>NZ_VEED01000009.1 GCF_007678255.1 Bacillus sp. X1(2014) | reverse complement strand
CCTCCACCCCTTGGATAGGCATGACGAAGGAATGATAGGGCAAATGACCCGTTGAGACATGGGAGGGAAAGCCTCCAGGGGCGGCGTGGAGCATGTACATTATATGGTGAATTGTGGAGTTGTACTTTACTCCTCTATTTAACTATGCCTACACGAAAGCCATAATAATCTAATCTCATTGCATTCAATTGTTATTCCTATATCAAAGGTTATGAAATCCTGCGAATAAGCGAGTATTCGGGAGAAAATCGTATTAAACTGAGGGAGTTGAAGAAGAAATGATAAAAATAATAATAATTACTGTTATTAGGTTTTAGGATGTGATAGCTATGTGTGGAATAGATTTTTCAATTGGAGTAACCGATAAAGAAGCATCAAAGGCAGAAAGATATGTACATTTTAACGAGAGAATACACGCGTACTTAATTAAAAAGGAAAAGGGCAATGGTAATGACTTTAATCTTCTTTTGAATCTTGACCCATATCGTCAAACAATAGTATATAGAGATAAGATTCCAGATTTAATAGTAATATGTGAAGCCTTAATTAATATTTACAATTTGACTGGTGAGAAGGAACAAGAAATAAGGGCTTTTGCACAAGAATTTAAAGAACTATGTGAAGATGCAATAAAACAAAAGAAACACATATACGCTTTTGGAGATTAGGTGATTTTTATTCCCCAAAATCGGTTTCCACCATATTCAGCTATCGGGTGCAAGAGTTTGAGAACGTTTACTGCTTCGCAGTTTATTCTTATTACAAACCTTTTTATAATCTATGGAGAAAATAAGTTATGACACAGAATATGTAGGAATTAGTTGTATTATTGTTGATCCAAAGAGGGTTCTTTATGAATTTTGGGGCTTTAGTTCATTATCCCTTCGAAATTAATACGGTGTGTAGCCTTAGTTCATAAGAAACTTGGCTATTTTTTTGGAAACAAAAAGCACCGCAAATACAGTGCAAATAGATAGGCATTTTACTTTACATATTTAGCTGTAAATTCACGTTTTGCGATAGGAAACGGAACCCGTTAATGGAACGCGTGCTTCCTTTTCCTTTGTTTCTTAAGACGCTACTTATGATTCCAGAAGAAGATGAAGCATCCTTTTAGGATCATTTAAAAACTGTTTCATGATCTGAAAATGATTGGTTTCCTCAAGTTTTTTCTCTTGAATGCCATCTTCGCTCAGTTCATATATGAGTGAGTTTGGGTACGACATTATGATTGGTGAATGGGTTGCAATAATGAGTTGGGAGTGTTGATTCACTAAGTCATGGATTCTAGTAACCATTGACATTTGCCGTAAGGGAGAAAGGGCAGCTTCAGGTTCATCAAGGATATAGATACCATTCCCTCCAAAACGATGAACAAAGGTAGAGAAGAAGGCCTCCCCATGCGATTGTTCATGAAGGGATTGTCCGCCAAAAGAGTTGATAATCTTCGGACCTCCACCACACTGATCCAATTCTTCAATATTCGAAGCCACATTATAAAAGCTTTCCGCACGTAAGAAGAAACCGTCTCTTGGCTTATCAATCCCCTTGATCAATTTGAGATAGTCTGTTAATTCAGAGTGGGAATCAAACGTAGAAAAGTTGAAATTAAAGGATCCACCCTCGGGATTAAACCCTAATGAAACGGCGATCGCCTCCAATAAAGTAGATTTCCCCATTCCGTTCTCACCAATCAGGTAGGTAACCTTGGGATGAAAGGGAAGATGATCTAATGATTTTATACTAGGAAGATTAAATGGATATTTGGTAAATGCAGGTACATCCTCTCGCTTTAAAACTACACTTCTTAAATAAGGGGAATTTATCACCTTACCTCACCTACCTAACTTTTTTACCATCATTCTATCATACTTGAAGGCTAACCTAAGCAAAAATTAGCTTGGAAAATTAATTTTGGACGATACAGACTTTTACAAAAAATAAGCAGAAAAATCACCAAAACATCAATAAACGCCTTCAAATTTGGAGTCGTTTTTTTCCTGACGGGGTCAGACCCCCAACTTGCTAACGTGTTAGCGCACTGAGGGTCTGACCCCGTTTTCACTCCGTGCTCAATCAGGACATTGTTGGATGGGTAGGGCAAGGAACTATTACAGACAGAAACAATGAACATCTCGGGGCTTCAGACGTAGGAATCGTCGCACTTAGAAAGGGCTTAAAGGCGAACTTAGAAGCAGTTGGAGAAAGGGCTTGATCCATCAGGTGTTATTAGAGATCCAGAAAAAGCCAAACTAGTCCCATGGCCAGAAGATAGACGTTCTGTGTTGGAAAAAGGATTGCCATTTGAGGATTGGCGTCGAAAAAAACTGCATGAATTAAGGCTAACTATTGGAACAGATTTCTCGAAAAGAGATTATTACGCGTTTAGTGCCGGGCAACCCGAGGATGTAAAGCAAGAGTATGAACAAGCTATGGGAATAATAACAAAAGTAGAGTTATAGACAAAATATATAAAAACGGCTCTGAACATAGAGTGAACCTTTTTAGGGCTTGGACAGAGTTCGTACGACAGTTGAGGGAAAAGAGCTGGTGTGCATATTTGATTGAATAGAGGTGTGATTTATTGGAATCCTATGAAACTAACATACAAAAAGAAAAAAGCCAACTCCTTGATCAGATAGAAAGAAAGGATTGTTCACTCATTGAGGACTGGTTATACCCTACGTGTGGAGTGAAAATGATTGAAATAAAAATGGAGAAAGGGCGCGCGCGAAGAATAGGCAATGAGTTTAAGAGGGTATACAGAGATACAATCATTGGAACTATTTGTGGAGAAAAGAATCTTATATTATTCGTTAAAGAGAACTCAGAGGGAATGGTCCTTTTAGAAAATCTTTGAATATAATCTGGACTCCTATTAATAGAACAGGCGTCACCTATGCTAGAGAGGTTCAAACAATATCCACTATTTTCCCTTGCAGTATAGTCTTTGTGCTTTCCTTAAAGATCTGGCTGCTAAAAAAGTAGCATTTTTCTTTTTCGACTAACGTGGTAGGTTACTTGAAGAAGAGAAACAATAAATACGTTTTAATTGTATAATTTATTCCAATAAATTAACAAAAAAACTGTCCCGACAGGAACAGCCAATTTCAAAAAAGGGTTATTTAGCTGCCTTGAATAAAGCTTTACCTTGGTTGTAGACAAACCTTTCCCATCGTGCAAACAAGCCGTTTCCATTATCACCAGCTTCTATTTTAGAGGCGTGATTTTTATGAAACTCTGAAACCCTTTTATTATGCTGACTATGCCAATTATTGGTTTTTTTATGGATTTTAGCAACTCGCTCATTTTGTTCTGTGTGCCAAATCTTTTCCATTCATTTCCCTGCCTTCGATTTTATTTTCTTTGTTAATTTCATTATATACCACAAAGATTAATTAAAGAATGTTCTTGTTCAACTAAAGGGTGCTTATGCTGAAGAATAGGGGCTGCTTCGGCAGTCCTTTTCTTGTTCGATATTCATACAGATAAAGTGTTTTTGACTGAGTTGTTATTGTAAAGAAATTTGCTCCCTTTTTCCTATAATACAATAGATAATATGATAACCTTAAAAGGAGTAAACACCTTTCTTAGGAGGAGTTTTAATGAGTTTAGCGACGTATCTAGGATGCAATTTTAATATGGAAATCACTGACGAATTGACAACATATAACTCTATTGATATAGGATATATCTTTTCAGAAGAAGAAAACGGAAAGAATGTTAAGGAAAAGCATTTCTCAACTAAAAATGTCTATGAAATTGAAATACCCAATCCTCTATATAATTTAAATGTATATCAAAAAAAGAAAAATCCATGTAATTATAAAAAATCGCAAAAGGATTTTATTGCTTTATGTAACTTTCTAAAAGAACATCTTAATCCTGGTGAGTTTTGTGAAATTTATCCCTGTTGGCTTGGTGAGGAACTCGAACCAAAACTAGGTAGCTTGACCATACAATTAGAGGATTATAATCTTGCTGAAATTAAGATTTATGAAAAATATCTTGTTAGATTAGAAAAGTAGGTTATTCAACTTTTATTTGACTGAAATTATAAAGGATTAAGGAGGGGTTGCCATTGGCTAATAAATATTGTCCTATATGTGAAGAAGAAAACGGGTGTATGATAGGTGCTGGAGAACACGGTAACTGCTGGTGTAACCTAGAAAAATTTCCAAATGAAATCTTTGAATTGGTTCCTTCGGAAAGTAAAAGAAAACATTGTATATGTAAAAAATGTTTAAATAAATTTAGAGAAGAGCAGAAAAATGAACAAAAATAGGAGTGAACTCTACAAGGATCATAAGCAATAGAAGACAATCTGCTTATTGAACTATCGGGTGCTAGAGTTGAAGATCTAGGCTGTCATTTTTGGTAGCTTTCTTCTTGTGCTAACGGATGCAGTTTAGTTGAATAAGAAATATTTTCTAAATGGTATAATTAAGTAAAGTTTTTATTAAAAAAGGTGATTTATTTGGATAGTGAAGAAAGAGAAAAAAGAAAACAAAGATTGAAAGAACTTGTACAACAAAAAGAGAAAAAACGTTTAGAAGGGTTATATACATCAGTAGCATTAGAATTTAAAGAGTATTATCGTGATATAAATTTAGTAGAAATCTTATCTGAAGAAGAAAGTAAAATAATTTATGATAAAATACAGGATGATTATCCTTTTGTATCATATGGTATTGGTGGCATTGATTGGGGATTAATGGAAAATAAAGTTGAAATTACTAGCTCTCGCCAAATACAAAAATTTATTAGTGAAAAAAGATATGATGACGCTAAGGTATATAGTTTAAAAAAAGGATCAATTTATCCAGGTACTTCACCAGTTTTAGTAACTCCCATTAATAATATAATTAAGAGTTTTAATGACTTAAAATATGATGAACAAATGTTATATTGTATTGATAAAAAGTTTGTAATTGAAATAAAATTTAGTGGAGAAATTTTATTAGGGTGGAATTGATATATTAAACTTTGTTATATCAGTTCCTGACCATTTTCATATGTTATTTCGCTTTAGTTCAATAAAAATCCGGAAATTATTACTAAATCCGTTGCTTGTGTAATGGCTCTATTAATTGTCTACAATGTTCAGGAATGTCTAGTCCATTGGAGATTTCCTGCATCAACGATTCAGCCCAGCCCCATATGAATGTTTTTAATAAAAAAACTAAAACGGATCAGCCTTCTGACCCGTTTTTCTGTCGATAAAGGATATAAAAGTCAATAAGAATGCCGGCGATAAAACCGGTGAATACATCCGTTGCACTTGGAGCCTGACCATAGTAAATTCCTGAATAAATTCCGCCAATCACAGCGGAAATCCATGCGGCAATCATTTCGCTTTTCAACCCCTTTCCCATCTAAATGTATGACATGCGTGTTATAGATATTCTCATCCCTCGCTTTGAAAGATGGTTACGATGAACCTATTTGTTATTGTACTAAAGGAGCAGTTTAGTTGAAGAAGGAAAAGGGTTGCATGTAATAAAAATGTGGATTTTCACTTTTTGTTGATATAATTGAAATAGATGAATAAAAGGTAAATAGGAGATTTTTTTATGAAATTAACGACTTTTTTTGAGCCTGTTTCTAATCTTTCTAAAAAGCAAAAAATATTGTGGTCAATTTTCTTTATTGTTTTATTTTCGGATATTATCACTCGTATCCTAAAAATTGATTCGATCTTAGTTCAAAATATAATTGATTTAGTAATGGTACTAAGTCTATTTGCTTTCATCTTTGAATTATTGTATTTAAAGAAAAAAAGAAAATGATTACAAGTTTATGTACTCCAACTTGAGGGTGCTTATTTTTAACAACGGGTTGCTGCGGCGGCTCTTTTTTTTGTTCCACTAACGGGGCAGGTTACTTGAAGAAGGGAATTTGATTTCCAACTGCCTAATTGATAATTTTATATAATGAAAAAGAGGTGCTGAATGGATATTTCGTATGATGATAAATATCATCTGCATTTAGGTTACTACGAAGATAACTGCGATTATGAGGCGATAGCCTTTAAAAGACAATTTGAGGATGTATGGGATATATTCTTTGATTTTAAATGGTATGGGTTTAAAAATATTATCCCTAAAGATGAATTAACATTAGATCAATTTGGAACAAGAATATTTTCTATCGACAATAAAGAGATTGATTACAATATTGGGGTACAACGGTTTAAACAATGGTTATTATCAAAAAAAATAATTTAAATTTAGGTTAATCATAATGATCACTGTGACGGTTATTTTTCTTACTCGACTAACTGAGCAGTAGAGTGTAATTAGAAATTATCCCAAATCTACACAATACCCTTATAATAAAAATAAAAAAGAAGGTGTGTAACCAATTGTTTTCTTGGAGAATAACAAAATATAACCCAAAAAACAGAGATGAAAAAGGTAATTATCTTGACGACAAGGAATGGACTTTTTTTTCAGAGGTAGGAACTGAAGTAAATGAAGAAGATTATTTGAGAACAGAATCAAACTACATAAACGCCATTACTACTTTTATGGATGAGATGGGTTTAAAAAAACTATATATAAATGCTTTGGAGATATGGTCTGACGAGGTTGAAAATCAAAATGCTTCTCCCTTTTTATCAAAAATGTGGGTGGGCAAAAGCATATCTATGCAAGAGATCAAAGAGTTAGCAAAGTTAACATTACGGAATGTTGTTTGGTGTAAATTAAGTTACAAAAACAAGTTTTTTGTTCATTTCGGATACGAATATTATATGTTTATTGGGGCGATAAACGATTGTCCTAACGCACGTCAAAAGGTCGAAAAGTCTGGATTATATGTTGAAGATTTCATTTCTCCTTATTTAAGGTAGTTCCACAGTTTAACTAGGACAAGATGATCGTCGTTGCAGCGGTCTTTTTCTTTTTCAACTAAATGGCAGTATAGTGCAAAAAAGCATTATACTATGTGAATCAGGAGGTCGATAATAATGCCTGTTCATGAATTTGGAATAATTGATAATACTGAAAATGTGAAAAGAAATATTGGTTATGAACCACAAAAATATAATTGTATTTCTGTTGATGATGAAATTATTATTCACTTAAATGAGCATTTATCTATTATGAGAACCTACTTTCATTCGCTTGAACGTCCAAAGTTCGGGTTAGCTTACTGGGGAATTACAGTTATTCCACCTGAATCTTTATCAATTTTTTATGATGTGATTACATCTGCAACGATATATAAAAATTCTGCTGAACTTAATCAGTTAGCTTCTAAAATAATAAAGGCTAAAGAAGAAATTAAATACATGATACACTTTGGAATATAATCCTTTTGTGAAGGAATATACTTAAGCTAACGGGTGCATTAGTTTAAGATGAAGGTCGCTGCGGCGGTCTTTTTTTCATGTTGAATTAACGGTGAGTTTAGCTTAATAAACAGGTATGCTAAACTCTAAGTAGATTGATATGTAAAAAATGATGGTTAATTTAAAGGAGGAAATAAAATAGGGGAAGAACAAAACAATCCTTATGAAGAATACAAACTAACGAGTGATTAGAAAGTTGTAATGCAATTTAATTTTTCTGTATTTAAAAATTAAAAATGAATTTGAAATCATTGATAATAAAGATGAATATATTGCCGGATTTTGTATTTCCAATGACGATGTGATTGATTTTAAAAAAACGAATTACGACTTAAATCCTAAGATTGATTTTTATAATAAAACAATCAAGAAACTCATTATTACAGAGTATGGAGAATGGTAAGATACAACTATTAAACGACAAAAATAAAGATTGTGAAGGAATGTATTTAAACTAACGGGTGGATTACTTGAATATCCTACTGGATTGAAAGCAATTCTCAATAAAGAGAATTGCTTTATTTTGGTTTTATTCTATCCAATATCCATTTCATTTTCTCTTCTTAAGATCCTTATCTCAATTCATCCCAATATAAAAAGACATACTCTGGTTCATGCTCTTTTTTCAGCTCATCAACACTTGCTGTTATATCTAAAGTTTTTTGTTTATTCGTAGGTAAAGTATTACTAACGTTCTGTTTTAAACCCTTTTCATCCATGATATACACTCTCCTTTTTAGCATAGTTTATGTCATGCCCCACTTCTTATTCTTGTTTTTGCAAGTAATGTAATCAGGTAAATGGAAGAACGAATTAAACTTTTATAACTGAAACTTTTAAGGAATATTCTAAGTTAATAATTTAACAAATATCCTTTTCAATTTAAAAATTTTTCCCTTGTGAGACTAAAGGGGGCTTTCTTTAAGAAATGGTTGCCAAAATCGGTAGCCTTTATCGGTAGCCTTTTTCTTTTTGAACTATTGTGCAGGTTATCTTAAGAAGTGTGATGAATTGTATTTAAGCTAACAGGAGCTTGTGTTTAAGATCTGAACAGTCATTGAGACAACTTTTTCTTGTTGAACTACGAAGCAGTTTTGTTAAAAAAGGAACTTAATTGTTAAAGAAGGTAATATATTATAAAGGTTTTATTTTTGATTATTATCATGCGGAGGAGAATTATGGAAATTTCAAAGGAATGGATACATGAAGATAGTGATTATATTAGAAAAAAAGTAATTGAATATAACCTTTCGAAGCTACCTGATGAAGTAAAACAAACAACAATAAATGTTAGCCATATACTTAGAAATGATGATGAAAAAATAGTTGGGGGGATTACTGGAAGGATATTCTGGCACCATTTATATATTGACTATCTATGGGTGGATCCTTCATTAAGAGGTAGAGGTTATGGTAAAGAGTTAATAAATCATATTGAAAAAACGGCAAGAAAAAATAATTGCCGTCTAATACTATTAGATTCTTTTAGCTTCCAGGCACCAAACTTTTATCAAAAGTTAGGATTTAATGTAGTTGGGATAGTAGATGATCACCCAAAAGGATTTAAACAGTATTATTTAGAAAAGAAGTTGATTTAAGCAGTTATAACCATTAATTTTATTAGAAGAAAGGGTAATTAAGGTTATTAGACGAATATTGTTTACAAAAATTTTGAATGGGAGAAAAAGGATGGAGAATGTAATTAATAGAATAAACCACTGGATACGCTCATTACCAAAAGAATACAATGCAATGTCAGAAACAGAAATATCTAATCGACCATCACCAAATAAATGGTCTAAAAAAGAGATATTAGGACATCTTTGTGACTCTGCAATAAATAATATTGAGAGGTTTGTAAAAATTCAATATGAAGAACAACCTTATTTTATCCAGTCGTATAATCAAGAAGAATGGGTGGTAGTTCAGAATTATCAAGAAAGACCACTTGATGAAATACTAACTCTCTTTCAAACACTAAATTATCAAATCATAAATATACTTATCAAAATTCCTGCCGAGAAATTATCTTATCTTTGTGATATTGGGAATAACCATCAAAAAACTTTAGACTGGCTTATACAGGACTACCTTGAACATATGGAACATCATATTAACAACCAAATTTTAATTAAAAATAACAACTAATATCAATAGCTTGGCTGGATTAAGGCAGTATCAGTATTGACAGTTCTGAATCATTTTTATTCTTTGTAGTGCAGCTCTTCTGCATGGGTGGCTACACGGGGTGCTTTAGTTCAATAAGCCGATATAAAAAAATGCTCAGAGTTTATATACACTGAGCATTTTTTTATGCTGATTATTGTGTTACTTATATTTCCGTTAGAACTGTGGCAGGTTATCAAGATTGTTGGTCGAATCCCCATCCGGATTGCTCCGAAGATGTTCCTCGCCGTCGCCACCCTTGAAAACATTTACGTTAACAATCATCCCACTCTTTGCCATTTGTTGTGCTTCTTTGTAATCAACAACCCGACCGTTTGACAACTTTAATTCAATAATATCGTCATCTCCATTCTTGCGTACGGCGATGACAGATTCTTGACGTTTTTCCATAATTTCGCCTCCTATATAAAAATAGGATGACTTAAAAAAATAAAAAAATACACTTACTATGAACCTTGCAACTGAAGTTAGCTGTGAATTAAAATTTCAAGTCGGATGATTATATCAGAGCCATTAAAAAAAACAGAAGAACAGTTATTTTTATATGAAATAAGAACAATACACGCCTTTACAAAAAATAAGCTAAAAAATCATCAAAACATCAAAAAACGCGTTCAAATTTCAAATTTGGAGGCGTTTTTTGGCGTTTAAGCATCAAAAATGCCCTCAAATTTGAAATTTGGTGATTCGCATTACCCTGCCAAACTCGATATCGTAGAAGAGCAAAGGATATGGGTTTTCACCTAAATCCCGCGTAAAGGACATGGAGATGGAAAGAGTGTCATAAAAAATTCACATTCTAGTGAAAATACTATGACCTTTTTCTTCATTTCTTTCTATATGAAATATGAAGGAACTTTATTAGAAGAAAGGCAGTGGTTGAAGATGGCAAAGTTTAGAAAAGTGCGAATGGATTTTTGGATGGATCCAATGGTTTCGGAGGAAATGACACCAGAGGACAGATACTTTTATTTATATCTTTTAACGAATCAGCGTACTACTCAAATTGGAATCTATCAGATTACGAAAAAACAGATGGCCTTTGATATGGGCTATTCCATTGAAAGTGTTCATTCATTAATGGAACGATTCATCACGCATCACCAGCTGATTCGCTACAATCCTGAAACGAGAGAACTTGCCATTAAAAACTGGGGAGAAAATAACTTTGATAAAGCTGGGAAACCAATGATGGATTGTATTATCTCCGAATTAAAAGCAGTCAAGGATGTTTCATTAATTCAGTATGTTTCAGAGTTGATTCAAAAACAGGAATTCCGCAGCCTTTATGAATCTTTTTGTAAAAAAGAAGAGTTTACTTTCGGCAAGAAAGATAGTGACGAAGTTCAGAATGATAACGATCTAAATACAGAATGCAATGTGATTGACGATACGTCGACCAATCCAGATACGATACGTGGACAAGAAGAAGATAAAGATGAAGATAAAGAAGAAGATAAAGAAAAAGATAAACAACAAGAAGTTCTTTACTCCCAAATGGAGAGTAATCCAGATAGTGACCATACCTTACATAATCATCAAAAACTTGTAGATGTGAAAGAAATTGTAGAGTTTTGGGATAACAATGGATTTGGTTTTAGTAACATGAATGGGAAACAGCAGCTGTTAGCCTGGTTAGATGATTCTAAATTTTTACAGCCCAAAGCGGTGATTTTAAAAGCGATGAATATTGCCTGTGCCAATAACAAGCGAAGACTGACCTATGTGGTTGGTATTCTGAAAAACTGGGAAAATGAATCTTTACTGTCCGTAGAAGAAATTGATTCCTATATTGAGAGCCGGAAGCCTGTACAAAATAATTGGCAATCGAAGGATTTCTTTCCTCGAGGAAGAGATATTCCAAGCGGATATGACTTCGATCTTACGGCAGGTGAAGACTGGTGAGTATGGCGGAAAAAGCATTTTTAGGAAGCCTAATGAAGGCGGAGTACTTACTCAAGGATACGGTAATTAAGCCTGAACAGCTGGAAAGTATCCGGCATAAAGAAATCATGCGGAGGATGCTGGATTTAACCCAGGCTGGCAGGAATATTGATTTAATCACCTTTACCACCATGCCTGACCTTGAATCCTTTGGCGGAATGTCCTATCTTTCCGAGTTGTTAGCCTATGCTGACCTCGAGAAGTTCGACAATACGGAGAAGCTAATCCTTGATTTGTGGAAGGAGCGAGAAAAAAGGAACATCTTAACTTTGGCAACCATGAAGGATTGGGAGATTGCGAAAGTCATTTCTGAATTGGATAAAATTAACCAATTAAAAGTGGAGGATCACACGTCGTTAACACAGGCGTTGTCAGATATCTTTGAGGCACCTTGGGAGGATCAAAAAGAGTTGATAACCGCAACAACAGGAATCCAAAAGCTCGATAATTTGACGGGAGGGTTTCAAGATGGGGAAGTGACGATTATCGCCGCTAGACCATCGATGGGAAAAACCGATGTGATGCTTCATTTTGCCAAAATGTCGGGCTGGGCTGGGTATCTGCCGCTGGTATTTTCTCTGGAAATGCCAGAAAGATTAATCACCTCTCGACTGATTGCTTCGACAGGAAACTTCAATCGAAGTAAAATGCGGGATCCGAAACGAAGGCTAAATCAAGAACAAAAAAATAATTGGTCTGATGTGATGGGTCTACTCTCTGAAACCCATATGCAAATTTTTGATGGATCTGGCCAAAGTATAGCCGAAATGAGAGCCAAAACACGAAAAATGATCCATCAATTCCCGTACAAAAAACCAATCATTTTTATCGATTACTTAACGCTCATCCATTGTGGTCAATCCTACGGTGGAAATTCCCACCTGCAAGTGACGGAAATATCGAAATCTCTTAAAACGCTGGCGAAGGATTTTAATTGCCCCGTTATTTGTTTGGCGCAGCTCAATCGTTCGGTAGAATCCAGAGCCGATAAAAAGCCAATGATGTCTGATATCCGAGAATCGGGGAGTGTAGAACAGGACGCCGATGTTATTTTGTTCCTGTATCGTGAAGTGTATTATAACAAGCAATCTCAGAATACATCTCTTGAAATCATTGTTTCGAAAAACCGAAATGGTCCAGTTGGAAGCGTCGCAGTCAATTACAACCAGCATACAGGGAGAATTGAGGAACAGAAGGAATAGAATCCAACTGGGGAATGACCGCTATTTCGCTGATAAAATCATATTAACGAGGTGTGAATCACATGAGTGTGAAAGATCTTTACATGGATTGTTTCCGTTATGAAGAATCAACATTAGCCCATTACATCTACCATTTACTTGCAGAGAAGAAAATTTCTTTGGATGACGATTTTTCCATAAAAGACTTAGAACAAGCGGACCATCAGAAAGTAAAGGAATTGATTCAAAACAATGTATTAGGTTTTCATAAAGTGGGAATCTACTCACTGAAGATGAACCAGAAGGATTTTGTCTTTATCTTTGCAGCCAACAAGCAAGAAGCCATACAATTCTATTGTAAAACATTTAATCAAAACCCATTGAACTGTCATGAATATTCTCTAGATTACCAGATCGATAGAGGAAATGATGGGATTTCGTTTCGGGACATGAGGAAGGAATTCGAAAGTGTTCCTGCTATAGCGGGGTATTTTCAGAAGTGAGGATGACTGTGAGGAGGGACAGAACCGTAACTAGTTAAATATGTACATGACTAACTATCCTAGTGAACATGAATACAAATCACAGAGAAAATCACAGCAACAAAAAAAGTACACATACAAATCAGCATGTGATTCGAGCAAAATCTTGAGAATTCCTAAATATGTATAATTCTTGAATTTTGAACATTTAGTTAAAAATTAAGTATATTTTTATAGAATATTGATCTTAATTTTATAAAAACAAATTATCTTAATAAAATATAAAAATTTTATAAAAAAACACTCTGAAAATGCATCCAATATTTTAAAAGCTATTTATTATACTTAAATAATGAAAGGTTGTAAAGATTCTAATAGAAAGGAGAAATCCGTCATTAAATTGGGATAGAATTAAATGAATTAGACTCCAAAATAACAATTTACTTTCATGTGTCGAATTACCTATAATATTGTCGAGTGGGATAATGTGGAACTTTCGAATTAAGGTTTTATACATTAGAAGGTATGAGTCCAGGGATAATTTAAAGTTAATAAACTATAATAATAGTTACTGTAAAAAGGAGGTATGGGAAATAAGGAACTTAAAAGAAAAACCCTCGGTCAGTAGTCCGGCAAGACAGTTTCCGAGGATTAATTCTGTCGGGTATACCAACTTTGTTAGTATACCCTTTTTCAGAAATAAATCAATATTTAACCTTAGAAAGAGGGTTACTTATGAAAATAAGAGAAGATTATTTGATTAATGAAAAGACTGTCTTGTTGACAGGAGAGTATGATTATAATGGTAACCTTATAACAAGAGTGATAGATGGGGAAGAAACTTTTCTGGTAGATTTGACTCCATCCCAAGTAATTGATGCAAATTTATTACTTGTAGGATCTAATCTTCGTGGGTCATTAAATAGTTCTAAAAATCTTCTGGGTCAATTGTATATGTATCCACTTACCATTAATTCACGACTAGGTATTTATCTACTTCCAACAAAATCCCTAAAAAAGAGAGATTGTATCTGGTTTTCACTAATACATATAAAAAATATGCAATGTCTTGGAATTCGAAAAACTATAGTGTATACAAGCTACGGACATATCGTCGAGATAGATATGAGGAAAAGTGCTTTTATCAATAGGGTTCAAATAGCAAAAGATTTAAGAGATTTGATTATAAAAAACAGCTGTAGCCAATTAATGAATAACTTTGAATCTCAAAAAGGGTTTTATATTAGTGAGGATTCTAAGGCTAATAAATGTTCCTTTTTTAAATAGGATGAATTATTATTTGGGCGATCACGTAATGGAATGAATCTTTACTTTTTATGTAGTTTTTCATCAAATAATTTATTTAGAGATAAAGTCAGATTAAAACGATTAAATTAAATACTTTGAAAGAACTTCATAATGTTACTTTAGTATTAAAATGTTAAATAACCATGTAAAACCACCGAAAGGTTAATTTTACATGGTTATTAAATACTTACCAAAAGGGATTCCATATCCTGTCTTACAGTTTAGGAAACTGTTGCTTCTTGCTATTTATGTATAACCAGTGATTTATGTGGGTTTGTATGACCGAAAGTGTGAAAAGGTTCCAACAGCCTAGTATGTAGTAAGTCCTACATTCACTATTTTAATTGCTTTAATTATATGTCAATCAATTTTAGCGATATAAGTTTTTTAATCATTGGAACGTATGTTTGATATAATGATTCAAAGGTGATTCTATGTCATATCAAATTATGCTTACAAGAAAAGTTACTAATTTAAAAGGTCAATCACAAATTCAAGTCCAAGTGATGGATACGGCAGCTCCACAAATTATTTACTTCACGCTGGATGAGCTTGAAAAGGATGAGCTGCAGGAGGTATTAAAGGATTACATATCGAGCATTTTGCCGGAAATTGAGAACGGAAGATGGCATTATAATGGGAAGCATCACAAATAATATTATATTTTTGCTGACTTCTTCAACTTTGATATAATTAACAACTATCCGTTTTCACAAAGGTGTTGCAATTACTTGCAGGAACTAGCCCGTAATCTATGGAAGTCTTAACATAGGAAAGCGAGGTAATGATCGGTGCTACAATTCCGGAAAGAGAATCGCATAATGGTAAGGGTTTGGGTTGCTGAAGAGGACGGATATGTTGCAATGGCAAGTGACGGAGATCGAGCGGTTTGGAATTGTTACGGCAGCACGCGGGAAGCTGCGAAGGAAATGGCTCTTTATAAACTGAAAATATTTATAGATGAAATACTAATGGAGGAAAGTCAGTAGAAATAAATTAGCCACAGCAATCAGTGGGGCTTTATGTATGAATATCGCTTATCTTGACTTCGTGCTTGTCGTATTATCTGAAATAATATGATTACCCTTCAATAAGATGATTTTGATATCAATAAGGATTTCAAACTTCGGCATGGGGGTGAACTCTATCAATTTAAACCTAAAGCGTTAATCTGGGAGTCAGATTTTTACAACCTTTTGGTGACGACGTTAAATACATGATGATAAGAAACTACCCACTACCCAGGATTAGAAATTTAATGATTTCCGATAAAAGATTAACGATAAAAGAATAAACATTAGTACGTATGTTCAGAACTCTTTTCACATGTTTGGTGGCAGACAATCCAGGTGTGTCAGATATTGCTAATTGACACCGTTTTGGGGTGTGCTGATTTTGTTTTAAATAAAATAATATTATTATGTAAACTTATTCGTTATCTTGGAATCCACTTGCTAGATCGAGGCAACCATGTTCAGGCAAAATGGTACCATCCAACAAATGACTGACCACATATCAAGTTCTATTTCACAAATTATTTTCGTGGGCATTATCAATACGGGGCTATTACCATTCTTAAATCTTCATCTCCATCAAGGCAACTTGAAATTATGTCGATTTTTGACTTATCACAACCGAAATGAGTATCATTTCAGAATAATTCTCCCAAATGGAATAATGGATAATAAAGATCCTAAATTTATGAAGAATTTAAACCATTACTCACAAAACCTATTCAAAGAAAAGAAAATTGCCTTTGTAAGTTTGCAGGAATTAGAGAATGGGGAAAAATTGGGTTGTAGACATTTTTTAAATCATTTGAAAAGGAAAAAAACATTTTTATTATATAAAACGAAAGAGTAGAGTTACAGATGAGAGCTATCTGCTTTTTATGTTATGAAAAAGAATTGTTCTTACCATTTTATTGACTATTGGAATCATCACTATTATAAGATATAATTTATTCCTATTATGTTTCTTTATAAAAACAAATAGATTCTATTTTTATGGAGGGGTAACAATGGCTAAGACATTAGTTATAACCTCATGTACTGGGGAAAAATTATTTAAACCTGACAATCAATTACTTTTGAGTGATTTTAAAGATATAGAAACTTTAAAAATGAAAGAAGCAAGTCTTCAAGAGTATAAGTCTACTGCTGGCAAAATGTATACGGGCAAGCAGCATAAAAGGCTTATGGAAGGTGTAGAACTACTACGTGAGAAATATGGCAATGAAATAATTGATGTAAGTATCGTGTCTGCGGGTTATGGTTTAATCGATGAGGACAAAGAAATAGTCCCTTATGAAGTTACCTTTAATGACATGAATGGAAAAGAAATAAATGAGTGGGCAAGTCAATTAAAAATAAATCAAACGGTTTCAGAAAAAATAAAAGAATATGATCTCGTGTTTTTTTTGCTAGGGGATAAGTATCTAAAATCGATTCAACTTCCCTTAGATAGAACAATACCAGGTCAAAAACTAATTTTTCTAGCTAGTAAATCTAGTGAAAAAGTTATTCCTAATAAAGAACCTTATCATCGTATCGAAATTACCCAGGAAGATACAAAAGAGTTTGGAGCAGGTAATATTGAATTAAAAGGCTTCTTATTTAAATTACTTGCACAAGAGCAAGTTTGTGATAAAGATTTTCTTAAGAAACTCCATGAACAACCGAATGAGATTATCGGAACTTTAGCAAAATATCGTGTAAAAAAAGAACATTCTGAACAATTGGATCTGTTCCCATTAGATCAGGTGGAAAGTAAACCTAAGAAAGATAGTTCCGGTGCAGAAAAAAATATTGGAGTTATCATTAAATCTGATATTTTCGCGAAAAATTATACCAACTTTCCTTTACGGTATTATATGCCTGAAAACGATGACCGCGTAGATCCTAATTTTGATTTTATCCATGATCAACATACTGAAAATCGTGACCCATATCTGGATGATGTCTATGCACATGAAATCTATCATAAACCTAATTATGATGGCATACTGGTATCGATGATGAACATTGATCCGAAGAAAAAAATAGATTCGCCTAAAAATAAAAAATTCAAAAAGGTCGCTGATACTGGTGGTATCCATAATTTTGTCCGTGTTCCAAAGGACTTTCCAGTCTTAGGTGATTGCGGTGCTTACTCTTACCGGAATGAATTCGAACCACTTTTTGAAACGAAGGAAATCCTTGATAATTACGAAATGCTTGGCTTTGATATTGGTGTTTCGATTGACCATTTAATCCTGCCCGAACATACGGAGATGCAAGAAAGACTCAGAAGATTACACATTACGGAGTCAAATTCTCAGCAGTTCATTACAATGCATAAAGAAGGTAATTACAGCTTTAAACCATCCGGGATTGCCCAAGGTTGGGATGTTCAAACATATGTTCAATCCGTCCAAAACTTAATTGATATGGGCTATCAGCACATTTCACTAGGTGGGTTGGCTTTTTCTCCAAATGAAGTCATTTATGATGTTTTGAAGAATGTTGCACCAATTTTGCCTGAATACATGGAGGTTCATTTATTCGGAGCAGCACGATTAGAATCGATTAATATATTTAATCAATTTGGAGTTACCTCTTTTGACTCCACTAGTTTTCTCCGCCAAGCATGGATGAGTGCAAAAAACAATTATTTTACTTTAGAGGGTAATAAGTATGCGGCAATAAGAGTTCCACAAGCCACAGAAAGCAGTTCAAAAATAAAGAAGTTATTAGAGAAGGGTATCGGTTCTTTAGAGTTGTTCCAAAAGTTAGAACAAAAATCACTTGAAGCACTAAGATTGTTCGATAAAGGACAATTAGGACTAGAAGAAACCCTCGATACCATTTTAGAGTATGATCATATAATAAATACGGGCAAGAAAACTAATAATGAAGCACTGTACCGACGAGTCCTTGAAGATACCCCATGGAAAAAGTGTGGTTGTGAAATTTGTAAGAATATTGGCATCGAGGTCAACATCTTTAGAGGGAATAATCGCAATCGAAGAAGAGGGTTCCATAACACCCATATTTTTTATGAACAATTAAAAGAAAGTAAAAAGGAAAGGTTGAAGATTTAATTCTTCAGCCTTTTTTCTAAAAAAGGATTTTATTTGTAAGGAGCAACCACTGTGAATAGCTTTAAAATCCAGACAAAAAAGTTAAACAGAAAAGATACTGAAATATATATAGGTACTGCAACGATCGGAGAAATTCATTCCTGGAATCTAAAGAATTTCTCAAATCAAACATTGAACGAGTTTATTTATATTCTATCGAATGATATGGAAGTTACTACTGCAGATGAAAACTTCATTGTAACTATTAATGATGGCTATTTGTTATCTATACTTCCAAAAGCACAATTAGAAGATGAGTTTCCAGTTCTAATTTCGAAAAAATCACCAATTACAATTATTTTGAATGCACTATTAGAAATTGATTTATTTAAAAGTTTTATCGAGATTAAAACCAACAAAATTAGCAATAACTCAACTAAAATTATGACGTTAAGTACACTAGAAAATATTATTTCACTAGTTTTTGATAAAATCACCTTGGATGAAACGGCTACGATGTTACAATGTTTTACCTGCTATATTGAAGATGTTTTAAACAGCAATGAGTCCTTTAAAGTACAAAGTGTTAAATCCATTCAAGAAAATAAAAAATACACAATCATTAATTCTTCAATTTCATGGTATATCATTCTCAAGTATTTTGAAGAAACATATAAAACAAATCTCTATACATATCCATCAATTCCTAGGCTCGATTTCTTCTTATCCATTGATGATTGGAGCGGAAATTTTTTTAATAAAGATAATCCAATCTGGAACGAAGTGTTTATAACAAATAGAAAGTTTTATCCCACTAGAAATAATCTAGTTAGGGCATTTGAAAAATGGAAATATTTCTCCTCAAGTCTCTAAAATTTTAGAGGCTTTTTGTTTTATAAAATTTCCCATAAGTCCACAATGATGATATAATGTTAATGAATCACGTATCTTCACGTATGATTTAATTAAGAACGGAGGCATGTAATGGATTTTTATGTTAGTTGGTCACATAGTGATGCTATTTTTTGCGATTATTTTAATGAATGTTGCATGCTGATCTCAGCTGTCCCTGATAACAAATACGGAATCAAGAAATTCAAAAAGAAACCGAAAAAACTAATAATTGATTCTGGTGCTCTCTTCTACTCGAAAAACCCAGGAAAATATAATTTAAGAGATATATTGGATATCCAAAAATTTATTATCGAATCTGCTCCATCAGACATTCCAATAAAGTTAGTCCACCTAGATGAACCCCTACTAAATAAAAACACACTTTCAGAAAAGTTTTCCTCCGTTGAAAAAACATTATTTAATGCCTATGAATACGTACATTTAATAAATGAAAATAATCTGCCCAAAAATGTTTCGCTGATGGGAGTCATACAAGGATTTGATATGCCGAGTACGAATTACTGTATTGATGAATTAAAGAAAATGGGGTTTAAATATTTCGGATTGGGTTCAATGTTAGCAAGAAGTCCAGTTGAGCAAGTGAGGTACATGAAGTCTGTTACAGAAATAGTGGGTCCGGAACATCTACATATTTTCGGGGTAACAGGAATTCAACAAATAAAAGAAATGGCGAAGTTGAATATTTTATCGTTTGACTCAAGTAGGCCTACTATGGTTGCTGCCTTTCACCAAGTCTTTTATAGTAATCCTTTCCGCACATATGTGATCTCCCAATCAAATGTGAAAAGAAGGAATGCTCTTATAAGTCAACCGCTACCATGTCAATGTCCTGTATGTAATGATAATCCTGAAGATATCTTAAATATCTCTCATCGTGACTATATGAAGTTGAGATCGGTTCATAATTACTATCATTTAGCAAAAACAATAAACGAAATAAAAATCAATGAAGGAGTGATATAGTGTCCTTATTTCAAATTTGTTATGGCCCTGAAATAGGCTCGATTCTTCAAACAGTTCAAAAGAATCCTGGGATAGCCAGATCTGAGTTAATCGCCAAGTATCAGTACCAACCAGAAGGGGATATTTCCTCTTTGATGGATGCCGCGCTTATTTTTTTAATGAATCTACACTTTATTAAACTGGATGAGTTAAAACATATTTGGCCACTGCATCATTCAGAAGTAAAGGATTTTCATTATCTTCAGCGATTAAAAGAAATAGCAGAAGAATCTAATAATCCTGCAGATTCCAATTATATTTTTTCAACCATGTATTATTATTTGTTTGTTGTACCCAATCAACTTTACATAAAAGACTTACACTATGAAGCTAACCTGAAATTTGACAAACTAGCAATTAGTCAAGAAAAAGTAAATGCTTGGAAAAGGATGATGGAGTACTTTGGTTTGGGTTATCGAGTTTATGGAGGGTTTTATGCACTTCCACAACTGAATTTAATGAAAAGCGTTGTTAAAGAGATAGGGCCATGGGAAGGTCCATTGCAACTATTCTTTGAGAAAAAAATAAACTCGATTATTCCGTGTGTTCATAATGGAAGTGTGTTTAATGGGATGGTATTTGCCGTCTTAAACCTAGGAAATGACTCTATCCTGAGACTTTCTAAGAAGCAAGATTTACCGTATACATCGTTTGGAGAAAAGAAAGAATGGAACTGGGTGAAAATAGGTGGTGAAATTGCATGATTCCATGCATATCTAAGAAAAATATTAGCTATTTATATGGTACAGCGGATGAAAGATACAATTTTTCAAATGAATTTTTCCGAAATACTCATTTTCCTCAATCGTTAAATCGATATTATAAAGATAAATTAATTGAAAGTGTCACAGAAAAAGAACTAATGCAAGAGTTGGAGGAGAATCACCCCTTTGGGAATCGGGTTTATATGATATTTGGTTCAACGGGATCGGGAAAGTCTGAACTCCTTTGCTGGATAAGAGATCAATGGGAACTTACACACAATCCAAGGCCTATTATCCGTATTTCTAGGAATGAATTAAATCCACAAGTACTGGTAAGAAAATGTTATGATTCTATCGGTGTTAAATTAGAGGATTTAATCATTGATGAGAATAAGTGGGACCTGTTGCTTAGTAAACCTATTACAATTATCAATCAAATGGTATGGTCCACCATGTCTGAATTGTTCGAACGTGATGAAGATATCGTCCCCGCAACCTTGTTACTTCGTCCGGTAATTGAAAAAAATATCCTAGAGTTCACAAAGCAAATTAGTCAAGGTCAAATTAACAAACCATTAGAAATCATCAAAAAAGAGGAGTACGAGAAACTGCTCGAAAGCACCACCTTAAACATTGATATTAACTACAATAAGTTTCGTTTTTCACTGCTAAAGAAGTTAGATCAATTCCTCTTTCAAGGAACAGATATAAAAACTATCTTTAAACAGTTATCGAATATATTATTAGAGAAAAAAATAAGACCTGTACTATTAATTGATGATTTGGTCCAGTCCATTAATCTTTATGCAGCAGATTTGTTAGATTATTTTATTACATTGGAAGAAGGAAACTGGGATGTGGTGATTGGTTTAACACCTGGTGTGGAACAGGGAGAAGCCTTCACCCTAGAATTAATGAATCGTATCCGAAATTTAGATACTATTGATGATCGCGTCAAGAAGCTTTGGTTATCAGACGAATCCGGGTCCAATTTCTTTTCATTAGAAAAAGAGCAGGCACAAAACTATTTGCACAATTATTTAGTCGCATTGAAAGACGCAAATGGCTATTCCTGTTCAACAGCATGTCCACATGCAACTTCTTGCAAGGATTTATTAAGAGATTCACAAACTCAATTGGAAATTTTGCCTTTTAATGTTCCGCTCATCAACAGAATTTACGATGGAATCCCGAATGGGAAGGGAGCATTAAGGTATCTCATTCTACACTCAAGAGAATTATTACGCTTTTTAATAAAGGGAGATGCTAAAGCAGCAAATAAGGTCTTTAATTATGTAAACAGAGATGTGTATATTGAACACGAAAACAAAACGGTTAAATTTTTGGCTGAAATGTATGCAAATCCGAAGGAAGAGAAATATACTTTGTCCGCGTCCTTATTGGAGCATTTTAAGAAGGATTCTGGTGATATTACAGTAACCGTTAGAAATCTTGATCTTTATAGAGAAGAAGTTCATATCGAAACCATTCATGTTAAAAAAGGCGTGGTGAATACACATATCCGAGATTGGATTGAAGGAGAGAAAGTAAAGGAAGAACTGTTAGAGCCCGTCAGGTCTGGGGTGGCAACGATTATTCATGAAATTGTAAAAGGAACATCACTTATTCGATCAAATACGTCGAGAGCTACAAAATCAACAGCAACAATCCAACGAAGTGAAGTAGTCAATCGTTATAAATATCCCATTTCATTTACCGAGACGGAGAACACTCAAATTGTGATTGACAAGAAGGTCAATCTTCTCCAAATTGCTAATTTCCAACAATTGAAAATGCAAGATCGAGGAGATAAGTTTGCATTAGTATCAAATGATTTTAATATTGCTGAATGGATATACAGTTCTGAGCGCTTAAAAACACAATGGAAGAACGAATTGGAAGAAGGTTTAGGATATAAAATTGAAGATTTTGCTTATAATCTAAAACAGTTTCTGTACAAAATAAGAACGATTAGTGCAAGTGATTGGACATCCGGGATAAATAATCCAATCAAACAAGAATGGGTTGAAATGGCAGAGGATCTGTTTTTAGATTGGTTCGCTTTACGTGATAATATCATTGATGTGAATGAGAAGAAGGACAATATTGAAGATTTTGACTTACATTTCTTATCTTATAAGCCAGTCAAGTCATTGAATAAGTTCCAAATCAGGAATTACCCTTTAATGAATTTCATCGCTGAACTTCAAAAAGGGATTAAAAGTTATTTGAATGCTTTAGAACCATTAATAGAAGAAAAGTCATCTGAAATTCAGACGCTAATTAGATTTTCACGCTATTTCTCCAGTGATATGGTGGAGAAAGTAAAACAAGTAAACATGCTGATTCACAAAGAGAATCGCACGATTAATGATCTTTATGAAATAAATGAGATTATTATATGGCTATCAAAAGAAGTAAACAATGAAATCATTGCCAAAATTCAAAATGAGCAAGTATATTTGTTCAATATAAATAAGTTTATTCCGACTAATAATATTGATATGGATTTTGATGAATACTTAAAAGATAAATTAAAAATGCGGAGCCAAGTGAGGAAACATCTTCTAAAATTAATGATAAAAGGGGAAACCCAGCTGCCACGAAAACAGTGGAAAGGGATCTTAAGGGATATTGAAGAGGTAAATCCAGAATTTTTCGAGCATCTTCAGATTAGGATTAATTTAAATAAATAGGTAAGGTCTCTCAGGTTGTCGAATTTTCGACAGCCTTTTTCTTTGGAAGAGGGGCGGAGATCCGATAAGTAGTCAATTTAACCAGTCGTAGTAAGAATACAAATTCTCGGGGATAGATGAGGTGTGGCTTAGCTCTGCTCTCACCGTGATTACAGACATTGAAATGTAACACTTCTGACATTATAGATACTACTAAATGACATTAAGTTTACCAAATAATGACAAGACGCTTACCGCGCAATCTTACTGGTATTAGGAGGAATAAATCTTTTTGTTTGGAGTTTCAAGAATGTTAAAAAATTTGATAAAACAAGACCAGCCTTGCTCAAACGGGAATGATTTTAGGGTAACTCTTGTATTACGTAGTAGACCTAAACTGCGCAATAAACAACCTCTGTTTTAGAGGATTTTGTGAAATATTTTACTTATACAAATGGGTAGAAGTTTAATAAGCCAATCTATAAAGGGGCATAGAACCATTAAGGTTTTATGCCCTTATTAATTGAATAATTGATTGTGTATTACAAAAACACAAAAGACAACGTTCAAAATGATTAATTAAATACCAGCATAGTTCATCCTAGGAATTTTGGTATTTTGTTGTGGTGGAAACCTTTGAATAATCAAATAAAGTTAAATTATTCATTCTTTTATGTTCAAATCTACTTCAGGTGGGTTAGAGTATAATTCATTAACTAGTAGTACCATAGCTTCATTCAATTCATATCGTGCAATTTTCCCTTGGTACTCTAAACCACGGATATATTCAATCGCACAATCTAGGTTGTCGAATACGCGATTCTCTTGATTTGGTAATAAAGATGTAAGGTGAAGATCATGTAGTCTATCAAAAAAAATAGGAAAGCCCTCTGCTGAGAGAAACTTGTTAAAAGTCTCTCTCAAATCTTTCCTCATGTTGCTGGCTTCATTTTCAGGGTGTGTAATTTCCCTTATGGCTTTTATCGCTTCGCCATTCAAGCCCATATAAGAACATGCCTTCTCCACTGAAAATGAAATCTCATCGGTTTCACCGGTAAGGTAGCCAACATCTACATTAAAGAAATCTGCAATTAGAAGCATAGTATCGTATTTGGGAAAGCCGACTTCTCCATTTTTAATTTTGGCTCCTGTATTCATCCATCGGCTAACATCTTTTTGGCCATAGCTAGTTCCATATTTATTGTTTAAGGCTTCAGCAAAGGATGCTTGAGTATATCTGTGTGCATCCATACACTTTTTTAATCTATTTTTCCAGTAAGTTGCCTTTTTTTTTAATAAGTCATCCATGTTATAAATTACCTCCATCCAAGATGGATTATATACCTTACGTAAGGCTTGTACAACATAAAACTCCGCGGTAATATTATGTTATTAAAGCATAATAAACAACAGAAAAATGAGAATAGAAACTTTCTCTTCCAAAGGAACGTAATAACATAAAAAAGGGACTAAAGGGGGTAAATACTATATGAGGATGTCTGCCAGAATGATTGGAAAAAAACTAGGAATGACAGTTAAAGAAGTATATATGCTTTTGAAAGACAAGGGCTTCCTAGATGGCGAAGAAGGCAATTGGTCCTTAACCGAATTAGGTAAGAAAGTTGGTGGTCAAGTGACGCAAAAAGATAATGGAGAGGGAGGGTTCTGTAGACGCACATGGTCAGTTTTATCGTGGGATGAAAATATGGTTAATAAATTGAAAAAGAAATAATCATTAGCAATTATGGCTCTATTCAAACCAATGGCAATTATCTCTATTGTTGGAGCAGTAATTTTAGGAATTCTGGATTCAAGCAAATTGCAAGAAATACTAAATCAAATAGCTAAGGGTGATTATTGAAATGGATAATAACAAAAATGATAAAGATTATGTCGAATATAATCATGAAAACAAAACGGTTAGATTAGGAGGTAAGCCAGCAATTATTTTTTCAGTGTCTGCAAGTATATCTTTGGTAGGAATCGCTGGAGGAATTGTATACACAATAGTTAAAAATCCTGAAGCAACAAAAGAAGTAGCAACTAAAGTATTAAAGAAAGTAACAAAACACGCAGCATAAAAACAACATTGAGTCAATAGACTTATACTGTTCAATAATCGGGTCAGATTCTGCAATAAAATAATTGAGCAAATTACATAATATTGTAATAATTGGTATTATACAATAAAGTCAATATTCTGTACTAACTGTTGCTTTCCCCATAAAGCACGGCTTCAACCGCTTCATTCACTTCACTACGTCTATATTTAATATGATCTCGGATTTAAGGATGGACAATTTACTATGCTCAATAGTGTATTAGGAGAAAGGAGGTTGTTAATAATGGGTGAAAGGTTTCCTAATATTGACTGGTGGTGTGATCGTTGCAATACATATTTAAATAGTCAGTCTAATTTTGATGACAATAAATACCTTTGGCAATGCACAGAATGTGGACATAAAAACAGTATCTCAAGCACTAACATCTATGAATCTCATGAAGATTATCGAAAATAAAATGAATAAAGATAATATAGATATTCTAACAAAGGGAGATGAGATGTGTAAAATATGGATAACAAGGAGTAGAAAAGAATTGCAGATAAATTATTAATGATATGGAAACAATGGACGAAAATGATTTTGAAACTTTATCTAATCAACTTGATGCTGACTATCAGTTATATGTTGATCGGGCTATACGTGAGTTTGCTGACTTTGCTGTAGGTAGTGAACATTGGGATTATGACGATAGTTGAGAACTTTACCGTGTATATATCTTTATTAATTTAAGTGAAAATAACGTAATGAAGAAACTCTGTTCCACCTTCTGAAGACTGATAAAGGATAAGCATTAGTAGATAAATGTAGAGGAGAATTATAATGAAAAAAAGTATAATAAACGATTGGATGTTGAATCACTGGCCTAAGAGTAAAGTTTTGGATACGGTGTTTCATGTGTTTTGGGCTAAAAAGAATAATACTACTATTCCTTACGGTGTTTTATCAGATGGGCTGCGGCAGTTTTTAAATAGAAAACATTACTGGAAAGGCGGCAAGAAATAACAGCGCCGTGCTTTGTGGACATGTTCCCGTGCACGAGTATCATTTAAGGAACATGGGATACTTGAGCAGTAAAGCTTGAATTAAGGAGATGAATAACAATAAAAGTTATTTTGTACACAGTACAACAATACTGGTTTTAAATTAACCATCTAAAAGACGATTGCATTCAAAGTGATCGTCTTTTCTTATTCAACGTAAACTGCGCAATAAAGATCCTCTAGTTTAGAGGCTATGTAAAGTATTTCACTTAAATTAATGAGCAGTTTAAGACAGTCTCAGGATTATTGCGGAGTGAGAGTGTAAAGGAATACACCTAAGCAAATGGGTAGCGAATGGTTAACAAGGGTATTCGCCTATCCTTATTTTTTGAAATTATACCTTCAAGCACAACACTAAATCACACCACTCATTACTTACATATATTTTACATTTCCATTATAATAGGCTAAAAAGTAAAGGGAGTTGTAATAGTGAGGGCATCACAGGAATTTATTAAGCAATTAGAAGAACTGTATCAAACTTATGAACAAGAAGTAAATCGTAAAATGAAAGAAGGTTTACTTGAAGAGAAAACTGCAAAAACGTACCTTCGTCATTCTGGAACATTTGTAAGATGGTGTAGAAATGATTTTGTTCCTGGAGTAAGGAAAGCAAACAAATAACTGGCTTATATGGGGGAACTAGACTTGGTTTAAAAGGAGAATAGAAGATTTTTTAGCGCTGTTATTTACTTGGTTAAGGAGGAAAATATGGTAAAACAAACGCCTATTGCGGGAAGGGTTTATAATTGCGGGTCTTGTAAATTTAGTAGTAGGCAACAAAAAGTATTTTATGACACGATCCAAGACAAATCAAAAATAAAGGCTATGTTGTTATTTCAAAATCCTGGTGGAGAAATTGATAGTAAAGCGCGTCTTGATGAACTAAGAAATAAAAGTCCCCAAGAGGTAGCTAAAATTCACAGGGATGGTTTTGGAGAGTGGCCAGGTAAATACTATTTATATTTTAGGGAGATTTGCCTTCATTTACATAGAAAAGGTTTTATTTCTAAATTTCCGTCTCGGATTGGAAGAGACATAATGGATGAAATCTATGTTTCTGATGCGGTGAAATGCCGGGCAAAAGTGAAAGAAGAAATAGGTGAGTGGAGAGATTTTAGTGGTTTTAACAGTATTGGAATATGCAGCTTTAACTTTTTAGAAGAGGAAATTAATAATTTACCAAATTTGGAGATTATTATTTCTTGTGGAAATTGGGCAAATGAGGCTTTGAGTGCATTAGTAAAATGTGAAAGCTCAAAAGGTTATGTTAAACATTCTAATTATGCTTTAGGGAAAATAGAAAAAGAATCATTTAATTTAACCCCTTATAAAAAAGATTTAATTAATAACTATTCACATGGAAAAATATATGAGTTGGATTATATATGGCCTAATGGTAACAAACGAACAATAAAGAATATATTTTTATATCATCCCAGTTGGTTTTATAATGAAGGTCCATTAAGTAATAAACCTGGGATTCGGGAAAAACTTATAATAAAATCTATGAAATGGTGCTTCTCTAGAATATAAATAAGGAGTAAAAACCTCAAATAAATTCATTACGGTGAACCATATCACAAGTAAGTAAATGAAGAATATAATTTTAGCAATCGGAATTAATCTGAAAAAAATTTATAAATTAAACATTTATTGCTGAACAGTACAAGGATACTGTGCAATAAAAGTTGGTAGTAGACTTTCTGGCCCGATTACGGAAAGTTTACCAAAAGCCTAATTCCTCGGTAAAAATAGGAGGATTAGGCTTTTTCAATTCAATATCACTAGAGCTTTTCTATTGGTAAATGCGTTGACAGCAAGTGGTAAATTCCATGGCAACTGATGGTACAAAACATGGCAGAAGTGGTACATTCGTGTGGCTGTAATCACACTGCCTTTATTTTGTTGGTGTACAACTCATATTAAATTCATTTCCATGCCTGGGCTGGAAGTTGAGACTCACGCATGTTTTTATTGAAATCGGGAATTCCTACTTAAAATTTTGTCTGCTTACAATTTTCGGAATTTACTACATAAATTTAATTTTAATAGTATAATAGAACTACCGAAAGAGATGTTGACACAGAATGGGTGGTCGATAGAATGAGTCTTACAATAGGAAGCTTCGTTGTATCCAAATTGAATAAATACGGAACAGGAAAAGTAAAAGAAATTTCTAATACATATATTACGATAGAATATTTTAAATCAGTAGCAGATAGAGAAATCGTTCAAGTTCCAACCAAAAAAGTTACTCCAGTTGCTCTTCAAAAACAAACACGATGTTATGTTTATCATGATGCGCAAGAACGCTGGGTAATGGGACGTATTATAAGAAAAGAAGGCTATACATATGAAGTACATTTTCCAGATTCCTATGCTGCCTATATAAATGAAACAGACATATATGTCCGTTGTAATGTACCGATTGAGGACCCGAGTGAAGTTCTTCGCCATAAAGGGCATGATACCACCTTTTATCATGTACACCGATCTAATTTTGTTAAAACGATATTAGAGCAGCGTGCGGTTACGAGAGGAATGACTGGATTAGTTTCATCTAATATCCAACTTTATCAGCATCAAGTAGAAGTTGTTCGAAGGGTATTGGAAGATCCCATTCCTCGTTATTTGTTAGCAGATGAAGTGGGATTAGGCAAAACGATTGAAGCTGGTATCATCATCCGGCAGTACCTCCTTGACCATAAAGATAAGCAAATACTTATGATAATTCCTCCTTATTTATTGGACCAATGGAAAAAGGAAATGGATGAAAAATTTAAATTTGACTATTATGACGACCGGATTACCTGGTTGTCAACAGAACAAATTGATTTTCTCCATGAACTATCAGAGTCTTATGGGATGGTTGTCATTGATGAAGCACATGAAATTGCGACAAAAGCTTTTCATTCTGATGAGAACGAACGCAACGATTTTAAAAAATTAGCCTCTCTTGTGCACCAATCGGAAGGATTATTACTGTTATCCGCAACACCAGTCCTAAATAATGAACAAGAATTTCTAGCCATGCTCTATTTATTAGACCCAAATTATTATCAATTATCTGATATTGATAGTTTCAAAGAACGGATTGCTAAAAGACAAGATGTAGGACGCTTTTTACTATCATTCCGTGAAGATACGAGTGCTTTTTTATTAAAAAGAAACGTTGCCAAACTATTTGACTACTTTCCAAATGATTTTATTATTCATCAATTGGCAGAGAAACTTCAAAATGTGTTAGCCGAAAATCGAGACAATGATGAAAAAAGACGTGACCTGATTAGACGCATTCGGGTTCACATGTCTGATACCTACCGTTTACACCGTCGCTTATTGCGAAATAGAAGGGAATCGGTCACCGATATCCTGGAATTTAGTCGAGACCAACTCAAATTTCAACCTACTATTCATAGTGAATATGACCTAGATGAACGAACACCAACTCTTGAAATGTTACTAGATGAGTGGAGAAATGAAGCATGGGCAAGCGAACGTTCTGTATGGGAAAATCAACAAGTAGAATCAACGGATCTATTAAAGATTTTCTATCTGCTGTTTGAATCCCTTGGGACGAGTCCAACCTTCTTTCAAAAAGTGATTCAATCAAGGTTGACAAAAGTAATGAATGCAGACTTATTAAGCGAGAAGAAAATGCTAAATGTTGAATTGCTCATCCAAACACCATTATTTTCAGGTGAAGAGCACCTTTTAGAGCAAATGCTTAAAGAAGTAAAATCATTTTCTGAGGATGGTGATCGCTTGGAATTGCTTTCACAGATCATCACTCATACCAAGCGAAAAGCAGAGAATCAATCCAAAAAAATTGTTGTGTTTACGGGCTTCACGTCAGTATGTAAAGAAATACTCACCCATTTGAAGGAAAAGTTTGGTGAAGGTGTTGTTAGTGGTTACCATCATGAATTAAATGACCAACAAGTGGAGGATACCATTGAACAGTTTAAGGGAAATGACCATTGTACGATTTTAGTTTGTGATCATACGGGAGAAATCGGAAGGAATCTTCAATTCGCAGATGTATTGATCCATTTTGATTTGCCTTTGTCCCCTAATCGATTAGAACAGAGGATTGGCCGATTTGATCGGATTGGCCGAAATAAACCTTTTGAATCATTTGTCTTAGTAGGTCCGGATGTTGAAAACTCACTGCATGAGGCTTGGTATCAATACTTAAGTGAGGGTCTAAAAATTTTTTACTCGTCCATTGCATCACTGCAATTCTTTATTGACCGAAAGATGATTCAAGTACTTAAGCAATTTTATATCAAAGGAAATCAGGCCATTCAAGAAACATTATGTAGCATAAGTAACGAAATTGAGAATGAAAAAGTACAAATAGGGGAACAAAATGCATTAGATGAAATGGAAGCCAATAATCCTGAAGGGGCCCAATTCTATGAATCTTTAATAAAGTATGAACAAGAGTTTGACGAAATCGAAAATGGACTTGATCCATGGATCACGAAAGCGCTTCAATTTGAAAAGCAGTATACAGTGATGCCCGGGTTTACCTTTAAATATGGTCCAAACCAAGATCGCACGTTAGTACCCGCAAAGTACTTAAGGAAGTTGGCAAGCTATATGAATCAACCAGGATCGTATGATCGGGATGAAGTTCTCTATCATTCTGGGAGTTCATTGTTCCGCATTGGTGACCCGTTGATTGACTTCTTAGAGAAATATATTCATTGGGACGATCGGGGTCAAACATTTGCCTACTGGCGCTACGTGCCTGGGATGGATTCAAGAGAAGGAATGGAATGGGCGGGATTTGCTTTACAGTATGTAATTGAAGGAGACACCAGATTTGCAAAAAGGGTGTTAAAAAAATACCAAAATACACAAATGAATCCCAAAGCATTGCAACGTATCATGGATCACTATCTTCCTCCCATCTATCAGCAAATGTTTATCGACATCAATGGAAAGGTAGTAGATGATCCAACTATCCTTGGTCATCTTTCAAAAGAGTTTGTCAAAGTCCAAAATCGTGGGACAGATTTAAATCTGACGAAAAATCGAATAGGAATCATTGATCGGGTCATACCTAGTGCTTATTGGAAAGAGACGGTCACTACTGTTAAAGAGAAATCGATGAGTGCATTAAAAACTAGTAAGGAATTAGAAGCATTATGTAAGGAAAAAGCTAATTTCGCTCATGCCCAAATGGAAATGAAACTTACTCAACTTAAGTTACGCATAAATCAAGAGCAACAATTACAGTACAAATACCAAATGAATTTTAATAAGGATTTAGAATTTGAAGGCGAGTTGACAGATGCTATTCTTAAAGGTATTCTTACGCCGAAAATAAAACTAGATTCGATTGGGTTAATCATATTGTCAGGACAAGAATTAAGGGTGAGATAATAAAATGGAAGAGTTTCAAAGATTTAGAGAGTTACTATATGATACGGAAAACATAACTGAAATTGATGAAACTACTTTTACATCCTCTTATTATAAAAGGTGGGTAAGGGCGATGAAAAATCCTCGTTCACTTGGGAGAATGGATTTAGCTTCGCTCATACGAAATATCTTACGTTTTGAATCGGAAAAGCAAAATGGTGAGAGTATGCTGCTTAAGGTGCCGGGAGAGGGTATCTGGCCCGACGAGATGGAATGGCGTCAATTTGGTATTGAGGTAGTGGATAAACATGAGGATGGCTATCTAATCCAAGCTAAACGCTGGATGCCAAATTGGTTGCCTGAGGCAAATGATAATCCGCCAGACCAAGATCTTTTTGCCTTAACAAAACGGAACAATTATGCTCCCGTTTCAGGCGATCCGTTTTTAACAGAAGTAGGTCGACAAACTTACCGAAGTGCAAGTCAAAAAGATGCGATTCGATCTATCTTATCTGCAACTCCGGGATCAACATTAGTAGTGAATTTACCTACTGGAACTGGAAAAAGTTTATGTGCACAATTACCAGGTGTCCTTCATGGGAAAAATTTTGGTTTAACATTGGTGGTTGTTCCGACGGTCGCTCTTTGTATTGATCAGGAAAGAGCGATGTCAGCCTTTTTCTCTCATCCTACTGCCTATTATGGTGGGACTGAGCAAAGTGATGTTAAAAAGGGAATAAGAGAGCGGATTATGGACGGAACCCAGCGTATTGTCTTTACTTCACCTGAAAGTTTGATAGGGTCGCTGCATATTCCTTTACAAGTTGCGGCAGAACGTGGTTTCCTAAAAATGTTTGTCATCGATGAAGCCCATATTGTCGGTTTGTGGGGAGATGAATTTCGACCAGCATTTCAGCAATTAGCTGGTTTCCGAAATTACTTGTTGTCTATTTGTGATGAGCCGTTCATGACGTTACTCCTATCGGCAACCATCAGTGATGTGTGTCTGGATACCATTGAAACGCTGTTTTCAAAACCAGGACCTTTTCAAACGTTTTCATCCGTTCAACTACGACCGGAACCTTCTTATTGGGTAAAGAAATGTGAGAATGATGATAGTAAGCGAACTTATTTACTAGAAGCCTTAGCCCATTTACCAAGACCATTAATTATTTATACAAGTAAAGTAAAGGATGCAAATGAGATTGCATTTGATCTCGATGACCATGGCTATACCCGTTGTGAGATCTTTACCGGTGATACAACTTCTCAAAATCGGAATAAGATTATTCAGCAATGGCAAAATCGTGATATTGATATTATAGTAGCAACTTCTGCTTTTGGCCTGGGTGTGGATCAAGCTGAAGTGCGAGCTGTGATTCATGCCTGTATCCCTGAAAATATCGATCGATTTTATCAGGAAATCGGCAGAGGCGGACGTGATGGCTGCGCGTCCCTTTCATTACTACTTTATACCGACGCAGATTTACGGACGGCAGAAGGGATGAATCGAACGATTCTCATCGGCGTGGATAGAGGGATGCAGCGATGGCAGCAAATGTTTTCTCATAAACTTCCTGTTAAAGGTAAGTCCGATGAGTTTTTTGTTCCTATCAACCTCTCGCCTGGTTACAGTGAAAAGGATATCGATATGAGTTCTCGGGAAAATCAAGTATGGAATGTTCGGACTCTTAATCTAATGTCACGTGCCGGCTTGATTGAATTAATGTGGGAAGCAGGAAGTAAGGACAAGGAAGCAGTCGGGAGCGATTATCGTCTTGTGAAAATTATCGATGAAAAGCACTTAAATGAATCACGTTGGGGACAAGTAATTGAACCCATTCGCCAAAAAAGTAGAGAATCAGAGGTTAAGAGTCTTAACCTAATGAAACAATTTTTAAAAGGGGAGTCTTGCGTTTCTGAAATTCTGCTAAACATTTATCGAATTTCCAAACGAGAATTGCCATACCGAAAAGAAATCAATGTAGCCATTGCTTGTGGGGGATGCCCATCCTGCCGAAAATCAGACCTTACACCTTTTGCAAATCCTGCATCTTCGAATGTCATCCAATGGCCTACTACAAAAGCAAGTGAACATGACTTTTTACATACGTTTTTGGGAGATGTAGACCAACGACTCGTAATGTTTTATCCATCTACAGTTGGAAACTTTATGTCACTCCCGAAAAGGGAACAGCATAAATGGCGAATGTTGTTAGGTTGGTTTTTAGAGCAAGGAGTGCAACATATTGTTGGAAATCATGACTTTCTGGAAATGGTCCAGCAAGATCATATGTTGTTGAAGGATAAGATTGTGTTTTTAACAGATATTGACAGCATTCCGGCGTGGTTTGTTTGGCCAAATGTTCGAACCTTCGTTTTTCATCCAGTACATTCACAACTAATAAGGCCATTTCAAAGACGTTTAAAAGGGGACCATACCCCTTCATTGGCGGAAATTTATTTCTTACCAGACATGATCAAAGATCCGACTAATCAAAATAGACGTTTAAAAGATGTACTATCACTGCGACATTATACAATTGATGAATTTAAGCTAGAGGTGGGATTGATTTGAGCGTATTAAACCAAATATATGCAACACCAAGCAGAGTAAAAGGCGCGTACAGACTGTTATTAAACAGTGATCAACATAAATTAAATCGAAAAACAGCAGAAGAGATTCTTTCACCTCGATCACTTCAACCGGGTGTAAATCACGAAAAGTCAGAGCATCTCAAAATGATTCGTGGCGTCATCAATGAAACGATAAAAATGGGCTTATTTGAAGCTGGTGGTGAAGAAATATCTTTAAATAAACAACTAGAGGGGTTAACAGACGAAAACTTGGCAGTAAACATTTTTCGATTATTCACCTCAGATGAGAATAAGGAAAATGATGATTTTTTACGATTGTTGGCTTGGTATTTAATGCAGGATCCCTTTGCGGCACCTGGAACATGGGATGAAGCCAATATTGCACTAGAAAAGCAAATTGGTGGAAGCATGCTCGGATGTAATGATAACCGTTTTGGCCAATTTACGCACTGGCTTGTTTTTCTCGGCTTTGGCTGGCGCTATTCCTTAAAGGGAGAGCGGGACAGGATCACACCGGATCCTATTAAACTTATCACATCGTTATTACCATTTATATTTGGAAATAAAGAGGTTTTAAGTATCCATGAATTCATTGGAAAATTGGCAACATTATGTCCTGTCTTTGAAGAAGGGAAGATTCGTGATGAAATCAATCAGGAGTATCAAATTGAGACATTACCTCCTAAACATTTATCAAAAGTAACTTCTTTTGCCTTATTTCAATTAAATGAACAAGGAACGATTGCACTAGCTAGCAAATCGGATGCCGATCTCTATGTTCTAGCTGATGGAGAAAGTGAGAAACGTATTTCGGAAATTAAATGGATCGGGAAAGGAGTGTCGTAATAATGAGTCAAAGTATGAAAGCGTATATGTGTTGGAACGAAGATATGATTGACAAAGTAATGGAGCCAGATGCACTGGAAATTCCCGAACATATATTTCTTGCGACACACCACCCGATAAAAATGTATAAAGAAACGGCAACTGATACCACTGTATCTGCCAAAATAGAATTTGATGAAGATAGCTTTCTAAAGGAATTTTTGAGGCCACCGCACTATATTTTCTCCAGTATTCTTGGTGACGCCGGAACGGGTAAAACTCATTTAATTCGCTGGCTTCATTCAAAGCTTCCGACTACGGAAAAACGCCGTGTCATTCTTATTCCTCGCTCTGGAATCAATTTAAAGAGAATCCTAGAAATGATTCTTGAGGGGGTAGAGGGACCACAATTTGATCAATACCATCAAAAAATAAATAGTGCCTCAGAAAATTTAACTCCTGAAAGAGCAAGAGAAACACTATTACATAACATTGCTGTTGCGATTGGACCCAATGGTGCCCATGGAAAACAAAATCTATCTGAGATGGAAGAATACTTTGTTGAAGCACTTCCAGACTTATTTCATGATTCATTCTTTAGAAAAATACTGCTGCAAGAAGGGGGAATCATCGATCTATTAGTCGAGCATATCTTAGGGAAAAACGAAAAGACATTACGACTAGAAACAAGGCGGGAATTCACAGAAGCAGACCTTCCTTTAAACGTAAGAGATATCGCGAAAGCAAGTCTTGCAGCACAAGAAATTTATGCAGCGTTGAATGATTCAGAGTTAAAGGAAGCCGCAATCAAGTGGATTAATAAAAACTTGAACGAAGCAATTACGCTAATGTTAAGTTTAAGAGGTGCTGACTTAGTTAACCTGATGACAGACATTCGCGAGGAACTAGGAATACAAGGTATCGAACTCGTCATCTTAATTGAGGATTTTGCGATGTTACAAGGCATCGATTTTCAATTACTTGATGCCCTGTTAGTAAGACCAAATCAGCATACCAAGAAACTTTGTAATTTACGGGTGGCAATGGCTTGTACGAGTGGTTACTTCCAAACACTCCCTGATACCGTACATCATCGCGTTGAATTAAGGGTTAGTCTTGATGTAAGGGCGGATGAAAGTTTATTCACAAAAGCAGACATGGATATTTTTGTCGGCCGTTATATGAATGCCATTCGTTATCAAAATAGCGAATTAATCAGTTGGTATGAGCAAAATTTGGAGTTAGATTCTCCTGAGGTGCTTCCATCCAAGTGTGTGGACTGTCCATTAATCGATAAATGTCATAGCTCATTTGGAAGTTCAGATGGATTTGGTTTATACCCATTTAATTCCGATGCCTTTAATGTGATGAATAAACGCTTTAATTCTACAGAAACGCCGAGCTTCAATCCGCGTATTCTAATTAAAGATATCTTGAAACAAACATTAGCAAACTATGGCTATCATATAAAAGAAGGAACATTCCCGCCTAAAGCATTAATTCAAGTCTTTGGGGGTAAAACCAAAAATCGATTAAATGCACTCAAATATAATGAATTACAAAAATTAGACCCAACGCATTCAGAACGACGTGAGGTTTTATTAGAGTTGTGGAGTACGACGAGTGATATCATCGATCTTCACCCTGGTATACATGAAGCATTTTCCCTTCCAGAATTGCAAATTGGCGGTGGAATGGAACTTGTGGAGCCAGTTAAAGACGAAGAACCTCCTGTAAATGAACCTGATAACCCGGTCAAGGGTCCAAAAGTTTTTCGTGAACCGGAAAATACACTTCCAAAAAAGGTTCAGGACCAAGTGAATTTGATTGAGAACTGGAACAATGGTGGGAAACTCCCACAAACGCTATCACAAGATTTGCGCGAGCATCTTTATGAGGCGATCAATTCATATATTGATTGGAATTCTGAATTTCTTTCAGAACCATGGTTTAAAAAAGACCTTTGGAAAGTAAAAGGAATCAACTTTCATGAACAGGCAACGGTGATTCCAAAGTCGCTCATTAAGATTGTGCTTCCATTAGAAAAAGACGAATGGAACGATACGTCCATCGTGTTAACAGGGATCCTTTTATATAAGCATCACAAACATTGGAATTTTAAAGAAGGTAAAACCTACTTCCGTTATTTTGCTAGATACATAGCCAAATGGAGCGAGAGTATTCTCCGTCAAATCAAGGAACTAAAAGAAAAAGATGTATTTAATCCTGTTCCATTTGCGGTAGAAGTATTGGCGGTCGGAGCAGCAATGAACGGGAAACTCGACAAGGAATCATTGCAAAACCAAGCTAATGCCTTGCTCTCAAAGGTTATCGCTTCAGGTTCTTCTTACTCAGATGACTGGAATAAAGTGCAGGGAGAATTGGTAAAAACACAAAAGGATATTCACGACATCTTATTAGCTCAAATTGCGTGTACCAAAGGGGACTCTCAAGACTATAAAATTATTGATGCTTCCCAATTTATCGAGCCGTTACAGACCCTTCTAACGGAAGGTAAGTTAACCCTTGAGATCAACATCGAACATAGTGAATTTAAACACTTGAAGAAAACGTATCAATACCTGCAAAAGAACCTTCCAGCATTTATGGAAAAAGAAAGAATGCTGAAAGAACAGCAGTTAGGGATGTTAAAAACGGCATTTGGCGAGGAGCCTACCTTGACTGAAATCAAAGCAGAATTGATAAAAGCGATAGAAGTTTCAGCGCAAGAAGGTAGTTATGTAGGACCTGAGCGGATGAGCTTAGTTCAAAAAATTACCCAATTGGATGAATTGAAATTGAAAGAGTGTATGCATGAATTAACCATTTTGTGTCAGGATGGAAAATTACTAGACTTACTCAATCAATTAGGAAAACTTGATCACGAATTATTATTTAACACCATTTCCATTCTTCAGCAAGTAAATGAATTTTTACAAAAAACAAGCACAGCAGTGGAGCGAGATATTTCAGATTTATCAACTCAACAAGGTACACAACAACTTGATCGCTTGAAGAAGGAAATTGAGACTAATTTTGAAGAGATAAAGAACATGTTAGATGCTATGCAAGGAGCTGAAGTCCATGTTAAGTAATAGTGCTGTAGAGCTTGTGGGTCGGATTGAACAAAAGAAAACCATGCTCCTGCAACGAAAAAACATCCAAGCCTTTAACTCTCGGAAAAACCTGTTAACAGGACTATCAACCAAATTAGCAAAGATATTTCAGACATATCAGGTTTTAAAAGAAAAAGGAATTCAAACAGCAGATTTTAACGGACAACTTGCCGATGCAGCAAGAAAATTGCAAGAAGTGAATCAAAAGTATTTAGAGGATCCGAGCTGGATAAAAGATCAAAATGCACTGGATCAGCTTTCGAGAAAGATTGATAAATTGACCAATGACATGACTGGAAATTTCCTTGATGTCTGGATAGCGTATATAAATAAGCAAGTTCCTGCGTTAAATACGGAGATATTATTGATATTAGGGAAAATTTCTTCCTTTAGAGTTACAACCAGTGAGATCAACCGAATTTATGAAAGTATACAAACTGAAATTCGGGTATTACCAACGACCACACAAGATATAGCAAACATCGAAACAAAATGTAAAAACTTAGTAGCGAAGTGGAATCATCTTGGAGCAGACGATGTTCCACAAGAAGTCCTAACCTTTTTACGAGGTACTGGTACTCATAGAGGGGCTACGTTATCGATGTTAACCGTGGAAGTGATAGGTTGGCTAAAACAACATAAATTAGACCCATTCATTTCTATTAAAATGATTCAATAATTTGCGAGAAGAGGGATTCAATGAATTTAGAGGAAGCCGTACGAGAATTTCTTAGTTTCATAGAAGACCGAGAAGCTAAACTTTTATCCTGGGGCTATGTAGATGGCGGGTTTTCAGAAGAAGAGATTTTTGAAATGGCTGAAGAGTGGTTAGAAAAACACGACCAATACTTTTCTCCCAATGAGTTAGTGGATGATTTATGGGAGAAAAGAATGATCCTAGATATCCAGGCAAATAATCGAGTTTTAATTCGAACAAGAATGGCAGAGACGGTTCGGTTATTAGCCAGGTTAAAACAAATATTTTCTGCTGAGAAATGGAAGGAGTCACCGACTCTCGTATCTGATTATCGCTTCCAGACGAGGCCAAGAAAATATCCTAGAAGGGACATTTCGGTCGATACTGCAAAGGATGAATTATCGCCACTTTTGAATGAATATGGAATGGATGCCGTTCATCATTTATTGAATCGTGAGCGTTTTCTCCTTTCAGAATTTCAAATTCGGGCAGTAAAGACGATGTTAAAGGACTTAGAAAGCAACAGCAATCGAGGAATGATTGTTTGCTCAGGTACAGGTACGGGTAAGACACTGTCTTTCTATTTACCAGCCTTAACCCATATTGCCGGCCAAATCGAAAAAAACGATCACTGGACTAAGGCATTAGCACTTTACCCAAGAAATGAATTGTTAAAAGACCAATTCATGGAAACGTATAAGGAAGCACGCCGACTGGACACGTATTTATTAAAACGAGGTGCTCGGAAATTACAAATAGGTGCTTTCTTTGGGCCAACACCGAAATCAATCAATTTGCAAGACATTGATAATAAGTGGAGCCTTTCAAGTGACAAACAAGGCTATGTCTGTCCCTACATTACATGTCCGAACTGTGATAGACCTATGGTTTGGAAGAAAAAAGATATCACAAAGAAAATTGAACGGTTAACCTGCTCGCTGCCTTTATGTCACAGTGTAATTGGAAACGATGAAGTCCTCTTAACAAGAGATAGCATGCGTAAAGAATTACCGGATGTGGTCTTTACAACGACAGAAATGTTAAATCGAACCATGAGTGATAGTTGGTATGGGAAATTAATCGGGTTATTTACCAATCGTCCACCACTGATGATGCTCCTCGATGAAGTTCATACTTATGAAGGTGCCCATGGTGCTCAGGTAGCCTTATTAATTCGAAGATGGAGACGTGCTGTTAACAGCCCAATTCATTTTACCGGCTTATCGGCTACCTTAGAGGAAGCAGCGAGTTTCTTTAGCCAATTAACGGGACTAGAAGTACCACAGATTGAAGAGATTGTACCATTGGAAGATGACATGATTCCAGAGGGGAAAGAGTATCAACTTATTCTCCGTGGAGATCCCGTATCTGGAACATCCTTGCTTTCAACTACCATTCAAACTTCGATGCTGTTAAGAAGAATGCTAGACAGAAATGGTGAACCCTCAGAGGGGATGGCTGGACAGAAAATATTTGTGTTTACCGATGATTTGGATGTAACAAATCGACTTTACCACAATATTCTAGACGCCGAAGGTCTAAACAGTTGGGGAAGACCGGTACGAAACAAAAAACCGTTAGCCATTCACCGGAAACATAATGCACCGGAGGCAAAAGAACGGTTGCGATTAGGGCAATCCTGGTTCTATGCCGAACAAATAGGTCATGATTTAAGTCAAAGCATCCCCATTGGACGGACCAGCTCTCAAGATGCTGGTGTAGCGGCGAATGCGGAAATTGTTGTGTCTACGGCTTCACTTGAAGTGGGTTATAATGACCCGGATGTTGGTGGGGTTGTCCAGCACAAAGCGCCTATGGATTTAGCTTCTTTCTTACAACGAAAAGGTCGTGCTGGCCGTAATCGTGTGATGCGGCCATGGATGGTAACGGTTTTGTCTGATTATGGGCGCGATCGTCTGGTCTATCAAAGCTATGAAACATTGTTTGATCCTGTCCTTGAAAAGAGAAACTTGCCGATTAACAATCGGTATGTTCTAAGAATGCAGGCAGTTTATTGCTTAATGGAATGGCTTTCCGAAGAAATTCACGGTCCAGTAAATGTTTGGAATGATTTCTGTAGTCCTTATGGAGATAATGCGCCAAAGAAGAAGCAAAGACAAGAAAAGGAAAGTGAACTTCTATTACGCTTGATGAAGGATGAAAGATATCGAAATAAGTTTGCGGCTTATTTAGAAGATGCCTTAAACATTACCCGCGAGGATGTTCATTCTATTCTTTGGGAACCACCTAGAGCAATCATGTATTCCGTAATTCCTACTATCTTACGCCGCTTAAAAATGAATTGGAGCGTTTTTAATAAACCAGGAAAACAAGAAAGTTATAAGACTACATCACCGCTACCTGAGTTTATTCCGTCCAACTTGTTTAGCGACTTAAATTTACCGGAAGTCATGATTGACTTACCTGAAACCAAATTCAATCAGAATGATAATGAAGAAATGATGCCGATTCTACAGGCGTTAAATACATTTTCACCAGGGAAGGTAACAAGGAGATTTGGTATTCATACTAGTAACGAAAGCCACTGGATCGCTCCACCGGTATTAGAAGCAGGTAAACAGGAATTACCATTATCAACTTTCTGTCCTGAACTTGAACCATTGGGCGAATTTGAAGTCGTTGAAGATGGTCGAGTGATGAGAATCTCTGCGTTTAGACCATGGGTAATTCATCCTGTTCGTGTCGATGACAAAATTGCTCCAACATCCAACAGCCAGTTGATATGGAAAAGCCAGTTATTCCCGACCTTTGAATTTTCCGGGAATCAGGACCAGAAGAATGGATTGACGCTATCTATTCCACGAGGTGCAGCATGGAACAAAACGTTAAAGGAGATTGTCGTCCATAGCCATAATCTACGCTCGACCGTTACCGTTCGTCGCTTTGCACTTGGTTCCGCAGCGAATATAAGAGTAAATGAAAATGGCCAAACTAATGAACTAGAAACGGAAATTAGTTTTACAGATGAGGTAAAGAATCCAACTGCTTTAGGGTATACACTTCAAGTGGATGGAATTGTTTTCCGTTATGTCATTCCTAAAGGGGATATCATCTCTCCATCGTTCACCGATCCTGTAACTCTACGTTCATTCCGAACCGCTTATTTCCGCCATCTGATGATGACGGATAAACGATTAGATGGGATCGTAAATATTTTTCAGCGCGAGCGTTTAGGTGAAGTCTATTTATCAGCTATCTCATCAAAAGCAATGAAAAATAATCAATCCCTTGAACAAGCCCATCGAGAATGGAAGAACGCAAATTTCTTAGAAGTTATTAATGAAGTATTAGATGTTATCTTTCAAGGGTTGTCAGAAAATGATGAAGTACCAGATGAGAACGGTGAAAAAAATCGCCAGAAAGTCCATCAATCCCTTCTTTCCTTGTGTGAACAGGATATCGTCGTAAATACCATGCATGATTTGGCTGCAGTATTATGGGGAGAAATGGATGACAATTGGCAACAGTGGGCATTGGAACGTTGGAAAACAACCCTCGGAGGAGCATTGCTGCTAGCTTGTAAACAAATGACCGGTCAATTTAATAGCGGCGACTTAATTGTCGATGTGGATGGCGGACCTCGTCCACCGGAAATGAATCCGATTCCTGAAGGCGTTGGTGAAATTTGGATTACGGAAACAACCTCTGGAGGCAGTGGGATTATTGAAGAGATTGTTAAAAAGTATCATGATGATCCGAAACGGTTTTTCCGCTTGGTCGAAAGTGCGTTAGACCCTTCAGACGCCGAATTAATTGATTCAGAATTAACTCGTTGTTTAAAATTAATGGATACACAACTTGATCTTCAAGTGCTGTTTCAGAATGTTAGAACTGCTGATAATTACAAAGTAATCAATCAACTTCTTGAAGAATTAAACCAGAAACTAAGTGAATCCGGCATCTTACTTACTCATTCGGTAAGAAATGCGATTTATAATCGTATTTTAAAACCAGGAAGTACAAAAGAAACAGATGATTTATTACGGAGTATCATGGAATTATGGAAACAAGAAGAGGAGAGATTAGGGATTGAAACGGACGGACGTGTTTTTGCTTATATGTTCAGTTCAAATCCGTCGATCGTTAATCAATTTAAGCACTCGCTGCAACATATCGATCCCCAAGCACTGCAAGATGAAAACTGGCGTTATCAAGTAATATATGGTTTGTTATGGCCAAAGGGTAATATAATAGGCGCAAAAGCTTTGGACTACTATAATCCTTTTTCAAAAAATGTTCCAATGGAAAGGGAACTGTTAAGCCAAAGCATCAATCATGAGCGGAAAGTTTGGATAACCGATGAGAGTTGGTATGAAAAAACGGTTGAGATACTAAAAGAATCTTCTCATGTCCAACTTTACGCACATGTTGAAAATAAAGATGATTTACGAAATGCCTTGCTTCGCTTGGCGTCAGAGCCGATTGATGTCGGATATTTACACATATATCCTCGTGTAGAAGGTATGAAAAGAGACTCGGACCATTACATCGTCACGGTTGATATTAGGGAGGAAATATGAAGACAAACTATCCATCAAGATTTATTCATACAACGAATTATTCACAAGAGATTGCTGATGTCCTGCAATCGTTGTTCGTAATGGAGATCATTCAACCAAGCCGTTGTCTCTGGATTGTTTCTCCTTGGATATCCGATATTCCGATTATCTACAATGAAGCGAATCAATTTTTAACGATTGAACCTCATTGGTCCAGGAAAAAGGTTACCTTTTCAGAGGTGCTGGTGAAATTGGTTGAGAATGGAACGGTCATCCGTCTCGCCACCCGGCCAGACCCACATAATAATCGATTTCTGGAAAAACTTAAAGCAGCAACGAAAGAATACGAGGACCGTGTGCATATCTATTCTAGCTATTTGCTTCATTCAAAGGGGCTGCTTGGTGATCAATTTTATTTAAATGGTTCGATGAATTTCACCTTTAATGGGATTACGGTTAACGAGGAATCTGTCCAATTGATCACGGACCCACAGGATATTTCGCAAAATCGAATTGAATTTGCCAACCGCTGGGGGGACGAGCACCTTGGTTAAGCCATTTTTAGATGTGTTTTTTGGAAGTGATAACAAGTGTTCACTTGAAAAAATCCATACAGAAGGTAACGCGCAGCACAAAATTTTACCCTGGGTGGAAAGAATCCGTCGAGACGAGCCCAAAGAAACACTATTACCTGTCATTGTTCCAAAAACGAATGAAGTAATCTGGTATGGGATTGCTTTTTCTGATCTCCAATTCCGTCGTTTAGGTGAACATCTGGTTCATTTTCTAGGTGTTACGTATTCAGACTTCAGTGGAATTCGTGCAGTGCCCATCCATAATAATCTGATAGACCAAGAGGTTAATAGGTTATCGAATGGGCGTTATTATCGTTTTCAAGCTGATAATAAATACATTTGGGATACCTTAGAAACGATGAGAAAATTATGGGGTGAAAAGCCTGAAACTGAAGTCCAAACCATTAGAAGTTTGGGGAAATTACTAAGGGATTTTCATCTTGCCCTGCAGACGAGCAATCGCGCTATTGCGGAAAAAGAACTTGAACAATTAAAACAAGGCCATTATTTAGATTCAAAAAACATTTTATTTTTAGAAGTTGAAATGCTTGTAGCTTTTAGACGCTGGCAGGATATTCTACACTTAAAACGTTTTCCTGAATTAATGAATATGCGCAGACCACCAGCAGTAACAGAGGCAATGATTAAAGCGGTATACCATGTCCATCTCGTCCCAAAACTTGAAGATATTGCGGGACTTCTGCAAACTTTTAAAGAGGAAATTTATCCTCTTTATCAAAGTCTATTTACAAATAAGCGAAACTTTTCAAGTCGTGAAGCGATCACCTGTTTCTGGCTTCGTGCGGTAGTGATTGAACCACAGAAAAAGGACTGGATTCAATCGATTTTGGAACAGGTAGATGCTGATGATGAGTTTGGCCGATTCTTATCTAAAATTGCTGGGAAAGTTACAGTCGAACCTCAAGAAAAGGAACCAGTAAGCTTTGACTTAGTTAGAAAGGAAATTTATGAAGGGAATTTTGAAGAGGCGTTTAATATACTTCAATCCTTGCCACAGTCGGTTGAAAAAACAATGCTACTTTTTGATTGTACCTATGAAATTCAGTCATTAGAGTCAGAAAGATTGGCGTTACAATCGTTTAAGTTGTTGGCTGCTGAGGAACAACAATTGTTCTTAAAAAGTAGAAGAAATAAAGAATTTCTTGACTATTTATCGAATCAAGAATCACAAACCAATAATGAACCTTCAATTGAGGTTCCAACCAATTGGGTGGTTTGGCTCGAACAAATTAACCAACGTTCTCACCGGGAGAACATCCAATTGGCGCAAAAAGGTGCACAAGAATGGAGTGTAGATGACATTCTTGCACAAAAGGATGGCATTGAAACACTTAAACTAAAGTTAGAAGACTGCATCGCTGAACAATATACTTTAGAGAACCTGTATTATAGCTATCCACATCTTCTTGATTTCTTTAAAAATGATCCTGTGTGGCCAAGAAAAGAGTGTAAGACGATTTATCTGACTTTGTTGGAATTGTTGACTCTTTCCGAGGAAATAGGAGAAATGGAACTTTCGATTTATCAAGATCTATTGATAGCTGTTTTATCGGTTGGCTTGTCGAAGAAGGAATATGACGATGTTGTTTCCTCTGGTATAAGCTTATGGAAAATTGCGGCTTCTTACACGAATCTTAGTTGGGCAATCGATGTGATTGAGGCATTAATCCTTTATCCCTGCTTAAACGAAGAAAAGAGAATAGCCTTTTTAAAGGAACTCAATCAGCATTTGGGTACTTTCTCTAGATTTATGAAGACTAGCGACTGGGAAATGATTAAACTCTTGCATATGGATCTGAATGAGATTGAAGCATGGAAAGGGATCAATGAAGCCTATTGGACAAAAGAGAATGTTAAGGACGCAGCTAATGAATCCTTTTGGGATAAATTAGAGGGAAAATCAGTTGGGATTTATACTCTTATGGATCGGGTTTCTCAACGTGTTAAATCCTATCTTGATTCAAAAGTTAAAAATAATATTCATGTTCAAACCAATAATGACAAGGTGGGAACCGATGCCTTGCGAATTCTTTCAAAGTCTACAGATATTTTAATTGTAGCTACAGCTAGTGCTAAGCATGCAGCGACATTGTTTATACAAGATGAACGACCAAGTAAATTACCTTTAATTTTTTGTCATGCAAAGGGAAGTTCAAGTATGATAAGAGAACTTGAAAAGCATATTGAAAAAATGTGAGATGCAATTCATTGCATCTCATTTTTTAGAAAACTGATGAAATAAAACTTTAAAAAGGAATACTAAATGCATATATGTTAAATTTAAAGTATGTCATAATTTGTAATAAGGTGTTGATTGCTGTGGTTGGGGAAATCAAAGTTGGTATGTATATTAGATGTAGTATAGATTATGAGCATCCAGACACACCTAGGAGATTCGCCCTAGGACAGGCAGATTCCATAAATACATATGAAGAACAGGTTTCTGTGCAGTTTTTTAATTTAGATAAGCAATTTGATTATTTTTCTCTATATAAAGTCCCTAAACAAGAGAAGTATCACGTGACCCAAGTGGAACACGTTAAGATTCTACCAGATACTAGGGCGGAGCTTCACAATCTGAATCAAGAAGTTAAGATCATACAATTTTCACATGAAGATGAAAAGGGTTATTACTGGTACTACGTTGTAGTCCCATCAGGTAAAGAAAAGAGAATCAAGATTCTTTGTGAATCAGGACTAACAGTCTCATTTAACCGAGCAGATGTAGATCCAGTAAACCAGATCCTGCATTATGAGTTAAACAATCCGAGATGGTACATGAAACGTGAAATCGTTACCAACTCGCTCCATACATTAAAGAATGCAACATTTGGTTTTGATACATTGGTAGGCTCCCGCGTTTATTTGTTAAAGCACCAAGTGGATACCATTGTGAGAGCGATTTCAGAAAGACCATGTCGTTTTATGTTGGCTGACGAGGTAGGTCTCGGGAAAACGATTGAAGCGATCGTCATTATGAAAGGGCTTCAAAAACGTATTGGCGATATGAAAATTTTAATTGTTACACCGGAATCCCTACTTTACCAGTGGAGAAATGAATTATCATTTAAGTTCTGGTCAAATTTTCACGTGTACGGTGAAACGAATGGTCTAGGTGATCACTCCAATGTGCTCTTTCCGTTAGAGAAGGTAAATACAGCAATAGGTGATAAGGTCATGAGGAGAAATTGGGACCTGGTAATTGTGGATGAAACACACCGCTTGCTCTTTCTGGATGAAGAATACGAAAAATTACTCCAAGTCAGCGAGCGGGTTGAAAACCTTTTACTATTGAGTGCAACGCCGATTCAATCACGTCCAAATGAGTTTTTGAAACTTGTTCGCTTGCTTGAACCGAATAAATATTTAACGATGTCAGAAAGTCATTTCGATGAATTATTAGAAAAACAATCCTACATCCGTAGACGTGTGTATCAAATGATGCAAGAGCTCTCGGATTATCAAGAAGATGAGTTAGTGGACGATTTTATTGATAATTTTGAGAAAATCTCAAAACGCCTAGATGATGATATATTTGATCAATTAATTGACAAGATTGATGCTGATTCACAAGACCAAGGATTGGAGCAAGTTAAATTAGCGCTTGCCTATCTAGCGGAAAATTACCAAATTGAGCGTAAGGTCATCCGTCATCGCAGAAAAGAGTTAGAGCAGCAACTTCCTAAGCGATATAAAGAGGTTGTCACCTATCAAATGCAAGGCTCAGATATGCTCTATTATGAAGCTGATGTAAACGAAACCTTACTGAATTACTTAGATAGTATCAATCGACAAGGTTTTGATGCCAAATTAAAAGGTGCCTACCACCGGATCTTCTTATCCGGCATGTATAGTTCACCTTGGGCATTGGATTCCATCATTACAAAACGGCTTGAGTTCTTAAAAAATAACATAACCGTCGATAGGGAGGCATTAAAACCATTATTGCAATTGCCTGCAACACCTGACGAGGAACATTATTTACATGAATTATCAGCCTTGACAAACAGGTGGAAAAGACAAGCAGAAGTAGAATTTAGCAAAACGGAAGATCTCTACAATGATCCTGATTTAATTAAGGGAAGATTAATGTATGTTTTAGACTACTTAACCGAAAATGCGGAAAATAAAAAGGTCGTGATTTTTTCGCAATGGAAAGAAACGATTGCTCAGTTAGAACGACTACTTGTATCTCGATTTGGTGAGGCCACTGTTCGTAGCTTTTACCATGGTAAAAATGAAGAAGAACTTCAGCGAGCAGTTGACGATTTCCAGAGTAAACCAGACTGTCGGTTTATGGTCTGCGACCCGCTAGGTGGGGAAGGACGAAATTTCCAAATGGCAGATTTTCTCGTCCATATTGATATCCCATGGTCGCCAACGGACCTTGAACAGCGTATTGGCCGGATTGACCGTTTAAATCGGGAAAAAGATGTGCTGTCTGTTGTCTTTTGCTCCGAAGAAACGATTGAAGAAGAATTATTCCGTTTATGGGATGAAGGGTTACAAGTATTTGATGAAAGTTTAAGCGGGATTGAAATTGCCCTATATGAGATTCAAAATTCCATTACCAATGCAATTACCTCCAATTTAGAAAATGGTTTAAGCAAAAAGTTAGGGGAAATTAACGCATCTCTCGCGAAAATGAGAGAAAAAGTTGAAGAAGAACGTTTCTTTGATGTAGCAAGGCAATTAGATCAATCGGTAGAACAACAACTGCTATATTTAATTGAGCAATTTGATGAGGATGATGGCGGGGTTCTGGCTTCTACAATGATGACTTGGTCGGCATTATGCGGTTTACACGGAGAAAGTGTCGAAAACGGAACAGCTGTGATGTACTCACCAAAATCATTTAATTTTAAATCCATGAACAATGCTCAATATTTTGTGCCTAATTTAAATGAAGCCAGGAAAAGAGCGTTACGTTCACAGCAATTACGAGGTACCTTCATCCGGAAAAAAGCGATTGAACGAGAAGACCTTATGTTTTTCGCTCCAGGTGATTTACTATTTGATTCCATCGTGAACAATGCCTACGAACTTTACGCCGGACGGTCAACAGCCCTTGAAATTCGAACCAATAGTGTGGATTGGGAAGGTTTCCTTTTTACTTGGTCGATTTCGTTAAATCCGAAACCGTTGATTGAAATCGATGAAAGTATGGATCATCTTTATCATGCACAAGGCTATCTGCCATTGCAGCACTTTAAAACGGTGGAGCAGGTCGGTGGAGATGAGGTTGATGAAAGAACGATTCTTTCGGTAATGTCTGGTCATTTGCCGGATAAAGTATTGAGCCATATGGGGAAACGTGGCGGAGGAAATTTCAAACAGTTTGTAGAAGAGTATCCGCGTGACATCTGGGAAAATATGATTGAAACGAGTTACGAACGCAGTATACAAAAGGTAAGGGACCACTTTACATTAGAAGTTCATGTTGAACAAGCAAAAGAAGATTTTGGACAACGAATTAACTCACTAAAAGCATCAAACCTTTATTACGGTTACCAAGATGATAGCAATGTTAAGTATTTGAAAAAAATCTATAATGCTGTTCAGGAAGGGATTGAGAATCCAATTTTCCGATTGGAATCTGTGGCCTTTATAAGGATGGTGAACATGGTTGGAAAAAATATATGATTTAACGCAGAGGGTCTTGCTTGAGGAAATGGATATGGATGAAGGCATCGAAAAATTGAATCATCTGCTTGAAAATGCCGATATTCGTTTACAATCTACCGCTAGTTGCGTGAAGCGTTTATTTCGTTGTCTTACACAACTATATTCCAACCATAAGCAAACATCGATTTTCGATTTTGCAGGACATTTACGTCAATTTATTCTTATGTTTCAGAAGAAGGTCCAGGTTTCCTATGCATTACGTGATCAACTCATGAGAATTGCCGACCAAGTTGGTTTATATGTGAGGTCGGATGGAGAAGTGAACACCGAATACCCTGAACATCTCCCAGATATGGAGAAAATCCATGAGATTTACCGCTTACCTGAAAGACGAGTGGTAAATGCACCCATTGGGGACGGGGTCTTACACCACATGGCGGGGTTCACAAATTATCGCTCAGAGGCGCAGAAAGTGATGGTGAAGGCTTGCCTGAACATGGAAGAAGGCGAGACGTTAGTGGCTGCCTTACCAACAGGAGGAGGCAAAAGTTTAGTTTTCTTACTTCCTTCTTTCTATGAAACAGAAGGCGGGACCATCGTGGGTTCACTAAGAGAAACAGCAGGAACGACCATTGTTGTAGTTCCTACTGTAGCGTTAGCATTGGATCAAAAAATGTCGGCACAAAAATTTTTCCCTAATGCCCGGGAAGAAAAATTTCATCCCCAGGCCTACTATGGTGGAATGCCGATTGAAGAAAAGCAGATCATTTTAGAAGGACTACGAGAAGGTTCTTTACCCATTTTATATACCAACCCTGAGTCAATCGTCAATGGATCATTGGCCACTGTAATCGAAGATGCTGGTTGGCGAGGGAATATCACTCGGTTCGTTATTGATGAAGCTCATATCGTGCTCGATTGGGGGAGTCACTTCCGAACAGATTTTCAACTTTTAACAGTATTCCAAAAACGGTTGCTGAAGGCGACAAAAGGAAAGTTGAAAACCATTCTTTTGTCGGCCACGTTGACAGATGATGCGACCAGTTTACTAAGGCATCTTTTTTCTCACAATGACAAATATACAGAAATTCGCGGGGACGAATTGCGCTTAGAACCTACTTATTTTATTAGTGAGAGCAGATCAAATCCCGAGAGATATCGAAAAATTACCCAAATCATTCCTTACTTGCCGCGACCGATTATTCTCTATGTTTCAAAATTGGAAGACGCAAGACTTTGGAAAGTTATGTTGCACGAAAAAGGCTATAAAAGTATTGAAACTTTTTCTGGCAATACATCCGATACTGAACGCGAACGAATTATTCGAAGATGGAACAATGATGAAATTGACATGATCGTTGCTACTTCCGCATTTGGAATGGGCGTAGATAAACGAGATATCCGCACGGTCATCCATTGCTGTCTTCCTGAAAGTGTCAATAGATACTATCAGGAAGTAGGTAGAGGAGGGCGCGATGGATTCGGGTCAATTAGTTTATTAAATTATGTATATGAGTATGATACAGCTGTTCAAAATAACTTGACTTCCCAGTCGGTCCTAACCATCGATATGCTATGGGATCGTTGGCATGCGATGTTTGAACGGAGAGAGTCATCAAAGAAATCAGATGAATTTTGGCTGTATATGAATTCGCAGCATAAAGGTCTCTCTGGAGAATCAGGTAAAAGTAATGCTGCATGGAATGAAGCCGTTTGTCTCATGTTGGCAAGACATGGTGTCATCGAGATTCTCGATACCTGGTATGAAACGGGTGAATCCTTTAGACGATTATTGGTGAAGATCTTACACTTCTCCATGGTTAACGATAAGGAACAGTTTATCCACATTCTAGGACCTGACCGTGATAAGGAACGAAAAAGTGTAAATAAAAATCTTAGACAAATAAGAAAACTGGTAGTTGATAGAGAAGAAGAATGTGTTTCTGAATACTTTATTGACACCTACACATATGCACTAGAAGCATGTGGCGGTTGTCCTTCCTGCCGTGCACAAGGAATCGATATCCGGTATCACCGTCCAAAACTTTCGATTCCATTTACGAATCAAATTATGGTGGCAAATGGCGAATTAACAGGCAGCTTGCAAGAATTCTCGGGCGGATTCCAGGAGATTATCTTAAAGGTTAACGAAAACCAATGGAACTCAGAAGAGTTGGTTAAGGTTATTCAGCAATTAACGGATAGCAACGTATCCTCGATGATTTTACCAGATGAAAATGGATTGGACTTGACAGAGGTGGTTCAGAAAGCCCCAACAGGTGAAGGAACGATTAATTATACATTCTTAACGGCTGAAGAATTAGCCACTTATCCATTAGGCCTATTAAAAGGTTCGGTTGCCATTTTCTATAGAAGTGATGAAAAGCAAAATGATAGGTTATTCCTTTGGTCAAGGAATTTTCTAGCAAGACATCCACTTGGAAAAGTGGTCCATATTTCAGTTCCGGACATCATGATTCCTTCAGAGGGAAAAACACTAGACAGCATAATCGATAATATAGCAGTAGATCTCCATGATTTTCTCGAACGACAGGATGACATGTTTATTTCTGAGTTTATGTAAAGATGATATCCTTAGATTTCTTACTTTATTGACCATGTTGTTAAAGTGAATCTAAGGATATTTAAATTGAAAGTTGATAATAGAGAGGATGGTGGAATATGCCATTTGATAACAGGATGAAAAATATGCAGACACCTGGAAGGGTACACGCATTATGCAAGTTTTTACTGTTGGGATCGTATCACGTGGATACAGTAAAGGAATTTGTTCAGCCAAATTCTGCTGATAAAATTCAAGCAAATGAAGTGATGAATCTTGCAAAAAATGGTGGTTTAATCACTGTAGATAAACAGAATTTTGCCCATTTGAATGTACCTGAAGAGGATGTCCGTGATCTTAAGCGATTTGAGCGTTATTTAGCGGTTAAGGCCTTCCATAATACAGATTTTATTTTCGGTCGATTTTCTGCTTGGTTTATTACAAGAAGCGAGAAAGCGATGAATGAATCAAAGGAAGAATTAGCTGAAAGCTTTTTTAATGAAGTGACAAAAAAAGTTCAGTTAACGAATGAATTTAACACAGAAAATATAACTGCTTGGATGACTTGGGCAAATTATTTTGGGCTTGGACATACTATGGATGGTAGGTTTATCGGTAATCCAGCCATAAGAATTCAACGTATCTTAGAATCTGACGAGAAACTTCGCAAAGGAGATTTTATCCCATTTAAAACGTTTATGAAATGGCTTGGTGAAAACTGCCCTGAGTTGGATGGTGGGAAATTAAATCTTAAATACAATGAACAGATTGCTGTTCAACAACTTTCATTTGCGTTATCTCTTGGTTTAAGAACGTTACATGATTTAAATGTCATTACCTTAAAAAATACACGAGATGTGGAAGACATATGGTATTTATGGGATGTTCCTACGCATGAAATAACGAATCAAGTAACCGAAATCATGGTGAAAGGTTGATAGAAAATGGATAGTAAACAATACAAGCAGAAACTTTCGAATGTCTTTCAAATAAATGCAATTACAGTAGATAAAGATTACTTTATGCTAACACATAAGCCTTTCAAAGCAATAAAGATGATGAGCAATAGCCTATTCTTAAGCGGTGAGGAGTTTTTCCATGAGAACGATCTTTATCGGATTATTATGGAAAACCGCCAAAGTCACCAGTTCCATGTCGTTAAAGGGGATAATGGCTCAGGAAAATCGCATTTAATCAGATGGATTAAAGAACATTATGAAAATGATGCTCAAAATGAAGCGGTTATCTTTATTTCAAGGATGCAAAGTACGTTAAAAGGGGCATTACTGCAGATCATTAATTCCAAAGTGATCCAAAATCACGAGACCTCCCATCGCTTAAAAAAATTGATTGATGCTAATGAGCATTTGGATAATCAACATTTAAAGAATATCATTCTCGCACACTTTATGGTGGCGGTCCAAGAGGATGATGATTCACATGAGAAGAAATTGAAACCGAATAAGCGGAATAACTTACAAGATTACCTATCCAGTCAAGAAACTCGTGAATTTTTATTAAAAGAAAATGGACCCATTGACCGGATTCAGAAAAAACTAGCACCTGGTGTAAATAATGAAGTCATGAATGATGTCGATCCTCATTTTGTTCCTCAGGATTTTTATATAACCTCTGCCCAGGCGCAGGAATTAAAAAAAACGGATATTAGTAAGAGAGCCCTCAGGTTAATTGGAGGAATTCAGGAATCAACGCATCCTGATGAGCAGGAAGAAGTGGAAGAATTTCGTGAAGAGCTCGCAAGTTATCTAAATCAATTCCTTGATAAGGTCGTGCAAGAGTGTCTAAGTTTAAGGGGAACGGACCTAAAAGATATCTTTACTCTTTTACGTCAAGAGTTAAAAAAGGAAGGCAAGAATTTAACACTTTTTATTGAAGATATCACATCATTCACGGGTGTGGATAAAGACTTAGTCGAGGTATTAATCACCGACCATAAAGAAAATGATTCTCTCTGTAGATTGATATCCATTGTAGGTATTACAAACGGTTATTATCAAACCTCTATGCCTGGAAATATCAAAGACAGAATTACCAGTCATATAGAAATAGATAATGTCGTTATAAAAGATGAAAATGAATGTGCGGAATTAGCAGCACGGTACATCAACGCTGTATATTTAGATGATGCACAAATCAAAGAATGGAAGAAAAATGGTTATTTACTTGAAGAGTTTCCAATTGCAACTGCATTTAAAAAACACGAATGGGCTAATTTTAACATTGAAGGAAATATAGAATTAACTATTTTCCCATTTACGAAAACTGCACTATGGAACTTTTTTTCAAATCTAGAAATACAGACACCACGTAATTTCTTACAAACAGTATTATTGCAATACATACAAAAATACACAGTCGATGGCCCAAAAGATCAATTTCCACCGGAGATTGATAAAGTTAAAGCTGATTTTATAAGAGTACCCAATTGGAAAGACACAACTACTGAACTTGTGTTAAATAGATTAGTGCCAAATCACTTAAATGACCGTTATCAAACCGTGTTCCGAATTTGGGGGAATGGAACCTTAGACCAACAGATGATAAATGAAAAGAGATACGTTGGCGGCTTGGAAGATGATGTATTTAAAACATTCGGGCTAGAACCCATTGAAGGTATAAAAGGCTCTAAATCAGGTGAATCCGTTATCACACCTAATCCAGACCGGGTAGTTAAAAAACCAGGGGGCGGATCTGGAAGTACACAAATAGATAGAAAGAAACCACCAGTTCTGCCAGATCCATTTATTGAAAAAGTTGAACGTAAAAAAGATCCAACGGTTATCGACAAGCCTAAAAATCCAGAATTGGATGAAGCAATAAGTGAAATCGAGAAATGGGTAAAAGGGGGACCACTACCAAATATATGGATGACAAGTGATTTGATGAAATTCATCCGTGAATATATTCATTGGGATCTGGAAGGTATACCTGCTATACTCGTTAAAGATTTCTTTTCACCAAATTATGTGTTAATTGAAGGACAAACAAAAGGGTTTAAAGTAAAGGAAGAAAATGCTCTCAAGTTTAATAGAAGTATTCAATTGAGATATGCATTAGTAGCTCTTGCACAATATAAGTATGAAGGAAAGGGAAGTTGGAATTTTGATGGTTCTCATATGGCACTTTTATCACTTCATACCTGGATCGAACTTGAAAAAGAACATATTCTTTCTTTCTTGAAAAAACCATATGATTACTCAGGTGAAAAATGGGATATGGAAGAATATGTGATTGCTGCTGAATTTTTTATGACATCACTTATGAATGGTTTTACAGGTAAAGAAAAGAAAGATGAGGAGATTTATCTCCAATTAGTGAAGAATAAAAATAAAGATTTTATCCAACAGCATAGTCAACCATGGGTTAATGTTACAACATCGCTAAACCCTGAACATACTGACTTTTTCAGAAGATATTTTAATAAATTACAGGGTGATGTTAAATTTGCATCTTCAACTTCAACCTTTTTTTACGATGCTTATGACATTATTTCCACGATTAACAAGTTAAAAGCCCAAAACTTTGTTTTACACCTTGATAAATTACCGAAAGGCTCTAGTACCTGGTATACTTCCGTTAACATTGTTTCAAACCTACAATCCGAAAATCTCCTTAAAAAAGCGATTCATGAGGAATTAAAACATTCAACGGTTGTAATTGATAAGATTAATTCCATCTTAGGGGATAAAGTAACCGTCGAGATTGTTAACAAAACGGTCAAAGAAATGAAAGGTCTATTGGATTATTTGATGGAAATCCAGGAACCATTTCAGGCCTCCCAATTTGAAGTTTTATCTCAGGGCATCTTAGATTACGAACAAATTGTGTCAAAAATTATTACGTTACAAGATCTTGCCAAATCAGATTCATCTTTGGAGCAATTAGTAGGATTATCGAATAATCCATCACTTCAAGTACAGCCATTCTACCGTGTATTAGATCATTTTAATAAGTTGATGGAAGAAAAAAGTACGGAGAAGAAACGGAAAGTGACCACATTTAAGACGGAGTTATCCACCTATTCAAGTGATCCACTTGTTGAGGTAAAGGATGAGTTAAATACGATCAAAGACTTTATCTCTGAACTGCATGAAAGGAGTGCAGATCATGCTGTTAAATAAAATTGCCGAAGCACGGAAAACTTTGGAAGAATATCGTGAAATCGATAATCAACTTCGCCAAGCACGAAAAGTCAACCTATTTAGTCAGAGTGCAAAAACAGAAATCAATAAAATCAAAGGGACGTTAGGAAGTTTTCATGCACTTCATCAAATGGATCAAGAAGCTTTTCCGAAGAAGGATTTTTCATATGAAATCAAAAAATTAGAATCCTTATTGAAAACCGGTCTTAAAACGATGAGCCGTGATGAACTAATAGGGTTTTCCAGAGTATTTAAAAGCTTAGATGACGACTTAAAAATGAAGTGGACCATATACGCAGGCAATAAAAACAAAGATATCATCGGCCTGCTTGAAAGTCTGCAAAACATCGTTCAAAACCCGCAGGACATTAGACAATTAATCACAGAATTAAAGACCTTTGAAAAAAAGTGGCCGGTAACACCTGCGACCCTGAATCGTTACAATGACCATTTTGACAGTGCCAACAAAGTGATTTCCGAAATGAATGCTAGTACAGGTGTTCAAGAATTCATAACGAGAGTGGCATCTAATCAGGCAACAGTAGAAGATTTGACCGATGAAGTGATAGCATGGCTGCGTACGAAACAACTGACGAACAAATTAGTGATTAAATTCAAGTAAGGAGAGTTTCCGAGAATGAAGCGAACTGATTTTGACATTCTTGCTGAGGAAATCTTAACGCAGATTGAGTTGAAAGAAAACCAGTTACTTGAATGGGGTTTTATTGGGGGCGGTGTTGACGCAGAAGAAGAGGTACGGAATCTTCTGCGCCAGCCCCCTACTTCTTTTTTAGAAGAATTGGTTGAAAAACAGGGATTAACCGAAGACGATTATATGTCTGTCATCAATAATTTGGTAGATCGAAAGCTACTTTTTCCATTAATAAAAGGGTTGTATCGGTCACGATTTGCGGACACCATTCGGTTGTTGTATTTATTGAAACAGCGCTTTACCCATGAGGATTGGCAATCAGGAAAAAACTTAGTCAGCAATATCAAACCAATGTTGACGTACCGAAAATATCCTCGGCGTGATGTTCCGATGGATAAGATCAATGAGAAACTGAATTCAGTGATTGGCATATCCCATATACATAGAAAAGTCGTTTCGAAATTGCTTAAGGATGGGGAATTATTACTTTCACAATTTCAATTGGATTCATTAATCCGGATTTTAGCCCAATCAAGAAGTAAGTTTGATTCTGGAACGGTGATTGGAGCAGGGACTGGGTCTGGGAAAACAAAATCCTTTTACATACCAGCATTTGCTGCGCTTATTGAGACACTTTATAAGGATCAAACGAATTGGACAAAGGTAATTGGACTCTATCCGCGCGTGGAATTGTTGAAAGACCAATATCGTGAAGCGCTTTCAGAGATCTTGACACTCAATTCACTCTGTGAGGACCTCGGGATTCGCCCACTGACGATTGGCGGTTTATATGGGGACACACCACAGCGGGCTTCTGATGTCCACTCACACAAAGACCGGAAATGGAAAAAAACTAAAGATGGCTACGAATCTCCATTTTTTGGTTGCCCGAAATGTTCGAGTCCGATGATTTGGTTGGAAGAGGATGTGGAAGAGGAAACAGAACGTTTACATTGTTCGGATTGTGACATGGTGATTGGTGAGGAGAATATTTTCCTGACCCGTCATCGCATGAACAAATCAGCACCGGATATCTTGTTTACGACAACCGAGATGATTAACCGAAAACTGCCAAATTCGTATGAAAATGATTTATTTGGCGTATATTCATCACGCCCGCCACTGTTTATTCTTTTAGACGAGGTCCATGTGTACGAAGGAGTAACAGGTGCACATGTTGCTTATTTACTGAGACGATTAAAATATTTATTGAAGCAATTCAATCCGCATCGGGGGATTCAATTTATCGGTCTCTCCGCAACTCTTTCAAATCCAAGCAGCTTTTTCTCACAATTGGCTGGTTTAGAGGAAAGGTATATCGAGTATATTACTCCGGCGGATCCCGATTTAGTGTCAGAGGGTGTGGAATATAATTTAGTGGTCCGTGGTGACCCTTTCTCCGCCGCAGCACTATTATCAACTTCTGTTCAAACTGCGATGTTACTTGGAAGGATGCTCGACCCCATTAATCAAGATGTATCAAAAGGGGCGATTGGCTCCAAATTATTTGGATTTACCGATAAACTAGATGTCATTAATCGCTGGTTTCATATCGAACTGGAAGCTGAAGGCAAAAATAATCTTAGTAAGTACCGTGATGAAGGCGAGATTATTTCTTTAATCAAAAGTAATGTTTTGACCAATACATTTAATGAGCGCTCCAAAACCGGACAAATCTGGGTTACACCAACAAGAATTGATCCAGAAGCATTAAAATTGCCGATGCAGGTAGATATCACATCATCGCAACATAAAGGCGTTAATGAAAATGCGAAGCTGGTTATTGCTACAAGTACATTAGAGGTAGGGTACAATGATCCAAAAGTTGGGGCTGTCATTCAACATAAAGCACCGCGTAATTTAGCGTCCTTTTTACAAAGGAAAGGACGTGCTGGTCGTGTTCGCGGAATGAGACCCTGGATGGTGGTCGTTTCGTCCGCCTATGGGCGTGACCGGTTTGTATATGATTACCCAGAATTATATTTTCAACCGAACCTAAATGAAATGTATCTGCCGATCCAAAATTCGAATATACTCCGGATTCAAATGGTGTTTTCGTTTATGGAATGGTTGATGGACCGCCTTTATAAACAGTCGAAGCGACTCGATGTTCGTGATAAATTAAGTGCAACAGGAAATATTCGAAATCGAAATTATTCGGATATTATTTTAACCAGTATTCGTGATGTTTTGGAAGGGCATGACAGGGATCTCATCGATTACTGGAAGAATTCACTTCAAGTCGATGAAGAAACCGTTAAAAGGATTGCCTGGAGCGAACCACGGTCAATCTTCTTTGATGTATTGCCAACGGTTTATACACAATTGAAAGAACAGTTTTCCTTTATCCCAGTGGAAGAACGCTCCACAAATCCATTGATTGGGTATATCCCGAGGACGTTATTTTCCTCGCTGGATATTTCAGAACTCGCTCTGCATATTCCGAAAGCGGAAAAGGTTAATTATCAACCGCTTGTTCAAGGGATGATGGAGTTTGCCCCTGGAAATGTATCCAAGCGCTATGTCAATGCCTATCGCGTGAAGGAAGCACATTGGCTCTCCATGAATGAGGATGGGGTTGTGGATGTGAAATCAGAGGTAATGAGTTCCCGTTGGATTGAAACCGTTCAGCATGAAGAGCAAGCAATTGGTGTTTATGAACCGACATCACTTACGTTAGCAACAATACCACCGGATATTTCAGACCGCTCAAGTGGAAGGTATAATTGGAATTTAGACATCCAACCGATTCAGCATACATCAAAGAACAGTATAGAATTTCCGATTCAAAGTGCATTAAAAGAAACGTTTGAAAAAATTGAGTATTTTACGAGTGATGAACATAATTCCGTCAAAATGACTAGGTATGCGATAAACGGAGAAGGGGTCAAGAAGACAACAAAGGGTGAAGAAACACCATTTGTTTGTAAGTTCGAATTCCAAGGAAAAGATTGTGCCATCGGATTTCAACGCTATGTGGATGCGATTCGCTTTGATGTTAAAAGCGTGAATACGCTAGAGTTAATAAAGTCTCAACTAGGACAACAAATCTATGCTGTATCGAAACCAGACTTCTTTGATTATCTGTTAAAAAATGACCCTGACGTTTCGCAAAAAGTAAATGTCTTTCAACGTCAGTGGTTGTTGCAAATTGTTTTATCTTCCGTGACAGCGATTAGTATTAGTAAGAACATGACATTGCCTGAAGCTATCAAGGAAAATAAGCGGGACTTAGTGAGGATTTCAAACCGGACATTAGAAGCCATCTTCCTAACCACGATTGTCACGGATGAAGATAATAGCGGGACTACCGATGATACAAAGGTAAAGAAAACACTGCAGGAATTCATTGCCAATTCTTCGTTAATGAATCGAATATTAATGCATTTAGAAACGCTGGAGGGAGATTTAGCAAAAAATCAAGACTTCCACGAGTGGATGAAGCTAACAATCATCGATTCTATAGCTGCGACTATTAAAGCAGCGCTTGAAGAAATGCTGCCAGATGTGAATACGGAAGATACGAATGTAGATGTAGTGGAAAATAGTATATGGATTTCGGAGACAGAATCTGGAGGCTTGGGAATTATTACAAAGATTGTTTCTTCACTAAAGCATAACCCATCGCTATTTGAAGAACTCTTTTCGAGCAATATCAACCATTGTCCAAGAAATACCATTGCGTCTTCACTTAAATCGGTGCTGAATCATATTGAAAAAGAGAACCTATCTTCTTTAATTGAAAAGATCCGCATGGAACAAAGGATGGAGGTTCAGCAAGGGTACTTACGTCAGCTGCAAGGTGTGCTTGACCAGTTGGGAATCCCGCCGAAACGCGATTTAGTGATCGGGATGTCAGGCAAATTTTTCCGAAGTAATCGATCGAAGCAAACCGATTTGTTTATGAAAGAAATTCATGAGTTCTGGGAGAATGAGCAGGAACGATTACAATTTCAAATTTCACCAAATGTATTTTCGGTTGCGAGTTTACGTCGGGATGAAATTGCTAGTAAACTAAAGGTTCTGATGCAAGCAGTGAATTTACAGTTAAATGCAGATAAACAAACCTTTTTATTCTTGGAGTCGTTTTTACTCCATGATTGTCATGATTCATGCCCGGAATGTTTAAATCTATACAGTCCCTATCAGTCATTTTTAAAACCTTCCAGGCTTTTATTACGGGCATTAGTGAAACCTACCCATGAAGTCCATCACTATCCAAGTTCTGAGTTCATCGCAAATGCAACCAAAACATTGGAAGCAGAAAAACGCTTAAGGGTTGTGGTGTCGACAGCAGATCGGGATGGTTTACAACAGAAATTGTTCCGTTTATTCCATACACCAATCGAATTCAAATTCCAATTGTACTATCCGTTCTTAGAACGAGTCACAAACAATGGCGACAATTGGTTTTATGATGTCAGTGTAAGGGAGGTTTCCTATGTCTAATCGAATCATTCGTTCCTTCGGAGGTAGTGATGTACTCCGGGACTATCTTGTGTCTTTGTTTGTTGCCGAAGCGATGAACCCCAGTAGGGAACTCTATTTGATTTCACCGTTTTTGAGCAACGCACCCTTAATTGAGAACCGGCATAACCAGTATACCGATGTGTTTCCGATGATCAAATCGAAAACCATCTATCTCTCAGACATCCTTTCGACCTTGGCTTGGAAAGGGATGACGGTAAGGATTATTTGTGATCATGAACGGGAAGAGACCAAGCCATTGATTGAAGCCCTTTATCACCAGGTGGATTTTCGAAAACTGGAGCAAAATCATGATAAGGGCTTGGTCACCGATCATATATTTGTCCATGGCTCCATGAATTTTACGTATAGCGGAATCTATTTAAATAAAGAAAGCATTCGGACAACAGCGAATCAATCTGAAGTGAATGAAGCTCTAATTGCCTTTCGGCAGCGTTGGGAGGAGGCGGATGCGATATGAAGACAGAGTTCATTCGATTTTTATTAAAAGCGAACGGGTCCAAGTATAAAGTAACCGAAATCAACCATGAACTGTTTGTCGATCATCCTGTCTGTCAGGAAATGATCGACCGTTATGCAAATGGAGAAACGGCAATCCTGCCATTCCCAATGAAAAATGAAATCCTATGGCTTTGTTTACAAGGTGACGAGCAAAAACTTACGATTGATTACGCTTCGTTGAAAAAATTCATTTTTCCCTATCGTAGTGATGAACAAGACCAAAAGCGCTTGTTTAGCCGACAAGCCTCTGAATTAGGCCGATTAGGCAGTGAAGTTTTTCCGAATGGCTTCTATATGTATATGACAACTGTCGAGAAGGAATCAGCGATTTGGGATTCGTTAAAACTCTGGATGACCGTTGCGGATCGAAAGCCAGTGATCATCTGGCAAGAATCCGTAATCAATGCCTATACCCTACGGAACAAATTTCGCCAACAGCTCGAATTGAAAGAGTGGGGTGAGGCGGAAAAAACGCTCGGCGTCATCCGTGAAGGACATTATGTTTCCGATGAAAATTTTCTATTTCTTCAAGTCGAATTATGGTCCGCGCAAAACAAATGGAAAGACATTTGGCACTGGAAGGAATACGAAGCACTTTCAGGACTTCAGCGGATTCCGAAGGACGTAAAGGTTTCATTGTTAACGGCCTTTTACTTTGTAAAACTTGCAGATTTTGAAATTGAAGGCCATTTCGAAGCAAGTTACGAGAATTTTAAGGTCAATCGTTTCCAACTCAGATTGTTACTAGATACCCACCTGGGAATTGCAGAGGACCATATCTTACGAATCTTTGCATATGAAGCAACCGTTGAACAGAACCGAGAAAAACTCAACTTTATTAAAAATCAAGTCAAACTAGAAGACACGTTGGCATTAATCGCATTTTTAGAATCCAAGTTTGTGGTTTCAGTTGAACCACCGGTAAAACCTACTCTTTCTCCTGAAAATCGTGCAAAAGAATATCTGTTAAATGGTCAAATTGATGATGCCTATTTAGCGCTTCAAGCATGCAGTCTTTCGAAAGAAAAAGTAGGGATGTTGGCGGTAATTGGGTTTGAAACTTTTTCAAGCGATGTCCAAAAAGAGGCGTACCAATTATTATTAGAACTGCCTCAAACAGCACAAGATGAATTAGTAGAAGACAGCCATACAAAGAAATATATTCAGTTTATTAAGATGGCCAATGAAGGAATCCAGAAGAAACCAAGTCAAGAAGACATGAAATATACATGGAATCATTGGTTTCAAAAGGTGTTGGAAGTGGAAAGTGGGTCTCTCGATCATTTGTTCGATGTATTATATGATGAGGAAAAACTCCCAGTCTTCGTTTGGTCTCCTTCAATGATCGCTGAATTGGGTAGTTTAATGGAAGAAGTATATCTGACATCCTTTGATTCGAAAAAATCATCAGTACTTAAGGAAGGTATCACGGTATTTATTTCCGAACTAACGCGTGATAAAGAATTCCCACGTACGATGACAGCCGATTTATACGGGTTTGCAGTCGAATTACTATTGCTTCACTTAAATAAAAACAAAATCAATACTAATTACCTTAATCGTTTGCTTGAAGGCTTGCTGCAGCTAAAAATGCTCGAAATCAATAAGTATTGGGAATGGGCTCGGGACTGGTATGACGTTACGCCAATGAAGATTATGATACCAAACCTATTATTTACACTGGAGTTATTTTACGATTATGGTCAAGACCTGGATCAGCTGAGAGATGTTTGGAATCAATGGACATCTACGCTCCTAAATGGCATTGCGCAAGTGTCTCCTGCAGAAATTCATGACTGGATTAAACTCGGGGAAAACATTGGCGGCGAATTATTCCTAATCAACACGGTTCGTGACCTTGTGAAAGAAGAGGTTGCCGAGGAAGATGAGATTGCAAGTGCACCGGCGGCGTCAATTGTGATTTTTACCTTAAGGGAAAGTTCCGCCAAGCGTGCGGCCGAGCAACTGATGAAGCGAAATCCAAAGTTGAAGATTCGCATCAATCTCGATACCCATTTGACGACCCAAGCCAAAAGTCAGGCCAGCAATTCAGATGTCGTCGTGCTCGTCACAACCGCGATGAAACATGCACTCTTTTACGGGATTACACCATATCTAAAAAGTGATCCAGTCTATCCGAGCTCATCGGGAACATCAAGTATTGTGGCGGAGATTGAGAAGCATTTTAGTAGCGTGGTTGCGGTTTAAATTTGTGAAGATGCGACATTACTTCAGTTACTAGCGTCTGCAAAATAACCGTAGATTTCCGCTTATATTCAATATGAGGTTCGTTATTTGGCAAATAAGCGGAGTTTTCCGGTTATGTCATACAAATTGGTTTGTTTTTCACGTTTTTGTTGTAAATAGGCGGAAATTTGCGTTTATTTTGGCTGATTTCAATGCTTTCCAAAATAAGCGGATATCTCCGTCTATTTTGATCTTAATATTTGTGCATAGTTTCACAAGTGCTGGTAAAGTACTTGTGTAACATAGGAGTCCTCTATGTTACACTTTCATAAAATCCAAAGCATTTTGGTCACATAGGACTTATTCTATGTGACCCTTTTTTGAGTTTTCCTATTTTTTGCAATTGTAAGTTTGAGGTACCATTTTTTTGCTATAATGATAGTATGAATGTCGACATGGATGGTGAGACTGCTTGCTAAAGCTCATAACATACGAAGGTAAGCGACCGGATGCGTCGCAAATCCGAACGAAATTAATTGAAAAACGAGAATTTCACTATATTGTTGCCACGAAGGCATTAGAACAAGAACGCGCGAATGAGCAACTATTACCTGCACACCAATCTCCCCAAAATGAATCGAAACCGATCGCTGTCTTTCATCAATTACTAAGGGAATGGGTTGGCGGTGCTGCAATGATTGCCTCCCGCGGCGAAGAGAAAACAATGATTCGAAGATCCATTCAGAAAGTGGCCGATACGGATGAAGTGTTGAAAAATGTTTTACGTCAGGACGTTTCCTCCTGGGTGAAGGCATTGGCCGACCTTGCGGCCGTTGGGCACGATTTAACCAAAACCATTCCAACCCATTTGGAAAACCAATTGGTTAACCCATTTGTCGGCCAACTTTTACAGCAACTTCAGCAGGAGTATGATCGAGAATTTTTCCTAAATGACAAATGTTTATTTGAAAAAGAAGCACGCTCGCGGATACGTAATTTAGTCGAATACGTAAAACCTCTCGTTATCATGGAAGGCTTCACGTTTTTAACACCACTGCAAAAGTATTTTGTGGAAGTTTGTGATAAATTCGGTCGTGAAGTCGTATTTATTGTTCCTTATCATCATGAGCAAAGCCAGGGATATGAGCGGATTGAAACCACCTATTTTAAAGACCTATTGATTTCAACCCGTAGCCATTGGAAAAACGAGCCGGTTTCAAAGAAGGAAGATTTACACTATTTACAGCAAAACCTTTTCGGTAAACCGTTTCAAGTAAAAGATTGCACCGATCAATCGGTGGAACTGATCAATTTTCCAACTAGAGACCGCGAAATATTATCATTTATTGAAACATTAAAAACATGGTTTGATGGTCGCTATAAACCGAATGAGGTTGTTATCGTCGTGAGACGGTTACATGAATTCAAAGAAAAACTTCAAGATTTTCTCCATTCCTCAGGATTAACCTACCTTGACGATAATGGAAATAGCATTCTTGTAAAAATTAAAACATCACCGAGATTATTACTATTGACACCAGTCGGAAGGTTTATTTTAACCCTTTACGATAGTTGGAAAGACAATCAGATCTGCATTCAAAATGAACAATTCGAAACTGTGCTGTCCTCTGGTTGGCTAGGTGCCTCGATCCAGGATTCGACCATCTCGTTTCGGGCAATCAAACATCAGTTTTTCCTACATTGTGAATCAAAGCTAGACTGGATGAAAGCGTTCAACGATTTAGAGAATGCCATCAATGAAGACCAAACAACATTATCAAGCCGAATGCCCATTCATTCCGTTACAAGCGAAAATATTGAACACTGGCGAAAAACTATCAACATTCTAGAAGAAATTTGCTCAAGGCTTTTTCAAGCAAAAAAAGGCGGAATTGCAAAACACATAAGAGTATTGCAAGATGAATTGAAACGTTTAGAAGTAGAGAATATCCGCCAATATGAACAAGATGTCCTAGTGAAAATCCAGGAAGTTTTTGAAGAATTAAAGAGCCTTTATGCTTTAGACATTACCCCATCGGAATTTGGGGAAGCCCTCCATGCCCTCGTGAATCAACAACCAGACGATCAAGACGAGGACGGAACAAATGAACCTGTTCCTGGTGAAAATCTGCTATGGATAACCACTCCAGAAGGAATCGACGGTATGGAGCGAAAGGCGATTCTATACCTTGGCGTGGATAATCAACATGTACCAGCAAAATTGCCAATGAACTGGCCATTTTTCACTGATGAACGGGAAGAACATCTGCAAAAAGAACGGTACATGTTTTTGACGGTTGTCAGGGCAGCGACAGAACACTTAATCATGACGTCTAGCCGGAATGACGGGGATAAAGTGTTGAAACCAAGTGCTTACATGAGCGAGATAGCACGATTGTTAAATCGAAAAATAACCACTCCGACTACGAAAGATTTAATTGATGCCAGCCTGGCACCTGAATTTGTCCCAAGTTTTCATCGAACACCGCACCGAAGAAAGAAATTTCTTTTGACAGATTTAGTTCAATACGGCTTATGTCCGCTACGGTATAGCTTAGAAATTCGTCATCCTGAAGCAAAACAGTATCGGAATGATTGGCAATTAGAGGTTTTTGCCCAGGGCGTTTGGATGAATAAAACATTTGAGGCACTCGCTCGTTATTATGATGCAAACCGTAAAACGAAAGGTGTTGAGGCGGTCTATCAGTTGTTTTGTCGGGCAATGACACATGTGGAATCAGAAGTGAAAAAATTATTTCTTTCCTTTGATGATGTGATCTGGCATGGAATCAGACAACAAGTGGAAAAGCAAATGAAATATTACGCAGTAAATTCCAAGGATTACCCCGTCCATTTTGAAAAAGGGCAGAAGAAAACTTTTGATTTACTTATGGATGAGAATTCTCAACATCTGGTCAAAATCGAAATCGTTTTTCCATATTTTATGGTTTCTGGGATTATTCATAAGCCCTTATTGGACAGTATTTCAACATCCGAATGGCTGCTCCCAGGGAAAAAAGTGGAACAGAACGAGGAAGAGGAACGAAACGCAGAGGAAGAAGAATGGTTATTTTCATCGCTTTATGAAGCAAGACAATGGTGGAGTAAGACCGCCGATGGAGTTTTAGCAGAAGGCAAGCAAAATCGAAATAGTTTTGAAGAATCACGGTATCAACATTATCTGCAGGCAAAAGAACGAATCAAGCATTGGATAGAGGATATTTGGAATAACAAGTTCCCTGCTAATATCGGTGACCATTGCAAGGTTTGTCCGGTACGAACAGAATGCTTAGGTGTAGAAATGGAGGGGACTTACTATTGAACCTGAATAAAGTAAATGAGGATTTGGTTCGCGGGGGGCAACCCTTAACCCTCCAGCAGGTAAAAGTAGTCGACCATGTGTTTGCTCACAAGGTGACAGTGGTCTCAGCAGGAGCTGGAACAGGGAAAACCCATACAATGATTGCGACTGTTCTCCATATCCTTGATGTCAATCATGAAGTGAAAATCGATGACTTTGTGTTAATTACATTTACCAATGCGGCTGCCGATGAAATGCGGAACCGTCTAGGTGAAAAGCTAGAGGACCGATTAAAACAAGCCATTGATGAAAAAAACGAGGCTAAAACAGCTTTTTGGTTTGAGCAAACGGAACGATTAGCATCCTGTTTTATCGGAACGATTCATTCCTTTTGCTCCATGCTCCTCAGAACATTTGGCTATGAGGAGCGTATTCCCCATGAAACGGAAGTGTTGACGGCCAGAAGATATTTTCTGGAGTCAATGAGAGACACGATGAATTTTGCCATGAATGATAGGGATTTGTCGGTTTTGTTTCATGACCTGAATTGGCCACCATATGAAATGAGAGCTTTCCTTGAAACCATCTATGAGGCTTTGAGAAATAAAGGGCGTGACATGAAGGATGTTCTTGAAGAAACAATACAGCAGCAAGTAGATAATGGTCATTATCTTAGAAAGGCTATCGTAACCTTTTTGAAAAAATTAGATGAACAATACAGCGCACTCAAGAAAAATAGCGGCGGAGTCGATACAACCGATTTGTTAATAATTACGGCAAATGTGATGGAGAAATATGGGGGTCACATCCTCCACCTTTTACAAAAGCGTTTTAAATATGTATTCGTGGACGAATTCCAAGACACCGACAAAATTCAAAAGCGCATCCTTGATCAGCTAATCCCTGCTTTAATGGGTGTGTTGGTGGTAGGTGATCGTAAACAAGCGATATATGGATGGCGTGGTGCGGATGATTCGGTCTTAACCAACCTGGCTAAAGAAAGCGGAATGGAAAAGCCACTCGTTTTATCCGTCTCAAGAAGACCAACTGCACCGTTATTAGAGGCACAAAACCATTTATTTCAAGCGATGAGTACCAGGTATGAAATAATGGCGGAATTATTAGAAGGACATGCATCACAAAGAAGCCCGAGAGATTCATTAACGCCTTTCCATTTTGTGTTTGCTGAAAAAGCTAAATTGCCGGAACGAATAGCCAAAACCATCACCTATGTAACTCGATTAGTAGATAAACAGATAATCGACATTGATGATAAACATGAGCCAAGATTCATTCAATATCGTGATATTTGCATGTTATTCCGGTCTAATCAACAGTTAATGAATTATGCAAAAGAATTAGCAAATCGGGACATTCCCTTTGTCATCGAAGCAGGAGGTAAGTTTTTTCAAAAACCAGAAATTGTTGGTTTTTACTATATACTGCAAGCAATCTTAAGGTATCCGAATGATGTCGCACTCGATTTACTGTTACAAACCCCATACCTACCTGTTCAACCCCATGATTATACGTTAAGGAATTATGATCAGGACAGCGATCCATTATGCGATTGGTTGGCATCTGATGAACGGGTTCGCACCTGGTACAATGGGATGATGGAAATCCGCAAGCGGTCAAAAATCGATTTAGTACCGCAATTGTTAATGAATTTGCTTGAATTTACTAAAATTCGTGAATGGTATACAAAAGTGGAAGACTATCAAGCAGTGGCCAATCTTGAAAAACTCGTCATGTGGTCAAGAGATTTGATGGATTCTGAAGCTTTGACACTGCAGCAGTTTACGGACCGCTTGCAATTAGCGATTCTGGCGGAGGAAGAAATGGACGAAGCAGATATTGGCGAAGAGGCGGAAAAGAAAGATGCCGTCATCTTATCTACCATTCACTCCGCAAAAGGTTTGGAGTACCCGATCGTATTCATACCAGAATTACAACGACCATTAACAAGTGACCGCAATATCCCTCCATTCTTTGCATTTCCTGGCGAGGGTCTCGATGTGAAATTACAGGGAGATGTCGGTCAATCCTCTGAGTTTACAGAGCGTGTGAAACGATACAAAATGGATTTGCTAGAAGAAGAGGCGCGTGTTTTATATGTTGCCGTCACGAGAGCAAAAAATGCGGTAGTATTTACAAGTGGTGGAAGCAGTAGGCAATCAACCCCTGAATTCTGGTCATGGAAAGATGAAGTGATACCAGCATTTCGATCCATGCCAAAACAATTAAGATTGGGGACTAGTTAAACTGGAATTAATGAGCAGTGCGAAAATTGTCGACAGAACGAAGAAAAAATAGTAGATTAGGTTTATCACATAAATAAAAATCCGCGTCCTGCGGTGGAGGTTCTAGCACCCCTCGGTAAAAAAACTAAGACGAAGCGGTACTTCTTCTCTTAGAGGTGCTGTTTTTTCTTTGTAATCAAGTCGTTCAACCATGGACTATTTGTTTAGAATCATAGAGGAGTGAATTTTTGTGAGAATTTAATTGTATTTAATTTCTCTCGTCGCGGCAAACGTTGTAACGGCAGCATTCGCACCATTACAACTTGGAATTTTTATTGTGCCAATGGGTACGTTGTTAATGGGTGCAACCTTTATCTTCCGTGACTTGGTTCAAAACAAATACGGAAGAAAAAAGACCTATTTGTTTATCGCAACAGCGCTACTATTATCTGCACTTGTTTCATTCATTCTAGGTGACACATTAATTATCGTTCTGGCTTCTGCGATTTCTTTTGCCATCGCTGAAACAACCGATACTGAAATTTATACTAGATTAAATCTACCAATGATCTTACGCGTCCTTTATAGTGGAATCGTCGGTGGACTACTAGACTCTGCGATTTTCGTCGTAATCGGACTTAGCCCACGTGGAGCCAACTTCCTACCATGGGAAGCAGTACCAGCAGCCATCCTAGGTCAAGTCATTGTGAAAACTATTATTCAAGGAATTGCGACTGTTATTATCCACCAAACCAACAGCTTTGGTAAGAATACGGTATCTAATTAATCCTATATTAAGTCCCAAACTTATCGAGTTTGGGGCTTTTTTTATTTCCCAATTAACAAAAAATAAGGAAAAGTAGGGTTGAAAGAAAAATAAAACTACCTTTTTATCATAAAATTTCCCCTTTTCACATATATACAAGTAGCTCTATTGATATGTGAAAAAGGGTGTTTATGGTGTGCGCGTTGAAAGTAAATGATGAAATATATCAAATAGAAGGGTATTTAAATCTAATTAAGGACAGATCTATTTTTGAATTATATGAAGTAAAACAAATTCATTCTTACCCAATCATAGAAACTATCGAACACTATGAAAATATTATTAATTCATCGTCGATTGGGCGCCCAATTAAACCTGGGGATTATACATTTAAAATGAACCTAAGAAATGGAGATTTTTACGATATTAATTGGGATATACAAAAGGTCAAAAGAGTGATAAGGAAGAAAAGGGTAAAAAGTAAACAAATTAATATTAAACCATTGCTTAATTATATAGATTCAAGTGGGATTGATATTTCTGCTCTTAGTTCAGCTTTCCAAAACACAGAGCCAATCATTATTGGGCAGATGGCACCAGACCTTCTTCCTCCCCGTGGTGAGGTTATACTTGATGGTAATCATAGAGTCTATAGTAGACATCAAAAAGGGATTAATAATGTGTCAGCATTCATTGTCCCTTTTGAAGAACATATAAAAGCCGTTACAGGAGATATCTACAAAAACCTAGTAAAGATTAATTTTAATCTTATATTGATTATGAAATATATGACTGGGTTTATTCCGAATATTCCCAGATCTTGCAGATCAATTAATGAACATACATAATAATATTGTAGATTTAATGATTCCCTTTGAAAAGAAATGGGTTTACAAGAATGAAATGAAAGGGAGTTCCTCCATAAAATATGTCCTACCCGCAATGATTCCGGGCCATGAGGAACTTAACTATCAAAATTTATCCATTCAAAATGGTACCATGGCAATGAATATCTATGAAAACTTACACCTACGGCCAGCTTCGGAAATTGAAAAAATACGCAGGGACTTACTTGCCTATTGCAAGCTAGACACATTGGCTATGGTACGTCTGTGGGAAAAACTAGTTGAAATAAGTAAAAGTTAGTTGGATGGATTTAACAAGAACAAGTCGCAACCATTTTCGGAGGTGCTGCTTGTTTTTTTGAATGAAAGAGTTAGCTAAAAGTCGAAACAAAGGTTTATTTGTCGAGAGAATCAACGATTTTTTGGGAGGAATTTGGGTTACAATTGTACCACTGAAGGAGAATATTCAGAGGATTATTTTGGAGGAGGTTATTAGGAGATGTAAAGTAAATGATCATAAGCTATAAAGCCAAATTCCATCCGACGACTCATTTGATAGACCGGCTAAATGAAAGAATTAAATGGTTTGAAAATATTTCTGAGGTTATGAAGTTTTGTAAAAGAGCCCTAGTCGGCCGTGAAACGAGCTACTCGATTTATGAAGGGACGAAAAAGTCCAAAGTTATTAGTGATGACTTAGTCTTTATTCTCGACACGACAAACCCCTGGGATATTACGATTATAACGGTTTATATTCATGAGGAATACTTAAACCTATACAAAAAAGGAGTTGCACAATAATGAAATTATATGATCAAATTATTATCTTCTTGAAAGTTAATCCACCTTTTCATTAGCGTGATTTTCGACTATTATTCGTGACATACTATTATCTTCGAGTGAAAAAAATCTACCACTCTTCAATCATCCTTGGAACTCCTTCAGCTAATATCTGCCTTGGAGGAATTGAATTGAACTGTCCAAAATGTGATAAATTCATTGAAGTGAAAGATGCAAAGTTCTGTTACCATTGTGGTTTTCATTTACCGAAGGAAAAAATGCACACAGTTATTTGCACCGATTGCAGAAAGGAACATTCATACTCGGTACCATTTAGGGTTTTCCCCAAAAAGGAATATCAATGTCACGAGTGTGAAGCAATACAACACAAAAGGAAACTTGAAGAAATTTATGCAGAGGTTTCAAGTAAGAAACAAGTCTCTGGGGAACCATTACCTCGAAGTGGGAGTTCAAAAATGATAAGAACAACCCCTAAAGGAAATCCAGAAGGTGTGGTCATGACTTTTAATACTGCCCCAGGTGGAATCATGCTTTGTCCTTCTTGCGATAAACCACTTCATAATGATTTTGGTTTCCCAAAATGTGGTTGTAAGTAGTCTAGCGCATCTATTAATACAAAGGAGGACTATTCTACATGCGGGTAGTCCTCTGTTTATTGTTTTTTTTATGACACTATTGAAAAAAACTGGATTCCGTCTCCAAGGATGTTAAAGAAATTAAGTTGATAATGGCAACAAATCATGACCTCGAATACTATGATCAAATGATTTCAGAACATTCCAGGGAAATTTATTAACAAAAAATCATTAAACCTCTCCAATGTGATTCCTCAAAAATATACTTTTTTCAATCTGAGTATTTCCCATCGAAAGAAACAAACTCAACCCATAAACATGACTAAGTAAGTGCTAGGTACCACCAAATTTGGGTAGTACCTAGCACTTTTTCACTGTAAGAGTCATTTTTTCGAACAATCTGTAAGAAAAATTTCTCAGTACTATTTTCATAAAAAGTTATTAATCTATCTCAAATATAATGTAAAATAAAGTAAATGGAATTAAATATAAGACTATTATCTAGGGTGGACCGATATGGATAAGTTACAAGTAGATAAAATTTATATACACAAAAACATGATAAAGAAAATAAAGCGTGATCATTACTTGAAGGATCAGTTGATTTTATTTCACCATACTTTTCATGATTGGTTATTGGAGGGGACATCGTTTCTAGAACAAATTGAAGATGGTGTTTATGCAAAAAAATTATTGTACCATAAACTCATTGTATTTGATCGTCCAATGGATTTGGAAAGTATCGTGTTTTGGGACTTTTTAACGAATGATCATTCCGTTGAAACGAAAGATACTATTGACGAGGAATTTCATCAGCAGGAGACATTGGATGTTATTGAAGGAAATCAATTTATTTTCTTTACCATATCAGAAAACGAATTTGAAAAGAAATTAGAAGAACTCGTTCAATCCAATCAACTTGAATTACAATTTGTCCTTGATTCAAAGCAAAATGAGGCACTAAGTTCTTTTTATGAAGACATGATAAATGTTGCGATAACAGGAGCGGCTGGTGCAGGGAAAACGTTAATGCTGAATCGTATTGCCCATTCAGCATTAGAAAGAGAGCAATCCTTTTTATATGTTACCTTTTCAGAAACATTAAAAGAACGATTTAATTATTTTTTAAAAGCCGATATGGAAAAAGTAAACAATACTTCCTTTATCACAACCTATGAAGACTTAATTCGGAATTTTATCGCTCCTCAAGTCAATATTAATGCTGAGCAATATTTGCGGTTTATTGATTGTCAAAGTTTTTTAGAAAATTCATGGGCGAGATTACAAAAAGAATCTAAAATCCATACCTATTTGTCTAAAAAGGATGTTTGCCGAATTTTAATGACTTTACCGACAAATAATGTCGGTGATCAAAAAGAAACAAAAAACAAAACAGTATCGAGTATTATCAAGGCCAAACTGGAAAAATTAAAATCTACTGATTCTTTGGCCTTTAACCATGAAGATAGTGAATTTATTGAGGTCGCAGCAACGCAATTTTCACAATACGCCAAAAAACTAAAAAAGAAGCATTGGAGCGACTTATTGCATGATATTGCTGTAAAACTCGAAGCAGATAAAACATACATGGATTACTCCTATATTTTAATAGATGAAATGCAAGATTTGGGCCAATTTGAATATACGTTCCTAGTAAATTTAATTGGTAAATCAAGAGAAACTAAGTTGATTGCCACTTTTGATGCCAATCAACGAATATCATATGAAGGTAGTACAGAGAGGAATTTTGAAAATCGATTACAACACTTTGAAAAGAAAATATATTTACCTCATAGTTATCGTAATGCTGCTAATATTTATCAATTAGCGGAGAAATTTAAAAATGTACAGGAAGAAGATTACAATACAAAACAGGTGACCAAAACCAATATTAATTTGAATAAAGTAAAATTCCTTCTTTCAGATGATACAGATGAGCTCATAAACCAGCTGACATCTCGCTTTATTCCAGAAGAGAATTTGAACATTGGGATTTTGGCTTTTGGACAAACCTATGAAAAGTATTATCATCACTTTTTACATGAAGATGGCCGAAAGAAATTTATAGGCATCGAGTATTATAATGAAGAACAAATTAAAGGACTGGAATTTACCAACTTAATTATTATTGATTTCCTAGAACTATATCGAGTCTCTCAGAACATTTCTCCCATCGAAATGCGGAAGTGGTATGTAGCGATTACCCGAGCATGTGATAATATCATGATCCAAATACAAGATCACGCTGAATTACTAGAGTTTAACAAAAAGACGAATTTATCACTTATTGAAGAGGATTATGGACAACAATTTCAAGATATTGATGAGGCGATGAAACAGTTTAATCAGGATATTTTAGTTTCACTTGGCGATGAACAAAAAACATTGCTTGCCCAGGAAGCACAGCAATTACTGTACATGTACCGGGAAAAGAAAGAGTATGATTATTTAGAAGATGCGGTTGATATTTTTTATAAGATTGGTATGTTGGAATCTTTGCGTAATTTACTAGAAATATTATTTGATGAAGAAAGTATTGACCGTAAATCAATTGCCTATGAACTGGTAAAAGTATGTATCGAAGTAAATGATCCGGCATTAATTAAAAAATACATGCCTTATGTCCATTTTAATCAATATTATAAGATTGAAGAAAAAGTGAAGAAGGAAAATGAGCAACTCTTACCTGTGGTACAGGAGTTATTCAGTGAAAAACCAAAATCGCGTAGAACGATATTAAATGAAGTGCGGAAGAAAACATTCCCTCTTAAAGATGCTGGAGACAATGATCAATATATTACAGTCTGTTCTGAAAATGAACTGTATGGTGATATTGTAAATTTTTATAAAATGAATCCAAACATCCAATTAACGAAAAGATCCTACAAACGGTTGGGGCGAGCCTTACAAAAGGAAGGCAAGGTAAAAGAGGCCATTACGTTCTATCTCGACCATCAAATGTACGAAGAAGCGTTGCGGTTCTACGAAGGAATTGGAAATTATCAAGAAGCATTTGCTAAATGTTTGGAGGTTTTACAAAAAGGTTTTTCACAAACACTTGAAGAAAAAGCCTATCAACTAGCGATGAAGTTATATGATGAACAATATTTCAAGCAACTACTGGAATGCAGCGATAATGTTCATTTTTCAAAGACAATTAGGGTACTTTATGAACTATACAAAATGACGAAAGATGAGTCTTACTTACAACGTGGGATTGAAAAAGCGTATCAACAACAAGACTATATGGCGATCATCCGTTTTTATCAAAAAAATCATGACATACAGTACCATAAACACTATCAAAAATATCTGATTGAAGCATTTGAATCAATGCAACGATATGAAGAATTAGCGAATTTATACAATGATTTGGAAGATGATGAATCTGCTTATACCGCCTTCCATCAAGCATATATAGTGAAGCCAACCGAGAGTCTGACAGAAGAATTAATGATGATGACAAGATATTTCATTCAGAAGAATGTTACTGTTAATGTCATGGAACTGTTACAAAAACATGCGCAACAAACGCTTACGATCTGTGAAAAGCATGACCCACCGTTAGCTGTCCATCTGTTAATGAAACTGGAAAAACTTGAAGAAGCAGTGAAAACGGCTACCCGATTTGAATTATTCGATGAAGTAATTCAAATTGCGGAAAAATACCCAACCATCCGTACCAATTGTTCCGTGGATGTCGCCAAAGCCTATGAACAGGTGAAATCATTTAAGGAAAGTGCTGCTGTTCATAAAGAGGCCAATCGTTTTGTGATGTCCGCTATGATGCTACTAAAAGCGAACATGCCCTTAAACGAATTACTAAGACCGCTTTTATTTCCAGTCGTTGAGAAGGTCCGTCAACAGCCAGCATTATTGGATGAAATACTTAATGAATTTATTTTGGATACTTTTACTGCTGATTTTGAATTGCAAAACATTCGAGAAGAGTTCCGTGTTAAAAAAGCTAGAGGTTGGTTAAATATTTGGTTAGAAAAATTGATTACAACTTCTGAGCCAGAAGAAGTTTTTCATTATCAGTATCTTTCTCAAAATAAAGATCATATTCAACAGGTACTCAATACGTTGTACCAAAGTAAAAACTATGATGAATTAATACAATATTATGGAAAACATGAAAAAGTCATTTCAACTATAGATGATTTGGGAATTGTCATTCAAAGCTATCAAGCGATAAATGATACTTCAGTGGAACATTACGACATTCATTTAAAACGGATCACTGCCATTTCAAAATTAATACAGATTGAGAAAGAAAAGGATAATCAATTACTCGATAGGTTAAGTGAAAGTGTAAACTACGTTGTTTCCTCTGAATATTTTGCTGTAGCTCCACAGATGAAACAATTATTTAAGGTATTAAAGCCGATTGAATCCTACTTATCATCTGAAAATATTCAGCTGCTAATTGAAATTGCCTTAGTAAATCAAGTTGTGTTAATAGCCAAAAAGGAAAAATCCTACCCATTCGTAGAATTCGTTGATCGATTAATCAATGATTCGGAATTTAAAGGATCGATTAAATTCTTAAATAAAGAAGCAATTGAACCGACAAATAAAAGATATAGCGAATTATTTCGTTATTTACAATTTACGATTCATACTCATTTGTACAGTCTTGCTTATGCGCTATTTGTTGAGACTAGAAATAAACAAATGGAAGTTGCCAAACATGAGAATGATTTGAAGGAATTTACGATTCAACATCAAAGGATGAAAGATTACCATTCAGCATTTAATTTAATCGTCGATTCCATTGAAAAAACAATGAAAGAAAATAACATTGACGAACTATTAGAATTAGAACTAGAAATAGAAGATGGTCGGAAATCAACGAAAACCAAACGAAATGAGTTTGAAATCATTCACAAAAAAGAACAATATTTTAATCAAATTGTCCAATTTATCCAAGAAGGCAAGGACTTAAAGCCTCTATTAAATGATGCAAAGAGAGAAAGAAAAAGATTCACGCTAAGCCCTGATGATGTTAAAAAGCAACGTGATAAATTGAACAATAGCTATCAAGAAGCAAAGCGACAATTCGAACGTGAAAAAGAATTGTTTAACCAAAAGCTTACTAAAATATACGATTTTGTTCAGATGTACCCTTATTTCTTAATGCCAAATATGGAAGAAAATAAGAGCCAGATAAATCATCCCATTACCTATATGTTTTTACGAGATGAATTAGTTGTTAAAACCTCTACAGGCGTAAGTAAATTGCCGATCATCTTTTCCTTACATTCGATAAATCGTCTTGAGTTAGCCAAAAATAATGGGGAAACCTTGAAAATATTAGAACAACTCGTTCCAATTAACAATACATTGGTAGTTGAGAAAATAGAAAAAGAGAAATCCTATGAATATTTAAAGGACAATACATGGGAAAAGATCGAGGAAATTGAGCCAATATTAATACAGCAAAGAATAGAATACGAACTTTCAGTGGAAAGGTTAAGAAAACAACAAATAAATCTTAAAACAAAAACACCAAAAGTTGACACCAAAATTGAACCAGAAAATCATTCAACATCTGAACCTGAAATAAAAGAACAAAAAGTAATCGTACAAGAACAAGAAGTTGAGAAAGTAGGACAACAAAATGAACTTAAGGAAATTGCGGAATTAAAAATAGTTGATGAACTGAACGTGGCTGGAAAAAAGGTAGAGGAAGAAATAAAACCGGTAAAGATACCAATAGAAACCAACATAAAATTGTCAGAGGTGTCTCCAGTTCTAGAAAAGCAGAAAGTAACTCGAGACACGTATGAAGAGATATCAAACGGAATTGATCAACAAAATATAAAGGGGCCTAATGTAACCTTAATGTTTAAATTATTAGATCAAAATGTACAAGCGTTAGCAGAAGTATGCGGCATAGACGAAGAGTTTGTTGCGTTTTGCATAGCGAAAGAAAATGAACCTGCCTATGCAACTCGAAAACTAATAGAAAAATCCGATACTCATTTAATTCCCATGGTTGCTCAAGCAACAGGAATTAGCGAACATGTGTTGTTCCAATATAAAAAGTATATTAAAAGTAAAAAACAATTAGTGAGTGAAAGCTGAATCAATCAGGTTTCATCAGATCTTTAATCATCTTAGAAACACTTTTAGAAAATCTTCTGTTGAATAAAAAAAGAGATTTTCTTAAAGTGTTTTTTTATTTAGAGGGAAAATCCATTTTTGATTACAAATGGAAGGTGGCACCTTTTTGTTATTCAAATGGACATGATGAATTTACAAGGTTCAAGTTAAATATAGTTAAATGGAAGAGCCGCAATCAGCTTACTTGAGATTAAATGACTCGGGTTTTCGAATGAACAGACGTGCAGAAAAAGAATATTTTATTGAGATAAACCATACAGGTAATTGCTTTGTCCTTGAAGATGGGTTGCATTGTATAGTGTTACATGGAAATGTCCATTCCATTGCCTTTAATGTAGCGCAAGGTGAACTCATCAAACTATTGTTTGAAAATAAAGATGGTATGGACAAAAAAGAAATTCTCATTAATCTGCATAACATTAAAGAAAAAAATCCAGAGTCGATTAAGACCGATATACGAAGTTAAGTAAGGCAAAATAAAAAAAAGAATGGACATCAAAGAAGATTGTCTTGTATAGACGGTAGGGGAACGGGGAAATCAGAAGTATTATACATCCAGAAGTGGAAACTTACAAAATTTAAAATAACAAAACCGTCCCTAAAGTTTACATAAGATGTAACCCTAACTTGGTATATTGAACATAGATAGAAATTACCAATATACCAAGGAGAAATGAAAATGAAAAAATCAATTTATATATAAATGGAAATGTAAACAGGAACAAATTAGTAGAGCGCTTGTTCTAATAGGCTTTCCAGTTAAGGTGGAAAAAGACTTCATTCTATTACCAAACGGTAGCCAGCAGGATCATCGCCAATTCAAAATTTTCCTTGAAATATTGCAAATCCCTTTTTTGGGGAATGGCTATCGGTTTTAATTATTAACCAAACAATTCCCATTGCAAAAAAAGAAAGAAATTATCTATTCGAATGGCCGTGAGCACCACGTGCATATTGAAGGATACCATTTCAAATGGTGAAGCTTTGTAAATCTCGCCATAGGATTCACACCAACACGATTAACCTCTGTACTTTCACGCCATTATGGTAAAAGCTTAAAAATCAACTGTCAGGTGTATATTATGGTATTTAGTTTAGCATTATACAGCAAAAATATATGAATGGCTTATCCCTCTACTATACTTGGAAAGTCAATTATACTCACGGAGGAACAATGCCGTGATTATGGCTGATAAGGAAGATGAAGAACATATAAATATGAAAAAATTCTCTCCGATTGCTACCAAATGGCAGCAGTGCTGGAATTATGCATAAGAGTTTGCCAATCGAAATATCCCATCTGTGATCGAAGCAGGAGGAAAGTTTTTTCAAAAGCCTGATATTGTCGGTTTTTTACAATATGCTGCAAACGATTCTAAGATATCCCAACGATGTTGCGCTCGATTTGCTTTTACAAACACCGTACTTACCAATTCGCCAGCATGACTATAAGTTACGGTCCTATGATCAGGACAGTGATCCATTTTGTGATTGGTTTGCTTCTGACGAGTGGGTTCGTAACTGGTACAACGCCTTCCCAGGTGAGGTACTCGATTTGAAGTGCAGGGAGTTTTTTGGTCTATCCCCCGAGTTCATGGCACGTGTCAATCGATATAAAAAGGATTTGCTAAAAGAAGAGGCGCGTGTCTTATATGTTGCCGTCACGAGGGCAAAAAATGCGGTAGTTCTTTCAAGTGGTGGAAGCAGTAAGCAATCGAGCCCTGATTTCTGGTCATGGAAAGATGAAGTAATGCCAACATTTCGCAGCAGGCCACCAAGATTAAGATTAGGGAATCGATAAACAGGAAAAAATGAGCTTTGCAGAAATTGTCGACAAATTTCGTAGGAAGTAGTAAAATGAGTATATCAATAAAATATAAATCCGCATCCTGCGGTGGAGGTTCTAGCACCCCTCATTAAAAAAACTAAGATGAAGCAGTACTTCTATCTTGGGGTACTGTTTTTTCTATTTGAAAGGAAGTAGTAGAGAGAAATGTTAAAAAATGAGAAGGCAATTGTTGTGTTTAGTGGTGGACAAGATAGCACCACTTGTTTATTTTGGGCGTTAAAACAATTTAAAGAAGTAGAAGTCGTTACCTTCGATTATAATCAAAGGCATAGTTTAGAAATTGAATGTGCCAAAAATATAGCCAATGAACTTGGTGTAAAACACCATATTTTAGATATGGCCTTACTAAATCAATTAGCACCTAATGCGTTAACGCGTTCAGATATTGAAGTGACTGATGGCGGTGTTGGGGAGCTTCCCTCCACATTTGTGCCAGGCCGTAACCTGTTATTCCTCACGTTCGCAGGGGTTTTAGCTCGTCAGGTGGGCGCCAAGCATTTAGTCACTGGTGTGTGTGAGACAGATTTTAGCGGCTATCCAGACTGCCGTGATATTTTTATCAAATCACTGAATGTTACCTTGAATCTGTCCATGGACGATAATTTTGTTATTCATACCCCATTAATGTGGATCAACAAAGCACAAACATGGGCACTAGCGGATGAATTAGGCGCGTTAGATTTTGTTCGTGAAAAAACACTAACTTGCTACAACGGTGTGATTGCGGATGGATGCGGCGAATGCCCAGCCTGTGTATTACGAAAAAGAGGGCTTGAAGACTTTTTAAATGGGAGGTTTTAGTGATGGGTTTTCGAATCGTTGATAAACTTCAAAAAATAAATGAAGACATCCATCCTAAACAATTAAAATATCATTCAAAGCGTGTCCTAGTGAGCAAAGAATTTACCTTCGATGCTTCTCACCACTTGCATTGCTACGAAGGCAAATGTAAGAATTTGCACGGCCACACGTACCACGTTATTTTCGGAATCAGCGGATTTGTGGATGAACGCGGCTTGATGATTGACTTCGGTGATATTAAAGAGATTTGGAAAAATGAAATTGAAATATTCCTTGATCATCAATACTTGAATGAAACCCTGCCACATATGAATACAACCGCAGAAAATATGGTGGTTTGGATTTATGAGAAAATGAAGGAAGCATTAGAAACAGAAGAGCGGATGGAACAATATCATGGAGCAAGAGTGGAATTTGTCCGTCTCTTTGAAACTCCGACCAGCTATGCGGAAGCTCGAAGGGAGTGGATGGAGGAATGAGCAAGATTCCTGTTTTAGAAATCTTTGGCCCAACCATCCAAGGAGAAGGGATGGTCATTGGTCAAAAAACAATGTTCGTTCGGACGGCCGGCTGTGATTATTCTTGCAGTTGGTGTGATTCTGCCTTTACATGGGACGGCAGTGCCAAAGAAGATATTCAGCAATTGAGCGCAGATGAAATTTGGGCTGAATTAAAAAGAGTCGGTGGCGATAATTTCTCGTTTGTGACGATCTCAGGGGGAAATCCGGCACTGCTTAAAAATTTAGATGTGTTTATTGATTTATTAAAAGAAAAAAACATCAAGATTGGGATTGAAACACAAGGGAGTAGATGGCAAGACTGGTTCTTAAACGTTGATGAACTAACGATTTCACCGAAGCCGCCAAGTTCAAATATGGTCACCAATTTTGAAATCTTGGATTCTATTTTTCAAAATTTAAATGACAATGAGTTTAAACATCAAGTGAGTTTGAAAGTCGTCATCTTTGACGAAAACGATCTTGAATATGCGAAAACGGTCCATAACCGGTACGCTGGTATTCCTTTCTATCTTCAGGTTGGGAATGATGATATCACGAATGTGAATAACAATGATTTGATTCAAAAACTTCTGAAGAAGTATGAGTGGTTAGTCGATTGTGTAGTTGCTGACCCAGTGTTAAATGATGTGAAAGTATTACCGCAATTACATGCCCTTCTTTGGGGAAATAAACGAGGCGTGTAAGATGTTAGAAAGAGAGTAGGGATAGAATGAGAATCTTATTATATTTAATATCCATCGTTACCGCGAACGTAGTTACAGCGGCTTTCGCTCCATTACAAATGGGAGCATTTATTGTTCCAATGGGTACATTGTTTATTGGAGCCACGTTTATCTTTCGTGACTTGGTTCAAAATAAATATGGAAGAAAAAAGACTTATATTTTCATAGGGACAGCGTTGTTATTGTCTGCACTTGTTTCATTCATACTAGGTGATACCCTTATTATTGTATTAGCTTCTGCCCTCTCGTTTGCGGTAGCAGAAACAACAGATACAGAGATTTATACCAGATTGAATCTGCCAATGAGTTGGAGAGTGTTCTACAGTGGCATCGTGGGCGGCTTATTGGATTCCGTCATCTTCGTCATTATCGGCCTTAGCCCGGTAGGAGCAAACTTCTTACCATGGGCAGTTGTTCCAGCAGCAATCCTCGGCCAAGTCATTGTGAAAACGACCATACAGGCGATTGCAGCACTAATATTAAGCAGCGTATATAAATCAACTAAAAAGAATATTCTATCAAATTAATGAAAAAAGCACTTACCAGGAAGAGTGAGAGAATCACACCATGGTAAGTGCTTTTTATATTTGTGCAGAACCTATATTATTTTGTTGATTTTGTAAACCAGGCTGGTACGTTCTTTGTGGACTTACTGCCTTTTTTGGCAAAGCTAAATTTTATGTTTTCGCTAACAGATAGCTCTTCGATAAAATGTTCTAGCTCTTCTCCGCCAATAACCCAAAGTGCTCCACCTTTTTCCCGTTTGTCTAACACCTCATACCCTGACTTTTGCAGATACTCTACAAGTCCACTCGAAGGGGTATTCTTCCAAGTCTTAGTTTTCACATGCTGTGTTTCCGTAACATACACATTTGGATTAATGAAATGATTAGTAAAATCCTCATTTACGTAGATGGTAAAGGTAAATTGGAACCCATACACTTTGAAGATTTCATTTATTGACTTCACAACATGAGTGAGCGAATCCTCGATCGATTGATGTAGTTTAGGTGCTGCAAAAATAATTGCTCCTTTTGATAAATTGTAATAGCCATGAATAAGCATGGCAGTCCGGACCATATTTTTTAAGACATTTTCAATTAAAAGTGTGTTTTTTGGATTACCCAGTCCAACTTCATAAAATGCAGTGTTAACCCCATAAATGTTAGTTACAATTGCTTGTTGAGTTTCAAGTCCCAACACTTCAATACCCCTTTGATGCAAAAATTCCAAAGGGGAACTATTGTCATTGAAAAGATTTAATTGATATCTTTCATAAAAAAATTCTTTCGAAGAATGGATTACTTCTTCTATAATATCACGATTAAATAATTCCCATGATTCGGATGAGGCCTCCCAGTTCAATTGGATGGTCTGGCACTTCTTACTACTCTTCAACCATGAAAGAATCACTGGTGCTTCGATTTCTGAATTCATTTCTGTCCTCTCCCTGATTATACCTACCATTCAATTTACCATATTTCAGGATGCAATTCTATGGTTTGGATGCCTATAAGCGGTTCTCGTAGGTACGGGAAGATTTCAGTTAATTCATTTATTTTGAAATACAACCATGACATAATATTATCTAATAAAATGTTATAATTGTACTATTAATCCTTGGATATATATAGTTTGTTTACAAAGGTACGCATCTGCGTACCATACTTTTTGCCAACTAGGTAGATTAATTTTTTAGGAGGGTACTATGAGAGATTTTCGAACAGTTACGTATCAGTTTCATGGTACATTCACATATCAGGAGTTTGAGGAGATTCAAGAAGAAATTGATTTGTATGGCGGAACAGTGATTTATCGAACATTGAAAGAGAATGATACGTTTTGTGTCATTCAAACAGACGATTCTAGTGCTCGTATTGAGTTTGAAGAAAATTTCAAACGAACAGATTATTACAAACGTACAAAAGAATATGATGAAGAACAGAGTGATATGGAGTTTTTTACCTCAATAAATAATTGCTCTATACATTGGACTGAAGAAAATTTAATGTTTCTTTTTAACAACCCATATTCTTTAGTAGAACAGAAGATTGATGAATTCTGGGATCTTCTGATAATCTTGTTAAATGAGGGTTTAATAAGGAATATCCTCATGTTCCCAAACCGGAGAATGTTAATAAAGAAAGAGTAGCTTATGATTATTGTTGTAACCAGCGAGGGGAAACAACAATGAATTATTTACGTTGGTGCGGGTGGAATTGGCTTAGAAGCAAAGGAGAACTGAACCCTATATTCAACCATTTGTATGTAACATTATTTTCTCCATCTCTGAAAATGTTCGCTAATGCCGGTGACGGAGAGCCATATCAGATAATCTCTCATTTATTAGCTAATCGTTCAAATAGATTTGTTCATATTCCATTTCGTCCCATTCACAAGTTATACATCTTTGAAGCAACTGAGTTGTTATATTTAAGGATGGTACATCCAAAGACAGCGAACCATCTTGAAGGATCATCAAAGATACAATTGATGTTATCCCCATGCCTCCAGCAAATAGATAAAATTTTAGAATACGGAAAACAACTTAACGGGTATGTTGCAAATCAAGAAAGTCTGCCGAAATGGGGGGGATTGCTCCCTGTTCATAAAGGATCAGAAAGAGTGAGCGTAAAAGAAGCAGAAGCGATTCAAAAAGAACGAAATATTACAAAACCATTACTTGTAAGTGAGAAGATACAAAATCAGAAAAAGGAAAAAATAGCATCACCAAAAAAGAAGAAAAATTCTCTTCCAAAAAAATCAAAACAGGTAGCACTAAATCTGAAAAGTCAGCAAGGCTGGACAGTGAAAAAGGATCAAATACTTATTACACGTGTCTTTGAAGGTTTAACAAACGGTATGCATCTTGATGAAATCTTTAATTCTGGTATTAAAGAAATCGGGATGGACGTTGGACAATGCAAAAGTAGATGGTACAACAAGTGGTCTAAGGAATATAAACAGGAGGTGGCAAAGTTAAAAGCGAGTAACAGTGATAGAGAGAATCAAAACAAATGGGACTCGCACAAAGAAAGTATCCTTTATTCTGCAATATTAGAAGGAACAAGAGAAGGTCGTCCTTTAACAGTAATAACAGCCCAGGTAAGTAAAAAAATCGGAATTTCTCCCTCAGCATGTCAGTCATATTGGTACAGTCATGTACCCAAAGAATATAAAGAAGAATTTAAAAAAATTAAGCTAAACCAGGAGAAAAATTGGTCTAGAGAAGATCTGCAACTACTTAACCATTTAATAACTGTTGCATATGCTCACCTTTCACCATATGAATCACTTCCTATAGCAAGTGAAAGGTTGAAACGGCATATCGATATTGTCCGAAGAAAATGGTTTGAATTGCAGAGAATGAAGCGAATGCAGGGGTAATAGTCTTGCAAAAGGCTATTAAGTTCCATCTTAAATGGCCTTTTTGTAAGCTTTTTTGGTGAAAATATAGGATTAACTCGTGAACAGAAGCAATCCAGCCAAACCTAAAGTAAATTCACCAACCTGCTCGATTTCATATTTAGATGGAAATTTATTAAGGTAAATATGAAATCCCTTCAATAAACATATAGGAAGGAGACTAATCACAATATTGGTGCATTCTGACAGCATTTTCGTTTTAATCAACTAATTTATTTTACATTTTCACCTCAAATCCTAGAACTAAAGTAATCCATTTCCTCATTTAAATCCATTTAGCGTATTTTCAATCAAATCTCGAAAGTATAAATAATTTTGTGAATTAATAATCCTATTTTTGTAAGAAGTATAGTTAGCTTCTCATTTTAAGGTTCCCATTCTATTCTATGATTCGATATAATATAAGTATTATTTCAATATTGGAAGTACATTAAATGCCGTGCACACTGGTCCGAGATCGGATACCAGAAATTAAGAAAATAAGGAGCGAGAAGTATCTCTTTTATACATTGGGATGACAAGAGCAAAGTAATATCTTTGTCTGTCCTATTCGGGTGAGTCAGAGTTTGCCAATTATCTTGATTTTAAACTTTTTGAAAGGAAAAAGATGAAAGCCCAGATAGAAAAAGTAAATTACGTTTCTAACTATAAGATATGGGGTAACAATCAAATGCCTATATACAATAAATTAGTCCGAGACAGAATACCAGAAATCATCCAAAATACCGGTAAGGAATGCTCCATAAAAATATTGAATAATGAAGATTATATGAAAGCTCTTCAGAAGAAATGTTTTGAGGAACTTCAGGAGTATATCAATAGCAAGAATAACGATGAGGCCCTTGAAGAACTTGCAGATATCCTGGAAATTATTCATTCCCTTGCTAATTATCATGGGAGTTCAATAAGAAAGGTAGAAGAACTTCGTCAAAAAAAGATAAAATTGCGTGGCGGATTTAAAGATAGAATATATTTAATGGAGGTTGAAGATTGATTAATTTTCGGATATTTAGCACACTGGGTGGGGTCAATGAGTCATAAATTACAACTTGGAGAAATGAGATCTACTTATTTAACAGATAAAGAAATATGGGCTCATTTTAATTTTATATTCTCTTCGAAATCAAGAAATTCTACTACATATAAGTTTGTTTTAATAAAGTCCATTTTAGAAAATTTATATAATGTAAATGATAAGTTGGAATTACATTATTCCACCCTATTTTCTAGTTTTGCTAAGATATATTGGAATCTGGTTATCCATCATAACCTTAATCAAATTAATATGACGGATAAAAAGTCCGAGGTACAAGGGATACTCCTTAACGTTCAGCAAAAGTATCAAATCCCAAGTACACTTGTTTTTGATAAACTTTCTAATGAATTACAATTTGAAATCATTAACAAGGTAACCAAAAGATGTAAGATTAACGTAATGAGAGCTATCTACGGTGACTCAGGCTGCTCTATTTATGATTTCGATAATGGGAAAGAACAGCTAAGATTAAATAGTAGTTTCTATTCCTTTATGCAGAGGTTTCAACGTGTTTTGAGTTATTTAACGAATTATCAACTTGCCTTATTTTTGGAAAAATTTAATGAAAAAGGTGATACTACCAATTTGCTTTTAAAGGTTGAGAATGTCTCTAAGCGGTCCTCACTTGACCAGTTTTACCAGGTACTCTCATCCTTTTATAGTGGTAAATGTTTTTATTGTGGTAAGACCATTAATAAAGACACTTCCCATGTCGATCACTTTATTCCATGGAGTTTTGTCCAAGCAGACCATCTTTGGAATTTAGTTATAGCTTACAGTACTTGTAATTTATCAAAAAGTGATAAATTGGCAGATAAGTTTTTTCTAGAAATAGTCATAGATCGAAACGAAAGCTTAATTTCAATGCCGGATCTTAATAAAAGGGAAGACATGGTGGTGTACACCAGCAAAAAACTTAAAGATCTTTATCATTATTCAGTAGATAATGGATTTACAGATTTTTGGATGCCAAAGAAAAAGGTTTTATAAGCTATTCTGTTTGAACTAACCAATATAGGGTTAGTTTTTTTCAATCCCATTTTATTGTAGTTGAGTTAAAGTTAGAAAATATTATCCCAATAATAAATAAGAAAAAAGCCCACCACAAAAACCTCCAAACCATTCTTACTACAGCGGGAGAACATAGGATAAACGGGTTGTGTTTTTTAAACAGGAACATTTGGTCTTGTATAATAGGAATAATGGAAATGTTCGCATGGCCATAAGAGATCGCAGTAAAATGAAGTGGAATGCAGAGTCATTTATGCCGCAACTTTTCGAGATGCAGCGTGATGTTTAAGGACCAAGAACGCCGGCCCAGGCCGCTCAACGATGATTCTGAGGTGGAGGATTATAACAGAAGCATTTGATACGTAATGGAGTATAACTTTACCAATAAGAATTACATTTTGGGATGACGTCTTTAATACGGACATAACAGGCCATATACATCGTGTTGATCCTTTTACTCAGTTGCTACGTATTAAAGTTAAGTCTGGTGTATATGAGCAGATTGTGTTTGAAGATGTTATCGGGGTGGCTATCCTAGAAAAAGATATCAGGTTTAAGTGAAACATCAGTTATCTTCCCTTTATGGAGGGGGAACATCTTGCTACATAATGAACACCAGAGTTAATTATGAAGTTAGAAACAGTAACTAATCTATGTCTCTACCTTTTCATGTATAAGATTATATGGTTAACAAAAACAAACAGGACAAACTTAAGTTGTCCTGTTTGTTTTTTAGATATTAGAAGTAACATACTTTGAAAGTTTAACATCTTTTCTGACTTCAGTTCGATACGAATCTTGAATACTGGCTATTTTTACGATTTCAGCAATACGATAATTATTGCGTAAAATTAATTCACCGTATTTAATTCCAAAGAGATGAATGAATGTAGCTTGTTCGCCTTCAGGGGCAGAGTTATACATCTCTTTTAAAGTATTACCAAGTTCAGTTACAGTCAATGAAATTCTCCTCACATACGTTTTTATATTCATCTTTATTTTACTATAAAATTCCACAGCAAAAATAATTTTTTATCTATTCATTCATCAATTCAAGCCATTTCAAAAACTTCGGTCGCTGTAGTTCACTCCAGCTATGACAAATTAGATATTCTCCGCCATTTATGATATAAACTATATTCCAGTATCGTTTAAGGCCATTGACCGTCGTTTGTTCAACTAACGGTTGGGCCAATACGACTTTTTTCAATACAGGGAAGTTGATCCCGAAGGTTTCTTGCGAGTACCTTTTATCTAATAAATTTCGAATCATTTCATTTGAAATTTGGTTATTTCTTGCTAGTTTCCCAATCTCATTTCGAACCAGGATGCCTATTTTTAGAGTGGCATTACTGTCAACCACTTTTTTCTGATTTAGATTCGGTCTTACCGTGGCTTTTGTACCCTTAGTTGATCCTAGTGTAATTGTTGCTTGTTCAACTACAGGATTAAATACTGTAAATTCTTGATTTAGATATTTGTCAAAGGAAAATTGAAAGCCATACACTTTGAAAATTTCATTTAGTCCACCTACAGCCTCAGTGAGTGGTCCATTTAGGGATGGATCTACTGTAGGGGTTGCAAAAATGATCGTGCCCCTGGAAAGGTCATAGTATCCATGGATTAGCATGGCCGTTCGGATCATTTCACTAAGGATGTTCTCGATTTTATCAGTAGGGGTTCCATATTTACTAACATCTGCGTCTAAAGTAGTGATGATTCCATACATGTTCATAACCTTACCAGATGCGAATTCAACGCCCATTACATGAACATTACCCTGCTTCAAAAGTTGCACTAGGGAACTATAGTGTTTGAAAATGTTATAGTTAAATCTTTCTTGAAAAAATTCCTTTGTCGAAGTCATCACTTCTTCTATTGTATCTTCATTATGTAATTCCCAATAACGGGACGACACTTTCCAATTTACTTGGGTCATTTGACATTTCTTTTGTTCCATCAACCATGAAACAATTGATGATACTCCACTTTTCTTGCTCATTCCTTCATCTCCCAGTGCCCATTGCATGCTCTAATAAAAGTATAACAAACTTTAGATACACTTCCAATTAAAGACCATACCCTACAGAAGGAAACAAAAAATAAACCGTATTATCCTAAAATAGGAAAAAAGACGTGCTTAAATTTAGCCATTATTGCATAATAAAAGTAACGCCATAACATCATTCGTATAAAAATACTTCCGTTGTATACATAATCAAAATTTGAATCAAGCAGTTTTAAAAGGAGTGGTCTGCAATGGTCTTATCCTTGGTAAAAGGCCAAAAGGTTGATTTGACAAAAAATAATTCGAACATGAACTTATTACATATAGGTTTTGATTGGCAAGCACCAAAACACTTTGATGTCGATGTGTCTGCTTTTTTGCTAGGAAATGATGAGAAAATTATCCAAGAAGAGGATTTTGTCTTTTACGGACAACTACATTCGAGTAACGGTTCAGTTAAGTTAGAGGAATCGATTTCAACAATCGAAAAACAGCACTTCATCATTAATCTTTCTAATGTTCAAGAAGAAGTACAAAAAATTTCGTTTACCCTTACCATTTATGAATCGGACCTTAATGGTCAAACGTTTCAAGAAGTATCAGATATCAAGCTAAGAATTGTGAATAGTAGAATTCAGCAGGAGGTAGCTATCTTTCCAATTGATTACTCATTCTCGAAAGAGAGTGCAGTAGTATTAGGGTCACTTTACCGATATTCAGGTGAATGGAAGTTTCATGCGGTTGGTGCTGGATTTTTTGGTGGTCTTGCAGACTTATGTGCTGATTATGGTGTGGAGGTCGATTCACCAAGTGATGAATCTCAAAATCTGGTTTCTACAAATCAAACAACATCAGATCCTAATCAGCTTTTTCAAACGGATCAGGAACGAGAAGAGACAAATACGGTTAAAGCTATACCAACGCCATCAACCGAGTACGTTCAGTTAAAACGATCATCCGTTGTTCAGTTTAACGAAAATAGAATTGAAATGTTAAACAATCAGACCTCAGAACTGATTCACCTATTTGATGACCAGTATGAAGAGGCAACACCAACCAGTCAGCCCAATCCCATTGAACCCTCACGTACTTCGAACTTTTTACAGACCGAAGTAGAAGAGCAGGATCACGATGCCTTTTACCATTCATTAACTGGTTTCGAAAAGGCTTTCCTATCAATGATTGATAACGGAAAAATGTCTGTAAATGAGGCAAAGGCTTATTTGAAACGACATGGCCTTATGTTGGCTTTATTTGTGAATACCATTAATGAGAAAGCCAATGAACATCTCGATGATAATCTATTACACATCGAAAATGAATCGATTAAAGTATTTGAAGAGTTCGAAGCTCTAGTTGTAAAGATGAAGGAGCGAGTAAGAAATGAACATTAAGAAACGAGATTCAACCGCCATCCTCAATTCTCTTTCAGGTGGAGTGGTTCCAAGCAGGGGTTTGCAGTACATCTTAGTGGGGAGAACTCAGGAAGCAACCCAGATCCTAAAGGACCTTAATGAGGTGAAGAAAGGGTCGTCTGTGGTTAAATTCTTTATTGGTTCTTTCGGAAGCGGTAAGAGTTTTATTCAGGCCTTAATTCAGCAAATTGCCTTTAAAGAAAACTTTGTAGTCACAAAAGCTGATTTTACCCCTGAGCGAAGACTTTACGGAAGTGACCACAAGGCGGTTGCTCTTTACACCGAATTAATGAAGAACCTTTCCATTTCTACAGTACCGGAGGGTGGGGCACTGAGTACGATTATCGATATATGGATCAATGACGTCCAGGAGCAAGTGGTAGAAATGATCGGCTACCCTTCGATCGAGTTAGATAATCCTACATTTATCGAGGATGTTGAACTAGAGATTACTCGGATCGTTTCGAAAATGGATATATATATAGGTGGATATGACTTTGCTCGGATATTAACCTGCTATTATCAAGGCTTTATCCAAGACGACTCTGAACTACAGCGAAAAGCGTTACGATGGATTCGTGGTGAATACCGGACCAAAACGGAAGCAAGGGCGGACTTGGGTGTCCGGGATATTATCAATGATGATAATTACTACAACTATCTTATGATTCTTTCCCAGTTTGTCCGCCAAATCGGCTATTCTGGATTGGTAATTAACTTTGATGAAGCTATTAACCTTTACAAAATTACGCATCCCCATACAAGAGATAAAAATTATGAAACCATTTTAAAAATATATAATGATACCCTTCAAGGGAATATGGAGGGATTATATATCAATTTTTGCGGGACGCTAGAATTTTTAGAGGATGAACGAAAAGGTCTTTTCAGCTATGGTGCTTTAAAGAGAAGACTGGAAACCAATCGCTTTGAAACGACTGAATTCAGGGATCTTTCCCAACCAGTGATTAAACTAAAGCCGCTCAAGAATGAAGAAACGTACGTTCTCCTCCAAAAGTTAAGAGATATTCATGCAACTCATTATGGCTATCAAAGCACGGTAACCAATGAAGAGATGAAACAATTTATCCAACAGGAGTATGCAAGACCGGGATCATTAGAAAACTTGACTGTCGGTGATGTGGTGAGAGGATTCCTAGGGGCATTAAATATTCTTCATCAAAACCCAGACTATGATCGTTCGCAAATTTTTGGGAAAACACTAACACCTACAAGCGCTGTTAGTGTCAACAGTCGATTTTCTAGGCTGGAGGGATAAATAATTGTGAATTCTTTTTAACTGCTCTAGCTAATATGAAGAAAAAATCTGGGATATGAAATGGGACCGCTTTACACCCTTTCAGGAAAAGACGATCCCAATTATAATCCATACGAAAAAAGATGTGATTATTAGCAGAAAAGATACTTTGGAAAAGGGTGAAAAGGAGTTAATTTGTCGCGCAGATAAATTATAAAAAGGACAAGAAGAATTAATTACAGGTCATAAACAACTAACGATTAATATGGGAAATGTTGAGAAGGGGTAACAAGGGATAAAAGATATATTAAACACACTGCTACTCTCATTTATTCCTTCCTAGTCAATCATTTTTAGAGGGAACCGTCTAATGCCAGACCGTACATGTTTGCTGCATGTCTGGTCTTTTTTAATTTTTTTTTAGGTTATAAATAGTATCGCCAAAATACCTCAATTATGAGATTTTGATAAGTACCAAGCCAAAAGAAAATGGGGATGAGGAAATAATTGATTCTTGCTAAATTAGGAAAAAAGTCATAAATTTAAAGAGGATTATTGCATAATAAAAGTAAAATAATTATTAACTTCGTATTTTCTTAGTTTGGGAATAGGAGTGGTAGAAATGGTTTTATCTTTAATAAAAGGACAGAAAATAGAATTAACAAAAAACAATCCTGAGTTAAATTTGCTGCATATTGGCTTGGATTGGAAAGCGCCAAGTTATTTCGATATAGATGTTTCTGCTTTTATGGTTGGGCAGGAAGACAAAATTATAAGAGAGGAAGACTTTGTGTTTTATGGACAACCGCAATCCTCTAATGGTTCCGTGTGTCTAGAGGAATCGATTTCAACGATGGAAAAACAGCACTATTTGATCGATTTATTAAAAGTTCCGGTGGATGTACACAAAATATCCTTCACTCTTACGATTTATGAATCCGAACAAACGGGACAAACTTTTGAAGACGTATCCGATATTCAATTAAGAATTGTAAACAGTAGAAACCAAGAGGATTTAGCTGTTTTTCCAATTGATTATTCATTTACGAAGGAGACGGCCATTGAGTTAGGTGCCATCTATCGAAATTCGGGTCAATGGAAATTTCAAGCGGTCGGGGCTGGTTTTTATGGTGGTCTTGAGCAATTATGTCGTGTTTTTGGAGTGGAAGTGGAAGAACAACAACATCAAGATACAGTATCACCTAATCAGACAGAATGGGGTTTTCATTCATCCAATGAAAGGTTTAAGGTTGAACAAGGTAAGAAGGATAACTTTGATCCCAACGGTGTCGATTTTATAGCCATTGATTTTGAGACCGCGAATAACAAAATGAGCAGTGCCTGTTCTTTAGGGCTCGTTTTTGTAAAAGACCATACAATAGTGGATGAAAAATATTACTTAATACAACCACCTAACTTAAAATTCGATTCGGTTAATACTAAAATTCATGGAATGACAGCTGACGATGTCAAGGATGCAAAACGGTTTGACGAAATATGGGACGAAATCAAGGAATATTTTGAAGGTACCACTATTATTGCCCATAATGCTCAATTTGATATGAGTGTATTGCATTCTTGTTTAACGGAGTACTCATTAACCTATCCTGATTTTAATTACATTTGTAGTATTCCAGTAAGTACAGGTATTTGTGGAGGGAATGGTATAGGAAATTCTTTGAAGGAACGCTTAGCCTATTTTGAACTTGAAATGACGAATCACCATCATGCCGGAGCAGATGCAAGAGCATGTGCAGAGTTAGTCATTGCTTGTATGAAAACGAAGAAGACGGAGACCCTTCAAACTTATGTAAACTTGTTTGAAGAAAGGATCTCTGTCCGCCGATTTGAAGAATTAAACCCTCAAACTGAATTTAGAAAAAATAAATTTAAGAAAAATAGAGTTTCGATTTCAGATATATCGGTAACGGTTGAAACGATTCGTACCAACCATCCTTTTTTTCAAAAAAATCTTGTATTTACCGGTGAATTGAATTCATTAGAGCGGAAAGAAGCGATGCAGCAGGTAGTGAATTCTGGAGGAATTATTAAGAGTGGTGTCAGCAGTAAAACAGATTTTCTTATCGTCGGTACCCAGGACAAGACCTTAGTGGGAGAAAGTGGTTTAAGTACGAAAGAAAGAAAAGCATATGAATTAATTAATAAGGGAAAAACTATTAAAATATTAAAAGAAGAAGAATTTATTCAATTAATTAACCGGTAAGTAATAATAGATCAGATGTATATGAAAAAAAACTACTGGTAGGAAAAAATAAAGGAGAACACATTTCAAGTTACATGTGAATGTGTTCTCCTTTATTTATCTTCTATTAATCTATTTCTTTCTTAAGACACCTTTTTTAACAAGATTAACAAGTATTCCTTTATTTTTGAACTTATTAAATGCAATTAATCTATTTAAATCTTTCACAGTTAACGTGGCAGGGTCCGCTGCGAGGTCGAATTCTCTTGTCTTTGCAATCAAGGAGAGAGCAAATTCCACTTGTTTCGGTGTTAATGAATAACGATTATTAAAGCAATCAATAGAAAAAACAATTGCTGATGCAGTACATAAGGCGGAAAAGCGTGATTCCGGTCATTGCTAGAAAATTCTTAACAGTTTATAATCTTTTAAATGAAGAGATAAGATTGATGTGAACCAAGTTTAGTTCTATGCTTCTATGTTAGTAGATAATTTTTTCATCTTTTCAGACTTCTTCTAGCATTATCTTCGCTTTTAAGGTACAGTTTAAAAATGTACTTTTTCTTATCTTTTATTCGAACAAATAGTTTTAATTGGAGGAATTTAGGTTGGGTAATAATCATCAAAGTGAGAATCTGCAACGGGGTTTAGATAACAGGCATATCCAGTTAATTGCACTCGGAGGTGCCATTGGAGTCGGACTGTTCTATGGCTCAAGTGCAGCCATTCAAATGGCTGGACCAGCCATCATGGTCTCCTATTTAATCGGAGGCTTGGTTATTTTTATCATTATGAGAGCTCTTGGTGAAATGGCAGTCGATCTACCAGTTTCGGGTTCATTTAGTACCTACGCCAATCGATATATAGGGCCGTTTGCAGGTTACCTTAGCGGCTGGACTTATTGGTTTATGTGGCTTGTCGCTGGAATGGCGGAAATAACCGTGGTTGGTGTTTATGTGAATTACTGGTTTCCAGATATTCCACAATGGCTCACAGCACTCGCTGTGCTTGTCGTGATTACCATGGTAAACCTTGCGAATGTAAAAGCATTTGGGGAGTTTGAATTCTGGTTTGCACTAATTAAAGTTGTAGCCATTATCGGAATGATTCTCGTTGGATTAGGAATCATCTTTCTGGGAATTGGGAACGGAGGGCAGCCCGTTGGTTTGGACCATCTTTGGATTCATGGTGGATTCATTCCAAATGGAGTCAAAGGAATCTTAATGTCCTTGGTTTTTGTGACGTTTTCATTTGGTGGAGTGGAATTGGTTGGAATTACGGCAGGAGAGGCAAAAAATCCTCAAAAATCAATCCCTTCCGCCATTAACAGTGTTGTCTGGAGGATATTAATTTTTTATGTGGGTGCATTGGGAATTATGATGACTCTCTATCCTTGGAATGAAGTAGGCACGAAGGGCAGCCCATTTGTATTAATTTTTGATAAAGTTGGAATTCCTGGTGCCGCCCATATCATTAACTTTGTGGTCCTAACAGCCGCATTATCTGCTTTTAATAGTGGGTTATTCAGTTCGGGAAGAATGCTGCACAATTTATCCCTGCAAAATAACGGTCCGAAATATTTCGGAAAACTTAATAAGAATGGCAGCCCGATCCGTGGAATACTCTTCACGTCATCTCTGTTATTATTGGCCGTATTTCTGAACTACATTGTTCCCGAAAAAGTGTTTATGTACATTTCTTCTGTTGCGACAGTAGCGATTATTACCAGCTGGGCGGTTATCCTTATTACACATTTGAAGTTCAGGCAATCAAAAACAAAAAAAGAAATTGAAAAACTAGCATTTAAACTTCCGTTATATCCAATTTCAAACTATTTAGCATTGATGTTTTTAGCACTTGTCATTGTCTTAATGGCTTTTATTGAGGGAATGCGAATTGCTTTAGTTGTAGCACCTATATGGTTTACGATTCTTTATTTCGGATATAAAATGATCAAAAGGTTCGACTGACAGTTGCTTTGAAAAAGAAACTGTTGGATAAACCTAATGCAATGCATTAATTTGAAAATGGTCTGTTTTTTTGTGAAAATCAAAAACAAGATACGCATATGTATGTTGAGAATTACACTTAAATTAGCGAAATACAGAGCTGCCAATTGTGGCAGCTTTTCTTAGTGTGCAAGAAATGGCACACTAAGGCTGGACTACTGATAGTAGTCTTTTAATTGGGAATCCGCTGACAACACATCAAGGATGATAAAAAGTGGAAAAATTCGATGACTGAAAAAATAGACTTTTCCAAAAATATTATTTAGTTTCGCGGGGAGATATAGTTGTATGAACAAGACAGATCGATTGTTAGCCATAGTGCTTGAGTTGCAACGCAAAGAGGTTTTACGAGCTGAGGATTTGGCCTCTACATTTGAGACAAGTGTGAGGACCATCTATCGAGATATTCAGGCTCTGAGTGAGGCGGGTGTACCGGTGATAGGAGCCCCCGGATTGGGATATTCCTTGATGGAGGGATATTTCCTGCCACCGATTAGTTTCACGGTGGAAGAAGCCGTGACATTGATCATAGGTACGGACTTTATCGAACAAAGATTTGATGTTGACTATGGCATTGGGGCTCAAACCTCTCGCGGGAAAATTGAGGCTATCTTACCTGAAAGTGTTCGCAGAGAAACATCTCGGGTGCGTAAGACGATACGGTTGCTTTCTTCTGGTGAAGAGGTTATGTGGGTAAAAGAGAAAGAATACATCGTATCAGTCCGTGGAGCGATATTGGGGGAGCGGAAAATAAGCTTCCACTATTTGAAAAGAATACCCGAAGCGGATGGGAATCGACATAGCTTTCGTGTGGTGGCTCCTTATGGACTTGTGCTTGTTAAAGGATCATGGATCCTAATTGCACAGTGTGATCTGCGGGAGGAAATTCGTCATTTCCGGTTGTCAAGGATGACCGGGCTTACGATTCTTGAAGACCGATTCAAGGTGCCAAGCGATTTTAATTTAAATGATTATAAGCCACCGGATGATCGCAATGTTCGTGTAATCATTCAGATCAACCCTGACATAGCAGATAAAGTGAAGGAATCCAACAATTTTTACTTGGAAGCAATAGAGGAGCATGAGAATCGTTTGCTTGCGAACTTTCGTGTTCGACAGCTAGACGAGCTACTGCATTGGGTACTTGGCTGGGGTGCAGATGTCGTTGTGTTGGAACCTGAATCTTTCCGAATACGGATTCGTGAAGAAGCCGAAAAAATGTTGAAACGCTACTGACATACTGTTGTCAGTAGTGTTTTGTTATAGTCAGATTAAATTAGGAAAAGGAGTTGTTTAAAGGATATGAATACAATGGAAGCATTACAGCAGTTTAAAGTCTTAGCGTTTCATTATCTTGGTGAATTGGATAATTTCAGTATGGATCAGTTAAAGAGACAACCGAGTGAGGACGAGTGGTCGATTGGACAAATGTATCAGCATCTGATTAACTCGGCACTTTATATGCAACTGCGCAATATTGACCATTGCATTATGCAGAGCAAGAATGCTTTGGTCTCTCCAACGGAAAAAACAAGGGAAGGTGCAGCGATATTTGAACAGAATGGATTCCCTCCCATACGTATTAAAGTTCCGCATTCCCCACAATATACACCTGAGCAACCGGTAAGCAAAGAACAACTGATCCAAGGTTTGAACACCTTAATCCATCGAATGGAAGAAACGGAGCCAAAACTTGAAAAGGCACCTAAACAGAATACAGTCTCCCATCCGAGATTCGGTGCGCTACATGCGAAAGAGTGGTTTTTACTTATTGAAATGCACTTTCGTCATCATCTTCTTCAGTTGGACCGTTTGAAAAAAGATTTAGAAAGGAACGTTTAAATTATGAAGAGGGACGTGACAAGATTATTAGCTGAGCAAAGCCGCTACTGGATTGGCGTCGTATCCGCATCACATGTGAAGTTGGGGGTTTTAGGTGGATTTGCCCAGCTCTGCCATGGCAAATCAGGACCTTTAAAGCGTATGTGTCCCAACGATTGGCTGATATACTACTCTCCACGAACGAATTTGGCAAAGGGGGAGGCGCTCCAAGCATTCACCGCCATTGGACAGGTTGCGGATGAAAGAGTATACGAATATCAGATGTCCGAATCCTTTGTGCCATTCCGCCGAAATATCCGATATATACCATGTCAGGAAGTAAAGATTGCCGATTTATTGGAGAAGCTTAGCTTCATGCGTGGGAATCGAAATTGGGGGTATTCCTTCCGCTATGGTCATTTTGAGATTGGGCGGGAAGATTTTCTGACGATTGCCGGCGTCATGCTGGGAGATGCGGATTACATTACGAAGTATAGCTAATAGCCAATACTGTGGCGAGTTTTGCTTTTTTATTTGCTAATACCGATGTCAAAACGCGGATTTACAACGTTAAGGAAATACAAATATAAAAAGCCTAATTTCTCAGGTGTTATAAGTGAGAAATTAGGCTTTAGTTACTTTGGAAAAACGCCTTTTTCTTGAATAAGCCAGAAGCTTTATATTGGAAAAAGTGAGTTATAAAAAAGCTGCTATTCTAGTTAGGCTGCTTGCTGAAATCTCTCTGAGCTCCCCTATAGCTTCCAATAAGATTTTGATAACCAGGAAGATGGCGAGAAATTAAAGCGCCAAAACCTTCAACATCATTTCGCCAATCACGTTGTAATTCGCACGCTATGCTAAACCAGTTCAGAAGCTGCACCCCACCATGGGCCATACGCGTTAATGCCGCATCCGCTACTTGTTTACTGAATGTTCCAGAAGCATCAGTAGCAACAAATACTTCATAACCAGCGTTCACAGCGGAAAGTGCAGGAAATGCAACACAAACATCTGTTACTACGCCCGCAATGATCAGTTGTTTTTTTCCAGTTTCTTCGATTGCTTTGACAAAATCTTCATTATCCCAAGCGTTAATTTGTCCAGGACGAGCTATTTTTGGTGCATGAGGAAAAAGTTCAACCAATTCTTGCATGAGTGGCCCATTAGGCCCGTTTTCAAAGCTTGTTGTTAAAATAACTGGTAAATCAAAAAACTTAGCAGTGTTAGCAAGAGCCATAACATTGTTCTTGAATTCATCAACACCATAGTCACGCACAAGACCGGAGATAAGGCCGGTTTGATGATCAACTAAAAGAACGGCAGCATCATCTTTATTAAGACGAGAATAGAAATCAGACATTTTATTGTCCTCCCTTTAATTAAGTATAAGTAATCGAAGAAGATTCATAGATTGGAAAATGGATGTTAAACTCCTTCGTTTGTTCCAATGTAATTGAACGGATTACTGGAATTCGTTTTCTAAAAACTCATTATGTGTTAGTAGTATTTTCATAAAAATGATTGAAAAAGCTTGGACTTTTTCAATTAATCTAGAGCTGGAGTGTGTCCGATCCACTGAATAAATTGATGTAAATATTGTTGAAGATAACGCTTTGTTTGTTCGTCTGTAAGGACTTTCTGATCAGAATCAATCTTTTTATGTACTTGGGAAATCAACACTTTTTGAAATGGAAGAACATGAACCTGCATGGCCTCTAGTACTTGTCTGATTTGCAATTGAGCAAAGGCAGTACCTAATCCCCCAGGAGTTGCACCAATTAAACCAACCGGTTTTCTGCTAAGAACGGCGGATTCCCGAGGTCTTGATGCCCAGTCCAACGCATTCTTTAATACGCCTGGAATTCCAGAATTGTACTCTGGACTTATAATAATGATACCGTCAACGTCCTGGATAGCAGATTTAAATGATGTCACTGTTTCTGGAACACTTATTTCTAAGTCTTCGTTGAACAAAGGTAGATCATTAATCTCGATCCAACGAAATCGATGGGAATCATCCAGGTCTGTTAATGATTGAGCAATGATTCGATTATAAGAATTTTTTCGTAAACTACCACAAATAAGGCCGATGGTCTTAGTCATACATTTCCTCCTCGTTTAAAATTATTTTAATGTTACCATAATATACCAAAATAAAAGAGTGTCGTTATACCTAATTGTCTGATTATTTAATTTAATGAAGTGTTCATGACAAAAAATCTAGGATGTAAGGATTTCTCTTTAGTTTTCTTATTATTCGGCTCGTGTTTTGCAAGCTATGGCAAATGGACTAAGTCAATTTTATTTTCTCTTTAAATTACTATATATTTCAATCATCCTAGTAACTATAAAGAATTGGAGGGAGTGCAGAAATGAAAGAAAAGAAAGTGGCCTGGTTAGAACTCTTTTATGATTTGTTAATTTGTGGCGGCGGTTGCGGCTGCGACTCATGTTTTACTTCATGTTGAAGATGGTCATATCCATGCAGAGTATTTAGTAAAGTTTGTAAATGCAAAAGGATTTCAAAAAGAAGATTCCCTAGGAGGATTGCTTAAACGCCGATCTGAATTCCTATTGGATGAATATCGCTGGATGCTTAAGCTATGTATTCAGAGGAAAGGAAAATCCCACAAGGCCAGGTAGATTGGCTTCATTTATCCTTCTTTGACATTTTTGAACAATATCGTTATTTGGAAGAGAAAATCTCCGATTATCCAACGTTTTTCAAAGAATATATGAACAACGAAGAAGCACGAAAATTATTGTTAGAGTATTTATCGTAAACTAATCCTTGTTAAGCTAACGGGTGCAAGAGTTGAAGATCCAGCTGCCATTTATGGTGGCTTTTTCTTCTTGTGCTAACGAAGCAGGAGGGAGTGGAAGAGTCCAGATTAATCATTGGTCAGCAAACGGGCCATTTTGTTGATTAATTAAATTCCTATTATTTTGTTGTGATAATTAAGTAAAAAAGGCCGTAAATATACTGTGGATATGTTAAGACTTTAATTAGGATAGGAGTGAATAAGCAAATATGAAACAAAGGATGCGCGTCCTTATTTCTGGTGCGAGCATTGCCGGTCCGACACTCGCTTACTGGCTTCATCGGCACGGATTCTCCGTGACTGTAATAGAACGTGCACCATCATTGCGCATGGGTGGTTACGGGGTTGATATCCGTGGTGCAGCCATTACGGTGCTTAAGGGGATGGGTATACTCGGTCAAGTTCGTGCAGCTGACACGAACATGACTGGAGTTTACTTCGTGAACTGCAAAGGCAAGATTGAATGTCAAATAAGCGAAGCAAGTATGGGGAACCAGCAGGGTCTGGACATCGAAATCATGCGTGACGATCTTAGTAACATTTTGTACGATTTAACCAAGGATACAGTTGAATACATTTGGGGAGATTCGATTTCCGCAATAGATGAGACTGAAGCAGGTGCTGAAGTTCAATTTATACATGGCAAGCCACAGACATTTGACCTGGTCGTCGGTGCGGACGGGCTCCATTCAAATGTGCGCACCTTAACTTTTGGCGAAGAAGCACAGTTTAAACGTACGCTTGGCTGTTATATCTCGATTTTCACCCTCGAGAATTACCACAACCTCGACCACCGCCAATTGTTATATACGATACCAGGAAAAACTGTAGATATGTATAGCGCTCGTGACAATACAGAAGCAAGAGGTATGTTCTTGTTCCAATCAGCGGAATTGACGTACGACCGCTATGATACAGAATCTCAAAAAATAGGACGAATAGCTGCAGGGCGTATGATTGAAAAATCAAGCTTCAAAATCTTTCTACGCAATTTAATGATGCGTATTCCCGCCATTATGGTCGTACAATTTAAGATGAAAATGATCGCGAAAGCTGCTAACGGGATAGAGCTGAAAGATTATTGATATGGATAGTTATTGAAGAGTTTTAGCCCAACATTAATTTTTGGGTTAGAGTGTTACTATCAACAAGTGACACGAACAAAAAAGGCTGTCTATTATTCAGTAACAATATAAAATCCGAACAATTTTTCGATTATCCAGCTAAGCGTAAAAAAGACCCTTAAGCCTTTAAAAATATTTTTAATCTTCCGCAATCGGGCGCTTTTCTTTAATAAGAAGGTGTCTTTATATTATGATTTAGATTCTAGAACAATACAATTAAGGGATTAGATTATAAAAGTGTATAAGAGATTGTGAAGGTTTTCCCAAGCTAATCTATAAGGAATTATTGAAGATTATTTTTGATCGACTTACATCATAATTTTGGTGACTTTGCGCTTTATTAGGTATCATAAAAAAATTTTTATATAAAAAATGTAGAGGGACAAACTAGTTTTGAAAGGGTGAAGTTATGGAAAAGAATAAAAAAGTATCGGAGAATTTAAGTTATGAATCAGATGGGAAAATGGGTAAAAACCATAATACGGTAAAAGATAACAAAAAAGATCAGGCTGATGATTTCTTTAATACCACACAAAACAGCGAATAAAAATTAAAACCTACTTACAACCTGTGTAAGTAGGTTTTTACTAGATTTTACCAACAGATGAAAAAAAGCTATCCGAATGGGACAAATATTTATGTATGTTGTGCGGGGATTTAAAACTTAGACGATTGATTTAAAGCCCTAAAATCTCGTCCAACCCGCATTCATTTGTAGCTTTGAACGATAATTTGCTTATGAAATGGCTGTAAGCCAGGTTTTGTCCTTCCGTACTTTAATCGGCAGCAAGCCTCGTACTAGAAGTGTAGTCATCTATCTACCGGCCAATGGCCGATTCATCCGTTAGGTTCATTTCCCGCAGGATGATGCCCCTACCATAATTTGGGTTGCTCGCTCGTGGGGTTTACCCGTTCCATCTTTTCCGTTTCCAGAAAAGCTCGTCACTGTGGCACTTTCAGGTTAATCTCAGCATATCCAAAAGGACTTAGCATGATTTCACCGCCGTGAGCCGAAACGTTGAATCGGCTGCCCACCTTTGCAGATGGCACGAACACTACAGGCATCTCAGCACTGTGCGAGCCTGGACTTTCCTCAGCTCCTGTAAAGGAACCGCGACTACTCACCATTTCATGTTTATGAATTCGTTCAGATGCGACAACACATACTATATCAAGGATACCATGATAAATCATTAGTAGTTTCATTCCAATGTTTCCAATTATGTTTGTTATCCTCAGGTTATTTCTCCAAAGTTCAATTTAATATTTAATTTAATACTTTCCACAGAAACAAAGACGTCATATAAAATTGTACGAGGCAATTTTTTGAGATTTGTCCTTGGGATTTTGAAGGATAACTTCACACCATGATTCATCTTAAACATGAGAATTGAGGGAAATAGGATGCTTGTAATTGAAAATGATTGGCTAAAGGTAGATATAGAAAGAAACGGTGCAGAAATACGAGGAGTAAAGCATAAGAAAAATGGACTAGACTATATGTGGACAGGGGATAATGCCTACTGGGGACGAGTCTCTCCGGTCTTATTTCCAATTGTTGGACGGTTAAAGGGAGATCAATATCAATTGGATGATCATACCTACAAGATGTCACAGCATGGCTTTTTGCGTGACGTTGTATTCGATGTAGAAGAGCAGACAGCAACAACCGTTTCTTTTGTATTTGAGTCTGCTGGAGGCTTCAGTCATGTTTATCCTTACGAATTTAAAGCGATTATTCGTTATATCCTCAGAGAGGACTCCCTAATGGTTCAGTGGGAAATAGTGAATGAAAACAAGGTAGAAATGTATTTTTCAATTGGTGCTCATCCTGCATTTAGGATTCCGCTTATAGAAAATGAAACCATTGAGGACTACCGTTTAGCCTTTACTCCTGCAGCCAATAAAAATGTAATGGAATATGAGTTAAAGGGATACCTTATCCATGAAAGAGGAACGGCTAATGATATTTCAACGATACAACTCAAGCCCACTCTTTTTGCACATGATGCTCTTGTCTACAGCAATATCGATCAAATTACATTGGAATCTAATAAATCAGGTCATGGAATAGAAGTATTGTTCGAAAAATTCCCGTTTGTTGGAATTTGGTCGAAATATATGGACACTACTGGCACGATAGCGCCATTTGTTTGCATCGAGCCTTGGTATGGTATTGCCGATACGTATAATACATCTGGGAACATGAAGGAGAAGATGGGAGTGAATAAGCTTGAAGAAGGAGAAACATTCCTAGCTGAATATAAAATGAAGTTTAAATAACATTCAGAAGGAGTTTGTCTTATTGGCGCTAATTCAACTCAAGTGCATGTCCTGGTATGGAGAGAGACTTCAATAGAATTCATTTTATTCCACGATCACGTAAATACTGTCAATGGCGTTATAACTTAGACATTTTTCATGAGTATTGGAATTAAATAATAAAGTTTGGCTTCAATCCAATCCTATTTAGGTGGAAGCTCATAGACTACTTTGACTATAAGTGAAAGGAGGATATTAATGTATTACTACATTATTTTTCATCACTACCATCCTTGGTATAGACCAACAGTAATTCCATTCATTCCTCCACCACCAGTCCCACCTGCATCTGTTTCCTACCGGAATATGTTGAATGGATTTCTGTAATCGGTAAGAATAGGGCTTTTGAACTACCAAATTTTACAGCTATCTTCCAAATTGAATCGATGATATAGTTTTCTTGTAAGTTCTTAACGGAACTGACGCGAAATTTTATTACAGAGAAGTACTCAAGAGGCTGAAGAGGCGCCCCTGCTAAGGGTGTAGGTCGGGTAACCGGCGCGAGGGTTCAAATCCCTTCTTCTCTGCCATTATATTATGGGGATGTCTTGGTATCGACAGGGATCGTTTGAGCTTATATGGCGAGTCGAGGGATTCGTCCTCGTTAAAACGATAAAGCCTATAACTGGCAAACAAAACAACAACTTCGCTTTCGCTGCTTAATAACAGACGATAGCGGTTCCTCCCTCCATCGTCCATGTGGTAGGGTAAGGGACTCATTCCAAGTGGACTACGCCGAATTCCACCGTCTGAGGATGAAGGAAGAGACCAACCAGACTAGCTGCTTCCACGTCTGTCAGTAGGCTAAAGAAGTAAGTGAAATCAATTCTACTGACTACACTCGTAGATGTATAAGTGCCAAGATCTTTGCACACGGGTTCAACTCCCGTCATTTCCACTAAAAAACAAACTAATTTTTAACCGCAGTAGTAAAGTGGCAGTCCATTCGGCATTTAACCGATTGGTTGTAGGTTCGAGTCCTACCTGCGGAGTTTAGTCCAACAATGACACTAGGAAACTGGTCAGGGCGGGAACGCAGCAGCCATAACTAGTGAAATTGTGTGGACTATTACATAGGACTGAAAACTCAAAACGCTAAACCCCATATTAATATGGAGTTTAGCGTTTTTTCCTTCTAACAATTTAGTATAATTTGCTAAATTAGTTAAGATATAATGATGAACACTGACATTTGCCCTTGTTATTTCCTGCCAAACGTTTGTGAGAGATGCTTGCTTTGTTCTCTTCGGAGCTTTCGGGCAATGGACCGCGCTTCTCCCGTATTAAACAAATAGTGTTCTTCCTCCGTTTCGGGATAAACAGATGGCACAGGAGCAGGATGCCCTTCTTTATCTAACGAGACAAAGGTTAAAAACGAAGTCGCCGCCACCCGGCTTTCCTTTGTAAATAAGTTGTCAGCTGTCACTCTCACAAACACTTCCATTGAGGTGTTCCCGGTCCAAGTGACAAACGCTTCTAATGTTACTGCATCTTCAAGGGTGATTGGATGCAAAAAATCAACCGAATCGGTACTTGCGGTCACCGTAGGTTTTCCGCAGTGTTTGATCGCTGCAATGCCAGCAACCCGGTCAATTCGGCTCATCAGAGCGCCTCCGAAAAGAGTCTGGTGCGGGTTTGTGTCATTTGGCAGGACTCCGTCTGTTTGAATAGTTTTCGATTCACTGCAAGATTTTTTCATAAGATAGATAATCCTTCTTTCACTGATTGTATTTTTCCCTATTATACCAGATATGAGTTTACATCTTTTGAAAAAGATGAGAAGTAACAATTTTTAAACGTTGTTCTATTTTATTAATGATCCTGATTTAGGGAAGAATATTAAAGCATTTTTAATAGCGATTTTCGCTTAAAATCTAGAAAAAAGATTCGAAGAATATGCAAAGGGGGAATGGAGTATTTGAAGCAATACCAACTTAGGATTGGTTTATTTGGATAAATACATTAACATACATTAAGAAGTGCCGTTAGAAGGATATCTTAAGAACATTAAAAACATGAACACCCACTATCTGCAATAGTGGGCGTTTCTCACATATAATGGAAGTTAGTGTTTAGCCATTCTTAAATCAATTCATTTTTAATAGCATTTTATCTATTTCACGAACTTGATCATAGGAATGTACTAATCTATCAGGTACCAACGTTCTTCCCAAATCCCAGGCATTGTTTTCTATTTTCGCTAGAAATTCTGCTTTTTCATCATCCTCAAAGTACTTTAACACCCGTAAATCATGTTTGTTGTTCTTGAATGCTATATAATAACCGAGCTGACGATAGAGTATGAGTTTGACACAGTCTTCATCTGTCTCCTTAATTTTAAAGTTAATATTCGCTATGTATCCATTAATTTGTAAATAGTTAAACTTAAGGGTATTAGTAGACACGTTAAAACTCATCGGTGCGGGTAAGGTATTGTTAAATTCATAATCTATCGTTATTTTGTGCTCTTGCAATGTATTTTCAATAATCTTCTCGATATCCCTTATATAAAGCATCTCGTTGACACGACCTTTCAAAATCTTCTACATTTTTATTTTTATGAAATAATAGTTGAAAGTAAATCCGACTATATACCCTTTGAGGTATAATGTATAGGAAAATATAGACATCCTGTTTAATTTAAATATTTGTAACTGTGATCGATTTGGATAGTAATTTTTTATGGGAAGTACCCTATTTTATTTTAACAAAATAACACTATAGAAAGGATAGGAAGTAATGAAAAAATTTACGATTCTACTTATTTTCCAGATCAATCGACTCCCATTAAAGTAAAGATTTTAGTTTGAGAAGGTTAGCTAGCTTGTATGTGGGGCAAAGGTAAGTCAAAATATATTTCAAAATTGTCTCGTAACTTAATACAAACGAGTCCGTCATATACATTAATAGGGGGGAATGTGTATGAAAAAATGCTTTTTTATTTTAATAGCTTTTTTTGGACTTACCATAATGGGGTGTTCAAATAATGGATTGTCAGGAGGAAAGCCTCCTAAAGCATTTATAGAAATTGCACATAAAAGATTTGAAACTACACTCGGTACTTATTGTTGGCAAGAGAATGGAAAAGGTGAATGCGTCGATAAAGTTGGAACAATTGAGCTATTAAAAGGTAAAAAGCCAATAGAAGTAAAATCTGGAGAGAATATTACTTTCGTGATGGATTATGAACCAAAACCAAATACATTCCATGTTTTACAGATAAGTAATAACAAAGAAACTGAAATTGTTGTTAAGGATAATAATTTCTCAGCCCCTATACAAAAAGGGCTTTATTATTACTCTTATGGAGTATGGTGGATGGATGAAAAGGAAGAGAACTTATCTCATGGCGATGCCTTTTATGCCTTCGCCATAGAAGTAAAATAGTTCATAAGGTTCGCTCTGGTCCGTTTTTACACCTAGGTTGGGGCAATGATATGGTGGTAGTAAGAAAATAGTCACAGAAAATTGTGAAGAACCCAACTTAATCTTGTATAAGAGTCGAGAAATCAGGATTGTTATAGCAATCCTTCAGATTGTAGACAAAAGGCATTCGAATGAGTTCATTCGAATGCCTTTTATTGTTTTTTTGCTCGTAAGAGCAATATTTAGACCAATCCTATGCCTATTTCTAGGCCAATTCAGGACTTTTCCACGTCCAGTTGGCCATCTTTTTCAAATTCATGGCAGCAAAAGTAAGCATCGCTTGCATGGACAATTTTTTAAGGCCTCTTAAGGTTGTCCAACGCATACCATGCTTTTCTTTAGCATCTGCAAAGACACGTTCAATCGTTTCTTTACGTCTTGCGTAAATGCTTTTATTCTCTTGTGTATGACGAAGGTGATCGACTTCTTCTATGTAATGTTCCCACACATGACGCTCAATCAATTTTTTATGTTCTTTACTTTGCGTGCATTCGGAAAGTAATGGGCAATTTATACAATCAAGAGGATTAGAAAAGTATTGACGCTTTCCATGCTTCGTCGTCGTTGCATAGTTTAGTATTTGTCCTTGCGGACAGATATAACAATCGTAATATTCATCATAAACATACTCATGTTTTTTCATATAACCATCCTTCGTACGTGGACGTGTATACGGTAAGGCAGGAGTCATATCATTTCCAAATACGAATTGAGCAATAGCAGGTGTTTTGTATCCGGCATCAGCAGCAACAGCTTCAGGTTTCCCGTGTTTTTCGATGACTTTCTTAAGTAGTGGCTCGAATATGACGCTATCATGGATATTCCCTGGTGTTACAATTGTGCCAAGAACAAAACCATTTCGATCTGAAGCTGCATGAAATGAGTATGCGAATTGTTTAGTTCGTTCGTCCTTTACGTAATAACCACTTTCTGGGTCAGTAGTACTTTCTTTAATTTCTTTTAATTCTTCTTTATCAAATTTATCAGGAGGAAATGGCTTTTTTCCGTGATCTTCGCGGTCTTTATTAATCTCGTCTTGTAAACGTGCTTCATAAGCTTTAGATTCTTTTCGGACAACTTTCTTCTCGAATTTGCGCTTATTCGCACTCGCCTTAACATGTGTGGAATCTATAAATACGTGTTCGCTGCTAATTAATTTCTTGCCAGAGGCTTCCTTCAAAATACGATAAAAAATCTGTTCGAACAAATCTGTATCCTTAAAGCGTCGCTCGTAGTTTTTACCGAATGTTGAAAAGTGTGGTACCTTGTCATTAAAACCAAAGCCAAGAAACCAACGATAAGCCATATTAGTTTCGATTTCCCCAATGGTTTGACGCATGGAGCGAATACCGAAGGTATATTGGATGAAAGTCATCTTAATCAATACTACGGGGTCGATGCTGGGACGCCCACGTTCAGATGAATACAAATCTTGAACGAGTGAGTAAATAAATGAAAAATCAATAGCAGCTTCAATCTTTCGAACCAAATGATTCGCAGGTACAAGCTGATCTAAAGCTATCATTTCTATTTGGTCACGATTCATCTGTGTATTTTTAGTTAGCATTTCATCCACCTCATTTATATGTCTGTAGCTTAATTATACAAAGGACTGATATAAAGGTCATTACTGATTTTATAACCTTGTTGATTGGAGTGGAAGGCGGCGAAGACTCCTGCGGGAGTACGGGACAGGGGAGACCCCGCAGGCGCTGAAAGTGCCGAGGAGGCTCCCCGAACCGCCCGCGGAAAGCGAAGCCGCCTGGAACGGAAATCAACAGACTAGTTTAATGGCCAAACAAAAAAGACTGTCGACTTAAAAACCGAAATCCTTCGGATTTGTCGACAGTCTGCAGGATTGTTATAGCAATCCTTTTTTGTTATTGAGCTAAATTCCGACTAAAAATTCTAATGACATAGCCCATTTTTCAGGTATTTCACCCTTCAATAGCATAAGGATAATTCGAATAATAAATAATGTTGCTGTATGTCCTATCCCCCAAAAAACTCCTGCTAGTGAAGCCCTGAATAAATTTTTACTTTGACTTGCAATGGTTGAAACAGCAATTACATGTTCTGGCTCTATTGCGTGTTTTATACCAAGGACAAATCCTAATGCAAGAATGGATAGAAAACCTGACGAATGATCCAGTTTTATTGATGCATAATTTTTTGTAAGCACTATTTCAACCTAAGCAGGAGTTGTTCTACATAAGTTGTTATAAAATTTTTTAAAAAAAAATAGATTGTTAACTTTTGAGATTATATGGTATATTTAAAAAAAATTTAATAATCACTTTAAATAAGTGCTCACATTTGTGAGGTAATAGGGAAACTAGTGAAAGTCTAGTACAGCCCCCGCTACTGTAAAAGCTGATGAAATTGCTATACCACTGAGAAATCGGGAAGGTGCAAGAGTAAAATGAAGCTTAAGTCAGGAAACCTGCTTATTTAAACGACACTTGCTTTTCGGAGGGAGAAGTATAGGCGAGACAATACTAACTATTGTTTTTGTGTTTCAGTATGTTTTTTTTATACTGTCATTTCACATGCCTGTATTCCTTTTAAAAGGAGTGCAGGCATTTTTTATTTGGAGGTAAGTCTATGAAAAAGGGGAAAATTTTTGTTGTTGGCTTTGGTCCCGGTGATCGTGAGCATATTACTAATCGGGCTGTAGATGCATTGCAGCAAAGTGATTGTATTATTGGCTATAAGACATACGTGGAGCTAATTGAACCTTACGTATCAGCAACATCCATTGTCAGTACGGGTATGACAGAAGAAGTTTCACGTGCTCAGGATGCAGTTAAGAAAGCTGAAGCAGGCCATATTGTTTCAGTCATTTCCAGCGGAGATTCAGGCGTTTATGGTATGGCTGGATTAGTGTATGAAGTGCTGATTGAGAAGGGCTGGACTGAAAAAGAAGGAATTGCGGTTGAAATTGTTCCAGGTATTTCAGCCATTAATTCTTGTGCGAGTTTATTGGGTGCGCCCGTCATGCACGATTCCTGCACGATCAGTCTAAGTGATCATTTGACACCTTGGACTGTAATTGAAAAGCGCATAGAAGCAGCTGCGATGGCGGATTTCGTTATAGCTTTATATAATCCGAAAAGCGGCAGGCGGACACGGCAAATTGTAGAGGCGCAAAATATTCTATTAAAATATCGTTCGCCTGAAACACCGGTGGGACTTGTGAAAAGTGCTTATCGTGAAAATCAAAATGTAGTGCTGACAACACTGTCTGAAATGCTTGAACATGATATCGGAATGCTGACAACGGTTATTATCGGGAATTCTTCTACCTTTTTTTATGACAATAAAATCATTACCCCTCGAGGATATCAGCGTAAATATACGCTAGGTGAAGAAAAGCAAAGTTTAAAACCGCATCAGCGTTTGAAAAAAGAAGCCGAACCATGGGCATTAAATCAAGAAACAGGGGAAGCGCAAGCTGGATATGAACAAATTGAAAGAAAAAAACAAGAAGCCAGTTCATTAGATTTGGCCTTAAAGGCTTTATCCATGGTGACTAAATCGGAAATAGAACATCCGTATTTAGTTCAGCAGCCGATCGAAAATATATTTGAATTTGCTGTTTCACCTGGTATTGCTAATAAATTTATTACGCATGAGCAAATGCGCGTATTGGCAGAAACCATTGGAGAGACAGGCACCATGGAATATACACCGGATCATCGATTTTTAGTAAAGATTCCAACAGATCAGCCAGAATCGGTTGTTGAAAAACTTGAACAAAATCAATTAATTGTCATGCCTATGGGCGATGTTTTAAATGTAAAAGCTTGTGATTTTTGCTACGGGGAAAAAGCAGAATCGATTCCATATGCTGAAGAAATAGCATCAAAATTGGGGGGCTTAAAGCTTCCAAAAGAATTACATATTGGTTTCAACGGCTGTGGTATGGCCTGTTATCGGGCAGTATTCGATGATATCGGGATCGTTTACCGCCAGAAAAGATTTGATTTATTTATTGGCGCAAAGCCGGTTGGCCGTACAGCTCATGCTGCTCAGCCAGTAGCAGAAGGAATTGAACCAGATGAGCTGCTGCCATTATTAACGAAGATTATAGAAGAGTACAAACAAAATGCCCATCCAAATGAACGCCTTTTTAAATATTTTAAAAGAGTGAAAAAAATTCAGTATTTTAACTATCAGGATATGAGCTCCAAAATTGAAGTCGAGCCGGCACCATGTGGAGATTAGGAGGAACACATGATTTTATTTTTAGCAGGCACAAGTGATGCCAGAGCATTAGCCATTCAATTGCAAAATCAAGGCTATCCTTTATTAGCAACAGTTGTCACAGAATCTGCAGCCGAAAGTTTAAATGCCCACCATATTCCATATCAAGTAGGTCGGTTATCCGTTGATGACATGATGGCGCTTATTCAGAAGCAAAAGATGACCTGTGTTATCGATGCCAGCCATCCATATGCGGAAGAAGCGTCGAAAACCGCAATGGCAGCAGCACAAGCATGTGATATTCCCTATATTCGTTATGAAAGGCCAGAAGAACAGTTTATTTCTCCACTAATCACAGAAGTTGAAAGTTATGAAGAAGCAGCTAAATTAGCTCAATCTCATCAAGGTACGATCATGCTGACTACAGGCAGCAAAACGTTGGAAATATTTACGAAATATTTAATGCGTGATGAAATTCGGCTAATTTGCCGAATGCTTCCGAATATAGGGAACATGGAGAAATGTCATAGTTTAGGCATCAAACAAAAGGACATTATTGCGATCCAAGGACCATTTTCAGAATCATTAAATAAAGCACTATGTGAGCAATATCATGTGACTTTAATGATTACGAAAGAAAGCGGCAAAGTGGGATCTGTAGATGAAAAAATGACAGCTGCTCTGCAATTAGGGATTCCTGTAATTTTAATAAAGCGGCCAGCGATTGAATATGAAAATTTTTGTACTTCATTCGAAGAAGTAACTCAATTATTGGGAGGTTTTATTCATGGCAAATATGAACTTTAATACAACATTTATTCCTGTAACGGTCGATCCAGACAAGATTTATGATCACAGTTTCGCCATTATCAAAGAAGAAATGGGTGAACATTCTTTTACTGATGAACAATGGTTGGTTGTTCGGCGGGTGATTCACGCTTCAGCAGATTTTGAATTAGGCCGCAGCATGATTTTTACGCCTGATGCTATTGAAGCAGGGATTCAATCCATTTTAGCGGGCCGTCATGTAGTGGCGGATGTACAAATGATTGAAAGTGGGTCTGGCCGCAAACGATTCCAAAAGCACGGCGGGGACTTGCATTGTTATATTGCGGATGAAGATGTCTCAAAGGAAGCAAAGGCTCAAGGAACAACCCGGGCTATTATTTCCATGCAAAAAGCAACTCGTTTACAAGAAGGAGGAATTTATGCCATTGGCAATGCGCCAACCGCGCTGCTGGAGTTAATTCGATTAATTAAGGAAGGTGAGGCAAAACCGGATTTAATTATTGGAATGCCGGTTGGCTTCGTATCAGCAGCAGAGTCGAAGGCGGAGTTAGCAGTACTGGAAGGAATTCCATTTATTACGAATGTAGGGAGAAAGGGTGGCAGTACAGTGACAGTCGCTGCACTTAATGCCATTTCGATTATGGCGGATGAACGAGCAAAAGAAACGAAATAAAAAAGACCCTTCACAAATGCGCCACGGCTATACGACAGGAGCCTGTGCAACAGCAATGACAAAGGCAGCACTGCAAGCTCTTGTCGTGGGAAAGGTACCAGATGAAGTCACCATTTATTTACCGGTTGGCCAGTATGCAACATTTAAAGTAGCGGCATTTGAAGTATTAGATGACCGGGTTATGTGTGAAACGATCAAAGATGCCGGGGATGACCCTGATGCTACACATCAAGCACGAATTCAGAGTACCGTTTGTTATTCAAAAGTAGAAGGCATCCATTTAGATGGCGGGGTTGGTGTAGGGCGAGTGACAAAAGCGGGACTACCTGTACCAGTTGGTCAAGCAGCGATCAACCCCGTACCACGAAAAATGATATATGGCGTTGTACAAGAAGCAATTGAAAAATTTAACTTGGATTGCGGAATTGAAGTAGTCATTTCTGTACCAGATGGTGAAGAAATTGCTGAGAAAACACTGAATGGGCGGTTAGGCATTATCGGCGGAATTTCGATATTAGGTACACGGGGAACAGTCGTTCCATTTTCAAGTTCTGCTTATATGGCAAGTATCGTCCAAGCGATCAATGTAGCAAAAGAATCAGGATGTGAGCATTTAGTCATTACAACGGGTGGACGCAGTGAAAAATATGCGATGAAGCAGTATCCTCATTTACCAGAAGAAGCATTTATCGAAATGGGCGATTTTGTTGGTTTTACGTTAAAAAATATTGCGCGGAAGAAGATACCGAGAGTCTCGTTAGTAGGGATGATGGGTAAGTTCTCAAAAGTTGCTCAAGGCGTTATGATGGTACACTCAAAAAGCGCACCGATTAGCTTTGAGTTTTTAGCAGGAATGGCCAATAAAGTGGGTGTTGCTGAGGAGACGCAGCGAGAAATTTTACAGGCGAATACGGCTTCGCAGGTGGGGGATATGCTTCAGGGAAACGAGGCATTCTTTGCAGCACTATGCAAAAACTGCTGCTACTATGCACTGAATCATATGGACACTGAAATGAAAGTGTCGACAACCTTGTATGCCATGAATGGAGACTGTTTAGGAAAGGCTGAGAATATTGACAAATTGGATGAAGATGATTGGTATAGGGGATAATGGCGCTGCAGGATTGCTCCCCCAATATACAGCGTGGGTTGATGAATGTGATGTACTTGTAGGCGGGGAGCGTCATTTGCATTTTTTCCCGGAATTTAAAAAAGAGAAAAAAGTAATCAAAGGCGGTTTGTCAGCGTTAACAGCTGAATTACAACAAGAAACACGAAATGTCGTTATATTAGTGTCCGGGGACCCACTGTTTTATGGACTTGGCAGTGTACTTGCGAAGAAGCTTCCATTAGAAATTTTTCCCTATACCAGCTCGGTACAGCTCGCTTTTTCTAAAATGCAGGAAACCTGGCAGGATGCGTATCTTGTCAGTTTGCATGGTCGTTCCATAAAAGGGTTTGCACAAAGAATTGATGGACGTAAAAAAATTGCTGTTTTAACAGATGAAACGAATTCTCCGCAGGCAATTGCACAGTATTTAAAGCGATTCGGCATGACAGAATATGATGCCTTCGTTGCTGAAAATCTACAAGGTGAAAACGAGCGCTGCCGCAGCTTCACATTGGACGAAATGGAGCAAAGCTCCTTTTTTCCATTGAATGTTGTGATTTTAAAACAGCGTGAAGTAGTGGAACGTTCTTCTCTTGGAATTCCAGATGATGCATTTCTTCAGCGAAAGCCAGATAAAGGATTAATTACGAAAAGAGAAATTCGGACTCTTTGTCTGCAGGAGTTGGGGCTTAAGGAAAATAGCATTGTTTGGGATATTGGAACCTGCACAGGTTCAGTTGCAATTGAGGCGGCGAAAATGGCTCGGGAAGGTGCCGTGTACGCCATTGAAAAAAATGAGGGTGACCTTGAAAATTGCCTGGAAAATCAATTAAAACATCGTACAGATTTTGTTGCAGTGCTGGGTAAGGCACCTGACCGTCTGGATGAATTTCCAGATCCGCATGCGATTTTTATTGGCGGTAACGGTGGAAATATGGAGCATTTATTGCAAACATGTATTTCACGCTTACAGCCTAATGGACGCCTTGTTATGAATATTGCAACGATCGAAAATCTTGCTGAAGCGATGCAGCATCTAAAAGCATTAGGTTGTGAAGTATCGATATTACAGGCACAAATTTCAAAAAGTAAGCCAATCTTAAATTTAACACGTTTTGAACCGTTAAATCCAATCTATATTGTGACAGCAAGGAAAGGAAAAGAATCATGAGAATAGGAACCTTATTTGGATTAGGTGTCGGGCCGGGAGATCCAGAATTAATCACAGTAAAAGCATTTCGAAGATTGCAGGAAAGCCCCGTCATTGCTTATCCCAAAAAATTAAAGGGCAGTAAATCTTATGCCCATCGTATTGTGGAAGTGTATATTAACCCGGCAGAAAAAGAGATGCTTGGTTTAGTTTTCCCCATGACTAAAGATGAAGATACACTAAGAACTGAGTGGACAAAATCTGTGGAAGCTATTTATAGCTATTTAGCTCAAGGAAAAGATGTAGCTTTTGTGACTGAAGGGGATCCGATGCTGTTCAGCACATTTATACATTTAATGAACTTAATGAAATCGATGTACCCGGATGTTCCGATTGAAACGGTAGCAGGCATTTCTTCGTTTAATGGTTCTGTTAATCGCTTAGGGATTGCATTGGCTGATGGTGATGACCATGTCGCCATGATTCCTGCGACGGAGGATATGGAAGAAATGCGCCGTGTTATTGAAAACCACGATGCGATCGTCTTTATCAAAGTAGCAAAAGTTATAGACGCAATGCTCGATCTATTAGAGGAAATGAATTTATTAGAAAATGCACATGTCGTTACAAAAGTTACCTCTGATGAAGAGGTCATTTGGAAGATTAATGAACTACGGGGTGCAGAATTAAATTACTTGTCATGTATGGTGGTGCGCAAATAATGAAGAAAATTTGGATTATCGGAGCAGGTCCTGGAGATCCGGATTTAATCACGGTGAAAGGTTTAAAGCTATTAAAAGATGCGGATGTTGTGATGTATACTGATTCACTCGTAAGCGAAACGTTAGTAGCGGAAGCGAAGGAGTCGGCAGAAATTATCCGCACAGCAGGGATGCATCTTCAAGAAATGGTGGATTGTATTGTCGAGCGTGTCGATGCAGGCAAAAAGGTTGTACGTTTACATACAGGTGACCCGGCGATGTACGGGGCAACGATGGAGCAAGTGGCTCTATTGAAGCAGCATGATATTAGCTATGAAGTGGTGCCAGGTGTAAGTTCTGTTTTTGCATCTGCAGCAGCAGTTGGTGCAGAGCTGACGATTCCTGATTTAACTCAAACCCTCATTTTAACGCGGGCTGAAGGGCGTACACCTGTGCCAGAGCGTGAAAAATTACAGGCACTGGCAAGCCATCACTGTACGATTGCCATGTTTTTAAGTGCAACATTAACAAAGAAAATTACCAAAGAATTGCAGGCAGCAGGCTGGGCAGACGATACACCAGTTGCAGTTGTACAGCGTGCTTCGTGGCCTGACCAAAAAATTGTGCGCACAACACTAGCTGAATTAGATGAAGCAATGCGTGTCAATGGCATTCGCAAGCATGCGATGATTCTAGCAGGCTGGGCATTAGACCCGCATATCCATGAAAAAAATTATCGTTCGAAGCTTTATGACAAAACTTTTACTCATGGCTTCCGCAAAGGTGTGAAGGGGAATGATTAGTTTACGTGAAGGGGAAATTCCTGTAATCGAAAAACGCAAACCATATGCTCTTGTTGCCATTACAAAACATGGGGTGGCACATGCAAGAAGCTACGCGGAAAAATTCCCGTATGCGGATCTATATTATATGAAGAAATTCGAACAGGGGGACGAAGAGTCGCGCCAAATTCAGTTATTCGATGGTACGGTTCGTCTATTATTGCCCGCTCTGTTCCAGCACTATAAAGGAATCATTTGCATCATTTCCCTCGGTGCTGTTGTTCGCATGATTGCTCCGCTTTTGATTGATAAAAAGAAAGATCCTGCCGTGTTAGTGGTGGATGATAAAGGCCAGTATGTCGTCAGCGTATTATCGGGACATATTGGCGGTGCCAATGCCTTAACCCATGAGTTTGCCCATGCGATTGGTGCTGCACCCGTAGTTACAACAGCGTCAGATGTTCAAAAAACGATTCCCGTGGATTTATTTGGCGCCCAATTTGGGTGGATGTGGGAAAGTGAAGAAAAATTAACACCTGTTAGCGCATCGGTTGTCAATGAAGAGCATGTTGCAATCGTGCAGGAAACGGGTGAAAAAAATTGGTGGATGTACGATCGCTTAATGCCGGACAATTTAAAAATTTATCCAACTATAGATGAAGCGATCATGGCAAAGCCACAAGCAGCACTGCTTATTACAGATCGTTTAATTGAGGCACATGAAGAGGTCCTGCTCGAAAACGGAGTTATGTATCGCCCAAAATCAATTGTACTTGGCATTGGCTGTAATCGTGGTACGTCAATGGCAGAGATTGAAGCAGTCATAGATGAAACATTAGCAGAGCTGTGTTTAAGTAAAAAATGTGTCAAAGCAGTTGCGACCATCGATTTAAAGAAAAACGAAACAGGTCTGCTTGAATTAATTGCTAAACATAACTGGCCGTTTGTAACTTACACACCTGACCAGCTAAATGAAATTCCAATGCAGAACCCATCGGAAACAGTCTTTAAATTTACAGGAGCGTATGGAGTTAGTGAGCCGGCCGCATTGCGCTATGCGAATGCGAAAGAGTTACTGCTTGAGAAAAAGAAAAGCGGAAATGTGACGATATCCATTGCACGTGTCAACTTTGAGGAGGAAGTACGATGAATCGATTTGTTCTAGCCGGCACAGGAAGCGGTGTTGGAAAAACAACATTCACAATCGGCATCATGCGTACGCTTATGAAGCGTGGATTAACAGTCCAAGGCTTTAAATGCGGCCCGGACTATATTGACCCAACGTATCATACAGCTGTCACAAAACGCCCTTCTCGTAATATTGATAGTTTCATGATGTCCCATGATACAGTCCGTGCCATTGTCGCAAGAGCGAGCCAAGATGCAGATGCAGCTATAATTGAAGGAGTGATGGGCTTTTATGATGGCAAATCCCCATTATCAAATGAAGGATCTGCTGCTCATATTAGTGAGATTACAAAAAGTCCCGTCATTTTAATTGTCAATGTAGCAAGTATGGCAAGAAGTGCGGCTGCGATTGTCAGAGGATTTCAACTGTTAGATGAAAGCTCCAATATTGTTGGTGTTATTGCCAATCAATTAGGAAGTAAAAGCCATTTTGAAATTGTCAAAGCAGCAATTGAACAAGAATGTGGAATTCCTGTCATTGGCTATCTGGCAAAAGGAGCCGTACCTCTGATGCCAAGCCGTCATCTAGGTTTAGTACCAGCCATTGAACGTGGTGATTTAGATTCATATTTTGATAGTCTTGCAGAGGCAATCGAAGAAACTGTGGATATTGAACAACTGCTGGAAATTACAAAAACACAATCATTGGACGTTTCTGAATCTATCTTTGATGCACAGCCCGAAAGAAAAGAAGTACATATTGCAGTTGCAAAGGATGCCGCTTTTAACTTCTATTATGAAGAAAATCTAGAATTACTCCGTACATATGGTGCCACATTGCATTACTTCTCTCCATTACAAAATGAGGAAGTTCCAGAAAAAGCGCAGGGGCTGTATATCGGTGGCGGTTTCCCGGAAGAGTTTGCAGAAAGCTTGGCGAAAAATGAGGAAACGAAGCAATCATTAAGAGCCGCGCTTGAGCGAGGAGTGCCAACCTTAGCGGAATGCGGCGGTTTTATGTATTTAACAGAGGAAATTGTGGATCGTCAAGGACAGGTATTCCCGATGCTTGGGATCATTCCAGGACGTGTGCGGATGCAAGATAAATTAGCGGCACTTGGATACAGGGAAATTACAGGTGTTCCGGGCAATTTTCTAATCAATGAAGAGGAACAGGCAAAAGGGCATGAGTTCCATTACTCAACTTATGAGGGGGAGCATGCATCACCAGCTTATTTTAGTAAAGGCCGTTTTCGTGCTCAGCAGGAAGGTTATCTACATAAAAATATTGTTGCTGGTTATACACACTTTCATTTTGCTTCGAATCCACAGCTCGTGAAAAATTGGCTGAAAGCATGTTTGGAGGATAAACAATGAATTATTTCCCACTATTAATGAATATTGACTATAAAAAGGTTGTTATTGTTGGGGGCGGACATGTAGCACGTCAAAAGGTAGAAGCACTGCTTACAACAAAGGCACTAGTGACAGTGATAAGCCCAGCTGTTACCGATAAATTGCAGGACTACATCAATGAAGGGCTTGTGACTTGGAAAGAAAAAGCATTTGTACCTGCTGATTTAGATGATGCAGCACTGATTTTCGCGGTTACAAATGATGAAGAGGTAAATAATGCAGTGGAAGAAGCGGCACAACATTGGCAATTACTCAGCCGTGCGGATGCAAAAGGACGTGTTGATTTTATCAATCCAGCAGTCGTTCGCCGTGGTGATTTCGTATTGACTGTATCGACGTCTGGAGCAAGCCCAGGTCTGACACGCCAAGTAAAGACGGATTTAGAAGAGCAATTTGGAATGCATTACGCGCAGTATGTTTCATTTTTAAAGGAAGCACGTCAGCGAATTTTACAAGTGTTTACGGGCGATGCGAAAAAACAGCTATTAGCAGAGCTACTTGATCCACAGTTAATACAATGGATAGAACAAGGTGAAAATCAAAAATGTGAAGCGTGGCTGCAGCAGCGTATAGGAGAAAAACGGTGAGCGGATTTGTATATATTGTAGGAGCTGGTCCTGGTGACCCAAAACTATTGACGATTCGCGGGCTTGAGTGCATTCAGCAAGCAGATGTGATTTTATATGACCGTCTGGTGAATGCTGAATTATTAAAACATGCGAAAGCAGACGCCGAGCTGATTTATTGTGGAAAAGAACCTGGCAGACATGGACTGATTCAGGATGAAATTCATCGTGTGCTAGTGGAACAAGCCAATCTTGGCAAGCAAGTTCTCCGCTTAAAAGGCGGTGACCCATTTGTCTTTGGACGTGGTGCAGAAGAAGCCGGAATATTACGGCAAGCCGATATTCCTTTTGAAATCGTGCCTGGTATTACAGCCGGGATTGCCGCGCCTGCTTATGCTGGGATTCCTGTGACACATCGTGATCATGCTGCAAGCTTTGCGATCGTTACAGGTCATGGCCGCTCAGAAAAGGAGCAGGACTTTTTAAATTGGTCCGCTCTTGCTCAAATTGATACGGTCGCCTTTTATATGAGCATTGGCAATATCGCGCATATTACGAAAAGCTTAATAACCTATGGCAAAAGTGAAACAACCCCTGTTGCCGTCATTGAATGGGGCACAACCAAAAATCAGCGTACGATTACAGGCAATCTCTCCACGATTGCACAAGATATTCAAATCCATCGTATCACGAATCCAGCCATGATTTTAGTTGGCAATGTGGTTAGTGTAAGGGATCAAATTGCCTGGTTTATAGAAAAGGAGCATGAATTATGTTAGATGCATTAAAAAAGCGCCGTGCGATTCGCCAATTTGAAACGCGCGAAGTGGAACGTGAAAAAATTGAGACGTTATTAGAAGCAGCAACGTTTGCACCAAATGACCGTATGCGGGAGCCCTGGCATTTCTATGTATTACAGGGCGACAGCTTAAAACGTTATGAACAGGTGGCACTGGATTTTTTACAAAAACGTTTCCCAACAAAACCACATTTAGTGGAAAGCTCAATGGAGGCCATCACAAAAACACCGCTTGTCATTGTGGTGACATCTGCCATTGTTGAAGGAGATGAAGGTGCAACCAAAGATAATACCTTTGCAGTCAGCGGTGCGATTATGTCGATGTGGTTAATGGCCGAACAGCTGGGTTTAGGCATGGTCTGGCGTACACGCGGTGTTGGCTTAGTGCATGATACAGCATTACATGATTTTATTGGTGCATCGGATGGAGAGCAATTAGTAGGGACGTTATGCATTGGTTACCCTGCAGAAGAAATCACTTCCGTGAAAAAGCGTACACCATTTGCAGAAAAAACAACGTGGCTATAAGGAGGCTTGTACATGGTTCGACAGGGGATGCTGTTAGTTTATACAGGAGAAGGCAAAGGAAAAACAACTGCTTCACTTGGTGTGGCATTACGTGCAATTGGCCGCGGCATGAAGGTGAAATACTTTCAATTTATTAAATCACCTGAACGCACATATGGTGAACAAATTGCCCTGCGAAAACTTGGTGTTGAAACAGTGCAATTAGGAATCGGTTTTACATGGACGAAAACACCGGAGGAGCATCGTGATGCACTTGCGAAAGCCTGGGAGACTGTAAAAGAAGAGCTAAATGATGAAACAACAGATGTTTTAGTACTGGATGAGCTGAATAATGCGTTAGCCATCACACGATTTCCAATCGATGATGTATTGCCATTTCAAGAGGTGTTAACGGCCATACAAAACCGTCCTAAAACGATGCACCTTGTCATCACAGGCCGTTCTGCACATCCATCGCTACTCGCTTTAGCTGATTTAGTGTCAACGATTGATGCCACAAAACATTATTATGCGGAACAGGATGTTAAAGCGATGAAGGGGCTTGAGTTTTAAGCACTCAGTACGCCATGGGTAAATCACAAACTGGCAACCAATTCACCAGAAAAGGGTTTTCCAGTTTTGTTGTCGAGATTGAGGAGAAAATTCAATGATAAAAGAATCCCCTTTACAATTTGATTTTGAAAAGTTGTGGAAAGAAGGCATGTTAGACTGGCATGGCAAGATGCCAGAACGAATGATCGATGATGAGCTAGAAGAAGCATTTTGGGCTCAGTCCATGAAGAAAAAAACATACATGCAAACAGATGACTATGCAAAAAAAATCTACGAAAAAATGAAACAGCATATCCCCAAAAATTCATCTTGTATTGAAATGGGGCCGGGATGGGGCAACTATACCTTCCAACTCCGTCAGGATGTCAAAAGTTTAACGTTAGTGGATGGTTCTGAAAGTGTGCTGGCGTATTTACAACAATACTTTGAAAACGATGCAAATGTTCAGTTCGTTCATAGTAAATGGGAAGAAACGCAAATTAAGCAGCATGATGTTGTGATTGGGGTGAACTGCTTTTATCGTATGTATGAAATGAATGCGGTGCTGAAAAAAATGAACAGGCTTGCCAAAAAGCGAGCCATCATTGGCGTAACAACAGGACCTATTCAGCCGCATTACGTTATTTTAGATGAGCAGTTTGGCTATGACATTAAATATCCTCGCCGTGATTATATTACCATCGTCAATATGCTGTATCAGTTAGGAATTTATGCAAATTGTGAAATGCTGAAGCTGGAGCGTGAGTATCGTTATGATACATTGCAGCAATTATATGAAGCACAAAGCAAAAAAATCTTATCACCCCGGTTTGATATGGCACATGTGAAAGCATCACTCGAACGTTATATTGCTTTGGAGGATGGCCAGTATGTGTACCGTCATCCATTCTATGCAGCGATCATTAGTTGGGAGCCTCGGGTGTTACATGACTAAGTTTCGTTTTGCATTACTATTATGGACTTTTATAGGGGGCGCTGTTGTTATACAAAGAGACATAGGGGGTACAAGGTGATAGAAGAGGGGGAGGTCACTTTATGACAACATGGAATTTAACGCAAATGCAGCGTCACATACTCATTTGCAATGGGGCAACCTGTATGGGAGCAGGAGCTGAAGAGGTCACGCAGCAAATTCGTGATGAGATCCGTAAAAACCGTTTGGATGAGCATATTCATACATCGCGTACACGCTGTAACGGCCGCTGTAAAGATAAATGCGTTGTAATTGATTACCCAAAAGGGACATGGTATTCGGTTCAACATGAAGAAACTGCTCGTGATATTGTTCATGAAGCAGTTGAACAAGATGCGATTATTTATTCAATGGAGCACGGTGTGCGAAAACGGAGCGAAGACCGCATAAAAGGAATTGAAAAATACAGAAAAGGTAATGGACCGATGAAAAAAGCTGTATTATTTGTTGGACATGGCAGCAGGCTGGAGGCAGGGAATAAAGAGGTTCGCGAATTTGTCGGGCAAATGACAGAATACATAGATCCAGCCCTTTTAGTTGAAACATGTTTTTTAGAATTTGCATCACCAACTATTGAAGATGGGATTCAGTTGTGTGTTGAAAAAGGTGCGGATGAAATCCATGTCATTCCCATCATTTTATTACATGCAGGACACTCTAAACTGCACATTCCTGCAGAAATTGAACATGCTAAAGAGCATTTCCCAGATGTTCAATTTACCTACGGCCAAACGATAGGTATTCATGAAGAAGTCTTTGAAATTTTAAAAACAAGACTGACTGAAGCAGGTTTTGATGTGAATCAAAAGCATGAGGATACGGCCATTTTATTAATTGGTCGAGGCGGCAGCGATCCATATGCTAATGGTGATTTTTATAAAATCAGCAGATTATTGTGGGAGAAATTAAATGTATCTATCGTTGAAAGTGCCTTTATGGGGGTAACGACGCCAACTGTGCAGGATGGAATGGAACGCTGTATTAAATTAGGTGCAAAAAAAATCATCATGCTGCCGTATTTTTTATTTACGGGTATTTTAATGAAAAGAATGAATAATATGGCCGAACAGTTTAAAGAGTCTTATCCGCATGTATCAATTGATATTGCTGGGTATTTTGGCTATCATCCAAAGTTAAGAACGGTACTTTTAGAACGTATGAATCAGGCCATAAATGGTACTTCGACTGGAATGCAAGATTTAGAAAATTTCCGTAAATATGCGGAAGAACATGGGTATGAACATCATCATCACCATAATTAGAGGTTAGACAACTGCTATTGTTATACTCATTTTGATTTTGGCTCGTGCCCTGGGCTGGTCGAAAAGTAAATCAAGAAATGTTAGGAGTTCAAAGAAAATGGCGAAAGCTCTTAAACTGATGTTTCAAGGGACCAATTCTGATGTCGGCAAAAGTGTCGTCGTGACGGCCTTTTGCCGTATATTCGCCCAGGACGGATATAAAACGGTACCTTTTAAATCACAAAATATGGCGTTAAACTCTTATATAACAGTTGACGGAAAAGAGATAGGAAGAGCACAGGGGGTCCAGGCCGAAGCGGCAGGGATTCAGGCGACAACTGATATGAATCCGATACTGATTAAGCCGAATCGGGCTAACCAATCCCAAATTGTGGTCCATGGAAAACCGTATAAAAATATGGAAGCTAGTGTGTACCGCAAGGAATTCTTCCAAACGGGTCTTGAGCTTATTAAAGAGTCGCTGGCTGTTCTGTCAGAAAAGTATGAACGGATTGTTATTGAAGGGGCAGGGAGTCCTGCCGAGATTAATTTGAATGACAGGGAAATGGTCAATATGCGGGTCGCAAGAATGGCTGGCGCGCCAGTGATATTGATTGGGGATATCGAAAAAGGCGGAGTTTTTGCCAGTTTAGTAGGAACCCTCCAGCTCATGGACTCTAATGACCGTGACCGTGTCATCGGCGTCATCATCAATAAATTCCGCGGTGATATCCGGCTCCTCGAATCAGGATTAACATGGTTTGAGGAATATACAGGAAAACCGGTTCTGGGAGTGATTCCTTATTTGGAGAATTTAAACATCGATGCCGAGGATTCCGTGATATTAAATCAATATACATCGGCACGAAATACCGATAAAGAACTGGATATTGCGGTGATTCAGTATCCGAAGATCTCCAATTTCACCGATGTCGATCCTTTTTTTGCCGAACCTGATTGCCATGTCCGGTTTATAACAAGAGCAGATCAATTACACAGCCCTGATTTAGTGATTCTCCCTGGAAGTAAGAATACGATCGAGGATTTGCTGTTTTTAAGAAAAAGCGGTATCGCCGAGAAAATCGTGGAATTGCAGCAAAAGCACGAATCCGTTCTATTTGGGATCTGCGGCGGCTACCAAATGCTCGGTGAAAAAATCGAGGATCCATTTGCCATTGAGTCACTTCACCAAGAAATCGAAGGTCTCCGTTTACTGCCCATCATGACGACCATTTCAAAAGACAAGACGACCGTGTTATCGAACGGACTCTTACATCTTAACGGCAAACATTTCAACGTGTCAGGTTATGAAATCCATATGGGAGTTACGGGGACAACCCGAGAATCTCGGGGACTAATTGATACACAAGGACGATCAGATGGATGTAAAACCGCAGATGAAAGAATCATTGGTACTTACTTTCATGGGATTTTTCATAATGATGAATTTCGTAAGGAACTGCTGAATCAGATTCGCAAAGGAAAAGGATTGGAGCCGATTCATCAGCGTGTATCCTTCAACCAATTGCGTGAAGAAGCATTTGATTTGTTAGCAGATCATGTAAGGTCGCACGTAAAGCTTGATTTGATTGATCAAAAAATGAAGGAATTTCCAAGAAGGGGGATTACCCAATGAAGGGTGCCCAAACAGTTATCAATTCTTTGTTGATTGTACGGTAGTTGAAATAGGAGCTTTCACAATGAAAATAGGTAAGGGAAGTTGTAATGGAACATTTGGAGAACTTGTTCAAGGAATAATAGACGAACGGCCTTTTTTAATAACTTTTCCAATTCAAAGTTTGAGAAGTGAGGCAAGCTTTATCCCAGATCCAACTTCACCAGAATTAACAGGTGTGAATTCAAAGGTGAAAGCAATTAAAGCTGGAAAATTGTTATTAAATCAGTTTGGTTTGAATGGTGGCGGTAAACTTGATATTCGGTCAAATATTCCAACGGGCAAAGGGATGGCGAGTAGTTCTGCAGATATTGTAGCATCTATGAAAGCAATTGCTCATAGTTACTCTCTCCCCCTAACGCAAGATATCATTTCTGCAATAGCCGCTAAGATTGAGCCAACAGATGGTGTTATGTATGAAGATGTTGTGGCTTATGATTATATACACGGTGATCTTATTGAAAGATTAGGAATTTTACCGCCCTTCATCCTAGTTGGGATAGACCTCGGAGGAGCCGTAAATACAATTGAATTTAATCAATTTACAAAAGCATATGATCGGTATGATCAACATCTATTTTCAGAAGCATATCATTGGGTCAGAGAAGGGTTCAATAAAAACGAGTTTTCTCTAATCTCTAAGGCAACAACGATTAGTGCACGTGTGAATCAAAAAATATTAAGAAAACCTTATTTTTTTGAAATGGAAAAATTAGCTCATGCATTTCAAGGTGGAATTGTTGTTGCTCACAGTGGAACAGTGGTGGGAATTTTAATAGACAAAAATAGACCGAATAGCAACGAGATTGTTTTCCAATTATCAAAGCATTTGTCACTTCTTTTCAAGAACCTGAAAAAAACCCCTTTTTATTATTCCAATGTTGAAAATGTCAAAAATATCAATTCTATTGATTAAAGTAATTGATAGATTGTGAAGATTCAAAAGCCAGGAGACCTACCTAGGTTGTAACACCAAAACAGCCTTCGTGGAAAGGAGAGAGGTGTACGAAGAAGGAACGACAATTGTATTCTGCCAGTTTGTCGTCTTTTTGCACGTACCTATAAATCCTCAATATGTCAAAGGTTGAGGATTTTTTATGTTGTATTTTGTTTATAAAAGGAGGAATATTTAAATGGAAACTGTATCACTGTTTTTACTTGTTTTTGTATTGGGACTTCGACATGGGTTAGATGCGGATCATCTGGCCTTTATTGATGGACAAACCCGTTATAACTGGAGAATGGGAAGTAAATTTGCACCTTGGGTTGGTACGTTATTTTCATTTGGTCATGGAGGAATCGTAGCGGTGATGGCTGGGATTTTGGGAATGGTGATAAAGAATTTTTCATTCCCAGCTTATTTTGATAATTTTGCATCATGGGTATCGATTATTTCTTTATTCCTCATTGGCACATTAAATACTTACAATCTGTTACGCACTAAAAATAAAAATGAAGAATTTCAACTAAGTGGATTAAAGGGAAAGTTTATTCCAAAAGTTGCGAAGGGAACTACCAATCCCTTTATTATCATTTTAGTAGGGGCTTTGTTTGCCTTAGCTGCCGAGACGGTAAGTCAAACAGCTGTCTGGTCCATGGCTGCAAGTAACACAGGTAAATACACACCTTTATTTTTAGGATTAGTTTTTATGTTTGGCATGATGATTACAGATACAATTGATTCCATGATTGTATATAAAATGGTGAACCAGTCCAGCCAAATCGGTCAAGCTGCTTCAAGACTAATGGGTTGGATGATTGTCTTCTTATCATACGGAGTTTCCTTCTATCTGGCATTTACTTTCTTTAACCCTTGGGCAGAACTAGATTTCGAAATCGTGGGAATCATTCTTTTCATTTTCTTAGTCGCTTCATTTATCTTTATAAGCCTTCGTTCTAAGAGACAACATCATGAAATAAATTCTACGAATTAATTAAAAAAGCTCTGACAATTTTATTGTGTCAGAGCTCTTTTTTTATCTAAAATATACGTCATTTTTAGTTTTGATTTCGGTTTTGACGGGTGAATAACAAAGAAGAGTGAAACAGGCATCAATTTTCATAAAAATCCTCGAATTTTTTTGTACTCCTCCTATATTAATTATACCATATTAAAAATGGTCGATATAGACTGTTTATTCTCATTTAGCACTGGTAAAATCAAAGAACATTAATGGTTAGGAGAGATGTAGGATGAGTTCTTTGGCTCTCGGTTTTCAGGAATTGGATAAAACGCAGCTTATGCTGGTTGGTGGAAAAGGGTTGAATTTAGGGGAATTATCAAAAATTCACGGAATACATGTACCAGAAGGATTTGCCGTTACAACCGTGGGATTTCAAAAAGCCATTGAACATAACGAAACGTTTCAAGAATTGTTGTATCAACTAACCGTGCTAAAAGTAGAAGACCGGGATCAAATTGGAGATATCAGCAGGAAGATTCGGCAAATGATTATGGAAGCTGAAATTCCTTCTGATGTGGAGACATCAGTTGTTAACTATCTCTCCATGTATGGAGATGAACAGGCTTATGCCGTGCGTTCAAGTGCGACCGCTGAAGATTTGCCACATGCCTCTTTTGCTGGTCAACAAGACACTTACTTGAATATCATCGGAAAAGAAGACATCTTGGAGCATATCAGAAAATGTTGGGCCTCTCTATTTACGGATCGCGCAGTAATCTACCGTATCCAAAATGGATTTGACCACAGACAAGTTTTTTTATCAGTTATCGTCCAAAGAATGGTTTTCCCACAGGCTTCAGGGATTTTATTTACAGCTGATCCGATTAGTGGAAACCGCAAGCTGCTATCAATCGATGCCAGTTTCGGACTTGGAGAGGCGCTGGTCTCTGGCTTGGTATCTGCCGATTGTTACAAAGTAAAGGAAGATCAAATCGTCGATAAGAGGATAGCAACAAAAAAGTTGGCTATTTATGGACTAAAAGAGGGCGGAACAGAGACACAGCAGATCGAACCTGATCAGCAAAAGACGCAAACACTTACTGAGGAACAAATTTTGCAATTAGCACGGATCGGAAGACAGATTGAAGCGCATTTTGGATGCCCACAAGATATCGAGTGGTGTTTAGATGATGATACATTTTATATTGTCCAGAGCCGGCCAATCACTACGATTTTCCCGATCCCTGAAGCAAACGATCAGGAAAATCACGTGTATATCTCTGTCGGTCATCAACAAATGATGACCGACCCAATCAAGCCATTGGGATTGTCTTTTTTCCTATTAACAACTAATGCACCGATGCGTAAAGCTGGTGGAAGGTTGTTTGTTGATATATCACATCAACTTGCTTCACCTGTCAGCAGGAACATGTTATTAAATATGATGGGACAACACGATCCACTCATGAAAGACGCAATTATGAACATTGTTGAGCGTGGAGATTTTATAAAAATATTACCAAATGATAATGAAGCACCGAGGCCCATGAGAGGCAATACGGATATGCAGGCACAATTCGAAAACAATCCCTCTATCGTTTCTGATTTGATTAAGAAAAATCAAACATCGATAGAAGAGCTAAAACAAAACATCCAAACGAAATCAGGATCAGATTTATTTGATTTTATTCTAGAAGATATAAAGGAATTAAAGAAGATTTTATTTGACCCACAAAGTACAGCGACATTTATGGCTGCTATGAATGCTTCAACATGGATCAATGAAAAAATGAACGAGTGGTTAGATGAAAAAAACGCAGCAGACACGCTTTCACAATCTGTACCAAATAATATCACTTCGGAAATGGGTCTGACGCTATTGGATGTTGCTGATGTGATTCGTCCTTATCCAGAAGTAATTGATTATTTACAGCATGTAAAAGATGAAAACTTTTTGGATGAACTGGATCAGTTTGAAGGAGGAAGGAAAACCCGAGACGCTTTCAATGCTTTTCTCAACAAATATGGAATGAGATGTGCCGGTGAAATTGATATGACGAGAACACGTTGGAGTGAAAAACCAAGTATACTTGTCCCCATGATCGTTGGTAACATCAAAAACTTTGAGCCCAATGCTGGCAAGCGGAAATTCGAGCAAGGGCTGCGTGTTGCTTTGGAAAAGGAAAAAGAGTTATTAGACCGATTGAAACAATTACCGGATGGTGAACAAAAGGCGAAAGAAACAAAACGAATGATTGACCGAATCCGGAATTTCATCGGCTATCGTGAATATCCAAAATACGGCATGATTAATCGCTACTTCGTTTATAAGCAGGCATTACTGAAGGAAGCTGAACAACTCGTGAAAGCGAGCGTTATTCATGAAAAAGAAGATATCTATTATCTCACATTTGAAGAATTCCGCGAGGCCGTACGTACAAATAAACTGGATTACGAGATCATTAACAAACAGAAAGACGATTACAAATTATATGAAAAACTGACTACCCCACGTGTGATCACATCGGATGGTGAAACACTCTCAGGTGCGTACAAACGAGAAAATCTCCCAGCCGAAGCGATTGTAGGTCTGCCTGTTTCTGCCGGAGTGATCGAGGGACGGGCGCGTGTCATCTTAAATATAGAAGATGCGGATCTAGAAGATGGAGATATATTAGTCACCTCCTATACAGACCCTAGCTGGACACCATTGTTTGTATCCATAAAAGGTCTTGTCACCGAAGTGGGTGGACTGATGACCCATGGAGCAGTAATCGCACGTGAATATGGGTTACCAGCCGTTGTCGGAGTAGAAAATGCTACGAAACTGATAAAAGACGGGCAACGAATTCGAGTGCATGGGACAGATGGGTATATCGAAATAGTGTAATTGTTATAAATTAAACTTTTCAAAGGTGTTGTATTTTTTGGAACAAGTTCGAAAGTACAGAATATCAGTTTTATTAATATTTGTTTTTATAGTTGCTGGGATATTATTAGGAATATTGTGCATCTTGGCTTTTAGTGCTGCCCCGATTGTGTCGATTATGTTGTTCACTTGTTCTATTTTCACGATCGGATCTTCGATTTACCTTTGGCGGAAAAGAAATGAAGGCAAAGAATTTTTTTGGGATGATGAGGGAATTGTTGTCGATTTAAAAGGAAATAAGGTTTATTGGGATGAAATTGAAGACATTCAGTTTTTTAAAAGTAGTACATCCAGTTTTTCAAAGGCTACTGTCATTTATCCTCACTATACAAATCACGAAAAAATAAGAATTCGCCATAAGAAATGGATGCCCAAAACTGCACATTCAATAGATTGGATATTAATTGAAAAACCAAAGGAATATCACAAAAACTTGATGCATGCTTGGGAAGAAAAAAATAATTTGCCAAAATAAAGTCAAAATTTATTCATTTCTTCTCCAACAAAAGGGTGCAAGATTTGCAAATCAAGCTGTCATAATGGCAGCTTTTTTTATTGCACGGGGTGAATAGTTTAACAAGGATTATGATACTATTTACAGAATATAAAAAATGTCGAAATCAATAATGTGACAAGTTTTTAAAGGAGAGGAACTACCAGTGAATAACAAGCTTATTATAAGGAATGCCGAGGAATCAGATATCTTGGTCATTTTAGAAATTTTCAATCAGGGGATTGAAGATCGAATCGCCACACTAGAGGAGGAAAAAAAGGACTATCACTATATAAAAGAATGGTTTGAGGTGCATCAGGGGCGATATAAGATATTGGTGGCTGAACAAGATGGAAATGTTACGGGTTGGGCTTCTTTAAATCCTTACAGTAACCGCTGTGCATATAACGGGGTTGCCGATTTATCCATTTATATTTCAAGAGATCAGAGAGGAAAAGGATTGGGCAAAAAGCTGCTCTCTGAAATTGAAACACTGGCAAAAGATAATCATTTCCACAAAATTGTCCTATTCACTTTTCCCTTTAATCAACTTGGTCAGGGATTATACAGGAAAATGGGATACCGTGAGGTGGGAGTATTTCAAAACCAAGGGAAGTTGGACGGCGATTTTGTTGATGTTATGGCAATGGAAAAATTGTTAAGATAACCTATTTTTGGTTATCTCTTTTTTTACAATAACTTTACATAATATAACTTGAAGATTAGGTACTCTTGATATACGATACATAAGTAAATAGCTATATGTTAATGTGTGTGGGGGAAACAAAAACATGTTAAATTTATCAATCGAGTTAGAACGGGTTGCGAATGGTTTAAAGTTATTAGGAGATAAAACACGGCTGACCATGGTAGCGATGTTAAAACACAGAGATTGCTGTGTGTGTGAATTTCAAGAAGTGTTTGATATGAGCCAGCCTTCCATTAGCCAACATCTGCGGAAATTAAAGGATTTAGGAATCGTTAAAGAGGAGCGCAGAGGTCAATGGATTTATTATTCCTTGAATTCACACAGTGATTTTTACGGACTTATCGAAAATATTTTAGAGCATGTACCAGTTCAGACAGAAAAAATAAAACAGATTGAAACAAGCAAACCTACGCTTCGTTGTGGTAGTTAGTAATTGAATCTTCAAGGGGAAATAACAGAATGAAAAAAAAGTTAATCAGCGAATTTTTAGGAACCTATTTTCTTATATTTGCTGGAACCGGTGCTGTTGTAATAGATAATCTTACAAATAGTTTAACGCATGTAGGTGTCGCCCTTACATTTGGGCTTGTTGTTATGGCATTAATTTTTACGTTTGGTCACCTCTCTGGTGCCCATTTTAATCCTGCGGTTACGATTGGATTTTTAATTCACGGAGATATAAGTAAGAAAGAAGCACTTTATTATATCATTATTCAAATCGTTGCAGGCATTGCAGCCAGCGCAACCTTGTTGTGTTTATTTGGAAATGTTGCAACACTTGGAACCACCTTACCAAGAGGTTCATGGGGACAATCGTTTATATTGGAATTTATTCTTACTTTTTTCTTGATGATGGTTATTTTTGGCTCTACGGTTCATGGAAAAGCGGTAAAATCCTTCGCAGGAATTGCAATCGGTGCTACGGTGGGATTAGAAGCAATGTTTGCAGGTCCAATTTGTGGTGCATCCATGAATCCTGCAAGGTCTATTGGCCCAGCAATTGTATCAGGTACCACTCAACATTTATGGATGTATATTGTCGCAACGATTTTAGGAGCAGGGTGTGCGGCAATTATTTATAAAATACTACATGAAAATTAAAGGAGTATACATCATGTCTAAAAAAACAATCTATTTCTTATGTACGGGTAACTCATGCAGAAGCCAAATGGCAGAGGGTTGGGCAAAAAAGCATTTAGGTAGTGAGTGGGAAGTGAAAAGTGCTGGCATTGAGGCACATGGATTAAACCCCAATGCCGTAAAAGCGATGAAGGAAGCTGGTATTGATATTTCTAAACAAACATCCGATGTAATCGACCCTGAAATTCTAAACAATGCTGATCTGGTTGTTACGCTATGCGGACATGCAGCAGATCATTGCCCCGTAACTCCTCCACATGTAAAACGAGTGCACTGGGGATTTGATGACCCTGCAAAGGCAGAGGGAACTGAAAAAGAAAAATGGGCATTCTTCCAACGTGTCCGCGATGAAATCGGCAATCGCATTAAGTGTTTTGCTAAAACTGGTGAGTAGAGGATTTAATAGCTAGGAGATTTTTAACTCTCTTGACTTTAATTATCAAGCAATTTTATTACTTTATTATTAAGAAGTGGATTAAAATAAATAGGCAATGCAAGAGGAGGGAATCGACATGAAAATCACTGACGAAGCTCGTGATGAATTCAAAAAAATGCTAAAAGAGGAGAATGCTAAAAACATTCGCATCTTTTTTGATGGCTTTGGCTGAGGGCAGCCAAGGATTGGACTGGCTCTGGATGAGCCGGAAGCAGACGATTTTATCGTCACTATAAATGACATAAAAGTAGCAATCGACCCTATAATTGAACCGAACACGGAAGACCTTATCCTTGATCGCAGCGGAAATGGTCAAGGGATTTCAATGATCGGTAATACGGGAAGATGCTGTTAAAAAAAGACCTTTGTGGTCTTTTTTATTTTAATGCCAGTTCGTGATAAGCATCCAAAAAACGTTGATACGTCTGAAAACCGTATTCGTCAGTGTTGCAATGAAAAAATAGCTCCATGGCAATCTCTTTTGCCTGGTCTAAGGAACAATTTCTCGATATTGTAATTAGGTTTAGATAAGATAAAAAATACTCCTTCTTTAATGCACCTGCATGATTGACAGTCATAATCGTCCTCCTTATCTAAAAAGGATCTCAACCGTGGGTGAGACCCTTAGTAAAATGAAATTACCTCTAAGAACAGCAATTAGATATATTTTTATTTAAAGCAGTCGTAGAACAATACTCGACGCTTTCAAGATTGGCTTGAGGGACACATCATGTAGAAGCATTTTCATTGTTGATATCTACACTTGCTTTTGTGTAGAAAAACTCCCACTCATTTCCATCCGGGTCATGAATCCAGAATTTGTCTTGAAGAGCATAACAACAGGTTGTGTTTATTTCGTCGTATTGGGAAAGGATGCCGTTATCTGCAAGCCTGTTCTTATATGCGATAACTTCTTCTGTACTTTCTACTTGAAAACCGAAATGTCCCACCTGATTTCCACTTACTTCATCCTGAAGATTAAGGGTGAAATTCAATCCTGGTGTTTCAAGCAAGAACTTCGCATAATCAGGCTTTACCTTCACGGGTTCAGCCCCAAATAGTTTGCTGTAAAACTCGATTGATTTCTCTAGGTTTGTAACATTAAGACCAACATGTGCATACTTCATTTTGATTACCTCCAAATTGTTTTATTTAAAATAAATAGTGAGACTCCATACTTAGCACTCGCAAGCGCATCCGCAATTTTTCTGTACCACTATTAATTTCTCGCGACTACTCCATTTTCGAACTACTTTATCTAGGAATGATTCCTTCTGAGTGTCCTGGTATTTCCAAGCATTGTGGGCTTTTCTTTCCGTTTCCTCCTGGCGCAGTTTTATCATTTTATGGAATTCATATTCATTAAAAAACATCCTGAGTTCCTCCTTAATCAATTTATATTGATGTATTAATCAAAAAAAATTGATGTTTACCCGAAAAAATTAGCAGTGGGTTGGCTTGAAAATACAGCAAAGCTCATGAGACAATAAATTGTTTAATTCTTCCTGGTTCAGCTCGTAATAACTCCATGTTCCTTTTGTTTCTTTTTTGATTAGGTTGGCATCCAATAAAATCTTTAAATGGTAGGACAATTTTGATTGAGCCATATCTATCAAGGGAGATAAGTCACATACGCACATGCTGCCGTTTTTGGTTAAAAGATTCATGATCTGAAGTCTTTTTTTGTCTGCAAGCGCTTTAAACTTTTGTTCATATTGTTCGAACATTCGGTCCATCGATACGTCTTGAAGTTCGATGTTTAATTTCGATTCATCTTTCATATTCTCACCATCTTTTCTTTCATCAAATAATCTTGATGTATCTATAATATATCCAAAATTTTCTTGTGTCAATGTATTTATCAAAAAAAATTGATCCCGTTTTCTTACTGTCCTAACTGGCAGATTAATTAAAGAAGCGATATGCAAAGAAGCATATCCCTTCATGTTATTTACAAACTATTTTCAATGAAGTAAACCTAATAATAATTTACCAACCCAAAATGCAAGTAAAATCCAAATCATAATGAATAGTACAGCAACAAACCAGTTTTTTGGTTTACCTTTTTTCCTGATTTCTTCAGCCTTTTCTCTGTTTTCTTCAATTATGTAAGGTGGTATTAATTTTAGTGCCAGTGAAATGCCCAGTGGAACAATAATTAAGTCGTCGAGATAACCAATCACAGGAATGAAGTCAGGGATTAAATCGATCGGACTAAAAGCATAAGCAACTACACAAATAGCAACCAATTTAGCATACCAAGGTACTCTATGATCTTTATATGATAAATAAAGGACGAATAAATTTTGTTTTAGTTTTCTTGCGTAGTTTTTGATTTTTGTTAAAGTATTTTCTTGTTCCATCTAACTCCCCCTTGTTAGTAATGATTATAAGATAAAAAAGGAGGGAGTTGAATCCGTTTTGGGATTATTACTAGGTCTTATTTAAATCTAACTTGAAGTCACTTTTTTTATTATTATTAAGTAATCCCATCTGGCTGATAGATGGGATTTTACTTATTTTTATTTCTTTACAGGAGGATTGTTGATATCTACATGAAAAGGCAAAAGATTATCATCTTCATTTTGATAAAATTGTTCCTGAATTTTTTGATTTGCCATTTCTGTATCAGAAGTAGGCTCGGAAGACATCCTCTCACTATAATCATTAAAACTTTTACTCATAGCCTGATTTGCCTGCGTAGTAGCATTACTCGTTTCGCTTTCTTTTATCACATCGTTCCCTCGCTTATTCATTTTTTGTGCTCATACTATCTCTTATTAATTTTGTTGTTTATAAACAATTGATACATGCAATTTTTTAGCAAATTTTATTAATAAAAAAAACCCCGGAAGGCATTCTAAATATGAAATTAAATTTTTTTTGGGAGAATGATGAATATGAAAAAAATTAGTTTATGGATGACGATGTTAGCTTTAATAGTTTTCTCCGCTGCATGCGGTGGAGGCAATGATAAGAATAACGGTGGAGACACCGCTAACAAAGGAGTATCTGGTTCCATAGTTGTTTCAGGATCATCTGCCATGCAGCCACTCATTGCAGCTGCAGCGGAAGAATTTATGGCGAACAATCCGGATGTGGATATTCAAGTGAATGCCGGCGGATCTGGTACAGGCTTATCGCAGGTTGCGGAAGGTTCCGTTCAAATAGGTAACTCCGATGTATTTGCAGAAGAAAAAGAAGGGATCCCTGCAGATCAATTAGTCGATCATAAAATAGCCGTTGTTGGTATTACTGCCGCAGTTAATCCTGGAGTCGGGATTAAAGACATTTCAAAAGAAAATCTGATTAAAGTATTTACTGGGAAAATTACTAACTGGAAAGACGTTGGCGGTAAAGATCAAAAAATCGTCTTAGTTAACCGCCCAGATGCTTCCGGTACTCGTGCCGTATTTAACAAGTTCGGTCTAGATGGTGCAACACCCGCGGAAGGGATTACCGAGGATTCCTCAAATACTGTTAAAAAAATCGTTAATGAAACCGCAGGTGCCGTTGGTTATTTAGCCCTCTCTTATTTCACTGATGATAAGGTAAATCCGCTGTCGATTGATGGAGTGGAACCTACTGATGAAAATGTACAATCCGGTAAATTCCCTATTTGGGCCTATGAACATTCTTATACAAAAGGTGAACCAAGTGGGGCAACGAAAGAATTCTTGGACTATTTAATGTCAGACGACGTTCAAAACACCTTATTAAAAGACCAAGGGTACCTACCCGTCACAAAAATGCAGGTGGAACGTGACGCTAAAGGGAATCAAACAAATAAATAATGAGAACGTAGGTGGGAACAGGGTAAATGTACGAACACATTTACCCTTATAACGTAATTCAGGGGTGTTTGTGCATTATGGAAAAACTGCTTCCGGCAAAAGAAAGACTACTAAAATCAGCTAAAGATAGAGCGGGCGGGGAATTCAGAGGAAAAGTCCTTGTTCTTTTATGTGCGGTGATCATGATTTCCGCAACTATTGCCATTACTATTTTTCTAACTACAAAAGGGCTGCAATCCTTCATTAAGAATGGTGTCAATGTAATTGAGTTCTTAACCAGTAAGAGCTGGGACCCTACTAACAAAGCTAATCCGAAGTATGGAACATTACCTTTTATTTTTGGTTCCTTTGCTGTGACCTTTTTATCGGCCCTTGTTGCAGCACCATTAGGGATTGGCGGCGCCATTTTTATGACAGAAATTGCTCAGTCCTGGGGGAAAAAGGTCCTGCAGCCGGTAATTGAGTTACTTGTCGGAATTCCTTCCGTTGTCTATGGATTCATTGGGCTTACCGTTTTAGTTCCATTTATCCGGGAACATATTGGAGGCCTGGGATTTAGTCTGCTTTCCGGAACGATTGTGCTTTCGATTATGATATTACCAACCGTAACAAGCATTGCCACTGATGCAATGAGTTCCTTGCCAAAGCCATTAAGAGAAGGTTCTTATGCATTAGGAGCAACCCGTTGGCAAACGATTAGGAAAGTGTTGATTCCTGCAGCATTGCCATCGCTGCTTACTGCCATTGTACTTGGTATGGCGAGAGCGTTTGGGGAAGCATTGGCTGTTCAGATGGTCATTGGGAATGTGAAGACATTACCATCAAGTTTGTTAGAAGCTTCTGCTACCTTAACAACCATTATTACGTTGAACATGGGTCATACAACATATGGGAGTGTAGAAAATAACACTCTCTGGTCGATGGGATTAATTCTATTAATCATGTCGTTTGCATTTATCCTCTTTATCCGTTATCTATCTTCAAGGAGGAAAATGAAATGAATGCCAAGTCTGCTGATCGAATTGCGTCTTTTGTATTTTATTTAATAGCGATCATTATTATTTCTATACTTGTTGGTTTGTTTTACTATATTTTAGTCAACGGGCTAAAAAACATATCCCTTTCTTTCTTAACCACACCATCAAGCAATGTTAGAGGTGGGGGAGGAATCCGTGACCAATTATTCAATTCGTTTTATATCCTGTTTATTACGATGCTGATTGCTGTACCTCTAGGAGTAGGCGGAGGAATTTATATGGCAGAGTATTCAAAACCCGGCAAGGTGACGGATTTCATTCGTTCTTGTGTGGAAGTTTTGGCATCTCTCCCTTCAATCGTTATCGGTATGTTTGGTTTATTAATGTTTGTTAATCTTACTGGATGGGGCTATTCCATATTAGGAGGTGCTCTCGCCCTTACAGTATTCAACTTACCCGTTATAGTACGAGTAAGTGAGGACGCAATCCGAACTGTTCCTCGTGAATTAAAAGAGGCGAGCCTTGCTTTGGGGATTACCCATTGGCATACGATAAAAACGGTAATATTACCAAGTGCATTTCCAACCATATTAACAGGGATTATCCTTGCTTCCGGAAGGGTTTTTGGGGAAGCGGCTGCCCTTTTGTTTACAGCAGGATTATCTACACCAAGGCTTGATTATGCAAATTGGAATCCATTTTCAGATAGATCCCCATTAAATATTTTTCGGCCGGCGGAAACATTGGCCGTTCATATTTGGTCTGTCAATACTCAAGGCTTAATACCAGATGTCGAAGAGGTGTCCAGCGGTTCGTCCGCCGTCTTAGTCATTTCCGTTTTAATCTTTAATTTATTGGCAAGATGGATTGGCAGTTTGATACACCGAAAAATTACAGCAACAAAATAAAAAGCAGGTGAGAATCTTGGTTACAGCTACTAAGGAACGAGCGGTTGAAACGAATGTGGAACAAAGCAAAGAGAACGTCCAGAAAACGAATATTTTGCAAGTCAAAAACTTAGAAATTTTCTATGGAGAAAAACGGGCGGTTAATGGGATTTCATTAGATATAGAAAAAAACTCAGTAACAGCGCTTATCGGACCATCTGGCTGCGGAAAATCGACTTTCCTGCGAAGCATTAACAGAATGAACGATTTAATTCCTGGAGCAAGAGCTGAAGGGGAAATTATTTATGAGGATCTAAATATTTTATCAGAACAAATTAATGTTGTCGCTTTACGTAAAGAAATAGGGATGGTCTTTCAAAAGCCAAATCCGTTTCCAAAATCTATTTACCAAAATCTTACGCATGCATTAAAGTTTGCAGGAATCCGAAAGAAAAGTGAGCTTGATGGTATTGTTGAAGAAAGCTTGCGTAAGGCTGCATTGTGGGAAGAGGTAAAGGACCGTCTTCATAAATCAGCCCTTGCACTTTCGGGAGGACAGCAGCAGCGTCTCTGCATTGCCAGGACGATTGCCATGAAACCAACTGTAATGCTTCTTGACGAACCTTCCTCTGCACTTGATCCTATTTCTAATGCAAAGGTTGAGGATTTGATCGTGGATTTAAAAAAGGACTATTCCATTATTATCGTAACACATAATATGCAGCAAGCCTCTCGTGTATCGGATAAAACAGCATTCTTCCTTAGCGGTGATTTGATTGAATATGATTTAACAGAAAAAATCTTTACCAACCCTTCACAAACAAAGACAGAAGAATATATTTCAGGAAGGTTCGGGTAAAAGGGGGGCGTACTATGTCCGAAATATCTGTGCATAGACAGGTTTTTCAAATAAATGATTTAGATCTATATTATGGAGAGCATCAGGCTTTAAAGAAAATAAATTTTCCCATTAACAAAAAAGAAGTAACCGCTATTATTGGTCCTTCCGGATGCGGAAAATCTACTTTTATCAAAACGTTGAACTTGATGATTAATTATGTCCCAAAGGTAAGGATGACTGGGGAAATTAATTATAATGGTCAAAATATATTAAATGATAGAATCGATATGGTCGAACTGAGGAAAAACGTGGGGATGGTATTTCAAAAAGGAAATCCTTTTCCGCAATCGATATTTGATAATGTCGCTTATGGCCCAAGAATCCATGGAATCAAAAAAAGAACTCATCTTGAAGAGGTTGTTACAAAATCATTGATGGATGTTGCATTATGGGATGAAGTAAAGGACCGTTTAGGTGCCCCTGCTCTAGGACTCTCCGGAGGACAACAGCAGAGGTTGTGCATAGCGAGAGCCCTGGCCACAAAAGCGGATGTTTTGTTAATGGACGAACCAACATCAGCCCTGGACCCAATTTCAACGTTAAAAATAGAGGAATTAATCTTAAAACTAAAAGAAAAATATACGATTGTTATTGTGACACACAATATGCAGCAAGCCTCCAGGGTTTCGGATAAAACTGCTTTCTTTTTGATGGGGGAGTTAATTGAACTGGACGAGACTTCAAGGATATTCTCAAACCCAAGGGATGAACGTACGGAAGGATATATTACGGGAAGATTTGGTTAAAGGAGTGAAAAATCATGATTACAAGATTAAATTTCGATAATAATTTAAAACAATTAAAAGATATGTTGATGGATATGGCCCAGAAATCGGAAAATGCCATAAAAGATAGTATCCATTCACTTATTAATCAAGACTTGGATAAAGCCAATGAAATCCTTACTAATGATACAGTGATTGATGATTTAGAACATGAAATTAACAATAAGGCCATTACTTTAATTGCAAAGGAATCCCCTGTAGCAAAAGACCTTAGAAGAATCGTAGTTGCTTTAAAAATTTCGTCCGAAGTTGAACGAATTGCCGATAATGCCGTCAACATTGCAAAATCAACCATACATATTGGCAAAGAGAAACATATAAAGGAAATCGTTGATATCCCAAAGATGATGGATCTTGCTTTAGAAATGTTAGGTGATTCTTTAAAGGCATTCCTTGAAGAGGATGTAGATCTTGCAAGAAAATGTGCACAGAAGGATGACAAGGTAGATGAAATGTACGGAAGATTGGTTAAGGAACTGATGGGGTATATACAGAAATCTCCCGATCATACCAATCAAATTACACAGTTAGCTTTCATATGCCGCTACATTGAAAGGCTTGCTGATCATTCTACTAACATAGCGGAACATGTCATTTACCTTGTGACAGGCGAACGTTATGATTTAAACGCTTAATTCAATAAACAAGGGGGCTCCAATACAATACAAGAGGTATGGAAGCCTTTTTTGTTATCTTAAAGAAGTTTCAGGTAATAGAAGAAAATGATACTCCCCTAATCAAGAAAAAGGAGATAAAATAAGTGTCATAAACATATAAAAGAAGGCTTGGACGTTTCCTCCAAGCCTTTTAGATGTTATTAGCTGATACCTTAACCCAAATAACTTTATCGTTTTTTATAGTGAATTCAAGAATGGTACTTCCATCAAATTGGGCAAGTTAATGATATAAAATAATTCTGTATATTCCCCTAAAAAACATCAATATTTCATTAAAATGCAAAATGTGGTTTAAAGAATTAACGGAAGGATATATATAGAAAATCCTAATTAAATATGTCAGGAGGGATTACCTTGTTTAGTCAAGTAGCAAAAGCAGTGCCCAATTTATTTACAATGGGAAATTTATTGTGCGGGGTTCTTTCCATTACCTGTAATATGAGTGGCTTTATAGAAGTAGCCTCCATGTTAATTTTCATTTCAGCTATTTTTGATCTACTTGACGGAAGGATTGCAAGAGGATTAAAAGTTAACAGTGAATTAGGTGTACAATTGGATTCCTTAGCGGATATTGTTAGTTTTGGTGTTGCTCCTGCGCTGCTATTTCATACAATTGCTGCACCGTCCATTTTAACCTCTTTGGCATTTATCCTTTTCCCCTTATTGGGTGCGTTAAGATTAGCCAAGTTTAATGTAAAACCAACCATAGGGTATTTTAAAGGATTGCCTATTCCTGCGGCTGGATTGCCACTTGCTGCAATGGGGTTCTTTTCATATAGTAATGCTTGGTTTACCATTATTCTTGCTGTTTTAATGGTGAGCCCAATTAAAGTAAAAAAATTTTAATTTAGATTCATTTGAAAAAGCTAGTAACCTTTCGCAAAGGGGATAGCTTTTTTGTTTTTAGCCATAAATCTATTATTTCTATTAATTCATAATTAAGAATCCATTAAAATGGCGAATTCATTCATTTATCGTGCTACATTGAATTAGAACAAAATGGAAGGTTATAAACCAATAGATGTAGCTTTTTTGATAATAATGGAGGCATTTGTATGTCATATTTAATAAGTTTATTTGAACAACACAGTTACCTGATTTTATTCTTAGGTATTTTTCTTGAACTCATGGCTTTGCCCATTTCTGGTGAATTCTTAATGAGTTACGCTGGATATTTTGTTTTTCAGGGGAAAATGAATTACCTTTTTGCACTCCTAACCTTTTTTATATCAGGGGGTGCCGGAATTACAGTAACATACTGGATTGGGAGGGCTGGAGGGTATAAACTTATTGAAAAATAAGGAAATATATCCATCTTGGACCTGAAAGATATATAAAAGTCTCTGCTTGGTTTGAACGCTCAGGCAGTAAATTATTAGTTTTTGCTTATTTCATTCCAGGGATTAGGCATTTTACCGGTTATATATACGGAATATCTAAAATGCCTTTTCGAAAATTCATCATACCTTCTTATATATGTGTATTTCTATGGGGCATTTGTTTTATTACTCTGGGAAAAGTATTGGGACCTGAGTGGGAGGCTTTCCATGAAGCAGCAAGTAAATATTTCGTCATTTTTATTATTGTCATTGGTGTATTGTTAGCCGTAATTAATAACTAGTTACAGGATAAACTATGTTAGACAAGTATGTAGGAGGTCTAAAAATTGGAACCCATTAACCATAGTAGCAAGTTGAGTTCTTCGGAACTTGCAAACCTTTGGTCACAATATCTGAATGACAGTTTATCACGCTGTATGATTCGCTATTTTATTAATACTGTACAAGATAAAGACATTAGTGAGGTGCTTCAATTTGCCCTTGATTTATCGGAAAGCCACCTTCAAAAGATAAAGGAATTCTTAACGAAAGAAAATTATCCAATCCCTAAAGGGTTTACAGATGATGATGTAACACTAGAGGCACCTGCTTTATTTACAGATACTTATATTAGTGTTTTTATTCAAATAATGTCTATTCACGGCTTAACTAGATATGCGGGTGCAATAGGGTGTGCCATTAGAGAAGATCAAAGGAAGTATTTTAAGCAAGTTATTTCTGAATCGCTGGAATTGTATGATATAGCTACTAATGTTCTTGTAAATAAAGGAATTGTTAGCAAACCGCCTACTTTTAACAATCACCAGAAAGTTGAGTTTATAAAAAAACAAAATTTTTTAACAGGCTGGCTTGGAAAACGTAGACCTATCAATGCAGTTGAAGTGAGTGGTACCTATCTTAACATGCAAAAAACAATGACAAAATTAGTATTAGAGTTGGGATTTAGTCAGGTTGCACAATCTAAAGATGTCCGAAAATATATGGATAGGGCTAGACATGTGTGCCAAAGTCACTTAGAAATCCTAGCCTCGATGTTAAAAGAAGATAATTTACATATTCCAAGGACTTTTGATTCCGAGGTAACTGATTCAACAATACCTCCTTTTTCCGATAAACTAATGATGGTTTTTATAACTACCTTACTATCCTCGGCTATCGGGTATTATGGTGAAGCAATGTCAATGTGTCAGCGGAGGGATTTGTCAGTAAATTACTCCAAAATGATTGTAGAAATGGGGCTGCTTGCTGAAGATGGCATAAATCTTTTAATAGAAAATGAGTGGATGGAGCAACCTCCTCTGGCAACAAACCATGAAGACTTGGCAAAGAACAAATGATGTAAATAAGGTGGAGAAAAAAGATAAAATAATTGAGAGTATTTTGTGGAGTATAGCCTTACCTGGTTTTTCCCAAATATTAAACGGTAGACTTTTTAAAGGCTTTTTATTTATTGGATTAGAGTTTGTAATAAACGTGATGGCAAACTTTAATGAAATTATCCGTTTGAGTTTTATTGGAAATATTGAAGGGGCGGTCTCACAAGCAAATTATCAATGGCTTATGTTTTATCCTTGTTTATACTTCTTTGCGATGTGGGATGCCTTTAAGGATGCTGGAGGAGGAAAACTACCTTATTCCTATTTTGCCTTCGTTAGTTCGGCATTCCTTGTGACCGTAGGAATTATGTATTCAACACAAGTGAAAGTTTTTGGGGTATTATTGGGGTCGGTGTGGTTTCCAATGCTGTGTGTTATTCCTGGATTGATAATCGGTTTTGCTCTAAAGATAATATTAAACATAAAGACAGGATAACCTTCATTTGCAGTGGTATAACGATAAATCGAGTTTTCTTAAAATAAAGCTTGTGAAGGAGTACATTTAAAATAACCGTTGCTTATGTTAAAGATGGGATGGCTGCGGCTATCCCGTTTTCTTATGGTACTAACGTGGCTTAATAAAGGCAATAAAAAATGGATCGTCATAAACCATCCATTTATCCTTGATTAACTTTAGCAACTCCAAAGGCAATTAGTTGAAGAATAAACAAGTCATTCCGAATAGTTTTCAGTTTTTTTATCATGTCCATATCAATTGGGGGCATGAGTTGAAGATCCAGCTGCATTTAGGCTGTTTTTCTTATTGGATTAACGAGCTGTTTAGGTAAAACCTCTATTGGTTTAAAGGAACTATAGGAAATGATGTAGAATTCATATTTTTAAACATTTCATTTAGTTAGCCAAAAAAATTACAAGGGGCTATATAGGAGGAAAAGTAGATGGATATGAAATATCCTATTGGAAAATTTCAATTTAATGGTGAGATTACTAGCAGCATTACAAAGGATTGGATAAATGAGATTGAATGTTTACCAAGATTATTACGAGATGCTGTAAAAGAATTAGATAATGAACAGCTTGATACACCTTATCGTTCTGGAGGGTGGACTGTTCGACAAGTAATACATCACCTTGCGGATAGTCATATGAATGCCTACGTTCGCTTTAAATTGGCTCTTACAGAAGAAAAACCTGTAATTAAGCCATACGACGAGACGAAATGGGCGGAACTTTCAGATTATAAATTACCAATTAATATGTCACTTTCTCTGCTCGAAGCATTACACCAACGCTGGACAAACCTATTACGTAGTCTAAGTCCAGTTGATATAGAAAAGACATTTATCCACCCAGATTCGGGTGAAGTTTCAGTAGGTAAAAATATAGGAATCTACGCTTGGCACGGGCGACATCATCTTGCACATATTACTTCTTTGTGTCATCGTAAGGGCTGGTAATGGACGCTGTGAACATTACATTTAAAGATAACGGGGCAGGTTTGTTAAAGAAGGAACACTTAACATTGGCTACACCTGTACGTTCTGAACTGACAAGACGTATATTACGTATGGGGCAGCTTAGTGAAAGAATGGACGTGGGCAATCTCTGTTGAATTTTTAAGTGAAAAAGGTTTGGGAGAATCTTATGTCAATTACTACTGAAAGAGATCAAAGAGGAATTTGTAACAAATTCAGCATGCAAAGGGGATTATTTACCATAAGCTAAAGTCACGACTATTTCTTTATGTTTTTGGACCATCTTGCTATAATAAATACTACAGTTGTAAAAGTAGGAGGGCTATCATGAAAGATATTCCACAAATATCAGAAGCAGAATATGAAGTGATGAAGGTTATATGGAACTTTGAGCCGATTTCGACTCCTGAGGTAGTGGAGAAATTATCGAATAGAAGTGATTGGAAGCCAAATACCATTCACACCATGCTGGCGCGCCTAGTTAAGAAAAAGGCTTTGCACGCAAGAAAAGATGGGAGAGTGTTTATTTATTCTTCACTAGTTGAAGAGCACGAGTATGTTGAGCAAAAAAGTAATTCCTTTCTACAGCAGTTTTTCGGTGGCACGATAAATTCAATGATATTAAATTTTATAGAAAATGATAAGTTATCGAATGAAGATATTTCGGAATTAAAGAAAATATTATCCATGAGAGACAAGAAAGGAGAAGAATAATGGATACCATGTTGCTGCGAATTTTAGTTAGTACAATCGTGGTATCCCTTCTTATTTTCATCATTCTGTTAATCAAAAAGCTATTAAACAATCATATGACGGTGAAAGCACATTATCATATTTGGTATTTTCTTTGCATTCCATTCCTTGCTACCTTTATACCTTGGAATTATTTTCGCCTTGGTACAGGAACGAGCTATTTTAAAAGCCTACTTTTTTTTCATAGAGACGAACCATCGAATAGTAAAAGAATTAATGGAGTGGATGCCTCTCAGGCGTCTAACAGTGATTTAATACATGATTTCACGGTATCGGTAAACAAGTCAACGCCCGATTTCGTTTACCATACATTTTCTACAGTGTGGATCATTGGAGTGGTTATTCTTGTTGTGGCTGCTGTTTATTCAAACTATCAAATCTATCAGATGAAAAAGTCAGCTGCGGCTGTTCATAACCAAAAGTTAAATGAACTATTAGAAGCGTGCAAAGAGTTGGTTGGGGTGAAAAGAAACATAAGGCTGCGGGAGACGTCTCTTATTACCTCGCCAATCACGGTGGGGATTTTTCACCCCTATATTTTTTTACCAAGTAAAACGAGAGAAGCATTCTCTTTAAATGAATTAAAGTATGTGTTTTTGCACGAGCTGTACCATCATAAAAGCAAGGATCTTTTCGTGAATTACGTCATGTGGTTGTTTCGTATAATTTATTGGTTTAACCCGTTCGTTTGGTATGCCTTAAAAAGGATTCGATTCGATAGGGAATTAGCCTGTGATGCTTCTGTATTAAATCTCTTGGATGAGGGCGGATATATTGAATATGGGCATACCATCATTCGGTTTGCGGATAAAAAATATAATCGTACCCTTGAACATTTTGCTCCAGGTATAGGTGGTACAAAAAAACAAATCACGCAAAGAATCCAGTGCATTGCAAGTTTCTCTAGCGACTCTCTTTTATTGAAATGGAAAAGCAAGGCCATCTGCTCTGTTTTAGGAATTGTTGTGCTATTGCTTGCTCCAATCACAAACGTTATTGCCAGCTCAGATGATATGTATCGATTTAGCGGCAATAATGCGGTCTATGAAGATCTAAGCTCCTATTTTAAGGGGTACAAGGGAAGCTTTGTTTTATATGAACCCTCTAAAAACCAATATCGAATTTATAATCGAGAGATGAGTGAACAGAGGATTTCTCCTGATAGCACCTATAAAATATATTCTGCCTTATTTGCATTGGAATCCAATGTGATTTCCGAGAATAACAATGAACAGGTTTGGGACGGGAAAGTTTATCCCTATTCAGAATGGAATCAAAATCAAAATTTAGCGACTGCCTTGGGCCGTTCCGTTAATTGGTATTTCCAAAATACCGATCGGGAGGTAGGGAGAAAGCAGCTGCAAGATTATTTTCACAAAATAAAATACGGGAATGAGGATCTTTCAGGGAATCTGGATAGTTACTGGATGGAATCTTCCTTAAAAATATCACCCATTGAACAAGTACAATTATTATACCAATTAGAAGAAAATCGATGGGATTTTAAAGATGAAAATATCAAAGCGGTAAAAAAGGCAATGTTAATCGATGTCCAAAAGAATGGACGGTTGTATGGTAAAACGGGAACCGGCATGATTAATGGAAAGAATGTAAATGGCTGGTTTATTGGCTTTGTTGATAAAGGTGATAATCGTTTTTATTTTGCCATTAATATTCAAAACATGAATGGGGAAGCGCAAGGAAGCAAGGCAGCGGAGATAGCTAAGCAGATCCTGAATCATAAAAAGATATATTAATAATTAACCCCAGAAAGGATACCCCAACTTTTTGGGACTTTTTTCGGACTAAATACTACAATTGTAGTATTTTGGTAACCTTGTACATAAACTTTCCAATATGAAAGGGCTGATGCGTTTTGAAGAAGAAAAGGCAGAAGGAAAATATAGTAAAAAATCCAATCCGATGGAGACTGAATGGTCTCTTTTTCATGATCTTTGTTCTTTTTTCTATCCTGATTCTCCGCCTTGGCGTTATCCAAATTATCAAAGGGGAAACCTATGCGGCTCAGGCAGAGAAGACAGATGTGACTCCTGTCAGCTATTCAGTTCCGCGTGGAAAAATATATGATAAGAATCATAAGTTGGTTGTCTACAATATACCGGAAAAGGCGATAGTCTATACACCGCCTAAAAATCCGCAGCCAGGTGATTTGCTTGAACTGGCCAAAAAGTTAAATACCTTTCTGGTCATGACTGATAGAGAAATTAATAAAGTAACCGATCGGGATTTGAAAGATATCTGGCTGTTGGTACATAACAACAATGGCATGGATTTAATCACAAAGAATGAGGAGAAATTATACAAACACGAAAAGCTGAATGACAAGGATTTATATCAATTAAAACTGAACCGCATTTCAGAAAGCGATCTCCAGGCAATGGACAAAAATCTAGCAGCCATCTATCGGAAACTTTCTTCCGCTATCGCATTAACCCCGACGATGATCAAAAATGAAAATGTAACAGAGGAAGAATATGCGAAGGTCAATGAAAATATGGAAAATCTGCCAGGCGTAGATGTCACGACTGATTGGAAGAGGGGCCGAAGATACGGGGAAGCGTTTTGGAATATGCTAGGGGAAGTAACTAGTGCAGATGAAGGCCTTCCGGCTGATAAGGTGGAATACTATACGACTAAAGGGTACAAATTGAATGACCGCGTCGGGAAAAGCTATATTGAAGAGCTTTATGATGGAGTGTTGCAAGGCCAAAAGGAAAAAGTGAAAACGGTGACAGATACAAATGGAAATGTGGTGAGTACAGAGACTGTGACGGAAGGGAAGAGCGGTAAGGATCTTGTTCTGACCATTGATATGGAATTCCAAGTCCAAGTGGAAAAAATTATGCAGGAAGAATTAGTCAGTGCAATCCAAAAGCCGCATACGGATACGCTTGACACTGCCTTTGTTGTGGCGATGGAACCGAAAACAGGCCGCATTCTTGCAATGTCAGGCAAAGTGTATAACAGGCAGTCCAGGGAGTTTACCGATTTTACACCGGGAACCTTCACTTATGCGTTTGAACAGGGTTCCGTTGTAAAGGGCGCCACCGTATTAACCGGATACCAAACGGGTGTCAGGGATTTCGGGGAAACCGAGCTGGATGAGGTCATGCGATTTAAGGGGTCGGGAACCTTTTCCTCTTACCAAGTCATGAACAGAATTAACGAATTAGAGGCATTAGAGCGTTCATCAAACGTTTATATGTGGAAAACCGCGATAGAAATTATGGGCGGCAAGTATATACCCAATGGCACATTGAATATTAATCCGAAAAAAATTGAAACTATCCGCTATTATTTCAACCAATTTGGTTTGGGCATTCCGACCGGAATTGGTTTTAATAATGAAACGGCAGGAATTAAAGGAACCAATACTAGCACCTACTTTCAAATTGCCATCGGACAATTAGATACCTATACACCGATGCAAATTGCCCAGTATATTACAACGATTGCTAATGGAGGATACCGAATGAAGCCCCAATTGGTGAAGGAGATTCGGGAATCCAATAAGAATGGCAATGAACCGGGCAACGTGATCGATGAAATCGAACCAATGGTGCTGAATCAGGTGGATATGAGTGAGGAGATGCTAAATCGGGTTCAACAAGGTTTTTGGCTGGTTACCCATGGTTCCAAAGGAACGGCGAGAGGTTATTTTAAAGACGAACCCTACAATGCCGCAGGTAAAACCGGGACCTCGGAATCCTATAAAAATGGGGTGAAGACTTGGAATCTTTCTTTTGCTGGTTATGCTCCATTCAATGATCCCGAGATTGCTATTGCCGTTATTGTACCTAATGCCTACCGTGATGGTTATGCTTCGCCACACAGTGCAGCTAATATCATCAGCCAGCGGGTTTTTCGGGCATATTTTGACCTTAATGAAAAAGGACAGCTGACAACAAAATAATATTGACATCTTTTTATTACACGTGTAGTATTACATGCGTGGTTAAATACTACATATGTAGTATTTTTTGTAATCTAATATTACACATGCGTCAAATTAAAGAAAGGAGGAAATTCTCCCCCAGCATTTCAGGGCAGTAAAAGTTATGAAAATGATATTGAACATGATTAAATAAGCTGCTAACGGAATAAATTTTTCGTTCCATAAATAATGGAAATGAATCTGAGTGTAACACACAATTTGTAGAATCTGCTGGTTAATAGCCGCGGGGGTAATTAAAACATTATGATTAAACTCGCTTATTCTATTTTCCAGACATCTAGTATTAATAGAAAGAGGTTAAGATCTTGAGGAAACATGATATTTTTAACATAGATAATCTTATATTCGCCCTACTTATGCTAGTGGTTGCAATTGTACCTCTTGCCGGCTGGTCGATGACCACCAATAACCTTTCCGACAAGCCCGAAAAGGCAGTCAGGAAAACACCAGTACCCCATATACACCGTGAGTTTGCTGAACTCGAGAGCAAATTTGACGCCCGGCTCGGAGTCTATGCTATCGATACAGGTACAAATCGGACTGTATCCTATCGGCCTCATGATCGGTTCGCTTACGCATCTACATACAAAGCTCTAGCGGCTGGTGCATTGCTGAAGCATTACTCAATTGATCAACTAAACGAGTTAGTCACATACAATAGCGAGGACATAGTTTCATATTCACCCGTCACACAGCTTCACGTAGATACCGGGATGACTCTTAGGGAAGTTATTGAGGCTGCTGTCCGATATAGCGACAACACTGCAGGGAACCTTTTATTAGAGAAACTGGGAGGCCCTAAGGGATTTGAAACAGCACTGAGGCAAATTGGCGATAACGTTACCCAGGTTGATCGCTACGAGCCGGATTTGAACTCAGCACTTCCTGGAGATACACGTGACACAAGCATACCAAAATCACTTGCTACGAGCCTCAAGGCTTACGCAGTTAGCGACTTGCTCTCTATGGATAAACGTAAGATCCTGACAGATTGGATGCAGGGAAATAAAACCGGAGATGCATTGATTCGTGCTGGTGCACCAACAGGTTGGAAAGTCGATGATAAGAGCGGGGCAGGAAGCTATGGAACGCGGAATGACATTGCGATTGTTTGGCCTCCGAATAGAGCTCCCATTGTCATCGCAGTTCTATCTAGTCGGGATACAAAGAATGCCACCTATAACAATACCCTTATTGCCGAAGCTGCTAGGGTTGCACTTAACGCTATGAAGTGAAGAGAAAGATAAATTTACTCATGTTTACCTCCTATAAAGTGAAGCTGGGACTACCTATCGAATTGATTACGGAACGTACGGTTTTCGTTTTCAAGATGTACTTCCTAACGACGTGGCAAACATTTTCGTGCTAGGCCGGGAGGAGAAAATACCCGGTGAATTTTATGATTGGCATGGGTTAAAGCGAAGAGACGTCGGCACGTATGTGTTTCAATACACTCTGTCAGGATCGGGAAGATTTGAGATAGGGGATAAAAGTTATACAGTGAAGGCAGGAGAAGCATTAATTGCCGAAATTCCTAGCAATCATCGTTATTACTTTCCAAAGGATAGCGAGGGATGGGAGTTTATGTTTATTACATTAGTGGGAAGAGAAGCCGCCGATTGCTGGCGGTTTATGAAAGAACAGAGTGGTCCTGTCTTGAAAGTTCCTCCGGTTTCAAAATTGATCCAGCTTTTGCTGAAAATCTATCAAGAAACATATGATCAAAAGATTACAGATGCCTATTATGCCTCTGCAAAAGCTTATGAGTTTATTATGGAGTGTTATCGTTTCATAAGGAATATTGAAAAAGCAACGAAAGGTTTCTCTCTCCAGATAACAGAAGCTTTATCCTTTATCCAAACACATTATCATGAACCAATCACACTCGACGAAATAGCGGCCGTATCCGGTTTCTCAAGATATTACTTTATTAAGCAGTTTCAACAACAACTAAACATGAGACCTGTGCATTACCTTACCAAAATCAGAATTCAAAAAGCAGCGGGGCTTCTACGTTCAACGAGTTCCTCTGTAACAGACATTGCTGCCCAGGTAGGGTATGCAAATGCCAACTATTTCAACAAAGTATTCCGCAAAGCCGTTGGTGTATCCGCCGGGACGTTTCGTGAAAGTAAAGACGTTGTCTTAATTGATCGTTTAATCATTGATTAAGTTTAAGGCAAGATGAATGGATTGATATAAAAAGAAATAAACCTTAAATAAGGGCAAACCAGCGTGAAAAGATGATACAGCTTTTCGGGTAATGAAAGATGAGGGGGCTAAATTGGGAATTTTATCTGCCGTACAATCAAAATGGGTGGCGGAGTAACAGGAAAGGGTGTTGCCTTTATAATGGTAACACCCTATTTAGAATCGACCTTAATGATAGGATTTAAACGAGAATGGATTGTATTTCTTTTTTTCACACATATCGATTATATATCTTGCTAATTGTTGAATACCGAGATTAATCTTATCTTCATTTACTTGTGAAATGCTTAATCGAATTGCTTGCTGTTTGTTTTCAGCTAGGTACATTCTTGAAGCGTTGTCCACATAAATATGTTTTTCCTGTAATAGGTAAATCAATTTATCGACATCTATATGTGAAGGCAAAAAGATGGTGAGATAAAAACCACTTTTTGGCTTTGTGAATTGTACATAGTTCGGTAAATACAATGTACAGGCTTCTAATAGTGTTTTCATTTTTTTTAAGTACAATTTTTTTACGCTTTCTAAATGATATTGAAACATACCATTTTTTAAATAGATTTCTAATGCTCCTTGTGAAAGTGGCGATGAAGTGAAATCAGTGCTAAATTTATAGCTTACGAAGGTGGAAATCATTTTTTCAGGGAGTACAACAGTGGCAATACGCAGCCCTGGCAAAAATACTTTCGAAAAACTCTTTACATAAATAACTCTTCCGTTAGGTTCATACGCAAACAATGGGTCTGCTTTTAAATCCGTATCTAACTCTGCTAAGAAATCATCCTCTACAATGTATACATCGTATTTTTCTGCAAGAGCAACGATTTTTTTCTTTTCTTCATTTGTATAATGATGCCCAAGTGGATTATGGCATCTTGGAACGATGTAAAAGAATTTAATATCATTGGTTCGAAATAAGTTTTCAAGCCTTTCAAAATCAATACCCTCCATTGTTAATTTAATTCCTAATGTTGTAATCTGATTAAGCTGTAAAGTATCTATCATCCCAAAGTAAGTGGGCTGCTCAATTAATACATTCTTTTTCCCATTCAGAAACGGCATGATGGATAGAATGTGAAGAGCTTGTTGTGAGCCAGAAGTAATAACAAGTCGATCAGGTTTCGTGAATACTTGCAAATGTTGTAAATACTTCACAAGTTCCTTTCGTAAAGAAAAAAGTCCCTGTTGCTCACTATAAGTAAATAATTGTTCTTTATAATGGTCAATCGCCTGGTTCATGCAATGCTGAAAGTCCTCATAAGGCATGATCCGTTTATCCGGACCAGCAGATAAAAAATCAATATCATTTTCGTGTGGACTAGGTGTTTGGTAATAATCAACAACGTAATAGCCACTCTTAGGTTTAGCATAGACAATATGTTGTTGTTCCAATTCAAGTAATGCCTTTACAACCGTATTTTTACTACATTGAAATTGTTCAGCGAGCAGCCGAATTGAAGGCAGTTTATCACCTGTTTTTAACTGCTCATCCTCTATTTGTTGTTTCACCCATTCTAAAATAGCTTTATATTTTGTTGTCATGTATTTTCTCCTATGTATCTGTCCCATGACAGATATGGAATTTTCTTGTTTTAAAAAGAGTTGATATTCATTACAATCATGTTTAATTAGCTAATTCTGTTTAACTTGATTATGGAATACATTTGTATGTTTGTTAAGGGGGAATTTGAATGGAAAACAATATTAAAAGGGGAATGCTATTGGGCTTTATCGGGATCGTTAGTTTTAGTCTTACATTACCAGCTACAAGTATTGCTGTCCCTTATTTCGGTGGGACAATTGTTGGGTTGGGTAGGACAGTTATTGCAGCAATAATCGTAAGTATCATTTTTATCATAAAAAAAGAATCAGTACCTAATAAAAAACAATTAAAAAGCTTGGGTATTGTTGCCGTTGGTGCTGTACTTGCTTTTCCGTTATTAACAACATTTGCAATGAAATCACTGCCTGTATCACATGGCGCAATTGAACTGGCTTTACTGCCACTCGCGACAGCTGGTTTTGCTTTGTGGCGTGGAGGCGAGCGGCCTTCTAAGCGCTATTGGATTGCTAGTATTATTGGTTCGATCATAGTGCTTCTTTATGCCGTGTATTTAGGTTTAGGTCAATTACAAAATGGAGATGTTGCACTAATTATTGCTGTCTTAGTACTTGGATTAAGTTATGCAGAAGGTGGAAAACTCTCAAAAGAGCTTGGTAGTTGGCAAGTCATCGCTTGGGCTATATTAATTGGAGCTCCGTTTTTTATTATTCCTGTTGGCTTAAGCATATCAGTTGATATGTTACAAGCACCTATCGAAGCTTGGATAAGTTTGTTCTATTTATCTGTTGTAAGCCAATTTTTAGCCTATGTTGCTTGGTACGGTGGGATGTCTTTAGGAGGGATTGCAAGAGTTGGACAGATTCAATATTTACAGCCCTTTTTAATGATCGGATTTTCTGTATTTTTCTTAGGAGAATCGATTACATGGCTTACGATTGTTTTAGCGAGTGTTGTAGTGATATGCGTAATAATTGGAAAAAAAACACCTGTGATAAAGAAGGGGTCACATTATAAAAATAATGTTTTTCATGATAAAAGTAAAAGTTTGTGACGAAATATTCATAAAACTGGTGCTTGAGTTGAACAAAGGGCTGTTTCGACAGCCCTTTGTTCTGGTAAATATAAATAATTTGTAATACGGATGGTTATTGATTGCACATTTACTTGGCTAGCATTGCATACAGTGGATGAATATTTGGATAGAAGTACAATTTCATCGAAAACAGAAATCATTGCCGTTTTATTATTATTCTGTATTGACATTGCTATTGATAATAGAGAAAAAAATAAAAATTAATTTTTACTTGATTGGTTCTTTTTAAGCTACGGTTGCAAGAGTGAATTAAAGCAACGCAATTTCTAAATTGAAACGGCGGTCCTTATTAAGTTAAAGGGGCAGAATAATTGAAGAAAATGTGGTAAAAACTAACAGACAATAAATATATTGAACAAGGTGAATATTCGATGACATATCAAGAAGGATTGAACCAAATTGATAGAGCAACTCAAAAAATTACTGAAGCAAATCAGTTAATTATTGAAGCAATAATGAACGCTTTCTTATTTACTTGGCAATGGTGGGTTGCATTAGCTATGATGGTTATCCCTTGGGTTATTTGGGGGATATTCCGTAACCGTGAGAGTTCAGCTCGTATTTTTTCGGCAGGTTTATTGGTGATGGTTTTATCAGAGATTCTTGATACGGTTGGGGTCAGTTTTGGAAAGTGGGCTTACCCAGTGAAGTTAGTCCCCGTAGCAACAATAAACTTTTCATTCAGGCTTTCTGTTTTACCTGTGTTTGTAATGCTATTGTTGCAATATAAGCCTGGCTTTAATCCATATTTAAAAGCTGTTATTTTTGGTGGATTAGCTGCATATGTGGGAATGCCAGTATTAGGTATGATTGATTTATACAAAAAAATTGATTGGGCTTATACATATTCATTCTTTATTTTAACTTTATTCTATTTAATCGCTCACTGGTTTAGTCGAAGGAATTCCTTTGAGAAAATCAATAAAAATTAATCTAAAGATGCTAACCTTTAGAAATTTTTGATCAACTAAAGGGGGCTTATGTTATAAATCCAGCTGCAAATTGAAGGCAGCTTTTTTTGTGTGCTTCAAAGTAGAATAGCGTAACATAGTGTTACACTACATTAAATTAAAGATATTTTATTTGGAAGGATACCCACCTATGGAGATTCTTGTGTTTTTGAAAGGTTTAGTTATTGGTTTTTCTATTGCTGCTCCTGTAGGACCTATTGGTGTCCTAGTTATTAAAAGAACATTAAGTCAGGGGAGAATATATGGAATTGTGTCGGGAGTTGGGGCAGCAAGTGCGGATGGCGTTTATGGACTTATTGCAGGGCTGGGTTTGACCTTTATTACAAATTTTTTTATAGAACACCAGTTTTGGTTTCATTTAGCAGGGGGAGCATTCCTCTGTTATTTAGGAATAAAAATAGCAATATCTAAAGCTTCAGAAAACCCTGCACAAGTCCAAGGTCAGCATTTATTTGGCGATTATGCTTCAGTTTTTTTCCTTACTTTGACAAACCCTATGACGATATTATCTTTTCTTGGCATTTTTTCAGGATTAGGACTCACTCAAGCTAATGAAGGATCAGTGGTCACTTTGGTTTTAGGTGTATTTATTGGTTCAGGAATTTGGTGGCTTATCCTCTGTTTTGTTGTGGGGTTTTTCAAGAAATCTCTAAAAAAACAAACCTTAATATGGATTAACCGATTATCGGGTCTTATCATTTTTTTATTTGGAATATATTCCTTTTGGGGTTTATTGCAGTAACGGGGCAGGTTTGTTCAAGAAGAAGAGATTATGATAACTACATAAATATAATTACTATTTTTATTTGAACCTAATCCACCTTGTTCGCTACCAATAATTATTTGTAAATGTTGAGTTAGTAGCTCTTCTACTAAATGGAAAGCATCAAAACCTATCACTGATCCTACAATCAGTCCGCTTCAGTTCATGCCTTTAACTTGGCGTAGTTGGAGTTAAATGGCGAGGGTCACATGCGGTATCAATGGAAGGTATCCTTGGTGTCTTAGAAATTCGGCATACGATTTCGTGAAGGCAGGTGTTATGTCGTTCCCGTTATGTAGTTACTGAAAGTATATAAATAATAATAATATGGGAAAAATATTTATTGACCTAACGATAGGAATACGTTTAAAATGAAAATCAGTTATTAGTCAATTTAGAAAATTAAAATTCAAAAGAGGTAACTGCATGACGAAGGGATTCGACAGAAAAATTGGTCAGCAGGCAATCATGTACGCGTTTGCAAAAGAAGAGGAAGAAGCTTTAATAGTAAGTAAGCTTACGCAAATGAATTGGCGCTATGGAAAAGGGAAGGTTGGATCAATGGAGCTGCAGAAAATCGTAGCAGCCATTGAAACGTCAGCGAAAAGGCAAGAAATAGTCAACTCTGAACTTTATCGTGAAATGCATGCATTGTATCATGCGATTATTGAAGCGATGCACGGTGTAACACGTGGTCAAGTTGAGCTTGGCGGAATGCTTAGAACAGCAGGGCTTCGCTTTGCGATTCTTCGAGGCCATCCGTTTGAAAACAAGGCAGAAGGCGAATGGATTGCCGTTGCAGTGTATGGAACAATTGGAGCACCGGTTCGCGGGTTTGAGCATGAAGCGATCGGATTAGGTATTAACCACATTTAAATAATAACAAGCCTATAGTTATTAGTTAAACAGGGGGCTGTATTGACGACGGGATACGTCTGTCAATACGGCCCCCTTTTTGGTTTTTTAAAAAATGATAAGGGGTGTAAGAAATGATTGAATTAACAGGTCAGACTTTAAAGATTGAAGTAGCAAAAGAGGTTTTATATAATGATGCGTTTGTAAAAGCTTCAGCGGAAAGTTGGAGCAATGTGGAAAAAAGCAGGGAAGCTGTTGAAATGATCGTAAAGCAAAAGAAAGTCATCTACGGTATTACAACTGGGTTTGGAAAGTTTAGTGATGTATTGATTGATGCTGAAGATGTCGAGCAGTTGCAGTGGAATTTGATTCACTCTCATGCATGCGGCGTAGGAGAACCGTTCCCTGAAGTAGTTTCACGTGCCATGCTTCTGCTCCGTGCTAACGCATTATTAAAAGGTTTTTCTGGAGTGCGTCCCGTTGTCATTGAACGCTTGCTTGAGCTTTTGAATGCACATATACATCCGGTCATTCCGCAGCAAGGTTCACTTGGAGCGAGCGGGGATTTAGCACCACTGTCCCATTTGGCTCTTGTGCTTATGGGTGAGGGTGAAGTGTTTTATAAAGGGGAACAAATGAAGGCCGTCACAGCTTTGTCAAAAGAAGGTATCGTTCCACTGACATTGCAAGCGAAGGAAGGCTTAGCGTTAATTAACGGTACTCAAGCTATGACAGCAATGGGTCTAGTCAATTACATCGAAGCCGAGCAGCTTGCACTTCAAACGGACGCGATAGCATCATTGACATTAGAAGGATCACGTGGCATTAAGGATGCTTTTGATGCTGATGTTCATCTTTCACGTGGGTATCGTCAACAGTCTGAAGTCGCGGAACGTATTCGGCGAATGATTAGTGACAGTCAGCTTGTCACTACGCAAGGAGAACTTCGGGTACAGGATGCATACTCTCTCCGCTGTATCCCACAAGTACACGGCGCATCATGGCAGGCACTTGATTATGTAAAAGAGAAACTTGAAATTGAAATGAACGCAGCAACCGATAATCCGCTTATTTTCGATGATGGTGAAAAGGTTATTTCGGGAGGGAACTTTCACGGCCAGCCGATCGCATTTGCAATGGACTTCCTTAAAATTGCCATGGCGGAGTTTGCGAATATTTCAGAGCGCCGAATTGAGCGTCTCGTCAATCCGCAGCTAAATGATCTACCGCCGTTTTTAAGCCCAGAGCCGGGTTTGCAGTCGGGAGCGATGATTATGCAATATGTGGCGGCTGCGCTTGTATCAGAAAACAAAACATTGGCGCACCCGGCAAGTGTGGATTCCATCCCATCTTCAGCGAACCAGGAAGATCATGTAAGCATGGGGACAATTGGATCCCGTCATGCTCATCAAATCATTCAAAACGTCCGCCGTGTATTGGCCATTGAACTTATTTGCGCCTTGCAGGCAGTGGAATATCGTGGCATAGATAAGATGGCTTCATTTACAAATGCTTTTTATACGGAAGCGAGAAAGCTTATCCCAAGCATTACGCAAGATCGTGTGTTCTCAAAGGATATTGAGGCAGCTACAAACTGGTTAAATGAAATCGACTGGAAATCATTTGTAGAAAAAAACTTACATGTTAGAAAAGAGGAAATTTCCAAACAGTAATCAAGGTGATGGAGTTGTTTTTAGAAAAACATCTTTCAAAATCATCCCTATTTCGGAAATGGAAGGAATAGTTATAGTGGTTACTATGCTCGCCTCTTATTCAAATCTTTAACGTCATTCCGGAGCATGGTTTGCTCCGGTGACTATTTTCTTACTGAATAGTACAGAACTCATACGATCTAAAGGATCAATTATTTTTATTTGTTTTCGGAAATTCCAAGCTTCGGAGAAGGGATAACAGATGTTTTTAAAAGAGTTGACAAAAAAAGAATATATTACAATTACTTACTATGAGAATAGTTCATTACTAACATGCAATGGTCGTGTATGTCTAATTGATATACAGAAACAAGCACTTTTATTAGAAGACAGACAGCAAAAAAATCTCTCCATTCGTTTATCCGATATTAGAAAAATTCATTAAATATTATCTTTTTTTGCTTTAAATAATACATTGGTCCATTCAATTCAAACAACTTATATAAGAGGTGCATCGAATGAAAGTGGCGGTTGATATAAATAGCGAACGAGTTCAAAAACAAGATGGCTCGCAAAATGATACATTGGAATTATTAAGTTCCACTCAATCTATTATAAAAATGGCGGTAAGAAAATTAGGCTATAGCGAGGAAATGTATGAGTTATTAAAAGAACCGCTTAGAATTCTCACGGTACGTATCCCCGTCCGAATGGATGACGGTTCCATTAAAATTTTTATTGGATACCGTTCGCAACATAACGACGCTGTTGGTCCTACAAAAGGGGGAATACGTTTTCATCCGGAGGTAAGTGAAGAGGAAGTAAAAGCGTTGTCCATGTGGATGAGTTTAAAATGCGGTATTATTAATCTTCCATACGGCGGTGGAAAAGGGGGAATTATATGTGACCCTCGCAGCATGTCATTTCTTGAATTAGAACGTTTAAGTCGAGGATATGTGCGTGCAATTAGCCAAATTGTTGGGCCAACGAAGGATATTCCTGCTCCAGATGTCTATACAAACCCGCAAATTATGGCATGGATGATGGATGAGTATAGCCGAATTCAAGAATTTGATTCGCCAGGATTTATTACAGGAAAACCGATTGTACTTGGAGGTTCTCAAGGCCGTGAAACGGCAACGGCTGCCGGAGTGACGATTTGCATCGAAGAGGCAGCAAAACGAAGAGGGATTCCAATAAAGGGTTCACGCATTATTATCCAAGGGTTTGGAAATGCAGGAAGTTATCTTGCAAAATTTATGAAAGATGCAGGAGCAAAAGTGATTGGCATTTCAGATGCATATGGTGCTCTTTATGATCCGGAAGGGCTTGATATTGATTATCTACTCGATCGGCGCGATAGTTTTGGTACAGTAACAAATTTATTTACAAACGTTATAACGAATCAGGAGTTACTTGAAAAAGAATGTGAAATTCTTGTTCCTGCAGCGATTTCTAATCAAATTACACGCGAGAATGCAAATAAGATTAAGGCTGATATTATTGTTGAAGCCGCAAATGGACCAACAACACTCGAAGCAACACACATATTAACAAATCGTAACGTATTACTTGTACCGGACGTACTTGCAAGTTCTGGCGGTGTAACTGTTTCCTATTTTGAATGGGTACAAAACAACCAAGGTTTTTATTGGTCTGAAGAAGAAGTAGCCCAAAGGTTACGTGATAAAATTGTCGATTCCTTTGAAAGGGTTTTCTCCACGTCCCAACAATACCAAGTAGACATGCGCTTGGCTGCATATATGGTTGGAATAAGAAAAATGGCAGAAGCATCGCATTTTCGTGGCTGGGTTTAAATCTATTATCTATTATTTAATAACCGAATACCCATGGAATCTATATAGTTAAAGATTTGTTGGGGATGGTACAGAGTATTTTGAAATATAAATCTATTCATACTATTGATAAAATTTAAAAATTATCTAGCAATATATAAGAATCTTAATTGGAGGAGATTTTATGTGGGTCATCACTTCCTATTCAAATTCAAATATTACTATGTATGAATTTGATTCAGAAGAAGATGCAAGAGCTGCTTTCGAAAACATGGAAGACTATAGGATTCTTTCTGAGATTATTTACATTACTGAACAAAGTAGGGAATTAGTCACTGTTTAAGATCTTTACTATGAATCGACCTTTATTTATGGGATTAAAAAATAATGAACAATTCTAAAAATATGGCTATTTTAGATAAATACCTTTTATATAATCACACGCAATTTTTAAGGAATTTTTAAGTTTTAGAATTTTTCATTCGTATTTTTTAAAAGATTTTATTTTTATAATTAAGCCATAGTTAAACAAAAGGAGTAGATGTTATGGAAACGAAAACATTTGAAAAAAGAATCATTAAAAACTGTATAGGTACGGAACTACATGCAAAAGGCTGGATTCAAGAAGCTGCTCTTCGAATGCTATATAACAACCTAGACCAAGAAGTAGCAGAAAGACCAGAAGATCTTGTTGTCTACGGCGGGATTGGGAAAGCAGCTCGAAACTGGGAATCTTTTGATGCAATTGTGAAAACGCTTTTAGAACTAGAAGATGATGAAACACTTTTAGTTCAATCAGGTAAGCCAGTAGTTGTATGGAAATCACACAAAGATGCACCACGCGTATTGCTTGCGAACTCAAACCTTGTACCTGCATGGGCAAACTGGGAGCATTTCCATGAGCTAGATAAAAAAGGCTTGATGATGTACGGTCAAATGACAGCAGGTAGCTGGATCTATATTGGAAGCCAAGGTATTGTTCAAGGTACGTATGAAACATTTGCAGAACTTGCACGTCAAGAGTTTGGCGGTTCTTTAAAACATACCATTACATTAACAGCAGGTCTTGGCGGAATGGGCGGCGCTCAGCCACTTGCAGTAACCATGAATGATGGAGTTTGTATCGCGATCGATGTAGATGAATGGAGAATTGACCGTCGTATCGAAACAAGATACTTGGATGTAAAAACAAAAGACCTTGATGAGGCGCTTAAAATAGCGTTTGACGCGAAAAAAGAAGGACGAGCACTTTCCATCGGACTTCTTGGAAATGCAGCAGAAATCTTACCATTAATGATTGAAAAAGGCTTCAACCCAGATGTACTAACAGACCAAACTTCAGCTCACGATCCGCTTAATGGATATGTTCCAGTTGGTTATTCATTAGAAGAAGCAGCTAGTTTAAGAGAAGAAGATCCTACACTATATGTAAAACTATCTAAACAAAGCATGGCAACACACGTAAAAGCAATGCTTACAATGCAGCAAAAAGGCGCTGTCACATTTGACTACGGTAACAATATCCGTCAGGTAGCAAAAGACGAAGGCGTAGAAAATGCCTTTGATTTCCCTGGATTCGTTCCAGCTTATATCCGTCCATTATTCTGTGAAGGTAAAGGACCTTTCCGCTGGGCAGCATTATCCGGAGATCCAGAAGATATCCGCAAAATTGATGAAGCATTACTTCGTGTTTATAAAGATGATGAGCATCTTTGCAAATGGGTTCGTATGGCACAAGAAAGAATTGCGTTTCAAGGACTTCCTGCACGTATTTGCTGGCTAGGATACGGTGAAAGAGCCCGTTTTGGTAAAATCATTAACGACATGGTTGCTTCAGGTGAAGTTTCCGCGCCAATCGTTATCGGTCGTGACCACTTAGACGCTGGTTCTGTTGCTTCTCCAAACCGTGAAACAGAAAGCATGAAAGACGGCAGTGATGCAGTTTCTGACTGGCCAATTCTTAATGCTATGATCAACGCAGTAGGTGGCGCAAGCTGGATTTCCTTACATCATGGCGGCGGGGTAGGTATGGGATATTCTCAACACTCTGGTATGGTAATCGTTGCCGATGGTACGAAAGAAGCGGAAACACGTTTAGAGCGCGTATTAACGACTGACCCTGGTATGGGTGTTGTCCGCCATGCTGACGCTGGTTATGAACTAGCGATTAAAACAGCTGGAGAAAAAGGCATCAAAATGCCAATGTTAAAGCAAGACTAAGACCGGACCGAAATGGATTGAAACGATTGAGTAAAGCACTTTTTATCAGAAATGCTTCTCAGCTCTTTACCTTGCAGGGGAGCTCAACAACTCCCCTTGTTAAAGGTGTGATGTCTGAACAAAAGTATAGAAGAATATCGCCGGGATCTGCATGAATGAGCAAAGAGTTAAATTTTTTGATAGATATGTGGAGTGGGAATATGACTTATTCAATAAAATTTGTAAAAAAAAATGAACAAACTACGAATTTATGGTCCGGTGGAAAAACAACGCAACTGGCCATTTATCCTGAAGATGCGGAATATAGTAAACGGAATTTCCAATGGCGCATTAGTACTGCTGATATCGAACTAGAAGAATCCCTATTTACACATCTGCCAGGTATCCAAAGAGTAATTATGACACTAGAAGGTGAAATGTATCTGGTGCATGAAGGAAAACATTCGGTGGTTTTGAAGCCTTTTGAGCAAGATCGCTTTGATGGTGGATGGACAACACGAAGCAAAGGGATTGTTAGGGATTTTAATTTAATGTTATCAGAGGGGTGGAATGGAGGGCTTACCTGCATTCAGTTTAATATGGATATTCAAGATTTAATGTTGGATGTGACAGGAACAGCAGAGGTTTTTTATTGTGTTGATGGAATGGTAGGAGTTGAAATAGGTGAAGAAGACCCTTTATCTTTCGAAAAAGGCGATACACTGATTATTATGAGGGAGAATTTATCTGAGGAAATGAGTATTAAGTTTCGTCGTAAAATGGAAAAAATGGTTACGATTATTAGAGCAAGCATGGTTGTTTAATAACAGGATGCCTATTTCTCAGTATTGCATCTGCTGAACAAAATCAATCACTATCACAGTTACTTATGTCTCGGAATTACTTCAATTAATCTACTATTTTGGAGGATATTAATATTTAAATAAATGAATCCATGAAAGCGCTTTTTTATACTGTCTTATTGTATTTTTAAGATTGTATAAGAATTAATTATAAGAGACTAAAAAAAGAGGTGTTTTATGCAAACGGTACAAAAAATACAAACGCAGCAAACAAATCTAGGAGAACAACATGAACACTTAGAAAGAAAATTAAAAACTAGGCACCTATCCATGATTGCAATTGGTGGAACAATTGGAACAGGTCTTTTTTTAGCTAGTGGTACTACTATTCATGATGCCGGTCCAGGAGGGGCGATTGCGGCCTATCTTATTGCTGGGATCATGGTTTATTTCCTCATGACAAGCTTGTCGGAGATGGCTGCATTTATACCAATTTCGGGTTCTTTTAGTACCTATACATCAAGATTTGTTGACCCTGCCTTAGGGTTTGCGGTTGGGTGGAATTATTGGTATAACAATGCTATTATTCTTGCTCTTGAATTATCGGCTTCTTCATTGATTATGAAATATTGGCTGCCTAATGTTCCAGGCATTATCTGGAGTGCAATTTTTCTCTTCCTTATTTTTGGTCTAAATGTTTTATCTGTAAAAGGTTATGGTGAATCCGAATTTTGGTTTTCCATCATCAAGGTTGTAACCATTATGATTTTTATTGTTGTTGGATTATTGATGATCTTTGGAATTATGAATGGGCATACCGGTGGATTTGGAAATCTTACAAAAGGAGAGGCGCCATTTAAGGGAGGTCTTTTATCCATATTTAGTGTCTTTATGGTAGTAGGATTTGCCTTTCAAGGAACAGAAATGGTTGGAGTAGCTGCAGGTGAAAGTGAAAATCCTGAAAAAAATATCCCTAAAGCGATTAAGCAAATCTTCTGGCGAATTCTTTTATTCTATGTTTTAGCCATTTTTGTCATCGGATGCTTAGTTAGCTATAATGATCCAAATTTATTAGGTTCTGATCTTGAAAATGTTGCTGTAAGTCCATTTACTCTTGTTTTTAAACATGCTGGGCTGTCCTTTGCCGCAGCTGTGATGAATGCTGTCATCCTTACATCCGTTTTATCTGCAGGAAACTCATGTTTATATGTTGGTTCACGGGTCCTATGGGTATTGGCAGAAGAAGGTAAAGCACCAGCATTTTTGAAAAAAGTAAATAAAGGGGGCGTTCCGGTAAACGCATTGTATGCAACTACTATTATAGGAATGCTTTGCTTCCTAACCTCATTTTTCGGTGACGGAGCAGTTTATTCATGGTTATTAAATGCTGCCGGACTAGCAGGTTATCTCTCATGGTTAAGTATTTCTGTTACTCATTATCGATTCCGAAAAGCTTTTATTGCGCAAGGCAGAGACTTTAAAGATCTTCCTTATTTTGCGAAATGGTTCCCGTTAGGACCAATACTAGCGACAATATTATGTTTAGTGGCAATGCTCGGAACAAATTACGGGGCATTTATCGGGGATAAGATTGACTGGTATGGAATTCTGGTTTCTTATATTGGATTACCTTTATTCTTACTTGGATATTTTAGCTATAAAATTGTAAAGAAATCTAAGATGGTTCCATTACAAGAGGCTGATTTCAGTCGAGAATAAGATCACTTTTTCACTAACGCTTTGGAATTTCAAGGCGTTAGTGCTATTCATAGGGGGCGTTTTCCATGCAGATATCAGATGATTACCGTATCTCCGATGAACACTGTTCAATCGGAAGGAATGACATCCCTACTCTTATTTCTGGATAAAGTTTGTGAAATGTTATACTTAAACTATCGGGTGTTTGAGTTGATTAAAGGGTTGCTTCGGCAGCCCTTTGTTCTTGTTCCACTGAGGGGCATGTAGCACAATAATAAATCCTTTAATTCAACAAATGAAAATTGTATAATATTGCTTATATATACATATTTATACACTTTATGAGGGGAGGACGGTTTATGATTTTGGTTTGTAAGTCGGAAAAATTAGATGACTATTTACTCGAATTAAACGAAGTTAATTATTCTAATCCAATTATAAAAAAGAAAGCATATGAACTTTTTAATCCATCTCAAACAGAAATTGAAAAAGCAAGAATCGCTTTTGAATTTGTTCGTGATGAAATTTCCCATTCTTGGGATATTCAATCGAAGCAAGTTACTTGTAATGCTTCGGAAGTATTGGACTTTAAAGAAGGAATTTGCTATGCAAAATCACACCTATTAGCGTCTTTATTGCGTTTACAGGGAATACCAACAGGTTTTTGTTATCAAAGATTGATGTTATTTGATACTCCAGAAAAAGGGTATTGTATACACGCTTTAAATGCTATCTTCCTTAATTCACTTAATAAATGGATTAGGGTTGATGCTCGTGGAAATAAAGAGGGAATTGATGCCCAATTTTCAATTGAAGAAGAAAAATTAGCTTTTCGCATTAATGAAGAACTTGATGAAAAGGATTATCCAGTTATCTATGCTAAGCCTCATCCCAAAATTGTGGCTGTTTTAGAAGAAAATACAAATGTATTAGATATGTATAAACATCACTTACCAGAGAGTTTGTAGTTGTTTCACTAACGGATGCAAGAGTTTGACCTGGATCGCTTCGGCGGTCTTTTTTTGCTTGTTTTAGTAACGTGCAGGATTGTTTTATAAGAGTTGCTTACTATCAAAATAAAAAAAGCTTGGGTTAAATTTCCCAAGCACGTCCATAAAATAATTAACTCTCTATTTGTTCGACTTGAATCATAATTTTGGTGACGTAATGTTCCTTCTGATTCATTACAACGGTATCATAAATATACTCTTCAAAAACATAATCAGCTAAAGCTAAATTTAAACGTTCCATCTCTGAAAAAAGTCGCTTATATGTTTTATGTATTGTTTTCTCATCCCCAATATGATACCCAATGAGAAAGTCACCTTTGACAGCCTGAAAATACGGATATCCCACCTTTGGATGTGGCTGCTCAATATATAAAAAGCTATAATTAGAGAATTCTCCCTTCAATACCTGCTCCCGTTTCGTAATCCCACCAATTGGATATCCTGAATCCAGATGAGAGATGTTCAATTCATTAATAAAATCTGAAATAACTTCTACAAATTCTTCATCCGTTATATTTTCAATGTTTCTACTAAGATAAAGTGTTGCTTCCGGTAAGGCTTTACGCGTAATTTGTTGAAAATCAAGGTATGATGCTTCTTCCATCAATGCTATTTTTGCATCAATCATTCTTTCCTTCATTTCAATCTCCTGACGCTTTTTTACAATCTCTTCTTTTTTTTGATGCATTAATGATAAAAAACTTTCAGGCGATTTATTTTGTGTATATTGTTGAATATCGTTCAGTGACATCCCAAGTTCCTTTAATAAATCTATAACAAAGAAAAGCTCTATTTGGTGAATTGAATAATAACGATACCCTTTTTCATTTTTCAATAGGGGAGACAAAAGTCCAATTTGATCATAATAAAAGAGTGTCTGTTTATTTACCTTACAAAGCTTCGCAAATTCCCCCGTAGTTAAATACTTTCCATTTATTTTTTCCATTTTTTACAGCACCACCCTTGACTATATAGTTACTATATACACTACGATGGAAATTGTAAACAAATGAAAAAATTTCAAATTTGTTTAAGTAATTTGTATTGTTAAGGAGAATGTAAAAAATGAAGACTTATAAAGTCACCTTAGGATTATTATTAATGAATTTATTCATAGCCTTTTTGGGAATTGGTCTTGTCATTCCAGTCTTACCTACCCTGATGAATGAATTAGGGATAACTGGGAAAACTGTGGGTTATTTAACGGCAGCTTTTGCCATCGCTCAATTGATTGTTTCACCGTTTGCAGGGAAAGCGGCAGATCAATTCGGCAGGAAAATTATGATTGTCATTGGCTTATTTATTTTCGGCATTTCAGAATTTTTATTCGGGATCGGAAAAGGAATCGACATGCTATTTATTTCACGCGTTTTAGGTGGAATTAGTGCAGCGTTCATTATGCCAGCAGTTACAGCTTTCATAGCTGATATTACAGATTTGGATACTCGCCCGAAAGCACTGGGGTTTATGTCAGCTGCTATTAGTACAGGATTTATTATTGGTCCTGGTATAGGTGGATTCTTAGCGGAATTTGGAACACGGATACCATTCTTCTTTGCAGGAGCACTTGGTACCATTGCGGCTATACTTTCTATTATATTATTATCTGAGCCGAATCGTAGAGAAGATCATAATGAACAAATCTCTGATGATAAGATTGGTTTCAAACGAATTTTTTCCCCAAAATATTTCCTTGCGTTTATTTTAATTTTTATTGCCTCGTTTGGTTTAGCAGCTTTTGAATCGTTCTTTAGTCTATTTGTAGACCATAAATTTCAATTTAAACCATCCGATATTGCCATTGTTATCACAGGTGGAGCCATTTTTGGTGCAGTATCACAAGTCATCTTATTTGATCGGCTGACAAAAATTTGGGGTGAAATTAAACTGATCCAATATAGCTTAATATTATCAGCCGTAGTTGTCTTTTTAATGACTGTTGTTCATTCCTATTTCTCTATTTTACTTGTTACATTTATTGTTTTTGTAGGATTCGATATATTCCGTCCAGCAGTTACTTCCTATCTTTCAAATATCGCGGGGAACAAACAAGGTTTCGTTGGTGGAATGAACTCTATGTTTACAAGTTTAGCGAACATTAGTGGACCCATTCTAGGGGGGATATTATTTGATATAGATATTAACTACCCTTACTACTTTGCGACTGTGATCCTAGCTCTGGGAATCGTTCTTACATTGTTCTGGAAGAAGCAATCAAGTGATTATTCAAACAAAGTGAAGGCTAGTGTAGCTAATTAATCAAATGGAAACAAAGACGAAAATTGTGGTTCTATTCAGAATGATTAAAAGGGCGGGTTCTTGACAGGTTGCGAGACTGTCAGGGTTCTGGACTCTTATCAGAGCAAAAAACACTTCTAGTGAAAAACAGCTAAATCCATTGGATTCAGCTGTTTTTCACTTCAATTTAATTTGTGGCTTCTCTTTGATAAATCCGTTAAGAACTGGAATCCATATAAAAGGACTGCTCTAAAAGAAAGAATGAAGAAATACGGAAGCTTTTTCATTTTGACTAAGGCAGCGATTTTTTTACGTTTGTTATAGTCGATTCCAAAGCCGGTATATAAAATATGAAATGCCGTATTTAAGGAGAAATAGAGGGGAAATTTCCCGTAGGTCCATTTTAATATCCATAAACTTGAAACCATATATGGACCATAATTAAAAAAACTCATGCTGTTCAATGGAGGAATCCCTTTATAAAAACGCCACCAATTCTTTTTTTCGCCGTATTGTTCTAATGCCATTGAAAAAGTACACATAAATAAAGCAGAAGGGAGAAACCTTTTAAAGGATTCTTTCCCCATTAAAGGTACGGTTAGCCACGGAAAGATAAGAATGCCTAATAAAAATAATTTTGATGGTTTCATCACTACACCTCTTTAACTTATACTGTGTAGTTTTGTAAAGATTAATCAAATTGCTTTAATTTGGGTGCTGCAACAACATGAAAAAGCAGCGCTTTTCCTTGTTCCACTAACGGAGCAGTTAATTGGAACAAGAATAATTGGAATTTTATGTAAAAATGTTAAAATATCCAAATTATAAATACCTATACCCAAAACATAAATACAATTTTTATATTTAAACAAACTTAAAGAATATCAATTGAATGAGGGATTGCAAGTGGGTGCTAGAGTTAAGTTACGAGGATCGCTGCGGCGATCTCATCTTTTTTGTTCTTCAAAAAAGGGCAGATTAGCTCATAAGTCAGATGTGGAAGAGTATTATTTCTAGGAGGAAATAGGCTCTATTTTGTTGAATTAATATTAGAAATGAAAGGAGAATTAATGAGGTGAGCTATAATGCGGGAAGAATTAGATGAAGAAATTCCAAAACAAAGTAATATGAATCAATCCTATTTTTACTTAAAACTAGAAACACATCTATTACATATGTCTTATAAAAATGAAGAACGTCGCGTGCGTGTGTTATTGCCGAAAAATTATGATATAGACGAGGCTAAACATTATCCAGTTGTTTATATGCATGATGGACAAAATGTTTTCTACAGTAGTGAAGCTTATAGCGGATATTCATGGAAAGTTATTCCCGCAATTAAACAAAACCCCGATTTACCGAAGATGATTGTTGTGGGGATCGATAACGCTGGACAAGATCGAATTAATGAATATACGCCTTGGAAAATTACTGAAAGTCCACTTCCTGAAGATATTGAATTAGGTGGAAAAGGTGCGGAGTTTGCTGAGTTTGTCATGACAGTCGTGAAGCCGTTTATCGATGAGCATTACCGAACTAAATCGGATAAATATCATACAGCGGTGATTGGCAGTTCACTTGGAGGAAATATTTCGGCTTTTATGGGAATTGAATATAAAGATCAAATTGGTGGTTTAGGCATTTTTTCTTTAGCGAATTGGATTACAAGTAAAGCCTTTGACAGTTATATTGCTAGAAAGGAGTTGGATCCTGAACAACGCGTGTACATTCAAGTTGGGACTCAGGAAGGCGATGATACTGATCGACAATTGATGTATGGTAATATGAAGCAGGCCTATATCGATGGCTCGCTTAAGTATTATAAACAGCTGATAAAAGGCTCTGTTCCAATTGATAGCATTCGTTTAAATATTTTTGCGGATGAAGAACATAATGAAAAAGCTTGGGCAAAACACTTGCCGGAATGTTTACGATTTTTAAGCGAGAAGTGGTCTTGAATGAACTAATAATTATTTTCAGCTGAATTTGACCACGGGAGGAATCTATCGCTTTTTTTTGAATATTTTTAAAAGTTTAGATTGAATATTAATTGAAATAATTGTACCCTAGTTGAGAAAATAATGAATTTTTTGATTCTGTGAAAGGGGCTTTTTAATATGAATTATATTTTGATATCACCATATTATCCAGGTAATTTTCAGCCATTTGCTCATCGTTTAAAAGACGCAGGTGTTAATGTTTTAGGAATTGGCGAAGAGCCATATGAACAATTAGGTTCCGAATTACAAAACTCTTTAACAGAATATTATCGTGTAAATAATTTAGAAGATGTCGAAGAAGTGAAACGTGCTGTTGCATTTTTATTTTATAAACATGGTCCAATTGACCGCATTGAATCCAATAATGAACACTGGTTAGAACTTGATGCGCAGTTGCGTGAGCAATTTAACGTGTACGGCAATAAATCGAATGACTTGAAAAAAGTTAAGTATAAATCCGAAATGAAGAAGCTGTTTAAAAAAGCAGGTGTGCCTGTTGTAGAAGGAAGAATCGTTAAAACTAAAAAGGATTTATCTAATGCCATTGATGAATTAGGACTGCCAGTTATCGCAAAACCGGATAATGGAGTGGGATCAGCTGCAACCTTTAAATTAAGTTCAGAAGAGGATGTACGTCATTTTGAAGATAAATGGGGAGAAGCGCAAGTGTATTTCTTAGAACCATATGTCGAAGGAGGCGTGCTTTGTACATTTGATGGTTTACTGGATCAGGTAGGGAACATTGTTTTCCAAACAAGCTTTACCTATAATGTACCAACTCTGGAACTCGTTAATGGCCAGCTGGATTTAGCTTATGTGATTCAAAAAGAAATTGATCCGAAGCTCGAAACTTATGGGAAGGCGATTGTGAAAGCTTTTGGCATGAAAGAACGCTTTTTCCATATTGAGTTTTTTAAATTAGAAAATGGGGATTATGTTGCACTTGAATACAATAACCGCTTGGCTGGCGGCTACACTGTTGATATGTACAATTTCGCGTACTCCATTGATTTATTTGCTCAGTATGCTTCTCTTGTAATAGGAGGAGAATTCAAAGAGCCCGATGTCGAAAACCAGTTTTGTGTCGGCATAACACAGCGTGATGCATATGAGTATAAACATGATACGAAAGCTATTTCTGAACGATTTGGCGACCGTGTGAAGTTTGAACAGCGCATGCCAGATGCGTTTGCGGAACTCCAAGGAAATCAATTTTATGCGATTAATGCAGATTCGCAGGAAGAAGTCGATGAGATTATCCATTTTGTACATGAACGAAAAAATTACATCATTGTAAACGTATAGGGATAGGAGATTTTTTATATGCATATAGAACAATTACAACATTGGAGTGGCGAATTAGGCCGTGAAATGGTGTTGAACAGATATGGGCACAGCGGCATGCCAATTGTAGTTTTTCCTTCATCTGGAGGGACGCATACTGAATACTATGATTTTGGAATGATTGATGTGTGTCATGAATTTATTGAATCCGGAAAAGTTCAGTTTTTTACATTGGCTAGTATCGATAGCGAAAGTTGGCTGCACGACTCAAAACCGGCACATGACCGTGCATTAGCCCACTCGGCATATGACCGATATGTGATTTCAGAAGCTATTCCATTTATAAAACATAAAACAGGTTGGTTTGACCCAATGATGACAACAGGGTGTAGTATGGGGGCCTATCATGCGGTGAACTTTTTCTTGAAACATCCGGATGTCTTCCAAACAACCGTTGCACTTAGCGGGGTATACGATGTGCGTTTCTTTTTTGGAGATTACGGAAATGATCCGCTTGTCTACGAAAATTCGCCGAGTGATTACATATGGAATCAAAATGATGGCTGGTTTATTGATCGATACCGTTCAGCAAATATCATTATTTGTACCGGGCTGGGTGATTGGGAACAGGAAGGACTGCCTTCCTACTATACATTAAAAGAAGCCTTTGGAGAAAAACAAATTCCAGCATTGTTTGATGAGTGGGGCGAAGATGTTTCGCATGATTGGATTTGGTGGCGACGCCAAATGCCGTATTATTTAGGAAAATTACTGTAATAAAGTGATAATAAATACTTAGATGTGGTGGTAAAAAGTCATTAAAAATAACTATATACCTGCGTCGTTAAAAGAAACCCATAATAATATATTATGGACAATATTCTCACTAAACATATAGGACATAGAGTTGAGTTACGAGGATCGCTACGGCGGTCCTTATTTTTGTTCCACTAACTGGGCTGGTTAGTGAAACAAGATTTTTTTACGTTTGTTTAACTTAAAGTACCATTTATAAAACACCCACGCTAAAAATAAGGTAGCATAAACGGAAGTCCAAGTATAATACCATTCCCATTTTAAGTATTTGATGAGATTCGTATATTGTACAATAATCACTTCAGGTATGGTGAGTCCTGTGCTAAATGCACTTATATATATAAACTTTTTCCACCTTTTACTCGTTTGTGGGTAATAGATACAAAAGAAGATAGTGACCACGGGAAATAAAAAGAACTCATATAAAAAACTGGTTCCATTCACTTTCGCGAGTTCCCGAACTGGATATTCTAATAAGTTTAATCCAACAGCAATTTTAGTGGCATGTTTGAAAAGTCTAAATGGAGGATCGTACAAACCAAAATATGTAAGAAAAATGCTAACCAACCAAGTTAACATCTGAAAAAACAATAGGGTAGCAATTACTTCCCGAAGTCGATTTCGAGGGGTAACTTTCCAGAGAATAAAAGGTAAAGCTATCCATAGTAAGAGCATCACATAAATATCCGAATCCATGTAAGCCCGCCTTTTTTATAATTAGTTTTTGATATAACAGAGAAAAATTATCCAGTTTGTGAAATATCGGATTTTATTATCGTTTTTCAAGTAAATGGGAGTTGAACAACAAACAATTCGATTTGATTAAAATACAAACAGATGTAGCATTACTCTTTATAGCCATATCCATATACACCAACTACTACTTTTATTATAAATAGAGGATAAAAGAGTCTAAATTAAAATACCAACTTCTATGAAACAGGGGGTTCTACAAGAGTAGAATCGCCTGTTTCTTGTTGAATTAAAGGGTTTAATACAGTGATGCCTGGGGTGGCAGTGGTTGAGCAGGAAGATGCACTCCTTGTGGTGGCTGCGGATGAGCAGGAAGATGTACTCCTTGTGGTGGCTGTGGATGAGCAGGAAGATGTACTCCTTGTGGTGGCTGCGGATGAGCAGGAAGATGTACTCCCTGTGGTGGCTGCGGGTGAGCAGGAAGATGTACTCCCTGTGGTGGCTGCGGATGAGCAGGAAGGTGCACTCCCTGTGGTGGAGCAGGAAGATGTACTGGGTAGGGTGGGTATGGATGTGGAATGCCAGGTGCCCCAAAACCGAGACCAGGAAAATAACCAAAACCTGAACCTGGTCCACCTAATCCGTAGCCTGGATAAAACCATAAACCTAGTCCAGGTTCACCAAATCCTAGACCAGGATAGAAACCATAACCCGAGCCTGTTCCACCCAGACCAAAGCCTGAATAAATCCTTTCATCTTTTGGATAAGCAATATGATATTCATTTTTATATGGAATCACAATGATCCTCCTCATTTTATTTTACTTTAGAGCATATTCATTCCCAGAAGAAAGGTCTAGGGGAATTGACATACGTGAAACGATACAAACAATGTTGAATACCCCAGGGATTCTGGGCATAGGGAGACATTTGTTGCATATATCCAATAATTCAAAGCTCACTTATTGAAACTAGACTTATAACCAGGTTATGCTCAAGGTCAAAGCTTGGGTTGGGTTTATGACCTAGATAGTTTAAGAAAAGGGATAGCTTCCACTAATGTATTGGCAAGTTCCAATCCCTTTTTTATTTAAGATATAAGTCATATCCAATTGAAGAAACATACAGTTAAATTCGATTCTGTGAGAATTTCACTTTATCAAGATGATTTATCAAAAATTGATTTAAATAACAGTTTATTAATAAATTTTGCAGAAGGAATTTTATATAAATCAATTCGTTAAGTAGAGTGATTACTAATAAATTCTAGTTATTTATTTTTATCAAAGTGTAAAATTGTAAAAAATTGCACTTAAACTTTTGTGGCAATATAGTTGAAGAAGAAAGACTTTAAAAAAACAAAGACGCAATAAAAATGGTGCTTCACAACAGTGAAAGCACCTATATTACGCACTAATCCCAGATACGGATTCTAGGAACACCTGCGGTTCTTAAATAATCTAATAACTGACCAGTATGTACTGATTCGTGATACGCAATGCGTAGGAGCATATCCCCTAGGTCTCTTATGTATCCTGAATCAGAACGGTCAATCTTTATATTTGTTAAGTCTTCTTCAGAAAATGATCTAATTGTATTTATGAATTGATTACGATAGGGTTCGGCATATTCCAATTCAGAATTTACAGAAGTATAAGGTCTGTTTTCAAAAGGGGAATTAAAAACGGATAAACTTCCTTGATTTTTAAGTGCCAGGTGATAATAATGTTCGCTTTCCAGTACATGCCTGACCATTTCTAGGCAATTCATTGCTTCATTATCTGGCTTCCAACTTAGTTTTTCTTCAGGAATAGATCTCCAGACTTTTATGCTTCTTCTTCTAACTTCACTTAAGTTTAAAATAATTAATTCAATTGAATTCATAAAAGTTCCTCCTTTGATAAGCATATTATAATTATACACGAATGAACGTTCGTGCCAATCTGAAGGAGGAATATTTTACAATATTTAGTTGTACTTTATACGAACGGTGCAAAAGTAAGAGGTGCTCCGATTTAAAGGATTGTTTCTTTGCTGTTGAACTAACGGAGCAGGATAGTTCAATAAGAAATGATATAATTTATATTGTTTATATAATTTAGAATCACTTTTAAGGGGGGATAAAAATGCTTCAGATACTGAAAAAATCAGGTAAATTGATTATTGTGATACACGAAATCTATGGCATTAATCAACATATAAAGAATTTTTGTGATTTATTATCAAAACAGGATTTTGATGTTATCTGTCCGAACTTATTAGAACGAGAACACCCATTTGATTATTCAGAAGAGGAGATTGCCTATCTCAATTTTATGGAAAATGTAGGGTTCTCTGGTACTGTACATAAAATAAAGAATTTATTATTAGGTGTTAAAAATAAATACCAAAAAATATATATTATTGGATTTAGTGTTGGGGCAACTGTTGCTTGGTTGTGTAGTGAGGAAGAGTGCCTTGATGGGGTTGTGGGATACTATGGTTCGAGAATTAGGAATTTCACGCAAATAGAACCACTATGTCCTACAATTTTATTCTTTCCTCAAGAGGAACAATCCTTTAGTGTGGATGAGTTAATTTCAAATATAGATAAAAAGAATATAGAGATATATAAATGTTTTGGACAACACGGATTTAGTGACCCATACTCTACAAAATTTAATGAAAAATCATCCCAAAACGCTTTCAATGAAATGCTAAACTTCTTAAAGAAACATTGATTAGAAACAAGGTTGTTCTTTAACTTCATTCTTTGAGTTGAAGAGCCGATTTTTGCATTCATGGGTGGCTAACGGGTAGCTTTAGTAAAAATTAAGGACCTTATTGACTTGATTTCGTATTTTCCAATCGGGTGCCTTCTTGAATTAAAAATTTTCTTCTTTTATTACGTATAAAATTATATATAAATTTGTAAACTAAATTTATCCACATTAAGATTAAGGAATCGATAATATGATCCAAGATAAGGTGTTAGTAGTCGGTTTATTAGGTGTTCTGTCAACAATACCAGGAGAGATTGCTTCGAGGATATTTGTTTATTTTGGCATTGGTAAGTATGGTATTTATGAATTATCAAGTCTAATAATTACATTTAACAGGCCTGTATTTACCATAGGATTAATTGTAGATTTTTTAGTTGGCAGTGTTTTTGCAATCTTACTTTACTTTATATTTGAAAAGTTGGGTTCATGCCATTTAGTTATTAAAACTACTTTGGGCAGTTTACTGTCCTGGTTAGTATGTGAACTTTTATTCACAGCGACAGTAGAAGGTAAGTATATCCCTATTAGACCCATAAATGATTATTATTCCCATATTTTGAGTGCCATAATTTTTGGTATCACATTAGGACTTTTGTTAAAAAAATTTATTTTCCAGAAGTTAAATTCATGATAAGGTTAACCCTTTTAAAATCTCCTCAAGTATTACTTTAAGAAGTCGTCTTTTTGATATGTCCCGGTATCTAATACAACATATATTAAGGATTGGAGCTATATTAAAGTGTAGAGGATAATGTTCTTTTATAACTAATTGAGTTATATGCATTTTCCTATTTTAACTAAAATGCAGAACAAACATTCGATTTTTTTCTACCAAGTATCTGTTATTAATAAAATAATCTGTTTTAACTAGTAAACCCCTTCAACAGTTGAAGGGGTATTTACATACTATTTTTTTTCGATGATAACGAATAAAACACCTATGAAAATCAGGGCAGAGCCAATCCAAAATGTTACATCAATTTTCTCTCCTAATATGAGCCATCCAAGTAATGTGCCAACCACGGGTTGAAAGAAGAAAAAGATTCCTCCACTTGAGGCGTTAAGCATCTGTAATCCACGATTCCAAATTAGGAATCCACATGCCGTTGAAATAATTCCCAAATACAAGATTCCGCTCCAAATAGTTGGGTGAGTTAGTTGAGAGATACTAATTGCTTGTAATCGTGGCAAAACAAATGGCGTTAATACGATTAAGGCTACCAGGATGGAATACGTGGTTATGACGATTTGTGAATAATCACTTGGCAGCCGCTTTACGAGTACAGACATAAGTGCCCATGTTAAAGCGGCAATAACTAGTGCAATACCTCCAAGTTTACTGGACATATTCACATCACCAATTCCAACAATGAGAAGTACTCCAATTGTCGCTAAACAAACAGAGATACTCTTTTTTAACGAAAACCGTTCATTAAGAATTATGCGTGCAAAAATCACCATAAATGCCGGTGTTGAAGAAGTGATTATGGCACCCATTTGTGCAGTAGATAGCATGGTACCAGTTTCCTGAGCCACAATGGAGATGGCATTACCAATGATTCCAATGGCGATGATGATCAAGACATAACGTTTTTCAATTCGCCATTTTTGTCTTGTAATAACCCCGATTATGAGAAGTGCGACAATCGCTACCAAATATCGCATCCATACAAGTTCCAAGGGGGGTATGACCGATACGACCACCTTCACAACAACGTACATTCCGCCCCATATACTGGAAGCTAGAATTAAATATAAAGAACCTAATAAGGTGTTTTTCATTTTTTGTTCCCTCCGTATTATGATTAGGTTGAAAATGCCCTAACGGAGAGAGGTAGTAGTCACCTTCACTCGATTAAGAGCAGAAGTGTACTACTGGTACATCATTTTCAAATAATGGAGTCCAATACATGTTGATTCACCTCTAGTCAAATTAATCTACAATGATCTTTTTTAAAGTATAGCAAAATATAGTAAACTTTTGTGTTAAATAATGGTATGTTTTTAAAGTGAAGTATTTTAAACAAGATGAAATATCGAAAGGATAGAGTGTTATGAACAAGTTTACGAGTTTACTTATTAGTCTCATATTAATTCTTATGACAGGCTGCAGTTCAAATAATTTTGAGATCAAGTTAATTACTCCCAAGTCCTTTACATCTGATCAAGCTACTCCCATTCAAATGGAGATTTTAGACCGAGAAGGGAAACCAGTTGAAGGTGCTAAGGTAAGCGCAGATTTGGATATGCAGGGGATGAGCCATGGAGATATTTCCATGAAAATGGAGGAAACAGGGAAGGGTATGTATGTTGGACAAGCTGAATTCGAAATGGAAGGGGATTATACGGCTGCCATTACAATAGACTACAACGGAGAAAAGTGGCTGGGTGAAAAAAGATTTTCAATTGTTTACAATAAGGCTCAATAGTTTTTGTAAAAACTTTTAACAAAATTAATCGCCATCACCCTGATGGTATTGTTATAATTGTGTCAAGAAGGGGGTGCGTAACGTTGGAGAATCCTTCGAGATTGTCTGGTACTTCTGCCACTCATGCAAAGCCTACTATGGAAAGGCGATACTTTGCGTGGGGTTAAACTAAATTAAATTCATATCGCCTATTTCATTACATGGCTTTGCACCTTATTTAATCGATTCATAAATAAGGAGCTGGCAGTCTTGAAATATGTAAATGCAAGCAACATTTTACCTGAGAATCTTATAAGAGAAATTCAAAAATATGTACAGGGTGAAACGATTTATATCCCTAAACCGGAAACGACTTTTCGTAAATGGGGCACTCTAAGCGGTGGGAGAAAGCTCCTTGATCAGCGAAATTCTGATATAAAAAGCGCCTTTATGAGCGGAACAAGTATTCAGGATTTAGCGGAAGAATATTTCCTTTCAATCGAAACCATCAAAAAAATAGTCTACTCAAAGCACGGGTGATTTTGTCCGTGCGTTTTTTATGTATAGAACATTTCTAAGTTGAATTTTACATTTTCTCATCCAACGTTATTCTTTAAAATAAATGGAAGGAGGGTGAACATATGACCGAAAAGTATATTAAAAATGCGGATTTTAATTTTATTCAAAATCAGGTTACCCTGATTAAAGATAGCTACAAAAAGAATGTGGCCCCAAATGTAATTCAGGCCGTAAGGGATTTAGCGAACACGAAAATCATCGAACTATTTCCAAATGCAACGAACGAACAAAAGGAAATATTGGATCTTTCTGCGCTTAAAACTGAGCAGGAATATGACAAATACATGAAACAGCTTCAGGACTATCTGCTGCCATTTCCTAAGATCTCTGAGGCACAATTGAAAAAGATGTTTCCCAAAAATAAAAAATTAAAGCTTCCTGACTTAGATAAAATACATCTAGATCAACTTTCTTATTTAAGTTGGGTTGATATCAGCACAAATAAGAAGTTTATTGTGTATGAGTTAGAGGAGAAGATGGTTGGAATAGAATGTAAATACAACTTGCTTCCAAAGGATAATATCTGTTCCTTCTGTAATCGATTTGGCCAGGTTGCCTATATCTCCACTGTTACAAAAGCAAAAAAGGCTAAGAATCCTGATTACTATAAAGCGATCGGAAACTATATTTGCTTTGATAGCACAGAATGTAACAAAAAATTAACCAATGTCGATTATATAACCACCTTCTTGAAAGAATCGTTGGGAGAAAAAACTGTCCATTGAGAAATTGATTTGCCCCGTAACTGTTAGACACCATCCTAACAGTTACGGGGTGTTTTTTATGGCTAAATTTAGTGCGGAGGATAAATTAGCGGCTGTTCATCACTACTTAGAAGGCAATGATAGTTATCGTACGATTGGCGCTTCCATTGGAGCAGCCTCTTCTTTATGTTTATTGGAAGAAAATCATACAAAAAAAGAAATGGGGTTTCTGTGCAAGAGTTGTATTTGTTTATCCGTACGTAATTGTCACTCATTAAATTCAAAATTTCTTCCTAAGTAATTTTTAATCAATGTAGTTCATATAATCGATAAGTGAAAACATAAAAAAGGTGGGAATAATTCTATGTTTAAACCAAACCCAGCGAATACTGCAATAGTTATTACAGATCCTCAAAATGACTTTTTGTCTCCAGGCGGAAGAGGATACCATTTGACAAAGGCTAACATTAAACAGAATAATACGTTAGCCAACTTGGAACTACTATTAAGCACTGCCCGTAGTAAAGGTTATCAACTCTTTGTTTCCCCGCACTTTTTATATCCACATGACTATGATTGGCAGTTTACAGGTAGCGAACAGGAGATGTTGATTAGTTTGCGTGTTTATCAGAAATTAAATCAATATAGTCCGCCAACTTCGGAAGCAGATTATGTTCCAACTTTATCTCCGTATATCTGGGACAAAACATCTGTCATTGCTACACCGCACAAGGTGGCCAGTCCTCAGACAAATGATTTGGTCTATCAACTAAGGCAACGCAGAAAAGAACAAGTAATTCTGGCTGGGGTATTATCAAACGTATGTGTTGAATCGCATATGAGAGATTTAATCGAAAATGGTTTCAAGACAGCTGTTGTTTACGATGCAACTGCCACTATAAGTGAAAACGATTTTCAAGCTGCTGTTACAAACTACCGAGCTTTCAGTAGTGCTACATGGACAACAAGTGAAGCCATTTCAAATATGTAATGATCCTCTTAAAAAGGAATACTTTTAAACTCATTTGATATGATAGCAACAAATTTACCAGTTTTAGTTTTTATATTTCGACATTTTCTACATTCTTGGAAGTGTAACAAAATACATAAGAGATTAGAAACATATAAAGTTTGTTGATTTTATTGACTTTTCCAGTCATTACCGTTGCTAGTGAGTATAGAATTTCTGTTAAGTTGAGAATTTGTCAAATCTTGACTTTTTGGCAACAATCAATTTCATTTTATTTGTAAAATATAAAAAAGTAAAAAAACATTTGTAGGAATAAATGAAATTGGATTTATTAGAGAAGTGGAATGAACCAAAAAGTAGTTTTTGGATAGCTTGTTTCCTTTTTATCTTGACTAACGTGTAGGTTAGCTTAAGAAGTAAGTGTATGTGGAAACTAAAAAGTTTTATTTATGCAAATGTTATTTTTATGTAAATAAGCCAAAAATATATAAAGGTGAATAAATTCTTGTATATTTTCAACTTATTAAAAATATTCTTTTTGATGGTAAAGTACCAGTTTATCATTCACATCTATACTTGAACTTAGGCTCTGTCTGAATATAAAAAGCATTTCTTACTAGTGCACTCCAATTTGCAAAGGCTGATCTCCATTCAGGAGTGTTAAAAAATTGATCAACAGTTTGAGTTTCAGAATGCCAAACTATAAATAGGTTGAGTGGGGCAATTCCCCCTGCCCAAATTCCATTATTTGCGTCAGTATCTTCTTCCCTTACTAATAATAAGGGGAGACCAAATTGAAAAGCCATTGAAGGTTCTACTTGTGAATAAACTGATCCTATCCAGAAAGGAGTGGATGGTGGAAGGGGTCCTGCATTGACGTCAACTGTTTGAATTTTAAAACGACGAAGGTTTACTGCCAACATTCCATAGCTTGATGAAACTAACCGACGAATATCGGTTAAAATGGATTCGGGATAACTTTCGCTTAAAGGTAAAGTACGCGGAAAAAGTAAAGCACTCTCAATCTCTAAAATTAGACGGTCTAGAAACCGTTGTTGGTTTTCATTTAAATGAGTTGTCGTACTTAAAAATATGGGAATACGATAAGCACGGTCAACACACTCTTGGTGTGCCGATGATTGATATACTTTTTCTTCCATTAAAGGTTCATTTTTAGAATTTCTTGAGAAATCTGTGAGTAATTCTCCTTTATATTTCTTCACTATCTCATCTCCTTTTTAATTAGTCTATGGAAAAGGATTAAGTGAGATTGGACAAACTACCTGATTTCTAAAATTAGGACTTTTAAAAAAAAAAATACTACTTTGGCCTAAATTCGAATTTCATTTTCAAATGGAATCTGACAGTTTTGAAAAATGATTACAGGTATATTATTTAACCATATTGCTGAAAGAATCGTTGAGAGAAAGTACTGTCCTGTATCCTAAAAACTTCATTAATATTTAAGGGTCCGCACTTATGGGGTGGGGGAACAGGTGAAGCAGCCGAGCTGCTAAATAGACGGAAAAATTCCGCCTATTTTTAATTATTATTAAAATGGGCTTAAATAGACGGAGAGATTCCGCCTAATGGCTCGAAAAATTTGAAAATGGGGGATTTTGCTTTACATAATCGGAAAACCTCCGCTTATTTACCCCGAAACGAGCTCCACTGTGAAATTAACCGGAACATCTCCGCCTATTTTACTATTGCTGGTTACTCGACTAAAGTGAAAAGCACCTCAAAACGGAACCCTTTATAAGAAATATGGGACAGTTTTTTTCTTCATGAAGTTCATCTGCATTCAATCAATGGTCTATTTTTCAATTTATTAGAATTCTGTTAATGCTTTGGTATTCAATGAGCGGAGGTGGGTTTATGTAAGAAAGGTTAAATAAAAATTATTGAGGTAACGAGCGCTAGCAATTACGAATCTTGAACATAAGGCTTGATAGAATGGTTGTTTTGTGAAACAACTCATCATCAGCCTTTTTTGCTGTTAATTTACCTTTTTGGTCAAAAAGAATGGCGCTGGACCAAGAGCACTTTCCCCCTGTTCACCCAAGTTTCGAAAAATTGGAACCGCTTTCCCTGATTTTAATTGTTTACCCTTGAGCAAGGTTCAGGGTATAATAAAATTTATTAATTTAGGATATCGAAATAAATGTAAAAAATACGATTTATATAGAAAGGCGATGGAAATTGAATAAACTTACTGGAAAGAAACGAATACAGCTTGCCATCCTCTTAGGATCACTTGGACTGTTAGGGCCATTTACAATCGATACGTATTTACCGTCTTTTCCAACGATTGTAAAAGATTTTGATACGACGGCTTCACTTGTACAAATTAGTTTAACCTCCTGTTTATTAGGCCTAGGACTAGGGCAATTGGTTATTGGTCCGATGAGTGATGTGAAGGGCCGGAAGCAACCCTTGCTCATCTTTATCACCTTGTACTTACTTGCTTCTATTACATGCGCGTTTGCGCCGAATATTTATTTCCTTATTATTGCTCGTCTAGTTCAGGGGTTTGCTGCAGCTGGAGGACTTGTGATTTCTAAAGCGATTGTCAGAGATCTTTTTAGTGGAAAGGAACTGACCAAGTTCTTTACGCTGATGGTGTTAGTGGGTAACCTCGGGCCAATCGCTGCACCGATTGTGGGAGGCGGGATTCTTACGTTTACCAATTGGCATGGGGTTTTTGTTGCTTTGGCCTGTATTGGTGCAGTGCTGCTCTTCACGGTTACACTCAAATTAGAAGAAACCCTGCCAGATGAAAACCGTGTTCCAAGCAATTTGCCACAAATCATGAGCAATTTCGGTTCATTATTCAGAGATCGAACATTCATGGGATACGCACTCACTCAAGCCTTTACTACTGCAGGTATATTTGCCTATGTATCTGGGATTCCATTTGTCTATCAGAATATTTATCATGTCACACCGCAGCAATTTAGTTTATTATTCGGGACCAATGGATTAGCATTAATTATTGGAAGTCAGCTGGTTGGCCGCTTTGCAGATATCATTTCTGAGCGGACTTTCTTAAAAATAGGGTTAGTCATCGCTAATATAGCTGGTGCCGTTTTACTCATCGCTTTACTATTAAACGCACCACTTTTCGCCGTTGTCGTTCCGATTTTCTTTTTTATTTCTTCCATCAGTATGATTGGAACCACGTCATTTACTTTAGCGATTGAAACGCAAGGCCATATTGCGGGTAGTGCCTCTGCATTATTAGGCGTATTGCCATTTGTACTTGGCTCATTAAGTGCTCCACTTGTGGGAATAGCAGGGGCGTATACAGGCGTTCCGATGGGTGTCATCATCATGTGCTCAAGTATTCTAGCTTTCCTTTCTTATTTTGTGTTGGTACGAAAATCTTCGCTAAGGATCAAACTATCGGGTGAAAAATACTCAGTCAAGAAACCAAGTATCTAAAGATATAAATTAAAAGGAGATCACATTTCGTTAAACTGCGAATGTGTTCTCCTTTATTTGTCTACTATTAATCTTAATAAGAACATATAGGTTAGGATATTTCCTTTCAATATATTTTTATTAGGTTAATCCGTATATCTAACACCTTTTAGGATCATATTGACCTTTGATTTAGTATCTTGGACAATATTTTTTCGAAATTCCTTTGCCTTTTTGAAGGCATCCATCATTCCTGATGCTAAAATTTTAATTTCTCTCGTACCAACAGGTTCTTCTAGAAGAAAAATATATTCTTTCATGTGTTTCACCTCACAAGTTGTAATTTTAATATAATTATATATGATTTTGTAAGCGATTACCACAATTATTTGTGAACGCTTTCACTTATTTTTAAAAAGTTTTTTTGGGTCGCGGAAAAGCGAGTGCCTGTTGCGGAAATCAACAGGCAAGTTTAACATAGCCAAATATAAAAAAGCGTCTGCAAATATGCAAACGCTGGAGGAGGTACTTCTAAATGTTTGGTAGTAATAATATATGTACTCCAAATAAAAACTGAATGGGACAAGTGCTGAATACAAATAAAATAGGCTGGAAATGTAAAAATTTAAATTTCTACTAATTAATGAAACCATTTCTCCTATACGTTTGGGACTTTCAGAGTTGTGGTATACATAAAAAAAAAGGATGGGAGATGGTCGTATGGATGAACTAAGACACAACTACTATATTAATATTCAATCACACGAGATTTTTAGTGAACCTGATGGATCGGAATGGGATTTTAGGATTGAAGCAACGGATAGAGAAATTTCTGTTTTAAAACGGTTGTTTGATAAAACCGAGGAAACAGATTGGGAAAGTTATTTTCGAGCCCACATTCCATATCTTGAATATCATCATCAGCCCCAAAATAAAGAATACGATCTACGTATTCTGCTAATCTATTCCTTACTACATTATTTGGGGGATGAAAAAACTCGCGCACATATTCGTAAAATGGGAATTTTAAATGAGGAATTTGTAAACGAACAGGCTATACTGGGGTACCGAGAATTTTGATTGATTAAAAACCGCATAAAAAGCGGTCTAAAATGGAGTTACTCTAAATCATTTTCTAATGGATCGATCATTTGTTCTTTTATGGGACCACCATATTGCTCATCGATTTCTTTCGCTAACTCCTCTAAATATTCATCAGAAAAAAAGGGATTGTTGTCTTTAAACATGTTAATCCTCCTATGCGATAAGCAATAATATTTTTCTATAGCATACTACGTTTTTAACATTTCCATTTTTATGGAATTTAATCACTTGGAAAAAAATTCATTTACATTCACTGAACATAGGAGTAATATTAACACAGTTTCAAATTTCTAAATCGCTGAAACCATTAGGTACGGGGGAACCATTTTTGCGGGATATTACTTATCCCAAGGGGTGAATCCTTTTAAGGTAGGGCTACTCAAAGGTCCGAATCCGACAGCTAACCTCGTAAGCGTTATATGAGAAGGAAGGTGGAGCTTGTGACACGAGAAAATTAATGTGTCTACAGGTCTATTTACTATGACTTGTAGGCACTTTTTTTTATGTAAAATAAATCTCATTTTGGGAAATTCACATTAAAAAAAGGTAATAGTAAACTTTTAAACTAGTAGGTGGCGAGTAATAAATGATTTCATCATTAAAAAGGTTTTTAATTGGGCGACCATTGAAATCCAATGAATTAGGAGAACAGAAACTTAACAAAACCAAAGCCTTAGCGATCCTTTCATCTGATGCACTATCGTCGGTGGCATATGGTCCTGAACAAATACTTATCGTTTTAGTTACTGTAGGTGCCACAGCATTTTGGTATTCGATTCCGATCGCAGTGGGTGTACTAATCCTTTTAACAGCTCTTATACTGTCTTATCGGCAAATCATCTTTGCGTATCCTCACGGCGGGGGAGCCTATGTGGTTTCAAAAAACAACTTAGGTGTAAATCCTGGTTTAATAGCTGGGGGCTCACTTTTGGTAGACTACATCTTAACTGTTGCGGTTAGTGTGTCTGCAGGTACAGACGCTATCACATCTGCGTTTCCTTCCTTGCATAAATTTAATGTTGAAATTGCCATTGTATTCGTGATTTTAATTACCATTTTAAATTTAAGAGGAGTAACGGAATCTGCATCCATATTAGCCTACCCCGTGTACTTGTTCGTATTAGCATTATTCATCTTAATTGGTGTAGGTCTTTATCATATTCTATCAGGGGGAGTATCACCTGAATTACATCACCCAATTGGGACACCTGTAACAGGAATCAGTTTGTTTATTCTCTTGAGGGCGTTTGCTTCAGGAAGTTCCGCCTTAACTGGGGTTGAAGCAATATCCAATGCCATACCTAATTTCAAGGATCCAGCACCTAATAATGCTTCTAAAACGTTAATGATGATGGGTGCCTTACTTGGTATATTATTTTCTGGGATTATTTATTTAGCTTACTATTATGGGATTACTCCAAAGGCAGAGGTAACGGTAGTATCACAGATTGCAGAGGAAACTTTCGGGCGGAATGTCATGTATTATTTTATTCAAGGTACGACAGCCTTAATCTTAATCCTTGCTGCCAACACTGGTTATTCTGCATTCCCATTACTGGCAGTTAATCTTGCCAAAGATAAGTTTATACCAAGGATGTTTCTTATTAGAGGAGACAGATTGGGGTACTCAAATGGCATTATCATGCTTGCCATCACGTCAATCATGTTAATTATTGCTTTTCAAGCGGAGACAGAGCATTTAATTCCTCTATATGCAGTCGGAGTGTTTATTCCATTTACCTTATCCCAAACGGGAATGATCGTTAAATGGGTTCGAGAGAGGCCACAAGGCTGGCTTCCCAAACTAATCATTAATACAATAGGGGCATTGATTAGCTTTATTGTCACCATGATGTTCTTTTTAACTAAGTTCACTCAAGTATGGCCGGTATTAATCTTTTTACCTATTATTCTCTTTTTTTTCTACCGAATTAGAAAGCATTATGAAGCTGTTGGTGACCAACTTAGGCTCACCACTTGTGAACCTCTGATGCCTATTGAAGGGAATGTACTAATCGTCCCTGTGGCTGGTATGACAAATGTGGTAGCGAATTCGATAAACTATGCTAAATCACTTTCTCAAGAACATATTATTGCCGTATATGTTTCCTTTGAAAGAGACGACGAAAAAAACTTTGAAGAAAAGTGGAAGAAGTGGCAGCCGGATGTAAGACTGGTGACGCTCCACTCGCATTATAGAAGTATCATTAATCCTCTTACCAAATTTGTTGATACGATTGAACATAAAGCGAGTGAAGCAAACTATCGAGTCACCGTAATCATTCCGCAATTTATCCCAAAGAAGGGATGGCACAACATTCTTCATAATCAATCGAGTTTACTGATTCGTGCCTATTTGTTGTTTCGGAAAAACGTGATTATCACGACCGTTCCTTACCATTTAAAAAAATAAGAATATACATCGTTTTTCCAGGGCTCTTAAGAAGGCTTCGCCATTTCGCTGTTACACTGTGTAACAGCGAAATGGAGCCCAATAGGGAAACATAGGTATTAATCCTGGGCTTATATAATATTTGGTATGTCCAATTAAATAGTAATAATGAGGGGGCTCCCCATAATAGGCAGACCCCAGTCTCCAAAAAGGGGAGTAGGAAAGCCTTGATAGATGACACTATCCAATCCGGTTATAACAACAGGCATTCAATCACTATTTTCTGCGGATTTATAGATATTTTATGTCTATAAAATATCTCAGGTGATTGATTTTTGAAGTCCACTTTCTTGAATAGCTGCTTCTTAGGCATAAAGCATGCAACAATGAGCGCCACAAATCCTAAGATTAGCATAAATGTATAGGCATCACTTGCACCATATATAGAAGCTAATTTTGATAGTTGCACCTTTGTCATTCTCCCGTTTTCCATGGAGAGTTCAGTGGCATGAGATTTCGCTTGAATCGTATACACTGTTACGACAACAGCTGTGCCAATTGCACCTGCCAATTGGCGAATCGTATTATTAACTGCTGAACCATGTGAACCCAATTCTTTTGGTAAAGCATTTAACCCTGCAGTATTTAATGGCATAGAAATGAAGCTTAATCCAATCCGTAAAATGACCGTGCGAAACATTAAATACATATAGGTGGTGGATTCGGACAAATCAATGACTCCCCACATGGAAATAATGATAAAAAGTAAACCTATTATAAAGAGTGGTTTAGCACCGTATTTATCATACATTCTACCAGTAACAGGGGATAAGAAGGCATTAATGATCGCTCCAGGCAATAAAAGCAGGCCTGCCTCAAAAGCTGTAAATCCACGTCCATTCTGCAAATAAATGGGTAAAAGAATTAAATCCGCATACATAATCATCGTATTTAGGATATTGATGAACGATGTCAGAGTGAAAATTTTATACTTAAATACGGATAAATTTAATAATGGATCTTTGGATTTCAATTGGCGTATACAGAATAAAATCGTAACGATGATTCCGACGACGATGGTTGAAATGACAATAGGATGACCCCATCCCTTGCTGCCTGCGCTGCTAAATCCATATAAAATACAGCCAAAGCCAATGGTTGATAAAACGACACTTGCCATATCTATTTTTGCTTTTGTTGTTTCCGCAACATTCATTAAATATTTAAACGAGAGAAGTATGGCAATGAATACAAATGGAGCTAACCCAATAAATAGCCATCTCCATGATACATATTCAATGATAAACCCAGATAATGTTGGAGCAATGGCGGGAGCAAAAATGATTGCAAAACCAATGGTTCCCATAATACTTCCACGTTTTTCAATAGGATATAAATATAAAATGACAGTCATCATGAGCGGCATAATAATTCCAGCACCTACGGCTTGAATCATTCTTCCTGTTAACAGCATGCCAAAATTCATTGCGCAGGCACAAATAATAGAACCGATCAACAAAAAGAACATCGAACTAATAAATAGCTGCCTTGTTGTAAAACGCTTCATTAAAAACGCTGTAATTGGCACTAAAACACCGTTTACTAGCATAAACCCCGTAGACAACCATTGAACAGTGGCCGGAGTTACATGAAAAAAGTCCATGAAACTGCTCAATGCCACATTTAATAACGTTTGATTTAACGTCGATAAAAAACAGCCGGCAATCAGGACAATTAATAAGATTTTTTTATTACTTTCTGTTATTTCATTATTCATTCATTTACCCTTTTTTCTAGACTTGAATTCTCAACAATGTGTCGATAAAATTCATAGTAACAAGAAAATAGGTTTCTGACCATGAACAGTTTTATTCGAAATGTCCACTAATCAACATAGACTATCGGTACTGTTGTGAAAGTCAAAGGAAAATCTATAAAGGAGTTTAATAATGTCTATTCCTAAAAAAGAAGATCCCCGTACCATGCGTTCAAAGGAAATGTTTAAAAATGCTGTCTTTTCTCTTTTAAGCGAGAACTCGTCTATTTCAAATTTAACGGTTCAGAAAGTCGCAGCCAAAGCAGGTTTAAATCGAACAACGTTTTACTTACATTATCAGGATATTCAAGATTTACTAACCCAAATCACGAATGAGATTTTAAATGAGCTATCTGATAAGTTTGATCCTTTAATTCATGCAAAAGATTTATCAGAAAAACAACAGCTAACCCAATTGCTTGACTATTTATATATCCATCGAAATTATTTACTTATTTTATTTAATATGAATCAGTTTGAGGAAGAATTGTTTTTATTATTAAAAAAGGTAGTAGGAACAAGAAGGAAGAAAATCAAGGAGGATTTACCTGCTGATTATGTTGCGATTGATATTAAAACAGCCTCATTGGTAGGCATCATCATGTGGTGGGTAAAGAAGGGGCTTCACTTTAGTTCAGATTATATCGCGAATCAAATTCATTTAATGTACAGAGGGCAATGATTCTCAGAAAATGTTGATTTTAGGGTTATATTTGTTGGAATTAAATTCTATTTCAATGGAAAAGATAAGCAAAATGCGGGAAAAGGAGATTAGTTATGACCACGGATAAAGACCTAAATCCTATGAATGTGATGAAACCATTGAATATTAATCCAAAATTATTAGATGAGACCCAGCCTTTTTCGTCCTTTGAAATAGGTAAACTCTGGGCTACTTATATGGGAAACAGCATGTCCATTCAAATTTTAAGTTATTTTCATCAACATTGTGAGGAAGAAGACATTAAGATGTTATTAGAAAATGGCTTAGCTTTATCCAAGGATTTCATGACTAGGATCGAAGCGTTTTTTAAAAAGGAGAATTTTCCTATCCCAATTGGATTTACGAAAGATGATGTCAATCTTGGTGCCCCTCGTTTATACAAAGATGAATTTTATGTTCACTATTTAAAATATGCTGCAAAGGCAGGTATGAGCCTTTACGCCGTAGCAGTACCATTGATCATGAGGGAGGACGTACGAGAGTTCTTTATTTATTGTAATCAATGTACTACTGTTCTGTTAGGGCAAATTAATAATGTTTTAATGGAAAATAAATTTATTGCTAATCCTCCCACCATTCCCATACCAGATGGAATTGAAAAAGTTGATAAACAAAGTTTCTTAAACGGTTTTATGGGAGATGTCCGCCCGTTACAGGCATTAGAAATCATTCATCTTTGGGATAATATAGAGAATAACACTACAAGTATGGCTTTATTATTGGGCTTTCATCAGACCGTTAAAGATGACAAGATAAGGGCTTTGTTTAAAAGAGGTTTAGAAATGACGGATAAAGCTGTAAAACAATATAAGGAAAAACTTCACGTTGAAAGTATACATTCACCTGACTACCTAGACCATTTGGTTACCACATCTACCTATCCACCTTTCTCCGATAAAATCATGTTGTTTCATAAAGTGGATATGTTTGCGATGAAGGTAAGGGCATTTGGAAACTCATTGGCGGTAACGGCACGAAGAGATATCGATATGTTGTATATAAGAACTCTTATCAACATTGGGGCATTTGTTGATGATGGTATGAATATCTTGATTCAAAAAGCTTGGTTAGAATCACCGCCAAAAGCATATGAACGGGCTTTGGAGTAATGAAATACATAAAAAAACACTTACGTACTAGTTGATGAAGAAATGGAATCCTGAAAAAACTATATCTCAATTTCATCGATATTTGAATTTAAATGAGAACACTCTTCGGTAAGCTATGAAAGTGTTCTCCTTTTTTGTTTACTTGTAATTTTATATACGACAACTCAATGAAAATTAGCATTTTCAATCAGATGCTTAATCGTATTCAGCTGAAAAGCTCCATATATTCTATTTTTGGATGTAAGCTCATTGATAAAAAACTGGTGTAACTGTTCTTTGTTGGCAACACGCTTCACTATGCTGTTATCCGACCAATCGTGAAGCTCTTTTACATCGTAATTAAAGAATAATAAGGTGTTGATCCAAGAGGGAACATCTTGACTTTGCAAATAATTAGATAGGATTACGGCAGTCTGTTGAACCTGACATATTGGATTTTCATACGTTTTTACCGTTAATTCTCCCGTCTCCGATTTACCAAAGATCAGCGTTTCCTCTTTCTCACTATCTACTATATCTGCTAAAAAAGAAAACCTCTGGCTGTTACTTCTTGTCAATCCTAGAACGATGTGGCCTTTCCAGTATTTAGTTTCTATGACATAGATCCCCGTTGATAAAAGGACAAGGTGGTCAATTTGCCGAGTTTTACCGTTTCCATCTGGTATATAAATGTTCGGCATAATAATCATTTCATCTGGTGGAATGATTTTTTTTCGAATTAAATCAGATTTGAAATTTTCTAGTATCTGGTAGGTGACGATTTCCCCTTGGTTTTTATAATTTTTCCGTATTTCTTCCTTTTCGATCACTAGTTTTTCAATTTCTCGTTGGTAAGATTCGCTCAATCCCATAATCTTCTCATCATACTTCGTTGCTGCCGTTTCCATTGATGCCTTTTGTATTTCTTTGAGCGCTTCTAATTCTTGGTAATGATCGTTTCTCATTTCTTTTTGCTTAGCCTTTTCCTTTTTTACAACAAAAGTTAACCAAGCGACAGATGCAGCTAGTAAAGTGGAAATAATTAACCAAATCATTTATTTTCTCCTTATCTATCAGATCATATATATTTATTAATAGCTTTTTATCAGCATTTTATCTAATTGACGGACTTTATCATAGGAATTTAATAGTTTCTCAGGTACCAAGGTTCTGCCAAAATCCCATGCATTCGTTTCTATTTTTGTTAAAAGTTGTGCTTTTTCATCATCCTCGCCATACTTGATGATCCTTAAATCATGTTTGTTTTTCTTAAAATCTAAAAAATAACCGAGTTGATGATATAGGATAATTTTAACACAATCTTCATCTGTTTCTTTAATTTTAAAGTTAAAATTTGCTATGTATCCATTAATTTTTAAATAGTTAAACTTCAGCGTATTTGTAGAGACGTTAAAACTCATAGGTGCGGGCAGGTTATTGCTAATCTCATAATCAATAGTTAATTTGTGCTCTTGTAATGTATGTTCAATGATTTTCTCAATATCCCGTATATAAAGCATCTTATCCGAACACAACCTTTCAGAATCTTCTCCTTTTTATTTTTAAGAAATACAAGTGGAAAGTAAATCCATCAAATTTCCTTTAGACTTTGTTCCTAGCGCATTTTTCAAAGAAAACTACCATTAAAGTAATTACACAAATTCCCTTTATCAGAGATTCTTTTTTATATATTGTTCCTATTAGTGATCAGAAAAAAACCATGTCTGATTTCCTTACAAGGTTGTTCAATAGTGATTGAACAAAAAGTATAATTAGGTTAACAAGTTAACAAATATGTTTAAATTTTAAAAATATATGGACACTTATGTATAATGTGTTATAAGATTGGATCAGGGAATTACATAATAAACAAAACTGTTCATTCAATTAAGGAGGTTTGAAGTATGGAATTATTAATGAGAAATATGTTTCAATCACTTGGGAAGAATACCTCAGCTAACAAACTAGCAAAAAAATACGGTTTGAGATTTGGTGCCGGGCGATTTGTGGCGGGGGAAACGATCCAAACAGCGATTGATTCCGTGAAAAAGTTGAACGGTGATGGGAAAATGGTCACTTTAGATCACCTTGGGGAATTTGTTTACACAGAAGAAGAGGCGCAGGAATCCACTGCCATGTGCATTCAAACTCTCGATGCGATTGCCGAAGCAGGGGTCAAGTCCAATCTTTCTCTTAAAATGACATCGCTTGGCCTTGATATTAGCAAAGAGTTATGTATGAAGAATATGCGTAAAATTCTTAACCGAGCTCAACTCCATCAAAATTTTGTCAGAATCGATATGGAAGATTATGATCACTGTCAAATATCATTGGATATTTATAAAGAGCTTCGGAAGGAATATGACAATGTCGGACTTGTTATTCAGGCCTATCTATTCAGAACAGAACAGGATATTGCAGACTTAAATCATCTGAACGCAAACCTGCGTCTCGTAAAAGGGGCATATAAAGAGTCTCCAACAGTTGCTTTTCCGGAGAAAAAAGATGTCGATGAGAATTTCAAAAAGATTATTAAGCAACATCTATTAAATGGGAACTATACAGCGGTAGCAACCCATGATGCAGCGATGATTGAATATACAAAAACATTGGTAAATGAATACCAAATAGCTAAAGACCAATTTGAGTTCCAAATGCTATATGGAATTTGTGAGGATATTCAAGCTAGACTTGTAAAAGAAGGGTTCAGAGTCCGAGTTTATGTGCCTTACGGGGTAGACTGGTTTGGTTATTTTATGAGACGGTTGGCAGAAAGACCTGCCAATGTATGGTTTGTACTAAAAAATCTATTAAAATAAAAATTTTACATAAAAAGGAGACGGAATATTATGACAACCGTAACACAACATGCACCATTTAAAAATGAGCCTTTTACCAATTTTACTCTGGAAGAAAATAAGAAATTGATGGTTGCAGCGCTTGCAAAAGTGAAAACGGAGTTAGGCAGGAAGTACCCGCTAGTAATTGGCAATGAAAAGCTATTTACTGAGGAACAAACGATTTCTATTAATCCGGGAAATGTGGATGAAGTCATCGGATCCGTTAGCAAAGGCAATAAAGAATTAGCTGAAAATGCAATGCAAGAAGCGTTAAAAACCTTTGAAACTTGGAAAAAGGTTGCTCCAGCTGAGCGTGCGGAATATCTATTCAAAGCAGCAAATTTAATGAGACAGCGCAAGCATGAATTTTCTTCGTACCTTGTCTATGAATCTGGGAAAAACTGGGCTGAAGCAGATGCTGATACAGCAGAAGCCATCGATTTTCTAGAATTCTATGCGAGAGAAATGATTCGCCTAAGCGAGACAAGTAATCATCAGCCACTTGTTAACATTGAAGGAGAAGATAATCAAATTTCGTATATTCCTCTTGGTGTAGGGATAATTATTTCTCCGTTTAACTTCCCATTGGCGATTATGGCGGGAACCACTGTCGCAGCGATTGTCTCAGGTAATACGGTGATTTTGAAACCAGCAGATGCTACTCCAGTGATTGCTGCCAAATTTGTGGAATTAATGGAAGAGGTGGGTCTTCCTTCAGGCGTCCTCAACTATTTACCAGGCGATGGAATTGATGTAGGTGAGTATTTGGTTGAACATCCAAGCACTCGGTTTATCTCTTTTACAGGCTCTCGTGCAGTAGGCTGCCGTATTTATGAAAGAGCTTCAAAGGTACATCCAGGTCAATTGTGGTTAAAGCGTGTCATTGCTGAGATGGGCGGTAAAGACGGAGTTGTTGTTGATGAAACAGCCGACTTAGATGCAGCAGCAGCGGCGATTGTCGCTTCCGCATTTGGCTTCCAAGGACAAAAATGTTCCGCGGGCTCTCGAGCAATTATTGTGGAATCGGTATATGATGAAGTCGTTGAGAAAGTAACCGAATTAACGAAAAATCTTACAGTTGGTCTTCCAGAAGAGAACTATGCGGTGGGACCAGTGATCGACCAAAAATCAATGGATAAAATCATGGGCTATATCGAAATAGGTAAAACAGAAGGCAGATTGCTTACAGGCGGCTCTAGAGCAGAGGGGAACGGGTTCTACATCGAACCAACTGTATTTGCAGATGTTCAACCAAAAGCCCGGATCATGCAAGAGGAAATCTTTGGCCCTGTCCTTGCCCTTGCGAAAGCAGCTGACTGGCAGGAAGCGATTGAAATCTACAATGATACCGATTATGGATTAACAGGGGCTTATCATTCCCAGAATGAGGAACGAATTCAGTATGCCCTAGATAACATGCATTGCGGGAATCTTTATATTAATAAAAAGTGTACAGGTGCATTAGTGGGTGCTCATCCATTTGGCGGATTCAACATGTCAGGCACGGATTCAAAAGCTGGCGGATACGATTACTTGCTGTTGTTTACTCAAGCTAAACTGAAATCTAGAAAACTTTAATAATAGTATAAACGGGGAACCCCCCTCATCAAGAGGGGGGAATTCTCCTAAAAGCAACTGTGTTTAATCTTTTAATGTAAGCGCTTCATATGATTTTGGGATTTAAAAACAGAATGGAGGATGGGCCTTGAATATACAGATTCTTATTTCTATCGGTATTTATATGGTAGGTATGCTGATTATTGGTTATTTTGCGTACAAGCGTACGTCTAATCTAGAAGATTATATGTTAGGCGGAAGAGGGCTGGGGCCTGCTGTTACTGCACTAAGTGCAGGGGCATCTGATATGAGCGGCTGGCTGCTTATGGGTCTCCCTGGGGCGATGTTTTCTCAAGGCTTGAGTGCCTCATGGATTGCCATCGGTTTAACTATTGGAGCCTATATCAACTGGCTTTATGTAGCACCAAGTTTAAGAACTTATACAGAGAACGCCAACAATTCGATGACCATTCCTGCGTTCCTGGAGAATCGTTTTGCTGATGGTTCGAATATGCTGCGTTTGACCTCTGGACTCATCATTATTGTCTTTTTTACTTTTTATGTATCATCGGGCATGGTTTCAGGCGGGGTTCTGTTTGAATCAACCTTTAATCTGCATTACCAGGCAGGACTTTGGATTATCGCTGCTGTCGTAATTGCTTATACGTTATTTGGCGGGTTTTTGGCGGTAAGCTGGACCGATTTTGTACAAGGTTTAATTATGGTAACCGCTCTTATTTTAGTACCAGTTGTGACCATCATGGAAGTAGGCGGAATTGGTCCCGCATTTCAGGAAATAAAGGCAATCGATCCGAAGTTATTCGATATTTTTAAAGGGACTACCGTGTTAGGCATTGTTTCCTTGATGGCGTGGGGGTTGGGTTACTTTGGCCAGCCGCATATTATTGTCCGCTTTATGGCGATTTCGTCCGTGAAAGAAATTAAAAAAGCTAGACAGATTGGTATGGGCTGGATGATTTTTTCTGTATGTGGTGCGATGTTTACTGGTTTCATCGGTTTGGCCTTTTATTCTAAACAAGGACTCACACTAGCAGATCCTGAAACCGTCTTTATTGAATTAAGTAGAATATTATTTCATCCATTGATTACTGGATTTTTACTGGCCGCATTATTAGCAGCCGTCATGAGCACGATTTCTTCCCAACTTCTTGTAACCGCAAGCTCTCTTACTGAAGATGTCTATAAGACGTTCTTCCGCCGTTCAGCTACAGATAAAGAACTCATGTTTATTAGCAGACTTTCGGTGCTAGTTGTTTCAATCATTGCTGTTGTCATTGCTTTTGATAAAAATGGAACCATTTTATCGCTGGTTGGATACGCTTGGGCTGGCTTTGGAGCATCGTTTGGGCCTGTCATTCTTATGAGTCTTTACTGGAAACGGATGAACAGATGGGGTGCACTTGCCGGAATGATTGGCGGTGCCGTAACGGTTATCATTTGGGCAAGTATCCCAGTCTTAAAAAATAGTTTATACGAAATCATCCCAGGATTCATTGTAGGCTTGGCTGCCATCTGGATTGTCAGCTTGATGACTCCGGAACCGAGTGAGCAATTACAAAGAGAATTTGACCAATATAAACACTCGGCATAAACCTTTTGATCTAAAGGTTTTAAAGAATATGTTTATGAAAAAGCTGAAAACCCGAATGAACTACGGGATCAGCTTTTTTTATTCATATTCACCAACCCCAATGTTATATCGGACTTAAAAGGGCTGGTTTGCTAGAATACACGTTCAATTTATGTTAAAGTGAAAAAAAAGGCATGAAAGGATTTTAGTATGTTCAAAAGTGTTCAATTGATACTGGATGACTCCTTTACAATTGTAAATCAACATATACCATTACTAGAAATAAAAAAGAAACTGAACGAGTACAATTTTGTTATTGTATCAGGTGGAACATACTTTATTATTTCGAATTATGAAAACAGCCTGATGGCCTTAGGCGACGACTCCATCCCCATTATTGAGTGGCTCGAACAGCTCCATTGGCTGAAATCAACCGTGATTTCTGATGTCAATCTAGTCAATCCTGATGTTGATTGGCGCAGACCGGTTCTTGTTCAAAACGAAAAGGAAATTATTGGTGTTCTTCCAGTTGAAAAACGGATGGAAATGCTAGAAGAAGAAAATCGCCAAATTTCTGCTTATTTTCAGACCTTAGCAGAGACGATTAATGAATCGGTTACAGCGGTTGACCAAGCAGGACATGTCGTCTATTGGAATACAACGGCACAAGAAACCTATAAGATTAAAAAAGAGTACATCCTCGGAAAAAAAATAGGGGAACACTTTCGTGATGAATCGATTATCCTCCACCGTATTTTAAATGAAGGACGACCAGTTAGAGGGCAATATCATCGACCTGATCGGGATACACACGTTCTCATCAATGCTTCACCAATAATGATCGAAAATAAAATCATTGGCGGAGTAGCGACTGAACAAAATATCACGAATATTATCCGGCTTAACGAAGAATTGGATTCAAACTCTTCCTTACTTGTTCAAAAGTCCAATCCCTTTTCAACTATGTTAAGCAGGAATTCTAAATTTCAGGAATCCTTGAAGATTGCGCAAAAGGTTGCTCATGCTGATATCCCGATCCATTTAACAGGGGAACCTGGGGCTGGAAAGGAAATGCTGGCACAAGCGATTCATTATGGAGGCACGAAAGCCGAAGGTCCGTTTATCACCCTTAACTGTTCGGTCATCCCTCCTGCCTTGTTGGAAATGGAACTTTTCGGTTTTCATAGGGAAACCTTTACCGAGGAACAGCAAACTTTACAAGTCGGCCGGATTGAGCAAGCTATAGGCGGTACGTTATTCATAGAAGATATTGATAAGATGCCGCTTCCAGTTCAAGGGAAACTATTAAATTATATGGTCGATCATAGTTTTTACCGGGTGGGCGGGGTAGAGAAAATCACCTCACCAACACGAATTATTACTTCCACCTCAGAATCGATTGAAATTCTCGTGAAACAAGGAAATTTTAGCGAGCAGCTTTATTTTCATTTATCTGTCATTACCATCGATATCCCGCCATTAAGAAGCAGAAAAGAGGATATCATAGCAAATGCAAAGAAATTTATTCAAGAATTCAGTTCTAAATATAAAAAGCCCGTACCAGAGATTTCTTCTCAGACTATGGACCAGTTGGTGAACTACGACTGGCCAGGAAACATCCGCGAGCTAAGGAACACAATCGAGCGGTTGGTTCTCCTTACAGACCAATCAGTCATTACTGATGAACATTTACCAGAAAATATGAAGAGTAATGTGCTGGCGAAACTATCTACCAGTCAAAAAGGAGAATTCGTTCCACAGGAAGAGGTAGTAATCAATCCTGAAGTCATAGAGATTGAGGAAGCATTAAGAAAAACATATGGAAATAAAAGTGCAGCGGCTAATCTGTTAGGGATTTCAAGAGGGACATTGTATAACAAAATAAAGGAATTTGGGTTAAATTAAGCGGAAAATACACCAACATTGGTGTATTTTTTCTTAAATCTAAAGTTAAAGGTCATCAAGAAGAGCTTACTGGGAGGAGAATTATTTGACATTACTTTCAAAAAAACACAGTGATAAAGTAAGTTCCTATAAAAATCTTCGGTCTTTGTACGAGCAAAACATTACGGTGAACAGTATTTCTGAAACAATGGATACGTGTCATCTAACTGATGATGCTTTACATATTAAAAACCTGATGGATACTAAAGACTATGATGTTATGGGTGTAGAAGATCATGGAGTGGTTATCGGGTATGTTATAAGAAATGAATTAAAGGAAGGAATCTGTCAGGAGTATTATCGAAGTTTTAGTCCGACGGAACTTGTCTCGGAATCAACACCACTGATCGATACGTTATTTTTCTTAAAAGAGAAAGATAGAATATTTATATTGGAAGGGAATAGTGTTACAAAAGTGGTAACGCTGGCGGATCTCCAGAAACCTCCGATTAGAATGTTATTATTTGGGTTGATTTCTTTGTTAGAGATGCATCTTTATCGGATTATTAATAATTTTTTTCCTGAGGATACCTGGAAAAAACATTTAAATCGCCATCGAATTCAAATTGCTGAGGAGTTATTTTCTCTTAGAAAGTCACGGAATGAAGCCATTCAATTATGTGATTGTTTACAGATTTGCGATAAACGGGACATTGTCCTGAATGACAGTTCATTACGGGAACTTTTAGGAATTGAATCAAAAAGCAAAGGGAAATCGTACTTTAAACAATTAGAAGGTTTGCGAAACAACTTGGCGCATTCCCAGAACTTGACTACACAAAACTCTTGGGAGGAATTGTTCTTAGTACTGGAACAGACGGAGAAACTTTTAGGTGCATGTGAAAATATATGATTTAGGATTATCATATTAGAAAAATAAATAAAGAGAATTTGTTGGTGCTCGATGTTAGAGTGCCAACTTTTTATGTATCGAGGCTTAATAGGTAAATCCTATAACACAAACCGGATATCAAATAATATCGTGTCAGTTTTTTCAGTTGTGGAATACAATTAAGAATAACAGCATTTCAATGTACTGTGAGAGGTGTGACGGCATCATGTTTTCTGCTACGGGAATGCAGGGATTCGAGATGTTTTCTACAGTCCATATTGTTACGCTAGGACTATTCATTGCTGCATGTGGTGCTTTGGTGTATTTCAGAAATCAACATAAGCGATACCGACAGATTTTTAAATGGACTTTGTTTATACTGTTGCCTGCCTGTGAGATCTCCTTGCAATTATGGTTAATCCTCACCAATCAATGGAACGTGAAGGATCTTCCTTTACAATTGTGTTCGCTGAGTTCGTTTTTAGCGATATTTTTATTCTTGAAAAAGAGCAAAAGGGTGTTTTATTTGTTGTATTTTTTTGGTACCTTAACTCCCATTTTAGCAATGGTTACACCTGAAATGACCTACAATTTCCCTCATTTTCGCTATATTGAATATTTCCTCCATCATTCCGTTATTCCGTTAGCCGCATTTTACTTTATTCTTTATGAAGGTTATAGGGTTCCAAAGAAAGCGATTATATCCAGCTTCTTAACCGTGAACCTGATTGCCGTCCCCATCTTTTTCTTAAATTTGCTGCTTGGCACGAACTTTTTCTACTTAGCGAGTCCAACAGAAGCAAAAACGATCCTCACATTTTTTGGCAGTGGGATTATGTATTATATTTATCTTGAGGTTGCTGCATTGATTGTTTTTTTCATTACGTATCTTCCAATGGGTATTTTACAAAGGATTGAAAATAAAACGATTCGTTAAAACAAAATTAATCATATGGCAAAAGGATGGAGGCACCAGTCTTCATCCTTTTAATTTCTTTTAATCTAAGACTATAGTTGTATTTAAAAATTTTGTTTAAGCAGTTATTATATGAAAATGTAATTCTGCAAAAAATATATTCGTAAAAAGAGAGAAGGTATTTTAGAATGTCTTTTGGTTCATTTGTCATGGCTTTTTCAATGGCGGGATTAGACTATGACATGTTAAAAAATGTAGGAATTTCTATTGGTATTTTGGTATTATTTATCCTTTTCAGAAACCTATTTACAAAGTATGTGTTTCAGTTGATATTAAAATTATCTAGGAAAACACCCACTGATGTTTTTACTAAAATTTGTTTAGGGTTTGAACGTCCTTTAGGCTGGTTCTTTATCATTGTTGGTTTGTATTTAGCCATGGATTATTTCCCTTTTATCGAACAGCATAATGCATTATTTTTAAAATTTCTACGTTCCATGGTCATTGTATTAATTACTTGGGGATTGTTTAATTTGTCATCCCCAACAGAAGGGATCTTAATTAGTGTTAATCAAAAGATCAACAATAAGATTGATTTAATTCTATTACCGTTCATTTCAAGAACGATTCGTGTCATCATTATAGCCATCAGTATTAGTATTATTGGCCAGGAATTTGATTACGATGTAAACGGACTGGTCGCTGGTCTAGGGTTAGGTGGGCTAGCCTTTGCTTTAGCCGCAAAAGAAGCGGTAGGTAATCTAATTGGCGGAATCGTCATTGTAACTGAAAAACCATTTTCGATTGGAGATTGGATCTTAACACCTAGCGTAGAGGGGATAGTTGAAGATATTAATTTCAGAAGCACGAAAATTCGTACGTTTAGTCAAGCTCTAGTTACCGTCCCCAATGCCACCCTTGCAAATGAAGCGATTACCAACTGGAGTCGAATGGGGAAGAGAAAAATTTCTTTTCACTTAGGACTTAACTATCAAACGACCAAAGAACAAATTCAAAGAGTTGTTAAACGGATTGAACAGTTATTGACGACTCATGAAGAAATCCATCCTGATACAATCATGGTTGCATTTGATCATTATAATGAGAGTAGTCTCGATATTCTTATCTATTTCTTCACCAATTCTACTGTTTGGGCAGAGCACGTTAAAATTAAACATGAAATCAACTTAGCCATTATGGCTATATTAGAAGAAGAGGGAGTTCAAGTTGCTTTTCCAAGCCGCACCATTTATGTAACTCCACAATCAAGTGAAGAATTATTTCAACCAATGGGTTCGTACGATTGAAAAATCGATTTATAGCAACATAGAAATAGAAAGACTCACAAATGAGGGTCTTTCTATTTTTATGTTTTTGGTTATAGTGAAAAACTCCATAAATTTCGATATCAGAGGATCAATAAATGCTTAATTTTGGTTATTATTAGTATATTTTCGTATAAACTTTTCCATTACCGCAAAGAGTTCTACCAGATCACTTTGAGCATCTTCATCAGCTAATTTTGCTGAAGTTTCCATAGTTGATAAAGGAATTCCTAGATTACTTTTGGCCTCTTCATCTGAAGTTTCTTGAGGAGTTTCCATTATGGATAGTGGAATTGATAGATCACTTTCATCCTCTTCACCAGTGGTTTCCTGAAAAGGTACCATCACGGATAAGGAAATTTCGAGATCACTTTCATCCTCTTCACCAGTGGTTTCCTGAAAAGGTACCATCGCGGATAAGGAAATTTCGAGATCACTTTCATCCTCTGCACTAGTAGTTTCCTGGAAAGGTACGATCGCGGATAAAGAAATTTCGAGATTAATTTCATCCTCTTCAACAGCAGGTTCTTGTGAAGTTTCCATTGTCGATAAAAGAATTGCTGGATTACTTTCATCCTCTTCAACAGGAGTTACTTGCGAAGTTTCATTTGTGAATTTAAGGTTTAATAGATTAATTTCATCCTCTTCAACAGGAGTTACTTGCGAAGATTCATTTATGAATTTAGGGATTGATAAATTTATTTCATCCTTTTCAACATCTGTTCCAAGCGAAATTCCACTTAACGTTAATGGGTATGCTGTACTTATTTCAGCATCATTTTCGGTTGTTTGTTGTGAAGTTCTCTTACTGCTACTCTTACTGCTGCTCTTATTGCTGCTCTTATTGCTACTCTTACTGCTACTCTTATTGCTACTCTTACTGCTACTCTTACTGCTACTCTTACTGCTGCTTTTACTGCTGCTCTTACTGCTACTCTTATTGCTGCTTTTACTGCTGCTCTTACTGCTGCTCTTACTGCTGCTCTTACTGCTATTCTTACTGCTATTTTTATTAGTTTGACTGTTATTATTTGATTTTTCGTCTTTTTGTTCTGAATGTTGGTAATCTGAATTTTCTTCATTGGCCTTTTCAATTTTTAAACCATAACTAATACTTTTAATGTGAAACATGGAAAGGTGAACGATTTCCTGACCATTGATTAAAAAAATAGAATCATTATCTGCCATTGTGAGTACGCCCTCAATGGCATCAGGTCCGCCACGGTTAATTTTAATCCATTTGTATTTCATTGAGCCAAGCAGTTCTTGGAAATTAGCACCTTTTATAAATGTAAAATTTTCAGGTACGTCAATGTCTAATTGCATATTCTCTTTTATGTTATCTGTAAAACTTTTAATATGATTCGTATTGTAGTAAACAATTCCATCATCTTCCGTGAGAATGGCGATATGATCGTCGCCCGCATCCATTAACATGCCAATTTTAGATTCTGGTCCTCCTCTATCAATCTTAATTACTTTGCCTATGAAATCTTTCATTATGTCTTTATCCATAAAAATTCTCCCCTTTAATTTGAGTAATTATATATACACTGCATGTATATGTATCACGGGAAGACGTTGTCCTAATAAATTAGCCTGTTTATATTATTCAAGTGAAAAATAGGCAAGCCTAAATTAATTTCCCATAAGCACTTGTCAACAAAGTCACTCACACAACTAGTTAATTGCGAATTTTTTAATTTCTAAACCAGCTAGTAGTATAATATTGAAGTTATGATGAAGTTTAAGATTACATACAGAAGAAAGGAATATTAGATGAACACATCGTTAGAAATGCTAATCGATTTATTCGAACGGGCGGCTTTACTCTTGATTTGCCTATTTTTTATGATAAGAATACCGAAATTTAAGGAATCGCTTCAAAAAGACCAGCATTCTCCCACAGAGCGTGTTGTCATTACACTTGTGTTTTGCTTATTTGCCATATTTGGTACGTATTCAGGGATCAATGTGGAAGGGTCACTTGTGAATGTCAGGATAATTGCTGTCGTTTCGGGGGGAATATTATTCGGTCCCTGGGTAGGAATTATTACCGGTATTGTATCAGGAGTCCATCGTTATTTAATAGATATTGGTGGGATCACATCAATTCCATGTCTTATTACGAGCATTTTTGCAGGGATTGTTTCGGGGTATATTAATCGAAGAGTGAAGCGGTCTTTGCGCTGGATTTATGGAATAGCAGCCGGAATGTTGTCGGAAATTTTGACCATGGTGTTAATTCTTTTGATGGCAAATCCGTTTGAGCTAGGTTTGGACATTGTATCAAAAATCGCTTTCCCGATGATTATAGGAGAGGTTAATATTGGTTTAATTGTGTTGCTTGTGATGAGCGTCGAAGGTGAAAAGGAAATGATTGCAGCGAAACAGGCGAAGTTAGCATTGGATATCGCGAACAAGACACTCCCTTACTTTCGGTCTATAAATTCGGAGTCCTTGACGGAGATTTGTCGTATTATAAAAGACGATATCAAGGCCGACGCTGTAGCGATTACAGATACCCATAATGTGCTCGCTTATGTGGGCTTTGGAGAAGAGCGATATGTCATTGGGCAGGAAATCATTAGTGATTTGACCAAAGAGGCCATTCACAGTGGTAAATTTATTATTCGGAATCAAGTTCAGGATCACCATACACCGCAAATTCACTCCCTGCTCATTGTTCCTTTTGAGGAACATGAAGAGGTAACAGGAACTCTTAAAATTTATTACCGGAAAGCCTATAAAATGACCTATTCACTACAGACGATGGCGATCGGATTATCGCAAATCATCTCCACCCTAATGGAGGTTTCCCGGATTGAACAGATTCGGGAAGCAGCGAACAAGGCGGAATTGAAGGCACTTCAAACGAAGATTAATCCGCATTTTTTGTTTAATGCACTCAATGCGATTGCCTCCACTACCCGCAGGAATCCGGACAAAGCGCGGGTATTGATTATCAATCTGTCTGGCTATATGCGTTACAATTTAGAAGTTAGTGATGAATTGATTGATATCCATAAAGAATTGGCGCAAGTCCGAGATTACGTGGAAATCGAAAAGGCGCGTTTTGGCAGCCGTTTAACAGTGGAATATGAGGTTGATGATGTACATGTGCATATACCGAGTCTTCTTATTCAGCCTTTAGTCGAAAATGCCATTATCCATGGAATCTTAAAGATCAAAGGACCCGGAGTGGTGACCATTTCGGTCAAGAATTTGGAAAACAAGGTAAGAATTAGTGTGAAGGATACCGGGGCCGGAATTAGCGAGCATGTCATTCATCAGTTGCTGAATGATAATGTACCAGCCAACAAAATCGGCTTGTATAATGTTCACCAGCGAGTGAAACTCATTTATGGACATGGACTGGTCATTCACCGACTGTCACCTGGAACAGAAGTCTTTTTTGATATCGTAAAGGAGAACCTATGAGAGCAATTATTGTAGAGGATGAAATACCTGCTCGTGAAGAACTGGAGTATTTAGTTGAAGCCTATAGTAAAATTGAAGTGACCCATTTCTTTGATGATGGCTTAGATGTTTTAAAATTTTTGCAGGAGAATGAAACAGATGTAATCTTTTTAGATATTAACATTCCTTCCCTTAATGGAATGTTGTTAGCGAGTACTATAAGTAAATTTTCAAAAAGGCCATATATTGTCTTTACCACAGCCTACAAAGAGCATGCAGCACAAGCCTTTGAACTAGAAGCCTTTGACTATATTTTAAAGCCTTATGACGAGAAGCGGATTGCGGCAATGTTAAGCAGGCTGGAATCTGCCTTTAAACGAGATCATACCGAAATAACAATCCAGGATAGAAAACTCGAAACACACCTGAATCCGCAAGTACAGCAAAGAGAAATCCCCTCGCAGGCTTCTAATCGAATCAATTTGAAAAAGAACGATAAAATTATCGTTACAGATGCAAATGATATTTATTATGCGATTGCGAGAGAAAAAGTTACTTTGGTCTATACGCAAGAGGAGGAGTACACCATGCCGCTTAGCATAACGGAATTTGGCGCACTTTTACCAGAGAACCTTTTCTTTCGATGTCATCGTTCTTATACGGTTAACCTAACCAAAATCCGTGAAATTGTTCCTTGGTTTAATCAAACATACATGCTGCGATTGAAAGACCGTCAGGAAGAAATTCCGGTAAGCAGAAGCAAAGTAAAAGAGTTTCGACAAATTATGCATCTCTAACCGCCATTCATTCCGAATAACAGGCATTTCGTTCTGAAACCGATTTCTTTCTCTTTTTCGATGCTATGATGATGATGTAAACAAAATCATTTAAAGATTATTATGTTGAACATTATCATTTTTACATGGAAGAAAAGAGGAGATCGCAATGAAATCAAGAACAGATCGTCGATGGCTGATCGTGTTAGGAACGATTATTGTACAGATGGGATTAGGTACCATTTATACGTGGAGTCTTTTTAATCAGCCGTTGGTAGAACTCTTTCATTGGAAGCTAAATTCAGTTGCAATAACGTTCTCTATTACCAGCTTCGCCTTGGCATTTTCTACATTGTTTGCTGGAAAGCTGCAGGATAAATGGGGGCTTCGCCGTTTAATTGGTGTTGCAGGTCTTGTACTCGGAGCAGGATTAATCCTTAGTTCCCAAGTATCATCTTTATGGATGCTTTATATATTAGTAGGTGTTGTTGTTGGGGCAGCAGACGGTACTGCTTATATTACGTCATTATCTAATTTAATAAAGTGGTTTCCAGAGAGAAAAGGACTTATTTCTGGAATTTCTGTTGGTGCGTACGGTACAGGAAGTTTGTTATTCAAATTCATTAACGGTTCACTGATCCAGTCAGTGGGAGTGACTCAAGCCTTTTTTTACTGGGGTTTAATTGTCCTCATTATGGTTGTGGGTGGTTCATTCCTTGTACGGGAAGCAAAAATAAGTCAAGAAACAATACAACCGCTTAGTGCCAGTGTCCAAAAAGATTTTACTGTTAAAGAAATGCTTAAAACCAAGCAAGCGTATTTATTATTTGTCATTTTCTTCACCGCGTGCATGAGTGGATTATTTTTAATTGGAATTGTGAAGGATATTGGAGTGAGAATGGCAGGACTTGATGTTGAATCAGCCAGTAATGCTGTGGCATTGGTTGCCATCTTTAATACAAGCGGCCGCATCATTCTCGGGGCCTTATCAGATAAAGTGGGCCGTTTAAAAGTAGTATCATTTGCACTTCTTGTTACTGCAGCAGCTGTGACCGTATTAAGCTTTGTCCAACTTAATTATGCGTTGTTCTTCGCCTGTGTTGCCGGGATTGCCTTCTGTTTTGGCGGTAATATTACAATATTCCCTGCCATTGTAGCTGATTTCTTTGGTTTGAAAAATCAAAGCAAAAACTACGGTATCATTTATCAAGGTTTCGGAATTGGAGCGATTTCTGGATCATTTATTGCTTCTGCCTTAGGTGGTTTCATTCCTACCTTTAAGCTTATTGCAGTACTGAGCGTTGTCTCATTACTCATCGCCATGACCATTAAAGCACCGAATGTTGGAAATCCGAAAACGAAGGAAAAAAGGAATCATGGGAAGGTTCACAACCTTTCACCGGAGACAAGAGCAAGTTAATAGTTTGATTTCTAAAAAAGGCAGCGTCCCTATATGGGGCCGCTGCCTTTCGTTATTTGGGAGAAACACGTATAACTTTCTTGGATGGTATGTATATGGGGATAAGTTCATTTACAATAAATAAACAAACAAAACTAATTAACGTTTGTAAAATTTGATTGTCAGGATGTGTTTTACCTTTGGAACTTTCAGGACATTTCAAGTTTTCACTTAGCCAGTTTTGTCCGTAAGAACCCTTATTACAGACATTTCATAATCTTACTTAGCCAGTTTTGTCCGTAAGTACATAAATTGATTCCACTTGCGGGATACTCATCTTGGTATAAATGCCTGAATTTCATCAGACAAAATGGATGTGTCTGAAGGAAACCAAAAGTAGTTGTGCCCATCGTATTGGAGGGGAAACATGTAAGCCACTGGGTCACCTGTATATAGGATAATTTGAAACATATCAGGATCACCTTTTTCCATATTCGGTTGAAAGTTTGGAGTGTCCTTACTGTTATTTAGTAATTGAAGAAAAAGGTTAACTTGCTCAGGATTGATTATTTCTGTGATTCGTTTAGTATCATCTGCTGTATACTCTTGATAAATCTCAATTCGATTGACTCTTTCGGCAGGCATTTCTTTATATTGCCAATGGTTTTTTTCCTCATCTCTTGAATAGTAAATATCGTATCCATTAATGGCCCGGGAGGATTTTACCGCAATCAGATTTGGTTCTCCCTTAATCGTAAAAATGTCTGTTCCTTTTTCATGAAAAGCAGCGTCACCATTTTTTATTTTATATTCAGGGTCGGAAACATTGTCTGCTACCTTATATTTTACCTCGCCAAGCTTTTGTCCGATGTACTTTTCATCCGCGATTACACCAGAATAGATTCCATCATACTCCTTATCGTCCCATTTAATAAAATCCACCCAATCAATGACAGCATGTTGTCCATGTGTCTGACAGCCTGATAGAACGATTATTAATAAAAATAACAAACTCATGGTTTTCCTCATTTAACCACCTCAAAAATATAGACGAAGGAACTATCTTTTGGTTTCAATCTGCTTTCGCTTTCATTTTTTGTAATACTCGTAATCCAGTGAATGAAATAATTGTTTTTACAAAAAATAAAAAAGCAGCAGGTCATTAACTAGGAGGTATTGCCATGCCTAAAGTTGAAGTAGCTTGTTCAATCGCCAACTGTTCGTTTTATGGAGAAGGAAATGTTTGTACAGCGGATAAAATTATGGTTGAAATAGATAACCATGCACGCTATGATACAGAATTTTCTTCCGAATTAGGTGAAAAGAATCATGTCGATACGGCAGGTACCTCAGCCGAAACTTGTTGTAAAACCTTCAAACCTAAAAGGAAATATAGTTAAACGGATTCTGTTGTAAAAAGGACGGACTTGAGCTTCGCAAAAGGAAGATCCAGCTCCGTCTTTTTATTATTTTCTCAGCACACCGGATAATTGAAAGTTTAATAAAATATAATAAATGAAAAGATAAATAGGCGGGGATCACATGATGAAAAAGATGTCTTTTTTGTTTTTTTTATTGTTAGTTTCAATGGGGTTAACTGCTTGTAGTCCAAAACAGGAAGTGGTAAATGAAAAACCACCAGTATCAGAACCAGACGGAGAAAATCCATCAACTCCCAATGGGCCAGTTTCAGAAGAACCAGAGGAAGAAGTATATCAGAATGAAGTCTTTAAAGATGTTGTCGTTACAAAAAAAGCAGATACAATCATTGTAACAGGGAAAGCCCAAGTCTTTGAAGGGGTCTTTCAATATGCTCTTTATGATGGAGAAAAGGTCGTTAAAGAAGGGAACTATCAAACAGACGGTGCACCAGCTTGGGGAGAATTTGAAATCACTTTTGCCAAGGAGTTAGTATCTACAAATACCAGTAAATTAGAATTATTTGTTTATTCCGCAAAAGATGGCTCAAAAATAAATACGTTAGAAATTCCAATTGCCTTAGATAACTAAGGCACTATTTTTTAAGATATACGGTTCCTTACAATAAGCGACATTTTATCCATGACTGCAGCGACCATAATCCCAATTGCATATCGAATCAAGTCTACCAAAAGAAATCCTTTACCAAGTATTAATGCTCCGAGCAATGTACCGCGCAGATGATTAATCCATTCTGCTTGATACAGTTGACTAAGTTCAATACCATAACTGAATAAAAAACTAAGGGAGATTGCTGTTAGGAGGCTCTTTCGCACTAGCAAGAAACGGAATCCAAAATAAACCATCATCGCCCAGAATATATCCCCGGCATTCTCCGCAACAAAGATCGGAAGCAGTTGAAAGAATTTTCTTGAGGCCAGGCCAAATACGATGGTGAGAATTACAGCAATCACATAACCAAACCTCATGTTACGTGGTTTTATAGATTCCTTTTTTTGATGGTGGGCAGTAGTCATTGGTATCACTCTTTTCACTTCATACCTATAAATTTGAATATACTAGTATTTTTCAAATGTAGCAATGAAAAGACGGATCGTGCACCTATCTGAAATTAAAAAGGTAACAATGGAACAGATAGCGTTCTTTAATTAAGCTGCCATTAAGGTGGCTTTTTTTATATATAAATTTTAAAAAAAGAAGGAATGGCATGACACGGTCAAGAATAGGAATAGGTGAATATGAACAGGGGTGAACTGCATGCTAACAAGAGAAAATATATTGGAAATAAAAGCACTTCAGGAAATCTGCGAAAAAGAGGGCGGATTCGACTTGAAGCTTAATTTTGATATGTTAGAAAATCGGATTGGAAAACAAAAGGAAGACTTATTTTATTATGAAGACGGTAAGCTTGTCGGCTTTCTTGGTATTTATGGTTTTGGAGATAAAGTTGAATTATGTGGAATGGTGCACCCCGACTACCGAAGAAAGGGGATCTTTTCTGAGTTAATGGAAACGGGATTAGTAGAGTCGAAAAAACGATATACAACGATTTTGTTAAATGCTCCTACAAAATCTCAATCCGCCAAGCAGTTTTTAAAAAATATTCCTTGTGCCTTTTCAGTTGCAGAGTATCAAATGCAATGGCAGGAAAAGGATATGACTGAAGATCAGTCCGTTACCCTTAGACAGTCTCAAACGGAAGAAGATTGGGAAGCAGAAATCCAACTTGAAGTTATGGGGTTCGGAATCAACGAAGAGGCAGCACGGGAGTTTAACCAAACGATCAGGGAAACCAGCAGTGATGAACGTTTCATTATTGAATCAGAAGGAAAAACAGCTGGGAAAATGCGAGTTTCCGAATCAAATGGAGAAGCATGGATTTATGGTTTTGCGGTTTTTCCTGAACTTCAGGGAAGAGGAATCGGAAGAAAAGCCTTATCAAATGTAGTTATCAGGGAGCACCAAAAAGGATTGCCTATTTTTCTCGAGGTAGAGGCCAAAAATGCCCATGCTCTAAGGTTGTACGAATCGTGTGGATTTAAAAGTTACCATTCCCAGGATTACTATCTATATGAAGAGTAATTTCAAGTAAAACCTATTGGAATTTTATGTAGTTAACTATCAAAGATTGGGGTAAATAGATTGGTGTTTTTAAAATTCGCTCATTGATGCATAAAATTCGCTCATAAGTCTCACAAATTCAAAAATGAATGAAACAACAAAAAATTAAGAGAAGGATGATCTTATTGGATAGAAGAAGTTTACTAGTATCTCCATTACCAGGATTTAATGAAGAAATTGGCCGATGGCTATGGTGTTTAGAGGATGTTCGCCGTACGCTTTTAACAGAATTATCTGGTAGTAGCCAAACGATTCTCGATACCAAACAGGATGAAAGACAAACAATTGGCTCGTTGTTGTATCACATTGCCTTAATCGAGGCAGATTGGTTATATGAAGAGGTCCTTGTTACCGAATGGGATCCCGAAATACGTTCACTGTTTCCGATAGAACATCGGTCTGAAGATGGCTCTTTAGCCCACATAGAAGGACAAAGTTTAGAAGAACATTTTCAACGCCTAAAAAGCGTTCGAGAAGTATTTCTTTCCCATTTTCGTTCAATGGACATAACAGATTGGCGTAATCCTAGAGTACTGGAACAATATGATGTCACACCTGAGTGGGTTGTGTATCATTTGATTGAACATGAATCCCATCATAGAGGTCAGATTTTTCAATTGCTCCGAAAATTGCGGAATGATTAATGATTGGTTTTACTTTCTCCGAGAATATTTAATATTTAGATATCTTCCTTGATATATATTTATTGAATGAATAGAGATTCTTTTGTTATCATAATTTTACAAAGAATTTTGATAGGGTTTCGTTCATTTTTGCCAAATTCTATACGTAGGAAATATTAAAGGAGGAAGTGAAGAGAATGAAACGACAAAGAACCTTTTTTATTTTTAAAGATTTGATATTTGAACTCAAAAAGCCCGAAATTACACTAAAACAAATCAGAGTTTCTGAGATTAAAATTGAAAATGAGGAATATAAAGAATTACGTAAAAAATTTGATGAAGATATTTTTACTTTAGAAAAAAAACCTGAGGGTTGGTTTATTACGGAGAAAGAGTAAGCCCTTCTCGTTTGAGGAGGTTTTTTTATGTATGGATACCGCAATTCCTCTAAGCACGATTAAGATTAGACAAAAACATTGGGGTCAGTCTCTCATTATTTTGAGGGACTAACCCCTTTTTTGATTTCTTCTAGGCGGATTACTAGTCAAAGTTATTTCCGAAAAACCGGAAGATTCCCGTTTTCCGGAAAAGCTGTATAGCTTTAATTCCGAAAAAACGGAAATTATTTAACTAAGAACATAGAAAAATGTTTGATACTTATGAAATTCTACCTATTTTATTAATTCTGAATAATGAAATATATTTGGCATAAAACTTGCTACTTAATGTTTATCATCCACGCTATAGAATAGGAGGTTGAAATATTGTAAACGGTTTCTGTTAGAAGGTTTTAAAGTATATTCATGTCGATCAATGAATCCGTAATCGGAATAATCATCAACATTTTACGGAGGCATGATTCTATTAAAAAGGAGATAAAAGAATGAAGAATGGAAAAATAATTGATTCGTTTGATAAAGCCATCGAGGATATCCATGACGGAGCCACGATCATTGTTGGAGGATTTGGTCTTTGCGGGATACCAGAAAAAGCTATTCTTGCTTTAAGAGATAAAGGCGTTAAAGACTTAACAATTGTCAGCAATAATTGTGGTGTCGATGATTGGGGTCTTGGACTATTACTTGCGAATAAACAAATTAAAAAAATGATTTCCTCCTATGTTGGGGAGAACAAGATTTTTGAACAACAATTTTTAAGCGGGGAATTAGAGGTAGAGCTCGTGCCACAAGGTACCTTGGCTGAACGAATCCGTGCAGGCGGCGCCGGCATTCCAGGATTCTATACTGCTACAGGAGTGGGTACGCCAATCGCTGAAGGAAAGGAACATAAAGATTTTGACGGAAAAACCTATATCCTTGAAAAAGCCATTGTTGGTGATTTTTCTTTAGTTAAGGCTTGGAGAGCAGATTCGTTAGGGAATTTAGTTTACCACAAAACTGCCAGAAATTTTAACCCGTTGGCAGCAATGGCTGGAAAAATAACAATAGCAGAAGTAGAAGAAATTGTCGGGGCTGGTGAACTAAATCCAGACCACATCCATACACCAAGCGTGTATATTCAGCGACTTTTAGCAGGGGAAAGTTATGAAAAGAGAATTGAGAGACGGACAGTTATTCAAGCATAGAGAGGAGAAATGATCCATGGATGTACGTAAAAAAATTATCAAAAGGGCAGTGCAGGAAATACAAGATGGGATGAATGTAAATTTGGGTATAGGAATACCAACGCTATTAGCAAATGAAATACCTGCTGAATACAGTGTTTTGCTTCAATCAGAAAATGGTCTGTTGGGCATCGGGCCCTATCCTGATGAGGAACATGTCGATCCTGATTTAATCAACGCAGGGAAAGAAACGGTCACAGCTGTAAATGGAGCCTCTTATTTTGATAGTGCCGAGTCCTTTGCTATGATTCGCGGCGGGCATATTGATTTAGCCATTCTTGGCGGGATGGAAGTTTCAGAAAACGGAGATCTTGCCAACTGGATGATCCCAGGGAAAATGGTTAAGGGTATGGGCGGAGCGATGGACCTTGTAAATGGTGCTAAACGCATTGTTGTGATTATGGAACATGTCAATAAATATGGCGAATCTAAAATTAAAGAAGAATGTACCCTTCCTCTCACAGGAAAAGGGGTTGTCCATCGCTTAATCACTGATTTAGCTGTATTTGATTTTACGCCTGAAGGAATGGTCTTAGTGGAAACACAAGAAGGGATTTCCATTGAAGAAGTGAAGGGAAAAACAGAAGCTTCTTTTACAATTTGTCCGGAATTGCTGGTAAATAGTTTTTCGGAGTAATGAGATGTTTTAAAAACCATTATTTCAGAATTTAGAATCGGAGGGGATTTTTTGGTGAAAGGTAAATTCTTAGCGATAGCTGCTGCTTCTGCTTTATTGTTTCCGCTTGCTCCTCAGAATTTCTTGCAAAAAAGTGTTTCCGCTTCCTATTCTCCAGAAGTACCGGGGGCAGAAGAGGTTAAGGTGAGCAAGTTTGATGGAACAAACGGAAATTGGTTAACAACAAAAAATCCGACCCAATTTGCAGCAGCCACTGTCTTTGGGAATATAGGACTGGCTCCTTTTAATTGGGGGAATCAAGAAGAAGGAACTGGTTGGTATAAGATGTACAAACCTGCGCCAGTAAGAGGCGTCCAAGTCAACGGTATCTTTGATGATGCCAAATTTGTCATTCGTGTACCAGATAACTGGAATGGAAAATTAGTCGTAGGGGGGATACCCGCGACTCGAAATGAAACAGCGACCGATTTATTGTTTAGTGATTATGTTTTAGCAAAAGGATATGCGTTTGCGGCTACGGATAAAGGGACACAAGGGGAAGTTGACACTGCCGATCCATTCGCCAAAGCAAAGAACGCCTTAGTTGAAGAGGATGACAGCATCTCTGAATGGAATCAGCGCTTTCGACAATTGACCATCGCAGCACAAAAATACTTAACTGAAAATTATCGGGATCAACTGATTAAAGAGAGTGATCAGAAAAATCCTGCCAGCAAGTTGATTACAAAAAAACACAAAGTCCCAACCTATGCGATGGGAATTTCTAATGGCGGTTATGTCGTCCGTTATGCCCTTGAACATGACGGTCCTGAAAAGACAGGGGAACCAGCACTATATGATGGCGGAGTGGATTGGGAAGGCGTTTTATGGAGAGCGAATGAACCGAATTTAATTAGTTCGTTAACTCCAGTCGTCAATAATGCTGAGAAAGCCCTTTATGGTACAGGAGAAGAAAAGAATACAGCAATGAAAAAAATGTATAAAGCTGGTTTGCCGATCGGTTCTGAAAAGCTCTGGGGTTATCATGACCAAGTCTACTGGTTCCTCACCTTAAATATTTATCGGGATGAACTGGATCCAAGCGCTCCGAACCAAATCGATTGGAGAAACTATTTGAACTTTAACGGTGGTATACGTGATCGAACATACGATTCCATCTTTAAAGATTACAATTATAAGTTACGCCCAAGCGAAGTCAAACAAAATGTAAAAGCGATTGAAAATACAGGCGATATTGATGTGCCGTTGATCAGCATAACTGGTTCCTGGGACTCGTTAATTTTTCCGTCCATCCATGCGGATGCTTATGACAAGCTTGTAAACAAAGCAGGAAAAGGCAAATTACACCGACTCTATACCATTGAAAAAGGAAACCATGTCGACAGCTTGGTCTGGAACAATCCAACAGATCCGAATAAAGAGCTGCAGCCTTTGCTTCCCTACGCACATCAAGCCTTTGACTTACTCGTCGATTGGGTTGAACATCATAAAAAAGCACCTAAGAGTAAATTCATTTCCACCCCGCAAGATTCTACAAAAGTATTAGATATTAAGACAGGAAAAGAAGTGGATCCGAAATAGAAAAGGAACAGCGTTCAAATCAGCCAAGAATAATTCCAAGGCTATTCTGCAAACTATGAATGCAGAAATAGAGTGAAGGGATTTAGTACATGAGAAAACATTTGGTGTTTATATGCAGTTTGATTTTTTGCATCCTATTTATTAATATTCCTGTCCATGCCACTGAGTATAAGCAGAGTAATATTTATGTTGTTAAGCATGGCGATTCGCTGCCGCAAATTGCAATTAAATTTGGAACTTCCGTCAATGATTTAAAACTGACCAATGGATTGCAGTCGAATACAATATTAGTTGGCCAAAAATTGTGGGTAACAATTACGTATGAAGTGGTTCCTGGGGATACTTTAAGGGGCATCGCGTCAACCTTCCATTCATCAGTCGATCAAATTAAAGCAAATAATAAACTTTCAACTGATCAACTATATATCGGGCAAGTGCTCAAGATTCCTCCCAAAAAAATGACGATGCAAGGTCAGCATATCTTGATGACACGGGAGGAATTTAGGGATTGGTTATTTAATACTCGTGTTAATAGGAAAGTAACTCTCATCCAACAGCATCACACCTGGTTACCGTCCTACAAGCAATTTAATGGATCCAATCATTTTCGGATGTTACTAGGGATGGAAAATTTCCATAAACGAAAAATGGGCTGGATAAATATTGCTCAAAATATAACCACCTTTCCGGATGGAAAAATTGCCGTATCCAGGCCCTTTAACATAGCCCCCGAAGGTACCATCGGGCCAAGAGCGAACGCAACAGGAATTGCTATCGAAAATGTAGGCAACTTCGATAAAGGTCATGATGTGATGACAGCGCAACAGAAGGAAACGATTGTGTATATTACTGCCGTCCTTTCGATTAAATTCGGGCTAACGCCTTCCATTGACACGATTACCTATCATCATTGGTGGAATCTAAGAACGAAGGAAAGGGTGCTGGATAAAGGTCCAGATTATAATGTAAAAACTTGCCCCGGTACAGCGTTTTTCGGTGGAAATTCCACCACTGATGCCATTAACAATTTTTATCCCCTCGTAACGCGGAAGATGCAAGAAATTTTAACTTCAAGGAATTAGAGAAAGTATTCACGAAGACATAATTTGAATTTAGGATTTTGTCTTCGTGAATATTATTAGTTAATTTTCGATTTTTATTAGGTATTTAGCCTCGTATTTTTGAAAAAACCCCTAAAACACGAACATTATCAATTTTTTGACAAAAAACATTCACCTTTTCTGTTGTAAATCTATCTGAAGTTTGTTATATTAAAAAAGTAATAATTATATATTTCATTACTCGTATATACTCGGTAATATGGTCTGAGTGTTTCTACCTGGTTCCCACTAAAAGAACTAGACTACGAGTTAAAGTATTCGGCTTATATTAGGCGACTTTGTGCCTTAGCCATACAATAATTTAGCAGAGACTTTGCTTTTTGCTGGATTATCAATACTTTGACTTTCGTAGGTCTAGAAGGTAGAAATTATTCTACATTTCTAGACCTTTTTCATTGGACAAGACTACCCGAGTGGATCAAACATCAAAAGAATTGGGAGAGGTTTTTATGAAAAACAAAATGTTAAAGAAATTCGCTCCATTAGCAGCTATTGTTGTTCTATTATTTTCGTTGCTTGCATTTCAACATTCTACTTTACTAGTAGAAGAAAAAGTAGAAGGGGCTGCAAGACCTATTCTCATACAAGGTCCAATGCCTATTGAAGCTGAGAAGTTTGCTCAAAGACTAGAAAAAGTGAAAGTAGAAAAGTCAGGGACCTTTGTCTTTTACAAAGGAAAGGTAAACAATTATCCTGTCATCGTTGCTAAAACAGGTAAAGGAATGGAAAATACCGCTGCAGCAACAGCATTAGCGATTGAAAAATATAACCCTATTGCGATTATCAATCAAGGGACTTCGGGCGGCCATGACCCAAGTTTAAACGTTTTTGATATTGTTTTAGGAAAGAGAACAACAAACATAGGTTCTTTAAAAACAGGAAGTATAGGAGAAGACCAAGGTATGGATCCAACTAATTGGAAACCAATGGACTTAATGGCTTCAGAAGGCAGCGGGTCAGATCCAAATGCTGAAAAAGTCCGTTACTACGAGGGTGACGAGGATCTTCTTGCTGCAGCTAATGCCGTAAAGGATACGTATACCAAAGGTAAAGTAGTTGAGGGGACCATCGGTTCAGCAGACGTTTGGAACAATGAAGTCGATCGGATTAAATGGTTCCATACAAATTACGGTACATCTGTAGAGGAAATGGAAGGTGCTGCTGCAGCACAAATTGCGGATGCGTATGATGTCGCATTCTTGGGAATTCGCGTTCTTTCTAATAATAAAACAAATGGTGGAACTTACAACCCAAATACAGCTTCAGCCAATCAAGACTATGTTTATGAAGTAGTTAAAAAATATATTGCAACAGTGCAAAGCAAATAAGTATCAAAAATAGAGCTGTTTCCGCAGCTCTATTTTTTTTAAGTAATAGTCTTCACACCGTAATCACAACTTTCCCCTGTGCGTGTCCTTCTTGAAAATACCGGAATGCCTCGGGGACTTCGCTCAATTTATAACTTCGATCAATCACCGGTTTTACTTTGCCATTCTCAATAAGTTCTTTCAGATAAATCAAATCATCCTGTTTAGGACGTTGTAAAAAGGTGCCCATTCTCTTTTTGCTGGTCATAGATACCCAAGGGCCGAAGACCATAGCTTGGAACATTTGTGCCTCGGAACCTCCGACGTGAACAAAGATACCATTAGGAGTTAAAACCCGTTTATAAGCAGAAATAGGTTTATGACCATTAACGCCAAGAATCAAGTCATAATCTTGCGGTTTTTGGGAAAAATCTTCTTGGGTATAGTCAATCGCATGATCGGCTCCAATTGATCGTAAAATATCTAAATTTCTTGTACTACATACTCCTGTTACCTCAGCCCCAAAGGATTTGGCAATCTGTACAGCAAATGTGCCGACACCGCCTGAAGCTCCATTAATTAGTATTCTTTGTCCTAGCTGGATCTTACCTTTATCCCTAAGACCCTGCAAGGCTGTGACTCCGGCCATCGGAACTGCCGCGGCTTCCTCATAAGACAGATTGACTGGTTTTAATGCAAGTGCATTTTCGGGAACCGATACATATTCAGCAAAACCACCCCAACCAGAACCTGATAAATCTCCGAACACATCATCACCAGGTTGAAACTTTGTAACATTTTTTCCAACTGCTTCCACCCGGCCAGCAATGTCACCACCAGGGATGGGGTATTTGGGTTTCCGGAGGCCGAAAGCAAATCGAGCTAGGAACGGTTCACCTTTTAAAAGGACCAGGTTGCCAAAATTCACCGAGGATGCATGTATTTTTACTAGGACTTGATCATCATTTGGTATCGGTTTTTCTACCTCCGTTAATTCAAGTACATCAGGTGGACCATATTTTTTTGTTACAATAGCTTTCATTTAGAAACCTCCTAGGATTTGGATTTTGTAAAAATCGCTAATGATCCCTAATTAAAGATATTCAAGACTCTCAACGATTTAATACATTAATTTTCCAAAATGCTAACCTAAGAAGTTGTATGTATTTCTATTTTTGTGTCTGCACAGTATAATCAGGGATGGGAGTTGAGAAAGATGAATAAAAACGATATCGCTAATATTCGGAAGCAATTTAAATTAAATAATGATCTCCTGGCCATTCGTGAAATTTACAATGTCTATGTGCAAAAAGAATCAGGTGAGATTTATCATCATGTTTGTCAACCGTTTCAAATGTTAGAACTAGAAACACAAGAATTGTTTTTAGGAAATTTTAAAAAGGTTTTGACCGGTCAACTAGATTCCAAACTGTTCGAGCTAAAATTCCAACGTGAAGCTGAAGACAGTACTCAAACCATCCTTTTTGATGGTTTACAGGCAGACACAACCGAAGATTGGTTAGAATACATGTTTGCAATCGTCGGAAAAATGTTTGCTCATACGGTGTACGAATTTGATACGGTCGTGACGTTTATCCGGGGAGAATATCGTAAACCGACTAGGAAGAGGGATTCAGAATCAGAAGAAGGCGGGGATGACGAAGTCTATTCCAACCATTTTATTCTTTGCAGTCTCAATAAAACGGATCAGCCGAAAAAGGCCTTACTGTTTGATTATGTCGAGAAGGAATTTAAATCGAATACGGTCTTTGATCCAATCATTAATTTGCAATCTCCATTGTCTGGCTTTCTTTTCCCTGCTTTTAATGACAATTCTTCAGACGTGAACCATATTCTTTATTGTGCCGGGAAAGCCAATGAACCGAGTTTTACGTTTATCGAACAGGTCCTTAATTGTGAAGAAATCATCACGGCTGACGAAGATAAAGATGGTTTTGAACTGATTTTAAAGAAAGTAATTGGGGATCAAGTGGATTCCAAAATCATTTCCAATGTCTATGAGGAAATTGATAAAGTGATCCAAGAGAATGAAGAAAACGAAGAAAGTGAAGCTCCCATGTTGGATTATAAAGACATTGGACGCATCTTAGAAGTAAGCGGGGTCGAAAACGTAGATACTGCCAAAGTGGAACACGCCTTTAAAGATGTTCTAGCTGACGAAACCCATGAGTTCAAAGCAAGCAATTTAATTCCTAAAAAGATAAAAATTGATACAAATGTAGCAAATCTATCTATCGATCCGAAAGATCTCAAAAACATAAAATATATTATGTACCAAGGAAAACGATGCCTATTATTAGAGATTGATGAAGATGTGATCGTGGAAGGATTTCGACTAGAAACGGAAACACTATAGCTATTTAGGGACAGGTTCCTTAAGTATTTACAATTTAAAAAAGAGAAGTCAAAAACAACTGATTTTCAAGTGTTTTTTACTTCTCTTTTCATGTTTACAAAATTATGCGAAGGATAATTATTATATACCTTCTACATAAAAATCTTCAAAACCATCATGATCAATCCAGCTATCAATGCTGATATAGGCAGTGTAATTACCCACGTGGTAACAATTCTAATCGCCACTCCCCAATTCACACCCTTAAACCGCTTAGATGATCCGACACCTAATATCGCAGATGACGACACATGGGTCGTTGATACGGGGAGTCCAAACATGGTTGCCCCTTGTAAAACGGCAAATGAGGTTAAATCTGCGGCAAATCCATTGATCGGTTTTACTTTGAAGATTCTTTTAGCAACGGTTTTTATAATCCGCATTCCACCAATCATGGTACCAAGCCCTATCGTTGCAGCACAAAGTACTTGTACCCAAAATGGCACATCTAATGTCGATTGAAAACCACCTGCCACCAAGGCGAAGACAATGATCCCCATCGTTTTTTGGCCATCATTTCCTCCGTGAGAAAAAGCTGCTAACCCAGAGGCAATGATTTGGAAGCTCCGAAAACCGCGCGTTGCCCGGTATGGATTTGCATTCTTAAAGACTATCGCTAATATTTTCATGATAACAAATCCGACACCAAATGCTAAAAAGGGCGAAATGATTAGGGCTTTAATAATATCGGTGAAACCTTCCCAGTTTATAGAATCAAAACCGGATCCAAAGATAACCGCACCTGCTACTGAACCGATTAAGGTATGGGAGGATGAAGAAGGAATCCCATAGTACCAGGTTAAAAGGTTCCAAAAGATTGCAGCAATCAGTGCTGCAATGACGATTAACAATCCATTATCAATTTGAAAAGGATCGGCAATCTTTCCGCCTATTGATTTCGCAACCGCTTGTGAAGTTAAAGCACCAACAAAGTTTAAGGCGCCAGCATAAAAAACAGCAAATCGCGGTGATAAGGCCTTTGTAGAAACTGACATTGCAATTGCGTTAGCGGTATCGTGGAAACCATTGATGAATTCGAAGATTAACGCAAGAATAAGGATGATAACGATAATCGTCATTTGTACCTCCAAAATGTACTGACTTGAAGTTATCTAGGTTTTATCAGGAAAGTGATTACGCATTTTTCATGATAATACTTTCCAGTGTATTTGCGACCACTTGACAGAAGTCTGCAATGTTTTCAAGTTCTTCATAGATTTCTTTATATTGAATGATACGAATAGGGTCTTTTTCGTTCGCAAACAGATGTGTAATGGATTCACGTAAGATAGCATCACATTTTGATTCTAAATCTTTTATGGTAATTGCATGCTCCCTCATATTTAGTAATTTTTTTGATGCCAGCATTTCAACTGCTGTTTCAATTTCAACTGTACAGCTTCGGATTGCTTCCACAAACCTAAGCATATAATCATCGGCATTTATAATCGAATACATTTCAAACAAGGCCGCAGTATGTTCTAACCCATCTAAAACATCATCCATGCTCATCGTCAGGGTTAAAATATCCTCACGTTCAATATAAGTGATAAAGGCATTATGTAAATCTTTGGTCACATCATGAACTAACGAATCTCCCTTGTTCTCATATTCCTTCATTTTTTCGGAAAAAATCTTCAGGTCGCTTACATTTTTTAGTTTATAATCAGCGAAATAGTTTGCACTCTCTTTTAAATTAGTTGCAATATCACCCAAATAAACGGCAAATTTGTCTTTTTTTCTTGCCATAGTATGACCTCCACTTAGTGTTAATAATTTAAACTTAATATTTCCTAATTAGACTTTGCGATACAACAGTAGAAGGAAAATTAATGTTTCACAGCAATTAATGAGGATGAAATAGCATGAAAGTACTCCATTACTGTAGATACTATCCTTATGTTTTATAAGATTTGTGTAGTCATATTTTGATGAAAGGAGGATATAAAATGAAATTTCCACATGATTTTTTATTCGGAGCCGCGTCTGCTTCGTATCAAATAGAGGGTGCATGGAATGAGGATGGGAAGGGTGTCACCAATTGGGATGTCTTTTCAAAGATTCCAGGGAAAACGTATGAGGGGACGAACGGTGATGTAGCTATTGATCATTATCATCGTTACAAAGAAGATATAAAATTAATGGCTGAAATGGGTCTGGAATCCTACCGGTTTTCGATTTCTTGGGCAAGGATATTGCCAACAGGGGACGGGGAAGTCAATAAAAATGGCTTAGAATTTTATAATAATATAATTAACGAATGTTTAAAGTTTGGGATTGTTCCATTTGTTACACTATATCATTGGGACTTGCCAATGACACTTGAAGAAGATGGAGGATGGACCAATAAGCGAACTGCTGAAGCCTTTGTTAAATATGCAGAAGTTTGTTTTCGGGCATTCGGAGACCGGGTCAAACATTGGATCACGTTCAATGAAACAGTTATGTTTACGGGATTAGGCTATTTAAAAGGAGCACATCCACCTGGTATCCAAAACGATGAAAAGAAATACTTCCAAGCGACACATTATGTGTTTTATGCCCATGCAAAAGCGGTTGAAATCTATAAAGAATTGAATCAGTACGGAGAAATTGGAATTACCCATGTGTTCTTACCTGCATACAGTGTAGATGATAAGCAAGAGAATGTAGCAGCTGCCCGTCACGCCAATGAATATGAAACCTTCTGGTACTATGACCCAATTTTAAAAGGGAAATATCCATCATATGTTGTTGAGCAGTTAGAGGAGAATGGCTGGACGCCAAATTGGACGGATGAAGAACTCGATACGTTAAAAAGAAATGCAAGTAAAAATGATTTTATTGGACTAAATTATTATCAGCCGATTAGAGTTGAAAAGAATCACGAGTCTGCATCATCATTGGAACATTCAAGAGAAACATCTACATTAGCTCCAGGAAATCCGTCTTTTGATAATTTTTATCGGACTGTGAAGATGGAGGATAAAACCTATACAAAATGGGGCTGGGAAATCTCGCCGCAAGGATTTTTAGATGGGCTCCATATGTTAAAAGAGCGTTATGGTGATATTAAAATGTATGTAACTGAAAACGGCCTGGGTGATGAAGATCCGATAATCGAAGGTGAAATTGTCGATGTGCCTCGAATTAAATATATTGAAGAACATTTAAAAGTAGTTAAGCGTGCGATAAGTGAAGGCATCCATCTAAAAGGGTATTATGCCTGGTCTGTGATAGATTTATTAAGCTGGTTAAACGGGTATAAAAAACAATACGGATTTATCTTCGTGGATCATAAGGATCACTTAAAGCGAAAGAAAAAACTTTCTTTCCATTGGTATAAGCATATTATTGAGACTCGGGGAGAAGAGCTGTAGAGAAAAGAACTTCTTGATTTTTTATCAAATGGCACCGTTTTGAGGTGCTTAACCAGCAAAAGTAAAATAAGCGGAGATTTTCCGGTTAAATGCAGAATGGAGCTCGTTTCGGGGTAAATAAGGGGAGATTTTCCGGTTATGCAAAGCAAAATCTCACATTTTCGAATTTTTCGAGTAAATAGGCGGAATCTCTCCGCCTATTTAAGCCATTTTTAATAAAAATTAGTCAAGCCCATTATTATGTGTAAATTCATTCCTGATGAAAAACAATGTTAAGCAGCTGATTTATTTTTTGTGTACT
>NZ_VEED01000099.1 GCF_007678255.1 Bacillus sp. X1(2014) | reverse complement strand
TCAGGTTGATAGGTCAGAGGTGGAAGCGTGGTAACATGTGGAGCTGACTGATACTAATCGTTCGAGGACTTAACCATATGATTTATATGATGATTGTCAATTATCTAGTTTTGAGGGAATAAAACCTCATATAGTCTGGCAGCAATGGCGAGAAGGTCACACCCGTTCCCATACCGAACACGGAAGTTAAGCTTCTCAGCGCCGAT
>NZ_VEED01000098.1 GCF_007678255.1 Bacillus sp. X1(2014) | reverse complement strand
TCGGCGCTGAGAAGCTTAACTTCCGTGTTCGGTATGGGAACGGGTGTGACCTTCTCGCCATAATTGCCAGACCATATATTCGACACTATTTTATTATAATGTCTTTTTCATATTTTTCAAGAGGAAAATTAATTTTTTTCATTCCCTCAAAACTAGATAATGCAGAAGAAGTTTGTAAACTTGAGTACGCCTTAAAATGGTTAAGTCCTCGAAC
>NZ_VEED01000097.1 GCF_007678255.1 Bacillus sp. X1(2014) | reverse complement strand
TTAAGAACAGCTCGTATTAACGGAATGCTTGGATCTGTTGATGCAAACCAAGGGGATACATTGCTTGGATGGGATACAGACGAATTCCCAACAGACTTATATACGAACACATTGGCGATGTATGAAATTCTGAAAAACGGTGGCTTAGGAAAAGGCGGTTTAAACTTCGATGCTAAAGTAAGAAGAGGTTCGTTCGAAGCAGAAGACTTATTCCACGC
>NZ_VEED01000096.1 GCF_007678255.1 Bacillus sp. X1(2014) | reverse complement strand
CGGGGACAGGATTTGAACCTGCGACCTTCGGGTTATGAGCCCGACGAGCTACCAGACTGCTCCACCCCGCGACAATAGAAATTAATTTAATTTGGAGAATGCTCCATGATTTATTACTGACCGCCCCGATTTCAGAAAGCTTAGTCAAGCAGCGGCTCAATCGTTGCGCTGTAGATCATTCGAAGAAGCATATTCGAACGTGCTCCACCCCGCGACAATAA
>NZ_VEED01000095.1 GCF_007678255.1 Bacillus sp. X1(2014) | reverse complement strand
AAATACCCACGGTCCTCCAGGTATTGAACAACAGAGGAATGATAATGTCCTGTCGCTTCTAAAACAATAGGTGGTTTATTACCAGTTTCTCTCTTGACCACCTCCAGAAACTCTACAAGTAAATCAAGACCTTCTATTGTATGAGAAATTTTAAAACTCTTACGGTATGGTTTGCCTTTATCTAAAAATGCCTGAACTTGACTTTCCCCTTTTGAAACATCCAGAC
>NZ_VEED01000094.1 GCF_007678255.1 Bacillus sp. X1(2014) | reverse complement strand
AACACGGAAGTTAAGCTTCTCAGCGCCGATGGTAGTTGGGACACGCGTCCCTGTGAGAGTAGGACGTTGCCAGGCTAAATTACTTTAAAAAACATACATAATTATCTTCTTTAAGTAGGATAATATTATGGTGCAGTAATTAATATTAATCGTCGCGGGGTGGAGCAGTCTGGTAGCTCGTCGGGCTCATAACCCGAAGGTCGCAGGTTCAAATCCTGTCCCCGCAAT
>NZ_VEED01000093.1 GCF_007678255.1 Bacillus sp. X1(2014) | reverse complement strand
TTCATAGTAATGAATGAACGGTGCATATTTCATTGCTTCCTCATATAACCCAATTTGGAAGAAAAACCAATTCGCCAGAGAAGTACAACCACTTCTGTGACTCCAAAATAAAATTATGGGGAAATCTTTATGAAAATGTGGAATACGTTCGCCATATTCAATTAATCCTTTAATATTGTTCTTCATCAGCCAAACCCCTTCGTTATTCTGATATTTATTGAACACTTCAA
>NZ_VEED01000092.1 GCF_007678255.1 Bacillus sp. X1(2014) | reverse complement strand
AATGTCCGAAATGTAGCAAGCCAGTTAAAACTTTATATAGACCATCAATGAGTCATAAAGGCCCAAATCTTTGCTATTGGTGTAATAAGAAACGTGTTAAAGAAGAAAAAGCAATGAGCGCACAAAAATAATACAAAATCTCTATTTGAAAAACGAACAAAAAGCACTACTGGATCCAGTGATAGTTCGTGATTTAATACAAAATCGTTATTTGAAAGGAAGAATGAGGGA
>NZ_VEED01000091.1 GCF_007678255.1 Bacillus sp. X1(2014) | reverse complement strand
TCGAGGACTTAACCATTTTTAAGGTGAACTCTGAGTTTACAAACTTCTTCTGCATTATCTAGTTTTGAGGGAATGAAAAAAAATAATTTTCCTCTTGAAAAATATGAAAAAGACATTATAATAAAATAGTGTCGAATATATGGTCTGGCAATTTTGGCGAGAAGGTCACACCCGTTCCCATACCGAACACGGAAGTTAAGCTTCTCAGCGCCGATGGTAGTTGGGACACGC
>NZ_VEED01000090.1 GCF_007678255.1 Bacillus sp. X1(2014) | reverse complement strand
GTCGGTATAGCGTGAGCTATGAAACCGACGAGTGGACAGTTTTAGGGTTTATTAAGGGTTCAGAGGCTCAACGTCAATAAAGCAATTGGAATAAAGCATTAAAAAATAGCCACTCAAGTTGTGAGTAGCTATTTTTGGGCGAAGATCACTTCACATTAAAAGACTAAAACTAAATGTGAATGAGGATAATGCTATATTTTTACTTTAACACTTATTTATTTTCATCTCATCCAA
>NZ_VEED01000008.1 GCF_007678255.1 Bacillus sp. X1(2014) | reverse complement strand
GCTTAGTTTCTTAAAAGAAACTAAAATTTATTGTTTGTTTGCACGATTTTGTTTGTTTAGTTTTCAAAGAACAATTTACCACCGCTCGTAAGCGACTTTATTAATATAACACATGACATTTATTAATGTCAACATTTTTTAACCGCCACTTACGAAGACAAAAGCTTTAATGTCTCGCAGCGACGGTTATTAATATACCAAGTAATTCTTAAAAGGTCAATACGTTTTCATTATTTTTTTACAATGATTTTTTATTAAGACGATAGCCTCTATGAAAAACACCTTGACCTTTTGTTTCTATATTCACTACATCAATTAAATGTTTGTCAATTAAATATTCAAGCAATACGCCTAAATCAACTGAGTAAGGGATTAATTCTTGTTCATTCATAATTTCATTGAATAACCAAACTTCCCTGCTGCTTAGCACTTCTAAAAAATGACCTGTCCCCATTTTTGTCCTTGAATGGATCATAAATTCACTTGCAAGGAACAATAGTTCTAATCTTTTTTCAAGCGTTTCTTCACTATACACGAGCTCCTCGTATAATTTAAAAATTTCAGGCTCGATCTGTTTTACTTGATTCCAAACAGTCAACTCTGGATGAAGCCCATTTTCTAGCACAGCCAACCTTGCAAGATGATGCAGAGAATGAACAACATAATTGTATGCATCTAAAAACTGATGACCTTCAAATAAAGCTTTTCCATCCACATAGCGTCGAATCAATTTGGCAAACTCTATACCCATTTTTATTTTGCGGCCATTAAAAGGAAAATCACGCAATTCTGTTTTTAAATTGGCCACATATTCGTTCCGGTCAAAGATAATTTTTGCCTCATAAAGCCATTCAAATATTTTTCGATTCGAGCCTAATAATATCCATTCATTCAACTGCTCTTCCGTAATGATATGCATGGCTGCCTTTTTATCAGAGTAGGTATAGTGCTTGATAAATTGGGGCTGCTCTGCTTCTTTTACAAGGACTAACAGGATTACATCAAATGAATCTGTTATATGACTTAACTTTTGTTTTTTTTGTACCATCAATACTCCAAGAGTATTCAATTGGCTCGCCCGTTCTTGATAAATAGGCCGAAGGATGTCTTCCATCTATCATTCCTCCATTTTTTTCAGGTAGCAATATAACTTCGACAATGAAAACAAATCTCCTTCTTTCTCCAGAGACAAATTTCGACATTCTTCATCCTTGCTTTTTCCTTCTTACCATAAGTATGGTATAGTTTCTCTAGGAGGGAGTAACATGGCAAGATATTCGAGTAAAATAAATAAAATTCGTACCTTTGCATTATCATTAATTTTTATCGGTTTCATTGTTATGTATGGTGGGATCTTTTTTCGAACTTCTCCACTTATTATGACCATTTTTATGATTTTGGGTCTTCTTTTTATTATCGCAAGTACCATTGTTTATTTTTGGATTGGTATGCTATCAACAAAAACAATCCTAGTTACATGCCCTAGCTGCAAAAAGCATACAAAAATGCTTGGAAGAGTGGATATGTGTATGTACTGTCGGGAACCATTAACCCTTGATCCTAATCTAGCAGGCAAGGAATTTGACGAGTCCTATAATAAAAAATAAGAAAAATAAAAAGAGGAAGACTTAAACCATTTTGCTAAAAAGCTACTGTGGTTTGAGTCTTCCTTCTTTATTCACAAAAATCTTCTACTTCCAGGTTAATGTACCTCTTTGCTTGCACATTCCGGGCAGGAACCATAGATTTCCATGCGGTGATTTTCGACTTTGAAACCTGTTACATGGGAAGCTAAGTGCTCCACTTCATCCAAGCCTGGATATAGAAAGTCAACTATTTTTCCACACTGTTCACAGATGACATGATAATGATGGGATGTAACAAAGTCAAATCGGCTTGAGGCATCCCCGAAAGTCAATTCCTTTACAAGACCGACTTCACGAAATACTCGTAAATTATTGTAAACCGTTGCCACACTCATATTCGGAAATTTCCCTTCAAGGGCCTTATAAATATCATCTGCAGTAGGATGTGACATCGAGTTTATTAAATATTCAAGTATCGCATGACGTTGCGGAGTAATGCGCACCCCTGTTTCCTTTAAGGTATCCAACGCTTCTTTTAACTGATTCATCGCCATGCACCTTCTTTCTAAAAGATATTCTTACTTTATAATTGTTATAATTTAATTTTACTAAGTAAATTGTACTTTTGTCAATATTGTTATCTCATTAACAAGTAATGCTATAATCCTTTTCCGTGTAATGTCTGTTCAGGTGCCCTAAGTTGATAATTTACAAAGCGTGCGGTCACAAACAATAAGTCGGAAAGTCGATTTAAATAAGCTAATACAAGTGGATTTACATCATCACCTAATCCAACAGCGCATCTTTCTGCCCTCCTTGCGGTTGTTCGCGCCACATGAAAGGCTGCACCTGCCGGATGTCCCCCTGGCAAGATAAAATTTGTTAACTCAGGAATTGCCTCATTCCATTCATCAATCTGTTTTTCCAACTCTTCAATATCTGATAAAGTAAGTGCCCACTTTACTTCCATTCCTTTTGGTGTAGCCAGCTCTGCACCGACATGAAAGAGATTTGTTTGTATTTTATGATAAATAGTATCAATTATTTCTTTTCCTTGAAAATTTTCCTTATTTAAATAACTAAGCGCAAGGCCAATCATTGAATTGGTTTCATCACAAGTGCCGTATGCTTCCACACGTAAGTCGTTTTTTGCCACTCTTTTTCCATAAATAAGTGAAGTTGTTCCTTTATCACCGGTTTTAGTATAAATTTTCATAAATTTATCCCCCTGTTAATAACGCGACTTCATGGAATATTATTATGCGAGTATTTTTTTCATCATAACACCTGTTTGTATATTTAGAAAACTCAAAATGTACAAATCTTATTTAACTCCATAAAAAAAGGGGCCACTATGGACCCAAATTTTATCTGAGGAGGTATGCCCTAATAAAATGATATTCAATCTCACGCTTCTTGCATTGGACAAATGCCTTTCCTTTACAAAATAGGCTTCAGTTAGAATTAGCTGAGCTGCTCCCTTATGTATGTTAAAGCCTCATCAACATGGCCCTTGACTTTGACATTTCTCCATTCTTTCACAAGGTTGCCTTCCTTATCAATAATAAATGTAGACCTCTCGATCCCCATATATTCTTTACCAAAGTTTTTCTTTAACTTCCATACCCCGAAAATATCCGCTAACTGATGCTCTGTATCTGCTAGAAGGAGAAAAGGCAATCCATATTTCTCGACAAATTTTTGATGACGGTCAACAGGGTCTGGACTTACCCCCAAAATAACGGCATCCACTTCAGTAAATTGTTGAATTTGATCTCGAAAATCACATGCTTCTGTAGTACATCCAGGCGTCATATCCTTTGGATAAAAATACAAAACAATATTGGTGCCTCGGAAATTTGATAGACTTACCGTCTCGCCAGTATTGGCCTCCAACTCAAAATTCGGTACTTGCATTCCAATCTCAACCGTCATCTTTTACCACTCCCATGTAATAATTCCTTGAGGTAAGCGTAACAAAATTCACCCATATAAAACAACTATCCTGCATCACTTATAATGTTTCCCGGTCAAACATAACTCGAGCTACAAAAGCTGCTGGTAATGTATAACCAATCAACGCCTCTGCGACAGTAATAATCCTTCCTATCCCCTGTGGAATGACATCACCATTCCCAACTGAAAATAAGGTCATCGCACTAAAATAAAAACTAGTCTCAAAAATATTTCTGTTATCTTGATTATTTACTTCCATCAACAGGGAAATGCCGATTAACTCAAAAAGTAAATAAATTAAACCAAAGCCCAGGATGACAGTCAAATATACAGAGCCTAAATACAAAAAATTATCAATTGATACTAACTTCCCTTTAACTGTATTGGGAATAAAAAGTGTTCTTAAACTCATGAAGATACAAAAAATAACGATTGGAAGTAAGAAAAAAAACACAATAAACCACCTCAATTTAGCTTCTGGTAGTTTATTTCTATGCTTGCTTGGACAATAAAATATCAAGAATAGCTAATTCCCTGCTCCTCTATATTTCTTAACACCTTGATTCCATACCATAACCGCAATCACAAAGAAACTAACACCAATTACAGGCGTTAAAAATGAGTACAAAAACCATTCCTTTTTCCCTAGAAAAAAGGCAGCGGGATAGACACCAACAAAAGCAAATGGCAGCACCCAGGTTAATACAAAGCGGATGAGTTTATTGTAAATATTTACTGGGTACCTGCCATAATTGCTAATGTTGTACATCATCGGCATTAGCGACGTACGAGCGTCCGCCCAAAAGCTTATGCAGGCAATCATGATGAATACTCCTCCATAAACAAGTGCCCCACCGATGACAAAAAGGATAAATAGAAATGGATCGAACCAATGCAATGAAAGGTCCAGTCGGTTTCCCGCATAAAACATCACAGCAAGCCCAGTTATAGCCCCCAGCAGGGATTCTAGTTCAATCCTCTCAAGTATGATTTGAAAGAGGCTGTGGATAGGTCTGGTTAAGATTCGATCCAATTCTCCCTTCACGATATACCGTTCATTAAAGTCCCAAATATTAAAAAAAGCAGAAAAAACAGCAGAAGGGACGAGAAAAAACCCATAAATAAAAATGATTTCATCCCTTGTCCAGCCATTAAGTAAATTGGTATGGCCAAAGACAACTAATATAAAAATAAAATTTATCGCTTGTGATAATAGATCCGAAAAAAATTCAACAAAAATATCGGCTCGATATTGAAGTCTCGTTTTTAAATACTGAGATAGGTATTGAAAAAACATCGAAATATAAAACAACTCTTACCCCCCTTGAATAATCAGTTGTTTCTTTGCCAAGGACCAAAGAATTTGAATTGGAAAAAACAACAAGATAACCCAAACAAATTGTTGAGTGATTGCATCGATCGCCTGTGATTGAGAAAAACCTTTGGTCACAATCATACTCGGAAAATAACTAATTCCTTGAAAGGGAAGATATTTCATCACATCCTGGGCCCAGCCTGGAAAAAAGCTAATTGGCAGTAACAACCCAGAGAACAAATCAATGACAACACGTTTGGCTCGAATTAGCCCAGAGTTATTATATATGAAGAAAGTAGTAATCCCTGTTAATAAATTTAACTCCGTATTAATAAAGAAACTCAACAAAATCGAAATCGCAAATAATCCCCAAACACTAAGATCCCACGTAAACTTTACCGGAAAGACAAAATAAACGATAATCAGCCCTGGAGCCGAAAAGAAGAATAGCCTGAAAATCCCTTCCCCCAACCCCTGCATAACTTTCATCCCTAGGTAATTGTAGGGTCTAATTAATTCAACAGCGACCTTCCCTTCCATAATCTCCAAGGCCATTTCACGGTCAAGATTGTTAAAATAAAAGGCACGCGCCATCCAGGAAACAGCTACATATGTAGTCATTTGCGTTACTGAAAGACCCACGATTTCTTCCTTCGAACCGTAAATGGCGGACCATAGAAAATAATAGGCACCAATGTTAATACTATAAATTAGAATTCCTGTGTAATAATTAGTCCGGTATGCCAGCATCATTAAAAAGCGGATCCTAATCATCTCAAGGTATTTATCCACTTACACCGCACCCTTTTCATAAATATTTCGAATGATTTCTTCCGTTGACGTTTCATTTATTTTGACATCTTTTATTTTAAATTCAGCTACGACTTTGGCAATGACTTGAGAAATAATCTCATCATTATCTTCTAGTGTGGCCGTAAAGATTTGCTCCTTTACGTCCAGATCCCACTTTACAGGAATCTCACTGGTTAGATTATGTACAGCAGACAGTTCCACATGTTCAAGAAACTGAAACTGAATTTCTTTCCCCTCGCCCCATTTCTCCTGAAGATTCTTTAACGCCCCATCATATATGACCTTACCTTCATCTAACATGATTACTCGCTCGCACAATGCCTCAATATCTGTTAAATCGTGTGTAGTTAAAAGAATCGTAGTTTGATATTTCTCATTAATTTCTTTTAAAAAGTCACGAATTTTTAACTTTACAAGCACATCTAATCCAATCGTTGGTTCATCCAAAAACAATAATGGAGGATTGTGAATGAGCGCAGCAGCTAGTTCACATCTCATTCTCTGACCTAGCGATAATTTTCTTACCGGCTTATCTAATAGTGGTTCAATATCTAATGTGTGAATCACATGATTCATGTGGGTGTTATAATCTTCATCGGATACCTTGTACACTTTTTTCAAAAGGCGGAATGATTCCTGAACAGCGATATCCCACCACAATTGGGAGCGTTGTCCGAACACAACCCCAATTGTTTGGACAAATTTTTCCCGTTCTTTATGCGGGTTCATCCCGTTTACGATGATATCTCCAGATGACGGTGTTAAAATTCCGGTCAGCATTTTAATGGTTGTGGATTTTCCTGCTCCATTCTCACCGATATACCCCACCATTTCGCCTTTTTTTACAGAGAAATTGATATCATTAACAGCGGGAACAATTTTATAATTTCTTGTTAATAAATCCCTAAATGCTCCTTTTAAACCTGTTCGGCTGGAATATGCCTTAAATTCTTTTCGCAAATTATTAACTTCTATTACATTCTTCATTTTCTCCCCCCGAAACAATGACCTAGAGATTTAGTTTAGCCAAATAAGGTTGATAAAACAACAAGCACGCTTTCATAAAATATCCGAATAGTTAAACAGACAAATATTAGCTAAAAAAGTGCTAAAATGGGATAGAAATGATTGAAGGGGGAAAACACATGAATTTTTTTAATTCTGAAAGATTACATAATGAAGCACTTGAACATATTGTCGGCGGAGTAAACAGTCCATCACGGTCCTATAAAGCGGTTGGCGGTGGAGCACCCGTGGTAATGGAACGGGCTCAAGGGGCATACTTTTGGGATGTGGACGGAAACCAATATATTGACTATCTCGCTGCGTATGGGCCAATTATAACAGGTCATGCCCACCCACATATTACTGAAGCAATCAAACGCGCAGCAGAAAGTGGTGTCCTATATGGAACACCAACACCACATGAAGTCAAATTTGCAAAAATGTTGAAAGAAGCCATTCCTTCGATGGAAAAAGTTCGGTTTGTAAACTCTGGTACAGAAGCTGTGATGACAACAATACGCGTTGCCCGTGCATATACAGGCAGAGATAAAATCATTAAATTCGCAGGCTGTTATCACGGTCATTCTGACCTCGTCCTGGTTGCAGCTGGCTCCGGTCCTTCTACATTAGGTACACCAGATTCTGCCGGAGTTCCAAAAAGTATCGCACAAGAAGTAATAACGGTTCCTTTTAATGATATTGAACCATTTAAAGAGGCATTAGCGAAATGGGGAGATCAAATCGCAGCTGTATTAGTGGAGCCTATTGTTGGAAACTTCGGAATTGTTGAACCAAACCCTGGTTTTCTGCAGCAGGTCAATGACTTAACACATGAAACAGGTGCGCTTGTGATATATGATGAGGTAATTACAGCGTTCCGGTTTATGTACGGTGGTGCCCAAAATTTATTAGGGATTGAACCCGATTTAACCGTCCTCGGAAAAATCATTGGCGGCGGCCTGCCAATTGGCGCCTACGGTGGGCGGAAAGAAATTATGGAAACAGTAGCCCCACTAGGCCCTGCCTATCAAGCAGGAACTATGGCAGGAAATCCAGCATCCATTCTTTCGGGAATTGCCTGTCTCGAAGTGCTAAAACAAGAGGGAATTTACGATTACTTAGACCGTTTAGGTGCCATTCTTGAGAATGGGATTTTAGATGCTGCTAAAGAAAATAATATCGACATAACAATTAATCGTTTGAAAGGTGCTCTAACCGTTTATTTTACAAAGGAAAAAATTGAAAACTATGTTCAAGCAGAAAATACAGACGGAGAAACATTTGCAAAGTTTTTTAAGCATATGCTCCATCAAGGAATAAATCTTGCTCCATCCAAATATGAAGCATGGTTTTTGACGATCGCACATACAGTTGAGGATGTCGAGGCCACTTTACATGCAGTAAGAAATGCATTTTCTTCACTTACGAACGAATAAATATACAATTTTTATGCACAAAAGGAAGTGGAAATCACTTCCTTTTATTTTTAAAAACGCTTTGAAAACGTTTACATTAACATGTTCCCTCAATTATCCAACGCTTATTATCCACTATTTTCTTATCCAAAATAATGTATATTTATTTGATTTCTGAAAATTCTTATGATACTATTAAATTATTATTTTTATATTTTTCCTTTAACAATATACCCCGTTAAAGTGACAAACGAATTACAACCACGATGATATACTTAAACTTTTAGTTTCATAGGAGGTGAATGGCCTTAGCAGATAACTGCTAAAGCCTAATATGATGACACAAAAATGGACCCCTTCCCTATTCAAAGATTTCCACAAACAAGAACATGATGCTTGCGGAATCGTCGCATGTCTTGAAAAATCTAAGCGCCCAACTAGAAAAAATATTTTTGATTGTATAGATGCGCTTGTGACTATGAATCATCGTGCTGGTTTTATAAATGGAGAAGGCGACGGTGTCGGCATTCATACCGATATCCCAGTTGCGCTTTGGAAAGAAAAATTGCTTCAGGCAGGTCAGGAACCAACGCTTGCCGAAAAAGAAGAATTTGCTGTTGGCCATGTTTTCATTAGTCAAAAAGTAAACTGGAAAACTACCAAACAGGAATTACTTAATAAGTTAGAGAAATACGGCTTTGATGTAGTATTTGAATCAGATCAAGTAACAGATTCTTCTGCACTTGGCCCAATCGCCATCCAAGAAAACCCTGTTTTCTGGCAATTTGCCTGTCTTTCTTCAAAAAGCGGCCAAGAATTAACAAAGAGCCTTTTCGAAGTATTAATTGATTTTGAAACAAATGATCAAGTTCATGTTGCTTCATTAAGTCACAACCATGTTGTATACAAGGTAATGGGTGCAGGGGATATTCTTCCACGTTACTATCATGACCTTGCAAATCCACTTGTAGCTTCTACAATGACACTTGGGCATAATCGTTATTCTACAAATACATTATCAAGCTTTTTCAGAGTACAGCCATTTAGTGTTCTTGGACATAATGGAGAAATTAATACCATTGCGAAACTTCGTGATGAAGCAAGAATGATTGGTGTGCCCCTTGTCAAAGATGGCAGTGACTCTCAAGATTTAAGCCGGACGATGGAAACATTAATTTGCCGCGAAGGTTTTTCATTATTTGAAGCAATTGATGTTTTATTCCCGCCAATCATCAATGAAATTAAGGCATACCCTGAAAATCTTCAAGATTTATATACCTACCTTAGAGAAGCCTGGGGGCATTTTGCTCAAGGTCCTGCTGGTATTATTTCAAGATATGGTGATGAAGCCGTATTTAGTGTAGATGCACTAGGACTACGTCCACTCTGGATGCTTGAAATAGATAGTTCCTATTTGTTTTCCTCTGAACCAGGAATCATTTCTTCAAGCGAATATGTTAATGAACCAAAACCTTTGGCACCAGGTGAAAAGGTTGGCTTTAAATGGAATGGTGAAACACTGGAAGTTTATGAGCAAGATCGTTTTCAGACTGAGGTATATTCCCGTTTTTCTGAAAAGTTAAATATTAGTGAGGTTAGGGCTCGTTTGCTCCCTCCTTCATTAGGAAAAACAGTGACGATGACATATCCTGACAAAATCCATAATGGACAATATAAAGCATTTGGCTGGGAACGAGATCATATCCAATTAATCGAACAAATGGCGGAAAAAGGTGTGGAACCAATTCGTTCGCTTGGTCATGATGCCCCACTAGCTGCACTTAACCCAGAAAGAAAAAATATTGCTGATTATTTTAAAGAAAGTGTAGCGGTTGTAACGAATCCTGCAATTGACAGGGACCGTGAGACTGAGCATTTTTCAACACGCGTCATCATTGGAAAACGTCCAACACTATTCAATAAAGAAAATAGCGAAACAGTCATTGAGCTAACTACCCCTCTATTATTGGAAGGCAAAGCAGGCTTTGACTTATCTGAGAGTTTAGGTCAGCCAAGTTTTGATCAAGTTGTTTCCCATTTTCAGGCGCAGAAGCTTGTAACCTTTATTTCTGCTACATTCAGCAAAGAAGAAAAGCTCGAGCAAGCGCTAGAAAGACTTGCCAATGAAGCAGTTCAGGCAGTTCAAGCAGGAAAAACACTGCTTGTTCTTGATGATGCAAAAGCACATCAGGAAGATTTCTATTGGATTGATCCACATTTAGTAACATCTGTCATTGATCAAGCACTTGTTAAAGCAGAAATAAGAAGAAACTGTTCTTTAGTTCTTCGTTCTGCTGCAATTCGTTCACTTCATGACATCATTACTGCATTTGGATTAGGTGCAGATTTAATCAGCCCTTACTATATGTTCCTAACGGTTCTTGACGAGACTTCAAAGCCTTTAACAAATCTATTTAGTGCTCTTACAAAAGGGCTGGAAAAAGTAATCTCAACAATTGGTATTCATGAACTACGAGGATACGGCCGCCTATTCTCAAGTATCGGCTTACATGAGGATATTGCTAATCTATTAAACATTGTTAACTTTTTTGGTTCGAAAGAACTTGAAACTGATTTTGAAGCAATGAAACTTGATGCTTTATCAAGAGCCGAAGATTACCACAATGAAAAGGAAAGAGTCGGAAAGACTTTCCATCTCTTCCCACGGATTTGGAAGGCAATTGGTGAAATAGCAGCTACTGGTGATTACAATGTTTATCGTGATAAAATCACTGAACAAGAAACAGAGAATCCAACAACGATTCGTCATTTAGTTCAGCTTAAACAAAGTAATAAACAGTTAGTACCAGCAGATGTCGACCTTCGCGTCGGTGACCATGATTTACCGTTCATTATTTCTTCCATGTCTTTTGGTTCTCAAAATGAAACTGCATTTAGAGCCTATGCCGAAGGTGCAGACCGTCTAAACATGGTCAGCTTAAATGGTGAAGGTGGAGAAATTAAAGATATGCTTGGTAAGTATCCAAAAACTAGAGGTCAGCAGATTGCCTCTGGAAGATTTGGAGTCAATGCGGAATTACTTAACTCATCCAATCTATTAGAAATTAAAATTGGTCAAGGTGCAAAACCTGGTGAAGGCGGCCATCTGCCTGGTTCAAAGGTTACGGCAAAGGTTGCCGAAGCACGTAATGCAACCCTGGGATCAGATTTAATCTCACCTTCAAATAACCATGATATCTACTCAATCGAGGATTTAGCGCAAATGATCCTGGAATTGAAAACAGCTAATGATCAAGCAAAAATCGCTGTTAAGGTTCCAGTTGTACCGAATATTGGAACAATTGCTGTAGGGATTGCTAAAGCAGGTGCTGATATTATCACTTTGAGCGGCTTTGACGGCGGCACAGGTGCAGCAAGAATTCACGCGCTTCAACATGTTGGATTACCGGTTGAAATTGGTGTAAAAGCGGCCCATAATGCCCTGCTAGAAAGCGGCCTTCGCCACAAAGTAGAACTCTGGGCTGATGGCGGTATGAAAAGTGCAATGGACGTTCTTAAAATTATGCTGCTTGGCGCTAACCGTGTTGGCTTTGGGACATTATCGATGCTGGCAATTGGTTGTACTACATGCCGCGGCTGCCATTTAGATACTTGTCATGTTGGTATTGCAACTCAAATTGAATCAGAAGCTCAGGCGAAAGAACATGGTCTAAGACGTTTTGTGCCTCGACAATTGGATTTAGCAGTACAAGGAATTATGAATCTCTTTACTGCATTTGCAACAGAATTAAAGGATCTTTCAGCTTCAATTGGAATTCGCAATCTACAGGATGCAGTAGGTCGTTCTGATTTATTAGAGCAAGTTAAAGGTCAAGGGCAACTAAGCCTCTCCTATTTGCTAAAACCATTAGAAATCAGTCAATTTGCAAAAACCGAAGCATCAAAATCAATTGAAGAAGTTCAAATGCAAGTAGCTGTTGGAGCAGAGTACCTTGATGGCAGTGTGGATCAATTACACTCTTCTCGTGAATTCACTAGTGTCACATCCGAACAGCGTGTGTTAGGAAGCCGAGTATCTTGTCACCGTGTCCGCGGCAGACTTGATGGTTCATATAAACAGTTACCGTCCGTCCAGCTAAAATACAAAGACGGTTCCATTCCTGGTAATGGATTAGGCGCCTATAATAGTGAAGGAATCGAAATTACCGTTAATGGCGGTGGTCAAGATGGCGTCGGAAAAACATCCTTTGGCGGCAATATCCAAATTTTAAAATCAAAAGGTAAGAATGGTCAATTTTATAATGGTTCCGTAGGAAAAGGATTTGGCTATGGTGCTCAAAAGGGACTTCTTATTGCCCAAGGTAATGCAGATGCGAGAGCAGGAATTCGTCTTTCTGGGGCTGATTTAATTATTGGAGGCACCGTAAAAAAACCACTTCCGGAAAATGAAGCAGGTAATATCGGATCAAATGCTAATATTAAAGGGTTTGCCTTTGAATATATGACAAATGGCCGCGGCCTTGTTTTAGGTGACCCAGGTCCATGGATTTGTGCAGGAATGACAGGCGGGGTTGTTTATATTCGTCAACAGCCTGAGATGAGATTAACGAAAGAAGCAATTCAAAGAAGAATCGCTAAAGGCGCAAAGGTTTCAGTTGTGGACTTAAATGAGAAAGGCAAGCAGGATATTAACGAGCTATTAAGTCAATATACTGACTTGCTTGAACAGAATGGTCAGGCTGAAGAAGCACAGCAACTTCGCGCACTACTAACAAATGTAGAAAATCACTTTGTGCAGGTACTTCCTGTCAAAGAACAAGCTGATCCATCTGTATCTACAGAGTGATTATTATTAACAAATTTAACTTACGTCCGCTTTTTTTAGCGGACGTTTTTTATTCCAACTTTTTCTTAACAATAATCAAAAAAATTCATATGATATCTCTTGATAATATAGGGTAATCCATGTATAGTAAAAATTTGCTTAAGAAAACCTTTTGAAAGGAAACTATTTAGAATGAAGTTAGGTGCCCGCATTTTAAAAACGGGAATTGCTATTGTACTCTCACTTTACTTGGGTCAGTTGTTACACTCTCCCTCTCCGGTATTCGCTGGCATTGCCGCCATATTTGCGATTCAACCAACCATTTATCGTTCCTATTTAACGATTATTGAACAAATTCAAGGAAATCTTATTGGAGCATTGCTTGCAGTTATTTTTGTCCTTCTCTTAGGAAATCACATTATTGTCATTGGATTAGCAGCTATTATTGTCATTGCCATTAATTTAAAGCTTAAACTCGAAAATACAATTGGATTATCGCTTGTTACTTTAATTTCGATAATGGAAACCCCTGGAGGTAACTTCATCCCCTTTGCTGGAATCCGCTTTTCTACCATTATGATTGGGGTATTTTCTGCTTTTTTAGTCAATCTAGTATTTATGCCGCCAAGGTATGAAAACAAGCTTTACTTCAAAATGACGAGCACAACTGAAGAAATCATTAGATGGATTCGGTTAAGTACACGTCATGACTTTGATCATAATCTTCTAAAAACAGATATTGTTAAATTAAAAGACAATATTATTCAAATGGGTCTGTTTTATACGATGTATAAAGAAGAACGCAGCTATTTTAAGAAAAAAAGCTTAGAAAAATCACGTAAGCTTGTTATTTATAGACAAATGCACTCAGTCGCCAAAAAGGCACTTGATACATTAAAACGGCTTCATCGTTTTGAGAATGAATTACTACATCTTCCAGAGTCATTTCAACAAGCCATTCAGGAACAATTGGATTGTCTCATTTACCATCATGAACAACTAATGCTTAGATTCATTGGGAAAATTCCAACCCCTCACACTGTTTCTGAAAACAATGTTTGCTTAAATAAAAAGCAATTATTTGATTTGTTTTTACTCCACCAGCAAGAATTTACTGATCACGACCACCCGCATCGATATCATACAATGCAAATCATTGCTTCGATTATCGATTATGGTGAACAGGTTGAACACTTAGATACCTTAATTACAAGTTTTCATTCGTACCATCATAATGAAGTATCAATTGAGGAAGATATTATATAAAAAGAAACCGAAGCATTTATTCTGCTTCGGTTTCTTTTTGTTCTAATTGTTGGACTTGGAAAAGTTTGTAATAATTACCTTGTTTCGCCATTAGCTCGTCATGTGTCCCTATTTCTACAATTTGACCATGTTCAATCAGTACAATTCGATTGGCATGTGTAATGGTTGACAATCGGTGAGCAACGATAAAGGTGGTTCTGTCCTTAGCTAACGCTTCTAGTGATTCTTGTATTGCATGCTCACTCTCCAAATCCAGAGCTGATGTTGCCTCATCAAGTATTAAGATAGGAGGATTTTTTAAGAAGACGCGAGCAATCGCAACTCGTTGTTTCTGTCCTCCTGAAAGCTTAACACCTCTTTCGCCGACCTTGGTATTGTACCCTTCAGATAGGTTCAAGATAAACTCATCGGCATTAGCGGCTTTTGCAGCCGTGTATACTTCCTCTGCAGATGCATCTGGCTTCGCTAATAAGATATTATCCATTACCGATTCACTAAACAAGAGATTATCCTGAAAAACCACACCAATTTTGTCCCGTAAAGATTGAACCTTAAAGTTTCTGATATCTATCCCGTCTAATGTGATTCTCCCCTTTGTCACATCATAAAAACGGGGAATCAAACTAACAAGGGTCGACTTCCCTCCGCCGCTCATCCCTACAAGAGCAATTGTTTCTCCCTTTTTTACATGCAGAGTTATATCTTTCAAAACCGTCTCTTCGTTTGCTTCGTAGCTAAAAGACACATTCTCAAATGAAATATCACCATGTACTTGATTACAAACTTGTGCATCTGGGGCATCAACAATATCATACTTCTCATCTAAAAATTCAAATACCCTGTCCATTGATGCAAATGATTGAGTGATTGTTGTAGAGGAATTAACCAATCTTCGCAATGGATTATAGAGCTTATCAATATAGGCAAAAAATGCAACCATCGTCCCTAAGGATAGCTGGTCCTGAATAACAAGATAAGCAGAATAGCCAATTACAATTAATGGGGCTATGTCTGTAATGGTATTAACTGCAGAAAATGCCTTTGCATTCCAGCTAGTATGCTGCAAGGCCTTTTCCAAGAAATTTCTATTTTGCTTATCAAATTGACCCTGTTCAAAATCTTCTATCGCAAAGCTTTTAATTACAGGCATACCTTGAACACGCTCATGTAAATAGCTTTGAACCTCGGCAAGTGCTTGTGAACGTTGCCGAGTCAACTTCCGGAGATTCCCAAAAAAATATCTAATTGAAAAGGCGTATAGCGGAAATAACACTATCGATACGAACGTCAGCTTAACACTCATTGAAAACATAAGAATAATGGCAATAATTATTGTGGCAATATCCAGCCAAAGATTCATTAATCCGGAAATGACAAACGTCTTCGTTTGTTCAACATCATTAATGACACGTGAGATTATTTCCCCTGCTCGATTATTTGAAAAATATTTAAAACTTAACTTTTGAATGTGGGTATACATCGAATCACGAATATCATAAAGAATTTTGCTTGAAGTCCACTGGGCAAAATATTGACGGTAATATTCAATCGGCGGTCGCAGGATGACAAAAACAACAAGCATGATAACCATAATAAACAAGAGTTTTTCAATCTTCTCATCATGAGATAGAGTATGACTACCCACAATGTCATCAACAACATATTTAATCAATAGTGGGATCATTAGCGGAATTGAAAATTTAATTACCCCAATAATGATTGTCCCTATCACCTGAAGCCGATACGGTTTTACAAATTGCAAATACCTTAGAATACTGCTCAAAATAGCCCTCCTTTCAAAAAATAATAAAAAGCTATTGATAAAATTAGTTTCTTACAATAATAAAATTACACAGTTTATTTTCTTTCCACAAAAGCACATAAAAACCTGTTGAATCCATCAACAGGCGCGTAATATCTTCCTAACCCATCTAACGTCTGTATGTTAAATAACGTTCATACCAAATATCAATAAAATCTGGTGCAAATGGGCCATTCCGTTGCCGAATCCATTGAATCAGTTTTTCAACATTCCTTTTTAGAATTTGATCAATTGGATCTGGGTAATTCATTTCACGGCGATGACGTTCATACTCATCTTCGTCTAGTAAATTAAAAGTCATATCTGGAAACACCTTAATATCTAGGTCATAATCAATATACTTTAGTGCTTCGCCATCAAAAATAAAAGGGGAACTGATATTACAGTAGTAATAGATACCATCCTCACGAATCATACCAATTACGTTAAACCAATATTGTGAATGGAAATAACAAATGGCTGGTTCTCTGGTTATCCACGTTCTGCCATCTGATTCTGTCACTAGTGTTCGGTCATTGCCTCCAATAACCAAATTCTGTGTCCCTTTTAAAACAGTTGTTTCTTCCCAGACGCGATGGATGTGCCCATTGTGCTTATAGCTATGTATTTGCATTGGTTCACCTTCGATGGGTACGCCCATGTTTCTCCCCTACCTTCATTCCTGAACGCTTTGTAACCCTATTTGAAACCGTTAGATAAATAATGACAAAAGGTAACAAAGTACAATTCCTATTTATTATTATTATAACGGTTGAGAACAGATTTTAAAACAAAAGAGCCATATTTCGATGGCTCTTTGTAAAAATTTGCGAATTTTTAAAGGAGATTCTTTGATTTTCCACCTAAAAGGAAGCTGTTAAGTTCATTTCCCGATAGGAATTGATTACTTCTTCTGTCTGCTTTTCAAAAATGGACTGGATCTCTTTTAACTCATCTTTCATCAGCCGAATCTCTGATTGTATACTTTCAAGATCCGTCGACTTCTGTAATGTCTGAAGCTCCACTTCGATTTGTTGACAACGCTCAAGTTCTCCTTGTAGATATAATAATTTATCCATCGTCACCAATTGTTCGGAAACTAATCTGTTAAAATGATCCATTTCCCTCACCGCCTTCTTATTTGTTCCTAATATGTATTCTTGAACAAGTCGTATTCTCCTTTGAAAATTTATGTAGACATTAGAGAAGTTTTGTCGAAATTATGACCCGAGCCCTAGGCGCTGGAGCTAGACAGTTAACCAAGTACAATGACACAGAAAGAAAGACACTCTATTCGAATCTAGAGTGTCTTCTTTTGTTAAGTATTATTAGCTTTGACCAAATTGGCCATTGCCTTGGTTTTTACGTGCTTGAGATTGTTGATTTTGTTGTCTTACTTCAGCAGCATTCGTTTCACTCGCAAATTCAGTTCCGAATGAGCCAGCAGCAGCTGAAGAGCTTGCAGCACCTGCAGTACCTGCAGTACCAGCAGCAGAACTAGCATTTTGAGCTCTTACTTCAGCAGCATTTGTCTCGCTAGCAAATTCAGTTCCAAATGAACCTTGAGATCCAGATTGCGATTGAGCGTTTTGTTGTCTTACTTCCTGGATGTTAGTTCCAGCTGAAGTTTTGTTTGGCTGTTGATTGAATTTAGCCATGTTAATCACCTCCACGAATATAATGTATCCATGCTTCGTGGAGATTATCCGCAAAAAATATTATTTAAAAATAATTAAACGAGCAATGAAATTCCACCATCAATAATGATGGTCTGTCCCCTGATCATGCTTGATTCATCTGATAATAGGAACATAACACAATTTACCATATCCTCAATTTCTACCATTCGTCCTGCAGGAGTTTTTTCTTTGGCCTCTTGAAGCAGTTCTTCACGATTTGGAAAATGCTTTAATGCTTCCGTATCAACTGCGCCACCTGAAACTGCATTAACGACGATATTTTTAGGGGCTAATTCAACCGCCAAATATCTAGTTAGTGCTTCTAAAGCCGCCTTGGAAACGCCAACGACCGTGTAATTTTCTAAATATCGGATCGAACCAAGAGAACTAATGCTGACAATTTTCCCGCCGCCAGTTCGTTCCATTAGTTTGGCTGCTTCTTGGGCACAAAACAGCAAGGCTTTACTATTAATATTTAAAGTCCAATCCCAGTGATTTTCTTCAAGTTCCATTACTGGTCGTTGTACGCCTGAGGCAGCATTATTTACAAACACATCTAGACGGCCGAATTCTGCATCTATTTGGGTAAACATATCTTTTATTTTCGCTACATCGCCAACATTTGCTTTAACAACTAGTACTTTTCTGCCTAGTGCCTCTATTTGCTCCGCTGTCTCTAGAGCTGATTTTTTACTTCTAGCATAATTAATGACAATATCATATCCTGCTTCAGCTAATCGAAGAGCAGTCGCCTTTCCGATACCCCTGCTGCTTCCAGTGATGAGTGCTACTTTTTGAGTCATCCAACTATTCCCTTCTATGTTATATATATTTGATCAATGTCTAGCTACATGGCCCAACGGCTAGTGGACTTCGCTCTTTTCCCTACGATAAGTCAAAGGGCTCAGCCCATACGCCGCTAAACGGGCGCCTGCGCTTTTCAATTTATTTTATCTTTTCCACGAATAGAAGACAATTAATATTAAACAATAAGAGTAAATAACCTTGGAAAGGAAGAAATGCTAATGTATGTAGGACGTGATATGACCGAACTGTCGATGATGTCGAAATCGGATTGGAAAAGCAGTGAACTTGCATTTTTCCACCATTCTTTGCAGCAAATTGCCCCCTATTTAAATAGTGAGGGACAAACGATCCATCGTGAAATTATTGAGGAAATCGAAAGCCGAGGAGGCATTAAGAGACAAGAGGCAGATTATACCCATGGTACGAAAACAGTATACGATTAAGAAAAGCGCAAGCGCCCTGGTCAGCGGCGTATGGCCTGGAGCGCTCCAACCGAGATAAAGGAAACACGAAGAGCCGGAGGTGATTCGATGTTGACTTATCGTAGGGCGGAGAGCGAAGGACACTAGCCGCTAGGGCGCTGGAGCTAGACAGTAATCTAAGTTCAAAAATTTATACTTTCTTACCATTTTAAAAAACGCCGCAGCTTTTGCGGCGTTCATTCCTTTTGGCGTTCTTGATAAAGCTTAAGCATTTTTTGGTAGGAAACAGGGAAAGCAAATTCTTTCATTTCTTCTATTGAAACAAACTTCCACTCGTCACTTTCCTGAAAATCAGATTGGAAGGTACCTGTATAGACATTAATATTCCACACCAAATGAGAAAAAACATGTTCGAGCTGCCCAATAATTTTTTCTAGTTTTACTTTTATATTTAGGGTATGCTCAAATAAATCTATAGTCTGCTCCCGATCATTTTGTAAGGGATGATGAATTTCAACATTAGGGAACTCCCATAAATTTGCGAGCAAACCTGTTGCCGGCCGCTTGTGGATTAATACCTTTCCATTCCCATCTAAAAGGACAGCTGCAGCAAGTTGAACATTTCTAGTCTTATTTTTTTTAGTCTTGATCGGAAGTTCATTTTGAACACCATCCTCAAACCCTTGGCAATGTTCCCTAACAGGGCATAATAAACATGATGGAGAGGTTGGTGTACAAATTAATGCTCCCAATTCCATTAAAGCTTGATTAAAGGAGGATGGGTCATCATGAGAAATTAATTCACGAACTGCCTTTTCAAATATTTTTCGTGACGATGATTTTGCAATATCTTCCCAAATTGAAAGAATCCTTGAAAATACCCTCATTACGTTTCCATCCACAGCGGGTTCAGGGATTCCATAAGCGATACTTAATATGGCTCCTGCCGTATAAGGCCCAACTCCTTTTAGCCCAGCGATTTCCTCAGGACTATTTGGTACAATTCCGCTATACTTCTCATATACTTCCTTAACTGCTGATTGTAAGTTTCTTACCCTAGAATAATATCCGAGTCCTTCCCATGCTTTCAAAACCTTATCTTCCTCAGCTCCCGCTAGGTCTTCAATAGTAGGAAACCACTCAATAAAACGATTAAAATAGGGAATAACCGTATCCACTCTTGTTTGCTGCAGCATAATTTCTGAAACCCATATTTTATATGGGTCTTGGTCTTTTCTCCAAGGCAGGTCACGTTGTTCATATTTAAACCAGTTAATTAAATCTGTTTGAAAAGCAGATTTGTTGATTTTTTCTATATTCTTTAGTTCAATAATCATAACTTTTGTTCCTCCAGATGTAGTTAAACTGCGTGAAAAAAGGCATTATAATAAGTAATGTATTTGTTTTACGATAAATTAATTGAGCATGTTTGACAAGAATTATATTTGAAGGAGGATTTCCTTTTGGATACAGGAACACACGTTGTCATGGGAATTGCTCTAGGTGGTTTAGCAACTCTTGACCCTGTTGTCGCTAGCAGCCATGCTACCACGACTAGTGTCTTAATTGCTACAATTGCAGGATCGCAAATACCTGATATTGATACGGTTTTAAAGTTAAAGAATAATGCCATTTACATTCGCAATCATCGAGGCGTTACCCATTCCATTCCAGCTGTGATTTTGTGGCCGCTTCTCTTAACAGCCGTTATTTATCCGTTTTTCACTGGTGCAAATCTATATCATTTATGGGCTTGGACATTTGCAGCGGTCTTTATTCATGTATTTGTTGATATATTTAATGCATACGGAACACAAGCTCTAAGACCATTCTCTTCAAAATGGGTCGCCCTAGGCGTCATCAATACCTTTGATCCAATTATCTTTGGAATTCATATACTTGGAATTATTATTTGGGTATTAGGGGCAGATCCCGGCTATACCTTCTTGGTCATGTATGCCATAATTGTCGGATATTATCTCATGCGCTTTAAGGCAAAACATCGTGTTATGGCTGAGATAAGAAAAAAAATACCAGATGCAACAGAAATAATTATCGCACCAACAATGAGGTTTCATCAATGGCGAATTGCTGCCATGAACGAAAAACAGTTTTTTGTAGGAAAAGCAGTAGATAATGAAGTCGAGATCTTAGATTATTTTAACCGCATACCCGTTCCCAAGACTCCTGTAATTGAGGCGGCAAAGAAGGATAAAAATCTTTCTGCCTTCTTATCCTTTTCGCCAGTCTATCGCTGGGAAGTAGATGAATACACTGATTTTTTCGAAGTTCGCTTTATTGATTTACGTTACCGGAGCAATGGCCATTATCCGTTTGTGGCTGTCGTTCAATTAGATTGTGACTTGAAACCGATTAGTTCATATACTGGATGGGTTTTTAGCGAAAAGAAATTACGGAAAAAGTTAAGCATCATTCCAAGTTAAAAAAAGCGGTGACGAAATTGAACTGCCCCGTAAATGTTAGACACTAAACTAACATTTACGGGGTGTTTTTATGGCCAAATTTATATCGGAAGAAAAGATTCAAGTTCTATTAAGATACATAGAAGGAAATGAAAGCATTGAAAAGATCGCAGGAGAAGTAAAAGTTAGTCCCTCTATTTTAAGTGGATGGGTTAGGCTTTATGAACAATTCGGTTAAGAAGCATTTATTAAAAGATATACAAATTATTCTTTAGAATATAAACTAGATGTACTTAAATATATGAACGAAACGGGTACATCTTCTACAGACACAGCTGCTATTTTCAATATTTCCTCACCAGGAATGATTCGAAACTGGCGAAATGCTTTTGAAACTGGAGGAATTGATGCCCTACAACCAAAGAAAAAGGGGCGTCCATCCATGAAAAGAGAGTCAAAGAAATCTCCTCAACCAGTAGAAAGATCATTAGAAGCCTTACAGGAAGAAAACGAACGTTTACGAATGGAGAATGCCTACTTAAAAAAGTTGAATGCTTTAGTTCAAACCAGGAAAAATTACAAACAAAATCAAAGCGCAAGAAATTTTCGAACTAAAGGATGAGTATGAGGTTGTGGATTTAGTTGAAGTCGCTGACATTCCACGAAGCACGTATTATTATTGGGAAAAACGGTTAACTCAACCAGATAAATATGAGAAAGTAAAAGGAGCTATCCACGAGATCTTTCATGAACATAGAGGGCGTTATGGGTATCGTCGTATCACGAAAGAGCTAGCAAAAAGAGGTTTCCAGCACGATCCAAAAACCATTAATCGGTTAATGAATGAAATCGGTTTAAAATGCATGGTACGCATGAAGAAGTACCGTTCTTATAAAGGAAATGTAGGCAAAATCGCTCCGAACGTTTTAAATCGCGATTTCTCTGCCGAGAAAATGAATCAAAAATGGGTAACTGACGTCACAGAATTCCACCTGTTCGGTGAAAAACGTTACCTTTCTCCAGTACTTGATTTGTGTAATGGCGAAATAATAGCGTATACCGTCATGAAACGTCCTGTTTACAAATTGGTGGGTGATATGTTAGACCATGCGATTGAACGTCTTCAGCCGGGAGACCAAGTAACTCTTCATTCAGATCAAGGTTGGCATTATCAAATGAAACAGTATCAAAAAACATTGGAACAGCACCAAATTACACAGAGTATGTCCCGAAAGGGTAACTGTTTGGATAATGCAGTCATGGAAAATTTCTTTGGCTTATTAAAGTCTGAACTTCTATATCTACAGAAATTTGACAGTATTGAGCATTTTGAACAGGAATTAGCCGACTATATTTACTATTACAATCACAAACGAATGAAGGAAAAACTAAAAGACCTAAGTCCAATCGAATACCGGACTCAGGTCTTGGAAGCTGCATAAACTTTTTTGTCTAACTTTATTGGGTCAGATCAAAATGTCACTCGCTTTTTTTAGTTTATGCTATTTTTTTCCTGCTTTAAAAAGTCCTTGTATTTTGGGTTGGTTGCCACAAATTCGTGCAGCCTTTCCCCATAGTTTTCAATCCATTGCTTGACAATTCTCTCTGTCATGTCACTGCCCTTATATTCTCTGCCTGCCTTTGCGTAGGTGGTTTCAAAATCTTCCCAAAGAAGTTCAACCCATGTTCTTGCTTGATTATAACTTAGTTGGTTATTTTTACTTAATAGCAGATTTGCTAATTCATCATGGTAATTGTTCATGTTCACACCTCATTGCCAATTTCTTTTAACATAACCTAAATTAATAACGCAGATACTAATGTTACGTGGTAAGCATTAAGAATGCCTTGCTTTTCACGTGCTCTCATTCCATTTTGGAGGTATATCATGAGAAATAAAGAAACTGGATTCCCAAATCAAAATAACAATAAATTCGAGGGAGAACCACGGGCTAAAGCAGAGTATGCATCAAAAAGAGCGGATGGCACGATTAATACCCATCCACAAGAGCGAATGCGTGCATCTGGGGAGCGCGACGATGAGTCGCCACAAGTTTATAAATAGTTTTTAGGTCGTAAACATAAGACAAGCCAGAGGGTGGGTTACTCTCTGGTTTGTCCTTTTTATTATTACTTTTTTAACAGGGAGATTGGTAATGCCTCTTCATGACCGTCACCTCTGAGGCGATACCCCCAAGCAAACACACCGTTTAAATAGTCAATTTTAAAAAATTGGCCTGGGTTTCCTTCTAATTCATAAAGCTCACCTGGTTTAAACTCATTCGGGTCCATTAGGTATGCTTTTGCCATTTGTACCTTTCGTTCCAGGACGGCAAACTCACTCACCATCCCCATTTGTTCGGCTTTTCTGGCTTGTTCTTGAAGGCTGCCAATTTCCTGTCGTAACTCATGTTCTGTCATTGTACTATAGCGTTTATCCTGTTGCATAGTTAATCCACACCCCTTATCCCTTTATTTTAGTATAGTAATTTTTATATAATTAATAAAGATATTAATGAAGGAGAATATTTTTTATGAAAACAATCATTATTACTGGGGCTGGTTCCGGTTTAGGAAAAGAATTGGCACACCTCTTTTCACAGAAAGGTTATCAATTACTTCTTACTGGGAGGACGATTGAAAAATTAACATCGGTTAGAGATGAAATTATAGCTGATGGGGGAAAGGCAGATATCCTGCCAATAGATATTCAAAACGCGGATGATGTATCAAAAAAAGTAGAAGAAATAAGCCATACATATACAATTTGCGGATTAGTCAACAATGCAGGTGTTGGGCATTTCGGTCCCTTTGTTGATATAGATGACCGGCAAATTTCCGAAATGATTAATACAAATATTCTCGGGACTCTATTTATGACAAAAGCAATATTACCTCATATTCTTAAAACACCTGATGGGCGAATTATGAATATTATTTCAACAGCAGGTTTGCGTGGAAAAGTGAATGAAGCCGTCTATGCAGCCAGTAAATTTGCGGTTAGAGGGTTTACCGAAAGTTTGCAAAAGGAATATGAAGATCACAGCATTAAAATAAATGCGGTTTATATGGGCGGAATGGATACCCCATTTTGGGATCATAGCGACCATGTCAAAGACCCTTCCCGTTTCCGTACACCAAGTGAAGTTGCAGAAATAATTATGGAACAAATTGACCAAGATACGATTATTATTGAAGGTAAAAAATCATGACTTTTGGTCATGATTTTTCAACTTCTGCTAGATATGTTTCAATTAGCTCCATTGGGAACCCTTTTCTGTACAAGGCTTGCTTCATCTTTTGTTGAAATTCAAACCCGCTGAACTTACTATATTTTCGAAGTGCCTTTTCACCTTGAAATCTGATTGCCTCCATATCCTCATCAGCTTCGGTGTTTATTGAAGCTTCATTAACAGCGATATGAGTAACTTCATAAGAATATCCTTTTCTAAGCAATAAATTTTCTAGCTTTTGTTTTTGAATTTTTAATGATTCCTTCGTATTCTTTTCATAAAACTTTCCACTTATTTTGGTGGCTTTTTCAATCTGCTGTTCTAAGGGATATTCCTCTAAAGCAAGCATGAGTGTGCCTTCATCTATTCCTTTTTCCTTCAGTTCCATTTTGATGATCGTTGGACCTTTGTCAGTGGTATTTGCTTGGGTTCTTACATAAGCCAATGCAAATTCCTCATCGTTTATGTATTTCAAAACGGATAGTTTATGGATAATTTCATTAATAATAGGTTCTTCTATTTCCTTTGAAAAAAGGTAATCCCTGATTTCTTTTTCCGACCTCATCCTTCTAGATAAATAATGGATGGCTTTGTTGTATGCTTTACGTATGTCATCTTGATACTGAATTTCCATAAAGGAAAAATCGTCAAGTTCCATTCCTTTTTTTAATTGAAATTTGATTAAAACATCACTATCGACACTGAAGGCGAATTCTTCCCCCTTCCCCTTGCCGTAATCCATAAAAATATTAAAGCGGTCCTGATTTTTTTGCTGAGTGGTGATCTTTGTAATAATAGCCATGTCATTCACCTCAACATTACTTTACCATAATCCTCATAAAATATTGTAAGATAAACGTATTAAGGGGGCGGAAAAATTGAAAATTACCATTGCTGGTGGAACCGGATTTGTCGGGAAAACGCTCATGGACGAATTATTGGAAAACAATCATGAGGTAATTATTTTAACTAGAAGCGGAATAAACACAATTGGAACCAATCGAATTCGTTACGTTCAATGGCTAAGTGAAAGTTCTAGCCCCATACAAGAACTTGAGGGAACCGATATTTTTATTAATCTCGCTGGCGAATCGATCAATGGCGGGCGTTGGACACAACAACGAAAAGAAAAGATCTTAACCAGTCGTTTAAAAGCTGTTAATGCTCTTCTAGACATCATTTCTAAATTAAGCACTAAACCAAGGGCACTGATTAATGCAAGCGCCATAGGTATTTATGGAACATCTTTTGAGAAAATCTTTACAGAAAAAGAAAACCATGGGTTCGGGAATGATTTTTTGTCCAAAACAGTGCAGCAATGGGAAAATGAAGTGAGTAAAGCCTCCCAACCAGAGTTACGCACCGTTTTTTGCAGGTTTGGAATCATCCTTGATAAGCAGGAAGGTGCTCTTCCTAAAATAGCTTTTCCTTATAAATCATTTATTGGTGGGCCCCTTGGAAATGGAAGACAGTGGATGTCTTGGATTCACATTGATGATGTGGTTAAGGGTATATCCTTTATTATCAATAATGAACATATTAATGGGCCGGTTAATTTTACCGCACCGAACCCGGTAAGAATGAATGAATTTGGGAAAACACTTTCTAGTGTACTACACCGTCCGCACTGGCTGCCTGTACCAAGCTTTGCCCTTCAACTGCTTCTTGGTGAAATGAGTACATTGGTTGTTGAAGGGCAAAAAGTATTACCTGAAAAGCTTTTAGAAAATGGTTATCAATTTAAGTATTCAAATCTAAAATTAGCATTAAAAAATATATTTTCTTAAAAACCGTATCATTCTTTTCTTAAAAGGTAAAAATGGAAATAAGTACATAAAGTGCTTCTATTTTTTACCACATAGCTTGATGACGATTAACTAAAAAAACTGTTGAAAGGAATGAGCAAAATGGCGGAAAAAAAGAAAAAGGATAAGGATCGTGGAAAATACTCTCTAACGAGTATGCAAGAGGTATCTTATCAAAGAGAATTTAAAATGGCAGATCGTGCTGGCGGGTTTCACGACAAGAAAACGAGACTATAGTGATCGAAATGGTTTCTGCTGAAGTATTTTCCATTCATGGTTCCCTTATAAGTTGTACATCATAGTAAAGGAAGCAATTTTGCTTCTTGGATGTTAACTATGAAAGGGGTTTTTAGTAATGGGCCGTATGCATAATGGAACTGGAAATAGTAACAAAAGTTCACTTCCACAAACACCTAAGAACCTAAAAATAACAGATGGAAATGACGTCGAATATTCTGCAGAATTTGCGGACCATGCAGACCTTGAGGCACTAGCACGTGCCAACGCAGCGAATCAGCGTGTACAATCCAATAGAAATAAATAAATGCTTTTGTAGGTGAATCAAAAAAGAAGCAGGTCATCCTGCTTCTTTTTTGATGATTAAAGGGAAAAAGCTTTATATCGAGTTCTGCAAGTCCTCATTATTTTTTGACACAATGGTTTGGAAATCATCTGTATAGGCGATTATTTCTCCCCATTCCATTAGTTCCTCATCGGAAATCTTCCACGTATGTTTATCGGCATCATTTCTGATAACCGCAAAATGAAAGCGGTCAGTTGAATAGACCTTAAACCCCTTCTCCTTACATTGTTCAATGAAAAAGAAATCCTCAGCTCGATTTACTTTTTCAAATGGAACTTGTTGACAGACATCTTTTCTAAACATTAATGTCGCTCCAGCAACAGTGTCTGTGATTGAATTCTCATTACCCGGTACATGGATTAGCGCTTTTTCATTTTTAAAATAGATATATAAAGAGTTTTTTCCGATAATAGAAACATCTTTATTTTTAAAAGCAGCCATCGAACTTTTAATGTAATCAGGCCCATAATAGTCATCGTCATCAAATTTTGCAATAATATCATAATTCGATTTCATAATCCCAAAATTTAAGCAGTCACCTAATGTTGCATTTTCGTGTAGTTGATATATCTGGACATTACGATATTCCCTAGCCTTAGTAATCCATCTATCCATATTCATAGAATCCTTATTTAGGATAATGATCAACTCTTTATTCTTCCAGGATTGCTGTTTATAATTTTTAAAAACATTATTGATATTCTCTTCCCTAATTGTACAAGTAATAATGGAAACCACTCTCTCACTCCTTTAACTTTGAAAATTATTTTATGAATTCATGACCTTATCTAAAAGGGTAGTTAAATTAGTAAACTTTTTAAGAGCTTTAATAGAATTAATTTCTTCATAAAACTCATTAATGTCTGCAGAGCCAAAGCCTGCCGCTCCTAGAATATTTATATGACGGATGTCGATTTGAAGTAAAAGAACAATTGTTTCAAGAATGTGCATGAATTTTTTTTGGAATTTTTGAAATTGCTCTGGATATGATTGAGTGAGTAATTTATATTCGTTTAATACCTTACTCATTGTTAATAAATCTGCAAGACCTGAAATCTCTACTCCGAGAATAAGAACATCGATGTCATGATGCTTTAAAATAAACAGTCCAAGGTTGCTAATTGCCTCTTTCCATTTGCTTTCACCTATAGGGTGTTCTTGATGATACGTGATCAAATCATTTCTAGCAATATATGTGGCACCCATTTTATATAAACGATATCCTAGTTCCCAATCTTCGTAACCGTACTGGACAAAGTCTTCATCGAACAATCCTGCCTGAGTAATAAACTCTTTTTGAATGGAAACATTCCCTGTAAGAAATGCCATCCATGGAAAGGAAAACCCTTCCAAGTCAGCAGCAAAATTATCGGTTATCGTTTGGAACCATGGGTATGTTACAACTCCTATATCCTTGAAAGCTTTTCTTGCAATATCGCTTTTTTCCAACAACGGGTACGGTTGTTTAGATGGATTTTTAAAGTTTTTGAACCTAGAATAAAGCAACTGATTATTTTTCGCTAAAGTTTCGATATTGTTTATTTTCTCCTGAGTAAATTCAGGGAAGATACATGAATATATGACTTTTGAATGCATTACTCCTGACAAAATATGCTTATTTTTTGATTGGTGGAATTTATGATGTTTTTCAACAAAATCAGGTTCTGTTATCATTTCTGCATCAAGAAAAATTAGAGTGCTCCCTCTTGCTGCACGAATGCCTAAATTTCGAACCTTCGCTCTTCCTAGGTTCTTTTTATTACGTATATATTTGAAATGATAGGGAGGCTTATAGCCTTTTATCTTTTCTTCCGTTAGGTCAGTTGAAGCATCATCTATAAAGATAACTTCCATTTTTGAAGGATTGAATGTTTGATATTCAAGTGAGAAAAGAGTCAGGAGATTGAGTGGATATTTATTTAGGGAAGGAATAATAATACTGACTTCAATATCTTGGCTATTATTTACTAGGGTTTCTGTATTTAGTTTCTCGTTGGAGCTTGTGTCCTTATTATTTGGGGACTTTTTGGTTTTTGCATTTACCTTCTGTGCTTCTTGTTCATTTACAGTCGGAGTTGGCCAAAGACCGTATAGCCCTTTCTCGTTTCCAGTAAGCTTTTTATTCAAAAAATTATTAAGATTTTTTTCTGTGCGGGAATGATCCCAAAGTCTAATTTCATATATATTACCATTAAAGAATAGACCTGGCTGCCCGCCAATCATCCCAGATGGATAGACATAGTTTTTAGGGCTTCTATCCCCTTTTTTTACAAACTTCCCATTAATGAATAGCTGCGGCTCTCTTTCATCATAGACAACAGCAATGTGAATGAGATCATTAATGCTGGCTTCATAGACTAACACCGCATAAATATACTCGTTAGTATGTTCATAAACCGTTATTCCATTTAGTCCAACTGAAACACTAACCCCAGCATCATTATTGGACATCCCCTGTCCAGGACCAATCATAAAATTCGTTCCAGTTCCATCAACTGGATTATCCCGAGATTGTTTATCGATATGATGAACATTTTCAGGTAATACCCAAAACTCATAGGTAAATGTATTTTTCAGATCCGTTAATAAACGTCCATATAAGCTATTCCATAACATGACGCACCTCTTCAATTTACTTTATGAATAACTAGTCCATTTGGTTTGCTTTTACACAATATGAATACCATTTGATTTTGACTAAACTTATCCCCATTTATAGGTTGCTTTATTTAATTTTTTTAGCTATTTGTTGATTCCCTCCAATTAGGAGAATAGAAGTTCATAAAAAAAAGAGCTCATGCGCTCTTTTTTACGGAATAATTACTTATTTTTTAACTTATATGGCAGCTAATGTTACTTCTTTATCATTGCTTTCTTTTTCATACTCCCCTAAAATTTGAAAGCAGCACTTTACGTTCTGATCACTAATTAACTGTTTAATTAACTCAGTATTTGCCCGGATAATTGCTGTCTCCTCACTAGGTTGAGTAATCCATTTAATTAGTGGGTTGTTATAATCTTTTGTGAGACCTTGAATTATCCATAATTCATCTGCATGCTCTTTTTTATCTCCTAAATGAATTGCTGGGGTCTTTGTGAAATACTTATTTGTCAGCTTATTTTGACAGACATAGACTAAATCTTCGATTGCTGCACTTGCTGTTGGAAACATGCCAGCACCTGGTCCTTGTAATGTAATACTACCAACAAGATCTGTGTAAACATTTACGGCATTTTCTACCCCTTCAATAGAATAAAAAGGATGATCCTTTCCAACAAGGACAGGTCTAACAGCGGCCTTAATTTGATCACCTTTCTTACTTATACTTGCAATATGTTTAAACCTAAGACCAAGTCTTTCAGCCGCCTCGATTAATTCACTTGTAATTGAGGTAATCCCTTCCCGTTCAACATCCTCCCAATTTGGTTCCTCACCAAATGCAATTCTGCTAAGAATCATTGTTTTATAAAAAGCATCAAAGCCCTCCACATCATTGGTTGGGTCTGCTTCAGCAAACCCCTTTGCTTGTGCTTGACTTAAGGCGTCAGCAAATGACTGCTTCTTCTCACGCATTTCCGTTAAGATGAAATTCGATGTTCCATTTAGTATTCCTTGCACGTGATGAACACGGTTTACATTTAATAACTGCCTTAAGGTTTGAATAACAGGTATACCACCCGCAACTGTCGCTTCGTAACCTACTGAAACATTATGCTGCTTAGCTAACTCGAGCAGGTCATTCCCGTGGTGTGCAAACATTTCTTTATTAGCAGTAATTATGTGGCACCCTCTTTGAATCGCTTGTTTTATAAATGTAAAAGTGGGTTCTTTATTGACAATTGCTTCGACAATAACATCAAGTTGAGGAAGACTTAAAATTTCATTGAAATCTGCAGTGACTAATACATCTTCATTAATATCTCTCTTTTTATGCTTATTTCTAATTAGTACGGCTGCAACTTCGACCCTTTTTCCTAATACTCCCTCAAGTTCTTGAGCATGGGATTGTATCGTTCTATAAACACCTTCACCGACTGTTCCGAAACCTAGTATTGCTACTTTTATTACAGACATGTTAATCCACCCTTCATTTATATTAGACATGGCCAAATAGAAAAAACCCTCTTCATAAGAAGAGGGTTAGTTTCCTCCTCTTATCTGTCAGGTAAATAACCTGCAGGAATTAGCACCTTTTCAAGAATTACCTTGATGGTTGCCGGGCTTCATCGGGCCTAGTCCCTCCGCCGCTCTGGATAAGAGTTTTATGTAGTTGTTTCATTAAAATTCCAAGTTATAAAAAGAATTCTAGTTGAATCCTTTGTAGTTGTCAATATTATTTGAAATTTCTTTTTTTTACAGAGGTAACAGAGTTACTTCTCCCTTGTCCCCCAGAAGGTCTATCATTTCTAACCACTCCTTCGGTTTATTTGAAAGAATGGAATAATAGGTCGTTAGGAAATCCTTTACTAGATTTGCCGGTAATGTATCTATATTTTCATCTATTGGCATGAAACATAAATCAAGCCCTGTTACGGCTTCCCCATTGTTTTCCCAAGAAGGATGAACATACGAAATATCAATGCGCATGTACCCCAGATGGGAAAGGACTTCACGTCGCACAAAAGGATCCATAACCTTTACGCCGCCAAATTCGTGATGTTCCACCCTGTACGGATCGTATATTTCTGCAAACATTCCATATAGATCTTTTCCATTTTCGTTGGCTAATTGTTGTAAATCCTTTAATCGGTTTTTAGCTAAAAATCGACCAAGACTGTGGCCAGGTTTACTGATGATTGTAAAATCTGTCATGGCAATATTCCAATCAGGATAGTACCGGTATTCAGTTGCACCTAAGACTTTATCACCATCGACTGCTACAAATACGCGAATACTCGGGTCTTCTAATGGCTCTTTCCATAGCTCATACTCCAGCACTTCTTCAGGGGGGAAAATTTCTCCCATTAAGTTATGAAGCTTTCTAAAATTCGGATCATCTATATTCGTGATTCTAATATAATCCATTCCGATGTACCTCCTATTCATTTAAAAGGGTTTTTCCATTCCATTAATACCGCATAATCGCAGGATTCTTCATCCTCTAGATAGTTTTCTACAATACCTACTGGCACACGGCCACAGCGCAGTAAGAAAGTAATAACAGGATCCTTTAAATCTCCTTTAATGGTAGATGCTAAATATTGCTCTGGTGTCATGTGGTTGGCTGCTTTATGATATCCCGGCATTCTTCCGCCGCCTAGTAATCGTTCTAAACCTTCCTCGATCACTACATGGTACATCGCATGCATCATCAATTTTCCTAACCCTAGTTTACGGTACCTGGGGCGGACACTGATATCAACGATGTACAAGGTATTCCCCCTTGGCTGATGGTTTCGAATATATCCATGGTCAGTGATTTCTTCCCACGTATGGTTTTTATCACTTGGGTCAAAGTCCGTAATTAAGCCTGTTAACGAGCCTGCTAATTCACCATCCACTTCAATACATAAAGCCCCTTCTGGAAACAGGGCCACATGATTGGTTAATTGCTCTTTATTCCACCATAACTCTGACGGAAAAGGAGGTGGGAAGCACTCGGATTGAATCTTAATAAGATCGTCAAAATCCTGTTTTGAATAATTACGAATGATAACCGGTACAGGTCGTTCTTGGTCAAAGACGTAAAATTCACTTCGATACATACTAAACCCACCCCTTCTGTTCACTATTCCCAGTCTGTGTATAAATCAGTTCTGCGATCACGCCAGGTTGTAACCGATCCTCGTTCTCTCACTTCATATAACAAATCTAGATCCAGGTCACCCGTCACAATCATGTCATTATTAATTTCACCCTCCACCAATATACCTTTAGGTGGAAATGGAATATCGTTTGGAGTAATGATTACCGCTTGACCAAAATTAGCGCGCATAAAGTCAACGGTCGGCAATGAACCAACTGTTCCTGTTAAGACCACATATATTTGATTCTCGATTGCCCGTGCATGGCTGGTATAGCGGACACGGTGAAAACCATGCCGATCATCTGTACAGGATGGACAGAAAATTATATCAGCACCCTTGGCCTTTGCCATCCGCACGATTTCAGGGAATTCAATATCATAACAAGTAAGGAGGGCGATTTTTCCTTTTTCTGTTTCAAAGATTTGAAAGGAATCCCCTGGTGCCATATTCCATTCATTGACTTCGGTCGGTGTAATATGGAGTTTTGCCTGCTCACCAATCCTCCCATCTGGATAAAATAAATGAGCAGTATTATACAGCTTGCCATCCTTTTCAATCACGTGCGTTCCAGCAATAATATGCATGTTTGTATTTTTGGCAAAATTAGAAAATAGTTCTCTATATTGCTCAGTAAATCTCGGCAGATCATTGATGCTTAGACTTTGCCCTTGTCCATTACCAATCGATAATAGCTGGGTAGTAAAGAACTCTGGAAAAAGGACAAACTCTGCCCCAAATTCCTCCGCGGTTTTTATGTAGTGTTCACATTGTGATGCAAATTCCTCAAAGGATTGAGCAGAATGTAGATGGTACTGCACGGCAGAAACACGAATTTTCATTATTTCCCTCCACTCATTGTAAAAATTTCTCATAAAGAGATTATCTAATATTTTCGTAATTAATACAATTTATTCAAATTAAAAGCCTGCCAAATGGCAGGCTTCTATAATTTCATTTTTATCGCTGCAGTTTTCCCTCTGCTAGCTTGATTTGCTTCTCAACTTGCTCTGGTGATGTTCCACCAAAGCTGTTTCGAACTGCCACCACATGCTCTGGAGCTAATACCGCATAAATATCTTCCTCAAATAATGGACTAAAGTTTTGATATTCATCGAAGCTCAAATCCAGCAAAAATTTGTTATTCTGGATCGCATATAAAACAATTTTTCCAATCACTTCATGAGCATCACGGAAAGGCAAACCTTTTCTCACCAAGTAATCGGCAATATCTGTAGCATTAGAAAAATCATTGTTAATAGCCTTACGCATGATATCTTTATTAACCGTCATGGTTTCAATCATCGGCGCTAATAACATTAAAGAACCTTCCAACGTTTCAACGGTATCAAACATACCTTCCTTATCTTCTTGTAAATCCTTGTTATAAGCGAGAGGTAAGCCTTTAAGAACGGTCAGCAAACCAATTAAATTACCATAGGTACGTCCTGTTTTCCCACGAAGAAGCTCTGGTACATCTGGATTTTTCTTTTGCGGCATAATACTTGACCCTGTGCAGAAGGAATCGTCCAGTTCCACAAACTGAAACTCCTGACTTGACCAAATGACAAGTTCTTCTGATAATCTGGAAATATGAGTCATGATAATCGAACCGATTGATAAAAATTCAAGAATAAAGTCACGATCACTAACAGCATCCATACTATTTGGATAAACTGTTTCAAACCCTAACAATTCAGCGACACGTTCGCGGTTAATCGGAAATGTTGTTCCTGCCAATGCCCCTGAACCAAGCGGGAGCCAATTGATACGCTTCAAACTATCAATCAATCGCTCTTTATCACGTTCAAACATCCAAAAATACGCCATTAAATGATGGGCGAAGGAGACAGGCTGGGCTCGCTGCAAATGTGTATATCCAGGAATTAAGGTTTGGACATTCTCTTTCGCCTGCTTGATTAATGCCTGTTGAACATCTTCTACTAACTTAATAAGTTCCGTCGTTTTTGTTCTTAAATACAGATGCATATCGGTAGCCACCTGATCATTACGACTGCGACCTGTATGAAGTTTCCCACCGACAGGACCGATTTTTTCAATTAATAGTTTTTCAATATTCATATGGATATCTTCATCTTCAACTAAAAATTCAACCTGATTATTATCAACCAGCTTTTTTATGGTGAGAAGACCATCCTTAATTTTCTCGGCATCCTCCACGGGAATAATGCCACACTCCCCCAGCATTTGCACATGAGCGAGGCTTCCAGCAATATCCTCTTTAGCTAACTTTTGATCAAAAGATATTGAGGCTGTGAATTCCTCTACTAGCTTATTGGTTTCTTTTGTAAAACGGCCGCCCCATAACTTAGACATGTAGTGTTCCTCCTTAACCCCTAACAACAGAGCCCTCGAAAAGGACTCGAGGGCAATCCGAATTATTTTAAAATAGATTCCTTTTTATTCACTTCTGAATTAACCTTTGTCGGTAAACCCCAAATTTTAATAAATCCTACGGCTGCATTATGATCAAACGCATCGCCCTTTGAGTATGTTGCAAGTTCCTCATTGTATAGGCTGAATGGAGACTTTCTACCTACAACCGTATGATTCCCTTTATGAAGCTTGACGCGGATGGTACCTGTAACCGTCTTTTGCGTTTCATCAATAAACGCATCAAGTGCTGGTTTGATAGGAGAATACCAAAGTCCTTCATAAATGATTTTAGCCATTTGCTGTTCAACTTGTGTTTTAAATTGAGATACCTCACGAGTTAAGGTTAAAAACTCTAATTCTTTATGAGCATTGATTAAAATGAGTGCAGCAGGATTTTCATAGACTTCACGAGATTTAATCCCCACTAATCTATTTTCGATATGGTCGATACGGCCTACACCGTGTTTGCCGCCAAGGGCATTGATAGTTTCAATTAATTGTACAAGCGGAAGTTTTTCACCGTTAAGAGCTACTGGTACGCCCTGTTCAAATTCTATTTCAACATATTCAGCCTCATCAGGAGTTAACTCAATCGGATTCGTCCAATCGAAGGCTGCTTCTGGTGCCTCAGCCCACGGATCTTCCAACACTCCTGCCTCACATGCACGGCCCCAAATGTTGGCATCAATTGAGAACGGGTTATCTAAATCAACGGGAATTGGAATACCGTTTTCCTCAGCATATTTGATTTCTTCGTCACGAGTCATTCCCCATTCACGAACAGGGGCAACGACCTTTAGGCTTGGGTTTAAAGCTTGAATGGAAACTTCAAAACGAACTTGGTCATTTCCTTTCCCCGTACATCCATGGGCTACAGCAGTAGCTCCCTCTTTTTCTGCTACCTCCACTAATAATTTAGAGATTAATGGGCGAGAAAGGGCTGATGATAATGGATATTTCCCTTCATATAAACAATTCGCTTTTAAGGCAGGTAAAATATATTCTTTTGCTAATAATTCTTTTGCATCGATCATATAGGCTTTTACCGCACCAACATTCAGTGCTTTATTTTTAATTGCCTCTAGGTCTTTTCCTTCACCGACATCGAGACCTAATGCAATCACATCGTAACCATATTTTTCTTGTATCCATTTTACTGATACAGATGTATCTAAACCGCCTGAATAGGCTAGAACGATTTTTTCTTTTGTCATTTTTATAATTCTCCTCTTACTATCAATGTATTTTTATCCAACCGATAGAATTATTATACACCAAGTTCCATAGAAAGTGAAACTATTATTCTAGTAAAAGTTTTAAAATTGCTTTTTGAGCATGCAGGCGGTTCTCAGCTTCATCAAAAACAACTGATTGAGGACCATCAATGACCTCTGCTGTTACTTCTTCGCCACGGTGTGCCGGCAAACAATGTAAAAAGATATAATCATCTTTTGCAAACTTGCACAGTTCTTCATTTACTTGGAAACCTTGGAATGCCTTCAATCTCTTTTCCGTTTCTTCTTCCTGCCCCATGCTGGTCCACACATCTGTTACAACGACATCTGCACCTTTAATCGCTTCTTGGGGATCATTTGTAATTATCAGTGAACATCCAGTTTGTTTTCCCACTTTGATAGCATCTTCGGTTATTTTTCCATTAGGCAAATAGCCTGGTGGACTAGCAATGCTAATATCCATGCCGACTTTCATGGCACCCTCCATTAACGAATGGGCCATATTGTTATTACCGTCCCCGATATAGCATAGCTTTAAGCCGGCTAATTTCCCTTTATGTTCAAGTATTGTTAATAGATCTGCCAACACTTGAGTTGGGTGTTGAAGATCGGTTAAGCCATTAATGACCGGTACTGTTGCATGTTCAGCTAATTCCTCTACCGAATCATGTGAAAAAGTTCGAATCATTAATCCATCGACATAACGGGACAACACTTTAGCCGTATCTGATATGCTTTCTCCTCTACCTAATTGGATATCTTTTGAACTTAGAAATATCGCATGTCCTCCGAGCTGCAGCATTCCTACTTCAAATGATACTCTTGTACGGGTTGAGGATTTTTCAAAAATCATTCCTAAAACCTTTCCGGCTAAATACGGATGTGGTTTGCCTTGTTTTTGGAGTTTCTTCATCTCTACCGCTTCGTTTAAAAGATAGAGGATTTGATCTGTACTGAAATCAGAAAGCTGTAGGAAGTCTTTTCCTTTCAGCTTCTGAACAGTTTTATTACTAATTTCAAATAAATTAATGGCCTCACCCATGAACGGCACCTCTCTCTTCTAACTTGTAAAATTCATTCACAGATCGTACCCCAAAATCGGATCGCGCCCCTTTTTCAAGGCCAATGATCGCTTCAATTGTATCTAAGTGTGTAAAAACAGGTACTTTGTAACGAACAGCATGTTCGCGAATCTGGAACCCAAATTTAATTTTATTCCTACCTTGATTTGGTATATTAATTACAGCCTTCATGGACTGGTTTCGGAAAAGATTAAGGACTTCATCATCGCTCTTAATTACTTTTTCAACATGTATTCCATTGTCTTGAAAATAGGCAGCTGTCCCTTCTGTCGCAGCAATCTTGTATTGTTTTTTTACAAGTTTTTGCATTATTGGAAGTGACGCTTGCTTATCTCGATCGGCGATGGAACAAAAAAGATAATGTTCCTCTGATTGACCGCCTAGGGATGGAATTGATTTTTCGAGAGCCTCTTGATAGGTTACTCCCATACCAAGTGCTTCACCTGTAGATTTCATTTCAGGTCCGAGAACATGGTCGACACCTTTAAGTTTACTAGATGAAAACACCGGTGATTTAACCGAAAAATAATCTGGTTCATCCATCAGTCCTTTTGTTGAACATAAATCGCTGAGTGTTTCTCCTAATTGAACACGCGTCGCCCATTCGATCATCGGTATTCCTGTGACCTTGCTCATAATTGGTACCGTTCTTGATGAACGAGGATTGACTTCAAGTACATTCACCTGTTCTTGATAGATTACAAATTGAATGTTCATGATTCCAATTACCGGTGCTGAGTTAGCGATTTTCCCGGCGTAATCAATTAATGTTTCTTTCACTTTTTCTGAAAGTGACACCGGCGGGAACACTGAAATACTGTCACCAGAATGAACACCAGCTTTTTCGATATGTTCAAAAATTCCTGGTACGACGATATTTTCCCCATCACAGATGACATCAATCTCGCATTCTAGTCCAGGTAAATATTTATCTACTAATAAAGGCCACATGGAAGCTTGCGAATTCTTCTCAAGCTGCGCTATATATTGGTTCAATTCCGCTTCTGAAAAAATCGTAAACATCGATTGGCCGCCTATGACATAGGATGGTCTCACTAATACTGGATATCCTAACGCAGCCGCTGCTTGTTTCAGTTCTTCGGGATGTGCAACGGTTTGTCCTTCAATATGCGGAATACTTAAATCCTCTAACAGCTGATAGAATTCTTTTCGATCTTCTAAACGATCGACATTTTCCACGGTCGTGCCTAAGATTTTTACTCCCTCTTCTTCTAATGCATGAGCGATATTAATGGCCGTTTGACCGCCAAACTGGATCAATACACCGTCGACCTTTTCTTTTTCGATGACATGAAGCACGTCCTCAGCAGCGAGTGGTTCAAAATAAAGGCGGTCCGCAACAGAATAATCGGTACTCACTGTCTCAGGGTTATTATTGATAACCACTGCTTCGTATCCCTTTTTCTTGATTGCTTTTGCTGCATGCACCGAACAGTAATCAAATTCAATTCCTTGGCCGATTCGAATCGGACCTGAGCCAATAACAAGAATCTTTTTCTTGCTTGTTACCTCAACCTCGTCAAATCCATGCCAGGTAGAATAATAGTAAGGAGTGACGGCATCGAATTCTGCCGAACAAGTATCCACCATCTTATAGCCTGGTTTCCAGTTCAGTTCTTTCCACTTGCTTCTTACTTGTTTCTCTGGAATGGCATATATTTGAGATAATAGCTTATCGGCGACATTATTTCGTTTTGCCTCTTTAAGCAAGGAAACAGGAACATCATTCCAGTTATAGGAAGCCAATTCTGTTTCTAACGTAACGATTGAGCTAATTTTGTGCAAAAACCATGGATCAATCTCGGTAATTTGTTGAACCTTTTCAAGGGAAATTCCTCTTCTAAATGATTCTGCAATGATAAAAAGTCTCTGGTCATTCGCTTGTTTAAGAAGTCCAATTAAGGTCTCTTCTTCCATTGTTTTATTTCCCTCGAGACAAAGCCCATAGACATTCATTTCCATCGAGCGAATAGCCTTGTTTAAGGCTCCTTCAAAGGTCCGATCAATCGCCATTACTTCCCCAGTCGCCTTCATTTGCGTTCCTAAGGTACGATCTGCTTCAGGAAATTTGTCAAAAGGGAAGCGAGGCAGTTTCACCACAATATAATCAATCGCTGGCTCAAATGAGGCAAACGTATTACCTGTTATCGGATTCACAATTTCATCCAAATGATACCCAATCGCACATTTCGCTGCCATCCGTGCAATGGGATAACCAGTTGCTTTGGATGCAAGTGCTGATGAACGGCTCACCCGCGGATTTACTTCGATAATATAATATTGATTCGATGCTGGATGCAGTGCAAACTGGATGTTACAGCCACCGATGATCTTTAATTCTTTAATTACTTTTATTGAAGAATCACGAAGCATTTGATACTGGACATCTGTTAATGTTTGCGATGGAGCGACTACAATCGAGTCACCTGTATGAACGCCAACTGGGTCCATATTTTCCATATTGCAAACAATGATGCAGGTATCATTTGCATCTCTCATAACCTCATATTCAACTTCTTTCCAGCCTTTAATACTTCTTTCTACTAATACTTGATGAATTGGGCTTGCTGCTAAGCCTTTTTTTAGAACTGTTTCAAATTCTTCTTCATTATAAGCAAAGCCGCCGCCATCTCCTCCAAGTGTATATGCAGGACGAATAATCACTGGAAATCCAATTTCTTTAACGAAAGATACCCCTTCCTCGAAGCTGTGAATAATAGCTGATTCAGGAATGGGCTCTCCAATTTCAAGCATCAAACTGCGAAACTTTTCTCTATCCTCGCCATTTTTTATGGATTCGACAGAAGTTCCTAATAATTCCACATTGTATTTACTTAAAATATTTTGTTCGTAAAGTTCAACGGTTAAATTTAAGCCGGTTTGGCCTCCTAAGGTGCCAATAATTCCGTCTGGTTTTTCTTTCTTGATAATTTTTTCAATGGTCTCCACATTAAGCGGTTCAATATATACCTTATCAGCAACCGCTTCATCCGTCATGATGGTTGCCGGGTTATTATTAATTAAAACAACTTCAATGCCTTCTTCTCTCAAGGCAATACATGCTTGTGTACCTGCATAGTCAAATTCTGCAGCCTGCCCAATAACAATTGGACCTGATCCAATCACTAGTACTTTTTTTAAGGTTTTATTTAATGGCATATACTGTCTCTCCCATTGATGCTATCTGACTTACGAAATCTTTTAAGATATACTCTGTATCGCTTGGCCCCGGATGGGCTTCAGGATGAAATTGTACGGTTTGAATCGGAAAATTCTTATGCTTCAAACCTTCAATTGAACGATCATTTACATTACGGTAAGTGACATCAAATACTTTGTTGTCTATACTTTCATCAACCACAACATAGCCATGGTTTTGTGCAGTGATTTTTACCTTCCCAGTAAATAGTTCTTTTACTGGATGATTGCCGCCGCGATGTCCATAAGCAAGTTTTGTTGTTTTTGCTCCGTAAGCTAAAGCTATTAATTGATGCCCCAGACAAATTCCCAGTGTTGGATAGTTTTGGCTAATCTTTTTAATTTCTGGAAACCATTTTTTTAAATCCATCGGATCTCCAGGACCATTACTGAACAGGACTCCATCTGGATTCAATGATTTTATTTTTTCATAAGACGTATTATATGGAACAATGGTAACCGCACAGTTTTCATCTAGCAGGGCGTTAAGAATCGACTTTTTATATCCAAAATCCATTAACACCACATGCGGACCGTTGTTTTTGAAAGATTGAATTTTTTTGGTTGATACCTTCTCTACCCAAAATGAACGATTATCTGATTCTAAATTTTCGTTATTCTTTGTTTTGCTTAAATACCCTTTTACAGTCCCGCGGCTGCGAATAGTTTTTACTAAAAGTCGAGTATCGACATTCGCAATCCCTGGAACCCCTGCATCTTTAAGATTTTCAGAAAATTTATTGATGGATTGATAATGGCTTGGGGTTTCACATAAATCACCGATGATGACCCCAGACAAAGCTGGAGAGATACTTTCATTGTCAATTGCATTTATTCCATAATTTCCGATGATCGGATAACAAAATGTAATGATTTGTCCAGCGTAAGAAGGATCGGTGATAATCTCTTGATACCCCGTCATGCTAGTATTAAAAACCACTTCCCCGAGAGAATCTTTTTCGGCACCAATTAGTACTCCTTCAAAGACTTCGCCCGTTTCCAAAGTAAGGTATCCATTCTGCAAACTACTCACGCGCCTTTCTCAACACTTTGGAAAGTTTTTTCCAATGCTTTAATAAATTCATTTATTTCTTCTGTTGTGACAGTTAACGGTGGTAAAATCCTTACCACATTTGGACCAGCTGTAAGGATCAGAAGGTTGTTTTCTAGTGCTTTTTGAACGATTTCTAGAGCATTCGTTTCAACAACGATTCCTTTTAACAGGCCAAGTCCGCGAATGTCTTTTATAAATGAGTACTCTTCCTTCAAGACAAGCAGTTTTTTATCTAAGTATGAAGCCATTTCGTTTGCTTGATTTAATATGTTCGTGTCATGTATATGTGTAACCGTTGCGACTCCAGCAGCTGTGGCTAATGGGTTCCCTCCAAAAGTACTGCCATGACTGCCTGGATCAAAGCCTTTGGCTGCCTCTTCTTTTGCGATAATCGCTCCAATCGGAAAACCTGAGCCAAGACCTTTGGCGATACTAATGACATCGGGCTCAATTCCGTATTGTTCATAAGCAAAGAGTGTACCTGTTCTGCCAATCCCTGTTTGGATTTCGTCAACCATCAGGAGTATTTCTCTTTCCTTACAAATCTTCGCTACCTTTTTGACCCATTCAGGGTTTGCAGGAATGACTCCACCTTCACCTTGAACGAGTTCTAGGAGAACAGCTGCAGGCTCAATCGTATAAAGCAACTCCAGCGCTTCTTCATCATTAAATGGCAGATAACTAAACCCTGATACTAACGGAAAAAATCCCTGCTGGATTTTTTCTTGTCCTGTAGCTGATAGGGTTGCTAGGGTCCTCCCATGAAAGGATTGCTGAAAGGTGACAATTTCAGGTGCTTCCTTTCCTTTCACTTTGTTGGCATATCTTCTTGCTAATTTAATCGCTGCCTCATTAGCTTCGGCTCCACTATTACAAAAGAAAACCTGGTCACCGCAGCTATTACCCGTTAGAAGCGCCGCCAGCTTCTCCTGATTTGGGATATTATAGAGGTTTGAACAATGCCACAGATTTTGTAATTGCTCCTCAAGTGCATTCTTTACAACATCAGGGACATGCCCTAGGTTACAGGTGGCAATACCCGAAGTGAAATCTAAATATTGTGCTCCCTGTTCATCCCAAACATAGCTCCCTTTTCCTTTAACAAGTGTGACAGGGAAACGGCTGTATGTCGCCATCACTGGCGAGGTCAGGGAGGTGGAATTATTGATTGACATTACGCGATCCCCTCTTCTAAGACAATTTTAGTTCCGGTCATTTTACCGTTCGTATAATCTATTAAACTGCTTTTTTCAGATCCATTGATAATACTAACTTCAGGAATTTTGTGGACAAGGCCATCAATGGCGGCTTTTACTTTAGGTATCATTCCACCATAAATAGTCTTATTATCGATCAGTTCCTCGATGGTTGCCTTTGAGACTTTATCAAGTTTTGTCTTGGCTCCATCTTTTTCAACTAAGATTCCAGGTATATCACTAATGAAGCAAAGATTTGCACCCAATGCTTTGGCAATCGCTGAAGCAGCAATATCGCCATTAATGTTATATCGCTGTCCGCCAGCATCGATGCCGACTGGAGAAATTACAGGAACATTACCTTGGGCAATGATTCCTTCAATTACTTCATGGTTGACGCTAATTACTTCACCAACGAAGCCTAATGTATCCGCATTTTCAGTTGGTTCAGCTTGTAATAGGGAGCCATCGACACCACTTATTCCAATCGCCTTTCCCCCAACTTCAATTATGTTTCGGACAACTTGTTTGTTGACAGAACCGCTCAATACCATTTCAACAATATCTAATACTTCGTGATTGGTTACTCTTAGGCCATTCACAAATGTAGTGTCAACATTAAGGTTTTTTAATAATGACGTAATTAGTGGTCCACCGCCATGAACAATGATTGGTGTCCATTCGCCTGATTGATGTAGTGAAACAATATCTTCATAAAAGGACCTTGGGAGATTATCTAACACACTTCCGCCGCACTTAATGACTATATATTTCATTTTCTCGTCCTCCTCTTACGTGCGGTAGGATGCGTTGATCTTCACATAATCATAAGTTAAGTCGCATCCATAAGCTGTAGCGCTATATTCACCTTGGTTTAATTCAACACTCAATTTAACAATTTCCGATTCTAAGTATTCCTTTACTTCTTCCTCAACAAAGTGGCTTGGCAAACCATTTTCAAATACTGTGAAAGGTCCAATTGCCACTTTTACTGCGTTAGGCTCAACTGGTACACCACTGTAGCCAATAGCAGTAACAATTCTACCCCAGTTTGGATCCGTACCATAAATAGCAGTTTTAACAAGGTTCGATGAAATAATTGCTTTGCCGACTGCACTTGCTGCGTTTTGACTGTAGCCGCCATTCACTTGAACTTCTACTAGTTTTGTAGCCCCTTCACCATCTCTTGCAATTTTTTTAGCAAGTGACTCACAAACAATTTTTAATCCTTGTTTGAAAAGTGGCCATTCTGGATGATCCTTTGTTAGTTGAGTATTCTCTGCTAATCCATTGGCCATAACGAGGACCATGTCATTTGTACTTGTATCGCCATCAACGGTTATCATATTGAATGTTTGATTCGTTATCTCTCGAAGTGCTGCCAATAGGTCTGCTTGTGCAATGTTTGCATCTGTTGTGACAAATCCAAGCATGGTGGCCATGTTTGGGTGAATCATTCCAGACCCTTTAGATGCTCCTCCAATGGAAACAGTCTTTCCATCAATTTTAAATTGCACTCCAGTATGCTTGACACATGTATCTGTTGTTAAGATAGCATTTTTAAAGTAATTTTCATCTTGATTCTCTTGATTTAAGAGTTGTTTTATCCCTGTTAACACTTTATCCATCGGTAAAAGTTCTCCGATGACTCCAGTAGAAGTAACAGCTACGAGATGGTCTTGTAATCCCAACTCGTTTGCAAAACTTTTTTGCATCGCGAATGCATCAAGTAGTCCCTGTTCCCCTGTACATGCATTGGCATTTCCAGAGTTCACTATAATGGCTTGAACCTTGTTTTCTTTCGCGATGCTTTCTTGGGTAACTAATAGTGGAGCTGCTTGAAAGATGTTGGTTGTATATACCCCTGCAGCCGTTGCAGGAACCTCTGAAACGATGTAACCTAAATCAAGTCGTTTTCTTTTTATTCCACAGTGCATTCCGCCTGCTTTGTATCCTTTTGGTAAGGTAACACTACCTTCTTCTATAACAACGATTTCGTTTGTGGATGTTGCTTGTGTCAATTTAATTTCCCCCTTCAAATTCCCTTCGTTCACCAAATTAAACAAGGTAGTATTTTCTTATGGATACATTGGAACGTCTGTGAGCCCCGTTCGCTCATCCCAACCATTCATCAAATTCACATTTTGGATGGCCTGCCCAGCGGCCCCTTTAACTAAATTATCTATCACTGAAATGATTGTCAGTCTGTTTGTTCTTTCATCAACATGCAGGCCGATATCGCAATAATTAGAACCGGATACATCTTTTGTAGAAGGGATATTCCCTTCAGGACGCACTCTTATAAAATGAGATTCTTGATAAAAATGTTTATATAAATCTATAACTTTTTTCGTTGAAATTTTTTCTTTAAGATTCACATACATCGTGCACATTATTCCTCTTGTCATTGGTACAAGATGTGTAGTGAATGAAATCGTTAATGGGTTCCCACTTTCATCTGAAAGTACTTGCTCAATTTCAGGAATATGCTGATGTGCTCCTAGTTTATAAGCTTTTAAGTTTTCATTGATTTCGGAGTAATGAGCCGTTAAGGAAAGTCCTCTTCCAGCACCAGATACCCCCGATTTTGCATCAACGATGATCGATTTTTCATCTATCATATTTGTTTGTAATGCTGGTATAAGACCTAGCGTTGTTGCAGTTGGATAACAGCCAGGATTAGCTATTAAGTTAGCAGTCTTTATTTTTTCTGCATAAATTTCACTTAATCCGTAGATTGCTTGTTGCAAATATTTATCCTCTGCTGGTGTATGTTTATACCATGATTCATATATATCACCCGACCTGAGCCGGAAATCTCCAGATAAATCAATACATTTAATACCAGTCTCTAAAAGCTGTGGAATATATCTACTACTGACCCCCGAAGGTGTAGCCAAAAACACAATTTCATTTTTTTCAGACAATCTATCAACATCAAATTTTTCAAGTGGTTGTTCAGCAATTTCAGAAAGATGAGGATAAATTTCACTAAAGCTAGACCCTGATTGTGAGTTGGAAACAATTGAACCAATCTCCAAAATGGGGTGTTTGTTGATTAACCTCACTAACTCAATTGCACCATATCCAGTACCACCGATAATTGCAGCCTTCAATTTATCCAACTCCTAAGTTGCTTTTATAATGAATTATTATACATACTTATATATAAATATTCAATGGAAAAATAGCTTAATTTTCTGTTTTTAACGAAAATTACTGCTTTATTTTTTGTAAACGCTTACATTTAATGATGGAAGAATATTCATTTTTTATGCATATCGAGCCAAATAAAAAACACTCAATTGAGTGTTCTTTAACAATTTATAGGCTTTCATGCAGCAAAGTTAAAACGTTTCTTAATTCTTTAACTGCGATTTGTCCGGGTGCTGAGGCTTTTTTTGCTGCTCCAAATGTTAGAGCTGACCCAAATACTTCGCCGGCTAATCGACTAATGACGCCCTTACCTGCCATTGACATGGTTATGAATGGTCGATCCGCATATTGCTCCTTCATTGTATTTGTTGCATCTAGGAGGGTGAGCACATCTGCCGAACTAATTGGCATCACAGCAATTTTCGGTATATCTCCCCCTAATTCTTGTGCCTTCCTTAACCGAAAGATAATTTCTTCTTTTGAAGGCGTTTTATGAAAATCATGGTTTGAAATGATAACAAAGACATTTTTCGCATGAGCATCTTCAATCAACTTCTTGACTTCATTTTCATCATTGAATAATTCAACATCAATGATATCAACCAAGCCAGTTTCTGCAATGGCCTCGTTTAAACCTAAATAGAACGATGTGGGAATTTCTTTATTGCCGCCTTCTTTGTGACTTCGAAAAGTAAAGATGAGTGGTGTATTAGGCAGGATTGAGCGAACTTCCATAAGCGCCTCTTTCACTTTCTCAATGTCTTCTACATGCTCAAAAAAGTCGACACGCCATTCGACCAGATCTAAGTCAATATTTTTTAGAAAACCTGCTTCTTCCTTTAGTTGTATAATTGTCTCCCCCACTAAAGGCACACAGATTTTTGGTATCCCTTCCCCAATTGTGAGGTCTCTAACAGTAATAGTTTTAGGCATTTTCCCCACTCCTTATTGATCTTTTGAAACTTCTAAAAGTTTTGTCCACCTAAGAATTTATTTCTTTTACAATTAGGTCCGCAATTTCCTCCGCGCTTTTATGATCGGTGGAAATCTTTACATGATGGTTCTTGTAAATATCTTGTCTTTTATAAAAAAGCTCTCCCATTTCTTCCATTGACTTTCCTTTTAATACCGGACGGCTATCAATAATTAATTCTAATCGATCCTTCCAGGCTTCCAATGATAGTTCGAGGAAAATCACAATACAAGATGCTAAACACGTCTCTCTAATCTCTTTTTGAAGGAAGGCACCTCCGCCTACAGAAATAACTTTTTGCTTCTGTTCTGCTAGACTCACAATTAAGCTTTTTTCTCTATCTCTAAATTCGGTCTCACCAAATTCAGTAAAAATCTGAGACACCGGCATGTTATACTCTTTTTCAATTCTTTCATCAATATCAATAAATTCACGGTTAAGTTTAGCCGCGACCTTCTTGCCAATCGTAGTTTTTCCGGCACCCATGAAGCCAATAAAAACAATACTCTTTTCTATGCTCTCCAAAATCTCAAACCCCCAATAGGATAAAACAAATTATTAAGCATAATTATAATGCTATTTTGAGATTTTAGACAATTTTTTAAGAAAGAATGATTAATTGGTACCTGACACCAAAAGAAAGAGACCCGCACAGGAGTCTCTATATCTATTGTTTCATTTTCGGGTCTAGGATATCCCTTAGTCCATCGCCCATTAAGTTAAAGCCAAGGACGGTCAGCATAATGGCTATCCCTGGGAAGAATAATGTCCATGGTGCCTGTGTGATATAGTTTTTGGAATCAGCAAGCATTTTCCCCCATTCAGGTGTCGGTGCCTGTGCCCCCATACCAAGAAAACCTAGAGCAGCAGCCTCAATAATGGCTGTAGCAATCGCTAGAGTAGCTTGGACGATTACTGGTGATATACTATTTGGTAAAATATGACGAAGTAGAATTCGTGAATCTTTCATTCCGACCGCACGGGCCGCCATAATATATTCTTCCTGTTTCACACTTAATACCTTAGAGCGAACAAGTCGTCCAAAGTTCGGGATATTAATAACTGCAATCGCAATCAATGCATTTTGCAAGGAAGGTCCCAAAATTGAAACAACTGCAATCGCCAAAAGAATACTTGGAAAGGCTAGCATAATATCAAAAATGCGCGAGATAATTGCATCTACCCAGCGGCCGTAGTAACCAGCAACAATTCCAAGGAATGTCCCTGCCACAACAGACCCTAATACTGAGAAAAAGCCTACCCACAAAGATATTCTAGCACCATAAACAATCCGCGAAAAAATATCACGGCCAAAGTCATCTGTCCCAAACCAGTGATCACTAGAAGGCGGGAGCATTCGGTCGGTTAGGACTTGTTCTTTATAACTATAAGGAGCAATAATCGGGGCAATTATTGCAATAATGATAAAAAAGACAACAATCCCTAACCCAACTAAGGCTAATCGGTTTTTATAAAATGAAATCCATGCTTCTTTCCAGGGAGGTGTCAGCTTTTCTTCAACAATTACCGTCGTGATATTTGCCGGTTTTTTTGCAAGTTCCGCCACTTTTAGTTCCCCTCCTCTATTTCGTATATTTAATTCGCGGGTCTACAAATACATACAATAAATCCACGATTAAATTAATAAGTACAAAGATTGCCGCAATAATTAAAATCCCTGACTGTATAACCGGATAATCACGGTATCCGATGGCATCATAGAGGTATCTTCCAATTCCCGGCCAGCCAAAGATCGTTTCCGTTAGAATTGCTCCTCCAAGTAAAAGTCCCGTTTGCAGCCCGATAATTGTTAATACAGGGATGACAGCATTTTTTAAGGAATGCTTATATACGACCCAAAACATGCTTAGTCCTTTTGCTCTCGCTGTACGGACATAATCCGACTTCATCACCTCAAGCATGGTTGCCCGCGTCATTCTAGCAATAATCGCCATTGGAATGGTGGCAAGGGCAATACTAGGCAGGACCAGATGTTTTAGGACCGTAATAAACTGATCGGTTCTTCCTTGTATTAAAGTATCTATTAAATAGAAATTAGTAATCGATGAAACAGGGTCTCTTACATTCTCTCTTCCTGTCGTCGGCAGCCATCCTAATTCAATAGAAAACACCCATTGTTCCATTAAACCAAGCCAAAAAATCGGCAGTGACACACCAATCAGTGCAAGCACCATCGCAACATAATCAAACCATGATTTGGAAAACCAGGCACTAACGATCCCTGCATTAACTCCAACAATGATGGCAATAAACATAGCTACAACAGTTAGTTCTGCCGTTGCTGCTAGGTAAGGCCATATTTCTTCGTTGATTGGCCCCCTTGTCCGTAGTGAAACACCTAAATCCCCGTGCAGCAGTGCATTAATATAATCTACGTATTGTATGTACCAAGGCCTGTCCAACCCTAATTCCTTCGTTAACGTGGCAATAGATTCTGCCGTTGCTCTCTGACCAAGAATTACCTGAGCGGGATTTCCTGGAATAGCATGGATAATGGCAAAAACAACAAGCGTCATCCCTATTAAAACAGGTATTAATGAAAACACCCGGCGGACTGTATATGTTAACAAATTATTTCACCTCACTGTATAGCATAAGCGCCTAGCTAGACGCTGCAACAAAACCATTTTTTCAAAAGTTATGTGCTTAGCTAACAAAAGAGGAGGCTAAACTCCCTCCCCTTTTCAGCCATGATTATTTAAATTCAACTTTAGTTAATGCTTCTGATCCAGTTGGGTGCGGTAAGTAATTTGCTACATCTTTCCCTGCTGCTAACAGCGGTGTAGAGTGAACAAGTGGAACCCACGGCGCATCATCATGGATAATTACTTGTGCTTCTTCGTATAATGCATTACGTTTTGCTTGATCAATTTCTGTTTGTGCTTTAATTAAAACGTCATGTAATTTGTCATTGCTGTATTGGGAATAGTTATTACTTCCAATGCTGTCTTTATCAAGTAATGTATATAGGAAGTTATCAGGGTCCCCATTGTCACCTGTCCAGCCAAGCATGAACATATCAAATTCACCTTTTGCTGCTTTATCTAAGTAAGTAGCCCAGTCAACAGATTGGATTTTGGCTTTGACGTTGATTTTGCTTAAGCTCTCTTGAATAACTTCAGCTACTTTTTGTGCTTCTGGCATATAAGGGCGCGCAACAGGCATTGCCCATAAGTCGATTTCAAATCCTTTTTCATATCCTGCTTCTTTCAACAATGCTTTAGCTTTCTCTAAATCATATGGGTACGGCTCAACTGACTTATTATAGCCTTCGATGGAAGGAGGCATTGGATTGACAGCCTCTAGAGCTTTCCCACCATAAAATGCATCAATAATTGATTTTTTATCGACAGCGTAGTTAATCGCTTGACGAACAAGTTTATTATCAAATGGTTTACGAGTAGTTGTTAAACCGATATAACCAACGTTCATTGATGGACGTTCAATTACTTGGAGGTTGGCATTTCCTTTAACAGTTGCCTCATCTGAGTTATTTAGTCCATCCATCACGTCAATCTCACCATTGGCAAGAGCATTAAGACGTGCAGTATTTTCAGGGATGACACGGAAAATAACTTTGTTTAACTTAGGCAGGCCTTGTTGCCAATAGTCAGGGTTCTTTTCAAGTGTAATCGTATCGTTTTCTTTCCACTCAACAAATTTAAATGGACCTGTCCCAACTGGATTTTGTCTAAACTTGTCACCGTATTTTTCAACAGCTGCAGGGCTTGCGATTCCAAATGGAGACATCGCTAGGTTCTTTAAGAATGGAGCCTGTGGACGTTTTAGAACAAATTGAACAGTATTGGTATCTAAAGCTTTAACTTCTTTAATAACGTGGCCCTCATCCTTTTTAAATCCACCAAACATAGTGTAATAAGGGAACTTATCAGCATCTCCATCCATCCAGCGGTTAAAGTTAAATACAACCGCATCTGCATTAAAATCAGTACCGTCATGGAATTTAACTCCTTGGCGAAGCTTGAAGGTGTAAGTTAAGCCATCAGGTGTCACTTCCCATGATTCAGCAAGTCCTGGATTAATCGTGGTATCTTGGTCACCATATTGGATTAATGTTTCATAGATATTTTCTGTTACTTTGAATGCTTCACCTTCAGTTGTTGTAATCGGATCTAGAGATGTAGAATCTCCACCACGACCATATACTAGTGTATCCTTTTTCGCTCCGCCACTTGTGGCAGGATCTTTTTTGCCGCCTGCTTCTTCATTCGTTTTGCTGTTACAGCCAACTAATAACATACTGATGGCTAATAGAGATATTAACAGCAGTTTAAAAGACCTCTTCTTCATCAGACTTTTTACCCCCTTATATTTTGTGTTTTTATCATTAATGCTGCAAATCACTTGTTATATAAGTGACATGCGACAAAATGACCATTTAGGTTTTGTTCCGCTGGTCTAGTCTTTTTACAAAAATCCATCACATGTGAGCAGCGTGTATGGAAGGCACAACCTGAAGGAGGATTTGCTGGACTGGGAAGTTCTCCTTCAATTAAAATGGTTTCCCTCTTAATATCTGGATCTGGTATTGGTACAGCTGATAGAAGTGCTTTTGTGTATGGATGCTTTGGATTCTCATAAAGCTCCTCACTTTCAGCTAACTCTATTAATCTTCCTAAATACATAACGCCTACGCGATCACTAATATGGCGTACGACTCCTAAATCATGAGCGATAAAAATGTATGTAAGCTGAAATTCTTTTTGAATGTCCTTCATCAGATTGAGAACCTGGGCTTGAATGGACACATCGAGCGCTGACACAGGCTCATCCGCAATAATTAGTTTCGGTTTCGTCATTAAAGCTTTTGCAATTCCAATCCGCTGACGCTGACCACCGCTGAATTGGTGGGGATATCTTTTGGCATGGTAGCTGCTTAAGCCTACGACTTCAAGCATATCTCTTACTTGCTTTTTGCGTTCCTCTTTTGTCCCAATACCATGTACGGTCAAAGGCTCTTCTAGAATCTGTTCAATAGAATGTCTTGGATTAAGTGATGCATAAGGATCTTGGAATACCATTTGGATATCCCGGCGCGTTTTTCTTAATTCCGACTTTGACAAACTAGTAATCTCTTTATCTTCAAAAACAATCTTTCCATCGCTAGCTTCAATCAAACGCATAAGGAGCCGGCCGGTGGTAGATTTTCCGCAACCGCTTTCACCAACGATACCCAATGTCTCTCCTTTTCTAACGTAAAAAGATACATCGTCAACCGCTTTGACTTCGCCTTGCTTTGTTCCAAACAGGCCGCCTGTAATCGGGAAGTACTTTTTTAACCCATTAACCTCAAGAAGAAACTCTGACATGGTTGTCACTCTCCTTCTTCAATGTATGTAGGAAACAGCGTACTTCATGTCCGTCTTTTTCCATTTTAAATAAATCTGGTGTTTCTTCCTGGCACTCCGCGAATGCCTCCGTGCATCTTGCCGCAAATCGACAGCCTTTATGAATCGTCCCTGGAGTAGGAACTGTGCCTGGAATACTATACAGCCGATCTGTTTTCCCTCTTAAATCGGGTACAGATTTTAGTAGGCCCTTCGTATAAGGATGTTGAGGATTTTTGAGAATCGTTCTAACATCACCCTGCTCGACGATTTGCCCAGCATACATGACAATGACACGTTCACAGATTTCAGCAACGACCCCTAAATCATGTGTAATGAGAATGATCGTTGTATTTGTCTTCCTATTTAAATCCTTCATCAATGCTAGGATTTGTGCTTGAATAGTCACATCGAGTGCGGTTGTTGGCTCGTCCGCAATCAACACCCTAGGATTGCAGGCCATAGCCATGGCAATCATAACTCGCTGCCTCATTCCTCCCGAAAGCTGGTGGGGATGATCTTTAATTATTCCTTCTGCCCTTGGGATTCCAACAAGCTTTAATAATTCAATACTTCGTGCCATTGCTTCTTTCTTTGAAAGGTCTGTATGTAAGCGAATCGCTTCAATTAATTGATTACCAATCGTAAACAGCGGATTTAATGATGTCATTGGTTCTTGAAATATCATTGAAATTTGATTACCGCGGATTTTGCGCCATTCTTTTTCGGATAAATTTTTCAAGTCTTTACCTTCAAAGATAATTTCGCCATTCTCGATTTTCCCTGGTGGTGAAGGAATCAACCCCATGGCCGTTAGAGAAGTGACACTTTTACCACTTCCTGATTCACCAACGATCCCTAATATTTCGCCATCCTTTAAATCAAAACTGATACCATCGACAGCCGGAACGAATTTTTTCCCTGATTGAAAAGACACCTTTAAGTCTTTTATTCGAAGAATAGGATCCTTTTCCACATTTGCACCTACCTGTTCATTCGTTTGTTTTTATGTATTCCTTTTATCAGAAATATAATAATATAGTAAATTTTAAAATTATTATGACATATATAACTTTAGAGGCACTATCCATTTTTGTCAATTACGTGAAAAAAGTTCAAAATATTCCAGTTACACAGAGCCGCGTTGATGTAATAAAGTGCGATTTGGTGTTTTACACCAAAATCCTAAATTTAAATACTAAAATACTAAAAGATCCTAAAAGTAATAAAAAAAATCCTGCAAGACTATTGTTGTCTTACAGGGAATCTTAATACCGTTTTAAACATCAGTCTTACGCGGGATTAACACCAGTATAAATATGAATGGCATCTCTTAGAAACGCTGCCGTACCAGGCTGTTCTTTATCATAATAGGCGGTAAATCTTTCATCATCCACATACATTTGTGCAAGGCCTGCATGAGCTTCCTTACTATATTCATTCCAATAGTAGGTTAACCATTGTTTATGGAGAGCAGCAGCTTTTTGAGCTAAATCTCCTGCGGGGTTTCCTGTTTTATAAGCCTCAGCAAGGGTTTCAGTGATCAGTTCAGCTAACTTAGTCACCTCCTCATATTGCTCTTGTGTCATATTCTGAAGCTTTGCATTGGACTTATTTACAGTATCATCGCCGTACTTTTCACGAATCTCTTTTCCATATTTTTTCTCATTTTCATCCACCATTTTTTTCTTAAAGCCCTCGAACTTTTCTTTATTTGACATTTTCATTCTCCCTTCTGTTACTGCAATTGTCTTATCCACATTTGCAATTAACAATTCTAATTGTTCCTTTTTTTCAAGGAGTTTTTTACGATGCTCTTTAAGTGCAGATGCCCCGTCAAAGGAAGGAGCCGTTACGATTTCTTTTATGTTCTCTAAACTGATTCCTAATTCCCTGTAAAATAAGATTTGCTGCAAGCGATCTACTTCTGCTTGACCATAGATTCGATATCCTGACGAATTAATTCTTGCCGGCTTAAGAATCCCAATTTCATCATAATACCGAAGTGTTCTGGTGCTAACTCCTGCTAGACTTCCAAGCTTCTGCACAGTATATTCCATTCGTTTTCCCCTCCTTGTAAAACTAACGATACACCTTTACGCAACGTCAATGTCAATAACAATAAAGCCTATTTTTTTAGAAAAAGGGTGCCTGACACCATAGATGGATAAAAGTCCATCTGTGGTGTCAGGCACCCAATTAATTCTAATAGACCTGATAGTTACCTCTGCCGTTTTCTTTTGCTTTGTATAGGGCTATATCTGCTTGTTTGAGCAGCAATTTTTCATCCTGTTTATAGGGATCAGAATAGAAGGATATGCCAATACTTGAAGCTACTTTTAAATGGTGCCCCTCGATTACCCAATTGTTACTGAAGGAGGATAAGATTCTTTCTGCAATTTCAATGGATTTCTTTTTATCATGTAAGTTAGTAATAAGAATGCCAAACTCGTCACCGCCTATTCGAGCCAGTAAATCTTTCTCTCGAATACAAGCTTTTACGCGCCTTGAAAATTCCTTTAGTAATTCATCACCAATATCATGCCCTAAAGTATCATTAATGACTTTAAATTTATCGATATCAAGATAAAACACAGCAAGTGTTCTTTTAGACTTTTCCGCTCGGGTCATTTCTTCTTTTAACATTTTTGCAAAGAAATTTCGATTAGGCATTCCTGTTAAATAATCATGGAGGGCATGGTGTTTTAATTGTTCTTCATACTTTTTTCTTTCAGAAATATCTTTATATACCACCACAGCTCCATCCCAATTTCCGATACCATCATAAATAGGGGAATAGGATGCTAATACATCAATTAATTTCCCTTCCTTTGTAATCCGCTGAACTTCATGGGAAGGAACCACTTCACCACTTTTAACCCTCTTAATAATATCCTTTAAATCCTCTTTACTGTTCTTTGGAATAATACTAATGGTCCGATCATTAAGAATTTCCTCCTCGGTCCAACCTAATAAATTTGTAAATGATTTATTTACCGATACAAAGTTTTGGTGTCGATCAAAAGTATACATCGCATCTGCGGCACTGTTCCACACTAGTTCAAAACGGTCATTCATCCGTTTTAATTCATTTTCTCTCTCTTTTCTTTCGGTTACATCACGTACCACCGCCAACAAATGGGTACATTCCTCTTCTTGATTGCAAAAAGGGGTAATAGTTGATTCCCAATAAACGAACTGACCAGGTGCATATTTATTATTCAGCCTATTTGAGTATGATGGAGAGAAAACAATCCGATCTTCGTATGTAATTGACGCCTTCGCAGCTATCGCCTGCTTGTATTTCTCATCGATTATATGAAAAACTTCTTCAGGTAATACTTCGTCTAAGGGCTTACCAAAGGATTTTGACGTTAGTCCCGAAAAGTTCTGAGCAGGCTCATTCGCCAGTACATAGCTAAACTGACCGTCCTCTCCCACTTTTGTAAGGTAGACTAAATCTGACATATCGTTAAATAATTGAAAAAATAAATCGATTTTATTTAATGAATCAAGAATATTTTTATCTGCACTCATAATTCGCCTTTCGTAATGGATGATTTCTTATAAGAATAGATTGCTCTTTTTAAACCAAAATTAAAGATAAGAATTATCTATCACTCTAGTAGAGTGAAAAGTCCCTCTTCTCTGAATGTATTTATTATTTTAAAAAAACTTTCTTTTTCGATCTAAATTAGTTAAAATTCAGTATTGTCAACGTTTACAACCTTCTTTAACTTCTTTTACTAAAAAATGTTTTTGACAATTCAAAACTTCAGAAAGTATTATAATATAATATAGAGGGAGGTAATAACATGTCAAACATCAATAGACAGAAAATTGTGGATAGTGTACCTCAAACGGGATTTTTCGGACATCCTAAGGGACTATCTACCCTTTTCTTTACTGAATTCTGGGAGCGATTCTCGTACTATGGAATGAGAGCCATCCTCGTTTTTTATATGTATTATGAAGTTTCTAAAGGTGGATTGGGCATTGATCAAAATCTCGCACTTTCGATCATGTCCATTTACGGATCACTTGTTTATATGTCAGGAATCATTGGCGGCTGGTTGGCTGACCGGATCTTCGGTTCTTCGAAAGCCGTGTTCTACGGTGGAATCTTAATTATGTTTGGACATATAGCGCTTGCTGTTCCTGGCAGTGTTGCTATGTTCTTTGTATCCATGGTATTAATTGTCCTAGGTACTGGTTTGCTTAAACCGAATGTTTCTTCTGCTGTAGGTGAATTATACAGCGAAAAGGACGAACGTCGTGATGCAGGTTTTACTATTTACTACATGAGTATTAACCTAGGTGCATTCATATCTCCATTAATCGTTGGGTCAATAAGCAACTTCCACATCGGTTTTTCGATTGCAGCAGTAGGTATGTTCTTAGGATTAGTCGTGTTTAGTGTAACAAAGAAAAAAAATCTTGGTCTTGCTGGAACGATGGTTGCGAATCCACTGGCTCCTGCAGAAAAGAAAAAGGTTTTCACCATTATTGGACTAGCAGTTATTATTCTTGCTGTTGTATGTGCCGTATTAATTCCAAACGGTCTGTTAACTTTTGCTAGCTTTATTAATATTGTCACTTTCCTTGGTATCTTAATCCCAACGATTTACTTCGTTGTCATGTACCGCAGTCCTAAAACTACTGCCGTTGAACGTTCAAGAATTATTGCTTATATTCCATTATTTATTGCAGCGGTTATGTTCTGGGCCATTCAAGAACAAGGCTCAACCATCCTCGCAAATTATGCAGATAAGCGCACTCAATTAAATTGGTTAGGAATTAAGATTTCACCAGCATGGTTCCAATCTTTAAACCCATTATTCATTATCATCTTTGCCCCAGTATTTGCTTGGATCTGGGTTAAATTAGGAAAGCGTCAGCCATCGATACCACAAAAGTTCTCATTATCATTATTATTTGCTGGTTTATCATTCCTAGTTATTCTTATTCCGGCTTATCTTGGCGGAACGGATTCATTAGTAAGTCCTCTGTGGCTTGTTCTTAGTTATTTAATCGTTGTATTTGGTGAGTTATGTTTATCACCGGTAGGATTATCAGCAACAACTAAATTAGCACCTGCAGCCTTCTCAGCACAAACAATGAGCTTATGGTTCCTAGCAAGTGCTGCTGCACAGGCATTGAATGCACAAGTTGTTAAATTCTACACCCCTGAAACAGAAATGACCTACTTTGGTGTGATTGGCGGCGCGTCCATCGCCCTAGGTATTATCCTATTAATGTTATCACCTAAGATCCAAGGATTCATGAAAGGGATAAAATAATTAAAAAAAGTGCCTGGCCTTCTCATCCCTTGTTAATGGATGATGAAGGCTCGGCACCTTTTTTTGTGATAAGATATAAATAGTGATTGGAGGTATACATATGTATTTAAAGGATAAAGCGAAACACCTTCCCTCTTCCCCCGGAGTGTATTTAATGAAAGACTCCAACGGACAAATCATTTATGTGGGAAAGGCAAAAAATCTTAAGAATCGTGTGCGGTCATACTTCCAAAATTCAAAAGCCCATACACAAAAAATCATTAAGCTGAAAGCCAGCTTAAAGGATTTTGACTATATTCTTACTGATACAGAATTTGAAGCCTTCATGCTCGAATGTAAACTAATCAAAGAAATTAAACCTATTTTTAATCGGATGATGAAAAATCCTCAATCCTATGTCTACATCAGAATTCACAAGGATGAAGATTACCAAAGAATGGAAATTTGTAAAGACGCAGAAAAGCCAGAAAGTCTTTATTTTGGCCCATATAAAAGCAAAAACATTGTAGAAAAGGCGCTTATAGGAATGAAAGACTTCTATAAGGTGAACTGCAGCAGCCCTTCTAACAAGAAAACTCCATGTTTAAACTATTCCTTGGGTTTATGTCTAGGGATGTGTATGGGAGGGGCAGCTCTCCATACGTATAATGAAAGAATAAACAAAATCCCTGCATTGCTACAAGGCATAGATTTAAGTCTCCTCAGTGAAATGGAACAAAAAATGATAGTGGCCTCTGAAAAGTTCGATTTTGAAATTGCGGGGAAATACAGAGATACCTTGGAGGCAATCCACTCCCTCCTTCATAAAGAAAAAGTGATTGAATTTACGGAAAGCAATAAAAATATAGCTGTTATTGAACCGTTAAAGGGCCAGTCTTTCAAACTATTCCTTATTAAGAAAAACAATATAATCTACAGTGAAAAATTCAAATCCTCTGAGATTGAATCGGTCCACAAAATAATCAAGTCCAATATTTTAGCTGCTTTTATAAGGATTGATGACAACCCCATTAAAAAAATCAGCAGAGAAGAGATTGACTTTGCACAAATCATTTATAGCTATTTAAACAGCAGCAACTGCAGTTATTTTATCATTCCGGAACAATTACTTCATAACCCCTCCAACCACTTAGACGATGAAATATACAAGTTAATTCAAACCTATATGGTTAATCGATAGATTAAAAATCGCTCATTTTGGTTATGTTCATGAACGTAAGGGAGTATAATTTCTTTTTTTAACTCAAACATGGTGTCATTTTCTAAATAATAAATATAATCCTCTGATGGATAATATAATATAATTTCAACATCCCGTTTTCCATTTTCAACCGAAAATAAGATATTATTAATGGTTTTCATAAAAATTTGAATGGAAAAGGGATTAAAAAAATAAAATCGATTATCTAATGACTCAATTTGATATTCTTCGGCAAGACAACAATGAAAAAAAATATTATCATTATTAGAGTGAGTTGTTTTATTATATTTTTTTCGATTTTCAATTGCTTCCTGATAAAAATCTTTATTCATTTCAATTCCAATTACCGTTGTATGAAAATGATAATGGATAAAGAAGTTTAATCGTCCTTTACCACACCCAAAGTCAACGATTCGATCATTGCTGTTAATTTTATAATAAGTAAATAATTCTTCGAGCGCACTATAAGGAGTGGGCTCATAACGATGGTAATGGAATGACTTATGAAATCCTTTTTGGTCCCCACCTGTTTTTATTCCCATTAATTTATCATAATAATATTCCTTCATTGAATACTCCAATCAAATGAGGTCATCCCCCACTTGTAGGTGAGGGATTTCTTTTTTATGCTACCTTAATTGCTTTACCAAACGGAACTCTTGGCAAAATAGCACCCGGTACAAGCCATATCATTTCATAGCTAACATTTTCAATCTCTTCAGAAATAAAACCAGTTACATCTGTAATGTAAAACAGTGTATCAACATTCTCTTCTTTTGCCCACTCAAGTACCAAAGTATATGAAGATTTCCCATGTGTATGGTATTTAATTGTATCACTTTTAATGGGGGCCGTACTCCTAATTTTAAAATCTGCTTGGACTAATATAGTATCCGGTTTAACTTGTTCAAACAGTTTTACTATGTTATTGATTAAAATGCTTGGGGCTTCATTCGTGGAAGTGTCAACAGCTAAGGCTACCTTTTTATCTTGACGCTGTTGTATCATTGATAGGATCGTTTTATGCCATTTCAACACAACCAACTCCTTTGGAATGAATAAGTGAACCATCTTATTTTGCTTTAATAACAAGGAGGTTATGATTGGATAAAAGCGGTAATAAGTGACAAGATATGTAGGTAAAAAATGGCCCATCTTGGTCTGTCCTAGATGAGCTCTAGTTTACTATTCCTTGTTCTCATTCAGTTCATCAATCAGCTGCTTGGTTCGTTTGGCGTTTCCTTCTGCGAAATTCTCGAGACGCTCCTTTAGTTCATCATCATCATGAATTCGCTCGGCGGTTATAAGATAAGTCCGCATTAAATCTTCTTCTGTTTCAATTGCATCCGCAAGAACATCTTTAAGTACTTCCTTTTCTCCATTCCTGCCATTAGAAAAATTGAATCCCATCTAAAAGACCTCCTTTTTATCCTTATCGTTCTCTTTTCTATTTCAGGATATCCAACCCATATATAATATCTTTAAACTTGCCACAATCAGTTAAATCGTGTAAGATTAAATCGTAGGCGACTTAGTTTCAAACAAATATATTCATTTATTAAGGGGGAAGTTAAATGACAACAGTTTATGACTTTAATGTAAAAATGACAAATGGTAAGGAAAAATCAATAATGGATTACGAGGGTAAACCATTACTGATTGTAAATACTGCCAGTAAATGTGGTTTGACACCCCAATTCAAAGGACTTCAGGAATTATATGAAAAATACAATGAGGATGGCTTGGAGATTTTAGGCTTTCCATGTGATCAATTCAACAACCAAGAATTCGCTGATATTGAAGAAACCACACAGTTTTGCCAATTAAATTACGGTGTAACCTTTCCAATATTTGCAAAAATTGATGTAAATGGAGCTAATGCCGATCCGCTATTTACTTATTTAAAAAACCAAAAGCCAGGAACACTTACTAAAAATATAAAATGGAATTTTACAAAATTTCTGGTCGACTCTAATGGTCAGGTAATTGAACGCTATGCACCTACGACTGAACCAAGCAGGATTGAGAAAGATATTAAAAAATTATTGTCATAATTATTTAAAGTAAGGTGATCATCTTGGAAGACTTCATGGTACTAAAAAACCAACTATGCTTTGCTGTGTACGAAACAGCAAGTGAATTCAATAAATTATACACCAGTGCACTTCAACCATACGGCTTAACCTACCCTCAATACTTGGTTCTATTAGCATTATGGGAAAAGGATGGTGTTTCGGTCAAAAACATAGGAGAAAAATTGAGTCTAGGGACTGGAACATTGACTCCAATGCTTACAAGAATGGAGGCAAATGGTTGGCTACGAAAAGAACGTTCAACAGAAGATGAACGAAGGGTCTTTATTTACTTAGAAAAGAAAGCTCTTGAAGAAAAGCAGGCTATAACAAATACAATCAGTGACAAAATACAATCCTGTCATATTGAACTTGAGGAATATAAACAATTGATGGAACGGCTGAATCAATTGCATAGTAAGTTGAAGATCGAGAACGTTGCCAATAAATAAATCCACATACAAAAAAACAACACTTAAGTTTCCAGTGTTGTTTTTTGTTCTATTTTCATTTGATTGAAAAAATTTCCTTAATGGTTGGCTGGTCTTTAATAGCCTGGGCTGGATATAGATAAACGGATGGATTGCGGATACAGAGCCGCTCCCATGCGTCAACACATTGAGGATCAAAATGGATCCCTTTGTTTTCTTTAATATACTTCAAAGCTTCACTATGAGCCCAAGCCTTCCGATAAGATCGTTCCGAAGTCAGTGCATCATACACGTCGGCAACCGCCGTTATCCTTGCGAAAAATGGAATGTTTGTCCCTTTTAATCCATCCGGATACCCGCTTCCATCCCATTTTTCATGGTGTGACCTAATAATACCCAATTCTTCTTTCATAAAGCCTAGATCTTTGCACATTTCGTAACCATCGGCAGGATGCCTTTCAATAAGAGCCCTTTCTTCAGGCTGCAACTTGCCCGGTTTATTTAGAACTGAATCAGGAACACTAATTTTACCCACATCATGAAGGAGTCCCCCTTGAACAATGGCACGTAGTTGTTCAGGTTTCAATTCAAGCTCTTCGGCAAGTTTCAATGCATACATTGTCACCCTGAAGGTATGCCCAGCTGTGTAAGTGTCCTTTTTTTCTGTTGCCGCCACTAGAGCCTTGACACTAGGACCAATGCTGTTAGTTATTCTTTCAAATGGGTCGTTTGTAAACAAGGATCGGATTGACTCCGCTAATGTTCCTTTCACCGCATACTGTTTCACTAAACCAATGATGATTACAATCATGGCTGCAAGTAATAAAAAATGATAAATCCACCAACTAACACTCCATAATACCCCTCTGACCATAATCAGCTGGGAAACCAATAACCAGCCTGAGCTATAAACAATCGCAAGTTGCAATGGAAATCTTGTAAACCTGTAGGATTGATAATAGCGGAACATGGTTACACCATTTAATAACATAGTTACACTAGTCATAATGATATTTAACGGTTTTGCATTTAATTGAAGAAAATAAACGAGATGTTGGTTCATCAATAATATTAAACAAACAAATATTAAAGGAACTGTCCATATAGGCAGGAGATACCGCTGCACTTTTGAAAACAACGCAACGATTGGATGATCTGAAGGTATGGAAGATAAATAAATCCATATGGTAGATAGGAATATGCTTAATTGGGCTGCGATTCCAGGCAAATGGGTTACACCAAGGATAAAATTAGGAGTAGACAGTCCATGAATCGAAAACATTAGCCCAAGAGATAAAAATGATAATGATAGAAAACTTATTTTAATATTTCGAATCCTTCGTCCCGCGACGCCCACGGAAATCGCAATGATACTGGCAAGAATGGACACAAGGCTAACAATATAAAAGTGCCCTCTCGGCAAAGGGATATTCAAATCCTTAATTACCCCTAAATGAAAGGCTTCAAAAATCAAATATGGGACTGCCACAGCCATCAAAGGTCCAAAAAAACTGTATTTTTTCATATACTCCTCCAAAAGATCAGCTAATTCCATGCTCTCTATGTTTATAGTATATTCTTGAACCACAGGAATATTTGGTAATGCTAATATTAATTTAGAGAAATATTACTGTTTATAATTTTTATGAGATTTAGAGTTTTTATTTTGATATAAATTCACAAGACCCGACTGCTCCATTACAGTCGGGTCTATACTTATATATATTCTAAATGCCCAATCGATTACCAAGTGCATTACTATATCTTCAGTATTGTTATATTAAACAATTCCAGTTACTAAGTATACAGCAATAATGAAGAAGGCTGCGATTGTTTTAATAATGGTGACAGCAAAAATATCACGATAGGATTGCTTATGTGTTAATCCTGTAATTGCAAGCAGGGTAATAACTGCACCATTATGCGGAAGTGTATCCATACCGCCAGAAGCCATGGAAATGACACGGTGCATTACTTCAAGTGGAATTCCAAATTGGGTTGCTAGTTCAATATATTTATCTGCCATAATTCCAAGCGAGATGGCGATACCAGCCGAAGCGGATCCAGAAATGGCAGATAGTACATTGGTTGTAACCGCCCCGTTTAATAATGGATTCGTAAATAATTTTGCGATTCCATCTCTCGCAATTGTAAAACCAGGAAGGTTTGAAATTACTGCACCGAATCCATATTCTGTTGCAGAGTTCATGATGGCTAATAATGCACCTGCAATACCAATATTCATGCCATCTTTGAAGTTCATCACAATCGGTTTACGATTATATAAAATAGTGGTAAGAATACCAAAAATAAGGGCAATTTCAACTGACCAAATACCGACAACTTGAGATGTTTCAATGTTTGGAAAATTTAATCCAATTTTAGAAAAATCAAAACCATTCGGATACCACTTTGGAATGAAAGTAGTTAACACTTTATTTAACACACCAACAAGAACAACTGGCACAAATGCTAAGATTTTACGTCCTTTACTTTCATTTTGGTCCAAGTCAATGTCGATTTGTTTTTCTTTTATTGTGCCAAAGCTATAATAATCTTCGCCGGCTATTTCTGCCTTTTTACGACGGGAGTTTAGATACAACATACCTATCACGAAGATAAAAATAGCACCAATAATCCCCAGCGTAGGTGCAGCATAAAGATTTGTTTTGAAAAATGTAGTTGGGATAACGTTTTGCACTTGTGGAGAACCTGGAAGTGCGTCCATCGTAAAGGTAAATGAACCTAATGCAATCGTTCCTGGAATTAACCGTTTAGGAATATTAGATTGTCTAAACAAGTTTGCAGCAAATGGGTAAACAGCAAATGCAACAACGACTAGACTTATACCGCTGTATGTTAAAATCGCACACAATAAAACGATGACTAACATTGCCCGTTTACGTCCAACTAATTGAATTAACGTAGAAGCAATGGAACGAGCTAGTCCGGACATCTCTACAACTTTACCGAAAATAGCTCCTAATAGGAAAATTGGGAAGTAAAGTTTAATATATTCCACCATTTTTCCCATAAACACGTTAGAGAAAAACGGAAGTACCCAATCTGGGTCTGTTAAGAGAACCGCGAATAATGCACATAATGGCGCAAACATGATAACTGAAAATCCTCGGTATGCGATAAACATTAACATTCCGAGTGCTAATAATATAATGACTAATTCCATATAATTTCTCCTCTAATCCTAGGATGTTAATTTCAACTAAGATGAAATCAAGACAGGTCTCTCTCTTCGTTTAAACGCTTACACGTACTGTAAAAATAGAAAAAATAATTATTACGATATACGAAAGTTGATGAAAGGGGACATGCTGTCCCTCCTCCAAAAACTCTATTCTATTAATCTCTTTATAGTGATTTTTAGGCTAAAACTGTTTTTTGCTTATTTTTAGCAATTTCAGCAGCCACTTCAACAATCATATCCTCTTGACCGCCAACTACTTTACGATTACCTAATTCAATTAAAATATCACGTGAATCAACACCAAATTTTGCAGCAGCACGTTTTGCGTGAAGCGCAAAGCTTGAGTACACACCTGCATATCCTAGTGTTAAACTGTCTTTTGTGATTTCTTGTGGTACTTGTAAAATTGGAGCCACAATATCCTCAGCCAAGTCCATCATTTTATATAAATCTACACCAGTTTTGATTCCCATCCGTTCACAAACTGCAACTAGCACTTCTGTTTGTGTATTACCAGCTCCTGCTCCTAAGCAGCGAACACTGCCATCAATACGGGTAGCGCCCTCTTCAATGGCTGCAAGTGTGTTAGCCATCGCAAGAGATAGATTGTTATGACCATGGAAACCAACATTAACACCAATCGATTGTTTAAGAGCACGAATCCGTTCGCGGACTTGGTCAGGAAGTAAGTAACCTGCAGAGTCAACTACATAAACAGTGTCAGCTCCATAGCTTTCCATTAGTTTTGCTTGTTCTACTAATTTAGCAACCGGTGCCATATGATTCATCATTAGAAATCCAACTGTTTCCATTCCAAGTTCTTTTGCATAGGCAATATGCTGTGGTGCTACATCGGCTTCCGTAACATGTGTTGCAATCCGTGCCATTTTAGCTCCTAAATTTGCTGCTTCTTTTAATTCATGCAGGGTACCGATCCCTGGTAAAAGAAGAACAGCAATTTTGGATTTATCTGCAACAGATACTGCTGCTTCAATTAATTCCATTTCGTTTGTGCGTGATAGTCCATATTGTAACGAAGATCCTGCCAAACCATCTCCATGAGATACTTCGATATAAGGGACGTTAGCATCATTTAATGCTTTTGCAATTTTAAGTACTTGATCAACTGTATATTGATGATTGATGGCATGGCTTCCATCGCGTAAGGCTACCTCTGTGATAAGAATATCTCTTTCATTTGTCATTATTATTTACCCCTTTCTACAGTTCAAACTGTTTCTTTCGTTAATAGTTTTTTAGCAAATGCTTCAGCAATTTTTACACCGGCTGAAGTCATGATATCTAGATTTCCTGCATATACAGGCAAGTAATCACCAGCACCTTCAACTTCTAGGAAGATCGTTACCTTATTTCCTTCAAAAATAGGTTCCGTACGAAGGCGGTAACCTGGAACATATGCTTGAACTACTTTTTCCATTTCAGCAATAGATTTTCTAATTGCCTCTTCATCCATTTTTCCTTCTTCTACAAGGGTGTAAACAGTATCACGCATCATAATTGGCGGTTCTGCAGGGTTTAAAATCATGATCGCCTTCCCTTTTTTGGCACCACCAACTTCTGCAATCGCACGAGAAGTTGTTTCTGTAAATTCATCGATATTGGCACGTGTTCCAGGGCCAGCACTCAAGCTAGCAATTGTCGCAACAATTTCTGCGTATTCTACAGGAGCTACACGGTTAACTGCGTGAACCATTGGAATGGTCGCCTGACCGCCACAAGTAATCAAATTGATATTGTCTTTATCTAAATGTTCATCAATATTAACAGCAGCACATACATATGGGCCAACAGCGGCAGGAGTCATATCGATGACTTTTATACCGGCTTCTTTTAATACCTTTGCATTGTAGAGATGCGCTTTCGCTGAAGTTGCATCAAATACGATGTCAGCTTCTAGGGTTGGGTCTGCAAGGAATCCATCAATTCCTGTATCAACACCTGCATAACCTAATTCTTTTGCACGGCGTAACCCGTCTGATTGCGGGTCAATTCCAATTACTGCTGTTAACTCTAATAATTCCGAGCGTCCAAGTTTAATCATTAAATCTGTACCAATGTTTCCTGAGCCAAGAACGGCAACTTTTACTTTTGACAAATTAATTCTCCTCCTAAAAAAATTGTTTTGATTGTTTCTATCTAGTTTTTCTATAAGATGCTTTTACCCTGATAACCTAAACAACTTGAAATCTCAGCTGCAGCCCGTGTAATTCCAGCTATTACTTGTGGCAGCTTATTTTCATCAAGTCTCATTTTAGGTGCAGCACAGCTAATAGAAGCGATTACATTTCCTTGATGATTAAAAATTGGAGCAGCAATACATTTCAGTCCTAACTCAATTTCCTCATCGTCAACCGCGTAACCTTGCTCACGAATATCATGTAACTGTTCTTTAATTTCCTCAATATTTGTCATCGTGTGTTTCGTAAACGATTCCAAAGTGATGGATGATAAGATTCTATTTACCTCATTTTCATTCAAATGAGCAAGGATTGACTTCCCTACCCCAGTACTATGAAAGGGAGCTCTTTTTCCAATATGCGAATAAATAGTAAGGGCACTTTGTCCTTCTACCTTTTCAATGTAAATAATTTCATCTCGTTGTAAGGAAACCAAGTGAACGGTTTCATTTAGTTCATCGACTAACTCTCTGATAAATGGCTTTGCAACTTTCGCAATATCAAGATTTTTCCCGACAAAATTACCAAGCTCAAAAAGTTTGATCCCCGGCTTATACTTTAAATCTTCAGGATTTTGTTGAAGATACCCTCTATGTTCTAAGGTCTTGATGATTCCGTGAACTGTACTTTTTGATAAATTTAAATGCTCACTAATCTCTTTGATACTTAGTTCTGGTTTAGTTACCAAAAATAATTCAAGGATATCAGCAGCTCTTTCAACAGACTGAATTAAGCGTTCGGACACAACCATCCTCCTCTTATTCGACATTATCGAATGCCGTTCGCATTTCTTAAGGACAATTTAATAGTAACTCTCGTTCATTATTCTGTCAATCTTTTAGATGATTTAGTTAAATGGTTTCATTTACCTTTGACAATATTCAAAAAAGAAGCCTGATTTCTAATAGAAATCAGGCTTCTTTTACAAAATTTCAAATTGTTTAAAACCAGTTGTATCCGGGATAAAATCTAAGGTTTTATGATTGAAATAATGCCACTCAGCATTGTCAATGATAAAATGGAGCTCATCCTTAGTAATTTCTGTATCGTTAGACTGGATTGTTTCTTCCAACGTCACTTTTACTTTCATAAAACAACTTTTCCGCATTTGCAGCCGAATCAATTGTTTTGAGCCGGCTAACGTTAATCTATCATGTAATTCAGTTTTTGCCTTTTCAGTTAATATAAACACGAAACCACCCCCGTCTTCATTAAAAAAATAATGCTATCCATATAAAGGATAGCATTATCTTGGACTTCAAGTAAATTACACGATTGATTAAGTACCACAATAGGTTCGGTAGGGCTGGTTTGATTTTTCCGGAAGTTTACAGAATTCAGCTTGTTCAGAGGAGTGAGAGTATGGGCTTGAAAGGACATCTAGCAGCCGCTCCAGTACACTGTAGTCTTCTTGATCCACGGCAGCATCGAGTGCAGCCTCCACCCGATGATTACGTGGTATTACTGCAGGATTGCTGCTACGCATTAACTGAAGAGAATCAGCAATTGATTCCTGCTGTCTGCCAAGTCGTGCCTGCCACTGCTGAAACCACTCTTTAAATTCTGGTCTCTCCACCAAGAGCGTTTCATCCGCTTTTTCAATTGTTAAGGCGCGGAAAGTGTTAGTATAATCTGCCTGATGCTTCTCCATAATACCGAGGAGATCATTGACAAGGGATTCATCCTGCTTTTCTTCGTTAAATATCCCCAGTTTTGCTCTCATCCCAGAAAGCCAATTGCTTTGATACAAATCCATATATTTTGAAATCTCATCCTGTGCCAGTTTGACAGCCTCTTCCTGATTATCATGAATAAGCGGCAGAAGGGTCTCTGCAAATCGGGCGAGATTCCAACCAGCAATATACGGCTGATTACCATAAGCATAGCGGCCTTGAGTATCAATGGAACTAAATACTGTTGCTGGATCATACGTATCCATGAAGGCACAAGGCCCATAATCGATGGTTTCACCACTAATCGTCATATTGTCGGTATTCATTACCCCATGGATAAACCCTACTAGTTGCCATTTAGCAACTAACGCTGCCTGTCGTTTAATCACTTCCTGGAGCAAGGTAAGATATCGATTCTCATCCGTTTCAACATATGGATAGTGGCGATTCAGTGCATAGTCAGCAAGAGCCCGAAGTTCTTCGACCGTTCCCCATTTCGCAGCAAATTGAAAAGTACCGACGCGTAGATGACTGGAGGCTACACGTGTCAATATGGCACCAGGCAAGGTCCTTTCGCGGAATACTGGCTCTCCTGTTGTCACAACTGCTAGACTACGGGTGGTTGGTATCCCAAGCGCATGCATGGCTTCGCTGATAATGTATTCGCGCAGCATCGGTCCGAGCCCCGCTCGACCATCACCTCCACGCGAGTATGGTGTCCTTCCTGGACCCTTGAGTTGAATATCAAGTCGTTCCCCTTTTGGGGTGATTTGTTCTCCAAGCAAAATAGCACGGCCATCTCCTAATTTCGTGAAATGCCCAAATTGATGTCCTGCATATGCTTGGGCAAGCGGCATTGCTCCGTCTTGTATCTGGTTGCCCGCAAAGATGGCAACGCCAGCTTCGCTTTCGAGTGCCTGCTCGTTCAAGCCTAATGAGTTTGCGAGTGAATGATTAAGAACAATTAACTCGGGTGACCGTACTGGTGTTGGTTCAGTCCTGGTAAAAAATATGTCAGGCAGCCGGGAATAACTGTTATCAAAGTTCCAGCCAATTTCAGTTTTTTCTGTTGCCATCGTATTCCCCTTTCATGTTTCTAGTATGTAATTTAAGATTCCCTATATTTTAATGCCAATCCTTTTAAGAAATTCCGGGCGAATTTATCCCCGCACTCTTTATAATTTTTATGTCCTTCTTTTCTTAATAAAGCCCCGAGTTCACCTTTTGTAACTGTTATTCCTGCATTTTCGAATATTTCGAGAAGATCGTCAGTCGTTAATGCCAGCGCTATTTTTACTTTTTTCAGAAGGAGATTATTTACGTTTGCGCTTTTCTTTATTGACGGTTCCTGTGTATCCGGTTGTCCTGGTTTGGGCTCTTGTTTGCCTCTTTTATAAATAATAAGACCGTTTAAAAATGAATCAAACATACTGTTATTACATTTTATTTGATCGTCATATTCAGCCTCATCGTCTGACTTTGTGAGAATTTTTATTACCTCAGGAACGGTTACTTCCACGCCGCCAAGTTTAAATACTTCTGCCATTTCTTTATTTTTTAACTCCAATGCATATCTCAATCGAATCAGTATATCATTATTATCCATCTAAAATCCTCCTTTAAAGTTTGATGTTCATATTCAAACAGTCATTTTCCAACTTGATAATGCCAGCCAGTTCTCTCGCTCCTCATAATCGGGTAGTATTTTCCCAACAAGGCGCCAAAAGGAACGATCATGATTAAGATGGACCATATGGCACATTTCGTGAACAACTACATAGTCAATCACTTGCTGTGGTGCCATCGCCAACTTCCAATTAAAGGTTAACTGCTGCCTGGAATCACAGGTCCCCCAATTGCTGTTATTATCTGAGATACGGATAGACCGTGGTTTGGTTTTAAAATGTTTTTGATAAGAACGAATACTCCGCTCTACTAACTTTTTACACTCTTGATAATAAAATCGTTTTAAAGCTTGTTTTATTTTAGCATCCTCTAGTTGTTTAACATATATTTTTAACATATCCCCTTCAAACACTACATAGTCTTGTATGTTATTTATATCTTGAGATACCTTAATAGGATATTCTTCCCCTAAATAAAGGAAGATTTCACCATGATCATAGAACTTCACTTTTTGCCCAAGAAGTCTATCCTTCATTTCCTTGGATTTTTGCTGAATCCAATCCCATTTTTCCTCTATTAATTGAAATACACGTTCATCAGTTGTTCCTCTAGGGGCCTGGACTTCAACATTGCCATAAACATCTATAGTAATGCCCAACGATTCACGTTTTTTATAAACTATCTCAAAACTCATGGTCTGACCTAAATAATTATGTATCATTTAATCACCTGCATTATGACAATAGGTAAAATCAACAACAAAAAAATAAGAGTAGCAATAAAATTCCTACTCTAACCTTGAATTAGTGTATGCCAGATCGAGTGTTTTGTCCATGAGAAGCCTCAATTCCAAGAAGAAGCTAATTATTTATTTATTTTGTGTAAAATTACCCTTCAAGTATGGGACATTTTTCTTTTTTTTAATGCAAAATCTCTTCAATGGGCGATTTTATGAAGTAAAAATCTTTAAGAAAAAATCGATAATATAAGAACATAAATAAAGAAAGGCAGATGAATCCGCCTTTCTTCACTTATTATTCAATTCATGCCATTGCTTAACCAGACGCTTCGGTGCCGCACGTAAATAGGCTTCTTGAATTAGATCGGTCAATTCGTCCCAATTTTCCTCAGCCGGATTCTGAATGGATACCCAGCCGTGTTGTCCGATATATGGGGTTTTGTAGTAATGCTCTTTCTGTAGCAATAATTCTTGAGTTTCTCGATCTGACTTGAACGACAACCCGAAACCTTTTTCATTTTCGCCTGAAATCACGAAGGATTTTCCATTAATTTTAAAAGTATTGTGACCAAATCCGTCGATGTGTTCAACAGCTTCTGGCAGAGCAAGACAGATTTTGCGAACAGTTTCAAGCGTGCCAGACGTATCTAGTGATTTCATCATTTTATTCACCTATCACCAATCTATTTTGCATTTGCATCTGGTTGATGAATTCCGAATATATTTCCTTCAGTATCAATATAGTATCCTTGCCACGCCATTCCAGGAAGAGCATATTTAGGCAATGCGACTTTACCGCCGTTTTCAATAATTTTAGCTTCCGTGGAATCGTAGTTTTCCACTCCCATTGTGCATGCAAATCCATTTAGAGGTTGGTTTGGTACTGGCGGAGCACTTTGACGCTGCATCAACGCACCATTGATTCCAGGTTCATCTTCATTGCCAGTCACTGCTCCAAAGTAAGGCATTCCTGCATAATCACTCCAATCTTGGAATGACCATCCGAATACCTCTCCATAAAACTTCTTGGCCCGTTCCATATCATCCACATGAATTTCGAAATGAACTAATCTCCCCATAATTACCTCCTAAAGGTCTTATATAACCTCTCTATTATAGGACAGGCATGGAAAAATATTCAATAAATTAAAAAAACTTTATTCTTAGTTTGTGATTATAACACTACTTCATTTTCTGAACTTAAGCCAGATTCCTTCTTTCTAGAAAATAAATTTGCAAGAGCATCTGGAAGAGCCATCAATGCCGGCACAAAAATAGGAAGCAATATAAAACAAAGGATGACCAGTCCTGAAATAACAGCTATAGCCAGTTCAGATAAAAGCACGATCCCAGCTGGCATTAGTGTAGCAAAGGTACCGCCAAGAATGATAACTGCTGCTATAATGACACCACCTATTTGTCTGGAAGCCAGCACGATAGCCTCTTTGGCCGCCATATCAGGGTATTCCTTAAATCGCATCATTAAGAATATACTATAGTCTACTCCCAGAGCTACAATAATAATAAAGGAGAAGAATGGCACAAAGGATGAAATACCTTCAAGTCCCTGCAAATCTATGAAAATATAATTTATGATGAACATAGCTGCATAGTATGCCCCAACTAGCGATGCCGTAATAAAAACCGGAGTCCAGAAAGATCTAATAACAAAGAATAGTACAAGCAATACTCCGATAATGACAATCGCTGTTGTTTTATTCAAATCTCTAGTCAAGACATTATTCATATCGTTTGTGGTTGCACTTGGTCCAGATGTTCCACTCTTTGCATCTGAAAGAACGGTGTCTTTTAATCCATCAGTAACCGTTTTATTAATTTGTTCAACAGTCTTTAAAGCCTTCTCAGAATATGGATCATCATTTAAAACAACCATAAACTTAGTAATTTTTCTATCTTTGGACAGGAACGTATCAAATGATTTTTTAAAGTCCTTGTTTGTCAAAGCTTCTTTTGGAATAAAGAAAGTTTTATTCGTACTAAGCTGTGTTAAGTACCCATTCGTTTGTCCCAGGCCATCCGAAATTTGCTCTAAGCCGGTGTTGACATCTGACAGTTTTTCTCCAAAAACACTGAATCCATTGAGACCGTCTGCCAACTGCTGCTGCCCTGTTTTCATCTGGTCCAATCCATCAGTGACACTGTTCATATTCTTTACGATTGTACCAATCCCTGAAGATGCTTGATCAAGTCCAGATTCAAGTTTTTTCAGTCCATCTGCCATTTGCGATAAACCGCTGCTTATGGCCGTTAGATTTTTATTGGCTTTTCCAAAACCAGCCGTAACGGCATTATAATTAGCATTTAATGTTTGTATTCCTTCAGGTGTGATTTGACCTAATGAAGATGATAATTGATTAATTGTTTGCTTCAATGCTAGATAATTAGCATCACTTTGAGACTCAGTATAACTGCTTCCTAACGCAGTTACCATGGATTCCATTTGTGACAGCGCACTTTTCATCCCAAGAAGAGCCTGAGCTGCATCTTGATAGTGGGTCCCCATCTCTTTATATCCAGCCTGCATCTTCCCATAATTTTCAGCGAGAAGAGCGACACCACTGCTCATCTTGGAGAGATTCGTTTCAATGGCAGCGATTCCGTTCGTGATCGTTTTCGAGTTCCTTGAACCATCATCTATCCCCGCTTGAATTTGCTTTAATCCATTAGTTAAGGCATCCATTCCCTCTTCAAGCTTTGCCGTTCCATCCACCATCTGACCCACTTTAGAAAAGTCAGCTGATCCGAATCCATCTTGTGCTTGTTTCAATCCATCATGGATTTGGTCGACACCATCTTGAGTTTGGGATAAGCCATCCGTAACAGACCCCATTTGACTGTCAACGTAAAAATCGTCAATGGGCTTACCCTGAGGCTGTGTTATGGAAGAAACCTGCTTCACTCCCTTAATGCTCTTCAATCTTTCCGTTATATTATCAATGACTGAAAGAGATTCATTATTATCAAGTGCTTTGCCAGTATCAATGACTACAGTTGCAGGCATGGCCTGACCTTTGCCAAAATGTTCCGCAACCAAATTAATAGCTTTTGATGAAGGATACTTATTTCCAAGTTCCCCTATGGTATCGAAGTTAAGCTTTTCCTGATGTAAAAATATCATTGGTCCTAATATTAAGAGTATGACAACCGTGGATATAATCGGATGCTTTACAGCAAAGGAAGAGGTTGTTCCCCAGAACTTGTTTTCCTTATGACCATTTACACTCTTGGATGGCCAGAAAAGCTTTTTACCTAGCACCTTCATAATAAACGGTGTTAAGGTCAATATTTCAAGCAATAATATGGTTACCCCGATGACAACCACTACTCCAGATCGATAGATTGGAGATTCTGCAAAAATGAGTGCAAGGAACGCAATAAATACTGTGAGTATGCTGTACGCAATAGTTTTACCTGCTGTTTTATATGTGTTTACGATTGATTCATCTATAGTGTGGCCATGGGATAGTTCTTCCTTAAATCGATTAAAAAGAAGGATGTTATAATCCGTACCAATCCCAAATAGGATAAGGACCAGAAGCATTTGGGTAAGACTGGTTATTGGAAATCCTGCTTTATCAATTAATTGAGCTGCAATTCCCATGGAACAAAGATAGGAAAAAGCTACAGCCACTAAGGAGATCAAAGGTGTAACAACTGATCTGAATGCTAGGATAAGGACGACCAAAATAAAGATAACTGTTAATGCCGCACTTTTTTCGACACCTGCTTGAGAAGCTTTCAGATAATCATTATTGATAAAGTCTTCACCGCTAAGATAATATTCAACAGGTACTTTATCCAGTTTGCTTTCAAACTGTTTTTCGATATCATCTACTTCTCGTCCTTTTTTATCAAGCTTAAAACTCACCATCAGTGTAGTACCATCTTTTGATACTAGTGAGCTTTTTGCTTCGGGGATACTGAAAGGATCCATGATGTCTGCAATTCCAAGCTCTTTGCTACTATCGCTAATGGATTTTACAGCCTCACCAATTTTTTTCATTTCATCATCTGATATTTTATTTTTATCGTAAAAAACGATAAGGTTGTTGATCCCTTCTGTTGTATCCATCTTTTTTAAGATAGTATCTGCCATTACTGAAGGGCTGTCACTACTTGTTCCTTGCTGTCCTTTTTGACGCAGTATGGCATTGATGTCTGGTTGAATGACTGTTAGCACGATTGTCGCAATCAGCCAAATTGAAAAAATTGCCCAGCGGCCTTTAATAATCTTTCTCACCTTGAATCCTCCATCATTCTATTTTGTTTTTTCAGGAAAGTACAAAACATCAAAGAATTCATGATTATCCATTCCTTCTGCCTCCATTTTTTCCTTCACAGCAGAAACCAATAATCTCATGCCCTTTTCAACCATTTCCTGTTCATCTGGGTTTAAGAGACTTAATACATCTGCTAATGATTTATTGGCGATTTCAGATATGTCCTCATTTATTCCTTTTGATAATTCATTTGAAAGTGAGATCTCCACTGAACGTTTATCTTTCGGGTTAGGAGTTTTCACTAGAAAACCTTTAGAAGTAAGTCGTTCCACGATATCTGAAACCGTACTTTGAGTCATCTTAAGGTTCTGAGATAGATGTTTAATACTGATTTTTTTATGGGCAAACACTTCTCCAATTACCCTTGCTTGGGGAATTGTGACACCCCGTTCTTCGGAATGTTTCTGCAGACTTTTCATAATAAAACTTTGCAAAAAATCAATAGATTCACGAATAAAATCGGCTTTTTCCACCATTCACTAACCACCTTATAAAAAAATAGCACACGATACATCCTATAGGATACATCGTGTGCTATTTATCTTAAAATTAGATATCACTTTTGTCAATGGTAAGGTGTTCTTGCCAAAATGCATAAAAAAAGCAACATCCATTATATAGGGTATGTTACCTTTCTTCGAAGTGAGCATTCTAAACTCGTATATTGAATAGGGAGCAAGTATTCCCTTTTCTACTATTCCAACTATAAATCAGGTTATTGGTGCTGGATTAAATAGAGTAAAATCATTATAGATTTCATATTTTTCTGCTAAACTCTGTTTTCGTCCGCTGGCAACATCGATAATTTCGTTGAATAATAGAGTTCCAATTTCTTGAATGGTTGCTTCGCCTGTTGCAATTGGCCCTGCATTTACATCAATCAAATCTTGCCACATATTTTTCATATCATTTCTTGAACATACTTTAATGACTGGTGCTGCTTCTAATCCATAAGGAGTTCCTCGTCCTGTCATAAAAACTTGAAGTGTGATGCCACTAGATAACTGGCACGAGCCACAAACAAAGTCACTAGCTGGAGTTGCTGCAAAAATCATCCCTTTTTTCGTTGGTCTTTCTCCTGGTGAAAGAACTTCTACAATAGGAGATGAACCAGATTTAGCAATCGAACCCATTGCTTTTTCAACAATATTCGATAAACCACCTTTTTTATTTCCCGGTGTTGGATTAGCTGAGCGGTCGACTTGACCATTATTCAGGTATTGATCATACCATGCCATTTCGTCAGCTAATTTTTTCCCAACTCCTTCGTTCACACAACGCTCTGCAATGATATGGACACCATCACGGACCTCAGTTACTTCAGAAAACATGACAGTTGCACCAGCATTGACTAGCATATCAGCAGCATATCCTGCAGAGGGATTCGCTGTTACACCTGAGAAAGCATCACTTCCACCACATTGTAAACCAATACATAATTGAGAAAGAGGCAGCTCAACACGAACTCTTTCATTCAATCTTTTTAATTTGTTTTCTGCCATATTCATAATCTCTGCCATGATCGCATCATGGCCCTTTTCGTTTTGAAACGTGACCACATTGTCTAAAGTGTTATACTCCGCATCCACTAACATTTCTAATGTTAGTTTTTCACATCCCAGAGAGATAATCATCGTCTCCCCACCGAAATTCGGATGTTTGACCATGTTTTGCAGCATTCGAATCGGGATTATTGCTTCAGGGGCATTGATGGCGACACCGCATCCATAGGCATGATTTATCGCTACAACATCATCTACATTTGGATATTTTGGAAGAAGATCTTGTTTAATTCTCTTTACTGCATTATTTAAAATACCTGTTACGCATTGAACAGTTGTGACTATTCCCAATATATTTCTTGTTCCTGCATGTCCTCCGTTTTTGTTTGGATAACCCATAAACGTTCTTGCTGGCGGTTTAGGTAAATCTGTTACCAAATTGGTTGCAAACTCCATCTCATCTAATGATGGAGGAATTGGAAGTTGCAGCATATGTTCGTTGATCCAGTCGCCCTTATTTATAAAATGTAAGGCATATCCTAAAGTGACGCCATATCGGATGATTGGTTCCCCTTCTCCAATATTGCATAAGGCAATTTTATGCCCTTGAGGAATATCTTGGTTGGCTAGAATATCATCGATGACAATGGTCCCTGCTGGAATGGCATTTACAGTAATGGCAACGTTATCATTATCATTAATTTTAATAATACGATTTTCCACTGCGTTACCTCCTAAACTCTTGTTCAATTCTCAAAACCATTGTACTCTTAGATTGTATATAAAGTAAAAGTGATTATTTTTAGAATTCTATTAGAAAAACTAAGAGTAATGAGGAGAATTTCAAATGGATTTAAAACAGTTGGAATATATGATTAAAATCGCTGAGGAAAACAATATTACAAAAGCTGCCGAAAAACTTTTTATCACTCAATCAGCATTAAATCAGCAGCTCTTAAAATTAGAAAAAGATCTGGGAACCCAACTTTTTGTTCGTTCAAGAACCAATTGGCATCCGACACAAGCAGGAGAAATTTATATTGAGAATGCCAAAAAAATGGTACGTATCAAAAAAGACACCTACAACCAAATTAATGATTTAATTGATATAAAAAAAGGAAAGCTTAGTATTGGTTTAACTCCCGAACGTGGCCCCGAGATGTTTGCATCTATCTATCCTAGTTTTTACAAAAAGTATCCAAATGTAAAAGTGGAACCCATTGAACTACCGGTTAAACAACAACAACATGAAATATCAATGGGGAATCTTGATATTGGATTTTTAACATTGCAAAATTCGCAAAAAACAAATGATGAATATATCTATATCTGTTTAGAAGATATTCTTTTAGCAGTACCCAAAGCACATCCCCTTGCGCATTTAGGAGGAAAATTCGGTGATAAACTTCCTGAAATAAGCTTAGACTGTTTTAAAAACGATACGTTTGCCCTTATGCAAACAGGATCAACTCTTCGAGAAATTTATGAAAATCTCACTGCCGACGAGGATTTTAATCCAAATATCTTGTTAGAAACAAGGAGCGGCCATAACTTATATCATATGGTTGCGGAAGGAATATGCTGTTCCATCATTCCAATGGCGTATGCTCAATATAACCCTAACGTTTCTTATTTCTTTATCAAACAAAAACCTGTTTGGGAAGTATGTGCATCTTATAAAAAAGGCACCTATTTAAGTAATCCTGCAAAAGACCTTATAAAGATTGCCAGTGAGTACTGGTCCAATAAATTAATGCAATGATGGGAATGGACTTTTGCTGTCGATAACTTGGGATGATAATAAAAAAGAGCTTGCCCCCTCTCAGGCAAACTCTTTTTAGATTAATTTAATTTCTCTCCGTTCGTTGCAATCAGCTCTTTATACCAATAAAAACTTTGCTTGCGAATACGGCGTAAGTCTTTCAAATCAAACTCATCACGGTTCACAAAGATAAAGCCATAGCGCTTGCTGCATCCTTGATGGGTACTGATTAAATCAATCGCTGACCATGGGCAAAAGCCGAATACTTCAACTCCATCAGTGATTGCCAGCTGCATTTGCTCGATATGCTTTCGTAAGAAGTCGATACGATATGGGTCATTAACCACATCGCCCTCTTCTAGCTTATCGAATGCTCCTAAACCATTCTCAGTTATAATTAACGGAAGGTTATAACGGTCATAAATTTCTCTTAATGTGTTTCTAAATCCAACTGGATCAATCTCCCAGCCAAACTCATTCTTTTTCAGGTTTGGATTGGTTGCTCCTTGATAAACACCTGATTCGCCAATGGTAATATGCTGGTCACCAGTATGACCGGCATCTGAACCGTCCTCTTCACTTGCCGCTACAGTTTGGGAAGTATAGTAGTTAAAAGCAATAAAGTCAGGATTCGCGCTTGCTAAAACTTCCATATCGCCATCAAGAATCGTAGGCACATAGCCTTTTTCTTCAAAATAGTTCCAAGCAGTTGTATTATAGCGGCCGAATACAGCCATATCTAAGTAAAGCCAATTGCGAATGGCTGAATAATTATTGGCAGCCATAATATCCTCAGGCTTTGAGCTAGCTGGATAGATGGATACAATGTTTGGTGCCGGACCAATTTTTGCATTTGGCAGCATTTGATGACATAAATTCATTGCCTTTGCTTGGGCTACGAGCATGTGGTGGTTTTGCTGATACAATTCCCTTTTAGGATTTTCTAAGTTAGGGTCAACGGTTCCAATTGCATCACCATGCAGGATCATCATATTTTGTTCATTAATAGTTAACCAATAGTTTACACGGTCTCCGAAGTTTTCAAATAGAGTTTGAGCATAGATTTCAAAGGCATCAATCGTTTCCCGGTTTGACCAGCCGCCTTTTTGCTGCAGGGCATATGGCAAGTCAAAATGATACATTGTAACAATTGGCTCGATACCATGTGCAACAATTTCATTGATTAAATTATTGTAAAACTCAATTCCCTTTGGATTCAGTTCTCCAGAACCATTTGGATAAAGTCTTGTCCAAGCAATCGAAAAGCGATACGCTTTATATCCCATTTCGGCTAATAAGGCAATGTCTTCTTTATAATGATGATAGTGGTCGCTGGCTACTTTAAAATCGGAGGTACCTTCAGGATATTTTGCCATATCGATAACAGATGGACCTTTCCCATCTTCGTTCCAAGCCCCTTCGATTTGATATGCTGATGTGGAACCTCCCCAGAAAAAGTCCTTTGGGAATGGTTTAAGTTTGATATGTTTCATTTTCCTTTACCTCCATTTAAGTTTTCTAAAAAAGAAAAGCCGGAAACCATTATGGTTTTACCGGCATGAATTAGGATTAAAGTTGTTCGCCGTTTGTAGCAATAACATCTTTATACCAGTAGAAAGACTTTTTCTTGCTGCGTTCTAATGTTCCGCTGCCGTCGTCATGTCTATCAACATAAATAAATCCGTAACGCTTAGACATTTCACCAGTAGAGGCACTCACTAGGTCGATACAGCCCCAAGGAGTGTATCCAATTAGGTTAACACCATCTTCGATCGCTTCACCCATCGCTTTAATATGGTCTCTTAAATAATCAATGCGATAATCATCGTTGATTGAGCCATCTGCTTCTACTGTATCCTTTGCCCCTAGACCATTTTCTACAATGAATAAAGGAACTTGATAGCGGTCATAAAGTTTGTTTAATGAGATTCGAAGACCTTCAGGGTCAATCTCCCAGCCCCAGTCACTTGCTTTAAGGAAAGGATTTTTCACACCACCGATAATGTTACCAGATGAGCTTTCTTCATTTGTTTTTTCTTTCTTTTCGGTGCGGGACATATAATAACTAAATCCGATATAATCAACCGTACCTTCTTTAATAATCTCTAAATCGCCATCTTGAATGTCTAATTCAATACCATTTTCCTTAAAGTAACGTTTGGCGAATGCAGGATATTCCCCACGAACTTGAACATCTCCACAATAGTAGTTAAAAATTTGTTCTTCTTTTAAAGCATGCATGACATTATCAGGGTTGCTATCGAAAGCATACACAGGAGCATATACAAGCATGCATCCAATTTGTGAACCAGGAATGATTTCGTGTCCAATTTTTACTGCTAGGGCACTAGCCACAAATTGATGATGCAGTCCTTGGAAACTTTCTTGTAAACGAGCTTCTTCGCTTGATGCAGAAAAACCTAAGCCGAAAAGCGGGAAATGTGTCGCTCCATTGATCTCGTTAAAAGTCATCCAATACTTCACTTTTTCTTTATAACGATTAAAAACAGTTCTTGCATAACGCTCAAAGAACCCAATGAGCTTTCGATTTTTCCAAGCACCATATTCTTTAATAAGGTGCAGCGGTGTTTCATAGTGAGAAATGGTTACTACTGGTTCAATACCATGTTTGTGTAACTCATCAAATACTCGGTCGTAAAAAGCTAAACCTTCCTCATTAGGAGTCTCTTCGTCCCCTCTTGGGAAAATACGTGACCAAGCAATAGACAAACGGAATACTTTAAAACCCATTTCCGCAAAAAGAGCGATATCTTCTTTATAGCGATGGTAAAAATCAATTGCTTCGTGATTTGGATAGTGATACTTACTTTCGTCAATCTCATAATTGAAGCCAGGTTTCATAAGGAGTTCTAAACGAACTTTTCCACCAGGGAGTACATCGGCAAGGTTTAAACCTTTACCGCCTTCTTGTGATGCTCCTTCTAATTGATTAGCAGCGGTTGCTCCGCCCCATAAAAAGCCTTCTGGAAATTTACGATTCAATTTCATTCACCTCTAATTTTTTTATAAATCCAATGGTTATCGTTAGTAATATATCGAAAGTCAGGGGAAATTAGATTCCCCCACCTTCATATTATTGCAATGCTAGGAATGCCTCACGTGTATTGATGTTTCCTTGTTTAATTGGTTCAATTACATGATAACGGTCAGGATTTGTAATAATGACTGGAGTAATTAAGTCATATCCTTCTGCTTTAATAGCTTCCATATCAAAGGTTACAAGAGTTTGGCCCACTTCAATAAAGTCGCCGTCTTTCACATGTGCTGTGAAATGTTTTCCTTGTAATCTTACCGTATCTAAACCAACATGGATTAGGATTTCTGCTCCATTATCACTTGTAATGCCGATCGCATGCTTCGTTTTAAAAATAGTTGTTACTCTGCCTGTTACAGGAGAAACTACTTTTCCTTCCTGCGGCTGGATCGCTAAACCTTTACCCATAATTCCAGTTGAAAACGTTGGGTCATTAACCTCGGTTAATGCTTTTACTTCACCTTTTAACGGGCTAAATACTTTTTCTGCTGCTACTACTAATTCAGACTTTGTGTCAGCAGTGTTAGTTTCCTCTACTGTTGTAGTCTCTTGCTCTTCTTCACCTTCTACATCTTCAAAGCCCATAATAAAAGTAGCGATGGCGCCTGCTGCGAAAGCAATTGGTAATCCAATAATAGCTAATACAAATGTCGATCCGATAAAAGAAGCAATACCTGGTAAACCAACGTTACCACCTAAAATGAAATATTTTACACCTACTGCACTGTAGTATGCTCCACCAACAGCACCACCAATTAATCCACCGATAAATGGTTTCTTAAGGCGCATGTTAACACCATACATAGCTGGTTCTGTAATACCCATAAGTGCAGTTAAACTAGTTGTCATTGCTAATGATTTAAATGATTTATTTTTTGAGCGTAAAGATACGGCAAATGTTGCTCCTGCTTGTCCCATGTTTGCGGCAAACATTGAAGGCAAGATAAAGTCATATCCTTTAGTTGCAAGGTTGTTCATTACAATTGGAGTAAATGCATAGTGCATACCTGTCATGATAATTAATGAGAATGTACCACCTAAGATTAACCCCGCAAAGATCCATCCATATTTAAATAATGCCCCAATTGCTAGAGAAAGCCAGTTTCCAAGAATGGCACCAAGCGGACCAACTGCGATTAATGTAACTGGTACAATGATAAGTAAAGTGATAGTTGGAACTAAAATAAGCTTAAACATACTAGGAATTACTCGGTCAACCCATCTTTCAACATATGAGGCAATCCAAATCGCTAGTAAAATTGGAATAACGGTTGAAGAATAAGTGACTGCAGTTACAGGAAGTCCAAGGAAATGTACTGGTTTACCTGCACCTAATAAAGCTGTTATGGTTGGATGCAACAGCGCCGCAGCAATAGTTGCCGCTACATAAACGTTACTGCCAAACTTTTTGGCCGCACTTACTGCTAATATAATTGGCAAGAAGTAAAATGCACCGTCACCAATAGCGTTTAAGATGGTATATGCTTGACTAGTGTTTGTCATCCACCCAAAAGCCATCGCAATGGCTAAGATCCCTTTGATCATACCGGCACCGGCAATTGCAGGAAGAAGTGGTGTGAATGCCCCAGAAATTACATCAAAGATGGCATTGATCGGATTTTTTCCTTTTGCAGAGGATTTCTGACCCTTGCTATCCATTTTTATCGCGCTGTTTTCAAGAATAGCATTATATACTTTTGGAACATCATTTCCGATAATAATCTGGAATTGGTCACCGCTTATATTGGTGCCCATGATACCAGGAACTTTTTCTAAACTTTTACGATCTACCTTACTTTGATTCTGTAAATTGAAACGTAGTCTTGTCATACAGTGAATAACGTTTTGAACATTACCTTCTCCACCGACTAATTCAATGATGCTTATGGCTGTTTTTTTGTAGTCCATGGTTATACCTCCTGATTTTTTGTAAAAAAATAACCTGAGAAACTAGAGATGGAAATGACCCAATGATCCCACTCGTGTTCCTCAGGTTTTGCCTGCATTACCAGTAACAATCCTGTGTTATAAATATAAACTTGTAAAACTTCCGAAGTCAGTTGCAGCATCTGGCCAGTTCCTGCAACAGCACTTCAATTTTGGAAATAAAAAAAACCTAAATTGTACACTACACCCCTTAGAGTAATAGTACTACAATTTAGGTTTTGCCTGCTTGATCAGTAACAATCCTAAAAATTAATTAATTTGTACACATATATTAGCATCCGCTTTCATTCCAAGTCAACCTTTTCTTTCAAAAAAATTTTATAAACTATTTACCAAGATTTTAATTAGAATGGTTAAGTTGTTGGCCATTTCTTCCTTTGTCAGCTGATGGTAAAGCTTTTTTTCGATAAAATTAAGTACACATGAACATATCAAGGCTTTGGATTAATCCCCACCCAAGAAAGCCCAATCATTAAAAATGTAAAAACTAAAATAAACGAACTAATCCCTATCCCCCAAAGAGCATATAATCTCGATCTTTTGGATGTAATCAAACCAAACAGCCCTAGGAAAAACCCAACAATCGGCAGATTGACAAGAAACATTTTCGGAAAATCATCAATATCCATTAATAATGCAATATTGACCCCCGCCAATGCGAGAAGAGCAATTAAGAAGGATAGGAATCCCGATATGGTCTGCAGTTTTCTTTGTTTTCCTTTGTTCTTATTGTTCATTTCCAGTTCCATAATTTCACTTCCCCGACTTTCATTACTCTGATCAGATGATTATCTTTCAGTTTTCTTAATTCTGGAGTTGGTCCGGTGACAACTCCTCCATAGATATGAATCCCATTTTTCTCGATGTACGGTATTCTTTCTTTTAATGATAAAGACCTTGCCCGCGATATTTTCTCGGCATTTTTTTCATCCTTAGCCAGGAACTTTAAAATGTCTAAAAATACCTCCTCATTTGACTTCTCCCTGCCATTAAATGGTGACCATGTAGTGGTATCGACCTGCAACGGATAGCCGATTGGCGCAACAGAATGTCCCGCTTCATATAAGTTCTTATCCTCAAGCCCTGTGTCAACGGCAACCCATCTTACCTCGACATTATTCCCGAGCTGTTTTTTAAGCTCCTCCGGCTTCATTAATTGATTCAACGAAAGATAAATCTCCCCCACCGTTCCATCGGGAAGGTGATCGAGAATATCCCAGTCCGAATAGACGTTTTTGCCAGATGGCCCGTCCGGATGAAAAAGCATGTTTGTCTCCATGCTCCCCGAAATTGGTAGCGGCCTCTCAAGCTTCATATCACGCTTGGGGAAATTGGGATTATTCAGCGCAAACCGAACCGAGTATTCCCCCGCTTTATAATCCTCTTTCCCAATTCGCTTAAACACATCAAAATAAATATTCATCGTAAACAATCCGATATCCTCTTCTAACTCCATCTCTTCTAAACTCATGTTCGGTTCCGTTACATAAATGGTTTTAGTGGCGATATCAATTAGATGGTTCGCCCTTCCACCAATCGCGTAATACAAATAGCTGCTTAAGGTGAGGACCGGCACAAATAATAGTAAGATGGCCAGGCTTATCATAATGTTTGTCTGCAGGGCATGATTTCTGCCCGCTTTAATCAGCCGTTTTTGTTTCTCTTCCGGTACTTTATGGCTTTTTTCATAGTCCTGCACCGATTCATTTAAAATAGATTGATAAAATTCCTCATCGTTTTGAGTTTGATTTTTATCCATTCTGCCTTCTCCTTTCCTTGACCCTTTCAACCACCATTTTTCTTCCCCTTGATAAATGGCTCTTCAGCGTATTCAAATTTAATTGAAGAATTTCAGCCGCTTCTTTTAAACTCAACTGATGCAGGTCACAAAGAACCAATGCATGCATTTCGGTTTCCTTTAATGAATGAATATCGTTCATGAGTGCTGCAAATCCTTCCTTTTCTAAAAGATCAATTTCCGGTGTTTTCATGCTTATTCGATTATGTACCTCATCGGTGATGACCAGCCGTTTATGTTTTCTAATAAAATCGATAAAGGCATGATAAGCCACTTTAAACAGCCAAGGTCTAATATGGTTAATGTCATCTTCCGACAGTTGAAGGTACGCCCGGTAAAACGTCTCTTGGACTAAATCCTCTGCTGTATGGTGATTTTTTGAAAGGGAAAATAAGTATCGATAAAGATCATCTACATATGCTTCAAACACCTCATCTAAATCCACCACTTTCCCCCCTTCAACCTATCCACGAAACAACTGTATAAAAAGTTGCAAAATCGGATAAATTATTTTATATTTTTTTACAAAGGAGGAAATCCCTTCATTTTTAGTACAGTTATTCCCATATAGAAAATAACTCCTATCTTGCCTTCCGTTTCGGTTGTATAATAGACTTTTACCCAATTGTTATACCCCCAAGTAATATAATTCCATAACTTCATTTTATTAAGAAGGGGCGGACTTCAATTTTGCCCCAAAAATAGAATCATATTTTCACAAAAATAACTTCAAGATAGAAAAAACAGCCAAAATCTAGTAAGATATCCACATGTGATATTAGATAAGGAGTAAAAAAAATGAGCGTATTAAACGTAAAAAATTTAAGTCACGGTTTCGGTGATCGTGCGATTTTTAATGATGTATCTTTTCGACTTTTAAAAGGAGAGCACGTTGGACTAGTTGGGGCAAATGGTGAGGGTAAGTCTACTTTCATGAATATTGTTACTGGAAAGTTGAAACCCGACGAGGGGAAAGTTGAGTGGTCACGAAAAGTTCGTGTTGGTTATTTAGATCAGCATGCTGTACTTCAAAAAGGTACAACGATGCGTGACGCTTTGAGTACTGCTTTTCAATATCTATTTGATGCTGAATCAGAGATCAACGAACTTTATGCAAAAATGGGTGATGAAGGTGCTGATATCGATGCATTACTTGCAGAAGTTGGAGAGCTACAAGAAACTTTAGATAGTAATGATTTCTATCAAATTAATTCAAAAGTTGAGGAAGTTGCTCGTGGTCTAGGATTAGACGATGTTGGACTCGATCGAGATGTAGATGATCTTAGCGGTGGGCAACGTACGAAAGTTTTGCTGGCTAAGCTTTTGCTAGAAAAGCCTGAAATCCTATTACTTGACGAGCCTACGAACTATTTGGATGAACAGCATATCGAATGGTTGAAGCGCTATTTACAGGAATATGAGAATGCATTTATCTTGATTTCACATGATATTCCATTCTTAAACAATGTTGTTAACTTGATCTATCACATGGAAAACCAAGAGTTGAATCGCTATGTTGGTGACTATGATAATTTCTTAAATATATATGAAATGAAGAAGCAACAGTTAGAGTCTGCTTACAAGCGTCAACAACAAGAAATTGCTAATTTGAAGGATTTCGTTGCTCGTAACAAGGCAAGTGTTGCGACTCGTAATATGGCGATGTCTCGTCAGAAGAAGCTCGATAAAATGGAAATTATCGAATTGGGGAAAGAGAAGCCAAAACCAGAGTTTAACTTCAAGGAAGCTCGTGCGACTAGTCGATATATTTTCACGGCTGAAGATCTTGTTATTGGTTACAATGAACCACTTTCTCGCCCTTTGAATTTGAAAATGGAACGCGGGCAAAAAATTGCATTCGTGGGTGCAAACGGTATTGGTAAGTCTACTCTTTTAAAAAGTATTCTTGGGTTGATTGATCCAATTTCGGGTAAAGTGGAACGTGGTGAGTATCAACACATCGGCTACTTCGAGCAGGAAGTTAAACAATCCAACTACAACACTTGTATTGAAGAGATTTGGAGCGAGTTCCCAAGTATGAATCAGGCTGAAGTCCGTGCTGCTCTTGCAAAATGTGGATTAACGACGAAACATATTGAAAGTAAAGTCGAAGTCCTTTCCGGTGGCGAAAAAGCCAAAGTTCGATTGTGTAAAATTATTAACACAGAAACGAATTTATTAATTCTAGACGAACCTACCAATCACTTGGATGTGGACGCAAAAGAAGAATTGAAGCGTGCTTTAAAGGCATACCGCGGAAGTATCTTGATGGTATCCCACGAACCAGATTTCTATCGTGAAATTGCGACTGATATTTGGAATTGTGAGGATTGGACTACGAAAGTGTTTTAAATAAAGCTTAAGGGGTAACCAATGAATAAAAATTCACTTGGGTACCCCTTTTTATTTTTATTTAAATCTACTAAAGATAGAATGAGCTTCTATCTTTCAATATTAATTTTGCAACAACTTTTACATCAATGGACTGTAATTGACAACACAATTAGATGTTGGTTGGTTATCAACATTACAAAAGATTTTCTGTGTAGATATTTCGAAGATTCATCTTTTGTCTATTCATTTACCAATCGCCTCCAGGAGCTTAATTGAATTATTCTCCATTTCGCACATTGATTCAAGCGGGTACTCAAAATAACACTCGTCCGAGCACATATATTCATGTGTCCTCCCCCAACAAATAACTCTCATCCAACAATTACTTTAGTATGTGCTGTGAACGATAGAGACCTGGGGTTGTTCCGATATTTTTCTTGAATACTTGATTAAAGTATTTTTGATTTTCGTAGCCTACCTGTTTACAAATTTCGGATACCTTTAAATTGGTGGTTCTTAACAGTTTTTTGGCATTATTTAATCTGACCTTTGTAATATATTCAAAGATGGTGCTGCCAACTGCCTTAGAAAACAAGTTACAAAGGTAGGCAGGGTTCTTATGGAATAGCTTGCCTAAATCATCTAAAACAATTGGTTCTTTATAATTAGCATTAATGAAACTTTTTAAATCGATGATGAATTTTTCATTATATGACACGTGATTTTCATTTAAATTAGCAGTGGATTGCCCAATAAATTGTTCTAGCCAAACTCTGATTTCTTCAAAAGACTGCAGTTGATTTATTTCTTGATAAACTAAATATCGTTCGCCGCCGCTTTTATTTATTTCATATTCACTTTCGATATATTCCAAGAAATGATTAACGATTTTAAAACAGACGTATTTTGTTTTTTCTGGGGGGAGACTACTCTTTTGGCAATCGAGAAAAACTTGGTCCATGAAAAGATTCGTGTTGCTAAGCAGGTCTGGGCCATTACAATTAAAAAATGTATCAATTTTTTCAATAATACGATTACCAAAGGAATGATTGAATGTTTCTAATTCTTTAAAATAGGTTATTAACTGGTTTGAAAAAATACCATTTTTCAACGCTTCTTTTGCTTCACTATAGGCTTTCTTAATGTCCGAAATCGTTACATAGATATTACTCACTCCAACCATCGGTCTTATGTTCATATCATGAAAGAGCAATGACACAAGATCCTGAACCAAGTCATTCCCGAGCTCTGAACCAGCGTTTGAAATCATAATGACAATTTCACTATCAATCGTAAAGACAAAGTTCTGTATCTTCCTGTTTTCCAATAGACTTTTTAAACACTCTAAGGAAGCTTGAATTTTTTCAGTGGCATTTGAATCATCCCAGTCAAACCCCTTCAATCCGATGTTTAAAAAAGAAAAACTTTGTAGCTTTTGGTCCTTTTCCGGCACAACAAATCTTTGGCCTAAAATGTAATCAAGGATACGCTTTTCTTCTAAAGCCATTTGGTATTCATTAATCCGCACAGTTGCTTGTTTTTCATTTTTTATTTTTTCTAGTTTTAAAATGGCATTTTTAATAGAATGAACAATTTCTTCTACTTCAATAGGTTTAACTAGATAGTCGATTGCCTCGAGTTGAATAGCCCTTTTGGCGTAATCAAACTTTGAATAACCGCTTATTATGATAAAAACAGTTTCAAGATTAAGAGCCTTTGTTTCTTGAATTAAATCCAATCCATTTAATTTTGGCATTCTTATATCTACTAACACAATGTCAGGCTTTTTATTCATGATTTCTTTAAGTGCTTCTTCTCCATCTGAAGCAGATCCTACAATTTCAATCTGATGCTCTTGCCAGTTAACTGCTGATTTTAAGCCTTCAATTACAATTTTTTCATCATCAACAATTAAAAGTTTATACATAATAGAAAACTCCTTAAAAAGTGTCATGGATGATTTCTTCATTCTTTAGGCCAACATTAAGATAAACAGTAGTTCCCTTTCCTATTTCACTTTCAATCTTTAATCCATATTCTTTTCCATAATAAATCTTCAATCGTTCATTAATATTTTTTAAAGCATAACCATTTTTGTTAATATCCACCACATCCATGTCAAATCCCTTTCCTGTATCACGAATAACGAAAAGTAAACCTTTCTCGACCTTTGTGCCTTCAATCATAATAGTACCGCTTTCCTGATGTTCCAACCCATGGTAAACAGCGTTTTCTACAATTGGCTGTAACAGCAATTTAATGATACTTTCTTCCATGATTTCAGGTTCAATCATAAATGAGTAGTGGATTTTATGGTCAAAACGAATATTTTGGATATCCAGATAACTTTTAACTTGTTCTATTTCATTTTTTACAGAGGTAATATGATTACCATCATTTAAGGTAAGTTTAAAGATTTTTGACAAGTTAATCGCAATTTTTGCTATTTGTTTCGCTTTTGCCTTCTCTGCCATCCAATAAATAGTGTTCAACGTATTATATAAAAAATGCGGATTAATGTGGCTTTGCAAGGCCAATAGTTCTGCTTCCTTTTCCTTGATCTGTGATTTATATAACCTTTTTGTTAAATCATTATTCCAATTATAAAGGTGAACAATCTGATTCCCAATCTCTCCAAGTTCATCCTCGTTATTAAAATCAATACCCACTATTTTCTCTCGTTTTTCCATTTTTTCTGTAACCATGCGCAGCAAACTTAACTGGTTTGTTATTCTCCTCGTTATAAATAAAGCAAAAATTAAGGAGATAATTAATGCAATGACTAATAGTGAAATCGTTACCAATCGAAGCTGGTTAACCTCGCGAACAATATTTTCATAGGGGATCATACTGACGACATCCCAATTTGTTTTCTTGTTTGTATGAACATTAAAGAAATATCGTGTTCCATTGATCACTTTTTTACTTGTTCCACTTTTCTCACGACCTTGTATGATTTCGGCTACCTGAGAGGAAGAGAAACGATTGCTGCTTGAAAACAGAATTTCATCATCATCCAATATCAAAATATCCCCTGGCGGATTACTGTTTTTAAACATATTTTCAAAATAAGATCGATCGAGATCGATCAGGACAATCCCATTTTGTTCCTTCGTTCCAAGATCCCGAATATTTCTTCCATAAAGTAAAGATTGATTACTATCTTTCACAAGTTCTAAATTACTGCCATTTAGCCATTCACCCTGCCACTGACTATGGAGTAAACGCTGATAGATATTGGACTTTTTTACCGCTTGATAGATGTCATATTTTAAATTCCGTTCCCCGCGGTTTACTTTCAAAAAACCGTGGTTTTCATTCCCAACATAAATCGCATTGATATAGGGGTTATTTACAATTGTAATATTATTCAAGTTTTCTAGAGATGACGTTTCTAATCTGTATAACTTTGCATCTGTTTTACTATAGGTTAAATAAGACTGTATTTCATTTGAAAGAAAGGTGTCATTCGATAAATTCTCTACATTGCTTGCAAAAGCATTAATATTCCAATCGACAATCGTTAAAAAGTTATCAATCGTGGTAGACACTTTATTTTCTATTACTTTACTAAAATAAATGAAGGTTAAAGGACCAATAACAAGTAAAGGGATTATTGCTGAAAACAGTGCTAATAAGATAATCTTCCGCTTAATTGGAGAATCGATGAGTCTCATTAGTTTAGCCATTATGTTTCTCCAGTTTAAAAATTTTGTCCATGGTCATACTTACTCTGCTGTTTGAATACTTGATTGGTTCACCGTCCATAGGTCAAGCCAATCCACCACAAAAACATCGTTAAATATATTATTTATGCTCCTGGCGTTGGAGTGGCTCTGAATGCATTTACAGTCTTGTCCATTACAACCTGTGCATCACTTCCCGAATCAAGAATCGTATTTTGAAGCGATTCTTTTTCTACCAATACCGTTGATACGGTAAGCGGCTCTGATGCTTCGGTAGTCAACAAAGCTTCTACTTGCGCAGAGAAACAAGAATCACTTATCTTGGCATGAACCTCCGTGGCAACAACATGATTATTGGAAATATAATTTCCATTACCCGAAACAATACGTATGATTACCGGTGTTGCCCCTACCGGCTTGATGTTCTGAGTATTAATTACTTCAGAAAAGTGATTAGCAATTACAGAATTATTATTGCCACTGATATAGAGGAGACCATACAAATCATCTAAACCATTGTCTATTCCCAGAAAAGGCGTCCAAGGTTCATGGTCACGTAAAAAGTGATTTGAAGAAACCAAGTTTTCCGAACAATTTCCCCTGAATACCACCATTCCTGGATAAAATGAATGAATTCTATTATTTGTGATACTAGAACGTGCCACACCATCAAAATAGATACTGCTCGCGCCTCGTGGAAAAACATTATTCGCTGTAATCAAAAGTCCACCAAAATTTTGAGCGTAAATGGAATATCCTTTAAAACCTGCCCCTATCAAGTTATCGGTTATTTTTGAAGCCTGTCCCCAACCTCGTAGTTCTATACAGTTACCACATTCAGCTATGAAATTATCATGTATAGTCAGTGCATCTGCATGATAAATAGTAATTCCATGCTCTAAATACACAAACCCCATACCTGTAATCCGAAATGAGTCACAAGCACTTGCAACATAAATACCCGTTTTCCCGTTAGTGTATGTGTTTTCCGGATTTGTTTCTCCTGTACCATCTTCAATAAAATGCAAACCATCAATACAAAAGTCAGAAAACTCTACAGAGCTTATTCGGGGATTCCCACTTCGTTCAACATAAAATGCAGCTCCTTTATATTCCTCGTCATTTACTTCTAGGGGAATATCTACGAGTATTCGACTTCCTCCCGGCCACAACTCATGCAAATCCGCCCATTCATTCTCAGAAGTATTAAAACGAATACTCGAAGATGTAAACCCGTGTCCAGAACCCATAATTTTAAGATAACTGATGTCTATAACTACTTGACTGCCAAGATGATAATCTCCCGGTGGAATATAGATAACCGCTCCCGGCTTTCCTCCTTTATTCACATCAGTGTCCGTTTGCCTACTTTTAATATCTGCTATAATGCTATTGATTACCTCACCAATATCCTCATACGGATTACCGATAGGCCACTCTGTTACGTCGTAATAATTTTTACTAGCCATAAATAAATTCTCCTATCAATTTAGTTTAAAAATTTTGTTCAGAGCCATGGACACATTACTTTAACCGATAGACATCCAGAGAGAGTAGTTTTACATTTCCGCCATTCGAAAACAACTCAATACCATACATTTCCTCTTTTTCAACATTATAACCTATCACTGTTTCTTTTTTGGCTGATTTCTACACTTTTATCCCAAACTCCTTTGCTACTTCAAACTCAAATTCCACAATCATTTCGCAAGTCGTTATTCTTTTACTGCTCCTAAAGTCATGCCACTTACAATATAACGCTGTACGAAAAAGGAAAATATCATAACAGGCAGACTAAATGAGATGGCCGCAGCTGTCATTGGTCCTAAATCAAGATTATAAGCGGTTAAAAATTCTGAAATCCCTACTGTTGCCGTTTTGGCATTCGTACTGGTCATGAGTAGCGAGAACAAGAAATCATTCCATGCTAACATAAAAGTAAAGATAGCTGTCGTTGCCAGTCCAGGGAGTGACACCGGAAGAATAATTCTGATAAAGGCTCCGATCCAGCTGCATCCATCCACCCTGGCCGCTTCATCAAATTCTTTTGGAACTGAGTCAAAAAAACCAATCATTAACCAAATAGCAAACGGGACATTTAAGCTGGTATACACCAATATTAAGGCAAAATGGGTATCAATTAAGCCCATACTTTTTACAATCATATACATAGGAATTGCAATACTAATCATAGGTACCATTCTGATTACTAAGGTGAATAACAAAAAGTAGCTTCCTGTTATGGAAGAAAATCTAGAAATTCCATATGCAGCCATGGCCCCAAAAAACACACTTAAAATGGTGCTGGCACCCGCTGTAATTAAGCTATTTAGAAAATATTTCCCTATAGGCAAGTAATCAAACATTTTTATATAATTTTCCAGTGAAAATTGCGAGGGCCATAAAGTCGGCGGCACCGAAACTGCCTCTGCGGATGGTTTCAATGATGTTAATAATAGATAGATATACGGACCTAAGAATAATAAAGCCAGCAAGCAAGTGGTAAACAACATAATCAGCGTCCATATTTTATGTTTAACATGTAAAGTTGCAAACCAAACTGGTTTTTCTGCAATCGTTTCTTTTAATGGTATATGGGCCATTTCTATTTCACCTCTCCTATCATCATGAATGTCTTCTCCTAGGTGACCACATTTTTGTAATAAAGAAAGAACTTAGGAATAATAAAATGATGATAAAGATGACTGCCATTGCGCTAGACTGCCCAACCTCTCCATAACGGGTCAATGTCTTATACATATATGTACTTAGCAATTCGGAAGAAAAACCTGGTCCCCCTTGCGTAAGCACCCAGACAATATCGAATGTTCTGGCAGCATCAATAATGCGAATTAATAATGCTACTGTTGCTACTGGGATAAGAGAAGGGAAAGTAATGTAACGGAACTTATGCCATTTATTGGCCCCATCCATTTCAGCAGATTCATATAAACTAATCGGGATTCCTTTAATACCTGCTAATAGAACGAGCATAATGAAAGGTGTTGTTAACCAAATGTCTGCAATAATCGTAGAATAGAGTGCAAAACGGGAGTCTGATAACCAGAGTATTTGATGCGGGTCAGAAAGTATTCCAAGTTTATAAAGCCCCCAGTTGATTATGCCGAATTGGTCATTAAGCATAAATTTCCAAATGATTCCTGTAACTAAAGGTGCCAGCATAAGCGGGCTTAACAATAGTGTCCGAATAAATTGGCTTCCTTTAAAAGCATTGCTTAGAAGCAAAGCAAGGATTAGCCCGATGATAAACTCGAAACCCACCGCTACTCCTATATAAACGACTGTGTTCCAAAGCGCTTTTAAAAATCGTTCGGAAGTCAACGAGTTTGTATAGTTTGCAAAACCAACAAATTCTCGTAATGAAGGATTAATGATATCAATCTTATAAAAACTGTCTCTAATTAAAAGAAAGATTGGATAGACCAGAAATACCAACATAAAGATCCCTGCAGGAAAGAAAAAGATCGTCGATAATGCCCCATTTTTCAGTCTCAAGAAAACCGCTCCTTTCTATCAATATATTTTTTAGAACCCCTTCAATGGATTAGATATCTGCATGAAGAGGTTCTATTAAGTACGTTTCAGTTTATTGTGGCGGCAATAAATCTTTGATTACATCTGCTGCCCAATCTAGTGCTTCTTGAGGTGTTTTTTCTCCAGAAAGTGCATATTGCACGGCTGGGATGAGTGCTTCACTTTCGATTTCTTGCCATTCCTTAATAGCAGGTCGATTTTGCGTTTGTGGTCCGCTTAATGTCGTCATAAGCGGTTTCAAATGTTCATAGCCCTGCTGTGTACTATAACTTTCAAAAACGGATTTTCTCGCTGCTACCCCCAATGATTTCATAAATAGTTCATTCTTTTCATAGATGAAGTTCAGGTACTCTTTGGCAATCTCTTGTTTTTTGGAAGAACTAGGGATAACCTGGTACCAAGGACCTGGGACAGCACCTATTCCCGCTCCGCCACCAATCATTGGGGCACTTCCAACTTTTCCTGCTACCTTTGATTGTTTAGGGTCATTTGAAGGGACATAGAAGTGACCCCAAGCAAGCATCATGGCCGATTTTCCATTCCAAAATAGCTCAGAAGTTTCAGCAGATGCCATTTCTAGTGCACCTGATGGAACCGATTGATCTTTTTTCAAAAGGTCAACTAAAAATTGCAAGGAATCAACATACGGTTTTGTATTAACAAGAACTTTGCCATTATTACCAACAACCAATGGTTTCGCACCTGCTTGGGCTGCATGATCCAGCCAGCTGGCTACCGCATCCCCATTGTTCGCACCAAATACCGTAGTTCCGTACAAATCTACTTTTCCATCATTATCTGTATCTCTAGTAAAAAACTTGGCTACATCACGATATTCATCCCATGTTGTAGGCGGATGTAAATCATATCCATACTTTGCTTTAAAATCGGCTTTATTCTTTTCATCTTCGAAAAGGTCTTTACGGTAGATTAAATTTTTGGCGTTCGTCCATACCGGCATTCCATAAACCTTATTCTGATAACTTCCGCCTTCTACTAATCCTGGGAATAAATCATTTTTAAGGTCATCTGTCATGAGATCTTCTAATGGCAGAAGTCCGCCAGCTAGAGCAGGAAACCAAAGTATATCGATGGTTGCAACATCGAAAGCCCCTGCCCGTGAAGCTACCTCTGCCTTAAGTTTGTCGTAGACTCCTGTATATGGAACGGATTCAATTTTAACTTCGTAGCCTGTTTTCTGTTTAAATTCTGCGGCTGTTTCTTTTGAAACCTTAAAGGCCGGGCTTCCCCCTTCAACGAGGACCGTAATGGATTTATTATCACCTTTTGTTTCTGAACTTCCTGTTTTTTCTCCCGAACAACCCGATAAAAAGATAGATAATACTAAAAGTAATGAAACTACCGTTAGGATTCCCTTTTTCTTCACCTTAACCAGCCTCCTTTATTTATGACTGCATTCTTAATAAATGGTAATCCCCCAAATGGGCTATTAACCTACCATACATTCATTGATAATTCTCCTCTAATGTTTCTATTCTTTTTCAAAACTTGATAACGGTTTCATTTCTTGAAGTAAAAATAATTATCTTTTATTCCCTTTTGCCCCCTCTAACGTTTTTGTAAACTCTCTTTACACTTTTATTGTAATGATTAAGGAGTTTTAATAAAATTCTAACTTTTTTAGAAAAGGTTATATATATTTAGAACTTTTTCAATAACAAACTTCCCAGAATAATTAGTAGCTTGTTCCACTTTTTTATGAGGTGACAGGCACAGGGCATAAGAGATAAAGGAAACACGAAGAGCAAAAGCAACCACTTGCAAAACAAATGATTGGCATCTTTGAAAAGACATCATGGGCTTTGGAACGAGCTGAACAGCAGCTTCTTTGATAATGGAATTAAGAGAAAGCCGAGAAAAGATAATGGAAAGATGAAAAATACCCTTGAGAAAATATGAGGGTTAGCATGGACAACCTTCGGTCAATTATTGAATGCCTGCCTGAAGAAATATTGAAAAAAGCCCGGATTCGTATTGGAACAAACCCGGGTTGGTATGGAGTCAGGACTGAAAATCGGAAATGTTTATTTTAGTTTGGAAGAGTTAATTTATGGGTTACCTTTTTAAAACCAGCAGTGAACAGCACTCCACATGTGTGGACTGTAATTGGCAATACAAATAGATGTTGGTGGGTTTACCAGCTCTTTCAAAACAGTTACTAATTTTGATTATCCATTAGTTTCTTAATTTCTTCCATACAAGGCATGCTTAATATTGCACCTTTCCTTGTTGTGACAATTGCTCCAACCGCATTTCCAAATATAATAATTTCTTCCATATCATCCATGTTTAAATTAGCAATAGGTTTATTTTTTTCTAAATATTTGTATAAAACGCCACTATAGAAGCCATCTCCCGCACCTGTTGTATCAACTGGATTCACTTTGAAGGATTTAAATTTCCCTACGTTCTCCCCTTTTCGATAAAAACAGCCTTCTGCTCCTAAAGTGACAAATATAAGTTCTGTGTTATACTGTTCAACGAGTTGTCTTGTTCCTTTTTCTAAATCTGCCTTTCCAGTAATGAATTCCAACTCTTCCTCCGAAAGCTTTACGATGTTTGCATATTTCAATCCCTCTTTAATCATTTTCTTTGCATGCTCTAGATTCTTCCAAAGCAAGGCCCTTAAATTAGGATCATAGGAAACAACTTTCCCTAGTTCTTTTGCTAATTGGACTGTCTTTAGAGTGGTAGTGGCAGCTGGTTCATTAGTGAGGGAAAGAGATCCAAAATGAAAAATTTTGGTTTGAGCTACGATATTTTCATTAATGTCATCCTCTGTTAACTTGGTATCCGCACCGGGATTTCGATAAAAGCTGAATGAGCGGTCACCAAATTCATCTAAATGAACAAATGCCAGTGTAGTATTTGCTTTTTGGGTAAAGGATAATCCTTCACAGCCTATGTTTGTATCCATTAAAACTTGCTTTAAATAATGTCCAAATTGATCATCTCCTACCTTACCAATGAAACAAGTCTTCTTGCCTAATTTGGTTAAGCCCGCTAATACATTGGCAGGGGCACCACCAGGATTTCTTTCAAAGACAACTTTGCCAGGCTGAGAAGAGTTATAAGGAGTTAAATCAATTAATAACTCTCCAAGAGCTGTTACATCATACATTTGAACCTCTCCTAAATTCTAAAATTTATTAAGCCAGAAGACTACTCTTCTGGCCTTTTATTTGATATGGACCTAATTTAAGTTCTGCTTCGTAATCTATCAAGAAGCACAGCAATAACAATAACTATCCCTTTTACAACTTGTTGCCAGTAATAATCCACGTTAAGCAAAGTCATTCCATTTGTTAACACAGCCACAATCAAAACCCCAATGATAGTTCCTTGTATACGGCCCCGTCCCCCTACAAAACTAGTACCACCTAGTACGACAGCTGCTATAGCATCTAGCTCAAATGCTATTCCTACCATGGGCTGCCCTGAGAATAAACGTCCTGCCATCACAACGCCACTAACACCGGCTAATAAGCCACTGATCGAATATACGTTAATCAGGGTGCGATTAACTTTAATCCCCGTAAGATGTGCGGCTTCTTCATTACCACCAATAGCATAAACATGGCGCCCGAACATCGTATACTTTAAAACGATTAACATGATGATATAAACAATTGCCATCACATAAATAGGAGTAGGAATCCCTAGAATTTCACCTGCCCCAATAAACTTGAATTGCTTTGATGCCAAAACTACAGGATATCCGCCGGTTATAACATAAGCCAACCCCCTCAGGTATGTCATACTTCCAAGCGTCACGATAAAGGCCGGCAACTTAGGTACAGCTGTTAAAAATCCATTAATAGCCCCAGCAACGTATCCTACAGCAACTCCTACTAACATAGCGATAACTGGAGGAGTTCCGGCATTTGATAGTAATACAGATATAACACCGCTCAATGCAAGGGTTGAGCCTACCGATAAATCAATTCCTCCTGTTAATATAACTACCGTCATCCCAGCTGCCAGAATGGCAGTGATTGAACTTTGCTTTAGTACGTTTAAGATATTACTTGATTCTGTGAAATTCGGTGCAAAAATAATCATTACTATGATTAATAAGGCAAGAATTATTACCATGCCCAGCTGATTAAAAATCTGTTTTGAGCGTTCCTTAAATGAAACTACGGATGAACTTGACATTTGTAAGTTTGTATTCATTGTTTAACCTCTCCTGTAGCATAGTACATAATTTTTTCTTGTGTAGCTTCATTACGAGATAGTTCAGCTCTTAGTTTTCCCTCATGAATCACTAAAATCCGATCACTAACTCCTAATACTTCTGGTAATTCAGAAGAAATCATCAATACAGCAAGCCCTTGTTCTGCTAATTTACTTATGATTTTATGAATCTCGGTCTTTGCACCTATGTCTACACCACGGGTCGGTTCGTCAAGCAGCAGTATTTTAGGACCAATAGATAACCATTTAGCAATAACAACCTTTTGTTGATTTCCTCCACTAAGGCCCATAACATTTTGTTCCTTTGATGCCGTTCTTACTCCAAGTTCTTTAATGTATCGATCCGCGTCACGATTCATTTGCTTATACTGCAATAGTTTAAATTTACGATAGGTTGGCAATTGTGCCATCAGTATATTTTCTTTTACAGATAAATTTGGTAATAACCCCTGTTCCTTCCTGCTTTCAGGAACATGAGCAATGCCAAGTTTTATTGCGTCAATAGGACTTTTTATATGAACGGGCTTGCCATCTAAAATTATTTGACCCTCTGACAGTTCGGATAGTCCAAAGATTGTTCTCACCAACTCAGTCCGTCCCGCACCGACAAGGCCTGCTAAGCCCACAATTTCACCGGGGTAGATTTTCAGCGATATTCCCTTTACAACCTTCTTGTCAGAGACATTTTTTAACTCAAGGACTGGCTTTTGTTCAGGTCTAACAATACTTTCGATTCTCTCTCTTACAAATAGCTGATTTAACTCTCTTCCTACCATAAGTTTTACTAGATTCTCGGGATTTGTATCCGAAATTGGTCCACTTGTAACCCAATGACCGTCTCTAAGAACTGTAAAGCGATTTGAAATTTTAAAAATCTCATCCATTCGATGAGAGATATAAACAATAGCTACGCCTTTTCTTTTTAATTCTTCAATGATGACAAAAAGCTTTTCTATTTCTTTATCTGTCAGAGATGCCGTCGGTTCATCCATAATTAAAATCTCAGAATTAAGTGATAAAGCTCGAGCAATTTCTACCATTTGTTGTTGGGCCACACTTAAGGTGGAAACATCCGCTCGAGGATCCAAGGAAGATCCTATGGATTTTAAAACTTGGGCAGCATTTTCATAAATATCATTCCAATTTATTAGGCCCAGCCTATTTTTCTTAAATGTTGTCCCCATCATAATATTCTCACCAATGGACAAATTAGGTGAAAGGCTTATTTCTTGGTGAATAACACTTATCCCTTTATTTCTTGCCTCCATTGGATTATTCCAATGTACTTCTTGACTTTTATATTCAATCGTTCCCCCATCAGGTTGATACACACCAGCCATGATCTTCATTAAAGTAGATTTTCCTGCACCATTCTCCCCCATCAAGGCATGGACTTCCCCTTTATAGAGTTCGATATTAACATTTTGCAACACCTTGACACCGGAAAATTTCTTCGTAACCGCCTTCATCCTAAGGATGGGTAACTGGGTCTGTGGTAGACGACGATTTATTTGTTCTTGAACCTGAAATACTGCCATTAGCGCCACTCCCTAAGCTCTTTTTAAGCCCTATTTTACTTAGATATAAATATAGTGCTCGAGATAGAGCACCATATTTTACCTCCACTAGAGGGAAATAAATTACCAGCCACTATAGGAATCAACATTATCTTTAGTGATAAATTTAGTTGGAATAAGAACTTTTGAGTCAACTTTCTTACCATCAATGACTTTTAATGCTAAGGCAACACCATCAATAACCATTTGATTCGGGAATTGTGCTGAAGTACCAGCAAAGCTTCCGCCTTTTTTCAACGCATCAACCGCGGAAGGTGCACCGTCAACACTTACGACAAAGAATTCATTTTGTCTACTAGCTTGTTCTTGAGCGATTTGTACTCCAACAGCCTCTTCATCATTTATTGTAAATACTGCATCGATTTTTTTGTTTGCTGTTAGTGCACCTTCCATTACAGTAAGAGCCTTTTCACGATTCCCTTCACCATTTTGTTTAGCAACAACCTTGATATCTGGATATTTTTTAATGACTTGGTTAAAACCTTTAATTCGGTCTGTCACTGCTGAAACAGGAGGTCCATCAATAATAACAATATTACCTTTTCCATTAAGTTGTTTTACAAGGTAATCCGCAGCTAATTTACCTGCTTGGACGTTATCAGACATAACCACTGTGTCAATGCCACCTTCTGCAAATCCATCAAGAGCCACAACTGGAATACCCGCTGCTTTTGCCTCACTAACTGCACCAGCAATACCAGCAGAATCAAAAGGGCTTAATAATATTAAATCAACTTTTTTTGTTATAAAGTCTTCAATTTGTGCAGTTTGTTTAGCAAGGTCTTGATCGGCACTTACAGTCGTTACTTCAGCATTATACTTAGAAGCAACTTCTTTAGCCCCTTTAGACATCGCTACAAAGAATGGATTACTTAAATTTGGAACTGTTAAACCAATCTTTAGCTTTTTTTCATTATTAGACTTGTCATCTGTTTTACCAGTATTAGAAGCACTTTCATTGTTGCTGCATGCACCTAAAAAGCATAAAGTTAAAATTAATAATACTATGTTAAAAATTTTAAAGTTTTTCATCGTTTGTAATTCCTCCTAAATATAGTTTTGGAAAGTAATAGATACTTCTAGCAAAACTCAATCCTTGTAAAAAAATCTGTAATACCGTAGTATAAAAATGAGTGCTAAAATTAGTAATAATTTTAGATATACTCAAGCAGGGTTATGATTTTGGGCTTTTTTCCATTTGGTCGTGGTTGCCCTGAATCGTAACCTTTTTTGTGATTCTTTCATTTTTCTCATCCAAAGAACAAGTTAATTAAAACTATTAAAATCTCTTCTATTATTTTCATAACTCTATAAACATCACCTCCTAAAAATGGTGTGGATATTTTTTAAAACGTTTTCATTTAAACCCCTTCATTTTTTTATCTGATATTAGATCCTTACCTATTGGGGAAAAGTCAGACTACGCGAACAGAAATTCCTGATTCCTCAATGCGGTTAAGTACGGTCTTTTCCGCAGCACTATCGGTAATTAAATAATTTATCTCATGAATCTCCGCAAACTTCGCAAAGCTTACTTGACCTATTTTGGTATGATCAGTGATGAGAATAACTTTTTCCGCACAATCAATCATCTTCTTTTTAGTTGATGCCTCAATTAAATTTGGGGTGGTTAAGCCATTTTCTACATCAACGCCATTCGTAGCAATAAACGATTTGTCTACACAAATTTGATTAAAGCTGTTTTCAGCCAATGGACCTACCAACGCTAGTGTTTCTGAACGCAGAGAACCACCACATAATAAGACTTCAATTCCAGATACATCCTTTAATTCATTGGCACATAATATCGAATTGGTAACCACCTGTAAGCTCGAAAAGTTTCTTAGTTCTTGAGCAAGATAATAAGTTGTCGTACCCGAATCGAGCAAGATACTTTCACCGTTCTCAATAAGCTTAGCCGCTTCCTTTGCAATAGCCCTTTTCTCTTTTTGAAACTGCACTTCTTTCTCAATGTAGGTCGGTTCGAAGGTCACACTTTTGAACAAGATAGCCCCACCATGCGTTCTTTTTAACAATTGTGCTTCCTCTAGTTCCTTTAAGTCCCTACGAATTGTTGATTCAGACAGGTCGAAGTGTTGACTTAATTCTTGTACATCTACTCTAGTATACTTGTTTAGTAACTCTAATATGGCCGACTTTCTTTCTATACCGTACACAGAATCGTTTCCCTCCCATTCATTTGAAATGCGCCGTTTGACTGTTTTAGCTCACTTTTGAATGAATTTGATGTTTTATGCTCATTTTTGATTATATGTGCTATTTTACCAATTTACAATATTAATTTCAGAATAATTACAAAAATTCAAAATTACCAAATTTAGATAAAAAACTATTGTTTTTCAAAGATTAGAATACGTTAGGCTATACTTATTAGTGGAACAATCTGACTAAGTAAATTTAGAAGTAAACACAAGTAAGGGCTTTGAATGGTATGATTTGAGAGAAATGAAAGTAGTTTTGAAAAAGAAAAATTGAAGTATAAATTCTAAAATAAAACTAAATCGGAAAAAGGAGTTTCTCCATTTAGGGAGTAACTCCTAGTTTGCGGTCCCATAATTGAATAAAAGCAGGAAATCCCTTACTGGGTTCCTGCTTCTTCTTTTAAAATCATAGCCGGGACGCATTCGGCATATATAGACTACTGATTGTAGTCAACTAAAAAAATAGACTAATGTAGCTTTGTTCACCTTTTAATATTTTTAAAAGTATTAAACGTAATTTTTAAGTCCTTTTGTTTAAGAATAAAACAGGAAAAATACATACCTTCGTTACTAAAAAAAACTGCCGCTTTTACGACAGATTTCGCCTACTCAATTGATTTAATATATTCGGCAATGGCATTCACTTCCCATGTTGATAACATCGGAATGCTGTTATTTCTATGACGCTCAATCGCAGATTCTATGGTCTTTGCGCTGCCATCATGAAAATACGGCGCAGTTGCCCAAACACCCCTTAAAGTTGGAGTATCAAATTTTTTGCCATTACGCGGATTCTGATATTGACCGCGTGCATCTCCTTTTGAAGGCACGTCGAGTTTGCTTCCTGTTCCAATATCATGGAGAAAGTTTGTGTTTCGTTCCGTCAGCTCTCCTTCTCCATTCACAGCCTTGCCGCTGTCAGTGAAGAACTCCCCGCCATGGCAGCTGAGACAGTTTCCTTTTCCGTTGAACAACCGTTCTCCTTCTTTGGCTGTGTTTGTTAAACTGCCATCTTTTTTTCGATAAGGACTTTGAGGGGGAGGATACGAGTTTGGATCTTGCAAAAAAGCCAGGAGTGCATCATACATGTGCTGTACATCTTCTGGGATCGGTTTGGCAGGATCAAGTTCCATCATACCTCCCATTTCGCCTTGAACAGTATGAATGTAATCCGTAAACTCATTGCGTGACCCGTCCCACAAAAAAAGCCCTGTTTCCGTCGTTACCACGTTGCTTGGAATATTACGTGGACCTTTTGCCGTCGTTAACGTTAAGCGATTCATGTCCCCATCGGCATGGCACGAGGCACAGCTCATCCAGTTGTTCCCCGTTATGCTTGTGGCGAATTCATCACTGTTGGCACTGTAAAATATTGTTTTACCTTCCCGCACCTCTTTTGAAAGAGAGTCTTTTTTAATCAGTTTTACAGGTTCCCCTGAAATAGTGGCCCGCGCATAAGGGCTGTCTCCCCCTGTCTGAATCGTCGCCAAATTATGACTCATCGCATTATGAACATATAGTGTCTGGCCATCATTTGAAATGGCAATCCCCCGTGGGTTATCTCCTTTAATGCGCCGCAAAATTTGGGTCGCATTTCCGCCACGTGTTAAATCAAAAACGACAAGGTCTTCGCTGCCCGACATCACCACATAGGCTTTACTGCCATCCGGCTGAAAGGCTACATCAAATGGGTTCGCTACGATGATGGTTTCATTTTTTACATCCCGTATATTCATTTCGTCAAAGAGCTCTTTTCGTTCATCTACGATTTCTTCGTCTTTTCCTAAATCGATAACGGACACCGCAGGAAAGATCGTCTCTTGAAAATGAATTGGGGTATCGATATTCGTTAACAAGTGTGGAACAAACGCCTTTTTCCCATCAGGCGATATCACAAACTGCTCAAAAGTATTAGGAATCCCCTGGCTTTTCTTACGGTTAGTCTGATCCGGTGAATTAGCTAAGGTAATAGTCTTTGTCACTTTATCTACCTCTGTATCGATGACAGAGATATTGCCATCTAAATAATGAGGAACATATAGCTTTTTCCCATCCTTGGTCATGGCAACCGTTCTAGGACGGTCACCAATTTTTAATTCCTTCTTTACTTCCCTCTCATTTGTATCAATGATAGATAGCGTACCAGACTGATAGTTTGCTACATAAAGTGTTTCACCATTTGGGCTTGTGACAAGCCCAAATGGTTGAATGCCAACCTCAATGGAGTCGACCACTTTCCTCTTTTTTGTAGAAATGACGTCTACCTGGTTATCAAATAAACACGAGACATACACGAATTGGCCATCGGGACTTAATGTTAGCTGCTGCGGTTGTTTTCCGACCGAAACTTCCGCTTGTATTTTTTTCGTTTTTGCATCAAGAATCGATATGGTATCTACATCTATATTGGCCACATAAAGTGTATCACCTTTTTCATTTAGCACCATATTATCACTATGAACTGCATGGTCACGAAGGACCTCTTTGTTCGTGGCCATTTGTTCCGGCATACAGCTTACAGCGATAATGGCCGTTGCAGATAAAATTTTTAATTGCAAGAGTCTCTTCCACCACATAATATTTCCTTCCTTACCGTTTCTTCACTTCTACGTTCACTAAAATAGGCGCAATCCCATATTTCCCGTTCCCTGCCTGCACTTGCGGAACATTGTCTTTGTCGGTATTCCCAAGCTTTTTACCGTCAATATAAGCATCTCCTGTATCCCAGAACTCACTTGCCTGCATTCCTTCCTGTAACGATGGCCCGTCAATAACCGTATCGTAAAAAGAAACATAGCGGGAGATTATCGTTTCACGGTCCAGAGCTGACAGTGTATCTTGGTCTCCGTCCGCATTGTATAAGTTATTTAAAGCAACACGGAAGACAGCTGATAAAGCCCCTGCTGTCATAGGGTTATATTTCATTTCATCTTTACTTGTGTAATATAAATTGGTTTCTTTATCGAGCATTTTCTCATCCATCGCTTGGTATAATTCACGTGCTTCATCGCGGTACTTCGTTTCTTTCGTTGCTAAGAATGCTCCAGTCAAGCCTCTAATTGCTCCTAGTTGTGCATCTAAAGTTGGCTCTGTATCGTCCTTACCTTTTTTGATCGTATATCCGTTTGCAACTAGCCCATCTTCACGTTTTAACTCATTGATGATAAAGTCGGCTTGCTTTTTGATCATTTCCAGAGCACGCTTTCCTTCTTTAGTCTCTAATCCTTTTGCATCCTCACCATTGGCGTATCCGACAGGAAGACCGTCAATCGCACGCTGGAACATTCGCAGCGCCTCTGTCGTGTATCCGGCCTGGAATGTATCTACATGCGCTCCCTGTGTCTTTCCGTCGTGTTGATCGATAAAAGCTCCCGCTTCATTGTTAAAGTGCATGGCATCGATATTTTTAAAGACTTGCAGCAACACATCGCGGTTGATGGAATAAGGATCAGATGCCTTTACATCGTTGGCAGCAGAACCATCTACATTCTCCTTAGCTGCACTCGGAAACGGTTTACCGTCAAATGCGGCTAAAAACGCCGGGTTTTGCGCTTTGTTTTCCGGGCGCTGATCTGTCATGCCGTAAAATTCGGATGCCGGCCATAGCATCAGCCATTGATCTTGCAGCATGCTTCGTGCATCTTTTACGGTCAATTGTTTGGCGTTTGGCATCTCATCATTACCGTCTTCCACGACTTCGATTTGGTGCGGCAAATAAACAAAGCCATTAGCCGGATTATATTTGCTTCCAGTCCCAGCCGTCAGCTGCTTTTTAGCTGTATCGTAAAATAAACCCTCTCGAATGTAGTTCAGCTTGTTCCAAATTTGTTCTGTCAGAATGGCTCCCTGCATTCCATCCGCTGAACTAACCCCTAACGCGATGTTTGCATCATCATCATCTTTCGGTGATGTCGCTTCAAGTTCTTCATCACTGTCTACTTTATGTAAGCCTCCCATAAAGTCTCCAGCCCAAAGAGCTTGCTTCAAGAAGGTTGCTCCATAGGCTGAAGGATTTAATGTTGTGTCCATCTTTGCCCTACCCCAGCGCAACGTTTCAAAATTCACCTGATACATTGGGACATAAGAGTCATCGTCATTTTCTGCATAAACCTTTGTATCCACTTTTTGTATGTAGTGCGGGTCACCAGAGGAATATTCAATTAATGTTGGAAACATATTCCTAAATAGTTCATCTTTTGGATAACCGACACTGTCTGCCAGTTCATAAAAACGTTCACCTAGCATAGTCGGTGCGTCTTTTCCTGTTTTCTTCGCTAATTCTGCAACCGCCGGGCCGTGGATTAAATGTAAGCCAAGGCCGGATTTTTCAGTCACTTCATACATCGCTTCTTCTGAATATTCATATGATTCTACACCTGCTGTGTAGTCAAATTTGGATGGTTGATCAAGCTTTCTTACATTAAGAACATCTAAATCTAAGCCAAGACCTTCTACTAAGGGCTCTCCGGAGAGCTCAAATTCTGCATAAGCAAACATATTCGCGGCTGTATCAAACCTATAATCTATCACTGGAACAGATACGCTGCTTTTTTTTGTATTTGTTACCGTTTTCGTATCTGCTTTTGTATCTTCCTTGGCAGTTGATTTCTCGTTTGAGCAGGCACTTATTAATAAAAGTGATGAAGCCAATGCAACTGTTGTCATCACTTTCCATGGTAGTGTTCTCATTATAGTTCTTCTCTCCCTTAATTTATGACTCTATAATTGAAAATTGATTATTATGGCATTTTCTGATTTTAATTGATAATAACAATCATTATCAATTAAAGTTAGCTTCATTTACGTAATTCAGTCATTTCTCCTAATCTATTTATTTTCACATCCCCTTATAAAAAAATGGTCTATAAGGGTGTCAAAATGATGTTATTCTTGACGAATTAATGATTTTACATGCTTTTCTTTTTCAATATGACTATTTTCACTAAAGTAAGTTTCTTGAACATAAGTGATAAATTGTTCGATCCGCTCATTTTGGGACACCTGAGCTTTTTCTAAAGAACTTACAACCTCGTTCATACTGTCTTGCAAAAGTTTTTTAAGGTCTTCTTGAGGATACATTTCTTTAAATTTAGGAATCGTTAAATCTCTGGATTTATTAATAGTTAAGTTCAATAAGTGATTTAACTTGAAATACTTATCCAAGCTTAAATGATACATTTTTCTTCCACTAAGTAACAATCCAAATGCGCTTGTATAAAGAGTAAGGCTCATTATATTGATATTACCTGAAAGAAGAAAGTTAATATGCATAAAGAGACACGCCAGAATGGAGGGAAGTATCATAAACCCGGCGATGAGAAACAAACCAACCAACACCTGAACGATGGGAATGGCATAATTTAAAGCCATTACTTGCTTCAAGGCCGCTTCTTCTATAAAAAATTTATAAAACTCTGGCACATTGGGTTTATCTAATGTATTCATCAGATAATCACTTAGAAATACTCCTGGTTGGGTAAACCAAGAATGTCCTGAAGAACCCCCTTCACCTAAAATCTTCGTTACTCCTGCTAAAAGCCAGCCTATTCCAAATAGAATGCGCATTAAAACAACTAAATTATGAAAAAAGTGTTTTCCTGAATTATTTTGATTTTGCATCATAAGCCCCCTCCAAAATATATATTGTTCGAAGCAAAAGTGACAATGATAATCATTATCACTTTTAACCGTTGGCGATATATTATAAAAAAGTTCTTAAAAACTATTTAAAATAAAATTAAAAAAATTTAATATTTCACACTTACCATGTTGCTTAATGAGAGGAGTTGTTTTAGTTGACTTTCAAAAGGAAATCATTACCTGATTGACCAAAAAAGAGTGATAATTTAAGATATTATTATAAAATAATTGATAATGATTATCACTATCGATATATAAAATGAGTGAATTTGTTAGGGGAAATGGACATGAGGTTGTTATTGGTTGAAGATGAGTCAAAGGTAGCCCGTTTTATATCGCAAGGATTAAGAGAACACCAATATGTTGTAGATGTGGCGAACGATGGTGAAATCGCTTCCGAACTCGCATTTGCAGAAGAATATGATCTTATGATTGTCGACCTTATGATTCCGAAGAAAAATGGCATGCGATTGATTAAGGAACTAAGGTTGAATGGAAAAAATATTCCTATTCTCATTCTCAGTGCTAAAGATTCCGTGGCAGATAAAGTAGATGGACTCGATTTAGGAGCGGACGATTATATGACAAAGCCGTTTGCTTTTACGGAGTTATTAGCACGTATACGGTGTCTATTAAGACGAGACCGAGAAAAGGCATCACCTCTTTTACAAGTAGCGGATCTGACGTTGAATCCTTCTACGAGAGAGGTGACTCGAGGGGGACTTCATATGTTCCTTTCCAATAAGGAATATGCTATTTTGGAATTTATGATGAGAAATGCCGGTAGGATTTTATCTAGAACGTTAATTCTAGAACGTGTTTGGACAGATGCGTATAACATAGGAACCAATGTAGTCGATGTTTATATTAATCACTTAAGAAATAAAATAGATAAAAACTTTGATTTAAAACTGATACAAACGGTATATAGTATTGGTTACATAATCAAAAGTGAAGAATAAACCATCATGAGGTTTTTAAAAAGTATCGTATGGAGAATTACGATTTGGCATTCGATTATGTTTATATTCATTTTATTCCTATTTAGCGGATTCTTATATTTTACATTTTCTGAAATGGTAACCAAAGAAGTCGATTCGATCCTTACCAGAGAACTTGGTTTGATTGCCTATTGTTTGGAGGAAGGGGATTCGTATTCTAAAATCGAACAACACATCAACCGATTGCGAAGTTTTGAAAGCGTAAATCAAGAAGAGATCTATTGGACCATTGAAACTGATCGAGGGCAAATCATTGCAGAATCTAGAAATTTGTACGGTCAACTCATCAACGATTCAGAAACTTTAAAGAAGATGGACGAGAATACCTTCAGCTGGGATCCCGAGCTAAATGGGATACCGCTTCGTGCGATGTCCATGCAACTGATATCAGAAAATAAATTGACATACAGAATTACGGTTGCTACAAACGACGCGATACGGCATTTCGCAATTGATCAGTTGCGGAACATAATTATCATCTCTAATTTTGTATTCCTAGGAATATCAATCGTGATGGGATGGTTGATTTCGAGAAAAACTCTGAAGCCGATTCATCAAATTATCAGTACGACTAATACCATTACTGCAACCAGTTTACACGAACGGCTGCCTATTGAAGGGCCGAAAGACGAATTGTATAGTTTATCAAAAACTCTCAATCATATGATTGACAGACTAGAAAGCTCTTTCACGCAAATTCAGCAGTTTACTTCCGATGTTTCTCATGAACTTCGTACTTCCTTAACAATTATGCGAGGAGAATTGGATGTTGCTTTAAATAGAAATAGATCTGAAGAGGAATATAAGGACGTGCTGTATACTGTTTTGGAAGAGGTCATCTATTTATCTGATATGGTAGAAAAATTCTTATATTTATCGAGAAATACCTCTAATTCAAATCTGATAGAGCGAAAAACCGTTGACGGAATGCTTTTATTCCAAAATGTTAGGAATCATTTACTATCATTGGAAATGAAAAAACAGATTGAATTACATATTCAAATACCTGATCCTTTCATTTTATTCGGGGATGAAGATCTCTTACGAAGATTATTTATTAATTTGATTGAAAATGCTCTTAAGTACACTCCAGAAGGTGGCAAAGTGGAAATCCAGGCAAACAGGACGGAAAAATTCATTTATATTAATGTAATTGATAATGGGATCGGGATTTCAGAGGAACACTTGCCTTTTATTTTTCAGCGATTTTATCGCGCGGACGATTCCAGATCAAGAAGTCTAGGAGGAACTGGGCTTGGATTGTCTTTATGTAAATGGATTGTAGATGTTCATGAAGGAACGATTGAGGTTCGTAGTAAGCTGGATGAAGGGACGAGTATAACTGTAAAGTTGCCTGTTTGTTAATCGCCCAAACTGGCTACAGCGCTTCTTCACGCTTGTTCCGAATTCTATGGACTGAACCAGTTAAAAAAAAGGTAATCAAATAACATCATTTCTAAAATAGACGTATAACAAGTAGTTCAGAGGAAATACTTAAAATGGCTTTAATACGGAAAGGAGGTCGTGACATGGACGTACAACGAGCACAAGAAATTACTAATTCACCGACTATGGCTAATGTAACGTATAACGGAACACGTATCTATATTGAGCATGTAGATCAACAAAACGGAACAACTACAATCCATCCTCTAGATGAACCAAATAATAAACAAAGTGTTTCTGTATCAAGCCTGGTAGAACATTGATTAGATAAATCTTCTCCGAGTGAAAGCATAGTTTCTAAGAAAACATCACTTCAGAGTGGTGTTTTCTAGTTCCACGAAGACTGTTATCGCTTTCTCACCGAACCAGTTCTATTAATCTAAGGAGAAAATCACCAATACTATTTAACAGAGTCTTCTAAAAAACATTCTGTAAGATATACCTCATCATATTCACAATAGTCATAGTCATGCCCTGTTTCTGGAATATGATATAAAAATCCTAATAATGGCGAATTACCTTCTCTTACATTTGTAATAATAAAAAGTGATTAATAGCTTTTACTATGGAATTTTATAGAGAAAAATAAAAAACCTTACCCTATTATTAATCAAGGTAAGGTTACATGGCTATCTTTTTAATACCCTCTTGTTGAGAGTGTTTTTTTTCGAGTTTTTTGTTTAATAATATAATACGTTTACCTTATAACACTTCAAACATTTTTCATAATATTGATCGCCATCAAAACGATGATCACAATTTTGCTGAATCTCCTTTAAACGCTCCTCTAAAAAAGCAAGGCTAGTTTTCATTTTGGTAATTTCCTCTTTAATCTTTTGAACATTCATCCGTATAACCTCCCAAGAAAGTTACTGATATATGCTGCCCCCAGATACCTTAAACTCCTTAGCTTTTTCCTTCATACCTGTTTCAATAGCTTCCTTCGTATCAAGTTTGTTTTCTTTCGCATAATTACGAATATCTTGAGAGATTCTCATGCTACAAAATTTTGGTCCACACATTGAACAGAAATGAGCTGTTTTTGCACCCTCCGCAGGTAAAGTTTCATCATGATATTCTATCGCTCGTTCAGGATCTAAAGATAAATTAAACTGATCTCTCCAACGGAATTCAAAACGAGCTTTTGATAAGGCATCATCTCTTTTTTGTGCTCCTGGATGTCCTTTTGCCAAATCAGCAGCATGGGCGGCAATTTTATAAGTAATAACCCCTACACGAACATCCTCTCTATTCGGTAAACCCAAATGTTCTTTAGGCGTTACATAACAAAGCATAGCTGTACCATACCAACCAATCATGGCAGCCCCAATAGCAGATGTAATGTGATCATAACCAGGTGCAATATCAGTTGTAAGAGGACCAAGTGTGTAGAATGGTGCTTCCTGACACACTTCTAGTTGTTTATCCATATTTTCTTTAATTAGGTGCATTGGTACGTGACCAGGTCCTTCAACCATCACCTGTACATCATGTTCCCAAGCAATTTTTGTTAACTCTCCCAGAGTCTCTAATTCTGCAAACTGCGCTTCATCATTCGCATCTGCAATAGACCCAGGACGTAAACCATCCCCTAAAGAGAATGCAACATCATAAGATTTCATTATTTCGCAGATTTCTTCAAAGTGAGTATATAAAAAGCTTTCTTTATGGTGGTGTAAACACCATTGTGCCATGATTGAACCACCACGGGATACAATACCTGTTAACCGTTTTGCCGTTAGTGGAACATATCTTAAAAGAACACCAGCATGAATTGTGAAGTAATCAACACCTTGCTCCGCTTGTTCAATCAAGGTATCACGGTAAACCTCCCATGTAAGATCTTCAGCAACACCATTTACTTTTTCAAGTGCTTGATAAATGGGGACGGTGCCGACAGGAACGGCTGAGTTTCGAATAATCCATTCTCTTGTTTTATGAATATTTTTACCTGTTGATAGATCCATAATATTATCAGCACCCCAGCGTGTCGCCCATGTCATTTTTTCAACCTCTTGTTCGATGGATGATGAAACAGCCGAGTTACCGATATTCGCGTTAATTTTAACATGAAAATTCCGCCCTATTATCATAGGTTCTGACTCTGGATGATTGATATTAGAAGGAATAATCGCTCGACCTTTTGCAACTTCATCACGCACAAATTCAGGTTTCATATTTTCCCTTATTGCGATAAATTCCATTTCAGGAGTAATAATTCCCTTTTTTGCATAATGAAGCTGTGTAACATTTTTCCCTTTTTTTGCACGTAATGGTTTGCGCTTCAAACCCGGAAACACATTATGATTTGCACGAGGATCATTTTCATCCTTATACCCATTATCTACAGGCTTAATTTCTCGACCTTCATATTCTTCAACATCTGCTCGTTCATGAATCCATGTGCTTCGAATGGCAGGAAGACCTTTTGAAATATCAACAGAATAATTTAGATCCGTATAAGGACCGCTTGTATCATACACGCGTACTGGAAGGTTTTTCTCTTCTCCAAACGTACCCGTAGTAGGACTTAACTCAATTTCACGCATTGGTACTTTAATGTCGGATCTCGAACCTGTTACATATACTTTTTTACTTCCTGGAAAACTAGACATGATGGAAATATTTTGTTCGTTTAATGAAGTCGTTGACATAATAAATCTCTCCTTTTTTTGAATATAAAGGACGAGATACAGAACATAACAAGTGAATAAGCGTATAAAAGTACATCAAAAAGCCGGGACCATAAATGGTTGGACCCGGCTAAAATGTATGCAGAAGTATAGTTGCATTGAAGATTGTCTATTCTAACTTCCCCACGCTGGTATGATCCAGATCAGGTCCCAAGAGTCAAGAAACTTCATCGTGTTTCTTTCTCAGCCCAACTTATTGGGCACCCCTAGTTATTTATATTCAATTAAATTACATTATATATGAGTATCGGTTAAAATGAAATACATAATATTATTTAATGTAATATAGTCGTGTTTAGATATTATGTCTAGGATGAAGAGAGAAGGGAATATTATATTAAACAAATCAACAACTAGAGCTATTTAATATAGAAAAGTAGAAACTAGGCAGTGCCTGCTTCTTTTGATCTGGTAAGGTAAAAATAAATTATTCCCCCACTTAAATAACCAAACGGCTCTTTAAGTTGGACTCTCTGTTTGCCTACTTTATTTCCTCCAAAGTTGGATCAATAAAACAAAATTCAATCTTTTTATTGAAAGCACCCTGTAGCTCCTTTTTCTCAACAAATACGCCATTCGTTTTGACAATGAATTCACTCGTCTTTAAACGATTCTAAGTCTATACGCATGCTCCTTAAGAAACTTAGTTTTATCATTCTCTTTACGTTCTCTACAATAGAAATGTGAGATTTTCTTTTGCGGAATAGGCTGTGTCCGCAAGAAAAGAGGCCTCCTAAAAAGAAGGCCCCCTCACACCTATTAATATAATAAATACTTCTCACGAACCTCGTTAAATTCATCTAAATCGGCCTGCCATGCAGCTTTTATTTCTTTAATAGATTTGCCAGCCTCAATATCAGCACGGATCGAACCATTCCCGACAAGGTTATCAAAGAAGGAGATTCCTGCTGCATTTGGCACTCTGAATTGGAAATTGTTTGGATACATATCATGGATCGTTTTTACGATATATAATCCAGTTTCAAACGGCTTATAGGCATTTCGATCTGTTACATGAATTTGAATTCCATGGCTTAACACATTCACATGCTTTGAGAAGGTCGGTATAAACGAAGCCGCTCGGAATGTGACACCAGGTAATCTGTAGGAGTTTAACTCGGAAGCCAAGTTGTCGCTATTAATGAACGGCGCTCCAATCAATTCAAATGGCTTTGTTGTTCCTCGTCCCTCGGAAACATTGGTTCCTTCAATGAGGGCAGCCCCTGGGTAGACTACAGCAGTTTCCAGGGTTGGCATGTTTGGTGATGGAAGGATCCATTCTAATGGTGTCTCATCGTAATACATGTTTCGTTTCCAGCCTTCCATTTCCACCACCGTTAAATCGGCTCCAATACCAAATTCGCTATTGAAAAGCTTGGCTAATTCCCCGACGGTCATCCCGTGGCGAACAGGAATCGGATATTCACCGATGAACGAAGAGTACTTATCCTCGAGCACAGGTCCTTCGACTTTTGTCCCGCTGATTGGATTCGGACGGTCAAGAACTATAATTGGAATATTGTTCTCTTTTGCTGCTTCCATCGCTAGTGCCATAGTGTAAATATAGGTGTAAAAACGTGTCCCCACATCTTGGATATCAAATAACAATACATCGACATTGCTTAGCATTTCAGGTGTTGGCTTTTTGGTCTTTCCATAAAGACTGTAAACAGGAAGCCCTGTTTTTTCATCCGTATATTGTTCAACATATTGACCAGCTTGTGCACTTCCACGGACACCATGCTCAGGACCATAAAGAGCAGTTAAATTTACATTGGTGTTATTGTAAAGTAAATCTACGATACTAGTAACGTTTTGATCTACCCCCGTCGGATTAGTGATTAATCCGACGCGCTTATCCTTTATCAAATCAATCTTATCCTGCAACAAAACCTCTACGCCCAAACGGAATTTTCCATTCTTCTTCTCTTTATCATTCTTTGCAACAGCTGCTGAAACGGTCGAAAGTAGTAGCACGAGAAGCAATAAACCTGTAAGCCACTTTTTCAAAAGTACCCCTCCTCTTTTAATCTATCAAAGTTTAGGGAATATAGCCCTACCCCTATTAGAAGCAGTCACAACTAAATTCCGCTTTATCTATCCCCTACTTAGTATCCTAACCCATGATCAAATCCATATAAAACACTGCCATCATGGTTGTAAATCGTAACTGGTAGTTTTCCTGTAGGATTATTTTTACCAAAAATTGTTTTCGCTGTTGCTTCAAAGCTCGTTGGTCTAAAACCAAATTGAACAAGAAAGGCATCTACATCCGTATAGGACATAACGTCATATGGATTTCTAGCCCCAACAGCAAGGACAGGTACACCCGTCTCGATGAGTTGTCTTGTCATCACCATTTGACTAGCGTCGTTGGCTCTGCCTCCAACACTTGAGGTGTAGGTTCCAGCAATGATGTATTTCGCATCCTTCACTTGTGCTAATTGTGTAGCATTAAGTGATCCTGAAGCATTGATATAAATTGCGCCAGGATGGTATTTTTGGACCTCAGCTGCAAGGAGATTCATGGAGAAAGTAGAACCACCAACCACAACAATCTTATCTTCAGGAGAAACATTAATTGGAAGCACATCATTATTCTTTACAAGCGTAATTGATTTTTCTGCTGCTTCTTTTTCAACTGCTTTATGTTCAGGTGAACCTACTACTTGAATAGCATTCGCAACCTTTTCATCAAGACTCTTTTCCATTTCTGCCTTAACAATGCTTCTATTTAATTTCAGGGTTAATATCCGCTCTACTGACTGCTCAAGTCTATTTTCTGAGATATCGCCAGCGTTGACTGAATCATAAAGTCCATTTGCCACTTCTTGGATTCCCACTGGCATTAATAGGACATCTGCACCTGCTTTTACAGCACGGATAGCGGCATCAACGGATCCAAAATGATCAGCAATCGCACCCATATTCATCGCATCAGTTACGATAACACCTTTAAAGCCCATTTCTTCGCGCATTAGACCAGTTAATATCTTGTGTGAAAGCGTACCTGGTACAGAGACTTCTGTTCCGTCCTTTTTAGAAATTGCTTTTGTATCATCAATTTTTGGGAACGTTACGTGTGCAGACATAATCGCATCAATACCAGCATTCATTGCCTGCTGGAAAGGATATAATTCTACTTTCTTCAATCGATCAAGATCATGAGGTACCGATGGAAGTCCTACATGTGAATCAACCGCAGTATCTCCATGACCTGGAAAATGCTTAGCAGTGGCCGCAGTGCCCGTTTCATGAAGTCCTTTAATATAAGCATTTCCCAACTTTGCAACTAACTCAGGGTCCTCACCAAAAGAACGAACACCGATAACAGGATTATCAGGATTATTGTTTACATCCAACACTGGTCCAAAATTCATGTTAATCCCCAGTGCGTTTAGCTCTTCACCAATTGTCCTGCCGACTTTTTCAGCTAGCTCTTCAGATCTAGTCGCACCTAACGCCATATTCCCTGGCATATCGGTACCAGTTTGCAGACGAGTAACAATTCCACCTTCCTGGTCAATCGAAATCATCAGGCCGTACTTTTCCGCAGCTTCTTGATAGGCACTAACGAGCTTGGTTGTTTGATCAGCTGTCACCGTATTTTCACGGAATAAAATCACACCACCAAGATGATAATCCTTTACAAGCTTGACAATTTCGTCGTTCATTACCGTGACATTTTTGCCATTCCAATTTCTAAAGTCAGGCATTAGCATTTGTCCGACCTTTTCTTCCATTGACATGTGATCGATTGCATTGCCGATAAGGTCATAACATGCGCCTTCTTCTTTTTTAACAAGGATTTTGTCTTGATTTCCCTTGAATCGAATTGAAATTCTGTCGCTATTGCTGCCATCGCTGACAGAGATAAACGATGTACCATTGTGTCCGGATAAAGTTACTTCTCCATCTTTAGATACAGATGCAACATTCTTATTAGAAGACTTCCATTTTAAGTTCTCAGACGCCAGCATAAAGTGGCCATCCTCATAAACATGAAGTGCGTTTAAATCAAGTTTGTTATCCTTTACTTCCCTTGTAACCTGTGGAACATTGAGATCAATCACTAAATCCGTGATTCCTGAAGCTGCTGTTGCTCCTGAAAACGGAATCCCAGTCAACACGAGTGCAAATGCTAGAAACGAGGTCATAAATGTTTTTAAAAATTTTCGCATGTTTCTCCTCCTCAAGTTATTCTTTTTTTAATAGTCCCTTAGTTCCCATTCATTTTTTGCAAAAGATATAGCATCACCTGAATCAAGTTTTGGATTCTGAATATACCAGCCGCGGGAATTTGTAGAACTATCGGTTCGATAGACAAACCGTAATTTCGTTGAATCACTAGGTATATCCAATTCTTTCTTTTCCCAGCCATTGCTTGTGCCTGTTAATTGAGCAAGCTGGTGCCAACTGCCATCTCTAAAAATCTCTACGGATCCGATATCCCATACATTCTCAATCATGTGCCATGTGAAGAATGTGAGTGCGGTATCCTTGGATAATTGAAGATCAGTTTCCATTACTCGGTTTAGCTTGTCGCCGTACCCTGCAAACCAAGCATCACTCTTACCAGGAATCGAGACAGGAATCGAATCAGCTACATTTCTAGCAAATAAGCGACGGGTTTGATTCATTGACCCCATATTTCTTGATGGGTGGACACGGTTGGTCAGTAAGATCGATACTGTTTTATTGTTCGGGCTTACTACAATCGAAGTTCCTGTATACCCCGTATGGCCAAAAGAGTATGTACCTTCTGATAAAGCATCCATATACCAACCCTGACCTAACTCCCAGCCAAGGCCATGGTCATTTCCAGAGAATGCCTCATTCTGATTTTGCAGCAGCAACTGTACCGTTTCCAGTTTCAGGATTCTTTTGCCACCATACTTGCCTTCATTAATAAAAATATGGGCAAGCTTAGCGAGATCATTTGCGGTTGAGAACACACCCGCATGTCCGGCCACCCCATCCAATGACCAAGCATTCTCATCATGAACTTCTCCCCAGACGAGACCACGATTTGGTGTTGACTGGTATTCAGTCGCAGCAATTCGATTTTTCAAAGAAGCTGGCGGATTATACATCGTATCCCTCATCCCTAAAGGTTCTGTGATGTGCTCCCGGACAAATTCATCCTGGCGCTGGCCGGACAGGTGCTCAACTAACATTCCTAACGTAATCATGTTTAAATCACTGTATTCGTAAGTGGTACCGGGTGCATTTTTCAAAGGTTGGTTTAATACCAACTTCAGCCTATCTTCTCTTGAATTCCCTTTTGAATATAAAGGAATCCAGGAGACAAATCCGGATGTGTGGGTTAACAACTGTCGAATCGTTACGTTTTCTTTCCCGTTTGCAGCAAATTCTGGAATATGTTTTGCCACCGGATCATCAAGATTGAATAATCCTTTTTCAAAAAGAATCATCACGGCCGTAGCAGTGAATATCTTGCTGATAGACGCTAAGTCAAAAATCGTTTCGTTTTCCATAGGAATTGGATTTTCCATTTCGGTAAACTTACCATCGGTGTATTTAGCTGAATATCCATAAGCGTCATGTTTCACAATTTTCCCAGCTCTCGCTATAAATGTGACAGCACCTGGCATTAATTTTTGTGAAATTGCTTGGTTCATAATTTGATCGATTTGATGGAGTGGAGCTTCCACCATTCCGGCTCCTCGTGCAGAGCTTGGGTGAAGTACGCTGGAAACATGGATGACAGTCGAATTCCATGTAAAGACAGGGTGTGGTTTTTTAGATGGGAATGTGAGTTTTCCTTGCTCTTCAATCGTTGGATCTTTAGGAAGGTCATTGTTGGCAAATACTGTTGATGCGCCTAGTAGCATGGTACAAACTGCTGTAATCATAAACGTTTTTCTTTTCATATGTCCTCCTTTATACAATTGAATGAATTGTAGGCGGGATCTCCCCTTTGTATACCAATATACTGGCAACGCTTACAATTTATAGTAAAAGCATATAGGTAATGGTGTACAGTAGTCTATACCACATAAGTCCCGTAATAGACATTTCTACAGGTATAAAGGATTACGCCATTGGCATTATTTTTTAAAATTTTTGATAAAAATGTGAAATTTTATTTCAGATTACAGCGGATTTGAGATAATTCTCTAAAAGATTATCAAATATTGAGGACTTGGTAAGGTTAATTCCCCCCTCCTATTTAAAAGCAGTATTTATGAAATTTAAAATGGTCACTGGTATAAGGACTATCACTGCACAATTAGAAAACACAAATTATTTCAATTGTTAATAAATTGGGATATACACAAAAAGAACCCCCGATAATCTATTCGGGGGTCTAGGTAGTTATTTATTACACACGGCCACAAAATACTTTTTATGCTTTCAATACTAGTAGTGAACAGCACTCCACATGCGCAGTGTGCGGGAACATGTCCACTGGCTGGATATATTTCACTTCATATTTAGCACTTAACGTTTGAATGTCCTTTGCTAATGTTGAAGGATTACATGAGATGTAAATAAGCTTTTTTGGTTCTGCCTTAAGGATGGTTTGGATTAACTGTCCCTCAAGACCGGTTCTAGGTGGATCAACGACAATGACATCGGGCTTCCAACCCTTTTTGACCCATTTTGGTAGGACTTCTTCTGCCTTACCAGGTACATATTTTGTATTAGTCAATCCATGCCGCTTTGCGTTTTTCTTCGCATCCTCAATCGATTCTGGGATGACGTCCATTCCACGGACTTCTCCTGCCTGGTCAGCAAGCCATAAACCGATGGTTCCAACTCCACAATAGGCGTCTACTACTTTTTCTTGACCAGTCAGCGCGGCTGCTTTTTTCACTTCATTATATAGCTTCACGGTCTGAATAGGATTTAATTGGAAGAATGTCCTTGCAGAAAGCTCAAACTGAAGATCTCCTAGTGTTTCTTGGATGAACTCTTCACCCGCTAATGGAAGGGTTTCCTCACCAAAAATAAGGGACGTCTTTTGTCCATTTATGTTCTGAACAATTGATTTCACATTCGGAAGACGTTTTTGAATTTCCTGAATGATGGTGTCCACTTTTGGTAATTCTATTTGCGTTGTAATCAGAACGACTTGCAGCTCTCCAGTTTGTATACCAACCCGTGTAACAATGGTTCGAACAATACCTTTTCTGGATTTTTCATTATAAATAGGAATTTTTAACTCCTCTAAAATCCTTTTAACCGCTGATGTTGCTTCATTTGTTTGTGAGTGCTGAACCGCACATTCGTCAATATTTATCAATTGATGAGAATTAAGGCCATAAAGCCCCGCAAGGACCTTGCCATCCATTGCCTTCACTTGAAAACTGCTCTTGTTTCTATACCCCCACGGGTCTTCCATTCCAACCGTTTCTCGGATATCAAGGTTGCTAATGTCCACTTTGGTATGGCGCACCAATGATTGAATGACGATATCACGTTTTTCCTTTAACTGTTGATCATATTTTAAGTGCTGTAATTGACATCCTCCGCATTGATCATATACCGGGCAAAGCGGTTGGACTCGATTGGGGGATTTGATGCGAATTTTCTTGATTTTTGCCTCGGCAAATTTAGGATTTATCTTCGTTGCTTCTACAACCACTTCTTCACCAGGAAGTGCACCGGGCACAAAGACAACCTGTTTTTTAAAATAACCGACACCTTCCCCATTAATACCGAGCCGTTTAATCGTGAGCGGAAAGGTTTGCTTCAGTTCTATTTTGATATTTTGATCAGTTTTCATCTATTTCACTCCATAATATTCCATAAATTCATATAGATCGTTTCATTTTAATTTCCCCGTATTATAGCACGATTCACACAGAAAAACCGAATTCCAAAAAGAAATTCGGTTTTAGTGGGTATTAATTATCATCTGGCATTATTTTTTTCCTTGGAAATTTATCCAGGCTTTTGAACTTGTAGCCTTTTTTCTTTAAATCTTGAATCGCTTTTTCAAGGGCATCGGCATTATCCTTTGATACAGTGTGTAAAAGCAGTATACAGCCAGGATGAACCTGTCTCATGATATTGTCATAGGAATATTGCCAGCCTTTTTGCGAATTCACATGCCAATCAACGAACGCGAGGGACCAGAATACATGCGTGAAGCCCTCTTCTTTAGCAATCTGCATGGTTCTTTCACTAAATACCCCCCGAGGTGGACGAAGGTATTTCATTTCTTTCTGGCCGGTTAATTCTTTAGTTTTGACGCGGACCTTTTCAAGCTCTTCACGAATCCTTTGGTCACTAACGGTTGTTAGGTCCGGATGATGCCACGAATGGTTACCAATAATATGCCCTTCTTTTACCATTCTTTTCACGATATCCTCTGCCGAAAGCAAGTAATGTCCGGTCACAAAAAAAGTCGCAGGTACCTTTTCCTTTTTTAAGACATCCAGAATCTGAGGTGTATATCCTTGTTCATAACCATTATCGAAAGTTAGGTATAACGTCTTTGAGTCGGGGTTACTTTTATAAAAAGCCCCGTATTTTTCGATTAACTGATCAAGCTCCGCTCCAGCTTCTGCTTGCTGTTCATTTGCACCTTTTTTAAAGCCCCAATGAATCGGCTGATTGGAAACAGCCGCATATGTACTCTGCGGTATGAATAAAAGCAGCATACTGAGGATGCACAAAAATCTTTTCATCCATGTTCCCCCTATTTTTGTTTTTTTTAGTGTTTGTTTAATTGGGAAAATAATTATTAGTATTTATAGGAAATTTTGAGGCTGATGGTAGACGCGGCCTTTCGTGGTACCTGTATAAGGGAAGCATAATGTAGATAAAAAGTACGAGGTTATTCTTGTAGATGGAAGGTGAAGGAATGTACGTATTTCCTTGTTGGTGAATGATGAAGGGTTTAATAAGAAATACTCTCTTATCGCATCTACACAAGCATCATTTGAAATAAAATGACAAATAGGACAAACCCAAATTTTTCTATTATATTCCATTGGAAATAGATAACATTTGGGGCACTGTACACCAGTTATAATTTCAGATTTTTGAATATTAAAGTTTTGAAGAATATCTGTAATTAGAGGAGTGTGGCTTTTTAAAAGGAGTCTTTTAATTTTCTCAATGGTTTTAGGATCAAGGAAAATCTTATTATGTTGATGGTAAAATACGTCTATTTTTCCAAGTAGTTCACTCACTCGGCATATCTTTTTTTCTGCAATTGCGTATCCAGGACTAATGCATAATTCAGTTGAGGATTTACAAATAGCTACTAGCGAGCTGCTTATGTCGTTGAATTTTTCAAAATAGGAGATAATTAAACATTTTGAAAGGTTTATTTTACAATTTTTCAATTTATTTTACATAACTAGGAGTTAATTCAACAATAATTAGAAATTCATTTCCAACCCCAAGAAAACAAGTTAGTTATTTTACAAAATTGAGGGGTATTTTTACAAAATAGCTTAGTAATCACACAAAAGATGGAACTAAATTCCTTTTCAATAAAAAATAGGCGCCCGCAGCCCGAGCGCCTATCCCACAACTCTCTATTTAAATACTGGTTCCTTAAACGCTGCTAACTTCTCTAATGAAGATTTATCAACATCTGCATGCAGGCTTTTTCCGTGTGAGTCCATTGTAACAACTGCTGTAAAGCCCTCTACACGCAGATGCCACATCGCTTCTGGAATACCAAATTGCATTAAATCGACACCTTCAACAGATTTGATGCAATCTGCATAATACTGGGCAGCTCCACCAATTGCATTTAAGTATACCCCGCCATGTTCTTCCAATGCAGCTAACGTCTTCGGTCCCATACCGCCTTTACCGATGACAGCACGGATGCCGAACTTCTTCATGATATCACCTTGGTAAGGCTCCTCACGAATACTTGTTGTTGGTCCAGCCGCTTTAACATGCCAATCACCGGCCTCGTCCTTCAACATAACCGGACCGCAATGATAAATAACTTGTCCATTTAAATCCACTGGTGCGTCATGATCGCTTAAATACTTATGAATTGCATCACGGCCAGTGTACATCATACCATTAATTTGAACGACATCGCCTACTTTAAGAGAACGGATTTGTTCTTCAGAAATTGGCGCCTCCAAAGTGATAACCCCTTCAGATGTAGCTGCTGTTTCCTGCTCCGCTACTTCTCTTTCAGCAAAATCAATGAATTCCCCGTCTTGATACATCCATTCGTTGATTTCACCAGTCTCCGCGTTTACACTCACACCTAAACGACGGAATGCCCAGCAATTGTAAGCAACAGACACATAGAAACTTGCAGGAATACGGTTCATGACGCCAACTTTACAGCCTAAAAGGGTTGCTTCGCCACCGAAGCCCATTGTGCCGATTCCTAATTTATTAGCGTTTTCCATGACATACTCTTCTAACTTTCGAAGGTCTTCATTTGGGTTCACATCTTCCACAGAACGGAATAACTGTTCTTTCGCTAAATCGTATCCAGAAGAACGGTCACCACCAATACCAACACCGATAAAGCCAGCGCTGCAGCCTTGGCCTTGAGCCTGGTAGACAGAATGCATAACGCACTTACGAATTCCATCAAGGTCACGTCCGGCACGGCCTAACCCGTCTAATTCACATGGAAGGCTGTATTGAATGTTTTTATTTTCACAACCGCCGCCTTTTAAAATCAGACGGACGTCGATATAATCTTTTTCCCATTGGTCAAATTTGATAACAGGTACGCCTGCACCAAGATTGTCGCCACTGTTTTCACCAGTTAGGGAATCGACAGAGTTCGGGCGAAGCTTCCCTTCTTTTGTTGCCAACACGATGGCATTACGAATCGCTTCTTTAATTTCTAATTGATTCACACCTACTGGCGTTTTAATTTTAAAGGTTGGTAAACCTGTGTCCTGACAGATGGGTGACACTTGATCGTCTGCCATCTTGATATTATTTGTGATTGTCGCAAGGCTCATTGCGGCGCTTGTTCCTGCATTTTCATTTTCCTTAGCCCGTTTAACAGCTCGGCGGACGTCCTTAGGAAGTTTTGTTGATGTTTCAACGACTAGCTTGTACATGCTTTCTTGAAATTTAGAAATATTCAATTCGAGTACCCCTCTCCCCATGTTCCCCATTAATATTTTTCAATTTTACAATTTTTGCACGCTTATATTATACTCCTATAACCACTAGAATTAAAGGATTAGCTTGCAACCGCTGCCAGGATAATCGAGGAAATCCCCATGTAAATATTGGATTTCACCTCATACCCCCATTAAAAAGAGCCTGTTGATTAAACAGACTCACTTACTTCACGGTTATTAAATTCCCTGCATTTAGATTCCATATCATCTAACATCGAAATTAAGCGGTCAATATCTTCAAGATCCGTATCTTCTGGATCAATGGCATCAAGGACATCAATGAACATGTTTAAGCGTTGCTTTAAAAAATTCACTTGTGTATTTTTATCTTCAATCGGACTACCCAAGTTGTTTCACTCCTTTCGTTAACGTTCTCATCCTATCGAAAAATTGATGCTTTGACAATCGATTAATAATATTTTGTCCAACTTTTTAAAAATAAGGCTCTGTTAAACTGGCTGTTGATTTCCACTTCAGGCACTTCGCTTTCCGCGGGCGGTCCGGGGCCTCCCGCAGGAGTATTCGTGCCTTACGTTCCAATCAACTTGCTATAAAACAACAGTAGACTTTAACAGAGCCAAAAATAAAAAGACTCCTGCAACCAGGAGTCCGCTTTTAGCGTGGTCGTTCTGACGCTGCAAATCCAAAGGATACATAATCTTGAACCGGGATCCATGCACCGATTCCTTGAGAGGTTACATTTTTAATTACGATAAACTTTTTGCTGCCTTTGAGCATTAAATAGACTTCACCGTAGGTTACTTTACCTTTTTCATTCACACCTGGTGCATAGGCATATAAGTAGCCCAACCGGTTCGGTGGAATGTTATAAATATGGTCATTCTTGGTACCTGCCCCAATAATCGTATCAAATGCAAGTGGAAGATGTGTTTTTTCCATCGCCTTCAAAAGCATCATTTTTTTTACAGCTTCAGCACTGGCGATTTTAGCGGTGAGCCCGCCTCTGATAATCTTCTGGGACTCCTGAACATATTTGATCTGATATGGGACCTTGCCGCCGCGATTATCGAAATAATTGGTGTTAATCTTTTGGAACTCCCAGTTTGGAGAAGTTTCCGATGATTCGTAATTTAAGGGCCACTGACCTAGGTAGACGATAGCACGATAGCCAATCGCAAAGGGTGTGCTATTAATACTCGATTCATTTAGCATCCGGATTAGATCAGGGTTTTCGATTTTCACCTTTGATGAGTTAATCAACTTTTTAGTTAAATCACTGGGTTGTAATAATGGCAGATCCTGTGTCGAATTTGGATAGGTATTCTCCTTGGTAATATTTCGAACCGAAGCTGGGACTTGATATTTTACCGAAACTTTTTGCGCTTGACCCTTTTGTGCGAAGGCTGAGGGAATAAAAGTTAACATTAATAGCAGTGTCATCAGGATAGTGACATTTTTCTTCACGAGTTAAACTCCTTTCACTAATAACATAATCAGTCTGCTAATAGTTTTTTCGGAGTTGATTATTTTTATCCATCTCAGCAAGTAATTTCAATATTTCGTCTGTAGTCGCAACATAAATTTTTCAAAAAATGGAAAGAACAATTGGATCGCAGGTCCTACAGTGAATGTAATGATAATGGTACCGTATGATATAGGTCCATGTAGTAAAAAGGCAGGAATCAATGCTGTAATCTCTCCAATGGTTTTGGCAACCATTAAATTAACTCGAAAACGTTCTTTAATGGCTAACATAAAATTATCAATCGGACTTTGAGGGAATTTTGCCTGAATGTATATAGCTGCACCAAATCCAATAATCAAGATTCCTACAAATAGCATAACTATTTTAGGGATTAGTTGATTGACTTGAAATAATTCAAAAACAGTTACTAACCAAAAATCAACTAATGAACCTATGATTATAATTGTTAGAAGTGAAAGAAGATCAGGTCTTTTCTTTAATAAGAGAGAGACCACTATGACTAAAAAAGCCCCATCAATCATTACCCATTTTCCTACTGATAAACCTACCTTTTCAGTTAAAGCTACATTAAGAGCATCCCATGCACCAACACCAATATCCGCCACTTCAATGGTCATACATACACCAAACGTCATAATACTAAGTCCAAAAATAAAAAATAAAAACCGAATTAATAATCTCATTAGCTCTCCTTAAAAAGTAACATAAATGTAATATTCAGAACATTTACAAAATTAAAATTTAATAATATAATATACTTAACTTATCAACAAAGGAGGGCCGTAATCAATCTGCTTCCATTACTTATTATCCATAAGGAGGTTGGGATTCCCGTCTTATATGAGATTCAACACTCGTGTTCATGTATCTAAATAAACATGAAGGTTGGTGATTGATGGCCCAAAGAAAAGCGATTGATTTTTACCCTGCTAAACGGTTATTTTATCATAATAGCTCAGGCTTGACGATTAACCCCCGTACATTGAAGAATGGAAATGAAACTTAAATTTAATAATAAAGACTCTATGCCACCAGGCTTAGAGTCTTTATTTTTTACAATAGCTAGAGTAAGTAGAAGCCAATTCCCATAATTAAATAGGCAGCGAGTAGTGTTAACCCTTCGAACCAATTGGATTCACCGTCGTTGGAGATAACAACCATAAGAAGCACTGATGACACCATCGCAATTAACTCTTGCCAACTAAATAGCAATGGCATGGTGGTATCAAAGAAAAGAGAGACAAGCACAAGAACAGGTAATACGAACATAGCCACCTGTAATGTAGAACCAATCGCGATTTCAACGGCAATATCCATTTTGTTTTTAAATGCCATAACAATGGCAGATGCATGTTCGGCTGCATTCCCTACTATAGCCACGATAATGACACCAATAAACAATTCAGACCAACCAAGTGTTTCTCCTACATATTCAAAAGTATGGACTAGGTGCTCGGAAATGTATGCAACTGCTATGGTTGCAATAAAAAGAACAGCAATGGCTCTCCCTTTCCCCCATTCCGGTTCCTCTTCCTCATAGTCGACTTTTTCAGTACTAGGCTGGTATACACCTCGATGGGTAACCAATTTAAAAAATAAGGCAGCAAGATAAAGGATGATCAAAATAACTGAAATCCCAATACTTAAGGAAAGAGTTTTTGTCTCATTCATATTAATAGAAAAAACTTCAGGGATGACAAAAGCAATGATAACCGCAAACATCAACAGCCCTGAATTATGCCTAGCATCGTAGACATTAAATGACTGTCTCTTAAATTTTAAGCCCCCAATAAAGAACGAAAGCCCTGCCACCAGTAGTAAGTTTCCTAACACGGAACCTGTTAGCGAGGCGAGAACAATTCCAACAAGCCCGGCCTTCAACGAAAAGATTGAAATAATAAGTTCGACTGCATTTCCAAAGGTTGCATTTAACAGTCCGCCAATCCGCGGTCCTGCAACAATCGCTAGACTTTCTGTAGCCCTTCCCATATAACTAGCTAGTGCCACGATCGTTAAGCAATAAATAATAAATAAGACAATATTTGACCAATGCATCAGTGAGCCAATAACAGACAGCGGCACCCCAATGAATGTCATAAGCATAAAAATCCTGTTCACCGTATTCCCTCCATATTCTTAATATCTAACGAGGATATTTTCTTTTAAACTTTTCCTTTTGTTCCTTAATTTACCTAAAATTACCCCAATTGTCTAGGGTCGAAACTTTCCTCTTGCAAATGGACGATTTTCTCGTTACCATAATTTAGGAAATATATAATTTAACTTGAATGAAAATTGTAGAATTGAGGAAGTTTTATGAATAAAACTAATCTGCGATTTTGGATCCTTGTTAGTATCGTTGCGATTTCTGGGTTTTCGCAAGGAATGTTGCTGCCTCTCATTGCTGTAATTTTTGAGAAAAGTGGGGTATCCCCTTCATTAAATGGTTTAAATGCGACAGCACTTTATATAGGAATTCTCCTTGTATCTCCATTTATGGAAATGCCCCTAAGAAAATACGGCTATAAACCAGTGATTATCTATGGCGGCGGACTCGTCATCGTTTCACTCGCTCTATTCCCTCTCTGGGAGACGTTTTGGTTTTGGTTTGCCCTCAGGTTACTGATAGGGATAGGTGACCACTCTCTCCACTTCGCCACACAGACTTGGATTACTTCATCAGCTCCTGCTGATAAGCGAGGACGAAATATTTCTCTATATGGATTATTTTTTGGAATTGGCTTTGCCAGTGGGCCATTAATGACACCTTTAGTAAACGTAAATCAATCTCTGCCTTTTATTGTCTCCTCAATCCTTTGTTTTATTGGCTGGATTTTTGTATTTATGCTTAAAAACGAACGACCTGAACTAGAGGTTGGTATCAATTCCTTCCTATCAACTATCAAACAGTTTAAGAAGGCTTTAAAATATGGATGGGTTGCTTTCCTTCCGCCATTTTCTTATGGATTTTTAGAATCCTCCTTAAATGGCAGTTTTCCTGTCTATGCCTTAAGAATGTCTATAAACGTCACCAATGTTTCCATGTTGTTAACTGCATTTGCCGCCGGCAGTATTATTACCTCACTTCCTTTAGGAATTTTGAGTGATAAGTATGGCCGGCGCAATATCTTAATGACGATACTTTTTCTTGGATTTTTTAGCTTTACAGCCGCCATCTTCCTTGAACACTCTTTTATTGGACTGTTTGTCGTTTTCCTTATTTCTGGAATGATTGTCGGCTCAACATTCTCGCTGGGTATCAGCTATATGACAGACTTACTTCCAAAAACTCTACTGCCTACCGGAAATTTGTTATGCGGAATTTTTTTCAGTCTCGGAAGTTTAAGCGGACCCATCATCGGCGGTTTGTTTATTAAATTCGTTGAAAATGTGAGTTTCTTCTATATCATTAGTACGATGCTCTTAACCTTATCTATTATCATCTTCACATTTGGTAAGAAGACTAAGTCGGTATTTAAGCAACAAAGTTCGTAAATGGATAATTGTGGAGCAAATTCATATCTTCCGCATAAAATATGTGGTAAGATAAACATAAATAGAAACCTTATAAAGACTGTGCTGTCATCCTTTTGATGACAGCTTTCGTATTTTTTAAGGGTATTGACTTTGATTATTCTTATCAATTAGCAATCGGAGGGGGGAAAAATTAGTGAGTTCCGAAGCAAAGGCGCTAACAAAGAGTATGAACAAATTAGGGCTATTCGAAAAAATCAAACCACATGCAGAACTAATTGCAGCAGGACTAAGCGGTGGTTTAATTGCAGCTGGCTGGTTATTTGATAAGTATGGAAATGGATCAGATTCCATTATTGCTTACCTGCTAGCATTTGTAATTGGTGGTTTTGCCAAGGCAAAAGAAGGCATTGAGGCTACCTATGAAAATAAGGAACTGAACGTGGAAATGTTAATGATTTTTGCTGCTATCGGGTCGGCCATTATTGGATACTGGACAGAAGGTGCCATGCTAATCTTTATTTTTGCTGTAAGCGGGGCACTTGAAACCTATACAATGAATAAAAGTCATAAAGAAATCTCCTCTTTAATGAAACTGCAGCCAGAAGAGGCTTTGCTCATAACAGATGGCAGTGAAAAGAGAGTTCCTGTTTCAGTGCTTCATGTCGGGGATTTGATTCTAATAAAGCCCGGTGAGCGCATTCCTTCTGACGGGATGATTATTAAAGGACAAACCAATATTGACGAGGCAGCAATTACTGGCGAATCTATGCCTGTATCTAAAGGCGATAGAGAAGATGTTTTTGCAGGGACTGTTAACATGACAGGCTCAATTACTGTCCAAGTAACAAAAGCGAGCCATGACACTCTTTTTCAAAAGATCATTCAGCTTGTACAATCAGCTCAAAGCGAGAAATCTCCTTCACAACAATTCATTGAACGTTTTGAAGGAACTTATGTTAAAGTAGTTCTCTCTGTTGTTTTATTGATGTTTTTTCTTCCGCACTTTATCTTAGGCTGGAGTTGGCAAGAAGCTTTTTATCGGGCGATGATTTTATTGGTGGTGGCTTCTCCTTGTGCCCTTGTTGCTTCCATCATGCCTGCTACATTATCGGCCATCTCCAATGGAGCAAAACGTGGAATCCTGGTAAAAGGCGGGGTGCACCTTGAGAATTTAAGCCATTTGGGTGCCATTGCATTTGATAAAACCGGGACATTGACAAAAGGCAACCCAGAAGTAACGGAAGTGATTGTAAAGGATGGTCTTGATAGGGATACCCTGATTTGGAAGGCAGCATCGATTGAAAGCCATTCTAACCATCCACTTGCCACGGCAATTGTGAAATATGTAAAATCAAACTTTAACAAAGAACTCCTCCATCCGGACAGTCTGGAAGATATACCAGGATGGGGAGTAAAAGCCACCATTAACGGGGAGAATTGGAAGATTGGTAAAGCTGCATTTATAGACCAAGAACCAATAGAAGAGTTTGCTGGTGGAAAGATTAAAGAACTCGCTACTCAGGGCAATACGCTTGTATTTATTGAAATTGATGGCGAGTTATCTGCGGTAATCGCGATGAAGGACGTTGTCCGTGAGGAGACTAAACTTGCGATTGATCACCTGAAAAAGCAAGGGATCCGTACAGTTATGCTGACTGGTGATAGTGAAAAAACGGCACGCGCAATTGCCTCGGAAAGCCATGTGGATGAATTTTTCGCAGAATGCTTACCTGAGGTAAAAGTCGAAAAACTAAAGAAGTTAAAAACAAAATATGAAACCGTGGCAATGGTAGGTGACGGAATCAATGATGCACCTGCACTTGCTATCGCCAATGTTGGTATTGCCATGGGTGGTGGAACGGATGTTGCACTTGAAACTGCGGATATTGTCTTAATGAAAAATGATTTACCTCGCATTGCTGAGGCCATTGATCTTTCGAAGCGAATGAATAAAATCATTAAACAGAATGTTATTTTCTCGATAACTGTTATCATGATCTTGATTTCGTCAAACTTCTTTCAGATCCTTGATTTGCCATTTGGGGTCATTGGTCATGAAGGCAGTACAATCTTAGTTATTCTAAACAGCCTGCGATTGCTTAAATAATATAAAAAGCTCCAGCGCCCGTAACAACTAGCCGCTGGGCGCTGGAGCTGGATTAAAAAACCGGATGAACATTCATCCGGTTTTATTATTTTATTTGAGGGAAAGACCATTAGTGATATCCGTTTGAACCGTTTGCTGAGCCGGAAGTTTTGTTTCCTTTGCTTCCTTTGCCTTTTTGCTTGGTACCGCCATCTTTTTTAGTTTTCTTTGTCATATTAAGAACCTCCTTAAAAAAAGTAGCCTGCCATCTTAGTTTGGACAGATTGGCAAGTTTCATGAAGGTAACTATTAGCAATTCTTACGGTTTTTTTCACTATAAAAGGCATTTATTTCTCCACCTAAAATAATAATAAATGCCGATATGTATAACCAAATCATTAAGACAATGATTGCCCCGATACTCCCATACGTAAGAGAATAATTACTTATGTTTCCAACATAAAACGTTAATCCAATCGAGGAAACAATCCAGCCAATTGTCGCAAAAGCGGCACCCGGAAAGGCACTGCGGCATTTTAATTTTACATTTGGTGCAATCCAATACAATCCTGTAAAAATAAGGAACAAAATAATCGCACTAACGAGCCAGCTTAATGTATTCCAAAGCTTAATAAATTCTGTCGTGTAGCCCAATTGAGAAAATAAAAAAATACCTATTTCTCTGCCGAACACTGGGAGAACAATAGCAAGAATTAATACAAAGATCATCCCAAATGTTAATAATATAGCCATCCCTCTAGAAACAATAAATGAACGGCTTTCCTTGACATTGTATGCCTTATTAAATGCCTTGACGATCGCATTAATTCCGTTCGATGCTGACCAAATCGTGCCAATAATCCCGAACGAAAGCAACCCGCCATTCCGATGGTTCATGATATTATGGACATTTTTTTCAATTAAATCCATTGCCTCGACTGGTGCAAAATCTCTCACTACTCCCAGCATATCCTGATGTGGAATCGGAAAATAGGGAAGGAGTGTAAAGAGAACAATCAGAAGCGGAAATAGTGACAATAGAAAATAATACGCCAACTGCGCACTTAAGCCTGGCAGATCATCTTCATCGACCCGATGCCAAAGTAATCGTAGTAGAGACGAGCGGACATTCCCCATCTTTTCCATGTCCATCCTCCTTCTAATTCGTTCTTTTGTCTTCTCCTAACACTTCTTCTAAAAGCAGGGATTCATCACTCTTTGAGAAGGTATCCTTCGTTTCTTTTATCATGTCAGTTACCTGTGGTGTTAATTCGCGTAATTCTTCCACCTTATCTGTGATAAAGGAGATATCTTCGTTCACCTGCTTTACGGTTGTCTTTACCTTTTCAGCTGTTTCCTTTACTTTCTCTGCAATTTCACCTGGATTCCTAAAAACATAGGTTACCTTCGATGTGGTTTTTTGTACATTTGCTTTCATCACTTCACGTGTTTGTTTATCTAAAAGGCTAATGGCCCCGCCAGCAATGGCTCCAAGTATCATTCCGCGCCAAAATTGATTTTTCTGTGTCATGTTAACGTCTCCTTTAATCCTTGTTATTATCAATAGTACCCCATGTAAAAAATACCAAAACCTGCATATTTTTATTTTCCTTGATAGACGGAGTCCATGCAAGTCCAGATTCTCTTTTAATGATTTTTTTATTGACATATAATTTCTTACATGAAAAGATGAACTTAATAATTCGGAAAGGATGACCGAAATGAATTTATCTGAAAAGTCGATTGAAAATGTCGAATATATGATTGAACAAATAAAGGAAAAATTAAAGGTCTTGAACCTTGGGGCAATTAAACCTTCACACTTTGATGAAGAAATGTACGAGGAACTGAAAGAGATTTATGATATGGTCCAACGAAAGAATTCGTTTAGTCCAAATGAAATGCAAGCATTAGTTGAAGAGCTTGGAAGCCTTCGAAAGAAATAGGATGTGTTAAAGGTTAATGTTGATTTTGGCACTCTGTTGACCTTCGTTCCAGGCACGAAGACTCTTGCGGGAGTACGGGGCAGGGGAGACCCCGCAGGAGCAAAGCGACGAGGAGGCTCCCCGGCACGCCCGCGGAAAGCGAAGTGCCTGGAACGGAAATCAACAGGCAAGTTTAACACAGCCAAGAAATAAAATGAAAACCCGTTATGCACATAACGGGTTTTTTGGTGATTAATCTTGTTCAGTTAAGATGACGGTTCCCTCTTTGGTAATGGCAAGGGTATGTTCGTATTGCGCTGAAAACTTTCCATCAATAGTTCTTGCCGTCCAGCCATTGAGATCCATTTTTGTTTGGTATCGTCCTACGTTAACCATGGGTTCGATTGTAAAGACCATACCCTCCTTGATTCTTGCACCTTTACCTGGCAGCCCATAATGAGGAACATCCGGTTTCTCATGAATTACTGCGCCAATTCCGTGGCCAATAAAGTCACGCACAACCGAAAACCCTTCGCTTTCAACATATTTTTGAATTGCGTGTCCTATGTCTCCGATTCGATTACCGACAACCGCTTGTTCAATCCCTTTATACAGTGCTTCCTTTGTGACTTTTAATAAGCGCTCAGTTTCCTCTGATACATCCCCAACTGCATATGACCAAGCTGAATCCGCTAGCGCACCGTTGTAATTAACAACCATGTCTACCGTCACAATATCCCCTTCATTTAAAGGTTCTTTCCTTGGAAAGCCATGGCAGATTTCGTCATTTATACTCGCACATGTCGCATATTCATAGCCTTTATAACCTTTTTGTTCTGGTGTCGCACCTTTTTTCTTTAGAAATTCTTCCACAAAGACATCAATTTCCCAAGTGGTAATACCTGGTTTAATCAATTTAGCTATTTCTTTATGACAAGCAGCAAGAATTTCCCCTGCTCTTTTCATTGCTTCTATTTCACGTTGTGATTTAAGGACAATCATTATTATAGGGTCCCCTTCCTTTTTTATTTATTTTTATGTATGCAAATCAAAATCGTTATTCGACTAAAAACATACCTCTAAAAAATTATACAACATGCCGTATTAGGCAACACTTTTAATATTAACTCTATCCTGGCATTTTTTCAAAAATACTTTAACTAATTTTTTTCTTAAAGTTCATATTTTCTCCTTATTTCTTTGTTCTTAATATGGTGCTTTTCTATTCTTTTTGATAGAATTAACGTAAAGTGAATAATAATTGGGTGTGAGACTAATGATTGGTGATCGCGTAAAAAAATTTCGCTTAGATAGAAAAATGTCGCTATCCGAACTTGCTGCTCAAGCAGGTGTGGCTAAATCTTATTTAAGTAACCTTGAGAATAATAAACAAGAGAATCCTTCTATAAAGTTCCTAGAAAAAATCGCTGTTGTTTTAAATATTCCTGTAGATCACTTGATACATGAAGAAATCAATAAAGAGGAATTAGATATTGATTGGATGAATTTAGTCAAGGACGCAATGAATTCTGGCGTTTCTAAGGAACAATTTCGGGATTTCCTCGAATTTAACAAGTGGCGAATTAATCAAAACGAAAAATAGATAAATAATCTTATTAAAAATAAAAGCATTTTACAAAAAAGTTACTTTTGTAAAATGCTTTTATTTTATGTACGAATATGATGAATCTGTTCATCTTTCGTTGACCAAGAAATCACGAACTGCTTCTATGGATAACCCTAAGTCCTTTGCCTCTAATATGAGTGCCATCCATTCCTGATCGATTACTTCAACTTCACTTTTTGTAATAACCATTTTACTCACCCCTAAAATACATAATGTATTCCAGGTAGCCCGGCCATCATAGCAAAAAACCCGCCTTAGACCCTCGGCTTTGCGTCCCTGCTTTTCAGCAGGTTTGCCTTTTTCTGACATTAATAAAACTTAAGTCACTGAATTAGCATTTCGTTTTAGTTTTGATAGGTCGATTTACTTAATCTACACTGATATTATATCTAGTGCTATTTTAGTAGGGTGTTGTAATTTGTCGTATTGATTAAATTTTCACACAACTTATTCTAACAAATTATCCCATATTTCTACAAAAACATCCTATTTTGGACTATCAATTCAAAAATACCATCTGTCAAAAGAGAGAATTTTTGGAAGAAATGCCCTGCAATTTATTCACTTCGTTAACCATAACCAAAAGATTTTCCCAACATATACACTAAATATTTGTCTAAATTATGACAATTAGCATATAATGTAAACAATATAATTATTTTCTTAATATTATTAATTTTCCAAATATGGTTGGTGATGTTGTGCAATGACCCTTATTCATGTGTTAAACTTCTCCATTCCGATTGCATTTATTGTGTTTGCCGGGTATTTTTTGGACCGCATATGCAAACCAGATTCTACAAAAGAAAAAGCTGGTGAAGAATGAATCTTTTTTATTGGATTCATCTGTCATTCAGCTTTTTCTTTTGGATCAGTTAATTAAAAAGTAATTATTTCACTCCGTTTCGGGAATGATACTTGCGTAGACGAAAGGAGTGTTACAATTGGCACGTGGAGAACATTTTGAACATAAAAAGAAGGGTCATCCAGGAAACTTTCCACAAGATACTTTAGTTGAAAAACATGCGAAAGAAGCAGTTGGTGACGAAGAATTCCTAGTTGTACGAGAAGCTTTTAAAAATCGTGTGGAAAATGAAGATGAGTATCGTGGAGATACTGCTCGCTTATTAAATGATCAGACAGAATAAAAGGCGTGAGCATCTCACGCCTTTTTCCTATTAAGAAATCATTTTTAGAAATGTCCCTTTTCGATCCTTATATTTCTAATAAATGGAGAAAATTCGATTGACTTAAGCCAATAAGCAACTTTTTCAATATCTTTTGAAAAGACCCTATCTTGTTTAATGGATGCTACCTGTTCGCGAGCCTTGTCGTAGAACAACCTAGTAATTGTCGCCATCTTTTCAATCCCGCGAATCTCCACGGCCTGCATGGCACAGATCAGTTCAATCGCCACAACTCTTCGTGCATTTTGGATAATTTGATAAGCATGCCTTGACGCAATCGTGCCCATACTAACATGGTCCTCTTGATTAGCAGATGATGGTATGGAATCGACACTGGCTGGATGGGCAAGTGTTTTATTCTCTGATACCAGTGCTGCTGCCGCATATTGCATGATCATCGCCCCTGATTGTAAGCCAGGCTCGGGACTTAGAAATGCTGGTAAATCATTCAACTGCGGATTAACCAACCTTTCAATCCGTCTTTCTGAAATATTCGCCAGTTCAGCCACAGCAATTTTCATAAAATCCATGGCAAAAGCAATCGGCTGTCCATGGAAATTCCCCCCTGAGATCACCTTTTCACCATTATCAAAGATTAACGGATTATCCGTTGCTGCGTTCATTTCGATTTCTAATTTTTCTTTCACATAATCCAGGGCCTGCCACGATGCACCATGAACCTGTGGTATACAGCGGAGAGAATAAGCATCTTGCACCCGTAATTCGCCCTGCTCTGTAGTTAATAAACTATCACCTAAATAACCACGGATTCTTGCTGCCGTATCAATTTGCTGTTTATACCCTCTAGCAACATGAACTTCTTCCGCAAATGCATCGATAATTCCATTTAACCCTTCCATTGTCATAGCTGCAATTAGCTCACTTTCATGTGCCAGTTGCTCTGCCTCCAAATAGCCGATCACACCCATAGCTGTCATAGCTTGTGTCCCATTAATAAGGGCTAGACCCTCTTTTGCCTCCAACGTTAATGGTAAAATCCCTTCTTGTTGGAGTGCATCAAAAGCCTCTATTTGCTTACCTTTGTAAAATACCTCTCCTTCGCCAATTAAAACCAATGCAAGATGAGAAAGCGGGGCTAAATCACCACTTGCCCCCAAAGAACCTTGCTGCGGGATCACAGGAATGATATCCTGATTCACTAACTCTAATAACTTTTCAATCACAACAGGTCTGACTCCTGAAAAACCCTTGAGGAGTGCGTTAGCTCGTAGAAGTACCATTGCTTTGGAAACTATTTCCGGAAAAGGTTCACCAACCCCGCATGCATGAGAGCGGATTAAATTAAGCTGGAGGTCTTGAACATGGTTTTTATCAATAAGGACGTCGCTGAACTTTCCAAATCCCGTCGTAATTCCATATACTATTTTTGATTCTGAAACAATTCTTTCAACTGCTTCACGACTCTTCTTGACTACTTCCATGCTCTCACTTGAGGCCATGACCTTTTGCTTTCGATATAAAATATCTTTCATCTGCTCTAATGTTAAACTTCCACCTGTCAGTGTTACCATATCGTCTCTCTCCTCTACCACTGTAGTATAATAAAGAAAGAGGCTGGATTCCGAATCTACTTGATTTGGAGTCCAGCCTCTTTTATGATGAATTGATTGAATATTATCAGACGCCTCATGGGTATCATTCCATTCTTTATCTATCTTAGTGATAATATTGTATGGGATGATAAGCTTTTTTGTCAATTTAATTTTCAGAATTTTAGGACGATAATACTTTAGCAAGATAATAAATGAAAGGAAAAAGGCTCAGGTTACAAAATATCTTGAGATTCCGTTATACTATATAAAGGTTAAAATGGATGTACCCTGAAAGGAGTAAATATGAAATCTCTTGTACTTGCAGAAAAGCCAAGTGTAGCCCGGGAACTTGCCCGCGTTCTTGGCTGCAATCAAAAACATAAAAGCTATATGGAAGGAAATCAATACATTGTCACATGGGCACTCGGCCACTTAATCGAATTAAAAATGCCAGAGCATTATGATACGAAATATAAAACTTGGAATTTAGAGGATTTACCGATTATTCCACAAAAAATGGGCTTGTTGGTCATGAAGCAAACCAACCATCAATTCCGTGCGATTGAATCTTTAGCAAAACGGAAAGACATTAACGAATGTATCATCGCAACTGATGCTGGTCGTGAAGGTGAACTAGTTGCTCGCTGGATTCTTGAAAAGATTCGATGGAACAAGCCCTTAAAAAGGTTATGGATTTCTTCGCAAACAGATAAGGCCATTAAAGACGGATTCAAGCAATTAAAGCCTGGTAAACAATTTGAGGACCTTTACCATTCGGCCGTTTGCCGTGCGGAAGCTGATTGGTTAATTGGATTGAATGTAACAAGAGCACTAACAACGAAATATAAAGACCCACTCTCGGCTGGTCGGGTTCAGACCCCTACTCTTGCCCTTGTATTGGAACGAGAACAGCAAATCCAATCCTTTGTTCCAAAGGAATATTGGACGATTCGAGCCGATATTGGCCCACTTTCAACAGATTGGGATCGGGACAATGAAAAGCGCATCTTCGATAAGGCAAAGGCTGAAACCATACAATCAAAAGTAAATGGGAAAAAGGCGGCGCTCGATAAAATAGACCGCAAGAAAAAATCAGAGCCACAGCCACTGCCATATGATTTAACCGAACTACAGCGAGATGCTAACAAGCGGTTTGGTTTCTCGGCAAAAAAGACATCATCTGTTTTACAACGCCTTTATGAGCAATACAAATTGGTCACTTATCCAAGAACTGATTCACGTTATTTAACCACCGATATGATGAACACTATGACAGACCGCTTGCATGGCATGGCTTCCGGGTATAAGGAAGAAGTTCGTCCCCTGCTTGCAAACAAGGGGACTGTGCTCGCCAAACGCGTCTTTAACAATGAAAAGGTAACAGACCATCACGCGATTATCCCAACGGAACAAAGGCTTAATCTTAGTGAACTTGATTCAGATGAAAAAAAACTTTATGACATCATTGCTCGACGTTTCTTAGCACTGTTTTTACCAGCTTATGAATTTGAAACCATACAGGCAACATTTAAAGTTGAAGGCGAAACCTTTACCGCCAAAGAAACAAATGTAATTGAATTGGGCTTTAAAAAAGTGTTAGGAAGAGAAGGATCGGAACAATTGGCTACTGGACTGCAAAAATTAGCTCAAGGTCAGTCCTTTTCGGTAAAAAATTGCTCACTAAATCAAAAATGGACGGATCCGCCGCAGCGCTATTCCGAAGCTGATGTTCTGGCTCAAATGGAGAAATTCGGCCTCGGGACGCCAGCAACAAGAGCAGAAATTATTGAAAGACTTGTGGAAACGGAAGTCGTAGAACGACAGAATGGACGCTTCCACTCAACAAAAAAAGGCAAGCAGCTTATTGATCTTGTTAATGATGAATTAAAATCACCGGAACTAACGGCTAAATGGGAACAAGAACTTGAGAAAATCTCCAAAGGAAAGGCGGACCCGAAAACCTTTTTACAAAAGATTCGCCGCCAAACGGAGCAGTTGGTTTCTGAAATTAAAAAAAGTGAAAAATCCTATCGTGCCCACAATTTAACCGGTTCAAGATGTCCTGAATGTAACGAATTCCTCAAGGAGCGGAATACAAAGGAAGGCAAGATTCTCGTTTGCTCTAGTCCAGAGTGTTCCTTCCGAAAACGTAAGGATCCAAAGCTTTCCAACCGCCGTTGTCCGCAATGCCATAAAAAAATGGAGATTCATAATGGAAAAGCCGGCGCGTACTTCCAATGCCGCCGCTGTAATGTCGTTGAAAAAGCAGAAGACAAGAAAAAAGCCGTCAATAAAAAAGAAGCACAAAAGCTCGTCCAGAAATATACCCAAAAAGAGGATTTTGGAACCAGCTTAGGTGATTTACTAAAACAAGCCTTAAACAATCAGGAATAAACATAAATGGTAAGCACTTAGGTTGTGCTTACCATTTATGTTGCAAGTTTTTCAATTTGGCCAGTATTATGCTTGGTCAAAATTTTAGAAACGAGGTCATGTATGAGAATTAGGGATTGGGATCCTAATTTAAAGGTTCGCTTATTCAGCGAAGCGATGATGAACATCACGTTTTGGATGTTTTTTCCTTTCTTAACGATTTACTTCGCAGAAGAGTTCGGTAAAAGTAAAGCAGGATTATTATTAGTTTTTTCACAGATTTTTTCAGTACTTGCTAACCTTATGGGCGGATACTGTGCTGACCGGTTCGGTCGGAAACGGATGATGGTTCTGTCGGCAATTGGTCAAGGACTTTCATTTATCGCATTTGGCTTCGCTAGTTCACCCTGGTATGAATCCCCGTGGATGGGCTTTGTCGCCTTTGCAATTGCCGGTGTATTCGGTTCCTTTTATTGGCCGGCTAGCCAAGCGATGGTAGCGGATGTTGTCGATGAGAAAGACAGAAGCAATGTATTTGCTATTTTTTACACATCCATCAATATTGCGGTTGTAATTGGCCCGATTCTAGGTGCGATTTTTTATGTTCATTACCGGTTTCAACTTTTACTTGTCGCTGGGTTAGTCTGCATTTCCTTGGGACTTATTTTAGCCAAATGGACTCGTGAAACAGTCCCGGTTAATCAAAGTGCTTTTTCGTCTGACGGGAAATGGTATTACTTTTTAAAAAATCAACTGAAGGATTATTCACTCATTGTTAAAGATAAAACCTTCCTGCTATTTATCCTTGCGGGAGTATTAGCGGGGCAAACATTTATGCAATTGGATTTGTTGATTCCAGTTTATATAAAGGATGTCTTTCAAGATCAGAGTCTATTTTCAATTGGGAATTGGTCGTTTTCGGTTAATGGTGAGCAAGCATTTGGTTTGGTGCTCGCAGAAAATGGCTTCCTTGTCGCTCTGCTGACAGTAATTGTCACAAAGTGGATGAGTACTTATTATGAAAGAAATGTATTTGTTCTCTCGTCAGTTGTGTACGCCCTTTCAATGATTCTTTTTAGTCAAACCACGTGGATTTGGGGTTTAATGATCGCAATGGCGGTTTTCACTTTTGCTGAATTAATGGGGGCTGGGCTCCAGCAAAGCTTTGTATCACGACTTGCTCCAGATCATATGCGAGGTCAATACTTCGCTGCCGCAAGCCTTCGGTTTACCATAAGCCGAACCATTGCACCGCTTGCAATTCCAATGACGGTATTGCTTGGTTATAGCTGGACGTTTTTCGTGTTAGTTTTTCTAGCCTTGTTCAGTGCTGGGATGTACTGGGTCATGTTCCATTCATTTGAAAAACAAAATATTAAATCACATATATAAATACTGGTCAATAATCTCTTAATATTTGTACTAAATTGTTCACATTTGCCCAATTTGTATTATAATTACTTATAAAGATAATCAATATAAGGGCGGTGGAAACAATGGAATTATCCGAGTTCATGGCTCCAACATCATTATCAGGTATTATTACATTCTTAGTACTATTTTCCGCAGGTGTTTATTTTAATATAAAAGTATACGGCAGCAAGATGCAGTAAAGATGAAAATCTTTACTGTTTTTCATTTTTAGGCGTTCTCAAACTTAATTGGTAATAGTTTCTTTTTCTAATTAATAACGCTACAATATAGGAAGATTCAGAAAAAGGAGGCATACATATGAATGAATTTCAAACAACCCTTGAAAAATATGCTGAACTAGCTGTTAAGGTTGGTGTAAATGTTCAGAAAGGTCAAACCCTAGTCGTTAATGCTACTTTAGATGCGGCGAATTTTGTTCGTCTGATTGTTAAAAAAGCCTACGAAACTGGTGCTCAAAATGTCATCGTCAACTGGAACGACGATACTGTGACGAGAACAAAATATGACTTAGCTCCAGATGAGGCTTTCCTTGAGTATCCTTTTTGGCGTGCCAAAGAAATGGAAGACCTAGCAGCCAAGGGTGCAGCCTTTATGTCAGTTATTTCTACTAGCCCAGATTTATTAAAAGGTGTGAATCCAGAACGGATTTCTAACTTTAATAAAGCTGCCGGAACAGCATTGGCCAATTATCGGAAGGCCGTTCAATCAGATAAGGTGAGTTGGACGGTTATCGCCGCTGCGTCACCTGCATGGGCTGCAAAGGTATTCCCTGATGAGCCTGCTGAAAACCAAGTCAATAAGCTTTGGGATGCGATTTTTAAAGCCGTACGTGCAGACGTTGAAAATCCAGTAGAAGCTTGGAAGAAGCATGATGAAACCCTCCATGAAAAAGTTCATTATTTAAATGAAAAACGATACCAAAAGCTTCATTACACAGCGCCTGGTACAGACCTAACAATTGAACTTCCTGAAAAACATATCTGGGTAGGCGCAGGCAGTGTGAATGAGAATGGCTTTGAATTTATGGCAAACATGCCGACTGAAGAAGTATTCACTGTACCCTATCGAACAGGTGTGAATGGTACAGTTGCCAGTACAAAACCATTAAGCTATGGTGGAAATATTATTGACCGCTTTTCAATTACCTTTGAAAATGGAAAAATTGTTGGCGTGAAAGCAGAAGAAGGCGAAGAAATTCTTAAACGTCTTGTTGATACGGATGAAGGCTCCCATTATCTTGGTGAGGTTGCACTTGTACCATATAATTCACCAATTTCCCTATCAAATGTCCTATTCTTTAATACATTATTTGATGAGAATGCCTCAAACCATTTAGCAATTGGAAGTGCCTATGCTTTCTGTATTGAAGGCGGAAAGAAAATGTCTTCTGAAGAATTGAAAGAGAACGGTCTGAACGAAAGTATCACCCACGTCGACTTCATGATTGGTTCCACTGAAATGGACATCGATGGAATCACCGTTGATGGCAAAACAGAACCTGTGTTTAGAGGCGGGAATTGGGCTTTTTAAATGATTCAAGCACAAAAGAGCAGGGTCTCCTGCTCTTTTTCTATGTGAAAATAAGTTTGCTATTTTATTGAATTAAAGGATACAATGTACATTCAGAATATAGCTTGGAGGACGTTCTTATGTGGAGTGAATTTAAACAGTTTGCCATGAAAGGCAATGTTATTGATTTAGCTGTTGGTGTTATTATCGGTGGGGCGTTTGGAAAAATTGTCTCTTCTCTTGTCGCGGATATTATTATGCCATTAGTTGGGTTAATCATTGGAGTAGTTGATTTTTCTGATCTTGCCTATGGAAAGTTAGCGTATGGTAAATTTATTCAAACAGTGGTCGATTTTTTAATTATTTCTTTTTCAATCTTTTTATTTGTGAAGTTTATCAACCGCTTTAAAAAGAAGGAAGAACCAGCTGAAGTTGTTGTAAAAGCGGACCCAACAGTAGAATTATTAGCAGAGATTCGCGACCTTCTAAAAGAAGATAAAGATTTTTTCAGAAAAAATGAAACATCTTGACCCATTCATCGTATATCTTTAGTAACAAATAATTTTTGAGGTGAAAAAATTGTATACACAAACATCTACTGAATTCTTGCCCTCTGTTATTCGAACGTTTGCGCTTTCCCTTGCGATTGCTTTCTTGGGCACAATGGCAGGTGTATTTGTACCAGATAGTTTATTTATGCCGTTAGCAATTCTAGAATTTGTCATGCTCATGATCGCATTCTTTTTCAGACGTAAAAAGGCCATTTCTTATTCATTTCTATATCTCTTTACATTTATATCTGGAATAACGCTTTTCCCAATCGTAGCCTATTACACAGCTGCAGCAGGAGCAAACGTGGTTGTTATGGCATTTGCTAGTACCACCGTGGTTTTTACAGGCGTGGCTATCTATGCAACGAAATCAAAACAAAACTTTTCCTTTTTAGGTGGATTCCTGCTCGCTGCTTTGCTAGCCTTAGTGGTTATTTCCATTTATAATATTTTCTTTCCATTGGGCTCAACCGCAATGCTTGCTTTCTCCATAATTGGAGTAATCGTATTTAGCGGTTATGTTCTGTTTGATTTCAGCCGTATGAAGCATTACGGGGTTAGACCGGAAGAAGTACCATTGATGGCATTAAACTTATACTTGAATTTTATTAACCTATTTGTAAGCATCCTTCGCATTTTTGGAATTTTATCTAGTAAGGACTGATCAGAAAAGCGCTGGAGCTGGATAGCATAAGAAAGGAGCTTGGATTCCCCAAGCTCCTTTTCCTTTATCTATTATTAATTAAAGTGAATCCGCGTTGAATCACCTGATTAACTGATTTCCCCCAATTTTTGTTTCGTAATAGTTCGGAAATAATTTTCACATTGGGATGACTGTTATTTTGCAACTTATAGATTTCTAGAATTTCCAGTCTCAATAGCCACTCATTTGGATATTTCTGATCTAGGACCTCTGTTACTTTCTCCAATCTGGTCCAACTCTGTTCATTCCATGCCATTCCTTCCCGTAAGCTGCGGATTTCCGCATATAGGCTTTCAAGTTCATTGAGTTGCTGAACTTCTGCTTCCTCCATACTGTTTGTTTCATCTGTTGGCCAATCAAAAAAAGCGTCTGGATCTGCAGCGCCTGCAAAAACTGATGTAATTCTTGCACCAACAGCCATATCATACGTCCCCCATGATGGCTCAAATAGGACTTGCCCCTGATAGCTTACTTGGCAATCCTTAAAAGAGATTAAGATGGGCTTTCCTTCTGACATCAAAATTGACTTAACAATCCCCTTCACATTGACACCGCTTTCAAATTCCAACACGGTCTTGCTGCCCTCAATGATTCCTAAATCCTTTAATTGAGTGGGTGAGCATTTCTCTAATGCAATCTTTCCTTCCAGACCTCCTATTGGTGTTCCAAAGCCCTTGTGATGTGTATCTTTGCCATGACCATTTAATTGTTTCTGGTCAAAAGATAATGCGGTCTGCCCTTTGGTTCTGATATAAACAGCCTCTCCCTTATCATCCTTCCATATGGTTGCCAGTGTCCCTGTCACTTGCAAGCCAGACGAGAAAACAAATGTTGCAAGATTATCAGATTGTAAAGCTTTTTCAAGGCTTTCCGTGCCGCCTTTCTTAAATGCCATTGTCGAAGCAAATTGATCAATAGCACCTGCCAGTTCATTAAAATCTTTACAGACAAATAATTGCGGCTGTGGCTTGGTAACATCATAAGGTGTCTTAATACATTCCTCAACTGAAAATGGAATCTTCTTCACGTCATCGGCTAGACAGCTTTGACTTTCACCTACAGATGAAAGCAAACCAGCTCCATAGATCTTGGGATCACTAAGGTCACCAATCAAGCCATACTCAACCGTCCACCAGAAAAGCCTTGAAACCATATCGGCCTCAGATAGACCCTTCACCTTTTGTCTTGCTTCTGCCACAAGCCTTTCTGCCTCTTTCACCTGTTCAGGGGTTGAATTAGGATCTTCTGCAACAATGGTTAAATGGCGGACGGCTTTAAACACTTCTAATTTTTCTTTACTAGCGAGTGCTTTTGCCCCCATCTCACCAATTTTCCTTACAAATTCCCGATAAGATTGATCTAATAAAATCGGCGCATGTCCTGCTGCTTCATGAATCATATCCGGTGCAGGTGTATAGGCAATGTTTTGAATGTTTCTTATTTCTGTCGCAATCGGTAAAAGGCCATTTGCCAGAAAGCCATAAAATACGGAACCAGGAATAAGGCCATCAATCGTAACGGCCCCCCAGCCAACTTTTGCCAAGCTCTTATTCATATCGTCAACCTTTGGAATGGACTCAGTTTTAATACCCGAATCTCGTAAGCCATTTACATATGCGGGATGAGCGATATCCTTTAAAAAGTAATGGTTTTGCTTCATGACGAATCGCCACACCGCGTGATCGATAGGTGTATATTGATGGTAATACTGTTTTGAAATGTATGGCTGTAAGTGCGCCTGGCCTCTTTTTTCTCCTTTTCCAGTCATGGTGAACATTCTCCTTCACAAAGAATATTTTACTGGTATCATGCGAGTGACTGCATTTTTGGTCGGAGTCTTTCCTTTGCCCTTCTCATTCTTGTTTTGACTGTAGACATAGGAAGGTTACTTTTTTTCGCAATTTCGACGAGAGAAAAGTCTTGATAGTAATATAGATAAATAGGATATCTATAGATTTCCGGTAATAGGTTAATCTTTTCAGCCATTTGTGCCGCAGAAAATTTATGTAACACTTCCTCTTCTGGGATAACCGTTGGTTCGAAAGAGGCTGAATAGGAATAAACTTCTTCCCTCCAAAATTGCTTGGATTTATTTTCTTTCCGCCAATAGTCACGGCATTTATTGATGGCAATCGTATAAAACCATCCTTTATATTTCGATTGCTCCTTTATTGAAGGATATGCTAAATAAGCAGAGAGTAATACCTCCTGATAGATGTCCTCCGCAAGTTCTTTATGCCTGACCAATGATAAAATATATTTATAGATTGCTCTTCCGTATTCCATGACCACTTCTTCAAATGATGGGGTACGTTCATTTTTCATTTTCCTAAACCTCCATGTTGAAAAATACCTTTTCATATTAATAGACGGAGTGGAAAGTGTAACCCCTACAGTTTTGAAGTAATTTTCTCTAAATTTATCATTTAGTGGGATTTTGAATGAGCCGCTGCATAAATAAACTTATTCCGATTTTTTTGCAAATGGTTATATAATGCATAAGCGCCAACAAAACAGCACCTGTATTCATCCCAATAATAACCCCGTTCATTCTCCATTCTGGCATTGCTGCAAGCAGGAGAATGAGTGCAAAGGAGATGATGGTCGACCAAATGATATGAATAAATGTCTCTTTAAGTAAATTAAGTCCAAACAAAAAGGCCTGCATCGGCATGATAAAGAAGTGGAATAAGAAAAATGGCCAGAGTAATTGTAAAAATATAGCTGGTGTTTCTGATTTAAAGAAAAGCGATGTTAACTCCGGTGCAAAAAAGTAGAAAATTGCTACTGCTGCGACCCCATATACAAAGGTAAGCTTCATCACCTGTTGAAGCATTTTATGGAGCCTTTGATAATCACCCTGTGAGTAAGTCTTGGATACAGCTGGAATTAGAACGACCATAAGGGAATGGGCAATAAAGGCTGGGAAAAATCCTATTGACATGGCCACTCCCATCAGCAGCCCAAATTGCTCAGTCGCTACTGTTTCGCTCATTCCAGAACGAACCAACGCTGCCTTAATGATAAAGGGCTGTATGGCACCAGTGAATGCTGAAAACAACCGAAGACCCGTGGTTGGAATCGATACTGACATTAAATTCTTCTGGACTACCTTGCGTTTCATATTAGAAAATGGCTGTCGTTTCAATTGCTGAAACTGGATAATGAACATGTAGAATAAGTATAGGAACACAACAATCTCGCTTCCAATAAATGTACCAATTGCGATTAGCAATGACTCGGATGTGTCGAAGGCAAACAAACGAAAGAGGAGAAACAATCCAGCGAGTTGAATGGTTTTCCTTAAAAAATTAGAAACTGCTATTTTCCCCATTTGTTGCTTTCCCATAAAATATCCCCTCGCGACGGACGTAAAGGAAATGATTGGGATTAAGATTAAAACAAGCCATCTAACATATGGATGATATTTATCAAACACAGGAATAAACGGAATGATCACAGTAGCTGCTAAAAAAAGGACCGCCGAGAATACAATCGTAATCGTAATGGCATGATGAAGGATATTACGGTGATAACGGTCTTCCCTTTCTGCAATAAATTTTGAAATTGATACAGGCAGCTCAAAGCTTGCTAGCAAAACAATGAAGAATATTGATGGCAAAATGGACATATACAGTCCTAGCCCATGTGGTCCTAACTCTCGAGCAAGAATCATATTTACTAAAACTTCAATACCTTCCCCCAAAAAAGCAGCGGCAGCTAAAAAGAATATTCCCTTATAATATATCCTCAATTTTTTCTCCTCCATACTAATCTCACTTATATAAACTTATGAGACAAGTTCTTTGATTAGTAGGAGAAAATTTTAACAGAAACGAAAAAAGGACCTAAGGCCCTTTTAAATGTTAGTAATGACTGTTCTTTTTTTAATCATCCATGTCAACCCCAGAATGACGATAACTAATAATAACTGGGTAATCGTTGTTTCCAAAGTTGGATATAAACCAATCCAATCAATAAACGGAAGCTGATGCACGGTGCTTGTCGACAACACATCCGAAATCTGCAGCGCATGAATACTAATACCGAGAATTTTAAAGGCTAAAATATAAATAAGAATAGTTGCCGCTTTAAAGAAAAAGCGAATCGGTATTTTTACACTATAGTAAATAATAGCGAACCCAACAATGGCCAGGATTCCCACTGCCAGGATTACACCCAAAACCAATTGCTGCATACTAATGTATGGGGTGATTCCTGTATAGAATATGATGGTTTCTGCTCCTTCACGGAACACAGACAGAAAACTAATGAAAGCAAATGAAACTAAACTTCCTTTGGCAATGGCTTGTTCCATTTGTTGATTTATATATTTATTCCAGTTCCCAATACTGGATTTATTATGGAGCCATGCTCCAACTGTTAACATCATAATTACAGCAACAACTCCAGTAATTCCCTCTATATATTCTCGGCTGGAAGCTGCAACGATACGGGTAAATACAATATTAATAATAATGGCTAATACAGCACTTGCTAGAATACCTGCGCCAACACCCGCCCAGATCCATTTCTGTTTCGCACCCTGACCCATTTTCTTCAAAAAGGCAAGCAATGTAGCGACGATTAATAACCCTTCTAACCCTTCGCGCAGCAAAATTAATGCTGCATCCCATAAAGAATAATCAGTTTTACTAATTAGCGGTGCAAGACGTGAATTTATTTCTTTTACAATCTCCTCCGCCTTGGGACCATCGACTTTAGCAGAACTTAAGAGGCTAATAGCTGTAGGTATTTTGGTTTCAAGATCACTATACAGCTTACTATCCCTCGTCTGAACATCTCCTTCGACCATTGGCCAAACGTTTAAGACTTCATTTAACTGGTTTTCGGCACTATTATAGTTTTCTTGTGAAATCTGTGATTCTGCCTTACTCAATAATGCTGAAAGATCCGATAGTGAATAATCACCTTGAACCTGTTTAGAAACCTTCCCTGCTAAGAAATTTTCCACTTCACTTGATAGCTTCTCGATATTTGTTTTCGCCTTATCTAAATCGACCGGATTCTGGGTGATCGCGATTCGAATTAAAGCCATGTATTTTTCGACACTGCCGTAGGTGACAATGCTCTCGTCATGGACAATTTTTTCCGAAGCATTCCATTTATTTAGCAAGGATTGATATTGAGTTTTCAATACTGCCTGATTTTCGTCCTCAATCGATTTCTTGAATGTGGCAATGAGCGGCATCATCTGCTTTACTTGTTCTTTTCCCTTTTCTTTATCTTGTGGATTTTGTTCTTGGTCATAAAGAACCACCGCACTGGACAGAGACGAAAGACTTTCAGACAGAACATCTTTTTCTATTTTCCCTTTAGTTAGTAAACTTTGAACCTCTTGAAGCGCTTGTTCAACCTTTTTAGCCTGTTCACTATCCTTGTTCTTAATCGCTTTCCATTCTGTTGCAAACTGTTCCATATTAGTGGAAACGGTTGATTGGTCTCCATCCTTGGCTTTCATTAAACTATCACCAATTAGAACGAAAAGTTCATCATGATTCACTTCTGCTTTCGCTGGATGAACGGTTTGAAAAAAAACGAAAAACATCATTAGAATTAAAATAGATTTACTTTTTGTTTTAAATCGTAACATGTGTCTCTCTCCTCTATATTAGGAAAAACTCTAGTTAAAAAGGGTTTCTCCTATAAAACCGCCTGGTTTGGTTCCCGGTAAACAAGCAAAGATGGCACTTCCTCTATGGGAAATATATTCATTTAATTTATCCATTGTGGCCAATCTATTTTGTATCGGAATAAATTGTTTACTAGGAGCACGTTGGAAACATAAGAACAACAGGCCTGCATCAAAGCTGCCGGTCTTAAGGTCCATTCCATCTGAATAGGAATAGGCCCTGCGCAGAATTTGCTGTGAACCGTCCCCATGAGATAAACGAGTATGCGAGTCTGCAGGGATGCTATATTCGCCTTTTTCATTTTTTTGCTTCAAATCAAGTTTTTCAAATTCACTTTTTTGCCCAATTGGTGCACCGTTTTCACGATAGCGGCCAAAGGTATTTTCTTGATCTTTTAATGTGGTACGATCCCACACCTCAATAAACATTTGAATTCTTCGGACGACAAGATAACTTCCGTTCGCCAACCAATTTGGGCCATCACCAGGCTGAACCCAAACCTGTTTGTTCATCTGTTCTGCATTGTTTACATCAGGATTGGCTGTGCCATCTTTAAAGCCAAACAAGTTCCTAGGTGTTTCATTTTTTGGATCTGCTTGTTTCGTGCGTTGAAACCCTGTTTGCGCCCAACGTAAGATCGCCTTCCCTCTAGCAATTCGAATCAAATTCCTCACCGCGTGAAAAGCTACTTGCAAATCATCCGCACAGGCCTGAATACAAAGGTCCCCACCGGTCCATTCGTCTTCCAACGCATCCAGTGGAAATTTAGGCAAATCCACTAATTCTTTTGGCTGCTTATGTTTTAGACCGAATCTGTCGTGATTGTCTTTTACAAACAAACTAGGACCAACTCCGAATGTAACTGTTAAATTAGAAGCAGATAATCCAGCGGCCTCCCCAGTATCTTTTGGCGGGAGAAACTCATTACTCGAAAGATCTCCGACTGCTTTCCCTTCAGATAATAGCGCGGCTGCCTTTGTCCAATCCTTGAATAATTGAACCAGGTCTTCTTTTTTGGAGGTGGTTACATCCAAGGAAACAAAATACACATGGTTTTGTGTTTTTGTGGTGATCCCGCTTTGCTGTTTTCCATAGAAGGGAACAATATCATGGGCCTCTTTAGTAGTGGCTTTGCTTTCCGTAATCGAAAGCAACCCTCCTAATCCAGAAGCACCAAGAATCACTCCGACACCCCCAACACCGGCCGTTTTAAGAATATCTCTTCGCGAAATCTTTTTTCTGATTACCGAAGATTCATCGATGATGTTTGTATTCTTTTCCAATTAAGACGCCTCCGTAACAAGTCCTATTTGTGAGAGTGGTTCTGCTAGTGCATCAATCGCCTGACTTAGTTCTTTTACTTGGTCCTTTGTTAATTCAGTGTAGAGTTTGTAGCCATCTCCCTTTTTGTGCTGGTTCAATAAACGGTACACATCATCAAAACGGGCTTGAATTTCCTTTGAAACGGCCTCATCTTTTTTCGTTAATGCCGGATTAAGCAATTGATAAATCTTTTCTGCTCCCTCCACATTGGCAGCAAAATCATATAAATCAGTATGGGAATAACGGTCCTCTTCGCCTGTTACTTTTGAAGTGGACACCTCATTTAAAAGGTCAACAGCGCCAGTTATCAATAATTCTGGTGTCACTTCAACGGTATCTACCTTGGCACGTAGGAGATTAACATCTTTCATTAACTGCTCCGCGTACTGCTCATATCCTTTAGTGGTTTTTTCAATCCAAAGACCTTTTTCAATCCGATGGTACCCGCCCCATTCTGCTTCAGGAACATCGCCTTCTCGTGCATCAATCTTCGGATCTAGGTCACCGAACACTTCCGCAATTGGTTCGGCACGCTCATAGTGCATCCGCGCTGGTCCATAAAGGGCTTTGGCTTTTTCGATTTCTCCCTTTTTAACAGCAGCTGTAAAGGCGTCTGTTGCCTTAACAAATTCTTCAATTTCTCCTAAGGCATATGCCCTGTAATCATCTGTAACCCCAGTGAGCGAAGCCTGACTCGCAGCTGCTTTTTCTTTTACCTTTTCTTTTGTTGAAGTTTCCTCTGTATTATTTGAACATCCAAATAGTAGACTGCTAGATAAAATTAAGGTGCCTGACACTTTTAATAGTTTCATGTATGTAATCCTCCGGTATCTATATTAATGATAATCATTTTCAATAAAATCATCATACCAGTAAATGAGAACCTTTTTCAATTATATTTTTATAATTTTATAAAAAAGGCAAAAAAAAACTTTCCAGATTTGGAAAGCCTTCTAAATTTATTTTATTAATGAATGCTTAAATGCATAGATGACTGCTTGCGTTCGGTCTTGTACGTTGAGCTTACTCAAAATATTGCTGACATGGGTTTTGACGGTTTTGAGGGCAATAAATAACTCATCCGCAATGTCCTGATTGGTTTTTCCTTCAGCCATTAATAATAATATTTCAACTTCACGAGATGTAAGGTCTTCGTGTGGCAAGTGTGTATTTTTTTGACGCATTTTTACCATCATTTTACCGGTAACTTCCGGTTCAAGGACCGATTGCCCATGGTATGTAGCGCGGACCGCATTGGCTATTTCACCAGCTTTAGATGTCTTAAGCATATAGCTTGTAGCTCCAGCCTCAAGTGCAGGATATACTTTTTCATCATCCAAGAAACTGGTTACTATGATGATTTTTGCTTCAGGCCATTGTTCAATGATCCGTCTTGTGGCTTCAATTCCGTCCATTTCCTTCATAACTAAATCCATTAAAATAATATCAGGGCGAAGTTCGAGAGCAAGCTCCACACCTTTTTTTCCATCGTCTGCTTCCCCGACTACTTCAATATCTGGCTGTGCAGATAAATAAGAAGAAACCCCGATTCTTACCATTTCATGGTCATCAACAAATACTACTCTAATCATTGGCACCATCTCCATTAATCATCACCGGAACCTTTACTTCCAGCCTTGTTCCTTGATTTTTTACACTTACTACTTTTAACGTACCGCCTACTTCTACCGCACGCTCATGCATATTTTGCATTCCATAGGAACCCGCCTTCATCTCGGTTACATCAAAACCAATTCCATCATCAACAATCCTTAAGATGACCAAGTCGTCCCGTTTAACCATTAGAACTTCGAGCGAGCGTGCTTTCGAATGTCTTAAAGTATTTGAAATAGATTCCTGCAGAATTCGGAAAAGATGATCTTCCACACCTTTATCTAGGGGGAAGGCTTCCGTTTTCCATTTAATATCCATTTCAACCTTTTGAGATAATTCGATTAACAGCTCTTCAATTCCTTCTTGGAGTGTTTTATTTTTCAAGGCAACCGGCCGCAAATGTAAAAGGAGGGCACGCATTTCCAATTGGGATTGGTGAATCATTTCTTCGACAATTTTCAGTTGCTTCGCTTCGCGGTCATTTTCTACTGGTGATTGCTGCTTTGTTTCGTTAATGGCTGACATCATCATCGAAGCAGCAAATAATTGCTGACTGACAGAGTCGTGAAGCTCACGGGCCAGACGGTTCCGTTCTTGTTCAATTATTTCTTGAATTCTTCCTTCTAGGTCTTCTACCTTTTCGGTCGCTAAGCGTTGTGAGAGTTTAGCTTGCTCAGACATCTGCTTGCCGATTTTGTCAATTCGGTTGGCAATTAGTTGCATTTCCGAGATCACCGGTTTCTCCTTCACTTCTATCTGTTTCCCTTCCTCTAATAAATGCAAGGAATGTTCAACCGAGAGAAACTGTCTTCTCCAATACATCCCAGAGAACGCACCTAAAAGTATTCCGACAGCAATACTAAAGGCCGGGATAAAGATAACAAAGGGAATATTCATGAACTGTTTACTCCACAATTCGGCCCAACTGCCCAATGGGAAAACAAAGATAAAAATGGCACCGATAATGATCGCAATAAAAAAGGAAAAGCCGACACTCCAGAAAATTTGGCGCTGGGTTGTGCTCATATCCGGCTCACCTCTAAATTTCCGACTACGAGCGAAGTAAATATTTTGACTTTGTGCTCGGCTGCCTCATATCCAGGTGTCTTTACGTGTAATACCCGATTGAAAAGTTTCGAGTCATGATGCTCGAAAACACTTGTTGAACCTACTATGCAGGAGTGCTGAATACTTACTTCTATATCATAAGGAACAAGGATTTGAATATTCCCAACGAGATTTCGTATAAAGATAACGGTTTCCCCTTTTGGAAGCATCGTAAAACTAAGATCAATGATGGTATCGCCAATACCTGCCTGGATGTTTACATCATTCCATTTATAGGCACCAGCAGGAGTCTTCTGTTGACCAAGAACAATATTTTCAAATAATGGTTCTGTTTTAATCAGTGTTTCTTGTTCCACGGTTTCTTCTGCTAGGATGATCTCCGGTGATATCTTCTTTGGATGCTTTTTTGAATTAATAAACTGAATGAAAAAATGCAGTAAAATGGCGAGCAAAAAGAACCTAAACGTCATCATGTTGAGGACACTAATTACAAAGAAGATTATTCCGCCGATAAACAGTATCTTCCCTCTCTTTTTCCCCGTACGCTTGCGGCCGAGAAAAATCATGCCGCCAGATATGATAAGGGAAAAAATAAGCCCACTGTTGAAAAATAATATTTCCATGACTAGAATGATCGCACCAATAATGAACATCCAGCCTAAATAATCATATTTGGTATTTTTAAACATGGACCACCCTCCCTTACAAATGTCTGGCTCATCATTTATTTTAATGTATTACGAAAAGCGCAAGCGCCCTGGTCAGCGGCGTATGGCCTGGAGCGCTCCAACTGAGATAAAGGAAACACGAAGAGCCGGAGGCGCATTCGTGCTTGACTTATCGTAGGGCGGAGAGCGAAGGACACTAGCCGCTAGGGCGCTGGAGCTAGACAGTAATCTAAGTTCAAAAACTTATATTTTCTTTTCATTGGACAAAAGGCGCAGAAAGCCTACGCCTTTTATACATGCGCGCCATGTGCATGGCGCCTTCGCTTTTCTTTTAGCATACCATATTTGTAATTAAATGGACTTGCTTTCTTCTAATTTCATTTCTTTTTCTAACTGGGCGATCCGAGCATCGATGGTATTGCGATAAAACGAACTATTCACTTGATGCTCTAAACGGTCAAGATAGTTTTCAATCTCTTTAAACTTTGAGTAGGATTTATCTGAATAAGTATTTGCATCTAGCACTTGGTTGATTTGATGGTTTGCACGGGTCACATTTTCACGTCCCATTAATTCCATCCTTCTTAGGTGCATATCCTTGATTTTGTGCTTCATTTCTTCATATTTTCTTTCTAAGTCTGATAGTTGACTTTTTACCTGTTCAAGTGATCCACTTAAGCGGGTTGCACGATCTGCATATTGCTCATACTCTGAAGAGGCAAACTGATAAAGTTCTGTTTCGCCAGCCTTAGAAGCAACATCCGCCTGGTATTTTCTTTTTTCTGCTAACTGAGCTGCCTGCTGGTATTCTCTTGTAAACTCATCCTTCAATGTATATTGACGTTCTAACAACTTTCTAACTTTCTCCGTTTCTTGCTCACATTGACGCAGGTATTGATTCAATAAGGCGATTGGATTTTTTTTATCTTTTTGATCAAGTGCCTCGTGTAAATCGGCTGTAATCGTATTTTTAATTCTTGTAAATAAGTTTGTCATGTGAATTCTCTCCTTTTAATCCTAATAATTTTTCATTTCTTTCCATTGTTTTTCAAAATTAGCAAATGGGTCTGATCCTTCATTCACGGCAGTATCCTTATTTTGGTTCCACTTTTTATAAACGAGGTATAAAACATAAGCTGCTGCCACTCCAATGATGGCTGGGGCATTATGAATAGAGGCCATCAGGACGATGAAGCCAATAATCCCAAGCCCGATTTTTCCTCCTATAGTTTTAGCTTTTAAGAACTGTTTGAATATGAAGTATAGGAGTACTAAGCTAACCAGTAACCCCACCATTGGACCAATGGTTGAAAGCAAGATCACTGCTGCAATTCCACCTGCTAACAATAAACCGAATTTTTTCATTTTGTTTTTCTCCTTTCGTTATCTTGATATCATCTTACCTCTTTTCTTTGGCTGTCATAATTGCGCTTTAGCTTGATTTTTATATCAGTCCTAAGACGTAGAAAAGGTCAGTCCCTAAGCGAAATGCTTAAGATACTGACCTTTTTTTACTATTTAGAAATAAACATCTGTACCCAATAGTGTCTGGATGAGCCGCCCTGTGCGTAGCCAACACCGATATAGGTAGATCTCGTGCTTAAAATATTTGCTCGGTGACCAGAGCTATTCATCCAAGCTTGCACAACTGATGCTGGTGTTGTTTGCCCTGCTGCAATGTTTTCAGCAGCTGAACGATAGGAAATCCCAAAGTTTTTCATCATATCAAATGGACTGCCATACGTTGGACTCGTATGACTAAAATAGTTTTTATCTCTCATATCATTTGCCTTATAACGAGCCACTCTTGACAGTTCCCAATCCGGTGTTAATGCCTTCAATCCATTTTTCGCACGTTCCTGATTGGTTAATCGAATGACCTGACTTTCAATGTTTTTGACTGCATCGTAACTTGGAATAGTCACTTTTTGACCTGGATAAATCAAATTTGGGTTTGTAAATTGCCTATTTGCAGAAATAATCTCGGAAATTCCAACCTGATACCTGACAGCGATCTTCCAAAGTGTGTCTCCCGGCTGAACGGTGTATATTTGCTGGGCAAAAGACACGCTTGGAATACAAAGTAGTGATAATAAAAACAGAAAACTAAACCAAAAAGATTTTTTCATTTTTTCGCCTCCTCCGAATATATAATCCTGAATTCAGGCTCAAAATATACAATGGATTAAAAAATTTTATCAGCTTGATTAGTTAAAAATTTTGTCTACATAACGGAGGAATAAAAAGTGAATGAGATTTCATGGATGACATATATAATGTTAATTTTAGCGAGTTATCGTTTAACCCATTTAATTGTTTTTGATAAGATTACTGAATTTATCCGTAAACCTTTTGTTAAAAAAATTAAGGTGGAAACAAAAGCTGGCATTGAAACAAAGGAAGTTCCGACATCGATGTTCGGTTATTTACTGAAATGTTATTGGTGTGCAGGTGTTTGGAGTGCGATTTTGCTTGGGGGTACCTATTTACTCTTTCCACGGGTTACCTTTGTGGTCATCTTAATTTTATCGATTGCCGGCGGCCAGTCGATTATTGAAACCTTTGTCGGTGTTAATATCAAAAAAGTGGACTATTATGCCTCACTTAAGAAAAAAGACTAATAGAAATTCGTTGGAAAAATCCTCCCCTCTTTTGCATATATTTTTAGAAAAGCTTAAGACGTTCGTCTCTTAAGCTTTACAAAGGGGGAATACAATGGCTGCAATTTGGTGGGTCACAACGATTGGTTTATTTATATTTCTTGTTTGTATTGGCGGAACATTCTACTACTTCCTTAGAAGTTCCTTAAATACCGAAGACTCGACCCGAATTGATCCATTGGAAATTGACAAAGAGGAGTAGGAACCCTGCAAACGCTGGGTTCTTTTTATGTTAAGAAAATCCTTCCTTGATTACATTTATTTTAACTCCTTTGGGAAAATTAATTTTGATGTCATTTTTTTAGGCTGGAGGAGTATATATGAGTTCATCTGAAAAAATTCCACAATTTCCAAAAACGTATTGGCGTGAAATAGAATTACCATCTTTTAAGAAATTAACTGAAGATATATCTGTCGATGTTGCCATTGTTGGAGCGGGGATTACAGGGATTACAGCTGCATATTTACTTTCGAAGCAGGGGGTAAAGGTTGCCATTCTAGAGGCTGGTAGTGTTTTGAATGGTACCACTGGACATACCACTGCGAAGGTAACCGCACAACACGGGTTAATTTATGATGAATTTATTAACCATTTTGGAGAGGAAAAGGCTAGACTGTATTTTGAATCACATATGAATGCCATGCAATTTGTGGAAAGTAATGTAAACGAAAAAGGAATCGATTGTGATTTTAGCAAACAAGATGCCTATATTTATGCGGTCACCGATGAATATAAAGAAAAGCTGGTAACAGAGTGGGAAGCTTATAAACGACTTAATATTGATGGAGCATTAAAAGATACGATTCCATTCAATATCGAAGTGAAAGCGGCCTTAATGATGCGAAATCAGGCTCAGTTTCATCCCCTTAAATATTTGAAAGCTCTGTTGGATGAAGCAGTGCAAGCCGGATGTATGGTGTTTGAAAATACTACTGCTACCGACATTCAAGATGATGATCAGCAGTCAAAAGTTGTTACAAAATCCGGCTTCAACGTCACTTGTACTAAAGTGATTATTGCCTCTCATTTCCCATTTTATGATTTGCCAGGTCTTTATTTTGCCCGTATGTATGCAGATCGCTCATATGCAATCGGAATTAAAACCGACAAAGAGTACCCTGGCGGAATGTATATTAGTGCGGACAGTCCAACCCGTTCGATTCGTTATACACCAGTGAATGGCGAAAACTTGATTATTATTGGCGGTGAAAACCATAAAACAGGTCAAGGGATTGATACTATTGCCCATTTTGAAAATCTTGAGACATTTGCCGAAGAAGTTTTTGGGATTAAGGAATATGATTACCGCTGGTCTGCACAGGATTTAGTTACACTGGACAAGCTTCCATATATCGGTCCGATTACTTCTGAGCGGGAACATATTTTAGTGGCTACAGGATTTAAAAAATGGGGGATGACAACAGGAACCATGGCTGGCCATTTATTAGCCGATTATGCGTTAAACAACGAAAATCCGTACAAACAGCTTTATTCACCGTCCCGTTTCCAAGCTGACCCGGATTTAAAAAGCATTGTCAGCACCAATGTGGATGTCGCTAAACACCTCATCAAAGGCAAGCTTGAAATTGTTCCGGGAGATCCGGACGATCTGTCGGATGGCGAAGGATCTGTTGTGATGTATAACGGGAAAAGGGCGGGGGCCTATAAAGACGAGAACGGTAAGCTCTATATCGTTGATACCACTTGCACCCATCTTGGCTGTGAATGCGAATGGAACCATGCAGAAAAAACATGGGATTGTCCTTGTCACGGCTCACGGTATGCTTATTCAGGCGATGTAATCGAAGGACCTGCTAAAAAAGCATTAAAATTACTTGCTGAAGAATAAGTCTGGGTTATTACAAGTTACAAAAAGCGCCTCCTTGCTCAGAAGGAGGCGCGCTTTATTATTTACTATTTGGACGATTGTGTTTTATCCCTTCACCAGTTGTGAATTCAACCAGTTCTTCACTATCTCTCATTTGCTTTTTGCGATTATTATTTCGCTGAGCATTTTGATTTCCTAGCTTCTGTCTTCCCATACGTACCAGCTCCTTTTTGAGAAATACATTGATAGTATGAGTGAAAATAATTAGTCTTATTCTTTTTCAAGGACCGGCGCTTTTCTAAATTTTGTCATTTGCTCAAATGCATAAGCCACTTCGATTAAAGATGGCTCACTATATGCCGTTCCTGCAAAAGTAATCCCAACTGGCTCCCCTTCTGCCGTATAACCAGCTGGAACAGCAATGGATGGATAACCAGCTTTTGCACTTATATGAGAGCCTTCCTCACTTGGAAAAACAATCACATCCAGGCTAAATGTTTCCAAAGCAAAATCAATTCCCAGTTTTTTCGAATGATAATGGTCGAACTCCAATGCGTTTACATAAGCTGCTTCTGTTAACGATCCACTTGTTTCCTCAGACTCGATTAGGACCGCCTGACCGTATTTGAGCATTTTCTCTTCATTGTTCTTATTAAAATCAATGAGGTCGGATAAATTTCTAATAGGTATCGATGGATGGAGGCTGTTTAAATATGCATTAAGATCTGGTTTAAATTCATAGGTCAAAACATCATACTTCCAATCTGCTTTGGCAGATGGAATCTCAATGGTATCGATCACGATTGCACCAGAGGTTTTTAATTTATCAACTGCTGCAAGAATCACCCTTTGTTTCTCTTCACTTAATAACTCGATAAAACCTTCTAGGGCTAAGCCAATTCTTTTCCCGTTTAGTCCATGCGTCAATAGATGATCGGAAAAGTCTTTTTGAGCAAAAGGATTTGTTTTGGTAATAGGATCTTTATCGTCGCTTCCACAAAGTGCTGTTAGAAGAATTGCTGCATCTTCCACCGTTCTAGCCATCGGGCCCGCTGTGTCCTGGGTATGAGCAATTGGTATAATCCCTCTTCTACTAATCAGTCCTACTGTTGGCTTGATTCCCACCAAGGAGTTTTGACAAGCAGGATTTAAAATCGATCCCGATGTTTCAGTTCCTACTGCCGCTGGTGCGAAGTTAGCTGCAACGGCTGCCCCTGAACCTGAGCTAGACCCGCCCACATCAAACTCACCTGGGGCATATGGGTTCAATACCTGCCCGCCACGTGAACTATAACCGCTTTTCATCCCGATTGCCATGAAATTGGCCCACTCAGTCATATTTGTCTTTCCAAGAATGACTGCTCCTAATGACCGTAATTGTTCTGCCACAAATGAATCATGGAGGGCAATCGAATCTTTTAAGGCAAGGGACCCAGCGCTTGTATGCATTTTATCGTGTGTATCAATGTTATCTTTTATTAAGATGGGAATTCCGTGCAATCGACTGCGCGGACCTTTTTCTTTTCGTTCGGCATCAAGCGCTTCTGCTATCTGTACTGCATCTGGATTTACTTCGAGGATGGAATGCAGGTACTTATCATACTTAGCGATTCTATGTAGGTACATTAATACAAGCTCTTTTGATGTAAGCTCACCTTGTGTAAATTTTTCTTGGATCTGTGTGATCGTAGCTTCTTCAAACCACTCTACATCCATTTCTTTTAATTTTGGGTCTTCCATGTTTGTTCCCCTCCCCTTTCTCCTTAACTATTCAAGAAAAGGAATGAAATTGCTTTGCACATTAAAAGAAGACAGCGGATTTTCCTCCACTGTCACTGCTGTCCATTATTTTCTTAGTTTTTGGTCTCTTTGTCCTTCTTCAGCGATAAGTCCTTTGTAAAATACTCTCTTTTTAACTGGTACCTTTAACTCACGGCAATACTGTTTCAATTCACGCTCTTCTCTCTCGGTAACGAGTGAAATCACAATCCCATTCGCACCCATTCTTCCTGTTCTTCCAGCTCTATGCACATACTGTGAGATATCCTTCGGAGAATCGATATTAACCACGTGGGTAACTCCTTGGATATCAAGTCCTCTTGCCGCTACATCAGTAGCAATTAGCATCGTCATTTTTCCATCACGGAACGACTTTAATGCAGCCTGTCGTTCGAGCTTTTTCATGTCGCTATGCAAGATTCCAATGGATAGCTCTTTAAAATGTAGTTTTTCCTTAAATACTTCAATTTCGCCGATATCATTAATAAACGCAAGCGATTTACTATTTTCTAAGCGAGTGATTTTTTCAAGCATCTTGATTTTATCCCTGGGCTCACAAGAAAAATATATATGTTCCACTTCTCCAGAAGAAGCAAGTTCATCCTTTTCGATCCGAAGAATTTCTGGGTCCTTGGTCATTTCCTTGGCTAATTTCTCTGTTGCTGGTTTCATTGTTGCAGAAAACAATACCACTTGGCGATCGCTCATGGTTGATTTCACAATATTTTGGACTGTATTAAGATGTTCGTGAATTAGTAGTTGATCTCCCTCATCGAGAACTACCAGTTTTACTTCATGCATTTTCACTTTTTTCTGTTTAATCAATTCAAGTAAACGACCGGGTGTAGCAAATATTACATGCGGGCGTTTCTTTAACTTCTCAAGTTGCCGTTTCATATTGGCTCCCCCAATAATGGAAGTGCCCCTGATTCCGCTGCCCTCAGACCACTTTTGAAATTCTTGGTAAACCTGCATCACTAGCTCTTGCGAAGAAGCCAACACAATTGCTTGGAGGGATTGTAAACTAGGGTCCATTTTATCTAATAATGGAAGTAGATAAGCTAGCGTTTTACCAGTACCTGTCGGTGACTCGGCAATTAAATCCTTGCCTTCAAGAATCATCGGAATGGCCGCTGCTTGAATGGAAGTCGGCTGTTGAAACCCAGACTTTTCCCAGGCTGCCTGCAAGTATGGTTTTAAAGTTTTTAACATAATGTACTCCTTTATTTAAAAATCATTTTTCTTATTATTTGTCTTTCCATATCGTATTGATACTAACGTAATAAGCTCAGAGTGTCTAGTTAGCAATAGTGTCAAGTCATGCTGCAGAATTAAAATAGAGGGCAATCCAAACCATATGATAAATCAGGACAGAGAAGTAAAGAACGCAAGTGGAAACCAAGAGCATCCGAATCCAGCCTTTTAATGGATGTAAGTAAAACAACCCAAGCAAGGTTAGGGGCAAAAAGATTTTGATCATGTAGAAATAAGACCAGCTTTTCTCAATGACAAGTTTCATCATCGGATTCCCTTCAGAAACGATACCTGAAGCAATCCCAACATGCGTCAGGACAGCATCTAATAGTCCGGCAATTAGCAGGAATAAACAGAGTCTCATCACTACCACCTCAGGAAGAATTAGTTTATTAGTTTCCATTATTTCTAGTAATACTTATGCTGATACCTATAAATCCTTGCACCTGTTCTCAAAAACGAACATGTCAATCATACAAAAGAGCTGCATGCGTAGGCAGCCCTTTTTTTCAGGATATTTAATTCACATATTTTCCACTCTTGGGACGGCCAATCTCTTCAAAATGCTCCACCAAATACTGAAGACTTACTGCTAGTTCTTCACCGTCCAATGGAAGCCCGTGACCAGTCACCACTACTTGCGGCTTAAGCGCCTCTAGTTTTTTCACCGATTCAAATGCCGCATCCCAATCAGTCGTGTAATATTTAGGAGGACCGCTAATCTCTTGTGTTTGCATCATTACTTTATAGAGTGATTCTTGTTTTACGGTTACAAACGCATCTCCGGCAATCAGCGCCTGGTCTTGTTCACGGAATAAACTGATATGGCCTGGTGTATGTCCTGGTGTATGTACCCATTTCCAATTAGGCATATGGGGAACAGTTCCATCACTAGGAAGCACTTGAACATGGGCACTTATATTAATTCCATGGTTTGGGAACATCGGCGACAATTTCGCAACAAGTCCGCTATCGACATTTGGGTCACCGGGTGGATAGTCACGTTGCCCTGTTAGAAAGGGGAGCTCAAGTTCATGTGCATAAACCGGGATCTTCCACTCCTCCAACAATTCAGCAACTGAACCGACATGGTCAAAATGTCCATGCGTTAAAACGATTGCTTTCGGAATGGCCCCCTCACCAAAATGTTCTTCAATCATTTCAATTATTTTTTCTGCAGACTTTGGCATTCCTGTGTCTACTAGTACAAATTCCCCCGATTTATTCGGTTCACCAACAAGTACGAGGTTCACGATTTTGTCGGTATAACAATATATATCTGGTAAAACAGCCATCCCTACACCATTGCCAATCGAGGTCATCGGAAGAAAAGTTTCTTCAAATTTACTATCCTGATTACGCTCCAAAAAAATCCCTCCCTTTTTGCTTATTATTTAACTGGAAGGGAAATTTATTACTGTCGCTCATTCAAGTTCAGTTGTAACACCTATAATATTATAACGAATTATACGTTCTTAATAAAGTGATTATATTCATAAAAAAACTGCCCACTTTGAGCAGCCATTTAATCAAATGTTCGCAATGCCATTTTATAGAGGTTTCGATTTATTTCCTCGGAGTGAATCAGGCTTTCATTAAAGTTTATTTGAAGTTTCCCACTGCCTGTTAAGATTTTAACTTTTTCAATCCCATGGGTTCTTTGTATTTCTCTTTTTATTTTTCCGATACATCCTGAGCAAGCGACTTCGTTTAATGCTAATTCCATGATACTCAGTAGAATGGACCCCCTTCACCTCTTGGTTATCTTTATTGTAATGGGAATGATTCTCATTAACATTGATCTAAATCAAGAAAACCGGAATTGATGTAAATCACTACAAAGATGAATCAAAACAGCTACTATGAAGTTATTAGAAAGTTGGAGGAGTGATTTAGAATGTGTTGTGACCATTGCAGCTCTCATGAATCATCATGCATTACATCGGTACAGGTTTTTAAAGGGATGAACGAAGCGGATCTTCAACCGCTGCAAAAGGTAACCAGGAGCAAACGGTATGGTAAGGGAGAATATATTTTTCGAGATGGCGAACGTTCGGAGACATTATTCGTGGTTAATGAAGGACTGATTAAGCTAACAAAAATGTCCCCTGATGGGAAAGAACAAATTATCAGATTGCTGTTTCCAGGGGATTTCTTCGGCTTATTTTCATTATTAAGAAATGAAAATCATTATTTGAATGCAGAAGCCGTAGGAGCCTCAACGATTATTTGTTATATCGAGAAAAAGGATTTCCTTAACACAATGGAAAAAAACACAGAGTTGTCCTACCGGTTCTTACTAACTGTCAACGACCGCCTATATGAATCTGATGATTCCATTGGTTTTCTCAGTTTTATGGAAGTAGAACAACGCCTGGCAAGAGCACTCATTCTATTCCATGATAAAATGAATGCAAAAAATGGTACTTTTACCCTGCCAATTACTAAAAAGGATTTAGCCAGCTATATTGGTACAACCCCAGAATCGGTAAGCCGGAAGCTGGTCTCGTTCATGTCGCAAAAACTGATTTGCATGGATGGGCGAAGGCAAATACAGATTCTAGAGTTGGACCAACTAAAACAAGTATCAGGTAGGTATTAGTTAATTTCGTCAAGCTTGATGGCCATTAGTCTAAAATGCATGGATTCTACTTCATTAACAATTACATTCATGCCTAACGATTGTAAACTGGCAATTAGCGGTTCCCCTCGATGTGGCAAATGAATTTCAAAAATAGTGCCTATTGGTGCTTCTCTAACAAAATTCAATATTTCGCGGCGTGGATGTTCACCCTTTGCAATTCGTTCCCGAATATCCATTACTGCCTTTTTATCAACTATTTCAAACATATTCTCTCTCCCCTTTGTTAAGAGTTTAAGTTTATGCTTCAGTTTATCACCCTTCTCTTCAATTGAAATTGATTTATATCAAGTTTAGATTTGGAAGATTGAAGGTGAATAATAGCCCCCAATGCGTTGAGTTTCCTATGTTTAGGAAAGACATTTGGTTGGTTTTAAGAGGATTTAATTTTCGAAAGCTTTGTGAACTTTGCCGCTAAAGTGATATTTCCTGATGCAAACGATGATAGAATAAACAACAGAAAGATTACAATATAGCGGAGTTGAATATGATGTTTAATAAGATTGCTCTTATCACATCACTGTTGTTTTTCCTATTAGGAACGATTGTCTTTGCCGATTCTCGATTAGAAGTTTCTTCTCCTCAAAATAATCCAGTAGTTAGCCAAACAACTCAAATAGCTGCTATAACCTCAGATAATAATAAAATTGTATCAGCCAGTAAAAGCACAGCAATAGAAAACGAACAGGCCTCATTGCCTCCAAATCAAGTGGAGAATGCCCAGCCAACATTAAAAGATTATGTTGTTCCCGGTTTGGTAGGTTTATTTATTATCATTGGCTTTGGAAGTTATTGGCTAATTTTCCGCAAAAAATTTACCAGTCAGACCAAGGAACAGTGATATTCCCCCTAGTGGGACAGAAAAAAGCGTGAGTCCAATGGATTCACGCTTTTTTGGTGCCTGACACCAATTCTTTTACTTCTACTTTCTCAGGACTGCGCGAACCGGACTCCCATCTCCTTCAACTAGTGGTAATGGAAGGGCAATCAGTTCGTAATCGCCAGGTTCGATTTCATCAAGCATTAGTGATTCTAGGATATGAATACCATGCTCATTCAAGCTATGATGGGCAGGCAGCTCTTTACTGTCAATTGGATCGACGGATGGAATATCCAAGCCGATCAGTTGAACTCCCTTACTTCCTAAAAAAGGAGCTAAGTTCGGCTCAATATGTGGTATCTTTTCAGGGAAAACATCAGGTTTTTCCCAGGCAAGGGTTCGAAATAACACCCGTTTGCACCCATCTAGATTAATCTTTTCTAAATCAGCGGCACCAATGCTTTCCTTACCATGCATATCAATAACTCTCGCAGGACCAATGTATAGGTCAAGGTTTAACTCGATGATTCGCTTTCCTTCATTATCAAAATGGAAGGGAGCGTCCACATGTGTTCCTGTATGGGTACTCAATTCAAGTTTGCCTACATTAACGGAGCCGCTTTCCTCCATTGGCCATGCGACCTCATATTGAAAATCCGTATCACCTGGCCAAACAGGCATCCCATTTATTAGTTTTCTAGAAATATCATAAATCTTCATACCCACCATGCACTCCTTCAAAAATAATCTTTCGTTTATCACCATTATTTCATATTTCCGCAGGGTTTTTCATTAGTTTACATAAAAAAAGACAGGATTGATTCCTGCCTTCCTCAATGAAACGATTTCCAAAATTCGCTGTTCCTATTAATGAGCTCTTTTAGGTCATCAAACGGAATGGTAAAGGTCGGAAAACCGGCTGCAAATGCGGCAATTTCATAGGGTTGAAAGTAGATATTCAGCCCAGCCTCACTAATAAAAAAGGGCTGATCATCCTTTATGCCATGGTACTCATCAGGAAATAGGTAAGACGAATATTGGTTATTACTTTTTATTTGTTCAAGAATCAAATCGCTAATTACCTTTACATAAGAACTCCCAGGCTTAAAAAGGTCTTTTAATTGATACATCGAGCCAGTTTTCAGGTTAATATGGGCATATTTTTCTACAGGCATTCCGTGGGCTGCACAAAACGGGTAGTCGTAGCCAGTAATCTTAATGACGAGTAAATTTTTCTTAAAATAAGTTATTTCATAATTACCCGTATAATTCGATTCCAGCTGGGTATGTGCGGGTACGGGTTTTACGCCTGCCATCTCCTTTAGAGTGCGATTTACGCTTTCTTGATTCTCCATTCCTTCGATTTGTGGAAAGTAGACTAAATAATCCTTATTGGGTTTGTATTTATACTCAATCACCGAATATTGGTTATCTAGCGGAAGAATGGCAGCTTGCTTCCAGACTAATTCTCCCGTTTGATTATAATATATGAGATGGTCGTCGATATGACCTTTAATTAGTGATTTCTCAAAGCTTAGCCAGCCTGAGCCACTAACCATTGGCAGATGTTCCTTTCGCCTTCCATGTTTGTCGATAAAATAAGTATGCTGTTCATCAGTGACAGACGTAAGGCCGTCCTCAAATTTGGTCATCACTGTAAAATGAAATCCTGTGAGTATATGACCATCCGAATCAGCTAGGGCATAAATGGATCTCATACAAGGCTGCTTCGGGTCAAGATCTTTTCCAATCGCAAAGCGCCCTTCACCTAAATCTAAGATTTGATTATAGTTTGGCTTAATCACAAAATGACCTTGCCGATCAATAACGCCAAATTTTTCTCTATTATTCTCTGACAAACTGACAATAGCCCGGCCCTCAATAAATGATTCTCCATTCGAAAATTGCGGCTCGATGATTGTTTTCCCCAGCTCATTAATATAACCCAGCTTCCCATCGTTACTCTTCCTAAATGCAAGCAAACCTTGACCATATTTAGCGACGTAAGCATATGGATAGTATTGTAGTACCTTTCCGGTAAGATCGATCAGTTGAAAACTATCTTCTTTTGTTTTTACAATTGCTTTCCCCTGTTCAAAATCACTGGCCGTTTTATAGATTAATGGAATTACTTCTTTCCCCCGTTTATTAAGATATCCATATAAATACTCCCCGTTTGCATCTATTTCCACTGCACGAACGCGTCCCTCTTTATACTCTCCAACAATGATAGAATACGCCTTTTCCGTGATTTCTTTGCCATTCTCATTAATCACCTTGAATCCCTGGGCATCATTGACAACGGCCCTGCCTTCAGAAAATGAGTTAATCGTGTCGTATTTAGGCTGTACGATAAAATAGCCTCTAGAATTAATGACACCCGATTTGTCCATTAAACCAACAATGGCCAAACCATTCTCCTGAAAATCCTCGGCATGATCGTAGTTTGCCGGAAGAATCCAATTCCCTTTTGCATCCATATATCCCCACTTATTTCCGCCAATTTCCTTTCTCACAACAGGAAAAAGGTAAACGGCCCTTGACTCTCTGGAAATGGATAGCGCTCGGATTGCTTTTTGCTCCAACTCAGAGGGAAGAGGATAATAATATCTAAATTGACCAAAGTACTGTTTAAGAACAAATAAATAGGGCTGCCGGTAAAGACGGTATACCCCAAAGATTTCCTGGATTCCATCCCCATCGATATCCATAGATTGAAGGATTGCTTGTTGATCTTGGTATTCCAACTCTGCACCCATTGGGAGATATGGCAATATCCAACTTATTAATTCTCTGTTATTACCAGCCATCATAACTCACCCATTTTAGTTTTTTATATTTATATGATGAAAAGTGGGCTATGTGTTTAACAATATAAATGTAAAAACACCGCTAATTGAAATCAACCAGTTAGCAGTGCTTTATTTTTTACATCAAATTCAGCACAAAAATAGCAGCCGATATGGGCTGCTATTAAACCATTATTTTATGTTTGCTGCTTCCGGGATTAGCTGTTTCCATTCCTCATAGGAAATGATTGTATCCCAGTGCCCGGTTATTTTTGCAATCGTAATAACCAAGAAGAATAGCACGAAGAAGGTAACTGGAATAAACCATTTACTAACCTTCTTTCGGGCAATCGTCATGTTAAGCGTATCTTTCACGGGACATGCCTCTACACAGGACATACAGGCTGAACAATTAAGGGAATTTACGGTCTCAACTTTGTGTACTTTTAATCTTTGCGGACAAACCTTTGTACACATTTCGCAGTTTGTACACGTAACTTCATTTCTCTCAATCTTCGTAATTCTAAAGATACTGCCTAGTCCAATCAGTGCACCGTAAGGACACAAGAAGCGGCACCAAAAGTTTCTAAAAAATAAGGACAGGATGAAGATGACAATGATAAACTTCAAGGCAAAGCCGCCAAGATTGATAAATAAAAGGAGCATTTTTACATCGGATACCTTATTATACGGTTCCTCAAGAAAACTTTTTGCCGTAAACACGGGCATTTGTACAACCATAAGAACAAAAAATAACATCAAAAAGTATTTTATTGGTGTTAGGATCCAGGTCAGCCACTGCGGGATTTCAAAATTCCTCTTAAATATTTTCCTGCCCAGCCACCCAATCAACTCACCAACTGTTCCTACTGGACAAATCCAACTGCAGAACGATTTACGCAAAATGATACCCGCACCTACAAAAAATGCAAGTAAAACGAGACCGGCTGGATGAATGACATCAAATTCGCCACTCGTAAGCCATACTTTTAAGGCGACCAAGCCGCTGATGGGCAAGAATCCTTCAACCGCAGAAGGCCGGTCAACAAAAGGAGTTTTTCCGAGTGTTTCAAAATGCAAATAAAATTGATAAAACTGCAGACCAACATATAGTAAAAACAACAGAAACAAGCCCTGAACGGTATATCTTGTAATTTGGACAGGTTTACGTTTCAACTGTTTCTGGTACCAAGCTTTTGATTTCATAAGGTTTCCTCCCATCTTACTCCCTCAACTATAATGAACTTACAAAACATGGCATGTGATAAAAGTCATTGAGAATATTGAATTCATAAAGAATTCACATAAGCATTCATAAAATGTTAATTAAGCTTTTTAGGAGGAAGATAACCTCATGAAATAAAGCCAGGAGAACGTATCCTCCTGGCCTTGTATTATTTTTCTGCTGCAAATAAGATATTATTTTGTTTCCTAGCTTCTTCGGTAATTTGGATTACGATTTCGCTCCAGACCTTCAATTGCTTATATTCTTGGTCATTTTTCGTCTCAATAATTTTAGCAATGTTAACACATTCATATACCATGTTTTGTTCTTCTAGAGTGACACTAATGGTTTCTCTCTCTTTTCCTCGGTTGTCCACGAAGGTTATAGCTGAAATCGGGGCCGCATCTTTAAGGATAAAGGTTCCCTTTTCCCCGTGAATCTCACACGGTAATTCGGAATGAGATATTTTTGAACAAAGGATCGTACAAATAAAATCATCATACGTTAACACCAAGGTTCCACTTCCATCCACACCGCTGCGAAGAACAACAGGATGATAGTTGACCTGCTTAGGTGCACCAAACAATCCGACTGCTAAATAGAGCGGATAGACACCTAAATCAACAAGCGCGCCGCCAGAATATTGAGCCGAGAAAATATTGGGCTCCTCCCCCTGTAAAAATAAATCATAGCGAGAGGAATATTGGATATAAGGCAATATGGTACTACGAAGCTTCCCAGCCCGTTGTAGGTTATCTTTTAGTATTTTAAAATTTGGGGTATGGATATTACGAATCGCTTCAAATAGATATACGCCATTTTCCTCCGCTGTCTGATAGGCTGTATGTAACTCAGCAGTCGTTGAAAAAATCGGCTTTTCACAGATAACATGTTTCTTATTTTTCAAAAATGTAAGTGTTTGTTCAAAATGGAGAGAATTCGGTGATGCAATATATACCGCTTGTATTTCTGAGCTCTTTGCCATCTCCTCTAGATCTGTAAAAAAATAGGGAGCGTTATATGTATTGGCTAATTGTTTCGCTTTATCCTCTGCTCTTGAATAGACACTTGTTAATTGCAATTGACCGCTGAGCTCGGCTGCTTTGATAAAGGATTCTGTAATCCATCCTGTTCCGACTGTTCCAAAGGTAATCATGGTAGTTCCCCTTCCTATATATACTAGAAACCATTGTAGTCTTTTTCGACTTCACTTGCCAATTCTAGAATTCTAAAAAAATAAACAAATATTCAATTTCACGCGTGTTTTATACATGAATTGTTGGGAACAATGGAAAAATATCCGTATTTATGTTATTTATAATGTAGAGTTAAGAATGAAAGAGGTTGAAAAGGGTGGACAAAAACACATCTAATTTTATTAAAGATATTATGATTAAAGATCTTGAATCTGGAAAGCATCCTAAAATCGTCACTCGGTTCCCGCCAGAGCCTAACGGTTATTTACATATTGGACATGCAAAATCGATTGTCATCAACTTCGGCTTAGCGGATGAGTTTAATGGGCTGACTAATTTACGCTTTGACGATACCAATCCGTTAAAAGAAGATATCGAATATGTAAACTCAATCAAAGAAGATGTAAAGTGGTTAGGGTTTGAATGGGATAACTTATTATTTGCTTCTAATTATTTTGAAGAAATGTATAAACGTGCGGTTTTATTGATTAAAAAAGGATTAGCCTATGTTGATGACTTATCAGCTGACGAGATCCGCCAATACCGCGGGACACTGACGGAACCTGGAAAGGATAGCCCTTACCGGACCCGTTCGATTGAGGAGAACCTTGATTTATTTGGAAAGATGCGGGAAGGTGTCTATGAAAACGGCCAAAAGGTCCTTCGAGCGAAAATTGATATGTCATCACCGAATATAAACTTACGTGACCCTGTTATCTACCGGATTGCCCATGCAACCCATCATAATACCGGCGACAAATGGTGCATTTATCCAATGTATGCTTTTGCTCATCCACTTGAAGATGCCATTGAAGGTGTAACCCATTCCATTTGTACGATAGAATTTGAAGACCAACGTCCCCTCTATAATTGGGTTGTCGAACAATGTGAAATGGAGAGCACTCCACAGCAAATAGAATTTGGCCGCTTAAATGTAACGAATACCGTCATGAGTAAACGGAAGCTGAAGCAATTAGTAGACGAAGGATTTGTGGATGGCTGGGATGATCCTCGTATGCCCACCATTTCTGGGATGAGAAGAAAAGGATTCACGCCAGAATCGATTGTTTCGTTTGTCCGAGAAACTGGCATTCACAAAGGTTCTGGAGCAGTCGATTCACAAATGCTCGAACACTTCGTCCGTGAGGATCTAAAATTAAAAGCACCACGAACAATGGGTGTCATCGATCCATTGAAGATAGTTATTACGAATTATCCAGAAGGACAAATTGAATTGCTAGATGCTGAAATCAATCCAGAGAATCCAGAAATGGGCACGAGAAAAATTCCATTCTCGCGGGAAATATATATTGAACATGACGACTTTATGGAAGAGCCGCCTAAAAAGTATTTCCGTCTGTTCCCCGGTAATGAGGTCCGTCTAAAAAATGCCTATTTCATTAAATGTGAAGAAGTGGTTAAGGATTCAAATGGTAAAGTTGTCGAACTGCGCTGCACTTACGACCCAGAGACAAAAAGCGGCACAGGGTTTACGGGTAGAAAAGTGAAGGGAACGATTCATTGGGTGGAAGCGGCCCATGCCGTTCCTGCTGAATTTCGTCTTTACGAACCACTAATTTTGGACGAAACAGACGATAACAGCAGTACAGAAAAGACATTCTTAGACAATGTTAATCCAAATTCTATGCAGGTGTTACAAGGCTTTGTCGAGCCTAACATGAAGGAAAGCAGACCGCAAGAGAAATTCCAATTCTTTAGACATGGATACTTTAACGTCGACCCTAAACATACAACAGTAGATAAATTAGTATTTAATCGAATCGTATCTTTAAAAAGTTCATTTAAAATTTAAAAGGAAAGAACCAGGCATAAACACCGCCTGGTTCTTTGCTATTCGACGATAGAATTAGGGACTTCTAAGATCATTTTAGTCCCCTTCCCAGGTGAAGAGCTGATTAATAACTCACCACCCACCGAACGTGCACGCTCATCCATACTAAACAAACCAACACCAAAGGTTTGATTCTTCACATCAAACCCCTTTCCTTTATCCTCAATCATTACACGAACGACATCCTCTATTTCTCTTACAGTGACCGTCGCTTCATTAACTTCGGCATATTTTCGAATATTCGTGAGTGCCTCTTGAATAATCCGGTAAATTGTTAGTTCAATGCTGATGTCTAAGCGCCTATTTAACACGCATTCAAAATACACATCAATATTGTAATGGTCTGAGTAACGGGATAAAAACGATCGAATAGCTGGCACTAATCCTAAATCATCAAGTACGGAGGGGCGAAGTTCCCATGAGATCTCGCGGATTTCTTCAATCAATTCAGTTGCTTCGGTTTGCATTTGTTGCAAAAGAGGATGGTCCATTTCGGCTAAGAGACGATTAATAGTAATCAAATGACTATAAAGGTTTTGTCCAATCCCATCGTGTAAATTACGTGACAAGCGTCTTCGTTCCTCTTCTTGAACATTAATGATATTAGTCATCATTTTTTGAAGCTCTCGTTCGACTCGTTTTCGCTCGGTAATTTCATAACGAATCGCTAAGTATTGATACGGTTTTCCCTTTTCATTTAAAAAAGGAACAATCGTTGTATCCATCCAATAAAAGGTACCATCTTTTGCCCTATTGCAGATTTCACCTTTCCAAACCTCACCGGAACCGATGGTTTTCCACATTTTTTGAAAAAATTCTTTTGAATGGTACTGGGAATTGATAATTCGATGATCTTGCCCTAGGAGTTCCTCTCTGGAGTATTTCGAGATATGGCAAAATTGATCATTCACATATGTAATCGTGCCCCGAGAATCGGTGATGGCTACTATCGAAGATTCATCAAGCGCAAACTTTATATCTACTAATTCCTGCATTGACTTTTTTAATTCTAACTCAAGATTCACGAATTTTGCAGGCTGGTCCATTTCCTTGTCCATTAGCTCCTCCCTGCATCTATCAAAGTATCTGCTCCGTCAATATTTTTTCTAAGTCTTTAGCTGCTTCCTTTACATACTGCTGATCAGTTTCTGTATACGTTTTGATTTTCCGATTACCAATAAGTAATACCCCTTTAGGTACACTATGAAAAAATAAAGGGACAGCAAAAGTCGAAACAAGTTTTTCAGCAAGCATAATGGGATGGTCCGTAACTTTTCCGATAATTCCGTTTGGAAAATCTGTAAGCATCATTGAACTTCCGCTTGAGATAATTTTTCCTGCGATGCCTTTTCCGAAACGGACAGTTATTCTTTTGTATTTGTCATTTAAATTGCCAGCAGCATAATGCCACTTAACATCCGGGCCTACTTCATTTTGCAGAGCCAAGGCAACAAATTCGCAATCAACTACAGTCAACAGACTGTCACAAACCTCCATTACTGCAGGACATTCCTTAATCTCTTTCATTCAAGAATTTCTCCTTAAATACCATAACCCAATAACCCTTTCCTTACGGCATATTCCACCAACTCAGGTCTGGTTTTCATCTGTAGTTTCTCCATCAACTTACCTTTATGGGTTTCGACGGTTTTAACACTAAGGACAAGTTGTTCAGCGATTTCCTTATTGGAATATCCTTTAGCAATAAGTGTTAGCACTTCTTTTTCCCGGTCGGATAAAAGATTGTACGTATCATTCCCATCTTGTTTAACGCTGCTCAAATATTCTTCCATCAATCGCTTCTGTGCAGAGGGATGTAAATAGGCATCTCCGACAGCAACTGATTCGATCGCAGACATTAATTCAGCATGTGGAGCACTTTTTAAGATACAGCCAGATGCTCCCCCTTGAATGGCACGAAAAAGGTACTCCTCATCATCATGCATCGTTAGGATTAAGATATTCACTTGAGGCATTATCTTTTTCAATTCCATCGTAGCGGATAAACCGTCTTTTCCATGCGGCATGCTTAAATCCATGACCACTACATCAGGTTTTAACTTTAACGCTTGTTTAATTCCTTCATTTCCTTCCGATGCTTCACCAATTACCTCCATTTCTGGATTTGTGTTTAACAGCATCTTAAGCCCCATTCTAACCACAGCATGGTCATCAACCAAAAGGATTTTTATCACTATTAACTCTCCTTTAATCCCGGTTTAACGGAAGAGATATTTCAATGGACGTTCCTTCCCCTATTTTAGAGGAAATCTTGCACTGACCGCCAGTCAGAAGCATTCTTTCTTTCATTGCGGAAAGCCCTGATAATGGATATAGGTCATTGTATTCCTCTGGTTGAAATCCTTTGCCAAAATCATAAATGGTAATGGTCAATTCTTCCTCCGTCCAAATAAAATGAATGGTTATGTTAGAAGTATCCGCATACTTTGCAATATTGGCAAGTGCCTCCTGGCAGACACGAAATACGGTAATACTATTTTTTTCAGGTATCCATTTTTCGTCACCCGTTGTTTCCAAATCTACTAGGATCCCAAACGTTGATGTATATAAGTTAATATAACTCCTCATGGCTGGAAGTAAACCAAGGGTTGTCAGTGTAGGCGGATGTAATTCAACAGATAGGTGCCTAATTTCTTGAATGGTCTTTTCAATCAACTCCGACATTTCGCGGACATAATGTGTCATGTGTGGTTCTTTGGCGCCTGATTCAATAAACTGTAAGCCTGTTAATATACTATAAAGATTTTGTCCGACACCTTCATGAAGTTCTAGGGCAATCCGTTTGATCTCTTCTTCTTGGGAATGAATTATATAAGAGGTAATCTGCTGTTTTGAATTTAATTCATCCATATTGCCCCTCCAATATATAAAAATTCATATAAAAAAGGCAGGTTCTTCTTAGAAAACCTGGACCTTTTTTATAGTATATGTTAAGCCGCTTTCTGAATCAAAAGCCCGCCATTGCCCTTCTGACTCTTTTACTTGTGAAGAAATCGGTACGGCAAGAAAATAAAAATCATCAAAATAAAAACGAATATGCGTCACATCTGGACAAAACTGTACTTTTTTTACTACTTTCTTTACTGCAGGTGCTCGGTCTCCACCCTCAGCATCTTGTATGGCTACCTCCACTGGCACACCAACAAACTGGCTCACATCTTCTAACTTAATGGGTTCCACAGCTGTTACATCCTCTCTTCACAGGATAGATGAACATCTTATATCCTTGCAGATACTCCCAAAACTTCTCCTCGGCATGTTCTTCGATAAATTGAATCGTTTCATATTCAGAACCCCAGTCACTCATTCCTTTTATTTCTGCAATAACCATCTCAGCCCCATCAAGGCTTTTTTCTTCAAGAAACCAATTTAGACGTTTTTTCGCAAACGTATTCTTTAACAACTTGTCAATTTCAGCTGTAAAATCACCTGCTAACGGACGGACAAAACAAAAATCAATATACGTCTCACTAGTCATTGACATTCACACCTTTTTTATAGATAAGGAATGCGATTGGGAACAAAATCACGTTAATCACCGCGGCTACGATTGTATTGGTATAATTTTCGTAAAAATATTGATGGACCATATATTGAGTAAAGATAATATTTAACATCAAAACTGCTAAAAGAAGGGCGACATGCAGGTAACTACGCTTCATAACGTTTCACCCCCACGGCATAAACTGCACCGTTTTCTACTTTTACATAAATTTCAGGAAGCGGACGTCGCGGCGGCCCTGCGATTGGCGCACCCGTTTCCACATCAAATTTTCCGTGATGGCAAGGACAAAGCATTTCTCCTTCATCTTTTTTCCAAAATACCGGACATCTTAAGTGGGTACACGCATTTTGGTAGGCTACATATTTATTTTCAGATAATCGAATTAAGATTGCACTGTCATGTTCACCAGGAAAGGCAAAATCAACTGCATCTCCTACAGGCAAAGAATTAACATTAGTAATTTTTTGCTTTGGATATTTTTTATCTCCCAATCCGGTTAATTCTTTTGCAGCTAATGCTCCCCAAGGAAGAGAGGAAACAGCAAATACTCCTGCAGCTCCAACTAATGTTTTCATAAAGCCGCGCCGATCAAGTTTTCTTTCATTGTTGCGGTTAATATTATGGGTATAATTATCTTCATTGAACGGGATTTTATTATTTTTTTCTGTCATGTTCATCCCTCCTAAAACAGTTTCGTGACGCCCTGCAGAATACCAGGCAGGTTCACTTTTACATTTGTTTCGCCTTCTAAATAAGGCATACTTGTAACCCATTTTCCGTTATCCAAGTTAAATTGCTTTTGTTTCGCTTCTATCTCTTCATCTGTCAGCCATTGTAATGTATTCGATGGACATACGCTCGCACACATTGGCGGAATACCGTCCTTTGTCCGGTCAATACAAAGATCACACTTGTACATTAAATTTTGCTCTGTATCAAACTTTGGTATTCCATATGGACACGCAATTGTACAGTTTTGGCAGCCAATACACTTCTCCACAAGAGCCGATAGCACGGCACCTGTTTCATGGATTTGAATGGCTTGGGCTGGACAACTTCTAGCACAAGCCGGATTTACGCAGTGCAGGCACATAAGAGGCATGGTTTGACGGTTAACAAGCGGGTTCACATCGTAAACATAGTTACGGTTACGTTCTTCATGACCACCACACTGTGTACAAGCCGCCAAACATGAACGGCACCCTATACAGTTTTCAAGTTCAAGATATAGCCTCTTTTTCATTTACTGCACCTTCTTCATTTCTAGTTTTTCAATCTGAGCGGCACACGCTTTAAATTCCGGCATCCGTGACATCGGGTCAAGCGCTGGAATGGTTAATAGATTAATAGATTTCTCGTGTCCAAAATGGTACGGAACAAATACGGTATCTTTTCGAATCGCTTCTGTGATTTTCACTTTATATTCCGCCTCTCCTCTACGTGTAAAGAGGCGTACAAATTCCTCATGATCAATATTGTATTTTGCAGCTGTTTCTGGATGTACTTCTACATAAGGCTCTGGGCACATATCCCGTAAAAACTGAATGCGGCGAGTTTGATTCCCAGAAAGATAATGGTAGACGACACGTCCGGTTGTTAAGCGTAATGGATATTCCGCGCTCGGCTCTTCAGCTGGCGGACGGTATGGTAAGGCGCAAATTTTTGCTTTTCCATCTGGATGGTAGAATTTTTTATCTAAGAACATGTGCGGTGTTCCTGGATCATTTTCATCTTTACATGGCCAGAACACACCATCTTGCTTGTCGATTTTATCCCAAGTAGCTCCATAATAGTCGGCATAGCCGCCCTTAGATGCTAAACGGAATTCATCAGCCACATCTCTCGCCGTTTTCAAGTGGGAGAAATACTTGCCTCGGCCAAGATACTCTGCTAACTCTGCTTGAATCTGCCAATCCGGCTTTGATTCACCAACTGGTTCTTGAGCTTTATTAATTTTAATAATCCGGCCTTCTAAATTAGTTACCGTTCCTTCATCCTCTGACCATGTTACGGTTGGAAGGATGACATCCGCAAATTCTGCAGATTCGGAAAGAAAGAAGTCTGCACAAACCATAAAGTCTAAGCCTTTTAAAGCCTTGCGGACAAAGTTTAAGTTTGGTGCGGATACTGCTGGGTTGGAGCAGAGTAAATACAAACCTCTGATTGTTTTTTCCTCCATTAGTTCGAACATCTCATAAGCAGAAACACCAGGCTCCGGCATTTCTTCAGGTGTAATTCCCCAAACCTTACATACTTCTTCTACATGCTTCGGATTGGTAATTTTACGATAACCTGGAAGCAAATCAGATTTTTGACCATGCTCACGTCCGCCTTGACCATTACCCTGCCCTGTAAATGTTGCTACTCCCGCTTTAGGACGGCCAATTTTCCCCGTAACTAATGCCATATTCGTGTAGGCTGATACATTATCAACACCTTTATGCTGCTGTTCAATACCACGCGCAAACATGACAATGGCATTTGGTGCTTTTCCGTAAATTTCAGCGGCACGAATAATCTTTTCTGGAGCCACTCCAGTCAGTTCACTTGTATATTCTGGTGTAAATTCTTTCACCAATTCTCTTGTTTCTTCAAAGCCATTCGTATGATTATTAACGAATTCTTCATCTGCATATCCGTTTTGAATAAGTAAGTTTAAAATACCATTTGCTAAGGCGAGGTCTGTCCCTGGACGTAAATCCAAGTGAACATCCGCTCTTCTTGCAATCGGGGTTTCACGAGGGTCAGCTACAATTAAGTAACCTCCTCTTTCCTGGACTGCCCACACTCTAAACATTGAAGTTGGGTGGCACTCAGCCGTATTGCTTCCAGCAATGAACAAGCAATCTGTTTCATGGAGATCTGTCCACGGTAAAGTTGAACCGCGGTCAACTCCAAAAGAGCGAAGGAATCCACCAGCTGCACTTGACATACAGAAGCGGCCGTTATAATCAATGTAGCGTGTTTGCAGGCCAACCCTGGCGAATTTGCCTGTCAAATAACACTTTTCATTCGTCATCGACACACCACTGAATACTGACAATGTATCTTTTCCGTAATTACTTTGAAGTTCTGCAAACTTCTTAGCAATTAAGCTGTAGGCTTCATCCCAACTGGCTTCACGAAAGCCTTCTTTTGTACCCTTAAGTGATGCATCATCGCGGATTAATGGTTTTAAAATCCGATCATCATGGTTGGTTTGCTGGTAAGCTGTAACCCCTTTAGGGCACATTTTTCCGACGTTTACCGGCCAGTCGTACCGTGGTTCAACCCCGATGATTTTATTTGTTTTTGTATTTACACGCAGGTTCATTCCACATTGCATCCCACAGTAACTGCAGTGAGTTTTTACGAGCGTTTCATTTGGATGACGAAGATTTTCTATTTCTTTAAAAAATTTATCCCTTTGCATTCTGGTTTGCCTCCTTGACCTTAATTTGATGTGTTGCGAAGCCTGAGAATCTTGAGATTCTATATTTTCTGCGACAAGGCAGACATAGTTCTGCAAGATTAAAACCATCCTGCATATTAAATTCCATTTCATTGACACCTAAAACTTGAATGACATCATTCGATTGTTCCACTGATACAAAATGATCGCCGCATACTTTACATTCCTTCATATGCTGTTCTCCATAATGCTCACGGTAATTTCTTGCAAATACACTCATTGGACGGAATGGAATATGAGCAAGTTTTCCGAATGGAAGGTATATGAGTGTCACAATAACTGAAAATTGATGAATCAGTGACATTTGCGGCTGCATCCAGCCATGTAGGAATACGTTTTGGACCGTTAATAATAGTCCAGTAACGGAAATAAACAATAATAGATACAGCGGTAAGAAATCGTACATAAACTTTTGTTCTGCTCTGGCTTGCATGTTTTTTAAGCGGCGGTTTAGTGCCATACATACTCCAGCTGTAACCATAATCGCAGCAATATTAAGTGCGTTATAGGATAACCAAGCAATGATTCCATCTGCTTTCACGTTCATTACATTCATTCCAAATAACACGATTGTATAGTAGCCATTGTCTTCCATCGTAAAATACATCCAGCTGAACACGAGCGGGAAGGTTACCAAGCACGCAAGGACACAGCCCCAACCGATTAAAATGTGCTGTACCCAGCGGTACATCCCACGATTCCGGATGAAATCATAAATAGCTAAATGATTTACAGCAGTTTTAGGTGTACTTTTTCGAAATAATAGTTTTAAGCCTTTTTTGATAAAAATTTTGGTTGGCGGTCTTTCTCCCCATGCAATAAAGCGGTAGAAAAATCCCCCGATAAATACAATGGTTCCTACCATATATCCATATAGATTTAAGTCAACATGTGTAAACATTCTTGTACCGATAAACGTTAAAATCGCAAGTCCAACAACCGTCAGAAACATTGATTTAGCAAAATGAGATGCAAACGCATCATTGACCGATCTCTCTTGTTTTTTAGTTATTGAAATATTGGATTCCATTGGAGTTCCTCCTAAATAAAAATAACACTACCGTTTTTTCATACTCTAATTGTAAGAAAAACGGCAGTGTTATAAATATCAGGGAGTTCCCCCATTATTGGGGGGAAAAAACCCCTAGAAATGTTATTTTAGACAAATGTCTGTCACATTTAGTTACTGAGCTTATTTTGAGTGTATTTTTTTCGCCAAGAATACAAAAGTAATAGCAGGAAGATTCCAACTTGAAGTGAGAAAAGTACTGCATCCCAAAAAGCTAAACTTGTTGGCAAACGTCCAAACCCTGGAAGTAATTGCTTTCCAGCAAGGATGATTTCTGGAATATAATATTTGAAAAATAAAAATATCGTAATTGCTACTCCAAGAAAATAAAAGATTGAATAAAGAAACACAATCTTTTTCTCATCTAAAAAAACAACTTCTTCACTCTTTTTAGATTTTAGAAATGAAATATGATTTCTAATTTTCTGTTGGGCATTCTCCATTAAATTATAACATCCAGACACATTTTCAAAGACGTAGTATAAATCAGTCTTCATATAAAAACAGAATTGAAATATGATTCTAATAACAATATCAAAAATAGCTAAATTCATTAAACCATCGGTAATACCTGTAATATTCGGAAACATCAATTGACTAATAAGAGCAATAAATAGAAGGACTGTATCGAAACAAAGACCCGAAAGAAATAGAATATTTCGGTCCTTAGGTGCTAGCTTCCAGACGGATGACATATCGGTTTCTAGGACAACAAAAAATAAACGATGGCTAACTTCCACTTTTGTCGGCAGGTTATGTGCTCTCATGGCCAAAACATGACCTAGCTCGTGAACCAGAACTAAAATAAATGTAAACGCCATCCAAAGTATTACGTTTAGTACCATAATATCAAAAACAAATATGTCTTTATGATGAGGGAATAAAGAAGGATGAATTGCAAAAAGTATTGGATTTATAACAAATAAACATACATATATAGGGTAAGTAAACTTATTAAAAAACAATTGTCCCAACTTAGGTGGAATCCTTAATATTCCGAAACCTTCCTTGGGTGGTTGCCTTTTTTCAAGCTTCACCCCATCAATTTCATCAACAAGTTCCAGTTCTAAAAGCTGTTCAGCAAAATCAAGGAGGTCAATTACTTCTGTGGGATAGTTCTTCTTAAGTGTCCGTTCAACCTCTCCAATTTGTTCACCTTGATTAATTAAATTGATAGCCTCAACACAAACTATGGGCATTTCGTAAAAATCACCAGAGAGTGTATCCTCGATGATGTAATTTTTTTTATCCTTACGAATGATAATTGGAACCAACAATAGACGTGAATCGAGCGTAATTCCCATTTCAACACCCTTTTACTTGTATTTGACCTATTAAAGAAGGATGCTAGCATTTGCTAACATCCATCCTCCTTAAGGTTTAATTCCTACATATGGACACCACCAGCAAGTCGTCTTTACTTTCTTTAGCTTACGGATTTTCATTGGTCCACCTCCTTAAGTTATTCTCACTTTTTAGCCCATGGATATCTATTATGGAATTCAACCCAAGCTGGGAATACTTTTTTAAAGACTTCCACAAGCGTCGGATCAAATTGAGAACCATTTCCTTCAATAATACGTTGATAGGCCTCTTCTACCGGCATTGCCGCTCGATAGGATCTTGATGATGTCATGGCATCAAACGCATCTGCAACCGAGGCTACTCTCGCCAGTATTGGAATTTCATTCCCCTTTAATTGATCAGGATATCCTTTACCATCCCAACGTTCATGATGAGAACGAATTACACAAATACTTTCCTTAATTCCCTCAACATTTTGAACTGCTTCGGCCCCTACACCTGGATGTGATTTAATAATCTCAAACTCTTCATTTGTTAATTTTTCAGGTTTCATTAGGATTTGATCTGGAATATGAACTTTACCTATATCGTGGAGCAGGCATGCATAATAAAAGGATTTTTGTTCTTCTTTTGAAAGTCCCCCTAATTCTTGAGCTAATAAAAGGGCATAACTAGCAACACGTTCACTATGTCCCCTTGTGTAGGGGTCCTTCAGTTCAAGGGTAGCTATTACCCCTTTAACAATCCCCTGCAGTTGATTATCATACGATGTACTTATTGCTTTGACATAACCTTGGAAGCGGACTAATAAAAGGAAAGACACAATAGATAAAATAACGATAAGTACAATTGGAACGATAAGAAAAGAATTATCTAAAATAATACTAGTAAGAGTATATTTTATGATCATCCCAAAACTCACTAACCAGAAGTATCTTTTACTAAGGAAAAGAGGTAATGTTAACAGCAAAAATATCTCTACAACATTACCGCTGGAGTATTTATCGCCTCTATTGTAATAGCTTAAAATATCAACAGTGAAAGCAGTTACTAGATAGCAGGTAATGAAGACAAATTTAATCATGGATTGCTTATTCATCTTACTTAAGTAGTACATGATAGGTATCAATATTAATAATACTACATAGTTAAAATACCAAAAAAAACTGGGTACACCAACTTCATTAGGCTTATCTTTTACAAACTCGGGTAAAAGATAATAGTAAAAAAAATCATAGCCTATTAAAATAATATAGAAACATATCAGAAACCATTTTATGGTTCGTTGCTCTTGATTCGGTATCATATAATCCTCCAGGTGTATAACACACAAGAGCCCTACTAATTTAGTTAATTCTATAAGAATAGGTGTTGACTATCTTATTAGCAAGGCATTTAACGACAAAATCTTTTAACTTTCTGTATTCCTCTACATTATATATCATTCATATTACCCTTGTAACATGTTATTTTGAGGAATTTTGTATAATTGTAGAACTATTTAACTATTTGTAGGATCGGCAAAGATACAATTACTCGAGTCCCTTTATTGATCTTACTATCTATATTCAGTTCACCATTGTGATCCTTAATGATTTGATTCGTAACCATTAAACCTAAACCAGTTCCATCTGCTTTTGTCGTGAAAAATGGTTCACCAAGATTTAAGATGTTCTCATCTTTAATTCCACTACCCTCATCTTGAATAGAAACAACCATTTTCTGTTTTTCTATTACTTGAACACGGATTTCTATCCTGCCGCCATCTGGCATGGCTTCAATTGCATTTTTTATCAAATTGATAAACACTTGCTTTAGTTGCTTTTCATCACATTCGACAGGTGGTAATGGCCCTGCCATAATTGTCTCTACAGTGACTCCTTGTCTCTCCGCTTGCTGTTGCGTAATCGATAATGTATAGGCAACTACTTCTTCAATACTTGCTTTTTCAAAATTAATAACTCTTGGTTTACCAAGATACATCAGATCATGAACAATTGTATTGATCCGGTCAATTTCCTGAATCATAATTGGATAATAATCATTGGTGTTTGGGTATCGTTCTTGCTGCAATTGTGTAAACCCCCGTAATGAAGATAAGGGATTTCGAATTTCATGACCAATAGCAGCAGCCATTTGACCAACTACAGCTAATTTTTCTTTATGTCGTAGTTCTTCATAGACTTTCGTCAAGGTTTGAATATATGAATGAAACCGAACTAATAAAATATAGGCGATCAAAGATAAGATAATATATATAACAGTTGGAACTAAAACGTTTAAATCCCGCAGAATTACTCCCAACAAAATTTCTTTCCCAATCATCCCAAGTGAAACAACCCAGAAATAATTTTTATTTACAAAAATTGGGCAGAATAGGAGAAATAATACCTCAACAATATTCCCCGAACCGAATGAGGCTGTTGATCCTAAATAGGTCATTAGGCTATCAACCATATTAATACCAATATATCCTATAATATAGATGTATTTTACTACGTAAGGATTCCCCTTTTTAATAAAATAGATAGAAAGTGGCAGCATACAGAAAATTAAAATGTATAGCCATACACCCAAACCAACTTCATCTGTATCAAAAATACTTGCTTGCTTATTTATTTTCGGCCTTATCCAATAATAAAAAATATCAAACGAATAATACAATAAATTAAACAACCATAAAAATAGAATACTTGCCTTCTTTTCTTCAAAAATGAGCTTAGTAGTCTGGAAGCCTTCTTTCATGTAGTTTCTCCTTATATATGTTCACGTGAAAAGTTGTTATAAAAATCATGCTCTTATTTTATCATCTTTCTTTCACTTAAAAGACATCATTTTTGTAAAACCGATGAATTTCGACATATTTCGATATAATCCACAAAAAAAAAGGACTTACTCGTGGTAAGCCCTTCTACTATTTATCTCTAGCTAACTTTTTTCATTTGTTCTACAGTATTATTTAGGATTGAATGTTTTCGCCCATATCCAAAATAGACCAATAATCCAATCACAAGCCACACTCCAAAACTAATCCACGTTGTTTTTGGTAATTGAAGCGCTAAGTATCCACAGAATACAAAAGCTAGAATCGGAATATATGGTACAAATGGAACACGGAATCCAGTTTTTGGTGCTTGCTTGTTTTTACGGAGAAATAGAATTCCAACTGCCACCGTCATAAAGGCAAATAACGTACCGATGTTTGTTAACTCTGCCAGTTTATTCAACGGAATGAATCCAGCAAAAATCGAAACTAGTAAACAAGTAATCCATGAATTCGCCATTGGTGTCTGCTTCTTCTTATCAACCTTAGAAAATACTTTTGGTAAGAGCCCATCACGGCTGATTGCATAAAATAAACGAGATTGTCCATAGAGCATAACCAATAATACAGTGGTGATACCTGCAATCGCACCTAATGAAATAAAACCTGCTACCCAATCCTGATGAATATAATTAAGTGCAAATGCAACAGGATTTTTCACACCTAATTCTTGATAAGGAACAATACCAGTTAAAATTCCAGAAACAATAATATATAACACGGTACAAACTAGTAAGGATGCAATAATACCTATTGGCATATTCTTTTGCGGATTTTTTACTTCTTCAGCTGCAGTCGCTACAGCATCAAAACCAATATAAGCAAAAAATACGGTTGCTGCACCAGCTGTAACACCTGAGAAACCAAATGGCATAAATGGTGTCCAGTTTGCAGGCTTTACATACCAAGCACCTACACCAATAAACAATAACACTACTGCCAGTTTAATAATTACCATAATCGTATTAAATCGAGCGGATTTCTTTACACCTTGTGTAAGTAGTAATGTAAGAATTAGTACGATTAGGATGGCCGGAACATCGATAAATGTTCCGTTTGCCGGATCATACGCACTAGTTAATGCTTTAGGAAAATGAATACCAAACCCTTCGAGCAATCCTTGTAAATAGCCGGACCATCCACTTGCAACCGCAGAGCAAGCTAATCCATATTCTAAGATTAAATCCCATCCCAATATCCAGGCAATGATCTCACCAAATGTTGCGTAACTATAGGTATACGCACTTCCCGATACTGGAACCGCAGAAGCAAATTCCGCATAACAAAGGGCGGCAAAAACACAAGCTAGTCCAGATAGGATAAAAGATAAAATAAGTGCTGGCCCTGCATGTTCTGCGGCAGCGACCCCTGTTAGTACAAATATTCCTGTTCCTATAATAGCCCCAATTCCAAGCATGGATAAATCAAATGCCCCTAAATCTTTCTTTAAGACTACATCTTTTTTTCCAGCTTCTTGAATGAGGTCCTGAATTAATTTTTTTCTAAATAAATTCATTAGCTAAACCTCCATTATTTATGTCGGAATGTTCTGAAAAAATATACCGCATAAAATTGTATATCGAAATAAAAAATTATATATCGAAATAATATAATTAATTTCGTAAAAAAGCAATATTTTTAGAAAAATATAATTATTTGAAAATAATACCATGGAAAATACAGTGCTTTCTTTCCGATTTTATATACTAAGGTTAAAAGCTTCTACTATACAAGTATAATAAAGTAACTTTTAATTTCAGACCGTTCTGTTTTATTTACACAAAAAAACCGATGACTTCGTAATCTTACGAAATCATCGGTTTCATTTTGTTTAAGCAATCTTACTTTCCAGCTTGACTCGAGGTGAATTCCACATACTAATCCATTTCTTAATAGCTGTGATCATAATAATCATACCCAGTAATAACATAATGATCGACAATACCCCGTTTAAAACACTATAACCTGCGGCTGCCTGATTGAGATAAACATTTTTCACCATCCAGTAACCAGCATAGTTTACAGTAACAAAGAGATACGCTAGCGGGATCAAGCAGGTTAGCATGTAACGGCGTTTGTCTGCAATACTCAGAATCACTGTCGCACCGACAATTAAGCCAATCGATGCCATTAGTTGATTGGAAACACCAAACAATGCCCAAACAGAACCAATATCCCCAGAGAAGAGCAGGTATCCCCACATAAAACATGCTAATGCACTTGCAAAAATAGATCCTGGAAGCCAATCTGTCTTCTTCAACGGCTTATAGAATTCCCCGAAAAAGTCTTGGATTAAATAACGAGCAACACGAGTTCCTGAGTCGATGGCAGTTAGAATAAATACCGCTTCGAACATAATAACAAACTGGAAGAAGTATGATGATAGCTTTGCAAACCATGGAATGCCAGTGAAGATATAGGTCATACCTACCGCTAATGTTACGGCACCACCTGTTCTGCCTTCAAGATTAATCCCAATTTCATCAGCAAGTTTTGGAAGCTCCTGCACCTGCATACCAAGTGTCTTAAATACTTCAGGTGTCGAGTTAATGGCAAAGTAATCCGCAGGCTGAAGGGCTGTTGCCGCAATCAATGCCATAATACCAACCACACACTCTACTAGCATCGCGCCAAAACCTACAACCTTAATATCAGACCAACGATCAAGCATTTTTGGAGTAGTTCCCGAACCTACGAAAGCATGGAAACCAGAGATCGCCCCACAAGCAATTGTGATAGAGATAAATGGCCAAACAGGTCCGCCTAATACTGGCCCGCCGCCAGATGTGAATTTTGTGAAAGCAGGCATCTCAATCGCAGGATTGATGATGAATACCCCGATGATCAGGGCAATAAATACGCCAATTTTCATAAAGCTGCTTAAATAATCACGTGGCGCAAGTAAAAGCCATACTGGTAAGGCCGCTGCAAAAAACGCATAAATCGGTAGAATAATAGCTAATGTTTTTGTATCTAATGTCAGCCAATCACCTAATACCGTACCTTGAATGGACGGACCAACAAAAACGCCAACCATTACGAGAATAAATCCGACTGTGGATGTTAATTTTAAGTTGCCAGTTTTTTTATAAGCAATTCCTACCAACATCGCAATTGGAATGGTAATTCCCACTGAGAAAGTTCCCCATGGATTGTGTTCAAGTGCATGAAGAACAACCATAGAAAGACCTGCCATTGTGATGGTAATAATGAAAAGCATCGCAAGACCCGTACAAAAACCCGCAACAGGCCCCAGCTCGTCTTTCGCAACTTCTGATAAGGATTTTCCTTTTTTCCTCATTGATGCAAATAGGACAACTGCATCATGGACTGCTCCGCCAATCACTGCCCCAATTAAGAGCCATAATAAACCAGGCAAGTATCCAAATTGCGCTGCAAGGATGGGACCGACAAGTGGTCCTGCTGCAGCGATGGCGGCAAAGTGATGACCAAATGTTACCCATTTATTGGTTGGAACATAGTCCTTTCCATCGTTTAATTCATGTGCCGGCGTCGGCTTTGAATCATCTAATTTTAATACCTTTGCTGCCATGAATGTCCCGTATAAGCGATAAGCAATCATTAAAATACAAATTGAGCCGATTACAATTGAAACCGCATTCATTTAACTTCATCCTCCTACATCCTTTTTCTCTTATCACTATCATACCGAAAGAAAACGTTAACATAAGGTTTTCATCCTAAAATGCAAGTTTTAAAGGATGAAAAACAAGAATAATAGAATGAAATGCAAAAAACAGCTTCTTAAAAACCAAGAAGCTGCTTTAACTCTTTTGTATAGGTTCTGCTTACTGGAACCTTTTCTCCATCCTTCATAATTAAGTTGTAGGTAGAATTAAACCACGGCTCAATCTCGACGATAGCATCGACATTAACTAAATAGGCGCGGTGGACACGAATAATGGATGAATGCTGCAACTTTCTTTCGAAAGTGACAAGCGAATCACTGACAGAGTATTTTGTATTCTCTATTGCAATGACTGTTTTCCCCTCATTTGTACCAATATAGTGTATGTCACTAATGTTTACGATTACAATTTTTTCATCAATTGTGATAGCGAGCTTTTCTGGCCTCTCGTTTCCAAAATTATGTCTCTGATTAAAAAAAGGAATCGCTTGTTTGTGATTTTCTATTAGCTTATACAACTTCTCAATCGTTTGTAAGACTCTCTTTTCTTCAAAAGGTTTTAAGATATAGTCAACAGCATTTAATTCAAAAGCTTGAAGGGCATATTCATCAAATGCCGTCGCAAAGACAATGAATGGAGGATGATCAAGTCTATTTATATGTGCAGCAATTTCGATACCACTTTCATCAGCGAGCTGGATATCTAAAAAAATCACATCCAGGTCGAGGTTACTTATTTTTTCTAACGCGCTTTCAACACCATCCGATTCCCCTACGATCTCAATCTGTTTGCTTCGTTTGAGAAGATAGGCCAATTCATCTCTTGCTAACGGTTCATCATCCACAACAAAGGCTTTTAACAACATCCTCACCCCACTTTTTGTTGTTGTGTTAACGGTAGTGTAATTGATACTTTCGTTCCTTTATTCAAGTTGCTTTCTATTTGAAATGAAGCAGTTTGACCATAAATTTCTTCGATTCGCTTTTTGATATTCCAAAGTGCTGTTCCTGTTCCAGCAGAAGAATCTACTGTTTGGTTCCCCAGGGTACCAAGCAGCTCTGGTGAGATTCCTTTTCCATTATCTTCAGTAAGAAGGACCATGTTCTCCCCTTCCTGAATGGCACGGACTAATACTGTCCCACTCTTTGCTTTTGGAAATGCATAACGAATCGCATTTTCAACTAATGGCTGCAGGGTAAATGGTGGAACGAGCACCCTTTTTAACGCTGGTGCAATATCCAATTCAACATGATAACGGTCTGGAAAGCGTGCTTGTTCAATGGTTAGGTAAGCCTCAACATGTTCAAGTTCTTTTTCAAGCGGTATCAGCATTTGCCTAGCCCCCTGAAGATTACTTCGGAAGAATGTACTAAGTTTGATTAATAAACCCCTGGCTTTATCCGCATCTGTTCGAATTAGGCTTGAAATGGTATTAATGGCGTTAAATAAGAAATGTGGATGGACTTGTGCTTGCAAAGCCTTGATCTCCGCATCTTTTAATAATCTTCTCTGTATTTCCAATTCAGCCATTTCTAATTGGACTGAAAATAGGTTGCTCAAACCTTCTGCCAACTCTTGTTCAACCCTGTCAAGTTTACTAGAATCAGTGAAATACAACTTTAATGTCCCTACCGTTTTAGTATGAATCTTTAGTGGTAATACAATGGCCGCCTGCAAAGGGCATTGTGGATCAAAACATTGAATTTCGTGCGCAGACTTTGCAATCGTGATTCTCCCTTGTTCCAGCACCGTTTTAGTTAATTCCGTTGCCATGTTTCCTGAAGGAATATGATGATCTGAGCCTGTACCAACATGTGCAAGGACATGGGTCTGATCTGTAATTGAAATGGCATCGGCATTGGTCCAATTAAGAATAATCTCGGCTGCTTTTGTACACGAATCCACATTTAACCCCTGTCTGAAGAAGGGAAGTGTTTGATTGGCAATATACAAAGCTTTATGTGTTTGAAGTGCCCTCATTCGCTCTTGCTCTTGCAGAATCTCCTGTATAATTAACACAAAAAGCAGGGTTCCGAAGCCATTAATAGCAATCATTGGGAGGGCAATGACCTCAACTAGATTCATAGCCTCGTTATATGGTCGTGCTATTAAAAGAATAATCCCCATCTGTGCACATTCCATGAATATTCCCATGATTACGGCCTTCCATGGAGAATTTCCTTCTTGAATCTTAAACCTTTTGCTTAAAAAACCCGTGACAACCCCCGCCATAAGCGTGGATAAGGCACACGCCTCAGCTGTAAACCCTCCTAAGGTCAAGCGATGGATGCCAGCAATTAAGCCGACCCCAATACCAACAATAGGTCCGCCAAGTAAACCACCAATTGTTACTCCCATAATCCTAGTATTAGCAATGGCACTTTCATTGTCCATATTTGTCAGCCAGTCCTGGGAAGTAATCGTCCCATGTCCTATCTCTACACCCGTGTAGTTGCTGATGACTCCGAAGGCACCGAAAATTGCAATCATCGCTGCTTTAGCGGTAATTCCGTGTTCATTATTTATAATTTGACGGAATGATTTCATCCGTGAGAGAAGAAACGCTACAATGATAAGAATACCAACACGTTCAAGCATGAGTGGCAATAATTCGATCATGGTACCTCACCTTTCGTCTATACTTCCCTACTACTATACCAAAAAAATAAACCAACCGACTCTACCGTGTTTTCCCTGTAAAACTCCCATAATAAATATAACATTTTCGATCTTCATCAATCTCTCTTGAATCTAGGTTGAATTCCAACCAACTACCATCCCTTTGGATGTAAATAATATCGGAGTGAAGAAGAGTCAGCACTTCTTCATGATTCCACACTTCCTTTTGCTCGATAAGAACAGACCCGTTTCTTTGAAGCTCTCTTACCTCAAAACCTATATGTGAATAATTTCGCTCCGTGACATCCGTGTAGGAATTTTCTTTTTTTACATAAAGGACATTCGTTCCATCAGGATCGATGGCAGTGGCCGTTACCACATACGTTTCTCCTTCTTTTACGAAATATTCACACGACATTCTTGCTACAATCTCACTTACCGTTAAGTGTTGATAGTTCCAAAGGGCAGGAAACTTTTGGTACTCGTCATCCTTTCGATATTCCAACCTCAAATGTCATCACTCTTTCATTTTCTTTTCATTTTACCATTGTTTTCCTAAGGTTTGCTTTTATAATTAGATTATCAAATAAAAAAAGGAGCGTGAAATGGTGAAGAAAACCCAATGGTTAGTGACTGGCGTCATCACTTCCCTCATAGCTGGCACCCTTTCTGGCTGTTCAAGCGATCGCCCGCCCAAGCCAGACGACAGCAGCTGCCGCGACTGGGACTGGGACGATGATCAAGGAGTTTGGCAATGTGATGATACCCATTCGTCCCATTACGGTCATTATTTTTATGGAGGAAGTTATTATCGCAATAAATCTTCACTCTTGAAATCCTCGGCATATAAGTCATACAAATCCTCATCGAGCTTTAAAAGTGGATTCGGCAGTGGCTCTAAGGGTGGATTTGGAGGATAAATATGTCACAATATGCCGAGAAGCGAAAAAGGTTTTATTCAAAATTTCCAGCCTTTTGGTCTGATTTATATGAGGGCGAGTACAGCCTATATCATGTTTATTCTATCTCTGAACAAACCTCTAAGCTTTTACATGAAGCAACGGAACGAATGGGAACCGTTTTTTTCAAAACTGCCCGCCTATTACGGAGTCTTACAGATGACCAACTCCTTGAATTTGGGTTTCCACCGGTGAGTCTCCCATTTTTGAGATTGAAAAATCTCTACCCCGAAACGATTATTGGCAGGTTCGATTTTGTATTGACCGATAATAGTTTTAAATTGCTGGAATTCAACAGTGATACACCGACATTTATTGTCGAGTGTTTTCATATGAACGGTCAGGTTTGTGAGGAATTGGGTTACCTGGATCCAAATAGAGGAGGGGAACGTCTGCTTTCTTCCGGAATCACACGTGCAGTGCTCGAAGCAGCGAAAGGAAAACGAGACCCTAACGTTGTGTTCACAGCCCATTCTGACCATATTGAAGACTGGAATACCATTCAATATTTAAGTAAGTTGTGTCAGGTAAACAATCGGACCATACCATTATCCGCACTTCGAATGATAGACGGTGTCCTTGTTGATGAGGAGGATTACCCAATTGATGTATTATATCGCCAAACCTATCCACTTGAACATCTTGTTAACGATCGGGACCCAATAACAGGAGATTCGGTTGGAATCGAATTATTACACCTGATAAAGGCAGAGAAACTGTCAATGTTAAATCCTGTCTCTGCCTTTTTACTGCAGCCAAAGTCAATCCAATGCTTAATTTGGGGGTTAGCGGAACAGGGTGCCTATTTTACAACGGAAGAGCAGGCATGGATTAAGGAGTATATGCTTCCTACGTATTTTGAAGCGGATCAATTTTTCGGGAAGAGCACCTATGTTCAAAAACCAACCTTCGGAAGAGAAGGAGACACGGTAACGATTTGGGACCAACAATCCAAGGTATCTGCTCAAAATACCTTCCAAACTTATAAGGAAGAAATATCAGTATTTCAACAATATGTCCATCTCCCAACTGTTTCACTGGAAACGGAAAAGGGAATCGAAGAACTTTCATTAGTGTTTGGATCATTTCTTATTGCAGGTAAAGCTAGTTGTATCGGCATTCGTGCCGGCGGAAGAATTACAGGGAATGAATCTTATTTTTTACCAGTAGGTATTCAAAAACAGGGGGGAATGTAGATGACAAATTTCTTATTATATTTAGCCATTTCAATTGGGCTTTTATTCGTAGGACTGATTCTTATGGAAGTAACCACTAAGGTCAAGGAGTTTTCCTTAATGGCGAAAGGAAATAAAGCAGCGAGTTATGTCCTGGGCGGAAGACTTCTTGGGCTTGCTATTGTCTTGTATTCTACTGCTGCTAATTCCATTTCACTTATGGATATGGCGGTATGGGGAGGAATCGGAATTGTTGCTCAGATTGTAGTCTTTTACCTGGCTGAATGGCTGACACCTCGATTTAATGTCAGTCAAAGCATCGAGGAAGATAATCAGGCAGTTGGGCTTTTTCTTATGTTACTTTCTGTTTCGATCGGTATCGTTATTGCCGGCTGTCTAACCTACTAAAAAACGCATCTCGAGGATGCGTTTTTTTGCTTGGCTGTATTAAACTTGTCTGTTGATTTCCGTTCCAGGCACTTCGCTTTCCGCGGGCGTGCCGGGGAGCCTCCTCGTCGCTTTGCTCCTGCGGGGTCACCCCTGCCCCGTACTCCCGCAGGAGTCTTCGTGCCTGAAACGAAGGTCAACAGTGTGCCAAATTCAACATAACCTTTTAAACAGCCTTTTGTTTTAAAGTGAATGATATGTATTCTTATCGCAGATTACAAACAACCGTGCTTCTTTAGGTATGGGTTCGCTCCATTTTTTTAAAATATTTAAATCACTTCGATCAGCAATCAACTGGGCACCTTTTTTCTTGAGGGACTCATAAGCATCTCCGTACGTCTTCCAGTCAGAGTTTATTTCCACTTCCCATAAATCACTTCCTCCATCCCCATCTTTACGACTTAATAATTGTGTAAACAAATGGCTGGCCCCTTTAGTCTGAGCAGATTTTGCCATCAGGTTAGACACCGATTCATGGGAAAGAATAAATTCATCAATCTTGACATGTTTGAAGTTTCCGACATGCTTTTCATTTAGTATCTCTGCAATCGTATAAATATTCTTTTCCGTCCCTTCATCATAGAGCTCAATGGAGGAGGCGATTAAAAGCGTTTTTCCATCTGCTAAATCGGGGTTTTCTATACCATCCGGAGCAAAAAGCAGTACCGCTTTCGAACTTTCAATTTTGGCCCTTTTTAAGGTATCCTCATCCGTTGGACTCCCCTGAATATAGAGAAACCTTTCATGTTCATATGGTGTCTTCTCTAATTCATCAATTAACACGACTTCTGTTTTGGTATCACCAATAAATAGCTCCTTAATTGTGTTTTTACTTTTGGCGGTCCAGCCGATCACGACATAATGATCTTCTCCCCTAAAAGTCATTCTTCCTTCCTCCTTCATCCGTTTGTACTGTGATACAGCATCAACGATCATCCCAATAACAACACCGAAAAGCCCAATTCCCGCTGTATAGACGATGACCATCGCCCAAATTCTACCTAATTGTGTCGCAGGGTACACGTCTCCGTAGCCTACTGTGGTCATTGTTGTTAGTATCCACCAAACGGCATGGAAGGTGCTTTCAAATGTTTCTGGTTCAAGTACTTTCATAACTACAGCATTTATAAAAATATAAAACGTTGTTACTAACAACACCGTCCGGTACCGATACTTTGCTGCCGTAAGAAACAATCGCCGAAAAAATATCATCGCTAACCCCCCGTTCCACTTGTTATAGAATACTATTTCTACTATTTCGCTCGATATTCCTTTAAACAAAAACAGTTGACAACAACACCATATTACTGTATTATAATTATTTGTGCTTCACATTTATGTAACTTGTAATATATTAGATAACGCAAAGTAAGAATTTTTTCTGGCATTCTGCTTATGTTTTAAAATAAAAACTTATTCACACTGGATCGGCTTCGGAGCCGTTAGGATGTAAGAGAGGTAGGGCTTACGTCGTTTAGGTATAAAACCTTCAGGTGGAAAAATAACCGCGGCAAACTTGTTTTTACAAACAATGATTATTATATAAGTTTTTACTTGCGATGTTGACAACAAGAAATGCAACCACTCACAAGTTACGATAAGAATTCTTTATGAATTCAACAAAGAAGGCAGAGGGATATTCATTCCTCTGCCTTCGCCCATTTTAGAGACCAAGAAATCTCCAGAATGAAAGGCCTGATTCAACATCAGGCCTTTTTCTTACTTCTTAATAACAATCGCTTGTTTACCCATTTGCTCCCAAGCTTTAATAAAACTAGCACGATTTAATTTCTGATTTTTTTCCCCATAAGGATTGTTAATATAAATATACTTTTCATCGTATCCCGTAATTACAACACTATGCTCACTAAAGGTAATATCGATTTTCCCCTGCGGAGTATCCCATGTCTGAAAAACAGATACAGGTGCGAAGCTTGATGTAGTGATAATCCAGACTGGTAATCCTTGACCTACTTCTTCTAAAACTTCATCAAATGAATGATTAGTTAAATTAACTGCCCGATCACCAACGTATTTTTGTGCGAGTTCGAATATGGGACCATTATAAACCCCTAGTCCTGGACCATTCGCCATATCGCCGACAAACCCTGCATTAGGATTTCCCTTTTTCCCGTTACTATAAGTTAATGGGACAGTTTTCACCTTGTTAGCTAACTCATTTTTGGTCGCTTCAATTCCGTGATAGTTAAGAATCATCGCCAGGCTGGTTATCTCACAGCCATTATAGAGTCTTGGTGCGTCCATTTGATTGATTAACGGCACATCCAGTTTGATACTATCAGGCACCTTTGGAGCCTCTTTGGAAAAGAGTGCAAGTGTCCGTATTTTTAATGATGCAGCCTCTGTGACTTGTGCTGTTGCTGGACGGTCAAACTTTACCTTAAATACCGTTATACCACTGATAACTAATATGAAGACAACAATAATAGCAATTAATATTTTTTTCATAAATGATTGTACCATTCCTTGTATTAGTCTTTGCTAAAGATCCTAGTAATATACTACTATATTACCTACTAAAATAGTTCAAGGCAATAAAGGAAAACATTTTCCAATTGATGATACCAATTGAATCTTAATTTTTTCTTAAATAAAATCCCCTTTAGTTATTACTAAAAGGGAATTTTATTAGGCCTTCATCTTATGTTGTCTAAATTTTTTCGTTATTTGATTAATTACCTCAGAGAAAACTAGTCCGAAGGCAATTGACCCCGCAAGCATGAAAACTTTTGCAGCCAAAGTAATTGCTGAATAATAATCGTTCTCTACAAAATTCCGCATCGCATCATAGGCCAGGCCTCCCGGTACGAGCGGAATAATCCCAGCTACACTAAAAATGATCACTGGAGTTTTATAAAACTTTGCTAGTTCCTGACTGAGTACGGCTATAAAAATAGTCGCGGCCAATGTTGCTAAAATGGCATTATCCGTGTAGTCTTCCAGGAGGAAATAAATTAACCATCCACCCATTCCGATCAACCCGCACTTGATAAGTGATTCCTTCGGTGCATTAAAAAGAATTCCAAAGGCACCTGTTGCAATAAAACTGGTGATTGCTTGTGCAAGAACAGCCATGGTAAATCCACCTCATTTCATAAAAAAGATAATACGACGGCAATCCCTGCTCCAATCGCGAACGCAGTCAGAAATGCTTCTGCACCCTTAGATAATCCCGAAACTAGATGACCCGCCATTAAGTCTCTGATCGCATTGGTCACTAGTAAACCTGGAACTAACGTCATCACGGAGCCGATAATGATTTTATCCAATTGTTGACCAATCCCCATTTGGACAAACAAAAAAGAAAGTAAGCCAATCACAAATGATGCTAAAAACTCCGAGAAGAACTTGATCGGGACAAATCGATGAAAATAGACGAAACTAAGATATCCCATTCCTCCTGAAATCATCGACGGAATAAAATCATTCCACCCGCCTTCAAACATGATCATAAAACAACCGCTAGCTAATGAGGCGGCAGCCACTTGGATCATAAAGGGAAAGGTTACATTGAGAGAATCAATTTCTTTTAAGTGCTCCCAGGCCTCTTTCAGATTGATTTCACCACTGCTAATTCTTCTAGAAATGCTATTAACCATCGAAACTTTTTTCAAGTCTGTTGATCGTTCTGAGATTCTAATCAGCTTGGTCTTTGTCGGTTCTGACCCCTCTGCTGAAAAAATGATTCCAGTTGGGGTCACATAACTATGCGTATGATCAATACCAAAGGCAGCCGCCATCCGCATCATTGTATCCTCGACACGATAAGTCTCGGCTCCGCTTTGGAGCATGATTTTCCCCGCCAGTAAACAGACCTCCATTATTTCATATGTTTGTTCTACTTGATTTCCCATTTATTCCACCACACACACTTCTACATTTGTTACTTAGTTTAAATGAAAATAATCGTTTAATCAAAGTTAACTGAACCAAATCTCTACGTTATGAAAAAGGAAATTATCCAAAATCTTATAAATATGATAACTTGCAATTCTCCACTATACACTGAACGCGTATTCATTATACAATATTATATAATGACCTATTTCCTTGAAAGGAACTTTACAAAATGAAATTAAACAACTCTAGTTCAACACCTTTATATGACCAGTTAAAACAAATTCTGAAGGAAGCCATTGATCAAGGGGAATATAAATCTGGAGATAGACTGCCTAATGAATCGGAATTATGCGATTTGTATGGTGTCAGCCGAATTACCGTAAGAAGAGCGATTCAAGATTTAGCTGATGAAGGTTTTTTAGAGCGAAAGCAAGGGAAGGGAACTTTTGTAACAAGAACCAGAATCACAAGGGAATTGGTTTCTATTGATGGATTTACAGATTTCAGTAAGCAAATTGGAAAAAATCCATCCAAGCGAATTCTTGCTTGTGAAGAGATGAAAGCAACTCCGGAAATTGCTGATGCACTGCAAATCAGCATTGATTCCCCTGTCCTAAAGTTGGTCAGAATTATGTCGATTGATCAACAGCCATATGTACTTGATATAGCCCATTACTCCTTAGAGCGCTTTCCAAATTTAATGACACACTTCACTGAACATGAATCAACGTATGAGGTTTTGAAAGATATCTACCACATCAATATTAAGTCTGGTTCCAGTAAAAAAATCATTACGGTCATACCAGCTTCTGTATTGGAGGCAGAATATTTGGACTGTGAAATCGGAGAGACATTATTCAATATTGATAAGACTGTTTTCGATGAAACTGGAGTCCCGATACATACTTCAAATTTCAAGACTCCAACAAATATGATAGCACTCACAATCACTACCTAAAAAATTGGCACTGTTAAACTTGCCTATTGATTTCCGCTCCAGGCACATCGCTCCAATCAACAGGGTGCCAAAATAAACAATAAGCTTTAACATATCCAAAAAATTAAAAGGAATGCTCGGGCTTTAACCAAACCCCAAACATTCCTTTTTCAACTAAAAAGTTAACTGTTTTCCATGCCCAAATGCTCCATTTACTTCACATGTTCTTGCAGCAATTTGTGCAGCCGTCTTTAATGATTCTTCAATGGAAACCCCATTAAAGTAATTAGTTAAATACCCAGCAATGAAAGAATCCCCTGCACCTAATGTATCAATGACATTTGCTTCTTCAATCCCCTGTTTGTAACGTTTGTTATTATGGGACATGACTACGCCTTTTGAACCTCTGGTGATAATGATAGACGGGGTTCCAAGTTCATGTATTTTAAGAAATAACTCTTCTAGTTCTACTTCTGTAAAATCACTTCCTGAAATAAATGCAAATTGGATATGTGGGCAAACCTTTTCTAATAGTTCATTTGTAAAATGGTTAGAGAAATCATAAGAAATAGGTAAATATTGTTTAAGAAGAGGCAATTCCTCATCTAAATGACTATATAGACTTGTATGTACTAAATCAAACGATTTAATATATTCATAGTCATCCGCCGCTAAATTCAGCTTGAGTTTAGCTTGTACACCACCTTTATTGGATTTGACAAAGATTCGGTCTCCATCCACATTTAGGTCAACATAGGCCTTCCCGCTTTCACCAACCGCTCTTCTAACATGACTGGTATCTACTATGTTCTTGGTTAAAGAATCTAAGATATGGTCACCTTCAACATCCGTTCCAACAATCCCAATAAAAGCAGCGGCCTCCGCTCCACTTTGTTTGGCTAAAACGGCAACATTTAAAGCATTTCCACCAGGAAACATTTCGTTCCGATCCTGGTAAATGTCAACAACACTATCACCTATTCCAATAATCTTCATTATTTCCTCTCCTCCTTATCCTTTCACACTACCTGATGATAACCCTCGAATAAAATACTTTTGCATGAACATAAATAAGAGAATAATCGGCAAAGCAGAAATCATTAAGCCTGCCATCAGAACTCCCCAATTGGTTTGGAGTGCATCCCGGAATTGCATTAATCCTGCAGGAATGGTTTTCAGCGCATCAGAATCCACAAAAATTAAGGCAAACATAAACTCGTTCCAGGTATAATACGCAGTTAGTACAACCGCCGTAAGTAGAATTGGCTTATTTAAAGGAACAAAGATTTTTGTAAAAATGGACCATGTATTACACCCATCCAGAAAGGCAGATTCTTCCAGCTCTTTAGGTACCTCAAGAAAAGCAGCACGAATCAAAAGGATCGTAATGGGAATGCGATAGGCTACATAGGGAAAGATCATCGCAAAATACGTATCATGAATTCCTAATAATTGAATGAGTTTGTATAGAGGTACTAAACTTACTTGCGGGGAGAGCATCATTCCGCCCATGCAGAACACTAATAGAATATTCTTCCCTTTAAATTCAAACCTCGATAAACTATAAGCGCCAAGTGCACTAATTAATACTGTTAGGAAGCAGGTAGTAACTGTAACAATTAGACTATTAACAAAATAGCCGGATATCCCTGTATTCCATGCCTCCGTATAATTAGAAAACATCCATTCCTTAGGTAGTGCCCAACTGCTGGAAAAGATCTCCGATGTTGACTTAAAAGAATTGATCACCATCCAAAAAAGTGGATAAGCAATGACCACAAAATATAAGATTAGGATAGTAAGTATTGGAAGACTTTTAACAACTGTCTTTTGCTTCTTAAACTTTGAAGTGATCGGGATTGAATGATGGTAGTCCATAACTTTGCTTGTCTCCACTCTAAACATCCTTTCCTGTTTTGAATACTTTCAACTGAACCAAGGATACAATTAAGGTAATAATCAAAATCACAGTAGCCACAGCAGATGCATAACCCATTTGGTCTTTACCGAAAGCTGAATGATAGAGTAATGTTCCTAAAACTTCACTAGAGTTACCAGGTCCGCCTCCAGTCAAAATATATGGCTCATTAAACACGGTAAAAGCACCAGTTAACGTAATAAGTGTAGTAACAAAGAACATCTCTTTTACTTGAGGAATGGTAATAGAGAAGAACTTCCTAATTTTACCTGCTCCATCGATCTCTGCAGCCTCATATAATTCTTGAGGGATATTTTGAATTGCGACAATAAATAACATCATAATATAACCAATACTTTGCCACTGAGAGACTGCGATTACAGCGAAAATCGCCGTTTCAGATTCTCCCAGCCAAGCTCTTGTTAAATTTTCAAGACCTAACATATTTAATAGCCCATTTAAGATTCCGATATCCGGATTATAAACAAACGTAAACAGTAAAGCGATAACCGTCATTGAGATAACAACTGGAAGAAAAAATACGGTCCGGAACAATCCACTTACGAGCCGGATAAGTTTATCTTCAAGGATCGCTGCTAGAATCAGGCCGCCAAATACTTGAAATATGATAGAAATCAATGCATACCAGAGGTTATTTTTTAAAGCTATATAAAAAACTTCATCTTTAAAAAGATTAAGGAAATTTTCGAATCCAACAAAAGTCTTTTCTACTGAAAAAGCTGAGAAATCATAGAAACTATAAAAAAAGTTTTCAACAATCGGATAATAAACAAAAAGGGCCAAAAAGATTAAGCAAGGTGTAATATAAAGGTATGGTAACCACTTGTTTGTATTTTGCATAATAACTCCCCTTTTTTAAAAGGCGTATCTTTGGAAAAAAGGTGGTCAACTTGCAACCACCTTTCTGGCTTCCTATTATTTTGCAGACGCCTTCACTTCTTTTGCTGCTGCTCTGACATCTTTCATTACATCTTCTGGACTTTTCTTTCCGTCTAACATTAGTTGAGTCCCATTTAAATATGCATCGACAATTTTAATATCTACTGCTGTATCAAACCATAAATACGTCTGCTCAGCATTAACAATTAAATTGATTGCATCTTGCTGAAGTTTAGATGCATTCGCTTCAGTTGTTGTTCCTTTAACTGCACTGTATTCACTAACTTCTTTTAATTGTTCTGTACCTTTTTCCTTTGAAGTTAAGAATTTAACAAATTCCATTGCTTCTTTCGGATGCTTTGTTTTAGAAGAAATCATAATTCCTTCTGGTGCTGCTGTGATGGAGTTGGCATTTCCTTCTCCGCCTTCTACGCCTGGTACATTAAATACACCTAAATCTTCTTTTAATGATGGTTCAATTAACCCAATTTCTGCAAGTTGGAAGAAACCAATTGCTGCTTTACCACTATTAAATAACTCACGAGAATATTCATGGTCGACAGAGTTTACGCCTTTATTGAAGTAAGACTTAAGCTCCATGAACTTTTCTAATGCCTTTACATAACCTGGGTGCGAATAATCACCCTCCGGATTTTTTGGATCATAGTCTTTCGTAAGAACGTCCTGCGGGACCATTAATTGATTCAATGTTCCAATATAATGGGAAATCGTCCAAGGTGCTTTACTACCAAAAGTGATTGGAGTCAGTCCAGCGGCCTTTACCTTTTTAGAGACATCAATTAGCTGGGACCATGTTGTCGGAACCTCAAGATTTAAATCTTTGAAAATTTTCTTATTATAAAAGAATGCTTTACCATCAGTGGACCATGGAATCCCATAAATTTTACTATCTAATGTGAACGCGTTAAACTGGGAGGCAATAATTTGATCCGACCAAGTTTTATCTTCATTAACATAATTAGTTAAATCTAGTGATTGTCCCTGACGTGCGAAGTTATAAGCAAATTCTCCGCTCCAAGAAAAGAATACATCTGGAGGGGTACTTGAGCCTAAAACCACGCGAATCTTTTCTTTATAAGAATCGTTTAATACGGCTTCTGTTTTAATTTTAATATTTGGATGTGCCTTTTCAAACTCTGCCACAGCCTTTTCAAAGTATTGCTTTTTAGGTTGATTGGGCCAGCGGTGGAAGAATTTAAGCTCAACGACATCTTTTCCATTCGTTGAACTAGAACTCTTAGAACAGCCAGCAAAAAAGGATAGAAAAAGGATAGAAATAATACTTAAAATCAATAACTTCTTCATTAATTTTCCCCTCCAGAAGATCCGTTTCTATGATAAAGTAGCGGATTTTAACAAGTTAACCTTGGTTTAGTATTCAACTGTCCACATATATCTTCTTTTTGATAGCGGGTGATTTCGTGCTTCAGCCAGCTGATCCGCATATTTCCTTAAAACGTAATTTAAGACTAATGGAGCAATGTATCCTTGTACTTCCTCTGCTACACCTGTGAAATCAAAGTCTTTTGCATCAAGGACAACTAATTTCTTGCCATAACGCTTAGAGAATTCTAATGCTCTTTCTTCTAAATATCTTGTTTCGTCTAAACCAAGCAGAATAATGAAAGGTGTTTCTTCATCAATAATTTCAAATGGTCCATGGAAGTATTCACCTGCGTGAATGGCATGTGAATGAACCCATTGCATTTCCATGAGGATACAAATTGCATAAGAGTAGGCAACACCATAATTTGCACCGCTCGCCATTGTATAGATAATTTTTTCATCTTTATATTGTTGTCCAAATGCTTCAGCTTTTGATTGATAGAGTGCTGCTGCTTTTTCGTAAACATTTTGTAGGTTCTCGAGGCTTTCTTCTACTAAATTAACTTTTTCATTATTTTCAACTACTTTTAGGACACCAAATACTAGTTGATATAGGACGGAATAATTAGTTGTGAAAGCGCTTGCTTTTTCGCCCCATTGATACTTCAATACGACATCTGAAGCTTGTGCCAATGGTGATCCTTCCTCATTTGTTAAAGAAACAGCCAATGCCCCTTTTGATCTAGCAAATTTTGCTGCTTCTACTGTTTCTGGTGTGGTACCTGAATGAGAGCACAGGATAACCAAGGAACCGCTTCCAAGTTTCGCATGATTGCGATGGATAAATTCATTTGCACTATACAGGTGGGAATCAAGAACTTTCGCTTCACGGTCAATGACATACTTACTTGGATACATGATTGCAGAAGAGCCTCCGCATGCTACAAAGAATACGTTAGTAATCTCTCTTTTTTCCACCTCTGCTAAAGCTTGTTGCACTTGATTTTTAACGTCAACTACTAATTCAGTCGTCATTTTTGTTGCCTCCCTGATAAAATATTTTAGTGAATGAACACCAATAAACCCTTTAAACAATATACAACTTTATATAACGTTATATATTGTTATATATAAATTACTATATCTTTAGACTCTAGTCAATGCAATTTTCAGAAAAATGAAACGACATTTCTCGACACAGAACCACCTTCCGTCATGGAAGGTGGCCAGCTTTTTCATTATGATGATTACTTTCGTTAGTTTTTCAAAGGAATTGGGTCTTCATTGCCTTTATGAGGACAACTTTTCTAGTCTTCAAAAGGGATTTGGTCCTCATCGCCTTTTTGATGACAATTTCTTCTAGTCTTCATGAAAGGATTGGGTCTTCATCGCTTTTTTGATAACAACTTTTTCTAGTTTTCAAAAGGGATGTGTCTTCATCTTCCTTCAAAAAAATAAGGCCTATCCACAATGGTGAATAGGCTTCAAATTCTCTATTAGTTATTTTTGCTTATAATAAGTAATCGCTAATGCAAAGGCCAAGACGGTGCCTTTAACAATATCCATCGCATAATACGGCACCGACATCATCACGAGTCCGTTTTGCAGGATCCCAATCAGTACGGCTCCTACAAATGTTCCAAATGCATTGGCCTTCCCCGCTCCCAGTACAGAAAAGCCAATATATGCAGCGGCAACTGAATCCATTAAGTAAGGAGCACCAGAGTTAATTTCTGATGTTAACACCCTTGAAGCCAGTACAATCCCTCCAATAGAAGCAAACAATGCCGAAAGTAGGTACGCAGCCACTTTATACTTATTGACAGGAATCCCTGAAAGTCTGGCCGCTTCTTTATTCCCACCAATCACATACATATAGCGGCCATGTTTTGTATAATTCAAAAAGATATGCACGAGAATCACCGTGATTGCCATAATAATGATGATCCATGGAACCTCGCCGATTTTTGTAAAAAATGGACTGATCAGACCTGTCGCCATTGAACCATCAGGCATAACCATATTTTGTGAAACGGTTGCTCCTTTTGTATAGGTCAGTGCCATCCCTTGGATGATGAACATGGTTGCCAGCGTCATCAGCATGTCTGGAATTCTTAACTTCACGATCATAAATGAGTTTAAGGCACCGACAACCAATGATGCTGCAATTGCAGAAATGATTGCTACCAGTGTGTTTTGTGAAAACCAAACAAACATCGAAATGACAATAGCGTTTGATAAGGAAGCAACCGACCCTACCGATAAATCAAAACCATCTACGGACAAAGATATGGTAATCCCAATAGCTATGATTGTTACAATTGAGATGGAACGTAAGATATTAATGATATTGCTGCCTTGAATAAAGGTAGGATTGGCAACTGAAAAGATAATAATAAGTGCAAGAATCGTAATAATCGTTCCATACTTATATAAAAAGTGGAATAACTCAAAGACTTTTTTGGCAGGGGCTTCCTGCTTTTTTGCTGCGATATTTGCTTCCATTCTATCTGCCCCCTGTTGAATAAAATAATAATTCTTCTTCGTTGGTTTGATTCGTTTCAACTTCCTTAACGGGCTTTCCATCATACAAAACATACACCCGATCGGTAATCCCAATAATCTCCGAAAGCTCGGAAGAAGCATAAATAATAGCTTTGCCTCTGTTGGCCAGTTCAGCGATTAACTCAAAGATATCTTTCTTTGCGCCAACATCGACACCTTTGGTGGGTTCATCAAAAATATATACATCAGCTTCAGCTACGAGCCATTTACCAATTGCCACTTTTTGCTGATTTCCCCCGGAAAGATTCTGAACTTTTGTTTCTTCTGATGGTGTTTTAATACCTAGTCGGCGGACCAATTGCTTAGCAGTCTCTTTTTCCTTTTTACGATTTAAAAAGCTAAACACCTTTGTGAAATCCCCTAAATTCGCCGCCGTTAAATTGGTTTCAACAGATTCTAGTACAAGAATTCCTTCTTTTCTCCGTTCTTCCGGAACTAGAGCAATTCCTTTCTTAACTGCATCATAAGGGCTTTTTAATTTTAATGTGTGCCCATTAAGAATGACCTCTCCTGCCGCTAGTTTTTCGGAACCAAATAACGCTTTGCACAATTCTGTTTTTCCAGCACCGACCAGCCCAGCAATTCCAATGATTTCCCCTGCTTTTACATGAATATGTAAATCCTTTATTTTTCCTTGATCAGATAAACCATTCACTTCCAGGACCGTATTTCCAATTTGATTGTTCTTCACGGGGAACTGTTCTTCCAATTTTTTCCCCAGCATATACTCAACCACTTTGTCAGAAGTGGTATCAACAATCTTCTTTCTTGCAACAAATTCACCGTTCCTCATGACGGTCACTTCATCACAGATTTCAAAAATCTCTGGCAAGCGATGGGAAATAAAGATTACACCTACATCTTTTTCTTTTAAATCACGAACAATCCTAAATAATTCGGTCGTTTCGGTATGACTCAAGGGTGCAGTCGGCTCATCTAAGATAAGAAATTTACATTGATTTGAAACCGCCCTTGCGATTAAAATCATTTGTTTTTCCGCTAATGTTAACTCACTGACAAGTTTCTTCGTTGAAAGGAAAATATTCATATTCGCTAATATTTCCGCTGCTTTTTGATGAAGGTTCTTCCATTTCATCCAATGCTTTCTTCCCATATTGTGGACGGTATCGAGCAGCAAAATATTTTCAGCAACTGTTAAATAAGGAATGAGTGCGGTATCTACCTCTTGATAAACAATTTGTATTCCAGCGTCCTGTGCATTTTTCGGTGAACGAATCTTCAGATTTTGCCCATCGAACCAGATTTCACCGGTATAGTGGTCATAAGCACCGGAGAGAACCTTCATTAATGTTGATTTCCCTGCGCCATTTGCCCCAATCAAGGCCTGAATTTCCCCAGTTTTCATTGAAAAATCAACTTGATTCAGTGCTTTCACTCCCGGAAATTCTATCGAGATGTTCTTCATCTCCAATGTTGCGCTCATTAAATTCCACCTCCGTAAGCAAACACTCTCTTAATCTATTGAAAAAGAGAGTGTCTTGTAATCGACTATTATTTATAATGGTTCTTTAATGTCTTGATCCAATCCTCTTCAAATGCAGTCGATTGCCCCCAGCCTGGGATAATTTTTGCAAGGTTTACCATGTTTACAGGGTCTTTAGACTTTTGAAGAATATCTTGTGAAACAAGTGATGCTTCTAAATCAAAGGTCTGAGGTGTTTCTTCACCTGCAAGTTTCTTCGCAAGGATCCTCATATCAACAGCACCGATTAGTTTAGGATCGACCGCCGCTGTATTTGTCCATGCACTGCCTTTTCTTTGTATTTCTTGCAGATCCGCGTTGGAAACATCAATACCATAGATTTTCACTTCTTCACGGCCCGCTTCTTTCAGCGCACGCGCTGCACCAATAGCAAAAGCATCCCATGTTGCAAAAATGGCATCCAGTTTGCCTTTTGGATATTTATTTAACATCGCTGCAACAGCATTCTGTGTTTGAACACTTGTATCTGCAGCTGCTACACCAAAGCGTTCTACTTCTTTAAGTCCAGGATTTTTTGAAAGCACATCTTGATAAACCTTATTACGTCTAACCATGGCAGGAAAACCGTCTACCCATAGGTAGGCAATATTCCCCTTACCATTTGTATTCTTTACTAGTTGGTCGAGGGCCAATGTTGCTAACGCTTCATCATCCTGGGAAGTTAGTGTTACTCCTTCGACATTCGCTATATTCGGATTGGAATCAAATGTAACAACACTTTTTCCTTTTTCAACAATCTTTTTTACATCATTAACAGTCGCCTCATCATCACCATGAGAAATGATAAATCCATCATAATCTTGGTCTAACGCTTGATTAATGGCATCATGGAACTTTGCCGTGTCACCATTTGCTGTAAATACGTCTACTTTAAAGCCTAGAGCTTCTCCCTCTTCTTTAGCACCAGCTAAGAATTGAGCAGTATGATCATCTCCGCCAATTTTACGAATAACCTTAATTTTCAGTTGGTCCCCATTCGTAAATTTTTCCGGTACCCCTTCAAGTGTAACCTTTTTACCGCTTGCTTGTTTTGTTTCTTCCCCTGATGCACAGCCTGTCAGTAAAAGTGTGGCTGCCAAAGCTGATACAAGCGTACTCTTTAAGATATTTCTTTTCATTTTAATAACTCCCCCTTTTTGATTCTTATCAATATCCCATTACTCCTATTGGATAAGTTGGTTTTTATTAAAATAAAGGCTGTGTTAAACTTGTCTGTTGATTTCCGTTCCAGGCACGAGCGGTTCGCGGGCGTGCCGGGCAGCCTCCTCGTCGCTTTGCTCCTGCGGGGTCTCTCCTGCCCCGTACTCCCGCAGGAGTCTTCGTGCCTTCCACTACAATCAACAGAGTGCTAAAAATCAACATTAACCTCTAACACAGCCAAAATAAAAAACCTCTCCAGAAAAGAGAGGTTTCATCACAAATTAAAGGACTACTCCTCTCTTATCTTTCAAAACAAAAAATTGTTTTGCAGGATTTAGCACCAATTCCAAATGGAACGGTTGCTGGGCGTCATCGGGCCAGTCCCTCTGCCACTCTTGATAAGAGAACGTATTATTCTGTTAAGTAATAAATTAGATTTTAGTCTCCTATTAACAAGTTGTCAATAGTGTTTTGAATATTTATAATAAAGTTATTTTTCTCTATCTGGCAAGGTCAGTGAATATTAGCAATGATTTTTCCCAACTTAATCGATAGGATAATCCTTTATCATTATCAGAAATTTCGGTATGATAAAATTTAGAAAACCGAAATATATTTCAGAAAGAAGTGTTATTTATATTGACTCAAGAGAAACGTGCAAAACGTAATTTAATCATCATGTGGTTTGCGAACTTCTTTGTTGCCGGTAGTATGACGATGGTTATGCCGTTTATCTCGCTGTACATTGAGACATTTGGGGACTTCTCGGAAAAATATGTCCAACATTGGTCTGGAATCACGTTTGGAATTACGTTTGTTTCTGCCTTTACCTTCTCGCCGATTTGGGGTCGAATAGGAGATCGCTATGGAAGAAAAAAGATTCTTATCATTTGCGGATTAGGGATGGGCTTCTCCATTTTTCTTATGGGCTATGTCCATTCTGTTTGGCAGCTGCTGCTCCTTCGTTTTTGTATGGGTTTCTTTTCAGGCTTTATTCCGATGTCACAGGCTTTTATTTCTACGCAAACACCACAGGAGATTGCTGGACGAGTGCTTGGAACTTTGCAAACAGGCAGTATTACAGGGTCTTTATTAGGACCGATGCTGGGTGGAATCCTTGCAGATTCGCTTGGTTACTCTATAACGTTTAAGTGGACATCCATTTCGATTTTCATATCCGCCCTGCTCGTCATCGGCACAAAGGAATTTATGATGGAAGTAAAAAAAGGAACAAAAGCCCATTATTCAAGTAGAGAAGTAGCTATACATATTTTACGAAATCCGGTCTTATTAACTGTTCTGCTCATCTCTGCCCTTGTACAGGTTGCCCATTTCAGCATCCAGCCAATTTTATCATTATTCGTTAGCGACCTGCATGGACCAGAAAATGTTTCCTTTTATTCAGGAATTGCCTTTTCTGCTGCCGGACTTGGCAATTTATTAATGTCCCGTAATTGGGGAAAGATTGCCGATAAGTACGGCTATATTAAGATTCTGATCATTCTTCTTTTCCTGGCAGGAATCGTCTACCTGCCGGGTGCAGCGGTCACTAATTTTTGGCAGCTTGTTATCATCCGAATTGCTCTTGGTGTCACGATTGGTGGCATTATTCCTGTCAGGGTTGCCTACATTCGCCAGGAAGCACCGCTTACCATGCAAGGCGAAGTTCTCGGCTACAATACGAGTTTAAGATTTCTAGGAAATATTATCGGACCAATGCTGGGTGGATTTATCTCTGGATACTTTGGATTCTCAGCAGTTTTTATCTGCACCAGTGCATTATTAATACTAAGCGGGATCATCCTGTTTGTTTCCATGCATCGCCATCCGAAGCTAGTTAAACACACTATTTAATACTATGACTAAATGTACAAAAGGCCCTTGTCCAGGGCCATTTCATTTTAGTTTCTTATAATTTTATTTTCTTGACTGATAAAATCTACCTCTTGATAATAACTATTCTTCACTAAAATATTGGGACCAAGACATTTGACCGCTGGGCAATGGCAACCTAAATCCTTGGCTATAGATGATGCCTGCCATGTTTCATATGCATTTAATAGATTGGTAGATTGAATATTCCCTAATGGTGGTGTATCCCCAAAATCAGTCACAATAATATCTCCGTTAAAAATATTCACATTCAAACGCGAACGGCCATCTGGATCATTTCTGACGGTAACATTTTTACTTTTATACAAACGTTGTAAAAGAGCTTGATCCTCATGAATATCGCTGCAAGCATAAAATGGAAGCGTCCCAAACAACATCCACACCTTTTCATCCCTGACATCCAGTAAGTGATGAATCGCTTCCCGAATTTCACTTAATGATAAAGTTTCAAGATTACTAGCAAAGTCACTTGAGTACATAGGATGAATTTCATGACGCTGACAAAGCATTTCATCGACAATCTGACGATGAATTTTCTCCAAATGCGGTTGAGTGCGCTTGTTTAGCATCGTTTCAGCAGAAACCATCACCCCTGCTTTAACTAATTCTCTGCTATTTTCTATCATTCTTTTAAAATATTTTTCCCGTTGTTCATAATCTGGCTTCCGTTCCATTCGGGCAAAACCGCCCTCAACAAAATCATCGACCGTCCCCCAGTTATGTGAAATATGTAAAACATCTAAATAAGGAACGATTAGTTCATAACGGTCCAGTTCCAGGGTCAAATTGGAATTAATCTGGGTCCGAATTCCGCGCTCATGAGCATATTTTAAAATCGGTACAACATAATTTTTAACAGAGGATAAGGACAGCATCGGTTCTCCTCCGGTAATACTAAGTGATCGTAAAGTTGGGATTTCCTCTAACCTTTGAATTAATAGTTCAAGTGGAAGCGCCTGCGGGTCCCTTGTCTGAAGTGTATAGCCTACCGCACAATGCTCACAGCGCATATTACAAAGCGTTGTAGTGGTAAATTCGATATTGGTGAGCTGAGGCTTACCATATTGCTCGATATCTAAATATGCTTCCCATGGATCATATAAAGGGGTAATTTTTTTCAATGTAGACATAATATCTCCTTAAAATCAGTCTTCAAAAAACCTCTCTATTATAGCTGATTTCCGGATGTTTTTGCTATTTTCAACTATTACAAAAGTTTATGTATGAAAAAATATAATTATTCTAAGCTTGTTTGATGAAAAATTTCCCTATTAATACATAACAACCCCCTTTTCGATAAAAAATAAACGGATATTATTTAATCGGATTGGTGGGAATATCAATATGGAAATGCAGCCTTTAGGTGAAGCTGAGAAACTCGCCCTAAAAAAGATGAAAATCTTTCGGCAAAGCATACTTCGTTATATTTTACGTGCGATGCTTGCAAGTATGTTTATTGGTTTTGGTGTCATCGTAGCCTTTAAAACAGGGAACTTCTTCTATATTGTGGATAACCCACTCGCCTATCCGATGGCGGCACTTACCTTCGGAGCAGCGATTATTTTAATTGCCTATGGCGGTGGGGATTTGTTTACAGGAAATACCTTTTATTACACCTATGCCGCACTTCGCAAGAAGATGAACTGGACAGATGTCTTTAAACTATGGGTTTGCAGTTACGGAGGAAATATTCTCGGAGCTGCAGTTTTTGCTTTTATTATTTTTACGACAGGACTTTATGAAAGTTCAGAGGTTAACGGCTTTTTACTCCATGTTGTCGAGATAAAAATGCAGGTCCCAACGACGGAGCTATTCTTCCGGGCGATTCTCTGTAATTGGCTTGTCTGTATGGCCTTCTTTCTTCCAATGGGCTTGAAAGGGGATGGACCGAAGATGTTTACCATGATGCTGTTTGTCTTTTGTTTCTTTATTTCCGGCTATGAACACAGCATTGCTAATATGTGTACGTTTGCGATTGCCTTAGTTTTAAATCATCCTGGAACCATTTCTTGGGGCGGTGTCATCCACAATTTAGTGCCTGTCACGCTTGGGAATATGATTGGCGGCGCTGTTTTTATGGCCATGATGTACTATTATGCAAACAAGCCATTTTTAGATGAATACGACAAAGAACAGGGCAGCTAAGCTTCAATAAGCCCTGTTCTTTTTTATATTAAGTGGGATATCGACAAATTCCCGGGGAAATATTAACAAGATCAGAGTGTAATCGACAACTATTAAGAATATTCTAAAAATAAAAACAATTGTAATCTTTTTTCTTAATAATTAAGGCACACATCAGGTGAAATTCATTGATGTGTGCCTTTTCTTATTTCTTTTTGCTAATAAAATAAACATAGGCTTTAATCATAAAATAGCTTACTTCCTCCGGAAGCAGGTCTTTGATCGGTTTTAACCTCTCTCGGCCGGCTTCCGCCAAGGCTTTTTCCAAAAGCGGCATATATTGATTCGGAATACACTTCGTAAAATCAACCTCTAAACCATGTTGTGCACTTTGAAGCAAATGATTTTCTACCGTGCTTATCGCCAAATCCCGCTGCTCAGCAATTTCCTCAATTGATAAATTTTCCTGATGCAATTTTAATGTCTCCAAATGCGAATCAGTTACCCCTGTTTTCTTGGCAGGCTTCTTTGGGGCTTTCTCAACAGGTGCCAATTCACTCTGATAGTCTGAATTGGTTTCACAGAAGGTCCGGATCGCTTGAATAAATTCTAGACCATATTTTTTTAACTTCAGTTCACCCACGCCGCTCACCTGTAAAAATTCTTCCGTTGTCTTAGGCAGCTTGGCACACATATCCTTTAGGGAAGCATCCGAAAAAATCACAAATGGCGGGACTTTTTCAGTGTCAGCAATTTGCTTTCGAACCTCTCTTAATACTTCAAATAATGGGTCATCTTTGGAAACTTGTTTCACCTGGACAGTTTCACGGCGATGGACCTGCTGCTTACCTAGAAGGATACCTTTTCCTTTTGGCGATACGAACAAGGTAGGAAATTGCCCTTGTTCGATTGCTATTAATTCCTGTGATATCAAAAATTCTATAAAGTCACTAACATCCTTTGAACTTCTGTCCTTCATGATTCCATAGGTCGGCAGTCTATCAAAACCCATTTCGGTTACTTTTTTATTTTTCGATCCTGTTAACACTTGGGCCGTGATTGTTTTTCCGAAGCGCTGCCCCATCCGGATGACGCAGGACATCACCATTTGTGCTTCCTTGGTTACATCGTTGCTTGTTCTAGTATCCAAGCAGTTCCCGCATCTACCGCAAGGCTCTGTTTCCGTCTCGCCAAAATATTTTAAAATATATTCCTGAAGGCAGTTTTCTGTATGGCAATAATCGACCATTTGCTGAAGCTTTTCTAACTCTTGGGTCATTCGGCTCCGATCACTTGACTGATCAATCAAAAAACGTTGTATTTGGACATCCTGTGAGGAATGGAGCAGAATACACTCACTCTTCAGACCATCCCTGCCGGCACGGCCTGCTTCCTGATAATAACTCTCCATATTTTTAGGCTGCTGGAAGTGAATCACATAGCGGATATTGGATTTATCTATCCCCATCCCAAACGCTGAGGTCGCAACCATCACCGTTGCATCATCTGCTAAAAATCGTTCCTGCTCCCGGTTCCGCTCCACATCACCCATCCCGGCATGATAACGTGCCGCCTTTATATTAGCTTTTATAAGTCTTTCATAGACTTGGTCAACATTCTTGCGGGTGGCTGCATAGATAATGCCTGCTTCTTTAACATTCCCTTTTAGATAGTCTTTAATAAATTTGTCGCGATCCTGACCCTTAATAACCGTAAAGGATAAATTTTCCCGCTCAAATCCAGTAATAATTGTATTTTCTTCATCAATTCCTAATAAATCGCAAATATCCTCCCGAACCTTTGGTGTTGCTGTAGCAGTAAGAGCTAATACCATGGGTCTTTGAGGAAGGCTATTAATTAACTCTTGAATATGGCGGTAGCTTGGTCGAAAATCATGACCCCATTGCGAGATACAGTGTGCCTCGTCCACGGCAACTAATGGTATGTTCATGCTGTATAAATCTTCAAGGAAATCTTGTGATTCCAAACGTTCAGGTGCAAGATATAAAAGCTTGTATTTTCCTGAAACGGCTTCTTGCATGCGCTTATTAGCTTCTCCGTAACTTAACGAACTATTGATAAATGTAGCGGGAATACCAACCTGAATGAGGGCGTCTACCTGATCCTTCATTAATGAAATTAGTGGGGAGATAACAATCGTGGTACCCGGTAAGACAAGTGCAGGAATCTGATAACAGATGGATTTCCCACCACCCGTTGGCATGACAGTGATTGTATTATTGCCAGATAAAACGGAACGAATAGCTTGCTCTTGGCCTGTCCTAAAGGAGCTATAACCGAAGTGTGACTCTAGTAATGGCAATGCTTTTTCATACAACATTTTTTTCTCCTTTCATTTTTTCATCTTACTCTATTATACTGCTAGTCATTCGATTTTTAAAAAGCATTTATGCTATAAAAATAAGTAAATCTTTGCTAAATTTGCGACAAAAATAGGAAATATATTTATAATCAAACTACTAAATAACTTAGTGAACCACTAGAATGGAGGAGACCATGCCCATTAAAGCTGTGATTTTTGATTTTGATGGAACAATAATTGATACGGAGACGATTTGGTTTCAGGTATTTGAGGAATTGTTAAAAGAGAAATTCAATATTGATTTGCCGTTAGAGGAGTTTGCGAAAAGTATCGGGACGACTGATGAAGCTTTTTTTCAATACATTGAAATTCAGACAGGGATGAAGATTGATGAGAAGGAAGTAAATCAATTAGCGAGGGAACGTTTTTTAGAAAAAAGGGGAATTTTAGAGGTGCGTGAAGGTGTTATCGAAAAATTAGAGGAGGCAAAGGAGCTTGGTTACCGAATTGGACTCGCCTCTAGTTCCTCGAGAGAATGGGTAGAAGGATTCCTAAGACAGTTTAATCTTTGGGAATATTTCTCTGTTGTTAAAACTAGAGAAGACGTAGTTAAAGTTAAACCCGATCCTGCACTATATATAAAGGCTTTAGAGGATATGCAAGTGGAGCCGCATGAGGCCCTGGCAATTGAAGATTCCCTTAATGGAGCCATGGCTGCAATCAAAGCTGGAATGAAATGTATCGTAATACCGAACCAGGTTACATCATTTTTAACCTTCCATGAAAAAACGATTCGCTCCGAATCTTTTGGTGATTTTAGTTTTAGGAAAATTATTTAAACGCGGAAACGCTTAGGACATCTAAGCGTTTCCTTTTTATTTATCAGTCCTATTATTATCTTTTATAGCATGGATCAATAAATCCAATTTCTCATTTCTCTGTTGGTCTAATTTGGTTTTTTCATTCATGAACCTTATTGTTCGTACAATGAAATAAATACTAAACCCGAGAATGACTAAATACAACAAGATGGGAATTATAGCGAAGAGACCAAATAAATTCGTACTTGCCACCATGAAAACCCTCCCCCTTTTTTATATTTTTATACCATTATTATACATTACTATTTCCAAATTGCAGTGACTATTCCAACTGTAACCAAGAATAGACTGCCAATGTATACTTGGCAGTCTATCTTTTTATATCAAAATATTATTCAAAATTTCTGCATTATGCTCGTTTTTTTGGGGCGGCGGGGCAATTGATTCCTGCTCTAGGTCACTGTGCATTTTTACCTGATAGTCTCCCCAGGTTGAAGCAAAGACGAGCTCTTTGTCTCGAAAGTAGGGATTAGTGACCAATTCCCCAATTTCAAGTACAGGAGCCATACAACAATCAACCTTATGGGCAAATTCAATCCACTCATAGAAGGTTTTACATTTAAAAAGAGCCATGAGTTCCAGATAAACAGGGTTAGCGTCAGTTGTTGTGGAATAATGGGCTTGAATCCATTCTTCACGACCATGAGCCTGGCAAAAATTTGCCCAAAACTTTGGTTCGAGCGCGCCAAAGCTCATAAACCTCCCGTCGCTTGTTTCATATAAAGCATAAGAAACAATGCTTCCGCTAAGTACATCAATGCCATTTCCTGCTCCGGTTTCTTGTTCAACCAGGACATGGTTCCCTAATATAGATACTAGCTGGTCGGTAATGGAAACAGAATGATAACTTCCGTTTCCTGTTAAGGTTCTCGATACAAGTCCAGCTAAGATCCGTTCATTTGCCGCAAATCCGCCTATATAATCTCCCAAAGTAATCGAAGGATGGACAGGTTTGCCCGCATTGTCTTTGAACTGGGCCAATACTCCACTTAACGCCATATAATTGAGGTCATGGTTACCAAGCTTACTTAACAGCCCTTTCTGTCCATAGCCAGATATCGAGCAATAGACAATTTCTTGATTTACCTTTTGAACCGCCTCATATCCTAAACCAAGCTTTTCCATTACCCCTGGTCTAAAGCTTTCGAGGACGACATCAGCATGAGCAATTAATTTAAGGGCGGTGTCGTATCCATCCTTCTCCTTTAAATTAAGGGTAATGCTTTTTTTCTGACGGTTGTTAGCAAGAAAAACCAAACCATTCCCTTGTTTGGAAAGTCCCATATGCCGGGCAGGGTCCCCTTCAGGCGGCTCCACTTTAATGATTTCCGCCCCCAGTTCAGCAAGACGTAATGTGGCGAAAGGACCTGGCAAGTAGTTCGTAAAATCAATAACTTTAATACCTTTTAACATGTTAAGACCCTCTTTTACGAATTTGTAGTGCCTGGAGTAAAAAGCTCCTCCAATTCTTTTCTTAAAACGAATTTCATTATCTTACCACTGGCATTTCGCGGCAAAGCCTCACAGAATACATACTGTCGCGGACGTTTATAATTAGCGAGCTGATCTGAGTTTTTGCAGTATTCATCCAGTTCCTGCTCCGTGAGCTTTGGATCTTTTTTGACAACAAACGCCGTAACCGTCTCTCCCCAGCGGTCATTCGGCTGGCCAACTATTGCCACATCCAGGACACCATTGTGGGCATGTAAGACATCCTCTACTTCCCTTGGATAAATATTTTCGCCGCCGCTAATGATCATGTCATCGACACGGTCATTGACATACAGGTACCCCTCGTTATCAAGATAACCGATATCTCCGGAACGGTACCAACCCTTGTACAATGCTTTTTCCGTCGCTTCTTTTTGGTTGAAATAACCTACCATCATACATGGCCCTTGCACAATAATCTCTCCGGTCTCACCGACTGGGACAATATCATCAGGATCTGATGGACCATCTTCTCTCGTACGAACCACCCGAATGTCATGGCTAAGGGCTGCTTGACCAGCAGAACCTGCTTTCCTCAATTGGTCCGTCTCTGATAAGAAGGTGATAGCGGGGCCCATTTCAGTCATTCCATAAGCCTGAACTAATGAGATTCCTAGATTGTCATGGAGAGCATGAACAAGAGCTGGTGCCATAGGGGCCGCACCGTATAATCCAAGCTTTAAACTAGACAAGTCATACTTGCTAAGATCCTCTTGAAGGAGCATATTCCACATAGTTGGCGCTGCAAAGAATTTTGTGATTTTTTCTCTTTCAATTAATGGGAGAATCGCTTTTGGATTGAATTGATGCAAAATGACATTACTTGCTCCTGCATGAATCCTTGGCAGAAAGGCGCAATGGAGTTCAGCACAATGGAACATAGGTGCTGTGACGAGACCTATATCTTCTGCTCTAAGTTTGCATGATGCAATACAGAATACGCTTTGGTCGACCATATTACGGTGGGTATGCATGACTCCTTTTGGCCTTCCCGTTGTCCCGCTGGTATAAATAAAGGCATAAAGATCGTTTTCTTTCACGTCGGCATGAATTTCTTCGGATGAAGAGGCGTCCAGCTTTTCCTGGTAACTTGCCGCATACGCAGGGGTTTCTACATCGATAAACCAAAAGGAGGTTTTCTCAAAACGACTCGCAATCGCTGAGATGACAGGCTCTAAGGCCTTTTCAAAAAGAACGACCTTTGGAGTTGCATCTGAAAGAATATAGGCAACTTCTTCTGACGGTAAGCGGAAATTAATTGGATTGAAGATGGCACCGATTTTTGCACAGGCAAAAAATGCTGTCCCTAATTCTTCGGTATTAAACATGAAGGTAGAGACACGGTCGCCTTTTTGCACCCCTTCTTTTAGGAGGGCATTTGCGAGTCGATTCACCTGCTCGCTCCATTCCTTATACGTATAGCGGACATTTTTTCTGACATCGTAAATGGCTTGTTTGTTTGGATATTTTTTCACCGTCAAATCAAAGATTTTACCAATCGTTGTCGTCATTGGAACGCCTCCGTTACCGAATTTATATTGGTCTATCGGCTATTTCGTCTCGTCTATCAGCGTATTTTGCTGGTCTATCAGCGTATTTCAGTCGCCAATCAGCGTATTTCAGTCGTCTATCAGCGAATTTTCATATTCTATCGGCGAATCTATATACTCTTACGCCAATCGCTCAATAATCGTAGCATTTGCCATCCCATGGCCTTCACACATAGTTTGCAATCCGAAACGACCGCCGGTCCGCTCCAATTCATGCATCATTGTCACCATTAGACGTGCACCACTGCCGCCTAGTGGATGTCCGAGGGCTATTGCTCCACCATTGGGATTTAGTTTTGCAGGGTCTGCACCCGTTTCTTTCAGCCAAGCAAGTGTGACAGGGGCGAAAGCTTCATTAACTTCAAACACATCTATCTCATCGATAGATAAGCCGGACTTTTCTAGAGCTTTTTGTGTAGCTGGAATCGGTCCTGTCAGCATCAATGTAGGATCTGAGCCGACCACTACGCGTGTGTGAACACGAAATCGCGGTTTCAAACCAAGCTCTTCTGCTTTCTCACGGGACATGAGCAGTACCGCTGCTGAGCCATCACTTATTTGGCTGGAGTTACCGGCATGGATCACTCCATCCTCTTTAAAGGAGGTACGAAGACCAGCCAATGCCTCTAAAGATGTTCCTTTTCTCGGACCAGAATCATCCTTGATGACAGCCGTTGTTCCATCCGAAAGCTTTACTTCGATCGGGAAAATCTCTCTCGAAAAATACCCCTCTTCTTGCGCCTTAAGTGCCTTTTGATGGCTTTCAAGTGAAAATTGATCAAGTACCTCACGAGTAAACCCATATTTTTCAGAAATCCGCTCAGCTGATAATCCCTGATGGATCATTTCATACTTCGACCTTAAATTAGGACTAAAAGGCTCCTCAGCCCCGTTGTAGTTTGAACCCATTGGGACACGCGACATGCTTTCCACACCGCCAGCAATCACTACGTCCATGTCACCAGACAAGATTGCTTGGGCAGCAAAATGCACCGCTTGTTGGCTTGAACCGCATTGACGGTCTATGGTTGTCCCCGGGACTTCGATTGGGAAGCCCGCAATGAGCGCAGCCACTCTAGCAATATCGCCTGCTTGCTCGCCCGCTTGGGTTACGCACCCCCAAATTACATCGTCCACAAGCGCCGGGTCGATCCCCGCTCGATTGACTAGTTCCTTTAATGTCAACGCTGATAAATCATCCGGACGGATATCTTTTAGCACGCCATTTCTTCTTCCGACTGGTGTTCGTACACCTTCCACAATTACTACTTCACGCATCTTAATCTCCCTCTCTATAATCCTAGATTTTTCGCAATGATTGTTTTCATTATTTCGTTGGTACCGGCGTAAATGGAGGAAACAGGAATATCACGGAATCTTCTCGCAATCTCGTATTCTTCCATATATCCATAGCCCCCATGGAGTTGCATACATTCTGCAGCAACCCTTTTAGCAATGTCGGTTAGCTTCCATTTAGCCATCGAAACCTTCGTTACTACGTTTTTCCCTTCAATATGCTCAGCAATTAACTGATCCAAAAAGGCTCTGCCCATTTCAATTTCTGTAGCCATTTCTACAATCTTAAACTGTGTATTTTGGAACTGGCTGACAGGCCTTCCGAACGCTTCTCTGCTTTTTACATAGTCGATTGTCATTTTCAACATCACTTCCGAAGCGGTTTGCGCCCCAATTGCGACAAGCAGACGTTCCTGTTGGAGTTTTTCCATTAAATAAAGAAAACCTTTGCCTTCCTCTCCGAGCAAGTTTTCCTTCGGGACACGGCAATCTTCAAAGATCAATTCCGCTGTATCTTGGGAATGGAGACCGACTTTGTTTAACTTTCTCCCCCGTGAAAATCCAGGTGCCCCTCTCTCAATGACAAGGAGGCTGACTCCTTTATGCTTTGGAACAGCATTTAAGTCCGTTTTAACAGCGACAACAATGAGGTCGGATTGAATTCCATTTGTGATGAACGTCTTTTGGCCATTAACAATATAGTGATCACCGTCAAGTTTAGCCGTTGTTTTAATGTTTGCCAGGTCAGAGCCTGTGCCTGGTTCCGTCATGGCAATCGCGGTAATGATTTCACCTGTCACACATTTCGGCAGCCAGCGCTGCTTTTGTTCTTCTGTCCCATAGGCAGTGATGTAAGGGACGACAATATCATTATGAAGGCCAATTCCAACTAACCCTGAGCCGACTCGTTCCAGCTCTTCATTAATGACCACCGCGAATCCCCAGTCGACCTCACTGCCGCCATACTTTTCATCGATATCAGGGCACAGAAACCCCTGTTCGCCCATCTTCTTCCAGAAGGAGCGCGGAATCATCCGATCCTCTTCCCACTTCTCATAAAAGGGATATGCTTCTTTGTCCAAAAACTTTCGCAAGGATTTGCGGAAAATTTCATGTTCTTCATTTAAGTAGGGGTGTTTCATTTAAAAAACCTCTCTTCCTGAGTGTTAGCGCTTACAATTTTAAGGTTTAGTGAAGGCCTTTTTACAAATTGAGCCGTTATTTTTACAAATCTATAGTTTTTTTTACATAAGCTTGGGCTTTTCTTACAAATCTCAGATGTTTTTATTCAATTATTGGGAATATAATCCATAACTAATGGTTTTTCATTATGTTTGCACCTCTCATCCTCTCACGCAGTTGATATTTTAGTACTTTCCCAGAAGCGTTCCGTGGCAGCTGCTTTTCTATAAAAATTCGCCGAGGAACCTTATAGCCTGCTAATTTTTGACGACAGAAACTCTTTAATTCCTGTTCATCAATTACTGTACCTTCCTTCGGTACAATGATTGCACAGACCGCTTCTCCCCAAACCTCATCAGGCAAACCTATAATGGCTGCGTCGAGGACATCTGGATGTTCAAAAAGAACCGATTCCACTTCAACAGAGTATACATTTTCACCGCCGGAGATAATCATGTCTTTTTTACGATCCACTAACGTGATATACCCTTCTTCATCAATTGTTGCTAAGTCACCTGTATAGAGCCAGCCATTTTTCAAGGTACTCTTCGTTTCTTCCGGTTTTTTATAATATTCCTTCATCACCATGTCGCTGCGAACAATAAATTCCCCAATCACTCCAGGTAATACATCCTTGCCTTCTTCATTAACAACCCTTGTTTCTGTTAAGAAAATTGGTTTCCCCCCTTTGCCAAAATGGAATTTGTGACCCTCTGGATCAAGGAGAATTCCGCCTGGACCAGCTTCTGTCAACCCACAAAGGTTATAAAATTGATCCGTTTTAAAGAGTTGAATGGTTTTTTTGACCAATTCTGGTGCCATGGGTGCGGCTCCGTAGCCGACTCTCTGTATAGAAGTTAAATCATAATCTGCTGCATTAGGTACTTGAAGAAGAAAATTATACATAGCTGGAACGGCAAAAAGGTGGGTGATTTTGTGTTCTTGAATCGCTTGGAGTGTTTTTACTGGATGAAAATCGCGATGGATAATATGTGTGGCACCAAGTGCAACACCTGAGATAAGAAACAGGTTTAATTGGGCCGAGTGAAACAGCGGTGCGAGATGGAGAATGCGTTCATGCTGCCGGATCCCCATGTTAATAACGACAGCAATTCCTACTTTGAAAATTTGACTATGATCAAACAGAGCACCCTTCGGACGTCCTGTTGTCCCTGAAGTATACAGTATTTCTAAATCATCCTGCTCAGACACCTGTACATCTGGTTCTGTTTTGTTTTCCGATAAAATTCCTTGATAAGAATAGTAACCCGAGGTTTCTGGTTCCCCGACGGTAATGACCAATCGGACATTCGTGCCTTGTTTCGCAGTGGCAATGATGGGTTCGAACTCCTGATCACACACAACCAAAGACGTATCGGATTGGTCTAAAATGTAGTGGACCTCTGAAGCAGTGAGGCGGAAGTTAACCGGGACAGCAACGGCACCAATTTTTGCAGCAGCAAAGAAGGTAAATACAAAGTGATCCGAATTCTTCATCATCAATGCGAGCTTATCACCTTTATTGACTCCCTGCTTCAACAAGCCGTTAGCAAGTTGATTTACTTCCTCATTGAATTGGCGATATGTATAGCTTCGCCCCTCATATTCAATCGCTAGTAATTCAGGGAACTTGCGGGCATTTTGCGCTAATAAGCTTCCGATATTCATAAATGAATCCCCCTTTTAAAAAAAGACTACTCTAGTATTTATGCAATATTTATGCCAATATACTAGAAATCATATTGTAGTTCAGCAGTCCTGAAAAAACGTCAACTTTCAATGTCGAGATGTGTATCATCCAAACATGGCGGACAATATAGTGTACATTTTCTGGACACTATGTAGGCAGTTTATATTTTTTGATTTTTTCATATAAACCAGATCGGCTGATTCCTAGTAATCTAGCGGCTTGAACCTTATTCCCTTGGACTTGGACGAGTGCCTTTTTAATCGCTTCTAGTTCAGCATTTTCAACTAATGATATATTTGGAGAGGGCTCGATCATAGAGACATGCTTTACTAAATAATCGGGAAGATCCTCAAGCATGATTTTCCCATTTTCTGCAAAGGTCATAGCCCGTTCCATCACATTCCGCAGTTCGCGAACATTTCCAGGCCAAGAATAACTTAGCATCGCCTCTCTTGCCCTGTAATCCATTCCCGTAATGCTGGTTCCTAATATTTGATTCAATTCAATCATAAACCGCTCAATTAAATACTCTGTATCATACAGTCGATCGCGAAGCGGTGGGACGTACAATGAAATGACATTGAGACGATAATATAAATCCTCTCGAAACAGGCCCTCTTTGACCATTTCTTCCAGATTCCGATTGGTGGCTGCAATGATTCGGACATCCACTTGAATTCTTACCGTTCCACCAACCCGGTAGAATTCTCGCTCTTGAAGCACACGGAGCAGTTTTGCCTGTAATGAGAGGGACATATCTCCAATTTCATCGAGGAAAAGGGTTCCGCCATTAGCCAAATCAAACTTTCCAAGTTTGCCTTTTTGCCTTGCACCCGTAAATGCACCTTCGTCATAACCAAAAAACTCAGATTCTAACAAATCCTCTGGAATCGCCGCACAATTTACGACAATAAACTTTCCCGTACTTCTTGCACTACTATTATGAATCGCTTGGGCAAACAACTCTTTACCGGTGCCGCTTTCTCCGCGAATAAGAATGGTGGACCGGCCCTTTGCTGCTTTGGCTGCACTTTTCTTCAGTTTTTCCATATAGGAATCCACTGTTAAAAGGTGCTCCCAAGTAAATCTAGCAGACTCCGACTTTTGAAATTGCTGATGATAAAAGCTGGCCTTATTCTCTGCTTTCTGCAGCTTTTTAAATAATTCACTGACCTCGTTTAATTGTCTGAACACTATTTTTCCAATCGCTCCGATGACTTTCCCATCCTCTAAGATTGGAATTCGGTGGACCATATATTTAATGCCATTAATCTCTAGAAAACCACTGACCTCCGCTGTTTCTGTCTGATAGACATTGTCGAGATGAAGTGCCGGCAATACTTTGGCAACTGATTTGTAGAGAACGGATTCAAGTTTAAGATTAAATAATTCGAGTAGAGGAGGACTGACCATCTGGATGTTTTTCTTTTCATCCGTCATGACAATTCCGTCGTAAGCATGGTCTAAAGCAGTTTCTAAGGTCCTTTTTAAAGTTTTTACTGTATTTAATTCTTGTGAGGTTTGCAGCAGGGACATGACCATATCTGTTTTCGTGAGGATTCCTGCCACATGGTTTTGATGATCGATAACTACACCGGTACCCACCTGGCTGTTTTTCACAATTTTTTCGATACTTTCATATGGGGTGTCAATCGGCAATGTTTCAACTTGTTCTTTAATATAAGTTTTGATAGGGGTGGATAGGGGCTCCTCTTCCAGGACCATTTGAAATAACCCACTTCGCGTAAAAACGCCCGCTAGTTTTCCATTCGTGTCTATAACTGGAAGCAAGTTCCACTTCTTGTTATTCATTAAACGGACAGCTTCAGATAGTGTTGTATCCTCAGTAACCATGCAGTCGACTGGCGTAATCAACTCGTTAAATTGGACCATGTCGTCCCCCCTTTCTTCATATCTTTATTGTAACAAAAGCGAGGGATATTTTTGAATATTTTAACAATATCTATTTTTCATGGGAACTTTTAGCCCCATTAGACGTAATTAAAAAAGAGGAATTTATTCGAGGAGTGGGATTATGAGCCAAAAAGGCTGTATTAAATGTGGCAGCAGAGATACAGGAACAAAAGATGTAGCCATGACAGGGACGGGTCTATCAAAGATGTTTGATCTTCAACACAACACATTTACGGTTGTCTTTTGCAAGAACTGTGGATACTCAGAGTTTTACAACAAAAAAACCTCCACTGCTTCAAATATCATCGACCTTTTCTTTGGAGGTTAATGAATGAAGGGGGGTTCCTATTGGATTTTCCCCCTCGTTTCCAAATTATTTCGGCTGCATTCTAATGGCCCCATCCAGCCGGATTGTTTCTCCATTTAACATCGGATTTTCGACGATGCTTTGAACGAGTTGCGCGTATTCACTTGGATATCCAAGCCTTGATGGAAATGGAACCATTTTTCCAAGCGAATCTTTAGCCTCTTGCGGGAGTGTATCAAACATCGGTGTGTGGAATAACCCAGGTGCAATCGTCATGACGCGAATCCCGAAGCGCGCCAGCTCTCTTGCAATCGGCAGGGTCATTCCGACAATTCCACCTTTAGAAGCACTGTAAGCTGCCTGGCCAATTTGCCCGTCAAAGGCGGCAACTGAAGCAGTATTAATAATCACACCTCTTTCACCTTGTTCATTCATTTCATTGCCTGTCATTACTTCCGCAGCAATCCGAATCACATTGAACGAACCTATTAAATTTACATGAATGACTTTTGAAAAAAGTGAAAGATTATGTGCACCATTTCTGCCAATCACCTTCTCGGCAATACCAATTCCTGCACAGTTCACAACAGTATTTATACTGCCCATATAATCCGCTGCTTGATGAACAGCCTCTTGAATGTCCTCTTCTTTCGTGACATCAACCTTTATAAACAATACGGCTTCCCCTAATTCGTTTTGGAGCCGCACACCATTTTCCTCAGATTGATCAAAAATAACTGCCTTTCCACCATTTTGAATAATCTTTCGAACTGTCGCTTCTCCTAGCCCTGAAGCGCCGCCTGTTACGATTGCCCGACATGTATTGATTTGCATATAGTAACCCCCTAAAAATAATTATATTTTATTTTTTGCAAGTATTATGCCAATGGGATTTTCTAGTTACATGTACAGAAGTTAACAGCATAAATGTTTATTGTTTGGACAGACAAGCAAGCAAAGTGTTCAAATCCTGTACATGTTCCTACTATTCTTATAGAGAGATTTCTCTAAATCTTTCTTCGTAGGTCTAATTACATATTTTGTAGTATGATATATATTGAATATTCGAAAAAATGGGGATTATAATAGATTTTGTTAGATAAAATTTACTAGAAGGAGGAATATTATTGAAGGTCAAACGCTTATCCGTACTGTTCATACTAATGCTCGCACTCCATTCATTCTTCTCATCGTTTGTTTTTGCAGAAAGTAATGTCAAGCCAAACATAGTTTCATTGGGAGATTCTATTACATATGGTTGGAATTTAGAGGGAGACAACTCTCATCAATCGTTAAAGGCATTTCCCTATTTGATTGAAAGTGGGAAATACGATGTTGCGAAAAACATTAGTGGTGGAGGCTGGACTTCTGCACAATTGTTAACGGAAATTAACAAACCCGAAAACCTCGAAGCTATTAAAAATGCGGATATCATTACCCTGGATATTGGCAGTAATGATTTTTTACAAGATCCAAATATCCAGGCGCTAAGGGCTAATCCAACAACACCGATTGATCCTGTCCTATTTAACGGAGTCATTCAGCAAATTTCTGCTAAACTATTTACTAACTTAAGTACGATTATCGGGACAGTTAAGATGATAAATCCTGACGCTCAGCTTATTATTTACAACATTTACAATCCATTTACCGATACATTAGCCAACCTATATCCAATTGGCGAGCTATTCCTTCCAACTGTTAACCAAGGATTCCTGGGGACAGCTACTCAATTCAAATCACTATTAGCTGATGCGTATTCAGCCTTTAAAAACCATCAGGCTGAATATATTTTTCCAGGCGGTGACGTTCATCCAAATGAAACTGGGCAACAAGTGTTAGCTAGCTTGTCAACCACACTATTAGCCTCACAAGTTCCTGTAGATATTACGGTTGACTTAACCCCGTCAACTACTGAACAAACAAAAGACCCTGTGACCATTACTGTGTCGACTACTGCAAAAAAAGCATATGCGATTCAATGGCTTGCAGGTGAAAAAAGAATTGAAGACTTCGCATCAGTCGATGTAGGGACAAACATTACTGACAACAAGTTTGAAGTAACTGAGAATGGAACCTACACGGTTTATGTCAGAGATAGCAAAGGTGCCAAAGTTACTAAATCTATTAAGATTGAAAACATAAAAGCTGATGATCCTACACCTAATCCAGGTGATCCTGGCAACACCCCTGATCCGACTCCTGGCGATCCTGGTAATAATCCGGATCCGGATCCTGCGCCTGGGGATACAGGGAACACTCCAGACCCTTCCCCTGGAGATACTGGTAACACTCCTGATCCTTCGCCTGTGGATACAGATAACGATCCGGATCCTGCTCCAGTGGATACCGACAGCCCTGCAACTGACAACTCAGCTACAGAGTCTGGAAATGAGCTGCCGGATACGGCATCTCCAATGTACAACTATATGGTTACTGGTCTTGGCTTAATTTTAGCCGGATTGATTGTCATGAAAATGCAAAACCGTAAAAGAAAAGAGTATATATAAAAGATAAAAAAGGTCAGGCCTCAGTTAAACTGAGGTTCTGACCTTTTTCTTTGCCACAACGTCTTCTCGTAATCCAGATCGCTTCTTTCTTTCCATGATTAAAACCAAGATGATGGCCGCTAGGAGAAAAAGACTCGCAATACGGAAAATGGATGCCGTGCTAACAAATTGGGCGGCGACACCAAAAATTATCCCGCTTAACCCCAAGCCCAAATCAATGGACGAGAAAATCATCCCGTTCGCCACACCACGCCGATGAGATGGAGTCATGAGTAATGCCCAAGATTGCAGCGTAGGTATCAAGCAGCCAAATCCTAAACCAAATAAGGCACCCGAAATGGCGATAAACAAGTTAGAATGAGCAAAGGAAAGGACCCACATTCCAACAAACGTAGAGAATGTACAGAACAAAACAAGACCGATCGGACCTTTTTCATCAAACCATCTTCCGGCAAAAGGTCTTCCCAATGTTGCCAGTATCGCGTTGAAAATATAGAATAAAAAGATTTGTTCAATGCCGCGCTCTTCACCAAAAATAACAATAAAGGTTACAACAGATCCATACCCTAAATTGATAATAATGGTAATAAAGGCTGGAAACAAACTTGATTTTTCAACTGAAGAGCCAATATAAGAAAACTTCAAATCTTCTTTACGTGTATTTATCACTGCTTGAGGAGTTTGATAGCGTACAGCTGTAAGCAGGATAATTGAAATAGCCCCTAATATCGCCGATATAAAAATAAGATTTGCAAAAGTAGTCAAATTGTAAATGAAGATTCCTAGACTAGGAGCAACAATGTATGCAATGGTCATGGAGAGCCCGAAGTACCCCATCCCTTCCCCCAGCCGCGAATTGGGGATTGCATCTACCGCTGCGGTGCCATTCACTGTTGTTGACCACCCCCATGCAAGACCATGGGCGAAGCGGAATAACAGAAAAACCACAACAATCTGTGAAATAGGATAAAGAATCGTAACTAGGAAGAGCATCAAGGCTCCTATTATAACAAGCGACTTTCTTGGCTTATACTCAAGCAAAAAGCCGATAAACGGCCGGCTGATCACCGCGCCAATCGAAAATAATCCTGTCACTAAGCCAATCTCTAGCCCTGAAGCTCCAATTGATTTTATATATGGAGGCAGAGTAGGTATGAGCATTTGAAATGACAAAAATACAAAAAGATTTCCCACCATGAGCATGATAAACGACTTCGTCCACAAACGCTCTTTCAAACTGTCCCCTCCCTTCACTCCGTTAAAAAATTTTCTACAAGCCCCATTCACTTACCTATATTTACTTCGTATCACTAAATAATAGCACAGATACTGGAAAAAGAATATTAGCTTTCTGGAAAAACATTGAAACAAAAATCTTATCATTTATTTTGATTTCCGTTATCATTAATTAGAGTAAACAATGCTAAATGGAGGAATCCTCATTGATGAAAAAAATGGTTATCACTCGCAATATTGATCAGACTCATATCTCACAAATCAAGGAAATCATTCCCGATTGGGAATTGATTGTTAGCAAGGATAAGCAAATTTGGCAGGAGCATGTAAAGGATGCGGAAATTATCGCAGGCTGGAGTAAAGGGTTAGATGAATACTGTCTCGACCCACAATCCAAACTTAAGTGGCTGCAATCATGGAGTGCTGGTGTTGATTATTTACCTCTTGAAGAATTTAATTCTAGAGATTTCTTCTTAACTAGTGCCAATGGCGTTCATGCCTATCCCATCTCCGAGACAATTTTTGCATTGATGCTGGGTTTAACACGCAAAATCCATACATACGTCAAGAATCAACAGAAAAAAACTTGGCATCATGCCCATATGGGTCAAGAAATCCACGGAAAAACAATCGGGATCATTGGAGCAGGAACGATTGGGGGAGAAACTGCAAAAATAGCGAAAGCCTTTGGCATGAAAGTTCTTGGTGTCAGGCACTCGGGCATGCCTGCCCACAATGTCGATGAAATGTATACTCCAAATCAATTAGGTGAATTGCTTCCTATGTGTGATTACGTCGTGGTTACATTGCCGCTTACAAAGGATACTTATCAAATGTTTGGTGCTGAACAATTTAAGCAAATGAAGTCTTCTGCATTTTTTATTAATATCGGCCGGGGTGAAATTGTGGTGGAAGCTGACCTTATCCAGGCTCTAACAGAAGGAACGTTTGCTGGAGCTGGACTTGATGTGTTTGAGAAGGAACCATTAAGTAATGAAAGCCCATTATGGGAGATGGAAAATGTGATCGTCACTCCTCACACATCTGGCTCAACGGAACATTATAATCAGCGGGTAGTTGAGAATATATTAATTCCTAATCTAAAAGCCTATCTTTCTGGTAAGGTTCCACCAATTAATCTTGTAGATTTTTCGAAAGGTTATTAAAATGTAATGGTTTTTTCCTGCATTATCGCTTTAAACATGAAGGGTGCCTCAACCTTGAGGCACCCTTCATGTTTAATCATTTTTTATATTTTCCAGGTGTGTACTTTTCACTGGCTTTAAAGTTATATACAGGCTTAATGAAGCCTGCAATATCAACCGTTTCCTCAACCTTTTCTAAAATTTCATTCATCGGCTTATAGGCCATTGGCGCCTCATCTAAGGTTTCTTCTGAAACAGACGTCGTCCAGACGCCTTCCATGGTTTTATGAAAATCATCCATATTAAGAGTTTTTATCGCTTTCGTCCTGCTTAGAACACGGCCTGCTCCATGCGGGGCCGAGTGATTCCAGTCATCGTTCCCTTTACCGACTGCCAAAATCGACCCGTCTCTCATATTAATTGGAATGATAAGACGCTCCCCTTTTTGTGCGGAAACTGCCCCTTTTCGTAAAATTAAGTTCTCGGTGTCAATATAATTGTGCACCGTATCGAAGCGGTCCTGCTCTTCGAATCCCATGTTTGCCGTTATCGCTCTAGCAATCTCTTCCCGGTTTGCCTTTGCAAATGCCTGTGCAAGTTTCATATCATGCATATAATTATGAAAATCCTCACCCTCCAAATACGCTAGGTCATTTGGAATATCTGGATTCTTTTCTTTATAATTCTGAATCATGGCTTGGATCTCTTTATGGCGTCCTTCCGCCTTTAATTGATCAATCACTGCCGATAAATCCTGCTTGTGAAGTTTTGAGATAGCTACCTTTTGATAGTAGGTGGCAATTCTAGCTCCTACATAACGGCTTCCAGTATGAATCGTTAAATAGTGGTAACCATCGGCATCAACAGAAACTTCAATAAAATGATTGCCGCCCCCTAGTGTCCCTAAGCTATAACGGCTTCTATTTTCACTTAAGATGTGCTCTGCTTGGAATTCTTGAATGGCGGGAAAACTCGTGTTAATAAATCCGACTGTCTCATCACTATGCACTTCCTGCCCACTCGGGACATACGTACGGATTACTTGATCCAATCGATTAAAATCAACCTTTTTATCCTGAAGCTTGACGGTTAGCACGCCGCAGCCGACATCCACACCAACTAGATTCGGGACAACCTTATCCTTTAACTGAATGGTCGTACCAATTACACAGCCTTTGCCCGCATGATAATCTGGCATGATACTAATCTTTGTATCCTTTAAAAATGCTTGATTACAAAGTTCTTGGATTTGCTCAAGGGCTGTTTCTTGAGGATAGTTTGAAAATACCTTTGCTTCTGTTTGTGTACCCGTTACCTTAATCACTTGTTTTCCCTCCTTTAAAGCAGATTACCAATAGGCTACCATCTTATGTGCTTTCGGGCAACCGATTTTCGTACGACATTTTTTTCTTAATGATAAGACTGTGTTAAACTTGTCAGTTGATTTCCGCTCCAGGCACTTCGCTTTCCGCGGGCGGTTCGGGGAGCCTCCTCGTCGCTGTGCTCCTGCGGGGTCTCCCCTGCCCCGTACTCCCGCAGGAGTCTTCGTGCCTTCCACTCCAATCAACAGTGTGCCAAAATCAACATAACCTTTAACACAGCCTATGATAAAGGAAGATGCCCTTGGACATCTTCCTTCTTCAACCTTATTAATAAATGGTCTGCATTCCTTTACCAGCCACGGTCATCCACTCAAACTGACGCAATCTAACCTCAAACAGTGTTAATGGATCACGGAACATCTCTGGATTGGTATTCATATTCGTAAGCATTTCTTGGTTCGCATGTATTCCAGCTTGCGCCTCTTCCGCGGAATGATTTAATAGCTGCAATGGACTTTTGAAAAACAGGGTTACATCGCGCTCAAGCGACTTTTCAAACAGTTCAAATTGCTGGAAAAACTGTTGATTCACTGCAGAGATTGCTTCTGAATAATCCTCATTTTCCACAAATGCTTTGTACTTATTAAAAAGCATCGCTTTATTTTGAGATATTGCCCCAAACAACTTCCCAGCACTTTTTAGTAAAAATTGTGAAGGGGTTCTCCGCAACAGGATATTAATAGTTTCCAACTGGAAGCGACTTGTCATCCGGTCGGTATCACGGTGCCAATCGTCAATTACCTTAAAATCACAATCAAGCACGAGGCGTTCTTCTCCATACATACGATTAAAGCTTTCACCAATTTCATTTAGAAATTCTTGACTTTGGACAAACTCCTCTTTGCACCCATCAATCCATTCTTGCAATAAGCGGTAATATTTAGGAAGCACCGTCTGGTCTAAGTACTCTTCTAGTTTTTTGTTCATTACTTCATTAAGTTCTATATGAACCTTGCTAAAATTACTGTCTTCTTTTATGAAGGTGGAACACTCTTGGAGCATTTTTGGAACCGTCTCTGAAATATCTTTTGCAACCGTATTTTTGATGGCACGGTAAGACTGCACAATATCTTTTGTTTTTTGATTTTCTGTATCCTTCAGTTGATTGATTGCGCCCGTTAATTTCTGAAGCATTTCTTCATTCCAGCGGACTGATTCGATCAATTGATTTTCAACATCCACCCGCTTTTGCATCAGGCTGGCAATCGTTGTGCGAATATAGAACAATAGCTTTGCCAAACGTTTATCTTCCATATTTCTTGTATTTTTAATGGAGCGGATAAACTCTTGTAAGTCTTTTAACTGCTGGCGATTCTCATATTGCGATGAAAAGGCAAACACGGATGCATCCGGTATATACGATTGAATTCTTGCCCTTGTTTCATCAAATACACTGATTGCCTCCTGCTCATTGGCAATCGTGTCCATCTTACTGAGCAGAAAATGCACAGGAATGTCAGGTGCTAACTCTTGAATTTTTGCAAGCACAGACCGTTCTTTATCTGTAAACGGTGCATTTGCATCAAGGACGAATAGGACCGTATCAGCCAATTGCAGATTCTTTAACACTTCATATGAATCATTATAGTTTCCTTTTAATCCTGGAGTATCTAAAAGTGCGACCTTATTTTCCTGCAAAAAGGCATTTGGACGCTTAAATTCAATGATAGATTCCAACGCGTTACGGCGGCGGTCCATTCGTTCTTGGAAATCAGAAAAGCCGGATAAACTAGAAATCTCTCGATCCGTAATTTCCGTGATTTCTTCATTATCTGAGTCTCTAAACATCACCAATGAAGAAGTCGGGCTATCCTGCAGGTCTTCACCTAGAATGGTATTAACAAACGTCGATTTTCCACTGCCGCTTAACCCGGTAATAAGCAAATGTTGTGTGTCAAAATTCACTAATTGCTGAACAATCCATTTTACACGATTATTCTCACCCATTTCATTGGCTTGGGCCCAATTCGTAATGGCATCAAAAAGTGTCAGGCACTCTTCAAGTTCATCCATATCCGTTTCCGTTATACTAATTAATTTCTCAGCTTCATTAACGATGGACATACTTAAACTTGCTGGAAACAGTTCATTCCAAGAAAGAACGGCTGCAGCTGAAAGGACGACATTCTTAGTGTCAGCGAGACGCAGCCAATTCGTAAGAAAGTTTGGAATAAAATCCTGGAGATTTTTTATGAAATACTTGCCATCGATAAACCTAAAAAATGCTTCTTTATGGAGTCCTGAAAGCTCAGCTAAGTTGTCATCTCGATGAATGTCAAGGCTTAATAACAAATGATTCAATTCTCTGATCCAAGTAAAATAGATTTCTTCATTGTTATAGCTATCCCAAAGAGTGGAAATAAGCTGCTCGAATTTTCGTTGATCTAGGCTATACAAAAAATGGACAGCCTGGGAAAAATAACTCGGCGCATGATTTCGAGTTACACCCTTTTCCACATACGAAATGATCATATCAAACCATTCTAACGAACCGGTTCGGATGGCTTCGTTTACAGCAAGCTCTATCGCATTATTCCAATCTTGCTGCTCTTCAAAAAACGTGCGAGCAATTTCCGTCACGTTTGGATAATCTGGGTTTGCATCAATAGTTTTTTTGATTACTGATAATGCCAGGTCAAGCTTTCCTCGCTCGATATACAACGAAAATAACTGTAAGGCAACTTCGGTAGTTAAGGTGAGATTATCACTTGTGATTGCACAATAAAGATCTTCTGCTGTTGATAACAGTCCTAACTGATAATAGGCATCAGCTGTGTTTTTCTTCGCCCATGGTTCTAGCTCATTAATAATATTTTCCCATTTAAAAATGGCTGCTTCATAATCTTTATGATGGAAATACACTTCTCCTTGAGCAAAGCGAATTGATGATAGGTTCGGCAGATCCTTACATGCTTCCTCTTGAAACAGTTCACCAAGGACTTCAATTGGATGAATATTCTCATGTTCATTAATGAACATTTTATAATACGTTTTCAGTTTTAAATGCGTCTCTAATGTCATTTCTGTCCCTCCAATTACAACACTCTCTGTCATTCATATGGAAAAGAGCCATAATTATTCTCTATACTATTCGACGGATTATCCGATTTTAAGTCTCAATTATTACGATTCTACCAGAGCAATTTTTTAAAAGGATGTCAGTTATATTTCATTTTGGAGACAAAGTAGAACTTATTACATATTTTTCAGAACTTATAATAAGCCTGCCCAGAAAGGGCAAGCTTACTAAAGACCTTTCTTATCTTACAGCCACAGTTTTTGCATTCAGGACAATCTCCGAAAAATAATTCACTGTCCTCATTTCTTCATTGAACAAATAAGATGATTTCCATGTTTCCTCTAAAAAGATCTCCATTACCTTGGTTGCACGCGTGTCCCCGCTGGCAGCCTGCTCAAGTGCCACAATGCTTTCAAAAATTTCCACCATAAGTTCGGCGGCCTTTTTCGAATGAAAGGTCTTTTGATCCGCCGAAGCCGTCCGTAAGGATTTTGATAAGTTTTGTAACTGAATCAACTTATTTTCCACTAAATACGTCCATTCAGAAGGCAAATGAGCGACACTTCGCAGGCGCTGGCTCATCTCATCTAAGAACAGTTCATCCGCTTTATACTTTTCCATTAAGCGCAGGACTTCTAACCCGAGAATATTGGCCGTTCCTTCCCAAACAGTCAATACTTGGGCATCTCGCAGCAATCTTGGAGTCACAAAATCTTCGATATACCCATTGCCGCCATGCATTTCGATGGCTTCATGCGAAAAGTGAATCGCTTGTTCTGCCGTTTCTTTTTTCAAAAGAGCAATATAGAGACGGTTAAGAATAGTCTCTTTCTGACTAGCTTGATTGTTCATGACTCGCTCGAATAATGGAAGATACGTGAAAACGGTGCGGGTTTCAATTTCCAACTTTACAGCGAGCCTTGTCAGTGTATCCTTAACCATTGGATAGTTAGCGAGTTTACTGCCGAACGCATCCCTTTTAGTGGCATATTCCTTTGCTTCATGATAAGCCCTTCTCATCAATCCTAGGGAGGCGACGGCATTGCAGACTCTCGAAAGATTAAGAGCTTCCATCATATAGTAGAAACCTTTCGCAGGATCCCCCACCACAAAAGCATCGGCACCATCGAATTCGACCTCAGCTGAAGGGACGGCCCTGACTCCAAGTTTATCTTTTAAGCGGCGAATCCGGATGCCATTAAGCGTGCCATCCTTATTCCGCCATGGTACGGCAAATAACGTCAGCCCCTTCGTTCCGGCTGGAGCGCCTTCTTTTCGTGCTAATACCATAGCCACCCCGCACATACCGGCATTGGAGGCAAAGTATTTTTCCCCGTAAAGTTTGAAATGATTGCCACTTTCCACCGCTTTCGTCTCATTCGCACCAACATCCGAGCCCCCTTGGCGCTCTGTTAGGAATGTCGCCCCCTCATAAAGCGGAACTTCTCCTGTAGAAAGGACATGCGGCAAAAACCGCCCCTTAATTTCTTCAGAAGCATACTGGTTAAGTAAATAAGCTGTGGCCATTGACAATGTGACCGGACAGTAAAATCCTGGTTCTGTTTGTGAGAGCAAATACCCTTGGGCGTAAGAATAAATGTAATTTCCCTTCTCCCCAAGCGAGGGAATCTCTTTATGAACATAGCCGACAATCCCAGTATTATAGGTATCTTCTACGGTTCGCAGGTAACCCTCGTTTACCCATACTTCAGATACATCTTCACCGTACGCATCATATTTTATTAAGTGCGGCTGTCCTTCCCTGTCCGTAAATTTTGCCCGTGAGTCAATAACGGTGGCGCATTTCTCACCAAAAGCAGTCAGTTCTTTGTCGGCAAATTCGAAAAAGGATGGATCGAGTAACTCTTTAAGCAATGATTGAAACGATAAATCTTCTTTATAAAAATTCATTTTGAAAGACCTCCTTATTTTCAGAATAGTCGATAAATTAAGTATAACACGTTCCTTTCTTGTTAAAAATTAATTCAGGTTAATTTGGGACATCTTTCTTTTTTACCCATTTTCAACGTATAATTGGTTCAAATACATAAAGGGGAAATCATCTTTGGACAAGGAACAAGCTTTCTTTCTAGCTGACTTTATCGAGAACACATCTTCAGCGGTCTTTGAGACAAAAAAACTTGAAACTTCGGGCGGACGTTTACAGAAGTTTCATCAATGGACAAATGGCAAACCTACCCTTGCAGCATTTGAGATTACTAGGTCAGATACTGATACTGGCTATTACTTTGTATTCATTGATTGGCACCGAAATGACAACTATTACTTAGTCATTTATGCACATGACCGTTCCACGACTTGCGCAGAGATCCGACAAATTCAAGAAATAGACGATGTTCCTCATCTTGTCTGGACATATAAGCCCTTTAAACGAGATGGAAAAAACGATCAAAGAAAAGCCTATTTTAAGCAAATGTTTGGTTCAACTACCATCCATATCAAACTGCCCACCTCGGCACTTGAAGTAGATGTATTTTTGGAAAAATTATTTAAACTGTGTCAAAACCGGAAAAAAGCAGACCGAATTGTCGAAGTGTTTGATCTGGAATAAGGATTTCGAAGCATTTAGAAATGGAATCAAGAAATATAACGTAGAATAAGGGGAGATTTTTCGGTTAAACTGCAGAATAGAGCTCAATAGAGGGTAAATAAGCGGAGGTTTTCCGATTAAGCAAAGCAAAATTTCCTATTTTCACGTTTTTCGAGTCATTAGTCGGAATCTTTCCGTCTATTTAAACTATTTTCAGTGCTATTTCCTATTTAAGAGAATTTTCTCCGCTTATTTTTCAAACCCGATGCTTAACCTGCCTCCACAACCGATAAGAGCGGCCACTCCCGGACCCAGATGAGGAATCAACATCTTTTTATCGAGTAGCATTCTAGCAAACAAAAATGGATATTAAAAATAGCTCAGTATAGTGAACTGAGCCATTTTATTGTTAAATGCAAAAACAGATACAAAAGGCAGTACAAATTGGGCTACATTTTCGGGTTTTGCGACAGGGAACGGAACGCTTAGAAAAAGGAGGCTATCCGCCCCCCTTTGAGTTATAAAACCTTACTTAAAAATGCTTTGGTTCGTTCTTCTTGCGGATGGTCAAATAATTCGCTTGGAATATTTTCTTCAACCACCAAACCACCGTCCATAAAAATAACACGGTCACCCACTTCTTTAGCAAAACCCATTTCATGAGTCACAACCACCATCGTCATTCCTTCTTTAGCTAGGTCCTTCATTACCTCTAGGACTTCGCCGACCATTTCAGGGTCTAGTGCTGACGTTGGTTCATCAAAGAGCATGATTTTCGGCTCCATTGCAAGTGCCCTTGCAATCGCAACGCGCTGCTTTTGTCCGCCGGATAAGGAATCAGGATAGGCTTCCGCCTTATCCTCTAAACCAACTTTTCGTAAAAGCTCTAACCCCTTAGATCTAGCCTTTTCCTTAGGAGTATTTCTAACTTTCATTGGTGCGAGCATAATATTTTCAATTACGGTTTTATGCGGAAATAGATTGAATTGTTGAAAAACCATCCCCACTTCAGTCCGTACTTTATTAATATCAGTATTCTTGTCAGTCAGGTCGACACCTTCAATATAGACATGCCCCCCAGTAATCGTTTCAAGCATATTAATGCAGCGAAGAAACGTCGATTTCCCGGAGCCTGAAGGACCAATGACCACAACTACTTCTTTATTTTTCACAGTAACGTTAATATCCTTGAGGACCTCATTTTGTCCAAAGGACTTTTTCAAATTCTTTACCTGGATCATTCAGTAGCCAACCTCCTTTCAAGACGAGTAAGCAGGAAGCTTAAAGAAAGTGTTAACACGAGATAAATAACTGCTGCTGCAAGATATGGTTCCCATACACGGAAGTATTGTCCTTGCATGGCTCTTCCCCAATACATTAGTTCAGGAGCAGCAATGAGAGCCGCTAACGATGACTCTTTTATTAGGACAATGAACTCATTGCCTAGTGGTGGAATCATTCGTTTAAAAGCTTGCGGCAGAATAACAAAGCGCATGGCTTGTACATGATTCATCCCTAATGAACGGGCAGCCTCCATTTGCCCGCGATCAATCGATTGGATCCCCGCACGAAAGATTTCAGCAATATAGGCGGCAGCATTTAATGATAGAGTAAGTATTGCGGCTAAGATCGGACTTGTTTCATCAAGAAAAAGAGGAACAACAGCAAAATGGATTAATAATATCTGAACAAGTAATGGTGTACCTCGAAAAAAGGTAATATAGATAGTAAATGGCCAAGCGAGGAGCTTATTTTTCATTATTTTTCCTAATCCGATAAATAAGCCAAGAATAGTACCAATTAGAATACTAGCGATGGAAAGCCCAATGGTTAGCAACGTTCCTTTAAGGAAAAATGGCGCGTATTCAACTAAAATATCCCAACGAAAATCCATACAATAAATCCCCCTATTAAACAACAAGCTAATTATTCAAATCTAACAAGCAAAAATTGCGTAACTGCTTGGTTAAGAGTTACGCAATTCATTCAGCGATGTTTACTGCTGTTGATCTTTTAAGATTTGTGTATCTGGTTCTACTTTAAACCACTTCTTGTATACTTCTGCATAGGTTCCGTTATCAATTACTGCTTTTACAGCCTTATCAAAGTCTGCTTTAATTTTGCTGCCCTTTGGAAACATAAGTCCGTAAAATTCTTTAGCAAAAGCAGCTGAATCTTCAATAACAACAAAATTATCTTTAGGATTGTTTTTTGCATATTCCTCGATAACCGTGTTATCTGCGACTACAGCATCAGCTCCTCCGCTTTTCAATTCCAAGATTGCTAGATTATTATTTTCAAATTTTTTGATTTTATCACTATTTTTGCCTAATAGACCTTCAACAGCTTCTTGTCCTGTCGTCGCATTCTGAACAGCAATCGTCTTATTATTTTTTAGATCAGCTGCGCTCTTAATGTCACTATCTTTTGGAACGAGGATTTTGTTGGTTGATAAAAAGTATGGCACTGAAAAATCATAGGATTGTTTTCTTTCATCGTTAATCGTGATGGCAGAAATACCAATGTCAGCAATTTTTTTATCTAATTCAACAAAAATTGGATCCCAGCCAACATGCTCAACCTTCACTTTATAGCCTGCTTGTTTGGCCACTGCATTGATGAAATCAATATCGAAACCGACAACTTCGCCCTTATCCTGATATTCAAATGGTGCATAGGCAGCATCTGTTACCACTCGCAGTGTTTTCTTTTCAGTGTCTCCTCCTTCTTTTGTACCTGTGCTTGTACTTTTACTAGTACCACAAGCTGACAGAACTAAAAGCAGGGCGACCATTAAAAAAGTTGAAACTAATTTAAATTTCTTCATTTTTCAGACCTCCAATGTTTTTTCTAAAAAGTATTTTTTTAAAATTTTAATAATATTTTGAATATAAATGATTATAACCCGATTTTATTATATATTCAATATTTTAAATATTTTACTATATTAATTCATTAATAAACTGAAGTGTTTTTAACTAGTAAAATAATTCCATCCTGTCACTTTCCTGTCATTGAATAGTTGAAAGTGTTTTTATATATTTAATTAATTGAGATGCATTGGGGGCCTAAATAATGAACGAATCATTTAAAGCATTGGTAGTAGACAAGTCTGAAAGCGACTTTACTGTAAACGTAAAGGAGATACCTTTACAAGACCTTCCACCAGGTGACGTCCTTATCAAGGTCAGCTATTCGAGTGTGAACTACAAGGACGGATTAGCGAGTACGCCTGATGGAAAAATTGTTAGATCCTACCCATTTATTCCTGGTATTGATCTTTCCGGAGTTGTCGCCCGTTCGAACGATTCTCGCTTTAAAGCAGGCGATGAAGTAATTGCTACAAGTTATGAGATTGGTGTCTCTCATTATGGCGGCTATAGTGAATACGCCCAGATCCCTGCTGATTGGGTGGTGCCATTGCCAAAGGGACTTTCATTAAAGGAAGCAATGGTTTACGGTACAGCGGGATTCACAGCCGCATTATCCATTCAACGCTTAGAAGAAAACGGATTAACTCCTAATAACGGCAAGGTCCTTGTAACAGGGGCAACCGGCGGGGTTGGCAGTATCGCAGTAGCGATTCTTGCCCACAGAGGCTATCATGTAGTCGCAAGTACAGGTAAACATTCCGAACATGACTACCTTATTGAACTTGGAGCAAGCGAAATCCTTTCCCGTGAGGACGTAACAGGGCAAAAAATCAGAGCTTTAGATAAGCAGCATTGGGCAGCAGCAGTGGATCCTGTTGGCGGCAAAACACTCGCCTCGATTCTTAGTAAAATTACTTACAATGGTTCAGTGGCAGTCAGCGGACTTACCGGAGGCGGCGATGTTCCTGCCACGGTATTCCCATTTATTCTTAGAGGGGTTAATTTACTTGGTATTGATTCCGTGTATTGCCCTATGGAAACAAGAATCGCCTTATGGAAGCGCATGGCCGCTGACTTTAAACCAGAGCATTTATTAAAAGTGATAAATAAGGAAGTATCACTAGGCGAATTACCCACTTATTTATCATCCATTCTCAAAGGTGAAGCACGGGGCAGAATCATCGTAAAAATATAAAAATTCGTACCCGAGATGACTTTGGTCATCTCGTTTTTATTTCTTTAATTACTATCTAACATAAAGCCAGAGGCTGTCTATGGGCATTCGCCGTTACTCCTTATATTCACCTACATAATCTATATGGTATTACAACATAAGGAGAGATGCCTAAATGAATCCGTACGGCCTTTATCAAATGCCTCAAATTCCACAAACGTCTCAAATGCCGATGGAATATAATGGATATGTTCAACCTGAATCAATGAATTACTATGGTCAGCAAGAACAAGTGAATTACTATGAACAACCAGAACCATTTAATCCCTATCTACCAGAACAATATGACCCGGCTAGACAGCCACAGCAAATTGAGCGCAGATTAAATCAATTGGAGCGGCAAAATGACCGGCAAGAAAGAGAGATCAATCAACTACAACGCCAAGTAGCCCAACTCGACCGCAGACTTCAACGAGTGAATCAACGTCTGCGTGCTGTTGAAAGAAGATTCAACTTCCCATTCACTCCATTTGATGGAGAATATTAATATAAACTTCCTAAGAACCGGGCAGATGTCCGGTTCTTTTACATAATGTATTAAAAATTGGTAAGATTTCTTACCAATTTGAAGGATGATATTAAAATTCTGTTAGGATATCTTACAAATCCACTGACAAGGAGAGAAAATTCAGTTAACTTTTCTATATAAACCACAAGAGAAAGGAAGATTTCAAATGTATCGAAGAAATGATATTAAACTCGCTGAAAGAATCCTTCAATTAGATAAATTAAGGGATGAGTTGTATGAAGAACTCATGAAAACAATGGGCTCCCAAGCGAACGAACTTTTAAGGAGATTACAAAATTACTAATTTCCATTTGAAAAGGGGGAAGAAGGTTGACAACACGCTTAAGGAAAGGACTCGAACTCCTTAGACGGTTTTATCTAAGAAAGTTGTTAGAATCAGAAACCACTGATTTTACACATCAAGAACTACACTCCCTTACCTTCTCAGAACTGGAAAGATTGTACAACAAAACATTCTCCTCAGCCGACTCAAAATAAATTACTCCATAAATACTAATTTGACAAACAAGTAAAATAGTATGATAACCTAGTCCTATGTAAGGAAATCTAACATATTATAATATTATGAAAAAGAAATAATAACTATCTGTAAACAATAGGGTGTGGTGAGCGACAATAATGGGAAAAGAAATCTCTTATAAAGATAAAAAGGTAATAACCATAGGCATCGTCAGGGATCTTACAGGTCTTTCCGAACGGCAAATTCGTTACTATGAGGAACGAAAGTTAATTTTTCCGGAAAGGTCTGCGGGTGGAAGCCGCAAATTTTCCTTTTCAGACGTAGAATTGCTGATGGAGATTGCTAATAAAATTGAAGACGGCATTCAAACACATGATATTAGGAAGGAAATGCTTCGTGAACAAAAGAAACACAACGAAGAACAGATTCGCAGACAGATGATCCAAGGTCAATTAAATGCCCAATTCGGTTTACGTAAAAAGTAAGGAACTAACCAATATGATCCCATTCCTTCAATAAAGGAATGGGATTTTTCATCCTTTCTCGGTACATTATTCTGTCTATATCTTAAGACAAATGACCATTTTTTAAAATCCATGTTAGATAATCTCCCAAACTTATAGAAACCAGTCAAAAATCATGTAAGAATACTAACATACCAAATGTTAAGAATATTAACATCATTTTAAAGGGGGAGAAAAAATGGATACTACATTCTTAATGAATAGCCTATGGGTAATGGTGGGAGCTGTACTTGTTATTTTAATGATTGGTGGTTTTATCCTCTTAGAAACAGGTTCAACCCGAATGAAAAATGCAGGTCATATTGCAGGGAAAACAATCCTAACCTTTGGAATCGGCTCAATCGTATTTTGGGCAGTTGGATATGGGTTAATTTTTGGAAAAGGAAATCCGCTGATTGGTTTCTCCGACTTCTTTTATTCAGGCTACGACATCGATGGATTGCCACTCTCTGGTGCCGTATTCTTTTTATTTCAATTAGCTTTTGCCGGCATTTCATTAACGATTGCCTTTGGAGGCTTTGCAGAACGAGCTAAATTAAGTGCCTACCTTGTATTTGCTTTACTTTTCTCAGTCATTGTTTATCCACCAATCGCCCATTGGATTTGGGGCGGCGGATGGTTAGCAGAGCACGGAAAACAAGATTTCGCTGGATCTACTGTTGTTCACTTAACAGGTGCCATGGCAGCTCTGGCTGCTACGATTCTATTAAAACCGCGTATTGGGAAATTCAACAAAGATGGCTCTGCCAATAATCTTGCCGGTCATAACCAAGTATTTACTGCTCTAAGCGTATTGCTATTATGGGTTGGCTGGTTTGGTTTTAACGCAGGCAGTACATTATCTGTTGATAAAGCATTCTTTGGATTTGTTGCTGTTAATACGAACTTAGCCGCGGCGGCCGGAACGGTAGCAGCGATGATTGTCTCCTGGATGGTTCTTGGTAAAGCTGATGTTCCAATGATGTTAAACGGAGCATTGGCAGGGTTAGTTGCTATTACTGCTTCTTGTGCATTTGTAGATACATGGGCCGCAGTCTTAATCGGTTTTATCGCAGGAATCCTTGTTTTTTACAGTATTCGCTTCTTTGAAAACAGAGGCATTGATGATCCCATTGCAGCCCTTTCAGTACATGGTACAGCTGGTGTTTGGGGAACTTTATCAACAGGATTCTTCGCCACTAAAGAATTAGCCACAGTCGGAAAGCCAGGATTGTTTTACGGGGGCGGTTTACATCAGCTCGGCGTTCAAGCACTCGGAGTATTCACATGCGCCGCATTTGCCTTTATTGTCTCCTTCATCCTCCTTGCCCTAATGAAAAAGTTTATGAAAGGCTTGCGTGTTACAGAGGAAGAAGAGATTATTGGATTAGATATGAGTGAGCACGGAAGCTATGGTTATCCAGAATTAGTGAAGGCAGAACAAACAAAAGCTCTATAATTATTATGAATTGTGCAAGTCCTCTTGGGCTTGCACCTTTCTAGACTTTTTTAAGAGGAGGTGAACATTATGGAATACGATACCTACTCAGCAATTGCTGAATACAAAAAAATTCATATCAAGGAAGCTGCCAAAGATCACTTTCAAATCAACCAACTCCATGACAACATATTCAAACAAGTATTAGAAATCTCTTTAAAGGAAATTCATGCACGGTATGGGGCACCGCCCTCTCCCTTCACCTTCTTTGTCATGGGGAGTGCCGGCCGCTTCGAACAATCGGTTTGGAGTGATCAGGATCATGGTATTATTTATCTCGATCCAACAGCCGAAGCTAAAGCTTACTTTTTATCATTAGGAAAGGAAATTTCAAAAGGTCTTTATCATGCTGGGTATCCTTATTGTGATGGCGGTGTAATGGCGGGCAATCCATTCTGGTGTAAAGCACAATCCGAATGGGAGAAACAAATATTGAACTGGGCTGCCGAATCTTCATGGGAATCGTTGCGCTACCTATTAATCTTAATCGATGGCCGCTCTTTTTATGGCCAGCATCAGTTAATGGATCAGCTGAAAACATTTGCATATTTGACGGTTCAAAAGGAACAAATTCTTGCAAGAGTTTATAAAAATACGCTTTATTTTAAAAAAGGAGTTGGGGTATTGGGTCAGCTTTTAGTGGAGACGCACGGTAGACATGCAGGTTCCCTTAATATAAAGGAGACTGCTCTATTTCCTTACATCAATTCGGTCCGACTATTGGCAATGAGAAATCATGTCTTGGAAACCTCTACCCTCTCAAGAATGGATCAACTACAAATCCATGACAAGCATCTCTATAAAACCATGTTTATAAAACTTTTAACCTATCGTCTTCAATTTGCCAGCCAATTAGACTATGAATCGGGGCACTATCTACCAGTTGAAAAACTAACAAAGGAGCAAAAGAATGAGCTGAAAGACATTATTAAAAACGGCGTGGCACTATACCAATACGCAGGAAAACTTATCGAAAAGGAGGGATAAAATGAAAATAAATGATTTAGCTCAATACTTAAGGCAAATTTCCGGCAGGGTTGGGTCCAATATTTATGCAGGTATTCAAGGTCAAGTTAATCCACAACAACTTTCCTTCATCCGGCAGCTGCAAAAAGAAATGAAAGATAAAAACAACTTAGACACCCCGCTTAGCGAATTAGAAGTAGTCGTATTTGATTTAGAAACGACAGGGTTCTATCCAGAGAAGGGGGATTATGTCCTTTCAATCGGAGCAGTGAAAATGGTCGGGCCTCATATAAGGAATCATGATACTTTTTATTCGTTACTAAAATCAGACATTCCTTTATCCGATGAAATTTCAACATTAACCAACATTCAGGAGGGGCAATTACGTGATGCTCCCACTGCCAGAGATGTCTTACTTCAATTTTTCAACTATTCACAAAGCCATATTCTTGTCGCGCACCACTCCAGCCATGAAAAGTCCTTTATGCAGAAAATGACGTGGGACCTCTTAAAGACAAGATTTGAACATCGAATCATCGATACATCCTTCTTAATTCGCCTTTCCGACAACTCCATGAAATCATTACCTCTTGAAGATGTATGTCATCGATGTGGAATTGCCATAAAAGATCGTCACCATGCACTTGGCGACGCCCTGATGACCGCGCAAATTTGGGGGAGCTATTTACAACAAGCCCAAATAAGGGGATATAGTAATTTACAGGAAGTGTATGAACATCTCGCAAAGCTTTAAGCCCAAAAACACTATTTCAAACTAGTGTTTTTTGGTAAACCTCTAAAAATTTGCAGCGCGAGATCCTCTCGACTTTTCAACACATCTAACTTACTTACCTCTGATTATCTCCCCATTTACAATCCCTAGCACAGACAAAATAACCTAAAAATAAAAAAATTTTAAAAAACTTTTTTTCGCTGTATTCCTTATTAGAACAATAATGTAAACGCTAACAATATTTTTGATTTATTTGAATTGTCAGATTTTTGTGTTGACCATGTTTTCGATTGGTTGTATGATTATCGAAAATAATCATTCAATTCATTAAGTGCCATCGCTCCCCATCATTTGGAGAAGGGTATGGTAATTCTTTTTTAAATTTTTTTAGTCATTTAAAGCGGTCTATCACAAAAGAGGAGTGGTTAAGTTGGGGAGTCAATGGATTTTCCTTGACGGTGAATTCGTCAAGAAAGAGGATGCTGTAGTTTCAGTTTTCGATCATGGTTTTTTATATGGTGATGGAGTATTTGAAGGCATACGTGTATATAGCGGAAACGTCTTCCGACTCGATGCACACCTAAAGAGACTATTTGAATCAGCACAATCCATTATGCTGAATATTCCTTTCACACAGGAGGAAATGACGCAATTAATCGTCGATACAATCAGAAAAAATCAGCTAGAAAGCGCCTATATTCGTGTCGTTGTTTCTCGTGGAAAAGGGAATCTCGGCCTAGACCCTAAATCCTGCTCAAAGCCAAGTGTCATCATAATTGCTGAAGAATTGAGTATGTACCCTAAAGAGTATTACGAGCGCGGGATTAAAATTGCATCTGTTGCGAGTCGAAGAAATCGCCCAGATGTGCTAAGCCCCCAAATTAAATCTTTAAACTACTTAAATAATATTCTTGTTAAATTAGAGGCGAATCAAGCCGGGGTTGAGGAAGCATTAATGCTGAATGATCAAGGTTATGTGACCGAAGGCTCCGCTGACAATATCTTTATTGTGAAAAACGGCGTTATCTTTACCCCTCCTGTTTATTTAGGAGCTCTAGAGGGAATTACCCGGAACGCCATCCTTGATGTAGCAAAATCCAAAGGTTATGAGGTTAAAGAATCTCCGTTCACAAGACACGATGTATATGTAGCAGATGAAGTATTCTTAACTGGAACAGCCGTAGAAGTTATCGCTGTTATCGATGTTGATGGCCGTCAGATAAATGATGGTAAACCAGGTGAGGTTACGAAGGATCTCTTAGAAGAATTTAGGAAAATTGTAACAACAGACGGTGTGGCTTGTTATCCAGAAGGTGCAAACCATGCAATCGTTAGTTAGGAGCTAAAAACATGCGTAGCGATATGATTAAAAAGGGAATTGATCGGGCACCCCACCGTAGCCTATTATATGCAACCGGGGTCAAAACGAGTGATCTTGAAAAACCGTTTATCGGCGTTTGTAACTCGTTCATTGAAATTATCCCAGGACACAAACACCTTAATCATTTCGGTGAGATTGTAAAAGAGGCTATTCGTGAAGCAGGCGGTATTCCTTTCGAATTTAATACAATCGGTGTTGATGATGGGATCGCGATGGGACATATTGGGATGCGCTATTCCCTCCCTAGCCGCGAATTAATCGCCGACAGTGCCGAAACCGTAATTAACGCACATTGGTTCGATGGTGTTTTCTACATTCCCAACTGTGACAAAATTACACCAGGAATGTTAATGGCGGCAGCAAGAACCAACGTCCCTTCTGTTTTTGTCTCAGGCGGGCCAATGGAAGCAGGTATTTCACCATCAACTGGAAAGAACCTTTCCCTCACTTCTGTATTTGAAGGTGTTGGAGCTTATCATAACGGAACCATCAGTCAGCAGCAGTTGCTAGACATTGAAACAAATGCCTGCCCTACTTGCGGCTCATGTTCTGGAATGTTTACTGCCAATTCAATGAACTGTCTAATGGAAGTATTAGGAATGACTGTTCCTGGTAACGGTACAATTGTAGCAACTTCAGAAGAAAGACATGAATTAATTCGTAAAGCCGCTAGGTATTTAGTAGAACTAGTGAAAAAAGATATCCGCCCGCGTGACATTATTACTAGAGAGGCTATTGATAATGCCTTTGCCCTAGATATGGCCATGGGTGGTTCAACAAATACCGTGCTTCATACATTGGCAATCGCTCATGAAGCCGGAATTGAATACGATTTACGTGAAATTAACAAAATTGCTGAAAGAGTTCCTTATCTAGCAAAAATTATGCCAGCATCCGATTATTCAATGGATGACATTCATCGTGCAGGCGGAGTTAGTGCCATTATTAATGAACTATATAAAGTGGAAGGCGCTTTGCATGATAATTGCTTAACCATTACAGGAAAGACACTTTCCGAAAATGTGAAGGAAGCAACAATCACCAATGAAACGGTCATCCGGACTAAAGACAATCCATATAGCCCTGTTGGCGGATTATCCATCCTTTATGGAAACATTGCGCCAAATGGCAGTGTAATCAAGGTTGGTGCTGTAGATCCTTCTATTAAAACATTCTTGGGTGAAGCAATCGTTTTTGATTCCCAGGATGAGGCACAAGAAAATATCAATAATGGTACGGTTCAAGCAGGACACGTGGTCGTTATCCGTTATGAAGGTCCAAAAGGCGGACCAGGAATGCCTGAAATGCTTGCTCCTACTTCCGCAATTATGGGACGTGGATTAGGTAAGGAAGTTGCCTTGATTACGGATGGACGCTTTTCCGGAGCAAGCCGGGGAATTTCCATTGGACATATTTCACCGGAAGCAGCAGAAGGCGGACCAATAGCTCTTGTTGAAAATGGTGACAAAATTTTAATTGATCTAGAAGCACGCTCCATTGAACTACTTGTTGATGATGAAGTTTTAGCAGAACGACAGAAGGCATGGGTGAAACCAGAGCCAAAAATTAAAACAGGTTATCTTGCAAGATATGCAGCACTCGTAACTTCTGCCAATACTGGTGGGATTATGAAAATCTAGAAATACCACTGGGAATTGTTTAGTACCCCTCCCCTTCTTCAAGAAGTTAAGGTACTAAAAGGGTTAAATGAAAATCATTTGACAAATAAATATCCATAAATCGATGACGGGAATAAAGGAATAAGAATTCGTATTTTCAGAGAGCTGGGGTTGCTGGAAGCCCAGTAATACAACTTATTCTGACATCATCCCTGAGTGTTAAGCCGAACAATCATAACATAAGTAGGCTTAATCGGGTGTCCATATCTTTGAACACCTGTTACCAAAAGAAGCATTCTTCATATTTTTTAGAGGACGCTTCATAAGGCAGTATTCGTAAGAATGCTGTAAAAACGGGTGGTACCGAGAAAATGAAAGGTCTTTTCTCCCCGATTATTCTGCTATTGATGTTCTTGACTGCAGTCTATTCTGGGAGAATAGGGCCTTTTTTACTATGTTTCTAATAATACAAAGCTTCAAAAGAATTTAAAAAAAATTCAATTATCCGTTAAGGAGGGATCACGACGTGAAAGTAGAAGCAAAAAAGCTTGAGGTCCAAACAACTACAGAACCGAGAACCGGTGCAGACCTTCTCATCGACTTACTAAAAAAAGAAGGTGTAGAAACACTGTTTGGATATCCTGGTGGGGCCGTTCTTCCAATTTACGATGCTATATACCGTGCCCAGGGAACAATCGAGCATATTCTCTTCCGACATGAACAAGGAATGATCCATGCAGCTGAAGGATATGCCCGAGTTACCGGAAAACCTGGAGTCGTTATTGCTACCTCAGGACCTGGTGCAACCAACCTTGTGACTGGGATAACAGATGCGATGATGGATTCCCTGCCTCTTGTTATCTTCACCGGGCAGGTTGCAAGAAGTGTCATCGGAACAGACGCCTTTCAAGAAGCGGATGTTATGGCAATCACAACACCAATCACTAAACATAACTATCAAGTACAATCTATCGAGGACTTACCACGTATCGTGAAGGAAGCATTTCATATCGCTTCTACCGGACGGCCAGGACCAGTCTTAGTAGATGTTCCTAAAGATATTTCCGCAGGATTTTTAACGGAAGAACCCGAAGAAGCGAGCATTAATTTACCTGGATATCAGCCAACAACAAAGCCAAATCCATTTCAAATAAAGAAACTTGCTGATTCGATTTCAAAGGCTTCCAAGCCGGTAATTCTTTCAGGCGCAGGTGTTCTCCATGGAAAAGCATCAGCTGAGCTCACTGCTTTTGCAGAAAAACATCAGATCCCGGTGGTCACTACTTTACTTGGGCTTGGTACTTTTCCGGCAGGTCATCCCCTTTCGTTGGGAATGGGTGGTATGCACGGAACATATGCAGCAAACATGGCCATTTACGAATGCGATTTGCTTATCAATTTTGGAGCACGCTTTGATGACAGATTAACAGGCAATCTTAAACACTTTGCTCCATTTGCGAAGGTTGCCCATATTGACATCGATCCAGCTGAAATTGGAAAAAATGTTCCAACACAACTTCCAATCGTTTCTGATACGAAAGAGGCACTTAGAGAACTGCTCAATCACGAAATTGAGTCACCACAAGTTGGTGAATGGCTGCAAAAACTGAACCAAGACAAACAGGAATATCCGCTATGGTATAAACATGATCCAAACGGAATGTGTCCTCAATGGGTTATTGAAGCAGTCCATAAAGTTACAAACGGTGACGCTATCGTGGCAACAGATGTTGGGCAGCACCAAATGTGGGCAGCACAGTATTACACATTTAAACAGCCGCATCGCTGGATTACATCAGGTGGACTTGGAACAATGGGCTTTGGGTTCCCTGCTGCGATAGGCGCACAAATTGCCGAGCCAGATAGTACAGTTGTAGCGATTGTTGGGGATGGCGGTTTTCAGATGACACTTCAGGAATTATCGATCATTTATGAACGAAATCTTCCTGTAAAAATCATTATTGTCAACAACGGCGCATTAGGAATGGTTCGCCAATGGCAGGAACTTTTACACGGAAACCGTATTTCGGAATCGATTCTTCATACACAACCTGATTTTGTCAAACTTGCTGACAGTTATTCAATTAAGGGTTATCGGGTTAACAACCAGGAAGAACTGATTACCGTGCTGCCAGAGGTATTTGCTCATAATGGCCCAGTATTAGTTGATTGCCGTGTACTTCAGCAAGAAAAAGTATTCCCAATGATTGCCCCTGGTAAAGGAATTCATGAAATGATTGGGGTGAAACCATGAAACGGATCATCACAGCAACCGTCCAAGACCGTAGCGGAGTCCTAAACCGTGTCACCGGCCTTTTGCAACGACGCCAGTTCAATATTGAAAGTATTTCAGTTGGTCCATCTGAAACCGAAGGGATTTCAAAAATGACCCTAGTGGTCGAGGTTGAAGACGAACAGCGCCTTGAACAGGTGACGAAACAGTTAAATAAGCAAATCGATGTTTTAAAAGTTTCCGATATTACGGATAAAGCAATTGTCGCCCGCGAACTGGCTCTAATTAAAGTAGCCTCAAGCAGTCAATTGCGCAGTGAAATTCACGGGATCATCGATCCGTTCCGTGCCCTAATTATTGATGTAAGCAAAGACAGTCTCGCCGTCCAAATTACAGGACGTCCTGATAAAATCGATGCCTTGATTGAAATGCTTCGACCTTATGGCATTAAGGAAATTGCAAGAACCGGTTTGACTGCCCTCCAGCGTGGGCACCAGCCGCAAGGAAACGACCTAGCAACATACTCACTATTAAAATAACAATATATCTGAGAGGATGATTCATAATGGTAAAGGTACTTTATAACGGAGATATTCAAGAAGAGGTTTTACAAGGAAAGAAAATCGCAGTAATCGGATATGGCTCTCAAGGTCATGCTCATGCCCTTAACTTAAAAGAAAGCGGCTTTGATGTAGTAGTTGGTTTACGTGAAGGAAAATCATGGGATAAAGCAGTTGAAGATGGTTTAGAAGTTACCTCTGTTGCTGAAGCAACTGCTTCTGCTGAAGTAGTTATGGTTCTTCTTCCAGATGAAATGCAGCCAAAAGTATATGAAGAAAGCATCAAAGCTAACCTTCAAGCAGGTAATGCTTTAGTATTTGCACATGGTTTTAATGTTCACTTCAGCCAAATCGTCCCTCCTGCCGATGTTGACGTATTCTTAGTAGCACCAAAAGGTCCAGGACATTTAGTTCGTCGTACTTATACAGAAGGTGCTGGAGTTCCTGCTCTATATGCGGTTTACCAAGACTACACTGGTCAAGCTCGCGATGTTGCTCTTGCATATGCAAAAGGAATTGGCTCTGCTCGTGCAGGAGTATTGGAAACTACTTTCCAAGAAGAAACAGAAACAGATTTATTCGGAGAACAAGCGGTTCTTTGCGGCGGTACTACTGCCCTAATCAAAGCTGGCTTCGAAACTTTAGTAGAAGCAGGTTATCAGCCTGAAGTTGCCTATTTCGAGTGTTTACATGAATTGAAATTAATCGTTGACCTTTTATATGAAGGTGGCTTAGAAAACATGCGTTATTCAATCTCTGACACTGCACAATGGGGAGATTTCGTTTCTGGACCACGTGTAGTTAACGAAGATACAAAAGCACGCATGAAAGAAGTATTAAAAGATATCCAAACTGGTAAATTTGCTCAGGGCTGGATCTTAGAGAATCAAACAAACCGCCCACAATTCAACGCGATTAATCGTGCTGAAAACAATCATCAAATTGAACAAGTAGGCCGTGAGCTTCGTGCATTAATGCCGTTTATTAAAAACAAACCAGTAAACGCAAAGAAGGAAGTGGTGGTAAATGGTTCACGTTAACATCTTCGATACGACATTACGTGATGGCGAACAGTCCCCTGGTGTGAATTTAAACCAGCTGGAAAAATTGGAAATCGCACGACAACTTGAACGGTTTGGGGTTGATATTATGGAGGCCGGCTTTCCGGCTTCCTCCCAAGGCGATTTTGAAGCAGTAAGAGCAATCGCCCGAAATATAAAAAATGTATCAGTCACAGGCCTGGCAAGAGCGACGAAATCGGACATTGACATTGCGTGGGATGCGTTAAAAGATGCAGCAGAACCAAGGTTGCATGTATTCCTTGCCACCTCCCCTATCCATATGCAGTATAAATTGATGAAAACACCTGAGGAAGTTACACAAATTGCGGTAGACATGGTGTCTTATGCGAAAAAGAACTTCCCGCATATTGAATGGTCCGCGGAAGATGCATCCCGCTCTGACCTAGATTTCCTTGTTCAAATTATTACGAAGGTCATTGATGCCGGTGCGACAGTTATTAATCTTCCTGATACAGTCGGTTACACCACTCCGGAAGAATATGGACGCATGTTCCGTTATATCCGAGAGAACGTTCCAAATATTCATAAAGCAGCATTATCTTGCCATTGTCATGATGATTTAGGAATGGCGGTTGCAAATTCGTTAGCAGCGATCGAAAACGGTGTAACCCAAGTTGAAGGTACGATCAATGGAATTGGAGAACGTGCTGGGAATGCTTCTTTAGAGGAAGTTGCTGTTGCCTTAAACATTCGAAAAGATAAGTATCCTTATACTACCAATTTAGTACTAAAAGAAATTAAACGAACGAGTGATCTTGTCAGCCGCTTTACAGGTATGATGGTTCCACCTAATAAAGCCGTGGTTGGGAAGAATGCTTTCGCACATGAATCAGGAATCCATCAGGATGGCGTCTTAAAAAATACATTAACTTATGAGATTATTACCCCTGAATTAGTTGGAGTCAAATCTAATGATTTAGTTCTAGGCAAACATTCCGGCCGCCATGCATTCAAAGATAAAATTGAGCAGATGGGCTTTGAATTACCGGATGAAAAATTGATTGAAGCCTTTACGGCTTTTAAACAGTTAACCGATCGTAAAAAAGAAGTAACGGATGAGGATCTTTTTGCCATTTTAACTGATATTCAAACAACAGCTGTTGATATCAAAAAATATGAACTTGTTGCCTTCCAAGTCCATTACGGCTCAGCCAACTTGCCGACAGCGACGGTGGCATTAACCACTCCAGAAGGTATTCGAGTCGAAACGGCCCGTACAGGTTCTGGTAGTGTTGAAGCTTTAATGAACACTTTGGAAGCACTAATTAAAGAAGAAATCCATCTTACTGATTTTAGATTAAGTTCAATTGGCCAGGGTCGGGATGCACTTGCTGAAGTCCATGTCAAAATGACCGTGAACGGTACTCCTGTAACTGGACGCGGTTCCGCACAAGACGTACTGGAAGCTTCTGCAAAGTCATTCTTAAACGCTGTTAATCGTGTATTTTTCAACCAAAATGCAGCTGTAAAAGAAACGGTAGTCTAATTGACCACAAACAATAAATGAGGAGGTTGCTTCTAATGAAAAAACGTATTGTCTTACTTCCCGGTGATGGCATTGGCAAGGAAGTTATTAACTCAGCAAAAGATGTGTTAAATGCAATTGCTGAAGAATACAATCATACTTTTAGCTTTGAAACCCATGAAATCGGAGGAGCAGCCATAGACCTTTACGGCACTCCCCTTCCGGAAACAACCGTTGATGCTTGTAAACAAGCCGATGCGGTATTGCTTGGTGCTGTTGGCGGACCAAAATGGGATAACAATCCCTCCCATTTACGCCCTGAACGAGGTTTGCTAGGAATCCGTAAGGCACTTGATTTATATGCAAACTTAAGGCCGATTAAAGGATTTAAAAACCTTCTTCATGCCTCACCTTTAAAGGAAGAAGTGGTATCTGGAAGCGACCTCCTTATCGTACGTGAATTAACTGGCGGCCTTTATTTCGGAACACCAAGTGAACGTCGTGATAACGGAAACTCCGTTGTAGACACGCTTGTCTATTCCCGTCAAGAGATTGAAAGAATTGTCGATAAAGGTTTTCAAGCAGCCCAGCAAAGGCGCGGTCATCTTACTTCGGTGGATAAAGCAAATGTTCTGGAGTCTAGCAAACTATGGCGCGAAATAGTTGAAGAGAAAAAAGCTCAGTACCCAGATGTAGCTGTGGAACATGTATTAGTTGATGCTGCTGCTATGAAACTAATCACGAACCCAAGCCAGTTTGATGTCATCGTTACCGAGAATCTATTCGGCGACATCTTAAGTGATGAGGCTTCAGTTATTACGGGATCACTTGGGATGCTCCCTTCCGCCAGCTTAAATGAAAATGGTGTGGGCTTATATGAACCTGTTCATGGCTCCGCTCCTGACATCGCTGGTAAAGGCGTAGCCAATCCCGTTGCGATGATATTATCAGCAGCAATGATGCTAAGATACTCTTTTCAATTAAATGACGAGGCAAAAGTAATTGAAGAAGCAGTTCAATCGGTTTTAGATGCCGGCTTCCACACTGGCGACCTTCAAGTTCCAGATGGACGTCTTGTAGGAACTGCAGAAATGACGAAACGGATTGCAGATTATATCAAATCACAAAATGCTTCGAAGTGCATCGCCAGCTGTTATTTTTAAAAATTTCGTTGGGTAAACCGTCTTGGTGGCGGTTTACCCCTAAATTTATCTAAGGAAATAAAATTCATTTACGTGAGGAAGGACGCTATGCAAACACCAAAAAATATTATCCAAAAGATTTGGGATAAGCATGTAGTACATCAAGAAGACGGAAAGCCCGATTTATTATATATCGATCTACACCTTGTTCACGAAGTAACCTCTCCTCAGGCATTTGAGGGCTTACGAATGAATGGTCGTAAAGTACGCCGCCCAGACCTTACCTTTGCGACGATGGACCATAATGTTCCAACCCGCCAACGTCTTGTAATCAATGACCCTGTTTCAAAAAATCAAATTGATACCTTACAACAAAATTGTCAGGATTTCGGTGTTCCACTTGCTGATATTCATCACCCAGATAACGGTATTGTCCATGTAATCGGACCAGAACTTGGACTTACTCAGCCTGGTAAAACCATTGTGTGCGGTGATAGTCATACCTCTACACACGGAGCATTTGGTGCGCTCGCATTTGGGATTGGTACAAGCGAGGTTGAGCATGTTCTTGCAACTCAAACCCTTTGGCAGGCACCACCGAAAACCTTAAATGTCAAGGTCAACGGAAAACTAGGTACTGGTGTTACAGCTAAAGACTTAATTCTTGCCATTATCGGTAAATTCGGTGTCCAATTTGGAACAGGTTATGTGATGGAGTACACAGGTGAAGCCATCCGTTCGCTCTCAATGGAAGAACGAATGACAGTTTGTAACATGTCGATTGAAGCAGGAGCAAGAGCCGGTCTCATCACTCCAGATGAAACAACTTTTGAATACTTACGGGGAAGACGCCATGTACCTCAAGGAGAAGCATTTGAACAAGCCGTTGCTGAGTGGAAGACTCTAGCTTCTGATGAAGGGGCAGCCTATGACTTGGTTGTTGAGATTGAAGCAGCCGAAGTTGAACCACAAGTAACCTGGGGAACAAATCCAGGAATGTGTATTCCGATTACGGCAAATGTTCCAAATCCAGACGAAACTGAGAAAACTAGTGAAAAGGACGAAATCCAGCGTGCGCTTGAATACATGGGCCTTGAAGCTGGTCAGCCGATCTCAAATGTGAAAATTGACCATGTTTTCATCGGTTCTTGTACGAATTCGCGCTTAAGCGACCTACGAAGTGCAGCTGAGGTTATCCGAGGCAAGAAGGTTAGCCCTTCTGTAACTGCCATTGTTGTTCCTGGTTCGTTTAGTGTTAAACTTGCCGCCGAAAAAGAAGGTTTAGATAAGGTCTTTACCGAGGCTGGATTTGAGTGGCGTGAAGCCGGCTGCAGTATGTGCCTAGCCATGAACGATGACATTGTTCCTCCAGGGGAACGCTGTGCCTCTACCTCTAACCGAAATTTTGAAGGCCGCCAAGGAAACGGGGCCAGAACCCATCTTGTCAGCCCTGAAATGGCAGCCGCTGCCGCTATTGCAGGTCACTTCGTAGATGTCCGACAATTTGCTGCTGCACAGGAGGTAAGATAGAATATGGAACCATTAAAAATTCACCAAGGCCTTGTTTATCCTTTAAACCGGTCGAACATTGATACAGACCAAATTATCCCGAAGCAGTTTTTAAAGCGGATTGAACGCAGTGGTTTTGGCCAATTCCTTTTTTATCATTGGCGTTTTGATGATGAAGGAAATCTTCGACCAGATTTCTCATTAAATGATCCAAAATATAAAGACGCTTCAATTATCGTTGCCGGTGAAAACTTTGGCTGCGGATCTTCACGTGAGCATGCTCCGTGGGCGGTTCAAGATTTTGGCTTTAAAATCGTCATCGCCCCAAGTTTTGCAGACATTTTTAAAAACAACTGTGTAAAAAATGGGATTCTCCCCATTCAGGCTAGTAATGAACAAGTTCAGTACATGATTAGAAAGGCTGAATCTGAAAATTATCAATTAACCGTCGACCTTGAAAATCAGGTGGTCTATGATAATGAAGGTTTCAAAGCTTCTTTTGATATTGCTCCATACCCTAAAGTCATGCTGCTAAATGGCTGGGATGAAATTGGTGTTACTTTAACGTACGCGGATAAAATTGAGCAATATGAACTTGCTCGTAAATAACCATAAAAAATGAGCCTGTAATCCCAGGCTCATTCAGACTGTAGACAAACTCGAAAAAAACGAGCTTGCCTACAGTTTTTTTGTTGTAAAATAGTAGTAATAAAATCTT
>NZ_VEED01000089.1 GCF_007678255.1 Bacillus sp. X1(2014) | reverse complement strand
TACAAACATAGATGATATTGATTGGGATAGACTTTAATGGCTAAATATAAAATCAACATAAAGAATTCAGCGAAGACAGATTTGAAGAAGATAAAACGTTCTCACTTACAAGAACAATTTTTGAAAATCGTAGAAATACTAAAATATGATCCATATCAACAAAGTCAATCCTTTGAAAAATTGCACCCTAAACATTTAGGACGATACTCAAGACGTATCAATCATCAACATAGA
>NZ_VEED01000088.1 GCF_007678255.1 Bacillus sp. X1(2014) | reverse complement strand
CACTAAATAAAGGATCTATATGTTTATATTGAATATGTTTGCTTGGTCTAAAGAATTTTAAGTCTTTCCAATTCCTAATTCTAGGCATTAAATTGATTCCTAATAGATAAGAAAGTGCAAAGACAGGAGTAGACTGGCCTTGTGTATCAGCATGAATCGTATCAGGTTGGATATCTGACTTATTTTTTAGCAATCCATCAATAATATAAACAGCTTCCCAAACCCCACAGGGGATAAAATGG
>NZ_VEED01000087.1 GCF_007678255.1 Bacillus sp. X1(2014) | reverse complement strand
AAGGTGAACTAAATGAGGAATCGTTGTTGGATTCTGTGTTTGTTGTTCAGTGATTTTATGAGGATAAAGATTGTAATCAGGAGTAGGTGGTATTTGAGGAATTGCCTTGGAAATGGGTGGGAAGAGATGGAAAGTGTTTGGGAGTGTTTGGTTTTGATTGTGGTAATGTTGGGGTGTTGATAAAGGATGAAGTTTGATTGGTTGAAAATGAGCTTCAAGTTGTTTGGAAGTAAAAAAGCTAAGAAT
>NZ_VEED01000086.1 GCF_007678255.1 Bacillus sp. X1(2014) | reverse complement strand
AATTTTGAAGTAAATCATGACATTTAATAAAATAAGTACTTGTTCGCTTTTTAGCTGCTGCTATACCAATAGACGTGGCCAAATGGGTCTTACCAACACCACTAGGTCCTAAAAATACTATGTTTTCTTGTTGCTCTAAGAAACGTAGAGAAATAAAATCTAAGATTTGTTGTTTATTAATACTCGGCTGGAATTCGAAATCAAACTCATCAACCTCCTTTCTATGAGGAAATGCGCCCATTTTCA
>NZ_VEED01000085.1 GCF_007678255.1 Bacillus sp. X1(2014) | reverse complement strand
TTAATGAGACGTTTGATAATCGCATATGCCGAATGATTATCTCGTTGCTTACGCAACCAAATATCTAATGTATGTCCCTCTGCATCAATGGCACGATATAAATAGCTCCATTTTCCTTTTATTTTGATGTACGTCTCATCAATACGCCATTTGTAATAAGCTTTTTTATGCTTTTTCTTCCAAATTTGATAGAAAATTGGGGGATATTCTTGAACCCAAGGGTAGACCGTTGAATGATGAACCTTTA
>NZ_VEED01000084.1 GCF_007678255.1 Bacillus sp. X1(2014) | reverse complement strand
GCTATATATCAAGACTTAAGTTAAACCATACCGTCTATACGAAAAATCCATTTCCAGAATACTTTCGAAATGGGACAATCAAAAAACAGTCACAGTATATCCAAGTTGATTTAGAGAACATTATGCACACGTTAAAACCAGGACAAACGTATGAAATAAAAGAGTCGTATATTGGCAAGAATCAAAGATTATTTACAAGAGTAATTATCTACCGATTAAGAGAGGAACAAATACTGGAACGTAGAAAAAAACAAAGCTATA
>NZ_VEED01000083.1 GCF_007678255.1 Bacillus sp. X1(2014) | reverse complement strand
AGCGATTTGTTGAGCGTCAGTTAACTTCCCGAACCCATCGTGTAATTGACCGATAATTTCATTCATTGGTTTTAAATTACCTTGTGAATCCTTTACAGTTACATTTAATGCTGATAATGATTTAGCTGCTTCTTTCGGCGGGGCAGCTAAACGAGATAATCCGGCACGTAATGCAGTACCAGCCATAGAAGCTTTGATACCGTTATTTGCAAATATTTGAGCAATTGCTGCCGTTTGTTCGATGTTTAAACCGAATGTAGCAG
>NZ_VEED01000082.1 GCF_007678255.1 Bacillus sp. X1(2014) | reverse complement strand
AACACGGAAGTTAAGCTTCTCAGCGCCGATGGTAGTTGGGACACGCGTCCCTGTGAGAGTAGGACGTTGCCAGGCAAGCCCTTTCGGGTTATTTTTTTCGTCAAAATAATCCGGCCCCTTGGTCAAGTGGTTAAGACACCTCCCTTTCACGGAGGTAACACGGGTTCGAATCCCGTAGGGGTCACCATATCTGGAGGATTAGCTCAGCTGGGAGAGCATCTGCCTTACAAGCAGAGGGTCGGCGGTTCGATCCCGTCATCCTCCACCA
>NZ_VEED01000081.1 GCF_007678255.1 Bacillus sp. X1(2014) | reverse complement strand
GGAGCGGAAGACGGGATTCGAACCCGCGACCCCCACCTTGGCAAGGTGGTGTTCTACCACTGAACTACTTCCGCAAAAAACTTTGGTGCGGGTGAAGGGAGTCGAACCCCCACGCCTTACGGCGCCAGATCCTAAGTCTGGTGCGTCTGCCAATTCCGCCACACCCGCGTATTAAGTTAAGCAAAAAAGAAGAAAAAAACATGGTGCCGGCTAGAGGACTTGAACCCCCAACCTACTGATTACAAGTCAGTTGCTCTACCAATTGAGCTAAACCGGC
>NZ_VEED01000080.1 GCF_007678255.1 Bacillus sp. X1(2014) | reverse complement strand
ACTTTTAAAATCGGTCTAGAATCCACATCTGTTTATAGTTTTCATCCATCTATGTTTCTTCATTATGATGAAGACTTACAACGCTTTGGAGCAAAGGTATTTCTAATGAATCCAAAACAAATTGCAAATTTCAAGAAAAGCTATTCTGACATGGATAAAACAGATGAGATTGATGCCTTTGTCATCGCTGACTATTTACGGTTTGGACGAAATCAAATGTCTATCGTAAAAGAAAGTCAGTATGTGGCACTCCAGCAATTAACAAGATCTCGTTATCA
>NZ_VEED01000007.1 GCF_007678255.1 Bacillus sp. X1(2014) | reverse complement strand
TAAGTAGAGACCTCGGAGAGGTCTCCCTCTGACAAAATAGGTGGAAAAACAGTGAAAAAGTCAAAAGGGGTTCGGAAAGTAAACATTCCGAACCCCTTTTGTCGACAATCTGAGATATCCCGTTAAAGGGATATCTTTTTTTGTGCATTTTCCAAGAGTATAATGACGAGTTTAAATGTGAATTATTTTCCGTGTTGAGCTATGGCGTGGGGAAATTAGAGATAATTTCCTACTTTTCAATGGTTAGGACAAAGGTTGTCAGCTCAAATTCCCCTTGAATAGGAAAAAGGAGAAGAATGATCATATGGCAACTTTTAGAGTTACAAATCCTGCAGACAGCGGATCAGGCACTCTTCGTGAGGCTATTGAAATTCTGGCAATCTCAGTGACACGATTGTCTTGGCTGTGTCACCCCCGATTACCTTAACAAGTCCAATAGCTATTAATAAAGACTAAACGATAAACGGCCAAGGCAGGACAATCAGCGGCAGCAATACTACGCGTATTTTTACAATTAGTAATACATCCCCCTCTGAAACTACCACATTAACATCAGCAACGTAACCTTAAAAAATGGTTTTAATACTTCCAGTACTGGCGGCGGGGCCATTCAAAATAATGGCGCCACATTGATTGTGTTAAGGTCTACTTTTTTGAACAACAGTTTTAGTATGGCACCGCAATTGCGAATAATATATCGGGTACAGTTACTATTTCAAATAGTACATTTACTGGCAACTCCGCTAACTTTAGCGGAGCGATCGCGAATTTTGGTACAATCACTACCATGAATAACACGTTCTCTAACAATAGTGAACCATAGACTATTGGTGTGTAAGGCAGCTCAGTATTAATCCAAAATTTAAAAGAAAGATTAATCAACTCCTCCTAGTAAAATATATTTTACGAGATCCTTTGGATTTTATTAAGATAAAACACTACCCAAAGTGATGAATCTTCACTTGGGTAGTGTTTTAAGTCTTATTCTTGATTTTAATGAAAAAGGTGAAATGGACCATTAGACTTTATACGAGTCTGATGGTCTATTTCATTGATTGTTCATATGTGATTGGAAACTTACTAACTTTGTACCTTCACAAATGGAGCTGTAGAGTTTCTTATGACTAAATTTGGCTCATATACAATGGATGGAGGACGATCCCCTTTTTTCTCAACAGCAGAAACAATCCATTTAGCTGCTTCAATGCCCATTTCCATTTTAGGATGGGCAATAGATGTTAGTTTCACGTCTGTTGCCACTGCCAAAGATGAATCATCAAAGCTCACGATTGATATATCCTTAGGAACACGAAGTCCAAGCCGTCTTACCAGATTTAAAACATTTAATGCAAGCTGATCGTTGTAACAAACGATTGCGGTAGGCATAGAGTTTGTTCTAAAGAAATTCTCTAATCGTTCCAACAAGTTGTTATTTTGATCTTCTGTTGTAAAGGAAATGACCATTTCTGGGAAAAATGGAAGGCGGTGTTCTCTAAAAGCACGGATAAAGCCTTGCATTCGGTTTACACCTTGAAGGTCATCGTTTTTAAAAAGTCCAATGATTTTTTCGTGTCCAAGCTTAATTAAATGTTCAGTTGCAATAAAACCGCCATGTTCATCATTCATAATCATGTGTGGAGGCATCAACTGAGAATAGAATTGGTTAATCATTAAATAAGGAATGTTGTTTTGCTCCAATTCCAGATAGTAATGTATATTCGGGTTGTACTGGTTGCTTTTTGTAGGTTCTACGATAAGTCCATCAATATTTCGGCTTACCATTGTCTGTAGACATTGTTTTTCCTTTTCCACATCGTTATCCGTACAAGCAAGGGTTAAAGTATATCCCTGAGCAGTTAAATGGGATTCAATTCCTTTTATAATGGATGGGAAAATATAATCAGAGATGTATGTCGTTATCACACCAATATTTTTCCCGTTTGTATTGGATGTATGGATGAAGGATGGAGTTTGCTCCATTGTTTGATCTTTTTTTAAGGAGCAAAAGGTTCCTGCGCCTTGTTCTCTATATAGCAAACCTTCGTGAACCAGATCCCCCACGGCTTGTCGAATGGTATGTCTGCTTACCCCGAACATTTTAACTAGCTCATTTTCAGAATAAATCTTTTCACCGGGTTTCACCTTTCCGCTCGTAATCCATTCTGTTATTTTTTCCTTGACTATAATGTATTTGGTTTTTGAAGCCACTATATCACCACTTTCAACTTTAAAGCACTATTTATAACATATACGTACAACATTTTTAATAATCATATCCTAACAAATAAATAACGAGTTGACTATGATAAATTTTTTTCTTTTAGAAAAGATCAAAGATTTATAGTTAATTAGTAAATTTAAGATAAAAATGCATTGTAAAAAATATAAAAGATGGTAAAATCTAAATTAAAGTTATACGTACAAGTTTAGGGGTTTTAATAAGTTGTAAGGATAACTTGAGTGAATTAGAGTAATAGGAGGAGCCAAAATGTTAGAACGATTGAAAAAGGATGTTTTGGAAGCGAATCTTCATCTGCCAAAACATGGTTTGGTCACTTTTACATGGGGAAATGTAAGCGGTATTGACCGTCAAACAGGCCTCGTGGTTATTAAACCAAGTGGTGTACCGTATGATGAGTTACATATAGATGATCTAGTTGTATTAGATTTGGACGGCAAAATTGTTGAAGGGACCTTAAGACCCTCTTCCGATACACCAACACACCTTGCCTTATATCGTGCCTTTCCACAAATAGGAGGAATAGTACATACTCACTCCCCATGGGCAACAAGCTGGGCTCAAGCAGGGCGGCGGATACCTGCCCTTGGTACTACGCATGCGGATTATTTTTATGGAGAAATTCCTTGTACACGTACCTTGACTGAAGAGGAAATTGAACGTGGATATGAGCTTGAGACAGGAAATGTCATCATTGAAACCTTTGAAAAGGAAGGCCTTGACCCTGTTGCAATGCCAGGAATTTTATTATCTGGTCATGCTCCATTTAGCTGGGGAAAAAATGCCAAACAAGCAGTACACAATGCTGTTGTTTTAGAAGAAGTGGCCAAAATGGCATTAAACACTTTTATGCTAAACCCGCAAATAAAGGAGATCGACCAATTCTTGCTTGATAAACATTATCTTCGAAAGCATGGTGTTAATGCCTATTACGGACAAAAGTAGTCTATGAGGAACATATTCGCCTTAAACTAAGGTAACTTGTACGTACGAATGCTTAATGAAGGCGAATTAATAATTTGATAGATAAATATCTTTTATATAGGAGGAATTACATTGTTAACAACAAAAGCCTATGAATTCTGGTTTGTAACAGGGAGTCAATTATTATACGGAGAAGATGTACTTCGTCAAGTGGAAGCAAACTCAAGAACCATTGTTAATGGTTTGGATGATGATTCTCGAGTCACCTATAAATTAATTTTTAAATCAGTAGTAAAGGATTCAGATTCAATTCGCAAATTGATGCTAGAAGCAAATGCGGACCAAAATTGTGCGGGTATCATTACATGGATGCACACATTCTCGCCTTCAAAAATGTGGATTGCAGGCCTTTCTTCGCTTCAAAAACCTTATCTTCATTTAGCTACACAATTTAACCGTGATATCCCTTGGGATTCAATCGATATGGATTTCATGAACTTGAATCAAGCAGCACACGGTGACCGTGAACATGGTTTCATTGCAGCACGTATGAATGTTAAGCGTAAAGTTGTAGTAGGGCATTGGGAAAACCCAGAAGTAAGAGAGCGTGTGGGCAGCTGGATGAGTACAGCTGTAGCGTTTGAGGAAAGCAAAAACCTTAAGATTGCGAGATTTGGTGATAATATGCGCCAAGTTGCTGTAACTGAAGGTGACAAAGTAGAAGCACAAATTAAGTTTGGCTGGACAGTTAATGGTTACGGAGTTGGTGACCTGGTTCAACGCATAAATGATGTGACTGAACAAGAAGTGGATCAGTTAATGGCTGAATATGAACAGCAATATGATATTACTCCTGAAGGACTTACTGATGGTCCGGTTCGCGATTCCATCCGTTATCAAGCGAGAATTGAGCTTGGCATGAAGGCATTCTTGACGGAAGGCGGCTACACAGCATTCACTACTACTTTCGAGGATTTGCATGGCATCCGTCAGCTTCCTGGTTTAGCGGTACAGCGTTTAATGGAACAAGGCTATGGTTTTGCTGGTGAAGGTGACTGGAAAACGGCTGCTCTTGTAAGATTGATGAAAATTATTGCAGGCAACGAAGGAACTTCCTTCATGGAAGATTATACGTATCATTTTGAGCCAGGGAATGAAATGGTTCTTGGTTCTCACATGCTTGAAGTATGCCCATCCATCTCTGCCACTCGACCTAAAATCGAGGTTCATCCACTTGGAATCGGCGGTAAAGAAGATCCTGCCCGAATTGTATTTGATGGAAGGGGCGGCTGCTCAGCATTGAATGCGACCATCGTAGACCTTGGACATCGTTTCCGTCTTCTTGTTAATGAAGTGGAAGCTGTACAGCCAGAAAAAGACATGCCAAATCTCCCTGTTGCCCGGGTATTATGGAAAACCCAACCATCCTTAAGTCAAGCCGTTGAAAATTGGATTCAGGCTGGAGGAGCCCACCATACTGGCTACTCTTACAAAGTAACAACTGAACAGTTGAGAGACTTTGCTGAATTGACTGGAATTGAGATGGTCGTAATTAACAACGATACTAAAACCGAATCTTTCAATAACGAATTACGTTGGAATGAAGTCATTTACCGTAAATAGTAAAAAAGTTAAGATGATTTAAATAAAAATAATGAACAAAACAAGGGGCTATTAGAGATAGTAGCCCTAATTTTCAGCTTTAAGGTTTGGGAGGGAAATAACATGAAGCTTGATATAAAACACACCATTCAAAGTGGAAAAACAGTTCTTGGTATTGAACTTGGTTCAACTCGAATTAAAGCAGTTCTCATTGGAGAAGATAATGTGCCGATCGCATCGGGCAGCCATGTCTGGGAAAATAGCTATGTGAATAATATATGGACCTATAATGTAGAGGATATTTGGAAGGGTGTACAAGACAGCTATCAAAAGATGGCCAACGAGGTGAAACTGCAATATGGCGTCACCTTACAATCAGTTGGAGCAATAGGTTTTAGTGCGATGATGCATGGCTATATGACATTCAACAAAGAAGGAGAGCTTCTGGTACCTTTTCGCACCTGGCGTAACAATATTACCGAACAGGCTTCAAAAGTACTAACAGAACTATTTAATTACCACATTCCTCAAAGATGGAGTATTGCCCATTTGTATCAGGCCATCTTGAATCAGGAAGAACATATTTCTGACATTAGCTTCCAAACAACTCTAGCTGGTTATATCCATTGGAAACTGACCGGACAGAAGGTTTTGGGTGTTGGTGAAGCCTCCGGTGTATTTCCAATTGACTTGAATACGAAGAACTATAATCAGAAAATGATTGATCAATTCAATGAATTGATTGCATCTAATTATCTGCCATGGAAACTTGAAGATATTCTGCCAAAGGTTTTGGTCGCGGGTGAAAACGCCGGAGTCCTTACAGTAGAAGGAGCAAAACTTTTGGATGTTACCGGAGAGCTGAGGGCTGGTATTCCACTTTGCCCGCCTGAAGGTGACGCAGGAACAGGTATGGTCGCAACAAACAGCGTAGCGAAGCGTACTGGTAATGTTTCTGCCGGAACTTCTGTTTTTGCAATGGTTGTACTGGAAAAGGAACTGTCCAACGTCTATTCCGAGATCGACCTTGTTACCACACCAACTGGTAACTTGGTAGCTATGGCTCATTCTAACAACTGTTCTTCAGACTTGAATGCATGGATTGGATTGTTTGACGAATTTTCAAAAGCAATGGGTATGGAAGTTGACATGAATAAGTTGTATGGAACTCTCTATCATTTGGCTCTTCATGGAGATTCGGATTGCGGCGGCCTGCTCGCTTATGGCTATCTTTCAGGCGAACACATTACCCACTTCGAAGAAGGTCGTCCATTGTTTGTTCGTTCAGCAGATAGCAATTTCAACCTGGCTAATTTCATGCGTGTACATTTATTTACAGCTTTGGGTGCACTGAAAATTGGTATGGATATTCTTCTCAAACAAGAAGAAGTAAAACTGGATGAAATCCTAGGTCATGGCGGCTTGTTTAAAACCAAAGGTGTTGGACAGAGTATCATGGCCGCTGCTCTCAATGTTCCAGTTTCCGTTATGGAAACGGCAGGAGAAGGTGGAGCATGGGGGATCGCCCTGCTTGCCTCTTATATGATTAACAAAGCGGATAATGAAAAGTTGGAAGAGTATTTAAGCCATAAAGTATTTGCAGAAAAAGCTGGTTTGACGATGTCTCCTGATCCTAAGGATGTAGAAGGCTTTGAGCATTTTATGAAACGTTATACTAAGGGACTGGCCATCCAAAGAGCAGCTATAAACGCTTCTTAAATGGAGATCATATATTTTGTTTAAACAACAAGAAATCTATTAAATTCTATAAATATGGAGGGTCCGCTGCAGCGGATTTTTAATAAAACTCCCTATAGAAATGATCGTGGATGAAATAAAATCTTATAATAATCCTCAAAAAGCAATGTTTTACGGCATTGCTTTTTGGTATTATACTTATAATACAAAAGTCTATATATCGACATAAAATGCGTATAACTAGTATGATAACCTAAAAATTTTATTGATAACATCTTTTTTGAAAGGGTATTCATCTTTAAAAATTAATTTTTTACTTCATAAAGAATTAACAGGAGGGATAGATCATTTATTGGTTTTTTAGAAACAAATCTTTATATTTTAAGCTTATTTGTATATTTATTACAATTATCTTACTATCTATAACCATTTCAACAGCATTGCCGGCTCATCAATATTCAAATCAGATTGAACAACAAGCGAATGATCATACGAGGAAAGATATTGAGCAGGTGAAAAAAAATATTGAGTCACATATTAAGGAATTAGAAAATATTACAGAGTATTTAAGCAGGACCGAAAATGTAAGCGATTTTTTGCTCGTACAAAAGTCCTCTGCGGGTCTGCAATCTAAAATAAAAACGCAAATGAAAATGTATACGGACACACACCCAGAGATTGCTGGGGTTTTAATAGTTAATAAGTCCGACGTGTTAATTAGTAATGAAATGTCCAGAACGACAAGGGATCCCCTAACCAATGAGAGTTGGTATAAGCAAGCAGCTAATGCTCCTTCTGTGATTCATTTGGAAAGCAGGCCAATCGGCAGGAACCTCACCACAAGTCCAAAATACAGCGCGGATGAAGTCCTTTCAGTCACCAAAGCGGTCATAAATGAAAAAACAGGTGAAGTTTTGGGAGTTATTCTGATAGATTGGAAGCTTGATACAATTAATAATGAAATCCGGAATATGGGCTTTGGTGCGCATGGATTTGTGTATGTTATAGATGAACAGTCTCGTATAGTGTATACCCCAGTTAATAAAATCGTGTATCGTATAAAGGATTCTTGGTTCAATAATAGAAAATCAGGAAGCTTTATTAAAAACATTCAAGATACTGATTTCCAGGTGATGTATGACTACTCTGAATATACCAAATGGAAGATTGTTGGAGTTTTCTCAATTAACGAAACGCTTGCTTTTATAAAGGATATGAGATGGACTGCAGGAATAATAGCAATGGTTGTGTTAATTCTGGCCATTATTGCAGCCGCTTTTTTCACATCGTCGATTACCAGGCCTCTCGGCCAACTTAGCTCGCTAATGAAAAAAGCAGCACAAGGAGATTTGGACAATAAATTTGAGAGTAAAAATGAAGACGAAATTAAACAGCTTGGAGTCAGTTTTAATAGCATGATTGAATCGATTAAAAACCTTCTCAACCTGATTAATTTGATAGAGAAACGAAAGCGTGAGGCAGAGTTAAAAGTTCTGCAAGAGCAAATTAAGCCTCATTTTCTTTACAATACATTTGATACCATTAAGTGGATGGCCATGGAATATCAAGCAAAGGACATTATGGACGTGATTGATGCGTTGACAAAACTTTTTAGGATTGGCTTGAGTAAGGGAAAAGAAAGTATAAAGGTATTAGAAGAGATCGCGCACATAGAAAGTTATCTGATTATTCAGATGACTAGATATGAAGATAAGTTTGATTATGTTATCGACGTGCAGGAGGAAGCGAGAGAACTTTTTGTTCTCAAACTCATTTTACAACCTCTCGTAGAAAACTCGATCTATCATGCAATTAAAACCAAGAGAGGTCGAGGAAAAATACTAATTCAAGTAAAGATTATTGATAACAAGCTTTTTCTAAGTGTAACGGATGATGGAAGTGGAATGAATCCAGAAATGATAACAAAATTAAATCAACGACTGCAAAAAACAGGGATGATAGGCGGTGAAGATTCGAGCGGATATGGAATGTTGAATGTAAATGAAAGAATAAAGCTCTCTTTTGGAAATGACTACGGGTTAAATGTTCATAGCATAGAAAATCAAGGTACAACAGTAGAGATTTGGCACCCAATTGTACGAGATGTGTCAAGTTGATAAGTTTTTCTTTCATTTAATAGGGGGGATGAAAGTGTTGAAATTACTTATTGCTGATGATGAACCTAAAATTATTAGGGGTCTGAAAAAATCGCTGAATTGGGATGAATGGAATATACAAATTGCAGGTGAGGCTCAAGATGGGGAGACTGCATATGAGTTGGCGCTGGAGGTCAAGCCTGATATTCTTTTTTTGGATATTAATATGCCTTTCCTTAATGGATTGCAATTGATTGGAAAACTAAAAAATGAACTGCCTTCATCCATTATTATCATAATTAGTGGACATGATGAATTTTCTTACGCACAGGAGGCCCTGCGATTAAATGTTTTTGAATACTTACTAAAACCGGTTAATCCTGATGACTTGAAAAGAACTGTTACCAAAGCGGTCAACCATCTAAATGAATCTAGAAGAAGTAATCAAAGGGTCCAATGGATGAATGAGCAATTGGAAGAGAATGTCGATTTGGTTAGAAACAGCTTTCTATGCAAGTGGGTTAAAGGGCAGTTAAATGAAGAAGAAATACATAAGCAGCTCCACTATTTTCGACTAGATTGGGGAAAAGTTGGGATCTTTGTAATGAAGCCTATCAGGCTAGCTGCTGAAGGAAATATCGGAGATGCTTGGGAAATGGACCTATTGTTTTTTAGCATGCAAAACATTATCGATGAATTACTCGAGGCTTTCGAGCCGCGTGTTGTCTTCCGGGATGAAAGCAATCATATCGTAGCAATGATTCCTTTGGAAGAGTTAGAACCAATGGATCTATTATGTGACCAATTTGAAGAGGTTATCGAAAAGTTGACAAGTAAAAAAATAATGATAGCCAAAAAAGTTATAGAAAAGCCACCAACCGAAATCCCAGATGTTTATAGTCATTTCATCAAAGAGCTTAACGAACAATCTATGATTCTGCCTGTAGTTATATTGGCTAAAAGATATATTGAGAGACACTATTACAAACAAGATTTAACCCTCCAGGAGGTAGCTCAAGAAGTTAATGTTAGTCCAAGTTATTTAAGCCGGCTTTTAAAGGAAGAATTAGGTTCTTCCTTTATCGATTACTTAACCCAAGTCAGGATTCAATATGCGATTAAATTTATGGAAAACCCATCATACAAAATTTATGAAATTGCGGATAAAGTCGGTTATAACACTCAGCATTATTTTAGTACAGCTTTTAAAAAGGTAATGGGTGTATCTCCTTCTAATTATGTTAAGGAGGCAGGGCATTAGTGAAAGCTGGGTTTCGGATTAAGAAAAGATATTGGATGACAATTTTAGTCTTAATAATCCTTGGATGGTGTGGCTATAAAGCAGCGCATGCTTCTCACCAGTCGAATGAAGGGACAAAATTTGTTATAGGTGTGTCCCAGGCAAATTTAACTGAGCCTTGGCGAGTAGCAATGAATAATGAAATTAAAAGTGAATCAGATCGATATAAAGATTTGCACGTGATTTATACTGATGCTGCTCATAGTATTGATAAACAAAAGCAAGATATTAATAAATTACTAGATTTTGGGATTGACTTATTGATTATCTCCACTAATGATTCCAAAAGTCTAACACCTATAATCGCTAAGGTACATAAAAAAATACCTGTTATCGTCTTAGGTCGAGCAATCGATGGGTATGATTATAGCTTATTTATTGGACCAGCCAATGAGGTAATTGGTAGAAACGCAGGGCAATTGATAGCGGATCTAGCTGGAGATAAGAAAGTAAATTTAGTAGAAATACAAGGGCTCTCCCAATCATCTCCAGTGATTGAAAGAAGTAAGGGCTTCAATGAAATAATCGAAAATCATCCGAATATTCACCAGGTGGATACGATAGTTGCAGATTGGAATAGAGATAAAGCCGAAGATGAAGTAATAGTGAGGCTAAAAAAGAACCGCAAAATCAATTTCGTCTTCGCACATAGTGATGCAATGGCTCTTGGGGTACATAGGGCATTAGAAAAAAAAGGGATTCAAGGAGTTAATATCATTGGCGTGGATGGACTAGAAGGTGATGATGGAGGACTTGATTTGGTTAGACGTAACATTTTGAAGGGGACCTTCGCCTATAGAACGGGTGGCAAAGAATCTATTCAGTATGCAATGGATCTATTGCAAGGCAAATCGGGTATTCCCAAAAAAATTCTTTTACGTGTGAATAAAATTACGAAAGATAATGTGGACCAATTTGTACAAACAAAGCAAAATACATTAAATATTTCTAAACAACAAAAAAATAAGATTGAACTAGGATTTGTACAAGTTGGTGAAGAAAGTAGCTGGCGAGCAGCCAATTCCAGCTCTATCAAAAAAGCCGCCCAAGACTTTGGAATTGAGCTTAAATTTAAAAATGCCAACCAAAGTATAAATAATCAAATAAAAGCTATTCGGAACTTTATTCAGGAAAGGGTAGATATTATTGCGTTTTCTCCGGTTGTGCTAACGGGGTATGAAGATGTTTTGAAAGAGGCAAAAATGGCTGGAATCCCTGTGATTCTGACGGACCGGGAATTGAGCCTAAAAGATGATACCCTTTGGCTGACCTCTCTTGGCTCTGATTTTCAGGAAGAGGGAAGGAGAGCTGCCAGATGGCTTTTAGAACAAACCAAAGGAGTAAAAAAGGACATCAATATTGTTGAATTGCAGGGGACACCGGGTGCTTCACCGACTGTTTATCGGAAAAAGGGATTTGAGGAGCTGCTAAGAAACCATTCGAACTATCAGATCATCGCTTCTCAATCAGGGGATTTTACGAAAGAGGCAGGCAAGAGTGTCATGAAAGATTACCTGGAAAAGTATGGAGAGGAAATTCAGGTAGTTTACGCCCATAATGATGACATGGCGCTGGGAGCGATTGAGGCCATCGAAGAGTATGGGAAAAGGCCTGGTAAAGACATTTTGATCATTTCAGTAGATGCTACAAAAGAAGCCTTTAATGCCCTGTTTGCAGGTAAATTGAATCTGACAGTGGAGTGTAATCCTTTGTTAGGGCCCGAATTAATGAAAGTGATAATGGACTATAAGGAAGGAAAAGAGATTCCGGTCAAAATCGTCACAGAGGAAGGGATTTTTAGTCAGGAGAACGCCAAACGGGATTTCATTAATCGCGCTTATTAATACTAGAACTACTAGGAACAGGGATAGAAGAATTGATCATGGTTATTGCTTATATGAACAATAATAAGCTTCATTTAAACATCTAGTGAATAGACCTTGAAACCACGGTAAAAGTGGTTTTAAGGTCTATATTTCTTTTTTGGATACTTAATTAAACTAGTAAGTAAAGTTTCTATTGATAAAATGTTGCTATAAAAATAATGTGTTGTATTTTATAAAATATCGTAGATTTTTATAAAGATTGTCAACAACTGATTTGATATACTCTCACATATGAAAGCGTTTAAATATGATCATTTAAGGAGGTATTACACAACCGTATGAGAAAAGTAGTATCGAAAATTATGTTATCAACACTACTATTATCATCCTTTTCAACTGCAGCCTATGCGGATAACCCTATCATTAAGGATAAGTTCACCGGAGACCCGGCTGCGCTCGTTCAGGGTGACAAGGTTTATCTCTATGCAGGACACGATGAGGCAAATGCAGGTGGAAACTTCTATTACATGCCAGAATGGGTTATTTATTCTACCACTGATATGGTGAACTGGAAACAAGAGGGGTCACTAAGCGTCAAGGATACCTTCTCATGGGCAAGGGAAGATGCCGCATGGGCGAGTCAAGTAATCGAGAGAGACGGTACCTATTATTGGTATGTTGCCACTAATAATAAGGACGGTAGTGGATATTGTATTGGTGTAGCTACCTCCAAAAGTCCAACGGAAGGGTTTAAGGACGCACTTGGAAAGCCATTGATTACCAATCAAATGACGACTTCAAATATTTCTTGGGATGATATTGATCCTACAGTAATGATAGATGATGGACAGGGTTACCTATACTGGGGAAATTCGTATCCATACTATGCAAAGCTCAAACCGAACATGATCGAGCTGGACGGGGAAATTCAAAAGGTTACCATCAATAACTTGAAAGGTGGTTTCACAGAAGCTCCGTGGATTCATAAGCGAAATGGCAAATATTATTTATCATTTGCTCATAATTGGCCAGAAGGTCTAGCTTACGCAATGAGTGAAAGCCCTACCGGTCCATGGGAATATAAGGGAATGCTTATGGATCCGTTCACCTCAGACCCTAATGATAAAAACAATAGTAATACTAGTCATCAATCCATTATTGATTTCAAAGGAAAGTCGTACATTATTTATCATACCGCTGCTTTACCAACTGGAAGTTCATACAGACGCTCAGTCTCAATCGATCGATTATACTACAATCCCGACGGCACAATAAAAAAAGTGGTCCCAACTTCCACTGGCTTGGATGGTGAAGGACAAAAGCTGCAGTCGTACAGTTTCCTAGATCGCTATATTAGGCACTATAACAATGATGCACGGATTGATCCTTTAGATGCATTAAATGTTTCAAATTTTGATTCCAGATGGCAGATAGTCCCTGGACTAGCGAATTCAGGAGAGGAGTATGTTTCCATTCAGTCTGTGAATAAGCCGGGATATTATTTAAGACATAGTAATAATGTTCTCGCTCTTGTAAAAAATGATGGTACAAATCTATTCAAAGCTGATGCCACATTTAAAAAGGTTCCAGGTTTATCGGATTCGAACTGGACTTCCTTTCAGTCATATAACTTCCCGAATTTATATATTAAGCAAAAAGATTACTTATTGAAGTTAGAGCAAGTGAATACCGAAGGGGATAAAGAGAATTCAACATTTAAAATGTCAGAAGCAGATGTAAAGGATGTCCAACTGGATATTGATAGCCTTACACTGCAAGAAAATGATGAAAGCAGTATGTCTGCTGTTGTATTACCAAATAGTGTACTTAATCAAAAAGTGACTTTTATTTCCAGCGACCCTAATGTGGTATCCATTTCTAAACCAACATATAATCCTGAAGATGGTAAGACAACCGTTACAATTACTGCAAAATCTCCTGGTAAGGCTGATATCATTGCCACAACTGACGAAGGACAATTTACTGATTCGGCTACAATTACTGTAGAAAAACAGTTGCCTACAACTATAAAGGATTTAAAAATATCTGTGAATAATAGAAAAGTAATAATTGAGGGCTATCTGACCCAGAAAAAAGGGACGGATGTGGCTGTTAGAGTTACAGCACCTAATGGCAAATTGGATTATCTTGATCAAATTACCACTGAAGATGATGGTAAATTCAGTTATAACTTTACACTTTCGAATCATGCAGCTGGCAAATATGATGTCAGTCTCGGTGCGACAGGCTTAAATGAAATTGTGAATACCAGCTTCCAATATAAGCCCGGACCACAAAATCAATAAATATCTTGGAATACTTAACTAGGTATCTAAGCACTAGTTTAGGAGAGACAATCTAGTAAACTAAAAGTCAATCTTATATAAGAATCATAAGGAGGGATTAAATTTGAAGTTGAAAAAAACAATTCATTGTGCACTGGCAGTCACACTTTTGTCGGTTCCAACAACGGTTGTTCCTTCTTGGGCTGCAACATTAACTCCAGAAACAACTAGTGCTGTTCAACAGTCAACTGGAAGTGTTTCAGTAACAGAGGAAGGCCTCACATCTTGGTATAAATTCGATAAGTTAAGCGGGACATCCATAACTGATGCCTCTGGTCATGGCAAGGATGCCACCGTTATGAACGGGGCTTCCCTAACGACGGTGGACGGTAGGACCGGTATTGATCTTGATCATACGAAAAGCCAATATGTGCAGCTACCAACAGGTATTATGAGTACTCTGGATGATTTCACCATCTCCACATGGGTATATTTGGATTCAAAAACAGGTGATTGGACTCGAATTTTTGATTTCGGAACAGGAGCTAATGCAGGTAAAATCTTCCTTACTGAAAACTTGTATTTGGATGTAGTAGGACGAGTTGCAGATGCAACTCCGAGTGCTCCGAAGGTCGGTGAATGGACACATATCTCTATCAGCAAAACCGGAACAGCTTACACAATCTATGTTAATGGCAAGGTTGGTGCCACGGGAACTTCAACCAAGAAACCGTCGGATTTCGGGGAAACTGCCTACAACTATATCGGAAAATCGAATTGGCCCGATCCTTATTTAGACGGTAAAGTGAGTGATTTCCGCATCTATAACAGAGGATTGAGTGCGGATGAAATCCAGCAGGTTGTCTCAGAATCTATGACTGACCAAGAAGCCGTTGGAAGGATTGCAGGAACACTGACTCTTGGTGATACTTCAAAAGTCATACAAGATTTAAAATTACCTGTGACTGCTGACGGTGGGGTATCGATTTCTTGGAAATCTGACTCTCCTTCAGTAATTTCCAATACAGGTGAAGTGACAAGACCTGAAAAAGACCAACAGAATGCAAATGTATCCTTAACAGCAACAATTAACCGGAATGGATACTCAGAAACGAAAAACTTTGCGGTCACTGTGCTGGCTGACAGCATCGTATCTATTGAACCGGTAGATCTAAGAACAATGGTAGATTTCCCGCCAAAGTTTCCTAAGAAGGTAACTGTACACCATTTCGATGGTCATACTGAGCAACTTGATGTAGAATGGGACCCTATTTCAAATGATGATTTCTCACAAGTTGGGAAGCTTGAAGTAAAGGGATCGGTTTATGGTGCCAAAATCCAGCCTGTTGCCAATATAAGTGTTACTAAGATTGCTAAAGTTGACGAGGTGAACGTTAAGGCAAAACAGGGCACCGCTCCACAGCTTCCATCTACTGTAGATGTACATTATAGTGACGGATCTACTGGAACACTCAATGTGGATTGGGCAGAAGTGAACAAACAAGATTATTCCAAAACCGGAACCTTTACTGTAAAAGGCGAGGCGACAACCTATGAATATACTGACCCCTTGATTGAGCAAAGAGCAGATCCTCACATTTTTAAACATACAGATGGCTATTATTATTTCACAGCATCGGTTCCTGAATATAACCGTATTGTGTTGCGGAGAGCAAAAACTCTTCAGGGCCTTGCCACTGCAGAGGAAAAAGTAATTTGGACCAAACACGCTACAGGGGATATGGGAGCGCATATTTGGGCCCCTGAAATCCATTTTATCGATGGAAAATGGTACATTTACTTTGCAGCGGGAGCAGCGGAAGATATTTGGAAAATCCGTCCATATGTTCTCGAGTGCGGAGATGCGAACCCACTCACAGGAACATGGACAGAAAAAGGCATGATGCAAAAACCAGCAGGCAGTACGGCCTTCGCCAATTTTTCTTTAGATTCCACCACATTTGAGAACAATGGCAAACGTTATTTCGCCTGGGCACAGAAGGATGGCGGAAATTCAAATCTTTATATCGCGGAAATGAGTAATCCATGGACGATTGCAGGGAAACCGGTTATGATCTCCACTCCGGATTACGCTTGGGAAAGACAGGGATTTTGGGTTAATGAGGCACCGAGTGTTTTAAAACGGAATGGGAAAATATTCATGACTTTTTCTGCAAGCGCCACCGATGCTAACTATAGTTTGGGGTTATTGACCGCTTCGGAAACTAGTGATTTATTAGATCCTAAATCATGGAAGAAATCGCCAGAACCCGTGTTGAAAAGCGATGAAACAACCGGCCTGTACGGACCGGGACATAATGCCTTTACTGTTGCGGAAGATGGGAAAACGGATATCCTTGTTTATCATGCCCGCTCCTACAAGGATATTCAAGGAGATCCCCTGTATGATCCAAACAGGCATACAAGAGTGAAGAGAATAACTTGGAATGCAGATGGTACACCGAATTTCTCAAGTATTCCAGTAAACGGAAAAGTACCAGGACCTACTATTCCGGTAGAGGCAAAAGTAACTGTTGATGACAATGCGGATTTTTCGGTCGTCACTGATTTTAGTTCATCAAAACTACAACCGAAAGAAAAGTTAAGTGCTAAAGTTCAGCTTATTAGCAATAAAAGTATTACCCAATCTATTTTAGTGACAATGGTTCTATATGACGGTGAAAATAGACTAATAGAATCCCAATCTCAGACCCAAAGCATAGCAGCAAGTTCTAAGTCATCTTTTTCTGTGAGTATGAAGCTTCCTTCCAAATTGGATGGTCACAAAGTGAAGGTATTTGTGTGGGAAGGTGAGGATATTGAATCCTCATCACTAAAGCCTGTATCGGCCCCGAAAGTCTTGGAATAGAACTAGTATATGAAAAAGGTAGTATCAAAAATATATGGGTAAAAATAGAAATACCAAATCAGCCAAGTGCTTTTTAAAAAAGCCTTGGCTTCTTCTCAATTATCCTCTCCCCAGTTCAATCATAGATGATAATACTAATCCGATTTACCTTTTAACGCTAGCTTAATCAAAAAATAGCAGATTATTATAAATAATTCTTGATTTTTATAAATACATTTATTGTTTTTTTCTTTAGAATCATTCAAAGAGAAAAGAGTGATATAGTCCTCTAAAAAAGAGATGAGGACAGTTCGAATGGTATGTACAGTGAACTTTTATTGTAATCGCTTTCTCTATGAGCTTTGGAAGGGGGTTCATAAGTGAAAAAACTATTACTAATTTATGTCTTTCTGTTAATCTCCTACTTTCTTTATATGTATGATTATCATTTTAATGAGTCACACTTATCCCATTTAGAGAAAATTCAAAGAGAAAGCCAAGAGGGAATTAGTGAGAAGTACGTAATGGTTACTTTCCAGTCAGGAATTGACTATTGGAAAGGCTCCTTAAAAGGGTTTGAGGATGCATCTCAGAAGTTGAATGTATCAGTTGAGTACCGTGGAGCAACACAGCATGATATACATGAACAAATTACGGTAATGGAGCAGGTAATAGCCAAAAAGCCAGCAGGTATTGCGATTTCAGCTATTGACCCTGACGCTTTATCTATCACTTTTGAAAAAGCAAAGGATGCGGGTATTCCTATCGTTTTATTTGACTCAGGTGCTCCCTCGGACAATGTGTCTTCTTTTTTAGGTACGGATAATTATAAAGCTGGCATAACGGCAGCGCAAAAGTTAGCTGAATTAATGGGTGCTAAAGGAAAAGTCGCTGTTATAACATCACCAAATCAATTAAATCATCAGGAAAGAACAAAGGGATTTCTAGACACAATTAAGAAAACAGCAGGAATAGAGGTGATAGCGGTAAAAGATGGAAAGGGAGATCAGATTGTTTCAAGTAAGGTCGCCATGGACCTTTTAAAGAAGCATCCAGATTTGAAAGGGATTTTTGCTACAGAAGCCAATGGAGGGGTTGGGGTCGGTGAAGCTGTTGGTATTCTAAAGAGAAATCAAAAAGTGAAAATTGTAAGTTTTGATACAGATAAACCAACTCTGGATTTGATAAAAGACGGTACTATATCTGCAACCTTGGCTCAAGGTACTTGGAGGATGGGGTTTTGGTCTTTACTGTACTTATTTGATCTCCAACATAAAAATTCTCCAATAATAAAACGTGAATTTTCAGATCAACCTCAAATGACATCATATGTAGATACAGGGATTTCTATTGTTACTAAAGAAAATGTAGAAAATTACTATGCAAAGTGAGCCACCAAGAATATGAGAGATTTAAAGAAATTGGACAAAAATAAACTTTTTATAATAAACAATCTTCCAATACGATTTAAGTTAATTATTCTATTGATGCTAATCAGTATTCTGCCTTCCATTGGTCTTGGGTTGCTGACGGGATGGACTGTAAACCACATTATCGAGAGACAAGTGAATCAAAATACACTTCAGCTAATTGGTCAGGTCAATAAAACTCTGGATTTCTACGCCGGTAACATGCAAAACATGAGTTATTTGATAGCTTTTAACCCGGAAATTAAGCAATTTTTGTACGAGAAAAAAAGTCAGCAAGGCAAACGGCTAAATGATGATTATCAGATACAAACATTTCTGCAAGGACTTACAACATTGTATCCCGAAGCAGCAGGCATTCTTGTGGTAAACAGCAATGGTCAGTACATCAGTAACGACATGTATTCCCGCTCAAAGAAAAGCCTTACGGAAGAATCATGGTACCAAGCTGCTGTAGAAAGTGAAGGGATATTCAAAATATTAGGGCACCCCTCTAACAGAAACATAACTAGCCATGTACATTACAAGGATGACGAGGTTGTGTCAGTGGTACGAGCTATTTTAGACCCTGATACCCAGCAAGTAAAGGGTGTTATATTAATTGATATGAAATTGAGAGTGATTTCGGAAGCAACAAAAGATGTTCGCTTAGGGAAAACCGGTTATTTAATGGTGATTGACGATAAAGGCGAGAATATCTACTCGCCATCCGAGCCCTTTCTAAACAAGATTCCGATTGATTGGTTCCATTCAAGTGAAGACGGCAATTTCTCTAAACAAGTCAAAGGCAATAAGCTTCAATTCATTTACAGAAAGTCTCCCTTTACCGGTTGGACAACTGTCGGTGTATTTTCTACAAAAGAATCAGTATTCGAGGTAAGGGAAATTCATTTTTATGTGATTAGTTTCGTTTTCTTCGTCTGTTTGTTTGGCCTTGGGGCCTCCTATTATTTATCCTATTCTATGTCAAGACCCATCAGGCAACTCATGTCGTTTATGCGAAAAGCGGAGTTAGGAGATTTTTCTGTCCGTTACAAAGGAGAACGAATGGATGAAATAGGGTTACTTGGACGCAGCTTTAATACGATGCTTGTTCAAATTAACAAACTGATTACACTAAATGAGCAGCAAGAGCGCCAAAAACGTGAAGCTGAACTACGGAGTCTACAGGCTCATATTAAGCCTCATTTCCTTTACAATACATTGGACACTATTCATTGGTTGGCCCGTAAAAAAGGTGCAGAAGAAGTTGCTGAATTGGTAGAGTCATTATCAAGGCTTTTCCGTATTGGGTTAAGTAAAGGTAACGATATTATTCCTCTAAAAGAAGAAATGGAGCATATTAGCAGTTATCTAAAGATCCAAAAAGCTAGATATCAAGAAAAATTACATTACACATTAGATATTGCTTCAAATGTCGAAAAGATCAATGTATTAAAACTTGTATTACAGCCAATTGTAGAAAACGCTATATATCATGGAATCAAAGAGAGGCGGGGACCTGGTCATATTATTGTAAAAGCAGAAGAACATGAAGGAAAAATAGTTTTTCATGTTAAAGATGATGGGAAGGGAATTCCCAATGAAAAGCTGGAAGCTCTAAGAAGTAAATTGGGAACGTTAATCACTCAACCTCAACACTATAAAGGAAGTGAGAATTTCGGGTACGGAATGATTAATGTCCAAGCCAGAATTAAACTGACTTTTGGTGATAAATACGGTATATCAATTGAAAGTGAAATAGGTAAGGGTACATCAGTGAAGGTTGTACTTCCTGCCATTAAAGAAAAATGAAGCGATGATAGAATTCGAAAGGGGAGAAAATTGCGTGCCAAATCATTGGAAGGTATTGATTGCTGATGATGAACCGATTATTCGGGAAGGTATTCGTGAATCGGTCAATTGGCAAGAACTTCATATGAAAGTTGTCGCAGAAGCGGAAGATGGAGAAGAAGCATTCGAACTTGCCATCGAATATTCTGTAGACATCTTGCTGGTAGATTTGAATATGCCAATTATGGATGGTTTGACCTTAATTAAACATGTACGAGCAAGTTTGCCTAACTGTAAAATTATCATTATTTCAGGTCATGACGAATTTACTTATGCCCAAGAAGCATTACGCTTAAATGTTAATGATTATATTCTCAAACCTGCAAATCCCGTTCAATTGAAAAACGTCCTTCAGAGTATTAGAAGTCAGCTGGAGGAAAGAGAGCAGCAAAGTGAGTACTTAGCACTAGCGGAAGACCAAATCATTAAAAATATCCCTCTCTTACAGAAAAACTTTTGTCAGGAGTGGTTGAAAGGGAATTTGACTGACTCTGATATTATTAAGCAACTAAAATTCTTACAATTGCCGATACAATGCCCGAATCAGATTGGTCTCATCCAATGTCATGAAATTTATATCAATAAACCTTTATTGAAAGAAAATAATGAGCAATTATTTAATTTTACTGAAGATATTGTAGCTGATGTACTTGAATCTTTCCAAAAAGTTGTTTTTCGTGATCCTTCAGGGTTCATTATAGTTTGTATTTGGGGATGTGAACAAGAAGATTTCGTATTATTGTTATCAAAGAAATTAAAAAATTTTATGAACACGATACCGAATATGCACTTTGAGAAAGTTACAGGAGAAACATTTGTGATTTCTGAAACTTATAGGCATTGCGAAACGATGATTTCTGAAAATTTAAAAATATCACCGATTGTCCGGCGAGCGAGATCCTATCTTAGCGAACATTTTTCAGAAACAGATTTAACATTGGAATCAATGGCACAGTATCTGCACGTATCTTCTGTTTATTTAAGCAGAATCATGAAAAAGGAATTAGGGACCTCTTTTGTTAGTTTGATTACAAATATGCGAATCAGCAAGGCGATTATGCTGCTAAATTCTACAGAACTTTCAATTCTTGAAATCGCCGAAAAAGTTGGTTATGAAACGCAGCATTATTTTAGTACTGCTTTTAAAAAAGTAATGGGTGTATCTCCCAATCAGTATCGAAAAAGTGCCGGTTTTTCAGTTTCGATTTCTAGTTCAGAATTGTTGTAATATAGTTTTTCTTAATCAGATTTAAATTATGGGACAGTCCAATCGAAGTAATTTGGACTGTCCTTTTTTGTATTCAGGCAATTATTGAAAGCGCTTAAAAGTAAGTTAAATTTTTATAAAAATAGTTGTTTTATTGAAAAGACCTAAAAATGAGAGGGTGATATATTCATAGCAAGGAAAAAATAAAACCTAAAAAACAAAGGGGCGATTCAGATGAAAAAGTTGTTGTCGGTATTTATGTTAATAACATTGTTATTTTCGTTGGCAGCATGTGGAAGTAAAAGTACAAGTGGTGATAGCGGGTTTGTAGGTATTGCAATGCCTACAAAGTCATCGGAAAGATGGGTAAGTGACGGACAAAATATGAAAAAAGAATTTGAAAAGTTAGGGTATAAAGTGGACTTGCAATATGCAGAAGACGTAGTAGAGAATCAGGTATCTCAAATCGAGAATATGATTACAAAAGGTGTAAACGTTTTAGTCATTGCGTCAATTGATGGTGAAGCCTTAACAGATGTTCTTGACAAAGCAAACAAGCAAGAAATTAAAGTCATTGCATATGATCGTTTAATTAAAAATAGTAAATATGTCAGCTACTATGCAACATTTGATAACTTTAAGGTAGGTGTTCAACAAGGCTCTTACATTGAAGAAAAATTAGGTTTAAAAGTAGGAAAGGGCCCATTTAATATCGAGTTATTTGCAGGCTCACCAGATGATAATAATGCTTATTTCTTCTTTGATGGCGCAATGTCAGTATTAAAGCCATACATTGAATCAGGGAAATTAGTCGTAAAAAGCGGTCAAAATTCATTTGATCAAGGTGCCACATTAAGATGGGACGGTGCAGTTGCACAAGCAAGAATGGATAATCTATTAAGTGCTCACTATACTTCTGACAAGGTGGATGCCGTTTTATCTCCATATGATGGTATTAGTATCGGTATCATTTCATCTTTAAAAGGTGTTGGGTATGGATCAGCTGCTAAACCACTTCCTATTATCACTGGACAAGATGCTGAACTAGCTTCTATTAAATCAATAATAAATGGTGAACAGACACAAACAGTATTTAAAGACACTAGGGAATTGGCCAAAAAAGCCGTTTCTATGGCTGATGCAGTGTTAAAGGGCAAAAAAGCTGAAGTGAATGATACCAAAACATACGACAATGGAAAAAAAGTCGTTCCTTCCTATCTATTAGAACCTGTTTCTGTTGATAAAACTAACTATGAGTCTGTACTAGTTGACTCGGGATATTACAAAAAGGAAGAACTGAGTAAATAATGAGTGATGGAAATGAGTTAGTGACTCTGGATTAACTGTCACTAACTCATTTTATCAAAATGTGAGGGTGTGGTGAAATATGTCAAAGATTATTTTAGAAATGAGAAATATTACAAAAGAGTTCCCAGGTGTCAAAGCTCTTCAAAATGTAAATTTAAAAATAAAAGAGGGAGAAATTCACGCTTTATGTGGAGAAAATGGGGCTGGGAAATCCACATTAATGAAGGTATTGAGTGGTGTCTACCCACATGGTTCGTACACGGGGGACATACTGTTTAATGGAAACGTTTGTAAATTCAAAGACATCAAACAAAGTGAAGAATTAGGTATTGTTATTATTCACCAAGAACTCGCATTGATTCCACACCTATCGATTGCTGAAAATATCTTCCTTGGTAACGAACAGGCGAAAAATGGAATTATCAATTGGAATAAAACTGTGTTAAGAACCAGAGAACTGCTGAAAAAGGTAGGATTAAACGAATCACCAAATACAAAAACGGCAAACTTGGGCGTTGGAAAACAACAATTAACTGAAATAGCGAAGGCACTTTCTAAAAATGTAAAATTATTAATATTGGATGAACCTACTGCTGCTTTAAATGAACACGACAGTGAAAATCTATTAAATCTGTTATTAGAATTAAAAAAACAAGGCATGTCAGCCATTATTATATCGCATAAATTGAATGAAATTTCCAAAGTGGCGGATTCAATCACCATTCTGCGTGACGGTCAAACTGTAGAAACACTAGATATGAAAAAAGATAAAATTTCAGAGGATAGAATTATCAAGGGAATGGTTGGAAGAGAATTAACGAATCGCTATCCAAAAAGGGAAGCGAAAATAGGTAATACTATTTTTGAAGTGAAAAACTGGAATGTCTTTCACCCATTGCATACGAATCAAAAATCTATTGATGATGTGAATTTTCATATTCGTAAAGGTGAGATTGTTGGTATAGCCGGCTTGATGGGTGCCGGAAGAACAGAGCTGGCAATGAGTATCTTTGGAAAATCGTACGGAAAGAAAATAACAGGACAAATATTTAAGGATAATAAAGAAATCCATTTGAATAATGTTAGTCAGGCAATTGAATATGGAATCGCTTATGTTTCTGAAGATCGAAAGGGAAACGGGCTCATTTTAATGGATGACATTAAACAAAACATTACATTAGCAAGTCTAAATAAGATTACAAATAAATTTGTTATTAATAAGAATCAAGAAATTATTGAATCTGAACAATTCCGTGAAAAATTAAAGATCAAAACTCCAAGTATTCATCAGAAAACTGGAAATCTTAGTGGTGGAAATCAACAAAAAGTTGTATTAAGTAAATGGATTTTTTCAGAGCCTGACATTTTGATTTTAGATGAACCTACCCGCGGCATAGATGTAGGCGCAAAGTATGAAATATATTCGATTATTAATCAGTTGGCTTCAGATGGAAAAGGTATTTTAGTTATTTCTTCAGAACTACCAGAAATTCTTGGAATTTGTGACCGAGTGTATGTAATGAATGAAGGCAGAATAACTGGTGAAGTTTCCAAAGAAGAAGCAACTCAGGAACGTATTATGAAATATATGACTAAAAGTAGAGTTTAGGGGGTAGGAAAACATGCAAACAATAACGCATAAAACAACGGAAAACGAGAAAGCTGCAGATTTTGAACCGAAAGGAAATTTGCTTTCTCAATTGTTCAAAAATAATATGAGACAATACAGCATGATTCTGGCACTAGTTTCAATTATGATTCTTTTCCAGGTTCTAACTGATGGAATTTTGTTAAGGCCGTTAAATATAACAAACTTAATCTTGCAAAATAGCTATATATTAGTGTTGGCAATAGGTATGATTTTAGTAATAATTACCGGCCATATTGACCTTTCGGTAGGTTCAATAGCTGCATTTATCGGGGCGATATCAGCAATTTTAATGGTAAATCATGAAGTCCCAACATCAGTTGCAATTATTATCTCGTTATTAATTGGTGCGCTTATTGGTGCCTGGCAAGGATTTTGGGTGGCCTATGTAAAAATTCCTGCCTTTATTGTTACTCTAGCAGGTATGCTTTTGTTTAGAGGATTAACTATGGTAGTGTTAGAGGGCAAATCAATCTCTCCTTTTCCTGAAACATTTCAAAAAATCAGCTCTGGTTTCATTCCGGATGTGTTTAACGGAGCCAACCTTCATATTTTAACTCTTGTAATTGGAGCGCTGCTATCAGTAATTCTGATTTTCAATGAAATGAAAACTAGAAAAACTGAAATAAAATACAATTTCGATGTTTCACCTGCAGGAATTTTCATTTTGAAGATTATTGCATTAGTTGCGTTAATCAATGTATTTGTTTATGTTCTTGCTACATACGAAGGAATTCCAAATATTTTGGTTATCTTGGCTTTATTAATCTTGGCTTATCAATTTATTACCACAAAAACAATAGCAGGGCGTCACATTTATGCGATCGGTGGAAATGAAAAAGCAGCTCAGTTATCTGGGGTAAAAACTAAGCGTGTAACATTTTGGGTCTTTGTAAATATGGGAGTGTTATCTGCACTCTCTGGGCTGCTGTTTGCAGCACGATTAAACGCTGCAACGCCTAGAGCAGGAAATCTTTTTGAGCTTGATGCAATTGCGGCATGTTTTATTGGCGGGGCTTCAGCATATGGTGGAATCGGTACAGTGCCAGGTGCTATTATTGGCGGTCTGGTTATGGGTGTCATGAATAACGGAATGTCCATCCTAGGTTTAGGTATAGATTGGCAGCAAGGTATCAAAGGGCTTGTTTTATTAGCTGCTGTAGCTTTTGATATTTATAATAAAAATAAATCTTCATAATATTAAACTATTAAATGAATGGACCCTAAAACCACTATATATTTGGTTTTAGGGTCTATTTTTCTTTATTAACAAATTTAATTAGGGCAATTACTCCTACCAGTTTATTATCCTTGCTCCGTGTTTTAGTAATACAATCCCTTTATGCTTCACAAAAAAATAGCCAATTATTATAAACAATTCATTTTTTTTATAAATACAGCTTTTGTTATTAATTTTAAAATTATCTAAAAGAGAAAGGAGTATAGCTTACTTTAAAAAGATTGTAGAAAAAATAAAGGAGGAAAGAAATGAAAGGTAGGCAGTGTTTTTCATTATTTTTATCTGTATTAATGGTATTTTCACTGATCCCAAAACCGGTAATTCAAGCGGAGGAGATTGGCAGTACAGAAAATCGCTTAATCGCTCACTATGATATGTCGAGAGCAGATGGTAAGTTGACCGATGTTACGAACAATGGATTTGACGCAGAATATGTTGGGCTTCAAGATGGAGATTTCATAGAAGAACAAGGTGATACAATTCTGAACTTCACAGGAGATAAGTCTAAATATGTAAAATTACCAAAAGGACTTATTGATGATGAAACATTTACAATTGAAACAAAATTTAGCACAACAACAAGTGCTGGACATTGGCTTTACACGCTTGGGACAAAGGAAGGTTCTTGGCCGAATGTTAACAATTATATCTTTTTAAATCCAAAACAAGGAAATGGAACGACTCGTTTTGGGATTAAAAATTCTAGCACGGAACTTCTTTTCCAAAATGCAACAATTAAGTCAGGTGAATATAATACATTCACAGCAACATTTAAAGAAGGAGAAATTTTCCTTTATTTAAATGGTCAACAAGTTGGAAGACTACCACATACGTATAAGGTAATGGATATTCTTGCAGCTGGGACAGACCCTGCAGCTAATTTTATCGGATATATTGGTAAATCCTTGTACACAGCTGATGCAGCATTTACTGGAAAATTAGCTGATTTTAAGGTATATAACTATACATTATCAGCAGAAGAGGTAAAACTGAATGCTGATTTATCAGATGAGGAAATTGTTGCATTAGCAAAAGCCAACTTAAAAATTCCGAATGCAGATGACATTCGTGGAAACATTTCATTACCTACAAGTACGGATAAAGGTGCAACAATTACTTGGGAAACGGACAATGCAGCTGTTGTCAATGTAAATGAAGGAATCAATGAAAATTACGATAAGACCCCTGCAGGTGTTGTAACAAGACAGGAATCTGATACAAAAGTAACATTAACAGCAACAATCAACTATAAGGGAATCAGCGATACAAAGCAAATACCACTTACGGTTAAGGCTAAACCGGAAAAAAAGGATTTCACATCCTATATATTTGCTCACTTTACAGGTGAAAGTGCAAATGGAGAACAGATGTATTTTGCTAGCAGTAAAGATGGATTGCACTGGAAAGATTTAAATGAGGGTGATCCAGTATTAACGTCTGATGTAGGTGAAAAGGGTGTACGTGACCCGTCTATCATACGCTCAGCCGAGGGTGATAAATTCTACATTATTGCAACAGATTTAAGAATTGCCAGCGGAAAAGGCTGGGGTGCCGCACAAACGGATGGAAGCAAATCACTGATTATATGGGAGTCTACTGATATAGTAAATTGGTCTAAACCAAGAATGGTAGAGGTAGCTCCACCGAATGCGGGCGATGCATGGGCACCGGAAGCATTTTATGATAAAAAGACAGGGGAATACGTAGTATTCTGGGCTTCAACTGTGAAGAATGATCAAGGGGTATTCGAATCACATAACATCTATTATGCAAAGACAAGAGATTTTTATACGTTCACAGAACCAAAGATGTTCATTGATCGTCCTGGTAGTCAGCATATTATTGATACAACCATTATTGAAGATGGGAATATGTATTACCGTTATTCAGGGGATGGTCAAATTACAATTGAAAAAAGTGATCAAATTCTTGGTGAATGGTCTAAAATTGGCACCATTCAATCTTCAACAGGATTAACAGGATCCGATGTTGAAGGGCCATTAATTTATAAATTCAATGATAGAAATGTATGGAATTTAATGGTCGATCAGTATGCGGCTGGAAAAGGTTATCTTCCATTAATTACATCTGATTTGGCAAGCGGCCAGTTCACTAAATTAACAGCTGCAGACTATTCTTTGGGTTCTAACCGTAAGAGACATGGATCAGTGATCAATCTTACACAAGAAGAGTACGATGCTGTAATGGCCAAATGGGATAAAGTGGTCAAAGTGCCTGATGAAGAAGAACAAGAACAGCCAATTCTTGAGTATAACTTTGATGCAGTCACTACAGACAGGACGATCCAGGATAATTCGGGAAATAACCATACAGGTACATTGAATGGAAATGCAACTTATGTGACAGATACCGAAAAGGATTCAAAGGCATTATATCTAGATGGAACTACTAATACATTTGCCGCCTTTCCGACAGGTTTCTTTGATGGAAGAAATACTGTGACTATCTCTATGGATATTAAACCGGAAACGGTATCAGGAAACTTCTTTACCTTTGCCATAGGAAAGAATGACCAAAAATATATGTTCCTAAGAACACGCGATACGGAAATAAGAAATGCGATGACGACTACTAGCTGGTCATCGGAACAGGAGGTAAAAACAAATACCACTTCTATTAAGAGCAAGTGGTTCAATATCAAACTTGTCATTACACCTACAAGTATGGCCATGTATAAGGATGGGATACTTGTAGCTGAAAATAACAATGTAACAGTGTCAATGACAGACTTAGGTGCACAATTATCAGCATTTTTAGGTAAATCCTTTTACTCAGGAGACCAATACTTCAAAGGTTATTTCGACAACGTAAAAGTGTATAATCGTGCACTTTCAGAAGCAGAAATTCTAGAAATGTCTATTCAATCAACTGGAATTGGCAATTTTGTAGTACCTGGTCAAAAAGGTCAAGCTGAAATAGATTCTAAAACACATAGAATTACAGTTCCTGTTAAAGAAGGACAAGGTTTGGATATAACTAATTTGGCTCCAACTATAACTATTAAACCCGGATCTACTGTAAGCCCAGCGTCAGGCGAAGGACAGGATTTTACTAACCCAATTACCTATACAGTGACGGACAAGGATGGAAATAAGGAGGAATGGACTGTGAGTTTAAAAGTATACCCATCAGGTACTTTGCCAGGACTTTATGCAGATCCACAGATCGCTGTTTTTGGTGATACTTATTATATTTATCCTACAACAGATGGCTTTACCGGTTGGTCAGGTTCTCAATTTAAAGCATTCTCCTCAAAAGATTTAATAAATTGGAAAGACGAGGGTGTAATCTTAGATTTAGCAACTGATGATGTTACATGGGCAGATAAGCGCGCTTGGGCACCGGCAATCGCAGAAAAGAATGGTAAATATTATTACTATTTCTGTGCAGACGCGAACATTGGTGTAGCAACAGCACCAACACCAACAGGACCATTTAGAGATGCTTTAGTCAAACCATTGGTGCCAAGTGGAAAATATTCCGGCCAAGCCATTGATCCATACGTATTTACAGATGATGATGGCCAATCATACTTTTATTGGGGTAATGGTGATCTCTATGGTGCAAAGCTAAATGATGATATGGTTTCTTTTGCAAATACTCCAGTCAAGATGACCCCGCCTAATTTTAGAGAGGGATCGGTTGTATTTAAAAGAAACGGTATTTATTACTTAATGTGGTCAGAAGATGATACAGGTAGCGAGAATTATCAGGTTGCTTATGCAACAGGCTCATCTCCAATGGGACCTTGGACAAAGAAAGGTGTCATTCTAAGTAAAGATTTAAGCCTTGGAATCAAAGGGCCAGGTCATAACTCTATCTTAAACATCCCAGGCACGGATGAATATTATATTGTTTATGCACGGCATGCAATGCCTGATGGCAACGGTTTTAACCGTGAGGTTGTCATTGATAAGATGGAGTTTAACGCTGACGGTACCATAAAACCAGTAAAGCCTACTTTAAAAGGTATCACTGAACCAGTGTATGTTGATACAAGAGGCCCTGAAGGTCACTTTACAATAAACAATGGTACAGAGTACACAAAGGATTCAACCGTTACCTTATCCCTCGAAGCCAGGGATAATAATAGCGGTGTCTATCAAACGCGATATTCAACCGACAAAAATGAATGGACAGAGTGGGAACCGTATGTGACCACTAAAGAATGGACTTTGCCGTCTGTAGATGGGGAAAAGACAGTATTCGTTGAATTTAAAGACCATGCGGGAAATGTAAGTGAAACCTATCAACAAAAGATAACCCTTGATACGACTCTTCCTGTGATTCAACTTATTGGACTACAGGATACTTATTCTGTTGATTCATTGATTAAAATTACTTGCAGTGCAAGCGATGATTTGTCCGGTATTGCTTCAAAAGAATGCCCAAGTGTCGAAGGACCTGCCTATAGCTTCGAGTTAGGGGTTAACAAAATCATTGCATCAGCCACAGATAAAGCTGGTAATACGGCGAAAGTCGAAGCACAGTTTAAGGTGACGGTAGATTTTGATAGTTTAGGCAAGTTGACTCAGTCTTTTCTAAGTAATGATGGGGTGTCACATTCACTAGTGGCGAAACTTCAATCAGCTAAAGAAGCAGCTGCCAAGGAAAATAAACAGGCCGTAGATGGTAAACTGAAGGCATTTCAAAATGAGTTATCTGCTCAAATGGGGAAAACAATCACTGATAAACAGGCAAATATTTTGATTTCGTTGTCTGGGAAGCTCTATTTAGATTAAATCCACAGATCGATAGATAAAACCAAAAACAATAACTGTTTTTTTCAACAGTTATTGTTTTTTTATGCAAGCATTGTTCCTAGTAATCTTTTATTCGTTAATTTATAAAATGAAGCAAAAAGAATGCGGAATATTATAAAAAATTGCATTTCATTGAAAATACAATACTAGAAAATATTTCTATAATTAACATAGATTCAAATATTAAAGGGGGAAGTCAAATGAAAAAATTTAAAAAATTGTTTACTGCGTTAATTTCAACAGCAGCTGCAATCTCATTATTGACAGGATGCGCTGCTGGAAACAACCAACAGGCTAGTAGTGGATCTGGCGGTGGGAAAGATGGCAAGATTGTCGTTGGTTTTTCACAAGTAGGAGCTGAAAGCGAGTGGAGAACAGCAAATACTAAGTCAGTCAAAGAAAGTGCAGAAAAAGATCCACAAATCGAGTTAAAGTTCTCAGATGCCCAGCAAAAACAAGAAAACCAAATAAAAGCAATCCGTTCTTTTATTGCTCAGAAGGTGGATGTAATCGCTTTCTCTCCTGTTGTTCAAACAGGTTTTGATACAGTTCTTCAAGAAGCGAAAACAGCAGGTATTCCTGTTATATTAACTGACCGTGCTGTAGATGCCGATCCATCCCTTTATAAAACGATGATTGGTTCAGATTTCGTTGAGGAAGGCAAGAAAGCGGCACAATGGATGTTGGACAATGTAAAGACGGATAAGCCGGTAAATATCGTTGAGCTCCAAGGAACGGTAGGTTCTGCACCAGCCATTGACCGAAAAGCTGGTTTTGAAGAAGTAATCAAAGCTCATACGAATTATAAAATTATAAAATCTCAAACAGGTGACTTTACCCGTACTAAAGGTAAAGAAGTAATGGAAGTATTCTTAAAGTCTGATGGAAAAAATATCAATGTCGTATACTCTCACAATGACGATATGGCAATTGGTGCAATTCAAGCGATTGAAGAATATGGCTTAATTCCAGGGAAAGATATCAAAATCATTTCCATGGATGGTGTAAAAGGAGCTTTTGAAGCAATGATGGCTGGTAAATTAAATGCTTCTATCGAGTGTAACCCATTATTAGGAGACCAATTAATGCAAGCAATTAAAGATGTTGTAGCAGGAAAAGAGTTACCAAAATGGATTAAGACAGAAGAAGGCATCTTTGATACTACTAATGCAGCGAAGGAATTCCCTAATCGACAATACTAAAAGCTATTTTCGATATAGGAGTTCTCTTAATAGGGAACTCCTATATTACTCATAAAATAAACAAAAGGAGCATTATACCAATGTTCATACAAGAGAAACCAATTCTATACATGGAAGGTGTTACAAAGTCCTTTCCTGGAGTAAAGGCATTGTCTGACGTTAACTTTACTCTTCGTAAAGGAGAAGTTCATGCTCTCATGGGTGAAAACGGTGCAGGTAAATCGACGTTAATTAAAGTGCTAACCGGGGTCCACCATTTAGATGGAGGAACCATCCTTTTCGACGAAAAGAACATTGAGCCGAAATCTCCGTTAGATGCCCAAAATATTGGAATCAGCACAGTTTATCAAGAAGTGAATTTATGCCCTAATTTGACAGTAGCAGAAAATATTTTTATTGGCAGACCACCAAAAAAAGGCGGTAGAATTGATTGGAAGTTAATGAATCAAAAATCACAAGAAATTCTGCAGCGAGTAAATCTCGATATTGATCCAACTAAATTACTCTCTTCATACTCTGTTGCCATTCAACAAATGATTGCGATTGCTCGCGCAGTTGATATTTCAGCAGGGGTATTAATCTTGGATGAACCGACCGCGAGTTTGGATGAAAACGAAGTAAAACAGTTGTTTAAAATCATGCGTAAGTTGCGTGATGAAGGAATGGGAATCATATTTGTCACACATTTCTTAGATCAAGTCTATGAAATAACGGATCGTATCACCGTCCTTCGGAACGGTAAACTTATTGGCGAGTACAAAACGAGTGAATTATCTAGAATAGAATTAGTAACTAAAATGGTTGGTAGAGAAATCGATGAAAAAGAACACAGCAAACAAAACAAAAGCATAGTTTCTTCTTTAAAGAAAAAGGAAGAACATTTCTTAACAGCTGTCAGTCTTGGAAAAAAAGGCACGATAGAGCCATTTGATCTGGAAATGAAAAAAGGAGAAGTACTTGGTCTTGCTGGTTTACTTGGTTCCGGCAGGTCTGAAATTGCTAGACTGATATTTGGAATTGATAAAGCGGACGATGGTGTCATTTATATAGATGAAAAGAAGATTTCGGCCATGTATCCTAAAAAAGCTATACAACAAGGGATGGGATTTTGTCCCGAAGATCGTAAAAAAGAGGGCATTATTGGAGAATTAACTATCAGGGAAAACATGATTCTTGCTCTTCAGGCTAAAAGAGGCATATTCAATTATATCTCTAGAAAAGAACAAGAAGAAATCTCTAATAAATATATTAATATGCTGCGAATAGCTACACCATCAATGGAACAACAAATTCGGAACCTTAGTGGAGGTAATCAACAAAAAGTAATTCTAGGGAGATGGCTAGCAACCAATCCAAAGTTGCTTATATTGGATGAACCGACACGTGGAATTGACGTAGGTACTCGGACGGAAATTCAAAAATTAATCAGAACACTTGCTAATGATGGTATGACGGTGTTGCTTATTTCCTCCGAATTGGAAGAATTAGTTGCTTGTTGCGATCGGGTAATTGTTATGCGTGACCGTTCTCCGATTGGACAGCTTCGCGGAGAGAATATTTCAGAAAGTATTATTATGAAAACTATAGCAGGAGCTGGCGCAAATGTTTCTTAATCAATGGAACAAACTGAGGCATTCAAAGGTATTTTGGCCTTTAATGGCCGTAATAGCATTACTTATATTTAATTATTTTTATATTCCAGGTTTTTTTACCATTGAAATCAAGAATGGTCATTTATTTGGAACCCTGATTGACATATTAAATCGGGCGGCACCGCTTATTATTGTATCTATCGGTATGACCTTAGTTATTGCCACAGCTGGCGTGGATATCTCGGTTGGAGCTGTTGTAGCAATATCAGGTGCCATGGCAGCTTACCTGATCGGAGGAACTTTGGTTGTTAACAATGGAGTTCAAGAGTATGTAAGTGATACACCTATGGCGCTAGCCATCCTTGCTGCCCTTGGTGCTTCCGTCCTTTGCGGAATGTGGAATGGCGCATTGGTATCTAAAATAGGTGTTCAGCCAATGGTAGCCACCCTTATCCTTATGACAGTTGGACGGGGAATTGCACAGCTGTTCAGTGAAGGACAAATTATCACTGTCTACTTTAAACCGTTTAGCTTTTTTGGTGGTGGATACTTTTTAGGAATACCGTTTGCTATTTTTGTTGCCGCGGTAGTGGGGTTACTAGTTTACTTGCTTATGAGAAAAACCGCAATGGGATTGTTTTTAGAATCGGTAGGAGGAAACATGGAATCCAGCCGATTTACTGGGATTAATTCAAAGAAGATCATCTTCTGGGCTTATGTAATCTGTGGTTTGTGCGCTGGAATCGCAGGAATCTTGATAAGTTCGAATGTGAAAAGTGCAGATGGAAATAATGCTGGATTATGGATGGAGTTAGATGCAATTTTAGCTGTCGTCATTGGCGGCACTTCAATGAATGGTGGTAGGTTTTACCTATCAGGTACCATAATAGGTGCTCTTTTCCTTCAAATGTTAAAAACAACTATTTATTCCACTGGAGTTCCTCCAGAAAGTATACTCGTGGTGGAAGCAATTGTAGTCATTATCGTATCGCTTGTTCAATCGGAAAAATTCAGAAGCTTATTTATCTTAAAAATGGGCAACAAGCGTAAGAAGGGAGTAATTCAATCTAATGAGAAACATGCTGCGAGTTAGTCAATTAAATATCACGTTAATTTCGACCATAATTCTATTCCTTTCCTTATTTAGTGTAGGTTCTTTTCGATATACTGGCTTCTTTTCACTACAGGTCTTTCTGAATTTATTTATCGACAATGCTTTTTTAATCATCATTGCTACAGGATTAGTATTTGTCATATTATCAGGTGGAATCGATTTGTCAGTAGGATCGGTTGTTGCGTTAACCACTATGTTGTCCGCAAGTATGCTTCAGAAAGGTGCAAACCCGATAATTGTTATGGTTGTAGTTCTTTTAATGGGAATCATATTTGGATTTGCACAAGGATACATCATTCAGCGTTTTCAATTGCATCCATGGATTGTTACATTAGCAGGTTTGTTTTTGGCCAGAGGACTTTGTTATTTTATTAGCATCGAATCTATTACTATTACTGATCCATTGTTTACCAATCTTTCTCTCTATAAGATTATGCTGGGTGGCCAATATTTTATTTCCATAAGTGTACTGATTAGTATCGTGTTTGTATTGGCTGCCATGTATGTGGCTAAATATACAGAGTTTGGCCGGACTGTTTACGCCATTGGAGGAAACGAACAATCGGCTATGCTTATGGGACTGCCTGTTGTAAGAACGAAAATTCTTATTTACGCTATCAGTGGCTTTAGTTCTGCCCTTGGAGGATTGGTCTTCACCTTTTACATGTTGTCTGGATATGGGCTTCACGCGTTAGGTCTGGAAATGGATGCTATAGCAGCATGTGTCATAGGTGGAATCCTTTTAACCGGAGGGTATGGATATGTTGTAGGTCCAATGTTTGGCGTGCTGAGTATGGGAGTAATTCAAACTATTATCATGTTTGAAGGGACACTCAGTTCATGGTGGACAAGAATTGTTATTGGAGTCTTGCTGTTTATCTTTATCGTTTTGCAACGAGTAATTGTTATTCAAAGTGAAAGAAACAAAACGATTATTAAAAGAAAAGAAAGGAAAGCACTCGCAACTTGAAATCACAAGGAAAATCCTATATTCAGGAGGGGAAATATGAAGAAGAAAAAACTGTTTTCAAATTTTTTATTAACCATGATGCTCTTCAACACAGTGTCAGGAATGGCTCCTCAAGCAACATTTGCTGATGAACCACAAGAAGTTAAGTTAATTCTTGATTATGATATGAACAATATTGAAGGTACAACAGTGAAAGATAGCATCGGGAATTTTGATGGAAAGCTGGTGAATTCCCAAAACGCCGACCTTATTAAGGGAACAGATGCAGGAGTTGTAAGCTTTAAGGGCGGTTCAACTAGTTCATATATTGAAATGCCTAAAGGTATATTAAATAATTTGGATAGTATCACCGTTTCTTCTTTGGTAAATTGGAAGGGTGCTAATGAAGCAGAATGGTTATATGCGTTAGGTCAGGACAGTAATAAATATTTGTTTACGACGCCGAAGCGTAACTCGGGTGACCGCTCTTCAAGAGCAGGTATCGGGATAACAAGCTGGATGAATGAAGCGGGTGCAAATGCGACAACTGGGCCGTTAAAGTCGAGTGAATGGAAGTTAATAACTACTGTTATGTCAGGTGTAGATAAAACGATAAAGCTGTACATTGATGGGGTTGAAGTGGGGACTGGTTCTACGAACGGTTATACTCTAGCACAAATCAACAATGTTAATGGAACAAGTGGTTTTATCGGGCGTTCCTTTTATTCTGCTGACCCATATTTTGGAGGCATGATTGCAGATTTTAAAGTGTTTAATGGAGCTTTGACAGCAACAGAAGTAAGTAAACTTAAAGTAGAGGCTGATAAAAAAATTGCTGCCATGGATGGACTGCTGCTAAATCATGCGGTAGAAAAATTAGATTACTCCATTTTTATCAATCAAAATCAAAACAAAGACGAAATTAATTCGGATTTATCATTCCCTAGAAACGGGGCATTTGGAACAACCATTACTTGGGAATCACAAAATCAAAATATTATTACAAATGATGGGAAAGTTAGTAGACCTTCTTTTGAAAATGGTGACCAATCGGTAGGAATTACAGCTAATATTACGGATGGTACAAAGACTTTAACAAAAGAATTTATTGTTACAGTATTAAAGAAACCTCAAGATTCAGTGACCGTTCGTATGGATGCAGAAGATTTGAAAGTTCATAACATTAATGATGTTCGCGGCAATCTAACTTTACCGAAAACGGGAGCTAATGGTTCTACGATCACATGGAAATCAAATGACCCATCTATCATTACACCAACTGGAGAAGTGAAACGTCCTGGAAATGGTGAAGGTGATAAAACGGTTAAATTGACGGCAACTCTCACATTACACAAGGAGTCAATCACAAAAGCGTTTTTAGCTAAAGTGAAAGAAATGCCAAAAAAGGAGAACTATGAAGGATACGTTTTCAGTTATTTTACAGGAGAAGGTTATTCGAACGGTGAACAAATTTATTTTGCCTTAAGTGCAGGAAACAATCCGCTTAAATGGCAGGAGTTAAACAATGGGGCTCCAGCAATCACTTCTAATTTGGGTGAAAAAGGACTTAGAGATCCATTTATCATTCGTTCCCCTGAAGGTGATAAGTTCTATTTAATTTCCACAGATTTAAAAATTAATGGAGATTGGAATTGGGACAGATCCCAAAGGACTGGCAGCCGCTCTATAATGGTATGGGAATCTACTGATTTAATTAATTGGTCAGAGCAAAGAATGGTAGAAGTATCTCCAAAAGAGGCTGGAAATACATGGGCTCCTGAAGTTACGTATGATGACACGACTGGTGAATATATTGTGTACTGGGCTTCCAAATTGTATGACAATGAAGCGCATAGCGGCTCTACCTACAACAAAATGATGTATAGCAAAACAAGAGATTTCTATACGTTTACGGAACCAAAAGTTTATATGGATTATGGATATTCTGTTATTGATACAACAATGATTAAACATGATGGAAAAGTGTATCGTTTTACAAAAGATGAAAGAAACAACTCAACATCTTCACCAAACGGTAAATTTGTTTTCCAAGAAGTTGGAGATTCGGTTTTTGATTCTACTTTTAATCTTATTAAAGAGGGGATTGGAAAAGGGTCAATCAGTGCTGGTGAAGGACCTACCATCTTTAAATCCAATACGGAGGATAAGTGGTACATGTTTATTGATGAATTTGGCGGCAAAGGGTATGTACCTTTTGAAACAACCGATTTACAGTCAGGTGAGTGGAAGATGTCTACAAACTATAGTTTACCTGCACGCCCTCGCCATGGGACAGTATTGCCGGTTACAAAACGAGAACATGAGGCTTTACTTGCAAATGTTCCCAAAGTTAAAAACGAAGATCTTATTCAAAAAGTAACAGGCGTTACGGTAGATAAGGAAAAATTGGAACTAGTACAAGGACAAAAAGAACGGGTGTCTGCAATTGTAACACCTAATGAGGCAGTTAATAAAGAGGTCCTGTGGTCTAGCAATAATGAAGAAGTAGCTGCTGTAGATGAAAATGGGAATGTTACCGCATTTAAGGAAGGTATAGCAAAGATCACTGCAACGACAGTTGATGGAGGCTATATGGCCATTAGTGAGGTTCATGTCAAGAAAGATATTACTCCTCCTGTGATTCAATTTATCGGTAATGATGATACCTATCCAATTGATGCCAAGATAGCGATTACCTGCAGTGCAGCTGATGATTTGTCAGGGGTTGCTTCCGTGAATTGTCCAAGCACTGAAGGATATGCTTATTATTTCGGGGTTGGTGTTCATAAACTCTTGGCCACGGCTACTGACAAAGCCGGAAATACAGCGGTAGTTGAAACCGAATTTACAGTAACTGTTGATTTTGATAGTTTAAGCCGATTGACTCAATCTTTTGTAAGTAAGGATGGGGTGTCGCAATCACTAGTTGCAAAACTTCAGTCAGCAAAAGAAGCGGCCGCTAATGGTAACAAACAGGCTGTAGAGGGTAAGCTGAAGGCGTATGTAAATGAACTCACCGCCCAAAGTGGAAAGGTGCTTACTGATCAACAGGCTAAACTTTTGATATCCTTGGCTAATAATCTTTAGTTTAAAAGACACATAATACTAGAAGTGTGAAGTTTATCCTTCTTATTATCTGGAAATCTGATCGTAATTCATCAGATTTCCTTTTTTTATAGATTTATATATATCAATTTCTTGTTATTGGTTTATAAAACAAAAAATTATAAACATTATCTGTTTTCTATAAATACAGGTAATATTTCATTTCATTATTTATAATTAAATTAATTGACTTACTGGAATACTGCAAATTCATATAGTTCCTTATTAGTCAGGCCAAAACGAACCAAATGGAGTATGGTGGCTATACGAGTGGTTTGCTGTTTTGCAAGAGGATATGGCTAAAAGTAAGTGTTGTTAAGGGGAATGCAGAGGGGGATTCTTTTGGTCCTGGACTTTATGGACTCTCTACAGTTGATGAGAGCAAGAAACAAGCCAACAAATTATTTGGTGGTACTACAGGTGAAAGTAACATTGTGTTTAAAAAATTACTGGTAACCAAAATAGTCCTAGCTTTCTAGCAAATGCTAAAAGGTGCATGAAACGGTATGGCGTGCTGGTAATACAGGACTAACTGGATTTTTAGCGGAGCCAACCCAAATAGTAGATGGTAATTTTGATGTTGAAAATGGAAATGTTACATTGCCAGTCCAAACTGACAATTTGGAAAGTTATTATGCCGTCGGAGCGTGAGGGATCGCCCTACTGGCATCTTATATGCTAAACAAAACAGATAATGAAACGTTATACTAAGGGACTTGAAATTGAAAGAGCGGCAATTGAAAATCTTAAATAACAAATTAGGAATTAAAAACACGACAGGCGATTAACCTGTCGTGATTTATCTTAAACTTAGTTTTTAAGAGTATTTTCCCAATCTGCAGCAAATTTTTCGATCCCTTGATTAGTAAGTGGATGTTTTGAAATTTGCTCAATTACTGAAAACGGAATCGTTGCAATATGTGCACCTGCCATTGCTACACGAGTAACATGATCTGGGTGACGAACAGATGCTGCAATAATTTGTGAGTCGAAATTATGAATGCGGAACAGTTCAGCTATTTTTGATACTAATTGTACGCCGTCTTCGGAAATATCGTCTAAGCGTCCTAAAAATGGAGATACATAAGTTGCACCTGCACGAGCTGCTAATAGTGCTTGGTTTACTGTGAAAATAAGTGTGACATTTGTTTTAACGCCTTTATCAGCAAGATAACGGCAAGCCTCTAAACCGTCTAAAGTCATAGGAAGCTTGATTGTAATTTTCTCATCTCCGCCGTTAATTTTAATGAGCTCCTCAGCTTGAGCAATCATTTCGTCAGCTGTAACGGCATCTGGAGTTACTTCAGCGGAAACAGATTCTACCCGTGGAACTGCTTGGCAGATTTCTTCAATGCGGTCTTCGAATTTTACGCCTTCCTTCGCAACTAGGGAAGGATTAGTTGTAACACCTGATATAACACCAATTTTATATGCCTTTTTAATATCAACAAGATTAGCAGTATCAATAAATAATTTCATCGTATATTTCCTCCATTTTAAGATTATAGTAGACTTTTTGCAGTTCGAACAACATTTTCTGTCGTAAATCCAAATAGCTCCATGACTGCAGCGCCCGTTCCAGAAGCACCGAATGTATCAATAGATAATACTTTCCCTTCTAATCCTACATAGCGTTCCCATCCAAGAGAGATACCCATTTCAAGTGCCACACGCTTTTTAATAGAAGCAGGGAGGACAAGCTCTTTATACTCTTTCGGTTGACGATCGAATAGTTCCCAGCTTGGCATAGCGACAATACGAACCGATACATTTTCTTTTTCAAGTTCAGCTTTCGCGTTAATGGCTAATGACACTTCCGAACCAGTTGCGATCAAGATAACCTCTGGCTGGTCATTTGTTTGCGTTAATACGTAAGCTCCCTTTGAAAGGTTGTCTAAATTGGCTTGTGTTTCTTGGAACACAGGCAGGTTTTGACGGCTCAGAACCAGGGCAACAGGACCGTCTGTTTGGTTTAGTGCATAAGCCCAAGCACTTGCAGATTCGTTTGCATCTGATGGACGAATTACAGTTAACCCTGGGATTGCACGAAGAGAAGCTAGCTGCTCAATTGGTTCATGAGTTGGACCATCTTCACCAACCGCAATCGAGTCATGAGTAAATACATAAGTGATTGGAAGCTTTTGCAAGGCTGCCAGACGAATGGATGGTCTGAGATAATCATTGAAAACAAAGAATGTGCTTACAAATGGCTTTACCCCGCCATGTAGAGCCAAACCATTGCCAGCCGCTCCCATCGCGTGTTCGCGGACACCAAAATAAATATTTCTTCCGCTAAATGATTCTACCGCGAATGCTGCGTCTTCCTTTATATCTGTCATTGTGGAATGAGAAAGATCCGCACTTCCTCCAAAAATAGAAGGTACTGATTTTACAAAATGGTTAATGGCTTCTCCACTGGCTACACGGGTTGAGATGGTTTTACCTGTTTCAAATGTCAGGATGTCTTCCGCATTAATTAAAACTTCTCCCGTGATGGCTTGTTGCAGTTCTTTTGCTAATTCAGGATATGTCTCTTGATAAGACTGGAATAGTGCGTTCCATTGTTGTTCTTGGCTAATTCCTCTTTGTTTTAGCTCTTCAAAATGGGCTTTAACTTCTTCCGGTACAAAGAAATCCTCTTCATAGTTCCAGCCATATACCTGTTTTGTTGCACGAGCTTCTTCTGCTCCAAGTGGATTTCCATGTGCCTTGTTTGTTCCTGCAACTTTGGGACTTCCATAACCGATAGTGGTTCTAATTTCGATCAAGGTTGGTTGGTTTGTATTTTGTTTAGCTAGTGTAATAGCTTTTGAGATTTCTGCTACATCATTGCCATCTTCTACTCGTAAATATTGCCAATGAGCAGATTCTGTTCGTTTTTGAATGTCCTCTGAAAATGATAGGTTTAATTCTCCGTCTAAAGAAATATCATTTGAGTCATATAATGCAATTAATTTTCCTAGTTTCATATGGCCGGCCATAGACATGGCCTCATAAGAGACGCCTTCCATTAAATCTCCATCGCCCACTAAAGTATATGTATAATGGTCAATTACGGGGTAGCCATCCTGATTGAATTTTGCAGCTAAATGCGCTTCAGCCATCGCCATTCCTACTGCATTAGCAATCCCTTGCCCTAAAGGCCCAGTTGTTGCTTCTACACCATCTGTGTGACCAAATTCGGGATGACCAGGTGTTTTGCTATTTAGCTTTCTAAAACTTTTTAAATCTTCTAAAGATACATTGTACCCAGCTAAATGAAGCAAACTATATAACAAGCTAGATCCGTGTCCGGCAGAAAGAATAAAACGATCTCGATTAAACCATTTTGCATTTGCAGAATTATGATTTAGATGATTTGCCCAAAGTGCATAGGCCATTGGAGCTGCCCCCATAGGCAGGCCTGGATGACCGGAATTAGCACTATTAATCGCGTCAATGGATAAGGTACGAATCGTATTTACAGCTAGTGTTTCAATACTATTATTCATCTTTTTTTCCTCCTTTTATTTCGAATGAATTTTAAATTGGCACAAAATGAGAGTATAGGTTTCTTACCTTAAATGATTTCTTGTTTTTGCATTTTAACGCAAGTTTTTTCTTATTCAAGTATATTTTATCTTTATAAACAAGAAAAAACAAGAATAATTTTGCCGATTTTAAAAAAAATTGGTGAATTCAAGAAAAAATAATATAATGTAAGAAAAAACATGCAAAAACACGGAGGCTGATCATTGTTATGCTAAGAAAAGAACGACAAAGCAAAATTTTACAAATACTTGAAAAAGAAGGGAAAGTCGTTGCTAAAGAATTAAGCATGAAATGGGATGTTTCTGAGGACACAATTAGACGAGATTTAAGGGAAATGGATTCATTAGGTCTGCTCAAAAGAGTACACGGCGGGGCATTTCCTGCATCTGCGAGCGCTTTAACATTTTCTGAAAGAACGGAAGAAAATATAGATGCAAAAAAAGAATTAGCCTTAAAAGCAGTGAAGATTATTAAAGATGGACAAGTTCTTTTAATAGATGGAAGTACAACAAATCTTTTTCTGGCTCAAGAAATTCCAATAGAGTTTAAAGGGACCGTTATTACCAATAGTCCCTCTATTAGTTTGGCGTTATCAAAACATCCAAATACAGATATCATCCTTTTGGGCGGAACTTTTTTTAAGGAATCTTTTGTGACAGTAGGATTGGATGTAATTGATGTGCTTAAAAATATTAGAGCCGATCTCTGTTTTTTAGGAGTGTATTCCCTGCACCCTGACTTTGGAATCAGCATCCCTCATATAGAAGAGTCTTATGCTAAACGGCAGATGATTAAAAGTTCAAATAAGATCGCAACCCTGGTTACAAGAAGTAAACTTAATACGATTTCCAATTACTTGGTTGGTCCCGTTTCAGAACTTGATTACTTAATTACGGAAGACGGGCCACTAAGTCATAATTTAAACAAGTACATGGAATTCGATATTGAAATCATTTGACTATATCCGGTGTACTGACTGTTAATAACTTGGATGATGTATTCAAAAAACAATACAACGTATCCTTTCCGGTTATATCCTCGTAACGTTTACTTGAAAAAGCACTATATTTTCTTTCCTAAGAAGGCATCCAATATTTAACTTTGCGTAGGTAGTCATTATTCATTATCCTATAGATGAAACCTTGCTTTGTATATTGGGTTTAGCTACCTGTATTTTACCAAAGTATTAGGTGTTTTTTTTATGATTTCAATGAAAAATCAAGTAGATATTTCATTGAGGTTATGCATGAATAAAAATTTCCGTTGACTAGCGGAATTTTTTTGTATGGAAGTGAAAGCGCTTAATTGTATACTTAATCTGATGAACTAATTTTCAATCATAGCAGTCTGGAACTACATGCCAGAAAGTCTTAAACAATTGCCAATGGCGGGTATTCATTAATGATTAAATTCGATAGATTAATAGGTTAGGATACTGCCAATTATCTATTCAGTGTAAGGGGGGAGGGAAATTATGCTAAATGCCCGAATGACGTCTATACTGCGCCAGTTGATGAAAGCGGAAACACCACTGACAAGTGAGTATTTGGCTAAAGTTCTCGCGGTAACCTCGAGAACGGTCAGGAATGATATAAGGGAGTTGGAGGAAATTCTAAAAGATTTCGGTGCCTCAATTAAATCCATTAGAGGGACCGGATACGAACTAGTGATTCAGGAGGACCAATCTTTTCGCCAGCTTTTGCACGGGATTGTCGATCAGGAAAAAGAAAAATACGTTGATATTCCAACCTTCCCGGAAGATCGAGTACATTATATTATGAAACGGCTTTTGCTTGCAGAAGAATACTGCAAGCTGGACGATATTGCCGATGAATTATTTATCAGCCGATCCACCTTACAGAATGACTTAAAGGATGTTAAGCGGATTTTTGGCCGCTATGGAATTACCCTTGATAAACGCCCGAATTTTGGCTTGAAAGTCAATGGCGAGGAGTTTAAGCTGCGTTTGTGCATGGCTGATTTTCTCTTTCAAAAAATGAAACATGACGTTTGTTTAGGGGATAACGATTTGCCCATATTCACAAACGAAGATATGGTGTATATCCGCCAGGTAATTTTGGAGCGAATTAACGATCACAATATCAGCCTCTCTGATATTGGATTATGTAACCTGGTTATACATCTCGCTATTGCTTACCACCGAATAAAAAGTAAAAAATATGTAACGATGTATTCTAAGGATTTAATTGAACTGCAACATGAAAAACAATACGAGGTTGCGAAGGAAATTGTCAACGAACTTGAAAAAGGATTAGCTGTTACGTTTCCTGGCCAGGAAGTGGCCTATATCACCATCCATTTATTGGGGACAAAAATGGTGACAGAGCTTCATCTGGATGATAATACAATTCATGAAATGATCGGTAAACAGATTGATGACATTGTGAATGAAATCCTCGAAACCATTGACCGGGAACTTAGCTTGGGCATCAAAAATGACCAGGAATTGTATATGGCAATCTGCCTTCATTTGAAACCTGCGATTCACCGCTTTCATTATGGGATTCATTTACCCAATCCCTTGCTTGATGAAATTAAATCGAATTATCCAGCTGCTTTCCAAGCTGCAGTGATTGCAAGCATGGTGCTAAGAGAGAAATTGGAAGTTGACATTAATGAGAGTGAAATTGGTTATTTAGCCCTGCACCTCGGTGCGGCAATCGAAAATGCCAAGAGTGGAAGAAAGGTCAAAAGATGCTTGATCGTTTGTGCCTCAGGGCTTGGCAGTGCCCGGCTGTTAGCTTCTAAAATTAATACAAAGTTCGGTGACAAGCTTGAAATTGTTGGAACCACTGATTATTACAAACTTAATCAAATCACCATGCATGCCCTTGATTTCATCATTAGTACCATTCCTATTTTAACAGGTCTTCCCGTACCCGTTATTCAAGTTCATACGATTTTAGGCGGTGAGGACTTTAAAAAAATCGAAACAGTTTTAACCGGACAAGCAGTACAAAAACTGCCCTATACAAAAGAGGAATTAGTTTTTTTCCAAAAGGATTTTGAGACAAGGGATGAAGTACTGAACTTTTTATGCAGCCAGTTGCAGTCTTTAGGACTCGTTAATGAGCACTTTTTGGAAAGTGTCCTGGCAAGAGAAAAACTTTCACCGACGAGTTATGGAAATTTAGTCGCGATTCCTCACTCTGTGACACCACAGACAGACTCAACCTTTTGGACGATTTGTACGTTAAAGAAGCCGATTGAATGGGGCGGGAAAAGGGTTCAATTTGTTTGTCTGCTCAGTGTTGAGAAGAATAGCGGAAGTGAGTTGCAAAATATGTATGATTATCTGTTAGAACTGATTGATGATAGTCAGGTTGTACAGCAGTTAATTAAATGTAAAAACTACAAAGAGTTTGCGGCTGTTTTTTCCAGAAAGCACTAACAGCTTTAGAAAATGGACATACGGGTTAAATAGATAGAGCCGCAGGTCGAAAGCAGGCCAGCGCCTAGTCCATGGAGGGGAAGAAATGAATATTTTATTATGTTGTTCCGCTGGCATGTCGACCAGCCTTTTGGTTTCCAAAATGAAAAAGACCGCAATCGCGGAAAATCTCTCCTATAACATTTGGGCTGTACCCTTTGACGTGGTCAGCAGAGAAATTAACCAGGCTGATGTCCTCTTGCTCGGGCCGCAAGTCCGCTATTTGTATGCACAGTTTAAAGAGTTAGGTGATAAGAAGGGAATACCTGTAGGAATCATTGATATGGTGCATTATGGAACCTTTAATGGTCAAGCGGTCTTGCGGGCGGCCGAACAGCTTTATAAAGAAAAATGACAGGATCAGCAAATCGCTGGTCCTTTTTGTTTTTTATATGAAGGCTGTGTTAAAGATTAATGTTGATTTTGACACTCTGTTGATTGGAGTGGAAGGCACGAAGACTCCTGCGGGAGTACGGGGCAGGGGAGACCCCGCAGGAGCAAAGCGACGAGGAGGCTCTCCGGCACGCCCGCGGAAAGCGAAGTGCCTGGAACGGAAATCAACAGACAAGTTTAACACAGCCAATATGAAAGAAAGTGTTTTCGAAACAATCAGATTTTTCCGTTAAGCAACGGAAAAAGGATAGATGTAAATGTAAACGTTTTTAAAATACAATAAAGACATCAAGGGAGGACAGCAAAAAGTCCTACAGTGAGTTAGGAGAAGAAGTTTTCGTGAGTAGGATTAATATCCTTTAAATTCTTCTCTTGAAAAATTTTAAAAACGATTAGGGGGATGAAAAAATGAACATTTTATTATGTTGTTCAGCAGGAATGTCTACAAGCTTATTAGTAACAAAAATGGAAACTGCCGCTAAGGAGCAGGGACTTGAATGTAGAATTTGGGCAGAGGGTGTCGACGCAGTTAAAAACCATATTGTTCAAGCGGATGTTCTATTGCTTGGGCCTCAAGTACGCTATATGCTGCCAACGATGAAAAAGTTGGGAGAAGAAAATAATGTCCCTGTGGATGCGATTAACCCGGTTCACTACGGAATGGTTAATGGGACAGAGGTATTAAAAGCGGCAATCCAATTAGTTAATAAATAGGTTGTGTTATATAAATAAAGAAATATGGGGGAATAGCGGATGAATAAACTAACAGCTTTTTTAGAAGAAAAAGTTATGCCGACTGCCGGCCGGATTGCTGGTCAAAGACACCTGCAAGCGTTGAGAGACGGACTAATTGCCACGATGCCATTGATGATCATTGGGTCAATATTTTTAATCTTAGGCTTTATTCCAATTGATGGCTACGCTGATTTCATGGCAGGTATATTCGGAGATGAATGGTTAGGGAAATTGTTATATCCAGTGGGAGCAACGTTTGATATTATGGCTCTAGTGGCAGTATTTGCCATTGCCTATCGCTTAGCTGAAAAGTATAACGTTGATGCATTGTCAGCAGGGGTTATTTCGCTAGTTGCATTCTTGCTAGCTACTCCATACCAAGTTTCTTTTACACCTGAGGGTGCAACAGAGGCGATCATGGTTGGAGGGGCGATTCCTGCAGCATTAACTGGAAGTAAAGGTCTTTTCATTGCAATGATTTTATCTATTATCTCTACGGAAATATATCGCTTCATTATTCAAAAGAAAATTGTGATCAGAATGCCTGACGGTGTTCCGCCGGCAGTAAGTAAATCATTTGTTGCCTTAATTCCTGGTTTTATTGTTGTTATTATTGTTTGGTTGTTACGCTTATTAGTGGAACAAACAAGTTTTGAAAGTCTTCACAATGTTGTCACTCAATTATTACAAGATCCGCTTAGTGCTTTAGGTGGTACATTATGGGGAACAATTTTAGCTTTAATTCTAGTCCAAATGCTATGGTCCACAGGTTTACACGGTCAAACGATCGTAGGTGGAGTGATGGGACCAATCTGGCTGGCAGCAATGGATGCGAACCGTGTTGCTTTCCAAGCAGGGGATGCAGTACCAAATATCGTTACGCAGCAGTTTATTGATATCTTCGTCTTAATTGGTGGTGGAGGGACAACTCTGGCGCTCGTTTTAGCCATGTTATTCACGGCAAAAAGTAATCAAATGAAATCATTAGGCAGATTAGGTATTGCACCAGGATTATTTAATATCAATGAACCGATAATCTTCGGGATGCCAATTGTTATGAATCCAATCATGATTATTCCGTTTATCCTAGTTCCAGTCCTAATCACTACTATCAGCTTCCTTGCGATGCAAATGGGGTTAGTAGCAAAGCCTGTAGGAATATCGCTTCCTTGGACAACTCCTCCTATAGTTGGTGGATTCTTAGCTACTGGTGGTAAATTCTCTGGAGCTGTTTTACAAATCGTTAACATGGCCATTGCTTTTGCGATCTATCTGCCATTCTTTAAACTATGGGATAAGCAAAAATTAGCAGAAGAAAGTCGATTTGGTACGAAAAAAGCATCTTAACAATTTTGGATATCCCCTATTTAGGCATTCACTGGGGGATATCTTTTCAAATCACTACTTGGAGGGAAACATGATGGAAAACTTAGAAACGGTTATATTTCAAATTATTCTTCACGGAGGAAATGGAAAAAGTTCAGCAATGGAAGCTATTGCTGCAGCAAAAACCGGAGATTTTGAAGGGGCAAGACAGAAGCTACAGGAATCAAGTAATGCGCTGAATGAAGCCCATAAAATTCAAACAAACCTTGTTCAGGGAGAAGTACGTGGCGAAAAAACAGAAATTTCTCTATTAATGGTTCATGCCCAGGATCATTTGATGAATGCGATTACGATTAAAGATTTAGCTGCTGAGTTTGTGGATTTGTACGAGATGGTAAAATTGCAAAACGTAAAATAATGAACGCTTCTGTCGAAAGATTATGGCTCGCCAGTCTGGTGAGTTTCTTTATTATTTTAATGAAAAGGAGTGATGATGGTGAGACATAAAACGTTAATGCCATTTCCTGATGGTTTTCTTCGGGGTGCTGCTTCTGCTGCATATCAGGTCGAAGGTGCATGGGATAAAGATGGAAAAGGTGTTTCCAATTGGGATAAGTTCGTCCGAATTCCCGGAAAAACATTTAAAGGAACAACAGGGGATGTTGCAGTAGACCATTACCACCGCTATAAAGAGGATGTCCAATTAATGGCTGAGATGGGAATGAAGGCTTACCGTTTTTCAGTTGCATGGACACGGATATTTCCAAGCGGAAAAGGTCAGTTAAATGAAAAAGGTTTAGAATTTTATGATCGTTTAATTAATGAACTAAAGGCAAATAACATTGAGCCAGTTTTGACGTTATATCACTGGGATTTACCGCAGGCGCTTCAAGATGAGTATGGCGGCTGGGAATCGCGGCAAATTGTCGAAGATTTCACGAACTATAGTGTTGAACTTTTTAAACGTTTTGGCGATCGGGTAAAATACTGGGTTAGCTTGAACGAGCAAAATATTTTTACCATGTTTGGCTACCGGATGGAAGCCCATCCTCCAGGAGTAAAGGATGACAAGTTATTTTATCAAGTCAATCACCATGCAAATCTGGCAAATGCTAGTGTCATTAAGGAATTCCGTAAGTATGTTCCAGATGGGAAGATTGGTCCTAGCTTTGCCTATAGTCCAGCATATGCATTAACCTCGAAACCAAGAGACATCCTTGCTGCTGAGATTGCCGAGGAGCTAAACAACCATTGGTGGATGGATATTTATGCTTGGGGGAAATATCCAGTGGCTGCTTGGAATTATCTCGAACAAAATGGCCTAGCACCAACGATTGAAGATGGTGACTTTGAATTGTTATGTGCTGGAACTCCTGATTTTATGGGATTAAATTACTATCAGACTACCACCTATGAAGAAAACCCATTAGTGGGCGGAGTTGGTGCCGGTGAGATGAATACCACTGGGAAAAAAGGGACTTCCAAGGATACAGGAATTCCTGGCATGTTTAAAACCGTCGAGAATCCAAATCTTGAAAGAACGGATTGGGATTGGAATATTGACCCACAAGGATTAAGAATTGCGCTTCGCAGAATCACTAATCGTTATCACCTGCCAATCTTAATAAGTGAAAATGGTTTAGGTGCCTACGATAAAGTCGAAGAAGGCGATATCGTCAATGATGATTATCGGATTGATTTTATCCGGGCTCATATAAAGGCGATTCAGGAGGCGATAACAGACGGTGTGGAAATGTTAGGTTATTGTGTTTGGTCTTTTACGGATTTATTGAGCTGGTTAAACGGTTTCCAAAAACGCTATGGATTTGTTTATGTGAACCAGCACGAAGAAGGGGAACATGACCTTCGTCGGATTAAAAAGAAAAGTTTTTATTGGTATAAAGAAGTCATTGAAACCAATGGTGAGAAATTATCATAAATATTAATTTAAAAAGAAGGGGTATCGGTTTGTAACCAAAAGAGATTGTTTTTAAGCTAGAAAAACATTGTAATATCCTGATGTGGGATCAAACCGATATTCCTGTTCCACGTGCAAATCTATAATTTGTATAGGCAAATAATATAAAACGGAAAAGTATAAAGGGAGGCAATAACATGGCAGAAAAAACTTTCACAGTAGTCGACAAAACCGGTATTCATGCCCGCCCGGCAACAGTGTTAGTCAGCACGGCAGCGAAATTTAAGTCAGCCGTGACATTAGTATACAAGGAAAAACAAGTTAACCTGAAATCGATTATGGGCGTCATGTCACTTGGAATTCCATGCGGCGCGGAAATCAAGGTTAAGGCAGAAGGGGAAGATGCAGAGCAAATGGTCCAAGTGCTCGAAGAAGTGATGAAAAAAGAAGGATTAGCTAATTAAACATCTTGATAGACAGGTCTGGCGGGTTCAATTCCTATGCAGCCATCCAACAATTACTTCTCACGACTACAGTCTTTTGCTCTTTTAGAACGAATCTGTGTGAAACAGAAAACATGATATTGTGTGTGTTAAGAGCCTTCAAATTACAAATTTGGAGGTTTTTTGTTTGAGAAAAGGTTTTCGAATACATGGAAGTGTCTACCTTATTCAGCTAAAAAAGTCGGAAATTTGATAAAAGAAGTCGTTTTTATAGTAGGAAAGGGCTTTCAATTATTTTATAGTAATTAAACAGGTGTTTAGATAACTTTAAAGGAAAGGGAAAAGTACAGAAAAAAGTTAAGAATTTATATTTTTAACTATTCTGATAATTCCTTTACTAAGATAGAAAGTTTTATTATATTTTAATATCTTCACTAACACTTTCATGAATCTCTCTTTATTAAAATGCCTTCCAATTATTGTTGTTTCATTTATTTAATATTTTCGCAATCTTTTTACAACGATAATGTATAATAAAAAATATTATATTAATAAAGTTGTATATCAGGAGGAACACATATGAAACCGCTTAAACCAATTTTTAATTCATTAATGTTTAAGCTCTTTTTGACTATTTTCCTCATAATCGGTCCATTAATCATCTTTCATATTATTAATAATTATTATGCTAATGATGTAATTCGAAATCAAGTGGCTCAATCTAACAAAAATATGCTGAATATTTATATGGATCAAATCGATAAGAGTTTGGAAGGTGTTGGAAATTATATATTTCAACTTTCCGCGAATACTGATTTATATTTCCTTCAATATCATGAAAACTTTGATCTGAACGACTACGAAGAGGCAAAAATTCGATTGTTTAATTCTATCAATAATCAATCTTATTTTTATACAGCAATTGACTCTATTTTTCTTTATTCATCATCCTATAAAGATTTCCTATATACTCAGAAAAATGATGAAGATTTTACAGACCGTATGAATGCAACGGATGAGGTTCATGATTTGCTGGAGAAAAAGCCGGAAAATCTACTTGAAGGCAAATGGAACTTATGGAAGGGAAAGAAAAATTATTATTTTCTATACTATTTAAATATAGATGGAGTCTACGTAGGGGCTTGGGTAAATGTGAACAATTTGATTAAGCCTTTTAAGTATATTGATTTTGGAGAAACAGGCAGAGCTCTGCTTGCAACTTCCGAGTTGCAGCCGATCACCAATAAAAAATTTATAGAAGATGAAAAAATAGACTTAACTATGAAGGGAAATAAGTTCGCAGTGTCTGGGGAAAATGACCGCTTTATGGTCATGAAGGAAAAATCATCAAGTGGTGATTTTTATCTTTTAGCATTGATACCGGAAAGTGAGATTTTAGAGAAACTTCCTTTTTTACAAAGAATTTCATCGGTTATTTCTATTGGAGCTGTTTTGTTCTTATTTCTATTTTTCTTTATCATGAGAAAGGTTTTTCTTCAACCAATAAATCGAATTGTTTCAGCCATGAAAAAGCTTCGTGAGGGTGATATGGAAGTACGGCTTCCTATGACCCATAATTCTACGGAGTTTGAAGTGATGAATGGGTCCTTCAACCATATGATATCGGAGATAAAAGACTTAAAAATCAATGTTTACGAAGAAAAGTTAAATTTACAAAGGGCGGAACTAAAGCATTTACAATTACAAATTAACCCGCACTTTTTCCTTAACTCATTAAACATTATTTATAATCTTGCAACAGTTAAGGATTTCGCCATCATTCAAGAAATGTCTAAATGCCTGGCCAATTACTTTCGGTTTATGTTTCGTAGTAATTCGTATTTCGTTAGCTTAGAAGAAGAATTAAAACATACGGAGAATTATTTAAAGATTCAACAACTTAGATTTCCAGAAGCTATTAATTATGATGTGGAGGTATCTACGGAATTGATGAAATGTAATATACCGCCTTTGGTCATTCAAACGATTGCCGAAAATTCTATTAAACATGCTTTTGATATGGATGAACCAATAGAAATTAAAATAACTGTTAAAAAAGACAATGAAGACCCCGGTTTTATGGAAATTAAAATCCAGGATACGGGTGAAGGATTCCCTGAAGAGGTTTTATGGAGTTTAGAAAATGACGAATCACTTACAAACCAGAACGGGGAACGAATTGGACTTTGGAATGTTAAGCGAAGGTTCAATTTGTTGTATGAGGGGTATGCCCATATACACTTTTCAAACGAACAAGGAAAAGGTGCAACAGTCCGCATGAAGGTACCAATATAAAAATTTCCAATAAAGGAAAGGGGTATGATGATGAATCAATTTCATGTACTTATAGTTGATGATGAAATTCACTCAATTAGAGGCGTTCAGGCGGGTGTTGATTGGGAAAAGCACCATATCTCTACTGTTTATACAGCCAATAACATGAGGCAGGCACAAGAGGTGTTTTTAAATAATAGGGTGGATCTTTTGCTTTGTGATATTGAAATGCCTAAAGGATCGGGAATTGACCTTTTAAAATGGGTCAGGGAACATTACCCAAGTACGGAAGCGATTTTTTTAACGTGCCATTCAGACTTCGGATATGCAAAGCAAGCATTGCAGTTAAAAAGTTTCAACTATTTACTCAAACCAGTCGATTATCAAGAGCTGGAAGGTGTTATTCACAATGCATTGGAAAAAATTAAAAAGGATCTGGATACAAAACTGGTGGAGGAGTCTTACCATCAATTGAAAAAATCGCACCAATCGGTCATGAAGGAACGATTCTGGTTTGATCTCATTCACCAAGTTGTCCCTTCTACCATTGACAAGATTAATGAGCATAAGAAGTACCATCATTTATCATATACGGAGTACACAACTTTTCTACCCATTTTATTTCATGTTCAACGTTGGAAAAAGGAGCTTTCGGTACATGAAGAAAAATTAAGGGAGAATGCCCTTCAAAATGCAGTAAATGAAGAGATCGCCAAATCCAATATGAATGCCCATGTGGTAAATTTGGGAACTGGTTATATTTTGGTCGTTTTGCCCTTAGTAAAAGCAGCAAACATTGAGGAGCTTACATGTAATATTAATGATTTTATTTCTCGGTTTGCTTTATATTTCTCATGCGAACTTTGCTGTTATATTGGCAATCAAGTTCCTATCGAGGAGGTAGTAAGCATGGTTCACTTGTTGCAGGAACTTGATCGTAACAATGTAACCAAGAGTAACCAGACCATTGTGTATAAAAATGAAAAAAAGGATTCATGCTCGATTCCGCTGTTGCCTGATTATTGGTCGAGTTTAATGAAAAGTGGTCCAAAGGATAAATTGTTGGATGCAATTAATCTATATTTTAAGGATTGGAAAAAATCAGATGATGATATAACCGCACAATCACTTCATTTATTTTATCAGGATTTTTTGCAATTGGTTTTTTATGTACTCCAAGTAAAAGGGATTCAGGCCAATCAGGTTTTTTCACAAAACTTGCTGACTGAAAAGCCTGTAAAAGTGTTGAAATCGTTGGATTTTCTAAAAGATTGGGTTATTTATATTTCGGATGTAGCCATGAATCAGCTTCATGTTCCTCAAGAAAAAGGTTCTGTAGTTAACATTGTTAAACAATATATTCGAAACCATCTTGGTGAACAGCGGTTAACAAGAGAAGAAATTGCAAATTATGTGTATCTCAATCCTGACTACTTAACAAGACTTTTTAAAAAACAAACCGGGGTATCTATATCCGAATACTTGCAACAGCAGCGTATTGAATATGCAAAAGAACTATTGGCTGGAACAAATTTACCTGTAAGTGAAGTGGCTTTATCTGTTGGATATTCGAATTTTTCCTATTTCTCTACTATTTTCAAAAAGGCAACTGAATTCAATCCAATGGAATACCGAAAAATAGCACTCTCTTCAGATAAGTCGTAATAACAAAAATAAAATGTCGTTTTTTTAGTAAGTGTATTTCTACCCATCCTCTATACTAAAACTAGATAGTTGACAACGCTTTCAAAAAAGAGTTTTCAACAGATCAAAAAGAATAAGGGGGAAAGAAAGTTGAAGAGTATTAAGTCATTTACAAAGTTATTAATGATTATTATGTCTGTGCTTTTGGTTTTGGCTGGGTGCAGTTCCAAGGAAAGCAGTACAAGTAATAAGGACGGAACTGGCTCCAATAATAAGCCATATGAAATTACAATGGCTTATTTAACATTAAATACAAAAATAGATGAACTTCCATTGGTTCAAGAAGAAATTAATAAAATTACTAAAAAGAAGATTAATGCTAAGGTTAAATTAGTCCCAATAAGTGGCGCTGCATGGCAACAGCAACAAAATTTAATGTTAACAAGCAACGAAAAGCTGGATTTAATCATGTCTTCATCATTCTATGGCTACAATACACAAGCAGCAAAAGGTCAATACCTTCCATTAGATGATTTGCTCCAATCACATGGGCAAGGAATTTCTAATATGGTTCCCAAACGTCTTTTAGAAGGTAATAAAGTTAACGGGAAAATCTACGGTATTCCAAGTATAAGAGACTGGGGTTCATATTATGGCTTTGCTATGAGAAAGGATTTAGTCGACAAATATAAGATCGATCTTTCTCATATTAAAACATTTACGGACTTGGAAGATGTTTTTAAAATGGTCAAAGAAAAAGAACCAACATTAACACCAGTAGTCAACACATCAATGGGAACATCGGTTGCCACCGCAATTACTGCTGGAAAATTTGATGTGCTAGGGGACAACCTTGGAGTGGTGTCATTTAAAGATAAGAAAATTGTAAATATGTTTAAAGACCCGCAATATGTAGAAGCAGTTAAATTAGCACGAAAGTGGTTCCAAGCGGGTTATATCATTAAGGATTCAGCCACATCAAAAGAATCTGCCGCTAATCTTGTTAAAGCAAATAAAGGATTTGGCTATTTCGCTAAGATGAAGCCAGGTTTTGATGTACAAGAGAAGGGAATAACTGGATATGACATGGTTTCGGTAAAATTAACGGATGTTTATTCGTACACAGATGCAGCCACTGGCTTCAACATGTCTATTGCGAGAAGCAGTCAAAATCCTGAAAAAGCGATGGAATTTATCAATTTACTTTATACGGATAAAGACATTATGAATTTACTAGATCTTGGCGTGGAAGGTAAACATTATGTGAAAAATTCGGATGGAACGATTAAATTGCCGGAAGGCGTTAAGGAATCAAAATATGCTTTTAACCAGTGGGAAATTGGAAATAACTTCTTGACTTATCCTTGGGAAGGAAACCCTGCAAATTACTGGGATATAATGAAAGAACATAACGATTCAGCCATTTTTTCTCCAGCATTTGGCTTTACGTTCAATCCAGATCAAGTAAAAACAGAAATTGCTGCAACTACAAACGTATTAAATCAGTACAAGCTAGGACTTGAATCCGGTACTCTAAATCCTGAGAAAAGTTTGCCGGAATTTAATAGTAAGCTTAAAGCATCAGGTCTGGGGAAAATTATTGCGGAAAAACAAAAACAATTTGATAAGTGGAAAGAGAAGTAAGGTGAGAAAAGAGAGCTAGTAGTGCTAGCTCTCTTTTTTACTGGCTTGTATTGAGAGGATTTCACGTTCCCAATAGTCGGATAATCGAAAATAAGAAGTCGTATTATGGATAGTTTCAATAGACTTAGTTTAATAAAATAAAATTATAGTAAGAATTGAAAGTTACTTGTAAGCGGAATCACTTTAATCAGCAAGGGGGAAAAAGGATGTCAGAAGTGACAGTGAAGAAAATGAAAGCAAGCATCCAGGCGATACCAACTAAAAAGGTAAATAACAGGATGATCAAGTTTAAAAGGTTTTTACCTCTTTTTATCATGATGGTACCTGGATTAATTTATTTACTGATCAACAATTATTTACCAATGTTCGGTTTGGTCATTGCTTTTAAAGATGTTAACTATGCGAAAGGAATCTTCGCGAGTGATTGGATAGGTTTTAAAAACTTTGAGTACCTATTTAGTTCAAGAGATGCCTTTGTTATTACCCGAAATACTATTCTCTATAATGGAGGATTTATTATCATAAATACGATACTGGCAATTGGGATAGCCATAATGCTCAATGAAATTAAAAATAAGCTCGCGAAAAGCTTTTATCAAAGTGTTATTCTATTGCCCTTCTTGATCTCGATGGTTATTGTCAGTTATCTGGGATTTGCCTTTTTAAGCGAAGATGTGGGTTATCTGAATAGAACGATTCTGCCTTTACTTGGGCTGGATGGAGTTTCATGGTATAACGAAGCAAAATATTGGCCCTATATATTAACCTTCATAAATTTATGGAAGGGTGTCGGATTCCTCTGTGTCATTTATTTGGCGGCTATTATCGGGATCGACCAGGAGTACTATGAAGCAGCCACTTTAGATGGGGCGAATAAATGGCATCAAATTATTCATATTACCATTCCATCGATTATGCCAGTCATTATCATGATGACATTACTGTCAATAGGCCGGATTTTCTACTCTGATTTCGGTTTGTTCTATCAAGTACCAATGAATTCGGGTGCAATCTATGACACAACGAATGTTATTGATACCTATGTATACCGAGGATTAATGCAGCTTGGGGATATCGGGATGTCCGCTGCAGCCGGTCTTTATCAATCTATCGTTGGATTTGTACTGGTCCTGTTATCCAATTATCTCGTCCGTAGAAAAAGTAAAGACAATGCATTATTTTAATCTGGAGGTGAAGCAGAATGTATAAATCTGATCGAATTACGCAATGGGTTTCTCATATCTTTTTAATTATACTCGCAGCAGGCAGCATCATTCCGTTTATCATTCTTTTATCTTCTTCTCTTACAGGAGAAACAGTCATCTTGAAGGACGGGTATTCCTTTTTTCCTAGAGAATTTAGCTTTGCAGCTTATGAGTATTTATTAAATAATTCATCAAGTATCTTAAGGGCTTACGGTATTACAATTTTCGTAACTGTATTTGGAACGGTTGTTAGTTTGGCTATAACTGCGTTTTTGGCATATGCACTTTCACGGCGAGATTTACCTTACAGAAATGTTTTTGCTTTCATTGTCTTCTTTACCTTATTATTCAACGGTGGACTTGTACCAACCTATCTGGTTTACACACAAATCTTTGATTTGAAAAATACGATTTGGGCTTTAATTGTACCCGGTCTGCTTATGAATGGTTTTAACGTATTATTAATGAGGACATTTTTTATAACTTCCATTCCAGAGCCCGTGATTGAATCAGCACGGATGGATGGAGCAGGTGAATTCAGGACCTTTTTCTCCATAGTCCTCCCGTTATCACTGCCTATTTTGGCGACGATTGGATTACTTCAAACTATTCATTATTGGAATGACTGGTTTAACGGTCTCATTTATATTACCGACCCACAACTATTCAGTATCCAAAACATTTTAAACAGGATGCTTGCGGATATTCAGTTTTTAGCGACCAGTGATTTGGGTTCAAATGCCAGTCAGGCAGCTTCGGAAATTCCTTCAACAGGTGTACGTATGGCGATTGCTGTTGTAGGGGTATTACCGATTTTAATTGCGTATCCATTTTTCCAAAAATACCTTGTAAAAGGAATTGCATTAGGTTCTGTAAAAGGATGATATATTGACCGAAAATAGCCCTATCTTAGGGCTATTTTCCTTAGAATGAAAGAGTTATATCAGCGATAAAGGAAGGAGCTATCCTTAATGGAAGGTTTTATGAAGGGCATTCATCGTTTTTCCGAGTGGGTTATGAGATTAATGTACGTAAATGTGCTTTGGATTGTCTTCACGTTTCTTGGTCTGATTGTGCTAGGTTTTTTTCCTGCGACAGCAGCGATGTTCGCCGTTGTCCGAAAGTGGGTAATGAAGCAGGATATTCATGTATTTCAAACGTTTTGGAAGGTTTATAAAAGTGAATTTCTAAAAAGTAATGGTGTCGGTTTGATTCTGATCGCGTTAGGAAGTTTCCTATACTTTAATATAAAGATAATAGAAGCCATATCGATCCCAATATTCAAAATACTTTATATTCCCAATGTTATTTTGATTTTAATTTTCTTCCTTACCTTATTTTATATTTTTCCCGTTCTTGTACATTTTCATGTGGGGGTAAAAGGAGTCTTTAAAAATGCAGTTATCCTAATGACGATTAATCCAATTGCAACCTTAATAATGGCTGTGTTTACAGGAATTTTCTTTTTTATAACATTTAAGTTTCCGGGATTAATTCCTTTTTTTAGTGGAAGTATCCCTGCATTTTTACTTATGTCTCTATGCCATTATACATTCAAAAAATTTCATCAAAAGTCGGATAAATGAAAATAGGTGGTCGTAATTCGAATAGTAGAAATAATGCCAGTGTCTTAAAATGTAATTTAAAGGTAGTTAACTTAGAACAAAAGTAATATTATCCGTAATATCCAATTATGAAAGCGTTATAAATTAAGGAGGATTCTATGAAAAGAAATATTAGACAATTAATTGAAAAAATGACACTTGAAGAAAAGGCAAGTCTTTGCTCAGGTTTAAATTTTTGGGAGTTAAAAGGAGTAGAGAGATTGGGAATTCCATCGATATTTGTTACAGATGGTCCTCATGGTCTACGCAAGCAGCAGTTAAGTGCTGATCATTTAGGACTTAATGATAGTGTACCGGCAACATGCTTCCCATCAGCAGTAGGTCTTGCAAGTACATGGAATCGTTCACTAATTGAAAAAGTAGGAACTGCATTAGGTGAAGAATGTCAGGCAGAGAATGTAGCTGTCCTACTTGGTCCTGGTGCAAATATTAAACGTTCACCGCTTTGCGGAAGAAACTTTGAATATTTTTCAGAGGATCCTTATCTTTCTTCCGAATTGGCTGCAAGTCATATAACTGGTGTTCAAAGACAGGGAGTTGGTACTTCCCTTAAACATTTTGCAGTCAATAACCAGGAGCATCGTCGTATGTCTGTCGATGCTATCGTTGATGAAAGGACCTTAAGAGAGATTTATCTTGCCAGTTTTGAACATACAGTTAAGAAAGCACAACCTTGGACGGTAATGTGTTCCTATAACAAAGTAAATGGGACGTATGCTTCAGAAAATAAAACATTATTAACGGATATATTAAAGGATGAATGGGGCTTTGAAGGATTTATCGTCTCAGACTGGGGTGCTGTAAATGAGCGTGCACAAGGGGTAGAAGCTGGATTAGATTTAGAAATGCCAGCAAGTAATGGAATCGGTGATAAGAAAATTATTGACGCCGTAAAAAGTGGTATGCTTTCCGAACAGACACTAGACAGAGCAGTTGAGAGATTATTAAACATTATTTTTATGGCTGTTGATAACAAAAAAGAAAATGCTGTCTATGCAAAAGAGGAACACCATCAATTAGCTAGAGAAGTAGCAAGGGAAAGTATGGTTTTATTAAAAAATGATGATCAAATTCTCCCACTAAAAAAGCAAGGGACCATTGCAATCATTGGAGAATTCGCTGTAAGACCAAGATACCAAGGAGGAGGAAGCTCTCATATTAAACCTACAAAACTTGATAATATTTTTGAGGAAATTGAAAAGAGTGCCTCGAATGCAAGTTTCCTTTATTCGCAAGGATACGATCTAAAAACTGATTTAATAAATGAAAAATTGTTAGCAGAGGCAAAGGAGGCTGCAGCTCAGTCGGATGTGGTAATACTATTCGTTGGTCTCCCAGATCGCTATGAGTCAGAAGGATACGACAGGGAGCATCTCCGAATTCCAGACAATCACCGGATTTTAATAGAAGCTGTTTCGGAAGTACAACCTAATTTAGTTGTTGTATTAAGTAATGGTGCACCAATTGAAATGCCGTGGCTTGATAAAGTAAAAGGGCTTCTTGAAGGATATCTTGGAGGACAGGCACTAGGCGGTGCGATTGCCGATTTACTTTTTGGGATTGAAAGTCCAAGTGGAAAATTAGCTGAGACGTTCCCTAAAGAGTTACGCCATAATCCTTCTTACCTCAACTTCCCGGGAGAAGGAGACAAGGTCGAATACAAGGAAGGAATATTTGTCGGCTACCGTTATTATGATACTAAAGCAATTGAACCGTTATTCCCATTTGGTTATGGTTTGAGCTATACAAGCTTTGACTATTCAAATCTTAGAATAGGAAAGCCGGAAATGGATGATACAGAAACCGTACAAGTGACGGTTACGGTGAAAAATACGGGTGTAGTTGCTGGAAAGGAAATTGTTCAGTTATATGTACGGGATATTGAAAGTACTGTCATCCGTCCCGAAAAAGAACTAAAGGGATTTGAAAAGGTGGAACTACAACCTGGAGAAGAGCAAGACGTTACCTTTATTTTGGATAAAAGAGCATTTGCTTATTACAACATTGATATTAAAGACTGGCATGTGGAAAGCGGTTTGTTCGAAGTGCTAGTAGGTAAGTCTTCAACCGAAATCATTTTAAAAGGCAGTATAAAAGTGAACTCCACTGTTACTTTAAAAAAATCAGTCCATAGAAATACAACAATTGGTGATCTCGTGGCAGATCCAATTCTTTCACCGATTGTACAAGAAACCCTTACCAAGGCGAATGAAGGAGGCCCATTTGCAAATATGTCCGAAGACTCGGATTCGTTTGAAATGTTTCAGGCGATGATGAAATTTATGCCTTTACGCGCAATGGTTGCTTTCAATCCAGATAAATTTACTGAGGATATGTTAAATGACCTCCTAAATCAACTGAATGAAGTATTAGGAAATGTTCAAGAAGATGTAATCTTACGAAACTATTAATTTACTATCAAATTTACTCAACAGATCTATGATTTTAAAAAAGGAGACTGAAGATGTTATATCCTATCGTTACTGAAACACGGAGTATTATTGATCTAAATGGGATATGGAATTTTAAGCTTGATTCGGGAAATGGTTTTCAGGAAAACTGGCAAAATGCAAAATTAACCGACTCAATGAGCATGGCTGTTCCATCTTCTTTTAATGATATTGGAGTAAATGCAAATATACGCGATCATGTTGGCTGGGTATGGTATGAACGGGAATTTACTGTTCCATCAAAGCTTCAATCAGAACGTGTGGTTTTGCGATTCGGTTCTGCCACCCATCTAGCTAAGGTGTATGTCAATGGAGAGCTTGTTGCCGAGCATAAGGGCGGCTTCTTACCTTTTGAGGCAGAATTAAATACATTTTTACAAAAAGGAAAAAATCGATTAACGGTTGCTGTCAACAATATAGTGGATTACTCGACTTTACCGGTTGGTACAGTCATAGAAAAGGAAATTCCTGGTGTTGGCAAAGTGAAACGCAATCAGCCAAATTTTGACTTTTTCAACTACGCGGGCTTGCACCGTCCCGTGAAAATTTATACAACGCCGATTACTTATATTGAGGATGTAACGATTGTTACGGATATAAATGGGCATGTTCACTATTCAATTGAGGCAGCCGGTACAGCACAAGTAAATGTAAAGGCTATAGACGAATCTGGTGTTGTAGTAGGTGAAGCAGAAGGATCTGCTGGCAAAATTCACATACCCAATGTAAGACTATGGGAGCCATTAAATGCTTATTTGTACACACTCCAAGTAGAACTAGAAAAAGATGGAGAAACGATCGATCTCTATCAACAACCATTTGGTGTGAGATCAGTAGAGATCAAAGATGGAAAGTTCCTCATTAATAATAAGCCATTTTATTTTAAAGGCTTTGGCAAGCACGAAGATACGCCGATTCATGGAAGAGGCTTTGATGAAGCCGCTAACGTGATGGATTTCAACCTGATGAAATGGATGGGAGCTAACTCATTCCGTACAGCGCATTACCCATATTCAGAAGAAATCATGCGCCTTGCTGACCGGGAAGGTTTTGTGATCATTGATGAAGTACCAGCAGTGGGGATGCACTTGAACATGTTGGTGGTCTTTTTAGGTGGACCGAAACGGGAAACCTGGAAAGAGCTTAAAACCTTCGAACATCATCAACAGGTGATCAAGGAACTAATCACGCGTGACAAAAACCATCCATCTGTCGTGATGTGGAATATCGCTAATGAAGCTGCAACAGAAGAAGAGGGAGCATATGAGTATTTTAAGCCACTAATAGAGCTTGCCAAAGAGCTGGACCCGCAAAAACGTCCTGTTACCATTGTTACTGAAATTCAATCCTCACCTGAAAAGGATCAAATTGCGGAATTGCTGGATATCCTTGCCTTTAATCGATACTACGGCTGGTATGTTGACGGTGGTGATTTGATCTCGGCTAAAGAAAAGCTTCGTGCAGAATTTAATGCTTGGCTTAAACGATGCCCCGACAAACCATTTATGATGACCGAGTATGGGGCTGATACGGTGGCTGGCTTGCATGATGTAGAACCTGTTATGTTTACGGAAGAATATCAAGTAGAATTCTATCGGGCAAATCACGAAGTGTTTGATGAATTTAAACAATTTGTTGGAGAGCAGGTATGGAACTTTGCTGATTTTGCAACAGGCCAAGGAATTGTTCGAGTTCAAGGAAACAAAAAAGGCATTTTTACTCGCGACCGGAAACCAAAATATGCTGCCCATGAGCTGCGAAGACGTTGGACAGAAATACCTGATTTTAACTATAAGGGATAAAACCAAGCCTATCATAAGCTCATAAATAGTTGTTTAATATAAATATTTTGTTTGAATAGTGGTGAGTTTTATGGAAATTGGTGTTGCTGCTTATCTTAAGAAGATAAATAAAAGCTTGGTCTTAAGTAAAATTATTAAGCATGGGTTGATCTCTAGGTCTGAATTAGCAAATATCACAAAACTAACAAAGGCAACGATTTCTTCACAGACAGCGGAATTATTAGAGGAAGGATTAATAATTGAATCTCATCAAGAGTATAACCAAGTGGGAAGAAAGCCGATTATGCTTTCACTTAATCAACATGCTGGTTATGTCATAGGTATTGATCTGGACTTTCGGTATATTACATTTACTGTATCTGATTTAATAGGAAATCCAGTTCATTCGAATAACGTAGAGTTAGAGAATTCAAACTATGATAAGATTCTTCAAATTTTAATTAATAAAATTAGAGGATACCAAGAAAAATTTTCCCAATGTCGTTTTGGAATTGTTGGTGTGGGAATAGGAATTCATGGAACTGTGAAGAATGACGGAACGATCTCATTTGTTCCACATCATAAATGGTATAACAAGGACTTAAAATGTGATTTAGAGAAAAATGTAAATACAGCAGTTTATGTTGAAAATAATGCAAATTTATGTGCATTTGCAGAAAAAGTATTTCATTTCCATCAAAGTAACGACCTAATCAGCCTAAGTATGTTTTCCGGTATAGGTCTTGGTTTTTTGTTCAACGGGGAACTAGTAAAAGGGTACCATGGATTTGCAGGGGAAATGGGTCACATGATCATTTCTCCTGATGGAAAACTTTGTAATTGCGGAAAAACCGGTTGTTGGGAGTTATATGCCTCTGAAGACAGTTTCTTTAAAAATTTATCTGAAATAATTGATAAACCAAAATTGACCCACCAGGATATCAAAAATCTTGTTATTGCCAGGGATCCAGCAGTTATGTCTCAATTGGACGAGTTTATTAAGTATGTATCTATTGGACTAAATAATATAATTAATATACTGAATCCTGAAATACTGGTATTAAATAGTGAGTTATTGAAATTGATTCCGGATGCCATGAATACCATTAAATTAAACTTAAAAACTTCAATTAGTAATTATAAAGAAATATTCATTTCAGATCTCGGTACGAACGCATGTGTAATGGGCGCTTGTGCCTTAACAATAAAGAAGTTTTTAGATATTCCTGAATTAAGTTTGAAAATTAAAAAGGAAGCGTTTGTACCAAATAGAGTTTAGAGATGTTTTGATTCGAGGGGACTTGTGAGAATTACACAAATGGAAACATATCTTCCCGAATGAAAGTGAATAAGCAAGCAAGAGGGGTCGGTGGATATATTAACTCGAATAGCAGCAGTCTTCTTTTCGAGTTGGTAAAAGAAAGTGAGGCCGTTTAAACAAAAATGAAATAGCCTGAATTCTTGTCAATATAGAACTCAGGCTGATTTTATAAGATAATTAAAAACTAATATACGTTAGCGATGATAGAAGAATGGATGTATAATAATGGTAATTAGTGGACGTATTGCTTTAGTTCGTAATTTTTTTAAGCTAATATTTAAACCTAATCCTGTCATTGACATTGTCAACAAAAATGATGTACCGTTTGCAATATCAGACATCACTGTTTTTGGTACCACTACCCTATCTCCAATGATATAGCTTCCCAAAAAACTCATAACGATAAATCCAATTAAAAACCATGGAAACTCGAATTTTGTCTCTGCCTCTATTTTCCTTTCCTTTTCATCGAAAGCATAAGGATAAAGCAAACCGGAATTAATAGGAATACTGGTGCAAGTTTGGCAAGTAATTGCTTGGGCAAGAGCATCCTGGCCAGCTGGGGCCCCAGCAATAGCTCTATATAAATTTAACATATAAAGAAAATACAAAGCTCTTTACTGGGAGGGCACTGAAAAACCTTCGGTTTTTTTAAGAATCTGTAAGGCAAAACAAAAAAAGGACGACTCAAAATTCACATTTATGAAATTTGAGTCGTCTTTCTTATTCAATGAGGCTATTTTTGCACCTAAATTTCATCGATTAGTTTTAATATCCTTTTTAGATTCACCGTAAATATTGCCATGGCTCCTTGCAATTCCATACCAATTAGACCCGAGGATTTTGCAACATTGTACCCGTGTCTGTGTTTTAATTCGCTATTCTTAGCTTCTATTTTATAACGCTCTTTAGATTTTTCTTTAAAGTACTCGCTTTCTTGAAATTTTGCTTGTTCTGTATGTTCATTTGATTTGATGGGTTACAGAGTAAGTCTTACTTTTAGCCCCCTCTTTATAACACCCTTCTTTAAATGGACAGTGTTTACACTTATCTACATCGAAATAGTATGTAGTAACTTGGTTTCTAGCTTTGTGTCCTGTTCTAGCTTTCCTTATCGCCATATGACCTGCTTTACAAACATACATTCCAGCATCCTTATTAAAATCAAATTCATCTTCTTTTTTACGGAAACCTTGGGTAACAGAAGAGTTCAGTTTGGCAACTAATTTTATTTTATTTTCATTTGCATATTCGATATTTCCCTTTTCAGAATAAGCTGCATCACCGATAACAGTTTCAACTTGCATTCCAGCATTGATACTATTTTCAATCAGTGTTTCTAGTTGTTTTCCGTCATTCTTTTCTCCTGTAGTAACTGTTGCGGCTGTAATAATCCGTTCTTCGCTTATGGCAATATGTGTTTTATAGCCGAAAAATGAGGTGTCCGCAGTTTTATGCCCTACTTTTGCATCCTTATCTTCAGAGCACTGCAGATGTTCGATATCGTCGTTAACTGTTTCTCTTAGAAGGTTTAACTGTTCCTTTACTTTCGGGTATTGGATAAGACCTTCTTCGTTTTCCATCACTTCAATGAGTTTCTGGCAATAATCGATTTCATCTTCCAAAACATCAGTTGTATTTTTGTCAGGGAACTTCTTTTTCATAGACTCATCTATTTGATAAATAGTTTTTCTCAGTTTTTTAGAACGGTCCCTAAGTATTTCTTTTGGAGACATTTGGTTGTATCGGGCTTTCGTATGGGTGGCGTCCACAATAATGGATTTACTTTTAATGATTTCCTTTTCGATGGCAATTTCAACGGTTTTATTGATAAGCATATCCAAAAGGTTTACATCTTTTAAACGAAGTTTTCGAAACTTGGTTAATGAGCTTGGCTCTATTACTGGCTCCTCCGGAGCCATGTTCTATGCTATATTTCTTTTTTTATATTAAAGTTAAATGAAGCATTTGCATCGCAGGTTCTGGCAGTAAATAAGGAATTGGACTTGCAAGAGGAGATCATTAATTTTAATGGAAGAGCTATTGCATTGGGTCACCCAATCGGTGGAAGTAAGAAAGGAATGAGTTCTATTAATAATGGAATTCATTCCTTAATTCAAGTTTGTGAGAAATTATTATTTAATGACCCTTAGAATGGCTGATTTGGTTAATCCAAGCAAAAAGCTCATTCAAATCATAATCATCACTATGGGGAATATCCCATAGAAGTGCAAAGTCATCCATGTATTAACCATTTAAGTTCCTCCTTTAAAATAAAATCTTAATACAAAGGTACAATTGAAAAATAAACACCTCACCTTTTAATTAATTAAAATAAATTGTTAAACAAAGTAAAATACCATCTAAGATAAATATCAGGTAATTTAAAGGAAGTTGTAAATATACATATAAGTAATGAAAAATAATCGCCAGGCGTTAGAACGGCAGATCTTAACACAATGATTGTTAGCAAAGGAGGGATAGTTTGATGGTGTGGACTATTTTTATATTTCTATTGATTGTTTTTATTGTTGGACCGATTTGCTTACTTTTGTGGTTAAATTTTCTAGCAAAGAAACCACAGCATTCGATTATTAGAGCACATCCTTATTTGGGATGGATGCGCTACTTATTAGAAAAGATTGGCCCGGAATTCAGACAATATTGGTTTGAAGATGACAATAGTGGCAAACCATTTTCACGAACAGATTTTTTAGGGATTGTTTTTTCTGCCAAATATCGAAGTGACCTTATAAGCTTCGGTTCCAAACGTGACTTTGATCAGCCTGGTTATTATATTGCGAATGGTTTATTTCCATTATTAAATGAAGAATTAAAGGTAGACAATCAAGAAAAAGTCCACTCAATGAAATATAAAATTGATCATGAAGGATTGTTTACTCGTCATGAAAAGCTTGAAAAGGACCAAACACCCCGTTGGCTTTACCAAGAGGAAGAGACTATAATCGTTGGCGAGAATCGGAAATTTTCATGGAGACTTCGGGGGCCATTTGGTGCTTCTGCCACATCTTACGGAGCAGTCGGTGAAAACTATATCCTTTCAACAGGTCATGGCAGCCATTTGGCAGGTGGTTCATGGATTAATACGGGAGAGGGCGGAGTGGCACCAGAGCATTTAGAAAGTGGTGCAGATGTGGTCGCTCAAATTGGGCCTGGATTATTTGGTTTTCGTGATTATGAGGGGAAATTTTCTATTAATGAATTTAGGCTTAAAGCACAGGAACCGAATATAAAAGCATTTGAGCTTAAATTCGGCCAAGGAGCAAAAATCCGTGGCGGACATCTGGAAGGGTCGAAGGTTACAACGAAGGTGGCAAATATTCGGAAGGTACCATTGGGAAAAACCATTAATTCACCAAATCGCTTTCCAATTTTGCATAATGCGATCGAAACTTTGCAGTTTATTAAAATGCTGCAAGATGAAGGTGGAAAACCTGTCGGAATCAAAATTGTCGTCGGGTATCCTTCCAGTTTAGATGAATTCTTTGAGGCTATGAATAATCTTAAAATTTATCCGGACTTTATAACGGTTGATGGGGGAGAAGGCGGAACAGGCGCTACTTTCAAATCAATGGCAGATACAATGGGGCTTCCTTTGTTTCCTGCTTTAATTGCTGTTGTCGATAAGGCCTGCCAATTTGGTCTGCGAGACAAGCTGAAAATTTTTGCTTCAGGAAAGTTAATTTCAGCCGATAAAATTGCTATTGCCCTTGCAATTGGTGCAGATGCCGTGAACTCTGCGCGAGGATTTATGATTGCTAACGGCTGTATTATGGCTCTTCAATGCCATACTGGTAAATGCCCTGCAGGTGTTACCACAACCGATCCAAAATATCAAGAAGCACTTGTACCAGAAGAAAAGAAATGGCGAGTAATGAACTATATTATTAATGTACGACAAGGTTTGTTTGCCTTAGCCGCGGCTTGTAGCATTGATAGTCCCCGTAAATTCACTCGTGAGCACATTGTATTTAAAGATGTTGATGGAAAAATAAAAAGGTTATCAGAACTGTTTCCGGACTCTAGGGTCAGTCCCCCAATAAATTAATGCTTTAATGTGGTGGGGGACTGACCCCTAATTTTCATCTTCTCGCTTTGTGACTACTGTTTCATTACCACATCTGTTACATCTATACCAAGTCGCGATATATCCCCATCCATCGGGTCTCTGATTTATTTCTTCATACACGTGACCTTTAAATTTACAGATGATATTCGCTAATATACTCATATATAACCTCCTTCAAAGAAAAGTTGTTTTTTTATTTATTACATCTTTATGTTCCAATGCTTGTACTCGTTTTTTAAGATTTCACTACAATCATTACAATGAAGTAATATCTGCAGGGTCCTATTTTCTTCGAATACAACTCATAACCATTTGATTTGTTGTTGACAGCAGAAAGATAAACATATACACAAAAAAAGTTATTTGTTAATAATAGCTAAATAGATAGCTATAGAAGCAAAGAGGAGATAAATTGGGGTTAAAAGTAAGAGATGTCCTTACGTTTGAGCGGACTTTTACAGTAAAGAAAAGTATAATTGTTATATAAACCACACAATCAAATAATTGTATGAAAAAGGATGCGTATCATGCCGATTAATTCGTTTGAAAACTATCCGATGAGCTGGAAGCCATCGATTGATAAAACTAAAAAGCCAATTTATCAAACACTTGCAGGGCAATTGGAACAGGATATTTTAAACGGAGTTTTATTACCAGGAACAAAACTACCCCCACAGCGAGAATTGGCTGATTATTTAGATTTAAATTTGAGTACCATTTCAAAAGCGTTAAAAGTGTGTGAGTTAAAGGGATTGATCAGTGCCTCTGTGGGAAGTGGCACATTTGTATCGTTTGATGCGTTATCGAATTCGTATTTACTTGAAGATACAAAGCCGAAGCATTTAATTGAAATGGGAGCGACACTGCCAGATAATGCTTCATACGAGCCACTACTACTCCAACTGAAAAATATGCTGCAAGAGACAGATTATGAAAAATGGTTTGGGTATGGTCGAGCGGGGGAAAGTCACTGGCAAAAGGATGCAGCACTAAAGCTAATCCGAAGAGGTGGATTCGAAACAACCGTTGATCACATTTTATTTGCAAATGGGGGTCAAAATGCGATTGCAGCTACACTGGCAAGTCTTTGTAAGCCTGGCGATCGCATTGGCGCTGACCATCATACATACCCTGGCTTAAAAACAATTGCAGCGATGCTTAGTGTGCAAATAGTACCGATAAAGTCAGAGAACGATGAAATGAGTTCAAATGCATTTGAATATGCGTGTAAAAATGACAATATTAAAGGCATTTATTTAATCCCAGATTACCATAATCCGACCGCTTCCTGTTTGTCTGTCGAGAATCGAAAAACGATTGCGGCAATTGCCAAAAAGTATAATCAGTTCATTATCGAAGATGCGACCTATCAACTCCTCAACGAAAAACCAATTCCAGCAGTAGCATCGTTTGCACCAGAACAAAGTATCTATATTGCGAGTTTATCGAAATCAATAGCACCGGGATTACGACTAGCCTATGTAGCAGTGCCGAGTCGATTCAAGGAGCCAATTTCAAAGGCACTTTATAATCTTAATATATCAGTTTCACCCTTATTAGCAGAACTGGCGGCACGTACGATTGTATCGAATCAATTTGAAAACATCATTAAAGTTCATCGGGAACAAACCATTCGTAGAAACCATGTCGTAAATCAATATTTGTCAGACTATACCTGCTTAGGTACTGAAACAGGTATCTTTCGTTGGTTACTATTACCAGGCAAAATCACAGGTGCGGAATTTGAAAGAGTAGCTGCTGGGCATGGGGTACAAGTGTATGCGGCGGAACGTTTTGTGGTTGGAAATAGTTGCCCAGAGCGGGCTGTTAGAGTTGCTGTCAATGCACCAGAAACACTTGAAGAGCTTGAGCAAGGATTGATCATCCTTAAAGGTTTACTAAACGATCTTACCTAATTTTATTTGCCGTACTTCCATAATATTGTTTGCCATACAATTATAATGTTGTATGGTTTTTTTGTGCATGTTAAGATGTTTAGAAAAAATAAACTGAAAATTCGGGGTATTTTAAAGTGAAAGTAGCTATTAAATAAAAAGGAATGATGAAAAGTGGAAAATAAATTTGCTGATCGAACTCATTTAGTAAAACCTTCTGAGACTCGTGAAATATTAAAAGTAACAGAAAGACCAGAAGTTATCTCTTTTGCCGGGGGCCTGCCAGCTCCAGAGTTGTTTCCAGTAGAAGCTCTTAAGGATGTATGCAATGCTGTATTGAATGAAGAAGGTGCGGCTTCTCTTCAATATAGTACAACCGAAGGATTTATTCCTTTAAGAGAAGCTATTTGTCAAAGGATGAAAGTTATGGGAATTAACTCTACTATTGATAATGTTCTGATCACATCAGGGTCCCAGCAAGCAATTGACCTTACTGGAAGGATATTCATTAATGAAGGAGATACGATTATTTGTGAAAGCCCAACCTATCTTGCCGCAATAAATGCATTCAAGCCATACAATCCCAAATTTGTTGAAGTAGCTATGGATGATGACGGGATGGTCATGGAAGAACTTGAGAAAAAGCTGCAAAAGTATCCTAACACGAAATTTATCTATACGATTCCAGATTTCCAAAACCCTACAGGTCGCACATTAAAGCTCGAAAGACGAAAGAGAATGATAGAACTCGCTAATCAATATGATGTACTGATTGTAGAGGATAATCCCTATGGAGCGATAAGATTTGCTGGAGAGGCACTCCCGCCTGTGAAATATTTTGACATCGAGGGTAGAGTAATTTATATCAGTACCTTTTCTAAGATTTTTACTCCCGGTCTTCGACTTGGATGGATTTGTGCAGACGGTTCATTCATTGAAAAGTACGTAGCTTTTAAGCAAACAGCGGACTTACATACGGACAGCTTTGCTCAAAGAATTACAGCTAAGTATTTGGAACTTTACGATATCGAAGAGCACATAAATAAAATCAAAGCTGTTTATAAAGAAAGATGCACAGATATGTTATCGTGCATTGAAGAATTCTTCCCAAAGAATTTGTCTTACAGTAAACCAGAAGGGGGATTATTTATTTGGGTTGAACTTCCTGAGTCTGTTGATTCTAGGGAATTATTCGTTGAATGTTTGGCAAATAATGTTGCCTTTGTTCCTGGTACCCCATTCTTTCCGAATGAAACAAAGAATAACGCTATACGTTTAAATTACTCGAATATGCCTAAAGAGAAAATTAGGGAAGGTATGAAGCGTTTGGGAGATGTGCTACATCGTGAATTAGAAATTAAGAAACAATTCTTGTATGATTCAGAGGTCACAGTCTGACCAAAAGGATTTAAAAGGGACCAATATAAAAAGAATAACTCTTTCAAAAATACATTTAAACAACATAGATACTGTCAGAAGGAGGACAAGATATGAAAAATTCTGTAATTATTGTTGGTGCGGGTTTAAGCGGGCTGCGTGCTGCATCACTACTTACTCAACAAGGGATTAAATGTAGGGTACTAGAGGCAAGAGATAGGATTGGTGGCAGGATTTTGAGTACTTCTGAGCCAAACAGATCTGACCTTGGGAGATTTGACCTTGGCCCGACGTGGTTTTGGCCACAGTATGAAAGCCATATTGTTAACCTTGTTAAAGAACTAAATTTAGAAACTTTCGAACAATATAAGAAAGGCGATATACTTATCGAACGATTCCAAATCAAGCCACCAGAGCGCTGTGTGCTGAAAGAAAATTCTGACGAAAAATGGGTCCGATTGACTGGAGGTGTGCAGTCACTTATCGATACTCTAGCAGAGACGATTCCCTCAGAAATAGTTGAGCTAGAAACGCGAGTTAAGAAAATTAAGCAGAATGAAGCTGGTGACCTCACAGTTGAAGCAGAGCTTTCCGATGGCAGTAGAAAAAATATTCCTGCTGATGCTGTTATTTTAGCATTGCCACCTCGTTTAGTGGCGCATCACATTGAATTTTCGCCTTCCCTCCCTCTAAATCTTATGACTGACATTGAAAACAAACCAACGTGGATGGCGGGACAGGCCAAGGTGGTTGCAGTCTATGATCGTCCCTTCTGGAGAGAAATAGGACTTTCTGGATATGTATTGAGTGCCGTTGGTCCCTTAGAAGAAATATATGATGCTTCTCCTAATAAAGGCGCTGGTTCATTATTTGGTTTCTTCGGAATGCCTCCAGAAGCACGTAAAAAAATGGGTCAAGATAAATTTTTAAAATTGGTTGTTGATCAATTAGTTAAGCTCTTTGGAAGTGAAGCTAAAAATTTAAAGGGCCTTCTTTATAAAGATTGGTCCATAGATTCTGAAACCACTGTTGAGGAAGACTTAAGTCCTCTTAAAAATTACCAGAGCTATGGTCCACCACCAGTAAAAGGTATATGGGAAAACAAAATTATTTTTGCTGGTACAGAAACGAATTCAGAATATAGCGGACATCTTGAAGGTGCCATACAGTCAGCTGAACAGGCAGTTTTTGAGATCATTCATTTAAAGAATAAGGCTTAATGACTCGATTTTTGATGTTTATTTTATTTTTTGTAAAGGAGTACTATGATGCAATTTTTCTTTGATCACCTTGTTTGGTTCTTTAAGAAACCAGAGGAAGCAATTTCACCGTTAAAACAAAGAGGACTTCATGTTGTAAAGGGTGGCCGTCATGAATCTTGGGGAACATATAATACCCTAACCTATTTTGGCTTAAGTTATATTGAATTTTTAGGAATTGAAAATTTATCAATAGCTGAAAAACATGGTGAAAATCGATTAATTACGCAAATCGTTGACCAGCTAGCAAAAGAAAGTCGGGAAGGACCTGCAAAAGTAGCAATCCGAACAAATCAAATTAAAGAGCTAGCAATAAAACTTAACGCAGAAGGACTTACAGTATATGGGCCGCTAACTGGGGAGAGAGTTCGTGCTGATGGTCAAGTAATCAGGTGGTCATTGTTATTCCCTGAATACGCGGAAAACAAGGTTCCTTTACCATTTTTTATTCAATGGGAAAAATCAGATGAAGAAAGGTATTCGGAGTTAGAGGAACAAAGACTCATTGGGTCACACATATTAGGCCAGCCAAAATTGGAAAGTGTTGGTTTTGTCGTACATGATTTGGATAAAACAGTAGAAATTTGGAGGAAATTGTTTTGCCTTAAACAAGGGGAGGAGTATATCGATATGGAAATCAATGCACGTTGTAGAATCCTAGAATTGAACAGAACTAATTTATTATTTTGTACACCAAAAGGAGACGGCCCGGCTGCTAAGGTATTAAAAGAAAAAGGGGAGACTCCTTTTTTAGTGAACCTTACTGATACGAATCAAACCCACTTTTTTGAAATGTTGGATGGTTATTGGAGGTTTCAGTAATATTAGGGGTCAGTCCCCCAATAAATTAATGCTTTAATGTGGTGGGGGACTGACCCGCTGACCTAGACAAAAAATGTTTTTTCTGCTCAAGATAATTTAACAATCGGAAAAACTGCGGCAAGATCACACAAATAATGAGGATTCGAAGAACCTGTACTGCTACGACAAAGGTCGAGTCACCATGGAGGACGACAGAAGTTGTCGTCATTTCAGCAATTCCGCCCGGTGCGAATGCAAGAATAGAGGTTATAAGTGAGATCTTTGTTATCTTAGCCACTAAAATAGCACAAATAACCATCGAAAAAATGAGACCAATTGTACTGAAAAAGGACACCATGATCGTCCGCTTTAAACCGATAAACATGCTTTTCTGAAAACGGGAGCCAATACTGGCCGCAATCATAATCTGTGATAAAATGATTACTTCAGGTGGCCACCACGGAATGATGTCACTGCCTATAATGAACGAACCAAGAGATTGGGCAATCGCTACCCCCACCATACTTCCAATCAGCCACGGAGCAGGAAACCGTAAATATTTGATCAACCGATAGCCTGCATAGGCAAATCCAATAAGTGCAAAAGTCCAAAGCAACATCCCGATTTTAAATACCGGGTCAATCAGTACAGGAATGGGAACATGATTCGCTGAGTTTCCACTTGCTGAAGCAGATAAAGAAGCAAAGAACGGAATCATTAGGATCACTAAAAATACACGCATGGTTTGAATAATACTGACGACAGCCGTATTTGCCCCTGCCTCTTCTGCAATCCCAGGCATGGCGGATAATCCACCTGGAGCCGTTCCAAAAAAGCTCGTCATCATATCCGTATTACTATATTTCCAGAGTACGAGGCCGGAAAGCAAGGAAAAAATGATAGAAAGAAGAAGCATAAGAATGATGGCAAGCCAATTTTCTTTAAAAACATGCAAAAAAGTCAAGTTTAATTTCTGTCCCAAATGAATGCCTAAAATAAACTGCCCCATATTTAACCAGTATTTTGGCATCCCTTTTTGATTCCCATTACCCCTTAAAACTGATGGCCTCCAAAATGAAAGGAGAGCAGCTGCTAAAAATGTGCCGATCATCCATCCAATGGATAGGTCCGTCAATGAAATCAAAAATCCTCCTAAGCTAGTTACAGATATAAAACAAACACTACGAAAAAAGGTGTTTTTTCTATTCATGAACACTCCTCCTTGCATTCAAACCTTCCAATTAACATTTCGTAATTTAAATATAGTATAATCAAAGCAATAAATAAAATATCGAATTTATATCAAAGGCCATAATCAAAAATTATTTCTTATGGTAAGAGGTGATCATGATGGATGAAAGAGACTGGATGGTTTTGCAAACTCTATATCAAGAAAAAAATATAACCAATACAGCTAAAATACTGCATATTTCGCAGCCGGCTTTAACCAATCGTTTAAAAACAATGGAAAACTACTTTGGAGTAAAAATCGTTAATCGAAACTGGCGCGGGGTCGAATTTACCCCACAAGGTGAATATCTTGCAAAAAATGCTCATGAAATGTTATTGCAAATCCAAAGGATGAAAGAAACAGTTCTTAATATGGAGGAAAAAATATCGGGTACATTAAGGCTGGGTGTTTCAACCTTTTTTACGGATTATAAACTTCCTGGATTATTAAAACTTTTCAAAGATCAGTACCCTGATGTCGAGTTTAAAGTTACAACGGGGCCAAGCAACGAGATTGCCCATTTAATGTACAATCATGATGTACATGTTGGCTTTTTAAAAGGGGAATATGGCTGGAAGGGTCAAAAAAAGCTCCTCTTCGAAGAAAGTATTTGTATCGCTTCAAAAGAAGAAATAGACCGGAATTTACTGCCCAGTTTACCTAGAATTGATTACGAAACCGATCCGTTATTAAAAGCTGTAATTGATAACTGGTGGGCTGAAAATTACTCACAGCCTCCACTTGTCAGTATTAATGTGGATAAAGCTGATACATGCAAAAAGATGGTCGGTTATGGTTTGGGCTACGCGATTATGCCAAGCATGAATATTGATGACCTTGTTCATATCAATAAAATTAAAATTAAAAATAAGGAGGGAGAAAAAATAATCCGAAAGACGTGGATGTTTTACCATGAAGAATCTTTAGAATTTAAAGTAGTAAAGGCCTTCGTCGAATTTGTTGATGCGATTGACCTGCAATCCATTACATAAAAAAGCTTTCCAAGCTATCATCTATCTTGGAAGTAATAAATGAAATGGACATTAGACTTTATTTTAGTCTGATGGTCCATTCCATTTCATAGTTTGTTCATAAGTGATTGGAAATCCTTCAATGCCCATTTCCATTATAGAACTCAGACTGCCTACAAATGATTTTAAAAGATTTTTAAAAACTAATATAGGTTATCAATGATAAAAGAATGGGTGTAATAATAATGGCAATTAGTGGTCGTATTGCTTTGGTTCGTAATTCTCTCAAGCTAATATTTAAACCTAATCCTGTCATTGACATTGTCAGCAAAAATGATGTACCGTATGTAATATCAGACATCATTGTTTTTGATACCACTACCTTTTCTCCAATGATATAGCTTCCCAGAAAACTCATAACGATAAATCCAATATAAAAACCATGGAAATTCGAATTTTGTCTCTCCATCTATTTTTCCTTTCTTTTTCATCCAAACCATAAGGATAAAGCAAACCGGAATTAATAGGAATACTCTTGCAAGTTTGGCAAGTAATGCTTGGGCAAGAGCATCCTGGCCTGCTGGGGCCGCAGCTAAAGCAACATGGCCTATCTCGTGTAGGCTGATTCCAACCCAATTTCCATAGTTCATAGGACCAAAAGATAAAAAAGGAAATACTAACGTATAGACGATTGAAAAGACTGTGCCAACTAATGCAATGATGCCGACTCCCATAGCCGTATCCTCATCTTTTGCTTTTATAATTGGTGAGAGGGCCGCGATGGCTGCCGCACCACAAATGCCTGTGCCGAGACTTAATAATAAAGAAAGATTAAAATTTTCAGTACAAATTGGCAACACAAGGGATATTGCTAATGCAATCACTAGCCATGAGATCGATGTAGGAATTGTAGAGGGGGAAATTCCTCATCGAAATTTATATATAAAATCCGTTTCAACCGATCAAATGTATATTGTAGCAGGAGGGAAATATCCAATTTATTTCAATAAAGAAGTAACACGAGGACAAATTGAAAAAGAGAATTGGATTGTTCGCAAAGAAGGTTCTGGCACAAGAGATGCAACAGAAAAACTATTTGAAACTTTAGAAATACGCCCTACAAGGTTAATGGAGTTCGGTAGCACACAACTTATTAAAGAAGCAGTCGAAGCGGGGCTTGGTATTAGTTACTTATCTGAACTGACTGTAAAAAAAGAAAGAATGCTTGGTACCATTCAAGTATTAAATGTAAAAGGGAAACCGATAAAAAGAAATTTTTCAGTTATAACAGAATCTGTGGAATTGCATACGAAATCTATGAACTTATTTATTGAGTTAATAGAAAAATATGTAGAGAATCAATTATTGCAATAGCTCTTAAATCAAACATATAATACTAATAATCTTTTGTTATAAGATATACAGAAAAAAGTTGGTGTAACAATTGAGTAAAAAGAAACAAAAACGTAAAGCAAGGACGAAGGAACCGAGTACATTCGGTACAGCACTAAAGCTATTAGTCTGTTTTTTTCTTGTATTATTTTTAGGCTGGTATATGATGGTAGGTCATTTAGATGGTGAAACTTTTCAGGGAGTCGTGGAGATCCCCTTAAAGGAGAGCTATGCGAACGTTGTATTTAGTTTGGCATTTATACATTGGGTTATAGGCATTCCTAGTGTAATTGTTTTTTTAATATTAATGGTAAAAGGGAACATTAGGGAATTCATGATTTCCTGCTTCTATAGTGTACCTATTATTTTATTGAGTTTGGGCTTTACGATTCAGTATATGGTTTTGTTAATTAAAGTTGGTGCTGAATCCTTATGGTGGTTTTATGTTGTTGCAGCAGTTCTCGGCTTCCTACTAGCTAATCTCTTAATCTATTTGGATAAAAGTAAATTACATACTGTTTTTATGGGACTGGGTGCTGTGTTAATAGTCCTTAGCTGGATCCTTTTAGTCATAGCGAACTCTGCCGATGGAAATTTTATTATTACATATAAGGATAACCTAAGAGGAAGTTTCTCGATTAAGATCATGGTAGGAACCTTTCAAACGATGGGAATTATGATTTTCCTGCTTATGTTTGGTTTTCTATTGAAGCTTCGATTTGGCGGGGAAGATTAATAGTCTCTTCCCACCCCCTGACTATTACGTTTTAAGTGATTTTCGGACGTGAAGATGGATGGCAGAGTTGAATAATACGACATAAAAAAGATGATTTCATCATATTTATCATCAATAAGAGGTTAAAGAGGTGAAAACATGTTACGTTATGTTGGCAGAAAACTCATCTGGTTTCTGATCGGAAGTACGATCTATACTACATTTATCGGATTTATCCTGTTTAAGGCTGGCCTCATATCATTTCCATGTATTCCCAATTCCCAAAATGCACTGAATAATAAAGATCGTAATCGAAATAAAAGAGTTGGTAGAATTCGAGTTACTTAGAGATAAGGTATTGTTAGCTTCAATAGTGTCTATGTAGTAATTCAAAGTCAAACACTGGAGGTTTGGACTTCTTGCCCGCAATGTGCTAAAAGCCCAAACCTTTAATATATTTGTATCTTGACAAAACAGTGAAACCAAAGCGTGAGCAAGAGGGAATTTTACCGTTTATTTTTCCAATATAGTGAAATCAACATTCAGCAATAACTTCTGCCCTGATGTAAATGTCAGGAAAGGGGTATTTTTTTTGAGATTACGGAACACAAGAAAATTCAAGGCAGAAAAAAATGATACAACAGAAATTCCGGAAAATATTACAAATTTGTGATAACGTTGGTTATTTTTTCAAATTTATGTAATAGTTTAGTAGAATTGAAACATAATAATTAATACAACCAGTTTTGAAGCTTCTTACTACAAGAGACATAATTATCTGTTGCAATATTCACAAGAACAGGGAGGAGAAAAACGAATGGATGCTAATATTGGAAAGTGCCCGTTTCACGGCGGCGCTGCTAGTAACAATTCTAAGGGTACGTCTAATAGAGACTGGTGGCCAAACCAGTTGAACTTGAACATTCTCCATCAGCATGACAGAAAATCTAACCCTATGGGAGAAGACTATGATTATGCAGAAGAATTTAAAAAGTTAGACTACTATGCCCTTAAACAGGATCTTCGTGATTTAATGACCAACAGTCAAGATTGGTGGCCAGCTGACTATGGACATTATGGTCCATTCTTTATCCGTATGGCTTGGCACTCCGCTGGTACATATCGTACTGGAGACGGCCGTGGTGGCGGTGGAACTGGCACACAGCGTTTTGCTCCACTTAACAGTTGGCCTGACAACGGTAACCTTGATAAAGCTCGTCGACTACTATGGCCGATTAAGCAAAAGTATGGCAACAAGATTTCTTGGGCTGACTTATTTATTCTTACAGGTAATGTCGCTATAGAATCAATGGGCGGAAAGACATTTGGTTTTGGTGGAGGACGAGCAGATGTTTGGCATCCAGAAGAAGACATTTACTGGGGGACTGAATCAGAATGGTTAGGTGATAAGCGTTACACAGGTGATCGTGAGCTTGAGAACCCACTTGCAGCCGTTCAGATGGGTCTTATCTATGTTAACCCTGAAGGTCCAAATGGTAATCCAGATCCGCTTGCAAGTGGTCGTGACATACGCGAAACCTTTGCACGTATGGGAATGAATGATGAAGAAACAGTAGCATTAATAGCCGGCGGCCATACTTTTGGTAAGGCACATGGTGCAGGAGATGCTGCTCATGTTGGTCCAGAACCAGAAGCTGCTCCAATTGAAGCTATGGGCTTGGGCTGGTTAAGCACACACGGCAGGGGTAAAGGTCATGACACCATCACAAGCGGTATTGAAGGTGCTTGGACTGCTAATCCAACACAGTGGGATAATGGTTACTTTGATTTATTATTTGGATATCAATGGTGGCTTACAAAGAGTCCTGCGGGTGCCTATCAGTGGCTTGCGGTAAACCCTGATGAGAAGGACCTTGCACCGGATGCAGAGGATTCATCCGTTCGTGTTCCGACTATGATGACTACTGCCGATATGGCATTGCGTTATGATCCAGAATACGAAAAGATATCTCGTCGTTTCCATGAGAATCCAGAAGAGTTTGCTGATGTATTTGCACGGGCTTGGTTTAAGCTAACACATCGTGACATGGGGCCGCGTTCAAGATATCTAGGACCAGAAGTTCCAGAAGAAGTTCTTATCTGGCAAGACCCTGTACCGGCTGTTGAATATACATTAACAGATGCAGAAGTTGATAAGATTAAAGTCATGATCTTAGACTCAGGACTTACTATCAACGAATTAGTTACAACTGCTTGGGCTTCAGCAAGTACTTACCGCTGCTCAGATATGCGTGGCGGTGCTAATGGTGCTCGCATCCGTCTTGCTCCACAGAAGGATTGGGAAGTAAATCAGCCGGAGCAACTTACCAAAGTACTTTCTGTACTAGAAAGCATTCAAAGTCATCTAGGAAAGAAAGTTAGCATGGCTGACTTGATTGTACTAGGCGGTAGTGCGGCAATAGAAAAAGCTGCAAAAGACGCAGGCTTTGATGTAACTGTTCCTTTCGCTCCAGGACGTGGCGATGCAACCCAAGAACAAACTGACTTAGAAAGTTTTGCAGTGCTAGAACCTGCCGCTGATGGTTTCCGCAACTATCAAAAGGAACAGTATCGTGTAAGTGCGGCAGAGCTGCTAGTTGACAAGGCGCAACTTCTAGGCCTTACCGCACCAGAAATGACTGTACTTATTGGCGGTATGCGTGTATTAGGTACTAACTTCGGTGGCACGAAACACGGAGTTTTCACTAATCTTGTAGGCACACTTACTAACGACTTCTTTATTAACTTACTTGACATGGGAATAGCGTGGACGCCTGTAGGCGGTGACGTATTTGAAGGACGTGATCGCAAGACAGGAGCAGTAGTACGTACAGCAACTAGTGTTGACCTAGTGTTTGGTTCAAACTCCGTTCTACGTGCCATAGCAGAAGTTTATGCTCAAGATGATAACAAAGAGAAGTTTGTGCGTGATTTTATAGCTGCTTGGGTAAAAGTTATGAATGCAGATCGCTTCGACCTTCGGTTGAAGAAAGCTCAACTACTAGGCTATTCGAAGTAAAATCTAATTAGAGAAAAAAACAGGCTCAAACCTTTAATCAAAAAGGGTTTGGCCTGTTTTTTGTTTTAGGGAAATCAGGGTCAGTCCCCCATTTAATTAATGCTTTAATATGGTGGGGGACTGACCCTTAACAGCTCATTCTTAGGTTAAAGAAAAATATGGGGAGTGATTATAAATAACCTCGGAAAGAATTTTGCAACCTTGAATTCTTTCATAATTTTCTTTGGCTTCCTTTTCCGTCTCAAATTCAAACATTGTAATTTTATTATCCTTAGAGTAGGTGTTGTATACAGTAATGATCCACATGGAATTAGCCCCCAATTTAAAAATTAATTTTTAGCATTTGTTTTATAAAGAAATAACCCCTAAAACTAGTGCTGCTATTACCATTACTGTAGTTGTTCCTAGCGCCCATTTAATTAAGAAACGCTGTAAATCACTAAATTCGATTCCTACCATACCTATTAATAAATGTGCTGCTGCCACTAATGGACTTAGTACGTGTACAGGCTGTCCTAGTATGGAGGCACGGCCTATTTCGGCAGCGCTAATGCCATAAGACTCGGCAGCTTGGGCAATAATGGGAAGTACACCAAAATAAAACGCATTATTGGACATAAAAAAAGTAAAGGGTGCGCTTAAAAAAGCGACAATAACTGGTAAATGCTGCCCCATTGCTTCTGGAATCAATGACACTAAAGTAGTAGCCATCGCATCAATCATTTTCGTTCCTGACATTATACCTGTAAAAATACCAGCTGCAATAACAATGGAGACGACCGCTACTGCGTTACTTGCGTGTGAAGAGATTCGTTCTTGTTGCTCTTTTATATTTGGATAATTTACTAATAAAGCAATAGCAAATGCAACCATAAATAAAATCATGAGCGGAATAACATCCATAATTAACAAAACTATGAGAATGAGGGTTAAAGCAAAGTTAAACCATACCAGTTTTGGACGGCGATAGTTAAACTCGATTTTTGCATCCATTTCAGCCGTACTGGCCACTTCCCGAAATGCATCAATTTCTAAAACTCCAAGTCTTCTGCGTTCCATTTTTCCGAAAATAAAGGATATAACCAGAACCCATAAAAGCCCAAAACCCATGACAGGAATGAGTGGCAGAAACAGCTCAGATGAGTCGAGCTTCAATGAAGTCATCGCCATTGCAGAAGCTCCTCCCCAAGGAGTCATATTCATTACTCCCATTGAAGACATGGCTACTCCTGCAAGAATTAGAGGATTCATTCTTAGACGTTTATATAGGGGAAGCAAGGAAGAAACCGTAATCATATAGGTTGTAGTTCCATCCCCATCTAAAGCAACCATCATCGACAGTACAGCTGTACCTACAACAATTTTTAAAGGATCACCTTTGACGAGTTTTAAAATTTTGCCAATAAGGGGTTCGAATAAACCAGTATCAATCATAAGTCCAAAGTACAAAATTGCGAAAAAGATCATAATGGCGGTAGGGGCAATAGCTTTGACACCCTCAAACATCATCGCACCTAAATCATTCGCATAACCCCCGATTAGACCAAATAGTATGGGAATGAGCATAAGAGCTACAAGGGGGGTTAACCGTTTTGACATAATTAAATACATAAAAACTGCAACCATAGAAAAACCCAAAAAAGATAGCATACTTTATATCCTCCTTCGTTGTTAAAAGCTGGCCATAGAAAATCTCATTTTCTTGGAGTAATGTAAGTCTATAAAAGAAAACAAGAGTGTGACCTACTGATTGTTAGCGCTTTCTCAGAAAGATTAACACGGGAACAGTCAAAGGAATATATATAACGAATATTTTCAATATTCGTTATAAATATAATTATTTTCATATTTTTCACAGCCAATTCTATAATTCTTCAATGTTACTGTATAGCTAGTGACATTGATGGAGGTTGAACTAAAAAAATTAGAATATTACTATAATTGTTATATAATAAAGGTAGTTATATTATGAAGGAATATAAGTGAGGGGAAATGATTGGGCAAAAGAATTAAAAAAACAAGGCTGCTAACACAAATGATAGTATTTATTTCTATTATTATTCTTCTTACGATTGTATCAGTTAGCGCTCTCTTCTCCTCTATGATTGATGATATGATTAAAACTTCATTGGGAAACCAAGCCATGACAGTAGCAAAGATGACGTCTCAAAAGGAACAAATTATCAATGCTTTTAAGGATCCGAATCCTTCTTTAACCATACAGCCCATTGCAGAAGAAATACGCAAAGATACAGGTGCCGGCTATGTCGTAATTGGCAATAAAGAAAATATTCGCTATTCTCACAATATAACAAAATATATTGGAAAGACTATGGGTTCCAGCAACAAACCGGTATTTGAAAATAACGCCTCAATTATATACGAAGGAACTGGTATTTCAGGAAAGGCTATTAAAGCAAAGACTCCTATTTATAATGAGGACGGAGAAATAATCGGTGTATCGTCCGTTGGTTTCTTAACCTCGGAAGTGGAGGGTAAAGTCCATAGCTATCGCCTCAAGTTACTTCATTTTACTGTTTTTATTTTGCTAATTGGGATTGTAGGGGCGGTCATTATATCAAAGAGGGTAAAAAAATTAATTTTTAATCTCGAGCCCGAAGAAATATCTTTTTTGTTTAAAGAAAAAGAAGCGACCTTAGAATCAATTAGAGATGCCACCGTTGCAGTCAATAAAGATGGCAAAGTAACCTCCATCAATAAACGGGCAAGAGAGTTGCTGAAACACGATCACATTGAGAAAGGCATAAGAATGGAGAATGGGCGTTTAAACACGTTGATTAAAACCGTAATGGGAAATCAACAAAACACCATTAATCAAAAAGTTATCTTTGGCGAACAGCTCTATTTGGTTGATGCATCTCCCATACTGGAGAATCAAAGAACAAGCGGTGCCGTATTAACCATACGTCCTGTTTCTGAAATAGAGGAGATTATAGATGAAGTTTCTAAAGTTCAAAACGTTTCTGAGCATATCCGCGCCCAAAATCATGAGTATTTAAATAAATTAAATACTATTTATGGATTGATTACCCTAGAACAATATGATGAGGTAAGGGAACTAATCTCAGAAGAAGTCAAAGAACGTCAGGATATAGTGGTTTTCTTAACTTCATCCGTAAAAGATCCTTTTATTGCCGCTTGTCTGCTCGGAAAAATAAATCGATCAAAGGAATTAAAAGTAGACCTGGAAATAGATAAAGAGAGCAACCTTGAGAGTATCCCCTCTACATTAAATACAAAACTATTTGTTTCAATACTTGGTAATCTTATAGATAATGCCATGGAGGCAGCGGTTCGGACTAATTCTGACGGGGCTAATGTGAAAGTTTCTTTCACAGATATTGGTAGCGATATCATCTTTGATATAGAAGACAACGGCAACGGCATTCCCCAAGAATGGCATGATATGATTTTTATCCAAGGATTTACGACAAAAGAAGGAGAAAATCATGGTTTGGGACTAGCCATTGTTAAAAATGCGTTAAAAAAAATGAACGGGGAGATTTTTATTTCTACCAGTGATTCAGGCGGAGCTCAATTCACCATTGTTTTACCAAAAGGCAAATAAGAGAGGGTTACGATAAATGAGCAAAAGTTTAATCAAAGTAATGATTGTAGAAGATGATGAAACAGCGGCTAAAATTTATGAAAAATTTACTGATAAAGCAGAAGGATTCCAAGTAGTGGCCATTGCAAATACGGGGAAACAGGTACTGGACATGCTTAATGTGTTTACTCCAGATCTCATTTTACTTGATGTCTTTCTTCCTGATATGAATGGGATCGATCTATTATGGGAGATTAGGAAGAATATGAGAAGTTTGGACATCATTATGATTACAGCAGCTAATGATGTTGGCACGGTAAGTGAAGCAATCAGGGGAGGCGCATTCAGTTATATCCTTAAACCGATTATGATTAACAAGTTTTTTGAGGTACTGGAACAATTCAAAGAAACTAGAGAAAAACTAGTCAAATTAACCATTGTCGAACAGGAAGATGTGAATGATTTTTTCATGTTGAAAAAACCACGGGAAGATCCTCTAATCAGGGAGGAATTACCTGAAATACTGCCAAAGGGAATTGACAAACATACATTAAAAAAAGTGAGACAGCAAATAAAGGATATAAATGAAAACATAAATGCAGAAGAATTTTCAAAAATAATCGGAGCCAGTCATTCAACAGGCAGGAGATATCTTGAGTATTTAGTTTCAATCAATGAGATGGAAGTAGAAGTTATTTACGGGACCATAGGACGCCCTGAGAGGAAATATCGGAAGAAGTAATCTGGGGCATTATTTCTTTACCAAAAACAGTTTGTTCGTTCTAAAAAGAAATGAATAAGGCTGTTCGCATGCCTTATTCATTCCTTTTTATTTCATCCTTTTCTCGCTCTGTAGTCTTTTATTTTGGGCATTGATTAAGAATATGGTTGACAGAGAGATTCTTAATAGTAAAATAACTATAATTTAAGTTTATCTGATAATATAAATAGTATATCTCAATCGAATACATAGAAAATAAATGATGAATTTTGAAAGGGGATACATAATTTTGAACTCAAAGTATCTAGACTTACTTGTCCAAAAATATGATTGTGAAGAAAAAGTAGTAACTGAAATTATTAATCTGGAAGCCATTCTTAATCTCCCAAAGGGGACAGAACATTTTGTTAGTGATCTACATGGGGAGTATCAGGCTTTTCAACATGTGTTAAGAAATGGTTCAGGGAATGTAAAAGAGAAAATCAGGGACTTGTTTCAAGATGTTTTATTTGAAAAAGAAATAAATGAATTTGCAGCATTAGTTTATTATCCTGAAGAAAAATTACAATTAATTAAAAATCATTTTGGCAATGAACAAGAATTAAACCAATGGTATATAGTCATCATCGAGCGGATGATCAGGCTTATTTCTCATGCTTCCTCTAAATATACACGTTCGAAATTAAGAAAAGCATTACCGAGTCAGTTTGTGTTTATTATAGAGGAGCTGCTATACAAAACATATCAATCTACAAATAAAGAACAATATTATACAGAAATTGTCCAGCAGATCATCTCCTTAGGTCAGGCTGATAAACTCATTACAGGGCTTGCCTATACCACCCAGAGATTGGTTGTCGATCATCTTCATGTAGTGGGCGATATTTATGATCGTGGACCTGAACCTGATAAAATCATGGATACTCTGATCAATTATCATTCGGTTGATATTCAATGGGGAAACCATGATGTACTATGGCTAGGTGCTTTTGCTGGTTCAAAGGTTTGTCTTGCTAATATCATTCGTATCTGCGCGAGATATGACAATTTGGATATTATTGAAGATGTTTATGGAATCAATCTTAGACCCTTGCTGAATCTTGCGGAGAAATACTATGAGGACAATCCAGCCTTCAGACCTAAGCTGCATTCAGAAAAGAAACTATCTGACCATGAAAAATTACAAATAACGAAAATTCATCAAGCAATTGCGATGATTCAATTTAAGCTCGAAATGCCTATTATAAAGAGACGCCCAAATTTTAATATGTCAAAAAGGCTTTTGCTGGAGAAAATTGATTATGACAAAAACGAAATAACGATTTATGGGAAAACTTACCCTCTAGTAAATACTTGCTTTGCAACTGTAAATCCAGAGCAGCCTGATCAATTATTAGAAGAAGAAAACCAGGTTATGGAAAAATTGTTATTTTCTATCCAACATTCAGAAAAGCTGGCCAGACATATGAATTTCCTAATGAAAAAAGGGAGCCTGTATTTAAAATATAACGGGAACCTATTAATACATGGTTGTATTCCTTTAGATGAAGAAGGGAATATGGGGAAAATGGTAATTGAAAATAAAACCTATTCAGGCCGTGATTTACTGGATGTTTTTGAACATTATTTACGCCATTCTTTTGCGCATCCTGAAGAGACAGACGATCTTGCGACAGATATGGTCTGGTATTTATGGACAGGAGAATATTCATCACTCTTTGGAAAAAGAGAAATGACAACTTTTGAGAGGTACTTTATTAAGGATAAGGCAACTCATAAAGAAGGTAAGAATCCGTACTACCATTTACGTGAAAATGAAGATTTTTGCCGCAGAATCCTAACAGAATTTGATCTGAATCCTGACCAGGGTCATATAATAAATGGCCATACACCAGTGAAAGAGATTGAGGGAGAAAATCCAATTAAGGCAAATGGTAAGATGATCGTGATCGATGGAGGCTTCTCCAAAGCTTATCAATCAACAACAGGTATTGCAGGATATACATTACTCTATAATTCCTATGGTATGCAGCTTGTCGCCCATAAGCATTTTAATTCAAAAGAAGATGTTCTACTTAACGGGACTGATGTTTTATCAATAAAAAGATTGGTAGATAAAGAATTAAAGAGAAAAAAGGTAAGAGAAACGAATATTGGAGAGAAATTATTACAGGAAATTTCTATTTTGAATAATCTGAGAGAACATCGCTATATGGATTGACATCAATTTGGACGTGGGGACAGGAACACTGTCCCTGTTTTTTGTAAATAAAAAATTCTGTTTTAACAATGGAAGAATATGCAAAAAAATAAGCAATCTTAGTCCTGTTAAGTACAGAAATACCAAGATTGCATAAAAGCATACTGTCTGCCTGAAGTCAGATGTTCGTCTATGATGTCTTTCCTTATAGTATGAAATCATTCTTTAATGGAGAAAAAATGCTCTAGAAGTATAAAGTTTTATGAAGGATATAAGTTCTACTATTATGCAAAAATGGCCTTTGTCAATAAAAATAAAATAGATGGGGCAAGTAAGCACCCTAGGCCAGTATAAAATGTGGCGGTAACCGCTCCATATGGAACAAGCTTTGGATCTGTTGCGGCTAATCCTCCTGCCACCCCACTCGTGGTTCCCATGATTCCGCCGTATACCATGGCAGTACGCGGGTTATTTAATCCAATATATTTTGCGATAAAAGGTGTGCCGATCATGGTCAAGATGGATTTTACCAGTCCTGCTGCGATGCTAAGCGTGATAACTTCGGAACTTGCCCCAATAGCAGATCCCGTTACTGGTCCTACAATATATGTAGCCGTCCCGGCACCAATAGTTGTTAAACTAATTGCATCTCTGTATCCAAAGGCAAGTGCAATAATGACACCGACAACAAAAGAGAGGACAACGCCTACAAACAAGGATAAGACCCCGTTTATGCCAGCTTTCTTTATTTCACTAAAGTTTGCCCCAAAGGCGGTAGCAACGATAGCAAAGTCCCTGAGCATCCCGCCGCCCATTATCCCGATGCCAGAAAAAAGGGTAATATCTGATAACCCTTTTTCTCCTCCGGTAACTACTCCGCCGATGTATGCGAGAACAAGTCCGAGAGCAATGGCAATGGCAGAACCGTGGATGCGGCCCTTCGTTAATTTATTAGAGATAAAATAAGAGAGATACATAGTTAAGCCGACAATGGCAAAAGCAACAATTAAACCATTATTTTTCAGAACATTACCTAATATTTCTAACACCCTGCTCGCCTCCATTCACATCTATTTCAAGAATTTCTACCTTAGCGCCCTTGCTTAAAAGAGGAACTACGGCCCAGCTAATCAGTACAACGGCCACTCCGGCAATAATAGCCAAAATCCCTCCATCTAGGGCAGCTACTACATTTTGCTGTGCCGACATAGCAATAACGATTGGAATATACATTCCACTCCAAAAAGCTAGTCCTTCTGATGTTTGCTTGTGTAGCTTATCTTTCTTCTTCATATATTCGACGAGTAGAATCAACATGAGCATAGCAAAGCCAACACCGCCGACATTTGCGTCAATTCCAAGGATGTGACCTAAGAGATCTCCAAAAAATACCCCTGATAAAAAGCAGATAGATAATATTGCTACCCCAAAAATAATCATGCAATTTCTCCTTTTCAATTTTTTCTTTTAAACAATAAGGCATAAAACTGAAAGCGAACAGAACAATTAAACGTATGTCTGTACTCAGAAGAAATTGAAACAAAGGAAAGCGTTTGCAAAAGTGAGAGAATCAACAGTCGACTGTATTCCTAAAACTCATAATAAATCGTGATAAATTACAATGTCAACACCTTTTTTAAATTTTCTAAATATATTGAAATTTGAAAAATCAGGCGTTATAATAAAAATCGACAGTCGACTATTTTAAAATTTAATGGAGGAGACTTCGTCATGAAAACAAATAAATTTACTCAAAATGCGTTATCAAATCATATTGCTGAACATATTACCGATCAAATTATTAAAGGCGAATTAATCCCCGGGGATAAACTAGTCGAACATATTTATGCAGAAGAGTACGGAACTAGCCGCGCTCCTGTTAGGGAAGCTATTTATTTACTTTCCATAGAAGGCCTTGTGGAAAGAATTCCGAGAAAAGGGGCCGTAGTCAAAGAATATACGGTAAATGAAATATATGATCTTCTTGAAATACGCAACATGCTTGAAACCATGGCTATTGAACGTATTGGACGAAACGGAATAGACCAAGCGGACCTGCAAAAAATGGCTGATATTTTAGAAGAAATGAAGGATAAGACGGAGGTTCATCACTATACTCAACTAAATCACTCTTTCCATATGACACTTGTGGAAATGAGTAAAAGTGAGACGATTAAAACGATGTATTCAAGGCTTGGATGGCCACTCTTAAGAATCCAAAGCCTATCTTTCTCAAACGATGGAAATATTGAAAAGTCTGTAAGAGAGCATCAAATGTTAATCGAATTTTTGAGAGAAGAAAACATCCAGGAAGCAGCGAATCTGTTAAAACATCATAACGAGGATGTCATTTTAAGTATGAGGAAGAAGCTAAGTTCACAGAATAAATAAGTTTTTTACAGGATTTTCAGTGTAATTGATTTCCAAACAAGGTGGTGAAAGTTTGGTGAAGCTCGCATTCTTATTTCCTGGCCAAGGTTCTCAAAAACCTAATATGCTCCATGAACTTCCTGAACATCCTGCTGTTGAGGCAGTTCTATACGAAGCGATGGAGGCGCTTGGAGAAAGCGTTTACAAGTTTGATTCTAGAGATGCTTTGATATCGACTGTCTCAGTTCAAATCTGCCTGCTAGTTTCTTCTATTGCTATGTTAAGAGTTTTTGAAGCCGAAGGGGTATATCCAGATTTTGTGGCAGGCCATTCAGCAGGTGCTTTTAGTGCAGCGGTTGCCTGTAAGGCCATTGGGTTTGCTGATGCTTTAAGAATGATAAAGCTAAGAGGGCAGCTAATGGAACAGACCTTTCCCAGAGGTTATGGAATGGGTGTCATTACCGGAATGGATGAACGGACAGTAAAAGAACTTGTACTTTCTTATTTTACAGAGACCGAACCTGTATACACGGCAAATGTCAATGCTACCGATCAAATCACGATTGCAGGCTCTATTAATGCACTAAACAAGGTGATTGACATTGCTGCTACTAGAGGGGCAAGAACAGCGGAACTTTTAAATGTGAACATACCCTCCCATTGTTCCTTGCTACACTCAGTTTCTAAATCTTTACAGGAGGAATTGTCAAAAATTAAATTTAGGCAGCCAGTCATTCCATACGCTTGTAACCGAACGGCAAGGCTTTTAAGATCGCCGGAACAGGTTAGGGAGGATCTTGCTTTTAATGTTTCTCATCCAGTTATGTGGCATGATATTTCTTCCATCCTTTGTGAGCACGGTACAAGGCTTTTTATTGAGATGCCTCCAGGAAATGTTCTTACCAGTTTATCCAAAAAAGCAAGGCCTGGTGCCCGTTCTCTTTCTGTGGATGAAAATGGATTTCGAAATTGTTTGGTTATGGCTAGGCGATCTTGTTCTGAACATTCTTAAGGATAAAAGTTTGATAGGAGAAAGGGGATAGCAGCAAATGCAGGTAATTAAAAAACATTCTTGGAAAAAACGATTAGAGGCAAAAGAAAAGAGAATGGAGAAAATGAAAGACATTACGGGCAGCCGAATTATTCCTACAAACAAAATTGTTCAGGCGCTTGAAACCTTAATCCAACCTGGTGACCGTGTTGTTCTAGAGGGAAACAATCAGAAGCAGGCATCCTTCCTATCGGCAGCACTTGCCAAGGCAGACCCAGTAAAATTATATGATTTGCATATGATTATGTCGAGTATATCCCGACCTGAGCATTTGGATTTGTTTGAATATGGAATTGCTAAAAAAGTAGATTTTTCTTATGCCGGCCCGCAAAGTCTTCGGATTGCACAAATGCTGGAGGATGGGAAGCTTACGATGGGTGAGATCCATACTTATATAGAGTTGTATGGTAGGTTGTTTATTGACTTGATCCCATCAGTTGCACTGGTGGCGGCTGACAAAGCCGATGTTACCGGTAATTTATACACAGGTCCGAATACAGAAGAAACCCCAACATTGGTTGAAGCAGCAGCTTTTCGTGATGGAATTGTCATTGCCCAAGTGAATGAACTAGTGGATGAACTTCCGCGTGTTGACATTCCTGGTTCATGGATTGATTACGTCGTAGTTGCTGACAAGCCATATCAACTAGAGCCTCTTTTTACCCGTGACCCCCGCCATATTACAGATATCCAGGTGCTTCAAGCGATGATGATTATCCGTGGTATATATGAAAAACATCAGGTGAAGTCGTTAAATCATGGAATTGGCTATAATACAGCTGCCGTGGAATTATTACTTCCTACATATGGAGAAAAGCTTGGTCTTAAAGGAAAGATCTGCAAACACTGGGCGTTAAACCCTCATCCTACACTGATTCCAGCCATCGAAAGCGGCTGGGTAGAGAGTGTCCATTGCTTTGGCGGGGAAGTTGGAATGGAAAAATACGTGGCCTCAAGGCGCGATGTATTTTTTACAGGCCGTGATGGAAGTTTACGTTCAAATCGGACATTATGCCAGCTAGCAGGACAATATGCTGTTGATTTGTTTGTAGGTTCAAGTCTCCAAATTGACGCTTACGGAAATTCCTCGACTGTTACCCGCGGGAGGCTTGCAGGGTTTGGCGGCGCACCAAATATGGGGCATGACCCAGGGGGAAGGAGACATTCCTCCGAAGCTTGGCTGGATATGAAGACAAATAATGATCCACTTGCACGTGGGAAAAAACTGGTAGTACAAGTCGTAGAAACCTTCCAAAACGGAAATAAACCGGTGTTTGTTGAATCTTTAGATGCATTGGACGTTAAAAAAGATGCAAATCTCGCAACTGCACCAGTCATGATTTATGGTGAGGATGTCACACATATTGTGACAGAAGAAGGGATTGCCTATTTATATAAGATAGACAGTATGGAAGAACGCAGGCAGGCAATTGCAGCAATCGCAGGCGTTACACCGCTTGGGCTTCAACATGACATCAGAAAGAGCAAAAAATTGAGAAGAGAAGGTTTGATTGCCCTCCCTGAGGATCTTGGGATTAGAAGAAATGAGGCAAAGCGTTCATTGCTTGCTGCTAAAAATGTAGAAGAGCTGGTGGAATGGTCAGAGGGTTTATATGAACCACCTGCGAAATTCCGCAGCTGGTAAGAGGTGGCTTTAAGTGGAACAGTTCCAAACCTACACAGAGAATCTGGCGAATTTAGCAGTGAAAGCACTGATTGAGGAGGCAGAGCTGACGCCGAAGCCTGGGCTTGTTGACAGAGAAAGTGCAGGTTCCCACCATGATATGTCGATAGAATTAATGATTCAATCTGCCAGATCATTAGAGCCGGCGTTCAGAGAAATGGCCGAGGTAAGCTATGGAAGGATCCCATCCCAGGAATTAAGGGAAAAGCTTGCTGCTATCGGGCGACAAGGGGAAATCGATATGTTGCAAGCTACTGGTGGCGTGAATACACATAAAGGTGCAATCTGGGCATTGGGCCTTCTTATTTCAAGCGCAACCATGAACCCAAGAGAGACATCCTTGGAACATATTGCTAAAACAGCAGGAAAACTTGCCCGTTTCCCGGATCGGCACTTACCACAACATATAACCAATGGTAAACGAGTAAAGGAAAAATATGGGGTAAATGGAGCACTGGGGGAAGCACAACTTGGGTTCCCTCATATAAGAAAGATAGCCTTACCTGTTCTTTATGATTCGAGGAGCAGGTGCATCAAGGAGGACCATTGCAGGTTAAATACCCTAATTGCTCTTATGGCAAGCCTTGATGACACATGTATTTTACATCGGGGAGGGGCTCAAAGCTTGGCCGCTACTAAGGAACTTGCTTCGGAAATCCTGCTATTAGGCGGGGTTTGGACAAAGACAGGATGGAAGGTTTTAGAGGAACTAAGCCAATTCTTAATTAAGTGCCATGCTTCTCCAGGCGGGAGTGCGGATTTGTTGGCAGCTACATTATTCCTAGATAATCTCTATAAAAATAACACGAGCCATTTATGGGAGTTTAAAAAGTACTCACTGATTAGAAAATAAGGAGGGTGCCAAAATGGAAAAATTAGTGTTTCGTTTTCCTGCAACAAAAAAAGTCCAGTCGAATGCACATGTGGGTGTAGTTGGATCTGGAGATTTGGAAATTTTGATGGAACCTTCAGAAGGAGCGTATGCAGAAGTTCTTATACGTACTGGTACGACCGGGTTCAAAGAAACATGGAACGCGGTTTTAGAACGATTCTTTACGCAGCACGATTTTTCAGCCATTGTAAAGATTAATGATTTCGGTGCAACCCCAGGAGTTGTAACATTACGTTTATCACAAGCGTTGGAGGTGGCTAACGATGCTAGATACGTTAAAAAATAGTTTTGTAGAATGCAGCGGACGTGAACGGGCACGTGCCTTGTTAGATGAATCGAGCTATAGGGAATTACTGGATCCATTCACAGGGATTGAATCACCACATTTGGAACCTCAGGGCATTGTCCCGCAAAGTGATGATGGTGTGGTAATTGCAAGGGGAGAATTGCATGGTCTATCTTTGTTGGTGATTTCGATAGAAGGGAATTTCCAGGGAGGAGGCATTGGTGAGGTCTCAGGTGCTAAAATTGCTGGGGCACTGGAACTTGCATTGGTGGAGAATAAAGCAGGCGGTTCAGTGTACCCTGTCATTGTGTTTGATACAGGGGGCGTAAGGCTGCAGGAAGCAAACTATGGTCTATTGTCCATTGCAGAAATCGGGGCTGCCATTGTTGCACTTCGGGAATATGTACCGGTTATCGGTATTATTCCTGGAAAGATTGGAGCTTTTGGCGGGATGTCGATTACCGCTGGATTATGCAGCTTTTTAATTATGACCCGTGAAGGACGGCTTGGACTAAATGGGCCTGAAGTTATTGAACAAGAAGCCGGGATTGAGGAATTCGATTCCATGGATCGGCAGTTAATCTGGAATACAATTGGTGGGAATCAAAGAGCAGCAACGGGATTCGCCAATCTGGTTGTGGATGATGATATTGAGGCTTTTCAGCAGGCCATTTTTTATGCAGCTGAAAAAGCGGCTGAAAATCCACCAAGAAGCACCCAGGTCGAGAGGTATTTAACGTTTTTACATTCGGTTAATACTTCAGAACCAATTAAGCCTGAAAAAGCACGTCACTTATGGAAGCAGTACGAGAATACTAAACTAGCTGAATATAGCTTAAAGAGGACCACACAGGAAAATGAGATAGTAAGCAGGGGACATAAATGGTTTAATCTCTTAACGAATGGAACCACAAGTATCAGTAAGATTCCTTCAGTACTTTGCGCAGATTCCTTTATTGGGAACCTCCCGGCGCGTTTCCTTGCAGTTGTACCGGATAAATTCAGCCACTTCCCAAGAGCACGATCCGGTGAATTCGGCCTAGGAGAGGGATGGATGATCGCCAAGCATATACTTGATGTTATCGAGGAGGATCGGCATCAGGAGAAGCGGGCAATTATCTCAATTGTTGATGTTCCAAGCCAGGCTTATGGCTATCGCGAAGAACTACTCGGAATTCATCAGGCATGTGCTGCAGCCGTAGATGCATATGCTTCTGCTAGATTAGCAGGTCATCCAGTCATTGCCTTCATACCAGGAAAAGCTATTTCGGGTGCTTTTCTTTCCCACGGAATGCAAGCCAGCCGTCTGATAGCCTTAGAGGATGAAGGGGTGAATGTTCACGTCATGTCCAAACATTCAGCAGCAAGGATTACTCAGCGAACGATTGAAGAATTGGAGGAAGCAACAAAAAAAGTGCCTGCAATGGCCTATGATATTCGGTCTTTTGAAAAACTAGGTGCACTATTTTCCCTAATGAGTGGTATAAATGCAGATTCACCAGGAAGTTCCGACCGTGAGAAAGTTTTCAGTAAATTAGTTGAAGCCATTGAAGACACAAAAAACAGTCCAAGGGATCTTAGCAGCAGACTCAAAACTTCGTTTGCACGAGAAGGTGGGCGGGCGGCTTCAATACTTGTTCGGAAGAAGCTTAGAGAACAATGGCGCTAGAACCACATGACTTATTAAAGATTAATCCAAAGGATATCATCAGCCACTCTTTTATCCCTGAATGGGTCGTACATTCTTTGGAGAAAGCACCATTTGTAGTAGTCCGCAGGGCACATGCTCCAAAAGGGCAGGCAGCTATTGGCATTAGGGGCAAGGAAAGAAACCAGAGATTTGGGGCATTCTTACCAGAACATAGTGTAATAAAACAAATAAAACCTGAAGAACTTGCCGGAAGAAATCAGTGGAAGGATAAACATTCACCGGTTTTCGCAGCTATGGGATTTGCAGAAGAGATATTCAATGTTCACAGGCTTTCATGGGGGCCTGGAGGAAGTGCCGGTTTCGAGCTTGCCAGTGGGGTGGAAACAGTGACATCAACAAGTGACCTAGACTTGATCATTCGCTCACCAAAACTATTGGAATTTTATATAGCGAGGAAGATTGTAGAAGAATTTAAAAGAAGCCCGGTAAGAGTTGATGTTCAAGTAGAGACCCCTGCTGGTGCCTTTTCATTATTAGAGTATGCAGGAGGTCCAGGGCCAGTGTTATTAAAAACCATGTTCGGTCCAAAGTTGAGCAGTAATCCTTGGGAGCTATGTAATGCTTCTTACTCTTTTATATAGGTAATTTAATAAAATGGGAGAGTGCTTCAAATAAGGAGAGTGGACTAGTCCCATTGAAGACAATAGCAGAAGCCCGGCCCCTTAATAGGTAAGCCGGGTTTTTTTGAACTGTTTTAATAAGGGGTACCACCAGCAAAAACTCTAATTACAAAGTTAAGAAGAACTGTGTATAAAGATTATTCGCACGGTAATGTAACCGATGCTTAATATTATCACTGATTGTTCATTGGCCGTAATGATTCTAAGGTAGCAGCCTCTTTTTGATCAAGCGATACCCACCTAGTAAGTTGATATGATCCATCCTATAGTTAATGGTTTTCTTTATATTTCATTGGTCCACCATCAGGCCAATACAGCAATATATTTATGTTGTAAGGAGCAGATTAAATTGATAAATTTTTTAACATGCATATTTCCCCAGGTTAATAATCTATAATTAGTGTGTTAAGAAAGTAGCTAATTCTTTACTCTTTTGTTTTCGATGCTTGCGCATTAATGCTCGGTCCGGTGCGGATTCATGCAATTTTTTCTCTTCTTCAGTTTCAGGAATGACCTGAGGAACATGTGCTGGACGTTTATGCTGATCAAGTGCAACAAACGTTAATAGAGCAGTAGCTGCAATTCTCCGTTCACCACTTTTTAAATCTTCAGCAATAATCTTTACAAAAACCTCCATGGATGATGTACCTGTCCATGTCACATAGGATTCAAAACAAACCGAATCTGATGTATGAACGGGACATAAAAAGTCTACTGAATCGGTTGAGGCAGTTACACATTCTCTGCGACTATGTCGAGCTGCGGAAATCGACGCTACCTGGTCCACATCACTCATTAATCGTCCCCCAAATAATGTATTGTGGTTGTTTACGTCATTTGGAAATACACGACTTGTTCGTATAACTCTTGATTCTCTACAAAATTTTGCTTCCATACATATTCTCCCTATTTCTCCCATTATCTGTTACCATAAAGATTGTTTCACTATTCCAACATAAGCCGTCCAAGCCCGAACAATTCCAACAACAATAGTTCATACATGAGAACGTTTTGTTTCTATAATATATCTATTTAGAATTTAAGCTAAGACAGATTAGTCCCTTAATACCAATAAACGTTCTTCGATTTCATGTATATTAATATTCCTTTGTGAAACTCCTGTTTCCATTGCCGCCTTAGCAACTGCGGCGGCTACATGTGCAGCTACTCTTGGATCAAATGGATCCGGAATAACATAATTCGGGGTAAGCTCTTCATCCTCAATTAACCCAGCAATCGCATAAACCGCTGCAAGTTTCATTTCTTCGTTGATTTCTTTTGCACTAACATCTAAAGCACCGCGGAAAATTCCAGGGAATGCTAATACGTTATTGACTTGATTTGGAAAGTCAGAACGTCCTGTCCCGACAACAAATGCTCCAGCTTCCTTTGCCTCTTCCGGCATGATTTCCGGAATCGGGTTTGCCATAGCAAATATAATAGAATCACGATTCATCGAACTAACCATTTCTTTTGTAACGGCACCGGCTGCTGATACTCCTACAAATACATCCGCTCCAACAAGAGCATCTGCCAGTGTACCTTGCTTTTGTTCTTTATTAGTGATGCGTGCCATTTCCTCCTTAAAACGATTCATCCCGTTTGGACGACCTTCATAAATGATTCCATTTGTATCACATAAAATAACATCTTTTACACCCATATTAAGCAGCAGCTTAACGATCGCTACACCGGCAGCACCTGCGCCGTTTGCAACAACGCGAATATCTTCTAACTTTTTGTCAACGAGTTTCAACGCATTAATTAACCCAGCGGCGGTTACAATGGCTGTACCATGCTGATCATCATGGAAAATTGGAATATTACAAATTTTTCTCAACCTGTCCTCAATTTCGAAGCATTGTGGTGCAGCAATATCTTCCAAATTCACTCCACCAAAAGTCGGCTCCAATAATTTAACGACCTCGACAATTTTGTCAGGATCTGATGTATCTAAGCAAATTGGGAATGCATCAACATCTGCAAATGATTTGAATAATAAGGCTTTCCCCTCCATGACTGGCATAGCGGCCTTAGGTCCAATATTTCCAAGCCCTAATACAGCTGTTCCGTTTGAGACAACGGCAACGAGGTTCCCTTTTATTGTGTAGTCATACACTTTGTTTTCATCTCTATAAATTTCCTTACACGGCTCAGCAACCCCAGGAGAATAAGCAAGACTCAAATCCTTTGCATCGCGCAGAGGAACCTTTGACATAACGCCAAGTTTGCCTTGCTTTTCCTTATGTATCCTTAATGCTTCTTCATTTAAAATTGACATATACTATTCTCTCCCATTCATTATTCGTTATAGATTTTTAAATAGATGCTATACGGATAAGAATACTGCGGTTATCAGAATAATAAAAATTGTAAAAAATTATACTTACTTATAAGAAATTTTTATATGGGAAAAAAAGGATTGAACTGTAGGTGATATATCCTGGATTTCAGCATTGACCGTCAGGGAAAAATAATATATTGAGATACTTATTTAAAAAAGGTGCGGCTGCCGTCGCACAAAAAGGCTGCGGAATCGCATTATTCCGCAGCCTAATCTATTTTTCATACCATTTGATAGGAAAAACCTCGAAATTTGAATATTTTATTTTAAGAACGGAAAAGGGAAATTACTTCAACAAGAAGATCGTCATTTTTTGTAAAATCACCAATAAGAATTTGAATTTTTGTACTTAAATAATCGGGTACAAGAGTTATGTGCCAGTATGGAAGATAGGTTAAAAATAGTATTCTAACAAAATAAATATCTGCTTACTACCATATCCCCTAGACTCTCTTAGATCGACAATTTTTAATTGCGAATGAAAAGCCAGTAGATAACAATTACCAAAAAAGTCCAACTGGTGTAATTGCTTTTTTCATTTTGTTTTCCTAATATCGTTATTCAAATGAAAAAGCATATACATCTGCTTAGCAAGGAATTGCGGTGTATAAGGCATGTCTTTACGCAACCAAGCTACGATTGTGCCTATAAGAGCTGAAGAACCGTGCCAAATAGCAATATCCCTTTGGATATCGGTAGTAGCGAGCATGGAGTCGATCTCCGTTCTCTCTGTTATTGATTTCGTAAGGATTTTTAATAACCGCTCTGTAAAGATAGGCGTTCGTGTGGAACCAAGAACTACTTTATAGAATTTGGCATTCTCGGCTATGTGCTCAAGCAGGTTTATAAGTTTTAACGAATCCATTTCTTCAGAGGAATTCATGTTTGTTGTTGTACTCATCATAATGCCCTCAATATCCTCGGCCATTTCCTGCGCCATCTTCTCCAGCATGTCTTGTATATCATGATAATGCAAATAAAATGTAACACGGTTGATGGTTGCGCGTTCAGCAATCCGGTTAACCGTGATTTTATTTATTTCCATTTCCTGCAGCAAATCTATTAACGCGTCTTTTATTAATTGGCGTGTACGAAGTACCCGAGGATCTACACGCGTCTTTTCATTATCTTTCATGTCTAACCACTCTTCCTATAAATTGGTAATTTACAATAATTTAAGTTCTGTCTATTTTTTTCGGTTTTCTCAACAAAATTGAAATAAATGATAACTAATTTACACTTCTCAAGAAATTGTCTGTTGTCATAACCAACGGTCTTAATATAATGTAATTTATACAATGTTAATTATTAAACACATTGTAAAAAAAGTCTATATTCAAGTTAGAAAGGGTAGGAGAGAATTGAATAATAATGCTAAAACTGTCACAAATTCGATAAAAAAAGGACCTATTATGTTCATTATGATATTAGGTGCTTTCATTGCAACATTAAACCAAACACTCATGAGCGTTGCTACTCCTGAACTGATGGTTGAATTTAAAATCTCAGCTGCAACAGCACAGTGGTTAACCACAGGTTACATGCTGGTAAATGGTGTTTTGATTCCCATTACCGCCTACTTTATGCAGCGGTTTACCACCCGTCAGCTTTTTCAAGCGTCGATGTTTATCTTTCTAGCCGGGACTATCGTTTCTGCTATTGCAACGGGATTTCCTTTATTATTGACCGGACGTATGATTCAGGCGGCTGGTGCAGGAATCATTATGCCGCTGCTTACGAACGTCATTCTTACCATATTTCCTCCCGAAAAAAGAGGTGCGGCCATGGGGATGGTCGGGCTTGCGATCATTTTTGCCCCGGCCATCGGTCCTACAATTGCCGGTTACATTATTGAAAACTACAAATGGGAAACAATGTTTTATGGAATGATTCCATTTGCGGTTATTGTTATTGTACTTGGATTCATTTATCTCCGAAATGTATCCGATCAAATCAAGACAAAACTTGATATCCTAAGTGTTGCCCTCTCTACCATTGGTTTCGGAGCCTTGCTTTATGGTTTTAGCCGTGCTGGAAGCCTTGGATGGTCAGACAAGGAGGTACTAAGTACGATCACAGTAGGAATCTTGGCCCTAGCAGTCTTTTCATGGCAGCAGATGAAATCGCAAAATCCGCTGCTTGACTTGCGTGCATTCAAGTATAATATGTTCTCCTTAACAACTATTATCAATATCGCGGTTACGATGGTGATGTATGCCGACATGATGCTGCTTCCGCTCTACCTTCAGAATATCCGTGGTTATACAGCGATTGAGTCCGGTCTTCTCCTTCTTCCAGGGGCACTAATAATGGGTTTCCTTATGCCAGTTACAGGGAAGTTGTTCGATCGGTTCGGCGCGAAATGGCTAACTGTTATTGGAATGGTTATTACGATTACCACAACGTTAGGCTTTACCAACTTGACAGACTCAACAAGTTATACCTTTTTGGTTCTGATGTCAACGGGGCGTCGCATTGGGATGGCCTTAATGATGATGCCTCTACAAACCGCTGGCTTAAATCAACTGCCACAGCAGTTAAGTGCACACGGAACTGCCATTAGCAATACCATTCGGCAAGTTGCCGGTGCTGTCGGGACTTCACTCCTTGTTACTGTTATGTCAGACCGAACAAAATCACATCTGCAGGACATGATTCCTACTGCCGCTGCTAAGGGCTTGACTCAAGGGCAGCTTATAAAGGAATCGACTATTCAGGGGATTAATGACGCATACCTCGTCATTATTGGGATTGGCACCATTGGATTAATTCTTTCTTTCTTTATTAAGAAAGTTAAACAAGCTTCCGAACTTGAATCCAAAGCTACTTTGGAAAAGGTACAACAAAGAGACTTGAAAACTACCTAACTTTACGAACGTTGAAACAAATATCAGTTCTTCAATGACGGGAGTTGACGAATTTGGTATGGGGCGCATTAAAGCTGGATTAGGAATAAATCCACGTGTAGGGAAACCAGAAGAAATTGCAAATATAGCTCTTTTTCTAGCCTCTGATGTTAGTGGAACAGTTATTACGGGGGATGCAGGTTGGACCGATTATTAATTTAGTACATTGGTAAAACCGTCGAGATTTATCTTGACGGTTTTTTTCTTTAATAGTTTGTGAAATATTGTTAGTATGGCAATGGGCTTGCACGAGTGCACTCATTCTGGCACCTGCTATCGGTCCAACGATTGCTGTTAAAAAACTAAAATTACTTGTTAGGAGAAAGTTATGAAAGCATATGTACCCTTCAAGGTGACTGGCACTTATTTTAGAATTATGGAACAATTTCAAAAACAGTACCTTGGTTAAGGTCAGTCACTTTCATAGAACCATAGACCCCCAAGTATAGTCTGGATTGATCCATATTCGTTCCCAAACCGACATAATAAGCGGACTGAGACCCAAAATTATACTCTGTTTCAATCACACTATAATCATTTGGTTTGCCATCTGTTCTTACCTTGGTATACGCTAAAACCCCTCTAACCAAAGATTGCGATTTTTCTTTCCTGGCTAGATCGGTAAACACAACACTTCCTGTTAAATCGGGGATTCTATTCCCCATATAGGGCTGGACTCCTGTAAGAGCCGTTCCTCCAAACTTATCAGGCCTTACATCTTTATGAAAATAACTAGTTAGAGGCTGAAGACGCTTCACTGAAGTGTTTACTGCTTCATTGAAATAAGCAATGGTTTTCTCATCCAAATTCGGTTTTCCAGAGCAGCCCCTAACAATTGAAGTAGGAAAAGCACCTTCCCACCCTCGCCAGCCAAAGTTAATAAATCCTTCTTGTTCAGATTCGGTGTTTGTTAAAGAAGCTTGAACAAGTTGAATAACCGGTATTGGTTTATAATGAGCGAATGAAAAAATCGACTCTACCAGGTCCTGTCCGACATTTCCCACATATTTGATATACTGGTTATAAAATCTTTGGAATGAAATGCCTGGTATATTGCGGACCCCTTTGGCAATGACCGTAAGAGTTTCCTGAATAGGTGCAGGAAGTTCGTTAAAACGTGTAACTACAGGTGGATTATTGATAAATGTATTCTTAGCAACGTCAATTTCAATTATTTTACCGGCTATTTCCATATAATCCTGACTTAAATTAAATGGATCATAGCCAGAGCCACCATCTCCGGTGGTTAAAACAAGTTTTCCTGTTTCGGGTGAAAAGTTTAAACTATTGAACCCATTATGATTCAAAAATGGTCTTCTTATGTTAAGTAATGTCCGTCGTTTTTGAGGTTGACCATTCGATTGTAAAATCCATTCTTCAACAGTATCAATATGTTCATATTGTGTTTCTCTATTGATCCACTTTAGGTTTAACGTTTTGGGATCACATGGGTTTGGATTAAAACCTTCAGTGAGAGCACCTGGGCCCTGTGTCCCAGCTACTGAGAAATGTAGATAAAAAAGACCGTTATAATAAAATTCAGGATGAAACGCCAGCCCCAGCAATCCCCGTTCATCATAACCACCAGAAGGACCAAGTTTTATGATTCGCGTGCGAATATCTAAAAAAGTCCTTACTGCTCCGTTTCCTATGTAAAAGATTTCTCCTACCTGGGTTGCAATAAATAATCTTTCAATAGAGTCACCTGGGAGTATAGCTGTTTTCAAAACAGTGGGTAAGTTTATCTTACTAATAATGGGTTGTAAACGGACCTTAACTTTCTTCACCTAAACTTACACCCCTTCTAATTATTTTCTTTTATAAGAATATGATTAGAAATGTTTTATTAGTACCAGTACTAAATTAGGGCTTGGGAATCTAAAAAAGGCATTTAAAAATAAACAAAGAAGGGAAACGGCACTGTCCCATTTCCCTTCTTTTTGGTCATCTATTTATTTCAACATACTATCTAAATAACGAATCACTTCATCGGGTTTACCGGAAACTTTCTCATACCGTTCTTGATCTTTTACAAGTTTTTCTTTTGCTTTCCTTAATACCTCTTCCTCGATCGCTTTCGGAATAACTACAACCCCATCAGCATCCGCTACAATGATGTCTCCAGGACTGACTGAGGTGCCGCCGCAAGATATCGGCACGTTAACTTCTCCCCAACCACCCTTAGCGCTTGCTGCAACAGTCGTACCTTTGCAGAAAACTGGAAAATTTAGCTTTTTTACACCAAGAATGTCACGAATAACCCCATCAGTTACGATTCCTGTAATTCCTAATGTTTGTGCAAGTCCAAGGATAAAATCTCCTGCAATGGTCCGATAAGTATCCCCTTTGGCATCGACAACGAGAATATCTCCTAGCTTGGCCTCACGAATAGCACGTAAAACGCATTGATTATCACCAACTGGCATTTTAACCGTATAGGCGCGACCTGCTATTCTGTATTCCTCTTTTAATGGTTTAATTAATGGATCCATATTATTTAGTCCTTGCATCGTGTCAGAAATGCACGTGGTTGGAATCTCTTGAAATGCTGAAACAATTTCACTCATTGAGTTGCCCTCCTTAAAGATAGTAATAGAATGTAATTCTATGCTACAAAAAACAATGCACTTTAAATAATAGTAAAAAAGAATGGAAGAATATAACCAAAAGGAATAAAAAAAGTTTTGTATTACATTAAGTTGAGAGAAATTTGGTAATTCTGAATGTTATATAGATAATGAATATATTAATCAATTCCATAATTAAAAGGTATGGTATTAGATAAAAAACTGACATCGTTTATAGAAGCAATGAAAGCAGATCCGTCCTCATTGACAGTTATTGATGGGGGTGTTTAGGTATTGATCTTTCTGATATTCTTTAATGGTGGATGATCGTACTTTGTCGCAGAAAGTTGTTTGGATTATTTCAAGATTGCTGATGATGACCAAAACTCCGAAAGTCAGAAGTTGAAAAGGTCATCATTAAGCTGATGATGACCAAAACTCCGAAAGAAAGCAGAAGAAAAGGTCGTTATTAAGTTAATGATGACCAAAACATTGAAAGAAAGCAGAAGAAAAGGTCGTCATCTAACTGATGACGACCCTTTCTCTGAATAATCTCATAAGACTAGTAATTAGTCCACTATATTTTTTTGTTGCTAAAGACTTCTACAATAAACAATTATTTCTATTTTGTTATCTTAAAGCTCTACTCTTTAAACGTTCTGCAAGAGGTATTACAATGATACCCGCTATTACGACCTGCATTATGTTTCCAGGAATGGAGCCGAATGGCTGTATCCAATTACCATAAAGGATTACTTCTGCAAAATAATAGCCAACCACTTTTATGATTAATGCAGTGGCAATTGCCAAACTATTAACAAAGATTTTATTGCCGGGTACTTTTTCAGAAATAAGTCCGACTATGAAGCCCATTGCACCTACGATAATAAATGTAAACGGGGACCAAATAGCCCAGCCAGAGATAAGATCGAATAAGCCCATTCCGAAGGCTCCTGCTATGGCTCCTGTTTTCTTGCCGTAAACCAAGGCTGCTATAAAAAGAGGCACGTTGCCCAGATGGATTAGCCCTCCGTTACCCATTATTGGGAGCTTGATGTTAATGAACATCGTGGCAACGAGAGTTAATGCGATGAAAAGTGCATTGATGACAATGGCCTTTGTCTTAGATGTTGTTTTTGTTGATGAGAATGTGGATTCCATATGTTGTTTACCCCTTCTTTTTTTAAAATAATATCATACAAATAATATTTAATAAATGGAATTTTGAAACATTTTCAAGATTTCAAGATAATTTTTCCACGTTTAGAGGTAATGCAAGTTGAATCGGAGTGTTGTTCACATAATTATAGAAACTTTAGTAGAGACAAAATTATATTAAAAGTAGAGTGATATATATAATGCTTTTAAAAAACTTGTTTTACCGTGACAGAAAATCCATATATATAGGAGTAAAAGCTAATAGGAGTAGAAATCATTGGACAAACAAAATAGCACATTTAGATGGATTGTATTTGCAACTGTCTTGTTTACTTATTTATTGATGGCGAGCCAACGAACCGCACCTGGACTTATTACAGAACAAGTGATGAGGGATTTTAATGTAACAGCATCAACGATTGGGTTACTAACAAGTATACAATTTTTTGTATACACTGGATTGCAAATCCCGATGGGTATTATGGCTGATCGTTTTGGCCCCAATTTTTTTCTCATTATAGGTGCCATACTTACAGGTTTAGGTACAATCATCTATAGTCTTGGTACGCATGAAGTTGTCCTGTTTTTTGCCAGAATATTGACGGGGACAGGAGATGCGACCATCTGGGTCAATATGGTGTTAATCTTGGGTCAGTGGTTTAATGTAAAGGAATTTGTTCGTTTAATTGGTCTGGCGGGAATGTCAGGAAGTCTTGGTTTCCTATTGGCGACAGTCCCTTTTTCCGCATGGATTGTATTGCTTGGTTGGAGGACAGCATTTTTTTCAACGGGGCTCTTATTATGTCTGTGCGGCATTCTCCTTTATTTGGTACTCTTAAAAATACCAAAACAAATCCTTATTAATGAAACGGTATCTTTAAAAAATGAGATACCACGTGAAAGAACATTGGTTTTACTACGAAGAATGTTTTCAAATCCTCAGGCATGGGCTTTATTCTTTTGCCACTTTGGGGTTGTCGGCGCGTATGTAGGATTTATCAGTTCGTGGGCAGTGCCCTATGGGATGAATGTCTATGGAATGACACGTTCAGATGCGAGTCAACTCATTATGGTTGGTCTTATCGGGGCACTTATAGGTGCTCCCCTAACTAGTTGGATTTCAAGCCGGTTAGAAACCATTAAACGTCCCTATGTTGTTGTTCATATCATTATGTTATTAAGTTGGTCTACCTTTCTTTTATTTAGGGAAAATCCGCCCCTTTCCTTGCTTATTACGCTTTTCTTTATCATAGGCTTTGGGTATGGGGCAAGCGCCTTAACGTTTGCTGTCGTTCGTCAATCTTTTCCCATCATAGAATCTGGTATTGTTTCTGGGTTTGCAAATACGGGTGGATTTTTAAGTGCTGTATTGCTGCCAAGCATTTTTGGATATGTGTTGAATCATTATCAGATTGCTTCAGATAGTTTAGACGATGGATACTATTACGGTTTCATCGCTCCAGTTTTTTTCTCGATACTTGGCTTGATTGGCGTGATTTTTATAAAGGAAAAGCGTCAGATGAAAAACATGAATAGAGAGGGAGGCTAAACAAATCCTTCCGTCTCTTAAAGAAAACCTCCCTTCAATTTTGGAAGGGAGGTTTCTTTAACAAAAATCGTTAAGATTAATAGGTCAACATTCGGGAATGAAAATTAAAATGTTCCAAAAATTTCTTTGTGTTAATAGAAAAATGATTATTCTCTGAGCGTACCCAGCCTACACCTATCTTTTCTTGTTCGTAATTGATGATTTCGATAGGAACGATTTCGCCGCTTAAAACATAAGGATCATTTTTGTTAGAAAAGTCTGGGCCGAAACTAATTCCTAAGCCCTCTAAAATCGCTTTTTTTATTACCTCGGTATTATCAGAGGTAAATAAAATGTTCATTGGCCCAAATTTACTAATTAAATCATTTGCAAATCGTTTCACATAATCCCCATTATATAAAATAACGTTTCGAGTTATCAATTCTTGAGGAGTTATAAATTTTTGTGCCGCTAAAGGAGATGATTTGCTAACGTAGACTTTCATCTTTCCTTCAAGTATTACTTCAAATACTAAATCTTCTCTTTTTTTTATTAAATCATCGTAAATCGTAATTAGGCCAATGTCAATCTGGTTATTTTCGATATGCTCAATAATATGTTGAGTTCCTTTTTCTGAGACTTCAATATTTACATTGGGATATGCGTTTTTAAAAGATGCTAGAGGTTCTAACAGGAACAACATAAAGCCAGGAATCGATGATAACTTTAAATTTCCCGAGGTCACTATGTTGAAAGATTGGGCCTCCTCTTTAAATTCTTGAAGTCTGACTAATACCTCGTAAGCTTTTTTTATTAAAGTTTTGCCCTCATTGGTTGGTACGGCTCCAAGTCGTCTGTGGCGTTTAAATATTTTAACGCCCAACTCATCTTCTAATCTAGTAATCGATTGGCTGATTCCCGATTGAGAAACATGCAGGCTTTCTGCTGCTATAGAAATAGATCCTTTTTCAGCAACCTTTACAATGTATTCCAATTGTTCGATATGCATTGTTTTCTCCTTTATATTATAGAAGCGCAGCTTCTATATACTTCATTAACGGTTGATTTATTTAAGTTTAAATTATATATATAATAAATTCAAGGAAATCTTAATTTTCTAAAAACTAAAAGGAGGAAAGGAAAAGGATGGCTTTGAATTTGAATGAGAATTTAAAGAAAAGTGCAGCAAGATTTCCAAATCGCACCGCCTATACATTTTTGAACCAAAGTAAAACATATGCAGAACTTGATAAATTGGTAGATTGTGCATCTATCAGTTTACATGATGCAGGCATCAGAAAAGGGGATCGAGTCGCTTTAATTCTTGGTAATTGTCCTGAGTTTGTGATTGCTTACTTTGGAATCCTACGGGCAGGTGCAGTGGTTGTTCCGATTAATCCTGTCTACACTTCAGCAGAAATTGCTTATATTCTTTCTAATAGTCAAGCAATGGCTGTAATTGCACATTCCTCTTTAGAACCAGCAATAACTTCTGTAAAAAAGAAACTAGAACATTTGAAGATGGTTATCTACACAGATTCAATCGGGTCTGAATGGCCTTGGGAGCGTCTTGTTCAAGAATCAAAAGAAGTTTTTGAAAGCCCTTCCATTGCTGAGGGTGATTTGGCCGTCATTCTTTATACCTCTGGCACGACTGGAAAGCCAAAAGGTGCCATGCTGTCGCATCGAAATCTGGCATCGAATGCTGCTGCAATGTCCCAGCTTGCCGAGTTCACGGAAGAAGATCGAATCATTGCGGTTCTTCCCATGTTCCATGTGTTTAGTATTGCGACTTGCATTAACATTCCAATAGCTTCCGGGGCAGCCATTGTCATTGTTCCAAAATTTAGCCCAACCGATGTCATTAATACAATTAGAAGCGAGAAGGCAACGATTTTTGCCGGAGTTCCAACCATGTTTAGCTTTTTGTTGCAGGTGCCAGGCGCAATGGCAGAGGACTTTTCATCGATTAGGGCTTGTTTTTCAGGAGGTGCTTCGATTCCAGTTGAATTATTACATAGATTTGAAAAGAAGTATAAGGTTCATGTTTTAGAGGGGTATGGCCTTTCTGAAACGGCTCCTGTAACAGCCTTCAATCCGCTGCGGGGAACACGTAAACCAGGCTCTGTAGGAATAGACATACCCGAAGTGAAGAATAAAGTGGTGGATCCGAATGGAGTGGAAGTTTCAAGAGGCGAAATCGGTGAATTAATTGTAAAAGGTCCGAATGTGATGATGGGGTATTTAGGAATGCAGGAAGCTACATCTTCCGTTTTGAAAGACGGATGGTTTTACACAGGTGATTTGGCCCGAATGGATGAAGAAGGATACATCTATATCGTTGATCGTAAAAAAGATATGATCCTCGTTGGCGGATATAATGTCTATCCGAGAGAAGTCGAAGAGGTATTATATCAGCACCCAGCCATTGTCGAAACGGCGGTGATTGGAATTCCGGATAAAGAATACGGAGAAATCGTGAAGGCCTTCGTGGTCACCAACGATGAAGGTATCACGATGAATGACATTCTTTATTTCTGCCAAGACAAGCTTGCCAAGTACAAGCTGCCAAGACAAGTGGAATTTATGCAGGAATTACCTAAGAACAGCACAGGTAAGATTTTGAGAAGAGCTTTACGTGTTGAACAAGTGGAAGTTAATTAGTTTGATAGGGAACTTTTTTAGATAATGATTAATCTTTTGATAAAAAGGAGGAATTGCTATGAAAGCAGCTGTGCACACATTGGAATTTCCACTCTTTATAAACGGGGAATGGAAACCAGCGATAAGCGGAGAAACGTTTGAGGTAATAAACCCTGCAACTGGTGAAGTGGCTGCAAAGGTGGCGAAAGCCGGGAAAGAAGATGTGGAAGAGGCAGTTTCATCCGCTCGGGCCACTTTTGATTCGGGAGTATGGTCAAAAAAATCTCCACAAGAACGTGCGAACGTACTTATCCAATTTGGAAACAAGATTATTGAACATGCGGAGGAATTAGGATACTTAGAATCTATTAGCTCGGGAGCAACCGTTCGCCGTATTTCTAATATGGACATCCTATCAATCGTTGATCTTTTACAGCAAACGGCAAAGTTCACTGTAGAGTATCCGTATGTGGAAGCCCTTCCTACTTTACCATTTCCTGGACCAAGCAATAACCAGGTTTGGCGGGAACCGATTGGTGTTGTAGCGGCCATTACCGCGTGGAATTTTCCAATGATTCTGGCAATGTGGAAATTGGCTCCTGCCTTGGCAATGGGGAACTCCATTGTGGTCAAACCAGCTTCCAATACGCCATTGTCTACCTTGAAATTAGCGGAATTGGCTGCTGAAGCAGGAATCCCAGCAGGTGTATTCAATGTGATATCTGGTCCAGGAGCCAGCATTGGAGAAGCACTTGTAACCCATCCAAGTGTAGACAAAGTTGCTTTTACCGGTTCTACAGAAGTCGGTGGCCGCATTATGCAGATGGCAGCAGGAACGGTAAAACGCGTCACCCTTGAGTTAGGAGGGAAATCACCAGCCATCGTATTGCCTGATGCGGACTTGAGTATTACTATTCCAGGCATTTTATTCGGATTCTTATCACACTCTGGACAAGTTTGTGAATCAGGCACTCGTGTACTTGTACATGATTCCATTTATGAGCAAGTCATCGAACAATTATCTGCTCTTGCAAGCACCATTACAATTGGAAATCCGTTAGACATCGCTACAGGAATGGGGCCGCTTGTATCACAACAGCAATTGGAAACCGTCCTTTCCTATATTGAGTCTGGTATTGAAGAAGGAGCCCGATTGGTTTGCGGCGGAAAACGAAGGCTCGTTGAAGGATTTGAAGATGGCTATTATGTTGAACCTACCATTTTTGCCGATGTTCATAATGATATGAAGATTGCGAGAGAAGAAATTTTTGGTCCTGTTCTCTCCGTTATTCGTTACTCCACAGTTGAGGAGGCAATAGAAATAGCAAATGATACCATTTATGGATTAGCAGGCGGAGTTTGGTCCAAGGATGTAAATAAAGCCATGAAAATTGCCCGTGAATTAAAGGCAGGAACGATATGGATTAATGATTGGCATATGCTCCGAAGTGATGCACCGTTCGGCGGATACAAGCAAAGCGGTTTTGGCCGGGAATTAGGACGCCATGCCTTAGACGAATATTCTCAAGTCAAGCATGTCCACTGCTCACTTGTGCCTGAAGTCAGCCAAAGACCTTGGTATCAAATATTATTGGGATAATTTAATAAATACAAATCTAATAAAGCAGGTGATTCTATGTCGACATCATTTTTTCAATTTTCTGTAAGAACGGTTGTTAATAGCGGAGCGGGATCAAGAACAATGCTTCCTGAGATGATTAAAGGGCTTGGCGGTAAACGAGCAGTACTCTACACAGACAAAGGGTTAACTCAAGCCGGAATTACTAAGAAGATTAAAGAATTATTTGAGTTCATGCCAGGAACGCCGGAGCTTGTTGGGGTGTTTGATAATATCGAACAAGACGCAAAAGGAGAAATTATTAACCAAGGTGCACGTTTCTTTAAAGAATGCAATGGTGATTCCCTAATTGCTCTTGGCGGCGGCAGTGTCTTAGATACCGTAAAAGGGATTAAGTGGATGCTCCATAAAGGTCTGGATGATATTCGTGATTCCCTGCTTACCGGAAATGTGATGGAATGGTGGCCAGAGGCTCAATTTATTTCAATTCCGCATGTAGCTATTGCGACAACAGCGGGAACTGGAGCGGAAGTATCACCTGTTGCCGTTATCCTAAATGAAAATCTCGGAATAAAATCAAACTTGCTTCATCCGTTTATCAATGCTGATATGGCGATTTTGGATCCCGATTTAACAGTAGGGCTTCCTCCTAAAATTACTGCCTTTACAGGATTTGATGCCTTGACGCATGCAGTGGAAGCTTATTTTTCACCGAAGGCCAATCCGATGACAGATGCCTATGCACTAAAATCGATTCGGATGATTGTTGATAATTTACAGACTGCGGTTCACAAAGGGGACGATCTTTCGGCAAGAGCGAACATGCTAATGGCAAGTTCGATGGCGATTTCTGCTTTCTGTTTATGTCTGAATGCCGTTCCAGTTCACAATATGGCACACGCGATTGGGGCAAAATTCAATATCCCGCACGGATTGGCTAATGCTGTCCTTTTGCCAAATGTAATGGAATCATTGCCTGCATACTATTTGCCGCGAGTCACTGAATTTGCCCAAGCATTAGGTATCACAAAACCATCAGAACAACCTGAACAATGTTTAGAGGAAGTTATTCAATTTATAAGAGATCTCCGCAAAGCGGTGAATTTACCTGACACGTTTGCTGAATTTGAATGTAACGAAGACAAGCTTCACCTTTTGGTGCCGGCTGTACATCATGACCCTGCAGGAGTTTTCTTCAAGATCCCAGCCCCTATTATCACCAAAGTGATAAATGAAGTGTTCGAGCTTAAAGCAATAGAGGCTTAACACGACCATTGGCAATCTTGTAATACGGAAAACACTTGAAAACCTCCTGTTAATGTAGGGTCTCCAGACTTGACATTATTGCCGGGAAGTCAAAAGTGTTTTCCTTTTTTTGTAACAGATAAAAAACAACAATCCTTGGAGGTTTCTATGAAAAGCAAAGTATTAAATCCATCTAAGTCTGCCACTTCTTTTACAAAAAAGGCAAATTTAGCCGTATATGAATCACTAAATTTCAATGATCTACAGAATTTCGAGGATGCGAACCGCGGTTTTATTGCTCCTTTGGAAACTACCATTCTAAAAGATCATTCTGGGGAAGTAGTTTGGGACATCGATAAGTTAGATTTTCTTTTAGATACTGCTCCAGAAACAGTGAACCCAAGCCTATGGAGAAATGCCCAATTACAGGCAATATCTGGTTTATTTGAAGTAGTGGAAGGAATATATCAAGTCCGTGGGCAATCGATCGCTACCACTTTCTTTATTGAAGGTAAACAAGGAGTCATTGTTTGTGATGCTTTAGGAAGTACGGAAACGGCAGAAGCCGCCATGGAATTATATTATAAACATCGTCCAAAAAGGCCAGTTTCAGCAATTATTATCAGTCAAAGTCATGCGGACCATTTTGGCGGCATTCAGGCTGTTCTAAAATATGCGGAAAATCCGGCCATTCCTATTATCGTTCCTCAACATTTTACAAAAGAAGCGTTAAGTGAAAATGTGCTTTTGGGTACCATTATGGCTCGTCGGGCTGAGTATCAGTTTGGTAAAAATATTCCAGATGGCCGGGAAGGCTCGGTATCTATCGGTATAGGTAATACGATGAGTTCCGGAACTATGAGTTTTGCGCTGCCTACAGTTGAAATAGAAAACGAAATCGACACGATGGAAATCGATGGGGTAACCTTTAAATTCTTGTTAACACCAAATACGGAAGCACCCGCTGAAATGCACTTTTATATACGGGATTACAAAGCATTATTTGTATCAGAGAACGCCAATCAGTTGATGCATCAAATTTATACGGTTAGAGGGGCGAAAACTCGGGATGCCCTGCATTGGGCCAATTCACTCGATAAAACCATTGATTTATTTGAAAATGAAGAGATCGATGCCTTGCTTATGATCCATGCATGGCCTGTTTGGGGCAAGGATCGTGCTTTAGGACATTTGAAATTGCAGCGTGATCTGTATAAATATATGCATGACCAGACCGTACGTTTAGCCAACCATGGATATACGATGGAGGAGATTGCTGAAACGATCAAACTTCCAAGATCATTAGATACGTATTGGGGGAATCGCGGGTATTACGGTACGTTAAAGCATAATGCAAAGGGGATTTACAATTATTATTTAGGTTATTATAGTGCAAATCCTTCAGATTTAGATCCATTACCACAAGTGGAAGCGGGTCATAAATATGTAGAATACATGGGCGGAGCGACCGCTATATTGGAAAAAGCAAAAGATGATTTTGATAATGGGGAATACCGCTGGGTAGCTCAAGTATTAAAAAATGTCGTTATGGCTGATCCAGAAAATACGGAAGCAAAAAATTTATTAGCAGATTCATTCGAACAATTGGGTTACCAAGCCGAATCAGCCAATTGGCGTAATATTTATCTTGTTGGTGCATCCGAACTAAGAAACGGAATGGATAATGATACTACTCCGTTGGATGTTTCTGGAATTATCAACCATATGCCAATAGAGGATTTCTTAAAGCTGATCGCTGTTAAACTTAACGGACCAAAGGCAGAAGGTAAAAAAATAACGTTGAATCTAACTCTATCAGATTCTAACCAACAATATGCAATTTATATAGAAAATTCTGTTTTGATTTATAAAGCGGATAGGGTAGACCCTAACCCAGATGTTACCGTAACACTTGATCAATTAATATTCTATGGAATTGGACTTGGTCTTCTTTCTTCTGATCAGGCAATAGCAGCTGGTAAATTAATGATTTCTGGTGAGCAAACTAAATTGGATGAATTTTTATCACTTTTGGATAAGTTCAACCCTTTTCCAAATATCGTAACGCCTTAATTAACAAAACAAAATAATTTTTTACAAAAGCACATGCCTTGTCCCATACAGAGGCGGACAAGGCATGTGTTTCTGCTCTTAAACTATGAAAACTAATGTAATTTAAAAATAGGAATGTATTTGATGAGAGGCAGGAGTTGGAATGAAACGATGGACGAAATGGGTTATTTTACTTGCACTTTTTATTATGTCTATTGTTAATTTTGCCGATAAATCCATTACTGGATTAGCCGGTATCGATATTATGAAGGATTTAACTCTTACCTCCACTCAGTTTGGAATAGTTGGAAGCAGTTTTTTTTGGCTGTTTTCCTTAGCTGGAATTATCGGCGGTACTTTGTCGGATAGGCTGGGGACTGGAAAATTACTAGCTATTATGGCGATTATTTGGACAATCGCGCAATCCATGGTGCTATTTGTATCAAGTTTCCCATTACTTATTTTTAGTAGAGTATTACTAGGTGCCGGAGAAGGTGCATTTTCTGCAACTGCAGTCAGTCATCTTAGTAAATATTTTAAACCGGAATCACGTGGACTTGCCATATCGATTATAAATTTTGGCAATGTGGTGGGGATTGCCGTTACAGCCCCAATAGTGGTTTTTCTAATCTCCAATTATGGGTGGAAACAAGCATTTTTTATTTCTGGTATTTGTAGCTTTGTCTGGTTAATTGCTTGGCTTTGGCTGGGAAGGTTTAAAGCCGATGATTCTTACGTAGAAGTGGTAAGTAAACAGGTAAACAAACAAGAAAAAAATGCGAAAGATGTCTGGAAGGTTTTGCGATCTCCTATTTTTATTTTTACAATCTTGCTTGCATTTATTGTCTATTCAATTATTGTTTTTGGACTTACCTTTAATCCTGCCTATCTAATGAAAGTAAAGGGGTTATCTGAACAGCAGTCAGCAAAAGTGATTGCTATTTCCGGATTAATTGGCGCGATTCTTGGAATTGTACTAGCCTTCTGTTCCGATCGTATATACAAAAAAACTCAGAGTTTGCGGAAGTCGCGAATTCTATTTTCAGCAATTTGTGCTATTCTTGCAGGAATTTTGTACGCTCTGTTTCCCCTTGTGAATGGAACGGTCTCCATAATCATCATACTTTCGTTAGTAAATACATTAGTTGTTAGCATGAACACACTAAATCCTGCAATAGTCATAAGTTTACTACCAGAGCGAAGAGGAGCTATGGCAGGTACGTATTATGGATTTATGTCTTCATCAGGTATTGTTGCTCCAATTATTTTTGGAAAACTGATTCAAGTTTCTGGTACAAATCAAGCCGGTGGTTATAGTGCATCCATTTACGGTATTTCTGTTGCTTTGGTGATTGCAGCTATACTCATATACCTTTTCGGAAAGCAAAAACAACAAGTCTCAACAAAGAGTAATAAAAGAACGGTAAACCTCTAATTGCAACTTTTAATTTATATTTTTTCTTAAACTAATGAATAACCTGGATTTCAGACTATACCAAAAATCTTCACTATTTATTAAAAAGGATGTGCGCAGTATGGCTGCCAAAAAAGATAATCTACAAGAATCATTGAAAGAAACAATAGGTCGAAAGAAAAAAGAAGAAGTGGACGAAACAGTAGAAACAGTAGATAAACCATTACGAGAGGAAAAACGGGACGAAGAGTTCACAGCAGATAATGACGATGAAGCATCGCATTCTAGCCTTGACCTGCTCTGTAGATTAGCATTTCATGAATTAGACGAATGGGCAAAACGTTCTAAATATCGCGACGAGGTCTTCTTAAAAGAGGTGAGACGATTCTCAGAAAGTGTACAACGGAACCAAGGGAATAAAAAAGTAATAGCAGAGCATTTTACGAAGGAGTTTACCGAGTGGGAAAAGACTGCACGAGATGAATTTTTAATGTCCACCACCACCTTGCAGCATTTCTTTCCAGTTCGGTCTTATGAGGAAATAAATGCGCAAATGGATCAGATTCAAAAGACAGTATTGTCTCTCTTAAGTACTCCATGTCAAACTATTGCAAATAGCCAAGTGACAGAGAAATATGTAGAAATGATGGAGCAATATATGGAGATTAGGAAAAAAGGAAGATTACAATATATCAATACTATTAAGCAAGTTGGGAATTCGTTCTTTAGATATCAAAAAGGATTTGTCAATCTGTTTACAACACAATTCAAAGAACTGATTTTCCCGCTAAATAAATATATGGAAAAAACCGAAGATCCTTCAACAAATTCTTAATTTAAGGAGAGCAACAGCATGTCAAAGGAAAAAATCTATGATCCATTTGTTGGATTAAACCAATTGAGTGAAATGTGGGACAAACAATTAACTGGCCTTTTATATAACTTAACAGACAAAAAAGAATTTGTAAGCACAGCAAGCCTAGGAATCAACACTTATTCATTTTACCTAGAACGACTTAGAAAGAACCAAGAACTTTTTGCTTCTATTATGAATATCCCGACAAAGAAAGATGTAGCTAATGCAGCAAAGCTATCTATTCAGACAGACGAGAAAATTGATATTTTAGAAGAACAAATTTGGAAATTACAAGATAGTGTCAGCTCCATTGTGAAAGAAAATGAAGGAATGTTCAAGGAGATATTAAACATTGTGATGCAAATGAAGAATGAATTTCAACAAATGGCCCAAGAGGTGGCGGAAAGGCAAAAAATGAATACTGACCTTCAGGATTTGCGAAAAGAAGTAGAGAAAGGTCTCATTGAAATTCGTCGAGAGAAGCAGAAAAAAGAACCGGAAAAAAAGCAGAATAAAGAACTGATGCTCACCGGTATTAATAAATAACATGAAAGAGAGCGGTGACCATAATGAACGCATTAGGAACAAACCTTATTCCGAGCTTTAACTTAGAAAAAGAATTGAAACGGTGGAACCAGCTTAATAAAATTATAACTGGTTCAAAGCCAGATATCGTGCCTACACCGAGACAGGCTGTCTGGAAGAAAAATAAAGCGACTTTATGGTATCATCCTGCCAAAGAAAAAAGACATACCATTCCGGTATTTCTAGTCTACTCCCTGTTAAATAAGGTGTACATTCTGGACATCGGTGAAGGGAGCAGCGTTGTTGGCGGGCTTACCGAGCGCGGCTATGATGTCTACCTATTGGACTGGGGGTCCCCTGGCCTAGAGGATTCTGATATCACACTTGATAATTATATCATTGATTATTTGGAGAACGCCCTAAAACGAGCGTTAAGACATTCAGGTGCAAAAGAAATATCGCTTGCTGGTTATTGCCTAGGTGGTACGATTGCAGCCATTCTGGCTTCCATAACCGAACTGCCAATTAAGAATTTATCACTTGCAGCCGTTCCAATCGATTTTAGTATCGGCGTCCTTCCTGATAAAATCTTGGAAGGACTACAAAAAGGGCAGTTAAGTGTTGATCGTTTTGCCGATGCCCTTGAGACCATTCCTTCAGAAATTCTGTATTTGATGTTTAGGATGCTATCACCGAGTGATGTTAGTCCAAAAATTAATCTTTTCACCCGGGCGTATGATGAGAAATATGTAGAAAAGTGGCGCCGTATGGATAAGTGGACGAAGGACTCTGCTTCGTTCGCCGGTGCTGCATTCAAACAAATGTTCAATGATCTCTATAAGAACAACAAACTTTTAAAGGGAGAATTGGTAATTGGCGGCAGAAAGGTGGATTTAAAGAATATAACCTGCCCACTTTTTGTCTTCTCTTGCTCACGTGACACACTTATATTAGAGCAGCAAAGTCGTCCGGTGATGGACCTTGTTTCAAGTATGGATAAAACGTATGACGTGTATGAAGGCGGACATGTTTCACTAGTCTTGAACGGGGTGTTCGCTGAAATTTGGGATAAGTGGCTTTCGGCTCGATCACAGGAAATTCAAGAAGTACTTATATAATTTTTATTTACAAGATTTAGTGGGAAGGATTCATATCCTTCCCGCTTATCTTTTTTTGGCTGCATTTAAAGTAAACCGATGATGGATTTAGTATCTAGCGAGGATAAAATACATATATTCTTTCCAATGTAATCTATTGAAGAAAATAAACTTAACCGAAAGGGGAGACAATATGGGAGTTTCAGTAGAAAGAAAAGGTAAAGTATGTACGATCATGATCAACAGGCCAGAAGTGAGGAATGCAGTTGATCGGGAAACCGCAGACCAACTTGCAGATGCCTTTAGTGTTTTTGAAGCAGATGACCAGCTGCATGTTGCAGTTCTTTGTGGATCAGGGGGAACATTTTGTGCAGGTGCAGATTTAAAGCGGGCTGCGAATCTGGATAAAGGGGAATCCAACCGATTGGATAGCGACATGTCTCAGAACGGTCCTATGGGTCCAAGCCGCATGCATTTGTCCAAGCCAGTTATTGCTGCTGTTCAAGGCTATGCAGTTGCAGGGGGTCTAGAATTGGCGATTTGGTGTGACCTTCGCGTTGTCGAACAGGATGCGGTATTCGGAGTTTTTTGCCGTCGGTTTGGAGTTCCTCTCATCGATGGAGGAACTCAGCGCTTACCACGCTTGATTGGCATGAGTCGAGCATTAGACTTGATTTTAACAGGCCGGCCGGTGGGAGCAGATGAAGCATTGGAAATCGGTCTGGCCAATCGGGTAGTGAAGTCTGGGACTGCTATTGAAGAAGCTCAGCAATTAGCTGCTCAAATAGCCGATTTTCCGCAGCTCTGTATGAGAAATGATCGGGAAGCAGTCTATCGCGGGTTTGACCTTGATTTTAACAAAGGCATGGAGCTGGAGTTTTTGTTGGGGCTTAATGTGGTGAATAGCGGTGAGACACAGCAGGGGGCTACTCGTTTTGTTTCAGGGCAAGGCCGTCACGGGAAATTTTGATGTTAGGGGTATTATTTCTTTCACTTAAATAAAGCATGTCACTGAAAGTGGCATGCCTTTTCCATTTAATGATTTATCAATACATTGGCCATTTTTAATGCTTTACCAGTTTTTTTCTGTTTAAAATAATAATTAAACAACTCTTTTTTTGAACGTTTAATTAAATAAACAAAGCCAAATTTTTCAAACAAAGGTAATGAATGTTCGGACAAGTATTGATGGTATTCCTGTTCTTTATCTTGAATTAAATAACGAAGTAAGGTAAATAAGTTTATGTATAATTGTTCATTTTTATTAAGAGATTTTTCTAGTCCTTCATTGGCCAGTTGTAATAATTCATCCTTTGGAAGTAAACTTCCATAATATGCACTGTTTATATAACCTTCTAAAGAAAGTAAGTATGGACTTGATTCATTATCTTTAAGACTCATTGAGCCTTTATAGTATTTATTGGCTTGTTCATAATTTTTTCTTCTAAAGTATTCAAAAGCTAAGTTGTGTAATACCTTTGCTTTTCGAGCAGGTGATTGACATAGGTCACAGCTTTTGATTAAGCTTTCAAACCTCTGAATGGTCTCTTTAAAATCTCCATCATCTTTTACTTGAATCGCCATCAGCATTTCTGCATCGATCACTCTAAGATAGTTATTAATTTCTTTAAAAAATTGGCGTGATTTATCTGCGAAAAAATAAGCCATAACGGGTGATTCAATAGAATGATACGCGACTGCTAAATGATAGGTATATTCCTTGTTATTATAATCTGTATCATTTATTGATTTTAATGCTTGAATTGCCTTGAGATTTTCATGTTTCGCTATATAGTAAACTCCTAAAACGTGTTTGAACAAATTAGCTTCGTAGGATGATAATTTATGTTCTTTCATTCGGATTTCAGCGATGATGTCTGATGCTTTCTCGGTCAAATTATGCATAAGTAAAAACCTAACCCGAAGTAACTTATATAAATTAATATAATCGGAGATTTGAATTAAATCTTCTTGCTCAAGTTCATGATTAATAAGATCCATTTCTTCAAATAATTGCATGACAATCACATTATGCCAATGATTTAATCGCTTTTTTATATTTTTAAGTTTAATTATTTCATCTTCGATAGTAATTTCTAGTCGCTCTGATAGAAGAGTGATAATTTCAGGTGCATATTCAGTATGTAAACGCTCTATTTTACTAATATGTGTTCCAGAACAAATCCCTTTTCCTAATTGCTCTTGAGTCATTTGGTATTTTTCCCGATAAAACTTTATGATTTTCCCCTCGTACATGTCGAAATTCTCCTTTAGAAAAAATATATTTTGATAGTTTTGAGCATTGGAAAACCAAGATTCCCCCAAGTACAAAAATGATTTTTTCTAAACAATTTAAAAATTGTCATTTTTTAGTAATATTTTCCGTTTATATTTTATAAAAAATCGTTCGATTCTTCAATGCTTGACAATATTCTACAAGGGTTTCGTCAAATCTTTTAGTCGAATGAGGAAAACTCGTGGAACAATTCCCCCAATTTACCGACGATAAAAGCTCAAGTACAATATGAATTAATAGAGTTGTCTAATTATTCATACTCTTATTTTACACTATCTTTCTTTAGGGAGGAAAGCGATGCTCATAGGCATATGTAACCATTTTATTAGGTTAAACCTGCTAGATTGTTATTTTTAAAAAGTAATAGGGTTTAAATTTGCAGCGGAAATCAAATTGATTGAAGGAGCGTTGATTTATGAAACTTCGGAAGAAGCAATTCCTAAATGTTATGGTGTCAGGTGTAATAGCCTCCAGCCTACTTACATCCTATTTAATGCCTCAGCACAAAACTTATGCAATTTCCAATTCTGCTGAATCGATCTTAAAAGGACTTACGGAAGAACAAAAACAGTCTATAAAGCGATTAACTCCACAAGAAGGCTTTATTATTGATCCAAGTTTATTATCTTTGAAAAATAAAACAGCAAATGTCATTGTTGAGCTTCAAACATCACCAGTCGAAGAGACCCATTTGAAATCAAAAGGGTCACATAACGATAAAAAACAGAAAATTCGAGAGGAACAGGAGTATTTTAAACAACGATTGAATGATCTATTTAAAAAGGAGACACCAACTCAAAAATCAAAAAAAGAAAGCAATCAATTCGAAATTAAACAAACTTATAAACATGTATTTAACGGAATGTCCATGACCGTTCCAACCAATCAAATTCATACGCTTCTTGAGACGGGGGTAGTGAAAAGGATTTGGAAGGACAATGAAGTAACACTGCCAATCAATGAGCTTTCTGCAAAAGAAACGGCGACTGAAAAAATAGTTCCGCCAGCGCTTCCACATTTAGGTGTTGACCGCTTACATAGTGAGGGTTTAAAAGGACAAGGAATTAAAGTTGGTGTTATTGATACAGGGATTGACTATCATCACCCTGATTTAAAAGATGTCTATAAAGGTGGCTATGATTTCGTTGATGACGATGCTGATCCAATGGAATCAACGCCTGCAGATCAATTGGCATCAGGTGAACCCGAGTTTATAGATGGTCTTCCATTTGTAACAGAGCACGGAACGCATGTTGCTGGAACAATCGCATCTAACCCTAAAAATGATGTTGAATATGCCATGACAGGTGTAGCTCCAAATGTTGAATTGCATGCCTATCGAGTTTTAGGTCACTATGGATCAGGATTAGATTCGTGGGTGATCGCAGGAATAGAAAGAGCGATTGAAGATGGTATGGATGTGATTAATCTATCATTAGGTAATAGTAGTAATAATTCCTTAAACGCAACATCTGTGGCCATTAACAATGCGGCATTACAAGGTGTTGTACCAGTTGTTGCTGGCGGAAATGCCGGGCCAAATCCTGGAACGCTTGGATCACCAGGCACCTCACCACTTGCCATAACTGTTGGTGCAAGTGATGTGCCGACAGATATTCCGACTGTAAAAGCAAGTTTAGGAGATATTTCCGTTCAAAATACTTTAATGGGTTATGGATTTGGTAAGGATTATTTGAAAGTAATGGACAAAGAGTTTGAAGTGGTTGAAGTAGGAATTGGTACGGAAGAGGATTATTCAGACAAAGAAGTTAATGGGAAAGTGGCATTAATTTCTCGTGGGACTATATCTTTTGATGAAAAAATTCGACGTGCTCACGAAAAGGGTGCTGCAGCTGTATTGATCTACAATAATGAAGATGGAGAAATTCCATTTTTCTTGGGTGAAAATTATGGATATGCCCCAACCTTTAAAATGTTAAAAGGTGATGGAGAAAAATTACAAGATAAATTAAAAACAGATCCTACTACTAAACTTAAACTATCAGATTTACATTCAAATATGAATTCTGGTGATATATTAGCCGATTTTAGCTCACGTGGACCAGTAAATAATAACTTTGATATAAAGCCAGATGTAGTAGCACCTGGGGTGTCTACATTTTCTACCGTTCCAGAATATATTAATAGTCCAAAAGAGGGTATCGACTATTCTAGCGCATATGCAAGTTTAAGTGGTACATCAATGGCGACACCGCATGTAGCTGGAGTGGCAGCCTTACTATTACAATCACATCCAGATTATACAGTAGCTGATGTAAAAGCGGCTCTAATGAATACGGCAGATCCATTAAAAGGGCGTACCTACAATGTGAATGAAGTTGGAGCAGGCCGTGTGGATGCTTATGAGGCAGTCCACAATACAACTCTATTGGAAGTTCAAAATAAAACAATTACTTTGGATGAAGAAGGAATTAAAAAACAAATCGATGATATTTCTGGGTCGCTTCCATTTGGGAGTATGGCACAATCAAGCGAAATTCAAAATAGAACAACGGAGATTCAAATTAAAAATTTAAGCAGTGAAAAAGAAACCTATCATACAAGAGTAGATTTTTTAACAATCGAAGGAGTATCAAAGGATGCAGGTAAAAGCGGTGTGACGCTTCAATTACCGTCTTCAATTGAAGTGGGTGGGAATGAAAGTAAGTCTATTAATGCAGAAATCACGATTCCAGCAGATGCAGAATTTGGTATATATGAGGGATATATCTACATTGAAAATGAGTCGAAAACGTCAGAATATCAAATTCCATTCCATGTGCGCTATTCTAAACCAGGTTTCGAAAAACTAACATTTTATAAACATGCCATAACGAATGACCTTAGTAATTTTCATCCGTATATCGAGCCGTTTACACCAGTTAGTTTCAAGTTAAATAGCGGAATGAAAACGATTGATGTTGTTGTTAGTGACTTAAATGGGAAACCAATTGGTTTCTATGGCACCTTTAATTTAGAGGAAGCTGCCGTTGATACTGAATACATGATATTTTTCGGATTCTCAGGCGAGGTAAAATATTTTACCGGTGATCCCAATAAACCTTTATCACTCGAATATGAATCACTTAAAGAAGGGAAGTACATTGTTTCATATATTGGTACAGGGATAGATGGTAAAACTTATAAAATTGATAATGACATGGTGATCGATAATACAGCTCCAACTGTAGCATTTGATAAGAAATATGGCATTCATGAAATTTCGAATGCAGATTTAACCACTGAGAATTATGATGGACAAGATTATACAGCATACTGGGTTCACGGAAAAATTCATGATGATACGATTGATTATTTGAAGAGTAGAGGTCATGATCTTACTCAAGAAATGAATACTGTATATGCTTATCAAGATTCTTATTGGCCAACAGCACAATTTTTTCCTACCGAAGATGGCGATTTTAAATTCGGTGTTTTACCTGAAGAATTTGCGAACTATCCAACGAATATCGCAATGTACACGTATGATTATGCGACTGCAGGAAACCCAAATTTCCCAGACTTTACGATTATTAATAAAGGTACCAAATATGCAACGTTAAAACCGGAAACAATGGGAGTTAGTCTTGGATCAGAGTTTGTCAATACATTTGCAGTTCATAACGCTAAGGATTTAACAAGCGCGAATGTTACGATCGATATTCCGAATTTCTATAAGGTTGTAGACGTTAAACCATCACAACAATTAGAGAATTTGGCAAAGAAGAATAATTGGAATATTCGCGTCGCTAAGCCCGAAATAACAAAAGATATTTGGTCTGATATTACAACGTTTTCTGTAGATATTTCTGACCAAAAAACGAAATTACCAGTTTCAATTGATGGTGAAATTAATTTATTAGATATTAATTTAAAAGTGATTGATGATCATAATTACTCCGTAGAAAGTGAATTCAGGTATCAAGAATCATCATATCAAACACGTTCTGGTAGCAAGTTTACTTTACCAACCTTTGCAGATCGGTTTAAATTCACCTCTCAACACTCCATGTTAGAGGGTTACTACCATGGTGAAGCTGTAAACTTCGAAAATTATGATCTAGACTATTCGAAGATTGGTGTAAAAGCTTATCTTGTTGATAAAAAAGGTAAAAAATATAATGCTACTATTTCAGAAAATGGATATATGACGATCACGGATATTCCTGCAGTTGCAGATGAATATACATTGGTGGTTAATATTCCAGGACATTACCAATACAACAAAAAGTTACAATTAAGTAGAACCATTGATGGAAAAGTGCAAGGTATTTACTATAGCTTATATACGGATACAGCAGCAGCTGGAGATGTTAACGGAGATAATGTAATTGATATTTATGACGCAAAGCTGGTTGCAAATAGTGCTGGAGATACAGGTGATAAATTAAAAGCAGATTTAAATAAAGATGGAACCGTTGATATTGTAGATTTCAACTATGTCGAGAAGAACTTTATGACGGTCAATCCATATTTCCCAACATCTATTAAGCCGGTTGAGAAAACGGAAAAACTAACATTAGAAGAATTGAAAAAAAGTTTTAATTAAAAGTCCTTGTAATTGATATTGATATTTTAGCCATGTTGATTGAACCGCACCTGGAGCGGAAATCACTTGCAAGTGTAACACAACCATTAAAAAAAGGGTGCCTTTTGATTAAAGGCATCCTTAATAATCTATATTAGTTCTATAATCATTTTTATTTTTGAATAAATTCAACAAAGCTAGCCACACCAATTCTACGAAATCTCTGAGGTTTTTTAACCAGCCATAGATTTCTTTTTATTTCGACCCCAGTCATTTTTATTTCTTTTAAAAATCCTTGCTCCAATTCTCTGGACACTGTTAGCCTCGGTAAGATGCTGATTCCAAGTCCCGCTTCTACAGCACTTTTAATTGCTTGAGTGCTCCCGATCTCCATATAGCTTTCAATACTATCTAACACTCCATAATCCCTTAAAGCCTTTTCTACAATAAGTCGTGTTCCTGAAATTGATTCACGCCAAATCATTCGTTCATTAGCCAATTCTTTAATATTTATTTCTGTTCTGCCCCTCCACGGGTGATCAGGTGGGTAGATGAGAACTAACTCATCCTCAGCAAATTTCTCTACTTTAAGATTCGTATTTTCAACCATACCTTCTACTAATGCTAAATCGATGACATCATTTGCTAAATCCTCTAAAACACTTGGTGTGTTTTTAATGGTTAATGTTACTTTTATTTCTGGTGCTTGTTTTTTAAAACTGCCTAATAAGCTTGGTAATAAATACTCACCAATTGTCAAAGAAGCACCTACCCTGAGGATGGCATTGGACTCTCCAGTTATCTGCTTAATTACTTCTTTAGATCGGTTGAATTCATAGACGATTTCTTTGGCAAAAGGATAGAGCATCCTTCCTGTTTCTGTTACTGTAAGTTTCCCTTCTGATCGGTTGAACAACAATGTCCCATAATAATTTTCTAATTGATGGATCTGCCTTGTTACAGCAGGTTGAGACACATAACTTAAACGTGCTGCTTGGCTTATACTGCCTTCATCTACAACTAAACAAAACATTTTCAAGTTTTCTATGTTCAATGAAATCATCTCCACTAAATGAAAAGCTTCGCATATATGATAGTACCATAAAAGTAAAAGAAAAAAGTTTTCAAAAGTATAAGATTCTGTTATACCCTATGCATTTCTTGCAATTTCCCTTTGCTATATCACCTGATAATGTAATGTATAGGAGCGGTGATATAGAAAAGAATCTGACCAAGAGAGCAGGGAATGGAATGCGGAAAGAATGGAAAAAGTTGTTACAAATTTTTTGGACTTTTTTTAAAATGGGTCCTGTTACGTTCGGTGGCGGATTTGCCATGATTCCTTTGATTGAAAAAGAGGTCGTAGATAAAAAAAATTGGTTAAAAAGTGAAGATGTTACGGATGTATTTGTCTTAGTTCAATCAGTACCAGGTGCTGTTGCTATTAACTCTGCAACTTTTATTGGAAAAAGAATAGGTGGAACTAGAGGGGCAATCGCCGCAATGCTTGGTGTCTCATTACCTCCATTTTTAATCGTCCTTACACTATGGATTTTATACAGTTTCTTCCAAAGCAACCCTAAAGTAGTAGCAGCTTTCCTTTCCATTCGAGCTTCCATTGTCGCCCTTATCGTTTATGCAGCTATCAGAACCGGAAAAACAGCGATTGTTGACAAATCCACGTTCGCACTAATTGTGGCAGGAATTCCTGTTCTTTTCTTTATTCATCCTATACTAGCCATTCTATCTGGTGCTTTAGCGGGTATTATTATAACAAAGGTAAAAGAAAAGTTGGGTTGTAAAGTAAAATTTGATAATACGAAAGAAACGCAGGTAAATAATAATGATTTTTTCATGGGCTCAGGAATTTAAGAAGAAAGGATAAAAACTATGATATTTTGGGAATTATTCAAAATGTTTTTTGTTATTGGTTTAGTTTCCTTCGGCGGAGGATATTCAATCCTGCCGGTCATTGAGCAAGATGTTATTAAACATGGATGGATGACAACACAAGAGTTTACAAACATTATTGCTGTAGCTGGGATGTCTCCTGGTCCAATAGCTGCAAACAGTGCTATTATTGTTGGATATTCTATTGCTGGAATTAAAGGGTCTATCATTTCTGCATTGGGAATCTTGCTTCCTTCGATCATTCTGGTTCTCATTATAGCAACCTTTTTTCTTAAGCTAAATCAATATCCAATTGTAAAATCTATGTTTTATGGCTTAAGACCTATAGTCACAAGTTTAATTCTATTTGCAGCAATTAAGTTTGCCATTTCAAATAATATTGTTAGTTTTAATTTTACTTGGCATACATTAAGCCTGTTGCTTGTCTTTGGATGTTCACTTGCAGCTCTTCTGAAATTCCACTGGCATCCAGCCATAATTATTGTAATATCTGGATTAGTAGGTATTGCTCTTTATTCATGAATTGGGTATTTTTATTTTCGAGACAAAAGTGAATGATTATTCATTCACCATTAACGGTCTATTTTTGAATCTTGCAGTTATACATACTACAAAGAAAATTTTGATGGTGAATGAGATTTGAGCAGTAATTGCAATATTTACATAGATATTTGCCAGAAAATTCGAATGTAAGGACATCTCTTCTAATAAAGTAATTGTAACGGGAGTAAAAAGGCTTTTTAGCCGAAAAACACCGGCAAGTTTCATATTACTGTAACTAAAGGACCATGTGTCTTTTAATAAAGGGAGGGGTAAAATGCTGCATATTGTAGCTTGTATCAAGCAAGTGCCTGACACCAAAATAATCAAGATGAATCCGAAAACAAACACGATGGACCGCAGAACGGCGCCCGCGATCTTGAATCCGTATGATGCTCATGCTGTTGAAGAGGCGGTTCGTCTAAAGAATAGGTATGGAGGAATCGTATCAGTTGTAACAATGGGGCCACCCCCAGCGGTTACCGCGATTAAAAAGTGTATTGAAATTGGCGCTGATGAAGGTTATTTAATCACAGACCGCCGGTTTGCAGGTGCAGATACACTGGCAACGAGTTATGCCGTGACAAAGGCGATTGAAAAAATTGCAAAAACGAAGCCAGTTGATTTGATTATTTGCGGAAAAATGTCCATCGATGGAGATACCGGGCAAGTCGGACCCGGAATAGCAAGAAGGCTCGATATTCCACCCCTTACGTCTGTAAATAAAGTAGAGGAGATCAATCAAGAGGAAGGATATGCCATTGTTCATCGCAAGTTTGAGGAAGGTTATGAAGTCGTAAAGTCCACATTGCCGTGTCTGTTTTCGGTTGAAAAGACAATTAATGAAGTACCGTATTCCCCGTTTCCAAACATGATAAAGGCTGCAAGATATAAACCCCATATTTGGTCTGTTGATGACTTGGAAGGGGTAGACATTAAGCAGCTTGGTTTGAAGGGATCCCCAACGATCGTATCGAAAGTATGGGCTCCGCAAAAACCGGCAGGGGGCACATTCCTTGATGGCAGCCCGGCTGCACAAGTTGAGCAATTGCTCTCTGTCCTGCTTGAAAAGAAAGAACTGTTTGAAACAAAGGAGGGAGTGTAATTGGATTTCAAAGATTACAAAGGTGTTTGGGTATTCATTGAACAAAAGGATGGTGTAGTTGCTTCAGTATCACTTGAATTATTGGGAGCAGGAAGAAAGTTGGCAGACAAACGGGGAGTGGAACTGGCCGGTATTCTCATTGGAGAAAATGTTAAACAATTAACAAAGACCGTTTTTGAATATGGAGCAGATACCGTGTACGTATATGATCAACCCATCTTTAAACATTACCGGACTGAAACCTACATGAAGGCTCTGCTGGAGTGTGCTGATAAATATAAACCAGAAATTATCCTCTACGGGGCCACCTCAACAGGAAAAGACCTGGCAAGTGCGGTAGCCACCGATCTTCCGACAGGTTTGACAGCGGATACAACGGAACTGGATGTTGAAGAGGAAACGGGTTTACTATTAGCGAGCAGACCGGCATTTGGCGGAAATATTATGGCGACTATTTTATGTAAAAAATACCGGCCGCAAATGGCGACAGTACGTGCCAAAGTCATGAAGGCGCTGGACCCGGAGCCGGGAAGAACAGGCAAGGTGGTTGAAGAAACAATCCCCCTAAAGGAAGAAGATATTCGGACAAAAGTCTTGGAAATTGTAAAGGAAACAGTAAAGAAAGTACGAATCGACGAAGCGGACATCATTGTTGCAGGTGGAAAAGGGTTAGGGAGCTTCGAAGGATTTCAGATAATACACCAATTGGCAGAAACGCTTGGAGGTGCGGTTGGTGCCAGCAGAGATGTAGTAGAAGCGGGTTGGATCGACCATCCTCATCAAGTTGGGCAAACCGGTGTAACTGTAACACCAAAAATATATTTTGCAATTGGAATCTCCGGAGCGATTCAACATATTGTGGGAATGAAAAATTCCGGTTTAATTATTGCCATAAATAAGGACAAAGAGGCTCCCATTTTTCAGAATTGTCATTATGGAATTGTTGGCGATGCCTTTGAAATCGTTCCTATTCTAATCGAGCAGTTTAAAAAGGCTTTATCCAGAGAAAAAGTAAGCCAAACTAAAGAAGTTTAAACTATTAGCGGTGGGGCAGCCTCATTTGCTTCGTTGGGAAACCAAATGAAGCAAACGAGGCTTTTTTAGAAGAATGATAGTATCTGATTCCCAGATATTGTTGGAAAAATAAGCAAATTGCTTTATCATTAAACTCATAAATATTTTAAATTGAGGAAAGAAAGGGTAGGGTCTAAATGCAGATTAGAGAAATCACAGAAAATGAATACTTTGAAGCAATGAAACTATCAATGTACGCTTTTCAATTTAAGGTTCAGGAAGCAGATATACCGGCTAGGAAAGAAGCATTGAAAAATCATAATATATTAGGAATATGGGATGATGAAAACATTCTGGCTGCCAAACTGCATATTATTCCACTCACCATTTTCATGAAGGATGCCGAATGGAAAATGGGTGGAATCGCGGGAGTTGCTACATACCCAGAGTTTAGACGGAACGGCTATGTAAACGCACTCATTATCGAATCCTTAAATCAAATGCGAAATAATAATCAGATTGTATCGCTTTTACACCCATTTGATATCTCTTTTTATCGGAAATATGGATGGGAGGTATTAAGTGAACAGAAGAAATTAACGTTTGAAAAAGTAAACCTAAAGTTCCTTGAAACGCAGCCTGGTTTTATAAAGAGATATTCCAAAGAGTCCCATAATGAGGAGATAGAAGAGATTTACCAGCAATTTTGCACTCAACATAACGGAATGTTAAAACGTGATACAAATTGGTGGAAACAACACGTATATAATGAAGACTCGCAGCTTGCTGTATATTACCATTCCGCGAACGAGGCAATGGGTTATATTCTGTACCAAGTGAAGGATAGAAAAATGGAGGTGGAGGAGCTGGTTGCTCTTGACCATGATGCGAGAAAAGGGCTATGGAATTTTATCTGCCAGCATGACTCCATGGTTGAAACAGTGACTATTAATCTTGCAAGTCACGATCCATTTCCTTATCCTCTGCCGCAGCCAAAGGTGAAAATGGAGTTATCTCCCTATTTTATGGCAAGGGTTGTCGATGCAGAAGAATGTTTACGGAAATTTCCGTTTCTACCAGAAAATGAGTCGCTATTCCTCCACCTTGAAGATACACATGCACCATGGAATAATGGGAGCTATCTGCTTGGAAAAGGAGAAATCAGGGTGTTTAAAGAAAAAACGGGAGGTCAGTGTGTTCATCCTCCTAAAAAAGGGATTCAATTAAATATTAATTCCCTTTCAGCGATTCTATTTGGTTACAAGAGACCGATGGAACTTTTTGAAATGGGATACTTGAAAGGAACCATGACAGAGATCGAACTTTTCGAAAAAATGGTCCCATCATTGAAGTCATCATTTTTTGATTTCTTTTAATATAGGGAAATGGATACAAAAGAAATTTTAGCAAGCTTTATTCATGGAAAATAGAAGAAGGTAGTGAAACATTAGAATAAGGAAAAAAGTAAGACTCAAAAAAGGAATTAATAACCCCATCCTCACAAGAGAATGGGGTTACTAGTCATCTTTTCTGGTAAATTATCATTTAAATACCAAAAATTTATATAGCAAGGCAGGGGTTATTATAAAAGATCACTTCTGTTAAAATTGAATATCCGTGCATTTCGCTTAATGCTTCTCTTGCTTCTTTTTCGGTATCAAATTCAAATATTTTAATACTTTTTTCTGTATACCTTGTGATCACCCACATTTAAAATTCCCCCGTTTTTCTCTGGATTTTTATGACTAGCACACTGAAATTAGGAAGTTACCTATGCCTCTATAGCTAAATCTGAAAGTTGATAATCGTCCTTTGTAAAAACGGAACCTTCTAGGATTGTTCGAGCTGTACGCACTACCTTTATTGAGTTTATATTGCCTGCAAGCAAATCTACCTTTGTTTCCATAATTCCAGCAGGGTGTGCTAATCTAAGGATTTCATGGTTAATTTTCACGATATCCGACAAAATGGTATCCTTCAGGAAAGCACCGGCAGTTGTACAAATGGCACCTGTAATAGCAAGAGCTTGATGCGGCTTTTGCATTGACATCATTCTTATTGTCAAATCCATTTCTGATGCATTTCTCTTAATGCCAGTCACATCAATAAAATCCATTGGAGGGGCAACGAGGGTCATTTTTGGCACAGCTGGAGACTTTTTAGTTGCTTCTTCTTTTTTCGAAAAGTGGCACATTTCAGCTGCTAGAGATCTAATTTCTTCTAATTCCTTTAATTTTTCCGGAGTATACTCATGTGGCAATTCGTTTCCTTTTAACCCCACATCTTCCGCCCTGACAAAAACAAGGGGATTGGCAACATCAATAATGGAAATAGGGATGGTACTATTTTTTGTTTGGATCCAGTCTACAGGTTTTCCAGTTGGAAAGAGCTTCCCAGTTACAGCCCCCTCAGAACGGGTAAAGGAAAGGTAAATAGGGGAACCAGTTCCTGGAACACCAGGGATAGAACATTTTCCTTCAGTTTTCACTTTCCCATTTTTAACTTCAACTTCTGCTATAATTAATTTTTTTGTATTAGTATTAAATATTCTTACTCTCGTAACAGGTTCTATTGCATGTACAAGACCTTGTTCAATTGCGTAGGGCCCTACAGCAGAAGAAATATTGCCGCAATTTCCTTTAAAATCAACTAATTGATCTTCAATGCTAATCTGTGCAAATGTATATTCGATGTCAACTCCTTCTATATTAGACTTTTTAATAATAGCTGCTTTACTAGTTAAGGAATTTGCGCCGCCCAGCCCGTCAATTTGTCTTTGATCAGGACTGCCCATAATATCAAGGAGAAAATCCTCCCAAACTGCACGATTTTCAGGCATGTTTTCGTAATTCAAGAAGACTCCTTTACTTGTTCCTCCTCGCATAATAACAACCGGAACTTTCATATTCTATACCCCTTTATTTTAATTATTTGAAAAATTGTTTTTCTTATGAAAACATCGTATGATAAACTAGATCATAAGTAAAATAGATAATTTTATGAAAAAATATAAAAAAAAACTTATAATATAAAAAGGAATGGGGGATTCATATGGATGAGAAAGATTGGGTTGCAATTAAAGTTTTGTATGAAGAAAAAAATATTAGTCGGGCATCGGAACGATTATTTATATCACAGCCTGCTTTAACATACCGCTTAAAGAATTTAGAAAAAGAACTGGGGACTGAATTGTTTTACAAGATAAAAGGGGGAACCGAATTTACTTCTGAAGGTATTTATTTAGCTGAATATGCTGAAGAAATGATAAAAAAACTTCAGCAGACAAAAGATTATATGCTAAATATGCGGGAGGAAGTAAGAGGAACATTAAGGATAGGAGTATCAAGTAACTTTGCTCAATATAAACTTCCCAAACTATTAAAGAAGTTCTCTATTGAGTATCCTAACGTACAGTTTAGTGTGCATACAGGCTGGAGTACCGGTATTATGAACTTGCTTAATTCATCAAGTGTTCAATTGGGAATACTGCGTGGAAATTATGATTGGTATGGAGTCAAAACAATATTGCATGAGGAAAGGCTTTACCTTATTTCCAAACATGAAATTGACATCAATAAATTGCCTGAACTCCCTTTTATTCATTATCAAACAGATAGTTCCCTAAAAAATCTTATCAATGGCTGGTGGCACGATCGATTTTCTGAACCACCGGTGGTAACAATGGAAATAGACAGGCAGGAAACGTGCAAGGAAATGGTTAAAAATGATTTAGGGGTTGCCATATTGCCTGAAATTTGTTTACAACCCTCTGATAATTTATATACATATGGATTGTCTTACAAAAATGATACACCCGTACTAAGAAGTACATGTTTAATGTATAACAAGGAAGCATTACAACTATCAACTGTAAAAAACTTTGTTGATTTCTTAAACCAAAATTCAAATTTGTAAATAAATAGATCTGTAGGGACAAAGAATTATTTCTTTACTTCTTTGTCTTTATTTGATTAATACACTATCTATGAAAGTTATTTATACATAGTGTTCAAGTTGATTATAAGTTTTTTTTTAGTAATACACAAAAAAATATATATTTTACTTATTATACTCATTGCAATATTCTAAAAATATAGTTTTCAGAGATTAATAGAAGTTGAAATAATTTCTTTTTTATCTCTTTGTTTGTAAGCGATTACTTATTAAGGGGGGATTTATATTATTACTTTTTTAGGAATTTCAATGGTTGTCGTTTTTACTTACTTGATTATGGCTAAACGATTATCTCCTGTCACTGCTCTTGTAGTTGTTCCAATTGGCTTTGGATTAGTTGGAGGCTTTGGTTCAAAGCTTGGAGATATGATGCAGGAAGGATTAAAGGTTGTTGCGCCTTCAGCAGCTCTATTATTATTTGCAATTCTATTTTTCGGTATTTTAATTGATGCTGGATTGTTCGATCCGCTAATTAAACAAATGTTGATATTTGTAAAAGGGGATCCAGTAAAAATCGCAATAGGAACTGCAATCATTGCCATGACAGTTGCACTTGATGGAGACGGTACAACAACACACATGATTACAATTTCTGCATTGCTGCCGCTTTATTTGAGATTAGGCATGAACCCACTTGTACTTGGGACTATTTCTATGCTTTCTGTCAGTATTATGAGCGGCATGACTCCTTGGGGAGGTCCAGCTACAAGAGCAATTGCCTCATTGGGCCTTGATGCAAATGAATTTTTTATTCCACTCTTGCCTACATTATTTGCAGGAATGGGAAGTATCTTATTTACAGCATATTTCCTTGGGAGAAAAGAACGAAAAAAGATTGGAATAATTAGTGTGGAGTTTCCGTCTAGAACCATTTCTGCCATTCCTGAAGCAGCTATAGCTTTGGAAATGACTGAGAATTTTAAGCGCCCTAAGTTGATATGGATTAATCTTCTGTTAACTCTCGTGGTCATGGTCGTTTTGGTAATGGGAATATTGCCAGCTCCAGTGTTATTTTTAATAGGGTTTGTTCTTGCTTCTACGATTAATTACCCTAATTTGAAGCAACAAAAAGATCGTATCATTTCACATGCAGGTAATGCTCTAACAGTTGTTACTCTCGTTTTTGCAGCAGGGATATTTACAGGTATTTTTTCTGGAACAAAAATGGTAGATGCAATCGCCCATTCACTAGTTTCTATAATACCAGCTTCTGTTGGATCGTACTTCCCTGTAGTGGTGGCGTTGACAAGTATGCCGTTTACATTCGTTTTGTCGAATGACGCTTATTACTTTGGTGTTTTGCCAATTTTGGCAGAAGCGGCATCTGCATATGGCGTTGATCCTTTGGAAGTAGCCAGAGCTTCCGTTTTAGGTCAGCCTGTACACTTTTTAAGCCCTTTGGTCGCATCTACACTGTTATTAATAGGAATGATTAATACCGACTTGGGAGAATTCCAGAAATATGCTTTCAAATGGGCTGTTATCTGCTCATTGGTGATCACCATTGCTGCTATTTTAACTGGAGCATTTACACTTTTTAAATGAGGAAATGAAATGATAATAGTATAAATTCAGAGCTGTTTTCGAATCAGTAAATCCAGTGATTTCGAAAGCGGCTCTGTTTTATATAATTTTGTAAATGGAGGTTTATTGTACGGTAAGACGAATGATTTTCACAATCGTTCTAGCAAAATTGAAAACGGTGTATAATCGAGTGTCATTAATAAATTGTGATGCGGGCAGGGGATCAATATAGTTGACCACACCTTTGATATGGTAATCTCCAACTTCAGGTAAAATCTTCTCCAGGGCCTTGCCAGGAGCAAGCGGCCCTTTGTTAAAAATCATAAATCCAACTTGGCCTTTTTCACCCAAACATGCATCAATACTGATAATTAACGGCTTTTTTAGTTGCTTATTGATGTCTTTCAAAATATCCTTTAAGTTAAAGGCGTGAACAGGTTCTTTCAAAGTACCATACACATGATAAGGAACATTACTTTCTCTAAGCATAGTACCCACTAAAGGACCCAGTGAATCTCCTACATACCGGTCTGAACCAATGCAAAGAAACACAATATCTCTATGTTCAAGCGTAGAGCAAGTGATTATTTCTTCCATAATCCTTGCAGAGGCCTCAATTTCCTTTTCCTCCATCATTTCTTTCACTTTAATTCTAAACAATGTGTTTTCTTGTTGTGTGTTTTCATGATTATTGTAAAAAGGGCACATTCTATTTCCCCCAAATTGAATACATAATTATTTTCCTGTAAAAGTACCTGCTACAATTATATCAGCTAAACCAGCATGAAAACAGGAACTTACAACTGGGCACGATAGGAAGTTTTCTTTTTTACCTCCCATTTCCTAAGATGTAAATATGGTAAATATACAATATATAAAGAAATAAATAAAATACAAAATTTTTAATAGTCTAGTTCGATTAATGGATATACTGAACAAAAACATAAACTTAAGACCTTCTTGCCAGGTTTGATGGGTCGATTCCACGGAATCTCGTTAAAATTGCTTTTTTAATCTTCGAAATTTTTCATTATTTTATTGACATAGGAATAAGACTGTGAGATTATTATTTTGTGAATACGCTTTCAATTTTTAGATAATTCTCTCTTTTGTGATTTTACAAATTTTTTATACATAATTAAATAGTTTACGGTTGATTGTATTGGGAGAGAGTGACGAATGTCGCCGCCGACGGAGCAAGTTCCATAAAATCCTTGGAATTAATCTCTCAGGTAAAAAGAACCACTACATGACGTAGCTCTGGAGAGTGCATATACTGGATATGCCACCAAAGGGGATTCGCTTTTATGCGGAACAAACTTTCAGGTAAAAGGACAGAGAAGGTGAAACATTGCCTTCTTCTGTCCTTTTTTTGTTGCATTAACTAGCAAAATTCTACTTAATCACTACTAAACCCTACATTAGCATTAGCCATGTAAAAAGTGAAGATCATCAAAAAACTTCTTAAATGGCTTTTTTATAACTTTTATCTACTGATTAGGGAATTAACTCATTTTTAAAATAAGGAGGAGAAAGAATTTTAATCGGATGAGACTGACCTTTTTAAAATAAAAAAGTAGAGGGTGGGAATTCATATGCAGGAACAGAAATTGGATAGAGGCCTAAAAAACAGGCACGTACAACTAATCGCTATCGGTGGGGCAATCGGAACAGGATTATTTCTAGGTGCAGGAAAATCTATACATTTAGCTGGACCATCAATATTATTTGCTTACTTAATTACAGGAGTCATTTGCTTTTTGATCATGCGGGCACTTGGAGAACTGCTCTTAACCAATTTGAACTATCATTCTTTTGTTGACTTTGTAAGAGACTATTTAGGTAATATGGCAGCATTTATCACGGGATGGACCTACTGGTTTTGCTGGATATCAATTGCAATGGCAGACTTAACAGCAGTTGGTCTTTATACCCAATATTGGTTTCCCTCTGTACCACAATGGATGCCAGGATTAATTGCACTTGTCATCTTGCTAGTTATGAACCTTGCTACTGTCAAGCTTTTCGGCGAAATGGAATTCTGGTTCGCATTAATTAAAGTCATCGCGATACTGGCACTCATTGTCATCGGTGTGTTCATGATTATTAAAGGCTTTTCCACGAATGCAGGAGCATCCAGTTTCACGAATTTATGGAGCCATGACGGCTGGTTTCCAAATGGCATAAATGGGTTTATTCTCTCATTCCAGATGGTTGTGTTTGCGTTTGTTGGCATAGAACTGGTAGGACTTACAGCAGGTGAAACCGAAAACCCAGAAAAAGTAATACCAAAGGCCATCAATAATATTCCTATTCGAGTTTTAATTTTCTACGTTGGAGCCCTTATTGTCATCATGAGTATTTATCCATGGAACGCGATCAATCCAGCGAAAAGCCCATTTGTTCAAGTCTTTGTCGCGGTTGGAATCGCTGCAGCTGCTGGTATCGTCAATTTTGTCGTTCTAACTTCCGCGGCTTCGGCATGTAACAGTGCCATTTTCAGTACAAGCCGGATGGTCTACTCACTTGCCAGAGATAAAAATGCACCTGTACCATTTACAAAACTTACTTCCCGTAAAGTACCTTCGAATGCATTGCTTTTTTCAACTGTGGTCATTTTAATTGCCGTTGTGTTGAACTATGTCATGCCTGAAGGAGTATTTACACTAATTACAAGTATTTCTACCGTATGTTTCATTTTTATTTGGGGTATTACGATTATCAGCCATTTGAAATACCGTAAAACAAGACCGGATCTAGCAAAAGTAAACAAATTTAAATTGCCGCTTTATCCATTTTCTAATTACTTGATCTTAGCTTTTCTAGCATTTGTTCTGGTTGTGCTTGCACTTGCAGAAGATACTCGCGTTGCCTTGTTCGTAACTCCAGTTTGGTTTATTTTACTAATTGCCATATATAAGATGCGGAATATGAAGGCAAACTATGCAGATCAAGTCAATCAGGAAAAGATAGCAGAAAATTAATAGGTAACTTAAAAATGTCATATTTTCGATTTTTGATACCGTTTTCAAAAAAAGCTTGACTTGGTTCCCTTTAACAATTATTCTGAAAATAATAAAAAAATAGAGCGGATGACGGTTGTGGGAGAGTGCAATTTTTACACGCCACCGAAGGAGCAAGTTCCAAAAAAACCCTTGGAATTAATCTCTCAGGTAGATGGAACCACAGCGGGACGCAACTCTGGAGAGCGCATTATAGTTATGCCACCAAAGGGGAATGTTCGTAACAGAACTAAACTCTCAGGTAAAAAGGACAGAGAAGGGAATATGAAGCTACATGCTTCCCCTTCTTCTGTCCTTTTTTGCGTGCAAAAAAGCAGATGTTTGAAGCATAAAGGGGAGCCTGAACGATATTTCAAGGAGGAGTTTACATGAGTTTACAACAGAATGATCAAACCATTTTTGAAGCTATTAAAAAGGAGCAAGATCGTCAGCATCAAACATTGGAGTTGATTGCATCTGAAAACTTCGTTAGCCAAGACGTCCTAGAAGCAATGGGAAGTGTGATGACCAATAAATATGCAGAAGGCTATCCAGGAAAGCGTTATTATGGCGGATGTGAATTTGTCGATGTGGCAGAACAAGCAGCTATTGATCGTTTAACAAAGCTGTTTGGTGCTAAATATGCAAACGTTCAACCTCACTCAGGTGCACAAGCTAACTTTGCTGTTTTTTTCGCACTGCTTCAGCCTGGCGATAAAATCATGGGAATGAACCTTTCACAAGGAGGACATTTAACACATGGAAGTCCAGTTAGTGTTTCAGGAAAATGGTTTGAGGTTGTTTCTTATGGCGTAAAAGAAGATACTCAATTGATTGATTATGATGAGTTAGAAGAAGTTGCGAAAAAAGAACAGCCAAAATTGATTATTGCAGGGGCAAGTGCTTACCCAAGAACAATTGATTTTGCGCGCTTTAGACAAATTGCTGACCAAGTGGGTGCAAAATTCATGGTGGATATGGCGCATATTGCAGGACTAGTTGCCGCTGGTCTTCATCCATCGCCAGTACCATACGCAGATGTTGTAACAAGCACCACCCATAAAACGTTGAGAGGACCTCGAGGCGGTATCGTTTTATCAAATGATGAAGAGTTTATCAAAGCTATTAATAAATCTGTGTTTCCAGGAATTCAAGGCGGCCCCCTTATGCACATCATTGCAGCTAAAGCGGTTGCTTTCAATGAGGCTTTACAACCAAGCTTTAAAGATTATGCGAAACAAATCATTGATAATGCAGCAGCGCTAGCGGATACGTTAAAGAAAGAAGGAGCAACCCTTGTCTCTGGAGGTACTGACAATCACATTGTTCTTTTAGATGTTCGTCCGTGGAACTTAACAGGAAAAGAAGCAGAGAGGTTGTTAGAAAAAGCAGGTATCACTGTTAACAAAAATACGATTCCCTTTGATCCTGCAAGCCCGTTTGTCACAAGCGGAATCCGTATGGGAACTGCTGCTTTAACAACTCGCGGAATGAAGCAGGATGATATGGAAAAAATCGGCAAAGTAATCGCTGCTGTTCTGAAAAGTAAAGGTAATCTAGAAGTTCTTAAACAAGCAAAAGAAACTACTAAAAATATTTGTGGTAACTATCCACTATTTCAACAGCTAATTACTGTTTAAGAAGGAGACATTTCATGGAATTTCAAAGTTGCTTTGATATAATCGGCCCGATTATGGTCGGTCCCTCGAGCTCGCATACTGCAGGTGTTGTGTCAATCGGTAAATTTATTTATGAACTGTTAGGCAGTTGCCCAGAAGAGACAAAAATTGTATTTTATGATTCCTTTGCCGAAACGTACCAAGGACATGGAACGGATAAAGCACTCATAGGCGGATTACTAGGTATGAATACCGATGATCCACGAATAAAAAATTCGTTAGAGTGGGCAAAAGAGGATGGTATGCAGTACCATTTCGAGTTTGAAGACAAATGTACTTATTATAACCATCCCAATACAACGATTGTGACAGCAAAATGCAATAATCGTGCTGTAAAAGTTGGAGGTGTATCGCTTGGTGGCGGTTTATCGAAAATCTTTATGATTAACGGAAGAAAAGTAGATATTCGTTTAAGTTCAGGCGATGACTTTGCCTCCCTCGCTAGTCATTTTCAACCAAACGAGAAAGTATTTATGGAGGCAATTTAATGGAAATTAAGTCCATGGCAGAACTGATTGAGGCTTGTGAAAGAGAACAAAAAACCATTGGTGAAATCATGTTGATGATGGAAGCGAAAAAGTCAGGAAGAGATGAAGAAACCATAATCAGCATGATGGAAGAACGATTGATCAAAATGAAGGAGGCCGTTGATAGCGGAATTAAAGACGGCTCAACAGCACCAAGTGGTATCTCCGGCGGTGATGCGGTAAAAATGTATAACTACATGACACAGGGCAATACCTTGTCAGGAACTTACATTAGTAATGCAATGACGTTTTCATTAGCTACATCTGAAAACAATGCAAGAATGGGGATCATTGTAGCTACACCAACCGCTGGAGCAGCTGGTATTTTACCCGGTGTATTGTTTTCTCTTTATAAAAATGACACCTATTCGTATAAAGATTTAGTCATGGGCTTATTTACTGCTAGTATGCTAGGTTACGTGATTGCTAACCGTTCCTTTATTTCAGGAGCAGCAGGTGGCTGTCAAGCAGAAGTGGGATCTGCAACCGCAATGGCTGCGGGGACAATCGTAGAGTTAAAAGGCGGTACACCACAACAAGCTGTAAATGCCACCGCCATTGCGATGAAATCATTATTAGGCTTGGTGTGTGATCCGGTTGCAGGACTTGTGGAGGTTCCTTGTATAAAAAGAAATGTCATTGGTACATCAATAGCCTTTTCAGCAGCCGACCTATCACTTGCTGGCGTGGAAAGCCGTATTCCTTGTGACGAAGTCATAGAAGCGATGTATAAGGTTGGAAAGGAAATGCCACGGACACTAAGGGAAACCGCACTTGGCGGGCTGGCGATGACCGAAACGGGTAAAAAGGTAAAAGAACAGTTATTTTGTCGGAAATCTAAATCGGAGGTAACACAATGACTACTGAAACATTGTTAAAACGAACACCCTTATTTGAAACATATAAAAAACATGGCGCAAAGGTCATCGATTTTGGCGGCTGGGAACTTCCGGTACAGTTTTCAAGTATTTTAGAAGAGCATGAGGCAGTACGTAATCGAGCAGGACTTTTTGATGTCTCTCATATGGGTGAAGTAGTGGTAGAAGGAAAAGATGCAGAAAGCTACATAAACTATCTGGTCACAAACGATGTTACAAAACTTAGTATCAATCAGGCACAGTATACTGCAATGTGCTACCAGAACGGCGGAACGGTCGATGATTTATTAGTTTATAAATTAACGAATGAAAAATATTTACTCGTCATCAATGCGGCCAACATAGATAAAGATTTTGAATGGATGAAGCAACATGTAAAGGGTGAGGTAACACTCAAGAATATCTCCAATGAAACTGCTCAACTAGCCATTCAAGGGCCAAAGGCTGAACGTATTTTGCAAAAGCTAACGGAAACCAATCTATCTGAAATTGGCTCATTTAAATTTGCACAACATGTCAATGTTTCCGGGATCACAGATGCCCTCGTATCACGTACTGGTTATACAGGAGAAAATGGTTTTGAGCTTTATTTAGCAGCAGACCAGGCGGTAGCACTATGGGGAAAGTTGATAGAAGCAGGTAGTGAAGATGGCTTAAAGCCATGCGGACTGGGTGCACGTGACACCCTTCGTTTAGAGGCCCGTCTTGCACTTTATGGTCAAGAACTGTTAAGCGATATTAGTCCTCTTGAAGCAGGAATCGGTTTCGCGGTAAAAACCAATAAAGAAAGTGATTTTATTGGAAAAGAGGCACTTTTAAGGCAAAAAGAAGAAGGATTAAAACGCAAATTAGTAGGAATTGAAGTAACTGGCCGTGGGATTCCGCGTCATGGTTATAAAGTTATTTCAGAGAGTGGAGAGGAAATTGGTACCGTTACATCGGGAACACAATCACCCACTCTAAAGAAAAGCATAGGTCTTGCCCTTGTATCTGCGGAGTATGCACAAGTTGACACACAACTTAAAGTAGAAATCCGTAATAAACAAATCGATGCAGTAGTAATTAAGACCCCGTTTTATAAAATGGGTTAATAGAATCATAGAATTCCATTTCATTTTCACACATTGGGCAACATGCGGCTCTACCTAAACAAACTTACTTACATGATCTCAATTGTCAAATTCAAAATCACAAACGAAGGGAAGTAAAATTATGACAAACGCAACTGCAAGTTTACTATATAGCAAGGAACACGAATGGGTATTACAACTAGACGGAAATCGAGTACGAATTGGGATTTCTCATTTTGCACAAAAACAGTTAGGGGATATCGTGTTTGTTGAGACTCCGGAAGTTGATGATGAAGTAACTGTGGAAGAATCAATGGGAACCATCGAATCGGTTAAAGCCGTTTCTGAAATTTACGCTCCTGTATCTGGAACGGTTATTTGTGTAAACGAGGATTTAAACGATAGTCCTGAGACGATCAACGAACAGCCATATGATGCAGGGTGGTTAGTAGAAGTGGAACTATCCAATCCAGAGGAGTTAAAATCCCTTTTAAATGAAAATGAGTACCAGGCATATATTGAAGGAGGGGAATAAGATGACCAACACATTTAGATACCTTCCTGATACGAAACAAGATCAAGAGGAGATGCTAAAATTTTTAAACATGTCTTCAATCGATGATTTATTTGAAGACATTCCAAAAGAAATACGTTTAGAGGGTGAGTTAAACATTCCAGAAGCGGTTCCAGAGCCGCTTCTTTTGAAAAAAATGCAACAGCTTGCTTCAAAAAACAAAAATGCCAATAACTATCCAACCTTTCTTGGTGCAGGTACATACGATCACTACATTCCAAGCGTGGTAAATCATATGATTTCACGTTCAGAATTTTACACAGCTTATACGCCATATCAACCGGAAATCAGCCAAGGTGAGCTGCAAGCAATTTTTGAATTCCAGACAATGGTTTGTGAGTTAACAGGAATGGATGTTGCCAACTCTTCTATGTACGATGGCTTTACATCACTTGCAGAAGCTGCCTCACTTGCTGTTTCATCAACACGGCGTTCAAAAGTGCTGGTATCAAAAGCGGTTCATCCTGAATCCCGATCAATATTAAATACAGTAGCACGCGGCCAAGAATATACAGCAGAAGAAATCAATCTTGTTGATGATGTTACCGATCTAAGAGGATTGAAAGAACAAATGGATAAAAGCATTGCCGCCGTTATTGTTCAATACCCAAATTTCTTCGGATCAATTGAAGATTTGGCAGAAATTAAAAAAATTGCGGATACACAAGGAGCATTGCTCATTGTAAGTGCAAATCCACTGGCTCTTGCCCTTCTGCAGGCACCTGGTAAACTCGGGGCAGATATTGTAGTGGGTGATATGCAGCCATTAGGAATACCACTGGCTTTTGGAGGCCCACACTGCGGTTATTTCGCTGTTCACAAAAAATTTATGCGTAAAGTACCTGGGCGGATTGTAGGACAAACAACAGATGAGCAAGGAAAACGTGGATTTGTCTTAACGCTGCAAGCACGTGAACAGCATATTCGCCGTGATAAAGCGTCTTCTAATATTTGTTCCAATCAGGCATTAAATGCTCTTGCTTCTTCTATTTGCATGACTGCACTTGGAAAGCAAGGAATTCGTCAAATGGCCCAGCTAAACATTGAGAAAGCTGATTATATGGCAAAGTGTCTGCAAAAGGCAGGCTTTATCATTATCAATCAATCACCATTTTTTAATGAATTTGTGGTGGAAATTCCTCGTCCGGTCAAAGAGGTCAACACCAAACTGCTTGAGGCAGGAATCATCGGAGGATTTGATTTGGAAAGTGATTACGGTTTTGACAATCAAATGCTTATTGCAGTGACAGAGCAGAGAACAAAAGAAGAAATTGACCAATTTGTAAAAGTATTGGAGGAAGTAGTAAATGATTGAATATAATGAGCTAATCTTTGAAATTAGTCGTCCAGGGCGTATGGGTTCAAGCCTTCCGGAATCTGACGTGGAGAGCATTGATTTAAACACGAAATACCCGAAGCATTTGATTCGTGATGTACCAGCCGAGCTCCCGGAAGTATCAGAGCTTCAGCTTGTACGTCATTACACAGCCCTTTCCAATCGAAACCACGGAATTGATAATGGGTTTTATCCATTAGGTTCTTGTACTATGAAATACAACCCGAAAATTAACGAAGATGTTGCACGTTTGGACGGCTTTAGCCGTATTCACCCCTATCAGCCAGCTGAAACGGTTCAGGGCGCTTTAGAGCTTTTATATGATTTGCAGGAAGAGTTAGCTGAGATCACCGGCATGGATTCCGTAACGTTACAGCCATCTGCAGGAGCCCAGGGAGAATGGACTGGCTTAATGATGGTAAAAGCGTATTTTGAACAAAAAGGAGAAAAAAGAACAAAGGTCCTTGTTCCGGACTCGGCGCATGGTACAAACCCTGCCAGTGCAACGGTTGCCGGATTTAAAACAGTCACCATTCCTTCCAATGAGAATGGGTTGGTCGACTTAGAAGAATTAAAAAAGCATGTGGATCAGAATACAGCCGCATTGATGCTGACAAATCCTAATACACTTGGATTGTTTGAAAAAGAAATCTTGGAAATTGCCAAAGTTGTTCATGAAGCTGGCGGCTTATTATACTATGATGGAGCAAATGCCAACGCCATTCTAGGAAAAACAACACCGGGTCATATGGGCTTTGATATTGTGCATTTAAATCTTCATAAGACGTTCACGACACCTCATGGAGGCGGCGGTCCAGGAGCCGGTCCAGTCGGTGTGAAAGAGCAACTAATTCCGTACTTACCTGTCCCACGTATTGAAAAAGACGGTGAGAAATATGTACTGAACTCAAATCATCCGCTATCAATTGGCCGTGTAAAAGGATATTATGGAAACTTTGGAATTTTGGTTCGTGCTTACACCTATATTCGTACGATGGGACCTGTAGGATTACGTCAAGTATCTGAGGGGGCAGTGCTTCATGCGAACTACCTCCGGAAAAAACTTGAACCGTATTTCGATGCTCCGTATTCACAAGTTTGTAAACATGAATTTGTCTTATCCGGTTCTAGACAGAAAAAGCTGGGTGTAAGAACACTTGATATGGCAAAACGGCTCCTTGATTTTGGTTATCATCCACCGACCATCTACTTCCCGTTAAATGTTGAGGAGTGTTTGATGATTGAACCTACAGAAACGGAGTCAAAGGAAACAATGGATGCCTTTGCTGATGTGATGATAAAAATTGCCAAAGAAGTAGAAGAAAACCCAGAGATCGTGTTAGAAGCACCACATACGACAGTCATCGGCCGGTTGGATGAAGTACAAGCGGCGAGACAACCAATCTTACGATATATAATAGAAGAAACTGATCAAAAAGTAATAGTAAAATCTTAAACAGATGATTGAACCACTAGGAATGAAGAAATGGAGATAATAAACCTTCTTATGATCTCATTCTTGGTGGTTTATTAAATACTAAAAATCTAATGTCTGTTCTTAGGAGTGATAGACATGTCTACAATTGATGTTCGCAAACCAGAATGGTTAAAAATAAAACTAAATACAAATGAACAATATACAGGCCTAAAAAAAATGATGCGTGAAAAGAAGCTTCATACTGTCTGTGAAGAAGCAAAATGTCCAAATATTCATGAATGCTGGGCGGAACGGAAAACCGCGACTTTTATGATATTAGGAAGTATTTGTACGCGTGCCTGCCGGTTTTGTGCGGTTCAAACAGGTCTGCCGACAGAATTGGATTGGGAAGAACCAGAGCGTGTTGCAGATTCTGTGGAAAAAATGGGCCTTAAGCATGTCGTGATTACTGCTGTTGCTCGTGATGACTTAAAAGATGGCGGAGCGGGGGTATTTGCAGAAACGATAAGAGCCGTAAGACGCCGAAATCCATTTTGCAGCATTGAAGTCCTTCCTTCTGACATGAAGGGTGAATATGAAAACTTAAAAACATTAATGGATGCAAGACCAGATATTTTAAATCACAATATTGAGACCGTCAAACGGTTATCACCAAGTATTCGGGCACGGGCAACGTATGAACGTTCCTTAGAACTTTTACGCCGGGCCAAAGAAATGTATACAACTATTCCAACAAAATCAAGTATTATGATTGGTCTTGGGGAAACAAAGGAAGAAATCATCGAAACGATGGACGATCTTCGAGCGAACCATGTGGATATTATGACAATTGGTCAATATTTGCAGCCAACCAAACATCATTTAAAAGTTCAAAAGTATTGGAGTCCACAAGAGTTTGAGGAACTAAAAACGATCGCCATGTCAAAAGGATTTAGTCACTGCGAAGCCGGTCCTCTTGTTCGCTCCTCTTATCATGCGGACGAACAGGTCAATGCCGCAACCGTAACAGTGTAATGAAATTGGCGTTAGGAGAAGAAGGTCGATGATGATAAAAATGACAGAAGCGGCCATTAACAAACTAAAAGAATTGTTGGCCATTGAAAATTTAAATCCTCGGATTGATGCCGAAATTAGCGGCGGATGCGGAATATCTGTTAAGTTTTCGATTGTATTTGATGAACCTAGGCGAAACGATTTATGTATAGAGGTCGAAGGGATCCAATTACAAATAGACCGTTTTACAAAACGCTATTTAGATGAAGAAATGCAAATTGACTATAGCGAAGAACAAGGTTTGGTAGTTGGGGAAAGCTTTGCCTCAAGTGCATGTGCCATTCCAATCGATTAATCGGTAGAGAAGCTTATAACTATATAGTAAAGATTCAGCCGTTTTACGATAGATATAATGTTAAGAGGAGATAACGGACATGACAAAAGAATATGATGTCGTAATTATCGGTGGTGGCACGGGTGGGTACGTGGCTGCCATTCGCGCTTCACAATTAGGTTTAAGAGCGGCGGTTATTGAAAAAGGAAAAATCGGTGGAACATGCCTTCACGCTGGTTGTATTCCGAGTAAGGCCTTATTAAGAAGTGCAGAAGTATTCGCTCAAACAAAGCATGCAGATAAGTATGGTGTAATTGCCCCTGTAGTTGGTCTTAATTTTTCAAAAGTTCAGGCCCGGAAAGAAGAAATTACGGATCGCCTATATAAAGGTGTCCAACATTTAATGAAAAAAGGAAAGATCGATGTATATGATGGAAAGGGAAGTATTACACAGACAAAAGATGTGTTAGTCGAATTGAATAATGGTGAAGGGGAAGTCATTTTAAGCCCCAAAAATATTTTAATTGCCACAGGATCCCGTCCAAGAACACTTCCAGGCCTAGAAGTGGATGAGAAGTATGTGATGACATCGGATGAAGCACTAAAAATGGAGAAGCTTCCGGGTTCTATCATTATCGTTGGCGGCGGTGTTATTGGAATTGAATGGGCATCGATGCTTTCGGACTTCGGCGTCAAAGTTACCGTAATTGAATATGCCGATCGCATTTTACCAACAGAGGATACAGATATTTCAAAGGAAGTACAGCGTTTAATGAAGAAAAAAGGAGTAAAAATCGTTACTGGAGCAAAAGTGCTTCCAGAAACGCTGGAAAAAAGTGAGGGTGTGTCCATTAAGGCGGAGCATAAAGGCAAAGAAACACCATTTTTTGCAGACAAACTTTTGGTATCTGTAGGGCGCTCTCCAAATACAGAAGGATTTGGACTTGAAAAAACGGCCGTTGAACTAAGCCCAATTTTTATTAAAACAAATGAGTTCTACCAAACAAATGAACCGAACATTTACGCAATTGGTGATGTCATAGGCGGCTTGCAGCTTGCCCATGCTGCCTCACATGAAGGGATCATAGCTATTGAACATATGGCAGGTAAAACTCCTAAACTACTTGATTCAAACCTTATTGCCAGATGTACCTATTGCAGTCCTGAAGTAGCGAGTGTCGGACTCACAGAGGAATCAGCGAAGGAAAAGGGATATCTAGTGAAAGTTGGTAAATTCTCCTTCCGTGCGATTGGAAAGGCATTGGTTTTTGGTGAATCAGACGGATTTGTCAAACTAGTTGTTGAGGAAGGAACGAACAAGCTTTTAGGAGCCCATATGGTAGGTCCCCACGTAACGGATATGATAACGGAGGCTGGACTTGCATGTGTATTGAATGCAACAGCAATGGATATTGCCCATACAATACACCCGCACCCTACATTAGCCGAAGCAATAGGTGAAGCAGCCCTTGCAGTGTATGGACAGGAAATTCATGCCTAATCCATTACGAAGGTATTAGCCCTTCTAAAATACATAATTAATAAACTAAAGGATGGTGTAAAAGCGGTGATCACAAAATCAAAGCCAAACCGGGCAAAATTACTAATTTCATGTCGAGAAAAGCCGGGTATTATCTCGACTGTCACGAATTTTTTATTAGAACACAAAGCCAATATTGTCCATTTTGACCAACATACAACAGATCCAAGAGCAGGTATGTTTTTTATGAGAATCGAGTTCGAGTTGGAAGAATTTGAATCTTCTATTAAAAAGCTTGAAGAAGATTTACATGAGATCGCGCGGGATCATACCTTAGAATGGCAGTTGAGCAGTAATGAAAAAAGAAAGCGGATGGCTATCTTTGTTTCGAAAACTGATCATTGTCTAAACGAACTTCTTTGGCGCTGGAAATCCAATGAAATTTCAGTAGATATCCCAATGGTAATTAGTAATCATACTAGTTTAAAAGAAGTAGTTGAGAGTTATGGTATCCCTTTTTATCATATCCCTATGTCTCATGAAACGAAAGAAGATGCCGAACAGAAAGCATTAGAATTGATGAAAGGGAAGGTGGACTTAATTGTCCTTGCTAGGTATATGCAGATACTTTCCCCTAACTTTATTTCTAAGTATCCTAATCAAATCATCAACATCCATCATTCATTCTTACCAGCATTTGTTGGCGCAAATCCTTACGTGAGAGCGTTTAACCGTGGTGTAAAGTTAATCGGTGCAACCGCACATTACGTTACGAATGATCTTGATGAAGGACCAATTATTGAACAGGATGTACAGCGAATTAATCAACGTTATACAGCAGAGGATTTAAAGACAGCCGGACGTCATGTGGAAAGAAGGGTTCTAGCTGAAGCTGTTTCCTGGCATGTTGAGGATAAAGTACTTGTTCATGGTAATAAAACGATCGTATTTGCTTAAGATTATAAGGAGAGGGAGCCATTGCCAGGAAATGAACTTGTAGGGGACCTGATTAATATCCTTTTAGCTATACTTTGGATATGGATTTTTCTTCAAAATAAACGAAAGCGTACGGTAAACCACGCACATGTTTTTCTGTTCGTACTTGCAGTGGGGATATTACTCAATTCACTTTATGAAGCAATTAATAGTTGATGGGTTTTTGGGACAGGGTTAAATGTAGATTGGTTTAAATAGATTATTAGATAAGCTAAAATTAGAGGCTTTAATGGTTAAAATCTTGCTTTCTATTATGGAAGGCGGGATTTTTATTTTTGTTAGAATAGTGATGGTGAAAAATTAGTTACCACAAGTCCAATACTTTATAAGAAAGCCGAAGGAAAGGTCATCATCAAGCGAATGAAGATCAATCTCTTCCGGAAAACCAATGAAAACGGTCATCATCAAGCGAATGAAGACCAATCTCTTCCGGGAAACCAGTGAAAACGGTCATCATCAAGCGAATGAAGACCAATCTCTTTAGGAAAATCAGTGAAAACTGTCATCTAAAATAGTTTCTGTTATAGTTGGAGGTTCACGGTTTGATACATCGGGGTAGCTTTAAATAAGGGGAGGGGACTATACCTATTGGAGTCCGCCCACCTTATTTAGGTTGTTCTATGAACTGGAAAAAGGATCATTAAAACATGGGGTTTTTCCATTCATTGCGACACTAAGATGGTAAATATCTCACTCAATTTATTTTTCCTTGACAATCAGGGCTGAAACCCAGCCTTCGATCCCGTTTGCGGTTTGAACTTTTAGCCACGTAATTCCTTTGGAATCTACTTGTTCTTCATTCAAAAAGTGCATTATTTCTCCATTTGTAATAGTGTATAGATGAGGCGCGGTTAGTGTGGGAGCTTCACGAATATTTCCGCCTTCTTCATATTTCTTATTTAAAATTAATTCTTTTCGTTCAGGTGAAGCCACGGATGCTTGTATGTGCACATGTTCTTGGTTTAACCATATCTCTACTTTCTTCCATTTTTCTGTATACCACTCATTTGGATTGTTGATGATTGCTGCAGTAAGCAAGATTACTAAAGTTGTGGCAGAATAGAAGGTCCATCTTTTAATTCTTTTCCTATTCCTTTTCCGTTTCATGAAAAGCTGAATGATTTTGTTGAAAAAACTTTCGAACAAGGCAAACATTCCTTCAATGATATCAATCCAAACAGGTATACCCGATTTTCCTGCTTCTCTCCGGCTTCTTTGCATCGTGCTAAGAAGTGCCATGATTGGGTAAGAAAGGAGATGATGTACTTTTTTCAACAAACGGGACAACAAGTGTAAGAAGGGAGGAACCATGTACAACAAAATCAGCCTTGCGAACTGCAGGAGCACAAAGAGAGCTAAAAAAATTCGGAACCATTCCGGCAGGACAGAAATAAGTGACCAGATCCAAAACAGCTGATTTATAATGGATTCCACAATCGCTAGTCTCCTTTATTTAAATAGGATGATAGTTCTCTCCTTGGACCAGAAATCTGCTTCTTTCCATTGATGTTTTCCAGATTGACAGGGAGGTAGGGGAATAGCTTTTTTAGCTTGGCCAATCTTTGTTCTGCCTCAAACTGGTCAATAGAGTGGTCGTTGATTAAGTTAAAAAGTTGTTTGTTCACCTCATATTTGAAGGCTTGGTTTTGGCCAAACTCCGATTCCACTAACCGTTTTGCCATTTCATTCTTTTCTCCAAGCTTACCTGCAGTGATAAAATCACCTGCATGAAGAGCTTCTTTAATCGAGGCTGAAATCCGGCGCGCTTCCTCCAAGTCCAGGGCCTCTTGATAGGCAGATAGTTCGGCGTTCCGGTCTAAATCGGCGATGGCCTCATCATGGCGCTGATCCCGAATACCTTGCCGGATCAAAACACGAACATTACGAACCACAATTCCAGCCTCTCTTAACACCTTGACTAATCGTGAGGTTTGAAAAAATTCTTCAATATGCCGGGCAAAACTCAGTTCCTCTTCAATCGGATAAAATCGTGCTTCCGACTCAACCCAAAAGGGCAGATTATTGTTAAAAAGGTGGCCAATTTCTCCTGCATTTTGTTGAACTAACCTTTCGGGGTGTTCAATGGCAATATCAATAAATAAATTGACAGAAAACCTTCTTCCTCTTGTAGCCGATGGGACTTCCTCCTTGTAGGTGATGGTATGCTGCTGCATATTGACTGTATAAACCCTTTTATATTTGCCAATCCGCAATTCACTACGTGACAGACGCTCCCCATTTTTAACTGCATAGTATTCGTTGTGATCATTCACATAAACAAAGGCATGGGTCATAGATGAAGCAGGCGGCTTTTCCAAAAAACTAAATTTCACGTCTTTTACATCTTCAATAAAATGCATTAGGTTATTCCCTCCAGATTAACGATTTTCAGTGAGAGATCACTTAGGCTTGTCTAATTCTATGCAGACAATCGGAAGAAAAGCCCCAAATCTATGCAGAAATTGGGGATTGAGGGAATTGAAGTTACATAGAAGAAATTTTCTACAGTTTATTATATGGAATCATACAAAAAAACTAAACCTAGTATATTATTCTTAAAATTCTTAGTTGATTTATAGGATTAATGTGTTTTATAATTTAAACAAATAAGTGGGAAATTAAGTAAAAGCTGACTGGTCTTCTAGAGGCTCTTTATTTAGGATTAATTATGATCCTAAATAGGGAGCCTCTTTATTTCTAAAGGGTTTCCATGGAAATAAATAAAAAAAGGAGGCTCTATTTAAAGTCCAATTAGTCATAATATGGGATAAAAAAAGTGAAAGGAGAATTTTCATGAACGATGGAGAGGTAAAAATGTGGATAAATGATTATTTAGATTTGTACCTGTATGCAAAAAGTATGAATGATCTTTTATGGCAACAAGAAATTATTGAAAAACTACAACTTTCCCAACATTTTAATATAAGAAATGACACATTCATTGATTCTAAAAATCTATTGGAAAAATATGAACAAAATTAATCAAAAATTAGTATTATTTATTAGAGGTTGCGGGTTATCATTTTTAATGTCAAGTTGTTGAGACTGAATTCAACTGGCTAACGATTGCTAAAAATTTTTTATTAAAACAAATTCGTGTGAAAAAACCGTTGATTAATATTTGGATATAAGAACCGTTTTGTCTTTTGACTTCCCCATCCTATTATTATCCCCATAAACTACGTAACTAGTAATCAATAAGTATCAGTCTGTAAATAAAATAATCCGTATAAATCCAATAGGCATAAAAAAAATAATTGTCTTCCGAACAACTGATGGCATGAATATACAATGTTCATGCTTTTTTTATAACATAAAAAGGCTACAGACATAAAATAAACAAAGGATTCAAACTTTCTTTTTCCTGTTTTATTTTCAAAAATTTACTAATCATTTAAGGTTTATTCATACTTGTAGTCTTTTTGCAGAATTAACAATTTTAGGTATCTATAGGGGGCATTGTGATGAATATTAAGGATAGCTTTTTTGAAAAGGAAGGGCGGAAGTTTCCAGGGGCGACCTATTCAGAGGTAGTATTGGCACCTGCTTATGATCACGCCAAACAAACTTTACTAGAGCCGATGCTAGCTATCCATAAAGCCCACCTGATTATGTTGGTGGAACAGGGATTGCTACAGGTGAGTGAAGCTTCGCGAATTCTGGAAGGGATTTGCTCACTTGATAAAAATGCACTTCTTCAATCCACCTATGATGGACAGTATGAGGATCTTTTTTTTCTTGTGGAAAGTCAGATTATGAATGTAGCTGGTGAAATTGGCGGAAGTTTGCACCTAGCCCGGAGCCGGAATGATATGGGTATTGCCATTTACAGGATGGTTCTTCGGGACAAGATTCTACTCGCCACCCGGGCGTTGCTTTCCTTTCAAGAAACACTTTTGAAGGTGATTGACACCTATAAGGAAACCATTGTCCTGGGGCATACCCATACGCAGCAAGCCCAGCCGATGACATTCTCCCATTATCTTCTGGGTATGTACGATGTCGTTGACCGTGACTTGAAAAGATTAAAAGCAGCCTATGATACATGCAATGCCAGTCCTCTCGGCGCGGCGGCCCTCACTACCACCGGATTTCCAATTGACCGAAACAAAGTCGCAGAGTTATTAGGATTCCCGAAAATCATTAAGAGTGCCTATGATTCGATTGGCGGTGCCGATTATTTGGGGGAAATTGCAACGGCGATCCAATTAACCTTTATCAATCTCGGTCGGTTTTCCCAAGATCTTCTCTTATGGTCCAGCCAGGAATTTGCAGCGATTCGTGTGGCAGACCCTTATGTTCAAACAAGTTCCATTATGCCGCAGAAAAGAAATCCAGTTTCACTAGAGCATATTCGTGCATTAAGCTCAAGTGGTATTGGAAATGCTCAAACGGTACTTCAAATGTTACATAACACACCATACGGAGATATAAATGATACCGAGGATGACCTTCAGCCGTATTTATGGAAGGGCCTGCATCTAATTGATCAAGTTTTTCGGTTAGCAAAAGTGGTGGTTGGAACGTTGGAAGTAAATGAAGCACTATTAAAAAGAAGGGCCCAAGAAAGTTTTGCGACAATTACTGAATTAGCCGACACGCTATTTAGGGAAGCAAACATCCCGTTCAGAACCTCTCATACCATAGCCAGCCAGGTGGTGAAAATTGCCTTGGCGAGGGGACTGAATGCTACTCATGTAACATCTGTCCTCGTAGATGAAGCGGCAAAAGCCGTTGTCGGTGTTCCGTTGAATTTACCGGAGGAGATCATTCGTATAGCAATGGACCCAGAACACTTTGTTAAAATTCGGTCACTGCCTGGCGGACCAGCCCCGGAAGAAATGAAGCGGGCGATTGTTGAAAGAGAAGCTAGTTTACAATCCGATATTTCTTTAACCGATACTGAGGTTAATCGAATTACAGTTTGTATGGAAAAACTTGACCAACTGACAAGCCAGTGGGACAAAACAGATGAAGACAACCAACATATTTAAATCTAGATGATTTGAATATGTTGGAGTGCATTTTTTATTTAACTTTAATTCCTACTTTACACATAGGAATTATAGGTTTATAATAAACTTAATCTAATAAAAAATGTAATCAGACTGAATTTAAAGTTTTTTTTTCAAGGGAAAGTTATTTAAAAAACTGAAGGAGTGTTTATGATGAGAAAAAACGAGGAAAAAAAGCGGCAAAAACTTATCAATAAACTCATTTTTTTAAATGTATATAACAAAGAAGATCAACAGCTTTATAATCTGCCATTGTCCAAATTAGAATATGAGTATAAGAGATTTAAATTACAAAACCATCCTCATGGTGAGTTTGGCTCTATTCAATGGGTATAAAATAGATTTGCTTGATATTGATATACATGAAGTTCAACATAATTAACCGCACGGTGATTTTTCACTTGTGCGGTTTTTTGATAGACTCGCACCCTAGGTTCACCTGTATTTAGCGTTGTTTATCGGTCATTATTTTAAGAAAATTTCATTTACCAACCATATCACAACTAGTTTATAATAAAAGGATGTCCAAATTGGATAGTAATAGTCTATTTCTAAGAAACTAAGAAGATTTAAGTAGGTGAATACCATCGACATCATTGAAACAAGGGTGAGAGGTTTTATATCTGATATTCGACACCCGAAGCAAAAAAAGAAAATAAATATAAACGATTTAGAACTTCAGTTACGGAAGCTTATGGATGATTATTTTGAAATGGATGGATATTCGTTGTTTTATCTTGCAATCGAAACATTGCAGGCTGAAGGAGTACTGATCCCAATTCAAAATAATCAATATAATGGAAGAACACCTTCTCTATCATTACAATATTGGGTAAATATAAAAGTTCAGGAAAACAAATGGGATCGACTTGAAATGATGAAATTAGGTGATCAGTTTGATTTTTCCTTTTACGAACGGTATCCCGAATGGCAAACGAAAGATGAATGGAATCGAATTCAGAATGTCTATTCATTTCTAAAGTCCAGTCAGGAACGGGAGCTCGTGTCAGTAGAAGAAAGAAGCCTGGAGCTTTTTGGTCATGAAAAATTCTTACTCGACAGTGATAGCTATCCGGATGGAAAAGAATTTTTAGCTAGAATTGGCATTGGAGAAGACCAGCTTAAAATGGTGAATTACGGCGAGCCTTTTGTCTTTTGGATGAAACAAGGGAAAGAAATGAAAGATATTAATAGAGTTCTAATCGTTGAGAATCTATCATTCTTTCATACATCCATTAAGTTATTGGAAGCAAATCAACTCGACTATGAACCGGAACTGATTATTTATGGTGAAGGAACGAAAATTGAACGGAGTTTTTCCTTTTTCTTCAGAATGTTTCCACCTAAATCCTATCTTTTCTATTATGCAGGTGATCTTGATGCTGCAGGTTACGGAATCCTCATTCGACTTATCGAAAAATATCCAGATTGCTGTATTCAGCCTGCCTTAAAAATTTACCGAAAGATGCTCGAATGTCTAGAACAAAGGAATGACCAAAAACAAGGTCAAACACAAAACCTCAAATACCGTGATTTATTCTTTCAATGGTTTACGGAAGAAGAGCAAGTGCGTTTACAGCATTTATGGCAGGAAAATAAGAGGATAGCACAAGAAGTGTTAACAATCGAAACATGGAGGCGATGGATGTGAACGAATCATGGGAAGGTTTCGCCCAGCGGATGAAACGATTAAATCCATTGTTTGAACTTGGCAGGGGAATGGAAGTAGGCGAACTAAAACCTCATATTCAAACCATTCTTATGCAAGTGCTCCTCACCATCTTTTATCGAGAATTAAATGATGACAATCATCGAAGTAAATCCGATATCAAATATATGGTGGAAGATTCGATTAAGCAAATGAAGCTTTTAGCAGATGATAAGCAAATTGAACGAATTACAAGTGGGCTTTTATATCAGGGAAAGGAAGAGTATAGTAAACCGTTTGAAGCCCTATATTACGATGAAATCAGACAATCATGGGAAACGCAAACCTACCGATATGTAACGATGGATGAATTATATACGAACTTAGAAATAGGTGGATCCATTGTTTATAAACTCACGGATGTCTCTCAGGAAATGATTTTTATGAGCAGGGAAATGGCAGAGGAATTCTCCATTACGATAGAACAACTCTATAGTATGCAGTTGATTAAAAACGGTAATTTTCGAAAAGCTACGCGAAACCTCGATCACCTCATTTCACGAGTAAACCGCTTAATGGCAAATGAATTCACCTTTCAAAAAGAAATGATCAACAATCCCAAAATCTTATTGATGGAAGAGGAATGGCAAAGGGCCGCCAATCGGGTTGAAATTGAAAAACAATTTGAAGAAGAAAAAAATCACTTCCGTACCATTACAAGTATGATAGAAAAGACCAAACTCAGGAATGAAGAAGATGATTATATGCAGAAAGAATTGATTCTTCTTCAAGAAAAAATTGGCCATACAAGACAATTGCATGATCGTTTTGCTAAGCTAGTCATTCAAAATATTTCCTATGAGATGAAATTAAAGGCGGAAAACCCTTCATTGTTTTGGGAAAACAGTCTCGTTTCATTTCGAGAGCATTTTTATGAAAATTGGTTCATGAAGGAAGGGGTCAAAGATTTCGAGACGATAGAAGGTGTGCTTTCTCCGTTATTTTCACCTAAAAATGAATTTATTCTCCCTCTCGATTGGATTTGGGGAGAACAAGAATTTGATGAAAAACAACTTACAGATGCCATAATCGAAGAAGAGGCTGAAGAAAGTATTACTCGTTTGCGAGTGACGAACTGGGATTCAGTTATTAAGGCATGGAGTTATGTTTTTCAATTTTTACAAACAAACGGAGAGTTCTCGTTAGCTGATTTAGCCGAGATGCCACTGGAAGTACAGGATTTATGGTTTGAAGAATCTGAAACGATTGATTTGTGGATGATGTTCGATAAAAAAACGCTGAAGGTTCAAGTGCTGCATCGAAAGGAAGAAACCTTAACAGATGAGAGGGAAATTCTTCTTTATAAATTAATGAAGGAATATCCGCAATTTCAAGTCTTCGAAGGCTTAAAGATTTATACCATGTTTGACCATCGTGCGGAGCCTTTTCTATGGTATCAAATGAAAATTACCCCTTTTAAAATATGTGTTCAGGAGGAGAAATGATGAATGCAGAAACAATCAAAAGAGCATCATCTGTCTATTTTACTCTATTAAAAGATAAAGTCATCGATGAAAATAGCGAACACTTTCAGACGTATTTTGATCCGGAAGTGAGACAGACGGTTCTTTTATTAGCAGACGAATCAGGTACATATATCATTGAATCGCCTAAACGGATCCACTTAGTTGTTCAGCCAACCGGCTCTGTCTTTGCTACGAATTTTACTCATATGAAAGAGAAGCATCGGCAAGTTGAAACGAAAAAACATTTTCATCTGATTAGCGTTGTCATTATGTCTTTTTTAGCATCCATAGACCGCAACCAGGCTGCAAAAATCCGCACAAAGCGGGAAGGGATTAGTTACTATGCATTAGAACGGCAAGTCAATGACTTAATGATGAAATGGGAGAGCATTCTTAAAGTTGAACCGACCTTCGGTGAAGAAGAACGGATTGATATGAAGGAAGTTGTGACCACATGGAAATACATGGAGGTTGACACGGATGATTATGGGAGTAAAAAAGGCAATCGACGGACCCGAATCGGTTTGATTGCCAGCGCAATGCGCTTATTGGAGACAGAGGGGCTAGTTGTCATTCTTGATCGGGACGATATAGCTAAGGTTATTCCAAAACAAGAGCTTTTTGAGCGAATTGAATACTTGTATCACGATTACGATCGTTATGAAGTTTTTAAAAAATTAATGACTACAGAGGAGGATCTGCATGCCGAAAATCCATCGAATTAGAATTGTTGGCCTCAAGTATGATGGCATGCAAAAGCAGTATAAAGATACCACATTTAATTTTCATAATGATGAGACATCAACAAATGGGCTCATTGCAATGATGAATGGGGGTGGGAAAGGTGTGTTCCTCCAGACCATATTCCAAATACTCAAACCTGGAACTTCGTGGGGAAAACAAAACAATCGTTATTATCAGCAGTTTTTCTTTAACAATAAAGAGCAATTTATTCCCTATACCTTTCATGTTCTTATTCAGTGGGAATTAGATGGGGCGGACGGCCGGCATCTAGTAACGGGCGGAATGTTCTCAGCAGAGCAGCGGATCTCGATGAATGAAGAAGGTGGACATGAAGGTAAACCTTTGGAACAGGAAGCAAAGATTAATCCTATTTTTACCTTTTATACGAGAGAATTTGAACGGAAAGAAGAAGCATCACTTGAGCATATTCCACTCTATGAAAATGGTGAGGTTGCTGAAACGGAAAGTTTGAAGGACTATCTAAAATGGAATGGATATGACGTTTACCGAGATCCCAAGAAGCACTATCGTATCCTTGATACATACGGAATTAATCGTAAAGACTGGGATATTATGAAGGACATTAACAAGGATGAAGGCGGTGTTGGAAAATATTTTGAGGGAGCTGAGGATGATCATTCTCTCTTTCAAAAACGAATCATTCCTACCGTAAGTCAAGTGTTGATTCGAACCGAACATCAAAAGAATGATCTTGTGGAGATTTTCAAAAGTCAGGCAAGTATCGCTAAAGACCTGCCTGTACTCTTAAAGAGGGAACAAGCCCATAAAGAGTTTTTAGAAGACATTGTTCCATTTGAAGAGCACTTAACAAAAGGAGTAGAACATAAAGAAATTGTACATGCAAGTATACAAACAGGAAGACAACTGCTTGGTGCCTTAGAACATTTGAAGCAATCAGAAGAGGAAACGCTGCAAGATTTAGAGAAAAAACTGGAAAAATTATCTATTAGACAAGCAGACTTACGCTATCAAAAAGATAATTTAGAGTTTGCGAAAGCTCACAGAGAGGTCATGAATTGGGAAAAGAAATTAGTGGAAGAAAGGGAGAAACATTCTTCCTTACAAGCAATCGTTAAAGAGAAACAGGAACGAAAAGCACAACTGGACTTTCAGCTGTTATTAAAGGAGTGGAGTGAAAACGAACAAACTATTCGCTCTCTTTCACAGCAGATCGCGACATTGGAACAAAACAGCGGCTTAGAGCAAGTGAATCAAAGAATGGAAGAAATCAAACAAGAAGCTAAAAAGCAATGGGAGCAATCCTATCTATTGATTCAAGATGGTGTTAAACAGTATGTGGGGTATCAAAAGTTCTTAAATAAAAAAGCATCAGGGTTGTTGCAGCAGGATAAACAAAAGACAAAAGAAATGGCTCAACTAAGTACTGAGATTGATTTTCTTTATACGCAAATGCATACGTTTGAGTCGAAGGAAGCAGCACTTATCCAAGAATTTGGTGATCGCTTAACCTATGACTTAAAGGGTTTGATAGAGAGTCACTTGAAACAAATTGAAGATAACAAGGCTGGATTAATTGAGCTGCAAGCAAAAGATCAAGAATCTAGTGAAAAGCAAAATCAACTTGCCACTTCACATGGTACGCTTGTCCAATCGATTCAGTTTTCAGAGGAAAAATGTCAAGACTTAAACTTAGCAAATGAAGAGCAAAAGCAAAAAGAGGCAAAACTATTAGATAAGCTTCTTGGTTTACTAGACGATGTCACAGCACCTTTTACTCAATCTCTCTTATCGAAGTATGCGATACAACTAGAAGAAATACTAGGCAATAACCGCCAACAAGCTGAACAAATAAAAAAGGAACTTTGGGAAACACAACTCGACCATTCCTTAAACGATGAGCCCTTCTGGATCGCAAATAAAGATGTGAAGGAATTAAAGGAATGGATCGATGAGAAGACTGGGATTGATGTATTTTATGGAACCCAATTCCTCCAATCATTAAGTTCAGCGGAAATGGCTCATTCACTTATGACGTATCCGCTCCTCCCATATGGGTTGGTCGTAAGCGGACAGCAATGGCAAAAAATTAATCAGCAGGTGCTTACAGGAAGGATGTTTAAAAGTCCTGTACCGATTTTTATGCGTGAGGAAATGAACAGCGAAAATCACCAGCCAACCTTTTTGATGATTAACGGAATCGAGAAAGAACTATTAAGTGATAAAAATCAATTCACTAGCTGGAAAATAACGATTGCTAAACAAATAGACGAAAAGAAAGATACGCTTCTTGAAATAGAAAAGACAGAAATCTCCTTGCGTCGTATTTTAAAAGAAATTGATCGTTTTTTATCAAGCGAGCTTTCTAGTGATATCGAAAAAGCTCTTAATCAGGAACAAAACGCTCTACTTTCTAAAAAGACGCAATTGCTGGAAATTAAAACACAAGAAGAAAAAGAAAAAGAAATACAGCTACAGTTAAAAGAACAACTGGAAAAGACAAAAGGTAAGATCGAGAAACTTACAAGAAATGTAGAAAGATTAGAGGAGTTTGATCAAGAAAAAACTCTTCACCATGAAAATAAACGGGTAAAACTAGAGAAAGAAAAGCTAAAGGAAACTGTAGGTGTTCAGCAGCAAGAAATAGGGAAAGAGCACCAGAATACCGTTGAATTACAAAACCAGTGGAATCAAACGTATGTGGAATGGAAGCTTACAACCGAGCAAAATATAAAGGAAATCCGGTTCTTTATAGAAGAAGCAGCTTTTCCTGCTAATGAAAAAGCAGACCCATGTGAAGAGGTCCCACATCTTTCAGTGCATTTACTACAAGAGATAAATGGCAGTACGAAAGAGTTAAAACAGCTTCAAAAATCAAAAGAGGAACAGGCTAGAGAATTACTTGTTCTTCAAGCAAAAAGAGAAACCGAACAAAAGCAGCAAAAGAAATTAGAGAAAAAACTCACAACCCATGATCAAGACTGGAATAAAGCAGCAGAACCAGATGAACCTATAAGTATATTAGAAAATATGCTGCAAACTGCTCAGAAGGAAGCGAAGACTGCAGAAAAAGAAGAACGGGAACAAGGAACGGCTGTAACAGTAGCGGAAACGTCCTTAAAGCATGTGGTTGAACAGCGAGATAAGGCAGGAAAGAAACTCGAGAAACATGAAAAACAGCCTGAACAGTGGGAAGACCTTGACCTAGAAGTAAAGGAAGTAGAAATTAAAGACCAAACGAAATTAGCGAAAGAAGAAGTCAAGCAGGCTGAGAAACGCCAAAAAGAGACGGACACCAAAATTACGGGTTATGAAGGCGATTTGTTAACCTTATCCGTTATCTTAAAAGAGGAAGCTGCAGTTTTTACGAATGATGATCTAGAAAAAATTAAGAGTCAAGGTAAAGCATGTATTCTATCCTGGTGTGAAGAACATCAAGCGATTCAGGAAGAGGGGCAAGAAAAACATGCGAAAATTGATCAATCGTTAAGGAATTTAAAGCTCACGATTGAAGGTAAAGATTGGGAGATTCGTTTTAAAAATGAAGTGTTAACGACACTAGACCATATGGATACAAGGCATTATACGCATATCCAGACCATCGTTAAAAATATGAAACGGTTTTCACAAAGTGGATTGGAACAATTAGAACGCGACAAAGAAAGAGCAGAAAAGGCTCAAAACTTCTGGGCCAGCCGTGCCAGCATGAAAGTGTTGAGCATTGCAGAGGCCATTCGTTCCATGGTTTCAAAAATGAAGCTAAAAAATGAACGGGGATCCTTCCCACTCGTCCAGCTCAAAGAAGATATTTTACCTAAAAAGGCTGAAGATATCGAACCACTGCTAAAGCAGCACTTTGTAACTGCGATTAACAAAATTACCAAACAATTTGATATGATTGATGACAATAATCGAGTATTAGATGAAGAAATAAAACAACTCATAAGTGATGAGCAAATTTTATTTGTATCACTCCGAAATCGATACCCTGAGCTGCTCGTCTATAATATGCGTACAGATAATGCCTTTATGTACGGCAAACCGCAAAAAGAACATTATTCAACCTGGCAGACGATTAATCAGGGTTCTAAGACGAAATCCGATGGCAGCGGCGGACAGAAGTTATCAGCCCGAATGGTGATGATGATGATGTTATTATCCGTCAAAAGCGAAACCGATCAAAGTTGGGTTCCTTTAGTCTGTGATAATCCATTCGGCCAGGCAGCATCAGCACATGTCCTGGACCCGATCTTCGCAGTCGCAGAAAAACTGAAGTTCCAATTTATCGTCGTAACTCCTCCAGAACTGGTGAAAACGGAAATCAGCCAAAGATTTGACGCCTATTATAAATTAGACTTCATTCGTGAAAAAGGAAAAGAAATTGTTTCAGATACGATTGTTCCAGCCTTTCGGATTTATCAGGGCCAGGGAGAGGCAGTTGTTCAATAATATAATACTAAAACAAAAAAATCTCACTTTCTTTCTGGAAGGTGAGATTTTTATTTGTACACGGGAAACATTTGTGGGTGACTGGCGGGCGATACTCTCGGATAGTGTGGAATACTCTCGGATAAGAGTAGAATATTCTCGGATAAGCTGCCGATATCCTTGGGGAGATCTATAACCAAAACTGAGGTATGGTACAAAAAATTAGGCTGTATTGTTCGAGTGATTTATAATGGTACATAATAATTTAAAAATACACATCGAAAGTTGGAACTAAAAATGAGCGATAAAAGCATTATATTCTTTGATATAGATGGAACGTTGCTTAATCATGATAAAGAATTGCCTCTATCAACGAAAGAATCCATTTTTAAATTAAAAGAACTTGGACATGAAGTAGCTATTGCAACTGGCCGCGCTCCGTTTATGTTTGAGGATCTGCGAAAAGAATTAGGGATTACTACATTTGTAAGTTATAACGGACAATACGTCGTGTTAAAAGAAGAAGTGTTATATAAAAATTCTTTAAATGCCTCAGCAATTGAAAAGTTAACAGAAGCAGCTCTTCTGAACAATCATCCGGTAGTCTTTATGGATCACGAGGATATGAAAACGAATGTACCAGAGCATAGCTACATTACAGAAAGTATTGCTACATTAAAAATTGGCCGTTTTCCTTCGCACGATCCGAATTATTACAAAGGACGCGAGCTGTTTCAAACTCTCCTTTTTTGTCCAGAAGGGGAAGAGAAACAATATGAACAGGAGTTTCGTGATTTTGATTTTGTAAGATGGCATCCTGTTTCAGTCGATGTACTCCCTAATGGCGGCTCAAAAGCAAAAGGGATTGAAAAAATAGTTGAAAAACTAGGTATTTCAAAAGAAAACCAATTTGCCTTTGGTGATGGGCTTAATGATTTGGAAATGCTAACAACCATAAAAAATAGTGTGGCAATGGGGAATGCGGAAGAAAGTGTAAAGGCAGTCGCAAAATATGTGACAAAATCCGTTGACGACAATGGAATTACTCATGGTCTTCAAATGGTGGGGCTATTATAACTTCATACAGATAAACAATAAAAACCGAAATATAAGGTTTCTTATTGAAACTTTATATTTTCGGTTTATTTTTTATCCTGCTAAACATTTTTTCTTGCTGAATATTCGCCAAGCCACTCAGGGATAGTATTTCGTTGATCAGATTTCCATTCACGTTTCATTCTTTCCCGTCCATTTTGTAATGTTTCTGGGAAATCATTTTCTTCAGAAGTGAATACAGCAATATCAGCAAACGCAGGCGGAAAAGGACTTTTTCGAATGTGATTTTTCACCAGCGCCATTACCTTTTCATAATCCATTTCAGAACAAAATTGGAACCATTGCTGGACCGTCTCGTTCTTAAATATACAGTTAGGATAAACTGATTCAATAAGTATTAAAAGTTTAACTACCTCTTCCTTGGTCATCGTGAATCCTCCTCTAAAACATTTTCTCTTCATGACCCATCCGTTCCATCAGTAGGGCATGGTTGTTTGCCGTTTTTCTCCGCTACTAGTATTGACTTGATGGTCTTTTCTCAAAATAAATATCAACACAGAAGTGGTTGAAACTAAAAATAAGTTGTGGTATTATAACAAAGTCTTATAAATGACTAAAAAACTAAAACGGTCAATAAGGTGATATTTTTTGTCCTAAAATGACTGAATGGGGATTATGGTCACAATGGAGTAAGATGATAATTATGAATGAGGTGATTTGCATGAGATTTTTCCCTTCTGTGAAAAGTGAATTTATGCGGATTTTTCGCACGCGTAAATTGCTAATCGCCATTATCGGTGTGATGACGATTCCGGTTCTATACAGTGGAACCTATTTATGGGCCTTCTGGGATCCATATGCACATTTGGACAGAATGCCTGTGGCGATTGTCAATAATGACCATGGTGCCGAGTTCAATGGAGACCAGATAACAGTTGGCAGGGATTTAGTTGAGAACTTGAAAGAGAAAAAAACTTTTAATTGGAATTTTGTCAGTGCAGAAAAGGCAAAACAAGGCTTGATGAATCAGGATTATTATTTGGAGATTGAAATTCCAAAAGATTTTTCAAAAAATGCCACGACGCTGCAAAGTGAAAATCCCCAAAAACTAAATCTGATCTATACCGTTAATGAAGGTAATAACTATTTATCATCCAAAATCGGCGATTCGGCTGTTGAAAAAATTAAAGAAGCCGTGTCCGAATCCGTAACGAAAACCTATGCGGAATCTATGTTTGACAGTTTAAAAGATGTCGCTAAAGGGTTGAACAAGGCAAGTGATGGAGCGGGGGAACTTTCAAACGGGATGGCAGAAGCCAAAGAAGGGGCCGGCAGTTTAACAGATGGAATTACATCTGCTAACAGCGGCGCAGAAAAATTAACGAATGGTGCAAAATCAGTAGATGATGGCGCCAAGACGATCAAGCAAAACCTTGAGGTTTTAGCGGATAAATCTGTAGCTTTTTCAAATGGTGTAGTTTCAGCTTCAACGGGTTCTGAGCAGCTCCAGAGTGGATTGCAGAAATTCAGCACGGGCCTCACCAAAATGAAAGATGCCAATACGAAGCTGTTAGCAGGTTCGAAAAAAGCGGAGGATGGCACGAAGCAATTATCTGATGGTTTAACATCTGCTGCAGAAAATGTTCCAAGTCTGCAAGACGGGTCAAAGCAGATTGTAAATGGTTCTGAACAGCTCTCAGCTTCCTTAGATAGTTGGAAGACAGGAGCAGAGGAAACAAAGTCCGGTGCCGACACGGTCAGTCAAGGCCTTCAGAAGCTGCTCGACCAAGTAAGTAGCATGGAGGATAATACGACTGATCCAACAGAGAAGGAAAAACTAAACGCACTAAAGGATAGCCTAACCAAATTGTCGAAAGGCAGCCAGCAGGTGGCTTCTGGTGTAGGAGATTTGTCAAGCAGTGCTGAGCAGATAAAGCATGGCTCTGATTCATTAGCCACAGGTGCAAATCAGTTGAATAAAGGTCAAAAGCAATTAGCTGATGGTATTAACCAATTATCTGGCGGGGCTAAACAGGTATTAAATGGACAAGAACAGTTAACCCAAGGACTTACCCTGTTTGGTACAAAGATTGATGAAGCACAAAAAGGATTCGGTCAAATTGAAAGTGGTTCAAGCAGCCTAACTTCAGGTTTAGGGAAATTATCATCTAGTTCCACTTTATTGAATGAAGGGACAAATAAGTTAGCACAGGGCGCTAATAAATTAGCATCTGGCACAACATCACTATATCAGGGTGAAAAAGAATTAAATAACGGCATGTCCGCCCTTGCGAGTGGTTCGAAGGATTTAAATAGCGGGATGACTAAACTAGTGGATGGCTCAAAGAAATTGGGCGATCAACTATCTGAAGGAGCAAAGGATGCCAGTGATATAAAAGCCAATGATCGAGTTTATGATATGTTCGCTGAACCAGTAAAACTTTCGAACAACAAGATGAATCATGTTCCAAACTACGGCAGTGGATTAGCACCTTATTTCTTGTCACTTAGTCTTTTTGTCGGTGCTCTGATGCTCTCCGTTATTTTTCCAATGTTTGAACCAGCCTCGGAGCCGAAAAACGGGTTTAGATGGTTCATTGGAAAAACAGGTGTTATTTTAGCAGTAGGAATTGGCCAGGCGCTTTTAGTCGATGCGGTTATGCTGTTAGGTCTTGGTCTCGAAGTGAAGAGCATTCCATATTTCATTATGCTAAGTATCTTTACGAGCTGGGCATTCTTAGCCATCATCCAATTCCTTGTTACAGCTCTTGATAATCCGGGACGTTTCTTAGCGGTTATAATCTTGATACTGCAGCTAACAGGCAGTGCAGGAACGTACCCGATTGAACTAGGTCCAACATTCCTGCAAAATATAATGAAATACTTACCTATGACCTATTCGATTTCTGGCTTCAGGTCGATTATTTCAACCGGTGATTTTGGTTATATGTGGAATAATATCGGGCACATTGCGATTTTCTTAGTTTTATTCCTAACTGCAACTTTGACATTTTTTATCGTCAAATTCAAAAAGCAGTCTTCTTTACAGCCACAGTAATCTTTAATATAGGGAGGCAGGACCTTTTTAAAGGCCTGCCTCTTTTTTTGCTTTCTGGAGGCTAGGAACATATTAATTCCGAAACTCATTTAATCTTTCATAAGTTTCAAGCAGGAAATTATAAAATAATGCTTCGGTTGGGAGCAGTTTACGCTGGGTCGGGTAGATGACACCGACTGTTCGAGTGAGATTCGCATCGGAAATTGGAATTACCACGGTAGATCGAGGGGTGTTATCTACCAATGTCATCTCTGGCATCAATGCTACCCCTAAACCTGCAGAGACTAACCCTTTTAATGCATCAATATCTTTTCCTTCAAAGTCTATTTGTGGGGAAAAACCTGCATCATTACATGCTTGAACCACCTGTTCGCGAAATACAAACCCTTCAGGAAGGACACAAAATGGGTCATTCCTTAAATCCCGCAGCCGAATGGTTTTCCGATCTGATAATGGATGATGTAGAGGGAGGAGTGCAACGATATTTTCTGTAAATAACGTTGCTCCTTTGATTTTTTTCTCTTTTTCCTGATTGGGCATGGGTGCGATCATGGCCAAATTAAATTCACCATTTATAACACCATCTATTAAATCATAATAAAGGGCATTGCTCATTTGGAATTTCGCGTCTGGGTAGCGAGTGCGAAAAGCGTATATGATGGAGGGCAATGTATGGGCCGCCATGCTAATAGGGAATGCAATTCGTACAGTTCCTTTTTCAGGATTTAAATTTTCTTCTACTTCTCTCTTTGCATCCTCCATTAAATACCATACTTGTTTCATCCGTTCATAAAAAATTCTCCCGAGAGGGGTTAACTTTACACTTCTTCCCTCACGTATAAAGAGTTTTACACCTAATTCGTCTTCTAAATTGAAGATTTGTCTGCTAACGGAAGATTGGGCAACATGCAAGGCATCTGCTGCTTCTGTTACATGCTCTCTTTTTGCCACTTCTAGAAAATATTGAATTTGCCTTGTCTCCATTTTTATTCCACTCCATTTTAATGCGTTAAACGCATTAATTTCATCGTAAATTAAGATTGAAACTATTAATTATTAAATTATAAAATGAAAATACACGTAAGAAAAGGGAATTTTCTTAACTTTAAAATACATTAGGGGCTGACCGAGATGAAAATGCTGGACAGAGTAGAAGAGAATCAAATGCAGATCGTGAAAGATTACGTAAATCGTTTATTTAAAACGGTTCAAATGCGTAATCCAAATGAAGGGGAATTCCAGCAGGCTGTTAAAGAAGTACTTGATTCTTTAGTACCTGTCCTTGTCAAAAATCCAATATATATTAAGCAAGCAGTGCTCGAAAGAATGATGGAACCTGAGCGATTAATTAGCTTTCGAGTGCCATGGGTAGATGATCAAGGGAATGTACAAGTGAATCGCGGGTTTCGAGTTCAGTTTAGTAGTGCGATCGGACCTTATAAGGGAGGACTACGTTTTCACCCTTCAGTTAATGCAAGTATCATTAAGTTTCTCGGTTTTGAGCAAATTTTTAAGAACTCATTAACAGGGCAGCCAATCGGCGGTGGAAAAGGCGGTTCTGACTTTGACCCTAAAGGGAAGTCAGATTTTGAAATTATGCGGTTCTGTCAGAGTTTTATGACGGAGCTTAGCAGATATATCGGACCAGATGTGGATGTTCCCGCTGGTGATATCGGAGTAGGGGCTAGAGAGATCGGATATATGTTCGGACAATATAAAAAATTAAAAGGTGCTTATGAAGCAGGGGTTTTAACTGGAAAAGGCATTGGTTATGGGGGAAGCTTAGGCCGGAAAGAGGCAACAGGGTATGGATTAGTATACTTTGTAGAAGAAATGCTCAAGGATAAAGGATTAAGCTTTGAAGGAAGTACAGTGGTAGTATCAGGTTCCGGAAATGTTTCCATTTATGCCATCGAAAAAGCATTAGAATATGGTGCAAAAGTGGTAGCATGCAGTGATTCAAGCGGTTACGTTTATGATCCAAACGGTATTAATTTAGATACGGTTAAACGATTAAAAGAAGTCGAGAATAAAAGAATTTTTGAATATGTTAAAGAACATCCAGATGCAATCTATCAAGAAGGGTGTTCAGGCATTTGGACGATCCCGTGCGATATTGCTTTACCTTGTGCAACACAAAATGAGTTAAATAAGGAAGCGGCAGAAGTTTTAGTTTCGAATGGGGTTAAGGCAGTAGGCGAAGGTGCAAATATGCCTTCAACTCTTGAAGCTATCGAGACGTTTATCGAACAACATGTTTTATTTGCTCCTGCCAAAGCAGCAAATGCAGGAGGAGTTGCGGTCTCTGCGTTAGAAATGGCGCAAAATAGTGCAAGACTGGCTTGGACACAAGAAGAAGTGGACCTAAAATTACAAGGGATCATGAAAGATATATATAGTAAGAGTGTGAAAGCTTCAGAGGATTATGATGCCTCTGGGAATCTTGTTGTCGGTGCGAATATAGCTGGATTCGTAAAAGTAGCCGATGCCATGATTGCACAGGGAGTAATATAAGATATAGGATCTAGAAAAGATTTTATAGAAAAAGGATCAACACACTACAGGATAAAAAGTCACCTATTGGTGACTTTTTGGTTTACATAGAATAGAAAAAACTGACCCAAAAGGTGACAATACATCAGATTTTTGGGTCAGCTCCATTTAACAGGTTAAATTATCATACATGAATTAATCTCTTGTAGTAGGGTCCTCAATTCTATTCGTTGATTCTGGAATCGCATCATAAATCGCTGTATCCACATCATGAATCGATCCGTCTGCAAGTCCTTTAAATACCTCAAATAATGGTACTTTTACAGTTTCTTTCAACATGCCAGCCTGTTTTTGTCCTAGTGTCTGGCTTTGTCCTTTGATTTCAATCAACATAATGGCTGCATCATTTAATGCAAACGCCCCTAGAGCGGTACCTGGAAGGTTAACATCAGGATATTTTTGAACAGCTCCATATTGTGAGTTCCCTCTTTGAAGAGCGAGATTGGCCAGCGCATTAACTTGTTTGCCAAGCTTTAATACGTCTTCATCCACCTCATAATGCTTTCCTGAGAATGGATCCGTGTAAGGGTCTGCTACTACAGCTGCCACTTGAACTGGAACAGATCTGTTATCTTCATCAGAAAGCGTATTGAACCCACGGTGGTGAACATCAACATATACATCAGGTTTAAATTCTTTAAATACACTTGTAACGGTTCTGGCTTCTGCTGTTACATAAAAACCGCCGTAATTGCTGTTATTTGTTGTTCTGTTATTTAGGAATGCGGCTACTTCAGCTGGATCTTCCTTTTCTACCCTAAAATCCAAATTTGGATTGTAGTCTCGGTTTTGGTCATAACCAGGAATACCATACACTACACGCCCATCATTTGTCTGGCCTCTCTCATCGCCAACTGAGTTATAGTACCATGGCGCCAAAGTACCAACAGGAAGGCTAATATTTTCTGGAAGCCAAGTTTGGTGTGTATAACGGGTAGGGTACCATTTTCCTTCGAATGTATTATCGGATCCTTCTGGATTAATTCTTGGCATAATCCAAATGGAGACCTTATCTAGTATTTCGTTTATTTCCTGCCCGCCGCTAGATAGTTTTTGAATAATATCAATGGCTGCCTCGGTTCCAATTTGCTCGTTACCATGGATTTGCGTCGTAATTAAAATTCTTTTTTTGTTTGGATCCGCATCACCGAATTTCACCAAATACAAAGGATCGCCTTGATCGGCTTCGGTCTTATATCCATCTAATGTATGATTGGAATATCCTACAACCTCTAACTTCATTTTCCCTTTAGATGATGCTTCAAGTTTTTGTAGAGTTTTGGCTAGTTCCTCATTTGACATATAACTTGATAATGAGATGTTTTGTTCGTCCTCAATATAAGGTCCGTTTGGATTTGATTGAGGTTCGGCCATTGCTGGTGATGATAGAGTCATGGTTAGAGCCATTGCAGTTGGAATAATTGCCTTTGAAAACTTTTTCATAAAAATACCCTCCAGTATGTAATTGATCCCATTTTTGTTTGTTACTAATAGTAAAAGTTGGGAGTTATTCATTATATTACCAGATGGGGGATTGGTTATTAACTGAAAAGATAGTATATTTAGAAAATTAAATCAATAGTACTTGTATATTATTTCGTTTCGGTAAATATTACCCAATAATTCCTTTTGGAAATTCCAGTCTTTTTTCCTGTTCGTCCTTTTTTAAACAAAAAGTAAGAACTTACTTTCGGGTAAAAAATTGTCGAACTATTATTTTAATTTATGCTATATTAGAGAATAGTAGTTAAAAAAAACTAGAGTTAGTTTCTTATGGCGGTGATTGAATTGAGTGGTACGCATATTTTCCAAACTTCAATAGATTCAAAGTTAATAACTGTTTCCGTTATGAGTAACAAGAGTAACCTGGAACATGCTCATCGAGAAATTGAATTAATTTATATAATAAAAGGTCAACTCCAAGTGAAAATCAAAGGGAATACCTATCACCTGAACAAAGCTGATTTTATCTTAGTGAATTCAAATGATTTTCACTCCTTTCAATCGGAGAAAGATAATTTATTTATTGTTTTTCATTTTAATTATTTGGAATTAAGCTCCCTGCTGGCTCAAAAAAATCTTTTATTCACTTGCAACTCAATGGAACAGGGTGAATCTTTCAATCAGGAACTTAGATTGATCATTGAAGAACTATTATCCGTATATATGCAGCAACGACATGATTCCGAAGTTGAGTCTTTAGAGAAGACATTTAAATTAATTTCATTTCTAAAATTACATTACTTAAAAAGCACAAATCAGTTTGAAATACAGAGCTATTCGACTAGTAAAGGACAAAATGATCGATTATTAGAAATCATTGAGTACATGCAGAGCAATTATCGTGAGCCCTTAACGTTAGAAGAGGTAGCCGATCTGCATTACATTTCGGTTCCCTATTTGTCTAAGTTTTTTAAAAAACAAACAGGAAAAACCTTTTCACAATACGTAAATGAAATCCGTCTAGCCCATGCAGTTAACGAGTTAGTGTACTCCCAGAAGCCGATCACTCGTATTGCTTTAGATAATGGATTTCCAAATTTAGCGGCATTTAACAGAGTATTTAATGAAAGTTATCAATTAAAGCCAGTTGAATATAGAAAGAAAATGTCAGAAACAGCAGAGAAAGAAACAGAATCTACTAATGATATCAGCAATCTAGAAACCAATGAAGCACTTACTGAGCTGCGTCAATATCTTAAAAGTACCGAGGACAAAAGTGTTCAAGCATTACCTCAATCCAGAAGTACTGCGGATAATGAAATGATAAAAGTTGGAAAAACAGAAGCTTTTGTTAAGTATTGGAATCGATTACTCAATATTGGATATGCAAAAGATTTATTGAATTCAGATATGCAAGAGCAAATCAATCTTCTGCAATCGGAAATCGGTTTTACCTATGCTAGATTTTGGGGATTGTTCGGTGATGATATGCTTCTAGAAGATCGCTCTGGAGGAAGTATCACTTACAATTTTTCCAATGCTAACAAATTATTGGATTTTCTCATTAAAAATAAATTAAAACCCTTTATCGAAATGGGTCCTAAACCAAAAATCATTCAAAAAGCCATTGGGGAGACTCTTGTAATCCAAACGATAAGCAGTGAAAGGACACTGGAGGAATGGCATAATCTAGTGACGGCGTTTTTGCTGCAATGCATCGAGCGTTATGGTAATGAAGAAGTCGAGACATGGTATTTTGAATTGTGGCGACCAATGGATGAACTTAATAGTAAAGCAGAGGAAGAAAAAGATTTCTTAGCTAAAATGAAGAATAATCAAAATCAAGATCCTCAATTTGGTGAGTATTTTAAAATATTTAGTGAATTTAAAAAGACGGCACAAGAACTTGTACCTAATGCAAAGATTGGCGGTTGTGGGTTAAGTATGGACTTAGAGGGTGACAAATTGGATATGTTACTGGAACAATGGAAACAGGAAGAAATACAACCAGACTTTCTTTCCATTTATCTTTATCCAATTGAAATCGATCGTGATAAATACCGCGTTCCTATTAAAAATTTACATTCCACTAATCCTCATTATGTACTAAACAAGTTGAATGATGTGAGGAAATCTTTGAAAAAAGCAGGGTTTGAGAATTTAGAACTGAATGTGACTGAATGGAATATCTCAATCTCCAATCGTAACTATCTTAATGATAGCAGCTTTAAAGCATCCTACATGGTTAAAAATATTGTTGAAAATTTAAATCAAAATCAATTGAAAATGATGGGATACTGGTTATGTTCTGATATTTTTAGTGATTTTAGGGATTCGAAAAACATTCTTCATGGCGGCGCCGGGCTAGTGACGAAAAATGGTATCAAAAAACCGAGTTTCCATGCATTTGTCCTATTAAAACAATTAGGAGAGATCTTAGTGGCTAAAGGTGACAATTTTATTGTTACAAAAAAGTCAGGTGATCGCTATCAAATATTATGTTTTAATTATAAACATTTCAATTATTCTTATTACTTACATCCCGAGGGTAGTACAGGAATCCACGAGCAATATGATATATTTGAAAATAATGAGCCTCTAAACCTTTCATTGGAAATTCAAGGTATCGCGAATGGTAAATATCGTGTAAAAGAATTAAAACTGAATCGCATTCATGGTAGTGTACTAGATGAGTGGTTAAAATTTGGTGCGGTAGATGACATCAAATCGGATGAAGTGGATTATTTTAAGCAAATCTGTGTTCCTTATATGAAAGTAGAGCATTCCCTTGTTGAGAATCATTCGATTGTTTTGAGAGGGGAACTTCAACCCCATGAGGTGCGGTTATTTGAGCTAAATTTGTTATTTGGCGAGAGATGATTTTCGGTTATATGAAAAAAGAGGGTAAAAATCTTCTTAGATTTTTACCCTCTACCATTTTTTAAGCGATTTCGACAGTTCTAACTTTACGTCCCGCCAAGGGGACAGGTATATAGGCTGTACGAACAACTACATCTAAAGCTACCTCATGATTCCCCTTAGATAACCCACCTTCTTTGAGTACTCTTACTGTTAACGGTTCACCGTATTCCCATTTATAGGAAGTGACGGTTTCCATTTCATCTAAAGTAAACCAATCTATTTCATCAACTGAGCATACAATATGTTCACGTGCAATCTTTTCACCATCGACTGCAACGCCAATATCATTGACCATGCTTAGAGGAATGCCCCTGTAATAGGTAATATTGGTTTTCAATTCAAACCCAGTAACGTGACCAGTTTCTACTATATTTCTACAGGTATCTTCTAGGAAAACATTATTATCAAACATATCAATATACCTCCTGACCTTCTAATTTCTTAATTTCTTTTCGAATAAGCGCCTGGTGTGCCAAAACTTGCTCTTTTTCCTTCATTGGATTTCCAGGGAGTACCCAGCGGTTTCCTTCATATTCTGTAGAAACATAACCATCATAGCCTTTATCATGCAGATATCGCAGAATGCCTTTATAATCTATCGAATACTCTTCTCCAGTTTCTGTCATTTCAAATAATTTAAAGTGGAAATGTTTAATGTACGGCATATATTCATCTAACACAGTGAATGGATCATTTTCATATCCATCTGCCATATGTGCAAAGAAGTAATCAGCATCTGATTTTAATAATGGTTTTAAATCATCAGGGAATCCACCATTTTCAAGATATACTTTCCTTGGGTCTTTCCCTTGCTCGAAAATGTGATTGATATATTCAATTACTTCCTGGTTTGTTCCCAATTGCTTGCAATAATCAGCCATTACTCTTGGCAGCCTGCGGCAGAAAATCCCCGTATCGATTACCAGACCAACATAAGGAGAATTTAATCTCTTCATTTCTTTAATAAAATCTTGAGTTTTCTCAACATCAAAGCTTAAACCTGCATGAATTTCCAATGCTAACGTCACATTATATTTTTCCGCATACGGCAATAATGGTTCGATAACAAATGCTGGTACCATGGACACTAAACGTATCAGCCTAATCCCTAATCGATTGGCAAGCTTTATTTCTTCAATAAGTAGTTCAACACATTCTTTTTTCGTTAATTCGCGATTTTTGTATAAGTTTGTATTTAAGAAGACATCCGCAATTACTGGCTTCATTTTATAGGTAGATACTAGTCGATCCCATTCCGTTATAGTTTCTTCTGAAGGATGCGGAGTGTTATGCATCATTTGATCCGGAATAATTTCAATTCCTTCCACTGAATTCTCTGCTAAAAATTTAAAGATATCCTCTAGGCTCATCCGCTTATTTAAATATTCATCCTGCAAACTATACAAACTTACGCATGTTTTTATGTTGTTCATAAAAAATCTCCTTTGTTAATTATTTTCCTTATTTAATGTCGCTTACATATGTATCATAACTTGTGTTTCTCCTCATTCCTTTTCATTATTTATCATTGCAGATATAGATTTTCGTCTCCTTTTTGTGTCTATCTACTATTCATTAGCAGAGGTTAAGAATCGCATGTAAATTTTTAACCTCTTATGGTTATAGGTGTTTAAAAGAAAACAAATTGAATAAAAAACTGCCAATAAAGTGGTTAAGAGGTGGAGAGAAACTTATAAACGTAACCATTAAAATAAAATTGTAAGCGCAAATCAAAAATAAAAAGTTATATAGATTGTAAGCTCCAATAAATAAGAGAAGAGGTTTTTGAAATGATGCAACTTGGAATCATAGCGTCACCAACGGAGGAAAGTTTTCAACGTGCCAAGCAAAAAGGACTGGATTTTATTGAGGTTTGTGTGAATGAAGGGCAAGATGTGGATGCCTTTTATCAGAATAGAGGAAATTTACTAAAGTGGAAAAATGAATACGGTGTTTCAATTGAATCAATAGGCAGATGGAAGTCTTTACGTATTGATGAAAAGGGAAGTGTCAAAGAAGAAGAATTAGAGAGATGTTACAGATTAATCGATGTTGCTAGTGAATTAGGATGCACCAATTTTGTTAGCGGATGTAATTACGTCGAAGAATTATCCTTTTATGAAAACTGTACAGCTGCGATAACCTTTTTTTCACTGCTTATTGATTATGCTAAACCAAAAGGGGTAAAAATTTCTACTTACAACTGCCGAAAAGTAAACTTTGTCCATAACCCTGAAGTTTGGAAAATCGTTCATGGGCATTTAAAAGACTTGGGGATTAAGTTTGATCCATCTCACAGCAGATACTTCGGTGGGGATTATTTACAGGAAACGTTAGATTGGGGAGATCGTTTCAACCATGTTCATTTAAAGGGATCCATGATCATTAATGGCCAGAGAGTGGATGACCCGCCTGCAGGGCTGGATCAAACGGATTGGAAAACATTTATTTCTTTACTAAGAGTGAAAGGGTATTCTGGCGGTCTGAGTATTGAACCACATTCACCAGTTTGGACAGGAGAATTAGGCGAAAAAGGAATCGATTTTACCATCGAATACATGCAGAAACTTGCATTTTAAAGCAAAAGGAGAGGATTAAATGAATAACCGGAAATTAAGATATGGGTTAATTGGTGCGGGGAGTAACGCGGAGAGAAAACATTTAAATAATTATATGAATCTCCCTAATATTGAATTAGTCTCCATATGTGATGTGAATCTAGAAAATGCTAATAAATTAGCCAAAAAATATAATATCAACACCGTTTATAGCAATTATGAGGATATGATTACTACAGAAAATTTAGATCTTGTCAGTGTTTGTACACCGAACTATCTGCACGCAGAAATTTCTATTTACGCTCTATTAAAGGGTGTAAATGTTCATTGTGAGAAACCCCTTGCCGTTAATGCAATCGAAGCGAAAAAAATAGTGGAGGCAAAAAATAAATCTGGGAAAAAGGTAATGGTCGGTCTAAATAACCGATTTACAAATGAAGCAGTTTATTTAAAGAAGTATATTGATGAGGGGTTCTTGGGAGAAATCTATCATGCCAAGGCTGGTTGGATTAGACGGAGCGGCATACCAGGAAGGGGAACCTGGTTTACAAATAAAGATTGTGCCGGCGGCGGAGTAATGATCGATTTAGGGGTTCACTATCTAGATTTAGCATTGTATCTTATGGGTATGCCAGAACCTTCTTATGTGACTGGAGCTACTTATAATAATTTTGACCACACGACAAACCGTAATCGCAATGGATATAAGGGGAATCCGAAGGGAATCTTTAATGTTGAAGATTCTGCACTGGGCTTTATTGGTTTAAAAAATGGAGCAACTGTTAATTTCGAATTCAGCTGGGCATCTAATATTGAAAAAGACAAACAGTATGTAGAAATACTCGGAACAAAAGGTGGAGTTTCACTTATTAATGGGGAGCTGAAGATCCATTCTGAATTATTGGATACTTGTGTTGATATTTCTCCCATTCTAAATCCAAATATTAAATTAATGAATGAATTCGAACATTTTACAAATAGTATTCTATCAGGTGAGCCATTAATGGCTCCTGCAGAACATGGTGTTTACACGATGGATATTATTGATCGTTTTTATCAAGCAGCAAATCGGAAAGAACCCGTTTTTTTCGAGAAAGAAGATAAAAATAAAATTCTATTACTTTCTTCATCATTTTGAGGAAAAAGTACCCTTTAGGTTGGATAGAAACAAAATCTATCTATAGGGTACTTTTTTGCTTGAGTATAAAAAATAGAGAGGAATGATTTTGGCTATGGCAGAATTAAACATCCAGGAAAAAATGATAGTGGAGGATTACGAGAATAAGATCAATGAACTAATTGATAAAATGACGACAGAAGAAAAGGTTGGTCAACTAAACCAATCACTTCCATCTATTTTTGGTGCGTTTGGTATGACAAAAGACGAAATCATAGAGAAATTAGTAGAAGGTGAGATTTCCTATGAGGATTTTCAGGCCATGGAGAGAGATTATCATAAAGATGATGTTAGAAAAGGTTTGATTGGTTCTATGGGAGGGATCACCGGAGCTGAACTTTCCATTGAATTACAAAAAATTGCAATTGAGGAGTCTAGATTAGGCATTCCACTTCTTTTTGGTTTGGATGTGATACACGGTTATAGGACGATTTTTCCGATTCCACTTGCAGAAGCATGTAGTTGGGATATGGAATTAATAGAGAAAACTGCAGAAATTGCAGCCAAAGAAGCCTCAGCAGCAGGTATTCATTGGACTTATGCCCCAATGGTTGATGTTTCAAGAGACCCTCGTTGGGGAAGAGTAGCAGAAGGCGCCGGGGAGGACACTTATCTCTCTAGTGTGATTGCCCAGGCAAGAGTAAAAGGATTTCAAGGTGAGAAACTTTCTGATCCTGATAGAATACTTGCCTGTGCTAAGCACTTTGCTGCTTATGGAGCTGCTATTGGCGGCCGTGATTATAATACAGTGGACATGTCCCTTCAAACTCTTTATGAGGTTTATCTTCCTCCTTTTGATGCAGCTGTAAAAGCGGGTGTTGGAACATTTATGAGTGCATTTAACGATTTAAATGGTATCCCCTGTACTGTAAACAAGTTCCTTTTAACAGATGTATTAAGAGAGCAGTTTGGGTTTAAGGGGTTTGTTGTAAGTGATGCCAATTCAATAGCAGAAGTAGTGGTTCATGGGGAATCAGTTGATCGGAAAGAAGCTAGTAAGAAGTCTTTATTAGCAGGGCTGGAGATGGACATGAGTCAAGGTACATATCTAAAAGATTTACCTGAACAAATCAATAACGATGATATACACGAAGAGGCATTAGATGAAGCAGTTCGACGTGTTTTACGCATTAAGTTTCAACTAGGACTCTTTGATAACCCATATAGAACGAATAGTGAACTTGAAGAAAAAACATTACTTGCTCCTGAACATGTAGAGGTGGCAAGAAAGATGGCGCAACGTTCCATCGTTTTATTGAAGAATGAAAATAAGATCCTTCCATTAAAGAAGGATCTTAAGAAAATTGCTGTCATTGGGCCATTGGCCGATAATAAGAAGGAAATGTTGGGTACGTGGGCGATCACTGGTGAATCAGAAGATGTGGTTACTGTCCTGATGGGAATCCAATCAGCGGTCGATAAGGATACAGAAATCGTTTATTCCAAGGGCTGTGAAGTAACAGGTGATGAAGATTTAGACTTTAATACTGCCGTACAAATAGCAAACGAATCGGATGTCATTATTGCAGTTGTGGGTGAGAGTGCTGACATGAGTGGAGAAGCTTCGAGTCGTATGGATCTTAACTTGCCAGGTCGCCAGGAAGAGTTATTAAAGGCATTACATCAAACAGGTAAACCAGTTGTAGTTGTCCTAATTAATGGTAGACCACTATCAATTCCTTGGGCTGCTGAAAACGTGTCTGTCATTGTTGAAGCATGGCAATTGGGGATTGAGAGCGGTAATGCGATAGCGGATGTTTTGTTTGGGGATTATAATCCAAGCGGTAAACTAGTAGCTACTTTCCCATATTCAGTTGGCCAAGTCCCCATTTACTATAATCATCCTAAAACGGGAAGACCCGCTAGTAAAATAAAATTCACATCCAAATATATAGACGGTCCATCTGAGCCATTGTATCCTTTTGGCTTTGGATTAAGTTATACTACGTTTAAATATGAAAATCTGCTAATATCAGCTTCTGAAGTTACGAAGGAAGGTAAAGTTACAATTAGTGTAGATGTGCAAAATACAGGGGACCGGTCCGGAGAAGAAATAGTACAGCTTTATCTAACAGATGTTGTTGCAAGTAGAGTAAGACCGATTAAGGAGTTAAAAGGATTTAAAAAAATAGAGTTTATGCCAAGCGAGAAGAAAACAGTAAGTTTTGAGTTTGAGATCAGGAATCTTGGTTTCTATAATGATGCAATGGATTATATTATTGAACCTGGTTTATTTAAAGTAAGCATCGGTCCAAACTCGAAAGAAGGACTTGAAGGAGAATTTATAGTAGTAGATTATTAATCTTTTTTAACCGTTAGTGATCCTATAGACGCAGCTATTTAACTTATGTTAAATGGCTGCGTTTTTTATTGTTATTATCCAAATATTTATTATTCATCTAAGCTATTTAATAATGTGATAAAATAGCTAGAAAAGCGATTCGAATGGACTATTTCTAGTCAATAGTTTCTGAATTTTGAAACAAAAGATTAAGAATTACCATTAAATTTTTATCCTCATTAATATGAAAGCCCTTTAAATCTTAAAGAGGTTAAAATATTGAAGTTATATGTGTAATATTATGAAGGCGCTTGCATATTCGGTAAGTTAATATAATTTTAACAGTAGCTACTGTAATGAGAAATACTCAATTTGGGGTCAGTACTTTAAATTAGGAGGAGTAATATGGCAAATGCAGTGGTTCAGCAAACAAATGAGATAGTTGCACCTCAGAATACTGAAAAGCTTAGTTTTATAACAAAGTTAAGTTATGGATTTGGAGAGTTTTCTGCTAGCGTTGTGTGGAGCTTAGCGTCATCCTATCTATTATTCTTTTATACGGATGTTTTCGGTATCGCAGGTGGTGTGGCTGCTATCATTTTACTAGTTGCTAGGGTTTGGGATTGTTTCGTAGATCCAATACTTGGCCTAATCATGGAACGCACGAAAAGCAAACACGGACGTTTTAGACCATATATCCTTTATGGGGCATTTGCACTTTGTGCCCTAAATATATTAGCTTTTTACACCCCGGATTTACCAATGACGGGCAAGATCATCTATGCTGGAATCACCTATTTATTATTAGGTACTGTTCACTCGGTGGTTAATGTCCCATATGGTGCACTAGCAACCGTCATGACTAGAGATACGAATGAAAGAACAAATTTAAACTCTTATCGAGGAGTCTTTGGACAGGTAGCTGGTATTCTAACAGGTGCAGCGGTTATGCCTCTAATTACTCTATTAGGTAATGGTAACCAACAAAACGGTTTTTTCTTTGCAGCAATTGTTTTATCACTAGTTTCAGCACCACTTTTATACTTAACCTTTAAAAACTGTAAGGAAGTTATTGAGCCTGTTAATGAGGAAAGACCATCATTAAGGGATTCTCTGAAGGCTGTAAGTTCCAATAAACCGTTAATGTTGATTTTAGTAAATCTATTTACTGTTTTAGTGGGACTATTTGGAAGAATCGGTACGCTAACTTATTACTGTATTTATGTATTACATCGCCCAGATCTAATCGCTGTTTTATTTACTCTATTGTCTGTCTGTGGAGCAGTTGGGGCCATTATCCTTCCGTTCATAGCAAAGTTTTTAGAAAAGAAAACAATTATGATTACTGGCACAACCATTACAGGAATTGCCTTTATGGCCATGTATTTTACAGCGACTACTAATATCACAATGATCATTGTATGGACAATCATTGCAAGTTTACCAATTGGTTTTGCAAGCCCGATGGTATTTAGTATGGTTGGTGACTGTATCGATGAACATCAGGTGAAAACTGGAATTCGTGCTGATGGTGCAATCTATTCCGTTACAAGTCTTTCAACCAAAATTGCAAGCGCTATCGTAGGAGCTGCAGCTGCCTCTATTCTTGGAGCAATCGGTTATGTCGCCAATGCAGAACAAACCCCTGAAGTAGTGAACGGAATTAACGTGTTGGTAAACCTGGCACCTGGTATTATCTTTATTCTATCAACAATTCCGATGTATTTTTATAAAATTTCAAAGGCAAGGGCTATGGAAAATACAAGCGAACTTTTAAGAAGACGAAATGAATTATTAAATTAAGAAATTTATGCTTATAGGCTGCACAAATTGTGCAGCTTATTAAGCATTAGGAGGTTTCACCTTGGGACAAGCCGTACATGATTTAATCAATTATAATAACGAAAACTATATCTTACCTTTTCTTTGGATGAGAGGCGAAGAGGAAGAAGTAATTAGAGAAGAAATTGCTAAAATCTATGAATGCGGAATAAGGGCTGTTTGTGTAGAGGCAAGGCCGCACCCTGATTTTGCAGGTCCTGGCTGGTGGCATGACCTCGATATCGTCATGGACGAGGCAAAGCAGCGAGGTATGCGTGTTTGGGTGTTAGATGATGCCCATTTTCCAACTGGATATGCCAACGGCTTAATTGAAAACAAATATCCAGAACGAAAGAAAACCTATATAAATTTTAATACGTTGGATATATTAGGAGCCCAAAATGAGGTAACGGTACATATTCCGCCAATGTTAAAACCAAAGAGTTCATGGCTTGATATTGGTAAACCGAAAGACAAAGAAGAGCAGAAAAACAATAAGTTAATAAGTATTGTTGCAGCAAAGTTAGTAACAGACGGGATTATTAATGAAGAGTTAATTGATTTAACGGACAGTGTTGAAGGTGATTTCTTAACATGCACCTTGCCAGAAGGTCCATGGAGACTTTATGTCGTTTATGAAACAAAAACAGATGGCGGCAACCCGAAATATATTAATATGATCGATAAAGAGTCCGTTAGTACTCAACTTGAAGCAGTATATGAACCCCATTATGCACGTTACAAAGATGAGTTTGGAAAGACATTTGCCGGGTTCTTTTCAGATGAGCCAGCATTCGGTAATGTAAATGGATTTGACTTTAATGAATCAATTGGTAGAAAAGATATGCCATTACCTTTGAGTGAAGAGGCAAAAACTATGCTTTCCGATGCTCTTGGAGAGAATTGGCGATTGTACTTGCCCTATTTATGGAATAGCTCTAAAGAAATGAATCAAAGTGTCCATACTCGATATACCTATATGGATATCGTTACTCGTTTATATGAAAAGAACTTCAGTAATCAACTAGGAAAATGGTGTGAAGATCATTATGTTGAATACATTGGCCACGTTATTGAGGATAATGATCAGCATAGCCGATTAGGAAGTGGTGCGGGGCATTTTTTTAGAGCTTTGTCCGGCCAGCATATGTCGGGAATTGATGTCATTGGCGGTCAAGTGATTTTTGGCGGTGCCGGTCTGGAGAGAAGGGGAGTCTTCAAAGGGGATGGTGAATTCTATCATTATACATTAGGTAAGCTAGGTTCTTCCTATGGTCATCTCGATCCGAAGAAAAAGGGGAGAACCATGTGTGAACTTTTCGGTGCTTATGGATGGAAGCTTGGAGTCAGGGATATGAAGTATATTTTGGACCACTTGATTGTCCGTGGAATCAATTATCTTGTTCCACACGCTTTTTCGATGCGAGAATACCTTGACTTTGATTGTCCGCCGCATTTTTACGCACGTGGCCATAATCCGCAGTTCAAGCATTTTGCCCATCTCATGCAATATGCGAACCGCTTATGCCATCTTTTTAATGGTGGTACCCACGTTGCCCCTGTTGCTGTTTTATACCACGGCGAGAGTGAATGGACCGGGGAATATATGAAAATGCAAAAACCAGCTAGAGTGCTAACCGAAAATCAGCTTGATTTTGATTTTGTTCCAATTGATATCTTACATGATTTAACTTCCTATAACGGAAAGGTAGAAAATCAACAGTTAAAAATTAATGGTGAAGGGTTTAATTGTTTAGTGATACCGTATAGTCAATATATTACAAAAGAGTTGGCTTCTTTTATTAAAAATTCAGATGGCTTAGAAATTATTTTTGTAGATGGCAGGCCAGAAGGGATTTCTAATGTAGTAGACCAAACTGAAGCTGGAGAACTATTACGAGTAACGGAAGAATGTAAGGTGATACCATTAAGCAATTTGGCGAATGAACTGAAAGATTTAGGAATTTATGATATTCAATTAAAGAAGCCGTTTAAGGATTTAACTTATTTGCATTATGTGAAAGAGAATAATATTTACATGTTCCAAAATGAATCCGCACATGAGACCTTTAGCGGCGAGATTGAATTATCGCTTGGAGAGTCTGCCCTTGTTTATAACGGTCTTGAAAATAAATTTGAAAAGCTGCCAGTTAGAAAAGAAAATGGAAATGATATTATTTATTTAGAGTTAAAACCATATGAATCATGTGTTGTATTTGCAAGTTCTGAGGAACAAGCCGGCAATTTCGAAACATATATTCCATTCTCTACTAAACTTTCTAGTTGTAAAAATAGCCTAGATTTATCATCTGATTGGAATTATTCTTTGGTCAAGAACAAAGAATATCCGAATTTTGGTGAAGGAAATCTCATGAAGGAACTCATTCCGATTTCGAAACAAGATCCAACTTTTACGGGTATCATTAGGTACGAAAAAACCTTGGAAATAGAGGAAATATCAAAGCAGGGGATATTAGCTTTTGACCATATTTATGAAGCAGCAGAGTTATGGATCAACGATGAATATGTAGGTATAAAGGTTTGCCCGCCATATGTATTTGAAGTGGCAAAATACTTAAGGAAAGGTACCAATACCATTCGTGTCGAAGTAGCCACTACATTAGATAGAGATCGTTTCAATCATCCAGAACCACCATTTATTGTTTGGCACGACGCAATTGATCCAACAGGAATGTTTGGAAAAATATCTCTAAGGACGTAAAGATAGGTGAGGTGTGATACAGAGTGTATCGCACCTTTTTTCTGTTTCTATCATCGTTTTTCAAATAGATTAAAAATAACAGTCTAATATTTATCCTATTTATATTTTTGATAAAAGAAAATGATAAAAAAGACGAAAATCTATACCTGATAAGGTTAATTAAAGAAAGGGAACATCTGAGAAAAGAGGTTAAGATATATATGTAAGCGGAATCAATAGATAAAACTTGATAGAAACATAGGAGGAGGAACAGACAGCATGAAACTTGGATTCAACAGTGCGATTTTGAGTGAATGCAGCTTTGAAGAAGTAATTGATTATGCAGCTGAAAACGAATTTTCATGTGTGGAGATATGTGCATGGCCGATAGGGAAAGCAGCTCGGAAATATGCGGGTGTTACCCATATCGATGTTGATAACTTAGATGTGGATTACATCAGAAATTATAGCGAAGCAAAAGGAATCAAAATTTCCGCCATTGCTTATTATCCCAATGCATTAGATGAGGATCGAGAAAAAAGTGATTACTATGCAGTCCATATAAAAAAATGCATCGAAGCGGCTAAGAAGCTTGATATTAACATGGTAACTACCTTTATTGGCAGGAACCAAAAGAAAACAGTAGAAGAAAATTTGGAAATAATGACATCTGTTTGGAAGCCTATCGTGGAGTACGCTGAAGAACTGGGAGTGAAAATTGCGATTGAAAATTGCCCGATGTTATTTACTACCGATGAGTGGCCAGGCGGACAAAACTTAATGACGACACCAGCCATCTTCCGACGCGTGTTTGAAGCTATTCCAAATAAAAACTTCGGATTGAATTTTGATCCATCGCATTTTGTATGGCAGCAAATGGATTATATCAAGCCAATCTATGAATTCCAAGAGCGGATTTTCCATATCCACTTCAAAGATATAAAGGTATACGAGGATCGATTAAACGATGTAGGAATCATGGCAACACCGCTTGAATACATCTCACCTAAATTACCAGGTCTAGGGGATGTCAATTGGGGGAAATATGTATCTGCCTTAACAGATATCGGTTACCACGGATATGCCGTCATTGAAGTAGAGGACAAAGCATTTGAAGATTCACTTAAATCTAAAAAAGATTCTATTAAAATTAGTAAAAACTATTTGAGTCAGTTTTTTGCTTAAATAGCTTATCAATATATTAATCAAATAAATCAATTAATAATGAAGAAAAAGGAGAAGGATAAATTATGGGTAAATTAAAAATCGGTATTATTGGATGCGGTGGCATTGCAAATCAAAAGCATTTTCCAGCATTATCACAATTAAAAGATATGAATGAAATCGTTGCGTTTTGTGATATCGTCATTGAACGTGCTGAAATAGCAGCGAAAGAATTTGGAACACCAGATGCCAAGGTTTACGAAGACTATCGTGAGCTATTGAAGGATGAATCGATTGATCTTGTACATGTTCTTACACCGAATGTGAGCCATAGCCCAATTACGGTTGCAGCCTTTGAAGCAGGCAAGCATGTTATGTGTGAAAAACCAATGGCTCATACTACAGAAGCAGCTCAAAAAATGATTGATGCTTGGAAAAAATCTGGCAAGAAATTTACCATTGGTTATCAAAACCGCTTCCGTCCAGAGGTACAATCTCTTCATAAAGCTTGTGAAAAAGATGAGCTTGGAGATATATATTTTGCAAAAGCACATGCCCTACGCCGCCGTGCCGTACCAACTTGGGGAGTGTTTCCTGATAAATCTCAACAAGGCGGCGGTCCATTAATCGATATCGGTACACATGCTCTCGACATTACTTTATGGATGATGGATAATTACAAACCAGTTTCTGTAACAGGTTCTGTTTTCAATAAATTAGGTCATTTACCGGAAGCGGTTGAAGGAAATATGTTCGGTCCATGGGATCCAGAAACGTTTGAGGTAGAGGATTCCGCATTTGGATATATTAAAATGGAGAATGGAGCAACGATTTTCCTTGAATCGTCATGGGCGCTTAACGTTTTAGAATCTAGAGAGGCGGCTACTACTCTTTGCGGAACAAAGTCTGGAGCACAAATCAATTCCGGAATGAGCTTCCGTACCAATGAGTTAGTTTATAATTCTTCACGCAATGGTATGTTAACAGAAGAGAAAAACTCCGCAGGCGGTGCGATTGCGTTCTTTGAAGGCGGATCAAATAAGCCAGAAGTACTAGAAGCAAAACAATGGTTAGAGGCTGTTAAATATGATAAAGAACCACTAGTAAAACCAGAACAAGCATTTGTAGTAACGAAAATTTTAGATGCAGTTTATAAATCAGCAGAAACTGGTAAGGAAATTGTTTTTGAGGAAGAGACTGTATTAAGCTAATAGGAGGTGCAAACATGGCATTTAGTATGAAACTGCCATTCGTCGATGTCGTTTGTGGTGATAGTCTGAAAAACACATATGTGAATGGGAAAAAGCTGGGATATGAATTCCAAATCCGTTTAAGTAACTATCGTGGACATTATTTATCTTGTATTGAGGAGTTTGCTGTTACGGTAAATGGGAAGGAAGTAAATCCAGATCATCTAACTTTTTCTCTTAACGGCAAAGAATTTACCGTAGGACAACTTCCAAGTCTAGTTTCAGAGTTTTGGAATTTAATAGAACCAGCCACAATTAATGTTTACCAACCAGGGGGACTGTCAGAAGGGGAACATCAAATTGATGTAAAGTTGATGCTGCGGATCCCTTATATGGCAGTTCCAGGAAGAAAGATTGAACGCGAATATGCCGTACTAGATTCTTGTGGCAGAAAAACTCTAGCGATAAGAGAGGAGGTTATAGCCAAATGAGTAACATTAAGTTAGGTGTTTCTTTATATAGCTTCACAGATGAGTATGTCAAAGGCAAATTTACATTAGAAGACTGTGTCCGTACAGCAGCTGAATATGGAGCAGAAGGATTTGAATTGGTAGGGACCCAAATGCTGCCTTCTTATCCATATGTAAGTGACAAAGTGTTAAATGAATTTAAAGCGATGACGAATCACTATGGAATTGAATTTGTGTCTTACGGAGCAAATGCGGATAGGGGCTTGAGATCTGATCGCGATTTGACGGATGATGAATTACTGCAATCGGCCATTATTGATTTAAAAACTGCCAATAAATTGGGCTGTAAGATCATGCGTGCCCAGTACCTGTTATCGCCGTCCGCATTTGGCAAATTAGCTCCTTACGCTGAAGCTTATGGGATTAAGGTAGGAATTGAAATTCATAATCCTGAGACACCAACATCACCAAATATTCAAAAATATGTAGAAGTAATTGAGAAAACAGGATCTAAGTATCTTGGATTTGTCACTGATTTTGGAACTTTTGCAACTCGACCAAATAAACCACATTGGGATGAGGCATTAGCTAATGGAGCTCCTCTTGAATTGCTGGAAATGGCTGCGCAATTACGCTATGGTGGTGTGCCTAGAGAGGAAGCAAGACAACAGTTGCTTGATGCTGGCGCCAATGGTCCGGTAATGGGTGCACTTCAGGGAATGTATGGGTTTGTTACATTCTATAACGAGCCTGATTTGGATGGATTAAAGAAAATCATGCCATACAATATCCACTTCCATGGAAAATTCCATTATATTGATGAGAATCTTGAGGAAGCGAGTATTCCGTACCAGGACATTTTACCAATTATCCAAAATTCTGATTTCGACGGTTATATTATGGCAGAATACGAGGATCATTTATCTGGTAGGGCTTTACTAATGACGAAACGTCTTTTGGAAATGGAAAGAAAAATACTAGTTAAATAATTTGAGAGAATACAGGTGAATTTCACCTGTATTCTTTACTAAGGCGGAGAAAAATGAAGAAATTAATTGGAATCGATTTAGGCGGCACAACAGTAAAATTTGCCATTTTGACAGAAGAAGGAGAGGTCCAACAAAAATGGAGTATTGAGACAGATATTCAAAATGAGGGAAAGAATATCGTTCCTAGTATTATTGAATCTATTAATCACCGTCTTGAATTATATGGTCTTGTAGCGGATGAATTCCTGGGAATTGGAATGGGTTCACCTGGTACGGTTGATCGTGAAAGAGGGACTGTTATTGGAGCATATAATTTAAATTGGAGTACTTTGCAGCCAGTGAAAGAATTGATTGAAGCTGGGACAGGAATTCCATTTTTTATCGATAATGATGCGAATGTAGCAGCTTTGGGTGAGCGCTGGAAGGGTGCCGGTGAAAATGGTGCAGATGTTGTCTTTGTTACACTAGGAACAGGTGTTGGCGGCGGAATTATTGCAGATGGGAATCTGATTCATGGCAAGGTTGGGGCAGGAGGAGAAATTGGTCATATTAATGTAGAGCCAAATGGCTATCATTGTACATGTGGAAATCAAGGTTGTTTGGAAACAGTGGCCAGTGCAACAGGTGTAGTACGTTTAGCGAGAGATTTTTCAGAAAAATATGCTGGTGAATCTGAATTGAAGTGGTTAATTGATGATGGACAAGAAGTGACGGCAAAGACGGTGTTTGATCAAGCAAAGCGGGGAGATAAATTGGCTTTAATTATTGTAGACAAATTTTATTATTATTTAGGACTCGCTTGCGCGAATATTGGGAATGTCTTAAATCCTGAAACCATTGTGATCGGCGGGGGAGTTTCAGCCGCAGGAGAGATGCTGTTAGAAGGGGTGGAAGAATATTTCCTTAAATTTGCATTCCCAACGGTTAAAACAAGTACAAAATTAAAACTAGCCCAACTAGGAAATGATGCAGGTGTCATCGGCGCGGCATCGTTGGTTAAAGAATCCAGCAAGAGTTAACAAATAAAAGATGCCAACTATTCAGTAAAGAATGAATTGGCATCTTTTTTATTGTCTGATGCTAGGAAGTCCTCAGACAAAATTAGAAATAGTTATTAATGCATTGGATTCATCGCTGAATGGTTGACGACCACTCGGCGGATAAAGAAGGCTAGGGCGAGACCAACCAGTGTCACGATCATAGCAAACAAGAACACATGCTGTGAGCCCGCCGTCATAGCGTTAGCCATCTCGGTCTGTTGAGTCGGTGCAGAGGAGTTATGCAAATAGTTCTCCATTCCAGTCGTAAGAATGATGATTGCGATAGCTGTACCAATCGCACCCGCAACCTGCTGCAATGTGTTCATGACGGCTGTTCCGTGTGGGTATAGCGCAGGTGGCAGCTGGTTCAGGCCGTTAGTCTGTGCTGGCATCCATACCATTGAAATGCCGATCATTAATCCGATATGAAGGACGACGATAAAAGCGACCGATGATGTGGTCGATATGCTGGAGAAAAACCATAACGTTACCGCAACGACAACAAGTCCGGGAATAACGAGCCACTTCGGTCCATACTTATCGAATAAACGTCCCATCCGTGGTGATAAGATACCATTTAGCGCGCTGCCCGGCAACAACATGAGCCCGGCAGTAAACGCAGACAGTTTCATACCATTTTGAAGAAACATTGGCAGAATAATCATGCTCGACAAAATGATCATCATACACGAGAGCACCATAAGTAATCCTACATTGTACATTGGATACTTGAAGACGCGCAGGTCCATCATCGGGTCGCTCATAGTCATCTGCCGTAGTGTGAACAAAACGAGCGCGATTAATCCGATAGCAATCGAAGTAATCACGACTGTGCTGGTCCAACCCTCGGATCCTTCTCCTGCTTTGCTGAAACCGAAGACAATCCCTCCGAAGCCGATGGTTGATAATACAACAGACAGTAGATCAATCCGAGGCTTCGTTACGTCGGTGACGTTTTCCAAATATTTCAGCCCTACCAACAGCCCAATGATCAAAAATGGCAGCGAGAGCCAGAAGATGTAGTGCCATGTAAAATATTCGATTAGGAGACCAGCAACCGTAGGTCCGGTTGCTGGCGCGAACATGATGACAAGTCCGACGAAGCCCATCGCGGCTCCACGCTTCTCCGGTGGATACACGACGAGGATCGTATTGAACATGAGCGGAATCAAAAGACCCATGCCTGCCGCCTGTAGAACGCGAGCGACCATAAGCATTTCAAAGTTGAACGCGAGCGCCGCAATGACTGTGCCGACAATAGAGCTCACAAGCGACCCGATAAACAATTGCCTCGTTGTAAACCATTGAAGCAGCAGCCCCGTCATCGGCATCAGAATGCCGAGAGTAAGCAAAAATCCCGTCGTCAACCACTGTGCGGTCGCAGCCGAAATTTGAAACACATCCATTAAATTACTAATCGCAATGTTAAGTGCCGTCTCGCTGAACATACCAACAAAACCGCAAATGAGCAGCGACGCCATAATGGCACGCGTGTTGTATTGCTTCATTAACCATACCCCTTCTCTCTCTTGAAAAATTTCTATTTACGTTCCCCTGTAATCGGGCCGTTATTTGATACAATACAGGGCAAAATTCTCCTAGTCAATAAATGAGTTTGTAGCTTTTATTGTAAAAAAGTATCAATTGTATGGATAAGAATTATACATTAATTTTTATCCTATATTTTTAAATAAAGAAATGGACGATAAAAGAAACAAAAATCTACATCTATGAAGTTAATTTAACGAGAGGATTAAGTGATAACAAACGGTATGATTAAATGTAAGCGGAATCATTTATTGAATAATTAAAAAAGGAGAGACAGTTGAAATGACTAATCAGGTGGGGGTTAATAGGAAACCAAAACGAGGAGTTTCACTTTATAGTTATGCTGGAGAATATGGTGTAACGATGAGTTTGGAAGATATGTTTGCTGAAATGGATGATATGGGTGCAAGGGGATTGGAAATCCTAGCAAACTCGCATATTGAAGGCTATCCAAATCCTAGCGAAGAATGGTTGGAAAATTGGGACAGATTGATTAATAAATATAATATCGTACCGGTTGAATATGGACATTGGGTAGATTCCCGCCTATATCAGGGAAGAAATCTTACTCCAGAAGAATCATATGAAATGTTGGTGCGAGATTTCAAGCTGGCCAATAGACTCGGATTTACCGTTCTTCGTACAAAATTAGGTGTAATCGATGACGATCTTACTCCTGTAGAGAATTGGAGAGAGTTTATTAAAATGGCTCTTTCAATGGCAGAAAAATATAATGTGCGCATGTGTCCGGAAATTCATGCCCCTACGCTTCTAAAATCCAAGATGGTGGATGATTATGTCGAGTTTATTAACGAGACGGGAACTAAACATTTTGGACTGAACATCGACTTCGGTGTTTTTACAACCCAGACTATACCAGTCAGTGAATGGGGCCCGGACGAGTTTATCATGCCTGAGAGCGATCACAGCCCGGTAGAGGATATGATTCCGTTACTGCCTTATGTATATTGCTGTCATGCAAAATTCGTGAAGATGTCAGATGATTTCAAAGAGATGACGATTCCGTACGAGAAAATTATTAATACTTTAATAGAGCACAAATGGGACGGTTATTTGGTAAGTGAGTATGAAGGTCCAAAGAAAAATGTGACTGGCTATGCTGTTGAACAGGTTCGGAAACACCATGTCATGATGAAAAGAATATTGGGAGAATAGGAGAGAAGCGAATGTTAGAAAAACCTTGTATTCAATCGAGAGGATTTAAAAATGTGGAACGTGAGGGAGAAATCGTGGGCTTTCAGGTTAACATTAGATCCCTATATTATCGAGGACTCTGGCTTTCTCAACTGCGCCCAGCTACAGTTACTGTTAATGGGGAAACTTTTTTGGGAGAGCAAATTACCTGGACCATCAATGGAGTTACCTATGCACAAGCAGAAATGGCCGAACTCGGGGATGTTCACTGGGGGCTATTAGAACCAGCCACTCTTACAGTTGCAAAAGAAGGCGGTCTGGAATCAGGAAACCATGAAATTGAAGTCAACTATACCTATAGCTGCTCTTATTTTCCTCCAGTGGCGGATACTGTTCTTGGTGGAACGCATAAAAGAACTTTGATTTTGGTTTAATCAATATTAAGTGCTCTAGGTGACCAAAACAAGGAAACGGAACCGGTGCTAGGATTGTCAATAGGGCCATTGGCGACCGGAACGGGAAACGGAATCGGTGCTAGGGTCGTCAATAAGGGCCATTGGCGACCGAAACGGGAAACGGAATCGGTGCTAGGGTCGTCAATAAGGGCCATTGGCGACCGAAACGGGAAACAGAACCGGTGCTAGGGTCGTCAATAAAGACCATTGGCGACCGAAAACGAAACGGAACCATTCCCAAATCACCAATAAGCATACTTGAAAGTTTCATAGTTTATCATGTGTATTTTTCTGGGTCTTATTCTTTAATTCAAGAAACAGTATCCCGAGTAGAGGGTGTGAAAGTAGATGGAAATCGTACAAACAAAGTATGGGGGAATTTCAGGTTTAAAAGAAAATGGCTATACCGTTTATAAAGGTATACCATATGCAGAACCCCCGGTTGGAGAACTTCGATTTCGTGCACCAGTGGAAGTAAAACCGTGGGACGGTATTTATCAGTCAGATACCTTTAAAAGCAAATGTATGCAAAGTGAATTGCCGCCAGAAATCCATTTTTATATTAAAGAGTTTTATTCAAAACCAGAGTTTATGCCGGAATGCAGTGAAGATGGACTTTATTTAAATATCTGGACCCCGGCAAAGGATTCTTCTGAAAAATTACCCGTTGCCATTTGGATCCATGGCGGTGGTTTTTTAGGTGGTTTTGGTTCGGAAATGGAGTTTGACGGAGAAGCATTTTGTAACCAGAATGTCATTTTAGTCACGATTAATTATCGTCTCAATGTATTTGGTTTCCTTGCTCATGAATGGTTGTGCGAGGAAAATGACAAGGGTGTATCCGGAAATTATGGAATATTCGACCAAATCATGGCGTTAAGATGGGTGTACGAAAATATTGAGAGTTTTGGGGGAGACCCTGAAAATATTACCATTTTCGGACAGTCAGCCGGTGCAATAAGTGTGCAGACGTTAATTTCCTCAGACCTTACAGGCAACATGATAAAGAAGGCTATTATGCAAAGCGGCGGCGGCTATAAGAATCCACTAATTCAAGGCAAAAACCTGCAGGATGCCAAACAAATCGGAGAGGACTTTGTCCAATTTGGGAAAATAAACAGTTTGAAAGAACTACGTGAAAAAACAGCAGAAGAGTTATTGTTCCTAATGGATGAATTCTTAAAGCAAAAAAGGCAGGCCGGAGAAAAAGGATTACTTTTTACACCGATCGTGGATGGATATGTATTAACTGACGGATATGATCAACTGGTGGAAAAAGGAGAAATAAAAGAGATCTCGTATATGTTGGGATGCTGTAAGGATGATGTAACCGTTACAACTGAAGGTGGAGAAAACTCACCGATTTATCAGGGATGTATCGGCTTTAGTCATAAGTTAGAGGAAATCGGTAAACAACCAGCATATGTTTACTATTTTAATAGAAATCTTCCCGGTGACGATAGTGGTGCTTTTCATTCCGGAGAACTATGGTACATGTTTGGCACATTAAAAAGGAATTGGCGCCCAAATTCGGCAGCTGATTTTGAACTATCAGAAAGAATGGTTACCGCTTGGACCAACTTCATAAAAAATGGCGACCCTAACACTAACAATAAAATTGAATGGATGCCATATACCAGCAATAACCCATATGTAAAAGAATTTGATGTGAATTCAGACTAATCGCTTTTTAATATAGTTTAATAGATATCAAATGGCACAGTGGGAAAAATATAAAAGAGGCGATTTATATGGAGATAAAACAGTTAAAAAATCCAATTTTACCAGGTTTCTACCCCGATCCTTCCATCTGCAGGGTAGATGATGATTTCTATATGATAACATCAAGTTTCTCCCTATTCCCGGGGGTTCCCATTTTTCATAGCACGGATCTTGTGAATTGGGAACAGATTGGGCACATCCTTGATCGAAAGTCACAACTCCATACGACGGCAGATCATATGACAGCCGGAATCATGGCCCCAACACTTCGTTATCATGACGGCATCTTCTATATGATTACGACAAATGTCAGTGACAAGTGGAATTTTATTGTCACTGCTAAGGATCCTCGAGGGCCTTGGTCAGATCCGTATTGGCTAGAGGGCTGCCCGGGCATTGATGCTTCTTTATTTTTTGACGAAGACGGAAAGGCATACATCACCGGGACCAGAGGCGATATCAGTGAGGATGGAACACATGGAAATCAAGAAATCTGGATCAGTGAAATTGATCTGGTCAATCTGCGCCTTGTTGGCGAGAAACGGACCATATGGGGGGGAGCCTTAAATAATTGCGCTTCACCTGAAGCTCCTCATATTTACAAAAAGGATGGATATTATTATTTAATGATTGCTGAGGGAGGTACGGAACACTTCCATGCAGTCACGATCGCAAGAAGTAAAAATATTTTTGATTATTATGAGGGCTATGCAGGAAATCCGATTTTGACGCATCGACATCTAGGGAAACAGTATCCAATCTGTAATGTTGGCCACGCTGATTTCGTTGAATTGAAAAACGGAGAATGGTATGCCGTAATTCTAGCTTCCCGCCTGATTGAGGGATATCATAAAAACCTTGGCAGGGAAACCTTTATCGCACCAGTCGTTTGGGAGGACGGTTGGCCTGTCATAAGCCCTGGTACAGGAAAAGTAGAATGGAGTTATCCTGCCCCTGAATTGCCTGCTTCTACACCAAACCCAAACTTAGCAAGGGACGATTTTGGGAGCGAAGAGCTAGGAATGGATTGGGTTTTCTTTGGTACGCCTTATGATGATTTTCATACACTCTCAGACAGTAAGTTGTCTTTGAGATTACTGCCACGTTCCATGAGCCCTGAGCTGCGCAAAATTGACCTAGCTGCAACTAATATTAATAAGGACGTTCCTAGTTTGAGCTTTATCGGACGCCGACAATTGCATGCTAGCTTTCGGGTCTCTGTTAGATTGTGTTTTGAAGCATTAGCGGAGAACGAGACAGCAGGCCTTGTTGTAATGCAGGCGTCTAACCATCAAATCCGATTTGAGCGGTCATTTGAAAAAGGGAAACAAATACTGCGGTTGATCCAGTGTACTAGCGAGCTTAACGGATACCCGCACCAACCGCATTTTAAAGGTGTAACAACGGAAACTGAGCTTTCTACTACTGAGGTGGATGGTGGAGACATCATTCTCAGCATGATTGCAGAAGGACAAGCTTATAGCTTTTATTATGGCAAAGTGGATGGAAGCCTCGACTTACTTTACAAAAACGTAGACGCGAGAAAAATAAATCCGGAGATTGTTGGCGGCATGGTAGGGACAATGCTTGGCATGTTTGCTAGTTCGAACGGCCAGGAAAGCAACAACTATGCGGAGTTTGATTGGTTTGAATATAAAGGAGCCGAATAATAAGAGAAAAATTGTTAAAAAGAGAGATTAAAAATCACAATTAGATTTTTAATCTCTTTGTTTTTAAAAGAAATTTGAAAAAAACAAAGATAAAGATTGCACTATTAAGAGATTAAAAAAGTGAAATGAAATGAGTGAATAGGCAGGTAAAATAAATAAGTAAGGTTTTAAGTTTTTAGAACAGGAGAAAGTGAATGCAAAGGTTTAATTTGTTAAAGGCAAAAATGAATATGCCGTTACTAATTCTAATGATAAACACATTTATTGCTTTAGTAGGGGTTGGGTTAGCGATTCCGGTTCTTCCCAAATTTATTCTAGAGATCGGAGCCAGCGGTAAAGATATGGGGTACCTCGTAGCAGCAACGGGACTAACTCAGTTTCTTTTTTCACCTCTAGGTGGGAAGCTTTCAGACCAATATGGTCGGAAAAAAATTACGATTATAGGGTTAGCAATCATTATGGTGTCCCAATTTCTGTTTAGTGTAGGTACCGACCTATGGCTCCTCTATTTATCACGTTTCATTGGGGGAATCGGTGTAGGATTGCTTATTCCAGCTACTATGGCGTATGTGGCAGATGTAACAACAATAGAAAAACGCGGGAAAGGGATGGGGTTACTTGGTGCTTCCATTTCGCTGGGTTTTGTTATTGGACCAGGAATTGGTGGATTTCTAGCAGAATTCGGTATACGTGTACCGTTCTATGCTTCAGCACTAGCCGCTGGAATCGCCATGATCGTCTCTTTATTATTTTTACCTGAGTCATTGTCAAAAGCACAACAGCGTGTGTTTAGAAATTCATCGTTGGAACAAAACGGAATGATTCATGACATCAAAAGGTCTTTTAAAGTGTCTTACTTTGTCCTCTTACTACTTATTTTCACCATGACGTTTGGCCTGGCAAACTTTGAAACGATCTTTGGAATATATGTTAGTGAGAAATATGAGTATACACCTAAAGATATTTCCATCATCATGACTATCGCCGCTTTGACTGGGGTTATCATTCAGGCGCTTTTGGTAGATAAGCTTCTTCAACGTTTTGATGAGATTCGAGTAATTAATATTTGTTTCTTCTTATCTGCTGTAACCATGGTTCTTATTTTAATTTCTGGGAATTTTTTATTCATGTTATTTATGAATATTTTGTTTATCTTATTTACTTCCATTCTTCGCCCAGCCATTAATACCTTGTTATCAAAGATGGCAGGAAGTGAACAGGGTTTTGCTGCGGGTATGAACAATGCCTATAGCAGTTTAGGAAATATTATCGGCCCCTCATTAGCGGGAATTTTATTTGATGTATCATATAATGTTCCATTTATATTTGGTGCCGTAATTTTGTTAGGCAGTATTATCATGTGTGTGGCATGGAATCAGAGAGCAAGACAAAATTCTGACTTTGTTTCGATTTTAAGTGGACAAAAATAATCTCAAAAGGAGAAGAAAATATGACCATCGAAATTGGATTAAATTTATTCTCAGTATTTAAAGAACTAAACGAAGATTACTTCGGAACCTTGGAAAAGGTAGCAGAAATGGGATATAAAAATGTCGAGTTGATCACAGTAAATTTTTCTACAGGAAAGCGGTATACCGATACTTTTTCTCTTCCGGTAATTAAACAAAAGTTAAGTGAATTAGGGTTAAAAGCTTTTTCAGCACATGAAGGTGTTGCTCCAGGAAGTGCAATTATGGATGCCGATTGGGATCGGATTATTCAAGAAAATGCAGAACTTGGATGTCAGTCGATTGTTTTCCCAATGGCAATGATTTCAGGACGTGAAGACACACTTCACGCAGCAGAAGATCTAAATCTAATTGGAAAGAAGTGCAAAGAAGCGGGTTTAAATTTTTACTATCATAACCATGCACATGAGTTTAAGAGAATAGAAGAAACATCATTATTTGAACTGCTCGTAGAAAATACTGATCCAGCACATGTGAAATTTGAGTTAGACCTCGTATGGGTGATGAGAGGTGGACATGATCCGTTGGTATTACTTGAAAAACTGGGTAATCGTTGTGATATGGTCCATCAAAAGGACTTAGGTAAGCACGTAAATCCAGTTAAAATTTTTGTGTCTTCACCACAAGGAAACACTTTAGATACGATGAAAATCTACACAGAGTATGTGAAACCAACTGATTTTGTTAATCTAGGGACCGGACTTGTAAATTTTCAGGAGACCTATCAGAAGTTACATCAATTAGGATACATCCGTTATGCCATTGTAGAAAATGAGGGACAGCTTGGAGATAAATTCTCCAGTATTGAGAATGATTTAAAAGTCATGGAGAAATACGTACTTGGACTTATAAAAAATTAATTGCTTTAGACAACCTATTAGTGAGCAAGGTAACCGCAAAGTTATAGCAAAACCTTTTGCGGTTTTTTTAAATTTTTCCACATCTACTTTTTTATTAATAGTGGGGAGGACGCATGAAATATCCATACGAAAGTGTTGTTTTAAATGAGGAAATACCGATGTTTATTTTGATGAACAGTGTGAAATATGTTGCCATGCATTGGCACGACCGAATCGAATTTTTATTTGTTCTGAAAGGGCGAATTCATGTTTATGTCGGTAGAGAAGAGTATCATTTGCAAAAAAATGACTTGCTGCTTATAAATAGCAATGAAGTTCACGGCGTTGAATCAAGTGAAGATAACAAGCTATTAGTCCTCCAAATCCCAATTTCTTTTATTAAAAAATGGTACAAGAACATTGAAAAAGAAACGTTTCTCTGCCAATCCTTTCAATATGTGGAACAATCCGAGTTTAATGTCATTCGATCATTAATTGCCCAATTGATGATTATCTTAAGAACTAAGGGAGAAGGATTCGACGTAAAAATTCATTCTATCTTGTTAGATATCATTTACAGCCTTATTTGCAAATTTAGAGTGAAAAATAATGAGCAATTACATAGAAACAGCAAAAAGGATATAGAACGCCTTACTAGGATCACGAGTTATATTCAACAGAATTTTATGCATCCACTCACATTAAATGAAATGGCAGAAAATGAAAAACTAACGGTTCCTTACCTATCAAGGTATTTTCAGCATCATATGGGACAACCGTTCGTAAAATATTTAAACGGGATACGCTTGGAACATGCAGTCCGAACCATGCTGGAAACAGATTGGCCCATTATTCAGATTGCAATGGAGTCTGGCTTTTCTAATTTAAATACCTTTCATAAACTTTTTAAAGAGACCTTTCAAACTACACCCTATCAATATCGAAAAAAACACTCCTATAACTCTGTCAAAACTTGTCAAATGAAAAATGGCATTGAAGGTTATCAATATGATGAAGAAGATGACCTTGGTGATTTGTATGATTATTTAATATTTTCTGAAAAAGATAAAAATTGATATTATTTTTAACAAAAAACTGAACGTTTTCACCATCATTCCCCCCTATAATAATCTTTAAATAAACCGCTTACATAAGGTGGGTTTATGAAATTACTAGAAAAAGGGGTCATTAAATGAAAAAACTGATTAGTATTATTCTGGTTTGTTTTTTACTTCTACTTTCAGCATGTACTTCGAACGAGGAAAGTTCGACAAATGAGAGCTCCGGTAAGGGAGGAGTTTCTGAGATTAATATGGTATTGTTTTCGGGCTCCGTACCTAAAGATTTACAACTAGTACAAGATGAAATCAACAAGATTACGGAGGAAAAGATTAAGGTAAAAGTTAAATTAACACCGATTAATATTGGTAACTACGTTCAACAAACCAATTTAATGTTGTCTAGTAATGAAAAAGTAGATTTAATGCTCCTCGCTTCCTTTTTTGGCTACACCTCCCAAGCATCCAAAGGACAATTATTACCTTTGGATGACCTCGTTGAGAAACTCGGTCCAGATATCAATCAGGTTATGGACAAGGACTTTTTAAACGCAGCAAAGGTAGGGGGGAAATTATATGGGGTTCCAACCCTAAGAGATATGGCTTCGGCCAGCGGGATTAATATGCGCAAAGATTTGGTAGAAAAATATAATATTGATATCAACAAGATCAAAACGCTTGATGATGTAGAAGCCGTCTTGAAAACGATCAAGGAAAACGAGAAAGGAATTACACCGCTTGTGCCATCCAACCCTGGTCAACAGCCAACGATGATCTATAACTGGTTCGACCGTTTAGGTGACGGTTTAGGAGTATTACCTAACTATGATAATAATTTGAAAGTCGTAGACTTGTATGAAACGGAAGAATATGCGGAGTTTGTAAAGAAAATGAGGAAATGGCAGAACGAAGGACTGCTTATGAAGAATCCTTCTACAAATACGGAAACGGGCACCAATTTAGTCAAATCAAATGTAGGTTTTAGTTATTTCAGCCCACAAAAACCAGGTATTGCTTTACAAGAATCCCAAAATACAGCAAAACCTATGGTGACAACTTCACTAGGAGAGCCGGTTGCAACAACTTTTGGTGTCACAACGATGATGTGGGGGATTCCGCAAAGTTCACAGGTGCCAGAAGCCGCGATGAAATTTCTAAATTTAATGTATCATGACGAAGAACTCGTCAATTTGCTGAGTTGGGGGATTGAAGGAAAGCATTATGAAAAAGTATCTGATACGGTCATTAAATATCCTACAGGCGTAGATGCATCAAACAATGGCTACAATTTAAATATGAGTTTTGCAATGGGAAATTCATTCCTCTCTTATGTATTTGAAGGAAATGATGCAGACCTTTGGAAGCAAACGGATGAATTCAACAAAAGAGCGATAAAGTCTAAGGCTCTAGGCTTTAACTTTGACCCATCACCTGTCAAAACAGAAGTCACAGCTGTTACCAATGTCGTAAATAAATATGCTGTTAGCTTGGAATCAGGTGTACTTGATCCTAAAACCAAACTGCCTGAATTTATTAAAAATTTAAAGGATGCAGGTATTGATAGAATTATTGAAGAAAAACAAAAACAAATCGATGAATGGGCGAGAACGCAAAAATAATATTACACAAGGCTTTGAAAACTTAGGGGGCTTTAAACTACTAATTTTTATTTCTAAGAGATTAAAAATCCCAGTTTGGTTTTTAATCTCTTTTTATATCCTTCATAGAAGCAGAAAAATTGGAGCAAGGGGGCAATAAGGATGTCAGAAGTAACAGTGGAGGAATTCAAAACAGATGTCCAATCGATTCCTGCAAAAAAGGTAAACACAAGGTTCATCAAATTAAAAAGGGCTTTACCACTTTTTATTATGATGCTGCCCGGTTTAATTTACTTGTTGGTCAATAATTATCTGCCAATGTTTGGCCTTATGATTGCTTTTAAAGATATTAACTATGCAAAAGGGATATTTGCCAGTGATTGGGTCGGATTTAAAAACTTTGAATACTTGTTTAGCACAAAAGATGCCTTTATCATTACCCGAAACACCATTCTATATAATGGTGGATTCATTATATTAAATACCGTAGTGGCTATCGCTGTAGCAATTATGTTGAATGAAATTAAGAATAAGTTGGTGAAAAGCTTTTATCAAAGTACAATCCTTTTGCCCTTCTTGATCTCGATGGTCATCGTTAGTTATTTGGGATTTGCCTTTCTAAGTGAAGATGTAGGTTATCTAAACAAAACGATTTTACCCATGCTTGGGCTTGAAGGAGTATCCTGGTATTCAGAAGCAAAATATTGGCCTTATATATTAACCTTCATCAACATGTGGAAGGGTGTCGGTTTCTTGTGTGTTATTTACTTGGCAGCAATTATCGGAATTGACCAAGAGTACTATGAAGCAGCTACCTTAGACGGTGCAAATAAATGGCAGCAAATCATTCATATAACCATTCCTTTGATTATGCCAGTCATTATCATGATGACATTATTGTCAATCGGACGTATTTTCTATTCCGATTTCGGATTGTTCTATCAAGTACCAATGAATTCAGGTGCAATCTATGACACTACAAATGTTATTGATACCTATGTTTACCGTGGTTTAATGCAGCTTGGGGATATCGGGATGTCAGCAGCTGCAGGTCTATATCAGTCTGTTGTCGGATTTGTCCTTGTTTTACTTTCGAATTATCTAGTTCGCAGAAAGAGTAAAGAGAATGCATTATTTTAATCTGGAGGTGGAGGGGAATGTATAGGTCAGAACGAATTACACAATGGGTTTCACATTTCTTTTTAATCATACTTGCGGTAGGGAGCATCATTCCATTAATCATTCTATTATCTTCGTCCTTGAGTGAGGAATCTTCCATTTTAAAGGAAGGTTATTCCTTTTTTCCAAAGGAGTTGAGCTTTGCGGCTTATGAGTACTTGCTAACAAATGCTTCAAGTATTTTAAGGGCTTATGGAATTACCATTTTCATTACTATATTTGGAACCTTTATCAGCTTGGCGATGACTGCGTTTTTGGCTTATGCCCTTTCTCGCCGTGATTTACCATACAGAAACATTTTTGCTTTTTTTGTTTTCTTTACATTATTATTCAACGGTGGACTGGTTCCAACTTATCTCATATATACTCAATTTTTTGATATTAAAAATACTATTTGGGCCCTAATTGTTCCTGGGTTACTCATGAACGGATTTAACGTATTATTAATGAGAACATTTTTCATCACTTCCATACCCGAGCCTGTTATTGAATCAGCAAGAATAGATGGTGCAGGTGAATTTCGAACCTTCTTCTCGATCGTTCTACCGCTTTCATTGCCTATCCTCGCTACAATTGGGCTTCTTCAAACCATTATTTATTGGAATGATTGGTTTAATGGACTTATCTATATCACTGACCCATCACTATTCAGTATCCAAAATATGTTGAATAGGATGATGTCGGATATTCAATTTTTAGCAAGCAGCAACTTAGGAAGCAACACAAGTACGGCAGCAGCACAAATTCCTACAACAGCTGTACGGATGGCAATTGCAGTCATTGGAATCCTGCCGATCCTTATAGCCTATCCCTTCTTTCAAAAATACTTGGTTAAAGGCATTGCATTGGGTTCTGTAAAAGGATGATTCATTTGTTTATTTAGATAACAGAAGGTTAAAAATCGCATTCAGATTTTTAACCTCTTTTTTTTATGATAAAAGAAATAACAAAACATGCTTCAAAATTAATATTAATCTGGTTAATAGTTAGAAGGAAGTAAATCACTGAACGTATTAAAATTATAAATGTAAGCGGTACCTGAATATACGAGAAACTAGAATAAGGAGTGTTGTTCATGTTTGAACAATATATGGTTTGTGAAGATGGATTTAGAAATGTCGTAAAAGATGGAGACATAATAGGCTTTGAAGTGAAATTGCGAATTCCCTACTACCGGGGAATTGCACTTTCTTTAATTAACAGCATTGATTTGGAGATTGATGGAGTTTCTTTTTCACGTGAAGAAATGACTTTTTCTGTGGAAACTGGCAGCTTTCCATACAATGAATTATCGACCGTGATCAACAATCGATGGGAATTTGGTGAAAAGGCAACATTGTTCGTTAAGAAAGCAGACGGTTTATCAGAAGGAACTCATAAAGTACACGCCATCGTGAACCTGCGAATATCATATTTGCCTTGGCCGAATATAGGTGAAGACACCAAGAATATTACGCTTGAAGAAGATAAAGTTATAGCATAGAAATGGAGGCAGCGACATGAGTAAACTGCACAATATTAAACGCGGAGTGTCACTTTATAGTTATCAGGAAGAATTCTTTACTAGAAAACTAGATTTAGAGCAATGTATCGCTGAAGTTGCCAAAACCGGTGCAACTGGCATTGAATTGTTACCAGAACAAATGCTCAAAGGATTCCCTAAGCTTACTGATGAGTTCGTGGATCAGTGGTTTGAATGGATGGACAGGTATGGAACGGAACCAATTGCGTACGATGCTTTTTTAGATACCAAATTATTTCCTAATCGTATTTTAACTTTAGATGAATCGGTGGATATGATGGTTCGAGATATAAAAATTGCTAATAAACTAGGATTCAAGGTGTTGAGGACATTAGTTTCCACCCCATTAGAAGTAATAGAAAAAAGTCTTCCCTACGCAGAAGAGTATGGAGTGAAGATTGCTTTGGAAGTACATGCCCCATTTACCTTTGGAACTCCTTGGTTTGAGGAACGAATGGAGTACATTATAAGCAGCGGGACGAAATGGTTTGGAATTATGCCGGACCTTGGCATTTTTGTTAAAAGGGTAGCCCCTGTTATGGAGCAAAGATATGTACGTGATGGAGGGACACCTGAAATACTCAAATTTGTTAGTGATAATTATGCGAATGGTGTAGATAAACATGAGACTTTAGCGGCTGTTAAGAAAATGAAGAATGCGAATGAAGTGGATATTAATTTTGCCGATTTAGCCACTCATTTTGTTTATACTGATCCTAAAATTTTAAAAGATTATATCCCATATATTATGCATGTGCATGGTAAGTTCTATGAAATCACGGAAAATTTTGAGGAACCAAGTATTCCATATAAAGATATTTTGGATGTCTTAATTGAAGGCGGCTATGAGGGATATATCGATAGCGAATATGAAGGAAATCGGCATATTCAGGATTTCATGGAAGTAGATAGCGTAGAACAAGTACGTCGCCATCAAGTCTTATTAAAAAACATACTTGGCAAGTAAATTAGTTTGGAAGTAAGAATTAGAAAAGGTCATCATTTAAGCGAATGACAACCAAACCTCACGAGGTAGAAGGGGAATAGGTCATCATCATGCTGATGATGACCATAATTCAAGAAATAAAAAGAGGAAAAGGTCGTCATCAAGCGGATGACGGCCAAACCTCAGGAGGCAAGAAGTAGAAAAGGTCATCATCAAGAGGATGACGACCAAACCTCAGGAGGCAAGAAGAAGAAAAGGTCATCATCAGGCGGATGACGACCAAACCTCAGGAAGTATGAAGTGAAAAAGGTCATCATCAAGAGGATGACGGCCAAACCTCAGGAGGCAAGAAGTAGAAAAGGTCATCATCAAGAGGATGACGACCAAACCTTAGGAAGTATGAAGCGGAAAAGGTCATCATTGATCCCGTGATGACCTAAACTCCGTCGATAGAAAGTTCATTCATAATAAGTCCACTGACGAACTCTAATCTGTTTATAATTCCTCACTAAAATCCTCCTAATTGTCCTTTTTAACTCTATCATCACGCACCAATCATAAATTAAATTCGTGGTAATCCTCATTTCAGGAAATAGAAGCCGTATTTCGCTTACATTTCGTAAAACTGCAACTGTAACCAACTCTTCATGCCCACAGTCACCACACTGGCATATCTTACCGTTAACATAAATTGAAAATGAGTCACACACTGCACAAGTCATTCCTTTACGCAACTTCTTGAATTCATAATCTGGCAGTACGGTATAAGGATTTTCTTCAATATGAAGGGAAATCAATTTGTCAGCAAGCAGTTTATCCTTTCCGTTTAATTTAGAAGGAATTGCATCTAACTTTCTCATATAGCTATTTAATTGAGTTGGAAAAATAATAGGACTGTCGAGGGGGGCTTGGTATAGGGTAAATTCGGGATTAATAAAAACGACTTGGGCCTCGATTGGAAAGTTATACCCAATATTCTGAAGTAATTGACGGAGCAGGGAATCGCTGCGAATCAATTGGAGAAGTGGATTATTATATTCTTTTTTAGGCTTCTTGTATAAGCGGTTTGTGTTTGGATCAATAAAATAATCCCCCTCGAAATTTTTTATTTCGTAAAAGAAGATTCTACCAGAAGTAATAATCAAGGAGTCTATTTGAAATAAGGTGTTGTTTACCTTAAACAACAGATCATTCAATATATAGCATTCGCATTTGAGCTCTTCGGTTAGTTTATCAAACATGACTTCTCCTTCAAACCCCTTCCTAAGGGTGAAAAAGTGCTGCTTGTCCTTTTCAGATAACATCATCCTTTTATTTAACACTCTTAAAATCTTTAATTCCTTTGATTCAAAACGGGGCTTATAAGCCATATGCCACAACCTTTCTTCTTCTTCAAATCTTATTTTATAAAAAAATATGGACTAGGGTACTAATAAGAAGTGAATATTTGGTTAACTTTACCTCATTCCCTTTATAGGTTAATCCCTAATGATAATTTTTCCTCTCACTGTTTAAGTAATGTTAGTTTAAAAAAAGTTGACCTAAAGGTTTCTTAGAAGTATAATACAAACGTAAGTTTAAAACATAAACAAATGTTTAAAAATATTACTGCTTAATCTAAGAATCATTCATTTGGGGGGAACATCACTTGAAAAAGCGGAATACTGGTATGGCACTATCACTTATACTTGCAGCAGGAACACTTTTAGGTGCTTGTGGAAAAAGTGATAACAACAATGGAAACGATACATCCAAGGGTGGAGAAAAAGGAAAAACATTCTCAGTAGGTATGGTAACTGACATCGGCGGTGTTGATGACAAATCATTTAACCAATCTTCTTGGGAAGGCCTTGAGAAATTTGGTAAAGACAATGGCTTAACAAAAGGCAAAGGCGGCTACGATTATCTTGCATCTAAATCGGATGCCGATTATACAACAAACTTAAATACTCTTGTTCGTCAAGGGTTTGACTTAGTATACGCTATCGGGTTCTTAATGCCAGCATCACTTGAAGAAATTGCAACTCAACAAAAAGATTCTAAATTTGCGATTGTGGATGCTGAAGTAAAGCTGCCAAACGTAGCAAGTATTCTATTTAAGGAGCAAGAGGCTGGATTTCTTGCAGGAGTAGCAGCTGCTCTTTCAACAAAAACTAATCATATCGGATTTATTGGCGGGATGGAAATCCCTGTTGTTGAACGTTTCGAATCTGGTTACTTGGCCGGTGTTAAGGCAGCAAAGCCAGAGGTAAAAGTTGATGTTCAGTATGCAGGTGCGTTTGACAAGGCTGAGCTTGGTCAATCGATAGCTTCTAAAATGTATTCCTCCGGTGCAGATGTAGTCTTCCACTCAGCTGGGGCTACTGGTGTGGGTCTATTTAAAGAAGCTAATGACAGACAGAAAAAAGATCCTAGCAAACAATATTGGGCAATTGGGGTTGACCGTGACCAAGCTGACATGGGTCCAGATGTTGTCCTTACATCAGCATTAAAACGGGTTGATATCGCTGTTAATGACCTTGCAACAAAAACAAAAGACGGCAAATTCCCTGGCGGAGAGGTTGCATTATACGGTTTGAAGGAAGATGGTGTTGGCTTAGCACCTATCAATGCAAAAGCAGAAAACAAAGCAGAAATTGAAGCAACAGTTAAAGAATGGGTCGAAAAGATTAAATCAGGTGCTGTAAAAGTTCCTGAAACAAGGAAAGAATTAAAAACGTTTAATCCAAAATGATAACACTGATTTGGTAAGGACAGGATTAGTGTAATTTATGGGGTGTGTTATATGCCTGAAAGAATGACGGAGAAAGAGATTTTGATTCTCGATTTAATACGAAAGAATCCATATGTTTCTCAACAAGAGCTTGCGGAAATATTAGGGTTATCCAGACCCTCGATCGCTAATATTATTTCTGGTTTAACTAGAAAAGGAAATATTTTAGGCAGGGCCTACATTTTAAGTGAATCACAACGAGTAATTTGTATCGGCGGCGCCAACATCGACCGAAAATTCCATATCAAAGAAAAAGCACAGTTAGGAACTTCCAATCCTATTTATGCCACTCAGAATGCAGGAGGCGTTGCGCGGAATATCGCTGAAAACCTAGGACGGCTTGGGATGGAAGTGTCGCTAATATCGGCATGCGGCGTTGATAAGGACTGGTCAGTCATAGAAGATGCATCAAATCTTTATATGAACCTAGAAACCGTAACCCAGTTTCCTGAAAAATCAACTGGTTCTTACACAGCTGTTTTAGACTCTGACGGAGAATTAGTTATTGCCTTAGCCGATATGGAAGTGTATGACGCAATCACACCTGAATTGCTGCTTAGGCATGATGTATTATTAAGCTCAGCAAAATGTATCATGGTCGATTTAAATTGTCCAAAAGATTCCATTCAATTCTTATGCCATTTTGCTAAGAATCATAATCTACCGATTGTTTTGGTACCTGTTTCTTCACCAAAAATGACTCGATTGCCGGATGTCTTAGACGGTGTTACATGGCTTATTACAAACCGAGACGAATCAGAAACTTATTTTCATAAAGAGATTAAAAATGAAGAAGACTGGAAAGATGCATTAGAAAAGTGGCTATCGCTTGGTATCTCCAATGTAATTATTACGAATGGGAAAGCAGGCTCCATGATTGGGAATAGGGAAGAGGGTATTTTTCATGTTCCACCAATCGAAACTAAAGAAATTGTGGATGTAACGGGGGCGGGAGACGCTTTTTCCTCCGCTGTTATTTATTCTTGGTTAGAGGGGAAATCATTAATTGAAATCGCCAAAACTGGAAGTATGAATGCATCTAAAACATTACAATCACCCTATACAGTCCGACAAGATTTATCAGCAGCACAACTACAAAAAGACATGGAGGAATTATCATGAAACAATATATTACATTTTCTGAAGAAGTACAGACAGCTAAAGAACAAGGAAAACCAATCGTTGCCTTAGAGTCTACGATTATCTCTCACGGAATGCCTTATCCGCAAAATGTTCAGACTGCTCGTGAAGTGGAACAAATTGTGCGTGATAACGGGGCAGTTCCCGCTACGATTGCCATCATTGATGGGAAAATTAAAATCGGATTATCTGATGAAGAGTTAGAAATGTTCGGTAAAAGCTCAGATGTTGCAAAAGCATCAAGACGAGATTTAGCTTATTTGATTGCTACAAAAAAACTTGGAGCAACAACAGTAGCTGCGACAATGATTTGTGCAGAAATGGCAGATATTCAAATCTTCGTTACCGGTGGTATTGGCGGTGCTCACCGTGGGGCCGAAACCACCATGGATATCTCAGCGGACCTCGAAGAACTAGGGCAAACGAATGTTGCCGTTATTTGTGCGGGTGCTAAATCTATTTTAGATTTAGGGTTAACGATGGAATATCTTGAAACTAAAGGTGTACCGGTTATTGGCTATAAAACAGATGTACTCCCTGCTTTCTATACGCGCAAAAGTGAATTCGGATTAAACTTAAGTGCAGATGATGTTGATACAATCGCCTCTACATTAAAAGTAAAATGGGATTTGAGCCTAAAAGGTGGAGCGGTTATTGCTAACCCAATTCCTGAAGAATACGCTATGGATGAGAAAGTAATAAATGCTGTCATTGAATCAGCATTAAAAGAGGCAGAAGAACGCCACATTACTGGTAAAGATGTAACGCCATTCATGCTGGGTAAGGTGAAGGAACTAACTGAAGGAAAAAGCCTAGATGCAAACATTGCTTTAGTTAAAAACAATGCTGTTGTAGGAGCAAAAATAGCTGTAAGCTTTAACGCAATGAAATAATTAAAAGAATAAGAAATGCTTTCTGCTTGTAGATCAAATCTAGCTCTAGATTGGTCTACAAGCTTTTTTTGGTATTCTTCTAATGGTTTTTACTATATTTCGAAATAATCTGATAATATGGTATAATTATTTGATACATATTAAAGATTCGTTGATGATATTGTAAGAGGCGGTGAATATATAATGAGTACATTAGAATATGGTTTACTAGATTGTTTTCAAAAAGTTTGCAGTTCAATTGGGAATTATGAAACAGAAATATCAAACATTATCCTCCTAAGCAATCTCTATACATATCATTGCCATTACGATGTCCATGAAAGAAAAATAGAACTTAATGAAGATAGAATGGACTGGATTAAACTGGTAGATTGGGATGAATATTCTTATTCTAGTTCTTTTTCATTCGGAGACGCCCGATCGGAGTGGATTTATATCCGGCCGATTTCGCGCAAAGGCGAACATAAATATTTTTTGGTCATAAAATATCCGGAAAAAAATAATAAAAAAATACTTCAAATCATAGACCTCCTTGCAAAACAACTAAGTTATCAAATAGTTACACAGCCGAATTTGTCATCTCTTTTTTTACAAAGTACATATCAGCAGCAAATTACAAACACTATTGATGAAGGATATTTGACCGTCGATAAAAAAGGAATCATTACTTTTATCAACAAAACTGGCAAAAATATCCTTGGCCTTGAAGAAAGAGAATTAACAGACCAGCCCCTTGACGACGTCCTGTCTAATTTTTTTCCTTCACCACTTGAAACTCTCGATACAAAGGAAAATTGGGTCAACCGGGAAGTATTTTTTGATTTGCCAAAGGGGAAGATTCATCTTATTTTTTCTGTCATTCCTTTGTTTGAAAGCGGACTTCCGGTCGGTGTTGTTATTACGTTCAAAGAAATGAAAATCATTATGAAAAAGTTAGAAAGTATAGTCAGTATCCAGCCCATTTTTCAATTCGAGGATTTAATCTATAAAAGCCGTGCCATGCATGAATTGGTTAAAACCGCAAAAGTTGCTGCCAAAACTGAGTCGAATATTTTAATAGAAGGGGAAAGCGGTACAGGTAAGGAATTGATCGCTCAATCCATTCATAATCAAAGTCAACGAAAAGGAAAACCGTTTATTGTGATTGACTGTTCCTCGATACCAAGGGATTTGGTAGAGAGTGAGTTATTCGGATATGTAGATGGCGCATTTACAGGAGCGCGCAAAGGAGGCAGGCTGGGGAAATTTGAAGTGGCCAATGGCGGTACCGTATTTCTCGATGAAATAGGAGAAATGCCTTTAGAAATTCAGGTGAAACTGCTTCGTGTTTTACAAAGCCGCACAATCACTCGGGTTGGAGGACATGAACCTATTCCTAGCAACGTTAGAATAATAGCAGCTACGAACCGAAATCTTGAGGCAGAGGTTGAAAATGATAATTTTCGATTAGACCTTTATTATCGTTTAAATGTCCTGCAGCTCACTGTCCCGTCATTAAGGGATAGAGATGGTGATATTCCATTACTTTCCAAGACATTGGTGGAAGTAGCAGCCAATCGAACCAATCGCTATTCACCAAAAATCTCCGTGGATACAATGAAAATACTTGAAAGTTATTCATGGCCCGGAAATATAAGAGAATTAGAGAATTTAATTGAAAGAGCCATCTTAATAGCGCATGATGTGATTGAGCCTGAACACTTGCCTAAAAATATTATTCATGCTGCTCTATTAGATAAACAAAGAACGCATGAAAAACATTTAACGTTAAATCTTACTGAGAAAAATGTGAATTCCTTTAGTGGAATGGAAAAGGATTTAATTATTAACACTCTCCATAATGTGAATTGGAACAAAAGTCAGGCAGCCCGAAAATTAGGGATTTCCAGATCGAACTTATATGAAAAAATTGCAAAATATCATATAGAACCGGTAAAAGAATTTTAATAAGGGGGTATTTTCTAAATGAACCTTCTGACCGGCTTTGTGGTTGACGAGGTTAAAAAGGTTTTTGAGGAGTATAAAAACGACAATGAAGTTGATTCAGAGCTGCAAATAATTGGCTTGGATTTCTCCTACATTTGTCATTATGATCCTGTTTTAAAAGAGGTAGTGGAGGGAAGTGACAGAGGGATTGAACTCCCTATTGATTTTACATTCATCCATAAAACGGCATGCTACGAAAACCGAATCATTGGAATGGATAGGGCCGGACAATTAGGATATCTTTACTCCTCACCGATTATTTTAGAACAAGAAACGAAATTCTTTCTAATTTGCACTGCTCATATAGGCCATGACCCATTTACCCTGCTTATTTTAGAATTGTTAGCTAAGTTTATTAGCACCCGGCTTGAAACACACTTAAAGCTTCAAGAGGTTCATCTTAAAAATGACCATATGAAACAGATAACAGAAACTGTTAGTGCAGGTAGTTTATCTGTTGATAAATTCGGCACCATTCTGTTAATCAATGAAGTCGGAGCGGATATGCTAGGGTTAACGGCTGAAAAAGTGATTGGAATGCCAATTTCTGAAGTTTTGGATAATCAGGCATTTTCATTACATGTCTTGAAAAGCGGTAAGCCGATTATAGACAAAGAAATAAAAATAAAAATTAATAAAGGGCAATATTATTTTCGACTATCTTCCGTCCCCCTCTATGATCATTTGGATGAACCAATTGGGGTTGTCTACCATTTTAAAGATATTAGAAAAGAAGTAGAAATGATTGTGAACACGAAGAGTTTTTTTCACTTTGATGATATTATTTATCAATGTGAAGAAATGGAGAACTTAATCCATTTAGCCCAAAAAGCGGCAATGCAGGACTCAAGTATCTTAATTGAAGGTGAAAGCGGAACAGGAAAGGAACTGATTGCCCAATCCATTCATAATTACAGCAAACGATCCAAGAAGCCATTTGTTGTTATTGATTGCTCAGCGATCCCTAGAAATTTAGTGGAAAGTGAATTATTTGGCTATGAGGATGGTTCGTTTACAGGCTCTCGCAAAGGGGGGAGATTGGGAAAGTTTGAACGGGCCAACGGAGGGACTGTTTTTCTGGACGAAATAGGGGAGATGCCATTAGAAATTCAATCCAAGCTGCTCCGGGTTATTCAAAGCCGGTCAATTACAAGGGTCGGTGGGCATGAACCGATCCCGATTAATATAAGAATCATTGCGGCTACAAATCGAAATTTGGCGCAAGAAGTATCAGAAGGAAGTTTTCGAAATGATTTGTACTATCGACTGAATGTCATTAATTTATTTGTCCCTGCTTTACGTGACCGGAAAGGAGATCTTCCGTTACTCGTTCAGAAATTAATGGAAAAGACAGCAAAACGTGAAAAAAGGGAAGTTCCATACCTTTCAGGTCGGATCATGGAGGTTCTTGAAAATTACACATGGCCGGGGAATATCAGGGAATTAGAAAATACAATGGAACGTGCTGTGATCCTGGCAAATGGAGAAATTGACAATCAACATTTACCAAAGCGTTTGTTGGGAATACAAAATATGAATTCGTCTTCTACTCCCACTCCGAATCAAGCTTTTGTTGACCAAGCATCTTCACAAAAGCCCAAGATTGTCATGGAACGGCACTTAATAATAAACGCGCTTAAAGAGTCAAAAGGGAACAAAAGCAAGGCAGCTAAAAAGCTTGGGATTGCTAGGTCAACTTTATATGAAAAAATGTATCAGTATCAATTACTTTAGGGTTCCATTTACATTTATGTGTTAAAAGGTATCTACTTTTATATTAGCAGTTACAAGCAATGAGTCTCCCTTTTCCAAGGGAGACTTTTATAATCCATTAGCTTACATGAACTTTAATAGATTCATTTTTGGCATTGTTTTCATATTGATAAGCATTTTTTATAGGTACCATTAAGAGGGCGGCAGCTGCAATCAAACCAGGAATAGCAAAGGCGATAAAGTTTAATTGAATTGGTAAAGAAATCGATAGAAGGAATCCTCCTAAAAGGGGGCCGAGCATACCGCCGGTTCTGCCGACTCCTGAAGCCATACCTAATGCTGTAGATCTGATAGATGGCGGATAGTACTGGGAAACATAGGCCTGAACAATATTTTGTGCACCAATGGTTGCAGCTCCGGCAATGGCTACTAACAGATAGATTACTAACGTATTTCCTCCAAATCCTAGGAGTGTCAGAGCCACGGCACCTGAGGCATACATCGGAACAAGCATTTTTTTGGAACCGTATTTATCACAAAGTCTTCCGATTATAAGTGTCCCGATAATGGCTCCACCTTGGAGGGCAATGAGAAAGCCTAAGCTTGAGTTTAATCCATATCCTGCTTCCATCATTAATTTTGGAAGCCAAGTATTCAAACCATAAACCATCAATAGACAACTGAAAAACGCTGTCCAAAACATTACCGTACTAAAGGCTCGGTTCTCCTTAAATAATCCTATTAGAGGAACCTTTGTTTCTTGTGTTTTTAAGTTGATAACCTCATCATTTTGACTAAAATGCGATTCGGGACTTACTTTAGCAAGGGTTGCAATCAATTTTTCTTTTTTGCCTGTACGTATAAGATAGCTGGCTGTTTCAGGCAGCTGTTTATACATGATAGGTAATAGTATTAGAGGAAGACCCGCAAACCAGAAGATAGATTTCCATCCCAATGTTGGCATTAATGTGATCCCTATTAAGGGAGCAAGAATTCCCCCAACAGAATAACCACATAATACGATACTTACAATCATACTTCTCATCGTTTTAGGAGCATAATCAGTTAATAGTGCGATAACATTCGGCATGATTCCTCCCAAACCTAAGCCAGCTAAGAAACGAAAGGTTGAGAAAGTAGTAGGAGTTTCTGCAAAGCCGCAAAAGAATGTAAATAAACTAAACAGTACTAATGTTATCGCAATTACATTCTTTCTGCCGATTCGGTCAGCTAAAGTCCCGAAAAAGATTGCCCCAAACATCATACCAAATAACCCATAGGTACCAATTGCTCCTGCTTCCACTGATGAAAGATTCCATTTTTCTATCAAGGTTGGTAAAACCGTTCCATAGACGACCAGATCATAACCATCAAACAAGATAATGAAAAAACTCCATAATAGTAATCCTAAATGAAAGCGGTTAAATCTGCTGTTTGCAATAACTTCGGTAGAATTAATCGTTGTCATTTTCTTATCCCCCTTCAAAAATAAAATTAGATGATAACGCTTACGAAAATATGAAAAATTCGCCTTTGTTATCGGTTAATACTAATTACACTTTACTTATAGTGAAATCAGTTCTCTATTTAGAAATTATAAACACTAGTTGTTTCAATTTCAATAAAAGATTTATATTTTTCGGAATATTGATACTAAATCGGGTAGATAGAACCATCAAACACACAAAAAAAGCGGGGATTTTCCCGCTTGTTTTTGTTGGTGCCAGCGTGGGTTGCTCAAGAACGAGCTTAGTTTGTTGTACTGATTTCGGACAATTCGAACAGTAGTGTAGTGATTTCGGACAAAAATCTTGGGAAAATTAAATGATTATTTTTCTGAATGCTGTAAATGATAGCGTTTTCCATGTTGGCACGCTTCTTGCAAAATTAGTTAGTATAGGATTCATTCACCTTTTTACTATCTACACAATGCTAAGATTAATATTTTTTGATTTAAGAATCCTAAAACCAAATAAAAGGAGGGGTTTTCATGTCAAACGTAAAAAAGGTTTTAATTGTTGGAGGGGGCATTGGAGGGCTGGCGACAGCTATTGCTTTACAGAAAGCTGGAATTCAAACAGAAATTGTTGAAAAGCAAAAGGAATGGAATGTTTATGGGGTGGGCATCATTCTGCAGTCAAATGCACTTAGGGCCATTGATGCACTCGGGTTCACGGAAGAATTTTTAGCTGTCGGAACGACTCATTCAGCCTTACATATTCGTGACTCACAAGGAAATATGATCTTTGATGCACCTATTCATCCTTCCGGTAAGTTCAACATGACAGGAGGAATACCGCGAAGAGATCTTCACGAAATATTGCTTCGGACTGCCTTAAAACACGGAACTACCATTCGAATGGGCACGACTGTTGAAGTAATTGAAAGTGCGGATAATCTTGTCTATACGACATTTACTGATGGTACCTCTGGGACCTATGATCTTGTTATTGGCGCCGATGGAGTAAGATCGAAAGTTCGTAACATGGTGTTTGGTGAAATTGAACCGAACTTTGTGGGCCAAGCTGTTTGGCGCTACACGCTAAAGCGTCCTAAGGATATTGAGAACATTACGATGTATTATGGACAGAAAGCAAAAGCCGGTATCGTTCCGATGACGAAGGATAGCGCATATGTCTTTATTGTTACGGCAGAACCCGGAAATCCATGGAAACCAGAGGACAAACTGCATGTGCTAATGCGTGAGGCCTTTGATGAATTTGGAGGGTTAATAGCTGAATTAAGTGAGCAAATTACCAATCCAAAAGAAGTCGTTTATCGGCCGCTCGAGACCTTAATTGTTGAGAAACCTTGGTATCGTGATCGGGTGATTTTAATAGGTGACTCTGCTCATGCAACGGTTCCACATTTAGCACAAGGAGCGGCGATTGCCATTGAAGATGCCCTTGTTTTAGCAGAATTGCTTCAAACAGAAGCACCTTTATCAGACATTTTAAATCAATTCATGGAAAGACGTTTTGAGCGCTGTAAATTTATTGTTGAGAATTCAAACACTCTGGTTAACTGGGAACTGCTTCAGTTAGAAGGAAGGTTGCCTACTGAGAATAACCCGAACGCAATTGTCGCACAAAGCCTCATGAAAATGACAGAGGCCATTTAATAGAACGTCCTGGAGTCAAAAAATAATATACGTATGGAGTGTAGTTAAATGTGGCATTATTTTCCTGAACATTATATGTGGTCATACCAAATTGTTAGGATGTTTAGCCAAGCCCACTTTGGCGGTGGTGAAGTAAATGAAATCCTGGAAGCGGCTGGTAATATTACCCTGGGGGATACGGATAGTTTTCACAACGCATGGATGGGAATGGGTAACCGCTCACTAGCTGTTGCCAATGAAGCGCTCGACAAAGAACAGATTGAAACGGCTAGAGCAGCCTATTTACGAGCTTCTAATTATATTCGGACGGCCGAATTTTTCCTTCAGCCAGACGATCATAGAAAAATACCAACCTATTTAAAAGGGGTTGAATCCTTTCGAAAAGGAGCGGAGATGCTGGATAACCCGCCAAGGGCAGTTGAAATTCCTTATGAAAACTCGTTCCTGCCAGGATACTTTTTCGAAGTTCCGGGTAAAAAAGACAGCCCATTAGTTGTTATGTTTGGCGGGCTTGATTCTACAGCTGAGGAACTTTATTTTGGTCCCGCCCAGTTATTAAAGGAACGGGGAATTGCTCTTCTAGCTGTAGATGGTCCCGGTCAAGGCGGAGCATTAAGGTTAAATCATATCTCCTCCCGATACGATTACAATATTGCGGGAACAGCTGCATATGAATGGGCCATTCAAAACCTTGATATCGATGCCAATCGAGTGGGAATTATGGCTGTATCCATGGGCGGCTATATGGCGGCAAGATCTGCAGCCTTTGAACCTCGCTTTAAGGCATGCGCCATTTGGGGGGCTGTTTATGATTATCAATCGGTGTGGTCTAAGCGTCCAGATAATCATCCTTTGGCAAAAATTCTTCTGCATGTTGTAGGTGCGGAAACTATGGCCGAGGCACGTCAAAAGCTAGACCTATTTAATCTTAAAGGGGTGGCTGAAAAAATCACCATGCCAACTTACATTATTCATGGTGAGGATGATCGGCAGGTCTCCGTAGAGAATGCCTACAATCTATATAATCATTTAACTTGTCCAAGATGGTTGAAAATTGTTCCAAAAAGCAGTCCAGGTTCCGCACATTGCCAGGTGGATAACGTAACCGAGACTTACGAAATGTACGATTGGCTCAAGCTTCAGTTGAACGGATAATATCATATTTTTCATTATTAGGAGGAAGAAATCATGCCAAAAAGAAATCACTTTATTTCTCAATTAGCCCACGTCGAACTTTTAAGTCCAAAACCAGAAGAGTCTGTGAAATTTTTCAAAGATATATTGGGAATGGAGGAATCTGGAAGAATCGGTCAATCGGTTTACATGCGTGCCTGGGGTGAGTTTTTTCACCACAGTTTAAAGATCACAGAGGCAAAATCAAATGGAGTCGGACATATTAGCTGGCGAGCGGAAAGTGACGAAGATTTGCACGATGCTGTTCAATATATTGAGAACATGGGCTGCGGAAAAGGATGGATTGAAGGGGACCTAGGACATGGTAAGGCATATCAATATTACTCGCCCGATGGTCATTTAGAAGAAATTTTTTGGGATGTGGAGCTTGCCGAGATACCTGCTCATTTGAAAAGCAAATGGAGATCCCGTCCACAAAAAAATCCAAGCCGGGGTGCCTCTGTAAGACGTTTAGACCATGTGACACTATGGACCAGTGATGTAACCCGTCATACAAACTTCTATAAAGAGTTAGGATTTAAGCATAATGAAGGAATTGTCATTCCAAATGGTACAGAGGTTGGATCCTTACTAGCCGTATCAAGCTTATCACATGAAATTGCCTTATTTGCTGATTTTAAGAAGGAGCATGGACAACTGAATCATTTATGTTTTGCGGTGGAAAATCGAGATCAAGTGCTAGAGACCGCTGATTACGTGGTTGATAACGGTTATAGATTAGAAATGAAACCATTTAAGCATGCGGTGGGTGAGGCGTTTACTACTTATGCGATTGAACCAGGTGGTAATCGGATTGAAATATATGGCGGTTCTCCATTATACTTTGCACCGGATTACGGACCTAAGATTTGGAAGGTTGAGGAAAATCCAAACGATGCCTGGGATGAAGTAAATATTTTTGAATCAGCACAGTTCGATAGTATTAAAGAAAAAGCTTAGTAGTAGTGCAAAAGTGATAAAGGACGTCTTGATAGATGTCCTTTGTTAGTTTAAGAGAATTGGAGAGATGAGACTATGAAATTTATTACTTTTCGAGATCCTAATGGGGAACAACGCGGTGGGTGGCTGAGCGGTGATGGAGTAGTGGATATGCAGCTTGCCGGTCATGGGAAATTACCGGTCAGCATTCGTGAATTGTTGGCTAAACATGAAACCTATATGCCTTTGATTCATTCAATAGAAAAAGATACCCAGCCGAATTATTCAATCGAAGAAATAGAACTAATGACCCCGCTGCCAAACCCTTGTACATTTCGGGATTTTGTAGCCTTTGAAACACATGTAAAAAACGCATCCGCAACACATGATAGCACTGTGGCGCCTGAATGGTATGAAGTACCGATTTTTTATTTCTCAAATCCAAATGCCATGAGGGGACATGGTGAAGAGGTGGCCCGCCCTAAAAAGTGCGTAAAGTTGGATTATGAATTAGAAATGGCTTGTATCATTGGGAAGGAAGGGAAAAACATTCAAGCCCGTGAGGCTGACGAGATTATATTCGGTTATACCATTTTGAATGATTGGTCCGCCCGTGATCTGCAGGCTCAGGAAATGAAGGTTTTACTTGGCCCAGCAAAAGGAAAAGACTTTGCTACATCAATAGGACCGTGGATTGTAACAAAGGATGAATTGCTGCCATACAAAATCGACGACCGCTTCGACTTGGAGATGACGGCCAAAGTGAACGGAGAAGTATGGTCCCATGGGAATTTTAAAGATATTTACTATTCATTCGGACAAATGATCGAGCGTGCGTCAGAGGATGTTACCTTGTATCCCGGTGATATTATCGGCTCAGGAACTGTCGGGTTTGGATGTATTTTAGAATTGGGAACAGAAGAATACCGCTGGCTGGAGCCGGGGGATGAAATAGAATTGGAGATTACGGGATTGGGAGTTTTAAAAAGCAGTATTGTATAAGGGAGATTAATAAACGGAGGTTAAGTTATGTCTAAAATAATAGATTTAAGTGTTTCACTCGAAAAAGAGTTAAAGGATCCACTTCCATTTTCAATTCGCTATGAAACGCATGAGGAGGGTGCCGAATTTGGTGCGAAGCTGGTTGGAGTAACGCCGGATGATTTTCCAGAAAGAAAGGGCCTTGCCGGGGAGTTTCTTACCTTGACAAGTCATGCCGGCACCCATGTCGATGCACCATGGCATTACTGGCCTACATCAGAAGGAAAACGGTCAAGGACAATTGATGAAATGCCGCTGGAATGGTTTTTTAACGATGGGGTTGTCCTAGACTTTACGGATAAGCCAGCGGGTTATGCACTCACTATTTCAGATCTGCAGGAAAAATTGCAAAAAATAGAGTACCAGTTAAAGCCTTTTGATATCGTGATGATTCGTTCTGATGCGGATAAAAAAAGATACGATCGCAACTATAGTGAGATACATGTTGGTGTTTCAGCCGAAGCCACCCTTTGGCTGATTGATCAAGGCATAAAAGTGATGGGTACAGACGGATGGGGCTGGGATACACCCCTTGCCATTCAGGCCGCGGATTATAAAGAAAATCCTCGTCCTGGCGTGCTTTGGGCCGCCCATTTTGCCGGTAAAGAAAAAGAATATTGTCAAATCGAAAAACTAGCAAACTTGGATCAATTACCGCCATATGGTTTTAAGGTATCGGTATTCCCTGTCAAAATTAAAGGTGGAAGCGGTGGCTGGACCCGGGCGGTAGCAATTATCGATTAAAACTACTAATTATTGCTATGGAATTTACAGAGTTAGCTGTTTGAATATCCAAATATATACAAAATTCATATTACTGTAAACAATATTTTATATTTCTCTAACTAATTAGGCTGCCCTATACTATTAATTAGTAAAGCGCTTACGGTTGGTGAAAAAATAGGTTTCCCGTTGCTAGGACCAATAAAGAGGGGTGTTGTTGTGAGTAATAAGAACCAATCATTTTTTAGATATGAAAATAGCCTTCTAATTATCTTATTTTTAATCTTTGGCCTTGTATTTATGGACAGGTTGAGCATCATCTACCTATTTCCATTTGTAGCTGAGGAGCTAAAATTGAACAACACTCAAATGGGAATGATTGTCGGGGCAACTAGCATTGCTTGGGGGATTTCCACCTTGCTTTTTGCCAGTGTTTCCGATTTTATAGGCAAAAAGAAACTTACGCTAATTATTTTCATTCTTGGCTTTTCCATTGCCACTTTTACATCAGGATTAGTGGGAGGATTAAGTTCACTTATACTTGTCCGTTTGTTGATGGGAGTAACGGAAGGTCCGGTTATTCCGTTGGTACAGTCAACCATGATGGCTGAATCAACTCCAAGAAGAAGGGGCCTAAATTTAGGGCTTATCCAAGGTGCAGGTCCATTACTTGGGAATGCCATTGCACCTGTATTAGTTGTTGCGATTGCGGCAGCATCGAATTGGCGTTATTCGTTTTTTGCCCTAGCCATACCGGGGATCATTTTAGCAGTGGTTTTAATATTTTATATGAAAGAGCCTAATTTTAATGTCGACGGTAGCACCACCAAGGACATTAAAATAAAACCAACCTTTCAGGAATACAAAAGTGTATTTAAAACCCGTAATGTTTGGGTAGGTATGCTGATGGCTATTTTTTACATGATGTACTTATTGGTATTTACAGCCTTTATGCCGCTGTTTTTATCTGGAGTATCAAAATATAGCGATGCGCAATACGGGGCCATTTTAGGAATCCTGGGGATTGGAATGTTCTTTTGGCAATTCCTTCTACCATTTTTATCAGATAAACTAGGTAGAAAAACCATCATAGTGCCCGCGACATTTATAGCCATTCTACTCCCGCTAGCGGTTGCGGGATTCCATACGAACTTTGCCCTGCTTGCCATTTCGATCTTTATCCTTAGCCTAGGGTTTGGCGCACAGCCGCTCTATCTCGCTATTATCCCGTCAGAGTCAGTTCCCAGGTTGTTTGCCGCAACAGCAATAGCCGCTGTTGTACTGACCGGAGAAATCATTGGGGGAACAGCAGGACCTGTCATTGCGGGAATCCTGGCTGATAAGTTTACGCTTTACTCACCTTTATGGCTTGCAAGTGGGACAGCGGTTGTTTTCTTTTTGTTATCCTTCTTACTAAAAGAAACGGCACCTGTAAAAGTTTCTAGTAAAATATCAGAAGATTTTGTAACTAATATATCTATATAAGGAAATGTTGCGGACACAGTCAGTTTTGTAACAAAAGGGAACGGTTATTACTCGTTCCCTTTTGTCATATTATTAGATTAATATTAAAACTCTATCTAAATTGTTAATGAATTTCTTTTGGGTTTTTCTTCATGTCGTGGTTTCAGGAAAATGTAAATCAGGACAGACCCAAAACTTACCATAGCCATTACAATTCCCATAGATAGTGCTGGGTCATTTCCTAAACCAGTTAGAGGAGCCGTACTTCCCCCAAAAACGAACGATAATACTCCAAGTAATGCTGCTGCACTTCCAGCTGACCTGCCCTGATTTTGCATGGCTATTGAAGATCCTGAAGTACTTACCATCCCTACACTTGAAACAACAAAGAATAATGGCAGCAAGATTACGTACAGGCCTGCATGAAGTAAAATCATAATCAATAACATAATAGAACCAGCGAAAGCAATGCTTATGCCCACAACAAAAAGTTTTTTCTCACTGACTTGCCCAGCTAATCTGCCAGTAATTTGACTGGAAATAATAATTCCAATACCGTTGATGGCAAATATCAGACTAAAAAACTGTGGAGAGGCACCATAAACATTTTGTAAAACGAAAGGCGAGCCCGATATATAAGCGAACATGGCCGCAAAAATTAACCCTTGTGATAATGCATATCCGATGAAACTTCGATCTAATAGAAGGTTTTTAAATGTTGTCAATGTATGATAAATGCCTCCCTTCGACCTTGATTCAGAAGGTAGTGTTTCAGGCAAACCGAACAGTACAATGAAGAACATACTTAAACCTATTAAACTTAAAACTAAAAATATACCTTGCCATGGAGCCATCCGTAAAAGCTGACCGCCTACTATAGGTGCAAGAATTGGAGCAACACCATTGACCAATGCTATCAGGGAGAAAAATTTAGTTAACTCTGAACCTGAGTATAGATCTCTTACAATGGCACGGGCAATAACAATTCCAGCAGCCCCGGCAAAACCCTGAATAAATCTCAAAATTATCAAAAACCAGATAGATTGACTAAAAGCACATAATAGAGAGGCGATCGTATAAATTATTAATCCAATGAGGAGGGGTTTCATGCGCCCGCGTACATCGCTGAGTGGTCCTGAAACTAATTGCCCTAGAGAAAGACCGAGTAGGAAAAAGGTAAGGCTGAGTTGCACAAGGGAAGTAGTGGTGTGAAGCTCTTTAGCGATATGTGGAAGTGCAGGTAAATACATGTCAATGGATAATGGGCCAAAAGCAGCTAAAGTTCCCAAAATCATGGCCAGCCTTACTCTTTTTGAACGTAACGATGAACTCTTTGTCCTTTCTATATCCCCGAATGAATCATTCATAAATCAATTTCTTCCTTTCTAAAATCATAAATATTGATTAAAATAGAAAAACCTTAGTTAGATTAAATGTTAATAATAAACAATTTTTCATAAACATTCAAATATTTTCTTGGAAGAAAATTAATGAAATGGAGGGCATAGAACGTGGTAGAATTTACAAAAGATTTAAAACCATTACCCGAGGATTTTTATGATCAGCCCACCCTTGAACTAGCAAAGGCATTGCTCGGATGCCTGCTTGTAAAAGAAACGAATGAGGGAGTGTCGGCAGGATATATTGTTGAAACAGAGGCATACATAGGTCCTGGCGATAGGGCTGCACACAGCTACAATAACAGGAGGACGCGAAGAACAGAGGTGATGTTCCAACGTTCAGGACTTGTTTATACTTATTTAATGCATACACACTGCCTTTTCAATGTGGTCAGTGGTGGTGAAGAACATCCTGAAGCCGTTTTAGTCCGCGCACTTGAACCTACGTACGGCCTCGAATTAATGAAAAAGAGAAGAGGTAAGGAAGATTTGCCAAGTCTGACAAATGGACCTGGCAAATTGACAAAATCATTGGGTATTACCGTGGAGGATTATGGTCATCCCCTCACTCTTCCGCCATTATTTATTGCCAAAGGGATTCGTCCAGAAAGTATTTCTGCCGGAAAAAGAATTGGAATTGACAAAACTGGTGAAGCGCGTGATTATCCATGGCGTTTTTGGATTACGAATAATCCATTTGTTTCAAGGCATCAAAAATCTGATTATGTAATTGTTTGAAAAGTAAAAAGGACTTAACTCATTGGTTAAGTCCCTATTATAAATGGATTCGTTTAGTTTTCCTTAGTAAGTATCAGGCTTGCAGCCAATATTTCATTCCTTTCCTAAAGTGTATTCTATCGAAAAGGATTATCCATTTAATCCTTTGATTCGATTTTACTAATATGAAATTTTTAAAATAACGCTCCAAATCAACCTCCCCTCATGATTAAAATGGTTTGGTTCTGATCACCTGGACCGATAAAATCTAATGCGGCAGGAGAAAATACTATAACTTTTCTTTTAACGGCCTCCAAAGGAATTCGGACTGGCTCAAAAACTTTAGAAGCACGGAAAGCGTGTTCTCCGATGCTTATTCGCTTTTTCACCCTCCTTACGAAGGCAATCTTAGTTTTCTGGTCAATTGTGTTCATAGAGACATGGTCTTTCACTTTTTTATCTGATAGTGATGGTTCTTTCTCGGTTTGGAAAACTTCTACTTCCATCGATGCTACTATTCCGATTTCACGGTTATTTACCACTAAAATGAAGTCGTAACCAGTTTTGGTTTTCTTTTGGAGAATTTCAACTTCTTCTGTAATTAACGTGACGAATTCTTCGGGTTGTTTTGTGTGTGAGTCTTGAGAGTTTTCTTTTTCCTTAATGACACGATAAGCTGCTTTTGCGCCAATTCCTTCATCTGTAAAGTCAAAAGGTTGGATACTCTGTGTGCGTACAAGGTATACATCATTAACCTTTTCTTTGCTATTTAATTGGACACATAAAGCAACATCTTCTTTCACCGCCTTTCCCTCACCGTTCGAGAGAATAGGGACATTCATTTTCATTCCTGGAAATTGGACGAAGATGTAGCTGAAGTTTTTCTGGGGCTGCACATCTGAAAGTCTCATAAACTCACAACCTTTCCGATTTGTACAAGTTTTTTTCCTTGTAGTTGTATAATTCAATATCATTCTTCTCAATCCTTTATGAGTATGTAGAGTTTTCATCGTCACTTTCTTATGAAATACGAGGGTTCCCCCTATTTGTTGAGTAATTATGAGGAAATCTACTATCGAAACATGTAAATAATATAAAAACGCTTACAAAAACGACAATTTATAGACTATTCGCTCAATTATGTTACAATAAATTTTATATATTAAAGCACCAAAAATATTATAGGAATCTCTAGCTTCAAAATAAATCTTATAACTTATATAACATGGAGGAAAATTATGAACTTTGTTAGTACACGCGGAAGCGTAAATAAAATTGGCTTTATTGATACAGTCTTAATGGGATTGGCAAACGATGGGGGATTATTAGTTCCAGAGAAAATCCCACAAATTCCTGCAGAGAAGTTAGAGGCAATGTCCAATCTTACTTATCAAGAATTAGCTTATGAAATCTTTTCCTATTATGTTGATAGTGAAATTCCAAAAAATGAGTTAAAGGAATTAATAAAGAAAAGCTATGCTACCTTCCGCCACCCAGAGGTAACACCGGTACAAAAGCTGAAGGATAATATGTATGTATTAGAACTTTTCCATGGCCCTACCTTTGCTTTTAAAGATATTGCTCTGCAATTCTTAGGAAACCTATATTCCTATGTTTCAAAGAAAACTGGTGAAACGATTCATATTCTTGGTGCAACTTCGGGAGATACGGGGGCATCAGCTATTGAAGGCGTGAGAGGAAAAGAAGGCATTCGCATTTGTATTTTACATCCCCACGGTAAAGTAAGTAAGGTGCAAGAATTACAAATGACGACAATTGATGACCAAAGTGTATTGAATTTGGCTATAAAAGGAACGTTTGATGATGGTCAAAGAATCATCAAGGAATTGTTTGCAGATGTAGAGCTAAAAAATAAATATCATCTGCGTGCCATTAATTCCATCAACTTTGTTCGTATTTTAGCGCAGACAGTTTATTATTTCTATGCTTATTTCAAAGTGACAAAAGAAAACAAAGTAAAGAATGTTAATTTCAGTGTGCCAACAGGTAATTTCGGAGATATCTTTGCTGGATACCTTGCAAAGAAAATGGGACTTCCTGTAGGTAAACTAATCGTTGCAACAAATGAGAATAACATTTTAGAAGGTTTTATCCGTGATGGCGTGTACCAGCCTGGTGAATTCCGCAGTACCTATAGCCCTTCGATGGATATCCAGGTTGCAAGCAATTTTGAACGTTACCTATACTACTTGCTTAAAGAAGATCCAAAAGCAGTGTCTGCTGTAATGGAGAAATTCAAGTCAGAAGGAAAAATCGTTGTGAACCAGGAACAACTTCACCGGGTACAAGAAGATTTTGCGGCTCATGGTGTTGAAGGGGAGGAGTGCCTGCAAACCATCAGCGAGTACTATGTTGAAACAAATTATTTATTAGATCCACATACTGCTTGTGGGGTTGCTGCCTATGAAAGATGTAATGATTCTAGTGAGGTTTGTATCACACTTGCAACCGCTCATCCTGCAAAATTTAATGAGTCCATCGAACGTTGCGGTATTAAACAGCCATTCCCTGAGCAAATAAATCAATTGTTTAATAAACCACAGCATCTCAAAGTGGTTGAGGCGGATAAAGATGAAATAACTCGTCAATTAGAAACGCTTTTTCATTTTTCAGCTAAATAAATTCTTTTTATTTTAGTATAAAGAGCAACTATCCCATACTTGTGGTAGTTGCTTTTTTCTATCTTAAAATATTAGATCTGCAGTTACTAATAGACCAATATTAATGTTCCTCTGTCTTCCATTTATAATTGACCCTTTAATTTTATAAATATTATAAACATTATTTATTTTTGTTTTTTTGATATTGACGAAAACTGACCCATATGTGTAAAATACACCTATAGTAATTTTATTGAGGTGTAGTCATGACAAATAACAATAATGAAAAAAATGTTACTCCATCTAAGCACTTTATCCTTCCATTTATATTATTGCTTCTTAGCAGGATGTCACTTCATGGCTATGAACTAATTCAAAAGCTTCAAACTCTCGGTTTTCACACTCTTGACCAAGGAAACTTGTATCGTTTATTGAGACAGCTAGAGAAAGACAATCTTGTGCAATCAGAGTGGCATACAAATGAAAGTGGTCCTGCCAAACGATGTTATTCAATAACTGATACTGGTAAAGGGTTTTTAAAGGGCCATGCAATACAACTTGAGCAATACCAATCCATGCTCGATAAATTTTTCAACATGTACTTTAGTTTTCTTGAGCTCTGCCTTCCTCCATTTCATATGGAGGATAAAATAGAGAAATTAACGAAACAAATGAGGAGGAACGACGATGAGCCAAAAGGTGATTGATCAAAAAGAAGAAGTCCTAAAAAAGGAAGTTAAAAAAGGAGAGGTTAAAAAAGTGGAAGTTTCAAAAGTGGTAGTTCCAAAAGTAGAGAAGCAAAACGAAACAAACTATGTTACCGATTCATTTATTAATATTTTTTGGGGTCAATTTGAAGCTGCAGTTTCTCGTACAAGAGAACTTAGAGAACAACAGCAAGAACTTTACTTAAATGCTATAAAAGAAACAACCAAGTTCAATGGAGTGTACCGCAATACTTTAAAGGGTCTTTTTGAACAAGTTACAACAATAAATAGCGATTTGCGTAAAGGGATATTCCAATACAATGTTATTAAAGGAAATGAATCCACTGAAGTAATGACTGAATCTTTAAATAGTCAAGTAAGTGAAGTAGCTAGTAAATTAGAGGAGCTTTATTTAACTCCAATTAACTCAGCTTTTGATTTAATTGAAAGTACAGAGAAGCGTTTTGAACAAAATAGCGAGGCATTCATCGAATCTACAAATGAAGCACTTAATGCTTGGGAATCTGTCACAGACAACTATTTAAAACAAGCTAGAGAAACTCATGAAAATATTGCACATAGATTGGAAGATAGCGTGCGTGGACTTGTTGCTCCAATTAAATAAGGTACATATTTAAAAGAAAAAACATTCTTTATCGGATGAGCCCTTCTTTGTTAATAGATGCCCTAAAAATCGCACAAAAAAGCAGCTTTACCTTCAAGGCAAGCTGCTTTTTTTTAATAATAATGATTTTACAACTGAGTATTCCAACTTCATATTATTACTTGAAAGTAGGTAATTGAGTAAAGTGGAGTGAGACAAGTATGCATAACCTTAGCACTGAACAATTGCTAGAAGCATTTGATTCTGCTATTAAGTTAAATCTTTGCAAAGACTTTGTTCTGCTATTGGCTAATGAGTTAAACACACGATTTATTAATGAATCATCACCCATAAATGATTATAGAAAAATTTTAAATAAGTATATTAATTCAAATTAAAATTTGAAATTAGTAAAATACTTTTTCTCGTAGATTAGTGGAATTTTTTTCAGTCATAGATTACTTGCACCATAAGAAGGTTCATTAGACTTTTTGATATCGATTTAAAGTGGAGGATTTTTTATGAATGAACAAGAAAAAACTATATTTATGAGTGAACAAGAAAAAACATTAATATATAAAACTTCAAGCATTTTAAGAAAAGATACCAGCATCATGAGACTAAACGATATTATTGAAGAACTTGTTCATGTTATAGAATCAAAAATAAAGACAGATCAAAAATAGGAATGAAGCAATGTTAGGTTTTAAAAGCCCATCCATTTATACATGGATGGGCATTCTTAATTGTCTAGGATATCAACAAAACGTTTTAAACATTCCAAAAAAACTTGTATTTTTATGAAACAGGTTCATTTTTTATCACGGTATACCAGCCAATGGAGATACGCTGCCAGGCTACTACTAATTTTCGAATAATAGCAAAGAATATTTGTAAGGAATGTACATTATTATGACATAGAAGTCCTATTTTACTATATAAAAAAGTGGTTGAGGTAGAAAGAAATGGTAAATATGACTTTCGACGTATATTCACAGTCAGTATACTATAAAGATACTATTACAGAGTATTAATGCCCATATGAACTTACTTATCAATGAAAAGGTAGAATAAACTATGTATTTATAAATCGTGAGGTGGAAAAAAGTTGAAGGCAGATGCTGTTTTTGAAGGTGGTGGAGCTAGGGGAATTGCTTTTATTGGAGCGATTCATGCGATGGAAGAGGAAAAAGTAGAATGGCAAAGATTGGCTGGAACATCAGCGGGAGCTATTATCGCTGCACTTTTGGCAAGCGGTTATAAAAGCTATGAAATTAGAGATCATATGAGTAAACTAGATTTTTCAAAGTTTCGAGGCAGGACGTATTTGAATCGAATTCCTATTTTCGGCTCCTTATTAGAACTAATGTTTCATCTTGGAATTTATAAAAACGATTATTTGGAAACATGGCTGGATTCGCTTCTTACAGAAAAAGGGATTAAAACATTTGCGGATCTTCCAAAAGATAAATTGAAGATAATTGCTTCTGATGTATCGAATGGGCAAATGCTTATTTTGCCAGATGATTTGGAACGCTATGGGATGACTCCTGCTGATTTAAAAATTTCAACCGCTGTTATGATGAGTGCTTCACTGCCATTTTTCTACCGTCCAGTTATTTGGAAATTAAAAGACCGAAAAAAATCCTATATTTTAGATGGCGGCTTACTTAGTAACTTCCCAATATGGATATTTGATACAGACAACCCCCGGTTTCCGACGTTCGGCTTCCGTTTTGTGAAAGAAAAAGTGAACATAGACGCCGTTATACCAACCCCGCTTCACCTTTTTAAAAATATCATTAAAACGATGATTCAAGCCCATGATTTACGATACTTGAACAAGGATGCGATTGAACGGACCATTCAAATTCCAACTGGTGACATCAATGCCACTGATTTTGAACTAGATAAGGATGAAATCGATTTTCTCTATATGTCGGGCTATACTTCCACAAAAGAATTTTTATCGAAGTGGGATTTTGAACAATATAAGATTAAAAGAATGCAAAGACTAAAGAATGAGTAGTAAAAATTTATGGTTGTAAATGAAGCCATGCTTAACCCAAGCACGGCTTTTCTCATCGCCACCATTGCCACCATTTCCTTTGTTCTGTAGCTGCGATTTGCTTTCTGGTTTCTTCATTAAATATTTTACTTCGTTCTTTCTCGAGTTGCTCCGTCCGTTCTACATACTTGAAAATTAGATTAATTTTCTCTTCTTGTTTAGCTTCCCGTACTGCCTTCTCCTTCAAAAGTTTGATTAATTCTACATTTATTTGCTCCAAATGTTCTATACGATCCAATAGCTCAATAGTGTCAGTTTTCTGCTCAAGCTCCCCATCATTAGTTGTCTGTAACGGCACCTCTTCTATAGGGGGTACCAGTTTATATCCTTCAGAGACCCATGTCATCACTGCTTCGGCAGATCGATCCATCGTCATACCCTCTTGGTTACAGAATTCGATTAACTTGCGTAGTGTAATAACATCTTTTTCAAAATATGTTCTATGTCCTCTATTATTGCGCTGAACTGGATACCCATGTCCTTCCAAGAGAGAGGCATACTTCCGTAATGTACTCGCATCAATTCCAAGCAATTCCTGTATGTCACTAGGTGAATATTTGGTCTTCATAACACTGCACCTCCAATTTAACACTTCTATAAATCACTGATAATTTCCTTTCATTAATTAGAAAATCAATCTTCTGTACTAGTTAGATGTTTTCTCTATTTGCAAGTCAATTCAGTCGCTGATAATCAGCAATGAGAATTTTAGGTTAAGCATTATATGGAAGGATATGGCTAAAAAGGTTAGGATGTCAGAGGTATATTCACGAGTTTGGATGACATTCTTTTATACAGCAAAATACACCGTTATTTCGACTTTGTGTGACCTAGGATATCAATGTTAAGATGAAAACTACGTTATAGAACAATTCGCCAAGTGAAAAAAACTGAAAGGAATGATTTTTTATCAATCATTTACAATTAAGTTATACGAGCGAAATGGAAAAAGCGATGCGTAGTGCTCATGGGGTAGGTTATGAAGACTACTGTAGACATCATACAGTGAGAATGAGAGTCGAACAACGCCGTAAAAAGGACTATATTAGGTGTCGTAGAATGACAGCAGATTTAGACAGACTTACTCATTATAATAATCGCTTAAAGGTATGAATGAAAAGGGAAACCAATGTGAATAAACCACACTGGTTTCCCTTTTTTTACTTTTAAGAACTGGCAGTTCTCGATATGGAAAGGTGTGTTTTTTTTACTATTTTTTAATCTGATAAATAGGTGTATCTTAACTAGACAATAAATTCATAGTTAAGTAGACTACAACTAAATCAAAATAGCCGCCTTTTTTTTCGATCAGGATAAAAATTTTGGTCTGCGATTATTGGAAAGCAACAGGAAAATATCCTGCCACCTAAATTACTATAGAGGAGAAATGAACATGTTAGAATTTGATACATCTATGGACCAACTCGCCACGATTAAAGTCATCGGTGTAGGCGGCGGGGGAAATAACGCCGTAAATCGTATGATCGACGAAGGCGTTGAGGGTGTAGAATTTATTTCCGTTAATACCGACGCACAAGCTCTTCATCAATCTAAAGCAGCCGTCACGATGCAAATCGGTACAGCATTGACAAGAGGTTTAGGAGCAGGAGCAAATCCGGAAATAGGCAGAAGAGCTGTGGAAGAAAGTAAACAGCAAATAAAGGAAGTGTTACAAGGCGCAGACATGGTTTTTGTTACAGCAGGAATGGGCGGTGGTACCGGGACGGGCGCAGCGCCTGCCATTGCAGAAATTGCCCGTAATCTTGGTGCCTTGACAATTGGGGTTGTAACACGTCCATTTAAATTCGAAGGGAAGAAGCGTGCGTCTAACGCAGAAAATGGAATTAGTGAAATGAGGGAAGCAGTAGACACTTTGATTATTATTCCCAATGATCGCTTATTAGAAATTGTAGATAAAAAAACTCCTATGATTGAAGCTTTCCGTGAGGCGGATAATGTACTCCGCCAGGGGGTTCAAGGAATTTCCGATTTAATTGCTGTACCAGGTTTAATCAATCTGGACTTTGCTGACGTGAAAACCGTTATGTCCCATAAGGGAACGGCGTTAATGGGAATTGGTATTGCAAAAGGTAATAATCGTGCTGTTGAGGCTGCAGAGAAAGCCTTAAATAGCCCGTTACTTGAAACTTCCATTAATGGGGCTCATGGTGTGATCATGAACATAACTGGGGGAAATAATTTAAGTCTTTTTGAAGTACAGGAGGCAGCTGATATCGTTGCTTCTGCTTCTCATGAAGAACTAAATATGATTTTTGGTTCTGTCATTAACGAAAACTTAGTGGAAGAAATTATTGTGACTGTTATTGCCACTGGCTTCACTGAGAAAGAGGAGCCAACAATACAAATGCCTACAAAGCCAATAGTGGAAGAGATACCGAATACATATCAAAGGGAGCAACGAGTACAACGTAATCCAATAAACCGTAACGAACCAGTGTATGATTATGACAGACACTCAGAACAGACAGAAGAATCTCTGGATATTCCATCGTTCTTGCGTAATCGAAAAAGACGATTTTGATAAAATTAAAATCCCCTACTAGATATTAATAGTCTATCTAGTAGGGGATTTTTTAGCAGGCAGTATTCCGAGATAAAATATTTGAAGTATATTGAAAGGGCCTTCTGGAGCTTGATCAGTACGAATTAATACTTCTGTACTATTTCTATAATTGAATCCATTGATTATTCGAATTTTTATGGCATTTACACCTACCGTACTAATGAAAGACCAACCTAGTATGTTATAATACTATCAAATTAAAAAGAGGTGGGAGTGAATGGTATGATTATTCGAAGCAAAGCGAATGTGGAGCAGTTTTGTGAGAGGTTTGGTGATTTGGGGAGCTGGGATGGTTCGAAACACTACATCACCATAGAAGATGAAGAAAACAACGGAGTCCTTACATTTATGCAATATCCTGATGGCACACTGACTGCTCATCGGAAATACCAAACGTATTGGGACATAAAGGAATTCCCAGTTGATACTAAAGATATTTGGAGATATAGAAAAGTATTAAATAATTATTTGAAAAATATCAATAATTAATATAGGCGACTCTGGTTTTTCGGAGTCGTTTTCACTTTTTAGTAACTCTATTTGTTATGCATTAAACAATTTATTTATGAAAAACTACAAGAGAGCCAACCGGCACAATGAAAGAAAGAGGTGAAAATGTGATTTTAACACATCCTACAGATTATGAAGTACACCTTTTTCATGAAGGAAATTTATACGAGAGCTACAAAGTATTTGGTGCACATCCTGAAACACAAAAAGGAGTAAAGGGTACTCGCTTCTCTGTTTGGGCTCCTCATGCTATTGAAGTGAAGGTTGTCGGAAACTTCAATAAATGGGATGGCAGTAATCATGGAATGACGAAGGTAAATAATGAAGGAATATGGTCAATATTTATTCCCGGCCAACTTGAAAATGAAATCTATAAGTATCAAATTGAAACAGCTGCTGGAAATAAGTTCTTAAAAGCAGATCCCTATGCCTTTTATTCAGAGCTCAGGCCGCACACAGCGTCTGTCATTTACAATATTGAAGGATATGATTGGAAGGATCAACAGTGGTTCAAAAATAAAAAAAAGAAAAGGGCTTACGAAGAACCTCTTGCTATTTACGAGGTTCATTTAGGTTCATGGAGAAAAAAGGTTGAAGAAAGATTTTATACATATAGAGAGTTAGCAGCTGAACTAATACCATACGTGCTTGAGCATCATTTTACACATATTGAAATTATGCCGCTCGTTGAACATCCGTATGATCGTTCTTGGGGGTATCAAGGAACAGGATACTATTCCCCGACAAGTCGATACGGCAGTCCACACGATTTAATGTACTTTATTGATCAATGCCATCAAAGCGGTATTGGAGTAATTCTTGATTGGGTTCCTGGACATTTTTGCAAAGATGCCCATGGTTTGTATATGTTTGATGGACGGCCTGCCTATGAATATAAAGATGTATTTGTACGGGAAAACAAGGTATGGGGAACAGCGAATTTTGATTTGGGGAAAGGTGAAGTAAAAAGCTTTTTAATTTCTAATGCCTTATTCTGGATGAAATACTATCACATCGATGGATTTCGAGTGGATGCAGTGGCCAATATGCTGTACTGGAATGCAGGGGGTATATCACAAAAAAATGAATACGCGGTATCCTTCTTACGAAAGCTGAATGAAGTGGTTTTTGAGAATGATCCGACATTCCTAATGATTGCAGAAGATTCGACAGATTGGCCGCTTGTGACAGGACCTGTCTATGAAGGTGGCTTAGGCTTTAACTATAAGTGGAATATGGGTTGGATGAACGATATTTTGAAGTATATAGAAGCGGAACCTCAGAACAGAAAGTATTTGCATGAAAAAGTAACCTTTTCCTTAATGTATGCGTATTCCGAAAACTTCATCTTACCATTCTCACATGATGAAGTTGTACACGGTAAAAAATCACTGTTAAATAAAATGCCAGGTGATTATTGGCGCAAATTTGCCCAACTTCGCTTATTATATGGGTATCTTATGACACACCCAGGTAAAAAACTCCTATTTATGGGCGGAGAGTTTGGTCAGTTTGCTGAATGGAAGGATTTAGAGGATTTAGATTGGGAGTTACACGATTATGAGATGCACCGTTTATTGCATGATTATTTTAAAGAATTGATGCACTTTTACAAACGTTCGAAAGCATTGTGGGAGCTGGACCACTCAAATGAAGGATTTGAGTGGATTGATGCTGATAATAAAGATCAAAGTATTTTTTCTTTTATTAGAAAAGGAAAAAAAGAAAGCGATCGTCTTATTATCGTTTGTAATTTTACAGAGGTCGTATATGAGAACTACAAAGTCGGGGTTCCATCCTACGCATATTACCATGAAATATTTAATAGTGATGCAGTTTCCTATGGTGGTTCTGGGCAATTAAATAAAAAGAAAATCAAATCAGTCAAAAAACCGTTTCACAACCAGCCAAGTCATCTAGAAATGACCATCCCGCCTTTTGGTATATCCATCTTACGACCAGTGAAAATAAGAAAGGGGAGTATAAGCAATGGGAAAGAAAAAACAGTGCGTAGCTATGCTGCTAGCAGGTGGTCAAGGTAGCCGATTAAGTGCACTAACAAGAAATAAAGCAAAGCCAGCTGTTTCTTTCGGAGGGAAATATCGAATTATTGATTTTCCATTAAGTAACTGTACAAATTCAGGAATTGATACAGTAGGAGTATTAACTCAATATCTGCCTCTTGTATTGCATACCTATATCGGTATAGGAAGCGCTTGGGATTTAGATCGTAATAATGGCGGGGTTACCGTCTTGCCTCCCTATTCAGAAACAGCAGGTCTTAGGTGGTATAAAGGTACTGCCAACGCGATTTATCAAAATTTAAATTATTTAAAACAATACAATCCAGAATACGTCCTCATTTTGTCAGGTGACCATATTTATAAAATGGATTATTCTAAAATGCTCGCGTATCATATTGAAAAGGAGGCAGATGTTTCCATCTCTGTCATTGAGGTACCTTGGGAGGAAGCGAGCCGTTTTGGGATTATGAATACAAATGTGGATTTAGATATTATTGAATTTGAGGAAAAACCGAAGGATCCAAAAAGTAACTTAGCATCGATGGGGATTTACATTTTTAAATGGCCGGTTTTAAGAACCTTTTTAGAAATGGATAATAAAAACCCTGAATCATCCAATGATTTTGGCAAGGATATTATTCCTCTATTACTGGAAGAAAAGAAAAAGGTCGTGGCTTATCCATTTAAGGGTTACTGGAAAGATGTTGGGACTGTAGGCAGCCTGTGGGAAGCCAATATGGATTTATTAAAAGAGGAAACGGACTTGGATCTTTATGACCGGACTTGGAGAATTTATTCTGTGAATCCAAATCAGCCTCCTCAATATATTGCTCCGACCGCTCACATTGAAGAGTCATTAATTAATGAGGGCTGTATTGTAGAAGGGACAATAAAGCATTCTGTTTTGTTCCAGGGCGTTACAGTTGAGGAAGGTAGTGTGATTCAAGATTCAGTAATCATGCCAAATGCTCATGTTGGAAAAAATGCGGTGATTGAACGCGCCATTATCGCTCCAGGAATGACAGTGGAGGACAACGCCGTTATTCGCCCATCAAAGAACAATGATGCCGTCATATTGTATGCGGATGAAGATTAGTTAAAAACCACAGAAAAGGAAGGGCGATTCTATGCCGTGTTCAATGCTTGGAATTATTAATGCAACGAATGAGTTTGACACGTTTAAAAAATTAACTGCTCATCGTTCTTTAGCATCTCTACCGTTTGCCGGTCGATATCGATTAGTCGATTTTATGTTATCAAATATGGTGAACTCGGGAATTACCAATGTGGCTATTTTCACTGGAAAAGAAGTTCGGTCGCTGATAGATCATTTAGGATCAGGCAAACAATGGGACTTGGACAGAAAGCGTGATGGTCTGTTTATCTTTTCCCCTGAGGGCACTTCCAGAATCGAGCGATTTGGTTCTTTTGCCCATTTTGCAAAAAATACTACGTATTTCTTACGCAGTAAGCAAAAATACGTAGTGATTACAAATTGCAATACAATCGGAACCATTGATTTTTGTAAAATATTAGATCACCATATTGAAACAGAAGCGGATATTACCGAGGTGTTTCATAATGGGCAATCGCTGCAAACATATATTCTGGACAAAAGTTTATTACTCTCTCTGTTTGAACAATACAAAAATCAAGGATATTACACGATTTTTGATGTTGTGCATGATAAACGCCATAAATTTAAAATTAATATGTATGAATGGGCTGGCTATATTACTATAATTGACTCTCTCCAAAGCTATTATCAAAATAGTTTGGATTTGCTGCAGCCAACCGTATGGAAGCAGGTTTTTACGAAGAATGAGCCAATCTTTACAAAGGTAAAAGATGAGCCGCCAACACAATATAAAAATGCCGCAAAGGTTACGAACTCCATGATCGCAAATGGATGTATTATTCAAGGCGAAGTAGAAAATAGTATTCTTTTCCGTTCGGTTAAAGTTGGAAAAGGAGCTGTGATTCGTAATTCTATTATTATGCAGAAGTGTCAAATAGGTGAGAATTGTATCCTAGATGGTGTAATATTGGATAAGGATGTCAAAATTGATAATGGTGTACAGCTGGTAGGAAGTAGAGAGACACCTTATCTAGTAGAAAAGGGAACAGTTCAAAAGGGGCGTTGAGAAAAAGTGAAAGTTTTATTTGCAGTATCCGAGTGTGTCCCGTTTGTCAAAACAGGAGGCCTTGCTGATGTAGCGGGTGCACTTCCTAAGGCGTTAAAAAAGTTAGGGACTGAAGTACGTGTTATTTTACCAAATTATAGTTTAATTCCTGAAAAACTTAAAAGTTTATTTCAATTTCAACAAGCGATAAATGTACAGGTAGGATTTCGCAGTCAATACTGCGGTATCCTTACTGCAGAACATGAAGGAATTACCTATCATCTAATTGATAACGAATATTATTTTTATCGTGATTCCTTATATGGGCATTATGATGATGGGGAGCGATTCTCTTTTTTCTCAAAGGCAGTTCTAGAGTGTATTCCACATCTGGATTTTATTCCTGATGTAATCCATTGTCATGACTGGCATACAGGAATGGTGAATTTTGTATTAGATGCCCATTATCGACATATTCCAATATATAAGGATATTAAAACAGTATTTACGATTCACAATTTACAATTTCAAGGGATTTTTCCATATGAGGTAATGAGTGAGCAGTTAGGTTTAGGGCATCAATATTTTAACAGTGAACAACTTGAGTTTTATGGAAATATTAGCTTTATGAAGGGCGGTATCATTGCATCTGATATTGTAACCACTGTCAGCCCAACCTATAAAGAGGAAATTCAAAATCCCTATTTTGGCGAAAGACTTGATGGACTTTTACGGAAATATCGTCATAAGTTAATCGGAATTGTAAATGGTATTGATGATACGGCCTATAATCCTAAAACAGACCGTGATATTGCGGTTCCTTTTGATCTCGATTCACTAGAAGGGAAAGTGGAAAATAAACAAGAATTGCAGCAATATTTTGGACTGCCTGAAAAAGAAAATACGCCAATCATTGCCATGGTCACACGCTTAACAAGTCAAAAAGGCTTAGACTTATTGCTCCATGTATTTCAAAGTATGATTCAGGAAGATATTCAATTCATTGTTCTTGGTTCTGGCGACCCTACATATGAAAACTTCTTAAAGCAAATGGTACATGAATATCCGGATAAAGTTAGAGTATACATAGGCTTTAATGAATCACTGGCACACCAAATTTATGCTGGAGCCGATTTATTCTTAATGCCTTCTCAGTTTGAACCTTGTGGATTAGGGCAGCTAATTGCCTTGCAGTACGGAACAATCCCTATTGTTAGAGAAACGGGCGGCCTAAATGATACAGTCCATTCTTATAATGAATTTACAGGTAATGGGAACGGCTTCACCTTTAGAAATTTTAACGCGCATGATATGCTCCATACCATTAAAAGAGCCATTTATTTTTATCATCAAAAAGAGAACTGGATTAACTTAGTACAAAAAGCAATGAGTCAAGATTACAGTTGGTTACAATCGGCTAAGGAATATAACGAAATTTATGAGGACTTACTGGCAGACTCAAAATAATATGAAACGAAAGGGAGACCAATGTAAATGAACATTGGTCTCCCTTTTTTCCTCAAAGGCTAATAGCTAACCTTCCTAAGTTGTATTTCCTTCACTTTCTGATATTGTTCATCTGGCCACCATGCTCCACAATCATCTGATACAACACATGCAGCACATTTTTGCAGGTCGTAGACCATCATTCCGGTGATGGGAGGGGAATACAGATGGAGAGTAACCATATCCGTATTATTGGAAGCTTTCATTTTATGGATGCCCTTTTTCGGGGCATAAAAATATTTTCCTTTATGATGGATTTCATGAAACAATTCGTTAGGCAGGCCATCTCCATTTACCTCAAAAACAGAATTAATGGAAGTGCCGGCAAGGACTTGTATCCAGCCGTGGGAATTTCCATGATCATGGGGGGCACACTCCAACTCTGACCAATTCATGGCAAGCAGTTCAACTTCTTCATTTTTAAAAAGTAGCTTCCGGTTGTACGGCTTTCCAGGAGATGGTTCTGGTAAGAGAGCAAGATCATCTAGTGTGAGACCCAGTTTTAGTAGAGCGGCTTTTAACTCGACTTTAGTTGGACTTTTTAAAGTCCCCAAAACATTCTGTAGCTTCATTGTCAAAGTCATAAAGCTGTCCTCCTACCGTCGTTTTTTCTTGAAGAGGTTGACCAACATAGGCATAAGCTGACCGTTAACAATAATCACTCCAATAATAATTATGATTCCCCCAGCAACACTTATGAGAAAAACTTTTTCATCTAGAAGCAATACCGCAGCAACCAATGTTGCGACAGGTTCCATATATAGAAACATTGAAACCTTTGAAGCCTCTAACACCTCAAGTGCTTTTCCCCAGTACCAATAAGCAATTCCCGAAACAAAAACCCCAAGAAACAACAAATGGGCCCACTCGGAATAGTTCAGAAGGGAAAGTGATTCCCAACCTTTATTTCTAATAATAAAAGGTGTGGTTAGAATCAAACCTATTAAACTCATATAAAACGTGATTAAGAGTGGAGAATATGGAATCTTTAAGCTTCTTAAAAGCACTGAATAAACCGCCAAATTTAACGTACTTAACATCATGAGAAGGAAGCCAATATTAATAGAAAACTGAAAGGATTGACCACTTCTGGTTGTAGTGACAATTAGGACCCCAGTGATCGCTAGAGCCATTCCAATTGCCTTGGATAAATTTAACCTTTCATGTAAAAAGAGAATGGAAAGGAAAACAGTAAAGATGGGTGAAAATGATATGAGCCAACCAGCAGAAGAAGCGTTAATCGTCAACAAAGCTGTCGCTTGAAGGATTTGATGAACAAATACCCCAAGGATGCCGAGGATCATTAAATGTGGGAAATATGTAAAGGAGACGAGTAACCGCTTACGCTGCAAAAGTAATAGCAAAAGCAAAAATAAGGATCCAATCCCAAACCGCACAACAAGTAACGAATATGGATCCAATTTACCTAGCACAGCCTTCGTCGATACAAAGGAAACTCCCCAAAAACTAATCGACATAGTCGCATACAACGAGGCCGTTAACTTCGATTTATAATAAGTCAAAACAAGAGCATCCCTTTCAGCAAAAAGGTAGTTACTTCATCATATGCTTGTCCTGTAAGAAGATGTTTATACTTTTTCTCAGCAAGCTTGTGTACCTTATTATTTTTCCCAGCTTTGTTCATAAGAAGCAGGATAGAAGAATAACATCAAAATAGTGCGTAGATTACTAAGTGGGAGGAATAAATATGAATGATATCTTTGAGAAAACAGCTAGATTTGAACACCGTTTCTGGCTCCAAATATTAGGTGATCATTCAAGGTTTATATACGAATCGTTATCCCCTAATCAAAAACAGGAAATTGAAACGGCATCAACATTTATTCGAGTATTTGACACTCTTCTGGAGCGTGCAAAATCCGAAGATCTAGGGGAATTAACCAAAGAAGCTGAATCCGAGGTAATAAAATTACGGGAATTTAAATTAGGTTTATTAAGAAATCATCTGATTGGAAAAATAAAAATTCACCTTTCACCTACTTTTATAAATCATATGATAAATGAATTAGAGGAGTATTTAAGAATTTTAGAACACTTAAAGGCTGGGCAAGTCCCACCTATATACCACGAGCTCCACCATCACCTATTGTGGTTATTGGATGCGGCGGGGCATGCAGAAGCAATTTCCACCAATTTAGATGGTGTAGAAAAGAAACTTAAAGAAAAAAGTAATTCATTTATGAAGAATTTTGAAAATTTCTACTTAAAATCCGTGGAACTTGCAGGGTATTTAAGAACCAATTTAGCTTCTTTCCCTGCTTTGGATAAAATGAACTTAGACAGCCAGTTAGAAATTAAGTTATTTCAAACCTTTCTACAGGAAATCGAAGAACTTAGACTAAGTAAGCAAGCATTAGGAATCTTTGCCCCTTTAATGGCGGATCATATGTACCGTGAAGAATGTTATTATCTTATGAAATTAGCAGAATCGGCAAAACTTGATCAACCAAACTGTGATCCTGCTAAACCTAGACTAAAAGAATGAAAACTAAGCAACCATAAAAGAGAGGGGATTAAAGTTGTCCGCTCTCTTTCGGAGTGCCTTTTTTCTTATTAAAAGCAAGTAAACGATTGGATTTGTCGTAAGTCTATTCCAAAATAAACCCATCTAAATCCAGTCCAGCGATACCCTGAGACAGAGTTTCGACCGACATGGGTAGGATAAAACCAAAATTGTTGAAAACCTCTCAGCCATACATAGGTGTATCTGAATAAGCATCCTCTAATACCGCCTGGGTCAACTGCATATGCTGATACTTGTTGTTGAGGAACAAAAGATGGCGGTGGTGAAGTTGGTGGTCCTGCCTCTGAGCCTTGACCTGGTGGTGCAAACGGTGGTGGTGAAGTTGGCGGTCCTCCCATTGGCCCTTGACCTGGTGGTGCAAACGGGGGTTGAAAACCACCAAATTGTCTGTCACCAGGGTGGGAAGGATAATAATTCTCCACATAGTACGGAGTTGAATATAAGTAATCTTCTTGACTATTTTGATAGTTATAATACTGAGGTAGGTAATTAGGATACATAAATTGCACTCCTTTACATTTAAACTCACATCATCCTATTCATAAGTCATTTACCTATCATCTTGTACTTTCGTAAAAGTGTATTTATTTTTCGGTAAACAGATCATTTTCATGACCTATTGGTGTCACATAGGCATTTACCTGCATATGGTAAATCAAGTAAATGCAAATGTTTGCAGGGGGGATCTATTTGTACAGGCAATTTCAAGCACAAACCTATGGTCATGATACTTATTCTGGAAACATTGTGTTGCTTGATATGAGGCAAGGTGATGTTACAGGTGACGGTATAGTGGATTACGTCTATCTATATGGAAGAAAAAACGGTGAAACTGAAATCTTCGCTGATCAAATTACACTCATCATTCAAGATGGGCGTTCGAAACGGATTTCAACTATTAATCTTCAACATAATGCTGGATACAATGCTCAGCTCTTTCTGGGGGATTTTTCTAATGATAATGTATTGGATATTTTGGTAAGTATTGAAACTGGTGGAAGCGGAGGATACGGTATTTTCTATATTTACTCCCTCAGAAATAATATCCCCCACCTATTGTTTGATGTTGAAAAATATAATAAAAGTTATACCTTTAAAGTCAATTATGAGGACTTTTATAAAGTAACTGTAGGAAGCCCTTCATTAGATTTGCTTTTCACACTAGACATTAGTTACAAGGGGTATGATTATCTATCTGAGCTTTATGATGAAAATGGCAAAATAAAACAGCCAGTCAAAGGCGAAGTTCTTGCTGCAACAGCAGTATATCCCATTGTTACAAATTTAAAAAGCCTAAGTTATGATTTACTTGTTCTTCAACGGATTATTGGTACGTCTAATGCGGATACATTAGGTTATGTCGAAAACCTTTTAACATGGAATGGAACTCAATTTATATCCACATCATTGGCAGTAGAGATTTTTGGAACAAAGTTAAGCAGTACCTATTAGTGTGGGGCAGTTATTAATATTATCGTAGGAGGTAAAAGGATGACAAAATTTTTTTCATTTCATGGAACTATCACCATGATTACTGACCTTGTAGGACAAAATGGTGCAGGAGAAGGCTGTAATAAATTAATAACTGTAGAAAACGGTACGGGAGCAATAGTAAATTTCGTGGTCTCACCATCGACTTATTTTGTTGACCATGTAATGGTGGCAGTAGGAGATCGCTTGACTGGTTATTATGACGGAAATGCACCTGCACTACTTATTTACCCTCCACAATATCCAGCACTTGTCATGGTAAAAGATAGCCCATATCAGAATGTAAAAGTAGATTATTTTAATAGTGAATTGGAGAGTAGTGATGGACGGTTACGATTAAATATATCTCCATATACCCAAATACTTTTAACAAATGGGCAGCCCTTTACAAAAAACCCTGCGAACAGAGATCTTATTGTCATTTATGGACCAGCCACAAAAAGTATCCCCGCCCAAACCACACCTTATAGAATTATCGTTTTGTGTTAGGAATGTTAATTACATCTTACTTATTTTTCAAGAACTTTGTACAAGGTTTTTGCCATAATCTATTGTATCAATATATGAGGGTGTTCAATATGAGAAGTAAAAGGGAAATTCAAGGTCAACCACAGACAATGATTGGTCAAGCATGGACCGGTCGACATGTGATCTTACTTCACTGTACAAACAATAATCAATTTATAAATCTTTATAAAAGTTACCATGCTCCAATTGAGCCACCACGTCAAAATTGTGCAGAAACGTTGTCACAATTATTGAGTATCGGTTATCGTATTATGGCGATTACTCCCATCACAGCCAATCACATTCAATATTTACTAGTCCTAGGAGACTAAGACAAAAATGGCCATTCCGATGGAGTGGGTTCATTTTTGTTCCTTCATGATTTTAGATTCTGCATAATATATATTGACAAAGTGATAGAATACTACTAAAATTAGAAATTATTCAACAATAATGTAGTTTGTGAATTTAGATGATTGGTAAATAACTTTTTTAAGTGGGAGATTTTTAAACCTTTGGTTCTTCAATACAAAATTTAATAATAAGCGAGCTATGAATGCTATGGGTCAAACTATAGCAGGAGCAGCTTCTGGAGAGACCGCAGGATATCTGCGGCGCCGAAGGGTTCATAATCTCAGGCAAAAGGACAGAAGAGTACGTATTTTATTTGTTATTCTGACAAAAGAGTGATGAATATTATTTGTTATTCTTATGACTATGAGATTGGAGCTGATCCAATCTCTTTTTTTTATGGTATTTAACCTTATGTTCATCTCTTCACAACTCATTTTTTGCAAAATAAGGAGGAAATGAAAATGGCACAACAAGAATTAAAACGAGATTTAAAAGATCGACATGTACAACTGATTGCGATTGGCGGTACGATTGGGACAGGTTTATTTCTTGGTTCAGGAAGAGCAATCCAGTTAGCAGGACCATCTATCATATTAGCTTATTTAATCGTTGGTATTGCATGCTTTTTTGTGATGAGGGCACTTGGCGAGTTGCTATTATCGAATGCGGGCTATCAATCCTTTACGGATTTTGCCGAAGAGTATATTGGACCATGGGCAGGTTTTGTGACAGGGTGGACGTATTGGTTTTGTTGGATCATGACTGCCATGGCTGATATTATTGCTGTCGGGGTTTATGTGCAATATTGGTTCGATATCCCTCAATGGATCCCTGCATTAATCTGTTTAATTTTATTATTGGGATTGAATTTACTAACCGTAAAGCTATTTGGAGAATTAGAGTTTTGGTTTGCAATCATCAAAGTCATTACCATTCTTGCTTTAATCGTAATAGGGATCATTTTATTGTTTATTGGATTTCAAACCGATTCAGGCACAGTTACAGTCAAAAATCTCTGGGAACACGGTGGTCTATTTCCAAATGGAATATCAGGCTTCTTTCTATCTTTTCAGATGGTTGTCTTTGCATTTGTAGGTGTTGAATTAGTCGGTGTCTCTGCAGCGGAAACATCTAATCCAAGAAAAAATATTCCATCTGCCATTAATAAAATCCCGCTGCGAATATTATTTTTCTATGTGGGAGCCCTATTCATACTTTTATGTATCAATCCTTGGACAGAATTGAATGCTGCCAATAGCCCATTTGTTAAGACGTTTAGCTTAGTAGGTATTCCAATTGCTGCAGGTATTATCAATTTTGTTGTCCTAACATCAGCAGCATCTGCATGTAATAGCGGATTATTTTCAACCAGCCGAATCTTGTTTAATTTAAGTGGTCATAATCAGGGACCTGCTAAATTTGCCAAATTAAATAAAAACCATGTACCAAGTAACGCATTATTTATTTCCACACTTGTTCTTTCAGCCGGTGCTCTTTTAAGTAAGTTGATTCCAGAACAAGCCTTTGGAATCGTGACAACAATCAGTGCGATTTGTTTTATTTGGGTTTGGAGCATCATATTAATTTGTCATTTGCGCTACAGGAAATCACGTCCAGATTTACATGAAAAGTCGATTTTTAAAGCACCGTTTGCACCGTTTATCAATTATGTCGTCCTAACGTTATTTACACTCATTCTTTTTATAATGCTATTTGCCGAAGCAACTCGTACAGCTTTATTATTAACACCTGTTTGGTTCATACTTTTATTCATTTTATATACATTTAAAAAGAAAAATGGTGTCAGCCTAAGATCTCAAAACATACACTCTTCATAATGATGTTTTTTTAGACAGTGAGGAGTGGCGTTATGAAGTTTGAGATGCAAAAGGCGAATTTGCTTGCTGAGAATATTAATGGGTTTATAACATATGTTCAAAAATGTCATGTCAATAAAAACAGCAACAGGTTTACACTGGATAAATTGTATCAAATAAAACTTTTTATTGAAGAGTATAAGTTTCAGATCCTAGCAGATGAATTGATTCGAATTAATAAGTTTGATTGGGATGAAAAGTATACGTATTATTTAGTGGATCAATTTATAAAAGGGCTTAAGATTATTGACGAATACGTAAAAAATCATTACAATGACCTATTTCTGTTGACGGGCAGACTATATACTTTAAATAATCTCAGTGAATCATTTAGTAGGAGGGAATAATGTGATGCCTCTATTCCTTAAAAGACTCTACTAGTTATTTCTTATTGTCACATAAATATTATCATGTTACTATTAGATGAAATTAAATTCCTTTAAATTGGTCCAGAGAGGCCAAAAAGGCGAAAGTAAACTTCATATATACTTTGTTACGTATATGAATGCCCTTTTGTCCTTTGGATGAAAGGGCATTTTATTTTTGCCAACTATCTTTTAATCATAGTCCTGTGAGGCTTGAAAGGAGAACGACAGAAATGGATTATCGCAGAAAAACAGTAGTCGCATCAGTAGCAGGTTTAACATTAGAGGGCATGGATATCATGTTCATCTCCTTTGCCATGTCGATGATTATAGCTCAGTTTCATATTGATATGGTGGCAGGAGGGCTCATTTCTTCTATTACAAATCTAGGAATGCTAGCTGGGGGAGTCATTTTCGGCATATTAGCAGATAAATTTGGGAGAGTTAAAATATTTACTTATACAATTATCCTATTTGCTATCGGTACCGCGTTAACCGGTCTAGCCGTAAATATTGAGCAAGTTTACATCTTTCGGTTTATTGCCGGCTTGGGTGCTGGCGGGGAATACGGAATTGGAATGGCCCTTGTGGCTGAAGCATGGCCAAAGAATAAACAAGGACGGGCTTCTTCTTATGTGAGCATCGGTGCACAATACGGTGTAATTCTCGCAGCTCTCCTAAGCGCAATTATCCTTCCTTCATGGGGATGGAGAGGTTTGTTTTTCATAGGATTGGTTCCTGTTATATTCGCCTTTATCGTAAGAAAGAAATTAGACGAATCTCCTGAGTGGCTAGCTGCAAATAAGAAAAAACAATTGGTACCTAAGGAATGGAAACTAAAGCAATTGTTTGCGACTCCAAGAACTTCAGTAACAACCATTGCTCTAGCAGTCATGGCAACTGTCCAAATTGCCGGTTATAATGGTTTGATGATTTGGCTCCCATCGATGCTGCAACAATCCCAAGGATTATCCGTTTCAAATTCGGCCCTTTGGACGATTAGCACTGCAGCTGGTATGATCGCAGGGATGTTAACATTTGGACAATTTATCGATCGCTTTGGAATGAAACGCTCATATGGAATCTTCTTATTCGCTTCCGCTGTCGCTGTCTTTTTATATGCCTTTGCGTCAGGGAGTGCCGGTTTATTAATCGGAGGTGCAATCGTCGGATTTTTCTCTAATGGTATGTTTGCGGGTTATGGGGCATTAATAAGCAGTTTCTATCCAGTAGAAATTCGAAGCACAGCAACCAACACAATCTTTAACTTTGGTCGAGCATTAGGGGGATTATCTCCTATTTTAGTAGGATATATCCTGCAGCATGCTAATGTTACGGCGGCAATGGGATATCTAGCTTTACTCTACTGTATCTCCTTTATTGCAATGATTAGTTTGAAAAAAGGAGAAACTACTACTCTAGAGCAAAACAAAACATTTTCTAAAGTAGTGTAAATTACAATAAAAAACCTCATTATGCAAGAGGCACGAATCACTTTTGATTTGTGCCTCTTTTTCTTTGGAATGAACTAAATCCCTTTTCTCAACTTTAAATTGGATTATAGAAAAAAAGTAAATTATCATGATAAAATGGACTCAATAAGAAAGGTAAAAAAGGTAATGTAAGTGCAACAAGGAATGTAACAGAATCAATAACATTAAATTACTCTGCAAGATTCAGATTTATAATAGAATATGAAAGGTAACAAACATGAGTATAATCAAGGATTTTTTGCTGCAACTAACAATTATGGTCATTCCCATATTTACTTACTATACATTTATTACGGAGTGGGTAAAGAGTAGTAAAAATAGAAACGTAATCATGTCTATTTTGTGGGGAATATCTATATTATTTTGCATGTCCTTTCCAGTGGATTTTGGTCAAAATGCTCGTATAGAGTTAAGAATTATTCCTCTCTTATTAGGGACCCTTTACGGTGGAGTTTGGCCCGGTATCTTTCTTTCGGCTCTTATCATTCTTTATCGACTTTATTTTGGGATCAGTGTTGGATTTTATAATACTATATTTGTCTTATTATTTTCACTGCCTGTTATCTTGTTTTTTCAAAAATCGTTTGCGAGTTCGAAAAAAGATAGAAGGGTTAAAATGGCAGTTGGTCTTGCCTTTTACTACTGTCTTATTGGGCTTACTATTTTTGGTATTCTCAGAGGTTTTTCCATAGAGTATTTGAAAGTACAGATCATTCATCTTGTCTTCGCGGTGGTAGTTACTTTGTTCTTCACTATCCTAACTGAAACAATTAGGGAGATTCACCAGATGCGATTAGAGATGGAAAACTCGGAGAAATTACGAGTGATAAGTGAGTTAACAAGTGTTTTCGCTCATGAAATTAGAAATCCGATGCAAGTGACACGTGGCTTTCTGCAACTTCTAAACGAACCTGATTTGCCTAGTAAAAAGAAGGAATATATCCAATTATCCATTGAAGAGCTAGATCGCGCCAATGAAATTATCAATGATTTTTTAACTTTTGGAAAACCCGCCATAAATCACCACGAAAGAATCAATGTTGGAAATCAGTTACATCGCGTAGTAAATATTATACAAAGCTACTCCCTAAACTATAATGTTGAAATTAAAACTGATTTTTTTGATGGTTGTTGGATTTATGTTAATCCTCAAAAATTAAACCAGTCTTTGATTAATATTTTAAAAAATGCGATAGAGTCTATGCCGAATGGTGGAATTGTTTGGATTACATGTACTTCAACCGATGATGGAAATATAAAGATAAGCATAAAGGACCAAGGAATCGGAATGACAAAAGAACAAATTGCTAGGCTTGGATCTCCGTTTTATTCCTTAAAGGAAAGTGGGACAGGACTAGGAATGATGGTAAGTTTTCAAATTGTCCGTTCTTTCAAAGGTAAAATTCATGTGAACAGTGCAAAGGGGATGGGGACAGAATTTATTATTCTTTTACCCAAGATAACCTAAAGTAAGAAAACCTATGCCAAATATTCTATTTCTCTACTGAATTTGAGTTTAATTAGAATTAAAAGAGGAGAAACCCCTTAATAAAAGAAAGATCAGAGAAGCCGATTTATTGGCTTCTCTTTTTCTCGATTGCAGATTCGAATGCACAGCAGGTACCAAAACCTTCTGTTTTTACTATTCATCATTAGTAATTTCTTTCAATGACAAAATGAGCCATATCCCCACGATAGATGGTTTTCGAATATTCAATAATCGAACCATCAAGAAGATAAGCAAAGGTATCAAGCACAAAGCAAGGGTCACCAACACGGATATGCAGTTTTTCAGCTGCCTCTTGGTCGGCAATAAACAATTCAAGGTTTTCAATTGTCTTGTTTATTTTTAAACTAAATTGGGTTTCCAATAGTTTATATAATGACGTTTCACAACCATGTTTATTTAAAGCCGGGGTTTTATACCAGGGTAAATAGGCAATTTCAAATTGGATTGGCTCTTCATTTACATAACGTATCCGCTCTAGCGCATTAACTGGTTCTCCTTCTTGAATCTTTAATTGCTCGCTAAGATATTCATCGGCAGGTATAACTTCTAATTGTAATACTTTGATTGATGGTTTCTTTCCCTGCATGGAAATTTGACTCGAAAAGTGTTCAACTGTTGTTGTCAATATTTGTTTTACTTTGTTTGCGGAGACAAATGTTCCACTTCCCCGTTTACGATAGACATAACCTTCCAAAGTTAGTTGTTGTAATGCATTTCGTATGGTTGTCCTACTTACTCCATATTTCTCACAAAATTCTGCCTCAGTAGGCAGCTGTGAGTCGGGTTTATATTCCCCTTCGTTAATCAATTGAATGATTGCTTCTTTTACTTTAAGGTGCAGAGCACTTCCGTCTTTCCCTTCTTCTAACATAATGGTTTTCCCCCTCAATACTTATAGAATAACAAAAAAGCAGCTTAAATGGACTAAAAAAATACAATACACCAATTTGTAATAACAAATTATCATACAAGTAACAAATTCATGAAATTTGTATTGCAAATTGTTTGAATTGTATTTACAATATGATTAAAGAATGTAATCGCTTTCATAAGGGGGATATGAATGAAGATTTTATTATGCTGTTCCGCAGGTATGTCTACAAGTCTATTGGTTTCAAAAATGGAGGTAAGTGCCAAATCTCAGGGAATCAATTGTGAAATTTGGGCAGTTGGTTCTACTGAAATAAATGACCAAATTAATAAAGCAGATGTACTGCTCCTTGGTCCACAAGTTCGCTACATGCTGCCTCAGCTTAAAAAAGCAGGAGAAAAGCAGGGTATTCCGGTAGATTCTATTAACCCCCAGCATTATGGTCTTTGTAATGGAGAAGAGGTTTTAAAACAGGCTATAAATTTAATTAAAGGGGTGTAGTTCACATGATGAATTTTATTGATAAATTTATTATGCCTTTCGCAAATAAGCTTGGAAACAACAGGCATCTTCTTGCTATCCGTGATGCTTTGGTGGGAATGATCGCGATTACGATGATTGGTTCGTTAGCCGTGTTATTAAACAATCTAGGAAAAGTACCTGGTATTGGAAAATATTATGAAAAATTAATGATCTCTCTTTTCGGTGAAACGTGGACAACATTGGGGGGAGATATATGGTGGGGCACCCTCGCTTTTATGACGATATTTGCTGTTTTCGGGATTGCGAATAAATTGGCAAAGTCTTACGGTGACGATGGATTCGAAGCGATGCTTGTAGCAGGTGCAGCCTTCTTTGTTCTGATTCCTCAAGTTGCCAATGTATCAATTACTCCAGAAGGTGGCGAGGCAGTCACCGGTGGAGCATGGGGATTTATTGGCTGGAATTATTTCAATGCTACAGCCCTTTTCACTGGTATTATTGTTGCGATTGTTTCGACAGAAATCTTTGTTCGCCTAGCTAAAATCAAGTTTTTGATCATTAAATTGCCTGATGGAGTTCCACCAGCAGTATCTCGTTCATTTGCAAAGCTTCTTCCAGGAATGGCAACCATCTTTACCATCGGGTTGTTCGGACTTATATTACGCAAATTTATTAGTGATGGCGCTTATTTAAACGATTGGATTAATAGAGTACTCGTTTCACCGCTTACAGGTGCAGTAGATTCGATGCTGTTTGCTATTTTAATCGTATTCTTGGTCCATGGATTTTGGATCCTTGGTCTTCATGGTCCAAACATTCTTGGAGGAATTACAACTCCTTTAATGACCAAACTGGGACAAGAAAATGTCAATATGTATGCACAAGGTGTAGAGGATTTAGGAAAATACCACATTCTTTCAGGGTCATTCTTGGATGCCTTTGTTTATCTTGGGGGTTCTGGTGCAACTTTAGGTTTACTAGTTGCGATGTTTATCGCTGGCCGCAAGCGTAATAAGCAATTAATTGCGTTAGGTACTCCTCCTGGGGTATTTCAAATCAATGAACCTATTCTTTTCGGATTGCCAATTGTATTGAACCCCATCTGGTTCATTCCGTTTATACTAGGACCAATCATCATGACCATAATAGCCTATACATCTATTAGTTTAGGTTTGGTTCATCCAGTTGTTGCTGATATCCCATGGGTGACTCCTGCGATTGTAGGAGGATTACTTGCAACTGGCGGGCATGTATCAGGTGCAATTTTAGCATTAGTGAATTTAGTCATTTCTGTCGCCATTTATTTGCCTTTTGTTATCGCTCAGGGACGAATAGACGCAAGAAGAGAAAAGGGTGAAACATCATCCCAACCTACTGATAGCTTAAATATGTAGATAAAATTCAACAAGAGGTGTTTTAAAATGAAAGACGGTTTAAAAATCGTAACGATAGGCGGGGGATCGAGCTATACCCCCGAACTTATTGAGGGATTTATTAAATATTATAATGAATTGCCAGTCCGTGAATTATGGTTGGTCGACGTGGAAGAAGGCAAAGAAAAGCTCGAAATTGTCGGTGATCTTGCAAAAAGAATGGTTGAAAAGGCAGGAGTTCCAATTAAAATCTATTTGACGTTAGACCGAAAAAAAGCGTTAAAGTCTGCGGATTTCGTAACCACTCAATTTCGCGTTGGTTTGCTTGAAGCACGTATGAAGGATGAGAGTATTCCATTGAAACACGGTGTACTTGGCCAGGAAACAAATGGACCTGGAGGTTTATTTAAAGCACTAAGGACCATTCCAGTCATTCTTGATATTTGCCGAGAAATGGAAGAGGTTTGCCCGAATGCCTGGCTCATAAACTTTACAAATCCTGCCGGGATGGTCACAGAGGCTGTCCTTCGTTTTAGTAATATTGATAGAGTGGTAGGTTTGTGTAATGTGCCTATTGGAATGGAAATGGGCGTTGCAAAACTATTAGGAGTAAAACCTCATAGAGTTAGAATTGATTTTGCAGGATTAAACCACATGGTTTACGGATTAAATGTTTTTGTTGATGGTGTATCGGTTAAGGATCAGGTGATTAACTTAATTAATGATCCAGAGAAAAGCATTACCATGCAAAACATTCATGCCATGGGTTGGGAGCCAGAGTTCCTCCGAGCGTTAGATGTTTTTCCATGCCCGTATCATAATTACTATTATAAATCAGGGGACATGCTTGAAAAAGAATTGAAAAATTATCAAGAAGGCGGGACACGTGCTGAAGTCGTTAAAAAACTAGAAGACGAGCTATTTGAGTTGTATAGAGACCCTAATTTAGCCATTAAGCCGCCTCAATTAGAAATGAGAGGCGGCGCCTATTATAGTGATGCAGCTGTAAGGCTCATACACTCGATGTATACGGACAAACGTGACATCCAGGCAGTAAACACCGTAAATAGGGGAGCAATCTCAAGTCTCCCTTTTGATTCCGCTGTAGAACTCAGCTGTATCATTACAAAGGATGGGCCGAAACCTATTGCTGTGGGCGATTTACCGATACAAGTTCGTGGACTTGTTCAACAAGTGAAATCATATGAAAGGGTAGCGATTGAAGCGGCAATTAGTGGTGATTATGCAACAGCGTTACTGGCCATGACAATAAATCCTTTTGTACCAAGCGATCGTGTGGCAAAAGTCATTTTGGACGAAATGCTCGAAGCACATAAGGAATATTTACCTCAGTTCATTAAGATCAAACCATAATTCAAGAATGACAAAGCTATATTTCTCATTAGGATGATGCTTTGTGTTTTGCAAAAAAATCATTAAGGTGATTAAATCATGATTAAATTAATTGTTAACGCGGACGACTTTGGATTTAGCCATGGTGTAAACCATGGTATCATCGACAGTTATATGTATGGGATTGTAAATTCAACCACGATGATGATGACCATGCCTGGGACTGAACATGCCATTCAATTGGCAAGAAAATATCCAAATTTACGGGTAGGGATTCACCTTGTCCTAACATGTGGGAAACCATTAGTTGACAATGTACCTTCATTGGTTGATGATACTGGTCATTTTAAATCCTTGTCTACATTTAACCCTACAGTAATTTCATTAGATGAACTGGAAAGAGAGTGGACTGCTCAGATCGAACAATTTATCGGTACTGGACTTAAACCAACTCATCTTGATAGCCATCACCATGTTCATACCTTAAAAGAATTAAATCCAGTGATTAAGAGATTATCAGCAAAATTCAAACTGCCAGTAAGGAAGAATGGGTTCGATCCCATTGATGGTGTGGACTCTTTCTCAGACGTATCATTGTTCGATTTCTATGGTGAAGGTGTCAAACCAAATTATTTTACGAAGTTGAAAGAACGTTTTAAAGATGGCATGACTGTGGAAGTGATGTGTCACCCGGCATACCTAGATAATAACCTATTACACGGGTCATCCTATGCTTTTCAGAGATTAACAGAGTTAGAAATTCTGACATCAGTAAAATTACCTAAAGGCATTATTTTAATGTAAACTGTTTGATGTACATATATCAAGACGATAAGTAGAATAGTCTCAATAAGAACCTTGTAGTCACCTATTTAATATTATTAGGTGACTTTTTTGCATGTTCTAAAGGTTAGGAGTTGGCAGGAAATTGCGAATAGTTTGTAAAAAAAGAATAAAAGAGTAATAATGATTTATAATTACTTACAAAGAGAGGATGTATAACCCTTGGAATGGAAACAAGCTTTGAGAAACCTGCTTCCAATAGAACAAATCAGTGAAAATCCAACGATATTAGAACATCACAGCAAGGATGAATCCTATCATCAACCTGTGAAACCAGATATTGTAGTTTTTCCAAAAAATAAGCAAGAGATTTCGGAGATTATGAAAATAGCATACAAGTATCATATACCTGTAGTTCCTTTTGGTGTAGGTTCTAGCCTTGAAGGCCACCCAATCCCAGTTTCAGGTGGGATCTCAATGGATTTTCAGTTGATCAATCATATTATTGAAGTACGGGAGAACGATCTACTTGTAAAGGTACAACCAGGTGTGACTCGAAAACAATTAAATAAAGCACTTAAAAAGTATGGTCTCTTTTTTCCAGTTGATCCTGGTGCAGACGCGACGATTGGCGGGATGACGAGTACGAATGCCTCAGGGACAACCACCGTTAAATATGGTGCCATGAAAGATGTAGTTAGAGGTATTGAGGTAGTTTTAGCAAATGGAGAAATAGTAAACCTGGGCGGATTAGCAGCCAAATCTTCTTCAGGGTATAATTTAACACCTTTATTTGTTGGCTCAGAAGGAACATTAGGAGTTTTTACTGAAATCACTTTAAAAGTTTTTGGAATTCCGGAAGCGACACTTGCATGCAGAGCCGTCTTTCCTTCTGTCGATCATGCGATTAAGGCCGCGAATGCTATGGTCTCATCAGGCATTCCCATAGCCCGTATTGAACTTGTAGATGCTCGTTCTATGAAACAAGTAAATATACATAACGAAACGAAATACCCTGAGCAGCCAACTCTATTTATGGAGTTCCACGGAAATGAAGAAGGGATAAAGGCCGATGTTAAATTTGCAAAAGAATTAGCAGATTTAGAGGGTTGTTCTCAGTTTGAATTTGAAACAGACTCTTTGAAAAAAGCGAAGTTGTGGGAGGCACGTCATACCCTTGCATATGCCTTTAAACATGGTTATCCAGCGAAGAAAAATATGAGTACGGACGTGTGTGTACCATTATCTAAACTTCCGGATGCCATTTCTCATGCAAGTTCGTTACTTGAAAAGTATGGTTTGATTGGCGGCATCGTAGGGCATGTGGGGGATGGAAACTTTCATGCATTAATTATGATTGATCCTAATGACCCCGTTGAATCCGATAAGGCACATACTGTAAATCAAAAAATTGTAGACTATGCGATTGATTGTGGCGGAACAGCGACAGGTGAACATGGAATTGGGCTTGGGAAGATCGACTACCTATATAAAGAACATGCTAGTTCTATACATCTAATGAAAATGATAAAGGACCAGTTTGATCCACTTGGAATATTAAATCCAGGGAAGATGTTTAAATAATATAAGATTCAAATGTTTTCGTAATATACGTCGGTTTTACGAATTTTCCGAAAAATAGGTTGACACTTACGGATAAACCGTGTTATAAACACAATAAGAAATTTTAGTACTTAAAAGTATAAAAGTATGAAATAATATTGAAAAAGTGAAATTTACAGGGGGAAATACTATCATGGAACACCGTAGTAAAATATTAGACTGTACCATTCGTGATGGAGGATTAGTTAACAATTGGGATTTCAGTGTCGAATTTGTTCAGGACTTGTATGAAGGCCTAAGTGCTTCAGGTGTTGAATACATGGAGATTGGTTACAAAAATTCTCCTAAACTTCTTAACGCGACCGAGCCCAACCCATGGAGATTTCTAGATGATAACTTCTTGAAAGAAATTATCCCTGTGAAAAAGTTCACCAAGCTATCAGCTTTAGTAGATATTGGGCGTGTAGATCCCAATGATATTCTTCCACGTGAACAAAGTGTTTTAGATATGATTCGAGTGGCTTGCTATATCCGTGAAGTAGATAAGGGCTTAGAACTTGTTCAAATGTTCCATGATTTGGGTTATGAGACTTCCCTTAACATTATGGCACTATCAAGTGTCCCTGAACAACAGCTGATTAAAGCATTCGAATTGGTGAAGGAAAGTCCTGTCGATGTTGTCTATATCGTTGACTCCTTTGGCAGCTTAGATCCTGTGGATATTGAGCATCAAGTGAAAAAGTTCAAAGAGATGATTCCGAACAAACAACTGGGAATCCATACACATAACAATATGCAGTTAGCCTTTGCCAATACCTTAACTGCACTTCGTAATGGGGTTACCTTCCTGGATTCTTCTGTATATGGCATGGGACGGGCAGCTGGCAACTGTAACACTGAACTTCTCGTTAGCTACATCCAAAAATCAAGCTATGAAATTAAACCAGTACTTGGAGTCATTGAGAAGCACATGCTTGAAATGCGTGAAAAGTGGGAGTGGGGCTATATTATTCCCTATATGGTTTCAGGTGTACTGAATGAACATCCACGTGTGGCCATGGCTTACCGTGATAGTGCTGAGCGAGATAAATTCGTAGATTTTTATGATAAAGTAACATCACCTGAAAGTACAGTGGCTACTACATTAAAATAGTTGATGAATCAAAGTACCTCTTTCGAAGGGGTACTTTTTTATTTTTAGTAAAAGGTATGTTTCCAGAAAGAATTCTGAGTTATAAAAGGATATAATGAAGTTTGTGCGATTCTATGAAGTTCAACAGGGGGGAATGCTGCCTGAAATCCAAAAAAATATCGCTGCAGATAAAAATATTTGGGCTCGTTCTATTACTAGGACTATTTTTAATCCTTCTGCTTACAGTATTTTTCAGTTATATGGAAAGTAAACAAATAGAGGAAAACAGGGGCAGGATGGCGCTGGAAATTTCAAAAACGGTTTCATTTATACCTACGATCATTTCTGCGTTTCAAACTAGTGATCCATCCAAAACAATACAGCCCTTAGCAGAGAAGATTCGAAAAGAAACCGGTGCTGAGTTTGTTGTCATCGGAAACAAAGAGGGGACAAGATTTTCGCATCCTTTACCATCGATGATTGGAAAGAAAATGAAGGGCGGAGATAACCAAAGGGCAATTAAGCAAGGGGAATATTATGTCTCTAAGGCAAAGGGGTCACTTGGCCCTTCAATAAGAGGTAAATCTCCTATTTTTAACAAAAAGGGTGAAGTAATCGGAATCGTTTCTGTAGGATTTCTGCTTGAAGATATCCATCAGCAAATTATGAATAATCTTACCAAGGTACTTCTTGTTTCACTATTTGCATTTTTGGTTTCTCTATTTGGAAGTATCCTGCTGGGAAAAAATATCCGCAAAGATACCCTGGGACTAGAACCGTTTGAAATTGCAGCACTTTATAAAGAAAAGAATGCTGTGCTTCATGGAGTGAAAGAAGGAATTTTAGCTATTGATAAAGAGGGATACATCACGATGATGAATCAGCCTGCAAAGAGACTATTACAAATAAATGGGTCGGTTCGGCATATAAAAGTAGATGGGCTGTTTCCTTCTGATTATTTATATGAAGTTTTAAAATCGGGAAATCCACAAGTTGATAAAGAAATGGTCTGGAAAGATAAAACTGTTATTGTCAACTGTACTCCCCTCTTTGAAGGGGCTGAAATAAGTGGAGTGGTCGCTTCTTTTCGAGATAAAACCGAAATTGAACAAATGTTAAATACCCTATCAGAAGTAAATAGCTATTCGGAAGATCTTCGTGCACAAACACATGAATACACCAATAAATTATATGTGTTATTAGGACTGCTTCAGCTAGGAGAAAATAAACAAGCAATTGAAATGCTCCAATCTGAAACACAGGTGTTGCAATTTCAGAATTCGATTGTTTTTAACCATATCAAAGACACGAAAGTCCAAGCTATTCTTTTAGGAAAATTGGGTAAGGCTTCCGAAAAGAAGATAAAGTTTGAGATCGTATCTGATAGCTTTTTAAAGGAATTGCCACCCCATTTTAAGCTTTCGAACTTAATTGTGATTCTTGGAAACTTAATTGACAATGCCTTTGAAGCTGTCTATGGTATGGATTCTCCTACGGTAAAATTCTTCGCTACAGATATTGGCAGTGATATCATATTTGAGATTGCGGATAATGGGAAAGGAATAACGGATGTAGAAATTCCACTCCTATTTTCAAGAGGGTTTACATCTAAAGAAGGGGCCGAGCCGAGGGGATTTGGTCTTTCCAATGCAGAGGATGCTGTGTTAGAAATGAATGGTATGATTGAGGTGCAGAGTACCCAGGAAAGTGGAACTGTCTTTACCGTATACCTGCCGAAGGAATTCGAGAGGAGTGACAAAACTTGAATAGGATAAAAGTCGCAATTGCAGAAGATGATTTCAGAATAGCCGATATCCATGAGAAATTTTTAAATAAGTTTAAAGAAATCGAAGTGGTTGGAAAGTCATTAAATGGAGAACAAACACTCGAACTGTTACAGGAGAAAAATCCCGACTTACTGATTCTTGATGTCTATATGCCAGACATGCTTGGGTCTGATTTGCTTCCGATCATCCGAGAGCGTTTCCCAAAAATAAGTATCATTATGGTCACAGCTGCGACTGATAAGATTTTCATTGAAAGAGCACTAAGCTACGGAGTAGAAAATTATTTAATTAAACCTGTAAATAGGGAAAGATTTGACGAAGTGATCTTAGAATATATAAAAAAATACTCCCTTCTATCGTCAGGACAAGCCGTAGACCAGAATTATGTAGACCTTTTGTTCGGAAATAATAAGGTTGAAAAGGTGGGGAAGGCTACAGGATTACCTAAAGGAATTGATGAAATTACCCTTGGAAAGGTGAAAAACGCACTACAATTTAAAGAAAAGGGTCTTTCTGCTGAAGAAGTGGGAAAGGAAATCGGTGCTTCCCGAATTACAGCACGAAGATATCTAGAATATCTATCCTCCATAAAAGAGGCAAAAGCGGAAGTGGTGTATGGAATTGTTGGAAGGCCGGAAAGAAAATATTATTCGGTTAAGTGAGGATGCTAATTGGCATCCTTTTTGCATGTTAAGATTGCCGTGAACTAAATGAACAAAATATAGAATAATGTACGATAATAACTTTATTTTGGAAACGTTTTCACTCTGGAATATTTAGATTATTATTAATTTACAAACAAAAGGGGGTAAAATGATGCTGGCAATTTTAGGATTTTTAATGATTTTTATTTTTATGATACTTATTATGACAAGACGTCTATCAGCGATGATTGCATTAATGGTGGTGCCGGTTGTATTTGCGTTAATTGGTGGTTTTGGAAAAGAAATGGGACCAATGGCGCTTGAGGGGATAAAAAGCGTAGCACCAACAGGAATTATGATTCTTTTTGCTATTCTCTTTTTCGGAATTATGATTGATGCAGGCGTATTTGATCCGATCATCTCGACAATCTTAAAAGTAGTAAAAGGGGATCCTGTAAAAATAGCGATTGGAACAGCAGTACTTGCCTTAATAATTTCCCTTGATGGTGACGGAACGACTACATATATGATCACCATTTCAGCGATGCTTCCATTGTATAAACGCATTGGTATGAGACCTTTGGTCCTTGCCGGAATTGCTGTATCTTCTTCAGGTGTAATGAACCTTCTTCCATGGGGAGGGCCTACTGCTAGAGCAATGACAGCACTGCATCTTGAAATGGGGGATATCTTTACACCGGTAATCCCTAGTATGATCGGCGGCGTGTTGTTTGTATTATTTATGGCATACTGCCTTGGTAGAAAAGAGCGTAAACGTGTTGGAGTTTTAGAAATAGATTATAGCACGATGGCTATGATGGCAGCTACTTCTGAGGATGCTTATCTGAAACGTCCAAAACTAATACTTGTAAACTATCTATTAACCATTCTACTTTTAGTTGCATTAATCCAAGAATTACTGCCTTCTACTGTATTGTTTATGATAGGTTTTGCCATTGCGATTACGCTTAATTATCCAAATATAAGTGAACAAAAAGAACGAATCATGCACTATGCGGATAACGCATTATCTGTTGTTTCGATGGTATTTGCTGCAGGGATTTTTACGGGTATTCTTTCAGGAACGAAAATGGTGGATGCCATGGCACATACAATGATTACTCATATTCCCGATGCTCTAGGCTCCCATTTTGCACTCATTACAGCAATAGCCAGTGCTCCATTTACATTCTTTATGTCCAATGATGCCTTTTATTATGGAGTTCTCCCATTGCTTGCTAAAGCTGCAAGTGTGTATGGAATTGATCCAGCAATGATTGGAAGAGCATCACTATTAGGATTACCAGTTCATTTATTAAGCCCTTTAGTACCGTCCACTTATTTATTAGTTGGTATGGTTGGAGAAGATTTCGGCGATCTGCAGCGTACTTTTCTAAAATGGGCATGCGGATCAACAGCAGTGATGATATTAGTTGCGGTTCTATTGTCAATTATTCCAATCTAACAGTTAATTCATAGTCCAAAGACTCGAATAAGAGTTTTTGGACTAAATTTGATTTTAAGGGAGTAGAATAAAGGAGAGTTTTATGGAAGTATTCTTTCTTATTGTATTAAATGTCATTTTGCCTGTTTTTATTTTAATAGGAGCAGGTGTCTTTCTTCATCGAAAATTTAAGTTTGATATGAACACTTTATCAAAGCTAAATACTTATTTTCTCATGCCCTGTGTCAGTTTTGTAAATATTTATCAAAATAATGTTGGCGGAGAAACACTTTTGCATATTCTTGGCTTCTTAGTAATACAATGTTCAAGCTTAATGATCATAAGTAGTCTAATATCTAAAGTGGCGAAATTTGACAATGGTCTGTCTTCCACTTTTAAAAATAGCGTGGTCCTAAATAATTCTGGAAACTTTGGTTTACCTGTCAGTCAACTTGTTTTTCAACATAATCCATTGGGTGCATCCATACAGATTGTCGTCATGATTTTTCAGAATTTGCTAACCTACACTTATGGTTTACTGAATTCTGTTTCTGCTGATCAAAATGGATTGAAAGCAATGAAGGAGTTTCTAAAAAACCCCGTCATATATGCCTTTTTATTAGGATTGTTCCTCCATATGTATCATATTAATATCCCAACTTTTCTATGGACTCCAATAAACAATACTTCCAATGCATTTTTGGCAGTGGCGCTAATTACATTAGGGGCACAAAGTGCTTATTTAAAAATAAGTCGTTTCTCCTTGCCGCTTTTTCTAAGTTTATTTGGTCGTTTAATCCTATCGCCTACCATCGCATTCATCATCATTTTATCTTTAAAACTGGATGGCTCTACGGCACAGGCGTTATTTATAGCAAGCTCGTTTCCTACATCAAGAAACAGTGCACTTTTCGCTTTAGAATATGGAAATCATCCAGAATACGCTGCACAAGTTGTTTTGTTATCTACTTTATTTAGCGGGATTACAGTAACCACAGTTGTATTTTTATCGAAAATTTTATTTTAACTTTGTGAAGACCGTTTATTTATTTAAACGGTCTTGTTGTTGACATACTATATTGTTAAACTCTATAACATTAAATATAATGAGAATAGTTTGATAGTTAAAAAGAATAAACAATCAATCTTAAGAAGAGGGTAATGAATGTATGAATGAGGAGTTAATAAAAACTGCAAATATAAGCTATGAGATGGCTGAGCAAAAAGCTGCTCATTATTTTCATTCCCTTTATAAACAGGTAATGGAAAAGACCTATGTCGAGACACTCTCAAAAGATATCTACTCCTGGAAACGTAACCATATTCGTCATCATTCGCTATTATCCTTCTTTTCACGAGGAAAGGGAAAACCTGATTCTCGCGCTTATCACAATTATATCCAATGGCTCAATTACACTGGTAAACTAGATAATTACTTAGATCGAAGTATTTCTTATATTTTCATGCGCGATATGGGAAAAGCCTTGGATTCTCCAGAGACACAGAACAGGGTCAAACGTGTCGTTGACAGTTTGAAAAATCAACTAATCTATTCTGGTACGCCAGAACGAACTACCCAAAATGAGATGTTTAGTATGGCGGGGTTATACCGTTTGGCACAAAAAGAGGGCATCGAATCCACGTTGATCTGGTTATTTAACAAACTAAAGACTGTGTCTGATAATATTCCAAACGGGATGGATGCCGCAAACGCCGAGCGAAAGCTCATTAAAATCATCGCCGGGGTACTCATGAATGAAATGGAAGAGATGAGTGATGAGTTATCCGCTGAAGAGCGTTCGCAAAAACTTGCTGATGCGATCAGACTGGGGTATTCCTATGGTTTGACCTACCCCTTTATTGACGACCTTCTTGATGCAGGAATCTTATCCATAGAAGAGGAAAAACAATATTCCAATTTGATACGTACCAGCCTAATTACAGGAATCGTGCCTAAATTAGGTGATTGGCCGGATAAAAACGTGAACCTGATCCGATATATTCATTCCGAACTCCGCGATGCATTTGAGTACATAACATCTCGTCTGCGACCAGAAACGAGAAATAAATTTTTCGAGCAGGCCTACGTGTTTTTTCATTCTCAGGAAGTTGACCGTATAAAGGATTTATCCAATCCTAATTATACAAATGAAGAACTATACATCCCAGTCATTTTAAAATCCTCTTCATCTCGATTGATTGTTCGCTCGGTAATTAATGCCCCAGAGGATGAAGGCTTCGATAATCGCACATTCTATTACGGTATATATAACCAGCTTGCTGATGATTTTGCTGATATGTATGAAGACTTGAAAGATGGCAGGGTAACGCCCTATACCTATTATTTAAAATATCATGATCAGCGTACAGATCTGATTAACCCATTTGAATTATATTGGACAGTTATTTCTAATCTGATCCATCAGGTTTATCACTCAGATAGCAAGGCTATAGAGGTGATTCTCGACCGAGCAATAAACGGCCTTAAGCGCTATAAAGAACGTATGGGTACCGATAGATATAACGACGTGATGAAGCTTTTTGCTTATGGGAATCCTACATTCAATCGTGTCATTCAAAAGATGGTACGTAAAGCGGATGATGTTGATTTCTTTGATAAACTTCTTCGAGATCATATGATAACAACGTTGAGGAATCAACGGAACGAGCAGGAAATCTTTAAAGATACGGTTGAAACGATTCGCAAGGAAATCAACCACATCTTAAAAATCCCGAAGACCGAGGATGTTGAGCCGCTTATTGATGCTGCCAATTACAGTCTGGAAGGTGACGGGAAGCGATTAAGGCCAATCATGACTTGGGTTATGGGAGTAAACGAATATGGACTAAATAAGTCAGCCATCGTGCCGCTTTTGAAAGCATTAGAATATTTGCATACGGCTTCATTAATCTTCGATGATTTGCCATCGCAGGATAATGCCTCTACCCGTAGAGGGCGTCCAACCCTGCATCAAGTATTTAACGTTTCTATCGCGGAATTAACGGGCCTCTTCTTGACTCAGAAAGCTATTGAGGAACAAGCATCTCTTGACCAATTTGATTCCAAGGTTGTACTTCAATTAATCCACTATTCGGCTCAGATGACGGCAGTTATGTGTAAGGGTCAAGCCATGGATTTGGATTCTAAAGGGAAACAATTGAGCCTGGAACAATTAAATACAATGTGTTTTTATAAAACTGGTTTAGCATTCGAAGCATCGCTGATCATGCCCGCTATTCTTGCCCAAGTGAAGGAGTCCGAAATAGCCGCCTTAAAAAAGTTCGCCCATCATGCCGGGATTGCGTTCCAGATAAAGGATGATCTGCTTGATGTTGAAGGGGATACGAATTTATTAGGAAAACCAATTGGCAAAGATGCAGAAAACAACAACTCGACTTTTGTGTCTATCCTAGGTTCTGATGAGGCTAGAAGGGAAATGTGGGAACATTATTGTCAGGCGATGGAAGCATTGCAAGAGGTACCGCGCAATATTCCTTTTTTAAAACATTTATTGAATTATATAGTTAATCGTGACCATTGATGGTGGTTTATGTCGAAAATGATAGTCTCTTTTATCCATTCACTTTATAAATTTACTCATATAAAATAATGATAAAAAAGTGGGAATGAAGGGGAATATTTTGAACACAGATCAAGCTTTTGAGTTGTTAATAGAAGCAGGTGTCACTGAAGATACTAGTATTCAAACCGTTAAACGTTGGTTTCGTGAAAGAAAGATTACCTATAAAGGCTCAGGACAGGATAATGGATACATACTTAACAATACAGATCAAGCTTTTCATTTATTAAAGGATGCAGGAGTAGCCGATAGCACCGCTGTTCAAATTGTACGCCGTATGCTGCGAGAGGGACAGATTGAAAAAGTGGGCAGTGGAATTCAGAAACCTACCTATCCGCTAAAAGAATCGGCTTCCAAACGATTACCTAATCGTACTTCTGACCAGGATATGATAATCCGTCAATTAAAAGTAAAAATAAATGCACAGGATGAGCATATAAAGGGAATTGAACATCTGCATCAGACCTCAGTCGCTAGTTTAATTCAGCAAATAGACATATTAAAAAAAGATATGATGAAACTGGAAAAAGAGAAAAGTGAATTCCAAAGGGAAACTAAGAAGTTGCTAAAAGAGAATATTGAGTTGACGAATGAATTGCTAAAGTTAAAAGGTGAAGTATTTAAAGGGAACCAAAAATCTGATCAAGCTGACGACGTTCCTCCTCCTTCTGCTTCTATAACCATGGATTATCGTCAAAAATTGGGTCTATCAAAAATGGCGAGCGATAAAGAGGTATTAACAAAGTATAAAAAACTTTTAAAAATAACACACCCCGATCATGGCGGCAATGCAACGGCGTTTCATTTCATAAAAACAGATTATGATCAATTTAGACATAGTATCAATCTGAAATAGGTTCTAAAGGTACAAGAAATGGATCCTCCTCGTTTGGCGACTGGAACCCTTCATTTTGATGGGACTGGTCGCCAATAATTTTTTTCCTGATTTAGGGGGGGCACTCGAATGAATAAAGTCACCCAAAATGCATAATCGGTACGTAATCACCGATATAATATACCTAGAGGTTAACATCAAGGAGTGGTGGTATGCGGAAAAAAATTAATGGGAAAATAGTACTGGCAACCTTGCTATTAATAGTTTTTGGATTGATATCAATAAATGGCTTTGCAAAAATGGAAAATAATGAATACCCCCACAAAAACCGTATAACAGTATATCTAGCAGGTGATTCAACTGTTTCTGATTATTCAAGTTCATTTGCACCTCGAGCAGGCTGGGGACAATTTATTCATCGCTATTTCGATGATACCATTGTGGTGAAAAATACTGCTACACCAGGTAGGAGTTCAAAAAGTTTTATTGCTGAAAGGCGACTCGAATCCATCTTGAAGCAGATTAAGAAGGGGGATTACCTTTTTATTCAATTTGGTCATAATGACGAAAAAATTAATGATCCGAGCCGTTATACTGAACCGAACTCTACATATAAAATCTATTTAAAACAATATATTGACGGGGCGCGTGCCAAACAAGCTATTCCTGTACTTATTACACCCGTAGAACGAAGGAGCTTTTCCAATGAAGGCAGGTTACGTAATTCACATGGTGAGTATCCAAAAGCTATGAAGGAACTTGGTATGGAAGAACATGTAGCTGTGATTGACCTTACTGCCAAAAGCAAGGGATTGTTTCAAGAGCTTGGGCCCGATAGGACGAAGGAAGTTTTTCTTTGGCTAGAACCTGGGGAAAACAAGAACTATCCAAATGGTGTTCAGGACAACACACATTTTAAGGAGACCGGGGCCAATAAAATAGCGAGACTAGTGCTAGAAGGTATCAAGGAATCTAAGCTAGTTCCACTTCAAAATCACATATTAAAATAAATCAACTATGTAGCTAAATATATTAAAGTGAATCTTTTAAAAAAGGAAGCAGGAACCTTAATAATGGCTCCTGCTTTTTTTTTTCCTTAAACTTAATTGGATAACATTAATACATCCAAGTTTAAAATGTTTATCGCACCTGAGTCTCTAAGTTCTTTTAATCGATCGATTTCAAGGATGTCGATCGTACGGTTTGAGATTTGGATCCATTGTTGATTTTTCCACTTGTTAAGTATTTTATTTACCGTAATTCGCGAGGTACCTATGTAGCGAGCAAACGATGTTTGGTCAATTGAAAAATTACCATTTTCACTTACCAGTTTTAAAAGGAAATGAGCCATTTGCTGTTCTATAGGCGAATTAAGAAAGGCAATAATTTCGGCCAGAATCCTAAATTTATAGATTAATGAATTTGTAAAAATACATGCTGCCTCAGGATGTTCTTTACAAATCATCACTAGGGCTTCATCAGAGAAAAAATAGATTTCAGATTGACAGTTTGAGATGGCAGAGGTTAAATAGGGCTCATTTCTAGCTCCATGTTCCCCAAATAACATACCTTCTGGAACATAATTCACCGTTCGCTCTACACCTTCATGTGAAAGGAGAGTGATCTTTATACCACCCCTAGATAAGTAGAAAAAGCCCTTGCCTTCACTGCCCTGATGGTACACGATTTCATTTTCTTCTACCTCAAGTTTTTTTCCGTATTTTAAAAACGGTCGCCAAGAATAACGGAGATTTTTCATTACAACACCTTACCAAGAAGTTTTTTTAATTCATCCGGTTTTTTTATAAAAAACATTTTCTTATGGATTTCAAGGATTTCTTCTTCTTTCCATTGTTTTAAAATCTTATATAAGGTGATTCTCGTTAAACCAGTGCATTTTGTAAGGTCTTGTTGTGAGAGAGGGACTTCATAATTCTTAAATTCATAACAAATATTTAGAAGAATCACCGCCAATTGTTGCTCGGGTGTGAGATTGTCCAAATATATTTTATCAGCTAGGATGTGCATTTTATGTATGACGGTTTTGATAAAAATATTAAGGATGGAGGGCTGTGCCTTAATTAATTTTTGAAAATGTTCACAAGAGAAAAAATAAAGAATGGAGTCATTTACCGCCGTTGCTGTTGTAAAATGGGGCTGACGGTCCATCGCTTGAACGCCTAATATCTGCCCAGGAATGGCGATGTTTAATACACGCTCTTTTCCAATCGAAGTGGTAGTAGTCACTTTAATTAATCCCTTTTGGATATAATAAAATCCATCCCCTATCGTACCTTGCTGGTAAATAGATGCTTTCTCTTTGAAGAATTGCCTAGTACCAAACTGTAAGCAAGAATCCCAATTGATAGCACTCTCAAACAAGATTGCCAACTAATCAACTCCTAATTGAAATGGTGAAATCTAATCCATAAAACTGTAAATCTAGGAAATATGTAATTAATACAGTGTTATGACTTAGATGTAATTATTTGTTAGCGCTTACATTTAGGTGTAAAAAAATTTATTTGTGTTAACCACTTAACAGTAGTGTAAAAGATTCAAGATATAAAATCAACATTGTGATTGAATTTTAAAAATTCAACCAAAACCATGGTTTACCCAATTTGATTTACGATCCAGTTTTAACTACCAAGAATCAAATAAAGGGAAGAACATTATGGTAGATAAAAAAAAGGAGGGCCAAAGAGGGTTTTCACCTGAGACACAACATAAAGAGACTATTGGAGCAAATAATAAAAGGGGATGGTTGAATGAATCAGGAAGTACAATCAGTAGTAACTCAAGATTTATCTCAAACAAACAATCTAAATGCTAGTAATCTTTCATTGATGAGTATGCCTAAAGCAACCTTACTTGTAGTTGTGTTGTGCTGGTTTGCGATGTTAGCGGATGGATATGATTTAGGAATTTATGGTGCAGTTTTACCATCATTAATGGAGTACAAAGATTGGAGTATGACACCTGCACAAGCAGGGGCTATTGGTAGTTATGCTCTAGTGGGAATGCTTATCGGTGCAATTTGTGTAGGAACAATTACGGACATGATCGGCCGAAAGAAGACATTGGTTTTTTGTATCATTGTATTTTCCTTATCGATGTGCCTTGTTGCCTTATCCACATCTCCTGAGATGTTTGGATTATTCCGATTTATTGGTGGCCTTGGACTAGGTGGGGTAATACCTACAGTATCTGCATTAACAATCGAGTATTCTCCCTTGCAGCATCGATCAAAACTGTACGCTATTATGTATACAGGTTATCCAATTGGTGGAGTCCTTGGAGCATTATTTTCTATGTTTCTTTTGGAGGATTATGGCTGGAGATTAATGTTTTGGATTGGTGTGACTCCACTTATAGTCATTCCTTTTATTATAAAATTTCTACCTGAGTCGATTAGTTTCCTAATAGCAAAGAAAAAGTTGGCAAAAGCTAAAAGTATTGTCCAAAAATATCATCTTCCCGATGAATTTGTCCAAAGCCATATCGAGGATGAGGAAAAAGTCTCCACAAACAAATTTTCGGCAATCGCGAGTCTCTTTGCCAAAAAGAATATTCGGGCAACCATGTTTTTTTGGATCACTTTCTTTTTGGGCCTGCTTATGATTTATGGTTTGAGTACATGGCTGCCAAAAATGATGAGAGAGGCTGGATATCCACTTGGACCGAGCTTAGGATTTTTGCTGATGCTTAATTTATCGGCAGCGATTGGTGCTTTGCTAGCGGGAACTGCAGCAGACCGCTGGGGATCCAAGAAAATCATCAGTGTTTCTTATTTCTTAGCAGGTGTCTCAATTGCGCTATTAAGCATTAAATCATCGATGTTATTGGTGTATTGCTTAGTAGGTGTGGCTGGGTTTGGAACAATTGGGACAACACTAATTCTCAATGCCTATATTTCTAAATATTTTGAAGCAGAAAACAGAGCCACAGCACTTGGATGGGCACTTGGATTTGGCAGAATTGGTGCAATTTCTGGACCCATCCTCATTGGCCTTTTTATGAGCTCAGATTTGGATTTTTCCATCAATTTTTATCTTTTTGCTGTAGCAGGGGTCCTTGCATCCATCACTATATTATTTATTCCTAAAAAAGGGAACCTAAAAATTTAGCATTTATCATTCGAAAAACAGTCCACATCATTTGTATAAAGAATGATGTGGGCCGTTTTATTAATCTGAATAAAATGAAAATTTTATTTTTTTAGTAAAAATGTTAATCAGACTACAATGACTCAGAAATATCAATTCTATAATGAAAATATAAATTCAAAGGAGGATGTTTTATGGGAATTCGTACAGGAGCACAGTATATCGAGGCGTTAAAAGCCCGAACACCAGAAGTTTGGTTATCTGGAAAAAATGTTAAAAATATCTTTGAAGAGCCAGTTTTTCATCAGCCAATTCTTCAAATTGCAAAGCTATATGATATGCAGCATGATGCCAAGTATCAAGAGGATATTACTCATATTTGTGAAGAAACGGGAGAAAGAATCTCGAATGCATTCTTAGTACCTAAAAGCTATCAAGATTTACAAGCTAGAAGAAAGACGTTCGAAGAGTTTGCCAAAGCGACATTTGGTTTAATGGGCAGAACTCCTGATTTCTTAAATGTCGTCGTAACTTCAATGGCGAGTAATTCCGAGTTCTTAGATAAATACAATCCTGAATGGGGAAAAAACATTCGATCCTATTTTAAGCATATCCGTGATAATGACTTGTTTTTAACTCATGCCATCATCAATCCGCAAAATGACCGCAGTAAATCTTCACACGAACAACAGGATATGTTTACCCATCTAGGTGCGGTTAAAGAAACTCCTGATGGTTTAATCGTAAGAGGAGCGAAAATGCTAGCTACCCTTGCACCAATCACTGACGAAGTAATTGTCTATTCTTTTCCTGGATTTATGCCTGGGGATGAACGTTATGCGCTTGCGTTTGCACTTCCATTAGATACGCCAGGTCTTCGCATAATCTGCCGCGAAGCCATGCAAGATGGACAGCGTTCGGTATATGACCACCCATTAGCATCAAGATTCGAGGAAATGGATGCGGTCCTAGTCTTTAATGATGTTTTAGTACCTTGGGAGCGTGTATTCCTTTATAACAATGTAGAAGCAGCCAATTTACTTTACCCGAAAACAGGAATCGCTCAGCAGCCAGCTCATCAGTCTGGTGTAAGAGGGTTAATCAAACTACAATTTGCAACCGAAGTGGCTTGTAAAATCGCCGACTCCATCGGTGTTGATAGTTATCTTAATGTACAAAATGATTTAGGAGAATTAGTCCAATCGGTTGAATCGATTAGGGCATTGCTCCGAATTTCAGAGTATGAACATGAAGTAACTGCTACTGGCGAAGCGATGCCAGCCTATGCACCACTTGAAACCATTAGAGGATTGCTGCCAAAAATGTACCCGCGTGCGATAGAGGTTATGCAAATCATTGGTGCAGGTGGACTATTAATGTCACCTACAGATGCCGATTTCGAGAATCCGGAATTAAGAGAGGATTTAGAGAAGTATTATCTTGGAAGAGAGGGCGTTTCAGCAGAAGAACGTGTCCATCTCTTTAAATTAGCATGGGATTTATGCGGTGAAGCATTCGGACAAAGGGTACTCCAATACGAACGCTATTATACTGGAGATCCAATTCGTAAAAGAGCGATTTTCTATAACAACCACAAAAGGAAAAATTCCTTTGAACTGGCTGATGAAGCCATGAAAATATTTAATCAAAAAAATGAGGTTACTAGCTTATAAACGTCAATTAATAGGAAGAGGAGGTGTGAACGATGCAAACGCTTAAAGATGGAGTTCTGAAACTTGCAGGTTCTGTGATTGCCATTGGTGCATTTGATGGTGTCCATAAAGGACATCAAGCCGTGATTAAGCAAGCAGTGGAAAAGAGTCGGGTTAATCAGGTTCCGAGCGTTGTCTATACTTTCGATCCGCCTCCTCGACATTATTTTAAGGGCGTTCAAATTTTGACACCCATTCAGGAAAAGGTTAGCAGGATCGCGAAGTTAGGTGTTGATTATATAATTGTTGCCAGCTTCGATGAATGGTATGCGACCAGGCCCCCTGAGGATTTTATCTGTGAATTATCTAAGTTAAACCCGGTAGAGGTTACAGTGGGTGCTGATTTCCATTTTGGGAAAAATAGAGAAGGCGATGTGAATTTTTTAGAAAAGTATTTTCATATCAATATCACTCCTCCTGTTTATTGTAAAGGTGGAGAACTTATTTCATCGACGAGAATCCGCCAGTTAATCTCAGAGGGAGATTTCCAGCAGTCCTATTCGTTACTGGGACTATAAACAGTAGAAAAGTAAATGAAACTACTTGATATCACTCAGCAATAGAAGGGAGTTTACACTATGAAGTTATTAGGAATTTCAGGCACCATTATTGGAGCAAAAACTAGTATTGTTGTTCAAAAGGTATTAGAGGAAGTAAAGAAACATCATCCTAACGTTGAAGTAGAATTGCTTGATTTAAGAGATTATGATGTGCAGTTCTGTGATGGACGAAATCCTTCAAACTATACAGGTGACACAAAAAAAGTTCTCGATATTATTAATTCTGCTGACTTCTATATTATCGGAACACCTATATTCCAGGGGTCATTATCAGGGCCACTCAAAAATTTGTTTGATTTAATCAATCCAAAGGATATTCGCAACAAAGTAATTGGTTTTGTCGCAACAGGTGGAACATACCAGCATTACCTTGTTATCGAAAATCAATTGAAGCCGATTGCAGGATTTTTCCGAGCCTTCGTGGCACCAGGCTATGTATATGTCAATAACGACCATTTTAATGAAGAAAATAAAATTATCGATGCTGTGGTTCTTACACGAATTACATCATTAGCCAAAGAAGTGGTCTTTATGCAGGAGGCATTAAAATCAGCAGAGGAAAAATTTGCAACAGTAAATAGATAAGAATTTCTATTAAAAGTTGAGAGGAGAAAATTACTATGACAAACTCTTTAAAACCAATTAACCTTTGGGGATTTATTGAAGAAAATAAGGATTTACTTAAGCCACCAGTAAATAATAAAGTGATTTGGAAGGATTCTGAACTAATGTTTATGATCCTCGGAGGCCCAAATAAACGACGTGATTTTCATGTGGACCCTTCTGAAGAGATTTTTTATCAATTAAAAGGTGATTGCTACGTTGAAATTATTAATGCGCAAGGCAAAAGAGAAGTAATTACCGTGAAAGAAGGAGAAGTATTTCATCTCCCACCTAATGTTCCCCACTCTCCACATCGGGTCGCAGATACCATAGGGATTGTTATTGAACGTGACAGAGCAGACGGGGAATTAGAGGATTTTGTTTGGTTCTGTGATGAATGTGATCATGAAATGCACCGCGTTACCGTTCAATTAACAAATATTGAAGTGCAGGTAAAAGAAGCAATTCATGGATTTAACAGTAATTTAGAACTTCGGACTTGTAAGAACTGTGGTCATATTATGGCTGAAGAAGCGAGTGAATGGAAATGCGAGTAGATTTTCATACACATATCATCCCTGAAAATTTCCCTGATTTTGCGGCGAAGTTCCAAAATGATAAGTGGCCGGTCCTAAAGCCTACATGCTCATGCGGTGCCAATATCATGGTATCCGGAAAGGTGTTCCGTGAAGTGACCGACCAAGTTTGGAGTCCAGAAAAAAGGATTCACGATATGGATGTAGAAAATGTAGATATACAAGTTTTATCGCCAATTCCCGTTACGTTCTCCTATTGGGCACCTATAGAAGAAGCGGTAGCTATGGCTAGACTTCAAAATGACTTCATCGCTGAAACAGTAGCTAAACATCCAACCAAGTTTATTGGTCTAGGGACGGTTCCTCTTCAAAATGTCGAAGAAGCGATTCTTGAACTAGACCGCTGTATACATCAACTTGGCTTAAAAGGGGTTGAGATTGGCACAAATATTAATGGCAAAAATTTAGACAATGAATCGTTAATTGATTTCTTTGCGATGTGTGAGAAATGGAATGTCCCTATATTTATTCATCCATGGGAAACACTGGGCGGAGAACGTTTTTCCTCACATAATTTAATGTATACGGTTGGAATGCCAAGTGAAACAGCACTAGCTGCTGCTAGTTTAATCCTAGGCGGTGTTATCGAGAAATTTCCAGGACTAAAAATTTGTTTTTCTCATGGAGGCGGTTCATTACCTTACATTCTTCCAAGACTTGATCATGGTTGGAATGTGTGGCCACATTTGCAGCTTACGGAAAAGCCACCAAGTTTTTATGCAAAGAAATTTTTCTATGATTCTATCGTAAATAACCCTGTTAATATCAAATTTCTAGTCGAAAAATTTGGTGCAGAACAAGTGATTATGGGGTCGGATTATCCATTCTTACTGCGGGAAACACCACCAGGAAAGATTATTGATGACACACTCAGCCTCAGTGAAGAACAGAAACGTGCGATGTTAGGTGAAAATGCACTTAGATTTTTAAATTTACCAGTTAATCTACTAATTTAATCGGAAAAGAGGATGAAAAGATGATAGACAAAGTGATGACTCCAGAAGAGAGATTAGAGGAACTTGGAATAAAGCTGCCGGCTCTCCGCCCCGCATCTGGTAATTATGTTAGCTGTGTACGAACAGGGAATCTAATTTTCACATCAGGACAAGGTACTGATGAATACCGGGGAAAACTTGGTGAGGATGTATCGATAGAAGTAGGCTATCAAGCAGCAAGACAATGTATGCTTAATCTATTAGCAGTAATCAAGAATGAACTCGGCGATCTTAGCAAAGTGAAACGAATTGTCAAAATCCTTGGTATGGTCAACAGCACGACTGATTTTAAAGACCATCCTAAAGTCATGAATGGATCCTCTGATTTGTTGGTGGAAGTGTTTGGTGAAAAGGGAAGGCATGCGAGATCAGCAATAGGGATGGCACAACTGCCACACAATAATACTGTCGAGGTTGAGATGATTGTTGAAGTTGAGGATGGTGACAAAGGTGAGTAACATTTTAGAAAAACAACTTCAAATTAACGATGCCAAGTTGTTTATCAATGGAGAATATGTAAGCGCTGTTACAGGGGAAACCTTTGACACGCTTAATCCAGCTACCAATCAAAAATTAGCTTCTGTTGCAAGTGCAAGTGAGCAAGATGTAGAAAGAGCGATACAGGTTGCCAAGCGTACCTATGATAGTGGTATTTGGAGTAAAATGCCAGTCGAAGAAAGAGCAAAGATCCTGTGCCGAATGGCGGATCTTGTCATGGAACGAGTCGAGGAGTTAGCACTAATTGAGACATTAGATGTAGGTAAACCGATTAGAGAAAGCAGGGATTTTGATATCCCGCGCGCCGCATCTAACTTAAGATTTTTTGCAGAAATGGCCAAATACGTCAACAACGAGCATTACGAACAATCGAAACATATGAGTTATACCAAATATGCACCAGCAGGTGTCACAAGCTTGATCATTCCTTGGAATTTACCATTCATGCAAATGACATGGAAAGCATCTGCTGCGTTAGCGGCTGGTAATACCGTGATTGTTAAACCAGCATCCTATACACCACTAAGTGCAGTCATGTTAGGTGAAATTGCCAACGAAGCAGGATTACCACCGGGCGTGTTGAATATACTGACAGGCCCAGGTGGAACAGTAGGAACGGCAATGACTACTCATCCATACGTTCGCAGAATTTCCTTTGTAGGGGAAAGTTCCACGGGTAAAACGGTAATGAGAAATGCAGCATCACAACTAATTCCAGTATCATTAGAATTGGGTGGAAAATCAGCCAATATCGTATTTGAGGATGCAGACTTAGATGAAGCCGTCGCGGGCTCGATTGAAGCGATTTTTAGAAATCAAGGGGAAATCTGTTTAGCTGGTTCTCGATTACTAGTGCAAGAATCGGTTTATGATAAATTCCTTGAAAAATTTGTTGCAGCTGCAAAGAACATCAAAGTGGGCGATCCATTGGATGAATCGACGGATATGGGTGCGCTTATATCAAAAGGTCATCTTGAAACGGTTGATAACTACGTGCAAATTGGAATTTCTGAAGGTGCGAAACTTGCTGTAGGCGGTAAGCGTGTGGCAGGATTGTCACAAGGAAACTTTTACGAGCCAACCGTGCTCTATGATGTTAATAACAAGATGAGAGTCGCACAGGAAGAAATCTTTGGCCCGGTATTAGTCGTCATTCCATTTAAAACGGAAGAAGAAGCGATACAAATCGCCAACGATTCAATTTATGGTTTGGCAGGAGTGGTTTGGTCAAATGATTTAAGGCGTGCACATCGAGTAGCTTCTCAAATCGATTCAGGCTTATTTTGGATCAATTGCTGGTATTATCGTGATTTAAGAACACCATTTGGTGGATCAAAGGCGAGCGGAATTGGTCGTGAAGGCGGACGTCATAGTTTTGAATTTTACACAGAAGCCAAAACCATTACAATGAAATTATAAAATAAAGTAAAAGGTGGCTGAAAGGCCACTTTTTAACTATTAATATAGAAAAGGAAGGTGCAGGAAGAAATGGAAGTATTAGTAGAAGGAATTGCGAAAGAATTAATCGATGCAGAAAGTCATCAATATTCTGTCGCTCCACTTACGGAACGTTATTCGGAGCTGACTGTAGGCGATGCCTATCAAATCCAACTAGAGGTCATCGATAAAAAGTTAATAGCAGGACATAAAGTAATTGGGAAAAAGGTTGGGCTTACAAGTATTGCGATGCAGCAAATGTTAGGCGTGGATGAACCTGATTACGGCCACCTGTTAGATACTATGAAAATAGCAGATGAAGCAACTGTGAAAATTTCTGAATTTATCAGTCCAAAGGTTGAGGCGGAAATCGGTTTTATTTTGGAACATGACTTGGTTGGTCCAAATGTGAACTATCTAGATGTGTTAATGGCTACCAAATATGTAGTACCTACTATCGAGATTATTGACAGCCGTATTTCTGATTGGAAAATCAAATTGGTTGATACAGTGGCTGATAATGGCTCCTCAGCAAGAGTAGTAGTCGGGGAAAAGCTGAGCACCATTGAAGGATTGGATTTGCGAACTCAAGGAATGGTCCTATATAAAAATGAAGAGCTTGTCGCTACAGGGGCTGGGACGGCCGCTTTAGGACACCCGGCACAAGCAGTCGCATGGTTAGCCAATAAATTACATGAATTCGGGATTACTCTTAAAGCAGGTGAGTTAATTCTTCCAGGTGCACTTTCTGGTGCTATTGCCGTAAAAGAAGGCGACATGATTGTAGCAGATTTTGGCCCATTAGGAACTGTTTCTGTAACATTTGAGTAAGAGAGTTTTTCACCGAATAAAAAAAATAAAAAAAAGTGGAGGTTCCATTATGTCACTGTTGCAAGGAACAGAACAAGAAATCGTAAACTATCTATTAGCTGCAGAAAAAGACAAGCGGGAAGTTGAAAAAATTACCACAAATTATCCAACTCTAACATTTGAGCATGCCTATGAAATACAACAAAAACTAATCGAGCAAAAAGAAAAGGAGGGGCTCCGCCGAATTGGTGTAAAACTCGGTTTAACAAGTAAGGCAAAGCAGGAGATGATGGGTGTTCATGAAGCCATCTACGGGTATTTAATGGATGATATGCTTGCACCTGAATGGGAACCAGTTATATTTAGCAGTTTCATACATCCTAAGGCAGAACCAGAAATTGCATTCTTGATTAATGAAGATATCCAAGGAACTAGCGTTACCTCCGACGATATTTTAAAGGTGACAAAATATGTAGCACCAGCGATCGAGATTATTGATAGTCGTTATTTAGATTTCAAGTTTACACTAGTAGACGTTGTTGCTGATAATTGTTCTTCTTCAAAATTTATTGTAGGCAACAAATGGGTGTCGCCGGATGCGCTAAATCTGAAAGATATTGGTGTATACATCTCTAAGAATTCAGAGGTTGCAACTACTGGGACCAGTGCGGCTGTATTAGGTGATCCAGCTGCTGCGGTTGCTTGGGCTGTAAACAAGCTTGGTGAAACTGGGCAGGGATTAAAGAAAGGCGATATCGTGCTTAGTGGCGCAATAACGGAAGCTATTAGTTTTCAACCAGGGGATACAATTTTGGCACAATTTGCGGAACTAGGCAGTGTTTCTTTTACTAGCAAATAATCAGACTGCTTCATAATTTATATAACTTGTTGTGGAAGAGCGGAGGAGATACATATGCATATAACTTTAGAATATGCAAAACAATTAGACATAGAAGATGGCCTTAATAGATTTAGAGAAGAGTTTTACCTAAAGCCGAATTCTATTTATATGGATGGTAATTCATTGGGGCTATTGTCGAAACGATCGGAGCGGACGCTCTTAGAATCTCTAAATGATTGGAAAGAGCATGGAATTGACGGATGGACAACCGGAAAGCACCCTTGGTTCTTTTTATCGGAAAAACTAGGAGAGATGATGGCTCCGTTAGTCGGTGCTGCAGCGAATGAAGTGATTGTTACGGGTTCCACAACGGTGAACTTGCATCAACTAGTTGCTACTTTTTATAAGCCGGAAGGAAAGCGGACAAAAATTTTGGCTGATGAATTAACCTTTCCATCAGATATATATGCGCTTCAAAGCCAGCTTCGCATTCATGGATTTGATCCAGATACACATCTTGTTCGAGTGAAAAGCCGAGATGGGCGCTTTTTAGAGGAAGAAGATATTATCGAAGCGATGACTGATGAGATTGCACTCATCATTTTACCAACTGTACTCTATCGAAGCGGCCAAATCCTGGACATGAAACGGTTGACGGCTGAAGCGAACAAAAGAGGGGTATTAATTGGTTTTGATGGATGTCATTCGATTGGAGCAATTCCGCATTCGTTTAGTGAATGGGGCGTGGATTTTGCCTATTGGTGCAATTACAAACATTTAAATGGTGGTCCGGGAAGTGTGGGCGGTTTATATGTGAATTCTAAACATTTTGGTACAGCCCCAGGTCTGGCTGGCTGGTTCGGATCGAAAAAAGAGAAACAATTTGATATGGAGCACACGCTAACACCGGCTGATTCCGCAGGAGCCTATCAAATTGGGACACCACATGTTTTAAGTCTTGCCCCGTTACTAGGAGCATTGGAGATTTTTGCAGAAGCAGGAATTGAAAATATTCGTGCTAAGTCATTAAAGATTAATCAATTTTTAATGGACCTACTAGATCAAGAGGCAGCAGGCATGGGATTTACAATTGGAAACCCAGTTGAGGATTTCCGCCGCGGGGGTCATGTAAGCTTAGAGCATATAGAAGCAGCGCGAATTTGTAAAGCGTTGAAAGAAAATGGGATCATTCCAGATTTCCGTGCTCCAAATATCATTCGTCTTGCTCCAGTTGCGCTTTATACCACATATGAAGAGGTTTGGGAAGTCGTCCAGATGCTTAAGAAAATCATGACAGAAAAGCACTATGAAAAGTTTAAAAATGAACGTGAAGTCGTTGCTTAACTAAAGGGTCGAGGAGGAATTATATGGCGAACAATAATTTGAATAATGGAAATGGATCAGGTTTAAAGCGTGAATTAAAAACCAGTCAACTGACTATGATTGCGATGGGTTGTGCGATTGGAACAGGTCTTTTCCTTGGCAGCGGTCTTGCGATTAGTACTGCTGGCCCAAGCGTATTAATCAGTTACGCGATTGGTGCCTTCATTGTTTTACTTTTAATGGGATGTTTATCAGAAATGACTGTGGCCCATCCAACTTCAGGGTCGTTTGGAACCATATCTGAGAAGTATATAAGCCCGTTCGCAGGTTATCTGGTCCGCTATTCGTATTGGATTGCAAACGTTTTAGCGGTTGGAGTAGAGGTAAGTGCAATTGCGGTATATATGAAGTATTGGTTTCCAGATGTTCCTGGGTTTGTCTGGATTTTATTGTTCGCCGCTGTCCTAATTTATGTAAATGCAACAAGTGTCAATACTTTTGCAACTTTTGAGTATTGGTTTTCGATGATCAAAATTAGTGCCATCGTTGGATTCATTCTCCTTGGAGCATATGTTTTCATTGGAGGGTCGGCTAAACCGGAAATGGGACCTGAGAACTTCGTTAATGAAGGTGGTTTCTTACCTTTCGGCATGTGGGGAATGTGGGTCGCTATCTTTATTTCTCTATTTAGCTTTTTAGGGACGGAATTGATCGCCGTTACTGCTGGAGAGGCGAAGGATCCAGATGTTGCAGTACCAAAAGCTTTGAAAGCAACTGTTTTCCGTTTATCGACATTTTATATTATTACTATTGGCATTATGTTAATGATTGTTCCGTGGAAATCAGCTGGAGTTGAGGAAAGTCCTTTCGTAAAAGTGATGGAACTCTTAAATATTCCGGGTGCAAGTGGAATTATGAATTTTATTATTTTAACAGCGGCTCTCTCGGCCATGAATAGTCAGCTTTATGCTTCAACACGAATGATGTTTTCTCTATCACGAGGAAATTATGCACCTGCATTTTTAGGTAAAATAAGCAAAAAGGGAGTACCGTTAAGTGCTCTTGCCATTTCTACATTAGGGATTTTTCTTGCTGCAGCTGTTAACGCATTATTACCTGACTCGTCGTACGCCTTTATGATGGGAATCTCCATGTTTGGTGCTATCTTCACATGGTTTATGGTTTTTGTTTCACACTTGTTTTTCAGAAAAAAGTGGGAGAAGTCAGGAGGCCGGAAATTGCCAGTTAAAATGCCTGGATTTCCTTACATGACGCTATTAGGAGCGGTCCTTCTGCTCAGTTTAATGATTACCACTTGGTTTACAGGTTTTAAAATCATGCTTCAATTCGGTGTTCCATGGTTGTTATTTTTAACTGCTGCCTATTTTATTCTTAATAAAAGCAAAAAGAATCCTGAAAAGAACAAGTCTGATGCAATTCTTAATAAAAAAGTAAATTAACGTTATAAATACTCATAAATAACTTAACTAAATTAGAATGCTGGAGGTCTAATACCGTGAATTCACAAGAAAAGAACACTAAACATGAGCTGGAGAAGGAGATTCAAACCGATTTTCAAAAATCGATGTCCTATGGGGATTATCTTCATCTTGATAAAATCTTATCAAGTCAACATCGGTTATCCGATCACCATGATGAAATGTTATTTATCGTTATCCATCAATCAAGTGAATTATGGATGAAACTAATCATTCATGAATTGACAGCAGCAATTGAGTATATACAAAACAATGATTTGGAGCCATCATTCAAAATTCTATCGCGTGTTTCCAGAATTCAACAGCAATTGATTCAGTCATGGAGTGTACTTTCGACTTTGACACCTTCTGAATATTTAGAGTTTAGGGATAAATTGGGTCAATCATCAGGATTCCAGTCTTATCAGAATCGTTTGATTGAATTTGCCTTAGGAAACAAAAATGCTCATACACTAGCAGTCTACCAACATCAAACAGAACTATACGAAAAAATGCAAGAAGCCCTTCTTCAACCAAGTATCTATGATGCTGCTATAAATGCTCTAGTTGCACGTGGTCTGCCTGTTGATCATGAGGCTCGACATCGGGATTTGTCAAAAAACTATGAACCAAATGCGAGTGTCGAGGAAGCGTGGCTAACCGTCTATCGAAATGTGGATCAATACTGGGACCTTTACGAATTGGCAGAGAAGTTAGTCGATATCGGCAACCAACAGCAATTATGGCGATTTAATCATATGAGTACAGTGGAAAGAATCATTGGTCATAAGCAGGGGACAGGTGGGTCGTCTGGTGTGACTTATTTAAAAAGAGTACTAGACCAACAATTTTTCCCTGAGCTTTGGAGTTTACGGACAAAGCTATAAATTGATGGTAATGATGGCAAAAACCGCGAAACCTTATTTTTTATGAGGTATGCGGTTTTTTGTTTTTTTAATAGAGAACGCCCAGATGCAGTAGTTGGAAATTTTCTAGAAGGACGCGTGGCCATTTTTATGAGTAGAACTTCTTATAACATCTATTTTTTTCGTATATGTATGACTCTTAGCCTATTTTGTAATAATTTTAATTAAAATGTAATGTGTACAAGCCCCTCTGACATAGGATACACGGATGAGTATTATGTCGTAGGGAGGGGTTAGTTTTGCCCAGAAAGTGGTTAGTATTTTTGGTGTTTGCTTTTTTTATGTTGTCTAGTTTTTTTGTTGGTGTCCCAACAGGTTCAGCCGCCTCTAGTGGAAAATTGATTATTATTAACAAGACTATCAATCGGCTCGCGTACTTTGAAAACGGTGTGTTTAAGAAGCAGTTTAAAGTTGGAACTGGAAGAAAAAAATCATATACACCAGAAGGCAAGTTCAAGATTGTAGTTAAGATTAAGAATAGGCCATACTATAAGGGCCATATTCCAGGTGGAGATCCACGCAATCCTCTCGGAAATCGCTGGCTAGGATTAAATGCTCGCGGTACATGGGGAACAACCTATGCGATTCATGGAAACAACAACCCCAGTTCTATTGGAGGGTATGTTAGCAGTGGGTGTATTCGCATGTACGATAACGAAGTCGAATGGCTGTATAGTCAAGTCCCAACGGGCACCCCAGTGATCATTACCTCTTCTGGGAAATCATTCAATGCGATTGCATCTGCCAATGGCTATAAAGTGAAGGGCGGGGCTAGTGCACCATCTGTTCCTGTTAGTACCACTGGAGAAATCCTTAAGAAAGGCAGTCGGGGCCCAGCCGTCCAAGAACTTCAGCGTAAGTTGACGTCCCTTGGGTATAGTACAAAGGGTGTGGATGGTGTCTTTGGAGCAAACACAGATACTGCCGTGCGCAAATTTCAAAAAGCTCGTAAATTAACAGCGGATGGGATTGTTGGTCCAGCAACCAAAAAAGCTCTCGGAATAAAATAATATTAAAGAATTGCTTATGAAGTTGCTCAAATTATTGAGCACTCTTTTTTTTGAATTGATACAGTTTTTTTCGGAAAGTTTACATAAATTTACACAAATTATATGAACATAGAGTATAACCTAAATTTGTTGGAGGGAATAGGTATGAGTCGACTGGACAGGCTCAAGATGGAAAAAGTGGAACCAAAACATTGGCGGCAGTTCAATGAATTATTACGTTATGTTTTCCAAGTAACTAAAAAAGACCTACAGACGGTGGGCTGGGAGGAGCGTGAAATTGCATTAGCAAAACTGCCTGTTTTAGAGCAGGCTGATGTGTTAGGCTGGTTTGATGGTGAAAAACTAATCTCTCAAGTTGCTGTTTATCCCTTTCAAGTTAACATATATGGTCGAACCTTTGAGATGGGCGGATTGACTGGGGTTGGCACCTATCCGGAATATGCGAATTTAGGATTAATGAATAAGTTGATCTGGCAGGCACTGGCTGATATGAAAGATAGAAATCAATCAATTTCTTATTTATATCCCTATTCATTGCCTTTTTATCGTAAAAGGGGATGGGAGATTATTTCCGATAAGATGACCTTTGAAATCAAAGACTATCAATTACCAAAAGTGAAGAAAGTTTCTGGTTACGTCGATCGGCTAAATACAGAGCATTCAGATATCAAAACCGTTTACCAGCTTTTTTCAAGAAGGCGGCATGTAGCCATGATTCGAAACAATTTAGCTTGGGAAGAATTCTGGAGATGGGAATTGGATGAATTAACCGCCGCCGTTTATTATGATCGTTCTCATCAGCCACAAGGGTATTTACTTTACTGGATTTCTCAAGATGTACTGCATGTCAAAGAAATGATCTATATGAATGAAGAAGCGCGAAACGGACTTTGGAACTTTATCAGTGCCCATTTCTCCATGGTGACGAAAGTTGTCGGGAATATTTTCACCAATGATCCTTTGGCTTTCTGGTTGGAAGACGGGGATATTAAAGAAACCATCGCTCCCTATTTTATGGCACGTATTGTTGATGTCACACAGTTTATCGAACAATTCCCATTTAGTGCACCGGGCACTGACATTCACATGACGATTAAAGTGGATGATCCAATTCTAGAGTGGAATCAAGGAATATATACATTTCAAGTATCCGCTGTAGGACAAGGGGAGCTAAGAAATAGCGACGGACAGCCAGATGTTACTGTTACGATTCAGACACTAACAACGATGTTGCTCGGATACAAACGGCCGTCCTATTTGGCAGCAATCGGTCGCCTTTCTTGTAATGAGCAAACGGTGGAGATTTTAGAGAATTTAATTGAACGAGAGACGCCATATTTCTCTGATTATTTTTAAAATACTTTTATTTTCCTCTTTCCAAATAGGAAGAGGAATTTTTAAATTATTAGAAGTTTAAAATAAATATTCCATTATGGGGTAAAATTGGTTTATTATAATGAAATAATATTTTTATTTAAAAAGGAGTTTATTAATGAATTTTTCTGCAAAACAAATTGTCTTTATTAGTTTTATGTTATTTTCTATGTTTTTCGGGGCTGGAAACCTAATCTTTCCACCATTTTTGGGGCAGTCAGCGGGGGATCATCTCTGGACAGCTCTTGCTGGTTTTATTATTTCAGCAGTTGGACTGCCGATTTTAGGGGTTGTTGCTGTAGCTAAAGCAGGAAGCTTTAACGAACTTAACCAACGAGTTCATCCTTTTTTTGCCTTTATCTTTCCATTTCTAATCTACATCGCAATAGGACCTGGACTGGCGATTCCCCGGGCAGGTAGTCTGGCATTTGAAATGGGATTAGCTCCTTTTTTACCAGAAAATCTTGTCACCAATCCAATATCATTGTTTGTATATAGCATTGTTTTCTTTGGATTAGTCGCGTGGTTATGTATGTTTCCTTCTAAACTGATTGACCTTTTTGGGAAGTTATTGACTCCAATCCTTCTGGCTTTAATCGCTATTATTTTTGTTAAAAGCTTAATTGACCCAATTGGTTCATTTGAAACACCAAAGGATAATTATATTTCAAATCCTGTCTTTCAAGGGTTTTTAGATGGATATTTAACAATGGATGCGCTAGCGGCTTTAGCATTTGGTATTGTAATAGCCAACACATTAAAAGCACAAGGTGTGGTCGATGACAAAAAAAGATCTATATATATGATGTACGCTGGATTAGGTGCAGGTTTGCTGTTAACCGTTATTTACCTGATCTTAGGATACTTAGGGGCTGCAAGCGCATCTTTAGGAAAAACAGAAAATGGGGCACAAATTTTGGCAAATGTAATGACACATTTATTTGGTCAGAGCGGGACATTTATTTTAGGATTGGTTTTTACCATTGCCTGTTTTTGTGTATCCATTGGTTTAGTCACTTCCTGCAGTCAGTTTTTCGCAAATGCAATTCCAAAAATAAATTATAAAATATGGGTAATGATCTTAGCAGTTCTTAGTACTGCCATTGCTAACTTAGGATTAACGCAAATCTTAAAAATCTCCGTTCCGATACTAGGCTTGATCTACCCTATTGCCATCGTGATTATTTTATTAGGTCTTTTTGATGATTTATTTAAGAATTCCCGTCAGATTTATATCACTGTTGTTAGCTTTGTTGCTCTTTTTAGTATCATCGATTCGATTAATAAGACATTCCTCTCGAATAAATGGAGTGGGGCACTTGAAATTCTACCCTTTTATTCAGAAGGTATTGGATGGTTGGTCCCAGCCTTAATTGGATTAATAATTGGCTATCTAATAGGATTATTTAGTCGAAAACCATTGGAAGCTTAAACTCACAATCAAAAACACGGCTAATATCAGCCGTGTTTTTGAATATAACTTTCACTTTATAAGAAAACTAGGATTGCTTTTTGTCGGTTTTTTTCTCAGTTAGGGCACGGTAAATTTGGGTATACATACTGCCTTGAACAATATTTTGGAGAAAAAAGTCTCCAATCAATTTTAAGTATTCTTCATCCTCAAACATTTTCTTGTTTTGTAATTCCATTTCAGCCAAGCCTTCATATTTGGTAAGAAGGGCATATGTATGATCTTCACCAGAAACAGGTGTTAAGATCTCGACATTATGATCATAATTTTCATTACGGAACGTCTTAATTTCCTTTAAATTTTCAATTCCTTCTTTAAATTTATCTTGTTTAATCTCAAATGTCTGGTAGACAAAAATTGCCATTAACAGCATCCCCTAATTAAGATTTTACAAACGTAAATTTAAATTTCCCTGAGATTACTAAATTTATTCTACGCCATTTAAAATGGTGCCTCCCCGTTTTAAATGGAAATATTTCATTCCACTTAAAAATCTTCTCTGGAGAATAATATCAATAGTAAACCATAGCTTTGAAAGGATTAGGTGAACTAATGACTTCATATCAACCAGGACAAGTCGTCTATATTATTATTCGGAATCCACATGCTCAAGATGTTGCTAATGTTCAACAAGCAGCGGTTGTCCAGAATCCTGAAAACCCTGATCAACTTTCACTTTTTGTTTACGAAACTTATTATCCTTTAACAGAGGAAGTGGCAGTTTATTCATCTGCAGAGGAAGCTGAATATGCCTATCAAGATGCGTTTGGATTAACAGAGATGGAGGGGTATTATGGTTAAACCCTTTGTACCACAGCTTGTATATGTTGAGCCAAGCGCACTTGAGTACCCGCTTGGCAAAGAGCTAATTGCAAAATTTGAAAAAATGGGAATTGAAATTAGGGAAACAACATCACATAATCAAATTCGAAATTTACCTGGTGATAATGATTTTCAAAAATATCGTACCGCAAAATCAACACTGGTGGTCGGAGTACGAAAAACATTAAAGTTTGATACGTCCAAACCTTCTGCGGAATATGCAATTCCATTTGTAACCGGCTGTATGGGACATTGTCATTATTGCTACTTACAGACAACAATGGGAAGTAAACCTTATATTCGTACCTATGTAAACCTTGAAGATATTTTCGAGGCTGCTGAAAATTATATGAAAGAACGGGCGCCCGAACCAACTAGGTTTGAAGCCTCATGTACATCTGATATTGTTGGTGTTGATCATCTAACCCACACATTAAAAAAGGCGATTGAGTTCTTTGGACAATCGGAATATGGCAAACTTCGTTTTGTAACTAAGTTCGCCCATGTGGATCATTTACTTGATGCAAAGCATAATGGGAAAACCCATTTTCGCTTTAGTGTTAATGATGAATATATTATTAAAAATTTTGAACCGGGTACATCGAGACTGCCAGAACGGATCGAGGCAGCAGGTAAGATTGCTGGTGCTGGATTTCCATTAGGTTTTATTATCGCACCGATTTATCTCCACGAGGGCTGGAAAGAAGGCTATAAAGATATGTTAGAAAAGCTGGAGGCGGAGCTTCCAGATTCAGCTAAAAAGGACTTAACTTTTGAAATGATTCAACATCGGTTTACAAAACCCGCGAAGCGTGTCATTCAAAAAAACTACCCGATGACAAAACTAGAACTTGATGAGACCAAACGAAAGTGGAAATGGGGCCGCTACGGGATTGGTAAATTCGTCTATACAAATGAAGAACAAGAAGATATAAAGGATACTTTAGGCGGATATATTAACACCTTTTTCCCGCAGGCAAAAATAGAATATTTCACATAGAAAAAGAGGGATTCTGGAGAATCCCTCTCAGATTGTCGACAAAAGGGGTTCGGAATGTTTACATTCCGAACCCCTTTTGACTTTTTCACTGTTTTTCCACCTA
>NZ_VEED01000079.1 GCF_007678255.1 Bacillus sp. X1(2014) | reverse complement strand
GTATTAGCTGGAAAATCCATCACTACATCTGTACCGACACTTAATATGTTTTGGACATGCTTTTTCACCAACGGCTTGAGCTGCGCTGAGAATTTTAAATAGTCCTCAAATGATGCAATCTGATTGGGATAAAGGGATGAAAGCCATTCATCCTCAGATAACAGTACCGCATGTTTATCTATCGCCAATTGTTTTGATTTAGTTGATTTTCCAGCTCCCATTTTTCCACAGAAAAAGTATAGCGTCCCCAATTGTTTCATATTTTTTAACCCCCCGCGCTT
>NZ_VEED01000078.1 GCF_007678255.1 Bacillus sp. X1(2014) | reverse complement strand
ATCATCGCAACAATTACGTCTTGGTTCTCATTTGTTTCTTGTAGCGTGCGTCCTTCAGGAGCAATATCGACATCATGAAAAGCAAAGAAAGGAACATTTAATTTTTCAAAAAGTTCAAATGCAGCTTCCACACGGGCTTTCGCTAAATCTAATCCTTTAAGGTGATCCCACGGGCGAATCGCTGTACCTGCGCCAAATGGATCTGTACCATCTGCAGTAAATGTGTGCCAATATGCAACGGAGAAACGAAGTATTTCTTCCATTGTCTTGCCATTAATTTT
>NZ_VEED01000077.1 GCF_007678255.1 Bacillus sp. X1(2014) | reverse complement strand
TGAAGGGAGTCGAACCCCCACGCCTTGCGGCGCCAGATCCTAAGTCTGGTGCGTCTGCCAATTCCGCCACACCCGCAATATTGAAAGTTATTTTGCTATCGCAAAAAACTCTGGTGAGCCATGAAGGACTCGAACCTTCGACCCTCTGATTAAAAGTCAGATGCTCTACCAACTGAGCTAATGGCTCAAAAAAAGCAAAAAAAATAAATGGTGCCGGCTAGAGGACTTGAACCCCCAACCTACTGATTACAAGTCAGTTGCTCTACCAATTGAGCTAAACCGGC
>NZ_VEED01000076.1 GCF_007678255.1 Bacillus sp. X1(2014) | reverse complement strand
ATAAATTTCTTTCTCAGGGTAAATCGCAACATATTTTGTTAGAAAGTGGCCGTGGCGGTCGTTATAACATTGTAGGGCTGAACCCAGTAGCGGTAATCCGAGGGAAGGATGAAACGTTACATATAAGTGAAAGTGGTAAGGAAACAATAAAACGAGGGAATCCGTTAGATTTAATGCAAGAATATATGGAACAATGGAAGACGGACTATAACCCAGAGTACCCGCCTTTTCAAGGTGGTGCAATTGGCTATTTCAGTTATGACTGTATGCGTTATATTGAAAAGCT
>NZ_VEED01000075.1 GCF_007678255.1 Bacillus sp. X1(2014) | reverse complement strand
GGATTCGAACCGCCGAACCCGGAGGGAGCGGATTTACAGTCCGCCGCGTTTAGCCACTTCGCTACCCCTCCACATATAAAAACAAATAATAAAACTGGAGGAGGAAGAGGGATTCGAACCCCCGCGCGGTGTTACCCGCCTGTCGGTTTTCAAGACCGATCCCTTCAGCCAAACTTGGGTATTCCTCCATAATTAAAATAAACAATCTAAATTGGTAGCGGCGGAGGGGATCGAACCCCCGACCTTACGGGTATGAACCGTACGCTCTAGCCAGCTGAGCTACACCGC
>NZ_VEED01000074.1 GCF_007678255.1 Bacillus sp. X1(2014) | reverse complement strand
CCAGCGTTCGTCCTGAGCCAGGATCAAACTCTCCAAGAAAGTTGATTAGCTCATTTGTTACGTTGGCTTAGTTTCATTTTTGAAACTAAAATTTATTGTTTGTTACACGTCTTGTTTGTTTAGTTTTCAAAGAACAATGTCTTTGTCGCTTGTGCGACTTTTCAATATTAACAGAGTGTTAATGCTGTGTCAATATCTTAATTGATTTTTTTGGTGGAGTCTAGGGGGATCGAACCCCTGACCTCCTGCGTGCAAAGCAGGCGCTCTCCCAGCTGAGCTAAGACCCCGTA
>NZ_VEED01000073.1 GCF_007678255.1 Bacillus sp. X1(2014) | reverse complement strand
GAAACAATAGCCGACAAAATCGCTGAATTATGTAAAAGTCGTTCCTATAGATGGGCTAAAGAAAAAGCTACTCAGCTCAAGGCTGCAGCAAATCGAAATCCGTTTGAAAAGACCGTTTATCAGAGCCATATTTTAAGTCTAGGTATGTATATCAATATTATTCTTCAATACAAAGAGCACCTATCCAAGTTAGAGTCTGAGATAGATGCCCTCGCTAAAGAAGTTGAAGAATATAATATTATCAAATCTATCCCTGGTATCGGAGAAAAGATCGCTGCAACGATCTTTTCAGAAATT
>NZ_VEED01000072.1 GCF_007678255.1 Bacillus sp. X1(2014) | reverse complement strand
AGCATATCGGTGTTAGTCCCGTCCTTCATCGGCTCCTAGTGCCAAGGCATTCACCGTGCGCCCTTTCTAACTTAACCGAAGTTAATTATTAAAAGAACTTACTTGTTTATATGATGTCTTGTCAATTATTATCTAGTTTTCAAGGAACAAGTTTCGAGAGATAGTTCTCTCAAAACTAAACAAAAACAGAAACGTCCTTTAACGAAGTATCAGTACTTCATTTTATCCTTAGAAAGGAGGTGATCCAGCCGCACCTTCCGATACGGCTACCTTGTTACGACTTCACCCCAATCATCTG
>NZ_VEED01000071.1 GCF_007678255.1 Bacillus sp. X1(2014) | reverse complement strand
TACACAAAGTAAATAAATGAAAAATTTCCCAAGGCATTTACAAATATATTAAAATAGGTTCTGTTGCAAAGTAAAAAAATATAGCTAACCACTAATTTATCATGTGAGTGTTGGCTGAGCTTGCTAGCATGATGCTAATTTCGTGGCATGGGGAAAATCCGTAAATCTGAAGAGACCTGCGGTTCTTTTTATATAGAGCGTAAATACATTCAATACCTTTTAAAGTATTCTTTGCTGTATTGATACTTTGATACCTTGTCTTTCTTACTTTAATATGACGGTGATCTTGCTCAATGAGGCTA
>NZ_VEED01000070.1 GCF_007678255.1 Bacillus sp. X1(2014) | reverse complement strand
AAGCCGTTGGTGAAAAAGCATGTCCAAAACATATTAAGTGTCGGTACAGATGTAGTGATGGATTTTCCAGCTAATACCCAAAAACTGCGAAAGTGGTTTTTGGATATGGCGTCAGAGGTCAATGCAAGCCATCAACTAATTTTCCTTAATCTAAATAACGAGCAATGCTTACGTCAAATTGCACAAAGGCGTAACGAACAACCCGAAAGAGCAGCATTTGATTCGGAAGCGGTGTTTATTCATGTTACTAAATTTTTTGAAGCACCAGAGGCATCCGAGGGTTTAAATATTTTAGAGTTTAGCGGAAAAGAATA
>NZ_VEED01000006.1 GCF_007678255.1 Bacillus sp. X1(2014) | reverse complement strand
CAAGATTTTATTACTACTATTTTACAACAAAAAAACTGTAGGCAAGCTCGTTTTTTTCGAGTTTGTCTACAGTCTGAAACATCCTATCGAATGATAGGGTGTTTTTTTGCTTCTGAAAAAAATGTCGAAAAAGAAGTTGTTGATAACCTAAATCTTTTCTCATTTTTCGTTTTATTGTTATTCACATGTGGATAAGTTAAAATAATAATGGGATAAAAGTGAATTGTGGATAGTTAAAGGTCGAGAAGGTTTACTTTTTCAACAGAAAATGATGTGGTATTCTATTGTTTTGGAGAAAAAATCATTTTTTATATAGATAAACAGTTTTTAATGTGAGGTGAAGGAAATGGAATATGATACGATTGCGGCCATCTCCACTCCAATGGGAGAAGGAGCGATTGCTATTGTCCGCTTAAGCGGTGATGATGCGTTTGAAATTGCAGACAAGCTATTTAGAAGTATCGGCGGGAAAAAGCTGACTGAAGCAGCCACCCATACGATTCACTATGGACATCTGATCGAGCCGAAATCGAAACAAGTGGTCGAAGAGGTTATGGTTTCTGTGATGAAGGGTCCGAAAACTTTTACAAAAGAGGATGTAGTGGAAATAAACTGCCATGGCGGTATTGTTTCTGTGAATAGAGTCCTTCAGTTAGTGCTGACGAATGGAGCAAGACTAGCTGAACCAGGTGAATTTACAAAGAGGGCTTTCTTAAATGGACGGATTGATTTATCGCAAGCGGAAGCAGTAATGGATCTAATCAGAGCCAAAACAGATCGGGCGATGAATGTAGCGCTAGGACAAATGGAAGGCCGCTTATCGAAGTTGATTCAGAGACTCAGACAGGAGATTTTAGAAATCCTGGCTCATGTTGAGGTTAATATTGATTATCCGGAATACGACGATGTGGAAGAAATGACCCATAAAATGCTGTCAGAAAAAGCCCTTTTTGTCAGGGAGGAAATCAAAAAACTGCTACAAACATCGGAACAAGGAAAAATTTTACGAGAAGGATTGTCAACAGCAATTGTTGGCCGCCCCAATGTAGGAAAATCTTCGCTCTTAAACAGCCTTGTCCATGAAAATAAAGCGATTGTAACGGATATTCCTGGAACAACAAGGGATGTCATTGAAGAATACGTGAATGTTCGCGGCGTCCCACTTCGGCTTTTGGACACTGCGGGGATCAGAGAAACAGAGGATATTGTCGAACGAATTGGAGTTGAGCGCTCCCGTCAGGTTTTACAAGAGGCAGATTTGATTTTGCTAGTGTTAAATTATGCGGAGCAGCTGAGTGCAGAAGATGAAAAGCTTTTTGAAGTAGTCAAAGGAATGGATGTCATCGTTATCGTTAATAAAACAGACTTGGAGCAAAAAATCGAGTTTGAGAAAGTATATGCTTTAGCAAAAGAACACAAGGTTGTTACCACTTCCTTACTTGAAGATCGTGGTGTCGATGAGTTAGAGGAAGCCATTGCTTCATTATTTTTTGCGGGTTCGATTGAAGCTGGCGATATGACCTATGTTTCCAATAGCCGCCATATCGGCTTATTAAGCCAAAGCTTACAGTCGATCGAAGAGGCGATTGAAGGAGTAGAAATGGGGACACCGATAGATATTGTTCAAATTGATTTAACGAGAACATGGGAATTACTTGGCGAAATCATTGGTGAAAGCGTTCATGAGAGCTTGATTGACCAATTATTCTCTCAGTTCTGTCTAGGTAAATAGAAAGAGGAGTGACAACATGCAATACGAAGCAGGAAATTTTGACGTCATTGTCATTGGGGCAGGACATGCCGGATGTGAAGCAGGCCTTGCTGCTGCAAGAATTGGCGCGAAAACATTAATGATCACTATTAATCTCGATATGGTTGCCTTTATGCCATGTAACCCATCGGTTGGAGGACCAGCGAAGGGAATCGTCGTTCGTGAAATTGATGCCCTCGGCGGAGAAATGGGTAGAAATATTGATAAAACCTATATCCAAATGAGAATGCTGAACACTGGTAAAGGTCCGGCCGTACGGGCGTTGCGGGCCCAGGCAGATAAGTTTGCCTATCAGCATGAAATGAAGAAAACGATTGAAGAAGAAGAAAATATGACCTTAATTCAAGGAATGGTCGAGCAATTAATCGTTGAGGATGGCGTTTGTACCGGTGTCATTACAAAGACGGGAGCTGTTTATCGCGCCAAAACAGTCGTCATTACAACTGGAACTTTCTTACGTGGTGAAATTATTATTGGTGACTTGAAGTATTCGAGTGGACCGAATAATCAACAGCCTTCGATTAAATTATCTGAACATCTTGAAGCACTAGGTTTTGACCTGGTTCGCTTCAAAACGGGAACGCCGCCGCGCGTCAATAGTAATACCATTGATTACAGTAAAACAGAAATCCAACCGGGTGATGATACGCCTCGAGCGTTTTCTTATGAAACAACCAAATATATTACGGACCAACTGCCATGCTGGTTAACCTATACAAACGAAGAAACGCACCAAATTATTGATCAGAATCTCCATCGCTCACCAATGTTTTCTGGAATGATCAAGGGAACAGGTCCGCGTTACTGTCCGTCGATTGAGGATAAAGTGGTCCGTTTTAATGATAAGCCGCGTCACCAAATTTTCCTTGAGCCTGAAGGCAGGAATACGCAGGAAGTATATGTGCAGGGGTTGTCAACAAGTTTACCAGAGGATGTTCAGCAGCAAATTCTAAAATCGATTTCTGGACTTGAGAATGTGCAAATGATGCGCTCTGGTTATGCGATTGAATATGATGCGATTGTTCCTACACAGTTGTGGCCAACGCTTGAAACAAAGGTCGTTAAAAATCTCTATACTGCTGGTCAAATTAACGGGACATCTGGCTATGAAGAAGCAGCAGGACAAGGTTTAATGGCCGGGATTAATGCTGGTTTAAATGCACTGGGCCGTGATCAGTTAATATTAAGTCGTTCAGATGCGTACATTGGGGTGTTAATTGATGATTTAATTACAAAAGGGACGAATGAACCCTATCGCTTGTTAACATCAAGGGCAGAATACCGCCTTCTTTTACGCCATGATAATGCTGATTTACGCCTTACGGAAATAGGCCACCAAATTGGCTTAATCCGTGATGACCGTTATGAAAAGTTCTTAACAAAAAAAGACGCAATTGAAACCGAAAAGCAGCGCTTAGAGTCAACGTTCTTGAAACCGACCGCAGAGGTTCAAGAAATGATACGCAGCATTGGCGGCAGTGAATTAAAGGATGGAATCCGTGCCTCTGATTTATTAAAAAGACCAGAGATGTCCTATCATCAACTTGAAACCATTTTTCCTAGTGAAGTTGCCTTAGATGAAGAGGTAAAGGAACAGGTGGAAATTCAACTGAAATATGATGGGTATATTACAAAGTCTCTGCAGCAGGTTGAACGATTGAAGAAAATGGAAGATAAGAAAATCCCTGAGAATATCGATTATGACGCCGTCTCCGGACTTGCGACAGAAGCTAGGCAGAAACTAAAGTTAGTCAAACCACTGTCCATTGCCCAGGCATCCCGGATAGCCGGAGTTAATCCAGCCGATATTTCCATCTTGCTTGTTTACCTAGAACAAGGCAAGATCGCAAGGGTTTCGAATGAATAATTATGTGAGGAAGATTACTGAATGATCATCGAACAATTTGCAGCAAATTTACAGGAAAAAGGGATTACCCTTACAAGTGTGCAGCTCGACCAATTTGAGAAGTATTTTGAAACATTGGTCGAATGGAATGAAAAAATGAATCTCACCGCTATTACCGATAAAGCGGAGGTGTATTTAAAGCACTTTTATGATTCCATTACAGCTTCGTTCTATTTTGATTTCACAAAGCCTTTTCATCTTTGTGATGTTGGGGCGGGTGCAGGATTTCCAAGTATTCCATTAAAAATTGTTTTCCCTCATATTGAGGTTACGATTGTAGATTCATTGAACAAGCGAATCTCATTTTTAAATCATCTTGCTAAGGAATTAAATTTAGAAAATGTTCATTTTATTCATGATCGCGCGGAAACTTTCGGGGTTAATCCGGAATTCCGTGAAAATTTTGATGTAGTAACAGCAAGGGCGGTGGCCAGAATGTCCGTGTTGAGTGAGTTTTGTTTACCACTCGTCAAAGTAGGCGGTCATTTTATTGCCATGAAGGCCGCCCATGCTAAGGATGAATTAGGAATGGGTCAAAAGGCAATCACCACCCTTGGCGGAAAATTAGAGGAAATGTTTACTTTTACGCTTCCAATGGAAGAAAGTGAACGGAATATTCTCATCATAAAAAAGGAAAAACAAACACCAAAGAAATATCCGCGTAAGCCTGGGACACCAGGAAAGACACCGATTGAATAAGTAAAACAATTTGGGGAAACTAACAATTTTTAAAGCAAACATGTTATTCTAGGCAGGAAGAATAGAACTAGGCAGAGAATTAGTAATAGGGAGTTTCGTAAAGGTGGTGTTGGGGATGAAACAATCATTTACACGCTTTTTTGGCCTCGGCGATAAGGGACAACCAGAGGTTGAACTTGAAAAAGAGCTGATTACGGAAAAAAACGAGGAAATCAATAAAATACCAATTGACCATATAGTTCCAAACCGCTTTCAGCCTCGGACGGTTTTTGATGAAGAGAAAATTGAAGAATTAGCTAGAACCATTCACATTCATGGTATTATTCAACCGATTGTCGTGAGAGAATTTGCCATTGGACAATATGAAATTATCGCTGGAGAACGGCGTTTTCGTGCGATGAAAAAGCTCGGTTGGACCGAGGCTCCGGCGATTGTCAAAAATTTATCGGACACAGAAACGGCGTCTGTTGCATTAATCGAGAACCTGCAGCGAGAAGAGCTGTCCCCCATTGAAGAAGCGATGGCCTATGGAAAATTGCTGGAATTGCACAACTTGACCCAGGAGGCCTTAGCACAACGCCTTGGGAAAGGGCAGTCAACGGTAGCCAACAAACTTCGTCTTCTTAAATTACCTCAGCCGATTCAAGAGGCATTATTATCGAAAGTAATTACAGAGCGACATGCGCGTGCGTTGATCCCCCTCAAGGATCCTGAAAAACAAGTAGCACTCTTGGCGGAAATTATCGAAAAGAACTTTAACGTTAAGCAAACCGAAGAGCGGGTTGTTAAACTACTCGAACAAAAAAATGAAAAGCCGAAACCAAAACGGAAAGCTTTCAGTAAAGATATGAGAATTGCCGTCAATACAATTCGCCAATCCTTAACAATGGTAACAGACAGCGGAATTAACCTTGATGCTGAGGAAGAGGAATTTGACGAATTCTACCAATTTACAATCCGTATACCAAAGAAAAAGTAACAGATAACTAGATAAATAGATCCCAGAATCAGACATTTCAAATGTTTGATTCTTTTTATTTGGGAAGCATCATGATTAGTGGTAATGTTTGGATATGGGATGTCTACTACCCGCCAATCTAGCGATTTATTTACCAGCTGACATTTGAATATTTTGAGAAAAAATCCAACAACCTATCTGTTTCATGCTAAAATAAAGGAATGGAATTTTTCTTTTAGCCAATAAGGTTAAATTAGCCAAATGAACAATATTTTTATAAAATTTAAGAGAATAGCAGAATAAAACTTTGAGAGAATAAAAGGGTAGGTGACATCGTGGGCAAAATTCTTGCAATCGCGAATCAAAAAGGCGGAGTCGGAAAAACGACTACCTCTGTCAACCTAGGTGCCTGCTTAGCATATATTGGAAAACGTGTCCTGCTTGTCGACACGGACCCGCAAGGAAACGCAACAAGCGGGATTGGTATTGAAAAGGCAGAAGTTGACCAATGCATATATGATGTTTTAGTTGATGATGTAGAAGCAAAGGATGTCATTAAATCTACATCGGTTGAAAATTTGTATGCAATGCCAGCCACCATTCAGCTGGCAGGAGCAGAAATTGAATTGGTACCGACCATTTCAAGAGAAGTTCGTTTGAAGCGTGCATTAGAAGAAGTAAGAGACCAATTCGATTATATTATTATTGATTGTCCGCCATCATTAGGCTTATTAACCCTTAATGCCTTAACAGCTTCTGATTCCGTCTTAATCCCTGTTCAGTGCGAGTATTATGCCTTGGAAGGCTTAAGTCAATTATTAAGTACGGTAAGACTTGTTCAAAAGCATTTGAATCAGGATTTGAAAATTGAAGGCGTTTTATTAACCATGCTTGATGCACGGACCAATCTAGGCATTCAAGTCATTGAAGAAGTGAAAAAATATTTTCAAGATAAAGTGTATAAAACCATTATTCCAAGGAACGTACGTCTAAGTGAAGCTCCAAGTCATGGTGAACCGATTATTACCTATGATGCCAAATCCCGTGGTGCTGAGGTGTATTTAGATTTAGCAAAGGAAGTGGTCTCAAATGGCTAAAGGTTTAGGAAAAGGCCTTAATGCATTTTTTGCGGATGCTAGTAAAGAGGAAGTCGTTCTAGAAATTAAACTGAACGAATTACGTCCCAATCCATATCAGCCTCGTAAAACCTTCCAACAAGAGACAATTGATGAATTAAAAGAGTCGATCATCGAGCATGGAATCCTGCAGCCGCTCGTTGTTAGAAAAAGTATTCGCGGCTACGAAATAGTGGTAGGCGAACGGAGATTCCGTGCAGCGAAAGAGGCAAAACTTGAAACTGTTCCAGCTGTAGTTAGGACACTTTCGGAACAGCAAATGATGGAATTGGCCGTCCTTGAAAACCTGCAAAGGGAAGATTTAAATCCAATTGAAGAAGGATTAGCCTATCAATTGTTAATGGAAAAATTAAAGTTGACACAAGAAGAGGTAGCGAAGCGCCTAGGGAAAAGCCGGCCGCATATCGCCAACCATATCCGTCTCCTTTCCCTCCCTCAAAAGATTCAAGAATTAATCTCAAGCGGGAAAATATCGATGGGCCATGGACGTGCCTTATTAGGTCTTCGCCAAAAAGAAAAACTGCCAAGCCTTGTTGAAAAAATAACCAAAGAAGCATTGAATGTCCGTCAGTTAGAAAAACTGATTCAACAATTAAATGAAAATGTTCCACGTGAAACGAAAAAGCCAGAACCGAAGAAAGATGTGTTTATCAAGGAACGGGAACATGTCCTGCGGGAACGGTTTGGGACGACGGTTAATATTAAGCAGAACAAGAATAAAGGGAAGATTGAAATTGAGTTTTTCTCAAAAGAGGATTTAGAACGAATTTTAGAGATGCTCCATAAGGAAGATTCATCATTATAAACCATCAAACGGTGGTTTATTTTTTTTTATTATTGTGATAGTTTAAAAGAAATATATTTCGAACATCGAAAAAAGGTGGATGTAAGATGTTTTTATTAGGAACTCTGGTCAATGGGCTTTTAATAGTTGTCGGCACACTTCTTGGGAAGTTGTTAAACCGGATTCCTGAGGGAATGAAGGTAACTGTCATGTATGCCATCGGCTTATCTGTCATGGTGTTAGGCTTACAAATGGGTTTAAAGAGTGAAAATTTCCTCATTGTTATTATCAGCCTCGTTGTGGGAGCGGTAGCTGGTGAGGCGTTAAAACTGGAGGATAAATTAAATGATTTGGGATTATGGCTGGAGAAGAAAGTAGGCCCTTCTAATGGAAAAGGTAGTATCTCTGAAGGATTTGTTACGGCGACATTAATCTTTGTGATTGGGGCAATGGCGATTATTGGCGCGCTTGATAGCGGCATTCGCGGTGATCATGATGTGTTGTATACTAAATCGTTAATCGATGGATTTACGTCGTTAATTTTAACGACAACATTGGGAATTGGGGTTATTTTTTCGGCGATTCCGGTTGTCCTTTATGAAGGGGGCATTGCCCTATTTGCAACCCAGATTGATCGATTTGTTCCGCAGGCATTAATGGATCAGTTTATTGTCGAGATGACAGCTACAGGCGGAATTATGATTTTTGCGATTGGCTTAAATCTAACGGGAATGGTGAAAATTAAGGTAGCCAATCTCCTGCCTGGTATCGTCGTCACAGGGTTGATTGTATCGGTTCTTTATATTGTTCAATAAATTTAGCAAAAAAGAGCATTCGGTTACACCCGTCTGCTCTTTTAATTTGTCTTCTCTTCTTCAAGCCAATTTAAGTTTAATTCAGTCCAATTTTGCTTAGGGTAGATCAGACTTGCTTGATAGATGCCATTGGCAATCGTTTTGGCCATTCTCATTACAAGATTTAAGCGAGTATTTTGTAAGACAAAAAACTCCATAAACCCGCTGACATTGACGATGCCTGTGATATGTATATCACCGACTGCTGGCAGCTCTTTGTTTACTCCTGCCCCTGGTTTGACAGGACCATTCCCCACTTGAATCACTCCGACATTTTTGACTCTTCCCAGACAAGCATCGATGCCAATGATATAAGGATCAACATGTTTTTCCTGAATTTCCTTTAACTTATCAGCCAAATTAACGGCATGAATCGGTTCATCTAATGTCCCGTACACATAGAATGTCCGCAGGTCCTTTTCTTCTAGTAGTGTCCCAACAAGCGGCCCTAATGAATCTCCCGTGGAACGGTCCGTACCAATACAAACAAAGACAATCGGGCGGCTTGTTACAGTAGGAATATTCGTAAGCAGCTCTTCAGCGAGGTTTTCAGCAGCATGCAGATCATCATGGCTGATTCGCGCTTTGGCCCTCCTATCAAAAAAGTTGGATTTTAGATTCATTAAGTCACTCCCTAACGATAAATAGTCTTACTATTATACGGAATTTTCAGTAAATCTATACATGAAGCGGGTAAAAAAGGAAAATTCATAATGCTATTAACTGCATAAAATAATTGCTAAAATAGAATTGGCAAAAAGGTTTTAGAGGATGGTGTCTAAATGACTCTTACACAAAAGGGAATGCAAAAATTAATCGATAAATTCCAAAATGAAGATACATGGTTAGCTCTAGGCGAAGGGCTGTTAAAAATTATTGCGATTTTAATTATTACCAATATCCTGATACGGATTGGAAAATTAATGATCCATAACATTTTTAAAATTAGAAACCTCTCACCGCTTAGTACGTCAGAACGGAGAGAAGAAACACTCTCACGGCTGCTCGATAATGTCCTTTCCTATGTTGTTTATTTTATTGCCTTTATGATGATTCTTTCTGTGTTAGGAATTGATGTAAAAGCACTAATTGCGGGTGCTGGGGTGGTCGGTTTAGCTGTAGGTTTTGGAGCGCAAAGTTTAGTCAAAGATGTGATCAGCGGCTTTTTTATTATTTTTGAGGACCAATTTTCCGTAGGTGACCATGTTCGTATCGGTCAATTTGAAGGAAATGTCGAAGCAATTGGGTTAAGAACGACAAAAATTAAAAGTTGGACTGGAGAACTGCATATTTTACCAAATGGCAGTATTATTGAAGTAACCAACTTCTCCATTAATAATAGTATCGCGGTTGTAGATATTGCGATCGCCTATGGAGAGGACATCGCTAAGGCGGAAAAAGTAATTGAGGAAGCAATTCAGTATATGCCAGCTCAATATGAGGAATTAGTGAAGCCTCCTGAATTACTAGGGATTCAAACCATGGGTGCAACAGAGATTGTCTTACGTGTTGTCGCAGAAACACAGCCAATGAAGCAGGCTGGCGTTTCTCGCATGATTCGCAGGGATATTAAGCTTCAATTAGACGAAAATGGCATTAAGGCTCCTGATCCAAAAGTGGTCATGTATGGCTCTGGACAACCTAAATAAGGGGATGATTTTGAATGGAAGAAAAGGAATTTGCCCTAAATGATGTAGTAGAGATGAAGAAGCAGCATCCTTGTGGAACAAATCGCTGGAAAGTTATCCGCATGGGGATGGATGTTCGCATTAAATGTGAAGGATGCGGTCATAGTGTCCTCATTCCGAGGCGGGAATTTTCAAGGAAAATGAAGAAAATTTTGGTGAAGCATGAAGAGTAGTTCATGCTTTTTTTTGTGGAAAAGGGGCGGAGCTACGCAAGAATGAATCTGTTTTTCTAGTTTGTTAAAATATAAATGCTTACTTTAATTAGGTGAAGCCTAGCTCTGCTCACACCGCTTTTATTATGTTATTATTCTTATAAGAAAAGTAGAAATAGGGTTTTGCACATAGGGGGTGGGAATATTGGCACAGACACAAATACGTCAAGCGGCATGTCCATTAAATTGCTGGGATAGCTGCGGATTTCATGTAACCGTCGAAAATGATCGAGTCACAAAAGTGGATGGAGATCCTTCCCATCCAATCACCCAAGGAAAAATTTGCGGGCGGGGACGGATGCTTGAAACAAGAACAAATTCCACAAAGCGGTTGCTGCATCCATTAAAAAAAATCAACGGCCAATTCGAGCAAATTTCTTGGGAACAGGCACTGAATGAGATAGCTGATAAGCTCAGGGATATAAAAGAAACATACGGAACAACGGCCGTTTTACACAGCCATGACTATGCGAATAATGGGTTATTAAAAAACCTCGATCAGCGTTTCTTTAATTGCTACGGTGGTGTCACGGAGCTTTACGGTTCCCTTTGCTGGGGAGCAGGTATTGAAGCGCAGAAGTGGGATTTCGGAAATGCATATAGCCATGGACCTGATGATGTTTATAATAGTAAAAATATTATCGTCTGGGGCCGTAATGTTGCTCGGACGAACATGCACTTTTACGAAAAACTCCTAGAGGCAAAAAAACGCGGTGCAAAACTGTTTGTTATTGATCCAATCTTTAATGCCACGGCAAAAATTGCTGATGAATATATTTCGATTAAACCTGGAATGGATGGTTTATTGGCAGCAGGAATCATCAAAGATTTGCTTCACTTAAGGTTAGAGGATTGGAAGTTTATTGAGGAATCGACCGTTGGCTTTGAGGACCTGCATCAACTCCTAGGCAGTGTTACTTTAGAGGAAATAAGTGAAATGACTGAAGTGCCTTGTGAAGTAATGACCCATTTAGCACATGTCTATGCGGATAAACCGACTGCAACTTTTATGGGGCTTGGCTTGCAGCGTTATCAAAATGGCGGCAATACGATTCGCCTGATTGATGCCCTTGTCGCATGCAGCGGAAATATTGGCATTGCCGGAGGCGGCGCCAATTATGCGAACCTTCAAGTGGGCCAGAGTTTTGTGTTTGAAGAGTTAACCCTCCCTCATCGCAGGCAAAATCAGCGCCAGTTTTCCATTATGAAACAGGCCGAAGAAGTGCTGGAAGCAATAAATCCAGAAATACAAATGATAGTCGTCACCTGCGGGAATCCAGTCACACAGGTGCCTGACACCAAAGTGGTTGAAAAAGCCTTCTCATCCGTAGCAACATTGGTGGTAATTGATCAATTTATGACGGATACTGCGCAGCTTGCTGATTATGTGCTTCCAACAACCACTGCTTTTGAAGAAGAGGACATTTATTATTCTTCGATGTATCATCATTATGTAAATTATGGACCGAAGCTGGTCTCCGCACCAGGTGAAGCCAAACCTGACTTATGGATTTGGACGGAATTAGCGAAGCGGCTCGGTTTTGGTGCTGATTTTGATTTTACTAGAAAGCAATTCCTTCAGATGGGCTTTGAAAGATTGGAAAAAAAGGGTGTTTCCCTGGATACTTTAATGGAACATCATGTGCTGGAGTTGCCGGTTGCAGCGATCCCATGGCCGGACCGAAAGTTTACTACTCCAAGCGGCAAGTATGAATTTACAGCACGGAACGGTCATGAACGTTTAACCTTAGCTGTTCCAGAGGAGTCTAAGTGGAGGAATCCACAGTTGGCTGAAAAGTATCCATATAATTTGCTGACAATTCATCCGTTGCGTTCCAACCACTCACAGAACTATCATCTGTTAGGTGGAAATCTGAAACTTAAGGTTGAAGTAGCGAAGAATATTGCGGACGCTCTCGGCTTGATTAAAGACGACCTTGTTAGAGTATGGAATGAGCGCGGCGAAGTTAAAGGCTACCTTTCCATCCTGCCAACAGCCCATCCGAACACGATTAATATCGATGAGGGAATTTGGAAGCAGTTTGGCGGGTCCGTAAATAACCTGACATCCAGCCGTGAATCGGATAATGGTCTAGGCAGTACATTATATGATTGTCTTGTTAATATTGAAAAAATAAACTAACTGCCGCAATCATGCGGCAGTTGTCTTTTTTTATATAAATCTCTATAATTGTGAAAGACTTGTCTTTTTATTATTGGAACTAATTTAGGCTATGTTAATGCTTATTGTTTATTTTAGTACACTGTTGATTGGAGTGGAGGGCACGAAGACTCCTGCGGGAGGACGGGACAGGGGAGACCCCGCAGGAGCGCAGCGACGAGGAGGCTCCCCGGACCGCCCGCGGAAAGCGAAGTGCCTGGAGCGGAAATCAACAGGCAAGTTTAACATAGCCAATATTTAAAATAGATCTTATTTTTTTGAGGAGTGAAATAAATGGCATTAACAGCTGGTATCGTAGGATTACCGAACGTTGGTAAGTCTACTTTATTTAACGCAATTACCCAAGCAGGGGCAGAATCAGCCAATTACCCTTTCTGTACGATAGACCCAAACGTCGGAATCGTAGAAGTACCTGACCACCGTCTCCAAAAATTGACGGAACTGGTCCAACCAAAAAAGACCGTTCCAACCGCTTTTGAATTTACTGACATTGCAGGGATTGTTAAAGGAGCAAGCAAAGGAGAAGGTCTAGGGAATAAATTCCTCTCACATATACGCCAGGTAGATGCAATTTGCCAAGTTGTTCGCTGCTTTGCAGATGAGAATATTACCCATGTATCAGGTAAAGTAGATCCAATCGATGATATTGAGGTCATCAACCTAGAGTTGATTCTAGCCGACATGGAATCAGTAGAAAAGCGGATTAGCCGTGTCGAAAAATTAGCTAAGCAAAAGGATAAGGAAGCAGCGGCTGAATTTGAAGTACTTGCAATGCTACGTGATGCTTTTGAAGCAGAAAAGCCAGCACGAACTGTTGATTTTACCGATGAGCAAATGAAACTTGTCAAAGGACTTCATCTTTTAACTATTAAGCCTGTCCTTTATGTGGCCAATGTAAGTGAAGATGATATTGCTGATCCATCTGACAATGAATATGTTCAAAGGGTCCGCGAATTCGCCGCTGCCGATAACGCCGAAGTTATCGTGGTGTGTGCGAAGATTGAAGAGGAAATTGCTGAACTCGAAGGTGAAGAAAAGCAAATGTTCCTTTCAGAGTTAGGAATTGAAGAATCTGGTCTTGATCAATTAATCCGTGCTGCCTATCATTTGCTAGGCTTAGCAACGTATTTTACTGCAGGTGTTCAAGAAGTACGCGCCTGGACATTCAGAAAAGGTATGAAAGCTCCACAATGTGCAGGAGTCATTCACTCTGACTTTGAACGCGGCTTTATTCGAGCAGAGACAGTTTCATTTGATGATCTTTTAGCCGCAGGCAGTCATACTGCTGCAAAGGAAGCGGGCAAGGTCCGGTTAGAAGGAAAAGAATACGAAGTAAAAGACGGCGACGTCATCCACTTCCGTTTTAACGTATAATAGCTCAAGCTCTGCACACTTTGCAGAGCTTTTATTATTGGAAAAAATCTCATTTCTGTGAATGACATTGCAATTATTTTATTTGTATGCTATAATTTCAACTTGTGAGTAATTAATAATTGCTCCTTGCCCAAACGGGCCGTTTAGACCAAAAGGAGGTGACTGTGATGAATAAGTACGAAATCATGTACATCATCCGCCCAAATATTGAAGATGAAGCTAAAAAGGCTCTTGTAGAGCGTTTTAATACAATTCTTCTTGAAAACGGTGCGGAAACTGCTGAAACAAAGGATTGGGGTAAGCGTCGTTTAGCATATGAAATCAACGATTTCCGCGACGGATACTACGAAATCACTAAAACAACATCTTCAGCTGCTGCAGTACAAGAATTTTCTCGTCTTGCAAAAATCAGCGAAGATATCATTCGCCACTTAGTAATTAGAGAAGACGCTTAATATAGATCTTGGTAGAAATGTTTCATGTGAAACATTTTTCCAAATAAAAAGGAGTTGATTCTGATGATGAATCGTGTCGTACTTGTTGGCCGTTTAACAAAAGATCCTGATTTGCGTTATACACCAAATGGGGTTCCTGTTGCTACCTTTACTTTAGCTGTTAATCGACCATTTTCTAGTCAATCAGGTGAACGTGAAGCAGACTTTATTAACTGTGTTGTTTGGCGTAAACCAGCTGAAAATGTAGCGAACTTCTTGAAAAAAGGAAGCCTCGCAGGTGTGGATGGCCGAATTCAAACCCGCAACTATGAAGGACAAGATGGTAAACGTGTCTATGTTACAGAGGTACAAGCTGAAAGTGTTCAGTTCTTAGAACCTAGAAACGCATCTGGCGGCGGTGGCGGAAGAAGCGATTACGACCAATTCGGTGCTCCTCCGAGGGAACCACAAGGTAATTCTTATGGCGGCGGCAATCAGAATCAACGTCAAAATCAAAACACAAATAAAGGTTACACAAGAATGGACGAGGATCCGTTTGCTGGTAATGGTCAAATTGATATTTCCGATGACGACCTTCCATTCTAACCAACCTTAATTGAACGATAACATTAATAATGAAAAAGGAGGGAATTTTCATGGCAGGAGGACGTAAAGGCGGTCGCGCAAAACGTCGTAAGGTGTGCTATTTTACATCAAATGGTATCACTAAAATCGACTATAAAGATGTAGATCTTCTTAAGAAATTTATCTCTGAGCGTGGAAAGATTTTACCACGTCGTGTAACTGGTACTAGCGCTAAATACCAACGTAAATTAACAGTTGCAATCAAACGTTCACGTCAAATGGCATTACTTCCATTTGTTGCAGGTGAATAATAAATAGATGAAAAGGCAGTAAGGGTTCTCCCTGCTGCCTTTTTCTTATACTCGTAAACTTGTGTAGAGCGGATTATCTCGGGTAAAATAAAGATTAGTGTTTTATATGTTTAGGGGTGAAAGTGTGAAAGATGTACGCAAGCTAACGGAGGGTGCCATCCTCTTGGCAGCTTTTGCTGCGTTATTATTAGTAACCATGTATGTTCCTATCGTAGGAGCGATTGTAAACCTGGTATTGCCGCTTCCATTTATTATCTTTTCTTATAAAAATGGTCTGAAACTGATTGCCGCTTTCGCAGTAGCAGCAATTTTTATTTCATTCATTGCCGGGTCTTTACTTGGACTTGGGATCATGCTTATATACGGTACCGTTGGTGTGGTGATAGGCTATTTGCTCCAAAAAGGTAAGAGTCGAGCATTTATTTTGATTGCCGGTTCCCTCACGATGATGGCTGGATTAGTTATCATGTATGCCGTCACGGTTTCTTTTATGAAAGTAGATATTATCCATGAACTAACAGTGGCCTTAAATGAATCAGTTAAAAACTCTGAGGAAATGCTGAAAGCAATGGGTAAAGAAGATCAAATTGCAAAAATAAAAGAGCAAAATTCCCTCATGCTTAAGCAAATCGTAACGCTGGCACCAAGTGCACTTATTTTTGCTGCCATTGTGCTTACCTTTATTACTCAGTGGATTTGTTTTCCAATTGCGAAGCGATTTGGTGTAAACGTTCAGCCATGGGGCCATTTTCGTAATCTAGCCCTTCCTAAAAGTTTGTTGTGGTATTATTTAATTGCCTTGGGGGCAATGCTCTTATTTCATCCACAAGAAGGAACCTACATATATTCTGTTTTAATCAATGCAAGATCTGTACTAGAGACGTTTATCCTCCTGCAGGGGGTTGCGCTTTTATTTTTTCTTTTCCACCAAAAGTCCGTAGCGAAGGGACTTGGCGTGTTTGTAGTAATTCTTACTTTCATGATTCCGTTGGTCCGTTATATAATAATGTTATTAGGCATTACTGATTTAGGCTTTAACTTTCGGAAGCAATTTGAAAAGAAAGAGTAAGATTCACGACTAGGAGCTGAAAATTTTGCCTGCATTTTTAGAAAAGCGGTCCATTCGTTACCCTTTTTATGGGTTAATTGCTGTCACAGTGGTACTGCTCATTATTCTGTATTTGTATAACAGGATATTAAGTGTAGCAGGGCTGTTATTAATGTTTTTCCCCATTTACTATATGTTTGTGGTTGATCGGCGCCAGCGAAAAGAAATGGAGGAGTATATCTCAACCCTTTCCTACCGCGTAAAACGAGTTGGTGAAGAAGCGCTAATGGAAATGCCAATCGGGATTATGCTCATTAATGATGAGTATTATATTGAGTGGACCAATCCATTCTTGGCTTCTTGTTTTGATCAGGATACCTTGGTGGGAAGATCATTGTACGATGTCGCCGATACCCTGATACCATTAATTAAACAGGAAGTAGAAACAGAGATCATTACCCTTCATGAACGGAAATTCCGCGTCATCCATAGACGTGAGGAACGGCTTTTATACTTTTTCGATGTGACCGAACAAAAAGAAATCGAGAAAATGTATCATAATGACAGGACTGTTATTTCAATAATCTTTTTAGATAATTATGATGACCTTACCCAGGGAATGGATGACCAAATGCGTGGCAGCATCAATAATTTGGTGACGTCTATCCTAAATAAATGGGCCCAGGATAATGGGATATTTTTAAAAAGAATTTCCTCCGAACGGTTTATTGCGGTGTTCAGTGAAGGAATTCTTCAAAAGCTGGAAAACGGGAAATTTACCATTCTTGATGAAGTCAGAGAAATGACTTCCAAGCAAAATGTATCCTTTACCTTAAGTATTGGCGTTGGAACGGGAGTAACTTCCCTGCCAGAATTAGGCGGTTTAGCCCAATCGAGCTTGGACTTGGCCTTAGGCAGAGGCGGCGACCAAGTAGCGATTAAATTACCAAGCGGCAAGGTGAAGTTTTATGGCGGCAAAACCAATCCAATTGAAAAGCGAACGAGGGTCAGAGCACGAGTGATTTCACATGCCTTAAGGGATTTAATTATCGCTAGTGATAAAGTAATTATCATGGGTCATAAAAATCCGGACATGGATTCGATTGGTGCCAGCATTGGCATTTATAAAGTCGCGCAAATGAACCAGAAAGATGCCTATATCGTTGTCAACACGCAGGACATGGAAAATGGAGTTAAACGATTAATGGCAGAAATACGACAGCAAGAGCAGTTGTTTGCCCATTTTATTGGACCAGAAGAGGCACTGGAAATTGCTATGGATAAGACCTTACTTGTTGTCGTTGATACGCATAAACCGTCCATGGTCATTGAAGAACGGCTTCTCAATAAAATTGACAATAAGGTTGTCATCGATCATCATCGCCGCGGTGAAGATTTTATTGCCAATCCTCTCCTTGTTTATATGGAACCTTATGCCTCATCGACATCAGAATTAGTGACAGAGTTCCTTGAATATCAGCCAAAACGAGGTAAAATTGAAATGATTGAAGCGACGGCCCTCTTAGCAGGAATCATCGTGGATACCAAAAGCTTTACCCTCAGAACAGGCTCAAGGACGTTTGATGCGGCCTCCTATCTACGAGCACATGGAGCAGATACCATCCTCGTTCAAAAGTTTTTGAAGGAAGATGTGGATACATATATTAAGAGGTCCAAGTTAATTGAGTCTGTTACTTTTTACCGTGAAGGGGTTGCCATTGCGAAAGGCACAGAAAATGAGTTCAACGATCAAGTGATTATTGCCCAAGCAGCAGACACCTTATTAACAATGGATGGGGTGATAGCCTCCTTTGTTATTTCAGAACGCAGTGAAGGCGTGATTGGCATTAGTGCAAGGTCGCTTGGAAACATCAATGTCCAGGTCATCATGGAAAGTCTAAAAGGCGGCGGACATCTGACGAATGCAGCCACACAACTGACTGGTTTATCGATTACAGAAACAGAAAATCAATTAAAGCTAGCAATAGATGATTATTTTGAAGGAGTGAAAAAGGAATGAAAGTAATTTTTTTAAAAGACGTAAAGGGTAAAGGGAAAAAAGGTGAAGTGAAGAATGTAGCAGACGGTTATGCTCATAATTTCCTTCTTAAACAAGGTTTAGCAAAGGAAGCGAATAATGCCAATATCAGTACGCTTGATGCTCAAAAAAAGAAGGAAGCAAAGCAAGCGGAGGAAGAATTAGCGGAGGCCCAAAAATTAAAAGAAGTATTGGATCAAATCACGGTTCAATTAACTGCTAAAGCAGGTGAAGGCGGCCGTTTATTTGGATCCATTACAACAAAGCAAATTGCAGAAGAATTACAAAAGAAACATGGGATCAAAATTGATAAACGTAAGATGGAATTAGCAGATGCCATTCGCACGCTTGGCCACACAAAGGTTCCAGTGAAACTTCATCACGAGGTGGTTGCGACCTTAACCGTTTCTGTGACAGAAGTAAAATAAAAATTTTCCCAGTGCGAAATGGTTCTGGAACATGATAGAATAGAAAAGTAATCAACGCGATGTGATCGGTTTTAGCTGGTCACTTTTTCTTTTGTTTTTAGGAAAATGATAGTTTTTAATAATAAAATATCCTCTTCATGATAGGAGGTTTTTTGATATATGAATGACTTATATGCGGATCGTATGCCACCGCAAAATATTGAGGCCGAGCAGGCAGTTTTAGGGGCTATTTTCTTAGAGCCTTCCTCTCTTGTACTAGCTTCTGAAATATTAATCCCTGAGGATTTTTATCGTGCTGCCCACCAAAAAATATTTAACGTGATGCTTACTCTTAATGATCAAGGGAAAGCAGTTGACCTTGTAACGGTAACAGAGGAACTTGCGGCTGCCAAACTGATTGAAGATACAGGCGGGGTAAGTTATTTAGGAGAATTGGCCGCCTCGGTTCCAACGGCAGCTAATATTGAATATTATGCGAGAATAGTAGAAGAAAAATCCTTACTTAGAAGATTAATTCGCACCGCAACGAACATTGCCTCTGATGGATATTCTCGTGAGGATGAGGTTGAGGCGCTTTTAAGTGAAGCTGAAAAAAATATTATGGCCGTGGCGCAGCGGAAGAATGCTGGTGCTTTCCATAATATTAAAGATGTACTGGTTCGGACGTATGACAATATTGAGGAAATGCACAACCGGGTCGGCGACATTACAGGGATTTCCACCGGATTCGCGGAACTAGACCGAATGACGGCAGGATTCCAACGAAATGATTTAATCATTGTTGGAGCCCGTCCTTCCGTGGGTAAAACAGCCTTCGCCTTAAACATCGCCGCCAACGTAGCGACAAAAACGGGTGAAAATGTTGCGATATTCAGTCTTGAGATGGGTGCCGAACAGCTGGTAATGCGTATGCTCTGTTCGGAAGGAAACATCGATGCCCAGCGGCTTCGTACCGGTTCCCTAACCGATGAAGACTGGGGCAAATTGACAATGGCGATGGGAAGTCTTTCAAATTCAGGGATATTTATTGATGATACTCCTGGGGTTCGAATTAGTGATATCCGTTCGAAATGCCGTCGCTTGCAGCAAGAGCATGGTTTAGGGATGATCCTGATCGATTACTTGCAGTTGATTTTAGGAAGCGGCCGTTCGGGCGAGAACCGTCAGCAGGAAGTTTCCGAAATCTCTCGTTCTTTAAAGCAGTTAGCTCGTGAGTTGAAAGTCCCTGTTATTGCCCTTTCCCAGCTATCCCGTGGTGTGGAACAGCGTCAAGATAAGCGCCCGATGATGTCCGATATTCGTGAATCAGGTTCTATTGAGCAGGATGCCGATATCGTGGCGTTCTTGTATCGTGATGACTACTATGATAAGGAATCAGAGAATAAGAACATCATCGAAATCATTATTGCTAAGCAGCGTAATGGCCCAACAGGAACGGTATCGTTGGCCTTTGTAAAAGAATACAATAAGTTCGTCAACCTCGAGACACGGTATGAAGATGCTCCTGGTGCGTAGTGGCTAGCCAAATTTATTTGGCTAGCCTTTTTTGTGTCCAGGCACTAGTGGCTTGAGAAAAAAGGTCAAACGATGACCATAGGGGTCGTATGATGCCTGTTTGAAGTAAAAAGAGTGCCTAACGGTAACCATAGGGGTCGTATGATGCCCGCTTGAAGTAAAAAGAGAGCCTAACGGTAACCATAGGGATCGTATGATGCCTGTTTGAAGTAAAAGAAGAGCCTAACGGGAATCATAGAGGTCGTATGATGCCCGTTTACAGTAAAAAAAGAGTCTATCAGTAATCATAGATTTTATTAAAGGGTAAGTAAAAAAATTTAATCCTTTGGTAAAACATAATTTGCAGACTTTCCATGACCAATTTGTTTATAGTGCTTCCCCAGTATCCTCCTAATAGTCTTCTCCGATTTAACAATCTTACACCAATCACGGACTATCTTTGTGGTAATTTTTTGTTCAGGGAAAAGAAGCGATAATTCAGTGACACTCCTTAACACTGCTGATTCCACCTCTTCTGTACATCCACATTGATCACACGTCAAAATTGAACCGTGAATCTCAGAAAAAAGGGAGTAACACTTTAGACAAAGAATTCCTTTTTTCAAATCTTCATATTGATAGGCTGGCAAGTGCGGATAAGGTGATTCTACTATATGAAGAGATACTAATTGTTCAGCTAATTTGTAGTGTCCTTTATTCAGTTTTACGGGTCTTGCATTGAGCTTTTTCAAAAAACGGTTCATTTGTGAATGGAAAACAAGAGATGGATTAATAGTGGTTATATATAAATGAAATTCGGAGTTAATGAAGATGAGATAGGGTTCAAGCGGATAATGATAGCCAAGGTCACCGAGTAGTGAACGAAATAAGATAACACAACGATTTTGTTGGTGTACGGGATTCTTCATTTCTTTTTTAGCACTCGTACACCATTTTTCACCTTCAACAAAGTAGTCGCCTTCAAAGTTTTTTATATCCAAAGGGTAAATTTTATCGTGGGATATTAGTAACGTATCAATTTGGAATTTAGAATGGTTATATTCAAGTAATAAATCATGGATGATCAGCCAATCCTCTGAGAGCCCTTCTAACCACAGATCACTCTTTTTCTCACCTTCAAATCCCTTTCTTAGCCTTTTATAGTTACTAACATCTTTATCGGATAAACTCATTCGCGCATTTAAAGATCGCAACAGAGTGATTTCCAATAGTTCCACGCGAGATTTAAATAGCATATTCCACATCCTATTTGTTATTTTAATAAAACTATAATTCTATTTTATGGAAAAATCATCAAACCAACAAGATAGATTCTTAAATTAATATTTTACGAACATAATATAATAGATTCATATAAATGTTCGTGTTTAGTTTGCTTTTAGTAATAAATATTGGTAAAATGGTGTATGGAAAAGAGTAAAGCGTATTTAATTTGGAGGTGCCTTATATGTCATCAGTAGTAGTTGTTGGAACTCAATGGGGAGATGAAGGTAAGGGGAAAATCACAGATTTCCTTTCTGAAAATGCCGAAGCAATCGCCCGTTATCAGGGAGGAAATAATGCAGGCCATACCATAAAGTTCAACGGAGAAACGTACAAATTGCACCTAATTCCATCTGGAATTTTTTATAAAGAAAAAATCTGTGTCATCGGAAATGGAATGGTTGTTGATCCAAAGGCACTTGTAGCAGAACTTGCTTATTTGCATGAAAAAGGTATTACTACCGATAATCTTCGCATTAGTAATCGTGCCCATGTCATTCTTCCATATCACTTAAAACTTGATGCGGTTGAGGAAGAAAGTAAGGGTGCGAATAAAATCGGTACCACCAAAAAAGGAATTGGACCAGCTTACATGGATAAAGCGGCCCGCGTAGGTATTCGAATTGCTGACCTGCTAGAACGCGATGTATTTGAAGAAAAGCTTGAACGTAATTTGGAAGAGAAAAACCGTTTATTTGAACGTATTTATGAAACAACAGGATTTACAAAAGAAGAAATCCTTGATGAGTATTATGAATATGGTCAACAAGTAAAACAGTATGTTTGTGATACATCCGTGGTCTTGAATGATGCATTAGATGAAGGCAAACGAGTTCTTTTTGAAGGGGCTCAAGGGGTTATGCTTGATATTGACCAAGGTACTTACCCATTTGTTACTTCTTCTAATCCTGTAGCTGGCGGTGTTACAATTGGTTCCGGGGTTGGACCATCGAAGATTACCCATGTTGTTGGAGTTTGCAAAGCTTACACTTCCCGTGTGGGTGACGGCCCATTCCCGACAGAATTAAATGATGAAATCGGCCATCAGATCCGTGAGGTTGGACGTGAATATGGCACTACAACGGGCCGTCCTCGCCGTGTTGGCTGGTTTGACAGTGTCGTTGTACGCCATGCCCGCCGTGTGAGCGGATTAACTGACTTGTCGCTTAATTCTATTGATGTTTTAACAGGGATTGAAACATTAAAGATCTGTACTGCGTATAGCTACAAAGGTGAGCTTATTACAGAATATCCAGCAAGCTTGAAGGTATTAGCACAGTGTGAACCTGTTTATGAAGAGCTTCCAGGTTGGACAGAAGATATTACAGGCGTTAAAACTTTAGATGAGTTGCCTGTAAATGCCCGCCATTATGTAGAACGCGTGACCCAATTAACTGGAATTCCATTAACAACTTTTTCAGTTGGACCAGATCGTAATCAAACAAATGTAGTCCGCAGCCCGTGGAGACAAATTTAAAAGCGGAAGCGCCTTGTTCAGGGGCGACAGGCATAAGACGAGCCGGCATGAAGGTTGCTTTTTAACCTTCAGGACGGATTGGCTTATGACCCCGAGCCCCTAGGCGCTGGAGCTAGACAATTTAACTTTGAACTTACTAGATGAAGCCCTCATTTTTGAGGGCTTCAAACTTTTTAAAAAAGTTTTTTAAAAAAGTATTGCCATTAGTATATAGTCCGTGCTATTATAAAAAGCGTCGTCACGATATACGAAAACAAGTACGAGCCATTAGCTCAGTTGGTAGAGCATCTGACTTTTAATCAGAGGGTCGAAGGTTCGAGTCCTTCATGGCTCACCATTTATATTTTATGGCCCCTTGGTCAAGTGGTTAAGACACCTCCCTTTCACGGAGGTAACACGGGTTCGAATCCCGTAGGGGTCATGGCTTTTGATTGTCAGCAAATGGCTGGCAAGGACGGTCTCCTTGCTGACAATCAATTTAATATTGGTCTGGTAGTTCAGTTGGTTAGAATGCCTGCCTGTCACGCAGGAGGTCGCGGGTTCGAGTCCCGTCCAGACCGCCATATAAGTGGCTCAGTAGCTCAGTCGGTAGAGCAAAGGACTGAAAATCCTTGTGTCGGCGGTTCGATTCCGTCCTGAGCCATAAAAAAAGGAAGCTTGCAAATGCATGCTTCCTTTTTTTTTATCTATATCTTCTTTTTACCAAAAAGAACAGTTCTTCCCTGCTAAAAATGTCAGCAATTATACAGTTTTGTTACAGTATAAAGACTATTAATCTATTTACAGAAAGTTATGGTAAAGTGGAGAAGGTCTAAAATTCTGGGAACTTCTTTAATAGTAAATACAATAGATTAAAAGGGTTTTACCGTGGTTTAGGGAGGAAAAATGTTATTTTTAGATAAAATATCACAAACAAAAAGGTTATTACTTAAAACAACACTTGTGACTGCTATGGCATCATCACTGATTGCCTTTAGTAACGGTCCGGTTGCATTTGCTGATTCATCCGAATCATCAAAGGATTATCATGTCTATCTTGAAGGTACATATATAGGTAATGTTGCGGATAAGAGCGTAGTAAATAAAATTATTGCTGAAAAAGCTGCTGATACCGATTTTATGCAACAAATTAACGACGTTCCATATCAAGTATTTCCAACGGCTGAAACTGAGACAGAAACCGTTCAGACCATCCGAAATATCTTCCAGCTTCAAACAGAGGCCTCTGCCATCATGATTGACGGGAAACCAGTTGCTTATGTAGAAAATCAAACGACAGCGGAAGAAGTTATGAAGAAATTGATCCAACAATATGTTCCTGAGGATCAATTAGCCGAACTCAAGGCTCGAAAAGCTTCTGACAATACGAATGTACCGGCATTAAAAGAAAATGAGTCTCGTTTATTAGATGTACGACTATCTAAAAATGTTTCATTTTCAAATGAAGATACTGCTCCTAGAAAGATTATGTCTGCTGAGGAAGCAGTTACTTTTTTACAAAAAGGGACTTTAGAAGAAAAGAAATACGTGATTCAAAAAGGTGATGTACTTGAAATCATTGCCGATGATCACCATATGAAGATGGCGGACATCTTAGCGGTGAATCCCGGACTAACTAAAGATACTCTTCTAAAGATTGGCAAAAAAATTAATATGACTGTTCCAAAACCATATATTGAAGTGATTGTGGAAAAAGAAGTAAACAAAAAGGAAGAAATCCCTTTTAAAAAGAATGTGATTGAAGATAAAACTCTGTTAAAAGGGAAAACAAAGGTAAAACAAGAAGGTAAAAAAGGTACTCGTTCAGTTACCTATAAAATTTCCGAACAAAATGGTGTAACCGTAAACAAGGACGAGGTAAATGAAACAATCCTCGAACAGCCTGTTAATGAGATTGTCATCAAAGGAACAAAGGTAATTCCATCACGCGGCGACGGCACCTTTGCCTGGCCAACAGTGGGTGGGTATATTTCAAGTAAGCAAGGTCCTAGATGGGGCAGAATGCATAAAGGAATTGATATTGCTAGACCAAGCAACAGAACCATCAAGGCAGCCGATAATGGCGTGGTTGTTTCTGCAGGCTGGGGAGGCGGTTATGGTAATAAGATTGTAATTGACCATCGAAATGGTTACCGTACCCTTTATGGACATATGTCATCGCTTAAGGTTCACGTAGGTCAGAAGGTTTCCAAGGGTTCTGCTATTGGAATAATGGGTGCTACCGGAGATGCTACTGGTGTTCACTTGCATTTTGAAGTCTATAAAAACGGCAGCTTGGTAAATCCACTTTCTTATTTAAGATAAAAGATGAGTCTCTGGCTTAATGCCAGAGGCTTTTTATTCTTCCATTCTTACCAAATGGTAATAGGTGAATTTATGTGAATAACATGATACAGTAAAATAGTATAGTTATGACTCCTAGTCCTATTTTATTAAATAGATGAAAATGAAAAAATGAAAAGGAGCAATGGAATGGAAAAGAAAATTCTTGTTGTTGATGATGAAAAACCAATTGCTGATATTCTCCAATTTAACTTAAAAAAAGAAGGATACGTTGTCTATTGTGCTTATGACGGAAACGAAGCACTTGAGTTGGTGGAAGAAGTACAGCCAGATTTAATCCTTTTAGATATTATGCTTCCCTTACGAGACGGGATGGAAGTATGCCGTGAAGTCCGTAAGAAATATGAAATGCCGATTATTATGCTGACGGCAAAGGACTCCGAAATTGATAAAGTCTTAGGACTTGAGTTGGGTGCAGATGATTATGTGACGAAACCGTTTAGCACAAGAGAACTAATTGCTCGCGTCAAGGCTAATTTACGTCGCCATCAACAAATTCTGACACCGGCAGAAACTGAATCTGAAACGAATGAAATTGAGATAGGATCACTGACCATTCATCCAGATGCCTACATCGTTTCAAAACGCGGTGAAACGATTGAGTTGACCCACCGTGAATTTGAATTGCTATTCTATTTAGCAAAACATATCGGCCAAGTGATGACAAGGGAACACCTCTTACAAACCGTTTGGGGTTACGATTACTATGGTGATGTAAGAACAGTCGATGTAACAGTGAGAAGATTGCGGGAAAAAATTGAGGACAGCCCTAGCCATCCAACTTGGATTGTGACTCGGCGCGGGGTAGGATACTATTTGCGCAATCCTGAACAGGAGTAAACGGAATGAAGAAGGTTGGTTTCTTTCGCTCTATACATGTAAAGTTCGTTATCATCTATGTCCTCCTTATATTAGTGGCCATGCAAATTATCGGTGTCTATTTTGTTAAACAGTTGGAGGAAACATTACGGACCAACTTCCAAACATCGTTAAAACAGCGGGTTGATTTGCTTGCCTATAATATTGTCGAGGAAATGGAGAAGGAGAGAACGCCTGAAGACCCAACACTCGAAGAAGATATCAAAAAAATCCTTAGAGACTTTGATGCAGGTGATATTTCAGAAGTTCAGGTAATTGAAAACAACTCCCTAAAAATTCTTGGTACCTCCCATCCCAGTAACCAAGGAGTGGTTGGTCAACGAACCACCAAACTTCAAGTGAAGCAATCGATGGTATTAGAAGAGGATCAAAGTTCCATTAATATCGATGAGCAAACCGGACACCGGATTTGGGTCCTCTCTACACCAATTAAGTCGGGGAAAAAGGTTATCGGTTCCATTTATTTGGTAGCTAAAATTGAAAATGTTTTTGAACAAATGAAAACCATTAATAAGATTTTTGCCACTGGTACAGCAATTGCTCTATCCATTACTGCTCTCCTGGGCATCTTGTTAGCCCAAACCATTACTAGACCGATTGCTGATATGAAGAAGCAAGCGATAGCGATGACCAAGGGGAATTTTTCAAGAAAAGTTAAAGTATATGGAAATGATGAAATTGGGACTCTGGCAATTACCTTTAATAATTTAACGAAGAAACTGCAGGAAGCACAGGCTATGACCGAAGGAGAACGAAGAAAACTTTCCACGGTTTTGTCTTATATGACCGATGGTGTAATCGCCACCGACCGGAAAGGCCGAGTGATCCTGATTAATGAACCAGCGGCAGAAATGTTGAATGTTTCACGTGAAACAGTGCTTACGCAGCCCATCGTTTCATTACTTGATTTAGATGATACGAATTCCTTTGAGGACTTATTGGAAGAAAAGGATTCAATTATTTTAGATTATAGTACGAAAAAGGAACGCTATTTTCTGCGTGCCAATTTCTCCGTGATTCAAAAAGAGACGGGCTTTGTCAATGGCTTAATTGCCGTTCTGCATGATATTACCGACCAAGAAAAAATCGATGCGGAACGAAGAGAGTTTGTCGCCAACGTATCCCATGAACTGCGGACACCGCTGACAACAATGAGGAGTTATTTAGAGGCCCTCGCAGATGGAGCTTGGCGGGATGAGGAGATTGCTCCAAACTTTTTAGAAGTGACGCGGACTGAGACGGAACGAATGATTCGTCTGGTAAATGACCTGCTCCAGCTTTCAAAAATGGATAGTACCGATTATCGACTGACGATTGAATGGGTTAACTTTGTTGATTTCTTTGACCGCATCATCGACAGGTTCGAATTGTCAAAGGAACAAAACGTTTCCTTCAAACGAAAACTTCCTAAGCAAGCGATCTTTGTTGAAATTGATGAAGATAAAATGACACAGGTTTTATACAATATTATTTCCAATGCGTTAAAGTACTCGCCAGAAGGCGGGCAAGTCACTTTTTCGATTAAAGAAATGGACGATAAAATTATTGTGAGCATTTCAGACCAAGGAGTTGGAATTCCAAAAGAGAATATTAAAAATATTTTTGACCGTTTTTATCGTGTTGATAAAGCGAGAACGCGGAAATTAGGCGGTACAGGCCTAGGTTTGGCGATTGCAAAAGAAATGGTTAATGCTCATGGCGGGGCAATCTGGGCAACAAGTGAGGAAGGGAAAGGAACAAAAATCTCCTTTTCACTCCCATATGAACGTTCTGAAGAGGATGATTGGTCATGAGATACGAAAATATTAAATCAGGGATTCTAATCGTACTAGTCCTGGTCAGTATATTGTTAACTTGGAACCTTTGGACGTACCAACCGAATTATGAAACAATGAAAAGCAGCGATAATGTAAAAGAGGTTTCTTTAAGTGAAAAACAAGAGGTTCAAAAAATTGTCAGACCTGATCAACTGCTTTACCATGTGAAAGGTCAGCATTATGGAACGAATAACACAGATGATATGGAAAAGGTGATTAAGGAACTCAGCCGTTGGGCTTTCTTTGATGTGAAAAAATATACAAACGAGGTCAAAGACATCAAGAAATTAATTCATGGCAGCGGCAATACGGAAATTATATTTCCGGGAGAGGTTCCAATAGAGTTATATCGCAGTGTATTAAATATTGAAGGAAAAAAAATACCTACATTCAACTTCAATCGAATCATTATTAATACAGAGAATTCCGCAAAGGAAAATGGAATTGTTTACTTTGTTTCTACCGAGAACCAACAGGTTTATATTAGTCACATCTCTTCTGCAAATTTAAGTGAGTTTAACCGTAATTTTTATTTGAAGGCAGCGAAATACCCGCGTTATTTTGCTTACCAAGCATCTGAAAAACGGACCATTTTCTTGCCTGAGTCAACCACAGAAATGACGACCTATAAATACTTGCCTGTTACCCTTGATTCTGAAGAATTCAAAGAAGCCCTTTTTAGCGACCCTAGTTTTGTCCAAAAGAGCTTTGTCCCATCAGGCGAGGAGTACACAAACGATTCTAGTAAAATGACGGTGAATTTTGAAAGTAATCTCCTCAGGTACGTCAATCCGACTGTAGAAGAAAATTTCATCAACACTTCATATGATTTAGTGAAACGAAGCATTGATTTTGTCAATCAACATGGCGGCTGGACAGACCCGTATCGCTATGTTGATAAAAATGAGTATACCCATACCGTCACTTTCCGCTTATATAGTATGGACGGCTACCCTGTCTTTAATGGAAATGGCATGACCGAAATTAGTGAGGTTTGGGGCCGCGATGAAATCAATAAGTATATTCGTCCAAATATAGCTTTAGAACTCCCATTAACCACAGAGATGGTAAAGGTGACCCGTCCCTCAGGGCACGATGCTTTGAAATTTTTACAAAACAAAAAGAATTTTAAGCCGAGCCTTCTTGAGGATATGATCTTGGGCTATCGAATGGAACGAGATTCAAAGGAGAATAAACTAATCATCTTAGAACCTGCCTGGTTCTATCTCTATGGTAAATCATGGGGACAGATTACGATGGAAGACCTAGGAGGATCACAGCATGGATTGGAGTAAGATAAAAACTATTTTTATTATCACCTTCTTAATCTTAGATGTGTATCTCTTATACCAATTCATGAAAATCCGTGATGCTAATAAGTATGAGGTTATTTCAGAGGCTTCGTTTGAAGAAAAGCTAAAAGCAGATGAGATTACGTATAAAGACTTTCCTAAGGATACGATTCAAGCCCAGTATCTCAGTGCCAAGCCCAAGGTGTTTACACAGGTTGATACTGATAAGCTGAAAGGAAAATCTGGGGACTTAAGGGGTACAGGGACGACAACACTCCATGTCACACTAGAAAAGCCGATTAAAATCACTGCAAAGTTTGAACCAGCCGAGTTGTCCGCTTTTATAAATGACAATGTCCTTTTTGGTGAGGATTATCAATATGGGGAGAAAAGTGACAAGGATCAATCCATCACTTACTTTCAGACTGCAGAGAATGTCCCTTTATTTAAAAATATAAATGGGATGATTACATTTAAAATCGGTGATAAGAACCAGATTGTCTCCTATGATCAGACCTACCTGGTGGAAATGGAGAAGTTAACGGCCAAGGAAGAAATTTTGGCGCCGTTAAAGGCGATTGAAACTTTGCATCAGAAGGGAATGTTGAAGTCGAAGAGCAATATCACCAAGATTGAGCTTGGTTATTCCACACTCATTCAGTTGGCAGCTTCCCAAGTTTTAGCGCCTACATGGCGCTTTGAGGTTAATGGCAAGGAGAGCCTATTTGTGAACGCATTTGAAGGGCAGATTATTCAATTTAACAGCGATGAAAAAAGTAAAGTGGAGTGAAATCGTATGTCTTTAAGTTATAGCATTCTTGCAAGCGGGAGTACAGGAAACGCTCTATATGTAGAGTCTGATGAGCATTCGTTTCTTGTGGATGCGGGGTTTAGCGGCAAGCAAATGGAGGCACTTTTTGGACAAATTGATCGTGATATTAGCAAGCTTTCCGGAATATTTGTGACGCATGAACACAGTGACCATATTAAAGGAATTGGTATCCTTGCTCGTAAATACCATTTGCCTGTATATGCGAACGAAAAAACATGGCGGGCAATGGAAAGTTCAGTCGGTGCCATTCCAACGGAACAAAAATTTGTTTTTAATATGGAAACCGTAAAGAGTTTTGGTTCTGTTGATATTGAGTCATTCGGAGTATCCCATGATGCGGCGGAACCAATGTTTTACGTATTCCACCATTCAGGGAAAAAACTCGTCCTTATCACGGATACGGGTTATGTTAGTGACCGAATGAAAGGAACCATCTCGAATGCCGATGTGTATATTTTTGAATCCAATCATGATGTGCAGATGCTGCGGATGGGCAGATACCCTTGGAATATTAAACGCAGGATTTTAAGTGATGTCGGCCATGTTTCCAATGAGGATGCAGCTTTAGCAATGAGTGATGTCATTGGCGATCAAACCAAGCGAATTTATCTTGCCCATTTAAGCGCGGATAATAACATGAAGGACTTAGCTAAAATGGCAGTTTCCCAAACCCTTCAAGAGCGAGGTCTAATTGTCGGCGAACAATTCGGACTCTACGATACAGACCCGAAAATACCAACAGCATTAACAGCTGTGTAGTCTAGTTAAAAAAACGAGGTGCCTTATTACAGGTACCTCGTTCTTTTTTATTATTTATTGACTGTGTTAAAGGTTAATGTTGACTTTGGCACTCTGTTGATTGGAGTGGAAGGAACGAAGACTCCTGCGGGAATACGGGGCAGGGGAGACCCCGCAGGAGCAAAGCGACGAGGAGGCTCCCCGGCACGCCCGCGGAAAGCGAAGTGCCTGGAACGGAAATCAACAGACTAGTTTAACACAGCCTATTTATTAAAAATCTATGAACAAAGTCGTAAGTTTTTATTAATACATAGTTATTAATTAGTAATTTAAAGAAGAGCGAGTATAATTGTAATTATAAGCCAAAATAAACGGTAGCAATCTTTCGGAAAGTGAGGAATGGTGTAAAGTGGGTTACTATGATGATCAATCACAAAACCGCTTCAGGGAACAGAAAGGAAATAGAGGCGGAGTCTTCCTTGCCAGTGTTGTTGGGGCGATCCTTGGAGCCATTCTTGTTATTATTTCTATTCCTGCCCTATCAAATCGCGGGATTCTTCCCTATCAAATTGAAACAAATCAAAACAATGCCGTAGAATCAACTAATAATAATAATCAGAATCAAAATTTCACTCAAAAACAGATTTCCTATGATGTGAACACAAACACAACGAAAGCAGTTGATAAGGCTGCTGATGCCGTTGTCGGAATTAATAACATCCAGTCATCAAACTTTTGGACAGATGATGAAGCGGCCTCAGAGGAAGAAGCAGCCGGAACAGGATCAGGTGTGGTCTATAAAAAAGCAGGAGGAAAGGCTTACGTTGTCACGAATCACCATGTGGTTGAAGGAGCAACTAAGCTAGAAGTAAGCTTTAGCGATGGGACAAAGATTCCAGCTAAACTGCTCGGCAGTGATGTTTGGACGGATTTAGCGGTGCTTGAGGTTGATGCAGCCAAGATTAAAAAGGTGGCTGAGTTTGGTGATTCGGATAGTTTAAAAATGGGAGAACCGGTCATCGCGATCGGAAATCCGCTTGGTGCGACCTTCTCAGGGTCCGTCACACAAGGAATCATCTCTGGGCTGAAGCGGACGATTCCTGTTGATATTAATCAAGATGGGGTCATTGACTGGAATGCAGAAGTACTGCAAACAGATGCCGCAATCAATCCTGGTAACAGCGGCGGGGCATTGATTAATATTGCAGGACAGCTTGTTGGAATTAACTCCATGAAGATTGCCCAAAATGCTGTAGAAGGAATTGGTTTATCGATTCCTATTAACTCAGCACGGCCGATCATTGATGACCTTGAAAGGTTTGGATCTGTTAAGCGTCCTTACATGGGCGTCGATTTAAAATCAGTCGCTGAAATTCCTGCCTACTACCAAGAAGAAGCGTTGAAATTACCTCGAGATATCAATTATGGGGTTGCCTTAAGACAAGTTGTACCGAATTCTCCAGCGGCGCAAGCTGGTTTACAAGAATTAGATGTTATTGTCGAGATGGATGGGGAAAAGATTAATGACGTCATTGATCTTCGGAAACATTTGTACCAGAAAAAGAAAATTGGTGAACAGTTAAAGATTAAATTTTACCGCGATGGGAAGGTGAAGCAAACGACTTTAACCTTATCAGGAGATACAACCCAATAATGTTCGATAAAAAACAGGAAGGTGAACAAGTCACCTCCCTGTTTTTTTTGTGGTATTATGTATAAGTTATTGAGGGATCTTGTATGACAGTTGATTATCGTGCAAACAATAATATTAAATAATAAGCGTAAGAAAGGTTGACGGATGAAAATGATTTATAGCTGTGAGGAACATGTGGATATTGCCTTAGATGATATTGTGGATCAATTTGAGACATTTCCAGTTTTATCGAAAATAGATGGGGATAACTTATCAACACACTGTGAATATTGTCAAAATCAAGCTACATATGTTGTGGCGAACAAGTGATTCCATACAAGATGTGGATAAAAATTGTGAATATGTGGATAACTTCTGTGGATATCTTGTTTGTAAACTGTTTGTAATCAAGTTGAAAAGGGCTGTGGATTGTGAATATCTCCATTATTACGGTTGGCAAATTAAAAGAGAAATATTTAAAGCAGGGTATTGAGGAATATTTAAAACGGCTGACGGCTTATGCAAAGGTCGACGTGATTGAAGTTCCTGATGAAAAAGCACCAGAAGTATTAAGTGAGCTGGAAATGGTGCAAGTAAAGCAAAAAGAAGGCGAACGAATTTTAGCAAAGATTAGCCAAGATACATATGTCATTGCACTAGCGATTCAAGGAAAATTAGGATCATCGGAAGAACTAGCGGATTCACTAGATAAGCTTGCAACCTATGGAAAAAGTAAAATCGCTTTCGTGATTGGCGGATCGCTGGGGTTGAGTGAGGAAGTAATCAAACGGTCGAATGAACAGCTTTCCTTTTCACGGATGACCTTCCCCCACCAACTGATGAGGCTCATACTCGTTGAGCAGATTTATCGAGCGTTTCGGATTAATCGGGGTGAACCTTACCATAAGTAAATGAGGTTTTTTAAATCTAAATTTTTTGTCCTTTCATTTTTTGATAAGATAAAATGAAAAAGCCCGGCCACAAACAATTTGTGATCCGGGCTTTTCAACAGGTAATTTTCTATTAGTCTATGACTGAATATATTACTTGTGTAGAGTACATATGGTTATCCTTCCTTTACTATTCATTTGGAATGATTTGCTTATATAAACAAAAGGGTTTGGTCTGCCAAGCTCTTTTTGTATTCTTTGATAAAATGAGCGCAACTTAATTTATTTTTTAAAACAAATTGTTAACTATAATTAATGTCAGGTTGACAATTTGTTTTGAAATTGAATATAATCAAAATTGAATTAATTACATATTTACTTTGAGGAGAATGTAGAAATGAAACTTAAAGAAATTACCTTTGTAGCAGTGTTTGCTGCTGTCATGGGTGCTCTAGGTATCGTTCCGCCTATTACTCTTTCGTTTACACCCGTACCTATTACATTGCAAACACTAGGTGTTCTTCTTGCCGGGGGAGTATTAGGGGCAAGATTAGGAGCAATGAGCCAAACTGTCTTTTTACTGCTAGTTGCTGTTGGAGTACCACTTTTATCGGGAGGTCGAGGCGGTTTAAGTGTATTTGTTGGACCGAGTGTTGGTTATTTAATTTCTTGGCCAATTACAGCATTCGTTATTGGATATCTTTTATCACGTATAGCAAATTTAAAACTACACCATGTTTTATTTATTAATCTGACAGTTGGAATCCTGCTTATCTATTTAATTGGTATCCCTGTTCAAGCATTGATCATGCACATTTCAGGATTAAATGCTGTAAAATTAAGTTTAGTTTACCTTCCTGGGGATGTGTTAAAAGCTGTACTAGCTTCGATTTTAGTATACAGACTAAGAAAGCACCCCGTTTTTTCAAGATCACTAGCAACGAGCTACTCTAATCATGTAACTAAAAATATTTAAATCTAAAGAGACACCTTGATGTGTCTTTTTTTATAGAGGTGATAATGATGGGCAATATAACTGAATCGTATGAAACTTCCGCTAAAATTTCCCCCAACAAAATAGCCATCCATACTAATCATCAACAAATCAATTATCAAAAATGGAGTGAATTGGTCAATCAAACGGCAAATTGGCTTTACTCACTACATTCAGAAAATAAAACAATAGGAATCCTTCTGCCTAATGGGCTCCCTTTCCTGCAACTCTTTGCAGGTGCATCCAAGGCTGGTTGGATTGCGGTTCCCTATGATTTGAAATGGAAAACAACTGAATTAGAAAAGAGAATAAAACTTTTCAATCCTTCGATCATTGTCACAACAAGAGAAATTTACTATCAGATTAAATATATGATTCCAAATGTAATGAGTTTGGATGACAGTTTACGGGAAATCTCCCGGTTTGAAGCGACCATCATTAGGTATACTCAAGAAAATTTGCCTTTTTATATGGGCTTCACTTCTGGCACAACCGGAAATCCAAAAGCATTTGTTCGTTCCCAGGATTCATGGATGGCAAGTTTTGATTGTAACCGTTTTGATTTCGAAATAAATGAATCGGATCATGTTTTAATTCCTGGAGCCTTAATACATTCTCACTTTCTTTATGGAGCTATTAGCACTTTGTATTTAGGGGGAACCGTTTATCTATTAGACAAATTTTCCCCTATTGAAGGGCATTCATGGATACAATCTTATCCCATTACAACGATGTATGTCGTTCCAGTAATGGTAGAAGCATTTCTTAAACAAGGAATTCAAATCAATAAGTCTATAAAACTCCTTTCATCGGGTGCAAAGTGGTCTGAAAGATCGAAATTGGAAATCTATCATATTTTTCCAAATATAACCATGTATGAGTTTTATGGAGCCAGCGAATTGAGCTTCATTACCGTACTTTCTGATCGAGATGGTATGCAAAAGGCAGCAACCGTAGGGAAGCCTTGTTACGGCGTAGAGGTGCAAATACGGCTGCCAGATCATGTCTTAGCAAAGCCCAATGAGGTTGGAAAGATCTATGTAAGAAGTGGACTGATAATAAATGGATACATGGATCATGATGGAAGGACCGTTCATTCGATTCAGGATGAAGAGGGATGGGCTACGGTCCATGATATGGGCTATTTTGACGAAGATGGTTATTTATATATTTCAGGCCGTGAGCAAACTATGATTTTATATGGAGGAATCAATATTTTTCCTGAAGAAATAGAGAAAGTGATTTCCTTACATCCGGATGTCGAGGAAGTTGCTGTAATTGGTCTGCCAGATTCATATTGGGGTCAGGTTGTGGCTGCGGCAGTGAAAGGAAAGGGCAGCCCATTAGAGTTAAAAAGACTTTGTAAGAAGTATTTGTCTTCTTATAAAATTCCTCGCAAATGGTTTTTTCTATCTGAAATCCCATATACAACAAGCGGAAAGATTGCTCGTGCTGAGCTAATAAAACAAATGGAAAGCAAGGTGACCAGTGATTAAAAGAGCAGTAATTGTCCATGCGAAACGTACACCAATTGGAAAAATGAGTGGAATTTTACGGGATATTCAGCCACATGAGCTTGCAGTTCCTCTTCTCCAGCATTTAGCGAATGGATTAGAAGAAAAGATTGATGACATTATTTTGGGGAATGTTGTTGGGCCCGGTGGAAACGTAGCCCGGTTTGCTGCATTAGAAGCAGGATTACCTCTCTCTGTAACGGGACTTACCATTGACCGTCAATGCAGTGCAGGGTTAGAAGCGATTCGAATGGCATGTTACTATATCCAAGGTGGAGCTGGCCGTTGTTACATTGCTGGTGGTGTAGAAAGCACGAGCACCTCTCCGTTTCCATCAAGAGCGAGATTTTCTCCTGAAAAAATTGGCGACCCCGATATGGGAGTTGCCGCTGAATATGTGGCAGAAAAATATGCTATTTCAAAAGAAATGCAGGATGAATATGCACTATTAAGTTACAAGCGTAGCTGGGAGGCGAATGAAAAAGGGTATTTTACTCAGGAGATCATTCCGATTGGGGATTACCATCAGGATGAAGAACTATTTAGGAAAAGAAAGCTGGAAGTACTATTAAAAAGGGCGAAGCCCATATTTAAAAGGAACGGTACGGTTACAGCAGCGAACAGTTGCGGTATTCATGACGGAGCTTCAGCCGTTCTTGTCATGGAAGAAAGTATAGCATTAAATAATGGTTTCCAGCCTATCCTGCGATTTTTGGATAGTGAAATCTCAGGTGTCCATCCCAATTATCCCGGGGCAGCCCCTATTCCGGCTATTCAAGCCTTATTAAAAAGAAACCGGTTAACCATTGCGGATATTAATTTAATTGAAATAAACGAAGCCTTCTCTTCGAAGATAGTCGCTTCTATGAAAGAACTGTCTATTCCTTGTGACAAAATAAATGTTCGCGGAGGAGCTTTAACGTTAGGACATCCTTATGGAGCTTCGGGAAGTATCTTGATAACGAGGCTTTTCTACGAAGTCCAAAGACGAGAGAATGTCAAATATGTACTAGCGGCAATAGGCAGCGGTGGAGGAATAGGATCAGCAGTCCTATTCGAGGTGGCCATATGAAAACGAAGGAGTATGAAATTATTTTTACCAAAGAAGATGTACAGCAATTTGTCCAATTGATTGGTGAGCAAAATTCTATCTATCAGAATCCTGAGGGGGCAAAAGACGATGGTTCCGAAACGATTCTTCTTCCTCCAACCATGCCAATGATGGCTTATAAATGGCTTGAAACCCCTTTGGAGCTTCAACAGCCTATTATTCATCGAAAACAGAAATGTATCCAACATCAAAGAATGTATATGGATGAGATCTATAGAGCGATTGTTGAAGTCACAAATCCATTTCAACGTCAAAAGCTTACTTTTATTAAACAAACTCTCTATTTATATCGTAATGATGGACAACTTTGTTTTGAGGGAGTATCGGATTTGATTTTGGGAGGTTTGACATGAAAAAGCTTGCCTATAAAATTACCGAAGAAGAGGTTGAACGATATGCGGTAGTTTTAGGTGATAACAATCCCATTCATTTAGATATAGAAGCGGCGAAACAACAAGGATTTTCTAATAAAATTGTCCAGGGAATGTTAACAGCGGCTAAAGTGTTATGGATGGTTTCGAACGAAATTCTCACTCCTCAAGAGTGGGTGTGTCAGCATGAATTTACATTTACCTCACCCGTTTATTTGGGAGATCAAATAACTCTGACGATCAAACAAATGGAGCATAAAATCAGAGTAGAAGGAAAATGCGGGGGAAAAGTAGTCATAAAAGGATGGTTGATAGTAACCAGATGAAATCCTCGGTGATCATAAAAAACAAATGACAAGTCGTGCGAACATATAGCATCGCACGATTTGTTTCGTAATGGAAAAATAAAAGTTACATAGCCTTGTTCTTAATAAGATGAATCTCATTTTGATGCGTTATGGTGAACCTTACCATAAATAGAGGCAGTTTTTATATAGCTAAATAATGTATCTTATGACTATATAAACAACCACGCTCTTTAGGAGTTTGGGGGTTGTTTATATGGTCATTTTTATATTTTTATTTTACGTTTCTCGTAAAATAGGAAGGGTGCAACAACGGAAGGAACCGCCAGATTTAATGATTTCTGTGATATCCACCTCAATAACTTCAAATCCCCGGTTACGAAGCTGTTTGTTTACCTTCCTATTGACCGGCAGACTAAATACTCGTTTGTTGCCTATACTTAATACATTTGTGCCCAATTGAAATTGTTCTTCATGCGAAACTTCAATTAATTCATAGCGTGAAGCAAAAAACTCGATGTTTTTTTTCGTTAAGGCATTTGGGTAAATAAGGGCCACTTCAGGTGAAACGACATTAAATATACAATCTAAATGCAGGTATTTATCTTTAAATGGGATGGTAATGACATTGAATTGAGTCAACAGACTCTGTAAATGTTCAGCTGCTTTTTGGTCTGTCCGATTGCTGAGCCCCACGTAAATTGTTTCTCGATCAATCACAACATCTCCGCCTTCAATTCGTTCCTCGTATAAATTATAATAAGAGATTTCTTCATCCTCCAGCCATTGTTTTAAAACGTTTTCCTCCCCTGCACGAACATCTGTTGCCATATTGGCAACAAAGATTGTTTGCCCTAGTGTAAAACCAATATCCCGAGTAAATACTTGTTCAGGATATTTTTTATGGTAAGGCAATAAAATAACTTCGATACCATGTTTCTTTAGTGTTTTGACAAATTCACCGTGCTGTTCGAGCGCACGTTCAATATGGATACCTTCATTTTTAAAATGCTCTTGCGTTTCATTAATTACTTCGCGGATTGTCATATATTGAGGCTGACAAAGGATTACTCGTCTTAATACATCGTATTCACTCATGCAAAAAGTCTTGTTGTTTGTTATTGGGCTTTCTGTCATTTTTTCGCCCTCCTGTATTCTCTCTTTAATCTAGGTTTTCCTAAACGTTCGTTATTATTTACAAACGAACAGTAGGAAAATCTCTTTCACAATAGAATCTTTGATGAAAGGATTTTTTTGTTCAATAATTTAACTGATGGGAAAGAGAATAATAGCAAAAAAACCGCCAGTTTAATGGTGCGGTGAACCGTACCATAAATAGAGGCAATTTAAAATATGGTTCAACTTTCGAAAAAGGCAAAGCTAAAAAGGCAAGAGCATGTCCGAAGTTGTGGGAACTTCGGACAAGGAAGAGTCCAAAAAGGCAAGAGTATGTCCGAAGTCGTGAGAACTTCGGACAAGGAAGAGCCAAAACGGTAAGAGTATGTCCGAAGCTGTGGGAACTTCGGACAAGGAAGAGCCAAAAAGGCAAGAGTATGTCCGAAGCTGTGGGAACTTCGGACAAGGAAGAGTCCAAAAAGGCAAGAGGATGTCCGAAGTCGTGGGAACTTCGGACAAGGAAGAGCCAAAAAGGCAAGAGCATGTCCGAAGTAGAGGGAACTTCGGACAAGGAAGAGCCAAAAAAGCAAGAGCATGTCCGAAATCGTAGGAACTTCGGACAAGAAAGGTCCAAAAAAGAAAAGTCCCTATCCGAAGTCGAGCAAACTTTGGACAGGGTAAAGCTAAAAAGGTGTAATTATGTCGGAAAAAATACCAATCTTCCATCAGAACAAACATTATATATAATAGGAATCACTTGTTTTTCCAAAGGACGTAAAGTTCTTCTTTAATATCCTGTAAAATGTCTTTTTTGTTAAATCGACGCTGCACCACTCATAAATGTTTGTAGTAGTTATCTTTCTTTCAGGAAATAGCAACTGAAACTCCTTCACATTTCGGAGAATAGCATCTTCAACCGTTTCATGGCCTCCACACTTTTCGCAAACGAACAAATGGTTCTGTAAAGAAACCAAAAAGGAACTACAAAATTTACAATAAATTTTCTTTTTTAGCTGTTCATATTGATAGTTTGGTACCTGTGTAAATGGGTTTTTAGTTTGATGTAAGGAAATTAATTGTTGGGCCAATTTTTTGTGATCATCATTCAATTTTGATGATGTATCATTTATACTTTTTAAAAACCGGTTCACCTGATTGGGAAGAATAATAGGGTGGTCCACTTGCGCGTTGTATAAAGTAAATTCGGGGTTAATAAAAACAAGTGTGGCTTCAACGAGGTAATTAAGCTTGAGGTCTTGGAGCAGCTGACGGAATTGTGATGCACATTTATTTAATTGACCAATTGGATTTTTATATTCTCTACCGGTTTTAACGAGGAAAAATCTGTCCCCTTCCAAGCAAAAATCTCCTTCAAAATTTTTCACATCCAACAGACGAATGACTTCTTGCGAAACTAGCGTTGTATCAATCTGAAAATAGGAATTATTAACTTTAAGCAGCAAGTCATTGATGGTATATCTTTCTTCTTGAAGAAGATTTTCTGCCATTCTATCGAATTTCACCTCCCCCTCATAACCCTTTTCCAGGTTGAAATAATGAAACTTTTCTTCTTGAGTTAACAGCATCCGTATGTTTAAAGATCGCATTTTCAATAATTCATCTGATTCTGTTCTGCTTTTAAGTATCATAGGCCACTTCCTTTCTAAGCTTATTTTATATAAAAATTTGACAGGTGAGTGTGAATTTTCCGTTAAATATTGCCAGGTTGCGAATGCATCAAACCCTTCATAATGGACTCCCTTTTCCTTCCAGCTAAAAAGCCTGTAGACTAGTCTACAGGCTTTTTGGTTCAATTATTAAATAATTTTTGAATCACAAGATGTGTTAGATTCGGTACTATTTCAAACGAGTAGGTCATTTCCAGTCTTTCAAGTTTCTTGTGAGCATCTAAACCATAAGGACCGATATTGATTACTGGTACATTGATATCGCGAATATCTTGATAGTCTACAAAGAGTTTCGTACCCCAGCCAGGGTTATTGTTTGATTCGGCATTAATACCGGCTTCATCATCACTAAGAGCAACAAAACTCATATCAGAGATATAAGGGAAAAAGTTACGTGTTACAATCGGATATTGATAGTGTGGTTGGAGTTCTTCCACAGCTTCATCCAATGAAGTAATTAAGGCAAGCTCGTCTGATGTTTTACCTGTCAATTCAATTCGTGGAGAGTACAGGGATGAGTAAAACAGAATAATGGCTGGATTTTTATCCTTCATCCATTTCCAGGCTTCCTCTACCACCTTTGCCGCAAACATGCGCGTATCTAGTTCCGTATTTTTTAAAAGCTTTTCTTTAAATTGACTCATATGTGCTGTGAACAGCTCTCCGTTCTCATCGACCAATAATTGTTCCATTTCTTCGAACGTCATCACTCTAGGCTTCCAAGGATGTTGTACATATGGTTCGCCGCTCAATTTGCTGTATTGTTTATATCTTACTTCAAAGGAGGTCAGGGCATTTGTAAAAGCAATCATAGCTTGTTCCCTTAATTTTTCAAGCACGTCCTTTGGAGACCAGGAGTGAATAAAGAAATTATAGTAAACATAGGCAGCTAAGGCAGTTTGAACTGTATAAGACGGCTTCAAATCCGTTTGTTTTAACGAAACAGGCGGCACAGTCGTCTCACCAAACGCTTCGTTACATAGCTCCGGATTGTAATTGATTTGCCTGGTCAGCTCGGCTGCAATAAAGTTTGGATCGAGTCCCTCAAAGGCTGAGCCTACATGCGTTTCCGCTCCTGTAATAAAGAACGATGGCAGCAGCTTTCCGACGGTCCCCTTGTAGATATAGCGATTTTCGTCGCCTTCATATCTTGGTGAAACAAAATCCGCATTAATTGCGGCTACATAGTTAAAATTATGTTCTTTTTTCCAGCGTTTCAATGTTTTCAAAGCTGAAAGAACACCGTGTGAACTGTCCTCTTCGTCACATTCCGATAAGAGGACAATGTTTCCGTCTAATTCTTCAGGATGCAGAGAATAATAGTTTAAGAGATATAAGTGACTGGCAACCCCGCTTTTCATATCAAGGACGCCGCGGCCAAATAACCAATCCCCCGAATTTAAATGTGCTTTAGCAGCAGCTGGAAGCTGTTCACTTTTCAGTGATTCCATAAGTTCCTCTGGGAAGCAAGCCTGGTCTTTTAAGTGATTAAAATCATCAATCCCAACCGTGTCAATATGCCCCATCAAAATCACCGTACGGTTGCTATTTCCTTTTGTTCCTTTAACAAAAGCAAGAACATTATAACGCTCTTGATCATCGTTGAGCGTTTGTTCTAAAACTAGGTGGCTGGGGTTTTGTGAAAAATAGGGCATAGAAGAAATCATAGAATATAAAGACTGAGCAATGACTTTTTCGCCATTGGTATTAACAACACTTTCAATGTTTACGAGCTGTTTCGTGAATGTCAGCACATCCTCACGACATTGCAACATACGCCTGACCTTCTTTTCTAGTAAATTGGTATTTTAAAAAAATGTATCTCAGAAGATAAAGCCCGTCAAGTCTTTTAATTTGGATACAAATTCCATTAAAATTATTATTGAAAATGTTAGAATATTTATATATACTAAAAATTGTTTCGTTGAACTAAATATAAATCCTCATCTTTAAGCATTAGATGAGGTAGAGGTCGCGATTGTTATTAGTATCCTATTGGAGATTCAGTGAAATCTATGAAAATAGGAAAAAGGATCAATCGCCGAAGCTTCTGAAATCACTTCTTTCAGAAAGCTGGGTCTGCACTCGAATAGAGGCAGAACTGTCACAGTTCCTTGGAATTGTGGAGAACTATCTTCACCAATGCTAATCGATGAGGGTGTGTAGAACACCGTCATATTCACATTGACGGTGTTTTTTATTAAACAGGGGGGCATATTTATGAAAAAGTTTGCATTTTTATTAGCAGCAGCAATGATGTTGATTTTATCTGCTTGCGGAACAGAGAAGAGTGATGGAGCAGAAAAGGCATCAAAAGCAAGTGGCTCTAAGCATGAGTTAGTAAAAGAAGGCGCGTTAACATTTTCCATGACAGGACAATATCCACCGTTAAACTTTAAGAAGGACGGTAAATTGACTGGATTTGATGTTGAAATTGGAACAGAAATTGCTAAGAGAATTGGGCTTGAAGCAAACCCTGTAACAAATCCATGGGAAACAATTATCCAAGGATTGAAGGCAAACAAATATGATGCAATTATCGGAAGTATGACTGCTACACCTGAGCGTGATAAGCAAGTTGATTTCACCAATCCATATTATCTATCTGGTGCACAGATTTTTGTAGCGGAAGGCAATTCCGATATTCAATCAAAAGAGGATTTAAAAGGGAAAAAAATTGGCGTCATTCAGGCTAGTACTTGGAAAGACATGGCCGATGAATTATCTGATCAAGTCAAAGGCTATCCAACAGACGTCAATGCACTTCAAGATTTAGCGCTTGGCCGTTTAGATGCCGTGATCACTGATAAAATTGTCGGTGTGAGTGCAAAAAATGAAAAAGGCTTAAAAATTAAAGAAATTGGCGATTTATTGAATGAAGACCGTGTAAGTGTAGCGGTTGCTGAAGGAAACAAAGAGCTTGCTGATAAAATCAACGAGGCCATCCAATCGATGATTGACGATGGTACGTATGAAAAAATCAGTATGAAATGGTTTAATACCAACATTATGGAAAAGTAAGATGGGATAGAAAAATTTTAGTGTAAGCACCTAATGTGGGTGCTTGCACTATTCAACGAAGGAGGTACGCATCATGATATTTATTGAAAATATTATCAGTATTTTTAGTGAACATGGAATTGCTTTTTTGAAAGCTTCTTGGATGACAATCGCTATAACGGCCATCTCGCTATTATTTGCGATGGTGATCGGCATAATTTTCGCAGGCTTTAAGATTTCCACTAGTAAAATACTAAATCGTATAGCCGATATCTATATAGGTATTATTCGTGGAACGCCTCTCATTGTTCAGATCATGTTCCTTTATTATGGACTTGCCAATATCGTGAACCTGGACAGTTTCACGGCAGGGGCTCTGGCATTAGGTGTTCATACGGGTGCCTACATTGCGGAAATTTTTAGAGGAGCCGTGCAATCAATTGATCGCGGACAGATGGAAGCGGCTAGGTCACTCGGAATGCCTTATTCTCTTGCGATGAGGAGAATTATTTTCCCACAGGCTTTCAAAAGAGCAATTCCGTCTTTAGCCAATCAGTTTATTATTGGCTTAAAAGATTCTTCCCTTGTTGCCTATATTGCCGTGACTGACCTATATAACACGGCTCTTAGTGTCCAAGGTGAAAACTATATGCCTTTTGAAACGTACTTTGTTGTAGGAGTCTATTATTTGATTATCGTTCTGATTTTCACATGGGTTGCTAATCGGATTGAAAAGAAAATGGATGTCAGTAAACCTAAGGAGGGCGTAATGGCATGATTGAAATTAGCAATCTTTCAAAATCCTTTGGTAAGCTTGAGGTATTAAAAAATATTAACTTAAGTGTAGACGAGAAAGAGGTAGTTGTTCTGATCGGTGCCAGTGGCTCTGGTAAAAGTACTCTGCTTCGCTGCCTCAATTTTTTAGAAGTGGCAGAGCGCGGTGACATTATCATCAATTCTGAAAAAATAGATCTAGCAAAAACAAACTTAAATAAAGTAAGAGAAAAGGTAGGAATGGTGTTTCAGCATTTCAATCTTTTCCCCCATAAAACAGTAATAGAAAATATTATTGAAGCACCGATTTTTGTAAGAAAAGAAACAAAGGAAGCAGCAAGTTCAAAAGCAATGGCCCTTCTTAAAAAGGTAGGCTTAGAGGATAAAGCCAACTACTATCCTGAACAATTATCCGGCGGGCAAAAGCAGCGGGTAGCGATCGCGAGAGCATTAGCCATGGAACCCAAAGTGATGCTTTTTGATGAGCCGACTTCAGCATTGGATCCTGAGCTTGTTGGTGAAGTACTGCAGGTAATGAAGGATCTGGCACGTGACGGGATGACGATGGTGATTGTGACACATGAAATGGGATTTGCGAAAGAAGTGGCTGACCGAGTCATTATGCTTGCAGACGGAAATATTATTGAAGAAGGACATCCAAATGATATCTTTGTCAATCCAAAACATGAACGTACTAAAAGGTTTTTGAACCAAATATTATAGACTGGAAGAAAACCTGCCTTTGGAGTATTCAAGGTAGGTTTTATTTCATAGTAAGGTTTCCATTCTTAAACATGCCACCGCTTATTTTTTGAAATTAGAGCCTATTTCTCAAGTTGATTGTCTTCCCATGGTCTAAAGGAAAACGGAATTCCAGCCATTTTAGCCGTTAATTCATCATAGGAAACTAAATCCTTTTTTGACAACTCTTTTAAAGATCGTTTTCCAATTGCTCTTAATGCCATTTTCATTTCTTCTACACTAGCCGTTAAGAATTTTTCGGCTGTTTTTTCCCCTTCTTTGGTTTTAAATTGATCCTTGAACTTGCCATCATACCATATAGCTTGTGTAGGAGGCTCAAATGGGAGGGCATTCAATACTTGATCATGAGCGAGAGCAAACAACATAGCAGAGCCTAAATATACAGCATCAGCTCCGAGTGCAAGCACTTTTAAAAAATGACCGGGTACTAAAAGTCCTCCTGAAACAATTAAACTAATCTTTCCCTTCATCTTTGATTTTTCTAAATGTTTCACAGCTCTAACTACTGCATGTAATGTTGGGATTCCAAAGTCATCGAATAATATAGGCGGTGCACCGTGCATGGCTGCTTGACCGCCGTCTATGGCTATAAAATCAATTCCCATAAAGATTAAATGATCAATATCTTCTTCGATTTTTCCACCTGCGCCAATTTTGACTCCTATAGGAACACCACCTGATCTTACGCGAAGCTCCTCCACAAGTAGTTTTAAGTCTACTAGCGTTTGATTTTCATAAAAGTTTTCATAAATGACCGCTTCCTCATTTTCCTTAAGCCCCATGACATCGCGGGCACGACCTGTTAAATTTTGTGGTGGAATTTTTTTCCCCATTCCCGCTAATGCACCCTGGCCTAATTTAATTTCTATCATGTCCGCACGATGTAATAAATGTTCTTCCTTTGCCCAGTCTGTTTTAGAAAATTGTAAAATATACTTTCCGGCAGCGTCTAATTCTTCGGGTAAGATTCCACCTTGCCCTGAATTAATCGCCGTTCCAGTCTTTTTAGCTGCTTTTGCTAAAGATAGCCTTGCTTGTTCACTAAGTGATATTCCGTAACCCATGCCACTAATCAAAAGAGGAATTTTTATATTCATTGGTCTTTTTGCCTTTGGCCCAATGGTAACAGATATATCTACATCCTCCTCACCATTGACCGGAAATGGTGAGGTCTGTGCAGGGATAAAGGTAATGGGATCCAAATTCGGCCATTTTTTAGAAGAGCCGCCAAGAGGACGATCCAAGACGGCCCCTGTTTCTGCCCGAAGGCTATTTTCTAGCATATTCTGAATGCCCATATGTCTTAGTCCCGGCATCAACTCCATCACATTTTCTTGATAACTGTCAGATAAAATAATTTTTCCGGCCTTTTTCACTATGAGTTTCATCATCCAGCGCCAGCATATGAGCATGAAGACCAACACGATAAATAATAGGGTCACCATTGTAAAAGTCAGATAAAATAATATGTTCAGCATAGTCATTTCTCCAATATTCGTACAGTAGATAGGGATAGGCTTATTATGATGGTAAATGTCCTTGTTTTTCTTCCCATGGTTCAAAGGAAAACGGAATTCCAACCATTTTGGCGGTCAATTCATCATAGGAAACCAAATCCTTTTTCGATAACTCCTTTAATGATCGTTTTCCCATTGCTCTTAATGCCATTTTTATTTCTTCAATACTTGCTGTTAGAAATTTCTCTGCCGATTTTACTCCCTCTTCAATCTTAAATTGATCCTTGAATTTCCCTTGATTCCAAACAACTTGAGTGGGTGGTTCAAATGGAAGGGCATTTAATGATTGAGGGTGTGAGACGGTAAATAACATAGCTGATCCTACATAGACTGCATCTGCTCCGAGGGCGAGCACTTTTAAAAAATGGCCGGGTACTAGCAGCCCGCCAGAGGCAATTAAACTAATTTTTCCCTTCATGCCTCTCTTTTCTAAATGATTAGCAGCCCTTACAATCGCATGCAGAGTTGGGATTCCAACGTCATCTGATAAAATAGGGGCGGCACCTAGTGTTGCTGCTTGTCCTCCATCAACCGCAATATAATCAACACCTATGTAGATTAAATGATCAATATCTTCTTCAATTTTTCCGCCAGCCCCTATTTTTGCACCAATGGGGACACCGCCTGTAATTCTCCGAAGCTCATCAGCAAGTTCTTTCAAATCATCCAGCGTTTGGTCTTCAACAAAATTATCATAAATCACGGCATCTTCATTTTCCTCTAAACCCATCAGTTCACGGGCCCGGCCCGTTAAATTTTTGGGAGAAATTTTCCCGCCTGTCCCAAATAGTGCCCCCTGTCCCAGCTTAATTTCAATCATATCGGCCCGCTTAATTAAATCATCTTCCTTTGCCCAGTTTGTTTTGGAGAACTGTAAAATATATTTTCCGCCTATATTTATTTCTTCAGGTAAGACTGCCCCTTCACCGGAATTAATAGCGGTTCCCACATTATTAGCAGCATTAGCTAAGGAGAGTCTCACTTCCTCACTGAGAGCGATTCCATAGGCCATTCCGCTGATCATTAACGGGATTTTTATTTTCATTGGTTTTTTTGCATTTGGACCGATGGTTACCTGCACATCTACATCTTCTTCGCCATCAATTGGAAATGGTGTTGTTTGGGCAGGGATAAAAGTGATCGGATCTAAATGCGGCCATTTTTTTGAAGATCCCATCGGGCGGTGAAGGACGTCGCCTGTTTCTGCCCGCAGGCTATTTTCAAGCATATTTTGAATGCCCATATGCCTGAGTCCCGGCATCAACTCCATCACATTTTCTTGATAACTGTCAGATAAAATAATTTTTCCCATATGCTTCACCATCAGTTTCATGAACCAACGCCATCCCAAAAGCATGAATATAAAAGTGGTAAAAATAATTGCTACCATTCCAAAAGTTAAATAATAAAGGATAATCTCCATAGTTATTGCTCCATATTCCACATAGTTAGTAATAAAACCAATTAGTCTTATTATAGTCAAAAAAAGGAAAATATTATAAATCAAGATAGTATTTTTAAAATCGTATTAAATTATCAAATTACTCCAAACTATATACATATAAAAACAGGGGGATTATTGGATGAATATAATGAATGATATTGGTCATCGAACTTGGCCATTACCATCAAAATACTGGATTATGCAGCAATCTTGGAGAAATTTATTATTTTTACATTGGCCAATTCCACTTAATTTACTACGGCCGCATATTCCTTCTTCTTTACAAATTGATACTTTTAATGGCTCCGCATGGTTAGGTGTCATTGTATTTGTTTTAGAGGGAATCTTTCCTCGTGGATTATCATCTATTTCCCTTACACCTAAATTTCCAGAAATAAATGTGAGGACATATGTTATAAACGATGGAAAACCCGGTATTTATTTTTTATCTATTGATGTTGAGAACTGGGCCTCATTAAAGATTGCAAAAAGATGGTTTCATTTACCCTATTATCCGGCTCAAATTTCTTTTCGAAAAGAAGGACAATCCTTTCATTTTCATACCAGTCGAAATGGTAATTTTAAGACTCCTATATCATTTAAGGGGAATTACGTTCCGGTATCGGAGGTTTATTTTCCAAAGGAGGGAACCCTAGATCATTGGCTCACTGAGCGGTATTGCCTCTATAGTTCAAATAATGGAGCCAACGTTTATTGCGGTGAAATACACCATCTGCCTTGGCCCTTGCAAAAAGCAGAAATACAGATTGTCGAGAATACCCTTTTTTCTCCACTTCATTTTGAACTTTCTCAAGTTAATCCGATTGCTCATTTCTCCACTGGGGTTGATTCGTTAGTGTGGAATATTAAGAAAAAACGAATCTAGTAAAACAAAAGAAAAGTGGAGAAAGTATTAATTTATGTATATTTTGGTTGATCAAGTTAGATTATATATTTATGGAAATTATTTCTGTAAAATATCATTTCGAGGGTGGAACTCAATGGTTAAGTATAAAGCGAAAGTCGCATTCTCGTTAGCCACATTACTTCTTCCTTGGCTAACCGTTCCTTTTATGGGGAAAAAAAGTTTTTTTAGGTTTTTACCTGTAGCAAGTTTTGTCAATTTAGTTTTAAGTGTATTTAATCTAATTTGTTATAGGAAAAAATGGTGGGTTACGAAAAATCCTATCTCTCCTGGTCCTATCGATTTTACATATATATTGGGTCCTTATTTTGTAGCAACACTTTGGATTTTTAAATTAACATTTGGCAATTTTCCCAAGTACTTACTTACAAATATGGTATTGGATATCATTAATGCCTTTCCTTTACCTTACATAGGAAAAAAATTCGGAATTGTCAAGTTTATAAAGATGAAACATTCTACTTGGTATTTTATTTGTGTATTCTTAGCAATCATTATTTATGGCTTTCAGTACGTTGTAGAACAATCAATTAAGAAGGCAGGAAATTATTCCGGAAGAAGGCATGGGGATTTAGAAAACAGATAAAAAAAGGACAAGTGGTTAGAAGGTCAATTAACAACTAACGACTTGTCCTATTTTAAATATTTTAAGCTGCTTCCTGCTGGAAACAAGGATCATTGAAGTAAACAACTTCAGATAGGATTTTACTGCCCTTCATATTTTTAAGAGCCTCTCTTGCTGCATCTTCAGTTTCATATTCAAACATAGAAATATTTGAATCTAAATAACGAGTGATTATCCACATAAAAAATTCCTCCTATTTTTGAAAATCATTTCTGTCCTACAGACAGACTTCTTGGCTAAAAGATTATAAGCTATGTTTAACCTCAAGGATGATTTAGCATGATGAAATCCGCACTCTAAAAATTAAAAAAGTAATCTTTCATTTGCTCATACCAATGATAATTCAATAATGGAAAAAAATAAAATGATATAAAATTATAGTTACAAATAAAAATAACTTATATGGTAAAAATTGGGTATTCACTCAAAAAAGTGCCTGTCACCACCCGCATTTTGTAGGATTCAACGACAATATGCGGGGAGTGACAGGCACTATTGTTTATTCTTAAAGTGCTGATTTATAGACTTACAAGTTTCGATAAGGGCAGCCGCTAGCTTTTCTTCATTCCCATAAAAGCGAGTAGATGGAAGCGGAATGGAGACAGCACTTAAATTTCCCATGCTGTCATTTATAGACGCACCTACTGCACAAATCCCCTCAATGTGCTCTTCCTTTGTAAATGCAAATCCTTGTTTACGAACCACTTCTAATTCCTTTAACAGTACATCACGACTCGTAATGGTATTAACAGTATAATCCTGCAGGTGCTCCGGTAACAGTTTAGCCACTTCATCTATAGGCATGGAGGCGAGTATGGCTTTTCCGTTTGCCGTGCAATGCAGGGGGAAAGATGCACCGGGTTGGGAGGTTGCTTGCAATGGATGCGGAGCAATAATTTGATCGACAAAAAGCACCTTACCGTTATCCAAAACGGATAAATCTACCGTTTCATTGACTTGCTGCGATAGTTTTACCAAAAATGGCCGGATTTCTTCTCTTAAATCACTATGGACAGCGGAAGCAAGCATGGCAATCTCAGGCCCAAGCCGGTAACCGCCATTAATAGAAGCTGCCGCCACGAATCTCTCCTGTTCTAGTGTCATAACAATTCTTTGGACCGTTGACCTGGCCATGCCTACTTCTTTTGAAATTTGCGATAAGCTCATTCCTTTTGGATGTACTCTAAGAGTCCTCAATATTTTAGCCGCACGAGAGATCACCTGAACATTAAATGATTTAGTTTGTTCTTGATTATCGTTGTTCATAGGTATGTACTCCTCCACCATTTTCTTCATTTTATACTAACAGCTGAAAGTATCAAAAGTGTGTTATCTATTGACAAATGATTTAAACATTCATTATTATGAAATTAACCATTATGTGATACAAGCGTACCACAATGTGGTTAATTAGTGAATTCACTATTCGCAAAATTAATGAAAAATCCAAATGAATTTCTTTATATAAACGGTTAAACAATACGTCAAAAATCGATGAGGGATTTAGATGAGTTTAGTTAAAATTGGTGTAATCGGGATTGGAAATATGGGGAGTTTACATGTTCAAATGTTGACAAGCGGCCAAATTAAAGGAGCGGCATTAACGGCAGTTTGCAGCAGTAATGAAAGCCGAATAGCATGGGTTAAAGAAAATATAAATGAAAATGTAAAAATTTTTAAAGAGGAAGAAGAGTTTTTCAATGAATCGGAAATCGATGCTGTCCTTATTGCAACACCGCATTACAGTCATCCGGAATTAGCCAAAAGGGCCTTTGCAAAGGGGAAGCATGTCCTTATCGAAAAACCGGCGGGCGTCTATACCAAAAATGTACTGGAAATGAATGCTGCAGCGAAAACTTATGGGAAAAAGTTTGGCATTATGTATAATCAAAGGGCAAATCCGCTTTATCAAAAAATTCGAGACCTTATTCAATCAGGCGAACTAGGGGAATTGAAACGGGTGAATTGGATTATTACGGATATGTATCGCCCACAGAGCTATTATGATTCTAGTAAATGGAGGGCCACATGGAACGGAGAAGGCGGAGGTGTTTTATTAAATCAGGCACTTCACCAAATCGATGTTTTGCAGTGGACAACAGGATATATGCCAAAACGCATTCGTTCAATGAGCGATTCTGGAAAGTATCATGATATTGAAGTGGAGGATGATGTCACTGCATTTTTGGAATATGAAAATGGAGCGACAGGCGTCATTATTGCTTCGACTGGAGAGGCGCCAGGTACAAACCGCTATGAGATTGTCGGAGACCGAGGAAAAATAGTTGTTGAAAATGAGGAGCTTGTTTTTTACCAATTAACACAATCTGAGCGTGAGTTTAATTCTTCCTATAAAGGGGGATTTGGCCAGCCTGATTTCCAAAGAATCGAAATTCCTGTGAAAAGTGATAATGCCAATCATGCAGCCATTATTCAAAACTGGATTGATGCAATTGTTAAGAATTCACCCTTACTTTCACCAGGTGAAGAGGGTGTGAAAGCACTCGAAATTTCAAATGCCATCTATTTATCCTCATGGTTAAACGAAGCGGTAGTATTGCCAAGTGACCCAGACCTTTTTTATGAAAAATTGCAAGGAAAAATCAACAATTCAACATTTGTGAAAAAGCATGTAACTAACACTACATTAGATGTCAGAGGGACACATTAGCAAAGGAAATCAACAATTTATTAAAGTCATTTTCATTTAGCCCTTTAGAGTATTTTTACAATTCTTTAATCATATTTACCTAATCCTTACATAATTTCCATTAATCCTTAAAGTTTGCTAGTTACACTATAAATAGTTAGATAAGCATAAATAAGGAGGAATATTAATTTTATGGATAATCAAGTATCTAATAATGGCATGAATCGACGCAATTTCTTAAAAGTAGGTGGAATGAGCACGCTCGCCCTTACCCTTGGATCAACGGGAGTATTAGCACTGGGTTCAAAAGCATTTGCGGATACGACCAATAATCCAACGAGTGGTTTTGGCGGGTATGGCCCTTTGGTACCGGATCCGAATGGAATTCTTGATCTTCCAAAAGGATTCCATTACAAAATTATCTCTGAAGAGGGCGGTCAACTGACAAATGGCGGAAAAATACCTGGCGCTTTTGATGGAATGGCAGCTTTTGAAGGACCTAACAATACCACCATTCTTGTACGTAATCATGAATTAAGCAATGGTGCAGCAAATCCGGTGATTGGCACCAAGCCATATGATGCCGCATCTGCAGGAGGTACAACTGCTCTAGTTGTAGGTCCAAATCGAAACGTCATTAAAGAATATGTAACCTCTTCAGGTACCATTCGAAATTGTGCAGGAGGAGCAACACCTTGGGGTACCTGGCTGACTTGTGAAGAAACACGTACTACGACACATGGATATGTATTCGAAGTGGACCCGCAGCAGCCGGAGAATGAAATGTCGAGAACCCCAATTAAGGATATGGGACGCTTTTCTCATGAAGCCTGTGCGATTGATCCAGCGACAGGATATGTTTACTTGACGGAGGATGCATCCCCAAGTTATTTCTATCGTTTTATCCCAAATGACACCACCCAACAGCCGGGTGCCCTGCAAAAAGGCGGAAAGCTTTATGCGGCGGCGATTGAAGAGGTAGATGGACCATCAGCAAGTACCTTTAAAACAGGGCAAACCTTTAAGATTGTCTGGAAGGAACTAGATCCTCATTTATGCCGTGAGGATGCCAAGGCACAAGGCTGTATTGAATTTAAAAAATTAGAGGGAGCATTCTTCCAAGCGGGTGTTTTTTGGTTTGATGACAGCTCTGCTGGTGAAAAAAGTCTTGGACGCATATACCGCTATATTCCACATACTAATACCTTGGAGCTTTTCTATGAAGCAACTGATGCAAAAGACATGGAATCTCCAGATAATATTGCCATGACTCCATGGGGTGACCTCTGGTTCGTGGAAGATGGAGCAGGTGACGATCGACTTATGGGGATTACACCGGAAGGCAAAATCTATCCTTTTGCCCACAATCGCCTAAATGGATCTGAAATGACAGGCCCTACTTTCTCGCCTGACGGAAACACGCTTTTTGTCAATATTCAAAGCCCGGGCAAAACCTTTGCCATCTGGGGCCCTTTCCAACGCCACAACGCGGCACGTGCAAGGGAAATGTCCTACTCTACTCCTTCAAAGCAATTTGCACCACAAGTTTCTGACAAGCTGGTTGCGTTTGCTGAGCGGAACGGGATGTCTGTTCTTGAAGCCGCAGCATTCGAGCGCCACGGACTCAAAATTTAAACTTTATATGAATCTATAAAAAGATGTAAACAAGCCTCGTGTCTAGTTTACATCTTTTTGATATATACATAGCTAACGATGATGGACCGTTGCATAAAAAAAGTCTTAGCACATTGTCTAAGACTTTTTGTTCATTTTATGCCGCTAGATTCAATTGTTGTTTTCGTCGATAAACGACCCTTGATAATACAACACTGCATTCATATAGGAAAATCAGGGGGATGACTACCAAGATGTCTGATAGAAAATCCGGCGGGGTGATGAAGATTGCGATTAAAATTAGGACAAAATAGGCGTATTTTCGAATCTTTTGCAATCGATAGGGGTTTAGCACTCCGACACTTGTTAGGAACATAATAATCACTGGCAGTTCGAATAAAAACCCAAATGGCAGCGTCATATGAATTAAAAACATAAAGTACTTTTCTGTTGTAAAGAAGGTCATAAACATTTCCTCTGACATCGAGAGGAGGAATTGAAAAACCGTAGGAAAAATGACAAAATAGCCGAAGCAAATCCCGAAAATAAATAGTAGGAATAGAGCCGGAATATATGCCAGCGTTACTTTACGTTCTGTTTCTTTCAAAGCGGGACGGACAAACAACCAAGTTTGATAGGCGGCCATTGGGATAGTTCCCGCAATTGCTGCAACACTTGATAGGATCATATAGACCCATAAAATGTCGCTTGGTCCTAATATGGCCAGCTTTACTTCCAAGTCCCTCACTAGCCAGTTATAAATATCCTCCACATAGATAAAGGATAAAATGAAGAGCAGGATAAAGGTTCCGAGGACGAAAATAAGACGTTTGCGTAATTCTTCAAAATGACCAATAAGAGCCATATCGTGGTTTTTCATCGGGGCCTCCTTATGAAAAAGAAGATGCAAGCCTCCTTACATCCTCTTAAAAAATGATTTGGATTATATCGCCTTCTCTTCTTTTTTGTGCTGTGTTTTTACGGGCTCTTCGTCGGAAACTAAATCTCTTGTGGATTTTTTGAATTCCTTTAATGTTGAGCCAACAGCTCGGCCTAGTTCTGGTAATTTTGAAGGGCCGAAAATGATTAAGGCGATGACAAGAATAAGAATCAAACCAGGTATTCCAATATTTTGCAGCATTTAAAAATTTCCTCCTTTAATTTGTTTTTTCCTTTGTTGCCTGTAAAGCGCTAGTAAATTTTCATCTCCACCTATGATTATAGGTTACTACTATTCCTATGTTAATTAAGGGTGTGTAAAGAATTGTAAATTAATGATTAATTTTGTCTTTGAAAATAATGGAAAAATAATACTCAAAAAGGACATGCTAAGAACATGATTGGAATGGAAGAGTTAGCATCTTTGGAATAGTAAAATATTGGGGGCATTTGAAAATGAAGAAACGATTAATGGAGATGTTAGAAGCACGGAAAGATGAAATGATTCAAATTCGCCGTTATCTACATGAAAATCCTGAAGTTTCCTTTCAAGAAGAAAAAACGGCACAATATATTTTAGATTTTTATGAGGAAAAGAATGTAGAGATTCAGTCCAATGTTGGGAATGGTCTTGGGATTATCATAACAATTAAGGGTGGAAAGCCAGGGAAAACGATTGCTCTTCGTGCTGACTTTGATGCCCTTCCGATTCTGGAGGAAACAGGGTTGCCCTTCAAATCTAAGAATAAAGGTGTCATGCATGCCTGCGCTCATGACGGGCACACGGCCTATTTAATGATTCTTGCGGATTGCCTTATTCAATTAAAAGATGAAATACCAGGCACCATCAAAATTATTCACCAGCATGCAGAGGAAGTGCCGCCGGGCGGTGCCAAAAGTATCGTTGACTCCGGGGTGCTTGCCGATGTTGAAAACATTTTTGGGATTCACTTACTTCCCATGGCTCCTGCTGGTCATGTGGGCTTCCACAGTGGTTTTTCGATGGCCGGAAGATCATATTTTAAACTGAGGATTCAAGGTGTTGGCGGACACGGCTCTTCCCCACACACGGCAAATGATGCTATCGTCGCTGGCGCTCATTTTGTTACAGCTGTGCAAACCATTATCAGCCGCCGATTAAATCCATTTGATATGGGAGTTATTACAATTGGTTCCTTTGATGGAAAGGGTACCTTCAATGTCATAAAGGATTGTGTTGAATTAGAAGGTGATATCCGCTACATGACTGGGGAAACAAAGGAAGTCATTGAGAAGGAATTACGCAGGATTGTTAAGGGAATTGAAGCTGAATTTGGTGTACAATGCGAATTAACCTATACGTCTGACTATCCGCCACTTTATAATAACCCAGAGGTAACTTTAGCAGTGAAAGAAAGCTTGGAAAATGCAAATGATCCAGATATTAAGCAAGTTGCTCCGTTCCCTATGATGTCACCATCTGATGACTTTGCTTATTATTTAGAAAAAATCCCAGGCTGTTATTTTTATATTGGATGTACGCCAAAAGGTGTGGAAAAGCCATATTTCAATCATAATCCAAAATTTGATATTGATGAAGAAGCGCTGATCGTTGCCGCTAAATCAGTAGGCTATGTAGTTTGCGGGTACTATGAGTTAGATTGATTTCCCTAGTGGAGAGGTGTTTGATTTAATCCATACTTTCAGGAATTCGTTCGTAAATGGATGACTGTTCTATTATTCTTCAGTATAATTCAACTATAGGAAGACTATTAGGACGGTGAGTATAGGGTGAAAAAAATAACAGTTGAAAACTTGGTTCGGAAGTTTTCATTGAAAGTACTGGCCGGTGAAGATCAACTGCAGAAAATGATTACGCAATCACGGGTTCATCGCCCAGGCTTGGAATTTGTAGGCCATTTTGATTTTTTTCCAACAGAACGAGTTCAAATTTTAGGAAAAAAGGAAATTACTTATTTACATAAGTTAAGTAAAGAGGAACGTAGAATACGAATTGGAAATATTGTTCATTATCATCCGCCATGTTTTATCGTTACAGCGGGCGAAGAAGGACTTACCTATTTAACCCATCATTGTGTTGAACAGGGTATTCCCTTGTTATTGACGAATAAACCTGAGATAACATCAGAATTTATTACCAAATTGGATGCATTTTTAGTAAAGGAATTAGCACCAGAAATCGCTGTGCATGGAGTTTGTATGAATGTGTCTGGTATTGGAATCTTACTTCGCGGGAATTCAGGGGTAGGAAAAAGTGAGACGGCCCACACGTTAATTCGCCGGGGACATCGGCTGGTGTCGGATGATATTATTGTCCTAAAGAAGCTTAGTCCGCAAACCATTTTGGGTACTCATGATGGGAAAACCAAGGAGTTTTTGGCACTTCGTAGTATCGGCTTGTTGAATGTGGTTCGCTTATACGGCCGTAAGGCTTTTCAAGATGAAACCCGTATTGCTCTTGATATTCATTTAACTAAATGGGAAAAGGATGCCTTATATAATGATTTGGATCAGGAGTTCCACTATACAGACTATATGGGTGTTAAGATTCCATCAATGGAAATTCAGCTCCAGCCTGGACGTGATGTGGCGGGGTTAATTGAAGCAGCAGCAAATAACTGGTATTTAAAGCAGCAAGGATACAGTGCAGCGGAAGAGTTCATGAGCAGGATTGAAGCCGATATTGTAAACTCTGATATGGAATAACGATTTAAGTAATAGTTTGTTAGAGAAACCGTTGTTTAAGAGATTTGGTCATCATCAGCATTGATGATGACCTTTTCCTCTTCCATCATGCGGAAAGTTGGTTATCATTGGCTTGATGATGACCTTTTCCTCTCCCATCCGGCCGAGAGTTGAACTAGTAAAAATAAAAAACTCGGATTAACTTTCCCGAGTTTTATTTGGCATGACGCTTTCTGCAGTTTCAATTATTCCCCAGTCCATTATATTCTTTCTTTTCACTTCTTCGTATATTGTTGAACTTTTCACATCGTCATTCTTTTTTCCATTTGAAAGCTCTTTTTCCATTATTCATCACCTCTTTATATTTAGTTTGGGTAAAAAAGGAAAAAATACTCAGAGGTCACAGAAAATTAAATTGACTTCTTAGTGGAATTCATATGAAAATTAAAAAAACGAATAGGAGATTTTTTCCCCATATTCAGTCAGGGAGAGGTTTTAATGCGGAGTTATCTTATTTTGGGGATGTGTGTATTATTTTTAATTCAGTATTTCTTAGGGATTGAATGGCTTCAATTTGTGGTAGTTGGACTTTCCTTAGCCGCTTTTATGAGCAGTGCCTTTAAGGCAAACCCCTTTCCACGCTGGCTCGGTATTTTCATGATGACGGCTGGATTAGTGATTGAATGGAAAAAAGGGACTGGTGTAGAAGGAATAAGTGATGGGATCCTTTTAATTCTGCCTTTGCTTTGCCTGCTGACCTTGGCACCATTATTATCCATTCCATTAAGATTAGGTGGTTACTTTGAATCCATTGCTTTTCTCTTACGTAATTTATTGCACCAGCCAAAAAGGCTGTATGCAGGAATAACTGGTACGCTTTTTTTATTAGCGCCAATCTTAAACTTAGGTTCCGTTCGAATCATTCATGAATTTTTGGAAGAAATAAAGCTTCCGTCCCTCATGTCTGCAAAAAGCTATCATGTTGGATTTACCACGGCAATCTTGTGGTCCCCATATTTTGGGTCTGTGTCACTGGTCCTTCTTTATTTAAATATTTCGTATAAAGACTATATCGCTTATGGTATCGGTTTATCGTTACTGTCTTTATTAGTAGGGAATATTTTGTTTGCCTTCTGGGAGAAAGCACATCCTCTCGCAGATGAGCTGGCGCCGGTGGTACCATTGGAAAAATCACATCGTAATCAGCTGATTACGTTAGTATTATTTGTGGTCATCCTGATGGGTTCTTGTTTGATCATTGAGATATTGACCCATTGGTCGATGATTGTTATTGTATGCCTAGTTTCCATCCTTATCCCCGTCTTATTTGGGGCTGTGACTAAAGAGTGGAAAAAGCTGATCCCGCCAATTATAGATTTTCGCGACCGAACCGTACCCATGCTGAATAATGAAATTATGTTATTTATGAGTGCCGGCATGCTAGCCTTTGCTTTGAAAGGAACCAAAGCTGCCAATGGAGTGAGTTCCTTCCTCAGCCAATTGGCACACCAATCATTTATCTTATTTGCTTTGGCTGTAATGCTGATTGTCTTATGTATCACTTATATTGGAATTCACCAGATTGCTGCGGTGGGCGCCTTAGCCATGCAATTAAATGCGGCCGAGTTAGGGATGAGTAATATAGGACTTGCGCTACTTCTTTTACTTGTCTGGTCGATCTCAACTGCTTTAAGCCCATTCTCAGGTTTGAACTTAATGGTCAGCCGTTTTTCTGGAATTTCAGGTGTCCAAACAGGACTGCGTGCGAATGGACTTCATCTATCAATCTTTGCTCTAATTGGAATTGTCATAATTTCATATATTGGTTGAAAGATAGATTCAAAAAAAATCAGCCTTCACATAGGCTGATTTTTTATGCAAAGACAACTTTTACTCTGAATCTTGCATTTTATGAATGACATAACCAGTATAGAGTTGAAATAAATCTGTGAATTTTTTTGGATTTTTGTTTGTCAATATTTCAATCCTTTGTAAACGATAAGCTAAACTGTTCCGATGGATATGAAGTTCCTTGGATATGGCATTCATATCCCCGCTGTTTTTTATATAGCAAAGAAGTGTTTCAATAAGTTCTTGGCCTTTTGGAGTAATCTCAAGCTCCTGAAAAAAATGACTAATTTCGCTAAAAGACTGATCTTTATTGGTCAAATAATCAATAAACTTTAGCTCCTGATAATAGCAGCAAGTGGCGGGCATTCCTAGTTTTTCTGCGATATCAATTGCTCGCTTTGCTTCGTGAACGGATTTTGCTACATGCGTACTGCTATCGCTGATTCCAATTTTAGTACTCTGCTGGGTAATCATCGGTTCTAATCGTTTTAAGAGATCACTATCAGTTGGCAAAATGAATAAAACATTAGATTTATTCAGTTTGAATGTAAATTCTTGCTCTTTCAAATATGGTTCTTTTATCGTTTCCCCCTTCACGATAATGGCCTTTCTTTCCAATTTAAGATTGATGCCAATAGCCTCCCCATTATTGATAAAAGCTGCATCATATTCATCTAGTCGAAATACCCACTGATATAAAAACTCTTCCTTCATTTGCTCTTGTATTCTGCGTTCTCTAAACAAAAATTCCTGATTAATTAATAATTCCGCCGTAACACGGACTAACTCAGCAAAAGGTTCAACAATCGTAGGTTCTCCGCTAATTCCAATTACCCCGATTATTTCCTGCTTGAAATGGAATGGGATATTAACACCTGGCTTTGAAGAGCCTTCTGAATCATAAATGGAAACAATCGTTCCACGTTCAACTGCAGAGATGGCCCCTTGATGAAAGGTGCCGATTCGATTGGCGTTCCCACTTCCAATAATCATCCCCACTTCATCCATGATGTTTACATTATAAGGAATAACCATCATTACTTTATCCGCAATCTCTTGGGCGAGAGCTCTATTTATTTTCATATGCCGTTCCTCCTTTAGGAATAAAGGGTTAATAAATGATTTGTAAGTTTGCCTAAAAAATAATAAGGTTTCTTAGTAATTTGAATGATTGATTTATTTGTAAGACAATTATACAATAAAAATGTAAACGGTTACTAGAAATGATAAAAAGTTTAAAATATGTTTGATTTATTGTAATAAAACGATCACATGAGCTATCTTGACAATTTTAAACATTTATAAAACCATAATCCTCTTGTTCATTTGCCTAAAAAAGTATCGATATACTTTAGCAAATTGAATGAAGATATTTACACCGAAGCCGTTTACAATAGACATGTGAAGAAATTCACAAATAAACATAACATCAGTTAATCGTTAAATGTACTCCATTATCACATGTCTATTATTTGTAACAACTTTCGCATAAATGGTCACGCCAAGAGGTTATTATTAGATTACTAAGTTAGAAATAGTGCTAATCAAAATAATAATCTTTTTCAAAAAAAAACTATGTGAAGTAGTTCACAATTTTGACAAACTTAATGGAGTTTCAGGAAATTTGTAAAAAATGTAGAGCGAGGAGGAGTTAAATCAATGTTTAAGCCAAAAGGGGTCATTCCCGCATTAGTCACACCTTTAGATCGAAATGGTAACTTGATGGAAGATGCTTTAAGAAAAGTAATTGATTACACAATCGCAGGCGGTGTTCATGGTTTATTCATTCTAGGGAGCAGCGGTGAAATTTACGGGTTAACACCAGAGCAAAAGCGCCGGGTTGTGGAAGTCACAGTCGATCATACAGCTGGAAGAGTGCCAGTTTATTGCGGAGCCAGTGAGATTACAACGAGAGACTGTATCCAAACAGCTCAAATGGTTGAAGAAATTGGCGGTGTATCAGCACTATCTGTCCTTACTCCGTACTTTATGTCACCAACCCAAACAGAGTTAGCTGAGCACTTTAAAGCAATCGCCAAGTCAACAAATCTGCCAGTTATTCTTTATGGTAATGAAGCGCGTACCCAAGTGAAAATTGATGTAAAGACGTGCGAAGAACTTAGTAAGGTTGACAACATTATTGGAATTAAAGACTCGAGCGGTGATATGACGAAAACGGCTGAGTACTTACGAGTGACTCCTCGCGAATCTTTTTCCATATTACTTGGACGAGACACGCTCATTTATGCTGGTTTATGTCACGGTGCCACTGGTGCGATCGCAAGCACAGGAAATATTGCTCCTAAATTAGTAGCAGATATTTACAATACATTTGTGGCTGGCGACTATCAAAAATCACTAGAATTGCAGTTTAAACTTGCTCCATTACGCTTAGCGGTGGACAAAGCAACATTCCCTGTTGTATTAAAAGAAGGTTTAAGAATGGTAGGAATTGATGTGGGTTATGCATTTGCGCCTGCAGCAGAGATGAATCCAGAAAGTAAGACAATCTTAGAAAATGTTTTAAAGGATCTAGAACTTTATCAAATTTATTAATTTCCTAAAGGGAAGGAAGAAATAACATGCCATTATTGTATGTTGCCTTAGCAGTTGTCCTTTTACTAGTTTTAATGATTCCTCTAAAAATGAATGGGTTCATAGCCCTTCTCTTGTCTTCTATATTTGTCGGTCTCCTCGTGGGAATGCCGCTGGATCAAATTTGGGAAACCATCGGTGATGGCCTTGGAGGCCAATTGGGCGGCACGGCCCTTATTGTTGGTATTGGCGCCATGCTTGGAACCGTAATGGCTGATGCGGGAGCAGCACAGCGTATTGCTACGAGTTTAGTAGACAAAATGGGAATTAAACGGATTCAAATTTCTATATTAATTGCTGCATTTGTGCTTGGCATAACGATGTTCTTTGAAGTAGCGTTTGTCTTATTAATTCCACTAGTATTTGTTATTGCACGTCAAACAAAATTAAATCTATTATGGGTTGCTTTACCGATGTCAATCGGGTTATCAACCTGTCACAGTTTTCTTCCGCCACACCCTGGACCAGCAGCAGTTGCTGACGTCTTCCATGCCGACATGGGATTGACTCTTTTATACGGTTTAATCATTGCTATACCTGCGGCTACTTTTATCGCCCTTACTTGGACTAGATTGCCATTTATTAAAAAAATTAATCCAGCCATTCCTGAAGGGATTGTTACGAACAAAACGTTTAAAGAAGAAGAAATGCCATCCTTTGGATCAAGTATTTTCGTTGCTCTTATTCCAGTAATACTAATGGCCATTGATGCTTTCTCAACTGTGTTTTTACCAGAAGGTAACAAATTTAGGCACGCAATGGATTTCTTCGGTTCATCTGAAATGGCCTTATTAATTGCTCTCTTAATCTCTATGTGGCTATTAGGACCAAAAATTGGCCGTCCATTAAAAGATGTTATGCAGTCTTGTTCCAATGCAGTTAAGCCAATGGCAATGATCATTTTGGTTATTGGCGCAGGCGGCGCATTTAAGCAAGTACTTGTTGATGGTGGAATTGCCGATTATATCAAGGATATCACAGCTGATTGGAACATGTCTCCAATCGTGCTTGCTTGGATCATTGCGGCTCTCTTACGTATTGCTCTTGGTTCAGCAACGGTTGCCGTTATGACAGCTTCTGGGGTAGTACTTCCTATTGCTCAAGCATCAGGAATTAGCATGGAGTTAATGACACTTGCCGTTACATGCGGAAGTATTGCTTTCTCTCACGTAACTGACCCAGGCTTCTGGATGTTTAAGGAATACCTCAATTTATCGGTACCTCAAGCAATAAAAATAAGAACAACTTATACAACCGCACTTGCCATCATTGGTTTAATCGGTGTGTTACTTTTGAATATGTTTGTAGGATAATAACTTCTTTTTAATAAAAAAAAACTGTAGGAGTGAAGTAGAAATGAAGAAAATTGGATTTATTGGACTAGGAATTATGGGTAAGCCTATGAGTAAAAACTTGATCAAAGCTGGTTACCAGTTAATCGTTAGTGACTTTAATAAAGAGGCTGTACACGAACTTGAACAATTAGGTGCAGAAGTAGAAACAACTCCAAAAGCAATTGCTGAAAAAGCAGATATCGTCATCACTATGCTTCCAAACTCTCCAAACGTAAAAGCTGTTGCACTAGGAGAAAACGGACTGATCGAAGGTGCACGTGAAGGATTAATCTATATTGACATGAGTTCCATCGCACCGGCTGCTTCTCAAGAAGTCTATCGTGCATTAGTTGAAAAGGGCGTAGAAATGCTAGATGCTCCTGTTAGCGGTGGAGAGCCAAAGGCAATTGATGGTACGATTTCTGTTATGGTTGGCGGTAAGAAAGAAGTATTTGAAGAAGTGCAAGAGGTTTTAGACGCCATGGCTGGATCAGTTGTCCACGTAGGTGAAATTGGTGCAGGTAATGTAACAAAGCTTGCAAACCAAGTCATCGTCGCATTAAACATTGCGGCTGTGTCTGAAGCATTTGTACTAGCTCAAAAAGCTGGAGTTAATCCAGAAGCTGTCTATCAAGCTATCCGCGGCGGTCTAGCTGGAAGTACGGTATTAGATGCAAAAGCACCAATGATGTTAGATCGTAACTTCAACCCAGGTTTCCGTATCAACTTACACATTAAAGACTTAACAAATGCGTTGGAAACTAGCCATGAGTTCGGCGCCCCAGCTCCATTAACTGCAGCTGTTCTTGAAATGATGTATCAATTGAAAGTAGACGGTCATGAGTTCGATGACCATAGCAGTCTATTAAAATACTATGAAAAATTAGCGAATGTCGAAATTTCACGATAATTCATTGGAAAAATACTATAGAGAACGTGGCATGGTAGAATTCTGCGTTCTCTCCTTTTAAAAACAAGGCTGTGTTAAATTTATTTGTTGATTGGGGCTGCAATCAACGGATAAGTTTAACACAGCCAAAAACTAAATCATTTTGATTGGAGATATCCCCATGAAAACAGTTGAGAAAGTGATAAATGCTACTCCAGTTGTTACAGAAATGGAAGTATATCCTGTTGCCGGCCGTGACAGTATGTTATTAAACCTTAGCGGCGCACACGGTGCCTATTTTACTAGAAACATTGTGATTTTAAAGGACAGCAATGGTAATGTCGGTGTTGGTGAAGTACCGGGCGGCGAAAGCATCCGTAAAACGCTTGAAGATGCAAGAGCTATTGTAGTCGGCTCATCAATCGGTAACTATAACAATATCTTAAATAAAATAAGAAAAGAATTTGCCGGCCGTGATTCAGCTGGCCGTGGTTTACAAACATTTGACTTACGAATTACGATTCACGCCGTTACTGCGATTGAGGCTGCCCTGCTTGATCTATTAGGAAAGCATTTAAATGTTCCTGTTGCCGCTCTTCTTGGTGAAGGCCAGCAGCGTGATAAAGTAAAAACACTTGGATATTTGTTCTATATTGGCGACCGTAATCGGACGGATTTACCTTATTACGGCAATCCGGATTCTGAAGTCGAATGGTACCGAATCCGCCATGAAGAAGCGTTAACCCCTGAAGCAGTTGTACGTCTAGCGGAGGCATCACAAGCGCTTTATGGCTTTAAAGACTTTAAGCTAAAAGGCGGCGTTTTGGATGGGAAAGAAGAGATCAAAGCGATTAAAGCACTAAAAGAAAGATTCCCTGATGCAAGAATTACCCTTGATCCAAATGGTGCTTGGTCATTAAAAGAAGCGGTTGAGCTTTGTAAGGATATGCATGGCATTCTAACCTATGCAGAAGATCCATGCGGTGCGGAAAATGGCTACTCAGGCCGTGAAGTTATGGCAGAATTCAGAAGACAAACAGGTCTTCCTACAGCAACGAATATGATCGCGACGGACTGGCGTCAAATGGGCCATACGATTTCACTGCAATCAGTTGATATTCCGCTTGCTGACCCACACTTCTGGACGATGCAAGGCTCTGTACGTGTAGCACAAATGTGTAATGATTGGGGACTAACTTGGGGATCTCACTCCAATAACCACTTTGATATCTCACTTGCAATGTTTACTCATGTGGCTGCGGCAGCTCCTGGTGAAATTACAGCTATCGATACACACTGGATTTGGCAGGAAGGAATTGAGCGTTTAACGAAGGATCCATTCCAAATCGTGGATGGGCACCTAGCGATTCCAGATAAGCCTGGTTTAGGTGTTGAAGTAGATATGGACCAAATCTTGAAGGCACATGAAGTATATAATAATATGGGACTTAACTCACGTGACGACTCAGTCGGTATGCAGTTCTACATCCCTGGCTGGAAATTTGATAACAAACGTCCTTGCCTTGTTCGTTAAAAAATTTAGGGGTGGCTTAATATAACCCTTCTCTTTTCAAAATAAAAGAACTCACTAAATGTAAAGGACAGATTATTATGAAGTTTGTGTTAGCGCCTGATTCATTTAAAGAAAGTATGACGGCGAAGAAGGCTGCCCTTGCAATGGAAAAAGGGGTGAAAGCTGTTTTTCCTAACGCAGAATGCGTCATTGTTCCCATGGCTGATGGCGGAGAAGGAACAGTAGATTCCCTAGTAAGTATGACAAACGGAGAAATCATAAAGACAGACGTCATTGGTCCATTAGGAGAAAAAGTAATTGCGGAATATGGTCTTTTAGGCGAAGGACAAACGGCCGTGATTGAGATGGCCAGTGCAAGTGGACTTGAATTAATCAAACCAAAAGAAAGAAACCCGTTACTGACAACAACTTATGGAACAGGTCAATTAATCAAACATGCTTTAGACAAAGGTGTAAGGCGGTTCCTGATTGGAATTGGCGGAAGTGCCACCAATGATGGAGGGGCAGGAATGCTGCAGGCACTGGGAGTTTCATTTAAGGATCAAGATGGAAATGAACTGCCGTTTGGCGGTGGAGCGTTACATCGACTACATTCCATTGACATGAGCTGTTTAGATGAACGGATTAAAACCGTGCAAATGGATGTTGCCTGTGATGTCACCAATCCATTAATTGGCGACAATGGGGCATCAGCTATTTTTGGTCCCCAAAAAGGAGCAACCCCGGAAATGGTAAGAATTCTTGACCAAAATTTAGCACATTTTGCTGATGTGATTAAAAAACAATTAGGTGAAGATATTGCCCATTTGGATGGTGCTGGAGCTGCAGGCGGACTTGGTGCGGGGTTATTGGCTTTTTTAAATGCCCAGCTTAAAAAGGGAATTGATCTAGTCATTGAGTATACCGGCCTTGAGGAGCAAGTCAAGGGAGCAGACTACGTTTTTACAGGAGAAGGCAGCATTGATGGCCAGACTTTGTTTGGTAAAACACCTTATGGCGTTGCTGCGATCGCTGAAAAATATTCTGTTCCGGTGATTGCGTTTGCTGGCCGAATTGGCAATGGAGTGGAGTCCCTGTACGACAACGGGTTTACTGCCATTATTGGGATCTTAAAGGGTGTGACTACATTAGAGGAGGCACTCGAATGTGGGGAAGAAAACTTAGCTTTTGCGGCAGAAAATGTATGCCGTGTATTGAAAATATAGTAAACCGAACGCTGCTAATATACGGCAGCGTTTTTTGTAATCGCTGGTGAAAAAGGATATGAATAGATTATAATAGGCTTACAAAATTGGTAAAACGAGGGGCCTAACGATGGACGAAACTCCTAAAAAAATAAAAGTTGATTCAGTACACCGCAATACTTTATCCAAGCAGGTAGTCGAAAATATTATCCAACTATTGGTTAGTGGTCAAATGAAGCCGGGCGAGAAACTTCCTACTGAAATGGAATTAATGGAAATACTTAATGTCAGCCGCCCTGTGTTAAGGGAGGCACTTAGTTCTCTCGAATCATTAGGCGTTATTCACCGAAAAACGCGGGAAGGTACTTTTTTTAATAATAAAATTAGCAGTCATCCCTTTTCCATCATGCTATCCCTGGCACACGATAATCTGCAGGCAATGGTAGAAGCCCGAATGGCCTTAGAATTGGGATTAATTACGATTGCTGCTGAAAAAATCAGCGACGAAGAACTCCAACGGCTAAAAGAAACAATTGATACGATTGCCAACAATAAAGACAGTGACTATAGCGAGGCAGACCTTGAATTCCATCGGATCATTGCCTTAAGTGCCAATAATCCGATTGTCGAAGGAATGATTGATACATTAATCGTTACCCTTGTCAAAATCAATAGTGAAATAAAAATTCGCGAACCAGAGCGAACCATTCAACATCACCTAGCTATTTATCAAGCATTGGAAAAAAGAGATCCTTTTGAGGCATTTCATCAATTGTATTTACATCTTGATTACGTTCGCCATAAGGTTTTAAAAGAATATCCTAAAATGCCACCCCTTGATAAATAAAGGGGTGGCATTTATTAAGCAGATTAGTTTATTATGGTTACCTTCAATTGTTTTACGCCAAAATCAATAGCATCTTTTTCTGAAGGAATAAAGACATCAATTCTGTTTCCTTTGATAGCTCCGCCAGTATCTCCAGCAATTGCTTCACCATAGCCTTCTACATGAACTTTACTGCCAAGCGGTATAACAGATGGGTCAACGGCAATCACCTTTTTATCTGGGTTTGCCTTTAAGTTAATACCAGTAGCTGTAGTACCAGAACATCCCTCACATGAGGCAGTATAAGCTGTAGCTCTCACTGTAATTTCTTTTGAATTTGCATTATCTGTTGGTGCTTCTTTTTCCTCAGGTTCACTTTCCTTTGGTGCCTGCACAGCCGGCTTTGCAGATTCTTTATGTACCGCCTGATTGACTGGTTTTTCTGTTACAACCTTAGTAGTAGTATTTAAACCTTCATAGATTAATAGATTTAATCCAGGATGGATGAGATCAGTAGTTAAATTGTTCCATTCTTTAAGCTGTAAAACAGTTACTTGATAATCCCTGGCTATCTCCCATAATGAGTCCCCTTTTTTAACAGTATAATGTTTTTCTGGTGCTATGGTTAAAACATCCCCAGGGTGAATAAGGTCTGTAGTCAGATCGTTCAACTTTTGAATATTTTCTAAAGACGTATTATTTACACGTGATAGGTCCCAAAGGGTATCCCCTTCTTTTACTGTTACTGTTGCAGCTTGTACATTAGCACTTACAGTTACTGAGAGTACAGCAACTGCTATAATTGATAGTATTCTTTTAAGCATTCTTTTACCCTCCATGTTCTTTGGTTGCTAAGTTTTCTAAATAGTAACATAGAATTTTCTGAAACAAAGAACAGGGGTATGTTAATCTCTTTACATCTGTGGCAAGTATATTGCGATAGTATTTCTGAGTTTATTTAATTATCTGAAAACATAGCTATTTTACAACTCTTCATAGTAATAAGCCCAGCAGTGACAATTGCTGGGCTTAACCTCTATTTATTACAAAAATGTTACATACTTCAGATTTTTTATCAAAGTATTTACAGTATATACCATTATTGCCACTATTTTTTACCTTGAAAAATAAATTTTCTTCCCGATAAGGAGTTTCTTTACGGAAGAATATTGCCGGCTGCCCGGTAAATACGATACCATTCCTCACGAGTCAGTTGAATATCAGACGCTTTGCAGCAATCCTTTAATCTGTCGATATTCATTGTCCCGATTACTGGCTGCATATGGGCTGGGTGACGTAAAAGCCAGGCGATCGCGATGGTAGTATTGCTGACTCCATATGTAGCGGCAATTTCATCAATCTGTTGATTCAACTCCGGAAACTTCTCGCTTCCTAGGAATACCCCTTCAAAGAACCCATATTGGAATGGAGACCATGGCTGGATAGTGATATCATTCAAACGGCAATAATCGAGAACACTTCCGTCCCGGTTGACAGCGGAATCATTCTCCATATTGACATTAATTCCGTTTGAGATCATCGTAGCGTTGGTGATACTTAATTGCAGCTGGTTAGCAACAAGTGGCTGCTTCACAAACTTCTTTAGCAGTTGAATCTGCATCGGGTTTTGGTTGGAAACGCCGAAATGGCGAACCTTTCCCGAAGTTTCAAGGATATCAAAGGCCTCAGCCACTTCCTCAGGCTCGACAAGTGCATCCGGGCGGTGCAAGAGCAGGACGTCGAGATATTCGGTTTTCAGTCGTTGTAAAATCCCATCGACGGATTCCAAAATATATTCTTTTGAAAAATCAAACATTCCCTTTCGAATCCCGCACTTAGATTGCAGAATGATTTTTTCACGAACATCTGCATTCATTTGGATAGCATCTGCGAAAATTTCCTCACATGTGCCGCCGCCGTAAATGTCAGCATGGTCAAAGAAGTTTGCCCCTTCTTCTAAGGCTGATTGAACAAAACGCTCTGCCTGGTTTTTCTCGAGCGAGTTAATACGCATACAACCAACAGATACGACTGGCACCTCTAACGAACTGCTTCCGAGTTTCATGGTCCTCATCATTTTTTCCCTCCAATTTGTAAAACTTGGTGATTGATGTCAGAGATTAGATAAATAGTTCGGCCCTTCTACCGACATGATCACAACATTTATTCATAAATATTTTGACATACGAGCAGGATATCTCAAAGAATTCTGTCGTTTTAAATAAAATAAATTTAAATCAAGGAACTGGCTGCTTGTCTCAGGCAAATTTAACCGCCATGCATATTTTATTGATAACTACTATCCCGCGATAGTTTATCAATCTTTTAGCATGGTTTTATTTTGCACAAAGGAGTTGGTTTTTCTTGGCACGAACACCATTAGCTAGTATACTGCAGAAATCGTTTGCGTTGGCAGATACTCAAATGGAGAACAAATTATCTACTGGACAAGCTAATATTGTAGATCTTCATCATATACAAAATATGCAGGATCCCTTCGAAAAGGTTAAACGTCAGCCGCTGAATCTAAGGATTGTCATTGTGGGAGCAGGTCTGGCCGGCCTCACGTGTGCATATCGGCTTAAACAAGCTGGAATCACAGCAACAATTTATGAGGCTTCCGAACGGGTAGGAGGACGTTGTTGGACTAGGAGAGGTTATTTCAAGGACGAACAAATGGTCGAGCGTGGCGGGGAATTAATAGATACTTGCCACAGGGAGATTCAAGAGCTTGCAAAGGAACTAGGCTTAACTTTAGATCATTTAATCATGTCTGAATCCTGCAATACCGAGCCATTTTATTTTTTTGATCAGCGTCCATATTCCTTTCAGGAGGTAACCGCTGACTTTATGGAAATCCTCCCCAAACTAAAAAAAGATCTTCAAGAAGTAGGTGAAACGACCCTTTATAATCGTTATACAGAGCGAGGCTTTGAGATCGATCATATGTCGATTGTTGACTATATCAATGAAACGGTACCAGGAGGCATTGGATCTAGGTTCGGTAAACTATTAGCTGTTGCCTATTCGATTGAATATGGAGCAGACGCCCATGTGCAGAGTGCACTAAATCTTCTTTATTTGTTAGGATTTGCGGAAAAAGAGAACTTTCGAATGTACGGTGATTCTGATGAAAGTCTTCATATTAGAGGAGGCAATGATCAAATTCCTGCTTTATTGGCAAAAGATCTTCAAGAACAAATAAACTTTAATTCCGAACTGATAAAGATAGACCAACACAATTCAGAGAATATAAGGCTCATTTTTCGAAATAAAGAAGGAGAATGGGAAGTTTTAGCCGACAAAGTCATTCTCGCAATCCCTTGTAGTATTTTAAAAACAATAGATTATCAGAATGCAAGATTTTGTTCGTTAAAGGCGGCAGCGATTGAAGAGCTCGGAATGGGTATAAATACAAAGCTACATGTTCAATTTATCAATCGGTTTTGGAATGAGCTTGGAAATAATGGTGAAACATTTGCGGATACAGGTTATCAGCAGACATTTGAATCATCACGGGCACAACGAGGTAAATCCGGAATTCTAGTTAATTATACAGGAGGTGAAACGGCGGCTCAGCAGTTTGCTGTCACAGATGGGAAGTTAAAAGAGACGACGATTAGCTTTCTGGACAAGCTAGAACCTGTTTTGAAAGGAAGCATTAATAAGTGGAACGGGTTAGCCACAATCGACCATTGGCTTAGTAATCAATGGAGCAAAGGGGCTTATTCGTATTGGAAGGTAGGCCAGTATACGAAATTTGCCGGAATTTTAGGAGAACGGGAAGGCAATATCTTTTTTGCTGGTGAGCACACGTCAATCCTGTACCCAGGATATTTAAACGGTGCGGTCGAAACTGGTGAGAAGGCTGCACAGGATGTAATCCATGATTTGAAAATAAAGTAGGAACATAAGAAAAGCGCAAGCGCCGTGGTCAGCCGCTAGGGCCGCTTGCGCTAGACAGTAATCTAAGTTCAAAAAATTATACCCTCTTATCATTTAAATAAAGGCTGACTATTGAAAGCTGCTTGTCGCCCCTCCTTGTCAGCCCTTTTTGGGATAAATTAAAAAATATCTCTTAATTCACTATCAGAATAAATCGAAATGAGGACAACGGCCTTGCCGTCACCGATATTTTTAACAAAATGAGGGACACTTGCGTTCCAGCTGAAGGAATCTCCTTCTTCAATAATCATGGAGTCTTCGCCTTGTTCTGCTAGAACTTTTCCCTCTAGCACCAAGTGGCATTCTTCCCCTTCATGCGCATTTAATTCACCCATAGAAGCACCCGCAGGAAATTCGACAAGCATCATTCTTAATCCTCCTTTAGAGGTTAAATGCTCGATTTTCAAGTGGTTAAAAGTAGAATGAGTCCGCTCATTTTTTCTAACAACACGCATATGCTCTTTTTTTTCTAATAATAAATAGGGTAAAGGAACCCCAAGAAAGGCTGCGATTGTTTGCAGCGTGCTAATTGAAGGGGAGGTGTTATTGTTTTCGACATTGCTGATAAATCCTTTGGACAGTCCTGTCCCTTCACACATTTGCGCAATGGTGATTTTCTTTCGATTTCGTATGGCACGAATTTTTGCTCCTATTTCCAAATGACCCACCTCTGGTGATCCGATTATTCTTCCTTACCATTCTTTAGGTTGATAGTTTAAGTCAGCAAATAATTGATTCTTTTCTTTTTTCGATAAGTCGCGCCATTGTCCAATCGGCAGGTTGCCTAAATGAATGTTCATAATCCTTGTCCGCTGCAGACGGACAACCCCATAGCCAAGCGCTGAGCACATTCGGCGGATTTGGCGGTTTAACCCTTGTGTTAAGATGATTTGAAATACATATTTAGACATCTGGGTTACTTTACATGGCAGAGTTTTTTTATCGAGAATTTCCACACCAGCTGCCATCTTCTTTAAAAATTCTGGAGTGATTGGTTTATCGACAGTGACGATATATTCCTTTTCATGCTTATTTTCGGCACGTAAGATTTCGTTAACAATATCGCCATCGTTCGTTAGAAGAATGAGGCCGTCCGAGTCCTTATCCAATCGTCCAATATGGAAGATTCGTAAGGGATGATTGACTAAATCAATGATATTTCCTTTTATATGTCTTTCTGTTGTACTCGTAATTCCAACAGGTTTATTTAAGGCGATATAGACATAATTATGAGCAACTCTAATCTGGCTCCCATTGATTCGAACATCATCGCCCGGCTCCACCTGGCTGCCCATTACCGCCACTTGGCCATTAATCGTAACTTTTCCTTCACTAACTAACTTATCCGCGCCTCTTCTAGATGCCTTCCCAGACTCGCTAATAAACTTATTAATACGCATGATACACACCCTAAATGGAGAATTGTATTTTTACCATACCCAACTGCCATCGTTTTTTCAAGTCCTTCTGGTGCCTGACACCAGATAGAGAAGAAGTTCATATTTAATCTTGGAGAGAAAATTGTCGAAATGAGAGAGATTTTCAAATTAAATTTCTTAAAAAACAGGAAAGTAGGATTACTTTTCCACTTATTTTTTGACAAAATATTCCGATTGCCTATGTTACTTTTAATAGTAATAATTACATAATTGGGGAGATTACGATGAAGAAACTATCTATTATTTTTGTCTTGCTATTTAGTATATTCCTATTTACGAGTCAAGCAGATGCTAGTGACGGTTCACAGTTAATTATTATTAATAAAAAGACTAACACGCTTGCCTTTTATGAAGGTGGAAAACTAGTTAAAACATTTAGAGTGGCTACAGGTCGAACCAGGTCACTTACACCAGAAGGCACATTTAGAATTGTTACTAAAATCGTTAATCGTCCCTATTATAAATTGAAAATTCCTGGAGGAGATCCACGGAACCCATTGGGTAACCGCTGGATGGGGTTAGAAGCAAGAGGGACCTATGGTACAACTTATGCGATTCATGGAAATGCCAATGAAAATTCAATTGGCACCTATGCAAGTTCAGGATGCGTTCGGATGCATAATTCAGAAATACGCTGGCTTTATAGTCACGTTAAAAAATATACATTAGTTATTATCACCCATACGGATAGCAGCTTTGATTCAATTGCCAAAGCGAACGGATATGGCAACGGTTGGGCCGAATTAAGCGGGAACAAGTACTATTATGTGGATGGTGATGTAAAAACTGGCTGGCAATCGATCAACGGAAAAAGATATTTCTTTAATGACGAAGGGGTAATGCAGACCGGCTGGCTTACCCAGAATGGACAGAAATATTATCTTAATAAAAAAGGCGTCATGAAAACAGGTTGGCTTGAAAAAGGCGGTAAGAAGTACTATCTTGATCAAACGGGTGTGATGAGAAAGGGCTGGATTGCTGACAGCGGACAGAAATATTATCTGGACAATAAAGGGGTTCTGCAAACCGGCTGGTTATCGTTCGATGCGAATCGGTATTATCTCGATAACAGCGGTGCAATGGAAACAGGCTGGCTGGCTGATGGGGGAAAATGGTACTATCTCGATGATTCAGGGCTGATGAAAACAGGTTGGATCAACTCTGAAGGCAGATGGTATTTCCTTAATGACCAGGGGGTAATGAAAAATACACAGGAACTTGTTAACAATAGTCAGTGGGATTATCTCGACAAAAGTGAAGATACTGAATTGGAAGGGTCAAATTTATTAGCAGAAAAGTACAAATTAAACAGTCATGAATCAGTCGTGACCGGCTGGTTGAATTACAAGGAGAAATGGTATTACCTCTACGTTAGTGAGGATATGGTTGCCAGTGCGATGAGTGAAGGGTAATTATGCTGGTAGGAAAAATGCCTAATAGATTAATAGACATGTTTAAGTGCCTCTAGTAGGTGCTTTTTTTTTGATGTTAGATTTAAAAGGTAAGTTTGCATTTTTGTATACATGTTTACGTTATGTATACTTATTGTTTACAAAAGTGTAAACATGTGCACGAACTCGTACACATCAAGTAATGGCGCTATGTATACATATTTGTAATCATTGTTTACAAATATCTTAATAACAGCGGTATTATTTTGTTAACTGATGTGAAGGATGAGATTATTTGATAGCACCATCGTGATGAAAACCAGTGGGTTGGGTCAAATCTGAAGGCAGATGGTATTTCCTTAATGGTTATGGCATGATGAAAAATACGCAGGAGCTCATTTACAATAGTCAGTGGGATTATCTCGACAAAAATGAATATATAGAATCTGATGAGCCAGATTTATTAGGAGAAAGGTACAAATTAAACAGTCATGAATCAGTCGTGACCGGCTGGTTGAATTACAAGGAGAAATGGTATTCCTCTATGTTCGTGAAGATATGGTTCCCGGCTCCATGAATAAAGGGTAGGGAACTATGCCCTTCTCCATCCATTGGTGATTATGGTGTGTTTTTTTGAGAGAAGGGAGTAAGGATTTAAAATTAAAGGTTTGTGGTTACGAGAGGAGTTATGGAACTAGTATACATTTTTGCAGACACGTCTACGAATTTGTATACCTGTTTACGTTTTGTATGCTTGTTATTTACAAATTCGTTTACATGTGGACAAACCTGTACACATCTTATATCCACGCCATGAATTTTAAGATCTGTCATCATTTTAGACAAAAGTTTGATTAGTCATTGGTGTGAAGCCGGATGGCTAGCGAGTGAGGAATGTTATTCTTCCATCTCTTGTGTCATGAAAATTCCCAGGTCAGCTCTGAGACAGATGTAAGATGGTCTTTCTTTAGGAGAATGAGGGTAGAAACAACACTCAGGCTCCCCCTCTCCTACAATCTGGGGAATCTTCTCGAAAAAGATGAAATTTATGATTCAATTAGTTCGAATTTATTTGAGGGATAGCACAAACTTACAAAGTACAAAAAGATGAAATTGGCAGCGCACTATGTCCTAATACGGAATAGATAAGTAGAAATTTGATGAGTGCTTTTTTACTTAGGAATACGATGATTAAAATGGAGAATTAGACAGGGGAAATTATCGTAAGTATACATTTTTGTGTACTTGTTTACAATTTGTATACTTTTTGTTTACAAATTGGTTTACATGTAAACAAACCTGTACACATAGTAAAACAGAGCCTCGTATACGATTTTGTCATCATTGTTTACATAAATGTATACAATGAGTTGAAGTTTACATGTTGTTTACAACTTTACAGTTATATTTTTTTTTGCTGAGAAATCTTGAAGAATCTATTAATCTTCTATAACCTTAAAGAAGGACCTAGAATTACATACCCACTATTAAAAATAAATCTAAATATTGAAAAGGAATGATATTAATGACTAAATCCAGAGTTGCAGCTATTGACGTTGGGAATGACTCTATTAAGGCCATTTTCGGAGAATTAGAATATGAATTAAATATTCCTAACATTATTGCTAGGGATACAGAAGATCGACCTGTTATCGGGATTGAAGAACTTGATAATAAAAATCCATTAGATGGAATTCACATCAAAGTCCACTCCCCTGCTTTAAAAGAAAACAACGGAATTTATCGGATTGGTAATTTAGCTACGAAAAGTATTAATGCAACTGAGCTAGATCCTGGCAGCAGCAAGTCTGAGGAAGACCAAACGCTAATTATGCTTTTTGCAACATTAGCTTTAGATGCGGTAAAGGAAAATAACTCAAATGCTTTTCCGCGCACTAAAAATATAATTGATGCCAATTATACATTGGGAACAGGACTTCCCCTTCGCGAAGTAAAAGAAGGAAAAGATGCTGGCTACCGCTCTAAATTAGTAGGTTCAGTCCATCAAGTTGAATTCCTTGTCACTCCAAAGTACCAAGGATTGAAAGTAAATATTAAATTTGATGAAGTAAAAGTATACCCGGAAGGTTTCGCCGCATTTATTAATCTTGTTTTGGATAACAGCGGAAAAATCATCAATAAGGATCTTATTGATAAGCGCATCTTAATTCAAGATATCGGTGGATTATCTACAGATATCGCTGTCATCAAAAATCGTAATGTTGATGATGATAAAGCCCAAGGGTTTAATTTAGGAGTTTCAGAATCATTAGAAGCTATTCGTGAAGAGATTAGAACAAAGCATGGCGTTGAGCTCGATAGCCGCCGTGATGTTGTTGAGATTATTACGAAGAAAAGTGACCGCAATCATATCATGGTTAAAGGAAGCCGGACGAGCGTTCACGATATTACCGACCGAATCCTGCTTGATTTAGCTAAAAAGCAATATCGTTTATTACGTAATGTTTGGCAGAGAAACTCGCAAACGGAAATTTGCTACTTTGTCGGTGGCGGTGCCAATGTCTTAAAGGAATATCTTAAAACATTGAATAACAATTTAGACGGTTACAATATTGATTTCTTTGAAGATGGGAAAGAAAGTATTTGGATGATGGCCAATGCTTATTATAAACTCATCATGGACTTTGTTCGAAAGTCAGAAAAACAAACAGCGCCTAGAGTTGAACCTGTAAAAGCTAAATAAGGTGATTATATATGAAAAAACCAGCCTCAAACGAGGTTCAGCGGGGACAAGCCATATCCTTTCGCATCCCCTCTGATACACCTGACCATATCTTAAAGCATTTACAAAGGTTGAAGGATACAGAAAGAAGGAATTTTTCCAGTAAAATTGCCGAGTTTGTAATGCAAGGTGTAAGTAGTTCTGTTTCGCGGGAAAAGGAGACCATTACGATTCCCCTTCCCCAGAAGTTAACGAAAGCCCAGCGAAATTGGTTAAAGCATGAGCATTCAGAAGCTTTGCTGGGGAGTATTCTTTATCAGCTGATTTCTGATCCAGTTCGTTCGACCTCGCTGCTTGCTTCATTAAACAGTCATTCAATTGATATCGATGAAGCTTTGTATCTTCAGGAAGAGGTATTTCCCGAGAAACTTCAAAAAGATGACAGTTATCTGCAGATTGCTGCTGGTAAGGAGGTTCCATCCCCCCCTATCGATTTAAGTGATATGGATGATGACCTCAGTGAGTTTGACTGGGAAGATGCAAAAGAAAAGCAACCTTTACTTGAAGAAGAGGAAAACGAAGTGGAGCCGGATATCGACGACTTACTTGGTGGTTTTCTTGCTAACATGAATAAGTAATTTAAAAGGGCAAACCTCACAGTATCGTGAGGCTGGCCCTTTTTTTAATGCTGTTTATTCGGCATCCTTTGGCTTTTTTGACTAGTCGCTTGCCGTTGCTTATTTTTTTGATCTTTTGCCTGCTTTTCATGCAGTTGTTCTACAAATTCATGTGTGTCACGATTATCCATTCCGCCTAACCTCCTTGAAAAATCGAACCACTGTTATTTTGACCAAGCTGTTTGAAAATATTCAGTAATGCTTTTCAGTTGTTGTGCATAATGATTACCATTATATTCTTTGTAAAAGTAAATCTATGAAACTATTAATAGATTTGGTGGTGTGTCAATGGAGCTGCCTAACAATCTTGTTCAGGCCAATGGAGCATTAAATAAGCAGTTAATTTTGAAAAAGGAAATCCTCTATAAAGGGATGAATGGAAGATTTGTTGAAAGATTTTATCTGACTCCCGAAACAAGCTATATTTTTAAACCACTAACAAATAATGGTCAATTAGGCAAAGAGGTCTGGGTTTATGAACATATTCTCCCCCATTTCCCAGCCATTTTTCCAAAAATTATTTCTTACTCCATAAATGAATGTACCGAACTTAACTGGATGATTCTTGAAGACCTTGGTCAGCTCTCACATGAATTTAACGAGGATATTGTATTAGATGTCATAAAGTGGGCTGCATGGTGGCATTCCCTGCCAGTTGAACAATTGGGAATTCTACCCCATAAGGGACTGAAGCCGAGAATAGAGGAGATTGTATCTGAGGTTATTGTTAAGAAGGATGAAGTATATCGTTTAATGTCTTCTCTGAACATCGAGCGAGAACTCGTTGATGCTATTTTTGAAAAAATAAGCAATTGGCAGCTGTCAAAGCTTCAAGTGTTGACCCACGGTGATTTACATACCGGAAATTATGCGGTTGCCAGCAACAAGTTGAAGATTTTGGACTGGGAGCACGCCCATCTTAATTCACCACACTGGGACCTATACCATCTGGTTGATATGTCCCATCCCCTTTTTCCAAAAAAAATAACAAGTTCATTACGGGAGAGGATCTTGGAAACGTACCTAAATCAAGTGACATTTGAGTATGACCGGGCTTGGTTTTTTAAAGAGTATTATTTAGTGGCAACTGCTTTTTCGGTTTGGATGCTGTTATTGATTCAAAGGGATTTAGCAGGAAATGGTGGGAAATGGTCTGTTGAGCAACTAAATACCCAACTTGATGAAACTATATCGAGTCTTCAACAGTGTGCAACAGCACTGCTTTTATGAAATAAAGCTCACTTTGAGTTAGTCAAAGCGAGCTTTTTTTGTTATGCTTTTTGCTCCGTTAATTTGATGATTTCGATGACAGTGTTAGTAGCGTTAATCATATTATCCACGGAAATAAATTCAAATTTGCCGTGGAAATTTTCCCCGCCAGTAAAGATATTTGGTGTTGGCAGACCCATATAGGAAAGCTGAGATCCATCGGTACCGCCGCGAATTGGTTTAACAATCGGCGTAATGCCAAGGTTCACCATTGCTTCATGCGCGATGTCGACTATTTCCATCACCGGTTTAATTTTTTCACCCATGTTGTAATATTGATCATTCAATTCCAGTTGAATGGTGTCACTGCCGTATTTGGCCTTGAGTTCACCCGCGATGCTTTCAATTAATGTCTTGCGCGCCTTAAAATTGGCCATATCATGATCTCTGATAATGTAGTGGAGCTTGGTTAGTTCCACATCACCATTGAAGGCTAACAAATGGAAGAAGCCTTCGTATCCTTCGGTATGTTCTGGTGCTTCCTGTGCTGGGAGCTTGCTATGTAATTCCATCGCAATCTTCATCGAGTTGACCATTTTGTCTTTAGCGGAACCCGGGTGAATGTTGTTGCCTTTGATGGTGACTTTTGCTGCCGCTGCGTTGAAGCTTTCGTATTCTAATTCTCCGAGCGGGCCGCCATCAACGGTATAGGCATGCTTAGCATTGAAGGCCGCAACGTCAAACTTATGTGGTCCCCTGCCGATTTCTTCATCTGGAGTGAACGCAACGCGGACCTTACCGTGTTTAATTTCAGGATGATTCAACAGATAAGCCATGGCAGTCATAATTTCGGTAATGCCGGCTTTGTTGTCTGCCCCAAGCAGCGTTGTGCCGTCTGTTGTAATCAGGGTGTGGCCTATATAGTCAGGAAGACTTGGGAAATCCTTCGGTGACATCACTACTTTAAGGGCCTCGTTTAAAACGATTTCGTTCCCATCATAGTTTTGAACGATTTGCGGGTTTACGTTCTTGCCTGTAAAATCAGTGGCTGTGTCAACATGAGCAAGGAAGCCAATCGTTGGCACTTCTTTGTCTGTGTTTGACGGTAAGGTCGCCATCACGTATGCATTCTCGTCAATCGTAACTTCTTGCATTCCAATTGATTGCAATTCTTCGACAAGCATCCGGGCTAGGGTCCACTGACCCTCGGTGGATGGACAAGTTTCGTTGTTTTCATTGGACTGGGTGTCCACTTTAACATAGGAAGTAAATCTTTCAATGAGTTCGTTCTTCAATTCCACTACACTCCCCTTTATTGAGTTGAATTCATGAATATCATATCACTATGAGAGAGCGGTTACACGTTTTTGAATCTTGTCCATTACCTCTGTAAAATAGTTCCTTCACCCTGCATCGCAGCACATACCCAAAGGCCATACTATACATCAACTGTCCATTTTATAATTTTGTAAAAAATATAGCTTGACTACTATTGACCAGATGAGTCAACGGGAGTACAATGTGGTTGACTGATGTGGTCAATAACAAAAGAGGGAGGGCCGCAACCATGTTTTCGAAGTTTCTCAACTTAGATAAAGAAAAACAAGACAGAATTATAAATGCTGCCATTAAGGAATTTGCCGAGAAAGGATATGACCGGGCATCGACCAATGAAATTGTCAAAGAAGCGGGTATATCGAAGGGACTGCTGTTTCATTATTTTCAAAACAAGAAGCAACTGTTCTTATTTGTCTTTGATTACTGCTACGAATTGGTCGTCGACGAATTTTACAAGAAAATTAATCTTCAAGAGACAGATTTCTTTATACGAATGCGTCAAGCCATCATTGTCAAAATGGAGATGCTCTCAACTTATCCGGATATCTTCAAGTTTATTCAAGAGGTATTTATGGAGGAATCGGCTGAAATAAAGGTTGAATTTGATAAAAAGAAGTCAGAACTAACGCATATCAATATTGAAAAGGCGTATGAGGGAATTGATTATTCGAAATTTAGGGACGATGTCGACCTCACGAAAATCATAAAAATGATCAGCTGGACATTTGAAAAAATGAGTGATGAAGCGATAGAGAAAGCAAAGTTGTCCCCCACCCACGAGATTGATTATCAAAAGATCCAAGCGGAAGCAGAAGAGTATTTTGAGGTCATGATTAAATGTTTTTATAAACATTAGGAGGCTATCACGATGAATGTAATTGAAATTAACCAACTTACTAAGACCTATGGTAAGTCAAGAGGAATTACTGACGTTAGCTTTCATGTTGAGGAAGGCGAGATTTTCGGGTTCATTGGGCCAAACGGTGCAGGAAAATCAACCACCATTCGGACCCTTTTGTCGCTGATTTACCCAACCAGCGGCAGTGCCACCATCTTTGGCAAAGACTCTGTTCAATTTGCACCGGAAGTTAAAAAGGAAATCGGTTATTTACCTTCTGAAGTTTTTTACTATGACAATATGAAGGTTAAGGACCTATTAAAATATTCAGCTAGTTTTTATAAAAAAGATTGCAGTAAGAGAATCAAAGAATTGGCCGCGATTATGGACCTGGATCTCAATAAAAAAATTGATGATCTTTCCTTAGGAAATAAAAAGAAGGTCGGAATTGTTCAAGGGCTGCTCCATGAACCAAAGTTAATTATTCTCGATGAACCAACAAGCGGTCTTGATCCGCTCATGCAGCAGAAATTCTTTGAACTTTTAGAAGAAGAAAATAAAAAAGGCGCAACCATTCTCTTTTCATCGCACATCCTCAGCGAAGTGCAGCGTTTATGTAACCGGGTGGCGATCATTAAAGAAGGTAAGATTGTTACCGTTGAAAAGATCAGTACTTTACAAGAAAACAACTATAAGAAATTTAAAGTAGAAACGAAAGTACCGCTGGATCCAAACTATTTCAACATCAGTGGCGCCAACAATTTAGAAGTCAAAGACAATATCACCAGCTTTTTATTTAAAGGGAATATTAATGCCATTATGAAAAAACTTGCCGATATTGAGCTCGTGAATTTATGGATAGAAGAGCCAGACCTTGAGGAGATCTTTCTGCATTATTATGAAAAGGAGGCCTAGGAAACTATGAATATATTTTTTCATGAGTTGAGGGCCTATCGGAAATCCACAATCATCTGGTCCTGTTCATTAGTGCTGATTATTGCTCTGTTTATGTCGTTTTATCCTGCCTTTGCAAATGATGCAGAGGACTTTCAAAAGATCATGGAAGGATATCCTGAAGCGATTAGAAATGCAATCGGTTTTAACCTTGGCAACTTCTTTACAATTCTAGGCTTTTATTGCTTTCCGTTATCGTTCATAACCTTGTGCGGGGCGATTCAAGCAATGAACCTTGGCACAAGCATTGTCAGTAAGGAAGTCCGTGAGAAGACAGCGGATTTTCTGTTAACTAAACCCGTTACGAGGACAGCGGTACTGACATCGAAACTGTTCGCAGCCTTTGTCTCAATCGTCATTACCAATATTATTTATCTAGTGGTTACAATGTTCATGGTTTTTCAAGTCAAGACAGATAATTTCAGCGTAAAAATATTACTTTTACTTTCACTTACCATGTTTTTTATTCAGTTGATGTTCCTTGCAGTCGGAATTATGATCTCAGTCATTGTTCCTAAGATTAAATCTGTCCTTTCCGTTTCACTTACAACCGTATTTGCTTTCTACTTTTTAGGAATGTTTAGCAGTACAACGGGTGAAGAAGCAAAACGCTATATTTCACCTTTTAAATACTTTGACACTGCCTATATCATTAAACATTCTGGCTATGAAACTTCCTTTCTAGTGGCTGGTGCCGTTATTATCATCTTGTCAATTACGGCAAGTTATATTGTTTATCTAAAAAAGGATATCCATGCTGTATAGCTGTGAAGGAGGGCAAGGGTTATGAATATATTTGTAAAAGAACTGAAATCGTACCGAAGGTCGCTGATCTTTTGGAGCATCGGTGTCTTCCTCATGGTAGCTTCAGGAATGGCCAAATACGCTGCCTATTCTTCATCGGGTCAATCCATCAATGACCTGATCGCTGATTTGCCTAAATCGCTAAAGGCAGTCATGGGGTTTGGTGTAGTCGATTTGTCGAAGATTAGCGGTTATTACTCATTATTGTATATATATTTGTTATTAATGGCGACGATCCATGCGGCAATGCTCGGGGCTTCGATCATTGCGAAAGAAGAACGTGACAAAACAGCGGAGTTTTTATTCGTCAAGCCAGTTTCCAGAACGAAGATTATAACGGCAAAACTGTTAGCTGCCTTCACGAATATCGTTATTTTTAATCTAATTACCTTGATTTCATCAATAACTCTTATTGAAAAGTACAACAGCGCGGGTGAAGCTGTTAATGGTGAAATAGTCCTCACCCAGGTGGGCATGTTTATTTTACAAGTCTTGTTTTTGGTCATTGGCAGTGCACTGGCAGCTGTAAAAAGGAAACCGAGATCAGCCCCATCACTAGCTACGGGTATCCTGTTACTAACGTATATGCTGTCAATTGCAATTGATTTGAATGAGAATATGGAAGGCTTGAAATATTTGACCCCCTTTAAATATTTCGAGGCTAAGAATCTAATGTTAGGCAATGGGCTTGAACCAATTTATCTTGTTATATCAGTACTTGTAGCTGCCCTATTTTTAGCAATTACCTTCACTTTTTATAAAAAAAGAGATTTGAATGTATAGTAGGAAAAGGTCGATAAAATTCGGCCTTTTTTTGTTATGAAAAAAATAAGATTTTTATAAAATTTTGTTTTATTTTGAATATTTTGATGATAAAATAAAATTCCTGTAACTGTTAATCTACAATTTTTTACAAAAAACTAGATTAATAGTCACAAAGCATGAATCTCTGAGGAGGGATCGACGAAAGAACGCTGATTACTACATAAACAAAAAAATTAGGGGGAAAAAACGTGGTAAATTGGAAGAATGTCCTTGGGACTTCACTATTATCGACTGGTCTTGTAGTTAGTTCCTTTGCACCAGCTGCATTTGCGAAGACTACGAATGTTTCAAAAGTTCCATACGCAAATGTTTTACAAACTCCAGAAGGATCAACACTGCCATTCCTTGGCAAGCACACTGGCGGTCCTTTTGATATTGGTCTAGTAAATGATGAAAAAGTTCTAAAACTATTAATCGATCAAGGTATCGTGAGCAAAACTGCCTCTCCTCAAGAGCAGCAAAAACAAATGAATGCATATTTTGCAAAACGTGCGGCTAAAGCCAACGTTGCTGGGACAAATCAGCAAGAAGTAAAGCAAATTCGTACTAAATTACAAGAAAAGGCAAACTTAAAAGTACAAGATGCTATTGCCCCAAAAGCGAAAGCCTCTAAGGCAAGGGAATCTACTTATGTTACTACTTCTAAAGTAGACCCAATTCAAAAGGAAACTTGGGAAGGTTCAGAAAGAACAGATAAGGTACTTGTTTTATTAATTGATTATCCAGATGCACCTCATAGTACGATTAAAGAAGGTGAAGGAGCAGTTCTTCAATATGACGATTATACTCAAAAACATTACGAGGATATGATCTTTGGTGAAGATGGGTATACGGGTCCAAATGGTGAAAAACTTGTTTCGATGAAACAATATTACGAAGAACAATCAGGTGGCAGTTATACCGTTGATGGACAAGTTTCTAAATGGTATACAGCGAGCCAGCCAGCAGCATATTATGGCGGTAACGTGCCAGCACCAGATGGAAATGATGCACATCCACGTTCATTAGTTAAAGAAGCGTTAGCTCAAGCAGCACAAGATCCGGATATTAATTTACAAGATTATGATATTCAAGATGAATTCGACTTAGATAGAGATGGCAATTATTTTGAGCCAGATGGAATCATCGACCACTTAATGGTTGTCCACTCGGGTATTGGTGAAGAAGCTGGCGGCGGCTCACTTGGTGGCGATGCGATTTGGTCACACAGCTCTGCACTTACCGACTTACAAGGGATTCCTAATTCAACTGCAAAAGTTCCATATTGGGATGGTCAGATGATTGCATATGGATACACAATTGAGCCAGAAGATGGCGCTGCAGGTGTATTTGCGCACGAATTTGGTCATGACTTAGGATTACCTGATGAATATGACACAATGTACACAGCTAATTCAGTTGGTGCTCCTACTGAATATTGGACAATCATGTCAGCAGGAAGCTGGGCTGGTAAAATCAACGGAACAGAACCAACAAGTTTCAGTCCTTATGACAAAGAATTTTTACAAGCAACAATGCCAGGATCAAACTGGTTCAAAGATGTAGAATATAATCTTTCTGACTTAACAGATGGAAAAACAGTTAAATTAGACCAAGCAAATGACAAAGGTACAAACGCTGATGCTGTAAAAATAAATCTGCCAGATAAATCAACAACAATCAACACTCCGTCAAGTGGTCAATATGAATACTTTAGCGGTAGTGCAGATGACATTAACACTTCAATGGCAGCTAATGTTGATTTAACAGGTAAAACAACTGCACAATTAACATTTAAGACTTGGTACAAGATTGAAGATGGTTATGATTATGCCTATGTTGAAGTAAAAGAAGATGGCGCTACAAGCTATGTTCCAATTCCAGGGAATATCACAACAACTACTAACCCATATGAAGCAAATCTAGGCAACGGAATCACAGGCGACTCTAAGGATTGGGTAGATGCTACATTTGACCTTTCTGCATTCGCCGGCAAAAAAGTGTCTCTTCGCTTCCATTATGTAACAGATGCTGGGGTTTCTCTTCCTGGTTTCTTTGTAGATGATGTGAAAGTAACTGCTGATGGCGCGGATGTTTTAACAGACGATGCTGAAGGTGCAACTTCACCGTTTACTCTTACTGGCTTCGAGAAAAATAATGGTATTAAATTATCAACACAATACTATTTAGCTGAGTGGCGTTCTCATGCAGGTACCGACAGCGGACTTGCTGCTACTACTCGCGGAAAATCTGTATTAACTCATGATCCAGGTCTTGTTCTTTGGTATGTTGACAACAAATATACCGATAACTGGGTAGGCGATCATCCAGGCGAAGGGTTTTTAGGAGTTGTTGATGCGCATCAAGAAACAGCAATCTGGAAAGATAGCAACATCAGTGACAATACCAATTACTATGGTCCTGCTAATACTAGATACCAAATTAAAGATGCAGCTTTCTCATTAAACAAAACAGGTAAGTTGTTCTTAGATTATGGTCTTGGTTATATGACTTTAGGTGCGCAACCTGCAGTAACTGCATTTGACGATTCAAGAGATTATACAAATGCCGGTTTAATTTATTCAGGCCGTAATGTACCAAAGTATGGCTTAAAGATTCACGTAACAGGTCAAGCGGATGATATGTCTGTTGGAGCAATTGAACTTCATACAGGAAATATCGACAAAGTGGAATTAAACCCATTAAGCAAGACTGCTTATTCAAACCAAGCCGGCCATAAAGAATTAACGGTTTCAGGTCAAGTTCACCTTGATGGACCTGGTGAGAGTGTAGCTCTTAAATATGAACTAGTTGATAAGAATGGCAAAGTGGTATTAACTGAGTCTGAAACATTAACTGGTACTGACAAATCATTTGAGCGTACATTAACATTACCAAACAGTGCAACTGGTAATTATACTGTAAAAGTAACAGCTACAGATGAAGAAGGCAATGCTGTTTCCGGACAAACTTCATTTGGAGTAGATAATGATGCACCAACAGCTTCTGTTGCACCAAATGGCAGTACAACACCTGCCAAAGCAGTTGCTGCTAAGGTAACTGTGAAGGATGCAGAAGCTAACTCACTTGAGTATGTATGGTCACAAACTACTTCTGCCCCTGCAACTGGCTGGAGTAAGTTCACAAATGGCAGCACGTTAAAGCTTTCAGGTAAAAACGGCCTTTGGTATTTACATGTTCGCGGCGTAGATGCTCTTGGCAATGCTTTAAAATGGACTTCAAAATCGTTCGCGTTGGATAATGCCGCACCTGGCGCCCCAACTGTGTACGAAGTGAAAGACTATGATAAGAAGATAACTGGTAAGGCAGAAGTTGGATCTAAAGTTACAGCTAAAGTTGGCTCTACTACTGTAGGTACTGCTTATGCTGATAAATATGGTAAATTCAGCGTTACATTAAGAAATTCAATTAAGGCTAAAACGGTTGTTAGTGTAACTGCAACTGACAAAGCTGGAAATGTAAGTGGAGCTGCAACTGTATCAGTAAAAGACAAAACAAAGCCTGGAAAACCTTCTGTTAAGAAAGTTGACAGCAATGATTTGAAAGTTACTGGTAAAGCAGAAGCAGGCGCAATTGTAACGGTTAAAGTTGGATCAAAAACAGTTGGAACGGCTGTTGTAAATTCTAAAGGCGAGTACAGTGTTAAGCTAAAAAAAGCTCTTAAAACAGGAACTGTTTTAACAGTAACTGTAAAAGATAAGGCTGGAAACACTAGCTCTACTGCTACAGTTAAAGTTGTTAAGAAATAAATAACCATGGAATACCCCTGAATAACTTTTCAGGGGTATTTTTTTGCGTTTTTGATTAGATTGTAACATTCGACAATCTGCAAAAAAGCCCGAGATTTCGGTGTTTTTGTTTATTGACTATTCTATAAATTCTAAATAGACTTAATTGTGTGTGAGAATAGGACAAATAGGGGGGATTCATATCTTTTAAATTATTACTTTACTCTAGTAGAGTGATAAATTGCTAGAAAGATTAAAAACAAAAAAGGGGGAATAGTGGTTGAAAATCAGAAGAGTTTTACCGTTACTTTTGGTCTTTTTAATGGTCTTCTCTAGCTTTGCATCGGCAGCAGCTCCTTCATTGCCAAAGACTAGCAAAGCAAATAAGGCAACTGCATCAGCTAAAGCTAGTACTTTGAAAAAACTTCCAAAATCAGTAAAAGTAAAAGAGACAGAAAAAAATTATAAAAAATCAGATAAAGTTCGTGTAATTGTTGAAGTTGATGGTGCCCCTGCGATTACATATGCAACAAAGCAAGGGAAAAAATATAGCGAGCTATCAAAATCAGTCAAAGCACAACTCCAAAATAAATTACTAGATGCCCAGCAGGCTGTAAAAGGTCAGTTTGCCAAAAAGGCGATCAAAATGCAGTTCAAGCAAAACTTTACGACTACATTTAATGGATTCAGTGGCGTTGTTGAATATGGACAAATCGCTGCCATTAAAACAATAGATGGGGTTGCAAATGTGTCGATTGCAACTGAATATCAACGTCCCGAAATTGAACCAAACATGTTATATAGTAAAGAAATCGTTGAGGCTCAAAAAGCTTGGGAAGCTTTTGGTAAAAAAGGTGAAGGAATGGTCGTTGGTATTATCGATACCGGGGTCGACCCAAGCCACAAAGATTTTATTTTAACAGATGGTTCCAAAGCAGCACTTACCAAGGAAGAAGTGGATGCAGCGGTCGCTGGAAAGGGCTTGTCAGGTAAGTTTTACACCGAAAAAGTCCCTTATGGCTATAACTATTACGATGAAAATGCTCAAATTCTAGACTTAGGTCCTGAAGCTTCCATGCACGGTATGCACGTTGCTGGTACGGTTGCAGCAAACGGCGACGAAGCGAATGGCGGTATTAAAGGGGTTGCACCAGAAGCCCAGGTGCTTGCCCTTAAAATATTCGGTAATGATCCAGAAATGCCTTCTACATGGGGTGACATCGAAATCAAAGCGATTGACGATGCCATTACATTAGGTGCAGATGTCATCAACATGAGCTTAGGTTCGACTGCTGGTTTCGTTCAGCCGGACGCTCCAGAGCAAGAAGCCGTTCAAAGAGCGGTTGATAATGGTGTGTTAATGTCTATTTCAGCTGGTAATTCAAACCACTTTGGAGATGGCTATAGCAATCCATTAGCCGGAAATCCTGATTACGGTGTTGTCGGTACACCTGGTAGTTCAAACAGCTCAATACAGGTTGCTTCACTTGAAAATAACTATCTTGATCTTTATGCTGCTACTTATTCATTTGACGGTACGGAAGCTGGGAAGGCCCCATATCTTTCTTCCAGCAGCGTCGATCCTAATAAGTTAGAGCAAAAGAAATTTGATATTATTGATGCGGGAATCGGACAGCCTTCCGATTTTGCAGGAAAAGATTTCACTGGGAAATACGCGTTAGTAAAACGTGGAACCCTTACATTTGTTGAAAAAACGATGAATGCACAAAATGCAGGTGCAGCAGGAATTATCGTTTATAACAATACAAGTGGTTTACTTAGCATGGCTACATCTCCAGAAATCAAGATTCCACAGCTATTTGCCTTAAAATCTGATGGAGACACGATGAAGGCTGCATTAGATGCGGGCCAAGCAGTTTCGATTGAATTCCAAGGAGACAAGAAGACAACACAAAATCCATCTGCTGGACAAATGTCTACGTTCACTTCATGGGGCGTGACATCTAATTTAGATTTCAAACCTGAAATTACTGCTCCAGGTGGAAATATCTATTCCACTTTTAATAACAACTCTTATGGTGTCATGAGTGGGACATCGATGGCTGCCCCACACGTTTCTGGTGGATCTGCACTTGTTCTTGAACGAGTGAAAGAGGATTTTGCTGATCTTACAGGTGCAGCAAAAGTAGGCATGGCAAAAAACATTTTAATGAACACTAGTAAAGTGATTGATGATAAGGGCACATATAATGCTGCTTATACGCACAATCCTTACTCACCACGTCGTCAAGGTGCTGGTGTGATGCAATTACATGCTGCATTAAGTACACCAATCGTGGTTACAAACGCGGCCACAAATGAAGCAAAAGTTGCACTAAAAGAAATCAAAGATAATAAAGCAACATTTACCCTAAAAGCACAAAACTTCTCCGACCAAGCAGTTACTTATAAAGTGGACGGAAGTGTGTTAACAGATTTAGTACTTGAAGATGCTAGTGGTTACCTGGTAGATCAACTTGAGTCTCAAGGGATCTATAAAGCTGGTACAGTAGCAGAAGCCGCTCCATGGAAGGGTGAATTCCCTATCTCATTTAGCCAAGATGAGTTGACGATCCCTGCTAAGGATAGCGTGACATTAGATGTTACCGTTGACTTAACTGATACAGTGGAATGGGCTTATAACGTCCCATTAGATGTCCTTTTTGCTAATGGTTATTTCGTCGAGGGATATGTTACGTTAACAGATGTTAACGATGTAAATCCAACGGTTTCCGTACCATATGTAGGATTCAATGGTGATTGGAATAAGTCACCTATTATCGATTCAATGATTTACGATGATAAATTTGCTGATTCCTTCTATGGCTGGACTGGTATGCTTACAGCTGCCGGCACGGACGAAGATGGTAATCAGAACTTTAACTATTTAGGCGTGAATCCTGCAGATGAAACAGCTCAAGAAGCTAAAATCGCCATTTCACCAAATGGTGATGGTCAAAATGATAATGCGATTCCAATTCTTTCTTTCTTGCGCAATGCGAAAACAGTAGAATACAAGATTGTTGATAAAGACGGAAATGTCCTTCGCAAACTCAAGTCTGACACGCTCGTTTCTAAAAACTTCAACGATGGCGGAAGAGGGGCTCAATACTACTTAAATCCTGCCAATGCATGGGATGGAAAAATAAAGAACAAGCTAGTTGCAGATGGTCAATATTTCTACGAAGTAGATGCAACTATTGATTATGCTGGTAAAGATGCACAAAAAGTGACATTCCCTGTCCTAGTTGACACAGTTGCACCAACTGTAACAACAGCAAGCGTAAATGGCAATCAACTAACCGTTGCATCAACAGATGGAACTGGTTCGGGTGTGGCTTATTACGATATTACGGTGAATGGCAAATCTGTATATAGTAATGGCGAACTCCCATTAGCAGGCAATAAAACAGAGTATACATTAAAAGAAACTCCAGCAGTTGGTGCATTAGTAGAGGTCGTAGCCTATGACTTTGCAGGTAACTCAAGTATGGCCGAAGCTGCCGTAACAAATGGTGCAAATGATGGTACAATTCCATTTATTCATGTTACCTCTATTGGTGCAACAGGAGTCTACAATTCTCATGAACTGCCTGTTGAGGGATATGTAACAGATGATTCGAAAATTCGTGAATTAACTGTTGAAGGGAAGCCTGTAGAGTTAACGTTTAACGCTGAGGAAGCTCGTTATGAATTCAGTACAACCGTCAAGGTCGCCAAAGACGGTGTACACAAAATTCAAATTTCCGGTACGGATGTTGCAGGGAATGTTATTTCCTACCAAGTTCGTGATCTTATCGTGGATACCACAGCACCTCGTATTAGTGTCAGTGTTCCAACTAGAGTGAAACCAGATGTAAACTCTGTGGACCTAAATGCAACCATTTCTGATAACTTTGATAAGATCCGCTACTTTGTTGATGGAAGCGAAGAATTCTTTAAGGATTTTGCTGAACCATATCAAATGAGAAACATAAGTCAAAATGTAACAACCAAGCTTGATCTAGCCCCTGGTAAAAATACCTTTACACTTGAACTTGTTGATATTGCAGGCAACAAGACAACCAAAGAGGTTAACGTCTTTAAGGGCTATCAGGTGAAGTTTTACAACGGCAGCACGCTAGTTAAGCAAGCTGACGTAATAAAGAATTCAAAAGTTGCGGCTCCAGCGGCTCCAACTAAATCAGGTTATACCTTCTTCGGCTGGTATAAAGATGCAAGCTTTAAAACCAAATTTGACTTTAACGCACCGATTGTGGCAGACACAAACGTATATGCACGTTTTGTTAAAAATCCTTCTACACCGACATCAGTAAAGGTTGCTTCTTCTGACTACAATAAATTAACCGTCAGCTGGGCAAAAGTAACAGGAGCAGGTGGGTATGAAGTATATCGTGCCACTTCTAAAACAGGTTCCTATAGCAAAGTAGCGACCGCCAGCGGAAGCACAGCAAGCTATGTAAATAGCGGCTTGGCTACAGGTCATACCTACTACTATAAGGTTATTGCTTATACATCAGTAGAAGGTAAAAAACTTGTTAGTCCAAGCTCAAGCATTGTTAGTGCGAAGCCGGCTCTTAAAACTCCAACAAGTGTGAAAGCTGCTAAGGCAAGCAGCACATCTATAAAAGTTTCTTGGGCTAAAGTAAGTGGTGCAAGCGGTTATGAAGTATATCGTGCCACTTCAAAATCTGGCAGCTACACAAAAGTAAAATCGACTACTTCTTCAAGCTACACCAATAAGAAATTAACCAAGGGCAAAACGTACTACTATAAAGTAAGAGCTTATCGTACAGTAAATGGTTCTAAGGTTTACAGTTCCTATTCTAGTGTGGTATCAAAAGGGTTAAGTAAATAGTAAGAACAAAAAGGAACGCTCGGATCACTTTGGATTCGAGCGTTTTTTTGTGTTTATTTTTCATTGGACATTTTTACAAGGGTAATAATATCGCTTGAAAGCTTGCTATAAGATGGATTTTTGGCCTTTATATTGGCCTTGATGCCATTAATCAGCGGCAACGCTTTGGGGTTTGTAATCGTTAAAACCTGAACATTACCGTTAAAAGCTTTATCAATCACTTCTTTTGCTCGATCCAAATTATCATCATTATTTAACTTGTCTGGGTCAACTCCATCAAGATTCCCCTTGCCTGAGGAGCCGGAGGTGCTTTTTAACACCTTATTCTGAAGCTCATCATAACGAGTTGAGGTAGCTTCTTGTTTGGCACGTGCCAAAATAACAGTGTCATCTAGGACAAATACTTTAATCCCGGGGATGCCCTCTCCGGATAGGCGTGATTCCAAATGAGAGGATATTCCGCCGTCATGAAGGCTGGAACTGCCGATTAAACTATAAACATTTGCCCCTATCCCTTCTGTTGTTTGGCTGTTTCGATTGGTTGTACTTTTCTTTGCTCGATCTACGCTTGGAATTACATTGACACTATTTTGGTTGTGGACATGCCCATTTCCTTTGTTATTTACCGATTGATCATGATAGTTGATATTTTCAGCAGCCCCTACTTCATTTTCTTTCATTCCGTTTTGACTTGCACAAGCTGTTAGCATTAAAACAGCACCAAAGAATGGTAATCCCCAAATTTTCCATTTACGCTTCAACATAAAAAATGCCTCCTTTTTTTTTAATTATTTTCTCCGCTGCTATTTCTAAGTATGAGTGGATTATTTTGGGAACATATTAAAATTAGTTGATTGAGAATAATGTCGAAAAACCATGGAGGTTCGAAAATGGCTGAAGAAAACAAACAGAATCCTGAAACCTTATCAAGAAGAAAGTTTTTACGCAATACAGGCTTCACTGTTGGCGGTCTAGCAGTTGGTGGTGTCTTGGGTAGTCTAATCCCTCGAAATAATGATAAACAACAAAAAGCACCACCACCTGCGGCAGAGAATTTCAATCAGGCACTCATGTATTTTACACCTGAACAATTTCAACTGACTGAAGCCGCAACGGAACGGATTTTTCCTGAGGATGAGTCTGGACCGGGTGCTAAAGCACTCGGGGTAGCTTTCTTCATTGACCATCAGTTAGCAGGTGATTGGGGTTTTAATGCAAGGGAATATATGCAGGCTCCTTTTTTTAAAGGGGAAAAAGTCCAAGGCTACCAAGGCCGGTTAAGGCGCAGAGACATTTTTGATATTGGCCTAAGGGAACTTCAAAATCACAGTATGGCGGTCCATAAGAAAAAATTCACCGAACTCAAAGAGGAAGAACAGGATGCCATTCTTAGTGATTTTGAACAAGATAAGGTGAATTTGACGACCATTTCTCCAAGTGGATTCTTCCTTTTGCTGAGAAGCGCAACGCTAGAAGGTGCTTATAGCGATCCACTCTATGGAGGAAATAAAAATATGGACGGCTGGAAAATGAGAAATTATCCAGGCAGTCAAATGGCATACACAGATGTTATTGAAAAAGATTTTAAGAAAATAAATCCACAAAGCTTAAAGAATCATTTAAATCACTAAAAAGGGCAGGTGGCAGCGATGGCAAGGAAATTACCGAAAGTCGATGTAGTGATTGTTGGTGTAGGTTGGGCAGGTGGAATCATTGCCTCTGAACTGACAAAAAAGGGACTAAAGGTCGTTGGTTTGGAAAGGGGTAAGGAACGCAAAACAGAAGATTACTTTATGGTTCATGACGAACTTCGTTATGCATTACGCTATGGAATGATGCAAGATCTGTCAAAGGAAACAATTACTTTCCGAGGAAATGAACGAATTCGTGCTTTGCCGATGCGTCAGTATGGGTCATTTTTGCTTGGCGATGGTTTAGGGGGGTCGGGTGTCCATTGGAACGGACAGACTTTCCGCTTTTTGCCCTACGATTTTGAAATCTATAGCAAAACCGTCGAAAGATATGGGAAAAAGAAAATTCCAGCCGGGATGACCATCCAGGATTGGGGCATTACCTATGATGAATTAGAACCCTATTATGATAAATTTGAAAAGCTAACCGGTATTTCCGGAGAAGAGAATCCGCTGGCTGGTAAACGTTCGGACAAGTATCCTACGCCGCCTATGAAAAAGTCACCACCATTAAAGATGTTTGAGGAAGCGGCGAAAAAGCTGAAATTGCACCCATATATGATGCCGTCTGCGAATCTTTCAGAATCCTACAAAAATCCAGATGGAGTCTCACGGGCAGCCTGTCAATATTGCGGTTACTGCGAGCGCTTTGGCTGTGAATATGGAGCAAAAGCAGACCCTGTGGTGACCGTTATTCCTGTTGCCAACAAAACGGGCAATTTTGAAATAAGAACCCACTCAAATGTAAGAAGAATATTAAAAAAGGGCGATAAAGTAACGGGCGTATTGTACACCGATGTGACTACCGGTGAGGAAATTGAGCAGCCGGCAGATATTGTTGTAATGACCAGTTATGTATTTAATAACATCCGTCTATTATTAATGTCGGACGTAGGTAAAGCATATGATCCGCAATCAGGTAAAGGCGTGATTGGAAAAAATTATGCGTATCAAGTCATCAAAGGAAATGCGGTAGGCTTTTTTGATGATAAAGAGTTTAATACCTTTGCAGGGGCAGGATCGCTTGGCATGGTTTTGGATGACTATAATGGTGATAATTTTGACCACTCTAAGGTCAATTTTATCCATGGCGGAATGGTTTCGCTCAGCCAAACGGGAATGAGACCGATTCAAAATAACCCGGTTCCTGGCGGCAAACCAACCTGGGGAAAAGAATTTAAGGAAAAGTCGGTTAAATATGCGAACCGCTTTTTATCCATAGGTGCTCAAGGTTCCTCTATGCCGTTTCAACACCATTATTTAGACCTTGACCCAACCTATAAAGATGCTTACGGAGATCCATTAATACGCATAACGTTTGATTTTGAGGATCAAGATCGGAATCTTGCCAAGTTTCTTGCCTCCAAATGTGCGGATGTCATGAAAGAAATGGGAGCGAATCATATCGATACGATGAAAGAATTGGGTCCATATGATATCACTACGTATCAATCCACACACAATACCGGCGGCGTCATCATGGGGGATGACCCTGCAACCTCGGCAGTAAATAATTATTTGCAAATGTGGGATTATGATAACTTGTTTGTTGTGGGTGCAACCGCGTTTCCGCACAACTCCGGTTACAATCCAACCGATACAGTCGGTGCCCTAGCCTACCGCGCAGCTGAAGGCATTCTTAAATACCGGGATAAAGGCGGACAAGTGGTGTAAATTCTTTTCAAAATTGGATTAAATCATCTTGATAGTGTTAATATAGATAAATGAATTGGAAATAGGAGGAGAAAAAATGACGACAGTAAATGATAACAATACCTTACCACCAAAAACTTGCTCGGTAGATCGCTTAGTAACGATGGAAGCCGATGTGAAAAAAGTTCTTTCAGGTGAAAAAACAGCGACACGCCGTAATGGCCGCTATGCAGACCCAGGTGAAATCATGACACTAGAAGGCCGTGATTTTGTGGTAGATCGCGTCTATTCCCAAGCATTAGGTGAACTAACAGATGACGATGCCCGCCGCGAGGGCTTTGCGACAGTTGAAGAATATAAACAGTCTATTTTAAGCTATCACCCTGGAATGCCTTGGCTGCCGCAAATGCGAGTTTGGGTTCATGAGTTTAGCCCTGTTCAAAAATAGAAACATCAGAAACGTGGTCCATTCATCAATGGGCCGCTTTTTTTATGGGCAATTAAACCAAAATAGCGGGGTAATTACTTGGTTAAATCACTGGAAAAAATTATAATAATCCTAGAGAAAGATTTCCGGCAGGCTGGAGTGAGAGGATGAAATTTTTATCAAAATACATAAGGACATATTGGAAATCTTTTAGCATAGCGGTTCTATTTCTTACCTTTGAGGCCCTAAGTGATTTATTGCAGCCTACCATTATGGCAAAAATTATTGATGAAGGGGTAGCTAACAGGGATATCCACTATGTGTTGAAAATGGGCGGACTGATGCTGCTTATTACAGCCGGTGGCGCTGTAGCTGCTTCGACTAGAAGTGTGGTTGCGAGCATTGTTTCCCAAAACTTCGGGACCGAGTTAAGATCAGACTTATTTAAAAAGATTCAAATGCTTTCGTTTAAAAACATTGATAAATTTGACCGTGCCTCATTAGTGACAAGGCTGACGAATGATGTCACCCAGGTTCAGGTGTTTGTCAATGGATTAATGCGGATATTCGTTAAAGCTCCGTTACTCGCGATCGGCGGGTTGATTATGGCGACAAGGTTAAACTTGCAGCTCTCGGTTGTTCTGGCTGTGGTCGTCCCGATTGTTGCCTTGTTAATTATTTTTAATCTACGATTAGGATTCCCCCGCTTTTCTCGTGTCCAAAAAGCATTGGACCGAGTGAACAGTGTGATGCGGGAGTACTTATCCGGTGTCAGGGTTGTCAAAGCCTTTAATCGGTTTGATGTTGAGGTTGGCAAATTTAAAGCAGTGAATGACGACTATAAACAGAAATCCGTCGCAGCGAACCGCCTGATGGCCACCTTTAGCCCGCTGATTATGTTGACTGTCAATCTTGGTATTGTAGCAGTCCTTTGGATTGGCGGAAACGGCGTGGATTCCGGTGATATTCAAGTTGGACATATTATTGCCTTTATCAACTATATGACACAAATATTATTTTCACTGATGATGATTTCGATGGTTTTTAACATGTTTGTCAGAGCTAAAGCCTCTGCAGGGAGAATCAATGAAGTATTTTTACAAGAGGACCCCCCTACTTGGAATGAACGGCAGGACGAACCTTTTACAGAAAAAGGACGAATTGAATTTGAAGATGTTTCTTTTTCTTATGAAGGTGGTGTGGGTGACCCTATTTTAAAAAATATTAATCTTACAATTCTGCCTGGAGAAACGGTTGGGATCATCGGTTCAACCGGATCGGGGAAAAGCACGCTTGTCGGACTAATTCCCCGCTTCTATGATGCCGTGAGCGGAACGATTAAGGTCGATGGTGTGGACAGTAAACTGGTCGACCCGAAGATTTTACGGGAGAAAATTGCGATGGTTCCTCAGAAGAATATTTTATTCACAGGAAGTGTCGCGGAAAATATTCGCTGGGGGAAAGAAGACGCAACCGATGCGGAAGTAATAGCTGCTGCGGCCATCGCAGGGGCGCATGATTTTATCGAGAAATCTCCAGAAGGCTACCAAACGAGAATTGGTCAGGGCGGAGTTAATTTTTCGGGCGGACAAAAACAGCGGATTTCGATTGCCCGGGCGTTAGTGAAAAAGCCAGAGATATTGATTTTAGATGATAGTACAAGTGCCGTGGATGTTGCCACAGAGGCAAAAATCAAGGAGGCCTTGAAGAAATATGCAAAGGGGCTCACTTGTTTGTTAATTGCGCAGCGGATCACCTCGATTATCGATGCCGATAAAATCATCGTCCTCGATCACGGCAAGTTGGTTGGGATGGGGACCCATCAGGATCTATTGAAGGATTGCCGCGTCTATCAAGAAATCTACCAATCACAAGTAGGTAAGGAGGTGTCGCATTAATGTCAAAGGAAAACATACAAACCACCTCCACCCCCGCTGCCCCGCCGCCGATGCGACCTGGCGGATTTGGCGGTGCTCATCGCCGCGGGCCAGTTGTGAAGCCGAAGAACTTTAAAGGAACGCTGAAAAGGCTGTGGGAATACTTCGGCAAAGAACGAAAAATGCTATCGGTCATTTTTATCTTTATCGTGATTGATTCTGCCCTGATGCTGCTTGCCCCCTTCCTGATTGGAAAAGCAATTGATGCGATGAGTAGTCAGGGCGGTAAAGTCGATTTTGGCTTTCTTGAAGTGATGATTGCCATTTTGGTAGCTGCTTATGTGTCTGACAGTTTACTTACTTTTTTACAAGGCTGGCTGATGGCAGGTGTATCGCAGCGGATTGTCAAACGCTTACGAGATGCCCTTTTTAAAAAGTTGCAAAGCTTGCCGGTATCATTTTTCGATGCTCGTTCACACGGTGAGTTAATGAGCAGGCTTTCGAACGATGTCGATAACGTGAGTAACTCCATCTCGCAATCGACGACGCAATTAATGTCCGGAGTGGTCATTATTACCGGGTCATTAATATTAATGCTTCTAATAAGCCCATTATTAACGCTGGCCAGCTTAATTACCGTACCGCTCGTCTTTTTACTGACGAGGACGATTGCGAAACGGACCAGTGTTTTTTTTAAGGACCAACAAGTCCAGCTTGGAAAATTAAATGGACAGATTGAGGAAACAATATCTGGAATTGAAATTGTTAAAGCTTTTAATCATGAGGAGAAAGTCATTGAAGAGTTTGATGTAGTCAATACAAGATTGCGTGAGGTCGGCCTCAAGGCGCAAATTTGGTCCGGGTTTTTGATGCCAATCATGAACGTGATCAATAACTTAGGCTTTGCTATTGTCGCCGTGGTTGGTGGAATTCTTGCGGTAAAAAGCATCATCACGATTGGGGCAATTGCCAGCTTTATCACCTACTCGAGGCAATTCGTCCGCCCGCTTAATGATTTGGCTAATATTTTTAATATTCTTCAGTCCGGAGTGGCTGGTGCAGAGCGCGTCTTTGAAATTATCGATGAACAAGAGGAACCGCTTGACCATCCTCATGCCATTAATTTAGAAAAGCCAAGAGGACATGTTGTTTTTGAAAATGTTAGTTTTGGGTATCGGGCCGATGTTCCCATACTAAAAAATGTCAGCTTCGAAGCTGTTATCGGCAGCAGTACCGCCCTCGTTGGTCCAACCGGTGCAGGAAAAACAACCATTGTAAACTTGCTAACGAGATTTTATGACGTGACCAGTGGACGCATTCTGCTTGATGGCCATGATATTCGTGAGTACACACGGGACAGTTTGCGGAGATGCTTTGGATTTGTTCTCCAGGATACATATTTATTCTCAGGAACGATCAAGGAAAACATCAAGTATGGAAATGCGCAGGCAACCGACGACGAGGTCGAGCGTGCGGCGAAGATGGCCAATGCCGACACGTTTATTAAGCGGCTGCCCAACCAATATGAAACAGTCTTAACCGAAAACGGCGGCAATTTAAGTCAAGGACAGCGGCAGCTGTTAGCGATAGCGAGAGTGATCCTAGCGAAGCCTGCTTTGCTCATCTTGGATGAGGCAACAAGCAGTATTGACACCCGAACCGAGCTTCATATTCAAGAAGCCTTGCTATCCTTGATGGAGAACCGGACCAGCTTCATCATTGCCCACCGCCTCAACACGATTCAGGGTGCTGATACCATCATGGTCATCGACCACGGAGAAATCATCGAGAACGGTAATCACGAGGAATTAATGAGCCAAGAAGGTAAATATTATAGTATGTTTTATAATCAATTCAAAAACGTGGACGCGGGATTAGAATGATGTGGAGACTGGGGAACTAGTCTCTTTTTTTGTGCTCAATATAGCTTTCATTGCCGGAGGGAGCATATTTTTGGTAGATGCGGTAAATGAAGCTGCCTTGGATTGACCATTGAGACGACTTTTGACTTGTAGCGGTAAATGAACCACCCGTTCATTGCCTGTAGAGACTTGTTTTTTCAAAAAACGGTTAATGCCCCCATTTCATGTCCTTTCCTATAAAATCCCAAACCTCTCTATCAAAAAATGACACTAAATAATGACAACTGTAAAGACAGTTGGTAGAATACTAATGATTAATAGAATTATTCTGTACCTAAACTTAAGAAATTTAGGGAATAATGTAAAAAAAGCTACGAACTTAGGGGGATCGACATGAACAACAAAAAGGAAATATCAGGCCGGAGATTGCTTGGCATCGCCGGTATGGGATGGATGTTCGATGCCATGGACGTCGGCATGCTTTCATTCATTATCGCAGCCTTAAAAGTAGAGTGGGATCTAACTCCTGGACAGATGGGCTGGATTGGGAGTATCAATTCAATCGGGATGGCCGTTGGTGCACTTATTTTTGGTCTAATGGCAGATAAAATCGGCCGTAAAAATGTATTTATCATCACCTTATTATTATTTTCTATCGGAAGCGGTCTTTCCGCGCTTACCACAACACTAGGCGCTTTTTTAGCACTAAGATTTTTTATCGGCGCGGGTCTTGGGGGAGAACTACCGGTTGCCTCGACCCTCGTATCAGAAAGTGTCCCTGCTGAAAAACGCGGCAGAGTGGTTGTCCTGCTGGAGAGTTTTTGGGCCGGCGGATGGTTGGTATCCGCCCTTATTTCCTACTTTATCATTCCAAAGTATGGCTGGCAGATTGCCTTAATTATTAGTGCTATTCCTGCCTTGTATGCTTTATATTTAAGAATTGGTTTACCTGACTCACCGCGCTTTACAGCATTAAAGAAAACCGAAAGAATCTCTGCTTTTCAAAGCTTTGCAAAATTATGGTCGAAGGAGTATCGCCGTCAGACCACAATGCTGTGGATCGTCTGGTTTTGTGTCGTCTTTTCCTATTATGGGATGTTCCTCTGGCTTCCAAGCGTCATGGGTATGAAGGGCTTTAGCTTAGTAAAAAGCTTTGAATATGTTTTAATTATGACCTTGGCACAGCTGCCAGGTTACTTCACGGCCGCATGGTTTATTGAAAAATTCGGTCGGAAATTTGTTTTAGTCGTATATTTACTTGGAACAGCAGTCAGTGCGTATTTCTTTGGAACGGCAGATTCCACCGCCCAATTGCTGACAGCAGGAATCCTGTTATCATTTTTTAATCTTGGAGCGTGGGGCGGCCTTTATGCCTATTCACCAGAACAATACCCAACGATCATCCGTGGAACGGGTACGGGGATGGCTGCTTCGTTTGGACGGATCGGCGGGGTACTTGGCCCATTATTGGTAGGGTCGCTTGTTACGAAAAACGTGCCAATTTCAACAATCTTCACGATTTTCTGTATCGCCGTTCTTGTTGGTGCTCTTTCGGTCCTTTTCTTGGGAAAAGAAACGAAAAGAAAAGAATTAGTATAATAATTTTGGGTGTAGAGATTCCTTAATTTGGAGTCTCTTTCTTTTATTGTAAACAGGGAAACATATTTAACGAAAATGTTTGAAAAACAGTGCTTTCCCACCTAATAAAAGCTAATCCTTTTCGACTTTAGTGGAATAAAGTTTTTGTCTTAATAAAACAGTATTTTTAATATATTGCAAATTATTTTAAAATAATGTATAATACTACTAGACGAACCCTTAAATATTATGTACAATGTTTTCAGAATATTATCTTTTTTTAAAACAGTTAGACAAAAGTAGTTGGGAAAATTTTTCAAAAAATTAGGGGGTAAGTCATGAGGAAGAGAAAATTAGCTGGAGTATTTATGTCTTTTATGGTAGCAGCAGGGGTGTTGGCAGGATGTAATTCAAGTGCTAGTGGTGATGGAGAAAAAGGCGGCGATATTAAAATTGGTGCCAACCTTGAACTATCTGGCGGAGTAGCTTCTTATGGTCAGTCGGCAAAAGAAGGTATTGAACTAGCCATCGAAGAAATCAACAAAGAAGGTATTAATGGCAAAAAATTAAAATTAGTGACAGTCGACAATAAGTCGGATGCTGCTGAGGCAACGAATGGTGCACTAAAACTTGCCACCCAAGATAAAGTTGTGGCAATGATTGGGGCAGCAACAAGTACAAACACACTAGCTCAAGTACAGATTGCTCAAGATAACAAAATTCCATTAATCACACCAACTGCAACAAACGCTACGATCACAAATAAAGACGGAAAGCTAAATGACTTTGTCTTCCGTACATGCTTTATCGACCCATTCCAAGGTACAGTTGCCGCGAACTTTGCGACCAATGATTTAAAGGTTAAAAGTGCAGCTGTATTAATTGATAGCTCAAGCGACTACTCTAAAGGTCTGGCTGCTTCTTTCAAAAAGAATTTTGAAGCAAATGGCGGGAAAATTGTTAAAGAAGAAGCGTATGTGGCAAAGGATACAGATTTCCGTGCTACTTTAACAAATATTAAAGCAGCAAATCCAGAATATATCTTTGTTCCTGGTTTCTATGAAGAAGTTGGGTTAATTATTAAACAAGCTCGTGAGCTTGGCTTAAATGTACCAATCATGGGTGGTGACGGTTGGGATTCTCCTAAACTAGTAGAAATCGCTGGCGCACCAACACTTAATAACACATTTATTACAAACCACTACTCTTCAGGTGATAGTGATAAAAAGGTTCAAGAATTCGTTTCTGCATTCAAAGCGAAATACGATGGTAAATCTCCGGATGCCTTTACAGCTCTAGGTTATGACACAGTATACTTCCTTGCTGATGCGATTAAGCGTGCTGGAAGCAGTGATTCTAGTAAAATTAAAAAGGCGCTTGAAGAGACTGATGGATTACAGCTTGTTTCAGGTAAAGTGAAGCTTGACAAAAACCACGATCCAATCAAAGCCGCAGTTATCCTTGAGTACAAAAACGGTGAACAACAATTTAAGACAAAGATCAACCCATAATAGTATCTGCTAGACAAATTTTCATAGTTTGCCAAAGGGATAGGGAGCGTAATGTCTCCCTATTCCCCTTTCTAAAAGAAATGCAAGTTTCCCAACATGCAAACGTTGTTTAATTGTATTTAAAAAAAGATTCGTAGAAGTCGGTCCAAAGGAGTGTAAGACATATGGAATTAATACAGCAGCTTGTCAATGGAATTTCCTTGGGCAGTATTTATGCACTAATCGCCCTAGGCTACACAATGGTATACGGTATTGTAAAATTAATTAACTTTGCCCATGGGGACGTCTTCATGGTCGGTGCATTTATAGGTTTTTATTCCATTACTATTCTTGATTTAGGATTTTTCCCAGCATTACTTATTTCAATGGTTGCCTGTGCAATCTTCGGTGTATTAATCGAGAGGATTGCCTATAAACCTCTTCGGAATGCAACAAGAATCGCTGCCCTTATTACAGCGATTGGGGTTTCGTTGTTTATCGAGTATGGAACCATTTATATTCGCGGTGCTCAGCCGGAAGCTTATCCAGATGGAATCGTTCCTCTAAAAACCCTTGAGATTTTTGGAGTAAAGATTAGCGGCCAGTCCATCCTTATTTTAGGAACATCCGTCATCTTAATGATTTTACTGCAATTTATCGTTCATAAAACAAAAATTGGTAAAGCCATGCGGGCTGTATCACATGACATGGATGCTGCAAGATTAATGGGTATCAATGTAAATAACACGATTTCAGCGACTTTTGCGATCGGTTCTGCTCTAGCAGGAGCGGCGGGCGTCGTCTTTGGGGTATACTATACAAAAATTGAGCCGTTAATGGGAATTATCCCAGGGCTTAAAGCGTTTGTCGCAGCTGTTTTAGGTGGAATTGGAATTATTCCTGGCGCGATGACCGGTGGTTTATTGTTAGGGGTTATAGAGTCACTTGTAAGTGCTGCTGGTTACTCTCTATGGAGAGACGGTGTAGCGTTTGTTGTACTTATCTTAATTTTGATTTTCCGTCCAGCTGGTTTATTTGGTAAAAATATCAGGGAAAAGGTGTAAGGAGGTCTTTAAGCAATGACAATTTTAAAACAAGCAAAATTTTTCTGGACCTCGATCGTTTTAGCCGTTGTATTTGCGGTCGTCATGCAATTTTTAATTAATGGTGGTTCATTGAATCAGTTTTATGTAAATACGCTATTTTTTATTGGAATAAACATTATTCTTGCAGTAAGTCTTCATTTAATTATTGGTATTACCGGTCAGTTTTCGATTGGACATGCTGGGTTCCTTGCCGTTGGTGCCTATGCCTCAGCCATTATGACAATGAAATTAAGCCTCCCATTTCCAGTGGCCCTTCTTGTTGGCGGTATAGCTGCGGCAGTAGCCGGTCTCATTATTGGGATTCCCTCCCTTCGATTAAAAGGTGATTATCTTGCGATTGCCACACTTGGATTCGGAGAGATTGTGAGAATTGTCTTCTTAAATATTGATTATGTCGGTGGAGCAAGCGGAATGACAGTCTCCCACTTTACCACATGGCCTTGGTTGATCTTTTGCGTAATTTTAACAATTGTAGTGATTGCGAACTTCACTAATTCAACTCATGGACGAGCATGTATTTCGATCAGAGAAAATGAAATTGCTGCCGATGCGATGGGGATTAATACAACCTATTATAAGGTAACAGCTTTTGCCATCGGTGCGTTTTTTGCCGGAATTGCCGGTGCTTTATATGCGCATAACTTTTATATTATCCAGCCGACAAACTTTGGCTTTTTGAAATCATTTGATATTTTAATATTCGTCGTTCTAGGCGGATTAGGAAGTATGTCAGGAGCAGTGATTGCTGCGATCCTGTTAACGATCATTTCAACTTATCTATCTAGCTATCCAGAAGTTCGGATGGTTATATACAGCCTTGTCTTAATCGTGATGATGCTTTTCCGTCCACAAGGCCTGCTCGGCACAAAAGAAATTACCTCATTCTTTAAAGTTGGTAAAGCGGCTAAAGGAGGAGTAAAGCATGACAACAAAAACCCAATTGCTTAAAGTAGAAAATGTTGGGATCCGATTCGGCGGTTTAAAAGCTGTATCTGATGTAAACTTGCAATTAAATCAGGGTGAACTTGTCGGTTTAATTGGTCCCAATGGTGCAGGTAAAACCACATTTTTTAACTTGTTAACAGGTGTCTATGTTCCAACAGAGGGAACCATTTCGTTAGCAGGTGAAAAACTTAATGGCTCAGCACCCTATAAAATCACCAAAAAAGGAATTAGTCGGACCTTCCAAAACATTCGCTTGTTTAGTGATCTGTCTGTTCTCGATAATGTAAAGGTCGCTTATCATTCGTTGGCTAAGCATTCGATGGTAAGCTCTATCTTCCGCCTTCCAGCTCACTTTGCTGGTGAAAAGGAAATGGAAGAAAAGGCAATTGACTTCTTGAAAATCTTCAAGTTGGAAAATGTAATGCATGAAAAGGCGAAGAACTTACCGTATGGTCAGCAGCGCCGCCTTGAAATTGCCCGGGCTTTAGCAGCCGGACCAAAATTATTACTACTCGATGAACCGGCTGCCGGGATGAACCCGCAGGAAACAGAAGAATTAATGAACTTAATTGCATTAATCCGTGAAAAGTTTTCATTAACAATCCTCTTAATTGAACATGACATGGGTCTTGTTATGGGGGTGTGCGAGCGCATCTATGTGCTTGACCACGGTCAATTAATTGCGGATGGGACACCAGAACAAATCAGAAATAATCCAAAAGTCATCGAAGCCTATCTTGGAGAGGAGGTCTCCTAATGCTAAAAGTAAATGATATAAATGTTTATTATGGTAATATCCACGCACTAAAGGGGGTTTCCCTCGAGATCAATCAAGGAGAAATTGTTACGTTGATTGGTGCCAATGGTGCAGGTAAAAGCACGCTTTTACAAACAATCTCAGGACTATTAAAGCCGAAAAATGGTGAAGTATTGTTTGAAGGCGAACATGTAGCCGGAAAGGTTCCACAATCAATTGTGAAACGTGGAATTTCACAAGTACCGGAAGGCCGCCGCGTGTTCTCGAACATGTCAGTGGAGGAAAACCTTGAATTAGGTGCGTACTTAAGGAAAGATAAAAAAGGAATTCAGGAAGATTTTGAAAAGGTGTATCAACTGTTCCCACGGTTGTTAGAGCGTAAAAAACAGCAGTCAGGTACCCTTTCAGGTGGAGAGCAGCAAATGCTCGCAATGGGACGAGCATTGATGGCTAGGCCACGTCTATTACTGTTAGATGAACCGTCCATGGGTCTTGCTCCACTATTAGTAAAAACGATTTTCAAGATTATCGAGGAAATCAATAAAACAGGCACAACGATTCTATTAGTAGAACAAAATGCCAATATGGCCCTCTCGATCGCGGACCGTGCTTATGTTATTGAAACAGGAAAAATTGTCGCTTCTGGTACAGCCGAAGAGCTTAGCTCAAGTGACCAAATTAGAAATGCTTATCTTGGCGGACATTAATTCGATCCGCCTTCAAAAAGGAGTTGGGGGTCCCCCAACTCCTTTTAACATTATATTTTCATTTTCCGGTGTTCAGGATCAAGCCGGAATTGCTGACGGCGTTTTGGCTGCATTAGATGTCTAATTTTGTTTGCATAATCCTCATACAACTGTAGGCCGCCAAAGATTACAGGGGTAATAGGATGAAGCTTTTTAACTAGTCTAGCTACCTCGATGCTGCCATGTGCATGTGGAAGCCAGTGTAAGTCAATTCCGAAGGCTTTTGTTTGGATGTTCTTTAACTTTGCTTCGACATCAAATTTGTCACTCATGAGCATGCGATTGGCGATATTAATGATTTTCACTCGAAGGCTGTACCTTTCCAGGTATTCCGCGATACTGGTAATGCCAATCGGGTACATCTCAAATACGGGTGACGAGGGGACCACATCACTGATGGGACCGGCAAGCAGGGAGTTTTTCCGAAAATCATAGACGCTTGGTGCATGCAAAAGGACTAAATCGTATTTCATTTATTTCACCTCATGGAAAATAGTATAGAAAACAGCGTCATTTTATATGTTTGTATATTGTTTGTGAAGTGTTGAACATAGACCTGTTTTTAAATAGTATTAATGAATATATTATCTATTTTGGAAATGAAAGTAATTTATTATTAATTTTAGTGTACTATAATAATTGTTTATTAGAGTGACAAATGGGTGACAGATTTTGGGTGATTTTGTGTAAATTCAGCTAATCCAGTATGCTAGAAATTATTTTGGAGCCTTCAAATTCAGGGAGGAATGATAACGTGGCACAAGCAAAAACGAATGCGATGCGCATATTAGATGCAAAAAAGGTCAGCTATGACATGTTTACCTATGATAATAAAGATGGAAAAATTGACGGTGTCTCTGTTGCTGAAAAAATCGGCAGAGACCCCAAGGAAGTCTATAAGACGCTCGTTGCACAGGGAGCCAGCAAGAATATCTATGTCTTCGTTATTCCCGTTGCTGAGGAATTGGATTTAAAAAGGGCCGCGAAGGCAGCTGGTGAAAAGAATGTTGAAATGCTTCCCGTCAAGGATATTCAGAAATGGACAGGATATATCCGTGGCGGCTGTTCGCCGATTGGTATGAAAAAGGAGTATAAGACGTTTATTGATGAACATGCAAAGGACTTGGATACCATCATTGTCAGTGCCGGGAAGATTGGTGTCCAAATCGTTTTAGCCCCAGTCCAATTGCAAGAGGTCACAAAAGCTGACATTGTCCCAGTTATTAAGTAAGATTTTTTTCCTAGGCACTCACCTATAGGTGACAATCGCATAAGATAGGGTGAAATTATCTTACGAGTGTCACGATAAAAGGGAGTGTTGATCAGTGGCAGGGAAAATTAAAAATTACTTTGCTGGCGGTAATACAGCTAGAGGTTTCCATAATTTATATGATTCCAATCTTCAAGATCTCGACCGGTTATTTATTTTAAAAGGCGGGCCAGGAACAGGTAAATCCTCACTCATGAAAAAGGTCGGCAATGAGTGGCTTGAAAAGGGCTATGATGTTGAATTCTTACATTGTTCTTCAGATAATAATTCCATTGATGGCGTGTTAATACCGGCATTAAAGGTGGGAATTGTTGATGGAACAGCTCCACATGTGATTGAACCAAAAGCACCAGGTGCGGTGGATGAGTATATTAACCTCGGTGAGGCTTGGAATGCTCGCGCCTTAGCGATCCATAAAAGTACAATCTTGAAGTTAACCAATCAAATCAGCCAGTCCTTTCATAAGGCATATGATACGTTTAAAGAAGCATTAGATATTCATGATGATTGGGAAAAGATCTATATCAACAGCATGGATTTTAAGAAAGCAGATCAATTAACGAACAAATTAATTGATACTTTCTTTGGAAAAATGAAGCTTAGTAAAAAATCAGATATCCGTCATCGCTTTTTAGGGGCAGCAACGCCTAAAGGAGCGGTTGATTATGTTCCGAATCTAACCGAAGAGATTCCAAAACGTTACTTTATTAAAGGGCGCCCGGGCTCTGGGAAATCCACCATGCTGAAGAAGCTTGCTGCAGCGGCTGAAGTCAGAGGGGTGGATGTAGAGGTTTATCATTGTGGCTTTGACCCGCACAGCCTTGATATGGTAATTTTCAGGGAGCTTGGAATTGCGATTTTTGATAGTACGGCACCGCATGAGTACTTCCCAAGCAGAGATGGCGATGAAATCATTGATATGTATGAATTACTAATCGCGCCTGGGACAGATGAAATTTTTGAAGATATCATTACTAAAATCTCAACCAATTATAAAAATAAAATGAATGAGGCAATCTCCTATTTAGCAAAGGCAAAGGAACTTCATGATGAGTTAGAGGAAATATATATTGCTGCGATGGATTTCTCTGTTGTAGAACAGATTCAGAATAAAATTGCTGAGGAAATAAGAGAGTTAGCAGCAAGTAAAGTAGAGTAACAAAACTTTCAAATAGGACTAATGTTTTACCTTCACCAAATTAGGCGGGGCGCATACGTTAAAGGGAAAATTAAATAAAAGGGGACTAATAACCATGGATCATTTCAATTACCCTCAGGGTCATGGTAGAATGCCTAATTTTCCTTATGAAAACAACCTTAGGCAACAAACACAACCACCGCCACACGGGGGAGGCCATCAACCACCGCCACACGGGGGAGGCCACCAACCACCGCCACACGGGGGAGGCCATCAACCGCCGCCACACGGGGGAGGCCATCAACCACCGCCACACGGGGGAGGCCATCAACCACCGCCGCATGGAGGAGGCCATCAACCGCCGCCGCACGGGGGAGGCCATCAACCGCCGCCGCACGGGGGAGGCCATCAACCGCCGCCGCACGGAGGATATCATCCACCACATGGAGGAGGCCCACATTACGGTGGTGCCCCGACTGGACCGCCACCAACCTTTATTCCGCATGAAACAGTTGGCTTATATGCGGTTGACCCAGGAGGAATTCGGCACTGTTTGTACCGTTATACCTATATTTGGTTGAATAATGGAAGAAACTTCTGGTATTATCCGACTTATGTTGGCAGAACCTCGATTGCCGGATATCGCTGGAGTGGATACCATTGGGAATATTACGGAATGGATTTAAACAGAATCCGTTCATTTAGTTGTCACTAATTAGAAAGAACTGTCCTAAATTGGGCAGTTCTTTCTTTTTTTAAGAGTTTGGATTTGTTTTGCTTTTCTGCCCTTTGGTATTGCGCTTATTACCTTTACTGTTATCACCGCTGACAAACTCGCTGGCAAATTCAGCTTCTGCATGTCCTGCTTGCGGGGAGTTTTGATTCTTGCTGCCTTTGTTGTATTTCTTCGTCATCATCGATCCCTCCTTTTCTACTATGGTTTAGTTTGGTTTCGAGTATGTTGTTTATACAGTTAAATAAAGGTAATATTTAAATTATTAGTTAGCTGACTGGAATTTTTTAAAAGGGTGATTGGGTGCAGTCAAATATAGACTTATTAACAAAACTATTTGAAGCAAATCGCAATGAAGCAAATGCTGGACCAATGGAGAAATATATGAAAGACCACTTCCCTTTCCTTGGCATCAAGAAACCAAATCGAAGTGTACTCGAGAAGCAGTTTTTTAAAGAAACAGGTTTGTTAAAGGAGCCGTTTAACCAAGAATTTATTCGCGATCTTTGGGCGAAGGATGAACGTGAATACCAATATACAGGATTGGTTTATATGGAAAAATCGTTGAAAAAGCTGGAGAAGATCGATTTACCTTTTATGGAGGAATTGATTCAAACCAAATCATGGTGGGATACAGTTGATGCGATTTCCCCTAAACCGGTTGGGGAAATTGCCAAAAGGTTTCCTGATGTCGTGGCGGAAACAATTGATGGCTGGGCCACCCATGATTACCTTTGGCTGCGCAGGGCGGCACTTCTTTTTCAATTAAAGTATAAAGAGAACACAAATGAAGAGCTTCTTTATCAATACATACGCCTTAATGCAGACAGTAAGGAATTTTTTATCCAAAAGGCCATCGGCTGGGCGTTAAGGGAATATTCAAAGATCAATCCTGATTCCGTGAAAAAATTTATCCAAGCGACAAAGCTAGCACCGTTAAGTGTTCGCGAAGGAAGTAAGTATTTAGCTTGAGCATTAGGGAGATAATGTTTTAGATAATCTGTTAAAATGGCAATAATGAAAAGGGATAGAGGGTGGACATCATGATTAAATGTATTGCAACAGATATGGATGGAACATTATTAAATTCGGTTCAACAAATCAGCTTAGAGAATAAGGAAGCTATTTTAAAAGCGCAGTCACAAGGGGTTGAAGTAGTGGTTGCAACAGGCCGGTCCTATCAAGAGGCTACTTTCGTCCTTTCTGAGGCGGGCTTAACCTGCCCAGTTATTTGTGTGAATGGCGCGGAAGTACGTTCCAAAGAGGGGGACGTCCTTTCAGCTACTCCAATTGGGAAACAATTAGCTCGAGAGGTTGCTGCAAGGCTCTCAAAAAAGGACGTGTACTTCGAAGTTTACACAAATCAGGGTGCCTTTACGATCGACCCAGACAAAGCTGTTTCCATTCTTGTTGATATCGTGATGAGTGCGAATCCAGAAGCCAATCAGGCTGAGATCATAGAAGCCGCAGGGGCAAGAATCCGTGATGGCTTAGTCCAAACAATCGAAGAGTATGAACTGCTATTTGCAAATGATCAGTATCAAATCTATAAATTTCTTGTCTTCTCATTTGATGGGGAAAAATTAGAAGCAGCAAATCAAGCATTAGCCGACTTAGAAGAACTAGCCATCGCATCTTCCGGTCATGAAAACCTCGAAATCACGAACCGTGAGGCTCAAAAGGGAATTGCACTTGAATCGTTTGTGAAAGAAAGAGGAATTGACTTGGCGGAAACGATGGCGATTGGTGATAATTATAATGATGTGTCAATGTTTGAAAAAGCAGGCAGGTCAGTGGCGATGGGAAATGCCAATTATGAAATCAAATCCCTTTGTGATGTAATTACAGACACTAATGTAGATAGCGGCGTAGCAAAGGCGATACTTGAAGTCATTTAAATTATGATGTAAGTAAGGGTGTCAGGCACTATGTGAATTCTGGCACCCTGTTGATTGGAGCGGAAGGCACGAAGACTCCTGCGGGAGGCTCCCCGGACCGCCCGCGGAAAGCGAAGTGCCTGGAGCAGAAAACAACAGGCCTTGTCAAGAAAGCTAAAAAATTTAAAATGAAAGCGTTGACATGATAAAATTATCATGATACTATCAATCTATAAATTAAATACACCCGATTCTTTAGGGTTGTTACTGGTCGTGCAGGCAAAACCTAAATTGTCGTCTCTTAACATTTGTTTGAGGCGCACAATTTAGGTTTTTTTGTATTCTTGAGAAACTTTTGATCCGGAAAAAAGGAACTCAGGGTGGCTGCCTTCCTATAACGGTGTATTTGATTAAAAACTTGATAATTATTTTAGGATTGTTACTGGTTCGGCAGGCAAAACCTAAATTACTCAACACATGAGGATTATTTACTTATGTATGGGTAGTTTAGGTTTTTTGTTTTCTTGGGATGGAAAGCGGATACAAATTTGGTTGTATAAAATTTGGAGGTGTTTTTAATGGCTAAAAAGGATTACACAGGCTTAACAAGCAACATTTTAGAGTTAGTCGGCGGGAAAGATAATATCAACAGCGTGTTTCATTGTGTGACAAGACTACGTTTTAAGTTAAAGGACGAAAAGATCGCCAAAACGGAAGAGATTAAAAATCTTGAGGGCATTGTGACTGTAATGCAAAGCGGCGGTCAATATCAGGTGGTCATTGGGAACCATGTACCAGATGTTTATGCAACATTCTTACAAGTTGCCAATATGAGTGGAGCAGCTGAAAGTGATTCAGAAGATACAAACAAAGCAGGTTTAGGTGCTAGATTTATAGATATGATTTCAGGAGTATTTACTCCAATACTAGGCGTTTTAGCTGCAACAGGTATGATTAAAGGTTTGGCGGCACTAATACTAGCTTTAGGCTGGGTGACAGCAACATCAGGCACTTATAACTTACTGAATATCGCAGGAGACGGTTTATTCAATTTCTTACCAATATTTTTAGGTTACACAGCTATGAAAAAATTCGGTGGTACACCTTTTGTCGGAATGGCAATCGCCGCCGCATTGGTGCATCCAACATTGTCAACGTTAACAGCAGGAGATCCACTTTATACACTATTTAAAGGATCGTTAATCCAGTCAGATATACGTATTACATTCTTAGGTATTCCAGTCATCATGATGAGTTATGCTTCATCCGTTATTCCAATTCTACTTTCAGCGTTTTTTGCAACAAAGATCGAAAAAGGTTTCAAAAAGATTGTTCCAGATGTTGTAAAAACTTTCGTCGTTCCATTTTTGACCATTATCATAATGGTTCCATTAACTTTCTTAGTGATTGGTCCAGTTGCTACATGGGCAGGTACTCTTCTTGGTGCTGCCACATTATGGATTTATAAGTTAAGCCCTGTTGTAGCTGGTTTAATTCTCGGAGGATTTTGGCAAATATTTGTTATCTTTGGACTTCACTGGGGACTTGTTCCAATTGCAATTAACAACTTAACAACTTTACATTACGACCCGGTTCTAGCAACCACAGTTATGGTTTGTTTCGCACAAGTTGGTGCTGTTTTAGCCGTTATGTTAAAGACAAAAAACAAAGGATTGAAAACACTTAGTTTTCCGGCTTTCATTTCAGGTATTTTTGGCGTGACAGAACCAGCGATTTACGGTGTAACGTTACCACTTAAAAAGCCATTTATTATGAGCTGTATTGGTGGAGCAGTAGGCGGCGGAATTATTGGTGCTACTGCGGGGAAATTATGGATGTTCGGCGGCATGGGTATTTTCGTGATACCAACCTTTATCAAGCCCGGTTCATCACTTGATATGACTGTCTGGGGAGCAGTAATTGCGTTAGTGGCAGGTTTTGTCGTAGCGTTTGTTTTAACTTATCTATTCGGTTTTAAAGATCCAGCAAATAAAGAAAAAGCAACTAATGAACCAAGGACAGTAAAAGTGATCGATAAAACCCGTACGCAAGAGGTTGCAAGTCCGTTAAAAGGAAAAGTAATTCCATTAAATCAAGTAGAAGACGCGGCCTTTTCAAGTGAAGTAATGGGAAAAGGGATTGCGATTGAACCATCAGAAGGAAAAGTAGTATCGCCAGTCAATGGTGTTGTAACAACACTTTTTAAAACAAAACATGCGATTGGAATCACATCCGATAAAGGCGTGGAAATATTAATCCATGTGGGAATGGATACCGTTAAATTAGACGGAGAACATTTTACTGCTCATATCAACCAAGGCGACACCGTCAAAGCAGGAGATCTGTTAGTAGAATTTGATATCGCTAAAATTAAAGCAGCAGGTTGTGAAGTGACCACGCCTATCATTATCACCAATAGCGGCGATTATGCAGAAATTAATCCAACAGCAAAAACAGCAATTGATCAGAAAGAAACATTATTAACGATTTGTGGTTAATTTTTAAAAAAAGAGATTCCGATTGTTAACAGTCGGAGTCTCTAAAAATGGAGGAGGAAATAAAGATGACAAGACAAACATCATTTCCAGAAGGATTTTTATGGGGCGGCGCAACTGCAGCCAATCAGTTAGAAGGTGCCTATAATGAAGGCGGTAAGGGCCTATCAATTTTTGATATGGTTACCTTTATCCCAAAGGAAGAACGTACAAATGATATCGAGATGGATGTCAGAAGTGAAGAAGAGCTAGAAGCGTTATTGGCAGGAAAAGAGGGAGATAACTTCCCTAAACGCCGTGGAATTGACTTTTATCACCGCTATAAAGAAGACATTGCGCTGTTCGCTGAAATGGGCTTTAAAACATTCAGAATGTCGATTTCTTGGCCGCGTATTTTTCCAAATGGGGACGAGTTAGTGCCGAATGAAGAGGGTCTGGCTTTCTACGATCGAGTGTTTGATGAACTATTAAAATATGACATCGAGCCTTTGGTGACTCTATCACACTATGAAATGCCGCTTCACTTGGTGCAAAAATATAATGGCTGGACTGACCGCCGTTTAGTGGAATTCTTTGTCCGCTATGCTGAAACTGTATTTACTCGTTATAAAGACAAAGTAAAATACTGGTTAACCTTTAATGAGATTAATATCTCAACTTTCTCTCCGTATATCGGCAGCGGGATTTTAGTGGATCGTGTTGAGAATAAAGAGCAAGCTGTATATCAAGCGCTCCACCATCAATTTGTGGCAAGTGCACGTGCGGTAAAAGCTTGTCATGAAATCATTCCTGGTGCACAGATTGGCTGTATGCTGGCTCGTATGGAAGTATATCCAGAAACGTGCAACCCAGATGATGTCTTAGTAGCATTAGAAGAAGACCAGAAGAACCTGTTCTTCACAGATGTTCAAGTGCGCGGTTATTATCCAAGCTATATGTTAAGCTATTTTGAAAAGAAGAATATCCAAATTGACATGCTGCCAGGTGATGAGGAAATCTTGTTGCAGCATCCAGTAGACTTCTTATCATTTAGCTATTATATGTCCATGGTGGCGAGTGGTAATGAAGAGCGATTAAAAGAAATAGGGAACTTCTTTAATGGTGTTAAAAACCCTTATTTACAAGCATCTGATTGGGGCTGGCAAATTGATCCGAAGGGCCTCCGCATTACATTGAAGAAAATGTACGACCGCTATCAAGTACCTTTATTCATTGTGGAAAATGGTTTAGGTGCCTACGATAAAGTCGAGGAAGACGGCTTGATCAACGATGATTACCGGATTGATTACATGCGCGCACATATTGAACAAATGGGCGAAGCGATCAAAGACGGAGTAGATTTAATGGGTTACACCAGCTGGGGCTGTATCGATTTAATTAGTGCAAGTACCTCAGAAATGTCTAAACGTTACGGATTCATCTATGTTGACCAAGATGACTATGGTAACGGTACATTAGCAAGAAAGAAGAAAAAATCATTCGATTGGTACAAAAATGTCATTGCAACCAACGGTGAACAACTGTAAATGTGAAAAAGAGATTGGAGATTCCAATCTCTTTTTTTATAGGATCTCAATCTTTAATGAATTCACCTGTGAAACCAGCAGTTCTTCGTATTCTTTTTGAGCTTGGTAGTAGATTTCTTGTTCGCCAGCTTTAGGATTTTCCTTTTTAACTTTGTCAATTAAATCCTTTTGAACCTTCTGGGACATGACGATCAATTGATATTGCTGCTTTTCTGTTGCCCAAAACTTCTCTTCTCCGTACTCGTTGATTAGCTTTTTAGCTGACCCAAATTGATTATATTGTTCGCGTGCTTTGCTAAGGGCCGCATTCACTTCCGTCTCCGTTGCTTTATGGCCCTTTTCATCCCCCAGTAAGGCCATTGCCCGGAGGCGGATGATTTGTGTTAATAGCTGATTTTTATCTTCAAGTGTTTTTTCCTGTGTCTCTAAATAAGCGAGTTCTTCCTCTAACTGCTCGCCCTTATATTGTTTCTCTGCACTCTCACGGTTGATCGCTAGCTGCAATTGGTTAATGAACTTATAAAAGCTGACATCCTCAGCAGTGATCCACTCGCCATTCACCTTGGCAACCCCTTTTGGCTTGGTTACGTTCAGTTCAATAACTTTTTCCGTCTTTTTCCCGTCTTTTTTAAGCGTAAACACAGCCTCATATTTACCGCCCATTGGCAAATTTACTTTGCCGCTATAGGTGCCATTTTTTCCTTCCTCAAGCTTGACATCAAAGCTGCCATGATCCATTTCCGTCATTGCTAGGTTGGCAGATACATCTAGCCCTTTTACCGCTTTCTTGTTTTCGGTTACCTTTACTTCAAAAGGCATGGCTGTATCCTTGACGAAATAAAGATCCTTTGTGACAGCCACTTTATATTCAGGGTCTGAACTGCATCCTGTGATCACGGCAATCAAAAGAAGGATGGCGGAGATTACCCGTATCTTCATGAACTGATTCCTCCTAAATTATGAGTTTGTAAAAAATCTTCTACTTTATATTTCTTCATTTTTCCATTTTCTAAATAAGCAACATGGGTACAAATCTGCTTAATTTCATCCAGATGGTGTGATGACAGCAGAATCGTTTTATCCTGAAGGGAACTGAGTACATCTAAAATTTCTTTTCTTCCGAGCGGGTCAATACCGCTTGTCGGTTCATCAAGAATGAGCAGGCTTGAATCCTGATAAAGGGTGATTGCTAAACCGAGGCGCTGCAGCATTCCTTTCGAGTACTTCTTGACTTGTTCATTGCGGTCGTCCCACAAGCTGACCGAACGAAGCACATGCTCTATTCGTTCCGGGTTGGCGGACTTAGCCACCGCCTCTGCAAAAAACGTCATATTTTCCAATCCGGTCAGCATCGGATAAAGCATAAATTTTTCCGGCAAATAGGCGGTTTTTCTTTTCCACTCCTTATTTTTCTTGTTCACGGCAATACCATTTATCAAAATCTCCCCTTGCTTGACCGGCAATAGTCCAAGCAAACTATTGATAAATGTCGATTTCCCGGCGCCATTGCGTCCAACCAGAGCACAAATTTCATTCCGGTTAATGTCTAGATTGATTGAATCCAAGACCGTTTTTTTTCCAAATGATTGGTTTAAATTCTTTACGGTGATCATTCGTACCCCTCCTTACGATTGAAAACAATCGCTGTGAAAAATGAAGCGATGAGCCAGAACAATAGATTTCCGAGCAGGAAGAATATCGGTTTCGTCCACATAAACGCTTGTAAGAGTCTCGACATATGGCCGAAGGAATATACCCCAGTGCCTGTTTCTAAGAACATTCGAACAGCCTGAAGAGGATTTAAAAAGTAAACCGAAGAAAATAGTTTTACATTTTCATGCGTCACATCAGGTAAAAACGACAGCAAGATAAAATCATGCAAGAAGAAAAAGTAGAACCAGACAAAGATCGTAAACCCTAAAATCTGCATCCTCGAACGGCTGATACTTCCGATGGCAGCGCCCATTTGCAAAAAGACGAGGCTTATTGAAACAATCGCTGCCACAAAGATGAAATAACTTTTCATATCTAGTTGAAAGTTAAATTTTAATAGTAACAAATAAATGAAAAACCACGTAATCAGCGGGACAAGGACAACTGTATAGAGTCCTAGGCTTTTTTTGATTAGAAAATTTCCGAATTGGTCTGTCTTTGTCAGCAGGATAATCAATGTCTTTTGTTCCTTTTCTTGAAAAATCGAGAATGCCCCGATAAATAAGCATAGAATCGGAATAAAATAGATAATCGTATCAAACAAGTTGATTAAGAGCACATAAAAGCCTTTATCAAATGAAAGGGCTGAGGAACGAAATAAAATCGCGATTGAAATCAGAACAATAATACTTAAACTTAGCCAAAGTCCTTTTCCTCTTATATTTTCCTTCCATTCCTTCCAAATGTAATGCATAGTAGGTGTCTCCCTTTTAGTAAAATCCCCACAATTAGTAAGGTGGCAATAAGGAAAATTGCTTTCGAATGTGATCCCTTTGCCGCTGTTAGCGGGTGTGGGTCATGAAACATGACGGCTTCCTTTGACAGCGCCGCATTCAATTTTTCATAAATCTTCAATGCGGGACTTTTTAAAAATAAATAGGATAATTCTTGGTCTTCTATTAATTGATATAAAGAAGAACGATAGGTTATTGGAAAATCCCCGATGCTGTCTTGGTCTAAATCGGTGATGGGGAACGTGCTGCCCCAGTCATTCCCTTTGCCATTCATGCTCCAGGAATTATTCTCACTATTGCCGCCAAGAGTTACAGCAGGAATCGTATTTTCGGTAATTTGATTTAAGGTGAAAACTTGGTCATTGGAACTAGACCACAGTTCAATTCCGATTTGGTTTTGAACGACTTTGTTGTGGCGGAATTCGTTTCTAGTCGCTTGATCAATGTACATGCCGCGTTGGTTCATGTAAAAGGTATTATTGGCAATTTCGTTGTCATTAGCTTGAAGCAGCAATAATCCAAACGACTGGTTGCCGTAGTTCACGAGAAATTGATTATCCTCGAGCTTTACATGATTCGAGTTCATAATCGCTGCGCCGCCGGTGTTCATCGTGAATATATTTTTCTTGAAAATGTTCTTGTCGGAATACATGTAATGCAAACCATATCTTGTGTGACTAATATTATTTTCATAGCTTTTGTTGTTGTTCGCATATTCAAAGAACATCCCGTCCCGGGTGCCTTCTATTGTATTCTTTTCTAGCAGATTATCATTAGCATAATAAACATGAATCCCATTGCCCTGGGCGGCGATTTCGCCTTTCCCCAGACCCTTAATTCGGTTGGAACGAATGGTATTTTTGTGTGCCTGGCTTAAATAAATGCCGTGAAAGGAGTCGCGGATGATGATATGTTCGACGACATTGTTGTTTGTGTAAATCTTTATGGCTGCATATTCCTCAGCTGAGTTCCGGTTCATACCTCCATGCGTGACTGTCAGGTAGCTCAGTTTCACATCAGGTGCCTTAATGGAAATGACATTTCCGGTACCGTCTCCTTTGATCACGGTCTTTTTTGAGCCAATAATCGTTATCGGTTTGTTAATGACAATATTGCCCTGGTAGGTTTTATTTTCAAGCCTCAGGACCGCCCCTTCTTTCAGGCTGTCGATGGTTGCTTGTAATTGTTCGGCTGCCAGCTTTTTCTCAGGGCTCATGACTAGCAATAGAGAAAAAATGAAAGATAAGAGCGCAAGTTTTTTCATTTACTTTCGATCCTTCCATAACGGAATGAGTAAGAGGATAAACGCAGCGATTACCAAATATGTTCCTAGGCCAAGCAGGCTGTTGGTTTGGAAGTTCGCCACTGTATTGTGTCCTAAAATAGGCGGAACAAATGGATCCATTTTTATGGGAGCTTCGGGACTTAAATTGGTACCAAACTTTTTCAATGCATGGTGAAGGTCATAGACACCTAGCCCGCCGCCAATCACAAATAAGCCGATTAATCCGTATAGAACAGACTTTTTTCGAAGCAGGGCGGTTAAAAGAGTTAAAGCCGCTAAACCACCAACTAGATAAGGTAAATACGCTAATTCAGGGAAGTTTTTTTCACTGAAGTTCGCCATACCAATATAGTGGTTAAGCCCATTAACGATATCAATTTCGCCTTCAAGCTTATTCGGGTACACAATGATATTTAGCCCTTCTGGATATTGGGGAGCAACAAAGACCATTTTCCACCATGGAAAAAATAATGAGATGACTATTAAAATAGTTGAAGTAACAAGCAATAATGAAGAAACCATTGATAATTTTTTTGTTTTATCTTTCATGTTAACATCGCCTTTTTAATGAAATCGTTGTAAAACGGAGAAGGGTATCAATTTTTTCCATTGATACCCATCGCCAACATATTGCTGAATTACTGTTTTGGTTTTACAAGGAAGTAGCCGGTCATTTCTTGGTGTAGTGCAGAACAGAAGTTTGTGCAATAAAGTGGGTAGGTTCCTGCTTTATTTGCGACAAATTCCATCGTGTTGGTTTGTCCTGGCTGAACTTCCATGTTTAAGTTATAGCTGTTGATGGCAAATCCGTGGGTAATATCCTCATCGAAATCAATATTTGTCAGATGAATCGTAACGTGATCTCCTTCATTTACTTCGATTACATCAGGACGTTTTGCTTTGGCATCAAAGATGAATTTCGAACGCATCGCGATACCATATACATCGACTTTGTTACCATTCCGAACGATTTTTGTATCGCTCTGCTTGTAAACAGCCTCTTTATTCTTTGGGTCCTTCGGATAGACTTCAATTGTTTTGATTTTATCCGCTTTAATCATTTGGGCATAGTGTGGTTCCGGGTTAACTGGTGCAGATTGGATGATCTTCATCTTTCCGCTGATATCAATTAACTGCATGGATTCAGGATGAGAAGGTCCAACGGATAAATAGCTGTCCTTCGCAATCTTATTTAATGCAATGATATATTTTCCATCTGGTGCAACCGTATCACCTTCTGCGGCAACAGAATGTCCTGGAGAATATTGAACAGGGACACGATCTAAAGTTTCACCTGTTTTTGGATCCCATTTCACGATTTCTGAAGAAATGAACATGGTGGTATAGGCCATGCCTTTGTCATCAAATTGAGTGTGCAGTGGTCCTAAGGCATTTTCAGGGTTAACTTCTCTTTCCATCACAGATTTGTAATTAAGGACTGGAATACCATTTCGTTCACCAGCGAAGTCTTTGTTTGCGACAGCTTTAAACGCTTTTTCAAATGAGAAGACAGTCATGGTTGGTGCTAATTTCCCAGAAGCAATAAAGTGCTTGCCGTCTGGTGTAACATCGACACCATGTGGTGATTTAGCGACTGGAATTAAATAAATGCCGCCTTTTTGCTTTTCAGGGAAAATCATTTTCTGACCGCCCACATTTTCGTACTTGCCTTCCTTGACCATTTTCTCGAGCTCTTTCCAGTTGAATAGAACAATATAGTCACGGTCGGCTTGTGAAGCATTAATTTCAAGATTAGTAGTTGATTCTTCGGTATTATAAGTCGTCATAACCGCCCAATCAGCTGATTCCCTTTTACCTGCATCAGAAAGGTCATAAGACCATGGTGGAAGGGCGACTTGGTAACCAATATTTAGTTTTTGTTTGTTTTCATCAAACGTGACAGCAGACATGACGCCGCGGTATTTTGTACTGTAATCATCAAGTGATTCGTACTTGTGTTGCAGCGGAACAGCGAAGCGAGTCGGCAGGAACATATACTCGGTATTTTCAGTAACGAAGGCCGCACAGTGTGGTCCGCTTGTATTTGGAACGTTAATAATGTCTTTCACAGTGAATGTTTTCAAATCCATCGCCGCCGCACGGCTGTTACCAACATCGGTCGCGAACATGTATTTACCGTCATAGTCACCATTTGTTTCTGAGAAGGCCGGGTGATGAAGGTCACCCCATGTATAACCGCCCATTAATTTCTTCGAGTGTTCATCAAAACCATACCCTGTAGCCGAATCCTGCGAGAAGACCGGAACCGTTCGAATATGACGCATCGATGGAACTCCATAAATAAACATTTGACCGGAGTGGCCGCCGGAAGCAAATAGGTAATAATCATCTTTTTGGCCGAATGGAACATATACTTTTTCAGCATCACTCTTTGTGCTTGACGCTGCTTGCGTTTCTGTCTTTGCTGAGAAATCAGCAAACGAGATCGTTGCTGCGACAAACCCAGCTAAGAGACCCGATGCAATCGGAATCCATTTTTTCATTATATACACCACCTTTTTTATTTTTCAGATGCTTGTTTCAGTAGATCTAATACTTGCTTGCGTTCTTCATCGGATAACGGATTTTTGCCAATCACGCCTGACATGACTGCAGAAGTAGGTGCTTTTAAGAATTCCTCAATCGGCTTGCCATGCTTGCCTTCTACGTTTGCAAATGCTTGGGAAAGGTCTGGCCCAACTGCTCCACCTGTAATATTTAGAGATTCAACACTGTGGCAGCCAAGGCAGCCTTTTTTGTTAAGGATGTTATCCTCGTTGGCAGAAACCGTCGTTGCTTCTTTTGAATCAGCTGTTGTTTCTTCTTTAGCAGCTGCTGTTTCTGTCGTTTCTTTCGTTTCAGTTTTTGCCACTTGAGGCTGTTTTTCGGAATCCCCCATGATCACGCCAAACACTAAGTAGCCTAATCCAAAGCCAAGTAATGTACAAATAACAAAACTAATAATGGCTTTTTTCATCTTTTTCCCTCCTTTTTTCTCAAATGAACACCTTCATCCTAAACGCTTCCATTGGAGAAAAATGTGACCTGCCGCACACTTTTTTTGTAGAATTTGAACGTTTTGTGAAAGGGCTTTGTATCAAGCGTTTTGAAAAAATGAACGTTTTGTGAAATTCGTCACTTCTTCAAGTGACGATGTTCTTTACAATATAAGGTAAGTGTTTAATCAACAAAGGATTTTTAAAAAGGGTGGTGAAAAGGATGATTCAAGTCGATTGTTTAAAAGATCCAAATCTAGCAATTTATCAACAGGTTGTCCAAACGGATTTACTTCGAAAAATTGTCATCTTTAAGGATTTATCGGAGAAGTCGCTAGCGATTATTGAAAAAAGAATTCATACGCTCGAGTTGAAAAAAGGGAAAAGATCATTTCTGAAGCGGAAGTGGCCAAGGGGGTTTATTTCATTCATTCTGGTGCAGTGAAGCTTACGAGGCAGGATGAACAGGGCAATGAAATTATTGTCTGTGTAAAGCAACAGGGGGATGTGTTTGCAGAGGCCTGTTTGTTTACAAAAAGGACAGAATACTACCCGGCAACTGCGACCATGCTCCAGGATGGAAAGATCCTATTTTTAGATAAATTGGAACTTGAGCGGGATTTATTCAGCCATCCAGAACTATCGATTCAAATGATCAGTTATATGAGTGATGCGCTCAGGGAAATGACTTCACAATTACGAGACGTTGCCCTGCTCGATGTGTATGCGAAGACAGTCAAGACATTAGAACGCCTAGGAAATAAATTTAATAATGGCCTGAACAGGTGGGATATCGAGATTCCCTTGACTATTCAGGAATTTGCCACGGTGGTCGGAACAACAAGGGAAAGTGTCAGCCGTGTTTTCTCGAAATTAAAAAAAGATGGAATCATCGAATTGAAATCACGGAAGATTATTATTCGAGATTGGTGTACGTTGTGTACGCTGCTGCACCGGGAATTTTAACAAACAATTTGTAGGAACGATCATAAAAGGAATGCTATGTTTCCAGTTAAGCCTGGAAAAATGGAGGAACGGTCATCATACGGTCCCAATGGTTCCCGTTAAGCCTGGAAAAATGGAAGAACGGTCATCATACGGTCCCAATGGTTCCCGTTAAGCCTGAAAAAATGGGAGAACGGTCATCATACGGCCTCTATGGTTCCCGTTACAACTAAAAAACCTATAGAACCGGCATCATACACGACGATGATAATCTGTAATCATCATGTGAGCCAGTGTATTTATTAAAACTATAAACGTTCTACTAAAAAGGAAAAAAGCCCTTCACTATGAGGGGCTTTCGATTACTTATCAAATTTATAGGTCCAAAACCGTTCATTATTAATCCACTTCATTACTTGCGGGTCTTGGTTTTTTAACTTCTCTTCCATCCCCATAAACATTTGCTCGGTTTGCGAACGGTGCGCCTGGATGGCGGCCATTTTTGTTTTGGCAACAGGGCTAATGTCATTAAGAATATCTGGTTCCCCGAGCTCATCAACACAATTGTTCGAGAATGCGACACAGTGTAAGGTTGGCCGTGCGGCTGGGCTCATTTTTCCAACGGCACGAATGACCGCCGCACCAGTGGCATCATGGTCAGGGTGGACCGAGTAGCCTGGATAAAACGTAATAATAAGAGAAGGATTAACTTCCTCAATCAAGGCCAACATTTGATTTGCGAGTTTCTCTTCATCTTCAAATTCAATCGTTTTGTCACGGAATCCGAGCATACGCAGGTCTTGAATGCCTAACACCCGCGCCGCTTCCTTCAATTCTTCTTTTCTAATCTTCGGCAGATTTTCACGATTGGTAAACGGGGGATTGCCCATGTTGCGTCCCATTTCACCTAACGTTAAACAGGCATAGGTAACAGGGGTTCCGTTCTGCACATGGGTGGCAATGGTGCCTGACACCCCAAATGCCTCATCATCAGGGTGAGGGAAAACGACCAATACTTGGCGTTCTTTTTCCATAAATCATTCTCCTTTCGGGCCTTGCATTCTTATTCAAAAGGGGTGCTGGAAATCTCCAAGGCAACCGCTAGCTTTCCATCATGGTCGTGACCGGCTAATAAGAGATGATTGTCCTCATCGATTTCATAATGAGTGATCCCTTCTGCGTAAATCCAGCCAAGCTGGATCTTCAACCCAACCCGAAATGGGCCATTCCCTGTTATTTTTCCTAATTCATAACGGACAAGGGCATTGCGGATAAATGCACCTGCTGAAAAGAAAGATTGATCGTTATGTGAGGCATAGGCACCGTTGGTCGTTTCAAGGTGAATGTAGACATCTTTATTAGCAAAGCTGTTAATGGCAGCTTGTGCACCTTTTACATCAATAAGTTCCAAAATATAACCTCCTTTCCCTTCCTTAATTGAGATTATGTCTAATGTCTATTTTAGTTAATAATGTAACTATCATACTAAAATTAGGTAAAAAATGCGAAACTGGTGCCTGACACCAAAAATGACCTCAAAAAAGAAGAGTCGATTAATTAATCAACTCTTCTTCACTATTCTTTATTCCACACAATCCTCGCAATACTCGGTTACAGCTTTTTCTGCACTGCGGTATGCCCCGTGCCAGGTTGGTCCTACATATTCATTAAGACGGAAACCTTGCTGGATAGCGGCTGTGATGAATTCTTTTGCAACATCGACAGCATCATAAACGGATTTTCCTTTTGCTAATTCCGCTGTAATCGCTGATGAGTAGGTGCAGCCCGCCCCGTGCGTGTAGGTGGTTTCAAACTTTTCCGACTCATAAAGCATAAATTCTTTTCCATCATATAGCAGGTCAACAGCTTTTTCTTCCGATTCTAGCTTGCTGCCGCCTTTAATCAACACGAACTTGGCGCCTTGTTCGTGGATTTCTTCTGCAGCTTCCTTCATTTCCGCCACGGTACGAGGTGTCTTCATTCCTGCCAGCTGTCCCGCTTCAAATAAATTAGGGGTCACCACTAGGGCACGCGGTAATAGAAACTCGCGCATCGCATCAGTGGTTTCTGGGTTTAAGACCTCATCTTCGCCTTTACAAACCATAACTGGGTCAATAACCACACGTTCAAGTTTGTTTTCATCGATTTTCCGAGCCGCTAATTCAATAATTTCTACTGTACCAAGCATGCCGGTTTTCATTGCATCGATCCCAACAGAAAGAATGGTTTCAAGCTGAGTCTCAAGCGTATCAACAGCAATTGGGAAAACGCTGTGGTGCCAATGGTTCTTTGGGTCCATTGTCACGATCGAAGTCACTGCCGTCATTCCATAAACGCCAAGTTCCTGAAAAGTCTTTAAGTCAGCTTGCAAACCCGCGCCGCCGCTTGTATCAGAACCAGCGATTGTCATTACTTTCTTGATTGTCATATGTACGTACTCCTCCTTTAATTTCTACTCTTAGTTATTATAGGACATTTTTAAAAATTTAACAGGAGTCACAATTTAATTAAAGAGTAGGGTCAGTTTGAGTCAATAGTTGACAATCCAATGACAAATACGTCCATAGTCCTATTTGCACTCATTTCTAGTGACAATTGTTACTTTCGATTAACGGTAGCGGAAGTACGATAATAGTAAAAATGTAAGAAAACATGAAGAAATGAAGTATTCCTGATGAGGAGGGAAAGCAATGAACCGTAAAGGTTGCCCTGATGAATATCCTATCTCCTTGCTGATTAACGGTTACGAAATCGCTGTTTTTCAACTAACCAAATACAACCTAGACGATTGGATATATGGATATTTGTTTTCTGAAGGATTCATTCAGGATGCAAATGAAATTGATTCAATTGTAATCAATGAGGAACTAAGCACGATTAATGTGAAGCTCCTTACAAATTTTGACGAGGAGCAGTTCTTTTCAAAAAAGAAACATTATACAGCGGGCTGCGGCCGTGGGGTCACGTTTTTTTCGATGACAGATGTGAAGAATTTTACGAAAGTAACCTCAAAAGGTAGCTATCAATTAAGCTATCTGTTAAAAAAGCGAAGTGAATTCGCTCAAAGATCAGAGTTATATCTTGAAACCGGCGGCATGCATGGTGCTTGTATTGTGGATGAAGACGGTAGTATCACCATTCGTGAGGATATAGGCAGACACAATGCTGTCGATAAAATAATTGGTTACGCTATCAAAAATCACTTGCAGCCCGAGCGGTTAATGTTATTAACAACCGGCAGGGTTTCCTATGAAATGCTCTCCAAAGCTGCAAAGTTTGGCTTTCCTGTAGTTGGTTCGCGCACGGCGGCCACAAAGCAGGCCGTACAGCTGGCTAAATACTTAAATCTTGAGGTGGTTGGCTATTTACGAGGAAAGATGGCGACGATTTATACCACAGCAGGCAGAGTCATTAACGATATCACAAGCGAGTTAGATGATATGAGAAGCATTGAAGGGGGGAATTAACAACCAGTCAATGATCACAAGAAGAAATAGGGATATTCTAAACAATTTGGGGAAGGAGAATGATGATGGTTGAATTGAACCTAAATAGACGGCAATTTTTAAAGCTGTCAGGCGCCACTGCTGCCACATTAGCGGTTGTTGAATTAGGCTTTAACGAGAACAAAGTCTATGCGAAGTCAAAGGACTTTAAAATTGCCAAAGCTACTGTAACACCAACCATTTGCTGCTTTTGCGGTGTAGGATGCGGGATCCTTGTTCACACCAAAAATAATACCGTGGTTTATACGGAGGGGGATCCGGATAACCCGATTAACGAAGGAAAACTTTGTAGCAAAGGAACCACTTTAAGACAGCTTTACACCTCTGAAAAACGGATGACCAAACCACTTTATCGTGCCCCTGGCAGCAATAAGTGGGAAGAAAAAGATTGGGAATGGATGCTTGACACCATTGCTAAGCGTGCAAAAGATACCCGTGACCGTTCATTCGTGGTAAAAGAAGATGGATGGATCGTAAATAAAACCGAAAAAATTGCCAGCCTTGGCGGTGCGGCACTTGATAATGAAGAAACCTATTTAGTATCCAAATTAATGAGAGGGCTTGGTGTCACCTACTTAGAGCACCAGGCACGAATATGACATAGTTCTACGGTTGCCGGTCTGGCACCATCATTTGGTCGTGGCGCAATGACAAATCATTGGAACGACTTACAGCATACGGATTGTGCACTTATCATGGGCGCAAATCCTGCCGAAAATCATCCAATCAGCTTTAGATGGCTGACAAAAGCGAAAGAAAACGGCGGAAAAATTATTAGCGTCGACCCGCGCTATACTCGTACCTCTGCGGTATCCGATATTTATGCTCCGCTGCGTTCCGGGACAGATATTGCCTTCATGGGCGGTATGATTAAATATGCAATCGATAACAATCTTTTCCATAAAGATTATGTTATTAACTATACAAATGCTTCCTTTATTGTGGCAGAAGGCTTTGATTTCAATGAGGGTCTTTTCTCAGGATATGACGAAGCCAAACGTACGTATGATAAAACAAAATGGACCATTGCAACAAATGAAGATGGAACGCCGAAAAAGGATCCAACCTTACAAAATCCACGCACTGTCTTCCAGTTAATGAAGAATCATTATTCACGTTATGATGTGGAAACCGTATCTGGAGTGACGGGTACACCTAAAAAAGATTTAGTAAATGTGTATAAGGCTTTCTGTGAAACAGGTAAGGTGGGCAAATCAGGAACAATACTTTACGCCATGGGTACAACTCAGCACACAGTAGGTTCCCAGAACGTTCGTTCTTTCGCAATCATTCAGATGCTTCTAGGTAACATTGGCTTACCAGGCGGCGGAATCAATGCGATGCGTGGGGAATCCAATGTACAAGGCTCGACGGACTTTGGTTTATTATGGGATAACCTCACAGGATATCTTGGCGTTCCAAAAGCAACCGTACCAGAGCATATTGACCTTGCAGGCTATTTGGCAAAAGAAACACCTCCAACTGGTTTCTGGAGCAACAAACCAAAATTCCTTGTTAGCTTATTGAAAGCTTGGTACGGCGACAGCGCAACAAAGAATAACGAGTTCGGTTATCACTTCTTACCAAAGGGCAACAAAAACTACTCTCACATTAACTTATTCAAAGCGATGTACAACAATGAACTAGAGGGTGCCTTCCTTTGGGGAACAAACCCTGTGGTCGGGGGACCAAATGCAGGGAGGGAAAAAGAGGCGCTTGGCAACTTGAAATGGCTCGTCGCGGTTGACCTTTGGGAAACTGAAACAGCCGCCTTCTGGAAAGAAGAAGCGGGCAGTGAACCGTCGAAGATTAACACAGAGGTATTCCTGCTTCCGGCATCTGCTTCTTTTGAAAAAGAAGGAAGTATTTCTAACAGCTCCCGCTGGATGCAATATCGTTGGAAAGCTATTGATTCAAGAGGCGAAGCACGACCTGACCTTGATATTATCCATGAACTGGCGCTAAAACTGAAAAAGCTATATGCAAATAGTCCAAAACCTGAGGATCAACCATTCTTAGCACTTACATGGAACTGTGGAAAAGAAGAGGCACCAGATCTTGATTTAATCGCAAAAGAAATTAACGGCTATGACCTAAAAACGGGTAAACTGCTTCCTGGTTTTGGTGCCTTATTAGAAGACGGATCCACTTCAAGCGGAAACTGGATTTATTCCGGCTTTTATCCGGAAGAGGGGAAAAATTTATCCAAGCGCCGTGATAATAAAGATACAGGCAATGCCAACTTCCTAAACTGGTCATTTGCTTGGCCGATGAACCGCCGAATTCTTTACAACCGTGCCTCTGCCGATCCAAGCGGTAAGCCATGGAGCAAGAAAAAAGCTGTTATTTGGTGGGATGAAACTGCGAAGTCTTGGGTTGGTAACGATGTTCCTGACTTTAAAGCGATTCTTTCCCCAAGCGAACCAGGCGGTAAGGGCGCCTTCATGATGAATAAGGATGGCGTCGGGTTATTATTTGCCCCAACGATGAATGATGGTCCATTCCCTGAACACTATGAGCCATTTGAAAGCCCTGTACCAAATGCGTTCTCATCGGTGGAATTGAACCCAGCTGTGGTCATTAATGATGGCGACTTTAATAAAAAAGGCTTTAAAGCTGACTTCCCGATTGTTGCGACGACGTACCGTGTCGAAGCACACTGGCAGTCAGGTTCGATGACTCGTAACCAAGAGTGGCTTTCCGAAATTGCCCGCTATATGTTTGTTGAAATAAGTGAAGAGCTGGCCAAGGAAAAAGGCATAAAAAATAAAGACAAAGTGATCGTTACTTCCGCACGCGGTGAAATCACAGCCTATGCCATGGTGACAAAACGCTATAAACCATTTACCGTTAGAGGCAAAAAAGTGCATCAATTAGGGATGCCTTGGAATTTTGGATTTAAAGGATATGCCAAAGGAGATATTGCAAACCGCCTGACTCCACATATTGGAGATGCCAACACAATGATTCCAGAATATAAAGCATTCCTTTGTGATATAAGGAGGGCTGACTAATGGCTGAATTTGTAAAATATGTTGACGTAACCAAATGTGATGGCTGTAAGGCATGTATGGTAGCTTGTAAAAACTGGAACGACCTTCCTGCCGAAGTAACGGATTTCCAAGGAAGTGTACAGTCCCATCCTAAAACAAGTGCCGATACATGGAATGTGCTGCAGTATATTGAACATGAAAATGGCAAAGGTGATTTAGAATACCTGTTCCGCCATTCCTCATGTATGCATTGTAAGGAAGCTGCATGTGAAAAGGTTTGTCCGGAAAATGCCATTAGTTATTCTAAATTTGGCTCTGTTGTCATTGATCAGGATAAGTGCGTAGGCTGTGGCTATTGCGTCGAAAACTGCCCGTTTGAAGTTATTTCTCTAAAGACGTACAAGGACAAAAATGGAAAAGAGTACAGAAAATCACAAAAATGCACGATGTGTACGGATCGTCTGGAAGAAGGCTTACAGCCTGCTTGTGTAACAACCTGTCACACAGATGCAATGCAGTTTGGTAAAAAAGACGAAATGCTGGCAAAGGCACAAAAGCGGTTAGCTCAAATTAAAGACCGATTCCCTAATGCGAATATTTATAATCCACAAGGTGTGGGCGGTACGCACACGATTTATGTGCTGGCTGAAAAACCAAGCGTCTATGGACTTCCAGAATCACCTAAGGTACCAACTTCAGCTGTCCTTTGGAAAGATTATGCACAGCCAATCGGAAAAGCAATGATTGGGGCGACAACGATGGCGGTTGTTGGGGCTTTTATCACCAACAGCATTCTTAGTAAAAGAAGTAATCATGACGAAGATGGAGGTGGCAGCCATGAGTAAAAAGCATCCGAAGGCTAATGTAAAAGTACGGCGTTTTTCAAAAGCATTTGTTTGGGCGCATGGTGTTAACGCTATTTCCTTCTTTGCTCTATACATTACTGCACTGCCGATGTACACGGAGTTCTTTGACTGGCTCTACCCAATTCTTGGTGGTCCGGCCAATGCCCGTTTGCTACACCGCATCTTTGCGGTAACATTCATGACTCCAACTTTTATTTGGGTTATCTTTGACTTCAAAGGCTTTAAACTTTGGACAAAAGAGCTCGTGACGTGGAAAAAACGCGACTGGCAATTCTTTACTGAATTTGTGAAAGAGCTATTCGGCTTTAATTTTAAACATATTAGACAATCATTCTTTAATGCCGGTGAAAAAATTAACTCGCTTATTCTAATCTTCACAGCGATTTTGATTATCGGTTCTGGTTTTCTCATGTGGTTCCCGCAGTTCTTTCCGCGAGCTGTCGTCCAATGGGGATACTTCCTGCATAATATCGGCTTTGGCTTAGCGATTGCGGTTATTGTCGGACACGTGTACCTAAGTGTTGTTCACAAAAATTCACGTCCTGGCTATACCGGTGTCGTCTCTGGTGAAGTTCCAGCTTGGTGGGCAAAAGAGCACTATCCAGACTGGTACGACGAAGAAGTCAAAAAAGGCAACTTCCCTAACCTAGACGATCCAAAGCATAAGAAAAATAAAGGCGCTTAAACGTCTTAATATAATATAAGTTGTGTAAAAGCTCATCTAACAGAACGTTGATAAAAGAAGGAGTGGCTGTCGCACCGAAGACAGCCATTTCTTTACTAAATGAAAGAGGTGTAGCATCAGATGATGAAGTCCGTCGTTTCAAAAGAATATCAGGATCTTCAAACCGAAATAGTTTTACTTCAAGATAAATGGAAGCAGCAACTTGATTCGGAATCAATTCACCTTAGCTTTGAAAAAGACGGCATGAAAGCAGGAATGCCTTTGGTCGCAAATGCGTCTCTTAATTTTGAAATTTCCCTATTCCTACAGTGTATAGAGGAAATAAATGACATTTTAATTAACCATGATCCTGAACTCGAGACGCAGCTCGAAGGGATTACCGGTCTGTTAACTGAAAAAACAGCCATCCGTTGGATGGAAGAGGCTTTTGCATTCCACCATCTATATTTTATTGAATTTGCCCGCGAGAACGAAGTGGATGACTGGATTCCACACTTCCTGGCAGAAACGGCGCTCCGCCCTTATTTACAAATGGCAGCAGAACACATCCAACCTGAAATTGACAGGGCCATCCCAGGTGCCGGCTGCCCTGCATGTGGTGAACCTGTTCGTTTAGCTGTAATTGAAGAAGATGGTAAAAAGATGATCCAATGCCCGCGCTGCTTCGCGCACTGGCATGCCAAACGACTCGAATGCGCACATTGCGGTAATGAAGACCATAAAAGAATGAAGTTCCTCACCATTGAAGGCGATGCTGTATCACAAATTCAAGTTTGCGAAGGTTGTAAGGGCTATATTAAAATTATTGATACACGCCAATATATTGAAAAGCCATCAGCTGCCTTACTGGATTTAAACTCGATCCATTTGGATTATGTGGCACAGGACAATGGCTATCAAGCTGTGGGCGGGGAAAGAGATATAAATTAAGAGGGTGAAGGGTTAATGAAGGCTGCCGCTATTATTTTATCTGGTGGAAAATCAAGCAGGATGGGCACCAATAAAGCCCTTCTAAAAATAAACAAGAAAACCAATATTGAGAGAATTGCAGATGCGCTTAGCCTGTCGTTTAATGATATAATTCTTGTAACCAATCATCCTGAAGAATATCAATTTTTAGGGGTAAAGATGGTCTCGGATCAGTATCCTGGTCAGGGACCTCTAGCAGGAGTACATGCAGGCTTGCTGTCTTCACCTTATGAGACGAATTTTATCGCAGCTTGTGATATGCCATTTGTTTCCGCTGAACTTGCCGAACTGCTTGTCAAAAAAAGTGGTGGATATGATGCCGTCATCCCTGTCATTAATGGAGTTCAGCACCCATTGTTTGCCGTCTTTCAAAAGAGGGTGGCGGACGTGGCAGCACAAAGTATTGAAGCGGGACAACTTCGGATGAAACATCTGCTAGATCGCTTAAATGTTCTGTATGTATCAGAAAAGGACCTTCAGGCATACAGCAGCATCGATTTAGAGCGAGTCTTTTTTAATATGAATCACCTAAATGAGTATGAAGACGCTAAAAAGTGGGCGAAAGATAGATAAGGGGGAAAAAGGGGACCATGCAATTTTTCAAAGTGAAAACAGTTGAAGAGACATTTGCCTTAATTGAGGAGAAGATTCCAGCGATCCGACAAACGGAGGTGCTGGGGCTGGAAGAGGCCCTCCACTATATCCTTGCGGAGCCAGTGATCGCAAAGGAAAATGTGCCAAGCTTTGATCGTTCAACTGTGGATGGATATGCCGTTCGTGCGAAGGATACGTATGGTTCCTCTGAATCCATGCCAGGTTTCCTGACAGTAACAGGGGAAGTGGAAATGGGTGAGGTTCCTACTGCAAAAGCTGGCCCAGGTAACGCGGTTTATGTGCCAACGGGCGGGATGCTTCCGGTTGGTAGTGACAGCGTTATCATGATTGAGCATTGTGAGGATGTCGACCAGCTTTTAAATACGTACAAGCAGGTTGCTCCTGGAGAAAATGTGATTCGTGCAGGTGAAGACATTAAAGAGGGTGAAACACTTTTAACAGCGGGAACGAAACTTCGTCCGCAGGAGTTAGGAGCACTCGCTTCTCTAGGTGTTGCTGCAGTAACCGTTTATCGAAAATTGAAGGTCGGTTATCTTTCATCGGGCGATGAAATTGTCCCGTATCAAACGGAAACCCTGGTTGAGGGGCAAATTCGCGATATCAACTTCTTGACGATTGCCGGTTTAGCCAGTGAATGGAATGTCGACGTCATCTACGGCGGAATTGTCCGTGATGATTATCAGGAATTTCAACAAAAGGCACGCGAACTGTATGAACAAGTGGACTGTTTAATCCTTTCCGGCGGAAGCTCGGTCGGCGCAAAGGATTATACAACGGAAGTCATCCAATCATTAGGAGACCCTGGCGTTTTTGTTCATGGGATCTCGATTAAGCCTGGGAAACCTACGATTCTAGCAATGGCAGATGGGAAGCCTGTCATTGGACTGCCAGGTCATCCCGCCTCTGCGATGATTATCTTCAAGCTGTTTGGTGAACGGATTTTACGTAAGCTAAAGGGCGAGGAGATTGAACGGAAACCAGAACGTATTTTTGCAAAGATCACCAAAAATATCCCTTCCTCAATGGGACGGTCTGATTATATTCGTGTCCGCTTGTTTGAAAAAGAGGGAGAATGGTGGGCTGAGCCGATTATTGGTAAATCCGGCTTAATCACAACTCTAGTAAAAAGTGATGGAATTGTTGAGATTAGTTCAGAAAAGGAAGGAATTTCACAGGGGGATTCTGTACCTGTGATTGCATCACGATAAGGGGGGCCTAGGAATGGATTATACACACTTTAAGAGAAAAATATATTTAGAAGATAAACCCCGAGCACAAGCTAGAGAAGAAATTCTTGCGGCTCAAAGCGTAACCCCTGAAAAGGAAGAAATCTTAACAATGGATGCATTAGGGCGTGTGACAGCTGAACCCATTTTTGCACGAGTTTCGATGCCCCATTACCATGCCAGTGCCATGGATGGAATTGCCGTCGTCGCAGAAAGCACCTATCAAGCCCATGAGCAAAATCCTCTCCGTCTCACGTTAGGCGGGCAATTTTGTTATGTTGATACAGGGAATGCCATTCCCGCACCGTTTAACGCGGTTATTATGATTGAACATGTCGATGTCATTGATGAGGAAACGATTGAAATCATTGAACCTGCTACCCCTTGGCAGCATATTCGTCCAATTGGTGAAGATGTGGTTCAAGAAGAAATGCTTTTTCCACAAGGTCATATCCTGCGGCCAGCGGATTTAGGTGTGCTATTAGCTGGACAGCAATCGGTCATCCCAGTCACCAAAAAACCAGTCGTGACAATTATTCCAACAGGGAATGAACTTGTGGAAGCCAATTCAGAGTTAGCCCCTGGAAAAATTATTGAATTCAATGGCACCGTGTTTGCGGGCTTCATTAAGGAATGGGGCGGAGAACCGAACCTTCATCCAATTGTGAAGGATGAACCGGAAAACATTAAAGCCGTTCTTTTAGATGCAGCTGAAGCGTCTGATATCATTGTTATTAATGCGGGCTCATCTGCGGGTTCCAAGGACTACACGGTTCACATTATTGATGAAATCGGCGAAGTCTTTACCCATGGGGTCGCCGCACGGCCAGGAAAACCTGTGATTTTAGGTAAAATAAATGGCAAGATTGTCGTTGGAGTTCCGGGCTATCCGGTCTCTGCCTATTTAGCGCTGGAGTGGTTTGTCAGACCGCTTATCTGTCAATACCTGCAAATTCCTGAGCCTAAAAGGCAGATCGTGACCGTTAAGTTAGGACGCCGGATTGTTTCTTCCATGGGTGCGGAAGATTTCGTGCGCATGAATATCGGCTATGTGAATGGACAATTCGTGGCCAATCCGCTCACCCGTGCGGCTGGCGTTACGATGTCTTATGTCAGAGCAGATGGCTTGTTAATCGTCCCGCCTAACATCATTGGTTATGAACAAGGCGATCTTGCTGAAGTTGAATTAATGCGGCCGCCTGAGGAAATTAAACATGCCATCGTGTTCAGCGGCAGCCATGATTTGACGATTGATTTGTTATCGTCACAGTTAAAACGGGCGCGGACAGACATGAAAATTGTCTCCTCCCATGTCGGCAGTATGGCCGGCATTATGGCGATTCGAAAAGGAGAAGCCCATGTAGCGGGGATTCATTTACTTGACCCTAGTACAAAGGAATACAATATCTCCTATGTAAGCAAACTATTAGCCAATCAAGATGTGATTCTTTATCCATTTTTGAAAAGAAAACAAGGCTGGATTCTGCCAAAAGGCAACCCGCTTGGAATTGAATCTGCCGCAGATCTAGCACGTACGAAGGCGAACTTCGTCAACCGCCAAAAAGGAGCGGGAACGCGGATCCTATTTGATCTTTTACTAGAAGAAGGGTGCCTGGCACCAGACGATATTAACGGGTATGACCGGGAAATGTTTTCGCATTTAGCAGTAGCAGCGGAAGTAAACGGGGATGCTCATGGGGCTGGTCTTGGTATTTATCCAGCCGCGAAGGCGATGGACCTTGACTTTTTGCCTGTTGCGGATGAGGAATATGATTTACTTATGACAAGAAGCTTTTATGAAAGTGAGAGCGGCCAGCTGCTAATTGGGATGATTCAATCGGCCAACTTTAAGGAGCAGGTTGAAAAAATTGGCGGGTACCAAGTGGTCGAAAATGCAGAGCCAAAGTGCTTAGGGTTAGAGGTGTAATCAGGATGATGTATGAAATCTCAAAAGAACCAATCGATATTCAAGCTGTCATAGATAAGGTTGTCCAGCGCAATGCCGGTGCGATTACCACATTTATCGGCACAGTTCGGGAATTAACCAAAGGTAAAAAAACATTATTTTTAATTTATGAAGCGTACGAAGCGATGGCGGTTAAGAAGTTGGCGCAAATCGGCGAAGAAATTGAAAAGCGCTGGGAGGGTGCTTGCGTGGCCATTACTCACCGCGTCGGCCGTTTAGACATTACCGATGTGGCCGTGGTCATTGCCGTCTCGACGCCGCACCGTGCCGACGCCTATGATGCCAACCGCTATGCGATTGAACGGATTAAAGAAATCGTCCCAATCTGGAAGAAAGAACACTGGGAGGAAGGCGAAGCGTGGATGGGAAATCAACTCGAAACGGTTGCCTATCCAAGCGGTAAGCCGGAGGAGAGTGACTTAAATGAATAGGGTATTGTTTTTTGCTCATTTACGTGACGCAGTTGGCGGTGCAGAGTTTCTTACTGTCGATGCCGGCGGAAAAACGGTGGCTGAATTAAAGGCAGAGTTAGCGGCAAAGTATGATTTGCCAAAGATGGACACAGTGATGACGGCCGTCAATGAAGAGTTTGCCTCGAACGATGAAGTGATCCAAGATGGGGATGAAATCGCCTTTATTCCGCCAGTAAGCGGGGGCTGATTGTCATGGATGAACGATATTCACGGCAGGTCCTCTTTTCGGGGATCGGCAAAGAAGGACAGGCAAAGATCCGCAGCAAGCATGTGCTGATTATCGGGGCAGGGGCCTTAGGGTCAGGGAGTGCCGAGGTGCTGACTCGTGCCGGTGTCGGCAAGATTACGATTATTGACCGTGATTATGTGGAAGCTAGCAACCTGCAGCGCCAGCAGCTTTATACGGAAGAAGATGTCGCTGAGAAGCTTCCCAAGGCTGCCGCGGCGGAAAAACGCCTGCGTGCGATTAACTCAGATGTGGAAGTAGTCTCGATTATTGGTGATGCTACCCCTGAGTTGTTGGAAGAGCTTGTTGTGGACGTTGATGTGATGATGGATGCGACTGATAACTTCGAAACGCGGATGGCCATGAATGATGTCTCGCAAAAATACAAGATTCCGTGGATTTACGGGGCCTGTGTCGGCAGCTTTGGGATGACGTTTTCAATGATTCCTGGGAAAACCCCGTGTTTGAATTGTTTGTTACGCTCTATTCCGCTCCAGGGGATGACCTGTGATACAGGAGGAATAATTTCTCCAGCTGTCCAAATGGTCATCGCTCATCAGACCGCGGAAGCGCTGAAGATGTTGGTGGAGGATTGGGATGCGGTCAGGACTTCCTTTGTCAGTTTTGATTTATGGAGAAATCAGTACACGAGCTTGAAGATGTCGAAAGCAAAGTTTACCGGGTGCTTATCATGCGGTGAGGAGCGGACCTATCCCTATCTCGATCAGGAAAATATGACGAAGACGACGGTACTGTGCGGTCGTGATACCGTGCAAATCCGCCCGTCGACGGCAGGGGAGATCTCGTTAGAACGCCTCGCCGGGCAGCTTAGTTCACTTGGGTATGCGGTAAAGGGCAACCCTTATTTGGTATCAGTTGAAATGGGCGAAGAGCGGATGGTAATTTTTCAAGACGGCCGCGCCCTTATTCACGGCACCAAGGATTTGACCCATGCCAAATCAGTTTACCAGCGGATTTTAGGATAATTTTAACCCGTACTGTCATTGGTGCGGGTTATTTTTTCAGCATTCGACTTGTTTCACGTGAAACATTGAAGATCATGTCGAAGTGTGAACTCATCTTGCGGGCTAATTTTTCGAAAAAAAGGCGATACTCATGTAGAATAGAAACGAGACTGAAATTAGAGGTGCCAGACAAGTGAATATATCTGTCCAAAAACTATTAGCGAAAATAGAAGAGGAATTGAAACTAGCGAAAAGCAGTACAAAGGAAGAAAGCATGCGAGAAAAAGTCTACTCTATTAAAACATTATGTGAGTTATTGCTAGATGAAACGCCAGCACGAAAAAGTGAGGCTCCGGCCGCTCCGGTGCAAGCGGTTCAGCCAGCTATCTCGTTCCAGGCCTATCAACAGCCTGTGATGAATCAACCCATCATTCAACAAGCACCAACAATACAGCAGCCAAAAAAACTTGATATGGAAGACGAAGCAAACGGGGATTCATTGTTTGATTTTTAATAAACAAAGCGAAAGCGCCAGTCTCAGCCCCGACAAAGCATAAGACAAGCACTTTGGAAGGGGCTTTTTGCCTTCTGAAGTGATTGGCTTGTGACCTCGATGGGCTTGGCGCTGCAGCTAGACTATAACATTAGGGGGAAAATGTAATATGAAAGCTTTTATCATAGTAGGTGCCATCAATGCCTTTATCGCAGTCGCACTTGGTGCCTTTGGGGCCCATGGATTAAAGGATAAACTAGATGCACACTATTTGGAAATTTGGAAAACAGGAGTTACTTACCAAATGTTCCACGCAATTGGGATTTTAATTGTTGGTCTGTTAATTGGTAAAATAGCTGCTGCCAGCCCACAATTCACTTGGTCGGGATGGTTAATGCTGGCGGGAATTTTTTTCTTCAGCGGAAGTTTGTATGTACTGAGCTTAACAAAGATAGGCATCCTAGGAGCAATCACACCAATTGGCGGAGTATGCTTCTTAGCCGCCTGGATCTTAATGATTGGCGGAGCAGTGAAACATCTATAAATGAAAGTTAGGCATCGGGGGAGAAACACCCGATGCCTTTTTTGTCCTTCAAAAAAATAACACCAATTGACGGTCAATTGGTGTTGGCTTCATAGGATTTATCTTGGCGGGAAAGTAGCCATAGGCGGCGCACTGCCATATGGATATTCATACTCAATTTCTTCAGAAAACTGAATATAATCAACGGCGACCATTGGAATCAGGTAACGAGTCCCGACTTGTGGGTCACTCAGGATGACATGGTCTCTTCCTGCCGCTTCAATGATCCCTTTAAATTCCTTCGCATTCCATTGATTATTGCCTTCGAAAGTAGCAAAAACACTGACCAATTTGCCTTTATTTAAGCGTAAAATATTTTCGATGTATGACTGTTCCATTGGCAGCATGCCTGGTACTTGCCCTGATGGTGCGCCAGCCGGAGCGCCAGTCACGCCTCCGCCCCCGGCACCTGCTGGTGGAAATTGCGGGAATCCTTGTGCACCTGGTGCGGGATAAAAGCTTTGCCCGCCCCCCGGCATCCCTTGAGCTCTCTGTTGTTGATCTGCCGCTCCAGTATAAGGCTGAAAGCCCTGTGGATTGTAGAATTGATTCATCCTTTTCCCTCCTAATAAGTGAATAAAACGAGTGGCACAACATCCTATTAATACTCCTTTTATCCCAAATTGGTTACAAATAGGAAAAATAATAGCCCTGGGATTAATGGAGTTCTTTCTAAGACTCGCTGTTTAAATAGTATGAGCACAAGGGGCGAAATATGACTAGCTAACAGGGGAGGAACAGCAAAAAAAGTCCCCAGCTGCAGCTGAGAACTTTAAAAAAATTTAAACATGTAGGAAACTAGCTACCCGTTCTTCTTCTAAGATGTTACCTACAAAGAATGAGCCAAACTCTCCATATTTAGCACTTACTTCATCAAAACGCATTTCGTAGACAAGCTTTTTAAACTGAAGGACATCATCCGCAAACAAGGTTACGCCCCACTCATAATCGTCAAAACCCACGGAACCGGTGATGATTTGCTTAACTTTTCCAGCGTATGTACGACCAATCATTCCGTGGCTGCGCATTAAAGCTTTACGTTCTTCCATCGGAAGCATGTACCAGTTATCGTTACCCTGGCGGCGCTTGTCCATTGGATAGAAGCAGACATGATTTGTTTTAGGAAGCGTTGGATAAAGCCTCGCTAAAATTTGTGGATTTTGGTATGGATCCTCACCTGCTGGTAAATAGTTGCTAAGCTCAACAACAGACACATAGGAATGGGCAGGCACGGTGAATTCAGCTAGTCTTGTTTTATTGAATTCGGTTTCAATTTGGTTCAGTTCTTCCATCGTTGGACGAAGAATCATCATCATGAAATCTGCTTTTTGACCAACAATTGTATATAAAGCATGACTGCCTTCTTTACTTTCCTGTGTGGTATTCCACTTCTCAACTAGACTTAAAAACTCGTGGATGGCGGCTTGGCGTTCATCACTAGGGAGCATTTTCCAAGTAGTCCAATCAACGGTCCGGAAATCATGGAGGCAATACCAGCCATCAAGCGTTACTGCTGCTTCACTCATTATAATCACTCCTAAATAATCATTCTTCTTATTTACAACCTATACTATAACATAGTTTGGCCCAGTGGCGCGCGAATAAACCTATCAAAGCAAATCAATGGATATTTTCCCTGGAAAAAGTAAATCATAAAAACTAGCGCGTAATTTTTTGAAAACATAAATTTTTTGTATGAAAACGTTATCAGTGAGTCTTATCATTGAAATTTAAAAAAGGTAAAGTATGCTAATTTATGTAGGTTGATTAAGGGAGGATTTAGTAGTGAGTGATTTATTTGAAGGATTAAAGCAAAAAATTTCTGGTCGTGAGTTGAAAATTGTTTTTCCAGAAGGATTAGATGAGCGGATTGTCCGTGCGGCAAGCCGTTTAGCGGAGGAAAAACTACTTACACCGATTTTAATTGGCAATATCGAGAAAGTACAGGCGAAAGCAGCAGAGCTTGGTGTTTCTTTAGATGAGGCAGAGATTTATGACCCAGCAAGCTATGCGGGCATGGACGAGCTTGTTTCAGCCTTTGTTGACCGCCGCAAAGGAAAAGCAACTGAAGAAGATGCACGCAAAATTTTACTTGATGAAAACTACTTTGGCACTATGCTTGTTTATTTAAATAAAGCACACGGTCTTGTCAGCGGTGCGGCCCACTCCACGGCAGATACAGTGCGCCCGGCATTACAGATCATTAAGACAAAAGAAGGCGTCAAGAAAACGTCCGGCGTATTTATCATGGTTCGTGAGGATGAAAAGTATGTGTTCGCCGATTGTGCGATTAATATCGCCCCAGATAGCAATGATTTAGCAGAAATTGCGATTGAAAGTGCGAAGACGGCTCACATGTTTGATATGGAACCGCGCATTGCGATGCTCAGCTTTTCCACAAAGGGTTCAGCGAAATCTCCTGAAACCGAGCGAGTGGCTGCGGCAGTTGCAGAAGCGAAGCGTCGTGACCCATCGCTTGTTTTAGACGGAGAATTCCAGTTTGATGCAGCTTTTGTCCCATCTGTGGCAAAAAGCAAGGCACCAGATTCTCCACTCCAAGGGGATGCGAATGTATTTATCTTCCCTAGTCTTGAAGCAGGAAACATCGGCTACAAAATTGCGCAGCGCTTAGGCGGCTTTGAAGCAGTTGGACCGATCTTACAGGGCTTAAACGCGCCGGTAAACGATTTATCACGCGGATGTAATGAAGAAGATGTCTATAAGCTGGCGTTAATTACGGCAGCACAAGGGTTATAAGAGTTTGTTTTTCAAAAGGGGCTGGTCCATGGTTATGGTGGATTGGCCTTTTTGGGTTAAATTCCTAAACTTTGTATAAATGTTCTGGGGTTTTGTAAAATTATCTTGTTTTTCGTAAATAAAGTATAATACTTTGTATAAAAACTACTGAACTTTGTAAAAAAACTATTAATTCAACTCAAGGAGCCACCGAAATGGAAGGATTACTGCACCAGCCGCAATGGCGAATTATCGATCAATCAGCGGCGGGCATTCATTTTCAAGCATTGCAGTCATTTGGAACCGATGACACCCTGTGTGCCTCTGTCGGATCGGGGCAGGCACCGGCCACAGCTAGGACATGGGTCCACCACAATACTATCGTTTTAGGCATTCAGGATACTAAATTGCCATTTTTACAAGAAGGTATTCAGTTTTTACAGGAGCAAGGCTATCAAGCGATTGTCAGAAACTCCGGCGGCCTCGCAGTTGTCCTCGATGAAGGCGTCCTTAATATCTCTTTAATTTTTCCTGAAGCGGAAAAAGGGATTGATATTAACCGTGGCTATGATGCAATGTGGCAGCTGATTCAAAACATGTTTGCCGATTTCCCGCATCAGATTGAGGCTCGGGAAATTGTCGGTTCTTATTGCCCGGGAAGTTACGATCTGAGCATTGCAGGGAAAAAGTTTGCTGGCATTTCGCAGCGCCGTCTTAAAAAAGGGGTTGCAGTCCAGATTTATCTCTGTGTGAATGGCAGTGGTGCGAAGCGGGCCGAATTGGTCAGGGAATTTTATAAACTAGCAAAACAGGATGCAGAAACGAAATTTGCATATCCAGAAATTGTCCCAGAAGTCATGGCCTCGCTTGCAGAGTTGCTCGGAACCGATCTTACCATCGCCGACGTGATGCTCCGTCTATTAAACCAGTTAAAGGATCATAGCGGGCTATTATATGCGGGTCCATTAAACGAGTATGAACTGGGATTATTTCCAGGTTATTATCAACGGGTCATTGACCGAAATGAAAAAATCAATGCCATGTAAAAAGCCGTAAATCCGACTTGAGCGGATTTACGGCTTTTTTTCAAAGAGATGTTGCGCTATTGCTCTTCTCCCCAATTCTATTAACGGTGTTTTCTATCTAGCTACAGAGCCCAACGGCTAGTGTACTTCGCCCTCCGCCCTACGATAAGTCAAGCACGAATGCGCTACGCTCTCCGTGTTTCCTTTATCTCAGTTGGAGTGCTCCAGTCCATACGCCGCTAAACGGGCTCTTCCGCTTTTATTTATTCAGCGACCTTTTCTAAATTTCCGTTTCGGTCCATTTTAAATTTCGTAGCTGGTCTTTCTTCTTCTTCAAATAGCACAAGCTTGCGGGCACGGTTCATGATCTTCATTAAGGTCTCGTAATCTTCTTGAATCGTTTCTGTATTCTGCTCAAGACCCTCGATTTTAGCAGCCATTTCTTCATTTAGGCGTCTTACTTCGGCCAACTCTCTTTTTAATCTTTCATTCTCACTTTTTAATGCTTCATTTTGCAGATTGGAATGATGAAAGTTTTGCAAGTAAGTAATAACGGAATCAAGCGAAAGCCCTGTGTTATTTGCCTGACGATAGGTTTGAACAGGTGTTTGAACCTGTGCTTGGGCATAAACTGGCGCTTGTGATGGTGTTGAAGCAGCAGGGGTTACATAAGTTTCCTCTGCCATCTCTGCCGTCATATCTGGCATGTCAAAGCTAGTTTCCAGCGGCATGTCAACTTGAGCTGGGATTGCATCAAACTCTGGTGCTCCAGTGAGCGGAGGGCTATATAACAGCTTTTTCTTGCCGCCTTGATCTTTTCCTAACACTCTTTGTCTTTGTTTTCGTTGCTTTTTCGCTAATTGCAGTGCTTTTTCGTAGCGGTGGCGAACGACGGCATTCCATCTGAATCCACACGCAGCAGACGTACGATTCAGTTTATCGCCTACCTCTTCAAAAGCGTTTAGCTGTGTACTTCCTTCTCTTACATGTCTAAGGACAGTTTCGGCTAAAAGCAAATCATTCTCATCTGTCCATGCGTCTTGACGAACTTTCATATGTTCAACTCCCTTTTATAGTTTTTGGATGAACCCGCCCGAGCTTCTTGACGAGTTTTTAAAAGTTCTAGTCTTAGGATGGACAAGTTTTTGAACCTTTATACCAAAATGGTTGCAAGGATAGTAGATTTTTTTAACGAGTTTAGTAAAGATTGCAACTTGCATTCGAATACAAGAAAATGTAAAATACCAGAGGAGTTAATCGGTTGTTTTAAGCTATCCAAGCTGGATAAACTATAGATATAGATTAGATTGTGACCAAAGAAAGGGTTGTCTTACATGTCCAATGAATTTCGCGTATGCGACGATTGTCAGGCCGTGAATTTAAAGACATTAATCCCTCGGTTAAAAGAACTGGATCCGGAGGCTGAAGTCAAAATCGGCTGCCAATCCTATTGCGGGCCTGGCCGAAAAAAAACCTTCGCCTTCGTCAATAACCGCCCCGTTGCCGCATTAACGGAAGAGGAATTAATGGAGAAAGTAAATAAAAAGATAAAATGATCACCTCAGTCGTATAAACTTAGGTGATTTTTTTCCCCCATCCATGTCGAAAAATCGTGTAGAATTTTGCTGAAAACAGGGTGGTTTTTGGGATATAATAGAAAATAACAAAGAAAAGGGCAAGATGCCCTTAAACGCCAGGAGCAAGTTTACGAGGGAGAGGGAAGTCTATGGCCTATTCGGCGGAAAAACTTAGTGAAGAAAAAGTCTTTAAAGACCCCGTCCATCGCTACGTCCATGTACGTGACCTGGCCATCTGGGATTTAATCGGTACGAAAGAATTTCAACGTTTGCGGCGCATCAAGCAGCTCGGAACGACGTTTTTAACCTTTCATGGCGCTGAGCACAGCCGCTTCAACCACTCTCTAGGTGTCTATGAAATTGTCCGCCGCATCATTGACGATGTGTTTGCGGGCAGACCAGAGTGGAATGATGACGATCGCCTGTTGACCCTATGTGCAGCGTTGCTTCACGACCTTGGCCATGGTCCGTTCTCCCATTCATTTGAAAAAGTGTTCGATTTTGACCATGAGGAGTTTACCCGGCAAATTATTTTAGGAAATACCGAAGTCAATAACGTGCTGTTGCGTGTTGGTCCAGATTTCCCTAAAAAAGTTGCCGAAGTGATCGCGAAAACATCGGAGAAAAAACTAGTAGTCAGCATGATTTCGAGTCAAATTGATGCCGACCGGATGGATTATTTACAGCGGGATGCCTACTTTACCGGCGTCAGCTATGGTCAATTTGATATGGAACGTATTTTGAGGGTAATGCGGCCGCGCGAAGACCAGGTGGTCATTAAAAAGAGCGGCATGCATGCAGTCGAAGATTATATTATGAGCCGTTACCAGATGTATTGGCAGGTCTATTTTCACCCGGTATCACGCAGTGCAGAGGTTATATTGACAAAAATTCTCCACCGCGCCAAGCAATTGTTTGAAGAAAACTATACTTTTAAATACGACCCCATCCATTTTACGTCGATTTTCAATGAAAAAGTAACTTTAGAAGACTATCTAAAATTAGATGAATCAGTGATTTTATACTATTTTCAAATTTGGCAGGAAGAGTCTGACCCTGTGTTAAGCGACCTCTGCCGTCGGTTTGTCAATCGCAATCTCTTTAAGTTTGCTGAATTTGACCCAGCGAAAGAATACAAAAAGCTCGCTGAATTAGGTTCATTATTCAAAAAGGCAGGATTGGACCCTGAGTATTACTTGGTGGTCGATTCCTCATCAGATTTGCCGTATGATTTCTATCGTCCCGGTGAGGAGGAGGAGCGGCTCCCGATTCATTTGTTGATGCATAATGGGGAATTGAAGGAACTTTCACGCGAATCGGAGATTGTTGATGCAATTTCAGGGAAAAGAAGGACCGACCATAAGCTCTATTACCCGGCTGATTTTATTCTTGACGATTCCACTAAAAAGAATGTCAAAAAGCAAATCCGCGCCCTTTTAGAGTTATAGAACGATTAGTGATTGGTGATTGGTGCCTGACACCCAAATGGAGTAGGAGATGACGAACGTTGTTAAATGATCATGCGAAACTGATGCAGGCGGTTATGGTTTCCGGTGAGATTATCGGCCGTAAGAAGCTGCAAAAGATGATATATATTGCGAAAAAGGTGGCATTTCCCTTTCAAGAGCGGTTCCAGTTTCATTTTTATGGCCCCTACTCAGAGGAGTTGACGTTACGGGTGGAGGAGCTTTGCAATATGGGCTTTCTCAATGAGGTGAAGGAGAAAAAGGGCGGCTATTTTCAATATCGCTATACATTGACGGAGCCGGGGAAAGAGTTTTTAAGTTTAAATGAAGTGGACATGCCGTTTTTGCAGGATTGCCTCGTTGATATGAATGAGCAGAATGCTAGATTCTTGGAATTGGTTTCAACGGTTTTATATTTTGATAATCTTTCAAAAGAAGAAGTGACGGATAAGGTGTTTACGTTAAAGGCAAGCCAGCGCTATACAGAGGCGGAAATCGATGAGGCCTACCAATATATCGAATCGTTAAAGGCGAAAACTCAATAATGTAGGGGGAAACACTGCTTGGACTAGCTGCGTGCGTGAAGGTTCAGGTGGTGTTTTTTTGTTCTTTTAAGGAGCTTTTTCCGAAGAACATTTTTTCTGTTGTTATGAGGGTTTTTGTCCATCGGAGGAGAACCGAAGGACATTTTTTCTGTTGTTCTGAGTGATTTTGTCCATCGGATAAGTTTCGAAGGACATTTTCACCGATGCCATGTGTGATTTTGTCCATCGGCACCTGTTCGAAAGGTATTTTACCTAGTTCCATGTGAACCGTTGTCCTTTTCATGGTAAGCCCTGTTGTATCCAGATAATCTGATAAATTAATACTCTTTTGAAAGCGGATTTGTTATGATTTGGATAATAAGGTAAAAATCATAACATTTAAGGGAGGCGCCCGCTATGACAGGAACGATAGCAGTCATTATGGTATTTGGCATTCCGATTACGGCCATTATAACTACCCATTTTCAGAAACAGTCAAAAATCAAGGCAGGTATGCTGAAGGATGAACTCGAGCTCGAAAAACTCAAACACATAAATTACTTAGCCGAAACCGAAAAAATGAAACTTGAACTTGAGAAACTAAAGATTGGAAGCCCAAAAGACGAGATTAAGTTTTTGTAGGAACTAAAAAGGTGTCAGATACCATGTGAAATTTTCACATGGTGCCTGACACCCAATCTGACTAGCTACAGCGCCTAGGGGCCCGCAGGTCTACAGCCAATCCGTCATGAAGGTTAAAGAGCAACCTTCACGCTGGCTCGTCTTATGCCTGTCGCCCCTGTGCAAGGCGCTTCCGTTTTTCTATTTACTGGTCGCTTTTTCGTACGCCGGCGATTCCTAGGTTGCTTTTGCTCATTTCTTCGATCATTACGTGGATGGCTTCTTTTGGTGCGCCTGTTGTTTCGCTGACTGCATCGGTTACTTTTGTAACTAGGTCACGCTTTTGCTCGTCGGTACGTCCTTCAAGCATTTTTACTGTCACATATGGCATGTTTTTTTCCTCCTCTGTTATATGTATGGTCAGTCAATAAGCCGCTAACGATTGCTAGGCTTTTCTATGTTAGTGTTCCATAATTTGACGAAAAGTGCAATAATCGATGACACTTTTGATTTTCTTTTTTTAAACGGTTTCATGTATACTAAAAGGAATATAGATAGATAGAAAACGGAGTTTGCGCACGGAGCTTGTTCTAAGTGTGACATCCGTTTGAGATGGAAGGAGATATGGTGTTGGAAAATTTTAATTTTCTTGCCTATCCGTTAAGCATGATTCCCTATTTGGCGATTACCCTAATGATTGCCTTTACGTTTCATGAATTTGCCCATGCGTTCGTTGCCTATAAATTTGGTGACATGACCGCACAAAAACAAGGCCGGTTGACGTTAAATCCGCTCAAACACCTTGATCCGATCGGCACGATCTTAATATTTATTGCCGGCTTCGGCTGGGCTCGTCCTGTACCAGTTAATCGCTTTTTCTTTAAAAAGCCCCGTCTAGCTGGAATTCTCGTTTCGGTTGCCGGGCCGCTCAGCAATCTGGTTTTAGCTTCACTCGGCTTTGTTATCGCGTTTGGGTTAAACCGTTTTGGTGCAGCCCCGCCTGAAAGTTTTTATGATTTTCTGGAAATCTTTATCCGGCTTAATATTGTTCTGTTTATCTTTAATCTGCTGCCATTCCCGCCGCTCGATGGATACCGGATTATTGAGGACTTAGCCCCCAATCATATACGGGCAAAAATGACGCAATATGAACAGTACGGCGGATTGATTTTTCTAATTTTAGTGTTTACCCCGCTTGATCGCTTTACGATCGAACCCATTTTCGCGGTTGTCCTTCCGTGGGTTTTGGATGGGTTAAGTCAATTCTTCAGAATGTTGTTTTTTTAGGAGGTTTTGAGTTTTCATGGAAGAAAATAAAAAGAAACTTGGATTTAATATTATCAAGAGTGATCCGACCGATGGCCATAAAGGCTATGGAAAAGGCGCTTTGAGTCTTGATAATGTGTCACCTGTCATTATTGATGTCGACGCTGGCGAAGCGGAGATCGATGTTGGCGCCATGCATGCCCGCAGTGTCGTGGAAAAGGGTATTAAATTTTTGAAAAATCAAGATGAGGTTCCGAACGGAAAACCGTATTGGCTTGTCTGGGTAACGATTGACCGCAACGAAGAAGGCCCATACTATGCGGGTGTGACGGCCTGCTTCATGACCGTTGACCGCGAAATCCGGCGCGGCTACAAATCCTTGCCTGAACACGTCAACCGCATGGATAAGTCGCTGAAGCGCCATATCATTGTCGATGATATGGATGTGAATTCGAAAAAGGTATTAGCGGAGTTCTTACGTAATCATAATGAAGTTTTGTGGAACAACTCAACAGATGAACTCAAGCAAGGATTATTGGAAAAGTAGGAAATTAATGCTTGTAATTTTTTTGAAAATTATAGTATCATATTGAGTGTAAAAACAATGTAATACTAGGACAAGAAAAGCTCCGGAATTTTCCGGAGCTTTTCTATTTCAATAAAGTATTCGGCTAAGTCCAAGGCATGATTTTCTTGTACCAAGGAACTTTCTTTGTGCTCTTATGTTTCTCTGGTAAGGCCTCATGATTGTCTAGATGTTCGGTGCAATATTCCGTTGGTTCGGTGCCGCTGACGAAATAGGTAAAGCGGCGCACCGGACAGTCCTTGGTTGCCAATTTGCCATTCTCCGGGTTGACATATACCCCTGTGACACCTTCCTTCGGCGCCTTAAATGCCTTGACGGGCTTGCCTTTTAGGGCTTCTTCCATAAAATTGGCCCAAATATTTTTCGCATACGTCTTTTCAGCAACCAATTCGATTGGTTTTCCCATGTCATAGCCAGCCCAGACGGCCGTCACAAGCTGTGGAGAGTAGCCAATCATCCAGCTGTCGGTTTCAGTTGAGCCTGATTTCCCTGCATAAGGCCGGGTAATATCGTTGATGACTGTGCTGCCTGTGACCTTCGCATATCCATTAAGCTTTGAATCGAAAATCCCTGTCAACATTTGCGTCATCACATACGCTTTAGCTGGGTCTAATACCCTTTCTGTTTCCTCTTCTTTTTCATAAATCACGTTGCCGTTGTAGTCTTCCACTCTCGTAATCAAGGTTGGACTAACCTTTTTTCCACCATTAGCAAATAAACTATAGGCATTCGCCATTTCGATAACGCGGACACCAGAAGTCCCCAATGCCAGGGACGGAACGTGAGCCATTTTTGAAGAAAGGCCGAATTTCTTCGCCGTTTCGATTAAGGTCTCTTCTCCTAAAAATAAATGCGTTTTGACAGCAAAAATATTATCGGAGACAGCAAGCGCCTGGGCGAGGGTGATTTCCCCATTGGCATACTTATTGTTAAAGTTATGCGGTGTATAGTCAGGCTGGCCATCATCAAAATGGAAAGTCGTAAACTCACTGCGCATCGTTGAAGATGGCGTAAAGCCTTGTTCAAGGGCTGCGTAGTATAGAAGCGGTTTAATCGTTGAACCAGGCTGCCTGATGGCCTGAACGGCACGGTTAAAGGAACTTTTTTCATAGTCCCGGCCGCCGACCATCGCTTTGACATAGCCGTTTTTCGGGTCCATCGCAACAAGACCGACTTGAATTTCTGATAGATTCGCTACATATTTATGAATTTGGCTTTCTGCTGCTTCCTGCTGCTTGCGGTTAAGCGTGGTGTAGACTTTTAAACCGCCGAGGGCAATCGTGCGGTCATCTAAATGCAATTGATTTTTCAAGGCATTTTTGACGGCATCCTGAAAATAAGGGGCGATCTTCACTTTTTGCGTATTGTGCGTGCCCACGATCGTCACAGGCTGCATAGCCGCATCGGTGGCGACCTTTTTACTGATGTAATGATTGGTCACCATGCTTTTCAAAATAATCGCTTGGCGGCTTTTCGCATGTTCCATCGAGGCCAGCGGAGAGTAGATACCCGGGCCCTTTGGAATTCCCGCCAGCATACTTGCTTCGGCAAGTGTTAGGTCGTTTGCTTTTTTTCCAAAATAATATTGGCTGGCTGCCTCTACCCCATAGGCACCGTTGCCATAATAAATCGTATTTAAATAGCCTTCAAGAATTTCTTTTTTGGAATAATTCATCTCGATGCGGATGGTATAAAAAGCCTCGTGCAGCTTCCGCGTCCAGGTTTTGTCGTGTTCAAGAAATAGATTTCGCGCGTACTGCTGGGTGATCGTGCTTGCGCCCTGTACCTTTGAGAAAGCTTGAACATCGGCTAACACCGCACCAGCAATCCGTTTGAAGTCAAAGCCATGGTGCTCGTAAAAATTTTTATCTTCAATGGAGATGGTCGCATGAACCAGATCCGGTGAAACATCCTTTAAATTGGTCCAATACCGTTTTTGTCCGCTATTACTCTCGCCAATCAGCTTTCCGTCGTCAGCGAAGAATAGCGTTGATTGCGGAACGGCGAGCGGTGGCGGCCCTAAAATTTTTGCATAGGCAAGAACCCCGAGGAAGAGTATAAGCATACAAACCATACCTATCAAACTGATGATTATAACTGCCCGTAAATATTTAATTGTCTTCCGAAACCCTTGATCAGTCATGATTTCCACGATGTTCACCACCCCTTTTTAAAAAAATAGATAGTAATAGTATTGAAAAAATAGAGTTTTTTTAAACATTTATTGGTGTATTTATTTAAATTTTGCTAGACTTTTTCTTGTGTTTGTAATTCAATGGTTTGGGTACTATAAAATTGAATGATTACGTGGTATGTATAAAACTGAGATCAGTTGAAAGGAAGCGGTAAGCATGTCAATTTGGTTTACAGAGAAACAAACCGAACATTTTGGAATCACGATGAGAGTAAATAAAACCTTACATACAGAACAAACTGAGTTTCAGAAACTAGATATGATTGAAACTGAAGAGTGGGGCAACATGCTTCTTTTAGATGACATGGTGATGACATCGGTCCGCGATGAGTTTGTATACCATGAAATGGTGGCGCATGTTCCGTTATTTACGCACCCGAATCCTGAGAATGTCCTAGTTGTCGGCGGCGGAGATGGCGGTGTCATTCGTGAAGTGTTAAAGCACCCAAGCGTGAAAAAAGCGACGCTTGTTGACATTGATGGCAAAGTAATTGAGTACTCAAAGAAATTTTTGCCGGAGATTGCAGGCATGCTCGATGACCCGCGTGTCGATGTCCAAGTGGACGACGGTTTTATGCATATTGCGAACAGTGATAATCAATATGATGTGATTATGGTGGATTCTACCGAGCCAGTCGGTCCTGCTGTAAACTTATTTACTAAAGGGTTCTATGCCGGAATTTCAAAGGCATTGAAAGAAGACGGCATCTTTGTGGCGCAGTCGGATAACCCGTGGTTCAAAGCGGATTTGATTCGTAACGTCCAACGCGATGTTCGTGAGATCTTCCCGATTACTCGTTTGTACGTTGCGAATATCCCAACGTATCCAAGCGGCTTGTGGGCATTCACGATCGGTTCAAAGAAATATGATCCATTAGAAGTAAGCGAAGACCGCTTCCATGAGATTGAAACAAAGTACTATACTAAAGAACTGCACAAAGCAGCATTCGTGCTGCCGAAGTTTGTTGGGGATTTGGTGAAGTAATTGGTGGTCTTGACGACCGAACTTGAGAAAAAAAGGGGTCTTAGTCGACAATAGGGCTTCTTGACGACTCAACTTGAGAAAAAAGAAGTCCTACGGTCGACAATAAATCATTTAAGGGACCGTAATAGGTACTAGATAGAGAGTGAGGGATACATAGATGCGTTTTGATGAGGCGTATTCAGGGAATGTGTTTATTAAGAGTCATCCGAATTTTGAGGAGAGTCAGGTTGTATTATACGGGATGCCGATGGATTGGACGGTTAGTTACCGCCCAGGTTCACGCTTTGGTCCGGCCCGCATCCGCGAGGTGTCGATCGGTTTAGAGGAGTACAGCGCCTACCTTGACCGCGAGTTAGAAGAGGTAAAATACTATGATGCTGGCGATATTCCGCTTCCATTTGGAAATCCGCAAAAGAGCATCGACATGATTGAAGACTTTGTTGATCAAATCCTTGCTGCCGGCAAGTTCCCGCTTGGCATGGGCGGTGAGCATCTTGTTTCGTGGCCGGTAATGAAAGCTATGTATAAAAAATATCCGGATTTAGCAATTATCCATTTTGATGCCCACACAGATTTGCGTGAGCACTATGAAGGAGAACCGTTATCGCACTCGACTCCAATCCGCAAGATAGCGGAACACATTGGGCCGAGCAATGTCTATTCATTCGGGATCCGTTCTGGAATGAAGGAAGAGTTCGAGTGGGCGAAGCAAAACGGAATGCATATTTCCAAATTTGAGGTGCTAGAGCCGTTAAAAGAAATCCTCCCGACTCTTGCTGGCCGTCCGGTCTATGTGACAATTGATATTGATGTCCTTGATCCAGCGCATGCACCGGGTACAGGTACGGTGGATTGCGGCGGTATCACTTCAAAAGAGCTGCTTGCTTCTATTCATGCGATTGCCCGTTCCGAAGTGAACGTAGTCGGCGGTGACCTTGTTGAGGTAGCGCCAATTTATGATCCTTCCGAGCAAACAGCGAACACCGCTAGTAAATTAATCCGTGAAATGCTTCTTGGCTGGGTGAAATAATTAGAAAAGCGGAAGCGCCTGGAGCTAGACAATTCTAAATTTTAGTGCCTGACACTTTTATGGTCAGGCATTTTTTGATTTGTTCACCAGCAATGTTTATAATAGAAAAAGTATGCATTAAAGTAGAAACGTCAATTACTAGGACTAGAACCATTCCAAAGAATGAAACTGAGTTCCTTTTTAAAAAAGAAAAAAGGGAAGTGCCATTAGGTTTGTCTACGACTGAAATTCCGATGAAAATTAATGTAAAAACAACGATTCATCAGCAAGGCGGCAAGGAAGTTTACGAGCTGGCGGTGTTTGGCCGCTATCTTGAAAAAGATGGTGCTTCGTTTCTTAAGTATGAAGAGGTGCAGGATGAGGGCACCGTTCGGACGATTGTCAAGGTGGCTGGTGATGAGGCGCTGATTTTGCGCGGTGGTGCGGTGAAGATGCGCTTGCCGTTTCGTTTGCACAAGAAGCTCCGCGGCAGTTATGAAATGCCGTTTGGGTCCTTTGAGACGATCACGCTGGCCAAACGGATCGAGCATACTGCTGGTTTGATTGACATTCTTTATGATTTTTCAATGCAGGGCTCACCTGCTGGTACATACCATTTGGAAATTACCTTTCAGGAGGATAACAATGAACATAGTTGAACAAGTGCAAAGTAAGTTAAAAGAAGAGATTCGGGCGGCAGTGCTGAAGGCTGAACTGGCGGCGGAGGAGCAGATTCTCGATGTGGTTCTGGAAACACCGAAGGAGAAGGCGCACGGCGATTATGCCACAAATATGGCGATGCAGCTGGCTCGGGTCGCGAAAAAGGCGCCGCGGGTGATCGCGGAAGCGCTGGTTGCGAATATTGACCGTTCCAAAGCTTCGATTGAAAAAATTGAGATCGCGGGGCCAGGATTTATTAATTTTTATATGAATAATAGTTATTTAACCGAGCTGATTCCGACGGTACTGAATGCTGGGGAAAAGTACGGGGAGACCACAGTTGGCGGCGGCCAAAAGATTCAGGTCGAGTTTGTATCGGCGAATCCTACGGGTGACTTGCACCTTGGACATGCCCGCGGTGCGGCGGTGGGTGACTCGCTTTGCAATATTTTAGCGAAGGCGGGCTTTGATGTTTCGCGTGAGTATTATATTAATGATGCGGGTAATCAGATTAATAATCTTGCATTGTCGGTGGAGGCGCGTTATTTTCAGGCACTAGGTTTGGAAAAAGAGATGCCGGAGGGCGGCTACCATGGTGCGGACATTATTGGCATTGGGAAAACCATGGCAGAGGAGTTTGGGGACAAGTATGTGCATGTGTCCGAAGACGAGCGCCAAGAGTTTTTCCGTGAGTACGGCCTGAAATATGAAATGGCGAAGCTGAAGCAGGATCTAGAGGATTTCCGTGTTGGCTTTGATGTTTGGTACTCGGAGACTTCGCTTTATAAGAATGGAAAAATTGATGAGGCTTTGGCTGCGCTGCGTGCGAGCGGTTATGTGTATGAGGAAGACGGTGCGACGTGGCTCCGTTCGACGGAATTTGGCGATGACAAGGACCGGGTGTTGATTAAGCAAGATGGTTCATATACGTATTTAACACCGGATATCGCATATCACAAGGACAAGTTGGACCGCGGTTTTGAAAAGTTGATTAACATTTGGGGTGCGGATCATCACGGCTATATTCCGCGGATGAAGGCAGCACTTCAGGCGTTAGGTTATGACCGTGAAACTCTAGAGGTGGAAATTATACAGCTCGTTCATCTTTATAAAAATGGCGAGAAAATGAAGATGAGTAAGCGGACCGGTAAAGCGGTAACGATGCGTGATTTGGTCGATGAGGTCGGCCTCGATGCGACACGTTATTTCTTTGCGATGCGCAGTTCGGATACGCATATGGATTTTGACTTGGATTTAGCGGTATCGGAGTCGAATGAGAATCCAGTTTATTATGCCCACTATGCCCATGCGCGGATTTCTAGTATCTTGCGTTCTGGAGACGAGCAGGGTGTTCAAGTATCAGCGGATGCTGATTTTTCATTGGTAACGTCGGAGAAGGAAATGGATTTATTGAAGAAGATTGGGGAGTTCCCGGCAGCTGTAGGAGAGGCCGCAATAAAGCGTGTCCCACACCGGATTACGAACTATATCGTAGAATTGGCGTCGACATTCCACAGTTTTTATAATGCAGAAAAGGTGCTTGACCTTGATCATGTCGAGCGCACTAAGGCCCGCCTCGGGTTGGTGCGGTCTGTGCAAATTACGCTCCGCAATGCGCTGGCGTTGATTGGGGTTTCCGCTCCGGAAAAAATGTAATGGTTGATGGCTCTCTTACTTCGGTAAGGGGGCTTTTTTTATGGGCTTGTCCATATAAATGAATAGTAACTAAATAATGGCAAATACTAATAGGGACATTAAAGCTAGGAGTGGATGAAACCGATGAATGTGGGACGAGCTAAGGAAATTGTTGAATCTGCCGAAATGATTCATGTTACCTACGAAGGAACGCCAGTGATTATTCAACATGTGGATGAGGCAGCAAAAGTAGCGAGAATTTATTCAAGGAATGACCCGGATAATGAGCGTGATGTTCCGGTCTTAAATTTAATTGAGGAATAGTGAAGAGTCTTCGAGAGGGTTCGAAGACTCTTTTTTTTACAAGGCTTATTTATTTAACCTCCACCGTACCGCCGCTAATCCGCTTATAACCCCTAAGCTTGCTTAGATCTTCAATTAATTTCAGTGCCGCTTGATCCTTTGCTTTGGCCTCGATCATAAAATCAACATCAGCCCCGATTTCGCGCACCATTTTCAAAAACGGCATGATAAATTCCGGATCAACAAAATCAGCATGGGAGCGGAACTCCTTCTCGTTTTTAGGAGAGGAAATATGGACCTTCGGAATGAGATGCGGCCTATGCTCCCAAGTTCGGAATATCCGCGGCAGCAGTTCCTCGAGCGCTGTCTCGGACAAGTTGGCCATATGGTGGTGATAGTCGAACACAAGCGGAATTGATTCCTTTTCACAGGCTGCTAACGTTTCTTCAGCGTTGTACGTTTTATCGTCATTTTCCAATGTCATCACCTTTTTAATAGGCGCGGGCAGTGTCGTTAAATTTTGATGAAATCGCGGTAGAGTTTTTTGTTTATCACCATAGGCACCACCAATATGGATATTAATCAGCCCTTCCTGCTCGAGCCCCATCGCTTCAAACATACGATAATGGTATTGCATATCAACCACGGCGTTTTCGGTAATCTTTGTTTGCGGTGAGGTGAACAAGGTGAATTGATTCGGGTGAAAACTGACCCTTAATTTCTTTTTTTTCACCAGCTCGCCAATCTCTAGCCATTCCGTACGAAAAGGAGTCACAAAGTCCCAATTCACCTCCGGATGGGTTGCGAGCGGAACAATCGAACTGGACATCCTATAGAGTTCAAGTTCGTGAGCAAGATTGTAGTAGAGCATACGCAGGGTATGATTCAAATTCTGCTTCGTCACCTCAAGCAGCTTTTCCACACGCTCTTCAGGGCTTAGCTGCTGATACCGAGTAAACGTCAGCGCCTTCGCCGGCGAAGCATCCCACAAACTAATCGCATGTGAAACATAACCAAACCGAATCTTCATGACAATAACTCCTTAGGTGCTTTTTTAAATTGTGCCTAATGATGGTGCCTGACACCATCCGTGGACAATAATGGTTTATAAAAAGTAAGAGATTACAGCGGCGAAGCCTTCTTTGAAGGTACGAATTGGGTTCGGTTTGTTAAGGACAGCTAATGTCAGCGGCACAGAGTCCGCAATATCCTTTTTTAAAATCTCCATCAAACGTTGAATAAAGGCCGGGTCATATATATAACAATTAATTTCCTTGTTTAAATACATACTTCTTTTATCAAAATTAGCTGTGCCGATATCGCAGATTTTGTCATCAATCACGAGTGTCTTTGCATGGTAAAACCCCTTTTTATATTGAAAAACATCAGCACCTGCTCGAATCAATTTACGTAAATAGCGGAACGAGCCCTCTTGGACCAGTGGATGGTCTGCTGCATAGGGGACAATCACCGAAAGATGAACTCCGCGCTCTAAGGCAGCTAGTAACGCCGCTAAGATTTTTTGACAGGGGATAAAATAGGGCGAACCAATAATGATGGAGTTGTCAGCTTGGTGAATAAGCGTAAGATAATTCTGTTCTAACTGGTGAGCCTCTGTCGGAACAAATCGGTGCCGGACCTGACCATCAGTTAGGACTGGGAAATAGGACGGATAATCCATGATATCCTCGCCGGCGTATTCACGCCAATCGATCAAAAACTCCGTTTGCAAAAAATTAACGCTCCGGCCGGTAATTTTCATATGGTAATCGCGCCAAATCCCTAAGGATGGCTCCTCGTCGATATATTCCTTGCCGACATTAAAACCACCGAGGTAGCCAATTTCCCCGTCAATAATTGTGATTTTTCGGTGATTCCTGACCTGAGAAGAATAAAACAGAAAGGGAAGCTTAATATGATTGCTAAAAGCAAAGCGAACACCCGCCTCCCGGAGCGACTGAATCACCGCTTTCTTCACCTTCCAGCTGCCGAGCCGGTCGATGAGCAGCCTAACTTCCACCCCTGCACGGGCCTTTTCTTTTAAAATAGATAAAAATTCCTGACTGATCGCATCGTCTTTGACAATATAAAAGAGCACATGAATATGCTTGTCCGCATTCCGCAGTTCATGAAAATAGTCGGCAAACAATTTTTTTCCGTGCGTAAAAATATCAATGTCACCATGAATAATGGCCGTTTCCCTTCTACTGACAATGGAAAGATGCTTCTTTCTACCTAAATGAAAATCCAAAACGAGCCATATAATGATGAGAATAAGGAGTACGCTCAACATGAGTGCCACTTTCATATGGGTTCTTTCCTCCAATCAGTTTCATTAGTTTTTCCGAAAGCACCTTTTTCTATAAGTTAATGCAACTTTACAAAAATTCATTTGACTGAACGCTCATTCATAATATAATAGAGTTAAGTATAGATTCTGAAAATTAATTATTTTCAAAGTTGTATCAGTGGATAACAAAGAAAGGGGCATAACTATGAATGGATTACTTTGGGTTAACTTGATTGCGTTTCTTATTGTAACCGCTTACGCAATCAGCTTGTTCGTGTATGTGGTCAAGACCCGGATCGAATTTATTAAGCTCGGGAAAAAGGTTGAGTTCGATGACAATGTCAAAGAGCGGCTCCGCAAAATTTGGGTCAATGTGTTCGGCCAAAAGAAATTGCTCAAGGATAAAAAAAGCGGGATCATGCACGTCATGTTCTTCTATGGCTTTATCCTCGTCCAATTTGGCGCCATTGATTTTATTATCAAAGGAATTAAACCCGGAGCACACCTTCCGCTTGGACCGCTTTATGCAGGGTTTACATTTTTCCAAGAGCTTGTCACATTAATGATCTTAGTAGCAGTCATCTGGGCCTTTTACCGCCGGTATGTCGAAAAATTAGTCCGCTTAAAGCGCAACTTTAAATCAGGTCTGGTTCTTATTTTCATTGGCGGCTTAATGCTCTCTGTGTTACTAGGCAATGGGATGAGTCTCATCTGGCATGGGGAAGAGACGTCATGGACCGAGCCGATCGCATCGTTGATTTCCGTTATTTTTTCAGGGATTGGTGAAACTGCCTCCATTGTAATCTTCTACATTGCCTGGTGGGCGCACTTATTATTCTTGTTAACCTTCTTAGTGTACGTACCGCAATCCAAGCATGCCCACTTAATTGCGGGACCTGCGAATGTGTATTTTAACCGTTTAGATAAACCAGGAAAACTGAAAAAGGTTGATTTTGAAGATGAAACCCAGGAATCGTTTGGGGTTGGAAAATTAGAAGATTTCACGCAGCACCAAATGATCGATTTTTATGCCTGCGTGGAATGCGGCCGCTGCACGAATATGTGTCCGGCTACGGGGACAGGGAAAATGCTGTCACCAATGGACTTAATCGTTAAACTGCGTGATCACTTAACCAATCATGGTGCCGTTGTTACCTCGAAACAGCCGTGGGTGCCAACCTTTGCCTTTGGGAACACGACGGGGAATCAGCTTGCCCTTGCGTCAGCAGGTCAAGGTGCACAAGAATCTGCGGCCGCTGCAGTCTACAATCCTAGCTTGATTGGTGACGTAATCACCGAGGAAGAAATCTGGGCTTGTACGACCTGCCGAAATTGTGAGGATCAATGCCCAGTCATGAACGAGCATGTAGATAAAATTATCGATCTACGCCGTTATTTAGTGTTAACAGAAGGAAAATTGGACGCCGATGCACAGCGTGCGATGACCAATATCGAACGCCAAGGCAATCCGTGGGGCTTGAACAGAAAAGAACGTGAAACATGGCGTGAAGCCCGCGAGGATGTTCATGTACCAACCGTGAAGGAAATGAACAAAGCAGGCGAGGAATTTGAATACCTCTTCTGGGTAGGGGCAATGGGCTCTTACGATAACCGCAGCCAAAAGATTGCCTTATCGTTTGCGAAACTGCTCAATGAAGCTGGAATCAAATTTGCCATCCTCGGAAATAAAGAGAAGAACTCTGGCGATACACCGCGCCGTCTCGGCAATGAATTCTTGTTCCAAGAGCTGGCAGCGAAAAATATTGAGGAGTTTGAAAAAGCGGAAGTCAAGAAAATCGTCACGATTGATCCGCATGCTTATAATATTTTCAAAAATGAATATCCTGACTTCGGCTTAACAGATGTCGAGGTGTTCCATCATACTGAGGTCCTTTATGAGCTGGTTCGTGATGGGAAGCTCGTACCGAAACATTCGGTAAATGAGACGATTACTTTCCATGATTCCTGTTATTTAGGGCGCTACAATGATGTCTATGATGCCCCGCGCGAGATTCTAAAATCGATTCCAGGTGTGAAACTCCTTGAAATGGAGCGGAACCGCGAGAAAGCGATGTGTTGTGGTGCAGGCGGCGGCTTGATGTGGATGGAAGAAGAAACCGGACACCGCATTAACGTGGCACGAACCGAACAGGCACTTGCTGTTAATCCGTCGGTCATCAGCTCTGGCTGTCCGTACTGCTTAACAATGCTCTCGGATGGAACGAAGGCCAAAGAGGTCGAAGAAAAGGTATCGACATACGATGTAGCGGAACTGCTTGAAAAGGCCGTTTGTGGAGAAGTCGCTTAGGTTTTGATGAAGTGTAGAAATTGATTTGTTTATTTAATTCGTAAAATTTTTAAAATTACGTATAAAATATTTCAACTTCTACGCTTTTTTATGTAAAATATATATATAAATAAAACGCTTACATTACCATTTAAAAAAGCAGAGGGCTGCGTTTCTTTTTTGGCTTGTGTCCGAGCGAGCGTTCAGTCACCGGATCTATTTTTTTATGAAAGTTAATCTGAATATTATGAATAGGGAGTGTGTGTAAGATGGGTAGAACGGTTATTTTAAGCGGGGTTAGAACACCTTTTGGAAAATTAGGAGGAGGTTTGAGCAGCTTTACTGCATCACAGTTAGGGGGAATCGCGGTAAAAGAGGCATTAGTTCGTGCGGGCGTGAAGCCAGAAGAGGTCGAGGAAGTCATTCTTGGAACGGTCTTACAAGGGGGACAGGGACAGATTCCATCGCGCCAGGCGGCACGTCTCGCAGGATTGCCATGGGAAGTGAAAACAGAAACGGTTAATAAAGTATGTGCGTCCGGGATGCGCAGTGTCACATTAGCCGATCAAATCATCCGTGCTGGCGATGAGGAAGTGATTGTGGCCGGCGGGATGGAATCGATGAGCAACGCCCCATATGTACTTCCAAAAGCACGCTGGGGCTTCCGCATGGGAGACGCACAAGTGAAGGATTTAATGATTCATGACGGTTTAACCTGCAGTTTTACTGGTGTTCACATGGGGACTTACGGAAATGAAGCGGCCAAAGATATGGAAATCAGCCGTGAGGCACAGGATGAGTGGGCACTTAGAAGTCATTTGCGCGCGCTTGCGGCGATTGAGAGTGGGAAGTTAGCGGAAGAAATCGTCGTGGTAGAGGTTCCACAGCGCAAAGGAGCTCCGGTCGTGGTTGCGACAGATGAAGCACCACGAAAAGATACGTCGCTAGAGCGTCTGGCTAAATTAGCACCGGTATTTAATTCAACGGGAACGATTACTGCTGGAAATGCACCAGGTGTCAATGACGGTGCGGCAGCCCTCGTGTTAATGAGTGAAGAGCGAGCGGTTCGCGAAGGCCGTGTTGCCGAAGCAGTGATTGTTGGTCATGCAGCGGTTGCAGTGGAAGCAAAGGATTTTCCGAAAACACCGGGAATTGTGATTAATGAGCTGTTACGAAAAACAGGCAAAACGGTAGACGAAGTCGATTTATTTGAAATTAATGAAGCCTTTGCGGCGGTGGCTTTAGTCAGCGGGAAAATTGCCAATTTGGATCCAGAAAAGGTCAATGTCAATGGCGGTGCGGTCGCATATGGTCACCCGATTGGGGCGAGCGGAGCACGGATTATTCTTACATTAATGCATGAATTAAAGCGCCGCGGCGGCGGAATTGGAATTGCCGCGATCTGCAGCGGCGGCGGTCAGGGCGATGCGGTGATGATTGAGGTTCCGCGCGGATAATAGTTTTTAAGATTAGTAGATACCAAATATAAAAAATTCTAGGTCGGATTCACTTCCGGCCTTCTTGGAGGGGAAAGAATGAAGATTTCAAAACTAATGGTCATTGGTGCAGGACAAATGGGCTCCGGGATTGCCCAAGTTTGTGCACAGGCAGGGTACAAGGTTGTACTTAATGATTTAAAACCGGAGTTTGTGGAACGCGGCCTAGCCGGAATCAATAAAATACTTACACGCAACGTTGATAAAGGGCGCCTCACTGAAGAGCAAAAACAAGAAATTCTCAGCAACATTACCGTGTCTACTGACCTGAACGATGCCCGTGACGTCGACCTCGTCATCGAAGCTGCCGTTGAAAACATGGATATTAAAACCAGCATCTTTGCCCAACTTGATGAAATTACCCCAGCACACGCGATACTCGCGAGCAATACCTCATCCTTACCTATCACTGAAATTGCTGCAGCTACCAAGCGTCCGGAAAAAGTGATTGGTATGCACTTCATGAACCCGGTTCCAGTCATGAAGCTCGTTGAAATCATTCGCGGTCTTGCAACATCCGATGAAGTCTACCAAGTGATTGAAGATATGACAAAAACCTTGAGCAAGGTACCGGTTGAAGTGAACGACTTCCCAGGGTTTGTTTCCAATCGCATTTTGATGCCAATGATCAACGAAGCGATTTATACACTTTATGAGGGTGTGGCCACGAAGGAAGCCATTGATGAAGTGATGAAACTCGGCATGAACCATCCGATGGGGCCGTTAACCTTGGCTGATTTTATCGGCTTGGATACGTGTCTCTATATTATGGAAACGCTTCACCAAGGCTTTGGTGATGACAAATACCGTCCATGTCCGCTCCTGCGCAAATATGTGAAAGCAGGCTGGCTTGGCAAGAAATCAGGGCGCGGTTTTTATACGTACGAATAAACACAGCATTTCTTCGAAAAAGGGGTCGTGATAATGATGAGTACCACGATAGTACATTCTTCCAAAGGGGAGACCAACATGAATCTTACATTCACCGAAGAACAAGAAATGATGCGAAAAATGGTCCGCGACTTTGCTAACAGCGAAATTGTCCCATTTATTGAAAATATGGAGAGAGGGGAATTTCCGCGCGAAATCCTCCGCAAAATGGGAGCCTTAGGCTTAATGGGGATTCCTGTCCCTGAAAAATACGGCGGTGCGGCGATGGACTTCACCTCTTATATTTTAGCAATCCATGAGCTTTCCAAGGTAAGTGCAACCATTGGGGTGATTCTTTCTGTCCATACCTCCGTCTGCACGAACCCGATCCTTTATTTTGGAACCGAACAACAGAAAGAGAAATACGTGCCGAAGCTGGCTTCAGGGGAGTATCTCGGTGCGTTTTGCTTAACGGAACCGAGTTCTGGTTCGGATGCCGCCAGCTTAAAGTCCCGGGCCGTCAAGAAGGGCGACCATTACGTTATCAACGGATCGAAGGTGTTCATTACGAACGGTGGTGAGGCGGATGTCTATATTGTTTTTGCAAAAACAAATCCGGAACTAGGCAGCAAGGGGATTTCCGCATTCATTGTTGAAAAAAATACCCCTGGCTTTATCGTCGGCAAAGACGAGAAGAAAATGGGCTTACATGGCTCGAGAACGGTCCAACTCACGTTCGAAGATATGCATGTTCCGGCTGAAAACCTGCTGGGTGCCGAGGGGGAAGGCTTTAAGATTGCGATGGCCAACCTTGATGTCGGCCGCATTGGGATTGCGACCCAGGCACTTGGGATTGCTGAGGCCGCACTGTCAGCCGCAACCGCCTATGCTGGGGACCGTCACCAATTCGGAAAGCCGATTGCCGCTCAACAAGGGATTGGCTTTAAGTTAGCTGACATGGCGACCAGTGTGGAAGCAGCGAAACTATTGGTCTATCGCGCAGCGTATTTACGGACACACGGCAAAAAATGTACGTTGGAAGCGTCAATGGCGAAATTATTCGCAACTAAAACAGCGGTCGAAGTGACCACTGAAGCGATTCAAGTATTCGGCGGTTACGGCTATACCGAAGATTATCCGGTCGAACGCTATTTCCGTGATGCAAAAATTACTGAAATTTATGAAGGCACGAGCGAGATTCAACGAATTGTGATTAGTAAGCATTTGTAATTATGGCTCTTTATGCGAAATCAGCCTTAAACATACCCACTAGGAGGACTTGAAATGAACTTTAAACTCTCTGAAGAACATGAAATGATTCGGAAAATGGTTCGTGATTTTGCCCGGAATGAAGTGGCCCCATCAGCAGCGGAGCGCGATGAGGAAGAACGCTTTGACCGCGAGATTTTTGAAAAAATGGCGGAGTTGGGTTTAACCGGAATTCCTTGGCCGGAAGAGTACGGCGGCATTGGCAGTGACTATCTTGCTTACTGTATCGCAGTAGAAGAGCTTTCCCGCGTTGACGCATCAACAGGCGTTATGCTCTCAGCCCACACTTCTCTAGCGGGCTGGCCGATTTATAAATTTGGCAGCGAGGAGCAAAAGCAAACCTACCTTCGCCCAATGGCAGAAGGTACGAAAATTGGCGCATACGGCTTAACAGAGCCTGGCAGCGGTTCGGATGCGGGCGGAATGAGAACGACAGCCCGTCTCGAAGGTGATCATTATGTCCTCAATGGATCGAAGATTTTCATTACTAATGGTGGTGTAGCGGACATTTATGTGGTGTTTGCGTTAACCGACCCGTCAAGCAGACAAAAAGGAACAACTGCATTTATTATCGAGAGCGACTTCCCAGGCTTCTCGGTTGGGAAAAAAGAAAAGAAACTCGGGATCCGATCCTCACCGACTACCGAAATTATTTTTGAAGATTGCAAGGTACCGGTTGCTAATCGCCTTGGCGAAGAAGGTGAAGGATTTAAAATTGCAATGATGACCCTTGATGGCGGCCGCAACGGTATTGCCGCTCAAGCTGTGGGGATTGCTCAAGGTGCGCTTGACGCAGCCGCGGACTATGCCAAGGAACGTCATCAATTCGGTAAACCAATCGTCGCAAATCAAGGGATTGCCTTTAAACTCGCAGATATGGCCACAGGTATTGAGGCTTCCCGACTATTAACATACCAAGCCGCATGGCTCGAGTCGCAAGGCCTGCCGTACGGCAAGGAATCGGCGATGTCGAAGTTATTTGCGGGCGATACCGCGATGAAGGTGACAACTGAGGCTGTTCAGGTCTTTGGCGGCTATGGCTATACAAAGGATTATCCAGTTGAACGCTTCATGCGCGATGCGAAAATTACCCAAATCTATGAAGGCACACAAGAAATTCAACGACTTGTGATCTCGCGGATGATCACGAAGTAAGGCGGGTTAGAACATGATAAAAAAACGAGAAGTACTGGCTTCTGTAAAGGATGAACGTCTTGTTCAGAAACGGCGGGACCAAATGATTAAAGGGGCTGTCAGCCTTTTTAAGGAAAAAGGCTTTCACCGGACGACGACGAGGGAAATCGCCAAAGCTGCAGGATTCAGTATTGGGACCCTTTACGAATACATCCGTTCAAAGGAAGATGTCCTGTATCTCGTCTGTGACAGCATTTATGAACATGTGAGCGAGCGCCTCGAGCAGGACCTTGAACAGAAAAAAGGAACCCTAGCAAGTCTGAAGCTAGGGGTCGGGCATTATTTCCGGGTAGTGGATGAAATGCAGGATGAAGTACTAGTCATGTATCAAGAAGCAAAATCGCTGACGAAAGATGCGCTTCCCTATGTGCTGAAAAAAGAAATCGAAATGGCGGCGATGTTTGAGAGCCTGATTGTCCGCTGTGTTGAAAACGGCGAACTGGAGTTGTCGGAAAAACAGATCGAACTAATTTCCCATAACATTATTGTCGAGGGACAAATGTGGGCGTTCCGCCGTTGGGCACTCCAAAAATTATATACACTAGATGAATATATTGAACTGCAAACGGAGCAATTATTTCACGGGATTCATTCGTCAACACAAGCTAGGTCGTAATGTTAAACGGATGGCGATGTTGATTGGAGCGGAGGGCGCGAAGCACCTGGAGCGAAAATCACCATCCAAGTTTAATACAGCCTATAAAAAGGGGGAGAACGATGGGGAATTATCAGCCGAAGCATCATATTCGCTTTGTCACAGCTTCGAGCTTGTTTGACGGGCATGATGCTTCCATCAATATTATGAGGCGGATTCTGCAGGCGAGCGGGGCGGAGGTCATTCATCTTGGCCATAACCGCTCGGTTGAGGAGGTTGTGAACGCGGCCATTCAGGAGGATGTGCAGGGAATTGCAATTTCTTCCTATCAAGGCGGTCATGTTGAGTACTTCAAATATATGTATGATTTGTTGAAAGAGAAGGGTGCGCCGAATATCCGTATTTTTGGCGGCGGCGGCGGGGTGATTATCCCGCGCGAAATCGATGAGCTACATGAGTACGGGATTTCGTGGATTTTCTCCCCTGAGGATGGCCGCAGGTTGGGACTTCAGGGCATGATCGATCGGATGCTCGAGGAGTGTGATTTTGCGACAGTCCCTGTCGATGTAGCGGATCAAATTGAGAAGCTGCCGAGCGGGGATGTGAATGCAGTGGCGAAGCTGATCACGATCGCTGAGCTTCATGTCGATGGAAAGAATGAAGCGGCGGCGACCGCTGAGCGAGTGCTCGATCAAGTGAAGTCACTCGAGAAAGAGATTCCGGTCGTTGGGATCACGGGGACGGGCGGTGCCGGGAAAAGTTCATTGACCGATGAATTGATTCGCCGCTTTATTAATGAACTGCCGGACAAAAAGGTAGCGATTCTGTCGGTTGACCCAACGAAGCAAAAGACGGGCGGTGCCCTGCTTGGGGACCGAATCCGTATGAATGCGATTTTTTCACCGAATGTGTACATGCGCTCGCTCGCGACGCGGCATTCGAAAAGTGAACTTTCACTGGCAATTAAGGATGCGGTTGCCGTTACGAAGGCGGCTGGCTTTGACCTTGTAATCGTCGAGACAAGCGGAATTGGTCAGGGCGATGCGGGAATTACCGAGATTTGCGATGTTTCTTTATATGTGATGACGAGTGAGTTTGGGGCGCCGTCACAGCTTGAGAAGATTGATATGATTGATTTTGCAGACCTGATTGTCATCAATAAGTTTGAGCGTAAGGGCTCGGAGGATGCGAAGCGCCAGGTGCAAAAGCAGTACCAGCGCAGCCATATGCTGTTTGAAAAAGATATCGATGACATGCCAGTATATGGAACAATTGCGAGCCAGTTTAATGATCCAGGTACAAATGGATTGTTTGCGGCGCTGATTGAAAAAATTAATGACAAAATGGGCACAGGCTGGGGAACCTCTTTTACTAAAGATGCCTTAGTTGAAAAGCAAAATGTGATTATCCCAACCGACCGCCGTTATTATTTACGGGAAATTTCCGAAACGGTGCGCGGTTATCACAGGAGAGCGGAAGAACAAGCTGGGATTGCCCGGAAGTTATTCCAGTTAGAAGGGGCAATTGAAGCGGTCAGCGATGCGGCAGTGATTGCGGCGTTAGAAGCGGTTAAGCAAGAGACAGAGACAAAACTGACGCCAGAGTCTAGGAAAATTCTTAATGGCTGGGCAAAAACACGGGAAGCTTATTCCGGCGACAAGTTCGTGACGAGAATCCGTGATAAAGAGATTATTACAGTGTTGAAATCGAAAAGTTTATCAGGGCTCGATATTCCGAAAGTGGTGCTGCCGAAGTATAAGGATTACGGAGAAATCCTTCGCTGGGTTTACCAGGAAAATGTCCCAGGTTCGTTCCCGTATACGGCAGGGGTATTTCCATTCAAGCGCGAAGGCGAGGATCCGAAACGCCAGTTTGCAGGGGAAGGGACGCCGGAACGCACGAACCGCCGCTTCCATTATTTATCGAAGGATGATGATGCGAAACGCTTAAGTACGGCGTTTGACTCGGTAACGCTGTATGGTGAAGACCCGGATCACCGCCCGGATATTTTCGGGAAAGTCGGCGAAAGCGGTGTCAGTGTTTGTACCTTAGATGATATGAAAAAGTTGTATGACGGCTTTGATTTATGTCATCCTTCAACATCAGTATCAATGACGATTAACGGTCCAGCACCGATTATTTTAGCGATGTTTATGAATACAGCGATTGATCAGCAGGTGCAGCGGAAGGAAGCCGAGCTTGGACGGGTGTTAACGGTAGAGGAATTCGCGGAAGTTCGTGCCTATACATTGCGGACGGTACGCGGTACGGTGCAAGCTGATATTTTAAAAGAAGACCAAGGTCAAAATACATGTATCTTCTCAACGGAATTTGCGCTGCGGATGATGGGCGATATTCAGCAATATTTCATTGACCATCAAGTGCGCAACTATTATTCCGTCTCAATTTCGGGCTATCATATTGCCGAAGCAGGAGCTAATCCGATTTCGCAGCTAGCGTTTACTTTGTCCAATGGTTTTACCTATGTTGAATACTATTTGAGCCGCGGCATGAAGATTGATGATTTTGCGCCGAATTTGTCCTTCTTCTTCTCGAATGGCTTGGATCCGGAGTATACCGTGATTGGCCGAGTGGCCCGCCGTATTTGGGCAACGGTGATGCGCGATAAATATGGCGCCAACGAACGGAGCCAAAAATTGAAATACCATGTCCAGACGTCTGGTCGTTCGCTACATGCGCAGGAAATTGACTTTAATGATATTCGGACGACACTGCAGGCGTTAATGGCCCTGCAGGATAACTGTAATTCCCTTCATACGAATGCTTATGATGAGGCAATTACCACGCCAACTGAAGAATCGGTGCGCCGCGCGATGGCGATTCAGATGATTATTACGAAAGAGCATGGCTTGTCCAAAAATGAAAATCCACTCCAAGGTTCGTTTATTGTGGAGGAGTTAACGGATCTAGTTGAAGAAGCGGTGCTCCAAGAGTTTGAATGCTTGAATGACCGCGGCGGTGTGCTTGGATCAATGGAAACCCAGTACCAGCGCGGCAAAATTCAGGATGAATCGATGTATTATGAAATGAAAAAGCATACCGGGGAATTACCGATTATTGGCGTTAATACGTATTTGAACCCAAATCCTCCGTCCGAGGAAGACGTCAATAATATGGAAATAGCACGGGCATCGTACGAAGAGAAAGAACTGCAGATTCAAAATCTGCGTGCTTTCCAGGAAAGCCATGCTACGGTGGCGGGAGAAGCGTTGCAACGATTGAAAGAAGCTGCCGTCAAAAATGGCAACATCTTTGCCGAGTTAATGGAAACCGTCAAAGTCGCCAGCCTCGGCCAAATCACCCGAGCTCTTTACGAAGTCGGCGGGCAGTATCGAAGGAATATGTAAGAAATGCGCAAGTGCCCTGTTCAGCGGCGTATGGCCTCCTCGAAAAAGCTAACGCTTTTTCTTCGTGCGATGTAAATGCTCACGAAGCCTTCCTTGTGGAGCGCTCCAACTGAGATAAAGGAAACACGAAGAGCCGGAGGCGCATTCGTGCTTGACTTATCGTAGGGCGGAGAGCGAAGGACACTAGCCGCTAGAGCACTGGAGCTGGACAATTCTCAAAGTCAAAGTTTATTTCTTATCATATAGGGTGTCAGGCACCATGTGAAGTGATATTCACATGGTGCCTGACACCAATTTTTGTAATAAAACTTCTTTTATGAGATATTATTATTTGCGGTTATCTAATATAATTATTTAGCGTACATACTTCGAGGAATTTGGGCAGGTGGAGCATATGAAGTTCGGTTATATTTTAATCATATTAATTGTGTTTGCCTGGCCATTAAATTATCTCTATCAACGTCAGTTGGGCGCTGTCTCGTTCTTTCTGCTAGCAATCTTCTTTCTAGTGATTTCGCTGAAAGAGATGAAAAAGCAAAAACAGGCAGAGAAAAATGATGGTAAAAAACCTCGTCCATAAAAATTCAGGGTCAAACAACTCACTAGCACTAGCATAAACCGGAAGAATTTGTTTATAATGAAGAATATGCAAAAATTGAGAGACAAGCGGATGGTGCCTTGATTAGGGAAAAAAGCAGTTCATTTTTTCCTAGGCGCTGCAGCTAGACAGTTCTCATATTTTATTATTACGATAGTCCGTTATTCACTCATTTAAGAGTGTTAAATAGAGAAAGGAAGTGCCGATATTGAGTTTAGCACAATACTCAAAAGAGGAATTACAAGAGTTTTCCCTTATGGAAATGGCTTATGAATACTTGAAAAATAGTAAGCAGCCGATTGCCTTTAATGAACTAGTAGAAGAAATTAAAAAAGCATCAGGAATCTCAGATGAGGAAGTTCGTACCAGACTTGCTCAATTTTATACCGACATTAACGTGGATGGCCGTTTCCTTTCATTAGGAAGTAACCGCTGGGGACTTCGTGTCTGGTATCCAGTCGATACAGCTGAAGAAGAAGTGGTTGCAGTCGTGAAACCGAAGAAGAAGAAGGCGAAGAAGGTTGTCGATGAAGACGATCTCGAAGATTTCGATGAAGTTGATGAGATTGAAGATGACTTTGATGACTTTGACGATGAAGATGATCTTCTTGATGATGAAGAAGATCTTGATATCGATGAAGATGATGATCTTGATCTTGACGACGATGATGATGCCATTGAAGATGATCTTGACATTGAATTGGATGAAGAAGATGATCTTGACGAGGACCTTGAGGATGAAGAAGAAGAATTTGATGATGAGGAAGAAGTCGAAGAAGATTAATCCACTTGACTTTTTTTTCACGCCCTTGTATTATCTTTTTTGGGCTCCTTAAAAAGAGGACGATATATTATTTACTTATAATACGCTCCCTACCACAAGTAGGCGGGCGTTTTTTATTGTTCAAAAAACTCATGTTTTACTGAGTTTTTTCATTTTTTACGGGCGTAAGGAAAATATTTTTTTACAAAAACCCTTAAACAAACTGAATAATGTACAAACTGTATAAGAGGGGGAAATATTTATGACAAAATATATTTTTGTAACTGGTGGTGTGGTGTCATCACTAGGAAAAGGAATCACGGCAGCTTCATTAGGTCGTTTATTGAAAAATCGGGGCGTGAATGTAACCATTCAAAAATTCGACCCATACATTAACGTCGACCCGGGAACGATGAGTCCTTATCAGCACGGTGAAGTGTTCGTAACAGGAGATGGCGCTGAAACAGATTTGGACTTAGGCCACTATGAGCGTTTTATCGACATCAACTTAAACAAGTATTCAAACGTAACAACAGGAAAAATTTATTCAACGGTTTTACGTAAAGAGCGCCGCGGTGATTATTTAGGGGCAACGGTTCAGGTTATTCCGCATATCACCAATGAAATTAAGGAACGTTGCTTCCGTGCTGGGAAAGAAACAAATGCCGATGTCGTGATCACGGAAATCGGCGGAACGGTAGGGGACATTGAATCCCTCCCATTCCTAGAAGCGATTCGCCAAATCAAGAGCGATATCGGTTCGGAAAATGTGATGTACATTCACTGTACATTAATTCCGTATATCAAGGCAGCGGGCGAAATGAAAACAAAGCCGACTCAGCACAGCGTTAAAGAACTGCGCAGCCTTGGTATTCAGCCAAATATTATTGTTGTGCGTACGGAAATGCCGGTTTCACAGGACATGAAGGATAAAATTGCCTTGTTCTGTGACATTGACTCAAAAGCAGTTATTGAATGTATGGACGCAGACACACTGTATTCGATTCCACTTGCCCTTCAAGAGCAAAACATGGATCAAATCGTGTGTGACCATTTGAAATTATCGGCGAAAGAAGCGGATATGACCGAGTGGAAAGCACTCGTAGACCGCGTAACCCATCTTTCAAGCAAGACGCGCATTGGTCTTGTCGGAAAATATGTGGAACTTCAAGATGCCTATATTTCTGTGGTTGAAGCAATGAAACATGCAGGCTATGCGTTTGATGCCGATGTGGAAATCAAATGGATTAATTCAGAAGAAGTGACTCGTGAAAATGTAGCAGAACTTTTGGAAGATGTGGATGGAGTTCTTGTTCCAGGCGGTTTTGGTGATCGCGGGATTGAAGGGAAAATTGAAGCGACTCGTTATGCTCGTGAGCAGAAGAAGCCGTTTCTTGGTATTTGTTTAGGAATGCAGCTAGCAACGATTGAATTTGCCCGTAATGTCCTTGGCTTGGAAGGGGCGCATTCCGCTGAGTTTGTACCGGAAACAGCTTATCCAATTATTGATTTACTCCCTGAACAGAAAGATGTGGAGGATTTGGGCGGAACATTGCGTCTAGGTCTATATCCAGCTCGTATTGTTGAGGGTACGAAGGCGTTTGAAGCGTATGAGGATGAGGTTGTTTATGAGCGTCATCGTCACCGCTATGAATTTAACAATCATTTCCGTCAAGACATGGAAGCAGCAGGCTTTATTTTCTCAGGCACGAGCCCAGACGGACGCTTAGTGGAAATTGTTGAGTTGAAGGACCATCCGTGGTTCGTGGCATCACAGTTCCATCCGGAGTTTGTCTCAAGACCAAATCGTCCACAGCCATTGTTCCGTGACTTTATTAAAGCCTCTTTGCAAAAATAAGTTAGTATTCAGGACCAGTTTTCTGGTCCTATTTTTTTGGTGTCAGGCACTCGTGTTTTCCATATATTGTCTAATTGTATAAAACCACTCAAAATTTGTACAAAAGTTGGAAAACTTGTACAAAACCTTACGGAAATTGCACAAAGGGATCCTAAAATTGCACAAAAGCTTCTGAAAGTCGAACAATCCCAAGTTTACCCCCCGGGAAATATTAAAGGGCAATAAAAAAACGGGTCCTAAACCCGCTTTTACTCCTCATATTCTGCCAAAATCTCTTCAATGGTAAATTTCAGGCCGTAATAAACGAACAAAGCTGCCATCGAAGAAGGATATCCATACCGATTTCCCTCATCATCCGGGAGCAGTCCTTTGGTCAGCCGCAAATCAATTAGGAGATCGGCTAATTCCTGCAATTGTTCACCACCCGGAACAGCCGTCGCCACCGTGACAAATGGAATTCCTTTTTCGTGAAGCGGCTCGGCCACCTCAAGAGCTGCAGCATCACTTGAATATCGCGTGAACAGCAACACACGATCGGAATCCGTTAATTCCTCCATCTCCGCTAATATCTTCACGCCCTTAAACGGTTCCGCCCCATCTAAAGCCTCCAACTCGACCGCTTTCATTTCCTTTGTGGTAAAAATATATATAGACCCGTCCCCAACTGGTGCCTGGGCAAGCAAACGTGCTCCGTCCTCAAACGAATATTCTTCCTTTTCCTCAAGCCGTTTAAACAATCCTGTTAATTGAGTAGTAAACATTTTTAACATAAAAACCCTCCTTTTCACCCTTTTATTATAGGCATTTTTTCGATATTGCAAAAATAATAACAAAATCTAAGAAAATTTGCAGGAGATTATTTCCTAATAGAGAAATATAACAAGTGATAGATATATGGGATAATAAAAAATGCATCAAGTACACAAGGAAGAGGTGGAGTTATGAAAGAGAAAATTTTAATCGTTGATGATCAGTTTGGCATTAGAATTTTACTAAATGAAGTGTTTCAAAAAGAGGGGTATCAAACATATCAGGCAGCCAATGGCATTCAGGCCCTTGAAATTGTGACAAAACATGACCCCGACCTTGTCCTATTGGATATGAAAATCCCTGGAATGGATGGAATTGAAATTTTAAAACGAATGAAGGTAATCGACCCAGATATCCGCGTCATTATTATGACAGCTTATGGTGAACTTGATATGATTCAAGAAGCTAAGGATCTTGGTGCCATTACTCATTTTGCCAAGCCGTTTGATATCGATGATATTCGAGCAGCTGTCAGGAAACACATTCCCCAAAAAATGAATTAATCTTCGTTTTTTGGCCTGAAATATAAAGAAAGTGCTTACAGTAAAAATGGGCACGCTTTCATTATGACAGTTTACAAAACTGCGTTTAATTAATGGCATTTCGACCCCTGTTTTGATATGATACATATGAACTTTTTACTGGTTGTTTATCTTTTCAAGGTATACATAATCCGTAAAATTGAGGGAAAACCTTAATATGGAAGACCAAATTGAAAAGATATCTGCCTAATTTAAGGAGGAATAGAAATGCCATTAGTTTCCATGAAAGAAATGCTCATTAAAGCCAAAACTGAAGGCTATGCGGTTGGGCAATTTAACTTAAATAACTTAGAATTTACACAAGCGATTCTTCAAGCTGCTCAAGCTGAGAATTCACCTGTAATTCTTGGTGTTTCTGAAGGGGCAGCTCGTTATATGTCCGGCTTCAAAACAGTTGTAAAAATGGTTGAAGGCTTAATGGAAGATTTGAAAATTACCGTTCCTGTAGCAATTCACCTTGACCACGGTTCAAGCTTCGATAAGTGTAAAGAAGCAATTGATGCAGGTTTCACATCTGTAATGATTGATGCTTCCCACCACCCATTTGAAGAAAATATTGAAATTACTTCAAAAGTAGTTGATTATGCACATTCAAAAGGTGTATCAGTTGAAGCGGAATTAGGAACTGTTGGCGGTCAGGAAGACGACGTTGTTGCTGATGGCGTTATCTACGCGGACCCTAAAGAATGTGAAGAGTTAGTAAAACGCACAGGCATCGACTGTCTTGCACCTGCTTTAGGTTCTGTTCATGGTCCTTACAAAGGTGAACCAAACCTTGGTTTTGCTGAAATGGAAGAAATCGGAAACATTACTGGCCTTCCATTAGTCCTTCACGGCGGAACTGGTATCCCATTAAAAGATATCCAAAAATCTGTTTCTCTTGGAACAGCGAAAATCAACGTGAACACAGAAAACCAAATCGCATCTGCAAAAGCAGTACGTGAAACATTAGCGGCATTAACGGAAGAATATGATCCACGTAAATATTTAGGACCAGCTCGCGAAGCGATCAAAACAACAGTTATTGGCAAAATCCGCGAATTCGGTTCTTCAGGTAAAGCTTAATCGAACAATGGCAAATGTCTAACCACATTTCATATTTGTTCTGAAATATGATAAAATGTAAACCGTCCTCGTACTTTAGGACGGTTTCAGTCTGTTAAAAGAAATTTGAATATTTAGTCGGGAAAATGGAGGAGATTAACTATGAAATTCTTTATTGATACAGCAAATTTAGACGAGATCCGCGAAGCCCATGACCTTGGATTACTAGCAGGTGTAACTACTAATCCATCATTAGTTGCTAGAGAAAAAGGTGTTTCTTTTCATGACCGTTTAAGAGATATTACTGCACTTGTCCCTGGTTCAGTTAGTGCAGAAGTTATTGCACTTGATGCAGAAGGCATGATTAGAGAAGGCAGAGAGCTTGCAGCAATCGCTCCGAATATTACCGTAAAAGTTCCGATGACTCCAGATGGGTTAAAAGCAACTCATGCTTTTTCACAAGAAGGAATCAAAACAAACGTAACCCTCATTTTTAGTGCGAACCAGGCCTTACTTGCGGCAAGAGCTGGGGCAACCTATGTTTCTCCATTCTTAGGCAGATTAGATGATATCGGCCAAAACGGTTTAGACCTAATTTCAACTATTTCAGACATCTTCAACGTGCATGGCATTGAATCAGAAATCATTGCAGCATCCATTCGTAATCCAATTCACGTCACAGAAGCAGCGTTACGAGGCGCTCATATTGCAACCATTCCATACAAAGTATTAATGGGATTATTCCATCACCCATTAACAGATAAAGGCATTGAAGGCTTCTTAAAAGATTGGAATTCCCGTCAAGAAGCATAAATATTCCCATATCGTGTAAATTTTTTTAATTGCCATACATGAAAATAAAAATTTGGTGTAAACTAAAGGATAGACAAGTTGTCGGATTTTGACTTTAAATGATGGAAAAATATACCTAGAGCCTCATTTCGTAATAAGCGGATTGTACCGTTTGACTTATAGGGCTTAGAAGGGAGTCGAATATGGAAAAACTTAAAATTGCGGGTGGCTATCCGTTAAAGGGAACGGTTCGGATCAGCGGGGCGAAAAATAGTGCCGTTGCGTTAATTCCTGCAACCATTTTAGCGGAATCACCAGTGACAATTGAGGGATTGCCGGACATTTCAGACGTTGAAATCTTGAAGGACCTCCTTGAAGAAATCGGCGGTAACGTTCAGCTTTCTGATAACGAGATGACGGTTGACCCATCGACCATGATTTCCATGCCCCTGCCAAACGGGAAAGTAAAAAAGCTCCGTGCTTCTTATTACTTAATGGGTGCTATGCTCGGCCGTTTTAAAAAGGCGGTCATTGGCCTGCCTGGCGGATGCTATTTAGGTCCAAGACCGATTGATCAGCATATCAAAGGCTTCGAAGCACTCGGGGCTCAAATTACCAATGAACAAGGTGCGATTTATTTACGGGCGGACGAGCTTCGCGGTGCACGTATATACCTTGATGTGGTCAGTGTGGGTGCAACGATTAATATCATGCTGGCGGCAGTTCGCGCTAAAGGGCGGACAGTCATTGAAAATGCGGCGAAAGAGCCGGAAATCATTGATGTGGCGACATTGTTAACAAGTATGGGTGCAAAGATTAAAGGGGCTGGAACGGACGTTATTCGTATCGATGGTGTGGAAGCGCTTCACGGTTGCCGCCACACGATTATTCCAGACCGGATTGAAGCTGGCACGTATATGATTTTGGGTGCCGCGGTGGGTGAAGGCGTACTTATCGACAACGTCATCCCGCAGCATTTAGAATCATTGATTGCCAAATTACGTGAAATGGGTGTCCGAGTGGAATCTGGCGATGACCAAGTGTTTGTGGATGGATCGTCCAAGTTGAAGGCCGTCGATATCAAAACACTCGTCTATCCAGGATTTCCGACTGACCTTCAGCAGCCATTTACCACTCTTTTGACGAGAGCGACCGGCTCAAGTGTTGTAACAGACACGATTTACGGTGCCCGTTTCAAACATATTGATGAACTGCGTAGAATGAACGCCAACATTAAAGTCGAAGGTCGTTCCGCAATCATTAATGGTCCGGTGCAATTGCAGGGGGCGAAAGTGAAGGCGAGTGACCTCCGGGCAGGCGCCGCACTGTTCATTGCCGGCCTGATGGCGGAAGGAATTACTGAAGTAACCGGACTCGAGCACATTGACCGCGGTTACAGCGACCTTGTCGGAAAACTTAATGGCCTCGGCGCCACGGTTTGGCGGGAAGCGTTAACGAAGGAAGAAGTCGAACAAATGAAGAACAATTGATTTTATAGCCAAATAGATAAAGCTTAGGCGTTGACCATAAAAAGACAGCTAAAGAGACTTAAGGGAGATGGAGACGATGGAAAGAAGTTTAACGATGGAGCTTGTCCGTGTCACAGAAGCCGCTGCACTTGCTTCAGCCCGCTGGATGGGCCGTGGGAAAAAAGATGAGGCCGACGGTGCAGCTACCTCGGCGATGCGCGATGTTTTTGACACTGTGCCTATGAAGGGAACTGTGGTAATCGGTGAAGGGGAAATGGATGAAGCACCGATGCTTTATATTGGCGAAAAATTGGGGACAGGCTATGGTCCGCGTGTTGACGTTGCCGTAGACCCACTCGAGGGAACCAATATTTTAGCATCAGGCGGCTGGAATGCCTTAGCAGTTCTGGCGGTTGCCGATCACGGAAATCTTCTCCATGCTCCCGATATGTATATGGAAAAAATCGCAGTTGGCCCCGAAGCAGTCGGCCATGTCGATATCAATGCATCTGTTCTTGATAACTTGAAAGCCGTTGCCAAAGCAAAAAATAAAGATATTGAAGATGTTGTGGCGACTGTCTTAAATCGTCCGCGTCATGAGCATATCATTGCCCAGCTTCGTGAGGCTGGTGCTCGGATTAAATTGATTAATGATGGAGACGTCGCAGGTGCGATTAATACCGCCTTTGATAATACCGGCGTTGATATTCTCTTTGGTTCTGGCGGTGCCCCTGAAGGCGTTCTTTCAGCGGTGGCGTTAAAATGCCTTGGCGGCGAAATCATTGGCAAATTGCTGCCGCAAAGTGATGCGGAGCTAGAGCGCTGCATCAAAATGGGCCTCGATGTCAATCGTATCCTCCGGATGGAAGACCTGGTAAAAGGCGATGACGCTATTTTTGCTGCAACTGGGGTCACAGACGGAGAATTGCTGCGCGGTGTTCAATTCAAAGGCTCATACGGCTCAACACACTCAATCGTTATGCGTGCCAAATCAGGCACCGTCCGCTTCGTCGAAGGCCGTCACAGCTTAAAGAAAAAACCAAACCTAGTAATTAAATAAACGGTGCCGAAAGTAAGGGTGCCTGACACCAATTTAGTGTCAGGCACCCTTCATGGCATCGTCACTTAAAATTACAGGCTGTGTTAAAGGTTAATGTTGATTTTTGAACTCTTTGATTGAAGTGGAAGGCGCGAAGACTCCTGCGGGAGTACGGGGCAGGGGAGACCCCACAGGCGCTGAAAGCGCCGAGGAGGCTCCCCGCAACGCCCGCGGAAAGCGAAGTGCCTGGAACGGAAATACAAATTTTAAAACAGCTAAAACTCCTATTACATTCCATTAGGAATTTGGAATAACTCCTACAAGAAGAAATTTCCAATGAATCAAAATAAAAAAATAAGTTGATTAATTTTTTGCATAGAGGGTACAATAGTAATTGTTTTATTATGCATTATATCTGCAATTCTATTCATTTCATTTCTACTTCTATCATTATTCCTCAACTCTCTTAACAACATCTGATTGAAAAAAATAAAAGTGTGGTGCACAAATGGAATTAACAATTTCAAGTTTAGAAAATATGAAGCTGAAGGAACTTTATGAGCTGGCACGCGAATATAAAGTGACCTACTACAGCAAATTAACGAAAAAAGAATTAATTTTTGCTATCCTGAAATCCCGCGCAGAACAACAAGGATACTTTTTCATGGAAGGCGTCTTAGAAATTATCCAGTCAGAGGGATTTGGATTCTTACGACCAATCAATTACTCGCCAAGCTCAGAAGATATCTACATTTCTGCATCGCAAATCCGCCGCTTCGACCTTCGTAATGGGGATAAAGTTTCCGGTAAGGTACGACCTCCAAAAGAAAATGAGCGTTATTATGGACTATTGCACGTAGAAGCCGTAAATGGGGAAGACCCGGAATCGGCGAAGGAACGGGTATACTTCCCAGGCCTGACACCGCTTTATCCTAACCGCCAGATGAAATTGGAGACCACTCCAAAATATCTTTCGACAAGGATTATGGATGTCATTGCACCAGTTGGTTTTGGGCAGCGTGGGTTGATCGTTGCACCTCCTAAGGCCGGTAAAACGATGCTGTTAAAAGAAATCGCCAACAGTATTACCACGAACCATCCGGAAGTTGAATTAATTATGCTGTTGATTGATGAACGTCCAGAGGAAGTAACCGACATTGAGCGTTCGGTTGCAGGTGACGTTGTTAGTTCGACGTTTGATGAAGTGCCGGAAAACCATATTAAAGTGGCGGAACTTGTGCTCGACCGCGCAATGCGTTTAGTCGAACATAAGCGTGATGTGGTCATCCTGATGGATAGTATTACGCGTCTTGCTCGTGCCTATAACTTAGTGATTCCGCCAAGCGGCCGTACACTTTCCGGGGGGATTGACCCGGCAGCTTTCCACCGTCCAAAGCGTTTCTTTGGGGCCGCTCGTAATATCGAAGAGGGCGGCAGTTTAACGATTCTGGCGACAGCACTTGTCGATACCGGTTCACGGATGGATGACGTGATTTATGAGGAATTTAAAGGGACAGGTAATATGGAACTGCATCTCGATCGTTCACTTGCAGAGCGCCGTATTTTCCCTGCGCTTGATATCCGCCGTTCTGGTACTCGTAAGGAAGAGCTTCTTATTCCGAAGGATCATTTGGATAAATTATGGGCGATCCGAAAATCGATGTCCGATTCACCCGATTTTGCGGAGCGTTTCTTGAAAAAATTACGCCAGACAAAGTCGAATGAAGAGTTCTTTGCCCAATTAGGGGAAGAGCTGAAAACGAGACGCTCGTAGTCTGCTTGACGGAGTACTGGAAACAAGCCGGACCTGGTCTTAGTAAGGGACAAGTCTGGTAGAGAGGCTTCGATAGGTTCCTTTTCAAAAAAAAGAACCAACAAATCCCAACTTGCAAAAATAGGTTGCCCTTGTTATAATGGGTGCAGTGTGTTTTTAGTATTTCAGTGCTTGTTTTTGGACAGGTGCTTTATATAACTCTGTTTCGAAAGATTCAGGGCGGAAGGAGATGAAAAGAATGAAAGCAGGAATTCATCCAAATTATAAAACAGTAACGGTGTCATGTGCATGTGGTAATACATTTGAAACTGGTTCTGTTAAAAAAGAAATTCGTGTTGAGACTTGTTCAGAATGTCATCCATTCTACACTGGTCGTCAAAAATTCGCTGAAGCTGGCGGACGTGTTGACCGTTTCAACAAGAAATATGGCATCAAAACTCAACAGCAACAATAATTGTAAAACAGTACAGGCAAGAAGCAACTTACTTGCCTGTTTTTTATTTAATAAATTCACTTTTTGATATAGATTTTATGGATTTGCTAGGAAGGAGACGCCGTTTTATGTATTTAATGAAGCAGAGCGGTTGGGTTGAGGTTATCTGTGGCAGTATGTTTTCTGGAAAATCGGAGGAATTGATCCGACGTGTAAGACGGGCTCAGTTCGCTAAACAAAAGATTGCTGTGTTTAAGCCGAAAATTGATAATCGCTATCACGATCAACAGGTTGTGTCCCATAATGGTTCTTCTTTTCATGCGAAGCCGATTGCTCATTCGATGGAGATTCTCCACCATGTGGAAGCCGATATCGATATTATTGCGATTGATGAGGTTCAGTTTTTTGATGAAGGAATTGTGCGGATTGTGCAGCAGTTGGCTGACAGCGGCCATCGTGTGGTTTGTGCGGGTCTGGATATGGATTTCCGCGGCGAGCCGTTTGGTCAGATGCCAGCGTTAATGGCGATTGCTGAATCGGTGACAAAGTTGCAGGCGGTTTGTTCGGTATGTGGTTCACCATCAAGCCGGACGCAGCGCTTGATTGATGGTCATCCAGCATCTTACCATGACCCAATCATCTTAGTGGGCGCCTCGGAAGCGTACGAGCCTCGCTGCCGCCATCATCACGAAGTCCCAAGGACGGCGTCGTACCGGACAAGCATCGAGCAGGAAGCAACAAATTAATATAAGGGTGTCGTCAGTTTACATAATTAGTGCCTGACACCGAAAATGATTTTAACACTATGATTAACTACAACTGTCTGAGAAGGAGATTCTCGGGCAGTTTTTTTGTTTGGTTAGGGTTGGCTTTGTGGTTTTGGCGTGGATTTTTGGGTGTAAGCGAAATAATTGGACGGTTTGGCGAAAAAGCCTTGGAGTTTGGCGAAATATCAGGTGAGTTCGGCGAAATCCGGGTGGAGTTTAGCGAAATCCAGCACAGTTTTGGCGAAATCTCATTCTGAGTGGCTAGATTTTGCTTCTTGGAAAGAATTCTCTCGCTCTGTTCCGGCAGACTCCGGGCATGATAGTAATGGGAGGTGTAAGATGCAGAAATTTATGTTGTTTCTCTCATTATGTATGATGTTATTAATCAGCGGCTGTAATGGGAATCAAGGTGGAAATCATGGGAATGAAGAGGCCTATGATCTTAAGAATGACCGTTCGGCACCGAATTATATGTCGAACCGTGATGGCAATACGCCTGCAAATATGTCCAATCGCGGTGAAAATAAGCAGCGGATGGTTGAAGATGATATTACCAACCAAAATCCTAATTTCCTTAACCTGAATCGGACGGGGAGCGGTTCTGAAACGGGCGGCGGAAAAGACACAGGCGAAGATATCAACAAGGCAAAACAAGTGATTGCTGATTCAAATGAATTTACGGTTGATTCGGTCTGGATCAATGGTGACCGGATGTGGGTATCTGTTTATAAAAAAGGAATGCAGTCTGAACAAGAAAAAGTTAAGGCAGAAGCCCGGCTTCACCGGAAACTAATTCAGGCTTTGCCGCGCTATAAAATTGAGGTGCGCGTAAAAGAGGATCGCAGGTAACATGCTCTGAATTTCAGGGCATGTTTTTTTTATTTTTATGACGCACTGTCACTTTTTTATTGACGTATGACAAGGTGTCATATATAATTGGTTTATGACAAGATGTCACATGCAGATTGGAGAAAAATAATGCCAAAACAAACGTATTTTCACTTACCGAAAGATAAACAGGACAAATTAATTGAAGCTGCTAAAGGGGAATTCTCCAGAGTCCCATTACATGAAGCATCTATTGCAAATATCATCAAAAGTGCGGGAATTCCAAGGGGGAGCTTTTACCAATATTTTGACGATAAAGAGGATATTTATTATTTCTTGTTAAATCAACTTGCGCAAAAAAATAATGAACGATTTATTGGTCTTCTTAAAGAAAAGAATGGGGATTTATTTGAGACATTTATTGAGTCATTTCAATATTTGATAACGTTCCATAGAAATCAAGAACACCAAAACTTTTTTAAACATGCTTTTTTAAATATGAATTATAAAGTAGAGAATACATTCGCTAACCATGTTTACGAGCAAAATCAAAAAACGCAGTTCTTAAATATGATCAGCCTCATTGATAGAGAAAATTTAAACATCAAAAGTGACCAAGAATTGCACCATATTTTAAAAATTATGGGGGCTGTAACCTTTCAGAATTTGATCCAAATGATTGTAAAGGATTGGACGGATGAGGAAGCGCTTATGAATTATAGAGTGCAAATCGACTTGCTAAAAAGAGGATTTTATAAAGAAAATTCAAAATAAAGGATAAGGAGATATGATAAATGGATTCAACATTACAACAAAGAAAACCGCCATATTTAATGATTGCATCTTATTTATAGGGGCAATGGTTTCTTTTCTTAATAACTCGCTTTTAAATGTTGCACTGCCATCAATCATGGTGGATTTAGGAATTAAAGATTATTCAACGGTTCAGTGGTTATCGACAGGCTATATGCTAGTCAGTGGGATATTAATTCCCGCATCAGCCTTTTTATTAACACGTTTTTCAAATCGTCGCTTATTTATTACATCGATGGCGATTTTCACCTTAGGGACTGCCGTTGCAGCCTTTGCTCCAAACTTTGGATTGTTACTCACAGGGCGAATGATTCAAGCAGCCGGTTCTTCGGTCATGGGACCTTTATTAATGAATATTATGTTAGTAAGTTTTCCACGTGAACAGCGTGGGACGGCAATGGGTATTTTTGGATTAGTTATGATTACAGCCCCAGCAATTGGCCCTACATTATCAGGTTACATTGTAGAGTACTATGACTGGCGCGTCCTTTTCGAAATGATTTTACCGTTAGCTGTAATTAGTTTATTATTAGCTGTTTGGAAACTTGAAAATGTAATGGAACAAAACAAAAGTGCAAAACTTGATTATTTTTCTGTTGTATTATCTAGTATTGGATTTGGTGGATTGCTATACGGCTTTAGTTCGGCGAGTTCAGATGGATGGACAGATACAATCGTCTTAACAACATTAATCGTGGGTGGTATCGCGCTCGTTGCCTTCATTGTTCGTCAATTAAAAATGAAAGAGCCATTATTAGATTTGCGTGTATACAAGTACCCAATGTTTGCGCTTGGATCGGTTATTGCGATTGTGAACGCAGTTGCTATGTTTTCTGGTATGATTTTAACGCCAGCTTATGTTCAAAATGTACGGGGGATTTCACCACTTGATTCAGGTTTAATGATGCTGCCTGGTGCGATTGTGATGGGAATTATGATGCCAATTACGGGTAAATTATTTGATAAATTTGGTCCACGTATTCTAGCGGTAGTCGGACTTGTGGTTACAGCGATTTCAACTTACATGCTAGCAAACTTACAAATCGATTCTAGTTACACCTATATTGTTCTTGTTTACACATTAAGGATGTTTGGTATGTCAATGGTGATGATGCCAATCATGACAAATGGGCTAAATCAATTACCAACTCGCCTAAATCCACACGGTACAGCTATTAACAATACAGCGCAGCAAGTGTCTGGTTCGATTGGTACAGCTATTCTTATTACGATCATGAATTCAGTGACAAAAACAGAAGCTACAAGCCTAATGGCTGGGGTTGATCCAACAACTTTGACAGAAGCTTCTACTGCTCTATTAACCAAGCAAGCTTTATTAGCAGGTATTCAATATTCATTTTATGTCGCACTTGCCATTAATATTGTCGCACTTGTATTAGCCTTATTCGTTAAACGTGTGGATACAAGTGAAGAAGTGGTTAGACAGTTAGAGCAGCAAGGGAACAAACAAATGAAGCCTGCAGCCATTCAATAAATATTGATCTTTTAGGCTGGCTTATCGTGATGACGGTAAGCCAGCCTTTTGTGTTTTAATTGAAAAATCAGTTGTGAAAAAATATCCCCCCTAGAATTTGGTTTTGACGGTTGTTTTCACCTATACTATAATTAGAATGTTATGGACAAAAAATTGAGGTGAATAGACTGTGTTTGATCGTCTTCAATCGGTGGAAGATCGCTATGATAAGTTGAATGAACTTTTGAGCGATCCAGAAATCATTAATGATTCAAAAAAACTACGTGATTATTCAAAAGAACAATCTGATATACAAGAAACAGTACAAACATATCGTGAATATAAAGAGGCGCGTGCGCAGCTTCAGGATGCGAAAGCGATGCTGGATGAAAAGCTGGATGCCGAGATGCGTGAAATGGTCAAGGAAGAAGTTAACGAGCTCGAAGCGCAGATCGTGGAATTAGAAGCAAAGATGAAAATCTTGTTGATTCCGAAAGATCCAAACGATGACAAGAACGTTATCTTTGAAATTCGCGGTGCAGCGGGCGGAGACGAGGCCGCTTTGTTTGCAGGGAATTTATATCGCATGTACAGCCGTTTTGCGGAAGCGCAAGGCTGGAAAATTGATGTTCTTGATGCAAGCCCGACTGGTCTTGGCGGCTACAAGGAAATCAGCTTTATGATTAATGGTCAGGGTGCTTATTCGAAATTGAAGTTTGAAAACGGCGCACACCGTGTGCAGCGTGTTCCAGAGACGGAATCAAGCGGCCGGATTCATACGTCAACGGCGACAGTGGTTTGTTTGCCGGAAGCAGAAGAAGTAGACGTGGAAATCAACGATAAAGATATTCGTTTTGATGCGTTCGCATCGAGCGGTGCCGGCGGACAGTCCGTTAATACGACGATGTCAGCGGTTCGTTTAACGCATATTCCAACAGGGATTGTCGTTTCAATTCAGGATGAGAAATCACAGCATAAGAACAAAGATAAAGCGATGAAGGTATTACGTGCCCGCATTTATGATAAGTACCAGCAGGAAGCGCAGGCGGAGTATGATTCTGTCCGTAAATCGGCAGTTGGTACGGGGGACCGTTCGGAGCGGATTCGTACCTACAACTTCCCGCAAAACCGGGTGACGGACCACCGCATTGGCTTAACGATTCAAAAGCTTGATCAAATTTTGGAAGGTAAGCTCGATGATATCATCGATGCGCTGATTATGGATGATCAAGCGCGCAGGCTGGAAGATTCCTCAAATGAGTAAAAAAGTATTCGAAGCTCTTCAATGGGCTTCTTCTTTTTTAGGTCCAGCCAATCGTGATGCCAATGCGGGTGAGCTTTTGCTGCGCCATTTTACGGAGATGAGCCGGGCGCAGTTGTTTGCGAATATGCGCGATGAGTTAGCGCCAGGTGTGTGGGAGGCCTTTGAAAAAGCGGTTTTTGACCATGTGGAAGGTGTGCCAGTCCAGTATATCATCGGGACGGAGGAGTTTTATGGACGGCCGTTTCTTGTCAATGAAGAGGTGCTTATTCCGAGACCGGAAACGGAAGAACTTGTATACGGTGCCCTCCAACGGATCAAGCGGCTGTTTGGCGGCACGAAACAAGTCATCAAACTAGCAGATATCGGAACCGGCAGTGGCGCCATCGCCATCACCATGAAAATGGAAGAAGCGGAACTTAGGATGGTGTCAGGCACCAATAGTACTGCGCAGCCAGTGTTAATGGTGTCAGGCACCGATATTGCCGAAGCGTCTTTGGCTGTGGCGCGGGAGAATGCGGTGCGGCTTGGGGCTGAGGTGGAGTTTTTGCAGGGGGATTTGCTGGGGCCGTTTTTGGAGAGTGGGGCTCGTTTTGATGTGATTCTCTCGAATCCGCCTTATATTCCGCTCGGGGATATCACGACGATGTCGGAGGTTGTGACGGAGCATGAGCCGCACCGGGCCTTGTTTGCGGGGACGGACGGCTTGGATTTTTACCGCCGCTTTATGGTCGAGCTGCCGCAGGTGCTAGAGCCGCGCGCGCTGGTTGGTTTCGAGATTGGGGCCGGTCAGGGTGAAGCGGTAGCGGAGCTTTTGCGAAAGGCTTTTGCAGGCTCTATAGTGGAGATTGTGAATGATATAAATGGCAGGGACCGGATGGTGTTTGCTGAAATCGGCTTCGGAGATTAGTTTCCGAGGTCTTTTTTTATTGTATAGGAAATTAAAAATTAATTAATTGTGGATAAATTTGATTCGTTCTCTGAATCCAGCTCAAGCGCCCAGCGGCTAAGTGTACTTCGCTCTCCGCCCTACGATAAGTCAACATTTAATCGCAGTCGCTCTTCGTGTTTCCTTTATCTCGGCTGGAGCGCTCCAGTCCATACGCCGCTAAACGGGCGCTTGCGCTTTTTGTTCAGGTCGCTATGAAATTTGCCAACATGAATCTCTGAAATATATCAAAATTTAATAGTTTAAGATTCTGGCATTTTGTCCAAAATGAAGATATCGAAGGGACGGTGCTAGAATTGAAAAGTAAAATGATTGTTTGGGGATATCTTATCGTTTTATCATTAGGAACGATGTTGAATTTATATATGCCGAAGACGGAAGCAGCACAGAAGGAATCGATTGTGATTCCAGGGGAAGCGATTCGGCTTAGGATTCTTGCCAATAGTGATTTTGAAAAGGATCAAGCGATTAAACGGAAGGTGCGCGATGCGGTCAATGCGCAGATTACATTGTGGGTACAGGATTTAACTTCGATGGAAGAGGCAAGAAAGGTCATCAATGCGAAGCTTCCTGAGATTCAAGCGATTTCGGAAAAAGTGGTTCGTGACCAAGGGTCAACACAATCCGTGAAGGTCGAATTTGGCAAAGTTCAGTTTCCAACGAAATTATATGGTCAATTTTTATATCCAGCAGGAGAATATCAAGCAATTTTGATTACTTTAGGTTCAGGTGAAGGGGCGAACTGGTGGTGTGTGCTTTATCCGCCATTATGCTTCCTGGATTTTTCAAATGGTGTGGCTGTAAGTGATGGGTTTGAAGAGAAGAAGGCGAAGGCAAAAACAGTAAGTCCGGAAAAGCAGCAGGTAAAGGTGAAAAAGGTAAAAGAAGAGGCTGAGACGGCGAAGGATGAAGAAAAAGAGGTTAAGGCTGAGTCTAAGAGAAAAGTGGCTAGGGTCAACGAGGAAACCGTGGTGAAGGAAGAAAAAGCAACTGTGAAGCATGAACAGGCAGCAGTAACGGAAGAAAAAGAAGCTGTGAAGCACGAGCCAGTTGCAGCGAAGAAAGAAAAAGTTGTTGAGAAAAAAGATCAAGTCGTGAAGAAGCCGGAGAGGCCAATTGAAAAAGCAGCGCCTGTGTTCAATGTGTTAGAGATAGAGGAAGAAGAGCCGGTGAAAGTGGCTAAAAATGAAGCACCAGTCTATACGGCAGAGGATGAAAAGCCGGTAGAAGTGAAGTTTTTCGTGGTAGAGATGTGGGAGAAGTTGTTTAACTAGGCCGGTTCCAATCGTGGAGCTGGTTTTTTGTTGTGCTGCGCATACTTTGAATAAAATTTACTAGATTCCCGAATCTAGCGGTTCTATTTTTTCTATGTCATCCATATTCATACAGTAGAATCTGAAAAAGAGGTGGATGATAGGATGCAGGCATTGATTCGCAGGGCTAAAAGAGAAGACTTGGACAATTTACGAGCGTTTTTATCACGAGCGAACCTGGGGACGGATGGATTAAATGATGACTCGATCGACTATTTTTTGTTGTTAGAAGATGAAGGCGGGACATTAAAGGGGTCGCTGGGGATGGAGGCATTCACGGAATTTGGTTTGTTGCGATCTCTCGTGGTGTCACCTGGACAAGCTGAGAAGGAAATCTTTGTTCTTTTTGATCAAATGGTGCAATTGGCGAAAGAAAAAGGGATGAAAGGTTTGTTTTTGGCAACTAATAAGAGCGTGGCCTTACCGTTTTTTGAGTTAATGGGCTTTCAGAGAGCCCGCCGGGAGGAATTACCTAGCGAATTTTATCAGTCAGAACATATTCGACACGTTTTAAATGTGGATAACTCACTATTTTTAAAATTTTCATTATAATTGTGGATATATCCACAAAGTTATCCACTTTTTCACGGAAGTTGTGCACAATTTGTGGATAAGACTTGTATTTATGCACACCTTCTTTTATACTTTCAAACATATTAAGTGAAAAATATGAGTCTAGGTGACTAAATTCGCCAAATTTCGCTAGTAGACTCGTTTGAGATAAAGGTGGATAACTATGAACACGAAAGTCTGGAAAGTGGATAAGTATGTGGATAAACTTGAAAATAATCCACAAGTTGTGGATGCAGCAAATTTTTTACGGGATAACGAAGTGGTGGCCTTGCCGACGGAGACGGTTTATGGACTGGGCGGGAATGCGAAAAGTGATGCGGCGGTGGAAAAGATTTTTGCCGCGAAAGGCAGGCCGAGTGATAATCCACTGATTATCCACATTGCGGATAAAAATCAGTTGAACGCATTTGTGGCTGAAGTTCCGGAGAAAGCGGAACGATTGATAGAAGCTTTTTGGCCGGGACCGTTGACGATTATTTTTAAAAGAATAGAAGGTGTTCTGTCTGAAACCGCAACAGCAGGTTTAGCGACGGTTGCGGTTAGGATGCCGGACCACCCTGTTGCGCTGGCATTGTTGAAAAGTTGTGGATTGCCGATTGCGGCACCGAGTGCGAACAGTTCGGGCAAACCGAGTCCAACAACTGCCGATCATGTTTTGGACGACTTAAATGGAAAAATTGCGGGTGTGATTGACGGCGGCGCCACTGGAATTGGCGTGGAATCAACGGTGGTTGATTGCACGGAGGGGATTCCGGTGATTTTGCGGCCGGGCGGGGTAACGAAAGAGCAGCTCGAATCCGTTGTTGGTGAAGTTCATGTTGATGCCGCGTTAACCGATGAAGCGGCGCGGCCGAAAGCCCCGGGAATGAAATACCGCCATTACGCTCCAAATGCCCCGCTTTTTATGGTATCAGGCACCACGAAATTTCTTCAAGGATTGGTAGTAGAAAAGCGGCAGGAAGGGTTGCGGGTCGGAGTGCTGACGACGGAAGAGAATGCCGGGTTGTTCGAGGCCGATGTGGTGCTTCCGTGCGGGAAAAGGGCTGAGCTTGAGACAGTGGCAGCCTCACTTTATGACACGTTACGAAGATTTAATCTAGAGAAGGTCGATATCATTTATAGTGAGGTCTTTCCGAACACAGGGGTCGGACATGCCATCATGAACCGCCTTCAGAAGGCAGCTGGAAATAAATTGATTACAGAATAGCCGCGGCCACCAGGTTCTCCCGATAAAAAAGGGAAGCCTGGTGGTTTTTTTGTGGTGTCAGGCACCAGTCGGTATTTTTATAACAAATTTTGGAATTAGAAGGATGGGATAAGCGGTATAATAGATGTAAGTGAGGTCGATTCTAGTTCTTCAATATGACTTCTAAAATAGTTTGGACGTGCATATGCTTAGGTTAGTTAGTCCAAGGGGGCGAAGTCCGAATGTCTGAAATGATTAGTGAATTAATAACTTTGATGTTAATGGCGTTTGCGCTAGGGATGGATGCATTTTCAGTCGGGCTTGGCATGGGAATGTACAAACTTCGGCTTAAGAAAATATTCAATATCGGGATAACAATCGGCCTATTCCACGTCTGGATGCCGCTTTTGGGTTTGATCGCTGGAAAATTTTTATCAGATAAGTTTGGTGCGTTTGCGACCTTTATCGGCGGTTTTCTGCTGATTTTGCTCGGTATACAAATGGTCTGGTCGACTCTTAAAAAAGGGGAGGAGAAGGTCATATCCCCGGTTGGCTTTGGCTTGTTGATCTTTGCCTTGAGCGTAAGCCTGGATAGTTTTTCTGTTGGACTTACTTTAGGTATTTATGGTGCGAAAACAATCATGGTGATTATCTGTTTTGGTATCATGGCAACCGTGCAAACGTGGTTAGGATTACTGCTCGGCAGAAAGATGCAGGGCTGGGTAGGGGCATATAGTGAAGCAATTGGCGGCGCGATTCTCCTTGCGTTTGGGATAAAGCTGCTCGCCCCGTTCTTGTAAGGAAGAAATCCTCGGCCTGCCTATGGTAAAATCATTTACATAAGAATCTTTCAATGAGGAGGCACACACATTGCAGCGCATTTTATTTGTATGCACAGGAAATACCTGCAGAAGTCCGATGGCTGAAGCAATTTTGAAAAATAAACAAATGGACGAAATCGAAGTGAGGTCAGCAGGAATCTATGCAGTTTACGGTAGTGAGGCATCCGCACATGCGAAAAAGGTGCTCGATGACAATGGGATCGCGCATAATCACCGTTCCAGCTTGCTAACCCGAGTCGAAGTTGATTGGGCCGACCTCATCCTCACCATGACATCTTCACACAAGATGGCGATTCTCCAGCAATACCCGGAAGTGGGTACGAAGGTCTTTACCTTAAAGGAATACAGCGGAGAAAGCTTTAACCCTGATGTGGTCGATCCTTATGGCGGCTCACTTGCGATGTATAAACAAACCTTTCGTGAATTAGATGAATTAATTGACAAGGCGATTGGAAAACTAAAGTAATACTTGCTGGAATGCTCTCTTTCTTTAGAAGAGGGCTTTTATTTTTGAACAGGAACTTTCTATTTCGGCGAGGGTATGTCAAAATAAATCAGGAGAGCGGAAGCGTCCAATTGTTGCGGGTGCTGCGCTGGGACATACATAGTAGAAAAATGAAAACAGGAGGGATTTTTTCATGAAAGTAGCTTTAGCATCAGACCATGGCGGGGTTAATCTTCGCAAAGAAATCGCCAGCCTACTCGTAGAGCTTGGCATTGAATACCAAGATTTTGGCTGTGAGTGTGAAACATCTGTCGATTATCCAGATTACGCACTGCCTGTTGCAGAAAAAGTGGCGAAGGGCGAATTTGACCGTGGTATCCTGATTTGTGGGACGGGCATTGGCATGAGCATTGCGGCCAATAAGGTGAAAGGGATTCGCTGTGCACTGGTTCATGATACATTTAGTGCCAAAGCAACGCGTGCCCATAATGATTCCAATATCTTAGCAATGGGCGAACGCGTCATTGGCCCTGGCTTGGCCCGTGATATTGCCCAAGTCTGGTTGACGGGGGAATTCGAAGGCGGCCGCCATGCAGGCCGGGTTGGTAAAATTGGTGAATACGAGGATAAGCACCTTTAATTCAATTAAGATCAAGAGTCGAACGCGAAATCTGTTAGGGGAGGGTAAGGCTTATGATTCAAGAAAGTGACAAAGAGCTGGAAGCAATTTTAACAGAATTCAAAGAACAGGCCGATTTGAGGCCAGGACAACTGATCGTGGTCGGCTGCAGCACCAGTGAAGTGATCGGGGAGCGAATCGGAACCTCTGGGACAGTCGAAGTCGCTGAAATGATTTTTCTCGGCCTAAAAAAACTTCAAGCGGACACGGGTATTGATCTGGCGTTCCAATGCTGTGAGCATTTAAATCGAGCCTTGGTCGTAGAACGTGTGGTGGCAGAGGCCAAGCGCTTTGATGAGGTTTCGGTTGTCCCTGTCCGTAAAGCAGGTGGGGCAATGGCAACCTATGCCTTTGGAGCGCTGGAGGATGCAGTCGTAGTGGAGTTCGTTAAGGCAGATGCCGGAATCGACATAGGCAATACCTTGATTGGCATGCATCTAAAACATGTTGCCGTCCCTGTCCGCGTGACGCAAAAAAAGATTGGCCAGGCACATGTAACGCTTGCTAAAGTACGTCCAAAACTGATTGGCGGGGCGAGGGCTGTATATGAGCGCGAAACCGACAATTTAAGCTGTACATAAATTTTATAGTGCTTCACAATTGGGTGTCAGGCACCATGATAGGCTGGTAAATTTTAATAGAACAGAAAAGGTTTTGATGTAAAACACGAATATTATCTTTTAAAATTTTGGTTTTGTTCGGGAATTGAGAGTCTGTATAGATAAAAAGGTTCAACGTTGGTAAAAAAATAATTAAAAACCGAAAAATGTTTCTCTTTTAATTTATGAGTGTTTCGTGCTAAAATAAAAAAGAATTTTCGAACTTGTTAATAGTAGTCACTTAATATAAGGGGGATTTTTTGTCATGAAGCATTTGCCTCAAGCGGATGAACAGGTTTTTCAAGCGATTCAAAAGGAATTAGGTCGTCAACGCTCTAAGATTGAATTAATTGCCTCAGAAAACTTTGTTAGTGAAGCAGTCATGGAAGCACAAGGCTCTGTGTTAACGAACAAATATGCAGAAGGCTATCCAAACCGTCGCTATTATGGCGGCTGTGAATATGTTGATATCGTTGAAGACTTAGCTCGCAACCGTGCGAAGGAAATTTTCGGAGCGGAATATGTTAACGTGCAGCCTCACTCAGGTGCACAAGCTAATATGGCAGTATACTTCACAGTTCTTGAGCAAGGCGACACTGTGCTTGGGATGAACTTATCCCATGGCGGCCACTTAACACACGGCAGCCCGGTTAACTTCAGTGGTGTCCAGTATAACTTTGTTGAGTACGGTGTAGACGAAACTACTCACCGCATCAATTATGATGATGTCCGTGCCAAAGCTCTTGAACACAAGCCAAAGATGATTGTTGCTGGGGCGAGTGCCTACCCACGTGCGATTGACTTTGCAAAGTTCCGTGAGATTGCCGATGAAGTTGGCGCGTACTTAATGGTTGATATGGCGCACATCGCCGGCCTTGTTGCAGCAGGTTTGCACCAAAACCCAGTTCCATACGCAGATTTCGTGACTACAACAACGCATAAAACATTACGCGGCCCACGCGGCGGGATGATCCTTTGCAAAGAGGAATTTGGCAAGAAAATTGATAAATCCATCTTCCCTGGGATTCAAGGCGGTCCATTAATGCATGTCATCGCTGCGAAAGCCGTTGCTTTTGGTGAAGCATTGCAGGACAGCTTTAAAGATTACGCGGGCCAAATTATTGCGAATGCGAAGCGCCTAGCGGATAGTCTTCAAAAGGAAGGCTTGCAGTTAGTATCCGGCGGTACGGACAACCACCTCTTGTTAGTGGATGTAACGACACTTGGATTAACTGGCAAGGTTGCTGAAAAGGTCCTTGATGAAATTGGCATCACAGTTAATAAAAACACAATTCCATTTGATCAACAAAGCCCGTTCGTAACAAGCGGTATCCGTATCGGAACAGCGGCAGTTACAAGCCGTGGCTTTGCTGAAGCGGAAATGGACGAAATCGCTTCAATTATCGCGTTTACTTTGAAAAATCATGAAGATGAAGCGAAGCTTGAGGAAGCAGCAGGACGCGTCGAAGCTTTAACAGGCAAATTTACCCTATATCCAGAGTATTAAACATCTAAGAATCGGCCTCTAGTGGGCCGATTTTTTTTGAAAAATCTAACTAATTATTCTGATTTGCTCAATGGATTATTTTTCTGTAAAATGAGACGAAGTGTTCGTTAATTAAAAAAAAGGGGCGATAATAGTGGCCAAGGTATTTGTATTCGACCATCCATTAATTCAACATAAACTAACTTACATACGTGATAAAAACACTGGAACAAAGGAGTTCCGCGAGCTTGTTGATGAAGTTGCCACATTGATGGCGTTTGAAATTACAAGGGATATGCCGCTTGAGGATATCGATATCGAAACACCTGTTTGTCCAGCAAAATCCAAGGTGCTTTCCGGTAAGAAAATCGGGATTGTACCAATCTTGCGTGCAGGAATTGGAATGGTCGACGGTATTTTGAAATTGATCCCAGCTGCGAAAGTAGGCCATGTTGGTCTTTACCGCGATCCTGAAACATTGATGCCTGTTGAATATTATATTAAGCTGCCAAGTGATGTCGAAGAGCGTGATTTCATCGTGGTGGACCCAATGCTGGCAACGGGCGGTTCGGCGATAGAAGCAATTCGCTCCCTGAAGAAGCGCGGCGCAAAACATATTAAATTTATGTGTTTAATCGCAGCACCAGAAGGCGTAGATGCAGTCAAGGAAGCACACCCTGATGTCGATATCTATATCGCTGCATTAGATGAGAAATTAAATGACCACGGCTACATCGTCCCAGGTCTAGGTGACGCTGGGGACCGATTGTTTGGTACGAAATAGGGTCCTTTTTTGAAAAAGTCGAGAATTTACCCTCGGCTTTTTTTGTTTTTTCGTTAAAAGTCTCATATTGTATAAAATTACAGCTTGAAATGATTGGCCATCTTTGGATTATTAAACGACTACGCTCTTCAATGGGAAGAAGTTTGATACCTTTCGGGCGAATTCTAGAGTGTAATGAGCGAATTTTATGACTTAATGGGCGAATTTAGTGATTCAATGAGCGAATTTAAAAAACATCTTTTGCATACTTTCCCTCTTCAATGAAAACGATATGGAAAAAGGGGAAATCTGCTGATGAAACTTCTACTTGCATTACTGCTAGCTTTTCAAACTCCTAAAATACTCATTCATCCTTCCATTACCAAAAGCACGCAGGAAACCACAGCGATTATTATTCTGGACAAACCACAAACTGAACAGCAAATCCGGCAGCTCATTAAACCATATAAAGACATTAAGCTGCGCCGAGTCTATCACGACGCCCTAGATGGATTCTCCATCCAAGGCAGTGCTGGAACACTTGCCAAGCTTGCAGCCAGCAGCCAGAAACAAATCATCAACGTTTCACCAGTCATCCAATATCAGGCCCAAACTGAAGAGAGTGTGAAGATTATCGGCGGGGAGGAAGTCCGCAGCCTTTTCGATAAAAAAAATCAACGGCTTACCGGTAAAGGGGTCACGGTGGGGGTGATTGATACGGGTTTCGACTATACGCATCCTGACCTTAAGCGCAACTATGCTGGCGGCCGCGATTTGGTGGACAATGACCGCGACCCGATGGAGACGCTTGCCCTCGGTAAGGCGACCATTCACGGGACCCATGTCGCGGGTATCATTGCGGCTAATGGAAAAATTAAAGGCGTCGCACCGGAGGCGAAAATTGTAGCGTATCGGGCGCTTGGGCCGGGCGGGGGCGGAACGACAGAGCAGGTGCTTGCCGCGATAGACCAGGCCATCAGAGATAAAGTCGACATTGTTAATCTTTCCCTTGGAAATGATATTAACGGACCTGACCTGCCGATCAGCCTTGCTCTTAACCGTGCGGTCGACCGCGGCATCGTCGCAGTGGCAGCCTCAGGGAATTCCGGGCCAGATGTGTGGAGCGTCGGTTCACCAGGGACGGCCTCGAAAGCGATCTCGGTGGGGGCATCGACGCCAACCCTCGAGACACCATATATATCTATAGAAGGAAGTCGGGAACAATTCCAAATTGAGCCGATGGAAGGCTCAGCCACATGGAACCTCGACCGTTCCGTAGACATAGCCGATGGCGGTCTTGGACGGCCTGGTGAACTGAAAAATGTCGATGGGAAAATTGCTCTCATCCAGCGGGGTATCTTAACTTTCACACAAAAAGCGGAAAATGCCCAAAAAGCGGGGGCAAAAGCGGTGCTGATCTACAATAATATCAGCGGGGGCCGCTTCATGGGAAACCTGGACTCTCAGCTGACCATCCCTGTCGGGGCACTCGCGAAGGGTGACGGAGTTATTTTACTAAGAGAAATAAAAAAACAAACGACCTCGGCACGAGTCTTAGTCAGTGAAGAGCGGGACCAGCTCGCCGACTTCAGCTCGCGCGGCCCAGTGACAGGGTCATGGGAAATCAAGCCGGATATTGTCGCCCCCGGGGTGGCAATTAATTCAACGATTCCGGGCGGGTATTTGTCTTTGCAGGGGACGAGCATGGCCGCACCGCATGTCGCGGGTGCTTGTGCGTTAATCAAGCAGGCCCACCCGGATTGGACACCGGTGCAGATCAAAGCGGCTCTGATGAATACGGCAATTCCTCTGGCTAAATCAAGCAAAGCAGCGAATCCTGGCCAAAGCTATTACCGCACCTTTGAACAGGGCGCCGGCCGCATTCAAGTTGATGAAGCGGTTAAAGCGAGCACCCTCGTATCGCCTAGCAGTATCCGCTTTGGGAAATTTACTGAGCAGAGTGATGTCCAGAAAGCCTACCTCCATGTAGAAAATACCGGTTCACGCACCCAACGCTATTCCTTCGATATCCCGCCGCACGTCGATGGGCTCCACTGGCGGCTGCCGTTATCGTTTACGCTCGAACCAAAGCAAACGAAGGACATCACCGTGGAGTTAACGGTTGACCCGAACGTGTTTAAGGGGAAAATTCATGACGGCTATCTCAAGCTCCAGGCAGGAGCAGTAGCTGTTCGTATTCCTTATCTATATGTGTTGGAGGAGCCGAACTATCCGCGCGTGATGGGCTTTGATTTTACGAATGGTGACAAACCGGGGCAGTATCGTTATGAGGTGTATTTGCCAGGCGGGGCAGAGGAATTTGGAATTGCATTGTTTAACCCAGAGGATTACCGCTTTGTCGGGTTTTTAGATACAATTACCAATGTGAAAAAAGGACTAATTCACAGGGACATTCCAAACGATCAGCTTCCACGGGACGGATCCTATCTGGTGAAGGTTTTTGCAAAAAAAGCGGATAAAGAGGATTTTCTCGAGCGGATGATCACAATTGAGAAAACGCAAGACTAAAACCATGCCCTTTCCCGGGCATGGTCCACTATATTTATAAACCATAATAAAAGTTCATAAAATTGTACCATTAGTATAATTCTAAACGTTCACAAAATAGACACAAAATGGGCAAATTTCATTCACATTTTACAATACAATAGGGATGTTGGATAAAGTTCTGAAATGGAAAAAAATTCAGCGAATAGTTTGTGGCATAATTCACGTAAATTCATTGACATTGACAGGGCGCTATTGTATGCTAACAAAGGGTGTAAATGATAGGGTTTTCATGTAAAAATATCTATTTAAAGATAGTATTTGGCTATGAATTTTTACCATTGCCCGCTTGGCATTCTCTCCAAAGTGAGGATGTGTTTAAATGCGTAAAAACAACCGCAATCCGTTACAAGCTATGGCTTTAATGTCCGCAATTGTCTCCCAGTTAGTAGGTTCCATTCTAATAGGTATTTTCTCAGGCAGATGGCTGGATCGCCATTGGGGCACCGAGCCAATTTTCTTAATAATCGGACTGCTCATCGGTCTTGCAGCGGGCACCTATTCCATGCTTCTTTCAATCCGCCATTTCTATTCAGGAGAAAAATAACTATGCCAGATTTCAGAGTCATGTTCAACAGACAGCGCAAATGGATTTTTTACTTGTTGTCCATTTATGTTCTAGGCTGGGGCTTCACTTCATATCAAACCGTATTTTCAGGACTGATTCTTGGGACATGCTTTGGTTATCTAAACATATGGATCATGGTTAGAAAGACGGAAAGTTTTGATAAAAAGGTTACAGAGGGCAAAAAGCCTAAGTCCTTAGGGTCGCTCTCAAGAATGGCGATGGCTGGAATTGCCGCGTTAATCGCCTTAAGATATCCAGAGCAATTCAATATGATTTCCTTAGTGGTAGGATTGATGACATCCTATATTGTCATTATGATAGATTATTTTTACCATGCTTTGCATGTACATAAATGAAGCGGAAGCGAGGTGAGTTTACATGCATCATGAGGCTCCAGAATTTGAATTTATGGGTCTTTGGTTTAATGGCGCAAACATGCTGATGATTTCGGTTGCTAGTTTAATCGTTTTCTTAATAGCAGTCCTTTCTACACGGAAGTTAGCAATGAAACCTACAGGGATGCAAAACTTCTTTGAATGGGTGATGGACTTTGTGAAAGGGATCATCAACAGTACAATGGACTGGAAAGAAGGCGGAAGATTCCACATCCTTGGTATTACATTAATTATGTATATTTTTGTATCCAATATGTTAGGTCTTCCATTTGCAATCGTGATTGATGAAAAGCTTTGGTGGAAATCACCAACAGCCGATCCAATCATCACTTTAACACTAGCAGTTATGGTATTGGGACTATCCCACTATTATGGCGTCAAGTTAAAAGGTGCAAAGGGTTATGGAGAAGGGTTCTTCGCTCCGATGAAATTCTTATTCCCTTTGAAAATCATTGAGGAATTTGCCAATACGCTGACTCTTGGTCTGCGTCTATATGGTAACATTTACGCTGGTGAGTTGCTTTTATCACTATTAGCAGCAGGTTTAGCGCATCAAGGTATTGCCGGTACGATCGCAGCGATTCCGCTGACAATGGTATGGCAAGGGTTCTCTATTTTCGTTGGTACCATTCAAGCTTATATTTTCACAATGTTAACAATGGTTTACTTGGCTCATAAAGTGAGTCACGACCATTAATAATACACCGTTCATTTTTATGAACAATATAAAAAAATAATTTATGTTTCATACATTTAAGGAGGAAAAAAAGTAATGACAGGATCAATTGGTGTTTTAGCAGCAGCAATCGCAATCGGTTTAGCAGCAGTAGGAGCAGGTATTGGTAACGGTCTTATCGTAGGACGTACAGTAGAAGGTATCGCTCGTCAACCAGAACATCGTGGTTTACTACAAACAACAATGTTTATCGGGGTTGCGTTAGTTGAAGCATTACCGATTATTGGGGTAGTTATCGCGTTCATGGTATTAAACAAATAATTTAGGCAAATACACATTGGCGATGATCAACAAATCCTCGCCATTCATTTATGCGTTTTTTCTATCGTTAAGCAACTCTTGAAAGGAGTGAACCGAGGGTGTTAACAAACAGTTTTGTATTAGCGACTGCTGCTGAAGGCGGCGGCCACATTAATACTGGAGATATCTTCTTCCAGCTCATCGTTTTTATTGTTTTGTTAGCCTTGCTCAAAAAGTTTGCTTGGGGTCCATTAATGGGCATCATGAAACAACGTGAAGAGCATATTGGTAACGAAATTAGTGCGGCAGAAAACAGCCGTTTAGAAGCACAAAAGATTTTACAAGAGCAGCGCGATCTTTTAAAAGAAGCTCGTAATGATGCTCAAAACCTAATTGAAGGTGCGAAAAAGCAAGGCGATATTCAGCGTGAAGAAATTATCGCAGCGGCCCGCACTGAAGCTGAACGTATTAAAGAATCAGCTAAGCTTGAAATTGAGCAGCAAAAAGAAAAAGCAGTTGCCGCGATTCGTGAGCAAGTTGCGTCCCTGTCTGTATTGATTGCTTCTAAAGTTATTGAAAAAGAAATCACTGCAGCAGACCAAGACCAACTGATTAACGAATATATTAAAGAGGCAGGAGAAGAGCGATGAGCAACTCTATGGTAGCTAAGCGCTATGCGTTGGCTCTTCTAAATATTGCAAAAGAGACGAATTCGCTCGGAGTTATTGAAGAAGAACTTCGTGTAGTGAAAGAAGTTGTACAATACAATCCTGAATTAAAAGCCATCTTAAATTCTTCTAAGCTTTCACTTGCAAAGAAAAAAGAAATTATTAAGACTGCTTTCGCATCAGTTAATGTAAATGTACTCAATACACTGTTGATCTTAATCGACCGCCACCGTGAAGACCAAATCATTGATTTGGCAGATGAATTTTTAGAGCTAGCAAACGAAGAGATGGGCGTTGCCGAAGCTGAAGTTTACAGCACACGTGCATTAACGGATGCGGAACGCGAAGCCATTTCATCTGTATTTGCTGCTAAAATTGGCAAAAAGTCACTAAAAATCGAAAATATCGTTGATTCCAACTTGCTTGGCGGCATCCGCCTTCGCATTGGAAATCGTATATATGACGGGTCGTTAAGAGGTAAACTCGATCGTTTAGAACGTAAATTGTTAAGCTAGATTCGAAAGATTAGGGGTGAAACTCATGAGCATCAAAGCTGAAGAAATTAGTTCCCTGATAAAAAAGCAAATTGAAAACTATCAGGCGGAAATTCAAGTAACTGATGTTGGTACAGTTATCTCAATCGGTGACGGTATCGCACGTGTTCACGGCCTTGACAATGTAATGGCTGGAGAACTTGTTGAATTTTCAAATGGCGTTATGGGTATGGCACAAAACCTAGAAGCTAATAACGTCGGTATTATCATTCTTGGACCTTTCACTGAAATCAAAGAAGGTGACGAGGTTCGCCGTACAGGACGCATCATGGAGGTTCCGGTTGGTGAGGAACTTATTGGACGCGTTGTTAACTCACTTGGACAACCAGTTGATGGTATGGGTCCAATCAACACTACAAAAACACGCCCAGTTGAAGCAGTTGCTCCAGGCGTTATGGCTCGTAAATCCGTTCATGAGCCATTACAAACAGGTATCAAAGCGATTGACGCACTTGTGCCAATCGGACGTGGTCAACGTGAGTTAGTTATCGGTGACCGTCAAACAGGTAAAACATCTGTTGCCATCGATACCATCTTGAACCAAAAAGGTCAAAACATGATCTGTATCTATGTTGCGATCGGTCAGAAAGAATCTACAGTTCGTAACGCCGTTGAAACACTTCGTAAATACGGCGCATTAGAATACTCAATCGTTGTTACTGCATCTGCATCACAACCTGCTCCATTGCTTTACTTAGCTCCATATACAGGAGTTTCAATGGCTGAAGAGTTTATGTATGCTGGCAAACACGTATTGATCGTATATGATGATCTTTCTAAACAAGCAGCTGCATACCGTGAGCTTTCCTTGCTGCTTCGTCGTCCTCCAGGTCGTGAAGCATATCCAGGGGATGTATTCTACTTGCACAGCCGCTTACTAGAGCGTGCAGCGAAAATTAACGATACACTTGGTGCTGGTTCAATCACTGCGCTTCCGTTCATTGAAACACAAGCGGGTGACGTTTCAGCTTATATCCCAACAAACGTTATTTCGATTACTGATGGACAAATTTTCTTACAATCTGACTTATTCTTCTCCGGTGTACGTCCGGCGATTAACGCTGGTTTATCCGTATCACGTGTAGGTGGATCTGCACAAATCAAGGCGATGAAAAAGGTATCTGGTACCCTACGTCTTGACCTTGCATCATACCGTGAATTAGAAGCATTTGCTCAGTTTGGATCAGACTTAGATAAAGCAACTCAAGCGAAATTGAATCGTGGGGCACGTACGGTTGAAGTTCTTAAACAAGACCTGCACAAGCCGCTTTCAGTTGAAAAGCAAGTTGCAATCCTTTACGCATTAACACGCGGCTTCCTTGATGATATTCCATTAGAGGACGTACGTCGTTTTGAATCAGAATACCTTAATTGGTTAGACCACAACCGCAAAGAGTTGTTAGACCATATTACAAAAACGAAGGACCTTCCTTCTGATGACGATATGGCTTCTGCAATCAACGCCTTCAAAAAGACGTTTGCAGTTTCCGAACAATAGGGTCTGACATTTAGAACGGTGAGGTGAGCGGCACTGTGTGAAAACTTCACATGATGCCGCGCGCCTTCCAGACATTCTTTGAAAAAGGGTGGTGAGAACCTATGGCTTCATTACGTGAGATAAAAACTCGTATTAATTCAACGAAAAAGACGAGTCAAATTACGAAAGCAATGGAAATGACCTCTGCTGCGAAGTGGAATCGTGCCGTCGTGAATGCAAAGCAATTTGTTCCTTATATGGAAAAAATCCAAGAGGTAACGGCGTCAATCGCGCTTGGCTCAGGCGGAGTAAATCATCCCATGCTGACAAGTCGACCTGTTAAGAAAACCGGTTATGTTGTCATGACTTCTGACAGCGGACTTGCTGGGGCATTTAACAGCAACGTGCTGCGTCGAGTGAGTCAAACAATTAAAGAGCGACATAAATCGAATGATGAATTTGCGATTATTGCAATCGGACGTGTAGCACGTGACTTTTTTGTCAAGCGCGGCATGAATGTAGTCCTTGAAACAATTGGGATTCCAGCTCAGCCGAACTTTGCTGACATTCAAGACATTACCCGTGCAACCGTTGGAATGTTTGCCGATGGCACATTCGATGAACTATATATCTATTACAGCCATTATGTGAGTGCCATTTCACAGGAAGTTCAAGAGAAGAAGCTCCTTCCGCTAACGGATTTAACCGCTTCTAACAAGCCTATTTCCTATACATTTGAGCCGTCTGCAGAAGAAATATTAGAAGTTCTCCTGCCTCAATATGCTGAGAGCTTAATTTTTGGCGCTCTACTAGACAGCAAAGCGAGTGAGCATGCTGCTCGGATGACTGCAATGAGAAATGCAACAGATAATGCAAAAGAACTAATCAATCACTACACACTAGTCTTCAACCGTGCCCGTCAAGCGTCGATTACCCAAGAAATCACAGAAATCGTCGGCGGTGCGGCAGCGCTAGAGTAGGAAATGTAGTTTCTTTAAAATAATTCTAATCTGGTGCCTGAACCAGTATAACTATTTAGATTCGAGCAGGGAACGATTATACCGTTCCCGACTCATTTTGTTCAGCATAGAACAATGCGCGTGGCCACACTGAGTTCATTTTTTAAAAATGCTTTTGGGTGGTTTTTCGCGAAAGAGTAAGTTAGGAGGGAAAACGATGAGCAAAGGACGCGTTCTTCAGATTATGGGTCCGGTTGTTGACGTTAAGTTCGAAAGCGGTCAACTTCCAGCGATTTATAATGCGTTGAGAATTTCAAGTAAAGCGAGTAATGCATCCGAAGTTGATATCAACATTACCCTTGAAGTAGCTCTTCATTTAGGTGATGATACAGTTCGTACGATTGCGATGTCAACGACTGACGGTTTAACTCGTGGAATAGAAGTTGAAGATACTGGTGCACCAATTTCTGTACCAGTTGGTGATGTTACTCTTGGTCGTGTATTTAACGTATTAGGAGAAACAATTGACCTTGATCCTGCAATTCCAGCAAGCGAGCGCCGTGATTCAATTCACCGCGAAGCACCAACATTTGAAAACCTTTCTACTCAGGTAGAAATCCTTGAAACTGGTATTAAAGTAGTAGACTTACTTGCTCCTTATATTAAGGGTGGTAAGATCGGTCTATTTGGTGGTGCCGGTGTAGGTAAAACAGTATTAATCCAGGAATTAATCAACAACATCGCACAAGAGCACGGTGGTATTTCCGTATTCGCTGGTGTTGGTGAGCGTACTCGTGAAGGTAATGACCTTTACCACGAAATGACGGATTCTGGCGTTATCAAGAAAACTGCGATGGTATTCGGACAAATGAACGAGCCGCCTGGCGCACGTATGCGTGTTGCTTTAACTGGTTTGACTATGTCTGAGTATTTCCGTGATGAGCAAGGACAAGACGTGTTGTTCTTCATGGATAACATCTTCCGTTTCACGCAAGCAGGTTCTGAGGTATCCGCGCTACTTGGCCGTATGCCATCAGCGGTAGGTTACCAGCCAACTCTTGCAACTGAGATGGGTAAATTACAAGAACGTATTACATCTACAAACTTAGGATCAGTTACATCGATCCAAGCGATTTATGTACCAGCCGATGACTATACGGATCCGGCTCCGGCTACAACATTCGCTCACTTAGATGCAACAACAAACCTTGAGCGTAAGCTTTCTGAGATGGGTATTTATCCAGCGGTGGATCCTTTGGCTTCAACATCTCGTGCCTTGTCACCTGATATTGTTGGCGAAGAGCACTACAATGTAGCCCGCCAAGTTCAATCAACATTACAACGTTATAAAGAGTTACAAGATATCATCGCAATCCTTGGTATGGATGAACTTAGTGATGATGATAAGTTAACGGTACAACGTGCGCGTCGTATCCAAGTATTCTTATCTCAAAACTTCCACGTTGCTGAGCAGTTTACTGGCCAGCCAGGTTCTTATGTACCTGTTAAAGAAACAGTTCGTGGTTTCAAAGAGATTCTTGAAGGTAAGTATGACCACCTTCCAGAAGATGCGTTCCGTTTGGTTGGACGTATTGAAGACGTGCTTGAGAATGCAAAACGCATGGGCGTTGAGGTCTAAACTGAGCCTGGAGGGTAAAAAATGAAGACGATTAAAGTCAGTATTGTTACTCCCGATGGCCCGGTGTATGAATCAGATGTGGAAATGGTAAGTACTAAGGCAACAAGTGGTGACCTAGGGATTTCTCCTGGCCACATGCCTTTAGTTGCCCCGCTGGAGATTACGTCTGTTCGTCTTAAAAAAGGCGGTAATACGGATTATGTCGCAGTCAGTGGTGGATTTTTAGAGGTCCGTCCTGATCAAGTGACGATTTTAGCTCAATCAGCGGAACTTGCTTCTGAAATTGATGTGGAACGTGCCGTAAGAGCGAAGGAACGTGCAGAACAGCGTATGAGAGATCATCAGGCTGAGCATACCGATTTCAGACGTGCGGAGCTTGCTTTACAGCGTGCCATCAATCGCCTCGCCGTATCGGAAAGAAGATAATATTATAGATAAAACCCCTTTGGTGGCAATTTTCTTTGAAAATTGGTGCTGGAGGGGTTTTTTGTTGCGGATTTGTAATGAAAGATCTCTATTTACCGAGAGAAGGGAAAAAGAGCCACAGTGGTAAATGAAAGAGGTCTCCATTTACCGAAAGAAGGGAAAAAGAGCCACAACGGTAAATGAAAGTGCCCTCCATTTACCGAAAGAAGGGGAAAAGAGCCAAAGCGGTAAATGAAAGAGGTCTCCATTTACCGAGAGAAGGGGAAAAGGCCACAGTGGTAAAGGAGGTCTCCATTTACCGAGAGAAGGGAAAAGTGTTTCAATGGTTATGTGGATTTTTTGCATATTTATGAAGTGATTTTACCATTGCCAGTCTGTGCCTGGCTTTTTCAGTTGGATTTGTTCTCGATAATGGAATATCTGCATGATTTGTTAGTAGATGAATATGATTATAGAAGGACATGTTACTTGTTTTAGATAAATTGCTTTTTCAGAAGAATATAAGGGTATTCCGAAAAAGAGATATTTGGTGAACGTTTTATGACAAATCTCACTGACACTGGTCACATTTTGTTGTTAAATAGAGGTTGTTGTCGTATTTATTAGGTATTTGACCGGGACCTCTATAAGACATGACATTTTCCGCTTTAGCTGCAGTTTGCAAAATTCCCGATTGAAAGTCTCTTTTGATAGCGAGCTCTCAAGAGCCTTTCAACCGTGAATTTCGCGGCGGTTAGAATTCCAATTTTTATGAATAGGGCTTGTCGACATGGGTTTGTAACAATGCTATAATGAATTCGGTTACAATATTCACTAGTATGAAAATTTACAACATTGGAGGGGATGGACATGGAACTTCTAAATGTATATCAGAATAATTATCTGATTGTTTTTGCGTTTCTATGTCTTGGGGTGCTGCTGCCTGTGGTGGCGTTATTTTTAGGTAAGCTTCTGCGTCCGCATAAACCGAGCGAGGCGAAGTATACCACATATGAGAGCGGTATTGATCCATTTCACGATTCCCGTGTACAGTTCAATGTCCGCTATTATATTTTTGCCCTAATGTTTGTTATTTTTGATGTAGAAACCGTGTTTTTATATCCATGGGCCGTTGCCTATGATAAGTTAGGGATTTTTGCGCTAATTGAGATGTTGATTTTTGTTATTATGTTATTAATTGGCCTTGTGTATGCCTGGAAAAAGAAGGTGCTACGATGGAATTAAAACTAGATGGCCTTTCACAACAAGAAATGGCAGAGTTACAGCGAAATGTATTTATGACTACGCTAGAGCAAATTAAAGCTTGGGCTCGGAGCAGTTCGATCTACCCAGTGACATTTGGTCTGGCTTGTTGTGCGATTGAAATGATGGGTGTGGGCGGAGCGAATTATGATTTGGACCGTTCGGGTTCGTTTTTCCGGACGTCACCGCGCCAGTCAGATTGTATGATTGTGTCTGGTACTGTGACGAAGAAGATGGCACCAATTTTACGAAGATTATATGACCAAATGCCCGAGCCAAAGTGGGTCATTGCGATGGGTTCTTGTGCGACAGCAGGTGGGCCGTATGTGAAATCTTATTCAGTTGTTAAGGGAGTCGATCAAATCGTTCCTGTCGATGTATACATACCAGGATGCCCTCCAAACCCAGCCGCTTTAATTTATGGAATCAATAAATTAAAGGAAAAGATTCGCTATGAGGCGAAGACTGGGAAGAAGGTGATCTAACCAATGAGTGGGGAAAAAGATCTTGAACAGTTAAAGAAGGAAGCGGTTGCGAAAGCAAAGGCCGCGGCGGCAGCGAAACGAGCAGCGAAGGCTGCAGGAGAAGCGGAACCAGCTCCTAAGCAAGAAGAGAAGCCAGCCGAGCCAGTTAAAGCCGAAGCTCCAGCATCTGCACCCGCAAATGACGCTGATGATCTAGCGAAAAGAAAGGCCGAGGCAGTCGCGAAGGCGAAGGCAGCAGCTGCAGCAAAACGAGCGGCGATGGAACAAGGCGGCTCTTCAGCACCAGTGGAAGAAACCGCGCCAGCAGAACCGTCTGAACCGGCAGCAAACGATGCAGATGACCTCGCGAAGAAAAAGGCGGCAGCGGTGGCCAAAGCGAAGGCAGCAGCCGCAGCGAAGCGTAAAGCGATGGAGCTTGCGGGCGGAGAAGCCCCAGCCGAAGAAACCGTGCCAGCGGAACCAGAGGCAGACGATGGCGACGATCTCGCGAAGAAAAAAGCAGCAGCGGTAGCGAAAGCAAAAGCAGCAGCAGCAGCAAAGAAAAAAGCGATGGAACTCGCAGGTGGAGCCCCAGCCGAAGAAACTGATGCCCCAGCCGGAGATGATGCCAAGGCGAAAGCGGCAGCAGCGGCCAAGGCGAAAGCAGCTGCAGCGGCCAAAGCAAAAGCAGCAGCTGCTGCAAAAGCTAAAGCAGGCGGAGCTGGAGCAGACGCAGCGGGTGGCGATGATGAGAAAGCAAAAGCAATCGCAGCCGCAAAAGCGAAGGCGAAAGCAGCGGCAGCAGCCAAGGCAAAAGCCGCAGGAGCAGGAAAAGCGGATGACACAGCACCAGCAGCTGCAGAGCAGCCATCACCAAATCAGCCATACCTAGACAAATATGTGAAGGTCATAACTGAGCATCTAGGTGCGGATGTTTTAGAAGATTCTTATATTAATAAACTTTCTAAGGATGTTCCAACCCTTGTGGTGAAGCCTGATACCTATTTCAAAGTAGCTCAATTTTTAAAATACAATGAGCAGTTAGGGTTTGATTATTTATCCGAGCTTCATGGGACAGACTTTGTCACACATATGGAAGTATATGTTCACTTATACTCATACAAAAACCGTCAATCGGTTGCTTTTAAAGTAAAGATTGACCGCAACGAACCAACAATCGAGTCCTTGCAGCCGCTGTGGGCCGGGGCAGAATGGCCTGAGTGTGAAGCCTATGATTTACTTGGAATCAAATTTCCAGGGCATCCGGACTTACGACGTATCCTGCTTGGCGAAGATTGGGTTGGCTATCCACTGCGCAAAGATTATGAGCCGTACGACGTGGAGGTGTAACCAATGATCAGAACAGAAGAAATGATATTAAACGTCGGTCCTCAGCATCCAAGTACACACGGAGTGTTCCGTCTCGTCGTTAAAATTGATGGGGAAATTATTACCGAAGCAACGCCTGTCATCGGTTACTTGCACCGTGGGACAGAAAAATTAGCTGAAAATCTGCAATATACACAGATTATTCCATATACAGACCGGATGGACTATCTATCCTCCATGACTAATAACTATGTGATCTGTCATGCGGTTGAAACGATGATGGGGATTGAAGTGCCTGAACGAGCGGATTTCTTGCGCGTGATTGCGATGGAATTGAACCGGATTGCCAGCCACCTCGTTGCATGGGGTACCTATATCCTTGACCTTGGTGCGACCAGTCCATTCATCTATGCGTTCCGTGACCGGGAAATGATTATCAATATGCTGAATGAATTATCAGGGGCACGCCTGACCTTCAACTATATGCGCGTTGGCGGTGTGAAGTGGGATGCACCTGAAGGCTGGATTGAAAAAGTAGGCAGCTTTGTTCCTTACTTGCGCGGCCAGCTGAAAGGCTATCACGAATTGGTTTCCGGAAACGAAATCTTCCTTGACCGCGTAAAAGGAATTGGGAAGTATACGAAAGAAGAGGCGCTCCAGTATTCATTGAGCGGACCGAATCTTCGCAGTACCGGCGTGAAATGGGATCTCCGTAAAGATGAACCATATTCCGTCTATAATCGTTTTGAATTTGATGTGCCGACTTCAGAAGAAGGCGATTGCTTGGCCCGCTACCATTTGCGCCTGGCTGAGATTGAACAATCCTTGAATATCCTCGAACAAGCCGTGGAACAATTCCCAGCCGAAGGACCGATTTTAGCGAAAGTGCCGAAGATTATAAAGGCACCTAAGGGAGAGGCCTTTGTCCGAATTGAATCACCGCGTGGAGAGATTGGCTGCTATATTTATAGCGACGGCAAAAAAGAACCGTACCGCTTAAAGTTTAGAAGACCGTCCTTCTATAACCTGCAAATTCTCCCGAAACTTTTAAAGGGTGAAAATATTGCAAACATGATCGCTATTTTAGGGGCAGTGGATATTGTCCTTGGGGAGGTTGACGGCTAATGATAGAAGAATTGCTCCAGTCAAGTCCGGGTTGGGCTAACTTTGGAATTTTCTTTTTACTCGGCGCTGTCTTGCTTTTAATTGTATTAGGATTCGTTACCTACGGAATTTTAGCAGAGCGGAAAGTCTTGGGTTACATGCAGCTGCGCCATGGTCCAAACCAGGTCGGCGGTAAATGGGGACTCTTACAAACCGTCGCTGACGTTCTTAAATTGTTACTAAAAGAGGACATCATTCCAAAAGCAGCTGATAAACCATTATTTATCATTGCGCCAGTCATTGCCTTCGCACCGTCGTTTATGGTGCTGGCCACGATGCCGTTCACGGATGCCTTTCAGTTCGCTGATATCGGCGTTGGATTACTTTACTATATCGCGGTAAGCGGATTAACCACCTTCGGCATGCTGCTTGGCGGCTGGGCCTCGAATAACAAGTACGCCCTTTTAGGAGGCATGCGTGCATCAGCCCAGATGATTTCCTACGAAATTCCGCTGGTTATGTCTGTTTTGGGTGTCATCCTTTTAACCGGAAGTTTAAATCTAAATGATATGGTCGAAGCACAAAAGCATGGCTGGTTCATTCTTTTACAGCCAATTGGCTTTATCATCTTTTTTATTGCTTCGATTGCCGAATTAAACCGGACACCTTTTGACCTTCCGGAGTCGGAAAACGAACTAGTTGCTGGATACCATGTCGAATATACCGGATTCCGCTGGGCCTTCTTTATGCTCGCAGAATATGTGTATTTATTCGCAATGTCCGCCTTGATTACCGTTGTTTTCCTAGGGGGATGGCTGGCGCCATTCAGCTTCCTGAACTTTATCCCAGGTGCGGTCTGGTTCGCGGTTAAATTTAGTGTCGTTGTCTTTGTCTATATCTGGCTGCGGGCAACCTTACCGCGTTTCCGCGCTGACAAACTCATGGAATTTGGCTGGAAAGTCCTCCTGCCAATCGCTTTAGCAAACATTTTCTTAACAGCGTTAATTAAGTCACTATTCTTTTAATGGTGCCTGACACCAATAACTATCTTTAAAATGTAAAAGGGGTGAAAAACGTGCTTGGATTAGCAAAAGGCTTGAAATATACCCTAAAGAACTTGACGAAAGAAAAGGTTACTTATGATTATCCGAATAAGCCGATTCCACTGCCAGACCGGTTCCGTGGTATTCAAAAGTTTTATCCGGAGAAGTGTATTGTTTGCAATCAGTGCATGAATATCTGCCCGACTGATTGTATCGATTTGACGGGTAAAAAACATCCGGATCCAACGAAAAAAGGGAAAATCATTGATACCTATGATATTAACTTCGAAATTTGCATCCTATGTGACCTATGTACAGAGGTATGCCCGACAGAAGCGATTATCATGACCAATAACTTTGAGCTCGCTGAATACAGCCGTGACATGTTATTTAAAAACCTAGAATGGTTAGATGAAAACGACGAAAACATACGGCAGGTGAATAAACCATGACCTTTTCGGGGGAATTCCTCGCATTTATGGGGCTCGCACTTGTCGCGATTATCGGCGGTGTGCTGCTTTTAAATCTTACCAAGGTTGTTCATATGGTCGTTTCACTAATCTTCACCTTTGTAGCAATCGCTGGTATTTACGTAGTGCTGTCCGCCGAATTTGTGGCCGCAGTGCAGATCTTAATCTATTCCGGTGCCATTACAATCATTATGCTATTTGGAATCATGTTAACGAAGCATAATGATGAACATGAACCGAAAACAGGCAAATGGAGAAAAATCCTTGTCTTCTTAGGAATTCTCGGCTTTGCGTTTGCCGTGTACCTTGGGATTTACGATTTCAATATTGAACAGGTTCCAACGACCTTGCATGAAAATAACACGATGCAAATTGGTAAAGCACTGTACTCCAAATATATCATTCCATTTGAGTTAACGTCTGTTTTACTATTAGTCGCCCTTGTTGGTTCGATTATTCTTGCGAAAAACGAGAAGAAGGAGGCGGATGATAAATGAGTTCCGTTCCCGCTTCAGCCTTCCTGGCACTTGCATTAATCTTATTTTGCATCGGCTTATACGGTGCACTGACAAAAAGAAATACCGTAATTGTCCTGATTTCGATTGAATTGATGCTGAACGCCGTTAATATTAATCTCGTCACTTTCAGTAAATACGGAATGGCGCCGTCAATCACGGGCCAAATCTTCGCTCTGTTCGCAATCAGCGTTGCAGCAGCCGAAGCAGCCGTTGGTTTAGCGATCTTAATCTCACTTTACCGTGCTAGAAAAACTGTTAACATCGACGAAATGGATACGATGAAAAACTAGGTGTCAGGCACCGCAAAAAGACACTTTGGTCTTTTTGTCCACGAAGGGTGTCAGGTACCAAAATGTACCACAATGGCACCACACTAATAAAAAAGTACCTCTAAAAGGTACGACGACAAAATTGTCTTTCAACAAAATTCGAATGGTGATGTTCGTATCATTCGAAAGGGGATAGTGATAATGATGGAGAATGCATGGCTCATACCGCTTTTCCCGCTATTATCGTTTTTGATCCTTCTTCTTTTCGGGAAGCGACTGAAGGAAGCAAGTGCCTATGTGGGGATTCTCCTCACGCTGGCATCACTTGTCTACTCGATTTTGGTTTTATTCGAGCGCTTCAAAGAGCCGACCTATGTCACGAAATTTGACTGGCTCACGATAGGAGATATGCATCTAACAGCGGGCTTTGAAGTGAATCAATTAAATGCATTAATGCTGTTTATCGTATCGCTCGTAAGTTTCTTAGTACATACCTACTCCAAAGGTTATATGCAAGGAGACGAGCGGTTTCCAGTATTCTATGCCTATTTAGGATTATTTACGTTTGCAATGCTCGGACTGGTTATATCGCCTAACCTGCTGCAAACTTATATTTTCTGGGAACTTGTCGGCGTCGGTTCCTTCCTATTAATCGGTTTTTATTTTTACAAAGACGAAGCAAAAGCAGCCGCTAAAAAAGCGTTCATCATGACTCGGATCGGGGACGTGGGCTTATTTATCGGCATGATTCTGCTATTCTGGGAAACCAAAAGCTTTGAATATAGTGAAATTTTCGCAGCTGTTGATGCCGGTGCGGTGTCAGGCACCATGATTACCTTGACCGCAATTCTGATTTTCATCGGCGCAGTTGGTAAGTCGGGTCAGTTCCCGCTCCACACGTGGCTTCCGGATGCGATGGAAGGTCCGACGCCTGTGTCGGCGTTAATCCACGCGGCGACGATGGTTGCGGCAGGGGTTTACTTGGTTGCGGCACTATTTCCATTGTTTGAGGCGAGCCATACGGCGCTCCTTACGATCGCTGTGATTGGCGCATTTACGGCGATTTTCGCCGCGAGCATTGGTCTTGTGCAAACGGATATCAAACGCGTACTCGCGTATTCAACGGTTTCACAGCTTGGCTACATGATGCTGGCCTTAGGGTCTGCAGGCTATGTGGCAGGGGTATTCCACTTGATGACACATGCCTTCTTCAAGGCGCTTCTGTTCTTGGCAGCCGGTTCTGTCATTCACGCGGTACATACTCAGAACATCGAAGAAATGGGTGGGCTTTGGAAAAAGCTCAAGCTTACCGGACCGCTATTCTTAATCGGAACACTCGCAATCAGTGGTGTCCCAGGACTTTCTGGATTCTTCTCGAAAGATGAAATTTTAGTGGCAGCATGGGAAGGCGGACATCCTGTTCTCTTTTTCTTAGCCCTTGCGGCTGCCTTCATGACGGCATTCTATATGTTCCGCTTGTTCTTCCTGGTCTTTACGGGTGAAGCGCGCGGCAACCAGAAGAATGTCCATGAATCGCCATCCAATATGACCTTACCAATGGTCGTTCTTGGTGTTCTTGCTGTAATCGCTGGTTACGTCAATACACCGTGGTTCGGAACATTCCTTGGTGACTGGCTCGTCGATGGCAACGAAGCGTTGTCACACCAAGGCCACGTTGAAGGCCCGGCTTGGATCATGATCGCGGCAACGGTCGTTTCCTTAGCGGGAATCTTCCTTGCTTACTTGATGTACAACAAACGTTCAATCGCCCGCAACTGGTTAAGTGGCACAGGCGATACGTTACACACAATTCTTTTGAACAAATATTACGTTGACGAGTTTTATCAACTGACAGTTGTGGCCTTCACAAAAGGGGTCAGCTACTTCTTACGTTTCATTGACGTGTTCCTTGTCGAAGGACTTGTCAAAGGCGTGGTCGGAATCGTTCAAGGTCTTGGCGCCGCAGGGTCGAAACTGCAATCCGGACAGGTTCAAACGTACGGTGCGGTGGCCTTTATCGGACTAGCGGTTCTCGTCGTTATCTTTGCATTAACAGGGGGGTACTTACGATGAATTTAACATCCGTTCTTTCACTCCTAGTATTCTCCCCTTTACTAGGTATCGTGCTTTTAGCGTTTATGCCGAAAACAGCAGAAAAACCAATTAAAGCGGTCGGCTTTCTAGCGACCTTGCCAGCCTTGCTGCTGGCCCTGGCTGCTTACCTTCATTTTCAATTTGGTAAGGATCTAGCCGATTTTACGGTCTCAGCCAAGTGGATTCAATTCCATGGGATCAACGCTCCTGAACCATATTTTTCAGTTTACTATGAACTCGGCTTAAGCGGCTTCCAGCTTCTGCTCGTGGTCCTTACAGCGGTAGTTGCGACGCTATCGGCAATTGCCGCAGCAAAGTTTGTGAAAAAGGAATGGAAAGGCTATTTCATGCTGTTCCTGCTTTTAGAGTTAGGAATGCTCGGCGTGTTTACGGCGGAAAACTTAATTCTGTTCTTCATCTTCTTTGAAATCACACTCATTCCGACCTTCTTCTTGATCGGAAAATGGGGTTATTTTGAAAAAGAAAAAGCAGCCTACAGTTTCTTGATTTATAACGGACTAGGTTCTGCGATTCTATTAATTGTGATTATGATTCTTTTTGCAAAAACAGGATCAACCAATATTAACTATTTAACGGAATTGATGGCGAATCCAGATGCACCGCTTTCGAGCGATCTGAAAATGGGCTTATTCATTGGCTTATTGCTGGCGTTTGGTGTCAAATTGCCGATTTTCCCATTACACAGCTGGATGTTAAAAGTTCACGTACAAGCACCGCCATCAGTTGTTATGATTCACTCAGGGATTCTCCTGAAAATAGGTGCGTACGGATTAATTCGTTTTGGAATGGGCATTTTTCCCGAGCAATTCGGAACTCTTGCGACGCTGATTGCTATCCTTGGAGTGATTAACCTCCTCTACGGTGCGTATCTAGCGTTCATTCAAACAGATTTTAAAATGGTTTTAGCTTATTCATCGATTTCTCATATGGGAATTGTGCTAATCGGACTGGCTGCAATGAATGAGGCAGGGATTCAAGGGGCGATTTTCCAAGTGATTTCTCACGGATTGATTTCCGCGCTGTTGTTCTTCTTGGTCGGCGTCCTGTACGAACGCACCGATACGTCACTTATTGAGAATCTCGGCGGAATGGCGAAGGGCATGCCGATTGCAGCTGGCTTCTTGTTGGCTGGCGGGATGGCATCACTTGGCTTGCCAGGGATGTCTGGATTTGTCAGTGAATTTATGGCCTTCCTCGGACTTTTCAGAGAAATGCCGGTGATTGCAGCGGTGGGTACGCTTGGAATTATTATGACGGCGGCTTACTTGCTTCGCGCGGTTTTAGGAATCACATACGGCAAGGCGCATCGTGAATTTACGGGCATCCTTGACTTGAAGGGCGTCGAATTCGTGCCTGTGCTCGTACTTATGCTGTTAATCGTATTAATTGGTGTTTACCCAAGTGTCCTAAGCGCGCCATTAAAAACTACACTTGAAACCATCATGCTAGGGATAGGAGGGTGATGAAGGATGAGTCTTGAAAGCTTGCAGCAATTTCATTGGAGTGCCATGACACCAGAGTTCATCATCCTTGGTGTAGCCGCACTTATTACACTTTTAGATTTATTTATGCCGAAAAACCAAGATCGGAGAATTCTCGGCTGGATCGGAATTGTTGCGATTATCGCTGCAACCGTGTCCGTGCTTAGTTTAGTGGGTGGACCAGTAAGGTCGATTTTGGACGATTCGTTCCGCTTGGATAGTTTTGCGATTGGCTTTAAATTATTGCTTCTTGTGGGGGCAGGTCTGGTTATGCTTTTGGCCGTCAGCTACGAGGCGAAGGATGGTTTAGAGGAATACCGCGGCGAGTTTTATTATTTGTTCTTATCTGCCTTGCTCGGCGGCATGATTATGACTTCGAGCGGCGATTTAATTACGCTGTTCATCGGCTTGGAATTGTTAACTGTTTCTTCCTATATTTTAGCGGGAATCCGCAAGTATCATTTGGAGTCGAATGAATCAGGGATGAAATACGTCATCAATGGCGGAATTTCCACGGCAATCACGCTGTTTGGGATGAGCTATATCTATGGTTTAACCGGCTCAACCAACTTAGTGAAGATTGCTACTAGCCTGACTCAAGTGGCAGACGGCCAACAGGCATACCTGTTAACGCTGGCATTTTTAATGGTACTTGTGGGGTTAGCGTTCAAATTGGGGGCAGCTCCATTCCACATGTGGGCACCTGACGTCTACCAAGGCGCGCCTACACCGGTTACTGCTTTTCTAAGTGTCGTATCAAAAACAGCTGGTTTTGTAATTGTACTTCGGATTTTGTTAACCGTCTTTCTCGCAGCGGCATCGGTCGGCGATCCAGAAAAGCCAATCTTACTGCAAATGCAAGATTACTTGGCCTTTATCGCTGGAGTAACGATGATAATCGGAAACGTGGTGGCATTGAAGCAGTCGAACATTAAACGGATGTTTGCCTATTCTAGTATCGCGCACGCTGGTTATATTCTCGTTGCCTTAACGACGCTGAATTCGAACATCTTTTACTCGATTTGGTTCTACCTGCTGGCTTACTTGCTCATGAACATGGGTGCGTTTGCGATCATTCAGGTCGTTACTGAAAAATCAGGTTCGGCGAAGATAGCTGATTTTGCCGGCTTGTACCGTCGTTCACCTGTGCTTGCAGTCGTTATGGGCATCTTGCTTGTGTCGCTGGCTGGTTTCCCGGGCACAGCAGGTTTTATTGGAAAATTAAACATTTTTATCGGCACATTTTCTGGCCCGACACCACATTATGTGCTCGCTTCATTAATGATTGCGACGACGGTGGTTTCATACTTCTATTATTTTGGTGTGATGACACAAATGTTTTTCCGTCCGGCAAGTGACGACAGCAAGTTCAAAATTCCAGCTGGCATTGTGATCGTGTTGGTTGTCGCAGTCGTCGGTTCAATACTGTTTGGTGTGATGCCGAATTTTGCGTTAGACTTTATGCAAAATAACCTGAATAACCTATCGGACTTTTTCAGTTAGGTTAAGTTAAGTTGGGTGAAAATTAGGATGCTTTGGGGGAAGCAGCCTGTCAAATTAAAGGGGTCTTCATACAGGAAAAAGAAGAGGTTGGGGAGCCTCTTCTTTTTTTATGTTATGAGGGTTACTAAACCAAAAAAGCTGCAAACAACGTAATCGTTGCTGCAGCTTTTTTGCATTTTTTATTAGAATTTGGTATTCAAGGCTGGATTTCGATCTCTAATGGTCTCATATCGTGATTCTTCTTTATCAGGTGTTGGTTCCACGTCTATAGGAGCCTCTTGCACCATATCCTTATCAGTGTGATCTCTCTTATTAACTAGGACTAGAATCTTTCCTTCTTCAACAGACTCTTGATAATACTTGGCGTCATCGTCTGGAATTCCAAGTCCGATCAGTGCGCCTGCTAGTCCGCCTACACCAGCTCCTGTTAAAGCACCCATGATGCTTGCTGCAATAGGACCTGCGGCGACAATCGGGCCAATCCCTGGGATGGCAAGAGCGCCAAGTCCAGCTAATAATCCGGTCGCACCACCAATTGCTCCACCTGTTAGCGCGCCAGTGGCAGCCGTGTCTTCAACGGCAGTACCTGTTTCTTCTGTGATGGTATCTAAGTGATTGTGATCTTTACCGATTACACTGATTTCTGACTTATCGTATCCCCATTTTATCAGGTCCTCAATGGCGGCAATCGCCTCTTGTTCCGATTGATACACACCTACAATATTCTTCCCATGCTTGTCCATTTTTTCTCCTCCTCTAGTTTAATAGGTTGGATAAATGCTATTTTGATAGGGTATCTTTCACTTCGCCTACGCCTTCTTTTACTTTACCTTTCGCTTTATCGACTTTTCCTTCTACAACTTTTGAATCATCATCTGTTAAGCGTCCCCATTGTTCTTTTGCCTCACCTTTTACTTGATCAACACTGCCAGAAAATTTATCTTTATTCATATTGTTTAGCCTCCTAGTATTAGTTATCTAATTCATCTTTCTTTTCGCCATCGCTAACACCATTATCTTGGTCTACTCCATCACCAACACCGTCCTCTTTCAATTTTTTCTCCACATTATTCACTGCCTCTTCAATGTTCTGTTTCGCATCGTCCATTGTTGCGTTGGCTTCCTTCTTTGTATCAGTGTCTACTGCATCTTTTTCTTGTCCATCACTGATTCCGTTATCCTGGTCGACCCCATCACCACATCCAGCTAGCCCGCCGAATGTTAGCGATACAGCCAGTCCGCCAACTAGTAATCGTTTCTTCCAACTCATTTGCATTGGTAGCTCCTCCTTCTAATTGAACTGTTTAGAAGTGCAAGTCTGCCTTGCATATTGGTTATATTCCCGCTGCAAAGAACTTGAAACCTCATTTTTTCCTAAGTGGGTCTTTCTTTAGGCTCCAAATGATATTCCTTCTATTAAATGCCCTTTTTTGAAAAAATATAATTTTTAAAAACTAGGTTTCGATTCAAAAATACGGGTTATATATCCTAATAGAAAACTTACTTACGTAAATAAGTTGAAACAGAATAACAGAAAAGGAGTGCGATAGGATGGAGATGGATCAAATGATGACTGGATGGTACTCATATTTTCAACAGCTGCCGAACTTGCTGTTTGCTCTATTGGTATTATTGGTTGGCTGGCTAATTGCTAAGTTTATTGGAAAAGGTGTGGAATCACTTTTAAAGAAAACAAGCTTCGATGATCGGCTGTTTTCCAACCTAGGAAAGAGGAAATACTCATCTGAAACTATTATTGGAAAAATAGTTTATTATATTTTACTAGTGTTTGTCTGGATTATCTTTTTCAATATGCTTAATCTAAGCTTCATTGCCACACCACTTGTGGAAATGTTATCAACGATTACAGCGGCCGTTCCTAATGTTCTAAAAGCTGCTCTTATTTTATTGCTAGCATGGGGAGTTGCCTCGCTGCTGCGCCTCTTGTTTAAAAAAGGGACAGCCATGATTCATGGCGAACGTCTCTTAGTAAAATGGAAGATGGCAAATAATGAAGCGGAGGCCGTAAGAAAGGTTAACAGTATTGGTAAGGTTCTTTTCTACTTTGTTTTCTTATTATTTTTACCAGGGGTATTGGATGCACTGCAAATGGAAGGCGTTTCAGAACCTTTCGCCAACACCCTAGGAACTTTGTTAGCTTTTATTCCTAAGTTATTTGCTGCTGCACTGATTGTTTTTATCGGCTGGTTGATTGCCAAAATAGTCCGCGATATTCTAACAAACTTTTTAAGTAGTGTCGGTACGGAGAGGCTTGGCCACCGTTTTGGTCTAAACACTAAAGGAGACGGAACCAGTCTTTCAGGTATGATCGGAAATATTGCGCTTATCTTAGTCTTAATTCCTACGATTATTACAGCACTAGAAAAGCTTGATTTAAAAGGAATTTCTGACCCGGCCATTTCGATGCTTCATCATGTGCTCTCGCTCATTCCCAACATCGCTGTTGCGGTCATCTTAATCTTAGCGGGCTTATGGCTTGGAAAATGGGTTGAAAAAGTGGTTTCGCAAATGCTGTGGCGTTTACGATTTAACAACATCTTTCACCATATGGGTATTGGTTCGTTAAATCCCGAGCAGTCCAAATACAATCTTTCGCAAATCGTTGGGATGATTGCAAAGATTGTGATTGTCTTATTATTTACAGTGGAAGCATTACAAATTGTTCACCTAGAATTCTTAGTCACTCTAGCAACAGGCGTGATTGCCTATTTACCGATGATACTGGCTGCACTAGTGATCTTAGGAATTGGTTTATATTTAGGGCATTTAGTCGAGCGTATTTTACAAAATGTTTTAAAAAGCAGCTACTCACGGACACTTGCAGCAGTGGGGAAATATGCAATCTTCGCGATTACAGTCTTTATGGCATTAGACCAGCTTGAAGTTGCACATTCAATCGTAAATGCTGCCTTTATTCTCGTTTTAGGCGGTGTGGCCCTAGCATTTGGTCTGGCGTTTGGCCTAGGAGGAAGGGAATTCGCTAGCAAATATCTAGATAAGCTAGATAATAAGATAGACAAAAAAATAATCGAATAAAAGAAGGATAACAATCCGAAACTCAGATAACTTCGGATTGTTATTTTTTATAAAAAGAGAGGGAGTGAAGCTTCTCTTGACGATAATAAATTTACTTTTAATTGTAGCATTAATCGCATTGACTGGATTTTTCGTCGCAGTTGAATTTGCAATGGTAAAAGTACGTCCATCGAGAATTGATCAATTGATTGCGGAAGGAAAGAAGGGAGCTGTTGCGGCCAAAAGGGTCGTCACCCATTTGGATGAATATTTATCAGCCTGTCAACTAGGGATAACCGTGACCGCACTAGGACTGGGGTGGCTGGGAGAACCAACCGTTGAAAAACTATTGCATCCATTCTTAGCGGCACTAGACCTCAATCAATCGGTGACACATATTTTATCCGTTAGTTTTGCCTTTGCGTTAGTTACCTTTTTCCATGTAGTAGCGGGGGAATTAGCACCGAAAACGGTGGCAATTCAAAAAGCAGAGGCGATCACGCTTTTGTTCGCAGTGCCAATTATCTGGTTTAACAAAATCATGTTTCCATTTATTTGGCTCTTAAATGGTTCGGCCCGGCTGCTAACGGGGATTTTTGGATTAAAGCATTCATCGGAACACGAAGGAGCTCATTCTGAAGAAGAGCTGCGAATCCTCTTGTCAGAAAGCTATCAGAGCGGTGAGATTAATCAAAATGAATTACGATATGTGAACAATATTTTTGAATTTGATGAGAGAATGGCAAAGGAAATCATGGTGCCTCGGCCCGAGATAAGCAGTATACCAATGGATGCAACGGTGAATGAGGTCTTAAAAAGGGTGAATGATGAAAATTTTACCCGCTATCCTGTTATGGATGGGGATAAGGATCACATAATCGGCATTATTAACGTGAAATCGCTGTTAACGTCGATTATGATGACTACAGATAATCTGGATGTGTTGCAGGTAAGTTCCTTTATCAATCCCGTGATTCATGTGATGGAAACTACTCCCATTCATGATTTATTGGTGAAAATGCAAAAAGAACGTACACATATGGCTATTCTCATTGATGAATACGGCGGGACCTCAGGTTTGGTTACGGTTGAAGATATTATTGAGGAAATCGTTGGAGAAGTGAGAGATGAGTTCGATGCCGATGAGGTGGCCGAGATTCAAAAGATAGAGGAGAACCATTATGTAGTGGACGGAAAATTATTGATTGAGGACGTGAACGATTTACTAGGGATCAACTTAGCCGATCAAGATATTGATACGATTGGCGGCTGGTATCTGACTCAAAACTCTGATGCGCCAATAGGCAGTAAGGTGGAATCGGATGGGTACGTGTTCCAGGCCATTGCTAGTAAGGGTTATCACATTTTGAATGTGGAAGTGAAGAAGATATGAACGAAAAAAGCCTCGGATTGAGGCTTTTTTGGCTATCCGATAGTAAAAAGTGGTTATGCGCCAGTAAACGGGGGCTAGCCGACAGTAAAGCCAGGTTATCCGCCAGTAAATGACGACCATCCGCCAGTAACCAGCTACTATCCGCTAGTAACCGCTGTCCGCTGCTGATTCTTAAGCTTTTTCTCCATGATCTTAATATCATGATGAAAGAGCTTGGTTAAAATCTCTTTATCTCCATATAAAAGCAGCTGATCACCTTCATGTATTTTTTCGTTGTAGATATTTCCTCGGATCTTCAATTGACCTCTTTTGATAAAAAGCAAAACAAACTCTAGCCGCTCCTGATCATTAACCAGTTGGTTCACAGTCTTATATACAAGCAAAGAGTCGGTATAGATATGCAGATTAAGCAGGTATTCATTCTTTTCTGTTAAAAAAACTTCCCGAATCGGCAGATCGCCAAGGTCGACATGCTGCTTCATCTCTCTATGAAATAATCTCGATAACAGGGTCTGAATGCAGGCAAGCTTTAATACCGCAAAGATAAGCACGACGCCTCCTGTAATGTAAAAAATATGGTACATCCGCAGATCATCCGAAAGGAAATTACTGATTGTGGAAATAATCACGGCAAGGGAGAAGGCTCCGAACAGGATAAGGAATGTAGCGAGTTTTCTGCGAATCGGATGACCTAAAATAAGCTCAGATTCCTCCGTTGTGAAGCCCGTGCCGGTCATCAACGAAATCACCTGAAATCTTGACACCTTTATATTGAGCCCTGTTAATCGAAATAAAACGACATAAATTTCAATAACAGCCGTAATGATGATGAAATAGACGAGTAAAAAAAATAAATTCATCCTGCCACCACCCTCAATGTAATCAAAAAATTAGTTGGGGTAACTATCTACCCCAACCGCTTATCATTGCATTTTCTCATTATAAAATTGAACGGAATACATCGCCCCTTCGCTGACCATGTTATTATCTTCTACATCATGCGGGTGGGGGTGTCCTCCTTTTTCAATCGGTAATTCTTCACTTTTATCAAACGGAGAAGGCTTAATTTTCCGTTTCCAGTCTCTAAGTACACTTTCCGCTTTTAGTCGGTTCGGTTTAGATGATAGCCACATCGCGGCCGAAGCTCCCATTCCAGCAGCGACAATAATCGATGTAACAGGTACCATACGTTTCATATTAAAACCTCCTATTAGATACTCTTAAAATAGCACTTTACAAAAAAGTTCTATTTCTAGTAGTAATACCCGCTTCTGCTTCCATTAAACCTTTTTCCTGAAGTTTCATTGATTCCAGATTAGGGGATATAGAAATAAAAAACAGTGAGAAAGGAGAAACAATGGCTATCGATTGGAAATGGTATCAGGTTAAGAAGGATGAGGATGAACACATCCAACCGATTTTCAAACAGGACCGCTCCGGATGTAACGAATGGCTGAATCAAGTGCGCAAAAATAAAACCAATTCCTTAAGGATAAAAATTCTTGATTCAGGTGAGAAAGTGGTGACGGGTTCGCTTATTTATAAGCAAAATTTTGAAGAGGAAGGAGACTACAAAATTTTTCATTATTATGTAACGGAAGATCAGCTGATTACCGTTGACCTTAATTTTTCCGGTTTAAAACATATCCATCCCGAACCGCTTTTTAAGCAAGTGAAGAAGGCTGAAAACGCAGTCGAGGGATTTTTTATGCTCCTTGGAGAAATGATGAATGAAATGTTATATGAGATCGATCAATTTGAAGAAGAGCTTAAAACATTAATCTGGAGTATCCGAAAGAGGAATGGAACGAGCATTCTTGAAAAAATTTATATGCGCAGGCATGAGCTTTTGGTCTGGAAGAGTCTCTTGATTCCGATTAACGAGTTAAAGATCGGGATTGAGGAAATTGAACTAAATGAGGTAAGCAGGAAGGAGATTTTTACGCTTCTTGTCAAACGGATTGAGCGGATGACCGCGCTGCTCAACGAGTACGAACATGAACTGGATTCGATTATTAATCTAGAAGAGGTCATTTCCTCTCATCGCGGTAACGAAATTATGAAAACCTTAACAGTGATTACGATCCTTTTTACCCCGATTATGGCACTTGGGGCTTTATGGGGAATGAATTTCAAGCAGATGCCTGAACTAGAATGGCGGTACGGCTATCTTCTCTCGGTCATTTTAATCGTTATCTCGACGCTCCTGCTCTATGGCTATTTAAAATTTAAAGGCTGGACAGGCGATCTCTTAAAAGGAAAAATGAAAGATTCCTATTTTAAATAATCAATTGGCTTGTCCCTGAGTAGGGGCAGGCTCAATTCAAAAAAAGAACGGCCCTGTGAAAGGGCCGTTACTTCGCATAGGCTGCTATTGCTGCGGATCGGGTGTTTGGTTTTCTTCCTTCTTCAGCTCAGGACCGGTTTTTTCCTCTTCCATTTCCTTGCCAAGCCTCTTTATTTCCTCTAGATTCTGTGCCATCGAGCTATTGTTTTCACCCTTTACCTTCTCTTGTAACTCACTTTTTTTAGTATCCATTTGAACTCCTCTCCTTTGTGAACATCTTAATCTGGATATACCCGATTTCTTAATCATGAAACCTAACAAGTTTGCTAGGAAAATAGGTCGATTCGTCTAACTTGAATATTTTGGTATAATATTGGGACTAGATTATATTTTTTTAGCCTTGTTGATTGGAGCGGAAGGCACGAAGACTCCTGCGGGAGGACGGGGCAGGGGAGACCCCGCAGGCGTTTGCGCCGAGGAGGCTCCCCGGACCGCCCGCGGAAAGCGAAGTGCCTGGAGCGGAAATCAACAGCCAAGTTTAACAGAGATTTTTTTAAAAAAGAAAGGTTTAGTCTTTGAAATTAGGGGTATATACACTATAAATCTTTCAGGGGTGATGATGATAATGAATATAACCATAGATAAACATGAACATGATGAGGAAATGGTGGTGCTTGTGGCGGGGGAAATTGATGCGTACACGGCGCCAAAGCTTAGAGAGGAACTATTGTCGCTGGCGGAAGCGGGAAATAAGTCAATTACTGTTAATCTACAGGATGTGTCCTATTTAGATAGTACCGGTCTGGGTGTGTTTGTAGGAGTATTTAAACAGCTAAAGGCAAATGGCGGCGAATTAAGGCTGATTCATTTGTCAGATCGACTAAAACGGCTGTTTGAGATTACCGGCTTAAGTAATGTCATGAACATTTCTTCAACAACCGAGGAGGGAAGACAATGAGCCAAGTGATGGATTATATCGAAATGAAAATTCCTGCCAAGCCGGAGTATGTGGGTGTAATTCGTTTGACGTTGTCGGGAATCGCCAGCCGGATGGGTTTTACATATGAGGAAATTGAAGATATTAAGATCGCGGTGAGTGAAGCTTGTACGAACGCTGTCCATCATGCTTATCCCAACGGCGAAGGCGGAGAAGTGATTGTCGGATTTGGCATTTATGAAGACAAGCTAGAAACGATGGTATCTGATAGCGGAAAGAGCTTTAATTTTACCCAGAAGAAAAACGAATTAGGTCCCTATACAGAAGCAAGTACAGTGGAGCAGCTGGCAGAGGGAGGGTTAGGGCTATATTTAATCGAAACGCTTATGGATGAAGTGAGTGTTGCGAATCATTCCGGGGTAACGGTCTTCATGGTGAAGTATCTAAGTGGGGAGCGTGAAAATCATGACACAACCATCTCTACCCAAGAAACGAACTAGGGAAGAAATTGATGCCCTGATCGTCGAGTTTCAGCAGAACGAATGCCCACTTGCGCAAACCATCTTAGTCGAACATTACACGGCACTGATCGGGAGTCTTGCGCGAAAATATTCAAAGGGGAAATCGTTTCACGAGGACCTTGTGCAAGTGGGGATGATTGGGTTATTGGGAGCAATCAGAAGATTTGACCCAGACATGGGCAAACCTTTCGAGTCGTATTTAATTCCAACCGTTATTGGCGAAATTAAGCGGTTCCTCAGGGATAAAACGTGGAGCATCCATGTGCCGAGACGGATCAAAGATTTATGGCCAAAGATTAAAACGGTGGTGGACGAGCTGACCAATCACTATCAGCGTTCTCCGAAGGTCCAGGAAATCGCGGATTATTTAGAGATCTCCGAAGAGGAAGTATTAGAAGCGATGGAAATGGGAAAAAGTTATCAATCAGCATCTGTAGATCAAACGATTGAAACGGGTTCGGATGGGAGTACGTCGACGACCTTAGACATTGTCGGATCCGATGATGAAGGCTTCGAAAAAGTCGACCAAAAGCTCCTGCTCGAGAGTGCGATGCATGTTCTATCAGAGCGGGAAAAGGAAATCATCCACTACACGTTTGTCGCAAATAAAAGTCAAAAGGAAACGGGTGAGCTTTTGGGGATTTCGCAGATGCATGTGTCTCGTCTTTTAAAAAAGGCAATCGAGAAGTTACGAAAGGCACTCGCTTATGATGCTTATCAAGGAGTCAATGATGCTTGAATGGATAAAGGTGCCTGACACTGCAAAGTAGTTCTTTGGTGTCAGGCACCATATAAACGAACTGACGCATGGGAAAGGGGGGATTGTTATGGCCATGAAAATTGCGGTGGTTGATGATAATCAAACCAATCTAATGATTATCGAGAAAATTCTGCGTAAGGCTGGCTATAATAGGCTGGTTCTGCTGACATCTGCCAATGAATTATATCAATGTTTGCAGCTAGATGCGGTAAATGCCGAGGAAGTTCAGTTCGATTTAATACTAATGGATTTGATGATGCCGGAAATTGACGGAATGGAAGCGTGTAGAACGGTTCTAGCGGATAAGAGGTACTCTGACCTGCCCATCATCTTCGTTACAGCCATGGGGGATTCCAATAAAATGGCCGAGGCGATGGATGCAGGTGCGCTCGATTATGTCCTGAAACCCATTAATAAAGTGGAACTGCTGGCACGGATTCGTTCTGTCCTCCGGTTAAAGCAAGAGAAGGACTTACGAAAGGAAAGAGATAGACGGCTCCAATATGAGCTGGACCTGGCTAAGCAGGTGCAAGGAAGCATCCTTAGTGATCCGATTGAAGAAGAGGATGTTACGATTTCGGCTATCTATAAGCCTTCATTTGAGCTGGCTGGAGACCTGTATGCCTGGTATCCGATCAGTGAACACCGTTATGGTGTAATTTTGCTTGATATGATGGGGCATGGAATTTCATCCTCACTCGTCTGTATGTACATATATTCGGCATTGAAAGATACGATTACGGGGATGTCTGATCCAGAGAAGGTCATGAAGGAACTGAATCGGCGGATGTATCAGCTGCAAATGCCAGATCATTTGATTAACTATTATTTCACCGCAATTTACCTGGTGCTCGACACAGAAACGCAAACCATCGAGTACGTCAATGCTGGTCATCCAGCGGGAATTGCCATCGTTGATGATGAGGTAAAACTATTAACGGACGGATGCTGTGCCCTGGGCTTTTTTGAAGATATCGATGTAACCAAAGGTGTTATTCCTTACAAGCGGGGCGCGCGGACGCTGCTCTTTACCGATGGGCTGTCGGAATGGCTCGAGGAGGATTATGAGGATGCGATTGCTAGGCTCATCAGCACCTTACAAGAGAAAGACATGGACAATCCTGATTCGTTCCTTCATCAGCTGCAGCCAAGTATGGAGCCGCACAATGCTCCGAAAGATGACCTTTGCTTGGTAATGATTTCTACTAACGTTTAAAAAATACAAGGGTGTCAGCGGGAAAGCTGACACCCTGTTTTGGTGGGGGTTGCTGAAAAAATTGTTGCTTAGGCGTGCTGGTTGGGAGGGGCGTACTAATTGTGCCCTCGAGCCAGCTTTTTAGGAGGAGAGGGGAACAAATAGGTATTAATTGTGCCCACTCACCTGTTTTTTTGGAGGAGAAGGGAACAATTAACCATTAATTGTTCCCGCTCGCCCACTTTTTAGAAGAAGACGGGAACAATTCCCCGCTACCTCCATCTAATTCTATTCCGCCAGATAGGCTTCGAGCATCCATCTGTGTTTTTCTAAGGAAGTGCGGACCGCTATGAACAGATCTGCTGTCGGTTGATCCTCGTTGTCCTCGGCTAGACTGATTCCCTCTGTCAGTTCGGTGCAGACGGTGTTAAAATCGTCAGCTAGGCTCTTGATCATTCCCTCGGCGTTTTCGTCGCCGGCTGCTTCCTTGATGGAAGAGATTTGTAATTGCTCTTTAAGTGTCGCCGTTGGTAAAGCCCCTAGCGACAGCATTCGTTCAGCAATGGTATCGAGATGGAGTGCTGATTCCTTATACAATTCTTCAAATTTTGGGTGGAGCGTGAAGAAATTTTCTCCTTTAACATACCAGTGGTAGTGGTGCAGCTTCATATAAAGCACTGAGAAATTTGCGACCTGTGTGTTAAGAGTCTCTGTTACTACATTGTTTTTTTCTTTCACTTTTGCCATGTTCATTACCTCCGTATGTTGGAATAGTGTTGATATCTATTCCTTACCCCGGACTACATCAGTTGAAACCTTGAAAAAAATTTTTTACATAGAGGTTTCAAGAATGATAGAAACGGGTAATAAGAGGTGTTGACGAATGTAGGATACGGAATTTTCAAATCCGAGTTGGGTGATATGAATATAGACTTATGCTAGAATAAGAATATTTAAATAGACCACTTTTACCAGGAGGCGGTTACAATAAAAGGCTTCAACTATAACATTCGTGCAAAAATCATTACAGGATACTTCACCATCTTGATTTGCTTGGTCATATCCCTGCTCATCGTGATTGATAGAATGACAGATTTACAGAGAGAGGTGGACTTCATATCGGGACATGATATTGAGGTGCATGACCTGACGAACCAAATTCAAAAAAATGTTCTCGACATGGAAACCGGAATGAGAGGGTATGCGATCACGGGAAATGAGGAATATCTGGAACCCTATAATCAAGGTAGTCGAAACTGGCTGGATAATTACAATAAACTTCATACCTTGCTCGACGCTAACAGCAGGCAGCAACGCAGTTTGGAGGAGATTAAACCGCTGATTATGAGCTGGATGGCTAATTCCGGAGAATTTGTCATCAATGCTAAAAATGCCAATAATCAATCGGCATTGGACGAACATTTTAAGAAAAATACAGGAAAAAGAATGTCCGACCAGCTCCGCACCCAATTTGATTCATTTCTGGCAAGTGAAAAGAAAATGATGGCAGGGCGGATCAGCCAAATCAAACAAAACAATCAAAATTTAAAAGTGACGTTGTACGCACTGATTGGTTTGGTAACACTCATCACAATCGCGGCGGCGATGTTACAGTCGAATTCCATCGTTGGAACCATTAATCAGGTGGTAAAAACGATTAAAGGGATCACCGATTCCAAGGCAGAGGTCGATTTGACGACACGGATGAAAGTGAATACGCGCGACGAAACCCGGGAGCTTGCGGAGGCCATGAACAGTCTCCTCAGCAGTCTGGAGAAACAGAGTTGGATACAGAAAAGTATGGCGGATATTTCAACGTTGTATCAAGGAATTACCGATATTAGCGACTTGACGCAATCGTTTATTTCGAGACTGGCTCCATTACTTCAAGCTTCTTTCGGTGTGGTATATCTTCGTAAAAATGAAGGGGGCGAGGTCTATTACGTCAAAGCAGCAGGCTATGCGGTGGCAGATGAGGGCGCTGCAGCGGCGAGTTTCCGATTGGGAGAAGGACTGATTGGCCAAGCTGCTGTCGAAAAGAGAATCTTTCTTATTGACCAGCTGCCGGAGGAACATATCAAAGTAACCTCTGGCCTTGGTGCTTCCTCACCAAGGAATCTATTAATTGCTCCGATTTTAGTAGATGGCAAGGTAGAGGCCGTGATTGAGCTCGCTGCGCTTCAGCCATTCCTGTCACAGCACCTTACCTTAGTCGATCTGCTGCAAGACAAGTTTGGTTCGGCGATTACCAATGTGACGGGAAGAATGGAAGTGGAAAGGCTCTTAGGGGAATCGCAAATTTTAACAGAAGAACTACAGGCACAATCAGAAGAACTCCAAGCGCAATCGGAAGAATTGCAAATGCAGCAAGAACAGCTGCAAATGGCCAATGGATATTTAGAAATGGAAAAGCAATATGCGGAACAACGAGCGCTGGAACTTAAAAAGGCAAAAGATGAATTAGAAGACTATTCAGGAAAACTGAAGATGAGTTCACAATACAAGACGGATTTTCTCGCCAATATGTCGCATGAGTTGCGCACGCCATTGAACAGTATTCTGATACTGTCGCAAATGTTGATGGAGAATAATAATGAGTTGACCATGTCAGAAGTAGAAGAATACGCAAGTGTTGTCCATACGGCCGGCGGAGATTTGTTACGGCTGATTGATGATATCCTTGATTTATCCAAAATTGAAGCGGGGAAAATCGAAATTTTGACGGATGAAGTGAACGTAACAGAAATTCCTCAGACATTAAGGAATCTGTTCGACCCCGTTGCGAGGAAAAAGAATTTGACCTTTGATGTGGTCACACATCCGGATGTCCCTCCTGTCATTTCGACGGATGGCCAAAGATTGCAGCAGATTTTGAAAAATTTATTATCCAATGCTTTTAAATTTACTGAACAGGGCGGCGTCACCGTACGAATTGAACTTGCTCCGCTTGAGAAAGTCGAGGAACTACCTGACCTGCATAAGGAAGCCGACGTGCTGGCCATTGCTGTCACTGATACGGGAATCGGTATTCCAGTAGAAAAACAGCAAATTATTTTCGATGCCTTCCAACAGGTCGACGGGACCACGAACAGGCAATTTGGCGGAACGGGACTGGGATTATCGATTTGCCGTGAATTTACCCGCTTGCTTGGCGGACTGCTTGAAGTTGAAAGCGAGCAAGATAGGGGAAGTACGTTTACCTTATATATACCGAGCCGGCTTGCACCTGTCAGCCATGATTTGATTAATTTCTTGGCGCTGGAGGAAGTGGCGGCGAGCGCTAGTGAGATGACTGAGGAACAGGAATATATAGAAGAAACAGAACCGCCATCCTCCGACCGAACAGAAGCGGAAACCTCAGGTGAACGGTTGTTTAAAGGGAAAAAAGTGCTTCTTGTCGAGGACGATGGCCGGAATGTATACGCGCTTGTGACGGCACTTGAGAAAAAAGGAGTGGTGGTTCAAGTCGCTGAGAACGGAAAGCGCGCCATTGAAATTTTACAAGAACAAGCCGACTTTGACCTGGTGTTCATGGATATCATGATGCCGGTGATGGGAGGTTATGAGGCAATGAAAGCGATACGTCATGACCTGGAAATGGAAGGTCTGCCAATTATTGCGTTGACCGCAAAAGCCATGAAAGGAGAACGTGATAAGTGTATGGAAGCAGGTGCCTCTGATTATATTATGAAGCCATTAAATATCGATCAACTATTCTCCTTGATGCGGGTGTGGCTGACAGAGCAGGTGGATCAAGATTGACGAAAAGGACAAACAGGATAAACACGACTAACACGATAAACATGACAAACACAGCAAACACGATAAACATGATAAATATGACGAACACGATAAACCCAGCAAACCCAGCAAACCCAGTGAACCCAGCAGATTCCAAAGTATTTACAGAAACAATAGTGCCAACTGAGTTGCAGAATATTGAAATCAATTTGCTGCTCGAGGGTCTAAATCAGATGTACGGATATGACTTCAGGGGATATGTCCGTGCCTCCTTAACCAGAAGGGTCTTGAATCGGATGAAGGCGGAGCGTCTTCCGTCGATCACTGCTTTATTGGAAAAAGTCCTACATGACCAAGCGTATTTGGAGCGATTATTAAATGATCTCTCGATTCGGATGACGGAGATGTACCGAGACCCTAGTTTTTTCGCCGCCTTTCGTAACCAGGTTGTGCCATTATTGCGCGAGCTTCCTGAGATACGGATTTGGCATGCTGGCTGCGCAACAGGTGAAGAAGTCTATTCGATGGCCATTCTGATGCTGGAGGAAGGGCTGGCGGAAAAGACAACCATCTATGCAACCGATATAAATGAAAAAGCCCTTGCTGCTGCTCAAAAAGGAGCCTTTCCTCTAAAGAAGATGCAGCAATACACGAAAAACTATTTAAAATCAGGTGGAAAAAAGGCCTTTTCCGAGTACTACACGACTGATCATCAGTTTGCCTATTTTTCACCCCCTTTGGATCAGAACCTTACCTTTGCCCAGCATAATTTAGTGGCCGACAGTTCATTTAATGAGTTTCATGTGATTTTATGCCGAAATGTCATGATCTATTTTGACAATGAATTGCAACAAAAAGTCCATGGCCTATTTCACGACAGTCTTGCTGAAGGAGGATTTATTGGCCTCGGAAGCAAAGAATCGATCTTATTTATGCCAAAGGGCAAGCAATACCAAGAATTTAATCCGCATGAACGAATATACAGAAAAGCGTAGGTGCCTGACACCCCATTTGGGTGTCAGGCACCCTTTTTTTATGAGCTGGATGATTAAACTATGGAAAATTGGGTATTACCCCATTAGGGTATCTTGATAAATTTATGGGGAGAACGATGCTATGAAAACACGGAGAATGGAATTGGTCTTTATCATTTTAATGTTTGCGTTAGCCTATTTAGTGTTTTTTACAAACGTTCCGTTCCTGTCGAAACTGATTTCCATCGCACTCTACGGGGGAATGATCTTGATCACCGTATTTTCATTAATGCTTGAAAATCGGACCGCACAAAACACGCTTTTATGGATTTATATTTTGGTGTTCCTTCCAATCCTCGGCTATATCATTTATGTCTATTCGGGACAATTATTATTAAAAGGCTATCTTTTTAAAAGTAAGCGCATCACGGACCGTGAAGTGTTTGAAAGAATGAGCCAAAAAAAGGAAAAGATCGATTTTTCCCAATTAAATTATCACCAGCATCATTTTACTCACTATTTGGATCGGGCGACCGCTACACCAACGAATTCCAATACTCACACCCAAATTTTAAAAAATGGCAAAGAAACGTTCCGTGAAATCAAAAAGGCATTGAGCGATGCTAAGGACTTTATCCATCTCGAATATTACATCTTCCGAGATGACCGGCTAGGAAATGAGATCATCGACATCTTGATCGATAAAGTGCAAGAAGGGGTAGAAGTTCGTTTGATGTACGACGCGGTGGGAAGTATTACCCTTTCAAACGTCGCTATAAAAAGAATGAAGGATGCAGGAATTAAGGTCCTGCCCTTTTTACCATTAAAAAGCGGCCTGATTAATCAAAAGTTTAACTTTCGGAATCATCGTAAAATCATTGTTATTGACGGAAAGGTTGGATTTGTCGGCGGTCTGAATATCGGAGTCGAATATCTTGGTGAAGACGAGAATTTTGGATTCTGGTGTGACACTCATGTCCTTCTTGAAGGGGAAGCGGTTCAAACCTTGCATGCTGTGTTTTTATTAGATTGGAGGTATGTGAGCGGGGAAATGCTGGTGACGGATGAACGCTATATGAAACCAATCCCTGCTTCCGGGGAGGGTCTTGTTCATGTCGTCGCCACCGGACCGGAAACCAAACGGATGAGTGACCATTATTATGCGATGATCTCCTGTGCAACGAAATCCATTTGGATAGCATCACCGTACTTCGTCCCCAATCCAGCGATTCGAACCGCACTGCGGATTGCCGCTCATAAAGGGATTCAGATACGAATCATGGTGCCTGACACCAATGATGGTTTTCTCACCCAATATGCGACGCGTTCCTATTTACCGGAATTGCTGCGTGCCGGGGTCGAGGTTTATGCGTACCAAAAGGGATTCCTTCATAAGAAGGTGATGATTGTGGATGGGGATCTCGCCACGATTGGTACAGCAAATATGGATATGCGCAGCTTTCGTCTCAATTTTGAGGTGAATTTATTTTTAATTGGGACGGAATCCACCCAAGACCTAGTAACTCATTATCAGGAAGACTTGAAGGATTGCCTGAGAATCCGCCCAGTGGAATTTTATAAAAGGCGATTCACTGAAAAGGTAAAGGAATCCTTTGCACGTCTATTTTCGGGAGTTTTATAAAATGGCCAGGAAAAAGGGGGGAAAATCATGAAACGAAACCATACGATGATGCAATTTTTTGAGTGGCATATTGAAGCAGACGGGGCACATTGGAAACGCCTGAAAGAGAGCGCGCCTGAACTGAAAAGGAAAGGAATCGATTCAGTGTGGATTCCGCCCGTAACGAAAGGTCAATCGGCAGAAGATACGGGCTATGGAGTATACGATCTTTATGATTTGGGTGAATTTGATCAAAAGGGGACAGTCCGCACGAAGTATGGAACGAAGCAGGAATTACAAGACGCGATTGATGCATTGTCTGATCAGGGGATTCATGTTTATGTAGATGTGGTCATGAATCATAAAGGCGGTGCGGATGAAACGGAGCAATTTCAAGTCATTGAAGTGAGCCAGGAAGACCGAACAGAAGAGATTTCTGAGCCGTTTGAAATAGAGGGGTTTACCAAATTCACGTTTCCCAACCGAAAGGACAAGTACTCAGCTTTCAAATGGGGATTTGAACATTTTAACGGCATTGACTATGATGCAAAAACGGAGAAAACCGGAATTTTTCGGATTGTCGGAGACGGTAAAGAATGGAATGACAATGTCGATGATGAATTTGGTAATTACGATTATTTAATGTTTGCAAATATTGATTACCATCATCCAGAGGTACAGAAGGAAATGATTCAGTGGGGAAACTGGCTTGCTGATACATTAAAATGCAGCGGGTACCGCTTAGACGCGATAAAACATATTGATTATCATTTTATTAAAAAATTTATCGATGAAATTAGGAAGCAGCGAGGAGACGACTTTTATTTTCTAGGTGAATTTTGGGTTCCGGAGCTTTCTGCATGCCAAACGTTTTTGGAAAATGTCGAGTACAAGCTCCAGATTTTTGACGTTCCCCTTCATTATAAATTCCATGAAGCATCAAAAGCTGGAGCTGATTTTGATCTGACCACGATTTTCGATGATACTTTGGTTCAAGCGAATCCAAAACATGCGGTAACTTTTGTGGATAATCATGACACCCAGCCAGGCGAAGCCCTTGAATCCTGGGTAGAGGATTGGTTTAAGCAGCCTGCTTATGCGCTTATTCTCCTTCGCAAAGATGGTCATCCATGTATATTTTATGGAGATTATTTAGGCATTGGAGGAGAGGAACCAATAGAAGGAAAAAAAGAAGCAATCGATCCGCTCCTGTTTGCTCGTGATAAAAAAGCTTATGGTGAACAAGAAGATTATTTCGATGATCCCAATTTGATTGGCTGGGTTCGTCGTGGCCTGAAGGAACTGGAAGGTTCAGGCTGTGCTGTCCTCATTTCTAATCAGGACGATGGTGAAAAAAGAATGTTTGTCGGTGAAGAGCGGGCAGGGGAAGTTTGGGTGGACCTCACGGGAACTAAAGACGAGCATATTGAAATTGAAGATGATGGATTTGCCACTTTCCTTGTTAACGGCGGCAGTGTGTCAGTATGGGCACTACCCGAAGAGGAGCTATTTTAAAATAGAGTCAGACCAGAAGCACCTTGTTTTTCGAGGTGTTTTTTTCTTGTGGAAAAACATAAAAAGAGACTGCGTGTCTCGGCAGTCTCCCTGAGTGAACATATTAATTAAGCTGTCCGCTTCATACTTTTCATAAGGAAGCCGACAATTAATGTAAGAAGAATCGCACCAATGATGGCCGGAATCAGATAAAATCCTCCGACTTCAGGACCCCAATCGCCTAATAGAAGTGAACCAAGAAAGGCACCAATAAATCCGGCGATGATATTTCCAATGACACCTCCTGGAATATCACGTCCAATGACGAGACCTCCTAACCACCCGATGATTCCTCCGATAATTAATGACCAAATAAATCCCATGAAAATTCATCCCTTTCAAATTGTATTTATCAATCTTGTTAATTTAAATACCCGATAATTTTAAGGACAAACATTTTTTTGATAAAAACATTCTTTTCGAGAGTTTTAGAATTTCATGTTAAAGGGTAACTACCTGTTAAGAAAAGAAAGGGAGGAAAAAATCCATGTTGTCTGAAAAAGATCTGATGCATTTTAAGGGGAAATTGGAACAAATCAAGTCCGATACACTTCAATTGTTAGCATCCAACCAACCGTTATCCTTCGAGGACTCTGGGGAGTTAACCAGTAATGATAATCACTTTGCTGATACTGCCACAGAATTAGCTGAAAGAGAAAAACAAATGATGTTAATTGAGAATGCAAAAAGGACATTAGAAGAAGTTAATGAGGCGTTAGAAAAAATCTTGAACGGAACGTATGGGGTTTGTGTAGACACAGGAGAAAATATTTCCTATGAAAGGTTGGTAGTCCTTCCATATGCTAAACGAACAGTAGATGCACAAGAAAAACTGGAGAAAGAAACAATCCCACTTCATGCAGATCAATCATTTTCAACCCCGAAGGATGACGTTAGAGGTGATAAACGAATTCAAACCGTGGATGAACTTCTACACTTGCATGGCAATTCATCGTATTGACAATAGTAATTATTTGGGAAAGGAGAGGTTTAGCGTTGTATAGAAAAACTAGACTTATTGCTATTTTAAAATAAAAGGTTTCAATTCTTAAAAAAGGGTTATACACCCAATTAACATCACGTAGCATTTCAACTTACTAACGAAATTTATTTAGGAGGTAGTTAGAATGAGACAAGTTAAACTAGTGGAGAATGGTCTTCAAGCCAAACAAGAAATTGAACAATTATTAAATCAAGGGTTCACGAAAGATGAGGTTTACTTATTGGCTCACGGCAAAGAACGTTCCGAGGATTTGTCGGAGGCGCTTGATACCAATGAGATCGGGGTAAACGAACAAGGCTTCTTTGATTCAATCGCAAATGTTTTTCGTTCCCGCGGGGACGAGCTCCGTTCTAAAATGGAATCTCTAGGATTATCCGATACTGAAGCGCAACAATTTGAAAAAGAATTAGACCGAGGACGAGTCATGGTAGTAGCTGCAAAATAAATTAAAGCGGGGAACAAAAGGATTTCCTTTTGTTCCCTCTTACATACAACAAATTGAAAGGGGGAAAGGTGATGAAAATTTCAAAAGTGAACTTGGCTGATTTTTTTGGAGGGAACGTTCGAGCACGACGCAAAATGCGAAAGGAACAGTATCTTGAGGCTAACTTTGAAAATCCAATCGTTCACAAGCAAATACACGGTGAGAAAGTATATGTACCATTAAACATCGGCAAGGTTTGGAATCAGGTAAATTAGTTTTGAATCGTTGCATGGAATTAGAAAACGAGGTCGTATCAGCTGGCCAAATTGAATTCGCCTTCTAAAAATGCAGTGGAGGGCGAATTTTTTATTATAAAAACATTTTTTTAAAAATGGATAGAAAAGGAAACTATAAAGGCGAAGTTTGTGATAGAATAAACAATGTGTGAAAAAAAGGGGGTCTAGGATGATAAATGATTTTGGGCAAATGGCTTTGTTAAGTATTGTATCACATTTAATTTTTATAGCGGTTTCCTGGTGGGCCTTGCAAGCGATTCGTTTGGATCAATTGCTGAAAGCAGGACACGTATTTCAGGCGCGGTTACTTTACATATTATTAGCCATAATCATTGGTTCATCTGTTAGTAACTTTTTCCTTGATTATCTCCAATGGTCGAGGCAGCTGCCTTTGATTATGCAAAATAGCTAATTGGAAAAAATTTAGGTCTTCATACATGTTTCTATTTGTTCAGAAATTGAGTACAATCGTCTTTGTGTGGAAAAATAACATCAAAGCATAGAACTTGTCTAAAAGTGACGACATTTCCCAAGTATGCTACTCCTCTACCTGGTAACAATGGTAGTAAGGGGGAGTAGAGATGAAGAGAAAGAGTCAGATCCTTTTGAGCGTAGTTATCATAATAAGTTTAATCTTGGTTGTTATGGGGAACCAAACAAGTGAAGCAAATGGCGGCGGGACTAGTTCTATCTTTAAAAAAGAAATGGACTTAATAAAAATCGGCTCGATATTACAAGCCGAAAATATTTTGCTCGATGAATGGACTTTTTATGCAAGAGAGCATTTAAATGACATGAAAAGTGAGCAGGAAGTTAAGGACTATGCTAAAAAGCTTCAAGCTAAGTTTCCTGATTGGGAATGGTCTGTGAAAAATACCAGCCAAAAATGGGAAGTCACAGCAGTATCTCCAACATCAAAACACCACAAAGAAATGCTTCAAATTATGGCAACCCACACAAAACAACCTGTTAATGCGTATATAGTATATAGTATCTCTGGTAAGGAATGGAATTCGGCGACAAAGGCCTTTTTCACCACCAGTCAATTTAAAACTAGGCTAACTGACATATTTCGAGGAAAACCAACAGTTTTCTCTTGTATGAAAGGTACAGTCGGTGATAAGATTGATAAGTCTTTACCTAAGACTATGAATCAAATGATGTCAAGATTTAAAGCGAAAGAAATCGAAGCGTTAAAAGAGGAGACTTTCATGTCTGTTTCGGCCAATTCGCCGATGTTTACAGGCTCCATAGAGAATCAACGAGAGAACATGAATTTACAAATTGGCATACGCTCCGAAGGATTGGGCACTAAGACTACCATCGTAGTTGGCACACCAATCATTACGATTGAATATTAATATAGAGAAAATGGACGCGGAGGGGAATACTCTTGGAAAAGATTATCGTCCGCGGCGGAAAAAGGCTTGATGGAACGGTTAAAGTTGAAGGCGCAAAAAATGCCGTTCTGCCTGTACTCGCTGCAACATTATTAGCAAGTGACGGAAAAAGTGTATTACGTGATGTACCTACACTCTCCGATGTATACACAATTAATGAAGTTTTACGCAATCTAAATGCTGAAGTGTCGTTTGAAAACAATACAGTCGTAGTAGATGCATCCACAGCGTTAAAAGATGAGGCGCCATTCGAATACGTTCGAAAAATGCGTGCGTCTGTGCTTGTCATGGGATCATTACTCGCTCGTAATGGCCGTGCTCGTGTGGCTTTACCGGGTGGCTGTGCAATTGGATCCCGTCCTATCGATCAGCATCTCAAGGGCTTTGAAGCCATGGGAGCAACGGTTAAGGTAGGCAACGGTTTTATTGAAGCGGAAGTTAACGGCCGCTTACAAGGTGCGAAGATTTATTTAGACTTCCCAAGTGTTGGAGCCACTGAAAATATTATGATGGCTGCCACTCTTGCGGTTGGTACGACAATTATTGAGAACGTGGCAAAAGAACCAGAAATTGTGGATCTTGCCAATTTCTTGAACAAAATGGGCGCTAAAGTTCGCGGCGCCGGCACTGGAACTCTTCGTATTGAAGGGGTAAATGTGTTATTTGGTGCAGACCACAATATTATTCCTGACCGAATCGAAGCTGGTACCTTCATGGTGGCCGCAGCGATTACGGGTGGTAATGTATTGGTAAAAGGCGCTGTTCCTGAACATTTATCATCGTTGATTGCAAAAATGGTAGAAATGGGTATCACGATTCGTGAGGAAGAAGATGGCGTTCGTGTCATCGGAACCGATCGTTTAAAGGCTGTCGACATCAAGACGATGCCGCATCCTGGTTTCCCTACAGATATGCAATCACAAATGATGGCATTGCTGCTTCGTGCTAATGGTACTTCGATGATTACTGAAACGGTCTTCGAAAACCGTTTTATGCATGTCGAGGAATTCCGCCGCATGAACGCAGACATCAAGATTGAAGGCCGTTCCGTTATTTTAAATGGCTCTTCAAATTTACAAGGTGCAGAAGTATCAGCGACAGATCTTCGCGCTGCTGCTGCATTGATTTTAACTGGCTTAGTATCTGAAGGCATGACACGCGTGACTGAGTTGAAACACTTAGACCGCGGCTATGTTGACTTCCACGGCAAACTAGCAAGACTAGGCGCCGACATCGAACGAATCAACGAAGCAGACGAAACGTTCACAGAAGTCCAAAACCTTGTATCGGATATGAATGCGTAGATTTTAATGGATCGTATTTCTCCGTCGCATCAAGTTTGGCGGAAAAATACAGTAATAACGTGCAATCGCAAAACAACGGGCCCTGATGTAGAATCGGGCCTTTTTTGCGTTTTGGTGGTGTCATGGTTGGTGTCAGGCACCAGAAAAAGACATGTGTCCACGGGCGGTGCCTGACACTATGTTTTAGTTCAGATTTATGAAAAATCCGTAATAAATGCTTGTCCGCCTCCATATGTATTAATTGAGACGCATCCCGCCTTTGGTATGATTTGGTGTGGCTGTGAATTTGCAAACTGGAGGCACTATCATGATAAAAATCAAACCATTCGTCGTAGCAGCAGCAGTCCTTATTGCCTTGACATTGATTATTCCCGCAGTCCTTGTTTTACCGTTTTCTGATGAACATCACGCGAGCGGAAAGTTAGGGGAGGATTTAACTAAGACCCCCGCAAAAGAAGTAAAGGCTACGCCGGCTTCTTCCGACCCTGCCGTAGATGTCGCCGTTTTCCGGACTGCGAAATCAACCATTGAAAGTGTCCAATTAGAAGATTACCTCGTTGGTGTAGTGGCAGCTGAGATGCCCGTGGATTTCAAAGAAGAAGCGCTCAAGGCCCAGGCATTAACAGCGAGAACGTATATCGTCAACCGGTTAATTAATAAAGATACGCTGGGCGTTCCAAAAGGTGCTCAGGTGACTGACACCGTAATCCACCAGGTTTATATGAATGATGCGGAGCAGAGGCGGGACTGGGGCGCAAATTATGAATGGAAAAAGAAAAAGATTGTAGATGCTGTACGGGCAACAGCCGGACAAATTTTGACCTATGACGGCAAGCCGATTGATGCCTTGTTCTTCTCAACAGGCAATGGCTATACAGAGAATTCGGAAGACGTATGGGAAGGGAAATTCCCTTATCTAAGAAGTGTATCCAGTCCGTGGGATAAAAAGTCCCCAAAATATAACAGTCAAAAGGTGATGTCCGTTCGTGAGTTTGAAACACGGCTTGGTGTGAACCTTGGTTCAGGATCGACAATTGGCAAGATTGTCGACCGGACGGCGGGCAAGCGTGTGGGTAAGGTCGATTTCAATGGGAAAGTCTTATCTGGGATAGAAATACGTGAAAAACTGGAGCTGCGTTCGTCTGACTTTGCCTGGAAGCGCAAGGGCGACAATATTGTGATTACGACGAAGGGATTTGGCCATGGCGTCGGGATGAGCCAGTACGGGGCGAACGGGATGGCTAAAGAAGGAAAGAACTATCAGGAGATCGTGAAGCATTACTACAAGGGTGTGGAGATTACAGCAGCGGACCATATGCTTGATACGGTTACTGCGAAGAAATAGTTGTTGTTGAATGAACCAGGCTGAGATGCCTGGTTTTTTTGTATGGGTTTGTATATAGGGCTGATTTCTAATAAAAGTACGGGACAATGACCTGAGCCAGGCTGAACGCCTGTCTTTTTAAGTTTTATTTGGGTGGTTTATAGAAGATTTTGAGGCGGAAATGGGAAGTGGCAGATAAGTTAGTGAAAGTGGCAGATAAAATTGTAAAGTGGCCGATAAAAAGAAAAAGTGGCCGATAAATCCACCAAAGCGGCTGATAAACCTCCCAAAGTTGCAGATAAATCTCAAAGCCCTCTAAAAAAGGTATTTTAATTTCACAAAATGGACAAGGAATGATGTCGAATGGTGAAGGATTTTATCAGAGAGAGGAGAAATTTTAAAAAAAGGGAAGGACTGATGCAATTGTTCGTAAAAGAATGTGTAGTTCCGTTGAGAATTAAAAAATATGAGGCACTACTTAGAAGAGTCGCAGAGAATCACCCTATGCGACCAACTATTTTAACAGAATATAAGAACTGGATGGCAGGTTACCATGGAGAGAAATCACTCGATTTCTACCTAAGAATGCTCCCCGAATCAAACTACCTTATTTTCCATAATATTCGCCTAAAGTCAGGGAAATACTTTTTCCAAATGGATTTTCTCCTCCTTACAGCAGCATTTGCCCTAGTCCTTGAAGTAAAGAACCGTACCGGTGAATACCTCTTTCAAAAATACTTAAACCAGACTATTTTACATGTGAACGGCAGCCAGGAAAGAATTAAGAATCCGGTCTTACAGGCCAGGATGCAGGCGTTAAAACTAAAAAAATGGCTGAAGGAGCATCATTGTCTGGACATTCCGATTCACTATCTTTTTGTAAATAGTAATCAAAAGGCTACGATTCGTGTGGATCCGGGACATGAATCAATACTGGCATACATAATTAATAGTGAAGGTTTAATTGAAAAAATCTCGCAAATCGCCAGCCAAAATAAGCATGCGAAACTTGATAAGAAAGAGCTGAACAAGGTTAAACGGCTGCTGCTAACCAATGATATCCCGGAAAATCCCGATTTACTAGAACGCTACCATTTATGCCAAAATGACCTCCTCACAGGTGTTCGATGCCCAGGATGTAACTGTTTATCCATGAAATATGTATATGGAACATGGGTCTGTCCGAATTGTCAGTGCAAATCAAAAACAGCCCATATCCAAGCAATCAACGATTACTTTCTTTTAATCAAACCCTCGATTACAAACTCAGAATTGAGACGTTATCTGCATATTGACTCTCCTAAAAGTGCAAATAAAATCCTTAAATCTATGAACTTAGCCTTTAAAGGGAATTTAAAAGGCAGAATTTATTTTCCTAAAACTACACACGGCTTAGTACCTTCCCAAGTCCCTTAAATTTCCCTTTAAACAATGCCCCTCTAATAAAATAAAAACAAACCAGGATCCCGGTAAAGTCTTTGACTAGATCGAACCAGGACGCGGAGCGATAGGCGTAGAAGGATTGGTGAATTTCGTCGCTGATACCATAGAGCCCAGCGATTATGGCACAGGCTATGTTTAAGGCGGGCGTGAACGCTCCTCGGCGGGTTAACATCGCTAGCACTAGCAAAACGTACAAAATGGCAAACTCTATTAAATGTAATGATTCCTTAATGGTGTGGTCGATTTGGGAATCAGGCAGCTTAACGAAATGGTCGGCTGGCAGGCTCGACATAATAAAAATAGCCGCCATATAGGCAAACGGGAGCACCCGCAATACCCACTTAAAGATTTTCATAAAAATTCCTCCTATAATGATACTTTCTCCTCGAAAAATAATTTTTCCAACTTCATGCATAAAAACTTAATCACTGTCGAAAAATAAGTTCAAAAAAATTTTTTTCACTAGTGTATATAATTCTACTTATCTGTTCAGAATGATTGCTGAGGTGATGAAAATGAGAGAGGAAGAAAACAAGCGATCTTCTCAAAGTTCCAGCGTAAAACGCTTTTTCAAAAAGCGTTGGGTATTTCCAGCCATTTATATTGCAAGTGCAGCAATCATTTTGACCGCGGTACTATGGTATCAAACTAGCAACAACGCGTCAGACAAATACGATTACAAATCCACGGATATTGCTGGTAAAAAGGGTCAAGAGCCAGCTGTTGAAGTTAGCAAGACATTTGAAGACTTCAAAATGCCAGTGGAAAATGCAGATGCAGCTGTCGTAAAAACGAAATTCTATGATTTCAACGGAAAAGCAGAAGACCAGGAAGCGGCATTGGTATTCTATAATAATACCTACCAACCAAATACTGGTATCGATGTGACCGTGAAAGACGGCGAATCGTTTGATGTTGTTGCATCACTAAGCGGTACTGTCACACGTGTTGAAGAAGATGCAGTCCTTGGGAATGTCATTGAATTGGAACACGACAAAGGTATTGTAACACAATATCAATCCGTTAAAGACATAAAGATCAAGGTTGGCGACGAGGTAAAACAGGGACAAGTTATTGCCAAGGCTGGACAAAGCTTGTTCAATGAAAAAGCTGGAACACATGTACATTTTGAAATTCGTAAAGATGGAATTGCTGTAAACCCTAGTGACTATTTTAACAAATCGTTAAGCACTTTACAGGAAGCAAAACTTTCGAATGAAAATGCAAGCGAATCAGTAGAGACTCCACAAATGAAGGAAAAAGAGCAAATGATTGAGGACCCAGATAATTCCCTTGACCAAGAAAACTCTTCTGACCAAGATAAAAATGTGGACGACAATTCTACTAACTCAACAGAAAAAACAAACTCATAATTATAACGTAACAAAGGGGAAGGGGAATTCTTTCCTCTTTTTTTTGTACTCATTTCACACTTATTCGCACTATATTTTACTCATAATAAATGGACAAAACACCATTTTTTGTATATTCGCGGTATAATGATAAATATTGGTGCCTGACACCGGGAGTAATTAACAATGTCCGCTGATGGTGGACCAAATGGAGAAAGTGTCTTTTTGTGGTGCCTGACACCAAACACCAATTGTTACTTTTTAAAGGAGGGATTTTGTTGAGGAAGTTAGTAGGGGCCATGTTGGTGGTGCTGCTGATGATGGCGGTTCTGGCGGGCTGCAGTAAGGAGCCGACGCCGCAGGATCGTTTTGCGAAGTACATAGCGTTATGGAATGGGCAGAAGTTTGATCAAATGTATGATTATCTTTCTAATAATGCGAAGAAGAAAATCACCAAAGAGGAATTTACCAACCGCTATCAAAAAATCTACAAAGATCTTCAGATAACAGACCTCAAGATTAACTTTAAAAAACCAAAAGAAGATAAACAGACGGAAAAAGAACAAGCCCAATATTCGTTTACGGCAAGTATGAATAGCGTGGCGGGACCGATTCAATTCACTCATAAAGCTAACTTAAAGAAAGAAGATCGAGCCGACAAGAAGAATTGGTATGTAGACTGGAATACAGGGTTCATTTTCCCAAAATTGCAAGAGGGAGATAAAATTGGCATTGATACGACTGCGCCAAAAAGAGGAGAGATTCTCGACCGCAATGAGATCGGGCTGGCTGTGAATGGCCAAGTGTACGAGGTCGGTGTGGTGGCAGGGAAGGTGACGGATCAGGTGCTAGAGCCGTTATCCTCGCTTTTAAAAATGAGCCCTGAGCAAATTAAGAAAGCGATTAATGCAAGTTGGGTGAAGCCGGAACTGTTTGTGCCGTTGAAGCGGGTGTCAATGGAGGATGAGGAACGGGTTGCCCAGCTGATTGCCCTCGAGCCGGTACAAACGCGAAAGGTGGATGCACGGATTTATCCTTATGATAAGGCTGCTGCACAACTTATTGGATATGTGGGGGCGATCACAGCGGACGAGTTGGAAAAACTAAAGGATAAGGGTTACACAAGCAATGATGTGATTGGAAAAAGAGGACTCGAGCAAGTGTACGACGAGCAGTTAAAGGGTAAGCCTGGCGTGAAGATTACCATTAACAAGAAAAATGGCAGCAAGGAGGTGCTTGCTGAAAAGCCAGTCGAGGATGGAAAAACGGTGAAGCTGACAATAGATGTGGATGTTCAGACAGCAATCTATGACCAACTTGGCAAGGAAGCGGGCACGGGAGCGGCTATAAACCCTGTGACGGGGGAAGCGCTGGCGCTTGTCAGTACGCCTTCATTTGACCCGAATCAAGCGATGCTCGGCTTCTCGGCGGCTGAATGGAAGTCACTACAGGAAAACAAGCAACAGCCGCTCTCTACAAGGTTTAAACAAACCTTTGCACCGGGATCTGTCATGAAGGCAATCACGGCTGCGGTGGCATTGGAAAACGGAGCGATTACACCGGAGCAGGCGGTCCCGATTTTAGGGAAGAAGTGGCAAAAGGATAAGTCATGGGGCGGTTATTTTGTGACGCGAGTCCATGCGGGATCAGCTCCTGTTAATTTGGAAAAGGCATTTGTGTTTAGTGATAATATTTATTTTGCCCAAGCGGCGTTAAAAACGGGAAAAGCTGCGTTCGCGGATGGGCTGAAGAAATTTGGCTTTGAGGAAGAGCTGGCGTATCCATTCCCCCTCGAAAAATCAACGATTGGCACACTAGACCGGGAGATTGCACTTGCGGATTCCGGCTATGGGCAAGGGCAGATCCAAATGAGTATTGTTCATTTGCTGTCGGCGTATACACCATTTATCAATAGTGGAAAGATGATTAAGCCGATTCTTTTGATGGATGAGCAGAAGAGTCAGGTCTGGAAGGAAGCAGTAGTCTCAGCAGAGCATGCCGGGGTGATTGCGGCGGATTTGCGGAAGGTAGTTAGTGATGCCGCCGGAACGGCGCATGTAGCAGATATGAAGGATTATCCGCTGGCGGGCAAGACGGGGACAGCGGAGATTAAACAGAAGCAAGGTGAAACGGGTACGGAAAATGGCTGGTTCATTGGATACAACACGAATTCACCAAATTTGATGATCGCAATGATGGTCGAGAATGTCCAGAAGCGGGGCGGCTCGCAGATACCGGTTAAAAAAGTGAAGAAAGTTTTTGAATTGGTGCGCTAAGGGCATTCGGTATAAGAGATAACACCTAGTGAAACTAGGTGTTTTTTCTTTGTTTTGAAGGAATTGTTAAGTACTTTTTAGGGGGGGAATGTAAAGGATTTTCTTTATGGTCCAGTTTGGGCAACTTACTGTCCGGTTCCAAGTATTTACTGCCCAGTTCCAAGCAGTTACTGTCGACTTTCAAACATTAACTTCCCACAAGCTAATGTTTACTGTCCAACAGGCCCCAACCACACTGAAACCACTTACAGAGAAATCCCTGCAAACCAATAAATAAGTCAGAGAGACTTCTCTCCCTGACCCCCTGCTATTCCGGCTGCCACTGATACTTCTCCAAATCAATAACTCCACTCAGGCCGATCTCCACGCCTTCCGCCTCCAACGACAACCGTTGCTCATTATAGGACTCATCATCCTGGAGAGCGATTTGCCCCTTGGCATTGATGACGCGGTGCCAGGGAAGGCGGTACTTCTTGCTCATAGAGTGGAGGGCACGGACGACTTGGCGGGCAGCACGCGGGCTTCCAGCGAGCCGAGCGATTTGGCCGTAAGTCGCCACCTTACCTTCGGGGATGCTTCGAATAATTTCCACTACATTTTCAGTAAAAGGTGTCATAGTTCCCTTCCTTTCAAAAAACACATACCAAAAAAGTATCAAAGATATAATAATTTTAACAATCCTTTTAGAAAAAACTGCCCCAATTTATTCAAAGTACTGGCTTTCAAACAACTTTTGAACCTCCATTCCAATCATAATTGCCATTTTTGAATAATTTTTTTATCGACAAATTTCTTGGGAAATAAAATTAAGCTACGGATATTTCCAGTCCAAAACCGCGCAACAAAGCGATTCTGGGGCACTTTGAATGACTGTCGAAAAAAAGTAAGAAGTCCAATTATCAAAAAACTTTGAATATCACCTTGTCCCGATTGAGTATTTATAGCATATTCCCGTATCCAAGCTAATAAAATGGTTACAAACCTTTACAAAGAGAGTGTTTGAGGTGAAGAGTCGTTTGAAGTTAGCGGACATTCAGTCGGGGACATGATTATTCATCGTATAGACAGAAGGTAACTTACTTTCTGCCGTTTGGTGCTTGACACCATCAACTTAAAGTGTCCTCCGCGAGTGGACAAATGTATTTTAATGGTGCCTGACACCAAAGTTGATGACCAATGCAGACATCAAAACGGAAGCAGAATTCGTCGAAGTGATAAGCGGGTCTCATTTCACACTTCTCACATCCAATTTAGGGAGGGCGAGAGTGTGCACGATTACATCAAAGAGAGAACTATCAAGATTGGAAAGTATATCGTGGAGACGAGGAAAACGGTTCGCGTGATTGCGAAGGAGTTTGGCGTATCCAAAAGTACAGTCCATAAGGATCTTACAGAGAGACTTCCTGAGATTAATCCAGAGCTGGCAAACGAGGTTAAAGGTATTTTAGACTATCATAAATCAATCCGTCATCTCCGAGGGGGAGAGGCAACAAAAATGAAATATCAGAAAGAAGAAAAGGAAGGTGAAGCTGTAAAATAAACCGTCATGACTCGGCTGAAAAAAGAATAGGCTTCAAGGCATTCTCTAGGAATCCTCCAATACGACATCCTTCTGCAAGATTTTACAACTTTTCTATGCTAAAAGTATGGAAATCTTAATGAGTGTGGTACAATATACAATTAGGAAAAGTATGTGGATTCCGTTTTAAGGAGGAAAGAAAAGAGAATGTTTGCAAGAGATATTGGGATAGACTTAGGAACGGCTAACGTGCTAATTCACGTAAAAGGCCGTGGAATCGTATTAAATGAGCCGTCCGTAGTGGCAATTGACAAAAATACAAATCGCGTACTTGCTGTTGGTGAAGAAGCTCGCCGCATGGTTGGTCGGACACCTGGTAACATCGTCGCGATCCGCCCGCTTAAAGATGGTGTGATCGCTGACTTTGATGTAACCGAAGCAATGTTAAAGCATTTTATTAATAAGTTAAACGTTAAAGGCTTTTTATCAAAGCCGCGCATTCTGATTTGCTGCCCAACGAATATTACAAGTGTGGAGCAGAAAGCAATCAAAGAAGCTGCTGAAAAGAGCGGCGGGAAAAAGATTTACTTAGAAGAAGAACCAAAGGTTGCAGCGATTGGTGCAGGAATGGACATTTTCCAACCGAGCGGAAACATGGTAGTGGACATCGGAGGAGGAACGACGGATGTAGCAGTTCTTTCAATGGGCGATATCGTTACTTCTTCCTCCATCAAAATGGCCGGTGACAAGTTCGACATGGAAATCCTCAACTACATTAAGCGCGAATACAAGCTCTTGATTGGTGAGCGCACAGCTGAAAATATTAAAATCAACATCGGAACTGTATTCCCAGGTTCACGCTCGGAAGAAATGGAAATCCGCGGACGTGACATGGTAAGCGGTCTGCCGCGCACCATCACAGTTCGTTCTGAAGAAATCGAAGGTTCATTACGTGAATCAGTTACTGTGATCGTTCAGGCTGCAAAAAGCGTGCTAGAACGCACTCCGCCAGAACTATCAGCTGACATCATTGACCGCGGCGTTATTTTAACAGGTGGCGGCGCATTGCTGCATGGCATCGACATGTTGTTAGCAGACGAATTAAAAGTTCCCGTCCTAGTGGCCGAAAATCCGATGGATTGTGTCGCGATTGGAACAGGAATTATGCTTGACAATATCGACAAGATTCCAAGTCGGAAGTTTGGATGATCCTTTCTGAAAAATTGTCCCTGCAAGTGGAATTAAGTTGACAATGAATCTTAGCGGCCCTTTTAGGTCTGGTGTTGTAAGACATCATACCTCAAAAGAGCAGGATACAAAAAGTCTAATGAAGCAGGCAGGACAAGCCTCAGTCATTGGGCTTTTTTCTTTGGCGTTCGATAGAAATTTCTTTAATAAACGACAGAATTTGAGTAATTTCTACCTTTTATAGACAATTTCCTGTAAAAAATTGATGAGTATTCTGAAATTATTTTTTATAATAGAATAATGAATGACTAATTGTAAAAATAAATCCAAATAAACCAGCTATAAGAGTTGAAAAGAAAAATTGGTTATAATATGTATAACTCACTGGGTCCGGGGTCTCCCATGCAGATAAAAATAAATGGGCGGACTTCAGTAAAAGGGGAATTAACAAATGTCAATAAATAATCCAAATCAAGAATATAGGACGAGAGAAGAATATAAGCGGGCCAAAGCCGAAGCGCAGCAGCGGAATAAGGACGCAGCGAAACATTCTAAGGACGAGGCGCACAGAACACAGGACGCAGTGAAAGATGCCAAAGAAGAGGGACGACAAACAAAGGATACTCCTGCGATACAAGCCAAGGAAGTTGTTCAAGTAACAAAAAACGCGGCAAAACCTGCGGTATCAATCGCAAAAGGTGCGGTAAAAGCAGTGTCAGCAGTCACTAAGACCGCAGCGAAACCGGCAAAAGCAGCGGTAAAAGGCACGAGGGATGCTGCGAAACAGTCGAAAGCTGAGAAACGTGAAAAACAGGTAAAAAAACAAGAGACGTCAAATGCGAGGAACAAAAGCCGTGAGGCAAAAAAGTCCAAGGATGCCACCACGAAAGACAAAGAAAAGAATGTCTCTAATAAACATCAACGTGTCAGAATCCGCCTGATTCCAATTTGGCTGCGCCTGATTCTTTTAGTGGTCTTTGCTTTCATAAGCATATCGTTGGGCGCTATGGTTGGATATGGGATCCTTGGCGGCGGAAACGTTAAAGATGTATTCAAGGAATCCACATGGACGCATATTGTTGATTTAGTTGAAAAAGGAAAAAGAAAAGTGGAGGAAGGGATGTAATTCCCTTCCTTTTTGTATACGTTAAGTAGTAGAATAGAAAATAAATACTTGTTACTAGTAGGAGGTACTAAAATATGTTAGATATCGAACAAATCAAAGAAATTATCCCACATCGCTACCCATTCCTTTTGGTGGATCGAATTTTAGAAGTAGAAGAAGGAAAGAGCGCAGTCGGGATTAAAAACGTTAGCGCCAATGAAGAGTTCTTTAATGGCCATTTTCCGGATTATCCTGTCATGCCTGGTGTACTAATCGTAGAAGCCCTTGCACAGGTTGGGGCTGTCGCGATGTTGAAAAAAGAAGAAAATCGCGGCCGCTTAGCCTTTTTTGCAGGAATTGATGGCTGCCGTTTTAAAAAGCAAGTCAAACCAGGCGATCAGCTTCGTCTAGAAGTAGAAATCATCCGTCTGCGCGGACCAGTCGGCAAAGGAAAAGCCGTTGCAACCGTTGACGGTGAAGTGGCATGTGAAGCTGAAATCACATTTGCCTTAGGGGAGAAAAAAGAATAAACAAGACGAACGACCGGGAAGGAATTTCTGGTCGTTTTTTTATGTAGGCTGTGTTAGAGGTTAATGTTGATTTTGGCACACTGTTGATTGGAGTGGAAGGCACGTAGACTCCTGCGGGAGTACGGGGCAGGGGAGACCCCGCAGAAGCGCAGCGACGAGGAGGCTCCCGGACCGCCCGCGGAAAGCGAAGTGCCTGAAGCGGAAATCAACAGACTAGTTTAACACAGCCTTTTGTAAAAAAATGCTAGCAATCATTTGAAAGATACTGGACAACCTAAAATTAGACCCATGGGTAGGTCAAAACTTATTTTGGAAGGGGTTCTTGATTTTGAAGAAAAAGTTATTTCTTTTGCTAGCAGGTTCAATTTTATCTGCAGGAATGTTAACAGCCTGTAATAATGATAACGATGACCAAAATCCGCCGCCACCAGCCGTCGATAACAATCTAAATGATAATGATTTAAATGACAACAATTTAAACCGTAACAATTTAGACCGTAACAATTTAAATAATAGGAACAATTACGATGATGATAACATGGATTTAGACAACAGAAACAACCATTATCCAATGTCAGAGGACAAAAATACTAATACCGACAAAGACCCAATTAAGGATAGCAACACCAAAAAAGAAGAAATAATTGAAGATGATATTGACAGAAGAGACGCGGACAATAAAGACGAGTAATTCACAGCAATAAAAAAGGGACGGGCGTTAGCCTGTCCCTTCACTTATGATTTATTTGTTCGACTTCACTTTTAACTTCGGCTTACTTTGGATCTTTTCTCTAAATTCGGTGAGCAACGCGGGTCCTTCCAACCCTTTTTGAAGAAGGCTTTCGAGCAAGAGCTCAGAATAGTCGCTTTTATTCCGGCGGATTTTTCCCTCGAACAAAACGCTAATATGCTTTTCAAATTTAGTTAACGAGACAATTTTTGTTTGAAAATAAGCAGGAGCGTTCTCCTTCTTGGTAATTACAGCCTCAACAATAATGTCGCGATTTTGCTCGGAAATTTTTTGGAAATAATCATAGAGGGATAAATCTGTATACGCCTCAAGCAGCCATGTGGAGCGCTCGTCTTCCTTATTGAGAATTAAGCCATCTACTAACGGAACTTCAATCGAAGTATCATCTTCCACTACATCTAATGAGTACAATTTAAAAGATTTCATCATAACCTCCTGATTGCATTTTCCTAAATTATAACATATGTTCACCTAAAGCAAATGTCGAAAAGTTTTTGTCGAAATTTAGAAGATAAGTTTTTCAGAAAATCCACAAGCCGTTTTTTTACAAAAACCCTTTTGAAAAACCGTTTATCTCCTAAAAACCGGCCTAATAATGGTCTTTTCCCTGTTTTACAATAAGGACACCAACAGGCTATGCTAGTACCGTCAAACGAAGAAGGAGATGAAGGTATGATCAATCAAGTCACACTTGTTGGCAGGTTGACACGGGACCCCGAATTGAAACAGACGACAGAAGGGACGGCCGTGGCCCAAGTTACCCTGGCGGTGTCGCGTCACTTTCGCAACCAAAACGGCGAAATCGAAGCTGATTTTGTTCAATGCACACTTTGGCGGAAAACAGCCGAGAATACGTGTCAATATTGCCGGAAAGGTTCAGTACTCGGAATCACGGGGCGATTGCAGACGCGGAACTATGATAACAAAGAGGGAAAAAGGGTGTATGTCACAGAGGTGGTCGCGGAAACGGTCCAGTTCCTAAGCTCCAAGCCGCAGCCGCATGAAGTGGAAGCCCCTCCAAAAAAGGAGGAAGTGACGATTGGTGTCTAACGATGAAATGACCAGAAACCTTGAGCAATTATTGGAAAGTTTAATCAAAATGGTCGGAAATTCAAATAAGAATTTCGACAGCCTCCAAAAACGCGTTAGCCAGCTGGAATGGATTATTAAGGAACAACAGCATGAAATCAAGGAAAGAGACAACCTCATTAGAATTTACTCCTCTCGTCCACACGAACCTTCACCAACTATTCCATTTCGTTTTTAGGATTTTCAAAAATTATCCCCGCAATTGACTTTTTGATAAAAAATCAATGCCATCTCCGAGATGATCTCCACTTATCCGGCAGTTACTTGCCGGAATTTTTTTATGATTACACGTATAAAAATATTCCAACGGGATAAACTAATAGAAAAACCCCCCTGTTTTTTTAAAAGAAGCCGCTGAACTCATCAGCGGCTTCTTTGATTTAAGCCAAAAGAAATCCTTCGTGATGGTGCATGACTCCTCTTAATGAGCCTATCTGCCGAATACTCCTATTCATTTATGTAAAAATAGTGAACGTTCCAGAAAAATATGAGTTGGGATAAAATCACCTTAAAGGAATTTGTAAGTTATCGTCGAATAATGTTAGGTGATGTAAATTATTGTATTTTATGGAGGTAGGTATCTTTGTGGAGAAAAACTCAATAATATTTATTGGCAAACCAAACAGAAAGAAAAAAATAGAAATCGACAGTAAACCAAGCTTTTTTGATGCAGTCCAACTCTCAACTCGGTCGCCCCAAACATATGAGGTTACTCCTTATCAATCTATTCCATTTCATAAGAAAGCAATTATTCCCATCCATAGCTTTAATTCCGAAATTCATATTACGTACGAGCAGCATTCCTTACAGATCTATAAAGAAAATAATGATTTAACTGAAAAAGAAGTTTTTGAATGCCTAACCCATTTTGCCATTAAAGAAGGGAAAACGGTATCTTTTTTAACGGAATTCCCGAATGATAAAAAGAGACTGGCGAAGGACAAACCAAACAGTGCACTCACGGAAAGTAAGAAATTTAAAGCAATTCGATGCCCTAAAATTTAACACTGTTATGACACAGAATTGACACTAATATGTGTAATATGACAAAAAGTGATGTACTTTTAATCTTTTTGTAACATTACTGGCACATTCTTCTGGTATAAATAGAGTACTAAGGAAAGGAGAAAGTGTATGCAAACGACAAGAAAGCGTATCATTCTCGTGTTACTTACAATCATGTTATCAGTATCGGGGTCTATGGTTACATATGCACAAACAAGCACGGAAGCCCTACATAATGCTAAAGAAGAACTAGCGGAAAAACAAAGATTAGTAGAGCAAAAAGCGCAAGAAAAGCAGAATGTTAATCAAGAGATTGTAAAAATTCAACAAGAATTGAATGCCCTGAACAGTGATATTACAAAAAACAAAGAAGAAATGGCCAAAACGCAACAAAAAATAGACGCTACGAATGAACTCATTGAAAAAAAGAAACAAGAAATTGTTGTCCTCGAAGACAAGATCCTTGCCCGTAAAGGAATTATGAAGCAGAGAGCGGTCTCACTTCAACAAACGGATAATATTAATGTCATCATCAATTTATTCTTCGAATCTGATAGTATCTCAGATTTTATCCAACGCGCGAGCGCCGTTTCTACCCTTATGGATGCAGATAAAGATATTTTGACATCCCAAAAGGCAGACCTGCTGCAGATTGAGGAAGACAAAAAAGAGATTGATAGACAAGAACAAATTTTATTAGAAGATCAAGAGGATCTTGCGAAACAGCAGCAAATACTTGATCAAAACAGCCAGAAAAGTCAACAAACCTTAACCGTAATGCAACAAAAATATAGTCAAATCCTTAAACAAATGGCGCTTGCCGAGCAGGAAAAGGCAGGCATTGAATCACAACTGAGTGATATTCAAGCCAAAATTAAAAATGAACAAGAAGAGGCGAAGACCCGTACCACTTCAAAAGCAAAACCGGCGCCAACTTCAAATAAAGAAACAACTGCAGCCATCAAAGGGAAGGAAATGTATGTAACTGCGACAGCATACAGCCCGGAAGAATCCTTCCACATTACAGCAGCTGGATACAATATTAGGAAACATCCCAATATGAAATTAATTGCTGTCGACCCAAGAGTCATTCCACTTGGAAAAAAAGTCTGGGTTGAAGGCTATGGCATTGCTGTTGCTGGCGACACAGGCGGCGCAATCAAAGGCCATAAAATCGACGTATTACTGCCAACCACATCCCAATGCATACAATGGGGCAGAAAAACCGTAAAAATCATCGTATTAGATTAAAATCAAGACCTAACAGGAAACTGTTAGGTCTTTTTATATTGGTGCGGTGCCTGACACCCAAGCGTTGCTGAATTTGTTTTTATGAAATAAAATAAATTCATATTGTTACAAATTGGTAGTATGAGAGAGGGATCAGTTTAGTGATTGAGTTAAAATTGCGTACGATTTTAAAGAAGGTAAAAAGTGAGGATCCTCAAAAGAGATTTGAAGCACTTGACCAGCTTTTTCAATATAAAAAGGAAGAAGGGCTCGAGATTCAAATCGATGTTCTAAAGGATATGATCAAAACAGCGGCGTCCGGATTCCCAGATCCTGTTGACCGCTGGGACAACCCCTCCTTTTATCTTATTGACTTTGTCTGTGATTTTCCGATGCCGGAAGTGGTGGAAGGGCTCCTCAAGCATTTTGACGGCCTTGACTTGCAGGCAAAAGAGCGGGCAATTGAACTGCTGCTCATAACAGAAGACGAGGATATTTTTTATGTGCTTGAGGAAAAAATCGTCGAGTTAATCCAGACCGAGGAATTCCATATTCCAATCAATGAATTGGACCCTTATCCGATGCTGATTAAGGGAATCCTTGATAAAACCCTCGACAAGCTCAATTCAGAGCATTATAAATTGTTGCTTTATAGTTTAGTATTATCGCTGAACGACTCACGTCTAGAAAAAGGCTATAAGAAGGAGGTCATCCTTCCGTCATTGCTCAGAGATTATCACGTGGAGAAACAAGAGTATCTGAAATTTGACGCCGATTTTTCCAGCAAATACGTTTATACGGCTTGGAAGGATAGCTATTTTGCCGTTCGAACAAAAATGAAATTATTTATTAGCTTAATGGAATATTATTTTTCAGCCGACATCGGTGCCGAGTTGGAGCAGGCAATGACCTTCCGGGATCCGTTGATAAAAACGCAGGCGCTGTTGGTATGTGTGGCCAAAAACCTTCCGTATCAACAGAACAGGCTCGTAGAAGCAGCTGAGCATATTGAGAGTGCAGAAATGGTTTATTGGGAGTTAAAGGAAAGGAATCTAGAGCATCTGTATCCTATCAGGGAAGGAAAGCAGCCGCATTTGGCGAAGACGAGACTCTTTTCGACGATTATCAACATGCCTGAGGAAGAGGAGGGAGTCATCCGCTTTCCGGAAGACATTCAGGTCATCGATACAATCGAAACGGAAAACACATATCGCCAGCCGATACGCTATTATTTGCTGAGTTTCATGCATATCGGGACCCGATACGCGGGCTGGGCAGGCGGCTATGCGCTTGAGGATGGAGACGATACGGCCGAATTATGGGACGGCAGCTATACTGATTTTGTCGAATGGGATTCAGCCAGCATCGAAGAACATAAAGCTGCTTTTTTCAAAAAGAGAGCAGAGGAAAAGGAAGAACATGAGTCCAGTATTTACTTTGAAAGCTCGCCGCGGCTAAGTCGAGGTGCCTGGTTCTTCCTCAGCCTCGCGGTGGTTCACTGGATTAAAGAGGCGGTAACAGGGTTTCCGAAAGACGGGATTCCTATCTTAGTGGCACTAACCGTTATCGGTGGTGCGATGTGTCTTTATGAACTTACCAAAAATAAGAAAAGAAAAATCCAGGTCATTGGCCAGCAGCTAGTGATGGTAAACGGAGCGAAGCAGCACACCATCGGCTTGCATGAAATCAAAAAAGTAGAGTATAGCAAAAAACACGTTCTCATCTATAACAAGAAAAATGAAGTCGCGTTTTCATTCCCACTCCGCTGGGTCCGCTACGAACTCTTTCACATGCACATGCTTGAGCACACCGACCATCTAAAAGACCGGCCATATATACAAGCATAAAAATAGGGCCACATAGCACCCAACACAGAATGGTACGCCAATCAACAACACGATGGTGTACCGTTTTTTTTTATCAGTCGCAAAAAGCACGGTGCCTGACACCGTTAACCCCATTAACAATTGGCTGATACAATAATTGGTGCCTGACACCAAAAACACCATTGCCACTGGTCTCATACAGCAAGAAGTGCCTTTGTAAATAGCATAATAAAAAGGAATTTTAATAGTAGTAAAGAAAGTAAAAATTCAGATTCAGAATGAAATTGTTACAGCTTGAGTCATAAAAGTTGTGAACTGGGAAAACCACAAATTTATTGGAATTACGAAAAAAAGGGGAAATGATTAATGAAAAAGCGAGCACTGGGTCAAAATGGTTCTTTGGTATCTGAGATTGGTTTAGGTTGTATGGGGATGTCATGGTTATATGGTGAGGCGGAGCGAAGTGAAAGCATTGCAACAATCCACGCAGCACTCGAGGAAGGCATTACACTCTTTGATACCGGAGACCTTTATGGCAGCGGTCACAATGAATTACTTTTACGTGAGGCTTTACATGGGAGACGTCGAGACAATGCTTTCATTGCAGTAAAATTCGATGGAAAGTTTCACTACCCTGACAAAAAGAATGAGGAGGTTGATAACCGTCCTAATACAGTTAAGAATTTCCTTACGGATACATTAAAGCGCCTAGGTGTTGAGTATATCGATCTCTATCAGCCATCTCGCATAAATCCCAATGTACCTATCGAGGAAACCATTGGTGCAATGGCAGATATGGTAAAGGCCGGGTATGTGCGTAACATTGGACTTTCTGAAGTAGGCGTTGAGACCATTCGCCGTGCTCATTCAGTACATCCGATTAGTTGGTTGCAAATGGAATATTCACTATTTAATAGAGGCGTTGAATTGAATATTTTACCAACCTTAAGGGAATTAGGAATTTCGCTTTCGGCTTACGGCGTTCTTTCCAGGGGCTTATTGAGCGGTAATTGGTCAAAAGATAGAGTTATAGGATCGGATGATATGCGTGGTAAAGCACCTCGTTTTGTCGACGGAAATCTGGAAAAGAACTTAGCCCTTGTAGAGGAATTGCGTAAAATTGCTGAAGAAAAGCAAGTAACGGTTGCACAGATGGCCATTGGTTGGGTTTTATCCCAGGGTGATGATGTTATCCCACTAATTGGTGCAAGAAGGCGGTCGCAACTTCACGAATCATTAGGTGCAGTTAAGCTGAAATTAACCGCAAATGACCTCTCACGAATAGAAAAAGCCGTACCTCGAGAACTTGTTGCCGGAGAATATTACGCGGTACCACGAAAAAAATGGTTCATTCAATAATTAATACAAAGTATTCGAAAGTCATTCCGGGTTCGTCCAAACAATGACTTATAAAAATACCCCTTTAGACATCGGATCTAAAGGGGTAAAGTTTTTAAAAACACAAAGACATTATTTCAAATGATCATTCAAAACACTTTCCTCTAATACAGAAAACTTATCCCCATAAACCCTCTCAATATGATTCTCGCCCCATGTACAAAGCGAATTCAAGATCCCCTCTAGGCTCCGGCCGTATTCACTCAACTCATACTCAACCTTGGGGGGAATCTGGTTATAAATAATCCGGTTAATTACGCCATCATCCTCCAGCTCCCGTAGCTGCTGGGTCAACATTTTCTGCGTAATATTCGGCATCAGCCGCTTTAATTCACTCGTCCGCTTTTTCCCATGCGTCAAATGGCAGAGAATCACACACTTCCACTTCCCACCAATCACCTCAAGCGTCGCCTCAACCGATATATTATATTTTTTCTTCTCCATCTTCATCTTCCTCCTCAATTCGCGGACTTTCAGGCAGACAGGCACTAAAAAGTACCTATGGCACCGCGAGGTATCTATATCACTTTAAAGTGCGTACTTCCGATAATCCCACATATCCTCCATAATAACATTTGCCGGGTGAAAACAATCATACCTTTTTAAATAAACCTACACAAATGAGGAGGAACATTTATGCCTTTAAATAAACAGCAAAGCACATTCGCACTACTGGCCTTAGCTATCAGCGCCTTCGCGATCGGAACCACCGAATTTATCAGCGTCGGCCTGCTGCCGCTCATTGCACAAGATTTGCACATTCCCGTCACCACTGCTGGGCTGACCGTTTCCCTATACGCCCTCGGGGTAATGTTCGGAGCGCCAGTGCTAACATCAATAACATCACGCATGTCACGGAAAACCCTATTACTAGGGATCATGATTGTCTTCATCATTGGTAATGGAATCGCCGCGAGCGCAACAACCATCAGCGTCCTGCTCGCAGCGCGCGTGATTTCAGCTTTAGCACATGGCGTCTTTATGTCGATCGGTTCGACCATCGCTGCAGATCTCGTCCCGGCCAACCGCCGCGCGAGCGCTATTTCAATTATGTTCTCTGGCCTCACCGTTGCCACCGTCACCGGCGTGCCATTCGGAACATTTATCGGCCAACAATACGGCTGGAGGCTTGCCTTCATCCTTATCGTCATCGTTGGAATCATCGGCTTCATTGCCAACTGGATTCTCATACCTTCTTTTTTGAAAAAAGGAACCCAGACTAGCGTGCGAGATCAGTTCAGACTCCTGACCAATGGCCGGCTCGTACTTTTATTCGTCATCACGGCCCTGGGGTATGGCGGGACATTTGTTGTCTTTACTTATTTGTCACCATTACTACAGGAAATAACCGGATTTAACGAGAGTTCGATTGCGATAATTTTACTGGCGTACGGATTGGCGATCGCCATTGGCAACATGATGGGCGGCAAGCTCTCGAACCGCAATCCAATTGGATCGCTATTTTATATGTTTATCGTTCAAGCCGTTGTTCTGTTTGTCCTAATGTTCACCGCGCCCTTCAAAATCGCGGGCTTAATTACGATTATTTTTATGGGATTGCTCGCCTTTATGAACGTACCAGGACTGCAAGTTTACGTGGTCATCCTTGCAGAACGCTACGTCCCAAGCGCCGTCGATGTGGCATCAGCCATAAACATCGCCGCCTTCAACGCGGGAATCGCCATCGGCTCCTACCTAGGCGGCACTATCACTGATACGCTAGGCCTTATCCACACCACCTGGATTGGAGCATTAATGGTCCTCGCAGCAGCTATTCTGACAGGGGTAAGCCGTGCGTTGGAAAAGAAAGACTTGGAATCGATAGAGTCAACGGTGTCAGGCACCACAAAAGTACACTTGTCCTCTTGAGGAGAACATTCAAGTGAATGAACTTAATAAAATTGGAGGTTTTTAAAAATGATAAACAATTTACAAAGTACAACAACATTAAATAACGGGGTAAAAATGCCATGGTTTGGCCTTGGTGTCTTTAAGGTTGAGGAAGGACCGGAGTTAGTGAACGCGGTGAAAGCGGCAATTAAACATGGTTACCGGAGCATTGACACGGCTGCCATCTATGGAAATGAAGAGGGAGTAGGACAAGGGATAAAGGAATCAGGCATCGCTAGAGAAGACTTATTCGTCACATCAAAGGTTTGGAATGCCGACCTTGGCTACGAATCCACCTTAGCAGCGTATCAAACAAGTCTAGATAAGCTAGGTTTAGAGTACTTAGATCTCTACCTCATCCACTGGCCAGTAGCTGGCAAATACAAGGAGGCATGGAGAGCATTAGAGACCCTTTACAAAGAAGGACGCGTGCGAGCGATTGGGGTCAGCAATTTCCAAGTACACCATTTGGAAGACCTATTGAAGGATGCAGAGGTCAAGCCTATGGTGAATCAAGTTGAATATCATCCACGCTTAACCCAAAATGAAGTTCAAACATTCTGCCGTGAAAATGGCATACAGATGGAAGCCTGGTCACCATTAATGCAAGGTCAATTATTAGACAATGAAGTATTAGCGGGAATTGCCGCAAAATACAATAAATCTGTCGCCCAAATCATCTTGCGCTGGGATCTGCAAAACGGAGTCGTCACCATCCCAAAATCAACAAAAGAACACCGAATTATCGAAAACTCACAAGTATTCGACTTTGAACTAACACAAGAAGATATGTACCAAATCAACGAGCTCAATAAAAACCACCGCGTCGGCCCAGACCCTGACAATTTTGATTTTTAATATATTTAGATAGGGATGCTATTTTAGCATAAGACCAATCTTCATCCGAAGATTGGTCTTTTTTATTCCTCGATTTACCGTTCAAGGAAAAAATCGTCTATTGCGGTAAAGGAGCCCTGTTGCATTTACCGTTAAAGGGGAAATTCGTCTCCACCGGTAAATCGAGCACAGCGAAACCTGGTGTCAGGCACCGTACATGGACACATTTGTGGTTATTTTTCCCAAAATTTTGTTATAATTATTAAAAAATTGAAATTAAGGGGTGGGAAGGATGTCCAATAGAATGACAAAAGATAGTTGGAATGCTAGTTTATATGATCAAGAGCATGCATTTGTTTCTCATTTTGGCGGGGCATTGCTCCAATGGCTTGAACCAAAGCGAGGTGAAAAAATTCTCGATCTTGGCTGTGGAACAGGGGATCTGGTCAACCAAATGAATCAACTGGGTGCAACCATAATTGGGATAGATAAATCCGAAAACATGGTCCAGCAGGCACAACAAAAGTATCCTGGACTTACCTTTCGGGTGCAGGACGCTGCTACCATGTATTATAGGGACGAATTCGATGCCGTTTTTTCTAATGCCACACTGCATTGGGTGAAAACTCCGAAACAGACCCTGCAATCCATTTACCAGGCCTTAAAACCTGGGGGTCGATTTATTGCAGAATTCGGCGGGAAAGGCAACGTCCAAAAAATCACCGACGAACTTATTCATCAATTAGGAGCCAGCTATCAAACGGAGCAATTTCCATGGTATTACCCTAGCATCGGTGAATATACCTCCTTAATGGAACAAGTAGGATTTCGAGTCACCCACGCCCAACACTTCGACCGGCCTACACCATTAAACGGAGAAAATGGATTGCGTAACTGGATTAAGATGTTCGCCACAAGTATGCTGGAAGGCCTCGCACCCGAGACCAAAGAGCGCATCATAACAGAAGCCACCCAAAATTTAAGAGAAGTTTTATATCAGAATGGTACATGGGTCGCGGATTATAAGCGGATTCGTGTGTTAGGAGTGAAAGAGTGATCATAAAGGGGCTGCTTAAGGCCCTTTTTGCTGTGTGCTCAATAGATTCATGATATTTATAGTGCAAAACAACCTCTAAAAATGGATATTTATGTTAAAATAAAATTAGCAAAGGGGGTTAAAAATATGACTCTACCAACAAAAAAATGGTTCTCGTTCAGCTTCATACTCGCCTTAGTGGTAAGTTCGAACTTCCTGATTTACCGCCTTGAAAGTATAGGACCACTCCCAACAGGAATGGCCTTAGGTTCCTTATTTGATTTCATCATCACCATACCGTTACTCGTGTACTTCTTCATCCTCAGAAAACGCTATTCCCTAAAATATCTACTCCCAGTGATGCTGTTGGGATACGGCGTTGCGGTCCTAGTGATTCCGCATCACCTCCTGTCGGCCTACTCCTTTGTAAAATATATCCTATTAGCCGGCGAGGCTGCTTTTTTCCTGATTGAACTTTACGTTGTCATTCAGTTGCTGGCAAAAATACCTGCGATCGTCAAAAGTTACCGCAAGTCTGAAAGCGAATTTCCCACTTTCACTTATCGAATGAAACAAGCATGGGATCAGCACCTCAAACCATCTAGGGTCCAAGAAATCTTTTTCTCTGACGTGACCATGTATTATTACAGCTTATTCTCTTGGCGGAAAAAAACACCCCTACCTGTTGAAAGCCAGTACACCTACCATAAAAAAACCGGCACAATCACGCTATACGTCATGCTCATTCACGCACTAGTTTTGGAATCAGTAGGGTTTCATTTTCTCCTTCATTCGTGGAGTCCGCTCGTTGCCATCATCGCTCTCGTATTAAATGTGTATACCTTATTATTTTTTCTCGCAGAAATTCAGGCGATTCGGCATTGCCCGATTATCATCACGGACCAATATATCTATCTGCAGGTCGGCATCATAAAACAGTTAATTGTACCACTAAAGGAGATTAAAAGTATTCATCCCTACGATGGCCCAGAAACATTAGCAAAAGAGGAAGCAACAAAAGTTTTCGACGCGATCCCTGCTGATTTTTTCAAAGAAAAACCCCAGTTTGAAGTGGAGTTTTATCACCTGTTGGAAGCGAAGCTCATGTATGGATTCAAGAGAAAAGTGACTAAAGCGCACCTCCGTCTCGATGACCCGCAAAAATTTTACAAAACACTCTCGGCAAAAATAGGCGAATCTTTCTCAGATTAATACATGCACTTCCTGATTTGGTAAATAATATCCACGAGGTGATTATTGGATAAAAATAATTTAGCACTCACATCCTCCGAAATAGGGACACTATGGGGAGAGTATGTGAATGGAACAATGACTGATGTAGTAAATAGATATATGGTCTCTATCATTGATGATGAGCAAATAAAAGCTATTTTTGAGGAAGCTATTGATATATTCGAACGACAAAAGAGACAAATCGTCACTTTTATCGAGGACGAGGGATTTCCTGTTCCAATTGGATTTAATGAATCCGATCTATTTAAAGATAAACCGAGATTGTTCACGGATATATTTTGCCTAAATTATCTACATATCATGGCATTACATGGTTTGCTAGGGCACAGCACTGCACTAGCTGTCGCGGTTAGAAAAGACTTAAGGGATTTTTACGGTTCATGCGATAACGATGCGAAAAGGATGTATAATCAAACCATTGATTTACTGCTAGAGAAAGGAAGTTTTCAAAGAGACCCTCAATTCTATCCAGCTGAAAATCCAGAATACGTTTCCAGCCAAGATTTCACCGATGGTTTCTTTGGAAAAGGGAGGAAATTAGCTGCGACTGAAATCATCAGTATTTCTTTAAATCTAAAAAAAAGTATAATGGCCAAAACGCTATCAATCGCATTCAGTCAAGTTGCTCAAACCAAAGAAGTAAGAAAATTTCTAACGGATTCAGAAAAAACTGCGGATCAACAAATCAAGTCCTTTTCAAAAATTATGCAAACTGATAATCTGCCAGTTCCGAAATCTTGGGAAACAGAAGTAACAACGTCGACGAACTCGCCTTTTTCCGATAAATTAATGCTGTATCATATTGGCTTCTTGTTTCAAGCAGCACAAAACTATCATGGTGCCGGGCTTGCAACAGCGATGAGAACCGATCTTGTGGCAGCGTACGAAGGGACAATTTTAAAAAACCTAATGGTAACAAAGAAGTGGTTTGATATTATGGTGAAAAATAAATGGTTAGAACAACCACCACTTGCTCCGAATCGAAATGAAATCGCCAAAGAAATGTAAGTATCCCCGTTTAAAAAACCATCCTCTTTGAAAAAAGGATGGTTTTTTTATAAGGCGTTATCTTACTTATTACATTGCTCCGTTAATCAGGTTTTCAATTTGTGCTTGTGACAGTTGCTCACGTGCAATCTCTACATCTTTTCCACTACCGATCAACACTAGATCATCATGATTCGATAAAGGTTTTCTTCCTCTGGGTACAGACTCTGTGTACTTTTTCCAAACACCATCGATCTTAGCGACCGATAAGTCGCCTCTTTTCATCAGCAACCCATCAATACTTTTCGGCAGTTTCAAACCTTTAATAAATTGCTTATTTGAAAAATAAAAGTCTTCGTCCATTTTTTCAGCTCCTTATTTACTAGTAGTATATGTTCATTTATGAATTTTCATCGGTCTGGATCAACTATCTGCATGTGTGGTTGTTATACTAAATATCTCAACAAAAAAAGAAGCTCTCATTTCTAGGAGGCTTCCATAACATTTAAAGTGTATTAATGAACACGGATGATTTCGTAAATATTTTCATCATAGTGAACCCTGGTATGCTTCGACTCAAGTCGTTCAAATTCCTCAACTTCATCAAATGACTCGCCAAACCACCAGTTTTTGAGTTCAAATAAAAAGTTCGTAAGCATGATAATTTCCTCCCTATAGTAGGTTAATGGATTCTTATGTCTCTATTATACTTGTGAATCCATTCACATAAAAGCGGTTACAAAATACGCGGAATAGCAAAATTATACAGAAAAATGAGAGAGTTAAGGCAAATATCTTCCCATCGTTTCAAGCATAAATACCAACAAAAAAAGGATAAAACCATTGCGGCTTTATCCTCTTTATAACATAGTGGTGCCTGACACCCAAAACATTATTGTCACTATCCTCAACTAACAAATGGTGCCTGACACCACCAAAGTGTCCTTCTCAAATGGAAAATAGGGGGGACTGTCCACGGGCGGTGCCTGACACTACCACCATCATCATCACTAACATCACCCCAGATACACCAAGTCCTTAAGTTCATCGGTCGATAATTCGGTGATCCAGTTCTCACTTTGGATGATTTGGTCATTTAGGAATTGCTTTTTCTCGAGCATTGCGTCGATTTTTTCCTCAAGTGTTCCGGTGCAAATCATCTTATGCACGTGGACAAAACGAGATTGCCCGATACGATAGGCGCGGTCAGTAGCTTGATTTTCAACTGCCGGATTCCACCAGCGATCATAGTGGATGACGTGATTGGCTGCTGTCAAATTCAGCCCGGTTCCGCCGGCCTTCAGTGACAGCAAGAACACCGGGAACTCATTGTTCTGGAACTGCTCAATCATCTCGTCGCGCTTCACTTTCGGCACACTTCCGTTTAAGAATGGCACCTCGATGCCGAATTTCTTCTTCAACGTGCTTCGAATCATTTCACCCATTTCGATATATTGGGTGAAGATCAGACAACTTTCGCCCTGTTCCAAAACCGCATCAATTAATTCAACAAGTTTCTCCAACTTATTCGAACGCTCAAGCAGTTCGCGCCCAGCCGACTTTTCCTTCAGATAGAGAGCAGGGTGGTTACACAACTGCTTCAACCGGCTTAGCATTTGTAAAATTAACCCTTTGCGCTCAAAGCCAGATAGTTTCTCAATTTCTGCGAACGTATCATGAATCAGCTGCTCGTATAACGAAGCCTGTTCAGCCGTAAGCGGACAATATTCCTTTTGCTCCAGCTTGTCAGGAAGATTCAACGCAACTTCTTCATCCTTTTTCGTGCGGCGCAGCAAGAACGGCCGAATCAACGATTGCAGCTGCTGCACTTTTTCCTTCTTCTCATCTTTTTCAATTGGAATCACAAACTTTTTCTGGAATTGCCCCAAGCTGCCAAGATAGCCATGATTGGTAAAATCAAAGATCGACCACAGCTCAGATAAGCGGTTTTCCATCGGCGTCCCTGTAAGGGCAATGTGGTGGCGGCCGCGCAGCCTGCGTACAGCCTTCGACTGCTTGGTCTGGGCATTCTTAATATTCTGTGCCTCATCGATGGCAATCGAACTCCATATCAGCGATTCAAACTCCACCAAATCGATATGACTAAGCCCATATGAAGTTAAAACAATATCGGCATCTTTTGCCTTCTTGACAAAAGCTTCCTCCTTCAGACGATTCGACCCGTAATGCAGATACACATTCATCTCCGGAGCAAACCGCTCAATCTCCTTCTGCCAGTTCCCAAGCACAGAAGTCGGGCATATAATCAGTGCAGCCTTTGTCGGAACCTTAACAGCAGGCGCAGCAGTGGCATCCTCATCTTTTTTGCGGCGCTTTTTCACCTCATTTTGGGTGTCAGGCACCAACGCCAGCTCATCCCCAACCACTTCTTTCACCTTCAATAAATAGGAAAGTAACTGGACGGTTTTCCCAAGTCCCATGTCATCCGCAAGGGTGGCGCCAAATCCATACTGGCGCAGGAACCAGAGCCAACTCATGCCGAGCTGCTGGTACGGTCGGAGCTCTCCCTGTAAACCAGACGGCACATCCTCGAGTGGTATTTCGTGTACCTCCGACAGCTGCTTGATCATCTGCTTCCACTGGCGATTCAACTCAATTTGAATTTTGGCAAATGCCTTTGGATTCTCCAGCTCATCTTCAGTTGCTTCCGACTCCATCAATTCCTGCTCAAGCAAATCACGGACATGCAAGCCTTCTTTTTCGGCACGTTTCATCATATCCTGAATATGTCGAATAAACTGCGGGTCCAGCTTCACCCAGCGACCGCGAATAAAAACAAGCCGTCTTTTTTCCTCGACAAGTTTCCCAAACTCATCTTCGGACAGGTCGACACCATTCATTGAAAAGCGCCAGTTAAAATCAAGCATAGCCTGGAGCCCGACAAAAGACGGCCGATGACTAGAAGTACCTTTCAGCGATGCTTTCACCTTCAAGTTAGCATTTTTCATCGCCTGCCACCAAGAAGGGAGGAGAATTTCAACATCCAAGGCTACCAACGTCTCACTCGCCTCCGTCAAGAACATCCACGCTTCTTCCTCACTTAGATGCGTTTTGAAAAAGCCGTCTTCGCCTAACCACGGAATCAAACGGGCCCAGCGTTCCCGCTCACGGTCGACTTTTTCCAAAAACGGCTTCCACTTCGCGGGGATCTTCGCGGAGCCCTCAACATCATAAACATCATCGACATTTTTCTTTCCTCGTATAAATAAATCCAGGCTCCACGCACCTTCACCATCCAGCGGCTCATCTAGGCGGAGCCCAATCGTAAACGGCGTGTCGCTTTCCTTAATTCCGACCCATTCCAGCCAGCTTTCTTCATCAAAATAGCGAGCAAGTTCGCTGCCGGAAATATTTTGCTTCCGCAGTAAATCTAGCTTCGGTCCAAATAGCTCCTTCATCGCGGCATTCCGCGTCAAGTAGCCATCCAGGGCATCATTGTACAAGTCGGAAATGTAGTTTTTCGTTGTCCCGAGGTTGTGGTCTATCGAATTATCATCATCGATACTGGGTTCTTCGATCATTTGCTCCCAAAACGATGGGTCGAACTCATCCTTAACGCGCTCAGGAAGTTTCCAGCGGAAATCGCCATGCTCCCAGACCGAAAAGTCAGGCAGCCAATCTTTTTCGAGGATTCCTTCATAAAGCGCAGCGCCGGCCGCAAGACAAATCTCAGATTGTTCATTCCAGTCCCATTCGATATAGCGATTAAACGACTCCTTGGCAAAAAGCGAGACCAAATGCCAACTGCTCACAACCACACCTTCGACACTGTTCACTATCTCGGTTTCAAGGAGCGTTCCAAAGAAGCTTTCCTCATGACTGCTGAAAACGAGATTCTTCCACCTAAATGGACTCATCACACGACCTTGCTCATCCTCAGCAGTAAGAAGAAAACGGCCTTCCCCAATTTTAGTTGTCAGCAATTTCATAAACCTTGTTTTAAGCATCGATACAAAACTCCTTTTAGTGGGGGAAAAGAACATCATAGGCTATTTTACTAGCTGAAGGTTTCCAAATAATGTCTAATTGTACAAAACCCCTTAAAAATCGTACAAAACATATAAAAAATTGCACAAAAGCTCCTAAATTCGTACAAAACCATAATAAAATTGCACTAAACCCAATGGGAAATGTACAAAACAAAAATAATAAATAAATCAATATCCATATACCTAAATAAAGTCTATACAAAACAAGAAAATGTCCGTGATAAATGGACAGAATTTCAAAAGTGTTCACGGGCGGTGCCTGACACCAACAATGACACAAAAGTTCACCAATAAGTTCAAAGAAAAATCCATATTCCTTTATTATAACCAAAAATGTGTGGTTAGAGGAGGGCGATGCCTGAATTATCTTGATAGCGGGATGTTCGGGATTAAAATAGCTCACTTTAAAGTGATACCAGCGCCTATTATTATTTTAAAAAAAATGACAGCAAATAAAAGCACAAAAAAGCCCGCAGCACATTGGCGAGCTTCATGAATGCACCCAAATTCTTCACAAATCCAGCACTGGTTGTGATTTTACCCCCTGAATGATAACCCATTTTCCTTCAAAGCGGACCTAAGTTTAGGTAATGAAGCTGGTCCCATGCCGTGAAATTGCAAAACCTCTTTTTCAGTAAACGTTGATAGTTGCTGCAAAGTAGTTATCCCGTTGTTTTCTAATGCCCGTCTTGCTGGTGCCGAGAGTACTGAAAGGAATCCATCAGCAGGTTTGCGTTCGTTCTCACACGTTGGGCAGGTCGGACAGTCGCTGCTTTTATAAAATTGGTGTCCTTGATCGCAAGTCTTTAAATTTTTTTCAGAAGTAGTCATTTGAAACCGTCTCCTTTTTTATAAAATATTGTTGATTATTCAAATAAATGCGAGCCAAAGGCTAAAAACAAAAGGTGCCAGCAAAATCGGCACCTTCTTTCCGCTAACCCTCAATCAACTTACTCCGCTTACACTCCTCATGGAAAGCCCGCAGCCGCTTCGTCCGTTCCAGCAATGTATCCAAGAAATACTCCCAATCATCGACCCGTTTCAACTTTTTATAAAGTGTCCGCAGTTTCTTTAAATGCCGCACAGCCAAACGATAACTGGCCCGGTTCTTCTGATCAATCTCCTTCTGCGCGGTCTGATGCAGCATCCCGAGCAGCACCTCAGGCTGCTCCTTTTCAATCAGTTTCAACCGGTCCTTCGGCAACTCATAATAATCCAAACCAATAAACGCCTGCAGTTCGCCCCAGCGGTCATACTGCTTCCGCTCAAACAATACCATCTCATAATCGCCAAAACTATAGGGAAGCATTGCCAGCAGCGCCCGCTCATACAAATCCACCCGGTCACTCTCTGCACAATAAGGTGCCACTGCCCGCAGTGCATTCCGCACAAACGTCGCGCAACTATGATAACCGCCAAGCTGCTCCAAATAACCCTTCACTTTTTGCAAAAATAACTCAACCACCGCGCCGACACGCTTCCACGCCTTTAGCCCAGATAAATACTCAATCCAAAACACTAGATATGGCGTAATCTCGGCATCACTAAATGGCCGGACCAACTTCAGGGCCGCCTCATCATCTCCAAGCAAGAAATTCAAATGAATTCCAGCCAGCATTAATGGCGCCGGACTCTCCCAATCTTGGAGCTCCTTCAGCCGTGCCTGAATCTTCACCAGTTCTTCTTCACGCCAGGCCTTCTTTTTGAAAAAATGAATCCACAACAGCCGGTACAAGAAAATCCGCTCATACTCCAACCCCTGTGTACAGGTCAGGAGCTCAAACGTGTCCGCCCGCAAATTATCAACAAACTCATCAAAATCAAACGGCAGCGACTGCGTGCCAATCTTAATCGATAGATCCTCGGCATCATCCATCAAATTATGGAACAAATGCAAATAAGCCCGCCTCACTGTATCGTCATCATGACCCAACTGATCACTCAATCGAGCCAACTTTCGAAACGACACGACAATCCCGACCAACTCATACAGCAGGCGCCATTCCTGCTCCACTGGCGCACTCGCATGAATCCGGCGCTCATAAATTCCAAACAACTCCGGAATCACATACGGACTCGTGTACTTCTTCGTCGCCAGCAACGTATCAAAACTGACCTCAAACGAATGAACCCAGCGCCCATAATCTGGCTTTGACGACCCATTCGCCTTAATCAAATCCTTCGCCGTCTGCAAACCCCAGCTCGAAATTGACTTCGATTCCTGCATCGGCTCGCGCCAATCGGCCACCCAATCAGTCACACTACCGACCCTGGCATACGCAGCAAAAAACACCGCCATCTGATGCCGGCAAAAGCCCTCCGCTGGACATGAACACTCACTATGCGACAAAAACTCAAAATTCAACTTCACATAACAAGGCGTCACATCCTGAACCGTCGCCGTTATCTGCTCATTCCATATCTGTAACTGCTTCACCAGCCCTTGCCGGTACAACATCAAACCCTTCTGAACCAGCCGCGCGTCCTCCGTCACTGTTGGGTGCAGCAATTCCCGCACCTGATCCCCAAAAAGCTCAATCCTCTCACTTGCAGGCGTCGACTCCAAAGCCACAACCCCCTTTACCAAAACCAGTCATTTTTAAATAAAAATCCATATTCCACTATTATACCCAAAAAATCGGTGTCAGGCACCATGTGAAAATTTCACATGTGCCTGACACCAAAAATGTAAATGACACCAAAAAGGCAATAAAATATAATGGATAATTTTAGAAAATAAATGCTATAATTTGGATGAAAAAGGGGGGTACATATGAAAAATCATTTGAAGGTTTGGCTCGTTGCTATGATTCTATTTAGCTTGCTTATGGGTACAGCACAATCGACCACATATGCCGCTAGCAGTAAGAAGATTCTTGGAACTGAATTTACCAATGGTCTCGTTTTATTTAAGCAGTATGGCAAGTATGGAATGCTCGATAAAAAAGGGAAGGTCGCCATTAAACCACTATACCAAGCGATCGATCAATCGAAGCGAACCAATTTATTACGGGTGAAAAAGAATAATAAGTACGGGTTTATTAATCAAAAGGGAAAAGTCATTGTCAAACCGCAGTATGATTTTGCAGAGGTTGGCTTGAATAATCCAATCATCGTTATAAAGAACAGTAAGTATGGATTGATCAGCACATCTGGTAAAACGATTGTGAAACCAAAATATGAAACGATTGGAGATTTCCAGAATGGTGTTGCCTATTACAAAAGCAACGGTAAGTATGGAATTATCGATACAAAAGGCAAGATCGTTCTACCGCCAACCTATGAAAAAATCACCGATAACATGAATGGCGTGTTCACAGTCTCCCAAGAAAATAAGTTCGGATTAATCAATAAGCAAGGGAAAGTCATCGTAACCCCAGCTTATACATCCATAAACCCTTTTGCAAAAGGGTTATTTAAAGTAAAAAGTGATGGGAAATATGGAATCATTAACGCAAGCGGTCAAACAATTGTCATCCCCAAATATGATGGGATATCTGAGGTTTTTAATGGTTTTGCCCAAACGAGATTAAATGGAAAATGGGGTTTCATCAGCAGTAAGGGGAAAATGATTGCTGAACCGGTTTTTGATTCGGTTAGTGTGTTTAGAAGGGGCTTAGCACCAGTTATCACGGATAGTAAACTGGGCTATCTTGATACAACTGGAAAAATAATCATTCAACCACAATATGAGGAAGCCTACGATGGTGATGGAAGTGCGCTTTATGAATTTTGGCAAAATGCAGCCGTTGTCGCTAAAAACGGGAAATATGGTTTGATTAATAAACAGGGTCAAGTGATCCTCGATTTCAACTATGACTCGATTAGTTTGTTTAATAAAAGTGGCTTAGCGATCATTAGGCAAAATAATAAATATGGAGTTGTAAATGTTACGGGAAAAGTCATCGTCCAGCCAACCTATGACTATTTAAGACTAGCAACCTATGGCGATGGTCAGTTTACGGATGATTTTGTTATTTTTAAAAAGGATAACAAAGAAGGCGCGCTGAATGGCAAAGGTAAAGTTTTCATTCAACCTAAATATGACCGACTCGATCCATTCCAGTATAAAGGCTTGATTCGAGTGAAGCAAGGCTCGAAATATGGACTCCTGGCGTCAACAGGGAAAGTACTGGTCAAACCGAAATATAGCGACATTCAGCCTTTTTACAAGAGCGACTATAATTTAGCTCTTGTTGAATATAAAGGTAAATATGGTTTTATGAATGCTAAAGGTAAAATCGCCATCATCCCTCAGTATGACGAAGTGCGATCTTTCAAAGAGGGGCTTGTTTACGTGAAGAAAAACGGAAAAGCAGGCTTTGTTGATAAAAAAGGAAAAGTAGTCATTAAATTGACCTACTTTTAATAGGATTCACTTGCAAAAAAAAAGAGCCAGCCCCTTAAAACAATCAAGGGGTTGGCTCAATCTTTGTAACTTCAGTTTTTGATAGACTAGAAAAATATTCAAATAAGTGCGTTAAATAGCTGTTAAGCTCGAAACCATCCTCATTAGCAAACTCCGATAATAGCAGTTTATTCTCCTTCAACCTCGTTACCCCCTCGATTTTGAATCTATCCTCATTATTGCCAAACTATCATTCTCTTATACCTGTAAAAATACAAAAAAGTGGGGAATTTTGGGTTAGCGTTTATGACATGACTATTCTACAATGTAGGGAAGGAGTGGTTTAATTGAAAGAAATAATTCTCATGCTTACTGAACTTTTAAATAATATCCATGATTTTATTCAACTATATGTGAATGATTATTTGAATCTTGGTTTAAATGATAAAGATTTACACTTTTGGATCATGGGTATAATAGGGATCTTTGTCTTTGTGGTTGTCCTTATTTTTTCTAAAATTATCTCTAAAATGCCCTATGGGATCACTATCCTATCATTCCTCTATACTTTCACGTTTATGGTAGTTTTGGTTTTTGCCATCGAAATACAACAAGCGATCACGAATAGAGGGAACATGGAGTTTGAGGATGCCATCGTCGGATTATGGGGATACATTGCATTTTTCATCGCCTTCGCAGCCATAGCTTGGGTATTCCTAATCGTGAAGAGATTTTTAGGTAAACTTCTAAAAAAATGATCAATCCAGGCTTGAGTGCCTGGATTTTTTTATGTAGTGGGGGAGCTGGAAAGGTTTGGTGATGGAAAAAGGCAAGTGGCCGATAACGGGCTGAAAGTGGCAGATAAAATCAGTAAGTGGCCGATAAAATAAAAAAGCGGCAGATAAAAGGCACCAAGTGGCGGATAAATCCTAAAAGCGACCGATAAAATCCCACCCACTAAAAATTGAAGGCCAGATTTTTATAAAAAAGGGTATCATCAGAGAGAAATTCAGTTTCAAAAACAAGTTTCGAAGCAGGGTCCTCTAGAAATCCAGGCTGGAGCACCAGTACCTGGATTTTTAAGAGGCACTTGCTAATAGTAAGGATATCCATACCCATACCCATAATTAGGGTATCCATAACCATAACCATATGAATGTAAGAAGGGGCTGCCATACCATCCCCCGAAAAATGGACTTCCAAAATGAAAAGGATGATAATGAAAAACGTGTGGCCGTAAAAATATCCGTCTAACTTCATTTTCTTTAAATAATGATTGATCCATTTATAACCATTTCCCTTTTTTAATGTAGTTTAAAGCTCAAATACCTTTTATGGAATAAATTCCTCTGGTACCTCTTTCTTTTTTTCCTCAATAATAATTTGCGTACCTGCGTTTGCTTCCAAAGTAACCCCTAAGGATTGCAGCCAATCCCCGAGATTGGTGATTCGTTGCGCTTCCAGCGTGAGCGTTTCCTCATCCGTATACAGCTGTTTAGTCGTACCAACACCTTCTAGAAATTGTCCTGCGGTTTGAATCCATGCTCCCAGTAAAATCTGTCTTTCATTGGCATCCTCTTTGATTTCCTCACTAACCAACATAATCTTAGATAAATAAAATGCCTCCATGAGTTGACCAATAAATTGAATCCAGACGGCAACAGAGACTTGTTTCTCAAGCTGTTCAAGCAATTCTTCATTATCAGAAGTACTATTCTCCTTGGCTGGCTTTGCCTTTTCTGTTTGAGCATTCACTGTATTTCACTCCATTCACTATATCCTTATGCAAATAATTGGGGGAATGCCCTTAAAAAATTCATCATTTTTGCTTGAAAGCATGCAAAAAAAGCAGTGTGGAAAACTCACACTGCCTCAGCTCATCGTATCACAATAAACGGCCGCATCATTTCATAATCTTCATGCTCTAGCATATGACAATGCCAGACATACAGCCCTGTAAAGGGACCAAACTTCATGATTATCCGTGTGACCTGATTCGGGTCTGCGCGAACAGTATCCTTCCAGCCGCGTTCATAGGGTTCAGGCGGAATCGCCGGACCGGTGTAATGGATTATTTTCTCCTGGTTATACCTGTCAACATCGAACCCCCGCCGGTCTAAGATTTGAAACTCCACTAAGTGTAGATGAATCGGATGGGAATCCTGGGATAGATTGATCAGGTACCAGATTTCAGTGGAGCCCAGCTTTGGATTTTCAGAAATCGGGTCATCCCACTGTTTATTATCCAATAACATTAATGGACGCCCCATTTGATCCATACTGTCATTTAAAGTTAAGTATCGCTCTTTAGAGGCTGACTGTTCATGCATGACCGGAATAGGCATCATAGAAGCCGGAATCACACTCGTATCAACACTAGACAAAGGGAGGGTCACTCGAAACTGCATCACGCTCCTCGTTTGCTCATCCACTGGCTTTCCACTTGGAAAGGGGGCAGGCGCATCATTAGTCATGATAATTTTCCTGCCCTCCAGATTGGTGAAATCAATGATCACCTCAGCCCGTTCTGCCGGTGATAACAGAATCTCCTTGACACCTATTGGCTGCTGCATCAATCCCCGTTCCGTTGCAATCAGATACATCCGTTGGCCTGAATCCAGCTTTATCCGAAAGAAGCGGCTATTAGAGGCATTAAGAAGCCGAAAGCGATATTTACGAGGCTCCACTTTTAAAAAAGGATATACTTTACCATTCACCAAAAGGGTATCTCCAAAAAATTCAGGAACGATCGAAGTTTCTAATCCTGGGACAGGTTTTTCTGGCTGCTTCGGGTAATAAAGCGAACCATCTTGATGGAAAGCTTTGTCTTGAATTAGCAGGGGAATATCATATTTTCCACTTGGTAAATTCAAAGAACGCTCCCGCTGGTTCCTGACGAGGTAGAATCCCGCCAATCCGGCATAGACATTGAGCCTTGTAATCCCCAGGGCATGGTCATGATACCAAAGCGTACACGCATGATCGCAATTCGTATAATGATAGACTTGCTTTTTAAAGTAAGGCCCCACTTTTTCAAAACCCTTAGTAAACCAAGCCTCGGGATAGCCATCGCTTTCCCATTCCACGCAGGCACCGTGGACATGTACCACCGCCCGGACGTCTGGCACATCCTTATGGGCGCCGTGAACCGTATAGTCGATCGGCAAGAGATGTTTATCTGGAAGGTCGTTGCTCCATTTGATATACACATTTTCGTTGCTTTCCACCTCAATGGTCGGACCCGGATAGATGCCTTCGTAGCCCCAAACGGTTGTATCATTCAACTCGCGGTGGAGTGATTGCTTAAATTCCGTCATCTTCACTTCATAATAAGTATAAGATGAATCTTTCCATCGGGGGTTTAAAATCGGGGGAATCGGGAGTTCATCTACAAATCTAGAGAGATTTTTCATAAGAAATACTCCCTTCAATCGAATAGTTGTCATCACAGTACTTTATGACGCAGATTATGAGAATATATCAAATTCGGTAGAATTGGCCTGACCACTAAACTTTGTATGACCGGTGTGTGTCACATGTGGTACTTAAATCATATACTGGGTTTGAAACTAGGTAGATGTATGACATATGCATAAAAGGGGTAGGAAAAATGGATCTCAAATGGATTTTAGCGATCGATGCAGGCGCCTACGAGGTGAAAGGTAGAACAAGGGACCATGTGTTTAAGTTTAGGTCAACCATTGGACCTTACCGCCATCTTCATTTGGTGAATGCTGATGGAAACCAAATGGAAGCTGGAGACTACATCGTCGAGTATGAAGATGAGAAGCTGTTCTTGGGGAATATCGCCTGGCGGGAATGCCATGCGATCAGAGAGCCGAGAGATATTTCGAAAGCGCATGAAGAAACAAAGATCAGAGTACTGGTGGCCGTTCATCAGTATGGAAAAATAAGAGGGAATTGTGTAGTAATTGGGCAGCCGATCCGTGGCATGGTGGATAAAGACAGGGATATGATTGAGAAGATGCTGAAAGGGTCACACACGATCACGGTGAACAATATAAGGAAAACATTCTCCATCGATGATGTTAGGGTTGCACCTGAAGGGTCTGGGGCATACTTCAGCATGGAAGACAGGCCAGAGGAGATTGCAAACATCATCGACGCTGGAAGTAGTACCTTCAACTATTTAAGAGTGGAAGATGGCTATTTTATTGACAGGAAAAGCGGGACCCTTGCTTTCGGGGCTGAAACACACATGGACATAACAGAAAAACAAATGGCTGAAGCCATCCTGGCGGAAATTCGGGGCAAATGGGACTTGGTCGAGCCGACATATCTTTGCGGGGGAATTGCTGAATATCTTTACCCATATGTTAAAAGGCATTTTAAAAATATCCAGCTAATCAAACCCGTCCTCTACCGGGCGAACGGGCCCAAAGTATACAGTCCGCAATATGCCAACGCATTCGGGTATTATTCTATGGGGAAAGCGGTCTTTGCTGATGAATGAACTGAATCGTAAGGTCAAGTCTGTCCCTTTCAACCTTGATGACCCCTATGAAAGAGAGCTTCTAGAGCACTGTAACCAGTACATTCAGTTTGCCACATATATCAAACGCCTGATTCAACGGGATATGGAACAAGGTGGAGTAATTCGTAAAGAACAGCAGGTAAAACCGATCGACAAGTCAAAGTTGAAAAGCTTCGGTCTATAAACCCCAATACGGGGTCTTTTTTTTGGAAACAATACCTGTATTAAGCATTCTTCATTATTATGGTTTCAAACGAATTGGCTACCGCTTTACAGCTGTTAGCGATTTCTTCTAGACCTTCATAGATTTGTTTGTATTTAATTATTCGGATAGGGTCTTTCTGAGTGGTAAATAAATGTTTAATGGCATCACGTAAAATGTGGTCGCATTCAGACTCAATTTCTTTCACTTTGATTGCGTGTTCCCTTAAATTAAGCCAATTCTTTGTTGATAGCAGTTTAATAGCTGCATCAATTTCGGTTACACAATTTTTGATCCTATCCACAAATGTAAGCATATAATCGTCTATTTCTATTATAGAGTACATTTCAAATATAGCAGCTGTATGGTATAACCCGTCCAAAATATCATCCATGCTTATGGAAAGAGCTAAAATATCTTCACGCTCAATTGGAGTGATGAAAGCATTATTTAGTTCGCTAATAAGATCATGTACCATGTTATCCCCGTAAGTCTCAAATTCTTTCATCTTTTCGGTAAAAGTTTTTAGGTCACTAACAGTGTTTAATTTATAGTCAGCAAAGTAGTTCGTACTTGCTTTTAAATTTAAAGACATTCTAAGTAAATAATTAAAGAACTTGTCTTTCTTTTTTGCTCTTGCCATTCATTTACCACCCCACATTGTCCAATTAGTCGTTATAAAACATTAAATGCAGCAATTGGACACCTTGTAACGGCTTACGTCCTGTATTTACTCGACAATAAAGATTGCCGAATGGATTTTCTATAAGTTATTTCTGAAAAAACAGTAAAGTCACGGCAGAAAATGTTGGAAATTGTCGAAAGAATTATTTGTAAATGGCGAATTAACATGAATCAGGAAAGAAACGCATGGAAAAGCTAAGCATTCCAAAAATGCCCTACCAGATTTCACGTCTAGGATGGAAAAACGCGAATATTATCAAGGCGTCAATTATTTTGATGTTCGGCATGTATTAGATGTCAAAGGATTCCTAAAAGACATTCGGACTAATGTGAGAGGGGCGAAAATAAATTAAGTTATTTTCCCTCTACTCAATTGGATAGTTCTGGCTTTAGAAGAAATGGTGTAACTTAAAAGGGGTTTGGCGGAAAAATAGTTAAAGTTGGCGGAATTACATCCCAGATTGGCGGAATCCGCATCTTAATTGGCGGAATCCCTCCGCAGTTTGGCGGAATCCCTACTTCATAAAAGCAAATGGTAGAAATAGATACTTTATTTGGGGAATAAATGGAATTGTGTCTGGAGTTGGGGCAGCAGGTGCGGATGCTGTATATGGTCTTTGACAACAGGCTCAATTACTGTCCGTTAGCCAAAGCACCCACAGAAAATCCTTAAAGAGATTGTTATACTTCTCATATAAATCACAGAGAGATTGGGATTTTCCGAATCTAGAATAATCGTTTTAAATCCGCGTTATGCTATTGATACCAAAAAAATGGATGACTTTTTCCCGTTATCGAGAAAAGGTCATCCATTTTTCTTGTTAATGCCCTGCCATCATGGCGACTTTCGCATCATTTGAATCATCATCTGATGCAGGGTCCGGCTGTTGTTTTGGTCTGCTTAGGATGGTTCCTAAAAGTGCACCAGCTAACGCAATCCCTGCAGCTAGAAGGAACGTGTCACCATAGGCAGCAACGGCTGCTTCAATGGGGTTAGTTGTACCTGTCATATGATCAGTGATTCTTGATGTTAGGAACCCAGTCATACCTGCTACTGCAAATGAAACCATGACTTGTTGAGCCGCTGTCGTTAATGGTGTGACACGACTAACAAGGTGTCTTGGAGCGGATTGAAGAACATGGGTATTAATCGCCATCATGGATAGACCCATACCTGCTCCCATCATCACTAAACATGTAATGATAAATCCAGTAGTTGTATCCATAGAAATTCGTGAAAGCATAAATAGCGCTGCAGTAATAATAGATAATCCTGTTATGGCTAAAGGACGAGCCCCGATTTTATCATATAAACGCCCTCCGATTGGCATCATAACACCTGATGCTAGAGCTTGTGGAAGTAGAATTAATCCAGTATCTAAAGCACCGTAACCTCTAACGGTTTGCAAAAATAACGGGACAATAATCATAACCCCAAATAATGCGATTTGGGAAATCCATGTGATCACAATACCTTTTCTAAAGTCAGATGATCCAAAAACTCTCAGCTCTAATAAAGGCTGTTTTTGACGAAGTTCGACGAAAATGAAAATTAGGAGAGCCGCTCCACCTACAATTAATCCAGTCAGAGTTTCAGATGAAGTCCAGCTCTTACCCCCTTCACTTACTCCATAGGCAAGCATGGAGAAGGCAATAGGTGCTAAAAGGATTCCTATAAAATCAAGTGTTGGAACTGTTTTACGCTCAACGTTCGGTAAAAATTTTATTCCAACCAAAATGGCAATAATACCGATTGGCAAATTTATAAGGAAAATCCAGTGCCAAGTAACGTATTCTACAAGATATCCCGCTAAAACAGGCCCTAGTGCAGGTGCTAATAGCATCGGAATCCCAAGTGTTCCCATGACGGCCCCCATTTTTTCTGGAGGAGCAAGTCGGAAAATCATGGCCATTCCTATTGGAGCAACCATTCCTCCTCCCAGACCTTGAATCACCCGATAGAGGATTAGCTGTTCAGGGGTTTGGGCTATAGAACATAGTACGGAACCGAGCGTAAACAAGGCAATCGTAATTAAAAATATCTTTTTTGCCCCAAATCGGTCTGTCATCCAGCCAGCTAAAGGAATGACAGCTGATAATGCAAGGGTATAACCTGTTATGGACCATTGCATGGTCGAAACATCCGATTTAAAATCTTTTACTATTCCAGGAAGCGCGACATTCATTGCCGTACTATCAAGAATAACCATTATCATCCCCACAATGACAGCAAGCATGGGTCCTATGATGGTTTTAATAGAAAAGGCCTCATTATTATTTTCTATTTTTGTTGACATACGAAAATCATCTCCTTTTCTAAAAACTTAATCTTCAATCTAAGCTATTAATTAAACGGTGTTTTAAACAATGTTTAAACAAAAATTTATCTCTTTTCCACCGATCTGTCAAGTAAAAATTTATTCATGGGAGGTCCAAATGGTAAAATAATAAAATGGAACCTTGACACAGAAAGACCATGAGTATTAGTGTAAAATTAAACAAAGTTTAAATTTACGTTTTTAACAAATAAATAAAACAAGTGTATTAGGGGAGTTATAAGATGACCAAAAGCTCCGAAAAAGATAGGACTACAAAGGAAAATATACTGAATTCAACACTGGAACTAATTAAGACAGAAGGTCTTGAATATGTAACCCTGCGCAAAATCGCAGCAGCAGCGGAAGTTAATCTTGCGCTAATAAATTATTATTTTGGGTCAAAGGATAAATTGATCAATGAAGCTTTGAAAGTGTTACTGGCTTCCTTTCGAGAAGCTTTTCTCATTTTAGATGATCATTCTATTCTTCCAAAGGAAAGGTTAAAAACCTTCATGGTTCAATTTGCAAATTCAATTATAAAGTATCCTGAGCTCGTCCGGGAAATTCTCGGGAAGGGCAATATTTCATTTGAGTCGCAATTTGAATACAAAGAATATATGCAAACAATGGGATTCACCAAAATTATTGCTACGTTACAAGAAATTACGGGAGAGAAAGATCAGGATGTTCTTGTCATGATGATGAGGCAAATCCATGCTGCCATCTTTTTTCCGACCCTGATGGCTTGCAAAAAAAACGTGCCCATAGATTGGAACCCAATTCCCATTGGCGATCAAATTGATTATTTTTTTCTACATTATTTTTCTAAGTATTCCTAAGCAACAGAAATTGAACAGGGCACATTGGCTTATGTTCTTCCGTATCTCCAGGTAAATCCAGATACTCCATTTTTTCGAACCTCCGTTTGATAAAACCAAAAGTCTCTTTCAATTCACAGTCCAAAAATAAAGAGTGGAAAGTAAATTTTCCACTCTTTATTTTTTTATCGGGCGTTCAAGTGTTAAGATTTCATTTTCAAGAGAAGAAAATTGCTGTTCAACTACATGTTTAACATCTAAGACTTCAGCGTTATAAAAGTGAGGACAACTCTCAGCCAAAAGAAAAAACACCGATTATCGGTGCTTATTCTTTCATACACTAGGCAGCTAATATCCAATTCACGCTCTTGCCAAGTAATCGTCGAGCTGATCAAAGGTACCGCCAAAACCTTGCTTCATTGATTCATACTCTTCCACAAATCTCTTACGTTCTTCCTCAGATGCATTTATAGGGCCACCTCGAAGGGTGATGGTGGTTTTGCCTTCATTTTCTGAAAGAGTTAGTGTATTTAATATTTCCAGCGGCCAGATTGGGCTAAAAGGTGCACGAACGGTATTGCCCTCTTCATCAGAAAACGAATTGATATAGACGAGCTTCTCTGGAGAAATGATTTCGCGATAAATAAACTTGCCCCACATTTCGTGGCCGTCTTCGGATCGCATTTTGTAGTGGAAGATCCCATCTGGGCGGAGATCAAACTTATTTATATCTAATGCGAAGCCTTTTGGTCCCCACCAGTGCTTTAGATGCTCAGGCACGGTCCAAACCTTGAACACTAGCTCTCGTGGTGCATTGAAGGTTCGTGTGATCACCAATTCACTTTTTTCAGGATTCATGGTAGCAGAGTTAGTTAGATTTTCATTTAGCATTTTAGTTCCTCCTTCAGAATGGTTTTGTTTATTAAATCTTTGCCAATTGTTCCTCAAGACGATCAAGTGTGGATTTTGCTCTTTCAATGGCCCCGTACTGCTCTATCATTTTGTTAATGCTGTTCGGCAGGCCTACTGCTTGTCGTCTTTCTTCACTTCCTTACTTTGCAAGACCTGCAGGTAATCATCTAAGCGATCGAGTCTCTCATTCCAGATGTGGCGGTAGGACTCCAACCAGGCATCAAGCTCTTTGAAAGGCTCGGCCCTCAGTGTGTAGATTCGTCGATTGGCCATCGCTTGCACCTCGACGAGCCCGGCATTATTAAGTACACGAAGATGTTTAGAAGCCTGTGGCTGGTTGAGCCCAAGACGATCGGCAATTTCCCCTACAGTGAGAGGACCATCACGCAAGAGTTCGACTATGTGAAGACGGTTGGGTTCAGCAAGAGCATTCAAAGTTGTTTTCATGAATATAATTTTCCCTTTCATGAATATAATATACCTAAACGGGAATATTCCTGTCAAGGAATATTCGGATTGTCTTTCCCTAGTTGTTTTCGTGGGAGGGAGGAAAAGTATACAAACTACAGTTTTGTTCCCTTATAACCAATTTATGAAATTTAAGGCTTGGGATGGTAAATTCTACTTCATTCATTACAGGATAAAGTAGTTTCCGCTTGTACCCTATTACACTTGTCCAAAATAATGTACAATTTCTAACAAGGATGGGATGGAATTTGAATTACACTTATCTTGATTGTTTAGCAATATTTGGAGTTGGAGGTGCCCATCCTGGAGGTCTTCAACTAACAAAAGAGCTCCTATCAAGGGAAAAAATAGATGAAACAAAGTCGATTCTTGATGCTGGGTGTGGAACAGGGCAAACCTCTGCATATATTGCGGAACAGTACCAATGTAATGTTACTTCCATAGATTGTAATAAAATCATGTTGGAAAAGGCTAGACAAAGATTTTCATCCTTACATTTGCCTATTGATGTTAAGCAAGGGAGCACTGAAAATCTTCCCTTCGATGAGGGTTTATTTGATATTATTCTCTCAGAATCAGTCATAGCCTTTACAGATGTCTCCCTAACAATTGCTGAATTTAAAAGAGTATTAAAGCCAAATGGGGTCTTACTTGTAATTGAAATGGTACTAGAAAAATCACTTGCTGAAGATGAACTGAAACCTATCGTTAGTTTTTATGGAGTTCCTCAATTACTAACTGAAAATGAATGGGTTAACTTTTTCAAAAGAGCCAGTTTTAAACAAGTTAGTGTAGAGAGGTGTAAACTTGAATTTGATGAAAATGATGTGCAAAATGTTACTGATTTTTCACTTTCGGAGAATATTGATGATAAATTCTTTGAAATTCTTGAAAAACACTTGCACTTCATAAAGGTTTATAAGGGTATACTAGGTTTTCGAGTGTTCAGATGTTGTATTTGAACTGTTCAAGTCATACATTTTTATTGAAATAGTATTAAATCCAAAACCCGTAAATGGAATATCCGTTTACGGGTTAGTTTTTGATTAAAGATCCAATACATTTCCGCCATGCCAATTAAAAAATTTGTTCACATTCTTAATTTTTAGATGGCGACATATTTATAGATAAAAAAGACAGGACAAGGTGATGGTTATTTTTCAAAGATTAATGGCTACTATTATTGGCAGCTTGCTCTTAGGAATTGGGATAAACGGGTTTTTGGTGCCTAATCATTTAATTGACGGTGGAATCCTTGGAATTGCATTGATCCTTCATTACTTCTTTAATTTTCAGACAGGGATTACAATGGTCGCTTTGAGCCTCCCAATCTGTATATACGCATCAATGAATAAGAGGGGGTATTTTTTTAGTAGTTTACAAGGATTGTTGGTTTCTTCTTTGTTTATTGATTTGCTTACTCCGCTTCGTTCTCAAATTTACCTTTCCCACCTTTTAAGTGCACTAATAGGAGGAGTACTCATTGGAACGGGTGTGGGTTTAATGCTCCGATATCAGACAAGCACTGGAGGGACTGACTTACTCGCTAAAATCATTTCTAAAAATTTTACCGTAGATATAGCCATTATCATTATAGCCATTGATGGCCTCATTGTTTTGGCGAGTCTGACTTTACTCCCATTAGACTCCGTTCTTTATTCATGTGTGGCTATTACCACTGTTGGTCTAACCACTTCGATGATTGGAGGAAAGTAAACTACTATTTCATGGAAGAAGCAGCTCAATCATTTATCTAAATAAATATTTAAGGAATGATTCGTATCTCTAACGGAAGCATAGACAATATTTTTTATCTCTTTATATTCCTTCTTCTCTAGTTCACTAAGTAACCATGTTTCGTCTTTATGAATTAACTTTAAGTTCTTATGTTGAATTTTCCCTTCCAGGATGACCGCAATGGGTAATCCTTTATACTCCATATCAATTTTTAAAAGCCTTGGTGTAACAGGAATTAGATCGACTTGTGGAAGGATGGTTATTTCTCCGTTTGGTTCAAGAATCGCATATTCGATGTCTTCAATATCGGGTACTCCAGCTGCACGAATAGTTGATAATAACTCCATAAGTGAGTATCTTGTCCGTTTCAGGTTATTTGGGATTAATTTCCCATGTTTGATTAAAATCGTAGGTTCTCCCGAAATAATATGGTTAAACCATTTATAGAGGTTTAGTTTTGAAATCAAAAAATGCAAAAGAGTAATAACAAGCATTCCGACCATTCCTTGAATCGGTCCTTTTACTTCAATCGGGGCAAATGCCAAGTATGCTAAAAAAATAATCGCCCCAAAATCAAAAGCAGTTAACTGCGCTAATGCTGCTTTCCCTAGGAACCTTACACTAATGATAAAAATAATAAATAACAATATTAATTCACCTAAAAAAAGAATCATGTTTTTACTCCTATTTCTGCAGATATAAAATGTTTTCATTTCCAAAATTATTGTGTTTGTATTTCCTGTTTTGTATACCATAATTTTGACTTAGTATTGAAATTAAAAAAATTTCAGAAAGATTAAATCTCCTTTTTGTAAAAGTCAAATAGCCATCTCCGTTTACTTACTAACATTATATTGTTATTTACATATGGGTATATGTCTAATCCTAGGACAATCGTGTAACATAGGATAAATTTGTAGTCATGAAAAATCAGAAATAAATGAATAACCGATGTGAGGGGTAAGTGCCGAAATGGAAGATAGAAAACAATACCGTGATGAATTGTTGGAATGGTGTAATAACTTTAATTCTTATTGTAATAGTATGAAACCAAAAGTTTCAAGCCGCTTGGATACGGAGAGTTTAGAGGAGTGGGAAGGGGCTTGCCATCAATTACAAGAGAAATTACAAGCAGATGAAACCGTGGAATTCGAGGACTATCTGACAGCTAAAGGCCTATATGAACAGTGGGAACAGCTATTCAAAGTGGATGATTTCCATCAAGAAGAGATGGATTCTGACCATCGTTTGGAATTAGAAGAGCAACCACAGGTCCACGAAGAATTTTGGGATTTGGATGCTACTCAAGAAGAGCTCGAAGTCGTTTCTGATTATCGTTTGGAATTGGAAGAGGATGCACAACTTTTGGGAACGGATGCTATTCAAGAAGAACTGGAAGTTGATGCTAATCATCGTTTGGAATTGGATGTGCAACCACAAATCCATGATGAAGTAATGGCAGTCAATGCTATTCAAGAGGTGCTTGAGGTCGAGACGGCTAAAGGTCTCGAGTTAGCGGAACAACTATACTACCGTGAAGATTTATTGGAAAGGTGTAATAACATTTATTCCAATTGGGAAAGTATGAAGCCGAGTTTTTCAAAACTTTTTGAAAGTTTAGTGGAATGGGAGGTATCATACCGCCATTTTAAAGATAAATTACAGGAGGATATAAAAGCGGACTTCAATGATTATCAGAAAGCTAAAAGCCTGCTGGACAGTGGGAATGGTATGCTTATGGGGAAAAATAGAGATTAAATCCCAACCATCTGAAGAAAGTAAGAAAAGAAGGACAGATTACTTGAATCTGTCCTTCTTGCCTTCAATCAATTGGCATGTTAGATTAGCCAATAAAAGTAGCGCCTACAATGATCAACAAGATGAAAAGTACAACGATTAAAACGAAAGTGCTGCCGCCGCCATAACCGCCGCCGTAACCGCCGCCATAACCACCGCCGTATCCATATCCGCAGCCCATAGATGTCTCACCACCTTTTCCTAGCAATTTGGATGTAAAAAAACTATCCACATCGTTAGTATATTTTTTACTGGAAAAGATGATTGGACAAGTGCCAACCTGTTTGAAAAATCCGCAATTATACTGTATTTTATTTGAAATGGAGCACCATTTTGGAGTGGGAATTTTCCATATATTGTCTAATTGTACAAAACCCCTCGATTTTCGTACATAACCCATTAGAAATTGTACTTAACCCTGTTGAATTTGCACAAACCACCTTGAAAAATGCACAAAACACTACAATTCATCCTGCAAAAGCAATCTGTCAGTAAAACTAGGCTATAATTTTCCTATCTAATATAAGTTTAAGGGTGTGGTCATTATTTTTTATGCAATTGTTTTGTTTATCCTAGCGGGATTGGCGGAAATCGGCGGCGGTTATCTCATTTGGTTATGGTTAAGAGAAGGAAAGCCCGTTCTGTGGGGAATCTTTGGCGCGCTTTTATTAGCTTTATACGGCATCATTGCTACCTTTCAAACCTTCCCCTCATTCGGCAGAGTGTACGCAGCCTATGGGGGCGTGTTTATCGTGCTCTCGATTTTATGGGGATGGGGCATTGATCGGAAAACCCCAGATTTATACGATTGGGTTGGTGCAGGAATCTGCTTAATCGGAGCTTCCGTCAGCTTGTTTGCACCACGGCATTAAATTCCTAATAAAGTTGGAAAAAACAAAAAGCAATAATCCAGGCATAATGAAAGAAAGAGCCTATAAAAAGCTAGACTCTTCCTTTCATAATGTTTATATTCATTGATCAGTGGTTTTTTTAGAAAATGCGGCGTCCTCTGAAGGAGATAGCGATGATAACAAAGAAGGGGATAAATCTTCTTCCGAAAAAGCCATCCCGAATAAACACGCCTCTTCCTGGAGGGTCAAACCCATCCATGATTCCACGATGAACTCTACCAAAACCATCTCTAATTTCAATAGGTTGACCCCTAAATCTCATAAGTGAATTCAATTTTTCACCTCCTTTCTCAAGCAGGTGTACTTAGGAAAAAGGACAGATTATCCCAACCTGTCCTTTGTTCCTTTAAAAAGTGACATGTCACTGGTTTTAACTTAGTAGCCGCTCATAAATGAAGCGCCTACAATGATAAGCAAGATGAAAAGTACAACGATTAAAACGAAAGTGCTGCCGCCTCCGTAGCCGCCATCGTATCCACAACTCATATCTTCTTCACCTCCTATTAGTATTTGGGGCGCTACTAACCAACCCCAAGATTAGTATATTTTTTATAAAAGAAGATGATTGGACAAGTTCCGTTCCTTCGAAAAATTCCGCAATCGTACTCTATTTTTCTTAACTGATGATAAACAAGAAGAAGCGTATGTACTATGACATACGCTCCTTCCAGAGGTGATAAATGTCTGAGCTTGGCGGCTGTTGAGAGATTCCTGCCTCTCCCTAATAAGTTATGCAAATTGAATACAAGAGAACTGGACAAGCGTGGAAGGTATGAAAATTTTCAATAAACAATGGATAGTTATTTATAGGTAAAATAGTAATATTATCAAAAAAAGTCGTTCTTTTAAAAAGGGGGAGTCTACATTGCAATTTTATTTTTACAATGAGAAATTCAAAGAGGCAATCGACCAGTATCAATTAAACGAAGAACAACTTCGGTTTACGGGTGATCCGAGGGATTGTATCAAACTATCAAACGAAGATTCCGAGCGTTCTTCCATCTTAGCCATGGAAAAAAATGAGCTCGTCACGTTTTTCGTTTTACATATTAATAAGGGGGTCAAACCCTATTCGGACAATGACCACGCCATTTTGTTAAGAGCCTTTTCTACGGATTTTCGTCACCAAGGCAAAGGATATGCGAAACAGGCTTTAATGCAGTTACCTGCTTTTGTAAAAGAGAATTTTAGGGAAATCAATGAAATTGTCTTAGCGGTTAACGTTGGAAACGATGCAGCACAGGCATTGTATAAAAAGTGCAGGTTTATTGACGAAGGGGAGCGGCGAATGGGGCCAAAAGGTGAGCTGATTGTCATGAGTTACTATTTATAAACTATCGGACAATTATCCACACTTTGATTCAAAACGTATCATAGCTTATCTAAGATAGTGTAAGAGAGGAGGAAAGTAATGGAGGATAATGAACATCAGCAAAAGTCGACAAGAGACTTGGACCATTTTTCAAGAATAATGTTTGGCAATCGTCAGCCAAGAGGCACATCCCATTCTAAAAGCAGTTCGGAATCCAGAAAAAACCGTAACGATGGTTGGTTTTTTGGGCGCAGAAAAAAGCAGGATGAGCACAAGCAGCAACCGGAACAGGAACAGTCTATTCAGGATAAAGTGGAAAACATCATGAACAATGTGGATATAGAATTGCTATTTAATACCTTTGACACCATTGTAACAACAACCGAACAATATAAACCATTATTTAAAGAAATGGCTCCTTTCATTAGTAAGTTTACAGATAAATTTAAAAAATAGCGGAAGAGAGTACCTGCATTTTTGGATGTAGGTATTCTCTTTTTTTTGTGGTTTGAGCTTGTCTTGAGGAATTGTTCTATAGTGGGCTTATGTTTCATTCCTTCTGCAGAGTGTTAAGAATTAATTAAGAAAAAATAGCTATGATTAAAACAAGCTTTTTCAAGACCCCCTTTGATAGATTACTTGATGCCCTCGTGGATTGTTTTCGAACATCTTGAGGGCTATTTTTTAGAAGATTTATTATATGAACTAGGAAAAAAAGGGGCGAAATGGCAAGTGGCAGATAAATCGCAAAAAGTGGCAGATAAAATCGTAAAGCGGCCGATAAAATGAATAAGTGGCAGATAAATGGCCCAAAGCGGCAGATAAATCTGGAAAGTGGCAGATATAATTTTCTCGGTCCCATGTTGGCGGCTGGGTTTTTATAAAAAAAGGTAGCTAGGTCTTGAAATTCGGCTAGTGTGCTGGAAAATGAGAATAAATGTTACCTAGGACAGGCTAAAAGCCTGTCTTTTTAGTAGGTTTGAGAGTGTATTGAGGCCGTGGACAGTAAATTAATAGAAATGGACAGTAAAATCTCAAAGGCGGCAAGAAACCTATGAAAAGTGAACAGTAAATAAGAGGTTACTATTAAAAGTGATTCCTAGAGAACCGCCTGGATGTTTAGTATGTAGAGGGTGGCAAGTGGCTCGATTACAGCCCCACCCCAAACAACCTCAATTCCTCCGCATCATGCGGCAGCTTAATCATTCCTTCAGACTTCATCCCAATCTTCTCAAGAACCCGCGCGGACCCAATATTGTCTTCAGAGGTAATCGCCACAAGCCGTTCCAGACCCAGCTCATCTTTCGCATAGACAAGCGTGGCCTTAGCCGCCTCAAAGCCATACCCCTTTCCCTGAAATCTGGTTAAAAAGGCGAAGCCAAGGTCAACATCGTCCAATCCATCCCTTTTAATCAATCCACAAATCCCAATCGGGGTGCTGGTTCCATCCTTTAACTCTGTTAAAAATAGACCCAATCCTAGTCGGGAGTACATCTCCATCGGCCCCGTTACAATATAGTTTCGAGCATCTTCTAACGTACGCACCCCACGATCGCCGATGAAACGCACCCACGAAGGGTCATTCAACAGCTCGAGAATAAACTCGGCATCATCTGGGGTTAACCAGCGAAGGATTAACCGTTCCGTTTCCATCACCTTCATGAAAACACACCTCTTTTATAAAAAATAAATATCTAAATCACACTATATCATGTATCCTGAAAAGGAAGATAGTGACAATTATTATGGCAGCATCATTAGAGTTTGATAAATCATTAACATTGGCTGGAGAACAAGTAGAAATAATTAACACAGGATGTGGATGAACATTGCAACGTCAAAAGAAATTATTACCTTTATCAATAATAAGCAGCGTTTTAGTTATTTTAAATGGTTTTTTTCAATGGAGTATTATGGATATAATAACCCCGTTTTTAATGTTGCCAGTTTGGCTATTGTTGTTTGGATTTTTTATTGTAGTGACAGTGCAAGCCATGATTCATTTGTTCAAATATAAATATTGGCAGCCATTAGCTATCCAGCTAGTCACGATCCTATTTTTGTTCTACTTTCCTTTTACAGAAACGATGTTAGACCTGGATTTTAAAATGCACAAAGCTGATCGAGAAGAGGTAGTGAGGATGGTGGAAAGTGGGAGATTAAGTATAATGTCCCGGACAGCCCTTCACTCATCCGCCTGCCGAAACAATATGACCAGCTTTCTAAGGGAGGTGGTGAGGTGATTGCGGTACAAAATGGTGAGCACTACACCATACTTTTCTTTACATTTCGAGGGCTTTTAGATAATTTTTCGGGATTTGTATACTCACCCAACGGCAAAAAGGCGATAGAAAAAGACCTTGACGAGGACTTCATAGAAGTAAAAAAGTATGCTGACAATTGGTATTGGGTCAGTTCTTCTTAAAAATAGGCCCAAGAAACCATTAACTGCGTGAGGAGAGCACAATGACTACTACTTTTATAAAATTAACTCAACCCACCTCAAACATTGTTGAGGTGTTTAATCGGTGGGAAAATGACCCAGCATTAATTCCATTAACGAGACCGAACCAAAACCAATCCGAATTGGATCGCAGAGACAACATGTCCCTCGAGGATTTAACGAAACGGATGGAAGACCATCACATCTACCTAATCTACCTTGATGACCAGTTGACCGGTGAATTGAACTATGTAGTGGATCCTCCGTATCTCTTCAAAAAAGAGCCTGGAACCGCCTGGCTAGGCATCACAATTGGTGAAACCATCGGGCGAGGAAAGGGGATTGGTTATGCAGCTATTCAATATTTGGAGGAACAGGTGAAGGAGCAGGGGCTGAAGCGGATTGAATTGGGTGTGTTTGAATTTAACCACCAAGCTCAGAAACTCTACCAGAAGCTAGGTTACACAGAAATTGGCCGGATTGACAACTTTACATATTGGCAGGGAAAAATGTGGACGGATATTCGAATGGAGAAGTATGTATGATACTTTAAAGCTCTAACCTATTGAAATATTGTTAAAAAAGTGATAATATTTCTATAGTTTAAATTCTTCTGAGTTTAGACCTCCTAATAAGGCTTAGCCTAGACCACTAAGCTTTCTTTTAACCTTTGATCTTATTGATCAAAGGTTCTTTTTTTTTCATATTTATAGATAATTACCCAATAAAAAAAGAGCTTACCAGCTCTTGCTTTAGTTCGTACCAGCCCCACCTACGCTAAATACGATGATGTCCACGATTACCATCCAACCCAGTATAATTATACAACAGGTTGGTTAAATATTCAATATGTATATATGGCTAATATATTCCATTTTACGTTTATTCTGAAACCAATCTACATCTCGCAGGGTCGTTTTTTATGTTCTTAAGAACACATACTGAAGGTTTTTTACTATTCTAGAATAATTTTATCGATATAAAAGAACGCTAAAATGGGCTGCTAAAATTTTTTAGTAAGTTACAGCCTATCATATTATTTTTAACATCAAATGACAAAGGAGGAACTATCATGACAAATCGTAATGACAATCGAAAACAGCCCCATACTGGAGGTAGTAAAGCCGCTGATACAGAATTTGGGGCGGAGTTAACACAAAGTAAAAAAGCCCGTAAAAAAGCAGCACGAGAAAGTAAATAATAAGGAATTAACCACAGGGATGGCGGTTTTTATGGCTTTAATTACGGACTTAATTACGGCTAACTTAACCGTCCCCTTGGTCCAAGGGGCCTCCGCCTTCATCAAATGCGCGCTTAAAGTCAAACACAAAAGGAGTTGGTCCATACTGAAGATAATAGTTGTATCTCTTGAAAGCCTCCTCCCAGGATACATCCGCCACCTTCTCCGTCCACCACACCACATATGTAGGTTGCTTCTCTTGATGAGATTCAATCCACTTGTTCCTGTCTCGTAAGGCTTGCTTGTGTCGGCCTGAATAGGTAAAACGGTATAAAGATTGAAGGCTTTTCCATACCGTTAGTGTAAGAATAGGAAACCCCTCTCCTTTAATCACTTCTTCAGGGAATGGCACTCCATCAGAAGAAAACTCCTCTATAAGTTGCCCTGATCTAGAAGCCTGTCGCATGACTTCATATCCCACTTCAAAAAACTCACGCGAAGCAGGATGCTCATACGGATGTTTTAGCCTGCCGACAGTATAGATCGCAACAAAGGACATAATAATCTCTCCTTTTACACTTTTAACCTACATATATTCAAGAAGGACAGATTCATTCTTCGTTGAACAAAATTGCTAACGAAATTCGTATCCAAAAACAAAAACCGCCCAAAAAAGGCGGCTTAGTTGAACAGTCTAGAACGTTGTTTAGAATTTGTCCATATATTAGTAAAAACGTTTAAAGCTCTCAAAATGGGCTTGGTAATACGAGCTTTGTAAATTAGAAATCATTACACCATCATCGTTAGCATGGATAAACTGGTTGTTTCCGAGATAGATTCCTAAATGAGAAATACCTTTTTTATATGTATTTTCAAAAAAGACAATGTCGCCGGCTTTCGGTGTGTCGACATAATAGGTGCGGTCATAGAAACCTTCCGCTGAATAACGGCCAATTTCCATCCCAGCTTGATTAGCCACATAATAAACGAACCCGCTGCAGTCAAAACCAGAAGGCGTACTGCCGCCCCAGACATAAGGAATCCCAATAAGTTTCTTGGCACTAGCAATCATTTTGGCGGCAAGGTCAGTATTAACAACAGTAGGTTCTGTCTTTGTCCCAGGGACTTTTAACTTTTGGCCGACATAGATATTGTCGGAGGTAAGTTTATTTAGCGCCTTCAAATCCTTGACCGTCAGCTTATATTTGCCTGCAATCTTTCCAAGTGTATCCCCGCTTTGAACGACGTAATCCGTTGTTTCCGTCACACTTGTTGTCGGAGTCGTTGTTTTCGGCGGTGTGGTGGCCACAGGTTTCGCAGGAGTCACTGTTGGTTTCTTCGCTGGAACCTTAAGTTTTTGACCGACATAAATCATATCGGATTTTAATTTGTTCAGTGATTTCAGGTTCGACACAGAGGTTGAATGTTTACTGGCAATCTTGCCAAGATAGTCCCCGCTTTTAACAGTATAGACACCCGTCGTGGTTGTCGTGGTCGGTGACTTTGCTGGTGTCGCTGGCTTAGCTGTTGTTGTCGTCTGTTTTGGGGCGGAAACTTTTAGGTTTTGCCCGACATGAATGAGGGTATTATTAAGATTGTTCCACTTCTTGAGTTCAGCAAGAGTCACATGAAAACGGTTGGCAATCTTAATCAAGGCATCACCTTTTACAACGGTGTAAGTGGTGGGCTGTGATGCTTGGGTCATTTTGCTCGCTACCGTGATCTTGAGCATTTGATTGACAGAGATAAAGTCCGACTTCAACCCATTTGCTGTTTTGATTTCTTTGACACTCGTATGGTATTTTTGCGCGATTTTCGATAAGGAATCGCCTTTTTGAACCTTATATGTATCGGCCAGGGCAGTGCCTGCAAATACGGTCGAAAGCAGGGCAGCTGTCGATAAGGCACGAACAATAGTTTTCTTCACTAGCAAATCACCTCTATTTTTTTCACAGTTTTATTAATTTTACCATAGTTTGCTAGTGTTTCGGAGAAAAAAATGTAAATATTTCCTGAATTGTTAGCGAAAATTGATGTATTTGCTGAATTATCAAAATAATTATGGTGACAACCTAACTAAGTCAGTCGCTTATTTTTTCACCAATTAGAACAAATCCTTACAAAATTCACTAAATTATAACAAAATTCACTGGAAACAGATTTACATCATTCTGCTAATCTAGTAAAATTGTCAATTAGAGTAAACTAAAGGAGGAAAAGAAAGGTGGATCGGATAGTAGAGGCTAAAAGCTCTCAAACGGCTAATTTCTCAGAAATCGTAAGAAAAGCTTACGAAACAGGCGTTAACGAAAGGGAAATCACCCTAGAAAAACTAATTGCAGACCTGAAAGCAGATTTGAAAAACTTAATGGTCGGTTAAAAATATATATAATATAGAAGATTAATATAAGGCCAGCGAGGTTATCTCGCTGGCCATTTGTGTGTTTTAAGAGATGGCGGATGTGCATGGTGCCCGCGGGGGTGGAAAAGTGGCATCAACGGTAACCATAGGAGGCGAATGGTGCCTGTGGGTCTGAAAAAACGGGTCCAACGGTAACCATAGGAGGCGTATGGTGCCCGCGAGGCGGAAAAAAGAGGTCCACCGGTAACCATAGGAGGCGAATGGTGCCCGCGAGTCAGAAAAAATAGGCTCAACGGTAACCATAGGAAGCGAATGGTGCCCGCGAGGCAGAAAAAAGAGGAACAACGGTAACCATAGGTAGCGTATGGTACCTGTGGGTCTGAAAAAACGGGTCCAACGGTAACCATAGGAGGCGTATGGTGCCCGCGAGGCAGAAAAAAGAGGTCCACCGGTAACCATAGGAAGCGAATGGTGCCCGCGAGGTGGAAAAAAGAGGTCCACCGGTAACCATAGGAGGCGTATGGTGCCCGCGAGGCGGAAAAAAGAGGTCCACCGGTAACCATAGGAAGCATATGATGCCCGCGAGGCAGAAAAAAGAGGAACAACGGTAACCATAGGAAGCGTATGGTACCCGCGAGTCACAAAAAAAGCTTTAAAGGTAACTAGTGAAGGTGACGCCTTTATTTGTGTAAATTATTTTTGACCTGATGTAAAGTTTCCCTTACATCATGCATATAATGCTATGCATGATGTAAAAGTGACCATACAGGGGGTGTCTACCATGACCTATCAAGAAAAGAAAAGTATTGTTTCGTTGATCAGCGCCATACTCATTTTCGGATCTTATTGCTTGTACATGTACCCGCGTTTGCCCGCAGGGGGGCTGGAGTCAACGGAAACCTTTCGCTATTGGGGTTCCTTCGTCCTTGTCTTGACGTTGGTTTCGATCGTTGCTCACATCATTATCAGTATTATTTTTAATATCGTCTTTAGAATTACAACCAGAGAAAAAGAACCAGCCTTTGCGGATGAATTAGATAGATTAATTGAATTGAGGGCTCATCGAAATTCTTTCTTTGTGTTCATTCTCGGATTTCTTTTTGCAATGGGATCGCTAATCATCTATCAGCCTTCACAGGTGATGTTCATGATCCTCGTAATCTCAGGATTCATTTCCGATGTGACTGGCTCCGTTACGAAACTTTATCACTATCGGAGAGGAGTCTAATATGGCTAAGACGCTTGTCGGCAATCACATCAGAAAATTACGATTTAACCATAATGAAATGACCCAGCAGCAACTTGCAGACAAGGTGGGCGTAACAAGACAAACCATCGTGGCCCTCGAAAAAGGAAATTACTCCCCATCTTTAGAACTCGCTTTTCGAATTGCTCATGCATTTAGTTTACCGTTGGAAGAGGTGTTCTTTTATGGGGAAGACACAAAGCTTTGAGTTTATTTAAAAAGGGGAGATACAACATGAATTCAAACAAAAGGGCATCAAAAATTGTGGGAGTTCTGTTTATACTTGCAGCCGTTACAGCAATAATCGGTCTTAAATTATACGATCCCATCCTAAAGGGGCCGGATTATCTGATAACAGGTTCCGAACACGCCAACCAGGTAATCCTTGGGGCTGTTATGGAGTTAATTCTTGTCGTATCAGCGGTTGGAACGGCAACTACCATGTTTCCTATTTTAAGAAAATACAATGAAACAATCGCTCTTTGGCATGTATGCTTCAGGTTTCTTGAAGCGATTATTATTACCGTGGGTGTAATCAGCGTCCTGTCCCTATTGACCTTAAGCCGGGAATTTGTAGCAGCAGGTGCCCAGGATTCGTCCTCGTTTTATGCTTCAGGTACTATTTTAAAAGCGGTACATGATTGGACGTTTATGCTTGGCCCGCTTTTCATGCTGGGTATCAATACAATGATGTACAGTTATATATTTTATAAAACCAAGCTCGTACCCAGGTTTATACCCATCCTGGGAATGACAGGGGCAGCGCTTGTTTTTATTTGTGCCTTGTTAGTCATGTTCGGCGTCATTCAACAAATTTCGGTTTGGGGTGGTATTTTGGCGCTGCCCGTTGCTGCTAATGAAATGATCCTAGCCGTATGGCTCATAGCTAAAGGATTCAATGAATCTGTACTTGCTTCCATGACTGCAAAAAGTTAACTTCTTAGGGCGGTTCTTATAGCTTTTTTGAGGCTATTGTAGAGCCGCCCCATGGTCTTTGCCTGAGGCACTAATGACATATTTTTAGAGACTTATGACATAATTTAAGACACTTATGACACATTTCAAGAAACTTACGACATTTTCTGGATAATAATTGGAAATCATTTTAAACTAGAAAAACTTGATTAGTATAAACTATGAAATTATTGTCTATCCTTACACTATAAAACTAGTTTTGTAGGGGTGGAGTTCAATGAGCGTAGAAGAATTAAATAAAATTATTGCTGTAAAAAAGATGGATTTAGAGGAGTGTGAACAAGAACTTAACAATCGCTACTATCCTTCAATAGTAAGAATGGCGATGACGAATTACATAATGATTTTACAAGAACAATTAGATAGGTATAATAACGATCGAATTAATTTGTAGTAAGGCATATTATCCTTTTTACTGGTAATCATAAACATTATTACCTATTTATTAAGGATGATAAAATTGTCAGATCCGCGAATCATTCAATTTGATAAAGCAGTTAAACTTAGAAAAGAGTCAACGGATGCCATTGTTGATTATTGGAGAGATCATGCGTTATATACTTCCCTAGAATATTGGATAATGGTCGCTTTACTTGTGGTACCACTCATCTTTCTGGTCTTCAAAATTGATAAGAGTAAGATATTTTTAATCGGATTTTACGGATACAGCATTCACGTATTAGCTGCGTACATAGACATATTTGCGATAAATAGCGGCAAATGGAATTATCCATTTCCACTAGTACCGTTTCTTCCTAGTATTTCTATAGATTCAAGTATTGTGCCGGTTACTTTTATGCTTGTATACCAATGGACGCTAAATCATAAAAAGAATTTTTACGTATTTTCTTTCCTTACAGCAGTATTTTTTTCACTTGTTTTTAAACCGATACTTGCGGAGCTAGGCATGTTCCGGATGTATGGAAATATGAATTACTTTTATCTTTTGATTATATATGTATTAGGATTTATAGCAGCAAAAATAATAACAAATGTGTTTATATGGCTTCAAAAGAAATACACAAAATAACGATTAGGATCGCTGCGGCGGTCTTTTTTCTATGCCCAAAAGTAACTTGGAAATAATCACCTTGAATTTGGAGATAGTAAATATGAGGTGATTTGTGTGAATTCATTAATGAAAAATTTAGATTTACATTCTCAAGGGACCTGGCTGCCAGTCAGTTTATCGTTGCTATTGTTATTATATGCGCTTTTTATGCCCAAAAAAGAGATCGGGTGGAGAGAATGGTATATTACATTTGGGGTTATTGGTTATTTTGCTTGGATTGGTGATTCCTTATTTGGAAAAATGTTTGACCTAGTCGATTTTGGTAACCCCAAGATCACAGGAATAGGTGAGTTTCTGAGCTATAGTATCATTCCTTCGGCGCTGTCTGTGATTTATTTAAACTATTTTAAGAAAACAAATAAATGGACTTTAGTTATTATTTTTACCATCCTTTCTACGTTAATTGAATGGGGAATGAGGAAAGTAGGATATATGAAGACTCATGGCTGGAGTTTCTTCATCTCGATACCGTTGTATTTTGTGGTTTTTAGCATTTTCCTTCCTTTACACAGGAGAATAATAAAGGACCATAACCAGCAAAAGTAAAATAATGGGAAATTTTCCGGCTAAATGAAAAATGGAGCTCGTTTCAGGGGAAATAAGGGGAGGTTTTCCGGTTATGCAAAGAAAAATCCCCCATTTTCACGTTTTTCGAGTCAATAGGCGGAATCCCTCCGTCTATTTAAGCCTTTTTTAATAATAATTACGAATTAGCGGAATCTCTCCGTCTATTTATCATTTCGGGTGCGTAACCTGATCCCCCATAAGAAAGCAGCCTTCTTTTTAATACGTTTCATAAATAACGTTACCTGTCTGGGATGTATCATAGTCGCCTAAAGAGTTAACTTCAGACTGAAAATGACTCGATGATAGAATTTCTTTTACTGTGTTTATTAGTCGTTCTGTTTTGGGGGTTTTTATAATAACCAGGTCATACTGTTCTGTTATTAATGGGACAAAATCAATGCCGACTATTTTCGCAGCTTTTTCAATCCCCACACCTATATCAGCTATTCCAGTCGAGACAGCGGAAGCCACACTTAAATGGTTGGTCTCTTCGTGGTCATAACCATTTATGTTCCTAGCAGGAATTTCGTTGATTCTGAGTTGTTCATCAAGAAGGATTCGTGCTCCCGATCCTTTTTCCCGATTAATAATTTTCACATCTTCTCGTTTTAAATCAGTCCAAGAGGTGAGATGTAAAGGGTTGCCCTTTTTAACGTAAAAACCTGCTTTTCTCGAAAGGAGGTTTATTAAAATAATAGGATATCCCACTAATATTTTTTTTATATAGGGTAGATTATACTCGCCTGTATCCCCGTCAAACAGATGTAAGCTAACGATGTCACCATCTCCATTGTACATGGAGATTAGGCTGTTTAAACTTCCCGTAAAAGATCTCAATGGTTTATAGGCTGAGTTTTTCTCGATGTGTTTACCTAATATATCTAAAACTAGGTCTTGTCCACTAATGACAATGTTAGGGGATTCCTTTGTATCGTTCCGGTGAAAATCGGCAATAGAGGGTGTGAATGTAGTATGCTGATTTGTTTTATGATTTTTTATATAATTGTCCAAGTCGTTTGCATCAATTCTCATTTGTCTGCCTACACGGAATACAGGCAGCTGCCCTTTTTTAACAAGGTCATAAAGGGTTAATTTCGATACCTTTAATAGGTGCGACACCTCTTCGATCGTATAGGAAAGTTCCTTTGACATTTACATCCCTCCAATTTTTATTTTAACTGAATACCTGTTAAAAAGTATATTCCTGATAAAAAATGTGATTTTTCTTATATTCATTTTAGTTCTAACTAATTATAATAAGTTATAACTAGTTAGAACCAGTTAGAAAGGGAGAGGGTTAATGAAAAAACTTTTAATTTACTCCATGATGCTATTATTACTGGTTTTGTCTGGGTGTTCTGCTAATGAACAAACGAAAAAGCCAGAAGCACAGAATCAAAAAGTTTCTGAAAAGAAAGTGGAGTTGACGATTTCAGCGGCTGCTAGTTTACAAGATGCATTAAATGAGATTACAGCAACCTTTGAGAAGGAACACCCTAATGTAAAAGTAAACTATAATTTTGGAGCATCAGGAGCACTTGGGCAGCAAATTTCTCAAGGAGCACCTGTCGATCTTTTCTTCTCTGCGGCTGAGGACAAATTCGATAAATTGGTGCAAGACGGACTAATCGACAAGTCCAAAGGAACAGATTTAGTTGGAAATGAACTAGTATTAGTGGTACCCGACGATTCAAAAAAAGAGATTAAAGGATTCGAGGACCTTACCAAATCAGATAAAATTTCCATTGGCACCCCTGAAGCAGTGCCAGCAGGACAATATGCGAAGGAAACATTAGAAAAAGTAAACGTTTGGAAGGCGATTGAAGGAAAAGTGGTATACGCTAAGGATGTTCGGCAGGTACTTACATATGTAGAGACGAACAATGTGGACGCAGGAATTGTATATAAAACAGATGCTTCGGTTTCTCAAAAAGTAAAAATTGTTGCAACCGCGGAGGAGGATACTCACGCTCCTATTATTTATCCATTAGGTGTGATTAAAAACAGCAGCCATCCTAAAGAAGCCCAACTATTCTATGATTATCTACAAAATGAAACATCGATGAAAACGTTTGAGAAGTTTGGATTCAAAGGAATAAATTGATAGACAATGACAACTGAGTTTTGGTCACCTGTCAGACTATCCATTGAGATTGCAGCTGTCTCCGGAGTATGGGTTTTAGTTTTAGGATTATTTTTTGGGAAGGTGATGGCTAATACGAAATTTAAAGGGAAGACCTTAGTTGAAACGGTTTTCCTTTTACCGCTGGTATTGCCGCCTTCTGTCGTAGGATTCCTGTTAATTGTGATATTTGGAAGGAATAGTCCGATAGGACAAATGCTAGAAGAATTGTTTAAACAGCCTGTTATGTTTACGTGGTGGGCGGCTGTCATTGCCTCTTCTGTTGTTGCTTTCCCTCTTATGTATCAATCTGTTAAGACAGGATTGGAATCGATTGATGAGGATATTGAGTATGCAGCTCGTGTTGATGGGGCAAATGAATATAAGTTATTTATATTTATTACCATTCCTCTTGCATATAAAGCCATCATTTCGGGTGCAATATTGAGTTTTGCGAGAGCGCTGGGGGAGTTTGGAGCGACTTTAATGTTTGCTGGAAACATCCCAGGAAAAACCCAAACCATCCCAACCGCTATTTATGTAGCCATTGATTCAGGTAATATGGAATTGGCGTGGTTATGGGTAACGAGTATGATCGGAATTTCCTTTATTATGTTAGTATGCGTTCATCTAATGAAATCCAAATAGCAAAACGATAGGGAGGCATTCCATTAATTTGGGATGTCTCTTTCTTAATTTAGACATCCCCTTTTTAAAAAAGTATTTTCTGCGCATTTACTGCATAGATATTTTATGGACGCCTTTATATATGGAAAAGCCACCTGAAGGATGGATACCAAAGGAAGCAGCCTGGTGCGATTCACGGATATATCTTATAAGTATACGGGGAGTGAACTAGTGGAAGTGAAGAATACAATTATTAAACGAACTATTACCCGTTATACACATGGGAACATTGAAGAAATAGAAGATTCTATTGTTACCGAACATCCGATCACCATCAAGTTAAATCAAAATGAATTTGCGACACTAGTCTGTACCCCTGAATATATAGAGGATATGGTCATTGGTTTTTTAGTATCAGAAGGGGTAATCAGAGGTTTTGAGGACATTGATGATATTTGGATTCAAGTAAAAGAAGGATTTGCCCATGTTAAAACCAACTACGTGAATCATTTTTATGAAAAATTCCACTCAAAAAGATATATAACCTCTTGTTGTGGAAAGAGCAGACAGGGATTTGTTTTTTTCAATGATGTTAAAATGTCACGCAAATTTAAAGACGTTCACGTAAAAATAACATATAAAGAATGTTTTCATCTAATGGAGGAAATGCAAAAAAGCTCAAGTGAGTTTATCGAAACAGGAGGAGTTCATAATGCTTCTCTATGTACCAAAGACGGAATCATTCTTTCCCGTGTAGATATCGGTCGACATAATGCACTGGACAAAATATATGGATATTGTCTACGTAATCAAATTTCATTAAGAGATAAAGTGATTGTTTTTAGCGGACGTCTTTCCTCTGAAATTCTAGCAAAGGTGGCCAAAATTGGGTGTGAGGTTGTTTTATCCAAATCAGCTCCTACAGAATTAGCACTCGAACTTGCAGAAGAATTAGGCATTACTACGGTTGGTTTTATAAGAAAACATTCGTTAAATGTTTATACTCGACTAGATAGAATTGTTGAACCTTGAGTTTACGAGAAAACAAGGTTAATTGAGAGGGGGAATTGTCATAGAAACTCATGTAAAACGTGTTGAAACCATTTGCAGTTTCTGTGGAACTGGATGTGGTCTTGATGTTGAGGTGGAAAATGAAAAAATCAGTAAAGTGAAAGGTCATAAAGAAAATCCATCAAGTCATGGAGAAACCTGTGTCAAGGGTGCACTCGGCTGGGAGTACATCCATAGTGATAGAAGATTAACAGAGCCACTCATTCGAAAAAATGGAAAGCTTATGCCTGCTAGCTGGGATGAAGCCTTGACACTGATAGCTGAGAAATTTTCAGCCCTAAAAGAGAAGGAGGGGCCAGATGCATTTGGCTGCTTCAGTTCTTCCAGATCGACGAATGAGCTAAACTATCTTGTTGGCAAATTTATGCGTACGGTCATCGGCACAAATAATATTGATAGCTGCAACCGAACGTGACATGCTCCTAGTGTCACCGGTCTGGTGACTGTGTTTGGTACGGGTGCAGCAACAGGGTCCTATGATGAGTTAGAAAATACGGATGTCATTCTTGTTTGGGGAAGCAATACCCAGGAATGTCACCCAATCATTTTTAATCATATGCGTCGCGGGATAAAAAATGGTACAAAAATGGTTGTGATCGACCCTCGCCGAATCGATCAAGTAAAGCTAGCTTATAAGTATTTACCTGTTCGGGTGGGAACGGATATTGCCCTTGCGAATGCGATGGGGTATGTCATTATTGAAGAGGATTTAGTGCATAAGGATTTTATTAAAAATGCCACGAAACAATTTGAACTTTATAAAGAAGCCGTCCAGCAATATACGCCGGAATATGCTGAAAAAATTACGGGTATACCAGCTGAAGATATTCGCGAAATTGCCCGCCTGTATGCTGCCGCTGAGAAAGCAACGATTTGCTGGACGTTAGGCATAACAGAACACCATAACGGAACGGAAAATGTCTTTGCTCTGGTTAACTTAGCGTTATTAACCGGTCATATTGGAAAATATGGTTCTGGTCTAAATCCGTTGCGTGGACAAAATAATGTACAGGGCGGCGGAGATATGGGAGCATTGCCAAATCGCCTTGTCGGCGGCTGGAATTTCAATGATCCAGAAGGCAGGAAGCTCCATGAACAAGTATGGGGTGTACCCGTTCCTGAAAAGATGGGAAAACATCAGACATTAATGCTAGATGCAATGGAAAAGAAAGAAATTAAATACCTTTATGTGATTGGCGAAAATCCTGTACAATCAGATGCCGATGGAAATCGGATCCAGAAGATTTTTGAGAATCTTGATTTTTTAGTAGTTCAAGATATTTTGATGACAAAGACCGCGATGCTGGCTGATGTAGTTCTGCCAGCAAATGGATGGGCTGAAAACGATGGGACAATGATCAATTCTGAACGCCGTATCCAACGAGTCCGTCCTGCATTAAAAGGGCCGGGCATATCCCGTCATGATCATGAGATCGTGCAGGATATTGCTAATAAGATGGGCGCTAACTGGAAGTACGAGTCAGCGGAGGCAATTTGGGAGGAAATTCGCCTGCTAGCACCTAATTTTGCCGGGGTAACGTATAAGCGAATGGATGAAGAAGGAGGTCTGCAATGGCCGTGTCCTGATAAAAATCATCCAGGCACATTATTTCTCCATAGCCGCTTATGGTCAAAAGATGTAGGCATGAAAGCGACATTTATGCCTACCCATTACCAGCCGCCAGCGGAGGTGCCAGATGAGGAATATCCTTTGATGCTGACAACAGGACGCCGACTCCAATTTTATAATACTGGGGTACAAACGAGTAATTATAAGAAGGTGAAGAATGCGGAGGAAGCGGTAGAAATTCATCCAGATGACGCAGCTCAATATGGATTTAACGATGGTGATCCGGTCAGGGTAAGCTCCAGAAGAGGAAGTATTATCACGAAAATAAGAGTAAGCAATAGGCAGCCAAGAGGATTAGTATTTATGACATTTCATTTTCCAGATCAGGCAAATACAAATCTATTAACCAATCCTGCTAGTGATCCACTTGCCGGAACAGCTGAGTTTAAGGCATGCGCGATAAAAATTGAAAAACAAGAGGAGAAATCATAGCTTCCTGAAGCTCAGTAGCAGTGCTAGAACATTAGACCTCGAAAAGTGAGAACCCCCTTGCATTAGCAAAGGGGGCAGCTCACTATGAGTAAGGACCATGGTGTTACTGCATTGAAATCCAGACACTCTTAACTTCTGTATAGTTATTAAGGGCATAGGATCCCATTTCACGCCCAATACCGGATTGCTTATATCCGCCAAACGGTGAAGCAGCATCAAATGCATTGTAGCAGTTTACCCAAACAGTTCCTGCGCGGAGCTTGTTTGCAATATAATGTGCATTAGCGACATCGCGTGTCCACACGCCAGCTGCCAATCCATATTCGCTATTGTTCGCACGATTAATTAATTCATCCAAATCGTCATATGGCATGGCGGAAATAACAGGTCCAAAGATTTCTTCCTTGGCAATCGTCATTTCATCGCGTACATCGGCAAAAATAGTAGGGGAGACAAAGTAACCCTGCTCCTGAGGACGATCACCGCCCACTACAAGCTGTGCACCTTCGTTTAGTCCCTTTTCAATATAGCTAAGGACACGGTTTTGCTGCTCGGATGAAACGAGCGGTCCAATTTCTGTATCCGCATGAATTCCGGCACCTTGTCTAATCGTTTTAGCATGTGAAGCCATATCAGCAACCACATTATCAAAGTATTTCTTTTGAATGAACACGCGGGAACCGGCACAGCAAACCTGACCCTGGTTGAACATAACACCGTTAAGCGCACCTGGAATTGCCTTGGTTAAATCAGCATCAGGAAGGATGATGTTTGGTGATTTTCCTCCAAGCTCAAGTGTTACTCGTTTCAATGTTTTAGAGGCGTTTGACATGATCGATTTTCCGACTTCAGTAGAACCAGTAAAAGCAATTTTATCCACTAAAGGATGGTCAACAAGCGGCTGACCTGCCGTTTCTCCAAAACCAGGAACGATGTTGACAACACCTTCTGGGAATCCGGCTTCCTGAATTAATTCAGCTAAGTAAAGCGCTGATAGTGGAGTTTGCTCTGCTGGCTTTAGAACAATGGTACAGCCAGTTGCAAGTGCAGCTCCGAGCTTCCACATGGCCATTAATAGAGGGAAATTCCAAGGAATAATTTGCCCAACTACGCCCACAGCTTCATGACGTGTATAGTTTAAGAATGGTCCATTAACAGGAATGGTTTGTCCAACAATCTTCGTAGACCAGCCTGCATAATATCGCATATGCTCGACTGCCAAAGGAATATCTGCATTAGTTGTTTCTCGAATGGGCTTGCCGTTATCCAAAGTCTCTAATTGGGCTAGTTCCTCACTGTTTTCCTCCATCAAATCGGCAAGCTTGTACATAAGCCGGCTTCTATTAGCAGCGCTCATTTTCGACCATGGACCTTCATCAAATGCTTTACGTGCAGCTTTTACAGCAAGGTCAATATCTGCTGCACCTGCTTCATAAACACATGCTAATACCTCTCCGGTTGCCGGGTTATATGTATCAAAAGTTTTTTGTGACTTGCTTTCAACAAATTCACCATTAATAAATAATTTTTTCTTCCCACTTAGGAACTTTTCTACCTTTTCTTTTAGAGCGACTGTTAATTGAGTCATATAATTCCTCCTAAAATATAAGTTTTTCTTTCCTTTAGTGAATAGACTGGGAAGTGTTTCCATGGAAAATGATAACACTATGAAAATATGAAAAACAACAATAAGTTATATAAAAATTCTGATAAGATTCGCTATAAACAGTCAATTACGCTTGATTTAACCATCGAAACTATCCATATATAGATAAATATCAACAAAACTTAACGAAACTCAACAAAACTCAAAAAAACTTAATGAAACTTAACAAAAGTCATTGTGGTTTACAAAATCATAGATTACAATTTTTCTCAATACATGATTAATTTGAGTGATCCCTTCTAGAATGTAAACCAACGAATGAGGCGTGAGAAAACATGTCGGTTAAAACAACAGGAAGAAGTGGAAGGTTTAACACGGGCCCTTCGTGAGGCTAACACCAAAATACGTCAATTAGAACAGCAAATTGAAAATATGGATGATTATACAGAAGAGGTGTATGCCCTTCGAAATTATGTCTATCGGGAAGAAAAAACAGATAATAACGCTCCATCTTTAAATACAATGAATGAGTATATACGTTCTATGAAAATAATTATTATTGGCGGCTCCCTCAATTGGCAGCAAAAATTAAAAGAGGTGTTCCCGACCATTGAATTTTTTGAAGTTGATGAAAAGAACAGAGATATTTCAAAGATCAAAAGAGTCGATGCAGTCTTTATTAATACAACGATATTTGCCCATTCATTTTATAAAAAAATAATGAAGGAATTGAGTAAAAAGGAAACGCCACTGTTTTATTTGGGCGGGCAAAATAATATCGAGAAAACCACATTAGAAATTTATCAATGGTTAACCGAATAAATTGCGTGATACCTATAAAAACGGGTTATCTTAGTTCCACAAAAACAGCGACAAGTGAAATCCACCTTGTCGCTGTTGGTTTTTACATGCTTAGTTCTCGTTCCCAGGTTTATAAGAATGAATACTATTATCACGGTCTTTTATAATGTCAAACTCAACTTTACCTTTTTGATTATAAGTAGCTAATGTAATTTTATGTAGATCTTCTTCTCTGAGATGATGATTCATCATTTGAGAGTACAGCCAATTCAAATTTTTATGAACGAACTTTAAATTATGATGGATGATATCCCCGTCCATTATTAATGGGATCGATATAAAGGTAGGGCTAGGCTGAAGATTTAGATCGCTGGGTTGTAAGGGTCTTTTAACAGACTTGGGGATGATGCTTACCTGCCCAGACTCCTCCATAACCGCCATCTCCACATCTAATATACTGGTAAATCCCTTGGTTCGAAGGATACCTTGAAGCTCATCCACCGTTAATCGAACTCTTCCTAATCCCTTTTCGTCAATATCGCCGCCCCGAATTAAAACAGTAGGGCTGTGAGAAATCCAATACTTCAACTTGTTGACTAATGCCAGTCTCGATAAAATGATATATAAAAGAGCAATTGCAAAAGAATACCAAGCAGCTGACCAGTTGTTTTTGGAAACAATGGGTTCAGTGATGGCCGTTCCCATAATCTGTATAAACATGAGGTCGAAGGCCGTCATTTGCGCAACTGACCTCTTTCCAGCAAATTTCACCAATAAAAAGCCTAAAGAAAACACCATAAAAGGTGTCCATAAATAATCATTTAAAAATGTCACGTTTTAGTACTAGCCTCCTCCCTTAATCCTTACTACCATTATCCCTAGTCTAAGCAGGAATAAACTTAGAAATGTTATGTTGTTCGGTGACCGTAGGGATAGTTATTGTTTTTATATAGAGGTTCGTGTGTTCAGATGGTCTCGGTGAAACTTCACTATTATAAAATCGTCTAATCTTTGGGAGGAGTGATAACGAATGAAAAAAAGATTGGAAACATTCAAGGGATCGAAACATTTTCGGCTGAATGAAGTTGCTGAAGGGGTATTTGCCGCAATCTCTATTCCTGGAACAGGTTCTCTAGGGAATGCAGCCATCATTGATCTAGGGGATTCAACGCTTGTGGTCGATACCTTCACAACTATACAGGCTGCGGAGGATTTGCAGGCCGCTGCTATACACCTCACTGGAAATTCCGTATCCTATGTCATCAACACACATTGGCACAGTGACCATACAAGCGGAAATCAAGTGTTTAGCCCCAACGCACAAATAATTTCTACAGCTACTACACGTGAAATTATGGCTACAGTTGGACAGAACAGGTTACGCCAGCAGTTGGCAAACCCGGAACCGATATATCAGGCAATCGATGCATTCGAGGAGAAATTACAACAAGAGACCGATGAAAAGCTAAAAATGGAAATGCAATGGGAAGTTGCGAGTGATCGTGAGTACATGAAAATACTTCCCAAATTGGAATATACACTACCAACAATCACTTTTGATCAACAGATGAGGATTTACGGTAGTGAGCGGACCGTGCAGCTTATCACGTATGGTGGAGGTCATACTCTAAGTGACGCATTTGTGTACTTGCCTGAAGAAAAAATGGCTGTAATGGGGGATCTCGTGCTTTCGAAGCATCATCCAGTCATGTTTAATGCAAATCCACAGGAATGGCTAACTATTTTAGAGCGGGTCGAACAACTGGATATTCTTAAAATCATACCGGGGCATGGCGAAGTGTGCACAATGAAAGATCTTCATGAGGTGAAGGGTTACATAAACGATATAATGGCAATGGTTGCGGAAGCCGTCCAATGTAAGAGAAGCATTGATGATATTTTAGTGCCAAAAGCGTATCAAGATTGGTACTTCACTACATATTTTAAAGAAAACTTGAAAAAGGTTTATGAATTAATCACTAAATAGCGGATAAAAATTATTAAATGCTAGATTCGCCAAATGAAGAAATTGTAAAATAGTTATAAAAATGACGGGGTTTTTATGAAACAAGTAGCTTAAGAGGGAAAAATAATGACTTGATCCAGGATTGAACGCCTGGATTTTTTTGTGTTTTTTTGGAAGAATAGGCTAGTGGCAGATAAAACAAAAAAAGGATACACCAAAGTTATTTTCATAAATATAACACTATATCTTTCCTCATCTTTCCTCTAAAATACATAGTTGGAACACTTTTTTTCTAAAAAATATAGGGGGAAATAAAAAGTGAAGAAATTTCAAAGGATTTTATTGGCAGTCGTCCTTCTGTTTGGCTGTTTTCCAGCTGTTGGTAATGCAGTCGCACCAGATGAGTTAAATGCATTTTTAACCGAAACGAAGTGGACAGAAGAAGATCTAGACTCCTATCTGGAATATTACTATGATATGAGCTTGAAAGATTTTTCTACGATTGATGAATTAAAAGAAACACTAGGTGAGCCAATTACAGAAGAAAATCTACAGGAATTAATAAAAGAATACGAGTTTCAAAATGAAGCAGACCTTGTTGATTTCCTTATTGAAAACGGGGAAATGGAAAAAGGTGAAAATATTAGGGATGTCTTTCGATATATATATGCCCTTGATGATACTGTTTTTTACTATACAGAAGAAACTGGCACCCCGATTACAGATGAAAACCTCAAGGAACTGCTTGGAGATTATGATTTGACCCTTCAGGAATTGAAGGATTTATTGAAAAAAAATGATGATTCACTGGACAATTATGAAACGATTGAAGATTTGGATATGGCGGTAGCTTTGTATTTGGGCGGAAATGGAATAGAGGATATTGTTTCCGAAATAGGTATTACAGAAACCGAAGTCATGGCAATGATGGCCCATTTTGAAAGCCTCAAACTAGATGAAGCGATGGTTCAAGAAAAAATGGCATCATTTCAGAATCGCCTTGAACCATTTGTTGATTTAGAAACGGCCAGCGAGCTTACAACTGAACAGGCTGTTGAGTTGGCCAGCATTGTAGACGAAATCTTTAACATCGTTGAATTAAAGCCGAAGTTTTATCTAGTAAAAGACAGTAAAAAGAAACCAGTTACTATGAATGAGCTTGTCAAGATGAAGGATGCTCAAGGTTATGGCTTGTTAATTGAGCTTTATAATAATCAGGGTAAGTTTCTTGCAGATGTATTATTCCCTGCAGACATGCTTAATTCGGAATTAATAGATGAAACGGTTAAAGATGTGAAAAAAATCGAAACGGCTGTAAAAAGCACAAAGGAAAAGCAGCCACGAACGATTAAAGGTGGTAAACTTCCAAATACAGCTGGCCATTATATCGAGTGGGTACTGGTTGGTTCATTATTGGTTCTAGTAGGTGCCGCTTTTTACCGTCAGAGGAAAGAGCAAGCCTAATGGAAAGGAAAATTCCGGCTCGAAAGTGGATGAGCATCTTCCTAGTCCTTGTAGGATTAGGGATGGTGTTATCAAACATCAAGCCCTTTTTTCAAAAAACAAATGAGGGTCAATTCCAACCTAAACAGGAAAAAATAGCACCCAAAGTAGTACAAGAAAAAGTTGGTTCGAAGTCTCTTTATTCAGTCCGTTACAACATAGGGGATCGGATTGGAGATCTTGAAATCCCGAAGCTTTCTAAGACCTTGCCGATTTTTCATGGGGCAAATGAAGATGAACTGGAAAAAGGAGTCGGCCATTTTGCAGGTAGCGTGCTGCCTGGTGAAAAGGATAATTCCGTTCTTTCAGGACACAGGGATACGGTGTTTAGACAGCTGGGAAAAATCGGAAAAGGCGATTTGTTCATAGTAAGGACATCTGCGGGCAAGTTTACCTATAAAGTAAGAAGAACACGAATTGTTGATGCCGATGATCGGACCGTGATTGTCCCTAAACCGAGGGCAACTCTGACGGTTACGACCTGTTATCCATTTTCATACATTGGAAACGCACCGCAGCGCTATATTTTAATCGCAGATTTAATTAGCTCTAACTAGGATTTTAAATGGATCAATCCTTACTAAGTAAGGATTGATTTTTTGTATAAGGTTCGAATTAATTGTTTTCGTAGTATGGTGGCATTGTGCCTTTTTCGCCACTAGGCGATGAAGATCCTGGTTCTACTTGATAAGATAAACTCCAATAACCTTTGACCTTTCCCTTACTCCAATTTTCCGTAAAGGTAACCATATAAACCTCATCTTCCTTTTCTTGGACACTCGTTTCTCTTTTTACTTGATATCCATCAATAGTGCCTTCCCATTTTCCTATTTTTTTAGGGAATTTTTCTATGGTAGTACCTTCAGAATCAGAAGTGGCGTATTCAACGGCACTTTCTTTTGTAAATGGAGGAGAAATTAATTGTAAATATCCCCAAGCCATGAATAGGAAAGCAAGTGGAACAAGAAAAAGCATTTTCACACGTTTGTTCTTTGACGCCCATTTATATAGCCACTTATCAATCACTGCATACAGGAATGCAGCTAGCATACCATAATAGGTAAATGTCTTCTCTTCTAGAACTACTCCGATTACCGATCCAAATGCACCAACAATGAATACATATAACCAATCTTGCGGCCTAAACCACTTTCTTTGGATATACGCTACTCCAATAGACACCAGATTTCCGTAAATGAGGACAATAACTCCAATATAAATTAAAAAAAATAAAAACCAACCAATGAATTGATTTCCTTGATTATATACTCCTTCAGGACTATCTTGAATGCTGAAAAACAATAACAGTCCCGTCGTAACAATAGTGGAAACACTTGTTGCAATCAATTTTCTTTTCATAAAGTTTCCGATACCAGTTTCCATTTTACCCCCGATCTTCGTTCCCTTTTAACTAATCATTTTTTATTACTTATTCACCTTAAAAGTAAATTATCCTCTATATATTGAATTGTTTATAAGTTGGTAGCTGCGGCAGTCCACGAGTAACTCAAAAAAACACAAGAACGGTTTTGAGACTATTTTGAGGTGAAAGTGATGACTACTAAAACTGTCTGTCCCTGTGGTCTATAAACAAAAAAAGGACAGCCCTATTAAGGCTATCCAGTACATTCTATTAAGCTTCGATGACTCTAGGCTGTTGGTAGACTTCATTTTCTAATTCCCCTGTGATCTTGCCAGTCAGCACGCCGGCGGTCATGCTTCCGCTGACATTCAAAGCGGTACGTCCCATATCAATTAAAGGTTCAACTGAGATTAATAGTCCGACAATGGCAATTGGCAGGTTTAATACGGATAGAACGATTAATGCGGCAAATGTGGCTCCACCGCCAACACCAGCAACCCCAAATGAACTAATCGCAACTACTAAAATAAGAGTAATGATAAATGATGGGCTTAACGGATTGATGCCCGCAGAAGGTGCAACCATGACGGCTAACATCGCTGGGTAAATACCAGCACATCCGTTTTGGCCGATGGAAAGTCCGAATGATGCGGCAAAGTTAGCAATCCCTTCCGATACACCAAAGTCTTTTGTTTGTGTTTTTATATTTAAAGGTAATGTCCCAGCACTTGTACGAGAAGTAAAGGCAAATGTTAGTGCAGGCAATGCTTTTTTCACATAGTTTACAGGACTTAATTTTGCTAGTAAGAGGAGCAGCAGATGCACCACAAACATCGCAATTAATGCCACATAAGATGCAATGACAAACTTCCCTAATTTTGCGATCGCTGCATAATCACTCATCGCCATCACTTTCGTAATTAACGCAAGTACACCATATGGAGTAAGGCGAAGAATAAGTGTGACGACCCTCATGATAATCGCGTAAAACGTATCAATGATTTTGGCAAAAAACTCGCCATGCTCAGGATCTTTTCGCTTTACTCCAAGGTAAGCCATCCCAACAATCGCGGCAAAAATAACAACGGCGATCGTAGAGGTTGGGCGGGCACCCGTTAGATCCGCAAATGGATTACTTGGGAACAACTCGATGATTTGCTGTGGAATTGTCATGTCTTGAACGCCCACTACTTTTTGTTCCAACTCAGCATTTCGAGCGGCTTCGGCATCTCCTTGATTTAGTTCAATTCCATCCAGGCCAAATCCTAGCGCGGAACCAATTCCAATTGCTGCAGAAATAGCTGTCGTTCCAAGAAGAATGGCAATCACAAGGAAACTTATCTTTCCGATATTTTTAGTCAACTTAAATTTTGTAAATGCTCCAACAATTGAAATAAACACAAGCGGCATGACAACCATTTGCAGTAGTTTTACATACCCAGTTCCAACGATCGCAAACCAATCAATGGATTTTACCGTAATGTTGGAGGTTGTCCCATAAATAAGATGAATGATAAATCCAAAAACAATCCCCAATCCTAGTGCAGTAAAAACACGCTTAGAAAAAGACACATGCTTTTTCTGCATCGCGAACAATCCAAGGACAAGCAGTAGGAAAACGGCAATATTAATGATAATCAGGATAGTATCCATCTTTAATCCCCCTATAACGATTATTTATATTTAAAAAATACTATAATATGATTATTCCAATCGGTCAAGTCGGAATTATAAAAAATAGAAAAGCCGCCGGGACGGCCTTAAGATGATTGTTGGAAAAGGATACCGATTAGGAGTATAACTCTAGATGTTGTATGATAAAAAACATGGGAAATTAGATCAGGAGGTGAAGTCATGTTTAATGAAGAGTATGAACTATTGTTAAGGAAATCTCTTGAGGTGGCACCAGACTGGTTAAAAGATGATGTCGAAAGCATTATGCGTAAGGAGCCGCATGCTGGCGTTAGCTACGTGATTGCAGAATTGCATCACACCTATACATTTAGCATCAGACATATCTTATCGGCAAGCCATCTATCTGGTGAATGGTCCCAGGTTTCAAGAGAACGTCTGAACTTTATTGATAATAATATTGATATAATTGTTGCTCTTTACCATAGAGCAAAGGATAGGTAACCATACGAAAATCACATGTGCGAACCGATATTTCTATCGGTTCTTTTACTTTTTACTCCAAAATTTTCTTATATCGCTAAAATATGGTCAGAAAATGCGGGATGTTGTCGAATCTTACAGAGGGAGGTAAATAGTCATGGGCCGCATTTAGTGTTTGACACATGATCTTCCCATTAAGACAGCGACAAGAGGGAATAGGTGAAAAAGTGAATATGACTAACGATTTATTTGTGAATGGTGAATTAGCTCGTAACAGGAAAGAGACTCATGGAAAAAGCAAGCAAACAAAAAGTGCACCAGAGTTCACTTCGAGGATGGAAAAACGTGAATATGAGCAAAGAGTCAGTTATTTTGATATTCGCAATGTATTGGATATCAAAGGATTCCTAAAAGATATTCGTGCGAATTGGAATACATATGTGTCACAGGTTAACCAAATGATTCAAAATAGCCCAGTAAAAAAACTAGTCGTGACGGGGATTTTTACCGTTGTCCTTAGCTTTTTTGCCAGCACAGCCAATGCGGCGTTTATTCAGGAATATACATATCAGGTAAAAAGCGGCGAAAAAATCGAAGCGATTGCGGCGGCACATGGAGTCACCGTACAAGAAATTTTAGAAGCAAATGGGCTGACATCCATTAACGGGAAAAAAATTCTTTTACCAAAAGTACATAATAGAACGGTGAATGCCACAACTCTAAATGTTCGGTCAAACCCGACGACAAAAAGTAGTATTATAGGAACCTATAAAAAAGGGGAAGTTGTCAAGGTTTCATTCGTCGAAAACGGTTGGGCAGGCATTCTGATCAAAGGAAGAGTTTGTTTTGTGAGTGCTAGTTATCTTACCACACCAGGTGAAACGACGAAGCCAGCTATCACTCAAGCCAAAACGATGTATGTAAATGCGACAACATTAAAAGTGAGAGACGCTGCCTCTACGAGTGGTGCGGAAGTAGGTACGTTGAAATTAAACGATCGTGTGTCGGTGAAATCGTCTAGTAAAGGGTGGGCGCAGATTCAATTCAACGGCAAAGCGGCGTTTGTCAGTGAAACCTACTTAACTATGAACAAACCTGCAACAACAAAACCAAGCTCATCCATGTATGTGATTAAGCCCGGTGATACGTTTATGAAAATCAGTAAAGGCTTACATATCTCAGTCTCATCCATTCAAGAACTAAATCCAACCGTTGACCCAACCAAGTTGAAAATTGGGCAAAAAATTAACATCCCTGCCAATAGTGAATCTGCTACTACGAATCAATTAAAAGTAACAGCGCAACTTCAAGCCGTAGACACTAATGGAACATTTCGTTTTAGTACGGCTGATGGAAACTCGTATACTGCCAAAGCATCAGGAAGGTTGATAAAGGAATTAGTAGAACTTTTTGGGCAAAAAGTAACCCTAACCCTTGAAGGGAAACGGGGGCAGCAAATGACTTTACTTTCTATTCAATAAATAGAGTTAGACACAGGTATTTGGCATTCTCTAGAGGGTTGTTGTTTTATTAGATTCGCTGATTAAACTCAAAAATTCGCCGATTGAACTAAGAAATTCGCCGATTGAGCCAGTAAATTCACTGATAGAATCCGAAAATTGACTCATTATACATCATAATTCGCTCAATAGACTGGTTAGGTCGTTAAAAAAATCATGAGATTTATAGGTTAAGAGGTAGATTTACATCGAAATGAAGCCTTGAAGAGATTGAATTTATTTTAAAACCCTGAAATATGTCATAAATCTCTTAAAATATGTTATAAGTATAAAAAATTATGTCATAAGTAATTTCAAATCGAAATAATTTCCATAAAGTGTAATACAAAGAATAATAAAAAGGCTGCCGAAAGTTTTTCGACAGCCTGAAGACCTCTATATAGCAGTATTTCGGCGCTTCTAGATTCACTATGCTTGTAATTTCTCCATTCTCTTAAAAGCCTGTTCCCAATCATCGACAGGACTTGACCCTTTATCAACTGTCAGATGATTTCGTGTTTCTACTGATTCCTTCTTCGGATGAACTCTACCACCCATCCAATATTTTTTACCCATCCAATAGACAAGCGTACCAGCGAGCATGATCGGTAAGAGGGGAAGAAAGCCAATGAAGCTAAGACAATAGCCTAACCATTTTTTCTTGCCAAACTTACGAAGGTACCAGCCTGCTGATAAAGCGGCTAACGTTATGGCAGCAAATAAAATACTGAACAACACGAACTCATCAGCACTTATCCCCAACGGTGTGCTCAAGGGTGAAACCATTGCCGCTACACTGCCTGGTACATAACCTTGTCCCTGCTCAATCATATTTGATTTCAGAATGGTCCCCAAGTTTTTCATCAAATCAGTAAATTGGTTGATTGTGTCCTGAATAAAGGCTTGGGTTACTCCACCAGGTTTGACATATTGCAAGCCTAGAAACAATACCGCGATTAAAACAATAGCTCCGAGCCGCCGCCGCCAACCTTTCCTCTTCTTTTTCGTTTCCTTCATAATGTTACTTACTTTCCTTTAACTGGGCCAATTCACGTTCTACTGCTTCCTGGATTTCCAAATTAACAGGAGGAACAGCCGGGATAAAGTAGGAACCAGCCAAGGCCTGTGCCTCTAATTGCTGGACATAATCTTCCACTCGGTTGAATCCCTTCAATGCATTGTCCGTATTGAAGGAAGCGATCGCTGCGTGCAACTGCTCTTGTGCTTTTGCCGCATTTGCACGTGAGAGGAGCACTAGACGCCTGTTTGCTAATTCGTTGTATTTTTCAAGTAATACATCAATTTGATCACGGAGGGCAGACGTTTGCTGTTTCATTGCCGCATACTGCTCTGCATAGAGTTTCAGCTTGGCTTCCTCTTTCAATTTTTCTTGAAGAGCAATCCTTGCGATGGTGTCCTCACCGTTTGCAACAGCAAGCTCTGCTTGACGAGTGCGTTTTGCAACCAAAACTTGTGCCTCTGCCACCAGTAGCCCATGACGTTTTTCTAAGTACAACTGTTGCCCTAATGCATCCTTTGCCTGGTCCACCTGCTCGTCCAATTCACGCATGTATTGATTCATTAAACTGATTGGATCTTCCACCTTATCCAGAACTTCATGTATATCTGCCATAACAATTGTTTTTACTCGATTAAAAATACCCATTTTACTTTTCCTCCTTAGATAGATTCTTTTCCCATGTATCCAAAATTTGTGAGTTGTTGTTGACCACTGGTGCCGTGTAGCCGATGGGGCTGAACTCTTTTGATTTAGAGGAGCCAACTTTCTTATACAACCAGTAAGCACCTGCACCAATTGCTAGAATCGGAAGGGATGCCTTTAAAGCTGTGACAAGGCCAACACCGATTAATCCGTAACCAGCCCACTTTTTCCAAACTTTATCTCCTGCATGTTTGCGAAGGGAGATACCAAAGAGTGTAATACCCGCACCGATAAGGGTTCTTGTCCAACCAAAGTCAAACCCAAATCCATGCCTTCCTCCATGACCCATCATGCCAGGGCCTCGACCGCCTTGCATCATCCCTTGTCCAGAACCTGCCTGCATCATGTCATGACCGCCAAAGTGGCCAAAGTGCCCAAATCCCGGAAGTAGATGTGAACCTGCCCAAATCGTAGCTGCGCCAACTGGAAGCCAGAATAACCATTTTTTCTTCATTTTAAAGTTCCTCCCTAATTGAAATTTATGATTTATCATTTGTTGTTTTCTTGTTTACAAGATTGATTATGCCTGACGAGCCTTAACATTTTCTTAACGAAAAATAATAGTCTTTTTGCTAGAGAAGCAGGTTGGGAAGGATTAGCCCCCAAGGTTAAAGAACATTGAAAGGAATACACTTGATGAGGAGTCCGTGTAAGTGATGAATGAATGAAGAAAGAATTACGATGCTAATTACCATTCCTAGGTCTGTGCAAAATGAAGCAAGACTGCACATAAAAACAATATGTCGCACTATACTTAATACAGGCTATTAGTATTGAATTAAAAGTCCAAATAATTTGTTGGATAAGGCATTTGTCCTTTAACTTCTAAAATTCTAGACAAATACCCAAGAACTTCAACCCAAACATGCATATGCTCTAGTGTAAAATGAAATGAGGAGGATGAATGCTTGTATGTTTAATGCCTATAATGAGAGGGTTGGTTTAGGTGGACCAGGCTCAGGTTTTGGTTTTGCACCAGGACTTGGTTTTGGAGCTCCAGGCTATCCGCATCCGCACCCACACTACCCGTACTACCATCATCACTATCCGTACTATCATCATCATTACCCGTACTATCATCATCACGATCCATACCACCACCACCACCACCACTACCCTTATTAAAATTTGTTAATAAACTTGCCGTTCAAATAAAAAGGAACAGAAATTTCTGTGAAACAAGCGTGTTTCTGCATTAGCAGAAACGCTTGTTTCTTGTTGGGTATGGAGAAAATGGCTGAAATTGTTGTTTTATTTATCTTGCTGATTATCGTAGGAGCAATGGTCTAGTTCTAATTAAAATGCAAAAAAGCCCTTAAGGGGCTTTTGACAAACTAAAAAGGAACACGCAGGTGGAGGATATCTGGTGATTACAGTATTCGATTCAAAAAAACAATCTCTAATTATGCGAAAGCCCAAACGCTTCTAAAGTAAGACTGAACGATACGATTACGGAGGTCAGTCGCAGTGTTTTAATATGGAGTTGGAGTTGGAGGAGAACAATGGAAGTTAACAATATCTCTTAAAGGAACCGAATATTGATTCCATCTTCCGCCGAAAAACCTATAGCCATAAGCTCTTTGATGCCCGATAGTCGTCAAAAAAAACCAGAAATTGTCTCCGTTTCTAAGCCACAAATACGTGAAACGATAGATACAATTTTCAAGACCCCAGGTATTCAGGGCAGATGGCATTTGTCGTGTATTTACCATAATTCGAGGTTCACTCCTTATTGAAATTAGACTTATAACCAAGTTTATGCTCAGGGTAAAAGCTTGGATTGGATATATGCCTAGTAGCCCACCTGAATTCAAATATGATTGAAGAAGTAAATGAAATTGTTTAAGGGTTGGGCAACTATTTTTATTGAGAACGGTATCTCTAATCCAAAGGAAATTATGAATCGTTTAAATAAGCCATGGAGTTGTTCAGCTAACGGGGGCATGGTTAAACCAGGAGTTGCTTCGGCAGCTTTTTTTTTATTATTGAGCTATCGGAAGAAGGTTAATGCAAGAAGGAATATCCCAACGGTGTGTTGAACTATTGTTCTAGCCATTCATTATGGTGCAAATTAGTTAGAATATGATGCTTTTAAAAACTTTATTTATGTTTAAACTTTTTTGTAAAAAGAAGTTGACTTACATGCAGATTATTTGTTATATTATTACTTGTCGCTGAGGCGGCGAAGTTAATTTAAAAAAAGAAATTGACTTCTACGAGACGAAATGTTAAAATTAATTTCGCTGTCGCTAATTAAAGTGATGTATTGTTCTTTGAAAACTAAACAAACAAAATCGTGCAAACAAACAATATTAATCGTGTTTCTTCTATTAATATGAAGAGCATGAGCCAACGTAACAAAATGAGCTAATCAACTTTCTTGGAGAGTTTGATCCTGGCTCAGGACGAACGCTGGCGGCGTGC
>NZ_VEED01000069.1 GCF_007678255.1 Bacillus sp. X1(2014) | reverse complement strand
TCAAGATGAGATTTCCCATAGCGCAAGCTAGTAAGAACCCTGAAAGATGATCAGGTTGATAGGTCAGAGGTGGAAGCGTGGTAACATGTGGAGCTGACTGATACTAATCGTTCGAGGACTTAACCATTTTAAGGTGAACTCTGAGTTTACAAAAACTTCTTCTGCATTATCTAGTTTTGAGGGAATGAAAAAATTTAATTTTCCTCTTGAAAAATATAAAAAAGACATTATAATTAAATAGTGTCGAAAATATGGTCTGGCAATTATGGCGAGAAGGTCACACCCGTTCCCATACCGAACACGGAAGTTAAGCTTCTCAGCGCCGA
>NZ_VEED01000068.1 GCF_007678255.1 Bacillus sp. X1(2014) | reverse complement strand
AGACTAAAGTTACCTTTAGCCCTCCAAGACTCGCTACGAGCGAATGGCTAGTTCTTACTCGACGGGAATCCCACCCGTTATATGATACGACCTAGGCTCGGCCGCACACCTGCCCCTTTAGCTTAATAAGAACTGCAGTTTCAATTTCGTGAAACAGGTCAATAATTCCTGAAAAAAAGAATTTTTTGGGGAGAGATGAACTTGTTATTATCTCAAGGATGAGAAAGGTATGAATCTGATAAACGTATAGAAGGCTTTTCACCGCAAACATTAAAAGCATATAAACTACAGTCCGGCTTACTTATACGCTTTTTTACTGATGTTCA
>NZ_VEED01000067.1 GCF_007678255.1 Bacillus sp. X1(2014) | reverse complement strand
AGCATATCGGTGTTAGTCCCGTCCTTCATCGGCTCCTAGTGCCAAGGCATTCACCGTGCGCCCTTTCTAACTTAACCTAAAAGGTTTATAACTCTTAATTAAATAAGAGAGAAAAACTAAAATGGCGATTACTCGATGTTTACTTTGCTTCTTCATTACGATTATCTAGTTTTCAAAGAACGAATGGTTTGAGAGAATTGCACTCTCAAAACTAAACAAACAAAGATCGTGTACAAACTGTATTGTCTGGCTCACAGGTCCAGCTTTATCCTTAGAAAGGAGGTGATCCAGCCGCACCTTCCGATACGGCTACCTTGTTACGACTTCACCCCAATCATCTGTCCC
>NZ_VEED01000066.1 GCF_007678255.1 Bacillus sp. X1(2014) | reverse complement strand
ATCCAGACCAATGACTGGATTCATTCTAAAATCTCCTCCTAAACTCGTAATTTGCCAGTAACCCCTAATCCTCCATGTAGTATCACAGCTTCGCTTGTTATACGAGATCTAAGTCCCAACCAGCCTCAATCATGTTTCTACAAGTAGGGGGCGAACCGTTTAGCTGACGGGGTCAAAGCCCCACGGGCAGTTACGTTCTACCCTGGCTACTGATATAATAAGACCAAAATAAATAAGGTCAACCAGAAATATTTAGCATTCTGGTTAACCTTATAATACGAACGGGGCAGGTTAGCATTCCTGTAGATCGTTATTTTTCGACTTTGAAAAAAATAGGACTCCTAAGTAAGATATGAGTATA
>NZ_VEED01000065.1 GCF_007678255.1 Bacillus sp. X1(2014) | reverse complement strand
TTAGCATTCCTGTAGATCGTTATTTTTCGACTTTGAAAAAAATAGGACTCCTAAGTAAGATATGAGTATAGACACCACTCTAACTCACAACTTAAGGAGGAACCCTACTATGAAGTTTAAAATGCAAAACAAACAAAATCAACTAATAGAAAGAATTTCCGTTAAACATCTTGTTGTTGGCGTGGATATTGCTCAACAATTTCACGTGGCCAGAGCTGTAAATTACCGTGGAATTGTTGTTGGAGATCCACTTACATTCAAAAATAATGAAGAGGGATTTGCTAGTTTACTTGAATGGATTAAAAGTCTTCAAATATTAAACAACCTAAGTGAAGCTATAGTTGGGATGGAACCAACTGGACACTACTGGA
>NZ_VEED01000064.1 GCF_007678255.1 Bacillus sp. X1(2014) | reverse complement strand
AACTACTTTTCTCAGTATTTCATTCAAAAACGATATTATAATTCTGTCGATGGGGCTTGTGATGACTTTTCTACTTGAGTTACGGCAGTTAAAGCAGACGAAATTTCGTTCGAAGCCTGTTTAATCGCTTCCTGAGCAAGTGTAGGATCTGAATTTACCTTTTCAATTGCTTTAGTTAACAATTCCTGCGTGAGTGTTACATTTGCTTTTGCTCGATTTAGTTGATTTACATCAATTTGAGTCATGGGAATCTCTCCTTTTGTTTTAAATTACTTCTATATAATCACCCTACATTTAATTTTTATTAAAGGTAAAAACTACCTCAAAATTGAAAAGGGGGTATCGCCGCGGTAGTCCCAATCTTCAACTCTTGCACCCGTTAGTT
>NZ_VEED01000063.1 GCF_007678255.1 Bacillus sp. X1(2014) | reverse complement strand
TTGACCCAAGTGTTTTTGAATCTGGCAAGTTTACAGCCACCAAAAATCGCATTACGAAAAGAGGTTCCAGCAGGCTTCGTCATGCCTTATACATGGCTGTTCGTTGTGCAATACGTGACTGTCGTAAAAGCAAAACAAGTGATGAAATTATACCCCGTATAAGAAATTACGAGAGTTCTATGATAAGAAACGTGAAGAAGGAAAACCTTTTAAAGTAGCTGTGATTGCTTGTGTAAATAAACTCTTACATTGGATATTTGCCCTTTTAAAAAACAAAACGACTTTCCAAGATGTAGCTTAAAACCTATATCTAACTAAATAACACAAAACCTTCCAAAATCAGACTAACGGAAGGTTATTTGGCATGCACTTTTTTAGTATAACATGAGATATTTAAAGTTTTTTATG
>NZ_VEED01000062.1 GCF_007678255.1 Bacillus sp. X1(2014) | reverse complement strand
ACGCCGCCAGCGTTCGTCCTGAGCCAGGATCAAACTCTCCAAGAAAGTTGATTAGCTCATTTGTTACGTTGGCTCGTATTCTTCATATTAATAGAAGAAACACGATTGTTATTGTTTGTTTGCACGATTTTGTTTGTTTAGTTTTCAAAGAACAAGCTCACTTTTTAAAGAAGCGACAAAATCTATCATACCGCTTTTCTTTATTTCTATCAATCATCAATTATTTCCAATTGAGAATGATTTGTTCACTCTCTTTCCAAGAGCGACTTTCCTATCATAACACCATCGGTGTTACTAGACAACAGAAAGTTTTTTCCAATTCCCAAAATAGGGAATAAAAAAGACAGAAACGAAAATTTCTGTCTTCGCCTGGCAACGTCCTACTCTCACAGGGACGCGTGTCCCAACTACCATCGGCGCTGAGAAGCTTAACTTCCGTGTTCG
>NZ_VEED01000061.1 GCF_007678255.1 Bacillus sp. X1(2014) | reverse complement strand
ATATTGAAATAGACTTCCCGTTCCTTATCGCCTTTACCTCTGATAATGGCGGATCGGTTCATCCAATTAATTCTGCCTCTATCTAAGGTAACAACTTCTCCTATTCGGCATCCAGTGGAGAACATGAATTCAAACAGAGCATTTTCCTTTGGTGAACAACAGGCTTCCCGTAAATGTTCAATTTCCATTTCGGTTAAAAATTTAGGAATTCGTTTCCCGGTTTTAGGTTCTTTTATTTTAGCTGCTGGATTTTTGGGAATATGCCCTTCTTCATGAGACCATCGAAATAATGATTTCATAAAACGAATTCGATGAGCCAAACTTGCAGGCTTAAGGCTTCACTTGATTTTGCTAAATAAGCTTTTAATTGATCCGTAGTAATCGTATCAAGTTGAACATCAGTAAAAAAGCGTATAAGTAAGCCGGACTGTAGTTTATATGCTTTTAATGTTTGCGGTGAAAAGCCTTC
>NZ_VEED01000060.1 GCF_007678255.1 Bacillus sp. X1(2014) | reverse complement strand
CAAGCACTGGCAGCTCAGGCACTGGCAGCTCAGGCACTGGCAGCTCAAGCACTGGCAGCTCAAGCACTGGCAGCTCAGGCACTGGCACCTCAAGCACTGGCAGCTCAAGCACTGGCAGCTCAAGCACTGGCAGCTCAGGCACTGGCAGCTCAAGCACTGGCAGCTCAAGCACTGGCAGCTCAAGCACTGGCACCTCAAGCACTGGCAGCTCAGGCACTGGCACCTCAAGCACTGGCAGCTCAAGCACTGGCACCTCAAGCACTGGCAGCTCAAGCACTGGCAGCTCAAGCACAAGCAGCTCAAGCACAAGCAGCTCAAGCACAAGCAGCTCAAGCACAAGCAGCTCAAGCACTGGCAGCTCAAGCACTGGCAGCTCAAGCACTGGCAGCTCAAGCACTGGCAGCTCAAGCACTGGCAGCTCAAGCACAAGCAGCTCAAGCACTGGCAGCTCAGGCACTGGCAGCTCAGGCACTGGCAGCTCAAGCACTGGCAGCTCAAGCACTGGC
>NZ_VEED01000005.1 GCF_007678255.1 Bacillus sp. X1(2014) | reverse complement strand
TTGCATGTATTAGGCACGCCGCCAGCGTTCGTCCTGAGCCAGGATCAAACTCTCCAAGAAAGTTGATTAGCTCATTTTGTTACGTTGGCTTAGTTTCATTTCTGAAACTAAAATTTAATGTTTGTTTGCACGATTTTGTTTGTTTAGTTTTCAAAGAACAATCATCGCTCAAAAACGACTTTATTAATATATCATTTTAAGTTATTAAAGTCAACAACTTCTTTCACTTAACTTAAATCGCTTCGCTGACGACTTTTCAAATAATACAGGAGATTAATAGATTGGTCAATGCCTATTAAAAAAAACATTAAAAAAATTATTAAGCCTGCTCCAAAATCCTATGAGATACCTAATCACTTAAAAAAGGCCGCCTCTTATCTTCATCATTATCTTTAAAATCAGAAATGGTAATTTTTACCATTTTACGAAAAATATTTTCACATGCTTGTCCTTTTATGCATAAACTACCATGAGAAAAAAGAAAGGAGTGATTCATTTGCCTGGACCTGGTAGACCAAAAGTACAAAAAGGATTTCACGAAGATGAACTGTGCTATGAGCTTAGAAATTTCATAGGCAGAGAAGTAACAATTAGAACAGAGTCTGGTGATACTTTTCAGGGTGAACTCAGAAAAGTTACAGCAAGTGGCATTGTGGAAATTGTTGAGACATTTATTCTTTCACCCTTCTCAGAAGAACAATTAACATTTGTTCGCTGCAGAGATATCGAAAGCTTTTCAGTAATACTGTCAGAAGAACTAGAAGAATCATCATCAGATTAAATATTCTAGAAAAAATCATATACCTTCTATCTATATAAAATGTATATAATTTTCCACTTCTGATCATTTTTTTAATAGGGGTTTAGGAACTATGAACATACTATTTATTTCATCTGGTTTTTTAGGGATTTATCCCATTTTTGAAGATACAATAGAAAAAGCATTTAAAACAATGAACCATTCTATAGCCAAAATCACCCCAATGTATACGGAGGAAACTGTTGAGCTGATTGAAAGCTTAGATCCGGATTTTGTATTTGCCTTTGTTGGATACAAAGTAGATTACAAGTTAATACAGATTCTAAAACAAAGGGGGACAACTCTTGGTGTTTGGCTTACAGAAGACCCCTATTATATTGACCAATCTGTTAATTTAATAGAGCAATATGATTATATATTTACTATTGATATAGGTGCATGTGAATTTTATAACATAAGGTTCCCTAATAAAAAAATTTACCATCTTCCCCTAGGAACTGATCCCACTCTTTACTATCCAGCCAATATTCCGAATCATTATCTTTATGATTTATGTCTCATTGGTTATCCTTATACAAACAGAATAGAATTAATCAAACATATCTTAGACCAAACATCCTATTCTTTGCTATTAGTGGGGCCAAACTGGTCAAAATTTATTAATTATAAAAATAATCATCAACTGAAAATTATCAATAAATGGATTAAACCAGAGTTTGTAAGACAAATCTTTTCTCTCTCCAAAATCATCTTAAACCCTCACCGATCTTATAATTTTCATAAGAATCAAAATACACTTGGAATTGAAAGTAAGAGCATTAATAATCGTACTTTTGATATTGCAGCTTGTGGAGGATTTCAATTAATAGAAAATAAATTAGATTTAACCCTGCATTTTGATACCTCTAGAGAAATTGTCCCCTACAATAATTTTGATGAATGTGTTCATTTAATCAATCAGTTTGTAATGGATGAAAACTCCAGAAATTTCTATAGTCAAAATGCAAGAGAGAGAATTTTGACAGATCATACTTTTACTCATCGTATTGAATTATTACTTAAACAAATAAACGGAAACGAAAAATAACTAGGACTGTTTCATAAAAACAACCAAACTCAGTCTAATATAATGAACATCTATAAATCTTAGAACATAAAAATAAGGAAATCTTAGACCCTTATTACTATTTTGGTTTCACAATCCTTTGAAACACCAGTTATATCCTACAAGTGAAAGAGGGAGAAAATTGCATGAATTAAAAGGAAAAACCATCCTAATAACGGGTGGCACAGGGTCGTTTGGAAAAAACTTTGTTAGCAAGATTTTAAAAACAGCTGTAAAGAAAGTCATTATATTCAGCCGCGATGAATTAAAGCAATATGAAATGGCTCAGGAGTATAACGATCCTAGAATTCGCTTTTTTATTGGAGATGTACGTGATAAAGAAAGATTATTTCGTGCCTTTAATGGTGTCGATATCGTCATCCATGCTGCTGCATTAAAGCATGTAGGTGTATGTGAATATAATCCGTTTGAAGCCATTAAGACCAATATCCATGGTGCGCAAAATATAATTGAAGCTGCCATTGACAGAGGGGTAGAAAAAGTCATTGCTCTAAGTACAGATAAAGCTGCAAATCCGATTAACCTATATGGAGCCACTAAGTTAGCATCAGACAAATTGTTTGTGGCCGCAAATTCTTATACTGGAGGCAAAACCACGAAGTTTGCTGTTGTCCGTTATGGAAATGTCGTTGGCAGCAGGGGCAGTGTAGTCCCTTTTTTCCAAAAAATGAAAGAAACAGGTAAATTACCGATTACAGATAAGCGGATGACACGATTCTGGATCACTTTAGACCAAGGGGTTCAATTTGTGATTGATAGTTTGAACAGAATGAATGGCGGAGAAATATTTGTGCCTAAAATCCCAAGTATGAAGGTAACCGATCTCGCGGAGGCAATTGCTCCTGACTGTGAAATAGAGGTTATTGGTATTCGACCAGGGGAGAAATTGCATGAAACCATGATCACGGAAGACGATGCCCGCCGTACCGTAGAATTGGGCACTCACTATGTCATTCAACCAGAATTTCCGTGGTGGAATGATAAATATATAAATGGTGGGAAGCCATTACCTGATGGCTTCAGCTATGTAAGTAATACTAATGAACAGTGGCTATCGATAGACGAGCTAAGGAATTTAGTGAACGAGTAGATACAAAGGAAGGAGCTTGAAATGGACCATAAACCAATGAGAAATACCTATCTACCTTACGGCCAACAATGGATTGATGACGATGACATCGAGGCCGTCGTCAATGTATTAAAAAGTGATTACCTTACGACAGGACCGGCAGTTTCTAAGTTTGAACAGGAAATCGCAAACTATGTGGGAGCCAAATACGCAGTAAGTTTTTCCAATGGGACAGCAGCATTGCATGGCGCATGCTTTGCTGCTGGGATTACCATAGGAGACGAAGTCATTACAACCCCTTTAACCTTCGCTGCCAGCGCTAACTGTGTTTTATATCTAGGAGGAAAACCTATCTTTGTAGATATAGATCCTAAAACTTACAATATCAATCCAAAAGAAATAGAGAAACATATTACCAATAAAACAAAAGCGATTATCCCTGTCGATTTTACAGGACAACCTGTCGATTTAGAGGAAATTTATGCAATTGCAAAAAAGTATGGTCTAGTAGTGATTGAAGATGCTGCACATGCCCTTGGGGCCAAATATAAAGGAAAAAAAGTTGGATCGATAAGCGATATGACCATGTTTAGTTTTCATCCCGTAAAACATATAACTTCCGGTGAGGGCGGAATGATCACAACAAACAATAAAGAGTATTATGAAAAAATGCTGCAATTTCGATCTCATGGAATTACTAGAGACCAAAATAAGATGCTTGAAAATCATGGTCCCTGGTATTATGAGATGCAGTTCCTTGGATTTAATTATCGATTGACAGACATTCAAGCTGCACTAGGAACCAGCCAGTTGAAAAAGATTGATAAATTTATTGAATTAAGAAAAAAGTATGCAGCAATGTATAATGCTGCTTTTGCAACGATTCCGCAAATAACGATTCCTTACCAGCATTCCGAAGCAGAATCAAGCTGGCATCTTTACATTATTCGCTTAAACCAAGATTTATTAAAAGCGAAGAGAAAAGAGATAGTTGAACATTTATTATCCATGAACATCGGTGTAAATGTTCATTATATTCCTATCTACCTTCTTCCTTATTATCAACAACTAGAATTCCAAAAAGGATTATGCCCACAAGCCGAAAAACTTTATGAAGAAATAATCACTCTCCCCTTATTCCCCAAGATGAGCGAATTAGATGTATCCGATGTCATTCAAGCTGTCAAAAAGATTGTATCCTACTATTCTATATAACTAAACAATTTCCCGATACTACAGAAAAAAATTACTCCGCAGTTGAAGCACTTTCCCGCGGACCCTGATGAAGAAGGGATTACTAAAAATGGATCAGGTAAATCAAAAAAACTACCCTAAATTGACCTTGGGTACAGTCCAGTTAGGACTAAAATATGGTATTGCAAATAAAATAGGTATGCCCAATGTGCAGGATGCTATTGAAATCTTAAACTACGCTCTTTTAAAAAACGTCACTGAATTCGACACCGCTCCATATTATGGTGAAAGCGAACCCTTAATTGGGCGCTTTTTACAGGAACAAAAAAAGCATTCACAAAGCTTACCCAAAATCTTTTCAAAACTGCCAGAGGTAAAAATGGCTGACACCACTTCATACCGTGAATTACTTCAAGAGGTGGAACGGAATCTTAGAGCATCGTTAAATAAATTGGCGATTCAATCGATTGACGGCTATTCTCTTCATCATGAACGGAATCTGACATCACATCAGGGTAAGTTGATTGAATGCTTGGTAACGTTAAAAAAACAAGGGCTAATTAAAAATATCGGCGCCTCTGTTTATACACCGGAAGCGGTAAGACAAGTAATTGAATCAGACTGTTTTGATATGATTCAAGTCCCTATTAACGTTTTTAATCAACAGTTAATCCACACTGGATTACTGGAAAAGTTGTCAAAGCACCATATAAAAATTTATGTACGAAGTGTATATTTACAAGGTTTACTGTTAATGAAAACCGATGAATTACCTGACCAGTTAAAATTCGCAAAAAAGTGGCTCGATCCATTTCATGAAATTGCCTCAGAAAACGAAATGGACCCTTCTGTACTTGCGTTTTGTTTTGTTAGAGATTTACCTCAGATTCATAGCATCGTGATTGGTTGTGAAACATTAAGCCAATTAAAGAATAATATTAATATGATGACATTACCAAAATTGCCAACTTCGGTTGTACATCAATTAACGGAACTATTCAGAGACGTTCCTGAAAGAGTGAGCAATCCAACGCTATGGAAATAGGGAGGCTAAGGTCGAGTGTCAATAAATGATTTGTTTAGTCTTAGAGGTAAAAATGCTCTGATTACTGGTGGTGCAGGCCATTTAGGAGCAGCGATTTCAGAAGGATTAGCGGAGGCCGGGGCAAATCTTTTTATTGTCAGTAAAAATCAAAAGAAGTGTCAACGATTGGCTGATTTATTAAACCAGCGCTTTCAACTGAACTGCCAAGGTCTATATATGGATGTAAGTGATTCTGACTCCATTGCTGAATGTTTTGCGGAGATTCATAAATCAGGAAAAACAATTGATATCCTTGTTAATAATGCTTATTTTGGTTCCGGTGGGACATTAGAGACAATGAAGGATGAGGATTGGTATAGTGGGATGGAAGGAACCATTAATAATGTATATAAATGTACTAGATCTGTGTTGCCTTATATGGTTTCTCAAAAAGGCGGAGTCATCCTTAATGTGGCTTCGATGTATGGCGTTGTATCACCTAATCCCGATTTGTATACTGGTAATCCCTTTAGTAATCCCCCCCATTATGGTGCAGGAAAGGCAGCTATCATCCAATATACACGGTATCTTGCCTGCCATTATGGGAATAAGGGGATAAGAGCAAACTGTATTTCCCCAGGTCCATTTCCAAATTTAGAAGTACAGAAAGATAAAGAATTTATTGATCGATTAAGTGAAAAAAATCCCTTAAAGAGAATCGGGCAGCCGAACGACCTAAAAGGTGTTATTGTCTTGTTAGCTTCAGATGCTTCAAGTTATATCACCGGGCAAAATATTTCGATCGACGGCGGCTGGACGGCTTGGTAGATCACCAGAACTCCGGAAATATAAAGTCCTTCATTAGGAGGTAGATGATTGAACATTGTAGCAATTATGCAAGCAAGAATGGGTTCAACAAGATTACCGGGAAAAGTCATGAAAGAAGTTCTAGGTAAACCATTGCTTGAATTCCAAATTGAGAGAGTTAGAAAATCAAAGTTAATTACTCGAGTAGTGGTTGCAACAACGACAAAGGAAACGGAACAGCCTATTATTGACCTATGCAAGAGGCTGTCAGTGGACTGTTTCAGAGGCTCGGAAATGGATGTGCTAGCGAGGTATTTTGAAGCAGCAAATTTATATAAAGCTGACGTGGTGGTCCGCCTTACGTCGGACGATCCATTAATAGATCCTACTATTATTGATAAAATCATTGCAGAACTTTTATCCAATCCAAGTAAATATGATTATGTTTCAAACTCGATTGACAGAACCTACCCTCTTGGTTTGGATACTGAAGTATTCTCAATGAATGCCTTAAAGCAAGCCTATCAGGAAGCCACAAGTCCAGCATATCGTGAGCATGTCACACCATATATACGTCTTCACCCTGACAAGTTTAACATAGGAGTTGTTAAACACCCGGTCGATTTAAGCTCTTATCGCTTAACGGTGGATACAGAAGAGGACTTAGAGTTAATATCACGAGTGCTGGAAGAGCTTTATGAAAAGAAAAGGGAATATTTTACCATGGAAGATATTATTGTTTTATTACAACAACATCAGGATTGGACTTTATTAAATTCTCATATTGAACAAAAAAAATTAGAGGACGAATTATGAATGTATATATACGTGTAGACTCCTCATTCGAAATCGGAACAGGCCATGTGATGAGATGTTTAACCCTTGCTGATAAACTTCATGAACAAGGTGCAGTTGTCAGCTTTATTTGTCGTGAACATCCTGGACATTTATGTGGATTAATTGAACAAATTGGCTATAACGTTTTAAAACTCCCTGCCCTGAAAGCCCCTTTGCACTATCACTGGTTAGGTGTTCCCATTAGTGTTGATGCTGCGCAAACAAAAGAGCTATTGAAGGGTAAAGTCATTGATTTGTTAATCATCGATCACTATTCCCTAAACATAGATTGGGAATTACGTTTAAGAGGAAATGTAAACAAAATCATGGTTATTGATGATTTGGCTGATCGGAAGCACGATTGTGACTATTTATTAGATCAAAACTATCTTGAACATTATCAATATAGGTATCTTCCATTAGTCCCTCCCCATTGTCAAACATTTCTCGGACCAAGCTACGTTCTGATAAGAAGCGAGTTCTATAAACAAGCAAAGAGAATTCGAAGTGGAAAAGTGCAGCGAATTTTCCTGTTTTTTGGCGGAATTGATCAAACAAATGAAACAGGAAAAGCACTTGCAGCTTTTTTGGAATTAGGCCGCCAGGACATTGAAGTAGACGTAGTCGTTGGGCAGTCAAACCCTTATAAAAAAGAACTTGCCTCCCTTTGTCATTTGCATGATCATCTCCATTTTCATTGTCAGGTAAATAACATGGCTGAACTAATGTCCCATGCTGATTTGTCTATTGGGGCAGGCGGCACAACCACTTGGGAACGATTGTATCTAGGACTTCCTAGTATTGTCATCAGTATTGCTGCCAATCAGGAAAAGATTTGCGAAGGTCTTGCCAAGGAAAAAGTGATTAAATACCTCGGAAAAAAGGAAACTGTTACGCAATCATTTCTAACCCTTCAATTGAAAGAATTGATTGAAAATGAAGGCGAACGATTGGAAATGGCAAGATTAGCGAATCTTTTATTCAAAGATGCAAAATTTAACCAACAAACAATGATAAAACAAATACTGGAGTAGGTAGAATCATATGGACTATTATATAAGAGAATTAACAGAAAAGGATAAAGATATCCTCTTTCAATGGAGAAATAGAGAGTCCATTCGGATAAATATGTATAATGATCAGTTGATTCCTTATGAACAGCATTGCAAATGGTTTGCGAATGTTTTGCAAAATCATGCTGATTTATATCGACTCTTTATTTATCAAAATATGCCATTAGGACTCATCTCATTTCATAATATTAACCAGCAAAATCAAACCTGTTCCTGGGGTTTTTATATTGGTGAAAAGAACGCTCCAAAGGGTGCCGGTACCATCATGGGCTGTTTTGCGCTCGAATACGCCTTTTATCATTTAAAGATCAGAAAAGTCATTGGTGAAGTTTTATCCTTTAATAAACGAAGTGAACGTTTTCATCAGAAATTAGGATTTATCCAAGAAGGATTTTTTAAAAAGGAAATTTGCAGAAATGGCCAGTTTATTGATGTGATCCGATTGGCTTTATTTGAAACGGATTGGCAACTACAAAAACAGCAGTTAAACTTCCATTTTCCTGCAGAGGAGTGATTAGATGAAGGAGATAAAACTTGGAGATCGAATGATTGGACCCAATCATCCTCCATTTATTATTGCGGAAATGTCAGGTAACCATAATCATTCACTGGAACGTGCTTTGGAAATCGTTGAAGCGGTTGCAAAAGCAGGGGCTCACGCATTAAAAATTCAAACCTATAAGGCGGATACCATGACGTTAAATTTGGCAAAGAAAGATTTTATGATCGATGATAAAGATAGTTTATGGTCTGGAAATAATCTCTATCAACTATATCAACAAGCCTATACTCCGTGGGAGTGGCATCAGCCTATTTTTGATAGATGCTTGGAATTAGGACTTATTCCCTTTAGTACCCCTTTTGATGAAACGGCCGTGGACTTTCTCGAAGACTTAAATATCCCTCTTTATAAAATAGCTTCTTTCGAAAATAATCATATCCCGCTCATAAAAAAGGTTGCTTCCACAGGGAAGCCTATGATTATATCAACAGGTATGGCCACGCTAGCCGAATTAGATGAAACCGTTCGTACAGCAAGAAATGCAGGGTGTAAAGATATCATTCTTTTAAAGTGCACAAGCACTTACCCTGCTACCCCCGAAAATACTAATATATCAACGATTCCTCATATGAGGGAATTATTTAACTGCCAAGTTGGATTATCGGATCATACGATGGGAATTGGCGTTTCGATTGCTAGTGTAACTCTAGGAGCAACTGTTATAGAGAAACATTTTACACTTTCCCGTGAAGATGGTGGTGTAGACTCTGCTTTTTCTATGGAGCCGGATGAAATGCATTCGTTAGTTGTGGAAACGGAACGAGCATGGCAAGCTATTGGTACCGTGACTTATGGAGCAACTGGACAAGAAAAGAATTCAATGAAATTTAGGAGATCAATCTATATTACGAAAGACTTAAAAGCCGGAGACATTTTTACAAAAGATAATCTAAGCGTCATCAGACCCGGTTATGGATTAGCTCCCAAATATTACGAACAGTTATTAGGAAAAAAGGCAGCAATAGACATAAAGGCTGGTACTCCCACAGATTGGACTATTTTATAGGTAAAGGACGCCTACTGTATAACTGTTAGAATAGTTATACAGAGGGCGTCCTTTTCTTCTCTGAGATTTTTCGATGTATACAATTATTTATACTCGTTAATTACCATTCTTGTTTATGAATTGAATAAATGTTAAAACATTCTCTGAATTAATAGTGGGACCATCTTGTATTTCATCCAGAGTGTTATCATAAAAAACTCTGATATCCTTTGAATCAAAACCTAGCTTTTTAAATACGAATTTCGAGAGTATATGACATTTCTTCCCACCAACAATTAAATAAATTTGATCACTTTTTCCTTTAACTAGGGTTCCGTCTACAATTTCATCAGCTGTTGAATAAACTTTAATTCCAGTCAAATTAAATAAAAATTCTTGAAATTTCTTACCAGCTATTTTTTGTGGATAGGCATTGGAAAGGAATTCATCTTTTAGTAAGGTCCATTCTTTTTGCATATTACTATTCTCTAGAAAATAACCAATCATTTTTGCAAGTTTTATTGGATCATAATGTGTAAATTTCGCTAATTTATCATAATAATAGCGGTCATTTCCATCGTAATAGTCTTCTTTACGTAAACAAAACACTGGCTTATTAAATATCATCGCTTCTAACCCTACGGTTGAATATTCTTGAACTACGATATCAGCATTAGAAATAATATCATACAAATCCATTGTAGGCGGAACAAGCTTAACTGAATCATACATTGAACTAATTTTTTTATATTCATCAGTTCCTAACCGTTTTATTTCAGAAGGATGAGGTTTAATTATGATGTTTATTAAAGGATTTTTTGTTAGTAGTTTAATGAAGGATGACCAAGTATTAATATCACGGATCATATTTGTGGCAATAAAAACAAGTTTTTTTTCTGAGCTAATTTGTAGATTCTGAATAAACTCGTTCTTAGACATGTGTTTCTTTGTAAAGATTTGATCAAATCGAGGATGACCTGTAATTTCTAGAGAATTCTCTGAAACTCCTTGTTTTTGGTACCATTCCTTTTCATAAGGGCCAAATACAGCATATTTTGAGGCAAAAGCAGGCATATAACCCATTTCGTTCCCTATAATGCCGTGCTGGGTACATATACTTGGGATGCCTCTGGAATTAGCAACCAACGTAAGAATTCGACTAAACATACCACTTGTATTTCCAACAATAACACACGCTACATTGACTTGATTAAAGAAGTTGTCATAAGCTGCTAATAAATCGACCATCATCGGAATATCTTCTATAAATTTATTTTGAAAGCTCTTATTACTATAAACGGGATGTTCATAATATTGAGAAAATAAAGACTGCGTATTTTTTATAAATTTATTAGTTAACCCTATTACATCCTCACGATAATTATCTAAAAGATGAACCGTTCCTAATTCTTTCAAATTTTGGATATACGTTCTATACGAATTTGTATTTTTCATTTTTGGTGAAAACAGGAAATCAGTTTTATCCTTATCGAAAGTAGATAAATATTCACGTGGAAAACGTAGTAGATCTCCATCGTGAATTAGAATATTACCAGTTTTCGTTAAATTTGAATGGTTATTTTGAATTGTACTTAAGAACACATCAAAGTGCGGTTGAATTTGATTCTCCTTTTTAATTTTATTCCTTAATTTATCGCCAAATGAATCTACTTTCATTAGTGATTTTATCTCATCATCTATATAAGTTTGCAGTGTAGATAATAACGGTAAAGGAATGTTCTTATAGTTTATTTCTTGAAAATCATTAATAAAATCGATAAATACAGACCAAAAATGTTTAAAAAATGTATTCAAAAAATCACTCCAGTTTATTAATATTTTGTGAAATTATCTAATTTCTGTAGTTAGCTTATTAATTAACTCTATTAAACAATTACCCGAAAAATTTTGTGGGTACGCAAAAGATAGAAACTCCTTACGTTTAGTTTCATAATAATTTTTGAAGGATTCGTTATAGAAAACATTATTAATGTTTTCTGCAATTTTTCTCGGCTCAGATTGAACAAGATCACCCATTTTATCAAAATAGTTAGTATTTACACCATGTTTAAAAACGATAATTGGTTTTCCAAATAGCATTGTTTCTAATCCAACTGTTGATGAATTTACCACAACAACATCAACAGTTGGAAGAATATCATATAAATTTAGATTTGAAGTAATTTTAACTGCTCTATACTTTGAACTAAGCATTTTGTAATATCTTAAACCCTTATTATTAAATTCCAATGGATGGGGTTTAATGATTATTTTGTTAGTATGATCCATAACAAGATGTTTTATTAATTTCTCCCATTCAAGGAGATTATTAGGTTGAGTTGCGATTAGTACCCTTTTTTTCCCGTACTTTACTCTTCGGTCTTTTTTTAGTGAACTAGTCATTTGCTTTTTTGAGAAGAGTTCATCGAAACGAGGATGACCAACCATTTCAATTCGTTCCTCTAATACACCATTATTTATATACCATGCTTTTTCATATTCTCCATAAACAGCCTGTATGGTAGAAAAAACAGGTAAATAGCCCTCCTCCTTCATAATTAACCCATGCTGCATACAAATACTTGGAATTCCTTTGGAATTGGCCACTGCCACAATACTTCGGCTTATAGGATCCTCTGTTGTTCCTACAATAATACAAGAAATCCGAACTTCCTCAAAAAAACGGTTTATAGCTGCCAAATTCTCCAATAGTTCAGGAAGGCATTCCATAAATTTCTCGATAAGATTATTATTTTTTCTAAAGATATGATTACTTTTAGGAGATAAAATAATATCCTTTATTTGTTCCTGATATTTTTTTACTGGTTCTGATACATCTTTTTTATATTGTTCTAAATAAATTGTAGGAATTACTTTATTTCCCCCCATGTTTTTTTGTTTTCTTAAAATTACCGTCCGCGATGGTTCAAAATATTTCTTAAGTATGTTATCAGGAAAGCGTAAAACATACTCATAAAGAAGAATCTTCCCAGAGCTTTGATTTACAGGATTTTGGTTTGTTCCTTTTTGAATATACTTATCAAATAGCGGTTGAATTTGCGTATCAGAGTAAATCTTATTCTTTAGGTTGTCCTTAAAGGATGAATTCTGCATTTTCTGAACCAATTTGCCATTATCTTTTAACAAACCAGAAAAATCACAAAGCAAAGGGATTAATATACCCTTATATTCTACTTCTTTGAATTCCTCTATAAAATCAAGATACAAAGACCAATAATGTTGTTGAAAAAAACTCAAGTCAACTCCCCCATTAAATATTCTATGAAGTTTTCATCTTTTCCGTTTATTAAAATCAACTAATTTTATAGCCTATTTTTGGACAGGCAGTTATTATAAATGGACTCATTTTTTTCACAAAAGGTAAAAATTTTGTGAACAATTGTAATCTTCTTTAAATATTTAAAGTAGTCACGATTATACAATCGTTATTGATTACTTTTCCAAACTGGAAAAGGTTATTGGTTGTCACAGGATTATTTTAGGAGGTAGATCATCGTGTTAATGTCTATTACGAAGGAAGAATTACATTAGTTTAGTTGCTAAGCAATTAAATAATTTGCTTATATTTGATAAATCAAAGGAACTTAAAGTACTAGAAGAAGCGATAAATATTGCTTTAGATCGCACAGAATATAACTTCAAATTTAATAAAAATAAATATTATTCAAAAGATGGACAAGTTTACTTTAATCCCTATCAAACCTATCAATATGCAGTGTTCCTAAATTATTTATCGAATTCTATTTGGAAAAAATTCAATAATGAAAGCCTGTCAACTATAGTTTATTGCCTTAATAAGTTATTAAACTCTTTTGATTTATACTTTGAAGTGGAACTTCCAGACATTTTTTCATTAAGCCATCCAGTTGGAACTGTAATGGGGAGGGCTAAATACTCCGACTTTTTTTCTATTTCTCAGAATTGTACTGTAGGTAATAACCACGGCATTTTTCCTACCTTTGAGAAAAATGTGATTTTGTTCTCTGGTGTAACAGTTATTGGCAACTGTAAAATAGGGGAAAACTGTTTAATATCAGCAAATACTTATATTAAGGATACTGATATACCTGAAAATAGTATTGTGTTTGGAAGTTCACCTAACTTAATCATTAAAGAAAAAACTAAAGAATATATGGAGAAATATTTTCAATCAAAATGGACGACTAGTTGACCATTTTGAACTTCAACAAACCTCGCCATTATTACCGCCCGTCCAACAATCTGGACGGGCTTACGTTTATTTAATTAGGAAACTTTACTCAAGGCGGGGTTCAAAGAAGTGTTTATTCGCTTCAAATAAAGCTTCATGAGTTCCTGCATCAAGCCACCAGCCTTTCAAAATATCATAATGAAGTCCCTTTCCTCTAATATAGAGATTATTTATATCTGTTATCTCCAATTCTGACCGTCTCGATGGTTGTAGTAACTCAATTAAATCAAATACATTTTTGTCGTAAAAATAAACACCTGTTACACAAAATGTCGAGCTGGGATTATCAGGCTTCTCAATAATGGAAAGTATAGTTTTTTTTCTTCATCTAATATGGCAACTCCATATCTCTTAGGATCCTTCACTTCTTTTAAGAGCACTTTTGCACCATAAGGTTCATTTTGAAAATCCTCAATAAAAGGTCTTAAATCATCATCAAACAGATTGTCCCCTAACATAACGATACATTGATTATCAACGAAAGATTTTGCGCATACTAAGGCATCGGCAATACCTCCGCCTTTTTCACTTTGAACGGTATATGTCAACTTAACACCTAATTCATCACCATTACCAAATAATTCTTTAAATGAACGTAAGTCTTGCTTGTTAGTAATAATTAAAATCTCCGTAACACCTGCTTGTTTCAACTTATTTATCGGCCAATAGATCATTGGATATGGACCAACCGGGAGCAAGTGCTTGTTGATTATTCTGGTAAATGGATCAAGACGGGTGCCTTTACCACCACCTAATATTACTCCTTTCATCTTTTCATTCCTTTCCATTTATTTTCTCTCTTTTTACCCACCACCATTTGTTATCCTGATACCAATCAATGGTTTGAACAATGCCAGTATCAAAAGTATATGTTGGTTTCCAACCTAACCTCTCTAATTTAACAGGGTCTATCGCGTAACGCTTGTCGTGACCTAAGCGGTCTGGTACAAATTCAATTAATTCTTCAGATTTTCCTAAGAAGTTAATAATCGTTTTAATCACTTCTATATTTGTTCGTTCATTATGTCCACCAATATTATAAACTTCCCCATTCGCACCCTGATGAAGAATAAGGTCGATGGCTGCGCAATGATCGACAACATGGAGCCAGTCACGGATATTTTGGCCATCCCCAAAAACCGGTACTTTTTCGTTATTTAAAACTCGTAAAATCGTTAGCGGAATTAATTTTTCGGGAAATTGGAAGGGACCATAGTTATTGGAACAACGAGTGATATTGATTGGCAGACCATATGTTTCATAATATGCTCGAACCAATAGATCAGATGCTGCTTTACTCGCACTATATGGACTATTAGGTTTTAGTGGGGTTTCTTCCGTAAAGAAGGAGGACGTATCAAAATCTAGTTCACCATAGACCTCATCAGTGGAAACATGAATAAATTTCTTTACTTCATATTCTTTGGCTGCATCCAATAACACCTGTGTTCCTAACACATTGGTACAGACAAAGATCTCTGGATCTGCAATCGAACGGTCGACATGACTTTCTGCTGCAAAGTGAACAACGTGGGTAAATTTCTCATTGTTAAAAATCGAAAAAATTAGGTTCCGTTCAGTGATGTCTGCCTTTATAAAGTGATAATTCTCTTTTTTTTCTAAATCACGATGTTTAGTAAGATCACCCGCATAGGTTAATGCATCTAAATGATAAATTTGATAATGCGAGTATTTTTTCACCATGTATTGGACAAAGTTTCCACCAATAAACCCGGCTCCACCAGTGACAAGAATTTTAGTCCTTTCCATAGATTTTCACCTCAGCTAATAAATTGTGTAAAAAACGTTTTAATGAATCTTTCCAGGTTGGCAATGGATTAAATCCCTGCTCCATTAATTTTTGTTTAGACAGACGTGAATTTTTTGGACGAATCGCCACAGTAGGATATTCCTCGGTTCGAATGGAGTGGACTTTTACCTTTTTTCCAGTGATCTGAAAAATTTCTTCAGCAAATTCCCCCCAATTGCAATACCCTTCATTCGTTGCATGATAGATCCCAAATTTGTTCGTTTGAATCATATCTAATAATAAGGGGGCCAAATCTAATGTATATGTAGGTGAACCAAATTGGTCCCCTACTACATTTAATTCATCCCGGGTTTCCGATAGCCTAAGCATCGTTTTAACAAAATTGTTGCCATTTAACCCAAAAACCCATGAAATCCGGACAATGAACCAATCAGTTAATAAGGACTTTACTACTTTTTCTCCCTCATATTTTGTAAGTCCGTAAAACCCTGCCGGATTTGGTTCATCTGATTCCTTAAACGGGACTTCGCCGCTTCCATCAAAAACATAATCTGAACTTATATAGATAAACTTGGCCTTTAATGCTTTTGCAGCATTTACCAGATATCTCGTACCGTTCACATTAACATTCCAACAATTTTCCTGATCACCTTCTGCCTTATCGACAGCCGTATAGGCAGCACAATGAATAATTGCATCAGGTTTAATAGCGTATACTCGTTCATAAACCACATGTTCATTCACAAGGTTTAAATCTTTAGAACCAATACCAATCATATCAAAGCTACGTTTACCCCCTTCGCGAACAACATCATATCCGAGCTGTCCGGTAGATCCGGTTACTAGAATTTTCATCGTTTCACTCCATAGATAAAATTATTGTTAGCTTTTGATAGGGGAGGGGCATGTTCATCTTTCGCCGATAATATTGGGGGAAGATCATTCGGCCACTTGATGCCAATCACCTGATCATTCCAACTAATTCCACAGTCAAATTCGGGTGTATATAACTGATCAACCTTGTATTGGACCTCCACATCATCCATCAATGTCATAAATCCATGGGCAAATCCTTTTGGAATGAATAACTGCTTTTTGTTATCTGCACTGAGAGTAATCCCAAACCATTTGGCAAACGTCGGGCTCCCCTTTCTAATATCAACCGCTACATCAAAAATTGCCCCTTTCGTACAACGAATAAGCTTGGCTTGTGCTTTAGGATTCAATTGATAATGTAAGCCCCTTAAAGTCCCCTTAGCTGCGGAAAAAGAATGATTATCTTGTACAAAATTGCTGTCCATCCCAGCTTGTTGAAATAATTGATGACTATACGTCTCCATAAACCAGCCGCGATGATCCCCAGTAACCTTAGCATCAATAATTTTAACTCCTGGCAAAATTGTTTCCACTACATTCAAATTACATCACCTCGTACTAATGTATGCGGACTCTTGTTATTTAGTAAAAACATGTCGCAAAAAATATTCCTCCGGCAAGAAATTTTTTTAAGCCAAGAATGTGTTAAAGGTTATTGTTGATTTTTCCACTCTGTTGATAGAAGCGGACATCACAGACAAGTTTAACAAAGCCAAAAGCAATAAAGGACCAAATAGGTCCTTATAGTCTTGTTTTCCAATATAAATTCAGCCTGTCTGTTTAGCGATGCTGGTGGACTTATTCGAGGATATTAACAACGTTATCAACATAAATACTGGTTATATCCACACAACCGACGGGGATATCCACAGTCCTTCAACCTTTATACACAGATTGTGTGAATAAATTTTGAGTTTTCAAAAAATATTGAACAATGGATGAAAATATCCACAAAACCCACAGTTTTATCCACAAAATCAACATATTTACCCACAATTCACAAAAATATATCCACATTTCTGATGAATATTATCCACATTTCCCATTATAAAAGGCCTAGTAGATGACTAGGCCTTTATTATTACCTGTTCGGGACTTCCTCCGGATTTTCACTGTCATAACGATCCACAATTTCCTTTAACTCGCCCGTGTCGCCTTTTGCATTAATAATTTCAAAAATTTCATTTAATCCTTCACTCGTTTTCTCTTCGTTCTGCTTCATCACGGCACCCCCTTTTTTAATTAGGTTACCCGATATTGAAGGAAACTATTTCTGGAGGAATTATGTCGAAAACAATCTGGTCCGAGCTGACAGGATTCTTCTTTTTTCCGCTCTGGTTTTTGCTATCTTAGAAGAAAATCATCAATTGGAGGGCAATCTCATGTATTTTGAATGCTTGTTAGATGCCATATTGGGGGAACGACAAATTTTCCATAGTATCGATTGCTCCATTTGCGGGTTTGAAGAAATCTATTATGAATGCCCAACTGCCAATCAACTAATTGGACGATCCTGCTCAAATTGTAATTTTGTTCAAAGATTTGATTAAATAGAGCTTGGATTCGTCCAAGCTCCTTCCATCATTTAACGATGGCACCGCGTAATTGGTTTATGCCAAACTCCAAATATCCCTTTAAACAGGTCAGCATAAAAACCCAGCCTTCTTTATTATCGAGCAGATTACTCATTAACTCGTCATCATCTTCTCTAAATCCTTCTTCGGTAATCTCAATGATGGTGCTTGAAGAATCCAATTCTTCGAGTGAAATCGTTACAACATTTCCTTGTCCATCTGTACCCCACCGGTACACAATTTTCTTGTTGGGCAAGATCTCAATGACCTCAATATCGACTTCGGCATTGTATTCTTCATATCTAAGTGAAACGGTCTGGCCCTGTTCCCATCTTGCAGCTGATGAGAACCAGAAATTCTTGATTTTTGCAGGGTCCACAAAAGCTTCAAGCACTTCATTCGCCGGTTTCATGATTTTAAATTTTGTCAGATTGTACATTTAGATAATCCCCTCTCAGTCATTAACGTTTCTACCTGTAATGGTTGTCCTATGGAAATATTTTATACGTTAATACGTAAAAAAAGCCGGTATTAATATACTGGCTTTCTTCAAATACGGTTTCGCTTACATTTTTAAAGAAAATTCAACCGCTTTACTATTATGATAACTGGCTCTTACTTTTAGCTTTGCTCTTAATTCCTCATCCAGACAATCTTGCTTTAAAAGTTCATTGTGGCGGTGCTGGATTAAATGATAGTAATATCTGCCTTTTATAAACATTTTCAACACAAAAAAATCCCCCTCACTAATGATTAACATAAATCGCAGGAGTGATCGTGTTCGGTAACTGGCAAGCATCGTTCTTAAAACCTTAGCCCCTGTAGTTTTGCGTCACCACTTTTCAGTGGTTTTGCCGTTTCGTACGATTTATGTGTTTATTTAGAATATAAGCAACTAATTTATAAAATAAAAGTGCCTTTGGACCCACTATCTATCAACCGTTGGTAAATTAAACTTCTTTTTTGTTCGCAGCTAAATACTAGATTGGCTTGTTAATCATCTTAAAATTCTCAGCCGTATACGATTCCTATGGAACAGAGTGGAAAAAGACGTTTTAAAGTCTAGGTTCCTGTCCATGATGTTACTGGGGTGAATTTTTAACTATGTTTAAGATACAGTTTATTTTTTTATTTCTAGTTGTGTTTACACTATCATTAGCAGGCTGCACAGGTAAATTTCACTTTTTTCAGAATGAAGGGAACTTATCGCAGAATAGTTCTCCTCGTGCTGAAGTTCAACAACAGGATAAGGATACTAGCGGCCAATCGATTTCCTCGCAAGAAGTTATACCTGTTCTTGTGAATAAGAGCAATAAACTGCCCGATCAATATCAGCCAAGCGATTTAATTTATCCTGATATCCCCTTTATGTTTAATCAAAAATCAGAAAAGCGTCAAATGAGAGCTGATGCAGGTGCAGCGATTGAAAGATTATTTGCCGGCGCTAACCAACAGGGCGTGAAGCTATTAGGGGTGTCGGCCTACAGGTCCCATGCTTCCCAAACAGCCTTGTTCAACTACTATGTGAACCAAGATGGATATGAGGCAGCAAGAAAATATAGTGCCGTTCCTGGAACGAGTGAACATGAGACCGGACTTGCGATTGATGTAACGGGCGGGGATGGCAAATGTGCCGCCGAGGACTGCTTCGAGGGAACGGATGAAGCGATTTGGCTCGAAAACCACGCCGCGGAGTACGGCTTTATCATCCGCTATCCGAAAGGGAAAGACAACATCACAGGCTATCAATACGAACCATGGCATCTGCGCTACGTCGGCAAAGAAATCGCCAAAGAAATCATGGAACGCGGCATCACGCTTGAAGAATACGTGGACGCAACCGTTGTGAATAACTGAATGAATGATTGAATGATTATGGTGCCTGACACCAAAAAAGGCCCTCGCTGCACATGTTTAGTTTGCAGCGAGAGCCTTTTTTTATTTCCCTTTAATCTCTAGTAGTTTTAATCGAAGATCGTTTTCCATGGAAGCCAGTTCCTGCTCGGCCAGGCGGCGCTTGTGTCGTCCTTCCTCTTGGATTCGCATCGTTTCTTCGAGTGTCGTGATCAGGCTTTCCTGTGTTTTCTTTAAGGTTTCAATATCAACAATTCCGCGCTCGTTTTCTTTCGCCGTCTCAATGGTATTGGTTTTTAGCATTTCTGCATTTTTCAACAGAAGCTCATTGGTTGTTTTCGAAACTTGCTTTTGCGCCTCGACGGCATGACGCTGGCGAATCAAAGTTAAAGCAATCGCCACTTGATTTTTCCATAATGGAATCGCCGTCATGATCGAAGATTGAATTTTTTCCACAAGCGCCTGATTCGTATTTTGAATCAAACGAATCTGAGGTGCACTTTGAATCGTAATTTCTCGGCTTAATTTTAAATCATGCAGACGTTTATCCAACCGATCGGCAAATTGAATCATATCGTTAACTTCTTGAAACTTCATTTGATCATTGGTCTGTTCCGCTGCTTTTTTCAGCTGAGGAATCGTCTTTTCCTGCATTTCCTCCAGCTTAATTTCCCCAGCGGCAATATAGACATTCAGGGCATGGAAGTATTCTTTATTCGTCTCGTACAACTGTTCGAGCAATTTAATATCGGACATCAGGACATTTTTGCTGCGGTCCAGTTTTACACTGATTCGGTCAATTTGTGCCCCTGTTTTTTGATATTTGGAGAGTACTTCTTGAACGGAGCTTGAAATTTTTCCAAACATACGAGCAAATAAGGATGGCTTCCCATCCTTCAAATCATCGGGATTCACTTCATCCAACCGCTTCATTAAATCACTAATGATCTGCCCTATTTCCCCAATATCCTGTTTCTGCACATGTTCAAGCATCGTATGTGAGAATGACAGCAGCTTTCCTTGGGCTTGGGTACCATATTGAATCATCGACTGATGGTTTGTCGGATCGATTTGCTCGGCAATCTGATAAGCTTTGGCCCGATGTTCTTCCGGGATTACATCAATTAATTTGACCGGTTTCGCCTCGCTTGTTTGCTGGTTCGGACTATTAGCTGCTTCCAGTTGATTCCCAAATGGATCGGCAAGAATATCATCTAACAAATTACCAGTTTTACTTGGTTGAATCGGGTTGTTTTCGTTCATTTTAGCCACCTATTTTCTTCCGGGAATTTAGCGTCCTTTTCCTTATTGAGGGTATGCTTCGCGACGTCAATTTCAAAATTCAAGTGATCGATATCATCGGAAATCACTTTGTACAAATCCTCTTCCACTACCCTTGTTAGTTCATCGAGAGTATGGCGCGTTTCGATGAGAGATTGACCCATCTCCATGTTCCTTTTCGGCTGGGAAGATAAGAAGCTGTATTTCTCAGTAAGTTCAACAATGGAGTCCAAATGAGAAAAATAAAACTGCTCCGCTTGGTAAAATCGCTTCGGTTCTTTGGTTGTCATCTTGTGTATTTTTTTTGTAATTCTAAGGAGATCAATTCTTTGTTTGACAGATGAAATATCGCGAATCGAGAAAAGGTTTTTATTCAAGCGATTGATTTTCTGTTTGGCTTCCATAAGGTTCTTCCTTATGTACCGATATTCTTTTCTGGATATCTGATGCTTTTTTAAAAAGCGGGTGTTCATCACAATGCCGAGAATAAAATGGGTGAGAAACCCTGTGGTTAATGCAATTCCCGTTGCTGCCCAAAAGGTTTGGTCAAAAGGGAAATAGCTGATTAGCCACGTTAAGAAAGTTATTGGAACAGCTGCAGATGAGCGGATTAGAAACGACAAAATCGGGTTCATATTTGATCACTCCTGACTTAAGACATCTTTATATTCCTACGAATGAAAGCAATGGAATGTTTCATTTCCCTCCAAAATATATGCCAAAAAGAAAATTATTTCCATTTACTACTTCCATAATACATGAAAAAACTCCTCCTCACCATAGACCTCAAACGGAAAGAATTCTAGGACTTGAGACGTATTTTTCATAGGTGTGGGTGCGGCAGCCTCGATTATGTGGGGCTTGTGCCCAAGAGTAAGTTTGTAAGATGCATAGGATAGATACAAGTTGTGAGGAGAGAGGAGAAGAAATATGTATAATCCCTATTATATGCCGATTGAGTATCAAAATAGTGTAGTAAATCCGCTGAATCTGCAAAGACAATATCACGGTGGCGGGATGCAGCACAATCATGGCGGGCAACATCATCATGGTGGTCAGCAGCACAATCACGGTGGGCAACATAACCATGGTGGACAACACCACAATCACGGTGGGCAACATAACTATGGTGGACAGCATAACCATGGCGGGCATGGCGGACATTCAGGATTTAATCTTGGATCATTAGGTTCTAGCCTGCTTGGGCTTGGATTAGGATATATAGGTGGGGCTGGGCTGGCAAATGCCTCTAATCTAGGAGGTTATGGAGGCTTCCCTGGAGCACCTGGTCAAGGCTATAATCCATATGGTCCCGGACTTGGTGGAGGATATGGATTAGGCTATCCATCTGGCGGCAGTCCGGGTTACCCAGTAGTTGGACCCACTTTGAACATGTATGGGCAGCCGTTCCAACCAGCTCCCAGTTTAAGCGGCTATGGAACATGGTCTCCAAGCGAATATGGCCTGCCTAGTCCAAGGCAGGGATTGGGCAGTTTTTAGTTTTTGTTCAAAGCACTGCTCAATTACATCTAATAAAAGAGCGAGACCACTGGTCCAGCTCTTTTTGGCATTTTATTATGTTACTGAATTAGGTAAAACTACCGTTCATACAGTTCAATCGGCAGTCCATCTGGGTCTCGGAAGAAGGTGAATTTCTTGTTTGTTACTGGGTCTATACGGACGTCTTCAACATTCACTTGATGATTGGTCATAAATTGAACCGCCTCTTCGATATCATCTACTTCAAAAGCAAGATGCCTCAATCCAGCCGCCTCAGGATAGCTTGGCCGTTCAGCCGGGGCCGAGAACGAAAACAATTCAATTTGATATTGACCATTCACTGCTAAATCAAGCTTATAGGAATCTCGTTCCTCTCGATATACCTCATTTATGGGAGTAAGCCCAAGAATTCGCACATAAAAATCCTTTGATTTTTCATAATCTGTACAAATGACCGCCACATGATGAATCTTATTTAACTTCATCTAACCATATCCCCTTAATCAATTATTCTCAAACACTCTATTCCCCTAAGTCCGATGGCCGTTCTTCTTTTTTGAAGTGGTGGAGGATGGCTTTGACGATGCGTTCAGAAGCGTAGCCATCTCCGTAAGGATTAGATGCGTGAGCCATTTTGTCATGGGCGGCTCGGTCTGAAAGCAGCTCATCAGCAAGACCAAAAATCGTTTCCTCATCTGTTCCAGCAAGTTTAAGTGTGCCCGCTTCAATTCCTTCAGGGCGCTCGGTGGTATCACGTAATACCAGCACCGGTACACCCAACGACGGCGCCTCTTCCTGGACACCGCCAGAGTCCGTTAAAATCAAATAGGCTCTTGAGGCAAAGTTGTGGAAATCGATCACATCCAGGGGCTCGATGAGTTGAATCCTTTCATGTTCGCCCAGAACACGAGTGGCAATCTCGCGAACGACAGGATTCATATGGACAGGATACACTACCTGAACATCCTCATGCTTTTCAACCAATCTCCGAATCGCACGGAACATGTTTTCCATTGGCTCCCCTGTGTTTTCCCTGCGATGGGCCGTCATGAGAATTAATCGATCACTCCCAAGGCGGTCTAAAACAGGATGTGAATAATTTCCCCTTACCGTTGTTTTTAGCGCATCAATGGCTGTATTTCCTGTGATATAAATCGATTCTTCCCGCTTATTTTCCAACAAAAGGTTTTGCTTCGATTGGGAAGTTGGCGAAAAGTGAAGATCCGCCAACACTCCCGTCAACTGACGGTTCATTTCCTCCGGGTACGGGGAATATTTATTATGAGTCCGGAGCCCCGCTTCGACGTGTCCGATCGGAATCGAATGATAAAAAGCAGCTAAGCTTGCGACAAAGGTGGTTGTCGTATCACCATGGACCAGGACAATATCTGGCTTGACGTCAGCAAGAACTTGATTGAGTCCTTCTAAACTTCGGGTTGTTACTTCTAGCAAAGTTTGCCGTTCCTTCATTATATTTAAGTCATAATCGGGAGTAATTTCAAAAATTTGCAGCACCTGATCAAGCATCTCCCGGTGCTGCGCGGTTACCGTAACAATCGGTTTAATAAGATCAGGGTATTTCCCTAATTCCTTTACCAAGGGAGCCATTTTTATTGCTTCCGGTCTTGTTCCAAATACAGTCATAACCTTCAATTGATTCTCCATAGCGGCCTCCAACAATCTCTTCCATCCAATATAATTTCATTCACTAACATGATACCAAAGATTGCTCGTTTATGAAAAAATCATCCTCCTCAACTTCAAATGTCACCTTGATATTTTCTAAAAATTTCTTTGTACAATATTACTTTTCTCGTCAGGGCGAATATATTGCAGAGTAAATTTTGAAAAATATCCAACCTAGGAGTGAATAATGTTTTGAAAAAAAGGGCCCTTTTTACCATACCTATCAGTTTGCTGCTTATCGCAGTCATGGTAGCTTCCATATTCCTAATCAATCTTAAACCAGCGGCTGGGAAAATAGCTCAAGCCCAAAAACTTGCCGAGTACTCAAAGCCAGCTGTGGTTCGTATTCTCGACTATGCTGTTGTGCAATGGCAGTTTAATAACCCCAATGATCCAGAAGTCATTGCCATATTAGAACAGCTGAATAACCAATCGATCGTGGGCGGCTCAGGTTCAGGGGCCATTATTACCTCAAACGGCTATATCGTCACAAATGCACATGTAGTGGAAGCGACTCAACAAGAAGATTCGGAAATTGCCAATGCTGCATTTGAACAACTTGTAACAATCATCGCGGACTATTTTAAGGTAGATTATGAAACAGCCTATAATTATATGGTCCAATACACGCAATACTCTGGAATTCAAAAGGTTATCAAAGTAATTTTACCAGGCGGGGATGTCCTTGATGGTGAAGTAAAAAGCTATGGGGCCCCAATAAATGAAGGAAAAGACGTCGCGGTTCTAAAAATTGAAGGCAAAAACTTACCGACTTTACCACTTGGAGATTCTGATAATATCCAGAACCAAGATAACATTTGGGTCAGCGGATATCCAGCCGCTGCTGATTCGGATCTATTATCACCTGATTCATCGTTAGTTTCTTCCATGAATGCAGGTCAAATTTCCGCTACTTCCAAAAAGACAGAACAAGGAAGTCCGGTCATCCAAATTAACGCGGCCGCCACGCACGGGAATAGCGGTGGACCTGTCATCAATGAAAAAGGTGAAATCATTGGACTGCTCACCTTTAGAGGGGACACAGTTAATGGCCAGGAAGTTCAAGGCTTTAACTTTGCCGTTCCTGTTAATACGGTCAAAGAATTTGTAAACCAAGCTGGGGCGAAAAATGCGAAAAGCGAAACAGATAAGCTTTACCAAGAAGGACTTAATCTATACTGGGGCGGCTACTATAAGCATGCGTTAGAGAAATTTGAGGCGGTTCAACGGATTTACCCAAATCATTCCGAAATCAAACAATATATCGCGAACGCTGAGAAAAGGATGGGCAGCAGTAAGACACTCTGGTCGGATTACGCCACAATCTTTTATATCGTGGACGGTGTTTCTGGCGTTCTCATCATAATTCTCCTGTTGTTTACGTTTGCTTTTAGACCGAAGCAGCCAGCAGTTGCTCAGGCACCGACTGCTCCAACCCCAACACCGGCAGCACCGCCGAAGGCTGGGCCAGAAAATACTCTAACCGACCTAAACAACGATGGAAAAATCGACGTTCAAGACATCCTCCTCGCCCTCCAAGAGGCACAGAAAAAGCAGAAAAAAGACGAGGAATAATGTGGTGCCTGACACCAATATAATATATTGAGATAAAACCTATAAATCAAGGGGATGTAGTGGAAACTACGTCCCATTTCTATAATACGGGATTCAGTTCATGAAGGAGTGATCACAGTGACTGAAAATCTGTTATTAGCCTTTGGATTAACATTGTTTGCAGGGCTGGCCACAGGAATTGGCAGCATTCTTGCGTTTTTCACCTCACATACCAATACTAAATTTTTATCCGTAACTCTCGGATTCTCTGCAGGTGTCATGATCTATGTATCGATGGTTGAAATTTTTGTAAAGGCCAAGGTAGCTCTTGTTGATTCCTTGGGCATTGAATTAGGAAACTGGTTAACGGTCGGCGGATTTTTTGCTGGGATGCTGTTGATAGCTAGCATTGATAAATTTATTCCCAAGCAAAGTAACCCCCATGAACTAAAGAAAGTCGAGGACATGACAAGAGGAGGAAGTACGAGTACCGGGGAAAAGCCAGATTTGTTAAAAATGGGTACATTTACAGCTCTTGCGATCGGAATTCATAACTTTCCGGAAGGGATCGCCACCTTCACTTCAGCGCTGCAGGACCCTGCACTTGGGATTGCCATTGCCGTCGCGATTGCGATTCACAATATACCCGAGGGCATCGCCGTCTCCGTACCTGTCTACTTTGCGACTGGTGATAAGAAGCGGGCTTTTAAACTATCATTCTTGTCTGGTTTGTCTGAACCAGTTGGGGCGTTAGTCGCCTACCTCTTCTTAATGCCGTTTCTCAACGAAATCATGTTCGGAATTATTTTTGCAGCAGTGGCAGGGATCATGGTCTTCATCTCCCTCGATGAATTACTGCCTGCAGCAAAAAGATATGACGAAGCCCATCTATCAATCTACGGATTAATCGGCGGAATGGCAGTAATGGCCCTCAGCCTGTTATTATTTATATGACTTTTGGTATTGGTGTCAGGCACCATGTGAATTTTTCACATGGTGCTTGACACCGTGAATGATCATTTACTCCTCTTTATTTTACAGTCTTAGATAGTAATGCTTCTACTTCATGCTTATAGGGCATGGCAGGTGCTGTGCCTATTTTTGTGACGGATAAGGCAGCAACAGCGTTAGCAAATTTCATGGCATTTTCCACCGCATAACCATTGCTAATCGCATGGGCTAATCCACCGTTAAAGGCATCTCCTGCTCCCGTTGTATCGACCGCTTCAACCGTGAAACTCGGAATCAGTTCCCCGGTGCCTCCTCCGGTGTAAAGGAATGCTCCCTTGCTGCCCAAAGTGATGATAACTGATTTAACACCCAGTTCATGAATCATTTGTGCAGCTGTTAGTGCCGTACTTTCATCTTTAACTTCAACCCCAGTCAACTCAAAGGCCTCAGTTTCATTTGGAGTGATGAAAGCGACATCCCGTAGAATTTCCCTAGGAAACTCCTGATATGGGGCTGGATTCAAAATGATTGGTACGCCATGATTCCTAGCTAATTTCACTGTGGTCACAATCGCTTCAATACTTGTTTCTAATTGGAGCAGCACAATATCTGCTTCCTTTATTTTTTCTTCAGCTTCTACAACCTCTTCTTCCGTTATTGTTCCGCATGCCCCTAGAGCAACCACGATACTATTTTCACCCTTTTCATCTACTTCAATTAAAGCAGCTCCTGTAGCCTGATTCGGATCGACTTTAATATATTCGGTATTCACATTTTCTTTCGTAAAGTGTTTCAATGCTTCTCTTCCAAAAACATCGTCCCCCAATTTGGTTAAAAACGTCACTTCAGAACCGCTCCTAGCAGCAGCAGTTGCCTGGTTTCCACCTTTCCCACCAGGACCCATTTGAAATGGCCCGCCAAGAACGGTTTCTCCCGGTTTCGGAAGATGAGGAGTACGACTCATTAAATCAACAACATAACTTCCGACGACAACAACTTTAGACATAATACTTCCCCGCCTCTACTATATTTTTGAAGATAATAAAAGTAAAAACGCAATGCGATTGCGTTTTTACCTAATCACCCTATAACTATTTCGTTTTTACTTCATTCACGTTTTCTTTCGTAACAAGTGTAGAATCAAGAATGACTTCTTTTTCAACACTTTCTTTCTTAGAAATTTTTTGAGCAGTAATCACTGCTTCTTTTCCAAGGAAGAACGGCGGCTCAGCAATTGTTGCTTCTAATTTACCAGCTTTGATGGCTTCAATCGATGGGTCAATGGCATCACAGCCAATTAACGTGATTTCATCTAAACGGCCTGCCGCTTCAATTGCAGCTAATGCACCAAGTGCCATTTCATCATTTGCTGCGTATACTCCATCAATCTCAGGGTTTGCTTGAAGAATATCTTCCATTACTTTCATCGCTTCACCACGGTCAAAGTTTGCTGCTTGTCTAGCTACAACTTTAAAGCCAGAATTAGCATCCATAATTTCATTAAAGCCTTTGCTTCTTAATTGCCCGACATTTGTTCCTAAGATTCCTTGAATCTCAACAATGTTCCCTTTACCACCAAGTGCATCCTTTAAAAAGGTACCTGCAATATTCCCAGACTTAAGTGCATCAAAACCGATATGAGTAATTACTTCTCCGCCATTAGAAGAACGGTCGATTGTAAAAACAGGGGTATCTGCATCGTTCGCTTTTTTAACTGCTTGTGCAATCGCGTCACTATCCGTTGGGTCGATGACTAACACATCGATATTTTGTTGTAAGAGATTTTCAACGTTAGATATTTGTTTTCCAGGGTCGTTTTGTGCATCTGTTATAACGAGCTCAACCTTATCTTCTTTGGCTTGTGCTTCTGCTCCTTCTTTCACAGCAACGAAGAAAGGATTATTTAACGTATTCATGGATAAACCAACTTTTAACTTACCGTTATCCTTTGAATTTGAATCTGGTTTCGTGCTAGACGCTTCATCCATACTACATCCAACAAGACCAATAATGACCATAAACATTGCCAACAAGGAAATAATCTTTTTCATCGTGAAACCCCCAATTTCTTATTTTTTAATTTTTGAAAACTTACTATCTACTAATACAGCAACTAATATAACGAGACCTTTAGCAATACTTTGGTAGAATGGAGACACGTTCATCAAATTCAAAATATTATCAAGAACGCCCATAATCAAAGCACCAATCAGCGTTCCGGTAACTGCCCCTTTTCCGCCTGCCAAACTTGTCCCACCAATAATAACTGCTGCGATAGCATCTAACTCAATTCCATTTCCCGCAGTTGGCTGTGCTGACATTAATCGTGAGGTGTAAATAATAGCGGAAAGCGCTGAAAGCAAACCAGCAATTCCGAAGACAGCTATTTTAATAGCCTTAACATTGATCCCTGCCAGTATCGCCGTTTCTTCATTGCCCCCGATGGCATAAATGTAACGGCCAAAGCTGGTATATTTTAACATCCAATACATAATTCCAAAGATGACAAACATGAGAATGATTGGGACTGGAATACCAAAGATTCGTCCACTTCCGATAAAACGGTAAGCTTCATTACTAACAACCAGCGGATATCCCTTTGTATAAACGAGGGTCATTCCGCGTGCGATAACCATAATTGCCAATGTAACAATGAAAGAAGGAATTCCAAATCTTGCTACAAAGAAACCATTACAAAGACCAAATAATAGACCAACTCCAAGAGCGGCCAGTAATGCAAGTGGGAGCGGCCAGCCAGCGGTTAAGGCACCAGCTAAAATCGCACCAGAAAAAGCCATAACAGCACCAACGGAAAGGTCAATTCCAGCGAGTAAAATAACAAGTGTCATTCCACTAGCAATAATCGCAATAATAGAAACTTGTCGAAGTACATTCATAACATTACTCAGCGTAAAAAAGACATCAGACAGAAATCCTGCAATCACACATAACACGATAAAAATTAGTAGTACACGGTATTTTTCAATGAGAGAGAGCAAATTGACCTCCGCCTTCTTCTCCACTTGCTTTTGAACTGATGTTGTACTAGGCATTCATTACACCCCCGGATGCGTAATAAAAGATTTTTTCCTGCGTCGCTTCATTTTGGCTTAGCTCAGCGGTAATTCGACCTTCATTCATTACCATGATGCGGTTACTTAATCCAAGCAATTCCGGCATTTCGGATGAAATCATAATAATCGAAATACCGTCTTCTGTAAGCCTTTTCATAATTTGATAGATTTCTGCCTTTGCTCCGACATCAATACCCCTTGTTGGTTCATTCAAAATGAGCACCTTTGGATTCATTTGGAGCCATTTTCCAAGTACCACTTTCTGCTGGTTACCTCCGCTCAGGGTTCTTACCTCAACTTTTGGATCATGGACCTTTATTTTTAAATCGTTGACCCATCGGTTGACAATCTCGTCCTTCTTGCGTTTTTGCTGAATACCAAATCTGAAAATTTTCCGATAAGTCGGTAACAGTAAATTTTCATAGACTGATAAACCAAGAACGAGACCTTCCTGCTTTCGATCATCTGTAACTAAAGCAATTCCGGCATCAATCGCACCTCTAGGGCTGTTTACTAGTTTCGAATCAACCTTCACATACCCCGTCATATTCCTATACATCCCGAAGATTGCCTTCGAAAGCTCCGTTTTGCCGGACCCCATTAAACCTGCAATACCGAGGATTTCACCTTTTTTCACGGTGAAATTAATGCCTTCAAGGATTCCTGGCACCGAAACATCCTTCACTTCCAAACAAAGTTGATTAGATGGTATACTTTTTTCTGGGAAAAGTTCCGTCAACTCACGTCCAACCATCATTGTCACCATATCATCCTTTGTAATATCCTTCACCAGAGCACTTCCAATATACTTTCCATCCCTTAAAACTGCGATTGAATCGGCAACTATTAGTACCTCTTCCAACCGGTGGGTAATAAAAATGACACCCATTCCCTGTTGCTTCAACTCTTTCATAATGGTTAAGAGCTTATTTGTTTCTTCATCATTTAAAGCTGCCGTCGGCTCATCCATAATGATAATTTTCGAATTAAACGACAGTGTTTTTGCAATTTCAACTAATTGTTGCTCGGCAACTGATAGATCTGCAATTAATGTGTCTGGAGATATCTTAGTCAAACCAACTCGATCCAGCCATTTCCTTGTTTCCTGCTTAATTTGTTTGCGATCTAAGATACCTTTTGTTTTACGTGGCTCTCGCCCGATAAATATATTTTCAGCTACACTCATATGCGGGATAAGGTTAAATTCTTGATAAATGATGCTAATTCCGAGGCTTTGTGAATGCTTAGGCCCTTCGATTGTTACTTGATTTCCATTTATGTAGATTTTCCCATTGTTTGGCTGATGAACACCCGCAAGCACCTTCATTAATGTAGATTTCCCGGCACCATTTTCACCAAGCAATGCAAGAACTTCGGACTGGTTTATGCGGATAGATACATTATCAAGTGCCTTCACTCCAGGAAATTCCTTCGATATGTCTTTCATTTCCAGCAATGCTGTACTCACTTGCCACTCCCCCTTTGAATGAGGCCAAATTATTAATAAACGACACCAGCGACTAAAATGACATTCGCATATCCGGTAAACTCACCTGTACGAATTAATCCTCTTGCCTGTTTTGTTTGCTGCTTAAATTCCACATGCGGAACATATTCAATCGGTAGATTTGGGAATCTGCTAACGATTTGGTCATGCATCCCAGGACTAACTGTTTTAACTTCTTCTGCTAAAATGACTTTTTCCACTTCCAGCTCGGTTAATACCGTATCAAGAGTTTCTAAAAAACCTGGCAGGCCTTCTTTCAAAGCTAAATCAATCCGATGGGTCACATTCTCAGGAATCGGTAAACCAGCATCTGTCACCACGATGTAGTCAGTATGACCAGTTTCAGAGATTAATTGATTAATTTTCGGATTTAAAATACCACCTTTTTTCATACTTTCCTTCCTCCTAAAATTGATAAATGTAAACGTTTAGATTTTATGACATGACTCTCGAATTTTTAATTCTGGTTTTAATAAATACTCCCTTTTAGGAAAGTTTTCTTTAAAATGAATACGTTCGTACACCAATTGAAACGCTATTTCACCAATTGTCGTCATCGGACGTGAAACAACAGATAGTTTTGGTTTGATGAAAGTGGCTATTTCAACATCATCAAAGCCTATAAAGGAGACTTCCTCCCCTAACTTCCAATCCAGTTCAGTTAGTGCTTTAACGCAGCCAATCGTCATCTGGTTATTCGATGAAAATATTGCAGTAGGTCTATTTTTTAAATAAAACAATTGCAACGCACCCTTATAGCCACTGTTTTCCATAAAATCACCCTGATAAACCAAGCTGGGGTCAAAGGGAATATTATATTCCTCGAGCGCTTTCTTATAACCAAGGTAGCGTTCCCGACCAGGCGTTGTGTTTTGTGGACCGCAAATAATTGCAATGCTCTCATGTCCCTGTAAAATTAATTGGCGGACAGCTTGGTAGGCTCCATTGACGTTATCAACCAAAACCGTATCTACTTCAAAATTCTTAATTGCCCGGTCAACCGCAACAATTGGGATTCCTTGATCCTGTAACAACTTGATATGGTCCCCTGTTTCATTTGCAGTTGTTATGATGACCCCATCTACTCCTCTTTCAATAAAGATTTTCACAATATCTTCTTCAATAATTGGGGATTCGTTGGTACTACTAAGAATTGTGTAATATCCTTTTTCTCTTGCTTTCTGTTCGATTCCAGCAACTACGTGAGGAAAAAACGGGTTAGTAATATCAGGCACAATAATACCAATGGTGTTTGTTTCCTTTCTTTTCATGCTCCTCGCCACAGCACTGCGGATATAACCAAGTTCGCTGATGGCGTTTACAATCCGGTCTTCAGTTACCTTCCGAACTCCACCTTGGTTGTTTATTACCCTGGATACCGTTGCAATCGAAACATTTGCAAGCTTAGCTACATCCTCAATCGTTGGTTTGTACTCCATAATATGTAAACTCCTAAAATATAAAATCCTAAATGTAAACGTTTAGATTTTTTAATACAATATCTCTGCTTTTAAAGATTTTAGAGAAGGTTTTCTTCTTTATCGAAAATGTAAACGTTTAGATTTTTATAAATTGATAATATCACCGCTTATGAATGTAGGCAAGAACGTTTTTTATAAAAATTTACAATTAATTTTGGATCTTTAAAATAGGATAATAATATGATAACAATTATTCACATAAACTACGGTTCCATTTCCCTGCAAATATGGACACCTTTTCTGGTAGATTCTTTTACACTGAAGAAAATAGAACTACAATGTAACAGACATTCTCGAAGGGATCACTTGAAAGTTGGGAGATTCATTTACTCATTAACGATATTTAAAAAAAGTAAATCCCTTCTATAATTTCAAGATGAAATATTTTCCGATTGGATTACACTGTGGTGCCTGACACCAAAATTGTAATGGAAGGTGATACGGATGCTTTGGTTGTATTTTGTTTTAGCCTACTTGATTGGAAGCGTAATGTTTGGATTTCTCATTACGAAAGCATTATTTCATACGGATATCCGCCGTGAAGGGAGTGGAAATGTCGGGGCCAGGAATGCCGGCCGCCTACATGGGAAAAAGGCATTTATGTTGATATTTCTAGGGGATGCTTTAAAAGGAGTTCTCGTTATATTGATCGCTCGCTATTTTGGATTCTCTGCCCAGATTCAACTTGTTGGTTTAGGCTTGGCCATTTTAGGACATTTAAAACCAATTACGTTGAACTTTAAGGGAGGAAAAGGGATCTCAACCTTTATTGGCGGGATCATCATGTTTGAACCGCTTCTTGTTTTCGTGATCGCCGGAGTATTTCTTGTCCTTTTTCCCTTTACTAAGAGTTTCACCTTTTCAGGCCTAGGAGCATTCCTTTTCATTCCCGTTTTTCTATTATTTATAGATTATGATTGGATATGCTTTGCTGCAGCATTAGGTATCTTATTCTTGATTTTTCTGGCCCATTGGGAAAATATTAAGGTGAGACTAAGAAGGTAGGAATTTTTGGATCTCACCGGTGGCTTAGATCGGCATATAACTGGTCCACAATGACCATTGAAGAATACAAAAGCCCCTATAACTCTGTTTTTCAAATTGAACGGGCATCATACACTTCCTATGGTTACCGTTCACACTGTTTTTTGGCCTGAACAGGCACCATACACCTCCTTTGGTTACCGTTCACACTGTTTTTTGGCCTGAACGGGCATCATACACCTCCTTTGGTTACCGTTCTACTGTTTTTTTTGCCTGTACGGGCATCATACACCTCCTTTGGTTACCGTTCACACTGTTTTTTTGCTTGAACGGGCATCATACGCCTCCTTTGGTTTATACGGTGTGCCTTTGCTTAAACTCGATAGCCACCTGATAACCTAACCATAACTATCAACAAAGCTCTTCCAACAGTCCCTTAACTGTAAAGACTCTCAAAAAGATGTATAAAAAGACCTAGAATGTAATATTTATTTTGTGTGGCTTTATTTTTCTTACTTTTTATTTGGGGGTGGATGTCTCTGAACGCGGTAAGAATAATTCAATGGCTGTTGGGTGGATTGCTTCTCGTCTATGGGATTTATCTTATTTTTGGAGTACAGGAGTTCTTTGGAACCTTAGCTATAATCGCTGCCTTTTTTATCTTTCCGAGTATTAGAAAAGGAACAAAAAAATCTTATAGCAATGATTATCAAAATGATACAGACTACTCCGATAACAAAGTCGATACCGATTCCGGCAGGGATTCTGGAGGAGATTCCGGTGGAGACAGCGGCGGGGATTAATGGCACTGATAAACACAAATTAAAACACCCTTGCCTTTAGAGACAAGGGTGAACTTTTGCCCGTTAACCATCCAAATTTTCACTTATTTTTAGAATAATAGTATAAAAACCAGACTGCATGATTTTGCTCATCAGCGGCCGCTCTTCGAAATGCTTCTTTTATGGATGGTTCCATAGCACCATCAGCGACTTCCAGGTAAAAATCTACCGTTATTTGTTCATCTTGTAAGGCAAACTCTAATCCCTCTAAATAAACATCTGGACAGTCCTCACTAAGCTTTGGTAGTTGTGGCTTTCGCCCAGTCAGCTGAGTATAAATCTGTTCAAATTTTTTATGGTGCTTTATTTCATCTTGGCGAATTTCAAGGATTTGACTTTTCTCCTTCTCATCGGAAGCTAATTTTGCTAATTTGCTATAACAATGGATGGCATTGTACTCACCATTAATCGCTTTTTCAACTTCTCTAATCAATTTATTATTTTGTCTATATAAAGCATCGTAATAATTCGTGTACGGATACATAGTAAAACCTCCCCGTTTCTCTCAAAAATATCCTACGTGAGACGAGACTCTCGGGTGCTTACTATTGAGTACTTTTCCCTAAAACCATTATGAAAATATCAATAATGGTGCCTGACACCGTTTAGAATTTTATACATATAGAAAGAATGGTTTAGGGGATGATTTAGGAAGCAAGTGGAATTTCTAACCAAACAAAGTTCCTACTATTTTTATTGATATTACCTTATTGAACTGCTTATGCATTAGCAACAGAACAAATTTTTATCCATATGATAATGATAGGAATTTTCATGGACGTAGATTCAATTAACATCACGTTCAGATCCCTAACCAGCTTATTTTCCTTCACAAAATCTAATAAAACGGAGGTTTCTACATGAAAAAGAAGGTATTAGTTTTAGCCGCGGCAATTGTATTTCTCCTGAGTGGTTGTTCCTTGCTAAATGATGCGAAAGATACTCTCTCGTATGTGAATGATGCATCGGACTATCTAAATAAAGCGACCGCCTTTGCAAGTGATGCTCCATCTATTGCGCAACAAGCCGTAAGCGACCAGCAGGCCACCGCAGAACTAAAAAAGATGCTCCAGGAAATGAAACAAGAAATCAATACATTCAATAAACTCCAAGCACCAGAAATAGCAGCCGACTTACATCAGCAACTGGTTGACCAAAACAACAAATTAACAGCTGGCATTGATCTATATTTAAAAAATATCCAGAATGGATTACTCGACCCTTCTATCCTTGAAAACACAGAAATTTTTCAAAGCGTCCAAGAAATCAGCAATATCCTTGATCAAATAAAACAGCTTGGTCAGTAATAGTTAATTCAAAACCTCAGTTCAAGTAATATCTAAAGGTGGTCACATTGAAAGTTACTTCTCGATGTGGCCATTCCTTCAATAGTAAATCCTCACCTCTCCACTGCCTCTAGAATTAGCTCACCATATTTGCCTATACCAAAGAATTTGATGTTATGATAGTAGCAATATTAGAAAATAGCAATTACAGCTTGGGAGGCGCCGTCTTCCCAAGAAGGACAATTGTCCACGAGCGGTGCCTGACACCAATCATAATATCACCAAACTGACACCAAACACGAAAGGAGATTGGATTACGCTATGGCTTCATTTATACAGGAACGAGATGGTGTTTTTCATGGGGTTTGCCCGCTGGATTGCCCGGATCAGTGTGGTTTACTTCTACATAAGGAAAATGGGAAGATTATTAAAGTGGAAGGAGACCCAGAGCATCCGGTCACCAAAGGGCATATTTGCAACAAAGTCCGAAATATGACGGAACGCATCTATGATGAAAACCGCTTAAAATACCCGCTAAAACGGACCGGCCCCAAAGGCGAAGGCAAGTTCGAACGGATCAGTTGGAAGGAAGCAATCGAGACCATTACCTCCCGATGGACTAATTTAATAGAATCTAACGGTCCGGAAAGCATCCTTCCGTACAGCTTTTACGGAAACATGGGCCGGCTTAATGCCGAGGGGATGGACCGCCGTTTCTTCCATCGCCTCGGGGCTTCTCGCTTGGATCAAACCATCTGCTCTGCAGCTGGTTCTGTTGGCTATAAATATACGATGGGCGGCAGCATCGGCATCGACCCTGAGGATACGACTCATACCAAACTATTCCTATTTTGGGGGATTAATGCAGTGAGCACCAACATGCACCAAATCGCCCTTGCTCAAAAAGCCCGTAAACAAAACGGTGCCAAAATCATTGTTATTGATGTTCTCAAAAATCAAACTGGTAGATTAGCAGATTGGTTTATTCCGATTTTGCCTGGCACTGACAGTGCCCTCGCTTTGGGGATGATGCACATCCTATTTGCCGAAAACCTGGTCAACCAAGACTTTTTAGAAAAGTATACGATTGGTCACGAGGAACTGCGTGAGCATATCATCCAATACGACCCAATCACCGTTTCAGCAATCACAGGTGTTCCCGTAGAAGATATTTACAAACTGGCCCGCATGTACGTTGAAACATCACCAGCATTTATTCGCATCGGTAATGGACCACAGCATCATGACAATGGAGGAATGTTTGTTCGGACAATCTCCTGCCTGCCAGCCCTTACCGGCCAATGGCTTATCAAAGGCGGCGGGGCAATCAAAGGAAATTCTGCCTATCTGGCACCGAATACCGCGCACTTGCAACGAGCGGATTTATTGAAAAATAAACAAACGCGCGTGATCAACATGAACGTACTTGGTGACACATTGCTCTCACTAGACCCACCCGTTAAATCACTCTATGTGTACGGCTCTAACCCTGCCGTAGTCGCACCTAATGCCAATAAAGTCCGAAAAGGGCTTGAGCGCGATGATTTATTTACAGTGGTTCATGAGTTATTTTTAACAGAAACGGCCAAATATGCAGATATCGTTTTACCAGCGACATCCTCCTTTGAAAATACTGACATGTACACATCTTATTGGCATCATTATATTCAATTGCAGCAGCCGGTCATTGAACCATTTGCTGAGTCAAAATCCAATGTTGAGGTGTTCCGATTACTTGCCAAGGGGATGGGCTTCTCTGAAACACTTTTTGAAGAGACAGAAGCAGAGATGATTAGACAAGCCTTAGATAACCCGCGCAATCCTTACTTAAACGGGATTAGTTATGAAGCTTTAGTAGAGCAGCAATTCATGAAAGCACAGGTTAAACCGATATTCCCTGGCACACTGGAAACCCCTAGCGGAAAAATTGAGTTATTTTCTGAAAAGATGAAAGAAAATGGGTACCCCCCATTGCCAACCTACGTACCTTTAGAGGATGATGGGAACCACCGATACCAATTTGTTCCGGGCCCAAATCATAATTTCTTAAATTCTACCTTTTCAAACAATCAAAAGCATATAAGATTGGAAAAAGAGCCGAGAGTCTATATGAATCAACTCGATGCCTTAACGGAGGGAATTGAAGATGGCGATACGGTTCGAATCTGGAACCAGCGCGGTGAATGTGAACTGAAGGTTTCTGTGGGTGAGCAAGTCCTGCCAGGAGTCGTGGTGACGCAAGGTCTTTGGGCCGATACAGTCGATACAAAACAGCTAGTAAACGCACTCACTCCCGACCGTATCGCCGATATGGGCGGCGGCGCCACCTTCTTCTCAGGGCGTGTAAGTGTATCAAAAATATAAGAAAAGCGTAAGCGCCCTGGTCAGCGGCGTATGGCCTGGAGCGCTCCAACTGGGATAAAGGAAACACGAAGAGCCGGAGGCGCATTCGTGCTTGACTTATCGTAGGGCGGAGAGCGAAGGACACTAGCCGCTAGGGCGCTGGAGCTAGACAGTAATCTAGGCTCAAAAACTTATACTTTCTTATGATTTAAAAAGGTGCCTGACACCAACTTGGGTGTCAGGCACCAACTTAAAAACCTAAACTTAATCTTAACTCGCCTTATAACCATGCCCGATTATCTCGTGGACATTGTGGACGGTGACGTAGGCGTGTTTATCTGTTTCTTTTATAATACTTTTTAGCTGAACGATTTCCTGCTTATTGATGACGATGTAAAGTACTTCTCGGTTCTGTCCTGTGTAGCCGCCGCGGCCGTCGAGCACTGTCAGCCCGCGCGACATCTGACTCGTAATGTTGGCCAGCACCTGCTCAGGTTCATTCGAGATAATTAGCACTGCTACCTTTTCATCCAATCCCTCTACAATGAAATCGATCGCTTTCGCCCCAATAAACACAATCAATAACGTATACATTCCTTTTTCCAAGCCAATGATAAAAATCGACCCAACTACGACTAAAATATCAATAATTAACATACCCTTACCAATGCTCCAACCTAACAATTGATTGGCCAATCTTGCTAAAATCGTCGACCCTCCAGAGGTTCCTCCTGTCCGAAAAATCAATCCCAACCCTACGCCTACCAACAAACCCGCAAAGATGGATGCCAAAAATGTATCCTCGGTGAGCCGATGTCCTGCATCCTCCGTTACATACAAACACAACGAGCAGGCTGCAATCGAAATCAGGGTATAGACAAAGGTTCTTTTTTCAAAAAATTTGTACCCAACCGCTAACAGCGCCACATTCAAGACAAAATTCACGATACCGGGCGACCAATCAAACAAATAGTGGGCAATAATCGTTATCCCTAAAATACCGCCTTCTGAAAGATGATTAGGAATCGTGAAATAATTGACCCCTAAAGCAAAAATGAGCGCTCCTAGTAAAATATAAAAAATATCCTTTAACGTCCTCTTCATAAAAAATCCATCCTTTATTTGCACCGCATATGACCTATCTTACCCTAAGAATTGATAGCCATCAATTGACATTTCGCCCCCAAAAACAAAAAAATACTGCAAGAATACATACATTCTTACAGCATTTTTAACAACCAGATGGTGTCAGGCACCAAGTTCTTCGCTTTTAAAAGATCGGTCGAGCCAGTTCTTCCCTTCTACCAATCGTGTGACAAGCATTGCGCACACGGTGTTCCCTGTGGAGTTGAGGAGGGTTGCTGGGGCATCAATGATCGTGCTGATTACAGCAATAATGGGCAAGGTTTCTGGCGGGAAGCCGTACACACTGATAATTAACATCTCACCGATCATCCCGCCGCCAGGAATCGCCCCCATCACGGCACCAACTAAGAAGGCGACCGCTAAAATGCTTAAAATATTCGGGATACTCGTGACATCCTTTCCGAATAAGGCAAATAAGAAGACAATTTTCAGCACACCGCCAAACACCGATCCATCTTTATGGGTATTCGCACCAAGCGGAATAATCGTTTCAGCGATATCCTTTGGCACCCCCATCTTTTGAACGGTGGCCAAGTTGACGGGGATACACGCGGCACTTGAACAAGTAGCAATGGCTGTAACAGATGGTGTAGTCGCATGTTTCCAAAAAACCTTCACACCTGCCTTTCCCCCGGCAATAAAGGCATACAGGGTGAAGAACCCGAAATAATAAATCACAGCAAGAATTAGATATAACACAAATGAGCGGGCATACCCCTCTAAAATTTGCGGCCCCAATTCACCAATCACCGCTGCAAAATAACAGCCAAGTCCAATCGGTGCATAGTACATAATAATATTGACCATCTTCATCATTACCGCCGTTGCAGCCGACAAAAAGCTTGCCACGGGTTTCGCTTTTTCCCCCACCAACGCAGTTGAAATTCCAAAAAGCAGTGAAAATACGATCAATTGCAGCATGTTACTTCTTGAGAGCAGTAAATTAAAATCCCCCACCGTAAATGTAGCAACAAGATGGTCGAGAAATGATAATTTCTCAGAATCTGTCTCAACTGTTGAATTGTTCATTACTTCTTTAATCGAAGAAATATCAGCGTTTTCAATCGGATGGATAATGGAGGCACCGATTAAGCCCAGGATCGCGGCTATAGAGGCCGTCACCAAGAAAACAACCACAATGCTTCCCATGATTTTTCCAAGCCGTTTCATTCCATTCATATTAGCAATCGCAGACGCGATGCTGAAAAACACCAATGGGACGATCATCATGAACATTAAATTTAAAAATAAATCCCCAAATGGCTTAACAAGCGCAGCCTTTGGTCCAAATATCAAACCTGCCGCCCCGCCCGCGATAATGGCAGTTAGCAGGATAAGTGTGAACCGATAATTTTTATAGAATAGTTTCAAACCTTCCACAGCCTTTCAATATGTACCTATCAAAAGCATACCCAAGTTAGGGGCACTGGTAAATGAGCAAATACGTCTAAACCTTGAATTTTATTAACCAACATGATTCAACAAAAAAGCCGCATTCCCTATAATTCTACAAATTCTAAGGCGGACAAGCACGGATATTGTCTATATTTTTGTATTTATATTCATTTAATAATAGATTCCCCTTCCATACAATTAAGATAGAAATGGAGGGATTATTCTGAAAAAATCCATAAAAGTATTGATTGCACTCACACTGTTCTTAACGATCCTCATGCCCTTTCAAACGGTTTCCTACGCAGCTTCTACATCTTCTGCAACCGTAAATACGAAGGTACTAAATGTACGTGAAAAGCCTACAACTCACTCCAAGAAAAAAGGCGTCCTTAAAAAAGGCACCAAAGTAACGGTTTATTTGAAAACCAAAACAGGCTGGTCACAAATTAAATACAAATCCAAAAAAGCGTATGTTTCCACAAAGTATTTGAAATTCATCTCCAAACGGGCCAGCTTCCTGCTCGATAAAACCAAGGTCTATACTTATAAAGGGACGGAAGGATCCTATCAATTAATCCCTACTAGAAAAAAATATGATTCATGGGACATTTGGTACTACGCCACTCCTTCTGATAAGCAAAAATTCATTGTCGGCGAAGATAGTAAAGGACTCTATACCGGATATATTGACTCAGAATATTATATCGATATTAAATATCCTGCGAAGGTCGGCCAGAAATGGGATATCGGTTATGAAGGAGAAGGACAAGCACGGATTACTTCCGTAAAAAAGACCGTGAAGACACCAGCCGGTACGTTTAAAAACTGTATCGAGGTAAAGGAAGATTCTGGGTATATTTACTACTATGCAAAAAATATCGGGCAAGTAAAAACGGTTCGAGACGGAATAACCGTCATGGAGTTAGTGAGTTTGAAGAAAAAATAATCTTAAAGCCAACCATCAAAACACGAAAAAGCACTCACAGCAACTTGTGAATGCTTTTTTTACTAGATGGCTGCAATAAACACTTCCATATATTCCTTAAGAAATCTTTCGATCAAGTTGAATTTCCATATCGTATAATGCATTTTTAAAGTCTTCCCTTAGCCAAAAGTAGGTTTTAGACTGTTTAAACTCCTTAATACAATGGATTAGATCCTCTTTCAGTTCCTCGGGAATCTCCCACTTAGTACGGCCAACAATAATAGGGATCCATGCAACAGACTCTTTTAATTGGTTGTATTTATTGTCCGGTAGTACTTCTAAGGCAACGGAAAGTGCTTCTTTAATGGAAACAGGATCTTTTAAATAAACCAAATTATTCAACCCCTTTCAAATTTACACCTTAATTATTTCACACCTTTTGTCCATAATTTGATGAAATATGTTAGGAGAATGGATGTTTTTTTGTCAAAAGTAATCAACTATAGTAAAAAAAGGTCTGTTCCAAAAACAGACCTTTTTCACTAGAATTCACCCAAATCCTTGGGTCTAGTTTCATTAGTTTTCATATAATATAGGATAGCATCAACAATTCTTTTAGAAGCATGTCCATCCCCATATGGATTGGAGGCTTTCGCCATCGCATCATGAGCCTCTTCACTACTTAACAGTTCATCTGCCAAGTTAAAAATAACTTCTTCGTCTGTTCCTGCAAGCTTTAACGTCCCCGCCTCAACGCCTTCTGGACGTTCAGTAGTATCTCTAAGGACCAATACAGGTACTCCCAATGATGGAGCTTCCTCTTGAACACCACCTGAATCGGTTAAAATCAAGTAAGCTCTAGATGCAAAATTGTGGAAGTCGATTACGTCTAACGGCTCTATTAAATGAATACCACTGTTCTGACCTAGAATTTTATCGGCAATTTGGCGTACTACTGGATTCATATGTACCGGGTAGACCACTTGAACATCATGATGTTTCTCAACCAATCTTCGAATCGCTCGAAACATATTTTCCATCGGCTCACCCAAGTTTTCTCTTCTATGAGCCGTCATTAATATTAACCGGTCCCGTCCTAATTGTTTTAAGATTGGATGAGAGTACTGTGGTTTGACCGTTGTTTTCAGGGCATCAATTGCAGTATTTCCTGTTACAAATATATTGTACTCAGATTTGTTTTCCTGTAACAAATTTTTCTTTGAAACAGCAGTAGGAGCAAAATGAAGGTCAGCCATAACTCCAGTAAGTTGCCGATTCATCTCTTCTGGATAAGGAGAGAACTTGTTCCAAGTACGTAGACCCGCTTCTACATGGCCGATTGGAATAGAATTATAAAAGGCAGCTAAACTTGCTACGAATGTAGTAGTGGTATCCCCATGAACCAGAACGATATCAGGCTTTGCTTCCTGAAGTACTTGGTTTAATCCTTCTAGAGCTCTCATCGTTACATCCGTTAATGTCTGGCGATCTTTCATAATGTTCAAGTCATAATCGGGAGTTATCTCAAATATTTCTAACACTTGGTCCAGCATTTGCCGATGCTGTGCTGTTACAGTCACGATCGATTGAATGGTTTCATAATTCTTTTCTAATTCTTTAACTAAAGGCGCCATTTTAATAGCCTCAGGTCTCGTTCCGAAAACGGTCATTACTTTAATTTGTTGATTCATGACTAGCTCCCTCTTTTTTCGAATTTCATTAGTTTAATGAAACAGTAGCACTATTATTCTCAAGATCCACAACGATCTCATACTTTTTAGTTTTAAAATAGTAATAGAGGGAATCGTTTGAAATAAGCGATGCACTTTCCTTTAATTGATCCCACTGTTCTTTGGTTGTATCAATATTGCTAATGATTATGGATTCGGCTTTGTTCTCTTGGTTTATTGAAAACTGAGCACTATAAACGGAATAAGTCAGCGTTTTCATACCATTATCAAAAATCTTTTCATCATCTGATCCAATTAACTTTGTTTTAACCTCTTCATAGTCTGAATTGAGAAAGGTAAGAAAGTATTCATACGCATTGGCGAATCTTTCAGGAAATAGAGGGAGAAACTCCTCTATTTCCTTTTGAGTAAATGGTATATCCTCTTCCAGTTTCTTAATATTTTCAACATTAGTATAGCCAATCGTGTCATTATTTGTTCTAACTTTATAGGACTTTCCCTTTTGATCTAAAATACGTAGTTTTTGAGCGAACTTCAACGGTTCGCTAGGAGTTTTCAATTCATACTCACTATACAGGTCTGAAGGCCCTGTAATCACCAAACCGTCTTTATTTACTTCCTTAACCCTAGTTTCTTGCTGTTTTGCTTTGGTTTTTTCTTCACTGACCTTTTTTGTCTTTTCTGCAGGGATAGGATCCTTTATTAAATAATCATCAAGATATCTTTCAATCCCTTTGACCGGCTGGACACCAAACATAAAGGAAGCACTAATGATTACAGTTAGAAAAAGTAAGATGAATTGCAAAGAAAAAAGAAAATTGCTATTACTTTTTACCTGTTTCTTTTTCTTAAGTTTTGCTTGTCTTCCGGAAGGATTATCTACAACCGGGTCTTCATCTTTATATTGACGTCCAAGCATTTTTGCCCGGTACTCTTTCTTTTCAGACTCGCTTAATGCGTTAAACCATTTAATAAACTCACTATATTCTTTAATAACAACGTGAGCCTCATCGAACTTTTCCATTCTACCAAAATGAATCCACATCACACGGTCACAGAACGCCTGAACCTGTGAGATTGAATGACTGATGAAGACAATGGTATTCCCTTTACTTTTAAATTCATTCATCTTGTCCAGACACTTTTGATAGAATGTTTGGTCTCCTACAGAGAGAGCTTCATCTATAATTAAAATATCTGGGTTCGTATGAATTGATATGGCAAAGCCCAAACGGGACTTCATTCCGCTAGAATAATTCTTCACGGGTTGGTTGATAAATTTTCCAATATCAGCAAACTCAATAATGTCGGATTTCAACTTTTGAATCTCTGACTTACTTAAACCATGCATTAAACATTTCAGATTTATATTTTCCAATCCCGTTAATTGGTTATTTAAACCCGCTGCAATAGCTATTATGGATGTCTCTCCATTAACTTCTATTTTTCCAGAAGTAGGAGGAATGACTTGTCCAAGCAAATTAGAAAGAGTGGATTTTCCTGACCCATTTAGACCCACAATTCCTATTGCTTCACCTTCGTAAATCTCAAATGACAAATTTTTAAGTGCAAAAAAGCTATCCTCACTATTTTTAAAAGAAATAATTTCCATTAATTTATCTGATTGTTTTTGATATAAATTAAAGCTTTTTGAAACATTAGAAAAAGCTATTTTCGGCCCCATTTTTTTAAAGCCTCCAATTATATATAGTCAACAAACTTATGACGAAATTTCAAATGCACATTTGAAGCAATGAATAAAATTAAAAGATTAATAGCCCAAAAATACAGAGTATAGGCTAGATCATTAAAAAACCATGTACCACCTAATAAAGAGTATCTAAATCCCTCAATAATATAGAAAAATGGATTTAATTGAAGTATTTTCAGAATAGTATTAGGTAAACTATCTACATTCCAAACAATTGGTAATATATACATCATAAGTCTCATGACTGATTGAACAATTGGTTGAACGTCCCTAATAATTGTTGTAAGTGTTGATAATAATAACGTTAAACCATATAGTAAAAAATATAGACAAAACAAGTAATAAGGTAACTGTAAAAGATATATTCCTGAGAAACCATGATTTATAGTAATAATTACAAGAGTAAAAATAAACATCATGAAAAAGGAAAATGAATTACCTACTATCTTAATCGATGGTAAAATGCTAACAGGAAACTTCATTTTGGAGACCAAAGTTATATTAGAGTAAACACTATTTGACCCTTGCGTTATAGCAAGGTTAATAAACATCCACGGGATGATACCAACTATAAGCCACAGGAAATATGGGGTCTCACCTACAGAAGATCCCCCACCTCTAATTCCATAGCCAAAGACAAACCAATAAATTCCTATTTGTATAAACGGATTCAATATCTGCCAAAAAGCACCTAAATAATGCATCGTGTACTTACTTTTTTCTTCATAAAAACTTAATCTAAAAATCAAATTCAAATGGAGAAGCTGTTCCTTCATGACTTGCCAGATAAAGTTCATACAAGACTAGCTTCCTTCTTAAGAAATTCATATAAATTTCCATAATTCATATATTCAACATCACTAGAAACAGCTGTAACTACATTCTTTGTGTCAAAAATTCTTTTATTATTCATTTTTGCTAAATCAGTTTCACCAAATAATTTAAATTCATCATGGTCAGAAAGTACAACGATTAAATCAGAGCCGTTAACTGCTTCTTCCATGTCTGCAATAACCCAATCAAGTTGAACATGTGGATCATATGCTCTTACTTCAAATTGACTTTGCTCTTTAAGCATTTCGAAAATTTCCATAGCAGGGCTTTCTCGAATATCATCAACATTTCCCTTATAAGTTAATCCAAATACTGTTACTACTTTACCTTCTACATTTTTCATCAGTTTATTAACATTCTTTACTACATATTCAGGCATAGACGTGTTAATAGAGCGAGAAAGATTTATTAACTGAGCGGTCTCCGGAGCTTTAGCAACAATAAAGTATGGGTCCACTGCTAAACAATGCCCGCCTACTCCAGGACCAGGTGTATGCAAGTTAACACGAGGATGCTTGTTTGCCATATTAATAACATCTAGTGAATTAATTTCTAACTCATTACATACTTTCGCTAGTTCATTTGCCAAAGCGATATTTACATCTCTAAATGTATTTTCCATTAACTTTGACATCTCTGCTGTTTTCGCGTTGGTCTTAATGATTTCACCTTTTACAAAGGTACTGTATACCATTGCCCCAGCTTCCGTACATTCTGGTGTAATCCCTCCAACGATCCGATTGTTATAAATAAGTTCATGCATGATTTGACCAGGTAGGACTCTTTCTGGACAGTGAACTAGAAATATATCTTTACCTACCACGAAACCAGCAGCTTCTACTAATGGTTTAACTACATCATCCATGCTGCGTGGCCCAATAGTCGATTCGACAATAATAACATTTCCTTTTTCTACGAAAGGCAACACTGAATTAATTGCACTAATTACATACGTTAAATCACACGACTTGTACTCGTCATTATGATTTGGCGTCGGAACAGAAATTATAAAAGCATTTGCATCTTCAGGATGCATTGAAGCCCTGAAAGTTCCCTTTTCGATTACTTCCTCTAAGGCTTCTTGTAGTCCAGGTTCTTCAATATGGATCTTTCCACTATTCAACGACTCTATTACTTCCTGCTTTACATCAACACCTACAACCTCTACATTGTGCTTTGCAAACATGATTGAAGTTGGTAATCCTATATATCCTAAACCGATTGTACAAATTTTCATTTTACTTCTGCTCCTATTCTATTTAGCTTCGAATATGGACTACTCGCAGCAACATGATTTGTATTCATCTTTGGAATCGATTTAATATCTACCTTTTTTATTACTAGTTCAGCAGCCTTTCCCCAATTCCAAGGCTCACAATTTTTCAATGTTTCAATTCTAATAGTCAAAGAGTGTTGCTTAGACTTTGCATTGAAATATATATTTATTAAATTATCATTTCCCCAATTTGATATATCTTCTTCAATTGCTTGTTCATTGTCCAAGAGAACCATGTATTTAAACCTGTTCATATATTCATTCGATATATAGGGAGAAAAGAGGGCTAATTGAATTTCATAGGATTTCTTTTCTAATAATCCCTTTAAGAAGTATGTTACTTCTACACAGTCACCCTTATTTGGTGCTGATTTATTAATATACATACTATATCCTCTAAAATCCTCTTGAAAAAAATAATCAATTTCATTCTTATTTTCAATGTTATAGGCCTTTATTTCATGCTCAAAACAGTTATGGAAGCCAGGCCTTGTTTTGTTAATAATTGTGTTTGAAAGGTACTGATTATTAAAACGATTCTTATCTTCTAGATGGAGAGGATAAGTTAGTCTATAATCTATTTTAACTTTACTATTTCCAAAGAGAATTTCTATTACGTCAGAATCGATTTGTGGTGCATGCTCATTCAAAATATTAATAATATCTTTTTCATATGGATGGTTTATAGCTAGAAGACCTCCAAGAAGATAACTATCTAAAACCTCATAACTCTTATTACCAAACCAACCTTTTAACTTTCTTAGGTTAGTTAGTGCTTTTTCTTCTAATTTGGTTGACCAGAAATCAAGATCAATAGAATGAATCATGTGACAGAAAGACATATAGTGTAATCCAATGATTAAACCATCATACCAAGAAACGTTTCCATCATTATTTCTACTGTTATTATATTTTTCAGTATTAATAATTGTTTTATTTATATAATCACTTTCAGACAAAAAGTAATTATAATCAAGGGCATTACTCTCATGTTTATTCGCAAGGCTATAGAGGACAAATTCTCCACATTTATTACATTTCATACACCATTTAATGCTAGGGTCAGCAACTGCTTCACACATCATTAGTTCCTCAAGGGCATTATAACGGTCGTTTAATATTTTAAATGCAAGATTTTCAGATAGATAATAATTACTATTAAAAATCTGGAAAGAACTACCTAACCGTTTACTAAGATACTCTGATAAAAATGAATCAAACTCAGCTCTAGATTTTTTAAAATAGAACATTTCTTTATTATCTTCATCTAAGTTCCAATAATGTGTAAATTCATAGCTATAAGTTAGATAGGACAACCCATGTTCAATATATAATGGATAACTCATGGAGAAATAAAGCTGAGTATGAATAGTATTAAAATAAGAGTATTCAGCAAAAATACTTCTAAGATTTGTATAAACCTTCTGTATGTTTGCTCCATCTTCTTTTAATCTATTTAGTGCAAAGTTATCTCTTCTATCATCAAGTCTTTTTATGTCTGCATAATTAATTGGAAATACATAAGAAATAATCAAAAGGTTTTCCACACCAAAGAGTTCTTTATTTACCTTATAGGCATATAAAGAATCCTTTCCACCACCAAAAAGTATCCCTATCTTTTTATTTTCCAATGGTTTAATAAAGTTACTAGAAACATAACTTTTAACTGTAGGGAATACTTTTATATTACTAGCCTCATTGTAGCTTAACCAATAATTAACAGTATCTTCTGGTATTTCATGTGGAAGGATAACTGTCACTTCCTTATTATACGTTCTAAGAATTGGTATCATCAGACTAACAAATATTTCTAAACAAATTTTTATATCCAATTTAGATATATCAATTTCTTGATATTTTATATAAAATTCATTTTTCTTGAATATCCCTGGATCCTCGCTAAAATTCCAGCTATAAGTTATCGTGTCATTTTTTAATTTAGGTTCATATACATAAAGAACGGTCATTATTTTGCCCCTTTTAAAAAGTTATCGGAGTTTTATAATCAAGCGTTATAGAATGGGATGTTGAGTTCCTTAATAGTTCATTATCGTTAACTTTCCATGTGTGGCTATCTTTATTTTTTCTTCTTAAGCAACAATAGTTATACTGATCATTCGAATAAATTGTAAAGCCATTCTCTTTAGCTCTTTTCAAAAAGTCAGAATCCTCACCTCTGTTTTTATCAGAAAAACCAGATAGTCTCTCATACACTTCTCGTTTAAAAACTAATGTGGCCCCAGCAATAAAGTCAGAATAGGTTTCCATTCCTGATCCCATAGTTTTTAATGATAGTAATCCATTTTCTTCAAAGTAGATATAATGAGAACTCTTTCCTACTACATCCGCGTTGCTATAATCCATAGATATAATCATATCAGTAAGATAATTAGGAGCATAATAATCATCATCATCAATTTTAGCTATTATTTCGCCATTAGAATTTTGGATAGCGGTATTTAAACAATAGCCAAGTGAATGTTGTTCATCCACTTGAATAATTTTTACATCATATTTCAATTGCTTAAACTTTTTATCCCACTTTTTAATATCCATATTATTTTTATTTAGAATCACTACTACTTCGATATCCGGATATGTTTGACTACTAATACTTTCGAATAAAATATTCATATATTCATCTCTTTGAGTAGATGCAATCAAAGTTGCCTTAGGTTTTTTAACAATTTTCTTATTAAGGCCGATTGTATCGCAAATCTGTTGAAGTCTATTCTTATAGGTATGATTTGTAAATACAAATCTTGATGCTTCTTTGACTTTTTTCTCTCTTAATGCACTATTTTTAAGATATATTTTCAGATAATCTTTTGTATCTTCTTTTGTCTTTGCAACAGGCACAAGATCATTAAACATTTCCTCTACACCAATAGAAGGTCCAGATAGTACCATTGTCCTTGAAGCCAAAACCTCGAAGACTCTTCTAGCAAACATAAATTTACTATTTTGAACAGAATTTACATTTATGAATATATCATAGTTCTTGTAAGCCTCTATCATTTCACCATACTTTAGATTACCAACAATATTTTTTTGATATTCCTCTGGCCATTGGTTATTTGGATATTTTTTTGGATCTGTCCCAAAATATCTATCAAAAATTTGAATATCAAATTCCAAAGCTGGTTTTATTATTTGTTCCATATCAATTTTTCTTGCATCATGTTTATTATTGTAATATGAACCACCAAAAGCTATCTGACCCATATAATTTCTGTCCTTGTAAATTGGATTATGAATTTGAGGTTGAGCAGCAAATGCAAGTGTATAAATATTTTCATTTTTGGTATATTGCTTAAAATTTGTAATATTATTTTCATCAGCTGTAAATATATAATCAAAAAATTTAGCTGCTCCCTTAAAAAAATTAAAGTTTTCAAAGCCCTCTTTATCCCAAAAGAGAGTTACAATATTTTTTTCTTTACAATAACCTGTTAATTCTTTCAGTTTTGTTCTATGGCTATTTTTATGGAGATTAGCAACTTCATAAGCCCATTCCCCATTATTCCCTTGCCAACAAGATTCAACAAACAGAAAATCAGGTTTTACTTCCTCTAACTCCTTCTTCCAATTTTCTTTCGATAACTTTATAAGGTTACAATCATATTTAAAACAGTCATAACTAAATTCGTCTAGAATTGCGGCAACAGTAAGATTATTATCTTTAACCTTTCTCTTATACCTAAAGTTCTTAATTTTATTTTTAAATTCACTACATTTATTCTCATTTAAAAGGGTACTTTTACCTTTGTTTTCGGATGAATTACCATTTGGTACGTATAAACTAGTACTTACATTTAACTTCTGTTCAATACTAACCTCTTTTATCTGGAATGTTCCCTTACCTTCAAGTTTAATAGCAAATCTGTAATATTTTGCATTTTGAGGACACTTAATGGTTTTCGTAAGGATACCACCAGCGTGTTTAAGATTTATCGAATGTATATTTTGTTCATTATCATAAAACAAAATATAGACAGTGCAAGTAACATTATTAAAAATATTAAAATCAATAATTAGATTGAGACAATTCCCTATTAATGCAAAGCTATTATTATTAGGTAATTTATTGAAATTTGTGGTTTTCTCAAATAAAGATAGATATACACTTTCTTCCTCAAGGTTAATAACTTGATTGCTATAATTAAAAGAGATATTTACCGGAGTATCAATAAAAAAATCAGAAAACCCATTTATTTTAATCATGGGTAAATTATTTAAGGAATTTACATATTCCCTTTTCTTTTTGATATCATCTAATGCACCTTTTAGTAAGACTTTAAGATTTTCTTTTTGCATAAACCTTTTTCCCTCTCCTTTCCCATATCCAAATAGTGATTCGACCCAATTTTGAATTTCGGAGGTTTTTATACCTTTTTTCAATAAATTCTTTTTCAACTAATAATTTCTCACACAGTAATACTAATTTTTCTTTTTCATCCAGGGTCTTTAGTAATTCTTGTTTTAAATTAATATTCTCTTGGACAATTTCTCTGAGTCTATCATATTCATTATTTCCCATAGTCAACATTCACCTCATAAGTAGTAGACTGGAAAGAATTATATACCTCAATAAACTGCTCCTTTTCTTCTTCCCAATTATATTTTAATTTTGCTATATGACAATTCGATCTTAGTTTGTTTCTTAATTGTTTATCCGTTAATAATTTATTTACTGCATCAGCTATTTCTAGATAATTATGTGAATCGACACACAAACCCACATTTTCGCACTCTACTACTCTCTTAATCTCCGGAAAATCACACGCAACTACTGGTACACCAGCCATCATGTATTCAAACAATTTGTTCGATGATGCAGAATAATGATTGAAACATACATTATTTAGAACCTGAAATCCCAAATAGGCATTTCGTGTATATTTAGGCAGATCTGCAAGCGGGACTTTAGGGAGGAACTTTACCTTATCCTGAAGGTTCTTTTCTTCAACCATCGTTTGCAGTTGGTTTTTAATTTTCCCATCCCCAATAAGGACTAGTACTCCTTCATTAAATAATGGTGCTGCCTGAATCAACTTATCCAGACCTCTGCCAGTCTGAATTCCGCCTTGATACAATAAGATTTTCTCTTCTTTCGGGATATCCAAAATCGCATGTAAATCGATCGTTTCTTCATTTGTATTTGTTTGTTTAAAAGGATAGTTGTGGACAACATGTGGATAAAATCCGTATAAATCTTCGTTATACTTAGCACGAGTGTCATTTTCGACCATCATTTCGTCAATTTTCTTTATAAGAAAGCGTTCCATTTTTCCATACATTGGACTAGAATAACCAGTACGGCTTGTCTGAACTTCATGGGAATCATAGACTAGCTTCTTCGGTTTCAGGCGCCACTTTGAACAAAAATATCCTTGTGGAAGTGTATTTAAATCATTAGAATGGTAAATATCGTATTTCTTAACATATCCCTTCATGATCATTCCTAGGATCAGACTTCCTCTAACCCAAACAACCTTTAACTTTGTTTTCAATAGAAGTACAGCAAGAACGGTTAGAATTGAAAATACAATAGGAGCGAAATAGATTAACATCCCCCAAATAAGCAGCAAAAAAGCCCCAAACAATTTGTTTTGCATGGAGTACCTGTAAACCTTTTGCATCAATTCTAATAAAACGGGATATCGTTTGATTCGGTAAACCTTAAAAAGATCATTTCTTTGTTCGAACCTTGGTAATGATTTATCTTTCGGATCGTGGATACAAATTAAATCCACCTCATAACCTGACTCCGATAAAGCGGTGCACTCTCGTAATACCCGGGCGTCATTCGTGAAATGATTCCACACAAACATACATACCTTTTTAGACATAATTTCATACCATTCCTTAAAAGTTAGTTTTATTATTTATTCCATATATTCAACTAGCTTTTTTATGTTAATTTCCCAATTGAATTTTTCAAGAATAAGCTGCTGTTCCTTTATAACCATTTTTTTTCTTCTTGACTCATCGTCTAATAACATCATGATTGAAGACAAGATTTCCTGCGGGTCATCTTCATGGATAGCAATCCCTATTCCTTCATTATTAATCAACTCTTTCGCGTATCCATCCACAATGCCGACAATCGGTACACCACATGTCATATAGTCTACAATTTTTCCAGGCAGCACTGTTTTAAACACTTCTTCATCCTTTAACGTGACTAATCCTAAATCGTGTTCGGAAATAATTTTAAAGCATTCCTTCTTGGTCAACGGATTAATAATCGTCACATTTTTATGGTTTTTAACCGAGTTGATTAAATCATTCTTATGAACTCCATATCCAATAATCGTTAGTTGAATCCCATACTCTTCAAATAGCGGAACCAATTGATGAATTAACTCCGTGTTTTGCGCCAGACCAAGGTTACCCGCATAAATAATTTTCCTTGATCCATTTCGTTCCTTATTAATTAGCGCTAGTTCTTCTTTAAGGGAACCATTTGGTATGAATACAATTTTCGAATCAGTGATTCCGGCTTTCTTTTGAATATAATCCTGAAAACCTAAACTGTTAATGACAATTTTATCAGACTTTTTGTATAGAACTTTTTCTAATTGGCCGAAAAAGTTTAGGATGAAGCTATTACTAAATACTCCCACTCCTTTTAAGGACTCTGGCCACAAATCCCTTATATCTAGAATGAATTTGGTTTTATATTTATATTTAGCAAACAGACCAACAAATCCTGTGAATATAGGAGGGGAAGTGGCAAAGACATAATCATACTTGTTATTATCTTTAATAATTAGGAGGATTAATTTAAATGCTATTTCCAAATAATACAGCAAGCGATTCATGATGCTGTTGGAATACTTTCGGTTATTGATGCTTATCCTGTGTATGTTATTGTCTTCACAATTAAGGGTTTCTTCATCCCAAAAGTCACCATTCTGATAAATATTTTTATTTGGGTAAGAAGGTTCAGATGTAAAGATCGTTACATCAAAATTCCCCCGCTTCAGTAATATATATAAATTCTTAATCCGATTAGCATGACTTCCTATTTCAGGATAAAAATGTTGAGAAATGATTAAAACCCTTTTCACTAACTAGTTACCACCTTTTAAATATCCTTAATTTCTAATAGGAAGAAAGTTAATTCCATTCGATTGAAATGACTTTTTAACACATTTGTAAGTAAATGTAAATCCTATTTATTATCTTACTCGTTATTCCTACGGATTAAAATGAAATACACATTTTACAATCAATTACCAATTAGTTAAATACAACTAATTTCGTAATCCTAAAGACATAAAGCACTTAAAATTATACTACAATTCTAGGACAGCCATTACTATTTTCTCATATTAATTGAATAAAATGTCGAAAATTATACGACACATTACATGATAATTTTACAAAATTCGACAAAGTATCGAGGGAAATAAATAAAAAAGGGTAGAAACCAATGATTTCTACCCTAACCAACAGAACTTATTGTGCTAATACATCAATATTTAATTGAGTAGTGTTATTAACAGTAAATTCCTTTTGTAAGCTATACCATTTTCCTTCTGTACTCAGCCAAATACCTTCTAGCTTGTATGTTCCGTTCGATAAGCCTGCAAAGCTAAAGTTACCATTTGCATCTGTTACCGTATCGTACCATTTTTCTTCGCCAGTCGTGGTGTGAATACTGAATATAACATTCGATAAAGCCGTGTTCCCTTTTGTTAGGGTACCAGAAACAGTTGGTGCTTCCACTGCTGGCCCATCAGTAACAACATCAATATTTAGTGTGGATGTGCCAGAAACAGTAAATTCTTTTTCTAAAACATACCATTTCCCTTCCATCGCGGACCAAATACCTTCTATTTTATAAGAACCGTTTGGAAGGTTAATACCGAAGTTACCATTTTCATCTGTTTGTGCGTCATACCATCTTTCTTCTCCAGTCGTCGTATGAACACTGAAGATGGTATCATTTAACGTTTTAGTCCCATTGGTAAGTGTTCCAGTCACATTTTTGCTGGCTGTTTGTTTCACATCAAAGAGTAATTCCGAAGAACCCTCCAACGTTCCGTCTTTTACAACGAACTGTTGATGTAACTCATACCACTTGCTTTCTGAATCTACCCAGATTCCGTCCACTTGGTAGCTGCCATCCGGTAAATTAAAGACAAATTTCCCAGTTTTATCGGATTTCGTATCATACCACTTGGTTCCATCTGATGAATGGATACTGAATGGAATGTTTGTTAACGCATTACTTCCATTCACAAGTTTCCCTGTTACGCTCCAATTTCCTTGTTCAGGTGCTGGGGCGTCGTAATCCAAAGCATCGATCATGAATGGGTCTGTGCCATTCAATAAGCCGTCTTTAATCATATACGTTTTACCAAGTGGATACCACGTTGGATCTGCCCAAATACCTTCAACTTTGTATTCACCATCTGGAAGATGATGTGTAAACTCTCCATTAGCATCCGTAGTGAAATCATACCAAACTTGTTCACCTTTAGAATAAAGACTGAATGTTAGGGATGCTGCAGGCTTTTCACCGATTACTAGTTTTCCTTGACCTGCAGGACTAGCTACCGTTCCAACTAACTCTCTTGTATCTCTTACACGGATTCGTGTACCTTGTGCAAAAGCACCAGATAAACCAACTGCTTCTAAGGTATCACCCGTTTTAAGAACTGGTACCTGAACATTGCTTTGGTTCACAATGTATCCATCCGTGAACACTAACACATCACCAGAACCATCATTGATGACATAAGAATTTTCATCAAACTTTGATACGACTTGACCTTTAACTTTAACTAGGAACCCTTGGTTGGCAGCAGAAGTTGCTTCGCCAGTTGGTACTAGTTTCGGTTGGACAGGATCACCTGATCCAAGTTTAATAACATCTTTTGCAAAGCTAGTAAACTCTAATTCAATATTATTATCAAATCTCTTTATGTGGCCATAAACACGTACTTTGTCACCTGGTTTTAACGAACCATCTGGAACTTCAAGGTAAGCCATGATGCCGCCAGTCTCATCTTGTAAGTTGAACGCATCAAAGAACACACCTGCTCCAGTTGTAACAGTTCCTTCTACCACTACATCTGTATCATCAGCCAGTTTACGTACATCTGCGATATTTTGAACTCTCATTTCACGATGTGCCAACCAATTGACTGAGTTAAAAATTAATTCGTCGTTACCCTTTGGTTCATAAGATTCATCCATCTGCTTATCATTAAAGATGTTCATCCCTGAAACAACGATTCGTCCATTTTCGCCAATTTCTTCAGAGGCAATTAATGGAATGGCTGAACCGCCTGTTGCATCAGAAACGGCATCATAGGTGTATCCGCCTAAAACTTTTCCTTGGTACGTTGTTTCATTACCTTTTGCAAGGATGGTTACTTTATCTGATTGGGTTAATGCCTTATTATCCGCCCCAGATAAACTTGTTCCACTGTAATAATCGACAAACGATACGCGGTCAGTTATATGGTTGGGTACTAATCCTGGATGTACTCTGACTGCATACGGGCTGACAGCTGGATCACTCCAGAAATTTCCACTCTTACTATCATCAAATACGCCATCATTACCCATACGGATAGCTGATCCAATTTCGCTTAGTACTCCGTTATTAATGGTAGGGTCTGTACTGTTATTGCTCTTACCAGCCATTAATAAGGAACCGCCATTTTTCACAAACTTTGCAACGGCGGCTTGTTCATCCGTTGTTAAAGCTTTTCCATGTGTAATGACTAATACTTTTACAGTGCTTAATACTTCATCTGTTAGTGCTGTTTTATTTTCAGCAACTGTGTATCCTTCTTTTTGAAGCATTAGCGTAAAGGCTTTTAAGTTATCCTTATACGTTCCACCATCTGTACTTGTGTTTTCGTTGTTATGGTTAGCATCGATTAACACCTTAATTCCAAGTGGCTCTTTAATCTTTACTGGTAATGAGAATTGAACATCACCAAGATTCAGTCCATCTAAGGAAGTTACAACGGCAATTAACTTATGATCGCCTTTAATTGGGCTTGCCCATGTAGCAGTAGCTGTTGCTGAAGTCTTGGATAGAATCGAAGTGATATTGTTTGTACCAATAAGATTCTCAGTTTTGACTTCATCGTAATAGAAATCTACTTCTAGGTTTTTCACGACTTCAGTACCATTGTTCGCAACTGTTGCTTTTAATGTAGCAGGGTTGCCGCCAACGATGACTCCTCCGTCAATATCAATGCTGTTAACTTTTACATCGACAGATTCTTCTTTAGACCAGATTGGTGAAGAATAAATACGTTCGCCATCCATTTGAGTAACTTTAACAACAAACCATTGTTGGCCGCCTGTTACTGTATATTCTGGTGTCCAAGTAAAGTCTTTTTCCATTGGTGTAATAGAGTCGACTACTTTACTGCCGTTTGAGATTAATTCAACTTTAGCAATTCTATCATCTGACTTATAAGATGCTGGAAGATAATCATAGTCTGTGCTATTTTTCGTTTCCGCTACTAAGTCACTTCCCTTAATATTAAAGCTTAGTTTCTTACTATCTACAGTTGAACCCATATAATAGCCATTGGCAGATACATCTAATGTGAAGTTCGGATCTTCTTCCATGTACACGCGCATATTACGCATGGAGTTCATTAAGGAATCTTGAGAAAGATCGTCTGCAACGATTACCGTACGGGCATTGATTTGCCCCCATGTTCCTTCATGGTTATCTTCACCATACGTAGGAGCAAGGTGCCAGCCTAAATCTAGAGTTGAGAAATATTTTGCTTCGGCATTGGCGTAGCCATAGTGACCAGAACCGTTACCAACTTCTAGCATCGTAAATAATTTATCTACATCGCTGTTGTATGGTTTAAAGTTATTAAAAGCATTGGCTGACATATCAGGGTGGTTAAATTGACCAACGATATTGTCATACGTTAATACCCATGCATAATACTGACTTAAGTCTTGGTATTGCTTCCCGTTAATGTTACGGTCGATAAAATTCTCTGTTCCAAAGATGTTTGAGTGACCCCATGTGGTTGAAGTCATTTCAAATGCTGGGAATACAACATATTCACCATTCTTTGTATATTTTGTAGCAAGGTCTTTCGTTGTTTGCCACTGCGTTCCACCGGAACGTTCTTGCATGACAGTTGTGCCATCTTTTGCTTTACGATTGACTGTATCTGTTCCTAATTTTTCAGGATCAATATCGTGCGAGTGATCTGAGAAGGCAAACCAGTCGTAATTATATTTTTGACCTGCTTTTAATGCATCTTCTGGTGTACCTGCACCATCATGTGAGATGTTGGTGTGGTTGTGTGTTGTTCCACGATAGTGGTTCCCGCCATCAAAACGAGGAACAATTTCAAATGTCCACTCTTTTGTATTCGTATTTCCTTTTAAGTCAGCTGCAGATACTTTAACTGTATGAACACCAATTGAAAGATCTTCTGTTGGTGTATATTTTACCTGCATTCTTGTAATGGCAGCCTCTGGAGACTTCAGTTCTTTGCCATCTAACCAAAGTTGAACGGATGCTTCATCGACACCACTAGGGTCATTAATTAAAGCTGTAATTTCTGGATGGGGCGTTTCTACCTTTGCATCTTTTTGAGGTGTCTCTCCGCTGAATGCTGGACCAGTTGTATCCTCAATTAAAGAGACTGCATACGGTGCTGCACTTGTACCAGTGGACTGTACCTTTGTACCAGCTTTTGCTTCGATATAGTACTCAAAGCCATTTACTGGAACATTCGCTGTATCCAATGTTGCTGTGTAACGACCATTGCTGTCATTCCCCATTACTAATGAAGTATAATCAGTTGCTCCCTTTGCACGATAGTACACAGTTACTGCTTCTGCACCATCAGCATTGGCAACGAATTCAACATTTGTACCTTTATACACTTCTGTTAATGCAGTGTGTGAGATTCCTAAAATCGAAGCAATATCTTTCACATCACGTGGGAATACTTGATATCCATTTACATGAGTGGCATTCGTTGTGTATTGTCCAACGATACCTGTAATCGTATAGCTTTTACCGATGACTAAATCTGTATCTGGTTTGATGCCAGTAGCACCCATTACACGGATTGTAGTGGCTTTTGTATTTTCATCCACTAAGGTTACGTTATAATTGGCACCTGTTGCTGCTACTGCTGAAACTTTACCTGTTACTGAAACTAAGCTTCCTTCAAGCGGTTCAGCTGTTGCAAACGTATTTAAATCAAGAATAGTGATGTCTTTAACGGTTGGAAGGGCCTGGCCTTCTTCAAGTTTTTGAATCGCGGTTGGTTCAAACTCAGTCATACCGTTATAAACAATGACTTTACCTGTTACGCGTAACTTGTCACCGCGCTGAACGGTAAGACCCGAATCAAAACTTCCAAAAACATTGATACCGCCAGTTGCATCTTGGATATAGAAGTTATTTTTCTGCGTACCAAGAATACCGTTTTGAATCGTTACTACACCTTCCACTGTGAAGAACCCGTTTAGGTTCGTTAAAATCCCTTTTGAGTCCGTTGCTTTCACTTCGTTAAGTGGAGTGATTGTAGTTAATACTGCTTTCTCAATTGATACAGGAGCACTTGGAAGCATGATCCCTTTGGTTGTGCTTGTTTGCTGTGTTACATACACTTTATCAGGAGCATTGTTGTTAATTTTAATATTAAAATCTCCTGTTGCCCCTGCTGTTGCAGTTGCCAGAAGTTCAGATGCATTTGCTGATTCATTTGGATATACCTTGATGATTGAATCCTTAATTGCTGCAGCTGCATTACCGATTAATGTACCTGTACCACTTGTTACCATGTAGTTTAATTTATCAACAGCAACATTTGATGATGCTTTGGCTACATCAATTTGAATAGCCGCACTTTCGTCCATATCGCCTTGTTTAGCTGACACATAAACAGATGGAAGCGCTGTAGTTTCTGTGAAGCTGATTTCAAAGGAACCGTCAGCTGTTGCTGTAGCTGTGCCAAGGGCTGTTCCCTTTGCTGCTGTTTCATATACCTTCACAGTTGAGCCAGGTTCTGCAGCTAGGGCTCCACCTTTAACTGTTACTGCATTATCCTGTTGTTGTAAAAATTGAATCGTATTTCCTTTTGGCTGCAAACTAATCACTGGAACCATTGGGGCTTCAGGAGTGCTTGCTGTGTTTCTTGGTGCAGCGACTGGTCCTACATAAAAGTCTGCTGCGTTATCGTCTGTATCCCAAGCATTTCCTTTACCAGGCGCTGGATCCGTGTTTGCATATGGACGACGTTGGACGCTTGTAGTATTGGATGGAGCTTTTGTTGGGCCAGATCCTTCAAAAGCAGTCGCAGTTCCGAAACCGACGAAATCTACTGCTTCAATTGGTTTAGCACCTGAAGCTGCTGTGGTTTTATCTTTAAATAAAGCAACCTTACCAGCAGTACCGGACATGGCAATCGCACCTGAAGCTTCAGGAGTTGGAAGATTTACCCCTGATGCACCGCCACCTTCCGAAATTAGGTAATACCCATGGGCTGGAATTATTCCAGCTAATGGAGTTGGTGTCCAACCCGTTCCCCCTGATGAGGCATATTGAACAGACCATCCTGTTAGATCAACTGGTTGATCAGTCGGATTATAAAGCTCAATAAAATCTTTATTATATGGAGCTGCTGTACTACCTGAACCATTACCCCCGCCACCAAAAACCTGGGAGATAACGATATGATCAGCCATATCTGCATGTGCCCTAGTAATTAGACCACTTGGCAAAAAGGTACTGACCAAGAGAAGTGCTGCCATAGACGTGCTTGTCCAGCGCTTAAACTTCCTATGTCTATCTTTCATCCATCTACCACCCTTTGTAGTAATTTCATTTACCCTAGTAAAAAACGCTTACATTGCTTTCACACCAAGGTATTATATCACTCTACAATTCTACAAAATTTTCAGTACTTTTGATACAGAAATATTTATACAATTATTTCTAAATAGCCAAAATAATTTTCAATACTGTATACAAATAGGGATAAAATGTGATTATATTAAGGAGGTTTTGCCCTTATTAACAATTTTGGTAAATTCCGCTAATTATTTTAAAATAATATCCAGGAGGTTCATTGTGCTTTCATTTTCATACAAAATTCGACGAAATATGAGTTTTTTTGATAGAAACCGTTATTTCTGTAGTTTTTTATCCATCCTTCTTATTACCCTAATTTGTTTCCCGAAACTCGCCAATGCCCATGCATATAGTGCTAGTTATACAAAAATAACGATGGCTGAAAAGAAAACTGAATTGGTCTTTACTCTTGATACTTTATCCCTTATAGAACTATTACCCGATATTGACCTAAATAAAAACTGGGTACTTGAAAAATCTGAAATAGAAAAAAATAGACATCATATTGAGGAATTAATTACTGAAGGTTTGACATTGGACAGGAACAACAAAGAAGTAACTCCTACAGTGGGGACAATGAAGCTGGTTAAAAAGGAAAATAAAGAGTTTCTTTCCACAACCATGACCTTTTCGGCCTTTTCGGCTGGAGACACGATCGTTTATAATGATGGCTTTTATTTTAAAGATACAGGAACGAATTATGTTGATTTAATTTCTGCATCTTATATGGACCAATCTAGTGAAGCTGTACTACAAGGGCAGGAACGGACTTGGACGATTCTTTTAACTGAGGTCCAGCAAGAACAGGGACAAGGTCCGACGATCCAGCAAGAACCTGTTGAGAAACAACCTGAGGCAGCAAATCCAGTGGGGAAGTCATCAACCTCTTCCTGGTTTTCTTTTTTCAAACTGGGAACCTTGCACATTATAACTGGTTATGACCATTTATTATTTCTATTTGCCTTGTTATTGCGGAAGCAAACCTTTAAGCAATATGCAGCCATAGTCACCTCTTTCACGATTGCACACAGTATTACCCTTAGCATGGCCGTATTAGGCTGGGTGACACTGCCCTCTCGATTTGTCGAGGCAACGATTGCTTTTAGTATTTGTTATGTCGCCGCAGAAAATATTTTCAGAAAAGAAATCCGCCGCCGTTGGAGTATCACCTTCTTGTTCGGTTTAATTCATGGACTTGGTTTCGCCAGTATACTTCGCGAAATGTCGATTCCCAAAAGTCATCTCGCCGTCGCATTGCTTAATTTCAATCTCGGGATCGAAACGGTGCAGCTTTTACTTGTCCTACTGTTGCTGCCAATTTTATCATTTATGTTCAAACTAAGAAACTCAAAAAAAATCGTCACCTATGGTTCATATGCAATTGTGGCTTTAGGGGCAATTTGGCTCGTGGAACGGCTCTTTCTATAGTAAAGATACGAAGGGATTGTCTTAGCCCAACTTGTAAATGGTGGGTGGACAATCCCTTTTCCCTATTGGAACTAATTACCTACATACGTTAAACGACTTGTCAGCATGCATTTTTGCCTGCAAAATTTATAACCGGTTACATTTGTATATAGATAAGCTAGTTCTTTTGTAATATAATTTATAAAAAAATATAATTGTCAAAAAATATGCCTTTAACTATTAATTATAAGGGTGAGTGAGATGAAGCCTGCAATTGATCCAATCTTAGTGATAGAAAACAATAAAACCAAACCAGTTTATTATATTTTCAAGCAAATATTAGATTCTATTTTTAGTCTTGGTGCCTTATTTATTCTTTCCCCAATTTTTGTTGTTGTTGCAGTACTCCTGAAAATTGACTCACCAGGACCTGTCTTTTATCAACAAGAGCGAATTGGGGTTAACGGAAAACCCTTTTTCATTATAAAGTTCCGGACGATGCGAAGTGACGCAGAGAAGAATGGTCCCCAGTGGGCAAACGAAAATGATTCTAGGATTACTAGAGTAGGACGTTACTTACGGAAATACCGCATTGATGAAATCCCTCAATTTATTAATATTCTGCGCGGTGAAATGTCGCTGATAGGCCCACGCCCTGAACGATTAATCTTCATTGAAGACTTTGAAAAAGATCTTCCGGATTTTCGTAACCGACTTCTAGTGAAGCCAGGGATTACCGGATGGGCGCAAATTAACGGCGGCTATGACCTCGATCATAAAGAGAAATTAGCTCTAGATTTATTCTATATTAGCAATTTTTCAATATCGCTAGATTTAAAGATTATTATGAAATCAATCCCAGTTATTTTGTTCGCAAAAGGATGGCGATAAATAAGTGAAACGGATACTTTTTTATGAAAGCCGGCCTGAATGGGGAGGAGCTCAAAAATGCGAACTCGAGCTTCTCGTTGCCCTTGAACAGGAGTCAATGGAAACCTTCTTTTTGACTTCAACAGACGGACCCATGAACAGTAGAGTAAAAGCCCAAGGAAAAACAGTTACACTGCTTCCTATTAATCAAGCCGTAAATAAGGTTCGAAAAGGACAAGTCAAAACTGGATTTCTTTTTTTATTTTCTCAATTAGTGAATATACTCCCCCACCTTTTTAATGTTCTTTCCTTTATCCTTCGTCATCGGATTGACCTTGTCTATACAAGTCAATTCCGTTCCCAGTTAATTATTGGCTGGTTAGCAAGACTGCTAGGACGAAAGGTCATTTGGCATATCCATGGAGAAGAACAACTGAATAATCTTTTAGGAAAAGTGGCAGTAACTGCAGCGGATAAAATTATTGTCGTTTCCCATGCCTTATCAGATAAGTATGGAGCGATTTTTCCTAAACAGAAGGGAAAGTTCATCGTCGTGCACAATGGGGTTAAACTGGTAAATCATAACCGAAAGAAAACTAATCCGATTTTTACTGTTAGTATGGTCGGTACCTTGATAGAAGGAAAAAGACAGGACCTCGCCATAAAAGCTTGTGCAGAACTGATGAAACAAGGGCTTAAAGTTCAGTTAAACATCATTGGAGAGAAACCCCCATGGCATAACGATGAATATAAAGATAACTTACATGGACTTGTGAAGCACTATCAGATTTCAAACGAGGTTTCTTTTTTAGGATGGTTAGAAAATCCGTGGGAACCTCTACTCGCTTCCGATGTGTTTATTTTGCCCTCAGACACAGAAGGCATGCCGCTTTCGATCATTGAAGCAATGGCCTTAGGTCTGCCAACGATTTCAACCAATGTCGGCGGGGTACCAGAGGTAATCGTGGATGGAAAAACAGGGTTTATCATTAATCCCGATAGTGTGGAGGAACTGGTTGAACGACTAAAGGTCCTCATAGACAATCCGTCTATATGTCTACGTATGGGTCAGGAGGCCCGAAAAAGGTATGAAGAATATTTTACGAAAGAATCATTTATAAAAGGAGTTGCAGGTGTGATCCACACCGTTTCATAAATGAAAATCCTCTATGTTATTACAGGCGCAGATATTGGCGGAGCTCAAAACCATCTACTATATCTTTCTGAATGGTTTTCCAAGCATGGTCATGATGTCCATGTTGTTTTAGGTGAGGATGGTCCTCTCAAACAGGAGTTAGCTAGGCTAAACATAGGAACAACCATCATCCCTATTCCGAGGACGATTCAATTTTCGAAGGATCTTCAAGCGTTATGGAGGGTTTTTCATTTCATTAAAAAAGGAAACTATGATGTGGTTCACTCTCATAGTTCTAAGGCTGGAATTATCGCTAGATTTGCTGGTTATCTCAATCGGGTGAAGAAAAACATCTATACCGCACACGGCTTTGTTTTCACTGACCCCACCCTATCAACGAAAAAAAAGCACTTTTACCTTTTACTCGAGAAGATTTTCGGCTGGATGTCTACCAACATTATCACGGTTTCTAACTATGATTTTCAACAAGGAAAGGCCCACGGGATTCATGCTGGAAAAATGACTGTCATCCATAATGGCATCCCTGAAAGCACAATCCTCTCATTAACTGAGTGGGAGAATAAGCAGCAAAGACTCCGTAAAACGGATAAAAAGGTGGTTGGCTTTGTCGGCCGCTTTTCATCTGAAAAAAATATTGATATGCTGTTGCGTGTAGCATCACTCTTTAGGGAACATAATAATGACCAGGTTGAGTTCTGGATACTTGGTGATGGTCCCTTGTTTAATTATTATCAAAATGAGATAAACAAACGAAACTTACAGTCCATCATCCAGTTAAAGGGGATGCAGACCTCTATTCATGATTGGATGGATCAGATGCATGCAATGGTGATTACTTCCCATAAAGAAGGGCTTCCTTACGTATTACTCGAGGCCTGTGGGCGTGGTCTGCCTGTGGTCAGCACCGATGTTGGCGGTGTAAAAGAAGTAGTGGACCCAAAGGGCGACAAGGATATTCTTGTCCCAATAAATGATGATAACGCTATGTATCAACAGCTGGTGTCCATTCTTACAGACGATAGTCTTCGCACGGAATTAGGCAGGTACTTTTTAAACCTTGCTGACATGGTAACGGTGGAACATATGTGTTTAGAAACAATAGAGATTTATAAAAGCTAGCATTAAGGGGAAGTAGTCTGTATGTCTTCTATCATAAAAAATAGCCGGATTAGCCGGGATACCATTATCTATATTCCCGTTTTCCTGGCACCTGCTCTGATTAATATTGTCTTATTGATGGTCTTTACTCGTTTTTTTTCACCCAAAGAATATGGAGATTATACTATCGTTGTAAATACTACCATAATTCTTTCCTCTTTTCTTGCACAATGGATACTATTATCAGTACAGCGGTTCCGGCCAGAATATAGTAAAAATAAGACGATTACAGAGTTTAATCACCACCTTAACCACCTCCTGCTCTACATTTCATTAGGTTTTCTACTGGTGGTAAGTATTCTATATATTTTCTTACCTTCAATTTTAATACACTATCAATCTTACTATTGGTCATCTGTCCTACTAATCATAAGTTCCATTTACTTTATGGTTTTAGGAGGGGTATATCAAGCTGATTTACTATCCAAGCCTTTCCGTAATTTAAATGTACTACAATCGATTTTAAAGTTAGTTTTTATTATGGTCCTTGTCCTGGGTATCTCGTTCAAACCTATTTCCTTTATTTGGGGTGCCTTTTTTGCACAGTTCTTAGTAACAATACCAATGCTCCGTTATGTAGAAACACAAAAAATGTTTATTCAAATGAAAAATTCTAGACAATCATTTATTGAGTTTACAATGAATTTTTGGAAGTATGGATTTCCATTAATTGGATGGTATATAGGCACAACAATCATGAACCTTACAGACCGTTTTATGATTGAATACTTTCGCACCGCAAATGAAGTAGGAATTTACTCGGCCAATTTTACCATTGCTGTTCAAGCGATCGCTTTAATTTGTAATCCATTGTTCTTTGCTATCCAGCCAATGATCATGAATGAAATTCAAGAACAATTCCATAAGGGACAGATTGAACGGAGAATTGCTGGTTTTACTCGTCTATTTATCATTATTTCGATTCCTTTTGGTGTATATTTTTCAATCTATAGCCGTGAAGTAGGTCAACTCTTGCTAGGTGGACAGTTTACAAAGGGAGCAATTATTATTCCAATTCTTATCTTTGGTTTCTTTGCATGGAATTTGGGTCTATACGGACAGCTTACTTATCAAATTTCTAAAAGAACCAAAGAAATGTTTTATTTTGTTGTCATAGCGGCAGTTGTAAATTTCGTGTTAAATCTTTATTTTATCCCTCTATGGGGATTTATTGGGGCAGCGATCTCCACATCGATTGGATTTATCATTTATTGTGGATTACTTTATTATTTTTCCTTAAAGTTTATTAAATGGAAAATTCCTTGGAGTACATTAATTAAGGTCTCTCTTGGTGCTATACTTCTTGCAATTCCGTTATTAATAATTAAAATGAAACTGCTAGATAATGTTTCACCACTCATTAGTATGATCATGGGTTTACCTTTTTTTCTTATTTATTTTGGATTGGTGTTAATCTTTTGGAAAAATACGTTAAAGCAAATAACTTCTTAGACATGAATACGGGGGAGGAGGAAATAAATGGGCAAACGGAGCATGTATTTATTCTTTACAACATTGTTTAGCTCCTGTATCGGGGTTCTGCTCTCCCTTTTCATGTATCCTTTAAATATTCAAGAAGGGGTACTACTTCTTGGTCTCATCTGCCTACCTATTTTCATCTATTATAGTTTTGTAAACGGAGGGGCATTGTCTCTATTTTTACTTTTTTGTAGTTTCGGGATCATGAATACATCCATAAAACTATTTGATCTACTTTTTGTTATTGTTGCAGGAATTTTTTTTATATGGAAAAAACAGAAACTTAGAGTAGCAAAAGAAATACGTTTCTTAAATTATTCATTACTTCTCTTTATTGTTGTTTCCTTGCTTTCTGTTCTAAGTAGTAAAGATGTACACTTAGCTTTCAGTTACTTTATTCATACCTTTTTTATGATAACCATTTTTTATTTTCTGACCCTTACGATACAAACGAAAAAGGAATTTAGTTCAATCATATGGGGGTATATAACCACTGTCCTTACTTCTTGCTTGGCGGTAATTTTCCAGAAAGCAGGCTTCATAGGTGACCTTGGAACATGGTTTCAAGGGGTTCGTGCACAAGGTTTTTTTATAGATCCGAATGATTTCTCCCCCTTTCTAATCTTAGCAATCGCCATTCTTATTGAAAAGGCTTTTTCTTATCATTACTTTTCAATCAAGTATTTTGCCTTTTGTTTCCTAGCGGGAACTGTGATTCTGACGTTACTGGCATCTATGTCGAGGGCCGCTCTGCTGAATTTAGCAATTGTTCTACTAATTTACTTCTTTTATTCAATATTTTATAAGAAAAAGTACGGACAAAATGCCATGTTATTGTTGCCAATGATAATTGTAGCAGTCGTTTTTATGATCGCTGCAGGTGATTCAATCATGCACTATATATCGATTCGATTTTCAGGTTCTAATGAAATACTACAAACTTATGATTCAGACCGGTTTTATTATCAGCGTCAAGGGATCATCGTCGGGTCTACTCACTTATTTGGTATTGGTCCAGGTCAATTTGAATATTACTTTGGCTATGCTACACATAATTTATTTGTTCGAATCATAGCTGAAAATGGGTGGATTGCGTTCATAGCCTTTCTCGGGATAATTCTTTATATTTTCATTCTGCTTATTCATTATCGCAAAAAGGAAGTTTGGAATTTGCCTGTTTATTTATTTTTATCAGTGTTTATAGGCATGATTATCAACAGCATCTTTTTAGATACCCTACATTGGAGATACCTCTGGTTCTACCTTGGATTATGTACCATTATCATAAACCAGGCGGCGAAAAATACAGAAAAAAGAGGTAAATGACGAGAAGTTGCATTCTGTCATTTACCTCTTTTTAAAGTTAGGCCAACTTAATATCCTACTTCGTGTTCACCATTTCAAAGATTTTCATATCTTTAATCCAAAGCTCCGTTTTCTGCCCTCTGTCATCGATTCCCCGAACCACAAAGAATGGCCCTAAATTTGGCTGTTCCTCATTGATTCTTTTGCTAATATTAAAGACCTTTACTATTTTTGTACTTTTTAACACAAACTTCTGAACTTCTGCCTCTTGCTTCTTCGGGTCTGTTGGAGTTTTTTGATCAGAGACATTTGTACTAGACGCATTGACAACTGATTTTTCCTCACTTTACGCTGTCTTTTTTTCCTCTTTAGCCGAATCTGTTTGCGAGGACTTTTTTTCTACACTGGCAACAGTCTTTTCCTTCTCGCTGCAACCAGTTAATCCTATTAGAGATATTGATAGGAATAGAACAAAGATTATTTTTCCAGATAGTTTCAATTCAGGTCCTCCTAATAAACAAGAGGGGATCATAATCCCCTTCTTGCTTTTCACAATTAATGAATATCAATAATCAATGGATTCGGATTAGTTGTGCCATTTTTGACGTTCATCTCTTTAGTTAAATCTATGGAGTCACCAGTGGATAATGTAATATTTTCAAGGGTGTATGTGCCATCTGGCAAACGATAGGACATAGAACCATCTTCATCGGTCATTGGATAAAAATAGCTGAACTGTCCATCCAACTCTCTGATAAACCTCAAAGAAGCATGGGCAACAGGTTTCCCTCCATCAACAATTTGCGCATTCAGTGTAACAGCTGGAAGCGTAATTGTTAATTCTTCTGCAGGGGTTCCTTTTACTTGTAGTTCTCCGTCTGCAATCGAAAAGGCAGTCTGCAATGGATAGTTTACATAATCGTTCATCTCACTAAAGTATTTAGCTTCATGAACCTTGTAATCCCCATCTGGTAAACGGAGTTGGAAACTTCCGTCCCCTGCCGTTTCCGTACTAAAGTAATACCCATCTGAATCAAATACAGTTAAATGGTGGTCGGCAAGCACATTTTGTCCATCCGATAGTGTCCCTGTCACATTGACCTTAGGCAGATGAACCTCTAAGCTGCTTGTTTCCTCTCCGTTAATGGTCAGCTTTCCCGCAATAATATCAAAGTCCTGATTTAGCCTAATCCTTTCATTATTTGCTAAAAAAGCCTCTTCTACTGTATAGGATCCGTTCGGCAAACGTGCGGAGAATACACCCTGTTCGTTCGTGTAAGCATAAATGGAACCATCGTCATTATTTTTTATCACAAAAAGCTCTGCTGATTGGACTTGCGTATCGCCATCCCATAAAGTACCCTTCAACGTAATCGCAGGAACCTTAATCGTTAATTTTGACGCTGCCGCACCATCAACCACAAGGCGTGAACCTTCAATCGAAAAGTCTTGGTTTAGCAGTGTAACAATTCCGTTATTTTCCTCTATCTCGACGACTTTATAGGTGCCGTCCGGCAGGTCCATACTAAATTCTCCATTCGTGAATTCAGTATTATACCAGCCATCATAACCGGATTCCGTATAGCGTTCAATGGTTATCATACCTGCGCTGATAACTCCATCCGCATCTTGAACCACACCTTGTAAAATTGGATCCCCGTTACTAATATCAATCACATATGGGCTTGGTACCGTCGTGCCATTTTTGACTTCAACATCTACATTCAAGTCAAGAATATCGTCTGTGGTGAATAAACGGTAGACCGAATACGTCCCATCCGGAACCCTAAGACTGAATTCACCATTTGAATCCAAAACAGCATAATAATCGAAGGTGACTTCATTGATTTTCTGTGATACAAATACTTCCCCTGCAACCGGAGTGATATGATTGACCAATTTAGCTTTTAACGTTTCACCCGGAAGTTTTAACGATAACTCATTGACCGGTGCACCCTCTCGAATCACTTTTCCTTTGACTACAGAGAAGAATTCATTTGCATATTGGTTGGAAGGAAGATTTCCACCCCATACTTGGTGAATAAAATAATCACCATCTGGGATGTTCACTGAAAATTTCCCATGACTATCGGAAACAACCCAATAATAACTGGACGAATCAACTTTATCTATAAAAAATTCAGCTTCAGCAACTGATCCCCCATCATCGTTAACGGAACCTGTCACATTTCCTTTTGCTGTATCAATGATGAATGGATTCGGATTGGTCGTGCCATTAGCAACTTCAATCGTCCGATTGACCTCATACCAATCATCATTTCCATACGCCGTAGTAATGGTATAGTTTCCGTCAGGTACTCGGAGCGAGAAGGAACCTTGCGAATCCGTTGACCAACTGTATTCAGTGGCTGCTCCATTCATATCACGTTTGAAGTAAAACTCGCCAACAATCGGTACACCGTCATTAACCAGCCGACCCTTTAATGTTTTTGCAGATACAACAATATCAAACTGATTTTGATTATTTACTTTCCCGCCTTTTACTTCAAAGGCAATATCAACCAATCCATACAAGCTGCCGCCAGAATTAACGTCAGAAATAAAATAGTCCCCATCTGGAACATTGATAGAATATTTACCCTCGGCATCTGCTTGCACCTGGTAATGCCACTCATAATTCTTTTCGATGATATAGAATTCTGTGTTCGGAATGACACCCGACTCATTGCGAACTGAACCGGTTAGAAAATTTTCTGCTCCATCTTCAATATTGATAATGTATGGACTTGGATTGGTTGTTCCATCCTCGACTGTAATTGACTGGTTAATATAATGGAAGAAACCATCCTCACCATAGTAACCTTCGACAGTAAACGTCCCGTCCGGCAATCGGTATGTGATTCTGCCTGTTTCCTGATCAGCGTATTCCCAATAACCATAACCATGTTCATCATTTATTACCTTTACACCATCAGTCACGATCCGCTGGCCATTCACATGAACCTCCATAACCAAGGAAGCAGGCGGAATGTTGACATCCAATGATTTGGCTTCTACCTTGTCAATCAGAAGCTTCCCATTTTCCACTGTGAATTGTTTATAAAGATAATAAATATCATTAGTTGTGACCGAGACAACATAATAGTTCCCGTCTTTCAATTCGAGGGAAAATTGTCCATTTTCATCTGCATTGACTCCGAAAAATTCACTCGTCTCTGCATTTTCCAAGTAAAGGGCTGCGTTGGCGGCGGCTTTAGAACCATCAAAGACCGTTCCAGCTAGATTGCCAGGCGACTCTTTCTCTAAATTGATGAGTAACTCGGATTGCCCTTTCAGTCCACCATCTAGAACAGTAAATTCCACATTGTGTGGATACCATTTCGCCTCAGACTCAATCCAAATCCCTTCAATTAGATAATCACCATCCGGCAAGGTCAAATCAAATGCTCCTGTCTGATCTGTCTTTGCATCGAACCATGTAACATTCCCACCTGTTGTATGGGCACTTACCCAGATATTCGAAACAGGCGCTTCACCTTTTGTCACATGTCCTTTTACACTCTTGAGCTGAGTAGAAATATCAATCGACAAAGCTTCTGCACCTGATAACCGACCATCTTCCACAGTGAATTTTAATTGTAAAAGGTACCATTTAGAATCTTCAGTCGACCAAATCCCGTCTAATTGAAAGTCTCCATCCGGTAAACCCTTTAATGTAAAATGTCCATCATCATCTGTTTTGGTGTCATACCAAACAGGGTCAGTACCCATCGAATGCACACTAAAGGAAACATTCTTGAGTGGGGTTCCTCCTTTGGTCACATTCCCTTTGATTTCCGATGGTGCCGGGGTTGATGGTAAATCAATCTTAAGGTCCATGGCGTCATCGACTGTGAATACCTGATTCAATTGATGCCACTTCGATGCAGCCGGTACCCAGATTCCATCGATTTCATAATCACCCTTCGGCAGTTTTAACTCAAAATAACCATCTTGATCGGATGTTGCGCTGTACCATTCTTCCTCTTCTGCCCCTTTTGTATGGAGACTGAAGAGAATATCTGGGAGTGGCTTTCCTGCCTGGGTCAAGGTCCCGGAAACTTTATTTAGTGCAGGTGGTTGTTCAGTTTTTAAATCAATATTTAAATTTTCTAAGCCCTCAAGTTTTCCATTGTCTACCTTGAAGGTTTTATCAAGCTTATACCATTTTTCATCCGCAGTGACCCATATGCCTTCAAGTTTGTAATCTCCATCGCTTAAGATAAAACCAAAATGACCGTCTGAATTGGTGGTGGTGTCATACCATTGCTCCGGCTTCCCCGTGGTATGTATACTAAATGTGACTTTTGGCAATGGCTGTCCATCTTTTGTTAATACTCCAGATGCATTGACCTCAACTTTTCCTGGAAGATCGATATCAATGGTTGCATGGTCCTTCGAAACAGACATTTCCTTGTCAAGGGCATACCACTTCTTTTCAGAATCCAGCCAAATTCCAGATAGTAGATATTCTCCGACAGGTAAATCGAATCGATATTTTCCATCTTTTTCTGTGGTGGTATCATACCAAGAACCGTTAGCTTTTGACTTTATACTAAAGGTGATGTTGGGAAGCGGGGTGCCTGCCTGTGTCAGCGTTCCTTCAATCCTGCTTTCGTCTCCTTTGGAAGCTTTTTCAATAATTTCTTCTTTCGGTGGCGGGGAATTGGTATCTTCTACTTTATTATCTTTCTTTACGGTATCCTCTGTTTCAGCCGTGGTCTCGCTTGTCATTACTTTGTCTTCTACTTTGTTATCCGTCTGAATGGTACTCTCTGTTTTGGCTGGTGTCTTACTTGTCTCTTCGGCGAACACAGGCTGAATGAGTCCGCTAGCAACAAGTAATACGGTTAACAAAATTGATACTACTTTTCTCCAAATCTTGTTTTTTCGAAACAAAATAAACAATCCCTCCTATTCTCTATTTCTCTTTAATCACCGACATGTGATTTTGTACTGGGCACAACTCCCCAGATTATTAAGATAAAACCTAATACTATTGTATTAGTATATAAAACCTATAGAAATTATTTCAGCAAACCCTCGTGTCGATATACAAAGACTTATCGACAAATTTGTATAAATACTTAAGTATTTTTTAAAGAGAGTTAGTCTAAAAGACAAAAAAAAGGAAACAACTAGGCCATTTGGCCTTGTCATTCCCTTTTGTCGATTCGTGACTATTTTGTATTAACCATTTCAAAAATTTTCATATCTTTAATCCAAATTTCACTTTTTTGTCCTCTCACATCAATACCTCTTACAACATAGAATGGACCTAAGTCCGGATGTTTTTCATGGACACGTCTGCTAATATTCAATACTTGTACCATTTTCGTATTTTCTAGAACAAAGTCATGAACTTCTTTTTCTTGGTTAGCTTGGGTTGTTTTGGTTTTTTTGTTAGTAGTTTTAGTTGATTTGTTATCTGCGGCTGATTTGCTTTCTGAGTTTGTTTGGGTTGATTCTGAGTTTTCCTGTTTCTTTGGTGTTTCAACTGGAGCTTTGGTATTGTCAGAATTCGTATTTTCCTTTGTTTCGACCGTCTTTTCACTAACTTCACTTGAAGCTTTATCCTTTTCAGCGCAGCCACTTAGTCCTACAAACGCAAAAGATAACATTAGCACAAAGATTAACTTACTAGATATCTTCACAATTTTTCCTCCTGCCAAAAATAATAAGAAAGTGCAGACTATAGTTTATTTATTACTATCTTACTAGATTATAATCGTTGAATCGACTTACATCAATGGGGGGGATGGCAATATTATCAGATATGTTTTTATTTGGAAAATTTACTTTTGCTGTATATATTTACAGGCCCCCTGGTATAAGAAGGAGGCCTGTTTTCGAGGTTGCATTTAACAATTAATACTGCTGTTGTTGGTGCCATTTCCAGGCATCCTCGATGATTCGTTCCAAGTTCCTTTCCGCCTTCCAGCCAAGTTCGGAATGAATCTTTTGAGAGGAAGCAACAAGCATGGCTGGGTCTCCTGCACGACGGTCCGCCATTTCAACATTTGCCTCTCTACCGGTTACTTTTTCACATGTTTCAATAACTTCCTTAACCGAATAGCCAAGACCGTTGCCCAGATTATAAATCTCTGTTGACTTCTTCCCGGCCAGTAACGCTTCAAGTGCAAGGATATGCGCACTCGCTAAATCAGTGACATGGATATAATCACGAATACATGTACCATCCGCCGTATCATAATCAGATCCGAAAACAGATATCTTTTCCCGCTGCCCTAACAGTTGTTGAAGAACAATTGGGATTAAATGAGTCTCTGGGTCATGACTCTCACCGATTACTGCTGATTCATGGGCTCCTGCTGCATTGAAGTAACGTAGAATTACATAGTTTAGTCCATAGGATTTTGAGAAATCTGACAGGATTTGTTCAATCATCAGTTTGGAATGTCCATATGGATTGATCGGTCTAGTTGGAGTTGTTTCATCAATCAACTCTACATCAGGAATTCCATAGGTAGCGGCTGTTGAAGAGAAAATAAAGTTTTTGACATTATATTTAATCATAGCTTTTAACAAGGTAAGTGTAGCCGCCACGTTATTCTGATAGTATTTCAATGGGTCGACAACAGACTCCCCGACCAAGCTAAAGGCTGCAAAGTGCATTACGGCCTTGATTGGGTAACTTTTGAAGATCATTTGTAAATCCTCTTCATTACCTAAATCACCTTCAACAAAAACCGCACGGCTATCGACAGCTTCACGGTGACCGGTTGATAAATTATCGAGGACAACCACTTCTTCTTTTTCTACTAATTCTTTCACAAGATGGCTACCAATGTAACCTGCTCCGCCAACGACGAGAATCATATTCATTTCCCCTTAGCTAGAATTTCAATTACTATCTTTATTATAGCATTTTGTCGAAAAAACAACATAATTTGTGCAAATCAAGAAAAGCGCAAGCGCCCTGGTCAGCGACGTATGGCCTGGAGCACTCCAACCGAGATAAAGGAAACACGAAGAGCGTTAGCGCATTCGTGCTTGACTTATCGTAGGGCGAAGAGCGAAGGACACTAGCCGCTAGGGCGCTGGAGCTAGACAGTAACCTGAGTTCAAAAAATAATACTTATCAATGGAAAAAGGGTGTCAGGCGCATGTGAATATTTCACATGGTGCCTGACACCCAACCTTTTAGGCTACTTGCCCATCAGTATTACGTTTTCTTCTCTTTTTATCAGCTTTGAGGACTTTCATGGATAGGTAGATGCCTGAACCGGTTAAGAAGATTAACGCGATCGCCACTAAGTCGACCAGCCATTTTACATTCGTTGTACCGATTTTTCCTTCGTGGAGACCCCTGATGATCCCTGTGATTGAGGTAGTTCCGCCTTCACCACCGGCTCCAGGGCGGCCTGGGAATTGATTTTGTGCTGCAGTTTGATCTGTTTGTCCTGTTTGACCTGTTTGTCCTGTTTGGCCGTTTGCGTTTAATCCAGCTTGGGCTTGAGTTTGCCCTGAATTTGTTGTTGTTCCTTGTTGCATAGCTCCACGATTAAACTGTCCTGGCTGGAAATTACCTTTATTTCCTTCCATTTGTGTCTGGCCAATTAACCAAGGTTCATTCATCAACAATCCCGTTACTGATTCGATTAAAATAAAGATAGAGCAGATTAAACCAATCCATAAGTGTGCTTTTCTTGTTTTTTTCATATACATTCTCCTCATTTTCGTAGTTTTGGGTGGTTCAGTTTCGTATAAAGTACCGCGATGTACCGCTTTTTTGATTAAAAAATCAAGTTTATTTGCGAATTAATAGCTTCTATTTGCGGATTTTGCTATTTTATTTGCATATTAACCAGTTTTATTTGCGCATTGACCAATTTTATTTGCTAATCAATTTTTCCCAGTATCGACCAAAAGAAAAAATCTACTGATAGCGAAGTGCCTGAATTGGATTCAATTTAGATGCTTTATTGGCTGGGAATACTCCGAAGACCACACCCACGGCGAGCGAGAATAGGAACGATGATAGAATTACGGTTGGTGAGTAGGCGATGCTTAAACTCATCAGAGAAGAAACAATTTTTCCTAATCCTAATCCAAACAGAATTCCAATCAAGCCACCCATCGAGCTTAGCACCACAGCCTCAATTAGAAACTGTAGGAGGACATCACGCCGTTTGGCACCAATGGCCTTTCTGATCCCGATTTCTTTCGTTCGTTCTGAGACCGACACAAGCATGATATTCATGATGCCGATCCCGCCGACAAGTAAGGAAATACTCGCAATTCCGCCTAGCATCATGGTCATGGTATCAGATACCGAACTCATAGTGTCCATCACATCCTGCTGGTTGGTTACACCATAATAATCACTTTTCCCCGGATACATACTGGCGAGTGCCATTTTAACCTCATTCATCACGAAATCCATCTGATCCTCGCTTTTTCCCTGCAAATAAACCGTGCTAATCGTCGTACTGCCAACTAAACGTTGACCCGTGCTCAACGGGACAATAATCAGATTATCCCCGCTCTGCCCGAGTGAGCTTCCTTTCGAAGCCAGTAATCCGACCACTTTGAACGAGGTGCCTGACACCTGAATGTATTGTCCGATCGGATTCTCTGTGCCGAAAAAGGTACTAGCTGTTTCCGAACCGAGTACGGCAATCTTTTGGCGGTACTCGACATCTAAATCGGTAATAAAGCGCCCTTGAGTGACCTTCGCATCACGAACAGATGAATAGGCCGCATTTGTTCCCGTTAAGGTAATCTGAGAGGAGGTCCGCTCTTTTTTCACATAGACCCGGCCCGAAACAACCGGTGCAACATCTTTCACGCCATCGATCTCACTTAACTCACTAATTTTATCTTCCGTTAGTTCAATATCTGTACTATAGGTATTTACCGTCAAAAGGTTGGTTCCCAATTGATTGATTTGACTCGTGACGTTTTTCGCTGATCCCTGGGCAATCGAAACTAGAACGATAACTGACGATACTCCGATAATGATCCCTAGCATCGTCAAGACCGCCCGGAGTTTATTGCTTCTGATACTCCGCAGCGCCATTTTAATGGATTGCAACATTCCCAAGGAGGACACCTCCATTCTCGAAGAGTTTGCCGTCTTGAATACTAACCATTCTTTTTGCTTGTTTAGCGATTTCCAAATCATGTGTGATTAAAATAATCGTATGACCTAATTCATTCAATTCCTTCATTAAAAGGAGAATCTCTTTACTGGTTTTACTATCAAGGGCACCGGTTGGTTCATCGGCAAGGAGAATCGACGGCTGGCCAACCAAGGCTCTCGCAATCGCCACCCGTTGTTGCTGTCCCCCCGATAGCTGGGTCGGCAGGTGGCCGGCGCGATCCTTCAAGCCGACCTTATCCAATCCGTCTAATGCCCGCTCACGCCTTTCACGTGTAGGTACGCCGGCGTATAACAAGGGTAATTCCACATTTTCGAGTGCGGAGAGCTTACCTAATAAGTTAAAGTTTTGAAAAATAAACCCGATCTTCCGATTCCGAATCGTTGCTAAACTATTGTCATCCATTTTTCCAATATCTCTGCCATCGAGGTGATAAGTCCCTTTATTAGGCCGATCAAGACAGCCCAGCATGTTCATTAGGGTCGATTTCCCTGACCCAGACGGACCAATGATGGCTAAAAATTCACCCCTTTGGATTTCTAATGATACATCATTGAGGGCATGGACCATTTCACCGCCAAGCCTATAGGTTTTCATCATATTTTTTATTTGAATGATCGGTGTACTCATTAATTGCCACCCTTTCCGCTTTGCGCTCCTTGTCCAGTTCCTCCCGGTGGCATGCCTCCGCCAGTCATAGCTCCCATGCCGCCCATGTTACCTCTCATCATACCGCCTTGGCTGTTAGACGAGCTGCTTGTGGCAAGTTCCGGTAATTGAATGGTTTCACCTGCGGTTACGCCTTCTGTTAGTTCTACATATTCATCCGTAGAAATTCCTGTCTTTACCGTCTTTTGTTGGCTTGTGCCTGCCGATGCATCGGAACTTGAATCCGTCGATGCCGCAGTCACAATCACATATTTTTCGTTATTGCTTGTATAAACTCCATCGACAGGAACATATAGAGCATTTTCCTTACTTTGGGTTAAAATACTAGCTTCCGTGCTCATCCCCACTTTTAAATTTGTAGGTTTATCAATGTGAATGGTGACATCAAAAGTCGATGTTCCGTTCGCAGATGTTCCTTCAGCAGCAATCGCTGTTACCTTTCCTGTATAAGTAGTGTCAGGATACGCACTTACAGTTAAGCTGACCGTTTGCTTCTTTTTAATTTTTGTAATATCTAACTCATCCACTGCAACAACGGTTTGTAGATCCTTGTAGTCAGTTAGATGGGCGACCACCTGACCATTCGTTACCCGTTCTCCTTCTAAAACAGAAACCGTGGTAATTGTCCCGTCAGCAGGAGCTGTAATCGGATCACTATCATCCGTGAAGGTAATTAATTCATCCCCCTCACTAACTTTGTCACCAGCTGAGACCAACACTTCATCGATTTCATCATTATCATCTGTTGACTTTATATCTTCACTTGTTACTGGTTCAACTGTACCTGAACCACTAATCTTCACTTCCAGCTTTCCTTGTTGAACCACAGCTGTTCGAATTTGCGCGGAAGCCTCCGTACTCACCGTTTTCGATTTATAATACTGAAACCCGACAAATCCAATAACCAAAACACTCACAAGTATCCAAATCACTTTCTTCAACAATCTCTACTCCTTTACCCCCCGCTGCAATCAGGCCCTCAGCCAGCAGGAAAATGATTTATTTGATGAGCCTATTATCTTGTCCGTTCCTTAAGTTATCCTTAAGAAAATAAGAAAAGCGCAAGCGCCCAAAAAAAGGGTGTCAGGCACCATGTGAAAACTTCACATGATGCCTGACACCCAATTAGTTCGTTCAGTAAACCACTTCCTGCTGCTGATATAAAGCATTTTTTCGAGAAGAAGCTATCGAAAACATTTTAGAATCACAAATAAGCCTTCATTCCTGTACAAAAGGAATGAAGGCTTTTTCATGTTAGTTAACTATTAGTCCTAAAGATTTTTCTGATTGCCTTGTGCATCACGTTCCACTTGCATTTTTGTTACAGGAAGGTATCCTTGCTCTGGTAATAAAGTATCTTGGATCTCATCTGACATCAAATAATCAAGGAATGCTTTTGCAAGATCTGTTGCCTCGCCCTTAGTATAAGAATGTTGGTAAGCCCAAACTGGGAATTTACCTGACTGTACATTCTCAGCAGTTGGTTCAATACCGTCAATCGCAAGAGGTGTTACTGTTTCATCAGTGAAATACGAGAAAGCAAGGTAACCAATCGCACCATCAGTTTCGTTAATAATTTTTTTAACTGTATTTGAAGAATCTTCGGTGATTCCTTCAGCAGGTGTTGCTCCATCAAGGGCAAATTTATTAAAAATTGCACGAGTTCCAGAAGAATCAGGACGGTTTACAAGAACGATTTTTTGGTCTGCTCCACCAAGTTCCTTCCAGTTTGTGATTTTTCCAGTGAAAACTTTAATTAAATCCGCTTTTTTAATATCTTTAATCCCAACTTTAGGGTTAACGGCAGCAGTCATCCCTACTACAGCAACTTTATGGTCAACAATCTGATCGGCTGGAATTCCTTCTTTTTCTTCAGCAAAAACATCAGAGTTACCAATTTGAACTGATCCTTCAGCAACTTGTGATAAGCCTGTACCAGATCCACCCGCGTTTACTTGTATATCAACTTTAGGGTTAGCAGCCATAAATTCCTCAGCTGCAGCTGCCACAAGAGGCTGCATCGCAGAAGAGCCAGAAATAGTTAATGAGCCGGAAAGTTCTTTCGTTTCTTCAGTCTTTGATGTTTCTTTCTTCGCAGTTCCTTCTGTCTTCTCTGTAGAAGTCGCGCCTCCACAAGCAGCCATGAATACCATTAACGCAGCTAGCAATGTAAGCAGGCTTAAGTTTTTCAATTTTTTCATTTCTTTAAATCCCCCTATAAAGTATGTTGTTGTTTACGTGTTTTAGATTAATCCTTTTTTGTTAACTGAGTATTAATGGTTTGTATAGTTTTGTAAAGATATTATGTACTTTTGTAAATTTAAAATCGTTCGTGTTCCTTCCCGACTTACAATCTGCCTAAAAGAAAAATCACCAACCTTATTAGGCAGGTGATTTTTGCACTTTCTAGTCCTTATACTGACAACAGTTCTGATTAGTTACTTTTTTATATTATTGCCCTGATTCTTCTGAATCTTGATCAGATCCGCTGTTTTGGGAATCAGTATCTCCATTATCTTGATTTTGCTCTGTATCCGCATCTGTTTTTGTATTACTACAACCTGAGGCAGCTCCTAACAACATGAAAGACGCCATTAACACTAACATCCATTTTTTTAAATCCTTCATTTTTTCTTCCTCCTTGATTGTTTCAAAATTTGGTACAATCCCATGATATAAAAATTCGCAAGAAAAAGAAGAAGAATCACTCATTCTTTACAATCATTAACCAATTATTTACAATTATTATAAAAATTTAGCGAAATATTAAAACTGACTAGTTCATTTCGTCCTTTCTTTTTTTACCGTTTGGGTGCATGGAATTAGATAAAAAACCAAAATAAAAAGTCGAAAATAGACAGGTTCTAAATTAGAACTAATCTATTTACGACTTTTTGTATGATGAAGTAAGAATCCCTTTATATCTAGTTACTTTCAAACTACCTTTTCTTTACGGCTGGCCGGAGAAGCAACCGTAATTCCTGTGGTTTCTTCAAAATTAAATAGACTAGTCGGCAAATCCGTAAACCGCTCTAATTCATTGTAAGCCGGAATGCCGTGGTAGGACATATCCAGGCCTTCTTCTTCTTCCCGCTCTGTTGCTCTGAAACCGACTGTTTTTTCGCATACCTTTGCGATAAAAGTGCCGCCGAGTAACCCCCAAACAATCACGACAACAGCGCCTAAAAGCTGCACTTCTAATAATGAGGCATGACCCGTTGTCAATAATCCTTGCGTTTTATCAAATAATCCAACCGCAATTGTCCCGAACACCCCGCTGAAACCATGGACCGCAACGGCACCGACCGGATCATCCACTTTCAAATAATCCACAAAAAGGGTGGTATAAATTACGAGCGTACCACTTATTGCGCCTATTATAACGGCGCTCCACTCCGAAACAAAGGCACAGCCCGCTGTGATTGCAACCAGTCCAGCCAACACCCCATTTATCGTCATACTTGGGTCGGCTTTTCCAAACATTCTCATCGTCATAAATAGTGCCGCCGCTCCCCCGCTTGCCCCCGCTAGCATGGTGTTGATGGCAATCGGTGCTAGTGCGGAGCTGGAGGCATCCAATGTACTCCCCGCATTAAACGCAAACCACCCGAACCATAAGATAAAGGCACCGGCAGAAGCTAACGGAATGTTACTAGGTGCAAACACATTGGAGCTTCCATCAGAATTAAATCTTCCTTTTCTCGGACCCAATAGTTTTGCCATTGCAAAAGCAGCGAAACCACCGACGGCATGAATCGCGGCAGATCCAGCAAAGTCCTTCATTCCTAATTTGGCTAACCAGCCATCGCTATTCCATATCCAATGACCAGATAGAGGGTAAATAATAATACAAATGAGTGCCGCCGTCACCACATAGGCTTTAAAGTTCATTCGTTCTGCTACAGCGCCTGAAATGATCGAGACAGATGCCACCGCAAATCCCATTTGAAATAGCACAAAAGCCACACTAGGCAATTCAATCGAAAGAGCAATTTTCTCTGGGCTTCCAAATAGAGTGGTTCCAACGAATCCAAACGCATCGTTTCCAAACATGATCCCAAAGCCGATGAGCCAAAACGCTAAAGCACCAATCGTTAAATCTACAAAAATTTTCATTGTCACATTAACGGCATTTTTCGTTCGGACCAACCCGGCCTCTAGTAAACTAAAACCGCCTTCCATGAACAAAACCATCGCGGCTGCGAGGACGACCCACACGGTATTTATGTACATTAATTCCACAAGTCATCCCTCCTTATTTGCTAAATCCTCGATATCATAATCTATTGTCCCTGTCCGAATGTTATAGGCCTCCAAAATCGGGTAAACATATATTTTACCGTCGCCATCTTCACCCGTTTGGGCCGCATCCACAATTGTCCGGATGGTGGACTCCACCAAATAATCCGAGAGGACAATCTCCAGTTTCACTTTAGGATGCAAAGTTACCTGATAATTTTTCCCACGATAAACTCCCTGCGTATCCTTTTGCTTTCCTCTGCCAACCACTTGTGAAACCGTAAAACCTAAAATCCCCATATTTTTCAAACCCTTAATCGTCTCTGTGAGTCGTTCCGGTCGAATAATTGCTTCTATTTTTTTCAAGAGAATCGGCTCCTCATTTCATGTTATATAACCTAACATTTTATTGTTAAACTATATAACATGATTAGATTTGCAGTCAATATATTTTTCTTATAATCTGTAAATTTAGAATCATCGCGAAATATACCATGGTGCCTGACACCATTAAAACAAGAAAAAAGCACCTGCGGTTGCAGATGCTTTTTCCTCTTTTTGTATTAACTTACTGGCCAGATGGAGTCTGCCCATTCTGGGTGGTCGATGAATGGATTGCGGTTGCCTTGTATCGATTCAATGACATCATTGCGATGTTTTTCAAAGGCATCAGGTGGATCCATTTTGCTCCATTGGAGAAGAACAGATTTCTTACCATGGAATGGTGTTGGGTACGTATTGACTTTGTCCGCTAATTCAAGATTAAGCTCCCCGCCATCCCCTTCGTAACGAACATCCATATACATAAGCATTCTAGCAATATCACCTTTTACTCGATTAGGCGGCTCAAAAGAATCACTGTCATAATAACAATCTGCACATTCCCCTTGAGACTTGCCGCCGATATCAAAGTCCATATGTCCGCGTGTACTGTTGACAGAGGCGTCCGTTGGTCGTAAATGGTGAATATCGGTACCTGGTCCCACGCTTGTTCCGAAATCACCATGGGATTTCGCCCAAACATGCTCACGATTCCAGTCGTTTACACCTGAACCGAATGTTGTTTTTGCTTGCGAACGACCTGTGTAAAGTAAAATCACGTTATTAGTGTTCGCTGGGTCTTCATCCGTTTTCTTTAACGCTTCTGTTACTTGCGCATACGTTAATTTCGTTTGTTTTTTAATAATCGTGTGTAAGGCAAGCTTTAGATCCGCACCTGTTTTTCCAGCTGCTGCTTGATAATAAGCTTCCACTGTGTTTGCAGGTACAGCAGTTACTGTAACAGTAAATGATCCACTAACTGTTCTTGCTCCATCATTCGCAGTTACCGTCGCATTAATGGTACCTTCTAACGGAGTTTGGATTGTTAATGTTGCTCCTTGCAAAGTCCCTGCTGTGGTCGTATACGTTAAAGCATCGCCATCTGGGTCAGTAAAATACTCACTTAAATTTACAGAAACCGGTGTGCCAACTTGGACCGAAACGTTTGGCAAAGCTTTAGTCGCTACTGGCGCTTGATTCACCTTAGGCGGTGCAGCAATGGGTGAAGGAAGAACCACTCCGTCCACATTCGTGAATTTAATCGCTGACGTATCCACACCGTCTTTCACTGTCCACTTTTGAACCTGCTCAATGCCTCGAATTTGGCTGATATTTGCATTATCAATGACTATTTCTTTTACCACTAAGCCGCCAAAGTCAATCACTGCACCTGGTGCCGTTGGGCTAAGTGTAATCACTGTGTTCTTTAAGCCTTCACCCTTCAGTTTAGCGTAAGAACTTTTAATGACAATACCATCAGTAATAATGGAATCTGCACTAACTGTAATATCAGCCCCCGTATTATTTACCGTTAACTTCTTCGTTTTGAAGCCGTTTAAATTGTAAACTTTGGTTGATGCTGGCGGTGTTACTGGTGGTAATACTTCACCAGCCGCTTTTAACTGAGTCTGAATTATGATTGGATCATGGTCACTTGCACGTCCATGCTCCTCCATGAAGCCAGAGTTAATGTGTAAAATATCGACAGCAGTATTAGCAGCCATATTGTTTGTCACTAAGACTTGGTCTAATTCTTGGGCATTTCCTTGGTAGGAATAATTGTAACGCTCATCCGCAGGAACTTTATCAACCATGTTCGTTAATTCATTTCCTTTGGCAATTTCGAGTGTTTTCGTAAATTCAAAATCATTGAAGTCACCTAGTAAAACAACATTCGCGTTTGCATCCTTTGCTTTCACATCTTTAACAAAGTTATTAACAATCGCTGCAATCTTATGACGTTGAACTTCACTGCTTAATACCGGCGGCTGTGTTTTGCCGAATAACGGTGTATCGCCACCTTTAGAATTGAAGTGATTAGCCACTACGATAACGTTTTGGCCTTGGAAATCAAACTGAGCAGCTAGCGGTTTACGGCTCGCATTAAACGCAGCATTAGTTGGATCAATCCGGCCTGGGTTTAAAGTAAGCTTGCCATTTTCAAAACCGACTGCTTGTGTTGATGTACCTTTTGGGGCGCCTGCTGTTAACGAAACACGATCCTTATTATATAGGAAGGCAACACGGATATTTCCGCCTGGTGCCCCGCCATCTTGATTATTGACTGGGGTAATTTCAGTATAAGCATAAGTTGGTCCGCCAAGAGTCACGACCTTATCAATAATTTTTTGCGCACTTTGTGTTCCATCAACGATACCATTGTCTGTTTCCCCATTATTATCTTGGACCTCATTTAAACCGATAATGTCAGGGTTTTTCATTTTTGCAACAATGGCATCGGCAATTTTTGTAACTTTCGCATCTGGAGTGGCTGTTGAGAAGTTCTCAACGTTATACGTACCAATCGTTAATTTGTCAGCTGTTGGCGTAATTTTTGTAGCAGGACGTACGATTGGTGTTTCTGTTAAGGTTGGCAGACTTGATTCTTGGGTCATCAATTTATAGTTGCTGTAACCGTAGTTGACAACACCTTTAATCGAGCCCGTAAAAAAGTCACCCATTTTTGCACGGTAGGATTTATTGGCCGTTGCGCCATTTCTTACATCAACCCCGATTCGATCTGGATTGGTGTCAGTTGCTGTAATACGCAAACCGCCAGGAGTCACGTTGGTTGGATAGTTCTTCGGAACCACCCATACTAATCCATCTTTTTGAAGCGCAATTACTTTTCCTTCGTCAACTTGTGCATACATTCCTTCAATACTTTCCCAGAAATCGATTGCGTCTTCATCAGGATCAAAAGTCGCAAATTGGTCATTGTCAATGATTTCTGTTGGAGCAATCCGGTCGACACCAAGTTTGATTGGTGCTGGAAGAGCGGCCGTACCATTTTTCGTAATTGTTGTTGCTTCAATTTCCGTTATCGTTAAATCTGTTGTTGTTTTCTCAGCAAATCCTTCGCCGTAGAATTCAGTTACCTTCCCTGATACTTTCACGCGGTCACCGATGGCAACACCATGCGCCGATTTGAAGACAAGGATTCCGTCGGATGTATTTTTATCGCCGTCGCCCACTAAGTCTTGAATGAAGAAGCGGCTTGTGCCATCAATATACGTAACGACGCCCTCTACATCCGTTACTGTTTTACCAGCAAATAGCGAGTTGTGTGATTTGCCTTGGATATCATAGATGTGAATTGCACCATTTTGGATCACATAATCAAACGTAGCAACCGCACTATTTTTCAATCCTTCTTTTACTGCCACCGCTTTAACCGTTGTAGCTTGTGAAATAACTATTGGCTGTGAATATACTGGGCTTGCGGTCGTTGGCTCACTGCCGTCAAGGGTGTAGTGAATCACTGCCCCGGCAGTACCCGTTGTGAACGTTACAGTTGTTCCTGCCGTTACCAAGCCAGCGCCTGGAGTGGCTACTACTGGTTGAACAATACTAGAATCTAGTAAAATATCACCGTCGTTCCGCGGAATTAATTGGTAAACACCGTTAAATGCACTAAGAACTCCGGTAATAGCTTCATAGGTTGTACCTGTTGAAATCATCGTTGAAACAGGCGGGCGAATTTGAAAACTAGTTCCATCACTATCTGTAACCGAGTAGTTTCCGCCAGAGAAGGCTCCTACAGTTACATTTTTAATCGTTACTAGTTTTGCTTCTTTGCTTTCTTCTAACTGTGCAGCTGTTAATACTTCCGCAGCTGGAACAGTTTCTTTCCCTGTCACAATGATATTTTCATGATTAGCTTCAATTTCTAGCAGCGTGGAAAATTCCGTTAGTTTACCAGAAACAGTGATTTTATCACCTGGTTGAACGGTTGTGCTTTCCGAAGGTGTAAAGGCAACAATTCCAGCAGTTGCATCTTGGAAATAAATCGCTCTTCCTAACACAGCGGTAACGACTCCACTCGTTTGAACGTTCGATTGTAACGCAGCTGCTCTTACTTCAGCAATTGTACTTGCTTTCAAAACCGTATAAGCGAATGTGGAAACATCACTGTTTTCTAAGTCGGCTTTGACGGCAATTGCCTTGATTGTTGTGTCTGCACTAATTTTAATCGGTGCCGTATATTCCGTGCTTGAAGCAGTTGGTGTTGTGCCATCGGTTGTGTAGTAAATTTTTGCATTAGCGGTTGCGGTTGCTAAAGATACCAAGGTTCCTTCTGCCACTGCACCTGCTGCAGGTGAGGCTGTTGCATTAGCAACCTTCGTTTCTACCGGAGTAGAACCGCCATCCATGGTGTGGATACCAAGGTTTGTAAACACATTGAGGCCTAAGCTGTCCCATTCTGTTGCTGGGTCAAAGGCATCACTAGGGTTGCTGTCGCCAGCTGTGATGGAACTTTTACGGACGATGGTTTGGTCCGTAGTTTTTACCGTGGTTCCCCAATTTAGGCGTTCGCCCACTTTTCCAATCACATCAATAATCGTTCCGTTATGTTTTAAAACAACGGCGTCGTCACCATTCCAGTTAATCACTGTTTTTCCAGCGTCTAATAAGTTGGCCTTAGCGACGATAGCCGCGTCTGCGTCATTTCGTGAAATAACAAATGTTGATCCATTGGCAAGAGTGGCAGAGGGGTCACTAGATAAAGCCATAGTGAAAGTCGTAGTTGATGCACCATTGCTATAATGTTCAAGTGTATATTCACTTAATTTAACAGCAGCGCCTGTTCCATTATAGAGTTCGAGTGCTTTGTTAAAACTGGTGCCTTCAATATATTCAGAGATAAAGAGATCCGTAGCGTTTGTAGCAGCAATCGCAGATTTAATATAGTAGTTTGGTAAAACCATACTAATCAGCAAGATGGCTATAAGAATAATATTCAACTTCTTTTTGTTTTTTCTAGACAAATAGTTGCACCTCCAGGTTCGGTTGGGTGAATATTTGGAGCTAAAATAATTGGTGTAAATTCCTCCAACAAATTAGTTGCTGGAGGAACCTAGCCTTTTAATTAATCTTCAAAAATTGTGTCACCTTCAACTGTTACGTTAGAAAGTTCAACACCATTGTTACCTTTTAAAGTAAGGTTGCCTTTAACGGTTGCATTCTCAAGCTTCGCTACACCTGTTACATCAACGACCACATTTCCAAAGTATACCTTTGGAGCATCTGCCGTACCGCTGAATGAAGCAGCTGGAATAACTTGTGGAGCTACGTTGATAATACGACCTTCCACTTGCGGATTAACCGTTTTGTTTGGTTGTGCCTCAATGTATTCTCTAAACATTTCCCAATCCACAAATCCTGGCTCACTTACACGGCCTTCTGCGTAAGCTTTTGCAAACACGGTATATCCGTCCCCACCTTTTGCTGTGAAGATGTTCGTCGCAACGAAGTAGTTTTTAGTCAAATCTAACGCTGTGTAGCTTCCATCTTGACCTTTAACTTCAATGCTTTGAACCTTAGATCCAGCTGGTTTCGTGCTGTCATAAGTGAATTTCAAGCCAGAAACCTGTAAGAATCCGCCAAATGCGGCTGGTGCATCCTTAACACTGTATTCAAGTGCTTCTTTAATTTCAGCACCTTTTAATTCCATGATTCCTAAAGCATTTCCGAACGGTAATACTTTAAATACATCTGCTAATGTAATGTTTCCTGCAGGAAGAGTGACACGAACTCCGCCGCCATTTTGAAGAGCAATCACCGTATTCGGATTGATTGTTTTTGCTTTGGCAAGCATCCCATCTGCTACGAAATTACCAAGGTTTGTTTCTCCAACACGTGCTGGAGGATTTCCACCCACTAATGGAGCAACTGCCGTTCCAACTACAGTAGCTTTCATTGCATCAATGGCTGGCTTGTATTTAGTGTTCAAGATGTTAGCTACTGCTGCATCATCTGCGAATGTAGTAATATCAAGCAGTTTACCTGTTGTTTCAGGAACGATTACTTTACCTGACGCATCAAATGTTACATCGACTGTCCCAAGGTATTTGTTGTATTCGTTGGCAGAAACGATAGCTGTTGGCTCATCACCTGTTGTATCAAAGAATGGAGCATCAAGTTTCGTATGAGAGTGACCTCCAACAATGACGTCGATTCCTTCAACAGACGCAGCTAATTGTTGGTCATTGTCCCATACAAGTGAATCATCAAAACCAATATGTGTTAAAGCAATGATTTTGTTTACGCCTTGTGCTTTTAAAGCGTCAACTGATTTCTGTGCTTCGTCGATATAATTTTCAAATGCCACACCTGCTCCAGGACTAGAAATCGTCGCGGTTTCAGCAGTTGTTAATCCAAAAATACCGATTTTCTCACCATTTACAACTTTGATAATACCGTTGTAAATTTCACCGCCCAAAGGATTAGCCGTCGTTACATCGTTGTGGAAACGGGATTGTAGATTTGTATCGTTTACAAAATTTACGTTCGCACTAACAAATGGGAAGTCCGCTTCTTTTACAAAGTTTGCTAGTGTTTCCGTGCCTAAGTCGAACTCATGGTTTCCAAAAGTCATCGCATCATAGCCTGCTAGTTCCATAAACTCTAAATCTGCTAAACCTTTATACTCATTGAAATACAATGTTCCAGAGAACACATCACCTGCATCAAGTAATAATGCATCAGGCTTCGTTGCACGAACCGACTTAATCGCCGTCATTTTTTTCGCCACGTTATCGATGTTGGCATGTGTATCATTTGTGTGCATTAAGTTTAACGTGAATTTCTTGTCAGCTTGTCCAGCTAATACGTCGATATTGAATTCTTTGGTGCCATCGACTGTGAATTCTTTTTGTAAATCATACCAGTGGTTTTCTGTTCCTAACCAAATACCTTCTAGCATATAGCTTCCATTAGGTAATATTGTGCTGTATTTTCCATTTGCATCTGTAGTAATGTCGTACCAGGTAACGTTACCAGTGGTGGTGTGAACACTGAATACAACGTTTGGTAATGTTTCCGTGCCCTTGGTTAATACGCCGGTAACGTTTGGTGTGATGACACCAGTACCATCTTTTAGCACATCAATGTTCAATTGTAATGTACCTGCAACCGTGAAGTTCTTCTTGAGTTCGTACCATTTTCCTGCGACACTGTCCCAAATTCCATCAATTGTGTAATCGCCATTAGGTAGTTTTAAGGCAAATTTACCGTCTTTATCGGTTTGGCCATCAAACCACTTTTCTTCGCCACTTGCAGTATGGATACTGAAAACTGTCTCACTTAATGCTGTTGTTCCTTTAGTAATCGTTCCTGTCACATTGAAAACGCCTGATATATCAAGCAGCAATTCTGTGGATCCCTCAAGTTTTCCATCCTTTACTGTGAACAGTTGATTAAGTTCATACCATTTTCCAGCCGCCGCATCCCAAATCCCATCGACTTGGTAGCTTCCATCAGGCAATTTAAAGTTGAATTTACCGTTTTTATCAGTTTTGGCATCATACCACTTTCCATCTGTACTATGTACACTGAATGGAAGCTGTGCTAATGCTTGTGAACCATTTTTCACAGTTCCCGATACATTCCATGTACCCTCAACTGGATTAAGAGCATCGAATGCTAATTCGTGTAAGCCATCAACTAAACCGTCTTTAATCGTAACGGTTTGGCCTAGAGGGTACCAAGTTGGCGCAACCCAAAGACCTTCAATTTTGTAGGTACCATCTGCTAGATTGTGAGTAAATACTCCATTCTCATCAGATGTGAAATCATGCCATACACCAGTAGCTGTTTCGCGAAGACTGAAAGTGATATTAGCTAGCGGCTCATCTCCCAAAACAATCTTCCCTTGACCAGGGACTGCACCTGGGTCTGGTTGAGGAGTTGATGCTTGAGCTTCACCATTGAACTCAATTAAGCCCATTCGGCTTGTACCGCCTGAAGCGATTGGACTTCCATTTATAGCTGTATCTGAGTTTTTCAACCATCTTACATAAACAACATCTTGATTATTTGTCTCACTTGGCAATGCGATATTAGTTAAAACACCGCTTGTCCAGTTCGTTGCTACTGTTACAGTTGCACCTGGAACATCAGTCCATGTAGAGTTATCTAAACTATATTGAATCTTGAAATCTCGTGGTCCTGTACTTGAACCATATTGTTTCGATGATAGAGTAATATTTTGATAGCCTTTTGTTGAAACCGCTACCTTCCAGAAAGAAGGATTAGCTGTCCATGGGGAAGCGTTTGGCACTTGAATTCCTGTAGACGGTCCACCCACATAGGTTGCGGATATTGTTGGACCTGTTACGGACAATGTTTTATCAAGATTGGCAGCCGTACCCGATGTGGCTACTAACTTATTCGTTGCACTGCTGAAGTCCCACTTCGCCAAGGATACCGTCTCTGCGGCAGCGCTTACACTAGTCGGTAACACCATTGCCAACAGCAAGATGGCTGTAAGTGCCAGGCTTATCCACTTCTTAGACCTGTTTACTAAATTAGTCACAGATAAAATCCCTCCAATATTAATATTTGAAAATTGTGAGCAGTCTTCTAAGTTGCAAAACTTCCAGACTCTCCCTCACTTTCCATTAGGTAATAATTACTACCATTATTGTATAACGTCTGACCTCACAATTCTACATATTTTATGAATCTATATACAATTCCGTTATTTTTTTACAAATTCTTAATAATAGTAGATTGCTAGTTCTATTTAACTAAAAGCACACCAAAAAATATTTATCGTCATTTTGTCAAAAAAGAGAGAATTATCCCAACACTTACATTTGAGTTAAAAGCCATCCTCCTATAAAATCAATAATATGAAATTCAAATCAGGAGGCACCTTATGAAATTAACCAATGAAGAATTAGAAATATTAAAGCTCATCGAAGAAAACCATAAAATCTCTGAGGAAACAATTGCTTTAATGGTGATGAGCAGTGAAGAATCAGTCAGAAAAACCATTAAAAAATTAGAAGAAGATAAAGTAATCGTCAGTTATCCCGCGCTCATCGATTGGAGCAAAGTTGAAGGGCAAGAAAATATCGTTGCAATGATTGATGTAAAGGTAACACCAAAACGCGGGGTAGGATTTGATGAGGTTGCAGAGAGAATTTATCGTTTTCCAGAAGTAACCTCTCTCTACCTCATGAGTGGTGCGTACGATTTGTCGATCACCATTGAAGGGCAAACGATGAATCAAATCGCGACGTTTGTATCGGAAAAACTCTCAACGATTGAAAATGTCATCTCGACCACAACGCATTTCATGTTAAAGAAATACAAACACGATGGGGTGGTTTTTGGCAGTAGTGATGATAAAGACCGGAGAATGGTGATTACACCATGAAAAAAGATTATTCCCACTATATATCTAACACCGCTATTGAATTACAGCCATCTGGGATTAGGAAGTTTTTCGATTTAGCAGCCAGTATGAAAGACGTGATCTCCTTAGGAGTGGGCGAACCAGACTTTATCACGCCTTGGAACATTCGCGAGGCAGCCATTTTATCAATGGAACAAGGTTATACTGCTTATACCGCAAATCCAGGATTATTAGAATTACGACAGGAAATCGCTAATTACCTTAGTACAAGATTTGCTGTCAACTATGATCCCAAAAATCAAATTATTGTTACGGTTGGTGCTAGCCAAGCAATCGACCTCGCCTTTCGGGCTATTTTAAACCAAGGTGATGAAGTGCTGATTGTGGAACCAGCCTTCGTTTCTTACGCTCCATTGGTAGCGATTGCCGGCGGGACACCTGTTGCAATTTCCACTTCACCTGCCAACGGATTTAAATTAACACCCGAACAGCTCGAAGGGGCGATTACGGAAAAAACCAAGGCGATTTTGTTTTGTTCACCAAACAATCCAACTGGCAGCACTTTAAATCGAGAAGAACTTAAGGAAATTGCCTCCATTGTTGAAAAGTATGATTTAATCGTCGTCTCGGATGAGATTTACGCAGAGTTAACCTACGAAGAAACCTATACCAGTTTCGCGGCGATTGAAGGTATGTACGAGCGAACCATATTAATCAATGGTTTCTCAAAAGGCTTTGCGATGACCGGCTGGCGCTTAGGGATGCTCGCTGCCCCGAAAGAATTTATTGAAGTGATGTTGAAAATTTTTCAATATACCACCATGTGTGCACCGACCATGCTCCAATACGGCGCGCTCGAAGCACTTAAGAATACCTTCCAAGAAGTGGAAGCAATGAAACGAAGCTACCGGATGAGAAGGAACTACGTTGTGCAAACCTTGAATAAAATTGGGTTGGACTGTCATACACCTGGAGGAGCCTTCTATGTCTTCCCTTCCATTAAGGCAACCGGCCTCAGCTCTGAACAATTTGCCGAAGAACTGCTAATGCAGGAAAAGGTGGCCGTTGTACCGGGCAATGTGTTTGGGGAAAGCGGAGAAGGCTACATCCGCTGCTCATACGCAGCTTCGATGCCGCAGCTGCAAGAAGCCCTAAAAAGAATCCAGCAATTTCTTGAATCAAAAGGAATTTACGGCGAAAAACAAACAGAAGAAGTAAAAGTTAACCATTAATTTCTAAACAAAAAAGAGCCCAATTCTGACAGGTTCATCAGCCAGAAATGGGCTCTTTCGATATTTCATTGCCGGTGTCGTTCACTGGTGCCTGACACCCATTTTTTTGTGACAGGCATCCCAAATTATGTTAAAATACTCGAGGTAATGGTAAAAAAGGGGTGGAGTAATTGAGTACCTTCGCAATCGATCTTTTTAATAGAAAGATGATGAATTCTATTACTAGCCGAGAGTTTATACATCATAACTACGTTGAATTATATGAGCGAATTAAACTCATTTCTTATATGTTAACCTTTACCTATCCCTGTTTTTTCATCGTAGACTTTTTCCTGTTTAATAAACTGAGCAGCCCGACTTTTAAATTCAATCTTTCTGCCATTCACATCATAGGACTTGTTGTCTCCCTCCTATTTCTATTCATTTATCATAGGTATAAAAATGCTCCTAAAGGAGTCATCGTTACTAGTTATATCCTTACTTATTTGTTGATCGGTGCAGTTTCTTCTATTAATAGCCAATTATTTACCGGGAATATCTACGCCTATATCATTATAGTATTAGGGGTAGCTGTATTTTTACCGATCCAGCCAAAACACTTACTCATGCTATTTTTGGTTATTCATATTTTCTTTATCATAGGGCTTTATTTTTTTGAACCGGATCACTTCGCTTTTTTATCAAAGATGATTAACTCGACAGGGACCGCTGTCATCTCCTTTATGATTGCCTTATCTTTCTATTCATTTCGAAAAAATGATTTTATGAATAAATTAAAACTTAGACAGAATGAGGAAAATTTCAGGCGCCTTTTCAACCTTAATCCCAACCCACTCATTCTTACAAAGCTAGATAATAATGAGATTTTGCTCATGAACAAACATGCGCTTGAATACTACCATTTGCAAAGTAACAACCTTGCTCACATCGACGGAAAATTCTTGTTTCAAAATCAGGAGGAAAAGCACGATATCCTTCAGCGTCTAATCGTGCAGCAAAGTATAAAAAACTATTGTATGGAGCAGCAAATCACACCTACAATAAAAAAATGGGTGATGCTGAGTTTAGAATTGGTAGATTACTTGGATGAATCTTGTATCTTGATCGGTGTTTCGGACATCACCGACTTGAAAAAAAATGAGGAAGAGCTATTTAGACATGCTTCGATTGACATGCTTACGGGGGTGTTAAACCGACGAAGCGGGATGGAGATCCTTAACCAGCAATTGTCCGCTGGTCCAGAATCTCAAGAATTTATTGTCGCCTATATCGATATTAACGATTTAAAAAAGACAAACGATCGATTCGGCCATTCTATTGGTGATGACCTCATCAAGAATTGCTGCGAAACAATCAACCGCCATATCACGGATGTGGATATTTTATTCCGCCTAGGCGGTGATGAATTTATCATTGTGTTTTTTCAAAAGCAAATGAATGATGTGCGAGAGATAATGAAGACTATCAAACTAGGTTTCGAGGAGATTAATATCACGCAGCAAAAGCCTTATTCTATCTCCGCAAGTTACGGTTTTTATCACTATAAACCGGGGACTGTCATGACCCCAGAGGAAATTCTCGAAATGGCCGATCAGGAAATGTACAAGCAAAAGGCTGTACACAAAAGAAAAAACACCTCCCTCGAATCTGCAATGCAAAAGTCAATAATATAGTCTGATTAACGGAACCATCCCTTGGCACGGGGTGGTTCTTTTTTCGGTGTCAGGCACCAGAATAACTGTTACAAGAATAGAACAAAATAGAAGGTACCTCTTGAATTTTTATCTAAAAACGAATATTATAGTTTAGGTCTTATTAAAATGTTCGTATTTTGGAGGAACAACTATGTTTAAACTAAAAGAAAATCATACAAATACAAAAACGGAACTGCTTGCGGGGATTACCACCTTTTTTACGATGGTCTATATTGTGGTTGTAAATCCAGTCATTCTCGCTGACGCCGGGGTTCCGTTCGGGCAGGTGTTCACCGCAACCATTATTGCCGCAGTCGTAGCAACATTATGGATGGCACTTTTTGCTAATTATCCAATCGCCATTGCCCCAGGAATGGGGCTCAACGCCTTTTTTGCTTATTCTGTTGTAGGCGGTCATCAGGGCATTACCTACCAAACGGCCTTTGCAGCTGTTTTTGTAGCTGGTGTTATCTTTGTCATCTTATCGTTAACGCCCCTAAGGGAAAAATTAATTGATGCGATCCCGGAAAACCTTAAACACGGAATTACTGCAGGGATTGGCTTGTTTATTGCCTTTATCGGTCTTCGCCTTACCAAAATTATTACTGCTCATCCTACTAATCTTGTCGGTCTTGGCGACCTTCATTCAGCATCTGCTCTTTTAGCGCTAGCGGGTCTGGCGATAACACTTGTATTGATGTCTCTCCGAGTCAATGGTGCCATATTTTTTGGAATGGTCATTACCGGACTGATCGCTTTCTTTACCGGCCAGCTTGAGTTCAGTCAAGGATTTATGTCCCTGCCTACTCTGCCTGAGGGACTAATTATCGCTAATCCAGTGACAGCTTTGACCGATGTAATTCAGCACAGCCTATATGCTGTTGTCTTTTCTTTCATTTTAGTGACCATTTTTGATACGACCGGTACGATGATTGGTGTTGCCAATCAAGCCGGTTTAATGAAAGATGGCAAATTGCCGCGAGCGAGAGAGGCTTTACTTGCCGATTCAATCGGTACGGCAGTCGGTGCCATGTTTGGAACGAGCCCAACAACGGCCTATATTGAATCATCGTCAGGAGTAGCAGCCGGAGGCCGGACGGGTTTAACCTCGCTTACGGTTGCGATATTATTCATCCTGTCAGCCTTTTTTGGGCCGCTTGTCAGCTCCGTTTCCGGGATATCAGCGATTACCGCACCAGCATTAATCATTGTCGGCAGTCTAATGATGGGAAGTATCGCAAAAATCCGCTGGAATGAGCTGGATGAAGCCTTCCCTGCTTTTTTGACAGTCCTGAGCATGCCGCTAACATCAAGCATTGCAACGGGGATTGCCCTCGGTTTCATAAGCTATCCGCTTCTGAAGTTGGTAAAAGGGAAGTGGCGCGAAATTCATCCATTACTTTATGTGTTCGCTGTCCTCTTCTTTATCCAACTAGCCTTTTTACAGCATTAATAAGAAAAGCGCAAGCGCCCTGGTCAGCGGCGTATGGCCTGGAGCGCTCCAACCGAGATAAAGGAAACACGAAGAGCCGGAGGCGATTCGATGTTGACTTATCGTAGGGCGGAGAGCGAAGGACACTAGCCGCTAGGGCGCTGAAGCTAGACAGTAATCTAAGTTCAAAAACTTATACTTATCATTTAAAAAGAGTGTCAGGCACCAAAGCGGTGCCTGACACTTTTTTTATGTTCCCTACTTTTTCGGCTGATCAAGGGCTTGGTAGGCTAATTGATACTTCCCGCCGTCTGCCACTTCCGAATGGTATAAAGCTTTTAGGGCCGTGTTTTTCTCGAGGCCATGTTCCACCTTTAACTCTTTCAAGCGTGTATGCAATTCCTTATTATCCTTAATTAGCTGCTGCATTTGTGATTTTAAATACTTCATAAAATGATGAACCCCTTCCACGAACTAAATCGTTCCCCAAGTATAGCATTAAATAACTTGATTTATATAAACGATCCCCTATTTATTTTCTCTGACCATGTCCTTTTGGCCGACTTTTTTCTATATAGAAGGTGAAAGGAGGTGAGTAATCATGGCACAAGCATTATTAGAAGGAACAAAACTTCGGCTGCTTTTCGAAATTGGCATGGATGAAGATGGAGCACCCATTCTCCGCGCAAAAACGTTCAGCAATGTGAATAAGGATGCAACGATAGATCAGTTATCCCAAGCTGCCCAAGCAATTACTGTTTTATCCAATGACACACTTAACAAAGTGGAACGAAATGACAGCTCAGAAATCATTGCTTAATAAGCTCGTCAATTAATTCATGATAGGAGGTGAGAAAAATGGCAAAAACCTTAGAATTACACTTTAATACAGAACTTGGTAAGACGGTGAGTTTATCAATTGAAAATCCAAAAGAACCGATTGATGCGGCCGTCGTCAAACAATCGATGGCTCAAATTATTGCATCTGAAATCTTTACTACTCCCGGCGGAAAATTTGTAACGGCCAAATTTGCGAGAGTCGTCGACCGAAATGTAACAGATTATGAACTAGTTTAATAATGGAGAGGCCGATTCCCCTTAGGGACGGCCTTTTTTTACAAAGGAGGTGAAAAAAGTGGAGCAGCTCATTCCGATCATTAGCGAGGTTGGTTTCCCCATCGTCGTGACCCTTTATTTGCTTTACCGCATTGAAGCAAAGCTGGATATGGTCGTCACCTCGATTCAGAATCTTCCCGAGCGGATGAAGGAAAGAATGTAAATACTTAGGACAACCCATGGATATAGGTAAGGGTTGTTCTTTTTGTTACATTAAACTATAGAGAATCAATGGTTTAGGATGTATCAGCAAATACCGTGATAAGCACCCGGACATACTTGTCCATTGCTACATAGCATGTATTATAATCAATTTTAAGAAATGGAGAGGATGAAATGAAGCTTTATTTAGATCCAGGTCATGGCGGACAAGACCCTGGTGCTCAAGGTCATGGATTGGATGAAAAGGATTTAACATTAGCGATCGCGCTCAAAATACGTTCCATTTTACAAAGTGATTATGAAAACATTGACGTAAAAATGAGCAGGAGCAGCGATACTACTAAAAGCTTAGGTCAGCGTTCCAGCGAGGCCAATGCTTGGGGAGCTGATTTTTTCTTAGCGATTCACATCAATTCTGGGCCAAGCTCCGCCCTAGGTTATGAGGACTATATTTACAGTGGCTTGTCTAACTCTTCGAAGACAGCTCAATATCAGGATATCATCCATGCGGAAGTCATGAAAGTGAATCAACTACAGGACCGTGGCCAAAAAAAGGCGAACTTCCATGTTTTACGTGAGACAAATATGCCGGCACTCCTAACGGAAAATGGATTTATTAGTAATGATCATGACGCCGCATTAATGAAACAATCATCTTGGATCCAAAAAGTAGCACAAGGTCACGCCAATGGAATTGCCAAAGCCTTTAGCTTAAAGCGAAAACCAATTGACCCGCCAACCGGAACACTTTTTAAAGTGATTGCTGGTTCATTCAAATCCAAAGAAAATGCAGACGAACGTGTCGAGCAGCTTCAGAAAAAGGGCATCGAATCATTCGTAGATACCACAAAAATCTCTGGTGAAACATGGTACCGTGTCCAAGCTGGCGCCTTTTCCAACCGTGAAAATGCAGAAGATCGATTAACAGAAGTAAAAAAGGCCGGAATCAATGATGCATTCCTCGTCGCAGAATAAATATCCTACAAAAGACCTCCTATTCATATACAGCACGGAGGTCTTTTGTATGGTTTTTATGTTTATGTAAGGCAATTTGAGTCCACAAGATTGGATTTGCCATAACATATAGATGAACGTATTTTAAATGAAATGGAGGAGTAAATATGAAGCTATATTTAGACCCAGGCCATGGCGGTAAGGATCCCGGTGCCCAAGGGAATGGGCTGAATGAAAAAGATATTACCTTAGCTATTGCGCTTAAAATACGAAAAATCATCCTCAATGATTATGAAAATGTTCAAGTTAAGATGAGTCGTACAAGCGATACGACCAGAAGCTTAGCACAGCGCTCTAGCGCAGCGAACGCATGGGACGCAGACTTTTTCTTGGCTATTCACATTAATTCCGCTGATAGTTCCGCTCAAGGATATGAGGATTTTATTTACGATGGATTATCTAATTCTAGCAAAGCAGCCAAATACCAGGATATCATCCATGCCGAGGTCATCAAAGTGAATCAATTGAAAGACCGCGGGCAAAAAAAGGCCAATTTTCATGTCATCAGGGAAACGAATATGCCTTCCCTTCTAACGGAAAATGGCTTTATCAGTAACAAACATGATGCTGCACTAATGAAAGACTCGGCTTGGCAGCAAAAGGTCGCACAAGGCCACGTGAACGGGATTGCCAAAGCCTTTGGCCTGAAACGAAAGGCTGTGAAGGAAACACCGAAAACAACAACCACACAAAAAACTACCCAAACTACAAAAACAGTCTATACGGTTTATGTCGGCTCTTATAAATCAAAAGAAAATGCCCAAGATAGGGTCGCAGAATTGAAGAAAAAGAACATTAAATCATCCATTGTTACCACAAAAATATCTGGCGCTACCTGGTACAGAGTGAAAGTAGCGAGCTATACGACCAATGCCAATGCAGAAAAACGCCTAAAAGCAATTGAAAAAGCAGGTTACGATGATGCCTTTATTATTACGGAAAAAGAAACTACAACGACAACTAAAACAGAAACAAAAAAACCTGCAGCAAGTACCAGTACAACTGCAAAGCCTGCAACAAGCACCAGTAAACCAGCAACCACAACACCAGCTACAAACACTAGTAAACCAGCAACCACAACACCAGCTACGAGCACGAATCCAACTACGACTCCAAACAACGCTACCAATGAAATCCCCATCATCGCGGACCCCGGACAGTTTACCATTCTAGGCCCGACCTTCCTTTCACCCAAACAGATGGACCAATTTGTGAAAAAAGTCAATCCTAAAGCGCCGGAATTAGGTGAATTTTATCAAACCCTTGGAAAATATTACGGGATTCGCGGAGATGTTGCCTTTTCACAAGCCATTCACGAAACAGACTATTTTCGGTTTACCGGAGTCGTCAATCCTGACCAGAACAACTTCGCAGGAATTGGAGCAACCGGAGGAGATACGCGCGGTGCACGATTTGAAAGTGAAGAAGAAGGTGTCCTTGCCCAGCTTCAGCACTTATACGCGTATGCGACAACCAAGCCTCTGCCAAATCAATATCCATTAGTTGATCCCCGCTTCCATCTTGTCGATAGAGGTTCTGCTCCAACATGGACCGCTTTAAACGGAAAATGGGCTGTTCCAGGTACAACTTATGGGCAATCCATTATTGCTCTTTATCAAAAAATGATTCATTCCGTCTAATGGATAGGAGAGTCTATCCAAAAACTCCACTTATCTCCCAAAGCCTGACACTTCCCCCCTACGAAAGACCTCTTCTAATCAACAAAAGAGGTCTTTTCCTGTTTGCTTGTTGAATTTCTCTCGCTCTCGGTATAATACGGATAAAACAGGGCCAAAATGAATGAAAACAGGAGGTCTTTCTATGCGTGGATTTTTTATTTTATTGTGGGCTCTAGCAATCTTTATTTTTACCTGCACTGCCAGCTTTTCAGAATTAATGGAATCAGGACAAGTTCAGTTTCAATGGGACAGTCATCCCAACTTTTCTGAACTTTTAGCACCATTACCACTCGAGCTTACCCGTGACTTCCTGCTCCAAAAATGCGGCCACGCCTTTGCTTTTCTCTTCCTGACCATTCTGTTGCAAACCAAATTCCGTACCAAAGCATGGATTCTATTCCTGGCTATTTCCTTTGCTTCTTTAACCGAAATCCTTCAATTATATTTCACTCGGGATGGGAGAATTTTTGATATAGCAATCGATCTAATCGGGGTATTACTAGCAACAGGTTCAAGAAGTCTGTTTTCAACACCTCAATCAAAGCAAACCCCTCTTTAATGGAAAACCAAATCAGCCCTCGATTTAATAATAGGTTTATTTTTAGGGTTTAGCCATTTCATCACTTGAATTATGTAGATTATCCCCCCAAAAAATCAACAATCATTTGGTCAGCATCAATAAAGAAGCGGCCATCACTATTGTGAAGGCCGCTCCCAAAACCATGATTCTATTAAAATGGTACTTTTTTATAATATCTTCTCGTTGTCAACGGATGATTCCTTTGCTCTTCCAAGTGGCAGCTGACTCTCTCAAGTAACGCCGCAAACACAATCGGAGAAACCAGACTACGCAAACCTTTGGAAATCCCCTCTAACGGATAATCTTTCGTATCAAAAACAGTTAATTCGTTCGAGTAATGTTCAGCAAAGCGCTCGACTCTCTCCGCAAGAGGACGGGTTCGATCCTCCCCTTTTAGGAGGATTATGCTCGTGTCTTCTTCCACTAATTCCAATGTTCCATGGAAGAAATCAGAGGCATGAACCGGTCGTGTTTTAATCCACTGCATTTCCTCTAAAATACACATGCCATAATAATAAGTTTGCCCCCAATCGATACCTGTTCCTGAAAGAATATGATACGAAGTCTCTTTATGCTTGCGGGCAAACGCCGCTGCCCGTGCTTCAACTGCCTCCTTCACGTTAATCAGCGCACTTGGCAGCTGTTTCATTTCCTCGACAAATTGCTGATAGATTGGAAATTCATTCCTCTTATACATCAAACGGAACGCTAGTAGATAGGACTGGATATAAAACGATTCACAGGATGTATCATCTGCCGCATAATTGACAAAGGTATAATCGGTTATATTCGCTAACGGTGTACCCGCATGCCCCACCAAGCTGATTGTTACCGCCCCTTTTTCCTTACAAAACGCCGCTGCCTCCACTGTTTCTTGGGTTGTACCTGATAAAGAAGGCAAGATGACCAATGAATGTTCACCCAAGTATTGATGATCCATCAACATCAATTCCGAGGAGATTTCTGTATAAACCGGTATGGTGGAATGTGTTTTTAAAATATATTCAGCCGGACGCATCAGAATGGCCGCGCCGCCAGTACCTACAAAAAATACATTTTCCAACCCTTTTTCCAACACCGAATCAATCACCTGATCGAATTCATCCTTAAGAGATATGGCACCAGTTTGAATGGCTACGTATCTTTCCACATCAAAGTTAAACATGACAGCCACCTCCTAGTAAGCCATTTTACGGTAGTATCTGCGAGTTTCTAATGGATGATTTCTTTCACGCTCAAGGTATACACTGATTCGCCCAGTTAGTGCCCAGTTTAAACAGATAGCAAAGTGCTTTCTGAATTCCTCACTGATTCCTGCCAGGCGATAATCCTTAGTATCAATAATGAATAATTCGTTGGTGATATTTTCTGCGAATCGTTCCACACGTTCCACTAGTGGACGAGTTTCATCTTCGCCTTTGAATAGAATTACACTAGTATCCTCTTCAACCAGCTCAAGCGTGCCATGGAAGAATTCAGCTGCATGGATAGATTTGGACTTAATCCACTGCATTTCTTCTAAGATACACATTGCGTAGGAATACGTATTCCCCCAAAGGTTCCCGGCCCCAACCAGCATGTGGTAACCAGTATTCTTGTGCTTAATAGCAAATTGCTCAGCTTGTGAGTCAAACTGCTCTAAGGCATCAACGATACCTTGTGGTAAAAGGGCAATTTCTTTCGCAAATTGGTCATATTGTGGGAACTCATCATTGTTATGAATGAAACGGAACGTAAGCAGTTGCAAGTGTAAGAAGAAGGTGTCAAATGAGTGCTTCTCATGACCAGTAGAGATACAGTAATCAACCGCTTCAGCCAATGGCGTGCCTTGTTCAGCAACTAATCCAATCGTTGTCGCACCTTTGCTTTTACAGAACTCCGCAGCAGCCACTGTTTCTTTTGTTGTCCCCGTAACAGATGAAAAGATACAAACAGAATCCTTGCTCAGGTGACGGTTATTCATGACAAGTAGCTCTGCCGCTATCTCCGCATGCACCTCGAGTGTGGAATTGGACTTTAAAATGTACTCATATGGATACATCATCGCAATCGTTCCGCCAGAACCGATTAAAAAGATATTTTTAAAGCCTTTAGCTGAAATTCCATCAACAATCTTCTCAATTTCTTCTCTCTTTGCAATTGCCTCTTGACCAACTAATTGTAAATATTGCTCAGCATCAAATTTTAACATGTTTCATTCCTCCAAATTTATATTAGAATTTTTGGGACTACAATATTTAGTGGTATTTTTCATGATGCCTGACACCTTCAGGACATCTGTACGCACACCACTTCACCTAAAAACCAACTTCAAAATGTCCACCTTCAACGGACAAACTGCCAATAGTGTCTTTCATTGGTGCCTGACACCAACACCACTTTTAGTAAGGAACTTTCCACATATATCTTCTGGTGCTTAGTGGATGATTTCGGGCTGTTGCTAGTTCTTCTGCGTATTGGCGCAGGATGGTTTGCATGACGAGTGGGGCTATGTAGCCTTTGACGCTTTCTGCTATACCCGTTAGATCAAAGTCCTTTGCATCAAGAACAACCACCCTTTCGCCATATCTTTGGGTGAATTCCAATGAGCGTTCTTCTAATGCACGTGTCTCGTCTAAACCTACTAGCTGAATCACTGGCACATCTTTATCCAAGACTTCAAACGGCCCGTGAAAATACTCCCCGGCATGGAGGGCGTGGGAATGAATCCACTGCATTTCCATCAGCAGGCAAATCGCAAACCAATAGGCAGTTCCATAATTGGCGCCGCTTGCCATTGTATAAATCACTTTTTCATCTTTATAACTTTGAGCAAATTGCTTTGCTTGATCTAAATACTTGGCTTTCTCTTGAACCAAAATTTCATCTAAATTCTCTAGAGAGGAAACCACAGCGGAAAACTTTTCATTTCCTTCCTTGGCAGCCAGTAGTCCAAAAACAAGTTCCAGCATCACGGCTGGTGACTCATTCACATACTTCGCTTCTTTCCCATCTTCATACACAATGACATGTTCGGAAGCTTCGGCAAGCGGCGATTCTGGGTCAAAGGTTAACGAGACGGTAATTGCACCTTTTTCCCTTGCGAAGCGGGCAGCTTCAACAGTTTCCGGTGTTTTTCCAAAGTGGGAGCACAAAATTACCAGCGATTTCTCATTAAGTTTCCGCGGGTTACGATGCACAAACTCATTGGAACTATACAGGTCAGAATCGATCGTTGCACTTTCCCGATCTAATACGTATTTACTTGCATACATGAGGGATGAAGAGCCCCCGCATCCTACGAAATAGACGCGGTCAATGTCGCGTTCTTTAAAGACATCCAAAGCTTTTTGTACGTCAGCTAACATTTTTTATCCTCCTTTATTTATTTACTTTTACAGATGAAACTTCATTTTGCGTATATTGGAACCTTTGATATGTAAAAAAACAAATCAAGGCAAATCCACCAATGAAAATACATACATACAACAGCACCGTCGGCCCAAAGCCATCGTACAAGAGCCCGCCTAGTAAGGGTCCGATTGTTCTCCCCACGTTGGCCGCACCGCTTACTAAACCTTGGTACATACCTCTTCTATCATTGGGTGCTAGTCGATCCGCAATCGCTGGCACGGCCGGAAAAATAAGGATTTCCCCAACGGTCATAATCACCATCCCCGATACAAACCCGACGTAAGCATGGCTTTGTGACAAGAGGCCGAAGGTAGCCATAAAAAAGAATACTCCTGATAAAAGCTGCCACTTCATCGGCACTTTTTTGCGGGCTATAAACCATTGGATCAAAGGCTGCCCAAGCAAGATTAGGAACCCGTTGATGGTCCACAAAGAACTATAGGCCGATAACGGAAATCCTAACTGGTGCATATAGTTAGAAATACTCGTTTGCCATTGAATATAAGTAACCCAGCAGAACATAAATCCTAAACAAAGAATGATTAAGGAATGAAAGCTTTGCGCACTGCGGATTTCCTGTTTTGGTCCCAGGACTGGATCCTTCTTTACCTTAATCTTCACAGTCTCAATAACTGGTTCAGGTTCTTCGAGCGCGAACCAAACGATAAAGATAAAGACAACATAGGTGAATCCGTTAATCCAAAAGACATATTGAAACGAAAATTGAGCAACGATTCCGCCGAGAGAGGTACCTACTGCCACACCAAAATTAAGAACCAGATAAATGAGATTGAAGCTTTTTCTGCCGCCTTCCTTCCAAACAATCCCTGCAAGAGCATAGATGGGAGGAAAAATTGTTCCAATCGCTAATCCAAGCAGGATCATCATCAGAATATAGACGGGCCACGCCAGGCCGACGGAAATAATAAAAATACAACAGGCAGATGATAGAACCGCAAGGAGAAGGGTTCGCTTCCCCCGAATACGGTCATACAAATAGCCACCAAGGAAACTGCCAACAATTTCTGCTCCTGAATGCAGCATTAAGACAAAACCTGCTTCCGACAGGGTCTTCCCCATCCCTTGCGTTATGTAAATGGTGTGCAAGGGCCAAAGAAAAGCCATACCTGTAGAATTGATCAACATAGCGATTAATAAAACCTTTAAGTTCTTGGGATAACTCCTCCAAATAGACATAGGATAAAACTCCTTTATACCACTGAATTAGTCACCCTATTCAAACCAACCCCCTCCGTCCTCTACACCAAGTAAGGAGCAAGACTTCGCAGGGACTTTTCAACCGCCTCGTTAGGGTCAATCAAGTATTGCGATGATGTAAACTCCAACGTAAGGGCGCGATTGTAGTTGTAGTCTCCTAAGGTTTTCATATATTTCTCCAATGGCAGGCTCCCGTCCCCCCAAGCTAAATGCCCGCTCGGATTCCCATCAATAAAGTGGATATGGACAAAGTCATCCTGTAATTGTTCAAAATAACTGGCGAGTTCCTCCCCTTCTACCGCAAGCGGGATGGTATCAACCATTCCTTTTAAATGAGGTGAAGAGACTGTCCCAAGCATTTCTTTTAGCTCAGGCAGAGTGGTAATTAGATTGGACTCAATTTTTTGTAATGGCTCTAGGGCGAGAATAATTCCTTGTTTCTCGGCATAAGAGCTAAGCTGCTCTAAAGAATCTTGGGTTCGATTCAAGGCTTCCTGCCTGCCTTCATTCCGGTAACCCCAGCCCGCCGTTACTAACACCATCGGCGCTTCTAATTCAATTGCAGCTTCAATTGATTTTTTAAAATAAGCGATACTTCGTTCACGGATTGCCGGCTCCTTTGCGGCCAGATTAATCGGGTACATACACTGTTCTGGCGTAAAGCAAACCACTTCCAATCCACGCTGGTCGATCCCTTTCTTAATTGCATGGATCTCAGCTAAAGACAACTCTTCCACATATAGATGCGGCGCAGCACCCCACAGTTCAATTTTTTCGAACTCATATTTCACCATCGCATCTAAAAAATAGTCCAGTGGGAAATGCAGGTAGTGAAAATTCATCCCTGTTATTTGCGAACGTTTGATTTTGCCCATCCAATCCCTCCTGTTCAGTGAAGATTTATACAAATGCACTACATGTAGATATGATAAAAAAACATATGGTATATACCATTTAAACCGACATAAGAAATCAAGTGAATGAACATGGAATAGGAAAGTGACCACCCCTATCCTATTCCATCCTCACTCGGGTACATTCCAGATTGATTAGCCTTTTACACTTCCAGCTGAGAGACCACGGACAAATTGCTTTTGGAAAACGATGTACGAGATAATCATTGGCAGTGCCGAAATCGCTAATCCAGCCAATTGGATTCCAAAGTTCGTATTCAACTGGCTTCGCAAATTCATTAGACCTACAGGAATCGTCCGCAGCGCAGAATCTTCCACAAATACTAGGGCAAACATAAATTCATTCCAGACGTTCATCCCAGCTAATAAAGCACACGAGGCAATGATCGGTTTACCCAGCGGTACAATAATATGCCAATAGACTTGCAAGATATTACACCCATCAATAATCGCCGACTCCTCCAGTTCTTTAGAGATCGACAGGAAATAAGAGCGCATTAAGAAAATCGCAAATGGCAATTGGAAAGCAACATACGGGAGAATTAACGCCCAGTAGGTATTATAAAGACCAACCGCCTGCAATAATTTGTAAAGCGGAATTAAGCTGACCTGGGGCGCAAGCATCAAACCGCTTAGGATTATAACAAGAAAAATGTTTTGCCCCTTAAACTGAAAGCGGCTCAGCCCAAAAGCTGCCATTGATCCGAATAGTAATACCGTTACGACCGATACCACCGTAATGAACACACTATTTAGAAAAAATTGGCCAATCCCGGCATCCCAGGCCGCCCGGTAATTACTCCAAAGCCATTCCTGCGGCAACTTCCAAGTATTTAAGAAAAAGTCAGCATTAGATTTTAATCCGCTCAAGCCGAGCCACAGAATTGGATAAATGATGACCAAAGCAAAGAGAATAAACCACACAAGCACAACCGATTGAAAAATTCGATTCTTAACTTTCAGCGTCAGCTTGGAACTTCCTGTCCCGATTTCTTTGATCTGATTTGTCTTTACCACTGGGTTTGTATGATTTGCCATTGGTTAAGCCTCCTCTCCGGATTTGCCTATTTTCAACTGAATTAAGGAAAGGGTAAGGGTTATGACAAAAATAATTGTTCCGATTGTGGAAGCATAGCCCATTTCATCATTTCGGAAGGCTGATCGGTAGAGCATGGTTCCTAACACTTCCGTAGAACGGCCTGGTCCACCATTTGTCATAACATAGACTTCGTCGAATACTTTGAATGCACCAATTACGGTGATTACCGTACCGACAAGGATCATCTCCTTCATCTGCGGCAAGGTGATAAAAAAGAATGTTTTTATCTTAGAAGCACCATCAATCATTGACGCTTCATAATATTCAAAAGGAATTTTTTGCATCGCGAGTAAGAATAACATCACCATATAACCGGTGTATTGCCATTGCGAAACAGCAACTACAGCATAAATGGCTGTTTTACTGTCACCCAGCCAAGACATGGCCCATTCCGATTGGCCCATTGCGTTTAATACCCCGTTAACTAAACCCACTTCTGGATTATAGAGAAGCTGCCATAACAAACCAACCACTGCGATCGAGATAACTGAAGGGATAAAAAAGACAGTTCGGAAAAAGGGCTGAAACTTTCTAATCAACTTATCTTCTAAAACGGCGGCTATGATTAAGCCAAGACCTACCTGAAACACCAACGAAATAATGGCATATAGAGAATTATTTTTTAATGCGGTAAAAAAGACTGGATCCTTAAACAATCGGCCATAATACTCGAAGCCAACAAAAACTCTTCCCGCATCGAAGGAATTCCACCGAAACAAACTGTTATACAGGTTTAACACAATCGGCAAAAACACAAAAAACAGGATGAAAAGGAGTGCTGGCAAAATAAATAGTATGGCGGTTCGGCTGTTTCGAAATGTTTTTGTCATATCCCCAACTTCCTCCTAGGAGGGGGTAAGCAGTGCCTGCCTACCCTACTCGTTTATAAAGTATTGCATGATTTCACTTAGATTACTGTCTAGCTTCCGCTTTTCTTATTTGTCTAGCTCCCAGCGGCTAGTGGGCTTCGATAAACGGGCGCTTTCGCTTTTCTTATTCCACTTCACTTTGTACTTGCTTCGCTACAGCTTGAACTTCTTTAATAATTTCTTCTGGTGATTTAGAACCATCAAGCAATAGCTGGATATTAGATAGATATACATCCGCTACTTTTGCATGGACATCTGTGTCAAGCCACTCGGCCATACCTTCTGCCTTCTTCATGACTTCAACACCTTCAGCTACCTCCTTCAGGGCAGTATCTGGATTTGTTGCTCCGTCAATCGGACTTGGCCAGCCAATTTGTTTCACAAGCTTTAAAGCGTTATCTTTACTAGTTAAAAACTTCAAGAATTTAATGGCTTCTTTCGGATGTTTGGATTTGGAAGAAACGATAAATCCATCTGGTGCTCCAGTGATGAAATTTTGACTCCCCTTACCATCTGCAATGGATGGCATTGGGAAGAAGCCCCAGTTTCCTTTCATATTATTCTCGATTGTTTGGAACTCTTCTAATTCCACATAGATGATGGCTCCCTTGCCAGCTGCAAATAATTGATTAGCCATATCATGAGAACTAGAGTTAGCATTCTTCATAAAATAACCCTTTTTATTGAGGTCAGCTAACAATTGCATAGCGGTAACATAACCAGGATCTGTGAACTCACCTGATTTAGGATTATAGTCTTTCATCCTCACATCTTGTGCCACCATTTTTTGGTTTAAGCCTGTTAAGTAATGGATGGCTGCCCATGGGCTTTGATTTCCAAGAATAATTGGCGTTTCTCCGCCTTTTTTCAAGGTGTCTAACACTGTGATAAATTCATCCCAAGTTGTTGGTGCTTGTAGTGAATATTTATCAAAAATCTTCTTATTGTAAACAAAGAATTTACCATTAAAACGTAGAGGGATACCGTAATTTTTTCCATCGGATGAGAAAGGCTGAAGCGATGCTGGAATAAAACTGTCTTTCCAAGCAGGATCTTCATTTAAGTATGGAGTTAAATCTAACGCTGCATCCGCACGGACGAATTTTCTAGCGAATTCACCAGACCACGAAAACATAACGTCCGGAACTTCGTTACCGCCTAGGATCACACGGAGTTTGTCTTTAATTGGCTCATCTGCAATCGCTTCCATTTTAATCTTGATATCTGGGTTTTCCTTTTCAAATGCCTTGACCACTTCTTCAAAATAAGGAGCGTATTCTGGCTGTGGCCACTTATGCAAAAACTTTAAAACAACCTTCCCCGACTCTTCATTAGTGGAAGAAGAACTGGAGCAACCCGTCAGGACGAGCGCGAACACCAACAGTACTGCAAATAATACATTTATTTTCGTTCTCATTTCTTAGACCCTCCTTATTTTTTTCATCAACTTAAACAAACTAGACTCCTCTCACCTCCCAAACCTTCTATTATTTCAATGCCTTAAGAAATTAGAAGGGAATTCCATGACCAAAGGCACCATCAACAAGACATGTTTTTGCCGCAAACTTCGCCCCTTCCTCCATGCTGTTTTTTAAAAGGAAGCCTTCCTGAATATCAGGGTTTTCCTTTTTCCCAGAAAGATAATGTAAGATAAATGCGGTAAAAAAGGAATCACCGGCACCTAGCGTATCAACCGGCTGAACAAAGTGTGGTTCCTGGCGGTAAAAGGATTGTCCGTCATACACCATCGAGCCGCGTGAGCCCATCGTGCCCAGCACTAATTTACTCCCGTAGGAATGAACACGTTTTAATAGATTCGCTGCTTCCTCGTCGGCCAATTGGCCACAGCTTAACAGACTTATGTCAATATACTTACAATTCTTCTTAAGTAATGCATCCGTATAATCACTTGAAAAATCATAGGATACTAGAATGCCAAATTCTTTTAATTTATGTAACTCTGAATCCATATCACTATAGATACTGCTATGTGCAATATCAAAGCTTTTAATATATTCCAGGTCTTCTAGGCTAAGGACAATCGGATGGTCGATTTGAACACCGCCCCCATTCCCGCCGATGAACACACGGTCACCATCCACTAAATCTACAGCCGCGAAGCCATTCTCACCTTCATGCTGCCGGCAATGAGAAATATCGATATCCAACCTTTTTAAGGTAGCAATAATATGCTCCCCGGCCCGATCATTGCCGAAAACCCCCAGATAGGCTGCATCAATCCCTAACTGCTTAGCATAAACACTGAAATTCAGCGCATTTCCGCCTGGATACATTGTTTTTTTATACATATATTTATCCACCACATTATCACCAACGCCGATTACCTTCATGAAAAAACCTCCTTACAATCAATTTGGTATATACCATTTGTTCTAAAAAGGAACTGAAATGATTTTTCTCATTTCAGTTTTAATTCCGAATAAAATTTCACAATATCGCTTCTTGTCAACGATGATGAGAATTCTATTTCCTTATCATTTTTATCAAATGCAACCGATTCTTGTAGAATACACGGACTCTCCACACGTACTTTTAACAATTTACTTTCACCTTCATCCGACAAGGTCACCTGCATATATTCTTTTGCCATGACCAGTACAATTCCGTACTCTCTCTCTAAAATTTCATACAGGGAATCATTGTCGGTAATCATTTCATCTAGCCCCGGGCAAAGTTTTTCAGGCAGAAACGACTCTTCAATCGAAATTGGAGTTTCGTCAACAAGTCGAAGCCTCTTAATAACAATCATCCCTTCACCCAACTCCAGCTTTAGTTTTTGGGCAAGATTTGCATTAGCTTCGATTTTACGTATGGACAAAATCTGTGTACTTGGGATTAATCCCTTACTTAGCATGTTTTTAGTGAAACTGTTAAATGTGACAAAATCCATTTCAATTTTTTTATAATTAATAAAGGTTCCTGCACCAACACGCCGTTCCACTACACCTTCCCTTTCCAGAATCGACAGGGTATGTCTTGCAGTCATCCGGCTGATTTGAAACTGCTCAGCCAATTCGCGTTCCGAAGGAAGCTTATCACCATGCTTAAGTTTACCGCTCTTGATCTCCTCTAGAATTTGATTCTTTAATTGTTTGTAAAAAGGAACTGCCTCATCATCACTTATCATTCTACTCATCTCTAAATCTCCTGTTTATGCAGAAATTCAAACTCTTATATAAAGATTATCGTATTTCTGCTTCTTTTGTAAATTCTTGTTTCCAAAATGGTATATACCATTTTGAATAAGATGAAAACCAATATTCCTGGAAGATAGAGAATTGGAATTAAATAAAGCGCTTACATTAACTTAATTTTAGAATAATTAAAATTTTCAATAATGTCAATGAGTATTAATCAAACAAATATCTACAAAATTTTTAAGCAGCCATTTATTTTTTCCCACCATGTCCTTTTAACCTACTTTTTTCTATATAGAAGGTGAAAGGAGGTGAGGAACGATGGCACAATCACTTTTAGAAGGGACGAAGCTTCGCTTAGTGTTTGAAGGAGGCATGGACGAGGATGGCGAACCAATCCTGCGCGCCAAAACGTTTAGCAATGTCAAAAAAGATGCGACAACAGATCAGATATTTCAAGCAGCATTAGCCATTTCCGTTTTGTGTAATGACATGCTAAACAAAGTAGAGCGAAATGACAGTTCTGAGATCATCGCTTAGTAGGATAGGAATTTTAGGTGAGAACGGAGGTGAACGAATATGGCAAAAACATTAGAATTACAATTTGCTACGGAGCTTGGAAAGACGGCACGTGTGACGATTGAAAATCCCAAAGAACCAATTGATGAAGAAGTCGTAAAGCTATCGATGGGACAGATCATTGCCTCTGAAGTTTTCACTACAAGCAGTGGCAAATTTGTCTCTTCCAAAGGTGCGAGAGTTGTCGACCGCAGCGTGACTGATTATGAACTAGTTTAAGTGGCGGAAAAGTCCCTTTAGAGGAAACGAAATTTTTATCAAAACATACAAATGCGGTTCATCTCGGATGAACCGCATTTTTTCTTTAAAATAGACAATAAACAACAAGGAACAGCATGGCTGCAATGACGCCGCCAATGATCATCTTGTTGCCTCTTCTATGCTTGCTCTTTTCCGCTTTTCTACGTTCACGTTCAGCAGCTTCTGCTTTTTGAGTTATGCTTTTTCTTTCAAAAAAGGCCGCCAGTTTATTATCCTCACTTATGCCTGCTTTTCTTTCCGCCCGAAATAGAATTTGTTCTAACTCCTCAGCCGTCATCGGTTCTTCAAGGTTCAGTTGTTCCAATACTGGCCCGCTTAATGTTGAAAAACACCGGATAACCGCAATCAATTGTCGTACATCAGAAACAGCTCCTAAGCGGGGCTTCCCTTCTAGAACCTTTGCCTCTCCAGCCCCATATAAAATAACTCTTCCTTGAGTGGTGATCCAGATGTTTTCAGGTGAAATCGACCCATGAATCATCTGATGATCGTGAAGATGACGGAGGGCAGCAATGAGCTGTTGAATTTGATTAGGCCCGAGTGGCCCTTTTTCACTTAAGGTCCCCCTTTTTCCCCGTCAAAAAGAGAATATAAGTGGTCTTCATCAACCTTAGCTGCCTGTTCGATACACGGTAAATGGCTATAATCGGAGATCACCGACCGGTAATCATTTTGCAATTGGTTCCATTGTGCCTTCTTAAAATCCGTTGATTTGTTCGAAAAATCAACCAACCTTAGGATAAACGTCCGGCCCGTTTTGATTTCTACGACCTCAAAAACACTAAGACCAAAATCATTGGAAAATAACTTCCTCTTTATATCAAAACCACCAATATCCACTGTTTACACCAGGCTTTCTTCTTATGTTAAGTGCGCTCACTTCTAATTGTAGAAAGAAACGGATCGAGCGGCCCTTGATTTAATCGTTGAGTCACCTATTTTTTACTCTCTTTCTATTATAGTCACGAAAAAATTGGCAATGATAGTAGAGGAGGTGAAGAAATAATGACAAAAGATCCGAATCTTCGTGGAGATATGCTGGCAGATGAATGGAATAGCGAAGAAGTTCAAAATGAAATGATGTTCACCGGCATAACTCACGATGAGTGGCTAGTCAACCGACTAAATGATGATGATGACTTTCAAGAAGAAGAACATGATGATTACGCATGGTAGTCCAGACAGGAAAAAGCCACGGCAGGCTCCGTGGCTTTTCGGATAAGATGTACTTAATTGGTAGATGGGGCCATTTACTGGCGGATGGACATCACTTACTGGCGAATAACCGTCACTTACTGGCGGATAGCCGTCATTTACTAGCGAATAACCACCACTTACTGGTGTTATAAGTCCCTTACTAACACTTATCATAAAAAAGAGGCCGGAAACCCGGCCCTGCTAGTTAACGATTATCCACTTTCTCCGGATAGATGTCATGGTTCATTAAACGGAAATGGGCCATCTCTTCATACTTGGTCCCTGGCTTTCCATAATTGCACCATGGATCAATGGAAATTCCGCCGCGTGGAGTGAACTTACCCCAAACCTCAATATACCTTGGGTCAAGCAGCTTAATTAAATCATTCATGATGATATTGACACAATCCTCATGGAAATCCCCATGATTCCTGAAACTAAACAAATACAGCTTCAACGATTTGCTCTCTACAATCTTTTTATCCGGAACATACGAAATATACATCGTTGCAAAATCCGGCTGGCGCGTCAACGGACATAAACTAGTAAACTCCGGGCAATTAAATTTTACAAAATAATCACGATCCGGGTGAAGATTATCGACTGCCTCCAATACCTCAGGCGCATACTCAAATGAATAGGTAGTCCCTTGATTACCTAATAATGTTAAATCCTTTAAACCTTCCTCATGGCTTCTGCCAGACATAAAAAAACCTCCTTGCAATGTGTCCCACACTTTTTCCAAGAAAGAGTTTCTGCAACAGCTCTACTCTTCAACTAACAGACCCAACAAAAAAGCCACGTCCGATATGGACATGGCTAATAGTCATGTATCCATAGTTTTTTATAGAGGGTATCAGCTATGAACCTCTCCCGCAAGTACGGGTATTCTCTTCTTCATATCATATAGAACAGCACACCATTCGTCAATGGTAGATGAAGGCAAAATCCAACAAACCATTTATAATGAAAAATTTTACTGCGTTGGTGCCTGACACCATGTGATATAATAAACAATATTTGCTCAACTTTCGGATGGCGAAAGAATTCTTATTATTGAAATAGACCTGTCAAAAGGCAGAGGGGGATATGATGAAACAACAAGAAGTAGGTTCAAGGGGTATCGGGCTGCCGCTTACCATTTCCATCATTGCCATTTCATTTTCGGCGATATTTGTCAAATGGTCAGACGCACCAGCCTCGATTTTGAGTATGTACCGGATGTGGTTGGCCAGTCTTTTAATGGTTCCGATCGTCTGGAATAAACGAAATGAATTTAAAAACATTGTGAAAAAAGATTGGTTGTTTTTATTTTTTTCAGGCGTCTTTTTAGCTCTGCATTTTGTCCTTTGGTTCGGGTCATTGAAATTAACGACAGTCGCAAGTTCGACCATCATACTGGCCTTGCAGCCAATCGTTTCCTTACTCGGCGGCTTTCTTCTATTTAAAGAACGAACCACTATGTCTGCATTGATGACAATGGGGATTGCCATTATCGGAGCGATGATGATAGGTTGGGGAGATTTTGGATTAAGCAAGAACGCAATGATGGGCGATTTGCTTTCATTTTTTAGTGTCATTTCCGTTGTTGGATACCTATTAATTGGTCAATCCATTGTGAAAAAAGTATCGCATTGGCTTTATAGCTTTTGTGTATTTTTCTCTGCTGCGATTGTTCTTACCATTTATAACGTATCGACAGGCGTTTCCTTAACGGGCTATCCTGCCAAGGAATGGGGCATCTTCCTTTTACTCGCCACCGTTCCAACAGTCAGTCATGTGATTAATAACTGGCTCCTAAACTACGTCAATGCGACTACAATTTCAATGAGTATTTTAGGTGAACCTGTCGGCTCTACCATTCTAGCGGTTATTTTATTAAATGAGCATCTCGTCACCTGGCAAATTGCTGGCGGCCTGCTCGTCCTGCTTGGTGTGTTCTTCTTTTTAAGCCAGAAGCAAAAACTAATCCCACAAACGGTGGTAAAAGAAGGTACGTATAATTAACCATATCGACAGAAAAAAGGGGCTAAACTTTAGCCCCTTTTACCTTTAAAGCTCACTTCTTGGTACCGAAAAGCGCTCCCACATATCAACAACTTCTCAGATACCTACTGCATCAACCAAACTGTCTTACCCGCCAATTTCCCACAGTACCAGTTTGTGCTTCCTACCTGTGCGGTGAGCTCAGCTGTGAATTTCTTGTTTTTGTAGGGGGAAAGTTTCTTATAAACGACGTCTTTCTTTCCGCCCCAGGCTGTGCTATAGGCGCTGCCTGCTCCTTTAAGAGTCATGGTTTGGGCTTTTTGACTTACCACTGCATAACTAATATCAGAAATATCGGAGGATTTTACCCAGCCGATGGTGTTTGCACCGGTTGAACTTTTACTAATTAAATAATAGGTTTGACCGTTTAGGTTACCTTTTCTTTTAATATAGTAAACCTTATTGGTATAGACAGAACCCGCCTTAAAGTACGAACTCGAACCTAAATTTCTATAAATCTTGACGCTGGTTTTTTTGATATTGCCTAAACGGCTTGCCGCACTTTCCAGCGTTTTATTCAGGTAGGCGCTATGAATCCATACCGTTTTACCGGCAAAACTTCCGCGGTACCAAGTGTTATTGCCAACTTTTTCTGTTAAATTGATCTTAAATTCTTGGTTCTTATTTTTCGAAAGATCTTTAAAAACAATATCCTTCGTATTGCCCCATGGCTTGCTATAAACGCTGCCTTTCCCCGTTAAATACATCGTTTTTGCATTTTTGTCATAAGTAGTATGAGAATAATTAGTCAAATCGGAGGATTTTACCCAGCCGATTACACCGGATACACTACTAGGCTGTGTACTAATTAAATAATAGGTTTGATCGTTGATGGCTGCTTGTTTCTTAATGTAATAGACGGTTCCAGTGTAAGTGGATCCGGCTGGAAACGCTCCGGTTTCGGTGCCGACCGTTTTATAAATTTTGACAGCACTATTTTTAATCTGCCCTAACCTGCTTGTCGCCCCCTCCACTTTTGGTGCCACTCTGCTCGAATAGAGCCAGACAGTTTTTCCGTCCAAATTCCCAAGGTACCAAACCATATTTCCAACGGTTTCAGTTGCATTCACCTTAAATTCTTGATCTTTATATATAGATAGAGAAGAATAGACGACATCTTTCTTCATACCCCAGGCTTTGCTATAAGCGGCACCTTTACCAGTAAAATACAACGTTTTTGACGTTGACTTTAGACTTGATTCTGGATAGGTAAGTAAATCAGAAGCTTTAGCCCAGCCGATTACTCCGTTTACACTACTAGCCTGCTCACTTAGCAGATAATATGTTTGACCGCTTACAAAGGCTAATTTTTTAATATAATACGTTTGATTTGTATACGTTTCTCCTGCTGGAGAAGCGGATGCTGTATTTTTATAATCTTTATAAATCAATACCTTGCTGCTTGGGATTTGCGCTAAACGATTCGTATTCTCCGTTTTATCAGGGAGAGCTTTATATTTCATCGTCACTAACTGAACAAATTGATCCCAGCTGTAGCCCCACTTTTTAAAATAAGCATGTGGGTCGCCGTGAGTTGTGGCGCCAAGATACTTAGTGACCGCAGCATGCGACCAGAGGGTGCCTTCCCCAGTTTTTTCGGCACTTTTTAAAGGTAAATTATAATCATAGAGTACAGATGCAATGTAATTCCCATAGTTATTGATCGAACGTGCAAATTTGTCAAAGGACTTCTCTCTGACCAATTCAATATGTACAAATCGTTGGTTTGCATAATATCCTGCACCCCAGGCCCCATAATTCGGGTTATGGATTTCAATGACACGCGAACCATCCGCGAACGCATGAACAAAGGCATTTCGATGGTTTCGGGCCATATAGGCAATTTCACCGGTAATCGTCGAGCTACTGTTGGCTGTTTCATGGGCGACAACGCCCTCAACCTCACCATACCCATTCCGATACGTAAATTTTGTAAAAATGCTTTTGTACTGATCTTCTACTTTCGCGGGGACTAGTTTCTTAGAAATGATATAATCATTTACTTGGGGATAGGTCGTTCCCGCGGCGCTCATAAGCGAGGGGTGAACTAAAACAAAAATAAACAGGGACAAAACAGAGATGACAACTTTCTTCATTTTTCCTCCTAAAATAATAGCTTAAATGTCGAATAGACTCATAAAAACTATTATACTACGACAAACGACCTGATTCTAAGAAAATATTAGTTTTACTAAATAATTTTGGAAAATTCACCAAATGGTGTCAGGCATCAGTGAAAAAATAGAGAGAAGTGCATGAAGCACCTCTCTCCTTTCAATCCTTCCAAGTTGGGAAATCCGCTTCTTTTTGTTTTTCATATGCTTTCATTCTAGAGTAGGAGTTCGCTAGTTTGGAGAGAATGTATCCCTGAGGGCTAGGTGTTTCAACTTGCTTGCTTAGCTCTTGAATTTTTATATTTGTAAACATTTTTGAAACTTGGGCTAAATTTTCAATCGTGTCCATTAATTCAGGGTTGTCGTTGTAATTGCTTTTTGCGATATAGTAAATATAATCAAGTTTGTTCCTTATGTGCTTTAATGTCTCGATATCAAACGGTTCAGTTGACATAACATTCACCCCTTATCCTAAAGCATATGGAACAAAAGGTAATTTTGAACAGAATCTAAAAATAAATTTTAATGTAAAAAAAATAAAGGCAGGCAACCGAAATGGAAAACAATGAAATTGAAATATCAGAAGGCAATCGAAGTGAGCTAAAAGACGTCTATCAACGATTATCGGCCGACTTTCCAGCAAATGAAATAAAAGATTACTCGCATTTTCAATTGCTTTTAGCTAACGAGAAATACAAACTCCTCTGGGCAAAGCAAAAAGAAGAAATCATTGGCTATGCCTTAATTTATGAATTTGAGCACTTACCAGCGATCTGGCTTGATTATATGGCAATCGATCAGCAATTCCGGAATGCTGGTTATGGAAGCCTCTTTTTCCAAAAAATTCTTCAATCAAAGCAAGATGGATTTATCGGGGCGTTTGTAGAAGTGGAAATACCTGAAGAGGATGGAGACACGAAAGAACAACAGTTACGGCGGATAAATTTTTACGAACGATTGGAAGCAAGAAGACTAAATATCCCTTATAAACTCCCCACAAACGATGGCGGGTTTCCCATGTACCTATATTTTAGACCTTCCTCTAATGTACACCGATTACCAAAGGAACAAATAGAGGCAGCTATCGAAGAAGTATTTCAATTTATCCATTCTGATGTAACCGATAGACATGCTATTTTAGACGGTTTTTCCCCGTTCATTGAGGATGATTATTTTAGCTAAAAAGAAAAGCAGAAGTTGAGCCCTCGAGCCGCTTCTGCTTTTCTTAAACTTAAGCTTTTACTTTTTCGTGACCAGTGCCTTTTTTGCTCATTTTAGTAATGAATGGAACCACCCAGCGATCCAAACCGATTCTACCAGCATTGTAACCAGCTGTTAGAATGATGAAGCCAAGGAAAATATCTCTAGGGTTATGAGATACAGTACCTGCTAAGAAGAAGCTGAAGTTCATCACTAGCCCAAAGAACATCGCTGTAGTTGTTAAGCATCCTAAGATCAATCCTAAACCGATTAAAGTTTCGCCCCAAGGAACAATAACATTGAACACATCCACGTTAGGCAGTGCAAAGTGTTTTAAGAAGTCTACATACCAGCCAAATACAACCGCGCCGTCTGGACCTTTTACTGGGTTGGCAATCGCTCCTTTTAAGAATCCAGAAGCATCAAAGCCGCCTCCAGTTAATTTTCCAAAACCTGCTGTGAACCAAGAATAACCAAGGTATAATCGTAAGACAGTTAAGATGGCTGCCGCAATTTTATTTTCTCTTAAAAATTTATTAAACATAAATGATTCCGCCTTTCAAAATTTATTTGTTCTTTATGCTTACACTATATTCCTTTTTTTAAATAAACAACATGGGTATAGTGACAAGTTCACAGGATGTTTGAAATGTTATGGCGAACTGATGAACAGCCTCTATTAGTGGTCGTACGAACAAAGATTAGGATGCTTGCATATAGTAAAATATTAAAATGTAAAGGATGTTCTTTTATGTCAAAGTTTCCAATTCCAGTGAAAATTGATACAGTCAGTGGCGGGATTGTTCAATTTGGCAATTCCTTGTTTATTTCTCCTAAAAGCGCCGTGAAAAGTTCACATGGCTCAGGTTCTTCAAATACAGGGGTTCATATCACAACCTTTAACGGCTCAAGTGCAACAACCTCAGTTAATTCCGATCTATTTGACCAGCCCATTGTTCACGATAATTAACTAATGCCATCCCCCTTAAATTAAATCAAAAGACGATTCGGATTGAAGCCCGAATCGTCTTTTTTTTACAAAATATTTATGCACTTGCCTTTGCTTTTTCATGCCCAGTACCTTTTTTGCTAGTCTTTTTGAAGAATGGAACCACCCAGCGGTCTAAACCGATTCTACCAGCGTTGTAACCAGCTGTTAGAATGATGAAGCCAAGGAAAATGTCTCTTGGGTTGTGAGATACAGTACCTGCTAAGAAGAAGCTGAAGTTCATCACTAGACCAAAGAACATTGCTGTAGTTGTTAAGCAGCCTAAGATCAATCCTAAACCGATTAAAGTTTCGCCCCAAGGAACAATAACATTGAACACATCCACGTTAGGCAGTGCAAAGTGTTTTAAGAAGTCTACATACCAGCCAAATACAACCGCACCATCTGGACCTTTTACTGGGTTGGCAATCGCTCCTTTTAAGAATCCAGAAGCATCAAAGCCGCCTCCAGTTAATTTTCCAAAACCTGCTGTGAACCAAGAATAGCCAAGGTATAATCGTAAGACAGTTAAGATAGCCGCTGCAATTTTATTTTCTCTTAAAAATTTATTAAACATAAATGATTCCGCCTTTCAAAATTTATTTGTTCTTTATGCTTACACTATATTCCTTATTTCGATTAAACAACATGGGTATAGTGACAAGTTCACACTTTGTTTGAAATGTTATGGCGAACTTTTGAACGGCAGTGGTGAGTAGTGCCTGACACCCAAAAAAATCCCAGCTGCCATCAGCTGGGATCATGTATGTTTGAAAAAATTCCGCCAAGATATTCGGCATGTGCAAGATACTGGTTCACAAAGTCGGCCAATGACATCGGAATTTCTGTATCTTCTACCCAATAATCATAACTAGTCGCGATTGTCCTTTTGATTAGGTCGTTATTTAGCCAATATGGGGCAAGGGGATGATCCAAACTGGCAAGGATTGCAGCAATTTCCTCGGTTGTGGTTATCTTAAACACCTTCTTAGAAAAATGTTCTTCTCACCTTTTCTAATCTATGTGATTATCTTCCCCAAAAATACAAAAAAAGCTTGGAGTTTTCCTCCAAGCCTTGTTCTTCAAATCTATATTCTTAATGCAATACTCTTGCTGCAGTTGTAAATCTAGATGGGTTATACGCAGCAATTTTTACAACATCACCTGTTTGTGGTGCGTGGATATATTTGCCGCCTCCGATATAGATGCCAACATGGTGGGCTGGGTTTCCTCTAAAGACCAAATCACCTTTTTGTACATTATACGGTGAAATACTGGTTCCAACATCCTGTTGGTCACGGGAGACCCTTGGAAGGGAAATCCCAATATGACGGAACACGTATTGAGTGAATCCTGAACAGTCAAACCCGTTTGGTGTTGTCCCGCCCCAAACGTATTTAACACCCAAAAATTGTTTAGCATATGCGATTAACTCATCAGCATCTCCTGAATTAGTCACTGTTTCTTTCGGTGTTTCTTTCGGTGTATCATCGGATTTTACTGGTTTTTTGGCCGGAGATTCTTGTTCCGGTTGACTTGGACTTTTTGGAGCTTGTTGCTCTGGACTTTCTTCCGCAGCTTGACGTGCTCTTTCTTGGGCTGCAGCCCTTTCTTGCGATTCTTGTTGTGCTCGTGCTTGTGCTTCTTGACGCGCTTTATCTTGAGCATTTTTTAGTGTTTGTTGACTAGCAAGTTGCGTTTGTTGTTGCTTTAAGGTATTTTTTGACTCTGCTAATACGGTTTTAATTTCTGCCTTATCCGCTTCAATCTGCTTTTGTTTAGAAGCTAAGTCTTCCTGGCTCTTTTTTAATTGGCCTAATTCGTTCTCTAACTTTTGTTCCGCACCTAGTAGTTTTTCTTCTTTTTTAGCTAAAGCCTTCATGATATCTGTATTACTATCAAGAATTTGCATAATAGCAGTTGAGCGAGTTAGTAATTGGGAAAAACTATCTGACGAAAGGATAAACTCTGCGTAGGTAATCATCGACTGCTGGCCTTGCTCTTGCATGGTTTTTAGTCTAGCAGTATAGTATGTTTTATTCGTTTCTAAGTCTTTCTTTGCTTTTTCAATGTCTGCCTTAGTTTTTACGATTTGACCTTGTTGCACTTTAATATCATTGTTTAATTGTTTGCTTTTCTCCATACCCATGACGATTCGGTCGTCTAGTTGTTGAATCTTATTTTCTATGTCTTCAATCTGATTTTGTGTTTCAGTTATTTTGACTTTTGTATTATTGATTTGTTCTTGAGTTACAGTTGGACTTGCAAAAGTCGGGGTTGCTTGAAAGACCGAAGTTAATAGAGCGATCGATACCGAATATATTAAAAGTTTCCGTTTCATTCCATTCTCACCTTTTCTAAAAGAAAATTTTTCCGTTTTAATATATTTATAGTTTAATTTTCTAACAGAATAATAACAATGGAATTGGGGAAAATGTAATGAATTTGTAATGTTATGTAGAAAATTCATGGAAAGGGTCGAAAAAAAACTCGAAGAATACAGGCTTCGTGGTTTTTTATGAATTTTTATTTGTCATCCATACCTTTTTATTTTGATAAACACGGAATCATTATTATCAATGAATTAAATACCTTGTGCCTCCTTGTTGCTATATACTTTTTTCGTCTATTCCAACTTTTTCTATTTTTGTTTATAATATCAAAAGGAAACAAAAAAACGCCCATTTGAGGTTGTAAAAGAAAAGGTGCACCATTTACTGATAAGAGGAAAAAAAGGTCCGTACGGGAAATGAAAGTGTCTTCCATTACCCGATGAGAGGAAAAAATCTTCCGAACGGGAAATGAAAGTGTCTTCCATTACCCGTTGAGAGGAAAAAATCTTCCGAGCGGTAAATGCAAGTGTCTTCCATTTCCTGATAAGTGGAAAAATCAGGCGAACGGGAAATGAAAGTGTCCTCCATTTCCCGATAAGTGCAAAAAATCAGGCGAACGGGAAATGAAAGTGTCCTCCATTTCCCGATAAGTGGAGAAAATCAGGCGAACGGGAAATGATAGTGTCTTCCATTACCCGATGAGAGGAAAAAATCTTCCGAACGGGAAATGAAAGTGTCTTCCATTCCCGATAAGTGGAAAAATCATAATTAGCCAAATATGAGCTGTAAATCATTGCTGATTTTAACCATAGCACTGACCTATTTAAAATTGGCACCTAAAATTATACAGAAAAAAAGGTATAATCCTTCTTTATAATGAGGAATTATACCTTTTTTAAATTTCACCCAAAAATAAGAACCTGTTGAACATAATCTAATTTTAAGAGACTTTTTCTGTGTCTCCTTTTGAACGGTCACATTTTAATATAACTAGACAAAATTCTGTGTCGTATGATTTCGGCTGAACCGATAAATGGCAATCAAGAAAAATGCGGCAGCAAAGGCAAATAGGATGATGAAATTCATATACAAGCCGCTCATCGCATTTCCTTCCTGCAGCTTTGTTAACGTATCCAAAGTCCATCGCTGCGGCAGGAAATCGGCAATTTTTTGTAAGGATTTTGGCATCACTTCCACCGGCCAGAAACAGCCGGAAAGCATTACGGTCGGAGTGATAATTAAATTTTGCAGGGCAGCAGCGGCACTACGGTTGTTGGAAAAAGAAACAATCACCAACGAGATCCCGACTGATATTAATGAAAACAGTAACATCACAAAGGCTGCGGACCAAAACGACATGTTCATGCCAATATGAAAAATCCCTTTCATGATGGTTAACGTAATAAACACCTGGATCGCCATCACAATCATGTTGACCACAATATTTGAGAAGATGTATTTCCGCGCATTAATCGGTGTCGATAATAATCGAAAATAGGTGCGGCTTTCTTTTTCCAACAGAATGATCTCCGCCATATTCCCTGCTGACATTAACATGATCATGATCAAGAAGCCAATTGTTTGGTTGGTCATGTTCTTATTTTTCGAAGCGTCTTCTAGAGAATGAGTCGTGAGCTTATAGTTCGTTTGCTGAAAATCGCTATACATCTGCTCAAACGTTTGTTGATTCCCGCCCGCAACATAACTAATTGTCGCAATATTATCGATATACTGATGTAAATAAGATTTTACGTATGCGGTAATGGCCGCCCCCTTGATGGAGGTCAGTTCGATATGATCAGGCTTCCCCTCTAAGACGCTGTCTGCATACCCTTTTTCAAAGGTAATCACACTATCTAATTTCCCAGAAGAGATTTTATCCTGGACCTGCCCTGTCGAAATTGTCGAAATTTCCACATTCTCTAAACCCTTTAAAAAGTCGATGGTGTCGGAAGTAATCTCACTTTGATCCTCATTAACAATCCCGACATGCAGGATCGTCTTTTGATCACCGCCATAGACGAGCAGGGCAATGAAGATCCCAATTAACGGCATACACAGGTACATTATAATGTTTTTCTTTTTCCGAAACGTTACACGGAGTGTGTTCTGAATTAACCAAAGGATATCCTTCATTATAATCCCTCCCGTCGTTGCAATGAGACGATCGCTACGAGCAAGAATAGCAGCGCCCCGGTTAGATTGATGGTGAGTGCCGGAATGGCCGCCTCAAAATCATTCGTATAAATAATCTTTGTCAACGCTGTATTCATCCAAGTCAGCGGTGAGAGATCGGTAATTATTTTAAAAATACCCTCGGGATTCTCAATTTTAAAATAGGCTCCGCCAAAAAAGGACGCTAATTGAGCAAATAACATGATAATCACTTTTGGACCCGCACTCGTTTTTGCCAAGAAACTGACGCCAATTCCCATGCTGACTGCAAACACCACTTCTGTCAGGAGCACCAGGAAGACCAAGCCTAAATGATCGCCCCAATTGGCTTTGAAAAAGAGTTTGCTAAAAAGGATGACCAAAACGATACAAATGCTGTTACTGACAAGACTCCCGAGCACTTTTCCTATGAAAATTTCACTCTTTAGAACCGGTGAAGCGATTAGCCGGTCACCCGTCTTTCGTACACGTTCGCTCACAATTAACGAGCTGGCCGACATCGCCCCGTACAGAATAATCATTGTTGTGATCACAATCGCATAATAATCCATCGAACCGGGCTGTTGATCGGGAAGCAGGGAGTTCTCCTTGATATAATCAGCCGGCTTCTCACGTGTAAAAGCACTCTCCAGCTTTTCCGGTGCCACTTTAATAATTTCGGATGCGATATTGTATTGATCGACAAACGAAGCAAGCATGCCTTGAAGGATATTCCCTTCGATACTGGTCCCATTATTGACATAGAGCTGAATTCCTTGATCGGTTACTTCCACGTAGCCAGCATAGGTACCTTGCTTTACTTCGTTTTCGCCATCAGTTGTGCCGGTTGCTTTTTTAAAATGAAGACCCGATTTTTCGACCTCGTTAATAAAATGAGGAAAAAACTCACCCTTCGTTGTATCTTTATATAAAATATCGATATCATCGACAGGGAGACTGGTCGTAAATGTGTTCGACAAAGCTGTTCCGAGGACGAGCATTAATACAATCGGAAAAGCTAACATGAAAAACAACGTTCGGGTGTCCCTGAAATCTGTTTTAATTCCCTTCCATGCGATGTTGAGTATATTCAAAGTAACCCCCCCTTATTGGTCACGCAAATTTCTGCCTGTTAATGTTAAAAATACCGTCTCCAGGTTAGGAGCCTTTTCTAGTAAGGAGCGGATTTCAATCTGGCTGCTCATAAAGTGTTCAATGATTTTGTTTAAGTTATTGACCCCGGTATCGGAGTTGATTTTAATCATGTTTTCATCGACGGAAACAGCTTCAACGCCATGAATGCTTTTAATCGCCGCTAGGTTCACTTTTTCAGATGATTTGACCTCAATCCAAACATCCTTCGTATTGGTAATAATCGACTTCAACTGCTCCTTCGTACCTTCGGCAATGATTTTCCCATGATCAATGATGGCGATACGTGAACAGATTTCCTCGACTTCCTCCATATAGTGGCTCGTGTAAATGATCGTACAGCCCATTTCATTTAACTTGCGAACCGAGGTTAGAATATAGTTCCTGGATTGAGGGTCAATCCCGACCGTTGGTTCATCCATAATAATCAACTTCGGGCGGTGGGCAATCGCACATGCGATATTTAGTCGCCGTTTCATCCCGCCTGAGAAACTTTTTGGATAGCTTTTATGTTTATCCTGGAGGCCGACGAATTCAAGGGCCTCCTCGACTCTCCCATTTAGTTCGGTACCGCGCAGGCCGTAAAGTCCAGCAAAAAATTTCACGTTTTCATAAGCGGTCATGTCCTCATAGATCGCCAAATCCTGCGGGACCATGCCAATATTCATTTTGGCAAAGCGGCTGTATTTAGCACTATTTTTACCAAGAATATTTATCGTTCCGTCATTGCAGCGGAGCAGGCCCGCAATCATATTTATCGTCGTACTTTTCCCAGCCCCATTGGCACCAAGAAACCCAAAGATCTCACCTTCAGCCACAGTTAAACTCATATTATCAACCGCAATAAAGTCGGCGAATTTTTTCGTTAAGTTCTTAATTTCTAAAACGTTCATCCTCTCACCCCTAATTCGTTTATCTGCTTCCAGTATATAGAAAAAGAATGAACGCGCATAAGTGCAATCGTTCATTCCTTTCATATGAGAATATTCATATTGTTAACGTGAGATGTTCATAAGGTGAAACTTCAATCAGTGGGGAGTTTTCCCATCCCCACTGATTGTTAGCTGAACCAATCGGGCTTTTACGGGCAGTTAGGGGACCTTACTGCCCGTTAATGCGGGATGGACCCAAAGGCAGAAGCGTGGTGACGGAGAATCCATGGGTGCTGTCAACAATGATCTTTCCATTGACAGCGGCCGTCCGCTCTTCCATCCCAATAATGCCTAGACCTTTTTTGATGATCTCCGTTCCCGTCCCATTATCCTTTACTTCAACTCGAATCATCTTATTTAGGACCTTTAGATCGACTGACACTTGTGTGGCATGAGAATATTTCATGGCGTTCGTCAATGCCTCCGTGGCATTTTCATGGAGGATTTTCCATTGAATCGGTGTAATAATATCTAGATTGCCTTCATGGGTAAGGACGGTTTTGATTGGCTGTTTGGCGTTAAAATCATCAATCAACAGCTTCAGGCGGTGAATTCCCACTTGTTCTGTCGGAGGTTTCATATTTTTTAAGGTCAGGCGGATGTTTTCAATCCCATCTTTGGAAATATTGATGGCATTTTGGAGGAGCTCGATTGCTTTATGTTGATCTGTCTTTACCAGCCGTTTTGCCGCTTCCATTTGAAAAAGAGCACCCGTCATCGAGTGGCCAATTTTATCATGGATTTCTTGTGAAATGCGATTGCGCTCCTCTAATTTAACAGTGTATTCTGTTTGCCTTATGTATTCGCTATTTTCATGAATATGTTTGGTTAGTTTCTGGAGCTGTTTTCTCATCGAATCGATTTGAACTTCATTTTTCATCAATTTCTCTCCATAAATGGATGTGATTGAAAAAATCATAAAAGAAACACCAGCCGCTAAGCCGTATATCGGCTGCAGCGATGCCTTTATATATAGGATTGGAAGCAAGGATAGCAACAAAAAGGTAAGTTTCTTGTCTGTAAAACTGGCCGCCAGCTCGACAATCGTAAGTGGCAGCAGCAAGCTAAACAAAGGATTTACACATAGATAGGCAACAGTCAAAATACCAATGGACAGGACAAACAGGCCCCTTTGCATCGTGGCATTTTTTAAAATATAAATGGTAATATTGGCGCAAAAATAAACCAAAAACGCAAGGACCACCCAGGAGATATGGCTGACATTTGCTTGTGCACATTGAATCGCGATATACACAAGCAAGATCGTCTTCGTTAAAATAATCCAAATCTCCATCTTAATCGACTTTCCCGGTGAGGTAGTAAATCGCGATTTGGGTTCGGTGCTCTAGACCTGTCTTTCCTAAAATAGATGTAATGTAATTCGCGACTGTCCCTTCTGAGATAAATAATTCTTTGGAGATGGCTTTATTGGAATATCCCTTCGCAATCAATGACAGGATATCACGTTCTCGTTCGGTAAACTGTGTGAGGTCGATTTTTGTTTCAGCAGCATTATTAGCGGGCGACAAATTGGCCTTTATTTTTTCAAAAATGACATCCTGAAGAATGCTGTTTCCGTGGAATATACTCTTCATCGCTTCCCGGATTTGTTCAGGGTCATTATTTTTTAACAAATAGCCTTTGGCCCCATTTTTGATGGCCTCAAGAATAAACTCATCATCATCAAAGGTCGTTAAAATAATCGGCTTGGTGCTTGTTTGCTCAGCTATCAGCTTCGTTGCTTCCACGCCGTTCATATTGGGCATGCGTACATCGAGCAAGGCAAGATCGACTTCATGGGCTAGACAGTAATCGACTGCCTTCTTCCCATCACTCACGGTGTCGAGCACGGCAAATTCCTCGTAAGTAGATAAAATAATTTTCAGACCCTCTCGAATAAATGAGTTATCATCCGCAATGATGACCTTTATTTTCATACACTAAAACCCCTCCCTCATTCACATTATTTACCTATTAGTATAGCAAGAAATAGGATAGTGATTGAATCTTAACAGACATGAAATTCATGCAGCGCCCATTCATTAGACGAATATCATGCATACAGTACTACTGGTAATCATTCTAAATTCCAAGGTTACCCTCAACAATCATATGTTAATAACTAAAAAGGAGATGTATGTATTATGATGGGAGGATTTCACGACGGCGGCCATCATGGCGGACATGGTGGTCACGGTGGAATGGGCGGACATGGTGGACATGGTGGAATGGATGGACATCACGAAGGGCACCACGGTGGACATCCTGATGTCTACCACGGTGGACACCATGGCGGGTTTCATGGAGGTTTTCACGGTGGCTATGGCTCACCATTCGTCGGCGGATTGATCGGAGGTCTAACTGCCGGTGCCTTGTCTGGAGGGGCTTACCCATATCCCTATCCAGTATCATACCCAACACCTTATCCAGCCCCATATCCATATCCAACACCTGTAACCTATCCAACTGCCTATCCATATGGAGGCTACCCGTATTAGCAGCTTTCAGCTTTCAGTAAAAAAAGCGTATAAGACCTCTACAGAGGACTTGTACGCTTTTTTTACGCGATGATAATAGTGGCATCCTATTTTATCGGCTAAATCCATTATGCATTCAAGCAGAAATCTTTGTAAATAACCCCATTTGTAAGTTAATTAACTTATCAAGTCTTTCGCTTAGTTTTACAGTTTCCACTGAATTTAAACCTTTCGATAGCCCCACTCTTATCATATTATTTCTCAAATTTTCGATTTGTACAAAAAGATCGTCGTTAGTCATCATCACTGAACTCCTTAATATTTGAACTATGTACTTAAAAGTTTATCAATTGAAAGCGCCTACAAGTAACTAGTTTTCGCCATCAAATATCGACACTTTATACCATCTTCATGATGCTTATGACAATTAATCCTAAAGCGTTTTTCGGAATATGCCGAAAACTGGATTACTTTGTGCTAAAAAATTCACTTTCTTGACAAATGATCAAGAAAAGGAAAAAAATTTGTGCCTTTGCACCTTAACTTTTGCTAAGCGTAGGGCTGATCCCATTATTTATTCTGGTTATACCCAAAGCAGTATTTTCCCATAAAATCTTTTCAATCGTTTCCCATTGATGTTCTTCACAGCGAATCATTAAAACAATTTCCGCTGTGATGCTCTTCGCCCCTCGCTGCTTATTTTTGACAAGGAGCATTTTGATTAAAAACCCTAAAAGTAACCCGCTGACCGCACCAATAATTCCCCAGATAATCGGGCCCCATTTAAGGACATACCCGTAAATGGCACCGAGCAGCATGAAACAAGTCCCCAGCATTGCAGCACCGTCAAATAGGCTTAAACCATCCGCTCGATGAAGCGTATCAAACAACTGCCTGGGCTCCGAACGTTTATCGAGCGGGGCAGCTAGAATCTTTTCTTTAGGTATCCCCTTTTGTTCCATCTCAGAGATAGCTAACTCAATAAATAAGGAATTCTCGAAAGTGGCAATGACATACACTTGATTAACACTCACTTTCTATAGAGGAAAAATAAAGTCTTTACTTTGATATCTTTGCCGCAGATATTTTGACATTTCTTTTTCACACAATTTGTTATGTTCTACGGTAGAAGCATAAGAATCATAAATAATGAAAAAGTAGATCGAAGGAAAATACAAAGCCCATTGCATATCTATTATTTCTTTGGCATGAGCAAAATTACCAGTCATCGAGGCATGGATGGCATGTGGAATATGCCCCAAATACGTGATCGCCACGGCATAAACAAAAATAAAGAACCCCGTAATGACATGATGGAGATAGAGATGACCAAGACCAGGAAATAAAGCGGACCAGATCAACGCATTGGCAGGTTTTCGTTTATCTAAAAAGTTCGTATCCCATGTTCCCATTTTTATGTTTAAGATAGGCGCATCTTCGCGGTCGGCCAAGACATATTGCTTATTGAGATCAACGGCTGTCCGATAGCTATCCCAAATACCAAACATGTACATTGCCAGATAGAGAATTAACCACCGATTATCCAGAACATCCTTAGCCTTTTCAAAATCGCCAATTAAGGTATATAAAATTCCAAGGTTTACTTTCGCTTTTTCATTAATAAAGGTCTCCCAAAGAATAAGAATATAGCCAACCATGTAGCGATGCAGCATGATATGTCCAAATCCCGGATAGGAGAACGAAAAAAAAGCGGCAATCCATGGATTCTTTAAATGCAATTGTCCTGTTGTAAATTGGGAAAGATAGGATCTTTGCCTTCGAAACGGAGGTATTCGATTCACCTGTTGTACGTTCCCCCCTTAAAAAACATATGTCTCTACTAGCGTTTACAAATAATGGGATAATTATCCGCACGGGCTAGAATTAGCCAATTAGAAAAAAGAGTGTACAATAGGTTTATGTCAATGAAAGGTTGGGATGAAGGAAGATGGTTTGGAAGATTAGTAGTTCGAGGAAAGAACAAGTGGACCGTTTTGGGGTAGTGATTGAAAAGGTCATTGTCCCAAACGGGGAGGAAAGGAACTTTTCCTATTTAGATTTTGCAAAGGGCGTCTGTATCCTTCCTATCACGGCGGATAAGGAAATCATTTGCCTAAAACAATATCGCCATGCGCTTAAAAGCTGGGAATGGGAACTGCCCGCTGGAATGATTGACAACGAAAGCGACGCTCCCATCGAGACGGCGAAAAAAGAATTGGAAGAAGAGACCGGTAATACAGCTGACTATTGGCTCGAGTTAGGCAGTTTTTATCCGTCACCTGGCTCTACAAGCGAGGAAATTTATTTATTTGCAGCTACTGGCCTTAACGCTACGGAGCAACGGCTGGAAACCAGTGAACAAATTGAATTACATAAATTGACGATGCAAGAAGTAAAGACCTTAATTGAAAAAGGAGAATTCAAGCATGGCGCAGGGCTTGCTGCGGTATTGCGGTATATGTTGATTACGGATAATCGGTAATTAATTATCATAAATAAGAAGTAACAACCAAGTAACTGTTACTTCTTATTTTATGTTATATCGCCTTTTCCCCTTTAACCCCATTAATCGAATAGCTTACGGTGATTTCTGCATTCAAGGAATGAGAGACGGAACAGTATTTGTCTTTCGACATTTGTATCGCTCGGACCACCTTATCTTCAGGCAGCTCTCCGTCTAACGCATAATGAATATTAATGGTCGTAAAGCGCTTCGGATGCTCCTCGGCCCGTTCTCCTTTGACATCCATTTGAAATGCGGAAGGCTCAAGGCGCATTTTGTGCAGGATCGAAATAATATCAATCCCCGTGCAGCCAGCAACAGCCTCTAGCAGCAGTTCCGTCGGCCTTGGACCAGAATTCTCCCCGCCAACTTCTGGTGCTGCATCCATAATAAATTCATGCCCGGTTGGGGTGACCCCCGAAAAAGCCATTTTCCCTTTCCAGTTAATTGATAACTCCATACACATCCCCCTTTCATTAATTTATTTTTACCCATGAATCACTTCCTTATTTTACATTTTTTTAAGGTGAACGATTAGCTGTTTTGATATTTATTTTGCAAATACATTCGAGTCAAATCCATTAATAGGGATATTGATCTATCCTATCGAAAAAACTTAGTACTTTTAACTTGTTGACTAAGACATTCGTTTAAACGATAATGATAATCGTTATCAATGATAATCGTTATCAATTATTTAGAGGAGGTTATTATGTTTATTCGATTTTTAAAGGAAAACCGTTACGCATCACCGCTGCTTACAATTCTTCGTCTCTATCTTGGTTGGCAGTGGTTAAATGCTGGTTGGGGAAAAATCTCTAGTGGAAAATTTGATGCCAGCGGCTTTATGTTTGGAGCAATAAAAAATATGTCTGGTGAACACCCTGCTGTTCAACCTTGGTGGGGAAGTTTTTTAAAAGAGGTAGCATTACCATATGTCGATCTTTTTAATATATTAGTGCCTTGGGGGGAATTTTTAGTAGGTCTCGGATTAATCTTGGGTATTTTCACGTCATTTTCCATACTTATGGGTCTTACTATGAACTTTGCTTATATGTTCTCTGGAACAACCAGTACAAATCCTCAAATGGTTTTACTAGGAATGTTTATTTTGATCGCTGGAATAAATGCTGGAAGAATTGGTTTAGATCGCTGGTCCATACCTTTGTTAAGAAGAATATTATTTAAAAAAACAGACAAAGAACAATTTCCCCAAAGTGCTTAATGTTTTGTGAAAATAACCTGCTTAAGGTAGTTTATGAAGAAAAACGATCTCCTTATAGAATAACAGAGGTAGTCAGCTCTTAACTAACTACCTCTATTGGGCTTAAGATGGAGCCAGCTTTTTCTGTTTCATTACTCCAGCTAAAATGGTGGCAGCTATAATAATGGAAAAGAGCGAAATAAGACTACTCGCGAAATAAACAAGATTAGGGGCAAGTTGATCCAAGAGCATCCCTCCAGCGAGGCTTCCAATGATCCCTCCGATTCCTCCAAAAACAGCAGCGAAAGTAGTTTGCGAAGTAGCTTTTACTTCATCTGAAACAATTAAGCCGATATACTCCATCGATGCCACAAAAAAGAGAGCAAACGTGACACCTTGGGTTAGTTGTAAAATACTAATAATCGTTGGATCTTTAAAATAGCCATAAGCAACCCAGCGCAGGGTATACAATACTGAGGCAATCGTAATCAGAAACATTGGATGATATTTTCTAAATAAGAAGACCGAAATCGCAAAAATAGGTACCTCACTCAACGAAGCAAACATCCAAGCGCTTCCAATTTGTCCCTTGGTTGCACCGAGGTCATTCAAATAGAGTCCTAAGATACTATCATTGAGCCTATGTGGGATTCCTGCCAACGCGGCCACCGCCAAAAAAATAACAAACTCTTTGTTTTTGAATAATTTTTTAAGCGAACTTTTATTCAACGGTACTGAGTTCAGCTTGGTATCCTGAACAAATAATAAGGCGATGATGGCAAGGATGATTAAAGTATAATAAGATAGGTCTAAATAAATAAGCCCAACCTTTTCCAACAACAACCCGATTCCGATGGATGAAACCGCAAATCCTGCCGATGACCATAACCGGATGGAACCATATGATCTTCCTCTTTGCTTAGCAAATGAGAACGTCATACTATCTGTTACCGGGCCAACAGGAGACAGAAAAAACATGAACCCCGTCATTAACGCAATATTCATGACGAAACTACCAGACATAAATAATCCCCAACTTAATAACAAGGAAACAATGAGCAGAATAAGCAGCACTGATTTAGCGCTTTTTCTTTTATCACAGATAAACCCCCAGATTGGCTGAGCAATTAGGGAAATAAAGGGACCCGTCGAGAAAATAATCCCCACCTCTGTGTTGGTAAACCCTTTACCAATTAAAAAGAGCGGCAAAAATCCAACGATGATGGCGACGGAGCATCCAAATACAAAATTGAAACTTGATAATGGAAACACTTCATCTCCCCCTTTCTGCCGAAAGAAAAGGAACTAAAAAGTTAGTTCCTTTTCCCCTCACGGTTATTAAAGTAACTCAGTTGTATTCAATTCAAGAAACTTCTCAATTTCTTCTTTCAATGGAATCGAAATCTGGGCGCCTTCCCTTGTAACCGCAATAGCAGAGGCAGCAGTGGCAAACAAAAGTGCCTCCTTTGTATCCTTACCAAAAGTTTTAGCTGCCGCAAAAGAACCGATAAACGTGTCTCCAGCAGCTGTTGTATCAACCGCGTTCACCTTAAACCCGGGTGTTGAGATCCTTGATTCACTCCGGGAATAATAGTGCGAGCCCTGCTCGCCGAGAGTTAAAATGACTGCCTTTACCCCATGGTTCATCAGAAAATTGATCGCTTGCTCTTCTGTCTCTTTCTTGTCAATACGGATGCCTGTAACCATTTCAATCTCAGTCTCATTTAAAATTAGAACATCAATCAAAGGAAAAGCATCAATTGGGATCTCCAAAGCAGGTGCCGGATTAACATACGTTTGGATCCGCCGTAACGCTGCTTCTTTTAGGACAAAAAAAGTTGTTTCAAATGGAATTTCATTTTGCAGCAAAAGTACATCTGCTTCATCTAATAAGTGTAATCGTTCCTCTACATCCTTTATCGAAAGCTTCCCATTAGATCCTTCCGATAATATAATCGTATTTTCTCCAGACTGTTCGACCGTAATAAAGGCCATTCCTGATGTTCCGTCTTTTTTGATAATTTCACTCGTATCCACGTTCATTTTTTCTAACGAAGTGACAAGCTCCAAACTAAACGGATCCTTCCCAACTGCACCCAGCATCGTCACTTGACCGCCTGCTAATGCAGCAGCCACCGCCTGATTGGCACCTTTTCCTCCTGGTGAGTAAACCGTCCCCTGTCCTTTAATCGTTTCACCTGGAAGAGGGTGCTTTGCAACTCGATTAACAATATCCATATTTATACTTCCAACGACAAGAATATTCATTGTTATCCGCCCCATTTTAAAAAGATACACCCGGTATAGCTCTCATCACGCTTATATCGAATTAACAGGGAAAGAGACCCTCTGAAACACAGGTCTCTTTCCCTTTCATTCCTACAAACCCTTCACCCAAAAACCTGCATAATGGGTATGGCTTCTGTTAAAGTTAGAGAACCCAACTTGGCCAAATAAATAAGGGTTATCATTATCTGTATACTCGATCACCTTATCGCCATTAACGGAAACGATGAAGTGATTATCTTTTGCTTCAACCATCAATCGGTAGGACTGCTGGTCATCCCATAGGTAACTGGTTGATGCTAACGAACGGTACCCGTTGTCATTTTTGTATAAAACTATTTCATGATTCGGTGCAAGTCCAACAGCATAAGAACGTATCCCGCCTTGGACACGGAATTGAATATTATGATGTTCGCCAAGCTTCGGCTTTACTTCTGCCGAGAATTGATAGTCCTGCCACTCGCGATCACCGGTATAACATTCAGCAGGCTCACCGTAGTAACTGCCGCTTAATTCACCATCCTCCAAACTCCAGATACCACGAAGATAGGTAAATTGACTTACCTCTAAATGAAGCGGGGTCCAATGCTCCATTCGTTCATTATTAAAATTAATCTCATATTCAGGCTTTCCTGAAAAATCGAGTGAATCGAGATAAGCAATTAAACTGCCCGTGTAATATCGGTCGACGACGGGTATGAATTCCACCCCTGCCTCTTCAATATGAACGTCCTTTAATGCCGGGATACTATACTTAAGCGAAGAGAATTTACCTAACTCTACAATTTTCTCTTCACCGTAAAAATAGGATCCTTTATTTCCATCCTTCACATATAAACGGGCCTTTACACTAATACCTAGATCCTCAGGAACAAGTACCTTTGCTTCCAATGATTGCCCAGGATAAACAATCGGTGAAAAGCTTGGATCGTAGCGGCTGTCATTAAAGTCAGCTGGTTTGTAATAGGTTTTATGATAGACACGGTATGCATCTCCACCTTGAACATTATCAAAAACAACTTTTAAAGATCTTGTTCCGATTTCGGAGAACTCCTCTGAATTTTGGAGCGTACCAGTTATATGCACATTCATCTTCGAATGATGTTCCAAGCGGAACGCATGCGTAGAACCTGGATATTCAAAATGAAAACGCGGTGCCTTTCCTTCCAAGATTTCTGCCCATTCACCCGGCGGCTCTTCCCCGGCAATCAAATAGCCCAACTTAGAAATATAGGTCGCACACCACGGAATATCTACTATATTAAGCGACCCTATTACACTTGAACAACAAAGAAAATCGTTAATTGGTTTTCTCCAACTCGCATCAATTCCCCCGATTCCATTTCGAACACCAATAATCGTCCCTACATTCGCTACATTGCAATCTGTATCCCAGCCGCACATATTACAAATGTTGATTGATTGGCTGAAATCACCTTCGCCATATAAAAGGGAAAGGACAATAACAGCTGAGTTCGGAATAATATGGCAGACACCTGGATAACGGTCATAGCCATAATTCGCTTGAACAAACTTAAAGCAATCACGCCAACCGGAGTGATTCTCTTTGTAAAACCGAATCACATCCCTGGTCATCCGAGAATATTCGCTATCCGCTGGAATCACCGACAAACCGGCTTCAATGATTTTTTCAATATCTTTTTCCACAAAAGCTTGCGCTATACAAGCAGCTATAAACTCTCCGCCGTATTTTCCGTTGCCATCATGGGTGACACTCGCCATTTTACCGGCATACTCTGCTGCTAGCTGTGGATTTCCAGGAGCCACAAGTCCCCAGACATCGATGAAAATTTGACCGCCAATTTGCTCTGCCACCGCATGACCATTTTGTTCAATGGATCCAGAACGAGGGGCTGTGATTCCATTTTTTAAATTGAGGTAGGCGGTATGTTCTGTCGATTTTCCGTACCCGCCCCACCAAAAGAAGCCATGCCCATCAGGAGCGTAATTCAAGAGAGTTAATCCCATTTGTTCAGCCGTAATTTCACTAGTATGAGTAAAATCTTCGAGCGCTCGTAAAAAGAACATCGGACCGTTCGTATCATCATCAGCTGCAAAATTCTTAAATTCATGTAAATACCCAGTGATCACCCCATACGTTCTTTCAAGGCGCTCATAAGTCCAGCCTTCAACATTCCCACCATGACGGACCCCAATGACCTTACCAAGCCATCCAGCGTACACCTTTTCAATATAATCCGATGGAATACGACTGCCCTTTTTTACATTTGTAATCTGATTTACATTTATTTGACTCATATTAATTCCTCCCTATTAACCTTTAATACTACCTTCAGTTAGACCTTCAATAAATTGACGCTGTAAGAATAGGTAAAGAATGACCATCGGCAGAGTAGAAATTAGACCAGCTGCTGAAACCTTGCTCCAATCCGAACTAAAACTACCGACAAACGCTAAATACTTCGTTGAAACGGTTCGTAACTCATCCGACTGAATAAACGCATTTGCAAAGAAAAATTCATTCCAAGTCCAAAGTCCAACCAATAAAGCCACCGTTAAAAATACAGGCTTTGATAATGGAACCATTAATTTCATAAAAACTTGAAACTCGTTACAGCCATCTACCCTCGCACTTTCGAGGAGTTCCTTTGGAATTCCGATAAAAAAGGACCTTAGCAAGAAGATATTAAACGGTAGGAAGATGCCGCTATAGATGATAATCAAACCAAACAAGGAATCCATGAGGTGTAAATTTTGCCACACATAGAATAATGGAACGAGAAATAATCCCATTGGTACAGACATGGTTAGCAGTAAGAACGCCATAATCGCACTTTGCCCTTTAAATTCATATTTAGATAAGGCATAGGCCGCAAATCCACCACTGATACAAACAATGATGATGGTGGCCAGTCCCACTAGTAAACTATTAATAAAGGCCTGCCCATACTGCCCTTCCGTCCATGCGGCCATCATATTCTCAAAAGTTATTTTTGAAGGCAGGCCAAACGGACTCGTTAAAAACTCTTCCTTTGGCTTAAAGGCATTCATGAATAACAGCATGAGCGGACCTACAGCAAAGAGAAAAACACAAAATAGGAAGAAGTGGCGGGAAACAACCTCAAAAGGTTTATTTTTCATTACATATCCCAACCTTTCTTTTTCAATATTCCGAAAATAGCGATGATAATCCCGCTCAGTACAGCCATGGCTAAAGCAATCGAGCTAGCATAACCAGGTGCTTGATTTTGCAGAGCTTCCTTATACATGTAGGTGCTGATTAATTCCGTTGCATTCCCTGGACCGCCATTGGTCATAACGAACACATAATCAAACGCAGCAAACGACCAAATCATCGTTAACATCAGAATTAACATCAGTGTCGGACGTAATTGCGGAAGGATGACATACCAGAAAATCTGAACTTTATTGGCACCTTCGACGATTGCCGCTTCTTCCAAACTTTTATCCGTTTGATGTAGGGCCGTTAAGATAAGAACCATCAAGAAACCCCAATATCTCCATCCATCCACTAATGCAACGGAAAGCAAGGCAATCGCCGGATCTCCTAACCACATGGGCACATTATGAAAGCCCCATTTAGTTAACAGTGTGTTAATCCCAAAAAATGGGTTGTATATCCATGCCCATACTTTCGCACTAACCACGGTTGAAACGATTTGGGGAAGAAAAAACGTCGAACGGTAAAACATTTGTCCCCGTTTTACTTTACTAACCATATAGGCAATGATTAACGCAAAAATAATCGGAACAGTACAAAAAAGTGCCATCCACTTAAAGTTATTCCCTAACGCCGCGAAGAAGTTAGGATCTGAAAGGAGAGATTGGTAGTTTTCTAGACCAATGAATTGGGGCGGCTGAATACCATCCCAATCGGTTAATGACAGAATTAAAGTGCCGATGGTTGGACCTGCTACTACCAGGATTATTAACAGCATAGCTGGTGTAAGGAACAGCCAAGGGACGATGGCTTTTTTCCAGTTTTTTCGATTCTTTTTTTGTATGTGTATCGACTCTTTCATAACAGCTAAATCTGCACTCACTTTCGTTGTTCCTCCTTTCTATTAAGAAAAAAAGAGGAGGAAAAGATTCCTCCTAGTTAAATTTGAATAATTTCCCCTTCTCTTTGTCTTTTTCAAATTCTTTTTGTAGCTTTTCCAAATACGTATCAACATCAATCTGGCCTAACCACACAGATTCAATATTACTCCATGCAAAGGTTTCAGCCGATGGCGGCCAATACGTCCAGGCAGCATAACCAGTTTGATTATTAGCCATTGCATCGTTTAGTAAATCAAAAGATTTTTGAACATGTGGTTCCAGATTCCCTGCTTTCATGCCGTTAATTGGCAGGAATCCACCAAGTTCCAGGAGTTTTTCGGCATTTTCATTACTGTGCATCCAATCAAGTAATTTGGCCGTCTCATCTGGATGCTTAGAATTTTTGTTAATACCCACGGCTGCACCCAAGGCAAGTGGCAGATTAGCCTCAACTCCATCTTTCCAAGAAGGCATAGTAAATACATCCCAATCAAATGGCGGCGGACTTCCCTTTAGTGTAGATAACATCCAAGTCCCTTCCATTTTCATCGCAGCTTTCCCACTCATAAACAGGGTGGTCGCATCATCAAGGGTAATTGCTTGGGATTGTTTATCGTTTATATAACCGTCTTTCCAAAGGTTGTTTAATTTCGTAATCGCTTCCTTCATTTCTGGACTATTCCAAGGTATTTCCCCCGTTAAAACCTTTTTAAAGTCGTCGGCCCCGACGGTTTCATTGAAGGCTAAGGACAGCCACCATTCATTGGCAGCTTTAAAGTCAGAGCTTCCAAACGCAAATGGGATAACTCCCTTATCGTCCATTTTTTTACTAAGAGTTAGTAGTTCATCATAGCTTGTTGGAATTTCCCAGCCATTTTGCTTGAACATATCTTTGTTATAGTAAACTACTAATGTTTCATAAGTACCTGGCAGAGCAACCTGCTTCCCATTTGCTTGAACGGTTTGATAGGCCCACGGATAATAACGATCCGCCCACTTATATTTCTTGGCATACTCATCTAAAGGGAGCAAATAGTTTGCGGCCGCAAAATCCTGAGCGGAAGTTGGACCATTTAAGTTAACGACATCCGGTCCGCCTCCTGCAGCTAACTGCTGTTTAGCCAAGCCTTCGGGATCGGAGTTTTTAACAAGCTTGACTTTAATGTTCGGATTCTTCGCTTCAAATCCTTTAATGACATCGTTTTGCAGATAGTTTAAATATTCTGTCCCGCCTTGGTTATTTGCATAGATTGAAATTTCAACCTTACCTTTGGAGCTGGAAGAACCTGAACTTGTTGAGCTGCAGCCAGATATCAACAGTAGAGATGCGGCCACAGCAGGTAACCACTTGCTAATTTTCATTCCCTTTCCCCCTTTTTCACGAAAGTTTGTAAGCGTTTTCGTTACTATCATTATGACAATTAACTTTCAGATGGGACACCTCTCAGATTTGATATCATTTCTTCACTTTTTTGATTTATAGTAGGGAAGCCTCACTTGAACCGTCAATCCATACTCTTTATTTTCAAAAATGGACAGCCCGTAATTCTCTCCGTACGTCATCTTGATTCGATTATGAACATTAGCCAGTCCAATCTTTTCAAACGAGGGACGTTCATCTTTTCCATCTGTTAAAAACTTCATTAATTCTTCTATTTGTTCGGGCTCTAATCCAATTCCATTATCGGAAATTTCATAATAAAGGTGTTTAGCTTCAACAATGGCAGTAATTGATATCTTTCCTTTCCCCCCAAGAGGCTCCAAGCCATGCTGGACGGCGTTTTCTACTAGTGGCTGCAAAGTAAAGCGTGGAATCGGCTGCTCTAGTAATTCTTCAGGGATATGAAAGTCAAACTCTATACTATCTCCAGTTCGAAACCGAATAATTTCACTATATAGAAGGACATGTTGGAACTCCTCTCTCGCTTTGACCAAGGGAGTAGAACGGTCTAAGCTATAGCGAAGCATACCTGCTAATGAATCCACAACAGCCGTAATTTCACGGATCCCCTTATCCCTAGCCAGCCAGCTGACTGAGTCTAGCGTGTTATAGAGAAAATGCGGGGCAATTCTTGCCTGAAGTGCCTGGTACTGAGCTTCTTTTTGAAGATATTTAGCCTGTGATTCATTGATCCTTGAGACATGAATATCGTTGATCAATTGCTGGATCTGATCAATCATATGGTTAAAACTTTTTCCAAGTTTACCTATTTCGTCATTCCGCTTAAAATTTGACCTTGCAGCTAAGTTACCGCTCTCAACATCAAGCATGAGTTTTTGCAATCGTAGAATCGGTTTGACTAAATACGTCCGTAGAAAAAAAGCTACTCCTCCAACCGCAAGAATAATGATTAAAGCAAACAGGAACACAATATTTCTTGTCTTCTTTAATTGATTAGTGATTTCTTGATAAGGAACCACACCACTAATTTGCCAATTCGATAACGATGATGTGGAGTGAATCACCAACTCTTTCTTCCCATCCTGATTCAGAAAATAATTATCTTTTTTTGATGATGGTGCCAACAGCTTCTTGCTATTAAAGTTTTTCGGTGCATATATTTCTTCACCTTGATTATTTTTGACGACAATAAATCCGGATTGAAGCAGCCTCGATTCTTTTAAGTAGTCTTGAATTTGCTGCAGGTCGAGATCAACAATTACCGCACCAATTACCTGGCCGTTTTCTGGATCAAAGATAGATTGAACATAAGGAAGAACCCAGCGTGATTGTTCACCTATTTCTGGTGAAAGAACGGTTGGTTGTCTTAATTTTAATAGTTTCGCAAATTTTTCCTTGTTCAAATTTCCTCCTGTAGGCAAATATCTTCCCATACTATCGATTCGGGACAAATCATTCCTGATAATCGTAATTCGCTGGATGTCTTGATGAGTTAGGATCATTAACTTGGAAAAGGCTACAAAGGTTTGTGTTTTTGCATAGAGGAGATAATTCTCTGCCATTGGTTCACTTGCAAGAAGTTGAAATTCTTCATAATTGGCAACGGTTTTCGCAACCGAGTCAACATCGGTAATGTAACTGTCCAAGCGAGCTTGTACCTGCCCGATGGTTTCAGTGTTTGATTTGACTATTTTCTCTTCCAGGATGCTAGAAAAGTATTCATACCCTAAATAGCCAACCGAAAGTAAAGGCATCACCGTAAGAAATAGCAGTGTGAAAATGATTTTTTGATAGAGTGTCCCTTTGCTCATTGGCGGACACCCTTGGTTAGGAAATGGAAACGATAATCTTGTGGGGAAATTCCGCACTGTCTTTTAAAGATTCTTGAAAAATAATCAGGGTTGTCATAGCCAACTGTTTTGGAAATATCCATCACTTTAAAATTGGTTGATTCCAGCAAATTCTTGGCTTTTTCCATACGTAAGTCGACAATATATTCCGTAAAATTCTTCCCGAGCTCTTTTTTGACAACTCTGCTTAAATGTGCGGCAGATACACCAATAATTTCGGCGACCTCTTGTAGAGAGATTTCCTTATTATAATTGGAGTCCATGATTTCTTTGCATCTAATGACTAAGTCGGGTGAGGTAGTTTTTTTATACTGACCGACGATGTAAACACTAGAATTAAGTAAATGGTGGATTTTTTCCTCAATCCTAGTAAAATCTGTTTCAGGAACAATGGATTCGATCGTCTTTTCAACGATTGGTTCGATGAATCCTCTTAGTTCGTCATTGGTGATGATCCTTTTTCGAAGTGAGACCAGGAAGTCCGTCAGATATGGGATTGATTTAATCGTATCGTTTTGGGAACGCTTTCTTAATTCTGCAATAAATAATTGTGCTTTATCTGATAGTCCAGATTTATTGGCCATTTCCACACAATCGAGCAGCTCCGATTCTAAGCGGATTAACCCCATATCCCACTTTGGTTGATTTTGGAGGAGATGGGAGTATTTAACTGTTCCTTTGACAACTTCGGCCATAAGCCTGTTTAATGTCGTTCCGAATACTTCCTTATTAATCGGTTTTAACAAATAATCGGACACCCCAAAACGCATCGCCCTTGTTGCATAGGTAAAATCTGCGTAGCCGCTTAGGATTGCAATGATTATATCTGGGTACATTTTTTTAACTTTTTCCACAAGGGTTAGTCCATCCATTTTCGGCATCTTAATATCTGTAATCACGATATGCGGGGAATGTGATTGAATCAATTCTAAGGCTTCCAGACCATTTGAGACTGTTCCGATTAGGTCAAAGGAGTGGCCCATTTCTTTAATAAAGTTTGAGATTCCATTGCGGACAACCAACTCATCTTCAACAATTAGTACTTTAACTAGCATGACTAGCCTCCCATTGCTGATTCATTTTGTTACTACTATAAAAAAAGGTAGTATATTATTTTTTCATTCTATCATTATCTTTTGAGCTAAAAACCTCTTAAACTTCGACAAAAATCGGGCAGGAATGAAAAAAGTGGAGTAGTGAATAATATCTTCAAAATGAGTGGAGGGGATGATGATGGGGACATGTGAACTTTGTGGGCGGCAGATGGTGGAAACCACTGTCCATCATCTGCTTCCTAAAGAAATGGGTGGAACATTTGGAGCAACAGCCAATTTATGTATCCCCTGTCATAAGCAAATTCATGCCCTTTATACGAATGAAGAAATCGCTGCACGGTTAACCACCTTGCCTGAGTTACGAGGCGATGAAAAATTATCTAGTTTGGTTTTATTCGGTGGATTCGAAAACAACCATCCACGAAAATAATGAAAATTAAAAAATCAAATGAGCGAAAAAGAAAGTAATAGGTTTTTATCTATATCTAATGTGGAAAACGATTCCCGTTTATTTGTGACCGTCTCCTTTGAAAAATGAGGTTGACGGTAACAATTAGTAGTTATTCGTGACCCAATTCATAAAAAAAAGCCCTTACCGGTAACGATTAGGGCTCTCGTGCCTGACACCTTAAAAATGTTCATGCTGTAACGATTAGAAGTTATTGGTTATTTTCTTTTTCGTTTCATACCCATTCGGATTCATTTTCTGCCAGCGCCATGAATCTCGACACATGTCTTCAATTCCTCTAGCAGCTGTCCACCCTAGTTCCTTTTTTGCCTTGGATGGATCAGCATAACAAACAGACACATCCCCCGGCCTTCGTTCAACAATTTTATAAGGGATTTTCACCCCTGCGGCATTTTCAAATGCTATTACGATCTCGAGGACGCTATATCCTCTACCCGTTCCTAAATTAAAGGCATCCACGCCTTTTGAAGACAGGACGCGCTCCAATGCTTTCACATGACCTAAGGCAAGGTCAACAACATGAATATAATCCCTTACCCCCGAACCATCGACCGTCGGGTAATCGCTTCCAAACACCTGCAGTTCTTTCAGTTTCCCAACGGCAACCTGGGTAATAAACGGCATTAAATTATTAGGGACTCCGCTGGGATCTTCGCCAATTCTGCCGCTCTCATGTGCGCCAATAGGATTAAAATACCGCAATAACGCAATACTCCAACTAGAATCTGCCATAAATAAGTCGCGCAAAATCTCCTCAAGCATCAGCTTGGTCCGGCCATATGGATTGGTGGCGCTAAGAGGAAAATCTTCAGAAATAGGAACTCGTTCAGGCTTCCCATACACCGTCGCCGATGAACTAAACACCATATTTTTAACGCCAAATTCTTTCATCACATCACAAAGAATCAGCGTTCCAGTAATATTATTATGATAATAATGGAGTGGAAGGGAAATCGATTCGCCCACTGCTTTTAATCCAGCAAGATGAATCACCGCTTCAATGGAATGCTTTGAAAACACGTCCTTGAGGGCGGTTCGGTCAAGCAAATCAACCCTGTAATACGGAAAGTCTTTTCCCGTAATCTCTTTCACGCGATTTAATGACAACGGTCTACTATTTGTATAATTATCAACAACAATAATTTCATAGCCAGCAGTTAGTAATTCCACACACGTATGACTACCAATATAGCCAGCACCGCCTGTTACTAAAATAGCCATAAACTCCAACACTCCTCATTCATATCTGTAAAGATCCGGATTAAAAAAATTACTTTTGTAATAAAACTACCTATACTTCTATTATACAATTTCACGCTGGTGTAAGGCACTATGAATAACATGGAATTAAAGTTGAAAAGAAAACTGGAGCCAAAGAGAAGTAAAAAAAACAGACTTTCTCCTAATACGAAAAAGTCTGCTTCTTCTATAGAGTCAATTCCTGGCGTTAAAATCAAAATCTTTCGAGCAATTCGATGATTACTTTGTATGTAGCGGTAGTATCCATATATACATATCGGCCTTTTCCATTCCAGAAATTGCCCCTTTGAATGACTGGATAGCCCATATCCTCTAACAGTTTCACTTTCTCCTCCATATCCTTTACCACAAAGGAAATATGGTGAACCCCTTCGCCATATGTTTCAAGGTGCTTTTTCCACGTGCTTGGTGAATCACCCGGCTCGATTAATTCTAGTTGAAGCAATGGGGTATTTATAAACATGTATTTGGAGTCAGCCTCCGTTGGCTTTCCTTCAAAAATGACCTGTGTAAGCTCACTTGGGCCAGATTGAATCACAGGTGGCTTTTCGATACCTAGTAACTTGCAGTATGCATCCGCAGCGGCGTCCAAATCCCTCACGACAATGGCAAGTTGCTCCACTTTATTGGTTCCTAGTAAGGGAGTGAAGATATCGGTATTTGGTGCCGTATCTCTAGGCTCAGCACTTTCTAGCAGTTCTATTAGCGTCTTATAACTATTTAACGTATCCACATATACATATCTTCCATCACTAGATGTAAATTCCCCGCTTTGCAGTAACGGAAATCCGTTTTCCTCAAAAACAGGCAGCTTCTCTTTAATAGATTTCACATCAAAGGCGAAATGATGGACACCTTCCCCCACCGTATCTAAAAATTCGCGCATGGTGCCAGGTTCCAAGTCCGGTTCGATCAATTCGATTTGTACTGTTGGTGTGTTTAAAAATACGAGTTTACTACGGGAATCGGTTGGCTGACCGCGAAAGACCACTTTAGAAACATCACGGTCACCTGTTAAAAACCATTGAGGTTTTGGTATCCCAAGGAGCTGTGCAAATGCTTCGGATGTTTGCTCAATATCATGAACAACGATTGCGATTTGGTTAATGACGTTATTTCCAGCTAACGGCTTTTTTTCCGTCAATGACTCGGTCATGCATATTCCCCCAGTTATTTCATACTAAAATCAACCTAGTCCGCGAACGGCCAAGCCTCCATCACTTGAAATCACTTCACCCGTAATCGCGCGGGCCTGATCAGAAGCAAGCAGGAGATAGGCTCCGACATGATCTTCCGATTGCATCGCAATTTGGAGTGGATTCCGTTTCTTTATACTCTTCTCTTTTGTCTCATTATCGACTATTTTTACAAAGGGCTGCAGCGGCGGAATGACATGGAGTGCGGTTAACGTTCCTCCAGGCGCGACCGCATTCACTCGAATGTCTGGTGCTAATTCAAACGCCAATTGCCGCATTAATCCAATTTGGGCATGCTTGCTCGCCGTATACCAAACCCCGCCGCCATCCGGATAAAATCCAGCACCAGAAACAGTGAAAATCATATTCCCAGCTGTTTTCTTAAGTTCGGCTGTAACCGCTTTGGCCCCATTAAAATATCCCTTTACATTGATAGTAAATAGCAGGTCATAAGCATCCGACATCGCTTCCGGAGTAACATTTTCAAATTTGGCGAATCCATCGAATACCCCCGCATTTGCTACATAGACATCTAATTTCCCATAGGTTTCGACAGCTGTTTGCACGGCACGCACATGGTCTTCATATATCGTCACGTCGCCTTCAACGCATTGAACCTGTTCTCCAAATTGCTGTTTGAGCTCATTTAATCCGGCTAGAGACCGATCAAGGATGGTGACAACAGCACCCTCTTTCACAAATGCCTCGGTGACAGCTTTTCCAATCCCGGAGGCACCTCCGGTCAAATAGACTGATTTTCCTGTAAGTTGAGCCATCTTGGTGCTCCTTTCTACTTTAGTAACTATACAAAAATAGCCAGATTCCTAGTATTTAATGTCGTTTGATCCACAATAAAAACCCGCTTAGATAGCTTCCATTCCCCATCAACATAGGTAAACTCATCTTGACGCTCCCCTGAAATCAAATCATGATGGATATCAGTACTTCGGCTGCGGTAGATGGTTAAATAACTGTGAACAACTGCCTTTTCATTCGGAACGTACTCAATGAGGCGCACATTATTGACAGACCTCCGTGTCCGCGACGGCGGTATCTCAGCCCAGGCGTAATCCGTTTTTAAGCGATCAACGCGGATTTTCAATAATTCAATATCATCATCAAATGCAAACATATCTAATGAATAATCAGGCCGCTCAATCCCTTCCTTATTGACCCGAACCGGCATTTGATAGGAAATGTCTGGATGCAGCAGGTTAAACCAGCCATCAAAATCAATATCATCAAGAAACTTGGCCTCAACATACAGCCATTGTTCAAATTCATAGGTTGCCAGCATTTTCTCTAAACTCATACATGACTCCTCCCAACATTCATACGTATTTCAAAATGCTCTCCCGCATCAGGTCGTCATCAAATCGAGCCAGTAACGATAAAAGTTCCGTTGATTAGCCTCTGTGAATTTATCATCAAAAACCACACCAGGCCCAACAAAGTCCTCCACAGGTTGACGATGTAATCCCATCGTATAATTAAAGGTCAATTGTTTCACTAAAGGCATCGTACCAGAGGCAGCCGCAGTAATATCCGTAAATACCTCAGTATCATCTTGTTCAAAAATTCCAGACGGGCTGAATGTTAAAATAAACGACTCACGCGAACGCTTTTTCCAATCGAGTGAAGCATGCTTCTCGACTAAAAACCAAGTAATGACCTCCATTTTGTCGACCCCAACTGGCCTCCAGAGACGAACTGAAGTATTTGAGATTAACTGTCCTTTTACCTTTGTATGAGAAATTAAGAAAGATAAATTCGGAAAAATATTCCCAATCATATTTTTTAAATTAGACAAAACGTCATATTGTTCTTCGGTTAAATTGGATTTAAATTCATCCTTGAGCTCTTCAGGAAAAGCAAAATCAGGATTCGGCGTGCCAAGATTTAAACCATGTCCATGGTTTGTATGGATTTGATACCCCTTTTTGGAATAGGTAGCACTTGGAACCATTCCTAATTTAACAATCGATCCATGCGTCACCATCGTATGGTAGGAATCACCGACAAAATTATCAGCACCAATTTTCCAGTTCGATTGAATAATAAATCGTTGCGGCGGCCCGACTACTTCCATTTCGGCACGTCCCACTAAAATATCAAGGTACCATTTAAAGTCACCTAGAAAATCTTCTAATGATTCTGCTTCGTCATTCCATGTACCAAAGATCAGGCCTTTATAGGTTTCAATTTTGACTTTATGAAGGCCTAAACCCGATTTATCAAAACCTTCACCGTAAATATCCTTTTGGAGCGGAACGCCGACACAATCGCCATTGTTTTTAAAATTAAAGCCATGATATGGACAGGTAAACGAAGATTTATTACCAGCATCTGCCCGGCAAAGCTTCATGCCGCGGTGGGTACACATATTATAGAGGCCGCGAATTTCACCATCCGCACCACGTGTAAGAATGACAGAATATCCAGCTACATCTCTCGTAATGAAATCATTTTTATTGGGGATTTCCGATTCATGACCAATAAACAACCAGGTTTTTAAAAATACCTTCTTGTGCTCAATGTCATAAATCTTTGGGTCACCTAAAAGCGAGGCAGGAATGGAACCTTCTTCTGGTCGAACGGATTCGATTAAGTATTCAATGGCTTCTTTTTGCGACATTTCTTCAAGATTGATGTTCGTTTTAATCATAGGCCTATCCCCCTAATTTTTTCCTTATATTCACAGGAGAATGAGATCAACTCTTCGGGTTTCCCCTGTTTTTTACTATAATAAAATTATTTTATCATTATCCCACTTTAACAACCGCATCTTTATTTTTCAAAACAGACAACACACTCAGCGCAGCCAAGTAACTTGTCTTCGGATTATTTGGCATTGGATCATTTTCCACTTGAAGTGATAGTTTTCCGAAAGAACCGGACGCCTCAATCGAGTGACTATTTTTCTTTACGGTTGGATCAGAGATAATTTTCACACCTGTTTGATCTGGTCCTAGTCCCGCTAAAGACAAAATAATCGATACATTAATGTTTTTCGGAAATAATTCAATCGCTTCATTCGCCGTGCCTTCGAACATCACTTGTGCTCGGTCAGCTGGCGCTCCAGGCAATGCTTGCGGCGGTTTCCTAGTAATAATCGAAACCGATTCTAGTTCGCCTATCGATTTAGCTGCCTTCAGGACATCCAATCCACCGATGGCCCCAGCGGGTAAATGGATTCTCGTACCGCTTGCTTGACAGATTCCTTCAAGTTCCCGGTAAAAGTCCACATCGGCTAGGGCACCGACACTGCTTAACACTAAATCTTTTCCATTTGTTAGAATAGAAGCCGCATAGTCTTTCACCACTTCAATGGTCGCAGCTTCAATCACAACGTCAATCGCAGAATCTTCGATTAACAGTTGAACATCCTGATAGTTTACTGTATCAAACTCCGCAGCAAGTTGCTCCGCTGTTTGTTTGTTCCGAGTATAGAGGCCGACAATTCTACCACCTGGAAGAAGTCCTTCGATATTGATGCGTTGAAGAAGGAACTTGCCAATATTTCCTCCCCCAATTAATCCTATTCTCATCTGGATTCCTCCTTAATTGGCCAAACCATAAGAATCTGCAAAATATTCGAGCCCGCAATGCCTTGTTTCACGAGAGAGACCGCTTTCCTTTAACCCAGGAAAATCAAGATGAAGGTCTTGGAAAACCGTATGATTATTATGAAAAACAGCCCCTGCCTCCAATCGATCAGCCAACTTCACGGCCATTGCTTCATCCTCTGTCCAAACAGACGCCCTCAATCCGAATTCACTGTCATTAGCTAATCGTACGACTTCATCAACATCGGTAAACGGTAAAATCGGAATCACCGGACCAAATTGTTCAGCACGCACGATTTCACTTGTTTGTTCTACTCCAGTTATAATTGTCGGTGCAATAAAATAACCTTGTTCCCACGATTCCGGGTCGAGCTGAATTCCTCCCGTAATCACATTGGCTCCTGCATCAACAGCCCGTTTAATCAAGCCATTCACATAATCATATTGGGATTTATTATTTAAAGGACCCATTTCGACATCCGGTTGAATTCCATTGCCCACTCGAATGCGGCTAAATTCCTTTGTTAATTTTTCAACAACCTCTTCGTAACGGGATTCGTGCACATAGATCCTTTTAATGGCGGAGCACACTTGCCCTGCCGCACGAAGAACACCAAACCTGAGACGCTTCACAGCTTCATCATCTAAATTTGCATCAGCAAGAAGAATTGCTGCATCATTCCCGCCCAGTTCCATATACAGTTTTTTGACGGTCCCGGCAGCGGCACGCATAATTTCCTTGCCTGTTTCCGTACTGCCCACAAAAGCAATCGTGCGAACCCGCGGGTCGGAACACAATGCGTCCCCTATAACACCACCAGATCCTGTTACCACATTAATGACCCCATCCGGAAAATAGGAAGCTACCACTTTTAAAAAAGTCATAATTGTTAAGGGACAACTCGTTGCCGGCTTCACCACGACGGTATTTCCTGCCAACACCGCAGGGATAACGCGCTTAAAGGTAAGAATCAGCGGGGAGTTCCATGGAGAGATGATCGCTGCCACCCCGCGTGGACGTTTGCGGATTTGCACCTTTTGACCCCCTGGCAGGCTCTCAGGTTTCCACCATTCAAGAAGTTCGTCTGCACCTTGTTTCATGATATCGACACAACGGAGCAAATCTTTCTTCGCTTCAACCAACACCTTGCCATTCTCGCGAACTAGTAAACTAACATTCTCTTCAACAACTGCTTTAATCTCTTCAGCTGCGAGCCTCATCCGGTTTGCCCGGTCTTCAATCTCACTTTGCGACCAGCTTTCATAGGCTTTAGCTGCGGTTCCCACTGCCTCTTCTACATCCGCTTTTGAACATAAAGCAACTTCGCCGACCACTTCGCTCGTCTGTGCTGGATTGATGACCTTTGCTGTATTTTCAGATACAATCCACTGTCCGCCAATTAAGTATTTTCCTGAAACATAAGGATGTGTTGAAATCACGTTTATTCCTCCCTACAACTTTTTCGGTTTGAAAGCATCGGCTGCACCTGGAGGACCTCCAAATGGTTTCGCCATCGGTCCGACTGCTTCCATATCGACCACAATCATGCTAGGCTTTTTGCTTGCAACGGCCTTTTCCAGTTCTGTGACAAATTCTGCAGCTGAACCAATTCGCGCGGCATCAAATCCCATCGATTGCGCTAATAATACAAAGTCAGGACTCATTAAATCAACCGCTACCTGACGACCATATGCCGCATCTTGAATATTTCGGAGCACTCCGTAGCCAGCATCATCAAATAGAACGACAATCAAAGGCAGTTTCTCTTGGGCAGCGGTGGCCATTTCACCGACATTAACCATAAATCCGCCATCTCCTGCCATTAACACAACAGACTGATCTTTATTGGCCATTTGCGCACCAATCGCCGTTGGCAGCCCTTGACCAATTCCCCCACCTGATGCGTGAATCGATGTTCTTGGCTCATAGATTTCAAATAACCGGCTTCCCCATACATTTGCCTGAACAGTTACATCCCGGACTAAAATTGTGTTTTTAGGCAATGCTTTTCGCATGCCATCGAGGATTTGCTCATAAGGACCAAGCGTCGCTCGTAACTGGGTCCGCAATTCTTCGCGAACGGACTGCACTTCATCAAGATAAGAAGGATCCGGAACCACTGTCGTTTGAGCTAATGCTTGATTTAAACCTTGTAAAATATGTTTGGCATCGCCGACAAGTCCATAGCTAGTTTCATAGTTTCGATTCATCGCCTGCCAATCAGCATCAATCGCGATATGTTCATTTGGAGCAGGGACTTTCCAGTTCGCTGTTTCATTTCCTCTAAATCTCACGCCAATACTGATCAACAAATCAGCATCTTTCAAGAGGTTTTTCGTTAATTCATTCGCAGCAAAGTGGCCGATACATTGTGGATGATCTTCAGGTATACTTCCTTTACCCGATTGGCTGGTGATTACAGCTGCCCCAATCTTTTCGGCAAGCGCTGTCACCTCTTTGGATGCGCCAGAAGTAATCACCCCTCCTCCTGCCCAAATAACCGGCCGGCGAGCATGACTAATTTTGCTTACTACCTCTTCTGGTAGGGGTGGAATGGTTTGATTGGATGGAGCTATTACGCTGATTGCCTCAATTGAAAGATTAGGAATAATAGCCGATTGAAAATCAATGGGGATTTCAAGTGTTACAGGTCCTGCTGGATAAGCAAACGCGTCTTGGATCGCTTGTCTAACGACAGCACCTGCTTGCTCAGGTCTTCTTAACCGAACGGCTTTTTTACAAGAGCCTTCCATCATTGATAACTGGTCTTTACATTCATGGATATATCCTCTGCCTGTCCCTAAGTAAGAGGAGGCCACCTCACCGGTAAGATGCAGAACAGGTACACCTGCGGCCCATGCTTCAATTAATGAGCCAGCTGCATTTCCCGCCCCTGTTCCTGTACTCGTGATCACGACGCCCAATTTACCTGTTGCTCTGGCATAGCCATCTGCCATATTGGCCGCTCCACTCTCTCCGCGGGAACAAACTAAATGGATACTACCTTCGCGGAGAATCGCATCGTAAATCGGCATATTGTGGATACTCACAATTCCAAACGCTACTTCGACACCTGCACGAACAAGTTCTTGGACCACTGCGTCAGCTGTTGTAAATTCTAATTGCTTCACTTCACTCATCATTCATTCCTGCCTTTATCTATGAATTAAAGCGCTTTCCCGAGCGCTCCAGCTGTTTCAATTGTTGAACCTGATACATAACTTGCTTTATTTGAGGCTAAAAATAAGATCACACTAGCTACTTCCTCTGCTTCTCCTACTCTGCCTAGAGGGATATTCCGCTTTTTCGCTAAGTCTGCATAATAGTCTTCAGCATTCATATCCGGAGCATTTTTCAATCTTCTCCGTTCCCATTGATCAGTACGAATTAAACCTAGGCTGACTGAGTTGACTAAAATATTATCGGACGCAAGTTCTTGCGATAATGTCTTGCTTAAATTTAATAATCCTGCTCTCGTTGCCGCCGTGGCAATCATATGTCTTTCCGGCTCTTTTGCTAAAGTTGCATTAATATTAACGATGCGGCCGCCGCCTCGTTTAACCAAATAAGGATGAACTGCTTTCACCGCATAAATAATCGCAAAGTATTTCAATTGAATTTGCTGCTGCCATTGTTCATCGGTAACATCAAAGAAATGACCCATCACACTTTGTCCTGCCGCATTGACAAGAATATCAATTCCGCCAAAATAGTCTGCTGTACCGCTGATAAATTCGTTGACTTCATCTTTATTGGTGACGTCACAGGTTGCGGCAAAAATGGAGGCTGCTGGTCCAAATTTCGTGAGGTGATCATAAGCTTGGTCTTTGCGCTCACTATTTCTGCCGCAAACCGCTACGCTGGCCCCTTCCTGAAGAAACATCTCTGCTGTTTTTAAGCCAACACCAGAGGTTCCTCCCATAATGACCGCTACTTTACCCTTTAATCCTAAATCCATCATGACACCCCTTTATTAGCTATACCAATGTTTTTACATCAACCCATCCTGGGTCTGGCACTCCACCCATCGCTGCTCGCGTTTCCGGTTTTGGCGGTCCGGCAATGCCCCATTGATCCATTAGATGCGGTACCCTCTTCCAGACTCGTGCTCTCCATTCGGATTCATCTTCAATTGTTTCTAAATAACAGGTATATTCCATCACGAACTTCCCTGGATCTTGAAAGTAACAAAATACATTGTTACCAGGACCATGGCGGCCTGGGCCCCAAATCTCTTGATAGCCCGCTTTTCTTACATTACTGATTCCTCTCATTACCTCATCCACGGTATCCACTTCATAGGCGATATGGTTAACAGAGGCGTGAGCATCTTGATTGAAGGCAATCGAATGGTGTTTTCGGTTACAGCGCAAGAAGGACATTTGGTGTTCACTCCAGTCCGTCACCTTAAACCCTAAGACATTTGTATAAAAATCAGTAATCATATCCAGGTCTTTCGTGTTCATTACGACGTGGTTCAGTTTGACCGGATCGACGTTTTTCTTGTTCCAAATCGAGGTATGAATTTCGACCCAAGCGGATAATTCAATGCAGCGATTTTCCGGATCAACAAAGCGCAAGCCATATCCTTTTCCCTCTTCATCTAAATATCCTGGTGGGGAAACAATCTTGACACCCTTTGAAGCAAGGATTTCCGCTGCACGATCGACAGCATTTTTATCCACCATTCCAAACGCAATATGATGTAGTCCTCTTTGTTCACCTGCATGCAAACTTAATATATGGTTTTCAGGGCCTGCGCCGCGAAAATAAACCGAATGTTCATCTTGTGCCACTTTATCTAATCCCCAGATCTTTTCATAAAAATCAGCTTGTTCCTTTAGAACGGGGGTAATTAAGCTGATATGCCGTAAATGAGTAATACCTAACATCTCGCCGCCTCCAATTGTTAATAATGGCTGTGTTAAAGCAAAGGTTGATTTTACACACTCTGTTGATTGGAGCGGAATGCGCGAGACTCCTGCGGGAGTACGGGGCAGGGGAGACCCCACAGGCGCGCAGCGCCGAGGAGGCTCCCCGGCACGCCCGCGGAAAGCGAAGCGCATGGAGCGGAAATCAACAGACAAGTTTAACACAGCCCTATAAGTAAACAGGGATGATCCGTTAAAAAGTAAGAGGACCATCCCTGTCAACAAAGTAATCAGGGAGTATGTTTCCCTAAAACATCTGCCTAATTGTCTAATTACTTTCCGTTAATAATTGCTTGTCTTTCCTTAGCACGCTGGATGCGAAGTTCTTCTAAAGCACTGCCTTTTGGGTAGGTCGGTAAATTCGGCTTGACTGCACCTAACATGACAAGCATTAATGCCTCATCTTCCGTATCATTACGAAGGCCGCGATAGACACCTGGAGGAGAACTAATGCAATCCCTTTCATTTAAGACAATTTCATGGACTTCACTTTCGCCCTCTTCTTGGATAAGAGCAGTTACACTGCCTTTGATTACAAAGAATACTTCTTCGACATCATCGTGTAAATGAAGCGGGCCCATACACCCTGCTGGTAAAACCATCGTGCTTAAGGTAAAGTGTTCCGCTGCAATTACATTTGAATCATTATTCGCTGTAGCACCTCGGCCGATATATCTCATTTGTGCCCGGCGGTAAGCTGGATCAATTTCTTCCTGGAACTTCAGCACATTCCAATCAAGCGTGCGATCCTGTAACCTCGCCACATATTTCTTTTCAAAAGCTTCTACCGAAAATTTTTCCTCAGACATTTTCAACACTCCTCTTTGTTTTATATACAAAACATTGTTTTCTTTATAAACCAATAATAAATCCCAATATTATAATTGTCAATTAAAAATATTGAGAAAATTTAATATTTAAAACTATGTTTTATATAGGTAACATTTAACATACTAGATCGTCACCCGATTGGGAGGGACGCTCTCAATCTTGAGCTCAGAAGCTTCTCTTTTTAATGTAAACAAGTACGCAACGAATCCGAGCGCAGCTGCGATAATCAACATCACAATCGACGGTCCGAAGTCCCCGCCAGCGATATCAACCATAAAGCCCATAATATAGCTAGAAAACCCGCCTAGAATATTCGTGAAACCCATTAATCCAGCTGCACGGCCGGCTGTTTCAGGTGTCGAGAATTTAACCATAAATAAGTTACTTAAATGGAATACGCCCCCTTGTGTTCCCATCGCTAAGCCCATGCAAACCCCGGCCATCACTGGCTGCGGCGAAAGAATCGCTGCTGTTAAAAAAGTGGCTGTCAAAAGAAATAGAATCGTCGCAAGTAAACTAGGACGCTTTGTTTTATCCGCCAAATACCCGCAAAGTAGAACGAATCCCAAGGCAAACAGCCAAGATAACGAGGTGATTCCAGTCATAGCCTCTCTTGAGAATCCTTTCGCACCAACTAAATAAGTAGGAAGCCAAATACTAATTCCAAAAAATAAGAACGATGACACTAACATGCCGAACCAAACAATCCAATAACGGTAGTCTTGAGCAAAGTTCTGTTTTTTCGTTGGTGCTTTGGAATCTGACTGACGAATATACGCTAATTCCTGTGGATCTAAACGTGGATGTTCTTCAGGAGTATCACGTGTAAGGAAGATAAACATAGGAAGAACAATCAAAATATTAAACGCTGCTAAAACAAAAAAGGCAGCTTGCCAATGGAAGGTAGCAATCACAAGAGTTAAGATAATGGCTCCACATGCAGGTCCTAAATAGTTTCCTGCCAGCCAAGAAGATTGGGCCCGGCCAAGTTCGCGCTGGTGAAACCAGTTGGAGATAAACTTTCCGCAAATTGGAATCATCATTCCTTCACCAATACCAAGAATGACACGGCTCACGATAAACATCTCGTAGGAAGTAGATAACCCTCCAATCACCATCGTAATCGCCCAAACAATTAGACCGATGATACCTGTCTTCCTTGCCCCAAGCTTGTCTATGATAAAACCCCAGAAGATATTGGATAAGGCATAAGAAATCGTAAAGATAAAAGTAATCATTCCAATTTTTGCGTTCTTATCGGCACCAGTTAATCCTAGATCAGTTAAGAAACCTTGATCGGTTTGGATAATCGAAATCCCTAATTTATCAATTTGTCCAAAAAACCAAAAAAAGAAAATAGGCATGGCAATATAAATCCAACGTTTATTCGTTTTCAGCAAGAAAAGTGCCCCCTTTTTGTTTTGAATCCCAGTGAATACGCTTCCATAAGATTTTATTATTTATTATATAATATTTCATTGCCCCAAACGGACTTTTATCCCTCCTTTAATATTTTCCAGCAGCAACGAGTATGTTTTATATACAAAACAAAGTTTGCTACTAAGTTTATTTTAAAGTTTTGAGAAAATTGTGTCAACCGTAATAGTGCAATTTGTTTTATTTGATAAAAAATGTTTTACATGTAAAACACACATCAAAAAAAGCTTGCGATTGTTCGCAAGCTTTCTAGTTCACTTTAGTATGGTAGCCCATAAAACCGGATAGAATTTCGGAAGTTTCCAGCACTTTAGGTACAGCTATTTTTTCAATAAAATCTTGGTTGAACGTAGCCTCCGTTGCAACCAAATTTATTGCAGCCAATACTTTACCTGTCCGCTCAAAAACAGGTGCAGCCACGGACTGAATTCCATGGTGGAATTCTCCCTTTGTAATGGCATACCCCTTTTGCCGAATCGTCGCTAACTCCTGCCCGAAATCCATATAGTCGGTTTGCGTTCGCTCTGTATAGGGTTTTAAATTCGAGCCAAATAATATTTGGTTTAGTTTTTCTTGAGGCTGATAAGCCAGCTGCACCTTTCCATTAGCGACAGCATGCGCGGGCAGTCTTAATCCGATATTCACATTGACCGCAGAAACTCCCCTTATAGGAGCACTTCCGACATAAACGACTTCTTGACCATCCAATATAGATAGGTGGCAAGACGCCCCTGTCTCATCCCTTAACTTTTCTAAATATGGCTGCGCAATTTCCGGGAGCTTTAATGTACTTAAAAAGGCAAATCCTAATTCTAGCACTTTTGGAGTTAAACTATAGCGTTTCGTGTGTTCATCCTGGTCGAGATATCCAAGTGTTTGGAGCGTATACAGTAATCGGAACGGAACGGTTCGACTCACATCGAGTTCTTTCGCAATTTCTACTAAGGATAATGTCGGACGCTCTTCACTAAATAACTTTAAAATCTCCAATCCCCTTACGAGCGAATTGGCATTATATCTGTCCTTTTCTTCTTTTGCCATAGCAATTCACCATCTCATTGTTAATTTACTTATACTACTATTTTATCAAAATTTAAGCAAAGAAAGATATTCCCTTATTGATTTATCGGTAAAGAGATTAGAAAGTCAAGGACAATTCCATTAAAACGAGCAGAGTCTTCTTGATAACACAAATGTCCGGTTCCAGGGATCGTTACAAACGTGGATCCCTTAATACCCTCATGAAATATCTGTGATTCACTAACAGGTGTCACTCGATCTAATTCCCCACAAATAACTAGTGTAGGAACATAAATAGCAGAGAGGATTTCCATTTGATTCAGAGAAAAAAGCGAATTGGCCACAGAACGGAAGCCCATCGGTCTGATTTGCGAATAGATTCTTTCTGCTTCTTTCTTTATTTCAGGATCCGGTTGTGGAGATAACAATTCCTGTACACGTAGTTTCGCTAGTTCTTTGGGATCTAGTGTTTCAATGTTATGAAGGCGGTTGTTTAATCTCCGTTCATTCTCTTCTTGACTTAGAGCCGCTGCTCCTCTAGTTGCATCTGAAATAATTAATGCATCTACCATTTCAGGAAAGCGGTAACAAAAGTCGAGTGCAATTGCCGAACCCATGGAATGTCCTAGGAGTGTAACAGATGGATAGTTTAATTCTTCGATAAATCCTTTCAACACATCAGCAAACTGGCTAAATTCTTTCAATTCTACTATTGGATCCGAACTCTTCCCATATCCAGGCGCATCCCATGCAATCACCGTGAATTGCTTGGATAAGCCCTGTAATTGTTTTTTCCATGACTGAGAGTTATTTCCCATTCCATGCAGGATCATTAATGGAGGTCCTTCTCCCTCGATTTCAAAATGAATCTGTAAATCTTCTACTTGCAAAAATGGCATGCTTCCCCCTCCTTATTTTATCTGTTTCATAAGTAAAACATTGTTTTATATTTTCTATATTAAAACAACTGCAAAATAAGTCAACTGAATTTTCAGAAGTTACTGCAATCTTAATGGATTGATTAACCATTATAAAAGCAAAAAAGACAAGAGCATGCGCTCTCGCCTCACTTTACCGCTTTATGCATATTCTAATTTTCTTTTACTTTTTGAATACGTTGAAGAATGGTGGTAAGGGTGTGATCTAAATTCTTCAATTCTTCATAATCCGTTGATAGGTTTTGTAACAATTGCGAAGGAATGCATTCGGCTTTCTGTTTCAGTTCTTCCCCTTTTTTTGTCAGTGAAATAATCACACTTCTTTCATCCTCTAAGGATCGCTTGCGCTCTAAAAGATGATTTCCCTCCATCCGTTTGAGCATAGGAGTTAACGTACCGGAATCTAAAAATAACTTTTGTCCCAGTTCTTTTACAGTGATTGAATTTTTCTCCCATAATACTAACAAGACAAGATATTGCGGGTATGTGACATCGAGATCTTCAAGTAAATCTCTATATAGCTTTGTGATTTCCCGTTCGGCTGTATAAATTTTAAAACAGATTTGATTTTCAAGCTTTAAATTCTGATTATCCATCTCTAAGTTCCTTTCACTTTCTTCCTAATTTATATCATACACATTTCGCCACTTAATTAACACAATTTAATTTTACACAATATAATTGTTGACTTCTATAATTATTGGAGGTAAGATAATTTTGTAATATTCAATTGTACAAAATTTAATTTCACAAAATTGAAAAGAGGTTGTTAAAATGGAATCATTATATACAGCGAAAGCTACGGCAGAGGGCGGCAGATTAGGGAAAGTAAAAAGTAGTGACGGAACACTAGACTTGGCACTATCCATGCCCAAATCACTCGGTGGACAAGAAAAAGAAAATGCTACAAATCCAGAACAATTATTTGCAGCTGGATATGCTGCTTGTTTCGATAGTGCATTGAATTTAGTGGCAAGACAATCGAGAAAGCGGATTGAATCAACAGTTACAGCCGAAGTATCAATTGGGAAGGATCTTGATGGAGGATTCAAACTAGCAGTTGCACTGTTTGTTGCCGTTAAAGGAATTTCATTGGAACAAGCAGAGGATTTAGTCGCTCAAGCGCATACTGTTTGCCCTTACTCGAAGGCAACGAAAGGGAATATAGAAGTGGCATTACAAACCGTATTATTGTAACTAGCTTTTGAAAAATGGGATAGGCTTGATTGCCTATCCCATTTAAATTTGAAGTTTTTATGTAACTATTGTGCACAGACAGTTTCTCACGAACCAATCGTGTTGCTGCTAGAAGCACTGTAAACAGAGAAAAAGGCCGAACCACTTTTGAGAAGCATTTCGGCCTTGATGCATTATGGGGAAAAATAAATGAAAATATACTGTACAATTCAATTTCTTGCTAATCGATAATCTGAAGGCCTTAACTGCATATACTTTTTAAACATACGGCTAAAATAATTGGCATCCTGGAAACCTATTTTCTCAGCAATCTCACTAATGGGCAAATCAGTCATTTCTAAATACGACAAAGACATGTCAATTCTCATTCGATTTAAATAATCAATCAAACTAATCCCTACTTCTTTTTTAAACAAATGACTAAAATGATGCCGGCTCAAGCAGCAATATTGTGCTATCTCATTTAGAAAAATACTCTTCTGATGGTGTTCTTTAATATAACCAATAGCTTGTTGAATGACAGGACTTACTTCATTAAGATTCGTGTTTTCAGATTGCTCTGTCAACCAAACTGCATAGTCAAGAACCTGATTAACAAATTTATCGTATCGAATAATATGATACAAATTTTGTATAAAATTTGTATTATTTGAATGAATGGTTATTGCATTTGCTCCTGAATCGATCACCCGTTTAGACAATAATAAGACAATGGAAACTACTTCTGTTTTGAAAATATCCTCATTAAATTGACTTGCCATAGCTAATTTTTCCATAAGGCGTTTCAAATGAAGAATAATCCCTTCTACATCGCCAATTTTAACAAGGGCAAGCAGCTCTGCCTTTTCTTCATTAAACGTATTGATGACTGGCTCCTCATTATTTCGTTTCATTTCGCAATGAAAGATTAATTGATTCCCTTGGAAAAAGCGGCCAGACATCGATTTCCTTGCTTCTAGAAAGGATTGGTAAAGCGCATAAGGATCTTGATAATATCTACCAATCCCTATCGATACAGAAAGGTCAATAGAATGCGTAGCAAGTTGAATTTTTTTTGCCATATTCACCATTTTTCTATTAAACTCATTTACTGAATCCTGTTCTTTCAATTCTAAGAGAAGAGCAAGAACCCCCTCTTCAATCCAATTCCAAAGAAAAGGTATTCGTACGGTTTCCTCAATTTTCCCCACTAGCTGCTGACCCACTTTTTTTCTCCACTCCAAAGAATTCCCGCTTGCGCTTGCAATATCAGGATAACGATCGATTGAAATAACCATCACTAAATGTGGATGAATAGAAATCCCAAATTTTTGTTGTAACTCTGCAAATGTCCCTTCATGGACAAGCGTTCCCGAGAGTAGCAGATGTGAAAAAGCAGCGCGGTTTGGATCTTGCTTCATAATAATTCCCCTCGTTCATCCTGTCTTCTAAGTTAATGAAAAGGAAGAAGCTTTTTAGTAGCTTCCTCCTTAAATTATCATTATTCTAATTCTCCAATTAACTCTTCGACTAGTGTGACGATTTCTCCTTCTTGAATATATTGGAAAATGTTTTCGATATCAGGATAGAAAAATCGGTCCTCTTGTACTGTTGGTACTTTCGCTCGGATAAACTGATGAACTTTTCCGGTAACTGGCGATGGACTCAATGATCCGTAAAAATCCAATGCCTGCGTGCCAAGCATCAATTCAATCGCTAAAATATATTGAAGCTTCTTTGAAATTTGATAGGCTTTCTTAGCAGCAAAATAAGCAAAACTCACCACATCCTCTTGATTTGCACAAGTGGAGACATTATCAATGGTGGCGGGATGTGAAAGAACTCTGATTTCATTTAATAATCCGGCAGCTGTGTATTGGGGAATCATATAGCCATTATTCAAACCCGGATTGGCTACTAAGAAGTTGGGCAGTTCACTTACATGATAATTCACTAAGCGATCAATCCGACGTTCTGCTATCTTGGCTAAGTTCGCCATCGCGATACACATCGAATCTGCATCTATTCCTATGAAGGAGCTGTCGAAGTTTCCTCCCATTAGAGCAATTCCATCATCGCCTTCAGGCCAGATGATTGGATTATCACTTACGGACTGCATTTCATTCATGAGGTTTTCCAACGTATTTTTCAATACCTTCTTTACCGCACCATGGACTTGTGGAATACAGCGCAGACTTAGCGCATCTTGTAATCGATAATCCTTGTACTCTTCGGCAATTTTACTGCCATTAAGGATTCTTACTAAATTACGAGCTGTATTACCCTGTTCCGCGTGTTTTTTTACGGAATGGAGGCGCGGATCAAATGCGTTTATCGTTCCTTTTAACGACTCAAACGACATTGCTCCCGAAATATCTGCTGTCTTCACAGCTTGAATCCCATTATATAAGGCGAGAGAGGCAAAAGCAGTAACGGAAGTCGTGCCACTTAAAAGGGCCAGTCCTTCTTTACAGCCAAGTACAACTGGTATTAATCCCGCTTTTTCTAAAGCATCACAACCTGAAAGGAGCTCACCATTATACCACGCTTTTCCTTCACCCATTAATACTAAGGCGATGTGTGCTTCAGGAGCAAGATAGGCCACTGAACCATCACCTGGTACAACCGGTAAGATATCATGATTCAATAATCCGGCCATAAGTTCTAAAACCGCTAAACTGACGCCTGAAAATCCCTGCCCTAAATGGTTTAGGATCATTAGCTGAATAGCTCTAACCACTTCTTTTTCCAGCGGCTCACCTACCGAAACAGCATGAGAACGAACAATATTTCGTTGCAGGATTTCAGCATCGTTCTTCGAGATTACTTTTGTGACATTACTGCCAAATCCGGTTGTCACTCCATAAATTGCGCGCTCTTCTTGTAAAAACTTTTCGATTAATCCACGTGATGTTTTTACCCTGTTGCAATAAGCTTCTGTAAAGGAAACTTTTGCTGAATATCTTGCAACAGCAATCACCTCATGAATCGAAAGCTCTTGATCCCCAAGAATAACCTCTTTTATATCTCTTGGGTGTAAGTTTTCATTCTTGGTCATCTAAAACACCTCTTATCAAGCTTATGATAAATTTCTTTTACTTGGAAGCTCAGAATCTATGATTGGAGAGCTCCCCGTTTCAAGTTCTGGGTTATCGACTTCAGTCATCGATAGATACTTTGTTTCTGGTGCCCATGCGATCGAGACAATCGTTCCAATCAATAGAATCACACTCATCGCAATCATCGATGGTCCCATTCCCCATGAACTAACACTTACAGGTAACAGAAATGTTCCAATCGCCGAACCAATGCGGCTGACAGCAGTCGTGACCCCAACACCCGTTCCACGAATTTCTGTCGGGAAAAGCTCTGCAGGATAAATTAACGTAAGGTTGGAAGCAGCAGACATCACAAAAGTAAAAGTTGCAAAGATAATGATCGCAGTAGTATGCGATTCTTTAGGCAATATACTTAAAATAAATAACGAAACGGTAAGAATGACAAACGTATAAATGGTGAAACCTCTTCGCGTAAGCTTTTCCGTACACCAAACCCCAACAATGGCTCCAACTAACAAGAAAAGATTAAGCTGCATATCAATACTAAATGTTTCTTCAAAGCCCATTTTACTTAATATTGTTGGAAGAAAAGTATAGATGGCAAAATACGGGACAACCTGACATACATAAAATAATGATCCAAATGTAGTCCGCTTCCATAGATGTTTACTGAAAAGATCGACCATACGGAAAGCTGTTTTGGAAGTCTCTTTAATCGTTTCATCCATTATCGCATTTGGTCCAATATATTTTCTTACGATCGCACGAGCCTCTTCCACACGTCCCATTTTAATTAACCAAAGTGGCGATTCTGGAGTGCCGATACGTAAAATTACTAGAATGAAAGCGGGAATGGCAGCACTCACAAGCATCCAGCGCCAAGAATCCGGGCCTGATTTTTGCAAATAAAAACCTACGATATTTGCAACGACATACCCAACGGTCCAGAGTACATTTAAAGAAGAAAGCAATAATCCTCGATATTTTCTAGGGGCAAACTCTGCTAGTAAAGTCGATCCAACCGCGTAATCTCCTCCTAATGCAATCCCGATCAATAAGCGTAAAATGAATAGCGTCCATGGATCATGTACGAAGAACTGTAAAGCGGACGCAATCCCGATAATCAGAAAATTAGCTAAGTAGATTTTTTGCCTGCCAATACGGTCGGATAATCCTCCTAGTAACAGGCTGCCAAAAAAGAGACCAATTAAAGCGGAGCTTCCGATTAATCCTTCCCATATTGCTCCTAGTTTCATTTGTGGACCTAATAAAGAAAGGGCCATTCCAATAATACCTAGAGCATAACCATCCGAAAAATTAGAACCGAAAGTAAGGGCGGTAATTCGAAGATGAAATTTATTAAGAGGGGCATCATCCATTAAGTACTTTTGATTGTTCATAAAAAACTCCTTTTCAATGTTTTTTAATTTTTCAGATAAATATTCCCAAAAAAATAACTCTCTACCTTTCACCGTTTTTTAAAGCGTTTACACTTTAGCTAACTAAATTATAATGTTTTGAAATAAAGAAGGCTCTAGATAATCATTCGAACTATTAGCACAATATTGCTATTGTAAAGTGATGATCTGTCTAATAAATAAAAGAGGGAAACCTGACTTAAGGTTCCCCTCCTTATTAATTAGTGAATTCATTTGAAAAACGATGAAGTGAAAACATGGAGATATCATAATTAGTTTTTCCGTCTGTCACTAGATCACAAATAATTTTTCCTATGATGCTTGCAAATTTAAACCCATGTCCAGAAAAACCAGCCGTAATAATGACATTTGAAAACATAGGGTGATGGTCGATAATAAAATGTTCATCAGGAGTAAGTGTATAAAGACATGTTTTACCTTTAATCAAGTGACCATTGGCTTTCGGTAGATACTTCTTCATAAAGCTTCGGGCCTCATACTCATCAGATGAATTCACGCTATATTCCCGATTGAAACAATCAGGATCTACTTTTTCTCCTCCATCATGTCTTCCGATTTTCACCCCGCTCCCATTCATAGAGGGAAAGCCATAATAATGTTGATTTTCAACTTCCATACTGAAAGCAGGAAAATGACTAGAATCATAGAGAAGTTCATCACATTCAAACCATGAGACGGTCTTCCGTGTCGGCTGAAGAGGAAGGTCTACTCCCGTGCCTTCAAGGATTTTTCCTGTCCAAGCTCCTGAACAAACAATGACAAAATCAGCAGCATATTGTTCATTTTTTGTGGTGACAATGGCACCTTCAGCAAAAATGTCTATTTTCTCCACTTTTGTATTAGGTACAAGGGTCATCCCATTTGCTAAACCTAGATGGCGATACGCTCGAATACATTCTTCACTAAATAGCACGCCTGAATTCTTTTCTAAACACCCAACCAATCCCCCTGGCAAAGAAATCCCTCGCCAGCGAGCATTAATCGCATCACTTAATAGGACTTCCTGCGGTAAAGAAAATTCCTTAGCACTTTTGATTACCTCTTCGATAAATGGAGAGCCCTCTGCACCTACACATAAAACACCAGTTGGAGAAAACAACTCCATACCTGATTCTTGTTCTAATTCCCGCCATAATTCTTGAGCTCCGAGCGCAAGAGGAACATATTGCCTTCCTTCTCCATAAGCATGACGAATGATTCTAGTATCTCCATGGTGACTGCCTAAGCTATGGGGAGGATCATTTGCATCTATTAATAATGTTCTTTTTCCTAGCTTTGATAAGTAATACCCTGCTGCCATACCCATCGACCCCGCGCCTACAATTACAACATCGTAGTAGTTCTTCAAACGAATCACGCACCCTTCCATACTCCTCTATAAATATGAAACTATAATATCAGAAATTTCTTTCTAATTGGAGTATTTTTCTTTCAGTTTGTTAAGTAGTATATTAGCCGGTCTGAATGGCTGTTAAATAACATAAAAAGACTGAAAAATTTCAGCCTTTTTTGTGTTTGTTAATATTCGTCTATCAGGGCTTATATGGCTATGGACAGTAGTAAACCAAAATACAATGCTACGATAAAGCCAACACCAAACACAACTCCTAGAATAGGCTTCACCCTTTTAAAACTAATGATAATCATTAATAAAAAGAGTATAGCAACAATGATTAGTAATCCCGTTTGAAAAGACAGTACTATATCCAGTTGTAAGGTTGAAAGAATATTTTTCCCCAATAACCATTCCACCCACTTAGATGCACCTTCTGACTTCACAGTGAATTCAACTTCATGTGGCGGCGATAACGTTCCCATTACGGCTGTAAAATAGAAAACGATCAATAAAATAATACTTTCAGCTTTTACCCAGGGTTTAGGATTAAAGGTAGGGAGTTTTAATGCTTTTCTTGAAAGCACACCATTTATTAAGGCAAAAACTAATACGGGAACGATACTAATATGCTTTAAAAGAAGCATTTGTCCATACGGCAAGACCCAAGTTTTTACATAATCCCTAGGTTCAACCACAAATAACATTAGATAAATTCCACTAATAATTATTATGAGGATACAGAAAACGGCAAAGGGAGTAAACCAAAATAAAAATTTAGACCAATTTGACCACTCTTTTGAGAACCAAGCAACATGAATAAGGATCCCTGTCCATAAAGTTATGATTAGAAAATGAGTGCTATGAGACAGCAGCCCAGGCCAAAATGAAAGTGAAGCAGAATGGCTGGAATATCCAACTGCTAATATCATCAATAGCAGCAAGATAGTTTGCACATATTTGGAGCCTTTTAGCAAAATTGCTAGATATAAGAATGTAGCCATAAACCCTATAAAAATCCAAGCTTTTCCTACTTGGAAGTCCAATAAAACAGATTTTATGGCTAAGGGAAGACCAACTCCGCCTTGAAAATAGGAAACCGTCTGAACAACAGGTCCTAATGAGAAAACAATAATTCCAAGTGTGGAAAGCAGTAAAACTGGTATTGGAATATTAACTCTCGGTTTATTTGCTTCAGGTACAAACTGCAAAGCCACATGTCCGACAAGAATAGAATACAACAAATAATTACCGAATTCTGCGATAGGAATTAAGAACCCCATTTTAACGCTTCCTTCTAAATAATAGGAATACTCCTATGATTAATATTAGGACTACCACACTAATAATAATATTCTTCAGATTCGATGTGGAATCCGTCGAATCATTTTTTGATTTTTCCTGGTTTGAATTCTCTTTTTTAGGCTCTTCCTTTTTTGGAGTAACCGGCTGTTTTGTTTCAGCCTTCGGTGCTTCCTTCACTACCTTTTGCACTGTAAATGGAATTTCACCAGATATAGGGTGACCATCTTCACCTGCAATGCTCCATTTAATCATATAGGAGCCATTTTCTAGTGGTCCCAGTAATGTACCTATTAATCGATTTTCTTTTGGGGTAGCACTAACTAAAGGGACTTCCTTCCCCTCTTTCACCAATTTCATCGTGCTTAACGATTCAATCTTCCCTTCATATGTAAGAACGATTTCTTTAAGGTCCTCTTTCACAACTTGTCCAGAAGTTGGATTGGATGTGGTTAATTCAGTATGGGCGCTGGCAATGGAAGGAAGCATTACCAACATGCCAACTAGTAAGAAAAGCAACTTTTTCATTTTGTATATCCTTTCTTGATAGCCAATATTTTCTACACATTCTATTCATTATAACATCATCATTTTGAATCAAAACCCACAGATTTTCAATTTCTTTGTACCCATCATAAACACATCAAAGTATTCTTTATTCGTACCCTTTTCAGAAATGATTAACTGATTATTTCAGTCATAAATAAAAGAATGAAACCATTTCGGTATCATCCTTAAGTATTTTAAAACTATACTAATTCTTTTCACTGTTGATTTGTCGTGAATCATCCGCTTTCCGCTAGACCATCGTTCTGTAGAGCCATTTCAAGCAGCAATTTCTTCCTGTAAACAATCTTAGACAAGGATACGCTCACTTCATATAGTAGAATCAATGGAATCATCACCAGAAAATCTGAAATAAAATCAGGCGGAGTGATCAGAATGGATACAACAATTAGACCAAAATAGGAGAGTTTCCTCGCCTTGGCTAGCCTAATTGGATTGAGAATACCTAATCTTGTTAAAAACATCACCACGAGCGGCATTTCAAACAGAAAGCCAAATGGCAGTGTTAGGCTGATCATGAACCGAAAATATTTTTCAGCTGTGAACATCGTTTCAAATTGTCCTGCTGAAAGGCTCGTTAAAAATCCGAGCACAATCGGAAACAGCACGAAATACCCAAATGAAATCCCTCCTATAAATAACAGGAATAACCCAGGGATAAACCTTAAAGTCACCTTACTTTCTTCACGATTCAACGCAGGTACCACAAAGCGCCACGTCTGGTAGGCAGCTACTGGAATAGTTGCAGCTACTGCAAATACTGCCGCGATCATCATGTAGACCCAGAGGATATCACTCGGACCAAGGATAGCCAGTTTTCCATCCAGATCCTTCACAAGCCACTTATAAATGTCCTGGACAAAAATAAAATTGGCGATCAGAAAAGTAACAAAAGCCAGTACCGTCATAATTAAACGCCGGCGAAACTCCTCTAAATGATCTTTCAGATGCATCTCTTTGGTGTCCATACTAGAAACCTCCTTTTATTCTTACGTGGTTAGGTGAAAATTGCTCCAACATTCCTCCGCACACATAGAAAGAGAGCTGACGGGCAGTCCGCCTGCTCTCCTTTCTATTAGTTTTCCTTTCTCACAGCGGAAAGCGCAGGTTTTTTCTCTTCCTCTTTGTGATCATCAGATACTAATTCCTTTGCAGCTCCTTTGAATTCGGTTAAGGTACGACCAAATGCCCGACCGATTTCCGGCAACTTTGATGGCCCGAAAATAATTAGAGCAATGACGAGTACTAAAATTAACCCTGGAATACCAATATTGGAAAGCATATAAGTTCATCTCCTCTAAATGTCAGTAGGGGTGATTCGATAATGTCTTTAAACCAAGCCTTTTAACTAAATTAATTAGTTACGGCTCCGCGTTTGCGCCTTTTCTCCATTTGCTTTTCATGCGCTCGTGCGTGGGCTCTGTGCCGGTCTTCTTCGACTTCTTCAGACATTTTGACACCCATAGGCACCGTAGTAGCGGCTATTTCCTTGATCCCTGTCTGATCTTTCTTATAAACAAATGATGCTCGTGTCGAAATATCAGCTCCCGGCTCGGTTACGAACGGAACAACACGGTAATCTGCACGCCATTGTTCTGGTGTGACCTGGCATCGAACGTAGCCGCGGTAATTATTAAAGAATTTAATATGCGGGTTGTCCGCTAAAGATTTGGCTGTGTCTGCACGCCAATCCGATCCATTTCCTCCTGTTGTAATCGATGTTCCCACAAACTCTGCTCCAAAAATCGGAGCGGCTGGATTGTTGTAATCAGTCGTCAGGTTAGAAGCCCAGCTTGCATGGACATCTCCCGTAATAACGATAATGTTGTCCATGTTCTTGCCAGCAATAAAATCTGTGACACGCTGGCGTTGTGCCGGATAGCCGTCCCATGAATCCATGCTGAATTTTGGAGTCGTGCTGGTTCCAGATTTGCGCTGTGCAAAGAAAATCTGCTGGGCAAGGACGTTCCAATGAGATTTTGAATTTCCTAGATTGTTAACCAACCATTGTTCTTGCTCAGCACCGAGAAGTGTACGCTTTGGATCTAATGATTCCGGTGTATGAGCTTTCGTACCATCACCATTCGCCTGGTCATCCCGGTACTGGCGTGTATCAAGAACATAGAAGTTCGCCAAATCACCATAAGTGAAATCCCTGTATAATTGCATCCCGCCATCGTGAGGCAATGACGACATGCGGAGCGGCATGTGCTCGTAATATGCCTGGTAAGCAGCGGCACGGCGCTTGATAAACTCTTCAACAGACTGGTCCTTTTCTGGAATGACATTTGCGTAATTGTTTTCCACTTCATGGTCATCCCATGTAACCACCCACGGGAATGCAGCGTGTGCAGCCCTTAGGTGTTCATCTGAACGATATTGGGCATGACGTGTACGGTAATCTTCAAGCGTGATAATTTCATCTCCTTTGTGTGCACGGACATTGCCCGTTGCAGAAAGATACTCATTCGTACCGTATTCATATATATAATCGCCGACGTGGAACACAAGATCGAGATCCTCTTTCGCCATATGCTTGTACGCCGTATAATAGCCGTGTTCATATTGCTGACAGGAAGCGAATGCGAACGTCATGCTTGCTACGCTGGCACCTGCTGCTGGAAGGGTTTTTGTTTTTCCAACAGGGCTTAGTTCATTTCCGGTCTTAAATCGGTAAAAATACACAGTGTTCGCCTTCAGCCCGCTCACTTCTACATGGACAGAATGTGCGAGGTTAGGCGAGGCATGTTCTGTTCCTCGTTTGATTACTTTTCGGAAGTTTTCATCTGTTGCAAGTTCCCAATTGACTGGAACGATATGAGATGGCATCCCTCCGCCATTTAACGGATCCGGAGCCAACCTTGTCCATAAAACGACACTATCAGATAACGGATCTCCAGAAGCGACACCAAGTGTAAAAGGATATTCGCTAAAATTCGGAGCCGCATCAACTTTAAATCCTCCCATTGACTGAGCAATGGCCAACCCGAGGGACAGTCCTGCAATCTTACCAGCGCCATAAAGAAAGCTGCGACGATCTACATTCTTTTTCAAATTTCGTTCGGTAAAATTCCTAATTAATTCGTCCAAAGTTTTCTCATTTGTCATGATTTCTTCCCCCTCAGATTTTACATTTCTTAAATACGACTCTGATTATAAAGGGTGTTTATTAATAGATTGTGAAGATTGTAAATAGTAAAATAATAGGGCGACCAATAGATGGTAAATCAATAACAGTAATTTAGAACTAAATAGAGATAAAAATTCAAATGAGTAAACTATATTTTTTCCAATCAACGGTAAATTTTATCGATTTTCCGTAGTCATTTTGTCTTGTTTTATTTAATATCCTCTTAATAAAAAACTTACAAACTATGAAGGACCAGCATTAAAATCAAAAAATGGCTTCCCAAACTGTTGGGAAGCCATAGCTTATTTGTCTTTTATCCTGAGAAGTCGTAAACCATTAAGCGTCACAATAAGTGTCGCTCCCATATCTGCAAATATCGCAATCCATAGGGTTAACCAGCCTGGGATCACTAATAATAGTGCGAAGAGTTTAATTCCTAATGAAAACGTGATGTTTTGTTTGATAATAAATAAGGCTTTTCTGCTTAGGTTTAACGTAAATGGCAGTTTTCCTAAATCATCAGCCATTAAAGCAATATCGGCTGTTTCGAGAGCCGTATCCGTTCCAGCACCTCCCATAGCAATACCGACAGTCGATGCTGCAAGAGCTGGTGCATCATTCACACCGTCCCCAACCATGGCCACACGGTCGTATTTATTTCTTAATTCTTTAATAAAGGCAAGTTTATCTTGAGGTAAAAGATCAGCCTGAATATCAGAAACCCCTACCTGTTGGCCAATTGCATTTGCCGTCCCGTTATTATCGCCCGTTAACATGATCGTTTTTTGAATACCTAATGAGTGAAGTTTCTGAATAACTGATCGGCTGTTTCCTCTCACTTCATCTGCAACTGCTAGTAGGGCTAATATTTCTGAATCAGTCCCAGTCACCATAACTGTTTTCCCTTTATTTTGGAGTTCAGTTATCGACTCCTTAAGATTTGCTGGTATTCCATTGGTTAAGAGTTCATCGAATAAATTAGGGCTTCCCACATAATATATTTGATCCTTAACTCTACCTTTTATGCCTTTACCTGTAATGGAAAAGAAGTCTTCAATAGCAAGGTCTTGATAAGGTAATTGTTCTTGTTCAGCCTTTTTCATGATTGCTGAAGCTAAAGGATGTTGTGAACCATTTTCTAATGCAGCGATAATGGAAAGAAGTTCATTCGGATTTGCATTCTCTTGTGGAAGATAATCGGTTACAACAGGAATTCCTTCTGTTAAAGTCCCTGTCTTATCAAAGGCAATGGCTTTAAGTGCTCCCATTTCCTCTAAATGAATCCCACCTTTGATTAAGACACCATTTCTTGCCGCATTCCCAATAGCTGTTACAATCGACACAGGAGTGGAAATAACGAGTGCACAAGGACAACCTACCACTAAAACGGCCAGACCCTGATAGATCCATTTACTCCAATCCCCTTCAAATAATAAAGGTGGCAGTACGGCTACTAAAAGCGAAATCAACATGATGACAGGCGTATAATATTTCGCAAACCGATCAACAAATGCTTGTGACGGGGCCTTTTCTGCTTGAGCCTCTTCCACCAAATGAATGATTTTTGCAATCGTAGTATCGTCCACATGTTTGGTAACTTTGACTTCAAGAAGTCCTTCTTCATTAAGAGTTCCAGCAAATACTTCATCATCCACAGTTTTGGAAACTGGAACAGATTCTCCAGTAATCGCAGCTTGATTCACAGACGATAATCCTTTTACAACCATTCCATCCATAGCGATTTTCTGTCCAGGCTTTACGATTAAAATATCACCAATTCGAATATCGTCTACTTCTACTGTAAACTCTTTATTCCCCCTACGAATTAAGGCCTCTTTCGGAGCAATATCCATTAAGGAACGAATGGATTGTCTCGCTTTATCCATCGAGTAAGACTCTAGAACCTCACTAATAGCGAACAGGATGACAACCGTTGCACCTTCTCCCCACTCACCGATAATCGCTGCTCCGATAACAGCTATTGTCATTAAGGTTCTCATATCAAATTCAAGTCGAAATAAGTTTTTCAATCCCGTGGTGAAAAGACGATAACCACCTACTAAGATGGCAGCCCCATAGGGCAGTATCGAAGAAATACTTTCTTCACCATTAGTTTGTGATGAAACCCATCCAATAAGCAAGAAAACAAATGAGGCGATAACCGTTGAATATTGTTTCAGGAACGGTTCTTTTTTCTCATCAAAACGCTCTTTCTCAGGGATGACTTTTATATTCTCAAACGCCCCTGCTTTTTCTATTTCCTCTATTGTCGTTTCGCCATAAACGGTAAGTTTAGAAGCACCAAAATTTACACTCGCATTAGCAACACCATCCAGGTGCTGTACGTTCTTTTCGAACTTTGTCGCACAGCCTGCTCAGGTGAATCCTTGCACACGGTACACGGTTTTTTCATTGGATTTTTCCAAAGAGTCACTCATGATTTCACCTCCTTTTGATGCTCAAATGCAATTTGAATCAATTGTTTTACATGATCATCATCCAATGAATAGAAAACTAATTTTCCCTCTTTTCGATATTTCGCTAATCCTAAATTACGAAGAAGCCGCAAATGGTGAGAGGCAGTTGCCGTAGTACATCCCACAATATTTGCTACATCACATACGCATAATTCCTCTTCCTCACTTAACGAATAAGCAATCTTTATTCTAGTGTCATCAGATAACGCTTTAAATATTTGTGAAACTGCCATTGTATTTTGCTTAGAAACAGATTCTTTAACCCTTTTTACCTTTTCTCCATCCACGCAGGTAACTTCACATATATCATTTTCTTTCAAAAAAATTAACCTCCTTATTCAAACGCCCATTTGATTATCAGTATATGTAAATTCGTTTAAATGGTCAAATAATTATTTGAATGTTTTTCGAATTCTGTATTGACAAGAAGAATGTCCGTAACATAAAGTATTGACAAGGACAATAAAGTTGCATCAGGTAAACTTTTTAGGAGGAGGTAAAAGCATGTCAGACAATAAGATTTCTCGAAGGGATATTTTAAAGATCGGAACGACGGGTGCAATAGGAATGGCAGGAAGTATTTATTTAAATAAAGTTGCACCTTTTTCTAAAGTAGTCCATGCTGAGGATCATACATCATCAAGTCACCATAATCATTCTGCAAATCACTCAAACATGTATGATTCTACGAAAACAGAAGGTTATAAAATGGCTAAACGTCTCTTAACCGAGTTTGATTATGGAAAAACTACAAAACAATTAGACGGTCGTACTTTGCGTGAATATCAAATCGTTGCAGTTGATAAAGAAATAGAAATTGCAAAGGCGATTAAGTTCCCTGGTTGGACCTATAATGGCACGATTCCTGGCCCAACATTTCGCTGTACCGAAGGAGATCTTTTACGATTTCATTTTTTTAACGGTGGGAGTCATCCTCACTCGATTCATTTTCATGGTATTCACCCACCAGAAATGGATGGATTGGACCCTATCGCTCCAGGTGAATCCTTTACGTATGAATTTGAAGCAAAACCGTATGGATTACAACTTTACCATTGCCATGTTTTACCTTTACGACGACATATTCATAAAGGCTTATATGGAAATTTTATTATTGATCCAAAAACACCAAGGGAACCAGCACTTGAATTAAATATGGTCATGAATGCCTTTGATTTGGATTTAGATGGAGCAAACGAATTTTATACGGTGAATGGGTACGCTTTTGCCTTTATGAATCATCCAATAAAGATCAAGAAGGATGAACTTGTCCGTATCTATTTAAGCAATTTAACCGAATTTGACTTACTAAACTCTTTCCATCTACATGCAAACTATTTTACGTATATACCAACAGGTAGAAATGACAACCCAAGTCAATTTACGGATACCATCATGCAGTGCCAAGGGGAACGCGGGATTATTGAAGTTCGTTTTCCATACAAGGGAAAATATATGTTTCACGCTCATGTCAGTGAATTTGCGGAACTAGGCTGGATGGGATTCTTTGAGGTTGAATAGAAAGGAGTGAAAACCATGAAATCAAAATGGGTGATTACAGGTCTTATTCCACTTGTTCTATTAGTGCTTGTGTTGGGTTGGGTATTTAAAAATGGGGCTGGAGTAGAACGAGATCCTGCTGCTCCAATTGAAGTGCTAAATGTGGAACAAACAAAAATTGTACCATCAGGATTTGAGTTAAATGTCAGCAATACCGGCCCAGAAAAATTGACCATATCTCAAGTGATTGTGGATGATTCTGTATGGAATTTTTCGATGACTCCAGATTCCACACTGAATAGGTTTGAAGATGGAAAAGTAACAATTAATTATCCATGGGTTGAAGGTGACCCCCATACAATTCTATTAATTTCGGAGAATGGTATCATAACGGAAGCCGTGATTGATGCAGCCACATTAACTCCCGAATTTTCATGGGATAATGTGTTGAACTACGGATTTATTGGCTTCTATGTCGGAATTGTACCGATTACTCTAGGATTATTGTGGTATCCATTTATGAAACGTTTGAAAAAAAGCTGGATTAATTCCATTCTTGCCCTCACAGTAGGACTTCTATTATTCTTATTTTTTGGCACGTTATTTGATGGATTTGAAATAGGAGCTGAAGCACCGTCTGTATTCCAGGGCAACATGATTGTGATAATTTGTACGGTCCTTTCTTTTCTTTTACTAGTTGGATTTGATCAATATCAACATCAAAGACAAAAACGAACGGGTTATTCACCGCTGGGGATTTCATTATTGATGGCAACAGGAATTGGTCTTCATAATTTTGGTGAAGGATTGGCTATTGGTTCTTCCTTTGCCCTCGGGGAAGCTGCATTGGGTACTTTTTTAGTAATCGGTTTTACCTTGCATAATATTACTGAGGGGATTGGGATTGCTGCTCCATTATTAAAAAGCAAACCAAAATTTAGTTCATTTGTATTATTAGGAACGATTGCTGGTGCACCCGCCATTTTGGGAACATGGTTTGGAGGTTTTATCTTTTCACCAATTTGGGGGGCAATATTTTTAGGAATTGGTGCGGGTGCCATTTTACAGGTAATATTTGTTATCTCCAAAATGCTGATCGAAGAACAAAAAAAGAATAAGGAACCAGTTGTATCATGGATGAATTTTACTGGATTTACACTTGGACTATTAATCATGTATTTTACGGCTTTTTTCGTAAAATAATTAGGAGGCGTCAAGGTGGCAAACATAGGAATCGGTGGTGCCTTATTGATATTTATGATTGCATTAATTGTTTTTGGGCCGAAAAAACTGCCTGAGCTCGGTCGTGCATTGGGATCTACTCTTAAAGAATTTAAACAGTCAACAAAAGGTATCATGGATGATGATCACGATAAGGAAAATAAATAAAATAATACGAGGTGGTTCATCGATAAGACGATGTACCACCTATTTTGATGTATTCCTGAATTCATTTGTATTTTCAAATATGGTTCAACTGTAACTTCTTTTTAGGTAATTATTTCAGATTTAGAAATCACTCTTCAGTTGCTGCTTCGTTTACCCTTTTCTTGAAATCGTCATAGGTGTTCCCTTCAAATTTCACACCATTAATAAAAATGGAAGGGGTGCTTGTAATACTTAACTTATTAGCAGCACTCATATCTTTCTCCCAAGCCTCTTTTGATTGGTCATTATCAAAGGCATTGACCACTCGTTTTACCTCAGCTTCAGAAACAATTTCACTTAAAGTGTCCTTAAGAAAGGCTTCCGTATAGATATCCATTTGCTCCGCTTTCGTATCATCAGGCTGTTTTTTATATAACAGTTCATGAAACTTCCAAAACGTTTCATTTCCTAGTTCCTTAAAGACGGTTTCTGCAAATTTGGCAGAACGAGTAGAATCAACATTGATAAACGAATAATTCATAAAATAAAACGAAGCTTTTCCTGTATCGATAAAATCCTTTTCGATATTTGGAAGTAGTGTATCATTAAAATTTTTGCAATAAGGGCATTTATAATCACCAAATTCAACGATTTTTACAGGGGCTGACTTTTCCCCTAAAAATGGCTGTCCCTCATAGTCCATTGCTTCTTTTTTAGCCGTATTTGATAAAAAAATTAACCCGACGAGACAAACTGCGATTAACCCAATCACCCAGAAAATAAATTTAGATGATTGATTATTCGGTTTTGTTGTTTTCCTTTTTCCTGGAGACATCTATTCACCCTCTAATTTCTCTAAGTATTAAAATCATTATTGTGGATTTTTTGAGAATAATTTCGAATCAAGCGAAAGAGCAGATTTTGAATTTAGGAATAGAAATACTGCCATGACCGCAAAGGCAAGATCCAATTCAAACCCAGCGCCTTGTCCATTCCCCATGAAACCGGCTGCTAATTTTACTTTTAAAATAGCTCCTATCATGATGAAAACAAAAAGGGCCGCAATATATCGTGTTCCAAATCCGATGGTTAACAACAAACCCCCAACTAATTCAATAATAGCGACTATGTACCCCATAAAACCTGGAATTCCTATACTATCAAACCAACCTACAGTATTTTCGATGCCACTTTGAAACTTTGAAAATCCATGAATAAAAAAAGATAACCCTAAAAATATCCTTAGAATGAGTGTCCCTGCTTCTGATTTTTTCAATTTACTTTCTCCTTTCAACATTCGTTTATTCACCACTACAAATCGTAGTGTAAAAGAGTAAAAAATTCACTCATTTACACAAAAAAACCCATTTAACACTACTCATTGTAGTGTAAGCTGTTGCAAATGGTCAAGTGATAATACTTCTCTATCAATTAATCTATTAACTACTTAATTAAATAAAGGATTGGACTTAACCTCCAATCCTTATTAGGCAATAACTAATAGCAATAATATTAAAATAAATACATTTAAAGAGATGACAATTGTTCGTGTCTCTACTTTAACCGGAATTGATTGCTGCGGATTAATCAATTGCTGAAGCCTATAATCGATTGTACTATCTGCAAAATGGACTATAGCTGGAGTTAGATTTGAATTAACCTTCAGCTGCTTCTTAATTAACTTTAAAAGAGCACTGCCTAATCCAAGTTCTGAACCCATTCGATTAATCGCATACTCATCTGCAACTAGTTCAATCATAATCCGATAATTCTGATAGGACCATCTCGTAAGAGGGATATACCATATCGATTCTGAGATCATTTGTAAAATAAATACCTTAATTCCATCATAATACCTTTGGTGCGAAGTCTCATGGTAAATGACTGCTTCTAATTCCTTTGCATCTAACATTTCAATTAGTGTTGTAGAAAGGACAATTACTGGGTTCGAAAACCCAAATGTAAATGCCAACGGATCTTTGTGATTGATCACAAGGATATCATCATTTTTTCTGTTAAAGATTTGATTCAATTGTTTGGATTTATCTTTATTCATAAGTAGTTGAATTTTATTTTGAAATGAATGTAAAACAAGGATTTGCTGTACGACCTTTTTACAAATCATGAAAACTGTATAGAAAATATACGCATTCACAATTATTAAGATGGCATAGTAGGCAAACGTACCTTTTTCAAATAAGCTAATGCAAAAATTAAAGATATTAAATAGCTCTAATGGGCCAAATAAGATATTAACTAGAAACATAGCCATTTGAACAAACAAAATAATCGCAAAGAAAAGGGCTAATCCTAAAACGGCAGTTGATTTATGTTTCCAGATCATATTACTTTCGGCCCTTTTTTAATTGTTCAATTTTTTGTTCCAGTTTCAGAAGTAAATGATCATCCACTTCATTTAAAGAATCGAGCATATGATTAACCACTAATCCGCCAAATTCGTCCAAAAGGTTATCTGTTAGTTTTTTTGATTGGTCGCTAATAAAATCCTCTTTGGTCTTTATTGGTTTAAAGAGAGATGTTCTTCCTTCCAATCTTTTCGTAAGGATGTTTTTATCGACAAGACGGTTCATAACGGTCATGACCGTATTAAAGTTGAGGGGTTTTTCGTTTTCTAATTTTTGTTGAACGTCCTTTATACTCTTTTCATTGCCGTCCCATAGAATGTCCATTATTTTAGATTCTAGCGGACCGAAAAAACGATTAAGCCCTTCTTGGTCAAAACGAAAATTATTGACTGTCATTTAACATCCTCCCTTCCATTACATATTGTAGTGTAAAATCTTTAATTTTTCAATGCAAGCCTTATCTCTATCCAAGGCCGAAACCGAATGTTTTTATTATGTTCTCTTTCCCAATCACACATGGTCGCCCGATTGAATGGTATTCAACAGGGAAGCCTTTCATAGCATCAAGCTGAAAGCAATTTCTGCCATCAAAAATAACTGGCTCTGTCATCCATTCAGAAAACATATTTATAGGAATATTTTTAATCTCTTCCCATTCCGTTCCAATGAACGCAAGATCCGCATTCATCAATGCTTGCTCCAATGTATCAGAATATGAAATTATTTCTCCAATTTCTCTTTTTGCATTGATTATTGCAACAGGATCATAGGCAGTGACGATTGCTCCCTCCATCACCAACCTTTTTGCCAACTTGATAGAAACAGACTCACGGACATCGTCAGTATTAGGCTTGAATGATAGCCCTAACAGTGCGACCTTTTTTCCCTTTAAGCTTTTAAACCGATCTAATGCTTTGTCGATTAGCCTTAATTCTTGCCTTTTATTAATTTCCATAACCTCATCTAAAAGTCTTATTGGTTCTCCAACTTCATTTGCTAAATGAATAAGTTCCTTCGTATCTTTTGGCAGACAAGAGCCTCCAAAACCTACTCCAGCATTTAGAAATGAGGTTCCAATTCTTGTATCCATCCCCATCCCTCGGCTGATTTCTTCAATATTTCCACCTATTTGTTCACAAATACCAGAAAGAGCATTTACATAGCCAATTTTTAAGGCTAAAAATGAATTGGAGGCAATTTTAATCAATTCCGCACTTTTTGTATCTGTTTTAATAATAGGAATGTGCAATGGTTTATATAACTCTTCCAATGTATGGATCGCTTCCTTGCTGTCGGATCCGATTATGATACGGTCTCCATGGAAAGTATCATAAACGGCAGCACCCTGCCTAAGGAATTCTGGATTGGCAGCTAAATGAAAACAATAGGGTGAACGCAATTCAGACTGAATCCACTCTTTAATTTTCTCATTTGTTCCTAATGGTACCGTGCTTTTCGTTACAATTAGAATATTATTTCTAGTTATCGTTCTGCCAATTTCTTTTGAAATCTGTTCAATATATTGTAAATCAAGAGAACCATTTTTATCATTTGGTGTTCCAACTGTGATCATGATGATATCTGCATCCTGATAACCGATAAAGGGACTAGTTGTAAACGAAAGTCTGCCTGCCTCGAGATTGTTTTTCATTAACTCTTCTAATCCCGGTTCATAGAAGGTTGCTTCGCCTTTAAGAAGTGTATTTATTTTTTGAGGGTCACGATCCACACAAATGACATCATGGCCGATCTCCGCTAAACACACCCCTGTGACAAGTCCAACATACCCTGTACCAGCAATGGCTATTTTTTTCAAAGCATTTTTCCCTTCCTTTATGAATATCTTCTAATTCTTAATGGACTGCTTCATTTCCTATCCATTTAAATAAAGTAATATCATGATAAACTGGATCAAAAAGTTCATTTGATTGAAAGCTTGCTACTTTTATTATTTTGCCATCCAATGAATGACCTTGTGTGAGGAATCCTTTTACTACTTTATCCGTTAGAAGTATCGTTCTTCCACTGTAATATTTTGAATCTGACTTAAAAAAATCAAACGTTTCGAGTCTTTTATGTGTATAAGATGCATTTAAATACTGGAGTACCCTTGTTTCTTCCCATGTATAAAGAATCACAGGCTGATCCATTTTCGATATATATTCATCCATCTTATAGATAGCTGGACTTTCTGTTCCTTCTGCTTTTAATAATACAACATCTTTCCAAACTTGATGACCTAAGAGGATTAACGCTAGTCCTAGTATCAGATATGATGCCCTTTTTGAAAAAAGATTGATACAAATGAAGAAAATTAACAGAATGATTAATGGAAGTACGTGCCGAGCCTTTTCAATGTTTTGTCCAAGCAATCCCCAAACAAAATAGCAGGAAAACATTAGGTAAAGTAGATTCATAATGGGGTGATTAGGTTTTGGTTCCTGCTTTTTATAGCTGCGAAATAGGATAAACATCAGAAAATAAATAAAAATAACTACAGTGATAATAGATTTGCCAGCGATGCCAGTCCAGACAATATTCCCCCATGAGAATTTCGTCAGCCTCTCCAAAAAACTTATTTTGGATGTTTCTATTGCACCGCCCCAATCATTAAAATGCCCCGATGTAAAGGCCAATGATAGCTTAATAAAACCAATCAAACTACCTTCTGAAACAATAAGAGCAACGATCCAACAGGCCTGAAAGGCGATGCCAAACAGACAGTAATAAATTAAATCTACTTTGGAAATCGTTTTATCTTTAACTTTAAGGTAAAAAAGAAAAAGAATACCGATGGAAAATGGCAGATAAGAAAGGCGAATTCCCAGCATAAGGCTTAACATGGCTAAGGGGATCAAAATAAATGTTGAATTCGTCTTCTTAAAAGCAAAAAACAAACTCCACAAATACCACCAAAAGGCGGCAAGTGCCGCCCCTTCAGACATTGGCTGGTTAACCATGACGATGCAAAAACTGCTAGAATAAATGATTGCAGCCGATAGCCATGAATAACTGCCGCTTAAAAAGCTCCTGCATAATTTATAAATTGGAAACACAGAACTGGCATAAAAAAGAATGTTAAACATAGTCAGTGCCTCTGATGGATCATTCACAAATAGATGAATGAATTTGCCTCCTAAAATAAACAAAGGATAACCAGGGAAATGCGGCTGCATAGCCATTAAATCAAATCTTGTAACAGCAAGAGAAAAATCAACCTGGTCCCATGAGGAAGTATAAGGATTTACATAAAGAAGCTGTGATAGAAAAACAATCATTATAGCTGTAATACTTAATCCTATTAGGCTTTTTTTTAACGGATTAGATAATTTCATTCATTCACACTCCTTTTCAGAGAAAAAGTACAAGGCAAAAGCCTTGTACTTTTTGTTTAAGGGTTATTTAACTTGTGTCTTAAGAATGTGGCCATTCTGTGAAGCATTTTCTTTTTTCCGCTGACTTGCTACTGGTTTGGAGGAGGTTAGCAGAAAAATGGCTACAAAGTATCCGATATATGCCAGAACTTCTTCAAGCGAAGGCATTGATGAATAACCAAATAATGCTTTCAAGAAAACTCCAATATCTCCTGAAAGTATGGGTGCTGTCCCAGTATCACGAAGATAATGAGTATAATCAATAGGATGCTCCGGCAAAAACCAGGTAAGATCATACACATGCGGCAGGACACTTCCAATGATGTTAATATCCTGCATCATGGATATAGCTTGAACCAACAGTCCGGCTGAAATAAGAATAATAAAAGCTCCTGTTAATTTAAAGAAGCTGCTTAATGGAATCCTCATTGTTCCTTTAAAGAACAAATAGGAAACGATAACAGCTATGACTACACCTGTAATCGCACCCCAGCCTTCCATGGCGGCACCGATGTTTCCTCCAGTAATGGCGGCAAAGAAGAATACCGTTTCCACACCTTCTCGTAGAACAACAAGAAAGGAATGGACGACCATACCCACAACATTTCCAGCGGAAATAAACTTATTCATTTTTCCTTCCATATTCCCTTTTATATCACGACTGTGACTAGCCATCCAGAAAACCATTTGGGTAAGTAAAACTGTAGATACAAGCATAATTCCTATTTTTAGATACATTTCGCTTCCCATGGCTGCAAAACCTGTAAATACAATTTGGAATAATAGGGCTACTCCGATACTTGCCAATACGGCAAGACCTGCCCCCATCCAAACATATTTTGTGTACTGCTTATGATCTACTCTTTTAAGATAGGTTGTAATGATTCCTACAATTAATAAGGCCTCTAACACTTCCCGGAATGTGATTAACAATGCCTGAATTTCCACAGTCCTTCTCCTCCCCCATGGTGCCTTCGTTTACTTTCTTCTTTTGCGGATCACAAAGATAATAACAGCGATAATAACTCCTACTATTAAAATTAGCGGGATCCAGTTACGGATATTTGATATATCCGTCCAATCCTTTTTCCCAGTGCTTTGTTGTTCTGTGGCACTTTCAGAAAAATGCCCTACTTCAAGACTTTTTAATTTAAATTCTGATTTTAAGCTATCTAGAATTTCTGCTTTATTTTCCTTAAAGGCCTCTAAATTTGCTTCTTTTTTTCCTACCCCAAACAAGCCAGGGTTCCCCAATGCTACCAGAGCCTGATCAAAATCAGTTCGGATTTTTTTATCATTATCAGGGTTTTCAGCTTCAACCTTCGGGGATATAGCTTCGTATGTAGCAAATCCTTTCGCAAGTAGTCGCTTCGTTGTGTCATATTCCTTAAAGTTATTCTCAATACTTTCCAAACGTCTGGCAATATTTAAAACAAGAAGTTTTTCCATATTTTCTAAAGTAGCTTTTTTATCTTCTGCTTCGATATTTTTCAAAATCAACTTTGCAGGCTCAGGACCCATATGCATATCGATTTCTTCTTTAACGGTTTCAAAAAGCTTTTTAGCAGATGTGAAATTCGGAGGGGTCTCATCAAGCTTAGTGACCATTTCCTTATATACTTCAGCAACCTTTTCTTCATTCGGGTCACCATATGAGTAAGCATGGGCATCACTAATGGAAAGGCTGTTAACAATTATTGCTACAATAAAAAATAAAACTGAGAGTTTTTTCATCTAAATTCCCTCCTGTGGTTAATGATAATGATTATCATCCTCGCTGTCAATATAGCAATGAAGAATGTCACATATTTATCATACTTATCTGACAAATTAATCCTGTTTTCTATCTAAGATAGGAAACACCCTGCCGCCTTGCGTCCTATAGGTCTGCTTTGTAGTGTGTACTTTTTTCACTGGCCTTCTCATTTCTTTTAAAATAGCCGGTAAGACCGAGGTCATATAAGAACGAAACTTAATAAATGATTCACCTGTTTTACGAACCTGATATCGAATGGGAATTTCCTGCATACGAAACCCTTTTCGAATTAAATTTAATGTGACCACTTGGGCATAATTGTAATCATGGATAATTTCTGCTTCCTCCATGGCCTGTCTAGAAAATGCTCTCATACCAGATTGACCATCATAGATCCATTTCCGGAGAAGAAGCGCTTGTAGAAAGGTAAAACAGTAATTTCCGATTCTTCTGTTCCATTTCATACCATCAATCGATCCAAGAAAACGGGATCCCATCACATAATCAAAAGTTCCCAATAAGATGGGTTCAATTAATTCCGGAATTTGTTCAGCTGGGTATTCATTATCGGCATCAATCATAACACCAATATCTGCTCCATATAAAACACACAGTTCCAGCCCTTTTCTCACTGCTGCCCCTAATCCTCGATTTTTATCAAACGTGTGAACATAATTTGCTCCCGCTGCCCACGATAGTTCTTCAGTCCGATCACTAGAACCATCATTTACCACTAGAACCTCTACACACACATGGGAATTGAAATTTCTGGGTATTTTTCGAATGACCTCTGTAATTGAGTCTTCTTCGTTATATGCTGGCAGAAAAACTATTACTTTTTGGTGCTTCATAATCAATAACATCCTTCCTTACTGCATCAATTAATACTGGGCCTCGGGATTTATCAGGGAATGGTGCACCCAGTAAGTAAGAGATGGTAGATGCGAGGGATACTAAACTATGCTTCTCCTCCACACTCTTTCCTTTCTCGATAGAAGGGCCATACATGAAAAAGGGAACAAATCTTTCACCTTCATCCAAATGCCCATGCCCGCCGATACCATCTGCCTGACCATGATCAGCACAAACAATAAACGTGTAATTTTCAAGCTTTCCTCTATCCTTTAACCAATGAAAATATTCTTCTACCAGGGAATCGGCTTCTTCAATCTTTTGAATATATTCATCATATAAAACACCACGGCTGTGTCCAGTTTGGTCTGTACTTATTAATTGAACAATTTGTAGGTCTGGATCCTGCTCTTCCATGATATTTTTAGCTCGTTCAATAATGCCGCGATCCACTAAATTATTTTTCATAACAGCAGTAAATGTCTCAACATCCTTACCAAAGGAATCGACGAGATGCGCTACAGCTAATAAAGAACCCTTTTTCCCTACTTTTCGAAGACTATCAAAAACACTTTCGACTTTAATCCCAAGCTTCCAAACCATATTCGACTTTATACCATGTTCAAAGGGATACGTTCCTGTAAACATAGAGGAAAAGCATACAACGGTTCGTGCAGGATAAACGGTTTCCATATTCGTATACTCTGTACCATTTTTCCTCAAAAAGTCGAGAAACGGCGTATTGGCTTCTTCAAAGCGTTCTTTCCGCATACCATCTATGACCATAACAATCACTTTTTCATTAATGGCAGATGTCCGCTCCTCTATATTTGACGTATAGGTTGGAATAATTTTCGGCTTCCAATCAAATAGGTTTTTATGGAGAATCCATGAGAATAAAAGGATACCTGCATAAAAAAGGATTAGTACTCCAACTTCACTGCCAGTCCATGACGGCTCCGAAGTGACTAAATTCCAAAGAGACAATAATAAAAGAAACTTAGGCAATTGCTCTTGGGCATTTCCGCTTGTTGAATCGCTATTTTTTAGCACAAGCTTCCAGAAACGTGTAAAATTAAGCCATGAAGTACCAATTCGCAGATGATAATAAAACGTTCCCCAAAAAAACACGGTAAAGAAGAAATATAATCCCACTGCTGTAAGCAGCAAACTGAGATTCACTTGATCCCAGATAATAAGATATACCGTAAATGGAATCCATAAATAATTTCTTAAGAATAATGGGTAATCGAACAAATAGTAAATAATCAGCATTGGCAGGATTGCGAGGAACCCAAGGGCTAGATCTCCTAAAAATGAAGGATTGCCAAGCTTTGAAATGGAATAGATCAGCATGATTCCAATGGTAAAAATCGGTGTAAATGGCTTTCCCTCGTTTAAAAGGTTCCAGCACCTGGCGGCAAATTTTTCAAATGATGATGCTTTTTTCATTCAGGTCTTCCCCTCCTTAATAATATCTCTCTTATTTGTCTTATTTTCGTTACCGGTGAATGGATTAATAATAGGCATCCAACTAGATAGGAAAAAATAAATTTATAACTATGGCTTATAAGTGCCACCATATACCCATCTTTGATTGGATAATGAAAACTTGCTAGTGCAGCAGTCATGACGGATTCATAGGTTGAAATTCCACCAGGCGTAATCTGAAAAATCTGTCCCCCTACCGTGATCGAGTTAACCCAAATGGCCTTGTAAAGCGGCAGACCATTACCTATCGATGCGGTTACACTCCAGACAACAGCTCCTTCAAGTGCCCAACTAAACGCAATGAAGAGCATAATTAAAACAAAATTCTTTCCAGCTAAGCTTGTTTTTACTAATTGTATATGCTTTTCCACAAACCGCGGACGATGTTTTTTGACGAAAAAGGATCCAATTAAAATCATTATTACTAAAATAAACAACAAACCTAGTGAATAACGAAAGACAAATGGCCTTGAAAAGGCAACGAGTCCAATAAATGAAAACATGAGGAGAAAAAACATATCTATTGCTCGAAGGACAATAACAGAATGGGCTGAAATTTCCGGACTTATGTTTTTTTCCCTCCAGGATAGAACGCCAATTCTAACTGCATCCCCCACCTTAATTGGAGTAATATGATTCACGAAAAGGCTTAGGAGCACCCCCTGCAGGCAGCTATAGAATCTTACTTTCTTTCCTAAATATAATCTCCATGCTTCAGCTCTTAGAATAAAAGATAATAGGTAAGAAATCGTCACAGCTACAATCATAAAAGGGTTTCCTACAAAAAACTCCTGCATTGCATTAAATAACTTTTCAACATGCAAATAGCGCAGTGATAGAACAATAAATATCCCTGCCAGAATCAACCCCATTAGCCTTATCAGTAAACGATTAACTGATTTCTGACTCATGTTTTTTTGCCCATTCTATCGTCTTGGAAAGGCCTTCTGAAAAAGAAACAGATGGTTGAAATCCAAGCTGCTCCCTTGCCTTTGAAGTATCTGCCCAAGTGGAATGAACATCACCTTGGCGAAATTCAGCCTGCCTTACTGCTATATCCGGAAAATACAGCCTGAGGTGATCTACTAGTTCTTCAAGGAAAATAGGACTCCCAGAGCCAATATTAAATGTGCCCACTTTTTCCTGTTGGTTAAAAGCACTAATGATTCCAGCAATACAATCATCAATATAGGTATAATCCCTCGCCGTCCTATTTCCAAAAAGGGTAATTTCCTTTTTATCGATCAGCTTTTTGATAAACCCTGTAATCGCCATATCCGGTCTGCCCCATGGTCCATATACTGTAAAAAAGCGAAGGATTGAGACTTTATAGTCAAATAAGGAAGAATAAGCATGACAAAACGCTTCCGCACCAAACTTGGCCGCTGCATAAGGAGAAACAACTCGTCCAGTTGCCATCTCCTCTTTAAGAGGAACATTTTTTTGTTCACCGTAAACCGATGACGAAGATGCGAAAATAAACTGTTTTACATTGGATTCCCCAGCAAAACGAAGAGCATTAATCGTCGCTTTGATATCGTAATCTACATACTCATTCGGAGCAGCAATAGAGTGAGGTACTCCTGGAATAGCGGCTAAGTGAATGACTATTTCCGGTTTGAAAGAAATAAATATTTCTCTGACTTTATCTTCATTATGTATAAGGCTTTCTTGATAAAAATGAAACTTCCCTGCTTCACTAACAAATTCAAGATGGCGCTTTTTTCTCTCAATTGAGTAATACGGGTGAAGTACGTCAAGGATTAGTACTTCGTGTCCTTCTTTTATCAATCTTCTAGTAAGATGGGAACCAATAAATCCGGCCCCTCCAGTTACGATTATTTTCAATCAGAAACACCTCTAAATAGTTCATTAAGTCCTATTCTCTCATATACAAGAAAAAAGGAAAAACCTTGCGTCACTAGAACAAGGTTTTTCCTCTGCATTATTTCGCTTTTTCTACGATTGTATTCAGAGTGGAAATAAGTTCTTTCACTTGCGCTTCACCAGCCGCTTTATCTTTCGCTTTTGCAGTTTCAACATATTTCTGTGCTTTTTCATTGAGTGATTTATAAGCATCTTCACCCAGAAGGGTCTTGATATCTTCACCGATAATGTCAATAAATAATGCACCTTCTAAACCAGTAACAACGGCTTTATCATCTTTGCCAATTAGTTCTTTACTTTCCTCATATTCACCCATCGCAATTTTTGCAAAGCCGCGAACAAATGCTTTATTTACAGCAGCTGGATCTAAAGCTTTTACATCTGATTCAAGTGAAAATGATTTATCGATAAAGGCAGTTTCATCTGCAGCATTCTTACTGAAATATCCGTATAAAGATTGGAAGAATGCCCAGCCTTCTGCCTGCTCTACCTTAGCAGCCACAGCATCCACTTTTGCTTCAGCAGCTGTCTTTGTAGCATATCCATTAGGAAGAGCCCCAGTTGCAAGATAGAATGTTTTCATTAACGTTTTATCAACAACTTGTTTTCCTAAGTTAAAGCTAAGTAGATCATTATTTTTTACGGCCTCATCAATTTCGTTAAATCCGCCATCAATAACACTAACAAGGTTTGTTCCATACGCTGCATCACGCTTTTCAACAGTTGTCTTTAGGATTGCATAGTACTCTTTTGCTTCTTCAAGTTCACCTTTAACTTCGTCCGTGTTACCCCATAGTTCTGTTACTTCTGTAAAATCGTGTTTAACTGATGTATAAAATACTTTTTGCATTAATTTATCAAAAATTTGTCTAACTACAACTTTATCCATAGTTCCGTCTTTACCAGCAGTAAGTGCTGTTGTGATTTTATCATCAATTGTATCTTCAAATTCTGAGTCTCGGCTTTTAACCAACTCTTTTAAATTTTCATTATATAACGAAGTAACTTTATCAAAATCAACTTCTTTACCTTCTTTAGCTTTATCAAGCTCTGTTAATGCTTCTGTAAAAACATCAGCATACGCTGCTTCCTCTTTTTCCTCAACTTCTTTCTTCTCAGAAGCTTTTTCCTTGTTCTCCACTTTTGGTTTGCTTTCTGTTTCTTCTGCTTTTCCGCAAGCCCCTAATATTAATGAAAGGGCTGCCAAGGCTGCTAGCATTTTAAATCTAATCGACATTTTGTTTTCCCCCGGTTTTGTTTTGTTTGTTTTGTCGTTCTATTTGATAATGATTATCATTCACATTTTCAATTATAATAGAGAATGATTATCAATGTCAATAAAAATTAATATATGTAACAAAATATTCACTAATTTCAAAAATAGTAAAAACGATCACCTTTCCACAAGATGGTTCCATATTTTATTTCAAAATCTCTGATGCAATGATAGGAAATCCATGGATGGAACATAAACACTAATGAGGGATAGTTCAAACAAAAAAGCCCTTAACGGGCTTTTTTAAGTTAAGTGTAATTGTTATTCTTAAAAACAAACAATTAAGAAGGTCTTACTTCTTCATTTGTTAATACCTGTAAAGCATCTCGAACAGCTAGTGCAAACCTTACTGGATTATCTATCTTTTCAAAATGAATATACATCAATCTCGGATTTTCAAATAGCCAGTGATTATGAAAAGCGGTCACAATAATATTGTGTTCACGGAGCCTGTCAATGAACGGGTTAATCTCTTCTTGCAAAATAACTGTTTCACCACTACAAAGTGCTCTACCAGATGAGGTTAAAGACTCAAATGTAAACATCTGAGGAATAGCTAGGAAAGACCTAGTTCGTCTCCCCAAAATTTGCGGCATAATATTTGTTCGCGATCTCATAATCATACAGATCCCATTTTCGAACGTATGCATACCATCAAGGATTCTATGAAATTCTTCGCACAACTCTTCTGCTTGACTATTTACACGTGCTCTACCATTTAGAACCCTTCCCACATTTCGAGTAGTCAAAACTTCAAGAGCATTTCTAACTTTTCTTGCAAAAGAAAGTGGTTCATCGATTGATTCAAAATGGATATACATCAAGCGTGGTACATCAAATAGCCAATGATTGTGGAGAGCCGTTACAATAATCCCGTTTGCCCGTAAACGGGAAATAAAAGGATTAATCTCCTCTTGAAGAATAACAGTTTCCCCAAGACACAATGCTCTTCCCTCGCTATCAATATTCTCAAACGAAAATGCTTGTGGCACAAACATAAACGATTCTGCTCTACGCCCCAACACAACTGGGTGGAGGTTTGTCCGAGATTTAGTCGCTGTACAAACTCCATTAATAACAGACGGTGTAGCACCAAGGATATCAGCAAATTGCCTGCAGAGGTTAGAAGGCTGCATATTGCTCATTTCATTCAAATGATCATCCCCTAAAAACATTTCTCACAAAATAAATTATGCAAAATAACTTTTTTGGACAGGGCAATATAGTTAATTTTTTAAAGGTTGTAGTGAAAGGATAAGAGATATTGCTAGTTTCCCTAGTGAAACTTTTTTTCACTGCCATTACTTAGTTTGAAGGATGACAAAAGGTTTCTCTAGACCCACTAGTTATTTTTATCCCATAATAAAAATAGAAGAATGGCGGGGGATTGAAATATGAACGAACAGGGATATTTGGATTTGAGAAGAGGAGAACGTGGAGCGATTATAAGCATTATTGCTTACATAGTCTTATCTTCAATAAAATTATCAGTCGGTTTTATAGCTAACTCTGAAGCCTTAAAAGCAGACGGTTTAAATAATGTCACAGATATTATTGCATCAATAGCTGTATTGATTGGTCTTAAATTATCACAGCGGCCGCCCGATGATGATCATCCTTATGGGCACTGGAAAGCTGAAACAGTTGCCTCCATGGTCGCTTCATTTATTATGATTGCTGTGGGAATACAAGTAACATACGAAGCGATTTCGAGTCTTTTTTATGGAAGAAATGAAACCCCAGATTTAGTTTCTGCATGGACCGGTCTCTTTTGTGCTCTGGTTATGTATTTGGTTTATCGATATAATAAAAAATTAGCTAGAAAAATTAATAGCCAATCTGTTATGGCAGCAGCAAAAGATAATCTTTCAGATGCATGGGTCAGTGTCGGTACCTTTATAGGAATCGTTGGTGCCCAGTTCAATCTTCCATGGCTCGACCCGATTACGGCGATAATCGTTGGATTACTCATCTGTAAGACAGGTTGGGAGATTTTTAGGGATGCTTCCCATCATTTGACCGATGGATTTGATGAAAAACAAATAGAGACATATAAAGAAACGATCATTGATTGTCACGGGGTTAAAGGGGTTAAAGACATTAAAGCTCGCAATTACGGTAATAACGTAGTAGTGGATATTGTGATTCTGGTAAATTCTGATTTAGATATTCGTGGAGCCCATGATATTGCAACCAAGGTTGAAAATGTATTGATTAAAGAGCATCATGTTTATGATGTACATGTCCATGTTGAACCTAATTAAATCCACAACTAAAGAGAGAGTTTACCGCAGCTTGGAAAAACTCTTTCTTTTTTTCTAAAGCTTTTCTTTTACCGGTGTCTTTCATCTCTTGTAAACACATCAAACATGGGTGCCGACTATACTTCCTATCCACGCAAAAAGAATACCTAAAAGGACCGAAGTACTTACATAAAATACGGCATGTTTAATTTCCCACTTCTGCAACATTTGGATCGTTTCGTAACCGAAGGTGGAAAAGGTGGTATATGCTCCGAGAAAACCTGTTCCACACAACAACCATAACCATTCGGGCATTCCCTTACCTAGATGTAAAACAGCCAGAAGCCCAAGTACAAAAGAACCACTAATATTAATGATCCATGTGGCAAGTGGGAATTTGTATGTTGTCTTGCTCGTAATCCATTTCCCCAGCTGAAATCTCAAAATTGCACCAAATATGCCCCCAATACCGACAAATAGCATTATCTCGCTCCTCTACTCCGTTGATTTTCGGACTGAAATCCAGCCAATTTTACACCAATTAAGGCCAGAGTGATTCCTCCTAAAACGCTTAAAAGTACATAGAGCAAGGCCACATTCATCTGATGATTTTTAATTAAATTCAATGTTTCAACGGAAAAGGTTGAAAACGTGGTAAAGGCACCTGTAAATCCTGTTCCAATCGCTAATTTTAAATTCGGATTAATATCCCTTCGATTTACTATAATGGTAAAAAACCACGCAAGAAATAGGCAGCCCAATAGATTAATGGTCAAGGTACCGAATGGGAATCCATTGGTTGGAGAAATCAATTTCCCTATCAAATAACGAAGGATTGCTCCAAAAAAGCCGCCTATCCCAACCGCGAAAATAGTCATATCAAACGACCCCTTATAAAATTTCTCTATAAAATAAAACAGACTCCTACCAGTAATGCAATCACTAGTAGGAGCCATTAGTCAAAAAGACGGTTTATGGCGAACTCCATCGCCTATTGAATAGGATAATTATATAAGAAACTTTATATGAAAACAAATGAAAGTAATGGGTGTTACTAAATTAAATTATTTTTTCGAAAGTCCCTCTACATCTATAAACGGAGTAGCTCCACCTGTAACACTTGGCAGGTGTCCATCCCATTTTTCCAACGCCTTTTCTTGGACTTCGATTTGTTTTAATTGGATCAGTTCCTCGGTTACTTCTTGTTTTTTCAATCGTAAAGCTTCTGCTTCTGCACCCGCCTGAGCCACTTTCTGCTCGGCTTCGATTCTGACTCGTTCAAGATCTCTTTTTGCACGTAATGCATTTTGTTCGGCGGTTTGTTTCGATTCAATCGCCTTATTGAATTCATCACTAAAGGCAAATTCTTTGATATTAATATCTTCAAGAATCATATAATATTTTGTTAATTTACCAGCGAGCATATCCTTCACTTTCGCCGATACTTCCGGCCGTTTTGAGATTAATTCTTCTGCGGTGTACTGGGCGGTAATTGCCTTTAGTGATTCGGCAATGGCTGGGTCAACGATTCGGGTGCGATAATCCAAGCCGATCTCTTGATAAAGCTTATTCACGGCTTCCGGATCAGCAGAATAGTTAACAGCCACCATCGCAGTGACCATTTGCAGATCCTTTGAGGCCGCTGTTTGTGAACTTTCTTCTTTTTGGACTCGGACTTCAATCGGCTGTACGGTTTGAATGAATGGAATCTTAAAATGAAATCCTTCCGTTAGAATCGTCGGTTTAACGGCACCTAATTGTAACAAAACCCCTCGATATCCAGAATCCACGGTAGTACCAGAAAAAAAGCCAACCACGATAATCACCAGCGCAACGAGTCCGCTAATTATTGATTTCGTATAGTTCATTCTGATCACACCCCTTTAAAACACTTTATGAAAAAAGTTCCAGATTTATACAGATGAAAACAAGGACTTACCCGCTCTATAAAATGCATATGCGGGAAATCCCTGTTTAAAAAAACTTCTCCACCAGCTCGACAGAAGTGGGTCTGCTAAAATAGTATCCTTGCATTTTATGGCAGCCAATACTGCATAGATAATGGTATTGCTCCATGGTCTCGACACCTTCAGCGACCACATTCATCCCCAGGTTTCTGCCCATGGCCACCAGCGCCCGGCAAATGGACTTTTGGTTTTTATGTTCTAAACCCTGGATAAACGATTTATCAATCTTGATCGTATTAAATGGATATTGAACAAGATAACTTATTGATGAATAACCAATTCCAAAATCATCAAGAATGATATCAACCTCATATTCTTGTAATTCTTGAATTGTTTTCAAAGTTCTCTCGACATTTGTCATCGCCGTTCTTTCGGTTATTTCAATTTTTATTAATTCAGGCGGTAAGTCATACCTTTCTAATGAATGTTTAATCGTTTCAATAAAATCTTCCTGATGGATTTGCCGAGCAGGAACATTAATAGATATATAAAAAGGCGGTAAATTCTTATCCAGCCATAACCGGCGCTGTCTGCAAACCGCCGCCAAAACCCAATTGCTCAGTTTAATAATCAGGTCGGATTCCTCAGCAATCTGGATAAATTCACCTGGTGAAATACTTCCCAAGACAGGATGCTCCCAACGGAGGAGGGCTTCCAAACCGATAGCCTTCTTGGTATATACATCAAAAATGGGCTGATATTCTAAATACAACTCATTTTTTTCAATAGCCTGATGAAGATATTGTTCAAGGAGCATTTTTCGAGACAGACTAGTAGACATACCTAGTTGATATTGCTGAATGCCCGTCCTATTCTCCTTTGCCAGATACATCGCCTGATCGGCTCTCATCATGAGTACATCGCCATCATTACCATGATCCGGAAAAATACTTGTTCCAATACTGACGCTTATCCTGTACTCATGTTCAAGCAGTCTGATCGGCTCTTCAACCACTTTGCTTATTTTTGCGGCTATTTCACCAATCACTTGTGCATTCGGCAGATTTTTTAATAAAATGACAAATTCATCTCCACCTTGACGTGAAATGACATCTTCAGCACGAATATGACTTTTTAACCGATACGCGATGATTTTAATCAATCGATCACCCATTTTGTGCCCCAGTGAATCATTGATATCCTTGAATCGATCAATATCGATAAATAAGATCCCTGCAAACTGGTTATTTCGCTTCGCTTCTATAATGGCTGTACAAAGCTGTTCATCAAATTTCCTGCGATTCGGCAAGCCCGTTAATGGATCATGAAAGGCTAAATAGGTTAATTCTTCCTCGTTTCTTTTCCGCTGACTAATATCCATCACAACACGATCAAATCTCACAGGGCCATTGGATTGCTCATCAAAAATGGGTACGATATAATCAAAAACCCATTTCTCCATCCCATGAAAGGTGCGAATCCGGTATTCAAGTTTAGCAGACTGCCCCTTTTCCAATAAATTCAGTTGCGCTAGGACGTCCGTTTTATCATGCGGATGGATAACTTCCATCCACAAACAAGGGTTCTGGATAAATTCCTCCTCGGAATAACCCAAAATGCGCTGGCAGGATGAGGATATTTGAATGGTCTCCATCGTTTTTGCATCAATAGACCATAAACAAATATCAATTTCGTTAAAAATACGATCCCACTTGCTCGGATCATAGAGTTGACGGAAAACAGCCCCTTTATTGGAACGGTCCAAAATATAGCTGCATATTCCTAGAACCAATCCACGGATCTCAAGCGGGATCGAGACGATAGTTACCGGAATATTTTTCCCGTTCTAATGCCTGATTTCTAACAGAAACTGAGGGCTTTCTCCCGTTAGGACGGTTTGAAAGTGCTCGATTGTTTTATCGATATATTTATCATCTAATTGAGAGAGAAAACTCCTTTTGAAATCTTTTTCACGTTGATACCCAGTTAACTGGATCATTGCATCATTTGAAAAGACAATTGTACCTTCAAGATCAAGAATAGAGCAAGGCACAGGCAGATTGAGCAGAACGGATTTAAAGGTTTGAATAAACAAACTTAAATCCGACTTTAGGCCTTGATTTCTCATAGAGGACTCCTCTCAATGGTTTATGCATAATTACTCATTATTTATTATCTGTATACCGTATATCATAAAGGAAATGTCGGAATTTGACTGTTTCAAATGTCACTAGATTGTGGCAGTTTTTTAACAATAAAAAAGCGTAAAGACCCTTAGGGATTCTTTACGCTTTCCTAGTTAATTTCCGTTTTTAACTTTCTACATCAATTCACTACTTTTGAGGCAAAATCAGCATGATAATCACGGAAGGTTGGATTTTCTCCACAGACCATCAAGCCCTGCCCCCAGTTTACATGTACATCGGCAGTCGGTTTATCCATTGGATCACGATATTGGAATAATACGTTTCTACGCGGCCGGTCACTTCGATTACTATCAGAACCGTGTATAGTTAAATAATTAAAAAACAAAACGTCGCCTGCTTCGGCAGGGCACGGGGTCCCTATGGAAATCGGATATTCCTTATGATTTAAGTAGTGACGACCTACATGAGAGATGGGACCTTCTTTATGAGATTTTGGGATGACCCTCAGGCATCCGTTTTCCAAGTCTGCATCATCAAGATGAACACTAGCAGCCAACATGGTATGACTTTCATGAGGAAAATAGGGATGATCCTGATGCATGGGAAATGCTGCTCCCTTTTCAGGTGGCTTAACCAGCATTTTGGAATGATGTAATTGAACGTTCGGTCCGATCAGCTTTTGCAAAATCGACACCATATTCGGATGGATGACGGCCCTGGAAAAGGATGCATCATGATAATGAACATCATGAAACCCTTTTAACACCAGTTTCTTTAACTCGTTTGCCGGGATGTACTCCCCTTGCCATGCATGGTTACGATCATGTTTTGTATTGGCTGCCCGTTGAATAATGCGTTCTACCGCCGTCTTCATAATCTCTACTTCCTCTTTCGAAAAAACCCCTTTAGCAAGCAAGTATCCATTTTCTTTGTAAAATTCTGCATCCTTTACAGTAATCATTCCATATCCTCCTTTAAGGTTGATCGTATAATTGTTATAATTTTAAGAAAATAATAGATTTCTGTCTTTATCAAATTAGGCTGTTTTTTTGTCTTATGAGGACATTGGGGGGATATTATTGATCGTCCAATCATGTAAACACAGTGAAGGTATTTTAAATCAATATGCCCTGGGGCCGCTTGGAGAAGAAATTGCCTTTAAGGTGAATTATTGGGGAGTCAACCCGAAACATTTCAACAATCCCATACATAGGCATTCTTTTTTTGAAGTGTGTTACGTACTAAATGGAGAAGGACTTTATAAAGACTTGGATGAACAATATCCGTTAAAGAAAGGGACATTATTTTTATCTCGTCCAAACATTCATCACCAAATATTAAGTGAAACAGGCTTGTTTCTTGTATTTGTCGCATTTGAGATTTTACATGAAAAATCATTTGATGAGGCCATCCGCAAGTATAATCAACTGGCGAAAACCAATAGGATTTGTGTCAGTGTGGCGGATGATTCCCCAACGGCCCTAATCTGGAGGGCATTGGTAGATTACACGTCAAACAGCAGGGCGGAAGATTTTATCTTCATTACAAATATGGCACACACACTTATACTATCCTTTAATTCTTTATTTTCCGAAGCAAATCAGCAAAACCGAAGTCCTGAAAAGATGTTTTCGAATAGTTCCCCAACCCATTTATATCAAGCAAAACTATTTATTCGTGATAATTTATCAGAACCCTTGAAGCTAGAAGATGTCGCCGACTACCTTCACATATCCAGTCGTCATTTATCAAGGCTGTTTTCCAATGAACTGTGTGAAAGTTTCTCCACTTTTATTCGCAAGGAAAGGGTAAAAGAGGCGGCCCGTCTGCTTGAAATGACAAGCCTTCCGATTAAAGAAATCGCTGATGTTACCGGTTTTGGATCCGTACATTACTTTACACGCGTATTTACTTCGGTGATGAACGTTTCACCTGCTTGGTATCGAAAGGATTACCTGAAAAAGAAAATTTAAACAAAAAAAGGAGCTCCCAAAAAAAAGAGTTTTGCCTACACAAGGTATCTACTAAATTAAAAAGTGCATAAAAAAAGGCAGAGAGATATCAACTCTCTGCCTTTCAAGCTAACCATTTCAATATTTCAGAATTTTATCAGCTGTTTGGTTGATGGTTACTTTTTAAATAACCAGCCTTTTTTGTAAAACCATAAAATCATTACAGTTACTATGATCGCCATAACCGCTAGAGTGAAAAAATAGCCGTATTTCCAATGTAACTCTGGCATATGATCAAAATTCATTCCGTATACGCCCACAATAAATGTAAGTGGCATAAAAATGGTTGTTATAACTGTAAGTGTCATCATGATGGAATTCATTCGATTGGATTGGATGGACATATAATTCTCCCTCATATCAGAAGTAACGTCTTGATTATAAGCAACCATGTCCGTTAACTTCAGCAAGTGATCGTAGATATCAGCAAAATAATGGTGAATTTGCTTTGTGTCCTGAATCCGCTTAGAGTTTATCATTCGGTATAACAAATCTCTCATCGGAATGATCGTTTTCCGCAAACGAATCAGATCTCTGCGAATCTCATAAACCTCTTCGATAATTCTTTTGCTGCTTGATTCCTTCTCTTCATATTCATTTAGTTTGTCCTCAATTTGATGCAAAATCGGAAAATAGCAATCTACTAATTCATCTATAATGCGATGAAGAACATATAACGGTCCAACCATTTCCATTTCCTTACTAGCAAATAATTTTTGCTTTACCACGTCTATCGCCTCTTCCTTTTCCTTATGAAAAGAAACGACATAGTTTTCTCCAACAAAAACATCTATCTCCTCGCACCTTATTGTTTTACCTAATGAATGTAAAACAAAGAAAAGTACTTCACCATAATAATTCATATTGGGGCGCTGGATAAAATGTAGACAATCCTCAATCGCTAAGGGATGAAAGTGGAAAAATTCACTTAACAACTTTGTTTCCTCATCAGTTGGTTCCTCAAAATCCACCCAATAAAATTTGAATCGATCTGACCTTAAGTCCTCCATCTTTACATCTTTTATCAACTGGTTCTCTTGTGAAATAGCATAGGTGAAAATCATTTATAAACCTCACTTTATTGAATTTCTATCAAACTTTTGGGCAGGAGTGGAACGGGTATTATTCTAACCAGTAACAACCTCTAACAATTGCATTTATTTCTTCATATCCAGCTTTATTATATACTTTTATTGCATTTGGATTGTGGGCATATAAATAACTGGTTGTGTTTAGTGTCTTATCATTAAAATCAGTCATAAAGTTGATTAATTGGCTGCCGTATCCTTTTCCTCTTTGATCTTTTTTAGTAAATACATCATTTACTCTAGAAATATCATTTTTGCTATATAAGGAAGCTATACAAACTAATTCTTCATCAGCGAATCCACCAAACAAATAAAAATTTTCGTTATCAATCGACTTTAACAGTGATTTAAACCCCCATTCACCTTGTTCTTGATCAGAGCTGAGTAATTCATTTATGGTTTCATCTATACGATGTAACCTTTTAAAATGAAGGGTCTGAGGAATATCTATTCTTTTTTTATTTTTTTGGACAAAGAAACAAATTTCATCTAGTGATTTCTTAAATCCCTTACTTTCTAAATATTGACCAACTGAACTTTCATTTTTTGCGAATGTATACACTCGTGGAATGATATCTATTGATTGATAAAAAGTCACAATATCCTTAATCGCGAATTCATAGTCGGAATCCTCATGGATGAATGCATGATTACTATCATAAGATAAAGGATTATTTTGATCATAAAAGATTCTACCATAAGGTTTTTCTATTACCTTCGATTGAATCTCTGCAAAATTATTTTCGAAATTTATTATTTTGTCTATTAACATTTTCATATCCTCCGAATGGGATCATCTAATATCATTAAATCTCCTCCCTGAACCACTCCACAATGTAATTTAACCGGCTTTTACGTAAGCTTGGCTTGCCACTTCTGGATAACTCATGGTTTTCCTCAGGGAAACGGACAAATCTGGTTTCTTTCCCCAATCTCTTCAAAGAAATAAATAGTTGTTCCGCCTGCTCAATCGGGCAACGATAATCTTTTTCGCTATGAAGGATTAATAATGGCGTCTCTACGTTCTCTACATAAGCAAGCGGGGAATGTTTCCACAGTTTATCCACATCGCGGAAATCCCCATCAATCTGCCATTCCGTGAAATAATAGCCTATATCACTGACTCCATAAAAACTAATCCAGTTCGAAATCGAACGCTGTGTTACAGCTGCTTTAAAACGATTGGTATGCCCGACAATCCAATTCGTCATAAAGCCGCCGTAACTCCCTCCAGTGACCCCAAGACGGTTTTCATCAATAAAATCAAATTCTGCTAGCACATAATCCACAGCGAGCATTAAATCTTGATAATCGCCCCCACCGTAATCACCGCGTACTGCATTGACAAAATCCTGCCCATATCCATGACTGCCGCGTGGATTCACGTACAACACCGTGTACCCTTCCGCTGCCAAAATTTGAAACTCATTCATGAACGTATTCCCATACATCGCATGAGGACCGCCATGAATTTCAAGTAGTAATGGATATTTCTTCCCCGCCTCAAAACCAACCGGCTTCAAGAGCCAGCCATGAATCTTCCTTCCATTTGCTCCTTCATATTCAATTGGTTCCGGTTTAGAGAGAACCACGTCTTGGATATTGTTCGCTGTAGTCAGCTTCTCAAGCGGCCGCTCCCCATTTAATGCTAATAAGTATAAATCACCAATTTCTGTCGGGGTACTGATTGCTGCAATCGCTTGTCCTGATTTCGAATCAACGGACAATCCATAAACATGCTGCTCGCCGACAAGAACTGGCTTTATCCCATCTTTCAGTTGACCAAAGTAAATATTCGTACTTCCCTGCTCTGAGGTAATAAAATAAAAACCTTGGCTGTTCCCATCCCAAATTAACCCTGGGGAAGATGCACCTTGTTGAAAGTCAACCACCATATAATCACCGACAGGAACATCCAAGTCAGGTGTAAAACATGTAAATGTGCCTGTATTAATTTGATAAAGCCAGATTTTTGAGAGTGTGGCATTTTGATATTCTCGCTCATGCCCTATCATCGCAAGGTATTTTCCATCTTGGGACCAAGACACGTTTCCAAAATAGCCGGTTCCATTCGTTACAGGAGTGAGTTCTTTCTTTTCTATATTTAATAGATAAATATCATTCTTAAATGATAAATCAGCCACTTCGGCTACATCTGCCCCTACAGCAAGGTACTTCCCATCCGGTGACCAGCAATATAAACTTACATCATATGCCCCAGTGGTAAGTTGCCTTAATTCACCAGAACCAACATTCACTACAACCACTTGTTTAAATTGCCCCTGCCAAAATCCTTCGCCATCCGACTTATATCTCATTTTCGTCACTTCCAGCGGCACGGGTCTCTCTTGTTTCTTCTCCTCTGGATCGAAAATCGTTTTAGTAGATGGTAAGGAAGTGTTGAAAGCCAGCTTCATTCCATCCGGAGACCAGACAGGATTGCTCGCTCCACTTGGCAGAAAGGTTACTTGCTGTGCCTCACCACCGTTTACACTCAACACATATAGTTGATTCTTTCCGCTCCGATTGGAGACAAATGCAAGCTTAGTCCCATCAGGTGACCAGCGGGGGGTAGTATTCTTTCCTTTTCCAAACGTCCATTGAACAGACTCCGCGCCTTTTTCAAGCGTTTGAAAAAAGAGCTGTGATTGATATTCGTCATTCTCTTGATCTATCGTGGTCTGTACATAAACAAATGACCGACCATCAGGTGATAACTGTGGGTTCACCACTGACTTTAATCGATATAAATCGTCTGCTACAATTCCCTTGCTACCTGCCATCCTCGTTCCCCCCAGTTTCAATAATTACACTTCAATTATTTCGACATAGGAAATATTTTTTCCTTTTAAAGCGCCTGCTAATTCCATGATGACCTATCATTCCAGCGATTTGTCCATTACAACGCCGAAGTTTACATTTTTGTTCATATTTAAGGTGAATTTTCCCACTCAAACTCTATTAAGATAGATTTATGGAGCATTTCCACTATTAACATGTGTTTGGAGGAGACATCGTGAAACGACTTTGGGCTATTACTGCATTAGTGCTTATATTATTAACTGGCTGTTCATCGGGTAAAACAAGTACGGCTATGGACGGAGAATCAATCTATAAAGATAGTTGTGCCGCTTGTCACGGCGATAAATTACAGGGGGCTGTCGGTCCGGCAGTCACACATATGAAAAATAAATATTCAGAAGCGGAAGTCCTGAAAATCGTCAATGAAGGCACGAAAAAAATGCCTGGAAATCTATTAGATGAAGAAAAATCAGAGATTGTTACAAAATGGCTGATGGAAAATAAATAGGCAATAATGAAAGATTAGGTGGGATTCCTAATCTTTTTTGCTGCTTAGAGAAATATTTCTTTTTCTTGTAGTTTCAATTTACTCATCACCGAGTAAACTCTGAATAACTTCCAATGGAGCACTGGGAAAGCCCTACTGTTAACACAGTAAGGCTATTTTGAAGCTTCCGCTACTCACTTTCTTAGCGCCCATGTTTGATTACTTACATTACAAGACAATTCCGTTTTTGATGATTTCAACTTTCACATTTGTTTTAAACTTTATATTTTTAAAATAATCCTTCTTATCCAGCATGTCCCAAGTTTTGGGGTGAAGCGCAATCAGTCTCCTTCCAATTCCAAAAACATCACAGTTCGACTGCTGTAATTTTGTAACGACTTGATTTGCTTCTTTTGTAAGCTCCTTCGATAAAGCCTTGTTTAGTTGATCTATTTCCTTCGGAACATCCCCTTTGGGATATTCTTCTACGTTTATCTTTAAATGTAAATGTATATAAACAGAAACCTCTCCATTTTTTACTTGTACTTTTAATTTTCTTTTCATTTTGTGAACATTAAATGTAATATAGTTTTTTAATTTCTGCTCCTCATCGTTATTTACCTGTTTTGTAAATCGCGCGTATTTTCCCTTTTTGTTATTCAATAAAAGAAGGAGGGTTGAATCCTGTGGTGAAATACTTCGCACATATTTTTTTTCATTCATGAGTGCTAAGCCGACCACTACAGCGCTTTTCTTGTTATTTATTTTTAGGTAAGGAAGGACGATATCTTCTCCAGGATCAAGCATTTCTGAAGCGAGTGTCTGGATGGTTTGATTCGGAATAATGGAGTTTTCTTCTGCGCTTGTAAGAGCGTCTTGTATATATTCGCTCACGTTTGTCTCATGTTTCGGTCTAATATTAAGCAGATTAACCGCTTCACCCTCCACCACCCCAAGTGCCGCCCCCAATGAATTTCGGGGATCTCTCCAAATAACATCTAACGGTGGATAAATACCTGAAGCAGCCATTTGTTCGCCAAACAGAATCAGTTTATTTTTAGATGTATCTAATATTCCAGATATTTCTCGGTCGATTTTACGTCGGCTATCCCTTGGTGTATGACCTTTTGCAGAGAATGTTTCACTTTTTACCAAAGCTTGCGGTCCCCCTGCGGCCTCCTCGATAATGGGGATGGAAACCCCTAACAACAGATCCTCGTTATCTGTCAAATCTAAACTTAATATTTGTACCAGAACCGCATTTTTCAACAGGTGCTGGTCCCAGCATCCAGTAAGTAATAAACATAAAAGTACAAGGATAGGCTTTTTGCTTTTCATGGCTTATTCACCACTTCTTTTTTCGACAAAACCCACGAGAGAATGAGTAGAAGTACAGGTATGACCCCAATAAAAATATAGTGCGTCGGCCCAAGAAAGTGATTAAAATGTTCAAAGTCTCTTCCTTGGTCAGGAAGAAGAGCCAAGATTAAATAGAATCCTGCAACAATTGGCAGTAAGTGGGCATAGTTTTTTTTTCTAAAAAGACTGGCCAACCCCATTGAGGATAATAATAGCCAGTTCGCAATCGAAGTTGCAACGACTACTAGCCAGAGCGATAAGAAAAATAAATCCGTCCTTTCGAGAACTTGAAACGAATAGGCTTTAATCATATATAATAATGGCTCTGGAGTCAGAGCGATATCCATACTGGGCTCGAAATAGACAAGGGCTGCAAACACTAAAAAGGTATAAAAGAAGGTGACAAAAATGTTCGCTGTTGTCATGGCGATCAGCTTCTCTTTTCCGGAAGCTTGCACATAGGGATGGATAAAAAGAAACAGTTCAAAGCCCAACATAGAGAAAGCAGCTTCTTTTGAACCTTTCAATATCGTTAGAATGCTATGGTCCCCTACTGGAAAGATATACAGGAAGTTCGCATCCTTCATTGCATACACAATCAACACGAATAATACAAACAGAATGGGGGATACCAATACATAAAATCTCGCAATACTGGTTAAACCGGCACTGACGATGTAAATGCAGGTGATGAGGATTAAAACCATTGTAATCCAATTAGGGGTACGGGGTAAGATCCATTTATCCAGGATATCACTATATCTTGCTAAAACTAAGCTCCCTGTAACCATAAAATAGAGTGCATAACAGAGAATGAGTAGCTTCCCGACAACTTTCCCTAGTAATTTTGGTAGTATTTGGTACAAGGATAGCGAAGGAAATCTTTTGCTTAGTCCCCAATGGGCAAAAATAATCGCCTGTGAGATGACTCCTGCTATTAGAGTGGAAATCCAGCCATCCTGTTTGGCTACCAATGCAACATCATGGGGCAACGATAAGATTCCTACACCAATTTGGGCCTGGATAATCATAAAGACAAGCTGTTTGTTCGTAATTCTATTCTTGTTTTGTTTCATTACTTTCCCAGCCCCTTGCCAAAGATTGCTTTTTCAGGACGTTCGGTTTTGAATCAAGCGGGCGTGTATTAAATTTCCATAGGGGCAAACGGACAAACGTATCTTTAATGTCTTTTAATCGAAATGGTGCCCAAGGTGCAAAGTAGGCTGTACCAAATGATTCTAACCTGCATAAATGAGCTAAAGTAAACATAAACCCAAAAACTATCCCTACAAATCCAAAGGTTGACGCCAAAATCATATGGGGAAAACGCAAAAATCGTACGGCATCACTCATTTCAGTGGTCGGGATGCTGTAGGCTGCAATGGCCGTAATCGCTACAACCACAATCATGGTATTCGAAATGAGACCTGCACGGACAACCGCATCACCAATAACCAAACCACCGACAATACCGATGGTTTGGCCAATTCTTGATGGAAGGCGTACCCCCGCTTCACGAATTAGTTCAATGGTCAACTCCATGACAAGTGCTTCAATTAGCGGAGGAAAAGGTATATTTTTGATTGAACTTACAACCGGGAGAACTAAATCATCCGGCAGTACTTCAAAATGAAAACCAATCACCGCAATATAAATAGCAGGTAAATTAACCGCAATGAAAATGCTTACGAGTCTCAGGGAACGGATAAAGGTTCCGATCATCCAGCGTGAGTTATAATCATCAGGTGAATGGAAAAATGCAAAAAAAGTAACGGGAATAATTAAACCAGCAGGATACCCTTCCATCAACACCGCCACTCTTCCTTCATTCAAATGACCTACTACACGATCTATTCTCTCTGTACTTAAAATCTGAGGAAAGGGTGACCATGTGGAATCTTCGATCAATTCCTGAAGAGCTCCAGTACTGGGTATATAATCCATTGAAATATGATGGATCCTCCATTTGAATTCGTTGATCATTTCATGATCGGCAAGGTCTTTCATATAAACCATGGCTATTTTGGATTGAATCTGGTCACCCAATGTTAAATATTCCATGGTAAGGTTTATGGTTCTACACGATTTCCTAATTAAATGAAGATTGGTTGAAAGGTTTTCGATAAAACCTTCATGAGATCCCTGAATGACCTGTTCATTACTAGGTTCCATAATGGTCCTCTCTTTGGAGAGGCCAACTTCCACCAGGTAGAATTCTTTGGCACCATCCAAGAACATGATACAGGATCCATTTAAAAGTGCTTCTTGAGCTTTGAATAAGTTATCTGATTTAAGAAAGTTAGAAGGAAGTACACGTTCGAACTGGGCACCCTCCGCCTCCGCTTCCATCATTGGTTTTACAATATCTCTTTGAATCTTATCCTTATCTGCCATCGTATCTAAGAAAACCAAAATCCCCCGATTATTTCCTTCATGTAATTCCATAATCATTAAATCTGCTGAATCAGAAAATGTATATTTAAAAAAAGAAATATTTTCATCGATTGTATGGAATACCTCTTTAAAGGATATAGAGTCCTGATTTGAAGCAACTGGTTGAATATCCCTTTTCATGAATTTTTCTAAAGCAAGGTAAATGAATTTCATTTTTTTTCTCCATTATCAAAATGTTTCCATTATCATCCCCAGAATATGGTATATATATGTAATTTTTTGTTCTGGTAAAATAATAAAAGGCAGATTTTCAAGCTTGGGTCATTAAGAAAAAGGCAAAACAACAAGGTGACATTAATTTTGATTGAGCATATCCCCGCTTCTTGAAATAACGGATGCAAGAGTTAAAGTTAATAGAACTGCGCTTTTTTTGTTGGAGTATTAAAAAAGCACCGCAATACGCGATGCAATTTGTTGTACATATTTTTATTCATTTAAGAGTTAATTAAGGTTTTGTGACAGGTATTAGAACCCGTTAGGGAAAGCCCTTGGACTTAAGTCGACAAACACGAGAATCAAGGCCGAATCAACTTTACAAGTTGACCAGGCTGCAGTACGGAAAGCAACGGCAAATCCGCTTCCACGACCCTTCCGACCACATTGACTCGCTCATCGGGTGGAAGGTCATGAAGCGTAATTTGTACCTCTCCACGATAGCGTCCATAGCGGTCATTATCTCTAGTAATCGTCCCCAGCGGCCGCGCTACCGCATTCGCAGCGACCACCGAATCAGAGCTTCTCGTATCCATAAGCCTTATCACGTCACGGGAAAAATCAGGGCGGAGCCGGAATTCTCCATCTTGGAACCCTTCAATTCGAACCGAAACACGCTGATGACAGTCCAAATCATTTAGTCGCTTAAGCAGGTCTTCACTAACCTCGGGGTCGCCAATATAGACATCCTCTAGCCCTGCTCGGAACAACTCCAGCGCAGCCCGATATGGATCAACTTCACGATGATCTTCTAAGGTTGGCAGCCCTTCATACAAAGGGCCGCGCTTTTCACCATCTCCTGGAATATACGCACTTACCGGAATACCATAGCGTTTAAACAGCTCATTTTGCTCTTGAAAAAATGAATAAGCTAATCCCGTTTCGCGTCTTGGATAGAAATTATGCCATGCCAGCAGCTGACTAGCCTGTAACCCGCCTTCAAGCAGCACCCGCACATCTTCCTCAAACATAATGCTGGCATTAAGCGCAAGTTTGAAGTCCTTAGCCAGTTCCAAAATTGTCTCATTCGTAAAAAAGTCATCCAGCCGCAAACCGATAACGCCTAAGGATTTTAACGAAAATAAACTATCCAATCCTAAATGGGCAGGTGTTCGTGCCGATACATCTGCATAAACTTCGATTCCAGCTTCTTTTGCTGCATGCAGCAGCATTTTCGCACGGCCCGCTAGATCCCCAGACTCTTCAGGGATGTGAAGCGATGTAAATGCCCGCCTCACATTCATTTTTCCAGCAAATCTAATCCGTTCTTCTGCTAAAGGGTCATTTAAATAGAAACTAATACCGATCAATCAAACTCACCGGCCATGTCATCATTGAAGCCGAATAAATAAGTGAACAAGAATCCAGCTCCATAAGAGATTAACACACCAAGCAGATACAGCAGAACTTGCCCTGTTACTACTAAAAATGCCAGCGGTAAACCAGAAACCCCAACCGCGAAGGTTGCCACATGGAAGACAGCCTGGAACGCACCGCCGACACCTGCACCTAAGCAAGCCGTTAAGAATGGACGGCCTAATGGTAAGGTTACCCCGAAAATGAGCGGTTCGCCAATTCCGAGAATTCCGGCAGGCAGCCCCCCGCCAATCGCTCTTTTTAAACGTTTTTTCTTTGTTTTAGCGTAAATTGCAAATGCTGCTCCAACTTGTGCGGCACCACCCATAGCCAAGATTGGCAGAAGCGGGTCATTTCCAAGTGTATTAATTAACTCGAGATGAATCGGTGTTAATCCTTGATGTAAACCAGTGACAACGAGCGGCAGGAAGGTGGCCCCAAGAACAAATCCAGCCACGACACCACCCACATCAAGCAGTGAAGTTAATCCTTTTGTAATCGCATCTGAAACAAAACCACCAAGCGGCATAAAGACAAGATAAGTTACAATACCAGTAATCAATAAAGCAACCGTTGGCGTGATAAATAGGTCAAGCGATTGTGGAACATAACGACGAACGCGTTTTTCGACAAGGGCAATAAAGATAGCGGCAAATAATACGCCGATTAAGCCGCCGCGACCAGGAAGTAAGGCGGTATCAAACAATTTTATCCCTGCTACCGCTGGGTTAATGATTAAAATACCGGCAATTGCCCCGAGTGCGGGTGAACCGCTGAACTCTTTCGCTGCATTGGTACCAACTAAGATGCCAAGGTACCCAAATAAACCGCTTCCAATAACCGACAAGATGGTCGCCAGTTGAGAATCTGCTGCTAACCAGCCCGCTTGGACGATCGCTTTGGTGATTCCTGTAATCAATCCGGAGGCAACAAGTGCCGGGATTAATGGAATGAAAATACTAGAGATTTTTCGTAAAAACAACTTAAACGGTGTCGCATTCTTTTGGTTGATTTCTGCCTTTTTGCTCGCTGCCTTTTCTTTCAAATCGATCCCGCCAGCATCTTCTATTAATCTGCCAAACTCTTCTGTGACTCTATTTACTTTTCCAGGGCCAAGGATAATTTGGAGGGTTTCTTCCTCCACCACTCCCATGACTCCTTCAATTTTCTTTATGGCCGCTTGGTTGACAATCGAGTTATCCTTTGGTGTCACACGAAGTCTCGTCATACAATGCGTGTAATTTTCAATATTTGCTGGTCCGCCTAATTCTTCAAGAATCTTTTCTGCTAAAATTTTGTTCTCTCCAGCCATGTTCATTCCCCTCTCTCCGTTGTTTATTTGTAAAAGTGAACTAATTTCCCTAAGGTCAGCGAATGGAAAGTGTTCACATCACCTCCCAAAAATGGCTATTTCCCTTGTTTGATAAACCGGATCGCTTCTCTTGTTTTATCAATGGATTGAATCGTATCCTCATATTGGACGGTGGCCATCGATAAAAACAAAATATCCATGATATATAACTGCGCCAGGCGTGAGGAAGTTGCTGCACTTCGGAAAGGAGCCTCTCCAGAATCAGCAGTAAACAACTTAATATCTGCTAGAGCAGAGACCGTTGATTGCCCATATTTCGTTAAACTTATCGTGTTCACTCCACGTTCTTTCGCGAGTGCCATGACTTTAATAACCTCAGGTGTTTCTCCCGAGTGTGAGATTCCAAACACGAGATCATCCTTATTGGCATTGGCAATTAAGGTTGCAACAAGGTGTGTATCCGTAAAAGCGGTTGCATTTTTATGAACCCTAAGGAGCTTCTGCTGTGCATCCTTAGCGATGATGCTTGAAGCACCAATTCCAAAGAAATGAACATTTTGAGCAGCCGACAAGGTGTGAACAGCACGTTCCAATTCATCGTAATTAATCATTTCTTCCGAGTCGCGAATGCTCTGGATACTATTGCTCGTTGTTTTCTGAGCGATGGAGAAAAACGATTCCCCGGGCTCAATGTCACGGTACCCTTGTTCCACTGGTTTCACTAAATCGCCTGCAATTCTAACCTTTAAATCCTGAAAACCATTTAAACCTAATGATTTACATAATCTAATCACAGCCGCCCCACTTGTTTGTGCCTGCAAACCGATGTCATGGACGGTACTGTTTAAAATCACCTGAGGATTTTCAAGAATCAATTCAGCAATTTTCCGCTCGGAAGCCGGAAGCTGTTCCAACATATTTTGAATCATTTTTAATCCGCCTGCTGCCACACCAAAGACCACCTTTTAAAAAAATTCACTCTTTCACGTTTTGAATTGCTTTTTTTACATACCCGTTTGCTTCTATTAATAATTGTTCTGCTTCAAGTTTCGTTGTATTCGTCTTAATCATGACGATGGCCGTTTTGACTTGAAGATCGGATGCTTCTAGTGTTTCCAATGCCTGTTCATAGGAAACCCCGGTAATCTTACGGATGATGCCGATTGCCCGTTCTTTCAATTTTTGGTTACTCACATGAACATCAACCATTAAATTCTCATAGGCCTTACCTAAAAGGATCATCGAAGAAGTTGAAATCATGTTCAAAATCATCTTATGAGCAGTTCCTGATTTCAAGCGGGTCGAGCCTGTGAGCACTTCTGGGCCAACAATGACTTCGATTGCTTGGTCAGCTTCCTGACTAATCGCCGCATTTTTATTGCAGGAAAGTGCAACGGTTTTTGCTCCAATACTGCGTGCATATCGTAGTGCCCCTATTACATAAGGTGTGCGGCCGCTGGCTGCAATACCAATCACGGTATCATCTTTAGTCAGCCCAATTTCCTTCAAATCGTTCACACCGAAATCCGGCTGATCCTCAGCTCCTTCAACTGCTTTCAAAAAAGCGCCTTCTCCCCCTGCGATAAGTCCTTGGACCATTTCGGGGTCTGTACTGAAGGTAGGCGGACATTCCACTGCATCGAGGACCCCTAATCTCCCGCTAGTCCCAGCACCTACATAAAAAAGGCGCCCGCCATTTTTAAAGGACTCAACTACAAATTGAACAGCCGCTTCCACATCGGTTAACACATCGTTCACTGCTAAAGCGACCAATCGGTCCTGTTGATTCATAATTCGTAAAATCTCAAGCGGACTTGCTGTATCTATCTGCATCGTATGTTCATTGCGCGATTCTGTCGTTAATAATTCTAGATTTTCTGCCATTTTATCTTTATCCTCCTGTAAGTCTTTTCTGAGGTGAAAGCGGTTACCCGTACGTTTATTATATTCCTGTTAAAATATTATTTCAAGTTATTTATTAAAATATTGAAATGTTATTTTAAAACACTTTTTCACAATGAGGAGAACTTGGTCTTATTCAAGCAAATAACGGCGAATCGCCTTTGCTACCCCTGCTTCATTATTATTTCCAGTCACCTGATCCGCTAATTGTCTCACCTTTCCGGGCGCATTTCCCATCGCAATTCCGAGGCCAGCAGCCGAGAGCATAAGAGCATCATTAAAATTATCACCAATCGCTGCGGTTTGTGAGAGTGGAATTCCTAACTGCTCGGTAAGTTTTACAAGGGCAGATGCTTTTGTCACACCACTTGGGGTAATTTCTAAATTGATAAAATTAAAACTACTGCTAATTTCCATATCCACTGCCTGTTCCTTAAGTCGCCGGGTAAACTCAGGGAGTTTATTCCCCTCATCAAATACGGCAATTTTTGTAATGCTTGGCTCCTGCTCCTTCAGGTATCGATAAAAGTCGTCTACCACCTTCACCTGGCATTTTTCTCGAACACTTTGACACTGATGACGTTCTCCTCCTGATTTTTCAAGGGTGGGGATGTTATTTTCAATCCAGTGCTCATTCCATTTATTAACCTTTGGGACAAGCAGCGTATCCCCTTCGTAAAAATGGGCATAGATACCCTTCGTCTCACATAATTCCCAGAAACTCACCAGTGGCTCATATGGAAAAACTGATTGCTCGCTGATTTCGCCATTCTCAGCCAGCAGAATCGCTCCATTGTAAGCAATGATCGGCTCACCGCTAAGTCCAATCGTACGGGCAATCCACTGCGTTGATAGTGGAGAGCGTCCGCTGCAAATGACAACCTTACCACCCCGTTTGCGATACTCATGAATCGCCTCGATTGTTTCCATATCAATCTCTTTTTGATCGTTTAATAACGTGCCATCTAAGTCCGTTGCGAGTAGTCGATACTTCACTAATAAGTCCCCCTCTGTAATTTTATTTTATTTTACACTTTTAATAATATTATTGAAATTTCATTTCAGACTTGATGCTGACTATAGAGGTTTTCCCTATTTAATTAAGTTTTGTACGCCTTAAAGTAGGTCCTGTACTGTGCATAATTTAGTTGTTTCGTGCAATTATACATAATTTAGGTGCCTTCACGTTATATTGGGCTAGGGTTCTATTCGGCAGTGGCGAATTAGCTTCATATATAAAAAGAGATGGTCCGACGACTATCTCTTTAGAAGTTATTTTTAAGACTGCCATCTTTAGAGGTTACCCAATGGGCATTGGCAGCAAAGCCTTCGGTAAGTCAGCTATTATTTTTTACCTACCTCAAATGAACCTTTGCTCAACCTCTTTAACAGCTAAGGAATTTTCACCACAACCTGCGAGCCCTACTAGTGTGAATTCAGATAGAAATAAACCTGCTATTTTTCTCATCCATTACTCCTTCAGATTGTCCCTTGGGATTGCACATAGTTATACTAGTGCCCTTGATTTGATATCTATCATACTAAATACTAAATAATTAATAAAATATAAATGGTTTATTCATAGTTTGTTCATGATTTCGGGGTAATATAATTACATGAAGAGGACAGCATTTACCTTTCTCTTTTTTCCAAAACCCCCTTTTAATATATTTTGTTTGGATCCGGCACTTGGCCGGATTCTTTTTTTGCTGTTTTTTAAAATTTTTGAATATTTTTATTTTTGTTTTTGATGTTATAACAAAATAATTTGTCGAAATATAGGAGACGTTTATTTTCAAGCAGCTAGAAATCTCTATTTAAATACATTGATATACCAATATCATTTACTTTTTTTCAAATATTTTTACTTTTAAATTCGCTGTTCACATGGAAAATCCACTATGTTACTATCAGAATGGTATTGGAATTGTATTAAAGAAAGAAGACGAAAAGATGGGAATCAAGTCATCATGCCTTCCAAACCAATGGCAGTAAAAAATAATTTTACGAGGTGTATGATGAAAACAATCGAACGAACTCAAATGGAAAATATGGAACTTTTAAAGGAAATCATTTATCTTAAAACGACACTGAGCGAAATATATAAGCAAGATGGCCCTAGCAGCTCGGAATACATCAATCTTTCCATCAAACTTAATTCACTCATGCATAAATATTTTGAGGAAAAAACTGAAAGCCTAGTTAATATCTAATAGGTTTGAATTAAGGTTGTGGCCGGGCCCCATGGATCCAGTCAAAAGGGACAGCAAAAATGCTGTCCCTTTTTTTTATTCCTATTCTTGTTCCAACCGTTCAAGAATTCTTCTTTTCCGGTAAAGCATAATTCCCGTCTCCGCTAGGTCGTTAATCATCGAGCGATTGGTAAATGCACCGAAGACCATCCCCGCAATAGGTACCATTTGAAACAGCTTCTTCCACCCGAACTGGTCTCTATAAGTATAAACCACTTCTCGCCAGCCTTGGAGCTGCGACATCATTTCACTTGACCCGTTCCCTTTTTGATAATAGCTGGAAAGTTCATTGAGAATCGCTCGTTTGCCGACAATATCTGCCGAGGAAAACTGCAGGCATTTGATCATAAAAATACGTTCGCTTTTCTCATTCGGATCATATCCATGGAGGATGGCGATTTCCTGCAATGTTTTTAAAGAGATGCCCATTAAAGCCGGAACATCGAGCGCAAGAGTAAAAATCCCGCCAATTCCTGTGCTCGCTCCTTGGATGGCCGCAAACTTCTTCCGTTGTCCGGTCAGCTCCTGGCTTAACTTATCCATTGCAGCTAACGGAATCTCCTCAATATCAGATACCTCGGTTATTGGTTTCCCTGTTTCTTTTTCAATTTTTTCAAAGAGATTATGTTCTTTAATTAAATAGCTGCCGCCATTCTGAATATAGGAGCCGATTTCTTCTAATAGATTCCCCACTTTGTTGTGGATGAATTGGGGGGTTATTTTATCAAGAATCTTAAATGGAAGTCTGCCGATGCGATCCCAAATCCATAAATCACTCTGGTCATTTTCCCACTTTTCAATAATCGCCAGTTCATTCAATAAATCATCTCGTGTTTCCATGTAATGTGGTCACCCTCGTTCGTTTATTTATGATTACATACGTATGATTTCGGGGAAAGGTTTCATGCACGAATAGCTTTTCCATTTGCTGAACGAAAAAAGACAGCGAACAATCGCTCGCTATCTTGCTTCCACACTTTACTATCTCTGTTCTAACACGTTGATAAATTCCCGCAGATAATCAGGAAGATCCGGCGGACGGCGGCTGGAAACAAGGTGGCCGTCAACAACCACAGGTTCGTCATACCAAGTAGCCCCTGCATTTTCCATATCATCTTTAATCCCCGGAGTACTCGTGACTTTTTTTCCATCAAGAATTTTGGCCGAAATCAGCACCCAGCCAGCATGGCAGATTTGTCCAATCGGCTTTTCATCCGCATTCATTTGCTGCAGCAGCGACAGGACTTCCGGGAAGCGCCGAATTTTATCTGGAGCCCACCCTCCTGGAACTAAAATTGCGTCATAATCTTCCCCGCGCACTTCATCATAAGAGAATTCGGATGTAGCCGGTACGCCGTACTTCCCAATATACTTTTCATTCGCTTTTTCTCCTGCAAGATGGACAATGGCCCCCTCTTCCTGGAGTCGAAGAATCGGGTACCATAGCTCTAAATCTTCAAAATCATGGTGCACAAGGCTGAGTACTTTCTTTCCTTCTAATCGCATTGGTTAATGCTCCTTTCCAAATGATCTCGGGTAATATCTTTACTTGAAAAAACAACTTTCTAGTAATTTCCTCCATTAGGATTTATCATATTGATTGGATTTAATCAATGAATATTGCTTGGAACGAATTAAAAATTTTCTATCTGTAAATCCTTCATTTTTTAATCTAGTAATAATCAACCAGAATACAGCGACTTCATTCGTTCTTAGTCCCTTTTTTCAAACATGATTCCATAGGAGTTCCGACACATTTTGACAATAGCAATGGAAAATCGACGACTTTCAAACACCTTTATCGTATGATATGAATAACTGACTTTGATAGTTTGGAGGTTTATGAATGCGATTAAAAAAAAGGAAACGAAGACTTAGAAAATGGGTAAAGGTGACCGGCACAATCCTTCTACTACTAGTAATTGGCGGGGGAGTCTACGGATCCACTGTCTATAAATCTTTTAAAAATGCTGTTGCTGCGATGCATCAGCCGATGGAACGAGAAAAATCTGAAAAACGCGCGGAGCCAGTTTCGCTTAAAGAAAAAGATCCTTTTTCGGTATTAATGCTGGGTGTGGATGAGCGTGAAGGAGACTCGGGCCGCTCTGACACCATGATTGTATTAACCGTTAATCCCAACAATAATTCCGTAAAAATGCTAAGCATTCCACGCGATACTCGAACTGAAATTATTGGAAAAGGGACGGAGGATAAAATTAACCACGCCTACGCCTTTGGAGGGATCCCTATGGCTTTGGATACCGTTGAAAACTTTCTCGATATACCAATTGATTATTATATAGAGGTTAACATGAAAGGCTTCACGGGAATGGTCGATGCCGTTGGCGGCGTAACGGTCAATAATGACTTAGATTTCACTCAAGATGGATACCATTTTCCAAAAGGAGAATTGACGCTAAACGGTAAAAAAGCGTTAAGCTATACAAGAATGAGAAAAGAAGACCCTAGAGGTGACTTTGGCAGGCAAATAAGACAACGTCAAATTATTGAAGGGGTAATTAAAGAAGGGGCTAGTTTCTCCAGTTTAACCAAGTTCTCCGGTATATTTACCGTCCTCGGCAAAAATGTAAAAACAAACCTTACGTTTGATCAAATGGTCGCTATTCAAAAAGGTTATAAGCATGTTGGAACATCCATTGAGCAAATGGAGATAGAAGAAGAAGGAACAAGAATCGATAACATTTATTATGGATTGGTTTCAGAAGAAGAAATCCAACGGGTTCAAAAGGAATTAAAGTCAGAACTAGAAATTAAGTAAATAAAAGCTGAATGGAGATTCTCTCCATTCAGCTTTTTTGTGCCCCTTATGCTTCTTTTAACGTCCGTTTTAAAAACTCTCTCGTCCGTTCTTGTTTTGGATGGCTGAAGATTTGCTCTGGGCTTCCTTCCTCGGCAATCACACCCTTATCCATAAAGACAATCCGGTCAGAGACTTCCCGGGCGAAATCCATTTCATGCGTAACGATTAACATCGTTAGGCCCGTTCCAGCCAGTTCCTTCATGACTTTTAACACTTCACCGACCATTTCAGGGTCAAGAGCCGATGTTGGTTCATCGAATAACATCACATCCGGTTCCATTGAAAGTGCCCGCGCAATCGCAACCCTTTGTTTTTGCCCGCCTGATAATTGTTTTGGTTTGGCGTTAATATAGCGATCCATTCCGACAACTTTTAAGTATTTCATCGCTACTTTTTCCGCTTCTGCTTTGGAGCGTTTCAAGACTTTAATTTGGCCAACCACACAGTTCATGAGGACATTATGATTATTGAACAAATTAAAATGTTGGAAAACCATCCCCAAATTCCTGCGGTAGGCAAAAATATCATGCTTGTCATCTAAGATATTTTCGCCATGATAAATGATTTGACCGCCGCTTGGTCTTTCTAGAAGATTGATACAGCGTAGGAGCGTGGATTTACCTGACCCGGAGGAACCGATGATACTGACAACTTCCCCTTTTTTGACTGAAAACTCAATATCCTTTAACACTTCATGATTTCCAAACGATTTATTTAAATTCTGAATTTCAATGACGTTTTCCATTCTCTCTCCTCCTTCTTCTCAAATTATTTCGTTGGCTCTATTTCCTCACCCAGCATCGTGTAATTGTCTGATCCTTCTAATTTTCTTTCAACATAAAGTAGAATTCTCGTTACAATAAAGGTCATCACAAAATACATGACGCAAGCGACGAAGAATGATTCGAAGTATCTAAAGTTGTTCCCTGCCACTGATTTTGTTAAAAAATAAAGTTCTGATACCGAAATAACATTCAGAACCGATGTATCTTTAATATTGATCACAAATTGGTTGCCCGTTGCTGGTAAAATGTTGCGAATAACCTGTGGCAATACGACATTCATCATTGTTTGCAAATGATTCATTCCAATCGCTTCAGCTGCCTCAAATTGCCCCTTATCAATTGAAACGATACCGCCCCGGACAATCTCTGCCATATACGCCCCTGTATTAATCGAAACAATAATGAGCGCCGCAAGCATAACATTCATATCGATATTAAACGCGAGAGCAGAACCATAATAAATGACCATCGCCTGAACGATCATCGGTGTTCCGCGGAAGAACTCGATATAAATAGAAAGAATTACATTAACCACTTTTAGAAGAACCTTTTTGGGTCCACGTGCAGGTTCAGGTATCGTTCGAATAACCCCCGCCAATAACCCAATGATTGCACCCAATATCGTCCCAATTAGTGAAATATAGAGCGTGGTGCCAGCCCCTCGAAGAAACATTGGCCAGTTTTCTGAAACGATTTTTACGATCCAATCGATACTCATTTTTCTCCCCCTTTGTCTCATCATCATAAAACCGACTGCATAGGGATACAGCCGGTTTTATGAATTCATTATTTTGCTGCAGGCTGGTTCTTAATAGCCTCATCCATGATTTGTGTACGTGATTCTTCTGAAATTCCTTTTAACACTTCATTGATCTTATCGATATTTTTATCGCCTTTTTCAAGACCTACAGCGATCGCTGTATCATCTTCTGATGTTTTGAATCCATCTTTAAATTCAACCATCGCGAACTTATCGTTTGCACCTGATGCACTAACCGCTTCAGGACGTTCTGAAACGTAGCCATCAATAATTCCTGATTCAAGCGCAACCCTCATCGCCGGGAAATTATCCATCGCAGTTGCTTTTGTTACACCTTTAATTTGATCAATTACTGAATAGTGGAAAGTATTCAATTGAGCGGTGATTTTCGCCCCTTTGAAATCTTGAATCGAAGTCGCACCTTCATATTTGCCGCCTTTTTTAACCACCATAACTAGATTTGATTTGTAGTATTTATCTGAGAAGTCGATCGTCTTTTTACGTTCTGCTGTTGGTGACATCCCAGCAATAATCGCATCGATTTTGCCAGAAGTTAGCGCTGGAACTAAACCGTCCCATTCTGTTTTCACAATCACTAATTTTTTCCCTAAGCCGTCCGCAATTTTTTTGGCGATTTCAACATCATAACCACCAGCATATTCTTGCGTTCCTTCGATTTTCACACCGCCATTGGAATCATCCTTTTGCGTCCAGTTAAACGGAGCATAGCCTGCTTCAAGACCGACCTTAAATGTATTATCATCTGCTGATCCAGACTCTGACTTATCACTTGAACCACATCCAGCTAATAAAATCATTGCTGAAAGTAGCAATACGAAAAATAATGATGCTTTTTTCATAAAGTATTCTCCTCCTATTAATTCATAATTCAGGCATTTTAATACAACAAAAAACGACCTGAGATCACTCAGGTCGCAATATGTATGCATAGTTGCCCTTAAGTCCTCTCTTTTCCCAGGTGAGATAGCACAACTCAATAAACTAGGGAGTTTATTGAGACAGTCCTGCAATTATTCACTGCAGACCCAGCAAGTAATAGTGAGAATATTACTAACTTCGGCGACATTTCCTTCTCCTTAGTATCACTGCTTCTCAAACTCCACTAAAGACTGTTAAATACCGCGCCTCTACCTCACTAAAAAAGTGAGGTGAATATTAAATTATATTTAATAGACTACTATATTCAAGTTAATTATGTCAATATAGTATATTGTGGTAACTGGGTATTGTTTTATGGTGTCAGGCACCCATTCCTGTTATTTATTAATACTTTCGTCTTTGAATGAATAAACATGTACAAGCGAAAGGGGATAATCATGCATGGACAATCAGGGTTTCTTAAATTTTATTATTTATAAATTACTATCCCTCTCGATACAGTTCATTGTCCTGTATTTCCTCATTTTATTATGTGAATGGTTTGCAGAGAAAAAAGGCTATAACGTTTTTGAGCGATCCTGGTTAATTACACTAATCTCATTGCCGCTAATAACCTTAATTATTTGGACAATCATTATTGGTAGATTTCATTTATTTTAAGATGGGGCCTCCCAGACTGAAACTTTCTATCTATCAAACTCGTTTTAAATAGTAAAACCTGAAATGGATTGTGGGGATTCGGATGAAGACGAAAAATAAGCTGGTGCGGATGTCGAAGGTCCTTTCTCTTACCTTTGGCATTTTCCTGCAAATTTATTGGTATAAGATTCGCAGAAAACCGAAAGCAGAGTGGGAAAAACTGTGGGGGAGCATCGGAGAACGGTTTCGACAGACTCTGTTTGATTTAGAAGGCTTGCTCATCAAACTGGGACAAATCCTTAGCACGCGTGCCGATTTGCTGCCACCTGCCTTTATCCGCCAAATTGAAGATATGACCGATAAAGTTCCGCCATCGGAATGGAACGAGGTTCAGGAAATTTTAGAAAAAGAATGGGGAGACTTGTATCAGCAACACTTCCAATCGATTGAGAAAGCGGCAATTGCTTCTGCATCGATTGGCGAAGTGTATAAGGGCGTGCTCCTTGATGGAACCGAAGTGGCCATCAAAGTTAAACGCCCGCATATTGATTCCATTGTCGACACGGATTTTCGGATATTAAGTATTGTGATGTGGTTTGTGGACCACTTAGTCCCTCTTCCGAAGGGTTTTATGAATTTTAAAGTTCTTTTTAAAGAAGTAAAACAAGTGATTGTACGCGAACTGGATTATTCCCTAGAACTGAACACCATCCTGAGCTTTAAAGAGCGCTTTAAGAAGATGGATACCGTCCATATTCCGTCGGTGTATGCCGAATTGAGTACCGCAAATGTGCTAGTCATGGAGTGGGTCGAAGGATTACGGCTGACCAATAACGACGCCATCAACCAATTACCCGTGAGCCGCCAGGAACTAGCTCAACGGCTGATGAAGGTCTTTCTCCCTCAATGGATGGAACCTGGTCCCTTCCATGCCGATCCCCATCCCGGCAACGTTCTGGTCTCAAAGGAAGGAAAAATTATTTTACTAGACTTTGGAATGGTCGGAGAACTTTCCAAAAAGGATGCCGGGTATTTTCAAGGTTTAATTGAAAGCTTTCTCGCCAAAAATTATCCGAAGGCGGTGGATTGCTTGTTCCACTTAGGCGTGTTGCTCCCTGAGGCGGAATCAAGAACGATTGAACGGATCTTAGCGGAATTCATCACCTTCCAGCCAGCTCAATTAAAAGAAATGGATCTTCTTGCTTTTAAGATGGAAATCAATGATATGATTCAAGCGCTCCCCATTCAGATTCCAACCAGATTTGTCTTTTTAGGCAGATCGGTTGTCACGATTGAAGGAATTATCCGCAATTTAGCGCCAGATGCAGAAATTCTAGAGTTAGGGAAACCTGTGTTTATGGAGTGGTTAAACAAACAAGGAAATAATAAATGGCTATTCGTCTGGCAATGGCTCCAATCGCAGCCAATTTTTAAAATCTTTCATTCTGTCACAGAATTCCTGAATGCACCGCAAAAATTAGAGCAGTTAAAGGAAGTCGAACAACGCAGGCAATTCCAATTCACCATCTATGAAAATACGAAAAAGCAATTATTCCAGTTAACCCTCTTCGGGATGACAGGCATAGCCGCCGGGCTCTATACCTCATACGACCTCATCTGGCAGCTATCCGCAGGAGTAGCCGCTGTCTCGCTTGCTGGGTATGTTATTTGTAGTTATAAACTGAAGAAATGGATGAAATATATGCAGGAGAAACGGAGAGTTTAGATGAGGTAAGTGTTGTTTGATGGCGGTAGGAAAGGCAAAAAGGGACGAATCTGCTGGTCGTGCGAAACTTCATACAACCATGAATTCCGTCCCTTAGGTGTTCCTTTTCCATTCTACCAGAACAATTCCTTGTATCCCTTTAATCTCGCAAGACCTTCAACAAAATAGTAGTCCCCATATATCAGTGGGTTGTCTGTATATTTCCCTTCAGGAAAATGGCTCGTGGCGTGGAGGATTAATCCCTCTTCCTCGCCTTCCCAATCACCATAATTCTTGTATAACGATTCGAGGATTTTCTCCCCAGTTCTTTGATAAACAGGCGATTCCACGGCTGTCACTTTATCTGCTAATAATAGGAGACCGCATGCGGCGATCGCACCCGCAGAAGAATCTCTTGGAGAATCAATTCCAGCAGGAAGGCGGAAATCCCAATCTGGAACGGCATCCTCCGGAAGATGGGAGATAAAGAAATGTGCTACCCTTTTGGCTGTTTCCAAGTATTTTGCTTCACCTGTATAATGATAGCTTAATGTCAGACCATAAATCGCCCAAGCCGTTCCTCTTGACCATGCTGAATCTGGGCCGAATCCCTGTCCTCCCAACGCTTCAATCCTCTGCCCATTTTCAGGATCAAAGCGGACGATATGATGTACTCCACCATCACTCCTAATAAAATTCTCCAAGACCATATCCGCATGTTTTCTCGCCACACTTTTGAACCTTGGATCCCCTGTTTCTTCGGTGGCCCAATAAAGAAGCGGCAAATTCATCATACAATCAATAATCGCAACACCGCTATTGTCTTCTCCCTCATGCCACGGGTTCCACGCTCGAATGAAATTCCCATTTGAATTGAAACGTCCCATTAGAAGATTGGCAGCCAGCAGTGCACGCCGCTTGGAATCCTCCTCACCTAAGAGCTTATATCGTGCAACACTCGTTAAAGTCCACATAAAACCCATATCATGATCGAGACGGTAATAATCATTTTGAACTTTATCCAACTTTTCTTCACATTTCTCAGCTATTAGCTTTAGGTTTTCATCCTGTGTATCTCGATACACTTGCCATAAAAGACCTGGCCAGAATCCAGCTGTCCACCAGTACGGTTCCTCAAAGATATACTTTCCATTTTGACTTGCGTGGGGAAAATTAGCCCCTATTCTCTTACTTGTTTTGCCTATTTTTATAGTAACTTGCTCCCATGCTTCTTCTACCCAGGGCAGTTGTTCGATCATCTTCTTCACCCCTCTTATTCATATTTTAGTTAAATTATAGAATAACGGCAGATTCCATTCGTAACACTATTTTGATAAATGTTTAAACTATTTTGACTTATTTTTTCAACATAAAAAAAGTCCAGCGATCAACTGGACGACTTGCCTAAGGACCCTTTCACCCCGCTGAAATTTTCCCGCCTCGATACTCTATAGGAGTGAACCCCACATGGTTTTTAAATAGTTTAATAAAATAGCTTTGATTATCATAGCCGAGACGTTCACAAATTTTCCCTACCGAGTCAGTTGTTTGCTCAAGTAATTCTTTCGCCCTGGTAATTTTCATTTTGGTAACGTATTCAACAAATGTTTCACCCATCTCTTTCTTAAACAAACGGCTAAAGTAACTTTGGTTTAAAAAGAGATGACCAGCAACTTCTTCCAAACTGACCCGCTTTTCTAGATTCACAGAGACATAGCTAATAGCATCCAATATTTCCCTGCGTTTTGTCTGATTGTACACTTCATTGGAGAGATATAAAAATGATTTAAAATAATCAATGAGTAATACTTTTAACTCACATAAAAAATTACTCATAAGGATCTCTTGATGCAGACATTCAACCGCATGATCTTGACGGAATAACTGCAGGGCATGCATCTTGACCTTTAGATCGATTAACAATTTTAATAACCATTCCTTTACCAACTCAGGAGGATATGTTTTTTCTTCAATGTGCTTAATCCATTTGGAAACGATAGGGATAATCATACTTTCATCTTTCTTTAACAACAATTCTCTAAAGTCTAATGAAGCTTCATCGTATTTTGAAAACAGGTCTTCAGTTGGAGCCTGAATCGTATCTTTCTTTATAATCGTTCCTGGCTGCATATAAAAACTCTGATGTTTTGCACTAAGCAGTATGGAAATCTCCTGCCTTATGTCAGCAAGCCCTGTGCAGTCACCGCCTATTAAAAAAGATAACTGAACATGTAAATATTTTTGAATAGCCTTTTGAATTTTTTTCATACTTTCATAGGATTCATCAAAGAAACTGGTATTGAAGTGTTGGGAACTAGGAAAGAACAAAATGAATTCGTTCGCCGTTAAAGAAAAATGGACGGCATCCAAATTTGATTCTTTAATGAGATCATCCATTACATTATTGATGGCAAAAATTACGTTATCTTCCGAGAGATACTGCTCTTTAGCTAAATGAAAATCATGGACGAATGCTAGTGCAGCATTGTAATCCCTTTTATCTAATTGTAATCCTAGAGCACTAGCCTCTTTAAGCCATTCCTGTTCAAGAATTTGCGATTGATTGATCGTTTGCCTGATAAATCTTTCTTTAACATTTACTTTATTTTTGTTGAGCATGTGCTGCAGCTGAAGCTGTTCTAAAGATTTCTTTTTTTGCTGATCGATGCTTTCCTTTACTTTTTTAATCACACCGCATAAATCCTCAGGGTCAAACATGTCTTTAACGATATAGTCCTGCACCTGGAGCTTTAGTGCTTGCTTGGCAAACTCAAATTCCGAATGACAGGATAAGATAACAACTTGTAATTGCGGATTTAACTCTTTTAAGCGCTTCGTTAATTCAATTCCATTCATTTTGGGCATTCCAATGTCTGTAATTAAAATATCAGGCATCTCACCCAGTGCGGCTTCAAAGGCACTGGCTCCATTTTCGTATGTTCCTTGAAGCTTTACACCCAGCTGCTCCCACTCGATTGTTTGAGATAGCAATTCTAATACTGGATAATCATCGTCAACTAGCATTACTTTGTACATTAGATTTGATGCCCCCTTTTGGAATGGACAATATGACTTGAGTACCCTTGCCAATTTTACTTTTTATTTCCATTGTAAAATCCTGACCAAAAGTCATATACATTCGTTCATACACATTGGATAGTCCTAAGGATGAGAAACCTTTTTTATTTTTGATGATCGAGTAGTCTGTGTCATTTGATAGAATGAGCTTTCTTTTCAAATGTTCTAGCGCATCTTCATTCATTCCCTGACCATCATCTTCCACAACGATGGTAACCTCATTTTCCTTCCAATATGTATTTACTTTAATGGTTCCGGCACTTTGGTTAAGGCCATGGATGATGCTATTTTCAATAATTGGCTGGAGGATAAATCTCGGTATCATGATGGAATTCGTATCTTCATGGATGGCTAATTCAACATTTACCTTTTCTTTTTGTCTCATATTCATGATAGAAATAAAGTCCAAGACAATTTGAATTTCTTCATGAAAGGTGATCGTTTCCTTGTCTTTTGAAATGGTCATCCGTAATAATTTTGACAATGAGCTGATCATATTCGCACTCTCTTTATCTCCTTTTACTAATACCTTCATCCGGATGGAATTAAGGACATTAAATAGAAAGTGGGGATTGATTTGAGCCTGGAGCATATCTAGTTCTGCTTTTCGTTTTCTTTTCTCTGTCGCAGTAATTTCTTGAATCTTTTCATTAATACGATCTAGCATCAAATCAAAGGATTCAGACAGTCTGCCGATCTCGTCCTTGCTTCGGATCTTGGAACGGATCCTTAAATCTCCTTGTTGTACAAGGTCTGCGACATTCCCCAGACGGGAAATAGGCTTTGTAATCGTTCTCAACAAATAGGCCATAAGGACAAGAAAAATAGCGAAAAATAGGATCTGAACGATAATAACTTTATTAAAAATCGAATTCACTTTATTGGTTGCTTGTTTATATGGAATAACCGAGACTAGTTTCCAGCCTGTGAAAGAGATTTTATGCTCCGCAATTAAATAGTTCTTCTGAGAGATTCGAAAGATATTTGAGTAATTATTTTCCTTCAGTTGATCACTGTACTTGAACCGTTTACCAATTCTAGTATTATCTCTGTTTGAAAGTATATGATTTGAAGAATCGAGGAGCGCCATTTCCTCATGACCGTTCATATTTTCAAATATTTCACTGATTTTATTTTCCATGATTGTCACGATAACATAGCCGTAAATTTTTAAATTCTCATCCCTTAATGTTCTAGCAACTGATATTTGATAGGGGTTCATTTTTTTCTCTGATTTAAACATGGTCGGCTGGCTACCAATCCAGACCGATTCATATCCCTTTGTCTGACTCAATTGTTTAAACCAATCCTCATAAAATAAATCTGAGGGATTATATTCCCACTGAGAATAGTTTGTATACGACTTACCATTTTTCAACAGGATGGTGACGTAGGAATTTCCGCCTTGTAAGGTAATATTTTCAATCGTTTTGTTGATTTTGCTATCATCCATAAACTGTTGGTACTTCTTATCTTGGGTTTGTTCGTTAATATTTCTTGCTTTTCTTTTTAAAAGTGTATTCATTTCAGCGTCAACCTGGATAAAGTTTGTAATATACATCATATCTTCGAAGAGTTTCTGAACATATTCATTCGCAATGGTTAACTCTCTATTGGCATTAGACAATGCCTGTTCCCTGATCGTATCCTTCGTTAAATAGTTATAGATAAATAACGTCATAGTGGCGGGGATGAGCAGACAAATAATAGATATGAAAATGACTTTAAAACGAAATGAACGAGGTGACAGTATCGTATGAATCTTTTTCCCCATAATCTCAGTCCTTTAATCAAAAAATGGGGTAACGGATTACCCACTCTGCCAATCCACTTATTACTGATTGTTTTCGATAATTTCTTGTATCCTTGCTTGAGAAGCTTGGATCGTCTTATTGATATTCTGTTCACCAAAGATTAACTTTTCATACTCTTCGCTGATTACCTTATACATTTCCGCTTGATAAGGCACTGGTGAAATAAACCTTGATGACTTTGCATTCGTTAGTACATTAACTAGAGATTCTTTATCAACCTTTTCGGGATTTTTGGTACCGCTAAGAATTTGGTCGATAATTTTTTGTAAATCACTATTACTAACTTTGTTCCATGAAGGGATATTTTTGCCCTGGACAATTTGTCCATCCGTTGTATACCATCGAATAAACGTATAGGCGTCCTTTTTATGCTCTGAATTGGCCGCGACCGCCATATAGTCTGTTGTTACTGGGGCATAACCGCCCTGATCCTTTTTTTGGTTTTTGGGGAATGGAGCAACCGCAACATTAAAATCTAAAGGGTACAGATCTGAACCTCCAAGTTCTGTATTCATCCAGCTGCCTATTAGAATGGAACTTGCATCCTGATTAAAAAACTCGTCTCGGTAATGAAGCTTTTGTGAGATGACCTTAGCATACGGAACAGCAGATTGATCATCCTTTTCCATTTTCAATCGAATCTCCAACGACCTCTTAAAGAGGGGATTGTCCAAATTTGACTTTCCATTCTCAGTTATAAATTCTGAATTTTCAGACTCACTTGCAAGTGCAAGCCTCATATACTCCATCCAACTCCCAGCCTGCGGTCCATGGAAGTATGTTCCGTAATGGCCGTCTCTTGTGAGCGTTTTCGCATATTCCATAAATTCATCCCAGGTCCAATCCTTTGGTACCTTAAGTCCGGCTGCATCCAAATGGTCTTTATTTAAGAGAACGTACCATGGATTAAATTTACCTGGAAGCGCGTAATATTTTCCATTGATCTGAGTATCGACTTTGTATTCCTCCGGAACTTTGTAACCTTCTTCTTTAATAAATTCATCTAGTGGTGCAGTCATTCCCATGCTTACATGCTGGGCATAACTAGCAGATTCACTAAACATGAGAATATCCATTTGTTCTCCCGATGCAGCAGCAAGGTCCAGCTTTTTTGTGGCCTCCTGCGTGTCCCCCTTTTCACTAAGAACGACTAAATCGATGTTGATGTTTGGATACTCTTTCTCAAAAGCTTTGATTGTTTTTCTCCAGTTGTAGTTTGCCTCGGTCCCATAGGAATAGAATTTCAATGTGATTTTTTTATCTTTTTTCGTGTCTGACGAGGTCTTGCTTTCACTTCCTGAACAACCAGTAACTAGACTCGAAAATAGTGCGGTACATAGAAATATAGACCATATCTTTTTCTTCATCCTTTTCCCCCCAGGAGTCTTATCTCATCAAAAGAAAGCCTTTTCAAAAATATTCATCGAAATTTCTCCACTTAATATTAAATATTATAATAGTATTACAGAAAATTTGACATGATATTTATTCCCCCGGTAGAGAAAAAGAGACCTAGCCTCACTCTTTTACCTTTCATTTTAAAATAACCACCACACTCCGTTTTAACGTTTTTTTGACCAATCAATCTATTTTTTTGACTTTTTAAACGTTAAAGGCAAAAAAAAACGACTCATTCGTTTGCTTTAAATGAGCCGCTTTCTAAAGTGACAATGGATATGCCTCTTCTATTCCTATTTATTTATCAAATCATTTGCATCTGCATTTAATACTTTTTTAGCTGTTTCACTGCTGTATTTACTTAATGCTTTATTCTTTAGATGGTCGACAAAGTCTTGAATATGCTTTACTGCATGATCTGGCCTGCCAATGTCCATTTGATGCTGTGCTTGCTGCAGAGCATTTGTTAACTGTGGAATCATTGGATCACTTAGCTCACCTTGGGAAATAAAGCGGCTGACTAGTTCCTTCAATGAACTAACCCCTGCAGAAGAAATAGGTTTCGTATGATCTACTAATTCACCCAGTGCCTCAATTGCATCAATTGTATAGGAACCACTAATTGTCTCTACCTGAATGGTGTGCTTTCCATATTTCAAACCTTGGATAGAATAGGAAGTGGCACGATCGCCCGCAGCAGAAACATTATAATTTGTGTCTACCGCTTGACCATCAATCAATACCTTAATCTTGGATGTCCCAGTGTTCCCCACTAGATTGACCCCAGTTCCGGTAAACGTATAGTTCATGATACCGCCTGGTGAACTAACAGAATTGGTTCGGTTAAAATTCCCATAGCCGGTAGAGACATTATGGCTCCATGTTCCTTGATAGTGAACATGAGAATCCAAATCGTCCACTCGATTAACATAAGCGGAAGATCCCTCAATCGGAACTACCTTAAGGTTGTCAAACTGAGTATGATAATATCCGCTAGTAATCCCAATTTTACCGGACATATACTGACTTGTTGTATCTGTAAAGTCTGCAACCTTGGTGCCGTCAACGTAAGCTGTGATTGTATTATCCACAACTTTGAGAGACCCATTATGCCATTTGGAGTTGTCGAAACCGTTAATCGTTCCTGATAATTTCACAGTTCCGCCTTTAAGCAGCTGGTAGGAACCATCCTTAAACACCTTGAAAATATAGCCCGGATTTTCTCCGCCACTAGTAATCAGATTTCGTGCAGCGATTCCCGCATAGTTAGCACCTGTGCCCTCAGTTGCGGTATCAAGTAGAAAATCGATGCTGACTTGGTAATTGGACCAACGATCATCTCCAAGCACTGTATCGTTACCTGGCTTAGGATTCCATTCCCCGCTGGCATGTGTGCTTTGATCAATTTGCGCCATCAACGTGTTATTGTCTGGATTGGTATTAACTTCAAAAGCCCCGCCGATATCGGTAGCGTAACGTGGTGTATTTCCACGGCTGGCAAGATATCCTTGTTCATTACTGTTTACTACCGATCCATCCTTATATTGAGTGTATTTTTCCTCTTTATACTCAAAATCGTCTGTATAAGGCAATGGTAAAACCTTATCATTTTTCTCATCTTGATCAGCATCACGTTTATACTCTTTTTGACCGCTAGTTGTTGTCAACGTAACAATAGAATTTGGTTTTACAATATAGGTAAATGTATAGCTTCCGTCACCATTTTCTTTAGGTGTAATATCATCTATATGTTTCATCCAGTTAGCATCGTAAGCTTGTCCATAATCCGGACCTTTGGTTTCCCAGACTTTTAGGCTGCTTCCGGCTTTATCTAGATTTTCCACCGTAACACTGTATTTACGCGGTACTGAACTATCATTGGTGAAAATCATCGAATAATCATCCGTGTCAGGATCGGTAAGAGTCAGGTAATTGTTAGTCGTATTACTGATGGAGTTAGCACCGCTTCCATCTCCAAAACTTGCACCAAGAATATACTTCCAGCCCGTCTCAGCAAAGTTCATAAAATGACGAACCATCTGAACTCCTGAATCGGAATAAGAATAGCCAGACCAAGGGCTGTCAGCATGAATCAGTTCTTTAGACGAATACTGTCCGCCGTCGTAAAATGAACCGACAGCCGGTTGAAACTCATAACGGGTCATATAGGCACTTTTGGTATCGGATGAATAAAACATGTTAATCAAATGGTTTGCCGTATCAAGGATACCGTTGGTCCCACCTAAGCCACCTGCAGGGGTCGAAGAATTCACCCGATATTCTGAGAATGTCATCGGAGCCGTTCCCTCGCTGTACCAAACTTCCTTATGATATGTCTTATTCATCAGAATACTATCAGCGGTTCCATAGGCATTATAGTGCATGCTGATTACATCGACTGCATTGCGCAATTCTTCATCGTTTTTCATTAATGTAGCAATTTTTATCGTAGCGTTCTCGTCGGAGGCGACAATCTTAATTTTGCTATAATCATAGCGTTCATCAGTCTCACTCTTAAGGCGCTGTGAAAAATACTTAACCCAAGCCGTATCAGGTGAACCAGTTTCATTTTTATCAGGATCGATATAGTCCATCTTTACTCCATAGGTGTCGTATACCGCATCAATCGTATTCTTGTACCATTTATAACGGGCCTGATATCCAGCATCTGTGCTAGTTTTAAATGCGTCGGTTACCCATTTAGGATCTGCCCAACGGAGTGCGTCGACAGTGATATTTGGATTAATCTTTTTAGCATCTGCAACAAGATGCCAATCTGCCCCGCGAAGTACATTGGCTTTCTCATCCTCTGTACGCATGGTAGCCGGTGTTGTTTCAGTAGAAGTATTTAGATCTGCGCCTAACTCCACTTTTATATGGTTGAGTCCAGCACCTGTGGTTGGATTAAAAAGCTCGTTTAAGATTTTCTGATATTTCTTAGGATTTTCCGCTTTGTAATCAAGCAGCAGACGCGAAGTTCCATTAGCTGATACCATCCCAAAGCCCTTAAAGGTGTTGGCTGGATTCTGATCTGCTTTGTTCCCGTCAACAGTAATTGGAGTAGCTTCGAGATTCTCAGTTGTTACCTTGAGAGATGAAGATTTATCTGATTCTCCTGCACCATTTTTTGCAGAGACTTCATAGTAGTATGTGGTATCAGGTAATACGTTGTCATCTGTGAATGTATTTGCAGAAACCGCATCTATAAGCTTGTAATTACCGTTAGCGCTGTCAGACCTATACACTTGATATGTATCAGCTCCAGGTACTTGATTCCAATTAAGAACTGCTGAACCAGCCGTTACCGTTCCTGCTGCCATATCAGTTGGAATAGCTGGTTTAACTAGCTTGGTCGTCAGTTTTACTTCTGTACTCTTTGCCGACTCATCTTCATTCCCATCAACAAAGGACATAACATAGTAATATGTTTTCCCCGTAACTAGTGCTGTATCATTAAAAGATGCTTCTCTACCAGAATACACAAGCGAATAGCCGCTTCCAGAAGTAGTTGACCGATATAGATTATATCCTGCTGCCCCATTAATGCCATTCCAACTCAGTGTTACAGCCGTGTCTGTAATATCCGAAGATGAAAGCACAGCTGGATTAGGTATCGCTTCAGTTGATGTACATTTTATAGAATCAGACAAAGCCGATTGCCCGCTTTCGCCAACCGCTGCTATTTTGTAAAAATAGTTTGTTGACGCATCTAATCCTTTATCTGTAACCGATGTCCCATTCACATTGGATTGAACCATATCATACGGGCCAGCAGCACTCTTAGCTCTGTAGATATTATATCCAGTCGCACCAAAGACAGCATTCCAGCTTAAACGTGCCGTAGTTGATGTGACTGCAGCCGAAAAGTTAGCAGGTGCCGTTGTTCCAGCTGCTGTGATCGCTGTTACCTGAATATCATCCACATAAACGGGCTGCCATTTATCTCTTATGGCTATTTTGCCGCTTGTAAACGAATCATCTGTTGCGCTGATTACCAGTGTATCGACTCCGTTATTAACGGTATAACATTGGATCGTGTTTCCTACTACTACCATTTTTAGAGTGTACCAAGTGTTCTCTTTCGTGGTAAAATTGGCACTTTTCAAGGTCGTACTCGCCCCGTTTACCACTTTTGTTAGGACTAAACTAGACTTTTGCATTTGTAAATAGTAATAATTACTTTTGTCCTTAAAACGTGCCAAAATCCCGGGCCAAACGTTTGCCGTACTTGGCGCCCTCAAACGCATCGATACAGCATAGTCTATCCATTTTGAACTCCCTGCACTAATGATTCCCTCGCTTGTATCTGTCTGGTTCAATACTTTATTTGTGGAATCAGCGGGGTCAGCAGAAATCTGCCAGACACCGGAATCGACAGTCCATGTAGGATTAGAGGAAAAATCACCATCCCCAAAATCATCCTGTAAAAGATTATTAGACACCCCTGCAGGTGTCCCAGTTTCTGCATATGCAGAAAGGCCTGACGGAATAATCAAATTCGAACTAACCATGAGCGTTGCTAGAATGGAAGAAACTTTTCTTTTTCGTTTCATCTGCGAACCTCCAAAATTAATTTGATATTGACACGTAAAAACCTTTTACAAATCTTAGAAATCTATTGTTTGTAAAAGGCTGAATCGACCTTTTGAAGTAAACAAAAACTACTATTCTTAAATTTCTATTATCTAGCTAACCAGCCACCATCGACAGCTAAAACATGACCATTCATATAATCGGATGCTTTACTTGCCAAAAAGACAACCACGCCTTGTAAATCTGCAGGTGTTGCCCAGCGGCCAGCAGGAATTCGCGAAGTAATTTCCACTTTACGTTTTTCGTCTTCACGGATTGGTGCGGTATTAGCCGTTTCCACATATCCTGGAGCAATCGCGTTAATTTGAATACCGTATTCTGCCAACTCATTGGCAAATGCTTTTGTTAAACCTGCTACTGCATGTTTACTTGCTGTATATGGCGGGACAAATTTTCCGCCCTGGAATGATAACATGGAAGCCACGTTAATAATCTTGCCGCTTTTTTGTTCAGCCATTACTTTCGCGGCTTCCTGGCTTAAAAAGTAAGTAGAGTTTAAGTTAATTTCCATGACAGCATCCCAATCCTCTTGTTTATACTCAAGAAGCGGGCCGCGGCGGATTGTTCCTGCGTTATTTACTAAAATATCAATTCTTCCATATGCCTTTAAGCAAGCGGATACAATATCATTAATGGATTCACGATTTGATAAATCTGCCTGAAAAAATTCTACCCGTCGCCCCTCTAGTTTAATTAGCTCTCTCGTTTCATCCCAATTACAGCCATGAGTAGTAATAAAGAGGTCAGCACCTGCTTTGGCAAGAGCAACAGCATAGCCTTGTCCTAGACCTGTATTACCGCCGGTTACGATGGCAACCTTACCTGACAACGAGAAATAATCTAATGAAAATTGCTGCAATTCATTTTCCATCGATATCCCCTCCGAAATCTATCGTAATTCTTCCATCTTTATATGGTCCATATCATCATAAGTGATGTTTTCCCCACACATCCCCCATATAAAGGTATAGTTACTTGTTGCTGTACCTGTATGGATGGACCAGCTCGGAGAAATAGCAGCTTGTTCATTCTTCAAGACTAAATGTCTAGTTTCGTCAGGCTGCCCCATAAAGTGGAATACACGAGTATCCGGTTCCATATCAAAATACAAATATACTTCCATACGACGTTCATGAGTATGACAAGGCATCGTATTCCACACACTGCCAGGGGATAACATCGTTAATCCCATTTGAAGCTGGCATGACTGGCAAACATTTGGATGTACGTATTGATAAATCTTTCTTTCATTTAATGTCCCTGGTTCTCCCGCTTCAAGTGGTTTAATGGTTTTGATATCAATTTTTACTGTTGGGTAGGTATGGTGGGCTGGCGTAGAATTGATATAAAATTTGGCAGGATCTTTTGGATCTTTAGAGCGGAACAATACTTGTTCTGTTCCCTTACCTACATATAAGCCATCACGACGCTCCATATCATATTCAACTCCATCAAGAACAACAGAACCCGCTCCACCGATATTAATGATTCCCAGTTCACGGCGTTCAAGGAAGTAATTCACGCCTAGTTCTTTTTCCAATTTAATCGTTAATTCATTTTGGGCTGGAGTAACTCCGCCAAAAATCATTCGGTCTACATGGGTATATGTTAAATGAACCTTTCCTGGTTCAAAGATGGTTTCCACAAGGAAGTCATTCCTTAATTCTTCGGTCGTATATCTTTTAATTTCTCGCGGATGATTGGCATAACGTGTTTCCATTGTTTTATTCTCCTTTGTGTTTTATATTTTAGGTTGGATTGTCCCGGGGTTCGATGATGACCATTTTCCCTTGGAAAACCAGAGTAAATGGTCTTCATTAAGCCGATGATGACCACTTCCCTTCGGAAAACTAGAGCAAATTGTCTTCATTAAGCCGATGATGACCATTTCCCCCTGGAAAACCGGAGTAAATTGTCTTCATTAAGCCGATGATAACCACTTCTCCTCGGAAAACCGGAGTAAATTGTCTTCATCAAGCCGATGATGACCCTTTCCCTTCGGAAAACTAGAGCAAATTGTCTTCATAATAAACTCTTTGGAATGGTAACCTTCTCTTGACCAACTGATAAGATGATTTCATTTTCTTCTATATTACAATTGGCTTTTAGAATGGCATCATCTATAAAACTCCCATAAAATCCATGTATGAGCAGATGCTTGCCTTTTTCTACTTTAGCCTTTGCCGTTGGGATATAGGTTTGATCCTTCATGATGTTGGAATTCGGCTCACCAAATACAAATTCCAGTTCTGAATGAGGGCTAAAGTCAATCAAACCAACCTGATGCTCGTCATTCGTCACTTTAATTTGATTTGATTCAATCACCATTTTTTTCTGCATATGAACCCCATCTATATCAAAGCCCAACGCAAAGCCTCCATCTGCAAGATAAATCGTCTGATCTGTTTCAATCCTATGGATCCGGAAATGAAAAGGCGTAAATGGAACAATAATACTTCTAATTTTTACCCCTTCGTAAGGATGCCAGTTTGTTAGTAAATAATCCTCTGTAACTTGATATTCAGATTTTTCATAGCGCATTTTGTAGTATCTTTCGGGGTCTAAGCTAACCGCAAGAGTATTATCAAATGCACCCTGCCTTAAATTCAACTGACCTTTAGAGACGCTAAATCCAAACACACTTGAATAAACAAACTTTTCATATTTCGCATCACAATGGGTATGTGGTTCACAATGTAATCCGGCCGTATACAATTGAACTTGTCTATTATTCTGATCCCGTGTCACTAAAAATCGTGCTGGGGCGATTAATTTTTTGCTAGGGAGTTTGGGTTCCTTTTCTGAAACTGACCAAAATGGATGCTCTTCAGGCAACCCCAATAACAAAAACGTCTTCAATGCCCAATAAGGGGAGCCAAACGCATTATATCCTTCCGTAAACACCTGATTTCGATAGTAATAGCCCACTGTTAGCAAACCATCATGACTAAAAATCGATTGTTTCATCCAATGCTTTAAGTGTTCGACAACCAGCCATTTCATTTCTGAATAAGGCAGGACTTCAATTTCTGCAAAAATAGCTGCACTAAAAAATGCTACCTGGGCAAAACGATAGGTCATACTCCGTCCAAATGGGACGGCAGCACCCTTTCCATCAAAGAAGCAGGCAAACGATTGGGCAAATTCTTTGGAGCGTTCTACAAAAATTCTTGCATGTGGGTCATCTTCAGCCGCTGTTTTTGCGTAAACCAAACCATAGAAGTGGATAGCAAAGGGAACATAATAGTCTATTTGATCAGGGTATCCGTCTACATACCATCCTTCTGAACGGTGAAAGGAATCGATCGCTTCCAAGTCGTCTTTTAGTCGCTTCTCATCATAGGCGAAGCCATTGAGACGAAAACCATGGTTCACTAGAACTCGGAAAAAGAGCCAGTTATTACGCGGAATATCCCGTTCATTGATTTGATATAACCATGCATGCAGCTGGCTTTGTTCTTTTTCATTAAAGTAACTTAACCATTTTTCTCCACAGATGCATAAAGCTAATCCAATCACAGCCATCTCAACAAGACGCTGGTCATAATGATGTGCTTCCCCGAAATAATGTGGATGATCTGGATCGATACCTTCTTTCAGTCTAGCAATATATCTTTCGAGTCCCTTATACTCTGTTCCCCCGGCAAGCAATGGAACAATTCCCCAGAGTGGTCGAAATAAGGCTTCCATTTGACGGGTGGTTTCACTGTAATGCGTACCGCCCGTGTCAAACTTCAAGCCAGGACCTTCACGGTCAAAATGCGTGATTAATGGGTCTAGCAATTTTTCTAAAAGACCTACTAACTCTTTTCTGCTCGTTCCCTTAATCGTTTCAATATGATTCATCTATTTCACCATCCAACCAGGTTACCTTGAAAGCAAATTCACGGCGATTGTTATTCTGAGATATGAAAATGATCGTGTAGACTTTTTGATTTTCATTAAAATGATTTTTTATGTCTAACTCTTCAAGTCCAACCTTAAATAATTCCTTATCAAAATGGAGAACCCATTGTCCATGATTCCAAGAAATAGTCCCTGATTGAATTTCAGGCTTCGTCCTCGTTATAAAGTGGGTTTCATAGGGAATTGGCTCCGTAAAAACATCCAGAATGGTTAATTCTCGTTCATCAGGCAATATCGTAAAGGAACGCGTGAATGAACGATTCCGTGTATTCGGATAGGCTTCGTGAAGATCGAGTTGCACTGAGAACTGCTTCGGCTCCTGATTAATTTCTACAATCGCCGCTTGATAGTCTGAGCCTTCCCTTTGCTCCTCTTTATCTAAGTACGGGACCGAATGATAATACGATCTTGTATGGGCAAACTCATATCTTTTCTCCCCAAAATAATCAGCTGTATAGACCGGCGCACCTAAATCATCGAAGATTAATCCCTTGGCATCACCCAAAATAAAATGACCTAAATCGTTGTGATTATGGGATTCACCATTATGACCGCCTTTTGCAGCAAAATATAGATTGGATCGTTTAACAATTACCCAGTTAGCATCATCGAGAATAAACTCGCCATTTAAGTCTTGATAGGAATCTTTTACTTCCTCACCGCTCCACCACAAAATCCTGCTTAGATGACCCCAGCGATAACAATGATCAAAGTGGAGATTCGTCACTGTACTTTCTTTTGCAGGGACAATACCAAACTTTTTATAAAAGAAAGCATTCAGGCTAGAAGGAATGGTTACTTCTTCTGGTGAATCCGAGAAAGGGAGATAGTTTAAAGAAGGCATCATTGCTTTTAATGGAAACGTCACAATGTTCTTCCACTTTGGAGTAGTAAATAAATTTTTTCCTTCAACCTGCTCATACATATCCGCAAAATAGCTGTAATACCCTACACCATAAACCCAATAGCCCATTCCTTCCACACAGGCGCCATCATCTCCATACCCTTGTAGAAAACATTCCATTGCTTCTTCCACTCTTTGTAAAATGTGGCCGCGTCTCTCCTGATCCTCCTCCAGGATCAAGGCTGCCATTCCAATCGAACCGGCACAAACGGCACTCCAATTATTGGTTAGTTTCTCAAACTTCCATTCCTTACTGGCAAAAGGAATTAACACCCTCTTGGCAATTTCTGTTTTGATCATATCAAGTAAGGCCGCGTGTAATTTTTCTTTAAAAAGAACCGTACATTCTGCTAGGAAATGAGCTGTTTCCGATGCAAATAAATCAACCGTCTGATAGGCATCTATATATCTCGTTTTATCCTCACTCATAGGAATATGAGCCGGTAATGCCCAGCTATATTCCTGGCAGATAGTGAAGAGAATCTCCTCAAACAGCTGAAATTTCTCTTCACTCTGTCCCCATTGCAAATAAAGGGCTAGAGAGGCGGCATCTCTTCTACGTTTAAAATATACATCCTCTAACAGTTTTCGATTTCCATTTTCTAAATAGGCCAGATAACCTTCTAACTTAGGTAATAGGAGAGGGCCACTACTAGTCAATTGACCAATATGTTGTTCTACTTGATTTTGGAATGGTTTCGTATAATTTTTATTCACACTATAGTTAAAGAAATACTCCTCAACAGTTATCAATTTGCGGCACTTCCTTTAGCAAATTTCCCACTTGTGTTCCCTTCATTTCGAAAAATCAGTGAACTATTACGCACAATCAAGAAAAAAATGACACTTGGTAATAACATAAAGGCAAAAACAGGTTTTATTAATAAAATGAAGATAAAAAAGCTAGCCAAGATCGTATTTAAAGAGGTAATAAAAAACTTTTTAATAGAATAATAGAATGATAAGATGAAAAGCGTTTTTAATGTATGTTTCGTTTGCGTTATAAGGACTAGGCCACAAATCACCATATTTAACAAAAGGATGGATAGGATGATAAATAATGGGGAAATGAGAGCAAATACTGATTTATCCATAAACACCGCTATATCCATTGCTAAAATGAATAGCAGTGCCAAGGTGATCGCCCATAAACGCATCGACTCTGAGAACTTCCCCTTATAGAAATGCCAATAATCTTTTGTCACACTAATATCTTTTTCTACCACTAATTTATTAAGAGATGCGATTAATGCGGCTAACGCAGGTCCCATTGGTATCAGCGTAATAAAGTAATAGATCATATTTGATGGAACAAATTGTAATGTAGACAGAGCCAGAATAAAGGGTATATTCGCTATGGCAAAATACAAATTAAACATCAAAAACCAATAACCATAATTAAAAACGGCAGCATATTGGAAATGTGACAGGTTCATTCGAAACATTAAGATCAGCCTTTCATACCAGTCGTTGCAATTCCTTCAATAATATATCTTTGAGCAAAGATGAAGATGATCGTAATTGGAATAATTGATACTAACGATGCAGCCATAATCAGTGCATATTGTGCATCATACAAAGTGACAAACATCCGTAAACCTAACTGAATCGTTTTGACTTCTGTTGAATTTAAGTAAATAAATGGCCCCATATAATCGTTCCAAGTATTAACGAAGGTTAAAACGATTAAGGTAGTAAGAGCTGGTTTAGATAGTGGCAAGATGATTTTGAAGTAAATGCCATATTCGTTCAAGCCGTCGACACGGGCAGCTTCGCTTAATTCTTCGGGAATACTCATATAGAACTGTCTCATCAAGAAGACACCAAATGCACTAAATGCTTGTAATAGAACTAGTGACCATAATGTATCGGTTAAGTGCACTTCTCGCATCATGATAAACTGTGGAATCATATAAGCTTGCCATGGTACTGCAATCGTCCCAATATACGCTAAGAAAAGTGCATTTCTCCCTTTAAATCTCATCTTCGAAAAACCATAGGCTGCAAAACTACTAGTCAGTACTTGTATAAAGGTAACGACCACACTTAAAAAGATGGTATTTTTAAAGAATGTTAAGAGCGGGATTTGATGCCAGATTTCCACAAAGTTATTCCATTGCGGCTTAGTAGGTATCCATTGGATTGGGATACTGAATACCTGATTATCTTGTTTTAATGAGGATGAAATCATCCAGAAAAAAGGAATTAACACCAATAGAGACAAAAGAAGTAAAAAGATATAAGTAATTGTATTTCCTATTTTTTTCTTGGTACTTTGAGACATTCCAGGGCTTTTTGCTGTGGCGTCTACAGGGCTTTTTGCTGTGGCATCCAATGTATTCCCTCCCTAATAGTCCGTTTTCTTTTCTTGAATTCGGAATTGAACAATGGTGATTCCTAAGACAATAATGAATAATACCAACGAGATAGCAGAAGCATATCCAAAATCATAATTAACAAATGCTTCATTATAAATGAGGTAAACCAATACATTGGTAGCACGGCCTGGACCACCCATTGTCATGACTTGGATCAAATCGAATACTTTAAAACTAGAAATGGTTAACATAATTAATACTAAGAACGTGGTCGGAGCAAGCATTGGTAAGGTTACATGTCTAAATTCATGCCAAGAATTTGCACCATCTATTTTCGCGGCTTCGTATAATTCTTTCGGTATACTCTGCAATCCTGCTAAATAGAGAACCATGTAATATCCCATTCCACGCCAAACACTTACGATAATAATCGCTGGCATCGCCCATTTTGACGAAGAAGTCCAGCCTGGAGGATGATCAATCCCAATCCATCGTAAAAATTCATTGATTAGTCCCATATCTGGGTGAAATAACATATTCCATACAACCGCAATGGCTACTAAGGAGGTAACATATGGGAAAAAGATGGCTGCACGAAATGTGCCAATTCCGCGGATTTTTTTATTGAGAAGGATCGCTAAAAGTAATGAACAGATTAACGTCAGTGGAACCGTACCGATGGTATAGTAAACCGTATTCCAAAGGGAAATCCAAAAGGTTTTGTCATGAATCATCGTTTTAAAATTTTCTATTCCTATAAACTCAGGGGCTGAAAATGCATCCCATTTCATAAAAGCGATCACAAAGGAAGCAATGACAGGGATTAATGTAAAAATAAAGAATCCAAGAAAATTGGGGGTAATAAAGGACCAAGCAACTAATGTATTTATTCTTTTCCGTTTCTTTTCGGATACAATTTTCATTTTAGGAGCATTAACTACCACGTTTGTATTTGGATTACTCATATTGTCCCACCCGTTTTATTTGGCGGTTCTCTCCTTTCAGTAAAGGCATTTAAAAATGGGACAAAAGCTAAGATTTAATAGTCTGCCATAAACCTATTTGCTTATGTCCCATCCATGTTTAATCTACTACTTCAAAACCTCAGATTTAACACGTTCACCCATTTCTTTGATTCCTTTGTCAATGCTGTTTTCACCAATCATGATTAAGTCATGTTCTTCATTTAATACTTGGTCAATGGCAGCAGAGTTTTTGTTCATTGGCATTTCAATATTTACAAAATCAGGGCTAAATGCTTTCTTAGAAAGTTCATCATTTGGCATTCCGGCAAGATTAAAGTAAATATTATTAATCTCCTCTGTACGATACGCAGGTACGACGCCAACCCCAGCAACAACTTTGGCACCTTCTTCACCCGAAGCCCATTTAACAAATTTTTCAGCTTCCTTACTATGCGCAGCATTCTTATTTACTGCGAATGCTGTTGGAGAGCCCCATGATTTAACTTCACCTTTTGCTGTTTGTGGCAGCGGAGCAATCGCCCAATCTACATTTGTTTTACCAGCATTTTTAGAATTAAGAACACCAGCCATATACCACGTACCCATTGGAAGCATTGCCGCTTTTTCTGTTTCAAATTGTGAAGCATAAGTTGTGTTTGTTGATTTAGCTGTTCCATAATCTAGTACACTCTTATCATCCTGCATCCCTTTGAAAACTTTATACATATTGGCAAGGAAACTATAGTCACCTTTAATCATTGCATCAGGTTTTCCTACTTCTTGGGCTGCTGCAGTAGCATTGGTAATGGATCTCCATACGTGGTTATATGCACCATATACTTTCGCATCGGCTGAACCAGAAGTTAATTTCTTCGCAGTTTCTCTATACTCATCCCATGTTAAGTTTTCAGGATATTTTACGCCCGCTTGGTCAAATAGCTTTTTGTTGTAATAAAGTACCCAAAAGTCGTTCCGATATGGTAAGGCAAAAATTTTCCCTTGATCATCTTTCATATAATCTAATGTTCCAAGATATTTCTCTCCATCTAAACCTTTTGCATAGTCAGTTAGGTCTTTTAATTGACCACGGTAAGCATAGTTAGAGTAGCCAATCAGGTTTTTCATTGTTAAGATATCTGAATCATCATTACCAGCTAACATCGTTGTTAATTTTTGATCATATTGTGCTGCTTCAATATCAACTGGTTCGATTTTTACATTTGGATTTGCTTTTTCATAGGCTTCAAATAACGCTTTAAATTCAGGTGTCGTATCATAGTTCCATACTGTTACTTTCAGGATTGTTTTTCCATCCTTCGTTTCCTTGGATGCTGTTTTATCAGAACTGCACCCCACCATTACGCTACTAAGAATAAGAATGAACATTAATATTAAGGCGAGATTCTTTTTCATCATTTACCCCCACTTTTTTATTCATTTACTTTGTAACAGTGCTGCACTTATAGCTAATTCATTTGTCTGAGCTAAAACTGATCAACTCCTTTTTTAAGGATTAATTATTGAAAGCCTTTACAAGTTAAAGATTATCAAATTATCTTGCCCATACTATAAGACTAATTTTACCGGTTATATGAATATTTTGACTTTTATGCAAAAAAGGAACTTTGTCATTCCCAATCCTGGGAATAGACAAAGTTCCTTTTAAAGAGAAGCCACGGGGGCGGTTCGAGAAGGCAGAAAAAGGAGACCTCGCCATCCGCACACCGGTAATAAAAAAATAAAAAACTAGTAAATTTGTAAATTCCTTTCTCTTTTTTTTGCATAAAATAATATTAAAATATTACTAAAATCAAACTCTAACACGTGGAAGTTTAGGACAACCCTTAGTTTGAAGTGCTGCTCTTAATTTTTATTAATCAAACTAAAATCAATATCTATTTAGGAGGTGATAGGTTGGACCAACAATGCAATCAACCTTGTGAAGACCACATTTTTTGTGTACACTGCGGACTTCCAATTGACCAAGATGAACCTTATTTCATTTATAGAGAAAAGGATTTAAACGGTCATAATGTTTATTGCTGTGATGAATGTTCTTAATAAAAAGGCTGCACATTACAGTCTTTTTTTTATTATCCTGTTTTTAAACTATTTACATAAATTACTCTTCAGTAAGAAAAAGCCGTCAAGAATGGCAGCCGGATCTTTAACTCTCGCACTCATTAATTCAATAAGGAAGGATAGCTCTCTACAATCCTTTCCTTTTAGATCGTCCTCAGTTTATCGAACAACCATACAAGGTGATTGTATTTACCATAGGATTGTATTTGCTCTCTCTCGATCAGGATACGTTCCATTGCAATCAAGTCGTCGCCGAGCCTAGTTTTTTGAACTAGATCAACAGGGGGACGGTTTTCTGCAATATTTATACGAATTTGGAGAAGTAATGTTATGATTGCTTGGTTAAATTCATGAAACTCATAAGGAAAACTTTCAGTAAGGGATTGATGTTCTAATATAATCTTTTCCATGAGTCCATAATCCGTCGGATGAATAGAGTGTAGAGCTCTAATGGATACATCAAGGACCGGATGCTTTTGTTGAAACAACAGACGATTTAAGTTCATATCCTCCTCCTTCGTTTTCGACGGCGGATGTTCTTGATGATACGTTTCTAAATCATCTTCGATAATAAAATTAGCATTTGCTTTATATAATCTATAGGCAAACTCAGCATCCTCGGGTCCCCATCCTTTGAAATTCTCCTCATAGCCGCCGACTTGCTCCATAAAACTTCTTTTAATAGATAGAAAACCTAAGCAGGCCATCCAACGCAATGGGCTGTAATAAGAATGTTCCCTTAGGTATTTTAATAGATGATGAGCATAACTTTTGTATTTTACAATCGAGCATAAATTGTTTATATCGTCAATATCCTCTCGCTTAACTACTTGTTGGGGTTCTTCTAAAAGCCTGATATGATTCGTTAAGCTACTAAGTGTCTGTTCTTGCGATATCACCTCTTTAAGGCGTTGGTTGAAGAGAGAATTTTTCTCACTCCACTTATAAATCGCGTTGATTTGATTATCAGTAAAATCCGGGGATAAAAAAGTATAAATACGCCCCCGCTTGCTTCCCGCAATAACAACGGATTTGTCGTGAGTTAGATGATGCTCGCGGTTAAGGGGAACATAGTTAGGGGAAACGATGGTTTCTGCATCCAAAATGATAATAATTTCTCCTCTCGCATGCCTAAGTCCTATATTTCTTGAAGCAGCAACTCCAACATTAGTACGATTACGAATATATTGAAAATGGTAGGGTGGACAGTATTCCTTAATTGTGGGGGTCTGGTCGGTAGAGGCATCATCAATCAATATCACTTCCATTTTGGATAAATCAAAGCATTGTTTCTCCAACGCATAAAGACTAAGCAGATTAAGGGGATAGCGGTTATATGAAGGCATAATGACCGTCACTTCAATTTCCATGTTTCTACTTTTTCCTCCTTGTGAACCTATAGTTTCGAACAATTAAGGAAGTTCGGCCTCCGTTTTTTTTATTACTAGTATTTAACGAAAGAATATATCGAAAATAATTAATAGGATGGAAAGCACCACGATAAGTAAAATTAACACCACATCTATCTGATCTAGTATATCACCACCCTACTTAAGAGATAGTACATCGTATGTCAGAACAATAAACTTCGAATTGGACAAGAACAAAACTTTACATTTACTTAACATAAAAAAAATATTAGCCTGCTGCACATTTCGAGAATATTTTGCTTACCCAAGTAACCTGCCAGTTAACTCCATAATAAAAGCTGCCAATAATGGCAGCTTAATTGGGCTTTTTGATGAATAATGACAATACAACATTAATCACTGCTAGCACTAAACTAATGGTAAACACCACGGAAGATCCCGCTGCCGCTGCCTGTGGCAATTCATGAGCATTACTCGCCGCGTAACTACTCTCTTTGGCTGAATAAATTGATACCAATACCGCAATGCCGATAGCTCCAGCAACTTGTTGAAGGGTTTGAGTAAGTGCAATTCCATCTGGATAGTATTGTTTCGGAAGCGAATTTAGCGTGTTCGTTTGTACAGAAGCAAGCACTGCTCCGATTCCTAACATCATGACAATATGCGTGACCACAATCATCCATAAAGCCGTATCTGACCCAAATTGTGAATAAAATACATAACCAATCGCGACTAAAATAGTCCCAGGTGTAATGACTGCTTTCGGACCATATTTATCAAATAAGCGGCCAATCGTTGGAGCTAATATACAATTAAGCAAGCTGCCCGGCAGCAGGATAAGGCCCGTTGTAAAAGCAGCAATGAGCAGTGCCATTTGCATATACATCGGTAAGATAACGAGCATGGACAACATATTAAAGAACGTAATGAATGTCATAAAGACACCTAGAACGAATAGAGGGTACTTGAATGCTATTAGATTTAGCATCGGCGTCTCCATTTTTGTCTGACGGATTGCAAAAATAATCAGTGCAGCAAATCCAATGATGATTGATCCAAGGACAGTTGTACTCGTCCAACCGGCATCACCAGAAACACTGAATCCATAGACAACCCCACCGAATCCAATCGTCGAAAGAACAACCGACACGCCATCAATTGAAACCTTACGAACCTCATTAACATTTGGTAAATAGAAGATCCCGAACATAAGTGAGAACAATAAAAACGGTAAGGTAACCCAGAAAATCCAATGCCATGATAATGTATCTAAAATAAGTCCGGCAATGGTTGGACCTAAGGCTGGACCAGCTAACATAACTAAGCCCATAACTCCCATTGCACCGCCTCGTTTATTGGGAGGGAAGATGGTGAAAATAACATTTTGCGTTAACGGTAGAGCAATCGCTAACCCCGCTGCCTGGATCACACGTGCCGCCAATAACAGACTAAATACAGGTGCAACTGCGGCTAAAATGGTCCCGATCAGAGATAGTGAGATAGACGTCATAAACATTTGACGGGTGGTAAATTTTTGCATCAAAATACCGGTTACCGGTACTAAAATACCTAATGTTAAGAAATATCCTGTCGCTAACCAGCCGATTGTCGTTGCATTCACACTAAATATTTGACTTAAGTCTCCTAAGGCAATATTTAAGGCTGTTTCACTAAATAGTCCGACAAATCCTGCCACAAAAAGAGCTGCCATGATCGGGCCTGTTTTGATTTGTTTGCTCACCATTGCATCTGTATGGATACTCTGAGCTGTATTCATTTGTAGACTCACTTATAAAAAACTCCTTTAATTTAAAATTTCGTTTACCCCTTTGCTTCGTACCTACTTGCTGAAATCAATTGGTGATAAGCGCTTGGTACCTATCCGTAGTACCCCCCCTGTTACTACCAGTCCGCTAACTATATCAGAAATATTTTCATAATGTCAATCTAGTTGACAAATAATTTCACCCGTGATATTATCAACTTAGTTGACAGTCATATATTGGGGAGTGAAACAAAATCACCAATAAGAAAAACCCCCACTTCGTTCATTAATTTGAACAAAGCGGGGGTTTTTTGCTTCTGTTAGCTTTTAAATTTCCCAATCTAATTTTAATAGGTCTTTCAGCATAGTTACTTGCTCCATACCTATTTTTTCTGCAATTTTATTTTCAAGCTGAGCTTTAAGGGCTGAATTTTTTTCATAGCATTCTTCGCCTAAAGCGGTTAACTTAATACACTTCTCTTTTTTGTTATTTTCAACATTATTGATTTCAACTAATCCTTTTTCAGATAGCTTTTGAATAAACTTATGGATCGCCTGACGTGAAATTTCTACATTTTTTGTCACATACGAAATGCTCGGCTGTTTTTTATAAATCCTAGCCATGATATACCATTCAGAATTGGAAATATAAATATCACTTTGGTCGTTCCATGCTTTCTCCGCAATTTTCCGGACCAAACTATGGCGTTCACTTAGTAGGTCGATAAGGTCTAAATGTTGTAATTCAGAGTTCGAAATCAAACGATTCACTCCAATCATCATCTTCGCCACCTACTATACAAAAACCGGTATGGAATGTCAATTTGGTTTACTATGAATCGCTTAATTAACTTCAATTTTATTATTGTTCAAAGAAATCAGGTGATACCCAGTATTTTAGAAAAATGAATGGAATATCTTTGCGACGATTATTTAGAAATTATTTGCATTTCTAATATGGTTCAAAAAGGGGAAATTATTAATGCACCAAATAAAAGGAGGGTACTAATGGTCAATCTAAAAGCTATGCTAATAGGCTTGCTTACATTTTCATTTTTGTTCAGTGTTCCCTCTGCACAAGCAGCTCCGTCTGAAAATGAGATAAACCAATATATAGCTAAAATAGGATGGACGAAACAAGAATTTCTGGAGTATATTGATTACTACGAAATTCCTTTAGAGGAATATACAATGGCTGGCCTAAAAGAACTCCTAGGTCCGCCTATTAACTCGAAAAATTATCAGGATTTACTAACCAAATATGGTCTAACTGAAAAAGAACTAAATGACTTAATGGACCATTTTGGAGACTCTGTAAATGAATATAAGTTTATCAACGATTTGGATTCAACAGTTGAATTTTATATTAATGCCGATAAAAGTATGGCGGAAGTAGAAAAAGCATTATCGGATACGGGCATAACAGAAGCAGAAGCAGAGAGATTTTTCAACTATTTAGCGGAAGTAGAAGAAAAAAATAAAGACCAACTAGACCAAATGGCAACAAACGATACACTGTGGGAAAATTTAATGACTGTTGAAGATCCTTCCCAACTAAGCGATGAAGACCTTGATGAGATGGTTCGATTATTAGAACAAACCATTGCACTGTATGAAGTTAAAGTGAACTTTAAAGCCGACGGGAAGGCTGTAACTTTAAAGGATTTATTAAAAATGAAAGAACCTCCAGGTACTTTATCTGGCAGTGTCTATAGTTCTTCAGGGGAACTACTCATCGATTTTAACATCCCTAGAGAGTATTTTGAATCGATGGAAGCTATTGTAGATGGGGAAGACATGATTCATTTAGGTGAGATTTCAGATGATTATGTAGACCATATGCATGAAGAGAAATATGAAGATGCTCGAAAGGGTTTAAAATAATTATTTAGAATGAAAATAAAGCCTTTCTCATTTAAAGTGAGAACGGCTTTATTTTCATTTTTTACTATTTGCGTGCTTTAAGAACAGTTCAAATAGGCATCTTTTAGAATGCACTTACAATTTTTTTCAAATCTGCTAAATAAGCCTTTTTATCTGACATAAGTAAAAGAAGTGACCCTCTGCAGCTAATCGAATCTGCTTTAATGGCTTTTTTCTTTTCATCCATCAGGGTTAATATGCACTTTCTTGTTAATCTGTTGCCAGGAAGCATCTTTGCAAGGACATACTTATCATGTTTGCTATACCCTCCCCTAAACAGAACGTAATCTTCATACACGATAAAGCCATCTGAACCCTCTATATTTGGTTTAAAATAATCCATACTGCCTTTGTAATATCTTGCTAACTCAAAATCAGTATAGTAATAAAACCACACTTCCTCATCAGACATCACATTAAGCGCATAACAGTCACTAATGAAGTGAGGGTCCATATTTGGATACTTATACAGTTCGTTCCCGTTAAAATCCCATGCCCTAAGTCCATAGCTTCCAACCGGTTGGTTCCAGCCATTGTTTCCGAAAATACCTTCATCGAAATAAGAAGTCCAGATGTTATTCCCTTTTGTGACATAAAAATTTTGAATCCCATCTCCAAGCAGGAAGGCATTTACTTGGTTTCCACTCATATCAAAAACTCTAGCATTTCGATCAAATTCCCCATTTTCATATAAATGCGAACGCGCACAAACCAATACTATGTGATCATTTTCCATGGGTTGAATATAATGATAATTCCATTTTTGATTCTTCAGGATTACTTCTTTTTTGTGCCCTTTGCTGAGGATGATAGCTTTATATTCATGTCGATCCGCTGTTTGTACTGGCGGGAACATCCCATCTATATATTCAGGAACTTTATTCACCGCAAGTATACAAATTTCATCCCTTGGCCCAATGGAGGAGTCAATAATGATATATCCGTTAAGGTCATCTTCAAAATCATAGGTTAGCTCTACTTGGTGTTTTATGGTTTTCTTTAGCATGGTTTCACCTCTTTCAATACCTTTATATATTCGCTGCGATTCCCCTTTTTCCCCCTTAATGGTCACCTAAACTACCGTCACTCGATGATTCCAACGGTATTTTCGCATCTCTTAGCCTATTTCAATTGGTACAAGGATAAATATAATAATAGAGAGCAAGACTTCAATGATAGGAGAGTGGGTTCGTTTTATGTCAATTGGAAAAGTGATTTATTATCACCGCAGGAAGCAGAATAAGACCCAGGAACAGCTCTGCCATGGCATTTGCTCGGTGACACACTTAAGTAAAATTGAAAACAATGTAAAAGAAGCCAATCCGAAAACACTGCAAATGTTATGTGACCGGTTGCAGATTTCACTAGAAGATGAGAGCAAAAAAAGCCAGAAATTGCGGCAAAAGCTAGATATATTTTACGAGACGATGGAAAGGCACCACCAAGAGAAAGCAACCATTCTATATAAAGAATTACTGCAAGAAAAAGAATATATCCAATGTACGGACATGATCTATTTATACGAATTATATAAGCTGCGCTATTTTTTGCTATTAAATGACTTTTCAACCTTTGAAAAGTCCTCGACAGGCATTCATCGCTATGTATCAAAATTTTCTCCCTTTGAAGAGTATGTATGGAATCTTCTTCAGGGCATTTATTATGGAAAAGTGGAACAATTTCCGCAAACTTTCCTCTATCTTTCCCGTGTCGAAGAGCAGGCTGAGCAATATGAAACCAAGATTACGGAATACTATTATTTTCGGGCCGCCTTGCACGGACATTTATGCCACTATTCGTTATCAATCCATTACGCCTATAAAGCCTTGCGAGTTTTTCAAAATACCAACAACTTTTTGCGGATTGTTTATGTAAAAATGATTCTAGCCGTGAATTTCATCAATATTGGTGAATTTGAAAAAGGCAAAGAAATACTAGAGCAAATTTTGAATGATACGGACATCCTGCCGGATAAAGAAACAAAAGAGCTTTCCTTACATAATCTTGGTTTTTTGCATTACCGACAAGGAAAAATTGAAGAATCACTAGACTACTACTTTCAAGCGCTTCATTACAAAGAGAAAAACTCAGCTTCTTACTATATTACAATTTCCTCTCTGGCAGAGGCATTGATCGCGGATGGTCAAAACGAAAAAGCGAAGGAAATTTTAAAGGGAGCATTAGAGTCGATTCAAGATCAAAAATCCCCACGTTATATTGAGTTAAAAATCCTTTATTTGGAGGCAGCTGGTTCCCAAAAAGCTCTGATTACCTATTTAATCAACCAGGGACTGTCCATTATTGAAAATCATCTGTCCACAGATCGCGGGAGTAAATATCTCCAGCTCATTGCTGCTTACTATGAAGAAAAACAGGATTACGCTTCGGCCAATCATTATCTTCATATTGCCAACCAGCACCTGAAGAATCAACTGTTCCATATTGGCTCACCCGTTGAATTAAAAAATACGAATGTACGATAGATTGACACGACAATTGCCCGCCGCAATTGTCTTTTTTTGTCGGGTCGATCAAATTGTCCCAAGTTGTTGGATTAAATTTGCTAGGATTTAAACCCCTTTCTTTTAAAAATAGCATCGAAAGTCCCGCTTCCATCCCCCCATAAAAATAGGAATTTTCCCGATAAACAGTCTAGTAAAATCACTCTATACTTTTTAACTAGATAGACCATTTCTTTAAGGAGGGGCGTCAATTCTAGTAAACAAAAAAATTATCAGAAGAGGAGAATGTGAAAAATGAGGAAGCCAACGTTTAAGAAATATTTTGCGGCGATGATGACCACGGCACTAATAGCCATTCCAACGATTCAGGCGTTTGCTGATGACTCGCCCAAGAGTCTCTTACCTACAACAACTGCGGATGTACAGGCCTTGAATGTGTTAGCAAATAAGGACAAACATGTGATTACGCTGATTACCGGCGATGTTGTCACGGTGACAGAACTGGCAGATGGAAAAAGTGTCATCAGTGTGGCACCGGCTGATCCTGCACAAAGTGGAGCGAGAATCCTGACCATTGCCAAGGATACCTATGTAATCCCAGATCAAGCGATGCCCTATTTAGCTTCCGGCTTTTTAGATAAAGATTTATTTAATGTCACATCCCTTATTTCAGACGGTTATGATGATGCCAGCCAAAACACATTGCCTGTCATCGTCCAATATGCACCATCGAAAACGAAGTCATCTGCCTCCAAACCTGCTCCGAAAGGTTCTAAGAAAACGCATGAACTTGAGAGCATTCACGGGGCAGCACTTTCGGCAGATAAAAAGGAAGCCAAAAAGTTTTGGCAAGACATTACGAAAAATGCTCAGCCATCTAAGACCGAAAAAGCTGTCTTGGCCCCAGGAATTGAGAAGATCTGGCTCGATGGGAAAGTTGAAGCCACACTCGCACAAAGTGTTCCACAAGTTGGAGCACCTACTGCCTGGAATGCGGGGTACGATGGAAAAGGCGTTAAAGTAGCTGTCCTTGATACCGGTATCGATTCAGAGCATCCCGATGTAGCAGCTCAGTTGGAAGAAGCCGTAAGTTTCGTTCCTGGTGAAGATGTGCTCGACCACCATGCACACGGTACCCATGTAGCCTCTACTGTACTTGGCACAGGAGCAGCATCCGAAGGTCTCAACAAAGGGGTAGCACCAGGCGCCAGCCTCCTAGTAGGAAAAGTGCTTAGTAATCAAGGCTTCGGTCAGGATTCTTGGATTATCGATGGAATGGAATGGGCTGCACACAAAGCCAAAATTGTCAGCATGAGTTTGGGAAGCAGTGAGTCAAGTGATGGCACTGATCCGATGGCTCAAGCAGTGAATAATCTGAGTGCAGAAACAGGTTCCCTTTTTGTTATTGCTGCCGGGAACACTGGGGCTGAAGGCATTGGCTCACCAGGAGCGGCAGATTCTGCCCTTACAGTTGGTGCAGTTGATAAATCTGATAATCTTGCTTGGTTCTCCTCTAAGGGACCACGGTTTGGCAGTTCGGGATTAAAGCCTGATCTTACAGCACCTGGAGTAGGGATTAAAGCGGCTCGCTCCCAATATGCTGCACAAGGCAGCGGCAGTTATTTGACGATGGACGGTACGTCAATGGCCACACCACATGTAGCCGGAGCAGCAGCGATTCTCTCCCAGCGTCATCCTGATTGGACTGGGGCTGAATTGAAAGATGCTCTAATGAGTACAACAAAGAAACTCGACGATATTAAACCATTTGAGGGTGGAACTGGACGCCTAGACGTGGCAGCAGCCACATTGGGTACAGTTCGTGCAACAGGATCCTTGGATTTTGGCTTCTTTGATTGGCCGCATGAAGGGGATGTCCCTGTTGAGAAGACCATTACGTATACGAACGATAGCGATAAGGCAGTAACCCTGGATTTGTCCGCAAACTTTACGGATGGTGATGGTTCAGATGCCCCTGCTGGATTGCTAAAGCTTTCAACAGACAAAGTAACCGTTCCAGCTCATGGGAATACGAATGTAAAGGTTACCCTTGACCCGCAGTTTGGCGCTCTTGGTGCTCGCTATCAAGGACAGATCTCTGCCAATTTCGAAGGTAAGACCGTTGCCCATACTGCCTTAGGTATGATCAAAGAAGAGGAAAAGTATCCACTAACCATCAAAGCTATCGACCGTGACGGTTCCCCTGCCCTAGCTTACATCAATATCCTAGGTCCGAATGGAGATCCGCAGTTTATAGCTGTCGACGGAACAAAGGAATTACGACTGGTGCCTGACACCTATTCCGTGATGTCCTTAATGGATGTTGATGCAGACACAGATCACGCCGGAGTTGCACTTGTCGGTGACCCTGAAATTAAGCTAGATGGACCAAAAACCGTTGAGCTTGATGCCCGGAAAGCAAATGAAATCACAGCGAAAGTGCCAAATGAAAATGAACCAACTTTCCGAAAAATGGAATACTTCCGTACGATTAATGGGAACCCAGTCAATGACCTTTACCTCCTGCCTGTTTGGATCGATAAAATGTACGCTGTTCCAACTAAAGCAGTAAAAGATGGAGAGTTCACAATGAACACACGCTGGCGCCTGACAGAGCCATTATTGACGATAAACTTCCGCGGCCAAGTATTGGATGATATCCCTCAGGCGGGAAGCACACTCTTTAAAGGACATGATGTGCTGGATGCCGTTTATGCTGGCAAAGGTGCACCAGAAGATTACACGGGTCTGGATGTGAAGGATAAAGCAGTAATTGTTGAACGCAGTGATGAAGTATCAGGTGCGAAGCGTGCAACAGCCGCGACTGCAGCTGGAGCGAAATTGTTAATTACCGTAAACGATGGACCAACAGAATTAAGTGAATGGTCTGGGACCGAAGAGTATACGGAAGTTCCAATTGCGGTAGCAGCCATTAGCGGAACAGACGGGGCAGAGTTGATTAAGGCTGCTCGTTCTGGAAATGCGAAACTAAACGTTAACGGAAATCCTGATAGTGATTACGTGTATGATTTGATCGACAACCACGATCATGCCATTCCAGAAGATGTAACCTATGCACCTAAACCTAAGGATCTTGTAAAAATTAATACCCAGTATAAATCAGACCGCGAAGCATCAGGCGGGGAGTTCCGCTGGGATATTCCTGCATACCGCCCAAATGGCGTAGGTTTTTCCCAGACTTTATCCCTGCCATCGGTACGAACAGAATGGGTCTCGGCCCAAGAAGGCACATCTTGGTACCATCAAGCAAGCGTGCTTGATGCAGAGTGGGAAGTACGTCAGCCAGTAGCAAAATATAAGCCGGGTCAGAATTTGGATGAAGAATGGTTTGCACCTGTTGTTCGTCCACGCTTGGGCGCTGGTTTCTGGGTACCATATCGTACAGATAACAGCTTTACGTTCAATATTCCTGCGTTTGCTGATTCAGGATTAGGGCACACGGGAGCAGACACAGAATACCCAGGACCACAAACCCTTAAGTTTTATCAGGGTGATACGCTTGTGAAGGAAGCAAAAGGACAGGCGCTATACTCCTTTAAACAGCACCCGACTGAAAATACTCAGTACCGATTAGTGAGTGATGTTTCCCGCGATCCGGAACGCTGGAATACTTCCGTTCGTACCCATACCGAGTGGACTTTCTGGTCCAAGAAGCAAGAAGAATGGAAGACAGATTTACCTCTGCTTTCGCTAGATTTTAAGATTGATACTGATATGAACGGGAATTCGAAGGCCGGACACACCATTCAGCTGGGCTTAAGTGCAGCTCAAATCCCTGGAGCACCAGAAAATGGCAAAGTAGACGGTGCTACTCTAGAAGTCTCTTTTAATGAGGGCCAATCGTGGAAAAAGGTAGAGTTGGTTCGTGAAGCTGATAGCTGGACAGCAGACATTCCCCATCCTAAAACACCTGGAAGCTATGTCTCCCTCCGTGCGAGCGCCTGGGATGATGCAGGAAACCGCATTAGTCAGGAAGTAATTAAGGCTTATGGGTTAAAGTAATATATTTAAAAGGTATCCTATGAATTTCGATTAGGATGCCTTTTTTATTTAAATGGCTTACTGGCAACAGTAATCCCTTTAGGAAATGTGGCCACTAAACAATGGACATTCGACAAACTACCATATAGTCTAAGGATTTCTCGTGCTAAAAGTAGTGGGGAAATAGTCGAAATACGCGAAAATATTTCGCAGGAAATATCCTATATTTCCTCATAATTAGATGGGCTTGGTTGAAATTCGCCCCTTTTTCTCCAAATCCCTTCATAAATACACAAATTATTCATAAAATCAGCATTATAACTACTTGTATTTTAATATTTTCTTTGATTATATTATTGTGGGAATATTTTTCCTTCGTTGAATTTTTGAACATTTTCATATACTCTAGCATAGGTGGGTAACAACTATGGTATTTGACGGCATCATCATTTCATTTATAGTAGGCTTTCTTCGAAAAGGAAATTTACGAGCACTTGCGAAATTAAAGCTGAAGTGGGGATGGATATTTCCTCTACTATTAGTTGTTGAATTAGCCGTGTTTATGTTCCAAAACGATAGCAAATTCCTTGGACAGATCAGTGGATCTATCTATATAGTAGTTTATGTACTCGGACTATTATTTTTATTTATGAACCGTAAAAATCCAGGTTTTATCCTTATTTTATTTGGAGTATTTCTCAATTTTCTAGTCATGATGATGAACGGCGGACGAATGCCAGTTTCATTAGTTGCAGCATCTATATTAGATCCTGGTTACCTCGATGTCCTTAAAGAGCAATTATACGCAAAGCATACATCTCTTACAGAATCTACAAAACTAGGTTTTTTAGGCGATATTATTCCAATCACTGATCCATATCCAAGAACCCAGATTATCAGTATCGGTGATGTGGTTATGAATATCGGTGCTTTCCTCTTTATTCAATACTTAATGCTAAGTCATCCAGTTGCCAAAAAGAAGCATGATGCACCTCTCTTTATTAAAGGAGGTGAGACCAAATGAAACAACAAAAGCCTGAGGGTATTAAATTAACAGGTGTTATCGTTAATACAATCATTCTTGCTTCAATGATTATCGCTTTAACATCTGGTATGAAACTAATATAATAGGAGGAATGGAGGAGTAAAAAAATTCATACTTCTCCATTCTAATTTATTTAGATATGAGTGATTAAAATGGAAAAGATCAAACAACCTGCGAATCTCTATTTATTAATCGTTTCGTTACTTGGAAGTATGGGATTTTTGCTCCTAAAACCCTTTGATTTCCTTGATACATCAAAATTACTTATATCTCTCACTTTAGTGGGAGCGATATTACTCTTAAATCATTACACCATCCCCATTCCACCCGATGGAAATTCTATCTCGATGGACTCTGCAATTTATCTAGCAAGTATTTACTTATACGGTTTAAATTTCACCTTAGTTGTTCTTTTAATTAATTCAGTCATCTATGCTATTTATAAACGAAAGATTGTCTGGTGGAAGCATCTATTCAATTTTTCAATTTATAGTATAATGATAATTTTTTCCTATTATCTTTTTGTTTTTACCAATGGAAATACAGGTGACATAAATACAGGTAACTTATTGCCATATATTCTCTCACTGAGTTCTTATTTTATTCTAAACACAATTTTGATCAGTTTATATTTCCTCCTCCAACAAACGGAAAGTTCAATCAATTTAATGAGTGGAATCGTAAAGGATAAAACCTTTCTAGTCAGCTACCTCAGCACATTGTTGCTTTCACTTGTCTTAGGAGTCCTTATTCAGGAAAGTGCAATTTTGGGTTTGGTTATGTTTGTGTGCATTTCTATCCTGCTGTCCGTCGCATTTAATGAACATTTCCGATTGTTTCAGGAAACGCTTGATAAAGCCAACAAAGATACACTGACCGGCCTAAACAACCATGGGTACTTTAAAGAGATTTTAGAAAAAGAAGTAACTGCCGCAAAAGAAAGTGATTATCCATTATGTGTCGTCATCTTAGATATTGATGATTTTAAAAAGTACAACGATCTGTACGGGCATATTCAAGGAGATCATCTGCTCCAAGAATTTGGTACTCTTTTGAAGGCCAGTTCTGACGCGGCAAGCTATATCGTTGCCCGCTATGGAGGCGAAGAGTTTTCGATTATCATGCCAAATACCGATCGAAAGACTGCTTATTCATTCATGAATGAATTGCGGAAGAAAGTAAATGACACCCACTATAAAGGGGTGGAAGGTCTCCCCTACGGCTGCTTATCCTTTTCATCGGGGATTGCTGAATGTGAAAAAGAAACCTATAGTATTTCTGAACTTCTTAATAAAGCCGACCAAGCGATGTATGCAGCCAAAAACCAAGGAAAAAACCTTGTCCAGATTTACAATGGGCATTCGGAATACACCGTACAACGATCTCTTTCTCTTGAAAAAGAGCTGGAGGAAGCAGAATTCCAATTAAAAATCTTCCTTTCCAAGGATGTTTACACCTATCGCCATAGCAAGCGTGTCTACCAATATGCGGTTGATTTCTCACGAATGCTTAATCTAAGTGTCCATGAACGCAAAACGTTAATTCTCGGGGCGCTTGTCCATGACATTGGAAAAATTGAAATCCCGCGTGATATTTTAAATAAAAAAGGGAGTCTCGACCCTCATGAATGGGAATTCATGAAAAAACACGTAACCTATGGAAAAGATATCATTTCAACAAATAAGAAATTAGAAGATCTGATTCCACTCGTTGAACTTCATCATGAACGATATGATGGAAATGGCTATCCATATGGGCTAGCGGGAAAATCAATCCCGAAGCTGGCGCGAATTCTCTGCGTGATCGATTCCTTTGATGCAATGACGACAGAACGTCCCTATCAAAAAACAAAAACCTTTCAAGAAGCAATCGCCGAGTTACGCCACTGTTCAGGCAAACAATTTGACCCTCAATTCATCGAACCATTTATTGCGATGATCAAGGAGTTCGAAAGCTCGGGGAATGAACAGCACAAAGAGGTCGCTGCAAGTATCGTGAATTAGAAATCTAAGCCAGGCAATATGCCTGGTTTTTTATATAAATCCGTCCGACTCCTCTGTGGTATGATGGAAATAAATTTATGAAGGAGCTGACCGCCGTGATTCAATATGAATGCCTCCACCATGTGAGCCTAACGGTGACCAATTTAGAAAAATCCAAGCATTTTTATAGCAATATCCTATGTTTAAAAGAAATCCAACGTCCAAATTTTGATTTTCCTGGTGCCTGGTACGAAATCGAAGGACAACAGCTCCATCTCATCGTTCTCCCAACTTCCCAAACGATTCGTCAGGATAAACGCTTGAGCAGCCGTGAAGGTCATTTTGCCCTACGAGTGAAGGATTATAATGCTACGTTGAATTGGTTGAAAAGTAAGGATGTTGAATTATTAGAGAAACCTAAGGGCATGAGTGGTTTTGCCCAGATCTTCTGTGCAGACCCAGATGGGAATCTCATTGAACTAAACGTTGATCAAGCAGACCTCTAGGAAAGCCAAAAAGGAGAAGTGCACGACCACTTCTCCCCTTTTACTTATTCAATAAAAGTCATTATCCCCCAAGCAACGATAAGTAACGAAAGTAAATAGCCGAAGTCTTTCGCTGCTAGTTTGGTTGTTTGGTAATAGGTTCTATCTCTTGTACCCGTAAAACCACGCGCCTCCATGGCAATTGCTATTCGTTCTGATTTTCTTATCCCTTGCGTAAACAGTGGCAAAGCGTACCTCATAAACGCTTTCCAACTATTTTTTTGCTTGTAACCTCTGACCTTATGAGCCGTTTTCATTTGGGTTAGTTCCGATTGGAACAGCGGAATAAAGCGGAACCCCGCTAAAAGCCCATATGCCCATTTGGGTGACAGTTTACATTGATGAATTAAACTCATAATAAACAAAGTGATGTCTGTGGTAGAGGTAAATAACAATCCATACGAGACAAACGCTAACATCCGTAAGGCGATGGTTAACCCATGATTTAAACTCTCCACCGTAATATGGAACCAAGCCCATTTCCAAAGTGTTTCTTCTCCTTCTCCGAAAGCTGCCATCATCCAACATATAAGAATAAAAAATCCTACATAAGGCAGAAGCCTTTTCAAAAGATAAGTTAGACTCCATCCGCCTAAAAAAATACCGATAAAAACAGCAAGTAACCATATCAATAAAGTCACCTTTGGATCAGAGACAGCCATTAAAAGAAACATAACAATCAAATGAGCAAGCAGCTTAGCGGCAGGATTGAGAGTAGCGAGGAAGGAATTGTTCGCCTTCATACCAAAACACCCTCCTTCTGCGCATGCATCCACTGGTAATGGAGTGGCGGAATTAATGCACTTTCACGTAAAAGACTTGGCTCTGAAAATAAACCATAGGGGGTCCCTTGATAGGATACTCTTCCCTTGTTAAAGTGAATGACTTGATCAGAATAATGATCCACAACATCCATATCATGGGTTATCATGACAATCGTTGTCCCCTGCTCCTGCCTTTCCTTTAAACGTTGAATCAGTTCCTTCGCTGTTTTTTCATCCTGACCAAATGTTGGTTCATCAAGCAATAGTAAAGCTTGATCAAACAATAACATTGTCGCCACACTTAACCTCCGCTTCTGTCCCAAACTGAGGGTAAATGGATGCGCATCTTGATACGATTCCAAGCCAAACTCCTCTAACAATTGCATGGTTTTTGTATGGACCAGCTCTTCAGGCCAATTCCGCTGCCGGCCCCCAAAAGCAACTTCATCAAATACTGTATCGGCAATGAATTGATGTTCTGGGTTTTGAAAAACAAAGCCCACTTTTTCATACAGCTCTCGTTCTGACCATTTTTTTAGTTCAATACCTTGAAAGTGAATTTTACCTTTTTGAATTGGCTCCAAACGGATCAGACTTTTTAAAAAGGTACTTTTCCCACTCCCATTTTCTCCGACGATAGAAACCCATTCCCCTTGATGGATTTTTATATCAATATCTCTCACGACGGTCTTCTTCCCATAGCCAATTTCAACATGTTCGGTGCGGAGTAAAACATCGCCTTGTAATCGCGGTTTCGTTTTTATCCTATTAATAAGTTTAATAGATAGAGGGTGCGAAGGATTTTGAACAACCTCCTCCCATTTGTAAGGAAACAACTTCGGGCGCCAAATCCCCGCTTCTTTCATTTGTTTATGGAAATTCAGCAGTATCTCTATTGGTTTCCCATCCCCAATAATACGTCCACGCTCATCAAGGATAATGACTCGATCCATCCATTCGATGCAGCCGTCTAAGACATGTTCGACAAATACCATCGTATGGTTGGTTTTTTCGGCTAAATGTCTCAATAAACCAAAGATCTCATGCCGCCCTTTAGGGTCGAGCTGAGCGGTTGGTTCATCAAAGTAGAGGACTTCTGGTTCTAATGCAAGTAAACATGCTAATGCCAATCGTTGTTTCATCCCGCCTGACAGCGTTTCAATCGGTGTTTTTTTATCTATTATTAGCCCTACTTTATCCATCAAGTCAGAGATCATTTGGTCCATTTCATTTCGTGGAATCGATCGATTTTCAAGACTAAAGGCAATTTCTTCGTCGACATGAAGCATACAAAATTGGGAATCAGGATCTTGAAACATCACTCCAGCAGATTTCCTTTTGAATACCTCACCACTTACCTCTGCCTCCAAATGCTCTGGGATGATTCCTGCAAGAGTGGAAATCAATGTAGATTTCCCACTCCCACTAGGTCCAAGTATTAATACCTTCTCTCCTTGATTGATTGACAAGGTAATATTACTGATAATTTTTTCAGAGCGATTATAAAAACGAATCGAAAGATCTTTACATCCCAGAAACATTAACATTTTCCCTTTTTCTTTTTTCCTTCATTAATTCATATTGTTCTAACACACCTGTTTTTGCGAGTGCGTCCACAATGACCTTCGCTAACATACCACCGAGAATCATTCCGCTGATGACATGAATTCCAAGGGTAACGAAAAACACTTCCGTCGTGTAAAATCCAAAACCGTTGGCGATTAAGTTATAAATCATACTGCCAATCGCTGCAAAAGCACCAGATAGCATTAAAGTAAAAAGGTTGTAGCGTTTATATCCGAAAAGGGCGAAAGCAATTTCTGACCCAATCCCCTGAAAGACACCGACTAAAAGGGCAGACAGACCAAAATGACTTCCTGTTAAGAGCTCGACTGCGGCCGCTGCAACCTCCGCAATAAACGCCGCTCCCGGTTTTCTGATAATATAAGCGACTATTGGACTAGCAATCACCCAAATGCCAAACATAAAACCTGCGCCCACCGGCCCGACAAGAGCGGAAATTGGAATCCAAAGCGTCGACCATCCTAAATAGATAACTCCACAGGCCACCGCTAGAATTACAGCAAGTACGACTTCTTTCATCTTCCAAGTCATTATTTCACTACCTCCATTTTCACAGGCCATTCTTCGAGTCTATAAGCCATATCCCAAAACATATATTCAAGCTGACAACTGAGTAAGAAATGCTCCTTCATCTTTTCCTTTTCTCTCTCCGTTGCTGTCTTTGCCCACTCATCAAGACGGGCACAAAACTTTGTTGTAATCGAATCAGTCCGATTTCCATAAAAACTGATCCAATCATAAAAAGGATGAGAGCGATCGGGATTCACCTCAGATAATAACCTTTTTCCAATTTCCCAGTACGTCCACGGACAAGGCAGTAACACAGCTAAAATCTCCCCTAGTGTTCCTTCGTGTGCAACGGTAAGCATATGACGTGTGTAATGAAGGGCAGAGGGTGCTAACGGATATCCTTGTAATAACTCGTAGGGAACACCTGCTACTTGACAAAAGTTATTATGTGGATGGATTTCACTATTTAAAATAAATGAAATTTGCTGATTAAACATATCCATATCATCCCGATTCTCACATTTGGAAACTGCTATACCATAGATTCGAACAAAGGAATTCAAATATTCAAAGTCCTGTTTAACATAATGAATCAATTGTTCCTTTTTTAATTCCCCATTGGCTATTCCTTGGACAAAAGGATGCTCAAAAATCGCCTCGAAAATAGGATCGGCTTCTCTTCTTAATTCTGCTGAAAAACTCATTTATTTCTCCCCCTTATTGGTTTTATGGGAAGACACTACAAGGAGCGGCTAACTATTCAAACACGAAAAAACCGCCCCAAAAATGGAGCGGCAGAATAATTGTATTTATCCATACACAGACTCCACTTTCCTACGCTAGTATGAACTAGATCAGGTTCAAAGGGTCCAAGATTAATCTCGTCTCAGCCAAAAATGGCTCCCCTAGTGGTCTTCCTATAAATTTAATCTTCACTCTACACCCATTGGTTAATGTTGTCAATTAGTTATTATCTTAAGGATAAAAATAAACCAAACGTCCTATAGGAAATGGAGAAACTCACCAATTTCCCACTATATTTGTTTAACAACACCCTCATGTTCTAAGCGACGAACCAATTTGTAGAATCCCAATAAGGTAAATAGGAGAAAGGGATTGATAATCGCCGAGTGATATAACTTCCACCATCCGTAATGGAAATATCCCCAAGGCTCTGGTAATAACGTGATGATCTCATAGATAACGATTCCAACATTCCATGCTAAAAAGAATGAAATTTGTTTCCAAAATGTGCTTTTTAAAGGATAGATATTTATAAAAATAATATTAACGGATGGGACTAAACATAAATAAACAGGCAGAGACCCCCAATCAATACCTTTGTTGAAGTACCAGTACCCGTGATATTTCAAACTGATAAATAAATCAAACACTAGTTGGAATAACGATGTAAATAACCAAATCTGCAGCATCTCACTTCTGGTTAACCTTTTTTTTACTTTTAATGCAATGAGGTTAAAGAGGATGACTGCTATAATAATCCCGACCATTTTGTTGACTCCTTACGTATGAATACATTTAAAATTTCCATTTTTAGTAAAAAACATACCTACCCACTCTTCAATTTCCAATTATTTTCCAAATAATGTCGTAAGTTTCGTAAAACTTGTCATAAGTGCCCGGAATTTTGTTATAAGGTTCATAAAATATGTCATAATTCTTCAAAAATATGTAATAAGTTCCTTACGATACGTTATTAGTAGCCGTCCATTTCGTTTAGCATCACTTCATACATACGGCCTAGAATATAAAAAAATACCCTCAATTACCAATTAAAAACTGAAAGAACTTTTCCCCCTACCCCCAAAATCTTTATATGACGACCTAAGTTTTTGGAGATGGTCATTTTTTGTCGAAAATTCCTTCCGCTAGCTGCGGACATTATCTAAAATATCAATCTATTAAAATAAAACAACACTACACCTATAGGAGGAATCTATGTGAATCGAATTTTCAGGTGGATTGTTAGGTCCTTATTTGCCCCTGTCACTGGAAATGCTGGAGCGGTGGCAAGCACACTTGGTTTTTTCTTAGGGTTTTTACCTTTAGATAGTTTACGAATCCCACTATTGGTGGTTCTCTCACTTTTGTTACGTCTAAATATCATCGCCTTATTCCTGGGAACGTTGATTCCTATTTTCATTCCGAAAATGAATCATTTACCCATCCTTGATTTAAGTCGATTAGAAAATACCTGGTTAATTTCAACCATAAAATCGAAAATACAACTTTCACAATCCATTGCACCTGCAGTCCTAGGAGGATTGATTGGTCTTGTTTGCTACTTTTTCTTCCATTGGTTTTACAATTTAGGGTTGAAAAAGAGAGAGAGAAATCAAGACCATGTTTTCCTTGATCCCGCCAAAAGACGCTGGTCCATTATCAAACGAATGGGTGCAGGCTTTACCGTTTTAATTATTTTAGTATCGACGATTTTTATCGAAAGCCTGAATACCAACCCAGAATTTCCTGGTCTGCAACTGGATAACAGCGCAGCAAAGAGCGGAATTGAGCCAATTAATACAAGTTTCAGTGAGGCTCAGCTCGCCACTCAGGTTCAAAAAACGACACCTTCCCTTGCTAATCAAAAACAGATTGGGCAATTGCACCAAAAACAAGAAGTTTATGGTTTTTACGTCGATTGGGACAAAAACAGCCACACATCTTTTAAAAAGAATATCGATTCGATTACTACATTAGTACCGGGGTGGATGCAGCTTACACATGGCCTTACTCTTAAAACCAACACGGACAAGTCGATTGTTGACCAGGCCAAAGCACATAATATAAAGATTCTCCCTTTAGTTAATAATTTTAATAATAATAAATGGGATAGCGAAGTTCTTCACCGCTTATTTACCACTCCCGGTGCGGAAGATCTTTTTATAAAAAAGATGTTGGACTATGTTAGAGCTAATGACTTTGACGGAATCAATATCGACTTTGAGGAAATCAATCCAAATGACAAAGTGAATTTCACACGATTTATCGATAAAGTTTATGAGGCCTTTCATCAACATGGTCTCATGGTTACACTGGATGTTCCGCCGAACAACAATAGTTTTAACTATGCTGCACTAGCAACAAATGTGGATCGGATGATTGTCATGATATATGACCAACACCATGCCATGAGTAAACCTGGGCCTGTGGCACCAACTGACTGGGTTGAGGAGAACTTAAACCAGCTCAATATTCCTTCCGAAAAATTGATTGTGAGTTTAGGAAGCTTCGGCTACGACTGGGAAGAAAACTCCAATCGGCCCGCCAAAACAATGACGTTCGACGATATCATGAATTTAGGAATAGGCAACAACCTCCAAATCCATTGGAATAAACAAACAGGAAACCCTTATTTACGATACAAATTAAATGGTAAAAACCATACCGTTTGGTTTTTAGATGGTGCTACCTTTTATAATCAAATGCAGACAGCGATTGATCACGGTTCGAAAGGAATAGCGGTTTGGCGCCTCGGTTCTGAAGATCCTTCCATCTGGAATTACCTGAATAAACCAAAGGAAATAAACGATCCGTCCAATGCCCTTAAAACCTTGGTCAGCTCTAAGCCTGTTCACTTTACAGGTGCTGGCGAGATTCTAAAAATTGCTTCTCAATCAGAAAATGGGAACAGAACGATTCACCTGGATGGACAAGGGATAATTCAAAATGAAACGTATGTTAAATTGCCAAAACCAATTGTGGTAGAGCGATATGGCAAACCATCATCAAAGGAAATTGTCCTTTCCTTTGATGACGGTCCGGATCCAACTTATACACCACAAATATTAGACATCTTGAAAAAGAACCATATAAAAGCAACCTTTTTTATCCTCGGTGAGAACGCGACGCAGCATCCACAACTGGTGAAAAAGATGTTTAAAGATGGCCATGAAATTGGCAACCATACCTTTACCCATCCGAATATTGCATCGATCACACCAGATCAAACCAAGAGGGAGCTCAATGCAAATCAGCGTTTGTATCAAGAAATTACAGGTCATTCAATGACCCTCTTCCGTCCGCCGTATGCAGCTGATGGGGAACCGAACACAAAGAGTGAACTGGAGCCGATTTGGCGAGCACAGAAGATGGGTTATACGACAGTCGGTGAATTGATTGACTCGGATGATTGGCAAGGACTTTCTAGCAATGAGATTCTCAAGCGGGTATTGAATCAGCTGCCTGAAGGTAACGTAATTTTGATGCACGATGCCGGCGGTGACCGCTCTAACACGGTAAAAGCCTTACCGATGATAATTAAAGAGCTCAAACAGCGCGGCTACACATTTACCACCGTTGGAGATCTTATCGGAAAAAGTGATAGTCAAATTATGCCGGAAGCTAATCAGGACAACCCTTATTTAGTCTATGACAAGGCTGTTTTCAAGGTCCTCCAAGGCTGGCACCTTGGATTAAGCTTACTTTTCTACTCTGCTATCGTGATCGGAATCCTGCGACTAGTTGTCTTTGTTTTCCTTTCGAGAAAGCAGGTAAAAAGTTATAAAGAGACCAAAATTGACCCTAACTTTACCCCTTATGTCAGTGTCGTGATTGCTGCCTATAACGAGGAAAAAGTCATATGCAAAACTGTCGACTCGATTTTAGCAAGTGATTATCCAGCGTTTGAAATCCTGATAATCGACGATGGATCAAAGGATGATACAGCGGTTGTCGTGGAAGACACTTATGCAGACCATCCACTCGTCAGATTAATTAAAAAGACCAATGGAGGAAAATCTTCTGCTGTGAATCTTGGCTTTAAAGAAGCGAACGGGGAAATCGTCGTGGCACTTGATGCGGATACACTCATCGCTGAAAATGCGATTTCATTGCTTGTGAACCATTTTAGAAATGAAAATGTCGCAGCCGTTTCAGGAAATGTAAAAGTCGGCAATAAGGGGAACCTCCTGACAAACTGGCAGCATATCGAATATGTGACCGGCTTTAACCTTGAGAGAAGAGCCTTCGCTGCACTCAATTGCATTACCGTTGTACCTGGTGCCATCGGGGCCTGGAGAAAGACGGCGGTAGAAGAAGCCGGATACTTTCAAGAAGATACCCTTGCAGAGGATACGGATATCACGCTTACTCTGTTACGCCAGGGAAAAACGATTGAATTCGAAGAAAAGGCCTATGCCTATACAGAAGTCCCGGAAGATCTTAAAAGTCTGGCAAAACAGCGTTACCGTTGGGTGTATGGAACCTTACAATGCTTATGGAAACATCGCGGGGCTTTATTCAATAAAAAACATAACTCATTAGGTTTTGTCGCCCTTCCAAACATGTGGCTGTTCCAATATATTTATCAAACCATTTCGCCTATTGCAGATCTTTTGTTCATTATCGCCCTTTTTAACCCTCATCCTGAAAAGGCGGCGATTGGATTTATCCTATTTTACTTGCTGGATTTCTGTACGTCTCTCTATGCATTTCGATTGGAAAAAGAAAGTCCAAAGCCGCTCGGTTCATTGTTCCTACAACGAATCTTGTACAAACAGCTGATGACCTATGTGGTGGTAAAATCGATCTTCTCGGCCATCAAGGGTGTAACCGTTGGCTGGGGGAAATTAAAGCGCAAAGGCAATGTAACGCAGGACACTTCTATTGTGAAGGTGAAGGAAAATATGTAAAGACCGGTCTTTCCCATTTGGGGGAAGGCCTTTTTTTATATAAAAAAGGATCACCAGCTTTTGGTGACCCCTTTTGAAAGAATTACATATTGTTTACTTTGGTTTCTTTTTTATCCTGACGACTCGCTGCCTTTTCTTTGGCGGCTTGAGAAACTGCTTGTCCACGGTTGGTTTTTGTTGTGGCTGTGGTTTTTTTGGTGGTTCCAGTTGTTGTCTTAGAACTCGAATTCGCAGATGTTGGTGGTGGTGTTGTTGGTTTTGTGCTTACCACTGGTTTCGTTGTTGTAGCTGGCTTAGTACTTGTTACTGATTTTGTTGTTGTTGCAGGCCTTGTACTTGTCACTGGTTTTGTTGTTGTTCCAGGCTTTTTGTTTGTACTTGTTGTATTTGTTCTCGGCTTTGTGGGTGTAGTCGTTGTTGTCGGTGCTTTCGCACTTTTCTCAGGAACAGTTGTTGCAACAGGTGTTGGTGCTGGTGCCTCACTGGTTGTAGTTTTATAGCTTAGTTTTTTCGTATTTGATTGAACGGCTGCTGCAGCCAGGTTGCTATTTTTTAAAGATACTTGGGTAACGGCATTATCATGGTCTTTCACATTCGTTGTTGGTGTCGGAATGTTTTTTTCTGCTTGTTTGATGACATCCGCTTTTTCCCGGTCAGCGGATATCGGTAAAGCAATCTCCTTGGCCAAACGTTTAAGAGGTTGCTCAGCCAACAAAGCATTGGCAACAGAAAACGTAACAGCTCCTGCTATTACCATGGCAAGGGCACCCTTGGATATTTTTTTCATGTTATTCCCCTCGTGTACTTTTGTGTGAATTCATATCAATATGATTCGAACGAACCCAAATGTCTTATGGGGGTAGCCAGAATTTAACTTCTTTTTTTCCGCATTCCCTGACTAACTAACAACTCTACTAATCAATTATTGTATTAAAAATGTTAAATTCTTCAAAAATAACCAACCTAAAAAAAGTGAAACATTCCAATTGACAAAACAATAGGTTTTATATAATAATAGCTATTGAATTAGAATTAATCTAATTTAATAAATTATATAAAATAGATATCCATACTTAGGAGGAAATGATTATGTCATTAATAGGAAAAGAAGTAAAACCATTCACAGCAAAAGCGTACCACAACGGAGATTTCATCACTGTAAGCGAAGAAAACTTTAAAGGTAAATGGAGTGTCGTTTGCTTTTACCCAGCAGATTTTACATTCGTCTGCCCTACCGAACTAGAAGACTTACAAAATGAATATGCAACGTTGAAAGATCTAGGTGTAGAAGTATATTCCGTTTCAACAGATACGCATTTTACACATAAAGCTTGGCACGATAACTCAGAAACGATTGGCAAAATCGAATATATTATGATTGGCGATCCATCACAAAAGATTTCTCGCAACTTTGATGTCCTAGACGAAGAAGAAGGTCTAGCACAACGCGGTACTTTCATCATCGATCCTGAAGGTGTAGTACAAGCTGTTGAAATTAATGCAGACGGAATCGGCCGTGATGCAAGCACTCTTGTTAATAAAATTAAGGCAGCACAGTATGTTCGCAGCAATCCAGGTGAAGTTTGCCCGGCTAAATGGCAAGAAGGTGCAGCAACACTGAAGCCAAGCCTTGACCTTGTAGGAAAAATTTAAGGAGTACGATGTTCATGTTACTAGATGCAGATATTAAAGCACAGTTATCCCAATATCTTAATATGATGGAGGGTGACATCCTCATTAAAGTTAGCGCTGGATCCGATGAAGTATCTCGGGACATGTTGCTTTTAGTAGAAGAATTGGCTGCGATGTCCTCTCACATTAAGGTTGAAAAAACAGAACTAGAGAGAACACCTAGCTTTAGTGTAAATCGTATCGGCGAAGATACAGGCATAACTTTTGCTGGTATTCCTCTAGGACACGAATTTACTTCGTTAGTGTTGGCTCTATTGCAAGTAAGCGGTAGAGCTCCAAAGATTGATCAAAAAGTCATTGATCAAATCCAAGCAATTAAAGGTGACTATCACTTTGAATCTTATATCAGTTTAACTTGCCACAATTGCCCTGACGTGGTTCAAGCATTGAACATTATGAGCATTTTAAATCCAGGTATTTCTCACTCCATGATTGACGGCGCGGCCTACAAAGAAGAAGTGGAAAGCAAAAACATCATGGCGGTACCAACTGTTTTCCTTAATGGGGAATCGTTCGGCAGCGGCCGTATGACACTTGAAGAAATCCTTGCCAAGATGGGCAGCGGAACAGATGCATCAGAGCTTTCTGATAAGGAACCATTTGATGTACTTGTGATCGGGGGCGGCCCTGCTGGTGCCAGTGCGGCCATTTATGCAGCACGTAAAGGCATCCGCACAGGTATTGTGGCGGAACGATTTGGCGGCCAGGTTATGGACACCATGGGTATTGAGAACTTTATCGGTACGAAATATACAGAAGGTCCTAAACTAGCAGCAAGTCTTGAAGAACATGTCAAAGAGTACAATGTTGATGTGATGAATTTACAGCGTGCAAAGCGTTTAGAGAAGAAGGATTTCATTGCTGTCGAACTCGAAAACGGAGCTATTTTAAGGAGTAAAACAGTCATTCTATCAACCGGTGCCCGCTGGCGTAATATTGGTGTTCCTGGTGAAACCGAGTTCAAGAACAAAGGTGTCGCCTACTGTCCACATTGTGATGGTCCATTGTTTGCAGGAAAAGACGTCGCTGTTATTGGCGGCGGCAATTCTGGTATTGAAGCAGCCATTGACCTCGCAGGCATTGTCAATCATGTAACTGTTCTTGAGTTTGCGCCAGAGCTGAAAGCTGATTCTGTCCTGCAAGACCGTCTTTACAGCCTGCCTAATGTAACGGTTATTAAGAATGCTCAAACAAAAGAAATTACCGGTACTGACAAGGTAAACGGAATTTCTTATATTGACCGTGAAACAGGAGAAGAGCATCATGTTGAACTGCAAGGTGTGTTTGTACAGATTGGTCTTGTACCGAATACAGATTGGCTAGGCGAAACCGTTGAACGGACTCGCTTTGGTGAGATCATCGTTGATAAGCATGGAGCAACCACCATTCCCGGTGTGTTTGCAGCCGGCGATTGTACGGATAGTGCCTATAAACAAATCATCATTTCGATGGGATCAGGTGCTACTGCAGCTTTAGGTGCATTCGATTACCTTATCCGTAATTAATTTTTTAAACGAAGGGAATTGGCTGAGTCCAATTCCCTTTCCTTTTGAAAAATCTATCAAACTATCTTGTCGTATTAGGCAGTATATTCCTTGCTTTTTTAATAAAGATAAATGATAATAGCCCGATAATTGCCAAATATAACTCAATGACCCATAGGTTTTTAAAATGTCCTGTTTGGAAGAATACAAGTGGGAAGTCAATTGCTGCATGAATGAGAATCGCATAGATCACATAGGAAAATTTCTTTTTGACGACTGCTATTAATACCAATAAACTAAAAGCAATTTGCAGGAATACAGCAAAAAATCGCTCCAAACTGCCTAATAAATAAAAGGAAACTCCTTGATTTACTATCGTTTCTTTCATCCCTGCCAACTGATCAGCTGGAATACTTCCCCCTAAGGATGACTCAAATGTTCCCGAATTAATCATAAAAGCGAAGATCATGTTTTGCACAACCGTCAACAGCACCAACAATACCGCTTCAGTACCGCCCCAGCCGATCCCAAACGAGATTCCTCCTTTGTAATCATGGAATTTTTTCAGGAGCCAAATAAATAATAGAAACCGTCCCAGCTCCTCAAATAAACCTGCTGCCATGCCGCCGTATAATCCAAATAACCATGGATGGTCCGCATAATTTGGAAAGTTTGTGATGACAACTACATGCAATACTTTTTCTAAAATCTGTGTTACGACAACAAACCCAATAGCACCAATGATCAACGGCTTTACAGCAATCCCCGTTTTCTTTCTATAAACCAACATTAATCCGACAAATAAACTAATTGAAACCACAATAGGGACAAACATCGAAATAATCGTTGCCGTACTTACCATTTAAATCTCCCCTTTTTTTATATCCGTTAACTTAATTATTATCATTCTTAATAATGATAATAATTTGGATGTAATTTACTGTCAATACTTTTTGAAAAATTCTCCTTTGTAGGACCAAGAATCATGCATTTCCTCTTACCTATCTCAGGGAAAGGTGACTCAAACTGGACATATGCCTGGATACCAGTAGTAGGACCGCTTTTGGGCGGTTGCCTGGGTGGAGTTTTTTTCAATAGTGTTTTCCATGGGAAAATGATCTCTCAATTGTTGATAACATTAGGAGTAACCATTCTAGTATTGGTTTTATCCTACTTTTCCGAAGTGAAAAAACAAAATCAAAAGCTTTTAAAGGCAAAGGCTGCTTAGGTTACCTGATAATGACCAAAACTCCTGAAGATAGAAGTAGAAATGGTCATCATGCAGCCCATGATGACCATAACCCTGCAATATGGTAGAAGATATAGTCATCATCAAGCCCATGATGACCATAACTCTGCAATATGGTAGAAGATATAGTCATCATCAAGCCAATGATGACCAATCTCCAGCAAGATTGAAGAAGAAATGGCATCAACATGCACATAATGACAAAAACCCCGCAAAATGATGCGGGGTTTGACAGTATACGTTAGATTATAAGAACAATCCTACAATAGTTCCAGTTAAGACCGATCCCATTGTTGCTACTAATAAAACCTTTAAACCAACCTTAGCTAACTCACTTGCCTTTTCATTGTTGATAGCCTGTACGGTTCCTAAGATAATTCCAATTGAAGAGAAGTTAGCAAACGATACCAAAAATGCTGATACGATACCTACCGTCTTATGAGACATATTAGGGATCATTTTCATAAAGTCTAACATAGCGACGAACTCGTTAGCCGCTACCTTCGTACCCATGACTGAGCCAGCTCTAACAATCTCATTTGAAGGAATACCCATAATCCAAGCGATTGGCGCGAATACATAACCAAGTACGCCAGTGAAAGAGATACCGAAGATTGAAGTAAAAATCCAGTTAACAGCCGCGATCAATCCTACATAAGTAATCAGCATTGCGCCTACGATTAAGGCGGTCTTTCCGCCAAGCAATGTCCAGTTGCCGATTGCTTCAAAAAGAGATTTCTCAGGAATCATTCCCTTAATATCGATTTCTTCATCTTCCTCTTTCCTTACAGGACAGACAATTGTTGATAGGATAAGTCCAGAGAATACGTTAATTGGTAACGCAACCAATACATACTCTGCAGGAATCATTTGCATGTAAGCACCTAGGATTGAACAACTTACCGCAACAAGCGAAGAAGTAACAACAACAAACAAGCGGTTTCCAGAAAGACTAGGTATGAATGACTTAACAGAAAGGATTGCGGACGTATCACCAAATACCATAGAATTTACCGCAACAAATGATTCAACCTTTGGAAGACCTGTTATTTTACTTACTGCACCACCAATGTATTTAATAGCCAATGGCAATATTCTTGAATAAGTTAAAATACCTAGTAAAGCGGTTACGAATACAATCATCATTAGAACATTGACAAAGAATAAATTCTTTCCTGCAAGATCACCGAATACGAATGAGATTCCGTCATTCCCGAAAGAAAGAACTTTGTTAAAGCCATCTACCACCTTGTGCAGAACCTTCTGACCGATTGTAGTATTGAGCATAAACCAAGCTATTAACAACTGAACGGCTGCCATAATACCAACGGCACGATAGTTGACGTTTTTCTTATCGTTTGACATTAACCATGAAATACCTATTAGGACAAGGATTCCAACAATTCCAATTATAATGGACATATTATTTTACCTCCAAAGCATTGATTACTTGAATTGCTTGACTGTTTTTCTCTTTTTTATTGGAAAGCTTCAATCTGAAAAAACTTATAATAAAATAGACGATAGCTAGAATTAATACATAGGTCCAGACTTGTTCAACAATTGGTGTATTCCAAACTCCTAAAAAATAAAGGAGCGCCGGTATGGTCAGCGTTACCCATGACTGAACAAATGCAACCAATCCAATATAATGGTCAATTTTCTTATTAAGCGCACTTGATAAAAAGAATAGGAACCATAAGAATGCCCACATGGCCCATGTTAGTGCATTGACAACATTTTGAAAGTGAATAATCGATGTTAAGGTATATACCACCCCAATAATAGCAACCCATAAACTAAACCAACCAAGTCCGCTTCCTTCAAGCCCCTTCCATGAGGTGAATCCAACATATAAATAAGTTAACCCAAATAAGAAAATAGATGCATAATTATAAAGCTCCCAATGGTCTTGGCCCGAAACGATGATTAAATAAAATGGGATAATTATTTGAAGGCTTCCTACGAAAATATTAAAGATACCAACACTCTTGGCGTCTGCTTTTCCTAATAGCATAAAACTGTTTAGAAATAAAACCGCACCTGAAAGAAATAAACCAACATTACTCATATTAATTGCTGTGAAAAGTATTTTTCACAACATTCCCCTCCTTAACCTATTCACGGCATTATCTTCTCTAGTTTCTAACACGACTAATTCTTCGTGAGCGCTTTCACTAACCTAAAATTACTTTACTAATATAACATATATCATGAACAAATGTTAAATAACAATTGAACAAAATTTAAATTTAATATTTTCCAAATATCTAAAAAAAACCCAATAATATATATTTCATATTATTTTTGCAGAATTATTTTTAAAAATTGAAATTTTGTTAAAATCGGTGTGGAAAAATGTAAAAATTTTACGTCGGTTCACTACTCATTTCAAAGGGGCAAAACATTTAAGCTTGACCGAATTACCGCTGTTTTCTCCTATACTTGCAAATATGCTCCAAGGCGGAAAAGCCGACATTGATCCATATTACGCTATTGAAACTGAAAATAAATTAATTCTGAAATTTTTTGATTATGAATTAAAGGGCATTGGCGAGTTCACTCCTAAAGAGACATATCGTGATTTATATCTAACTAAAAACTTTAACTTCATGTTTTTCCAGAAAAAAGACATCCTAAAGATGACAGCGGTGCATCCAATTTTCAAGTTGATATGAATACTACTCCACCTATGATTGAAGGGAGAATTAGTAATGAAGCTGTATCAAGTCAGAAAAGGACAATTTGTTTACTATAACAATGAGTTACACAAGGTGTATGGAGTTAAACCAATGTATAAACTCTCCGTTCATCTGATCAAGCTAAGGGATTCAACACAGAATATTACCAATGCAGCGAGTGTGGAAAAATACATTCCAAGGGAAAATGACAGCTTTATTTATAATCATAAGGTATATACGCTTAGGAATAATCAAAAACCAGTAGCGGGAGATTTGATTTTCATTAACAATCCGGCACCCGATACCCTGGACCACTATTCCTTAAATGAAATTGAAGTGGTTGAAACAGTTGATAAAAAAGGGGTCATTACAAGCGATTTAGATGGTATCAAGCATACCGAATATTTATTGATGGTACCTGGCCGTGCTCCTGACAGTCATCCTATCGATTATAAAGACATGGTAAATATTGAAGAAAACGATGATGATGCTGGGCAAATTGTCCATCCATACGGAGAGTTATCTACGCAGCTTGGAGACATTTATAAAAAGAAGGATAGTGATGTGTTAATCGAAGCTATGGTGGTTGCCATTAAAGGACAAACTATTTTTCTTGGAGGCGGTCTAGAGGTGCCGCATGAAGAGTTGATGGATGCGAGTAAGTGGGAATTTCAATACAATCCATTTAATAACTAACATTAGTATTTTTCCAGTACCCAGGAGGTTTCCATGGATAAAATTAAAGAAAATAGTGTATTCATTATCTCTCTATTACTGACCCTCATATTTATTGTCTGGGGTGTTTTTTTTACAGAGAATCTTACCAAAGTCACCAATGCCGTTTATAATGGTTCCATTGATTATCTCGGTTGGGTTTACCTCGGTACTACTCTATTCTTCGTCTTTTTTTCGATATACTTATTGTTCTCAAAATATGGAAATATCCGACTCGGCAGGAAAACTGACACACCTGATTTCTCCACTGCTTCTTGGCTGGCCATGCTGTTTGGTGCAGGTATGGGTGTTGGGATTGTGTATTGGAGCGTCGCCGAACCAGTAACCCATTATACAGCCCCACCGTACGGAAAAGCTTATACCATTGATGCAGCTAACACCGCAATGAAATATACATTTTTCCATTGGGGCCTGCACCCATGGGCAATCTACACTGTAATAGGGTTAGCCCTTGCTTTTTTTCAATATAACAAACGGCTTCCTGCAGCGATCAGTTCCGCGTTCCATCCCATTTTGGGCGACAGGATTTACGGACCGATTGGCAAAACGATTGATATTCTGTCCATTTTCGCAACAGTCTTCGGTATTGCCACCTCTTTGGGGCTTGGGGCCATGCAGGTTACTGCAGGTATGCATGACATATTCGGCATTCCTAATACGTTATTTATCCAGTTGATTGTCATTGTGGTCGCAACAGTCCTTTTTATTATTTCCCTTAATACAGGCTTGGAAAGAGGAATAAAGTACTTATCCAACGCAGCAATCATCTTTTCAGTGGCAATCCTTGTACTGATTATGATTGTCGGTCCGGCGTTAACCGTTATTAAAGTGTTTTTCAATACAACAGGATTGTATCTAAGTGACTTTTTACACATGAGTTTACGAATAAGCCCTTTTGGAAAGGGAGAGAAATGGATTGCTTCCTGGACTTTGTTTTACTGGGCTTGGTGGATTGCATGGGCGCCATTCGTCGGCATGTTCATTGCCCGGGTTTCAAGAGGGAGAACAATTAAGGAGTTTGTGGTTGGTGTATTGATTGTTCCCACACTTGGAACCTGTCTTTGGATGTCTGTGTTTGGGGGTTCAGCACTTGACCTTGTTCAAAATCCCGGAAACCGCGATTTGGCAAAACATATCGCCGACAATATAAACTTGTCTATATTTATATTCTTCGACCACCTTCCATTAAGCACCCTGTTAAGCATTTTAGGTTTTGCCGTGATTGCTATTTATTATATTACTGTTGCCGATACCGCGACCTTTGTATTGGGGATGCTTAGTGAAGGAGGAACGCTTAATCCTTCTAACAAAATAAAAATGACATGGGGTGTCATCCAATCTGCCTTATCGGCTGTTTTGCTGATCGCCGGTGGTTTGGAGGTATTGCAGACCGCTTCCATCGCCGCCGCACTCCCATTTGCCATTATCATGCTCGCGATGTGCTACTCATTGCTAACAGGCTTAAAAAATGAAGTTGAATTACAAAGAGGCAATAAGCGAAACACGCAACATTATTAATCCATAGTAAAAAACCTTCCTAATTGTGTTATTGATCAGGGAGGTTTTTGTGTAAGTAACATAAGCGGAGATTTTCCGGTTAAATGCAGAATGGAGCTCGTTTCGGGGTAAATAAGGGAAGTTTTTCCGACTATGCAGTGCAAAATCCCCCTTTTTCAAGTTTTTCGAGTAAATAGACGGAATTTCTCCGTCTATTTTATGCTATTTTTAATCATAATTACTAATTAAGCGGAATTTTTCCGTTTATTTATCTGATCGGGTGCTTAACATAATTCCCCAACCAATGGAATTAATTAATTTAAGTGGTTGTTAATTTGGCATAGATAATAAAGAACAGGGTTAATTCCCCTATTACCACAATATACGGCACTACTACTATTAAATTAATAATAAAAAAGACTACTAAAATCCCCAAAAATAACCCTAAATGATAAATTTTCAATCTGTGGTGTTTATGTCTATATTGGTGGAAAACAAAAGTAGTTGACAAGAAATAGAGCAAAACAGAGCAAAAAACGAAATACAGAATAAATGAATAATGGACTTCTTGTAAAAACAATAGTCTGATCGACGCTGCTATCATGCTCAAAGACATTAAAATAAACAGGTGACCGTAAATAATGGTTTGGCCGATCGTTTGTATCGATTTGTCAACTTTCTTCTCCACATTATCGAAATACTGCCACCACATCGCAATTAATAGGAAAAATGATATAGCCGAAAAGCCTATTGAATTCCAATTTCCTTGTTTAGGTTGAATTACCGCAAGGGTGCTGACAAGTGCTTCACCAAAGAGAATAATGGTAAAAAGACCAAATCGCTCTAATAAGTGCGCCGTATTTGTGGGTACCTTTACTAAATACTTCCGTCCAGATATTGGAACCATAATATCGATAATGATACCCGCATATAACACAGCATAACGAAGCCAAGAATCAAAAAAGAGGGAAATAAGCGATATAATGATTCCAATCCAAAAATACCTTCCCAAATATCGGGCTGCTATTTTTCGGAATCCCTCTTCTATACGCTCGACAATAAGATATTGGGTCGCTGTCACTGCTCTTAAGCCAATATATCCAATTAAAAAAGAAAGATAATATTGATCAAAATCGACTGATAAGCTTGATGTCATAATTAGGACAAAGAACATCTGTACGATCAAAAATAATCGCTGATGAAATAAATCTTGTCCAAACCGGTTTACAAACAATGTTTGCCCTACCCACGCCCACCAGATAGGAATAAAAATTAACACAAACTTAAATAAAAACTCTGTATGGATATATCCATCTTCAACATGAAGTAAAACATGGGTTGCAGCCGCAACAGCAGCCACAAATAACAAATCATAAAAAAGCTCTAACCAGGTAACTTTCTTTTCTTCCATTCTGTACTCCTTCCTATCCCATAGATTTAAATTTCTCAAATATACCTATGTTCTTCATATCTTATTGGCATTGTAACCAATAAAGACGACCATATTTATTAATTCAATGATATTTAATTATCTCTAGCAGCTAAGTATGACAGCCTAGAATTAAATTCAGCGTATCCCCACAAATCGTTTATGCTCCTTAATAACAAGCGCAATAAATTTTTCCCTCTCCCATTCACTACTTTTAAGAATCTTAACATTTTCAGGCTTTTTCAAAAAACGTTTTACTTTATTGTTGTGCCAAATGATGTAATTATATCGAACATCTTTATCCAAATCGGCAAACCATTCTTCTTCCTTTAATTCATCGATATGTTTTTCTAATTTTGACTTTTGAGTAGGGATTAGTGCCTCTATTAGACCGCCAATCAAATCACCAATTACATCAACTATAAAATCAACTATAAACATTTCTACTACTCCTGTCATGAAGAAGAATTCGTTTTGCAATTAAATGTAGTATGGTAATGGTTGAAAGTAAATATTTTGAAGGACCAATCCCTATATTTGGGAAGGTTTTTCTTTCCTTTTGTAGAATCAATTAAACTCCGGGTGTTATTAAAAGGGGGAATTATAGATTGATCACAACGACTGATGACAGCGCGAGGACGGATCATGCCGCCATGTCTAAAAAGTTAATTTTATTAATGTCGCTCGCCTGCGGGATGGCGGTGGCAAATCTTTATTATAATCAACCGCTCCTTGCCGATATGGGGCGAACCTTTCATGCGACTGCCCACCAAGTCTCAAACATCGCCATGTTTACACAAATTGGCTATGCTGTCGGGATGTTTTTATTTGTCCCAATGGGAGATATGAAGGAACGCCGGCAGTTGATTGCCAGTTTATTGATTGCCGTAACGATTTCCCTTATAGGGATTGCCACTGCACAAAATCTTCTCTGGATAAACCTTGCGAGTTTGGCAGTGGGAGTGACCACGGTAGCACCACAAATCATCCTTCCCCTCGCAGCACAATTGGCCGCCCCCATGGAAAGAGGAAAAGTGATAGGCAATATCATGGGTGGGTTATTCATCGGGATTCTATTAGCGAGAACCGTCTCAGGACTGATCGGTGGAAGCCTTGGCTGGCGCACCATGTACTGGATCGCTGCGGCAATGATGTTGGCTTTAGCAATCATATTGCGGACATTTCTTCCAAAAAGCTATCCAGAATCACGTTTATCCTATCCCGGGCTTTATAAATCCATTGGGCATTTAATTGTGAACCAGCCGATTTTAAGAGAAGCCTCATTAATCGGTGCAATGCTGTTCGGCAGTTTTAGCGTATTTTGGACGTCCCTCTCGTTTTTTCTCGAAGGAGAACCCTATCATTATGGAAGTGAGGTAGCCGGATTATTTGGCTTAGTGGGAATCGTCGGCGTAGCAGGTGCACCCGTCGTCGGCCGTTTGGCAGACCGATTCAATGCCAAAACAATGGTGGGCCTGTTAACTGGGATTAGCCTATTATCCTATCTATTCTTCGGTTTTTTGGGAACCTCCTTATGGGCAATATTTGTCGGAGTGGTTCTGTTAGATTTAGGTGTCCAGGGTGCCCAAGTCTCCAATCAAACCAGAATCTACAGTTTAATCCCAGAGGCACGGAGTCGTTTAAATACCGTGTACATGGTCAGTTATTTTCTAGGCGGTTCACTTGGTTCAACCCTTAGCGGCTATGCATGGAGCTGGTGGAAATGGCAAGGCGTTTGTTTAACTGGGGGCTTAATGATTGTCATCGCACTAATCATCTGGGCCGTTCATCGCACAAAAACCTAAATCGGAAAAGCTTAATGGAAATGTCGTTAACCTGACAACATTTCCATTAAGCCTTTTCTTTTAATGGTTATTTCAAAAAAATCTAGTAGGAAGGATAATAGTTTGTTAATTTGAATTTTAAAAATTATTAAACAATTCCCTTGTAATCTCCTACCAAATTTGTTACTATTACGAACATAAAAAATTATTCAACAATACTATCGGCATGACAATATTACTATTTTAATATTGCTCAATTATGATCAAACAGGAGGTTCTTACATGGGCAAAAAATTCATGAAATCATTACTAATCATACTCCCATTACTTTCGCAATTAGTGGTACTACCTTTCGTCAATCGAATCGACCCTATTATTTTAGGACTACCTTTTCTTCAATTTTGGCTGTTTTTATGGATCATCCTAACACCGTTATGCACACTAGGGATTTATCAACTAGATAAATCGGAAGGGAGTCTTGACTAATGCAACAGGGAAATTTAACAGCTTTGTTAATCACAGCATTCATTGTCTTAACCGTTGTTTTAATTGGATTTATAGCAGGACGAAATAAATCGTCGCGAAGTTCAGTAGAGGAATGGTCGGTTGGCGGCAGACGCTTTGGGGGACTGCTAGTTTGGTTTTTAGTAGGAGCAGATTTATATACGGCCTATACCTTTTTAGGACTAACAAGTACAGCTTATGCAGGTGGAAGTCTTGCCTTCTTTGCAATTCCTTATTGTATCATCGCTTATTTTGTTTCCTATTTTTATCTTCCTAAACTATGGAAGGTAGCGAATAAATTCAAGCTGACCACACTAGCAGATTATGCGAGAGAACGTTTTGGCAGTAAACTTCTATCTTCAATAATTGCTATTGTCGGTGTACTAATGTTGATCCCATATATTGATTTGCAGTTAGCTGGCATTCAAGATACGCTTCAAGTAGCTGGAACAGGCTATATCAATGTCAAGGTAGTCGTGATTACGTCCTTCCTGCTTGTCGCTCTGTTTACGTTCTTTAGTGGAATTAAAGGCCCTACCTATACAGCTATAATTAAAGATGTTCTCGTCTGGGCAATTATGTTATTCCTGGTCGTTTCTCTGCCAATTATCCATTTTGGCGGCTGGAGTCCGATGATTGATACCTTCGTCAAGGAATCACCACAACTATTGACGATTCCAACATCCGGCCCGAAAGGCATTCCATGGTTCATGACCGCATCACTTGTTTCAGCCTTGGCATTATTTATGTGGGCCCACGGGGCAACAGGTGTATTCACAGCAAAAAGTGCCGATGCGGTTCGAAAAAATGCCATGTTCCTGCCATTGTATAACGTGGTATTAATCCTAGTTATTTTCCTTGGCTTCGTCGCTTTCCATGTGTTACCAGAAGGAAGCAATCCACGGTTTGCCTTTTTAAATCTGATTCAAGTTTCATACGGTGGTATCGGACAAGGGTTAGCTTATTCGACGATTGCCTTAGCATCGTTAATTCCATGCTCAATTATGGCCATCGGTGCGTCCAACTTATTTGCCAACAATATCTATCGTGATTTAATCAACCCGAACGTAAAAGGCGCCAAATTAACACTCATCACACGGTCAATGGTCTTCGTTGTCATTGGTCTTGCCTTATTATTTGGCTTACTATTCCCTACCGCACTCGTATCCTTGCAGCTTTTAGGTGTGTCAGGTATGGTTCAAATTTTCCCAGCCATTGTTGTTAGTTTATTCTGGAAAAATCAAACGAAACAAGCTACAACGATTGGATTGCTCGTCGGATTGGCAACAACCTTTACCGTGTACGCAACAAACAGCGCACATGGAATTTACGAAGGATTTTGGGGATTAACAGCAAACTTATTAACGATTGTTATTTTGAATCCTTTTTTTGTGGCAAAAGCGAAGCATCAAACCAATTCGATTAAAGAGTATCTGTTTAATCCGGCAAAATCTATACACTCAAAACTAAAAAAAGGCGCATAAATAATTGCTCCTTAAATTAAACACTTTTAATGTAGTTACACCGTTTGGACCTATAGTCCAAACGGTGTTTTTTTCCTGGTTGAAAAATATTAAGAATTATCTTGAATACTCATCCAGGAGTTTTTTTATTGATTGGTTTACTTCCTCTATATTCACATTTTTCACTTTCGTATTATTTATTTCATATTTCTTTTTTAACTTCAAAATTCTACTTACACTTTCATTTATTCTTTGTTCAGTAATTTCCCCTTTTTGGACAGCAATTTTTAAAGAAGAAATGGCTTCCACTATATCGTTATAACCATGTCCAACTAGAATAATATCGCTGCCAGCCTTGACCGATTCAACTGCAGCCCTGCCAATCGTATAATGGTCGATAATCGCCTTCATTGTCATGTCATCCGTTATGACAACACCGCTATAGTCCAACTGTTGCCTCAAGATCCCTGTTATTATATTTTTGGACATAGAAGATGGAAAAACAGCATCCAGTTTGGGCAGTAAGATATGGGCAACCATAACTACATCAGCACCGCTATTGATTGCCTGCTCAAACGGGATTAATTCGAGCTCTTTTAGTTGCTGAAGGCTTTTATTCACAATTGGCAGCTCCAGATGGGAGTCAACAGACGTATCTCCATGACCTGGAAAATGCTTAATGGTTGGGATAATGTTTTGCGACTGTATACCTTTAAAGGTTTGAATACCAAGCTTACTAACAATTTCAGAATTATTCCCGTATGATCGATCCCCAATAACCGGGTTTTTAGGATTGCTGTTGATGTCCAGCACAGGAGCAAAATCAAGATTGAAACCAAATTCTTTTAACTCCTTCCCTAACATCGTCCCCACCTGATAGGAAAACTGAGAATTATTAATTGCCCCAATTTCTTTATTGGTTGGAAAATTAATTAATCCACCAGGGAGCCTGGTAACACGCCCACCTTCTTGATCCACTCCTAATAGAAGCGGCACCTTCTGGTCATTTTCAGACTTCATTTGATTCAAAAGCTGCACGGCTTGTGTCGGGTCTATTAAATTATCCTTGTAAAAAATAATCCCGCCAACCTTGTATTTCGTTATTAAACTTTTTGTATTTGTATCCATGGTGGCGCCAGTTATACCTGCGAAGATCATTTGCCCAATTTTCTCATCTAAACTCATGTCAGCTATAGTCTTTTGCTGGTCAGGTGGAGTAGATTGCTCGGCTTGATTTTTTAGTTGTGTATAGACTGAAATATGATCCACTTTTGGATTCGGCTCCTGCTCAGTTGGTTTTGGTAAGATCCACTTTAACTCTGTTAAAGGGTTAACCTGATAAACAAGAATAATTTGGTCTTGTGTTTCATCTTTATAGTAGCGAATCTGGTCAGGTTCGCCGCCTGCCTTCTTGATGTCATTTTGCCGGATTTTTTGTAATTTAGGATCATATGATCTGATATCCGAGACAACTTCACCCAGATATCCAATGACGGCATGTCGTTTCTCATATTCTTCGTATCTACCACTTGCAGTTTCTGTTGTTTGGTTCGGTTCTCCCCATTTATTATGCACTTCCTGCTTCTTAGCCTTACCCGAATCGAAAGGGATACCGCCCACTTTTCCTTCCTTTGCCAAGGAAAAAAGTTCATTAATATAGTCATGCAGTTTCTGATTTTTGCTTTCACCTATTTCTGCTGGTGTATTGGGTGAAGGTTCAACGGATTGTTGAGGGTTCTCCGTTGTGGACTGTTTCCCGTCCCTGTCCTTATCAAAAACATAAATAACAACAACTAGAACAATAAGGAAAGAGAGGATTGACAAAATTAGTGGTTTCAAGATGGATTTTTTACGTTTTGACATAATAGGATACCTTTCTTTGGCGAACTTGCCATTTATTTATTGCTAGTCTTACACCATGGCTTGTTTATCCATTATACCTAAATGGAGTGTTAAAAACTTGCTGTAACATACAAATATGATTCAAACCTTTGTATATTACAGCTTTTTAATGAATCCTGAAACAATGTTTTTATGGAATAGAACGCCAGGGAATGAAGGAGATAGAATCGTGTAATTTATAGAAATATAAATAATAGGGATCTACCTGGCTTTTGGCTTTGAATGAGGGTTGCAGTTTTTTTGTAAATTAACTTTATTAAATTATTCGATTGCCTACCTATTTATGATATGGTTCACCGCATCTATTTAAGCGGCGGTTTTTAAACATTGAAAAGAGAATGCCCTTTAATTTCAGGCATCCTCTTTTTATTTAAATTTTTATGTTAATATTTCTTTCTACTGCACTTATCACTGGGCGATCGTATTCCTGGGTAAATATCAATGAACAGGACTACTGACTACCCAAGGTTTATCTGTTTGAATCATTACGAGATTGACACGTAGATACTGTACTCAATGCTATTTACATGCAATAACTTCAACTTCGCATAGTACATTCCTTGGTAAAGTTTTAACTGCAACGCAAGAACGGGCAGGATTACCTGTAAAGTATTTTGAATACACTTCATTAAATTTATTAAAGTCACTCATATCCGCCAAAAAGCATGTTGTTTTGATTACTTTAGTGAACTGTGTGCCTTGGTCTTCTAAAATTGCTGCAATATTTTTCATTACTTGCTCAGCCTGCATTTCAATCGTATCACCCGCGATTTCTCCAGTCTCAGGGTCTAATGGAATTTGGCCTGATGTAAATAATAGATTATCAAACAAGATTGCCTGAGAGTATGGCCCGATTGCTGCTGGAGCGTTTTCTGTATTAACTATTTTTAACATTTTTTATCCTCCTTCATAGTTTTTAGTTGATTTTAGCTTCCTGGATGCCTTTTCCAATTATTTCATCTACTTTATGCATACCCTCTAAAACTATTTTTTCCTATTCTCTTAATTCCTTTAATATCATTCTGTTCATATACAAAGGGGGAATATCCACTTTTACTGGATGCAGTTTTGGTGGAATATCCATTTATCTGAGAGCACACCTACTATCTACAATACTTATCCCTTAAATTTAGTACAAACTTTACACTTTTTTCAACACCAAGTTTCTGGTCTTCTATCATCTTTTCCAAGAGGGAATCGGGAGGATAATAATAATCTTTCGGTTTAATTAAATTTGGGTCATATGGTGCTTCATCAACCTTAAATGCACCTTCTCCAACTTCATATACGCCTCCAGTTCCTGCAGCCCTTTTAAAGGAAACGGCATACGGAAAGCACATTTCAATATTTATTCTAGTTAAAGTTGAGCCCTTCATTAATATTTTAAAACATTCCTCCAGGTCAATATTTCCTTCCCCGATCGGCACCCCGCATACTTTATATTCGTCCTCATCCTTTATAATGATATGATCCTTAAAATGGGTTGTATATGCATAGGGTGCTAACATTTTAACTGCTTCAACTGGATCTTCCCAGGCCATCATGCCATTTCCAACATCACAATGGGCTCCAACCCATGGGGAATTTATCTGATTTATAATGTTTATTACTTCACTTGAGGTCTCCTCCTCATGGTTTTCTACTGCCAACTTTATCCGATATTTCTCTAGTAGCGGCACAACTTTTTTAATTTCGCTAGGTGCTTTTTTTAACAATTGTGCATCATACTCACCCATACATACATATGTGCGAATTACATCAGCACCTATTCTATGTGCTGTTTCAATAACCTTGCTTAGATGTTCAGGATCTGTTCCATTTGTATCAATTTCTGCATATAAGTTATATTTATCAATTTCTTTCTTAACTCTAGCTAAGTATTCGGGATCAAATGATTCCAACACACATATTTCTTCACGTTCCGGCCAAGGAATAATATTTAGCATAACGCCATCCAAACCTAAGTCAGCTGCTTTTTTAATAAAACTAAATACATCCATTCTTCCCGTAACAAATAACAAGTGATAGCTTTCTGTTTCTAATCCTATTTTCATAAAACCCTTCACCCTTTCAATATTTATAGTATTTTGCTTGTAATGTTTTCATAATTATATCCCAGTTATATTGGAGTTACAATGATTTAATTGCATTTTTGTGTATTAATGTTGAGTTCGAGTAAAAAAATTATGTATTAAACCCTATTAGGACGAGAAATCACAATATATTTGCAGATTATAATCAATTACAACAACTTAAATACAAGGATTAATGGTTAAAATACACATAAATACATAATAATACTTCCAATCGCACACAGGTCGTGCTATTATCAGAATATAAAACTTATTTGGAAAAAGGGAGGATTATTATGGAGAAAAAGAAGCTTTTAAATCAGAAGCAGCTGTCATTTGTTGCGTTAATGCTTGGTGGAGGTGCTATTTATAAACTGTATTTTATTGATTCTGTTTTTTATATTCAAATGCAAAAGTTTATGGGTCTGTCGCATACCCAAATAGGATTGTTATATAGTATTGCAGGTATAGTAACCACTATAGGCTTTTTAACGGCTATATTTATAACCGACAGATTCTCGAAGAAAAAAATGATACCGTTCGCACTAATAGTTAATGGTTTAGCAGGTTTAGGTATGGCGACTTTTCCCTCATTCCCAACATTATTAATTCTTTATTGCTGCTTTGCGATATGCTCAGATATGCTTTTTTGGCCAACAATGTTAAAAACAATTCGTTTAATGGGATCTGAAACGGATCAAGGAAGAATGTTTGGGTTTCTTGAATCGGGCAGGGGATTAATAGATACAATTATTGCATTTGCCGGGCTAGGGATTTTTACAATGTTAGGAAGCGGAGCATTAGGTTTTAAAGGCGCTATTATATTCTTCGCAGGACTTGCTATTGTTCTTGGAATATTCTCTTATTTTGCAATTGAAGATGACGAAATTAGCAAAGTCGCAAAGAGCTCCGAGAGAAACAAAATTGCCTTTGAGGGTATGATGAAAGCGTTTAAAAACATCGGTATATGGATAGTTGCTTTTAATATATTCTCTGTATACACTGTTTACATTGGAATTAGATATTTTGTTCCCTTTCTAGAGGATATTTATTCAATACCAATAGCCCTTGCTTCTGCATATGGGATAATTAACGGCTATGTATTAAAAATGGTAGGTGGACCAATAGGAGGATATATATCGGATAAAGTAACTAAATCCGCTGCAAAGTTTATCAGAATAATGTTGATAATCACATTTATTTTCCTTTCCATTAATATACTTTTGCCGCATGGAAAAATAAGTGTGTATATAGCCTTTGTCATTTCCATATCCATTGCTTCTAGTATTTTTTGTATGAGAGCTGTTTATTTTGCTTCTATGGAAGAAGTAAAAGTACCTCGTGAAATTACAGGTTCAGCAATGGCTTTGGGTTCCTTTATTGGTTATTTGCCTGGTGCTTTTATGGCTACTATATATGGATCGATTTTAGACTCGAATCCTGGCTTAACAGGGTATAAATTAGTATTTACAACAATGGCTGTCTTGTGTTTGCTTGGAGTATTTGTTAGTTCGATTTTGGTGAAAAGAATTAAAAAGGTAAATGAACTTGGAAATGCTTAATTAACCCGACACAATAGGAATGAATTTCAATTCCACCGCATGGCTAACAGGGGAAGATAGATTTAATCTTTCCCTCACGCCAGGGGACAAGGCGGCATAGCCAAAATTAAGTGATCAACTTCATTTGGTATTTTGCTGTAATTAATAACCCTTTTCTAAAGTTAATAACACTGAATCAAATTAGGGGGGAAATTTGTGTTAGCAGAAGATAGAAAAGACAGTATTTTGCAGATGATTAATGAAGATGGTAGTGTTAAGGTTTCTAAACTAATCAAACTATTTAATGTATCCATTGAAACTATTAGAAGAGACCTTGAAACCTTGGAAAAGGAGGGTGCATTAACACGGGTATATGGCGGGGCAGTATTGAAAAAAAAGAACCAGCAATCAAGCTACCTAAAAAGAGGAGAAGAATATATAGAACAAAAGAGGGAAATTGCTTCTATTGTTATGAGATATATAGAGGAAGAGCAAGCAATTGCCTTGAATAACAGTACTACAAATATTGAAATTGCAAAGGAACTGAAAAAGAACTTTACTAAATTAACTATTATAACAAATTCCCTTATAATTGCCAACGAGCTGGCAAGAATGGAAGGTTATACAGTTATTTTAGCGGGTGGAATTCTGGATAATAAGGAATACGCATTTTATGGGGAGTTTACGGAAAGTATACTTTCTAATTTTATAGTTGATAAAGCATTTATTAGTGTAAGTGGGGTATCCCTAACTCGAGGGGTTACAGATTATGTGTTAGGTGAAGTGGAGGTTATGAAAAAGTTAATGCAAATCTCCCAAGAAAGTATTATCTTGGCAGATAGCAGTAAAATAGATAACATCTCCTTAATTAAAGTTACGGATATTCATGAAGTGAATTTAATTATAACCGACTCTAAACTAGAAAAGGACGTTTTAAATAAGTACCTAAAAAAGGGCATTGAAATTGTTAATAAATAGTTTGAATTGTATTCTTAGATTTGAAATTTCAAAAGATATTTCTCTTACTATTGAAATAGAAATAAGAGAAATATCTTTAAAAAACAGTGTCTAACTTACTTAACCAAAGTTACTTTGGGCATCTTCTTTTTTAAGACACAAATAAAACTGCATTATTTATGTTTATTTTAGGTTTTTCAGACAAATGGCTTATCATTCAAAAATTAATCATCATATTAGAATTACCTAAAAAACCTCATTTACTTATGGTAAGGGCCACCGCAATTAATCCGAAAAATCTCCAACCACCCTAATTACCTTCTCAGCTACCTGATAATTCTTAAATCTATCAGCTTAAATAAAACTCGGGCCTCATCAGGCAAATTAATTTTACCCATATAAGGATGAAAAGGAATAACCACAATTATGGCAAATATGCGCTTTCAAAATGCCCCCTTAAATTTAACAATTTAAATCAATAATTTCGGCCAAATTGCTAACAATACGAATAAAATATGCTTAAAGGAGATTAAAAAATGTTTATAAAAAGGATAGCGATACTTTTACCATTATTTCTCTTTTTTATCTATTCCCCAACACTTGCTATAGAAACGACGGGCACTTTCAGAATTATGAACGACAAAAAAGAGACTATTGTTTCAAAAGAAGTTTCATTTCAAGAAGGAGAAACATTATACGAAGTGACGAAAAGGACATTTGACTTAGAAGAATCTAAGGGTGATATTATATCCATAAACGGTATTAACTCCATTCCGAAGAAAAATATACATTGGGCTGCTTTTGTAAACGGGGATTTTGTAGAAGTAGGTTTAGATGAAGTCATTCTCTATGCAAACGATAATGTTGTATGGGCTTTAAAAAACTATAATAATGAAGAAATTTTAAAATAAATACGCAACGGCGAACTCAAGCAACCGATTTATAAAGAAAAAGACACGGAAAATTGCGTTTCCTCTCAGCAATAATAATCAATATAGATTTTACTTTGGTATTGAAAAAACCTACAAAGAAACATCCTTTGTAGGTTAGTTGAGGATAAATGATTAGGTTTTTAAAACTAAACTTTTAATACTTCTTGTTCAACCTTTTACATTTTGTTTGCAACTATAAAATCAACCCGCCGGAAAAAGACCGGCTAATCGAGTGCGATTATACCGCTTTTGTATCCATCTCTCTTTCTACTTTTACTGATGTTCTAGTAATAGCACTGACCGCGAACATGAAAACAATGTTAATGACAAGGGCCGCTATACCGACATCGAGATCTTTTATAAACGATGGGGCTGTCGGAAAGAATGTCGCCATAGTCGAACTGGTTAGGGTTACATAAGCAACCATGATGACACCGGATATAATCCCTGCAGCAGCGCCTGTTTTAGTAACAGGGTTTTTCCTCCATAAGCTGCAAAGCAGTGGTGGGAATAATTGCAGCACAAAGCTGTAAGCCATGATCAGCAATGCAATAATACTGTTTCCGCCGAAAAAAGTGAAAAATAAGGCGATTAGAGCCACGATAGGGACACACATACGCGTGTAGCGTCCAATTTGCTCATCGGTGGTATTCGGTTTAATCGACTTATAAATATTTTTCGTTAAAATCGTCGCTGCCGTTAGTAATAACATCGAACACGGGACCAAAGCTGTTAAGATACCAGCGGCTCCTATGACTCCGACCACCCAAGGGTCGAATGTTGCTTTAGCGATTTTAAAGAGAGATAAATCTGTATCTGCACCTTGTAAATTTGGAATTTGTAAAAGGGCCGTGAAGCCAATGAATAAAATGAATACCAAAATAATTTGGTAAAGCGGCAAAATAGCTGCATTCTGTCGCAACGTTCTTTCATTTTTCGATGATAAGCTGGCACCGAAACATTGAGGCCACATATATTGTCCTAATCCGATCGTTAAACAGGTTGAAATATACCAGGATATGCTGTAGCCTTCGTCAGGCATTAATAAGAACTCCGGCTTTGCCGCATCCAATGTCTCAAACATCGGCTTAATTCCGCCATAATAATGAAACGGCAGATAGAAACCTAAAAATAGAATAACACAGAGAAGGAGAATATCTTTTAAAATGGCTGTTGCGGCTGAACCGTGAATACCGGACAATGACACAAAGATCGTGACGGCAACTACCCCAATACACACAGCTAAATTTGGTGAAATCGCACCATAGGAAGCCTCTGACACAATGATTTTAAGTCCTTTTAACTGTAAAACGATATAAGGAATCATCGAAACGACCCCGACGATGGCGACTAATAACCCAAGTGGTTTACTGTCATACTTCTTTGCAAAAAAGTCTGATTGAGTAATCACTCGATGCTTTTTGGCATATCGCCAAATTGGAGGCAAAATCCAGAACGGCACAATATAACAGAAGGCGTTAAAGATATAGATGATGGGGCCTCCCATTCGGTAAGTTCCGCCTGTTCCTCCAAGAAATACATACGTTGTAAAAATTTCACCGGCCATTAACACAAACATGACGATAGGACCAAAATTACGGCCACCTACAGCCCATTCTTCGAGCTGTTGTCCTTTGCGGGCACGAATCCCTAAATAGAAAGCCAGAAGAAAAGTACCTATGAGAATGATGATAGAGCTAATCATTTAGTTTCCTCCTGTCTATCTAATAAAATATTAGTAATAAATAAAAATACTGAAGTTAAAACGAGCCAGGCAGTCGCCCAAAAAACAATGAAGGGTAACCCAAATATATAAGGCTCGATCCGGTTTACGACCGTGAACGCACCAATGATAGGAATTATTGCAAGGATCCAAATTAAAACTTTCACTCAGAATTCCCCCTCACGAAAAATTAGTATGAATTTTCAGACTTTATACTCATTGCTTATTCCGAATTCTAATAGAGTAGATTATAGACTATTAAAAAACAAGTGATATTAGCATCAAATTTGAAAACGCTTTACATTTTAAAAGCAAAAATATAATGGGTATTTCATAAAAGGCCAAGTGAGGCCTTTTATGAAATACATAATACCGTAGATGAATCTATCAGTCTATCAACTTTTCACCTTTTGGGAATCAACGAAAGATTTTATCAGGTCTATGACACGGTTTCCTACATCAGATGTAGAAGAAGTGCCATTCATATCCGGTGTCATAACCTCATTTTCTACCAAAAGTTGTTCAATTGCATCCAACACGAGTTTTCCGTATGCTTCATAGCCGAAAAAGTCGAGCATTTGGCTTGCGGACCAAATGGAGGCAAGTGGATTTGCAATCTGCTGTCCAGCAATATCCGGAGCGGATCCGTGAATCGGCTCAAACATCGAAGGAAAGTTCCTTTCCGGATTGATATTCGCTCCAGCAGCGAGTCCGATCCCTCCTGCGATTGCAGCTCCCAAATCCGTTAAAATATCGCCGAACAAGTTCGATGTCACAACGACTTCAAAGCGTTTTGGATCTTTAATCATAAGCATCGCCGCCGCGTCGACAAGATAAGAAGCCGTTTTGACCTCCGGATAATCTGCTCTCACTTCTTCAAATACCTGATCCCAAAAAACCATCGAGTAATTAAGTGCGTTTGCTTTAGAAATGCTCGTCAACGACCTGCCTTCTTTTTTCGCCGTTTCAAACGCGTAACGAATGATTCTCTCCGTGCCTTTACGGGAAAAGACACCGTTTTGCATAACGACTTCGTGTTCCTGCCCTTTAAACAGCCAGTCACCTGCGCCTGAATACTCACCTTCACTATTTTCACGAATGAATAGCATATCGATGTCCTCGCGTTTCACATCGACAAGCGGTAAGTGCGCCCCTTTTAACAGGGTTACAGGCCGAATGTTCACATACTGATCGAAGCTTTTTCGGATTTTTAACAATAAGTCCCACAGAGAAATATGGTCTGGGACGCCGGGAAACCCGACTGCTCCCAAATAAATCGCATCAAACTCTTTTAGCTGCTCGATACCATCATCATCCATCATTTTTCCATTTTCTGCGTAAAATTCGCAGCCCCATGGAAAGTAAGTGAAATCAAATTGGAAACCCGAATCAAGTTCGGCCACTTTGTTTAATACTTTGACACCTTCACTAATGACTTCAGGGCCAATGCCGTCTCCGGCGATAACTGCTATTTTATATTGCTTCACAATAATCTCCCTCGTTTTTTAGCCCTGGTTCCAAACGACCAATTTCAGTTCAGTCATTTCTTCCACAGCGTATTTGATTCCTTCACGGCCTGTCCCACTTTCCTTCACACCGCCGTATGGCATTTGGTCGACACGATAGGTCGGCACGTCATTAATAATGACGCCGCCCACATGCAATTCCTGTGAAGCGAACAATGCATTTTTCACATTGTTTGTATAGATTCCTGCCTGTAAACCGAAGCGAGAATCATTCACTTGCTCAATCGCCTCTTCAACTGAACGCACTTTGTTAACAACGACAACTGGAGCAAAGGCTTCCTGACAAGAAATTTTTAATGAATGGTCCGCATCGGTAATAATGGTTGGCTCAAGAACGCCATCCTGCAATTTGCCGCCCGCTGCTATCGTTGCATTGCTGCCTTTCGATTCTTCGATCCAGCCCAGTACACGTTCTGCTTCCCCTTTAGAGATTAAAGCTGAAATATACGTATCCGGAGCAAGCGGGTCACCGATTTTCAGCTTCTTTGCAGCTTCCGTGAACTTCGCAACAAATTCTTCATATACTTCTTCATGCGCATACACACGCTGCAAGGAAATACATACTTGCCCTTGGTTAGAGAAAGCGCCCATGATGCAGCGGTCAATAATCGAATCGATGTCAATATCCTTATCAATAATTAAGGCGGCGTTTGAACCCAGTTCAAGCGTAGTCTTTTTCAAGCCGGCCTTGTTCCGAATCCCGATGCCGACGCTTGGACTACCTGTGAATGTAACCATGCTTACACGGTCATCTTCGACAATCGCGTCCCCAACCGTGCCGCCAGGACCAGTTACTACATTCAAAGCACCTGCTGGAAGACCGGCTTCCTCAAAAATTTCCGCAATAAAGAGGGCAGACAGAGGAGTCTGTGATGCTGGCTTCAAGACAATCGTATTACCAGCTGCAATTGCAGGTCCGACTTTATGCGCAACAAGGTTCATCGGGAAGTTGAATGGAGTAATCGCCCCAATGACCCCAATAGGTTCTCTTAACGTGTAACCAATTCGGCCGACACCTCCAGCAGCTGCGTCAAATGGAATCGTTTCTCCGTGAATTCTTTTTGCCTCTTCTGCTGCAAACTTATACGTTTCAATCGTTCTCGCCACTTCCGCTTTCGCAAACATGATTGGTTTCGCTGATTCACGGGAAATGACTTCTGCCGCTTCTGCTGCTTTCTCTTTTAACAGCGCCACCACATTTTCTAAAATCTCTGCCCGCTGATACGCAGGCATTTTTGCCATTACTCCTCGCGTTTCGTAGGCCGCCGCAATCGCCTGTACTGTCAGATGTTTATCCGCCATCGCGATTTGGGCGATTTCTTCTCCAGAATACGGTGAATATAAAGGAGCATATTTCGCTGTCTCCACTTTTTCTCCATTGATCATCAGAAACTGCTTTGTCGCTTTTACTTCATTCGCTAAATTACTCATTGAGGGCCTCCAATACCATTTCATGAAATTGAACAATTGCTTTTTCTGAAGACGAATATCTTCCTTTGTTAAATGCACGGGAGCGGAAACCAATTTGTTCTAACTCGACAAGTTCAACATCCTCCAGGCGAACTTGTTCAGCAAAAGCAACTAAGTCTTTTTCTTCTTGAGTCAAATTCTCATCACGGAAATAATAAGTATAAAGAATCAAAGTTGTTTCATGATCAATCGGAACCAATTGAATCGTCGCCATATTGCCTGGACCCGGATAAATGGTCAACATTAGATTTGGCCACAGCCAGAAGAAAGATCCGCCTTTCATTTCCGCCTGATTTAAATCGACAGTTCCATAATTTTTATCCGGTTTAACAATGGATCCTTGTAGTGAATAATTTTCACAGGTAATGATTTGATAATCATCCATGTCAAGCGCTGCAACGAAGCTTGGATGTGCAACATGGCAGTGGTCACACTCTAAATAATTATCAATAAACGCTTTCCAGTTCGCTTTAATCACCCGTGAAGTTTGGTTTGTTCTTTTTAACTCACTTAAAAACGGATATTTACTCAAGCGATCGAAGAAATCACCGTAAGATTCGCTAAGCGGCTTCGCGTTATCGTCCAAGTTTACAAAGATTAATGATTCCAAGATTTCCATGCGGACTGAGCGTAGACAAGCGTCTTGTACACAAGCCGCATCTTCACCTTTAAAGTTAGGTGCTTTGTTTAATTTCCCATCTAATTTAAATGTCCAGCCATGGTAGGCGCATTGTAAAATTTTCTTCTTACCTGATTCACTTTTTTCAAGCTTTGTTGCACGGTGCGGGCAGACGTTATAAAAAGCGCGGATGACTTCATCCTGGCCACGAGTCACGATAATTGGTTCATTAGCTACTTCAGTGGTAAAGAAGGCACCTACTTTTTCTAACTGACTGACATGCCCCACAAGCTGCCAAGATTTAGAGAAAACAAGATCCATTTCTTTTTCAAGTACCTTCGGATCTGTGTATTTGTCATAAGTCAATGTTCTTTCAAATGTCCGATTGGTTGCATTTTCTACTGTGTTATAAGCCATAATTCATTCTCCTTCATAAATAATTGATTATTAAGTACTTGCTGGCAAAGACTCTTATTCAAGATTAAAAATAGTACAACAATTAACAACATTAACAACATGCTTACCTTGCTTCCTGACAATTTTACATATGCAATTATTGTGCCAACTTTTCAAAACAGTGCAAACACACAAAAAATTTTGATTTTTATAAAAAACGCTTTCATATTGAGTTATAATTAACTCAATATGGTCACATTTTTGTCAAAATTAACTCACACCTTTAGAAAAGAGAGGATCATGCTATGAAAAGTCCTGATGCAACAGGCAATATTGAGATGACGTTACAAACTCTTTTAAAAATTCTCGATCATTCCAAAGATGAAATTTTCGTACTAGACGGCGAAAAGCGGATTCTATATGTGAACCAGGTCTGTGAGCGCCATTATGGGCTAAAGCCGAGTGATGTGATCGGCAAATACAATGTTGAATTATTTGAAAAAGGCTACTGGAAACCCTCCATTGTGCCTGAAGTGTATAAAAGAAAAAAGCCTTGCTACATGAGGCAGCAGACGTATATCGGGGCTGAACTGATGACGTCGGCGATTCCAATCTTAAATGACGAGGGTGAAATCGAACTAGTCGTCATCACATCGACCGAATTGCAGACATATAAAATGGGAAAAGCAAGTGGAATGAGTGATGAGTCAATAACGACTCAAACGGAAGATAAAGCGGGCCAGTTCATTACGAATAGCAGCAAAATCAACCGAATCCTAGCTTTCTGCGAAAAAGTGGCGCCTACTGATTCGACGATTTTAATCCAGGGAGAATCAGGAACAGGAAAAGGCGTACTAGCCCAGTACATCCACCGGATCAGCAAGCGGAAAAGCGGTGCGTTCCTGACAATTAACTGTGCGGCCATTCCGGAAGAGCTGCTCGAATCGGAACTATTCGGCTATTCAAAAGGGGCATTTACTGGCGCAAACAAAACAGGAAAACCGGGATTGATCGAAGCTGCTAACGGCGGTACAGTTTTTCTTGATGAAATTGGGGAAATGCCACTCGCCCTACAGGCAAAGCTTTTACAAGTCATCCAGGATAAACAGTTCATTCCCATCGGCAGCAGCGAAATGAAAAAAGTCGATATCCGTATCATCGCCGCAACAAACCGGGACCTAATTGAAATGGTCAATGACAAACGATTCCGGGAAGATTTATTCTACCGGCTGAATGTGATCGACATCCACCTGCCGCCACTGCGTGAGCGCAAAGAAGATATCATTCCGCTCACGTATAACTTTTTACACCAATTCAATAAAAAATACCAGGACAACAAAGTCATCTCGGAAGAATGCCTGAATCTATTAATCCATTATTCTTGGCCAGGAAATGTACGCCAACTCGAAAACTTGATTGAACGGTTAGTCGTCATTAGCGACTCAATCATCCAGGTAGCCGACTTGCCGGATATGATCACCGACAACGTTGAACAAGTCACCCAGCTCGCCCTCCCCACTTCACTGGATAAAGCGATTGACGAAACAAAACGATTTTTAATCAGACGAGCTTATCAAACTCACAAATCGTCCAGGAAAGTCGCAATAGACCTTGATATAAGCCAGACGAAAGCATCGAAACTAATCCGGGAGTACTGCGAGGATTTAATGAATAACTGAACGTCTTGGATTGAAAAATTGAAAAAATAGTTTGTTCTGGCTAAAGAAACCCGCACGGATGTTTCAGTAAATATAAAGAGTAAGAAGAGAATAGTACAATAGAATAAAAACTCATTTGCAATTCAATATTGCAAATGAGTTTCCAACCAATCACTTCTTTTTTATATGGTTACAATACTCTCTGCCATCTCTGGAAAATCAATAAATGGGTTCCGATTGCCTTGAAGTTCATGGATTGCTAGGTTGCGATGCTTTTCATAGATGGAGACCGGAAAGGTTTGATGCCATTTTAGCAATAAAGAGACATTCTCTAGTTCTTTTTTTATTGTGTTTGGATAGCGAATTAGGAAATAAAGTGTTGCTCTGGCAACGATTCCTTTGCCGTATTCTGGTTCGAATTTACTTTCTTCCGCCTTGCCGCAGCCATCTTTGATTCCTAGAAGCCATCCTTCAGGGACATAATCGTGGAAATCATAGTAAGGATGGTTGCTGCGACTGCTATTGCAGGTGGGTTCGCAGGCAAATAAATGGTGCAAGTCTCCTCTCATCGGTTCTTTTTTATCGAACCATGATTGAGGAACTACATGTTCACAGTTTAATAGATCTTCAGAAAAGCTGCCAATTAACCCTTTTGCTTGCATTTCATGGAGTCGAACGTCTTCCTCTATAACAGAAAGTGGATTCATCCCTTTTCCAGAATAAAGGCTTTTTAATGAACCGTTTTCCTGCAAATCAACCCAAGGGTACACATAGCGGTGCGGCCTGTAGTTTAACTGATCTGTATGTGTTTTTTCAAGCAATATATGAAGGCTGTCTGACAGATTAGCATCCGTGAATGAAATGCTCTGATAGTATTGATTTCTAACTTCCTTATCTTTCTCTTCATCATAATAAGGTCGATTTTCTTTAAAATTTAAAAAGGCTGACTTGGCTGTTTCCCATTCACTGTAAAGCAAATCTAGCTTTTCCATTATATTTTCAACGCTTGAGCAGATAATTTTTGGCTGAACACATCCGATAAGTAGTCCTCTGCTATTAAGTACAGCAAACCGTTACCTTCGAGTTTTGGTGAGTTTCCTAGAGGAACCGTTCTCTTGATTAATTGGGCATACAGCTCAAACTCGGTTAGATTTCGCTCAAATTTTTTGTTGACCATATCTTTTATTAGGGCAAGTGCACCGGATATATGCGGTGTGGCCATCGAAGTTCCGCTCAAGATTGCATAACTTCCGTTTAAATACGTGGATAGGATTTCTTCACCAGGACCTACTAAGTCGACTTCATTATTCGAATTTGAAAATTGAGAAGAACGGCGTTGCAGATTAATGGCTCCGACGCTGATGACTTCATTGTAGCTGCCAGGATAGGCGAATTCATCGGAAGATTCCTGTCCATCTCCCTCATTACCAGCAGCACAAACGACTAGGATTTGCTTAGCGATTGCGTTTTGAATCGCTTGATGCAACTCAGGTACATCCTCAGAACCGCCGAGGCTCATCGAGATGATATCCGCCTTTTGTTCAACGGCATAGTTAATTCCTTTTATGATCCAGTCGTATTGCCCTGATCCATTTTTATTAAGCACTTTTAAAATCAATAAACTTGCTTCAGGGGCAACACCAATGACTCCTGTACCGTTATGGACGGCAGCGATTGTGCCAGCTACATGGGTTCCATGGCCATTATAGTCAGTGTATACATCAGGATTTCCATTATCATCATCAGTGAAATTCCTCCCGCCGATAATCCGCTCACTCAGATCAGGATGGGTGACATCGCAGCCTGTGTCCAGGATTGCAACCGTGATCCCCTTACCTTTCGATTTCTCCCAGATTTTTGGAGCCGCAATCAGCTCAATCCCTTTTGGCACCTCAGACACCACTTCAACCTCTTCATTCACTTGGTACGGAATTAAATGTACTTTTCGCTCCATTTGTATCCCTCCTGACAGAATTAGTTTTCTGTATATTCTTGGGAGTTACCAATAGTTTAACAATTCGGAATCTATTAAAACAGTTACTTTAGTTGCATTTTTACGAACTAATGTTCCTATTTATATTCTCCTACAGCACAGTTAACTGTAATGGAATATATGGTGAGTTATTAAAAAACGACTCTCAAAGATAAAATAGAGAGTCGTTTTTTGCTATAAATATATATTTATTCTCGTTCGATTTCACAAATAAATTCCGATTGAACGTTGCAAATAAAGAAGCCGCTGTACACATTAAGCAAAGAGGACGTCAATCTGATCAAGTAAGTGATTTAAGAAATCTTGCAACTTTTGTAAAAATGACTGCCCTTCTTCAGATTCCAAAAATGTCGAGACTTTTTCTGTCGTAACCATTAATTGTTCTTTTACTTGGTTCCAGTCAATATCCATAGCCTTCAGTTTGTTGAAGAAGTCTACTAACATATCTAACTCTGCATCTGTTAAAGTAATCCCCTGCTCCGTGGCAACTTGTTCAATTAATGTACGCAAGTCAGCTTCTGTTTTCGGTTCATTCTTGGCGATTTCATCCTTAACTTTTCCCATAAGAGCAGCAGCATTGTCTGCTCCAATGGAATCACCTAACTGTGCAGTTTTCACCATTTCTTCGTTCGCCACTTTTTTGATTTCTTCAGGAATTTCTTCATTAGTTTTCGTTTCATAAGCTTTCATAATTCCTGTCAAAGCTGCTGTACCTGTAACAGAAAACGGAGCGGCAATCTTAATCGTTGCATCCTTTACACCCGCAGTAGTCAGGGCATTTGTATACATTTCATCTGTAACCCATGTAATATTGCTCGTTTGAACCTCTACCCCGGAATCTTTGGGACCGGTTGTGATGCTTGCTGATGAAATAGCAATGGAACCAATTTGTGCCTTAGGTATGGACTCCCCTAAATAATCATGCTCTTCTTTATTGGATACGGTAATAATTTGTGCGTTTTCCGGTGCCGCTAACTCTGCTACCATTTCACTTTTTTGCTGTTCGGTTAGGTCTTCCCCTAATGTAACAATGACATCTCCTTCTGCTACGTCCGCAAAGCTGACAGAAGGAACAGTGAAAAGCATCGTAATGGCAAGAAACAATGCCTGAAATTTTCGTTTCAAAAAAAGACCTCCTTTTTTACATTCAACTATTCATATAAGAATAGGTAATGTTTTTCCACTTATATGTAATATCAAAAAAAATACTTCCCGTAAAAATTGACTTTGCATTATCTTAACATAGAGGGTTGGGATTACATTTAAAGAATGGGTAACATTTTTGCTAATTATATTAAGATTCTTACACGATAGATAAAAATGTTACAAACCTTTACAGTGAACCTCAAAAGTCCTAATTCAAGTTAAACTGAATTCCGTTATTAATCTTAAGTAATCATTAAAAGAACCTTAAGCATGACAAAAAGGCTTCACTAAGTGCGAAGCCTTTTTGTTAGCAGAGTTAAAGTTAATCAATTTTTTGATCGAAATTAGATATTAGCATCTCTTCAAAAGAACATTCCTTTAGTGGAACAACCTTCGTTTTATGAACGAGTTTATACCCGAGCCATAACGCCAAAAAGATCGGTAAACCAATATAAGACACGGCTACTCCATACCAATCAATCTCACTAGTTATAAAAGCTTGATAATTTTGGCCAAAAATCACAAAGACACACATTGCAAAAGCGAGAATTGGACCGAATGGGAACCATTTCGCTTTAAATTTCAAATCGTTCAAGTCCCTGCCCTGGGCCATATATGCTTTTCTAAAACGGTAGTGGCTGACTGCAATTCCAACCCATGCTATAAATCCAGTTAAGCCTGACGCATTTAATAACCATGTATACACTTGATCTCCAAATATGGACGTTAAAAAGGCCAAACCTCCGATAATCGTCGTCATGACTAGGGCATTCATCGGAATCCCGCGATCATTTATATTTTGTAAAAACTTAGGTGCCTGACCATCCTTTGCCATGGACCAAAGCATGCGTGTCGATGCATATAAACCGGAACTCCCTGCCGATAAGACCGATGTCAAAATAACTGCATTCATCACAGATGCCGCAAATGCAATGCCCACTTTATTAAATACAAGGGTAAAAGGGCTGACAGCGATGCTGTCGACATCCCTGCCTAACAGGTTTGGACTTGTATAAGGAATGATAAGGCCAATGACAGCAATGGCAACGATATAGAATAGAAGAATCCGCCAAAATACTTGTCGAATCGCCTTTGGTACGTTTTTCTCCGGCTCTTCACTTTCTCCTGCAGCGATCCCCACGAGTTCCGTTCCTTGAAAGGAAAAACCTGCAATGAAAAAAATACTTAAAATGGACATAAGGCCGCCATGAACCGGAGCATCTCCTAAAGTAAAGTTTTTAAAGCCAATAAACTGTCCACCCAGAATACCGAAAATGGTGAGCAAACCGACTCCAATGAAAACAATGACGGTCACTACTTTTATTAAGGAGAACCAATACTCGGATTCTCCGTAACTTTTAACAGACAATGCATTCAATAAAAAGATCAGTCCTAAAAACAGTGCACTCCACACGATGCTCGGTACATCCGGCAACCAGAACTTCATAATAATAGCTGATGCAGCGATTTCAACGGCTAATGTAACCGCCCAGTTGAACCAATAATTCCAACCAAGTGCAAAACCAAAGGCCGGATCGACAAACCGGCTGCCATAAGTTGAAAACGATCCCGAAATCGGCATTAAGGTAGCCATTTCTCCGAGACTTGTCATTAAAAAGTAGACCATGATGCCGATAGCTCCATAAGCGATTAGCGCTCCACCTGGTCCAGCTGTTTGAATGGACGCCCCTGTCGCTAAAAATAACCCTGTCCCGATTGACCCGCCAATAGCAATCATCGTCATGTGGCGTGCCTTTAGTTTGCGTTGAATATGCCCTTTACTTTCTTCGTTATTCTGATATTTCTGATTATTTTGGTCATTAGTATAGCTTTTGATTGCTCCCATTCTTGTCCTCCCGACTCACGTCTTTAATTAATGTTTTCCATAGATCATTCAGGTGCTCTCTTGCTTCTGAAACTTTGGGATGGAACTGAATATCTGATAATTTTCTACTACGTTCCACAAAAGAAAGCGCTTCTTCCATATCAGCCATTTTAAGATTGCCAATCCTCAATTTATTACAAATAGATTTACCTGCTAACGTTCCCTGTGCCATGGCTACTTTTGCCCCTTCTATTCCAGTAATATTGCCAGCAACGAAGAGATTAGGAACGGTTGTTTCGAGCTCTTTATTATGTAATGGCACCGTACCTGATAATCCTTCCAAAGTAACAAACTTACACCCTGCCGTAGCAGCCAGCTCATATAAAGGGCTAAGTCCTCCAGAAATACAGATTGTATCTGCTTGGATATCCTTTTGTTGTCCAATTGGGTTACCATTAACGTCAACCTTAGTAATGGTTGCACTATCGACCTCATGGTTCCCATTAATCGAAAGAATTGTGTGTCTTAAGTGAATCGGAATCCCCCACATCTTTATTCCCATAGGCGGATAAAATTGGGCAGCAAGCTTTCGCCCTGTTTTAGATTTTAATAACTTGCCTGTAAGTCTAATCATTTTAGAAGGAGCAAAATCGGTCATCTCGTTTAAAGTTTCTAGATGTAAAAGCGGAGAAGCAAAATTGGAGAATGGGCTTTGTGGAAGCATGTAAATTCCTTCTACATCCGCGCCTGCTAGCTTCATAGAACGTGCAATCGATAGTGACAAAATATCAATTCCCACAACGATTACTTTTTTTCCAGGCAATACCTGATATACATTTGTCATAACTTGGGCTGCACCAATGGATAGCACACCTGGCAATGTCCAACCAGGGATAGGTATTGGCTTTTCAACAGCACCCGTAGCTAGTAATACACAATCTGCTTGAATTTCCATTCCTGATTCATTCTGAACCAGATCAGAAATGTGCACCTTCCATCCTGGTTCCAATCCCCAAACCTGTCTCTCGGATAGAATTTGAACGTTGGCAGCTAGGGCCTTTTGTTTTAACTCTTGCGCCAATTCAAATCCTTTCCACCATTTAGAATGATTCCCTTCTTGATGCAGCTGTCCTAGTAATTTTCCTCCTGGTGTTGGATGATCATCGAGAACCACGACCTTACCGCCTCTTGTTCCAATTTCAATGGCTGCAGATAAACCAGCAGGACCTCCACCTACAACTACCACATCTACTTTCATTTCTCCCCCCTTCCTTCCTTAGTCCATTTCATTAAACGGTTCTTTAGAAAAATAGTGAGCCCCTTCTTGAACGCGCGTGGTACAGGCTTTGAGTAACCCTATTTTCGGATGATAGATTCTACATTCATAACACTGGCCGATTCCACAATACATGCCTCTTGGTTCATGATTCTTTTCACTATTTCTTAACGTCTTAACTCCATTGGCCCATAGAGCAATAGCTATTGTATCTCCCTCTCTTGCTTGAAACATTTTATGATTAAAAGTAAACGAGATGGTTTTTGTCGAGCGTGAGGGAAGGATAGGATGCTGAATTCTCATATCGAATTCTCCTTTTGCACTATTTTGGCTAAGGAAACAGGACGTACTGGCTGATGAAAGGTTAGTTGACTTGGGCTATGAACACTTTCCTTATGATTGTCTGGAAGCAATGCCTTCAACAATGGTCTGCATAACCTCCCCTGGCACATTCCCATCCCCGCACGGGTGGACATTTTCATTTCCTGACTATTTGAGGCTCCGGCAGCGATGGCATCTTGAATATCTTCTATTGAAACTTCTTCACAACGACAGATGATGAAAGAATGGTTACACATTAAGTTTCCCTGCCTTCTTTTTCGACCGGTCCACTGAAAAACGAGAAAGAATAGGGTCGTGAATTGGGTTTACTCTTCCATTAAGTTGATACGTTAAGCTATTTGCCATGAGGTTGCCCATGACGGCAGACATACCATATCCATGACCGTTATAACCTCCAGAGATAAAGGCATTGTCGAATGTATCTAATTTCCCAAAATACGGAAGATGATCTTCTGTCAGTTCGACTGTCCCAGCAAACGCCCGAATCAATTGTTTATGACTGTAGGCAGGGAAAAGTTCTAGTAATCTACTTGAAAGGAACTCCAATGCATAGTTCGTATTCGAAACATCGAACCCATTCGTTTCCCAAGAGCCTCCCCCGCCAAATAAAATATTGCCAGCGTGAGTTTGCCGTAAATATAAAGAATTCCCTGTAACAAATGGGTGAATCCTCCTTTTATTAACAATCTCGGAGACAAGAATTTGAGAACGTCTTGGAATGACGACGACTTGTTCGTTTAACTTTTTACATACTTCCGTTGTCCAAGGCCCACAACAAAGCAGAAAGGCATCCGCTTGAAACTTTCCTTTTTCCGTAATGGCATACTCTATGGTTCGATTACTAGTCTGAAAGTCAAGGACCTCACAATGATTGATTACAGTAGCTCCATGTTCTTTTAGATACTTTAGTAAACTAGTCATCGTTGTAAAAGGATAGCTTTGCCCATCAGATTTGCTAAATAAACCCATCTTTGTTTCGGATGTTAGATCCGGAACCATGCATTTCAGCTCATCTGGAGAAAGAACCTTAACTTTTAACCCCGCTGTAGTGTATATTTCATGTGCCGCAAGGAGTTTTTCTTGTTCTACTCCATTTCTCGCGACCATTACATGACCAGATGAAACATATTTCGTGTCAATCTTTTTTTGTTGAAGCGAGTTCCAAATCTCAGTGGCCAATCTGGCGAAAGGTATTTCGGATAACTCTCTGCCTAAAGACAGCACTCCGCCTCCATTCCTTCCAGAAGCTGCTGCACCAAATGACTTTTTTTCTAAAATAGTGATCGTAAATCCACTTTTTTGCAAAAAAAAGGCGGACATTAGACCAACAATTCCACCACCAATAATGGTGATATGCCTATTTTTCTGTTTTAAATGGGGATGTTCAGAAAGAAATTCTTTTAATTGATCATATGTGTCCTTAGCTTGAATAGCTAATTTACTAGTCTCATTGTCTATGTGAAGATTTAATAAACTAAGACGATCCATTTCTTCCTTCATATTGGTTTACTTCCTTTGAGATATTTTTTGGAGACCTCAATTTTTACCTGACTAATCGTAAAAATGAAATGAGTCTCTCACTCTTCGGTTGGATTAAGACTTCCTTGGGATCACCTTGTTCCTCGATAACTCCGTCGGCCATAAAGATGACCCTGTCAGCCACCTCTTTTGCAAAGCCCATTTCATGAGTGACGACGACCATGGTCATGCCTTCAAAAGCTAATTGCTTCATTACTTGCAAGACTTCCCCAACCAATTCCGGGTCTAATGCGGATGTAGGCTCATCAAAAAGCATAATCTTCGGATTCATCGCTAGTGCTCTTGCAATGGCGACACGTTGCTGCTGCCCTCCTGATAACTTTTTTGGATATACATCCTTTTTATCCTTCAAGCCCACTTTTTCCAAAAGCTTGATCGCTTCCATCTCTGCCTCAGCTTTACCCTTATTCAATACTTGAATGGGACTAACCGTTACGTTTTCTAATACGGTCATATGTGGAAATAAATTAAATTGCTGAAACACCATCCCCACTTCCTGACGAACTTTACTAATGTTTTTTATAGAGTTGTCCAATTTGATATTGTCGACGATGACATTTCCGCTAGTTACCGTTTCGAGTCGATTGATACAGCGGAGTAAGGTGCTTTTCCCAGAACCGCTTGCACCAATTAATGCAACGACCTCCCCTTTATAGATTTGAAGGTCAATCCCTTTTAATACCTCTAATTGATCAAAGCTCTTATGGAGATTTTCAATATGAATAATGGGAGATAATGGGCTCGCCATTTCTATGTTCCTAGCTTCCACTTCATTTCCTCCTAGCGTTCACTTATGGACATTCGTTGTTCAATCTTGTTCAAAATAAACGTAAAAATGGTTGTCATTACTAGATAGAAACCAGCCGCGACAATATAAAATTCAATAAACGCATAATTCGTAGCCGCAAATCGCTGCGACACCATCATTAATTCGGATACTGTTACAAGTGAAGCCAACGATGAATCCTTCAGCATCATGACAGCTTGGTTTCCAAGGGAAGGTACACTGACTCGAAGAGCCTGTGGCAGGATAATTTTTTTCATAATGGCAGGGTATCTCATCCCTAATGATTCTGCAGCCTCCATTTGTCCAATTGGAACGGACATAATGCCGCCACGGTATATTTCAGCAATGTAGGCAGCCGCATTCAACCCTAATGCAATGACAGAAGAAATAAATGGGGTTAGCTCAATTCCTATTTGCGGTAATCCGAAATAAACAAGAAACAATTGAACTAGCATGGGCGTCCCACGAATGATCCAAATATAAAATTGAGCAACATAGGACAAGATTTTTATTTTAGAAATCCTCATTAATGCAATGAGAAGACCAAAAACCATGCCTATGATTATGGATACTAACGACAGTTGAATCGTTACAACTGCCGCCTTTACCAAGAACGGGATAAACTCGCCAACTAAACTAAAATTAAGCATCCTATCTCTCCTTAGCGAATATCTTCACCGAACCATTTCTTACTAATTTCTTCGTATGTTCCATCTTCCATCATATCCTTAAGATGTTTATTGATTTCAGCTTTTAATGCTTCTTCATGCTTGTTTAATGTGATTCCAGCTGCATCCCTGTACAGCATGTCTCCAACAGCTTTAACCTTAAATCCTTTTTCTTTTATCATTCTAGAACCAACTGCTTTATCTGTAATGACCCCTACCACACGTTTATTCGCCAAGTCTTGGAAGGTTAAAAGATCGCTTTTATAATTCACAATCGTGGCCCCAAGCTCAGTGGCTTTCTTTTCAAATGTCGTACCAATGGCTACACCGATTTTTTTACCGTTAATATCTTTTTTGGGATCTTTAATTTCTGAATAATCCTCATTTACAAATAGTTGGGCACCGGTATGATAGTAGGGATCCGTGAAGTCTACTTTTTGTTTCCGTTCTTCCGTGATCGCCATACTCGAAATAATAATGTCATATTTTTTTGATTGTAATCCCCCGATAATCGTGTCCCAAGGAGTCGCTACATAATTCGGCTTCACTCCCATTCTTTTTGTAATTTCATTCGCAATATCGACATCAAATCCTATTAACTTATTACTCTTATCAAAATAGTTAAATGGAGGATACGCACCCTCGATTCCAATTTCAATCACGCCATTTTTCTTAATAGCCGCCAGGCTGCCTGAATCTTCGTTCGCATCCTTTCCTCCATTACTCGTGCTTTTCTCACTACTTCCACATGCAGCAAGCATAAAAATTAAACATAAGGCCATTACGAGTAAAATAGGGTTCTTCACATTAGCCCCTCCTAAAGTTATAACGGAATAGTAATTCTAATTCTAAAACTACAAAACTATTTCATTTTCCCTTCGAATTTCATCTTGTAATCACTTGTCCTTAAGATAAAATTCATCTCCCGTTTACGATTGAAAAACGGGAGATGGCTTTGCCAATTATTTCGAAAAATCAAAGTAGTTTCGCTTCAATAAGCGTGGAGCGGTCATAAGTGTTTCATACGTCATACTTTTTTCAAGCTTTGAGCAATCAATTAAAAATAGATGATCCTCAATTTCTTTCACCGTTTGATCGGTTTGATAGGTCATACCGCAATCCAAGCAATGAATGGCTGGTGTGTCCTGAATTTCAATCGCATTTGTTCCATCTGGAAGTTCCCAATACACTTTGTTGCTCGATTCACGTGCTGTGTCAGATTCGCACCATTGACAAATCAAAATTATTCCTCCTTTGCTCCCACTGTTTCATATTTCTTCATTTGTGATTGGAATTTTTTCTCTTTTAACTCATCACGTTTTTCACGTTTATCTTTTAATGAACTATGCTCAGTGCTTTCGTTATACGTCTTGCGGCGATCTAACCGTTTTAACCCTTCAGGTGTAAGATTAAACTTCGTATCATCAATAATCGATAGGACGCCATTACTTTCAAACTTTTCGAACACTTCAGGATATACCTTTTTGTAGTAATCCTCTGCACTGCCTGACTGATAATTTGTTGGTTCTGGATAAGATGTAATGACACCTTCAAAGTTTCGTAATACGACTTTATTAGCACTTTGAGAAATGATATAGTTCGGCTGCAATGGAATTTTGCCTCCTCCACCCGGGGCATCAACAATAAATGTCGGAACAGCATAACCCGATGTATGGCCGCGAAGTCCTTCCATAATTTCCAATCCTTTGCTGATTGGTGCACGGAAATGGCCGATTCCTTCTGATAAATCGCATTGGTAAATATAATATGGACGAACGCGAATTTTAACAAGGTCATGCATAAGCTGTTTCATGATCGGTACACTGTCGTTAATGCCTGCTAAAATAACCGCCTGGTTACCAACAGGTACACCAACATTTGCAAGCATTTCACATGCACGCTTCGATTCTTCCGTAATTTCAATAGATGTATTGAAATGTGTATTCAACCAAACTGGATGATACTTTTTCAAGATATTACAAAGATTTTCAGTAATACGCTGCGGGAACACGACAGGTGCTCTTGTACCGATACGAATAATTTCTACATGCGGAATCTCACGTAAATTCTTTAAAATATATTCTAAAATATTGTCATTAATAAGGAGCCCGTCTCCTCCGGAAATTAACACATCTCGGATCTGTGGGTTCGATGCGATATAATTAATGGCTGTGTCTAACTGTTTCTTTGGTACGCCCATTCCGATTTGTCCGGAGAAGCGTCTTCTTGTACAGTAACGGCAGTACATGGAGCACTGGTTCGTTACTAAGAACAACACGCGATCCGGATAACGATGGGTTAACCCAGGTACTGGTGAATCTTCATCTTCGTGAAGGGGATCTTCTAAGTCATATCTTGTTTTATGCAATTCCGCAGAAATCGGAACAGACTGCATTCGAACCGGACATCTTGAATCATCAGGATCCATTAGCGATGCATAATATGGCGTGATGTTTAATGGGATTGTTTTTGTTGAGATTAAAACCCCTTCCTCTTCTTCTGGTGTTAAGTTAACTACTTTCTTTAAGTCTTCTAAATTTTTGATCGTATTCGTCAGCTGCCAAACCCAATCGTTCCATTGCTCATCCGTTACATCCTTCCAAAGCTCGATTTCTTTCCAATGTCTTTTCGGTTTGAATAAAGTGTTTCTCATGATTAAACTCCCCCTAAATTGGTTGATTTTTTATGACCCCTTGAATGAATACTCTGTTTATTAAGAAATGGCGTATTCCATATAATAACGATTTTCCCCTTCACCAAATTCATCGAATCTCGTCTCTTTAATGACAAACCCTAATTTTTCATATAACTTGACGGCTGCCTTGTTTTGAGTGTTGACCGTTAAGCAAACCTTATGAAATCCATCTTGTTTTAAAATCGGATAAATATCCTGCAAGAATAATTTTCCGATTCCTTTCCCCTGCTGGTCAGAGCGGACATAAAATCCAAAAATGTAGGCTTTATGAATATCATTGTAAGCTCTCATCACTTCGCAAATCGCAATCGGCCTGGGATCGTTTTGCTGCCGGTATTGAATGAGTTTCCCGTAGCGTGTCAGCGGGACAAGGGCTTGTTCATCTACTGCTCCTAATCCTGGAAACGCATCTCGCTCAAGCTCCATCATCATATTTAGCTGTTCTGGATTCAATGAAACTGGTACTTCGACATAATAGGTTTTGTTTAATGTGTCCATTTTTCTGTCCCCCTCCGTTCTCCCTCATATTGGATATCATCGAGCGGCCAAATTGGCTTAGGAATATAACGATACGTAAAAGTTGTTAAACGGTTGGATGCAACACCCGGTGCATCCACATAAATGATACGGCCAACAATCGGCTCAAACGCTGCCCGGAAATGATTTTTAGCCTTTAGCCCAAGAATTCTTTTTGCCTGCGGCTCAAGACCAATATGACGAAACATTTCCGGATCATTCGCTGACATCGGTCTTCCTATGAGGAGGATATCCATCTTGCCAACGCGAATGTGTGCCGCCCCCTTTAAATCGACTCTTAAATGCTGGTTGAACGGTCCAGAATTGTGAAATACACCGTCTGATAAAGCCACTACCGTTGCTTCGACCTGTACGGACTCCCCAAATTCAGGCGATACTTTCCCTCCAAGGGACAGCATTACCTTATTTCCGGCTCCCTTCTTGCGGCAAGCCTCAATAGATTCTGGATCGTAAAGTCCTCCAAACAGCGTGTCGGGAATGTTCATCTTCACCATCTCCCGAAGCAGCTCTGTTGTATCCCCGCTTCCGCAGCTTAGAGGATTATCCGAGATGTCCGCCAGCACGACCGGTTTGTCGTCTTCAATCGACATGGCCAAAGCGAGCCCTTCTTTTACACCGGGCAAATCCATGATAAATTCTTCTCTTACGCTCCAGAACAATGAAGCTATCTTTTGGGCAGTCTCTTTTCCTTTTTGCGGATCGAGCGAAACAACAAGTACACTTGCACCGACCATGGGAATATCCGAGTAAGGAAAGCCACCAAATACGGACACATGATAAATACCTGCTTCCTCTTCGGCTTGTTTCGCCCACTCTATCATTTTGTGCATCGGCCCTTCTGCCGTTCTCATATTGATAGAGGGAGGCATCATCGGCAACTTTTCAAAAGAAGCGTAGTAAGTCACACCTTCCTTTAATTGATTTAACAAAGCGATTGCCGCATGAACACCTTGTTCGTACATATCAATATGCGGATATGTTTTAAATCCAAAATGAAGTGGTGTATAATCAATCATTTTTTCACTTAAATTGGCGTGCATGTCCAGGGTCGTTGCGATCGGAACATTCGAACCGATAAGCCCACGAATTTTCCCCAGTAAATGCTCTTCCGGATCATGGAGGTGCTCGACGACCATCGCTCCATGGAGGGCAAGCAATAATCCGTCCAGCCTTCCCGCCTGCTGGATGGACTCCAGCATTTGTTTTTCAATGATGGAGTACGCTTCTGTTGATACTACGCCGGATGGGACCGCTGCTGCACAAAGCAGCGGTACGATTTCTACATCCTCGTCCTGTTTCAAGACATCCAGAAACCCACCCACTTCTGTTTTCGTTCCTGTATAGGCATCATAAATTTCATCGCCGATAAAGTAACCTTCATTTCGAAACTGTTCGATTTCAGTTTTCATCGGGCTGAAACTGTGGGATTCATGGTAAAAGAATGCAATACCAATACGATGTTTTCTCATATTTCCCCACCTTATAAAAGAAATGGTCTGTTCATTAATAGTTCGTATAAATGGACTTCCATTCAGTCATGACATCAAATGCATGATGGGAAACTTCACGGTGACCGTTTCCGGACATCTTCATCCCCCCAAACGCCACTCCCATCTCGGCATTAGACGTTCCATTATTAATGTAGACAAGTCCGCTTACTGCTTCCTTTGCAGCACGGTTCGCATAATGAAGGCTCTCTGTATAAATGGAAGTCGACAGCCCATAAATCGTCCCGTTATTTACCTCCATGGCTTCTTCATATGAATCTACTTCAATGATGGCAAGAACCGGACCAAATATTTCTTCCTGTGCAATGGTATCATTTGGTTTTACCTTCTCGATGATGGTCGGTTCATAATAATAGCCGCCCAATTCTTTGACACGCTGACCACCCGACACAATTTTCCCACCTTCTTCAATCGCTGTTTTTACATATTTTTCGACTGTATGAAGTTGGTCTTCATTTACGAGAGGGCCCACTTGTTTCCCTTCTTCAAGTCCATTTCCTATTTTCATAGACTTTGTTAAATCTACTACTTTTTGTACGAGCAGTTCCTTTACTGGATGCTCGACGATTACTCGACTTGCCGCTGTACAGCGTTGACCAGTTGTTGTAAACGCTGACTTTACGATTCCGTCTGCCGCCTTGTCCAAGTCCGCATCCTTCAAGACGATCACGGCATTTTTCCCGCCCAATTCCAATGAAATACGTTTTAACGTTTTACTGCTCATTTCAGCCAGCTTTTGTCCGACTTCTGTTGAGCCCGTAAACGAAATGATTTTAACATCCGAATGCTCTGCGAGTGTTTGACCGACTGTTCTTCCTGAACCGGTAATTAAGTTCACTACCCCTGCTGGCAATCCTGCTTCATCTAACACTTCCACAAAAATCTTTGCCGATAGGGCAACCTCTGAAGCTGGCTTCCATACAACGGTATTACCAGCAATCAGAGCTGAAAAGATTTTGTAGGAAGCAAGTGCAACTGGGAAGTTCCAGGGGGTAATGCACGCCGCGACTCCAAGAGGTTCACGAACCATTCTTACATTCCGGTCCGGGAAGCCCGCAGGGACCGTTTCTCCAAAAAGGCGTCGTCCTTCGCCTGCCATATATTGAGCAGTCGCGATGACCACTCCAACTTCGCCCAAAGACTCAGGGAATACTTTGCCCATCTCCATGGTCATCACTCTAGCAAGTTCCTGTTTACGTATTTCAAACAAATGGGCTGCTTTTGTTAAATAAGCCGCTCGTTCTGGAATAGGGGTGTTCTTCCATTTTAAATACGCTTCATTCGCTTTTGTGACAGCCTCATCCACTTGCTCTGTTGTGGCGGCCGCACATATCCCGACTAGTTCCCCCGTTGCCGGATTTATGCTTTCAAAGTAGGACTGATCGGGGGCACTAACCCATTTTCCATTTATATAAAGATCTCCTTGAAGAATCTCTGTTTTGATTTGACTAGACATAAACTTGACCTCCTTTTTGGTGGTATTTCGAGGAAACGAAAATTAATTTCCTGAAATGGTTTCGGTTATCACATCTTCTAAAATCGATAATCCTATATCAAGCACATCTTCTTGAATATTAAGAGGCAGCATCAATCGGATGGTTTGTCCGCTTACACCGCAGTTCATAATGAGCAAGCCATTTTCCAGTGCTTTTGATTTGATTTTCGGTACAAATATTGCAGCAGACTGCGAATCGAATTCAATACCGATCATCATGCCGACTCCTCGGACTTCAACTATGCCTGGTAAATGTCCGACCGAGTTATGAAGTCGGCCGACAATCTCGGCACCAAGTTTTGCACTGCGTTCTACCAACTTCTCTTCTTCAATAACCTCAATGTTTGCCAATGCCGCAGCACAAGAAATTGGATTTCCTCCAAATGTCGAACCATGACCGGCCGTCGGCCATTTTTCATGAAGCTCACGACTTGCTACAATGGCACCAAGAGGCATACCGCCGGAAAGGGCTTTTGCCAGTACTAAAATATCAGGCGTCACATTCGCATGCTCTGCCGCGAACATTTTACCTGTGCGGCCAAATCCTGTTTGTACTTCGTCAAAGATAAGCAAAATTCCGTGTTCCTCTGTAATCTTTCTTAACTCCCTCAAAAAGCTTGGCGGTGCTGGATAATAGCCGCCTTCACCCATTACCGGTTCAATGATGATAGCCGCTACACGTGAAGGATCCACGCGTAAATCGAACAATTTTTGAAGCTGATTCAAGCAGTACTCTTCCGCTTCTTCTTCTCTAATGTTTTTCAGCTGGCTGGGATACGGATAGGGAACGTGGTACACCTCGCCTAAAATCGGTTCATAATAACGGCGGTATTTAGAGCTTGATGCCGTAATAGCAGTTGCTCCTAATGTACGGCCATGAAACGATCCTTCAAAAGCAATGATGGCGGGTCTGCCTGTGGCCGCCTTTGCTAGTTTAAGAGCACCGTCAATGGCCTCAGCTCCCGAATTGGAGAAAAAGACCGTGTCTAGGTTTCCTGGTGTGATATGAGCAAGCTTTTCCGCCAAATTCGCTGCCGTTTCATAATAACCATAGTTCAAACCTAGATGAATCAAGGCTTCAGCTTGCTTTTTAATGGCTTCCACCATTTTTCCGTTCGTATGCCCGACTGCGTTGACAGCTACTCCTGAAACGAAATCGATATATTCCTTTCCGTCAGTCGTCCAAAATTTGGCGCCATGTGCTTTTTCAATGACAAGCTCCGTTACCCTGGTCATAACCGGTGATAAATGTTTTTGTGCTTTTATTTGAATTTCTTCTGTTTTATTTTGTAATTTCATACATCTCATCCTTTCTTAATTGAGCTGTGAATATCGTGAATGATTCATCTAAAATTCTTACAATCTCTTCAATTTCTGTTCTCGTAACATTTAAAGGAGGGCTGATGATGAGGTGCTCCCCCTTTGTGCCGTCAATTGAACCGGAACCGGGATAAAAAACCGCACCGAGTTCCATCGCAATTCCATTCAATCTTTCAGCAGCTTTTTCAGATGGATCGAACAGTAGATCCTGCCTACAATCCTTCACAAGCTCCATACCGATTAAAAGCCCTCTTCCACGAACATCAGATATATAAGCATGTTTTTGCTTCATTTCCAAAAGACGTTTGACTAGGTAGTAACTTTGTTCTTTGACGTTTTCCAGCACCATATCTCGCTCATATACGTCTAATGCAGCAAGACCGGCAGCAACAGCCACAGGATGCCCGCTATATGTGTAACCATGAATGAATTTCCCGTCGCTGTTTTGTATGAGCCCATCAATTAACCGATCATGAACAATCATTCCAGCAAGCGGAGCATATCCCGCTGATACCCCTTTTCCGAATGTGATGATATCAGGCATGATTCCAATCTGTTCTGTCGCGAAGTTGGTACCCGTACGGCCGAATCCAGTCATCACTTCATCGATGATTAAGATGATTTCGTAACGATCACACAGCTCTCGAACTTTCTCAAAATACCCCGGCGGCGGTGGAACAGCACCTTGCTGGCTTCCAACAATCGGTTCGGCGATAAATGCCGACACGTTCTCAGGACCAAGCTCTAAAATGGTTCTTTCAATATCCGTCACACATGTCCAGTTTTGTTTGGAGAGACAATCCTCTTTTTGACGATCGTATGGACATCGGTGGCAGTACGGAGAATAGACATGGGCATAGTTTAAAAGATTAGGAGTGTATGCATGTCTTCTTTTAACGTCTCCTCCGGCTGATAAAGAGCCAATGGTGTTACCGTGATACGATTGCCATCGCCCAATTACCATATGTTTTTGGGTTCTGCCGGCATCACGATGATATTGCCGCGCCAGCTTCAAAGCACTTTCATTTGCTTCTGAGCCTCCGGTTGTAAAATACACTTTATTTAAATAATCTGGGGCCATTTTTCCGATGGTTTCGGCCAGTTCATGCAATGCCTTCGTCTCGAAGCGCATGGTATGGACGAAAGCTGCTTTTTTTGCTTGTTCTGCCATGGCCTCCCCTATAGAAGTAATCCCATGGCCTAAGTTAGCTGCAACCGCACCAGAGCAAGCATCCAAATATTTTTTTCCGTTCTCATCGATGAGATAGACACCTTCACCGTGGGTAATAATCGGATACTCCTTTTTTAAATCCCGATGAAACACGTAGTCATTTTTTATTCCATCCATCTTTCCACCACCATTGCCAATCCTAATCCCCCCGCCACACAAATTGTCGCAAGGCCATATTGCCGTTTTTGTTTTTCAAGCTCATGACATAATGTAGTAACGATTCTTGCACCGGAGGACCCAAGTGGATGGCCTAAGGCAATCGCCCCTCCGTTGACATTTACGTTGTCTCCTTTTATGCCCCATTCTTTTAAACAAGCAAGACTTTGAGCAGCGAATGCTTCATTTAATTCAATTAAATCGATATCTTCCAAACGAAGACCTGCTTTTTTCAACGCAATTTGGGATGCTGGAACCGGACCGATTCCCATTTCTTTTGGTGATACACCCGCTGCAGCAAAGGAACGAATCCTTGCCAATGGGACCACTCCAAGTTGTTTGGCTTTTTCTTCTGACATCAACAGCAGCATCGAGGCCCCATCATTTCTGCCGGAGGAGTTTCCGGCTGTTACCGTACCATCCTTTTGAAACACAGGACGCAGTGTTCCTAACTTTTCAATGTCCGTCAATCTTGGGTACTCATCGACTGCAAAATGTCTGATTCCCTTTTTTCCTTCCTTTACAGGAACAGGAATGATTTCTTCTTCAAAATGGCCCATTTCAATTGCACGTTTCGTTTTCTGCTGACTCATGAAGGCAAATTCATCTTGTTCACGGCGGCTAATCTTATATTTTTCAGCCAGCCACTCAGCTGTTTGCCCCATCGTGAAACGTCCATATATCTCCTCCGGCTGCGATTTTGGCTGACTCTCCGTATTTGAATCATACAGCGTTATATCTCCCATCTTCTGGCCGAATCGAGTACCGATCATATAATGAGGAGCTTGTGACATGCTTTCGACACCTCCTGCTAAAACGACGTCCGCCTGACCTGTCATAATCGACATCGCCCCGTTAATGACTGCCTGCATACCTGAACCGCATTGACGATGAACGGTATAAGCAGGAATCGATTCTGGAAAATGGGCCTGTAATGCTGAGACTCTTGCAATATTCGGTGCATGCGCACTCTGCTTTGTTTGGCCGACAATGACCTCATCGACAATATTGGCGCCATAACCGGAAGCAGAAAGATTATTTTTCATGATGAGAGAGACAAGCTCCTCTGGAAGCGTATCTGCCAATGATCCGCCGAAGCTTCCGATAGCAGTCCGAAATGCATTTACGATTACAACCACTATGCGGTCACCTCTTTGCCTTTATTGAAAGATTCAGCAATTTGAAAAGGTGCGTCCGTTTTCTGTTGAACTTCCTCAAGAGAAACTCCAGGTGACAGCTCAATAAGATGGAGTCCATCTTCCTTTACAGCGAAAACCGCTAAATCGGTAATAATTAAATCCACTATTCGTTCCGATGTGATCGGATAGGTTAATTCCTTGACGATTTTTGACTCTCCCTGGTTAGATGTATGCATCGTTGTTACGATTACCTTTTTGGAGCCTTCCAATAAATCCATCGCCCCGCCTACACCAAGAACACTTTTTCCTGGCACGGCCCAGTTGGCGATCCGCCCAATTGCATCGATTTGCAGCACACCAAGTATTGAAACACTTACATGTCCACCGCGAATCATCGCAAAAGAGGAAGCGCTGTCAAAAAAGGATGACCCTTCCAATACTGTGACAGGCAGTTTCCCCGCATTGACAAGATTTTGGTCAATATGTTCTGGATCAGGGGTAGGACCTACTCCAAGGATGCCGTTTTCCGAGTGTAAAAAAACTTGAACATCTGATGGAATGTAATCAGCCACCAGCGTTGGAATTCCTATGCCTAAATTGACGATATCGCCATCCTTCAATTCCTTTGCCGCTCTTGCAGCAATGTATTGTTTCACGTTCAAGCTAGTTCCCCGCCCTTCACTACGATAAAATCAACGTATAAATGAGGGGTCACAATTTCTTCAGGAGAAATTTGCCCTGCCTCCACAATCTCATCCACCTCTGCAATAACCACATCCGCAGCTGTTGCCATCATCGGATTGAAGTTCCTTGCTGATTTGTTGTAGATGAGATTTCCTAATTGATCCGCTTTTTTCGCTTTAATGAAAGCAAAGTGGGCTTTGAGAGGCTCTTGGAACACATATTTTTTACCGTTAAGGATACGCTCCTCTTTGTTTTCAGCGATTTTTGTTCCTACGCTGACCGGCGTATAAAACCCGCCTAGTCCTGCGCCCCCCGCTCGAATAGCTTCAGACATCGTCCCTTGAGGGAGAAGCTCCACTTCCATTTCCTTTTCCTGATAGGATCTAACCACCTCCGGGTTGGATGTAAAATAAGATCCTATCGCTTTTTTTACTTGTTTTTGCCGTACTAACACTCCAAGACCTCTACCTGGTTCACCAAGGTTATTACTAATAATCTCTAAGTCTTTCAATTCCGACTGAGCCAAAGCGGCTATTAAACTAAGCGGACTTCCGACAAGTCCAAATCCACCAACCATAATTCGTGAGCCGCTTTTAACCATTTTTACAGCTGCTTCGCATGTAATCAGCTTGCTCATGTTTTTAATCCCTGCCTCTCCATCGACTTTTGTGGATGTTAACAGTTCGGTAAAATAAAAAACCGAGCAAAACATAAATCTCTATAAAGAATGTCGTTCTAAAGAACATTCCTTACAAAGAGTTCATGTTTGCCCGGTTTTAATAAGACCATGGGAAGAGGTCATCCTCCCACTTTATTATAACCAAACGTTATGTATTAATTTGCTTCACATTATCCCAGTAACGTTGAACTGCAGCTTGAAGAGCCACAATGATCGCTTGCTGGGATGGAGCAAAATAAAAACTTTGAATTCGTTTAATCAACTGCTCAACACCGTCTTCTAGACAGTAGCCTATCAGCAGTTTTTGAAAATAATTTTTTGTTAGTTCAGTTACGAATGTGAATTCAGCTCCGATAATCTTATGATCTTTCAGATCTACTTCAAGGACAATTCCCGCATGCTTATACATTTCATACATGGAAGTTCCCTGTGGAGCTTTTGCATAACCTGTAACAATCACTGTTTCCAGTGTTTGCATGCCCTTATCCACCTTTCAAAAACCCACTGAACATGTTTCTAACACGAGTATACGGGTCAGAATAAACAATGTCAATGTGAATATTTTAAATTTTCGAAAATGTTAAAGCGCTTTCACCGTTAAGAATGAGCTTTAGACTATTTTTTTAGCCCTATACACAATAGATTGATTATTCTCTCTTACTTGTTAAAATCCTTCTAGAAAAGTTGCTTCCTCTGTTATTTTTTCTTGTTCCGCATTCACTCCTTTCATCCCCTAAAAAATGTACGAATTTGCTTATCACTATTTTCAACTTATAAACTTGCAATTTCTGTACCAAAATTAAAAACGCTATTTTGCTAACCTTTTTTGGAAACAATATGCCAAATCTTTTGGCACTAGCCTTATTTTTTTGCACCTTAACTGCAAAAAGCTCTTTCCGATAAAATGGAAAGAGCAAAAATTATAATCTATTTTTTCGACTTAGGCTTTTACTGCTGAAAAATTCTTTGCAACCTCTGCAACTTTTGCAAGACCTTCGGCAATAATCGTCTCTGCCTTGTCTGGAGCAGCATTATGACCTTCGATAATTACTTCATCGACGATTTGCATTCCGAACACGCCGCCAACAACATTTTTAATGTAAGTAGCAGCCATTTCCATAGGTGCAGCTTCAGGTGAAGAGTAGATGCCGCCGCGTGCACTAAGGATAACAGCTTTCTTGTCTGTCATTAAGCTGATTAATTGACCAGTTTCGCTATATTTGAATGTGAAACCAGCTGCGTATACATAATCGATAAACGTTTGTAATTTAGCAGGGATGGTTAAGTTCCAAAGCGGGAACGCAAATACGACTACATCTGCAGCAGATAAAGCATCCATTGCTTTTTGTTTAGCTGCTAAAATACGTTGTTCAACATCTGTCATCTCTTCGCCTGATTGTAATTTACCAAACGCATTGAATAAATCTTGACCAAAGTAAGGCATATCCTCTGCAAATACATCGTAAGTTGTTACATTTACGCCTTCTAAGTTCTCCATGAAAGTTTCATACATTTTACTAGAAACAGCTTCAGAGGCTGGACGATTGTTTGCTTTTACTACTAATATGTTCATCTATTAAAATCTCCTTTTGCGATATCTTTAGTTTTATTATCTCGAACTCATAATATATTAATATAAGACATTCGTCAAACAATAGATACTGACAAAGGAGGAAAATTTGGCCATGGGCTTAAAATGGGGAGAAAGGCAAGCGGCGGATAAATTGGTGAAAGTGGCCGATATATTTTATAACTGGCCGATAATTCTCGAAAAGCGGCGCGAGGTCCCCAATAACAGGATGTTGTCAGATTCGTTCGCGATATTGTTCATAATAGTTTAGAATATACATAGTTTTTAAAATTTCCTATAGACTGAGGGATGGAATTGATAAGAAAAGAAAATCCAAGCATGCTAAATCTGTTGAAAATTCCAAGTGGAGAAGATCTTATCATTGGACGAATGTATATTGCGGAAGGGATAGGACCGCATGCCACAGTCGTACTATTGCATGGTTTTCCTGGGGTTATGATGAATCTTGATACGGCTTCCGAGCTTCAACAGCAAGGCTGGAATGTCTTGGTTATTAATTATCGCGGCGCCTGGGGAAGTCAAGGCAGCTTTTCTTTTACCCATTCGTTAGAAGATGTTCGTGCAGCGCTTCAGTATATCAAACAAAAGGAAATTGCCAAGGAAAATAGGATTGATGTCGAGCGAATTGCGCTAGTGGGACACAGTTTCGGCGGCTTTTTAGCACTAAAGGCAGCCTCTTTAGAGCCATCGATTAAAGCTGTTGCTTCCCTTTCAGGAGCCAACTTTAGTTTATTTGTACAAATGCTCGAGCAAGACCCTTCCTTCGAGGCTCAAATAACGGAAGTTTTACGGCAAGGTATCTTTTTCCTAAATGGTGGTTCTGTTGAATCGATTATGGAAGAGGTCCGTTTCCATCAACATGAATGGAATACCTTTTTACTCTCCCCTCTACTAAAGGATCGAAAGGTTCTCTTAACTGCGGCTGTTTTTGATGAGGAACTACCAAAATCATATTTTCATGACCCGCTCATGAATATCCTTGAAAAAGATGGCGCGAAACATCTTCAATGTGAAGTTTTTGAAACAGACCATAACTATACCGATAAACGTAACGAAATCGCACTCACACTTCACAAATGGTTAACCGAAGCCCTATTTTAAAAAAACATTTCAAAAAAAGGCGATTCCTATTAGTGTAGGAACGCCTTTTTTAACCTAAATTATGAATTTAATAGGGTGTCACTTCATCCACATCACCGTTAGGATACATGAATGAAACAGTTCTATCTTTATCTACAATAATCGAACCTTCCGCTAATCCGTTCGGTCTACCTATATTTATCACCCAAACACCGTCGTATATTTCTGGTGCATCGAATCTATCACCATTCGCGACTAAATCAGAGTAGCTTGGTAACCTTTTTGACAGCTTAATAGCTTCTTTTGCTGTAATCCCATTAATGGCTGGTTCAGCTGCCGCAGCTTTAGCTTCGGCCTCTTTTTTTGCTTGGGCTATCTCTGCCTTTTTAATTGCTTCACCATTAGAATCTTTTATTCTTACAGCTTCATCTTTAAGGGCTGTAAACTGAGTCAAATCTTCTTTAAGCAAAGCATCTAGTTTTTCATTCGATTTTTGGTAGTCCCCTGATTCATTTAGTTTTTTTGCATCAGATAAACGGGTATTATAATTCTTTTGCTTTTCTTGTAAAGTTGTTAATTTTACTTTAATGTCTTTTGATTTAGAAGAGATTACTTTTGAGCCTTCTTTAACTTTAGTTGATTGATCAAGTGATTGAATAGCAGCCTCGATTTTATTTTGTTTGGCTAAATCATCTGCCTTTAATATCAATTGTACCTGGTTAACGTATGCATTTGCCCTCACATCATCCTTTTTCGTATCTAAAGCTACCTCGAAAAGACCTTCAGCTTTATTAAAGTTATCTTCTGCGATAGCATCTAGACCGTTTTGTATCGAGTTTTGATATACTTCATCTGTTTTCGAACTGCACCCTCCAAGTAGAAAGATTAACCCTAACGATGCAGCTAGTACCTTTTTCATAGTATTTTTGCCCCCGTTTTTTTACTATTTATGAATAATTTTTACCATTTCTATTATATACCAATTAAAAATACCATCAATAATTATCTAGGAATTTTGTCTCTAATCTTCGGCGAAACTACTAATTTTAATCTTTTTGCAATTCACCCCAAAACTCACTGAAACAACAAAAAATGGCTCCAAAAATGAAATTTGCTAACCAAAATAGCCTCTATTAGCCTAAAAACCGCTCCAAATGTGAAAAACCTCCGTTCGATACAATCAAGCTTTCCCGTTATGGTAGAGATACCCGGGAATACACGAAAAGCGCGCTTTCTGAAAGGACTCTCCCTTGGAAAGCTTTGAACAATTAGTCGACCAGTACGAACCCATGCTCCACAAAATCATGAACTCGCTCCACCTTTACAAAAACCATGACGAATTCTATCAACACAGTCTCATTGCCCTTTGGGAAGCAAGCCAACGCTTCGACCCTAACAAAGGAAACTTCACCAACTATGCCTACACCTACATCAAAGGCTGCCTCCTCATGGAATTGAAAAAATCACACCAGGATCATGAACGAAATGCGCAACTAGATGAGCAATTCTGGGAGCTAGTAGAAGATTCCTATTCTGATGATCCATTACAGAAAGAAATCCTGCTATCCTACTGTGAAATGCTGACACCGAACCAAAAGAAATGGCTCCTGTACACCGTCTGTGATCAACTATCGATCAAAGAAATCGCCGAACTAGAAAAAGTATCCCAATCAGCAGTGAAAAGTTGGCGCAGCGGGGCTCGGGAAAAAGTGAAAAAGTTAATTAGGATTAGCGAGACCAGTCATTAACTTCCTGTCTTTGAAATTTTACTTAGTGTCGGTCGTCTTACTAAGGACAAATCTTTTTGGGTTTGTCCTTACACCAAACTTACACTCATTCGACTAAATAACTAATATGCTATACTCATCAAACGTTTGATTGAAACAGGCACAAGTCTTGAATTAAATGAATTTCCTAAGCCAAACTTGCATGAAGCGTGTCGAACCTCGCTTGAAAATTTCGCAGGAAATATTCCACTATTCTACAAAATTCCTTCATAGATGAATAACCATTTTTATGAAGAAAAAGTGTATACAACTTCCTTTAATAAGCAACATATAAAAAAACAGGTAGGGTGATAACAAATGTTGGCTACGATTCTTAGACTAGGGCTTTTCTTGATTCCCTGGTTAACCGTTCCTTTTATACCGAAAGATGAGTTTAAAAAGTTTACGCCAGTGGCAACATTTGCTTCATTTTTAGTACTAATCGTAACCATTTTATCGGTCCCATTTAAATGGTGGACTACAAAAGGCGGGCTCAAAACTAAAGCATTCAATGACCTTAGCTTTATATTAGGACCATTCTTTGTTGGAACGATTTGGATTTTCGTAAGACATTCGGAAAATTTGGCCTCTTTGCTTTGGTTAATGTAGTGATGGATTCCTTCCTATCCTTTCCTTTCACTTGGTTGGCTCAAAAATTAAAGATATACAAATTAGTAAATTTTAAGCCAAAACACATTTTTTTCATCTCCACTTCTTTTGCACTTGTTAGCTACATCTATCAGCAATTTATTTCTCGCAATCTACAGATAACCCCCATACCCACTAAAAACAGACAGAACTGAACTGGTCTGTTTTTTTGTTACATACAGTAAGTTCTTACATTGCATAAATTAATTGGGGTTTTACACACTATTAAGGTAACTCTTGACCACATCATGAAAGGAATTCATCCATGAAAAAACTATCTGTACTTCTCTTTAGTTTGTTCTTCCTTCTGCAAATTAATTTATCTTCGGCCCTTGCAGCTAATAATCCACGAAATCTATATGAAGTGAAGCCGGGCGATTATTTATGGAAAATTGCTAAAACCTATGGGACGACTGCCTCAGACCTAAAACTAATCAACGGTTTACAATCGGATTTAATCCTTGTTGGTCAAAAACTAAGGGTTCCGATTATGTATGAAGTAGTTGCTGGCGATACACTTTGGAAACTCTCACAAGCCTTTAATTCATCCGTTTCTTTGATAGCTACTACGAATGGACTCTCCTCCGATCAGATTTATGTCGGGCAAAAATTAAAAATTCCTCCTAAGCAACTGACCATGGATGGAAAGTTCATTCGGATGAACCGAGAGGAATTTAAAGATTGGATATTTAACCACAAATTCACTAGAAAAGTGGGCAAAATTCAGCAACATCATACCTATCAACCCTCTTACAAACAATTCAATGGATCGAACCATTTCGCATTGATGAAGGGGATGGAGGAGTATCATATTTCGGGGATGAAATGGAGTGAGATCAGTCAACAATTAACCACCTTTCCGGATGGCACTGTGGTAGTAGGCAGATCTTTTAACAAAGCGCCCGAAGGTTCCTTTGGATTACTAAATAAAGAAGCAATGCACACAATTGAAGCAGATGCGATCGCCATTGAAAACGTTGGAAACTTTGATGCAGAACATATGACAGCTGAACAACAAGAAACAGTTGTTACGGTTGCGGCACTACTTATGTTGAAATATGGATTAACCCCTTCTGTTGACACAATCACCTACCATCATTGGTGGGATATTAATTCCGGAGAACGCGTGTTAGATCACAGTGAGGGACATCCAGTTAAAACCTGTCCAGGTACTGGATTCTTCGGTGGCAATTCCACCACAGATGCCAAAAATAATTTTTACCCACTCGTAACACAAAAAATGCAAGAAATCTTAGCATCGATGCGTTAAGCCACAGGGAGGGTTCTCTTGTGCAACCTTTGAGAACTCTTCTATGGTCCTCTTCCCGAACACAAACACCCACCTTTTGGGCTTATTCCATTTATAAAAAAATCCAATCTAGTTAAATTTTTCTGTTATAATTTATTCTTAGTGTAAAATATTGAACATAGTAAGGAGCGTGTATTTTGGAAGGTTCATTTGGATTGCTTTTAAACATAGTCATCACCATTTATTTAATTATTGATTCTCGTAAGCATGGGAAAAGCCCCGTCCTTTGGGGAATTCTCGGATTCTTTTTTGGTGCGATTGCGTTAGGGATTTACTTAATTAAAACAAATCGAAAAGTGCTCGGTTGGATTATCACGATTATTAGTATCATCGGATATATTGTCTTACTCTTAGTCATTTTATTAGGAGTGGCTCTAATCATGGGCGGAGGCTTCTCATAAGAAGTGTTAAATAATCTCCCCCATGGATTTATCATGGAATATACAAAACTATTAAAACTATGCTGATTCAACAGCATGGTTTTTTGTTTGTATTCAATCACCTAGTTATTGGTCTAAAAAGTAATCCTCGAATTATCTGAATCTAATAATAGTTTGTTATTTACAAGATACGTATAAATGTATATAATCCTATATAAATACTAGGAATTGTTAGGGCGTGCGATATGAGTATAGGGATTACATTGATGGGTTTACTTGTAGGTTTTTTGGTAGGGCTGACTGGAGTCGGCGGAGCAGCACTCTTAACCCCGGTATTAATTTTAATTGGGGTTAATCCTTCAATTGCTGTAGGTACAGACCTTGTTTATAATTCAATCACGAAACTGTTCGGACTTGTACAACATTGGCGACAAAAAACAGTTAATGTTCAGATGGTTAAATATTTAGCAATGGGAAGTATCCCAAGTGCAGTCATTGCAATTGGTTCCCTTCATTATTTTGAATCGTATTACCACAATCAAGAACAGATTATTAGGCATTCCCTCGGTTATATCCTGATCTTTGTTTCACTAGCTATCATTATTAGAACGTTTGTAGAGAAAAAATTAAGACCAAATCGTTGGCAATTAAAACCTTTGAGTGAAAAAAAGATGCTAACTATTTTAATTGGGTGCATTTTTGGATTTATCGTTGGACTCACTTCTTTAGGGTCAGGTTCTTTATTCGCTGTGGCAATGATCTATCTTTATCGAATGAAGACATCAGAGATGGTCGGTACGGATATTACTCACGCGTTTCTTTTGGTTACAGTAGCAGGGATGCTTCATATCGGTTATGGAAATGTTAACTATATGCTTGTGGGAAATTTACTTATGGGCTCCATTCCTGGAGTATTGATTGGCAGCAGCATTTCTGCAAAGGTTCCAACGAGACCGCTGCGGACCGTTGTTGCTGTACTAATCTTTGTAAGTGGACTGAAGTTAATCTAATTTTGTTTGAAAAAGTCAGCTTATATGCTGGCTTTTTTTTATATGAACCTAAATATCTATTATTTTGATGCCATCTAATGGTTCCTAGTGCAAATCGAACCGTCACCAAGAGCCCGTTTAAACACAAGGCTCTTGTTATTATTCATTGTTGATTTTCGTGTAGGTTTGAGAACTCATAGACGAAGAATTTCCGGCTAATGTATATCGAGGAAGCTTAAGAAGCGGATATAAGCGGAGATATTCCGATTAACTGCTCTAAATAAGACGAAATCCAGAGATTTGGATGATATAAACGGAAAAACTTCCTTTATTATAAAGGAAATATGGGTATTTCCCAATTTAAACGGAATTTTACCGTTTCTTTTTCAAACACAGTGAAATCAACATTCTGTTATAACAGATCAAAACACAAAAAAACCACCTTCAAAAAATGGTTACTTTTTTAAAGGTGGTTGTTATAAAATGAATATCGATTAGTTTAAAAAAATGGCTCCGCAGGTAGGACTCGAACCTACGACCGATCGGTTAACAGCCGATAGCTCTACCACTGAGCTACTGCGGAATAAACAAATATAGTGGGCCTAAATGGACTCGAACCATCGACCTCACGCTTATCAGGCGTGCGCTCTAACCAGCTGAGCTATAGGCCCAATTTGGAGCGGGTGATGAGAATCGAACTCACAACATCAGCTTGGAAGGCTGAGGTTTTACCACTAAACTACACCCGCATTTTAAAATTTGGAGGCAACACCCGGATTTGAACCGGGGATAGAGGTTTTGCAGACCTCGGCCTTACCACTTGGCTATGCTGCCTAACTAGTAAAATTAATGGGGCGGCTGATGGGAATCGAACCCACGAATGTCGGAACCACAATCCGATGCGTTAACCACTTCGCCACAACCGCCATAATGGTGGAGGGGGACGGATTCGAACCGCCGAACCCTGAGGGAGCGGATTTACAGTCCGCCGCGTTTAGCCACTTCGCTACCCCTCCATATAAATAAAAAGTGGCTCAGGACGGAATCGAACCGCCGACACAAGGATTTTCAGTCCTTTGCTCTACCGACTGAGCTACTGAGCCAAAAAAAATATATAAAAAACAGTAGGTTACCTACTGGGATAAAAATGGCGGTCCGGACGGGACTCGAACCCGCGACCTCCTGCGTGACAGGCAGGCATTCTAACCAACTGAACTACC
>NZ_VEED01000059.1 GCF_007678255.1 Bacillus sp. X1(2014) | reverse complement strand
TTGTCAACAATGTTATCAGCGACGAAAACAATGTGGAGGAATTAATTATGACCCAATTACAGTTTAACCTAAATATTGATGATTTAAAAGATTCTGTTATGAACTCTAATATAGACGCTGTCATTAAAGCGTCTATAGTCTTAGTATTAAATTCTTTTATGGAAAAAGAACGTGATGAGTTCTTGCAAGCAGGATCCTATGAACGTTCTAACTTACGACGTGACTACCGCAACGGATATTATGAACGTGATCTAATAATTGGCATTGGAAAAATTACTCTTCGAGTACCACGTACTCGCAGTGGAGAATTTTCGACTACCGTGTTTGAACAATATGCTCGTTGTGACCAAGCTCTCGTATTAGCCATGCTTGAAATGGTTGTGAATGGGGTCTCCACAAGAAAAGTTTCAAAGATCGTGGAACAACTCTGTGGGCAAAAAGTGTCTAAATCATTTGTATCTACACTCACAGAAAAACTAGATCCTTTAGTGAATCAATGGGCAAGTCGACCTCTGAATACGATGTACTATCCTTATATATTTGCCGATGC
>NZ_VEED01000058.1 GCF_007678255.1 Bacillus sp. X1(2014) | reverse complement strand
GCTTCCACCTCTGACCTATCAACCTGATCATCTTTCAGGGTTCTTACTAGCTTGCGCTATGGGAAATCTCATCTTGAGGGGGGCTTCATGCTTAGATGCTTTCAGCACTTATCCCGTCCGCACATAGCTACCCAGCGATGCTCTTGGCAGAACAACTGGTACACCAGCGGTGCGTCCATCCCGGTCCTCTCGTACTAAGGACAGCTCCTCTCAAATTTCCTGCGCCCACGACGGATAGGGACCGAACTGTCTCACGACGTTCTGAACCCAGCTCGCGTACCGCTTTAATGGGCGAACAGCCCAACCCTTGGGACCGACTACAGCCCCAGGATGCGATGAGCCGACATCGAGGTGCCAAACCTCCCCGTCGATGTGGACTCTTGGGGGAGATAAGCCTGTTATCCCCGGGGTAGCTTTTATCCGTTGAGCGATGGCCCTTCCATGCGGAACCACCGGATCACTAAGCCCGACTTTCGTCCCTGCTCGACTTGTAGGTCTCGCAGTCAAGCTCCCTTGTGCCTTTACACTCTGCGAATGATTTCCAACCATTCTGAGGGAACCTTTGGGCGCCTCCGTTACTTTTTAGGAGGCGACCGCCCCAGTCAAACTGCCCACCTGACACTGTCTCCCACCCCGAT
>NZ_VEED01000057.1 GCF_007678255.1 Bacillus sp. X1(2014) | reverse complement strand
ACGCCCTATTCAGACTCGCTTTCGCTGCGGCTCCGTCTCTTCAACTTAACCTTGCATGGGATCGTAACTCGCCGGTTCATTCTACAAAAGGCACGCCATCACCCATGAACGGGCTCTGACTACTTGTAGGCACACGGTTTCAGGAACTATTTCACTCCCCTTCCGGGGTGCTTTTCACCTTTCCCTCACGGTACTGGTTCACTATCGGTCACTAGGGAGTATTTAGCCTTGGGAGATGGTCCTCCCTGCTTCCGACCGGATTTCACGTGTCCGGCCGTACTCAGGATCCACTCAGGAGGGAACGAAGTTTCGACTACAGGGTTTTTACCTTCTCTGACGGACCTTTCCAGGTCGCTTCATCTACCCCGTTCCTTTGTAACTCCATGTTGAGTGTCCTACAACCCCAAGAGGCAAGCCTCTTGGTTTGGGCTATGTCCCGTTTCGCTCGCCGCTACTCAGGGAATCGCGTTTGCTTTCTCTTCCTCCGGGTACTTAGATGTTTCAGTTCCCCGGGTATGCCTTCCATACCCTATGTATTCAGGTAAAGATACTGTTCCATTACGAACAGTGGGTTCCCCCATTCGGAAATCTCCGGATCAAAGCTTACTTACAGCTCCCCGAAGCATATCGGTGTTAGTCCCGTCCTTCATCGGCTCCTAGTGCCAAGGCATTCACCGTGCGCCCTTTCTAACTTAACC
>NZ_VEED01000056.1 GCF_007678255.1 Bacillus sp. X1(2014) | reverse complement strand
TTCCGAACCCCTTTTGACTTTTTCACTGTTTTTCCACCTATTTTGTCAGAGGGAGACCTCTCCGAGGTCTCTACTTAGACAATTTGTGGACCTTGCCAAGTCCAGTTGGCCATTTTCTTTAAATTCATGGCAGCGAAAGTAAGCATCGCCTGCATCGACAATTTTTTAAGTCCCCTTAAAGTTGTCCAACGCATGCCATGCTTTTCTTTTGCATCTGCGAATACACGCTCTATTGTTTCTTTGCGTTTCGCATAAATTGGTTTTACATCTTTGTGATGACGGAGATGGTCTGCTTCTTCCACATATGCTTGCCAAATATGACGTGTCACCACTTTTTGATGGTCTTTACTTTCGGTACACTGCGCTAATAAAGGACATGTAGCACAGATGTGTTTTGAGGATTTGTACTCGCGATATCCCTCTTTATTCGTTGTGGAATATTTCAAGACCTCGCCCGCTGGGCAAAGATAACAGTCAAAGTGTTCATCATACACATACTCGTGTTTTCGGAAGAACCCTTCTTTTGTACGTGGGCGTGTATATGGTAGAGCAGGAGTTATCTCGTTTTTTAATAAATAATTTGTAATGGCAGGTGTTTTATAAGCTGCATCGGCCGCAACAGCTTCAGGTTTTACGACATTCTCAACTACTTGTTCGATTAATGGCTCTAACATATTACTATCATGTGTATTTCCCGGTGTAACAATCGTGCCGAGGACAAAACCTTTTCGGTCTGC
>NZ_VEED01000055.1 GCF_007678255.1 Bacillus sp. X1(2014) | reverse complement strand
AAAAAACGAGCTTGCCTACAGTTTTTTTGTTGTAAAATAGTAGTAATAAAATCTTGAGGTGATGACAATGCTTTCGAAACATAATTCTATTCAACGAGATCAAATTGAAATGATTGCTTTAGACCAACTTGTACCAACGAACCATCTGGTTCGTAAAATTGAGTCGGCAATTGATTTCTCTTTTATTCATGACTTGGTGAAAGATATGTATTCAGAAGTAGGTCGCCCAAGTATCGATCCAATCATCTTGATTAAATTGACCTTCATTCAATATACCTTCGGTATTCGCTCCATGCGTAAGACGATTGAAGAAGTTGAAACAAACATGGCCTATCGTTGGTTCTTGGGTTACGGATTCCATGATAAAGTACCACACTTCTCCACATTCGGAAAAAACTATGAGCGTCGCTTTAAAGATACAGACCTATTTGAACAGATCTTCTATCGTATATTAAAGATAGCTACCGAGAAAAAGCTGATTAGTGCGGAGCACGTCTTTGTTGACTCCACCCATGTGAAAGCCAGTGCGAATAAACGAAAATTTGAAAAGAAAGTCGTTCGCAAAGAGACACGCGCATATCAAGAACGCCTTCAAGAAGAGATCAATCAAGACCGAGAAGACCATGGAAAAAAGCCATTCCCACCTGATAAATTCGATAAGGATGATTCGAAAGAAATCAAAGAGAGTACAACCGATCCAGAGAGTGGTTACTACGTCAAAGACGAACGGACAAAACAGTTCGCCTATTCATTTCATGCTGC
>NZ_VEED01000053.1 GCF_007678255.1 Bacillus sp. X1(2014) | reverse complement strand
GGGGGGACGCAGGAGGATAGGGTAAGCGCGCTGTTGGATATGCGCGTCTAAGCAGTTAGGCTGAGAGGTAGGCAAATCCGCCTCTCGTGAAGGCTGAGCTGTGATAGCGAGGGAAATTTAGTACCGAAGTTCCTGATTCCACACTGCCAAGAAAAGCCTCTAGCGAGATAAAAGGTGCCCGTACCGCAAACCGACACAGGTAGGCGAGGAGAGAATCCTAAGGTGAGCGAGAGAACTCTCGTTAAGGAACTCGGCAAAATGACCCCGTAACTTCGGGAGAAGGGGTGCTTTTTGAGGTGAATAGCCTCGAAGAGCCGCAGTGAATAGGCCCAGGCGACTGTTTAGCAAAAACACAGGTCTCTGCGAAGCCGCAAGGCGAAGTATAGGGGCTGACGCCTGCCCGGTGCTGGAAGGTTAAGAGGAGGGGTTAGCGCAAGCGAAGCTCTGAATCGAAGCCCCAGTAAACGGCGGCCGTAACTATAACGGTCCTAAGGTAGCGAAATTCCTTGTCGGGTAAGTTCCGACCCGCACGAAAGGCGTAACGATCTGGGCACTGTCTCAACGAGAGACTCGGTGAAATTATAGTACCTGTGAAGATGCAGGTTACCCGCGACAGGACGGAAAGACCCCGTGGAGCTTTACTGTAGCCTGATATTGAATTTTGGTACAGCTTGTACAGGATAGGTAGGAGCCTGAGAAGCCGGAGCGCTAGCTTCGGTGGAGGCGTCGGTGGGATACTACCCTGGCTGTATTGAAATTCTAACCCGCACCCCT
>NZ_VEED01000052.1 GCF_007678255.1 Bacillus sp. X1(2014) | reverse complement strand
AGTCAAGCCCATTATTATGTGTAAATTCATTCCTGATGAAAAACAATGTTAAGCAGCTGATTTATTTTTTGTGTACTGGAAGGGGGGTACCCCCCTTCCAGTACACAAAAAATTCGCTCTTCGCGGTTGCTATTTCTTCTCTTTTTGGTCCCGAATTATTCTTCTTCTTACTTCCTCGGCATAGTCCATTAAGACCGCACCAATTAATCGGAATGCGGATTGTGTATTAGGAAATATTCTAATTACCTTCTCTCTTCTCCGGACTTCCTCATTGATTCTTTCTAACGAGTTTGTACTTCGAATATGCGTATGGTAATTTGGTTTCTCATTTAAATATTGAATGGCATCTTCGAAGCCTTCTTCTAATATCTCTATCGCTTTTTCTAGTTTTGGATTATCTCCAAATTGCTCAATGAACTCATTTTTATATTTTCTTGCCTCTTCAATGGTCGTTACCTCAAATATTCTTTTTAAACCCATTTTCACTTCGTCCATGCCTTTTTTTGGCATATGCGTAATGATATTCTTTTTGAAATGCACTGTGCATCTTTGCCAAGAGGATCCAACAAACTCTGTACCAATGGCCGACTTTAACCCCTGATGTGCGTCAGAAATAACTAGCTTAGGTGATTGTAGTCCTCTTGACTTTAGGTATTGGAAAAATCGTTGCCAGGCTTCAGTGCTCTCCCCATGATCTACTCTTAAACCTAGAATTTCACGTCTATTGTTCTGGTCAACGGCCGTTGCGATATATACAGCTTTAGATACAACACGATTATGTTCTCTTACTTTGATATACAT
>NZ_VEED01000051.1 GCF_007678255.1 Bacillus sp. X1(2014) | reverse complement strand
TGGAGGCTTTCCCTCCCATGTCTCAACGGGTCATTTGCCCTATCATTCCTTCGTCATGCCTATCCAAGGGGTGGAGGCCAGTTATGCTAACCTGATGGGTCGGTGCCCTTTTGTTGAACAAATCTGGTACTCCGTACATATTTGAAATCCTACGAATAAGCCAACATTCGGTATTACAATTTGTATCATATTCTAAATGAGGACGAATCTTCGATTCTTTAACTAATTATGCTGCTAACTGTGCTATTGGTTTGATTTTATCAGGACAATAGGTTTCATTACGTCTAGATATACCTACAAAAATCCTCGCCAACTTGCCAATTAACTTCATGATTGATTTCATTTTCTTCATCTTTTTTACCTTAACATTGTAAGAATGTAATGCTTGAAATTCTGGATTATTCATCACAAGGCTCATCGTTGCTAAGTAAAGGAATCGTCGCAGTCTTGATCTTCCGCGTTTAGAAATGACAATTTGGCCTTTCCACTTTCCTGAGCTTGCCTCAGCTAAATGTAGGCCTGCATGCCTTAGTAGAGAATTACCGTGGGCGAAACCACTTAAATCCCCTGCCTCACCTAATATGCCGGCCAAAGATATTTCACTAATTCCTTTGATAGTAAGCAGTTTTTTAGAGAAAGGAATTTTGTTTAATGCCTCGGTAACCTGTTGTTCAACTCTTTCGAGTTGTGTTACGGCTAAATCATATTCCTCTAATAACTGCTCTAAATGGAATCTATAAGCATCAAGTGCTTGTTTAGTACCAACAGATTTCTTAGCTAACTGGAGAAGTAATTGGGCCTTTTTCAATCCAGGCTGCCTCTTCATTAAAGATTTCCAACCTGCAATAACCTCATGAGGATGCATAGTTTCTAAGTCATTGGGGGACGGGAATAAGCGGAGGGTTGCGATTGCCCCTTTTGCCGTAATATCTTTAAACACCTGTCGAAGTTCAGGAAAAACAATATCAACCCAACGATTTAATTGATTAATCGAACTAACAAGGCGTTTAACTACTACATCACGGTTAGACATAAGAACCCTTAGTTTTTCAAATGATTCTGATGTGTATCTAACTTCAGAGTAGTAACCGTTCTTCACCATATCAGCTATTACTAAGGCATCTTTTTTATCACTTTTTGATTGGGTATTATCACGATTTTCTTTATTCTTTTTTACTAAATGCGGGTTTACAGTTACCACTTCAGTTTGATGTTTAAAAAGCCATTTTGAAAGATTGATCCAGTAGTGTCCAGT
>NZ_VEED01000050.1 GCF_007678255.1 Bacillus sp. X1(2014) | reverse complement strand
GGGATTCCCGTCGAGTAAGAACTAGCCATTCGCTCGTAGCGAGTCTTGGAGGGCTAAAGGTAACTTTAGTCTTTAAGTGTAGACAGTTAGGTAGCGGGCCGAAAGCCAAATGGTTGAAGGGATTGAGCCCCATAATGTTAGTAATTCGAGAGGGCTGATGCTTTACCTGCAGCAGAAAGCAATATTTCATTCTTCGTATATGGCAAGAAGAATGAAACCTCTCTGGGGTCAGAGACCTTGGCACGTTACACATTGATATGATACGGCAACTCGGGAGACCCTATCGGTCTTTTCTTGTTGGAAGAGTATGGTGTACAAGCGATAAAAAGTAAGGAAGCCAAATGCCGATTTAGGGAGTCGGATAGCAGCGTAGTACCAATGAAGTTGGGTAATGCCGATGGAGGAAAGGCTAGCTACCAGTTATCACCCATATTAGGGACACATTTACTACACACAGAGGTAGGAATGATAAATGGAAACAAGACTAATAAGGATAGCAGAAATAGCAAATCAGATCCTAGAAGATTAGCTATATTTTGTGAATGGTAACTAGGAGGAGCCGTGTGCGTTAATTGCGCAAGCACGGTTCTGGGAGGGGGGAGGACACTATCTACCGTAAGGTAGAGAGGTTCTCTTCTACTCGACTAGCTTAATAAGAACAGGACAATCAAATACTATGCAGAAATATAATAAGATGACATTGTATAAATATTTAGAAAAAACAGTAAATAAAAATTAGGAGTGTTGGTTATGATTCATGCAAAAGATGTTTTATCGGATCAATTGTTGGCAAATGCTAATGACCCAAGTTGGTACCTACCATTTTCAGATTCAGTAGAAAGATTGTCTGAGGAACATGCATTTTGGAAGCCAAATGAAGAAAGTAATAGTATCGCTGAAATTGTGCAGCATCTACTATATTGGAATCAAACATGGCAAACAAGGTACCAAAAATCTCACGTTGATGCTGTGCCTTCAAAAGGAAATAATAATAACAGCTTTATTATTCCTGAAAATCATACTTTTGCTGACTTAAAAAAACAACTATTAGAGGTGCTTTTACGTTGGCAAGAGTTATTATCTGAAGAAAAAGTTGAGAGAGAAGTTAATGGTTATCCTGTACAAGTGAAATGGTGGGCAATTCTCGGAAATGTGTCAACTCATAACGCATATCACATTGGTCAGATCATTTATATCCGGAAGTTGCAAAATAGCTGGAAAATAGATGCAGGAGTAGGTGAATAAATTAAAGTTGCACTAGTGCCTACTTGAACTAAAGGGTGCAAGAGTTGAAGATCGAGCTGCCATTTTGGTGGCTTTTTTCTTGTTCAACTAAATGGGCAGGTTAGCATTCCTGTAGATCGTTATTTTTCGACTTTGAAAAAAATAGGACTCCTAAGTAAGATATGAGTATAGA
>NZ_VEED01000004.1 GCF_007678255.1 Bacillus sp. X1(2014) | reverse complement strand
AATATTTAGGTTAAACTGTAATTGGGTCATAATTAATTCCTCCACATTGTTTTCGTCGCTGATAACATTGTTGACAAAAGGAATTAATTTGACCCCTTTTTCTTTTTACACAATTATACGGACTTAATCCCGAAACGAGCTCCATTCTACATTTAACCGGAAAATCTCCGCTTATTTTACTTTTGCTGGTTACTCGATTAAGGGCAAGTATCATAAATTCCACTGCTTTTTGTCCTTTCCATTTGAAACTCTATAAAGGCTTAAAGTTAGGAAACGGATGCTGGGCTTCAGCAAGCGTGGAAAGACTCGTTAATTCGGCTAAAGCACCAATTTTATTCCAAACGGCCATGACTCTAGCAGATTGGTGTGCTTTTTCGATGGCCTCTGTGGATCGCCATTCAGCGATTTCGATAATCGTCCCATCCTCTGCTTGAAGCGTTAATAATTCTCGATTAGTAATTAACTCTTCCTCGCGGAGTGTTGGGATATGTACTTTAAGGAGTTCTTTTAATTCCTCCTCCTTTCCTGGGTGCGGACGATAGAGCGCCATGAACACTAATGAAGACATATTCTCACCTCCTTTAATAACATCATCATACTTATGATAAATCTTTAGCAATGGCGCGTCCAGCTTGCCTTCCCGTAAATAAACAGCCTCCGACAAAGGTTCCTTCTAAGGAACGATAACCATGAATGCCTCCGCCGCCAAATCCTGAAACTTCTCCAGCTGCATAAAGACCAGGCACAGGTTTTCCAGTTACATCAAGAACTCTGCCGGATAAATCGGTCTGGAGACCACCTAGCGTTTTTCGACTGACTATGTTTAACCGAACAGCGATTAGGGGGCCCATTTTTGGATCAAGGATTCGATGAGGGGGTGCCACCCTTATCAGTTTGTCCCCAAGATAATTTCTGGCTCCACGCATAGCCGTAATTTGAAGATCTTTTGTAAATTTATTTTCGATTTCCCGATCTCTCGCAAGGATCTGGCGCTCAATCTCATCGAGCGATAACAAGTTATCACCCGAAAGTTTATTCATTCCTGCTACAAGTTCAGACAAATTATTCGCAATCACAAAATCTTCACCCTTATCCATGAATGCTTTAACCGGTGCAGTAGGACCGGGCAGAACTCGCGCTAACACTTTTTTGATACTTTTCCCTGTCAAATCAGGATTTTGCTCAGACCCAGATAAGGCAAACTCTTTTTCAATAATTTTCTGAGTTAAAATGAACCAGGAGTAGTCGTAGCCTGATTTCATAATGGCTTCGAGTGTTCCCAAGGTATCAAATCCGGGAAAGTTTGGTGCAGGGAAACGCTTCCCTTTGGCATCAAGCCAAAGGGAGGAGGGACCCGGCAGGATCCGAATGCCATGGTTAGGCCAGACAGGGTCCCAGTTTTTAATTCCTTCGGTATAATGCCACATTCGATCACGATTGACGATTCTGCCGCCAGCTTTTTCTGTTATCCCTAGCATTCTTCCGTCGACATGTTCTGGGACCCCAGAAATCATATTTTGAGGAGCCTTACCGAGTCGTTCCGGCCAATTTTTTCGAATGAGTTCATGGTTTCCACCAATCCCTCCGCTAGTCACTGCAACAGCCAATGAATGAAACTCAAAATCGCCAATTACCTCTCTGGAACTGGCCTCCCCGCGAGCTGCATTACTTGGAACTAGGATGTCCCCCCTGACACCTGTAATGACACCATTTTCTTTTATTAATTCATTCACGCGATGGCGGGGGCGATAATCGACAAGTCCGTTCTTCATTGCTTGTCTGACTCGATCCTCAAATGGCTTAACGAGACCAGGACCTGTTCCCCAGACAATGTGGAAGCGGGGGACTGAATTGCCGTGACCTTCAGCCGTATAGCCACCGCGCTCTGCCCAGCCGACAACCGGGAAAAAACGAATTCCCATCCCTGTGAGCCACTCACGTTTTTCACCTGCAGCAAATTCAACATAAGCCTCTGCCCACTTTTTCCCCCAGTAATCCTCGTCGTCTTCTCGATCAAAGCCTGCAGCGCCTAACCAATCCTGCCAGGCAAGTTCCCGAGAGTCCTTGATCCCCATTCTTCTTTGTTCAGGAGAGTCGATGAGAAATAAACCTCCAAATGACCACCAAGCCTGGCCGCCGAGAGAGGCTTCGGGTTCTTGATCTAAAAGTAAAACTCTTTTTCCTGCATCTGCAATTTCAGCCGTTGCCACCAAACCCGCTAGGCCAGCACCCACCACAATCACGTCAAATTTCAAATAAATCCCCCCGGATATAATATAAGGCCTATTTATGAGTTACTAAATTTTCTGAAAAGTAAATATAATCCAGTATAACATACCTTACATAGGAATTTGGACGTAATAAATAGGATTCAGAAGAGGTAAAGCGAAAGTTTGAAATTTAAAATAATTCTAATATTTTAATCTTTTTTTGATTGGGCGAATCGTATATCCTATTAATAGTAAGAGGATTTGTACCAGGATCATAAATTAGGAGTTTCGAAAATAGAAGGGGGGAAGAAAGATGACAACAACCTTTACTCATAAGCAACAGGCGGTAAATAGTTTTAATGAAGTCTGGGATCTCCTTGATTTGAATGTGAGAACAAACGAAGAGGCAGAGAAAATGATCCATCAAGCCCATACATCTTTTTACCATTGGACTCAGGTTGAGGGACGTACAGCAAAGAATCTATCGATCGGTTATTGGCAGCTATCAAGAGTGTATGCGACAGCTGGGCTCGGCGAGAGGGCGCTGTATTATGCGGAACGTTGTCTATCTGTCAGCCTAGAAAACGAAATCGACCCATTTTATATAGGCTATGCCTATGAGGCCCTAAGTCGTGCAAATGCTTTGTTAGGTCAAAATGATGGATTGATAGAACAAGCTGAAAAAGCAATGGAATATGCAAAAGAGGTAGTTGATGAAGGTTCAAAGGAAATGCTGATTAAAGATTTGGAAGAGATTAAAAACAAAAGAAATTAAATTGACCAAAAAAGAGAAGCAGGGAGTGAGTATATCCAACTGGCTTCTCTTCTAATTTCTACATATTCGTATCAAATTCCTGAATCACACTTTTTCTTTCATCGGACCATTCACTGTAACGCCCGTGTGTGAATTTTGAAATCGTACTTCTCCAAAAGGCCTGGGCAGGATAGTTTTTTTCAATTTGTGTGATTTGCCATTTACCTGGAAAAATAGAGAATAATTGGTTTGCTGCTATTTTTCCAAATCCTTTCCCAGCATATTTTTGGATGATAAAGAATTCCAGTATAGTGTTTGGCTTCCCTTCTATTGCACTTTCAACTAAGGCAAATCCTATCAGTTCATCATCCTGTTTAATAAAAAATGGATGATGGTTGGGGCTTATCCAAAAGTCAGTTAAATCATATGGCTTAAAAAGCCCATTATCTTCTAAAGTTATCCCAGGCAAAAATTTAGTAAATTCATAGATGTAAAACTGCATTAGATTATGTAAAATGTTCTCCTCTTTCTTCAGAACTTTAACTAGATTGATCAATGTAAATCCTCCAAATTTGTTATTTTCTCCTTTAGAAAGTTTGACAAAGTGCTATCATTTCCCTTCATTTTAACTATTTTTTGAAATATTAGATATGAAAAAATTTCTATTTTTCATAAAAGATGGAAAAGATTAGGATAGTAGGAATCAAGCTGAAAATAGAAGAGGAGATTTCATGGTATTTACCTTTTATTTTGTCTTAAGTTGGGTGATGATGGGATTACTTATCTTTAATCGTCAGGAGAAACGAGGGTCGAGAAAGGAGATTATATTTCTTGTCCTGCTAACTTGTCTCATTAACACTCACAACTATTTAGGTTTATTTGAAACATTTAAATGGATGAAAACAACAACCACTCCGAAATTATATTTGGCATTTCTTCTATTTCGAAGTGTCTTCAGCCCTTTATTGGTTTCCTATCTCATACTGTACATAAATAATAGTACACTTAAGAAACAAATAATCCTTGTATTCTTATACTGCCTATTAATCATCGGCATCGATAAAGTCAATTTGATCAATGACCTGTATGATTTTAAGAAGTGGAATCAATTTTATACTGTTATTTATTATCTTCTATATTTGTTTTTTACAATGTTTGCATTTAACTGGTTTAGAGGATTGCATGAGCAGGGGGTGAAAAGCGGGGATGATGTTTGTAGAAAATAAATTTGATCAGAATGATTATTTTGTTATTTGTGCCGCTTTGGTATCGTGGGGAATTTATTTCTTTTTGCCAAAAGTGTTTTCTAAGCAATTAACCATTCTCATTTTCCTTTATAGCCTGACAGCTGCAGGTCTTTTCGATAATTCGATAGGTGCTGAACCATTTGACTTTTACGATATTATGGATGGTCCAGAGTACACGGTAATGGATGTAGTCGTTTATTTCCTCTATCCACCATATTCTTATCTCTTTCTATACCTTTATAAAAAATATCAAATAAAGGATCGATACCTAGTGTTCTTTATTGCAAGCTTCACTGCAGCTGCTATCGCGGTAGAATGGGTTTACCATATCATGGGAGTTTTCCATTATAAAAACGGAAACAGTCTCATATACTCTGTTTGTACTTATCTATTCATTCAATCATTATTAATCATGTTTTACCGTTTCTTACGGACAAATAAAGCGGAGACATAACAAAAACCAGATGATTTCTGGTTTTTGTTAGTTTAGAGGATTTTTTCTCAATAAAGCTCTTATATTCCTTTATCTGTCGCAAAATCTACCCTTGAACAATACAGCCATAATCGCTACATTAGAGGGGAAGAACAAAAAAGTAGGTGGCATCCTTGGAAAAAAGATATTTTACAATTGGTATGGCAGGGCACATCGACCACGGGAAAACTTCCTTAACCAAAGCGTTAACCAATGTAGATACAGATAGATTAAAAGAAGAAAAGGAACGTCAAATTTCCATTGAGCTCGGCTTTGCACCATTATACGAAGATCATGAAATCCAAATTTCAGTGATTGATGTGCCAGGACACGAACGGTTTATCCGGCAAATGATCGCTGGCGTTGCTGGGATTGATTTGGTCGTACTCGTCGTTGCAGCAGACGAAGGTGTGATGCCGCAGACGAGAGAGCACCTAGACATCTTGAAATTCTTAGGGGTAAAAAATGGTTTGGTGGCCATATCAAAAATTGATCGAGTGGATGAAGAATTTATCGAACTTGTAAAGGATGATATTTTAGCGGAGCTTTCAGGAACTGTTTTTAAGGGAGCACCGTTTGTATTGGTAGACAGTCTTTCTAAAAAAGGAATCGATGAGATCAAAGCATTAATCATTAGAACGTTAAAGGAACAAGAAATGCGTGATGCGAAAGGGGTATTCCGTCTCCCGATTGACCAGGTATTTACAGTAAAGGGCCAAGGTACTGTTGTCCGAGGAACGGTATATGAAGGAACAGTAGAAGAGGGACAAACCCTAAAAATTATGCCCAAAGGGCTGGAAGTCAGAGCACGGCAGATTCAAGTCCACCATTCATCAGCTGAAAGGGCATTCGCAGGACAACGAACGGCAATTAACCTATCAGGTGTTTCTAAGGAAGATGTTGTGAGGGGAGATGTACTTGTATCCTCAGAACATTTCCTTGTCACGAAGACATTGGATGTAGCGATTCGTATGGTTAAAGACCTTGAGCATATGGTCAAACAGAGGATGCCAATTAAGCTTCATATCGGTACCGCAGAGGTAATGGGGCGGATTGTCTTTTTTGACCGCAATGAAATCAAGGAGGAAAATGGCGAAATCCTATGTCAACTCAGGCTTGAGGAAGAAATTCTGACAAAACGCGGGGATCGCTTTATTTTACGTCGTCCGAGTCCGCAAGAAACGATTGGCGGGGGCTGGGTGATTGATCCACGTGGTGACAAATATCGATTTGGCAATCAGACCATTGAAGAATTGGAAAAGAAAAAGGTTGGTTCACCAAAAGAGCGGATCACTGCTGCTTTAATGGAAGCAAAGTGCCTGCCGCTGGATGAGTTAATCAAACGCACTTCTTTAGACGAAGTCACAATAACTGAAAAATTAACTGAAGAAGAATTTGTTTTATTTGACGGGAAAGAATATACGGTCCAATTGCTGATCAATTCCATTGAGGAAGATATTTTTGATAGATTACAGGATTTTCATCTTCTTCATTCGATGAAAATAGGGATCAACAAAGCTGAGCTATTACAAACCCTTCAAAAAAAAGTTCCAAAGCATTTATTGGATTTTGTTGTGGAGAATGGAATTGCCAATCATATCTTTAACAGAAGAGGGCAGTTTGTTTCATTAGCCAGTTTTGTCCCACATTTGCCCAAAAATTGGGCAAAGCGGACTGAAAATCTGATTGCAGAATTAAAAAAGGATGGATTAAAAGTTCGTTCCTTAAAAGAGTATTTTGCTGATGCCGGAATACCTGCCACCCTGGAGGCAGATTTAAGACGCTTTTTAGAAGAGGAAGGATTACTTGTCCAGCTGGATGCCCAGTTTGCATATCATGGAGATGTGTTTCAACAAGCAGTGGCTAAATTGCGCAGTCAAACAGTTGCAGAATTTGATGTCGGAGCGGCGAAAGATGTTCTTGAACTTTCACGGAAATATATGATCCCATTTTTAGAAAAATTAGATTCAATGGGTCTGACCCAACGTGTGGAAAACAAGAGAATTTGGAAAAAGTAACAAAATAGCCCCATTCCGAAATGGAATGGAGGCTTTTCGTCATTATGATAAAAACTCTGCTGGGTTAAGACCAAGCTCACGGCAGATATCGCTAACCATTTGCTTTTCATTGTTGTCAAAATTTCCATCAGCATAGCCAATGGCGATGCAATACCGGGCGACAAGACGAGCAATTTCAGGCTTGGTTCTTATTTTTCCAAGAGCACGGAAGGCCTCCGCGCGACCCATCATCCGGTCATTTTCTATTCTAGAAACAAACATGTTGAATTTTTGAATAACCTTCGTTGTATCAAAAACTCGTAATTCTTCACTTTGATGGACGAACTCAATCATTTTCTGGCGTTCAGAAGCATCCAAGTACCCATCTGCCATGGCCACCAAAGCACAGGCAGCAACCACTGCCTCAAGGACATCCTGACTTTTGTAGCGATTAAAGAGTTCCTGTGCTTTTCTCTTTGAATTGTTTGCCCATTCAGCGTAATCGGTTTGCGAAGGGGACCAGGAATTGCCGCAGCTATTACATGAAAATTTCAATTGGTTTTTCCCGATGAATCCGCCGAGCAGGCCGACAGGACCAAGTATGAGTCCGCCAATGGCTGCTTTACCCAGACCGAATCCTTTCTTTCCAGTCCTCACATTTGACGAGTGGCAACGCGGACAAATGATTTCATCTCCACCATATGTCTGGTGTGAATTGACCGTCGCAGGATACGACTGAGTCGGAAATCCGTAGGCAGGCTGTTGATAGGATGATTCAGGCTGAAGATGTGTACGCTGCTGATTAGGATTTGAATAATTTTGTTGGTATGAATTACTCTGCTGGTACGGATTAGGGCTTGATTGGCTTTGCTGGTATGAATTGGGACTTTGTTGGTAGCTTGGCGGTGTTGGCACACTCGAAGGTGGGTCATCAACGGCAATCCCAAAGTTCCGGCAAAGTGCTGCAAGGCCTCCTTGAAAACCGCTGGCTATCGCATTAAACTTCCATTCGCCATTGTGCCGGTACAATTCAGCGGCGACAATCGCTGTTTCTACCGTAAAGTCTCTACCTAAGTTAAATCTTAATAATTCCTCATGCGTTTGCTCATTAAAAATACGCACATAAGAGTCTGATATTTGTCCAAAATTTTGCCCTTTCATTTGAGCATCATGGATGGTAATGGTGAAGGCAACCCGGTGAATGTGGGAAGGTACCCTTGCTAAATCAATCCTGATTTGCTCATCATCTTGTGCTCCTGCACCGGTACGATTGTCACCACTGTAGATGATTGATCCGTTTGCGCCATTTGGATTATTATAAAACACAAAATCCTGATCACTGTTCACTTTTCCAGATTCACCTAATAAAAAGGCAGATGCATCTAAATCAAAGTTTGAACCCTGCTGATTAATATTCCATCCTAACCCGACCACGACATTTTGCAGGCCAGGGTGAGATTTGGTTAAATCTACTTTTTGTCCCTTGCTAAGTGTAACACCCACTTTATTTCACTCCTTAACGATTATGTTCCTATGTACATTATAATGTATTTTTAAAAAAGGGAAAAATTACTAGATGTTCCAGGTTCCTATACTAGTTATATGTACGAAATAATGATTAAAAAGTTTCAAAATAAAATGAAAGAAACTAATTTGCCCGTTTTCTTTAAAAAAGAACGCTGATCCATAGGACCAGCGTAGTTGAATTAGTCGATAAATTTGGAATCATTTTTATTTTTTATAAAGGGCCACCAGTTGGCTTCTCCAAATGTTTTCACCATTACAGGGACAAACAATGGAAGTACGACAAGGGAGTACAAGGCCAATCCGATTAATAGAATCGTAGCAATTTCAAGCAAGGAAAGAACTCCTGATGGCATCATAGCGGCAAAAGTACCTCCTAAGATAATCGCTGCTGAAATAATAACTGTCCCCATCTTTTTCATAGACAGTAGAATGGCTTTTTCAACTGGCATGTTTCGATATTCGTTGAAGCGATCCATTAAGAAAATACTGTAATCGATTCCTAAGGCTACTAATATAACAAAGGCAAAGAATGGCACTGCCCAACTGATTCCAGAGTAACCTAATAAATTAACAAAGATTTTTTCTGAAATGGCCATCGAAGTATAGTAGGTTAATACGAGTGAGCCAATCAGATAGAGTGGCATAATGAGGGAACGGAGCAGAATCACTAAGATAATACTAATCCCAACAAGCATTAGCACAACGGTTCTTGAATAATCCGCTTTTGAAATAGAATCAAGGTCGTTATGCATACTTGATACTCCGCCGACTGCCACTTTAGCATTTTCGAGTTTGGTGTCCTTAATCACGCGTTTGACTGCTTGCTTTATTTCTGGTACCCGGTCAATCGCATCATTAGAATATGGATTTTTACTGAAGATCACATCAATCGTCATTACTTTTCGATCTTTTGACAAGTAAGCGTCGAGTGCTTGCTCAAAGTCTTTACTGTCTAGCACGTCCTGAGGAATATAAAATCCATTTTGTTTCTGATTGGATACTTCCGTTAAGTAATCTTGGGCAGAATTCAGTCCGTCTGACACTTTATTTAAACCATCCGCACTTTGGGTTAAGCCATTTGAAAGCTGTGTGATCTGAGTGCCCATATCTTGGAATCCTGTTAGGAGCTGTTTTTGCCCTTCATTGATTCCGGAGAGTCCACCGGTAAATTGGGGAAGTCCTGCAATGACTTTCCCTTGTCCTGCAGCCATTTTGTCTAGTCCAGTTTCAAGATCGGAAATTCCTTTTAACAGGCCTTCCATTCCGGTAATCAGGGCTTTCTGTCCAGCTGTAATTTCAGTGAATTTACTGTTCGCAAACTCTATACCTTCTTGTGCACCTTTAAGTCCAGCATTTAATTTTTGTAACCCGCCAGCTAATTCTTTTGTTGCGGTTTGCGAGCCCTGAACAGTCATTTTAATAGCTTGATAGTTTTGATTTTGACCGATATCACTGTATTGTTGTTCTAGATTAGGAAAATATTGATTTGTAGCGGTTAGAGTTTTGTTCAAGGAGCCTAATCCTGTTGCTACTTTTTCATATTGCCCATGGAGAGTAGTTAATCCTGTACTTGCCTTTTTGTAGCCTGTGAGCAATTGTTTGCTTCCGGCTAAAACCTCTTCGGATTTTTCCTTAACCTGGGTTAAACCATCTTTAATCTGAGCAGAGCCCGCAGAACCAGATCTAAGTCCATTCTCAATTTCTGTCAGCCCGCCTTGGATGTCTCCCATCCCTGTTTTTAGTTTATTGGTTCCATTTATTAACTCGCTAATTCCGTCAGTGGCTTCCTTCATTTTCGGCTGATTAGCTGCCATCTGGCTGCCTGCTTGCTCAAGGCCATCGCTGATTTTTTTAATTCCATCATTGCCTTGACCGAGGCCTTTCCCGAGACTTGCTACTTGTTTGGATAAATATAAATCATCAATTGTTTCCCCGGTTGGACGGGTCACAGACCGTACCGAATTCACATCATTGATACGTGCGAGCTCTTGACTTATTTTTTCAGTTATAGCCATATATTCGGAAGTATTCATTTGATCATCGTTTTTAATGACAATTTGTGTTGGCATAGACTCGCCTGGTCCAAATGAATCAGAAATAATATTAAAACCTTTTATCGATGGAAAATCATCACTGATTTCTTCAAGTGAATTAAACGATAATTGATCTTTATAGGTTAATAAGAATGGGATAGAGATGACCCCGACAATAATAAATGCAATCAATGGACGTGCGAGTGCAAACCTGCCGGCAAATCCCCAAAATTTACTTTCACTGTGTTCGAGTTTGCCTTTGGATGGCCAAAATAATTTTTTGCCAAGCACAGCCATGAAGAAGGGGACAATTGTGAAAAGTGCGATTAATAGGATGGCGACACCTACGGCAACCGCCGCTGCTGATTGATAGAGCTTAAAGGTCGAAAAGCCAATCGAAGCAAACCCTATCATAACGGCAACCCCGCTAAAGAAAACAGTCTTTCCAGCGGTACGGTAGGTTTCCACAATCGATTCTGTTACACTATCATTCTTTGCCATTTCTTCTTTAAAGCGGCTAAGCAGTAGAATACAATAGTCTGTTCCAATACCAAAAAGAACCGCAACTAAGAAAATCTGTGTAAAAGTTGAAAGTGGAAAGTTAACTTTATCCACTAATAAGGAAACAATCGATTGAGCCGTAAGATAACTGAACCCTACCGTAACCAATGGAATAATCGGTGCTATTGCCGATCGGAACACGAGTAAAAGCACGATCAGAATAAATCCTACAGTAATTCCTTCTGTTTTTTTCAATCCTTCTTGCGAGTTGGTGACAAGGTCATCGCTGATTACCCAGTTACCTGTATAGTAATGATCCAGTTTTACATCATCAATTTCTTGATATAATTCATCAGCTATTTCTTTGGCTTCACGGCCATCTACATCCACCTTTACCGAAACAAGAATGGTTTTTCCATCCTCAGATACCAGCTGGTCTTTTAGTTCGGCTTGTTTAAAGTGGGTTAAAATTTCGGAAATCCCCAGCTTTTTCTTGTTTATCTCAAGCTGATTTACGGCTTTTTCCGCACTTTCAAAATCGGCTTTGGTTAACTTTTTATCACTATGAAAAACCAACGCGGTTTGTAGATTACTGCCACTGTTTTCACTAGATTGAACATCTTTGAGGATTTTTTCGGCGACAGTTGAGGAGTATCCTTCCGGTACAGTAATTTGCCCTTTTTCCCGAACCAGCGCCTCCATATTTGGTGCCACCATAAATAGGGCGGTGATAACGAGGATCCACGCTAGTAATATAAACCATTTTCCTTTTATGATCGCTCTCACTGTTTATTCCCCCAGTTCTTCCATTTTCTTGTTGAATAAAATTTGTGCCAATTTTTCATACGTATTTATAAAAGTAGTAATTTCCGATTCTTCAAATTGGGTAATGATGGATTCCACAAGCTGTTGAACTTTTTCTTGGCAATCCTCGTAAAGGGTGTAACCTTCCGTTGTTAGGGTTAAGTAAACCACTCTCCGGTCGTTTTCATCACGAGTTCTTTGTATCAGTCCTCGATCTACCATCCGATTAATGATGGCGGTGATAGCGCTTTTATTGACTTCGAAAGCATCGGCTAGTTCCGTAGAAGTGCATTCCTTTGCTTGATGGATATATCTTAATATGTAATGCTGATCGTTTGTAAGTTCGTCGCCAATTTGCCCCTTGATTAAATATTCCGCTTTTTTGTGGACTTGAAAGGATACGGACACATACCGGTCGATTAACTCTTGAATGACATTTTTATCCATGAATATTTTCACCTCTTTATTTATAAGGCTGTGATAAGGTTAATGTTGATTTTGGCACTCTGTTGATTGGAGTGGAAGGTGCGAAGACTCCTGCGGGAGTACGGGGCAGCGGAGACCCCGCAGGCGCTAAAAGCACCGAGGAGGCTCCCCGCAACGCCTGCGAACCGCTCGCACCTGGAACGGAAATCAACAGACAAGTTTAACATAGCCATTTATTAAAATAGTTCAATTGTTTAACTATTCACTTGTTAAACTATATAATAACCAACTAATTTCTGTCAATCGAAAATAAACTTTGTTCAAATCTGTGATTCTTCGCAAATCTTAAGAACTTTTAAGGAAAAGTTAAGGATTAAACATAATACTGGGTGTAAGTAGAAATTTTGGCATCCTGGGCGAATTCAGGAACGCAAAAAGGAGTTAGTAAAAATGAAAAAATGGATAGTAATTGCAGGTAGCGTCCTAGTTATTGGTTTTGTCGGATATCAATGGAAACCATTATCGCTAAGTCCAAAAACCGTGTCCGCGCAAGTTAGAACGGCAGTGGTTCAAAAAGGGACGTTAAACGTCAACATAAGTGGTTCGGGAACTGTACAGGCGGTAACCAGCGAAGATATTAAATCAAAGTTTGATAATAGTGAAATAGACGAGGTGTTAGTAGAGGTTGGCGATAAAGTAAAGAAAGGTGATGAATTAATTACCTTTTCGGATGGAAGTGACCCTGTAACAGCATCAGCTACAGGAGTTATTACGAGCCTTGCAGTTTCAGCAGGGGAGCGTGTTACGAATGGACAAGTTGTTGCGCATGTAACCAATTATAACGAATTACAAACCGTGGTCCAAATTGATGAGCTTGATATTTCCAAAATAAAAAAGAAACAGTCCGTTAACTTAACAATTAATGCGTTTCCTGATCAAACATTTACTGGCAAAGTTTCAGCTATTTCTGAAGAAGGAACATCCTCAAGCGGAGTTTCAACTTTCGCTGTTACCATTCATATTGACAAACCAGATCAACTTAAAGTCGGGATGAGTGCGGAAGCACGGATTTTAACGGTAAGTAAGGAAGATGCTCTTTATGTTCCGCTTGATGCTGTATATACCTCAAACAAGGAGAAATATGTCATTATCAATTCAAAGAGCTCAGAAAGTAACATCTCTGAAACTAAGAAAAAATCCATTCAAACCGGCATAGCAAATGAAGATTATGTGGAAATAACAAAAGGTTTGTCAGAAGGTGAAACGATTAAGTTACCTCAATTAGCAAAAGCTAGCTCGACTAAAACTCCAACTACAAATACTCAAGGTAGTGTTTTTGGCGGTTTAAGCAACCCGGGAGGAATGAACCGTAACTTTGGAGGCAGGGGTGGAAATTAAGTGGGAGGTAATTTCACTTCTTAATGTCCCTCGTTTAAGTGAAAGGTAAACAGCAATCAGATAGTATGTTAGGATTGCTATGTTTGCTATAATTATTTTTATATGATCTTAGGAGAGAAAGAGAATGCGCTTATTAGTTGTGGAAGATAATCTACCTTTATTAGAATCAATCGTTCAGCTTTTATCCGATGAGTTTGAAGTTGATCAAGCTTCGAATGGTGAGGATGCATTGTTTATGGCGATGCAGAATATTCATGATGCGATTGTATTGGATGTAATGATCCCTGAGATTGATGGATTTGAAGTGTTACGAACTATTAGGAAGGAAGGCTTAAAAATACCAGTCCTTTTCCTTACTGCAAGAGATTCGCTTGAAGATCGTGTTCAGGGACTTGATAGCGGCGGAGATGATTATTTGGTTAAGCCTTTCCAAGCTGCTGAATTAAAGGCGAGAATCCGTGCCTTGTTAAGAAGAAGCGGCAGCTTAACAACTAATCAAACGATTCAGTATCGCGGGATTGAATTGTTAGGGAAGGAAAGAGACATTGTTGTTAATGGCAACCAGATCAAACTGACTGCAAAGCAATACGAGCTGTTAGAATATTTGATTCAAAATAAAGGAGCCATTCTCACAAAAGAACAAATCTATGACCGGGTGTGGGGGTTTGATTCAGATACAACCATCGCAATTGTGGAGGTATTCATGCACCATCTCCGTAAAAAATTAGAACCTTCAGGCTATCATACTGATATTAAAACGATTCGCGGCGTTGGCTATATGTTGAACGAAGAATAGGAGCTCACATGTTTCGGCAAACACTTATTAAATTAACCTTTCTAAATTCATTAGTATTTATCGTTCTTATTAGTATACTAGGGGCCGTCATTTATTTTTACACAGATAATAAATTATATAAAGATGTCAACCAATCACTGCTCGAATCGATAGAACATCTGCAACAACAGCCAGATGGACCAGGTGAAATACGAGAAGGTAATGGGGGGAATGGCGGACAATTTCCAAAATTTATTAGGCGAGACCCACGGATATTAACCCTAATCTGGAATGAAGACAATCAGCTGTTGTTGGAACAAAACCGAGATTCGGACATTTTTGAAGGTAATGAGAAGTTAATCCAGCCAACAGAATTAAATACTTTAAAGGATGTGGATGTTGAAGATTTTTCCTTTAGGTATATTGCCTTTAAGGTGGAACATCCCCAATTAGGAAAAATAACCGTTCAATTCATTCGCAATGTAAACTCTGAACAGGAATTATTGGACAGACTTTTGTTAATTATGTTAATTGGTATGGGTGTTGGAATTATTTGTGCCGTTGCGTCAGGATATTTTTTAGCGGGAAAGGCATTAGTACCGATTAAAAAAGCTTGGCAGAAGCAGACAGAATTTGTATCCGATGCTTCGCACGAGTTAAGAACCCCATTAGCGGTGATCCAGGCAAAAACGGAAGTCCTATTTCGGGCCCCAAAAGCCACCATACAGGATCGGATTATTGATGTATCAACGATATCCACTGAATCAAGACGGCTTTCTAAATTAGTGACCAACTTATTAACACTTGCGAGATCGGACTCTGATCAAATTGAAGTCAAAAAGGAACAATTCCAACTCGATGATTTGTTGAAGGAAATTCTTCATCAATACGAAGAAATTGCATTGTATCAAGAAAAGTCGCTTCAATTGCAAGATTCGGAACCTGTGCGGTTTTTTGCAGATAAAGCAAGAATTCATCAATTAATCGTCATATTATTAGACAATGCCATGAAATATACAAATGAAGGCGGGGAAATATTGCTTTCATGTTCCCAGAATCATTCTTCGATTTTCCTTAAAATAAAGGATACCGGGATTGGAATTCCAGAAAATGATATTCCAAAAATCTTTGACCGTTTCTATCAAAGTGACAAGGCAAGGACTGCTGCGGAAGGAACTGGACTCGGTTTATCGATTGCAAAATGGATTATTGAGAAACATCATGGTAAGACAAAGGTGCAAAGCACCCTCGGTAAAGGAACGACAATTGAAATCATTTTTCCAAAAACCCAAAAAAATTAATTTTTGGGGTTTTTTTTTGAAAAAAATCAAGGTAGATCTATTTCTTAAGAAAAACTTAAGGTAACCCCTTCATAATGTGTTTGATATTATTCAAGCAAAGATTTTTACATGGAAAACTGAAGGGAGAAGTCTTAACATGAAGAGTACGAGAAAGGCACATCTGTGGATAGGCTTAATTGCTTCCATTTTCATCTTTATCGAGTCGTTGACAGGTCTGTTAATGAATGAACCTTGGTTAATCGGACAAACACAGCTCGAAGGGGGAAAGGGGAATTTCCAACCAGGCCAGTTTAACCAAGGACAGCGTCCACAAGGAATGAACGGAGGTTTTGAGCAAGGAAATCAACAAAATTCTGGGCCGCAAAGCGGCCAATTTCAAGGACAAGCTAATGGTCAGAATGGAAACGGTCAGTTCCAAGGGCAACGCGGCTTTAGAGGAAATGGAAACCTGCCTGAAGGAATTCGTGGACAAGGGATGGGGCAAGGTTCGATTATGTCAATCATCCGTGGACTTCATGAAGGTAGAATTGGCAATACAAATGTAAAATGGTTAATAGATTTAACGGCTGTTGCTTTAATGATTTTAACGGGAACAGGAATCTATCTATCGATGAAAGTTATCGCTGCCGAAAATAAGCGAAAGAAACGGCAGGCAGAAAGCTTTATTGAATAAATTAATAAAGTAAAAGCACACGATTGAATTTCGTGTGCTTTTTGTCATGCTTATTCTACAATTATCGTCCCTTTAAACATTTGCATTCCACAGCTAAAGGTGTATTCTCCTGAATGATCAGCAGTAAAAGTTAGTTTTGTAGTACCCGTTTTTAAGTTGACATTGTTAATATTAAAATCAGGAATCATAAAGGTGGAAATACAATTCGTACTATCAAGCGGGTTGTTTATTTCTAGTTCAACCGGAACACCTTTTTTGACGCGAATGACATTTGGGGTATACCCTTGTGTGGTGACCTCCATCTTAACAAGCGGTTTACTATCCTTCGTTACATCCACTTCCGTTTTGGGAACTTCTTGACTTACAGCAGCTTGGGAAGTTTCTGTTTGGGTCGATTTACTTTGACCAGGAATTTCGACCATATCACTGCTATACATAAACAGAAATAGTGATACCAGCACAACTCCCCCGGCGATGATTGCAAATGGAGAAAGTTCCTGTGTATCAAGGGATAATTTATTATTGGATTCTACGAAAATATACATAATCACGAATCCGATAATAAGGATATAGAATCCTAACAAGATTCCTAGTAGAATCGTTGGATTAATAAATTGAATAAATGCACCAAGGATGGCACCGATGATTCCGCCCATTAAACCAGAAATAGAGCCCATTAAGATAGCTAAAATCCCGACTGGGTGGCCCGCTAAGAAGCCTACGACAAAACCGATAATCATACTGACCCCGACTACTAGAAATATCTCACCTGAAATGATGCCAATGATACTGCCCGTCAGTAAACCTGTAATTACCGAAATGACCATACTAATCATCGTTCCAGAGGTATTAGCTAGTTTATTTTTATGACGGTAAACAGAATAGATGGAATATCCGGTTCCAGTGGCAACTATAATTGCCGTAATGATCGCAAATATATTCATTTTTAGTCTCCTCTTACGTGTGAATGATTAACAACATAAGAGTATTATAAATGCAAATAACTGATTTAAATTTGTAGATTCAGTGATTAATATGAACGTTTTATGAAAATTGTTGAGGTAAGATAAGTCAGGTGGATTATATTGGGAAGTGAATTTATTTCTTTTTTTCGTTATCAAGGGTATTTTTATAAATCCGTTTCATGGCCTCATTTTGCATCTTGATATATTCAAGCAAAAATTCTTTCTCTTCTTCCTTTTGTTGGAGATCATCTTTTTCTTTTTCCATGGAAACCACCCCATTTTTTCTAATTACTAGCATTTTAACCGATTTATACACTAGTTTAAAGTGAATAAGAAGATAATTTGTTGACATCAGAAAAATATTCCATAAAAAAAATTGACTTTTTTCATTTTCAAATATATAATTTTCAAAAATACTATTGAAACTATGACGGGGATTAGTAAATTGAAATAGTCTTACCAAGAGAGGAAACCATTGGTGTAAGGTTTCTTAAGACGGTCATTTGAACCTGCCTCCTGAGTTCTGTATCGAATTTGAAGATACATGCGGATCATGTCCGTTATCAAGGAAAGTGTATAGAGCAATTTTTGCTTTATGAATTTAGGGTGGTACCGCCAGGCCATGGTCCCTTTTTAGGATCAAGGCCTTTTTGTATTTAATAAAATAATGAGGTGTATCAAACATGGCAAAAGAATTTGTAAAAGATGTTACGGCAATGGACGATGATTTCGCCCAGTGGTATACAGATGTCGTCACAAAGGCTGATTTAATCGATTATTCAAGTGTGCGTGGTTCAATGATTATCCGCCCGTATGGCTATGCTTTATGGGATAATATAAAAAATGAGCTCGATCGTCGTATTAAAGAAACGGGGCATGAAAATGTTTATATGCCATTGTTTATTCCTGAAAGCTTGCTTCAAAAAGAAAAAGACCATGTCGAAGGTTTTGCACCTGAAGTGGCATGGGTTACACATGGCGGATCAGAACCATTAGCAGAACGATTAGTTGTTCGTCCAACATCAGAGGTTCTTTTCTGTGAGCATTATAGCAACATCATTCATTCATACCGTGATCTGCCTAAGCTCTATAACCAATGGGCAAACGTTGTCCGTTGGGAAAAAACAACTCGTCCATTCCTTCGGACATTAGAGTTTTTATGGCAGGAAGGGCATACTGCCCATGCGACTGACGAAGACGCAATGGAAGAAACAATTAAAATGCTAAACGTTTATGCCGCTGTCTGTGAAGAAATCCTTGCGATTCCGGTTGTAAAAGGACAAAAGACGGAAAAAGAAAAGTTTGCTGGTGCGAAAGCTACGTTTACCATTGAAAGCTTAATGCATGATGGAAAAGCATTACAGTCTGGTACATCCCACCACTTTGGTACAGGTTTCGCTGAGGCCTTTAACATTCAGTACACGGACAAAGAAGGTAAGCTTCAGTATGTGCATCAAACGTCTTGGGGTTTTACAACGAGAATTATCGGTGCCTTAATCATGGTACACGGCGACGACCGTGGTTTGGTAATTCCACCAAAAGCAGCACCAACACAAGTGATGATTGTGCCAATTGCACAGCATAAAGAAGGCGTGCTTGATTTTGCATATGATTTGAAAACGTCCCTTGGTAAAGTTGCTCGTGTAGATATTGATGCCAGCGATAAAAAGCCAGGCTGGAAGTTCAATGAATACGAAATGAAAGGTATACCAGTTCGTCTAGAAGTTGGACCTAAAGATATTGAAAATAAGCAAGTGGTTTTAGTAAGACGTGATACTTTAGAAAAAGTGTTCGTTCCACTAGATCAATTAGAAACAAAGCTTGTTGAGTTATTAGATGAAATTCAAACCAATTTGTATAATAAAGCACTGAATCACCGTGAAGAAAGAACATCAGTTGCCTTAACTCTAGGCGAGTTAAAAGAGTCGCTTGAAGCTAAGCCTGGTTTCATTAAGGCTATGTGGTGCGGCGATTTAGCGTGTGAGGAAAAAATCAAAGAAGATACTGGGGCAACATCAAGATGTATCCCATTTGAGCAAGAACAGGTATCGGATAAGTGTGTCTGCTGTGGAAAAGATGCAGACAAGATGGTTTATTGGGCAAAAGCATACTAATAATAGCAATTCTTGGGCTCTTCCTTGATGGGAAGAGTCCTTTTTAGTGCCGTATTGGGGCAATATTAGGGTATTTAGCTAATTTTTGGAATCAATGGGCGGATTTTTCAATTCAATGAGCGAATTTGATGGTCTTATGAGCAAATTTCTCAGTTAAATGAGCTAATTTTTTTCGGCAAGCTAATCAGCGGAATTTCCTATCAGCGAATTTAATGATTCTATCGGCGAATTCCAATATTCTATCAGCGAATCTTCCTAATCAATCGGCGAATTTTCCCATCCAATCAGCGAATCCATTCTAAGGTAATTTTTTTTGAAAAAGGAATTACAAAATCAGCAGCGAATATTTTAAATTCAGAAGGGGGACAAGATTATGAAACCAATACTATTAGACTTTGCAGAAGAGTTTTACACAGAGAGATTACTAATACGCAAGCCTTTACCCGGAGATGGTAAAGCTGTCTACCAAGCCATGCAGGCCTCTTTAACTGAACTAAAAGAATGGATGCCTTGGGCCCAACGCGAGCAAACAGAGGAAGAAGTTGAAATAAATATGCGTGATGCACACGCTAAGTTTTTCAGACGTGAGGATTTAAGGCTACATATTTTTAATAGAGAAACAGGGGAATTCATTGGTTCATCAGGTTTGCATAGAATTAACTGGAGCATTCCAAAGTTTGAGATTGGTTACTGGATTGATTCGCGCTTTAGCGGTAAAGGGTATATTACCGAAGCAACTCACGCAATCACTAAATTTGCCTTTACCGAACTTAAAGCAAATCGGGTGGAAATCCGCTGCGACTCTAATAATGTCAAAAGCCGGGCTATTCCTGAACGACTAGGATTTCACTTAGATGGGATTTTACAGAATGAGGGACTTTCAGCGGATGGTAAAGAATTACGAGATACATGTATTTATGCAAAGACAACCCAAGATTAATAACCAAGAGTACTGAAGCACAGTACTCTTGTTTTTTGAAATTTAGTCTAGGATAAATTTCTTTAAATAATATTTTGTAATCGCTAAATATTCGCGTGAATAGGACTTTGGCACAGCAATCCATGGAGTTTCTGCAGGGAGCCCCTGTACCGTTAAGCCATAGTCTCGAGCAATGGAGACGGCACGGTAGAGATGAAAATTATTTGTCACGACCAGTCCAAGCCTATCACCCTTGGGAATTAGCTTTTTTGAAAAATTAATATTTTCATAGGTATCAGTGGATTGATCTTCTAAAATAATCCGATCCTCGCTTATGCCCTGGTCGACCAGTTCTCTCTTGATCGATTCCGCTTCAGAAATATCTTCACCAGGTCCCTTTCCACCAGAAGCGATGACAATTGTTTCTTTGTTTCTCTTTAAATATTCGGCGGCAGCATTAATTCTACTCGCAAACGCAAGGGAAGGGACAGTTCCTTTCACCCTAGCCCCAAGTACAATCAAATAGTCTGCATTTTTAGGAACGTCTTTATGACTATATTGACTAATTTTAAATTGTAAAAAACCAATATAAATCAAACCTAGAATAACCAGAACAGCAGCCAATCCAAACACTCTTTTCTTATGTTTCATCATTTCAAATCCATTTCATGTCATTTTTTTAAACCTATAATATAAAATAATAAATTAAATTAGTGGAAAACTCTAACATATTTTTGAAATAAAGTATAATAATAGAAGAATCAGTTTACTTTTCTTGCACCATTTCGTTATTGGAGGGTTTATAATGTCATCAATTAGTCTATTGAAAAAAACGGCCGGTATTGTATTAGAAAAGAAAAAGCTAACGAAAGTCGTCTCTAGAGTTGGTCTAGTATTGGATATCTCAGGTTCTATGAGAAACTTATACAAAAATGGTACGGTTCAAAAAGTTGTGGAGCGTATTCTTGCGGTAGCTAGCCAATTTGATGATGATGGATTATTGGATATTTGGGTTTATGATAATGAATTTTCTCGTTTGAAATCAGTTTCTGAACAGGATTTTATCAACTATGTAGAAGAGTATATTTTAGCTAACGATTTAATACATAAATTCGGAAGAAATGATGAACCGCCTGTTATGGAGGATGTCATTCAAAAATACACGGTAGAATCTCCGGCCAAGGAACCCGCCTTTATTGTTTTCATTAATGATGGTGGCTGTAAAAGAACAATTAAGAAACCAGTAGTTGAATCGTCAACAAAACCGATTTTTTGGCAGTTTGTTGGTATCAGTGACTCCAACTTTGAAGTTTTAGAAAAATTGGACACTATGGAAGGACGATATATCGATAATGCAAACTTTTTTCACATTAAAGATATCGAAAAAACCACTGATGAGGAATTGTATAATCAGTTACTAAATGAATTCCCATCTTGGTTAAATGAAGCCAAAGCTAAAGGAATTTTACCAGGTGGGAAAATTTAGAGTAAAATTAATTGTTACCTGATTCAATTAAAGTTCGTGAATAGGGGCACGAATAGCATCTAATTGTTCCCGCAATCATCTTTTTTTCAAGGTTATGGGCATAAATAGCGTCTAATTGTTCCCCCCATTCATCTATTTTTCAATGTTACGGGCACAAATAGCTACTACTGTTACAACATGTGAAATCTCTGGCGACTTCATTATAAGAAAAAAGGACTGAATTGATCAGTCCTTTTTCTTACATTATTCGCAAACCCACGAAAGTCCTAGTGTTCCAACTCCCGTATGCACTCCAGCGACTGTAATTAGCATCATTTTTTCCGTTTTAATTTCCGGGAATGTTTCGTTGACTAATTTCTCTAACGCAGTAGCGCGTTCGAGATCGTTAGCATGGACAATAGCTGCCTTCGTAACAGTTTTTGTTTCCAAATCAGTTTTTAAATTATTAATTAACCATGCAATAGCTTTCTTTTCTGTTCGAACTTTATCTTTTATCTTAGCGCCTCCATCTTCGATTGCTAAAATAGGCTTGATATTAAATAGAGAGGCTAGGATGGCTTGGCCGCCTGATACTCTGCCGCTTTTTTTGAGTTGGTCTAAATTTGATGGGACTAGGTATAAACGTGTATGCTCCCGTAATCCATTAAGTCTTGCCTCCACTTCACTGATTTCATACCCTAGTTCTACTAGTTCGATCCCTTTTTTTATTAAAAATGAGAGTGGGTAGGAGCCAGTCATGGAATCAATAGGTACCAATTTAAAACCAGCCATTTCCGCTGCCATCACAGAGGTTTGATATGTTCCGGAGAGTGAACTGGAGGCATGAATAGCGATTCCAAAGTCATAGTTTTCTTTTAATTTTGTATAAAGTTCCACAAAATCACCAAGTCCTGGCTGGGAGGTTTGAAATTTTGAATCTTCCTGTTTCATTCGCTCGTAAAACTCTTTTTGAGTAATATCTATAGTTTCCTTGTAGGACTCTTGGTTAATGATAATATTTAGTGGAACAACGTGAATATTATTTTCCTCGATGAATTCTTGGCTGAGAGAAGCCGTGGTGTCAGTGATCCACGCAATTTTTAGTTTATTCATCTTAATCCTCTTCCTCCAGTGTAAATCTCTTTTTAAGTATCCGTTACCTCATTCGTTTTGGGTAAATTTTAATGGAATTATTAAGTATTTTGATAACTAGGTTCAACATTACAAGAAGGAATAATAGACGACAAGTTATATTTGTCATATTAAAAAGTTAACACTTTGTGACAAAAATATATAGTTCAAATTATTCAAATATAGGAAACTGTGATTTAAATCACTTAGTATGCGTGTGAAATTTCATATAATCACTATGGAAATAGTAATTACATAGGGAGTGTTATTCATGTTAGATCAAAAAACAATTGAAATAATTAAATCTACTGTACCCGTATTAGAAAAACATGGCGAAGCCATTACCACTCGATTTTACCAATTGATGTTTGGTAACCATCCTGAATTATTAAATATCTTTAATCATGCTAATCAAAAACAAGGCAGACAACAAAAAGCATTAGCTGGAACGGTTTATGCCGCTGCAATGTATATTGATAATTTGGAAGCCATTCTTCCGGTTGTAAAACAAATAGCACAAAAACATAGAAGCCTTGGAATTTTGCCAGAGCACTATCCGATTGTTGGGAAACATCTTTTGCTAGCTATTAAGGATGTTTTAGGTGATGCAGCAACAGATGAAATTATTGATGCATGGGCAGAAGCATATAATGTCATTGCCGATGTTTTTATCAGTGTTGAGGCAGAATTATATGATGAATCAGAAAATAAACAAGGAGGCTGGAGTGGCTTCCGCAATTTTATTGTTGATCGAAAAGTAGTTGAAAGTGAAGTGATCACCTCATTTTACTTAACACCTGAAGATCATAAGGCAATTGCAGATTTTACCCCTGGACAATACATTAGTATCAAATTAGAAATAGCTGGTGAAAAATTTACTCATATTCGTCAATACAGCCTGTCAGATGCACCGGGTAAGGCATATTACCGAATTAGTGTGAAACGTGAAGCAGGTACACAAAATTCAGACGGTATGGTATCCAACTATTTACATGATGGTGTAAATCAAGGTGATATTTTAAAAGTTAGTGCTCCTGCAGGCGACTTTGTTTTAAATACTGAAAAAAATACACCTGTCGTGTTACTTAGTGGCGGGGTTGGTTTAACACCAATGATGAGTATGTTAAAGACAGTTGTAGAAGTTCAACCAGAACGGAAGGTCACTTTTGTTCATGCCGCTGCTAATGGGAATGTCCATGCTTTAAGAGATGAAGTAGAGGAATTATCGAAATTAGACAATGTTAATTCTTATTTCTTCTATGATTCACCTACAGAAGAGGATCGCAAAAATAGCCGATTTGATGTGGAAGGATATGTAACTCGCGATTGGCTGCAAGAAAAAGTCAATGCAAAGGATGCAGACTTCTATTTCTGTGGACCTATTCCATTTATGAAAGCAATTAATCGTTCATTAAAGGAAATTGGTGTAACCGAAGATAGAATTCATTTTGAATTTTTTGGCCCGATGGGGAATTTAGAAGAATAGTAAAGAAAAAAGCTGATTTCTTATGGAAATCGGCTTTTTTTGCCAGCATTTTTTCTTTGATTCCAATTAATTCATGGAAAGCGCTACTAGATTAGAGAAGAATGGATAAAATACCTATATCGATTATTGCCTTTTACTGCCATAAATCCTAAAAGAGAAAGGAGCTTTCATCATTGCATTTTTTAACCACAATTATGAACGAGTATGGATATCTAGTCCTTTTTCTTTCAATCGCGCTAGGGATATTGGCACTTCCAATCCCGATGGAAGCAGTGTTGGCATATGCAGGTTTTCTATCATTTCTTGAACAACTCAATTGGTTTGGTAGTATTCTTTCCTCAGCATTGGGATGTACCTTAGGTATGTTGCTCTCCTATTGGGTGGGATATAAGCTCGGTATGCAATTTTTTGAAAAGCATGGCAAGCGGCTTCATATAGAGTCTGAACGTTTAGCTGCCATTTCAAATTGGATAAGAAAATATGGAAATAAACTATTAATTATCTCAATATTCATCCCTGTATTTAGACATTTCATCGGATATTTTTCAGGGATCACTCGTGTTCCAATCAGGGTTTATATTTTATATATGGGAATTGGATCGACCCTATGGGTTTCAAGTTTCATTTTTTTAGGAAAAATCCTTGGACCTCAATGGGAAATGTATTTTGAAGCTATCAAGCGATACGTAATTATTACAAGTATCGTCCTTTTCATCCTATTGGGAATCATTTATGTGATTAAGAAAATAAGGAATGTTGTTATGGAAGCTGGAACCAAATAAATGATTAAAGCAAAGGAATTCTCAGAGAGATTCCTTTGTTTTTATTGTAAAAGTACTATTAAAAGTTACCAATTATCGACACTTTGGAAAAATTCAGCAATGACACGTATTGAAAGTTTGAATCATATCGCAACTATGATTAAATGAAAGAGAGAAATGGCCAGAAAGGATGTTAGTTTCATGAATAAGAATGTCATTCGTTCGATTACGGGCATAGCTGTATTGTTTTGCCTCCTCTGGCTGGTCGGGCTTGTCTGGGCAGTTGGTGAGTATTATGCGGGAAAACCTGAGAAGGTTCCGGAAGTAAAGACCGTTTCCAAAGTAGAAAATAAAAAAGGCTTAACCATTGTGGCCCTAGGCGATTCCTTAACTCGTGGAACTGGGGATGAGACTGGAAAGGGGTATGTCGGTGTCTTAGTTGATGAAATCAAGGAAAAAACAAAACGTCCAGTTCAACTTACCAATCTCGGCATTAATGGTCAAAGGTCTGATTCATTAAGAAAACAAGTCCAGGAAACGGAAGTCGGCCGCCAAATCGGGAAAGCTGATATGGTGCTGGTCACGATTGGCGGGAACGACTTGTTCCGAGGGGGCCAAGCATTAATGGACTTTGAAACAGAAGATATTGCTTCCATTGAAAAGAAATACTTGAATAATTTAAAATTTATTTTAAAACAAATACGCCAAAACAATCCTAATGCTAATGTGTTTTTCATTGGATTGTATAACCCTTTTATTGATTTAGATCATGGAAAAGAAATGTCAAAGGTGGTTCGCCATTGGAATTATGACAGTGCAGAAGTCAGCGCATCTTTTCCAAAAATAGTGTTTGTCCCAACTTTCGATTTGTTTGAGTTAAAGGTAAATGATTATCTATATTCAGACAAGTTTCATCCAAACTCAAAAGGGTATCGTTTAATTGCCGAACGAGTTGCCTCACTGCTCACCTGGTAAGGAGGGGAAATCGATGGAGAAAAAAATTACATTAGCAGTTAAAGATTTAAAAAAGGTGATTGGAAAAAAGGAAATCATTAAAGGATTGACTTTCGATTTACGAGAAGGAGAGGTATTTGGTTTTTTAGGACCGAATGGAGCAGGAAAAACAACAACAATCCGCATGCTTGTCGGATTAATCAAACCGACATCAGGGAGCATTCATATTTGTGGCTCTAATATTGAGGGGGATTTTCAGGAAGCAATGACCAACCTCGGTTGTATTGTGGAAAACCCAGAATTATATCCCTATTTGTCTGGCTATAATAATCTACTTCATTTTGCCAGAATGATTGAAGGGATCGGAGAAGGACGGATTAAAGAAGTTACCGAACTTGTCGGTCTAACAGAAAGAATCCATGATAAAGTAAAAACCTATTCCTTAGGGATGAGACAGAGGCTTGGTATTGCTCAAGCATTATTGGGAAATCCAAAAGTGTTGATACTTGATGAGCCGACCAACGGCTTGGATCCGGCAGGAATTAGGGAAATGCGTCAATTTATTCGGTATCTGGCAGAGGAAGAAGGTTTGAGTGTTTTAGTGTCAAGCCATCTTTTAAGTGAAATTCAACTTCTGTGTGATCGAGTCGCGATCATTTCCAAAGGGACAATCATTCGAACAGATACGGTTCAACAATTGCTTTCCAATCGCGAACGAGTCATTTGGCATATACAACCACTGGAGAGGGGAAAGGATGTATTACGTTCTCTAACAAATATTGAAGAAACAGATGATGGCACTATATTGACGGAATTTAATGAACAAAAGATTCCTCTGTGGAATAAGCAATTGGTTGAAGCTGGTGTTTCCGTCATGGAAATGAATCGGAAAATGCCAGTCCTGGAAGATTTATTCCTCGAACTTACGGGGGGTGACATGATTGAATAAATTAATTCAAAATGAAATGATGAAACTGATTGCCAAGAAACGGCTCATTGTCATTGCTATCATTATTGGTGTTCTTGTCATGTTATTTACATATGCACAATATAAACAAGTCCAAACGCAACGTGAGAAACTTGGAACCAGTGATTGGCGAACAATATTACAACAGCAGATTGTTGATACGACGAATCGTTTAAGCAGCAGTCGAATAACAGATGAATGGAAAAAGCAGCTGCAAATCTCTCTCCAGCAGCAACAATACTATCTCGACCATGATATCAATCCGTCCGAGCCAGGTGCCCCAACGTTTATGAGAATTTTCCTGGAAAACTCGATTGATCTGTTTATTCCTTTAATGGTTATGGTAATAGCCAGTGATTTGGTCTCGTCTGAACATAGCTTAGGATCAATCAAGCTACTGTTAACAAGGCCCGTCAAGAGGTGGAAAGTTCTTCTGAGTAAATATTTTACTTTGTGTTTAGCCATTTCCTTAATCATTGCGATTGCAGGGATTCTTTCTTATTTAATATCAGGCCTCGTTTTTGGTTACAAGGGGTGGGGTGCACCAATCCTAACTGGATTTAATGTGACTGAGACTGGATTGAATACGTCAGAAGTTAAACTGATGGGTCAATGGAAGTTTTTATTAATGGACTTTGGGCTAGTCTGGTTTGTATCCATTGTTGTTGGTACGCTTTCCTTTATGCTGTCAGTATTGATTCGTAGTACCGCAGCTGGGATGGGTGTTATGCTTGCTTCATTAATCTCAGGAGCTATCTTAACAAACATGGTGTCCTCGTGGGAATCCGCCAAGTACTTTTTTATGGTCAATTTGCGGTTAACGGATTATATGAAAGGAACAGCACCACCGATAGAAGGTATGAACCTGTCATTCTCCATTCAAGTCCTTTTCGCTTGGTGGGCAGTAGCAATCTTCGTTTCATTCTTTGTGTTTACAAAAAGAGATGTATATTAAACTAGAGGCTATTTCCGTATTGGCGGGAATAGCCTTTATTATTTAGCTTTGTTTAACCACTGTGAGTTTTTGCACCCTGTTGATTGGGCGGACATCAATCGGCCAAGTTCAACATAACCAATTATTAAAGATAAATAATAAAAGTTCTAACTTGAAAGAAAATTATAAAATTAATAAAATATGAGAGAGGAGAATTGACAAATGGAGGAGTGTTTATGTCATTTGCAATAAAAAAGATCGATCATATCCAACTTGCTGCCCCTAAGGGTTGTGAAGAAGTCGCAAGGGAATTTTTTGGTGGAATACTAGGGTTAATTGAAGTGGAAAAGCCTGCAGAATTAAAGAAACGAGGCGGTGCTTGGTTCGAATTTGGAACCTTTCAACTTCACATTGGTGTAGAAGAACCGTTTTCACCAGCAAAAAAAGCACATCCTGCCTTAGTTGTTGAAAATATTGAAGAATTAAAAAGACATCTACATGAAAAGGGAGTTACATTTACAGAAGACCATCTACTTCCAGGGGCAAACAGAATTCACCTGCACGACCCCTTCGGCAATCGTCTTGAGCTCTTAGAATGGGATTAGGAAACGCCTTTAAATAATTGTTGATTTTGGCACTCTGTTGATTGGAGTGGAAGGCACGAAGACTCCTGGTGGAGTACGGGGCAAGGGAGACCCCGCAGGAGTAAAGCGACGAGGAGGCTCCCCGGCACGCCCGCGGAAAGCGAAGTGCCTGGAACGGAGATCAACAGACAAGTTTAACACAGCCTAAATAATAAAAAACAGCCCCACTCCAAACAATTGGAATGGGGCTGTTTGCCTCTAATTGGGGGATTGAAGGCCATATTACATAGGGATATTCTATTCAAATTCCAGAAAGGGGGGACCAACTGGAAAGGAAACAAGCTAAAAGTAATCGCTCGTTTATTTATTATTGTTTCGCAGTAATTTTCACTGGTTCACTGCTTACTCCAAAGTGCTGTTTTATGATTAATGAAGGACCGCCAAGACTAAACAAGTAACGGGCTTCAATGACTAGCTTCATAAATGCACCAATTAAGCCTGACAATCGGACCTTCCCTACTTTACCAACTCCAGCAGATAGTCCAATCGAAGTGACAGAGCCTTTGTGGTGATATTCAAAAGCAGTTAAGTAACATCTGCTTCACCAGATTTAAGTAGTTTCTCTAATTTCTTACTTGTGATAATTCCGCCGTATCCTGCACCTAGAATCACGATTTTTGGTTTGTTCATAACTTCCCACTCCTAATATCTCTATATAATTTATTGTAAATTATTTCACATATGTATTTTCAAAAAAATAAATCTTCAAGTTTTATATTTTGTGAAGTGTTTCACATATGTTCTATTCATAGAATACTCTACTTAAAATAATTCCACAATAGTATTTTTACTAAGAATTTGTCAAATTGGTAAATTTTTTTTCAATTACTGGGAATGATAATTTCGTACCAGATATGAAGTTTACTAAATACCTATGTGGAAGGAGATACTTATGAAGTTTAAATTGTTACTTTTATCATTAGGAATATTAATGTCAGTGCCTGGAATGGCAGCCGCCGCCCCATCCACACCAGATACCTCCAATGGTGAACAGAGGGAAAAAGCCCCGTGCAATTGTGAAGAAAAAGGGCATCGCAATATGATGCATAAAGATTGGCAAGCAAAGATGGAAGAAAAACAGAAAATGCTTCTTTCCTGGGTAGACCAGTATACACCAGAGAAAAAAGCAGAATGGACGGCAGTCCTTGCTGAGAAGAAAACTCTAAGGAACCAATGGATGAGTCCTGAGAATGCCGCCAAACGTGAGCAATGGAAAAAAGAAAAAATGGCAAAAATTATAGAACTAAAAAAACAATTCGATGCTGGAAAGATAACAAAAGAAGAATTTTTTAAACAAGCACACGGCGGAAAAGAAATGTCTCATTGGAAAACGTTCCATGAACTAAAGATGGCAGTTGAAAAGAAGGATAACAAACAAGCAGCATTACTTCTGAATCAATTGTTAGAACAAAGTAAACAACATAATGAAAAAATCAAAGAATTATTAAAAAAGTAATTAGCATCAGTAAAAAAACTAATTCAAGCGGAATTAGTTTTTTATTTTTTCTCTTTGGGTACAGATTGTAAATATTTTCAGTTGTTAAAATGGCTTAATAAAGGGAACATTTAAAAATGATAATCAATGAGGAGGTTCAAAATGAAAAGAAAAAATTTGATGATGACTACCGTTGCACTTGGCGCAGCATATTTACTCCGAAATCCAAAATCCAGGAAAAAATTAATGAATCAAGTTCAATTATTCACAAAAAGGTAATATCCAAAAACATCCCCATCAAGTGATTGAAGGGGATGTTTTCAGAGTTAAGAATTACTTCTTTAAATTAATTGTACCTTGTTGTGTTTCTTTGATATCTTCTTTTATTTCTTCCCTTATATCATCCGCAATTCCATCAGTGGCTTTTTTAAATTCACGAATCGAACGGCCAAAGGCACGGCCAATTTCAGGGAGTTTGTTTGGACCAAAGATGACTAAAGCTACGATTAAAATCAAAATTAATCCTGGTACACCAATATTTGAAAACATATTTTCATCTCCTACTGGATTAAATCCGCCTGCACGTAATGATACAGCAGTTTTGCAGTATTTTCAATGGAAGTTTCATGTGTTCTCTCGAACGCATGTGAAGAATCGATACCAGGACCGATTAAGCCATGGACAATATCATGACCAGAGCGGATTGCAGCTGACGCATCTGAACCATAGAAAGGATAAATATCCAGTTTATAATCGATATTGTTCTCCTCGGCAAGTCGCACTAAGTTCTTTCTCAATTCAAAATGATATGGACCACTTGCATCTTTCACACAGATGGAAACAGTATATTCATCAGTTGATTGTCCGTCTCCCATCGCCCCCATATCGACTGCTAAATATTCCACAGTTTCGGGAGTAATATTGGAGTTACCACCGTATCCGATTTCTTCATTGTTAGAAATTAAGAAATGCGTTGTATGGGGGAGGGTGATATTTTCCATCTTTATTTGTTTTATTAATTGTAGAAGAATAGCCACACTTGCTTTATCATCCAAATGGCGCGATTTAATATAACCACTTGGTGTGATTTCTACACGGGGGTCAAATGAAACAAAATCACCCACTTCAATTCCAAGTGCACGAACTTCTTCAGCATTATGTACTTTTTCATCAATTCTTATTTCAATATTGTCCTGATTGCGCTCAGCTTTCCCCGCATCTTTATAGACATGGACAGAAGTTTGATGCATTAAAATGGTTCCTGTGATTTTTTTTCCGCTGCTTGTTTCAATTTGACAGTATTCGCCTTCGATGGAGTTAAACTTAAATCCGCCAATTAGATCAATTTTTAAGCGTCCATTTGATTTTACTTCCTTTACCATCGCACCTAGCGTATCCACATGTGCTGTCAGCATCCGATGTTTACTTGAATCCTTTCCTGGAATTGTCGCGATTAGCCCTCCTTTACGGTTTCTGTATGTTTGAATTTGTAATTCAGCTAGGAATTTTTCAACATAAGTAATAACCTCATTTGTATTTCCAGATGGACTTGGAATGGATACTAAGTCAGCTATTAATTTCATTGTTTCTTTAGTATTTGTATTTACCACAGCAACTGCTCCTTTCTAAATACCTCTGCAACTATTATACATAATTATGACATTCATGTGTTTATTCGCAATTATGGTCAACTAATACAAAGACAATGCATAACTTAACAGGTGTTAATTTTTTTCAAATGGATTAAAAAAGAAGGTTTTGGGCATTAATGAAGTATTCGGATTATTTGAAAAATTATGTGCTGCTTCAGCAACAATTGGAGGAGAAAAAATTGACTAGAGCTGAACTATACCATTCTAAGCCGAAGCAATCATTCATAAAGGGTTTATTTATTTTCTTAGTCATGTGCCTTGTAGTAACTTCCGGTTTCATTGTATTTCGACACTATTATCAAAACACAATTAAAATTGAAGCTCCGATAGAAAACCCAGGGCCGAAGGTGGTTATTCATCTGCCAAATGGGCATAAGGTATATACCTATGAAAAATTCATTTTTAAAAAAGATGGAAAAACCTATTATAAAGGGGATCGGAACACGATTGATTTAACTGGTGGAACTGTCGCCTACGAAGATTGGAAATAAACATCGTTTGCGAGAAAAGAAAGGACTAGCAGGGGCTAGTCCTTTTCCATGGTAAAAACCTTTATCTGAACCAACCCTTCTTCTTAAACCAAAGAGACATGCCTAATGCAACAATAACCATTAGAAGAAGCGTGACAAAAAATCCATATTTCCAAGATAATCCAGGGATGTAATGGAAATTCATCCCATACAATCCAGCGATAAAAGAGAGTGGCATAAAAATCGTGGTAATCACGGTTAAAACCTTCATGACATGATTGGTTTGATGGGAGTTAAGTGATATATAGCTGTCGCGGATGTCCGTGGTTAGTTCACGGTTTGCTTCAATCATTTCTGATAATTTCAATAAATGGTCATGAATATCAGAATAATATTCCCTTTTCCCCTGGATGGAAGTTAGTCGCTGTGAATTTAGAACTCTGTATATTAGGTCGCGCATCGGTGAAATGGTGTGCCTCAATGATAGAAGATAGTGCCTTGTATCAAATAAATCCTCAAGCAATGCCTCCATGGATCTTCCTCTAGAATTCTCGTCAATTTCAGTTAATCGTTCTTCGATTTTAAAGACTTGTGGGAAATAACTATCTACCATTTTATCAAGGACAAGGTATAAAACATGTGTTGGCTCCCACTTTTCAATGTTAGTCGACTCAGTAAATCGTTTCCATACTGCCTCGATTTCAGTTGAAGGGTTAAGGTGAAAGGAAACGATATAGTTTTCACCTAGGAAAAAATCAATCTCATCTCTTGTGAGTGTTTGGTGATTTAGGGACTGTGTAATAAAAAAAGTGTGGTCTTCATAATAATCCAACTTAGGTCTTTGTAAATGATTAATACAATCCTCGATCGCCAATGGATGAAAATGAAAAGGATCTCGTAGATATTCGATTTCCTCATCAGTTGGTAGATGAAAATCAATCCAATACCATTTATATTCCCCTTTAAGCAAATCAACGATTGCTACATCTTTAACCAATTGATAATTTTTATTTACAGCAATTGTCTTAATCATAATAACTCCTTATCTTGACTGACCATCTTCTTTTATAGGATGGTATAGTTTAGGAATAAAATACCATCTAATGAGGAATTTATAAAGAAAGTAGTTGGGGAGAAGTAAAAAAATAAACATTGAAGATGAGGGGTTAAATGAATAAAAAAAAGGTATTCTATAGTAGAATGCCTCTTCATAGATCTAAAAATATTACACACTTGGTGCAGTTTCTTTATTCCGCATCGCTTGTGGTATGTAGACACAGAACGGTTCACTTTCCATATAGTCTCCAGTCACTGCATAGGTACGTGAGCGAGAGCCGCCGCACATTTTGTTATATTCACAAACGCCGCATTTTCCTTTGTAGTTATCAGGCTGCCGTAGTTGTTTAAACACTTTGGCCTCACGGTAAATTTCAGCGAGTGGGGTATCACGGATGTTTCCACCTACAATTGGGAGTAAGCCACTTGGCATGACATCACCAATATGGGAGACAAATGCAAAGCCGTTGCCATCATTTACACCTTTAGGTGCCCGCTTTAAACCGTCATGCATAGAAGCAAAATCTGTAGTAATGGAGTCTTCGTAATGAATTTCGCCTTTTTCAATCAATTGTTCGCGTGTTTTTTGCTGTAACACAACTCTGCGGTAATGCTGGGCTGCCGTTGTTTTGATATCATATGGGGCAGTTTTGCTCAACTCATATAACCAACGAAACACTTTTTCATGCTCAGCGGGAGAGATACAAGCGTCCATTTGTCCTCTGCCTGTTGGAACTAGCAAGAAGATATACCACATGACTGCGCCAAGTTCACCGACAAGCTTTGCCATCTGTTCAAGCGAATCATAATTATAACGAGAAATGACGGTATTGATTTGAAGCGGCATATCTAATTCGATTAAGTACCTAATTTTTTCAACGGTTAAATCAAAGGATCCAGGAGTCCCACGAAAGTGGTCATGTATCTCTGGGGTTGGACCATCTAAGCTAAAGCCCCAGCGAGAAAGTCCGACGTCCTTAAACATTTTCATCTTTTCTTTGGTAACATTCGCAGTCGCACTTGGTGTCATCGAAACACGCATACCTTTTTTGATCGCATAATCAGCAAGCTCATAAAGGTCTTCTCGCAACATACAATCCCCGCCAGTAAATACGAGCATCGGATTATCCATTTCATAGATTTGATCAATTAAATTAATTCCTTCAGCATGCGTTAGTTCGCGTGGATCTGGAGTAAGCTGCGCATCAGCTCGGCAGTGAACACATTTAAGTTGGCAGGCTCTTGTTACTTCCCAAATGACAATAAATGGATTCTTTTCATAATCGATTACATTTCTCATTCCATGTGGATGCCCCACAGCATGAGGATGTCCTTTTCCTATTCCTTGCATCATCATCACCCAAATCATTATGATTTATAAAACTATAAAGATTGTTTCTATAGGTTTATTATAGGTTTAACAGACTAGAGTGCATGTTAGGATTGTTACAATATTTCTACATTACTTGTGTGAATTATCTGATTTCTAATAATATCTTAATCATCTTTTTATTACATTTTTATTACAAAAATATTAATGAAAATAAAATTTCAATGCATAATGTTACATTTTGTAGGATTGGGTAATAGTTTGTTTGTAATATTAAAGGACTTATTTACTAATTCTGTTACTTTTTACTAGGTAAGCCATATCTTTGGGGATTCTAACAACCTGTAAATTTCGTTTATGATATTAATACATAAACGAAATGAAGGAGTGCTACGATGAAGAAACATCTACTATCTATCGCAGCAACGGCGGGGATCCTGATTTCTACATATGCTGGGACGGCAAGTGCACACGAAAACATCTATACTGTCCAGTCAGGGGATACTCTTTGGAAAATTTCACAAGCTAATAAAGTTACTGTAGCAGACTTGAAAACTTGGAATCACCTAACATCTGATTCTCTTTTTGTAAATCAGAAGCTGACATTGTTAGCTCCACACAGTCATGAAACAGCGATTGAAACGTATACAGTTCAAAAAGGGGATACATTATACCTAATCGCTGTTCGTAACAAACTATCAGTTGCTCAGCTTAAATCACTGAATAATCTTACTACTGATACGATTTATGTAGGACAAGTGTTGAAACTAACTACAAGTGGTACATCTACACCAGTGCCTGCTCCGACAGTATCAAAGGCTCAAATGGTAATTGATGAAGCCAAAAAGTACATTGGGACATCTTATTTATGGGGTGGAAATACGCCTGCTGGTTTTGATTGCAGTGGGTTAACAAGCTACGTGTTTAATAAGGTGGGAGTATCAATTCCACGAACGGCGGCTGCTCAATGGTCAGGAATGAAGTCTGTCAGCACCCCAAAAGCCGGAGATTTAGTATTCTTTGAAACATACGCTCCAGGTCCTACGCATGTAGGGATTTATTTAGGCAACAACCAATTCATTCAAGCAGGTTCAAAAGGCGTCTCAATCGCAGATATGACAAATTCCTATTGGAAACCAAGATACCTTGGTGCGAGAACCGCATTTTAATAGATAAACTGGAGGGCCTTTTCAATACGAAAGGCTCTTTTTTATTTTTCCAAAATTAAAAATATAGTATGATAGGATTAATCAAAAATGAAGTGAATGGAGTTGTCGGATGTTTAAAAGAATATTAAGTATAGGGATTCTGTTGTTAATCATAGCAATAGGTTTTTTTCAAAAGGATGAATTACTTCACCTTGTTAAACAAGGGGGAGCCTTATCCATTTTGATTAGTATGATATTGGTAGCGATTTGTGTCTTTTTTCCCGTGATTCCATTTCCCGTTCTTGCAGGAACGATTGGTGCGGTATTTGGAACATCTCAAGGTATGATAGTTTCCTTAACAGGTGCCATGGCAGGAACAATGGCATTCTTTTTCTTATCTAGGTATGGTTTTCGTGATTATGCTCAGCAAAAACTAATGAATTTTCCAAAGGTTCAAGAATACGATGAGTTTCTAAATAAGAATTCCTTTGTTGCGATCTTAACCTGTCGATTAATTCCAATCATACCGGCACCAGTTGTTAATATCGTGTGTGGTTTAAGTCATGTCAAATGGCTAACTTTTTTTACGGCTTCACTCATAGGAAAAATACCAAATATTCTACTTTTGTCGTATGCTGGTGCATTATTTAGTAACAACAAGCTCTATTCTTTTGGAATCTATGGTGTATATTTGGTTTTTATTTTTATCATTAACTTTATTATTATTTATCGCAAACAAGCAAATAAATCACTGGATTAAACGACTTCTCGAATGTTTAAATCATTTTGTTTTTCAACAGAGATGACTTCCTTAAAGAAGCTTTTTAAGATGAGCCATTTAGCTGGATAACTGTAAATGAAATCTTCTATGACCTGTGAGGAATAATATAAAAAACAATCGATGCTTACTTTTTCCTTTTTTAAGTCGTAAAGAAGAGCATGTGGAATGGTGTAATAGTCATTCAACTGATAAGGATTGAACTTTACGACTTGAATTTTTTGTTCATTGATAAAATTTTTTAAGGATTGTTCTTGAATGGCTATACTTTCTTCCTTGCTAAGTCCATCTAAACAAATACGATCATTAATAAAATAAATTCCCTTCAAATTAAACACCCCAATTTTTCATTGATTGGTATTGTTATTGACAGGGTTTAGAAGAAGTATACTTCTATTTGAAAATACATATGGAGAGATACAATATGATAAGTGCTGCAATACATGGATTTATTCTAGCTTTTGGGCTCATTCTGCCACTTGGAGTCCAAAATGTGTTTATTTTTAATCAAGGGGCGATGCAGTCGCGGTGGATTTACGTGCTACCAGTTGTTCTGACCGCTTCAATTTGTGATACATTACTTATTTCTTTAGCTGTTTTTGGTGTCTCGGCGGTTGTTTTAGGGATAACTTGGATAAAAATGGCGTTATTGCTTGGAGGAATTCTTTTCTTACTATACATGGGGTATTCTACGTGGAAAAGTAAACCTAATGAAGAGAAAACAACAGGTAATACATTCTCGCCCCAAAAACAGATAATGTTTGCTGCCTCAGTCTCTTTATTAAACCCTCATGCAATCATGGATACCATTGGAGTAATTGGTACTAGCTCCTTATCCTATTCGGGTTCAGCCAAAATTACCTTCATGGTGGTATGTATTTTGGTTTCCTGGTTTTGGTTCTTTGGACTATCAATCGTAGGTAGATTGGCTGGTAAAGTAGATTCTTCAGGGAGATTTATTCTTATTTTAAATAAGATTTCCGCAATAATTATGTGGGGAACTGCGATTTATCTTATGATTTCTCTTTAAATGAATGAGTTTCAAAGACTATTCAATCCATCCTTCCGTCATTAACAATTGACTTAACAACATGAAAAGTACGCATTTAAGTATGAATGCGTGCTTTTTTTATAAAAAAAAATTACCCAGCTATTGGCCGGGTATGCAAAACTAATCTATATTTTAAGGGGGCGGAGGTTTAAGGTTCTTCCGTGAACCTATTTATATGATAATGGATAAATATTAATAAATTATGAACGAAAGATTAATAGTATAAGAAAAGGTGATAAAATGAGAGATTTTCATTGTTGCGCGACATGCAGGCATTTTAAAGCAGAGAAAAGGGCAGAGGGGATGCACTATTTTTGTAGTCGTTTAGGCTTTGAAACAAAAACGGCCTACAAATTTAATTGCTGGAATCCGAAAGAAAACATTAAGAAAATGATTGATAATAATAGGAAGGATATTAATACTCCAGGATGAGTTGCACTTTTTTTCTAAGATTAATGACAAATATACATTGTCCTCCTGTCATAATCATGTTATTTTCATCAATATCATTTAAGATTTGGTTATTGGCAGGGAGTGAATTCTAATGGCAGCAACACATGTTTTTTCAAAGAAAGAAGAACTCGCGAATTCAATCACACACGGAATAGGAGTAATGCTTAGTATTGCTGCCTTAGTTATATTGATTACATTTGCTTCCCTTTACGGGAATGTCAGGCATATCGTAAGTTTTACAATTTTTGGTGTAACAATGCTGATTCTTTATATGTCTTCAACACTGCTCCATAGCTTCCCGGAAGGAAAGGTAAAGGACATTTTCGAAATATTTGACCATTCTTCTATTTACTTTTTCATTGCCGGGACCTATACCCCGTTTCTACTAATTGTAATTAAAGGAGCACTAGGCTGGACACTGTTAGGAATTGTATGGGGACTGGCGATTGCTGGCACTGTTTTTAAATGTTTCTTTGTGAAAAAGTACCTTTTTACCTCCACAGCTCTTTATGTTGTCATGGGGTGGTTAATTGTTTTTGCCTGGAAACCTTTAGTCAATAATCTCTCGCCACAGGGTATGACTTATTTAATTATTGGCGGTGCTCTTTATACACTAGGCGCCATATTCTATGTGTGGCGAGGGTTTAAATATCACCATGCGGTTTGGCATCTATTTGTATTGGCAGCCAGTACAGTACACTTTTTTTGTGTCTTGCTTTATGTATTGCCGTTAAGATAAAAGAAACAGCACTCACCTTGAGGCTGTTTCTTTTATATCGATAATAGTTTAACATCAAACATGCCGCATTTTTTTAAGATTTATTGTCTCTCGTGAAAACCATAAGCTCATTAAAAAGCTAATGATTCCTGTAACCACTAATACCGCTCCGATGATTTTCATGCTTTCCTCAGTAATGTTTTCTCCAAAAATTAATCCCAAGATAATCGATGCTAGAATTGAGCCTAAATATCGGCAGGTTTGAAACAGGCCAGAGGTGGTGCCAATTATCTCTTTTGGACTTTCCTTCACCATCGCCACTTGGAGAACAACATTTCCAATTCCGTAGCTTAAGCCCATGATTGATAAAATAATCCCAATACCAAGATAGGAGGATTGAACAAAAAACAACATAAAAGTCAACGCACCAATAATTGATATGAATGCCCCAACCATAATTGGCTGGTTTACACCCGTACGGTCAATCCATTTTCCAGTAACAGTTGATATAATAATGCTAACTCCTGACATAAATAGCATTAACATACCGCTTAATTCAACACTTAAACCCATTCCTTCTTGAAAATAACTAGGCAATCCGAAAAATAAACAATAGAAAAAGATATTTAAAAAAATAAACTGGATATAGACCATCGAAAGTTTTGGATGTATTCTAAAAATCCGTATATCAATAAATGGCTCTTTAACCCTTAACTCCCTCCAAGCAAATAAACCGAAAAAGATGATTCCAACCAAACCTGATAAATAATGAATTTTTTCTTCAAAGGATAACAGGAACCATAAAAAGAAGACCATTCCTGCAGCAAAAAATCCGATTCCAAGAAAATCTAGATGGGATAATAACTCTTTCATGTGAGACTTGTCCTGTTTAATGTCCTTAGGAAACATATACCAACCAAGCAGAAAACTAAGGATAATAAACGGGAAATTGACCCAAAAGATGGCTGGCCAATTCCCTAGCACGATTAAGAAACCACCAATGGTCGGTCCAAGCGCTACCATTGCTGAAGCAAAAATTGATAAAACAGCTAGAGCTGAGGCCTGTCTATCCTTAATATGATCACGAATTAACGCCATTCCGGATGGGTATATGGCACTGCTGCCAATCGATTGAAAAAGTCTCATGATCAATAACATCAGAAAGGTAGAGGCAAGAGCTGCACCAAGAGCAGATAGGGCAACTAAAATAAGCCCAATTAAGAAGGTCTTTTTTCGACCGAAAATATCACCAATTTTTCCCGTTACTGGCTGTGCAACCGCACTTGCTAAATAAAAGCTGGAGATTAGCCAAGAAACAGTTGAAAAAGAAAGGTGAAAATCCTTTTGAATACTGTGTAATGCTAATGCAATCATAGATGAGTTAAGCGGATTTAACATCGTGCCTGAGGCAACCGCTGTTAAAAATAATGCTCGATTTTTCTTCATTTTATTTTCCTTTGCTCGAAATAGAATTTATTTAATTTTTAACTTCCGACGGGGAGTCTTTTTTTTTGAAAAAAATTCAAATAGAAAAAGAGTAGGAGGCTTTCAACAAAAAAGTAGATCGGGATAGAATAGGCGATCTTATACCCATTTTTGTATTGAAAAACACCAATGGTCACACAAAGCCTTTCTAAAAGGATTGCCATAATGGTCCAAATGATAATATACCATACTTTTTTCTGACCAGTAATTTTAAAGCGTTCATAAAAATAAACAAAAATATATCCAAATGGTGCGTACATCGTATAGGAAAGCAAACAAATAAAGAGTAGATTGCTTCGTCACCAACATCATATAAATCCAACGGTGGAACGGCAATAGTATGGTCAAAAATCATTCCTAGAAAAGGGCCAATGAGGAAACAATAGGCGGCTGTCAATTCTGGTAATTTTTTAGGCAAAAATAAATGAAACCAAGCCCCCCAAAGATCATTCCAAGAACAAACCATTCATTTATATCAAAGCGACGATCATAGATTAGATGGACCATTATATTCCTGTTTCTCCTAGACGCTAATTTCATTAACATTTTCTCAATAAGTAGCGAGTAAACCATCTGCCCGATACAAACTAGGCTGAATTGCCAGATGGACCAATGATGGTTATGACTATATCCTAATATTCTTAGTAAATTTTCACAAACCAATAAAAGGGTCAAAATAACCGCTGTAATGAGTATTCTGATACTAGTCATCTTAGTGAATGACAACTGATTGACAAATAATAGCAGTAAATATGGAATGATGAGGTCCCGATAAATTAAAACAGTGATAAATTCTACCGGATCTTTACCAAAAGTAAATAAATTCATTTTAAGGGATATGATTGTAAAAATGTTGATTTGAACAATCTGAATCGCTAGAAATAGTATGATATTTACATTACTGGGTAATTTCTTTTTCGATGAAAAGAAGACGGTCAAAACCAACCAAGCAAGCAATAATTATATACATAACAAGTCCCATATTTTTCACCCAATTATTCCAATAATGATTTATGTTAGGTTTTACACAAATATGGATATTTAGTCAGCAATTAATAAATATATCATTCTAGGAATAGCCTCCAAATAAATATAAATAGGATAGGTAATCCACATAAATGTGGGGGGAGGGATAAATTTGGAGGTTATTGGGAAAAGTGTCATTCGCAAAGAGGCTCTTGATAAAGTTTCAGGGAGGGCGAAATATACCCATGATTACCATTCCAATCCGATGTTATCGGGCAAAATGGTCATTAGTCCTTATGGCCATGCGAAGATAGTGAAAATTGACGCATCCGAAGCTTGGAAGATTAATGGGGTTAGGGCCATTCTGGCTGGAAAGGAGTATCCATTAACAGGGGAGGCCATCCGAGACCGGCCGCCTATCGCCTTTGATAAGGTCCGCTACCACGGTGAAACGGTTGCACTTGTTGTAGCTGATTCACCAGCGCAGGCTAAGATGGCGGCTGACCTGATTAAAGTCCAATATGAATTATTGCCGGTCGTAAACTCCCCGTCCCAAGCATTTGAAAAAGGAGCACCCTTAGTCCATGAGAACTTAGGGAAATATAAAAAGGAGGATGACTCTCACCCGGTGCCTGACACCAACATTGCTACCCATATAAAAATTCGTAAAGGTAATATGGAAAAAGGGTGGGCTGACACAAACACAGTGGTGGAAGCAAGTTATTCTTTTTCTCCTTCTGATCATGCGGCAATGGAAACAAGGTGTGCGTCTGCCGAAATCATGCCCGATGGGAATATCTTTATTACTACATCTTCTCAAGCCCCTTTTATGGTTAAAAGGCTAATCGCTGATTACTTTGGTGAGGATATGGGGAAGATTATTGTTCGAACACCACTTGTTGGCGGTGCATATGGAGGAAAGGCAGCCGTACAACTGGAGGTCCTGGCCTATCTTGCATCTAAAGCAGTGGGTGGAAAACCGGTAGAGATCTTAAACACGCGAGAAGAAGATATCTTAACATCGCCGTGTCACATCGGTTTAGATGCAAAGATTAAAATTGGAGCCGATCACAGCGGGAAAATAAGAGCGGCGGAAATCCGCTTTTTATGGGATGGCGGTGCCTATTCCGATAAAGCGATTGATCTTACTAGGGCTGGAGCGTCGGATTGTACTGGACCATATAACATACCAAATGTCTGGTGTGATTCCTACTGCATGTATACAAACCACCCCTATGCAGCCCCATTTAGAGGCTTTAGTCATTCTGAACTTTCCTTTGCTATTGAACGAACATTTGATTTACTAGCTCTAAAATTAAAAATGGACCCGCTTAAACTTCGGTATATAAATGCAATAAAACCGGGGGATACGACTCCGACAAGGGTCCGTTTAAATAAAAGTAATGTCGGTAACTTACAACAGTGTATTGAGCGAGTAAGAGATTTAATCAAGTGGGATGAAGGTACGATCAAAGAGGTAAACGAGCGGTTTGTGAGAGTAAAGGGGGTTAGCTGCAGTTGGAAAACATCGACGATTGATCCCAATGCCCCTTCGGGAGTGATATTAACATTTAATCCAGATGGAAGTATCAATTTACTTTCTGGTGTAATTGAAATTGGAACTGGAACGAAGACAGTCCTTGCTCAGATACTGGCAGAAAGGCTGAAGATGAGTGTGGATAAGATACATGTTCGGATGGAAGTGGATACGCAAACAACACCAGAGCATTGGAAAACTGTCGCTAGCAGAGGAACATTTATGGCAGGAAGGGCACTGCTCGAAGCGGCGGATGATGTGATCAGGCAATTAAAGGGAATTGCTTCGACCGTTTTAAGAGCACCGACAGAAGATCTTGTGGTAGCTAATAACCGAGTCTTTTTGAGGGATGATCCATCCATAGGAATTCCGATTAAAGACATCTGCTATGGTTATCAATATCCTAATGGTAATTCGATAGGCGGACAAATTATTGGGCGAGGGAATTATATCTTACGTCATATAACCCATTTGGATCCTGAAACTGGGGCAGGTAAGCCGGGGCCTGAGTGGACAGTTGCAGCCTATGGTGTAGAAATTGAATTTGATAAAAGAGATTATACCTATAGGGTATTGAAGGCCTGTACGGTGGTTGACATTGGGCGAGTTTTAAATGAAAAAGCTGCATTAGGCCAAGTAATGGGTGCGATGAGCATGGGATTAGCATTTGCTGGCAGGGAAACGTTTTATTTTGACGATCAAGGCCGGGTTCTTAATCCCCAGCTCCGAACCTATCGGCCCCTCCGCTATGGAGAAAATCCTGAATATATAGTGGGATTCGTTGAAACACCGCTATTAGATGGTCCGTATGGGGCACGAGGTGTGGGGGAGCATGGATTAATGGGTATGCCTGGTGCACTCGGTAATGCCTTGTCTACGGCTGCAGGGGTTTCACTTCACCATCTACCGCTTATTCCTGAATTGATTTGGAAAGCAAAGGAGGCGCAAAAAAATGCTTCCCTTTGAGTTTGATTATTTTAAACCAGCCACATTAAACGAGGCAGTCGATTTATATCAGTCTCTAGATAAAGATGGAAAGAATCCAATGTTCTTTTCTGGCGGCACGGAGTTAATTACGCTTGGAAGAATCGATTTAGCGTATACCGAGGCGGTTATTGATATTAAGGATATCCCTGAATCCAAGGTAATGCAGGTAAACGGTGATCATTTGCTGCTAGGCAGTACCCTTTCACTTACAAAGATTGAAGAGGCAAATCTTTTTCCATTGCTAACTCATACAGCTAGTGAAGTTGCGGACCATACGGCACGTGGGAAAATTACTTTAGGTGGGAATATATGTGCACGAATTTTTTATCGAGAAGCTGTTTTACCATTTTTGCTCGCGGACAGCAAAGTATTAATTGTTGGTCCCGATGGAAAAAAGATGGTGCTAATCAATGAAATATTTCAAGAGCAGCTTCAATTGAAAAAAGGGGAATTACTTGTTCAATTAGCAACAGAATCCCGGTTCATAGCCGCACCATTTATTAGTATCAAACGCCGTCAACAGTGGGACACTGGTTATCCACTAATTACAGTAGCCGCATTAAAATTGGGGCAGGAGGTGCGCTTTGCAATCAGTGGCTTGTGCCCATTTCCGTTCCGGTCAAAGGAGTTGGAGTCTTCTTTAAATAATAAAGAACTGCCTTTGACTCAAAGAATTACTAATGCCCTTGCTAAGTTACCAAAGCCGATTTTAGATGATGTTGAAGGGTCAGCAGAATACAGGCTTTTTGTATTACGGAATATCTTGTCAGATGTGTTTGCTGCATTGGGTCCTGTTTCTTGAGATTGATAGTTTAATTGAAGGAAGGAGGGTTAGGGGTGAAATCGCATTCGCTTATACTAAATATTAATGGAGAAAAGCAAAGTGTAATGGTACGGTCAGGCGATACCCTTTTATATGCAATCCGAGGTCTTGGACTGACTGGTGCAAAGCCTGGGTGTTTGAACGGGGATTGCGGCGCTTGTACAGTCAATGTTGATGGGTGGCCGATGAAATCATGTCTAATGCTTGCTGTTGAAGCGGATGGAAAGAAGGTAACAACAATTGAAGGTTTGGAGAGTACACCCATCCAGCAGGCTTTTGTTGAAAATTTTGCTTTCCAATGTGGCTACTGCACACCTGGGTTTATAATGAACTGTCACTCGTTAATCAAGCAGCATCCAGATGCAGAAGATAAAATCATCAAGGAATGGTTGGAGTCAAACATTTGTCGATGCACCGGTTATGCAGAAATAGAAAAGGCTGTGAAATCTGTGTTAAGGAAAAATGAATAAAGGGAATAACGGAATAAAAAGGATGCCATTCATTGGCACCCTAAGATTGATTATCTTTTCTTCATCTGAAAATAAGTATCTAAAACACGGCGTCCTATTTTCAAGTTTGCCCGATTGTCTTTTTTGCCCTGGTAAGCCCATGGTACAATTACCGCCATAGCCACTTCAGGATTCGAACTAGGAGCATAACTTACCAAACTAAGGTTCATAACTGGTGGTGGTTCTTTCCCAAATCGGTACCGCTCTGGTCCGTCGTAAAAAGCTTCAGCTGTACCTGTTTTTCCGGCAGGAGAGTAGGGTGCATTTCCGAAATATTTATAAGCCGTGCCGCCACGTTCTTGCATAACCTTTCTAAATCCTAATTTGACGCGATACAGCCAATCTGATTTCATATCAATTGTATTTAGGACCGTTGGGGATATTTCTTTTACAACAGGACCAAGTTCACTTGTTCCTTCTTTTGGTTCGAGCATTTGTTTCACAACATGCGGCTGCATTCGGTAACCGCCATTTGCGATGGTAGAAATATATTGTGCCAACTGCATAGCAGAATAAGTATCATATTGACCAATCACCAGGTCAAGCAAATATCCCGGCAAGTGACTTTGACCTTTAAATCCCGATTGCTCATTCGGTAAATCAATTCCTGTTCTGGTTCCAAGACCGAACGAGGCAAACGAGTTACGAATGGTATCAAATGCCTTCGCGCTTATATTTAATGGCTGCTCGTATTCATAATGCCCTTTTCCAATTCTTATCGCTGTATGGAACATATAAACGTTGGAAGATAATTTTAAGGCATTAATTTCACTTAATCTGCCTAAGTAGGCATAGGATTTCTTTAAAGGAGTGGCCTTGATTTTTAATCCTGTATCATCAAAAACTGTCCCCGGAGTAATCGCGCCTGTTTTATATCCAGTCAAAATAGTTGCTCCCTTGACAGTAGAACCAACATTATAGGTGGTGGTAAATGTACCGAGAGCATCATCTTCCATTTCTACTCTGCCTGTTTGATTATTTCTTACTATTTTTTTACCAGACATAGCTAAGACTTCGCCGGTTTTTGGGTTCATTAAAACCACATATGCTCTGTCTGTTAGATAGGTTCCAGGATATCTTTTCGCAGCCCAAAGCTCCTCTTCAATGATTCGATCAATCTTCCTTTGTAAATCCATATCAATACTTAAAACAAGGTCTTTTCCTTTTTTTCCATTTGATATAGGATGGTTTTCGATTACATTTCCTGTTTTATCGGTTACATTTTTTATTTTTGATTTGTAACCATGTAGGACATTTTCATATTGCCACTCAAGTTGACTTTTTCCCACTCTGTCATTACGGCTGTAATCTCTTGCTAAAAAATATTCTAATTGTTCAGCAGGCAGCCCTTCATCGGATTTGGTTACTTTTCCTAATACTGACTTTAAGGTTTGGTTGAAAGCGTAAGACCTCTCCCAGTCCGTAGTAGTATCCACCCCTGGGAGTGATTGCAGATTCTCACTTACGACAGCCAATTCTTTCGCCGTCACGTTTTCATTTTTAATGATTTGAGTTGTAAACTTGTAGCCATTGTTAAACTCTTTAAAAAGTGCAAGGACCTCTAGTTTTTCATTAGTCAATTCCTTTAATTCGCCAGTTGTGATGCGTTCTAATTTCAATTTATAAATATCATTATCTGTTAATTTCTTTGCATAATATAATTCCATTTCCTTTTTTGAGATTTTGGCATCGGCGCGTTCTGGATTTGTCATAATCCAAAAATCGCGTTTATCCCTATCCGTCACCTTGTTTGTTTTTTTCGAAATCAGTTTTGCTAACTTTTCAGCTGTTTCGAGCATGACTCCTTGGCTAAACCCTTCATTGGTGTAAGAAATGGCACTTTTAGGGACATTATCAACGATAATTTTGTAATCTCGGTCAAGGATTCTTCCTCGCGGGACGGGGCTACTAATCGTGATATCTTCTTTTCTTGCTAAATCTCTTTTGAAATTTTCACCATAAACAATTTGCACAAAACCAAGCCGGAGGATTAGTACGGAAAATAAGAAAAAAACACTGAAAAATAATATATTTAAACGAAAGGGGAAGTGGGACTTATTTTTTTTCTGTTTTTCCAATTTCCTGCACATCCTTTTTACTTAAACAAATATGATTTACATACCTATCCTGCCCATTTGTAAATAGCAGTATGATAATTATTCCAATTCATTATTTATAAATCCACACATTTCTAGTTTGATAAATTTTTTGTCTATAAAAAAATTTCTAATTTTTCCCCATATTTTAAGTTTTACTTTATAATCAGAAGGGATGTGGTTTTTTCTAAAACAAACATCTTTAGAAACGAGAGATTGATTAGGAGGTCTAGATGATGGAACAGAAAGTCATTGATCCAGTGGTACTAAAGGCATTAGGGCAATTTAAGGCTTTGGATGAAAAAATCACTCATTTTTCAAGCATCATTGGTTTAGCTGACTGGGATCAAAAAGTCATGGCACCGAAAAAAGGGAGAGGTACATTCGCCAAGGCAACTGGGACCCTTCGGACGGAAATTTTTAAGCTTTCTGTTTCTGAGGAAATGGGAGAGCTGCTAGGGGAGCTAACTCTTCCTGATAACTTGGCATTATTAGATGAAGTGACAAGAGCAAAAGTTAGAGAATATAAAGAGTATTACCAAAAATCAAAGAGCATTCCTGCTGACTTGTTTCAGGAATATAGCATCTTAACGGCTCAGGCAAATGATGCTTGGGAAGAGGCAAGGGAGAACAATGATTTTGCCCGCTTCCTTCCGTACTTAGAGAAAATAGTTGATTACAAGCGAAGATTTGCTGAAATCTATGGGTATGAGGACCATCCGTACGATGCCCTTCTGGATGAGTTTGAACCAGGTTTAACGGTGAAAAAACTCGATCCGCTGTTTGCAAAATTAAGAGATTCAAGTGTTAAGCTTTTAGAACGAATTCAACAAAATGGAAAGCGGACACAGGCAGAAATTTTTGAACAATCGTTTTCGATTGAAAAGCAAAAAGAATTTAACCGCTATATCCTGCCTATTATTGGCTTTGATCTTGAAGCGGGTAGATTGGATGAAACGGTACATCCTTTTGCTCAAACCGTTAATACAGGTGACGTACGATTAACGACTCGTTATTTAGAAGGAAATGTCCGCTCTGCTTTATTTGGAACCATTCATGAGGCTGGGCATGGAATTTATGAGCAGCATATCAATCCTCAATTTGAGGAATCTGTTCTACAAAGCGGAGCATCCTTCGGTATCCATGAATCTCAATCGAGATTCTTAGAAAATATGGTCGGCCGCAGTAAGGAATTCTGGAAGTATTTCTACCCTAAACTTCAAGAGTATTTTCCAAAGCAGCTCGAAAATATGACTGTTGACGAATTTTATCGGGCTGTAAATACGGTGCAGCCTTCATATATCCGTGTTGAGGCCGATGAATTAACCTATAATTTGCATATCATGCTTCGTTATGAAATTGAAAAAGCATTAATCAGCGGGGAGATTGAAGCGAAGGACCTGCCAGAAGTTTGGAATCAAAAAATGCAAGATTATCTCGGTGTAAAACCTAGTAATGACACAGTAGGCGTCTTGCAGGATGTTCATTGGTCATTTGGAGGCATCGGTTATTTCCCGTCCTATTCATTAGGGAATCTCTATGCAGCTCAAATTCTCCGTACGATTCAAAAAGACCTTCCAGATTTCTATAACTATATTGAAAATGGACGCTTTGATCTTATCCAAGAATGGTTAAAAGAAAAGATTCATCAATATGGAAAGCTTTATACACCGAATGAATTAATTGCTAAGGTAACGGGGGAAGAATTAAACGCGGAATATTTGGTTGAATATCTTGAGAAAAAATATACAGAGGTTTATGGATTGTAAACTGTAAAGCAGTGAAGTATGTAAATATTAATCTCTTAAAAACTAACATTGACATTTTCTTTACAGTATAATAAACTATTAATAATTAAATATTTCCTTTTTAAAGGGGAGTAGCTGCTACAATAAAGTCGTCATTCCGAGTATTCATTACTCCGGCTTTATTGGCAACATTTACGTTGTTAGCAAGACCTTTACTTTACTGTAAAGGTCTTTTTGCGTGTTATTTTAGGCCTTTACTGTAATCAGTAAAGGCCTATTTTTATGGCGTAAGGGAGTATTTTTTGAAAAAAACCAACTTTAAGGAGGAAATATTCATGGACTTAACTCTTTTACTGGAATACGGCTGGGTATTATTAATCTTGGTGGCATTAGAAGGTCTCTTAGCCGCTGACAATGCTTTAGTACTTGCAATTATGGTGAAACAATTACCAGAAGAAAAACGTAAGAAGGCATTATTTTACGGTTTGGCAGGAGCTTTTGTGTTTCGCTTTGCTTCTTTGTTTGTGATTTCGTTCCTTGTGGATGTGTGGCAGGTTCAAGCCATTGGCGCGCTGTATTTGCTGTTTATGGCAGGGAATCATATATTCCGTAAGGTGGTCATTAAAGGGAAAGAAGAAGATAAAGAGGAGAAGGAAGGGGCAAAAAAGAGCAATTTTTGGGTGACGGTATTAAAAGTTGAAGTGGCTGACATTGCTTTTGCCGTTGATTCGATCCTTGCTGCTGTCGCAATGGCTGTTGCCCTGCCAAACACACCGCTTCCAAATATCGGTGGTCTGGATGGTGGTAAATTCTTGGTAATCTTTGCTGGCGGGATTATTGGATTAATTATTATGCGCTTTGCAGCGAATCAGTTTGTAAATTTATTGGAAAAACGACCAGGTTTAGAAATTGCTGCGTTTACTATTGTAGGCTGGGTTGGTGTGAAGCTTGCGGTCTACACATTATCACATCCTATGTTAGCGATTATAAATGAAGATTTTGCTCATTCAACAGTTTGGAAAATAACCTTTTATGTAGTATTAGTAGTGATCGCCGCAGCTGGCTGGTTTTTCTCGAAAGATAAAAGTGTAGAACCAGTGCGAGAAGAACCAAAGACACTATAATTATTTTTTTACCTTCATAAGAAAGGCAGACTCAACCCAATCTGCCTTTCTTATGGTTTTTACATAGCATTCAATGGACAGTGAGGTTAAACGTTGTAGAAGTTGAACCAATGAGCATCCTATAAAGTATAATCATAAATCCAATTTTCTAGTGAGGTTTGTATTGATGAAATTAAAAACATATCTAATAATCGCCTTTAGCCTGAGTGTTGTTTCCATTATTGGCTTTAGTCTGATATCCTTATTAATAAGTGACCAAAAAATCATTCATTTTGACCGTATTATAATCAACAGTGTACAAGGACTGGAAACACCGCTTCTTACATATGTGATGAAATTCTTTACGTTTATTGGTTCTGCTCCATTTGTCATTGTTCTGAGCCTTTTTCTTTTATTTTTTCTCTATAAAGTACTCCATCATCGCTTAGAATTAATCTTATTTGTCGCGGCCATAGCGGGTTCTGCAATTTTAAATGGAATTTTAAAGAATTTTTTTCAACGAGTTCGCCCTGAGTTTCATCGCTTAATTGAAATAGAAGGTTATAGTTTCCCAAGCGGGCATGCGATGAATGCTTTTACGGTCTATGGGATTATTTCGTTCTTATTATGGCGGCATATTACAAGCAGGTTAGGAAGATGGGTACTAATCTTCGTAAGTATGGTGATGATTTTAGCCATTGGGCTCAGTCGAATTTATTTAGGAGTCCATTACCCAAGTGATATCATTGGCGGATATTTTGCTAGCGGCTTTTGGCTTACTTCAGCTATTTTCTTTTTCCAATATTATCAGGAAAAACGTTATAATAAAAAACAGCGACGTGAAAAGAATAATGCCTAAATTTTTTATCTAGTATGGAGTGATACATATTATCAGAAACAGTATTCCTAATTTATTTACCATTTCTAACTTATTTTTCGGATATTTATCCATAATGTATTCCGCACAGGGGGATTACAAAAATGCAGCCATATTAATATTAATAGGGATGATGCTCGACAGTATGGATGGAAGGATTGCAAGAATGTTACGGGTTGATAGTGAATTGGGAAAAGAGTTAGATTCGCTAGCAGATGTGGTAACTTTTGGTGTTGCACCGGCAATGATGGCTTATTATTCTTATTTCTCTGAGTTTGGTATAGCAGGGATGGCCATTTCAGGATTATTCCCTTTATTCGGAGCCTATCGATTAGCACGTTTTAATATTAATGCTGTTAAATCTTCAAATCATTATTTTACCGGTGTTCCCATCACTGCAGGTGGGGGATTGTTAACATTGCTAACACTGTTCCAAGGTAAGATGCCAGAGATCATCTTGCCCATTGCCTTTTTTATCATCTGTTACTTAATGGTGAGCACGATAAAAATCCCAAGTTTGAAAGATGTGCCACTGCCGAAATATGGAATTATCGTAACACTTTTCCTAGGGTACGCGATATACCTTGTCTTCAAAAAAGAACAGCATCGCTTCCCATATTTCATCTATGTCGCAATCCCGCTTTACATAGCTTTTATCATCTTCCAATTAGTAAGAAGAAAGAGAAAAATTAACGGTGGAATAAAAAAATAAGAACAAAAAAGGGTGTCAGGCACCATGTGAAGAATTCACACGGTGCCTGACACCTATTTATTTACCTACATTTATAATTACATTCCGAACGACATAACCCAGATCGATCCCGCTACGGTTACGAAGGCGATGAAGAATCCGTAAGCGACGTTGATGATTTGGGACTTGCCGTCTTCTCCTTCGTTCATGTGCATGAACATATATAATTGAAGGGCAGCTTGGATGACTGCTAATGAACCAATGATCCAGAGTATGGTTTTAAAAGGAAGATTGGTTTTCAGTGCCACACCAAGTGCTGCAAAAGTTAGTACTAATGACATAATAAAACCTAAAACATGTGTAAGTGGAAATCCTTTTGTATTTTTAGCCATTTATGCCACCATCCTTGCTAAATACACAAATGTGAAAATAAAGATCCAGACAACATCTAAAAAGTGCCAATATAGTCCGATGATAAAAGTTTTACGAGCAGTTACAGGTGTTAAACCTCGTTTTAGTATTTGGATAATGACCATAGTCGCCCAGCCAATACCCATACTCACGTGCAGTCCATGTGTTCCAAGTAATACAAAGAAGCTTGAAAGGAAAGCACTTGTTTGCATTGTGGCTCCTTCATGAACATAATGGATAAATTCTGTGATTTCCATGAACACGAAGCCAGCACCTAAGAGAAGGGTAATGATAAACCATAACAATAATCCATTCCGGTTATGACGGCGCATCTCATAAATGGCAAGACCGCAAGTAAAACTACTAGTTAATAAGAGTATCGTTTCGACCATAACATCTTTTATTTCAAAAAGGTCCTTTGGTGTTGGTCCGCCAGCATATCTCGCACTTAGGACAGAAAACACCGCGAAGAGGGTACCAAAGAGGACAATCTCCGCTCCTAAGAAAATCCAGAATCCGAGAATATTCATTCGGTTCTGTTCTGTTTGATATTCGAGTGGTAAGGCTGTGTTTACATTAGCTGACATGGCTGTTCCCCCCTTTATCGACGTTACGCCATGCTTTTTCAGTTTCCTTGATTTCGTCAACATGAACATGGAAACCATCGTTGTAATCAAATGAACGAATGATTAACCCGATTAGGATTCCAACAGTGGCTACAAGTGCCGCAATTTTCCATTCAAAGACTAGGAAGAAACCAGCAATGCCAAAGATTACACCCATATAGATTGGTAAGCCGGAATTACTTGGCATATGGATTTCTTCAATTTCTTCGTCTTTCAACGTCAATCCTTCGTTATTCTTTTTCATATACCAGAAGCTATCGACTGATTTAATTTCAGGCAGTTTTGCAAAATTATAGAATGGAGGCGGTGAAGCAGTTGCCCACTCTAGTGTTCTTGCATCCCATGGATCGTTTGAAATATTACGGTCTGCATAGCGTGCACTCCAATAAATGTTATAGCAAAGTGCGCCAAAGCCGATCGCTAAGATAACTGCGCCAATAGTGGATAAAAGGAATAATGGTGCATAGCCTGATTCAGCTGAATAAGTGTACGAACGACGCACCGCACCATCTAATCCTAGGAAGAACATTGGCATAAACGTTAAGTTAAATCCAATTGTAAAGAACCAAAAATGTATTTTACCAATTTTCTCATTGAGCATATGGCCGAACATTTTTGGCCACCAGTAATAAAGTCCAGCAAATACCGCAAACACAACACCAGGAATTAACACATAGTGGAAGTGAGCGACAAGGAATAGGGTGTTGTGATATTGATAATCCGCTGCACCCATCGCAAGCATTACTCCTGTAACGCCACCGATGACAAAGCAAGGAACAAACGCAAGTGCCCAAAGCATCGCGGTTGTAAATTGAATACGTCCTTTTCTCATCGTAAATAACCAGTTAAACATTTTGACTCCCGTTGGAATGGCGATCATCATTGTTGTAATAGAGAAAACAGAGTTTACTCCTGGTCCAGCTCCCATTGTAAAGAAGTGGTGAACCCAAACGAGCATACTTAAAAACGCAATTCCCACAATGGAGAATACCATTGATTTGTACCCGAACAACATTTTCCTTGAAAAGGTTGAAATAACCTCAGAGAACATCCCAAATGCAGGAAGGACAACGATATATACTTCAGGGTGCCCCCATAACCAGAAGAGGTTAGCCCACATCATATCCATACCGCCACCCGCTAAGGTGAAGAAATGGGTTCCAAAGATCCGATCAAACGTCATTAATGCAAGCGCAACAGTGAAAATTGGGAATGAAGCGACAATAATCACCGACGCAATGAATGAAGTCCATGTAAACATTGGCATTCTCATTAGTGTCATGCCTTTTGTTCTCATTTTTAAGATAGTGACTATAAAATTAATCCCCGTCATCAGGGTACCAATCCCAGCAATTTGCAAGGCAATCGCATAATAGTTATTCCCGATTCCTGGAGTAAATTCTTTACCTGCAAGAGGGAAGTATGCAGTCCAACCAGCATCAGGTGACCCACCGACAACAAACGAAATATTAAACAGCATTGCACCACTAAAGAACAACCAGAAGCTTAATGCGTTAAGTTGTGGGAATGCAACGTCACGAGCACCGATTTGCAGCGGAATTACCACGTTCATTAAGCCAATTAATAATGGCATCGCTGCAAACAAAATCATTATGACACCGTGTGTAGTAAAAATTTCATTGTAATGTTGTGCATCTAAAAATTTCATTTCTGGACGTGAGGTTTGAGCCTTCATTAAAAGTCCGTCCACTCCGCCACGGAAAAACATTAATACACCAGAGAGGATATACATAATTCCAATTCGTTTATGATCAACGGTTGTTAACCATTCTCTCCAGAGCCATTTCCATTTCTTTAAATAGGTAACTCCAGCAACAATTCCGATCATTGTTAAGAGAATAGCAATCTGGGAACCTAGTATTAATGGGTTGCCAACAATAAAAAAGTCATGCCAATTAATGTTCATCGTGCTCACCTCCATCTGATTTTTCACTCTTGTCCATACTTTCCATACCTTCCATGTCCATAGAATGACTATTTGTTTCTTTCTCTTCGAAAATTTTTCCTTTTACACCATGTACTTCGTACAATTCAGGATTTGTATAAGTTTTAGAATTCATATCCGCATGGTTTACCCAGGCAAGATGAGTTCCAATAAATGTTTCACGTCCTAAGTGTGTAGGTTTAAGAAGTTGATTGTATTTCTTTTCTGTTAATTTAGGAGCCGTGTCTTTAACTTCTTTTACCCATTTCTCAAAGGCTTGAGGGGATTTCGCCTCAACGGTAAATTCCATTTCAGCATAGCCCTTACCGTTAAAGTTTGTATTTCTTCCTAAAAATTCACCAGGTTTGTCGGCTGTGAGGTACAGCTCTGTCTCCATCTTGTTCATGGTATACTTTTGGCCGCCTAAAGCAGGAACCCAGAAAGACTGCATTGTTCCCGCAGAAGTAAGCTTAAATTGCACAGGTGTGCCAGCAGGAATATTCACGTAGTTCACAGTTTCAATCCCTTGTTCAGGGTAGCTAAAAATCCACTTCCAATCGGCAGAAGTCACATTAATGGTAATTGGTTTTTTATTTTCATATCCAGCAGGTACTTTTTCTAGCTTGTAGATTGTTTTAACAGTAGGAATCGTTAAAGCTATGACAATAAGAATAGGAATTACAGTCCAAATAATTTCTAATTTTGTACTGCCATGTTCTTCAGGTGGTTCGTAATCTGCATTTTCAGGTTTAGCACGATATTTCCAGATGATATATCCAAATAAACCAAATACAACGACAATCACTAACAGCATAAAAATAAGTGACCAGTTAATTAAATCTAGAATGTCACGAGCGGCTGGCCCTTTTGGATCAAAGACGACCATATTCGTACATCCGCTTAAAAGCAAAGTTGGTACTAAAGCTAACAGTGGGATTAAGTAGCTTTTTTTAAACATGAATTTTTCTCCCCTCCAAAATGTTCACTTTTACGATTATAATCGTGAAACCTTTCACAAACAAGACTGAATTACTTCTTTTTTTGTTCCAATTTAGTAAATGAGTCTAAATTAAATTAGTTATTATTTAATAGTAATTAGTCTGTTAGTATTTTCTAAACCTATATTAACAATAATGCTGTGATGTTTATATACGTTTTTCGATTAATTTGTGACAAATTTGTTAAGGTTTTAAAATTCCTATCGAGGAAAAATATGTATGTATTTTTTTACCTGGAAATTTTATCCTTTTTGTTCGAAACTAATAATTGTCTATTTTTGCAAAAGAGTGGGATAATACGAAGGAATACATAGACAGAGGAGAGCAAAAAATGAAGGTAAAAGTGAATCGTAATGCAGCAAAAGCTTTGAAAAAAATGTTAGAACAAGAAGAAGCACAAGGAAAACTATTCCGTGTTTATGTCACAAGTATTCATGGGGACCATGCCCATTATGATTTAAGGCTTGATACCCCAAGCGAAAACGATGTGGTAGTCACAAGTGATAAAGAAATTGATTTCATCCTTGATAAAAATGATCCAACTTTAAATAGTATCTGGATCCAATATTTCCAATTACCGAAAGAAGAATGGCTAATTACTAACCCAACCATGGGTGTTCATCACCATCATTAATAGAAATACATTAAAAGCGCTTGTTATTGGCAGGCGTTTTTTTATTATTAAAATTTTTGGGGGACAGATAAGCAGGTTTACCCTTCTACAATTATAGAAGGGAAATCTTTTTGCACTAAACCTTTATGATATTGGAGGAGAGAATGACTCCAAAGTTCTTATATCTATAATTAACACTTATTTCGAGGATATGATAAATGAAGTAGTCCATTATTAATTTGTAAATGTATTAAATGAGCCTGTGTTGGTTCAGGAAGGTCAATTACTCGTTCAAAATCACCATATACGCGCTCTCTCATCATTTCCATTTCAAATGGTAACACAGGTTTTATACTGCCATTAATTTTTAATTGTGTATTTGAAATTAAGCTAAGCGAAATATCTTCTTGATTTACTCCAGGTATTTCAAAAATAATAAAGTTATAATAATCATTTTGATATAGATCAAATTTTGGATTAAACGATACTTCTCTAAAAAATTCATCGGGTTGTTTTTGCTTGAGTACATTAGACCAAAAATTGCTCTCTCTATATTGGTTGGTAATCTCTAGCCATTTTCTCATTTTTTCAATATCCATATTACTGCTCCTTTAAAGTTGATTGGCAATAGGCATTGAAGGGTTAGCTATTTGATCCTGATCACTAACATCTGTATCTATATTACCCGAGTTCATAAGAGAAGAAGCTGGTGAAAAATCACCTAAAGAGAAATTTGCTCCAACAAATTTACTATTAGCAGTATGGCTGTTATGCACGGTAGGACCAATATCAACATTCCCGTTTTGGGCAGCTCCATTTATCTTGAAATTTAAAATATTGATTTGAAATGGCATATCAAAAAACTCCTATATTATAAGATTGGTGGTACAGGTTGAAATGGTGTATTTATATTAGTAGAATCAGTAGTTCCAATGGAGGTTTGATCATTTACATCTGGATCATTTAACAGGTTTTCCATCATTGCCTCAGTTGGTGATGTATCTCCATATGAAGCATTAATTCCTTGTAATTTACTATTGGCTGTGGGGCTGTTATGAGATGCTTCCCCTATAGTTATGGAACCATTACCCGAAATACTGTTGATTTTTAGATAATATAAATTGATAACAACCGATGACATCTTTAAACACCTTTCTATTCTTGGCTTATGGGTACTATATGCAATAGAGTGCCTATATGTTACTTAATAAAGGATCCAACGGAAAATCGCAGAGTCCTTGTGTTTTTTATTTATAATACCGATGTTATGTAAACTTGAGAGTTTGATTAGTTTTTAGAAATGATGTTAATCTAATAATAGGAAAAGTCGAAGGGAGTATGTGTTTACATATGGATAAATTAAAAAATGACATTGAAATCAAGCTAGTTGCACTCGACATGGACGGTACGCTATTAAATAATAAAGGACAAGTTTCGGATGCGAATCGCCAAGCCATCAAAGACGCTAAGGACAAAGGAATATATGTGGTTCTAAGTACAGGCCGTTCGCTTTTGACAAGCCGTGAGCATGCTGACTCATTGGAACTAGATTCTTATTTGGTCACCGTTAATGGGAGCGAAATATGGGATAATCAACGTGAATTAGTAGAGAGGAACTTGGTAAAGTCCGAGCTTGTTGAGTGGATGTGGAGGTTATCGCAGCAGCATAACACTAAGTTTTGGGCGATTAGCACGGAACGTAATTGGCATAATGAAATGCCAGAGGACTTACATACCTTAGAATGGATGAAATTTGGCTTTAATATCGATGATGACGATACAAGAGAGATAATCATGAAAGAATTACAGGCAAAGGGTGAATTTGAACTTAGTAATTCCACGTTGAAAAATATCGAAGTGAATTCGGCCGGCATTAATAAAGCGAAGGGTCTTGAGATTGTTTGTAACAGGCTCGGATTGGATATGAAAAATGTAATGGCGGTTGGTGATAGTCTGAATGATTTGGCGATGATTAAGGCAGCCGGCCTGGGAGTTGCGATGGGAAATGCTCAAGAACTTGTTAAAGAGTCTGCAGATTGGGTGACCTCCACAAATGAGGAAGACGGAGTCGCAAAAGCAATCTACAAATGGGTTTTATAAACATTGTTCATTTCCAGTAAAATTTTGAAATTCTCATGGTATAGGAAAAAATGAAATGGGTAAAAATAATTATGCAATCAATTTGCAATTTACATGTAATTGTTACATGCTAGGAGGCTACAAAGAATGGAATCAGGTAAAGTAAAATGGTTTAACAGTGAAAAAGGTTTTGGATTCATTGAGCGTGAAGGTGGAGAAGATGTATTTGTTCACTTTTCTGCTATTCAAGGCGAAGGATACAAAACATTAGACGAAGGTCAAGAGGTTACGTTTGAAATTGAAAGTGGCCAACGTGGACCACAAGCAGTAAACGTCCGTAAATCATAATGACCCGCCGATAAACAGACCCAGTCTTTGGGTCTGTTTTTTTTATAATATTGCGATGTGCTCCATTTACCGTTAAGAAGAGAATATAATCTTCACGGTAAATGAAAGGGCACTCCATTTACCGTGAAGAGGAAAAAACCGTCCCCCTGGTAAATGAAAGGTCGCTCCATTTACCATGAAGAGGAAAAAACCGTCCACCCGGTAAATGAAAGGTCGCTCCATTTACCATGAAGAGGAAAAAACCGTCCACCCGGTAAATGAAAGGTCGCTCCATTTATCATGAAGAGGAAAAACCTGCCCACCCGGTAAATGAAAGAGTGCTCCATTTACCATGAAGAGGAAAAAACCGTCCCCCTGGTAAATGAAAGGTCGCTCCATTTACCGTGAAGAGGAAAAAACTGTCCACCCGGTAAATGAAAGTGCACTCCATTTACCGTGAAGAGGAAAAAACGTCCACCCGGTAAATGTAAGGTAACTCCATTTACCATGACTTAAAAGAATCTGCACGGTAAAAGAAATACACTAGAAAATCCCCCTTTGCAATAATACGCAAAGGGGGTTTAACTTTCTAAACTAATTATTTATTTCTTTAACTCTTCCAACTTGTCCGTCAGTAAGCCTGACTTTTATGCCATGAGGATGAAAGTTGGACTTGGTTAATATATCCTTGACGGTCCCCTCTGTTAGTTTCCCACTTCGTTGATCCGCTTTTAGGACAATTTTGACGAGTGCACCCGGGGAAATATCTACTCGATTTTGCCCGTTAGACACCCATTTTTCTCCGAGAATTACTTACTTTTTTCGTCTGCTGGCTTTGCAGCTTTTTAGTTGCCATCGAGTTGTTTGAACTTGAAGTTCCTCCGGCAGATTTATTCTTCTTATTTTGCAGTTGTTGTTTCATCGCTTCTTGCAAACTTATCTTTTTCTTCGGTTCTTCCTGTGGATTGGTTTGATTTTCATTACTCATAAAAAATCCTCCTATTAATGTGTTAAGTCCATTATAAGCTATTTTCATCCAAATAATAAAATTTACCTCATAATTTAAAAAGATAGTTAATTTGGCGATTGTAAAAGGCCGTTCAATTACATGAGGGGCTTTTTTGAATGATTTAGTCGAATTATTTTTGCAGGATTTTAACAGTGGGGTGAGAATTATATTAATATGATAATTCAAAAAGGGGGATTAGCATGAGTATCCAAGTAATAGAAAAAGAAGAAATGAAGGTTGTTGGGATTTCATGGAACGGAACTTATTCACAAATTAGTACACTCCCAACTCTTTTTAAAAAGATGGTAAATAGACTAGAAGAAGTATCTTATCAAACGAATGAACCTGTTTTAATCGCACCTTTTCATAGCAGAGAAACCGAAATTACCTATTATGTGACAACACCAGTAGAAAAAATCGAGGAAATTCCAGAAGGTATGGTTGGCTTTACAATTCCAAGTAAAAATTATGTTTTTGCTACACATCGAGGAAGCCTTGAAGAAGTGGAAAATACATATAAACAAATTTATTCTTGGATGGAAGAATATGGCTACGAACAGGATCACAATGCATTAAGTATGGAAGTATTTAAAGAAGAGCATAAACATCAAAATGAGAATGGTGAACTTTATTTCGATATTTATTTGCCTGTAAAGACTTATAAACAATAACTAAGTCGGGAATATTAAGATCGTAAAATAAGCCTAGGATATTAATATTGTCCTTAATTAGAGCGGATTACTTTACTATTAGAATGAAATATCATAACATATAAATATATATTCAAATAATTTCCTTCGGGGTCAGGTGAAATTCCTAACCGGCGGTGATGAAGCTAAGCTTCTTAGTCCGTGACCCGGTTAACATTATTATGTTAAGCGGTGGATCTGGTGAAACTCCAGGGCCGACAGTTAAAGTCTGGATGGGAGAAGGAAAAGACAGGATTAATAGTAGGGTGAAGTGTACCTATTTTTAAGCCTTTATTTTCTATTGCCTTTTTACTGGACCCTGATGACTTATTGTTATCAGGGTCCTTCTTTTTTTAGAGTAAGAATTAAAGGGAAACATAGTAAGGAGTAGGAACAATATGTTTACTGGAATTATTGAAGAAATTGGCGTGGTTGCAAACATCCAGCGGACTGGCGAATCGTTTGTGTTAACCATTGAAGCAAAAAAAATACTGAACGATGTCCATCTTGGTGACAGTATTGCTGTTAATGGGGTTTGTCTAACGGTTACATCCTTTACTGGGAAACTGTTTACGGTAGATGTTATGCCGGAGACTGTCAGAGCCAGCAGCTTAAACATGGTAAAACGGGGTTCAAAAGTAAATCTTGAACGGGCGATGGCAGCGGGTGGAAGGTTTGGCGGCCATTTCGTTTCAGGACATATTGACGGAACAGGTGTAATCAAAAGTAAACAATCACTTGAAAATGCGATTTACTATGAGATTGAAGCCGAAGAGGAATTATTGAAATATGTAATCTTAAGAGGGTCGATTGCGGTTGATGGGACAAGCTTAACCGTATTTGCCGTTTCGGAGAATAGTTTTACATTATCCATTATCCCGCACACATTGTCAGAATCGATTCTAGGTCTAAAGGGTTCAGGGGATATTGTTAACTTAGAATGCGATATGATAGGAAAATATGTTGGTCATTTTATTAGTAATTTTTCTAATCAACCGCCGCAAAAAAGCAGCAAAGGGATAACCGCTAATTTTTTAGAAGAGAATGGATTTTTTTAAACTATGTTCGTTACATCATGATTGAAAGGAGAGATACCCGTGTTTAATTCAATTGATGAAGCACTATCGGATTTAAAGGAAGGTAAGGTAGTCATTGTCTGTGATGATGAGGATAGGGAAAATGAAGGGGACTTTATTTCCCTAGCTGAAAAAGCAACACCCGAGGTCATAAATCTCATGGCCACTCACGGACGAGGTCTAATCTGTGTGCCAATTGATGAGGATTTAGCCAAGAAGCTTGACTTACATCCAATGGTTACCAATAACACAGATCCGAAACGAACTGCTTTTACTGTCAGTATTGATCATAAATTCTCTACCACTGGCATTTCTGCATTTGAAAGATCCGCAACCGTTTTGAGTATGGTTGACCCAGAATCAGAAGCCGCTGATTTCTTAAGACCAGGGCATATTTTTCCACTCATTGCTAAACAAGGTGGAGTTCTGAAGAGAAATGGACATACAGAAGCAGCGGTGGATCTTGCCAAATTATGCGGTGCTAAGCCTGCTGGGGTTATTTGTGAAATTATGAATGAAGACGGAACGATGGCCCGCGTTCCCGATCTTTTCAAAATTGCTGAGAAAATGAATCTTAAAATGATTACGATTAAGGATTTAGTTGAATACCGAATAAAAAAAGAAAACATGGTTAAGCGGGAAGTTTAACTAAAAAAATCGCTAATACACAAAACAATTGATGGAGGTATATACATGGGAAATATTTTTGAAGGAAATTTAGTTGGCTCTGGTTTAAAAATTGGAATTGTTGTTGGACGTTTTAATGAATTTATTACCAGTAAATTATTAAGCGGTGCACAGGATGCACTTAAAAGACATGGCGTTAGCGAATCAGACGTGGACCTTGCGTGGGTTCCCGGGGCATTTGAGATTTCATTAATCGCCCAAAAAATGGCCAATAGCAATAAATATGATGCGGTAATTACGTTAGGAACAGTTATTCGCGGTTCAACTCCACATTTTGACTTTGTTTGTAATGAAGTAGCAAAAGGTGTTTCTGCGATTAATTTAAAAAGTGGCATTCCGGTTATTTTTGGAGTGTTAACAACAGATTCAATCGAACAAGCCATTGAGCGTGCCGGAACAAAGGCGGGTAATAAAGGTTGGGATGCAGCAACGGCTGCGATTGAAATGGCAAATTTATGCAGAAGTATTGAAGCATAAATTATTGTAAAAAAACATATACAAATCATTCCACTTTTTCTATAATTAACGTAACAAAAAATATTTTTAAAATTAGGTGCTAAAATCTTATTCGAGATTTTAAGCTTAAAAGGGAAGTTGGTAGAAGCCAACGCGGTCCCGCCACTGTAAATGGGAGCAACCTATATTATGTCACTGTCAATTACGATGGGAAGGCATAGGAAGCGTTGATCATGAGCCAGGAAACCTGCCTAATTCTTGTGCGCCAAGTAACCTACGAGGATAGGAAGGTGTTGAAGGCTAGACTCCTTTTACTTTTGCTAGTAATAGAATCTATTCATACCAACATCTCCATCAAAACGTGGAGATGTTTTTTGTTGTTATCTACGCCAATTTGTTTGGCACAAGAAAGATTTATTTTTTGTTACATACAAGATATACCACAGAAAGCAGGGAGAAAAATGAAAAAATTGTATTCATTGCTGTTAGTAGTATTATTGACAATAGGAGTGTTAGCGGGTTGTGCTGAAAAGAAAGACCAGGTTAACGAAGAAAATAAATCCAGCGTTGAGAAGAAAACGGCGGAGATTACATATCCCCTTACGATTACAGATGCAGCCCAAACCAAAGTTATTATCGAAAAGAAACCCGAAAAGATCGTTTCTCTTATCCCAAGTAATACTGAAATTGCTTTTGCATTAGGTTTAGATAAAGAAGTGGTGGGCGTGTCTGATTTCGATAATTATCCGGAGGCTGCAACAAAAAAGGAAAAAGTCGGAGGTCAAGAAATTAATTTAGAAAAAATTATTTCCTTAAAGCCTGATTTAGTGTTAGCTCATGCCTCTTCAGCGCACAATTCTGAAGCAGGACTGCAGCAGCTAAAAGATGCTGGGATTGCAGTTTTAGTTGTAAATGATGCCCAAAATATTGATCAAGTTTATGATTCCATTGATATGATTGGGAAAGCCACCGGTGAAACTGCGAAAGCAGATGAGATGATTACAGGGATGAAGGCTAAGTTGGCCGAAATTAAAGCAAAGGCTGCGGGAATAAAAGAAAAGAAAAAGGTATTTGTTGAGGTTTCACCTGCACCAGAAATTTATACACCAGGAAAGAATACGTTTATGGATCAGATGATTAGTATCATTAATGCAGAAAATATCGCAAATGATCAAGAAGGCTGGATTAAAATTGACCAAGAGGCAATGATTAAACGTAATCCTGATGTTATCGTTACAACATACGGGTACTATGTGAAAAATCCGACGGAGCAAGTTTTAAGCAGAAAAGGCTGGGAAACAGTCAACGCTGTAAAAAATAAGCAAGTAGTTGATGTGGATTCTGATCGCGTTACTCGCTCAGGCCCGAGGATTATTGAAGGAGTAGAAGATCTTGCGAAGGCTGTCTATCCTGAAGTTTTTAAATAATAAGTATCTTGCCTATATTATAGCGGGAATTTTCCTAGTTCTTTCTATCTTATTAGGTATTTCAATTGGAACGGTGTCCGTTCCAATCTTAACCCTTATTAAGATTATCACTGCTAAGTTATTTGGGGTTATCTCATTGGAAACAATCGACCCCATGTATTCGAGTATTGTCCTAAATATTCGTTTACCTAGAGTGATCTTATCAGGTCTTGTCGGGGCTTCCCTTGCTATTGCAGGGGCAGCCTTTCAAGGACTGCTTAGAAATCCGTTAGCAGATCCTTATACATTAGGTGTATCCTCGGGAGCGTCTGTCGGGGCAGTGTTGACCCTGTTTTTTCAGCTTTCCATTCCCTTCATTGGATCCTTTACATTACCATTGTTAAGTATCCTATTCTCTTTTTTTACAATCTTCCTAGTTCTCATGTTTGCGAGTAAAATCGAACGCTCAATGCGAGTGGAAACCATTATATTAACAGGTATTATTTTCAGTTCCTTTTTAGGAGCCCTAATTTCGCTTATGATTGCACTAACGGGAGATGAACTCCGGCAGATTATTGGCTGGCTTTTGGGAAGTGTTTCAATGAGGGGCTGGGATTACATAAAAATCATTTTCCCATTTTTCATCATTGGCTCATGTTTGCTCCTCTTTAATGCAAAGGAACTTAATGCGATGTCATTTGGGGAAGAACGGGCACAACATCTAGGGGTTAATGTACACAAGAGAAAGCTCTTAATCTTGACAGCCGGCTCGATATTAACAGGGGCAGCCGTTGCGGTGTCAGGCACCATTGGTTTTGTTGGTCTGGTCATTCCACATCTGTCGAGATTATTATGGGGACCAGATCATCGCCATCTTCTTCCTTTGTCAATCATAACGGGGGCAGGTTTTTTAATTTTAGCTGACTTGATTTCGAGAACGATCATTTCTCCAACAGAATTACCGATTGGTGTCATCACTGCTTTAATTGGTGCTCCAATATTTGCAATAATCCTGCTACAAAGAAAAAGGATGGAAAGAAGTGGTTAAAGGATGCTTAGCGTTCAACAGGTTTCTGGTGGATACTCGAATGAAGCGGTTCTGGAGGACATTTCTTTTGAAGTGGAAAAGGGAGAACTTTTCGGAATCCTCGGTCCGAATGGAAGCGGGAAGACAACCCTTTTAAAAATGCTAAGCGGCATTTTACCAATCCAAAAAGGTGAGATTCAAATCAACGGAAAACGGCTCCAGCAATACAAGGCAAAACAATTGGCCAAAATAATTGCTGTCCTGTCCCAACATTCATCACAATCTTTCTCTTACACGGTGAAAGAAACCGTTTCGCTCGGACGTTATGCCCATCAAAAGGGGTTGTTTCAATCTTGGGGTCCCGCTGATGAAGAGGTTGTCCAAAGAGTAATGAATCAAATTGGTGTATCTAGTTTCCAAAATAAGAATATTCAGGAGTTATCAGGAGGGGAAAAACAAAGAGTTTTTCTCGCCCAAGCGCTCGCCCAAGAGCCTGAAATCCTTTTATTAGACGAACCTACCAATCATTTAGATTTATCCTACCAGAAGGAATTGTTAGATTTCTTAAAACAATGGACATCAGAAAATCAGTTAACGGTCATCTCTATTTTTCATGATTTAAACCTTGCTGGGCTTTATTGTGACCGGCTGCTTCTCCTTGAAAACGGACGGATTAATATCAATCACATTCCTAATGAGGTGCTTCGTGAAGAACGAATCAGAGACGTGTACCATACTGACATTCAAAAACACCCTCACCCTAGAGTTGCTGCACCACAGATGGCATTATTGCCAAAAGTAAATCACAACAAGGTCATGTTTACAATAGATGAGTCAAGGTTACATATATCAAAGGAATGGATTGAATTAACTTCTTCCATGCCATTAAGGACCATGTCCTCAGGAGTAATTGGTTCGGGTACCGGATGGCATCAGACGTTTGTGAATCGACATGTCAACAAGGATTACAGATGTAATGACCACCGCAGCGAGATGGCCTTATTTTTGAAATCAAAAGGGTTTGAACCGTCGGAAACTGTGGGCATGATGACTGCAGTTATATTGGAAGATGTCGTTTACAAAAGATATACCGATACTGGCTTCTCGATATTTGCGGTTGTAACAGCAGGGGTTGGAAATGCGATTGATGCTTCGAAGAGTGAACTACATTCATTTGAAATGATACCTGGAACTATCAATACATGGATTTTTGTCGAAGGAGAGTTAACAGAAGAAGCCTTTATCCAAAGCATTATGACCGCCACTGAAGCAAAAGTTAAGGCATTGAATGATCTAATGGTAATGGATGAAGTTTCCGGAACCTTCGCGACCGGAACATCGACCGATAGTATTTTAATAGCTGCTACACAAACGGGCGATACGCTAGAATTTGCAGGAACGATTACTCCGTTAGGAAAGCTCATCAGCAAAGCTGTTTATCAGTGCACGACAGAAGCGATTCAAAAATCAAGCAAAAGGAAACGAAAATGTTAGTCTATCATTTAGCCGCTATTACAATTGCTTATATTATCGACATGTTTATTGGAGATCCACCCAACTGGCCTCATCCTGTTAGATGGATTGGTACAATGATTTCATTTTTAGAAAAACGCTTGAATAAGGGAAAGTTAAAAAAATGGAAAGGGGTAGGAATGCTCCTTTTTATTTTACTCTTTGTTTATTTCATTGCCTTCGTTTTAATTTTGGTCGGTTATCGTGTTCACCCATTTGTCGGGATATTAGTAGAAAGTATTATTATTTCTACAACTATTGCTCGAAAGAGTTTAAAGGAAGCTGCCCTTGAGGTCTATCGTCCGTTAAGTGAAGGGGAACTTTCTGAAGCGAGGAAAAAGCTATCCTATATTGTTGGCCGTGATACAGAAAGCCTTGATGAAGGTGAAATTGCAAGGGGTGCCATTGAAACGGTGGCTGAAAATACCAGTGATGGTGTGACTGCCCCGATGTTTTGGGCACTCATTGGCGGGGCACCACTGGCGATGGTTTATCGAGCCACTAATACATGTGATTCAATGGTGGGCCACATGAACGATAGATATAAAGAGTTTGGCTGGGCTTCTGCAAGATGGGATGATGTAATGAATTGGATTCCCAGTCGATTAACAGGCATGACCATGCTGATTGGAAAACGACCAGTAGAGATAGGTTTTAAGGATGCTTGGATGATTTTGTTCCGTGATGCGAAAAAGCATCCAAGCCCAAACAGCGGCTGGGGAGAGGCGGCTGTTGCAGCTATTTTAGGGATCCAGCTGGGCGGTATCAATTATTACAAAGGGATTCTATCGAACCGCGCAAAAATGGGTGATCCGATTCAAATGATCCAAGCATCGCATATTCTTGGAGCAAATACTATTCTTAGCAGAACGGTCTTTTTATTTTTACTACTATTATGGATTGGGGGAGTATTCTTTGAGTTGGCCTTCACATGGATCGAATCCTCAATATTTATATAAAGCTATGGGATTAGCGCTCCCAAAGGAGTTTATCGATTTTAGCGCAAATATTAATCCACTTGGTCCGCCAACTGCACTAAAGGAAAAGTGGTTAGATTTTTTTCGAGAAATTCATGTGTACCCAGATCCGTTTGCAACCAAGCTTACGGACATGATTTCAAAAGCAGAACAGACCAAGAGTGATACTATTTTAATTGGCAATGGTGGAGCAGAAATGATTACACTGCTTGGACGAATGCTTGCTGGTAAAAGAGTCCTCATCATCGAGCCGACTTTTTCAGAATATGAGGAAGTATGTCGGGCAAATCAATGTGAAATTGTCTATCATCAATTAGTTGAGCCAGACTTTACATTGAACCCTACCGATCTACGCACAAGTCTAATAGATGTGGATGCTATGTTTTTGTGTAACCCTAATAACCCAACCGGAATTCACTATCCTCCGTCAACGATAATCTCAATCGTAGAAGAGTGTGAAAAACGAGATTGCCTGGTCATCTTAGATGAAGCTTTTTTTGATTTTTTAAACGAATATGAATCATTTGTTCCATACATAAACCGATTTTCAAATTTAATTATTATTCGCTCGCTGACAAAGATGTTTGCTATACCAGGAATACGCTTAGGGTATTTAGTCGCTCAATCAGAGATAGTTTCAGAACTGAGCAAGCAGCAATCCCATTGGAGCACAAATACTATTGCGTTACTAGCAGGGGAAGTTTGTCTTCAAAACGAAGCTTTTATTAAAAAGACACAAGAATTTATTGGTCATGAGCGTAAGAGGCTTTTTGCTTATTTTCATCAAAATAACTATATTGCTTCGTCATCCGATGTAAATTTTTACTTACTACAGGATCCGCTTTTAAAGGATCAGTTCACATTATTTGAATTTCTTCTTCATCAGGGAATCATCCCACGACATACTTTTAATTTCCCAGGCTTGGAGGGAAGATGGCTGCGTTTTGCCATAAAAGGTCATGAAGAAAATAATCAATTAATGGAGGTGTTAACACAATGGCGGCATCAAAACTCATCTTCATAACAGGTGGTGTGAGGAGCGGGAAGAGCAGCTTTGCGGAGAAGACAGCAATTGAAATGGCAAGTAAAACTGGAGGTCGACTTAGCTATCTGGCTACGGGTGTTGCTTCAGATTCAGAAATGAAGGAACGAATTAAAAAACATCAACAGGATCGCTTAACAGGGGCTAGCGAGTGGAAAACATATGAACAGTCCGTTCAAATAGGAAAGATAGAGAATGAATTTAATGCCGAAGATGTGGTTTTACTAGATTGTCTGACCACACTATTAAATAATGAACTATTTTCTTCTGAGCAAAAATGGGATGAACGATTTTTAACCACTGTTAAAGATACTATTCTCATCGGGATTACTTCTATATTGGAACGGGTCGGAACCATGTTAATCGTGAGTAATGAGGTTTTATATGAATCCTTACTTGGCAATGAAATGGTGTTTAAATATGGCCGTTTACTTGGACAAATCCATCAATACTTAGTTAGGGAGGCGGACCAAGTGTACATTGTGGAAGCAGGGATTCCAATCGTCATGAAGGGAGCAATATTATGAAAGGACTCATGATTCAGGGGACAGCTTCAGATGTGGGCAAAAGTTTAATCGTAACAGCCCTGTGCAGGATCCTTTCCAACGAGGGAGTAAGGGTCACTCCGTTTAAATCGCAAAACATGTCCAATAACTCTTACGTAACAAGCGACGGAAAAGAGATTGGAAGAGCACAAGGAATTCAAGCAGAGGCTGCTAGAGTAGAGCCTTCGGTATGGATGAATCCGATTTTATTAAAGCCGCGTTCCGCACAAGACGCTGAAATTGTTTTTCTAGGTAAAGCAATCGAGACCCTTTCAGGTCGCGGGTATCGGGATCACTTTTATGAGAAGGGGTTAGCAGTAATTAAGGAATCACTTCAACAACTTGCAACTGAATTTGATGTAGTCGTAATTGAGGGAGCAGGCAGCCCAGTTGAAATCAATTTAAAGGACCGCGAACTTGTTAATATGAAGGTGGCCGAATTGGCGGATATACCAGTAGTTTTGGTTGCTGATATTGATCGCGGCGGAGTGTTTGCAAGTATTGTTGGCACGCTTGATTTACTGGACCCTAACGAAAGGGAAAGAGTAGTTGGTGTGATTATTAATAAGTTTCGCGGCGATCGCAGCTTATTTGAGGATGGAGTTCAGTGGCTCGAAGAAAAAACAGGTGTTCCTGTATTAGGTGTATTACCGTTTGTTGAAAATCATATGATTGATGGCGAAGACTCATTATCGATCAGAACACAATTTCCCTATCCGAAAAAAGGGACACTAGATATTGCTGTCATCCACCTCCCGTTTATTTCAAATTATAGTGACTTGGAACCATTCTTATATGAGGAAGATGTAACAGTCCGTTGGGTCAAAAATTCAAGTGAATTCGGACAACCGGATGCGATTATCCTACCTGGTACAAAAAGTACGATCAGTGACATGCAAAATTTACGAGATAAACAGTTAGATATTTTAATCAAAAAACATGTGGTCAATGGCGGTTTTATTGTAGGTATCTGTGGTGGGTATCAAATCCTCGGTGAAGAATTGATTGATAAAGAAGGTAGGGACACAAACATTCCTAACTACAAGGTTAAAGGATTAGGAATGATCCCAGCGACGACTACTTTTTATCAAGAAAAGGAAACGAATCAAGTCAATGCTCAGTATCACAAAGCTACTGGATTACCTGCAACTCAACGGCTAGAGGGCTATGAAATTCATTTAGGAAAGACTACCTTTTCTAAAGGCGGGATTCCATTTTTAACCTTTGCCAATGGGGAAGATGATGGGTATTTCGGAAATGACGGACATATCATTGGAACATATCTTCATCATCTTTTTCATAATGATGAGTGGAGAAATCAATGGTTAAATATGATTCGGAAAAAGAAAGGTCTGCCAGTCCAAGGAATTAAATCTATTAGCGAGTATAAAGATAAACGATTTAATATTTTAGCAAATGAGATGATAAGTCACATAAAATGGGATCTGATGAAAAAGCTCATCCATCAATGGGGTTCAAAATGATGATGTTCTGGAAAGGTTTTTTAATCGATATTCAATTTTTTACTGCGATCCCAATCAGAAGAGAATTGCCAATGGATAAGGAACATCTTAAAAAGGCAGTGCAAGCATTCCCGTTAGTAGGATTAATGCAAGGAATCATTTATTCTGCGCTCTTATATCTTTGTTTGGAATTTACTCCTTTTAGCCACCTTGCTTCATCCTTCTTGCTTTGGCTGGCAACAATTCTCTTGACGGGAGGAATTCATCTCGATGGCTGGATGGATGCGAGTGATGCTTTTTTTTCCTATCAAGATCAGGAGAAAAGGCTTGAAATTATGAAGGATCCTAGAACAGGTGCCTTTGGTGTTCTGTCCATTTTGGTTTTATTAAGCTGTCGGTTTCTATTTATTTATGAAAGTATAGCGAATGTTGAAAACGTCCTATTTATCATTATTGCACTTATTCCTTTTTTAAGTAAAAGTGTCATGGGAATTCTGTTGTTAACTGTGAAGACCGCCAAAAATGACGGACTCGGCGCATTGTTCCAAAATGCGGCGAAACCGCAGTCACTTTGGCTGTATCCCATTTACTTAATCTGTCTGCTCATTTTAGTTAGTTTTTTTAATAAGCAATTCTTCAATATAGGTATATTAATTCTGATTTCAGCATGCTGTATATTTCTGTTTCGCCGAAAAGCAGTGAAATGGTTTGGCGGTATTACCGGGGATGTCTTAGGTGCTGCGGTGGAAGGGACTGAGTTACTACTGTGGATGACCGTGTGGTTATTGCATTATTTCGTCATGGTGTAACCGAAGAAAACAAACGAAAAGCTTATTTAGGATGGAATGATTCTCCTTTATCTCCTGAAACTAAGAAGCTCGTCATTTCAAAAAGTTATGAGCATTATTATTCTAGTGACTTGCAGAGATGTGTTCAAACAGGAGAAAGATTATTTTCAAATGCTAGTATAAATCTTGTCAAAGAATTACGAGAAATGAATTTCGGTCAATGGGAAGGGAAAACGTACGAAGAATTAAAAGAAAATGTTCACTATCGCAATTGGCTGAGAGCTCCTAATTTACATCTACCGCCGGAAGGTGAATCATATCATGAATTCACTAGTAGGGTTGATTCTGGCTGGTCTAATATTACCGACGAGCTTCTTATGTCAAACGATAAAAGCGCTGCGGTAATTACTCATGGCGGAGTTATTCGCTATCTGTTATCAATGTTTGCACCAGTCAAAAGAGAATTTTGGGCGTGGGAGGTAAAGCATGAACAAGGATACGAACTCATTTTTGAAAGAGAATCACTAAGGAGGGGTGAACGATGCATTTTATTATTGGAGGTGCCTTTAACGGCAAAAGGGCATGGGTAAAGAATACCTATAGCTGTTTCAAGAATAAACATTGGGTTTCAGCTTACGATGACCACACTCTCCCGATAAATTTAATTGATTTCAACGAGGGCGTAGTGATTCTTGAGGGAGTAGAAATTTGGCTGAAAGATTTAATAGCCACATTCGATGCCGATAAGTGCCGTCAGATATGGGCCAATAATTTAGAGGAATGGACTACTTGGGAAAATGCAGATGAGCTGCGCAAGTTAATTGTGATTGGAACTGATATAACAAAAGGAATTGTTCCAATGGAGGTAGAAAATAGACGATGGCGGGATGTAACAGGTTGGGCTTTTCAAGATATCGCTGCCAAAGCAGAAAAAGTTGACGTCATTTGGTATGGATTAAACCAAACTATAAAGTAAAGGGGAATGGGAATAATGAGAATTTACACAAGAACAGGTGACAAAGGAAAAACAAGCATCATCGGTGGAAGGGTAGATAAAGATGACATTCGTGTTGAAGCATATGGAACCGTGGACGAAGTGAATTGCTTTGTCGGGCAGGCCATACAAGAACTGGACCCCAATATATTTAAGGACGTTCTGGCCGATCTTGAAAAAATCCAACATGAATTATTTGATTGTGGTGGAGACCTCGCAAATGTGACAGCGAAGCGGGAATTAAAACTTCACCAAGAGTCCATTGATTACCTTGAAAAGAAAATCGATGAATACATTGAAGAAGCGCCTGAGTTAGAGCGATTTATTTTACCAGGAGGAACTAAACCATCGGCTTCGATTCATATCGCTAGAACGGTGACTAGAAGAGCCGAGCGATTAGTTGTTAAGTTGGTGAAAGCTGATCCAAAAACTTCTGAAATAGCGTTGATGTACCTTAACCGCCTGTCAGACTATTTCTTTGCGCTAGCAAGAGTGATCAACTTCCGATTACATGTCAGTGATGTAGAATATGTTCGCAGTGCGAATGTGTTTAGGGATGGGAAGCGTAAGGAGGAAAAGTAAATGAAAGGAAAATGGGTTAGCGGACTGGCAATGTTAACGGCATTGTCTGTGGTCGGAGCTATGATTAAAATTCCAGCTATTGTCGGCAGCGTCGCATTGGATGCATTCCCTGCACTTTTGGCAGCAGTCTTGTTTGGGGCAGGGGCAGGTGCATTAGTGGGGGCATTTGGGCATCTATTATCGGCATTGATTGGTGGGTTCCCACTAGGGCCCATGCACTTTTTAATTGCTGTCGAAATGGCTGTGCTGGTTTGGGTTTTTGGGCACATGTATAAAAATAATAAAATTTTAGCATGTGTTGTTTTCATCATTGGAAACTCATTGGTTGCCCCGTTACCATTTATTTATTTAATGAATCTAGGATTTTATTTGGGGATTATTCCTTCTTTGCTCATTGGTTCCATCATCAATACGGTCATCGCAATGGTGGCAATTCCACGAATAACTTCACTTGTAACACATGGATTACCCAATCGGGATGTCAAACAATGAGGGATATCGTAACCATTCCTTTTAGCGGTGGGAACTCCCTCATTATTGCTTGTGATAATAGCGGAGCGATTGGAATGAAGGAGCAAGATCTTGTTCATGTACCCTATGAAACCGTAGCTTATTATGCATTTAGAGTTGCCGCAATGGAATGTATAGCAGCAGGAGGGGAGCCTATTTCAGTACTGCTGCATAACTTTTGTGGAAATGAACCTTGGGATGAGCTAGTTAGTGGAGTAGAAAAGGGGCTTTCTGAACTAAAGTTATCAGGGGTAAGTATTTCTGGAAGTACAGAAAGTAACTTTCAGCTTCTGCAATCAGCCATAGGGTTAGTGGTCTTAGGGAAGAAATCGTCTGCTAAAATAACCGACCGAACTTTCTCAGAACAATTGAAATTGGCTGTTGTTGGTTTACCGCTAGTTGGAGATGAAGTGATCGAACAAAATGATCAAATTGCACCTCTATCGATATTCAAAGAGGTCAGCAAGATTAAGGATATTATGCTGTGGCCGGTTGGTTCTAAAGGGATTTTATTTGAACTTAACCAAATGTTCTTTAATGAAGAGTTAACAAAAGAAAGGATCGTCACTACCGTTGATATAATCAAATCAGCTGGCCCATCCACCTGTTTCATGGCCGTTTTTCAACCCGATCAGGAAGAAATCCTCCGAAAAATCACAGGGGACTTGTTCCATACCTTAGTAATAAAAAAATAGCACCGGCTTGGTGCTATTTTTTATTACTGCTGAATTCTTTCAATGAGAGAATTAACTCCCTTGCCGACCTTATATAAAACTTGATCCAACTTTTCTTTCCAACCTGGAGCATTTTCTTTGATCGTTTCCCCGATTTTCTGAGCATTTTCATTTAATTCCTTGCTAATTTTCTTCGCCTGTTCATTGATACTTACTTTTGTCGAGCCTTTACCGGCTAGTTGATCATTTATAGAAATCACATCAAAGCTTTCTTTTGGAAGATCTTGAACAGATTTCTTCATAATCTCCTTAAATATAGGTACCACATTAGCCGAACTTGGACTTGGCAAATAATGTTCCCGATCAGTTTGGTCAAACCCTATCCAGATGGCGCCAACCAGATTTGGCGTATACCCGACCATCCATTGGTCCTTCGTTCCACTAATATCATTATATGGCAGCTGGGTGGATCCAGTCTTACCGGCTATTTGGACGTCAGGGATTCGGGCGCGCCGAGCCGTTCCTGTTTCGACTACATTTAAGAGCATCGATGTCATTTCATCTGTGACTTTTTCAGACGTTACTTTTGTGGTTTTTGCTTCATGCTCCGCAATCACATTTCCAGTTGGTCCAACTATTTTCGTAATTAAGTGGCTGTCTTCCCTCTTTCCGCCATTTGGGAAAGCTGAAAAGGCGTTAGCCATTTGCAGGGGAGAGACCCCAGTACTCATACCGCCCAGTGCAATCGCCAGGTTTTTATCTGCTTTCTCGACGGGTATACCGAACCGCTTTAAGGAATCGATTCCCTTATTTAAGCCAATCTCATTTAACAGCCATACAGCTGGGATATTCAGCGACTTCTCTAGCGCTTTGTACATCTCAACCTTGCCTTCATAGGTCTTTGAAAAATTTTCTGGCTTGTAGTTTCCGAAGCTGATTGGTTTATCAACAAGTTCAGATGAGTATTTATATCCTTCTTCAAGGGCCGGTGTGTAAACGGCCAGTGGTTTAATCGACGACCCTGGCTGTGCCCGTAATTGGGTTGCACGGTTAAATCCGCGAAATACATGCTCACCGCGTCCACCAACTAGAGCACTCACCCCGCCTGTACCCGGGTCCATTAGAACAGAGCCACTTTGAACAAGTTTTCCCCCTCTACTGCGTGGGAACAAGTAGTCTTCACTATACACTTGTTCAAGATCAGACTGCAGATTTTGATCCATCGCGGTGTAAATTCGATATCCTCTAGTTAGAATTTCTTCTTGTGTTAAACCATATTTATTGATTGCTTCATTAAGGACCGCATCCACATAATATGGATATTTTCGTTCCACATTGCTTCCGCCGCCATCATGTAGTCGAATTTTTTCTTTATTCGCTTTGTTATATTGCGAACTAGTAATCATCCCAAGTTCTTTCATTTTACTTAATACAGTATTTCTTCTTTTCATGGCTAAATCATAGTTGTTGTAGGGATTTAGGTAATTCGGTGAATGCAGTAAACCCGCAAGCATTGCTGCCTCACTGATAGTAACGTCTTTAATATTTTTATCAAAATATTTTTTGGAAGCGTTGCTGATCCCCCAGGAACCGCTCCCGAAATAAACTTGATTAAGGTACATCTGCAGTATCTCGTTTTTTGTATAAACTTTTTCAATTTTTACAGCTAAAAATAATTCCTCTGCTTTTCGTTTATAGGTTCGTTCAGGAGAAAGGAGGGCATTCTTTGTTAACTGCTGGGTTAACGTACTGCCGCCGCCCGTGATTCTGCCCGCAAACAAGTTACTGAAAAATGCACGAGCAATCCCTTTGATATCGAAACCGCCATGCTCATAGAATCGTTCATCCTCAATTGCCACGACAGCATTTGGGACATACTTCGGCAACTCCTCGATTTTTACTCCTTTTGTCCGATTCGTAGCGACATTACTTGCGATTTTCCCTTTTTTATCATAAATAACGGTCGGCTGACTGAGACCTTGCTTCAGCGATTCTACATTGGCTCTCATCGCAAGCCAGCCAAAATAAAGGATGGTAGTTAAAACTACCACTAAGATTAATAGTAATAATATTTGAGTTAAATGTTTCTTTTTCCAGAAAAGAACAAACTTTTCCCAATATGGATGCAATTTCTCCATGTAATCTCCTTACTTTCAAAAGTAATTTTTAATTCTTTTATTATAAATTTTATAAATTAAAAAGACTAGTAAAAGCCTATATAACAAGTAATATTCCCATATGTAACCAAAAAAACTTATGTGACGTCTAACGAATTGTAAAAAAATTAATTATTTTGTAGGGGTTAAGTGAGTGTGCTTCGTCTATTATGGTGAAGTGATTGGAAAACAGGAGGAAATTATGATAACAATAAAAAACTTAAGCCATGACTTTGTGATTGGAAAAAAAGGGAGACAAACGATCATTCCAGTACTTAAAGATATTTCTTTAAGTGTCAAGAAGGGTGAAATCGTCACTATTGTTGGCAGAAGCGGGTCAGGAAAATCGACGCTCCTTAACTTAGTTAGTGGTTTCATTCATCCGAAAGAGGGTGATATTTGGATTAGCGGGGAAAAAGTTTCAGATTTAAATGAATCAAAATTTGCGGACTTCCGAATCAATCATCTAGGATTTATTTTTCAAAGCTTTCAATTGATACCGAGCATGACCGCTTTTCAAAATGTGGAATTGCCGTTGATATTAAAAGGTGTAAATGAAAAGGAAAGAAAAGTGCAAACCGAAACGATGCTGCAAAAAGTGGGATTGCTAGATTACCAGGATCATTATCCTGGAGAGCTGTCAGGCGGGCAGCAGCAGCGTGTAAGTATCGCCCGGGCCTTAATTGTAAATCCCCCAATTATTCTTGCCGATGAACCAACGGGCAGCCTTGATAGTGAAACTGAAGAAGAGCTATTACTATTTATTAAGGAATTGAATAGGGATTTAGGAATTACGTTTTTAATTATCACCCATGATGATAAGGTAGCTGAGATTGGTAACCGTAAAATTGAATTAAAAGATGGACGCATTGTCCAGGAGGTGTTTGCATGAAGTTAAGAGACCAATTTCGCTTCGTCCGCCAAAATATGAAGAAAAATAGAACAAGAGTATTTATGACGATTCTTGCAACCGCAATGGGTTGTGCCTTCTTAATTGTCCTCGCCTCTGTAGGGTTTGGTTTACAGAAATCGGTGGTAAAGGAAATTACCGAACGGAGGGTCATTACCCAAATTGATATTCATGGTAAGGAAACAAAAGATGAAGGTATTTATCGCCCTTTAAATGATAAAGATGTTAAATTGTTTGAAAAGATAAACGATGTAAAAGCAGTGACAAGAAGGAAAATGTTACAGCAGGAGGGTGCTTTTACGATTGGGAAATATCAAGAATCGGCACCAACCTTTGTAGCAAATTTTCCGGCTGAAATAAAAGCTGGTTTTGAATTATCGGAAGGGCATATTCCAAAAGGGAAAAATGAAGTGGCCGTCGGTTATAATTTCTTAACTAATCTAGCTGACAAGGATGCGGGCGATGATCTGTATGATGAAAAGGGGCAGATTAAAGATGAGTATCTCTATAAAGGTGAATTACTTGGAAATGAAATAAACTTAACCGTAAAACAGTTTAAAGATGGTAAACAAGTAGAAAAAACGATCCCATTAAAGGTCGTGGGGATTTCTAAAAAACCAACAAAAGAATGGGCACAGGATAGTAGTGTCTTTATTTCCGATGAGATGTTAACTGAAATTGAGAGATTTACGGGGACACCCAAAGGATACATGTTGGATATAAATACAAATGAGGTACCAGAAGATCTTGTAAACAATAAAAATATGTATGATGAAGTAAAAATTTATGCCAAAAACATGGAAGCAGTTCAAAGTATATCTGACCAACTAAAAGAAAAGAATTATGCTACATATTCAGTTGTCAATGAACTAAAAGAAGTAAACATGGTGTTTATGATTGCAAAGGCAGGTCTGATCTTTATTGGGACCATCGCGATACTGATTGCTTCCATTGGAATTTATAATACGATGACGATGGCGGTGACCGAGCGGGCCCCTGATATTGGGATTATGAAAGCAATCGGAGCCAACCCGAAAACCATTAAACGAATCTTTCTGCTTGAAAGCAGTTATATCGGGCTTATCGGTGCCCTTATTGGTACGATCGTTTCTTATGGGATTAGTTATACGGTTAATTTTGTGATTCCATTAATTATCAAACAGGCTTTTGGCCAAGAGACGGATTTAGACCTGATTTTTAGTGATATTCCGCTTGTTTTACCGATTATCTGTGTTGTAATTTGTTACGCTGTTACTATCATTTCAGGATTACGCCCAGCACAGCGCGCAACAAAGGTCGATGTCTTAAAAGCTATGAGAAGAGAAGTGTAATGGATAAAAGAAAAAACCCATGATATCAGCGGACAACCATTTCCTCGTCCAAGCATATGTTAATAGAAAGATTGTTTAACAAAAATGGAAGGGGATGGGGAGATGATCAACTGGAAAGTCCGATTAAGAAATAAGAACTGGGTAATCGCGTTTGTTTCTCAAATCATGATTGTGGCTCAGATGGTGTTAGCAGCTTTACATTCTTCCGGAATCATTGATTTTCAGCTTACTGATGCTATTCAGAATGGTGTGTTAACCCTTGTGAATGCTGTGTTTGTTTTGTTGTCTATGTTAGGGATTGTACAGGATCCGACCACAAAGGGGTATAAGGATAGTGAACGGGCGTTAACCTACAAAGATCCAAACTAATGTATAATAGTCAGTTCCAAATCGGAACTGGCTTTTCCTGTAATAACAGTAAGAAAATTCTTTACAATAGCCACACAAATTGTTTTACTAAATATGGACTAAAAAATTTGTGAGAGGCAGTACATATAAATGGTAAAAATAAAAAGCTATATCGGACAATTTCACCCGATTGTGTGGGTTTTATTAATTGGGACCGTTCTATCTAGAGGCGCTTCATTTATGACGCTGCCTTTCTTATCTATCTACTTATCTAGGAATATGGATCTGTCGCCAATCATCATCGGCTTAACCGTTGGGATGAGTCCATTAATGGCAACAGTTGGCGGTTTTATCGGAGGTCATTTATCAGATCGATTTGGCCGAAAACCTGTTATGCTTATCTCTTTGTTTACGGTTGCATTTGTTTATTATGGGTTTACGATGGCAACTGGTGAAGGATGGTTTATCCTTTTAAATGCATTAAACGGACTGTGCAATTCATTTTTTGAACCAACCGCTCAAGCTTTAATGGCCGATTTAACCGATAAGGAAAAGCGGATGAAGGTATATTCCTTACGATATACTGCCATGAATATTGGAGCATCAGTAGGTCCGCTGGTTGGAGCCTATTTAGCCAGTACATCAGCAAAGTTATCGTTTGCAATAACTGGAACCACATATTTATTGTATGCAATGGTGCTGGTGATCCTGATGAAGAGGCTAGTCATAACTCAGCCCGGACAAAGCAAAAAGGGAGTCTCTTTTGGTGATGCATTTAAAATTATTAGAACGGATAAAGCATTAAGGTATCTAATCATTGGTATCATTTTAGTCAACATGGGCTATGTTCAAATTGATTCCAACTTGCCGCAAATACTTGAAGGTACTGTCGAAAATGGCATTGTCATTTTTTCAACGCTGATCACGATAAATGCGGTGATGGTTGTTTTCCTGCAAATGCCCATTAGTCATGTTGCCGAGAAGTTCCGGTTAATGCAGGTGATGGTTGTCGGTGCTGTATTTATGGCAGCAGGATTAGTTGCCTTTAGTTTTGTAAACGGCTGGGTAACTGCCATTCTGGCAATTGTGTTCCTAACCATAGGTGAAATTTTAATTTTCCCATCGAACAGCATGATGATTGATCAATTGGCACCCGAACATTTGCGAGGTACGTATTTCGGGGCAGCACAATTTCGGAAGATTGGAAATTTTTTAGGGCCAATTATTGGCGGCTTTCTACTTAGTCAGTTTCAAGGCCAAATCATGTTTTGGGTACTTACGATCACAACCTTGGGTAGTGTGGTTTTCTTCTTATCAGGAAATAAATTTTATAATATTAACGAAAAAACTCCAAACCTTGAAAAAACAATTTGATAAAAATAAGAAATGCCTCTGGATACGCAGCCAGAGGCATCATCTTTATCTTAGAATATCTTCAATTCTTGCCAGAGTTTCATCATTTAGCTTAACACCCGATGCTTTCACGTTTTCTTCCAATTGCTCGGGACGGCTTGCCCCGACAAGTGCACTTGCTACATTCTTTTGCCGCAAGATCCAAGCAAGGGCAAGATTAGCGAGGGAAAGGTCATTGTCTTGGGCAACATCTTTTAAAAGTTCTACTTTATCAAGGTTCTCATCCGTTAACAAACCAAAAAGATTGCTGTATTTTTCCTGTGAAGCCCGGCTCCCTGTTGGAGCTTGTTGGCCTTTTATATATTTTCCAGTTAGCACACCCTGGGCAAGCGGGGACCAGACAACCTGGCCAATTCCATGCTTTTCACTTACAGGCAGTACTTCTTTTTCAATATAACGTTGCAGCATGCTGTATTGCGGCTGATTGACTACTATGCGGTCCAGCAGCTTTTTATCGGCAAGATGAACAGCTTCGGAAATTTGTTCAGCTGTCCACTCACTTACACCAACATATAAGACTTTCCCCTGACGGACTAAATCATCAAGTGCACGTAAAGTTTCGTCGAGCGGTGTTTGAGGGTCATAACGATGGCAATAATAAATGTCTACATAATCAGTGTTAAGACGTTTAAGACTAGCATGGCATTGTTCAATAACATGCTTACGAGATAATCCTTTATCATTCGGACCATCACCCATTGGCCAGAAAACTTTAGTAGCCAATACATAAGAATCACGTATATATTTTTTCAGTGCCTTACCTACTACGATTTCAGCTTCCCCTCGCATATAAACATTGGCAGTATCAAAAAAGTTAATCCCTAATTCGTAGGCTTTATCGATTGAAGCAGAAGCATTTTGTTCCTCTACATAGCCTCCATATGTAAGCCAGCTTCCTAAGCTTATTTCACTTACCTTTAAGCCAGTGTTTCCCAAGCGACGATATTCCATATAATAAATCCCCTCCTAAAAAATTTCGCGACTCAAAATAAAAATACAACAAAATTTACCTAAAGGTCCACAATTTAGTGAGTATTTGCTAAAATAAGAATATCCAGATAGTTCCATGTTGAACTGCGCATGATTTTGATCGTACTTTTCAGAGGTTTATCGAATATGAATAATCATCTGTTTGAAAAGGAGTCCTTAAAATGTGGTTTTGGATCATTATTTCGGTACTATTGTTCGTCCTATTACTTGTAGTTGAGGAATTTTTCTATTATTTTTGGAATCGGTATGTGTATGGGCCGAATATAAAAGGGAAAAGGAGATGGTTGAGTAAACTAGTATTAGGTACGGTTGGTTTAATCAAGAGGTTGTTCCAGAAAAGGGAAAAAGTATTATCAAAAACGAAGTCAGATAAGGGCCTTCCATTATAAGGGAGGCTCTTATCTTTTTTAATTGGTCGGATTCTGTTTTTCCTTTTTCTTATTTAAATAACTACCAAAGGTATCGATGACGTAAAACAAAAGAAATAAAAAAATAATTACATATTCAGCGGGTTCCATTACTTTAAAAGGGTTTATCGCCTTCCAAATAATTCCTGGTATGCCAATACCCATTAAAAGATCTAGTGAAACAATTAGGATTACACTAAAAGTCGCCAATAAGCCCGATACAAAAAATATTTTCAACCTCATCACACCTTTTGGGATCATATTGTCCTTATTGTTTGGTTCTAAGCAGTTCCTTATCCCAGTTTAAAAATGTTTATTATGCTTGATTTAAACCGTTCTCAATGGGATAAAGTGGTAACCATTGGGCAATATATCCAATAATGGGTGAAAAGTTATAAATAATAGTAAGCGAGGTGGATTTTGTGTCGATTTTGTCTAAAATGCTCAAAAATAAACAAAAAAAGAGACAGGAAGATAATTATAGGCAAAAACAAGATCCGCAAAAACCAGAGGACTTGCCTATTCTTAGGGATTATCAAGAGAATATCTCTCATTTAAAAGAGGAAACTGGCAATAGTAGCGATGTAAACGTTCGCGAGTTTAAGATTGGTTCCCATAAAGGCGGACTTGTTTTTATTGACGGATTGGCTAGTGATCAAAGCATTGCAGACTATATTCTAGAATCAGTGATAGAAACAAAAGTACCCGAAGGACCGATAGATATTTTTCAATTCATGATGGATGAAGCAATGGCACTAGGAAATGTGAAGACCATTGAAAATTGGAATCAAGTATTTGATTCATTGTTTTCTGGAAATACAGTCATCTTTTTGCAAGGTTGCAACAAAGCAATTAGCGGCGAAACCAAAGGATGGGAAAAGCGGGCCATTTCTGAACCCTCAACCCAATTGTCGATACGAGGTCCAAAAGATTCGTTTACAGAGACACTCCGGACGAATACTGCTTTAATACGGCGTCGTATAAAAAGTCCCAATTTACGGGTCGATTCCATGAAACTAGGTACTGTTTCCCAAACTGACATCGCAATCCTTTATATTAATGGAATTGCCAATGACAAAATTGTTGGAGAAGTTAAAGAAAGGCTACAGCGAATCAATATTGATTCCATCCTTGCCTCTGGTTATATAGAGCAATTGATTGAAGATCAAACTTGGACAACATTCCCAACAACGTACCATTCAGAAAGACCGGATGTCGTGACATCCCATTTATTGGAGGGGAGAATTGCCATAGTTGTCGATGGAACTCCGTTTGTTGTAACTGTTCCAGCTATTTTTATTCAATTTTTCCAAGCGCCGGATGATTACTATTCACGGTTTGACATTTCAACTGGGATACGATTGTTAAGAATTTTGGCATTCCTTATCGCAGTTATTGGGCCTTCTGTTTATATTGCTGCGACTACTTTTCATCAAGAAATGATTCCAACCACTATGGCCATTGCTATTGCTGCTCAACGTGAAAGTGTTCCATTTCCAGCCTTTGTTGAGGCATTAATCATGGAAGTAACGTTTGAAATATTAAGGGAAGCTGGTTTAAGGCTTCCAAGAGCAGTTGGTCAAGCTGTATCAATTGTAGGGGCGCTCGTAATTGGCCAGGCAGCCGTACAGGCGGGATTTGTTTCTCCTGTCATGGTTATTGTTGTTTCCATCACGGCGATCGCAAATTTTTCCACCCCTGTTTTTGCTATGGCCATTGCAGCAAGATTAATTCGCTTTGTTCTAATGGGATTAGCGACAATTTTAGGATTTTATGGAATCATGTTAGGGCTTATGTTCATGACGATCCATTTATGTTCACTTCGTTCATTTGGAATTCCATACATGATGCCGCTCGCACCTTTTAACCTTCATAATCAACAAGATGCATTTGTTCGTTTTCCTGTCTGGGCAATGAAAAATAGACCCATGTTTATTAGTAAAGGAAATATTAAAAGGACTGGGGAAAATCAAAAGCCACAGCCTCCAAAGCAATCGGAAAATCAATCTAAAAATGGTGAAGAGTAATGAAAAAATGCTTGCTTGTTATTTTGGTTTTAATAATGACTATGCCGATCCTCAGTGCATGTTGGAATCAGAAAGAGCTCACAGATTTGGCCTTTGTGACGGCACTTGGTATTGATCGGGAAGATGATGATATGTACCATGTCTCGTTTCAGCTTGTTAATCCTGGGAACGTTTCAGCAGGACAAACTGGAGGAGGTCAAGGTCTGCCGATTGCCGTTTATAGAAGCACTGGTAGGACGATAACGGAAGCAGCGAGAAATGCAACGAAAAAGGTTTCACGACGGCTATATTATGCACATACCAATTTAGTGGTTGTAAGTGAAGAAGTCGCTAGGGATAGAACTTCAATGCTTAAAATGTTGGATGCCTTTGCAAGGGACCCAGAGTTTAGAACTACGACAGAGATCGTTATTGCAAGAGATTCTACCGCAGAGGAAATCGTCACTACTCTGACCATTCTTGATAAACTACCCGTTACCAAAATTACTAAAGAGTTAAAATTTACTGAAGCAATGAAAGGGGAGAATATGAGTATAAGTATTGATGATTTGATTGACGGAATCGTAGGAAACGGGAAAGAACCGATTTTAAATGGGTATAAACTAATTGGTATGAAAGAAGAAGCCAACAAGGCAACCAATTTGCAAAAAACAACCACCGATGCTTTTCTCGCAGCAGATGGACTAGCTGTCATTAAAGATGGGGCATTGATTGATTGGATTGAAAGTAAAAAGTCTCGTGGGGTCATTTGGATTTTAAATAAAGCCAAGAGTACCGATATTACGCTTAAATGGAATGGGAAGAAAAATGCCCTTAGTATTGTCCCTATTCGGTCAAAAACCAAGGTTTCGACGGAATTTAAAAACGGAAAACCCGTTATTAATATAAAGATTGAGAACGAGGGCTGGGTAAGTGAAGCCAATACAGCTATTAATTTGATGGATCCAAAAACGATAGGAAAAATTGAAAAGTTAACGGAGAAAGCAATTAAGAAAGAAGTACAGTCGACTGTGAAGGAAGTGAAGCGGCTAAAGTGCGATATCTTCGGGTTTGGTGATGTAGTTCATAAAGCCAATCCTGTCCTATGGAAAAAGTTAAAGGGAGATTGGAACAATGATTTTGCAGACCTTGAGGTGAATATTAAGGTGGATTCTTACGTCCGACGTGAAGGGGTTCGAACGAATCCGTTTTGGTCAGATATTAATAAATAATGATGGATATGGAATGAGGGGGGGGGGCGCTCGAAATGGAAAGGGCAAAAATAAGTGGATTCCAATTATTCGTGCTTATTGTATTGTTTGAAATGGGCAGCGCACTTCTCCTTAGTCCCGGATCAGAAGCGAAACAGGACGCCTGGATCGCTATATTGTTCGGCTTAGTTGGCGGAATCATTGTCTTTTTTATTTATTATCGTCTATATATGTACTATCCTGACCTGCCCTTAACGAGTTATCTTCAAAAAATAATAGGAAAATGGTTTGGAAAGGTTATTGGTTTTTTATATATAGTCTATTTTATCTATATCGCATCAAGGGTATTGCGAGATTTTGGAGAGTTATTAACCACAACGATATATAATAGTACACCACTATTTGTAATCAATACCTTAATGGTTGTAACTATTATCTATGGGATCCATAAGGGGTTTGAAGTATTAGCACGAGTTTGCGAAATTTATTTTGGAATTGTCTACATTACAGCGATATTCGGCATGTTGCTAATTACCTTTTCTGGTTTAATTCATTTGGGTAATCTCACCCCAATCTTAGAAAACGGATGGAAACCTGTTATTAAAACATTTTTAAAGACAACCCTCACCTTTCCCTTTGGAGAAATGGTTGTCTTTACGATGCTGCTTCCGTTTTTAAATGATAAAAAAAAGGCTAAACTCGTTTGTTTAGGCGGGATGATATTAGCGGGGATTAACATCACCATTACAACTGTAGTAAATATTTCTGTATTAGGCGTAGGTCTCTTTCATCGATCTACTTTTCCCTTATTAACTACAATAGGGAAAATCCAAATTGCCGATTTTCTTGAACGATTAGATGTATTATTTATGCTCTATTTAATTATTGGCGGTTTCTTTAAAATTGCTATTTTTTATTATGCTGCGGTGGCCGGTGCTGCTGATATCTTTGAGTTTAAAAATCAACGCAAGCTGGTGTTTCCAATTGGGATGATCGTACTTTTTGGTTCGATAACTATTGCCTCTAATTTTGCAGAATTTATAAGAGAGGGTACTGTTTTTGTTTTGATTTTTCTGTCGTGGCCATTTCAAATTATCATTCCCTCCATCTTACTAATCATTGCTTTTTTTCGTAATCGAAAGAAAAAAACATGCCCAGCTTAATGTGAAATGGTTTTTGAATAATCCATATTGCTTAGATGTAATCAATAACCCTTCTAAGGGGGGGAACATACGTAAATGGAAAAAGTAAAAATTAGTACAACCCAATTATTTGTCCTAGTTGTATTATTTGAAATGGGCAGTGCTATTCTGGTTGGGATTGCATCAGGTGCCAAACAGGATGCCTGGATCGCTGTATTGTTGGGTTTAACCGGTGGATTAATGGTCTTTTATGTTTATTATCGATTATTTGTGTACTATCCTGACCTACCCTTAACTAGTTATCTTCAAGAAATAATAGGGAAATGGCTTGGACGGTTTATTGGGGTATTATATGTTGTCTATTTTTTATATTGTGCTTCAAGGGTATTACGCGATTTTGGAGAATTATTATCTTCAACCATTTATAATAGTACTCCATTATTTGTTATCAATTCCTTAATGATTATTACGATTATTTATGGCATCCATAAAGGGTTTGAAGTATTAGCGCGGGTTGGAGAAATTTTCTTCGGCGTTGTCTACTTGACGGCGATATTAGGGATGTTGTTAATTGTCTTTTCGGGTTTGATTCATTTAGGAAACTTAAAACCAATTTTAGAAAATGGGTTGAAACCTGTCATAAAAACATTTCTAACTCAGACCATTACCTTTCCTTTTGGGGAAATGGTCGTTTTTACTATGCTTCTTCCATTCCTAAGAGATAAAAAGAAGGCAAAGATTGTTTGTTTAGGTGGGATGATCTTAAGTGGAATAAATATTACCATCACAGTGGTAGTAAATATATCTGTATTAGGTGTAGCACTCTTTCATCGGTCTACTTTCCCGCTCTTAACTACAGTAGGAAGGATTCAAATTGCCGATTTTATCGAACGATTAGATGTATTATTTATGCTCTATCTAGTAATTGGAGGTTTTTTTAAGATTGCCATCTACTTTTATGCAGCAGTTGCTGGTGCAGCAGATATCTTTCGAATTCCGAATCAACGCAAAATAGGGTTTCCTTTAGGCCTTATTGTTTTATTTGCATCCGTTACCATTGCATCCAATTATGCAGAACATATTAAGGAAGGTTTAGTTTTAGTCCCGCTTTATTTGCATTGGCCATTTCAAATTATCATCCCGTCTTCGTTACTAATTATTGCTTTCTTTCGGAATAGGAAGAAAAAGAAAAGCCCGGCATGATAACGCGGGCTTAAACATTTTGTTATACATACTCATTGCCCAATCGGTGGGTATCCTTCGGAGTATTTTGTTTAACAGGCAGAGCTATCTGGACCGATGTCCCATGATTTTTTTCACTGTCGAAATGAATCGTGCCTTGGTGCGATTGAACAATCTTGAAACTTACCGTTAATCCTAGCCCTGTCCCTTTTTCTTTAGAAGAATAGAATGGTTCGCCAATTTTCTCTAATCTTTCTTTTGAAATCCCGCAGCCAGTGTCATTAATAGTGATTACCACCTTATTTTCTTCTGACTGTTCTAAATCAATGGAAACAGTTCCGCCCTTTGGTGAAGCTTCAATTGAATTTTTAATAAGATTGATAAATAATTGCTTGAGTTGGTTGGGTTCACACTCAATGACTATTTCATTTTCTATAAATGAGGAGTCGATTTGGACATTATATAAACTAGCTTCTGTGCTTAATAGTGAAATGACATCCTTCAATATCTTTTGGAGGTTTGCCTTGGTATATTTTATGATCTGCGGTTTAGCCAATAGCAATAGCTCGCCAACAATATGATTGATCCGGTTTAATTCGTCTAACATGATTTGATAATAGTAATCATGCTTTCCATCTTCCATTTGTAAAAGCTGTACAAACCCTTTTAAAGATGTCAGCGGATTCCTAATTTCATGAGCTACACTTGCAGATAATTCACCCACAATTGATAACTTTTCTGTCCTTCGAAGACGCTCTTCTGTTTCCCTTAATTTAGTGACATCACTGCCATAGCCAATTATTCCAGCAATATTCCCATTAATAATGATTGGGAGTGAGGTACATTTTAAGATAATTCGATTCCCGTTTGCATGTGGAATGTTGATCTCATACATGACTGGTTTAATTTCTTCCACAACTGTGGAAATAAATTTAGGTAGATACCTTACATATTTTTTTGGTAGCAAATTCTTAATGTTTTTTCCTATTATTTCTTCACGTTTGAAGCCGGTAATGACATCATATTGTGAGTTTAAATTGGTAACCGTTCCACTCAGATCCATCATATATACAATATCTGGACTGTATTCGAATAGTGATTTATATTGTTGCTGACTTTCTGCCAATTTTAACGCCATTTCCTTTTTCTCGGTGATGTCACGTCCGATAATGACTAAACCTTGGCGGCTGCCATCACTATTAAATAGCGGCACTTTGATTGTGTCAAAGATTCTTGTTGACCCGTCTGGGACAGGAAGGACTTCCTCAATACGGGTAATGGTCCGATTATTCCAAGCCTCTTCATCAGAAATTTCACAATATCGAAGGGCATCACCATAAAAGTCAGTATAATTGGCTAATTCAGAGTCTCTTTTTCCTCTATAATCCACATTCTTCAGGTGAAACAATTGTAACCCAAATTCATTGGCTTCAATCCATCTGCCTTCTCCATCTTTAAAATTAACAAAATCAACCATTGAATTGATTAATGTAGATAACCGTTTTTGATCTTCCTGGGAAACAGATAATTCTTCTTTTTTACTGATAAAAAAATAAAGAAATCCTCCAGTAACCAAAATATATAGCATCTCTTTTACCCTTTCAACCACACCAACTATTGAAGATGGGATAAACTTTTCAATTAAATAATTGGACCCAAAGATCCAAATAATACTTGTAATTAAGTAAAACAGGATCAGCTTTTTTTTATTCATGGAAATCTCCAGTTCTTTTCAATAAATATAATACATAGTCTATAGTACTAGAAAATCCATTATTTTGGAATAATACAATAGTGAAAATAGTAGAATTACCTGTCTAATTCGATTCTTTTCCCTAAAATAAGCAAATCTCTCTCAACGCCGTCCAGTTCAGCTACATTTGAAAGGTGAGCCCATTTTTCAAAGCCAAAGCTTTTAAAAAGCTTGATACTAGGTTCGTTATGACCAAAAATAAAACCAAGCAGGGTTTTGATGTTTAATCCAGGACAAGCATCCATCGCTTTTTGAATTAAAAATTTACCCAGTTTTCTCCCCCGAAAATCTGGATGAATATAAATACTGATTTCCGCCGTTGCATTATAAGCTGGGCGGCCGTAAAAGGATTGGAAGCTTACCCATGCGCAAATTACACCTTTGTCTTCAACAACCCATAATGGACGAAAAGCGGGTGAATGTTCATGGAACCATTGGATCCGGTTCTCTACTGAAATGGGTTCCAAATCGGCTGTAACCATCCTGCTTGCTATGGTTGTATTATATATATTGATAATGGTTTCCAAATCACTCAAATTTGCATCTCTAATCGTAAAGTCCTCAAACATCTCATTTATCACTCCAGTTTTTATATATTGTCTAATAGATTTTATATTATCTTTTGGCACTAACATTATCAATATTGACATACCATAAATTATTTGAAAAAAAGAAAAACCTTTTCTCGGAATTGTTATCCGAGAAAAGGCCTTTTCTTTTCATGACAATTTATTTCTAAACTGCCATAACTCGTTTCTTGGCCAAAACCTTACCAGCGGTGGGCCTTGGCATTGCTCCTTAGAATGATCTGATTTTGTGACATTTGCGTTTGCCCATTAATCTGTGCTTTGGTATGCTTCGCTCTCGTCGTACCATAATGAAAAAGCTCGGAGTGCGGATCTAAATGATCTTTATAGCTCATCAAATCACCTCATCAAAGGATTTGAAACGAAGATATTCTACTGAATATCATATTTATCATTTGTAAAAAAACAGGAAAATAGTCATTAAAACTGAAATAATTAAATCTAAATAAATACTTGTATTATCTGAAAGTTCGGAATAAAATAAAGTTACATACCAACCGGTAGGTATGCTCATGTTAGGTTTAGCATATGATTATTTAACGGCATTAACCATTAATCTTAAAATAAGAATGGAGTGAATGATATGTATTTACGTTTGACTGATGAACAAAAAATGGTTCAAAAAACAATTAGGAGATTCGTAGAAAAAGAACTCATTCCACTTGAAAATGATGTCCTTAGAAATGAACGTGAAGGTAAACCAAGTCTTCCTGCCGGTACACTTAAAGAATTGCAATTAAAAGCTAAGGAAGCTGGATTTTGGGGAATTAATACTCCCGAAGAATACGGCGGGGCAGATCTGGGCCAAATGATGATGGCGATTGTGTTAATGGAGGTTTCAAAAACATTTGTACCGTTTCAGTTTGGCGGTAGTGCTGATAATATCCTATATTATGGGAATGAAGAACAAAAGGAAAAATATTTAATCCCAACGATTAACGGAGAGAAAAAGTCATGTTTTGCCATGACGGAGCCTGGTGCTGGTTCCGATACAAGAAATATTAAAATGACGGCTGTAAAAGACGGAAATGAATGGGTCCTAAATGGTGAAAAAACATTTATTACTGGCGGAAATGAAGCCGATTTTGTGATGGCAATAGCGATTACTGACAAAGAACTACATCAATCCACACATGGGCGTGAAGGAGTAACATGCTTTATTGTCGACCGAGATATGGGCTGGAAATCAGAGTATATACATACAATGGGAGAATGGGGACCAGCTGGCCTTGTATTCGAAAATGTCCGTGTACCGGAGGAAAATATCCTTGGTGAGTTGCACAAAGGCTATAATCTCGGTCTAGAGTGGATCGGTTTTGCGCGCTGGGTCGTAGGGGCAAGAGCAGTCGGAACTGCCGAACGTTTGCTGCAAATGGCGATTGATTATGCGAAGGAACGGGTCACTTTTGGTAAACCAATTGCCGAAAGACAAGCAATCCAATGGCAAATCGCTGATTCAGCAGTTGAAATTGAAGCGGCAAAGTGGCTCGTCTTGAACGCTGCTTTCACCTTAGATAATGGGGAAGATAACCGGCACTTAGCATCAATGGCAAAATTATATGGTGCAAATATGGGAAACAATGTCGTCGACCGTGTCCTTCAGATTCACGGCGGGATGGGTTATACAAGAGAACTGCCGATTGAGCGCTGGTACCGTGAAGCGCGACTCTGGAGAATTTACGATGGCACAGATGAAATTCAACGAATGATTATCGCGCGGAACCTGATTAAAGGTCATGTTAAGATCGGTCAATATGTATAAAAAAATGTAAGCGCAATCTACAAATTTATTTAAACCGGAGGAGAATAGAAATGACAGGAAGATTTGCAGGAAAAGTAGCTTTTGTAACGGGTGGAAGCCGTGGAATCGGAAAAGGAATCGTGGAGCTTTTTGCCCAAGAAGGGGCGAAGGTTGCTTTAATTGATTTGAATGAAGAGGCGTTAAGTGAAACAACCAGTGAATTGAAAGAAAAAGGTGTAGACGTGTATTCGAAAGTAGCAAATGTCGTGGATGCGGAGCAAGTTGAAACCGCGATGCAAGAGGTTTATGAAGCCTTCGGGTCCGTTGATATTCTTGTTAATAATGCAGGAGTGATTCGCGATAACCTGCTTTTTAAAATGACAGATTCAGACTGGCAAATGGTTATGGATGTACACTTAAAAGGATCATTCAATGCTGCCCGTGCCGCCCAAAAATATATGGTCGAAAATAAATACGGACGCATTATCAATATTTCATCGACTTCTGCACTGGGAAATCGCGGTCAGGCCAACTATGCTGCCGCCAAGGCGGGGTTGCAGGGCTTTACCAAAACTCTCGCAATCGAATTAGGGAGATATGGTATTACTGCGAACTCGGTAGCTCCTGGATTTATTGAAACAGAGATGACCAAAGAAACTGCTGCGAGAATCGGGATTCCTTTTGAACAACTGATTCAAGCAAGTATCGCAGGTATTCCAGTCGGCAGAAGTGGAAAGCCAGAAGATATTGCCAATGCAGTTGCCTTCTTTGCTGATGAAAAATCATCGTTCGTTAATGGTCAAGTGATTTATGTTGCTGGCGGACCAAAATGCTAAATAGATGAGGTGAGGGTGAATTGTTTAAAGACCAGATCGGTAAACAATCGACTAAAGTTAAAAATGTTGTTGAAAGAGGAGCCGTTAAAAAGTTTGCAGAAGCAATTGGGGATCTTCATCCGATTTATTTTGATGAGGAAACGGGAAGAAAGTCTAGATATCAAACCAATATTGCTCCGCCAACCTTTCCAAGAACATTTGATTATGGTGACATTGAAGGATTAAACCTGCCAAATAAAGGCTTAATCCATGGTGAACAAACCTTTCATTACGAACGTCCTGTAAGAGTAGGAGAGGAAATACTCTGCTATTCTAAAGTGAAGAATTATTTTGAGAAAAAAGGAAACTTCGGGGAGATGGGGTTTCTGATCCTTGAAAGCTTTGGTGAAAATGCAGAAGGTGGTTTGATATTTAGTTCAACTTCTACGGTTGTCATTTCAGAAGCTGTGAGGAAGGTGTTGGTTAAATGAGTACACTCACAGAGTTACAAGTCGGAGAGTCTGTAAAGGAAATACAACTGGATCCTGTCTCAAGGATGGACCTAATTAAATATTCAGGTGCATCTGGAGACTTTAACCCGATCCATACAATTGATGTTGAGGCAAAAAAGGCCGGATTACCAGGGATCATTGCTCATGGAATGTGGACGATGGGGAACCTTGCCAAGCTTTTTACTGCCTATTATGAAGATGGCTTTATGAAAGATTACTCAATCCGCTTCAAAGGGATGGTATTCTTAAATGACGTAATCACGTTAAAGGCTACATTGAAAGAAAAGCAGGATAAAAACCTGCGCTTTACGGTGCAGGCTGTGAATCAACAAGGGAATGTAGTGTTAAAAGGGGAAGTTTTATATCACCAATATTAAGCATGAATGAATTCTGACCCAGCACCAAGAGGACCTCTCTTTATGGTGCTGGGTTTATTGTTATCTATATTATTTATTCTTACAACATCAACTGACACGAATAAGAAAAGGTGTGGGCCATGTCATATTGTTTGGAAAATGTTTCTACTATATTAATGAAAAAATTGACGAATAAATAGATATTGAATATTGTGAAGATTTTGATATTATAGAGATTATCTGCATACCAACTGGTTAGTATTTTAATTTGAGGGATTCGTCTTAGGCAGTTAACCAGTTTTGGCTTACAAAGGGTTCGATTAAAAAAGATTCTTTTTTTATAGGGGGAACGACCAATGAATGTGAAAGATTTGTTTGATTTAACGGGAAAAGTAGCTATTGTTACAGGTGGAGGCAGAGGATTGGGACAGCAAATCGCTGAAGGCTTTGCTGAAGCTGGCGCAAATGTAGTGGTTTGTTCAAGAAAATTGGAAGCCTGTGTAGAAATTAGTGAAGAATTAAAAAGAATGGGTGTGGAGAGTTTTGCATTAAAATGTGATGTCACAAAGCCAGAGGATATTAAAAATGTCGTCGACCAAACAGTGGAGCGCTTTGGGCGAATCGATATTCTCGTTAATAATAGCGGTGCATCCTGGGGTGCACCGGTCGAAGAAATGCCACTCGAAGCGTGGAAAAAGGTGATGGATGTCAATGTTACAGGTACTTTTTTAATGTCCCAGGCGGTTGGTAAGGTTATGCTCCAACAAAAATCTGGAAAAATAATCAATATTGCTTCAGTAGCTGGTTTAAAGGGCAGTAATCCAAAGTATATGAATGCCATCGGCTATAACTCTAGCAAAGGGGCAGTAATTACTTTTACGAAGGATTTGGCAGTCAAATGGGGGCCAAGTGGTATTTATGTCAATGCGATTGCCCCAGGATTTTTCCCAACGAAAATGTCTAAAGGATTGCTGGATCATGGGGGAGAAGCAATTCTCGAAGGCACACCCCTAAGGAAGTTTGGTTCTGAAAATGACCTTAAAGGCGTTGCCTTATTCCTAGCCGCACCAGCATCTGATTTTGTAACGGGTGATGTCGTGGTGGTCGATGGTGGTGCACATGCGATGTAGATTCGCTCGTTGATGATGAGAATTCGCTCGGTGACTGCTGGATTCTTTCGAAGTCTCAGCAATTCGCTGATAGAACCGGAGTATTCGCCGATAGAACCAAGGATTTCGCTGATAGAATACAAGAATTCGCCGATAGAATCCCCTTTTATACTAATAATGGACCATATTAGGGCCATGTATATTTAAAAAGACAATAATTTACTTGAAAATGCTCCCCTTTTAATAATAATAGTCAAATTCAAGAGGTGAAAATGCTATGAAAAGAGATGCAGTCATTGTTTCAGCTGTCAGAACGGCGATCGGAAGACAAGGAAGTGCTCTTGCTGGGGTTCCTGCCCATGTTTTGGGCGCAGAGGTCATTAAAGAAGCAGTTAAACGAGCAAATATTAATCCTGAAACCATTGATGATGTCATTTTTGGAAATGTCCTCTCTGGCGGTGGAAATATTGCTAGATTAACAGCCTTAAAGACTGGGTTATCGATGGATTTGCCTGGATTAACGGTTGACCGGCAGTGCGGTTCCGGAATCAATGCTATCAATCTCGCTGCTCAAGCAATTCGTGCTGGAGATGGCGAAATCTATATTGCCGGAGGGACAGAAAGCATGAGCCGTGCTCCCTATTTGATGGATCGGCCCGAAAAACCATTTAGCCCTGTACCGCCAAGTTTTAGAAAATCACAGTTGTCTCCGAAAGAAATTGGAGATCCGCCCATGGGAATTACCGCTGAAAACTTAGTTGAAAAATATCAAATTACAAGAGAAGAACAAGATCAATTTGCCCTTCAAAGTCAACAGCGCATGGCAATCGCGATGGAGGAGGGTCGATTCGATGAACAAATTGTCCCCATCACGATTCCTGTCAAAAAGGGAGAACCGCTTATTTTTAAAACGGATGAGCATCCACGGCCACAAACAACCTATGACGCTTTGGCAAAACTGCAGCCAGCATTTCTAAAAGGCGGAACCGTTACAGCTGGCAATAGCTCGGGCTTAAATGATGCTGCATCAGCCCTTGTGATTATGTCGAGAGAGAAGGCTGAGGAATTAGGTCTAACCCCGCTAGCAGTGATTCGTGCATATGCAGTTGCTGGTGTAGACCCGAACATTATGGGAATCGGACCTGTTCCTGCTGTAAAAAAGGTACTCGAAAAGTCTGGATATTCGTTAAATGAAATGGACGTTATTGAAATAAATGAAGCATTTGCGGCACAGGTATTAGCATGTAACCGCGAACTCGAAATGGACTTAAATAAAGTTAATATAAACGGAGGAGCCATTGCCCATGGACATCCACTCGGGGCAACTGGTGCCATCCTTGTTACAAAAGCAGTCTATGAATTAAAACGATCAGCTGGGAAATATGCACTAATTACCGCATGTATTGGCGGCGGGCAAGGGATTGCCACAATAATTGAACGTGAATAAATGATGGTGTCAGGCACCAAGGGGAATGGGAGGCAGACAATGTCTCCCTCCTAGGCAAAATAGTAGAAGAGTTTTCATAAAATGACAGCGTTTACAATAAACTTTAACATTCTATTAAACAAGGAGTGAAGTCCTGTTGTTAACCCTTCATTATGATTTTTGGCCTAAAATCTCTAAATCTTTAAAGGTTCCATCCACTTCTCTTTATGACAACCTCAAAGTCAGTGCAAGCCGTTATCCAGACCAGGATGCCATATATTATTACGGTAATAAATTGTCCTTTGAACAGCTCGATATCGAAGTTAATGCCTTAGCCGGTTATCTGCAGCACAAATTAGGTGTCAAAACTGGGGAAAAGGTCTTGTTATTCATGCAGAATTCCCCGCAGTTTGTCATCGGCTATTATGCAATTTTACGAGCCAACGCCGTGGTTGTACCGATCAATCCCATGTTAGTTGCTGATGAACTGGCGTTTTATGTAAAGGACTGTGAAATTAAGACTGCTATCGCAGGGCAGGAATTATATGAGCGCATCGGTCCGTTGTTAGGGAAAACGTCATTGTCCAATTTACTCATCGCTGCCTATTCGGATTATGCCGGTGAAGACTTTGATGGAATGCTTCCAAAAGAAGTAGAAGCTGCGAGATTTCCTTTTTCAGAAGGTGGTCATTACCTTTGGAAGGAGGCAGTCCAAGCAAATCTTACACCAACAGAGCATACAGCCAAGGGTGATGACCTCGCATGTCTTCCATATACCTCAGGAACAACAGGTCTGCCAAAAGGCTGTATGCATACCAATCGAACAGTAAATGCAAACACAGTGGGTGCTTATCACTGGTCATCAACGACACCAAATGCGGTCCATTTAATGTCCTTGCCGCTTTTTCACGTAACAGGAATGGTCCACAGTATGCATATGCCAATCTTCAGCGGGAGTACGATGGTTATCTTGACAAGATGGAATCGAGATCTCGCAATCGAAATGATAAAAACACTAAAAATTACACACTGGGTGACGATTGCGACAATGATTGTTGATTTCCTGTCCAACCCAAACCTGAAAGCAGAAGATATTGCCTCGTTAACTTTCATTTCCGGAGGGGGAGTCGCGTTACCTGAGGCGGTTGGTGAAAAGTTATTTAAACTATCAGGATTGCGTTTTGTCGAAGGCTATGGTCTATCCGAAACGATCGCACAAACCCATTTTAATCCATCGGAACGTCCAAAAATGCAATGCCTGGGCATTCCCTCGTTTGATGTCGATGCAAGAATTATTGAACCTGCGACTGGAAAAGAACTAGGGATCGGGGAAGTTGGCGAGATTATCGTTAACGGGCCGCAAGTGATGGTTGGCTATTATAATCGCGATGATGAAAATAGAAGTTCTTTTATTGAAATCAATGGTAAAAAATTCTTTCGTACAGGTGATATCGGACGTTATGACGAAGAGGGTTATTTTTTCATTGTCGATAGGGTTAAACGAATGATCAATGCTTCCGGCTACAAGGTTTGGCCTACCGAGGTTGAATCTTATCTTTATAAGCATCCCGCCATTCAACAAGCCTGTGTTGTTGGTGTTCCAGACCCAAGACGGGGCGAAACAGTAAAAGCCTTTGTCATATTGAATGAAGGGTTTGAAGGAAAAGTAAGTGCAGAGGAAATTATTGAGTGGTCAAAACAACATATGGCTGCCTATAAATATCCTAGACAGATTGAATTCCGAAAGCAGTTCCCAATGACATCGAGCGGTAAGATATTATGGCGGTCCCTCCAAGAAGAGGAAAAGGCGAAAACATCCAGTAAGATTCAGTAAATGTAGCTCAATAAGGGGAGCGGGCCATTCGGTTAGCTCCCTATAAGGTAATCATCTTTTATGAAAAAAATAATATAGTTTTGATCGTGTCTAGGTCAATCCTCCGGTAAAAATACTATTTTCGAAAGGAGGGCGATCAATTGATTAAAATTGTTCCGCTTGAATTAGAGACTCATTTCGCTGAGGGGACGGTAAATGCTTTTTTGGCGATTGGAGACTCGGTTACGTTAATCGACACTGGAAACCCTGGGAAAACGTCATTTCAACAACTTAAAAGCAAACTACATACGCACGGAGTTACATTAAAGGATATTGATCAGATTGTCCTTACCCACATCCATATTGATCATGCAGGAGGAATTCCTTACCTTTTGGAAGAAAAAGAGTTTCCAATCTATGTCCATGAACAGGCGAGTAGTTCTATTAATGCCGGTGTGGAAGAGTATCAACGAATACAAGCTTTCTTCCGCCAGTTTTTAACAAGTTGTGGTGCAGACCCATTAAAGCACATCATCGAACGACCATTTAAAGAGGAAGAGTGGCGCAATGTTACCTTGATCAATGAAGGCGATGTTATTCAGTTAGGTGGGAAGGAGTTTGAGGTCGTTCATGTTCCCGGCCACAGTCAATCTGATATTTTACTATGGAACGAGGAAACTGGAGATACCTTTGCCGGCGATCACTTATTAAAGGCCTTTTCCGTGAATGCCTTTATTGAACCACCAAATCCCGGTGTGGTCAATCGGCCGAGACCGTTATTGCAATACCGACATTCACTTGAAAAAGTAAGCAGACTGCCATTGAAAAGGATCTATCCTGGTCATGGCGAGGCATTTAGCGATCATTTAACATTGATCAAAACGAGATTACTTGAACAGGAAAAACGATGCGCGCAGATTCTCTCCATTCTTGCGACCGGTGGTAAGTGTATCTATGAAATTTGCAGAGAAATGTATCCTCGTTTGCATGGGCATACGGTGTTTTTAGGCTTATCTCAAATACAAGGCCACTTGGACCTGCTTGAAGAAAGGCAGCAGGTGAGATATGAGCAAAAAGATTCAGTTATCATCTATCGTTTGACTTAACAAAAATGTCTAGTAAAGGAGTGCTTGTGTGAACCTTAAGGATCTGCTAGAAACAAATATCGCTAAATTCGGTGAGTATCCTTTTTTATATTTCAATGAAAAGAAAATTACCAATGTGGAAACGAAGCAATACGCAGACCAATTTGCTTCTGGCTTACGAAAGCTTGGAATTACTAAGGGCGATCGAGTGATGGTATGTATGCCTAATTGCCCGGAGGTCCTCTTCTCTTATCAAGGGATTACCAGAGCAGGAGCAACGATAGTCCCGGTTATGTTTACTTTGCACCCAAAGGAACTTCACTACATCGCACAAAATTCCGGAGCCAAAGCAGTCATTACCTCCTCCGCTGTACGTAAAAATGTTGAACAATTACTAGAAGGATTGTCAATAAAACCTCAGTTGATTGTTGTGGACCAACCTTCAGATGATCGAATAAAAAACTTTTATGATGTGTTAGTTCCCGCCGCCATAAATCAAATGGATGAACAAGGAAACACAGATGATACAGCTGTCATTTTGTACACTTCTGGAACCACTGGAAATCCTAAAGGAGTTCTATTAACCCACAAAAACTTATACTCGAATGCCGAGAATTCGGCAAAACATAATGAAACAGACCGGGGAACAACTCTTGGAGTCCTGCCGCTTGCACATGTGTATGGTCTGACAATCTCAAATATTTGCTTTCTAAAAGGCAGCACAATCGTTATTTTTTCAAACTTTCAATTAGAAGAGGTATTTCAGGCAATTGAAAAATATAAAGTGGAGACATTCTCAGCGGTTCCTGCGATGATACATGCCATGGTTTCTTATCCAAGAGCCGAACAATATAATACCACCAGTCTTGAATCAGTCGGTTCTGGTTCAGCACCATTGCCTGTTGCCTTATTGCGTGCTTTTGAACAAAAATTTGGTGCAAAAGTGTTCGAAGGCTATGGATTATCAGAAGCTGCTCCGGTTGTTACTGCTCACAAGAAAGGCATAGAAATAAAACCCGGTTCGGTGGGGATTCCGATCCCAGGGGTAGAATTGAGAATTGTCGATGAAAATGGTGAGGAAGTTCCAGCTGGTGTAGTGGGGGAAATAATTGTGCGCGGTGATAATGTCACACCAGGCTACTATCAAAATACCGATGAAACCAAGCGAGTCTTAAAGGATTCATGGTTATTTACGGGCGATTTGGCTCGAATCGATGACGAGGGCTATGTCTATATTGTTGATCGAAAAAAGGATTTAATTATTCGCGGCGGCTTTAATGTGTATCCTCGGGATGTCGAAGAAATTTTAAATGCTCACGAACATGTTTTTGAGGCAGCAGTGGTCGGGGTTCCCGATGAACGAATGGGTGAAGAAATGGTTGCCTACGTGGTAAAAAAGCCAGAATCAAAAGTAACCGAAAAAGAATTAATCAACTATTGCCAAGATCATATAGCAAAAAATAAAACACCACGAAGAATTGTTTTTCTAGAGGCACTGCCGAGAAATGGTGTGGGGAAAATATTAAAAACACATCTCCGCAAGCAGGCATCAGAAATTGTCATCAAACCGTAAAGGAAAAAAGGAGGAGAAGTTAGGTGGAAAAAAGAACCATATTAACAACTAGCAGTCGAGGTTTACTTGAAGATTCGTTCCCTTATCGTTTATTTCAAAAAGCAAAACGGTTGGGGACATGGAACCCGGCTGATATAGATTTTAGTCAGGATCAAAAGGATTGGAAGGCGATGAATTCGGAGCAGCGAGCAGATATTTTACGGCTAATCTCTCAATTTCAAGCTGGCGAGGAAGCGGTTACATTGGACTTGCTGCCACTCATTATGGCGATTGCGAAAGAAGGGCGTTTGGAAGAAGAGATGTTTCTAACAACTTTTTTGTATGAGGAAGCGAAACATACGGAGTTTTTCCGGCTAGTATTGAATGCGATTGGTGAGCGAGGAGACCTATCTCATTTTCATACCGAAACCTATCAGAAAATTTTCTATGAAATTCTCCCAACGACAATGGAACGTCTTATTACCGACCAATCCCCCGAAGCCATTGCTGAAGCATCGGTCGTGTACAACATGTTTGTTGAGGGGGTATTAGCAGAAACCGGATATTTTTCCTTTTACAATGCCTTAGAAACAGCGGGGATTATGCCTGGCCTGCTTGAAGGAATCGGAAACTTAAAAAAGGATGAGTCAAGACATATCGGCTATGGAACATTCCTATTGCAACGTTTAATTTGTGAACATCCACATCTCTTTGATTTTGTGGCAGCCAAGATGGGTGAACTGACTCCGTTAGCGATTAGGCTGAACCAAGAAGGCATCGCGGGAAGGGAGGTAAGTGCATTTGGTGGGGACCCGGAGGACATCATGAACTTTACCTTGAAACAACTCTCCATTCGAATGGAGATTTTAGCACGGGCAAAAGGCAAAAAAATCGAAGAGATTTATAGATTTTCAGATAGTGAATTAGGAGTACTTTAGAATGGTAGAGGAGGAATTATGATGACGGTAAAGGTAGATGTCCAAACATTTCCCCATTTTATTAATGGAGAGTGGGAACCTGGGAGCAGTCAAGAAACATTTGACGTTCATAACCCGGCCACTGGTGAATTAGTAGCAAGGGTGGCAAAAGGAACGAAGGAAGATGTCGACCGTGCAGTAAATGCAGCCCGCGTGGCGTTTGACCAAGGAGATTGGAGAAATATGAAGCCGAAAAACCGGGCTAAGGTGTTATATGCCATTTCCTATCAAATTGCCGAAAATGCTGAGGAGCTAGCATACTTAGAAGCAATTAGTTCAGGTGGAACGGTACGCCGAATTGGCAGTAGTGATATTTTACAAATGGTTGACTTGTTCCAAACTTTAGCCAACTTTACGGTGGACTATCCATTCTCGGAAACACTTCCTGTTCCGCCATTCCCAGGACCCGCCCACAATTTTATTTGGCGTGAGCCAATCGGAGTATGTGCGGCCATCACACCATGGAACTTACCGATGGTGATTGCGACATGGAAGATTGCTCCCGCACTAGCAATGGGGAATACGATTGTCATTAAGCCGGCCAGCTACACGCCGCTGTCGACTCTGAAACTAGCAGAAATTATTTCCGCTGTGGTCCCTCCAGGTGTAATAAACGTAATCTCAGGTCCAGGGGCAGAGGTTGGCGAAGCATTAGTTAACCATCCAAGTGTTGATAAAGTTGCTTTCACTGGTTCGACAGAAGTTGGCAGACGTATTATGGGACTTGCTGCAGGCACGATTAAGAAAGCCACATTGGAGTTAGGTGGTAAATCCCCCAATATCCTTTTAGAGGATGCAGATCTTAATATTGCCCTGCCTGGAAGTCTGTTTGGAGTATTTCTCCATTCCGGACAGCTTTGTGAATCAGGGACTCGGCTTTTTGTCCCGGATAAGCTTTATGACCAAGTGGTTGCAGGGTTAGCCACCCTAACTAGAAAATTAAAACTCGGTAATCCACTTGATCCTGCCACTGATGTTGGTCCGGTAATCTCAAGAAAACAAAAGGAAACGATCCTTTCCTACATTGAAGCAGGTAAACAGGAAGGAGCTACCCTTTTATGCGGAGGCAAGGAAGTTAAGGTAGCTGGCTGTGAAGAGGGCCATTTTATAGAACCAACGATTTTTACGAATGTCTCCAATGATATGAAAATTGCTCAAGAAGAAATTTTTGGACCAGTCCTCTGTGTGATTCGTTATTCAGACATAGACGATGCGATTCGAATGGCGAATGATACGATTTATGGGCTCGCAGCAGGAGTCTGGACACGCGATGTTAATAAAGCGTACTCAGTCGCTAGAAAACTGCAAGCGGGTGTCGTCTGGATAAATGACTGGCATATGCTCCGCAGTGATGCCCCGTTTGGCGGATACAAACAAAGTGGAATCGGCCGCGAAATGGGACAGCAGTCACTCGATGCCTATACCCAGGTAAAGCATGTGCACACATCGATGTCACCAGAGTTGGAGCGGCGCAATTGGTATGGTATTCTGTTTGGCCAAAACTAATGAAGAGGTGGGGATGAATATGAAAACAACCTTATCACAGTTTATGTTACGTACGGGAATATACAGCGGTTCAAATTCGAGGGCGATGATCCCAAGTCTTTTTGCAGGTCTGGGTGCTAAACGCGTACTTCTCTTAAGTGATCGAGGCTTAGAGGCAGCAGGCATTGTTGAAAAAGTCGCCGAGATTTTTACGCTGACAGGGCATGGCACTGGTCCTGAATTGGTTGGACAATTTTTAGATATTAAGCAGGATGCCGAAAGCCGATGCATCAATGAAGCGGTCCGCTATGCACGAGAAATCGGCGCGGATTCCTTACTAGCCGTTGGCGGGGGCAGTGTTCTTGATACTGTAAAAGGGGTAAAATATGCTCTCCACAAAGGGTTGACAGATATAAAAGAGGCCATTCCAGGCGGCTTATTATATGAGACCTTTCCAAAAGCCAACTACATGCCAATTCCACATATAGCGATCCCGACAACAGCGGGTACCGGTTCAGAGGTTTCACCAATTGCCGTTATTTTTAACGAAGATATCCAAATGAAGACGAATATCATCAATCCTTTTATTAATGCCGATATGGCGATCTTGGACCCAGATTTAACTGTGGGACTGCCACCATTGATAACAGCATTTACAGGATTTGATGCCTTAACACATGCCATTGAGGCACTCGCATCGCCAACGGCAACAGGCCTAACCGATGCCTATGCACTTCATGCCATTCGCCTGATTGAAAAAAATCTGCCAATTGCCGTTGCTGATGGTTTGAACCTTGATGCCCGCATGGATTTATTACATGCAAGCTTGATGGGAATTACCGCTTTTAGTTTTGCATTAAATGCAATTCCTGTCCACAATATGGCACACGCCTATGGTGCCTTGTTCCGGATTCCACATGGACTCGCAAATGCCGTCTTTTTACCGGTGGTCATGGAGCTGGTTCCTGATTTATATCTTCCAAAGGCAGCGGAATTAGCACAGGCCTTGAATGTAGACGTAAAGGGGGATACTCCGCAAACAGCGTTAGCCAAAGTGATTGGAAAAATTAAATTGCTTCAATATAGGGTAGGATTACCGGCAGATTTCAAGCAATTCAATATTACCGAAGAGGCACTCCAATTGGCGATTCCAGCCGTGATGAAGGATCCAGCTGCGTTGAGCTTTCCTATACCAAAAGAATTAATTGAAGCGATTGGACAAAAGGTGGTTCCGTTGACAGTAAAATAGGATAACAGGGAAAACCATTATGGATGTGCTGTGATTCATAATGGTTTTTTAAAAAATTTTGATATTTTTATAGTTATCAACCATACATATGGGAGTGAAATAAGTGGAGGATATTAGAATCTTGAACGAAAGTATGAATATCAACTTTAAAAAATTAACAGAATGTACCATCACAGATATAATCACAGCTTGGAATCGAGGGTTTGAAGGGTACTTTGTGAAATTAGAAATGACAGCTGAAATGTTTTTTAACCGTTTGGTAAATGAGGGATTATCTTTAGAGCACTCATTGGTAGCTTATGACGGTGATAAACCTGTAGCAATCGTTTTAAATGGCTTCCGCGTCATTGAAGGGAAAAAGACATCCTGGAATGGGGGGACCGGAATTGCTCCTGAATACCGAGGGAGAGGTGTGTCCAAGTTGTTAATGGAGGCAGCCTTAAACGTTTATGCTGAAGAAGGAGTCCAAGTTGCCACCCTTGAAGCTATAAAGGAAAATGAGCGGGCGATACGATTATATCAACGATTTGGCTATGTGATTACTGATTCCCTTGTTTATCTAAGTGGGACATTAGATTTGATGGCCACACCGATTTCTTATAAATCGATTCGGCCCAAACAGCTCCAAACCTACCATTTTTACAAAGAAAATCTTCCATGGCAGTGTCAGTGGCAGAGTGTTAAGTCAGGGGAAGCGCAGATTTATTATGATGAGAATCAGAATCCACTTGGCTACTCTTTATTCAAAAGGGTTTGGAATCAAGAAGGGCAGTTGGAGAAGGTATTGCTCTTTCAACTTGAAATATTCGCTGAGTTGAAAGAGGAAATGATTAAGTCAATATTGAGTTCGATAACAAGAGAAAATCAGATTCCCATTAATTTCATGACCATAAATGCGTCATTATCTAATCCTGTCACTTTAATATTACAAGATTTAGGCTTTGTCAAAACAACAGAGCAAGTCCAAATGGTCAAAAAAATAGATCAATAAAAATTTTTTGAATCCTAAATCATATTATTATATAATTTTCGTTAGGGCCATTCTCAGGTCGCTTGGGCTTGACCTACATAAAATAATAGGATTAGGAGAAATACAAATGGAAAAAGTACTTATTTTCGGTCACAAAAATCCTGACACCGATACAATTTGTTCTGCGATTGCTTATGCAGACTTAAAAAAACAATTAGGGATGGATGTTGAGCCTGTCCGTTTAGGACAAATCAACGGGGAAACACAATTTGCGCTTAACCAATTCAACGCAGAGGTTCCACGTTTGGTTGAAGCAGTTGCTAGTGAAGTGAACTCAGTTATTTTAGTCGATCACAACGAGCGCCAGCAAAGTGCCAATGATATCGCAGATGTTCGAGTTCTAGAAGTTATTGACCACCACCGTATTGCGAACTTCGAAACAAGCGATCCATTGTATTATCGCTGCGAGCCTGTAGGCTGTACAGCAACAATCTTAAATAAAATGTATAAAGAAAACAATAAAGAAATCAGTAAACCAATTGCAGGTCTGATGCTATCTGCGATTATTTCTGACTCTTTATTATTTAAGTCTCCAACATGTACACCAGAAGATGTTGCAGCAGCACGCGAGCTAGCTGAAATTGCTGGAGTGGACGCTGATACTTATGGACTTGAAATGCTTAAAGCTGGGGCAGATGTTCGCGATAAATCCATTTCTGAACTCTTAAGTCTGGATGCAAAAGGATTTGAAATGGGTTCAAGTAAAGTAGAAATCGCTCAAGTGAATGTCGTTGACACTGCTGATGTTCTCGCTCGCCAAGAAGAATTGGAAGCAGCGATCTCTAACATCATCGAAGAAAAGAACTTAGACTTATTCTTGTTCGTGGTAACAGATATTTTAACAAACGATTCAGTTGGTTTAGCTTTGGGTAACAAAACAGCTGCGGTTGAAAAAGCCTATAATGTTTCCCTTGTAAATAATACGGCTACACTAAAAGGTGTCGTTTCTCGTAAAAAGCAAATTGTTCCAGTTTTAACTGATATTTTTACAAAAGGTGAGTAATAAAATAGACCGTTCATGGAGATTTCCATGGACGGTTTTTTTCAGTTTTTAGACTAAACAATTAAATTCCTTCTTTCCATCGACAATCTTTTGTTGTAATCTATTAAATATTTAGAAAATCGAAATTATCTTTAAATTCAACAGGAAGAAGGAAAATTCGCATGCTGTTTTTGTCATTAATCAGTTCTTTTTTTAATGCAATGAATGCGCTTTATGCCAAGAAGATTGTTGGAGAAATGAAGGATAATAATAGTTTCATTGTTACTTCGTTTGCCTACATTGGTGTGTTTCTTGGTTTAACATTGCCATGGCTTTATTTATTCAAAGCTAACACGATTTCGATTACACTATTGGTTTTGGTCGTTTTGCTGGATATGGCAGGAAATTTGCTTTTCTTTAAAGCAATGAACAAAATCGAGGTATCTGTCCTTTCGGTTTACATGGCTTTAACTCCATTATTCACGTTTATACCAAACAGCTTCCTCTACGGTTTCCATCCATTTGTGCTCGTGTCTGTTTTATTTATCATGGTTGGCGTCTATTTCCTAAATTTAAAAGGCCGGAACCCGTTGACCCCATTTCTTGAGCTTAGGAAACCAGGGAATTTATTAGGGATTTCTTCAGCGATTGTTTTTGGTGTGAGTATGGTGCCGTCTCAGCAATTACTTGTTCATGGCTGGGTTAATCCAGTGACACTATATTTTTACAGGGCTTGCGGGATTGCTTTGATTACCTATCTGATTTATCGTCCAAAGGTATGGTTTCCGAGCTTGCATAAACATCTAAGTTTACGCGGAATCACCGTCATTATCCAATGGGTCTGCTTATTTACAGCCTTAAAGTTTGCTGATGGAACACTGGTTGTCTCTTTGGCCTTCACTTCACCATTATTCGCTGTGTTCTTGGCGTGGTATTATTTTAAGGAACGTATCACTCCTGCGAAGCTAACGGCATGTGTGATTACGATTTTAGGAATTATTATTACGGTTGTTTAAGGAGAGTAATATATAAAGGAGGAATGAGCAGATGAGCCGAAAGCACTCGACCACCATGTTTATGGCTGGTCTGCAATGGTTATTTTTCATGTTTGCAAATACTGTGGTCATCCCGTTAACGATCGGGGATGCCTTTGATTTATCAGCAGGGGAAGTAGCAAGTTCGATGCAAAGAGCATTTATTTATACAGGGACAGCCTGTATCTTGCAAGCATTGTTTGGGCATAAGTATCCTCTAATGGAGGGACAATCGGGCTTGTGGTGGGGGGCCATCTTAAGTCTTTGTGCATCTGCTTCTTCCGCTGGTATCAGTTTGGAGGAACTAGGCGGCGGACTTGCGCTTGGGATTATTGGTTCAGGTGTTCTAGTTATGATCCTTGGCGTGTTAGGGATGGGAACTGTGTTAAAGCGTTTATTCACACCCGTTGTGATGAGTACAGTCCTTTTTCTCCTCGCGAGCCAGCTGATTGTTATTTTCACAAAAGGAATGCTTGGCTTAGGTACTGGTGAACAGATTGATATTCCAACAGCAGGATTATCGATCCTGTTAATCATTCTCGTAGTATGGATCAATTTGAAGGGTCCGGGTGTGATCCGAAATTTTTCCATCCTAATTGGAATTGTAACAGGGTGGGTGGTTCATGCAATTTTCTTCCCAGCACCCGCTGCGAATGTAAGTCCGTCTACGGAGTTTTTTCAGTTATTTCCTTGGGGGAAACCTAGTTTAAGCTTGGGGCTCATTCTTATGACAGTGATCACTGGTTTAGTTAATACAACGAATACAATGGCATCGATAAAAGGGGTGGAGCCCATCTTAAAGACTTCAACCACAGATAACCAATACCGCCGCTCTTTTGTACTAACGGGAATTAATTCAATCGTTTCAGGGCTGTTTGGGATGGTTCCATATGCTCCTTATATTTCTTCGCTCGGATTTTTACAGTCTACGCTCATATTTGAGCGGGCACCTATTATCATTGGTGGAGCGATGTTTATTGTCCTTGGCTTGGTGCCTGCACTAAGTAACTTGTTTTCCACAATGCCAATTAGTGTGGGGGATGCCGTTTTATTTGTTGCCTATTTGCAACTATTTAGTGGTGCACTCACCAATTTGAATGGAATTCTTTTTAACCAGCGAACGATCTATCGCATCGCGGCTCCAGTGCTGCTTGGAATCGCCATCATGAATATTCCATCTGAAATGTTTTCCTCACTGCCAATGTTGGTTCAACCGCTGTTATCGAGCGGCTTACTAGTAGGAATTTTGCTAGCGATCGTCCTAGAAAATACCATTAATTGGACAAAACTAGAAAACCCTGTGCCAAATGCGGAAAGAAAAATTAGTTAGTGAATTGATAAAGGCGCCCCATAAAAGCTAGGGGCGCCTAGTTATTTGTTATCTGTATTATACTTGTTGCGTCAGCTTGTCTTTTAAAAAAGGGTAGAGACTGACGGCGAGATGAATATTTAAAAATTGTTGGCTAACGGATAAATCAGTGGAAAGAATCTCTTCAATCCGTTTTAAGCGGTACATCAGAGTGTTCGTATGAACATGGATGGACTCTGCTGCTTCTTTCGCATTTTGATTGTGTTCAAGATAGGCGAATAACGAAGGGAGTAGTTCTCCTTTTCGTGATTGGTCGTATTCAAACAGCGGTCCTAGCACTTCAATAATAAAATCGATGAGTTCCTCCTCAGTATTTTGAAGTAGAAGACGTTGAACCCCAAGATCCTTATAACTGATAACCTGATTTTTTCCCCCAAAGCTTTGAAGGAATTGTAAGCATTTCGCTGCTTCCTGCATTGATTTCGTGACCTTTAATAAGCTGGAATGAATTCTGCCGATCCCAATAGAAACCGTGGTTCCCCAATTTTTTATCTGGATTTCCTGCTGGAATTTTGCCACTAGTTCCTTCACGCGCTGATGTGTATAGGTGCTGGAAACTTTTTGTTGGAAAGTTAGTAATACAACGATTTGATCGTGATTTCGTACGGCCATTCCTTTTAACGGATTTTTTAAAAATACTCGGTTGGCCATTTGGACAAGATGGCGGATGATACTGTTCTTTTTAGGGGTATTGTCCATTTCATCAAGTCGAATCATCAATGCTAAATAATCCCCTAATGGGTCGAAATCCATCTGTTTTACTTTTTGAAGGATGTTCCCATCCATTTTACCGGAAAAAAGAACATCAATGAGTTCGCCGTTAATTGTTTCCTGTGCCTCAAAAATTGCTTGCTCCTTTACTACTTCAAGCGAGATGACCGTACAAGCATGCTCTAAGGCAGCAATATCCACGTCTCGCATCTTTTCAGGGGAAACGATAATAAGTGAACCAAAAAGAGTCGGCTTTGCTCCGATGGGAAGAATGGTAATACAATGCTTTTCCTTATCCATGTTTGTTTCTAGCAATGAACGGATGTTTCCAGGTGTTCTAATCGACTCCTGTGCTAAATCTCGAATGGTAAATAATTCATCGTCGGAAAGCTCATTTTTAAAAGCGGAGGAGATCAATTCACCAAGGTCATCAAATAATAAGACCGTGTGGCCGGTGGTATCGTGCAGATAGGTAATGATTGAATCGAGACCTTCTCCATGTAATACTAGTTCAGCTAATCGATTATGGATATCAACGGAGCGTGATAACATCTCGTTTTGTTTTGAAATCGTATCATTTAAATCTTCCAACTGTCTTACTGTCTTTTCTTGCTCACTATAAAGGTTTGCTTTCTCAAGGGCTACAGCTGCTTGATGGGCAATCGCTGTTAGAAGATGTATGTCCTCTGGGATAAAGTGAAGCGACGGATCAAAAGAGTCAAGCGTAATCACACCGATACATTCTCCTTTTGACAAGATTGGAGCACAAATCGATGAATAAGGGAGTGTAGGAATCGATTGATCCATGAGTGCGTGATTCGTTTCCGAGAGTGTGGCTGTTGCTTTTTCGACTTCTGTCCGGTTGTGAAAAATCAAACATTTTTGCGCGGAAAAAGCTAAACCCGTCATCGATTCACCTGGTTTCAATCTTACTCTTGTAATCTCAGATGTGAAGTTACTGTCTGATTTTGGAATAAGCAGATCTTGATCAGGGTCATAAATGAATAGAACCCCCCCGTGCGCTGCATCGATAACTGATACCGTTTGAACCATAATAGAATCAATAATCGTATCAATATCAAGTGATGAATTTAACACATTGGAAACATGGATTAATGATTGCAATTGACGATGGCTAAGTGTTTCTTTCATCATGCACCTCACATTTTAATGATCTTAGAATAATATGAAAAATTTATTTCTTTTGTTTATTGTAACAAATTTCACAATAAATTGTGTGATTTTTGTCAGGAATTATAAAGTGAATGAATGTTCTTAGTTCATATTTTGTGTTTTTACACAAATTGTTTGTTAGAAATTTTGTGGAAAATAACATAACAAATATTCAGATAAGTTTTATAATTATAAATACATTAATAATATACGCCAATCTATTAAAGCATTAAACAAATAGGAATGTGGCAGAGAGGATGGAAGAAGTGATTAACGAAGAAAGATTATGGGGTCGTTTGCAACTTCTTAGTGAAATAGGAAAAACCGAATCGAATGGTGTCACTCGTTTGTCTTTCACTCCGGAAGAACGAGCGGCTAAAGATCTTGTCACCACATTTATGAAAGAAGCTGGTTTACAAGTACGTGAGGATGAAGTCGGAAACTTAATAGGCAGGAAGGAAGGGGTAAACCCTGATGCGCCTGTGGTATTAACTGGTTCACATATTGATTCAGTTTTTAATGGAGGAAATTTTGATGGACCGCTTGGTGTTCTATCGGCTGTTGAAGCCCTTCAAGTCATGAATGAGCAAGGAATTGAGACAGAACATCCGATTGAAGTGATTGCGTTCACCGATGAAGAAGGGGCAAGATTTAGCTTCGGAATGATTGGCAGCCGTGGGATTGCTGGTACACTAACACAAGAGGAATTGCTTAATAAAGATAAGCAAGGGATATCGATAGCGGAAGCGTTCGTTGCAAATGGACTCGAGCCGGAAGCAATCGGCAAAGCAGCCCGAAAGCCTGAAGAGGTGAAGGCATATGTCGAACTTCATATTGAACAAGGAAAGGTCCTTGAGGGACAAAATCTCTCAACTGGAATTGTATCAGGATTAGCTGGTCCATTATGGCTCAAGTTTATTTTAGAAGGGGAGGTTGGTCATGCAGGCGCCACCCCGATGTCGATCAGGCATGATGCCTTGACTGCAGCTGCAAGAGTGATGCTTGTTATCGAAGCAGAATCAGCTAAAACTGGAACTACGGTTGGCACAGTCGGACAAGTTCAAGTGAATCCTGGTGGAATCAACATTATTCCAGGCAGAGTTGAATTCTCATTAGACCTTCGGGATATAAGTGAAGCTGTCCGCGATGTAGTAGAGGAGAAGATTAAATTACAGGCAAAGCAGATTTGTGAGGCCCAAGGTGTGAAGTTAACGATTGAAGATCTACAGCGTGTCGCACCCGCACCATGTTCGGACATCGTAAAGAATGCAGCGAGAAACGCTTTTGAAAAATTAGGTCTAGAAAGCAATTATCTTCCAAGCGGTGCAGGTCATGATGGTATGCAATTGATGGATTTATGTCCGATGGGGATGATCTTCATCCGTTCCAAGAATGGAATAAGTCATGACCCAGCTGAGTGGAGTTCAAAAGAGGACTGCAGAAACGGTGCCAATGTTCTCTATCAAACGGTCTTAAATCTAGCGGTTCAAAAAGTAAATGTAATAACAAACTAATAGGAGATGACAAGCATGAGTATTCATACACAAGTAAATCTTAATCAATTAGCAGAAGAAACAAAAGAACAAGTCATTACATGGAGAAGGCATTTACACCAAAATCCTGAACTATCTTTCCAAGAGGAAAAAACCTCGCAATTCATTTATGAAACTTTACAATCTTTTGGAAACTTGGAGATTACTCGACCGACCAAAACAAGTGTGGTTGCTCGTTTAATTGGACCGCAGCCAGGTAAAACACTTGCGATTCGAGCGGATATGGATGCCTTGCCAATCCAAGAGGAGAACACATTTGAATTTGCCTCCCAAAATCCTGGGGTAATGCATGCTTGTGGACACGATGGTCACACAGCAATGTTGCTTGGAACAGCGAAAATTCTTTCAGGCTTAAAGGATCAAATTAAAGGCGAAGTTCGTTTCTTGTTCCAACATGCAGAGGAGTTATTCCCAGGTGGAGCAGAGGAAATGGTTCAAGCTGGAGTAATGGATGGGGTTGACCTTGTAATCGGTACACACCTTTGGTCACCAATTGAAAAGGGAAAAGTTGGCGTGGTTTACGGGTCAATGATGGCTTCACCAGACACTTTCTGGATTACGGTGAATGGAAAAGGTGGACATGCCGCACTTCCACACCAAACCATTGATTCTATTGCAGTAGCCGCACAGGTGGTAACCAACCTTCAGCATATTGTTTCTAGGAATACAGATCCGCTCGATAGCTTAGTTGTTTCTGTGACTCAATTTATTGGAGGAACCACGCACAATGTCATTCCTGGCCAAGTTAAAATTTGGGGTACTGTTCGCAGTTTTGATCCGAAACTTCGTGAATCTGTTCCTTCAAAAATGGAACGAATTGTCAAAGGGATTACCGAGGCCCATGAAGCATCGTACGAATTCAAATATGAATTTGGCTACCGCCCTGTTATCAATGATAACGAAGTAACAGCAGTGATTGAAGAAACAGTTCGGGAAGTATTTGGTGAAGAAGCACTTGATATGATGAGACCAAATATGGGAGGAGAAGATTTCTCTGCATTTATGGAAAAAGCGCCAGGCTGTTACTTCTATGTAGGAGCGGGGAATGAGGAGCAAGGAATTATTTATCCACATCATCATGAACGTTTCACAATCGATGAAGATGCACTTGAAATTGGAGTAAAAACCTTCCTTCATGCGACATTTAAATTTTTAGGATAAATTACGGCAATGAGCCTTCGTAAAACAATATAGATAAATACTTTACGAAGGTTCATTTATATTAATAGAAAGAAGGCATCATTATAAAATAATATTGGGGGTTTATCTATGAAATTACATCAACTTCTTGCAATCATACCGTTTATTGGATTACTAGGCGGAGTTCCTTTCGTCAATAAAGTAACTCCCTACGTGTTCGGAATGCCTTTTGTTCTCTTTTACATTGTTCTCTGGGTAGTGATTACTTCAGGAATTATGGCGCTTGTGTTTAAATTGGACCCAGCAAATCAGGAGGAGGAAATCTAATGAATACTGCATTAATTATCATTTTCGGATTTTTAGCATTATCTATCTTCCTTGGTGTTCAGGCCCAAAAAGGGAAGGACATGAGCCTTGAACAATGGTCTGTTGGGGGCCGCGGCTTTGGCACAATCTTTGTTTTCTTATTAATGGCAGGGGAAATTTACACTACGTTTACTTTCTTAGGCGGAAGTGGCTGGGCATATGGAAAAGGAGGTCCAACCTATTATATTTTAGGATACGGCTGTTTAGCTTATATCATGTCCTATTGGTTGCTTCCTGCAATTTGGAAATATGCAAAAGATAACAAATTAATGTCTCAATCCGACTTTTTTGTTAGTAAGTATAAGAGTCCATTACTTGGTGTTTTTGTTTCGCTAGTTGGTGTTGTTGCACTAATTCCATACCTTGTTCTTCAATTAAAAGGTTTAGGTATCATCGTTGCTGAAGCTTCTGGTGGTTCTATTTCATCCACTGCGGCAATTTGGATTGGCGTTATTGCTGTAACGGTTTATGTAATGATCTCAGGAATTCATGGTTCTGCATGGACAGCTGTTATTAAGGATATCATGATTTTAGGAATTGTTTTATTCTTAGGTATTTATCTGCCAATTCATTACTATGGCGGTTTCCAACCAATGTTTGAAGCAATTGAAGCTGCAAAACCAGGATTCCTTGCCCTTCCTGAAACTGGTTTAAGTGTATCTTGGTTCATTTCAACTGTATTATTAACGGCTCTTGGCTTCTATATGTGGCCGCATACTTTTGGTTCCATTTATTCTGCACAAAGTTCAAAGGTATTCCGTAAGAATGCGATTATTATGCCACTATATCAGTTAGTGTTATTGTTTGTATTCTTTGTAGGATTTGCCGCAATCCTTCAGGTGAAAGGATTAGAAGGAGCGGACGGTGACCTTGCGTTATTAAAACTATCAATGCAGACGTTTGATCCATGGGTAGTCGGACTAATTGGAGCAGCTGGTTTATTAACCGCGATTGTTCCGGGCTCAATGATTATGATGTCAGCGGCTACATTATTAGCGAAAAATGTCTATAAAGTGTTTGTACCAAAAGCGTCTGATCAGCAAGTTTCTAAATTAGCAAAGAACTTAGTTCCAGTTGTAGCAATTATTGCGCTTTACTTTACATTTAAAGGCGGGGACACTCTTGTAACCTTGTTATTAATGGGTTACAGCCTTGTAACACAATTGTTCCCAGCATTGGTTTTCAGTTTAGCTAAAAAGAACGTAGTTACAAAAGCAGGTGCTTTCGCAGGTATCGCTGTTGGGGTATTTACGGTTGCCTACATTACAATCAGTGCTTCTACTGTCGGGACACTATTCCCAGAACTGCCACAATTTGTTAAGGATCTAAATGTGGGTGTTATTGCATTAATTATCAATTTAGTGGTGACATTCGCTGTTAGTTTCGTAACAAAATCTGCAACGGCTAATAATACGAATGAGCGTGTGGCTTAATTAAAACCGATAAAAACACCTCCAACGTCGATCTACTTCGATTACTGGAGGTGTTTTATATTTGAAAAAGGTTAATTGGAAAGTTAAGTGGATTTAGTCTGTTTGTGTTTGATTTTCTTCTTCTTTCTTATGATTCATCAACAAAAATGTCAATGGCTGGTCTGTTCCTGTCATCAATTTGTACACATAGGAAGAGGTAATTTTATAGCCATCGTCTATTTTCGCGGCTAAATAATTTGTCCGTTCAAACAGAATCGAACGGATATGATTGATTTGACGGGATATTTTGTCCATCAGTGCTTCTTGATTGTCCAAACGTTGTAAAACTCCTCCTTGAAATTCTTCTTGTTTAGACATTTTTTCGGCAACCACTTTTTGTAATTCCAACTGTTCATTCATTTGAAGGACAAGTAGATGATTAGCAGCCTCGGAATGCTCCAGCCGTTTACGTAAATCATTCAGTTGTCGGCCTACATTATTCCATTGTGTTAAATGGGTTTCTTCTTGTAGCTGTGTTTGCACACCTATTTCAGATAACGCTAAATTGAGTGCTGCATTCGCTTTTTGCTGTTCTTGTACGAGTTCGGACAGAAAATCCTGTCTTGAAATAATCTGATTTGTTGTTTGTAGCTGTTGTTTATTCTTGTAGACTTCCGGATGATGATTGTTATTTATGAATAATCCCATACCTCTCTCCGCCTTTTATATTTTTGATTGTAATATTTTATGCTTGATATTCATAAGAGGAGACATGATTGGGCTAGGATATATTCTTTCGTACAGGTCATGAAGACCAAATCTCTTTGGAAAAATAGAAGAATTGGTTATCATACAGGTGATGAAGACCACTTCCCTTTGAAAAAACAGAGGAATTGGTCATCATACAGGCGATGAAGACCCAATCCACGCGTTTTAAGTAAAAATTCTAATTACACTAACTGTACGGTTTTCAACACAAACTTCTCAACGACCTTTGCCACACCATCGTTCATATTCGTGTCAGTCACATAATCAGCTTGCACCTTAATATCTTCTGGTGCATTGCCCATTGCTACACCAAGTCCTGCAAACTCAATCATTGCTAAATCATTGTAACTGTCTCCCATGGCAATAACTTCTTCCCGTTCAATACCGAGTTGTCCAATTAAATGATTAAGGCTTGTACCCTTGGTTACACCAGCTTCGGTAAACTCCAAAAAGAAAGGCTTGGAGCGCATTACACTTAATTGTCCTGCTAACTCCTTTTGAAGCTTTTGTTCTACTTCGGCAAGTTTCGATTCTTCTTCAAGCATTAACACCTTCACAACAGGGTCCTTAACAGAATCTACTAAGTTGTCAACCTCGAAGATTTCTAATCCAGTAATTTCACCTTCAATATCGGTAAATTGATTCGCTGCTTCGGTTACAATGGAATCCCCAACATAAGTATGCATCCAAACATTCTCGCGACGACTTAATTCGTAGAGATGATGAACTGTTTTTGGGGATAACGTGCTGCTAAAAAGCTCTTCACCTGTTTGGCAGTTTGTTATTTTTGCACCATTAAAAGAAAGAATAAAACTACCATACTCCTTTAAACGCAATTCTTCTGCAATATCATACATTGCATAGGTTGGTCTCCCTGATGCTAATACGACCTTAACTCCAACTTCCTGGGCATCCATTAACGCCTTCTTTGTACGTGGGGAAATTGTATGGTCGTCCTGTAGTAACGTATCATCGAGATCTAAAACAATCATTTTATATTTCATTCATACCTGAGTCCTTTCTTCACAATATCTTCTCATCTTACTATAAAAATAGGAAAAAAACTTATTACAATTGAATCCAGTTACAAGTTTTTTAAATAAAATGTAGTAAAAACCAAAATGCTGAAGGTGATTAGTTATGTCCATTTTTGATATTTTTAAAAGTAAATGTCATATATGTAAGCGGAGAGTAAGTCCATTAAGGAAATATATTAATGATAAGGGGGAAATAGTAAAAGTATGTATCCCATGCTCAGAGTATGCGGAAAGAAGGGCTTTTCGGAAAATAACTTAATAAGTTAGCTGACATGCAAACTTCCTTTAGATAAGGGAGGTTCTTATTTTTGAAAAAATGTGCAATACTTAAGGGATATTCAGGTATTATGTTAGGAGAAAGGAAGTAAAGGGGGAATTTCAAACATGAATCGCTGCGGATGGGTTAATCAGGATCCATTATATATCGAATATCATGATCATGAGTGGGGAGTTCCAGTCTACGATGATCGCCTATTATTTGAATACTTAAATCTTGAAGGGGCCCAGGCTGGCCTTAGCTGGTATACAATCTTGAAGAAGCGGGAGAACTATCGAAAAGCCTTTGATAACTTTGATGCTGAAAAAATTATCCGCTATGACGAAAAGAAAATCGAGGAATTAATACATAATGAGGGAATTGTCCGCAATAAGCTCAAAATCAACGCTGTCATTACTAACGCACATGCATTTTTGAAGGTCGTCGACGAATTTGGCTCATTTAGTAAGTACATATGGTCCTTTGTTGGCGGTAAGCCGATTCAAAACCACTTTAAAGAAATGAAAGATGTTCCTGCAGTCACGGAAATAAGTGATCAATTAAGTAAGGATTTAAAGAAGAGAGGCTTTAAATTTGTAGGCTCGACCATCTGTTATGCGTTCATGCAAGCTACAGGGATGGTGAATGACCATATTGTCACTTGTGACTGTTATCAAAAAGCAGTTCAATTGACGAAATAACAGAAAAAAGCGATTATCTCAATGAAGAGACATCGCTTTCTTTCGTTTGTGTAAAGAAAAAGATGAAGATGGCGATAGACAATAAAAAAAGAAAAATTTCACCTTTTGATGGCTCGAACGTTGGGAGGTCTGTTAGAGACAAAAATGACCACTTCCTTCTTAATTTAGATTAGAATTTCAGGTTCGATATCAAAATGTTCAGAGACAATCCAGCGGAACTGTGTAAATACTTTTTCCAAATCAGGCAGTGCAGGTACGTGTTTAGGAACTCCAAAAATAGGACCAGTAATATTGAAGCTAAATCTCCCTGGACCTAAAAAGATCCCCGAAACATTTGTCTGATCACTAATTAATAGGATGGCTAAAAGGATATCTCCAATGTCCAATATTAAGCTCAATGTTTTATTTCCTGATATTCCTTCTAAACGTCCTATTCCGGTTAGCGGCCCACCAACCGAAAGGGCAAATCCTTTTGGTTCAACTATAAGTCTAACAACTGTCACTTGACCTGTTAATAATAAAAATGCAGTAATAATATCAATATTCCGTTGGATAGATATAATTGTTTGCAAACGTTTTTCTAAGTCACATGTATTATTCAAAGATTTTCACTACCTATTCAATCATCATGTGCAACGATCATGACAAGACCAGAAATCTTTGCAGCTAAGACATATCTTTTGTATGGTATGAAGAAAATTGAAGGATGCTACTAAATTAACAAAAAAAGCCCATCAAACTTGATGAGCTTTTTTGAAATGCCATTTATAACTAATTACTTCGGAGAGTTTTCAATCATAAAATCAGATGTTGAAATAGGTATAATTTTGCCGCCAATTTGCACATGAATCGTATCGTTGAAAATGGCTTTCACAATTCCCTTTAAGGAGATGGTTGAATTAACAGAGATTTTTTTTGATTCAGATTGGTTTGCCACAATATCAACGCCTTTCAAAATGTTAGAAACTAAGAACAATAAATCTATTAAAGATACATTAATTATTCGGAATAATATAATGAATTCCTGCTAAAACAAGGGATTATTTATTAAAAATCGGTCATGTTATGATCCAACTATTTTGTAAAGGGGTGTTTATACAATAATAGCAGTTTAACATGAACCGCAGTTCAAGTATCGCATGGATAGAATGGACTGTCAATGAAAACGTGAACTATGGTTCAAATTTTAAAAAAAGTGGTATGATATAACTGAGGTGATAAAATGCCAGACCGAGATGACCTATTGATTGGTGAATTCCCTTCTCTCCCAAAACAGGAGAGGGCACAGCAAAAAAGGAATGCACTACTTGAAAGTGGATTAGAACTATTTATTTCAAATGGGTACGAGCAAACTACCGCTAAGGAAATTGCAGCCCATGCCGGGGTGGCGACTGGAACCTTTTATCGGTATTTCTCCGATAAACGCCAGCTTTTAATGTCGTTATTAGAAGATAAAATAGACAAGCTTCTCCCACCTGAACCAAGTTGGATGTCAGGGAATCCGGAATCATTGTTAGCATCATTATTAGAAGCACATAACAAACGACTTAGTGAATTTGGTCTGCAGCGTGTCCTGCCTGAATTGCTATTGAAAGACCCAGGTCTGGCTGAATTTTTGGGTGATGCACGAAGGAAAATTTATTCAAGAATTCTGTTTGGTTTAAAGCAAGCGGAGGAAAATGGATTAACATGGAACGATTTGGATTTAGAAGCTGTCGCTTGGGCAATATTAGTTTTAGTGGAGAATAGTCACGGAAACGATAACTTGAGTGGGAAAAGAACAGATTATCTAGAAATTTCAAAAGTTATTTGCCGGATGGTATTTCCCCCAGACGTATTAGAGAAATTGCGGGTTTCAGATGTAAAAGATAATCCAAAATTCAAAAGTTGAAAGTGGTGTCGATATGATCAATGTAAAGGTCAAGGATTTTATGGTTAAGGATGTTATTTCAGCTAGTCCTAGTTCTTCCATTAAAGAGGTAACGACCTTACTTGTTGAGAATAAAATTGGCGGTGTACCCATTATTGACGAAGAGGGCGTCTTGCACGGATTTGTGACAGATGGAGATATTTTGCGGGCAATCAGTCCGGTTGATCGACGTTTTCATGATTATTTCTCCTTAATTACGTATGTAGCTGAAGAAAAAATAGAAATTCGTCTTAGTGAACTAGCTGAACGTGAGATCATTCGGATCGCAAAGACCCACGGAATCGTAACCATCCACCCTGAAGATGACATGAAAAAGGTCGTCTCCCTATTGTCCAAGCATCACTTTAAAAAATTACCTGTTGTAGATGATTCCAATCATGTGGTGGGTGTTATTAGCAGGGGAGATGTTATTCGCAGCATTCAAGAAACGCTGATAAACGATTGGCAATAATTTTTGTCATTTTAACAACCCTTCACCGAAGAAGTGAAGGGCTTTTCTTTAGGAAAATACTATTTTCCTATTGCTTTGATATGCAAGATAAAAAAACTATTGGACTGGCTTTTCAATCAGCAGTTCTGATGCAGGGAGCGTGATAATTTTACCGCCAATCTGAACATGAACGGTATCGTTGAAAATGGCTTTGACAATTCCTTTTAATGAAATTGTTGAATTAACAGAGATTTTTTTCACATCAGCTTTGTTTGCCAAATTTACCAACACCCTTCAAAATAGTTATGAAAATATTATATATGAAGATAAGGAAATAAAGCTAGAATAAATAATCAGAAAAGTTAAAAAAATTTAATTTTTAACTTTTCTTTTATACATATGTGGAAAAGATGTAGAAGGTGTGTTTTTTACCTGCAATCTGCGAAATTGCAACTTTAGTCTGTAATAGGGATGTGAATACGAAGATCTCCGGACGACTGCCATGTTGCAGAAGATCTGCAACTATTACCTGCAGAGTGTGATATAATATTTTCAAAAAAGGAGGCGGAGCAATGTCGAATGGAATCGGGAAGGAAGAGGAGCTAATTGATGATACCTGCTGCTCACTTGATGCCAGTGATCGTAAGAGTCATCATTCCGATAAAGTGAAAAATAATCTTGTTACAAGATTAAACCGTATTGAGGGTCAAATTCGCGGCATTAAAGGCCTAATTGAAAAAGATACATATTGTGATGATGTCATAAATCAGATATCGGCCACTCAATCCGCCTTAAATAGTGTTGCCAAAATCCTGCTTGAAGGTCATCTGAAGAGCTGTGTGGTTGAAAGAATACAGGAAGGTGATATGGAAGTCCTGGATGAGGTTTTGGTAACGATCCAAAAATTAATGAAAAAATAATATTTTCGACGAAGAACGTGCCTTTGGTACGTTCTTTTTTTATTTTCGTAGGAAATTTGGTCTATTATCGTCGAATGATTTATTTTGAAATATTCTGACAAATGCATTATTATTATCTAAAATTCAAAGTATTTTCCCAAATGCAAGAAATGGCTAAGGAAGATAGAAGGAGGACAATAGATTTAACGCAAATTCCACTATCGTCACTTTTTACTATAATTCTACGATTTACGTTCTTTTTACCTATTACTACGTGAAAAACGGCCGCTATCCTTTTTACTTAAATGCAAAATATCTTGAAGAAATGAAAACTATTTTAGGAATTTTCCCAACTAATAAGGAATAGTTATTTAGTACTATTAGCTAGGATTAATATGAAGGAGGAAAATATGAACCGAAGAGATTTTGTTAAGTATGCAGGGGGCGGTATTGCTACTTTATTTGTTGGAAGCATGATGCCTTCATGGATTTCAGGCAATAAGCTATTTGCGATAGAACAAGTTCAAGAACTTAACTTTACGATTACCGATGGGATAAAGGACATGGCAACGCATAATTCAATTAACAAGGCTCAGTGCTACTTCTGGTTTTACAAGGAGAAAAATTTCCCGGCAGAGGTACCTGGCCCCCATATTTTTACCACTGTGGGAAATACAGTGAAGGTTACAGTAACAAATGGTCTGGATGAACCTCATGCATTTTACATACCGGGACTAGTCGATACTGGTCCGATCAGGCCTGGAGACACAATCACAAAACAATTTGTTCTTACTGAAGCTGGAACTTATTTATATTATGACAACCTTAATGCCCCTGTGAACCGAATGATGGGACTCCATGGTGCACTAGTTGTCATGCCCAATGAGGCAAAAGCAGGGCATCGAGTTACCCCTTATTCCAATCCAACACAAGCTGTGCAACAGATCTTTGATGACTTTGGCTCTACTGCACACTTCCCGGGTTTGGCCTGGGAGCAAGGCGACCCATCAACCAATACTCAGGCCTTTCGGCAGTATATTTGGATTCTTCACGAGGCAAGTTCAAGACTGTTTGCGGAAGTAGGAAACTATCCGCCTGGAACCGATTATCCAGCATCACAATTTGTGAAGGCCTTTGAGACTGATAAATTTCGATCAGATGGAAAGAACAGGAAACCTGAATTCTATACAATAAGTGGACAGTCAGGATGGTTTTCTGCTCATAACCCTTATATTACTCCAAATCATCGGGTAGGAGAACCGTGCATTATCCGAATTTTGAACGCCGGTTTGTCGATGCATTCTTTGCATATTCACGCAAACCATGTCTACGTCATCGGGATTAACGGCGAGGTCCAAAAAAACCCTTATTGGATTGACACTTATACATCTCACCCACTCGAAATCGTCGAATGGGCTGTTCCTTATATCAGACCACCTGACGTTCCGAATAAGCGTGGAATCGGGCTTCCGGATGAGCCGTTAATGTCAATCGCGAATCCTTCAATTCCTGGGTCGCGGCCACATCCGGTTTGGCCGCCTCTTGAGGAGTTAGGAACTTATTTGCCTGAAAGAGGAACAAAAGCAGGGGATATTGATATCTCTGTTAGAATGTCTCCAATCTGTTACCCAATGCATGACCACTCTGAGCCAAGCCAATCCTCCCAGGGCGGTAACTACGGACTCGGCATGATGAGCGGGATCCATTTTATAGGGGATCGTAACACAAATGGAGGTGTAACAACATTTCCAGAAGCTACTGCTTATCATGGCCCTGAAAAAACCGGACTGGCAGCCGGACCAGACGGTTCCCATACAGACCATTAAAAAATCAAATATTAATTTGCTTAAAAAGGAGAAATCATATGTCATTTTCAAAACCTGGGTACCATATTCCACGCAGGTCAGTAACAGGCCATGAAGCCGACTGGGTGAAGTCGTTTGATCCACCCAAAGCCAGTCCACCTACCCCGGATCTACTTGAACCGACAAATCCGGTTCCAGCATTTGTAGCTAAAAATGTGCCAGGAGCGACAATGCTTACTCCAAATACGCAAAGAGTCGACTTAATGCATGGAACAGAACTGAAGGCGTGGGATGGCAAGAAAATGGAATTCTTTATCCTGGGAAATCCTGATGTACCCATGTCGGCAAACGGTACGTTTCCAGGTCCAACCATTCGTGTTCCTCGTGGGGTCATCTTTCATGGTGAAGTACAAGGACATGGACAGCCTCCCCACACCATCCATTGGCACGGCATTGAGCCTACTGCCATGAATGATGGGGTCGGCCATACCTCCATGGAAATAGGAAACTATACGTATCAGTGGCAGCCAAACCATATTGGCAGTTATTTTTACCATTGTCATAGGAATACGATCCAGCATTTTGAATTCGGTCTATATGGATTCTTAATTATCGAACCACCAGATGCATATGATCCGAAGGATGGCAAAAATGTAGGAGGGTATCCAAGACGTACTGCAGCAAACCTTGTGAATTATCCAGAGTTTCCAGGATTTGTGGGCGGTACCCTTGAGAGTGGCGACCCACATGCAATGACAGTTCCATATGATGTGGAGGCACTCTGGGTCATCGACGATATTGATTCTGTCTGGCGGATACAAGCGGAAAATGCACACCAAACCTTTCCTGAACACGGAGATATTCCTGGAGTCAACGATGATTTTCATAGTAATGACAAAGGCAGTTATGATTTCTTTGCCTTTCAGGATTACAATCCTGACTACTTTGTTGTAACAGGTGAATACTTCCCGGGGCGGGTTGGAGGAACAGCATCGATTCGTCCAAGTGTGACAATCCCAGCTGAATTAAACAGCGGCGTAAAGGGAATGCAGGTTTCTGTGAATGCCAAGGTGAATCAGACCATCCTTGTCCGAATGCTTTGTGGAGCGTATGTCAAAATCAGAGTTGTTTTTCCTGTAGATGTTGTTTGTATTGCCTATGATGGCCGTTCCCTTGGAGTACCGCCGTTTGGTAAGTATAACTATCCATATACCATTAAGGCCGGGACCCCGATTGAGATGAGTACAGCCCAGCGCTGTGATGTATTGATTAGAACGACGAAACCAATAAATTCCTATGCACAGGTGGAGTACAGACATCACCTCAGCGATGCATTTCTATTTAATGGCAGAATCCCGTTTGTGGTGAAATAGGAAAATTAATAGATTCTTTAGGTTACATGATGGAAACAGGAGGGAAGTTATATGTTTAGTAATATTGGAGTTCCAGGCTTGATCCTGATAGTAGTCCTAGCTTTAATCGTGTTCGGACCTAGTAAACTTCCTGAGTTAGGGCGTGCTGTGGGTACAACCCTGAAAGAATTTAAAAAATCTACCAGAGAGACATTATCCGATTTTGATTTTGAGCAGGAAAAAAGAACCAAGGATAAACTTCCTCCTCTCTAAAGCTATTATAATTGACATTTTTTTAAGACAATAGTACTAAAGTCGTTGCCAAGTGACTAAATTCATTTGGCAACGTTTCTAATTTTGAAGTAGAGGCACATCATTCATTAAAGAGTGTATTGGAGGGTGGAAGGTCTTTGAATAGACTCATAGTAATATTCATAGCTGCATTTTTATTTATGCCAACGGTCACAAAGGCTCATACACAACTTTCGGCATCTAATCCACAAGACGGACAAGTTATTACAAATGATATCCAAGAGATTTCGCTTACCTTTGCAGGAACGATTGAAAAATTAAGTACGATGGGCTTACTTGTGAATAGTATAGAGGTTCCGTTTAACAAGATTCAAATACAAGATGCAAAGATGGTTGGGTCCTTAGAGGAGCCATTAAAAAATGGAACATACAGGCTTCAGTGGAAAATAGCTGGTCATGATGGTCATCCGGTAACTGGGGAAATACAATTTCAAGTGAAAAAGGACCAGGTGGGTCAGGAGACGAATACATCGACATCTAATCAAAATCAAGGAACAAGTAGTGAAGAGACGCAAAATCAACCGATTACAAATCAAACTCAAGTCACTTCCGGTGCTGAGAAACAAACTACAACGAACACCACTGAACAGCCAACAAACAAGGAATCGGCAGAAAAAATCACCAAGGCAGATTCCGAGAAACAATCTTCAAACAATGTCATCATGTCTATTTTTATTGGATTACTAGTAATTTTGGCCAGTGGATTTCTCCTCCTAATAAGAAAGAAGTGATGTGTCAATGAGTTATCTAATTCCAATTACTGAATTTGGTCATTATATGCTTATTTCCATTTTGGTCGGGTATGTGGTTCTACAATTTATTCCTGAATCAAAAAAACCTAAGATATATATCAGTAAGCCATTGTTACTACTTTGTCCGCTTGGGATCATCCTCTTTACCTTTGCACCACTTTTAGAATTGATTCTTTATTTTAATGGAAGCGTTGGTTTTCGGTCTGCTGCATTTTCTGTCTTGAGTGATTCTGAAATTGGCAGGGCATGGATTTTTATTTGCAGTTTAGCGATCCTCCTCTGGATCACCATATATGTAGATGGATCTAGGTTTTTTCAAGCACAATGGCTCCTGTTGATGATTTTTGCAATTGGAAATGCCAGTCATGGAGCCTCCATTAATTTCTGGCCAGGTGTTCTATCTCATTCTATCCATTTTCTATTCGTCACGGTTTGGGTAGGGGTGTTACTACATATCGGTTGGTTTTCGACTAACAGTGATAATTGGTCCAGCTTTTTGAGGTGGTTTACACCGCTTGCGATAGGGTGCTTTTTAATAATTAGTTTGAGTGGATTTATGCTGATGTTCGTTGTCATTGATCAACAACAATATTTAAACAGCTGGCTTGTCCCTTACGGGAGAATGTTACTTATTAAGCATATAAGCATCATTCCTGTTCTGGCATTTGCTTTCCTTAATGGTGTTCTTTCCCGTAAAACAGCAAAGAATCCAGGTTTTGACCCACTTCCATGGATAAAAGCCGAGAGTTTAATTTTAATGCTCGTCTTCTTTTTCACTGGAATATTGGGGACGTTGCCTCCCCCTCATGAAGTCGATGTCACACAGACAATTGCAGCCATGAATCCATCATGGCTAGAGTGGCTAGTGGCAAAAAATACGTTTATTTCTGGTCAAGTAGAACTTGCACCAACCAGTTCTTCAGCACTGCTTATATTTATCTCAGTCCTATTTTTATTCTTAATTCTAATAAGTTATAAAATGACGAATCATGCCTTTGCTATAGTTTTTGGTACATGTTTTATCATCACTATTTATTTAGGATTGATGTTTTCTGTAAAATTGGATTCCGATAATAATGAACCGTTTCCGTATCAGGGGGTTATAGAAACCCTGCATAAGAGCGATCTAAATTATCAGGCGAAAGGAGAATAATTTGAGAAAGAAATCTCCTTTATTTCTATTTAGTAGTTTCCTATTCTTATTGGCAGTTACATCCATATCTGTTTTTTCGGTTGTAAAATCATCAAAACCGCCACATAGTGTGGTAAATGAAAAACGTGCAGCTGCTGTAGTTAATAAGTTGGCATCCAAGGGAATCGTATCAGATGCTCAAATTCAAATTCCGATTCCTATTCATACTTCTAATAAACAAACACCCACCAACAATAGTATCCATGGACACAGCAAACCTAAAGGAACAGCACCGAGGACAGCTCTAGATAAGAGTAATATAAATCTAGCAAGTGAAACAATTGATTTAAACAATCAGTGCAGTAAAAATGCCCCCGTCCGTAAATTTACGATCACTGCAATTAATGTGGACATGGTATACAACAAATTTGGTGATCATCAGCCAGATTCTAAGATTTATGCTCTAAAAGAAGACGTTTCGAAAATTAAAAAAGCTGTTAAAGAGAATCCCGGGAAACCAGTTAAAGAAGTCCAACCACTTACTATTCGTGCCAACAAAGGGGACTGCGTCGAGGTTACCTTCTCTAATCAGTTAACAGAAAAAACTTCGATCCATATTGATGGGGTTGGTTATGATGTTCAAACATCGGACGGAACGGAAGTGGGATTTAATCGTAATTCTACTGCTGCTCCCAATACTGAAATAATCTACCGTTGGAATACGGAAGAGGAAGGGACTTTCTTCTTTTACAATGGTGCGGATTTGACCTTCTATACTGACCCAACTGGTGGGAAGGGAACAATGGGAGATGGATTGTTCGGTGCACTAATCGTGGAACCGATTGGAGCGAAGTGGACTGATCCACAAACAGGGGAAGAACTAGCGAGTGGTTTATATGCCAATATCGAGTTACCTGATCAACCAGATTTTCGTGAGTTTGCTCTTTTCTTTCACGATGGAGTAAATGCTGTGGCTGGAAATCAGTCTTCAGAAGTGCCTCCTAAAAATGAAAACGAAGGGGAAGAGCAAGAAGATCCTCATGAAGCTGTTGAGGACCCTAATGAGGCATTGGAGAAGGAGTTATATGCAGTTAATTATCGGGCAGAACCACTCGATGAACGGATGGAAAATTCTCTGACAGAAGATGGAAAAGACCCGACTATGTTTTATTCCTCATGGGTATATGGCGATCCGGCTACCCCCATAACTCCAGCATATGTGGGAGATCCAGTGAAGTTTCGAGTAATCGGGGCAAACCAGGAAGAAAACCATGTCTTTCATCTTCATGGGCACCGCTGGAAAAGCGATTCAAAGAAAACGAATACTGTTGATTCTGAAACTCTTAATATCGGAAGTTCACAAACTGCCGAACTGACAAACGATGCGGGGTATATTCAAAATGGTAAAGGAGCACCTGGCGATTACTTATGGCATTGCCATCTGTTTCCACATTATTTACAAGGAATGTGGGGACTTCTGAGAGTTTTCGATAAGTTACAACCTGAATTACTGCCATTAAAGGACCGAGAAACACCATCCCAACCGTCAGTTGAAAACCCAGGGTTTCCGAATTACATTCCTGGGGAGCAGGGGAAACGTGCTCCGAAACCACCAGATCCTGAGCTTCGTCCTGCAACCGAAAAAGAAAAGGAGGCTTTGGGAGCACTGGTACCGGGAGCACCAAATTTTGACCGCTGTCCAAAAACGGCACCAGTTCGTAAATATAATGTTGTCGGAATCCAAACCGATATTGTTTACAATAACGAGGGTGATCATGACAAAGAAGGACGAATGTTTGTGCTGGCAGAGGATGAAGCAAAAATTTTAAATGGTACTTTAAGACCTCGTCCTTTGGTGATTCGGGCCAATGAAGGTGATTGTGTAGAAGTTACATTGGAAAACCATTTGATTAATGCCACTGAACCAAATGCGCTGTCGATGCACATTCATTATGTGGGCTTTGATCCTTTGGGTTCTGATGGTACAGCGGTTGGGTGGAATTATAATCAAAGCACGGAGCCTGGTGAAAAAATTCGCTATCGCTGGTATGCAGATGAAGAGGGGAACATCTTTTTCCATGACCATATGTCAGCAGGAGAAAAAGGTTTTCATGGTACCTTTGGTGCGCTGATTGTTGAACCAAAAGGCTCGAAATGGATCCATCCAAAAACAGGATTGGAAATGAAATCGGGCACAGAAGCAATGATTGTCATTCCTGGAAAAGCGGACTTCCGTGAGCAAGTACTCGTTTACCATGATTTCGCAAGAATGTGGGATAAAAACGGGAATCTGCTGCCACTTGAATCGGATCCAGCTAATACACATAAAGCACATGGATATGCAGCAGTCAATTACTCGAATGCTCCATTTTTTAGAAGAAATAGCGCCGACCCTGCTTACGTCTTTAGTTCATGGGTCCACGGAGATCCACAAACGCCGATAATTGAAAGTTATCCAAACGACCCGATTAAAATCCGCTTAATACAGGGCGCCCATGAAACACAGCATAACTTTAATTTACACGGCTTAAATTGGAAAAAAGAATCAGGACAGCAAGACTCTGAATTAACTTCTACACAAACAATTGGAATGTCCGAACAGTTCACGATGGATATTCAGCCAAATCCAGTTGGGATTAGGCAACGGGATTATCTTTGGTCTTCGCAGACGATTGAAGATTTGTGGAGTGGTTTGTGGGGATTTGTCAGGGTCTGGGGTGAACAAAATACCAACCTTAAAAAGCTGCCTGATAGAGTTGAAGTAAAGCAAAAGATTGACACGAATCGATTGAAGAAAATGAAAAAAGAAGGTACAAAGCCGCCTAAAGCCATTGCGAAGGGCAATATCTGTCCAGATACTGCAAAAATCAAATCATTCGACGTGACAGCATTTATGAAGGATATTGTCTACAATAAGGCAGGTGATCATGATCCGTATGGACTAATGTTCGCCTTAACCAAGGATGTTACCGCCATCAAAAAAGGTACAAAACCAACTGAACCTTTGGTGATCCGTGCTAATGAAGGTGAATGTATCCAGATTCGGTTAAGAAATAACTTACCATTTAACCCGCCAGAAAATAAGAATGATCCTGACTTGTTAATGGCTAAGCAAGTAGACTGGAAAAACTCTAACCGTGTAAGCTTGCATCCGCAAATGGTCCAATATGATGTTCAAGGGTCTGATGGAGCGACCATTGGCTTTAATTACGACCAAACCATTGGTCCTGGTGAAACAATCATATATGAATGGTATGCAGATAAAGAACATGGTGGCACGATTCTGTATGATTATGGAGATATCCGCAGTCATCGCTTGCATGGAGGATACGGTGCACTAATCATTGAGCCGAAGGACGCTTTCTACCGAAACCCTAAAACAGGTGAATCAATTATGTCAGGAGCCCTTGCGGATATTATCGTACCAGGGAAACCGGATTTTAGAGAGCAGGCGTTAATGTTCTCAGATGGACTTTATACGATTGGAAAAGATGGCAGCCCGCCAACCCCGGGGCAAGTGGATCCAATTACTGGTGAGCTGTTAGATTTAGAGGACCATGGTGAAAAAGGAATTAACTATAGTTCGGAACCGTTTAAATATCGACTTGCTGAAAATTCAGATAAATCATTAATTTTTAGTTCAGTGGTCCATGGTGATCCATCCACGCCAATACCAGAAGCGTATATGGGGGATCCTATTAGACTACGAGTCATGCAAACTGCAGACCGTTCAAGGGGAAGTGTCTTCACCCTCCACAGTAATAAGTGGCGCTATCAATGGACCGATCCGAATTCAAAAGTGGTCGGAAGCCAAGGGTCGCTAACACCAGGGGATTCCCTTGATATTATTCCGATTCAAAAGGAAGGTTTTTTCAATCCAGCAGGAGATTATCTATACCGAGAAATGAAGCTAAGAAGATACCTAGAAGGGGGGTTATGGGGCATCCTCCGAGTCCATGACCAGCCGAAGAATCAACTCCTTTCATTACCGGATCGTCTTCCGAAGGCACCAATCAATGTTAGGAAGGGAACCAAAGCTAACTCCATTATTTGGGATGTATTGGAAAGTAAAAATCTTGTCGGATTCAATATTTACCGAAAGTTAATTCCGGAAAATACCTTCAAGAAAGTAAATAAAGAGATGAATAGGAGTGGTTCATTTACTGAAGAGGAAGTTCTTCCTTTTTCCACCTACGTTTATTCGGTTCGTTCCGTCGATAAATTTGGCAATGAATCTCTTAATAGTAAGGAAATTATTGTGGATGTTAGTGGAGGAAAAAACACAACAGGGCAAAAGGAAGAAATAGTTCAAGCGGGGCCATCAGGAAGTAAAGTATTAAAAGGGTTTCAGGAGAACGTTGAGATAAAGACGGAAGAAGTTCAAAGAATAGAAGGCAGCTTTCAGATCTCCAAAATAGAATTAGATAAACTTGGAAGGGAACTCTCAGGCTTTATCAAACCAGTTGAAGAACGGGATAAAGCATTTTAGTGGGATTCCTTAGTATTCATCATTTTTACTAATTTTTATGGAAAAGGTGGGCTGCATTAAATGGAATCACGAAAAATTACACATGCAAAACGGAATCTGGCTAGGAGGAGAAAATCTGCGATTAAGCGTTTATTTCTCGTTACACTAACAGTCCTACTTATGCTAAGCGGAGGAATTATTTTCACAAGTGCTGAATATGGGATGCCCATAAAAGATATTCCCAAATTAAAGCAAGTAGGACCTATCGGAGAATATGGATTTCCTGCTTGGTATAGAGATTCACAAGGTAATCGAAGTGAGCTTTGTTTAGATTTCGAAAACCCGCTGTGTGCGCTTCCGATTGAAGAAATTCCTAATCCTGCCGAACCTTTTTCAATTGAGAAAGGTAATTTTCCAGAAGAGGCTTTTTATCAGCTAGCAGGTGCAGAAATCGACCTTCCTGGCGGAGGAAGAGCGGTAGCAACTTTTGCTCTGGAAGCAGCTTGGGCAAATGAAATAGTTCAAGAGGGAGATCAAATCGTATTTGGAAGGGTTCGGTTCCGAATTGATGGTCTGGTAACCGGAGGAAAATATACTATTACCCATCCATATGGTATAGATACTTTTACAGCGGTGGCGGCCGATGAAAGAGATCCTTCAGAAGGCGGAGAAATAAGATTCGTAGAAGACATTGGTGTTCAAGATCCCTTTGATGGGCCAATGAAGAGCCGTATTGGAACATTTTTGCGATGGGACCCAAAAGTAGCTCCTGCAGCACCTGAAGGATATGTTGGCGACCCGGACGTAAACCATAAGATAATTGGTGGTGTAAATGGCCAAAACTATTTTAAAATTCAAGGACCGGGTCTTGGTGCTAATTGTGGAAATGATTGTAGTATTGAAACAGATGAATTCAGTTTAAGTGGGAAAATTGCTCAGAATTCCGGGGTGGATGTTGCACGAGCGACATATAGCCGAAATGTAGATACAGATGGAAACACTATAGCTGGTGGTACTATTGATGTTTTTGCTTTTACGGAAGAAGATAAGGATTATACACTTCAAGTGACCGGGGCAGGGGATAAGCCGATACCAATGAAAGGGAAACAGGGTAAATATTATGCTCGGGTTTCATTTACAAGTGACACACCGCCGGTTTTAACTATAACAAATACGACAGATAATCCTGACAGTGTGAAAACTGTTACGCCTGTTGATATGATCGTAGAACCAAAAGCCATTTATCGTTCTGATCAAAAACCGCAACAAATAATTATTACAGCATCCTCAAGTGATATTGTAAATAAACCAGAACTGAAGATTCCAGAGTTAGGTAATCAAGCTCTTACTGATGGAAGGTTGGTTATAGAAAGTCCATCTTTTATTCCACCATACATTACGATAAATTCAGCAAAAAATGGGACTGTAACAATACCTGTAGAAGTTGTCGGTGCACCTGCGAATCCTCCAGTTGCGGATGCAGGATCGGACCAGACTGTTAAAGCCGGGGACCTTGTTACGCTTAATGGTAGTAAATCTGTTGGGGACTTTGATACAAATCTAATTAAATGGGAATTTGTTTCGTCTTCAAGTGGAATTACTAACGTAGATTTAAAAGATGCTAACACGTTAGCACCTTCGTTCACAGCAGAGCAAGGAATGGGAACCCTTAAGTTTAAACTAATACTTACAGGACCTAATGGTGATGTCAATGAGAGCACTGTTAAAGTAACGGTTGAGGATGAGGTAGTTGCTCCAGAAGCAATGATTGTTGGACCTAACGAAGTCCCACAGGGCAAGGAGGTAATACTCGATGCCAGTGGATCGAAAAATGCCGTAGAATATATCTGGGAGCAGACTGCTGGTCCAAAAGCAACACTTAATACGGCAGACCCAATAAAGCTGAAGTTTACTTATCCAAAGGAAAACAAACCAGTAACGATTCAATTGACAGTTAAGGGCGTTGATGGAACACTTGCAACAAAAGAAGTGACAATCAATACTAAGTCAGAAGCGATTGCAATTACAGGAGCTGAATATCGTTCAGGGGAATGGAGAATTGATGGTACCTCTGACGTAAAAGGACCAGGTGTAACGGTAACTATTTATCTTGGAGATCCTTCCGGCAACAAAATTATCGCCAAAGCTACAGTTGATACACTCGGTGCGTGGAGATACCGAGGTACCGGTGCAGTCACAACCGTTCCTAGAACAGGAAATGTAACCGCAACATCACCTACAAGTATCGATGTACCAAGTCTCGCATACAGATTTAGGTAAATCCTGATTTGAAAGCTGGAAAGCAACTTTTATTAGTTGCTTTTCGGCTTTTTTCTGTGGAAATAATATTTTAAGAGAACGTCCAATTCAACTAAGAATATACTATCCATAAGGGAGGAGCGGGGTTTATGTTTTTCTTTGTGATATTTCTTATTGGGTTGGTCTTACCATTTATATTAATGAAAATAGACGGTAGCTGGATCATCTGGATTCCGGCAATTATCTTCTTCATAGCAACCATGCTTACGGCTGTAAAGGCATTTATTTTTCCAGGTGGGGGAATGGCTGACTTAGCTGAGCGAATCAATGTGATGATGTTTGGCGCAGCTGCGATTGGTTCCATTATTGGTGGGGGAATCGTCCAATTTATACAGAGGAAAAAATAATTAATTAAATTTGAATTTCCTTCAAACCGTTTGGGACTTATCCTCGTTAACTTTAACGAAAGCCCAATAAGAATGAAGGAGTTGCATGTGAATGAAAAAACAATTAAAGGTCTTACTTGGATTGGTAATGATGTCGATGTTTTTGTTTGGTGCAGTTGCATTCGCAGCTACAGATTTTACACAGGTGGGATTTTCTAAGGTGGTCGCAGAAAGGGAAATTGAAGCAGGGGAAGCAGTTAAGATTAGTCATAGTGGAATTAAAATTCAAATACCTGAAGGGGCCTTCACAAACGACGTCACGTTTCAAGTACTAGAAGGGGATAATCAAACATTCCAAAAGGTTGCTCCTGCAGGCGAAACGGTAATTATGAATTTTGCGTTTAGAGTAATAGATTCAGAGACAAATGAAATTATTGGATTATTTAAGAAACCTCTCACGTTCAGCTTTAAAGATAAGGATGTAAACCAGGGAAGTACCTATTACAATTACAAAATTGATGGAACGATTGCAAACAACAATGCAGCTTCAGTAATTGACGGAAGAACGTTAACCCATCCGGTTCCAGGAGCACCTGTAGGCTGGTTTATTACATCACCTACTAAAAGTATTAAAAAATAAGTAAGAAGCAATTTATACTTAATGAAAAAAGCCCATGAATCTCAGTTATGAGAATCATGGGCTTTCAGCATTTATGTTCCTAACACTTTTTTACCTCGTGGCTGGGTTCCGTTGGCGTCCGGTTCGAGTGAGATCCCAATCGCATCAAAAGAAATTTCTTCTTTCAACTGGTAGGTAAGGGAGCCATTACCCTCTTCATCTACATGGAAAGTTCCTGCACTTTTTCGGCTTCCATCATTGATGAGCCACACCTGATATGCCTCAGACCCTTTGGTATCATCAAGACCATTAACTTGGAAAACGAGCTGTTTTTTATCACCTTGTCTGTAAAGCAAAGCCTGCCCATTGGCGGAATCAACTCCAGGATTTGCTGTTTTTAACGTGTAAACCTCGATGACCTCGGGTGGAATATTTACTTGTTCCTTTAATTCTGTTACTTGGTCTCTAAGATTTATATTATTCCAAATGACTCCCCCAAAGCTAAAGAGGAATGCAGCGGCGGCCAATCCATAAAGAGAATGTTGTACCTTTTTGATCTTTCTGGTTGGACTAACCTTTTCAATAGTAGGATAGATAGATGCATCAGCTGAGAAAATGGCATTCATTACTTCATCCTTTAAATCAGCGGGTACCTCGACATCTTCAAATTCATAAGGGAGCATGGACCACGCCTCCTGCATTTCTTGGATGTCTTTCGTGCAAGACTGACAATGAACAAGGTGCCTTTCTATCTTCATCCTATCAACTTCAGATACTTCACCAATCAAATAAGAGACCAATTCATTGGAAAATGAACAGCTGCTATTTTGCCTCATATTTTCATTCCCCCATCTCCATGACAATGTGTTTCCGCAAGACTTTGAGTGTTTGATGCAGCCGGCTTTTGATGGTGCCAATTGGTTCCTTTTTCATTTCAGCGATTTCACTGAGGGTGTATCCTTCCCAATATAACCATTGGATCAGTTCGATTTGATTTTTTGATAGATATTGGTAGGCTTTTTGTATTTGTTCTCGCACATGCTTACGTGATAAAATCTCTGCTGGATTGTTGGCGTGAGAACCTGGAATTTGTTCTAATTGGTCCTGGTCGATTGAAACGAGTGAAGCATCCTTTTTTTCTTTGCGGTGGTGGTCAATCGTGATATTACGAGTGATGGTAAGGAGCCAATTGACGAATTGTCCTTTTTCAGGGTTATAACCGGTCTCTGTTGTCCATACGCGGGTAAAAACGGCCTGAACAATCACTTTAGCTTTGTCTTGATCCTTCGTTGATTTGATAACAAAGGAGTACACCAGCTTAATGTAACGGTCATATAATTCTTCCAAAGCAGGACGGTGCTTTGCTTTAATTAAAAGCATTAAATCGGCATCGCTCAAGTTTTGCATAAAAAAGGCAGACCCCCTAATCATTTCCGGATCCCTTTATATAAATAAACGAATCTACAAGAAAATCGGTTTGTATAAGTATATAGTAATTTTGAAAGATTATGGTGACAAGCTTCATTTTCATAAAAAATTGGCTATTTTCCCTTCGTTTTAGATCTATTTACACTTAGATTGGTGTAAAATTACACCCTATCAGCGAATTTTTATGTTCTATCAGTGAATTAATGGGAGTAATCGGCGAATTTACCCGCTCAATCGGCGAATTTTTGAGTTTAATTAGCGAATCTCAGAAAACAACTTTTTAGAAAAAAAATTGACCTCAAATTGAGGTCTAGTAATTTTTATTGCGAAATCGAATTCGATTTTGTGATGGTCGTTGTTTCCGGTACGCGCAGTAAGATCGTGCCTCCGATGATAAAGAGAAGAATTAAGCTGAACACTCCACTGTTCGTATTCCCAGTAATTTGTGCAGTGAATCCAACCAGGAATGGTCCTAATATTGCTGCAAATTTATAAAAGATACTATAAAAACCAAAGAATTCATTGGCATTTTCCTTTGGAACGAGTTTAGCAAAGTAGGAACGGCTAAGGGCCTGAATACCTCCTTGTGAAGATGCAACAAGCATCGCTAAGATCCAAAAATCTAATGTCGTCTTTAAGAAATAGGCATACGTACAAATGACGATATAAACCAAGATTCCAACGAGTAACATTGTTTTACCTTTGAATTTATCGGCAAGTTTCCCGTATAAAATCGCAAACGGTGCAGCAACCACTTGTGTCGCAAACAGGATAATTAGTAGGTTATCAGATTTGATTCCCAAATCGTAACCGTAGGCTGTGGACATGGTAATAATCGTATTTACGCCATCAATATAAAAGAAATAAGCAATTAAGAACAAAAATAGCGGACGGTATAACTTAATTTTTTTGAAAGTATCAAACAGTTGTTTAAAACCATTAGAAACTGGGTTTGGCACAGGCTCCTTATAATAAACCTGTTTTACATTTTTTAGCATCGGAATAGTGAATAAGCCCCACCATAAGGCGGTAATCGCAAATGCCGCTTGACTTGCAACGGTCACAGAGAGGGGGATGATATTATTCTGAGATAATATAATAAGAGCAATACTAATAAAGAAAGGGATTGTGCTGCCAATGTAACCCATCGCATATCCGCGAGAAGAGATTTTATTCATCCGGTCTTCGGTTGTTACATCTACAAGAAAGGCATCATAGAAAATATTTGTACCTCCAAAACCAATAACGGTAAGCATATAGCAAAATAATAAAAATAGCCATTGGTTACTTGGGACCACTGCAAGCAGCAAGGTAAAGACAATTCCTAATGCAAAGAAAAAGGTGAATAAGCGTTTCTTTAACCCTTTGAAATCGGCAATACTTCCCAATATCGGAGCACAAAGCGATATTAGCAGGGTGGCAAACGAATTAGCATAGCCCAAATATGCGGTGGAATTGGAACCTGCAAGTCCAGCACCCTCCGCAGATGCTTTAAAATATAACGGGAAGATTGCAGTGGTAATTAGAATAGAATAAGCAGAGTTTGCCCAATCATATAAAACCCAGCTCTTTTCTTGCTTTGACATCCGGCTCATAGATTTTCCCCCTTTTAAATTTTCAACATTTCTTCGATAACCCTTCCATCTGTCTGGCCTAAATCAAATCCAAGAAGACGGGCAAATGTGGGGCCTTCATCAATGAGACGGATCGAAGGCAGAGTGACTGCTTGAATTCCTTTTCCACCTGCCATAAAAATGGTTCCATAATCTTTTTTTTCAGGTGAATAGCCATGACATGCTAAGGTGTACTTATGATTCCTACTGACATCCTCCTTCGTAATGGTTTTGATAAATTCCCCCTCGAAGTCTTCTAAAAAGAAATATCCTCTTTGTGCTTCAAGCATAAACGCACAAGATCCATCTGCTCCTTTTTCTGAAGCTTGTGCACCGGTTAAAGAGGATTCAATACCATTTTCTGGATTATGAAGCAAGGAATCTACTAATCGTTTTACCTCACTTAATGTTGCAGTATCGTGAATGTCTTTAATGTAAATATATGCTGAGCCGTCACAACTTTTACAATACGCCTTCCAATAAATTATTTTCCCTTTCCCGTTCGAGGTGATCAAACCTTTTTCATGGAATAAAACATTAAGGTTTATCGCTTTATTTTCATCTAAGGCACTATGGTCACCTAATGCCACCACCGTAGAATTCTCATAAATGCCACTTTCTTTTAAGGCACTGATAATCCTGCCAAGCCTGTAATTGTGACGTTCAATCGCCGCGAGTGCCTCATTGGATGAGAACCCATGATAATGACGCTGGGTATCTAAATCGGTAAAGTGAACCATTAATAGATTTGGTTTCTTTGTTTTAATCGTGTCGACAGTTGACTCTAGGACAAAGTCATCCAATTCTGGTTGGTTTAGGCCTTTACGGATATGCCCGTATTTTCGATTAAGTTCCCATTGAAAACGGGGACTGCCGCTCATCAGCGAAACAAGAATTTGGTTATGCCAAGGGCGGTTCGCAAAAATTTCTGGCATATTGTAGTCAATATTTGCTTTCGCCGTAACGGGCCATAATAAGGCGGCCGTCGTCAGATTGGCTTTTTTCGCTTCGTCATATAACGTGGTACCATGGACACAATCCCGGAACCAATTCCAATCGGGAGAAAGTCTCCCCGGTTGTAAACGGGTATTATTAATGACCCCATGCCGATTCGGATAATTACCTGTCACAATTGTTGCATGACAAGGATAGGTGACCGATGGGTAAATAGATTTGACATTTTTAACCAAGGCACCATTTTTTAAGATGGTTTGAAAGTGTGGGAGTTCTTGTATTAGTGGGAAATCCAAAGCTGAAAGGCAATCAAATGAAATGATAATTAAATGGTCTGTTAATTGATTCATAAATTTGAAGAACCTCCGAAAAAATCTGCCTGTTACTTTCATTTTACTACAGGTGGGCGGAAATGGAAGAATTCGTACGAATTTTTACAAAATTTTCGAAAAACAATAAAATCCTCCCTATTTTTTTAAAAGGTTTTTCTAGTATAATGATATTAGCAAAATTTGGATTGAAAGGTGGTTGAGAGATGGCAAGTTTTCGAAGTTTTTTGTTTGAAAAGGGAATTAAACTTTCGGTCGAACGTGCGTTAAGGAAGGGTATTTCAGAAAGGGGAATGGATGATAAAAGGCAAATGCTGGACACAGTCGCTAGAAAGCTAGCTAAACTGCCGAAGGACTGTAAGGTTCAAAAATTAGAAATTGAAGGATTGTACGCTGAATGGCTTTCCTCCGAAAACAGTTCGGAAGAAAAAGTAATCCTTTATTTACATGGCGGAGGATATGCATTTTGCTCAGCTAATACCCACCGGCCACTTGCAGCTAGTATCGGGAAGGCAGCTGGTATGAAGGTTCTTTTTCCAGAATATCGTCTAGCACCGGAACATCCTTTTCCTGCTGCCATTGAAGATGCCGTCATTGTGTACCGCTGGCTCTTGCGTCAAGGGTATGATCCAGCCAATATTATTTTTGCAGGTGATTCAGCAGGAGGGGGCTTAAGTGTAGCAGCCACCTTAGTCTTAAGAAATCAGAATGAGCCGCTGCCGCGGGCAATTGTTTGTTTATCACCATGGGTTGACTTAACAAGCAGCGGGGAAAGTTATCAGAAAAACAAAGTGGTTGATCCCTATTTAACGATTCAAGGTGTTAAAGATGCCGCGCTAATGTATTCGGGGCACAAGCCCCTCGATCATCCGCTTATTTCACCTGTCTTTGCAGACCTTACTGGTTTCCCGCCCTTATTTATCCAAGCCGGGAATCATGAAATTTTGCAAAGTGATGCGGAGTTGCTGGCAATAAAAGCACGACAGGCAGGCGTAGAGGTCACCTTTAAATTATGGGACAAAATGTGGCATGTTTGGCAGATTAGTGGTGATCGATTACCAGAGGCGAAGATGGCTGTAAATGAAATAGGTAACTACATTAAGAAAGTTTTGAAATAAGAAAACCAAGAACTTCTGTATTAAGATGCAGGAGTTTTTAGCGTTATATTCATTACATAGAAACTCCATGAACTTTATGAACAAAATGGTAGTTAAGTTTTTAATGCTGTTTAAATGGATAATCTATGAAATCATAAAAATTTTTGTAAAATTAAGAAAACGTTAAGAAAACGTTTACAAAGGGGGAAATGAAATGTTTTCGATTAAAAGAATTTCAGCAGTCATGTGTGCAGGAGCTTTGGCATTAAGTTTAGGGGCATGCAGCAGTAAAGAAACAGCAAGTTCAGGTAAAAAAGCGGAAGGAACAGGTTATCCGACAAAAGCAATTAGCGTTGTCGCACCTTCTGGAGCAGGTGGAGGCTGGGATTTAACCGCTCGATCATTCACAAAAGTGCTTAGTGAAACAAAGTTAGTAAATCAGCCATTAACAGTTGAGAACAAGCCTGGCGGAGGTGGAGCCGTATTTATGGCAGAATATGCTACCCAGCAGGCAGAAAATAATGACATGCTGTTTGTCAATTCACCGCCAATTATTATCAACAATTTAAAGAAAGAAGGAAACAGCCCTTACGGTTATAAGAATACCACTCCATTAGCACAGCTAACGAAAGACTATGGCGCCATTGTAGTCAAAACTGATTCTAAATTCAAAGATCTAAAATCAGTTTTGGAGGAGGTCAAAAAGGATCCAGCTAAGTTGACATTTGCAGGGGGATCCGCACCGGGCTCAATGGACCATTTAGTTTCGATTCTTCCAGCTTATAAATACGGGGTTGACCCAACTAAAATTAAATATGTTTCCTATGATGGCGGTGGGGAAGCGATTACAGCATTACTTGGTGGAAACGCTGATGTCATTGGGACAGATGCCTCAAGTGTGAAAGAATTCCTTAAAGCTGGTAAAGTTCGCGTGTTGGCAATTACTTCATCTGAACGTTTAGCTGGCGATTTTAAAGATGTTCCAACTGCGAAGGAACAAGGTGTGGACGCAGAATTTACGATTTGGCGTGGAGTTTTTGGACCAGAAAAAATGTCAGCAGAAGCAAAATCATATTGGGAAAAAACAATTGATAAATTAGTCCAATCACCTGAATGGAAGAAGGAAGTCGAGACACAAGGCTGGGAGTTAGAATATAAAAACGGTGCAGATTTTAAAAAGTTCTTAGAAGACCAAGAAACACAAGTTCAACAATTATTAGAAGCATTAGGAATGCAGAAGTAATCAAAGAGGGAAGGAAGGACTTTCTCCTTCCCTTTCATTTTTTATTATAAACGGATTGGAGGGATTCAGATGGACATTAAATTTGATCGCATTGCTGCTATTTTGTTTCTAACTGTAGGAACTTTATTTATTATCGGAAGCAGGAATATTGCCAGCTCCTCATATGGGAGTGTAGTTGGTCCGGATATCTTTCCATTTTTTCTCGGGGGTCTGTTAGTGATTTTAAGTATTCGCTTATTCTATGAAACCTTTAATAGAAAAAAGCAGGAGAAGGAAAAAGAAAAATTGCAGTACAAGCCTTTTATCATCATATTTATAGCTACTCTCGTTTATATTTTGACACTAGAATCCGTAGGCTATGTAATCACAACCTTTCTATTTCTTTTTGTCTGCTTTCAGACAATGGAACGAGGAAAATGGATTACCTCGCTACTCATTTCAGGAGGTTTCTCTGCCTTTGTCTATTTCATATTTGTCGAAGTACTAAAAGGAACACTTCCAGGTTGGCCTATTTGGTTTAATTGATTAGATCATGGTGTCAGGCACCATATTTTTTAGAGTGAAAGGGGGAAATAGAATGAATACTCTGGATTATTTGTTGCACGGTTTTGGTTCTGCACTTATTTGGTATAATTTGATTTTTGCTTTTGTTGGGGTATTAATTGGGACTGCTGTTGGTGTGTTACCGGGGATTGGTCCGATGAGCGGTGTTGCCTTGCTTATTCCTGTTACCGCTTCCATTACGGGAGGTCTTCCTCCTGAGCAAGCGGCAACGAGTGCTATTATTCTCCTTGCTGGTGTATACTACGGGGCTATGTATGGAGGATCGACTACTTCTATTCTATTAAATACTCCTGGAGAGTCATCGTCCGTAGTGACCACATTAGATGGTTACCAAATGGCTAAGAAAGGAAGGGCAGGGAGTGCTTTGTCAATTGCCGCGATTGGGTCGTTTGTGGCGGGAATCGTGACATTAATTGCCCTTATTGTTTTGGCGAAACCATTGTCAACTCTTGCTCTTAAATTTGGTCCTGCTGAATATTTCTCGCTTATGCTCTTAGGACTTGGAGCTGTTAGTGGGTTGGCAGGTAAGTCCGTTACGAAAGCATTGATTATGACGGTATGTGGGCTGCTACTTGCTACGATCGGAATTGACAATGTTTCAGGAATTGGTCGGTTTACCTTTGATATCCCTTGGTTATATCAAGGAATTGAATTCTTGACGATTGCGGTAGGCTTGTTTGCACTAGGTGAGGTTTTCAAAACGATCTTAGAAAAAGAAGAAGAAGATACAGATATGGCAAAGATCAATAATTTAATCCCTTCTAAAGAAGAGTTGAAAGAATCAGCTGGACCAATCGTCAGGGGCTCTTTCTTAGGTTTCTTTATCGGGATTTTACCCGGAGCGGGAGCGACTCTAGCATCCTTTTTTTCTTACATATTAGAAAAGAAGATCGCTAAAGACCCATCTAAATTTGGAAAGGGGGCCATTGCTGGTGTGGCAGCGCCAGAATCGGCCAACAATGCGGCCTCTGGCGGAGCAATGATCCCATTATTAACATTAGGAATTCCAGGCTCGGGTACAACCGCCATCCTAATGGGGGCACTGATGATGTACAATGTTCAGCCAGGTCCGTTATTATTTGAAGATCATCCCCAAGTAGCATGGGGGTTGATTGCAAGTATGTTTATTGGAAATATCATGCTTCTCATACTTAACCTTCCGCTCGTAAAGGTGTTTGCAAAGATCATTCAGACCCCGAAGCGGTATTTAATCCCTATTATAATTGCGATCTCTATTTTCGGTGTTTATGCGGTTCAAGTCTCAATATATGACCTTTTACTATTATTAGCCTGCGGTGTCATTGGCTATTTTTTAAACAAACATGATTATCCGATTGCCCCGTTAGTGTTAGGACTTGTTCTGGGGCCGATGGTTGAGAATAATCTTCGTCGGGCCTTAACTATTTTCAATGGAGATTTTGGACCATTTTTCACTCGTCCGATTTCATTAGGATTCTTAATTATGACGGTTCTTTGGCTGGCTATCCCGGTAGTAATGAAGATGAGAGGAAAGAATGTTGTCATAAACGAAGAAGCTTGACATTCAAAAAGTTCTGATTATTGCAAAAAACTCCTTTTTTTAAGGAGTTTTTTTCTATATGATAGAAGTAGAGGTGCTTGTATGCGATTACATACGAAATTAATGCTAGGCATTTTTATAGTAATTATCCTCATTGGCGGGATTTTCGAACTAACTTTTAAAAATATAATGGAGTCCAATCTAAAGCATGAAAAAGGAACGAAGGCTTTATCCGTGGCTCAGTCCATTTCAAATATGCCAGAGATACAAAAAGCTTTTTCTAGTAAAAACCCCTCTGCTATTATTCAACCAATTGCCGAAAAAATTCGAAAACAGGTTGGTGCGGAATTTATTGTTATCGGTAATCGTCAGGAAATTCGCTATTCTCATCCCGATCCTAACCGTTTAGGACAAAAAATGGTGGGCGGAGATAATGAACGTGTCTTTAAAGGAGAATCGGTTATCTCTGAGTCAATCGGAACCCTTGGTCCATCCTTAAGAGGGAAAGCGCCTATTTTTAGTGATGGCAAAGTAATTGGAGTCGTTTCAGTAGGCTATCTTCAAACGGATATTGAAAAAGAAGTAGCAAAGATACGACGGAAAATTTTTATCACCACCATGATTATTTTACTAGGAGGATTACTGGCGGCATTATTAATCTCATTAAATATTAAAAGAGCCATTTTTGGCCTTGAACCAAAAGAAATTGCTTGGATGTACCAAGAGAAACATGCCATCTTAGAATCAATTCATGAGGGAATTATCGCCATTGATACGAATGGACGAATAACCGTCGTCAATGAAACCGCCCATAAAATTCTCAATGTGCCGAGCGACGTTCTCCTCCGTGGAAAGAAGATTGAAGATGTCATTGAAAATACGTATCTTTATGAAGTGGTTCGGACGGGTCTAGCGGAATATGATCGGGAATTTACGATTTTCGGTGAAATATTTTTGGTGAATCGTATCCCGATTTTTAATAAAAAAGACGAAGTAATTGGAGCAGTTGCTAGCTTTAGAAACAAGTCAGAGTTATCCAATCTGATTCAGGAATTGTCCCATGTCAAAGCATATGCTGAAGGCCTGCGGGCTCAGACACATGAGTATTCTAACCGGCTCTACACACTCCTTGGTTTAATCCAGCTTGGTTCCTATAAGGAAGCCATTGATTTCATATCAAGGGAAGTGGATGTTGCACAAGGATTTATTAGCTTCTTAATGAAGGAAATTCCCGATCCAATTATTGCTGGATTTATTTTAGGTAAGGTTAGTTTAGCCAGTGAATTGAAGATTCTTCTTACAATCGATCGTGACAGTAGTTTTAGAGATTTGCCTGAAGAGATTAACAGGGATACATTAGTGACGATTATCGGTAACCTTGTTAATAATGCTTTTGATGCTGTGAGAGAAAATGGGAAGGTAGAAAAAAGAGTTTCTCTGTTTCTAACCGACTTAGGAAAAGACCTGATCATCGAAATTGAAGATAACGGGAAAGGCATAAACAACAGCATTGGTGAAAAAATTTTCCAAAATGGCTTTTCTACGAAAAACCGTCAAAGCAATTCCGGAATCGGGTTAAGCCTGGTAAAAGAAGCGATTGCAGGTTTAGGGGGATATATAACTTTTTCCTCGAATGAAGGGGAAGGGACGTTTTTCACAGTTGTGATTCCAAAACACAGGGGGTGTTTAAATGAATCTGAAACACAATATAGAAGTGTTAATAGTTGAGGATGATTTACGGATTGCAGAAATTCAAAAACGGTTTATCGAACAGATTCCAGGATTCCAAACAGTAGGAATTGCAGCAAGCTATTTAGAGGCAAAGACGTATATTGATTTATTACAACCAGACTTACTTTTGTTAGATGTCTATTTTCCGGACATGAATGGAATTGATTTGCTTAAAGAAACAAAGCAGCAAAGGAAGCAAATGGACGTGATCATGATCACTGCCACAAAAGAGATTCATAAAGTGCAAGAGGCAATCAGTATTGGTGTGTTTGATTATATAATTAAACCTGTGGTGTTTGAGAGGTTTAAACAATCGTTGCTGAGGTATCAAGAATATTATACAAAGCTAGCAGAATTGAAGAATGAAAATCTCCATGTAACCCAGCAACAGGTGGACAAGCTGCTGCGAAAAGAAATAGAGGGATCCAAAAGCGACAAACCTTATCTGCCTAAGGGGATTGATCCGCTGACGCTGGAAAAGGTCCTGGAGGTTCTGTCGAAGGTTGCTGATGGCCTAACAGCAGAGATTGTTGCTAAAGAAATAGGTGTAAGCAGAACGACGGCTAGAAGGTATCTTGAGCATCTCATGTCAGAGGATAAAATTGATGCGGATTTAGCTTACGGAACGGTCGGACGCCCAGAACGTGTCTATTTGGTTAAGGGGGCATTCAAACAGCATAACCACATATAAAGAAGAAGGCTCAAATGGAGCCTTCTTCTTTATTGGAAAGTTTCTCGAGCAATATCGAGTGTAGCCCTAAATTGTTCAATTGTAATAATATTGCCAATATTATAACGGGGAATGGTCTTATTTAGTTATATAATGGAAATGAATTTTCACATCGTTTTTTTTCATGCAAGTTGAAGGAGTGGAAGGACATGAAATGTTTAATTGTTTTTTGCTCATCTCATGGGACGACTGAAAAAGCAGTAAGATTTTTAAGTGAAAGTCTTAAAGGGGAGGTTCAGACAATTGATTTGAAACGAGAGAAAGTGAAGTTTGATCTTCGCAATTTCGATACCATCATAATTGGCGGTTCGATTCATGCTGGAAATATTCAAAGGAAAATCAAACATTTTATTACTCACAATTACGATACTCTGTTAGAAAAAGAAGTAGGCCTTTTCCTTTGCTGTATGCATGGTGGCGAGACAGCGATTGAGCAATTTAACCATGCCTTCCCGCAAGAATTACGAAAAAATTCTGCTGCAATGGGGTTATTTGGTGGAGAATTTCTCTTGTCGGAAATGAACTTCATTGAAAAACAAATCGTAAAAAAGGTGAGCGGTGCAACGATCGACCAATTAAATTTAGATTATGAAGCCATAAAAGAATTTGCATTAAAAATAAATAATATCCAAACACTAGTACATTAATCGGTGTATATCCAGTTTAAGTGAGCGTTTCTGCAGGTGCAGAACGTTTTTTTGTGTTTATAAGGAATTTAAGGGGGATTTTTCGATGAGTTGCAATAGAAAGTAAAATTTTTGTCAAATTTTGCTTATAAAAAATATCGAGAAGGACAATAATGAGTGAGGTCTTATTACAACAAGGAAGAGGATTTAAATGAAGATTTGGTTTAACAGATGGTTTACAACCGTTTCCCATTTCATCGATATGATTCGGGATAACGAAGAAAAACGAAAATTTATTATTTATGGCACAAGTCCGAACAAAGATGCCCTGTATTTACAAAATTGTGATTTTGCTTTCGTCGAGCCGGATATATCTGGTGAGGATTATATTGATTTTTGTCTTGAATTTTGTGAGAAACACGGGATTAATATTTTTATTCCGCGGAAAGAAAATGTCCTCATCTCTAAACGACTGAGTCAATTTGAGAAGTTGGGAGTTAAAGTGCTGGTTTGTCCAGATGCTAACCTCATGGAGACCATGGATAATAAAGCTGAGACATACCAAATGTTTTCGCGCGGGAAGGGAAACACTTTGATCCCTGACTATCATGTCGTCAATAATCTCGAAGCGTTTAAAATAGCGTATGAAAAACTCAAGGAAAAAGGACATACCGTGTGTTTTAAACCGGTGATTGGTGAAGGTGCCAACGGATTTAGGGTCATTAAAGACCAAATTGATTCGATTACTCAGCTTTTCAATCATGGAACGAGCTACCGCATTCCTTACAACTATGCCTGCGAAATTTTAGGTCAGCAAGAAACATTTCCTGACCTAATGGTATTGGAATTTTTAGAAGGCAGAGAATATAGTATCGATTGCTTATCATCCCACGATAAACTGTATGCCGCCATACCTCGGATGAAGGGGGAGGGCAGAGTGAGGGAATTGGTGGAGCAGGTTGAACTCATAAAACTGGCACACGATTTTCATCAAGAATTTAGGGTGCCATATGTGTTTAATATCCAGGTAAAATACAACAGCAATGGTGCACCCAAGCTGTTGGAAGTCAATCCGCGTATGAGCGGGGGCATGCATTTTAGCTGCTTATCTGGGATCAACATCCCGTATCTTGCTCTGAAAATTTTGCTAGGTGAAAAAGTAGAGATGTTGAAACCAAGGTTTGGAATTCGGGCAAGTCATATTGAAAAAGAAATGATTCTCAAATATGGTGACATAAGTTAATAAAGAAAGAGCAGGTTCTGTTTTCGAACCCGCTCTTCCCACTATTTGTAGAACACTTTATCAATATTGTATTTTGCATGTAAGGTATTAATGAGGTAGGTTTCGTAAATTTCTCTTTCCATCGGGTCTTCTACAACGCAGACTGCAATTTTATAGACCTCATCACGATGCAATTTGATCGGTGAGACCGTATCTTCAAAATGTTTTTTTACGCGAGGACGTAATTTCCTAGCTTTGCCGACAAACAGTAATTCATCATTTGCATTTGAAAATAGAATAATCCCGCCTTTATCTCTTGGGATTTTGTTGTAATCTGTAAATCCATAAACGCTGCTCAGCGGCGCCTCTACTTTTTCACCAACTTGATTTTTCTTCGTAATCACTATATCAGGATTAGGCATTTCAATTTTAATCATCTAGAAAATCGCTCCTTGACCTACTAAAAATAAACGGGATGCCCGTTTTGCTAACGGTTCATTATAGCATAAACAATCAATAATAGTTATCTTAACCATTTTTCTGTGCTCAAAACCAGTGGATCTTGATTTAATAAGGAGAAGTTAAATAAAAAGTAGAAAAATATTCCTTATTTTTGTAAACTTAAGGTGAAACATTGATTTTATTAAGATTGAAAGGGTGTTTGTATGGCTATCTCTTTATCTAAAGGTCAAAAGATTGATTTAACAAAAACAAATCCTGGTTTATCGAAGGTTGTTGTTGGTCTTGGCTGGGATACCAATCGTTACGACGGAGGAAACGATTTCGATTTAGACGCAAGTATCTTCTTATTAGCAGGTAACGGAAAAGTTACTTCTGAAAAGGATTTTGTTTTCTATAATCAACTTGAAGGTGGAAATGGTTCCGTCGTACATACTGGTGATAACCGGACAGGAGAAGGGGACGGGGATGATGAGCAAGTAAAAGTGGATCTAAGCGCAGTCCCTGCTCAAATTGAAAGAATTTCATTTGTAATTACCATTCATGATGCAGACGCCCGTGGTCAGAATTTTGGCCAGGTATCAAATGCATTCTGCCGTATCGTTAACGAAGAAACGAATCAAGAAATCATTCGCTATGATTTAGGAGAAGATTTTTCTATCGAAACAGCAATCATTGTAGGTGAGTTATACCGGCACAATGGCGAGTGGAAATTCTCAGCGGTTGGTTCTGGCTACCAAGGCGGCCTAGCCCGTATCGCAACAGACTTCGGCCTAAACGTTGGCTAAAAATAGCAAAATCAAAAGGACAATACAGTCGTGAGAAACTGTTTCTGTCCTTTTTTTGTTTATTGGAAGTGTCTTGAAGTATTTATTTGTGGTAAGGAGATATTTGGGTTATGTTAGATATAAATTATTTGATTTGAGGATGTTATGACAATGAAATTTTTACTGAAAACACAGGTTTTTTCTATTATTATTGCGATTTTTTGGATCGTATATCTTAATGTAGTAGCTATTTTTGATCGGCCTAGCCCGATCCTCCAATATTTGAATTGGTTCGTTTATGGATTTGCTTTACTGTTTGCCTTCATTTATTTACTACTGACGAAATACATAATAGGTCACAAATGGCTTGCTATTCCATTGGTAATACTACCGTATCTTATGATTTACCAACCTTTTCTTGAAAGAATCCTATTAAGTCTAGTTAATAAGAGTTACAGTATGACAATTAATTTTTTGTCTTTATCAACAGGAGCCACGCATTTAATGGCCATATTAATTGGATTAGTTTTCGGGGTTATCATTTCTAATCGAAATAATAGGGAGAAACAGCACTAATCAACAATATTTACCTATTTGCCATAAAAATGGCTTAACTAATCAAAAGTCTACGAATGAAAGAAGGACAAAGGATGGAAGGAAAGTGGCTGATTGCCGATCGCGATTTGAACGAACGAGAGGGATTAAAATGGTTATTGAAAACCTCCTCCATCCCCGTAACTACTATATTGTCAGCTTCTCATTATCAGGAATTTGTCGTATGGTTTGAGCAGGAGAAGCCTGACGTTGTCTTAATAGAACTAGATATGATCACAAAGGAAGATTGGTCCACCTTTCGGGACCTGATGCAGATTTATGACCCCATTTTATTATTAACATCCGCAGAAGGAACCTTCGAAAAAGCGCGCCTTGCCATCGATATGCAAGCATTAGATTTAATGATTAAACCTTTTTCGGCAACCAAGGTGAAAACCGCCTTTCAAAAAGCCTCACGTAAGCTTAGGGCCAAAAGTCAGGCGGATAGAATTCACCATGCTAATTCCTATAAAGATATATCATATGAAGTTTTATTACTATCGCAAGCTTCGGGTGCAGAAATTTACCATGTAGCTGCTTTTCAAACGGAAAGTATCACTGCCAACCGGACTTTGCATTCATTCTTAGCAGAATATCCTTTCAAGGATGTCCACGGTATTTTTGCATTAGACGACATGGTCGTTGTTTTGTTTTCAGAAAAGGGTCATAATATCACGGAACAATGCCAAAAAGCGATGAGGAAGTGGGAGGAGGAATTTTCTGAGCCGCTAGCTGTCGTGGTTCATAAAGGAAATTCATCAACCGTTACTTTGAATCAAAAATATCTGCAAACGAGGAAAATGCTAGAGTTGACCTATTATAAAGGGTACCGCCAAGTCGTTGAATTTGGACACTCACTTGAATGGGTCCATATTGATCCTTTTTTAGCTCCGCCTGAACAACGAACCTGGGTTGACATGTTGACTAACGTTGATTTAGAAAAAATAAAAAATTGGTTGTATGATGAATTTTTGCAATTGAACGATCCTTATCCTGACCCAGGATTGGTCCGAATTAGACTAACTAGTATCCTGGCACAGGTTAGAAGATATATGAAGACGTTTTACTTAGACGAGAATCAAAGCTATGAACAGGAATACCGCTATATTTTTAATTCGATTTTGTATGATCGTGTACTTTATCGTACGGTTCAAAATCTCATTTTATTTATTCAAAAATTGTTTTTGGGGACTGAGAGCAGGGATATAAATCAAATACAAGATCCGATTGAACGCGGCATATCCTTTATGGAGGCTAATTTTTCAAACAGCATGCTCAGGCTGGAGGATGTGGCAGCCTATGTGGACCGAAACCCCTCTTATTTCAGCCATTTGTTGATTACGAAAACAGGTTCCAGTTTTACGGAATTATTAACAGCCTTTCGAATGAAGGAAGCGAAAAGGTTGCTGATTGAAACCAATAAACCGATCAAAGAAATTTCGATCCTAGCGGGCTATCAAAATGCCAATTATTTCAGTCGGATGTTTAAGGAATCAATTGGTAAGTCGCCTAGAGAATTTCGATTAAATAAAGTGGACGAGGATGATTGATTTATAAATTAATTTGAGGGAAGTGGGGAAATGAAGACGGTCATTGTATCTTTGGTTATTGTTTTCGTTGTTTTTTCATTCCTTAAATTCTATTTCAATCGGAAATGGAAATTGTTTTATACGGCGTTTGGGTCAGATAACTATTTTATGGTCGTAGCAAAGTTAAATGCTGCAGGAGTAAAATTCAAAACAAATACTCCGGTGAATTTGCGTAGTGATGCTCGCTTTAAAGATTTTACTCAATATGATATTTTTGTTAAAGAAGAAGATGAACATAGGGCCCAAGCGGCACTCCAAAGTTAAAAAATTGTACATTCGCTTGTTTAGCACGATAAATTAAGCCTCGAAGTGGACCGGTCATCAACATGACTTGGTCTTTTTTTAATATAAGAACCAAAAAATATTATAGGTTTATGAAAATTTTATTGGTTATATAAACAGATTATCTAAATAAATTCTAGTTACTCCTATAAATATTATCTTATATCTAATGTTCCTTTCGTATTTTTCAGAAGATTTTATTTTTATAATATAAATATATTAATAAATAAAGGGAGTGGAATGGATGGAAACGAACACAGAGAAATCAAGAGTGATAAAGAATTATAAAGGAACAGAATTACATGCGAAAGGCTGGATTCAGGAGGCTGCACTAAGGATGTTGATGAACAACCTAGATCAAGAAGTGGCAGAAAGACCAGAGGATCTAGTTGTTTATGGCGGGATTGGTAAGGCCGCTCGGAATTGGGAGTCCTATGATGCCATTGTGAAAACATTGTTAGAATTGGAAAATGACGAAACCTTATTGATTCAATCCGGTAAGCCAGTGGCTGTATGGAAATCGCATAAGGATGCACCCCGCGTGCTTCTTGCTAACTCCAATCTAGTTCCTGCATGGGCAAATTGGGAGCATTTCCACGAGTTAGATAAAAAAGGTCTTATGATGTACGGTCAAATGACAGCGGGCAGCTGGATCTATATCGGCAGCCAAGGAATTGTCCAAGGAACGTATGAAACCTTTGCCGAGCTTGCGCGTCAAGCATACGATGGTACGTTGAAACACACGATTACATTAACTGCTGGACTTGGCGGCATGGGTGGTGCTCAGCCGTTGGCGGTAACGATGAACGATGGAGTGTGTATAGCGATTGATGTCGATGAGACCAGAATTGACCGCCGTATTGAAACCGCTTATCTTGATGTAAAGACTAAGGATTTAGATGAAGCATTGAGATTAGCTCACGAGGCTAAAGTTGCTGGAAAGGCATTATCGATTGGATTATTAGGTAATGCTGCAGAAATTTTGCCTTTGATGACTGAAAAAGGCTTTAATCCAGATGTATTAACCGATCAAACTTCTGCACACGACCCATTAAATGGTTATGTTCCAGTTGGTTTCACATTAGAAGAAGCGGCCGTATTACGAAAAGAAGATCCAGCTAAGTATGTAGAACTTTCCAAGCAAAGCATGGCACTGCATGTGAAGGCAATGCTGACGATGCAACAAAAAGGTGCGGTTACCTTCGATTATGGTAATAACATTCGTCAAGTAGCGAAGGATGAGGGAGTGGAAAATGCATTTGATTTCCCTGGTTTCGTACCTGCGTATATCCGTCCATTATTCTGCGAAGGAAAAGGTCCTTTCCGCTGGGCAGCACTTTCAGGAGATCCTGAGGATATTCGCAAAATTGATGAAGCATTGCTTCGTGAGTTCAAAGATGATGAACATCTATGCAAATGGGTAAAAATGGCCCAAGAAAAAATAAGCTTCCAAGGTCTTCCTGCCCGGATTTGCTGGCTTGGATATGGTGATCGTGCTCGCTTTGGTAAAGTTATCAATGATATGGTTGCTTCGGGAGAAGTATCTGCACCAATCGTTATTGGTCGTGATCACTTAGATGCAGGTTCTGTAGCATCACCAAATCGTGAAACAGAAGCGATGAGAGACGGAAGCGATGCAGTTTCTGACTGGCCGATTTTAAATGCGATGATCAATGCTGTTGGGGGCGCGAGCTGGGTTTCGTTACACCATGGCGGCGGCGTTGGCATGGGGTATTCTCAGCATTCCGGGATGGTAATTGTAGCTGATGGGACGAAGGATGCGGAAGCACGGTTAGATCGTGTATTGACAACGGACCCTGGGATGGGTGTGGTCCGTCATGCCGATGCGGGTTATGAGATTGCGATTAAGACCGCAAAAGAAAAAGGCATTAAAATGCCAATGCTACAACAACAAGACTAAGACTGAGGGGATGGAAAATTAATGAGTACACCAATTTTTATCAGAAATGCCTCTCAACTCGTTACGTTACAGGGGAGTTCCGATGCTCCCCGTGTAAAGGGAGCCATGTCTGAGCTGGGCATTATTGAGAATGGCAGTGTTTGGATGGAAGACGGAGTGATTCAGGCTGTTGGTACGGATGAGGAACTTGCCCGAAAATTTGCGGATCGTTTGGGTGATGCCGAAGTGGTGGATGCGAGTGGTAAACTGGTAACTCCAGGACTTGTGGATCCACATACACATATTGTTTTTGCAGGCAGCAGGGAAAATGAGTTTAACATGCGTCTGCAAGGAGCCACCTATATGGAAATTATGAATAGCGGCGGCGGGATCTATGCAACGACAAGACGGACACAGTCTGCGACACATGAAGAGCTTTTTCAGGAAAGCTACGAGCGCTTAAATCAATTCCTGCGCCACGGCGTCACAACGGTTGAAGCGAAAAGTGGCTACGGGATGGAATGGGAAACTGAACTAAAGCAACTAGAGGTAGCAAAAAAGCTCAATGAGAAGCATGTGATTGATGTTGTTTCAACGTTCATGGGAGCTCATGCTGTTCCGAATGAATACAAACAAAATCCAGATGAGTTTGTCCGTCTATTGATTGAAGAAATGATTCCAAAGGTAGCGGAGCTCGGACTTGCGGAATTTAATGATGTCTTTTGTGAACATGGTGTGTTTACTCCGGAGCAATCCAGGCAGATTCTAGAAGCGGGTCGGCGCTATGGTTTGATTCCGAAAATTCATGCTGATGAAATAGAGCCATATGAAGGAGCAGAACTGGCAGCTGAGGTAGGGGCCATTTCAGCTGACCACTTATTAAAGGCATCGGAAAAAGGTATGAAAGCGATGGCTGAAAAAGGGGTAGTCGGTGTGTTGCTCCCGGGGACAGCTTACTTTTTAATGGCGGAGTCGGCAAATGGGCGCAAAATGGTAGATTTGGGTGTACCGGTGGCACTGTCGACAGATTGTAATCCCGGCTCATCACCTACTGTTTCCCTGCCTTTCATTATGAATTTAGGCTGTTTAAAAATGGGGATGACACCGGCAGAAGTCATTACTGCAACGACAATTAATGCTGCCCATGCAATTAATCGCGGCAAAGAAATTGGCAGTTTAGAAGTGGGTAAAAAAGCAGATATTACGATTTTTAACGTTGGAAATTATATGAAACTGCAATACTCTTATGGCGTAAATCATACAGATACGGTTGTGAAAAATGGTCAGGTGGTTGTCAGGGGAGGTCAATTAGTTGAAGAGCTTTCTCTATCCCAAGTTAAATCCTTCTAGTTTTACCTGGGTAAGACCAGATGAAGGTGCCGAGATTGCGAAGGTGCATGAATGGATCCAGCCACTAACGGCTGAGTCTGATCCTGAAAAGAGCAAAGAAGCAGACTTTGTCGTTGTTGGAGTTCCGCTGTCTCGATCTTCCATTAGCGCCTCGGGTGCCTCGGAATTTCCTGAGGCGTTCCGACGCGCGTGGAAGGGGTTTACTACCTATAACCTTGATGAGGATATTGATTTGTCGGAATTAACGGCAATAGATGTTGGTGATGTGCCCATGCATGTTACTGACATTAGGCGCTGCCATGACAATATCATCGCTGCATCTTTTGCTCTCCATCAGCATTTTGGAACTTCCAAAGTTTGTGCAATTGGCGGTGATCATTCGATTACCGCAATGATGGTCAAAGGTTTGCATCAAGCGAAACCGGCGGAGAAAATTGGCATCCTGCAGTTTGATACTCATTTTGATTTAAGAGATATGACCGATAACGGTCCGTCCAATGGGACTCCCATGCGGAACTTAATTGAGAGCGGAGTAGTTGAGGGCAGCAATATGTACAATATCGGCCTCCATGGTTTTTTTAACTCAAAAGATTTGAAGAAGTATGCTGATGAAAAAGGCGTCAACTATTTCACTCTTCGTGAAACAAGAAAAAAAGGGATTGAAGAAACGGTTTCGGCATGTTTAGAGGAGTTGGCTGGAAAGGTAGATACTATTTATTTAACAGTCGATATGGATGTTCTTGATATTGCCTATGCTCCAGGAGTACCGGCTTCAACGCCGGGGGGCATGACAACGGCGGAACTACTAGATGGGGTATTAACCGCAGCCAAGCACCCAAAAGTCAAAGCCATGGACATCGTCTGCCTTGACCCATTAAAGGATGCACAAGCTCAACCCACTGTTAAACTTGGCACACACATCTTCCTAACCTTCTTAACAGGTGTCATGCTGCGGTAGGAAAAGAAAATGTGGTGTCAGGCACCATAAAACGACATTTGTGATGTTTTGTTCGTGTGAAGTGGACAAATTTGGGTTAATTAATGTAATTGTATATACGTTACGTGGACAAATGTGGTCATTTGTCCACGATTTGTACCTGACACCAATTTTTAAGATCATTTTGAAACAAAGGGGAATGGGTATGGAAAATCAGCCAGTAGGGAAGGCATTGCAGCCGGAATTACAGGATAGTAATATGATGAATATTGTGAAGTTCTTTATTTTTAGCGCAATTGGTATTTTTGTGTTTTTTATTCCGGTAACGTTGAATGATAAATCTTCGATTATGCTAGACCATATTGTTTCGTATATCCAGCTCGCTGTTCCTGGCATTTTGCCTTATTATGCATTGCTGGTCATCCTGTTAGGGGCAGTTTATCCATTTTATACCAAATCATGGAATAAGGATAGGGTTACCTTTGTTTTTTCAATGCTGAAAATATTTGGCTTTGTAGCTGGTTCCATGCTCGTCTTTAATGTAGGTCCGAAATGGTTTTTTGATCCTAACATGGCTCCATTCCTGTTTAACAAACTTGTCATATCAGTGGGATTGTTGGTGCCAATTGGTTCAGTCTTTCTTGCCCTTTTAGTCGGCTATGGTTTACTTGAATTTATCGGAATTTTCATGCAACCAGTGATGAGACCGATTTGGAAGACACCTGGTAGATCTGCAATCGATGCTGTAGCATCTTTTGTTGGCAGCTATTCTATCGGTCTATTAATCACTAACCGCGTATTTAAAGAAGGAAAATATAGCATAAAAGAAGCGGCAATCATTGCCACTGGATTTTCAACTGTTTCTGCCACTTTCATGATTGTTGTCGCAAAAACGTTGAATCTGATGGATCTGTGGAATGCATACTTTTGGGTAACATTTGTTGTAACGTTCCTTGTAACGGCCATTACTGTTCGGATCTGGCCTTTGAACAAAATGAGTGACTCGTTTTATCAAGACATGGAGGGGGACGAAGAGGAAATCATTAAAAAGGACCGTGTCAAGACTGCTTGGAAGGAAGCAATGAATACTTCAAGCAACTCACCGAGTCTTGGGAAAAATATTTGGGACAACCTAAAAGATGGCTTTATTATGACAATGGGTATCTTGCCATCAATCATGTCTGTTGGTTTGCTTGGCCTCATTTTAGCAGAGTTTACACCAGTATTTGATTGGTTAGGCTATATTTTCTACCCGTTCACCGCGCTTGTTCAGCTTCCAGATCCATTGCTTGCATCTAAAGCTAGCGCAGTTTCGATTGCCGAAATGTTCTTGCCTGCTTTATTAGTGACAAAAGCAGCTGTAGTTACGAAGTTTGTTATTGCAGTTGTTTCGGTTTCATCGATTATTTTCTTCTCAGCTGTAGTACCTTGTATACTATCGACAGAAATCCCACTTACAATTGGAAAACTTGTGGTTATCTGGTTTGAAAGGGTGGTCTTAACCATCTTAATCACTGCGCCCATTGCGTTTTTACTTCTATAACTAATTAAAGCCTGTTCCTACCATTAAAAGGGACAGGCTTTTTTCGTTTAAAGTCCTGGAAATATTAATTATTGAAGAAGACCCCATAGAGCACCTGTCCATTCCAAGAATATGGTTCAATCATATACTATTGTAATTCGTTTTCTACGAAGAGTTTGGCCGTAATTAAAAGGGGTGATTCAGCACCTAGGGATCAAATGGAGAATAATCTAATTATATATCCCCTTAATTACTGCTCATGGAAGGAGGGGATTGAACATGGCTGCCATTCAAAAGAGTGTGGACTCTTCAAGTTTAGCCGATATCATTGATCGTATCTTGGATAAAGGTTTGGTTATTGATATATATGCTCGTATTAGTTTAGTTGGGATTGAATTGATTTCCATTGATGCTCGTATTGTTATCGCTGGTATTGACAAATGGTTATATTACGCCGAAAAAGTAGGCCTTCTTGATAAACATCATCATCTCGATCAAGGGGAAGAAATCATATTAGGGGAAACACTTTAAAATATTTCGTGCAAAGAGGAGCCAAGGCAGTAATCGCCTTGGTTCCTTTGTTAAAAAAATTTAGTGAATAGAAGGTATGATGATGATGAGTCAGTCAAAAAATGAAATCTTTGTCAATACTGCTTTTTTCGAGAAGATTATTTCAAAAACCATCAAATATATGAAAGCTGGATTTCCAGTACATTTCGTTGGACCATCAGGTATTGGAAAGACTAGTTTAGCCATATATATTGCCAAACAATTTAACAGACCAGTTACCATTATCCGCGGACACGAAGAACTATCGAACAAAGAACTGTTGGGTTATCACTATGGAATGGTTAAAAAAGAGGTGATAGACAACTTTATTCACTCAGTCTATAAGACTGAAAAAGAAATTAAACCAATATGGTCCAATGGCCAGCTTATTGACGCCGTTAAAAATGGACATGTGGTTATTTACGATGAGTTTTCACGTTCTCGCCCAGAGACGAATAATATATTTTTAGCACTATTGGAGGAAAGAGTTCTTCCTATTTATGGGAAGGGGAAGGAATCCTTCATAAAATGTCATCCTGACTTTTCTATTATTTTTACAAGTAATCCTGATGAATATGCAGGAACATTTCATACACAAGATGCACTGTTGGACCGATTGATTACGATCAGTTTGGAAGGCTGTGACAATGAAACAGAAATCGAAATTCTTAAGCAAAAAACAGAAATAAACCATCAGGAAGCGGAGAGAATAGTGCAACTTGTTTCTAAATTAAGAAGCTATGGAAAAGGATTTTGTCCAAGTTTACGAGCTTCATTGATGATTGCATCCATTGCCCAAAAAGCGAATATACCCATTAATCAGGAGGATAAAAACTATCAAACACTTTGTCTGGACGTGTTAACAAGACCAGTAAAACAAATTTTTCCGGATATGACACGTGATGCGATTCAGGATCTTATTTTAAGAGAGATGAAGAGAAAGGAAGGGACTAAATGAGTATACAAAGTGGAGTGTATGTTTTTTGTGCGATTCGAGAAAAGGAACCACAGCAATTTGGAAAAGTATTTTTAAACGGACAGGAGAATGAGGTTTATACACTTCATCACCAGAATGTAGCAATGGTAGTTTCAAAGGTTGTTGATGAAGTTATGCCCGTCCGCAACAACTTATTCGCCCACCAGCAAACAATCTCGGAAGTTATGAAGCATTATAGCATTATCCCAATTAGCTTTGGGAATGTATTTAATTCAGAAGATGATGTTCTTCTCATAGCAAAACACCTAAACGACGATTTGGAAAAATTATTTTTACTTTTGGAAAATAAAATTGAAGTAGGCTTGAAGGTCATTGCCAAAAAGGAATGGATGGAACAGGAAATAAATAATGATCCAGCACTAAGAGAGTGGAAAACCAATAAGATGGATATCTCCGATCCTGCCAATTTCTATGAACAAATTCATTTAGGGGAGTATGCCAAAAACTTTGTTTTGCGGCTAGAAGAAGAAGTGGCTGAGGAGCTTTATGATCCCTTATTAGAGATTGCTGAGGCGGGAAAACAAAATAATACCATACCAGGAAAAGTCCTTTTGAATGCTGCATTCTTAGTAGATCGCAAAAAAGAAGAAGTCTTCGACCAAAAAGTTAATGACCTCTATGAAATATGGAAGGATAAGGCCGAGTTTAAGTACTCAGGACCATGGCCAGCCTATAATTTTGTCAATATTCGTTTAAGGATTGAAGAAAACAAATGATTTTTAAATTATTTTCATTGCCAATCCGTACGTTAATCAAAATCGGGGAAAAAATTCAGGAAGAAGCAGATCAGGAGCTATACAATATCCCGTATATCCAACAGCAGCTTGTAGAATTGCATATGATGTACGAAATGTTAGAAATTGATGAAGAAACCTACGTTGAAAGGGAAGAAGAATTACTTAATAGATATAAAGTAGCTAAGGAAAGGGAAAAAAATGAGCGATTAAATGAGTAGTATGTTAAAGGAGGAGGCAGTATGACTCAAACTAAGGCCACAACAGACTTTTTATATATGTACGGGGTCATTCTTGCAGAGGAACTTCAGTCCTTAGATGTTCCTGCTATCATCGGTATTGATCAAAAGACGGTAAATTTGAAAATCTATCAGAATTTAGCCGCAGTTATTACCCCAGTCAATGCCCAAGATTTTACTCAAGAACAAATTGACCTCTATTTAAAAGATGCAGATTGGCTGAAGGAAAAAGCATTTCATCACCATGAAGTCATTTCTATTATTCACCAGCATTTTACCGTCCTTCCCATGTCTTTTTGTACTATTTTTCAAAATGAGAGCAATTTTGAAAGTTTACTTACCGATCAATACGATGTCATTTATCAAAAACTACTTACCCTTAAGGATAAACAGGAATGGAATTTGAAGGTGTTTTGTAATAATGAAAAAGCCTTATCCTTCGTTCTACAACATAATGAAGCAGTATTAAATTTAAGGGCCCAATTAGCATCGATGCCAAAAGGAAAACAATTTTTAATGAAAAAGAAGCTGGAACAGTTGATTAAGACGGAGTTGGAGGTGGAGCAATCCAAATGGTGGAATGAAATACAACAGGAATTAGCATCTGTTGTTTCAGAAATAAATCTCAGACAAAATTGGGGTAAGGAAGTAACAGAACGAAAAGATGAGATGATTGTTAATTGTGATTTCCTTATTGAACAAAATGTTTCAGAATCGTTTATGCATAAAGTCACCGATATAGAAAAAATATTTGAACCATTGGGATGTATATTTCAAGTAACCGGACCTTGGCCTCCTTATCATTTTTCTAAAATGACTGGGGACAATTTGTAATGGAAAAGCATCATCTCTTTGAAAATAAAGAAATGACATTATTGGATTTATTGGATGGTATCATTGATACGGGCGTAGTCGTGACGGGAGAAATATTAATCTCTGTTGCCAATATTGATTTAATTATAGTCGATCTTAAACTATTGATTTCTTCGATTGAAAGTGCATTTGGTACCAATGAACGTAAAAATGTTGGGGAGGCGATTTTAAATGGAACGCTTGCCACTAGACTCGAGTAAGGTAGAGCAAGGATTAGCGAAGTTAGTTTTAACCATTATCGAATTGCTGCGCCAACTCATGGAACGACAGGCGATGCGAAGAGTGGAAAGCGATTCTCTTACCGATGAGCAATTAGAGGAATTAGGTTTAACGTTAATGAGGTTGGAAGAAAAAATGGAAGAGTTAAAAATCATTTTTGGTTTAGAAGCAGAGGACCTTAATATTGAACTGGGCCCACTGGGGAAACTTCTCTAAACCGGCAGGTAAGATAGGAGAGAGATTATGCCCATAAATCACCCGACACAATCATCAAACTTGCTTGAAGTATTAGAAAAAATCCTTGATAAAGGAGTGGTCATTGCAGGTGATATTAAAATATCGTTAGCGGATGTCGACTTGTTAACCATTAAAATCAGGTTGCTGATCGCATCGGTCGACAAGGCCAGGGAAATAGGGATGGACTGGTGGGAACAGGATCCATACTATTCTTCTAAAGGTAGAATAGCAGAAAAAGAAAATGCTCAATTACTCGAAAGAATTAATCGCATTGAACAGCTTGTTGAGGCAAAGACGCTTACGCTTGAAGAAAGAACAATACCTAAGCCGATTGATGAAAATATTTTACACGAGCCCGTTGAAGAAAAACCAGCGCTACAGCTTGATGAGCTATTAGAAATAACAAAGGTGAAAAAAACTGGTCCAAAAAATGGAAAAAAAGGACCTGGAAAATAAGAACAAGCATCCTGATAAACATTTGGAATAAAAATTTAATGTTTTTTCATTTGGGGAAAGTGTAACGGACACTTTCTTTTTTATTGTGTGTAATCAAAAAGAAAGTACTGTATGTGTATTGGATTTAGCTAAAACTTAATAAAGTAGGTGACTCTATACGCTCAATTAAAAAAACCCTGATATTCTCAAGGTTCTTATTGTTAGTATCGAGATAAGCAAAAAATTGGAAATGTATTAAATTACAATATGATTATTTTTTGGGGGTCTTTATTATATTTTGGAGTAATAAATTAAAAAGATTACTATTTTGTTGTTTTATGCCTTTTAGTTCTTGTTTTAATTCTGAGAGCTCATTAGCGAAATTCTCTAGTTTGTGAGACATAGAAGATAGATCTTCAGTTTCATGTCTTAAACCTGAAATATCCTTATTGATATTCTCTAGTTTTTGAGACAAAGATGCCAGCTCCGAATTTTCATGTCTTAATCCTGAAATATCCTTAGTGATCTTTTCTAGCTTTTGAAACAAAGACGTCAGTTCTACATTTTCTTGCTGTTCAGAAACCTTAGATACTGGGAGTGTACCATTTAGATTTTTATTACTAGGTTCTGTAACAGATTTCATTAACGACTCATTTTTCGTTAGAGTGGTTGCCAGGTGCATCAGAGAATTTAAATCAAGTGAATCCGTGTCTACTTTTTTACCCGAATTATTTACGCTATTATTATCCTTGACTTTCTTAAGTTTTTTAGTACCTATTGACTCAGGAAGTGAAGGGTTTTGCTTATTTTTACTCATTTCCGTGACAGAACTCATGAGCGAATCATTTTTTAGAAGAGTAGTTGCCAACTGCATCATAGAATTAAAATCAAGCGAACCCTTGTCTACATTGTTCCCAGTATTCTGTACGCTAATATCATTAGCGACTTTGTCCAGTTTTTTGGTACTTTTTGACTCAGAAAGCGAAGGGTTTTGCTTATTTTTACTCATTTCCGTGACGGAATTCATGAGCGAATCGTTTTTTAGAAGAGTGGTTGCCAGCTGCATCATAGAATTCATATCAAGCGAGGACTTGTCTACGTTGTTCCCAGTATTCTGTACACTAATATCATTAGCGAGTTTCTCCTGATTTGCAGTAGTTTTTGACTCATGTCGAGAACGATTTTGCTTTTTTTTACTCAATTCCGTAACGGAATTCATGAGCGAATCTTTTTTTAGAAAAATGGTTGCCAGTTTCATTAATGACCCCATGTCAAGCGAACTTTGACTATTAAGTAAATTACTGGCAATATTCTGTAAAGTGTCCTTGTCTACTTTGATTCCCGTATTCTGTACACTATTTTCCTTAGTGTGTTCATTCATAATTAAACCACCTTTTTATTTTTAAATAATAATAAATTCTGACATTTCCTAATATCCTATGTTTATTAACAGAAAAAGAGTGTGTCAATATCATCATAGAAGGGAAATAACCCTTATTTTGTTTTTAGAAAACAATCATTCGTATGAAAGAAAAAACCCTAAAAGATTATTGGGAATAATCTTCTAGAGTTTTTTATTACAAGAAAAGGATTAGCAATTTTCGGCAGCTTCACAAATTGCATCTGCAACTGCTTCTTTAGTAGCATCAGGTACTCCAAGTAAATTAGCAAGAAGCAGGGCAACAGCACCTAGAATAATGATAAGAACAGCACCTAAGCATTCTAACAAACCCGGTTCCATAGTCATTTATTTTCCCCCCTTTTTAATACAAAGTGTCTATAAGAGGCCTCTTACAATAAATATATTATGTTAGGATAACGGACAAGCATAAACGTATGTCTAGAATATAAAAAAAGGGCTCCTCATATATGTAAATTAAAGACCCTCCTAGTCATTGCTAAGAAGATCCTTAATCAATGGATATACAATTATATACCGATAATCTGGATAGGGGTTGCTTCTTGAGGTGAATAGTCATCCAGAAATTGACGGCTTGCCACTAAAAATAGATTTTGTTTCGTTTTTTTCTTAGAATTTGTAACAAACACCTTTAGATAAGGAAAGATTTCTGAAATCCTCGCGTGTAACGTATGCAAGAATTTATCATTTTTTATCATCCCAATATAATTTATGATTAGAATTCCTGGGTCTGACAATTTTTCATTGGTAAGAGTAAAAAACTCTTTTGTTGTTAAGTGAGATGGGAGTTCACTGTTGCTGTACGCATCCAAAAAAATCAAATCCTGAGAAAGAGGATCCTGATTATTTAAGAGCGCTTGTCCATCACCGACAAACACGTTCTTTCCTGTATGTCCAAAAAACGTCTTTGATACTTCCACAACTATCGGGTCAATCTCTGCAGTTACCATATGTTTATGGGAATAATATGAGCTGACGGTTCCAATTCCGTGACCAATAATAAATCCTTTGTTAAAATCAGATGCATAGTGATTAATTAGATCCACTGTGATTCGACTATATGATGCGGCCAGGGCTTGCGGCTGTTCCAAATTTATTACACCCTGGATACCTTCGAAAGAGAATTGAAGCATTCTAAATTTTCCTTGTATCCCTTCGTATTTACTCCTCTCGGTAACATAAATATTTTGATAAGAACTAAAAGTCTTATAAACTAATGTTGAACCGTTAAGGGAAATAAATTTTTCAAAAAAATCTTCATTTCTATTAAATTTATTCAAAACTTCACCTCCATTAATTTGTTTACTCCAGAGTATTCATTTGGACGGATGGTTGAGTGAATAAAAAGCATAGGACTGCAATTTATTGTGAGGAAATAAAAGGGAGATTTTGAATATTTCCTGTGGGAAAAGGATAAAAAGTCGAAAAAGGGAAATTTAAATTTCCCAAAACCTTCATTATTTAAAAGTCTAAAAACCTTAATAAATTAGGCATTGGTGACCCGTGGTTAAGGAAATAAACTTAAAATATTCCTCGGGAAAGCGCATAAACAGACAATTATCGAGTTGTATTGTCGGAAAATTGAAAATATAATTAAAATAAGGTTGAACGCAATATTATCAGTTGTACTTAAAATGGAGTATGATTATGAGAAGGCAAGAAAAAATTTATCTGGTGTCATTAATATCTGAGGTCGAGCATTTTTTTAGAAAAGAGTTTACCGAAAAATAAAACAAAAGGAGAACAAAAAAATTGAACAAGCAGGTTATCGTCTATACAACCAAAGACTGCATCGAATGCACGATGGTCAAAAAAGTCCTAAGTGAGGAAGGAATTCCATTTGAAACACGAGATTTATCCGTCAATCCAGAATACCAAAAGGAAGTTGAAAAATACGGTTTTCTTGGTGTTCCAGTGACGGTTGTTGAAAATCGCGCCGTCAAAGGATTTACCAATGAACTGAAAGAGTTAATGGAACTGGCAAAAAGTTAAGATAGTCACAGAGTATTCGGTATGCACCCAATATCAGGTTAATTTAAAAATGGCTTGGAGGAAATCCCCCAAGCCATTTTGTTATACCCGATTATGCACTTATTGATTTATCTTCTTTTGCCGTTTGGATCTCACCAGAAGGATGGAACTCATTCTCCATCTTGGAAACAACCACTGTTGCCACACCATTTCCGATTAAGTTAGTAATCGCACGTGCCTCAGACATGAACCGATCGACACCTAGTAATAAGGCAATCCCTTCGACGGGGATGACGGGGAAAGCAGATAGTGTCGCAGCAAGAGTAATAAATCCTGAACCGGTTACACCAGCTGCACCTTTTGACGTCAACATTAAGATTCCTAACAAGGTGATTTGATGCCATATTGTAATATCTACATTATATGCCTGAGCGATAAAGAGCGCCGCCATCGATAGGTATATTGCCGTACCATCTAAATTAAAAGAATACCCAGTTGGGACAACAAGTCCGACCACCGACTTGGAACAACCGTATTTTTCAAGTCTTTCCATCATTCTTGGCAGAGCAGACTCAGAGGAGGATGTCCCTAAAACCAAGAGAATTTCTTCTTTAATATAAGCGATGAATTTCAAAATATTAAATCCATAAAGCTTTGCGATAGCCCCGAGGATAAACACGATGAAAAGAAACATCGTTGCATACACGCTTCCCATCAATTTTCCAAGCGAGACTAACGAGCCCAGACCAAAATTTCCAATCGTATACGCCATCGCACCAGATGCTGCTATGGGTGAAAACTTCATGACCATATTAACAATCTTAAAAAATATCTCCGTAAATTGTTCAAACAAAGCAACGACTGGCTTCCCTTTTTGTCCTAAAGAAGCAAGGGCAATTCCGAACAGGACCGCAAAGAATAAGATTGGGAGCAGCTCTCCTTTCGCCATGGCACCAACAAAATTATCGGGAATAATCCCTAAAACAAATTCCACAAATCCATGACTAGTTTCTTTTGCCTGCGTTGTAAATTGTGAAATGTCTCCGCCTTTGACAGACTCTGTATTAAACCCAGATCCAGGTTTGATGATATTAACGAGTAGTAATCCAATTGCCAAGGCAAAAGTGGTAACAATTTCAAAATAAAGGAGCGCCTTCCCGCCAATACGTCCAACCTTTTTTAAATCCCCCATGTTTCCTATACCAATGACAATCGTAAAAAATACTATTGGAGCTATAACCATCTTAATTAATTTGATAAAGATATCTGCCAAAACCTTTAATTCTGTACCGAATTTCGGAAACAGAAATCCGATCACAATGCCAAGTACGATCCCCAATAATACTTGGACGGTCAAATTTTTAAAATTAATTTTCATTTTCCCGAACACCCCTTTGTTTAATTAGTTGTTAACGCTTTCAACCTATCCATTGACAGAATAAATGAAAATTCAGATTATAGTAAGATTTTGGTCATATTGGTCTTATTGTTCCTTTTGTTATAGAAATTCCACAATAAAACAACGAAAAAATATTCATCTATTAATTTACTATTTTGATAAAATAGGCCATGATAATAATATAAATGAGAGTTCACTAAGGGGGAGCAGGGGATGTTTCCGTTAAAAGTAATATTGATAGAAGATGACCCGATGGTTCGGGAAGTTCACCGTCAATTTATTGAAAGGGTGGTTGGGTTTTCGATTATCGGAGTCGCTGCCAATGGCATTGAGGGTCTTAGATTAATCAAAGAGCTCCGGCCCAACCTTGCTATTATCGACATTTATATGCCATATATGGGTGGATTGGAGATGCTGCGAGAACTTCGTTCAGAGCCCTATTCTGTTGATGTAATTGCGATTACAGCGGCCAGCGATATTGAAACGATCCATGGGGTTCTTCAACAAGGTGCGTTTGATTATATCATGAAACCATTTACCTTTGAGCGCATAAAAAAATCACTAGATAACTATAAAACTTATCGTATGAAATTAGGGGAAAAGAAAGCTCTTTTACAAGAGGAACTTGATCAAATCTTATTCATTGATCAAACAGAAGAATATGAAAGAGACAACCTGCCAAAAGGATTAAATATGAACACTTTAACGAAAATTACCGACTTTCTTTCGCACGAGAAAGAACCCGTTTCTGCTGAGGAGGTAGCAGAAGGCATTGGAATGGCCCGTGTAACAGCACGAAGATATCTTGATTACTTAGAAAAAGAAGGGAAAGTAAAAATACATATCCATTACGGGGGTGTGGGAAGACCAGTCAACCGATATGGAGTGTGAATAAAAAATACGATGTTTGTGAATTGGGAGGGAGCATGTTGGACTGGAAAATTGGGATTGGAAAACCAAAACTCCGTTTACAAACGACGATTACCCTGCTAGTTTGCATTGTAGTTGTGATGGCATTGTTCGTTACTGAGATATTAATCACTAACAGAATTTCACAAGAAACAAAGAAAGGGCAAGCTGAGAAAGCCACAGATATTGCGAGGATTGTTGCCCAATCGCCCCTTGTGATTAATGGGTTACAGAATAAAAAAGAAGAGAAGGACATCCAATCATTTGCGAATGGTCTCAAACGGTCCACCCATGTTGAATTCATCGTCGTCATGGACATGGATGGAATAAGAAAATCACATCCTAATCGGAATCTATTAGGCTTGCATTTTGTTGGTGGAGATGAAGGTCCGGTATTAAAAGGGAAAGAGCATATTTCGACTGCCAAAGGAACTTTAGGGTCATCATTACGCTCGTTCGTCCCGGTTTTTGATGAGAAAAACAAACAAATAGGTGCAGTGGCCGTAGGTATCTCGTTAGAAAAAGTAAATCAGGCCATCGAACAAAGTAGAAGAATCATTATGATTGGAGTCGGAGTGGGTATATTAGTAGGAGTTCTAGGAGCTCTGTTTTTGGCAAGAAAAATTAAAACGATTCTGTTTGGAATGGAGCCTAGTGAAATAGCCAAACTGTTGGAAGAACGAAGTGCGATGCTGGAATCAACCAAGGAAGGGACGCTGGCGGTTGATCAAGATGGGATAACCACCCTCGTTAATAATGAAGGGGTTAGACTTCTTCACATGGCTGGTATTGAAGGTCCTTTTTTAGGAAAAAGAGTGGACGATTACATGCCAAATACAAAACTTTCTTCCGTCCTAGAGACTGGGGAAGCACAGTTAGATCAGGAGCAAGAAATCAATCATATTACCATCCTAACCAATCGTGTCCCAGTAATCGTGAAGGGAAAGATTGTTGGAGCAATTGCCACCTTTAGGGAAAAAACCGAAATCAAGGAGTTAGCTGAACAATTGACCGGAGTCAAGTTATATGCAGAGGCACTTAGAACCCAATCGCATGAATTCATGAACAAACTGCATGTAATCTCAGGTTTAGTCCATATGAAGGATTATCAAATGGTTTCGTCGTACATCACCAAAATTGTGAATCACCAGCAGTCTGAGGTAGAATTTGTCGTCAGTCGTTTTAAAGATCCTGTATTAGCAGGCTTTATTTTAGGAAAACTTAGCTATGCAAGGGAAAAAGGCTGTGAATTGATTATTGATGGTGAAGGATTGATACCAGAACCGCACAGGCAGGAAACAACACATGAAGTGGTCACGATTCTTGGGAATTTAATTGATAATGCACTAGATGCTGTAGCGGACCAGCTTCTTAAAAAAGTAACGGTAAGGTTTGATTATTATGATGGAATCCTTGTGTTGGAGGTCCATGATACAGGACAAGGTATCGATGAGGACATTAGAAATAGCTTATGTGTAAAGGGGTATTCGACAAAGGGTGAAAATCGAGGAATTGGGTTATTTTTGGTCCAACGAAGCTTGGAAAAACTAGCAGGACAGTTAGAAATTCATTCTCAAAAAGGGAAAGGGAGTACTTTTATTGTTACGTTTCCATATGATAAGTAAACAGTAACTATATTATGTTAACCTATTATTCTTAAAGTGGACAAAAAATATATTATGTAAACTCTTGATCGCTTGAAACTATTTCCTTTACATTCTAGTTTCATAGCGTTATTATGTACTTAATTTAATAAACTAATCGATCTACTAGGGGTGCCCTGTTATCAGGCTGAGAGAAAACGCTAATGTTTTTAACCCTTTGGACCTGATCTGGGTAATACCAGCGTAGGAAAGTAGCCAAGTGAATTTTTTATTTTTCTCTGACTAACTAACCAGGTCCGTTTATGGATCTGGTTTTTTTATTTTTATAAAAAGAAACGGGAGAGATGGGCAATGGAAAAAATCAGTTTGTTTGAAACGTTGGAAAAAGTAAGAAAGGTAAATCCGCTTGTACATAATATCACCAATGTTGTCGTTACCAATTTTACCGCAAATGGACTTCTCTCTTTAGGTGCTTCACCTGTGATGGCATATGCTGCTGAGGAAGTGGCGGAAATGGCCAAAATTGCTAGTGCACTAGTTTTGAATATAGGTACCTTAAACCCGCAAACGGTAGATTCGATGATCATTGCCGGAAAAGCAGCCGATGAATCCAGTGTACCGGTCATCTTTGATCCGGTTGGTGCTGGGGCTACCACATACCGAACGGAAACTGCCCAAAGAATCATGAGTGAAGTAAATGTTTCAGCCATCCGCGGAAACGCAGCTGAAATCGCAAATGTCCTTGGTAAAAAGTGGGAAATTAAAGGAGTCGATGCAGGTGCGTCAGCGAATGGGGATGTCGTGAGCCTTGCGATTAAAGCAGCAGAAACTTGGAATTGCGTGGTCATCATCACGGGAAAAGTGGATGTCGTTTCCGATGGAGAAACCACTTATCTTGTTAATAATGGCCACCCAATCATGACAAAGGTGACTGGTATGGGATGCTTACTAACCTCAGTGATTGGGGCGTTTGCAGGAGTCGAAAAAGATTTACTTCAAGCTTCAGTGGCTGCCTTAACATATTACGGCGTTGCTGCGGAAAAAGCTGCGGCACAAACAGCTGAAAAGGGACCAGGAAGTTTCCAAATCGAATTCTTAAACCAATTATCACTTGTTTCAAATGAGGATATCAATCTTTATAGTTCTTTCAAAAAAGTTAATTAAGAGGGGTAATTTTAATGAAAAAAGCATTAACAATTGCAGGTTCGGATAGCGGCGGCGGGGCTGGAATCCAAGCCGACATAAAGACATTTCAGGAATTAGATGTATTTGGAATGACGGCGTTAACAGCAGTAACAGCCCAAAATACATTAGGGGTTCACGGAGTTTATCCAATGTCGAGAGAGGCAGTGGTCAAGCAGATTGAAGCGATTGGCTCTGATATTGGTACCGATGCTGTGAAAACAGGAATGCTGTTCAATGCGGAAATCATCGAGGCGGTTGCCGCTCAAATCAAGATTTTTGGTTGGGAGAATGTAGTGGTTGATCCAGTCATGATTGCCAAAGGTGGCGCGTCACTGCTCCAAATAGAAGCCATTTCTGCTATGAAAGAATATTTGTTGCCAGTTTCAAAAGTAATTACTCCGAATATTCCGGAGGCAGAAGTTCTTACGGGAATGACTATTCTGACCTTAGAGGATAAACAGGAAGCTGCTAGAAGTCTCCATCATTTAGGCGTGAAAAACGTTGTGATTAAGGGTGGTCACGATGAAAACGAATTCGAGTCGACTGATTTATTGTTTGATGGGGAGGAATTCTACACCTTTACGAGTCCACGAATCGAGACGAAGAACACACATGGAACCGGGTGTACTTTTTCGGCTGTCCTAACCGCCGAACTTGCCAAAGGGGCGACAATTTTTGATGCCGTTTTAAAAGCAAAAGATTTTATTCAGGCCGCAATTGAAGACCAATTGGAGATTGGTCAAGGACATGGACCTACCAACCATTGGGCGTATGGAAAAAGAAACCTTGTAAAGGAGTTATCAAGGTCATGATTGATTTGAAAGAGGCTTTACGAGTTTATTTTATTATGGGCAGCACCAACTGTATGAAAGAATCTGTTGAAGTATTAAATGAAGCAATTTCTGGTGGGATTACGCTTTTTCAATTCCGCGAAAAAGGGGAAAGTGCACTAACTGGCTCTGAAAAATATGCACTGGCTAAAGAACTCCAAACCCTTTGCAGAAACCATCAAATTCCTTTCATTGTGAATGATGATATCGAGTTGGCTTTGGCAATTGATGCAGATGGTGTTCATATTGGGCAAGAAGATGAAACGGTAAAACTGGTACGGGAGAAAATCGGTGCGAACAAAATCCTTGGAGTATCCGTCCATACGACTGAAGAAGCCATGGCAGCGATCCAAGATGGAGCGGATTATTTTGGGATTGGTCCTGTGTTTCCGACGAAGACTAAAGCGGATGCCAAGCCATCGCGAGGGACGACACTGATTGAAAAACTAAGAAAAGATGGCTGTGAAATGCCGATTGTTGGCATCGGCGGGATTACGATCCAAAATGCTCGGTCCGTGATGGACGCGGGGGCGGATGGAGTTTCTGTAATAACGGCAATAAGTCAGGCAGAATCCCCGTTGGAAGCTGCGAAAGCATTAAGAAAAAGTGTGATTGTTAAAGGAGTAGTCAAATAGTGAAAAAGACCCATAAATTGACGTTGACAGCCATGATGATTGCGATTGGAACACTTTCAAGTAACCTCTTCTACATTCCAATCGGCTTTACAAAGGTCTTTCCAATCCAACATTTTATGAATGTCCTATCCGCCGTTTTGTTAGGACCTTATTATGCTGTCGCCCAGGCCTTCGGTGTTTCTTTGCTTAGAAATTTAATGGGAACAGGTTCGCTGTTTGCCTTTCCTGGCAGTATGGTCGGAGCCTTGCTCGCCTCACTATTATTCTGGAAAACTAGAAAACTATATTTCGCTTTTATCGGTGAAGTGATTGGGACAGGAATCCTTGGTGCGATGCTTTCATACCCTATTGCTACTCTTTTGCTTGGTCAAAAGGCAACATTATTTGGGTTCATTCCATTATTTATCTTCAGCTCGTTTGCTGGAGCGCTTATTGGGTTTATTATTTTAATTGTTTTTCTAAGAAAGAAAGTATTAATTGTTAATGAAAATGATACAACCATCAGGAATTAACGATAAGGGCGTGAACAAATGAAAGAGGATTTACTTAGTAAAATCTCACAAGAAGTAGAAGCAAGAGAAGCGGAATTAATCGAATTATTGTCGACACTCATTGCGTTCCCAACGGTTAGCCCTCCGGCACGGAATACCAATGGGGTGCAAGATTTTATAAAAGGATATTTAGAAGATTTGGGATTTGACACCGATAAGTGGGATGTTTATCCGTGTGATCCTAATGTGGTTGGGGTTTTACCTGGAGAATCTCCTGATCAGTTTAATAGTTTAATTGTAAATGGTCACGTGGACGTCGCTGAAGTGGGGGATCCTTCAGCGTGGAAGGATTCTCCATTTTCGGCATTTTGCAAAGATGGACATATTTATGGGCGTGGTGTCGCGGATATGAAGGGCGGAATTGCCGCATCACTGATTGCGATTAAACTGTTAAAAGAACTGGGAATTTCGCTAAAAGGCGATCTTCAATTTCAATCGGTTATTGGCGAAGAGGTTGGCGAAGCAGGGACACTGGCATGCATGGAGAGAGGGTATACAGCTGACTATGCGGTCGTGGTGGATACGAGTGATTTACATATTCAAGGACAGGGCGGCGTTATTACGGGATGGATTACCATTCAAAGCAACGAGACCTACCATGATGGAATCAGGAGGAAGATGATTCATGCGGGTGGAGGTGTGCAGGGGGCTAGCGCGATTGAGAAAATGATGAAGATCATTGCTGGGCTTCAAGAGTTAGAACGTCACTGGGCAATTACGAAAAGTTATGAAGGCTTTCCTCCCGGTACCAATACGATTAATCCTGCCGTGATTGAAGGAGGACGACATGCTGCATTTGTGGCAGATCGATGTGCGCTTTGGGTTACAGTTCATTTTTACCCAGATGAAGATTATGAAGTTGTCATCAAAGAAATAGAAGAGCATATTGGAGCAGTCGCAGCCGCAGACCCATGGCTGCGTGACAATCCTCCACAATTTGTGTGGGGTGGAAAATCAATGATCGTCGACCGTGGAGAAATTTTCCCTTCATTAGAAATAGATTCTGAACAACCTGGAACGAAGCTTTTAGCGAACTCATTTGAAAAATTATTATCGGCCAAGCCAACGATTGGAATGTCCACCACTGTTACAGATGCAGGCTGGCTGGGACGTGCTGGTATACCAACCGCCATTTTTGGACCAGGTAAATTGGAAGACGCCCATGCCGTGAATGAGAAGGTCGAAGTTAGACAATTATTAGATTTTACAAAAGTGTTAGCCGTTTTCATCGCTGACTGGTGCAACACGAGAAAGGAGCAGTAGGGGAATGAGATTTACCCAAAGACTTTTTGAAAAAGTAAGTGATATTTGGGAAAGAACCCATCAACATCCATTTGTAGTCGGGATGGGCACAGGGGAGTTGCCGGCCGAATCATTTATCCGCTATATGAAACAGGATTATGTGTATTTAATCGATTATTCGAAACTATTTGCTATAGGGGCCGTTAAAGCAACAGACTTGGAGACGATGGCCGCATTTGCGAGGCTTTTGGATGAAACATTGCATGGAGAGATGGACTTGCACCGCCAGTATGCAGAGAGGTTTGGGATTACACTTCAACAGCTAGAGGAAACCAAACCAACGCCGATCAACTTAGCCTATACCAGGTATATGTTAAATGTTGCCCAGAATGGTTCGCTCGCGGAATTAGTATCTGCTCTCTTGCCATGTATGTGGAGCTATTGGGAGATTAGCAAAGTGCTAGCAACTAACTATCCAGATGCTATCGACCATCTACTCTATGGAGAATGGGTAAAAATGTACTCTTCTGATGAGTTTGGTTCATTAGCAACCTGGCTTATTGATTTATTAGATCGATTGGCAGAGGGAAAACCAGAGCGAGAGTTAGCCATCTTAGAAGAACATTTCCTGACAACATCTCGATTTGAATATATGTTCTGGGACATGGTTTACCAGGGAGGCGAGTGGCCTGTCTAACTGGACAATGTTATCCATTCAAGGCCTCGCCTATTCTTTTGAAAAAGAAAAGCCTATTTTTCACGGACTTACACTCGATGTGAAGCAAGGAGAATTTGTTTCCGTCATTGGTGCCAGCGGATCAGGTAAAAGTACTCTTTTTAAATTGGTTACCGGTTTACTTGAACCAGATCAAGGGGACATCCTGATTGATGGTCAAAAGACCGTAAAGAGGTTAGGTAGTATTGGATATATGCCGCAGAAGGATCTGCTGTTACCATGGAGAACTGTTTTAGAGAACGTGTTACTGCCTTTAGAAGTGACTAAAGAACATAAGCAAACGAGAATTCCTGAGATACGAGAGTGGTTATCTCGGTTTGGCTTGGCTGAATTTGAAAAAGCTTATCCCAACGAACTCTCCGGAGGAATGAAGCAGCGTGTTGCTTTTTTAAGAACTCTTATGACGGGGAAGGACCTTCTATTATTAGATGAACCCTTTGGTGCTCTTGATTCCATGACAAAACGAAACATGCACAAATGGCTATTAGGGCTGTGGGGTGAATTGCAAAAGACGGTCTTGTTCATTACCCATGACCTTGAGGAAGCGATTTTATTAAGCGACAGAGTTTATGTGCTGCAAGATGCAGGAATCAAAGAACTAAAAGTTAATCTGACGAGGCCAAGAAGTTCACAGCTAATCTATCAATCAGAGTTTTTAACGATGAGAAAAGAACTGGAGATGCTGATTCACAATGAAAGCTAGCTTGAAGAAATGGACAGAAGATTACGGTTTATTCTTATTGGTGGTCCTCCTGCTTGTCAGCGGATGGGAATGGGCAGTAAGGCAGGCCATGATTCCGTCATTTATTTTACCTGCTCCTTCAGCCATTTGGGGGGCATTGCTAGAAAATAAGCAGTTGTTGTTTGAAGAGCATTTGCCCGCTACCCTCAAAGAAGTTTTGATTGGTTTTGGGCTCTCCGTAATTGGTGGATTGATACTTGGAGTTGGAATGCATTTTTCCCGTTCAATCGAAAAAGTTCTTTATCCGTTCCTTGTGATCTCACAGACCGTGCCGCTTATTGCCATTTCACCAATTTTTATCATGTGGTTTGGATATTCGATTTGGAGCAAAATTGCCGTGACCATTTTAACTGCTTTTTTTCCAATCGTCGTGAGTACGTATGATGGCTTGAAAACAGGTGGAAATGAATATCGTGAATTATTGTTAACGATGGGTGCGAACCGCTGGACAATTTTTAAAAAAATTCAACTGCCAATGGCATTGCCCGCGATTTTTTCAGGCTTGAAGTTGTCGGTGGTTTATTGCGTCGTCGGAGCTACGATTGGTGAATGGCTGGGTGCAAGTGAAGGTTTAGGCTATTTTAGCCGGAGAATGTCTGGTAATTTACAGGCAGATTCCGTATTTGCATCGATATTCCTTTTATCGATGTTGGGAATCGTGTTATTTTTATTAATTGGTTTATTGGAAAAACAGGTATTAAAAAATAAAAATCGTTTCAACTAGAGAGGAAGAACGTAAAGATGAAAAAGAGTTTTTTGATTCTGGCAAGTTTATTGTTACTACTATTAAGTGCTTGCGGGAAAGAAACCGCTGAGAAAAATGTTTCTTCGAACGAGAAGCTTCAGAAAGTAAGCTTAATGCTGGATTGGTACCCAAATGCGGTGCATTCATTTCTATTTGTAGCTGAGGAGAAAGGGTACTTTAAAGAACAGGGCTTAGACGTTGATATCCAAATGCCAGCAGATACAAATGATCCCCTTAAACTTGTGGCGGCTAATCAAATCGACATGGCGATGAGCTATCAACCACAAGTGCTCGTGGCACGCAGTGAGGATATCCCTGTTCAATCATTTGGTGCGATTGTCCGTCATCCGCTAAATCAATTAATGGTACAAGCAGATGGTCCAATTAAATCCCCTAAGGATTTAGCAGGAAAAACAATTGGTTATCCATCGATTCCGTTGGATGAAGCGATAGTAGGAACTATGGTTAAAGCCGATGGTGGAGATGTTAAGAAGGCAAAAATGGTGGATGTTGGCTGGGATCTTATTCCTGCAATGGCAACGAAAAAAACGGATGCCCTGATCGGCGGCTATATTAACCATGAGAAGTTATTGTTAGAAAAAGAAGGCCATCCAATGCGTACACTGAATCCCGCTGATTACGGTGTCCCAGATTATTATGAATTAGTTTTGGTGGCTAGCGAGAAAGGATTAAAAGATAAACCAGAAGTATTTAAAAAGTTCATGGCAGCAATCACTAAGGGGCAAAAATACGTTAAGGATCATCCTGAAGATAGTCTAACGACATTAATGAACCATGAGGATAAAACATCACCACTAGAGAAGGATGTCGAAACAAAAAGCTTAGAAATCCTCCTCCCGCTAATGGACGCCAAGGAAAAGCCATTCGGCTACCAAGACCCGCAAACATGGGAGAAAACAGCACAGTGGCTAAAAGACAACAAAGTCATCAAAGAAACCGTCAAAGCCGAAGATGCCTTTGTAAACTACTGATTTGGTGTCATGTACCACAAAAAGACAATACAAGCAAAATGTCCGCCTCAGGCGGACATTTTTTTATAAGGTTTTCATTATTCGAATGGCTAATTTGACTCAATTGTTTGGTAGAATATAGATAAAATCTATTTTGAGGTAATAAGATGAAAATCTATGTAACGATGAAAAGTTTGGCTAAGAGGAAGGAATATCTAACCAAACAAGTGATTGATTTAGAAGAAGTTCCACAAACCCTTCGACAGTTATTGACAGGATTAGTGACGACTGAAGTTCAAGCGTTCAATGCGGAAATATCGGAAGCCATTTTGGTAAGGTTCCTAACAAGTGAGGAGATCCAACAGCAGGCCCATGCCGGAAAAGTAGGTTTTGGCACTAAATATAATGAACAACCAACCGGTTGTCATCAGGCAGTGAAGACGGCAATCCAAGCATATGAGGATGGATTATTTCGTGTATTTATGAATGAACAAGAACTGCCCGAATTAGATGGCCCATTGGAAATAAGAGAAGGCGATCACCTTACTTTTATTAAGCTGACAATGTTATCAGGAAGTATGTGGTAATGGGGGAACTGTATGAGAATAGAAAATAAGGAATTATATTATGAAGGTTTAGTAACAAGAGCAAGCCAAGAACTTACTGGTATGGAACAGCAACTAGCACTCTTGATTCTAAAATTAGAGAATGCAACCTACCTGGTAAGAGAATCAAATCAACAAGAAATCATTAAAATCATCCTTGAACAAGAAAATCTCAAGGATCCCATCATCTACCAGCCGCTAGTCAAAATTGCCCACACCTTACTTGGGAATAGGTATGGGACAATTTTTCAATATATCGTGAACCATAAGTGTGAATATCCATATAGCGAAGGATTTGATCGACGGCCATTTCGGACGAAAAATCTCAAGTTTCACCATAATGGATTAATCGATAGTTTCTTATACCTTGCAGACCTGGGTTTCGAAGAGTTTTCAATTATTGAATATCTAACAACTCAAGACAATTTATCCATATATAACCCTGTAATCGGCGATGTAATTGCTTATGAAATCGATCAAAAAAATCAACAGGTAATCCAAGCCTTAAGAGAAATTATTTTCGGAGAAAATAATGGTGAATTGTTAAACTATGAGATAATTAAGGGTATTTTTAAAAGTCATAATGTAGAAGAATACAAAATGCTTGGCGATTTATTACTCGCCGCCCGTCTCCAAGAGGGATTACGTCAAAGTATTGTCGAAAATATGGATGAAGGTACATTAGAAGCGACTAAGTACATGTTAAACATCATACTCGACAACGATCTTATTCGTTATAGTTCCGTTATTCGGGCCCTTGACGTTTGGACCGGACTGGACCTGCATGTTTCCAATACAAGAGTCGCTAAACAATCACTTGAATATGTGGCTGCTTCGTTAAGTGATCCACAGTTACGGGTACAAGGTCTGCAAAGTGAAAATCTAAATACACTTTATATTAGTCTTTGGGCAACGGCTGCTCATGAAGAGGACGATGTAAAAGCCGAGATCCGCTTTCTGATGGAAAATGGAGCAACCTATCAAAAGGTAATGGCCCAATACTTTTTAACACAAAGTCAAAATTGGAAACTGAGATTCGAGTTATCCTATCCCTATTTACATGAAACGAACTTGGAACTGCAATATTATTTGCTCGCAAACTATGTATATGAATATATGGTCAATTGGTCGTATGACTCTGAAAATAGGGAAGGCACACTTTCAGTTCATCATGTCCCAGTTTTAGAGAACAAGCATGAACGCTCTCGTCATTTTGAGTTGTTTAAAAACATGTTTCTCCAAATGCCAAAACGAGAGGTATCCATTGAATCTAAAGCGATCAAAGGGCAAACGATCACCTTTTCAACTAACGATATAGCCAGAAAATTGATGTTTCTGACTGCCTATGACTTGGATAAGGAGTGGTTAAATCAAATAATAGAATGGAAGGACAAACTCAGTACGGAAATTAGAGAAGATCTCCTTTCATTTTTTATTAAAGATTACGTTGAGCCCGCCCAACGAGAGTTCCTTTTTGCAAGTCTTGCTGATAAAAGTGTAAATAATCGTGAAATCGCACTTCGGCACATTAAAAAAATCGGTCTTCTACCAGATGAGATCAAAAAAGTTGAAGCGATTCTAAAATTAAAAACGGGTGCATTACGACAAGGGGCCATTCAGATATTGCTAGGGCTTTCAAGGGATGAACTAGCTGAATCGATTGAGCGCTTATTAACCAGTAGAGCGGAGCTGCAACGTGTGGGTGCACTTGAAATCTTAACCGAAATTAATGACCAAGGAGAACGTGAACGGCTGGTTACCTTGTATAAAAATAAGATTGTTCAAATGAAAACAACCTCAAAAGAACAAATATTAATTGAAAAGTTGTTTTTACAAGAGGATTACAACCTTGGAAATGGGTTTGGATTATATGCCCCCAATCATCTAGTTAACCTCGAACTCGAGCATACTAAACTAGATTTAAATAACCTTTTCCATCTATCAACAGATAATAGTAAACAATTTCTTCAGGGTTTAGACGCTTTAATTCATGAACATCGTCAGGTCGAATATGAAGTCGAGTGGTTTGATGGCTCCAAGGACACCTTGCATATTGGCGAGGAATTAAGGTGCCCTTACCATGAGGGGGAACAACAGAAATTCGAGTCATTTCCATTAACCGAAGTTTGGCAGGAGTATTTTAATGGTCATGATGTATCGACATCAGCCCTTATTCAGACGGCATACTACCTCCAATCACACAGGATTTACACCTATTGCCACAATATGCTGGATGTATGGGACGTAATGGATTATCCGCGGGTTGAGGGCTGGAGGAAAACATTTTTAGAGCAAGTCTTGCCGATCGAACATATCGACGAAATGAATCATTTTATCGATGCCCTAAATTACCGGGATCAAGTAGAAACGCTGATTAATGCTTATTTTATTAGTCAGAATTCGAATCAATATTTCGAAATCATCAGTTCTGTATTAAATGATCTTGTGCATTCGATTCCAGTAGAGAGGCTCAAATCCGAATACAAGCTGCTAGATTTTCTCACCGAACCTTGGCTGGAATGGGCAGAACAATTTATCAGTGATGATGAGGATTTTGATGTTTATTTCAAACTTCATTATCAGTTATATATAATGACTAATTTTGAGAGTTTTCTCCCTTCGATTGAAGATTTAGCAAAAGCTTTTGATCGGAAACTTATCGATGAACAAGTTCTGTATCGAGAGCTGGTTGGACGAAAGGAGACCAGTAGAGACTATCTTTCAGAATTAACCAATCCCAAGGGGCATGTCTTAAAAAATTATCCAAACATGAAGTCGATAAAAGATCGAGTAGTTCAAAGGATTTTAGATATTGAGCTAAAACGAGGGGATCTCCAGACTGATGTAACCACCGTAGCTATGGGCATTGAACGTCATGAAGGAATAGAATCCTTTTATCAAATCCTAGCAGGACTTGATAAAGAATCGTTCGTGCGAGGTTATATTTATGGATACGGCAATGAACTCTCGAAGAAAGAAGTGTTCTCGCACCTATTAAAAACTAGTTATCCGAAAGAGGTAGAAAGTGACGAACAATTCCAGCAATTTTTAAAAGGAAAGAAGATCTCAGAAAAAAGGTTAGTAGAGGCAGCCATGTATGCCCCGCAATGGCTTAATCTTGTGTCTAAGTACTTAAATTGGGATGGTTTGAGGAGTGCCGCCTGGTATTTCCATGCTCATATTAATGAGACTTTTTCTGAGGAAAAAGAAACGATCGTCGCACATTATTCGCCGATTTCACCGCAAGAATTCCAGGATGGTGCCTTTGATATTGGATGGTTTAAGGATTCTTATCAGCAATTGGGAGAGGAACGTTTTCAAATTCTCTATCAATGTGCAAAATACATTTCGGCGGGTGCCAATCACCGCAGGTCACAACTGTTTGCCGACGCGGCCTTGGGGAAATTGGATCTTGAAGACACGGAAAAAGTCGTTCAGGAAAAAAGAACTAAGGATCAGGTGTTAAGTTATAGTTTGATTCCTGTGAAAAATGAACAAGATGTTCTAAACCGGTATGTATTCCTTCAAAAATTTTTACAGGAAAGTAAGAAGTTTGGTGCACAACGCCGAGCAAGCGAAGCAAAAACGGTCACGATTGCCCTAGATAACCTCGCTAGAAATGCAGGTTTCAAGGATGTGATAAGACTGAAGTGGGCGATGGAGGCAAAGAAAATGGAAGAGATTACCCCATATCTAGAGCCAAAAACGCTTGATGATTTAACCATACAATTAATGATTGATGCTAATGGACGTGCAGATATCCAAGTTTTGAAAGCTAATAAAGTTCTAAAATCTCTACCAGCTAAGTATAAGAAACACGAATATGTAGCTGTATTAAAAGAATATAAAGCCGATTTACGGGAGCAGTATAAACGAGCCAAAGAAGAATTAGAACGTTCGATGGAGAGAGGAAATAGCTTTGTTTTAGATGAAATTACCACGATGATGCGAAATCCGGTATTGGCACCATTGATGACTTCATTGGTATTAAAGGTAGAGAAACATCTAGGCTATTTTGAAGAGGGGGCTCTCATTGGGTTTGGACAGGTTAATAAGTATTTGATCCAGGACACCGATGAAATTTTCATCGCTCATCCAGTTCATCTCTTTGAAAGCGGGGTCTGGAGTGATTTTCAGCGGGATCTATTCGCACGGAAGGTAAAGCAGCCATTCAAACAGGTATTTCGAGAACTCTACTTACCGAATCAGGGCGAACTAGCTGCTGGAATGGGAACAGGGAGATACGCGGGTTACCAAATACAACCGCAGAAAACAGTAGCCTTATTAAAAAATCGCTTGTGGACGACTAGTTATGAAGTTGGATTACAAAAAGTCTATTTCAAAGAAAATATTATTGTACAACTTAATGCTTTAGCAGATTGGTTCTCTCCTTCGGATGTAGAGCATCCCACCTTGGAAACAGTGGAATTTTTCGACCGTCTGTCCTATCAGCCGCTTGAAATAAAAAATATTCCGAAGCTGATTTTCTCGGAAACCATGCGAGATATTGATTTAGTTGTCAGTATTGCTCATGTCGGTGGAGTTGACCCTGAAGCGAGTTTAACGACTATTGAAATGAGAAGGGTCATTGTTGCGGAGTCGGCTCGATTAATGAAATTGGAAAATGTAAGAATCGAGGGTAACTTTGCGCTGATCGAAGGAAGTCTGGGTGAATATAGCGTTCATCTAGGCAGTGCGAATGTGTATAAACAAGCCACAGGGGCTATTTATATCGTTCCGGTCCACTCGCAGCAGCGCGGACGAGTTTTCTTGCCTTTCATGGATGAAGATCCTAAAACCGCAGAAATTGTTTCAAAAGTGCTCATGTTAGCAGAGGATAAGAAAATCAAGGACCCGTTTATATTGGAACAGTTAAAAAACTAGCAAATTTTCGTTCAAATAACAGACCGCTGCTTTATTGGCAGCGGTCTAATTATGATTGATAAATGTTAGACAAAACGGGTCTGGTAATAAGGTTCATGAGATAGGCAGGGATCCTTGCGTTGGGATTTCTTTTTTTATTTAGGAAGGAAATAATGGTGTCAGCCTTTTTAATACCGACGCCATGGCCGTAAAATTGGTCATCAGCCATAAAAATCACATTTTCGGCACGCCAATGGGATTCATTGGGATTGACGTCTGGATTATTAAAATGCACGATGTCACCGGGTATGAAATCATCCCCATATTTTTGAGTAAGCCTTAAATCGTTATCAAATTGCCAATCAAATAAGAGAAGCCCATTAAAAAGAAGATCAAATTTTCTGCTTCCAATGGTATAAAGGGCAGCAAGATATAAGACAATCGCAATTCCTGTTGAACAATCAAACGCATAAAGCTTTCCATTCTTTAAGACATCAAGAATGGCCTCTGAGGGTCTTACATTTGGCTTTATGAGGAAACCGCCATTACTTAAACGAGTCCAATACTTTTTATTGCAAAAGGCATACTCAAAAGTCGTAAACTGTACCTTACTATTATTAAGGTCTCGTGCAGCTTTAAGCGTATTTGTTCTATACAACAGTTCAAATTTCAATTGGCTTATAGACTGGTACTGAAATATTTCATTTGATTTGTCCATTTTAGTAATGATGTCTTTCTGTTCTTTAGTTGTAAGGATGTCACTGAGATCGTCCACGTGAACGGTTTGCTGATTAATTTTAATCATCTATTCACCTGCTTTCCTTAAACAACAACTCCTTATAAAAAGTATGAAACTACCACACTAATGTTTACAACAATCAGAACAATTGATTTAGTTTGGATGTATTTTTTCAAAAAATTTTTGTATGTAAGCATGTCTTCGTCATTTTACTATTTTAAAATAATTTATATGGCTGATTTTTCTATGAAAATTTAGAGTTAAATTCAAATTTATGGCACCACAAGGAAAAAGGACTAGGGCAGATTACCTACAATATTTTACAAAATAAATAATAAATTCCTTGAATGCATTTGCATTGTAGATAAGCTTCTGTTATAGTTAGAGAGAATTATTTTTGTTTGTCGGTAAGGAATAAAAGGCGTAACTGCTTTTTGTCTGGAAGATTTGAACAAGGGTAGTAATTTTATTGTGTGCACAGCACACAGCAGGAGGATACAACAAATGGAACAAGGTAAAGTTAAATGGTTTAATGCAGAAAAAGGTTTTGGATTCATCGAGCGCGAAGCTGGAGACGACGTATTCGTACACTTCTCTGCTATCCAAGGCGAAGGTTTCAAATCTTTAGACGAAGGTCAATCAGTTACGTTTGAAGTAGAACAAGGCCAACGTGGACCACAAGCTACTAACGTACGTAAAGCATAATCTAAACCACATAAATGTACGGAAAAGGCTCTCTTATAGGGCCTTTTTTTATTTTCTTTAAAACAATGGGGGAAGGAGTGAACAGCCCTTTTCCCTTTTTTATTGTAATACTTTAAAATATAATGAAGCTAAGTACATAACGGAAGGAAGTGGCAGGATGATCATCCAGCGACCTCAATTGGAGCATTCCGAATTAACAAAGTATATTCCACCAAAAGGTGATTATGAAACGTTTCGTGACAACGACCATTATAAGGAGAAATTGAAGGAATGGGGATTATCCTCAGCGCGCGAAGCGAAAAAAGAGTTCTGGTACAAGGATCGAAATTATCAGCGCATGGTGACTATTAAAGGGTACGAAACTTATGGAAATGCGATAGACATTAATACCCTAGTGATTGAGTTCCAAGACGGAAATCTTACCTGTATCCACCCAGCTTATTTAAAAGAAATGCAGCAATCAAGTTTTGGAAAAGAAAGCTTATTAACTTTTGATGAAAAAGAAACGCCTGACAAAGATGGTTCTCCAGCTGAAGCAAATATACTATCAGAGGTCATGACAGAAGATACACCTGCAATGACCGAAGAACCAGCTAAAAAGGAGGCAGCATCGCAGCCTGCAAAAGCGAAGGAACCAAAACCGAAGAAAACAAAGGCTCCTAAACTTGATCTCCCGGTTGATAAGGTGCATTTTACTGCTAGCGTCAAACAATTCGCGCTCGTTTACAATCCATTTAATGAAGAAAATGATGAAGTGGTCGTCCTTGAAAATGTACAGATCGTCTCAGAGGAAAATCCTCTTGAAATCGGACTAGCCTGGTGCAGCCATAGTAAGACACTTAAAAAGTTTGAACTGGCTATCGGTGATTCCCTTGAATTTGATGGGAAAGTGGCTGCTAAGAAACTAGGAAAAGGAAAAGATGTAGAAGAAGAATTCTTAGTGGATGTTCCTGTTTTGTATAAAGTCAATAATCCATCGAAAATCGTAAAAAAATAGGACTCTCTTTCTGGAGGTCCTATTTTTATTTTCCTTCTTTTTTGAAGTAGGGACGAAATACAAAGGAAAATGGCGAAAAGGGTAGGAAGAGTTGAATAGTAGCGATTTCATCAAATTTCACAAATTGTTCACATTCCTATATACTATGTTCTGTTGACAACGGACCCGACTTTCATGAGAGTTGAAAGTCATCTAAACAAGTATGTGAAAATGGTTGTGCTAATACTGTAGAAATAAATACAGATAAACAAAGGGAGAGGTGCAAAGTTTGATTCTAAGTAAAATTAAATATTCATGGTTTGGAAATACCAAAGGCGATTTATTAGCAGGTATTGTTGTCGCTCTTGCGCTGGTTCCAGAAGCGATTTCATTTTCGATCATTGCTGGTGTTGACCCCATGGTTGGGTTATATGCATCGATTTGTATTGCAATAACCATCGCGTTTGTCGGCGGAAGACCAGGGATGATATCAGCTGCAACGGGTGCGACCGCCTTATTAATGGTGAATTTAGTGAAAGATCATGGGCTGCAATATTTATTGGCAGCAACGATTCTAACGGGTGTTATCCAAATCATTATGGGGACTTTAAAGCTGGGGCGGTTAATGAAATTTGTACCGCGTTCCGTCATGACTGGCTTTGTTAATGCTCTAGCAATTCTTATTTTTGCGGCACAATTACCTCATTTTGTCGGGGAATCCTGGCAAATGTATGCCATGGTTGCAGGTTCGCTTGCAATTATTTATATTTTACCCCGTTTTACGAAAGCCGTCCCTTCACCATTAGTTGCGATTATCGTAATTACAGCGATTGCTGTTTTTTCAGGCAGTGATGTTCGTACTGTCGGGGACATGGGAAAATTAACATCCCAACTACCGGTATTTTTGATTCCTGATATTCCTTTTAACTTTGAAACACTACAGATTATTTTCCCTTATTCATTATCAATCGCCATTGTTGGACTAGTGGAATCACTACTTACGGCAACAATTGTCGACGATCTGACAGATACAGAGAGTGACAAGAATAAAGAAGCAGTTGGACAAGGGATTGCCAATATTGTTTCCGCATTTTTTGGCGGTATGGCTGGCTGTGCGATGATCGGTCAGTCTGGCATAAATGTCAGGTCCGGCGGAAGGGGGAGATTATCCACTTTTGTCGCAGGTGCGTTTTTATTAATCTTGATTGTTTCATTAAGAGAATTCCTCATCCAAATTCCGATGGCCGCACTAGTGGGTGTCATGATCATGGTATCGATTGGAACCTTCGATTGGTCCTGCTTAAAGTCATTTAAAAAGGTGCCGATTACTGATAGCATTGTTATGATTGTGACGGTTCTAATTGTAATAGAGACTCATGACTTGTCCAAAGGGGTTTTAGCTGGAATTATCTTAAGTGCCATATTCTTTGCTTCCAAGATCTCAAAAATGAAAGTGACAGGTCTTTCAACAAAGGGATCGACTAAAAAAATATATCAGGTTTCCGGTCAACTTTTCTTTGCTTCCGTAACGGACTTTGTTAACAGTTTTGATTATAAAGAAAACGTTAGCGAAATTGACCTCGACCTTTCAAACGCCCATCTTTGGGATGAATCTGCTGTGGGGGCAATTGATAAAGTCGTCTTCAAGTACCATCAAAATGGAGTGAATGTAAATTTAATAGGCTTAAATTCTGAAAGCCATAAACTAATTGACAAACTCGCCGTTCACAACAAGCCGGGTGGACTTGGAAAAGTGGTTGGTCATTAAATAAATAAATATGACTTCATTTAATTATATCGGGGCTTGATTGTAAAAAAGGGAATTGCTGCGGCATTCCCTTTTTTTCGCTAAAAGGATATGTTTCTTTTAATCGCGCATTGCTCCTGCCTCTCGAGATGTCATTGCGCCTTGTCCTTCACTTACATCTTTTTTAATTTCTTGTTTTACTTTTTGTACATCAGTTCCTGCAAATTCGGGTTGCATAATGGAACCCAAATTCTCTTTTGCTTGTTGATCCTGTTGCATACAAGTCCTCCTCAATTTACGCTTTACCATCATATTTTTTACAACCACACGAATTTTATTTAAAGAAATAGGGCCGCCACGAATGTGTTATTAAAAAACATAGACTCTTTAATGGCTCTCCAAATTAAATGAGGAATATTCATCCAATATAGAGTATAATGAAGGTTCGGATTTTTATTTTTCAAGGAGAATCTATTTATGAAGCAAACCTTTAGCTTAAAGGAAAAAACAAAGCAAATATGTATCTTGTTAATTCCGATTTTAATTACACAGCTTGGCATGTTTTCGATGGTGTTTTTTAATACAATTATGTCGGGGAAGTACAACTCTACAGCGTTAGCAGGAGTGGCGATTGGCTCCTCCATTTGGAGTCCTATTTTCACAGGGATAAGCGGAATTCTCCTTGCTGTCTCACCCATTGCCGCACAACGCTTTGGGGAAAAGAAGAGCAATGAAGTCGCATCCGTTGTAAAGCATGGAATTTATCTCTCCATATTGATTGCGCTAGTGGTTATCCTCTTTGGCTTCTTTTTGTTAGACCCTATTTTAGATAAAATGAATTTGAATGCCGGTGTTCAAGAAACGGCTTTTCATTATCTAATCGGACTTAGCTATGGAATCCTGCCATTATTTATTTTTAATGTACTTCGATCATTTATCTATGCACTAGGCAAAACACGGGTCATCATGATTATTATGCTTTTGTCGTTGCCATTGAATTTCTTTTTAAATTATGTGTTCATTTTTGGAAACTTAGGCTTTCCTGAGCTTGGTGGGGCGGGGGCAGGTTACGCAACATCGATAACCTATTGGGGAATTATGGTGATGACTGTGTTTATCGTCAGAACCAAAGAACCATTCTCATCGTACTCGGTATTTGCCGATTTCAAAGAATTCTCGTGGGATAAATGTAAGGAGATATTAAAGATCGGTGTTCCGATGGGGCTTTCAACGTTCTTTGAAACAAGTATGTTCGCTGTAGTTACAATTCTATTAAGTAAGTTTAATGTTACCACCATTGCTGCTTATCAATCAGCACTAAATATCGTTTCCTTTTTGTATATGATACCGATTAGTATATCGACGGCACAAACGGTCCTTGTTGGGTATGAGGTTGGGGCTCGGCGCTATAAAGATGCGAAACAATACAGTTGGTTGGGGATATATCTAGCGATCTTGATTGCCGTTTTCACGGGATTATTTGTCGTGATTTTCCGCTATCAAGTTGCCGGTTTTTACTCGAATGAAACAGATGTTATTAATTTAACCGCCAATTTCTTAATCTTTGCGCTGTTTTTCCAAATTTGTGATGCCATACAGGCGACTGCACAAGCAGCCTTAAGAGGCTATAAAGATGTCAATCTAGCCTTTATTATGTCCTTAATCGCTTATTGGTTAATCTGTCTACCAGCAGGATACTTGCTTGCCCACTACACAAGTCTGGGAGCCAGAGGCTACTGGCTCGGTCTAACCATAGGACTCCTCGCCGCAGGAATAGCCCTATCCATCAGACTCACCTATATCCAAAAACGGAAATTTGTCAATAAAGCTGTTATGTAGTGGATATGGATATGGATGTTTTATTTATTGGTGTCAGGCACCACAAAAAGACAATTGGGTAATTATGTCCTCCGGGAGTGGACGATTTTCCGAAGTGAAGACAAAAAAGATCATGTAGAATTCCTACATGACCTTTTTTGTCTCTTTTTATGATTAGGATAACATAGAGAATGGTTACGTGACTGCAGATGAACGATTTCCACGATTAGGGTCACGTAGAGCCCGTCTACGTAACCGCATTTGTCCTTTTTCATCAATTAGAGTAACGTAGAAAGATTCGATAAGGAACCATTTTTCCACATTAGTATTATTTTCGAAACAAAACTATTAAGCATGTATATATAAATGACTTTCCAGCCAACGAGAATAGAATGAGTGAATTAAAAAGGATAAAAACGGCATACCTTCAAGGCCATTGCATTTTTTTTCTTTTTGTATTACGTTTTTTAACCAATCGCTTTACAATATAAATGCCTCCGATAATTGCAAATAAATTTAGTGGATCCCCAAGGTTTATATTCAAAGTGATATTATTATTTACTCTAACATCATTCTTATTGTTTTTTGAAACAGGTTTGTCCATTTCCGCCAAATTGTTTATTCCTCTCAAAAATAAACACCTCCTAATTAAATATAGTATTTCACCTTTTACAATATTACTCTTCATAGGGTAGTTTCTAGTATTTTACAAAAATAATGACGCCATTCTATAAGAATGGCGTCATGAAGAATATTAATATAATTTTTTTAGATTAAAAAGTTTAGAGAAGAAAGTTTGATTTTTATCCGTTATCTTTAATTCTTCCATAATTAGTTTTTCTTGATTGGTATTAATCCATTTTTGTAATTCTTGTTTGTCTTTACAAAGCGTATAATATGTTTCTCCACCTTTTCCAAGTGCGTTGACAACATATCTACAAGTGTTCGCCATAATGTCCACCTTTAAATATAAATTAGTTTCATATATGGATTATAACAGGCTTCAAAAAATAGTCCATCATTATTTTTTCCCATTTTTTTCAAATGAGTAAGACACTAAAAATGGAAAGTAGTGTCTCTTCAGTATTTGAAGGTAGTTAAACGTTTTCAATAGGATTTTGGATAAATGTCATCCGGCATGCATATTTATGGCAATCTAGCAAAAATAGAGACTGGATCCCCAGTCTCTATACAAGATATAACAGGTTTGTTACTTCACCCCGCCAGGGCCTACCCGACGACTTACTGTCTCGGTTTTAGATGGATCAGTCTCTGATGTACTAGTGAAAGTAAGGCTTGTTGGGACTGGCTCAGGGGAGGTTTTACTTGCGGACGGAATTTTGACGAAAACAGGTACAGTTATGGTTCTACCGGCTTCAACCTCAATTACATTATTCTGGAGCCTTAGTTCCCAACCTGCGTCTGTTTTGGCATTCAGGCGGATTAGGTCGGTCGCTGATCCAGTGTTTGTCACATTGAAATGATAAACAGCAATCCTGCCTGGTGCAGCTTTTTCCACCGTCCCAACGGCAGCGGTTACTCCACGTTTAAACGAACCAGCGCCATCCATATTTCGTACGGCTACTCGATAGGAAAGTGCGCCTTGTTTATCATACTTCTTTCCTAAAATATAAAAGTGAAGTCGGTTAGCTTCATCTTTGTATTCACTAACAACACCATCACCAGTTCCAGCTTTGAAAAGAGAGTCCGCTAGCTGTTGGAAATCACCGACAGACATCTTGGCAACGCTTCCATCCGGCCGCATGAAATCAACTTGATTAATATCTTCTTTATGTGAATCGACTACCCAGATATTTGGTGCGGACTCGCTGTTCTTTGTTTTGGCTAAAAGGACACCTGAATCAGGGACAAAGGAGTCAAAGCCTACCCGGTCAACTACTTCAACTGTGTAGTTATTGTACCATTTTGCACCCTTTTGCATATCGGCACGCCAATCGTCATTCAAGGAATTCACTGGTGTTAGATCCTCCATACTAATGTTAATACCGTGAATCGCAGAACGATTAAATTCACTGCCAGCTGGTACCTCACGGGCTAGAATATCAGTGAATACTGGACCTGTAGTTGCAAGTTCGTCCCGGTTTAGACTGAGGTACTGATCCGCTGATAGAAAGCCCTGTTTGATTTTATTACGAAGCATATGATGGGATGGGGCAGATGCACCTAAAGGTGATGGAACCATCCAACGAGTGTGAGGACCCCCAGGACCATTAAAGCTTCCGCGGCTCATTAATTCCCATGGTCCAGAGTAAGACCTAGAAACAGGAGTACCATATGGATTATTATAGTTATCACCAAGACTCATTATATGGCCGAACTCGTGAGCAAACGTACCCATTCCATCATTTTCACCTTGAATAGAGGTACCGCCGCCGGCACTTGACCAAATGCTTTTGGCAGCATACCAGGATGTCCATGGTACATAGCGGGTTTTGGCAGAGTTTGGCATTCCATCAACATTGGGGCCAAATGGTGCAGTTACGGAATCTTGGTTTTGAAACTTCATTTCGCCTAATTCTTGCCAAACACCTGATTCATCATAACCGGCATGGATGACAAATCTAAAGTCAAACGTTTCACCAGATGCAGCGATATCGGTTGAGGCTTTTTGAACAGCTTCACTCCTTAGATTTCTCGGCGTGGATCCCGGTGGCATATTTACTAGCTGTCCGAACTCATTTAGACCATATTCATATTCCATCCCATCCATTTTGTAGGGACCGAATGCTTTAAGCTCAATTTTCCATTTTCCGAACGAATTCTCTCTCCAATATTCATTTACGGTTCGATAGTTATTTAATGCAGAAGGTTTATTGAGGAAGTCTTCCCAGAACTTTGGAATCTGATCGCGTGCAATATTTCCAGTCCCGATCGGGTTACCGGCGATTTCTGATCCTTCGGGCTGGCTTAGAATAAATTCTCTATCTTGGAAGTCCACTATAATTAATGCACCCTTAATAACTCTTTCCGGCTCAATGTCTGATGTCTGCCAGTCGATTCCAGGTACGGGGCGGTAATCGCTCCATGCCATATCGCGGGGCAGGACCCAGGATTGTGAATCAACAGGTTCAGGGAATTCCGTTAATCCTGGTTTTTCTGCATATGCGGTTGTTGACACTGCTAATAGTATTAAACCTACCAAAAAGCTGAGAGACCTTTTAATTTGCCTCACAAAAACCAACCTCCTAAAGTGTATTTCTGTACAGGAAAATAATAGCATTATCTGATTATTTCGAATATAGAAATAAATATAATTATAAAAAAGAGGAATTAAGACATGGCAGATTGGTTTCCATTTAATAGATTCATAGGAAAATAAGTATAGTGGACCCGCCGGTCATGTGGAAACTTTGACCTACATAACAGAAAAGTAATTGTGAATGATTTTCTTTTGCTTTCCAAAATGGTCAAGTTTATATTTGAAATCACAAACATAAAGTAAGTTTAAATAAAAGAAAATTTTTTACCCCCGTATCTTTTCATCCAACTTAAAACGTTTATAGGGTAGAGAGTGCAAAAGGAGTGAAATCAATGTCACACAAGCTAAAAATTGACCTCATAGATGGAGAGCAAGAAATTGGGTTTGGGGAGGAATTTTGGATTGAGAATTATCCAAAACTTCGACGCTATTGTCACTTTCTCGCCCAAAATGGTTGGGATGGAGACGAAATCGCACAGGAGACGTTTATCAAGACTTTAAAATATCGAAGTGACAAGCAAAAGGTGACGACAGCATTAATAAATAAAATCGCCTATAATCATTGGGTGGATATGCTGCGAAAAAGAAAGAATGAAACCGTGCAAGCTGATCTTGAATTTGCCAATGATGCTTTCATTCATAAACTGGATGAGACAAGGGAAACAGTTAATCAACTCATGAAAAACTTCACACCCAACCAAGCAATCATCTTCTTGTTAAAAGAGGGGTTTCAATACCAACTGAAGGAAATCGCATCGATGTTAGATTCTACAGAAATGGCAGTGAAGGCCAATCTTCATCGCGCCAAAAAGCGGATGGAAAAGGCAAACGAAGAGAGGCAGTTTCATTCAGTAGATTTGTTTTGGAATGAGGAAGAAAAGGAGCATCTCTCAGACCTGTTTTATGAGGCATTGAAAAATCAAGATCCAACCATCCTCATTCAATCGATTCGTTCACGATCAACTAATAGTGAAGCCCCTAAGCTTGTTTTGGGTAAAATACGTACCAAACCAACTTTCACTCCTTCAAGCACTCTCTGTATGGCGGCCTAGCCAAATCGCTTTTAAGGAGGGATTGGAATGAGTACCATTCCATATGTAATTGAACAATCAAATCGTGGGGAACGTTCATATGACATTTACTCTAGACTGTTAAAGGATCGAATTATCATCATTGGTGATGAAATAAATGAACATACGGCCAATAGCGTCGTCGCACAATTGTTATTTTTAGCAGCAGACGCACCTGATAAGGAAATATCACTCTATATCAATAGTCCTGGAGGTTTAACCACAGCGGGTTTTGCTATCTTTGACACGATGCAATACATTAAGCCAGACGTGAGGACGATCTGCACAGGGATGGCAGCTTCATTTGGAGCGATGTTACTGCTTGCTGGGAAAAAGGGAAAACGTTATGCCCTGCCAAATAGTGAAATTATGATCCATCAGCCATTAGGAGGAGCAAAAGGGCAAGCAACAGAAATCGAAATATCCGCACGAAGAATTTTAAAGCTTAGAGAGCATATCAATCAAATTATTTCAGAACGGACCGGCCAACCGATTGAAAAAGTAGCCAAGGATACAGACCGAGATTACTTTATGAGTGCCGAAGAAGCGAAAGAATATGGGATTATTGATGAGATTCTTTATCCGAAATGAATTTGAAGTTGGTATCAAAATTAACAAAGCTGCCAATGAAAAAATTAAAGGGTTCCGTATTCTGGTGCTTTCTTATTAAAAGAAACAAGAATTGACGTATGAATTGGCATACGTCTTTTTCTTTATTTATCAAGGAGTCTACGAATTTTCATTAACTTTGACTAGAATAGGATCAAGAGGGAACGCGCCTAGGGGGGGAATCAAGTTAACACTCGAGCTGATAAATAAACGGAAAAATTCCGCTTAATTCGTAATTATATTAAAAAAGACTTAGTTAGACGGAGAGATTCCGCCTATTTACTCGAAAAATTTGAAAAGGGGAGATTTTGCTTTGCATAACCGGAAAACCTCCGCTTATTTACCCCGAAATGAGCTCCATTCTGCACTTAACCGGAAAATCTCCGCTTATTGTACTTTTGTAGATTATTCGATTAAGGACAAGGCACCTTATTTAAATCTCAAAAATCTAAGAGAACCTCATTTTAATGCTTACGGTCAGATTTTAAATTTTTTAGTGAGGATTAGTATTGAAGAGGACAAAAAAATTTTTTTTCATCAAACCGTCTTAAAACATTGTCCGTTTCCTTTAATGTAAATAACATATTTGAGGGGGAACTTATATGAAAAAGTACGCTTATTTCTTTTCAGTATTCTTTTTAATCTTTTTGTTAGCTGCTTGCAGTAATGGGACAAAGGAAGCTACAAAAGAGGATAAACCAAAGAGTGACACCTCAACCATAGACAAAGGGAGTACAAATGCGAGTTTACAATTGTTAGAGGATGAAAAGGTAGGAAAATACCTAGCGGATTCAAAGGGAATGACGTTGTATTATTTTACAAAAGATCAAATTGGTAAGAGTGTGTGTAGTGGAGATTGTTTAGTTAATTGGCCGGCGTTTACTGCTTCAGATTTCGATGTTCCAGAAGGATTTAACAAAAGTGATTTTGGCACAATTAAGCGAGAAGATAATGGATCCGAACAAGTGACGTACAAAGGGTATCCACTTTATTACTGGATAAAAGATAAAGCAAAAGGGGATGTAACAGGGCAAGGTGTAGGAGATGTGTGGTTTATTGTGAATACAGAAACCACTTTTAAATAGAATTATGCTTTTACCAGTATATTTCGTTTAAGAAAGCTGCCAATGGCAGCTTTTTTGTGTGAAAAGGAAAATACACTAGCAAAAATCCAGGTAATAGGTTAATATTTTCCAATAAAAGCTCCTAAGGGGGGATGTTTCTTGGAAATAAAAATCGATGATTTAACCGGTACAGATGTTGCAGAATTGATAGGTGAACATCTTCACAATATGAGACTGAATTCACCGCCAGAAAGTATCCATGCTCTAAATCTTGATCAATTGCAAAAACCGGAGATCACTTTTTGGAGTGCATGGGAAGGGAAGGAATTACTTGGGTGCGGGGCTTTAAAAGAACTTGATACCCAACATGGGGAAATCAAATCGATGCGAACCTCATCCTCGCATCTAAGAAAAGGAGTAGCTAAACTGATGCTCCAACATATTGTTGAAGAAGCAAAACAGCGCGGCTACAATAGACTAAGTTTAGAAACGGGTTCAATGGATGCATTTGAGCCTGCGAGAAGGCTCTATGCCAGCTTCGGGTTCCACTATTGTCATCCATTTTCGGATTATACCGAGGACCCCAATAGCGTATTTATGACCATGGAATTATAAGTATGTTGGGTGGAATCGATAATGGATCACGAATTGAAAGAGGTTATCAAAAAATAAATAGAAAAAGGAGTTGGTTATCTGCCATAAGCAGGAATCAACTCCTTTTTTTATCATCTAGCACAATTGGACCCAAATTGTTGATCGATCTTCCACGTTATTTTCAATGATGGAGTAGGCTGCATTCGTAATGGCTTCTGAAAGGGTTTTACCAGTGGCACGGATATCATTGAAGCTAGCTTCAGATATTCCATTGGATGAAAATGTATAGCCATAATCCTTTAATCTGTCTACAATAAGCATGGCATGGTCAAGATTATGCTCAGGTTGAAAATTCGATTCATGGATGAATGTAGCTTTTTCATAAGCATACCACCGATCCCATCGATTTAACTTCCAACCTAGAATTCTACGTGCAATTGAATCAGTCTTGTTCATATCATTTACCCCTTTTTCCAATTATTTTAAATTTGGCTTATCTGTTATGTAACAGTAGGTTTAATATGTTTATATTGTATAACACGTAAAATAATTTGACTACTATTTATTTGAATATTTGAAAAATAATTTTCTGAAGAGGAAATCATTATTTGACCATCATTTTTGATGATAAATGTTATAATATGGATAATAGTGTGGGAGGGATTTAATGGATAACGATCCTCGTTTTGAAGATAGGACTCCTTTTAATGATGTTATCAAGCATGGTGATATTGTCCAAGGTTTTCAAGCCCCAAAGAGCGTCGAACAAATGCCAAAATGGTATCGGAAGCCCCGGAGAATTCTTATAGCCATCAGTCTGCTTATTTTCATAGGAGTCGTAATCTATCAACTGATTGATTTTTTAAGCGCGATTACCTCTTAAAAACAAATTCTTACACAATAAAATAAAAAGAGGTGATCAGTTCACCTCTTAAATGATTCGATCTTTTATTACTTTTCACGATGCGGATACATTTGGTGCCATTGCTGCCAGGTACCATGTGGATGTTGATGATGCCACAGCTGCCAAGGCACCCAAGGATGCTGTTGCTGCCATTGATGATGAGTACCATGAGGATAATGGTGATGCCATTGTTCCCAAGGCATATAAGGGTGCTGTTGATGCCATTGCTGCCAGGTCCCGTGTGGATGTTGATGATGCCACTGTTCCCAAGGCATAAATTGAGAATGTGATTGACCATGACCGTGAGTCATTCATTTTCACCTACTTTATTATAAATTCTATATAGCTTATGCAAAGCATGTTTTGAAGGGGCTATTTCTGGGGAATTTAGGCCGGATTAACAAATATTTCAGCGTGTGAGATATAAAACACGGCTTTCCATATTACAATATGTGAACACAAAAAAGAACGCACATATTAGATTACATCTAACATGTACGTTCTTTTTATGTTTATCGCTTTTTCTTTTTGGAATTATCGACAACAAATTTACTTTTTTTATTAACGACCTCTAAGGTAACTTGAACATGGACATGTAGTTCATCAACATTTTTTACACTAGATACCCTTGCTTTACGCCCTTTAATTTTTAACTCCTCACCTTCGGTTGGAACACGTTGAAGCAGCTGAGTTAATAAAACATTATTGTTTTCAATAAAATGAACAGCATACATGTTGGTCTCACCTATTTCTTATGGTATGTGATACATAAAAAATGCTCATATAAAATATATGAGGTAGTTGAAGTGCACATTACTAAATTTGAAAATGCGCATATCAACAGACGAGGCCGGGAAGATAAGAAATATTTACTACTAATATATAATCATGGTAAAAATAGGTATAGATATGATAATTAATAATGGGGTGAAATATGGAAAATCAAAATGCATCTTTAAGCAGACAATATGATATCGATTGGATTCGCGTTTTAGCCACAATTGGAGTATTCCTTTACCACTGCTCCATGTTTTTTAATCCATTTCCTTGGCATGTTAAAAATAATTGGTTGGATTCAAGTAGTATTTTAGTATTTTCACTGTTTGTTGGGGCTTGGATCATGCCGATCTTTTTCGCCATTTCGGGGATCAATGTGTCTTATGCATTAAAAAAGAGGCAAACATCCGCTTATCTCAAAGAACGACTGATTAGACTAGGGGTACCCCTCGTGTTCGGAGTCTTTATCTTAACCCCTCCGCAAATCTTTATGGAACGTAAGGCCAACAACCAGTTTAATGGTACCTTCCTAGAATTTTTACCGCATTACTTTGATGGCATATATTTAGATTTTGGCGGTACAGGTAATTTCGCTTTCTTTGGATTACATTTATGGTATTTACTTGTACTACTAGTCTTCTCATTTATTACGTTACCATTATTTAAAAAAGTCCCTAATGGAAGAACATTTGGAATCACCCATCTTTATATACTGCCATTTATTCTTTTTTTAACTGGGTTAATAAAAACACAAGGATTAGGCGGGTGGGACCTCGTTTTTTATCTAGTCATCTTAATTTATGGCTATTATTTTTTCTCGAGTCCAGCATTTAAACCAATATTAAAATCAACCATAAAATTACACTTTATTTTGGCTGCAATTACTTCAGTCCTTTACATCGTATGGTTTATGATGGACTTCTCACAACCTGGCTCCGTGCAAGCTCTTATCTTTTATGCCGTAAGAACACTAAATTGTTGGAGCTTGTTATTATGCATCTTCTTTCTGGCAGACAAATATTTATCTTTTTCCAATGGTTTCCTAAAGTATGCTAGTGAAGCCTCAATGCCATTTTATGTCTTACACCAACCGGTTATTGTATTCTTAGGCTTTTTCATCCGTGATCTTTCTTGGTCAATCCCTGTGAAACTTATTTTTCTCGTACCGGTTTCTTTTATTTTGATTATGATTTGTTATCATTTAATCATTCAACGTGTGCAGCTTTTAAGATTTTTATTTGGGATGAAGGGCAATAGATTAGGAGTAAAAAGTGACATTGTACAAACGGAGTGGAGTAGAAAATTATGAATTTAGGTAAGAAAAATAAACAGATTGGAGGAATGAATTTGAGTGGGATTGCAAAGACGCCAGAACCACCTTACTACGCAGTTATTTTTTCATCACAGCGAACAGAAGGGGACAGAGGGTATGGAAGAATGGCGGACAAAATGGTAGAGTTAGCCTCACAGCAAAAAGGATTCCTAGGTGTAGAGAGTGCGAGGGATGATCTGTTAGGAATTACAGTTTCTTATTGGGATACCTTAGAGTCCATCAAAGAGTGGAAGGAACATGCCGCTCACAAAGTAGCACAAGAAAAAGGGAAATCAGAATGGTACAAGAGCTTTTCCCTTAGAGTATGCCGTATTGAGAGAGATAATTTTTTTGAAATGTAAAATTGGTAATCAGGTAGGGGAATAAGTAGAAGTTTATTTTAAAAAGTTTCATCTGCCATTGAAAGCAGGTGAAACTTTTTTTTAAACTAATACCTTCACATCTATAATTCTTACAAAACGTACTAAAGATGAATCAATCTTGAAAGTCCCTTGATCATTTTCCACAATAAGGTATTTGTTTTGATTTAGCTTTTCAACTACTTCTTGTTCCACCTCTTCTGTTTTGACATGAGTTTCTTTAATTAATTTTTCGATAATTATTTCGTGATCAAACGTATAGCATACTGTATATTCTTTCAAACTAATTACCCTTTCTATAATTAATATGTAGAAATTATTTTTTTTCGACTTTTACTAACCCACTGCCTAAATTATTCTTTTCGAAATAACAAATGACGACATCATGAACTTGTATATTATCAACTGAAAGGATGTTCTTAGAAGAAAAAATAATGTCTGTTCCGTCCTCGCTGTTTCCGTAGTATTGATTTCCTTTAATTTTTGTAATCTTGTATTCTACTGTAGTGTATTTAGAGGAACTTTGATTTTTAGATACTGAATCATTAACAGGAGCTGAAGTATGATCTCTAACTAATACTAAAGCTAATAATATTGATGAGAGCACCAAAAGGATGATTACTCTTTTAAACATTGGTTCTCAACCTCCTTCTATGTATTTTAAGAGATATGCAGGGAAAGTAAATCCTACTATTTTCCTTTAGTCTTTAGACCTATGCCAAAATCCGAGCCCAAAAGATTTTTAATTAATGAGAACATGACAGGTCTTTGAAAAGTAATGAGCTTCGGCACTAGGCCGAAGCTCATTTTACCTTTTTTACAAAAACTTCAAATGCTGATCTCCAAAAAAGCCCTTCAATATATAATCTCCATCAGGGACATTCAGTCTTTTAAAACCCAACAAAAACTCCTTATTGTCATAAGGCACTTCTTTAAAAGCAACGGACACTTCTCCTTGATCACCGATTGTCAGCATGGCATAGGGGGCTAATGGCTGATAGTTGCAGCCTAAGGAGCTAGGATTAAGATAAAGTCGCCCATTTGATTTAAAGTGGTGGATGACGTGATGATGTCCAAAACAAACGATATCGGCAGTAGTAGTTCGGTAATGTTCATCAAGCTTCGCCTCGGTTGGTTCTTTATCTAATGGAATAAACACATGTTGGTCACTTAAATGGTAATGAACAAAAAATATTCTTTTACTATTGTAAACCGCATCTCCTGTAACGGGAATCTCATCTAAAAACGGAATAAACTTCCGGTCAATGTGTGCTGCAATCCATTGGTGATGGACTTTTTCTTTACCTCTGCTGTAGGGTTCTCTACCAGCAATGATATCCAAAATAGCTTCATCATGATTTCCCATAACAAAAGAAATATCAGTACGTGAGGTTAACAGCTGAAGAACCTCGTTTGTTTCATACCCAATCCCGATCAAATCACCTAAACAATAAATATGCTCGGTTGTTTTGTCCTTATCAATATCATCCAAAACAGCTTTTAAGGCTGAAAAATTCCCGTGAATATCTGTTATGATCGCTATTTTATGTTCCATAATCAAGTCTCCGTTTTTCATATAGTTTAACTACTTGTATCAAATAAAATACAAATAATTGAAACCATAAAATTAAGGAGTGTTTACGGTCTTTCCCATTCCCACTCTAAAGATCCATCTAAGAATTGGAGGAACGACAAAGTAAATAAAAAGGAGGCGAAAGATTTGATAGCCGGTAACCATGGATAAATCAGCATGAATGGCATGAGCGAGAATTCCCATCTGATCCATACCACCAGGAGCTAAGGCTAAAAAACTGGTCGAATGGTTAATATGATAAAAACTAACAAGCAGTATACTTAACCCGACAGAGACCAAGATCATGACCATCCCACTAATGAGTGCAAGCGAAATAATTTTTGTTTTATGTTCCAGTTTCTCAGGCTTTAATAGCAGCCCAATATAAGCACCAATAAAAAATTGGGAGGCATCCAGTAAAGTAGGGGGTAAGGCTGGACCTTGTAATCCCATTAAATTGAAGATTGCTGTTCCTAATATTGGCCCTAATAAATAGGGAGTAGGAAAGTGAAGTTTTCTAGCAAGAAAAGCACAAACCACACATATTAAACCAAACCAAATAACCTTTGGAAAAAGGGGTCCAGGGGAGATCACACCACCAGTAACCAAGCCAGACACTGTGTTGGAAGTATGATTAAAAAATGGTCCGAAGATAAGAAAGGGAACAAAGAAAATAATCATAATCAATCGAGCAACTTGAAGAAACGTTACTGTAGTAATGTTAATACCTTTTAATTCTTCTGCAAAGATTATCATTTGTGAAAGCCCGCCCGGAATACTGCCAATCAAGACAGTCGGATAATCGACCCCAGAGAGTTTGGATACCACAAAAGCGATTCCAGCACAAAAACAAACAAGCAATACCGTCATCAATAACATGGAAGGCAGTTTCGCCACGATTTCCAAGAGTGCTTCTTTAGTGAACGAGAGACCAATGGAATATCCGACAATCACTAAGCCGGTATCTCGAATCATCTTTGGCCAGTAAAACTGAACTGTTCCGAACCGAGAGCCAATTAAAACCGCGGTCATTGGTCCAAGCAGCCAAGGAATCGGTGAATGGATGATGGAGAATAAAAACCCTCCGATTAAGGAGGTTACTAATGTAATACAGAACCGAACCCTTAGATCGTCAATAGTAAAATTCATCAAAGAAACCCTTCTGTCCTAATAAATTGTTTATTTGTTCACACCCTTGACATAATTTTAACATGAGGTGGAAAATTTATCTAAACTTAAGTATTTTAGAATGGGTTTACACATAATAAAGGAGAAAAGTTATCCAATATATATTTTTAAAAGGAGAGTAATATATGAAAGCACCACTTATATTAGGACTCGGTATTACCTTCTTCTTATTCGTCCCACTAGGAATCTATACGAATATTTTCCCGTTTGTCACGATAGGGTTAACTGGTGCTGGTTTATCCTTTATTTTATATAGTTTAAAAATAAAAGACGACTGGAAAGGCTTTAATAGGATGAAAAAATTACCCTATATTGGCTCATCAGTTGTTTGGATTTATCGTTTAGGTATTCTTGGAATTGGTGCCGCAGCTTTATACAGTGCTTCTTCATTTTGGGCGGATTCACCTGCTTACATTAAAAAGAATTACGCGAAAATAGAAGGGATTCCTTCAAAAATTGTTTATGAGAAAGCTACATCCAAGGGTCAATTAGAAGGAACGATTACAGTTATCATCAATAACAAAAGACTAAACATTGCTCCAAATCCACGTTATCCGATCAAAAATAAAGTGGAAGGCCGCCATTTCCTGATTAATTATCTGCCAAACACCGAATGGGTTATGGATTATACAATCGAATGAATAAAAAACTAGGAAACTCACCGTTCTGTTTCCTAGTTTTTTTCATTAGTTTGCTTGTGTCTGGTGAACGACTTCCTTACGTTGTTCAATGATAATTAATCCGCCGAATAACCCTAGGATGGAGAAAAGAACAGGGATCATAAAACCATAATGGTAACCTACACTGCTTTCGGATGCATGGAAATGGTCTAAAACTTTCCCGAAAATGCTTGGTAAAAGGACAGCACTTAAAAATCCGCCCATATTGGCAAAACCAGAAACCACTCCGACCTCTTTGATATCAAAGGATTTTCTGACAATCGCAAAGGTTAAGGCACTCGCCCCATTTCCATACCCAATAATAAAGAAAATAATCGTAAGCATCAGGATTGGCGGCTTTCCGTTCATGATTATAAATGACACCCAGGATAAAGTTACAATGCAGTGAACAACAACGTAGATTCGTTTAATCGAGTCGAAGCGGCTTGAAATCCAGCTGGTTAAAGGAGCACCAATAATAGCTCCGATAAGACCGATCATAATCAGCTGACTTGAATCTGAACGAGACAACCCATATACATGCATCCCATAAGGGACAGCCCACGATCCAATAAATCCTACATACGTTCCAACAGCACCAAAGTGACAAAAGAATGCGGCCCATGCTTGACGCGTGGTGAAAATCCGGCGTAACAAAATCAGCGTATTTTCACGTGGTTTTTTGGGTTTATTACTGGCTGTACTTTTCCACGTCATTTTCTTAGGTTTTTGTATGAGCACGATATAAAGTAGGACGCTGCAAAGAAGTAATAGGATACCAGTTGTAAAAAAAGGTGTGCGCCACCCGGATATCGTAATCCATGCAGAGAGGGGCACGGTCGCTAACAAAAAGCCAAAACTTCCTGCCATTCCCGCAATACCTAGTAATCCAACAAATTCTCTTACTTTAAACCACTGACTAAGGATCAATACTAAATTAACCCATATTGCTGCATCACCCATCCCTACCAATAATCTAGCCAAAAGAAACACGACTTCATGTGAGGCGGTGCTATAAATTAACGTACCTATCCCTGTAAGAAGCGCCCCTATCACTAGAAAGTAATTAGGACCAAACCGATCAGACAAGATCCCTACCGGTATTTGTAAACCAGCATAAGCAAAAAATTGAATACTTGCTAATAATCCAATCGTAGAGGCGGTAATGTTAAAATCTTTCATTAATTGGTCGGAAATCAATCCCGGAGCTGTTCGCTGACTCACAATTAATAAATACGTTAATAAAACTGACACAAAAACGACCCATCGATACTTGCTATTTTGTTTTTCCAATGATCTCTACTCCTGTTAGCTATAATTTTCTTATTATACAACATAAATTTGGATTTTTGTCTTTTAAGGCACTAACTTGTTTAGAGCTACTATTATATTGAAATCGTTAATTCAACAGATATAAAGTCCTCTAATGCTAATGTACTAACTTTAAATGGGAAAGGCTTATTTTATCATGAAAATGATGTAAACCCATATATTTAGTTTATACCATTATTAAAGGGGGAATTGGTTCATGAATCAACAAACCTTAATATTGGATTTAGATGACACCTTAATTCATTGCAATAAATACTTTGTAGAATCTCGAAACAGATTTGCAAATGTGATGAAGAAATGGTTTAAATCTGTATCGAAGAAAGAAATTCTCGAAAAGCAGTCTGAAATTGACATAAAAGGCGTGGAAAAAAAAGGCTTGCATTCTTCATTATATACGCAATCCTTAGTGGCAACCTATCAGTATTTTTGCCTAAGATTTGGAAGGAAACTGAAGGGGTCTGAAATAAATCAAATTGAAAAAATTGGTCAAAGTGTCTTTCAACGAAAGGTAAAACCATTTCCATATATGTATGAAATCCTGGATACCTTACAAGCAGATGGACATCAGTTGTTATTATTTACAGGAGGGGATGAAGCAAACCAAAGCAGAAAAATTACTCAACTGGGCTTAACGGATTACTTTGAGGACAGAATTTTTATTTACGAACATAAAAACACAGATGCACTGCAACAGATTCTAAATAAAATCAACACTGATAAAAAGACTACCTGGATGATTGGGAACTCACTAAAGACGGACATCAAACCTGCGCTCGAGCTGGGAATCAATGCGATCCATATTCCTGCAGAAATCGAGTGGAGTTATAATATTGTCGATATTGAAATCGAACCAAGCGGTACTTACGCTCAATTAAAATCACTTGTACATTTGCCCGTGTTTATTAGAGAACAAGCTTATGATACTGCACTAAATAGAAGAAGGGATTCAGTTAAAGAAGTTCTAACAATATATTTAAATAAAGAGGTAAAAGCATGACGCTTGAACTGGAGTGGTTTCCACATGGAGACTGCTCTAAATTTATTTCAGAAGTTAATTTGTTAGAATAGTAGTTATGGCTTATATAGAGTATAATAAAGTTAACTATCTTAGTAAGGAGATACCTATATGAGCATTAAACCAAAAAAGTATAATTTTTTTCAACGATTTGGACGTGCTTTTAAGTTAAATATAATTAAACTGCTCAGGTCTCCTGGTGGAGCTAAAAAAGTATCCTTAGGATTTGCCCTTGGCCTTGGCTTAGAAATGTTGGTTCTGTCCACAGGATCACTTATCTATATATTTTTTGTTCCGATTGTCCGTATAGCGAAAGGTTCATTACCTGCATCAATTATTGGGAATGTGATCGGAAAATTAACACTGCTCCCAGTCATTTTGTTACCTTTTGCAAAAACATTAGGGAAATTTCTTTTTCCAATGAAAGTTCATATCGGGCACCATTCCTCTTTTTCGTTTAAAAAATTAATCCATGGCGATTTTCATACGCTCGTAAGTATCCTTCATGGAGGAATTCATACATTAATAGGAATGTCGATTTTCGGGTTAATTCTTGGCGTTTGTTCTTATTTCATTGTGTATCATTCTTATGAAAAAGAAAAAGCAAAAAGGCAAAAAAGAAGACGAGATAAACGTGAAGTTCCTCTTAATTCAATCAATCAGACTTATATATAAGTGGTGTAGAATCGAAAACATCTTCAATGGAAGGTGTTTTATTTTTTTAGCTTGGATTAATCTTTTCTAGAGAATGTACATATTAATAATTGAGGTGAAAATTGTGGAAATATTACATTCGAAATTTGATTTACATACCCATCATGATCGGTGCGGTCATGCACGTGGCAAAATACGTGATTATATTGAAGCCGCAATTGAAAGAGGATTAAATGTAATCGGTATCGCTGATCATTCCCCATACTTCAGCAGTGAGGTGGATCAACTCCATCCCAACATCGCCATGGCAAAAAGTGCGTTTCCCGAATACATTAACGAAGTCCTTCAATTGAAACAGACGTATAGAGAGAAAATTGATGTGCTGCTTGGAGTAGAGTCAGATTTCTTCCCTGAGTCAGTTGAGATTTACCGCTCCTGTTTTGAACCGTATCCTTTTGATTACATCATTGGATCAGTTCACTATGTTGACGGAGTAAGTATTTTTAATAAAAAGAGATGGAACGGCTTAACAGAAAAAGAAAAGATCAAGTCGAAAGAAAATTACTATTCGCTGATTGAGCAATCCGCACGAAGTGGTATGTTTCAAATCCTCGGGCATATTGACGCCATGAAAGGATTTTATCCTGCTTTTTCATCCATTCAGACAGCTGCGGTCGAACATACCCTAAAAGTGATTGGAGAATATAATATTGCAATTGAAATCAACACTTCTGGAAAAACCAAGGACGTTGGCGGCTGGTATCCGTCGGACGATATTCTTGAAATGGCACTTCACTATGGTGTAAAGGTAACCTTTGGATCCGATGCTCATGATCCGCATCGAGTAGGGGACGATTTTGATCTAGTTCAGCAACGTCTCAAGGAAATTGGATTCAAGGAATGGGTTTATTTTAAGAACAAAGAGAGAGTGATAGTAAAGATTTAGTATAATTCCGTATAGTTTTACAAACACTACCTGTAAAAAGGGGTGTAACCATGGACAAAGAAAAAAAGAATGTACCACAGGAATTTCAAAATAATATGAAAGATAATAAAAATAGCAAAACCAATCTTACCGCAAACCTAGAGGATAATGATATTCAGCCAGAGAGTGCGGTTATCATTGGTGGCGGAGATCCAAATCTATCTCCAGATGCCGGCCGACCACTTATTTAATTGAAAGGACACCTTTCCACATTCATTTGAATAGTGGAAGGGTGTTTTTTTATTCTTAAAATTGTCTGCAAACATGCTTTCCATTATGATGAATAAGAGGAAATCTTAATGGATCTCAATGGAGGAAATAAATGAAGTTCAAAAAAGGATTAAAAAGGCTCGGATTATTTCTGATTTTATTAATTGTATTTATGTTCTTTAATAATAGTTCTTTATTAACAAAGAATCGTAAGGGAGAGCCGTTCTTGCTGGCACACCGCGGGCTTGGCCAGACTTTTTCGATGAAAGGGATAGAATGGGATACATGTACAGCGGAGCGTATTTATGAACCCGAGCATGCCTACTTAGAAAACACGCTGTCCTCAATGAAAGTTGCCTTTGCTGCCGGTGCTGACCTTGTTGAATTAGATATAAAACCAACAAAAGATGGTCAATTTGCCGTGTTCCATGACGGAACCCTTGAGTGCCGCACAAATGTGAAAGGGTCTACCAAAGACTACACAATGGCAGAATTAAAAAAGGTCGATATTGGATACGGATATACAGCAGATAACGGTAAGACTTTTCCTTTCCGTGGAAAAGGAGTGGGATTAATGCCGTCACTAGACGAAGTGTTGAAGCATTTTTCTGATAAACCATTCTTGATACATATTAAAAACGCTGACCCAAAAGAGGGGACGATGCTCGTTGGGTTTCTATCAAAACTACCGGAAAAACGCCTGAGTCAGCTAACTGTTTACGGGGACGATCAACCAATTGCTGCATTAAAAGAACAGCTTCCAGAGCTAAGAGTGATGTCAATGGCTACGCTGAAAAGCTGTTTGATTCCTTATTTAGGAGTAGGATGGACTGGTTATATCCCATCAGCCTGTGAGAATTCACAATTACATGTGCCTGAAAAATATGCACCACTGTTATGGGGCTGGCCTAATAAATTTTTAAACCGTATGGATAGTGTTAACACCAGAGTCATTCTGGTCGCAGGGGATGGAGGCTGGTCTGAAGGATTTGATTCAGCGGATGATCTAAAACGATTGCCAGATCACTATACAGGAGGAATATGGACCAATCGAATTGATAGAATTGCCCCGTTAGTTAAGGGGGCAGGGCAAAAGTGATGAGTATTTCATAAGGACCGAACCGAAGGGGATCGGTCCTTATGAATCTATTTTAATCTCTTAAATTCGAACCACACGACCCTTAAACACGTTTTTCCAATAGCCTTTTGTCATATCGGCGACCGCAACACCTGTTGAACTTTGGGAACCGATAAATTTCCCATCGCCAAGATAAATTCCTACATGCCCGTCTTTTTTGTAGGTGTCAAAGAAAACAAGGTCACCTGGCCGCATATCTTCGGGAGAAACCTGCCTGCCATCATTTTTAATTGTCGACGTAGAGGTGCCGATTTCAATGCCAGCCTGCGCAAACGCCCAGTGGACAAAGCCGGAGCAATCAAATCTTCCAAGGGCAATATCATTTTTATTTCTACCGCCGCCAAACACGTAAACAGAGTTACCAACATACTTATTTCCAGCGGTAATGACAGTCCCTATGTAGTCGCTTACATTATCAGAAGCTGCATTTATGTATGTTTCACCCTTATCCTTCCTCCTCTCATTAACATTAATCTTATCTTTGTTTCTTAATTGCTTGTTATGTTGCACTCTTAGCATTGCGTATTCATTTTCTTGTTTTATTAGAAAAGTTCTTGCCGTTTTTATTTTTTTCTTCATAATTTTGAGGTCGGCTATTTTTCTTTCTAAAGAGATCTTTTTGTTATCGTATTCCTGTTGCAGTGTTTCTTGTTGCTCGAGAAGATTTTGATCTGCCTCTGCAATGGCAGCCACGGCACCGACACGATCTACAAAATCACTAAGACTTTTTGCCCCTAGGAGTACATCAAGATAGGCAATATGCTTGTCAGTTTGTTGATAGGATCGAGCACGTTCGCGTAAGATACTTTTTCGCTTATTCATATCCTTTGCTAAGCTCCGAAGGTCTTTTTTGAGCTGTTTGACCTCTGTTTTGGCTTGTTTGCGTTCGGACTTAATTTTTTTTATTTCTAGGTCATTTGTTTGGATGGCCTTGGAACCCCGATTTAACTGGTTATTTAAGCTTAAAGAATTACCTTGAATAGTAAGATTGTCAAGTTGAGTTGGTTGAGAGGGTTTTTTGTCAGTTACAGATTCGGCCTGAACACTATGTATCGAATTCCCAGCTACAGTAAGCATAATGGCAAAACACACCATAGTAAGTATCTTATTGATCACCTAATACCACTACTTTCCACTCTATTATTTTCTAAATGTTCACACTATTAAATCTATAAAAATTTTAGCAAATCATTCTATCAATAGTGTTATAGGGTTATTACATTTAAATAACAAATAATAGTAGAAAGGTAGGATGAAAAAACCGAAGGAAATTAGTCCTCCTTCGGTTTTAAACTGCACTTTGTCTAAATTGATGTTTAAATTGTTCAATCATTTGCTCTGAAATGGCGGTATAACCAGCAACATTTGGATGGACACCATCAGAGGAAAGATTTTGCAGATGGTCACCGTTAATAACCTTCGTAGTTTCAACGACGATTGACCCTGAGACTTTATTCGCAGCTTCATATATATTAAGATTCCACTTCGGCAGCATTTTATCTGCCAGTGGATACAATTGTTCATTAGGTGATAATGGATTATACAATTCTAAGAATACAATCGTGGCATTCGGGTTAAGCTTGGCTATTTTCGTCGTAATGTCTGTTAGATTTTTCGCGAAGTTGGTCTTCAATTGATCGTAGTCTTGGATAACAGATCGAATATCTTGACCCTTTGCCAATTGTAGAATATCATTGCCGCCCACATTAATCGTGATAATATTGGATTGCTTAATCGATTCATCAAATCGACCTTCCTGAACAAGGTCGTTTAATTCACTACTGGTAATACCGTTGATTCCTTCGTTTTGTGTGACTATTTTTTTGGAAGTTAGTTCTGCCAATTTATTAGAAAATAGACTTACAAAGTTCTCATCCTTTGGTGCACCGACTCCGCGAATGATAGAATCCCCAATGGCCAAATGATGGATTTGAGCCATTTGCGCATTTCGATAATAATTAAGATAGGAGGTTTGGTTAGAGCTTTTGCTCACCACAACCGCGTGTTTTTTCATTTGGTGTATTTGGTACTGCGGATAATAAATCCACGCAGAAATACCAAGGCCAATAAGCAATACAAAAACAAACAGATACTTTACTATTTTCATATCATCCACTCCTTGAATATTCTATTATATCAAGAATAACAAGTGAAAAAAGTAGGATGTGATTTCCAGTTAGAAGGAGGATGAAGGCCAAATCTCTTTTGAAAACCATAGAAAAAGGTCATCATCCAGACGATGATGACCAAATCTCATTTGAAGGGCCATAGAAAAGGTCATCATACAGGTGATGATGACCAACTCTCATTTGAAGGGTCAAAGAAAAGGTCATCATCCAGTCGATGAAGTCCAACTCTCATTTGAAGGTCCATAGAAAAGGTCATCATCCAGTCGATGATGACCAACTCTCATTTGAAGGGTCGTAGAAAAGGTCATCATCCAGACGATGAAGACCAACTCTCATTTGAAGGGCCAAAGAAAAGGTCATCATCCAGACGAAGAAGACCAACTCTCATTTGAAGGGCCAAAGAAAAGGTCATCATCCAATCGATGAAGACCAACTCTCATTTGAATGGCCAAAGAAAAGGTCATCATCCAGACGAAGAAGACCAACTCTCATTTGAATGGTCATAGAAAAGGACATCATGCATTCGATGAAGACCAACTCTCTTTTGAATGGCCAAAGAAAAGGTCATCATCCAGTCAATGAGGACCAACTCTCATTTGAAGGGCCAAAGAAAAGGTCATCATACAGTCGATGATGACCAAATTTCTTCGTAAAATCATTGAGATTGGACATCATACCGATGATGACCAGACTTCTTCGGAAAAAAAGAAATATTCTGGAGCTATTTAAACATCCTGTTTACGGAATTAGAAAAGTCATTCCACAGGCCATCTCTGTTAGTTCCAGTACGAATATCATTAGAATAGTTAGTCATTTGACCGAAAGTATCGGTATCGTAAGAAATATATACGTTGTCAATGCTGCGATCAGCTGCACGAACTTGATTTATGATTTTTTGGTCTAATGTATTGTTCCTGCGTGCATTTAGATCATTGGCACGATTAATACGAGCATTGGTGTTTGTTCCAGTGGTTCCAGTAATGTTAGTGTTGGTGCGATTACCTGTTGTAGCATGCAAATTGGCAGAACCGTTAGTCCCTGTAGTACCGGAATTATAGCCATTGCCATAAGTGGCGTTCATATTTGGACCAGTCCCTGTAGTACCACCACGTGCCCGAGTCCCATTTTGAGTCCCCTCTAATTGCACAGCCACATAGGCATCATTGTTGCGAATAATCACATTTGCTTGATTTACTTCATTTAAACTTTCCACGTTCCGAATCGCACGGGCAGAAACACGTAAATTTTGGTTTGAGACATTCCTTACATTCACACCATTAATAGCATTATTTCTAACATTATTTGTGCCTAAATTGTTGGCATTATTATTGGTTGCATTATCATTATTCGCACAGCCTGTTAAACCCAATAAGGTACTTGCTAAAACAAAACTCATCCAGCTTTTTCTCACCACAATAATCACTCCCCTTAAAAAGTCTTACAAACTTATCGTGACCTTTTTAGGTGAATGTATTCGAGGGTAAATGCAGGTAAATTTTGAGTGGAAACTGGTCAAATTACTGTTTCCCCAAGTAGCAGTATTTTTAATTGTTCTTTAGGAAGTTGTTGCTTTTCCCATTCACGGAGTAGACGCTCCAAAGCTTCCGGACCGGTGTCATCGGCTAATCGATATGTACCATAATGCATGGGAACGAAGGATTTTGCTTTTAATTCAATGAAGGCTTTTACACTGTCTTCTGGTGAGATATGAGCAGGGGCCATGAACCATTCTGGTTCGAAAGCACCTATTGGCATAAACACCGTATCAATGGAAGAAAAACGCTCCGCTATTTGTTTAAATCCACTAAAATATCCAGTATCGCCAACAAAATAAAGTGTTTCGTTTGCCGTTTGAAAAATCCACCCTCCCCAATGAGAAGTATTCATATCAGTCAATGATCTTCTCGTCCAATGTTGTGCCGGGACAAAATGAATGGTTATTCCTCCAAGTTCTACACTTTCCCACCAATTAAATTCACTTACCTTTTGATACCCTTTTCTGTTAAAAAGAGACTTCAAACCGACAGGGACAAGGTATTGAGGGTTTCCTTTTAATTTTTTAATGGTAGGGAAATCCAAATGGTCGTAATGGCCATGAGAGATGACCACGACATCAATTTCTGGCAGGTCTGCTAACGAGATACCAGGTTCTGTTAATCTTTTTTCTAACCCCATCCGCCTAGCCCAGACAGGGTCAGTAAGTATATTGATTCCATTCAGTTGGATTAAAAAGGTGGAGTGTCCCACCCATGTATAGGATGTCTTACTTTTATTTTCCTGAAGTTCACTTACCATTTTTAAAGAAGATTGTTCAATGTTAATTGATAAGTCTTTCACTTTCTTTTTCCGTTCTTTTTGCCATTTCCTTAGGTCTTTAAACGATTTGTAACTAGTGACATTATCTAAATTTGAATATATTTTCATTTTTCGTCTCCCTGATTTTCCAACTTTTATGTTAAGTACAGGATATCATGCTTTACGGAAAATTTCCTAGGGTAACCGTCATCACTTAACCAGAATCATTTTACAATCCCAAGTTAATAATATTTTTATGGAACTTACAAAATAATTGATATAGGAGTTCAAAATCAATGGAGAAAAAACGCAGAGGATTGTCTGCATGGCAACTGACTATGATGGCCTTAGGAAGTGTAATTGGCGGGTCCTTTTTTCTAGGATCTTCCGTTGCTATTCATGCAGCCGGACCGTCCATTTTGCTTTCGTATATTCTAGCGGGCGTTTTGGTGTATCTCATCCTTTATGCCTTATCAGAGATGACAGTGGCAAATCCAACGGAAGGATCCTTTAGTACTTTTGCCACTCGAGAGCTAGGTGAGTGGACAGGATTTGTTGTTGGTTGGCTATATTGGACGGGAACGGTTTTATCTATGTCAAGTGAAGCAACAGCCATTTCCATCTTAATCCGTGAATGGGTTCCTAATGTTTCCATTGGTTTGCTGGGTAGTTCAATTATCATCGGTGTTACGCTGCTAAACCTATTAGGTGCAGATAAGATAGGTAAACTAGCAAGCGGTCTGTCAGGTATAAAAATATTCGCGATTATTTTTTTCATCATCACAGCAATCGTATTAATCCTCGGGTTGCTCCCAGGAACTCCTGCCATCGGTGTAGGTGAGTTAAGATCAGAGCCGATTATGCCTGGAGGGCTAAAGGGAATTGCAGGGAGTATGTTGTTGGTGATTTTTGCCTATGCAGGTTTTGAAATCATTGGACTTGCGGCAACTGAGGCAGAAAATCCAAGGGATACCATTCCGAAGGCGATTCGATACACGGTATTTTCTCTTGTCGGTTTATACATTCTCTATGCTGCCGTACTATTACCACTCATTCCGACGGCAACTTTGAACGAAAACATAAGTCCAATGGTGGCTTCATTGGAAAGGTGGGGGATTAACTGGGCAGGCAGGGCCATTAATATCGTGTTAATTTCAGCTATTCTTTCAGCGATGCTAGCTTGTATATTTGGTCTTGGAAGAATGATCAGATCTCTTGGGGATGAAGGGCATGCTCCTAATATACTGAAGGATAAAAGCGATGTACCTTACCGCGGGATTTTATTTTCCGGTTTTGCGATGCTTGTCGGCCTCGGATTTGGCCTCTTATTTCCAAGAGTGTACTTGGTCCTCATTACCACAGGGGGCTTTGCTTTAATTTTTACTTATGCCGTAATTATGGCAAGTCATATTCGTTTCCGCAAAAGAAATGGATGTCCTCCCGAAGGTATTTGTCAAATGCGCGGGTATCCGTATACTTCTTGGGTTGCCTTAATCAGCATGATTATTGTTCTAGCATGTATGCCGTTTATCCCTGGGCAAGGGGTAGGTCTCGTCGCAGGGATTGTCATGGTGGTGGTATATGCCTTAATTTATTATTTAATGAGGCTTTACAAGCGATCTAATGTAAAAACTACATCGAAAGAAGGGACTCCGATTTTGAAAAAGCATCCAACTCTTTTAACAGAATTCGCGGAGGAATGGAACGGAACAACCATATCACAAGTCAAATTGAACAGCAGCCAAACTAAAAAGGATAATGACGAAATGTTTGAGGAAGAAGAACGAGAGCGAGAACACTACGATGGATGAAGGTTTTATTTAGCGATGCTTTTACCAATGAAGCATCGCATTTATATTTGCCTTTCGATTTCGTTTGAGTTAATGTTTGCAAAAATAACTATAAAACTAATGAAAAAAGAAAGCACCCATAGAGTGCTTTCCATAATAAAGCTACTTACTAAACAATCCTTTTACGCCTTTGTAAATTAAGACGAGTGAGAAGACAAGAACAGTTAGTATGCCAATGATATCAGTAACGGGGGAAACGCTTTCAAGAAATGAATCGGCTAAAGGAACTCTAATAAGTGCAAAACCAGACAGGATCGAAACAAAAAATAATAAAATTCGATTATCCATGGGTTCACCCTCCTTCCTATGCGATTGATAAAATATATGTCAATCTTGTTACGAATATGTCAATTGTGTAAAAACAAAATATAAAAAAATAAATGTCCACAAGTTTAAGAAAGGGACATATCTTTATGCAAGCTACTGCATGTTAACATGTTTAGGAGAATAATTAACTTGAATAATGACATAATATGTACATTGTGGGTAATGAATCCTCTTTAGAAGTTGGTCTTAATATGGTATATATTTGTGCCATACTTGTAGTAATTATAATCATAATTATTTTTATGCCGAAAATGTTAACAAAATCCGGATATATGAAAAATCATGGGTGAAGTATTTGGTATTCACTTCCGATCTATTTCGTAGCATTTATAATCCTAACTTGGTATTACAAACTTATAGTTAAAAAATAACACTTTTTATTAATTATCTAGAATTCTTTGATGGAGTTGAAAATCAATGGAGCATCATAACCCCAAGATAACTTCGGCTGAAATTTCAATGTTATGGAGTACATATATTGGTGATTCAATGGCAATTTGTATTTTAAGTCATTTTTTACAAACGACCGAAGACCAAGACATTAGGCCGATTATCGAATTTGCACTAAAATCTGCTCACGACCATCTCCATCAAATTTCAGAATTATTTACAATAGAAGGTATTCCCTTGCCAAATGGTTTTGGAAAACAGGATGTGAATTTACAGGCTAAAAAGCTCTTTTCTGATGTAACGTATATGCGTTACCTGCATCATATGGGAAGAACGGGATTGAATACATATAGCTTAGCTAAATCAATTTCCTCTAGAGAAGATGTTCGATACCTATTCAAAAGGTTTTATGATCAAACGGAAACACTTTACGACAGAAATACAAAATTGATGCAGGAAAAGGGTGTGTTTATCAGGTCCCCATATATTTCTTATCCAGAAAAAGTAGAATATATTACGGAGAAATCCTTTCTGGGAGGTTTAATAGGTCACCGTCGCCCACTTCTTGCTATGGAAATTGCCCATTGTGGGGTAAACATTGAGGTGGCAAACGTAGCTAAAACGATGCTTTTAGGATTTAGCCAAGTGGCTCAGTCGAAAAAAATTAGTGACTATTTTAAAGAAGGGTATGATTTAGGTAAGAAAATGGTGGAAGATTTTATGATAAAATTAAAAGAGGACGACAATTCTTATCCTTCCACTTGGGATTCAACGATTACAGCAAGCACGGAAGCTCCATTTTCAGATAAACTAATGCTATTTCATACGAATACACAGAGTGCGATTGGAATTGGGGACTTCGGGCTTGCCATAGCCGCCTCACTTCGTAAGGATTTAGCCCTAATGTATGAGAAATACCTTTTGAAGGTTGGCTCTTATGCGGAGGATGGGGCAAAAATAATGATTGATCATGGATGGTTTGAAAAACCTCCTCAGTCGTTAGATCGAGAGGCCATCCGTAACCAAAATAAATAATAAGAATCTCCATAATACTAAAGAAGAATTATTTTAACATAAGTCAAAATAATTCTTCTTTTTTATGCGGCTTTTATCAAAAGGTTTGGGTAAAAAACACCAATATATTGACAGATTAACAAAAAATATGATATTAAAATATATGGAATTAGCACTCGGGAAGTTAGAGTGCTAATCGATCTGATTTTCGTTTTGATAAACTAAATCAGGGACTACATAATCGCATTTTTAAAGTGGAAAGGGGATTTTTCTATGTCGAAGAAACAGTTTAAAGCAGAATCGAAACGATTACTAGAAATGATGATTAACTCCATCTATACCCACAAAGAGGTATTTTTAAGAGAGTTACTATCCAATGCAAGTGATGCGATTGATAAAATCTATTATAAAGCATTGACGGATGATACTTTACGTTTCGACAAAGACAACTATTTTATTAAATTAATTCCTAACCAAGAGAACCGAACATTGAAGATCCTAGACACTGGGATTGGAATGTCCAAGGAAGATTTAGAGACTAACCTTGGGACGATTGCCAAAAGTGGTTCCCTCGCCTTTAAAAAAGAGAACGAAATTAAAGATGGCTACGACATTATTGGTCAGTTTGGAGTAGGTTTTTATGCTGCATTCATGGTAGCTGACGTTGTAACGGTAATTAGTAAAGCATTAGGCAGTGACGAGGCCTATAAATGGGAATCCACAGGTGCTGATGGGTATACAATTGAACCCGTTGGAAAAGATTCAGTCGGTACAGAGATTATTTTAAAGATAAAAGAAAATACAGAAGATGAGAATTACGATGAGTATTTACAGGAATATCGCTTAAAATCAATTATTAAGAAATACTCTGATTTCATCCGTTATCCAATCAAAATGGATGTTACTAGCAGAAAACTTAAGGATGGCAGCGAGTCTGAATACGAAGATTCCCAAGAAGAACAAATCATCAATAGTATGGTTCCGATTTGGAAAAAGAATAAAAGCGAGCTTACCGATGAGGATTATGAAAACTTCTATGCAGAAAAACGATACGGTTTTGATAAACCTATTAAACATATCCATATCAGCGTAGAAGGGTCAATACGTTATAATGCGATTCTTTATATCCCAGAAAAAACTCCGTTTGACTTTTATTCGAAAGAGTTTGAAAAGGGCTTAGAACTCTATTCTAATGGCGTTCTCATTATGGATAAATGTGCTGACCTGCTTCCAGACCATTTTAGTTTTGTTAAAGGGATGGTGGATTCCGAGGATTTATCGCTTAACATCTCAAGGGAAATGCTCCAGCATGACCGCCAATTGAAGCTGATTGCTAAAAATATAAATAAGAATATCAAGAGCGAATTACTAAGTCTGCAAAGAAAAGAAAGAGAAAAATACGAAGAATTTTATCAATCGTTCGGTCGTCAGTTAAAGTACGGAGTGTACAGTGACTTTGGTGCTAATAAAGAATTATTACAAGATCTGATCATGTTCTACTCATCCAAAGAGAAAAAACTCGTTACGCTTGATGAATATGTTTCAAGAATGCCTGAAGATCAAAAATATATTTACTATGCATCCGGGGAATCAATTGATCGTATTGAGAAATTACCACAGGCAGAATTCGTATCAGAAAAAGGCTACGAAATCCTTTACTTCACTGAGGATATCGATGAATTCGCGATCAAAATGTTGATGAACTACAAAGAGAAAGAATTCAAGTCGATTTCAAGTGGTGACCTAGGCATCGAAGGGGAAGAAACTAAAGATGATTCCGAATCAAAAGAGCAGGAAAGCAAAGAACTCTTCGATTATATGAAAAACATTTTAGCGGATAAAGTGAAAGATGTAAGGATTTCCAAAAGACTGAAGTCGCACCCAGTCTGCCTGGCAACGGAAGGGGACATTTCAATTGAAATGGAAAAAATTCTTGCAGCTATGCCTGATAATCAAAATATCAAAGCCGACAAAGTGTTAGAAATTAATAAAAACCATGAAGTATTCCAATCCTTAAAAGAAGCCTTTGAAAATGATAAAGGTAAATTAGACTTGTATACCAAGTTATTATACAACCAAGCACTTTTAATTGAAGGATTACCAATCAGTGATCCAGTAGAATTTACCAATGATATTTGTAAAATAATGGTGTAATCCATTTGATTACTCTCTAATGCCGACTTCACTTTTGTGAAGTCGGTTTTTTTTCACTGCTTATAGGACATTAACATTGGCATTCCACTTATTATCTTCCCGTTACAGAAATTACCTTCATAGTGATTAGGTACGTGGACAACCTTATTAGTGTAGTGCAGAAAGGGGTCTAAAAATATGCCTGCAACAAAAATTGAAGAAAAGAATACCTGGCAAGAAGTGCTAAAAGTAGTGAAAGCACTTGATCCGAAAAAACTAGAGGTCATTAAGGTAACTTTACCTGTAGTCAAAGAGCATGGTGAGGCTATTACAAAGCAATTTTACAAGCGAATGTTTAAAGAGCATCCAGAACTTCTGAACATTTTTAACCAAACACACCAGATAACGGGTCATCAACCGAGAGCATTAGCCGATGCCGTTTATGGCGCTGCTGCTAATATTGAAGATTTTAGTAAAATCATGCCAGTACTAGAGCGCATTGGAGAGAAACATCGGAGCTTACAAATAAAGCCTGAGCATTATCCAATCGTGGGGGAAAATCTTTTAGGTGCTATTAAGGAAGTATTAGGAGATGCAGCTACCAATGAAATCTTGGACGCATGGGCAGATGCCTATGATGTCATCTCTGATGTGTTTATCCGAATGGAAAACAAAATGTATCAAACAACCGAAGGGATGCCAGGAGGTTGGGCAGGATTTCGTGAATTCACTGTCGAGAAAAAAGTGAAAGAGAGCGATGTGATTACCTCCTTTTATTTAAAACCAAAAGATGGAAAACAAATTTCTACTTTTATCCCAGGGCAATACATAACGGTGAAAATGGAGAGTCATGATGAAAAATATACCCATCTAAGGCAGTATAGTTTGTCTGATAGCCCAGGTTTAGACTATTACCGGATTAGTGTAAAGCGGGAAGATTCGAAAGGCGGCATACCGGCTGGAGTGGTATCATCCTATCTTCATAACCAGGTAAACGAAGGAGATATTATTCCAATCACTGCTCCTGCAGGTGACTTTTATTTAGATATGGAATCAAAACGTCCATTAATATTAATTAGTGGAGGGGTCGGACTTACACCAATGATCTGTATGTTAAATACGACAGTGAAAGAAAAACCAGACCGTGAAACTTATTTTATCCATGCAGCTATAAATAGTAATCTTCATGCATTTAAAACACACGTAAACGAGTTGGCAGCAGAGCATAAGAACGTAAAATCATTTGTTATTTATGAGAAGCCAACAGAAGAAGACAGGGAAATGAAAAGCTTTGATAAGGAAGGGTATATTACTCTCGATTGGATTCAACAAGTGGTGCCTGCGAAGGATGCTGATTTTTATTTTTGTGGACCAGAGCCCTTCATGAAAGTGGTAAATAAATCATTAAAGCAATGGGGGATACCGGAAGAACAGATTCACTATGAATTTTTTGGTTCCTTTGGCAGATTAGACGCTGACATCTAAAATGAAAAATTGACCATTATTCACGACTCCCTTCTAAGGTCAAGTAGGGAGTTTTTAATTTAAAATAATTTAGTAGTTCAGTTCAAATGGGGCTCCAAGTAAATTAGAGGCAATTTATAAATTCTTTGGTGATTGATTTATCCGATAGGCTTTACATAAAGTGAAATATCTGCTTAAAATAATGAAGGATAAAAAATAGGTTATCAATATTTTTCAGGTAGTTGTAACAACAAGAAAGGCTGATTAGATGTTTTTTGATTTAGATCCATCGTTATTACTTATTTTAGTTGTTTTTGGCTTTTTAGCCGCATTTATTGATTCCGTGGTTGGCGGCGGAGGTCTGATTGCCTTGCCGGCATTGTTATTTACAGGTCTGACGCCAGCGGCCGCCGTGGCAACGAATAAACTAGCTGGGACAATCGGTTCCTTAACAAGCACAGTTATGTTTTATCGTTCAGAGGAGCTTAATATAAAATCGGTCTATAAATTGTTTCCTCTCACGTTTATTGGTTCGATGATAGGTGCATGGACGGTTCATTTAATGAATCCCGAATTGTTAAAGCCATTGATGTTAATCATGCTCGCAGTGGTTGCAATTTATACGATTTTTAAGAAGGATTGGGGCAGTATTTCAACGGATAAAAAATTCGCCATCCACCATCAGATCCTTTTTATTTTGGTCATTTTTGCAATCGGATTTTATGATGGCTTTATAGGTCCTGGTACAGGTTCATTTTTAATCTTTGCCTTTTTAATGATGGGCTTTAATTTTTTAAAGGCTGCAGGGAATGCCAAGTTTTTGAACTTTGGAAGTAACGTCTCTGCGTTGTTGATGTTCATTTTTTTAGGACAAGTAAATTTCGCTTACGGGATTCCGATGGGTCTGGCACAAGTGGCTGGGGCTATTGTAGGTTCGAAATTTGCGATCAAACGCGGCAGCGGATATGTCCGTGCCTTGTTTATCGTCGTTACCTTTTTATTGTTAGCGAAAAATACGTATGATTATTTTCAATAGTAGAAAATGAACACAGATAGAATTGTGATTTAGGAAATTTTTTTAGGTGGAAAACAAATTTCTTAACTTTGTTTATACCCATAATCTGCATTTGATAATATTCTATAGTTTTAGTAATCTGTTAAAAAATAACTAAAACTTGGAGAGAACTTGTTTTGAAAACTGAGAGAAAATATACGAAATGGTCTTTTAAAATAATCTTGATTTTAATGGGGTTACTTTTTTTAAAAGTTTTTGAAGTATTCGTATTACAACAATTAATTCATTGGATTTGGAATATACCTCAGGATGGATTGGAGGAGTTCATTGACATACTTATTACTATTTTGATTTTCGTACCATTCTTATTTATTGTGATGCATCAGAGGATTACTTTAGAGAGAGCGGAAGAAAAGTACAAAGAGTTAGCATATTATGACTCAATAACAGGACTATCAAATCGTAGATTTTTTGATAGGGAATTGAACCATTCACTAGTGAAGCAATTTGTAGATAGAAATACTGGAGCGGTCCTGTTTCTAGACATAGACGGTTTTAAACAGGTAAATGATACTTTTGGGCATGATGTTGGTGACCTTTTATTAAAGGAAATTGGAAGGCGTCTTATGAATTGTGTTGGTAAAGAAGGTACTGTTTCACGTTTTGCAGGAGATGAATTTATCATTTTATTTCCCAACACTGCCAAGCCTCTAGTTTTAGAATATGTGAGAAGAATCATTAAAGAGATAAGTATGCCTTTTACGATCATCGAAAATCTAATTTACACTTCAACAAGTGTTGGTATTGCTTTTTTCCCAGAACACGGAGATAAAGCAATGAATTTAATAAAAAATGCTGACATCGCAATGTATAAAGCAAAATTACAAGGAAAAAATACATACGAAATCTTTTCCTAATATTGGATGTGAAAGTTAAAGTACCTGTCGCCTTTTTGGCGACTTTTTTTTGTTCTGTCAATATGGACATAAAATAAGTTAGAATATGACTTTAATTAAAGGAAAATACTAGAGGGAAAAGTAGGTTAAGGGAGTAATCATGAAAACAATTAAGCCGATTAAATTAAACTCATATAAAACCGAAACAAAGGAAAATTTAACATCAGCCGAAATGGGTAAACTGTGGGCTACCTATATGGGAAACAGCATGGGAAAGTGCCTTTTAAGTTATTATCTTCAACACGTTGAGGATAATGATATTAAAACCTTGTTAGAAAATGCATTAAAGTTAAGCGAAGAATTTATGAAAATCACTGAAGGAATTTTCCAAAAGGAGAATTTCTCTATTCCGAAAGGGTTTTCCGAAGAGGACGTAAACCTCGGTGCTCCTCGGTTATTTCAAGATGAATTCTATGTGCATTACCTAAAATATGCTTCGAAAGCAGGGATGAGTATTTATAACGTTGGCATCCCTCTTGTCTATCGAAAGGATGTAAATGAATTTTTCAGGTACTGTATGGATTGCACTATGGATTTAATGGACCAAATCAAAGAAACATTAATGAATAAAGGTCTAATTATTAAGCCACCATTAATTCCAATTCCAGATAAAGTCGAATTTGTTCATCAGGATTTTTTAAATGGTTTCTTTGGACATGTACGACCCTTGCACGCATTAGAAATCGCACACTTTTACGATAATATTGAAAATAATGTGACGAGTAAGGCTTTAATTATGGCTTTTGCCCAAGTAGTAAAGGATGAAAAGATTCGGAAATTGTTTGAAAAAGGCAGAGACCTTACATCAACAAATATTCAAAACTATATGCAAAAACTTCATGATGAAAATTTGCCTGCACCATCTTTTCTTGATGATTTAGTGACAACATCTACTTTTTCTCCCTTTTCCGATAAGTTAATGCTATTTCATAAGATGGATATGTTTTCAATGAAAATAAGGGCATTTGGAAATTCAGTAGCAGTAAATGGGAGACACGATGTTGGTCTCGTTTATACTAAATCGTTTGTGAAAATTTCCGAATTTGTTGAAAATGCAGCAAAAATCTTTATTGAGAAGGGCTGGATGGAACAACCACCACATGCACCAGAAAGAGAAAAATTAGCTTCTGATTAGTTGTTGTTTTTTAAGAAGGTTAGACAATGTGAATCTAAAATCTGAAAAGAGTTATTTTGACCTGGATCAAGATAACTCTTCTTTATAAATACTATTTATCTTCCCTAATTAAATAATCATTTCCATCCTGATCTTTAAAGTTAAACATGTTTCCGAATGGCAGTCGTAACATTTCCTCTACTACTACACCATTTTGCTTCATTTTTTCATATGTAGCTTCGATATCCGAGGTGCTGAATAAAATGGATGGATGTGCAATTTTTGAAGGTTGATGCTGCTCCATTGCTGATTTTGAATAAAGTACTAACGTAGTAAATTCGTTTTCACTTGGGCCGACTTCAATCCAAAATGCGTCTGGTCCCATGGGTTGTTTCACTTTTAATACAAATCCGACTTTATTAATCCAAAAATCTTTTGCCTCTTCTTGATCTTGGACATAGACAGTTATCTTTCCAATTTTGTTAATCAAAGCGTAAATCTCCTTTTGTCATTATATATTCAAAAATTAGTTTAGCAACCACAATCACCAAAAGCAAATAATAATAGGAAAACTGATATTCGGGGGGATTTTTAGAATAAGAGGAGCTAGTTTAAGTAAAAAATTCTGTCATCACTCAGGTTGTGTAAAATTAATTTATTGATATAGTAGATTTATTAAACGATTTGTTCCAACAATGGGCGAATTTTTGAGTTTAATAGGCGGATTTCAGGTATTAATGAGCGAATATTGAGCTCCAATGGGCGAATCTATTGCTTGTATGGGTGAATTTTAGAAATGGACGTAAATTGATCATCATGTGGAGGGTATCATTTTTTGTGAGGTGTTTATGGGAATTATTTCGTTAATTAAACCTTTAAAGAAGTATCAAGATTATTTTTATAAGGCAAATACCTATGAAAATTTATATTTAAGAAAAAAAGCAATTGAAATAATGAAGACTGCCATTCAACAACAACACTTTAACAAACGAGAAATATCAAGTGGTCTATTTTATTTAGGAATTTTATACTCCAAATCAAAGGAATACAACTTAGCATCTGACTCTTATCATAAAGGGCTTGAAATGGTGATAAATGAGAATTTTTATTACAGTAGTAACTTTAATAAAGCAATTGAAACCTTTTTAAAAAATAACGATACAGAAAGAGCAAAATTTTGGCTAAATAATCTATTAGAACGACAAAGCTATGACAAAAATTTTAAGAAATTAAATAAATTAAAAAATAAGGTAGAATAAGTTTAATGAATGTATAAACAGCCCAACTCGATTAAGTTGGGCTTATTTGTGTTTCGAGTTGTGTAGAAAATTATCCCTCTTACAATTTACTTTACCTTAAAATTTCATCAGACTCTTCCTTCAAGAATATGCTTTCGATACTGAACAGCTGTCAGAAATTTATAACCTCTAAGCTTAGGAATCATACTATCGAGCAACCCAACCGCCTCGTCCTTTTTCCCGTCATAAACGGCTTGATCGACTTCCAGCATGTTTAAAAAAAAGGTGTCCGTTATTTTCGCTTTATATTGTTTGAATGCTTCCACGTCGCCTTCATTAATGGCGATATCCGACAAAGCGTACCACTTTGTCTTATGTCCACCCATTTCTCTAAGAAGTTCTTTTGATTTTTTTAGATACGCCATGATCTTTTCGGCATCTTTCCCAAATAGAAGCGGGTTTCTAAATAGGATAAGAATTAGTACGACAACCAATATACTATACATAATCCAGATGGGAACTTGAAAAAATCCCATCATAAAAGCAAACAGAACGATAAGCAGTAAAAACCAAATCATAGAATCCTCCATTAATAGGTATTATTTCCTTAGTGTACCATATGGCTCCCTTGTTTTCGGTAATATTATATGTTATATTATCATCGTTACTTATTAAAGGTGTTTAATAAGTTTTTTTGTTAGATACTTATTAAAGATATTTAATAAGTTGATTTAATTAGGTGGTGATTATTTGTGGATGCAACTCCAAAATCGATGAAGACGGTAATCCTTCGTGGTATTCGTAAATCTCTTTTAGAACATGGAAGTGCAACAAAAGTTGAACTGAGCGATAAATTAGGAATTAGTTTTCCGACAATAAGTAAATTCTTAACCCAGATGGAAAAGGAAGGCGAACTTATCTCAGTCGGTCTTGATGATTCGAGTGGTGGAAGAAGGGCAAAAAGATATACATACAATCCGGAATATATGTTAGGGCTGGCAATCTTTTTGGAGAGTACAGAGACAAATTATATTGTTTTTAACTGTTTGGGAGAAGTCAAGGATGCAGGTAAAACCTCAAGTGTATTAGCTGATGTTGATTTAACATTATTAACCGAGTGTGTTGTAGAAATAATAGAAAAATATCCGAAAATCAGTTCGATAGCCATTGGCGTACCTGGTTCCGTTGATAATGGACGGATCTTTTATATACCTGGTTATGAACATCTTCAAAACTTTGATTTGAAGGGATACCTGGAAAATCGTTTCTCTATCCCCGTTGTTATAGAGAACGATATGAACGCTGCAGTGCTTGGGTATCACGATAGTAGGGATATTATGGAAAATAAATCGCTTATCTATTTATATTCAGGTCATAATGGTCCCGGAGCTGGAATTTTGGTGAATGGAGTTGTGGTGCGAGGCAGCACTAATTTTTCAGGTGAGATTTCATTCGTTCCGCAGTATGATGATCGAAATTTTCGGCAGGCTTTGGAAAATGGGAACGGGACTAAAAAAGCATTTATGTGTGAGGAATATGAAATTGATGCCATTAGTAGGTTGATCGCTTCATTTGTAGCAATCATTAACCCACATGCATTTATTTTTTGCGATGATGAAGTCAATCAATTGTTCATAGAACAGATTGTAAAACGAAGCTCAAAGTATATTCCAGCAGAACATTTGCCAGAACTTAAAATCAGTGATTGGAAACAAGATTATCTATTGGGATTACAAAGTCTTGGTCTGGAAATCATGATCAATGGAATAAACAACTAAGAGATATTTATGGAGGGGTAAAATGGCAACATTCTTTTTAGGAATTATCTACTTGGCTTTTATCAGCTTAGGTTTACCAGATTCATTGTTGGGCGTGTCATGGTCTTTAATGCAACCGGAATTTGGTGCACCGCTTGAGACGGCCGGATTGCTTTTTATGACAATTGCTGGAGGAACAATTATTTCCAGTTTTGTTAGCGGAGCTGTGCTAAATCGCTTCGGAACTGGCATGGTCACATTTTTCAGTTGTTTAATGACTGCTGGTGCACTGCTTGGGTTTTATTTTGCTCCTTCTCTAGTTTGGCTATTTATTTGTGCCATTCCACTCGGATTAGGTGCAGGGGCAGTTGATTCGGGATTAAACAATTATGTTGCATCCCATTACAAAGCACACCACATGAGTTGGCTTCATTGTTTTTGGGGAGTTGGGGCTACACTCGGTCCTGTCATTATGGCTCAGTTTATTTCAGGGCAGCATTCTTGGAGAAACGGCTACCTTACCATTGCTGGTCTGCAGTTTGTTTTAGTTATCATTCTATTCTTCACTTTGCCTTTATGGCAGAAAGTTGGAGGAAACAGTAATGTAAACTCCACTAATGAGGCGGAAAACATAGATACTGTTTTGTCTGGGGCAGATTTTGAAAATCAAAAACCACTGCAAATAAGGGGAGTGAAGTTAGCTTTGGTCTCATTCTTGTTTTATTGTGGGGCAGAAGCAACGATGGGGCTTTGGGGGAGTAGTTTCCTAGTAAATGTGAAAGATTTATCTGTAGGTACAGCAGCAAAATGGGTCTCCTTGTATTACGCAGGTATAACATTTGGAAGATTTATAACAGGCTTTATTACCTTAAAGGTTGGTAACCGGACTCTGATACGGATGGGGCAAGTAATTGCATTAGTTGGTTCGTTACTTCTATTCCTGCCATTGCCATCCACGTTCTCGCTTATCGGTTTTATTATGGTTGGATTAGGATTGGCGCCGATCTTTCCATGTATGTTGCATGAAACGCCCACACGATTTGGGCAGGCACAATCCCAAACAATCATGGGCTATCAAATGGCTGTAGCTTATACAGGCAGTACGTTCCTGCCGCCTCTTCTTGGTTTCATTGCTGCACATTCAACAATAGGAATCTTTCCATTTGTCATTGCAGGTTTCATTGTAATCATGCTCCTAGGTTCTGAAAAATTAAATACCATATTGAATAGGAACGAATTAATTAGGATAAAAAATAACAACTCCACAGTCATCTAATTAGAAGGGAAGTGGACAACTGAAAATAAGGAGATAAAAAAATGATAACCGAAAAAGAAAAAATGTTGAATGGTGAACTTTATAATGCAGCTGACCCTGAATTAAGTAGAGAAAGAAAGAATGCTAGACGGTTAACGAGACTATTTAATCAATCACTTGAAACAGATAAAAACCAAAGAACAGAATTGTTAAAAGAACTCTTTGGTTCCACTGGAGAGAATTTATATATCGAGCCTACGTTCCGTTGTGATTACGGGTATAACATTCACGTGGGTCAAAATTTCTATGCTAATTATGACTGTGTTTTTTTGGATGTTTGTGAGATTCGGATTGGTGAGAACTGCATGATTGCCCCAGGAGTTCACATTTATACCGCGACTCACCCAATAAGTGCAAAAGAAAGAATCTCAGGCGCAGAATTCGGAAAACCAGTTAATATCGGCGATAATGTCTGGATTGGCGGTAGAGCAGTGATAAATCCCGGAGTGAACATAGGAAATAATGTCGTCATCGCTTCAGGTGCGGTCGTAACAAAAGATGTCCCGGATGATGTGGTTGTAGGTGGAAATCCTGCAAGGATTATTAAACAAATAGAAGAATAGAATACAAGTTTAGGAGGAAACTATATGATTAAGTTAGTGTTAACTGATATGGACGGAACGTTTTTGAATAATAGAGGTGATTTTAACAGGGAACTGTACCAGGATGTAAAAAAGATCATGAAAGAAAAAGGTGTTGTTTTTGCGCCTGTTACTGGCAAGCAATGTGAACGTGTAGAAGAATTATTTGGTGATGAAACAGAAGATTTATGGATTTTAGGGGATAGCGCAACTCGAATCAAGCATAACGGAGAATTTGTGTATGAATCTTTGTTAAGTAATAAATTAGGACTGGAAATTATACGTCTACTTGAGGAATTAAGCTTAGAGCATACCATTATTGCATGTACTAAAAACGGTGCGGTAATAAAAGAAAACATCCCTCGTGAAGAAGCAACAATTGTCAGAGGGTCCTATGCGCAAGTAAGACAAGTCAGTGATTTTAATGAAATAACAGATGACTTTGTTAAAATCACTATTCACGACCCTTTGTTAAGGTGTATGGAAACCAGAGAAAAGCTAAATCCATTTTTTGAGTCTGCTTATATAGTTGCTTCTGAAGCAGCTTGGATTGACATTGCAAATGCTAATGTTCATAAGGGAACTACCGTTGAACACTTGCAGCGTTTATTGAATGTTTCTCCTGAAGAAACAATGGCATTCGGAGACGGTTACAATGATTTAGAACTCATGACTCGTGCTAGCTATAGCTTTGCTGTTCGAAATGCAGTACAAGAATTAAAAGATGCTGCAAATTTTATTACCCGTTCAAATGAATAGGGTGATAATTACGTGTAAAACTTATATATAAGGAGTGAACACGTTTTGGCAACTTCAAAAAACTTAATATCAGGACTATTATACAATCGTAAATCTAGAGGTGAAAATGAGGACTTACAGAAATTCAAAAAAGAGTTATACGAATACTGTAAAAAGAATAACATAGACCCTACCCATTATTTCGAGGAAATAGGGTCGTCCAAGGACGATGAAAGAGAGGCCTATAATCAATTAATAAACCATATTAAAACCGGCAAATTTCAAGTTTTAGTTATTAGTGATTTAGGCAGGCTTACCCGTGACCTAGAACAGCAACTAAAACTATTTAAATTATTGGTAAAACATAAGATGGTTATTCATTCTTTACTTGATGGAACTATTGATCCTGCCGAAAAGACTAATAAAATGATGGGAGTTCTAAAAGGCGTATTTAATGAAATGGTGTACGAGGAAACAAGCGAGAAAATGCACCTAGGAAGACTTCTTAGTGCTAGAGACGGTAAATATATAGGAACTCCTCCCTATGGGTATAAAAAGAATAAAAATTTGCAGATAGAACCAGACGAAATTGAAGCACTTGTAGTAAAGCGTATCTTCCGAGAGACTATAGAAGGTTATTCAACTACAGAAATTGCAGTACGATTACACAGGGACGGAATAAAGACACAAAGAGGGAATGACTTTACCTCCTCTGCTATTAGTAGATTATTGAATAACAGAACGTATATAGGGGAGTATAGTTTTAAGTCTGAAAAGTTTAATGAAAAGGTTACTAAAAAAAACAACCATGAAGCAATCATAACCCCTGAAGAATTTTTACAAGTAAAAAATACATTAGCAAATAGACGGCGATTTTCCTTACGTATTCATGATATCATTAGTCCTCTGGAAAAACTCATTGTATGTGGGAAATGCGGACGTTTAATGTCAATTAACTTAGTACAACGTAAATATGTTTTCCTTCAAAAGTGTAATGCCTATAAATACGGTGAAATCTGTGATAATAAGGGTGCTAATTTACGGCATATCTTACCCAAGGTTTATAAGGATGTAAATGAACGTATAGGAGTAGTTCAGGTACAGCTGGAAAGATTGTATGAGGGAAGTTCCAACGATAGATTAGAGGCACTACAGAAGGAATTAAAGGGCTTTGAGAAACTGATAAAAGGCAAAGAGAAAGAAAAGGATAAGCTATTGGACTTGTTGCTAAAAGAAAGAATCACTGAATTAAGATTCTCAGATAAAGACAAGGAATTGGATGAAGAAATAAAGAAACTTAAACAAAGGCATGAGGACACCTTAGAGGCTATTGCTAATAGTAACGTTTCTAACGATATTGAATATATCGAAAAAATATTAGAAAACTTAACCAACCTAGAAACCCAAGCTGTAGACAGCCAAAATAGAACGTTGAAAAGTATTATTGACAAAATTGTTTACATTAGGGAAGGCAACGATATAAGCATTGACATTCAATTTAAAGATTAATTCAGTCAGGGAAATTAACCCCTGACTATTTTTTTATTTTAATGACTGACTGCTGTCCCATTTTCCTCTTTTTCTGCAAGTAAGTAAGTGAGTTCATTTTTTGAACTACAAACAAAAGAAAAGAGGAAATAAAGTATGACAACAGTAGAAAGTAGTAAAATTACAATGAGAAGAGAAAACGTTCCTGACCAGTATAGGAAAGTTCCTAATTCAATCCACGACTATATAGAACTGGGTTTAATTTCAGGAAATGACTTAATCGTGTACCTAAGATTATACAAGTTGTTTAATGATAGCATTGGTTATGCTTTCCCCACTATTGACCAATTAGAAGTTTATACAAATTTATCTAGAGGTACATTGACTGAGGCAATAAAAAAATTGGTGGCCGTGGGCTTAATTAAAAAGGGGCAGGGCTATAAGGGTAACAACGTTTATGTTGTCTATAAGCCCTTAGAACAGGCGGAATTATATAAACAAGTTCCTGATATGGTAGAAAGACTCCAATCTAAAAAGATCAAGAAAAATATACAGGCTGAACGTGATAAGCAACGATTACAACAGTTTAAAGAATCTATAGAAGAACAGGAACAGGAATTTAAGGCTGTGAGAATTGAACCAAGGGTAGAATCTTACAAGGTAGATAGTACAGCCAAAAAATATACAGATGAGGAAATAGTCGAACTTACTAAGGATATGTCTTTTGAGGAATATAGACAGTTTATGAGGGAACAGAATCTAATGTGATTAATAAAACAGAAAAAACTCATTATATCAGTATTTGTAATCAGTTATTAATCACTAGTTTACTAGATTATTAAAACCGCGAAGTGGAATAGTTCAATAATTGAATTTAGCATAGTTCAATAATTAAACTTGGGATAGTTCGGAAACTAGACGTTATTAAGATATAATATAAGAAGATATAATATATAAAGATATACAAGGATACCTAAAGGTATCCATATTCTAAGAAATAACTAAGATAAGATATAAAAGATAACTGTGAAGGATATAGAATAATTATTAAAGTAAAGAATGTATTAACGTCTAATTTTTGAACTACTAACTGGTGCCCCTGCAAATAGCTAATAAATAATCTAGGAATTTTGGCAGGGAAAATTCTCCTTTTGTCGAACTTATTTAGTGAAAATGAAAGGGGGTAATTTCCAATTGATGCCAGATAAGATTGAATCTTTATTAGATGTATTAGGGAACCTTGACGGCTATTTAAAAAAGTTAATCGGTATAAAAGAAGGTACATTAGGAAGTGAAGCTTTTGACTGGGGTTATGGTGTTTTAGAAGGGGTAGCCCCCATTATAAGTAATGTAATGCAAAGCTTACAGATTAGAAAATTAAAAAAGGGTCTTAATGCAATAAATGATGTGATTCAAAATATGAATGTTGTTTTAACTGAACACGAAGAAAAATTCATTCAAGAAAAAGCATTACCTCTAATACTTAAAAACATTCTTCAAGAAGAACAAGAAGAAAAAATTAAAATATTCGTAAATGGGTTTGAATCGATAATAAATGACTCGATGTATGAAGAGGATCATCTATATGAGTATTATGATGTTTTAAGGAGTCTTAGAAAAAAAGAAATAGCAAGAATGTTACAACTTTATAATAATGAAGTTAATAATCAAGAGACGTATAACATCGAAAATTTTGAATTTGATGGAACAAGCATAGAGTATATCGATAATAAATTAGTACAATTAGGACTGAGAAGAGTATTTATTATCGATGCAGGAACATTTGATGCAATACAATCACCAAAAGAAGATACTGCTTTTACAGATTTTGGATTAAGATTTATAAAATTTTTTAGAAATAGAAAAATTAACGAATAAACATATAGCACCTCTAGGGTGTTTTTTAATGGATTAAAGTTACTAAAAGAATGGTATAAATTAGGTTAGGGGAGTGTCTCTCCCGTTTTCACTCCCCCCTTACTTTAGGCTATCATTTGATAGTCTTTTTTTATTTAAGCAAGAGTTAAAAAGCAGGGAGAGGGTTGTTAGAGATTGTGCCTATTGAAACTTTTTTATGGGCAGAAACCTAGGTGTATCAAGGGGTTAATGGCCTCCATATTTTTGAAATCACAAACACATAGGATTAAACGTATTTTTGGAGATCACAGTTGGGGGGGGCAAAAAACGACACTGGTCAAAGAGTCGCTTTCTTCTTAGCCCTTATTAGTGTACTTTTGCTAATGCCTGTTGTTTCCTCTACTTCTTTATATGAATGAGTTTCTAACAACTTTAAAGCGTGATTTAGCTGTTTCTTAGTGAATTTATTGGGTCTGCCCTCTCTAAAGTCTTCACGCTGCTTGGCGATTGCTTTGCCTTCCTGAGTACGTTCTACAATCATATCCCTTTCAAACTCAGCAAAGGCACTAAGAACACTGAATATTAATTTACCATTAGGTGTATTCTCAACTAAACCCATGTTTAAGATATGTACCTTTACACCTTTTTCAAATAAAGCTTTAACCGTCTGAATACCGTCCACAGTTGATCTTGCGAATCTGTCTAGTTTAGTAACTACCAGCGTATCACCTTGTTGGAGAATGGATAGTAATTCTTGAAATTGTGGTCTGTCAGCTTTAGTCCCTGTGAACTTCTCAGAAAATATTTTCTCACAGCCCTCTTTCTCTAAGGATTGTAGCTGTGCCTCTAAATCCTGATTTACTGTTGATACCCTTGCATAGCCATATTTCATTATGTATTAACCCCTTTTTTGTGGTTTATTTATGACACTATGTTATGACGCCATTTGATACCTTGATATTACAGTTCTCTTAAAATGGTGTCAATACTTTTAAGTTATGACGCTTTTTTTATAAGAGATTTTTTTTATTAGTGGTTAGGCTGCTAAACAAGAATTTAAAAAAAGGGGGTATCAGGATCAAAAATAATGGGGGGTATATTATGTCGTAGCTATGCCCATGAGTGGGCTACTGTCACGGCTACAGGCTACAGATACAATGGTAATCCCAAGGGGATAACAGGACAGGGGAGTGGATGCAGTCAGCCTCAGTGACAGGCAAGGATAGTACAGTATCAGTGAGTATCAATCAGTACCACCAGTACTAGTAGTACCATACAAGTACTACCAGCACAGTCACAGTGAGAAGGGTAAGGCATTACCATCACTGACTACTATATAACTATCAGTATACATATCCACATTAGCTATTGGAGTCAGCCTCTCTCCAGAATCATCCTTGATCTTGGAGTACCCGTCCCAATGGGGGCAGGGGGGTCTCCTCAGGGCGGTCTCACGTCTACTATGGATAGACACCAAATTTAAAAACCCGAGTTAATAATTCGGCAAGGGTTTTAATGGTCTATCCTTACAAAACATGCAATCGGTATCGCCACAACAATCAGAAGCCCACTCGTTACATTCAGGACAAAATTCTGAGTCGTAGTCTTCATAAAGAATTAGTTCATATCCGCAGTTTTTACAAAAGTCACGAACAAATTGACCACCAATTTCAAACCCATCTATAATAACACTTTCTTCCTCCACTTCGATTTTTCTTTTCATAGAAACATCTTCCTCACCGTATTTTTCTCTAATTATATCGGATGTCACTGAAAAGCAAAATTGTATTGCTGAGGATAATTCTAAGCGAATTAACTTTAATCTTTAGGGGAATGGTTCGTTAGCGTTCATCTGATTTAACTGAGGTGTAATACTTTCCCCTTTAAGGGTTACTGTAACACTGGTACTCGAATGACGTTGGTAAATGGTAATGAGTCTAAAGAGAGGGGATGGTTATGGATTTTCCAATTTTAGATAAATGAAGTTGTAAAAAAAATTTTCACCAGCAAAAATACATAACCTCGATAGGTAATTCTCATTCTCCTTTAATTAAACTAACGTGGCAGTTTAGTTGAAGAAAGATTCAGAGAAATTTTACCTAATGACCTACAAAAATTGTATTATATTAATATAATAGGAAAATAAACGAAAGGGATTTTAGAGTGAGAATTTTAAAAACAATATTATTATTATTTGGAGTTTTTATTTTATTTTGGGGACACGACATTTTTATTTCTAAATTTTACGACATGTCTATTGGATTATTAACAGGATTTATATTTTTAGTATTAGGATATCAAGAATATAAAAATGTGAATTACAAAAAGAATAATGTGATTTTGGGTCTCTCTTGGCATTTTGTTCATTGTATATTCTCTTCTAAAATTTTAAAGAATAGTTTGATTTTACTTACTCAACTACCATGAAAATAAGTTTCTTCAAGATTAGAAAATGACAATACTTAAGAAGACCCTACTCAAACGTTAAAAAAAAGAGGAGAGTGATAATTAATAAGTTAATGGATTAGGGTTGACTGGATTAAGGTCAGTAACAGTATTGACACTCCCTAACCATTTTCATTCTTTGTGGTGCGGCACTGATTTTGTGCTGCATGGATGGCTAACGGGTGCTTTGCTTCAATAAGGGGCAAGGCATTTTTCTTATTCAAGTAACGTGGCAGGTTAGTTTAAAAGCGTTAAGAAGTAAAATAGAATAAGTGAAGATATAAACTTTAAAAGGACTTTTAGAAGGTGAGTTAACTTCAATGAAAAAATATTTTATGGTGATAATTTCCCTAATAATGATTGCAGGTTGTTCCATCTCCATCCGAGACAAATCTGAAGGAAAAACAAATGAATTGTACCTTATTCCCAGTGGTTTTGAGGGTTCAATTATAGTTTTTTACAATGTTCCGAACAAAACAAAATTAGAAAAAGAAGGGAAATATTCAGTTATTCCAGTAAAACTTGAATATTTGGAAGCATTGGAGGGAACTGAAATACATCAATATGGCATTTATTTTACCTCTACACCAGATATTTTTACCGCTAAACCAGATATGGACTCTGCAACTGTCAACAATAAATATTATTACATAGATAAAAGCGGGGATAGAACTGCTATTGATGAACAATGTATTAATTATAGTACGAGGGGCAGTTTCACGGGAGATAACGGTAAAGAAATGGTTTATCAAAGTATTCAAATAACAAAAAGTCACTGCGGTGAAGCATTCTATCTTGATGGATTGGATATTTATAATACTCAAAAAGAGGAAGTGGGAAAATACTGGAAAAGTAAATTATAAGGATTAGATACCTTATTGAAGTAACGGATGCTTTAGTTCAATAAAGTCGGGCAGGGGCCAACATTACCCTGCCTATTTGTTTTGTATTTAAATGATCATTAAATAATTTGCTGAAAACGAATTGAGGATTCTAATACAAACCTTAATTCACCTAATTCAAATTAAGTTTTAGTGTTTACTAGTGTAACCTCGTGTAATCCACGAGATTAGTATATTTACCCTTGCAAGTGAGATATTAGGTTTAAGACGGGCCGTCGATATAAATTTGTAGGGGTGAAAAAGAATGAATAAAAAAGTACCAAAAAAAGTAATAGATCTTGGTATTGAAGAGGAAGTTGAAATAATTACCCTGCCACTTTACATTGATGGAGAGTTATTTGAATTTACAAAGCCACGGACAAAACTAGGTGTTGATTCGCTTACAATACTCATTAAGCAGGACGTTAAAGAAGTCTTATATTGGGTGATTTGGAGGGATAGAAGGATATTAAAAGTTTATTCTGGAACTGTCGGAGAAGTTGGGAGGAAAAATGAAATTCTGTTGTCATTATCGTCCGAAGTAAAAGAAACATTAAATAAAATAGTAAAAGAAAAGATTAACGAAGGTTTTAGATATATAGAGGAGGATGACCTAACTACTCTTATTGTGAAAAAATGTAATAAAAAAGATGATGATAAAATTGCTTTAAAAAAACAAACATATTTAAAAAATGTAATAGACGGAATTTTATTTTGGACGGGGAATGGATATTGTGATGGTGGAGAAATAGGTATGGAAGTTTCACAAATTTTTAATTATGTAATAGATGTTGAAAAGGCGGTACAAGAAATTATTGAAGAACTTGAAAATGAAAATTTGCTTGAGGGAGTAGAGATTTCCTATTTTAATTCAGTGAAGGATGAATATATCACTGTATACCCAATTTGATTTGAAAATTATAAAAGAGTATCGAGAAATTCTCAATACTCTTTTTTATTACCTAAAGTCCTTCTTTATATTGAAATTACTTAATCTCCACTGCTACTCCTCTCGTCGCTGCTTTCATCATCATCATCATCATCATCATTAACTTCAACGAAGTCATCATGTCTAAAAAACATAGTGGCTTCTGAAAAATCTAAGGACGTATTATCATCCGAGAACCCACCTGTAACACTTGCTTGAATAAGGTCCCCAGACTTTACAATATCTCCACTTACTGTCACTATCAATGCTTGTCCTCCACCTAATGGAGTCGTAGCAGTTTCTGTATCTGTTGAATCTGGTGCAATTGGGATTGGTGGAAATAAAGGTACTATGATACGTGTTGAAGTATTCGGTGGTAAGGTAAAAGGGCTAGGTGGAATTAGTGGGACAATTGGATGTGGTGGGAAAAGTGGGCTTGGCGGATAAAACACCTGATCAACCCTTGCTATAACAGTTAGTGTTTGATTTGTCTGGTTGCTGAAAGTCAAGACTACGATATTACAGGGATTAGGTGGCAGGTGGACAAAATTCGGGATGAAAAAAGGTCCTGTACGTAAAGTTGCCATTAAAAACTTCCTTTCAAAATAGAATCATTATATTAAATGCAATTGACGGTCTTTTGATATGGACAAGTTATTGCGTATATCCGCACAATTTTAATTAAAAATAAAAAAGGAATCAGGCATTTCCTGACTCCCTTTATATGTATCGTTTTTTCTATTTTCTAAGTGAAGATACAAGTAATGAATTTGTAATCGGTTTATCAGATACAATAAATATTTTTTTGTATTCGGATACTTATTAACGATTTCTTCATACGTTCCTTTGTCTTTAATAAATTCAGGCTTGTATATAAAACATTTAGCATGTTGTATTTGTGCAAACATGGTGTCAGTGTAAACTTTATCTGTACTTTTAAAAGGTTTATAACAAACCATACAATGGGGTTGCACTTTTTCCTTTACCATAAAACACCTCCCTTCCTTTCTAAAACATACACTACGGCAGGAAAAAATACTTAAGAATCCCCAAATATTCATAAATCATCCACATATATCTATGGTAATATTTAACTAACAAGTAAAGATTAGTTTGGGGGATAATCCGTTGAAAGTCCTAATGACAAAGAGAAAGTTATCAGAAAGCGTAGGATGGTCAGAGGCAAATGGTAGGAGATGGGTAAAACAATTTAAAGAGTATATTCCGTATATTAAAGAAGGAAATAGAGACCTATTCACAGAAGAGTCCAAAAAAGTCTTATCTACGATAAAAAAGATGAGTGAACAAGGATTAAATAGTTCAGATATTTTAGAGATATTTAAGGTGGAAGGCATTCCTAATAATGATTCTGAATTAAATAAGATGGTTGAACGGAATACAATTAAACAACCATTGAATAATTATAATAAGAATATAGCGGGGACTATACCTACTCAAAAAGAAATTGTATTACCGTTGTTGTCGTTATTAAAAGATAGGAAGCCATGGACAACCACCATGCTTAATCAGGGGGTGGCGGACTTTTTCTCCTTAAATGAAGATCAAAAGAACGTAACATATCCAAATAGCAAAGATAGTATGTTCACTCATAGAATGAGAAGTACAAGATATGTATTAAAGAAACAAGGCTACATAGATGAAGTGAGTAAGTTTACTTATCAAATTACCGATGAAGGATTTGAACTGCTGACAGATAATGAACAAGATATACATGAAGAAATTGAAGAGTTAGAAAAAGTTATTGACCCATTCGAAGTTGTACAAGAAAAAGTTGAAGATATTGAAAATGAACTGATAAATGATTTGTTAGAACATCTTAAAGGTGCACATTGGAGAAGGTTGGAAACTATTGTAGTTGAACTAATGACTGCAATGGGTTATGGAGATGGAGAGGTTACAGAGAAAACAAATGATGGAGGATTAGACGGGATAATTAAAGAAGATAAGTTAGGCTTGGATAATATTTATTTACAAGCTAAAAAATGGGAAAACTCTGTTGGAAGACCTGAAGTAATGAGTTTTTCTGGGGCATTAGATGCAAAAGGTGCCCGGAAAGGTATATTCATTACTACATCTTCATTCACAGCTGGTGCAAAGGAATATGCTGAACGTTTAGAGTCTAAAAAGATTATCCTTATTGATGGAAGACGGTTAGCTAAATTAATGATTGAAAACAACATTGGAGTAAATGTCAAAAGGAAAATTATAATTAAAGAAGTAGATTTCTCATACTTTGAAGGTGAGTAAAAAACTTAAGGGTTTTACCAACAACAGGCTGCCGAAAAGGTAGCATGTTTATTTTTTAGCTAACGCATACTTTACTAAAATGTTTTAGTAGAATCTTATGAAGCTGACAACCTTAGACAAACTAATCATTAAGAATTACGCCATTACAAACAGTATTTCAGAGGTGAAAAAAATCTTAAATGATGATGGCCATTTTGAAATCGAAAAAAATTATGTTTCAACCGTTATAAATAAAAGACCTAAAGATCAACTACACAAGATAATTAGGACTGGATATATGAAGAGAACGAAGCATAGTAGAAATAGTTAAAAGGGGATACTGTTTTGAACAATTAGCACATTATAACTCGTGTTACTTATAGTGTAAAAGGATGGAAATACTCAATAAAAAAACACTCATAAACATTGGTTTAAATGAGTGCTTATATAACATAATTTTAGAATAAGGATAAATTCTCTGGTTCGAAATAGATTCTCTCTAGTCTATTTATAGCCTTTTGTATAAGGTTGGAATCAGGTGAATGGTTATTTTCTTTAAGCCATCCCAAAACTTTAAATGTGAGATCCTTCGGTTCTAACCTTTCATTAAATTGAAACCAGTGTGTAATAGAAAGAGTTAAAAGACCTTCATAATTTTCGAACCCATTTATTAAGGATTTAACCAAAAGATAATCTGGATCAGCCATGATAGCTTTCTTTTGGGGGAAGTTTATGCTTAAAACTTTTATTTGTGTAGGCTGGTTAGGTTCGCTTTTATCAATTGGTTCGATATAGTATTCTTTTAAACGCAAAATTACTTTGTTAATGTCATTTAAATAAGGTCCGTTATCACCTAATTCAAAATTCATGTTTTTATTTTTAAAATATAAAAAGTAACTAATAATATGGGTTTGAATATAGGTCAACAGCGGACCTTTTGTTGCTTTATTATAATCATTCATTAAGAGTAACAGTTTTTTTTGATCCTCAGTTAATTTTGGCTTTTTCTTTGTACTACTTGTTTTCTTTTCATTTGTAATAGAAGGTTCATAAATAACTATTTCTACGTTACTTAGATGATTTAACTTTTTTTCTATTAGTGGCTTTACAATATTCCAATCAAGATTTCCATTACCACAACCAAGTGCTGGCATAGCAATTGATTTAATATTATATTCTGTTATCAACTTAGTTAAATTATCTAAACCTTCTTCTATATATTCAATTTTTGAAGGATTACGCCAATGTTTTTTAGTAGGAAAGTTAACAATAAACTTTGTTATTTCGTTATTAGGAACCTGGTAAATAAAGCTTCTTCCAATAGTTAGTTCTTTGGTCAGACATTTATTTTTATATATTTGGAAGTTTTCGGGAAATCGATTCTTAAACTCTAAAGCTATCCCTTTCCCCATTACACCTACGCAGTTAACTGTGTTTATAATTGCTTCAACCCGATTTAGTTGTTTGAAAAGGTCGCCTTTTTCGTAAATAATCATTTTAATCACACTCCTTTGGTCTATTATATATGGTAAAATTTATAATATATATATATTTTTTGGGGGAGATTGGACTATGGAAACTATTAGTTCCGCTAAGCAACTATTACTAAGTTCACTTGTTACAAAGCATTTACCACAAAATCGTAAGTGGTGGTCAAAGTATATTTATCATTTTAGCCATATAACTAACATTGCTTCTATTCTAAATGATGATTTATTGAAGTGTAGAAATCAAGTAAAAAATATAAACGTTGAAAATTTAAATGATAATGCAAGTAGTGAGGTCATTAGTGGTACAGAAGAAGTATATAAAGATTATGTACGTTTCTATTTTAGACCCCTAACCCCAACGCAATTTAACAATGAAGGTATACGGGCTAAAGATGAAATAACAAGCTTTGGTGCACATTGTCCAGTGCCGGTATTTTTATTATTCGATCCAGCAATGTTAGATGAACCCAATGTGTTTTTTTCGTATGAAAGTTTAGCTTCACATTATCATGTACCACTATACCATGGGTTAAAAAAATTAGTTGAAGCCCCATTTGACTATATCTACCATTATGATAGTACATATAACCTTGATGGGAGACAAATTCGGAAACATCGCCAAGCAGAAATAGTAGTTAAGGACCAATGTAATTTACAATATCTACAAAAAATTGTCTGTAGAACTAAAGCCGAGGCAGATACATTGCTTGAATTATTAGACTTCTTTGCATTGGTTCAATACAGCGATAAAATTTGTTACATAGATGAGGGTACTTTTGATACAACGGATTCAAAAACCCTATTTCATGGTGATTTCTTAAAAATATTGGATGTACATCAGAGTAAAAGTAGTTTAAAAGTTAAATTTAATATAAATGATAAATATCCAAGAAATATAGATATAAGATGGTCTGGTAGAGGTGATAAACCTATTTGTGAATTTGTTAGAGAAAATTATGTTCTCTGTAATTGCGATATTGTCAACGAATTTCATATGACAATGGTAAATTTCCTGGAAGGACATGATTTTGTAAAGGTTAAAATAAAGATAGATGGACATTTAGTTTATTGTAATACATACAATTTTAAAGAATCTACTATCCCAACAGTATCCCCAATAAAAATTCAGGGCTTACCTTAATAGTTGCCCTTTTATAAGTGGTTAAATTATCTTTTTTATTGATTGACAAAAAACAATATAATAGTAATTTAGAAGCTTATAAAGAAAAACGAGGTTACCAAATTGAAATGCAATAAATGTGGTGGGTTCGATTCTTACACACAATATTATTTTATAGATCGAGATGGTGATTCCTCTTTCCATTTTTAACATTTTGCTGGATTAAGACTTTGTTAAAGCTAAAACTAGGGGGCTTGGTTTATTACTATTCCCCCCTTAGTTTTGTAAAATAAGAATGTAGTATTATCAAGGGTTCCAGCGTTTAACTTTGTCTTAAATAGTATGCACTATTAGTCTGTTTCCTTAGTTGCTGTATACATAAATCACTACAAGTTAATTTATTCTTTGAATCTGTTTTAAATAGTTCCTGACAGGCTTTACAAGTACGGCTGTACTTACCTATCTCAGTTTCTTTGTAGATAATGCCGTGCTGTTCCACATATTCTTTTTGTATCGCCTTATCATTAGGTAAAACACATTCCTCAAACCAATCACAGGAAATGTCCTTGCCGTACTTAGTGTAATAATCACAGGTGGTATTAGTTTGAATACAGTTACCGTCAATGAAGTTGGCACAAGTAGACTTACATAGTCCCTTAACTCTCTTTAATGTTTGATTTTCAAGTAAAGCCATTATAGACCCCTCAACTTATTCAACCAGTATTTGGTCTTGTCACGATTAACCCCAAGTCTCCTAGAGATTTCAGCAATAGTTACGCCCTGATTATGGAGGCCTAACATTTGCCCTTTTAATTCATCACTAACTGTAGAAGGTCTTTGATTACGCTTAGAGGTATTGGTTTTAGACTGCCTTTTTAAAATACACCAATGATTGAACTCGTTATCAATGTCTAATAAATACTTTGGTTTTTGAAAGAAAGTGGTTCCGCATACCATACAGCAGTACTTAATAACCGCTTCATCATTGATATACCGACTAACGGGCACTATCTTTCCTTTGTGGACACGGTCAATAGTACGTTGGTGTTCCCTATTCTCATTTACATATCTTAGTTTAATATTCACTGTTATTCCTCCCTAATTCTAAACTAAAAAGCCCCACCAACGGCAGGGCTTAAGGTTGTTATTCAGTGTCATTGTTGTTGCGAAAAACTTCTATGTGGGTTGGTGTGAAGAATGGCTTTACGTTCAAGTGCTTCACTGCTTTAGCTACTTCATTTAGGTCAATCATGTTTAGCTGCACCTTATCTTTTGGTGTATTAAGCCCTTCTTTAATCTGTTCTAACGGGTTATTTTTCATTGTCTTTACCCTCGGGATTAGGATAATTAATGTTTCCACGTAAAGCAGAATGGATATCATTCTTATTAATCACGTTTGGAAACTCCTCGTTATAGATGGGAGTGAAATTGTCGATATGAAAACTATATCCAATACGAGGGAAAGCCTTTTTAATAGCTTCATCTTCAATAATCTCAGCCATAATAGGTGCGATTTCGTTGAACTGTCTTTCACTGGATTGACCTAGATCAAAGAACATGGATAACATCTGATAACGAATGTCAGCCACAATTGAAGTGATGTTGTATATATCTGCAAAGGCTTCAAGTTCTTTCTTTAGTGTCTCTTGTAGAATGGGTGCATATTTGAACTTCAGTTTCAGCTTTTCCTCGTCCACTTGTTCTAACATCAAGTGGATAACTTGAGATTCACCTGTTAGGTCAATGGCTTGTTTGTTCAGGTATAATAATTCCCCTAAATCCTCGGTATTGTCTCTATCAATCAGGTTAGCAACGAGTTTCTGCTGTAAGTCATTTAACTTCTGTCTTAGTTGAAGTTCTCTTTGTTCCAGTTTGTCTTTCTCAGCATTATAACCAGCGATTGCCTCTTTAGTTGTTGGTAGCAAGTCCATTTCCTTTACGAGTTTGTCAATCTGTGTTCGATTAATCGTTATATTCATTTGTTTAGTCCTCCATTGTTGTTTTTAAGTTGTAATAGTACCGTAACTGCCTCTATTTCCTGTTCAGTAATATTTAAAGTTTGGATGCCGTCCTTAATCCTAACCTTGTATAGTGGGCTTAAGATCAGTTCATTCCGTTCAATCTTTGCTAATACACTTCTATCAATCTTGCACACCTGACCAAATTGTTCCTGCGATAAATTTCTACATAAGCGAATGTAACGCAACATATCCCAAGTAATTTTCTGACCAGTCATATAATCTCACCTCCCATTATGAGAACTCACGGGTAAATAAAAAGAGGACAGCGTTTAGCCATCCTCTAAAAAGGAGTACTACCTTTAATAAGTCCGTAACAGATCAGTAACAGTATGAAACTGTCTCTTACCTGTCCTCACCTTTAAGGGCAGGAAGGATACCCCTTTGACAGGTGGTATTACCTTCCATACAAAAACATAGAAAAAATATAAAAAATAAATGTCCTAGTTTACCTCATATTTGCAAGTACCTAAGTGACTACATTAAATGAGGTGCTTACAACATGGGGAAAACGACAACTAAAAAACAACCAATTAAAGTTAAAGTTACAGTGAGTAAAGAATTAGGAGGGTTAGAATGTGCTAAATACCTTCTAACTGTTGGGGCATATAAAAAGAAGTGATATAAAGGGGAGTAGCTAATTGCTACTTCCTTTTTTTATGCTATAATTTATTTATGCGTAATTTACATCCTATGAAGAAGATGCGGTTATGAAAACAATCATTCAAATGTTAACTTTGCAATGAATGGGCAATTCGGTTAGGAGGAACCGGTATGACAATAAAGCTTATAGCTGTAGATATGGATGGAACTTTCCTTAATGGACAAATGAAGTATGATGTTGAGAGATTTACTAAACAATATGTAAAAATGAAAGAGCTGGGAATTCATTTTGTTGTTGCTAGTGGAAATCAATATTATCAATTGAAATCATTCTTTGGTGAAATGCAAGAAGAAATCAGTTATGTTTCTGAAAATGGTGCATTTATTGTGGATCAAGGACAGGAAGTGTTTTCTGTTGATATTCCTAAGAAGGATGTAAAACTTATTCTTGAAGAGTTGGAAACACATAATAAATTTTCTATTGTGTTATGTGGAAAAGAAAGTGCCTATGTACTTGAGAGTGTATCGGATCAGTTTTTTGAAACGATGAATAAGTATTATCACCGATTAAAGAAGGTAACCAGTTTCGATGTTGTTAATGACCAAATTTTAAAATTCGCATTATCCTGTCCTGAGGATGAAACTATACAATTAAGAGATTTGCTTCATAATAGAATAGGAGAAATAGTAACGCCTGTCTCTAGTGGGCATGGGAGTATAGATTTGATTGTTCCTGATTATCATAAATCCTCTGGTATCCAATTGTTACAACAAAGATGGAATGTTAAAGACGACGAAACGATGGCATTTGGTGATGGAGGTAATGATATTGAAATGCTAAAGCATGTAAAGTTTGGGTTTGCGATGGAAAATGGAAGCGAGGAAGTAAAAACGATTGCAAAATATTTAGCACCCTCTAATAATGATAGTGGTGTGTTAGAAATAATTGATCAATATTTTGAAAACCAAGGTCCATTCAAAGATTAGAAAACTAAAGGGGTTAGGGTAATCATTAAGCTGTTAAAAACCAAAACATTACCGAGAGTAACAGGAAAAGGTCATCATCAAGCTGATGAAGACCAAAACATGACCGAGAGCAACAGGAAAGGGTCATCATCAGGATTAAAAATAACCAAAAAGTGAAACTCGCAAATAAAACAGCGAGTTTCGCTTTTTTATAGCCATAAACAATGCTAATCTACCTGTCATCCCATTTTCTCAAAACGAACTCTATAAAATGGATTTTTTATGGTACCAGGCATAGAAAGTCTCGGCTTCTTTTTTCGATACTCCATATATTTTAGTATCATGTGTGGGTTTAGCCTTATTAGTAAAAAGTAGGGTTGCTACACCAAAGCGACGCTGCAGCCAATTATGTTTTACTGTAATCTGTTGGATCCGTTCACGATGGGTGACAAAGGTTTCATTTGTTAAGCCGCCTTTTCTGATTTGGACGGTATTTCCTTCACGCAGATAACTGGTAAACCAGTAGTCTAGGATCCGAAGAAAAACGGAAATGACAAAGACAATCGCAGCAAGCCATAGCCAACCCGGTTTAAAGATCCACAGCCCAATGACCGCTAGAATAGTTAAATAATAGGGATGGAGGAGCTTAAGCCAAAGGACCTTCATTGGAAATCGTTCCATCTGTTCTTCGATCCGGTAATCAGGCAGAATCGAGTGTAAAACCCGGTAGGCTTCCTGCTTAGGCATGAAGGGATATAAAGAACTGGTTTCCTGGTTTTCTTCTTCGAAGCCCCCCGCACTAATAAGTTTTATAGAAGCGAGTCCGAGCATTCGCTTAAGGATGGTTTGTTCAACGATAATTGCTTGTACTCTATGTTTCGGGATGGAAAAGCTGATATTATTGCCAACACCTTTTTCGATATAAATTCGTTCAGAATCATCACTAATGACATAATTTCCATATTTCCATGTAGTTTTCATAAAGCCGATTCCGACTGATAATCCAAGTGCTAAGACGAAGAGAACAATTATCATCCACCAATGAATCAGTAAGTAATCAAGGGCACTTTCAGCGGTCTCTTCAATTTGAAAGTAATCTGCGAGATTGGTATATATTGCACCTAACAAAGGAAAAATCGCCAGGAAACTAAGAGAAGTGAAAGACGCTTTGATAAGATCTTTCTTGGTTGATCGGAAGTGTATCTTTCGTTCCTCGGAAGGAACGAGTATTCCCTCCTCACTTGCCTCTGTAGAATCCTGTTTTTGCTGCAAAAGAATAATAATTCGTTCTTTTTCTTCGTTTGTAATCACGGGAAACTCAGCAGAGGCATTTTCTCCACTTGTCCCAGTATCTAGAGTGAGTGAAGTAAGACCAAACCATTGATGCACAAAAGTGGTGCTCGATGTATGATTATGTACTCGCTCTAACGCAAACGTCCGTTGTTTTTTAACAAAAACACCTTCATAAAGAACAATGGAATCTCTACCAATCTCATAACGATGAAAGAACCATCTTAAGAAGATCGAAATTACTCCCCATAATGTAGCAAGTAAAAAGAGATAACGGCCCCAGATCACCCAGTTCGCTGTGGAAGAGCTTTTAAGAACAAATAAAAAGAGAAAGAACCAAATCGAATTTTTGATTAATTTGACTATCTCGACAACAATTATTGCTGGGTGATGTCTTTTAGTTGCTTGGATCATGCTCTTTCTCCTTCGACAATATCTGAATCATTGATTTTTGCATACACTGCAATTTCTGCTTTTAGTTTTTTTGCTTCGTCTGTTGCAATGGCAGGAATGACATGACTGGAAGTAGTGGTACCAATTTCTATTTTGTACAGTTGGTAACGCCGCATGATCGGTCCTTGTTCGGTACGGACGTATTCGACTTTTTCCATTGGGATTAACGTGTGTTGAATTTGCCATTTCCCATGTTTCAATTGAACAAATTGGGGATCAATTTTATAACGCCATGTTCGTTGTAAATAGACGGGTTCAATCATGATGAAGTAAATAGCAGATAAAACCCCGATTCCCCCAAGTATATAAAGGACAATACCAATCCACCCATACCAGTCCAATGTTTCTGTGCAAACAATCAAAACAGCAATAAAAAGCAAGGCAATCCCGTGCCCAACAGAATTTGATATCCTCCACATTTTCACCGCATCATCAGAAATTTTTTCTGTAGGTTCCTCTATTTGTATGTACATATATTTCACCTCAATTATCGTATACGTATCTTTCTATTAAAGAGTTTCATCAAATACAGGATAGCTTTATAAAAATTGACGCCAATTTCCCTATTGTTTTAGCTTACTTCATATTATGATACGATGGAAAGGAAAAGAAATATTCAATCATTATAACGGGGGCACGATCATGTATAGCTTTAAAAATGATTACAGCGAAGGCGCACATCCTAGAATTTTGAATGCTTTAATAGAATCCAACCTGATCCAGGATGATGGCTATGGAGAAGATCAATTTTCTCGAAAAGCGGTTGACCTTCTTAAGGAGCAAATGGGAGGGGCAGAGGTAGATGTTCATCTCTTATCTGGCGGCACACAAACAAATTTAATCGCAATTTCTGCGTTCTTAAGACCACATGAAGCGGCCATGGCAGCAAGTACTGGTCACATCCTGGGACATGAAACAGGGGCCATTGAAGCAACTGGTCATAAAGTTATCTCGATAGAAGCGGAAAATGGGAAATTAACTCCATTACTTGTACAAGCGGTACTCGATAGTCATCCTGATGAGCATATGGTCAAGCCGAAGTTAGTATACATATCTAATTCCACTGAAATAGGCTCCATCTATAGCCGAAATGAACTGGAGCAGTTAAGTGATTTTTGCAAAAAGAACCATCTTATTTTGTATATGGATGGGGCAAGGTTAGGCTCAGCACTCTGTGCAGAAGAAAATGATTTGAAGTTAAGTGACCTTCCTAGACTTGTAGATGCATTCTATATTGGAGGAACAAAGAATGGGGCACTTCTTGGTGAGGCGTTAATCATTTGCCGTGATGTATTGAAGGAAGATTTTCGTTACCATATGAAGCAAAAAGGAGCGCTGCTTGCAAAAGGGAGACTATTGGGCATTCAATTTCTTGAACTGTTCCGAGACGATTTGTTCTTTGAATTAGCCACGCATGCGAATCAAATGGCAGCAACGCTTAGAGAAGGAATCTGCAAAGCGAATATTCCGTTTCTAACCCATTCTCCATCGAATCAAATCTTTCCCATTTTACCTAATACGGTGATTGCAGAATTAGAGAAAAACTATGCGTTTCATATCTGGGAAAAGGTAGATGGAGATCATTCGGCTATTCGCCTTGTGACATCCTGGGCAACAAAAGAAGAAGAGGTAGATGCCTTTCTTGAGGATTTTATGGCGCTATTTATCCGAGAATCTTAAAACACAAGCAGTAAGTCAATTCGTTTTTATAAAAAAAATAAATTTTAAAAACTTCAAAATGCTTGAATATTCTTAGAAAATTTGTTATTTTTAGAGAAATAAAAAAGACGATGTGTAACTGGCGAAACACGGATTACCGTGAGGGAGCACATATAAGTCGTAGCCGTTCGCCTGGGCAGAGGTAAGGAAACAAATCCTTGCCTCTTTCTGTATATTAAGGGGGGATAGAACCGGCTAGAAAGACTGTTAAATTTCTTCGTTCTAATAGAAATTAATTCTCATAGAAAAAGAGAGCTTGAAAACTATAACAGAAAAGTAGAGGAGAAAACAAAATGAGCACAACAATCCTAGACAAAAAGCAAACAATCAAAACGTTAAATAACATTGCAGAAAGCGGGCTAAAGGTATTTAATCAAGATAACTTCACGATCGATAATGAAAGTGAAAATCCCGATGCCATTGTAGTTCGTAGTTTTAATATGCATTCTCTTGAATTAGGGAAAAATTTAAAGGCAATTGCACGTGCTGGAGCGGGTGTCAATAATATTCCAGTCGCTAAATGTACGGAGCAAGGGATTGTTGTGTTTAATACTCCTGGTGCAAATGCCAACGCTGTAAAAGAAATGGTTCTTACCACATTAATGGCTTCATCTCGTAACCTTTTTGACGGTATCGCATGGACTAAGAACTTAGCAGGCGAAGGGGAACAAGTTCCGAAACTTGTCGAAGCAGGTAAGAAACAATTCGTTGGTAAAGAAATTAAAGGAAAAACACTAGGTGTTATCGGTTTAGGTGCTATCGGTGCGCTTGTAGCAAATGATGCTCTTGATTTAGACATGGATGTCATTGGCTTTGACCCGTTCATCTCAGTCGATACAGCTTGGAACTTGTCCCGCAATGTTCAGCGTGCAATGTCAATTGAACAGCTGTTTGCAAATTGTGATTATATAACAGTTCATGTGCCTTTAACTGATGACACAAGAGAAATGTTTAACGAAGCAACGTTTAGTATCATGAAGCCTGGCGTTCATATCCTAAATTTCTCCCGTGGAGAGCTTGTGAATGAAACAGATATGGCTGCGGCTCTAGAAAGCGGTCAGGTAGGTAAGTATATTACAGATTTCCCGAATGAAACTGTCTTGAAAATGAAAAATGCGATTCCTATCCCGCATCTCGGTGCTTCTACTCAAGAATCTGAGGAAAACTGTGCGATTATGGCAGCCCGTCAGGTAAAGGACTTTTTAGAAACAGGAAATATTAAAAACTCAGTAAATTTCCCGAACGCATCCCTTGATTATACAGGAAAGCGTCGTGTGGCGGTATTCCACAAAAATGTTCCAAACATGGTAGGTCAGCTTACACTAGCTATCTCTAACTATCAATTAAACATTGCTGACATGATCAATAGAAGCCGCGGAGAATACGCCTATACGATGATCGACATTGACAATAAAGTAAATGGCGATGTCATTCCTGGCTTGCAAGAAAAAATTAATCAAATTGAAGGTATTGTTACAGCACGAATCATTTAAACATCCATTCCGCGATTTTTAATAAAAAAGGAATAAAAGGGAAACTTGAGTCATGCCAGCTATTCTAGAAGAGTAGCTGGCATGACTTTTTTTTATAGTCGAAAAGAGAAAGTGTTGATTAAACTTGAAAACATATATTTTTCATTCATGGTGATAATAATACCTAAAATGGGAAAAATCGGTGAATTTAATGCAAAACTTAACGAAAATCCTCCTTCCAAGACAATTATTATTGCTTTTGATCCTTTCTACGGGCTTACTTAACCATGTCATTCTTATCCCAAACTTGCTTACAGCTGCTGGAAGAGATAGCTGGTTAAGTGTGATTGTGGCATATCCAATTTCTCTTTTCTTTCTGTGGCTGGTTTATTATATTGCGAAAAACAGTCCGAATGAAGGTTTCTTTACTTTGATTAGAAATCGACTTGGCAGGACTTTCTCTACTTTACTTTCAATTCCCGTTATTCTCTTTCTATTCACGAGCTCCTATGTCACTTTTAGAGACTTAATGACCTGGTTAAAGGCTTATTTTCTCGCGGATGCTTCTGTTTTTATGATTAATTGCATCTTAATTATTGTCTGTTTTATCATCACGCTCGCTGGGGTCAAAAGCATGGCAATTTCTAGCGGATTTTTACTCCCGCTTGTGGTGTTATTTGATATATTTATTGCCATTTCAAACACGACTTTAAAGGACCCGAGTTTTTTATTTCCTGTGTTTACGGACGGATATTCTCCAAGAAGATATAAAAAGAAAGTTTACTTCCATTTATAAAAATGGTGTAAAAAATCAAACAGATTTACTGAATGTGGGTGAAAAGTTGTATAGAAAACACCCGAAACAATATAGCGAATTAAAAAAATCTAAAGTCTTTTATTTAGATAATTACTCCTTAACAGATCTAAAGGTTAAGGTGCAAATTTTTCATTTTAACAGCTATAAATATGAACAAGGATTGATTTCAATGTTGGTTTCTATTTAAGCAATAGCAACGTTGAGGGTTAGACATTACCAAATAGGATGATGAAAAAATGCAGAATCATATTGATTACCTTATAGAACATTATGGGTACTTCGGAATCATATTTGCCTTAATTGGCGGTATTGTAGGACTTCCTCTACCCGATGAGGTTCTTCTAACCTATATTGGTTACAATGTTTTTCAAGGGAAATTATCCTATATATTTTCAATAGTAAGTGCTTTTATTGGGGCATCAGCAGGGATTTCACTTAGCTACTATATTGGTTATAGATTTGGGTTGCCTCTAATCGAAAAGTTTGGCCCGAAAATTCACATTACCGAACAAAAAATGAATAGAACCATGAAATTATTCCGAAAATTCGGGCCTTTTCTCTTATTGTTTGGATATTTTATTCCCGGGGTACGGCATCTTACCGCTTATATTGGCGCCGTTAATCGTTTTCCCTTTAAAAAATTTGCTATTTACGCCTATACTGGTGCATTCATATGGAGTTTTACTTTTGTCACACTAGGAAGAAAATTAGGCGAAAATTGGCACACCGTTGAACGATTTATGACAACATACAGTATTTATTTAATCACCTTCTTCTTGGTTCTATCAATAATCATATATTTTTTTTGGAAGAGAAGAAATCGAATAGGCAAGAGGGTTTAGCATACTAAAAATGAAGTGAACTAGAGTGGTTTGGATGTTTAAATGAATGATAGGGAAAGTTTAAAAAAGAATCCCCTGGATTTATCCATGGGGAGAAGTCAAGTTTCTAATAAGGACCTGATCCTTAAGGCAAGTCTAATTTGCATGGTTGTTTCTGAATCCTTTAAGCTTTTTCCGAGAATTTCCTCACACTTTTCAATCCGATAAATGACCGTGTTCCGATGAACATATAACCGTTTGGCTGTTTCGGAAATTTGGCAGTGTGTCTCTAAATAGACAGACAACGTATCTAGCAGTGTCTGTTCATCTTCACCTTTTGTATCTGCCAATCGGCTTAGGGCAAATGTATAAAAAGTTCTTAACTCATCATGGGGGACCATTCGCAATAACTCCATGACATCCTTGGTTTGATATGTTTGGATATAGGCTGTTTTCTTTGAAAGCTGTCCCTGTGATAAGGCGTCTTCAGCATCTTTGTATGCATTTTTAACATCAAGAAACGTATGACTTACATGACTCACACCAAAGGAAATCGTATTCCCGAAGTAAGTAGAAACTTTTTCCTGAAGTTGAAGCAAGCTTGATTCACAGTAAGCACTTGCAGCCCCGAGTGTTTCTTGAATTTCAAATAAAAGAATGCAGGTTTCACCTTTTGTGAAAAAGTGGATGCAGGGAGTGATATCAGAGACTTCTCCTTCGATAAAATCATAAATATCATCTACTTTTTCCAGACGCTCGGTAAAGCTAGGGTGACGGTCATCCCTGTCGATTTTACCAACTGCACAAATATACCTCTGGTTATTTTTTAATGAAAACTCCGCTGCTCGACCTATGATTTCCGCTTGAGAAGAAAACGTACCGTCTGAAAAATGAAGGAAGAAATCATTTCGTATACTTCTTTCTTTCTGTCGTAGTGCATGTTCCTTCATAAGTGCAAACGAGATTACATTAGTAGCTTGTTCTATCGTTAATGAAATCAGATGATCGGTTTTCTCCACCTCCCCTAAAATCATAAGAAATCCTTTTTTCCTTTCACTGATGTGTACAGGGAATAAAGTACAGCTCTGTTTAGTGGATCGGACTGCCATGGAAATGGGAGAAGTCATCAAAAAAGGAATGTTGAGACCATCCAGAATTACGGGAAAGTCAAGGTTCGTGATAGGTTGATAAATCGGCTTGAAATGCTGATCAATTAATTGAACAGGCCGCCCGATCACTTGAGATAAATCTTGAAGTAAGAATTGAATCCCTTTCCCTTCCATAATGATCTTGGTAAATTGCTTGTGGGTCTCTAATGCAAGCGTCAATTCAGCAGCTCGATGATCAAGTATTGCTCGTAATGTACAATTGACAATTTCGCCAAGTGATAATTCTAAGGGGAGTTCAATAATGGGGAAAGCTAACTCGTTTGCCAGTTTTATAGCTTCTGCTGGTACTTTATTTAGAAAGCGTTTCGTCTTGATCCCTAATCCAGCACACCCTTGTTCAGCCATCGCATGAACCAGCTCGGTTAGCTTATGGGGCTGATCTTTGAAATGATAAGCGGTTGTGATAAGAAATTCATTTTCATGTAAGAATGGAATAATATCGGGTGCATCCATCATATTGACTAATTTCACTTCACGTTCTGTCCCAGCTTCGCCGGCGATCATCGTCATTCCTGCTAAATGTGGAATCGTTAAAACTTCATTTACTTTCATGAAACCACTCCTTGAGAAAAATCAAAACACTGAAAATATTTCATTTATTTTATCATGATTTAGTTAATTTGCATAAAAATTTATTATAATTTCTACGTTTTCTCTAATGATGTTCATTTTTAATGATTGTAAACTAGGAATATAAGTATTTATGGTGAGGAGTGAAGTGGATGGCCATTCAAGTAGACAACTTGGAAAAAGGTCAGGTGGGAGCAATGATTGAATGGCTTGCTTCGATTGGAGAAACAGAAAATGGAGGAGTAACAAGGCTTTTGTATTCACCATCCTGGCTTGAGGCGCAGCTGGCATTAAAAAGATTAATGGAACAATCGAAACTGCATACGTACCTTGACAGTGTCGGGAATTTATTTGGAAGATTACAAGGGACAGATTTAAATGGGAAGACAATCTTGACCGGCTCTCACGTTGATACGGTTATCGATGGCGGAAAATACGATGGTGCTTATGGAATTCTTGCCAGTTTCATTGCGGTAATGAGGCTTTTTCAAGCATATGGATACCCAAAGAAAACGATAGAAGTGGTCTCTCTATGTGAAGAAGAAGGGAGTCGTTTTCCCCTTACCTTTTGGGGGTCAAGAAATATCTGTGGTACCTACAACCTTGACCGGGTAAAAGAGGTGAAAGACTCAGAGGGGGTTCCATTCTTAGTAGCGATGAAAGAAGCGGGATTTGATCCTGAAAAGTATTCGTCTCCCGTTCGCGATGATGTGGAACGTTTTGTTGAGATTCATATAGAACAAGGGATGGTTCTTGAGAAAAATCAGAATCAGGTGGGAATCGTGACTCATATTGTCGGTCAACGCCGTTACACCATTCACATCAAGGGAGAAAGTAACCACGCAGGGACGACCCCGATGTCCTATCGGAAAGATGCAGTTACTACTGCTTCCCATTTTATTTCTTTTTTAACGGAAAAAGCAAAACAGGTCGACCCTGTACTAGTGGCAACGGTTGGAAGATTTCATGTGAAACCGAATGTGCCGAATGTAGTCGCTGGTGAGGTAGAGTTTAGCCTGGATGTTCGCCATCATCAGGAAGAGGTTATTGATCAATATTGTAACGAGATCTTCACAGAATTTAAACGATTCAGCGAAAGTTTACAAATGGAAGTGGCGATCACCCAATGGATGGATGTTAAGCCAGTAAAGATGGACGTGGAGATGTGTGAGTGGGCTCGTGAAATTGCAGAGCGGAAAAATTATCGTTACCAAGACATGATCTCAGGAGCAGGGCATGATTCCCAAGTTTTTGGTACGAAATGTGCCACCTCATTATTATTTGTTCCAAGTCAAAAGGGTATCAGCCATTCACCAAAAGAATTTACGAGTTTAGAAGATTTAGAAACAGGAATTGATCTATTAACTGAAGTTTTATATAAACTAGCATATTAAGGAGTGGTTAGAGATGGCTTTTTCTGAGTTGCATACCCCAACGAGAACGATTATGACCCCCGGGCCCGTGGAAGTCGACCCTAGAGTATTACGTTCGATGAGCACACCTATCTTAGGTCAATTCGATCCTGCTTTTACAAATATTATGAACCAAGTCATGGAAATGCTTCGGCAAGTTTTCCAAACGAAAAATCGCTGGGCATTTCCCATTGATGGCACATCCCGTTCCGGAAATGAAGCGATCCTTTGCAGTATCATCGAACCAGGGGACCGGGTCCTTGTGCCGATTTTTGGGAGATTCGGCCATTTATTAGTGGAGATCTGTGAAAGATATGGTGCGGAAGTGTATACGATCGAGTGTCCGTGGGGAGAGGTGTTTGATCCACAAACGGTAATTGAAGAAATGGAGCGGGTTGCGCCGAAAATTCTGGCGATTGTTCATGGCGAGACATCCACCGGTCGAATGCAGCCGCTGAAAGAGATTGGGCAAGCATGCCGTGAGCAGGACGTATTGCTCGTGGTGGATGCGGTCGCTTCCATCGGTGGTGTAGAAGTCAAAACCGATGAATGGTGCATTGACGGTTTAATTGGTGGTACCCAAAAATGCTTGTCGGTTCCATCTGGGATGGCACCAATTACCTTTAATGAACGAATTGAAAGTATTTTGAAGGCCCGTAAAAAGGTTGAACGCGGGATCGCAACAGAGGAGGATCTTCTCTATTCCCGCAGCAGCCATCCGATTGCCAGCAATTATTTTGATTTAAGCATGCTCCAGGATTATTGGGGTCCCAGAAGACTCAATCATCATACCGAGGCCACTTCAATGATTTACGCTCTGTACGAGGGACTTCGCTTAGTGTTAGAGGAAGGACTAGAGCAGCGATTTAAACGCCATAAATATCACGAAACCGCGTTAGTTACAGGGCTTGAGGCGATGGGTTTGCAGCTATTTGGCGATGCCGAGCATAAACTGCCATGTGTCACCTGCGTAGAAATTCCAAGCGGGGTGGACGGAGAATCGGTTCGGAAAATGCTGCTCGATGCCTTTAGTATTGAAATTGCTTCCTCCTTTGGACCGCTCCACGGGAAAATTTGGCGAATCGGAACGATGGGATATAGCTGCCGTCAAGAAAATGTATTGTCTGTTCTTGGTGGATTAGAAGCGGTGTTGATTCGTCACGGAGTAAACGTAAATCGTGGACAAGCATTACAGGCTGCGCTGGATGTCTATGCAGTAGAGAATCGTATGTTAGTGTTGAAGTAGAGAAGAATACTAGGGTACCGATCCTTTTTGTTCAGAAAATGGGGAGCGGTACCTTTTTTTCATAAAGCTAGGTTTTCTAATAAACATAGTAGTTAATGATTATAAAAATTTTGAAAAATATACTAGATTTAGTACTTACTATCCAGAAACCAGAATATCCTTTTCCATAGGTAGGGCTTGAATATCTAAAAGGAGAGATATAATGGGAAATTATGATGTTATTATTATTGGCAGCGGCCATAACGCTTTAATTACCGCTGCCTATTTAACGCGTGCAGGTCGCAGTGTTCTAGTATTAGAAAAAAATGATCGACCGGGCGGATTTTTGCGGACGGAAGAACTGACACTACCAGGATTTAAACATGATGTATATGCGGCTGCCCATCCGCTATTTACGACGGGACCCGCTTATGCTGAGTTAAAGGAGGATCTGGAAGCACGTGGACTTCGTTATTTAAATACGAACCTGCCGACAGGTGTTTCGATGGAAGATGGACGAACAGCCGTCCTACCTAGTTCATTTGAGGAGCTAATCACTGAAGTAGAACGTTTGGCTCCTGGTGATGGCGCCGGGCTGGCAGGTATGTTTGAACAGTTAAATCCATATGTCAACGATGTATTTGGATTATTCAATATGGATCTCTCAAGCCATGAAGCTGCACCGATTCTGCAGCGCTTGCTACACGAAGGTGGCGGGGCGGGCTTTTCGCCTTTCGCAGCATCCTTAGTTTCAACAGCACGCAACACAGTCAGTTCTCTGAAATCCCCTGTGACCAGCGCAATGCTGGCCTCTTGGGTCACACATCTTGGCCGTACACCAGATGAAGTCGGCAGCGGAATTTGGGTGCCGCTTACAGTGATGGCATTGATGGGCGGCGGAATGCCGACACCGGAGGGAGGTAGTGAGAAACTCGTTCAAGCTTTGGCACAGCTGATAAAGGATCAAGGCGGCGAGATTCTTACCCACACTCACGTCGAGCGGATCTTAGTCGAGAACGGCCGGGCGATTGGCGTACGAACAGCCAAGGGGAAAAAATACCGTGCCAAGCAGGCAGTTGTGGCTTCCACCACACCCGATCAACTCTATCTTTCGCTACTCGCTGATACGGAGATTTCACCTCCACTTCGGTTACAAGCGAAACAGTATCGATATGGCCGAGGCTGTGTTCAAATTCATTTAGCATTGAATGAACCGCCAAGATGGCCAGATGAACGGTTTAACCGTGTCGGGCAGCCTCATCTTACCGATGGACTAGACGGGTTTACACTGGCAATAGCCCAAGGAGCGGCCGATTTACTCCCATCAAACCCAACTTTTACGGTTGACTGCTCTACGAACCTCGATCCAACACGTGCTCCGGAAGGAAAAGCGATCATGCGGGTACAAGTGCTGGAAGTTCCAATCCGTCCGCGAGGGGATGCTGCAGGCCTCATCGAAGTGGGCGATGGTACATGGACGGAAGATTTAACGGAGCGGTTTACAGAACGTGTGCTAAATGTGGTGAGCAAACATATTCCAAACATCCCTAGTGCGGTAATCGGAAAATCTGTCGTCACCCCTGACACCATTGCCAAGTATAACCCGAACTCTGGACCGGGGGATCCATACGGCGGTGCACACGATTTGGCGCAAAGTTATCTGTTTAGACCATTACCAGGGCAGCCGGGTCATCAGACAGCTATTCCAAATGTGTATATGCTCGGTGCTGCTACCTGGCCTGGACACGGTGTGAATGGCGGATCTGGCTATATAGTTGCCCAGAAGTTACTCTCGCAATAAATTTTTATGAGAAAATGTTAATGTAGCCCTATTTCCCGTTGGAATTAGGGCTTTTTTTAATAAAAAAAGGAAATAAAGATAATTCTAACGGGAATCGTCATACAAAAAATGATTGACACCAAAGATAAAAAATATTATCATTATCTTGTATTCAAGATATTTTAATTCAAGGTTTTGTGGGGGTGAAATTAATGGAGAGGAAATGCAATAATTTGCCCTTTCTGATATTAATGCAAACATCTAAATCAATTCATGATCGAATAAAGGAGGAAATGGCAAAAAATAAGCTCGGAATTACGGAATTTTCTGTTTTAGAGGTACTTTATCAAAAAGGGAAACAAACGATTCAACAAATTGGAAATTGCATATTGGTCTCAAGTGGTTCGATGACCTATGTTATAGATAAGCTAGAACAAAGAGGTTTATTAAGCAGAAATGCCTGTCCAGAAGATCGCCGTATGATACATGTTAGATTAACTGATGATGGAAATGAATTAATGAATGATATCATGCCGAAATATCATGAGTGTGTTAATCAAATGTTTGATTCATTGGAATCTGATGAGGCAGAGACATTAGTGCAACTTTTGAAAAAAGTAAGGAATAAAGTTTAAACTCTCATTTTTTTTAATACATTATCTCGAATTCGAGACAAATAAACATAAGGAGGATTTTAACATGATAAATATTGGTTTATTAATCATTCGTTTGGTAATTGGTTTACTATTTGTGGGTCATGGCGCTCAAAAATTATTTGGCTGGTTCGGTGGTTATGGATTAAAAGGAACCGGTGGATGGTTTGAATCCATTGGCATGAAACCAGGAGTAACCATGGCTCTTTTTGCAGGGTTAGCAGAACTTATAGGGGGACTATTGTTTACTTTAGGATTATTAACACCACTTGCAGGAATTTTGATTGCGGGGACTATGGCAATGGCGATTATTAAGGTTCATGCGCCGAATGGATTATGGTCAACAGCTAATGGATATGAATACAATTTAACTTTGCTTTCAGTAGCTATTGGTATAGCTTTAGTTGGTCCCGGTCAATATGCTTTAGATGCATTTTTTTTCTAATATATCTCGAATGCGTAGTTTATCTTGCAACCAATGGAAATAAGTTATTTTCAGTTAGGCTATTGATTTTACAAAAAGATTCTAATGAATTAAAAGGAGCTGCTTAATCATGAATGCAGCTCTTGAAGCAAAGAAACAGGACTATGCTTATTTACCTATATATTTCAAGGCGATACGGTTATTGCTGAGAGTACAAGTTCTGGCGTTACTTCCAATGATTAAAAGTCAAAAATTGGTGTTACTCGCTTCTGGAGGTGAAATTTCCCTCTATTTTTTAAAGACATGTCGTCCAATAACCATTGTTGTTTTTCTTGAATCGAGCCACCGACTTGTTGCGATCGCCGGGTTATAGAAAAATAATGCTCCTGGTGCAAGTTGGCGTTTTTCAGATAATGCTGCTTTAACAGCTTTGATAGATTCCTTATCAGCTGGCTTGTTGATTTCACCATTTTGAACAGGTTGAAATTGACCAGGGCCATAAATGACTTTTTTTATGGTGTCCGGAAATTTTTTGCTTTCAACTCTATTAAGCACCACACAAGCCACCGCAATTTTTCCTTCGTAAGGTTCCGTCTGTGCCTCCGCACGAACCAACCTAGCGAGCAGGTCTATTTCATTGCTTGAGAGACGTAATTTAATAGAGTCTTTTTTGGGGGATTCACTAGTAGTATGATGTTTTATAGTAGCAGCTTTCACCCGAATAGAAAGCAGATCAAATTCATCATTATGTAGAGAGACTGCTCCAATCTCTTTTTGATTTAATTTATGTACTTTTAAACTATTTGACAGCGTGTCCCCTTGTTTAATCGGAAAAGCAAAAGCAGGGGAAGCAAATAATAGTGACGTGAGTAATAGAAATACAATGGTAAGATTTTTCATTTTTCTAGTCCTCCTAGTTAGCTATCGATAAATCTATTACTATGAATGGAAATAATAGATTAGTATTACAATTAGGAGAGTTTAGTTTTACAGTTTAGTTACATCGAAATGAAATCATTTGTCGAATAACAAAAACGACGTCGAATTTTTCGATGTCGTTTTTTATTGTGTTTTTGAGATTATTTTTTAACAATCCTGCTTTTCTTTGAATATAAATAAATGATTGCCATTTTAGATGAAACTTTTTTAGCGTATGGCTAGAGGAGGGGTAACGTTGAAAATTGATCACGAGTATACATTCGGATTGCCAAGGAACATTGTATGGAAGTATATAAAGGATGAAAAAGTTCTAAGGAACGCCATCCCTGGGTGTAAGTCTTTTATTGAAACATCAAAGGGTGTATATCAAGCGGAATTGGAAATCAAGATGGGTCCGATTCAAGATCTCTTTACTCTTGAGATTCGGCTCGAGGAAAAGAAGTCCTCTTCCTTGTACCGGCTGCATGTGAAAGGTACAGGTAATATCGGTGAAATCGCAGGTAAAGCCGACCTGTATATAAAAGACTTCGAGCGGGCGGCTAAATTGAACTGTCAAGCTGAAGCAGAGGTAACCGGGGCAATTGCATTAGCAGGACAACGCTTTTTAGAGAGCGGGGCTAACAAGAATATGGAAACTTTTTTTCAAAAAGTTGAAAAAGAAATAAAAAGAACTCTATATTATTTGAAACGAAGGAGCAGGTGACTTGAGTTGGCTAGTCACTTGCCTTTTTTATTCATAGGCTCTGTAGATCATGAATGTTGAATTGTTTTTTTTTGCTGAAGTTAGAAAAAGAAGTAAGTGTAATAAAAAATTAACAATAATTTATAGCAAATTAATACTTCTTTTACATTGGACTATTATTCTTAACTAGTACAGAACAATATCAAATCATTTTTTGAAATTTACATTGTCCATAAGGAGTGGTTAATATGTTCTCGAAAATTATTAGTTGGTTCAAAAATAGTTGGTTTAACAATAGAGAAAATGATACAGATTATTATGGAGAAGATAAAGAGTTTGAAGGATTGGAAGGATTTTGAATAAATTAATATCAAGAATTTTCTTTGTATTTTGGAGTCCTTCCAGGGCTCTTTTTATGCGTTTTATTCTCAAATCCTATTGTGTCAATTAAGGAAAAGGAGTGATTGCCGCCGTGCATCTTAAAGAAGTACATAACTGGGTGTCCAAGCTAGGACTTACGCCACATCCAGAAGGAGGATATTACAAAAGGACGTTTGAGTCAGATGAACAAATCACAGATAAAGAACTATCCGTTACGTTTGAGGGCCAACGCAAGTTATATACAAGTATTTACTTTCTATTAACTTCAGATGATGTTTCCCATTTTCACCGGCTTAAGTCTGACGAACTATGGTACTTTCACGCGGGCAGTCCGTTAACGATACATGTGATCGATGAAAATGGAAAATACCAGGAATTGAAATTAGGATTGAATTTGGAAAAAGGTGAAGTACCTCAAATCCTAGTGAAGAAGAATTCAATTTTTGGATCGTCTGTGATGGAAGAGGATACATTCTCCCTGGTGGGGTGTATGGTTTCTCCAGGGTTCGAATTTCGAGACTTTGAATTGTTTACACAAGATGAACTCATCCAAAAATATCCGGATCATGAGGAAATTATTATGAAATTAGCGTACCAGCAGCTTCCAGAGTAAGTTTAAAATTGATGAATGGAATGGTGTGATTTTGAAAATGTTTACGTTCCGGAATGACTAAGTCGAGTGGAGAGAATAGGGAAGAATAGTAGCAGGGGTATGCATGTATATATACCTTTCCTTGATAGGGAAGATGAGTATAGAAGTACATCGACATTACATTAAAATACAAATGGGAATCAAGATAACAATTCTAATCATGAACTCGAGCATGCAGCCCACTCCTTTCAAAATCATCCTTGTTACCATCATTATAGAAGAGTTTTATTAATAATAAGTTGATAAAATGTAAATTTATTGTAAAAAGCCTTTAGTTGCCTGATGTCAAAAAAGACTCAGGCTGTTTTTCTATATAACCGAAAAAGGAAACATTGAGCAGTAGTTTCTTTATGATGACATATAGTTGACTAAGTCAACTAAATTCCATATACTATTTTTAATGTTAAATATTCTGAATATTAAGGTGGTAGAAAGATGGAAAAACTTCAATGTGTAGAAAAAATTCGGAGATTCAATCGGTATTATGCCAATGTCCTTGGTAAAATTGATCAAGAAATTTATAATAAACCTTTTCCGTTAACAGAGGCACGTGTGATAACTGAAATCAATTCTAGAAACGGTTGTACTGCAACGGAAGTTAGAGAAAATCTTGGAATAGACCGTGGGCAGATGAGCCGAATCCTTCAAAAATTTGAGGAAGAAAACATTATTAATAAAAAGCAAGCATCTGACGATAAACGCCAATACATACTTTATCTCACTGACAATGGTAAAGAAATTTTTAATGATTTAGTTGATAATGCTAATCGTGAAGTAGGAAAAATGACTCAAGAAATATCTAATCGTGATTTGACTAAGCTGATCAGTTCCATGGAAACGATAGAATCTATTTTCACTAAAGAGCATACATCTCAATCAGAGGTATCCATTCGAACTTTTCAACCAGGAGATGTTGGTTTCGTGGGACACCTTCATGGGACCTTGTACGAAAATACATATAAGTTTGGACGAATGTTTGAATATTACGTCATGAAGGGCTTGACTGAATTTATGATCAATTCAGAAGGAGGAGAACTGTGGATTGCTGAAGTAGATGGTAAAGTGGCGGGTTCAATCGCGATTACCAAATCAAACGATCAGGTGGCCCAATTAAGATGGTTTATTTTGGATGAAAATTATCATGGGTTAGGGATAGGTAAGAAACTGATAGAGACTGCCATCGATTTCTGTAAAAAACAAGGATACAAACATGTTTTCCTATGGACGGTAAGTGTTTTAGGCGCTGCTCGTCATCTATACCAAAAATATAATTTTAGATTAACAGAAGAAAAACAAAATTTTGAGTGGACTGGATCGAAATTAGTAGAAGAACGATGGGAATTAGAGCTATCCGATGAGAAATAATGATATTTTAGAATCCAAAACTGATGAAGAACCTCAAGGATAATAATGAGTATAGAAAACAAATTTCATGAATGTATCTATTCAATTTTTAAGTGATGCTAGGTTTTTGTACAAAGCAAACCCTTAACATAAAGCCAAAAAACCATTGTATATGGAAATAAGCCGATTTTCCCAATTTGGTTTTTCGGCTTATTTCTGTAACTCTTTTTATGGTTTTAACAAAATCGATAACATGCGTCCTTGCAATGTTGGGTTTGATCTAGAATTCACCAAGTGGCTAACCTCTTGGCAAAAATTATCGAGAAGTTCTTCGCCGAGTTTTGAATGCGTGATTTCTCTTCCACGAAAACGAACGCTTACCTTTACGTGAAAACCTTTTGTTAAAAAGGCAATTGCGCTTTTTATCTTTGTTTGGAGGTCATTTTCGTCAATGGTGATGGTCATCCGTATTTCCTTTGTTTCTATTGTTCTCTGATTCTGTTTGCTCTGTTTTTCTTTTTTCTTTAAATCAAATTTGTATTTTCCGCCATCTAAAATCTTACAAACTGGCGGATCTGATTCACTGATTTGGATAAGGTCTAATCCCATTTCAAACGCCATATCAAGCGCTTGAACAGTGGGTAACACTTGTTGTCCGCTTTCTGATACGAGTCGCACTTCTTTTGACTGAATAGCCTCGTTCATAATAATTTTTTTTATAAATAAATCCCTCCAATTTATACTCATTCATTACAATCTATGTAAAAAATCAGGGGAGGGAAGGGCTCTTATACTAGAATCTTATATCAAGATTTTTATTTACTGACTGTGCTAAAATTTCTCCTGCAAACTTTTTCAATCTCTCTTTCTATATGGTAAATATTCTAAAAATCTCTTGGATGCAAGTGAAAGTGATTTATGCTCTCTCATAGCAATCCCAATATTTCGAAAAGCAGGAACTTCAAGCTCTTTTACTAAAACTTGGTAAGGAATACGGTGTAAAATCAATTCTGGTAATATACTGATTCCCAGCCCATTTTCCACCATTGACATAATGGCATAGTCATCCCATGTTGTAAATTGGATTTGAGGTGAAATTTGGTGCCTCTCAAAAATTTCTGAGATTTCTGCTTTAGCTCCCTTTTCCAATAGCATAAATGGATTGTTCAATAATTCGCTGACTGGAAACTTATCGCAATTAGCAAGCGGATGATCTTGAGGAATTACAACCAGCAATCGGTCTTGCTCCAAAAAGATAGTTTCAATTTCTGCCTTTGTCGGTAGCCGTAAAAATCCAAAGTCAACACGTCCCTCTATAATCCAGCTTTCTATTTCTGTATAATCTCCTAACAGCAGTTCAAAATCAATATTGGGATGGTCCTTCTTAAAGAATTTAATAATAATAGGTAGCCAATGGGTTGCCACGCTTGAAAATGTTCCAATACGGATCATCCCAGATTGAATATTGTTTAATTCCTCTACCTGCATCATTAAATTTTCATGTTCATTACATATTCGTTTTAAATGAGGCAGTAACTTTAATCCATCAGATGTTAAACTGATACCAGCGCGTCCTCTTTCAAAAAGGAAAACCCCCCATTCCGTTTCTAAATCGCTAATCATACGGCTGATTCCAGACTGTGTATAATTTAATGCATCAGCAGCTCTTGTAAAGCTCCCAAATTCTACTGCTTTGACAAATGCCATATATTTTTGGATATTCATATTTTTCCTCTTTCGCATTCAATTTTGTCATATCTAACATGAGAAACATTCAATTTTGTAATACATATGAGTATGCTATGCTAATCCCAATGAAATATCAAGTTTGAAAGGGATGGGTATCTAAAGATATGTTTTATGTGAGTGATATGATGGAAAAAAGACCTGACAGTGTAGGAGTTGACGATGAAATCTAAAATTCAGTTTATATTATCAATGATTATTTTTAGTACAATTGGTCTGGTTGTTCGATTCATTGATCTATCATCGAGCGAAAGGGCTTTACTAAGCAGTTTCCTTGGATGCGTATTTTTACTGCTAATATTCTTGTTGATGAAGAAAAAAATTGCATGGAATTTAGTAAAATCTAATGCTTTATTTTTGATACTTTCAGGTATTGCATTGGGTGGAAATTGGATTTTTCTTTATCAATCGTATGACTATACGACAATTGCCAATGCAACGCTAGGTTATTACTTTGCACCGGTGTTTGTGATAATTCTTTCTCCCTTTGTACTTCGGGAAAAACTATCCATTAAAAAAATTGTGTGTATTGGAGTAGCGATCGTAGGTATGTTAATGATTGTAGGTGAAGGAGTGAGTACATCCAAATCAGATGATATACTTGGACTTTCATTTGGATTAATCGCAGGTGCTTTTTATGCTGCGTTATTACTTTTAAATAAATTTATTAGAGATATGGGAAAGTTAGAGCTTACCATCATTCAGCTTGGAACAACCACTTTACTGTTAATGCCATATGTTTTCTTGACTTCGGGCTTTGGTATCTTTGAAGTATCAGGTTCTTCCATTCCTTATATTATAATTTTAGGGATTGTCAATACAGGGATTGGATTTTTGTTATTTTTCTCTGGTATGGAAAAATTAAAAGGGCAGAGTATAGCTATGCTAAGTTATGTAGACCCATTTGTAGCTATATTGATTTCTGCAATTATCATCCAAGAACATATGACTACTATTCAAATGCTGGGTGGTGCACTTCTGTTGGGTTCTACATTTGTTAGCGAAACTAAATTTATTAGCCTAACCAAACGGAGCGCAAAAATTCTATCGAAATAGTGAAAAGAGCAGTGGGTATTTTTCAACCCTGCACTTTTTTTAATCTCTTGACATACTATAGGGGGGTATAGTAAATTGAGAATGTGGAGGTGAGGTTGAATGAATGAAAACATGAATCATGATTGTCATCTTTCTAATGAAAGAAAGAGTCATCATTCCGATAAAGTAAAGAAAAACTTGGTTACTCGTTTAAATCGAATTGAAGGTCAAATTCGAGGGATTAAAGGATTAATTGAAAAAGACACTTATTGTGATGATGTTGTTATGCAAATTTCAGCTACACAATCTGCTTTAAACAGTGTGGCAAAAATTCTTCTAGATGGTCATTTAAAAACTTGTGTATTGGAACGAATAAACGAGGGTGATACAGAAGTTTTAGATGAATTTCTTTTAACTATAGAAAAATTAATGAAAAAATAAATGGGAGAGTGATTATTAATGGAAAAGATTAATTTAAAGGTTAATGGAATGTCTTGTGGTCATTGTGTAAATTCGATTGAAGGTAATGTTGGAAAACTTGATGGTGTTCATTCTGTTACGGTTAAGTTAGCAGAAGGAACAGTCGATGTTGAATTTACCCCTGCCGAAGTTCCCTTAAGCAAGATCAAAGAAACAATTGATGACCAGGGCTATGATGTTGAATAGGATATTAAAGCTAACGTGCCCCGAAACGCACGTTATCTTTAGTAATAAAATATACCCCCTACCCGTATGAAAGAGGTGGATATCAATGAATAATGAAATAAAAGAAACAACCTTACAAATAACCGGAATGACCTGTGCAGCTTGTGCCACAAGAATTGAAAAGGGACTCCAAAAAGTGGAGGGTGTAAAAGAGGCTAATGTTAATTTAGCGCTTGAAAAGTCCACCATCAAATATGATCCAGAAGTGGCATCTGAACAGGATTTCCAAAAGAAAATCCAGTCTTTAGGTTATGATGTTGTAAAAGAAAAAGTGGAATTTGATATAACCGGAATGACCTGTGCGGCATGTGCCAATAAAATTGAAAAAAGACTAAACAAATTAGAGGGCGTTGAAAAAGCGCCTGTCAACTTCGCGTTAGAAACAGTTCTTGTGGAATATAATCCTGAACAGGTTTCTATCCCCGAAATGAAAGAGGCTATTAAAAAGCTAGGGTATACCCTGGAACAAAAGAAAGAAAATGCAGGAGAACAGGTTGACCATCGTCAAAAAGAAATTGAAAAGCAGCAAGGTAAGTTTATTTTTTCTCTTATCTTGTCATTCCCTTTGTTGTGGGCGATGGTTAGCCACTTTGAATTTACACAGTTTATTTGGCTGCCAGATATGTTAATGAATCCATGGGTTCAATTAGCTTTTGCAACACCAGTACAATTCATCGTTGGTAAACAGTTTTATGTGGGAGCTTATAAAGCGTTAAGAAATAAGAGTGCAAATATGGATGTGCTTGTTGCATTGGGGACATCAGCTGCATATTTTTATAGTTTATATTTAAGTATTAGCTCCATTGGTTCCGGTGCTCATATGGTAGAACTCTATTATGAAACAAGCGCTGTTCTAATTACCTTAATTATATTAGGGAAACTTTTTGAAGCAAAGGCTAAAGGACGTTCGTCTGAGGCGATTAAAAAATTAATGGGACTACAGGCGAAAAATGCAACAGTCGTTCGTGATGGTCAAGAGATGATAATCCCGATTGAGGAAGTTTTACAAGGGGATATTGTTTATGTGAAACCAGGTGAAAAAGTGCCGGTTGATGGCGAAATTGTGGAAGGCAGGTCTGCCCTTGATGAATCAATGTTAACGGGTGAAAGTATTCCAATAGATAAAACAGTGGGAGATACCGTTATTGGTTCAACAATTAATAAAAATGGTTTCTTGAAAATGAAAGCAACAAAAGTTGGTAAAGATACAGCATTAGCTCAAATTATTAAGGTGGTTGAAGAAGCACAAGGTTCTAAAGCGCCTATTCAGCGGTTAGCTGATGTGATTTCAGGAATATTTGTGCCAATCGTTGTAGGCATAGCGATAATTACTTTCCTTGTATGGTATTTTGCTATAAATCCTGGTGATTTTGCGGATGCTCTTGAAAAATTTATTGCAGTATTAGTGATCGCTTGCCCTTGTACATTGGGATTAGCTACACCAACTTCGATTATGGCGGGCTCAGGTCGTGCAGCCGAATTTGGGATATTATTTAAAGCAGGGGAACATCTTGAAACAACTCATCGCTTAGATACGATAATACTTGATAAAACAGGTACAGTTACCAACGGAAAACCCTCTTTAACAGATGTTATTTTTGCAGAAGGCGTTAACGAAAATGAATTGCTAACGCTGGTCGGTACGGCGGAAAGAAACTCTGAACATCCACTTGCCGAAGCAATTGTGAAAGGTATAAAGGAAAAAGGAATAAACCTTGGTTCGTCTGATAGTTTCGAAGCTATTCCTGGTTTCGGTATACAGTCAATGGTGAATGGTAAGCAGTTATTAATCGGGACACGTAGACTCATGGCAAAATATAGTGTCAATGTTCAATCTGTACTGGCCAATATGGAGAACTTGGAAAAGCAAGGGAAAACAGCAATGTTAATAGCCATCGATGGGCGCTATGCAGGTATTGTTGCCGTAGCGGATACCTTTAAAGATACTTCTAAGGAAGCCATTTCCCGCTTGCATAGCATGGAATTAGAAGTAGTAATGATTACAGGGGATAATACCCAAACCGCGCAAGCAATTGCGGATCAAGTTGGAATCAAGAAAGTCATAGCAGAAGTATTACCAGAAGGGAAGGCAGAAGAAGTGAAAAAGCTTCAACAAGCTGGTAAAAAAGTAGCCATGGTCGGAGATGGAATTAATGATGCTCCGGCACTTGCAACAGCTGATATCGGTATGGCAATTGGTACAGGTACCGATGTGGCAATGGAAGCAGCAGATATTACCCTAATTCGTGGCGATTTAACTAGTATTGCGGACGCGATTTTTATGAGTAAAAAGACGATCACAAATATTAAGCAAAATCTTTTCTGGGCGCTTGCATATAACGTCATAGGAATTCCAATCGCAGCATCAGGTTTCTTAGCACCATGGTTAGCCGGTGCAGCAATGGCATTTAGTTCTGTATCGGTTGTTCTCAACGCACTCAGACTTCAGAGAATTAAGTTAAAAGCATAATGTAGAAAAGGAGGAGGCTTATATGAAAAAAAGCATAATGATTTGGGCGGTTTCAGCTATCACTTATCTTGGGATCGTCATTGTTGGTTATAGTGTGTATGCAAATATTAATCCAAAACCTGAGGAACACAGTCATCATACAACTGCTGAACAGGGAGAAGAAAGCATGAATCATCAACAGAGTCATCAAGAGCACGGGAATCATACTAACAGCACTACTAGCGAGGTTACACCAAAAGTGTCCTATGCAAATGGAGAAATCACCATTGAATTAAAAGGTATAAATAATCATGTTCCGGTACTTGAAGTTTCTCACGAAAAATATATGCATTTGATTGTCGTTAGCTCAGACTTAAAAGAGTACCATCATTTACATCCAGAACAAAAGGGCGAAGGAACGTATCAAGTGAAGGCAAATTTAGCAGGTAATTCTTATATAGCTTTCGTTGATATCCAACCAAAAGGGCTTCAATATAAGATAAGACCTATTGAGTTGCATGTTGGTGAAGCGCGACATGCGCACGGCGATAACGAACTTGTTCCGGATAAGGATTTCACCAAGACCATCAATGGTCAAACGGTTGAATTAACAACTCGTTCATTCGAGGTTAACAAAGAGGTTGTCCTTAATTTTGATGTAAAGGGTGGGAAACCTGAAGAGTATTTAGGTGCATTAGGTCATGTCGTCATCCTTGATGAAGCAGGAGAGAAATTTATTCATGTCCATCCAGTATCAAATGATAAAACTGTATTTGAAACACAATTTGAAAAGGCGGGAATTTATAAGCTTTGGGCTGAATTCAAGTTTCACGGACAGGTCAATGCCTATCCATTTGTTATCGAAGTTAAATAATAAAATATAAAGGGTGATAATGATGGCAAAAGTCCATCTAGAGATTTATACGAGACCTACCTGAACGGATTGTCAGGCAGGGAAGGTGTTTCATTTAGAGGCAGGTGTAATTTTTAGCAAGTCTAGGAATAAAGGCGTTTCTTAGTTGGAACAGCCTTTTTCCATTTACAAGACATATAATTAAAAATCCTTTTTTAACTAAAGTTGTAATCAGATAAAAAAATCTGACGAGTTAAATTAATAAATGCCTCTAATGGGGGAGTTATCCATTTATCCTTATGCCAAGCAATTTGAGTGAAAAGTGATGATTCGGGCCCCTTCCATGGTATTTCCTTCATTCTACCCTCTATAATATCTTTTTTCACTACCATCTCTGGTAATAGTGCTACTCCTAGACCTGCAATTACACATTGTTTGATTGCCTCGATACTACTAAATTCAATTTTATCCAGTGGAAATACTCCTGCTGATTTAAGGGAGTCTTCGAATATCATTCTATAAGAACATCCCATTTCTGTAAGCAAAAGAGTCTCATCCTTAAGGTCATTTAGTGAGAGCACTGGTTTGGGATAGTTTGATGCGACGACCATTTTGAATTCCTCTCTGATAAGTTGCTCCACTCTTAATGAACCCTCAGGCTTATTTATATCCATAATAAAAGCAACATCTAATAGACCCTCCATAAGATGATTTCTAGCCATTTCGTCAGAATGTGCAGGTTTAAAGACGAGCTTCACTTTGGGAAATGCAGCCTTGAACTCTTTAAGAATTGGAGGCAAACGATAGGTGCACTGGCTCTCTTGGGCACCAATTATTAAGGTACCAGTTGGTTCTTCTTCTGCCTTCACAGCTGTCATCGCTTCATCCCTTAGTTTTATCATCTTTTCAGCATATAATTTAAACTGGCGCCCAGCTTCCGTTAAAATCAATCTTTTCCCTAGACGTTCAAATAAGGGTTTGCCAATTTCATCTTCAAGAGCTTTAATTTGTGCAGTCACACTTGATTGTGCAAAATTTAATATTTTTGCAGTCTGGGTAAAGTTTAAATTTTCTTCGGCATTTTTAAAAGTTATCAATTGTTTAATTTCCAAATTATCCGGCCTCCTTAATCGTTTTATTCGATTTATTTAATCGGAATAATCATCTTTATCGATTTTAAAATTCATTATAAGATATAAGCAATCAAGGAACAAATAGTAAAAACCATATTTTAAAGGAAAAGGGGAAATGAAAAATGTCAATAGCAGTCATATATGGGGGAACCCGTCATAATGGAAATTCGGAGATGCTGACAGAACACGTAATTAAAGAAATAGAGTCAGAAAAAATTCATTTAAGAGATTTTAATATCCAACCAATTATAGACATGCGTCATTCGGAAGAGGGTTTTCAGGACAGAAATGATGATTATAATTCTATAATCGATCGCATACTTCCACATGACATATTAATATTCTCTACTCCAATTTATTGGTATAGCATGTCAGGAGCAATGAAAAACTTTATTGATCGATGGTCACAAACCTTAAGGGACCCAAAATATCCTGATTTCAAGAATAAAATGGCTTCCAAAAAAGCATTTGTTATTGCTGTTGGAGGAGATGATCCTTACATTAAAGGACTGCCAATGATTCAGCAATTTAATTACATTTTTGATTTTATGGGAATTGAATTTGCCGGATATATTATTGGAAATGGAAACAAACCTGAGGAAATATTTCAAGACAAAGGTGCGCTTTTCGCAGCTACTCAATTTCGTAATAAATTAACTGAAAACCAATGAAAGAATGTGGAAACCCTTTGAAAAACACTGTGAATTTAAGTGTGAATGATCGTTTTGCAACTCATAGGTAACCCGTTATCCTTAGAGTCATATTTTTGCAACTGGTACAGAGAAAAGAGTAACTATTTAAACCAGGTTGGAACCAAATTTATAGTGATAATAATTTATGAATTGGAAAACAATAGTACTAAAGAAAGGAGGGGAATGGGAGTGAATTTGAAAAAGTGGTTAACTGGATGGGTCGTTTTACTTGCAACGATTGTCGTGATGTCAACTTCTGGTTCACATTATGTATTCGCCGAATCTGGTCTAACAACAAAGCCTGTTGAGACAGCGAAAGCGATAGCGGTCGGATTGAATGATAATTACTTTAATCCGAAGGACATCACTATTCCGAATGGACAAACGACAACATTGATTTTGAAGAACCAAGGTAAGAAACCGCACACCTTCACCGTGGAAAAGCTCGGAATTAACACCGAAGTCCAGCCGGGAAAAGAAATAACTATTACCGTAACACCGAAAAATCCCGGTACATATGAACTAATCTGCCGGTACCATTTCCAGGAAGGAATGGTTGGGAAAGTAATCGTGAAGTAAAGGCAGGGCCAATTGGGCCTTGCTTTTTTAAGTAACGAATAATTTACAGCCAAATTCATTTCTAGATAAAGTGGTCCCTTTCCTCCCCAAAAAAGGACCCCACCATTAGGCAGGGGATTCAGGCGTTTATCGTTTCGTCATCGTTTTCCCTCAGGCGCTTTATATCTTCTTTAGGCGGGTAACCAAACATACGTGAATATTCGCGGCTGAACTGTGATGGACTTTCGTAACCTACACGATACGCAACATCTGCGGCATCTGCTGATTCCGATAATAACAGGCTCCGTGCTCCTTGAAGTCTCAGTTGTTTTTGGAATTGGATGGGGCTCATCGCGGTAATTTCTTTAAAGTGACGATGAAGGGAAGAAACACTCATATTTGCTATTTCGGCAAGTTTCTCAATCTTAAAAGATTTTTCATAGTTTTTCATAATATGTTCAATCACATCACCGATTTGATGAGTAGAACTTCCTTTTATGGCTATTTGTTTCAACATTTCCCCGTGATTTCCTTGCAGCACCCGATAGATGATTTCTTTCACGATTAGTGGAGCAAGTACTTTGATATCTTTCGGAGTATCTAGCAATCGAGCTAATCTTGTTACTGCATCTAGCAAGAATGGCTCCATTTTGCTAACATACATACCTCTTTTGGCATTCTCCTTCTTATCAGCTCCCAGTTGGAACTCACGTAATACCTCCAATATTTCCTTCGGTGTAAATTCAAGTTTAAGAGCCAAATAAGGTACTTCGGAAGAGGCTTCCGTGACTTGTCCGGTAATTGGCAGGTTAACGGATGCAACAAGATAATCGGCAGGACCGTAAATGAAGCGCTCCTGTGAAAGCAATACCTGTTTCATCCCTTGAACGACAATGCATAAGGAAGGGGTGTGAACCCCATAATTTGGTCCAGTATCACTAGAATAACGGGAGAAAAATAAAGACGGAATAGCAGTCATTTGAGTTCCGTCCTGTCCTGTATAATCCGCTATGATTTTGGCGAGCTCCACTCGTTGTCTGTATAATTGTTCAAACATAAAATCCTCCTTTGACTTCTTCATTCGCAATGGTCTCATTATAATGGGTATTTACATTCTACGTAAATGGCTCTGAGAGGATTGTGCAATCATTTGATACGATTGTGATACCAGGCGTGATTTCATTTGTTGCATAATAAGAGCATCAGCTAATGGTTAATAAAAGTGGAGGAAGGAAAAAAATGAAAAAGCGTAAATTAGGCAAAAGTGGATTGGAAGTTTCCGCTATTGGGCTCGGTTGTATGGGCATGGATCATGCTTATGGAAAACCGGCTGATCGTGATGACATGATCAAATTAATTCTTAGATCTGTTGAACTGGGCTGTAATTTCTTTGATACGGCTGTAGTTTATGGGGAATCAAATGAAGAATTATTAGGGCAAGCACTTGCACCAGTAAGAGAAGAAGTTGTGATTGCTACTAAATTTGGAATCACTGGACAAGAAATGGTAAATGGTCTCCCTCAAAATATTTTAGATAGTTACCCAGAATCTATTAAAGAACAATTAGAAGGCTCATTAAAAAGATTAAAAGTCGATTGCATTGATTTATATTATCAGCATCGTATGGATCCGAATGTAGAACCAGAAGCAGTTGCGGAAACGATGAAGCAATTAATGGCTGAAGGAAAGATTAAGGCATGGGGACTATCGAATGCGCCGATTGATTACATGAAATGTGCACATGCTGTGTGTCCGATTGCTGCCATTGAAAATCAATACTCCATGATGTGGCGTGAACCGGAAAATGAATTATTTGATATTTGTGAAGAATTAGGGATTTCTTTTGTGGCTTACAGTCCATTAGGAAACGGCTTCTTAAGCGGAAAATTTACAAAAGATACAACATATGAAGAAGGCGATTTTAGAAGTTTCATGGGCAGATTCAAACCAGAAGTAATTGATCATAACCAAGCGTTATTAGAATTAATTGCTGAAGTTGCTAAAGGTAAGAATGCATCCAATGCACAAGTTGCACTTGCATGGGAATTAGCTCAAAAACCATTTATTATCCCAATTCCTGGTACAAGAAAATTACACAGAATAGAAGAGAACTTAGGTGGGGCTGCTATCGAATTAACAAAGGAAGAATTAGATCGCTTAAATATTGCCCTATCTAAAATTGATATTGATGAAACTCATTTCTAAGAAAAATAAGTTTAATTGACCCAAAAGGAGGAATTTTTTATGAAAAAAGTAATCTTGAACAATGGTATTGAAATGCCGATACTCGGCTTTGGAGTTTTTCAAATCCAAGATGCAAAGGAATGTGAACAAGCTGTTTACGACGCGATTATGGCAGGCTATCGATTGATCGATACCGCTGCATCATATCTAAATGAAGAAGCAGTCGGCAGAGCCATCAAACGGAGTGGTGTGCCAAGAGAGGACCTGTTTATTACGACAAAACTTTGGGTTCAGGACGCGGGTTATGAGAGCACAAAGAGAGCATTCGCAAAATCACTGGAAAGATTGCAATTGGATTATTTGGATTTGTATTTAATTCATCAGCCATTTGGCGATGTATATGGTTCTTGGCGCGCGATGGAGGAATTGTATCATGAGGGGAAAATCCGGGCAATTGGAGTAAGTAACTTCCATAGTGACCGTCTAGTGGATTTGATCATTCATAATGAAGTCGTTCCTGCCATAAACCAAGTTGAAACCCATCCTTTCTGCCAGCAAATAGAAAGTGCTGCATTTATGCACGAGAACAAAGTTCAAATACAGTCCTGGGGGCCATTTGCCGAAGGAAAGAATAACATGTTCCAAAACGAAATTTTAGTATCAATAGCCGAAAATCATAATAAATCAGTAGCACAGGTGATTCTACGATGGTTAACACAAAGAGGAGTCGTGGCGATTCCAAAATCGGTTCGTAAGGAAAGAATCATCGAAAACTTCAATATCTTTGACTTTGAATTAAGCCAAGGGGATATGGAAAGAATTGCAGCATTAGACTCGAAAGATAGCCTGTTTTTTTCACATAGGGATCCTGAAATGGTGAAATGGATCGGGACTCGTAAACTTGATATCTAATGCGATTTTACTTCTTACTTTTTGAATAAAAACCAGACAGAAAAAATGTTTTTCTGTCTGTTCTGGTTTCTAAAAGGAGTATGATTCCCCGTCATCTGGCACCAGTACATTTGTGGAGATTCCTTTATCATGAATGAAACTTTTCAATTCTTCTCTAGATAAGGTCCAATGATTGACTGCTTCCATATGAACAGAAATTATTTTTGCATGAGGAACTGTTTTGTAAACTTCATAAATATCTTCTTTCCCCATAACTAGAGAACCACCTTGCAGGAACTGATTATCTCCACCGTTTACAACAATGATTTCTGGTTGATGTGTTTCAATGACTTCTTGAACTGCTTTATACCAAACGGTATCTCCAGCTACATATAAAGTTTTCTCATTTGAGTGTTTGAAGACAACCCCACACACTAGGCCAAGAAGTTTTAAAATTTCTCCTCGTCCGTGCTCGCCTTTTGTTTTAATTAATTGGATCCCATCAAAAACGGTATCTTCTTGTAGAACTTCTACATTTTGAAAACCATCGTTTCTAACTTTTTCAGCATCCTCTTCATTTTGTACAAACATTTTAATATGTTTTGGCAGAATATCTTTGGCAGCATCATCATAGTGATCTAAGTGTAGATGAGTTACAATTACAGCATCTACATGATTAACAATATCGTCAATGGAGGTTGGTAAACTGACTAAAGGATTCTTTTGATCTTGCCTTAATGAATTGCGAAAGGGCGGGTACGTACCCTTCTCAGACAAAAATGGATCTATTAAAAACTTCTTCCCTGCATATTGGACAACAATGGTTGCATTTCGAATGTGTTGTAGATTCATATTCTTAGGCTCCTTTTCAATAATGTACATATAGTTTATACTAGGACTGCAATTTACTACATAGATAAAATCAAGTCTTTTTGCAGTTTCACTTGATTATTGAAAGGAGTTGATTTGAAAAATGTTAGATAGTACTGATATGCGAATCATCGATGAACTTTCAAAGAACAGCCGGATCACGATGAAGGAATTAGGTGAAAAAGTTCATTTGACCGGACAGGCAGCTTCAGCCAGAGTTGCGAAGTTAGAGGATCAGGGAATAATTGAGGGGTATAGCATTAAAGTCAATCAAGCAAAAATGGGATATGCCGTTCACGCTCTTTTACATATCTATACAAAAAGTACGAACCATCAACCTTATTTGTCCTTTGCTAAAACACAACAACAATTTGTCATGAACAACTACAAAATCAGTGGAGAAAGTTGTTATCTTCTCGAGTGTAAATTTCCATCCAATGAAATATTAGATGAATTTATAACAAGCCTAAGTAATTATGTGAGCTATAAATTATCGATTGTTATTAGTAAATAATATATTAATAGAAATGAATGATTGTGAATATATCAATTAAGCCCCTCTAATCAACTAACTCTGAGGGGCTCTTCATTTTTAGGAGGTAGGCTAGATCGTGATGAAGACTCTTTTTTCAAAGCCAACAAGAATATCAATCCAATGATACAAGCCGTACCCACCCATTGGAAATGACCAAAAGGTTCTTTTAACCAGTAGACCGTTGTTAAAACAGCAGCAAGCGGCTCTATGCTTCCTAAAAGACTTGATTCTTTCGGTTGAAGACTTTGCAAACTTTCTATATAAAACCAAAAGGCAATCATCGTACCAAAGATGATAACGAATATTAAATATATATAAGCATCAAACGTTAAGCTAGTAAAGTCCATTTGCCAAGGCGGATGGATAAAACTTAAGGCAAAACCACCAATCATCATTGCCCATCCAACAATGACAAGGGAATCGAATTTCGCAAGGAGTGGTACGGCATATAGAGTATAAAATGCTAAAGCGATTCCTGATAATACACCCCAAATAATCGCAGGTGTAGCCACAGATAATTGAAAAATTGAGCCATTTGTTAATAAGAAAAAACAACCTACTAATGCGAGAATAACAGTTAACAAATCTCTTTTTGTTAGAACTGTTTGTTTGCGGAGAATTAAGTATACGATTATCATAATAGGTGCTAAATACTGTAGTAGTGTTGCAACAGCGGCATTTCCATGCTTAATGGAAGCCATATAGGTGTATTGAACTGCAAGCATACCGACTAACCCGAAGATTATTAATTGAATCGCAGTCCTTCTAGTTCTCCAAACCCCAAATATCTGGGAACGATCCTTTCCGAAAAATTGAACGGTTAAGAGTAAAAAACCGGCTATAAGCAAGCGGATGGTCACCAACCAATCTACATCGATTTGATACTGATGAAAAAGCTTTTTTGCAACGGTGCCGCCAATTCCCCAAAATACTGCTCCAGTCATTACAAGAAGTATTCCCTTTTGTCTATTCATGTTTGATTCTCCACCTTAAAATATAAAAATAGTGTTATAATATTTAAATCATAAGGGGAAAACCTTTGAAATAATACCCGAATTGAATGGAAAAATATAAATATATTGAGGTGGTCATATGCAAATGAAAGATTTTCAGGTGGACCAAAGTTTAAAAGAATTAACTGAACATCGAACAACTGTCTTACCAATTGCATGTTATGAAACCACGATTAACCAAAATATTCATGGATATATACCACTTCACTGGCATGATGAATTTCAATTTGTTCTCGTTGTAAGAGGAGAAGCAGTTTTTCAAATAAATGAAGAAAATATTATTGTTCAAAAAGGAGAAGGGCTTTTTATAAATAGTGGCTGCCTTCACATGGCAAAAGATAGGAATGATTCGGGCTGTGTCTATATTTGTTTAAATGTTTCTCCAAGTTTCGTTTTATCACAAGAACTTTATACAAACTTTGTATCCCCTTATATTCAGGCTACTAATATTCCTTATTTACTCTTGGTTCCAAAGGAGCTTTGGGCGAACAATATTTTGGGCTCTATTTTGAAAATCAATCAGTTGATAAAACAAAATCCACCATACTATGAAATCGACATCAGCGTACAACTCACGTTAGTGTGGAAGAATCTCATTATGAATGGTATTCAATTAGAGTACGAACAGCCGGAAATGGTAAAGAATCAGCGAATAAAGCAAATGTTAAATTGGATTCACCTACATTATGCAGAAAAAATCCTGTTAGACGATATTGCAAGAGCTGGTCAATTAAGCCGTTCCGAATGCTGTCGATACTTCAAACGGATTTTAAAAACGTCACCTTTGAACTATGTAACCAATTATCGAATTCAAAAAAGTTTAGTGTTACTACAACAACCAGAATCCAATGTCACAGATGTTGCCTACCAAGTAGGATTTAACAGCACAAGCTATTTCATTGATAAATTCCGAAAGTCGATGAACATGACACCATTAGCATACAAAAAAATAAAAATTACTGATCACTTGTGAAATGTTATATACAATAGCTTGTCTTCATAATTATGTATAAAAGGCATAGGGTGTGAAAAATTCATGCGAATAGTAAAGAACGTATCTTTATTTTTTCTAGCCTCTATATTATTCATGCTAACAATTATGTTTTTGAACGATAGGTTTCATTTAGGCATTTCTGATAAAGATATAGACATTTTTCTTGGACCTTCAATTATGTTAATTTTCTTTTGGATTGCTTCTCCGGGCCTAAGGAAGCACTTCTTTGCACAATTCATTAGAGTCAAAGCTTTTGATAGAGTGGTATTGTTACCCGTTCTTTTAGCAATATTGTTGCTTTTTTTTGTGTATTCCTCTTTCTACTTTCCAGCATTATTTGATAAAGAGCCATTATCGGTTGGTAAAGCTCAATATTTAGGGCATCAAGAACTTACTACTGCTGGAGAGATTTTATTGTTAGGGATCATAGGACCTTTTAGTGAAGAATTTCTATTCCGCTTCATTCTTATTGTTTATTTGCCGTATCTAGCCCTCCATCATACGTTCATTAAAACGTCTCTCGTAACAAAAAAATATGTTAATAAAAGTATTTCTAAACCTCTTATATTCTTAGAAAATGTAGCGAATAAGGTTTACTACCGAGCATTTGAAATAAAAGATAAAAAACTAATAAGTGGCTGGGTGATACTGGTTTCATTTTTCTTTGCTATCGTCCATGGACCTGACCTTTATTCATTTCCGCTCTATTTCTTACCAGGGATACTCTTTAGCTTTGTCTATTTAAAGTACGGGTTTTTAGCAAGTTGGATATGTCATGGAACTGCCAATTCATTTTCAGGGATAGTTAATTCTATATTTATCTCCTTTCTTAATGGGCCATGAAAAGAGTGAAGCTACAAGAGTGTATGCCTATCTAAGTGGACATTTGAGAAGTGAGTTTTACAAGAGAGCATCCTTTAAATTTGGATGCTCTTCTTATGACGGTGCAAGTTAAACTATATTCCTAACCTGGAATAGGATTATATTACTGAGGATTTTATTGGGATATACAAGGTATAAATAGAGTTGAGGATCATATTAAAACATTTTTGATTTACTTAAAAAAGGTCTATACATTTTTCTTTTTTTTGTTTATACTGTATTATAACAACAGAAACAACAACGAACTGTATTAATAAAGGGGGAGTTAAAATGTTAATGAGTCCAGTTGAATTTTTCCGCAATTTGCCAAAAAAGGAATGTACTGAATGCGGGAAGCATATGCAAGAGCAAGCAGAAAGTTATTTGATGGATTGTGACCAATGTTTATCCAAAAAAGTAGAGTAAAGTTTGTTAACTCTCCAGCATTGCTGGGGGGTTTTTTACTTTCATAACAATAATTTACCGTTAAGTGAGTGAGAACTGAACTATTGAATTGAAGTAAAAAAGTACCCAGAGGAGAAGCGCTTATTTAAAAACGGGATTGCTGAGGCGATATCCTTTTTGTTCTTCAATTAATTGGTAGTTTAGTGGGGGAAGTAATCCGATTTTTATCGTCGGATTAAAATGGATGCCTTTTTTTATATGTTTTGTTCGCTGCGTATTTTATTGAGTAATACCTGGCACCCAGCTGAAACAAGTCGATAGGTTTCATCAAAATCACCTGTATAAAATGGATCAGGGACATCTTTTCTGTATTTAGTTAGGTCGAGCAGCCTAATGATCTTTGGATGATTAGGCTTGCCGGTTATCCTGTAAATATTTTTTATATTGCTCTTATCCATTCCGATAATATAGTCGAATTTCCAAAAGTCTTCTTTCTTTAGACGGCGTCCAACAAGCCCATTAGAAGAGATATTGTATTTCTTCAGAATATCAAGAGTTCCTTCGTGCGGAGGGAAGCCGATTTGCCATGAACTGGTTGCAGCGGAATCAACTGCGATTTTGTTTGTCAAATTTTCTTTTTTGACTAAGTTGCGAAACAAAGCTTCAGCCATTGGTGAACGGCAAATATTCCCTAGGCATACAAATAATACGTTGATCATGAGCTTAACCCCTTTAATTGATTTTATTTTTTCATTTTAATAGTCTTTTTTGAAATGAAGTATGTATTAACAAAATAGTGGATTGGACAGGTGTGTTATTTTGCACACCCTCAGGCAATGTACAGTGCCTTATTTTTTATTCGTAATCACAAAGTATGTACCAAACAGAAAAATGGAACGGCGCTAGTGCTATTTTTATAGACTGTTTCCCTGCATCAGAATTGCGATTAACTTCACTCAAGCTTAAGGGACCTTCCTTAAAATCTGACTTTGCTGGTGTTCCCGTCTGAATAAAAAATCTTTTCATACAAACAATATGTCTATATACGACCAGCACAGGAGGAATTCGCATGGTAAATATATGGGAAATGGTAATGGATGCCATAAAATCGACGACCATTCAAGATGAAGACCAGCCGCTTCATGTTGGGGAAGTAATGTCATGCTGGATTTACTTAGCAGGACTTGAATTAGCGAAAGTATCTGTTCAAGCAGGTATCAATACGACGACAGATGAAGAATTAAAAGCCATTCTTAAAGAAGATATGAAATTAGGAACCAGCCAAAGGGAGAGGCTCCATGAATTCATGATTAAGGAAGGAATTCCACTGCCTTCTGCACCTGAAGACATGCCAAATTCAGACCCTAACAGTATCCCTTTTGGAGTAAAATTAACGGATGATGTCATAGCAAACGAATTATCTTTAAAAATCGTCAGTTTAATTATGCGTGCAGCGGGTGCTGCCACCGAATCGATCCGTACAGATGTCGGTTTACTGTTTATTCAGTTTCAAACAGAGAAATTTGCTTTCGCAACTAGATTAAAACATTTAATGCGCAAACGTGGATGGATTAAAGTACCGCCTTTTTACGTTCCAAATGGTACCCAACAACCATAAAGCTAGAGTGGGCGTAGATATGTGCATGAAAAATTTATGAAATTGAAAAATGGATTTATAGTTATTTTTGAACATAGATGGGTATTTTCCAAGGAAAGATAAATCTGTGAATAATAAAAAAGACTATAAAGTTAATTTATTAAAATTATATGATGTACTTATAGATGAAATCAATTCAGCATTTCTTTTAGAGATAACTGGGAGATTTAGTTTACCAAAAAGAACTTTTTAAATATGAATTCTAAATTAAATAGATAAAAAAATATGCAAAAAACACGCTGAATTAATTAATTTAGCGTGTTTTTTCATTGGTAGCTGATTTCCGCGAAAGGCATGGAAATTCTAAAAAAACATTTATTAATCAAAGGTAAACACCCTGTTCTTTGGGATATTTAGATTTGCTAACACATAGTTTTTCAAAAATGAGGTTGCAATTCTTTTTATTTTGTCTTATAGTTAACCACATGGTTAACTATTTTAAAGGTAATCTTGATCAAGTGTATTCAGTTTTATCAGATTCGACTAGAAGAGCAATCATAGAGGAGCTATCCAGAGGAGAGAAAACAGTTAAAAAGTTGGCAGAACCTTTTGACATGTCTTTACCTGCCTTTTCAAAGCACATGAAGGTTCTTGAAAATGCCGGGTTAGTCTCTTTTAGGAAGGTGGGAAGATATAAATACTATTATCTTCACCAAGAAGCGTTTTATGATGCTACACAATGGCTAAATGATTTAAAGTCATTCTGGGAAAATCAGTTAACAAATTTAGAAAAATATTTATTAGCAGAAGAGGGTGGAAACAAAAATGATCACGATGAATAATGCTCATAATTTTACACTTCAGTTAAACAAAACGTACCCAGTCAAAAAAGAAAGAGTGTTTAATGCTTGGACAAAACCAGAAGAGCTGGAAAAGTGGTGGGGTCCTGAAGGAATGACAACTACGATTGATGAGATGAATGTCGAAGTGAACGGAAAGTATAAATTCAATATGCACGCTCCAAACGGAGCTACTCATGTTCTTACTGGGGAATATCTTGAAATCGTGTCAAATGAAAAATTAGTGTATACATGGAAATGGGAAAATGGAAATGATGATTTTCCTGCAACAAAAGTGACGATTGAATTTCTAGAAAAAGGCAATTCAACGGCGGTAGTCGTTACACATACTGAGCTTCCAAGTGAAGAAGAAGCAAAAAATCATAATCATGGATGGACAAGTTCATTAGAAAGCAGTTTGAAAGCTTATTTAGTTTAAATAAATCTAATATTAAAAAGGGGAATAATATCATGAACGAAAAAATGTTATTTGATCAATTTGAATTTGCTCGCAATGTTACATTAAAGGTGGTTCAGGGCATTACAGAAGAAAATGCAGACATAATCCCGAGTGGATATTCCAATTCTCTACGCTGGCAGTTAGGTCATATCTATGTTTCTGTTGAGGGAATTGTCTTTCATTTTGCAAACGAAACTCCAAACCTACCCGAAGGATATATGGAATTATTCAATACCGGAACAAATCCAACTGATTGGAAAACAATTCCACCGACAATTGAAGAAATTCTTCCATTACTATCTGAACAAGTAAAGCGTGTAAAAGAAACGTTTTCCGGACGACTTGATGAAAAAATTGCCCAACCCTTACCTATTGGTCCATTAAAACTGGAAACCATTGGCGAACTTCTTTCCTTCGCTTCCTTCCATGAGAGTGAACATATTGGGATTATCAAAAGCTTAAAAAATGCTCTAAAAGAGGAATAATAAAAAAATAACTTCTAAAAATTTTTAAAGCAGGATAACTATGGTTTCCTGCTTTTCTTAATTAATTGGAAAGGATGAGTATTATGGCAAAAGATTTTCACATGAATTATTCTTTCCCTGTGTCAGTTGAAAAATTATATGAAGTGGTATCCACCGGAGAAGGAGTCCGCAAATGGTGGACGCAATTTGCTAATATTGGGAGCGAAATTGGAAGTACGGCAGAATTTCGTTTTCCAAAGGCAGGCTTTTATGTGAGGGCAGAAATCTCAGCTTTGCATCCTAATAAGTTGGTTGAATGGAAAGTGTTTGACTCAATGCATCCAGAAGCAAGTGGATTCAGTAATTTAAGAGACTGGGAAGGAACCATCATTCGATTTGAGATGGAAGAAGTTTCGGAGGAAAATTCCATTTTAAAGTTTTCACATATAGGTTTAATAGAAGAACTAGAATGTTATCGGGTTTGTGAAAAAGGATGGACTTCATATTTATCTAGTTTACAGCAGCTACTTGTAAGCGGGGCAGGAAATCCTTATAAGGTTGATTCTGAAAATTAATAATTATCGAGGGTATCAAAAATAGTGATTAAGAAAGGTGGGATTAATATGCCAATGGTAAAACCAGATGAAGAGTCTAAAGCATTTTTCGTGTCAGTCATACCTATTGATCCTCGTATTAATATTAAACCAATGTTCGGGAACATTGCTAGTTTTTTAAATGGAAATATGTTTGCTGGTTTATTCGGATCAACTGTTTTCGTAAGACTTCCAGAGAAAGACCGACTTCAACTATTGGAAATAGAAGGGGCAGGTGAGTTTTCACCAATGCCAGGTAGACCTATGAAGGAGTATGTTGCCTTTCCGGAGAAATGGAGGCATGAGCCGGAGAAAATACAGGAATGGATCCAGCGGTCGTTGCAATGGGTAGAAACAATGCCAGAGAAAGTGTCTGTAAAGAAAAAGAAAAGGGAAATTTGATTTTAATATATATAAAGCTAGAGAATTGTAAAAAACAGTTGTAGTATGGCAACAGAAGTATCTAAAGTAAAATGAATCCTTATTAGTAATAAACTAATAAGGAAATATTAAATGCGTTGTACCATCGTATGTATAACGCATAATTTGTACTCTTTTTTTTAAAAATCATCGTTAGACCAGAGAACATTCTATTAATCGGAATCCGGTTGTTTTTCTAACCATCCATGTTTAACCATAATATTGTAAGAAAAAGCACCAGCCTCCATAGCGTGGGTAAATACTTTAGAATAGTCTACGAGTATATCAATCTTAAGCTGGAACATAATGAAGCACCATAGTAAATAAGGGCAGCATGGAATGTCCTGTCGCTCAGAGTTTGTAATAGCTAAGCTATATGCGGTTAAACCATGTATGGTCATAATATAGGAGTAAAAAAGTAAAGATTGGTCAGAAAAAAGACGGGGAGCATTAACATTCACGTCATTTTCTGTAAATCCTAATGGGATTGGGAAATTAGCACTTTTTAAGAATTCGGTGATTTTTGTAACATGTCTCTCAGCTAACTGTAATGCGATTTCCAGAATGGGTTTTATCTCTTTGTTTTCAACAATGTTAAGAAAATATTTGTAAACACAGATAGCCATACTATCACCGGTATATTGTATCCAAAGAGCAGATACTTCGGAAGCGGTTAGAGTGTTGGTTTTTGTTTTCCTAAAAATATCCAAAAGAAATACCTCCATTTTATTTTTCACAGATTATTTTATGGAATTGGTAATCCAGTTTTAAGTTAAGTCAGAGAAACTATGTATTTTTCCCCATTGTTCAATAAAAACCAATCATCTATATTTTTTTCATCCTTTCGGTTTCTTCCAGCTTTTACAATGATTAAGAAAAATATGAATTATGGCTAAAACAAGATTAATCGGTTTTTATTATATTAGAAGATTTTACTTTCGTTGATTCGCTAACATCATACACCAAAGGCTTATTGGTTATTTTTTAAGCAGTTTGGTGCAGTAAGAAAAGGGAAAAAGTGACCTATCGACGAATTGATAAAATTAGTAATTCATTGTCATATTTATTGGAGGTATTTATGAATCCTATACTAAATCAAATCGGGACAGTTTTTATTCCTGTACGTAATATTGAAGAGGCTCGTAATTGGTATTGTGACATACTTGGTTTAGCAGCAGAAGGCGAAATATTATTTGGTCATTTGTTTATAGTACCTATGAACGGGACAGGGATTGTATTAGATAGCAAAATTTTTTCAGTTGAAAATACATTCAAAGTCCCACTATTTCATTTCAATACTAATAATATAGAAAATGCTTACGAGTATATGAGGGAAAAGAATGTAGAAATAACAACAGGAATAGAGCATAACCAATGGTTTAATTTTAAAGACCCTGATGGCAATCATTTGATGGTGTGTAAGTGTTAAAACCTTCTTAAGCTAAACGGGGGCAAAAGTTGAAGAGGGGGGCTGTCATTTTGGCAGCTTTTCTTGTTCCACTAAATGGCAGTTTTGTTTAACAAACTCATTATCTTGTACTATCGGATAAAATCCAGGGAAAGCCACTGGCTCTCCCTTTATCATTAATTTTATCCTTCATACTAATCCAGTCGGAATTGGGTATGATTAAACAAATGTACTTTCTTGAATTTCAATTGAGCTGTTCATGAACATTTTCAGGTCGTCTTTTGTATTTGAAATGCCGCCTACACCAAAATTCTCAATTAAGAAGTTTGTAACGTTTGGTGATAAGAAAGCGGGTAATGTTGGTCCAACGTGAATATTTTTCACACCTAAGTAAAGCAAAGATAAGAAAACGATCACTGCTTTTTGCTCATACCATGCGATATTGTAAGATAAAGGTAATTCATTTACACTTTCTAGTCCAAATGCATCTTTCAGCTTCAATGCAGTCATGACTAGAGAGTAGGAATCGTTACATTGACCAGCATCAAGTACCCTTGGAATTCCGTTGATATCACCTAAATCCAGCTTATTGTATCGATATTTTGCACAACCGGCTGTTAAAATGATCGTATCTTTTGGAAGCTCTTCGGCAAACTCTTTATAATACGTTCTGCTCTTATGGCGGCCATCACAGCCTGCCATGACAAAGAATCGTTTTATATCACCGTTTTTCACCGCTTCTACCACCTGATCAGCTACTTGAGCCACTTGATTATGCGCAAATCCTCCAATAATTTCACCTGTTTCAATTTCTACTGGCGGCTGGCATTTCTTTGCATGTTCAATAATAACGGAGAAATCTTTTGAACCATCTTCATTTTTAGGAATATAGGTTACACCCTCAACAGCAGTTGCCCCAGTTGTATACATTCTTCCTTTATAAGATTCCTTTGGCGGTACTATACAGTTTGTTGTCATTAAAATCGGACCGTTAAAGCTTTCGAATTCACGAATTTGTTCCCACCATGCATTTCCGTAGTTACCGACAAAGTGATCATATTTTTTGAATGCTGGATAATAGTGCGCAGGAAGCATTTCACTATGTGTATACACATCTACTCCCGTGCCTTCCGTTTGTTTTAATAACGAGTCCATGTCTTTCAGGTCATGACCGCTCACCAGAATTCCCGGGTTTTGGCGTACCCCAATGTTTACTTTCGTCATTTCAGGATGACCATAGGTTGATGTATTAGCTGTATCTAAAAGCTCCATGGCATGAACGCCGTACTTTCCACATTCCATTGAAAGGTCAATCAATTGTTCCATACTTACTGAATCATCTGTGATCGTTGCAAGTGCTCTATGCATAAATGCATCTAGCTCTTCATTTTCATAGCTAAGATTTGCCGCATGTTCTAAATAGGCAGCCATTCCTTTCAAACCGTAAGTCACTAACTCTCTTAATGAACGAATATCTTCATCTTTTGTTGCTAAAATACTAACTTCTTGAGAGGCAGATTTCATTTCTAGCTGATGATCTGTTTCACCATACCAAGTGACAAAATCACTATTGTTGTCTAAAGTATACCCTGCATTTAGTATGGCCGCTTTAATTTCTTCCCGGAGCTTTAAGCCTTCTCTCACTGTATTAAAAAATTCACTTTTATCCCAATTGGCATTTGTAATCGTCATAAAAAGACCATTTACTATAAACTGATCTGTTTTCTTTTGATTAATCCCGATTACACGAGCCATTGTATTTACAATCGATACTCCCTTAATGGTGTAAATCAATAAATCTTGCATATTTGCTAAATCATCTTTTTTTCCACATACTCCAACAACGGTACAACCTGTTCCTTTTGAGGTTTCTTGACATTGAAAACAAAACATACTCATTTATAATTTCCTCCAGTGAATGAATTTATATTTCTATTTTTCTACAATAAAAGCTTTCTCTTATTTAGTGTATTGAATAAGTATCATAGGTAATTAACAATTTAATCAACTTGGTTACATCGTCATTATAAATTCATTGTTTTTAAATTTGGAGTTCTTTAGGAATCTGTTCATAAACAAGTCAAAAAGATTTGAACACTTCGTGACAAAAAGGAAAACTTGTAGAGGCATAAAAAAGAACGCCATTCCTTTCATCAGAAATTAAATAGGGCGTTCATATTTTATGAATATTGTTATGATTTTAATATTTCCATGAAAGCTTGAAATAATCGCTCCATTAAAATTGGATTGGATATTTACCAGAAATTCAAGGAATATAAACAAATTGCCTTTAATATACTTTTTATTTAGTATTTGTCCAAAACCAGGTAAAGCGATAGACCATAACAGTTTTTCAAACGCATTCTTATTCACATTTTTCTCATCCTAATTATCTCTGATTCCCTGGTGAAGAGTTAGAAAGTTTTTTTCTGTCCGTTGCTGTGAAGGGTTCTTCAAGCCACCCATGTTCAATCATCATATTTAGTCCATCATTGTTATACTTGCCGATCGCAGGAATGAACGCCATAAGCTCTACCGCTAAATCATGCTCATCATTTGTCCAAGGGCTGTTCCCATGTTGGTAAGTGCAACACTTCCTGCTACCGATCCATGATACAACATAAGTTTATCGGAAAATGGAGAGCTGGTTGAATCTGTTATATGTGCATCCACTAACTTGGGAGAGGGCAAGTCCTGATTTGTTAATGGTAAGGATAACCCTTTTATTTGTTTACCTGAGAGTTTTGCACCTTCTTGAAAGTATTTTCTAAGCTTCTCAGAAGAGGCAACCTGGCTAAAACCTAGCATTATGGCTTTACCTAACACATTTGTATTGATTAAATTATGCAACTGTTTTATTTCAGGGGCTGTAAGCGGTCTATCTCTTCCTGTTATAATTGAGATAAATGATTTTTCCTCAACAAAATCAACCTTTTTTGCATAAGGAATTGTTGGAGCACCTATGTCCATTCCTTTAGAAAGTAATAAATGGATTCCTCTTTCATAAGTTTCTCCTGAATCATTTAAATTGTTTCTAAAATAATTCATAATATCTTGTCTGGTCGCATTTCCATATGCACTACTGTATATTGTTAATGATACACTTGCCATTTGGGTAATATAAAAAACCATGAACATATCACTGAATAGGCGAGGTGCATCTTTTCGAACATCCTGTTCTCCGTAACCGACAGGTATAGGTATATTTTCTATTGTAAAAATATCACTTATTTGCTGAACATGTCTTCTAGAAAGTGCAATTGCAAATTCTACATAATCTTTAACCTCCTCATCTTCCACGACTTGCAGAAAATGTTCAAACACACAAGTAAACATGGAGTCTCCAAGAAAATTTGCAAACAAATCTGCTAACTCGGATGATGTTAAATGTTTATTTTGCTGATGCTCAGCAATTTGGTCCTCCGAAAAGGAATTTTTATCCATTATGTATTACTCCTCTGTGTTTGTTATTTCACTTTCTAGGTTGGTGTTAAAGGGATATGTTTATTAGCGCTGTTGATTGTGAGTAATATTAACTAAAAAATGAATAGAATCAGGGTTTTCATGGGTTCTACCAAAGATGATCATTTAACTGCTTCTAATATAGTTTTTACCTCAAGAGTGTTGTTTATCCGAATATTTGTAAATCAAAGGGATTTTGATATCGGAATAGGAAGATTTTGAACATTGAGGGGGCATAGATTGATAAATAGTATTCAGACCGCAAAATTATTAGTAAAATTTATAAGTAGGTGTGAAGAATTAAAAGGGAGGAAGTGTAAAACGATGGATTTAGAAACGGTTATGCAGGAACTGGAAGCACTCGGCAAGGAACGAACGAAGAAGACATACATAAGTAATGGTGCACACGAACCGCTTTTTGGAGTGGCGACAGGTGCAATGAAGCCGATTGCAAAGAAAATCAAGAAAAATCAACCTTTAGCCGAGCAGCTTTACGCTACCGGGAACTACGATGCCATGTATTTTGCAGGTATCATTGCGGACCCCATGATCATGACGGAGGCAGATTTTGAGCGGTGGATAGATGGGGCATATTTTTATATGATTTCTGATTATGTGGTTGCCGTAACGTTGGCTGAAACCGATATTGCGCAAGATGTGGCTGATAAATGGATCGTAAGCGGTAATGAACTTAAAATGTCTGCAGGTTGGAGCTGCTACTGTTGGCTTTTAGGGAATCGTCCAGACAGTGAATTCAGCGAAAGCAAGATTGCCAGTATGCTTGATCAGGTGAAAAATACGATTCATGATTCTCCGGATCGAACGAAATCCGCCATGAATAATTTTATCTATACCGTCGGGATTTCGTTTGTGCCGCTCCATGATAAGGCGGTTGAAACGGCAAAGGAAGTGGGACCAGTAGAAATCAAACGGGACAAGAAAAAAAGCAGTATTCTGCTTGCTTCCGAAAATATTCAAAAGGAAATTGAAAGAGGAAAACTTGGTTTCAAGCGTAAATATGTAAGATGTTAGCATAGCTTATGGAGAGTGGCTTAGTAATTACATTACTGAGCCATTTTTTTTTTTGCAAAATTCGATATAAATTAGAATGCATTTTCGAATACACGACAAATTATTCATTCTGTCATGGGACTTTTTAATTAAAAGCGTGGAAGATGAGGATTTTTGCAAGATTAAGCAGGATTTTTAATTTTTATAAAAGAATATATACTATACAATTCAAATTCATTGGTTCATGGAAGTTGATTTGTCAGATTTTTTAAAAAACTGTGTGAAAAGCTCATGTAGAATGTTGTTTTCATATTGCTAATAGTCGCTGATAAAAAAAGACAAACCATATTATTCATCCATTCTATTAAGGTATGAAAGAGGGTATTCGATATGATTGAAAATTTCTTTGCTGACTATAAAAACTATATTGTCGTACCGGAAGATGAAAAGGCTGGTAATGAAGTATTTGATCCTAAAAATTTTGAAGCATATTATATATTAACACTGTCCATTTTTGATTCTCGTTTATCGATATGGAAGGATGCAAGTAAATTTGAAATAGATGTAGAAAAAAGTATTAAAATAGTCCTGAGTGATTTCAATCAAAGGCAGCACAAGAAGTACCATCTTCAATTACTGGAATTTGATCGGTATAAAAACTATTTTATCTTGGCTCTTTCAGCCAAAACAAAATTTAATCCAGGGGAAGAAAAAGACCGAATCACGTATATCATTGATAATATCCTCACGAATCCTTTTTATGTTGGACAAGGATGGTTTAACTTAATTGGTGAAAAAGGGAAAGTTGCACGAAAGCTATTTTGCTGCTCCTTTAAGGAATATGTTGCGGAGGACCGAAACCATTCAAAAAAGGAAGAGAAATATGAAAACGTTAGTGAATTCATTCCTAAGAATGGAGAGATGAAGCTAATCAAAAGCCTCTAAAAAGTGATAGTTTGGAAGACTTCTCAAAACAGGAGGAGTAATCATTTTTTCAAATAATTTACCTATTTTTGGGCATCCTCTTGGTGAGGATGTTTTTTGCTAACCAAAAGGGGTGAAGGTGTTTGAAATGCCCGCAATGTGTTTATTCCAATCCAGATGGAGTGAAGTTCTGCTTAAGCTGCGGCGAAAAGTTTTTTAAAGATAACGGACAAGAGGATGAAAATAGTTATTTCTATGAGTTTGCCCATTATGTTGATATGGTTCCAAAAATTGAACGAACGATCGAGCCGAAATTCCAAAATGTATTTTCGCGTGTTTTTCGGAATCATAGTGAACTGGAGGCCGAACGGCTGTTTATCGTGGGTACGGCACTAACGACACCCAAAATTACGGAAGTGAAAGATACATGGCCGAAGCCATGGCTTTTTGCAAGGGTGTTTATCATTGCGCTCCTTGCCTTCGCAGGATTTTACATGGGTGTGACCTATTTTGGAAATGTCAACTTCTTACCTGGACTTATTATCGTTGGAGCATTTGCTGTTCCGTTTACAACGTTGATCTTCTTCTGGGAGATGAATGCACCGCAAAATATTGCCTTTTATCGAGTGATTTATGTTGTGTTGATCGGCGGTGTTCTCTCCATGTTGGTCGCACTTGTGTTTTTTAATATTTTAAAAAACAATATCAATCCGATTACGATTGGAATTGCGGAAGAGCTGGCCAAAGCTATAACGGTCATTACGTTTGTTCGGTACCGAAAATACAGATATATTCTAAACGGCCTTCTCATTGGAGCTGCTGTCGGTGCAGGATTTGCCGCGTTTGAAACCGCGGGGTATGCTCTAAGGGCACTGCTTTCTGGGGATGGTGCAAATCTCTACAATACGATCCTATGGCGTGGAATTTTTGCACCCGGCGGGCATATAGCCTGGGCCGCGTTGACAGGAGCTGCATTCTGTAGAGTACAAGGGGATCATCCATTTAACCTTAACATGCTCTTCCGGTTTAGATTTTTACGTGTCTTTGCCTTGGTGGTCTTGATGCATGCTTTGTGGGACACACCGATAAAAGGTATGTTCCCGTTCGGACAGATTTTTTTAATGCTAGCTTCATGGGTAGTAGTATTCCTGCTTATCCGTGCTGGTCTAAAGGAGATCGGAGAAAGAAAAATAACCGTTTAAGAAGCAGAAGAGAGTTCTTCTGTTTCTTTTTTTCGTGCTGTTTTCGCAAACAAGTGCCTGGGGAAAATGTCAGTAATACCGGTTTTACGGACAAACTTGTCGAGCGCTTTGATTTTCGTGAAGGAATGAAAATTCATAGGCGGAGAATTTCCGGTTAATGTATATAGGTGAAGCTTAAGAAGCAGATATAAGCGGAGAAATTCCGATTAACTGCTCTAGATAAGACAAAATCCAACGATTTGAATCATATAAACGGAAAAACTTCCTTTACTTTTAAGGAAATATGGGAATTTCCTAATTTAAGCGGAATTTTTCCGTTTATTTTCAAACACAGTGAAACCAAAATTCAGGTATAACAGACCCTTAACATTAGCATACCTCTACAGAGACCAAAAGACCTATTTTAGATAGGAATAACGAACCAAAAATTTCCTATCATATTGACAGCACCACTGGCAAATTTTATATTAATACTCAAGATGAGTATTCAGAATTAACAGACACCTGTTTGAAATAGAAACCGATTTCTATCCTACGAAAGACACCACGAATCCCAACTCCCAATCCATTCAAACAGTACTAACTCAACTAAGAGTAAATTTTTTTCTATTTTATAGAAACCGGTTTCTATATTACAACTATTTGGGAGGTGATCCAAACCGAAACTGTCTCAATCTAGCAAAATAGTAAAAGGGGATGATAAAATGACAAAAGCTCATATTAAGCAAATGGCTAAAAAGGTATTCACATACGGTTCGGCTACTGCCCTTACCCTTAGTCTGCTTGCACCTGCAGCAGCACCTAAGGTATCAGCTGCTGAAGTTACTCCATCAAGCACAATCACAGAAATGGTGAAATTAGATCCAAGTTATCAACAAGCACCTTTTGATGGGTGGGGAACAGCGCTTGTTTGGTTTGCCAATATTACAGGCGGCTGGCCGGATGAAATCAAAAACCAATTAGCCGATGCCCTCTTTGGCGAGGATGGACTTAATTTTAATATTGCTCGTTATAATATCGGCGGTGGTGATTCGCCAGAAACCACTCCATACATGCGTCTAGGCGGAGCAGTCCCAGGATATTGGAATCGGCCGGCCGAATTTGGACCGCCAAATGGAAACACAGAAGGCTGGACAGAGCCGGCGAATTGGTGGAACCCAACGATTCCCAACCACTGGAACTGGAACGCGGATGCCAACCAACGCTGGTGGCTGACGGCAGCTAAGTCAAGAGGAGCAGATACGTTTGAAGCCTTTTCGAACTCGGCGCCATACTTTATGACGCAAAGTGGATATGTATCCGGGAACTGGGATTCAAATAGGGATAACCTGAAGCCTGATCAATACACTAATTTTGCCAGCTATTTAACAGCAGTTGTCGACCATCTGCAGAAAGATACTGGCATTCAATTTAAAACGCTTTCACCGGTAAATGAACCAAATACGAACTACTGGGGTGCCAAGGGCAGACAAGAAGGATCACACTGGAACCCGGAATCACAAGCGAAAATGATCAATGAAGTGAAAAAACAATTGACCGAAAAAGGCTTGGATACCGCTGTCTCGGCAATGGACGAGACGAATCCTGGAAAATTCCGAACCAATTGGGATGCGTATAATACCGAAACCCGCAGTAATATTGAGCAGTTGAATGTACATACTTACGGGACAGGTGAAAGAACTGGTGCTAGAGATATTGCCAAAGCTTCAGGAAAAAAACTGTGGATGTCAGAGGTTGACCTAAGTGTCGGCGGCCAGAATCATGAGGACATCAATCCGGGCCTTGAAATATCGAAACGAATCAGAGAAGATATCCAGCAACTCGAACCAGAAGCATGGGTGATGTGGCAGGCAGTTGAAGATGAGGTAAACATGAGGCCTGAGCATGAAAATGGCAACTGGGGTCTAATTCAAGTTGATTTTGCAGCAGATGATTTTAACAATTTTAAAATCTACAAAAATAAAAAATACTACTCCGTTGGTAACTATAGTAAATTTATTCGCCCTGGCGATCATTTTATCAACTCAAACAACAATAATACGTTGGCAGCAATTGATTCTGAAGATGACTCTGTTGTCGTTGTTTATACCAATTCATCCAAGGATCAAAAGGCAGTGGACATCGACTTATCTGGATTTGAAACAGTAGATGAGTCAGCAACAGCAACTCCGTATGTCACATCTGCCACTGATAATTTGCAGAAAAAAGATAACATCAAGGTAGAGGATGAAAAATTAGCAGCGGTGGTTCCGGCACAATCGATTACAACATTTGTTGTGTCCGGTGTATCAGGAGTTAACGAGGAAGCTGGATTCTTAAAAAATCAAGATCACTATAAAATTAGCAATAAAAATAGTGGTAAGGTCTTGGATAGCACAGAGGAAGGCAAGATTGTGCAAAAAACCTATGACCGTGATAAGGCGAGCCAGCAGTGGAGTCTTCAAAAAGTGACGAATGGATACAGTTCAAAGGAAGAGTATAAAATCGTTGATAACAGCGGCAAGGTGATTGGTGTTGAAAATGGGAACGCAGTGGTACAAACCGATCAAAACACAGAAAGCCAAAAGTGGATGCTATCCACCTTCGGAAATCAACAATATACGTTCATTAACGCAGCAAGCGGTCAGCTCCTCGAAGTTGGCGGTGGTTCAACAAGTGAAAATGCTGGAGTGGGTGTTTGGTCAGCCAATGCTGGAAATAATCAGAGTTGGAAAATCGAACAGGCCGGAATTGTGGATATAGAGCCAGCTAATGTGGTTGTAACGAAGAAAAAAATCGCACCGGAAATGCCTCAGGAAGTTACAACGATTTACGGAGACGGTGAAAAAGTACAAAAAGCCGTCCAATGGGAAGCGATTGACCCTGATCAGTATGACAGGGAAACCACATTTACCGTGAACGGCACGGTCGAAGGAACGAGCATTCCAGCTGTGGCAAAGGTAACGGTTAGTAATGTGGAAAGTGTGGAACCGATTAAGGTGAAAACGGTTCCAGGTAAAGAGCCGGTACTACCGGAATTTGTACCTGCTAAACTTGAAAACGGTTCGGAAGGAAACGTACGAGTGAAGTGGGAAGCGATTGACCCAAGTAAGTATGAAGAACTTGGTAAATTTATAGTAAAAGGATCTATTCCGTATAGTCCGGTTAGAGTAACGGCCAATGTGCAAGTGACCAAACCGGCATTGCAGAACATCGCGTTAAACCTTCCTAATTCTGGGCAGGAGTTTCCAAAGGTATCAGCTTCCTTTACCGGACAATATGATAAAACAACCAATGTCAACAATGGGGAAATCTCTTCGGAGCGCTGGACGAATTGGGATCCCAACAGCTGGAGGTCAGAAGATTGGGTAGCCATCGATTTTGGCCGTGAAGATACGATATCTAAGATCGATTTCCATTTTTATGATGATGGCGGCGGTACGAGACCACCAGAATCTCTAAATCTTGAATATTGGAATGGAACCGATTGGAAGGGTATTGAAGGAACCCAAGTAGATGTGAATGCAACAAAAGACTTAACGGTGAAGTTTGACCCAGTTACCACATCGAAGATCCGAGTAGTGATGACGGCGATGCCAAAAACATGCATTGCCATTTCAGAAATTGAAGTGTTTGGAAACGGAGATGTTACCAAGGCTGACCCAAGCATTGGTGAGGATGCAACGCTTGAGAGCATCTTAATCAATGGAAAGCCGTTAATGGATTTCCAAACTGAACAATTGACGTATAAGGTAAAGGAAAAAGCAGCGAAAGATCCTGTAGTAACAGCGGTCACTACTGACTTATTTGCCTCCTATCAAGTAACTGAAGAAGAGGAAACTGCGGTGATCACAGTAAAATCGGAGGATGGCCTCCAGTCGGAAACCTATACCGTGAAATTTAGATAATCCACTAGATCATAGTTGAGGATGATAACGTCCTCAACTATGACTTTTTTTATCACCTTTATTTCCCCGTAGCCTCTTTCAACTGTTCGACTACCATTTTTCTAATAAAATAGATTACAATTGAAAGAAAGATACTTAGGTTACTTTTTTTAAAAAGAAGGGAGAGTTTCCTTTGGACAAAAAAACGTTTACCATCTACGATATTGCCGAAGCGACAAACGTATCCCCCGCGACGGTGTCCCGTGTTTTAAATGGCAATTATCCCGTCAGCAAAAAAACAAAAGAAAAAGTACTAGCGAAAATACAGGAATATAATTTCCAACCAAACAGTATTGCGAGAAGTTTGTCCAAAAAAGAAACGAAGATGATCGGATTGATCTTGCCAGATATCACAAATCCATTCTTCTCAAGCTTCTGCATTGAGTTGGAAAAATACGCGCAAAAAAAGGGCTATACGATTTTCCTATGTAATTCTATGAATGATAGTGCAATGGAGTCGGTTTATCTAAAGGTTCTCTCAGAACGCCAGGTCGAAGGCATCATCATGATGGGCGGCCGTATTAACAAATCGGTAACGGAAGCAGAAGAGGCGGCAGAAGTTCTCGAAGTGATGAATAAGATTCCTGTGTTGATGGTCAATGGAGAGATGGCGGGAGTCGATTGTTTTCAAGTCAAATCCGATGAGCGGTTGGGTATGAAACTAATTGTGGATCATCTTGTCGAAATGGGGCACAAAAACATTGGCTTGCTAGGTGGAAAGCAGGGAATAACTTCAACCGATATAAAAGTAGTGGGATTCAAACAAAACCTGCTGGAGAATGGTCTGATTTACCATCCTGAATGGCATATTTATAGTGGTTTTTCGGTAGGCAGTGGACAAATAGCGATGGAAAAGCTGCTGGAAAACAAGGAGCTGCCTACGGCAATTGTTTGTATGAATGATATGATAGCCTCCGGAGCGCTGGTTGCATGCAATCAGCAAAAGATCGATCCGATGAAATTTGCCTTTGTTGGCTATGATGATTCGTTTGTCGCCGATATTTTGACACCGAGTTTAACTTCGATTAACCACAATTACGAAGAACTTGGGCAGGCTGCACTCGATTTAATAATTAATGCAAAAAATGAGCAAGAACCTGAAAAATCAAAGGAAGTAACAATTGTACCCTATCTCACAAAAAGGAACTCAACTGCACTAAACTAGGACCTAAGGGGGTCCTTTTTCTTTATAAAACCAATAAAATAAACGCAGGCGGTGGATCCTGCGGTCATCATTGATTAGATTTAAACAAGTTTAGAAACCGATGATAGGGGCATTTGGACAATGACGAATCATCATCCCGAAGAAAATATTGCCGCCACTCAAAATTATCCTCAGCTCCATAGCTGTTTAGGTCAGGATGGATAGGAGCGGTATCATAGGCTGCCAGCCTTTTTCTAACTTGTTGTTTAATCCCATTTGCGAAATTGGGTGATTTGTTAAATTCCTGGAGAACCCAACGCGGGGTAATGGCAAGCATCATTTCATCAAAATGCCTGCTTTTTCGATTCTTATGGGCGGGTGTTGCACAGTACATAAAGTATTTCTCCCCATTATAGCAAAACTCCCAGACAGGATGATGGGGGTCCATTGGTATATCCACTGGCCAATCAAATCTGTCGATTCTGGCCAAGCCGCTTAGATGTTTCCAAAATAGCTGTTCATAATCTTCAACCGTAAACGCTGCCTTCATGTCCTCGGGGGTTTCATAAAAAACAATCAGTGATGTGTATGATCCGATTTCCCTTGAAATTTTTGAATACTCGCTCAATGCTTCCGCAAGTTCATATATTGTCGAAGTTTCCCTGGGCTCACCGATAAAGCTGTACCGCAAATGGTTCTGAGAAAATCCTATCGTTGCAGGGATGCAGGGAAAGGGTTTTTCTTTGTCACTCATTTTAGTGGAGAATTTCTCTATAGCTTTCTTTTCCCATTCCTTTAATTGGACCCTGCCTAAGGGATCATCTATATAAAGTCCTTTCACGATTGACACCTCCATACTGCAGTATATTCATACGTACAAGAGTGGGGAGATGTCCTGATTTAAATGGGCAAACCGCTAAATTCTCAGGAATATCACTTGGTATCAGAGTTTATAGGGGCCATGGCGTTTTCCGATTGTTCATGAAAAAAGCATGCATCAATTGCTGATCAAAGAATAGATGTTAGAGATGGGGCCAATATCCATTACTCTTTGAGGAAAATCTGCAGATCGGATCGCCATTTACCAGTTCGAGGAGGATGCTTATGAGATTGATAACTTGGACTTTGGGCGTATTTAAAAAGAAACATAAGATTACAACCGTTCAGTATACCAATAATATGAAGCTTGTGCTTGGCAGCCTGTTAGGTGCGACCGCTGCCATCCTTCAATCAGCGGGTTTGATAGGTGGGATTGGTTATGCGTTTAGCATCATGACTACCGGACCGATTGTTCTTGCGATGGTTATTTCCATCCGAATCGGTCTGTTAACATACGGTGTTACTGCTTTGTTATTGATCATCCTGCAGCCTAGTGAAGTCCTGGTCTTCCTATTTACTACCGGTCTTCTCGGCATTGCCCTTGGGACAGGATTTAAACTGTATAAAACAGAATCAATGGTATCGGTATTGGGAGGAACCTTTCTTTCAGCAGGTATTCTTATCTTACTTTACATATTTAAATTCCCCGTTTTAGGACCTTCTGTTTCAAGCCGAGTAAGTGGTACAGTGGCAGCAGGCGTTTTCCTGTTTGGCCAGTTTTATAGCTGGATTTGGATGAATCTTAGCATGCTGGGAATGAGGCATTTAAATAAAGTCATGGTGAGAAAGTTTTTAGTAGAGAAAGATGAGTCCAGCTGAAGGTAAACAGGAAGATTAAAAATTGTCGACTAATAGGAGAGCACTTCCTCCAATCGCGAGAAAATAGCAATCCAGGTAAGTGTTTTTTGTATGCAAAACTATTTTTCCTGAATGTAATGGTAATAAAACCTTTTCTTTCCATGAAATGCTATAAAAATTGTGCTAATCTTAGATTAATACAGAAAGGAGTGAGTGGTTATGGTTATATCCATCCCAGAAATTACACTTAATGACGGGCTTTCGTTACCTGTTATCGGTTTGGGTACATATAAACTCAAGGGAGCTGATGGTGTTAATTCGATAGTAAGTGCGATTGATATTGGTTACAGATTAATAGACTCAGCATACAATTATGAAAACGAAGGCACGGTGGGAGAAGCTGTTAGATGCAGTTCTGTTCCTAGAGAAAAATTAAAAATTACATCGAAACTGCCAGGACGCTATCAAACCTATGACAAAGCCATTACAACTATTCAAGAATCGTTATATCGCGCAAAGGTAGATTATTATGATTTATATCTTATTCATTGGCCAAACCCAAAACAGGATCTATATGTGGAGTCCTGGCAGGCGTTAATAGACGCTAAAAAATGGGGGCTTATTCGTTCAATTGGGGTATGTAATTTTCTACCAGAACATATCGAGCGTTTAGAAAAAGAAACAGGTGTAAAACCTAGCGTTAACCAAATCGAATTACACCCATTTTTCAATCAAGGCCCACAGAGAAAATGGCATGAAGAAAATAATATTACAACGGAATCCTGGAGTCCATTAGCTCGAGCCAATCAAGTATTACAAAATGACACCATTAAACAAATTGCAGAACAACATAATATGTCCATTTCACAAATTATTTTACGTTGGCATTATCAACTTGGGGCCATTTCCATTCCTAAATCAGCTTCTCCTGATCGTCAGCTTGAAAATGTATCTATTTTTGATTTTTCACTTGATGAAACAGAAATGAGTATCATTTCCGGATTAACTCGCCCAGATGGTAGATTAAACAATCAGGATCCGGCAGTATACGAAGAATTTTAAACCGGTCCAAGTATTTAAACTGTAAAAGCATACAACTAAATTTTTCTAAAAATGATGCACATTTCTATTCCGTCAACATATAGTAACTTCTGTGAGAATTTGATTGGAAGGAAGAAATCACTATGAACAACAATGAATTAATAATAAAAACAACTAAAAATGCATTTAACGACGGAGGAACTGGATATAAAGTAATAGAAATAAAGGTAAATGATCCATCTGAAAATTTATTTGCTGTCGTAACTCCTATTAAAATGAAATAAATTTGAAGTGGGCACGACTAGATAAATCATTCTGCGGATAACCAACAATATCTCGAACTTATGGCCTCTTCTAATCAAGAGAGGCCATATTTAAATTTTGCTCTTTTCTGAAAGATTGATGCATCTTAAATGATTCGACTAGGTCTTTAGAACTACCAAATTTTACAGCTATCTTCCATTTGGCAGACATGATATATTTCTCTTGTAAGTTCTTAACGGACTTACGAGTAAACTTTCATTACAGAGAAGTACTCAAGAGGCTGAAGAGGCGCCCCTGCTAAGGGTGTAGGTCGGGTAACCGGCGCGAGGGTTCAAATCCCTTCTTCTCTGCCATTATATTATGGGGATGTTTTGGTATCGACAGGGATAGTTTGAGCTTATATTGCGAGTCGAGGGATTCGGCCTCGTTAAAACGATAAAGCCTATAACTGGCAAACAAAACAACAACTTCGCTTTCGCTGCCTAATAACAGACGATAGCGGTTCCTCCCTCCATCGTCCATGTGGTAGGGTAAGGGACTCAAATGAAGTGGACTACGCCGAATTCCACCGTCTGAGGATGAAGGAAGAGACGAACCAGACTAGCTGCTTCAACGCCTGTCAGTAGGCTAACGAAGTAAGTGAAATCAATTCTACTGACTACACTCGTAGATGTATAAGTGCCTATATCTTTGCACACGGGTTCAACTCCCGTCATTTCCACTAAAATTAAAAAAATATCTTGAAAAAACTTCATTATCCGATTATTATGTAAATATTACTTAAGTATTATGCCGGTTTAGCTCAATTGGTAGAGCAACTGACTTGTAATCAGTAGGTTGGGGGTTCAAGTCCTCTAGCCGGCACCATAGTTTTTTGCGCTAGCAAAATAACTTATTTTTCCGCAGTAGCTCAGTGGTAGAGCTATCGGCTGTTAACCGATCGGTCGTAGGTTCGAGTCCTACCTGCGGAGTTTAGTCCAACAAAGACACTAGGAAACTGGTCAGGGCGGGAACGCAGCAGCCATAACTATTGAAATTGTGTGGGCTATTACATAGCTCTCTACAAACTTACTTTCAAAAACTAATATCTAACATATCAATCACCATCCATATTTGTGGATGGTGATTTTATTATTAGTAAACGAATAAAATTATCAATGAAAGAAAAAAAGCGCCAGTTAGACGCTTTGCAATGTTCTTAAGGAGTTAATGTATATCATTAAAGATTGTCTTAGACCGCAATGGCAAACATGGAGTCAAGGTAAATAAATTAATTAAATAATCATATATAGAAGGTGACAAAAATGGAAGCAATCGTCCTAGCTGCTGGATACTCCAGCCGTGCGAATGCATATAAAATGACGTTGCCACTCGGGCAAATGACTGTATTGGAGCAAACCCTTTCAAAATTTGAAGGAATATGCAGCAGAGCCATCGTCGTGGCTGGGTTCCAAGCGGAAATTATCAAAGAGGAAATTGTAAAAATCAGAAGTAAGAGTGTCTATTCATTTCAGGTCAAATTTGTTTATAATGAAAACTTTAACCAGGGAATGTTTACGTCTATACAAAAGGGCTGCAACGAAGTAAATGCCTCAACCTTCTTTATCGCACCCGGAGATTGTCCACTAGTAAAAAAAGAGACGGTTCAGTTACTTGTAGAACAAGAAGGGAATGTAGTTATTCCCAGCTTTAACTTTAAAGGTGGTCACCCTATAAAATTATCTAGTGAAGTGCAACAGAAAATTCTCGAAACCAATCCAGAAAGTAATTTGCGTGCGGTCCTGGGCGGTTTCGAAAAGAAATACATGAATGTAGATGATCCAGGAATATTAATGGATGTTGATACCCAGGAGGATTACCAAAAGGCCCTTGATTATTATGATAAAGCTTAATTAGAATCAGCAGGTTGCGTACTTTTATTGTATATGGCATAACCAAAAATACCAGATATCATGAGAACGGCACTAACGTTAAACATTCCTTGATATCCAAATAGAGAAGCAAAACCTCCGCCAAGCAAAGGACCAAATCCTTGCCCGATACTCGCTCCAATATAGAAAGTACTCGAAGCCACTCCTGTTCTTTGACTGCCTAATTTTCGAAGAGACTCTGCCTGCAGTGCAGGCTGTCCGATTCCCTGGCCCAATGCTTTAAAAATAGCAGCTAAAATGATCATCCATAGCGAATTGGCAAACCCTAATAACAATGATTCGATGCAGCCAAATAATAATGCAGGATACAAAATAAAAGAGAGTCCCTTTCGGTCATAAAGCTTTCCCGATACGGGTCTTATAAAAAGAAGAAACAATGCATTTACAGTGAAATAGATACCCACTCCATTTATATTCCGTTCATTTCCCAGTAAAACTAAAAAAGAGGTGACAAGCCCATTTCCTAATGAAAACAAGCCCCCTATTAAAGAAAGCGGCAGTATCTCAAATGCAATAATATCCTTTAGACCGATTCTCTTATTTTTAACTGTTTTATTTCCTTTGAATGTATGAGCCTTGGTTGAAACAAAAAACATACAAATCGATGCAGTAAAAAGCAATGCTGCTGCCATCATGAAGATTTTGGGGATTCCGAATTGACTTGCCGCTTCTATCCCTATTCCAGGACCAATAGCAATCGCTATAATCTGACTAATTCCAAAATAGCCAATCCCTTCTCCCATCCTGTTTCTAGGTATAAAATCAGATATCCAAGCAAGGTTGGAGGCAATGGCAATACTGAAACTGGCTCCATGCAAGATACGGAATAAAATCAGAAGTCCTATATTGGGTGATAGGCTGTAACCAATTGTCGCAATGCCATTGATGATAGTAGCAATGATCATGACATGTTTTTTATTGATCCGGTCTGTGAGAATTCCTCCAAATGGACCAATAACAAGCGCCGTAATCGCAAACAAACCAACGATCACACCTGACATCCCCAAGGATGCACCTAAATGAATAGAATATTTAGACAATAGAGGAGTAACAAGATTAAACGCCATATTACTGAGAATGTTGATACACAATATGAAAATATAATTAAAATTCCATAATTTAGAAACCCCTTGTGACTCCTTATAACTATTTAATTCCATTTAACATCTGTCCTTTAAGATTTTACGAGCTGGTCCCATTTTCAACCTCTTTACCCGTAACACCATCATCCATTTATTAAACCCATTTTTTATACGGTTACATTGATAATATTAGTATACTGTATAGTCAAAGTAATTTGAAAACATTTAAGAAGTTTCTGAAAAGGGGTTCGGTCTCATACCCATCAAGCTAAGAAAAATAAATACCCCAAAATGATAATTTTAAAAACTTATTTGCGGAATACAGCTCGGATTTTCATTTTGGGGGGTATAGGTGGTTGGAATGTGGCAGGGATCCAATGACAATAAAGTTAATCAAATATCCCTATTTCAATCAACCAGCAGGTTGGTTGAAATAATAGTACGAGACTTTCTCATACCTATACGTCTAAAGTCGTAGGAGATTTCAATAAATTTTATGAGGAAATAAAAGTTTTTTAATGTTAATTTAAAATTATAGTAAAGGAGGTTATAGGAGTAAAGGACTTAATGAAACGAATTTACAATCAAAAGAATTAGAAAGTTCCATTAAATTATATTCGAATCTAGAATTAATATTTGCTTTGAAATGTTCTAATAGTGCTTTTTTCTGGGTAGTAGAAGGAGAAAATTGGACAGGTATATGGGAAGGGCGAGAAAAAGTGCTAAAGCGAGTGCGATTAGTTTTTTCATTTTCATTGCGGTAGTCCTCCTATGTATGGCGTAAAATAGACATTTACGTTTGTCATGCTCCTATTATGGCAAAGCAATTTGTATTTTCCCTGTAGCCAACCTGTAGTTTGTCTGTAGCGGAGAAAATCAAAAAAGACCGGCAGGAATAACCCTGTCGGTCAAAGTGATAAAGCTTGGTTGCTAACATCAGGGATGCAGACGCCTCATAACAAAATGGCTGAGATAAAACAGATAGGCGAAATATAATACTACGCAAACAGTTACTACCAAGGCAAGTATATTTACAACCTTAACAGTCCTGTTTTTGAAAATCTTGAACAATAAAGCATAAATACCAATGCCGATTACCCCTCCAAGCGTATTGCCAAGTACATCAGTAATATCGCTTCTTCCCATTGCGAAAATGAATTGTATAGCTTCAAACGCCAATGTCAAAGCAACAATTGGAAGAACTTTCTTCATAAAAGGCCATTTGCTTTTTAGCATACAAATATATATACCTAAAGGGATAAAAATAAGTATATTATCTCTTATTTCTCTAAAATCAATAGTTCCTCTGTCATCGAAAGACCCCTGAAATGGAATCAGATTGATTACTCGTATCCCGTCTGATATTTCAGAAGAAAAAAACGGTAATTTGAAGAGAATGACGCCTGTCAACAGCAGCATATATACTACAAACAATGCAATTGTAAGTTTATTTCGGTTTTCTGATTTCATTATTTTTTCTCCTTGTGTTATTTATGTCTTTCGCAAATCCATCCAAAATAGAACGCCATCCGGAACGTTTTGCAAAGCATATTCAATGTTCATTGCTTCCAACGTTTTCCGCACGATGGTCAAGCCTAAACCGCTGCGCCCACTTTTCCGACCTCGCACTTTATCCATACGGTAGAATGGGTCAAATAACTTAGGCAGAACTGTATCGTCTATCCTTGCATCTGTGTTTAGTATACAAAGGCGATATTGTTTAGCCGCAGGCTCGCTCCATATCCTAATTTCACCGCCTGTAGGCGTATTCTGTACTGCGTTCAAAAAGATATTGGAAAGTGCTTTTTGAAGCATTTTAGAATCGACAAGGCAGTTTTGTCCGTCAGGAATGTCCATAACAATGCACTGACCGTTTGCTTCAGCTAATATCTGAAAGTCCGGCAGTATGTCAGCCACTATTTGTCTGACATTCAGTTTTTCAGAAGCCTGAGAGATTTTCCCATCGCTCAGGTTGACAATCTCCAGTATCTCGGAAATCACATCGTCCTGCGCGTCCATCATCTTCACGCATTCGCGCAGGTATTTGGGATGGTCTTTGTAATCACCTACATTTTCGAGCATACCCTCCAGCAAGATACTTGTTGCCGCGATAGGCGTTTTTAGCTCATGTGAAGCCGCCGTAAAGAAATATCGCTGTGCTTCCTCCATTTCCCTTACCCGCAGGATTTCATTTTCTAACCGGGAAATGGTATCTTTCAACTTATCGTACATAGAGTGAATGTCACGCGACAAATCGCCTAATTCATCCCGGCGTATAGGCAGGCTTTGCGGTACATCTTCAAGCCTTGTCATTTTCCCGGCGTCATCCGCCAGTCGCTTGATGGGGTTGGTTATCTGCCGTGCAAAAACATACGCGCAAACAAGGCAGAGGGCGAGTATAATGGCAAACGCGACCAATGCCCGCACAATTATTTCATTGTAAAAGGCAGTTAAGCCCGGTCTGGTCTGGGCGACGACAGAATAGCCGAGGGCTTTATCATTATGCACCACATAGTAAAAGTCACCATTGAAATTATCCGAGGTATCAGCACCGGGCGTAGCGTAAATCACGCCGCCATTATCATCTATAATGCAAAACTCAAATGATTGGTTGTTGTCACGAAACCTTTGCGCTGCTGCGGGAATATCGTTATAATCACTATTTTTTACTCTATTGACCAAAGGCTGATAGGACACTAATATTTGTTCCCTTTCAACTGCTCTGTAAAGTGTTAAGAATTGACCTGAAAACAATGCGGCAGTTACGAAAACAATCAACAGCATAGCAACTATCGTATAGGCAAAAATCTTAATAAATATCCCATTCTTTTTCATGAAGTTTCCTCCAATCGGTAGCCCACTCCACGTACTGTTTTGATGATATTATCCGGTAGCTTCGCCCGTAGGTTTTTAATGTGAGTATGCACGGTGCTGCCATCACCGTCAAAATCGTAGCCCCACACGCGGGACAAAATAACTTCATGAGATAGTGTTCTGCCATTGTTTTGCACCAGTAGCATTAAGATTTCAAACTCTTTAAGAGTCAAAAGTAATTCTTCGTCGTCATAAAAAACCTTGAAATCTTCCGGCAAAAGTGTCAGCTTGCCATAGTGAAGTTCCTTTGCCACCGCACCGCTGCGACGGAGCAGCGCCTCCACACGTTTCAGCAATAGCTGAATCTTGAACGGCTTAGTCACATAATCGTCCGCTTCCGCATCAAACGCTCTGATTTGATTCTCATCATCGGAAAGAGCGGTCATCATCAGAACCGGCGTATTATTCAGCTTACGGAACTCGCTTAAAAGCTCATGACCGTTCATTCCCGGCAGCAAGATGTCAAGAATGACAAGCTGATAGGTGTTATCATAAAACTTGGTATGCGCTTCATCCCCGTTAAAACAGGCATCCACCTTATATCCCGCTCCAGATAAAAAGACTTTTACTGTATTGCAAATATGCTCATCGTCCTCGACAAGCAGTATTCGTATATCCATAAATGTATACCTCCGTAAAAAGGATAACAAAGCAATCTGTATTTTCCCTGTAGTTTTAAGATTTATTTCGTTCGGATTTCGTTCGTCCATCAACAGGTTTTACGGCATCCTCTGGAATAGCCCATGTCCAGCCGAGCCGATATGCACCTATAATCCTGTCCTGCTTACATAAAAGCTATATCCGACGATCTGAGGCTGTCACCAAAACTTATTACCAAAAACAAAGTGCCATTGATTAGTGGTTAATATCTTTTTGGTAATGGCATAAGCGAACACATTACAATCATTTTTATAGTTTTGACTGCTTACTTTACAAAATTTCCGAAATGTTGGTGGTACGCCTTCAAATAATTCTTCAATTTCTTTTTTGTTTATTAGAACTTCCCTCCTATTTATTCAAATCTACGAATTCATTTTACATCACTTTTAACTTTATTTTTTGTGTGGTGAAAATTAACAAAATAACAATAAGAGATTTACTTTTGTTTTTAAATGACTTTATTATCAATATACAACCCCCACCATTAAAATAAGGGTCAAAACCTTTGTCTATAAACACGAATTCATTGTCACTATTCATATTTGGGGTCCTACCAGGGTTCGGTCTAAATTCGACGATTTTCAATCAAAAAAATGAAGCATCATAAATTCTTGAATGAAATGATCATAAAATATGATTCTCATTTATAAAATCATAGGAAGAGGTTTCTATTAATAAAGTGTCCCCCTTTAAAAAAAAGAGTCGAAGGGTGTTGTTGGAATGAACTTAAAAGACATAAGCATCTCAGTGCCCAAAAAGGACCATAGTGGTAAAGTATCGGGCCAGTTGCCCTATATAAGTGACGTAAAAGTGGAAAATATGGTTTATGGGGTTTTGTACCGGTCACCTATTGCTTATGGCAAGATCAAATCCATTCAGTTGCCGAAACTACCGGAAGGATATGAGGCGGTTGGAGCAGAGCATATTCCAGGACCAAATTATGTAAAAATCATCAAAGAAGATCAGCCTATTTTTGCGAATGAATGGGTCAACTATATTGGTGAGCCGATTCTGATGCTCGTTGGAATAGACCTTCAAATCCTGTATGGTTTGTTAAATGAAATAAAGGTCGATTTTGAAGAACATCAGCCTATTTATACATTGGACGAAGCGATCCAACAAAAATCTACAACAGGTGTAAATATGGCAAGCTATGAATTCGGAGAAAGCTTAGAGAACATTTCGGCGATTGAACAAGGAGCCCACAAAATAATCGAAGAGGAATATGAAACGGGTTATCAGGAGCATGTATACCTTGAGCCACAAGGAATGCTCGCCATATATAAGGATGATGAAATTGAAGTCCAGGGTTCAATGCAGTGTCTTTATTATATAAAAAATGCCTTACTAAGCGCTTTAGCCTGTGGTGACGATGAAGTCAGAGTAGTCCAAAGCCCGACTGGCGGAGGTTTTGGCGGCAAAGAAGATTTTCCTTCAATGATGGCATGTCATGTAGCGGTTGCTGCAAAGGCAGTCAAAAAGTCGGTGATGCTTGTATTTGATCGTTCTGAGGATATGGTAGTTACAACGAAAAGGCATCCTGCTAAACTCAAATATCGAACGGCTATAGATAAGGAAGGAAATATCTTAAGCCTTTGTGTGGATATTTATTTGGATGGCGGAGCGAATGTGGGTTTGAGTTCTGTCGTGCTGCAGCGTGCCTTAATAAACAGTGCCGGTGTTTATAAGATTCCGCATTTTCATGCAAAAGGTTATGTCTTAAAAACCAATACGGTTCCGAACGGTGCCTTCAGAGGCTTTGGTGCTCCTCAAAGCTTTGCCGGAATCGAAAGTCATATGGGACATCTTAGTAAACTGGCAAACATCGAACCACTTGAATATAAACGAAAATACCTCGTCAAACAAGGAGACCCCACCATCACCAAAGGTATATTCCGCGATCCAATATTAGTAGAAGATATGATTGACGACCTGCTCAACCAGTCTGGATACCAAAAGAAGAAAGAAGAGTTTCAGCAATACAATCAACAAAATCAACGTTATAAAAAAGGCATTGGAACTTCGCTTTTCCTCCATGGCTGTGGATTTACAGGCAGTGGCGAACGTGACCATATTAAAGCAACGGTGAAACTGTTTAAATCTAAGGACGGAAAGGTATCACTAAAAATCTCAAATTCTGATATGGGACAAGGCATTTTGACGACACTTTCTAAAATTGTCGCCAAAGAACTAGACCTTCCGTACGAAGAAGTTTTGTACCCGTATCCCGATACAAAAGAGGTTCCCGACTCCGGTCCGACCGTAGCCTCGAGGACGACGATGATTGTTGGAAAATTGCTTGAACGTGCCGCAAAAAAACTGAAGGACCAATGGCAAATAGGGGTGGAACAGGAAGTAGTGGAGCATTATGTTCATCGAGAAATGATCCCTTGGAACGAAAAAACCTTCACTGGAGATGCTTACCCCGCTTATTCATGGGGTGTGAATATCGTTGAATTGGAAGTGGATACGTTAACAGGAAATGTAAAGCTAGAAAAAGTATACGGCAATTATGAAGTGGGGAAGGTCATCGATGACCGGATTATGAAAGGCCAAATTGACGGTGGTCTGGCTCAAGGGTTAGCGTACGGTTATTTAGAAAAGATGACCTCAAAGCAAGGCAGAATCCAACAAAAGAGCATATCCGATTATGGACCGCCGACTTCATTGGATGTCGTTCCAATTGTCAGCAAGGTCTTTGATAACCCCTATGCTGATGGTCCATACGGAGCAAAGGGTGCGGGTGAATTGACGTTAATCGGCGGTGCTCCAGCCGTCCAAGCGGCAATCGAGGATGCACTAAAAGCTTCTTTTCAGCAAATTCCGATTACACCTGAAGTTATTATTGAGAGTCTTTGGAGGAAAGAAGGTGAAGAGCTTGATTAAATTTACTCTAAATGGAAAAGCCGTAGAAACCGACGCCCCTGCTACAGTTAGATTACTAGATTTAATAAGAGAAGAGTTTGAGTTAATCGGAACAAAGGAAGGCTGTGGAGAAGGCGAGTGCGGAGCCTGCAGTGTGTTTGTGAATAACCTCCTGCAAAACAGCTGCCTAATTCCTATTGGCTCGATTGATGGAGCGGATATTCAAACGATTGAGGGGATACTGGATTCGGAACAATTTAAGATACTAGATGAGAGCTATTCCAGTGCCGGGGGAGTGCAATGCGGCTATTGCATTCCAGGGATGATTATGGCGAGTGCCGCGTTGTTATCTAAAAACCCTCATCCTTCCGAGGCTGAAATACGTGAAGGGATTTCTGGAAACCTGTGTCGATGTACGGGCTACAATATGATTGTTGATGCGATCAATCAGGCGGCTAAAAAAGGTGACGGCTTATGGTAGAGAAAATAACTACGTATCGCTTTGAACGGTTAGACAAAACGTTGAGCCAATTGAATAGTGAAGACTGTGTAATCATGGCCGGAGGGACCGATGTCATGGTTCTTCACAAAAGTGGTAGGGGAGTACCTCTGAAATTCTCAAAACCGCTAGTTTTTATTGATCACCTTTCCGAATTAAAGCAGGTGTATCAAAATCAAAACGATCTTCACATCGGGGCTTGCTGTACCTATAGTGAACTACTTGAACATCCGCTCATTCCACTGCCAATAAAGAATGCTATTAAAACCATTGCTGCCCCTGCAATAAGAAACCGAGGAACACTAGGCGGTAATATTTGCAACGCCTCTCCGGCTGGTGACACCCTGCCATTATTATATGTATACAATGCCAAACTTTTGTTGCGCTCCGTTAATGGTGATCGAGTAGTGGCTATTAGCGATTTTATTCAAGGTCCAAGGCGGGTAGTGCGGCATCAAAATGAGATTTTAGCTGAAATTATCTTGCCGTCCGTCTTAGAAGAAGGTGCTCATGTTGTTTTTGAGAAAGTCGGCAACCGCAATGCAGATGCCATTGCCAAAGTAGGGTTTGCAGGATATATCCGGATCAATGAAGGTCAAATCGATGATGTGCGCTTTTCTTTCGGAGCGGTCGGACCTACGATGGTTCGTTCCATGGATATTGAAAAAACGCTGATTGGAAAAAACATACCATTAGCCGATGCAGACATCGCTCAGGTTGTGGCAGCCTTCGAGAAGATTATTCGGCCAATCGACGATCAACGTTCCACAGCTTTATACAGAAAAACTGTTGCATTAAATCTTTTACGATATTTTCTTAGCATGAAGCAATATCAACCGAATTAATGTTAAAAAGAAGGGGGAGAGCTATTCATGCTTCTGATGGAAAAGGTGGCCATGCTGAACCGTCAAAACGAAAACTTTGCTCTAGCCGTAATCATTGAATCAAAGGGCTCAACTCCCCAGCATGTTGGAAAAATGATTGTTTACCGTGATGGTACGATTGAAGGCACTGTCGGAGGAGGCTTGGCTGAGCACTATATCATCGAAGAGAGTGTTAAGGCGATCCAAGATGGCAAATCAAAAATCGTTGAATACAAATTAAATAAACATGCAAAAGACGGAATTCAAATGAATTGTGGCGGGACGTTGCGAGTTTTTATTGAGGTCTATAAAAGCAGGCCAGAACTCGTTCTTTGCGGTGCCGGGCATTTAGGCAATGCTTTGGCAAAGCTGGCGGATTTCCTTGAAATCCCTTATTGCGTTGTCGATGATCGCGTTGGTTATTGTACGAAGGAACGCTTTCCTAATGCGACAAACCTTTATGTGAACGAGGAAATTGAAAAGGCCTTACTGGCAGCGGACCTAAATGAAAATTCATATGTGGTCATTGTGACAAAAGACGGAGATGATATCGTTTTAAAAACGGCACTGCAATTTCCGATTGCCTATGTTGGCATGGTCGCCAGTAAGCGCAAGGTCATCACAATTTATGAAAAATTAAAACGTGAAGGGGTCAGTGAAGAACTGTTGGAACAGGTTCATTCTCCCATCGGTTTACTCATCGGCTCGGAAACCACACAAGAAATAGCCATCAGTATTATCGGGGAAATCATCAAGGTAAGTAAGGAAAAAAAGATGACGAAAGTTAAACAATTGAATAGATAAGGCGTAATTTTGAGGTTTCGTTTAATGATTTGAGATAAAAGCATTTACCAGGAATCAAGTTCCAAGGTAAGTGTTTTTGCTGTAGACCTCCCTCCCCGTTTAAAAAGGGGAGGTTGTTTGGTTTCTTGTTGATTCTCATTTTGTTGGTGTAATCAGGTTGTTTCGTCCTCATTTTGAACTGCACCTAGTGGCTGATGCTCCTTTTTTTTAATGTGACAGGTACGCTATTATGGTATGATTTATTAAAAGTTATTTTAGAAAAACAGGTGGCGAACATAATGGGGAAAAACAAAATTTTAACAATATTAGAAAAAGAATTAGTGATTGCCCTTGGCTGCACAGAGCCGGTTGCAATTGCCTTGGCAGCAGCGACGGCTAAAAGTTATATAACGGGACAAATAGAAGAGATTAATGTAAAAGCTAGCGGAAATATTATTAAAAATGCCAAGTCTGTCGGGATTCCAGGGATGACTGCCAAAGGTCTTGATTTCGCTGCTGCACTTGGAGCAATGTCTGGAGATCCAAATCAACAGTTAGAAGTTTTAAACGGGCTTTCAATCGAGGATGAACGAATGGCGATAAAACTCATTGAAGAGGGTAAAGTAACAGCCGGACAGGCAGATACACCGAAAAGACTATATATTGAAGTGATTGTTCGAACAGATAAGCAGCTTTCGAGAGCGATAATTTCTGATAATCATACGAATATCACCTTAATCGAAGTGGATGGTATAGCAGTGTACCGTGGTGGTTGTGAAAATATTGGGATTCAAACAGATGAAGAGGAATTAGAAGCGCTTACGATTAATGAAATCTATGAATGGGTACTTCAAGCAGACCTTACTGATTTAGGTCTTGTAAAAAAGAGTATTGAATTAAATCGAACGATTGGAATGGAAGGCCTTTCCGGAAATTATGGACTCAATGTCGGCAAAACAATTAAGGAAAATGTGAAAAAAGGAATCTTATCCGATGATTTAGCGACTTCGGCCATGTCTCTTGCAGCCGCTGGTTCAGATGCGAGAATGGCTGGTTCAATACTCCCGGTAATGGCGAATACAGGGAGTGGCAATCAGGGCATTGCGGTAACCCTTCCGGTTGTAGCAGCGGCAGAGAAGCTACAAGTATCTGAGGAAAGGATGATTCGAGCGGTTGCCCTTAGCCATCTCATAACCATTCATATTAAATCTAAATTTGGACGCCTTTCTGCTTTATGCGGTGTAACCGCTGCAGGAATGGGCGCAAGTGGGGCAATTGTTTATTTACTTGAGGGAGGTCTTCAGCAAATTAAGGCAGCGATACAAAACACGATCGGCAATGTTTCTGGTATGATTTGTGACGGGGCCAAGGCAGGATGTGCTATGAAAGTCTCAACTTGTTCGAATGTCGCTGTTCAATCAGCGCTCCTTGCACTAAACCATCAAGAAATCCAATCGACGGATGGTTTTATCCATGATGATGTTGAAAAGAGTATTGAAAGCTTTTGTAAGCTAGGAAATGAAGGAACAAGGCAAACCGATGAACTCATTTTAAAATTAATGCTGGAAAAATAAATATATTAAACATAATAAATTAAAACTAGAAAAAAACACTCCTTGTATCGTATTAGATATCTATATGATACAAGGGGTGTTTTTCGTAACGTTAATTTAACGTATTCCAGTGTAATAAACTCTAGATCGTCTTTAACTTACCTTATCTAAAGAAACAGAAAATTAGTAACAATAAATTTTCTCATTAAATCATATAATGTCTTTATATAATTTTATCGATTTTCTGCTAATTTTGATAAAAAAGAAGGTGGACAACCAATGAAAGTTGAACCTTTTTTATGTGCTGCCCCTCATAAAAGTGTAAGTGAAGATTCAATTGTATTAAATGAAAAGATAAATGTGTATGGGGTTTTTGATGGGGCAACTCCATTAATGCCATTCAAAGATGAAAACGGAATGAATGGCGCATATTTAGCATCAAATATATTTAAAGATTATTTCTTTAGACTCTACCGAAATAAACTTTCATTAGTTGAAGGAATCATGGCTGCTAATAGAATGTTGGAAGCACACATGGAAAAAAACAAGGTGAATCAGGAAAAATATGAAAATCTTTGGTCAACATGTGCAGCAATAATAAAGATTGAAAATGACGGAAAGATTTCTTATGCTCAGCTTGGTGATTGTATGATCATTGCTGAGTATCAAAACGGAACCATAAAAGCCTTAACAAGAGATACGGTAAAAGATATAAATTATAGAGCAAAGTCATGGCGTGAGGAACAAAGAAAGCAAGGAGTTAAAATTCAAGATGAGGAGTATTATCAGGATTTTACTCAACAGCTGATCTTTAATCGTTCATTAGCTAATAAGGAGTATGGTTATACTGTAGCTAATGGAAAAAAAGAAGTTTTAAATTTTATTCAGCATGGTCAAGTAAATAGCAGTGGAATCAAAACATTATTATTGATAACAGATGGCCTTTTTCATCCAAACTATTCAATTGAAGAAACATTTAGAATGATACAGACAATCGGTTTACAAGTATATTCTATGGAATTAGAACAATATGAGAAAAGGAATAACCTTCTTTCAGATGATAAGACGGGGATCATGATTAAGCTTATGTGATGAGGAGAGGTCTACATGAAAGTAGAACCGAGATGGATTAAAGATATTAATTTATCGTTTAAAGACCCGCTTATTGCTTTAAAAGATGTCTTGTACATCATTGTACACCATACAGAAGAAATTGGTTGGGATATTAATAAAACGCATAGGTTTCAACAGGATCAACGTGGATGGAGTGGAATAGGATATAATTTTTTTATTGAGGAAAATGGTGAAATTATTAAAGGAAGAGGATACCATGTTGGAGCACATGCCTATTCATATAATGAAAAATCAATAGGTATTTGTTTAGCTGGTAATTTTGATCTTCATACTCCATCAATAGAGCAGCTAAAATCATTGAGTAAACTATGCATTTTCCTATTGAATCAATTTAATTTATCAACTGCTCAGATTCTGGGACATCGTGAATTAAAAGGAGTCACAAAAAGTTGTCCAGGTAAAAACTTTAATATGAGCCAATTCAGAGAATCTATTAAGATACAGTGGCCAAATTGTAAAGATAAAGAGTGAAATTCAAATCAAAACCAAGATGTATTTTGAGGGATTTCAAATATATCTTGGTCTAAAACATTTGGTGATTAAAAAAGGAAGTACCTTTCTAAATTAAACTTAATCAAAATAAACGGCTTCATGGGGATTTTTTAAGTATTTAAAAGCTATCTCAATTTGTGTTTTTGTATTTCGAGCTGTTGACAGAGGAGGCAGTTCGTTTTCAGCAAAGAACTTTACTTCACTTGTTTCAATTCCTTTCGCTGGCTGCCCGCCAATTATTTCACATTGAATAAATATTTTATAAACATGAAAAGCAGAAGGAGGGTGTGGATGGCACTTTTTATCGGTTACAGCTATTACTTTGATCGGTTTTACATTAAATCCCGATTCTTCTTTTACTTCCTTAACAGCGACTTCACTTGGGGTATGTCCAATGTCAGCCCAGCCGCCAGGTAATGCCCAGTTACCATCGGTATTTTCCCGGACCATCAGTATTTTATCATCCTTAAAGACTACTGCCCTAATATCAACCTTAGGAGTTGCATAACCAGTTTCACCTGCAAATAAATCTTTGATCACAGGCCTGTCCATACTTGAGTAATGTGCTAAAATGTCAACACTTATATTTCTTATGATTTCAAATCTCTCCAAGTCATAAACATCTTTTGAATACGTTAATCCCGCCTGTGCAATGGATTGAAGTTGTTTCGCCCAATCCAGCCATTTAGGTTCCAATATCATCATCTCCAGTTAGTCTAATAATACTTACTATTACTATATATATTCATCAAGCTAAAATTTGCAACACCCCTGTACTAACAAAGTCTAAAAAATATCAGCGAAGGGTACTCTCCATTTATTTGGGAAGTAACATTCGCTTTTATTAGTTGGCATTTGGATTGCTTAAATGCTTTAATTTTTCGATAGAGCGATAGGTATAGATTTTTTTCAACCGGGCGGGTTTATTGAGTTACGAAAAAGCCTAATTTCTCAAATTTAATGCTGAGAAATTGGGCTATTTATTTTAGAAATTCCTTAGCATTGTAATTCCGCATTTTCCAGATGTTCCTCCTTTGATTAGTGTAAATCGGCTTTTTCCTCCCAAATTAAAGAGTATTAGCCGGGTTAATGGTTAAAGTTACAATTGCATTATTTTTGACAAATCGGTTCAATGTGAGTAAGGTAACTTAGTAAGATGCAAACAATAGTGGATGAAGTATCTTTTATCACATTTTTCATGATAGGGTTAAAAACTCTTACTATATATGAATTTTCCTTAAAATGTTCGTAGTAGAGATAAAGTAAACTATCATTACTAGGAGGAATTATTATGTCAAACTCTCAAACTATAGATAGGGTTGAACAGCAAATGTTCGTAGATGTTATCCGTGAACGTCGATCTGTTCGTTCATATGATCCAACAGTGCAGATCTCTCGCGAAGAAATGACCGAAATGCTGGAGCAAGCAACGTTGGCTCCTTCGTCTTCGAACCTGCAACCATGGCGGTTTTTAGTCATCGATAAACCGGAGTTGAAGAAAAAACTATTGCCAATCGCGTTTAACCAACAACAAGTAGTCGAAGCTTCTGCCGTTATTGCTGTACTTGGTGATGTGGAAAGCTACAAGAAAGCCGAAAAAATTTATGGCCAGGCAGTTGAAGCAGGCTTTATGCCGGCTGATACGGCTAAATCATTCATCGAACGAACAGTTGGCATGTACTCAAACTTGCCGCCTGAAGTGGCTCGTCAAATCGTATATACGGATGGAGGCCTTATCTCGATGCAACTCATGCTTGTCGCTCGTTCCAAAGGATACGACACTGTTCCGATGGGAGGGTACGATAAAGCGAAGTTCGTTGAAGCTTTCGGAATTTCCGAACAGTTTGTGCCGGTTATGCTCATTGCTATCGGGAAAGCAACAAAACCAGGACATCCTACTACACGTCTTCCTATTGAGGATGTAGCGTATTTTAACGAATTGCCATCGGAATAATACAGAAGAACCGAAGTATTTAAAATGCTTTAGTAAGGAATGATATTAAAGAGCCATACTATACAAGTTTTAATGAACTTGTATAGTATGGCTCTTTTTTCTTTCATACAGCCCCACTATATCAAATTGATAAAAAATAACTTTAAAGTGAAAAAATTATTTTAGAATTACTTTGTAATGAAAATAACATATTGCTGTGATGAGTCTGTTATACCTTTCTAGTATAGTGAAACTATCAAATCACACTAGGAGGAAACAATCATGCTAAAGAAATTCATCATAGCCTTTACCATCTTAGCTTCTTGTGGCTCTTTGTTCGCCGCCAAGGGTGAAAAAGCGGAAGCAGCAACATACAATTATCATACAGCAGCGATTTCGATCGCGAAATCTAATCTTGGAGTTCCTTACCGATGGGGCGGGATGTCGCCAAGTGGATTTGACTGTTCAGGCCTTGTAAAGTATTCTTATGGAAAAGCAGGAAGAACACTTAATCGCACTGCTGCCCAAATGTATTATGGAAATGGATATCGACCATCTAATTTACAGATTGGCGATTTACTATTCTACGCACCGACCAAAGCGAGTGCCCCAACCCATGTAGCCATTTATATTGGATACGGGAAAATGATCATGGCATCCTCTTCAAAAGGGGTCATTATTACCTATACAAGCAACCCTTATTGGCATGCTAGATATATTGGAGTAAAGCGCGTTTAAAGATCATCGTTAATGATGGTCTTTTTTTTAATGTCAGGAAAAGTTTATGCTCTTGGGCAGTATAGGCGTAATCTCTCTTGTATATCTTCTAAGACTTCCTCTGGCACTTCCCTGATCTTGATATCCTCGCCTAGGAAAAGTAGCCAATTTGTTATTTCGGCCAATTCTTCGGGCATATTAACATTGATAAAAGTCTTTAGGATGGCTGTGGTTTGGTAAGGATTCGTATAGGAAACTGAAACTTTGAATGGATGGTATTTTTTGAACTGGGCAATCGCTTTTGGACCAAGTTCAAGGATAAGGTTGATTTTTTCTTCCCGCTTACTTAGTATTTCTAAAATCTTTTTCTTACTTACTCTTTTTTTTATCGGGTAGGGCTCAACATTGGTGAGATGGTCGACAGGAAAAATCTGCTTCTTTTCTTCCTTTAAGTCAAAGCCTTCAATCAGCCAAAGGCTTTTTTCTCGATAAAGATGCAAGAGATAAATTCGATAAGACTTGATTTCCTCCTCTTCTTGGATAGTAATCAATAAATAACGATCCAACTGCAGGGTTTGGATCAGTTTTTCTAACATCGGATGCGGGAGGTCTGATAGATCAAGTAGGTCGGGATTATAGGGGTTGGTCCCTTCAAAAAGCAAGATTTGATTTAAAAGAACAAGGTCATCTTGCTGGTTTTCTGAGAGGAGTCCTAGTAATTTTTCAGCCAAAGACTGACGACTCTTTAAATAGGGGAGCTGTTGATTTCTTGTGGCCATAAAGGCAATAAATAAGGCTTTGACTTCATTATCGGTAAAGCGGACTACAGGAAGGACGGAGTTGTGCATGACAAAATAACCCCCATCCCTTCCAACTTCAGCGACAAGTGGCATCCCCATGGCCTCAATTTCTCTAATATCTCTAATAGCTGTCGAACGAGAGATGTTAAACTCTCGCATAATTTCAGAAATGGTAAAGTGATTGCGGTTGTTGATATACCGCATGATGATATTAATCCGTTCAACTTTTTTCATCGTGACTCCTAAACAGTATCATTTTTTGACATGATTTAAGGTTATGATATATCCATCAAGTGAAGAAAACAAGACATTTGAAATTTTTAAAGAAGAGGATGGTTTTAAGGATGGCAGAATATACAATAGAAGAAAAAGACGGCTTTACCGTTATTGGTATTGGAACGGAGCTTAAGAGTCATTACACAGACTTTGCAGGGATAAGCAAGGAAAAGGCTGTCTTTTGGCAGGCTATCAAACAAGATGGAAGGCTGGACTGGTTAAAATCTATAGCAACAAATGACTACATTTTTGCCGTGAACGAAGCGGTGAATAACAAGATGATGCATTATGCTGGCGTCATGACAGAGGCATCCGCACCAGAAGGAGACAGAGTGATCCAATTTCCTAAGGGGGAATACCTAGTTGTAAAAGGGGAAGGGAAGACGGCTGATGAATTGCATAATACGCTTGCCGGCGTTGCCTTTGGGCAAGTTTTGCCAGAAGCAAAGAATTTTGCTTATGTGGGTGGGCCCAATGCAACGGTTGAAATGGGTCAGAGAGACGGCTTAGTTTTTGGGGATATGTGGATTCCTGTTGTTAGGAAATAAAGAGATAAAAGGAGGATGGACATGTCTTATATCGTTGATTTTAAAAATGTGTCTACAGTTGGCTTAGAGTCTTCGCCGGTAGCAGAAACGCTTGCTGGTTTACGTGCAAATGAAGCCCGTTACTTTATGAACAAATACAAGCATGAATTTACGGTGGTACCAGCTAGTGAGTCCAGCGAGACCCTTGATTATGTAAACCGAATTTTGAAAGAAGAGCGTGATATTGAATTTGCGGCCAAACCATTAGAAACATCGCGTTTCCAAGTGGAAAATATCAATTGGGCTTACGTCTTCTATGAGGATGGTCTTGAGGTCAACGTCTTGTATACGATTGATGGTCCGAAGCCGAAGCGGGCTGTTGGTTTTAAGCTTTCAGAGGGGATGGAGGTACCAAAGGAGTTAGAAGGAAAATTTAAATTCGCTAGGCAGAAATCTAAACTAGCTGGAACCATTCGGGGCTCGTTTTTTGTAATTAAAAGGGAATATTAAAGTAAGCAAAAGCGCGACTAGAGGAACTTTAGCAAAATGTGAAAGCTGCCAATTATGGTGGCTTTTCTTATTGGACGAAAAGTTAAAATGTTTTCTCTAAACCATTTTCAATATAGATTGTGTTTTTTAATCCTGTTTGGTTTTCCAGATATTCAAATAGATTTCTTGCTGTGCTTCTGATCTTTACGCTCAGACCTGGGTTGTCAAATAGACGTGCAAAGCAGCGGAGGATCAGTGTATCATTTTCTGAGAACAAATGATAATAGACGGTTTCTTTCTGTAATTTCGAAAAACAGTGGATAAATAGGTATTCATCTGTTGGAACTATTCCTTTTATTAAAAGTTCTTTTTGAACGATTCGTTTTATTTCCGCCATTTGATTCTCTGATAAATTAATTCTCATTCAAGTATCACCTTTTTTATTTTGATTAATATTTCATCCAATTTCATTATACGAAAGTCCAAGTTCGCCTGTCACAAAGCGCGAATTAGTTGAGAATATCTTTAAAGTTTTAACAAAGGATTATTAATTTCCTTTATAATAATAACAAACAAAAAATAGATTATTTAAGGATAGCTGGTAACTTGAAAACAAAAGTAAAATATAAAACCTGGATACGAATTTACAAACTACTAATTTTTTTGGTTATTTCACTAAGCCTTCTCTTGATAACATTATTCCCTGTTAATATATATCTGCGAGTCTTGTTAGGGATGTTAGCGTTGCCTTTTATTTATATAGTATTTATACTTTCTTATTCTGTTTACCAATTTGCACCATTCGGGGGTAATTTTCAGTCGAAAATACATGATTTAATTGTTGCCAAGGTGAATGGGGCTGAAGAAGGAAAAATACTAGATATAGGAACAGGCAGTGGTTCACTGATTATTAAACTGGCAAAGACTTTTCCTAGGTCCTTCTTAACTGGAATTGATTATTGGGGCGGGAATTGGGAATATTCGAAAGCTCAATGCCAACAAAATGCTGAAATTGAAGGGGTCTCTGATAAGATTGAATTTCTGAAAGCAAGTGCTGCAGAGCTCCCTTTTAAAAATGATAAATTTGATATAATTGTAAGTTGTCTAACCTTTCACGAAGTAAAAGATCAAAGAAATAAAACTGAAGTAATGTTAGAGGCATTAAGAGTGTTAAGGCCAGGTGGTGAATTTGTCTTCTTTGATTTGTTTATGGATGAAAAAATCTTTGGGGATCAAGAAGAGCTCTTAAATGACCTAAAGAAACATGGAGTATCTGAATTGAAAAGCAACAAACTTGCTAATGAAATGAAATTGCCAAAGCTCTTATTGAACAAGAAAGTATTAGGAAATGCAATGATTTTGAGTGGAAAAAAATAATTCATGGTATTTTTACTGGATTCATCTAATAAAAATTATGGGAGTAGCCAAGTAATATAATGAAGATATTTAAGCTGAAAAAAAGTTTTAAAGGTTTTAAAAAGGGTACAGAATTCTATTTGATTGCTGAATCTGAATTTATTGGAGTAAAAGATTTTGTTTTACGAACGAAAGACTTAGCAGTCAGGATTTCAATTAATGAAAAGGAGCTTCATAAAAATTTTATTTTATTGAAGAATAGTTCAGGGATTAATTCTATTGAATTAACTGATGCTTGACTGCATGATTGTAACGCTGTTGCGGCAGCCTTTTGTTCTTGTTCCACTAACTAGCTTAATATAAGAAGGTAATAGGATTTAAAAAGAAAAGGAGTAGCAAGTGAGCTACTCCTTTTCTTTTGATTTGTGATTATATCAAACTTATTATTTATTTTATTGGACCTTTAGTAATCTCAGTAAGTTTAGAATATGGCAAAGATTTTTGAATTTAAATCTGTAATGCCAAAGCCAGATAATCTCAAAATTCCTTATCTAATCGTTGCCATAGAGGCTATGAAGACACCATTGCTCGCATTATAAGGGAACAACTGGAAATTGTTTTTTACAAAATGTTGTTAATTAGACGTTCAATGGAAGAAAATCAAGCACTTAAGAGAATTGCTGTCATGTTAAGTTGGGGAATTTACGGAGCATCAGTAGAATGGAGAAGAAATAGAGGGGTACCACCAGAAGAATTTATCAAACCACTAATCCCTTTTATTATGCATGGGATTGATTGTGAGCCTATAAGCCAATGACCTAAGCTAACGGTTGCTTGAGTTAAAGAAGAATAAGCTGCTTTTTGCAGCTTTTTTCTTGTTCCATTAATGATGTACTCTGTAATCTTCAATCGTTAATTTCTTATTAAGTAAATAGATAAATGCTTAAAAATGCTTAAAATAGTAAAAAACACTTAAAAATAATTAGCGAAATACGCATAAATGTTTATAATAAATATATAAGGAGGTGCTTCTTTATTTATCAAGAAGAACGATTATTAAAAATACTAGATTATCTCAAAACCCATAACCAAGTCTCAAATCAAGAAATTTGTAGCATGCTTAACATTTCAAGGGATACCGCTAGAAGAGATATTATCAAATTGGTTGAAGAAGGAACTGCAATAAGAACCCATGGTGGCATAGCGTTACCTCATTTTAGAAAGGAAATAAAAGCATATAAAGAACGTTTAACCTTTGCTTCAAGGCAAAAGTATCTAATAGGAAAAGAAGCTTCAACGTACATCATGGATGGTGAACTGTGTTTTATTGATGTCTCAACAACAATCAAGTTCTTATGTGAACATTTAAAAGTAAGTTCGACTCTCTATACTCATTCACTTGATAATGCAGAAATTTTATCAAAAAAGGAGAATGTAGAACTACACTTACTTGGGGGAACTTTTAATCAAAAAAATCGTTTTTTTTATGGGCCTGAAATGACTTCACAATTAAATGATATTTGCTTCGATAAAGCCTTTTTTGGGTCTGCAGGAATTTCAAGTGATGGAATCTACTTTGCTGATCAGGAAGATGCTTATATTAAAAAAATCGTATCGAAACGTGCAAAACACGTATTTCTACTGGCTGATTATGAAAAGTTCAATAATACAAGTTACTATAAAGCAATGTCTTTTTCTGATATAGACACTTTAATTACAGATAAAGAGCCTCCAAAAAACATTGTGCAATTATTAAATAATCATGGAGTTAAAGTTGAGATAGTAACAGAAGAAGTTGAAAAATAAATGGCACAAATTGCAGTAGATATAAACAAAACTTAGAAGAAGTCATTGGTGGTTAATTAAATAGAGGAGGACAATAAAACATGGAACTTAAAGCTATTTTTAGCGACATCGACGGAACTTTATTAAATTCAAATCATCAAATTACAGAAGAAACAAAAAAAGCAATTTTAAAAGTTGTGAACAAAAATATTCCCTTTGTACTCGTATCAGCAAGAATGCCAAGTGGCATCCTACATCTTCAGCAAACGTTATCCATTGATTCTCCTATAATATGTTATAGTGGTGCTCTGATTTTGGGTCCAGATAATGACAATGGAGAAAAAACAATCATTGATAGCATCAGTTTATTACAAACAGATGTACAAGAAATTTATAAAATAGTCAATGAAATTTACTCAACCATTAATTTTAGCTTATATAGTCATAACCAATGGGTGGTTAGTGATAGTCAAAATGAATGGGTTATACAAGAAAAGGAAATTACAAATGCTTCTCCAATTCATCGACAACTCCCTTCATTTATTAAAGGAAACCATGATATTCATAAATGTTTGTGTATGGGGGAACCACAAATAATTACTCAACTTGAATCTACATTAAAAGATAAATTCCCAAATTTAACTATCTATAAGTCAAAGGATACCTATTTAGAAATCATGTCAGGTAATGTTTCGAAATCTAATGCTATTAAAAAGCTAGAGAACCTATATCACATTACAAATCAGGAAATCATGGCCATTGGAGATAACTTTAATGATATGGATATGTTAAAATACGCGGGTTTAGGGGTTGCGATGGGGAATGCACCAGATGAGGTAAAGGGGATCGCTGATGAGGTCACATTGAGTAATAATGAAAATGGTCTAAAACATACTTTACAAAAGTATTTTGATTAAAAGGAGACTAAAATTTTTATCCGATTTTAACAGAGTTAAATATATAAATTCTTATCAAACAAGAAAGATTGTGAAGTTTAATACTTAAACAAACCGGTACGTATGCGGAATTTTAACTGATAGATAGGTTATACTATCTCCATATTTGGGGGTGGTTTGATAAAAATGTTAAAAATTCTAACTGCATTGTTCGTCCTATTTTTTTCTCATTTTGGAATATTACAGGCACGAACGTTTAAAGAAGTATCCTATCCGTGTAGCGTAGTTCTCCATCCAGTTAAAGGTTTCCCCAATGCAAAAGGCAATGCTTTGATTACTAAAGTTAAAAGGCCCTATACATCTTCATCAACGAGTCCTGTTAGAGAACGAAAGGGCATAGGTATTTATGCGGATTGGCTCCCATTACCCTCTTCGTTCGGGGCATTTGATCAATATGAGGGATTTGCACAAATAAAAGGTGAAATCAGTTGGCGATTTAAGATGTATTTAGTTAAAGAGAACGTTCCAAGCTGGTTTGGTGGTAATCCTTGGGTTGGTAAAATTGATGAGATCTCTGCGGAGTTACCAGTTAATACAAGCGTGGAAGTACGTCTTTCAAATTCGAAAACCAACAAGTTAGGACCAATTATTTTGCAAAACACCCTTCATAGATGCCATAACTAAAGATTATTTTTAACCACGAGCCACAGGGAAACGTCTGAATGTACGTCAGAAGCATTATGAAGGATGACAATCATGGCATTTGGGTCAATTGGACCATTTTGTATCGAATAAATATTTGCAATGGGGGCACTCAAGTATCCTGCGCTAATTACCTGTTCATTTTTATGTGCTTCTAATCGAAAGTCCAGATATTCACCATTATTGATCCGGATGGCAGGTATCCACGTATAACGTTTAAACCCATGGCCAAGGTCCTCTTCAATCGCATTTTGGCAATTCAAATCAATACGTCTCCTATACACCGAGTCATGAGATGTTTTCTCTCGATTTGTATAATGCAGCCATCCATTAACGGGTAGACTCATTCGGATCAACTCCCAATCTATTAAAATAGTGGCAATTTCATAAAAAAACAGTCTTTATATAATACATATTTAACGAAATGAATGATATTCCAGAATTCACTTCAAAAAGCATGAACTTATCTTAGTGGATATTCTTTATTTGGTAAAAGGTCCTTAAGAAAATAGTACCATATTAGTGATTGGTATAATATGTCTAATTTACGACAACATTTCAATTATTCAATTAAATTTTCGAAAAGGGGAACGATTATCATTTGTTCGGTACACGTAGGTTATAACAATGGACATCAATATATATATGGAGGTGAGGTTTATAAAATTCAACGAAAAAAGCATACTAGCAGTAAAAACTATTGGAGTGAGAAAATTGAATTTGGATAGATGGATATTAGTATTGATCATATTAACTTCTATTATAGTGCTATTAAAATTTGTACCTCTTAAAAAGCTGAGAGATGCCGTAATTTTATTTTTATCACTTCAAATGTTAACATGGCCATTGGGTCTAATTGCTGTAGAGATGAAATGGATCGAATATCCTGTTCAGTTATTGCCAAATGAGAATCAAACTAATAAATCAAGTTTATTGTTTGAATATTTTTTATTCCCACTTTTAGCAATTCTTTTTAGTTTGTATTTTCCTAAATCTAAAAATAAAATGGTTATTGTTATGTACTATCTAATAATTACAGGCATATTTACTATTCTTGAGGTAGTGATCGAAAGGTACACGGATCTAGCACATTATAATACTTGGCGTTGGTACTGGACTTTTATATCGGTTTTGATTGTCTTATTTATCAACCATTCCTATTATTCATGGTATAAAAAAGACCTCGTGGCAGTAAGCAAAGTAAATTATGAATAAAGAATTACTTGTTTTGATTATCTCGTGGACAGTAGCTATTGGAATGTTATGGTGGAAAATCCCAAGGAATAGGGTGAGGGAAGCCCACCTTGTTTTCTTGTTTGCCCAAGCGATAGGATGGTTGTACGTATTTATTCAAACTAAATTAGGGAATATAATCTTTCCATATCGTGAGTTTCCTTACGCATCTGATATGTTAATTTCTTTGCATTACATTATTTATCCAACTTTTAATGTCTTTTATATTTTTTGGTTTCCAAAGAATAAGGGGAAATTTGTACGAATCTTCTATACCTTGATATTCATTGGTATACATCAACTGTACGAATACTTTTTAGCTCGCTATACAGATTTAATTGAAAATAAGAACTGGCATTGGTCATACGGCTTACTGACAAAACTCATAATTTATTTCATCATTTTAAGCTTTTACAAATGGTATAAAAAAGGATTAAAGACACCCAATTAAAATGTTATCAAATAGAAAATTCACAAAAAAGATAGTTGAAATTTTCCGAAGGGACAGCCCCCAATTGTAAACGGGGACTGTCCCTTTTTGTAATTAGATAATTAACCTTTTAAGCTAGCTGCATAAACTTTCAAATAAAAAATGTTAATGTATTACTGAATTTTATTCTTCTTATGTTTTATAATTGTGAATTATATTTAGCGATGAGTTGATAAATGATAAAAAATTCGATAATATATAAGATATACAAAATTTAATTCAAATAAGGTTATTGAGGAGCTGCAAAATGGCAATTATTCTTGACGATTTTGATAAGGCAATATTGAGAGAACTGCAGGAAGATGCATCAATTTCAAATCTAAATTTATCAAAAAAAATTGGGCTTTCACCATCGGCTTGCCTGGCAAGAACAAAAAACCTGGTAGAAACAGGTATTATTAAAAAGTTTACGACGATTGTCGATGAGAAAAAACTGGGAATTGAAGTCACAGCATTAGCTCTCATTAATTTATCACCTCTGAATAGGGAAACCATTCATTCATTTTTAGAGGACATAAACAAATATCCGCAAGTTCAAGAGTGCTACACACTCACAGGAAGCCATGACTTTATGCTAAAGATTGTAGCAAAGGACATGGAGAGTTACCGGAATTTTATCATTGATTCATTAATGGAGAATCCTACAATTAATGGAGTTGACACAAGTATGGTTATGAGTACAGAAAAAAGAACTGTCAGTGTGCCAATTGACGAAGTTTAGGAGGTTACGGCTTTGAATGCAAACAAAGAATCGTTAGATTTAAATTCTCTTAGGATATCAAATCAAATAAATAAAAGAAATCAAATATTGATTGCATTTCGTACCGCTTTCCCATATACAGTCCCAATTTTTGCAGGATTTGTCTTTTTGGGAATCGCTTATGGAATTTTTATGAATTCATTGGGCTTTGGTGCAATTTACCCGATTTTGATGAGTCTACTAATATTTGCAGGTTCAATGGAATTTGTGGCAGCTAATTTTTTGCTTATGGCTTTCAATCCGCTACATGCGCTACTACTTACATTAATGGTAAATGCGCGACATTTATTTTACGGCATTTCCATGCTGGATAGGTACAGGGGGGGTGGGAAGAAGAAACTCTACATGATTTTTGGACTTTGCGATGAATCTTTTGCGATCAATAGTACGATGAATGTACCGAATAATGTCGATAAAGTATTGGTTATGTTTTTTGTTACACTGCTTAATCATTCCTATTGGGTATTAGGTGCAACTTTAGGTGGTATTTTTGGTTCTTATATCAAGTTCAATACGGAAGGGCTCGATTTTGTCATGACTGCTCTTTTTGTGGTGATTTTTATTGAACAATGGATGAAGGAAGAAAAACATATAAGTTCGCTTGTAGGTCTGGGAGCTTCCATTGTCTGTCTCATTATTTTTGGAGGAAACCATTTCATTATTCCTGCTATGATTGCAATCCTAGGATTGCTTACCCTGTTTAGAAAGTCATTGGAGAAAGTTGAGGCTAAAGCTATATGACAATGAATGTAACCCAGCAGATTATTATGGTTGCCATGGTGGTTTTAGGCACAATGCTTACAAGGTTTCTTCCATTCATCGTTTTCCCATCAGGTAAATCAACACCGAATTATGTACAGTATCTTGGAAAAGTGCTGCCAGCGGCGGTCATTGGACTTTTGGTCATTTATTGTTTTAAGGATGTAAGTTTTACAATCTGGAAGTCATGGTATTCCTGAAATTATTGGAGTAGCAGTAGTTGCATTGCTTCATTTTTGGAAGAAAAAGATGCTCCTATCAATTGCAGGGGGAACAATTGTCTACATGATTTTGGTTCAAATGGTTTTTTAATCAAACTGGAAACATTTAATCAATCAAAGGGGTAGGTATTGGTGAAGAAAAAAATTGATGAGTATCAAATTTATGAAAAACACTACGAAGAAATTTATAAGCAAGTTAAAAACGATCCGTATGCTCAGTCTTTAGGCATTCAGTTAACGAAATTTGAGGCAGGTTTTGCTGAAGCAATGCTTGATGTGCAAAGCCATATGGTAAATGCATATGGAACGGTTCACGGAGCAGTGATATATGCTTTAGCAGACCATGCCTTTTCGGTAGCATGTAATGCATATGGAAAAACCTCAGTAGGACTCTCAACAAACATCCAGTTTATCTCCGCAGCTAAACCGGGTGACAAGATAGTAGCCCGTGCAACGGAAATTAAACGAAACTATCGTACAGGATTCTACCGAATCGACATTTATCATGAACAAAATTTAATTGCTACCATGGAAGGAGTGTCATATCGTAAGGATCATTATTTTATCAATCTTGATGAGCAAATTTGAGTATAAATAAATTGTCCACCGGATTTCCTATAACTGGATATGAGACAAGTCAAAGGTCAGGCGTACCTAGAAAAATGATATATGAAGTAGGAGCAAAAATTATTAAAAAATGGAGCCGTTTTTACAGCGGCTCTCTTTCCTTTGACATTCGTAGCTTTACCAACAGAAGAATTAACCAACCGATTGCGTAATAACTTCGATTAATATGTTTAGAGATAAACAGAAACAAACAGAAGTTGGTTATCACAAGATTGTGAAGTGGTTCACTTAAGCTAATGGGAGGTTTACCTTAACAACGAAGTAAGGTATTTATTATTGAACGTAGCAGGTTACTTGAATAAAATGTGGTTTTTTATACTCTGAATTGGAATAATAAGCATGGTAAAGGGGGTGAAAAGGTTGGAAAAATTAATAAAGAACTTGGAACAGAAAAACACGACCGTCATCGTGGTGGATGTGCAAAACGATTATTGCCATCCCAATGGAGCAATTGCCAAAAGCGGAAGCGATGTCAGCGCGGTCAAAAAAATAATGCCGAGCTTGCAAAACTTGTTGGATGCGGCAAGAGAGCACTCCGTTCCAATCATTTTTTTGCAGACGAATCATGATAAGTCGACTGATTCCGAGGTTTGGCTTTCACGATTTCCGGATGGTGTCAACCCGATTTGCCAGACGGGGAGCTGGGGAGCAGAATTTTACGAAGTTGCGCCAAAGTCGAATGACATCATTGTGAAGAAGCATCGATACAGCGGGTTCGTTCATACTAATCTAGAGTCCATATTGCGAACTCTTAAAATCGAAACCTTGATTTTAACAGGAGTCAGCACGAATCTTTGCGTGGAATCAACCGCCAGAGACGGGTTTATGCTGGATTATCGAATCGTGCTCTTGAAAGATGCCTGCGCGGCTTTTTCGCAGGAGGAACACGATATGACCTTAAAAACCGTGGATACCTATTTTGGAATGGCGGCTGATACGGAACAAGTTGTTTCCTTTTGGCGGAAGCACGCTCCCCAATCCCCCCAGTTTTTGACCTAAACGGTTGATGGGTAAAAAACGACCATGCTTATTTTGACAAGCCCCAACAATTAAAAACAGTGGTAGCCTAGGATGATTAAATAAAGTTCTAGCCTGTCGCTGTTTTATTCTATTCGATATTTACTTACCCTTTCTCCAGCAGGCAAGTAGGTAGGACAGACAATCGTCCATTACTGCGGGTATCCTGAAATGTAAAACCACGCCAAATTCTCTGCGTTATCAATCAAGTGAATCAATGCAGAAGTTAACCCGTGCAGCGAAAGAAAATCATATAGTTTACGATATGCTCAAACAATCAACCCTCAAAATAAGTGGCATACTTATCTGATAGGGGTGTGCCATCAGTATTTAGTGCACTAATAACTACATCAATTCCAGGCATTACATCTACTATATCATCCTTGTTTAAAACATTCCCTTAAATAATGGTTAATTATTGACTCAATCTGCCGAATTGTTTAATGTAAATGAAAAAAATAGAGGTGCTTAATGGAAATTTTTTATGATGATAAAAATCATCTGCACATAGGTTATTACGAGGATAATTGTGATTAAGAGTCGATAGCATTTAAAAGACAAGAGAAAAATAATCATGTAAAATATTTAACTGTTTTGTGGAAGGGGTTTTTTAAATGGAAAACATTCGAAATATCTACTGTGTAGGAAGGAATTATGAATCACATGCAAAAGAATTGAAAAATGATATTCCAACCTCGCCTTTTTTGTTCTCTAAGCCGACGCACGCTTTGGTGGAGGCGTGCGGACAAGAGATTAATTTGCCGGGTGACCATGGGATTATTCATTTTGAAGTGGAATTGGTTGTACATATCGCTAAGTCATATAAAAAGGGAATGAAAGTTGACGAACTTGTTGACCGTATGGCGCTGGGGATTGATTTTACATTAAGAGATGTGCAAAGCGAGTTGAAGAAAAAGGGATATCCTTGGCTGCTTGCAAAAGGCTTTCCAAACTCTGCTGTATTAACCCAATTTATTGAGTTTCCAAGTATAGAAAAATGTAAGCAATTCGATTTTGCTCTTTGGAAGAATGGTGAGCAAGTACAGCGAGGGAATATTCAAAATATGATTTTCGACTTACAGACCATTATTGATTTTAGTGCGTTACATTTTGGCCTTGGGAAAGGAGATATCATTTTTACAGGAACGCCTGAGGGGGTTGGACCTGCTGCAGATGGTGATCGATTTTCTCTCAATTGGGGAGAAAATACACTTGGGGAGTTTTCCGTTTCTTTGAAAAATAAATAAAAAAGTAAGCTAAAGAAGGAGATAAACTTTTCGGTTTTTGGATCAAAAATACACTAATTCCTTTATCAGGAAATTCATTACCTTTTCAACATCTTCAATTGTAATAGCTTTATTAGTTGCTTTCGCTTTACCCTTTGGTTATCAAAAAATAATTGATTACATTTACTAACTAGGGGCATGCTCTGCCAGCTAGGAAACCAGATGGCAAAGACATCTGGTATGCTAGCTAGTCTAGCATACCCACCTGTCCTAGTAATGTTGCTAGTATGGATCTCTTATACTAATTAGAAATGTGCCCTGATTTAGTGATTAGTCTACTGAACCTTATTTTTTTGACCAGTTAAGTGTAGCCCATTCAACGCATATATAATGAAATGGCATCAATTTGCTAGTACACTTTGATACTCTTCCTTACTTTCAAGAACACTTTTTGCGTAAGGACATACAGGAATAATATATAAGTTTTCATCTCTTGCATAAGCAGCTATCTTGTTTACTAATTTTTTGCCTAATCCACGACCATTATGTCCCTCGTATACAACTGTATGGTTTACAATAATTAAATTTCTTCCATTTACATCTTTTCCGCTTGGTATAAACTGAATTTTTGCAATAATTTCCTTAGATTCCTCAATATAGAATTCATTCTTGCCCATTTTAATTTCAATCATTTCCTCATTCTCCTAACTTTTTTAGTTCTGTTTATTTTTGCTCATAAGTAAGTGCTTTGCTTGGACAGCGATCAATCACTTCCATGATTTTTTCAGCTGTTGCATTCCGTGGTGATACCCAAGGTCTTTTCTGGGTATTGAATACACTTGGCAATCCCTTTACACATTCTGCTGCATGTTTGCAAATATTGGGTTTCCAATATATTTTGATACTTTCAGCTTCATAAGTTTTAATATTTTCGCTCATAATATCCTCCTTCTAATAGGTCGGTGGAAATAATAATTTTAAATTACTCTTAATTCTTCCTCTAATCTATATTTTACAAAACTTTATGATGGGCTTTTACCAACAAACGAGCCACTTGGTAGCAACATGATAAATTTTTGAAAAACATTATTAATTTAATAGTACTTTATGTAATGAGGAATCTCCAATTTGAGACTTGTTATTTAAAAATAAAATAATGTAGACGTAGTGAGATTATTTATAATTGGATTTTATTCCACAGAAATATAAACAGTAAAGGGGCAGCATAACAACCAAAAGCAGATTGAACCTGCACAACTTCTTAAAGTAACGGGTAGCTTTAGTTGAAGAAAGCCACTGATTTTAATTAGTGGCTTTCTTGTTTAATGGATGACTTCTTACAATTAACTATTTATTCAATCACGGCAAAATTCTAGTTACTTAATTCCATTAATAATTCGTGAACAATGTGTTGTTCAAAATCTTTTGGCTTATCCAATAGTATTCCTCTTCTTGAAGCAGCTGCAATTATTAGTCCTAATTCATAGTACATATTTTTAGAAACTAATCCTTTGGAAATCATTTTCTTCACTTCATAATAAAATTGAATCAAAAAATCACTTGGTAATTTATCGTACAAAGACACTTTTAACACACCTACTATTCCTACTATACTAATAGGAATAATAGCAATTAAAACTCTAATTGAAAAGAGTTTTTCGCCAGATTCATAATTTTGTCTTTTAAGTTTGAGTATTTCAGGAAATGAATTATGATAAATTTAATCCCATTATTGAAAAGACAAGAGTATGACTCTACTCATACATAATATAGAATTATAATTAAGGAGTGGTAGAAATGGCACGTGTTTTATTTATTAATGCCGGATCAGAAGGGCATATCAATCCAACGATTGGAGTTGTCCAAGAGCTTGTTTCGCGCGGGGAAGAGGTCGTCTACTTTACGATAGAAGCTTTTCGAGATCGACTGGAGAAGGCGGGAGCAACAGTCCGTACATTGGACGGTCAAAAATTTATTAAAGCCTTTATCTCGGGTGGAAGAAATTATTTACTTGAAAGAATTAACGGTCTTTTACATACGGCAGATATTGTCATACCTAGCGTACTCGAACAGATTGAGGGAGAACATTTTGATTACATCATTCATGATTCCATGTTTGGTTGTGGACGTATACTTACCCAAATTCTTAAGATTCCGGCCATCAATTCTTGTACTTCCTTTGCGGAGACAAAGGAATCATTCGATAAAGTGTTGGAACGGCTTTCTAAAAATATTCCTACTGAAGTAGTTAAAGAAATTAACAATGAATATCAAAGCTTGACAGCAATGATTAAGGAAAAATATGATGTCGAGATCAATTCTCCTTACGAAGTTTTTTGTAATCCTGCCCCACTTACAATCGTGTATACAACTAGAGAGTTTCAACCTTCCGGAGAAGCATTCAACCAAACTTACAAATTTATTGGTCCATCCATTTCAACACGAGAGACCCAAGAAAACTTTGACCTCACAGCAATCAATGGAAAAAGCCCCATTTATATTTCACTGGGTACGGTCTTTAACAGAGCCATTGATTTTTATAAACTTTGTTTTGCTGCATTTGGAAATAGCGATCATACGGTTGTTTTGTCAATCGGGGAACAAACTCCACTAATCGATTTAGGAGAGATTCCACAAAACTTTATTGTAAAAGAATATGTTCCACAAACGGATGTGTTAAAACACAGTAAATTATTTATTTCACATGGTGGAATGAATAGTACCAGCGAGGGTTTCTACTACGGGGTTCCGCTAATTGTAATCCCACAAAGCGCGGATCAGCCGATTATTGCCAGGCAAGTGGCTAATCTCGGAGCCGGTATTACATTACCAATGCAAGGCTTGAGTGCAAATCAACTACGTGAAGCCGCAAATCATGTGTTAAACGACCCATCTTTCCAAAAAGCTATTTCAAATATAAGAGAATCCATGCAACAATCGGGTGGATATCACCAAGCGGTTGATGAGATTTTTGAATTTAAACGTCAAAATGATATATAAATGTCAAAAATAAAAAAAAGGATAGATTCTGCATCGCCGAACAGCTTAAAATGGTAAATGTTGATGATGAAGATTCAAAATTTAACAAAATCGGAGGAGTAATAATGGCAAAACCAAACCTATGTCAAAGCTGTGGCATGCCCATGAAAGTGCCAAGTGAATTTGGAACTGAAAAGGATGGTACACCATCAGAAAAATACTGTCACTATTGTTACCAAAATGGTGAATGGGTTCAGCCTGATTTAACATTCGATGAATTTTATGCATTCAGTTTAAAAAAGTTTCAGGAATCAGATATGAATCGGATTGAAAAATTTTTTCTCAATAAAATGTATACAAAAAAATTCTTAAAAAAATTAGAGCGCTGGCGCTAAAAACCACTAAAACATGCAGGATCTTTTTTGTTTTATACTTAGGGTGATTTTTGAAGAAGGGATTCTTGCCAGTAAATCGAATATTTATTGTGAAAATATTAATAATGACTGGTGGTGGTTTTATGTCTTTTCCTAAATCTAGGTTTGAAACGATTAATGGAATGGAAGTTCATTTTACAGAATGGGGAGATTCACAGAAACCTGCTGTGGTATGCTGGCACGGATTAACTCGAAATGGGCGAGACTTTGATATATTAGCCCGCCATTTATCCCAAAACTATTATATTCTTTGTCCGGACACAATTGGGAGGGGATTGAGCCAATGGAGTTCGTCTCCTGAAAAGGACTATTGTTTTGAAAATTACAGTAACCTGGCGATTGAATTAATGGACCATTTAGGAATCGAACAAGTCCGATGGGTTGGTACCTCGATGGGGGGAGCCATTGGGATGCGAATTGCTGGTACCACTAATCACCAAAACAGGATTTCACATTTAGTGTTAAATGACATTGGAGCAGGTGCATCTGATAATGCTGTTCAAGATATTGAGGGCATTAAACGGATTATTAGCTATGTGGGGAATCCTCCACAATTTAAAACCTTTAGTGAATTAAAGAAGTATTATCAAACCATTTATACCACATTTGGTCTGGCGAATGAGCAGGAGTGGAATGATTTTACCCGATATTCATGTAGAAGAAGAGATGAGGGTGGAATAAGTCCTGATTATGATCCCAACATTGCTTTGCAATTTCAGCACACAGAAGATTTAAACTTATGGACCTACTGGGAAGTAATTCAATCTAAAATCTTACTTATCCGAGGAGAAATTTCCGACCTTCTTCCTCTTGATGTTGCCGGAAAAATGAAGCAAAAACCAAACTGTCAAATGGTAACGATTCCAAAACTAGGCCATGCCCCAGCTTTAAATACAGAGGAACAAATTACCATCATTGAGAATTTTCTTAGGTAAATTGAAATTTAATCTATTTTATTAGGGATGGATACTGAGGACGTAGTTATGGATGGTTTAGTTTAAGTATATTCATTCAAAAAGTTTATAGAAAAAGCCGAACATCCTGTGAGAAATATGATGTTCGGCTTTATTTCTTTGGCTCAGTTAAACGATTGTGTTGTTATTTGTATAAAACGAACTGCTGTTCTGTTATAGTGATATAAATAAGGACAAGAGTGAGTGGTTTCCAATGGCGTTAACAGACATTATTCAAAAACTCAATACTGCAGACCAACTTCGTTTGAAAGAGTTTTCCACCTATTAACTTTTTTCACTTTTATTCATCCTACTCTTCAATTTTTCTTCAGTAGACGAACCCTCGACAGGTGTATAAATGCTACACCAAAGGTCTGTATCCCCATGAACTTGTAAAGAAGTTAAATTAAAAATCATTTTACCTGCCTTAGAATGTCTAAATTCAATCAACACTTCAGGAGCCATATTTACTTGATTTTCTTGCCATAACGATTGAAAATCTGGATTAAGATTGGACATTTCTTCAAGAAATTGAGTGTACCATTCATCCCCCATATTTTGCCCATAATAAACCCTAAAGATGGAAAGAAATCCTTTCACAAAATGCTCCCAATTGACAGCTAAAGCCCTCAACTCTTTCCTCGTAAACACTAAGCGGATCAAGTTTCTTTGTTCAATGGGAATTTGTTCAAAATCCAGAAAAACATAAGCTGCAGCAGGATTCCAACCAACGATTTGGAAATGTCGGTCTGTAATCAGTGTGGGACAGTATTTTAATTCTGTTAAAATTTTTTCTAAAGAGGGGGAAAGTTTTGTTTGTAAAACCTCATGTTTATACACATTTGTGTTTACTTCTAATGCTAAATCATATAGATACTTTCGTTCATCATTATTTAACTGTAGAGCAGATGCTATAGAGTCTAGAACAGAAGACGAGACCTTTATATCTCGCCCTTGTTCTAGCCATGTATACCAGGTAGTGCTCACTCCTGCTAACTGGGCGACTTCTTCCCTCCTTAGACCTGGAGTTCTCCGCCTAATGCCCGTTGGTAATCCTACTGTTTGAGGTTGTATATTTGCACGTTTTAACTTTAAAAATTTTGATAGAGCTTCTAATCTTGTTTTACTATTCATATTAAATTACTCCTGTCTTAAAACGATAATCATATTACTAATTATACTATGATAAACAACAACTTGTAATAGGATAAATACGGTGCCAAAATATAGATAATCTAATAACGAGGGGGAATCATTATGGAACGAGTTGTGATTACAGGGATGGGAGTCGTGTCACCCTTGGGAAACAATGTTGAAACATTTTGGAGGAATTTAACCGAAGGCAGGTCTGGAATTTCTTACATTAATACATTAGACGTAAGTAAACATAAAACCAAAATTGCTGGATTAGTTAGGGATTTCAATGCTGAGGATATACTTGGTCAGAAGGATGCAAGGCGTATGGATAGATTTTGTCAATTTGCTCTCGTTGCAGCTGAACAAGCATGGAACGATTCCAATCTGAACATTAAGGAAATAGATTTAGAGCGTCTTAGTGTATATATTGGTTCGGGAATAGGTGGAATTGAGACTTTGATGCAAAATATTGATGTACTTCGAGAAAGAGGACCACAAAGGGTAAGTCCAACAATGGTGCCTTCGATGATAGCAAATGCTGCTTCAGCACAAATAAGTATCAAATGGGGGGCATTGGGACCTTCTATGGCACCTGTTTCCGCCTGTGCAATTGGAAATACAGCCATTGGAGAGGCATTCAGAATTATTCGGTATGGTACGGCTGATGTAGCATTTGCTGGAGGAGCTGAGGCAGCCATAACAGAATTGTCTCTAGCCAGTTTTGGGAATGCAAAAGCGTTATCTTCGAGGAATGATGAACCAAGTACTGCTAGTCGTCCTTTTGATGCGAATAGAGATGGATTTGTAATGTCTGAAGGTGCAGGTATTTTAATACTTGAATCTTTAACACATGCTTTACGCAGAAATGCACGAATTTATGCTGAAGTAATTGGATATGGTGCTAGTTCTGATGCATATCACATGGTTTCTCCACATCCAGAAGGTAAAGGAGCCTATCTTGCAATGAAAATGGCTTTAAAAGATGCGTCCATTTCTACTGATGATGTAGATGTAATTAGTGCTCATGCAACAAGTACAGAGATAGGTGACATATCTGAAACAAATGCTATTAAAAAATTGTTTGGCGAACAAGCATACAGGATACCAGTTACGGCAAATAAGTCGATGACAGGCCATTTATTAGGAGCAGCTGGTGGGGTTGAAGCGATTGCATTAGCCAAAAGTCTCCAAGAGGGCATCATTCCGCCTACTATCAACTTAGAACACCCTGATCCATCATGTGATTTAGATTATGTACCAAACGTAGCCCGACAAACAAATCTCAAAATAGGAATCTCCAATTCTTTTGGTTTTGGCGGGCATAATGCAGTAATTGCCTTGAAAAAGTATGAATTGTGAAAATAGTTTTAATAGAGAGAGTGAAGAAATGTACTTACTATCGGGTTAACTCTCTTTAATAAGAATAAAATCAAGGACCTTATTTGTGGTCCTTGATTTATTTTTAAATATCAACAATATTATTTTATAGACCATTTATTAATGTGGTTTTTATATATTAACATATGCAATAGACGTTTTCACCGAACTACACTTAACATCAAATAAATTGCCCATAATAATCTACCAGTCAATTCGATTTCCATCTCTAAAGAATCCTCCGTTAGGTCCTTCAGGTCCAATCGTCGCTAACCAAAGGATGGACTCCGCCGCTTGCTTAGGAGTTCGTGGAGCAGATGGCCCACCCATATCTGAGCTTACCCATCCCGGATCGACCGCGTTTATTTTGATATCACCATTAATTTCTGCTGCTATTAATTGTGTCAGTCCATTCAAGGCAAGCTTGGACAACTTATATGCGCCTACTCCAGGATAAGACATTTCGCTCAACGCCCCAAATTCCGAAGAAACATTAATAATTCTTCCATATCCTTGTTCTTCCATGATGGGGATAAAGGAGCGGATGACATGGTATGCACCGAAGAAATTCGTTGCCATCGTTCGCTCTAGAATGGAAGGGTCCATGGCCACTAACTTTTTATTCTCATCCAAATAGACACCAGCATTATTAATCAATACGTCTAATCTTCCATACCGCTCATTTACTGTAATCGCAGCTTGACGGATGCTTTCTTGGTCATCTACATCCATCACCACAAACGAAACATCCAGATTTAACTCCTTAAGTTTTTGGGTAGTTTCCTGACCCATCTCCGGATCCCGACTTGCCAAAATGACCTTAAAACCTTTTAAAGCTAATTGTTTGACCAGTTCATATCCAATTCCTCGATTCCCGCCGGTAATAAGTGCAACTTTTAGATCCTTTGCCATTTTTATTCCTCCATTTATGATGACCACTTTCCCAGATTTACCGAAAGGATGTGGTCATCATTGCCATTATGATGATAAAGAAGTTGAAGGTTAAATAGAAAGTTGTTTTGCAGGACTATACTTATAATTTCTTAGTAAAATAGTTACCAAACTTAGTATCAATGATAGGATTCCCACTAATACCACATAATGTGTACCCATTTCTGATATAAATAACCCGCCTACCGCTGCTCCAATGGTTGTTCCAATGTTACAGGCTGATAAAAATAAGCCATTGGCGAAATCAGGCGCTTCTGGAGCGGCAGATATAATCCAATATTGATTTATATTACCACCTATCCCACCTAATATTCCCCAAATTAAGGTAATGAAGGCCATAGGAAAGGTGAACTGGCCAAATGAGAATAATAGGATGTATGTGATCCCTAATACAAAAGGGAAAGATGCGACAAATTTGTTTGCATTTTTAGTCAGTAATCTCCCTGCGACAATGTTTCCAATAATATTGGCTCCACCGAATATGAATAACATCAAACTAATGGTATTCGAAGACATATTAGTAACAGTTTTCAGATACTCAGCAAAATAACTATAAACGCCAAATACGGCAGAGTTTAATAGAATGACAGTCATGATAGAAAGCCATGTAATAGATTTTTTTAAGACTGATAATTGTGCCCCGGAAGAAAGTCGTTCCTTAACAGGGATCGATGGTACAAATAGTAACGTGGCAATGAATACAATAGCATTAACAATTGCAAAGAATGCCATCGCCATTTCAAACGAAACGGCACTAGCTAAAAAACTTGCAATTGGTACACCGACTACCATACCGGCTGATACTCCTATGAATACTTTAGAAATGGCCTTTGGAGCTTCTTCTTTACTTACTGAGGCTGCAGCTACTGTAAAGGCCAAAGAACAATAAATTGGATGAAAAATGGCTGGAATGATCCGAGCAATTAATAGAATGGTAAAGTTGGATGTAAATATGGATACGATGTTCCCCAAAACGAAAACACCGAGTACAAGTAACATGACCTTCTTCCGATTTATACAGGAAAACAATAACGGCATCGTTGGACCGGATATTGCAACAACAAGGGCAAACAGGCTTACCAGCCATCCAGCATTTGAAATGCTGACATGAAAGTGTTCAGCAATGGCAGGTAATATCCCGATAACTCCCATTTCGGTATTTAAGATGCCAAATACTCCTATAGTCAATATGAAAATTAACAAATTACTTTTTTTAGTCAAAAAAATATCGCCCGTCTTCTTTAAAGACATGTTTATTACCCCCTGTAATGAGCATTATTTACAGGAGTTAGTATAAACGTTAGAGTTAACTCTATATCAAGGAGAAAATTTAATGTAAAAAAAGAAATTAATTTAAGATCATATCTATTGACCTTTTAATCTAGATTATAAAGTTTTTTTTGACTTACGTCATTAGGAGGAAATGTGCATGGCAGGGGCTAATGTCCATAGGCCGGTTCTTACGGACAAAACTCGTCTAGCGACAAGGAGAAATGTCCGCAATACCGGTTCTTACGGACAAAACTTGCCTAGCGGCAACGTGAATGTCCGTAATACTTTCGATTCGTGGTGTTTGATACTTTATAACAAAAAAAGCACAATCTATCAGAAATTAGCCTTAATTAATAGTAGAAATTTCTATTTTATCATTTTTGTGAATATCTTCCGTTCCGGCATCTAATGCAGTCTTATAATATAAGCATTTATGCTCAATTACTTCCATTGTTTTCTTTAGTTCTTCCATTTGTGCTTCTACATTCGCTTTCCGTTCCATAAACATGTCATATCTTTGTTGCAAAGTCGAATCTCCATCAGAACACCAATCAATGAAATTTTTAATTTCCTTAATAGGCATCCCGGTGGATTTTAGACATTCAATTACTTTTAAAGCACCAATATCGGATTCTTTAAACAATCGTGTTCCGCTAGGTGTTCGTTCTACAAAAGGAATAAGACCCTCCTTGTCATAGTAACGCAATGTATATACTGTAAGATTTAATTCTTTTGCAACTTCGCTGATAGAATAAGTTTTCATCATTTATCCCCCATCTTTTTGATGTAGACTTCGAGTTAACTCTATGGTGTGGAGAATTTTATCATGCTGAATGCTTAATGTCAAAGATCATGTAAACATAAAAAGGGAAATTAAAAGTTCAAAACTTTATTCACTAAATTACTTGACCTAGAGTTAACTCTAAGGATTAAGATTGTTCTGCAAGAGAGAAAAGTAGGGTAAATATGATTGATGGGGAATTAGAATCTGCAAGATTACCTGATAGAAACATATTCTCTTAAAAAGTATAAATTATTGGAGGTTTTATTAATGATTACTGCTAAAGCACGAGCTGTCGATGGTCCTGACAAACCGTTTCGAGCGGCTGAAATTAAAAGACGCGATCTTGATTCCCGTGATGTTCTGATTGAAATTAAATATGCTGGGATATGCCATTCTGACATCCATACTGCTCACGGCGAATGGGGTCCCGTGAACTATCCCCTCGTACCTGGACATGAGATTGCTGGAATTGTCACAGAAGTTGGAACAGAGGTCACAAAGTACAAGGTTGGTGATCGGGTAGGGGTCGGATGTATGGTTGACTCTTGTGGCGATTGCGAGAACTGCCGTAAAGGAGAAGAACAATACTGTCTGAACGGAAATGTCCCTACATACGCTGGTGTTGACAAGTACGGCGAGCCTACGCAAGGAGGGTATTCTACACACATAGTCGTCACTGAAGACTTCGTAGTCAGAATTCCTGATAGCATTGGGCTTGACGCTGCCGCACCATTACTTTGTGCTGGTATTACGACATTTTCACCGCTAAACCATTGGGGAGCTGGACCAGGTAAGAAAGTAGCGGTCGTAGGAATGGGTGGTCTTGGTCATATGGCAGTCAAAATTGCACATGCCATGGGTGCTGAGGTTACCGTTCTGTCTCAATCATTAAAGAAAATGGAAGATGGCTTGCAATTCGGCGCAGCTAACTACTATGCCACAAGTGACCCAGAAACATTCGAGAAACTTGCCGGAACCTTTGACTTAATTATTAACACGGTAAGTGCAAAAATCGATATTAATGCTTATTTCGCACTACTCACTCTTGACGGCACGTTGGTTAATGTCGGTGCTCCTGGGGAACCATTGCCAGTCAATGTATTCTCACTCATCGGTCATCGCCGTTCATTTGCAGGTTCAATGATTGGAGGCATCCGTGAGACTCAGGAAATGTTGGAGTTCTGTGCAAAACATAACATTGTTCCTACGATTGAAGTAATTTCCGCAGACCAAATTGACGAAGCTTACAACCGCGTATTAGCTTCAGATGTGAAGTATCGATTTGTAATTGACATTAGTACAATGTAAGTTGTGTAAATGAAAGGATGTCCAAAAAGTCTAGCTTTTTGGACATCCTTTTATATATTTAGCTTAAATTTTAACTTATACTGTACTTATGGAAAATTTCCAATAATAGCAAACTAGGAGATCCCAATCATCGATAGGAGGGATTTAGTATTTTAAATTTAAAAAAACTTCCTGCCTCACAAAAAATTACCGGAGGTATTGCACCAAAAGGTAAGTACAGAATAATAAAAAAAATAATGATTTTTTTATTGGTTACTATAGTTTTATTAGGAGCTGTCATTTCATTGTTTATTAACTTGCATCCAGTATTCGGGAGAAACCCGAGTAACGAACAGAAAGAGATCTATAAAACATTTGATAATTATGTGAACGGGAAATTTGTCTACCAGTCACCAACAAAATCCTCTATTACCTCCACGTTTAAGAACTCTAATTCAAGTGGTAAAGACCGTAGACCTGTTGAAATTCCTGTTTCCGAGATTGACTGGAACAAAATTAATAATAAGGAAGATAGTCTAACTTGGTTTGGGCATTCTGCTTTTTTACTTAGCATCGATAATAAAAAGATACTCATAGACCCGATGCTAGGCCCAATCGCTTCACCCGTTTCCTTTGTAGGACCTACTCGCTACAGTAAGGATATGTTGTATATTATTGAAGATATGCCGCCAATTGATACTGTCTTTATAACTCATGATCATTATGATCACTTAGATTATCCATCAATCCGGAAACTAAAGAGCAAGGTTGGCCATTTCTTTGTTCCTTTCGGTGTCAGTAATCATTTGATCCGATGGGGTGTCGAAAAAGAAAAAATTACAGAACTCAACTGGTGGGAGGAGACCTCATTTCAAGGTTTAAACATTGCGTTGACTCCATCCAAGCATTTTTCTGGAAGGGGGATTTTTAATCGAAATTCAACCCTTTGGGGTGGTTGGGTTATTGTTGGAAAACAGACCCGTTTCTATACCAGTGGAGATGGGGGCTATGATGCACATTTTGAGGAAATTGGAGAAAAATACGGACCTTTCGATATCGCCTTAATTGAAGGCGGTCAATATGATAGACGTTGGGCTTGGGCTCATATGTTTCCGGAAGAATCTGTACAGGCTAATTTAGATGTAAAAGGAAAGAATATGATGTTAATGCATTGGGGAGCCTTTACCCTTGCGAATCATGGATGGTCAGAACCTATAGAACGAGCGCTAAAAGAGGCAAAGAAAAATGATGTGAATCTCATCGCTCCTAAAATCGGTGAAACCGTTCCTATAATAGAATCGTTAGCTACTCCTGTTGTATCATGGTGGGAAATGTAAAATCGCAACAATTTCAAATGAGGAGTAGTGGGTAAAAGCTGCCTGTTTCATAGTTAGTAGGAATGTAAATAATTGTACTTAAAATAATTGGTGCGTTTCTACAATCTGTGGAGACGCATTTTTTTCCTTCATAAAATAAGCGGGTATTTCAATATGAAATTTTTCTAACAACTAATGTTTAATTTAATTTCTTATACCATGACCATATCTCTCGATGATATAGTCAATAAAATATCTACTCGCTATCGGCAATACCTTTTTATCCTTGTAAGCCAAACTAATCGTACGAGAAATTGATGGTGAGATTGCTTTCATTTCAATATTATACGGACATCTACTTAAGACAAGTTTCGGTAAAACTGAAATGCCAAGACCTTTTTCAATCATGGACATAATCGCATAATCATCATAAACCCGGAATTGTATATTAGGTTCGAATTTGTTTTGTTTAAAAACTGTCAATGGTTCACTTAGTCCACCTTCATCTAAAAGAATATAAGGTTCTTTCGTTAAATCTTTCAGCGAGACTATATTGTGCGTTGATAAAGGATGTTCTTTCGGCAATACGGCTAGCATTTCATCTTTTTGCAAAGGAATAGTCGTAAGCTTTGTTACAGCCTCTGGATTCACAAAACCGAAGTCTACGGTACCTTCTTTAATCCAATTGGAGATACTTGTATATTCACCTTGATGCAATTCAAAGTGAACACTTGGGTACTGTTCCTTAAAATCTTTCATCAGTCCTGGCAGCCAATTACATGAAACACTAGAGAAGGTGCCAATTCGAATTAGCCCACTTTCGAGACCTTCCATCTCTTTTTGTTTCTCTAGCAGTTCTCTATGAGAATTACATATATTCTTAATAAATGGCAAAAATTCCTCGCCATCTGGTGTTAGTGTGATACCTGTACGAGAGCGTAAAATAAGAGTAGTAGAAAGTTCTTCCTCTAATGACTGCACCATTTGGCTAATCGCTGATTGAGTATAGCCAAGTTCTTCAGCTGCTTTGGTAAAACTCCCTGTTTCTATCGCTTTGATAAAAGCATAATACGCATTCATCCTGACGTTCTCCTTTGTATTAGAATATCTTATATATCTATTATAAATATTCGTTTTACTAATGCAAATGAAGGTGATACCATTTATTCAATATTTAGATAAAAGGATGAAAGGGTAGGGCTGAAAATTATGACACAAAAACAAGCAAACTTGCTTTTAGCTACTGTTTCTATGGCTTGGGGAACATCATATATATTTATGAAACTTGGGGTTGATTCCATCCCTCCCTTAACGATTGTCGCTTTACGATGTGGAATTGCATTTATCATTATGGCAGCATTATTTTACAAAAAGATCATTAGGGTAAGTGCTAAAGCATTGATGTACAGTGCTATAATGGGAGCTTTACTATTTGGTATTTTTATTGGGTTGGTGTATGGAGTGAAATATACTACTGCATCTACTGCTGGTTTTTTGACTAGTACAACAGTTATCTTAGTACCAGTGTTACAAATATTTATTACACGAAAACTGCCCAGTAAAAAAATTATGAATGGAATTATGATTGTATCAGTTGGGTTAGGTTTACTTACTATCAAGGATGATTTCTCTACTTCAATTGGCTCAATATACTGCCTTGTAGCTGCATTACTTTATGCCTTCCATATTATCGTAACAAACCACTTTGTAAAACAAGTAGATGCCTTGCATCTAGCTATTTTTCAATTAGGATTTGCTGCTCTGTATGCAACTATAGGAACTTTCATCTTTGAAACACCAGTTTTACCACATGGCATGGTTGATTGGATGGCTATACTTGGTTTAGCGTTAATTTGCTCTGCCTATGGTTTTGTCATGCAGCCAATTGCTCAGAAGTACACCACACCTGAAAGCGTAGGTTTTCTTTTTTCACTAGAACCCGTTTTTACAGCAATATTTGCTTTAATCTTTTTACATGAGATTATCATGATTCAAGAATATTTGGGTGCATTGTTCATTTTAGTTGGTGTATTTTTAGCAAATTCCACATCTAAAAACAAACAAAAAATATTTTTTCATTCAAATCCTAAACCTAGGCCCCAGCATCCTTCCTATGTAAAAATCAGCTTGAAAAAGAAGTATTAAAAGGGGATTTTTCAGGCGTAATCCTATAAATTCTTTATGATAATGGCTTCTAAAATGATTTCGAAAAAAAGACCCTTCGATTTAAGAAAATCAAGGGTCTAATCAAATACATTAGAATTACCTAATTATGAGCTTTTTCAAGAAATAGTCTTATACCAAAACCTATTAGTATTGTCCCCGTGAGTCCTTCAATAATATTTTGTGTTTTAGGTTTTTTCATAAAAGCACTAATATGATTAATTAAATAGACATAAAGTACTGACCATATGACAGTCATTACAGTATAAGTGATACCCATGATCACAAACGGTAAAAAAGAAGTGTTTCCATGGTCAACAAATTGAGGAAAAAAGGTTAAGAATAGAACGGCAATTTTGGGATTGAGGAGGTTTGTAAGGAACCCTTGTTTAAAACAAGAGGTGCTTGCAAACTTGCGTTTTGTATTCATTTCAACGCTTGCTGCTATTTCCTTGTTCTTTAAAGACCATAGTGTCTTTACACCCATATAAATTAGGTAAGCAGCCCCCACATATTTAAAGACAGAGAATAATAATGCTGATTTCATAATGATGGCTGAAAGTCCTAATACAGCTGCAGAAGTATGGATAAGAAGGGCACAACAAATACCTAAAAGTGTTCTAAGACCTCCGGCTTTCCCAGCGATGATAGTATTTTTTGTAGTAATTGCAGTATCGGGACCGGGTAAAATGATAAAAAAAATACACATAAGGACAAACATATAAAAGTTTTCCATTTAGAATCTCCTTTCTGCCTATGATAAGGTTTGATTATGTAATTCTTTACATATTATTATATATAAATTTTAAGATAAATCTACATCCCCCAGGTTTATCCGATTTTGAAAGGAGATAGGCATTAAATGAACAATCCGATCTAAGATCCCCCAATATTCTAAACTAATTTAAAATAATGGGGATGTAGAATGAAATTTAATAAAAATTTTGCCTTGTTACTGTTGGGTCAGTCGTTTGCAAATATGGGCGATGTCCTATATATTGTCAGTGTTATTAGTGTGATATTTAACCTAACAGATTCTGCAACAGTATCATCATTCGTTCCATTTACGATTACTTCATCTATGTTTGTTTCCAGCATGTTAACTCCTCTTTTAGTTGGAAAAGTGAATTTAAAATGGTTAATGGCTTGGTCACAAATTGGAAAGACCATTTTGCTTGTTATTTTGGGTTTGATGATAGTTGGGATTACAGCATCTAATTATTATCTAATCTTTTTAATAATTGGATTGATTGCGCTTCTTGACGGTTGTGCAAATCCCAAGCAGTAATGTGGTTCGTGGGCAGTCTGTTTTTAATAGTATTAAGTCCGCAACAACTCATTTGGATCATTGGATGTTTGTTCGTAATATCAAGTGTTTTGCTAAGTTTATTAGAAACTGTAAGTCATACGTCATCGGAGCAAAAAGGGAAATTAGAACAACTTAAAGAGGGATGGAAAACTTTATCAAATACGCCTGTGTTGAAAAGAATTGCTTTGATAATCACTTTAGAAACCATTGCAGGGACGGTATGGATTGCGGCGATTTTATATGTTTTCGTCAACGATGCTCTACACGTTGATCAAAAATGGTGGGGATTTATCAATGGGGCTTTCTTTATAGGTTTAATTATAGGTAGCATTTACTGTATTAGATTTTCCTCCTTTGTGGAAAGGAAACTCGGTACTTTTATTTTTGTGGGTTCATTCACTGGTTTCTTAGTTACCATATTTTTTAGCCTAAATAGTAATCCGCTCATGGCCTTATGTCTATCGCTCTTTATGGGGCTATTTGGGCAAATCAAATACATTCCTCAACAAACGGTCATTCAAACTAGTGTTACCAAAGAGCAGTTGTCCACTGTATATACCTCATTAAGTGCGATTGGAACGGGGATGTTTGGGGCTGGTTCTTTGGTAATGGGGTTATTAGCAGACTTGTTTGGGGTAAGAATTGTATTCATTTTTTCTGGAGCAATGCTTGCATTGGTAAGTACAATTGTTTATAAAAATAAACAACTGTTTGTTAGAAAGGTATTCCAACAATAACGATGTGAAGGAAGGATTTTAATTAACAAAATCCTTCCTTTTAAATGTCAGGAGTATTTTGTAAAAATTCTTTTTTAAAGGAAAAGGGCAGTTTACTTAATTAAAAATCAAACAAAGGAAGGGAGATTCACGTGGAAAAACAGCGTAACATTATTTTATACATAGGTACTTCAATTGATGGATATATTGCAAATGAGGATGGTACATTAGAATGGTTAGAAACAACAGAAGTAGAAGGAGATTCTGGCTACAATTCACTCCTTGAAAGAATAGACACTGTAGTTATGGGAAAAGGAACCTATGATGTCGTTCGTGGATTTGATATGGACTACCCTTATAGCGATTATAAGAATTATGTATTTTCCAAATCTGTAAGTGGATCAGATGAATACGCTACCTTTATTGATGAAGAGGCCAAGACGTTTATTAAAAATCTAAAACAAAAACCTGGTAAAGACATATGGTTAATTGGCGGAGGAAAGGTAGCTCGTGAATTTTTTAAAGATAATTTAATTGATGAAATCCAATTAGCCATCGCACCTATTATTTTAGGGAAAGGCATTTCCCTATATACAGGAGATGATATTACTCAAAGGTACACATTAACGAAAGTAGAAAAATTAGGTCAACTGGCTATGCTTCATTATATGAAAAAATAATTTTCATTGTCTTTCTTTTCTTGTTGATCTTACGGGCAGGTGATATACATAAAAAACCTAGCTTTTTAGGCTAGGTTTTAGCATTTTCCACCGTTTTGGAAAACACTACAATAGAATCATAACAATTTTAAAAATCTATTTCTCCAGTCCTCTGCAAGAGCATCAACTGTCAATATTTTTTCAATGGATGTTTTATCTTGTTTTTGATGAAAAAGAATTTGTGTAGCAAAAGAAACGGATATTTCTTGTGAGTGTTTTTCCACCAGACTTATTTGCGAATCTAATGTAATAGTCCCTTCTTCTAATACGCGAAAAAAGTACCCAGTCAGCGTCGTTTCAACGACTTTTATTAATAATTGATTTTCCTGATTATAATTGGAGATAGTTGCACAAGGTACTCTTCCTTGTGTTACTTGAACAACTGTATCACCTATTTTATATATATCACCAATGCAAACCTGCTCTTCCACCATACCTGTGGCTGTTATATTTTCCCCGAAAGCAGGTAGAATAAGCTTTTTTTGAAATATCTCCTCCCAATAGGAGTAGTGCTCAAATGGATACAAACATACTGCACGGTCTGGACCCCCGTGAAACTTGTGGTTTGCAACATCATCACCAACAAAACCAGCTTTTTTTAACTCAAGAGCTTGGACAGATGATTTTCCTATTGCGGAAAGCTCCCTTTTATTGTTCCAATTATATTCCTTTGGTTTTCCAACAGCTAAATTAATAATTTCTCGATTCAATTTAAATTTACCTCACTTCCACAGAACTCTTTAATCAAAATACAATAATAAATTCTATTATAATATACCATTCAGGAACGATTTCAGTTAAAATAAATACTGCTGATTTTCACAATAGTTTTCACAAATAATAAATGTATAAATGTCTTGTGTTTGATAATAAGTGATTAAGCATGATATAAGTGTAAAAGAAGTGGAACATTTGACTTTATAATTTTTTAACGATTGTTTAAAGTTGTATCCATAGTGAGAGGATTTGAGTTTGAAATGATAGATAATTTTTGGCGTGATTTACCACGGCCATTTTTTGTACTTGCCCCAATGGAAGATGTGACAGATCTTGTTTTCCGTCACGTAGTAAGTGAAGCCGGTCGACCGGATGTATTTTTCACAGAGTTTACAAACTCGGATAGCTATTGTCATCCAGAGGGCATGAAAAGTGTGCGTGGCCGTCTGACTTTTACAGAAGATGAACAGCCAATGGTGGCCCATATTTGGGGGGATAATCCCGAATATTTCCGACAAATGAGTATTGGCATGGCAGAGCTAGGATTTAAAGGCATCGATATTAATATGGGCTGCCCTGTACCGAATGTGGCATCGAGAGGGAAAGGTAGTGGCCTAATTCTGCGTCCAGACGTTGCGGCTGAACTTATTCAAGCTGCAAAAGCGGGCGGGCTGCCTGTTAGCGTGAAAACACGACTTGGCTATAAGGAGGTTGAGGAGTGGGAGGAGTGGCTAACGCATATTTTAAAACAGGATATTGCGAACCTTTCTATTCATTTACGGACAAGAAAGGAAATGAGCCAAGTGGATGCGCATTGGGAGCTGATTCCGGAAATTAAAAAATTACGTGACCGTGTCGCACCAAATACGCTACTAACAATCAATGGAGATATTCCTGACCGTCAAACTGGTCTGCAGCTTGCTGAACAATATGGTATTGATGGTGTTATGATCGGGCGAGGTATTTTTAAAAATCCTTTTGCTTTTGAAAAAGAGCCAAGAGAGCATAGCAGTAAAGAATACCTTGATCTTTTAAGACTACAGCTTGATCTTCAAGATCAATATGCGGAAGTACTGCCACGTTCAATCACAGGGCTTCATCGCTTTTTCAAAATTTATGTCAAAGGATTCCCTGGAGCTGCTGAATTAAGAAATCAATTAATGAACACGAAATCAACAGATGAAGTTCGTGCTTTGCTTGATAGCTTTGGAAAAGATAGTTGATGTGACGGGGAAAGTGAAAATAGGAGTGTTTGTGAAGAAATATATGTAATTAATCTGGCTGCTATAATGCAGCCTTTTTTTATTCGACTAAAGGGATATTAGCCCAAAAAGAATTTGTAAAACTTTATTAAGCAAAATATTTTATTGACTGAAAAATTAATGTGTGATAAGTTTTAAATTGTAACTGACGACCGTTCGGAAGGTGGATTTTATGACTTATAATCAAATTAAGAATGTTGCACTGAATCATTTCACGGATAAGGGATACGAAGGAACATCCATGGCACATATCGCTGATGATGTAGGAATCAAAAAACAATCCATCTACACACATTTCAAAGGGAAAGATGAACTTTTTCTACAGGTTTGCAGTGATGTTTTTGATGCCGAATTAAAATTTGTTATTAATTATATAGACAGTAACAAGACACAATCTATAGAAGAATTCTTATTTAATTTTCTTTTGCTATATAAAGAAAGATATGAGAAGAACAACATAACAAAATTTTGGCTTCGTATCTCTTTCTTTCCACCCACTCATCTTAATGAACAGCTTATAAGTTATTTATACGAGTATTTAGATAAGGTAGAAAAACATCTCCTTTTGGTCATTGAAAAGGCTATGGTGGAGGGAGAAATTAGCTCAACCATTGATTCAAAACGAGCTACTTCTGCATTTTTAGGTGTTTTAGATGGAATATTTGTTGAAATGTTATATGGAGGTTCCGAACGCTTAATTAAAAGATTGGATGCCTCTTGGTATCTTTATTGGCGTGGACTTTCGAAGGAATAATTATATTTTTTGGGGGATATGGAATGAAACGAAATTGGGTATTTGTCATATTGGCTGGTCTTATTGAGGTTTTATGGGCATTAGGATTAAAGCATGCGAGCAACTGGCTTTCTTGGGCTGGTATTGCTCTCCTTATATATATATCATTTGTTTTACTGGTAAAGGCGACAAAAAGCCTACCCGTTGCTACAGTATACGCAATCTTTACTGGAATAGGGACAGCTGGAACTGTTGTGGTGGAGATGTTGTTATTCGGAGAGGCCTTTAGTTGGACGAAAGTATTATTTATTCTCTTACTTCTGTCTGGTGTTGTAGGCTTAAAGCTTGTCACAACTGAATCAAGTAAGAAAGAAGGTGCAATGTAACATGGCTTGGATGTATCTCATACTGGCAGGAGCTTTTGAAGTGGTTGGGGTTACAGGTATGAATAAAGTAATTAAAGACAAAAACATACAGTCATATATGGTACTGATCATTGGATTTATATTTAGTTTTAGTTTTCTTAGTTTAGCCATGAAAACCCTCCCTGCAGGAACCTCTTATGCCGTTTGGACAGGGATTGGAACGGTAGGAGGAACGATTATTGGAATGCTTTTTTATGGAGAAGCAAAGGATTGGAGACGTATTTTATTTATAGCTTTAATATTAGTAGCAGTCATTGGATTGAAAATGACATCGTAGAATTGTTAACCTGAATATATATATTTAGATAAATTATAAACCATGGGTAGGTGTGATTCTATATGGATAAAAGAGTTCAATTTGACTTTGAAATCGAGTTTACGAACGGCGGGGGTATTCAAGGTCAGGAATTTCGCCTTGATATTGATGGCGATGACATTACTGACGAAGAGTTAGCAAAATATATTGTAGAAGATATGAGGTTGCTTATGGTTGATAAAGTAAGGATACTTAACAAGAAAATCATCAATGAAAAACATAAACGAAGACCTTCTGATGAGCAAAGCTGAAAATTATAAATGTTTATTATGCTGTCCCGGAAATTGAAGCTGCCAAATGAGGTGGCTTTTTCTTATTCTGCTATCGGTCAGGTTAGTTCTAGAACGGAACTTGGATATTGTCAAACATTCATATCCAAAAACCTTTTTAATAAAAAGGTGCATCACTATTGTGATTGCACCAATGCCATGGCTAATCCCAGATACGAATTCTTGGAATGCCTGCTGTTCATAAATATTTCGCTTAAATATCCGACTAATACACCGGTGTACAATAACCAAAATAATTTGGGTTGTTTCCTCTAACAATTCTTTCATAATGAAATCGAATGTTTTTAGTAATAGGCCCTTCAATACCTTTTCCAATAATCCTATTATCAATATTTATAATCGGTTTAATACCTATAGCTGTGCCTGTAAAAAATACTTCATCAGCACTGTATAGTTCAGTTCTTGACAAACTTTGTTCCACAACAGGCAATTGAATTTCATTTTTAGCGATTTGAATGACTGTATCACGCGTAATTCCTGCAAGTATATTATCGGATAATGGAGGGGTAAACAATTTGTTATTTTTTACAATAATAATGTTTTCGCCAGGTCCCTCACTTACATTCCCCTTATCATTTAATAAAATAGCTTCATCAAAACCATTTAAACTTGCTTCTGAAGTAGCTAATCCAGAATTTAAGTAACTTCCCGTTGATTTTGCCTGGGGTGGAATCATATTATTACCTGTACGATTCCATGAAGAAACACCAACCCTTAAAGCTGGCTTAGGCAAATATTGTAACTCTGTGCAATAAATGCTTACCCGATTATAAGGATCTAATAAATCAGGACGGAGCGTACTTGCTCCTTTAAAACATATAGGTCTTATATAGACATCTTCCCGGACATTGTTTTGTCTTAATAATTGAATAGTCCAATGAATCAATTGTATTGGCGAATATGGAATGTAGATATGAAGAGAATTACCAGATTCATGGAATCGTTTATAATGGTCGTAGATTCGGAAAATAAACAATTGGTTTTGACTTTCATTCCAAAAAGCTCTAATTCCCTCAAAGCATCCCAACCCATAATTTAATCCTTTATTTCTTATACTAACAGAAACCTTTGATTCTTCTAGAATTTCCCCTTGATCAAAAACATACCTCATATATTCTCCCACCAATACCATGACATTTACTTAAATTTATAATCGAGAATGTTAATTTATTACCAAAATAATTGCAGCTATTCTATGAACTACACCTAAACCTCATTTTGCTACAGAGTTTTTATATTTCGATGCTTTAACTAAAGGTGCTTAAATTTAACAAAGAGTGTAGCGAAGATCTTTTTCCTTGTTCCACTATCGCGAGTTTAGTTTAGAAGGATTAGTTCGTGTGTTAAGAGAACTATTGTTTTATAGTTGTGAAAAGGTATGGACGTGAGGGGTACAATAAAAAATACTTATTGATGAATTTAATGATTTAAAGCCTGTTTTACAAGAACATATTGAATTTAATGAAGAGATATTACCGTATGTGTACATTGGCGAGTGCAATGAATTTTTTATAAATTATATAAATGAGGATAAACCCCAAGTGTTGCAGAGGATCTTCAGCGTATTTGAGATAATGGCAACACAAGGTAATGATGATGTTGTGAATATCTTGTGCGTAACTATTTTAGAAAGACTTGGTGACGATAGGAAAGTATTGAATAATGCAGGAAAGTATATGGGGAAAGAAACAAGAATATTATCAGATGAAACAGAAAAAGGCTGTGGTAAATATTGAACACGGGTGCTTTACTTCAATATGGAGTTAGGCTTTTTTCTTGTTCAACTAAAGGGCAGGTTTGTTTAAGAAAAATCATAATAAGAAGGAAAGGGGGAATTATAAGGAAAAAATAAGGAGGCCCTAATATGATAAGTCCTTCTGCTCATGTGCGAGAACTAATAAATAAACAGTATAAAACTATTGATGATGCTCATTCTAGATTAACCGATATTTGGCTAAGGGATATTCTATTCTCTTTTGGCTGGATGACAACATTGCTTTTAACCATAGTTCCGTGGATAGTATGGTTTATTTTCAGGGATAAAGAGAGTTCAGCCCGCTTAATGCTAGGTGGATTGTGGGCAATGCTTATATCTTCGTGGTTGGATTATGTTGGGGTAACTCTGGGACTTTGGAGATACTATAACAAATTAATTCCGTTAATCCCAGACTATATTGCATGGGATTTTGCACTTATGCCAGTTACAATTATGTTCTTTTTACAAATTAAACCTCAGGTAAGTCCGATCATTAAAGGGTTAATCTTTGCAGGCATGACAGCATTTCTAGCTGAACCTCTTTTCTTATGGTTAGGTTACTATAAATATCCTGGGTGGAACTCAATTTTCTCATTTCCATTCTTTTTTGTAATTTATCTTATAGCTCATAAATTGGCGCACAGTTCGAAAATTAAACCCCTTTTATAGCAAAAGGGATACCTAAAGAGTGCTTGAGAGGAACAAAGAGTCGCAACTGCGGCTTTTTTTCTTGTTCAGCTAAAGTGCAATAAGTTGAATAAGAAATTATAAAACAAAAGTAGTATCATCTTGGTTTTCTTGCCGAAGATGTTATATAGTGTTACATCTTATTGCCTATAATGTATAAATCCTTTTATTTATTCAAAGTCTAAATATAATTGATGATAAAAATAGAGGTGGACTAAGGATGGCATTATCAATCATTGTTTATTTAGCGTGGTTAGGTATTACGATATTATATGCAATGAAGAAACCATTTTCAAAAATGGAGATTTCCGCCATCATATTTTTTATATTTATTATTGATATTAACCGGAGTTGGATCACAAATAATGAACTAAAATATATTACATATTCTAATGTTCCATTAAATTATACAGCATATATTATTCATCGTACCTTTATTACCCCAGTGTTTATTGTACTTGGTATGAGTAGTATTTCTAGAGACTCGACAGTGTTAAAGAAAATTACAGCGATTCTTATTTCTTCCTTTGTTTTAGTTCTAATTAAAATTGTTTTACTAAAATTTAATGTTGTCTATTTCCATCAATGGAATTTGATCTATGACTATCTATACTATGTCTTATTACATTTGTTAGGATATTTTATTCTAAACTGTTACAACTCATTTGTTTTAAAAGGAGCTAAAAATTAAATGATTTGGATCGGGAATTTTAACCTAAATGAGATTTCACTAATTATAATGAATGTGATCGGTTACTCAATAATGATGTTTATACCAAAAAAACTAGGTAGGGACGTAACTTTTATAAGTATACTTGCAGGTTTATCAACTGGTATGTTGTTTGATTTTACGATAGGTGGAGGTCTTCTAGATTTCTACAAGGAAAATGATAGTAATCACTATGAACTATTTGATCTATTCTATTATTCATTATTTGCACCCTTTGGTTATTTTTTTATGTATTTTTATCATAGGTTACGGATTAATAAAATAACATTTATATTTTATATTACCGCTTGGGCTTTTATAGGTATTACCGTTCAATGGATATTTACACTTCTTCATATCCTAACTTATCAAAATAACTATCAATTGTCGTACTCTTTTCCAATATTCTTACTAACACAAACATTGACAGGGCTCTATTACGTTTTCATTACTAGAGATAATAGTAGAAAATTGACCTAAGAGTGGGTGCAAGAGTTTAAAAATGAGATCGCTGCGGCGGTCTTTTTATTGTTGAGCTAACTTATGCAGGGAGTTCAATAAGCACCGTCCTTTATCACCTACGACATTGCATGCGAATAAGTAATAGGTATTCACCTATGTTTGCCTTAAGGAATATCTTATTGGCAAAGCTTTTTAGGGGGAATCGGAGTGGGATATTATGTTAGTGTAGAATCGGGCGTAAAATTATTTGTAGAAGATATAAATTCCGAGGGCAGTAAAACGGTCGTGTTTTTACATGGATGGCCGCTAGGCCATAAACAGTTTGAATATCAATTTGATGTTCTTCCCTTTATGGGGTACCGCTGTATTGGAATTGACTGGAGAGGATTTGGAAAGTCGGATAAGCCAATAAGTGGATACAATTTTGACCGATTGGCGGATGATATACGTACAGTAGTTGATGTACTTCAATTAGACAATTTCACTCTTGTAGGTCACTCTACAGGTGGAGCAATCGCGATTCGATATATGTCCCGACATAATGGTTACGGAGTATCCAACCTTGTCCTAGTAGACGCTGCGGCTCCTATAGGCTTTACTACAGAAACTGCGACTAAATTTCTTACTCAAGCATTAAGTGATCGTCCTAAAATGATGAGAGAAGTGGTAGACAACTTTTTCTTTCAATATATAACAAGCTCATTCTCTGAGTGGTTTTTTCAATTGGGCTTACAAGCAGCCGGTTGGTCAACGGCAGCGATCATCGTTACATTAAGAGAAGAGAAGCTTTATGGAGATTTACCAAACATACTTGTCCCTACCTTAATAGTTCATGGTGTTCACGACAAAGTTATTCCATTTGCACAGGCTCATGAACTAAATCAAACAATAAAAAATTCACAGCTTGTTCCGTTTCATTACAGTGGTCATGGTCCTTTCTGGGAAGAACGTGACAAGTTTAACCAACTATTAAGGCAATTTATTGGTTGAAAGTCCTCTTTAACTAAAGAAAGGAACCTTTGAAGACCAAGCTGCCATTTGGCGGCTTTTCCTATTGAAATAAAGGGGGGAAATTTGACTATTTGATATGAAAATCTATGATAGTATAAAAAGATATCAGTAAAAACTTAGGTAAACAAACCTTGATCAGGGAAAAAATGAAAAATGGAAAATTATATTTTTGTAATGATGAAGCTTTAATGAAAGAACAGATGCAATGTCTAGAGGTATTATATGATTTTAACCATACTAGACCTTCTCAAGTAGAAATGAGAAAGGAAATTTTACATAAACTGTTTGCCGAAGTAGGTGCCAACGTATATATTGAACCACCACTTCATGCAAATTGGGGACGACATACACATCTAGGAAATGACGTCTACGCCAATTTCAACCTTACATTGGTAGATGACACCGATATTTATATAGGCAATAATGTATTAATTGGTCCTAATGTGACGATTGATGCAGGAACCCATCCGATTCATCCAGAATTACGGAGAAAATCGGCACAGTATAACCTGCAAATCGTAATTGAGGATAATGTTTGGATTGGAGCAGGTGCGATTATCTTACCTGGAGTTCGAATTGGGGAAAATACAGTAATTGGTGCTGGTAGTGTAGTTACCAAGGATATTCCAGCCAATGTAATAGCAGTAGGAAGCCCTTGCAGGGTAATGCGGGAAATTAATGAGCGTGATATGCAGTATTATCATAAAGACATGAAAATCGATAAAGAAGACTTATTTTAAAATATTCATTAATAATCTCACCTAAGACTGCTGCTGCGGTCTTTTTTTGCTTGTTGTGCTGATGGGGCAGGTTAGATGAAGAAGGATTTTTCCAATTTTTAACGAACTATCTATAATACTTTTATAAAAATTAGGTGGTATATATAGAAAAGCAAATTAATTTTTATACTGAAGACCAAATTAAAAAAAATATAATCGAACGTCTTAGGTCCGCCGGATGTGTTTTTGCAGAAGAAGAGGCTGAACTTCTTTTTTCTGAGTCAATGACATTGGATGAGCTCTTAAGTATGGTCAATCTTCGAATGACAGGTACCCCACTTGAACATGTCCTTGGATGGGCGAAGTTTTGCGGCATCAGGATAATTGTAGACCCAGGAGTCTTCGTTCCCCGTATCCGTACAGAGTACCTCGTCCGAAATGCGGTTGCCTTATCAGTAACTGGAGCCATAGTCGTTGACCTTTGCTGCGGTACCGGAGCAGTTGGTGTTGCGATAGCAAAAGGTCTAGAGTGGATTCAGTTATATGCAGTCGACATTGATCCAATCGCTGTGCGCTGTGCTCTCCGAAATGTTACAAACCTTGGTGGTCACGTATTTGAAGGAGACCTCTATCAGGCTCTACCTGCCAAACTACGCGGGAAAGTAAACATCGTTGTAGCAAACGCACCCTACGTGCCTACAGGAGCAATGAATCTACTTCCACAGGAAGCACGTTTACATGAACCGAAAGTGGCGCTGGACGGAGGCAATGACGGTCTCGATATTCAACGAAGAGTGGCAGAAGAAGCATCTCTCTGGCTAGCTCCAGGAGGGCATTTATTAGTAGAAACAAGTCAAATGCAGGCGTCTCAGTCCTTAGACATCTTTGCCCAATTCGGGTTGATACCTCAATTGGTACACAACGATGAATTGGATGCTACTGTCGTAATTGGAACCAAACCGAACTTGTCGAAACATAATGAGGCTAGTGTGCTTGTCGAAAAACCAACTGGTATGGATTAATCACGGTCTTTACTAAATGCACTGGGGTGCGATGCTTCAATTACGAAGGATCGCTTTTTCTTATTGAAGTAACTGGGCAGGTTAGTAAAATAAGGGGTGTGTAAAAGAATTAAGACAATATATTTCTTGATGAAAGGCAAGTTACTAAATATGATAGTATAGATGGCATTTCGTTCAGAGAGGTGAAAAGTGTAATCCCTTATGGATTGCTCGACTATGGGTTTAGTACCACAACAGTAAATAAAAATAAAATGGAATTCAAAACATAAGAGGTATTACCAGAAAAAAAGTATATAAATTTACCGCAACCGGCGATGAATTTTTGGTAAATGCCGAGGATCTCGCTGAAAATAGTAAAAAAATTGTAAAAGTGAAATGTGATATATGTGGGAGAGAGGATAAACCCATCTCTTTTGGGGCTTTTACAAGAAATGTACTTCAAAATGGTCACTATCAATGTAAGCGCATCTTCAAAGTTTCTACGAAAATAGGTTTTTAGAACAAGGTTTAACCCTTTTGACAGAATATCAACCATACTTAACTTTAAAATGTCAGAATGAAAAACACAAACCATTTCATTTAACATGGGATTCATGCATAGAGCCCTCACTTTGTGAAGGCTTTGTTTATTATTGTAAGTTGTGTAGTATCAACTTGACTAAAGCTCCGTTCTTTATATGCATGCTTTTATCTATTACTGATTCAATGGGGCAGCAACCCTAAAAGTTGCAAATTGATGAGCTGGGTATTGAACTACAGGTCTTGCATAAAGCTTATTATTGGAGTGAAGGATGTAACGATCGGGGTAATTCGTCGACTGAAATGAAAGCTGATTTGGGCCTGCGAGTCCTTTTACTAGTTTGAAGGTAGAGTCTGCACGAATTTTTTCTACGGCTTCAGGATTTGTATTAGGTCCAAAATAACTATAACAAAGCCTAATTTTTCGCTTAAAGCACATAGAAATTAGGCTTTGGTTACTTCAGAAAAGCACCTTTTATAAATTGAATTATGAATTATAGATTCTATTGAATACAGGATGCTTTTCAGAATCTATAAAAACTTTGTCAGAAAAATAATTTATCCTGTGCAGTGAGAGTAAAGTAAATATATCAGTTTTAGCTTTCTACACATTGCTCCATTATTCCTTCTTGAGGTAATTGACTTGAATGTTGTTTTTTAATAATTATGACAAATAAGCTTGCTAATATACAGAAAACTCCTGCCAAGAAGAATGTCCAAGTGTAAGAGTTGAAAAATTTATATATTAGACCCCCTCCATATGCTGCTACTGCGGCACCAGCCTGATGCGAAGCAGAAATCCATCCATATACTATTCCACTTTTTTCAATTCCGAAGACTTGCCTTGATATGCCAACAGTTGGTGGCACTGTTGCAATCCAATCCAATCCGTAAAAAACAGAAAAAATAAAAAGTAACATAAAGGAGCCTTTAGATAACGCAATCGGGAGTAAAACAAGTGATGCACCTCGTAAGACGTAGTACCAAAATAATAACCATCTATTATCATAGCGATCTGACAACCAACCAGATATGGTTGTACCTAGCAGATCAAAAACCCCCATTAATGAAAGTAGCGAAGCAGCTGTAACCAAAGGTATGCCGTAGCCGGTACAAAAAGAGACAAAGTGAGTACCGATTAAACCACTTGTTGAAAGACCACAGATAAAGAAACTACCTGCTAGCAACCAAAATTCTTTCACTTTTACTGCCTCAAATAAACCGTTGAATGCAATAATAATAGGATTTTTCTTCTGTACTTTATTATTATCTTCTATTTCTTTTTTAAGACCATAAGGAAGAATACCAATTTCTTTTGGAGAGTTTTTCATAAAAAATAAAATGAATACTAGCATGATCCCACTAAGTATCATAATTAAAGCAATCGCCCAGCGCCACGAATATCTTTCTATAATATTAGCTAAGATGGGAAGCAGAATTAACTGACCAGTTGCTGTGCTTGCTGTTAATATTCCTAACACAAGCCCCCTTCTTTTTTCAAACCATCGGGTCACTACATAGGGACTTAGCACGGTTAGGAATAACCCTGAACCGATCCCTATAATAATGCCCCAGATGATGATGAGTTGCCACGAATGCTGCATCATTAGGGTAAGCAAAGTTCCTATTAACAATGTTACCATAGACAAAAGCATCATCTTCTTTAAACCAAGTACTTCAATCAGCGCAGCCATAAAAGGACCTGATATACCATATAAAAATAAACCCACAGCAAAAGCTAGTGAAATTATTGAACGGTCCCAGCCAAATTCTTTTTCGAAAGGTTCTATGAAGACCCCTGAAGATGACCTTACAATTCCAGCCACAATAATCGAGAAAAATGTTATGGAAAGAATAAACCAGCTATAGTGTATACGTTTCAAAACTCAACCACCTCTGTTGTCTTCATATAATATCCTGCTTTCTATAGTCCTTAATATTAACTCTTGATTTATTATCAGTAAAATTGAAATATCTGATTTTATCCATCGAATTTTTTGATACTATAAAAGCAAGAGTAAAATGAAAGTTGGTGAAATGATGGAAATACGTCATTTTGTTACGTTTAAAATGATCATTGAAACGGGTAGCTTCACACAAGCAGCAGAACAATTAGGTTACACCCAATCCACGGTGACTTCTCATATTCAAGCTATTGAAGAACATATAGGCGCACCTCTGTTTGATCGAATGGGTCGAAAGGTTAGATTGACTGATATTGGCAAGAAGTTGTTGCCCTATACTCAAGAGATTTTAGATACCTATGGAAAGATCGAAAGCATTAACAATGATGGAGAGGATGTAAGAGGGGAGTTAAAGATTGCGGCTCCGGAATCTCTAACGGTATACCGCCTGGAACCAATATTAAGGGAATATAGAAAGAAGTTTCCACATGTAAGCATCAGTTTAAGTAATGCCACCTGCGGAGATAACAAGAGAGCAATCCTTAATGGTAGTGCAGATATTGCATTTGTCATGATGCCAGAGTTGCAGGATTCAGATTTAATCGTCCATTCGTTATTGGACGAACCTATGGTCCTTGTTGGAAGCGCTGATTGTTGTTCGCTGAATAGTTTAGATAAAAGCTGCGGAAATCAAAAGATAAGAGAGTGTTTGATTGTAAACGAGAAAGAATGCAGTTATCGAAAGATGTTTGAAGAATACCTTGGAGAACGGGGAATCGTACCTTCCCACACGATGGAGCTTTGGAGTATAGAAGCGATGAAACGTTGTATAATGAGTGGGCTTGGTATTGCTTGTTTACCTTTAATGACAGTAAATGATGAAATCAAGGAAGGGAAGTTAAAAATAATTCCCTGTGCCGGTGGCTTTACACAAATTTTCTCCCAAGTAGCTTATCACAAAAATAAGTGGATTTCTCCAGCTTTATCAATGTTTATCGATATTACTTTGAAACATGCAAGAGACTGGTCATATGCGGAGAATACTTGTTGATCGAATATGGTGATTTTCTTGAATTAGGTTATTCAGTGATATTCCATTAAAGGGCGCTTTTCTTTAATAAGAAGGCGTTTTTTTTGTATGGACAACACATTTAAGGGATTGAGTTTATTGAGGTGTAAAAAGATTGTGAAGAATTGTGCTTTTTCTTAGTGTGTTATAGTGGCAGGTTGAAGAAGGAGAACTTCTTCTACAACTTAAAAAGCTAAAACTGGTATATTTCATTGACATAATCCACACTATATACTTCGAATGATAAATAGGAGGTAATAATAATGGCAAAACATGACCAACATCCAGATAATGTATTTGAAAACAAGATGCAAGTGTTTAACAATTTAAACCATGCAGCAACACGTTATGTACAGACTGCCATTGAAAATGCATCAGAAACTGGACAGGATGCAACACAAAATTTAGTGAACAGCATCATAAGGAGAAAAAAGTAAAAAATAATTCTAAAATAAATATAGTTGAACGTTACTCTACGCAAAATTGTGAAGAAATGTACTTAAGCTAACGGGTAGCAAGAGTTATAGAAATGATCGCTGCGGCGGTCATTTTTCTTGTTTGACCAACAGGGCAGGTTTGTTAAAGAAGAATCTCAAATAGCATAGCCTGTTAAAAAGAAAGCAAACTAAAATAGTGGTGCCGATAACGAAAAAAATTTGTAAAAAATACTACTCCGATATCTTTAAATACTGTATTTATTATTGTTGGTATCTAATCAACTAGAAAGCCCAATAACTTCATTATGCCGGGTTTGCAACCTGAGACCCCTAAAAAGCATTAGCGAAAAAAAGTTTACCGAAAATAAACTATAAGTTCGGATAAAAGAAGGAGGTTGGACCCAAAAATTGTCTAACTCTTTGAATAGAACTTCTAATTCTCCTATAAAAGGAGATTCTAATGGAATTAAAAGATTGCTGCCTTTTTTAGGTCCTGCGTTTATTGCTGCTGTGGCATATATCGATCCAGGTAATTATGCAACAAACATTTCGGCAGGCTCTAAGTATGGATACACATTATTATGGGTCATTTTAGTTTCTAATTTAATGGCTGTTTTGATTCAAACGATGTCTGCCAAGTTAGGGATTGCAACAGGTAAAAACCTCCCTGAAGTTTGCCGAGAAAAATTTTCAAAGAAGACTTCCATACTTTTATGGATACAAGCTGAACTTGTCGTTATGGCAACAGATCTGGCAGAATTTATTGGTGCATCGCTTGGAATCTATTTGCTCTTTGATATCCCACTTGTTTTCGCTGCTATTATTGCAGCCATTGGTTCATTCGTCATTTTGGAGATTCAAAGGCGAGGAATGCGTCCGTTAGAAGCTGTTATTACAGCTATGATTTTTATTGTTGTAATTGTTTTTGGGGTTCAAGTTTTCTATGCAGCACCAGATGCAACGGCAATTCTCTCTGGTCTTTTCACGCTCAAATTTCAGGATGTTGATAGCGTTTTATTAGGGGCTGGGATGCTGGGAGCAACAGTGATGCCACATGCCATTTATCTGCATTCTGCCTTAACACAAAATAGAATTGTCGGAGAAACTGAAGAAGAACGGAAAAAGATTTTTAAATATGAGTTTGTAGATGTCATTATTGCGATGATTATTGCAGGTGGGATAAACGCGAGTATGTTAATCGTCTCAGCGGCATTATTTAATAAAAACGGACTTAATGTAAGTGATTTAGAAGTTGCTTTTAATGAATTTGGAAAAATACTTGGACCCTTTGTGGCAATATGTTTTGGAATTGGATTGTTATCCGCAGGATTATCAAGTTCTTCAGTTGGTACTATGTCGGGTGACATCATTATGCAAGGCTTTATTAAACGACGCATACCTATTTATTTGAGACGATTTATAACAATGATACCGCCGTTAGGAGTAATTCTAATGGGAATTAATCCTTCTAAAGCTCTTGTTATAAGTCAAGTCGTTCTCTCTTTTGGAATTGCTTTTGCTTTAATACCTTTAATAATGTTTACAAGTAACAAAAAACTAATGGGGAAACTTGTAAACCATTTAGTAACTTCAATCTGTGCGTGGATAATTGCCGTACTTATTATAAGTCTTAATTTATTTTTGTTATATCATACTTTTATTAACTAAAGAACGTTTTTACCTCCTATTTATTCTAAGTTTCTTTTTAAGCTTACGGGTCAAGAGTTGACGATTCAGCTGCCAAAAATTCTTGGTGGCTTTTTCTTATTCAGCTAATGGAGCAGATTAGTTGAAGAAGGAATTGGTTTAACAACGGAGAATACATACCTAAGATAATAGATTGGGATAAAAAGAATATCTAGAGGTGAAAACGTTGTGAAAAAGTATACTTTATTTGTTCTACCTTTCTTTCTTATATCTCTTTTACTAAATGGTTGCCAACAGTTAGCGGCGGACGAGAAACCAAAAGAAAAACAGCACAACCAAAATTCGAAGGAAGTACAAAGTATTGAAACTAAAACATTAGATGTCAGAGAGACTGTTTGGAATCAACTCACAGAAAAAGATAAAAAGCATATTCAAGGGGCTTGGAAAGATGCTAGTTTTAGGAAAGTAACTCTACAAAAAGAAATGGGAACCATATATGATTCTAATTTATTGGAAAAGAAGTTTTCATTGTGGACTATCCTTCAAATGATAATCCGACATTAGGAGGGATGGGAGTTATTGCAGATATAAAATCACATCAATTGATTGGATACGGATATAGAGAGTAATTAAATCCTTATTTTAATTGAATTTTCGTACTCTTTATCTTGTTCAACTCCCATGAAAATAAAAACGGAAAAAGGGCATGAAAAAACAGACCCAGAAAAACCAGTTTTTAAAAAAAGGCTGAGCCTTTTGAAGGAAAGAGTATGAGGTAAGCTGGTAAAACGAAATAGTAATACCTTTCTACTTAAAATTAAATCAGAAAGGCTGGCGCAACAACCAGAAAAAGGATTAATCTCCCATAAGTGCTACCCTAAATGGGCGCGACAGTCGGTGGTACACCGTGGTCATTGGAGTCAGACTAACGGATGGGCTCAAAGGCACCATAGTTCAAAGACCTTCTTCGCCAGCATTAAACCAGTATAGACTGCCTGATCTATTTTCATTCTCTGTGGTGAAGCGATGATTTTGCGCTTCATGGATGGCTAACGGGGCAGGTTTGTTCAAGAAGACCTGTAAATATAATGGGCACAAAAATCTAATTAGGATAAAATTTAGTGAGGGGCATTTAAAAAAAGAGGGTGAGTTCGCTGATTTTAAAAGATATAGATTTAGACTTACCATATAAAGAAAATAAGGCTTTTATTGAAGAAATTGTAAATAAACAAAATATGCAGGAAAGAGATGCAATACGTCTTGATTATGAGATGAATTGGAAAGAGAAGCGAATGAATTTTCGGGATGAGATTAAATGTATTGCCGAGTTATATCTACATCATTTGGGTAAATTTCAAACGCTAATCGTAAATATTTATACTAAAACGCCAAATAATGGCGTTTTTTAAGTCTTAGAGGACATCATTCAATCGCTTCATCTGTTTTGACTTAATGTTCTGGTGGAGCAATAACCGGGTCATTGGGGGCATTTGAGTTTGTTGAAACATTAGCGGTTGCTCCCGGTGATTCACCACCGTCTGAAATGGAGCCTGCAAAAGATGGAATACCTTCCCCGCCTTTAGTCGGTTGAGCTGCTGTTTTTAAACCTGTTATATTTTTCATTTCTGGCATGTTTTCACCTCCTTTATAATAGTTTGCACATTTAAATTATTTTCTATTATGAATGAAACAATCTAGTTATAAGGTTACATTCGCGGAAATTAGGAGAACCCTTGATCCATAAGGGATTGAAGTATAAATCTAGTTTATGCGCGACCAATAAAAATACTTGTCCTGTCTTTTCGAAGAGAAACAAGGCTTGAGACATACTATCCACCATATCATCATGTTTGTAATTCGGAAAACTGACACTTCTTTAACGAAATCATAATTTGTACCGTTATTTTTCTTTTCTTATTAAGGATACAACTAATAAATCTTTAATTGGTTTATCCGATACTATAAATGACTTTTTATATTGAAGATATTTTTTAACTATTTCTTCATAAGTTCCTTTATCCTTAATAAATTCAGGGCTGTAAATAAAACATTTCGCATGTTGAATTTGTGTAAACATGGTGTCAGTATAAATTTTATCTGTTCTTTTAAACGGTTCATAGCAGACCATGCAATGCGGTTGTACTTTTTCCTTTTCCACCTATTCCACCTCCCTTCACAATAAAAATATACAACCTTGGAAAAGAGGATTAAATATAAAATCCCAAAAGTTTATTATTAATTTACATGTTCGATTACCGTCAATTCTTTACCCCTATTTCCCTTCTATTTTCTAATTCTACTTACCTAAAAACTTTTCCTAATGGTTTAAGTATCCCCATTGCTTAAAAACGTAACAGAAACGCTTCTATGAAAAAAAGAGAGAATTTACATGAGGTTTATATTAAGTAGGGAATTGACGGTAAGAGGTTCGCTGCTTTGTAAATAATCAAGATTGTGAATATTTGAACTTAAACTAAAGGAGCAGGTTAGCATTCCTGTAGATCGTTATTTTTCGACTTTGAAAAAAATAGGACTCCTAAGTAAGATATGAGTATAGACACCA
>NZ_VEED01000048.1 GCF_007678255.1 Bacillus sp. X1(2014) | reverse complement strand
TGAACATCAGTAAAAAAGCGTATAAGTAAGCCGGACTGTAGTTTATATGCTTTTAATGTTTGCGGTGAAAAGCCTTCAATACGTTTATCAGATTCATACCTTTCCCATGCTTGAGATAGTAACAAGTTCATCTCTCCCCAAAAAATTCTTTTTTTCAGGAATTATTGACCTGTTTCACGAAATTGAAACGGGGTTCTTATTAAGCTAAAGAAGCAGGTTAGTTTAAGAAAGAGATGAAATTCAATTTCACTTTTATGTCGCCTTTGACTCAAATTCTGAAAGAAAAAGAAAAAAAGCGTCTAAGTGACGCTTCTTGGGCAGTAAGTGTTGTGTTGTAAATATTTAACATTTTAAGGAGTACTTTATATTATGGAAAAATAACGAAATGGAGATGGACAAACATGGAATTTAAAAAAATATTTTATGTTTCGTAAAAGACTAAATATTGTGCAATAAAATTGATTTTTTCTAATGTATTTTAGATAAGAACTTATGAAATAGATTAAATGGTGTTCTAAAAAACAAAACCATCCTAGAAAGGATGGCTTTGGAAAATGGACAAGAATTTTTTATATAACATCATATTCCGACCGCCAGAAAATGTATCTGGGATAGTTTCTCATTTTTAAGAATAACGGTAATAATTCCTTACTGATTATACTGAGGTTCTTCACCTAGAATTTCTTGAAGACGAGGTTCAAGGCTATCAAGCACGGATTGTGTTTGTTGTGCGGCTTGTTGATAAAGCTGTTTTGCATTTTGATTATCGGTAGCTAACGCAAAAGATTCAAAGCTTACCTGAGCACTTTTTAAACCTGCTAAAGCTTGTTTTACCTGTGTTCCAACTGTCATTTAAAAGTCCTTCTTTCGTTTGATTATTGAAAATCTACTCTGCTCGGTTTGTGGCGTTATTGTTGGCAACATTAGCACCTTCGCCAGCATTGTTGCCCACTGCACCTCCAGCAAATGCACCCGCAGCTGTGCCAACTGGACCCACAACTGAACCCACGACAGCACCCGCAACAGCACCGACTCCGGTTCCTACAGCCTTACTAGCGTTGTTATCAGTACGATTAGTTTCTTTGTTATCAGTCATCAATCTCACTCCTTGGTTTGTTATAGGGAACTGCTAATGCATTGTCATCGCAGTACCAAAACCTATTTTGCCCAAACGAGGATGATTTACGCAGAGGAATAAAATGAAGTTGTACGCCAGAAGAATGCAAAAGTAAGTGAATAGAAAACAAAAGTCTAATGGATGCTTTACAACAAAAAAAGGCGTCAGATTGACGCATCAATTTGAAACAAAAACATGTTGAAGGGTTTATGAAGGATTACTATGATTATGAGAAAAATGTTAAAATATGACAGACGAGCGGGATTGTAAACAACGATAATGTGCAACAAAAGTGAAGGTGTTTGTTTAACTAACGGGTGCAAGAGTTGAAGATTGGGACTACCGCGGCGATACCCCCTTTTCAATTTTGAGGTAGTTTTTACCT
>NZ_VEED01000047.1 GCF_007678255.1 Bacillus sp. X1(2014) | reverse complement strand
GCAGTAGCTCAGTGGTAGAGCTATCGGCTGTTAACCGATCGGTCGTAGGTTCGAGTCCTACCTGCGGAGCCATTTTTATGTAAACTAAGTTTAGCTGTGCTTCCATAGCTCAGTAGGTAGAGCACTTCCATGGTAAGGAAGAGGTCAGCGGTTCGAGCCCGCTTGGAAGCTTACCTATTTTAATAATAGTACGGCCCCTTGGTCAAGCGGTTAAGACACCTCCCTTTCACGGAGGTAACACGGGTTCGAGTCCCGTAGGGGTCACCATTTATATTCGGAGGATTAGCTCAGCTGGGAGAGCATCTGCCTTACAAGCAGAGGGTCGGCGGTTCGATCCCGTCATCCTCCACCATAATTTTATTATGTAAACCATATGCCGGGGTAGCTCAATTGGTAGAGCAACTGACTTGTAATCAGTAGGTTGGGGGTTCAAGTCCTCTCGCCGGCACTTTCTTTTTTAACTTTAATATGGAGGGGTAGCGAAGTGGCTAAACGCGGCGGACTGTAAATCCGCTCCCTCCGGGTTCGGCGGTTCGAATCCGTCCCCCTCCACCATTATATTTTTAAAAAAGATGGACATACTACTTATTATCACATCATTATTGGGCTATAGCCAAGCGGTAAGGCATCGCACTTTGACTGCGACATGCGTTGGTTCAAATCCAGCTAGCCCAGCCAGAGAGCCATTAGCTCAGTTGGTAGAGCATCTGACTTTTAATCAGAGGGTCGAAGGTTCGAGTCCTTCATGGCTCATATTAAAAAGAGTAAAAAACTTTGGATGATTTTCCAAAGTTTTTTTTTGTCTTTTTTTACGTATATTCATACATAATTTTGTCGAGTTGAGTCATCGGTATGAAAGCGGTTAAAATAGAATCATATTGGGGTAGGAGGAATTTATATGAACAAGCTTTCGATTATTGGTATGCCGATGGATTTAGGACAAATGAGACGCGGGGTGGATATGGGGCCAAGTGCGATTCGTTATGCTGGGGTTGTTGAACGCCTAAAGCCGCTATTTGATGAAATACATGATTTAGGGGATATTCCAATTGGAAGACCAGAAGTTGTAGTCGATAAAGAATCCAATTTACGAAATTTAGATTTAGTTGCCGAAAAAAGTGCCTTACTTGCTGAAAAGGTAGATGCAGCTGTAGAGTCTGGTGCATTCCCACTCGTTCTTGGCGGGGATCATAGTATCGCAATTGGTACTTTGGCAGGTGTATCTAAACATTATAAAAATCTTGGAGTAATCTGGTACGATGCCCATGGCGATTTAAATACTGCTGAAACAAGTCCATCAGGAAATATCCACGGAATGCCTCTTGCAGTCAGTCTCGGGTTAGGGCACAGCATGTTAACCGAGATAGGAGGCTATGGACCAAAAGTAAAACCCGAGAATGTAGTTATTATTGGTGCAAGAGCGCTGGATGATGGAGAAAAAGAGTTAATTAAAGAAATAGGTATCAAAGTTTATACTATGCATGAAATCGACAGGATGGGGATGGCTGCAGTAATGGAGGAAACGATCGCCTACCTTAAGGATAAGACAGATGGTGTTCATCTATCACTTGATTTAGATGGTTTAGATCCAAATGATGCTCCAGGAGTAGGCACACCAGTTATTGGTGGGATTAGTTACCGTGAAAGTCATCTTGCCATGGAGATGTTAGAAGAGGCAAAAATAATTACCTCCGCAGAATTCGTTGAAGTAAATCCTATTTTAGATGAAAAAAATAAAACAGCTAAAGTAGCTGTTGAGCTAATGGGCTCATTATTCGGGGAAAAATTATTATAAACGAAAACAGCTGCACATAATCTGAGAAGGGTTCCCTTTTGAAGTGCTTTCTTAAAAATACGTGCCGAAATGATAGTTGTATTGCACTCGTTATTGGTATATAAAAAGAGAAAGACTCGCCAAATTTTTAATTGGCGAGTTTTTTTATTAGGAATACAAAACCTTATTTAAATAAAACATCAACGTAATGCATTAAAATAAGATTCTCTTGGAGCTCACTCCTTTTTAAATAAGATGTCTTGAGCCTTAACCAAAGTAACCGGCAAAAGTAAAATAAACGGAGATTTTCCGGTTAAATGCAGAATGGAGCTCGTTTCGGGGTTGAGTCCGTATAATTGTGTAAAAAGAAAATGAGTCAAATTAATTCCTATTGTCAACAATGTTATCAGCGACGAAAACAATGTGGAGGAATTAATTATGACCCAATTACAGTTTAACCTAAATATT
>NZ_VEED01000046.1 GCF_007678255.1 Bacillus sp. X1(2014) | reverse complement strand
GTATTAGCTGGAAAATCCATCACTACATCTGTACCGACACTTAATATGTTTTGGACATGCTTTTTCACCAACGGCTTAAGCTGCGCTGAGAATTTTAGATAGTCCTCAAATGATGCAATCTGATTGGGATAAAGAGATGAAAGCCATTCATCCTCAGACAACAGTATCGCATGTTTATCTATCGCCAATTGTTTTGATTTAGTCGATTTTCCAGCTCCCATTTTTCCACAGAAAAAGTATAGCGTCCCCAATTGTTTCATATTTTTTAACCCCCCGCGCTTATTTTAGTTTAAACTTTTTACTTCGTTAGTTCCCATAGATACTCTTCAATTCACTTATTCTACCAATTTCATTTGTATTCCTTCTTTAACAAACCTTCCCCGTTACCTCAATAAGAAAAAGCATTACCGTTGTTCCAGTAATGCTACCCTTTTATGTAAAAACACTTTTTATTAATCTTGGATCATACCTTCATAAATTTTCTCAAACATGACCACTGGAACGGTGAAATTGGTTGTTTTCTCATTACGCCAATATGTAACTATTTCTAACTGATTCCCTTTTCTTTCTACTTCCAATAAGGAATTCTCACCTTTATCCCTAATCGAAACAAATTGATTACCATTTTTCTTTACTTTCTCTTTATACTCATAATTCATAAAACCACTCCCTATTTTTATTGTTTCTATACTTTTTTTAGAAATCCTTCTTGAAGTAACCTGCGTCGTTAGTGGAACAAGTAACAAAGAGTCGCAGATTCGACTCTTTGTTACTCAAGCACCGGTTAGTTTAAGTACACTGGTCCACACTAATGAAATAATTATTTGACGGTATTAAGCATTCTTATTGGTTAGAGAAATATTATAATTCAACTATTATGAAAAATTAGCAATACACATTCCACCTAAATTCATTTTAATCTCAAATGACATAAATGTGGATTATTTCCGGGTTTCAAATTTAAAGGCATTAGCAATTGATATTTAACTTTCACCTCCTTCAAATTGAACATCCCAATCATCTGTATTATCGTCTGTATCACAATCGTCAACTTCTGTATAAAGGATGGAATCGACTGCAATTCTTTTTATTTTCATTCGCTCCAATTACCTATCACCCCTTTAAACTTAGTCATTTTATAAGTAATTCATTTGTAAGTGGAATGTGCTTACGAAATTTCTTTGATGGAAGAAATTTAGTTACCCCTAATATTTTGGTTGAACTAAAAATTAAAAACAAAAAGTACAAGTCTAATTTTATTATTGATAATTCGTTTAGTCCTTAAAATATACTAAACTGCTCCGTTTGTTGAACAAGAAAAAGGGAAAGTCTATTGTTTTAGCTACGAATTAGTGGTAAATTTTAATCGCTTATCGCCTAGAATAGTGATATTAATATTCCATCTTGGGTGCATTACGAGGTTGTTATTTTCATCAAAGTCTAAAACAATAAGAATGTCCTCATCCCCTTCATTAAGGATTGCCATTCTTTTATTTTCTTTATCTATTAACCTGATTATAGAGCAATTATTTATTAAAACATACCTTTTTGAGCTAACCAGCCACGTTAGTCGAATAAGAAAAGGCTGCCATAATGACAGCCCTGATTTTCAACTCTTGCATCCTATAGTTTAAGTAAAAATCTTCACAATCTTTCGTGAAGTGCATATAAAAAAGACGCCTTTTTACTAAAGAAAAACGCCCGATTATTGAACAAACATTCTTTAATCACAGAAATATTTTCAGTTACTTGTTTCTGGTCATTAGATTTTAGTTATATAATTCCGGATTTTTCATGTTAAGATAACACAATTCGTCATTATCGGTAGTGGGATTCCTTTCGGAAATAATTAAAGCTTCAATTCTCTTAACTCTTTAAAGTGAAGTATCGACCGATTGTTAAAAAAATGCTAATGACGATTGTTCAACTAAAGTGCCAGTTAGCTCAACAAGCAAAAAGATGTTGCCACAGCAACACCTTGTTTAATTCTAGCACCAGATAGTTTAAGTACAATGCTTCACAATCTCTTGAAAATTCATTTATATAATTCTTAATTATCAGACCGTCCTTTAAAGAATAAATAACACAATGCAAAATGACCAAATATAACAATATTTGACCAGTTGAGTTTTGGTTAAGAAAAATATGGATGCCATTGGCACGAAGTATGGAACGAATAACAATAGAAAGAATTGCAGCAATAAATGCAGCAAACATATATTTTTTAAATGACATAAAGTTACTCCTTTTTACCCAGGCTAGTAAAAAATAAGAAATGGACTACGAATTCTATACCATTTATAATCTGCTTAAATTTGTCTTTTTATTGAATTAACTGCCAGTAGCTCAATAAGCAAAAAAGATGCTGCGGCAGCAACACCTTATTGAACTCCTGCATCCGTTAGTTGAGTAGGAAATATCAAATTAATATATTACTTTTTAAACTCGAATACATCTTTTTCCCAAACTCCATTTTGTATAAACCCACAGGAACGAGGTGTAAATATTTTTGGCTGTTGTGGGGATTCATTTTATGAATAATGGTGAATAGTTAAAAAACTGACTAGTTTAAATATTTGAAATTTCGCACACTTATGGTATATTAGAGGTATAAAATAATTACCGGGCAAAGGCGCCTTAGCAGCAGTCAAATAGACTGTTGTTAAAGGCGCTTTTTTTGCTTTAAAAGGAGGAAACAGGAAATGTTCATGCAAAGAAAAAAACTGAAAGGCATCGTGGGAAGTATCGTCATCAGCAGCTTGCTTCTGACAACAGGGTTTTCAGCAACATCTGAAAAATCAAAGGTTGCGGATCAAGATAAAAAGTTTGAAAAAAAAGAAAATCTTTCATCTATCCAGATGTTGGATCAAGGGAAATGGGCTCCGAATACATATGAAGCCATTCAAGATTTGATCAACAAGTATGGTGTCAAAAGCTCTAGGTATAAGTCAGAAAAGAAACCCTACGCCATATTTGACTGGGATAATACGAGCATTATGAATGATACAGAAGAAGCCCTTTTCTTCTATCAAATTGATCAAATGAAATTTAATCTGACTCCAGAAGAGTTTTACACAGTCATAAAAACGAAGATTCCAGATGGGCCATTTTCAAACGCCTATAAAAACAATAACGGGGAATTGGTAACGCTAGAAGCGATTACAAATGATCTAAAACGGGATTATGACTATCTTTATCGACATTACAAGGTATTAATAGGCGATCAATCTCTCGATGAGATTCGCGCCACAGATTATTTTCAAGATTTTAAGGTGAAACTATATTTCCTTTATGAGGCAATTGGCGATACGTATAGTACTGACATTAGTTATCCATGGGTTCTTTACTTGTTTTCAAACATGTCAGTTGGAGAAGTTAAACAGTTGGCGGAAGATTCTAATGATCTCAACTTAGGTGCAGGCATATCGAAAGAGAAACTGACAAGTCCGCAACAGTTGCACGGCGATGCTGGCGTAGTAAGCATTTCCCATATAACGGGTTTACGATTGGCACCTGAAATTTCAAATTTAATGCACACGTTTCAGAATAATGGAATTGATGTTTATGTTGTATCCGCTTCAATGGAAGAAGTAGTGGAAGTATTCGCATCCAATCCTAAATATGGTTATAACCTTCCGGAAGAAAACGTATTTGGCATGAGATTAAAGAAAGAATCCGGAAACATCAAGCCTGTTTATGAAGAAAATTATCCGATTACTGCTGGTCAAGGAAAAACAAAAACCATTATAAATGAAATTGCCAGTAATAAAGGAGGATGTGGCCCTATCTTTGTTGCAGGCGACAGCAATACCGATTATGAAATGTTGACCGAGTTTAAGGATACAAAGCTTAGCTTGATTATTAATCGCGTAAGCGGCAGCAAAATTGGAGAACTTTCAAAATTGGCTTCCTCACGAATGGGGAAAAATAACCCTAAATATGTACTTCAAGGTAGAAATGAAAATACCGGTTTATGGATCCCTACTGAATCTACCATTAAGTTAGGAACAAATGAAAAAGTTTTGTTAGCAAACCATTAGACTATAAAAAAAGTTGGTGGATTCAGGAGTTGTAAAAAACGTTCTAAAGGATGACCAAGAGCTTTTTATGATAAATTCATATTTAGTACGTTATGTACGGGTTATAAATGAAAAGATATTAGTTTTATAAAAAGTAAAATGCGGTTACTTATAACTCAATAAAAAAGTCACCTTGGATTTTATAAAGACTTACAAAAATTCTCTATAAATATGCACAAAATTATTCTAGGATGAATAACAAGGAGATAGTAATGCGATTTAAAACACTATCTAATGAAGAGCTAATTGATATATATTTAACGGCTTATGAACATAAATTAAATGATTCTTTTTTAAAAATGTTGTTAGAGGAAATTGTGGAAAGAGATATATATGACTTATTACTTGAGACTGGTTTACAATCCTAGTCTTATTTTTTTAGCTTTTTGAGTCGATAGCGATATTAATGGCGTAATTTCACCTCATTAACCTGCGCCTTTAGTACGACAAGCAAAAAATTCGCGCAGCTATGCCCATCTTTAACTCTTGCACCCGTTACTTTAAGTGTAATTCTTCACAAATTTTTATGTTAAGGATAAAAAAAAGACTATTCGTATTTGAATAATCTAACCTGTACTCCCTTATTTTTTAACACCTTAACTAACTTAACCATTAGGAATCCAAGAATAACAAGTCCTGCTAATATTGCTATAGGTGTTATTGTATTTAATATCATATACTTCCCTCCTAAGGTATCCTAATTAAAATTATACAATAAATACCAATTGTTGCGGAAAATTATTGAACAAACCTGCCACGTTGCACAATAAGAAAAGTCGCCTTCGATTCGATGGCAGCAAACACTTCAAAAAATCTTTAAAAAATCAGTTTATATAAAACAAATCCAACTATTAATACAACAATTAATATTCCTGTCCCTTTCCAACCCATACCACCAGTTAAATCAGTTAAATTCCCATTACTTCCTCTATTTAATGAATCGTTTAATGAACCAGTTGGATTATTTTTTAATTCACCTTGTCTTAATCGTTCTCTTTTTTCTTCAGGTGTTTCATCGTGATTATTCAAACTAAACACCCCCTACGAATAGTTTCTATTGTGTATATATTCTATATTTTATCGTCTATACCTTCTTACACTCCCTCAGTTTAATACGATTTTCTCCCGAATACTCGCTTATTCGCAGGATTTCATAACCTTTGATATAGGAATAA
>NZ_VEED01000045.1 GCF_007678255.1 Bacillus sp. X1(2014) | reverse complement strand
ATTCATGTTACTAAATTTTTTGAAGCACCAGAGGCATCCGAGGGTTTAAATATTTTAGAGTTTAGCGGAAAAGAATAACAAGGAGTTCAATGATTCGTGTGTATAGAGTACCTTTTGTTCTGGGAGGTGCTCTATATGATATAAAAATGAAATGTGAGTAAGAAAAGTTTCAATGTATATATGTTAAAATCCATGTAACTTTGTGAAGAGGTACACTTAAACTAACGGGTAGCTAGAATTAAACAAGGTGTTGCTGCGGCAACATCTTTTTTCTTGTTGAACTAATGGTGCAGTTAGTTGAAGAAGGGGAATCAAAGAGAGGATGCAGTGCAAACTGTATCCTCTAATCTTTTGCTGCACGCAGTATAGTCCGTTGAAGGTTCAGCTACAAAATATCTAGGATTGAGTGGTTAAAGATTTATAGATCTAAATCTAAACGTCTTTAGTTATATCGTACTTTAACAATTGTCGATGATTATAAAATTTCTCAAAAATAACACCCATTAAATAGAAAAATAACAAACCAAAACAAATGTGAATGAGTGTAAATTTAACTCCAAATGAAGCAAATTCATATACAATAACCGGTAATTTTGCAGTTGTCCAAACTCCTAAAAAAAATACAATATAGCGTATGCTTGCTCCTTTTTTTAATAATAGTGCCGCAATTGGAAAAGCTACGTAGAGGGGACCAGCTGCAATTACTCCTAATAATAGGGAAAACAAAATGCCATAGATGCCGGATTTTTCTCCCATATATCTTATAAGTGTTTCTTTCTCCACCCATTTGTCAAGCAAACCTACGAATATTAAGACAGGAGGGAGTAGAAACAGCATATCTAAAATGCTTTTTCCTGTTAATTGAAATGCGTTCCATCCCACCGATTGGTTTATAAAGGTAAGGATAATGAGCCCAAATAATAAAATGAAAAAGATACGATACCTTTTTAATTCATTCATCCAATCACCATCCAAATAATATATGAAAATAGTAGAGACATTACCACTGCAGATACGTTGCGAGAATAGGCAAAACTTCGCCCAAATATCTTTTGTTCCATAGGTAAAGTTGTGATTCCTACGGACATTAATGTAGACATCAATACAGCTACTTGAGGGAGTCCTGCACCACTTTGGACTAATGTGTGTCCAAGAGGAAATACAACAAAGCTTGGAACTAGTGCAATAGAACCAATTAATGTTGAATAAACAATACCTGTCAATCCAGATTTTTCTCCAATGATTGAAGAAATTAAGGATGGAGTTAATATAGATAGTGATACCCCAACGAAAAGCATAATTAATAACATGTCAGGTATAATATTACGAAAGCTTTTCCATGACTTTAATAGAGCATCTCTTGTTTTATTTCGATCTTTTATAAAAGAAATACTGAGAAGAATGATAGCCACAGCGTAAAGGATAGCACCATTAATCATGATTAGACTCCTTCCATTCTTTGTATTTATTTAAGAAAATTGATAAGTTCTTCATTTTTTCTTCTATATCTATTTGAAAATCTTCTAATTTTCTTTTTCCAACTGTAGTAATTTTGTACATTTTTATCAGCTTATCTTGATTTGATGTGTCCAAATAAGACTCAACAGCACCTTCTTTCTCTAATGTTTTTAATGTGCGATAAAGGATGGCACTATCAATTGGGTTGATGGGAAGCTCTTCTTCACATTTCTGCAGGAGTTTCCCTCCATAGCTATCTCCCTCTGTTAAAAACAGTAGAAGAAATGCACCTGTATGTCTCCCTGTATGTTTCATGAAATAAATAACCTCCTAATTTAATGTAAAATTTTTTTGGAGATACCTTACTGTTAATAACATTATACTGTTGTCGACAGTAATATGTCACTGACAGTATGTTCTTTTTTAAAATTTTTTTCAATTTTTCAGTTCAGCTTCCGTAGGGTTAGTTGGATGGTATCTTAAGAATGGAATTACAGTTCCATCTCGTGTGATGGCAGAACTTTATGTTCCATAGCTACACCTCATCATCGCGTTTTTTCCCGCTTATTCTATCCAATATATAACCTGGTATGCTTTTCTTCTCTTTCATTAATTAGCAGATGCATAGATTTATAAAAGTTTGTATAAAGATGTACTTAAAGTAATGGGTGCTTTAATTACGTAATAGGATTGCTACGGGAGTCTTTTTTTGTTATTTAAAAGCGGTAGAATGAACAATTGAACTTGTTTGAATGAGAATATATTAAATAAAGAAATAAAAAGAAATTTCGTAAACACATTCCACTTACGAATGAATCACTTGTAAAATGACTAAGTTTAAAGGGGTGTTAGGTAATTGGAGCGAATGAAAATAAAAAGAATTGCAGTCGATTCCATCCTTTATACAGAAGTTGACGATTGTGAAACTGACGATAATACAGATGATTGGGATGTTCAATTTGAAGGAGGTGAAAGTTAAATATCAATGGCTAATGCCTTTAAATTTGACTGGAAATAATACACATTTATGTCATTTGAGATTAAAATGAATTTAGGTGGAATGTGTATTGCTAAAATTAGTTCATTGGTTTATATATGTTTGTGAACCAATGTACTTAAACTAACGGGTGTGAGAGTTAAAGATACCAGATCGCTGCGGCGGTCTTTTTTCTTGTTGTACTAACGGGCCTTTTCTATTGGAAATTGTTGATTTAAAGTAAAAGAGAAAGTGAATGTAGTTTGAACAGGGTTAATTATAGAGGTGAGGATACCCAGTGATTTTGGTAAAAAGCCACAAATACCAGCAAAATTGCCAGGGGAACAAAAAATGGGCGGCGGATTCGAAGTGCAAGAAACAAAGCTAGTGAGTGCACAATGAAATAATGGAATTAATTGCACAAAAGATTGTGGAGATGGTGAAACAATTACATAATTCCAATTCAGACCGACATTTGTTAAGCTAGTAAATCTAATCGTTGCTCCATTAGAAAGTTTTAAAAAATTCTGGACAACTTGGCGGAACTGGTAATGTTTCTATTAATCAATAACATTTTTAAATTTGAATTCTAAGAGCATTTTTTCTTGATGACGTCACGAAGGGTACTTTGAACACTTGCATTGACATCTAGTAGATGTCCTGATGAGACCTCTGCAGGTGAAAGCGTAACAGCTGAGTCATCTAGTTTTCCAAGAACGAACTGCATCTTCGCTGCCTCAGCGTTCATAATATGAGCAAGAGCCCAACTCCTTAAGAGCAATGGACCTGAGAAGTAAAGGAATAGTGTGCTCAACAGAAACTGAAATCAACGGTGTGATATTTGGTATATTCGGTAAAGACAAATAATCACCACTATTTCTTGGAAAAATAGGTACATAACTAGTCCGCTTATACAAGAATCCACATAGACTGTTGATGTAACAAGACATATTCACATTGAGGTCATTTAACGATAAAAAGAAACTTTCCACCATCAAACAGATGCCGAATATGATACCGCCTGTACGACCATTTCAAGCCCAATACTACCCACCACAACTATGTCCGCCACTACCGTTTCCTGTACAGTATGACCCACCACAACAATATGGTAGAAACAAATATATTTAATAAAGTAGTCACACATGTCCATCCTCCTCATATGACAACAGTTTACAAACCTCATATTAATCATCAATATTATTTTCCACACACAGAATCATGTGTAAATGAGTGTTGTGAGACACATGCGATGTGCTGAGTACCGGATAACCCATGTTGTCCTCAAGGACTATTCGGATTTTAATTTACTAAACCTCCCATTCCTTTGAATATGAATACTCAAAAGACGAATCATTTTCGTATCCAATTAATAATGCCCTGAAATATCCGAAAAAAAAGGAAGCATTTCACTCATTAGGAGTCTATTTTCCGAAGTTGAAATTAACAAAGTTTTTTATTATGGACTCGTTGCTGTAGAGGAAAATGTGTGATTGAATATGTTTTTATAAAAGCAGATGAAATAACAGAAAATAAAAATTGAAGGCAATGAAATTGTTGATAAGGAGGTAAACAAATGGATCATACCAATGAATCGAACTCAGCAATCATGAAGTATTGGGGTTCCATGATGAAGTCCAATCAGGAATTTCAAAAGGAATTGCACCAAGAGATTCAGAGAATAATACAAAAAATTGGTAATGAAAGTTCACCTATAGCTAATTTATTAACAGAAAAAACTGATCATGTTAATAGGTTTCAGGAATTAGAATTTGAGAGAAACCTATTATTTTATAAAGAACTACAAAATAAAAATGCCCAACTAAATGGACTATTCGAACAACTAAGAAAAGAAAATGCTCAATTAGCAGCAAAATATGAAGAGTTAAAAGAAGAAAAAAGCCAATTAGCTGATTCCTATGATGATGTAAAAGAAAAAAATGCTCAATTAGCAAGTTCATATGAAGAACTAAAAGAAGAAAATGCTCAATTAGCTGACTCATATGATGATGTAAAAGAAGAAAAAGCTCAAATAGCTGACTCATATGAAGAATTAAAAGAAGAAAAAGCTCAATTAGCTGATTCGTATGAAGAATTAAAAGAAGAAAAAGCTCAATTAGCTGATTCATATGAAGAATTAAAAGAAGAAAAAGCTCAATTAGATCATTCGTACAAGGAATTACAAGAGGCAAAAGATGAGTTAACCATATCCAGTGTTGAACTTTTACAAGCAAATGTACAAATGTATATACAAATGAAAGCACTTAAATCAACAATCAATCGTTTTGAAGAAGTATTTATGACCCCGCTAAGTCCATTATTGAATGGATTACTTGAAACGGAATCGATAAGAGAAGATTTACCAAAAGTGGGGATAGAGCCGCTCGATGGAAACTCTCTAAGAAATTACTTGGCTCTTTCCAGATTAACTGGTCAATTGTATTTAGCACGTTGGGTTCAGGAGTCCTTTTTTGAATCCAAGAAAAAACATCTGGTCTATTTATCAGATAGTGAGCTTAGTCTGATTGCAGAAATTAATAAATATTATCGTGCTGAAGGATACCAATGGGATATATTAGTAGTACCTGAACCTGGCAGATTTGAGGGTTCCCTAGTTCAAGATTTTCATACACCATTACGTAATTATAATAAGTTCTCAGGTGTGTATACACCGGCTTTCTTTCAAAAAGATAATGATCCGCCAACCTTTAAAGCACGAGTAAAAGGTCAATTATACTAAATTTCATCAGAAAGGCAAACGGGTGCAAGAATTAAAGATCAGAGCTGCCATATCGGTGGCTTTTTTCTTATTCGACTAACGGAGCAGGTTTGTTAAAGAAGGAATATGAATGAAATTGGTAGAATAAGTAAATCGGGAATAAAATCTTAACGTATAAAAATTAATAAGAGGAGAATGTCTATGGGAACTAACGAAGTAAAAAGTTTAGACTAAAATAAGCGCGGGGGGTTAAAAAATATGAAACAATTGGGGACGCTATACTTTTTCTGTGGAAAAATGGGAGCT
>NZ_VEED01000044.1 GCF_007678255.1 Bacillus sp. X1(2014) | reverse complement strand
GTCGCTGATAACATTGTTGACAAAAGGAATTAATTTGACCCCTTTTTCTTTTTACACAATTATACGGACTTAATCCCTTTTTTAATAATAATTACGAATTAAGCGGAATTTTTCCGTCTATTGTTCCACTCGGGTGCTTAACCTGATCCCCCAGCCGTAAGTGAGGATCATCTTATTGCGTAGAAACCTTGATAAATAAAGAAAAGACGTATGCCAATTCATACGTCTTTTCTTGTGTCTTTTAATTAGAAAGCATCCGAAAATAGAACCCTTTACATATCACAGAATCCACTGCTATCATAAAAAGATTATTCGTTTATGCTTCCTCCGCTTTATATTGGGGTGGCGCTATTCGGAATGCCTTTGTTAGAAAAAGTAAGTAAGTAAATCCAGTAATGAACCAAAGAATTCCCATAATCAAGGAACTAACCTCTAGATTAATCCAAAGGATCCCGACCGCCCCCGCACCAATTAAAGGCATTATAACGTAATCCAAAAAACCTCTAGGTGTCCTGTGCAGCTTTTGACGAACGGCAAAGTGACTAATAACAGAAAGATTGACAAACGTAAAGGCCATTAACGCACCAAAATTAATTAACGAAGTCGCCGTAACGAGATCGAAGAACCAGGCCGACAATGAGATGACACCCACAACTAAAACATTAATTGCAGGTGTCCGCCATTTTGGATGAACGTATCCAAACCATTTTTCCGGAAATACCTTGTCACGCCCCATCACATACAAGAGTCGGGAAACACTAGCATGTGATGCAAGTCCGGAGGCTAGTGTATTAACAAAGGTTGTACACAAGAAAATCGATTGGAACAGCTTACCACCTACATATAGAGCAATTTCTGGAAGTGCGGCATCAGGTTCTTTGAATCTAGATATATCTGGAAAAAATGATTGAATAAAAAACGATGTGGTAATAAAAATAACCCCTCCCCATAAAGCTGTAAGCATTATTGCTTTTGGGATCGTCTTTTGCGGATTGGGAGTTTCTTCAGACAATGTTGTAACAGCATCAAAACCCAGGAAAGAAAAGCAAAGAATCGTTGCACCGGTAATAAGGACAGGCAGGTTCATGCCTTCAACAAAAAATGGGTTTAAGCTAAAAACAGTTCCTGTTCCCTCTCCCGAATGTAAACCTTTAATAACAAGGATAATAAAGACAACCATGATCAGTATTTGAACAAGAACAAATAATGTATTGAAATTTGCCAGGGCATTTACGCTTCGCAGGTTTAGGAATGTAACAATTCCTACAAACACTAATACCCAAATAAAATCTGGCACAGATGGGAACAATGCATTGAGGTACAGTTTTGTTAACAAAGCGTTTACCATTGGCAAAAACAAATAATCAAGCAGTGAAGACCATCCAACTAGAAAACCCAGATGCCTGTTCATCGCTTTTTGGGTATACGTATAGGCTGATCCAGCTTGAGGGAAAACCTTAACAAGCTTCCCATAACTTGACGCTGTAAACAGCATCCCAATCAATGCAATAATATAGGCTGCTGGTACATGCCCCTGGGTTACACCAGAAACAATTCCAAATGTGTCAAAAACCACCATGGGTGTCATATAAGCTAACCCCATGATTACGACCTGCCACAACTTTAACGATCTTTTCAGCTTTACGCCATTCTCCACCTATCATACCTCCCTTTTGATTAAAACGCTTTCATAAAAGAAATCCTTTGTCTTCTGAAAATTTTTTACTCCCCCTCACTTTTTTGAAAATTCAAATATATACTTGCAATTTCCGTGCCAAACTACATATTTTTTAAATTAATCTCAAAGGGAGGTCTTGAATAGTCAACCTATAGTCTTTTGAATTATTCATCTATGCATACAATATTCCCAATTAAATAGTTTCTCGCTCCATTCGCAACGATGCCTCTCACCATTTCATTTGGCACAATTCTTGCAATTTACAATATATGAAAATAAGAAATGGGGGAATCTTAAATGCACTATCCATTATCACCTGATGTTAAACCAGAATTTTGTACCACCGGGACCTTTATGAGGTTACCCTCCCACAGGGAAAATGCTAAATTGGCCATTGTTGGTGTCCCGTTTGATACTGCAGCCTCCTTTCGTGTTGGTGCTCGGTTCGCACCTCAAGCTATTCGTCAATCGTCAATGACTCTATTCCCATATCATCCGATTCACAAGGTTTATCCTTTTGACGAATGTAATGCCATTGACATCGGTGATATATCTGTCATTCCACATAACATCCATCGCAGCTATGAGGTGATTGAAAAAGCAATGGTGGACTTGATGGAAAAAGGAATTATTCCAATTGGACTAGGAGGAGATCATTCTGTAACATTAGCCCATCTTCGAGCCGCAGTAAAAGTGCACGGTCCTGTTGCCTTAATTCACTTTGATTCTCATACAGATACTTGGGACACATATTATGAAGAAAAGTATTGGCATGGTTCACCATTCATCCGAGCATACGAAGAGAATCTCCTCATTCCTGATAAGGTTTTCCAAGTAGGAATTCGAGGAACCTTGAACCATCCCGGTGATATTGACGCCAGCACGGATTTAGGCTATCACGTGATTACAACGCCAGAGCTAAAGCAACGAGGAATCGAAAATGTTTTGAATGAAATGAAAGCAAAAATTGGTGATACTCCTTGTTTCTTAAGCTTTGATATTGATTTTGTTGATCCTTCATGCGCACCAGGAACGGGAACACTAGAAGTTGGTGGTTTAAATAGTTTTGAAACGTTGCAAATCATCCGATCTCTAACAGATTTTCACTTTATTGGTTTTGACTTAGTCGAGGTCTTGCCGCCATATGATCCGACTCAGATTACATCATTACTTGCTGCCACCATTATCCATGAATTTGCTAGTCTGGTTGCTCTAAAAATTAAACAAGATTAATAGTTAAATATAAAAAAAGCAGTGATTCCATTTTTAGGAAATCACTGCTTTTTGTTTAGAGTACCATTTTTTTGAAATACTACTTTAACATAGCTTTTATTTCGCGAATCGGTGGTTACCAATGGTTACCGTTACTGGACGCGAGTAAATCCATTTACTTACAGCTGTTTTTGGATTATAGAAAAATAATGATCCATTTCCCTGACCTCTGAATGCAAGTGCTTCATTCACTGCTCGTTTTGAAGCAGCATCAGCTGGTTGATTAATTGTTCCATTTTTTACAGGCGTGAAGGCATAGTACCCGTTCGACTTTTCATAAATAACACCTTTAACAGTATTTGGGAAATCAGGGCTGGATACACGGTTAAGAATAACCGTTGCAACGGCTACTTTCCCTGCATATGGCTCTCCTACTGCCTCAGCACGAACTAATCGTGCCATTAAATCTTTTTCTGCTGCCGTAACAGAAGAATTCGGGATTACTAGATTAGATCCTGCATAAAGAAGATTACTAGTTTTGTTGTTTGCTTTTTTTAGATTATTAACAGTTAAACCGTACTTCACGGCAATTTTCCAATAAGTTTCACCTGTTTGTACTTTATGTGTGGTTGTTGCCGCTTCAGTTGTTCCATTTAACGTAAAAGCTGACATTGATAAGATAAGTCCGGTCGCAATTAGTAATTTTTTAAATTTATTCATAAATTATTACCTCCAATATTTATTCCTCGCTTGTCATACTAATAAGGCTAACAGTTGTTACATACTGATTCATTACCCAAAAAGTGGTAACGAAACATGGACCTAAAATGCGCCCAGTATGAAGGGATTTGTCTACTAAATAGAATTATCTTCCATTCATATATGAATTACATTAGATGGCCAATGTGGAAATAATAGGTTATATTATTACAAATTGTTTCATGCTTGTAACATAAAAATAGAGCGTAGCGCTCTTTAAAACCAATGAATTTTTCACTACATTGACAACAAATTCCTCAAATACATACAGGATTTCTGCTGAATCTTTGGTAATAATATAAGTGAAGTGATAAAGGAGGCTATTTTTATGGAAAATCAATTAGTCAGTGTACTTAACAAACAGATTGCAAACTGGTCTGTACTGTATACGAAGTTACATAACTATCACTGGTATGTAAAAGGTGGGCAATTTTTCACCTTACATGTCAAATTTGAAGAGTTTTATAATGAGGCTGGCATCCATGTCGATGAACTGGCAGAACGCTTGCTAGCTATCGGCGGAAAACCCGCTGCTACAATGAAAGAATACCTAGAAATCTCATCAATTAAAGAAGCGTCAGGTAACGAATCTGCGGATGAGATGGTTGAATCAATTATAAATGACTTCTCAATTATTATTGGCGAATTGAAAGAAGGCATGAGCTTTGCCGATGAAAATCATGATGAAACAACAGGAGATATGCTGCTTGCGATTCATTCTGGTCTTGAGAAACATGTTTGGATGCTAACGGCTTTCTTAGGCAGATCCATATAGAATCATACTACAGTCCAACCATTGGTTGGACTGTTTTATTATTTATAATAATTATTAAAAAGGATTGACTTTCACTTAATATTTATATTATTATGAAATTATCAAATAATTGGAGGTTGGCAAAATTGTCTAAACCTGAAGTGATCGTTTATAGCAGTTCCGGCTGTCCTTATTGTGAAAAAGTAAAATCATTCTTAAAAGATCGCCACATTGATTTTGAAGAGCGGAATGCTTCCATACATAAGGAATATTTTGATCAATTAAAGGAACGGAAAATATATGGAACACCAGCAACGCTTATTGATGGAAAACTAGTCCTTGGCTTTCAGGAGAAAAAATTAAATAAATTGCTTGGACTCTCGGAAGACCAAGTTCCTGTGCTTAGCTCTGCAAAGACTGAAACTAGCAACGTAAATGCTGATACTATTTTTCAAGCAGTCAATGAAAATGTTCTTAAAGAAGTCTATGATTTTGTTACCATCGGCGGCGGTCCCGCCGGAGCATCTGCAGCTGTTTATGCAGCCCGAGGCAAGTTAAAAACACTCGTGATTGATAAAGCCCCAAAAGCTGGTACACTTGCCATCACACATAAAATCGCGAACTACCCAGGTGTACGCGAAGAAGTTACCGGGCTTGAACTGTTAACAAGAATGCAAGCACAAGCGAAGGATTTTGGAGCAGAATTCGTTCGTTCAACTGTCCTATCGGTTGATTTTTCAGATGAAATCAAAATGATAGAATTAGCCGAAGGTACCATTAAAGCTAAAAGTGTCTTTATTGCTGTAGGAGCAAAAGCACCTTTCGGTAAGATTAAAGGGGAAGAAGAATACACAGGACGTGGTGTTAGCTATTGTTCAACCTGTGATGCAGCCTTCTATCAAGACAGAGTGGTCGCTGTTGTTGGTGATAATGATGAAGCCATCCACGAGGCAGAAACATTGGCAAAGTATTGTAAAACAGTTAAGTTGTTAGTTCCAACTGAATTAAAGGGCGATGTAGACCTTTCTGTATTAGAAAATAACTCAAATGTAGAAATTTATAAACGTCATCGTGTAAGAGAAATTATTGGGACAGATAGTGTGGAGCAAATAGTTGTTCTTACCGATAAAAAGGAAGAGCAGATATGGGATGTGGATGGAATTTTCTTATATCTCGGTGGAATGATGCCAGGAACTGACTTCTTAAAAGGAGCAGTGATCCGCGACGAAGAAGGATATGTCATGGTAGATGAGTACCTTCGCACAAATGTTGACGGCGTCTTCGCAGGCGGTGACGCTAGAAGAACTCCGATTAAACAAGCGGTTATTTCAGCAGCTGACGGGGCGATTGCAGCTTTAAGTGCCGAGCAGCACGTCAACAAACGGTCAAAACTCCGCCCACAGTATTCATAAAAAAAGACGGCAGCTGCCGTCTCAGACTGTAGACAAACTCGAAAAAAACGAGCTTGCCTACAGTTTTTTTGTTGTAAAATAGTAGTAATAAAATCT
>NZ_VEED01000043.1 GCF_007678255.1 Bacillus sp. X1(2014) | reverse complement strand
TCGAAAGCATTGTCATCACCTCAAGATTTTATTACTACTATTTTACAACAAAAAAACTGTAGGCAAGCTCGTTTTTTCCGAGTTTGTCTACAGTCTGAGCAGGCGGAATTCCGCCTGCTTTCTCTTCAATCACTTTATACTTGTTTCGCTCCCTCAAATTCCTTTTTTCGAAGTTCGATCCGACGAATTTTCCCAGAGGTTGTTTTAGGAAGCTCAGTAATATATTCTATTTTCCTTGGATACTTATATGGTGCTGTAAGGGTTTTCACATGTTCCTGTAATGTTGTTGTTAATTCAGGGTCGGTGGAATCCACATCATCTTTTAAGACAACAAATGCTTTGACAATGAAGCCGCGAATCTCATCCGGACTTGCCACGACTGCACATTCCTTAACAAAAGGATGTTTAACAAGCGCATCCTCCACTTCAAATGGTCCAATCGTATACCCAGAGCTGATAATAATATCATCTCCCCGTCCTTCAAACCAGAAATAGCCTTCTTCGTCCATTTTTGCCTTATCACCGGTTACATAATAATCACCGCGGAACTGCATCGCAGTTCTTTCCGGATCTTTATAATAGTTTTTAAATAAAGCTGGTGTTTCTACATGGACAGCGATATCACCCACTTCACCAACTGCACACACCTGTCCCTCTTCGTTAATGATTTCAACCCTGTTTCCAGGCGTCGGCTTGCCCATGGAACCAGATTTCAATTCCATTCCTTTGGTAACGCCCACAAGTAAGGTATTCTCTGTTTGTCCATAACCGTCACGGACATCAATATTAAAATGTTTTCTAAACGTATCAATTACTTCTCGATTTAAAGGTTCGCCTGCAGAGACAGCACTATGAAGATTTGGTAATTGGTAATCAGCTAAATTATCTACCTTCGCCATTAATCGATATTCCGTCGGTGTACAGCAAAGGACATTTACATTATATTTTTGGAGGAGGCTCAAATATTTTTTCGGTTCAAATTTTCCGTTGTAAACTAATCCTGTTCCGCCGGAGCCTAGAACAGATAAGAATGGACTCCAAATCCATTTTTGCCAGCCAGGGCCGGCAGTTGCCCAAACCATGTCACCATCTTCAATACAAAGCCACTGTGGAGCAGCTGTTTTTAAATGAGCATAAGCCCAGCCATGTGTATGGACAACCCCTTTGGGGTTCCCTGTTGTTCCAGACGTATAGGATAAAAAGGCCATATCTTCTCTAAGGGTGTCAGCTTGTTCGAAGCTTTCGGAAGCAGCTCCCATCTCTGTATCCAAGTCAATCCAGCCCGGTTCAGTTCCACCGATCGTCAATCTTACCAATGACTGGGATTGGTTGATATTTTCAAATTGATTCACGTATGGATAATAACTAATCACACCTTTTACATCACCGTGTGTGATCCGGTAGTGCAGATCTTTTTCCTTTAACATTTCCGAACTTGGAATAACGACCATCCCCGCTTTTAAAGCTGCCAAATAAACGACATATGCCTCAATGAGACGCGGCACGATGACAAGGACCACATCTCCCTTATTTAGGCCATTCTTAGCGAACACATTAGCCGCTTGGTTCACTTTCTTTATTAATTGTTCGTATGTAACTTGCTGGGTTTCTCCTGCCTCATTCTCCCACTTCAATGCCACTCGGTTCGGTTCCTTTGCAAAACGCTCCATTTCTGAGACTAGATTATACCTTTCTGGTGCAATCAAATCTTCCCGCTTCATGCTTCTCCCCCTTAAGAAATAAGATATTTTAACCCACAATATTAATTATACAAAATTATTCGATAATTTAAAATTGATATTCTTTTTAAATTATTTATTACTATCCTGAACATGAAAAAGAGAGCGAGGGGTAACCCCTACGCTCTCTGTAGCCATCGTATATTATTTTTTATTAACGAGAGAATCCGCCGCCTAATTGAGATTCAGCCATTGCTACTAGACGCTTTGTGATTTCACCACCAACAGATCCGTTGGCACGTGAAGTAGTGTCAGCTCCAAGATTTACACCAAATTCAGAAGCAATTTCATATTTCATTTGGCTTAGAGCTTGTTCAACACCTGGAACCAATAATTGATTTGAGTTGTTGTTGTTTGCCATGTGATATCACCTCCTTGTGAGTATAGAATGTGTAGAACTTAAGATCTTCATTCTATAATCCAATTGGTAATTGTTCACAAAATGTTCGAATTTTACCTATTTAAAATAATTCGCTAAATTCTGAGCGCTGTTTGTGATCCGGTTTGATCACCATTCTTTCTGTCCCCTGAACTGCTTCATGGATCAGAGGTTCAAAATCAAAGAAACTTTCAAAATGCTGAACCTTTTCTCTTTTTGGTTTTGTTTTTGGGGATGCAGGAACAAAAATGGTACAGCAATCCTCAAAAGGTCTGTTTGAGATTTCAAATGTATCAATTTCTTGCGCAATTTTTATAATATCCGTTTTGTCCATTGTAATCAATGGACGCAAAATAGGCGTATTCGTTACTTCATTGATTGCCAACATACTTTCTAAAGTCTGGCTCGCCACCTGACCTAGGCTTTCACCGGTAATAATTGCAAGACCTTCATGTTTTTTACGAATTTCATCAGTAATTCTCAGCATCATTCTTCTTGTTGATGTCATCGAGTAATTTTCCGGTATTTGTTCGCGAATCGTTTGCTGAATATTTGTAAACGGGACAATGTGCAGGGCCAATGAGCCATAAATTTCAGCTAGTTTTTGTGAAAGATCAATGACCTTTTCTTTTGCTCTTTCACTCGTATATGGCGGGCTGAAAAAATGGACTGCTTCCACTTCTACTCCCCTTTTCATTGCCATATAACCTGCAACAGGGCTGTCAATCCCTCCTGAAAGCATGAGCATAGCCTTGCCGCTTGACCCAACCGGAAGTCCGCCAGCACCTTGTATGGTTTGACAGGATAGATAAATGGCTTCCTTTCTCACTTCAATCCTTAAATTAATATCAGGATTTTTCACATTAACTTTCAATCCCGGGATATTCTGTAGTAAATAGCCGCCGATGGTATGATTGATTCCATCTGTATCCAACTCAAACGATTTATCCGATCTTTTAGGTGTTACCTTAAAGGTCTGTCCATCACTATATATGGAACGAACTAATTCTAGCGAGGTCTGCTTTAATGCCTCTAAACCTCTTTCTACCTTTATCGCAGGGCTAAATGACTGTATTCCAAAAACATTCTTTAATTTATCAATTACTTCTGCACAGTTTTCACCATTTAATAGGACATACATCCGGTCACGGCTTGCTTCCACTTTCACATTCGGAAAAGTAACGAGTGCGATTCTTACACTCTTTTTTAACTTATCAACAAATTTATTTCGATTTCTGCCTTTTGTTGAGATTTCTCCATAGCGTATTAGTATTCGTTCATAATCCATTTATTTCATTACCTTCCTTAATTGGTTTGCAGATTCTTTGAAGGCCTCTAAAGCCGTATTTGCTTCTTCTATACTATTTTCAACAGAAAGGCTTATTCTGATGGCACTTTCGGCTAATGTCTCCGGAACACCCATTTCTATAAGCGTCTTACTTGGCAATTTCTTTTTTGAGGAACATGCACTTGTTGTTGAAACAAAGATGCCCTTCTGCTCAAGCGAGTGGATAAATACCTCCGACTTAATTCCTTTTAATGAAAAATTTATGATATGCGGGGCAGCATTTTCATGTGGCGTATGAATTTGAACATCCTCTATTTCAGTTAATCCATTCCTAAGCATGTTTTGGATCCTCTTCATTCTCGTTAACCCAGTTTCAGCTTTCGTTAATGTCATTCTAAGTGCTTTTGCCATTGCAACAGCTCCTGCCACATTTTCAGTACCGCTACGGAGTTTCCGTTCCTGATTTCCACCAGAAAATAATGGAGCAAGTCTTGTACCTTCTCGAATATATAGGGCACCAGTACCCTTTAAACCATGAAATTTATGGCCAGAAATCGAGCAAAAATCCACTCTACTTTCCTTAAGTGAAAGGGGAAGTTTCCCAATGCTTTGAACAGCATCCACATGAAATAAAATCGCAGGATGTTTTATTAATAGTTCACCAATTTCTTCAATCGGCTGAACCGTTCCCACTTCATTATTCACATGCATAATCGAAATTAAAATAGTATCTTTCCTAATCGCGCTTTCAAGATCGGCGACACTTATTCTTCCATGTTGATCAACAGGCAGGTAGGTGACCTCGAACCCCTCCTGTTCAAGCTGTTCCATTGCAGATTGAACCGATGGATGCTCTATACTTGATGTAATCAAGTGGCGTCCTTTATTTTTATGCAATAACGCAGTCCCTTTAATTGCTAAGTTATTTCCTTCTGTGCCACCTGAGGTAAAATAAATCTCGGAGGGCTTCACCTTTAGGAGGTTGCTTACTTGTTCCCGTGCCTGTGATAACAACTTTTCTGCTTGTGCCCCCATATTGTGTAGTGAGGACGGGTTTCCATAATATTCACTAGACACCGTAACGAAAGAATCCAACACTTCTTTAAACGGTTTTGTCGTTGCACTATTATCTAAATAAATCATTTTTTTCTCCTCCGAACTTCCGAACCATTGGACTTACAAAAATAAATCTTATCATAAAGATATATAAAAGGAAAAACAAAAAACCGATTCAGCCAAAGTGTGCACTGATCGGTTTTTGGTTATTTATTCACTGACAAATGAGGCTTTTATTTTTTTCAAAGCATCAGGATCAATTACGTCCAGTGTTGCTGCCGCTTGTTCAAGAGCCTGTTGGTAATCATAGTGTCTAAATGCATCTTCTGCTTCCGATAAGCCTTTAGCTACTGCTGGGTACTGAGTTTTGTATCGATTCCCATATTGAATGGCTTTTTCGGCAAGCATAACATTTTCTAAAAGCTCTATCGTTGAATTAGTAAGTTTATCCACTGTTAAAACAGCAATTTCTAAATACTGATTTAAGGCAGAAATGTTAAGCGGTTTTTCTTCAAGTTGATATTTCACATTTTGAATACTCTCATTTGTATCCTCAAACAAATACTTATAATCCTCTGGCAGGCCTGGGACGTTACTCTTCGTCACGAGACGAACGGTCTCTCCCACCTTCTTGGTAAGTTCTTTTAGCTTTTCTCTTGCCTCAAATTCATCTTTCCTAAGAGCCTGGAGTTTTAATGCAAAATCTTGCTGCCCCTCACGGATAATATCCAACTGTTCTTTTATTTGAGCCAACTCTTCGCTTATCACGCTTTGTGCTATTTCGTTTACTTTTACTTTTTCTATTAGGATTTCAAAATGTTTATAGACAGTGGAAAGTTCCTTTTCCAGATGACGTTGTGTTTCAAAATCACTATCAGACAACTGATAACTTTCTTGAACATGAAAGAGTTCACTTGATAGATGACTATTTTCCTCATGGGCGGATAGGAGAAGATCACTTGTAATTTGTTCATTTTTTAAGACAAAATGCTTAGCGTGAACTTCTTTTTCCAATAGATCGAAAAGGATATCGATTCTTTCCTTTACTTCTGTTATTCCTTCTACTGCCTCGTCAATCTTCGTCGCTTCGATGAGTACTAAATTCTCAGACAGCTTTTCCTCTAACCGTTTTAGCTCATGTTCCACATTGATATGTTCTAAGTAATATTCTTGGCCAGACATTTCACGGTACCCTTCAAGGATATCGGATAGCTGATTCGGAAGAAGCGATTGACATTCAATTAATAACTGCGGGATTAAGTCCATATCTTTCTTAATCGTTCCCAGCTGGCTTTGAATCGACAAAACTACTTCACGGGCTTCAAGATAATTACCCTGTTCCGTTTTTTCATCAAATTCCTGAAATTTTTGTGATACACCATTAAGCTGTTCTTCTAAAGACTTTTCTGAACTGCCAAAACTGTGGCGGTGGGCAAGCAGCATTTTCTTTGATTCCCGATACTGCTCTTTTAATTCCTCAATTTCAACACGGTTCTTTTCCTCGCTGCCAACCAGTTCATGTAACTCTTCTAAAATACTTTTTATTTGATCCTCTGTTTCTTGTAACTTGCCTGCAATGGCTAGTTGGACACCTTTTGCTTTATTAAAACGATACCGATCTATGTACTCTTCTGCATCAAAAAGCATTTCTTCTAAATTAGGAAGTTGCACCGTAACAACCTCGTCCCACTGATTTCGCCAACGTTCGAAAAGCTCTTCCGTTTGTCCTGTCATATTAAGAAGCTTAACCTTTGACATTTCATCCAGTACTGGACGATTCATTAAATCGATTTTCCATGCTTCCAATCGATCCATTTCCTTAAAGTACTTTTTCTTAATTAGATACCCTACTACAAATAAGGCCAGTATTAGGATAAAAAATCCAATGAAAAATTTCACAAGTAAGCCCCCTATTTCCAAAAACATTCGTTCCAAATGCAGTTATCGTACATCTATTTTAAATGAATCTTATAATGTTCTGTTCAATGCTATTATGATACCATGTAAACGACATTTTTTGACTATTAATTTCATTTTTTTTGTAAAATAAAAAAAAATAGCGATTGCCGCTATTTGACGACTGCACCCATTTTTATTGGCACATCTGAGCATAAAGTTTTTTCAATCCACGAATTAATATCCTTTAAATATTTCTGCTCAAAAAATGGTTCATTAGGAAATACGTACAGCACTTCCCTCATATAGTGAGTATTCATAAATGGCATCATGAGTAATCCTTTTAACTGGATGATTAAATAAGGAATCGAATGGGGGCGGAATTCATTCCATTCAAAACCTCTTTCAAAGATTAATTGAAAATAGTATTTTTCTTTAAGTAAGTATGTTGACATAATCTCTCGTACTATTTGCGAGTCCATCGACATTTCTCGGTAGACCAAACTTGCCAATTTACTATTTTCACATTGATAGTGTAACAAATCCGCGACAATTCGTTTTAAACATTCCTTTGCTCCCTTTTCAATGGATGCATAGGCTTCTTCCATCTTACTTATATATTGTTCAAAAAAATGCGTAAAGCAATATTCTAATAGACCTGGTTTGTTTTCAAAATGGTAGGCAATCGTTGCCGTATTTACGTTAGCCAGACGGGCGATATCCCTTATGGACGTTCCTGTGTAACCATTGGACTTAAACAATGTGATAGCAGCCTTTACAATAGCTTCTTTAGCATTTTTCTTCATAAAATGGCCCCTTTCTGGAATACCCGATAATCCCCTTACTTAAAAATTCTTTGTTACCCGACAGATTCCTTTATAAAAATATCGACAAAATCTGCTTATATTCTTGTAAATTTGATAAAATACTTATATTAAATTGTTGAACCAAAGGGGAAATATCATGTTTAACGTCGAAATATATACAGGAAGCCGCGAAGAAAATTATAATCTTCTCATAAAGCAGTTGCATGCTCTCATTCACGATGAGGAGAATTCAATCGCCAATCTCAGCAATGCAAGTGCCCTGCTGAACCAATTTCTTGATCGAATTAATTGGGTTGGGTTTTATTTAATGGATAATAACCAACAACTTGTTCTGGGACCATTCCAAGGTCTTCCAGCATGTGTCCGAATTCCAGTTGGCAAAGGTGTATGCGGAACGGCTGCTTTAAAACAGGAAACGGTTCTAGTCGCTGACGTTCATCTGTTTCCAGGTCACATTGCCTGTGATGCAGCGTCCCAATCAGAAATTGTCGTTCCGATAATAAAAAATGGGGAGCTTTTTGGTGTTCTTGATATTGATTCGCCTGAAAAGAACCGGTTTGATGAGTTCGATCAACAAAAACTGGAAGAATTTGTGGCGGTTCTTGTTGAACATATATAGAAAAGAGCACAGAGGAAGTTTCCTAAAGGTTCCATTTTAGGGTGCTTTCTTATTAAAAGACAGAAAAATAGACGTATGCATTGGCATACGTCTATTTCTTTATTCATCAAGGTTTCTTTCGGGTTAAGCACTCGCGCTGTAAATAGACGGAGAAGTTCCGCTTATTTAGAAATTATCATTAAAAATAAGATTAAGTCCGTATAATTGTGTAAAAAGAAAAAGGGGTCAAATTAATTCCTTTTGTCAACAATGTTATCAGCGACG
>NZ_VEED01000042.1 GCF_007678255.1 Bacillus sp. X1(2014) | reverse complement strand
AGGTAAAAACTACCTCAAAATTGAAAAGGGGGTATCGCCGCGGTAGTCCCAATCTTCAACTCTTGCACCCGTTAGTTGAAGAAGCCCTTTACTTCAATTATATAAAATATTAAAACTACGCATTAAGTTTCAATTCTAATTCCTTGTTTTTCGTATATTTTTATAGCAAATTCGGGAGCATATTTTGGAGAACTCCATTTAATTTTTTCTATGAAATCTTGATTACTTTCACTGAAGTAAATCCAATCAACTGTATCTATCGCAAATACTTGAAAATTTGATTGAAAAGGAGATTGACGTTTACATTTTGGGTTTGGACAACCTTGTATAGAAGCAGGCTCTATTCCCCCTGTTTCAGATTCAATAGTGTCCGTATCAAGCCAATGAAAAAGTCCACAACCACAACAAAAATATTCTCTTTGCATAAAATCCTCCTTAAAATCTGAATTACTTCGATTTATAGGTATGATGAGCTAGTAAGTGTGATGTGAGGTAATTATTAACATATAAGTAATTTAAAGGTTTGTTTTAAGAAAGAATAGGAAAATAGTAATAAATGCAAAGAATGAAATGTATTGTTACTAAAGTCTCATTTGATTGAGTGGTCTACTAAAACTAACCTGCTTCGTTAGCTGAATAACCAAAAAAGGATCGCCGCAGCAATCCCTTTCTTCAACTCTTGCACCCGTTAGTTTAAGTATAACCCTTCACATACAATATTTTTATTGAAGAGGAGAGGACACATTATCCTCCTCATTCTTTTAATAAATCAGAGAGATTTTTTTTGCGATAAATCTATATAATCCTCTCTAATAAATCCCCCACTTTTTTTGCCATTTCCTTCGGTGGATAAGGCATGCCATTTTTTAGCCACTATTCCACTACACCTACGTAAGCATTTGCAACAAATTCGACAACTACATCTTTTTATTTCTGCTGCATAAATCACTCTCGTCCCCATAAAGAAAAACACCTCCAAGTTGTCTTTTTAGGTAATTACATACCCGCTTTTTCAACTAAAAGGTGTTTTTATTTGTCCCACTGTATGGGTTCAATTCTGTCCCATATTGACAAGGGGTTTTTGTTCAAATGTTTAAAGATAAGAGTATAGCTTTTCGAGTTAGATAGTTTTCTAACTCCACAAGGAAAGCTACTTTGAATGATCATCACAGGTACAATCTAGGCCTTTTATTGTTCCAAAGGGGCCTCGTGCTTTTCTAATTTTTTGCTAAGCTTTCTCCCAATTGGTTTTCTTTCCACATAATTGTAATAAAGAAGCCAATGACCATAATAACAGCAGCGAAAAGATAAGGATAGTCGATGTTTACGTCAAATAAAATTCCACCCATCGCTGGCCCACCGATATTACCTAAGCTCGTATAGGTTGAGTTCATACCAGCAACAAATCCTTGCTCTTTCTCGGCAGCTTTTGATAAAAAAGTCGTCAATGCCGGGCGAAGCAAGTCAAATGCGAGGAAGATGAAGCAAGTTATTGCCAGCACAGCCAAAAAGCTAGAGATTACAGTAGACGCCACTGCCAATATTGCACCTATAATTAAACATAATTGGATCAGTTTCTTTTCACCAAGTATATCTACCATTTTTCCAAACATAAATACTTGGATTACAACTCCGAAGATTGAGCTGATTGTAATAATAGCTGCAATCTCCTTAGGCGTGAAGCCAAATTTATGATCAGAAAATAGGCTGAAAACAGTTTCATATGCTGATAAACCGAAAGCAAGTACAAATACAATGATAAAGGCAGTAAAGTAACGTGGATTAAATGATCTTTTGAAATCGCCTATAAAGTTTGTTTGCTTTGTATTAGCAGAAATTTCTGCAAGCTGTTCCTTTGTTAGCGGCTCTTTTAAAATAAATATTGATGAAATGCATGCTAAAAAGGCAATGCCTGCCGCAAAGAAGAAAGGCATACGTATACCGTATTCTGCAATAAAGCCACCAATGGCAGGTCCGATAATATAGCCAGTACTAATGGCGGCAGAAATATAGCCTATCGCTTTTGACCGTTCCTGAACAGATGTAATATCTGCAACATATGCAGTAACACCTGGCATAATAAAGGCGGCACTAATTCCCCCTAGAATCCTTGATAGATAAAGCACTGACACATTCGTACCTAAACCAAAGATAAGTTCTGAAACACCAAAAAGAAACAAGCCGATTATGATGATTTTCTTTCTGCCATAATGGTCAACCCAACGTCCTACGAGCGGTGATATTAGTAATTGTGCCACAGCATGTACGGCGACAAGATAGCCCATCGTTTTTCCCGATAAATGCATGATATTCATAAAAGACGGCATAACGGGGACGATAAGACCTATACCTAGATATGCAATGAATAGATTGCTTAAAAGAATAATTAATACCAACTTTTGTTCTTTAATTGTTTTCTTCATATATAATCACCTCTTTCTGTATAATCATTGATGTGAAATACCTCTCCGCAATACTGTCCAAGAGGTCTAACTAATCAAAAGCTATTGCAAGTAGAAAAAATTTATATCAAATCTTTGCTTGGAGTCTTACGAGACCAAACAACTACAGGAATAAGCAACAGTGACAGTATTGCTCCAGAAAGCGATAGTATCGTATAACTATAATGAGCGACTACCAATCCTGATAACGCACCCCCGGTGGCACCTGATAATGCAAGCAAGACATCAGCAGATCCCTGTGTTTTTGCACGAATAGATGGATGTGTTGCATCTACAATGAGAGCCGTTCCACTTATTAAGCCAAAGTTCCAGCCAACACCAAGTAGTACTAACGCACAGATAAGTAGAACCATTGAATCTGCAGGGGCAAAAGCTGCCAGCATACCAGAGGCCAGAAGCGTGGCACCAGAAGCAACAGCCATTGAAGTACGACCAACTTTATCTACAAGCATCCCTGTAAGAGGCGAAGGCAAGTACATGGCGCCTATATGAAAACCTATGACCAACCCCACTTCTCCCAAACGATGACCATAATGTCCCATATGGACCGGTGTCATGGTCATAATGGCCGCCATGACAAATTGAGTCAAAACCATTACTGTAACGCCCACGACAACTCCTCTCTTGTTTATTGTAGAGATTTCGGAATTTGGTTCTGCCTGCACAGTGCGGTTTTCCTCCTGGGCATTGGCTATGGCTGTAGATACAATCAAAGGGTCTGGACGAAGAAAAATGAAGAGAACCAATCCGGCAAGGATAAAAGCAGCAGCCGCTAAGATAAAGGGGCCAGCCAAAGTTGGAACACCAATAGAATGCGCAAATTTTCCCATCACATCGACCAAGTTAGGACCCGCTACAGCACCAAAGGTAGTAGAAACCATGGCCATGCTCACAGCAGTTGCCCGCTGTTTAGCTGTCGCCAGATCTGTACCGGCATATCGCGCTTGCATATTTGCGGCGGTACCAGCTCCATAAATAAGCAGGGAAGTGAATAAAAGCACGACGCTGTTGATTAAGGCAGCGATTATAACGCCGACCGCACCCAGTCCACCAGCAAGAAAACCGGCTGCAAGTCCTGGTCCGCGGCCAAAACGCTGTGAAAGTCGGCCTACAAGCAGTGCGGCCCCTGCAGATCCTAAAGTGAGTAAGGCAACTGGAATCCCTGCTGCACTTTCCGTCCCTAGCATATCTTGTGCGAGAAGTGCGCCTACCGTTATACCAGCTGCAAGTCCTGCACCTCCAAAGATTTGTGATAGAATCAAAATTCTTAATGTTTTTTTATAGAGCTGTTTTTGTTTGTCTGTTGAATCAATATAACCTTGCAACCAAACAGGATGCTGTTTTGACCTACTTGTATCCCATGTTTTAGTTACCATAAAACTACACTTCCTAACAAAATAATTTTTTTGCACTTTCTTGCCCATCCTCTTTTAGAAGGTTTCGTTCGATAAATAATTAAGGAGCTCATGATTATCAACTACATAATCATGAGCTCCTTGTATCACTACAGAACAAATAAATGCTTAGAAACTGCACAAAATAAAATTAACATTCACAATTAATCTGAGTTTCTATTCAAGGAACTTTATCCAACAAAAGGATGCTTTACCACAAATCGGATGCCAACAAATCTTCACTGATAATGCTTGTGGAGACAAATCATAAAGAACCGGACTAAACTATGCTTTTGATTTTTTAAGAGAGGAAGACACATTGGTTGTTTGGAAAAGTGCTTCATAAAAACGACGAACTAATTCTTAATTGGTTTCAACTGACATGATTGTCTTTCCACTCATATAAAATTAAAACTACAATTTCTGTCTGCTCTGATTCTTTAAAATGAATATGATTCTCCGTCATCAGGTACTAAAACATTCGAGGAGATTCCTTTTTCATTAATTAAGCTTTTTAATTCTTCTTTTGATAATGTCCAATGATTAACAGCTTCCATATGGACAGAAATGATTTTTGCATCTGGAGCAGCTTTATAAACTTCATAAATGTCATCTTTCCCCATAATTAGAGAACCACCTTCAGAGAGTTGAACATCCCCGCCGTTGACAACAATGATTTCTGGTTTGTGTGTTTCAATTACTTCCTGAACAGCTTCATACCAAACAGTATCTCCAGCTACATATAAAGTTTTCTCATTTGAGTGTTTGAAGACAACGCCGCACACTAGACCAGTAACCTTTAGGATTTCGCCTCTTCCATGCTCTCCTTTTGTTTTAATTAATTGGATTCCTTTAAAGACTGTATTCTCTTGTAAAACCTCTACATTTTGGAAGCCTGCATTTCGAATTTCAGTCGCATCTTCTTCATTTTGGGAAAATATTTTAATCTCTTTGGGCAGCGCTTCTTTAGCAGCATCATCCCAGTGGTCATAATGTAGATGAGTAACAATAACAGCATCAACATTATGAATGATATCGTCAATAGATATTGGTAAACTAACTAAAGGATTATTTGAGTTGTTTTGTCTTAATGAAGGGAAAGGCGGGTAAGTCCCTTTTTCTGATAACATTGGATCGATTAAAAACTTCTTTCCCGCATATTCAACGACAATTGTTGCATTACGAATTTGATGTATATTCATATTTATTAACTCCTTTATCTTTTGAAATTTCCTCTGAACAATGTATAGTCTAAACTATGGACACATGACGGGTACATAGATTAAGTAAAGTCTTTTGGCGGTTTGACTTTATTTATGAAAGGAGTTAAATAAATGTTAGATAACACAGATATGCATATCTTGAAGGAACTAACTAAGAACAGTCGGATTACAATGAAAGAATTGGGTGAAAAAGTCCATTTGACTGGACCGGCTACTTCAGCTAGAGTGGCGAAATTAGAGGACAATGGGATTATTGAGGGGTACACCATTAAAGTGAATCAAGTAAAAATGGGGTATCTTGTTCACGCAATTATACATATTTATACGAAAAGCACGAATCATCAACCTTATCTGTCGTTTATAAAAGAACAAGTTCAATTCGTCATAAACAACTACAAAGTCAGTGGAGAAAGTTGTTACCTTCTCGAATGCAAATTCCCATGCAATGAAATATTAGATGAATTCTTGACAGGTTTGAGCAATTTGGTGAGCTACAAATTATCCATGGTTATTAACAAATAGTATCAATAAACATGCGACATCGTGAAGGAATACACTTAAACAAATGGAGGCATTAATCCAAGATGAACTGCACCCGTTAGTTTAAGTGCATTTTTTCACAATCTTATGGTTTGAACATTAAACATTTAAGAAACACTCTAAAAATATAATTTCTTTTTAACACATAATTGAGGATTCGTGATTAATTTAGCTTTCGCTATTCCTCGCTTAAATCTTACATTGTTTAACCATTCAACAATTGCATTTGCATCATAATTAGGGTGAATTCTTTCCCCATTTTCTAAAGCCCAATATTCTGTATTCTTTTCCTCGTCAAAAATCCAATTTAGAAAGTCCTCCTGAATACTGTTCATCTTCCTACCTACTTTTGTTGAACAAGAAATGTATTGAATAAAATCGTCACCAAAGTCAATTTTTATAATCATATGAGTGTTTAACTCCTTGAAATCTTTTTGAAATTAAGGCTATTATAGCATTCCTTATTAAACTAACCTGTTCCTTTAGTTGAAGAACAAAAAACCACCAATTATGGCAGCTGGATCTAAATTATTGCACCCAGTTAGTTGAGTAACGTTATTAAATTATTGCAATGAAAAAAATAGCGATACCAATTTTATTTAAGTATTTTGCTTAATCGTTTCTTCTACGTAAGTAAGAAAATTACTGTATGGGGAGTTCCCTTTCAGAAATTGCGATACCACATTCAAAGGTAATATCACTATATCCCTCTTTTTAGAATAAAGAACACTCTGTGTTTTGGTATTACTAAACACTCCATCAAGATTGGGAGAATAATTGTGTACAGAATCAGACTCGTACCAGTAAAAGTCTTGCTTAATATTATTTTTGATAACCTCACCAATATACGCACCTATACGAACCACTAAATTATCAAAATGCTTATTTAACAATTCAGTACCAAACTCCGTATTCATTAATCTTTTTGTATACATATCAATAAAACGAACGCTTTCAATAGTGAAGTCTAAATATCTTTTAGTAAGGTTCTCTTTATCCCAGGAATCATCTGATACATCCTGATACATTAATTTTGCAATGCCTTTTAAATCATCTTTTTTTAATTTTGCTTTATTTAATAAACTAAACATAAGATCGGATTTCTCCTTTATCAATTGTCTACGAGTACAGCTATGCTAATTATATCCCTTATTCCGCTAACCTGCCCCGTTAGCTTAAGTACATTTCTTCACAAACTTCTTAAAAATCAAGTACTGAAAAATCAAGTACTGAAAAATCAGCTATTGTCCAATTAAGCTATAACGCCAATTATTGCACCGCATAAAGCTTCCTGGAGGATATTCAAATTCGCATTCAGAGATAAATTGAAAGTCAAGCTTCCGACAAATTGCATTTGAAGCAGGATTATCAATCGATGGGAATGCGTGGATGTATTTATATTTGTTCTCTCTAGATGCTTCTTCAATTGCTAACTTTACTGCATTTGTAGCTATTCCTTTCCCTTGATATGAGGGTAGAACGCTCCATCCAGTTTCATATAGACTTTCATTATTCCAAGTAGTTTGCCAATATCCCACAGAACCTACTGGTTCAAATTCTGGCGACAATATAATGCTGAACATACGTCCTCTATTACCAAGCTCAAGATAGCGTTTATGTCGTTTCAAAATCTGCTCTTTACTCTCTGAACCTCCAAGATGCTGCATCATTTCTGGAGCGTTTAAACGAAAAAGTAAATCAAGGTCATTATCCTTCCAAGGCATTATCTGAATGATATTGTTACTTGTTGCCAAATTTCCTTCATCCCCTCACTACTTAATTACTTATTCTTTCTTTATGAAAGCTAAAACTCCTCTATTTATTGATTTTTTTGTTTAACTAACCTGCTCCGTTAGCACAAAAAGAAAAGCCGCCAAAATGACAGCTTGAATCTTTAACTCTTGCACCTCGTTAACTAAATAAGATTTTCTTCTTTTTTTTTATCAATATTATAAACTCATCCAATATATAAAAGGAAAAGGCATTAATACAGAAAAGTGTTACCCAGCCACTACTGCCATCCCAAGGATAAAAAATAGCAACTGCTCCTATATGAATGACCATAGAGTAAAAAGCTCTCTTGATATTATTATTTAAATTCCTTAATAAAAATTCAGCAAATAACGAAACAGGAATACCATATAAAAAGTAAAATGGAAATACAAAAAACAACGCACTAATATCCTTAAACATTATGGACGATAGTAAGGTCATAACAGAAGCAACCAGTATTTTCCTCTTAAACATATAATTTCACCTTATTGAAGTTTTGATATACAAATATTTTACCTTTTTGGGGCAACTATGAACACTATAAAATATAGAAGGATGCTTCAATGGAAAAATAAAAGGTTTGTATGGCTTAGTTGTTCTTCCACTAAACTGCCCGTTCGTATTATAAGGTTAACCAGAATACTAAATATTTCTGGTTGACCTTATTTATTTTGGTCTTATTATATCAGTAGCCAGGGTAGAACGTAACTACCCGTGGGGCTTTGACCCCGTCAGCTAAACGGTTCGCCACCTACTTGTAGAAACATGATTGAGGCTGGTTAGGACATAGATCTCGTATAACAAGCGAAGCTGTGATACTGCATGGAGGATTAGGGGTTACTGGCAAATTACGAGTTTAGGAGGAGATTTTAGAATGAATCCAGTCATTGGTCTGGATGTTTCAAAAGGGGAAAGTCAAGTTCAGGCATTTTTAGATAAAGGCAAACCATACCGTAAGAGTTTTAAAGTTTCTCATACAATAGAAGGTCTTGATTTACTTGTAGAGTTTCTGGAGGTGGTCAAGAGAGAAACTGGTAAGAAACCACCTATTGTTTTAGAAGCGACAGGACATTATCATTCCTCTGTTGTTCAATACCTGGAGGACCGTGGGTATTTATTGATAATCATTAATCCATTGATTTCTTATAAGGCTAAAAGTTCAAGTCTTCGAAAAGTAAAGACAGATGCGATAGATGCTTACCATCTCTGCGAGCTGTTTTATAAGGAAGATTTAGAGCCGTATAAGAAGCGTGGGGTGCAGCTATTAAACCTTCGGAATCTTACAAGACAGCACGAAAATATTACTGGTGTATTGATTCAAACAAAGCTACAATTTCAAGCGATTCTAGATCAGGTCTTCCCTAAATACAGAGGTGTTTTTGGTGACTTATATTCGGTCGTATCACTATTAACTCTTTCAGAGTTTCCCTCATCTGAAGATATTTTAGAGGCAAGTGAAGAAACAATAGCCGACAAAATCGCTGAATTATGTAAAAGTCGTTCCTATAGATGGGCTAAAGAAAAAGCTACTCAGCT
>NZ_VEED01000041.1 GCF_007678255.1 Bacillus sp. X1(2014) | reverse complement strand
TGAGCCAGGATCAAACTCTCCAAGAAAGTTGATTAGCTCATTTGTTACGTTGGCTTAGTTTCTTAAAAAGAAACTAAGATTTATTGTTTGTTTGCACGATTTTGTTTGTTTAGTTTTCAAAGAACAATTTCTCTATCGCCCGTAAGCGACTTAATAAATATATCATCTGTAAAAATAAAAGTCAACGATTTTTCTATTCTTTTTTACTATAAGTATCTTTAAAATATTTTATTCTGATAACATTATCTCCACCCACCAGAGAATAATAAAAAAAAGGGAACACACCTAGTGTGCCCCCATCCAAATTTATTCTTCATCCTCTGTAGTTACCACATCAGAATGTTCTTCCACCGCATCAGTAGAATCAGTATCAAGGATTTCTTCTTCCTCTTCTTTTTCTACCTTAGCGACTGTAGCTACAAATTCATCTTCACTTTCTTTCATGCTTATAAGTTTCACACCTTGAGTGTTTCGGCCCATCTTGGAAATACCGCCAACATCCATCCGGATAAGCACACCGCCAGTAGTAATCAGCATGAGGTCTTCTTCACCCGTAACCGCACGCATCGAAACAAGGTCGCCGTTTTTCTCGGTCACATGGCAGGTTTTGATCCCTTTACCGCCTCTGCCTTGAATACGGTATTCAGATGCAGTGGTCCGTTTTCCATAACCATTTTTGGTTACAATAAGGACATCATTGGTTTCCTCTAAAACTTCCATTCCGACTACTTCATCGTCACTATCCAAAGAAATACCTTTCACACCGGTGGCAGTTCTTCCCATAGATCGTACATCAGTTTCTGGGAAGCGAATCAACATACCCTTTTTGGTGCCAATAATAATATCCTTGCTGCCATCCGTCAAACGGACACTGATTAATTCATCGCCTTCACGCAAACTCAAGGCAATTAAGCCATTGTTGCGGATATGGGCAAACGATGTTAATGGAGAGCGCTTTGAGATTCCTTCTTTGGTTGTAAAGAATAGGAACCAATCATCCGCAAATTCCTCCACCGGAATAATCGCATTAACCCATTCTCCTTTTTCAATACCAAGGAGGTTAATAATCGGAATTCCTTTAGCCGTACGGCTGTATTCAGGTATTTCATAACCTTTAGAACGATATACCTTACCCTTGTTAGTAAAGAATAAGATGGTATCGTGTGTGGATGTGGTTATTAAATGTTCAACAAAATCATCTTCATTTGTTCCCATTCCTTGGATTCCACGGCCGCCACGTCTTTGGGCACGGTAAGTGGAAACTGGAAGTCTCTTAATATAACCATTATGAGTCAAGGAAATGACGATATTTTCTTGAGGAATTAGATCCTCATCCTCAATGTTTTCTATTCCGCCTGAAACAATTTCTGTGCGGCGTTTGTCATTGAAGCGCTCTTTGATTTCCAACAATTCTTCGCGGATAATTTCAAGTACTTTTTCATCATCAGCCAATATTGCTTTTAATTCAGCAATCAACTTTACAAGGCTTTGATATTCTTCCTCAATCTTCTCTCTCTCTAAACCTGTTAAACGCTGTAATCGCATATCAAGGATCGCTTGAGCTTGCTTTTCAGAAAGGTTAAAGGTAGTCATCAAGCCTTCTCGAGCAATTTCGGTCGTTTGTGAGCTGCGAATTAAATTAATTACTTCATCCAGGTGATCTAACGCAATCCTTAAACCCTCTAAAATATGTGCACGTGCTTCCGCTTTACGCAGTTCAAACTCGGTTCTCCGGCGGATCACCACATTTTGATGGTCCAGGTAATGCACTAAGCATTGTTTAAGTGTCAACACCTTTGGTTGTCCATTCACTAGAGCAAGTGTGTTAATTCCAAAACTAGTTTGTAGTGCTGTATGTTTATATAAATTATTTAAAAGGACGTTGGCATTCGCATCTTTACGAACCTCAATAACAATCCGCATACCATTTCGGTCGGATTCATCTCTCAAATCAGTGATGCCTTCAATTTTTTTATCACGGGCTAATTCAGCAATTTTTTCAACTAATCTTGCTTTATTCACTTGATATGGTAATTCATTAACGATGATAACTTCTTTACCATTTGCTTTTTGTTCAATGACTACCTTAGCACGAACCGTAATGGACCCTCTGCCTGTTTCATAGGCTTTACGAATACCGCTCCGGCCGATGATCATACCGCCGGTAGGAAAGTCTGGACCAGGAATTATTTCCATAAGCTCTTGTGTAGTAATTTCAGGGTCACGACTAATCGCTAAAACTCCATCGATTACTTCTCCAAGTTGGTGCGGCGGGATATTGGTTGCCATCCCGACCGCGATTCCTGTTGTCCCGTTAACTAAAAGGTTAGGGAATCGAGCTGGTAGAACAACCGGCTCTCTTTCCTCCCCATCATAGTTATCTTGATAATCAATCGTATCCTTGTTTATATCTCGCAATAACTCCATTGAGATTTTCGACATTCTTGATTCTGTATAACGCATCGCAGCTGCAGAGTCACCATCGACAGAACCGAAGTTTCCATGTCCATCAACAAGCATATAACGGTAGTTGAAGTCCTGCGCCATCCGAACCATTGTTTCATACACAGCAGAGTCACCATGTGGATGATATTTACCGATTACATCCCCAACAATACGAGCTGACTTTTTATAAGGTTTGTCTGAATGCATTCCAAGATCATGCATAGCATACAGAATACGGCGATGAACTGGTTTCAATCCATCCCGAACATCTGGAAGGGCCCGTGAAACGATAACGCTCATTGCATAGTCAAGAAAGGAAGCTTTCATTTCCTTACTAATATTAATCTCTGTTACTTGAGAATTTGGTGTATCAGCCATACTTGTTACCTCCTTTCACCTTTGCTTTATATATCTAAATTCTTCACGTATTGGGCATTCGCCTCTATGAAATTACGACGTGGTTCTACCTTTTCACCCATTAACATATCAAAGGTTTCATCCGCTTCAATCGCATCTTCAAGGCTAACCTGAAGCATACTTCTTCTAGCAGGATCCATCGTTGTTTCCCATAATTGTTCAGGATTCATCTCGCCTAATCCTTTGTATCGCTGAATATTTGGTTTTGGTGCAGCTGGCAGCACCGCAAAGATCTTTTCAAGTTCTTTATCATTGTAGGCATACTCAATTCGTTTACCTTGCTGCACTTTATAGAGTGGCGGCTGGGCAATATAAACATAACCTGCTTCTAAGATTTTCCTCATAAAACGATAAAAGAACGTTAGAAGAAGCGTTCGAATATGAGCACCATCAACATCCGCATCCGTCATAATGACGATTTTATGATAACGTGCTTTAGAAATATCAAAATCTTCACCGATTCCTGTTCCAATCGCAGTAATCATTGCTCTAACCTCATTGTTAGAAAGGATTCGATCTAAACGGGCTTTCTCCACATTAAGAATTTTCCCGCGCAGTGGCAGAATCGCTTGGAAGTGACGATCACGGCCTTGCTTTGCTGACCCGCCAGCGGAGTCACCCTCAACAATATACATTTCACTTTCAGAAGGATCCTTTGAAGAGCAGTCAGCTAATTTTCCAGGTAAACTAGAAACCTCCAAAGCACTTTTTCGACGGGTCAGTTCTCTAGCTTTCTTTGCCGCAAGCCTTGCACGCGCAGCCATTAGGCCTTTTTCAACTATTTTTTTGGCCACTGCTGGATTTTCAAGCATAAATTTGTCAAAGGTACTTGCAAAAACGGCATCAGTGATGGCTCTTACTTCAGAATTCCCTAACTTTGTCTTGGTTTGTCCTTCAAATTGTGGATCTGGATGTTTAATGGAAACGATCGCTGTAATTCCTTCACGTACATCTTCCCCAGAAAGATTGGTATCATTGTCCTTAATTAAGCCGTTTTTCCGCGCATAATCATTGATAACCCTTGTTAAAGCTGTTTTAAAACCAGATTCATGCGTTCCGCCTTCGTACGTATGAATGTTATTGGCGAAAGAGTAAATATTCTCTGTATAGCCGTCATTATATTGGAGTGCGACTTCAACACTAATTCCATCGCGTTCTCCCTCCATGTAAATTGGTTCTTCATGAATCACTTCTTTTGTACGGTTTAAATGCTCTACATATGATTTAATACCGCCTTCATAGTGATATTCATTCCGTTTATTCTCAACACGCTTATCTTCTATTGTAATTTTTATTCCCCTGTTAAGGAATGCAAGTTCACGAAGACGAGTAGCAAGAATGTCATATTCATAGACCAATGTTTCCGTGAAAATCTCACCATCTGGTTTGAAATGAGTAATCGTACCCGTTTGGTCAGTTGTACCAATTACCTCTAATTCAGAAACAACAGCGCCTCGTTCAAATTTAATGCGGTGGATTTTTCCATCACGGTGGACATAAACCTCAAGTTCAGTAGATAAGGCATTAACTACGGATGCACCTACACCATGTAGTCCTCCAGAAACTTTATAGCCTCCGCCGCCAAATTTACCACCTGCATGAAGAACAGTCATAATAACTTCAACAGCAGGTCTGCCCATCTTTTCTTGAATATCAACTGGAATCCCGCGGCCATTATCTTTAACTGTAATACTATTATCTTCCTCAATGATGACATTGATTTCATTACAGAAACCTGCCAATGCCTCGTCAATACTATTATCTACAATTTCCCAAACAAGATGATGAAGCCCTTTACCGCTTGTTGAACCAATGTACATCCCTGGTCTTTTTCGAACAGCTTCAAGTCCTTCAAGAACCTGTATTTGCTCCGCACCATATGCTTGTTCCACAGCCTTTTGTTCCAAAGTCATGCTTGTTCACCTGCACCTTCTGACAAAAATATATCTATATAATCATTATAAAACATGTAATAAACTTCAAAATTCATGTATAGTCATTTGATTTGAACGTTTCTTTAAAGTACCAGAAGAAATCGGGGATAAGTAAACATTGTCATTTGTGACAATGACTGATTTAAAGGGGTTTTTAGATAGATTAATTACCTTTTCCTTTCGAGACTTGAGGAATTCTTCAACGAGCGGCGAGTTGTTAACACTCTCTTTATCCAAGATAGAAATAATATCCCTTGCTCTAATATTAATATCTTCCCCGATATGGATATACATGGTTCACCTCAATTAACTTTCTTCATCCTTCCGGCTTCAACGATAAATGTTGATGCTTCCTTTAGTGTTTGATGATCTATTCCCTCAACACTTGTGGTTGTCACAAAGGTCTGTACCTTCCCTTGGATCGTATTAAGCAAATGAGACTGCCGGTAATCATCTAATTCCGATAAAACATCGTCTAAAAGTAAAATTGGATATTCTCCAATCTCAGCATAAATTAATTCAATTTCAGCAAGTTTCAAGGATAATGCCGTGGTTCGCTGCTGACCTTGTGAACCAAAGGTTTGCACATCTCTGCCATTCACAGTAAAAATAAGGTCATCCCGATGGGGACCAAAAAGGCTTGTTCCCCGCTCAATTTCTCTCGTTCTAACCTTGCTGAATTTTTCTTCAAAGCATGCTATCATCTTCGACAAATCTTGCTCTTCTAATACCTCTACAGACGGTTTATAGGTAATTTCGAGTGTTTCCAGGCCTCTCGATATTCCTTGATGAATCGGTTTGGCCCAATTTTGCAGGAGACGCAGGAATTCAAACCTTTTTGTGACAATTTTCACAGCCATCCCGATAAATTGTTCCGTTAAGATCTCCAGCATCGTTTGATCAGTCTGTTTTTTTATCTGCAGCATTTTCAGATAATGATTGCGCTGCTGAAGTATTTTTTGATATTGACTCATATCATGTAAATAAATTGGCGAAACTTGTCCAATTTCCATATCAATAAAACGCCTGCGGACTTGCGGGCTGCCTTTTACTAAGTTAAGGTCCTCAGGAGCAAACATAACCACATTCATATTCCCCACATATTGACTTAATTTCCGCTGTTCAATATGGTTGGACTTTGCCTTTTTACCTTTTTTTGAAATAATTAATTGCAAAGGCAATGAACCATGTTGCTTTTGAACCCTACCCTCTATTTTAGCATAATCTTGGTCCCAGCGAATAAGTTCTTTATCATTGGAAGTACGATGTGATTTGGCCATTGCTAAAACATAAATGGATTCCATCACATTTGTCTTCCCTTGGGCATTTTCACCTAAAATAACATTTACTTTATTTTCAAATTCTACGAACAACTCTTCATAATTTCGATAATTGGTGAGCGCTAATTTTTCAATATACATTAGGAAACATCCTTTAGCTGGGCTATTCAATAAATTACTTTGTAATTTACTCAATAAATTACTTCTTAATTTACTCGGTAATGACAAACTCTCCAAAGCCAGGAATCCTGATTTTGTCACCGGAGCGCAGCTTTCTTCCTCTTCTTTGATCTTGTTCACCGTTAATAAATATTTCATGTTCGCTTAAAAACCATTTTGCCATGCCGCCAGTTTGTATTACATCAGCCAGTTTTAAGAATTGACCTAAGGTAATAAATTCTGTATCAAGCTTAATTTTTTCAGGCAAATCGTCACCCTCGTTTCTAAAATGGTCTCAATACTTTATTTTACTAAAAAATCGACAGAGTTACAAAGAAAACTAAAAGAAAGCCACCATAGTTTGGTGGCATGGAGTTTTAAGTATATAAAATTAGTATGTTCGGACTGGTAAGATTAATTGTAAAATCGTTTCGTCATGAAGCGGGCGAATAACGAAAGGACGCATAGCGCCAGTAAAGCTCACCCTGATATCTGTCCCTTCAAGCGCTTTTAGGGCATCCATCATATATTTTGCACTAAAGGAAATCTTTAATTCTTCTCCATCAATCGCTTCACTTTGAATCTCTTCGACAACTTTCCCCACCTCTGGAGTGTTTGAAGAAATTTCAATGAGTCCACCTTCAATTGTCGAAAGTTTGACCACATTATTCCTTCCTTCTCTTGCTAATAAAGACGCACGATCGATTGCATGTAAAAATTCCTTTGTATTAACCGTCACATCCGTTTTGCTTTCACTTGGGATCAGTCTCGATGTATCTGGATAATTTCCTTCTAACAATCTTGAGAAAAATAACAAGTGCTTCGCTTTAAACAAAATTTGATTTTCAGTGATAACAATATCAATCAGTTCATTACTATCATCAATAATTTTACTAAGTTCATTTAAGCTTTTTCCTGGAATAACGACATTATAATTTTCGTTATTTGGCGTTTCAATCTTCGCTTTCCTTAGGGCAAGACGGTGGCTATCTGTTGCAATACAGTTTAACTCCCCATTTTCGACACGCCAGTTTACACCTGTCAAGATGGGGCGTGTTTCTGAGGTGGACACTGCAAAATGTGTTTGTCTGATCATCGCTTTTAATAAATCGGTGGCAATATGAAATTTATTATTTTCTTCTATTTGTGGCAGGTGAGGATATTCTTCTGCATCAAGACCGACTAAGTTAAATTCAGATTTCCCTGAGCGAATGACTGTTTGAAGAGAGCCTAGTACTTCAATTTCTACTGAATCAGTCGGCAGCTTTTTGACGATTTCACTAAAGACTTTCGCTTGAAGTACAATCGCTCCTGCTTGTTTGACTTCAATTATTTCTTCACCAGCATCTTCTTTAGGAATGAAAGATTCAATCGAAATATCTGAATCACTTCCTGTAAGGGTAACACCTTCAGCCGTCGCTGTAATTTTAATTCCCGTTAAGATAGGGATGGTGGTTCTTGATGTAACAGCCTTCATAACATCTTGAACACTCTGAACTAATCGATCTCTTTGGATGATAAATTTCATCGAATGTAATCCTCCGTTTTAAGCATATTTTTGTTATTAAAAACATAATATATTTTTTTAAAAAAAGAGTAGAAGTACTAGTAGGGCCTGTTAGTATGTGGATAACTCATTATTTCAACGGAAACACAGCCTATCCACATGTGGACAGACTGTGTGTAAATACCAAGAAGTTATGCACATAATTCAGTCGTGTTTTAGACCTTTAAAAGTTCATGAAGTTCTTTCATTTGTCTTTGCAGCTGGGCATCGGATTGAAGAAGTTTAGAAATCTTTTCGTGCGCATGAATGACTGTCGTATGATCACGCCCGCCAAACTCTTCTCCTATTTTCGGCAAAGAATAATCCGTTAATTCACGAGATAAGTACATCGCAATTTGTCTAGGAAATGCGAGCGACTTTGTCCGTTTTTTTGCCTTGAAGTCTTCCAATTTAATACTAAAGAGTTCCCCAACCGTCTTCTGAATATCCAAGATGGTGATCACTTTAGGCTTTGAACTAGGAATGATGTCCTTTAAAGCTTCTGCTGCCAGATCGGCATTGATATCCTTATTGATTAAAGAAGAGTAGGCTACCACGCGGATTAGCGCACCCTCAAGCTCACGAATGTTGGAGTCAATTTGATTGGCAATATAGAGCATGACTTCGTTCGGAATATCCAGACCTTCTGCCTTTGCTTTTTTTCTAAGGATGGCAATCCTTGTTTCTAAATCAGGAGGCGTAATATCCGTTATCAAACCCCATTCAAATCGGGACCTGAGCCTGTCCTCTAATGTCGGAATTTCTCTTGGCGGCCGGTCGCTAGAGATGATAATTTGTTTACTTTCCTCATGAAGTGCATTAAACGTATGAAAAAATTCTTCCTGGGTTGATTCTTTTCCAGCTAAGAATTGAATATCATCTATAAGTAAAATGTCAACATTTCGATATTTATTGCGGAAATTCTCCGCTTTATTGTCACGAATCGAGTTAATAAATTCATTCGTAAATTTTTCGGATGATAAATAAACGACTTTTGCTGCCGGGTTATGATCTAAAACATAATGGCCAATAGCATGCATTAAGTGCGTTTTTCCTAATCCCACTCCTCCATAGATAAAGAGGGGATTGTATGCTTTTGCAGGTGCTTCAGCTACGGCGAGCGATGCGGCATGGGCAAACCGGTTGCCTGAGCCAATGACAAATGTATCGAAGGTATACTTTTGATTCAAAATACCTTGAGGAAATTCCCCATGGTCATCGTCCTTTTTTACCTTTTTGGGGGGTAATTGGACATCATTATCTGCATCTTTTTGATTTTGCGGAATTATAAATTTAACAGCAAGCTCTTCGCCAGTAATTTCATATAGTATTCCGGCGATTAACTGCGAATAACGTTCTTCCAGCCAATCACGAGCAAATTCATTGGGCGCCGTAATGATCAACAAATCACCTTGAAGGGAATGGGCCTTGGTGGACTTAAGCCAGGTGTCAAAGCTTGGTTTGCTAATCTTTTTCTCTATATTAGCCAATGCAGCATGCCAAAGATCTGCAATATTTTCCAAATAATATCCCTCCTTTAGTACGCAGTCCTAAATTGGCGATTGCGCTTTTCTTTATACCGTCAGTACAACCTATTAATTTATAAATATACGAATCAGTGAATGTGGATAATAAATAATAAGGAAGTAAAGTGGAGTTTCGACAATATCCACCTCTTGTGGACAACTTTCTACAGTACCCTAGGATAAACTATCCACATGATATCCACAATTTGTGGATAACGTATATGTGTGGATAAAGTTATTCAGAGTGAAAACACAAATATAATATCAAATAATTGCTTAAGGCGCAATGCCTTTTCGTAGTTTATCCACAACGATAACAATATGTGCACAGTATTTGTCCACAAGTAGATGTTTTGTGCAAAACCTGTCAATATCTTGTGTGGATAGCTAAAATAATGTCGAAAAAATATCCACAAGGAAATGATGACTTATTAAAACAGCTAACTTGTACAAAATTAGCGATGATCGAACGTGTTCATATAAGAATATAATCTCTGGAAATTAGCTAATTCATGTTCGATAAAATTTGGTAATGGGAACAATATTAGAGAATGGTTGACAATTTAATGGTGAGGTTATTATAATGAGTAAGACTGTCACTTAACTTGATAGCATCCTTTAGGGAGGTGTCATATAATGAAAAGAACATATCAACCAAATAAACGTAAGCACAGTAAAGTTCACGGTTTCCGTAGTCGTATGAGCTCAGCTAATGGCCGTAAGGTTCTAGCTCGTCGTCGTCTAAAGGGAAGAAAAGTATTATCAGCATAGACCACTGAAAAGTCAGTGGTCTTTTTTCTAATCCGACTGAGGGTGTTTTTATGAAAAAAGAGCTACGTATTAAAAAGAATAAAGAGTTTCAAGCAGCATTCCAAAAGGGGCAGTCTTTTGCCAATCGGCAGTTTGTTGTTTATTCCTTACCAAAAGAGGGACAAGATCATTTTCGGATCGGCTTGTCTGTGAGTAAGAAGATTGGAAATGCTGTAACGAGGAATCGGATCAAACGTTATGTCAGGCAATCAATCTTTGAGTTAAACGAGCAGCTGGTAATAGGAAATGATTATGTCATTATTGCCAGGAAACCAGCAGCTGAAATGGACTTTTTTGAAGTAAAAAAAAGTTTGACCCATGTTCTAAAAGTCGGAAAGGTTTTAAAAAAGTGATAGTAAAGACACAAATGCGAAGGAATTTGCCTGAAAATTTGCATCATATTGAAGACAATTCCTTTGCGTAAATGATAAAATACCTTTGAAAAACGTAAAAAAATAATACATAGAGTGGTTTGACTATCTTTATTGTAAGGAGGAAACTTTGGTTGAAAAGAAGAATATTACTAGTAGTCGGCTTACTTTCTATTTTTATTTTGCTGACAGGATGTAGTGAAATAAAACAGCCGATTACTTCGGAGAGTACAGGTTTTTGGAATGAGTACATTGTTTATCCATTATCCTGGTTGATTAAAGAAGGAGCACTTATTCTTGGGGGAAGTTTTGGGTTATCGATTATTGTTGTAACGATCCTCATCCGACTTGCCATCTTGCCGCTTATGATTAAGCAGACAAGAAGTTCGAAAGCGATGCAAGCCTTGCAGCCAGAAATGAAAGCACTTCGTGAAAAATATAGCTCTAAAGATCAAAAAACGCAGCAAAAATTGCAACAGGAAACGATGGCCCTATTTTCGAAACATGGAGTCAATCCAATGGCCGGCTGTTTTCCATTAATCGTGCAAATGCCAATTTTAATTGGTTTTTACCATGCAATCTCACGTACGAGAGAAATTGCTTCAGATAATTTCCTCTGGTTTGACCTAGGAGATAAAGATCCATACTATATTTTGCCAATTGTTGCAGGTATTACTACCTTTATTCAGCAAAAATTGATGATGGCTGGCCAAGAGCATAACCCACAAATGGCGATGATGCTTTGGATGATGCCGATTATGATTGTTGTTTTTGCCTTTAATTTCCCTGCTGCACTTTCCTTGTATTGGGTAGTCGGAAATATTTTTATGATTGTGCAAACGTACTTTATTAAAGGACCGGATCTGAAAACGGCGAAGGCATCCGGTAATGCGGGAGGAGCAAAAAAGTGAAACAGGTGACTGCTACAGGACAAACTGTCGAAGAAGCAGTAAAATCAGCTTTAGCTCAATTACAAATCAGCAAAGACCGCACAGATATTGATATTCTTGATGAAGGTAAAAAGGGAATCTTTGGGATATTTGGATCACGTCCGGCAGTGGTAAAAGTTACAGTTATCATTGATCCCATTGAGGAAGCGAAAAAGTTTTTAACTGAGGTAAGTGAGCAAATGGGGGCCCCTGCTGAAATAGAAATTAAGCGAGAGGGAAAACATGTTCATTTTATCATGACCGGAGAAAAGATTGCATTGTTAATTGGAAAAAGAGGGCAAACACTAAATTCGCTTCAATATTTAACACAATTAGTCCTCAATCGTTTCTCCAATCAGTATTTAACCGTGATTCTTGATGCGGAAGATTACCGGAAAAGAAGGAATGAGACCCTTGTTCAATTAGCTCATCGACTTGCCGGAAAAGCTCTGAAGTCAGGAAAAGATGTAACCTTAGAACCAATGCCTTCTTATGAGCGTAAAGTTATTCATGCTGCATTATCTGATAACAAACGTGTGAAGACATTTTCTGATGGATCGGAACCACATCGTTTTATCGTGATTTCTCCAGCGAAAAGATAATATAATAAGTCATTAAAACATCCTATCGAATGATAGGGTGTTTCAGATTGTCGACAAAAGGGGTTCGGAATGTTTACATTCCGAACCCCTTTTGACTTTTTCACTGTTTTTCCACC
>NZ_VEED01000040.1 GCF_007678255.1 Bacillus sp. X1(2014) | reverse complement strand
GGAAGTTAAGCTTCTCAGCGCCGATGGTAGTTGGGACACGCGTCCCTGTGAGAGTAGGACGTTGCCAGGCACATCAAAGACAACCTTTTCAGGTTGTCTTTTTTTGTATGCATAATTTTGGTGTGTGACACTCCAAGGTTTGTCGCTTTTTTAAGGGTTAAGCTTGAATTAAAAACAAAAGCTGCCAAAAGGGCAGCTACGATATCATTTGTTTAATCCGGAGATTTTGTAAAAGGTTATTCTTATTTCAAATGTGTTTTTATCTTTTTAGCAATGATGTCTGTTGCTTTTTTCGGATTTAAACGATATAAAAAGTCCATTATTTTTGCATCATTTCCGGCTAATACTCGGTATTTTTTATTTTCCATTCCTTTAATAATGATTGCAGCAGCTTCATTTGGGCTGAGCATCTTATATGAATGGTTACCGGCACCATCTAATTCAATTCTAGCATTTTTGACGATGTTCGTGTCGACTCCACCTGGAAAGACGATAGTGACGCCTACATTGGTATCTCTAAGCTCTAAATGAAGTCCTTCGGTTAACATTTTAACGGCCGCTTTGGAAGCTGCGTAAACCGATTGAAGCGGTACTGGAAGAAATCCCCCCATGCTTGATACATTGGTTATGTAAGCTTCTGGCCGATTTAAAAGGTGCGGTAAGAACGATTTGCACATATAGAGCGTACCGTAAAAGTTGACATCCATCACTCTTTGAATTTGTTCATAATCAAGGTCATTCACGCTATGAAACTGTTGAATAATTCCTGCATTATTAATAATTCCATCTATGCATCCATGTACGGCAATGATCTCCTCTGGAAGCTTTTCCACATCATCTCTATTAGCTAGATTAGCTATGTGTGTTGAAATCTTGTCGTTTCCATAGACTGTTGCTAATGATTTTATTTCCTCCAGCCCGGATTTGTGGATGATGGCTGCGACTTTAGCTCCTTTTTCTAAAAGCTGGCGAACGAGTTCTCTCCCAATCCCGCCTCCAGCACCTGTTACGACAATAACTTTATTGAATACTTTCATACAATTCCCCCATATATTGTTAAGAAAAATTAACCTATTAAACATGCAAATTCTTTTACATTTAATTAATGTAAATTGCTTTTAACTTTTTCTCTAAAAATAAAAAAAATAAGTGAAGTCTTTAAATGGAAGTTCGATTAAAGGGACTTCCCTGAATGCAAATAGGGGATTATGTAATTTACGCATAATCCCAGTATTGTTTCATAGTTACACCCTTTTTTCCTCAATCCCCCAAACCTTCCGCAGTTCAGTTGGTATGAGAAATGGAGTATACTCATAATCTGTCATCGCTAGTGACTGACGCTTAATTAAGGCTAACCCAAATCGATTGACCATACTTCCAAAGAAGCCTGTATAATCTGAATCAAGAAAAAAGCCCATTAGCTCTTTGAATTTCATAAGTGTTTGCCAATTGGAGTGTGGAACTTCCATCCAGTCTGCTATTTCGTCCCCTACGGTTTCTCGAATTAGAGCAGGGATCATGTTGTCAAACATCTCACCGGGAATGAGCCCTGCGTGAAATTCAAGTAGAGCACGAGTCATCTGGATCCCTTCAGGTGATGGTCCATGGTGTCTTTTTTTAATCATTTTCTCCAACTGCTTCGACTCTTCCATTGTTTCTGGGATAATATCTTCTCGAACTCCCATCATGATTCCGACGATTTTCCAAAAGTAGAAGTAATCTTCCGCTTGTTTCTCTGTTACTTTCATACCTAATTGGCGAAGACCATCTATGGTGACTTTGGAAAAGGTTAATAGAGTACCAAGCAGATCCTCCTGACAAATCGGGATGCCATTTTCTTTTTCGTCCCATCTGCCGGTCTTTTGAACCAAATACCGAATGGCTGAATGCATTAAACGGACTTTTTGAATGGCTTTGATTCCTTGTCCTCCGGATTTCAGTCCGCCTGGCGCCATGATATGAAGTACAAATTGCCCTGTTTCTGCTATCCTGCGGTACGCATTTTGGCCTAAACGGTAACTGAATGTTAGGACCTTCACACCTTTCCGTGCTGCGTAACAATTCACAAGTGAGGATGTTGATAATAAGAAGGTGATGGCAATCCCATGCTCCTGAAATAAATCAGTTGCGTTTCTTATTCTGGCCCAATCCACGCCTTCTGGGCAGGTGGAGGTATTCTTCAGCCAAAATTCAATGGTATCAGGCAGTTCTTCCTGATACTCCTGGTCATTGTGCATCAATTGCTTCAACAAATTGTTTACGGAGCCAACCTGACTGTTCTTGAACAATTCTTCGATTATTCGGTCCAGAACTGGGTCGCCTTCCATCCGTAACTTTTCCAAAAACTCGTCTGTATATAGCATTCATTTCCCCCTCGATACTAACCCTTGGTAGATTACAAGACTTGAAACATTTTACATATATATTCCTATTAGAATACTAATATGAAAAGTGCCTGACACCCCTCGATATATGTCGAAGAATGGTAAAAATTTTTTTCTTTGAAGGATTTTCAACTTTTTTGCAGAAATTTAGTATTTATTAACCCCTATTTGGTCTACGAATATCTACTGTTTATCCGCAACATGTTACCTCTTAAAATTCATCTGTCCGAAATTCCAATCAATAATGGCATAGTTTGATAGTAGAAGAAATTGAGGGAAAGACCGGGTTCCCAACTAATTAAGGTTTGTCCACTAAATTTTTGTTTAAATGATGGATTGGCAATTGTATAAAAAGGGTGCTGTAAAAGATGATGAGGAGATGGATGCTATGGGATTTGAAGAAGAATACCAGGCGTTTTTTAATGCGCACTTACAGGTACGAACCGGTGAAAGGCTGCGACGCTTACAAGAAGGTCATAATCAGGCTGAAAGATTGTTTTTGAAACAAGTGTGGTGGCCTTTATTTTACCATTTTCGGTATCTTCATCCTGAGTATGAAGTTGATGATTTCAAGGATGGCAAAAGGTATTTGGATTTTGCCTATATTCGTCCCGCCATCCGGATTTGCCTTGAAGTCGACGGGTATGGCCCTCACCTAAAGAACATAAGCAGATGGCAATTTTCCGACAACCTTGAACGTCAAAACCAGTTGGTGATTGACGGATGGACCGTGATCCGCTTTTCTTATGACCAAGTTAAAGAGAATCCTCGTCGATGTCAACAGATTGTTCAGCAAGTGATTGGCCGATGGCTGGGGGATGAACTGGATCAGACATCTCTGTCCTTTGTCGAAAAGGAAGTGCTCCGGTTAGCGATTCGAAAAGGAGAAGCCATATCCCCTAAAGAAGTCGAAGCGTATTTGAAGCTAAGTGACAAGACGGTAAGGAAGGTATTTTCTCAACTAGTCGACAAAAAGATGTTGATTCCCGCATCCGGGGTCAAGAGGATCCGCACTTATCAGTTGGGGGATCAGGTTAAGCACCCGATCAGATAATAAGCGGAAAAATTCCGCTTATTTAGAAATTATCATTAAGAATAGCTTAAATAGAAGGAGAAATTCCGCCTATTTACCCGAAAAAAGTGAAAATGGGGAATTTTGAATTGCATAGCCGGAAAACCTCCCCTTATTATCCCCGAAACGAGCTCTATTCTGCAATTAGCCGGAAAATCTCCGCTTATTTCACTTCCGCTGATTACTTAATTAAGGACAATAGACTTCTTATTTAAATGGAAGTGAGATGAAAACCATCACGGGACGGGTTTTTGAGTGCCTGACACCCCCCGCATTATTTGGGGAGTATCAGGCACTGTTCTTAATTACCGTATGGACTGTATTCGACCTCCACCTTATCATTTTCTTGGTAGGGTGCCAGCATAAAGGCTGCTTTAATGATGGTATCTCCCTTATTAATTAAATAGTGGACCTTTTTTGGCTCCACATGAATAAAATCTCCTTGTTTACATTGGAAAATCTCCTCGTCAATATGAATTTCTAGTTCGCCCTCTAATATAAAGAAGTTTTCTTCCATAAAGTTATGATAATGTGCAGTAAAATCCTGTCCTGGCTGCAGAACAACGACACCAAAGTTCATTCGGGGTCCTTTTTGCAGGTACTTAGGACCGCTGTCACCAAATCGGTATTCTCGTTCATTCTCGTTAATAACAGTCATTATGTTTCACTCCTTTAGATGTTTTATAGCCCTGGGGCAATCCACATATGGTTTGTGTATCCTTGATCTGCTAGATTTAGTTGTACCTTGTACACAGCCTCCCACTTTTTATATAACTCTTCATAAATGAAGTGATTCGAAACGTTTGGTTCGAAGGTTTTTTCGAATTTAACCACTTGAGTAATAGCTTCATTAAAGCTTTCATAAACGCCTGCTCCTACACCAGCACAAATGGCCGCACCTAGAGCTGTTGATTCCTTTACAACTGGAACTTTCACTTTTATATTCAGAACGTCCGCAACAATTTGACACCATAAGTCACTTTTTGAAGCCCCGCCTCCAAAAACAATCGATTCCGGTGATTTGTTTGTTATTTTGGAAATGATTTCAATATTGCCCTTTGTGACAAAAGCGGCATTTTCCATAATGGCTCTGTAAAACGTTGCTTTATTAAAGGAGCTATCAAATTTAAAATCTATGAAACTTGGTGCCGCATGTTTCCATGAAAAGTAGTTCATTTTATCGGAAAATGTGCAAATCATTCCATTGCAGCCTGCCGGTACTTGTTGTGCTCTTTTCTCCATTTGTGCATAAATGCTTTCCCCGCTTTCCTTCTGAAGAAAGGCTTCAAGCTCACAAAACGTATCCCTGAACCATCTCATGATTAATCCGGGAAAGAAGGCGATGGCTTCATATTGCCAGGTATTTGGGATGGCATGGCAATTCACTCTTACTTTGCAATCATCATTGATTTCTACCTGGTTAGTTGTATATTCATATTGCCAAAAGCTCCCTCCTAAGACAGCTGCATCTCCTTCGTTGATGACCCCCATGCCAATGCAGCCTAATTGAGCGTCGCCGCCTCCTGCCACAACAATTGTTTGAGTGCTTAATCCAGTAAGTGCTGAAAACTCCTTAGTAACATGGCTGATTATGGAGCCGCTTTCATTTACAATCGGAAAAATATCACTTCGAAGATTTACCTTCTCAGCAATGCTAGGATCCCAAACTCTTTTCTTACTATCAAAAAGACCAGTGGTGCAGCCATTAGAAGGTTCAACAGAGATCACATCGGTCATGCGATATGTAATCCAGTCGTTTAGCATCGTAACGTATCTAACCTTGTTATAGGTTTCAGGGATATTATTTTTTACCCATAGGATTCTCGGAATTGCTCCTAATGAAAAGGTCTGTCCAGAGATATAATGAATGTCCGCTTCGATTGTGTCACTTATTTTACAAAGGTGAGCCACTTCATCGTTTGATCTTGAATCCACGTTGGCACAGGCCCATAATTCCTTTCCATTTTCATCGTATAGGACAATGGCTTCACGCATACTTGTGGTTGAAATAGCCACAATGTTTTCAGGGGTAACTTTACTCCTTGCTAAGATTTCCTTTATTAGACTGATGATAATGTCTATATTTTTCTCGATTTCAAAGTCCATGGAGCCTGGATACCGTTTATCTTCATGATGGGTCCATTCTGATTGTGTAACAAATTGTTCATGGCCAAGTGTGTTAAATAAAATGACTCTGACACTGCCGGTTCCGGCATCAATCGCCATTAAGTACTTTTCCATGCGATCCAATCTTCCTTTCTATCATTATTAGGGATTCATGATCAGGAGCATTTCATTCGATTAGACTTTTGGCAACCACTTCATCTGTAATTAATACATCGATATAGCCCCCTTTTAGGGCGCCGATAATAGCCTCTCTTTTTTCAACTCCTCCAGCAACAGCAATCACATGGTTAAGTGATTTTAATAAATGAATATCGGTACTAACCAGTTGCTTATGCAAGGGAAGATCTAGAACCTGGCCATTTCGATCATAAAATTGGCTTAATAAATCTCCTGCAGCCCCCAAAGATTTATAGATTTCCATTTCATGCGTGCTCAAATATCCTTCTTTCACAAGTGTGGCCCGTTCGTTTACTGCTCCAATGCCAATAATGGTGATCGTAGAGTAAGGGATCATTTCAAAGATTTTCTTGATTGGTCTTTCATTAATCAATTGTTTGGCGAGGTGTTCTGAAGATACTAATAATGGGGCCGGCATAATGTAATGGTTGTGATTCTGATTGGTGTAATAATCGGATGACGAATCGATCGCTGTTGGAATGTAGAATTTTACACCTCCTGATAACGAGACCAAGGTGACTTTATACTTTGTGGAGATATTTAAATGTCCCAAGGTTCCTGAAACGGCTTGCCCATACCCAACATTAATCATGGTGTCGCTGTTAATTCGGTCTTCAATATAGTGGGCGGCGGCCTTTGTGAGACTATTTAACGGATTTTCGTTAGAGGCAGGGACAATATAAATATCTTGTAATTGATATTGCTGCTTGAATTGATTCTGCAATTCAATGTTAACCAATTTTTCCAGGTTAATTTTAAATTGGATAATGTTATTGGCCTTCGCGATATCTAGGTATTTAATCACTTTCATTCTAGATAGATTTAAAGACTCTGCGATCTCATTTTGCGTCATTCCTTCAATGTAATATTTCCATGCGATTTTAATGATCAGGCTATTTTCATATGACATGTTCTTCACTCTCTACAGTTTATTTTTGAAACAAAAGTTTTATGTTAGAACAATTGTGATACTTTTGCTGTACGTTAAAACAAAAGTAACAGCAGTTATCATTCAAGCACCCTTCTATATTGTAATAAGCATGTAATGAATATTATGCCTAGTTCATATAATCTACAGGGGAATCATTCATTAGGTGTTTTGGCTTATTTTAAAATTTGCCAACATCAGAGATATATAGAAGGTTTACTAGCTAATAATATGTTTAATCGTTAATAAAATGTATAAATCTGTAATACGTTTAATAGTAAGCGATTACAAAAAGGTACTAAGGTAGGGGATGATGATGAAGGCGCCGAGGAACTTAGTGAGATTGGAGAATATCCGGAAGGCCTTTAACCGAAACCTCGTTTTGGAGGAGGTTTCATTAGAACTTAATGAGTCAGAAGTGATTGCTATTATCGGCGGTAACGGAGCAGGGAAGAGTACCTTAATGAAAATCCTTACAGGGATCTATAAGGCCGATGAAGGGGTTATTGAGATTGCTGGTGAAAAGGCAGATCATCTAAATCCTTCATCCGCACATGAAAGAGGCATTTATTTAGTGCCGCAGGAACCCTTGCTATTCCCGAATATGACGGTTGAACAAAACCTTACGATTGGATTTAGTAAAAATAAAAATGAAGTGAGAGAAGAAGCGGCAAAGCTCATTAAAGAATTAGGCTGGAACCTTGATCTGAATCGGTTAGCTGTTACATTGAGTATCGCAGAACAGCAACAGCTTGAGATCATAAAGGGACTTTTAAGAAAGTCAAAAGTATTAATTCTGGATGAGCCTACCTCTACCTTAACGTTTTCAGAAACAGAGTCATTATTCAAAGTGATTAATCAGCTGAAAAATGCTGGGGTTGGAATCTTCTATATTACTCACCGTCTTGATGAAGTCTTTCAGATTTCCACCCATGCCGTCATCTTACGGGACGGAAGAGTAACGCTTAAAGGGAAAATAGAGGAGTTCACGAAAGACATGTTGATTCAAGGGCTGCTTCCGGTGGGAAATGAAAATCATTACGAAGGTCGTTTTGAAAAACGAGGGGCTGCTCATGAGGGAGAAGAACCAATCCTTAAAGTTGAAAACATCGTTGGCGATGGATTTAAGAATATTAGTTTTGAAGTTTATAAGGGAGAGGTTGTCGGTCTGGCCGGGCTTGTCGGTGCCGGAAGAACAGAGATTGCGGAAGCGATTTACGGCATTCATCCGATTGCGAGCGGAAAAGTCTATCTTGATGGAAAGGACATTACAACGTTATCCATTAATGAAACGGTAGACAGCGGGTTGGCTTATATACCGGAAGATCGATTTTTAAATGGTATTTTTTCAATCACTTCTGTGAGAAATAATATCACCTCTCAACTGATTAAACGGCACGGTTTTTTTACCAAGAAAAAGTTAGAAGAACAAGTGGCCGATAAATATATTAAGAGATTAAGGATCAAGATAAATTCCCAGGAGGATGAAATCAAATCACTTTCAGGCGGAAATCAACAGAAGGCTGTGATTGCCAGGGCGTTATCCATGAACCCTAAATTAATCATCATGGATGAACCTACAAGGGGAATTGATGCGGCGGCAAGGGGGGATATCTATTCCATCCTGACAGAATTGAAAAACCAGGGATTTTCCATTCTTCTCATTTCCTCTGATTTAGAAGAAATCGAAAGAATTAGCGACCGCATCTATGCTGTCTATCAGGGGACCTGCGATGTTTGTCTAAACGTGGACCAAATCAATGCGGTCAATGTGATGAAGGCGGCTTTTGGAACCTTTAAAGGAAGTGATCAGACACATGCCTAGGGTTGGAAAAATATTTAAACAACGCGAATTTAGAACTTTCCTATTTTTAGTCCTTCTATTTGTTGTGGTAGGTTTTATCAACTCTGACTATTTTTCTTTACAAAATATCGATAAATCTTTGAAAAGCAGCTTGCTTTATATGGTTCTTGCCGTTGGGATGACCTTTGTCCTGTTAACCGGGAATTTAGATATTTCAATAGGCGGAACACTGGGGTTAAGTGCTGCTGTTTGTGGAACGATTCTTCGTGATGGAGGAAATATCCTTCTAGCTGTAATCACTGCCATACTTATTGGGGCTATCATTGGACTCATTAATGGATTTGGCGTGATCAAGTTAAAAATTTCTTCGTTTATTATGACGTTAGCGATCCTTTCCATTACGAGAGTGGTCCAAGTTATTTATACGGACGGAAAATGGGTAGAAAATATACCTGCAAACTTTAAAGAGCTTTCGAAAATTGACATCTTTGGAATTAATTTATTATCCTTCATCGTTATTGTAGGGATTATATTCGTTCAGTTATATCTAACTAGGAGCAGTAAAGGAAGATATTACAACGCTATTGGTGATAACAGAGAAGGAGCCATTTCCTTAGGAATTCCTGTGAATAGATATATTGTCTATTCCTTTGTCATTTCTGGTATCTGTGCTTCTTTAGCTGGATTAATCTTTGTTAGTCAAATTGGCTTTGTCTCTACCAATGCTGGAGCAGGAATAGAGTTGACGGTGATCGCAGCTTGTGTTCTTGGGGGAGTGTCATTGATAGGCGGGATTGGAACGGTTGTTGGGGCAGCGTTGGGAGCGATTATTTTAACGTCCATCAACTCTGCTCTGGTTTATATGAAAGTTCCGGCCTTTTGGAATGATACGATTTCGGGTTCGCTATTGATCATTATTGTAGTGATTGATGCCTTGTTTGCGTTTCATGCGAATAAAAAGGCAAAGAAACTAAGATTAAATGCAAGGGTTCTGTAAAAGGAGGTGTAGAAATGACATGTTAAATAAAATCCCGAAATGGAACCTTACTTTATTCGTCTTAATCATTGCTGAAATCATTGCTTTTGGGATGATTAATCCAAGATTTTGGAATATCACGATCTTGTTAAATAGCTTTAACGATTTTATTGCGATTGCCATTATTGGCTTTTTTGTCACACTGGTCGTTATTACAGGAGGAATAGACATTTCAGGCGTTTCGATTATTGGATTAACCTCGGTCGTCACAGGTCTTTTGTCGCAAGTGGTTGGGGTCAATATCTGGGCCTCCATCCTTTGTGCCATTTTAATTGGCGGGTTGTGCGGCCTTCTTAATGGCGTTCTGATTGCTTATGGAAGAGTTCAAGCGATGGTCATCACCCTTGGCGGCATGCTTTTATATAGCGGGATAGCCATTGTGCTGGTGGGATTGTCTGGTGTAAGTACCTATGAAGGGATCTCGGGCTTCCCTGAAGATTTTAGCAACATTGCCAATGGAGAGGTCATGGGAATCCCTCATGCTGTGCTTCTTTTTATTATCATGATTCTCATCGCTTATATTCTCCTGCACCGCACAAGGTATGGCAGATATATATACTTGACAGGAATTAACCAAAACGCGGCTGATTACTCGGGAATTAATACTAAAAGAATTATTGCAAGTTCATACGTCTTGTCAGGGTTAAGTGCCGGTGTGGCAGGGGTTGTATTAACTTCCTATTTAGGCAGTGCGAGAGCTGATTATGGTGCTGAGTATCTAATGCCCATTCTAACTGTTGTTGTGTTAGGAGGGACATTAATCACAGGAGGTAAAGGGGGTGTTGTAGGGACAGCGTTAGCTAGCATTATATTAGGATTTATGCAGATAGGATTACAAATGGCAGGGGTCTCCACCCAGTATATAGGATTAGCTACTGGTGTTCTTCTTATCGTATCTGTCGCATTCTTGGGCATAAATCCAGAGTTCAGATTGAACATGAAAAGGATCTTAAGACAAAAACAACATATTGGGGGTTAGGTACAGTGAGAAAAATAAAGTCTATTAAAATAGTAAGTATTTTGGCGAGTCTTACTTTATTATTAGCTGCCTGCGGATCCAATGAAAATTCATCCGGTGACGGAGATGGGGGTAAAAAGAAAGATCCTAAAGATATTCAGGTGGTTTTCATTCCAAAAATGACAGGGAATGCCTTCTTTGAGTCTGGAAACGATGGGGCACAAGAAATGGCCAAGAAGGTTGGTTTTAAAGTGAAGTACGATGGTGCTCCTGAGGGAACGGTAGCTAATCAAGTACAGATTATTAATAGTGCTGTCAATAGCGGTGCTGATGCGATTGCCATTTCTTCCGTCTCTTCTGACGGTTTGAATCAAGCATTGAAAAAGGCGTTGGATGCCGGCGTTAAAGTTGTCACATGGGACTCAGATGTGGATCCTAAATATCGTTCTGTTTATGTGGACCAGGGTACACCAGATATTCTAGGAAAAATGCTTGTTGACATGGCTGCCCAGCAAATGGATAAACCTGATGAGGCTAAGAAAATTGCCTGGTTCTATTCCAGCCCGACAGTTCCGGACCAAAACTCATGGGTTAAAGCCGCAAACCAATATATTAAAGAAAAATATCCAAAATGGGAATTGGTTACGACTCAATTTGGTGATGCAAATGAACAAAAATCATTACAAGTGGGAGAAAGTATTTTAAATTCTTATCCTGATATTGATGCGGTTATTTGCCCAGACTCAACCGCTCTTCCGGCTATGGCACAAGCGGCTGAAAATAAAGGATTAAAAGCGGATGATGTCATTATAACAGGCTTTGCTTCTCCAAATTCAATGAGACAATTCATTGAAAACGGCACTATTAACAACCATGGTTTATGGGATGTAAAAGATCAAGGTGCCCTTGCCGTATACGTCGCTTATTGGTTAGCACAAGGAAAGGAACTAAAAGTTGGAGACTCTTTGGAGGTTCCTGATATGGGTTCCGTTAAAGTAGAGCCGAACACCATCCAAGGCTATGATTATACTGCCGATGATTCAGGCATTATTGTGTTGCCTGAACGGATTGTATTTACGAAAGACAATACGAAAAACTACGATTTTTAATCGTTAAATAGAGTACTTGTTATAAAGGAGTGGGAGAAATGGCTGATACAGATGGCAACAAAAATGCAAAGGACTATTCTGAGAGTATACCGTTCGCCAATAATGGGAATTACCATGTAAAAGGTGCAAACAATTATGATTGGGGAATGAAGGATCGGTTATCGAGAATCTTTAACCCGGTCACTGGTAAAACGGTCATGTTAGCGTTTGATCATGGTTATTTCATGGGACCTACGTCAGGGCTAGAGAGATTAGATTTGCTTATTCCTAGATTAGCAAATTATGCCGATTGCTTAATGGGGACTAGAGGGGCTATTCGAAGCAGTGTCCCGCCGACCTTTAATAAAGCGATTGCCTTACGAGCTTCCTCTGGTTCAAGCGTTCTCCAAGATGACCTAAGTCATGAATCCATGGTGGTGGATATGGAAGATGCGATTAAGATGAATGCAAGTGCGATCGCGATTCAAACATTCATTGGAAGTGATGGGCAAAAGGAAACCATCGAAGAGTTGAACCGAGCTGTTAACCTTGGCTCAAAATACTCCATTCCAACATTAGGTGTTGTAGCGGTTGGTAAAGAAATGGCACGCACTACTAACTTCTTCTTGTTAGCGACAAGAATGCTGGCTGAATTTGGTGCACAAATTGTTAAAACGTATTACTGTGAAGATTTTGAAAAAGTTGCCGCAGCTTGCCCAGTCCCATTAGTCGTGGCAGGAGGTAAGAAATTGCCAGAAAAAGATGCCCTTACACTGGCCTACAACTCTATCCAAGGTGGAGCAGCTGGTGTGGACATGGGAAGGAATATATTCCAATCTGAATACCCCGAAGAAATGATTCAAGCGGTCATTAAGGTTGTTCATGAAGGGTTTACTGACATAGAGGCTTTTGAGTATTACCAACATCTCACAAACTAAGTTCCATTATTTTGTACAGTAAAGCTTCTACATACAGTAGGAGCTTTTACGTTTTAAATGATAAGTACAGGGACCATGGGGACGGTTCTCGCGGTTTGGTGTGTGCCAGAAGTGCCTTCTTCTTTGGTGAAAATTGAGATTTTGTAAAAGGTTATTCTTATTTCAAATGTGTTTTTATCTTTTTAGCAATGAGTTGAAAAAAAGATGTTGATGCCCGCATCTGTGCAAAAGGATCTGCTCTTATCGGTTGGGGGATCATGTTAAGCACTCAATCAATTAATTAGGCGGAAAAATTCCACCTATCTAGAAAATTTCATTAAGAATAGGATTAAGTCCGTATAATTGTGTAAAAAGAAAAAGGGGTCAAATTAATTCCTTTTGTCAACAATGTTATCAGCGACG
>NZ_VEED01000003.1 GCF_007678255.1 Bacillus sp. X1(2014) | reverse complement strand
TCAAGATTTTATTACTACTATTTTACAACAAAAAAACTGTAGGCAAGCTCGTTTTTTTCGAGTTTGTCTACAGTCTGAGATATCCCTTTAACGGGATATCTCCTTTATATATATCATTGCACTTTTGCTTATCATATCCTTCTTTTCAAGAATTTCTGATTGTAACTTTTCTATATTACATTTCTATTTTTATTAACCGCCTCATCTGAATCGATTTTTTCTATTACTTCATTAGCTAAAAACTTTAGAAATTTTTTATTTTCCCTAATTCTTATTATCTGATTGTATCTCTACACTTTGAGTTTTGTAGGCTTCAAGCTCACTAATTCTATGTTTAATCCGTTCCAAACAAATCTGAGTGTTTGTTTCTTTGTTATAGGATGCCTCATCTACACTGCATATCGACTCGGTGATGATAAACCCATTGGGCAGCTTGACCGCAACCATTGTGCATCTTCCAAAAGCCTTAACAACTTTAACCTGAGATTTTTCAATCATTTCATTGATATCCGCTGGTACGCTAAGATTTATCATCAGTTCCTTTCCTTGTTGTTTCGCAATAAAGGCATCTGATGATGGTTCAAATGCCATTTCAAAGGCCTGCAATGTTGTTTCAATGACCTCATCATTGATGATATCCCTAATCTTCACTTTCCCATTCGCTGTGATTTTCAACAATTCCACTACACTATCTGGCGACCCCTTAAATTTGTATAATTTCAAATTCTTTCCCTCCACCATGCCTTCTTAAATAAACTTCCGTTAAACTAGTCTATTCAGCATGTAGAAAAGCTGTGAAACTTGAAAAAGAGATACTTTTTTCATGTTAATTCTTCCTCTATAAACTTTTTACAACTGGTTAATCTGTTGGGTAGCATCATCACCGATTAGATTGAAGCCATTGCTGTGGACCATTTGGATAAGTTTCTTCAATTAAGAAACTTCAATGGCCAATGATGAAATGTCACTTTTTTGGCACTTGGTCATAAAAAAAGACCAGTGCTCCCTGGTCTATGTACGATAAGAATTCCTTAGAACCCTTGATATGATTGAGTTAGCGGGACTGCGTGGGAATCGAACCCACCAGACCTGGCACGCAGGTCTCAAGCAGTTTTGAAGTTAGAGGCAAGATATCTTTTTTGGTTCCATAAACAAGTAATTGAGGAGGTTTATTCAACCCTCCTTCTTCTACCATTTTTCACCCAAAGGTAGCTTTTTCATAATTTAACCAGTGACCTTAACCCTGTCAATTATGAATTTACTTATAAGGATAATAACAGTTTAATTATGAAAATTATTGATATAATGAAGTTTTAATTAGATACTTTATGATTGAGTTTTTGTTCGGACTAATCTTACACAATTTCATTTTTTATCCAATAATAACTACCTATACTTAAATATTTCCTCTGAATTCAGGCGTTTCGCTTCATAAAAAAATACTTGAATGAATTTTTTGGTATTTACTCGAGTTTGAGTTGTTTGTATTGTTGTATTTTTTTGCAATTCCTTGATCCTTTGGTGGACGACGGTGAAATCAAAAAATTTTGAAGCATAATTTTCAAACTTTTGATTTGAAAAATCTGTTAAACCTAGAGACGCAAAATGATTTAACGAATGAGTAATCGCCCTGCGAATGCGTTGTTCGGAAGCTTTTATCTCTCGATTAATATCAACTTGTGAAGCTGATAGTCCAAGTTTTTTTTTCGATATTTGTACAAATATCTCTTTAAGGGTTGGAAAATGTTGTTCAAAAGTATGTGTAAGTTCATACTTAAATAAATATTGAAGAATTTCTATTAAATCTTTATGCCCATTTTCTCCTACGATCCCTAATTCAGCCAACAGAAATTCTCCGACCTCTAGAATTCTTTTTTCATTTAAAATATTGGATTTGTCAACTTTTGGCTGATTCAAATTTAATAAACTATTTAAAGAGGTTTGGATAACATTAATCGATCTTTCTAAATTGATTCGTTCCATTACTTTTCGAATAACTGTTAATACTTCAATCCGATTAATTGGTTTGCTAATATAATAATCGATTCCGTGAGAGAAAGCTTCACCAATTAGTTCTTTTGATTCAACTTGTGAAATCATGATAATTTTTCCAGAAAACTCACCTTTTATATGACGAATTGTTTCAATACCATCACGGATTGGCATTAATAAATCAATAAATAAAATATCAATTTGTTTTAAATTCAAAATGTGTCCTTCTAATAGGCAGCCATCTTCTGCTTCCCCTACCACTTCTCCCAGATCTTCGTCTTCAATTATTTGGCTTAAGATTGAATGAATAGCACTATCATCATCCGTTATAAAAAAACGCATGGAACCACCCTTACCCTTTCTGTATCAAATTCATTATTGGTAACTCGATTGAAAAAACAACGCCGTTGCCATGATTATTCTGGAATAGGATCTCCCCTCCAAGGTCTTTCACTACTTCTTTTACATATGAAAGTCCAATCCCTGTTGAAGGTGTTCCTAAATGATCATACTTCGAAGTAAATCCAGGCTGAAAGATAGCATTTTCATATTTTCCAGGGATGCCAGGTCCAGTATCAGCAACTTGAAATACAACAGTATCACCAAGTTCACGCAGACTTAAACGAACGCTTCCCTTTTCTATTATTGCTTCCACTGCATTCGCTACTAAATTATTGATGAGAGATAACACGGTATAAACATGATAATTGGGATGGTTCCCTTCTACGGAATATAAAAATTTAATCTCTTTTCCTAGTGAGTCGGCATATTTTTTATTTATTTGTATAATTAATTGAATTAATTCAGCAGCATTCATGTAGTCTTGAAAACTTTCATTCGTAATTAATTTTGAGAGCCCGGCAAAAATTCGTTGGTTATCTTTTTTAACTTCATGAATTTCACCAGCAATACGTAATAACTTTTGACTAAACTGCTGGTTTAAAACATGATGTCGTTGTTCCTGTTCTTTTAAATTGCGATATAAATGATAAGATTCCATTGTAATATTCTCTATATTTTTTAATGTTTTTTTTAAATAAACCTTTTCCTCATATAAATTGGAAATAAGCATGAACATGTGTTCATTTTGTTTTCTAATTTGTCTTTCCCTCTTCTGTACTTCATACAATTTCATCATATTGAAAAAGCTAAGAACAATAAAACTGTGGGTGAACGCGATCATGATGATCTCACTTATTTTCGTGAAGGTTATCGTTGTTTCTAATACGAAATATTGAATCATTAGTTCAAACATATCGGACAAAATTTCGATTAAAAGGCCAATAAATCCGATCATTAAGGGTCTATTTTGAAAGCGGTTGGTTTTCACTAAAAAAAACAGCAAAGAATAAGTGAAATAATAGAAAAAACTGGGATACTGGGCTTGGAAGGAGGATGTCCAATCAAAATTCTCCTGCTCAATAAGGTCTAAAAGAATACGAAAATGAACAACCGATGTTCCTGTTAAAAAGCCCGGTAAAACTGCTGGTGTTTTCTGCAGCAGTAACAATAAAAAGAAAAATGCCGGGGCACCTAAGCTTACTCGAAATGTTTCATTTAACGGATAAAACTTTATTTCACCTGCCAGTGGAACGGTTAATACCATTAGAACAAGAATATAGACGTCTTTTTTAACTATAGTACTTAGGTTCAAGGAGTCACCTCCCTAGTTTTATTTGAAATCAGTATACAGTCTCATCGACCTCAATACAACGCTAAAATGATTTATAAGAAATCTCTTACTAATTGGGCTCTTCCCATATTTGAAATATATTTTTTAGTTATTTTGTAGTTTTCCGTCAGATTATATAGTTCCAATCATAAATTAAAGCTAGGTTTTTTTTTGGAAATATTCTGAAAGCGCTTAAAGGTATTCAATTTTCATGTCTTATACCAGTCTATTATTATTTTTTCTGCAGAAGGTATTAAAGGCAGGAAGTTTTCATTCAAAAAATTAGAGAGGTGGAAGGATATGGCTGAAGGGATGATTAAAGACCAAAACGATAAGCTTTATAGCCAAAGGAATGCTTTCTTAGATGAATGGGTTGCACATTATAGATCCTTTGCTACTAAAGGGCAAACCGCCAATTATATTCCTGCTTTAAGAACGAAAAACGTATCGCATTTAGGCATTTGCATCATAAGACCGGATGGAACAGCGATAAAGTCAGGGGATTATGAAGTATCTTTCACATTGCAAAGTATATCAAAAGTGCTTAGCTTTATAGCCGCATGCTTGAGCTGTGGAATTTCTTATGTGTTAGAGAGAGTTGATGTAGAACCAACTGGGGATGCCTTTAATTCCATTATTCGTTTAGAAATGCATAAGACGGGAAAGCCGTTTAACCCAATGATTAATGCTGGGGCGATTACCATAGCTTCACTACTGCCAGGAGAAACTTCAAACAAAAAATTAGAAGTTCTTTATCAATTAATCGAAAAGCTGATAGGAAAACGTCCGGCTATTAATGAGGAAGTGTATCAATCTGAGTGGAAAACATCTTACCGAAATAGAGCTTTAGCTTACTATTTAAAGGAAACGGATTATTTAGAATCAGATGTAGAGGCAGCTTTAGAGGTTTACATGAAACAATGTTCAATAGAAGTAACCACAGAAGACATAGCCTTGATTGGACTGATTCTTGCACATGATGGATATCATCCTATTCGTCAAGAACAGGTCCTGCCCAAAAAAGTAGCTAAATTAGCCAAAGCCTTAATGCTTACTTGCGGAATGTACAATGCTTCGGGTAAATTTGCGGCATTTGTCGGGTTACCAGCAAAAAGTGGTGTATCTGGGGGCATAATGGCACTAGTTCCTCCAAACGTCAGAAGCGAACTGCCTTTTCAAGATGGATGCGGTATTGGTATATATGGACCAGCTATTGATGAATATGGGAATAGCCTAACAGGGGTTATGCTATTAAAACATTTAGTACACGAATGGGATCTAAGTATTTTCTAATAAGCATATACAGAAACTTTGCTTCTGCCAAGTAATAAAAGGAAGACACTAAGTCGCTAGATCTTTATTTTTTGATATCAAACTACTAAACTTTTACTGGAGTGATGCACATGCAACAATTACTACATGCCATTATTAGCTTTTCAAATGATTTTCTATGGTCAAAGTTATTGATTATTATGCTAGTTATATTCGGTCTTTATTTCACATTTAAATCGAAATTTGTACAGTTTCGAATGTTGAAAGAAATGGTCCGTGTTTTAATGGAAGGGAGAACTGGTTCTAAAGACAGCATTTCGCCATTTCAAGCGTTCTGTATTGGTATGGCTGCACGCGTTGGAACAGGTAATATTACAGGAATTGCGATTGCGATTGCATTAGGCGGTCCTGGAGCGGTATTTTGGATGTGGATTATTTCTATTATTAGCTCAGCATCCAGCTTTATTGAAAGTACGTTAGCACAAGTATATAAAGTAAAAGATAAAGACGGTTTCCGCGGTGGCCCATCCTATTATATGGAAAAAGGATTAAACAAACGTTGGATGGGAGTATTATTCTCCATTTTAATTACGCTTTCTTTCGGTCTTGTATTCAATTCTGTACAATCAAATACTGTTACACTTGCTTTTGAGAACTCATTTGGTACAGATCGTTTAACTGTAGGGATTATCATGGCACTTGCTTTCGCTGCGATTATCTTTGGCGGTGTGAAGAGTATTGCAAAACTGGCTGAATACAAGGTTATGCTTTTAGCTGTGTTATACATTGGTGTTGCATTCTTTGTAATAGCTACGAACATAACAAAAATGCCGGAAATTCTTTCTCTTATTGTTAAAAACGCGTTTGGCTTTGAACAAGTGGCAGGTGGTTCACTTGGAGCTGCGCTCATGAATGGAGTTAAACGTGGCTTATTCTCGAATGAAGCTGGTATGGGGAGTGCGCCAAACGTTGCCGCAACAGCAACTACAAGTCATCCGGTAAAACAAGGACTTATTCAAGCATTTGGCGTATTAATTGATACACTGATTGTCTGTACAAGCACAGCATTTATTATTTTACTTTCTGATGCTTACAAACAACCTGGGCTAAATGGTATTGCACTTACACAAGCAGCATTAAGTGAACATATCGGTTCATGGGCATCAGGCTGTCTTGCCATCTTTATTTTCCTTTTTGGATTCGGGGCGTTAATTGGTAACTATTATTATGGGGAAACAAACATTCGCTTTTTACATACAAGTAAAGCATGGTTGATGCTATACCGAATAAGCGTATTCGCCATGATTATATTCGGTTCAGTTGCAAAGATTCAACTTGTATGGGATTTAGCTGATTTATTTATGGGCTTCATGGTGATTGTAAACCTAATTGCCATTCTCCTATTATCAAAAGTAGCATTTAGTGCATTAAACGATTACATTAAACAGAAAAAGGATGGTAAAGATCCGGTATTTTATAAAGATACTATTAAGAATCATGAGAACATTGAATGTTGGGAACTCTCTCAAGTTGATTCAACCTTAGAAGAGGAAAAGGCCATATAATCATAAGACGTTTAAACACATTATGGTCTGAATATCTATAGATTTTTTCTGGTAGAATCCTGCATATCTCTCTAAAACAAATCCACTACTTTGACATTCAAGTAGTGGATTTCATTTATTTTAGTAAGCCTATCTAATTGTTGGTTTATTTTTATGACACCTAAAGCAGAGAACATCTCTTTCTTATTCCTATCTAAATTAAATAAGGAAAATGGACGAATCAAAAAGTAGAAAAACTTTGAATTTCGTCCCATTTTCCTTCTTGTTATCATGATAAGGTTCTTAAAAAGTAGCTGAAGCAAAACAATGATCATTAAAATAAATAATCTCGGAAAGAATCTTGCATCCTTTAATATTCTTGAAAGCTTCCCTTGCTTCTTTTTCTGTATCAAATTCGAACATCGACGTATTTTCGTTTGAATAGAGAGTGATTACCCACATTAAAAATTCCCCCAATAAAAGATTACTGTTCCTCTTTTCTCATTGACTGATAGATAATTTCTAATACTGTAGCTTTAAATTTATAATAAGACCTACACAATCAAACAGAAGAATACAAAACAACTTAAAAGTTTCAAAACATATTAGTGTTATATTAGTCATTAACAAAATCCAATGATCATCGTCTTTCAATGAAGAATGGCCAGAACAAAATTAAGACTCGATACATAAATTCCCTATATAAGGTAATATTACTAGTCGAGAAATGATTTTTTATAAATGTCAACATTCTACAGAAGATGCTCCTTATGTCAGCTGCAGGCATGGAACATTTATTAGGTGATAAATATGTGGACAACGATCGCTTCCTATCTTCCAGACTGGTATGTTTTTATGCAAGCTTTTATTGCGTTTTTCATCCCCTATTCTATCTCGAAATTTTTTAGTTGGATCATTACATTAGAGGAAGAGTGATGAGAATCTGGAAATCAAAGATCAGAAAAATAAGAAACCATACAAATGAAAGTGAAAAAAAGGAAGATTATAAGCCTTATAAATATCCAACAGGTCATTTTACGGGCGATTTTACCTTGGATTTGGAACTTATCAGGCAAGAAATCAGTCTTAACTCGGATGTGCACGTTCGGGAGTTTAGTATCGGGCGTACAGGCATTCGGTCGGCCATCATTTTTGTAGAAGGACTGTCCGATAAAGATCTCATCGACAAACATATTATGAAATCATTGATGGTTGATTTTTTCAACGAATTTAAACTGGAACCCCCTTATGTAAAAGGAACCATTTCAAAAGAGTTTATTAAAAATCAAATTCTTTCTATTAGTGAAATAAAAGAAGTCAATCATATTAAAGAGTTGATAGCAAAAATATTGACAGGTATGACAGCCCTTTTGATTGATGGACTATCAGATGCGTTCATTCTTGGTACAACCAAAGCAAACAAACGGAATATTGAAGAGCCGGTATCAGAAGCACTGGTCAGGGGTCCACGAGTTGGTTTTACTGAAATTTTATCCGATAATACCGCCCTTTTGCGACGCCATGGTGAAAACGTGAACTTAACATTAATAAAATTCCAAATAGGAAAACGGGCAAAAAAAGAATTGGCCATCGCCTATATGAATGAGATTGCTAACCCGGAATTACTAGAAGAAGTAAAGAAAAGAATTCAGAAGATCGATATGGATCATGTACCGGAATCAGGCTATGTAGAGCAACTGATCGAAGATAATTACCTTAGTCCCTTTCCGCAAGTACAAAGTACAGAGCGTCCTGACCGTGTAATCAGCGCATTGATGGAAGGACGAGTGGCAATCTTGTTAGATGGAACACCTTTCGCTTTGATCGCACCGGTTACGTTTAGTATGTTATTGCAATCGCCGGAAGATTATTATGAACGATGGATTCCCGGCTCCCTCTTCCGTCTTTTACGTTTTGGAGCAGCCCTTATTACATTGTTTGCACCTTCACTTTATATTTCTTTTATCTCGTTTCATCAGGGATTGATCCCAAGCAAGTTAGCCATTTCAATTACAGGAACTAGGGAAGGTGTTCCGTTCCCCTCACTAATAGAAGCATTGCTTATGGAAATTGCCCTCGAAATTTTACGGGAAGCTGGGCTGCGCTTACCTAAACCCATTGGCCCAGCGATGGGGATTGTTGGCGGACTAATCATCGGTGAAGCAGCCGTCCAAGCAGGGATTGTTAGTAATATTATGGTTATTGTAGTAGCAATAACCGCCATTTCTTCCTTTGCCATTCCGAGTTATAGTGCTGGGATCCCCTTGCGTATTCTTCGCTTTGTAGCCATGTTTGCTGCTGCATTGTTTGGATTGTACGGAGTTATTCTGTTTTTCCTCTTGCTTTGCAGTCATTTGGTGAAACTGAAGAGTTTTGGCGTACCTTATACCAGTCCTGCTGTACCTTATCGATTAAGTGACTTGAAAGATTTTATGATCCGCATGCCTATTCAGATGATGAAACGTCGTCCGAAGATGATGCATACGAAAGATCAATTTCGTAAAGGATAGCCTACTTCGAAGGAAGTGAACCCAAGATGATTCTTAGTCCCAAAGACCGAATAACCACTCCCCAAGCAGCTGTTGTCGTCATCAACTTTATACTTGGAACAGGGATCCTCACACTGCCCAGGGCATCTGTAGAAAAGGTAAAAACACCGGATGTTTGGATTACCGTTATTATAGGCGGACTAATCGCGATGATGGCTGGGGTTATGATTGTGAAATTAAGCCAACAGTTTCCCGAAAAAACTTTTTATCAATATAGTCGTATAATCGCAGGTAAATGGGTAGGCGGGCTTCTCAGTGTTCTTTTTATATGTTATTTATTAATAACTGCCGGGTTTCAAGTCCGTGCCATGGTGGAAGTAACAGGATTTTATTTACTGGAAGGCACCCCCGTTTGGGCAATTACTATGTCATTTATTTGGGTAGGTCTCTATTTGACCATTGGAGGCATCAACCCAATCGCACGGATGTTTGAAATTATTTTCCCTATAACGGTTATCCTTTTTTTGCTGGTTACCTTTATGAGTTTCGGAATATTTGAGATGGATAATCTTCGTCCAGTATTAGGTTTGGGAGTCATACCTGTACTAAAAGGGGTAAAGACAACGGCTCTCGCATATACAGGTTTGGAAATCATGTTGATCCTTCCGGCATTTATGATACATCCGGATAAAGCAGTAAAAGCTGTAGTAGTCGGAATAGCCATACCCTTAATTTTTTATGTAATAACCGTCATTATGGTTATCGGGGCGTTATCCGTCGATGGAGTGGTCACAAGAACGTGGCCGTCCCTTGAATTGATAAGAAGTTTTGAAATCCCCGGCTTAATCTTTGAAAGATTTGAGTCTCTTTTACTCGTAATATGGATCATGCAAATATTTGCTACATTTACCATCGCCTACTATGCGGCTGCTTTGGGACTGGCTCAACTCTTCAAAAAGAATATTCATCCATTTTTGTATGGATTACTTCCGGTTATTTACATCATTACGAGAATGCCGAAAAATATTAATGACCTATTTAAACTCGGCGATATGATTGGCAATGCCGCGTTATATTTATTTGGTTCACTACCGTTGCTGCTTCTCATTGTTTCAAGATGGAAGGTGGGAAAGCATGAAGCAAAGCAATAACAACGTACAGTCCCTCAAGGGTATACTTTCCATTCTATTACTCCTGTTTCTTACAGGTTGCTGGAGCAGTAACGAAATTGAAGAAATAGGTTTAAGTGTAGGTTTGGCATTAGATGAAGGAAAAGAGTCAACTCTTGAGAAAGAATTAGAGCAACAAGGAGGAGGATATAACCAAACAGAAAAAATAACCATGACTTATCAAATTGTTAACCCACAAGAAACAAGTTCAGAGAGTAAAGGCGGGGAATCACAACAAAAACCTTACTTGAATATTTCTGAAACCGGTGATTCCATCCATCAAATGAGTCGCGAATTTTCATTGAGAAGTGATCGCCCCATATTCAGCCCCCACCTTAAAGTGATTGTTATTAGTGAGGATCTTGTACGTAAGTATAGATTGGAACAATTAGTTGATCAACAACTTCGTGATAATGAAATTAGACCAAGCTGTCTTGTGTTCATTAGCAAGGGGCGGGCAAATGAGACACTAGAATCAAAAGGATCAGGAAAAATTCCAGCGTTCCGTTTGATTGGAATTTCAGATAATGAATATCGAACAACAAAGATTTTGCCCCCTATGTCACTTGCCAAATTAGAAGGCAAGATGCATTCTGGATCTAGTTTTCTTATGCAAAATGTTATTCCGACGAACGGAGAAGTTAAATTTTCAGGAGCTGCCGTGATTACAGGAAAGACAAAAAAGCTGATTGGTTTTTTGAATGAAGAGGAAATGGAAGGCTTAACGTGGATAACTGGAAAGGGAAAAGGCGGTTTGGTCAAAAGCTTTAATGCAGCGACAAATCAGCCAATCATTTACGAGGTAAAGACAATGAAAAGTAAAATTACACCTCATGTTAATGGGAACAACATCTCTTTTGATGTAAAAATCGAATCAGAAGGGCGACTTTCTGAAAATTGGGTGGTTACGGGGGAAACTTCTGAAAATAAATTTTTAAAAAGAGCTGAAAAAGCCGCTGAAGAAGAAGTAAAACGAATGGTAAATAATGTAGGAGAAAAAATGCAAAAGGATTACCAAGTCGACGTTGCCGGCTTCGGAAACCGATTGAGAATTGAACATCCTAAAGTATGGGAAAAAGTCAAAAAAGATTGGGACCAAACATTTAGTGAAGTTCCAATTGAATACAACGTGAAATTAACTATTATGGATTATGGATCGTCAAGCTTCAAAAATTGAGATTGTTAAGAGTAGCAATAGTTAGAAAAAGAAAAAAGCCTGATCCTAATTGATACAGGCTTTAAACTTTTATGTTAATTCAAGAGCTAATTTGTAGTTAAAAATGAGGCTAGTTCTTTACTTTTTTGTTTTCTTTCTTTGCGCATTCTTGTTCGCGCTGGAGCAGTTTCGTGTAATTTTCTCTCTTCTTTTGTTTCCGGAATAACTTGTGGAACACGCGTTGGGCGTTCATGTTCATCAAGTGCAACAAATGTTAAGAGGGCAGTCGCTGCCATCTTACGCTCACCGCTTTTTAAGTCTTCTGCAATAATTTTTACAAATACCTCCATTGATGAAGTACCTGTCCATGTCACATACGATTCGAAACAGACTGAATCTGTTGGTCGAATGGGATGTAAAAAGTCAACTGAATCTGTTGAAGCCGTGACACATTCCCTTCGACTATGACGCGCTGCGGAAATGGAAGCGATTTGATCTAAATCACTCATTAACCGACCACCAAATAAAGTATTGTGATTATTTACATCGTTTGGGAATACACGACTAGTTCGTATCACTCGTGATTCTTTACAGTATTTTACTTCCATACATACATCTCCCTAAAACATATCAATCTGTTTACGTTATATTTACATCATTACAGGGTTATCCTCTTCCTACCTAAAAACAAAAACCCGAAATTTAAGCGTTTTCACATTTTCTTTTAATCAAGCTAGTAAGTTTTCGTGCACGACATTCTTTGTTTCTATGAACCTTTTAGCCTTATATCCAGCCCCGGTAACGCGAAGCTTCTGCCGGTTTTCTTATGCCAACCATGTATGCTGCTAAACGCATATCAACATGACGGGTCTGTGATGTTTGATAAATTTCTTCAAAGGAAGCGACCATTACGTTTCTCAGTTTTTCAGCAACCTCATCCTCTGACCAATAATATCCTTGATTATTTTGAACCCATTCAAAGTAAGAAACGGTGACACCACCTGTACTTGCCAGTATGTCCGGTACAAGGAGGATTCCTCTTTCATCCAAAATTTTTGTCGCTTCAAGGGATGTTGGTCCATTCGCTGCCTCCACCACAATTGTTGCTTTAATACGACCAGCATTTTCTGCTGTAATTTGGTTTGAAATGGCAGCTGGTACAAGAATGTCACATTCTTTTTCAAGCAATTCTTGATTCGTAATGACATTAGTAAATAAAGTTGTTATTGTACCAAAACTATCGCGTCGTTCAAGTAAATAATCAATATCAAGTCCTTCTGGATCATATAGAGCGCCATATGCATCTGAAATACCAATCACCTTTGCGCCGGCGTCATGCATGAATTTGGCCAAAAAACTTCCTGCATTTCCAAAGCCTTGAATTACGATTCGTGCACCTTGTAATTCAATGTTTTTTTTCTTTACAGCTTCTTCAATACAAATTGTTACACCGCGAGCTGTTGCTGTTTCACGACCGTGTGACCCCCCTAAAACAACCGGCTTACCCGTAATAAAACCAGGAGAATCAAATTCACGAAGACGACTGTACTCATCCATCATCCACGCCATGATTTGAGAATTTGTATACACATCGGGTGCCGGAATGTCTTTTGTCGGGCCGACAATTTGGCTGATTGCACGAACATATCCACGACTTAATCTCTCCAGTTCCCTAAACGACATTTTTCTCGGGTCACAAATAATACCACCTTTTCCACCGCCGTAAGGGAGATTTGCAATCCCGCACTTTAGACTCATCCAAATCGATAACGCTTTTACCTCAGCCTCATTAACTTCAGGATGAAAACGTACTCCACCTTTTGTCGGACCTACTGCATCGTTATGTTGCGAGCGGTAACCGGTAAATATTTTAATAGACCCGTCATCCATTCGTACTGGGATACGTACCGTGATAGTTCTAAGTGGTTCCTTTAACAGCTCATATACATCATCGGTATACCCTAAATTTTGAACCGCCTCTTTTATGATCAACTGAGTTGAACTTAATAAATCTTTTGTTTCACTTTGCTTATTACCTGGCTTTTGGACTTGATCACTATTAACAAGTACTGTCATTTTTCTTTACACCTCTTAGTCTATAAAATGGTTAATTTGAACCCGATCATCTAATAGAATTCTTCCATGCTGAAGTATGAAATTTGGGAAATCCCCACCTCCTGAATCCTAAAAATGAAATGAACAAAAAAGTATTTGAAGCCTTGTTTTCTTCACCTGCTCTACTCAGGTTAACTCTTCACTATAATCCAAAATATTAAACGCTTTCACACTTTCATTATTAAAAACGTAGCTTTACTTTATAATAGGAACTACATAATGATACGGAAAAATACAAAAATAAGATGAATTTTTTTAAAAAAAGACTCCCTTTAATTTGAGTTAAATAAATACTTTTGTCCTAAAACCGGCTGCCTATTTTTACGGAATCTTAAACATATAGTTTGAAGAGGTTGCGTTGTTCCGTTTAGTTGGCGGGACGTGTGGGAATCAACCCCACTAGATCTTGAACGCAGGTCTCAAGTAGTTTTCAACTTAGAGCGGGGTTATAAAGGTATTTATCGTTTAATAACCGTTTTAAAAAATATTTTTAAGACTTTACAGACAATATAAGTTCAAGTAAATAAGTATAGAAATATGTTAATAATGGTATACCTTTTTAAACACTACAAAACAAAAAAACAGCAGGGCTTCTGCTGTTTTTATAGTTAATAAAAAAGTGACTTTGGTGACCAATTGGTGACAAAAGCCATTACTATCATACTAAACTATACTAAAAATTCCCCTTATTATCTTCATTAAAAATCCTTAAAAAAACCCTTATATATCAAGGTTGGCGGGACTGCGTGGGAATCGAACCCACCAGACCTGGCACGCAGGTCTCAAGCAGTTTTGAAGACTGTGGAGGACACCAGTACCCCATTCAGCCCCATGAATATAAATATATCAATATAATTATGACTATAGAAACACAGTCTAACCTATCCTTATAGATATCTCTCTCACTTGTTATATTACAATGGAATATGGTGATAATCAATAAGATCCGCGTATTTGTCATTTTTTCGACAAGCTTTTCAATATTCAAAAAAGTATTCTTAAGTTGATATGAGATTACTTTAAAATCAATTTACAGCATAAGATCATCAGGCTAAATCCATACAATTATGTCCAATACTTGTCTAAACTTATAGAAAAAGACTATAATAAGATGAAAATATAGTTATTTATGTAGGTGAATAGAATGCTTCATGGTTGGTTTTTATGGTTTATCCTGTTCTGGGTAGTTTTCCTAGTAGGTTCTTTTGCTATCGGTGGATTTTTTATGTTCCGGAAGTTTTTAAAAAAGATGCCAAAAGAAGACGGCAAGTCTGTTATGGATTGGGAAGAACATTATGTTAATGAATCCCGTCACTTGTGGGGATCTGAGGAGAAGGAGCTCCTAGAGGATTTAGTCAGCCCTGTTCCTGAACTTTTCCGTGATGTAGCAAGACATAAGATTGCTGGAAAAATTGGCGAAATTGCCTTAAAAGAAAAGGCTCCAAAAATTACTCAAGATCTAGTAATTCGCGGCTATATTCAAGCAACACCAAAAAGAGATCATAAATTCTTACGTAAAAAGCTTTTTGAAAATCGAATTGATGTTGCTCCATTCGAGCACCTATTTTAACCGTCCATCAAGGGACGGTTTTTTGTTTTTCAATATTAATCGTATAGTCATTAAACCAAGACTTTGATTTACCGTAAGTCCTCTTTTTTACACTCTTCGGTAAATGAAACACCATGGATTTACCGCAAGTCCTCTTCTTTACACTTCTCGGTAAATGACCCCAAATACTCAATTGCAACAATGCCACTTTCGTTAATGTTTCCTAAACTTACCTAAAAATAAATCAAAAAACTGATCCAATAATGGACCAGTCCCACACCAAACTATATCTGCTTCCCACCATGCAGTTGTTTAAATAACTTTTTGTAATCCAAATACATCGCAAGCCGCCAAGGCACAATCATACAATACGCCAGGAAGAAGAACATGCCGCTTAGTTCACCAATATCGATGGTCGCACTTAGTATCGACTTCATAACTAGGCGAACAACTAAAAGGCCAATCAAAATAAAGAAAAATGCTTTGGATCGCTTTAGATAAATATCGTTATCTCGAATCTCAAACTTGGAGGTTTTAATGAGTAAAATAGAGAATAGCATCCCCACAATCGCTGCCTCGATCATTTCTGCTCCAGTTAATCTAAATTGCGGTTCAATATACATTAATGCCCCACTCGACATGAACAGAGGCGGTAGAATTATTTTACGAGCATTGGTGGGTTTTTTTGCGGCTTTCATCCGGACCACTAAGGCCAGACTACCCATAAACACCGCTCCAATTGAAGAAGCAAGAACTATGTTCATTAGATTCATTCCTTATCTAATTTATTTACTTACCCATTATAACTCAAATAAATTGATTTGAAAAAAATTATCTCAATAAAAAGTAACCCATTTTTACCAACCTAATTATTAATATAAAAAAGGAAAAACCTCCTCAGGAATTTCCTATACAATTAATATTTATATTTTTATATATTTAGAACCCTGTAAAGCCACCAAACAGATTTGAAAAGATTGATATGATTTTTGTCATCCAGTCAAAGAATAGAACAATCCCCATGACAATCATTATGTAACCACCGATTTTGACAATTTTTCCGCTGTTCTTCTTAATCCAATTCATCCGGCCAAGGAAGAATGAAAGAATAAAGAAAGGGATCGCAAAACCTAGCGAATAAGCAATCATATACATCATCCCAGAACCAGGATTAGTCGCTGCTAGCGAGATAACAAATGAAAGAATTGGACCTGTACATGGTGTCCATCCAGCCGCAAATGCCATTCCAATTAACACAGAACCAAAATATCCAGAAGGACGATTTTTAAATTCAATGCGGCGATCCTTCATCATAAACTTCGGATTTAAGATCCCAACAATCACTAAACCAAAGAAGACAATAAAAATTCCGCCCAGCTGACGAATCAGATCTTTATACTGTAAGAAAAAGCTTCCTAGAAACGAAGTTCCAAATCCAATCGCAATAAAAATAATTGAAAAGCCTAATAGAAAAAATAAGGTGTGGAGTAGACTCCGTCTTTGAAGCATGGCATTTTCACTCTTTAACTCACCAACAGACATACCTGTGATATATGAGAGAAATGCAGGATAAAGCGGTAAACAACAAGGTGAAATAAAACTTAAAAATCCTGCCCCTAATGCTAAAAATATATTTACATCTGACATATTAACACTCCCACTATAGTCGATACGTTTCTATTCTAACAAATGTTTGATATAAATGATAATGATGAACTTGAATATTTTGTGTCGCCGCTGGTTTTTCTGCATTTTACAAATAGTCCTTTACAAAATGTATATGCATAAATTGGATGGATATTTATTTACAATTCTCTTTGAAAAAATTTACAACATAGGTTATACTAGTAAAACCAATTGAAATTTGGTATATTAGTATTCTGTTTTAACCAATATTTAGGGGTTACTCTGGAAAGGAAATCGGCCGTGACAAAGAATGATTTAGTTAAATTAATTGAAAAAAAACGAGCTGAATTAATTCAAGTCGCTACTAGTAACGGCTTGACATCCTCCGTTGCGATTCGCTACAGCCAGGAGCTTGACCACCTCTTAAATGAATATCATCGAATATATATAAAAAAGGTTCCTTCTTCAGCCTGTTAAGAAAAAACTCCTATAAAAATACTAAAAGCCTGGCAGCGATGCCAGGCTTTCTTCATTAGTTAACAACATCCTCAAGACGTTCTACCACTCCATTTTGTAAAAGGAACATTTTATGGTATAACCCACCTAGAGCAAGTAGTTCTTGATGGGTTCCCCTTTCAACAATTTCTCCCTGGTGCAAAACTAAGATTAAATCAGCATCCTGAATCGTTGACAGCCGGTGGGCAATCGCAATGGTTGTTCGACCTTTTCGCATTTTGGCGAGGGCTGTTTGAATGGCTTCCTCTGTTTCTGTATCAATATTGGCAGTCGCTTCATCAAGGACCAATATCTTCGGATTAGTCGCAATCGTTCTAGCAAAGGCGATTAATTGCCTTTGACCGCTAGAGAAGGTGGTCCCTCGCTCTACTACCTTATGATCAAAACCATTCTCCAATTTTTCGATAAAAGAATGGGCCTGGACAAACCTCGCCGCCTCTTCCACTTGTTCGTCCGTCATGTCATTAGCATGCAGGCGGATATTGTCCTTTACCGTTCCGAAGAATAAAAATGGATCCTGTAAAACAAGGCCCATTTTCTCCCGGAGTTCTGCCTTTGTGAAATTTCGAATTGATTGACCGTCAATGAAAATGTCACCCCGTTCATATTCATAGAACCGCATCAGCAGATTAATAATGGAGCTTTTTCCGCTTCCTGTATGACCAACTAAGGCGACGGTTTCGCCTGGATTCGCAGTGAAAGAAATAGATTTAAGTACATCCTGCTTCCCATTATAGGAAAAACTTAAATCCTTAAATTCAATCTTTCCTTGGTCAATCGATTGGCTGTTCTCTTCCTTTTGTGCGGGTGCTAACTCTTCCTCATCTAATAATTTAAAGACGCGCGATCCTGCGACGATCGCTTGCTGGTACAAGGAAAGTCTCATCATCATTTGATTAACCGGTTCAAAAAAACGATCCAGATAGTTGATAAAGGCATATAAAACCCCAATTTCAATCACATGGTTCAAAGAAGTGAGCCCAAAATATGATAACACAATGATTAATGCTAAAACGTAAATCAAATCAATTGCTGGTCTTAACAGAAGGCCGTCAATTTTCAGATTCTTCATTCCTGCCTCAAAGTGCTGGTCATTTATCATTCCAAATTCAGCACGGAGTCTTTTTTCCTGACGAAACACTTGAATGATGCCCATTCCTGATAAAGATTCACTTAGCTTGGCATTCAACTGGCTCAGGCGTTCACGCATATCAAGGTAGAATCGTGAACTTAACTTTCGATAGAGGTTCATGACAAATAACAGCATTGGAAGGATAATGACACATAATAATCCAAGCTTGATATTCAAGATAAACATTGCAATAAAAATCCCCGATAATAAAAACCCACCTTGGATAAACGTTGCAATAACGGTCACAAACATGTCTTTAATCGCTTCGGTATCATTCGTTACCCTGGAAACAATACTGCCGGCAGGTGTTTGATCAAAATATTTTAACCCAAGTGACTGAACTTTAGAAAAAACATCTATTCGAAGTTGCTGGATAATTTTTAAAGCAAGCTCTTGGAATTTTACAAATTGAAAAAACATCAGAATAGCTTTGATGATTTGAATGCCCATATATGTGGAGCCAAGGATTAATAGAGGTTGAAAGGTGAGCTTTCCTGGCGTTAAATAATCATCGATAAAAATTTTGACTAAGATCGGAAGGACAATATCACCGATGGTTGTTAATAATAGAAAGATAAATGCCATTCCTACCAGTTTTTTATGCGGTTTCGTGTAGGACAGCAGCCGAAATAATATATTTCGTTGTTCACGGTCAGAAAGCTGTATTTTCTCTTCCATATTATTGTCCTCCATGCTCGACCAGCTCTTCTAGCTGCTGGCGTAAATACATTTGGTTATACCATCCGCCCATTTCCATTAATGCCTCATGGGTGCCTCTTTCGACAATCTTACCTTCTTCGAGCACAAGAATGAGATTGGCATGTTGAATTGCACTCAATCGGTGAGAAGTAATAATGGTTGTTTTTCCTTCCCGGTTCTGTCTTAACGAGGAAAGGATGGCTTCTTCTGTTTTTGCATCTACTGCAGATAAAGAATCGTCGAGAACCAATACTTCTGGATTCATTAAAATAGCCCGGGCAATCGAAATCCTCTGTTTCTGCCCGCCAGATAAGGACACACCTCTTTCTCCAACAACCGTATGATAACCATCTACAAATTGGAGGATGTCATCGTGGATATTCGCTAACTTTGCGGCATTCTTTACTTCCTCTTTAGTGGCGTTAGGATTTGTAAAGGCGATGTTTTCACCGACTGTAGCCGAAAACAAAAAGTGGTCTTGCGGTACATACCCAATCGCTTCACGTAATTTTTCAAGTTTGTAGGCTTGAAGTGTCTTCCCTCCAAAGGTAATTTCCCCTTGATAACTATCAAACTCTCGAATAAGCAGCTTTAATAGTGTTGTTTTCCCGGCACCCGTTTTACCCACAATGCCAAGTGTTTCCCCTGCTTGCAGTGAAAAGTGAATATCCTTTAAAACAGGTTCAGTTTCACCTGGGTAGGTAAACTTCGCAAGGTCGAATTTTATTTTTCCTGCCGGCACAACGTTTAAGGCATCCTCACGATCGGTAATATCTACTTTTTCCTGAAGGAGCAAGGTGACACGGTCATAGGAAGCCCTGCCCCGCTCAACAATATTAAACAACCAGCCAAATGCAAGCATCGGCCAGATTAGCAACCCCAAATATGTAGTAAACGAAAGTAATTGTCCGATCGTTAATTCCCCATTAAGTACATACCTGGAACCAAATACAATCGATAAAAAGAAAGAAATTCCCACAATAATAGATATCGTTGGATCAAACAGCGAATCAATTTTTGCAACAGTTATATTTTTTTGAACAACATCTTCTGATTGCTTCCGAAAATCCTCAATATCTTCCTTCTCCTGCCCAAACGTCTTAATGACTTTAATCCCAGTAATACTTTCCTGTGTTTTATCATTTAAGGACGAAAAGGCTTCTTGTGCCTGATAAAAGGTTCGATGGAGCATCGTTCCAAACCAACTCGTAAGGATGACCATAAAGGGCATTGGAATCAAACAAATTAATGTTAATTTCCAGCTGATCGTAAATGCCATCGCACAGATAACAAACCCACCCGTAGAAAGTGAATCTACAAAGGTTAACACGCCAACCCCAGCTGTTTGCTGAATCGCTTGCAGATCGTTTGTGGCATGGGCCATTAAATCGCCAATCCGACGTTTTTGGTAGAATGATGGGGACATATTGGTAAAGTGCTGATACAGTCGATTCCGCAGCAGTCTACTAAGTTTTACGGATGAACCAAAGATCATCACTCTCCAATAAAAGCGAAGAACATACATAGCCAAGCCTACAGCAACGAGTGCCCCTATCCACTGAAGGAGTATCACCTTTGTCATGGTCCCATCCTTTATTTCGTCAGCAATGATTCCAATAACCTTTGGTGGCACAAGCTGAAGGACTGCCACAAGCATTAAAATGAATATCCCAGAAATATACGCCTTTTTTTCTTTCTTAAAATACCAGCCTAAGTCTAAAAAGACTTTCATCCAACCGCCCCCAAAACACAAGAAAATTTATGCTGTTAGGAAAATTAATCCAATAACTGAGGTTTAATTTTACCAAATATTATTAAAATAAGGAAGATTAAGAATATGATCTACACATGAAAAAACACCCAATTATATGGGTGCTTTTAACTTAAAATTCTATTAGTTTATCCGCATCACCGAAAAAGCCAGTAAACCTATTATTTGAATTGCAATGAGGGCATCGAACCGTAATTTCTAAATCGATATTCTGTTGTTTGGTGCTATTGCCTGAGCTCTTCTTCAGAACAACCACCTGGTCCGTAACCGCTTTTTGGGGATCGAAATTTTTTAATTCCTCAAGTATGTTCTCCCCATTTACAAGGGCCAGATAATCAAATAGATCACCACAAAATACACAATTCTTATTACTTTGAACAACAGTAGTAGGAACCAAGTCAATTTTCATCTAATCTCCTCCCGTCCCTACTATTATACGACACAAATGAAAGCGTTCTCTTCGATCCCTATTTGTTTCATAAATTCGTCATAATATCTGATTTTTATTAAAATAAAAACCACCTGTCGGAATTTAATAAATTCAGAAAGGTGGTTTATTATTGGTCTAATCGGATCGTGTTTGCTTGTCCGTTTATTTAGATTGTTGCTTGTTCATGGCAGCCATCATTTGGTTGATCTTCTTTTGTGATGGTTTTTGACCCATTTGCATCATCATCATTTTCAGCATTTGTTCATTGATAGGCGGATTTTTCTTTAAGTAGCTCATCATATATTTACGAGCAATGAAAAATCCTAGTGCTACACCAGCTGCTAATGCCAGTATACCAACTAGAACGTAATACATATTCAACTTCCTCCTTCGTGTTGTCTACCATACAGTGTACTAAATAAAACACGATTAGACAATATCTGCAATCAGATAAATTTTCTTTCTTTTATCGGTTTTAACCAACCGTATCGTTGATGTTCAAGGTCAAGCGCTAAAAAGGATGACTCACATTTTCTTAACACTTCAAAAAAAGCAGTCTCGGCTTCATAGCTCCCTTGTGCATCAATGGTAATTAAATCTTGGAAAACTTCTAACTTTGCCGTACTTAGTTTTCCGCTTAATTCCATCGAATATGCACCATTTTCTGCTTTAAATCCCTTTATTTTTCCAAGCTGCTTTTGAATAAGTTGATGGATCTTTAGTGCCTCGACTTTTCTTGTTATATAGGAAATTTGTTTTTGGGTTATAAATTTAAGCTCACCGTTCGCTTTATGATTCTCTTGAAAAAGCTGAAAAAACAATCGCTCTCTTCCGAAGTAATGGGTCGCAAATTCATCTTCTATTAAATATAGCTGATATTTTCTCACCACTGTTCTCTCCTTCGTTGGTTACCCTTTTTACTATTATAAAAAAAGACAAGCGAAACATTTGTCTTACGGCGCCAAAAACTTCCACTATTTTTGTCGATTATCAGAATTGCAAGCTATTTTTTATATTTCGGTAGATTTTATGAATTTTCCTGCAAAAATTCTTTGTTCATATTATTATAAAAATTTTCTTTCCACACAAAAAAAGAGAACGGATAAATTCCGCTCTCCTAAAAATTACAATCTTATTTTTGCAAAAGTGCTTTTACACGTGCAGCTACATTATCTACAGTGAAACCGAATTCTTCCATAATCTTTTCTCCTGGTGCTGACGCTCCGAAGTGATCAATCGCTAATACATCGCCTTCGTCACCAGTATATTTGTGCCAGCCAAATGATGAACCAACTTCAATTCCAAGACGCTTTTTCACGCTTCTTGGTAAGATAGAGTCTTTGTATTCTTGAGATTGTTGCTCAAAGCGATCCCATGAAGGCATACTTACGACAGAAACATGAACCCCTTCTCCAGCAAGTGCTTTTTGAGCTGCTACTGCAAGGCTTACTTCAGATCCAGTTGCTAATAACAATGCATCTGGAGTTTCTCTCTCAGAAGGAGAAACCACATAGGCACCTTTAGAAACACCTTCATAAGCATTGGCATCAGTTCCTTTTAATGTAGGTAAATCCTGACGAGTTAACACAAGTGCAGTTGGTTTGTTTGTTGACTCAACAGCAAGCTTCCATGCTGCCGCAGTTTCATTTCCGTCAGCAGGACGAATCACTGAAATTCCTGACATTGCACGTAATGCTGCCAATTGTTCTACCGGTTCGTGTGTTGGTCCATCTTCCCCAACAGCAATACTATCATGCGTAAATACATAGGTAACAGGTAATCCCATCAACGCAGCTAGGCGAATTGCTGGACGTAAGTAATCAGAGAAGACAAAGAATGTTCCGCCAAAAACTTTTACTCCGCCATGAAGAGCAATCCCGTTCATTGCAGCACCCATTCCAAATTCACGAACACCAAACCAGATATTGCGGCCTTCATAAGATCCTGGCATAAAGTCTTTCGTACCTTTGATCATCGTTTTATTAGATCCTGCAAGGTCTGCTGATCCACCAATAAAAATTGGAAGATTTTTAGCAATACCATTAATTACTTCACCTGATGAGGCACGGCTTGCAAGGCTTTTCCCTTCACTATAGACAGGGATCTCCTTATCCCAACCCTCTGGAAGCTCATTATTTAATGCTTGTTCAAGCTGAGCTGCTAATTCAGGGTATTCTTTTTTATATTGAGCGAAAAGGTCATTCCACTCTTTTTCCTTTTTCTCGCCATTTTCAACGATAAGCTTTTGGAAGTTGTCGTAGACTTCCTGCGGTACATGGAAATCTTCTTCAAAAGTCCATTTATAAGATTCTTTAGTAAGTTTTAATTCATCAGCTCCAAGTGGTGAACCATGAACACCTGATGTACCCGCACGGTTTGGTGAACCATAACCGATTACTGTTCTTACTTCAATCATCGTTGGTCGTTCTAAATCATTTCTTGATTCTTCAAGTGCTTTTGCGATTTCCTCTAGATTGTTTCCGTCCTCGACACGAAGATATTGCCAGCCGTAGGATAGGAATCGATCTTTGACACTTTCTGAAAAAGACTTATTTAAGTCACCATCTAGAGAGATATCGTTTGAGTCATATAGGACCACTAAACGGCCTAGTTTCAAGTGGCCTGCAAGTGAAGCTGCTTCTGCAGATACACCCTCCATCAAATCGCCATCTCCACAAATGCTGTATGTAAAATGGTTCACAAGTTCATACTTATCTTTGTTATATACACTTGCAACATGGCGTTCTGCCATTGCCATTCCCACTGCCATTGCAATCCCTTGTCCAAGTGGGCCAGTTGTTGCTTCTACACCTTCTGTGTGGCCGTATTCAGGGTGACCAGGTGTTTTTGAGCCCCATTGACGGAATTGTTTTAGGTCATCCATACTTAAATTGAAACCAGACAAGTGAAGCATGCTGTATAACAACGCTGATCCATGTCCAGCAGATAAAACAAAACGATCACGGTTAAACCAGCGTGGATTCTTCGGATTTTGGTTCATGAAACGAGTCCATAAAGTATATGCCATTGGCGCTGCACCCATTGGCATACCTGGATGTCCAGAGTTTGCTTTCTCAATTGCATCAATCGATAAGGTTCGGATCGAGGTAACAGATAAATCATCAATATTATTAAACATGAATTACATCCTTTCCTAATGACTAGGTACTAAGTACATTTCAATTTTATATTGATACCGTGTTTTATTCAACAAATAGCATAATACTAAGAGACAAAACCCACTTTATTTTTTAGTTTGACACAGTAATTGTCGTTCTATGTAAAAAAGGAATACAAAAATTGTATCCCTGAATTTTTTAGTGAAGAGTATTTTTTTTCCTAGCTTTGATTTTTTCTGGTGTGACATCATTTCCCTCGGGATCAATGAACTTTGTGTTGGTTAGGGTATCAAGCATATTAGAACGGAATGTTGCTAAATATTCGCTTCTTAATTTTGATTGTTCTTTGGCTTCCGCTTCAGTTAATCCCGTTGATTTTGATTTTCTAGCCAACTCGTTAATTCTAGCCATTTTTTCTTTGGATAGCATGGAGTGAACCTTCCTTTCTACCTGTTTACATGACACCTGATTTTACTAAAAAAAAAACCTAATGACAAGGCAAAAGGTTTACTCTTCTTGCGATTCGATATATTCTTGATATCTTCTATGTACGGTTGCCTTGGAAATGTTATAACCAAAACCTCTCAAAGTCGCAGCTATTTCAGCAAAAATTAATCCATTCTTTCTTAACCTTACAATTTCTTCTACCGGCACCTCAATTTTTTCGCGTCCGGAAGCATCCCCTAGATTTTTTAAGTTTTTTTCAGGTTTATAACCATTCTGGACAGCCCGCTTCATGCCGCGCTTAATCTTCGCGTTATGAAGTTTTCGTTGATATTCCTCCACCATACCAACAATTTTTAAGACCATGGAATCTGATTCTGACAGTTGCAATTCCCCACTATGAGAGATACTAAAAAGTTTAATATTTTCTTTTAAAATACAGTGCAATATCGCAATTTTAGCGTTCCCTCTACCAAGGCGGGTTTCATCCTGGATTAAAACCGCATGAACTTGATCATCTTTGATTCGTTCTAATAATTGAAAAATGCCTTCTCGGTCGAAATCGTAACCACTTGCTTTTTCTTTAATGACCCTATCAATTTCAAAGTGATAGGACTCAGCAAGTTGTGTTAATTCTTCTTCTTGGCGCTTTAATGATGTTTCTTGTGTTTCTTTATTGGTGCTGACACGGCAGTATATAATTGCTTTCATTGTATTCCTTTCTATTCACCCACAGCACTAGCTAATTCTTGTGTTGATGAACCTTCTTCGTTACTTACCGGAATAATAATTTCTTCTCCAGGAAAAATTCGATCTTCATCAATTTCATTATGCTTTTTTATCCATGCAACAAATTCTTGGTTAGATAATGAATGTTGTTCGGAATATTGGTCAGAGATTCCCCAAAGTGAATCACCTTCTGAAATTGTAATCTTCAAAAACTGATCTTGATCATTTGAATGATGTTGTAAAGATAGTATGAAGGAAAATGAACAACTTAAAATAATTAGAGTAATAGCATAGGAGTATTTGTTCCATAATTTTTTCATATAAAAACACCTCTACTAAGAATATATGTTCGTTTTATTAATTTGATTATAAGTCGAACGTTTGTTTGTTGTCAACTATCTTTTCGAACTTATGTTTGTATAAAAAATACGAACATGGTATAATAAAGTCAACAAAAACCAGACGAGGTGGATTTTATCATGGCTAAAATATCAAAGCGGCAGCAGGATATCTTAGACTTCATTAAAAGTGAGGTTAAGAGTAAAGGATATCCCCCTTCAGTTAGAGAAATTGGAGAAGCAGTTGGACTAGCATCCAGCTCAACTGTTCACGGTCATTTAGCAAGGTTAGAAAGCAAGGGACTGATTAGACGGGATCCAACCAAACCAAGAGCAATTGAAATATTAGAAGCAGATATAGCTGCACATATACCAAGAAATGCGGTAGTAAATGTTCCCGTGGTTGGTAAAGTAACTGCAGGATTACCAATTACAGCTATTGAGAATGTCGAAGAATTTTTCCCGCTTCCAGAAAGTCTTGCACCTGCAGATGAACAAGTGTTCATGCTAGAAATCATGGGTGAGAGTATGATAGAAGCTGGGATACTAGATGGAGACTACGTCATTGTGAAACAGCAGCCAACCGCAAATAACGGTGATATCGTTGTAGCTATGACCGAGGAAGATGAAGCCACCTGTAAGAGATTTTTTAAGGAAAAAGATTACATACGCCTGCAGCCGGAAAATTCTACAATGGACCCTATTATATTAAGGAATGTTTCAATTCTAGGAAAAGTTATTGGCGTTTATCGGCATATTCATTAATAGAGAGTTTGCACTACGGTGCAGGCTCTTTTTTCGTCATGCTATTGGGAAAATTTTTCATTTTTATCACAACATGTAATTTATATAGTGAAAATTCAGTATTTTTACTCATTCCCATGTTGTTAATGTTTGATATAATTGTACTACACCAAGATTTACCTTAGGTCCAAAAAATTTAGGCTTAAGGAGGTTGAGAAACGGTGTTAGTCGACATTATTTTCTCTATAGTAATTGGTGGAATGGTTGGTATTGTTGGACATGTTCGTAAACACGGAAAAATCATCATGCCTAGGAAAACGAAAAGATTCATTTATCTCGGCTTTTTAGAAGAACTTCTCCTTGGTGCGGTTGCTGCGCTAATTCTTATTGTATATACTGCGCCCAATTCACTGGTGGAAAATATCCTTTTTTCGGTTATAGCTGGAATTGGCGGTGATGCCATTCTTACTAAAATCAAACTACTAAATCAGACTGAAAAGAATAATGAATAAATCAAGAGAAACGCCAAGATACAATTGTATCTTGGCGTTTCTCAAATTAATATAAGCAGTTTATTTAACTATCCTTGCTTGTATTTCTGATAATTTCACGTTAAAAAGCGCTTTATAAACTTCCGTATCCGCATCCATAAAAACGGAATGGCTCACATAATCTCCTTTTAACGTTCTACGTTCCTCATCAAATAGAAAACATTCCTGACCTTTTACTCCTGATTCTAGTAAACTTAAAATAAGATCCGGTTTCTTATACATCTTTTCACGAAGTATTTCTTGGGTTTGAGCATTATATATTTGCAGTTTATACAATTAGAGCACCTCCCAAATGTTTTCAAGTTAAGCATATAATATATATGAGAAGCAGAACGAAGATAATTGTGAATTTTTCAAGAAATAAGGAAGTTTTTTTGGCATGTGTGGGGATTGACTACTGTAGTTTGATGTATTGATTAAATATAATTTACCGTTTGGGCTCTTTTTTGCTTCTCTCCGGATAAGAGCGGTTCATAAAGCCCGATTAGTGTGATCCGTAATGGTTTAGGTTGATAAGTGTGGTTTATGTTACTTTTACAAAACAAACGGACGTAATTTACTCCCGGTAAATGTAGTCCTCTTTCATTTACCGCTTAGGCTTTTTTTCCTCCTTCCGGTAAATGCAGCCCTCTTTCATTTAACGCTAGCCTGCTTTTTTCCTCTTCCCAGTAAATCCAGTCCTCTTTCATTTACCGTCCTGCCTCTTTTTTGTCCTCTCGGTAATTCCCCCCTTTTAGTTCCCCACAAACCAACAAAAAACCCTGTCGCTACAAGCAACAGGGTTTAATGATATTAATACATGCTCATATATTGATCGCGTTCCCATTGGTGAACGACTGTACGGAACATATCCCACTCGATTTCTTTTGCTTCAACAAAGTGTTCCATAATGTGCTCGCCTAGACCCGCCACGATTACTTCATCAGCTTTTAATTGATCTAATGCTTGCGCTAATGTAGCAGGAAGATCGATGATGCCTTCTTCGATTCTCTCTTCTTTGCTCATTACATAGATGTTTCTATCAACTGGTGCTGGAGGAGTTAATTGGTTTTTAATTCCGTCTAAGCCAGCTTTCAGAAGGACAGCCATTGCAAGGTATGGATTTGCTGCAGGGTCCACGCTACGTACTTCAACACGTGTACTTAATCCACGAGAAGCAGGGATACGAATTAATGGTGAACGGTTTCTTGCTGACCAAGCTACATAGCATGGTGCTTCATAGCCAGGAACTAGACGCTTATAAGAGTTTACAGTTGGGTTAGTTACCGCTGTAAAGGCTGGAGCGTGCTTTAAAATTCCTGCGATAAATTGACGAGCTGCATCGCTCATTTCTAAGTCGCCGTTTGGCTGATAGAATGCATTTTCTCCATTTTTAAATAATGAAAGGTTCATGTGCATTCCAGATCCATTTACTCCGTATAATGGTTTTGGCATGAATGTTGCGTGCAAGCCATGTTTACGAGCAATGGTTTTAACAACTAATTTAAACGTTTGGATTTGGTCACATGCTGTTAATGCATCTGCATATTTAAAATCAATTTCGTGCTGACCTGGTGCTACTTCGTGGTGAGAAGCTTCAATTTCAAAGCCCATTTCTTCTAACTCAAGAACGATATCACGACGGCAGTTTTCACCTAAATCTGTTGGTGCTAAGTCAAAATAACCGCCTTGGTCATTTAATTCTAAACTTGGTTCGCCTTTTTCATCTAATTTGAATAAGAAGAATTCCGGCTCAGGTCCAAGATTAAAGTTAGTGAAACCTAACTCTTCCATTTCTTTCAATACTCTTCTTAAGTTATTACGAGGATCCCCTTCAAATGGTTTTCCTTCTGGAGTATAAATATCACAAATTAAGCGGGCAACTTTCCCTTTTTCAGCTGTCCAAGGGAATACTACCCATGTATTAAGGTCTGGATAAAGCAGCATATCAGACTCTTCAATACGTACGAAACCTTCGATGGAAGATCCGTCAAACATCATTTTGTTATCAAGTGCTTTTTCTAGTTGAGAAATTGGAATCTCTACGTTTTTAATGGTTCCAAGGATGTCGGTGAATTGTAAACGAATAAATTTTACGTTTTCCTCAACAGCTAATCTTTTAATATCTTCTCTTGAATACTTTGCCATGTTCTTACCCCCTATTTTTTGAGAAGATGCTTCCAATTTAATGGAAGAATCTTGACATATCTCCTTGACGTAATGACGATCGGTTGTTACGGCCTGAATGCATCATTTCGTTACGCAACAGCTTTCTAAGTTGTTCATCTGTTAATTCGCGTTTGGACTTCTCTGTTTGTTGTTCGATAATATTAGATTGTTGTTGTTCTTTAACTAGGAATAATTGTTTTATACCAGCCATGTTCACACCTTGATCAATCAAATCCTTAATTTCTAGAAGCCTATCAATATCATTTAAGCAATATAGGCGTCTATTCCCTTCGGTTCTAGCTGGAGAAATCAATTGGTGTTCTTCGTAGTATCGAATTTGCCTGGCTGTAAGTTCCGTTAACTGCATGACCGTTCCGATCGGGAACAGCGGCATGGAACGGCGAATTTCTTTTCCACTCACCTAATTACTCCTCCCTTCGGGTTTGTTTATAATGCTATTATATTTCGTGTTAGAAAAGTTGTCAATGATATGTTAGATTTTCTTACATGGAATTTACTTAATAAATGGACAACTCAAAAAATACTTACAATCACTAAAACAGGTCCATTAATCCTTTTTCAGTCAAACGGTCGATCGCGAGGCACACAGCCATTTTCACATGGGCATATGTTAAACCACCTTGTACATAGGCTACATATGGCGGTCTAATCGGTCCGTCTGCAGTGAGTTCAATACTTGCTCCCTGGATAAAGGTGCCAGCAGCCATAATCACGTCGTCCTCATACCCTGGCATATAGCTCGCATGTGGAGTAACGTATGAATTTATAGGCGAAGCAAATTGAATGGCTTGACAAAAAGCTATCATTTTATCACGGTCATCGAACTGTACAGATTGAATTAAGTCGGTTCTGTTAGCATTCCATTTGGGCGAGGAATTCATGCCTAATTTCTCCAGCATTGCTGCCGTAAACACTGCACCTTTTAAGGCTTGGCCCACCACATGCGGGGCCAGAAAAAAGCCTTGATACATTTCTTGAAGACTATAGAGGGATGCACCAGCTTCCGCCCCAATCCCAGGTGATGTCATCCGATAAGAACAAGCTTCCACCCATTGTTTTTTCCCAACAATATAGCCGCCAGTTTTCACTATTCCCCCACCAGGATTTTTGATCAGCGAGCCAGCCATTAAGTCCGCGCCGACATGACATGGCTCCATCTCTTCTACAAATTCACCGTAGCAGTTATCCACGAATACAACGACATCTGGCTTAATTTCTTTCACATACTTAATCATTTCGCCAATTTCATCAACCGTAAAAGAAGGTCTTGTGTCATAACCTTTGGACCGTTGAATCCCAATCATCTTTGTATTCGGTTTTATTTTTTCAGATACTTGATCCCAGTTAATTTGCCCCTCATTTGTCAGGGCCACGCTTTCATAAGAGATGCCAAATTCCTTTAAAGAACCAACCCCATTCCCACGAAGTCCAACGATTTCTTCCAAGGTATCATACGGTTTGCCCGTAATATAAAGGAGTTCATCACCAGGGCGAAGAACACCAAATAAAGCGATGGAAATGGCATGGGTACCGGAAATGATTTGCGGGCGAACCAATCCTGCTTCACCGCCAAAGACATCTGCATAAACATTTTCTAGTGTATCTCTGCCGATATCATCGTAGCCGTATCCAGTTGATGGGATAAAATGCGAGTCACTGACCCTATGTTTTTGAAAACTCTGTAAAACCCTAAATTGATTAGTTTCGATTCTTTCGTCGATTTCCTTATGTATCCCAGCGATTTGTTGTTCGACTTCCCAAACGATCGGCCGGAGTTTTTCCCCATTCTTTAACTGTTGAAACATGCATGAATCTCCTATCTACTTTTATAATTCTGTAATTGGCCTGTAATTTGATGATCTTGCAGCGAAAACCCTTTACAGCGATACAATTGGCTTTCTTCATCAAAGGAAAGGCCTCTTAAAATGGTTTCATTTTTTAATTGAGAAAGCAGTTTCCCCTCGGTAGAAGGAACAGCTACCTCATAAGGGACCATCAATTCCATCACAACTTGCTCTATTTTTTCTTTTAACGAATGGCGGTCATTTTCATCAAAAGCACTGATAAATGCTGTCGGTGTATCCGCAGTTGGGACAAAATCGGCATGCTGAATATCCCTCTTATTATATACCGTTATTTGCGGGATATCTTTCACTTCCAAGTCATCTAACAGCTTTTTAACCGTTTTTTCATGATGGAAATAATCCGGATTGGACATATCTACCACATGAAGTAGTAGATCCGCTTCCTTTACTTCCTCGAGGGTGGACCTGAAGGCAGCAATCAGCGTTGTCGGTAAATCTTGAATAAAGCCTACTGTATCTGTAATCAAAGCAAAGAAACCACTAGGCAGGATCAGTTTGCGTGTCATTGGATCAAGGGTAGCAAACAATTGATTTTCCTCATAGGACTCGGCTTCGGATAAACGATTAAACAAGGTTGATTTACCAGCGTTGGTATACCCAACAATCGCCACCTGAAAGGCCTTATTTTTCTTCCTTCTTTCTCGGTACCGATCCCTATGCTGAACGATGACAGACAGCTGACCTTTTATTTCATCAATACGTCGGCGGATGTGACGGCGGTCTGATTCTAACTTCGTTTCACCAGGCCCTCTTGTACCAATTCCACCACCAAGACGAGATAATGCAATCCCTTGACCAGCAAGGCGAGGCAGTATATACTGCATCTGGGCTAGTTCTACTTGTAGTTTCCCCTCTTTGGATCTTGCTCTTTGCGCAAAAATATCTAAAATTAGCTGGGTACGGTCAATTACCCGGGCATTAAGTTCAGTCGCAAGATTTCTCTTTTGACTTGGCGAGAGTTCATCATTAAAGATGACGATATCAGGCTCAAGTTCTTCTACGAGTGCATTTAGTTCTTCGACTTTCCCTTTACCTATGTATGTCGCTGGATGACGGCGCTCTCGTTTTTGAACGACAGATACCAACACTTCACCCTGAGCGGTTTCAGTTAATGCCTCTAACTCCTCCATCGAATAGTGAAAACGTAAGTCATCGTCCCCGCTGGTTTGGCAGCCAACCAGGATTACTTTCTCTTTCGTTTCTTTCTGTTCCAAAAGGCATCCTTCCTTCCTAAACATCTACCTTCCATCATAACAAAAAAAAGTTATAATCTCTATTTTCTCCAATTCTAAAAAAACTTATTGTATTTTTTCTACAACATGATAAAATTTTAATGTTTGAAATCCGTTACATTTTTACTATATTAATAGTGTAATAAAAAAATAGACATCAAGGGGATAGCAAAAATGACATGGGATGTTTTAAGTATGATTGGAACCATTGCCTTCGCTGTCAGTGGAGCGATTGTGGCGATGGAGGAAGAATATGATATTTTCGGGGTTTATATTTTAGGAATTGTTACTGCTTTTGGAGGAGGAGCGATACGAAATCTGTTAATCGGCGTACCGGTATCTGCACTTTGGGACCAAGGATTATTATTTCAAATTGCCTTGTTATCCATTACTGCTGTATTTTTATTTCCAGGCAATCTTCTCAAACACTGGCAAAAATGGGGGAACTTATTTGATGCGATCGGCCTTTCAGCTTTTGCGATCCAAGGTGCCATTTATGGCGTAGACATGGACCGCCCGCTTAGTGCCGTTATTGTTGCTGCAGTCTTAACTGGAATTGGCGGCGGAATCATTCGTGATTTATTAGCAGGAAGAAAACCTATCGTACTTAGGGCGGAAATTTATGCGCTATGGGCCATTTTAACAGGTATATTTATCGGGCTGGGTTTGGCTAAACAGCCGTGGGAGTTATATTCCTTATTCATTCTTGTAACCGTATTAAGAGTCCTTTCCTATACTTTTGATTGGAAACTTCCCATTCGGAAGTTTGAAGCAAATTAGAAGGATAATCCCAAAAGAAACGACAGATTCCCAAGAATCTGCCGTTTTTTTGTATTTAATCTTCTTCAAACACAAGATCATTGCTTCGAAGTGTCATTAATTCATGCCGGTCATAACTATTTAACATAAGCAGCCTCATCGCCTGAGCACGAATTGATTTTTCAATAATATTCCGAACATACCTGCCGTTTGAAAAACTATTTGGGCTTAATACTGCTTTCACCCAAATTAAATGTTCTTTAAGCTTTTTTTCCGCTTCATGACTGAATGCGTATTCTCTTTCAATAAGCATTCTCGCTGAAATTTCCATTAATTGCTCGATATTGTAATCAGGAAAATCTATCACTAACGGAAAGCGTGAATGCAGCCCAGGATTAAGGGTTAAGAAATGATCCATCTCCCGAGAATATCCAGCAAGGATTAAAATAAACTCATGCTGTTTATCCTCCATATGCTTAACAAGGGTATCTATGGCTTCTTTGCCAAAATCCTTTTCTCCCCCGCGGCCCAATGAGTATGCCTCATCGATAAATAAGATTCCCCCTTGGGCCTTCTTGATTAAATCCCTTGTCTTTTGAGCGGTATGCCCAATATACTCTCCGACAAGGTCAGCACGCTCAGCCTCAATTAAATGACCTTTTGTTAATACACTCATTTTTTGAAAAAGCTTGCCAATAAGTCTTGCTACTGTTGTTTTTCCTGTACCTGGATTTCCTTTAAACATCATATGAAGGGCTTGTTTTTTTGCTTTCAAACCCATTTCTTCACGTTTTTTATTCACATAAATCCAAGCATAAATTTCCTTGATCATCTTTTTCATTTCTTCCATTCCAACCAAAGCCCCTAGCTCGTCTTCAATTTCTTTTAGAGCCGAGTGTTCAGGAGGAATATCCTTTGGAACCACTTGAAAGTCAGGTATCTCTTTTGAAATGGTTTTACTCTTTTGTGAGTTGAGGACAACACTTATTTGGCCGTTACTTTTCATTCGAATGGGTTGGTCCAAAGCTTTCACCTCTCATTTTCGCCAACAGTTTACAAAGGATGCTTGTTTATGGCCACTCAGAATTTATCCTCTAAATTCCGAACTCAAATTCACTCATGAGGAATGCATAGTCCTTCAACTAATATGTATTCATATACGTTGAATTTCATTAAAAAAGTTTTCTCAAAAATAAAAAAAAGCCCGTAGAATGGGCTTTATACTTATTGGTTATCTAATTCAAGATGAACGTTTCTTTGCGGCGCAAAGGTTGAGATCGCATGCTTATATACTAATTGCTGCTTGCCTTCTGATTCAAAAAGGACAGTAAAATTATCAAAGCCTTTAATTTGGCCTCTTAATTGGAATCCGTTTAATAAGAAGACGGTCACATGTATGTTATCTTTGCGGCACTGGTTTAAATATTGGTCCTGAATATTGATTGTTGTTTTCATTTGTATTTCCTCCTCTTTTATCTCTACTAATATGTATTCGATTTTACTTTAAGCTTTCCTTCAACACAATGTGAAATTTCCTTTATTTTTTTTGAGACATTCTCCACATCGGTCATATCGAACCAATTAACCTCCATCTTGTTCCGAAACCAAGTCAATTGTCTTTTCGCGTATCTTCTCGAATTTTGCTTTAAATTGACTATCGCTTCATCTAATGACATTTTATCATCAAAGTAAGCAAAAAGCTCTTTATAGCCAATCGCTTGGATGGATTGACAATCACGTAAACCCTGTTGATATAGATGTTTTACTTCGTCGATGAGCCCTTCCTCAACCATGATATCCACTCGGTAATTAATACGCTCATAAAGTTTCTCTCGTTCCATCGTTAACCCAATAATCGCTGTATCGTACAAAAGGTCTGGTTGCTGTGTACGTTGAAACTCTAGCATGGTCTTCCCTGTCAGATGGAAAATTTCAAGGGCACGAATAACCCTTCTTACATTATTCGGATGGATTTGTGAAGCACTTTCTGGGTCCACCTCCAATAATTCTTTATACAGAGCTTCATTTCCGATTTCCTTTACTCTTTCCTCCAGCTTGAGGCGATAGGCCTCATCACCGGGCACATCGGAAAATTGATAATCATAAATGACAGACTGTATATACAACCCTGTCCCACCAACAATGATTGGCAGCTTGCCTTTTTGGGCAATCTCATCAATCTTAGCCCGAACAAGGAGCTGAAATTCGGCAACCGAAAAATTTTCAGCAGGATCCTTAATATCAATTAAATGGTGCGGAATCCCTTCCATTTCTTCTGGTTTGATTTTCGCTGTACCAATATCCATGCCACGATAAATCTGCATCGAGTCGCCGCTGATAATCTCGCCATTATAGCGTTTAGCCATTTCGATACTTAACTTTGTTTTTCCGACAGCAGTTGGTCCGATGATTACTAATAGCTTTTGTTTTAAATCCAATATTTTCACACTGCCTTATCCCATTTTCAGTGAAAGCAGGCTTTCGATTCCACTTTCACCCCTTCATCGTAACATAAATTTAAAAAGCAGTTGAACATCAAACTAGTATATACATAAAAGTTCTTTTCTATGCCCCTAATCCACATGAATCAAAATTTTTCATTTTCATTACCAAAAAGGAATAATTTTCTTGTAACTTTACAAAAGGATAACGGTTCATTTACAAAGCGCTTTCCACCCCCAACTTTATGATAGACTACGCGTAGCATATCTAGTAACCAAAAATAATGAAATAAGGTGAAATAAGATGTTATCAACTTTTGATATAGGAATTGATTTAGGAACTGCAAATATACTAGTTTATAGTAAAAATAAAGGAATTGCGATAAATGAACCAGCTGTTGTGGCCATCGATACGGTCACCAAAAATGTGGTAGCTATTGGTCAAGAGGCTAAGGAAATGATTGGAAAGACCCCTGAAAAAATCGTGGCCATTCGTCCTATGAAAGATGGAGTTATAGCTGATTATGACGTAACGACTGAATTGCTAAAACACATCATGCGTAAGGCATCCAAAAAGATTGGATTTGCAGTTCGGAAACCAAATGTTGTCGTTAGTATCCCATCTGGTTCTACAAGTGTTGAGAGAAGAGCGATTAAGGATGCGGTAAAGCAAGCGGGAGCAAAGAAAATCAGCTTAATCGAAGAACCTGTCGCAGCGGCAATTGGAGCAGGATTACCAATCGATGAACCTGTAGCCAATGTAGTGGTCGATATTGGCGGCGGTAATACCGAAGTTGCCATAATATCCTTTGGCGGTGTCGTTTCCTGCCATTCCATAAAAATCGGTGGTGACCGCCTCGATGAAGATATTATTCAACATATTAGGAAAGAATATAATATCCTGATTGGAGAAAGAACAGCGGAAAACATCAAAATGGAAATTGGTTATGCTCTCATTGACCACGAGGAAATTTTCATGGATATCCGCGGCCGTGATCTTGTAACTGGGCTGCCAAAAACAATTAAACTATCATCCTACGAAATTCGTTTAGCAATTAAGGAACCACTTTTGCATATTTTAGAAGCGATTCGTGCAACCCTTGAAGATTGTCCAGCAGAATTAAGTGGAGACATCGTTGACCGTGGTGTTATTCTGACCGGCGGTGGAGCTTTATTAAATGGGATGGAGGCATGGCTAAGCCAAGAGATTGTCGTTCCTGTCCAGCTTGCACCAAACCCATTAGAATCGGTAGCAATTGGAACTGGAAAAGCCCTGCAGTACATGAACAAGCTCCCAGTTGCTGTGATATAAGATACTTTTGGTAGAAATTCTACCTAGATAACACTATATTGATAGAAGTTGAAAGAGCTGCAGAATACAACATTCTGCAGCTTTTTCTTTATTCTTGGACTTCTTTTTAATGTTTACTAGATTCAAGAGGGTCTTATATTCTGATACAGAAATCTCTTGTGCTGCATAATGTCTAAATTTGTCGAAAAATATTATTTCATTGTATCCGCTTCCACTTGTTAAAATCATTTTATCGTAAATATTTAAAATTTTTATTGTTTTTAAACTATTCTTTTTTTTTAATTGCAAAGGGGAGGCATTTATTTATGCAGCAGCTAAGAAAAGAGGAACAAAAGGAGAAGAAATTGACCGAAACTGTTCAATTAAGTATCGACGTTCCACAACATATTAGGGACAAGTTTCTGGAAGCAGTAGAAAAGAGCGGAAAGTCTATTAATGATGTTTTAAAGTTATATATGCAAAAATACACATGGAAACAGGGAGAACTGCAGAGAAATAGACAAAAACGCCGTCAAGAACTAGGCTGATGCTATGGAATTAACAAAGGGGAAAAACCTCACTCTATCAAGAGTGAGGTTTATTTACCCTTTTCATATGTTCTGGCTATCTATGTTTTGAAAATCACATCACCCGTTTAAACATTTTCTCCATCTCATATACCGAGTAATGCACAATAATCGGTCTTCCATGCGGACAAGTAAATGGATCGGATGCCTTCCGTAAATCATCTAAGAGTGCTTGGATCTCGTCATTTCGTAAATGGCGATTCGCTTTAATGGATGCCTTACAACTCATCATAATCGCTGCTTCTTCACGTAGTTTCTTAATATCTACCTTTTTCATTAATAATAGCTGCTCAATCATCTCTTCAATGATTTCTTTTTCCTCCCCTTTTGGAAACCACTGGGGGTGGGAACGGACAATATAGCTATTAATCCCGAACTCCTCAAGAAAAACCCCGACCTTTTCGAGTTCGTGTTGGTATTCATGTATTTTCAAGAATTCATCCGTCGAATACTCAAACGTTAATGGTACCAGCATTTCTTGTAACTCAGATTGGACCCGACCTACTTTTTCCCGGAAATATTCATATTTCAACCTCTCCTGGGCAGCATGCTGATCAATGATATAAAGTCCATTTTCATTCTGGGCAAAAATATAAGTCCCGTGCATTTGCCCAATTGGATATAACCGGGGAACTCTACTCTCGGACGGTCCAGGGCAATCTGTCTCGCTAGGCTCAATGGTGGATTCAACCCTTGTGGTGTTCCCTCCATCCGTCTTATCCGGCGACTCACTAAATGGATTAGCCGAGAACCAGGTGTCAGGCACCATTGTTTCTTCCTCTTCAATTTCGGGTTGAATCGGCAAGTTTGAAAAAGGTGTTTCTGTTGGCACATCAACTAGCGATGGACGTTTTTCTTGGACGATTGCCGTGGCTTCTGGCTGGAACCACTCCAACTCTTTCCTCTCGACAGGCGGTATGGTTCCTTCATCAAGGACCAAGGAAGTCTGTTCTTCCTTTGGCGTTTCCTTTTTCACCGCTGTATAAGCTGTCGGGATCAGGATTTTCGATTTAAATTCCTCTTTTATCATCATTGTGACAAGTTCATTCAACTCTGCTTCTTTACTAATCCGGACCTCCATTTTTGAAGGGTGAACATTGACATCCACAAGCAATGGGTCCATTTCAATATTCAGGAGAACAATTGGAAACCTGCCGATTGGAAGCAAGGTATGGTAGCCTTCTTGGATCGCCTTGGCTAATGGGTAGTTCTTGATAAAACGGCCATTAATCATCGTTGAAATATAATTTCGTGAAGCTCTGGTTACCTCAGGCATCGAAGCAAATCCGGTGATTTTATAATCGAGCGATGTGCCGGAGATGGGAACCAGCTGTTTGGCGATCCCAAGCCCGTAAATCGACGCCAGAACCTGACGAACATCTCCGTTCCCATTGGTTTGCAACAATTTCCTCTCATTATGGATGAGGCGGAAGGCCACCTCAGGATGGGAAAGGGCCAGTCGATTCACGACGTCTGTTATATTTCCAAGCTCGGTATGAATCGTCTTCATATATTTCAAGCGGGCAGGTGTATTGAAAAATAAATCGGTAATCGTAATATCGGTTCCACGTCTGCTCGATGCTTTCTCAAATATTTCAACTTTGCCGCCTTCGATGACCACTCGATTTCCTGCCCCTTCACCTGTAGAAGTTTTCATCTCAAGCCGTGAAACGGAGGCAACACTCGGAAGGGCCTCTCCCCGGAACCCGAGGGTCCGGATTCGGAACAAATCATTTTCATTCTTTATTTTGGAGGTAGCATGACGTTGAAAGGCGAGTAACACATCCTCTTCCTCGATCCCATTTCCATTGTCGGTAATGCGGATTTTAGCAAGTCCGGCTTCTTCTACCTCAATTTCAATCACCGTACTGCCAGCATCAATTGAATTTTCAACCAACTCTTTTACCACTGATGCAGGACGTTCTACTACCTCCCCCGCTGCGATTTTATTCGATAAGGCATCATCTAATTGAATAATTTTACCCATTCGAATTCACCCCCTACTTTAACTTTTTCTGGAGCTCATACAACATATTTATCGCTTGAAGTGGTGTTAAATCCAATATATCTAATTCCTTCATTTTATCGATCACACGTTTCTCTTTAGAAGATAATTCTTGCTTTTTCACATCTTTCGGTTCATCAAAGAACGAAAGTTGAGCAGGCTGTTCTTCTACGTTAACTACCTTCACTGCTTCCGTTTTTGGCTTGACCTCCTGGGTATCAGACTGCTCCAGTTCTGTTAATATTTCATTCGCACGGCTGATTAAGTCAGAAGGCAGTCCTGCCAGCTGAGCAACATGAATTCCGTAACTCTTGTCAGCCGGTCCTTCTTTTATTTTATGAAGAAAGACAACTTTTCCATTATGCTCAATCGCACTGACATGGATGTTTTTTAACTTAGTCAGTTCTTCCTCTAAGACCGTTAATTCATGATAATGGGTGGAAAAAAGAGTCTTTGCCCCAATATTGGTGTGAATGTATTCAATGATCGCTTGCGCAAGGGCCATCCCATCATAAGTCGAAGTCCCACGCCCGATTTCGTCAAAAAGGATTAAGCTGTTTTGTGTAGCATTTGAAATCGCATTTTTGGCTTCAAGCATTTCAACCATAAAGGTACTTTGTCCCGAGATTAAATCATCGGCTGCACCAATCCGGGTAAATACCTGGTCAAAAATTGGCAGGACCGCTTCGGAGGCTGGGACGTAACAGCCGATTTGCGCTAAGATCGCGACCAAAGCAACTTGACGCATGTAGGTACTTTTCCCTGACATATTCGGTCCCGTGATTAATAAGACTTCCCGGTCGCTGTCCATGTAGCAATCATTTGGCACGTATTCCTGGGCGTTCAGTACCTTTTCAACCACGGGATGACGGCCTTCCTTAACAACGACACGCCCCTCCATTGAAAACTGTGGTTTAACATAGTGGCGGTCTTCACTTACTTGAGCGAAGCACTGCAGGACATCCAGTTCGCTAATCGTTTTTGCTAATGCTTGTAAACGCGGAATTTGTTCTTTTACAATCTCGCGAATCTCCGCAAACAATTCATATTCCAGTTCACTGCTTTTTTCTTCTGCTTGTAAAATTAAAGCTTCTTTTTCTTTTAAATCAGGAGTAATAAACCGTTCCGCATTGGATAATGTTTGTTTCCGTTCGTACTGCCCTTCTTCTAACAAATGCAGATTTGCACGTGTAATCTCAATATAATAACCAAATACACGGTTGTAACCAACCTTTAGTGACTTAATGCCGGTCTTCTCCCGTTCTTCTCGTTCGAGCTGAGCAATCCACGTTTTCCCATTCCGGCTGGCATCACGGTACTGATCAAGCTGGGCATTGTACCCATCGCGAATCATATTGCCTTCTTTTAAGGAAAGCGGTGGATTTTCAACAATCGCCTGATCCAACAGATCTGTAATTTCTTCACATGGATCAAGCAGTCCGGCGATTTCGTTCACTTGTTCATTCTGCATGCCTTGCAAAATTTGTTGTAAATATGGAACCTGCATTAACGAACGCTTCAATTGGACCAAATCACGGGCATTGATATTACCAAAGGCTACCCTTCCTGCTAACCGTTCTAAATCATAAACTTCCTTTAGCTTTTCACGTAGTTCTTGACGCTCAAAATAATGCGACAATAAGACTTCCACAATCGCTTGGCGTGATTCAATGTCAGTTTGACTGATTAACGGCCGGTCGATCCAGTGCTTTAACATCCTTCCGCCCATGGCGGTCATCGTCTCATCCAAGAGCCATAATAAGGATCCTTTTTTTCCTTTGGAACGAATCGTTTCTGTTAATTCAAGATTACGCTTGGAATAGTAGTCAATTTTCATATATTGATGGATTTGATAGGTGGTGACTGGCTGTAGATGATCCAAACTTCTTTTTTGGGACCGGTATAAATAATGAAAAAGCCTCGCGATTGTTACCTTTAGTTTTTCTTGATTCAAATCTTTTAGCAGATGCGAAAAATTCATATCTATTGAACTATTATCTTCAAATGAAATCGCTAGAACGTCACGTTCACGAAGTTTCTTTTGCCATTCACCGTCAAAGCTACTGGCAACAACTACTTCCTTCGCACTTAGGACGGCTAACTCATTTAGGACCTCATCAAAATTTTTCGATAGCAGTGTGACTCGGCTTTCACCTGTTGAGATATCATTGTAGGCAAACCCAAAGGTTTCGTCATCAAAGCGGGTAATCGAGGCAATATAGTTATTTTCTTTATCCGTTAAACCCTTGCCCTCCATCACTGTTCCAGGTGTGATTAACTGAACAACTTCCCTTTTCACCATACCTTTGGTCAGCTTTGGGTCTTCAACCTGCTCACAAATGGCCACTTTATAGCCTTTTGAAATGAGCTGTTCAATATAGTTAGGTGCAGAATGATAAGGAACGCCACACATTGGAATCCTGTCATCTGTACCACCTTGTCTGCTTGTTAGAGTTATTTCTAATTCTTGTGATGCTTTGATGGCATCGTCGAAAAACATTTCATAAAAATCGCCTAAGCGAAAAAATAAAAAGGCATCTTGATAATCTGCCTTAACGGTTAAGTATTGTTGTATCATCGGCGTATATGCAGCCATAATGACCTCCACTAAAAAAGACTTTCGAGTATGTTCGACAAACTATTATACCATACTTCATACGGACTTTTTTAGGAAGAAAAATCCTAATTATAGAACGGAGTGAAATGGAAATATTTTATATTTCGGAAGAGGTGTAAAAGTAATTCCATCGAATATAATTTAGAAAGGGACAATTAGCCGAATTAGGTGGTGGGGTTATGGATGGGGTGTTTGGGCGCAGTTTCACAAACTATGATTTTGAAATGTTTTCAACCAGTCATTTTGTTATTATTGCCGTCTTAATCCTAGGTTCTATCTTTATTTATCTTAATAGAGATAAATTAAATTCTAGGCATAGAAGACGGACCGAAATCGGGATCGCTATCACTCTCATCATCATGGAATTGACCTATCATTTTTGGATGATAATAAATGGCAGTTGGAATGTCAGTCACGCTATTCCGTTGGAGTTATGCAGCATTAGTTTAATATTAACCGTCATTTTGTTGCTAACCACGAAAAAAATAGTCTATGAGATTTTACTTTTTATGGCATTATTAGGCGCATCGCAGGCATTATTCACTCCAGCTTTAAATTATGACTTCCCACATTTTCGGTTTTTCCATTTCTTCTATACACATCTGATGGAAATCTGGGTGCCACTATATTTTACATGGTCAAAGGGTTACCGGCCGACGATTTGGTCCGTATTAAAATTATGTCTCTTTTTAAATGTACTAATGCCGATTATCATGCTGATCAATAAACTGGTAGGCGGAAATTATATGTTCTTAAGTCATAAGCCTGACAGTGCAAGTTTATTAGATGTATTAGGACGCTATCCTTGGTACATTTTATCCTTGGAAGGTTTACTAATTGGATTAAGTTTAATCGTTTGGTTGATATTCCGCGAAAAGACTTCGAAAGAAACCGAAGTGGCCAGAGACCTGCCGTTTTAATAATATCAACTTTTTTGTTGACCTTTTTCCATTAACAAATTATAATAAATAACGTTCCTAATATGTAGTGTCTCGATAGCTCAGCAGGATAGAGCAACAGTTTCCTAAACTGTAGGTCGGAGGTTCGAATCCTCTTCGGGACGTTAAAGAAACCTTTATTATCAAGGGTTTCTTTTTTATTTTTTAGGCTTTGTTATAACTGAATATTGATTGCACTGTGCTTGAAAAATAAACGGTAAAATTCCGTTTAAATTGGGAAATACCCAAATTTCCTTAAAAATAAAGGAAGTTTTTCCGTTTATATTATTCAAATCTTTGGATTTTGTCTTATTTAGAGCAGTTAATCGGAATATCTCCGCTTATATCTGCTTCACAAGCTTCCTCTATATACATTAGCCGGAAATTCTCCGCCTATGAATTCTCATACCTACACGAAAATCAATAATGAATAAAAATAGAGCCTACACCTGTCATAATTCACTTCATCAAGATCCTTTCCTACTCTTACAATTCTTTCTACATTCACTACAAATCTTATATATTAAATGGAGTGCAGTAATTATCCTTACTATTTCTTCGATTTTATATTATTCTAAAAGTAAATCTTCATTTAGGAGAGTGTGCGAATGAATACCATTTTTATTGCTGGACATGCGAAATTACCTACAGGAATGGCAGCTAGAAGTATCTATGAAACACTGACTATTACGGCAGAAATTGATAAATATTATGGGGTAATTGTGGATGCCTCTTGTACGCTGGCAACTGAACATGGGAGAGATTATATTGCAAGACTGCTAAAAGGCCATAGTTTGAGAAATGGGATTGACATGCCTCTTGAAGCGTTAAAAGAGGGCTATTTAGGAAAAGCCAATCACGCGCTAATTGCTGCGTTAAAGGATTTATATAAACAATATGAATCACTAAATCAATAATTCGGTGACTTCAAGGGACATTTTCCCTGTTTAGCCAAAGCCAAAAATAGACTTCACCCATTAACAAGGGAAGTCTATTATACTTTCATGGCGAATTCCTTTACCTGTTCTTTACCGTTTCTTTTTCAAACGGCCACGCCGGCAGCATTTTATTTAACGTCTTATCTACTCGATATCCAAGAACGTATTCAGCCTGCATAATCGTATGAACTTCTCTCGTTCCTTCGTAAATAACAGGTGCTTTTGAGTTTCTTAAGAATCTTTCAACAGGGTATTCGCTTGAAAATCCGTAAGCCCCATGAATTTGAACAGCATCATCAGCTGCTTTGTTGGCAAAATCACAAGCCTGCCATTTGGCGAGTGATGTTTCTCTTGTGTTACGAACTCCCCTATTTTTAAGCTCACCTGCACGGTATACGAGTAAGCTGCTCATTTGTAATCCAGCTTCCATATTTGCAATCATTTGCTGGACAAGCTGGTGCCGGCCGATTTCTTTGCCAAATGTTTTACGCTCATGACAATACTTTACGCTTTCCTCCAAGCTCGCCATAATCAGGCCAACAGCTCCTGCTGCAACGGTAAAGCGGCCATTATCAAGTGCGGCCATAGCGATTTTAAACCCTTCTCCCTCTAAACCTAATAGGTTTTCCTTTGGAACCCTTACATGATCAAAGAATAACTCTCCTGTATTTCCAGAACGGATCCCCATTTTGCCTTTTATTGCTTTTGATGAGAAACCAGGCATAGTGCGCTCCACAATAAATGCGGAAATACCGTTGTGTTTTTTCGATTTATCCGTATAGGCGAACACAATAAAATGATCCGCTACATCACAAAGGGAAATCCACGTTTTCGAACCATTTAAAATATAGTCATCCCCATCTTTTACGGCCGTTGTCTGAAGGGCTGCCACGTCTGAACCTGCCCCTGGTTCCGTTAACCCGAAGGCACCGATTTTTTCACCTTTTGCCTGCGGAACGAGATATTTTTTTTTTTGTTCCTCATTACCCCATTGCAATAGTGTTAAACTGTTTAAGCCGATGTGAACAGATACTGCGGTACGGAAAGTAGTATCGCCTCTTTCCATTTCTTCACAAACAATGGCGAGTGAATTGTAATCCATGCCGCTTCCGCCATACTCTTCAGGAATACAAACACCCATAAGATCCAGCTCACTTAATCTTTTCCAAATAATCGGATCGAATTTCCCTTGCTCGTCCCATTCTTTCATATTTGGAATAATTTCTTTATCTACGAAACTTCTAACCATTTTTCTTAACATTACCTGTTCTTCGGAAAATTCAAAATTCATTTCGTATAGGCCTCCTGGTAAATTTGGATAATATTATTCTTTTTTAATTGTTCAATTTCCACGTGTGAATATCCCGCCTGCTGCAAGATTTCAACGGTATGTTCCCCAGCAATCGGGGGATGACGTTCAATTTTTGTCTTCGTTCTTGACAGTTTTATGGGCGAGCCGACTAGCTTGACTGAACCTGCTTCCGGGTGATCCACTTCTACGACCATTTCTCGGGCCAATACTTGTGGATGATTAAATACCTGATCCATCATCGCAATAGGACCGCACGGAATATTATGCTGCGAAAACAGCTCCATCCACTCATTGACTGGTTTGATTTGCAGCCGGTTTTCTAAAATGCCCGTGAGTTCAAGTTTATGTTTAACCCTTGCTTCATTGGTAAGGAACCGTTCATCTGCTGCAATTTCACTTATTCCCATTACTTCACAAAAGGTGGCAAACTGCCGGTTGTTACCAACTGCAATGATCATTTCTCCATCCATTGCCCTGAATGTTGAGTAAGGCACAATATTTGGATGCTCATTACCAAGTCGTCTTGGGATTGATCCAGATATAAGATAATTGCTTGCTACATTGGCGAGTGAGCTTACCGCCGTATCCATAAGCGACATATCTATTTTTTGCCCTTGTCCGGATTTCTCTCTTTCTAGTAATGCTGCTTCAATCGAAATGGCAGAATATAAACCTGTTAAAATATCAACCATTGCTACACCAATTTTCATTGGCCCACTTTCATCATTCCCGGTAATGCTCATCAGCCCGCTCATTCCCTGAATAATGTAATCATAGCCCGGCAAATGCCGATATGGTCCCGTTTCGCCAAAGCCGGTGATGGAGCAATATACCAGCCTCGGGTTGATCGCTTTCAAAGAGTCATAGTCCAAGTCCCAATTCTCCATCGAACCGGTTTTGAAGTTATTAATTACTACGTCCGCATCTTTAGCTAAAGTGCGAATGATTTCCCTTCCCTCTCCGGTTTTCAGATTTACGGTGATGCTGCGCTTATTACGGTTAGCGCATAAATAATAGGCACTTACACCATTTTGGAACGGCGGCCCCCAGCCCCGCGTTTCATCACTGCCTCCCGGAGCCTCCACTTTTATGACATCTGCTCCAAGGTCCCCAAGAATCATCGTACAGTATGGACCCGCCAGTACCCTCGATAAATCCAATACTTTTATACCTTCCAAAGCTCCTTTCAAAACCTCCCACCTCCTACTCATTCTTATTTGAAAAAACGTTGAAGGTCACACTATTATTTCGTTAGAAGCCCTTTTCTAGTTGAAATGGAAAGATTTCGATTGTCTTGGACTCCTAATCGCAAACTTATAGACATCCCCTCAAAAGTTGCCTCTTCTATTGTTCTCGGCGCCAAGCAATCACCGATTTGCCATACTTCAGGTGCTAATTTCTTCATTTGTTCATATAGTTCATTATTTGGTAAACGACCGTGCGAAAGAATAATAGAATCCCAATTTTCCATTGTCTCTTTTTCATATGAGAATAGATTTCTAATGACAACACGATTTCCGTTAATTTCTCCTAAATCATAGTGAGGTATTATTTTTACATTTAGTTGATAAAGCTTTTTTAAATATTCATTTCGTAAGTATTGAGGCACGCCTTCGCCCGCATACAGCCTTGCAGTAATAAGCGAGACAATATGCCCCTTTTCCGCCAAATCAATCGCCGCTTCCATAGCTGGCCAATCACCGGCAAAATCAACTACCAAAACATTTTTCCCAATTTGGTTATTCGGATGATGAAACACGTCTTCCACCGTCATGACACGATGATCATGAATCCCTGAAATATCGGGGATATACGGTCTTGATCCTGTAGCGCAGATAATGGCATCCGGTGAAATTTTGTTAATATCTTCTCGTTGTACAGCCTTACCAAGTGTAACTTTCACGTTACTAGTAGATATTTTCCGCATATAATTATCAAGCATCGATTCAGCAAGCTCATGTCTCATTGGCATCTTTTTTAATGTATGCAATAATCCACCGATTTTGTCCGCTTTATCGGCCAGAATAACATTATGGCCAAGTTCATCTAATGTCGCCGCTGCTTGCATGCCTGCTGGTCCAGCACCAATCACAAGAACTTTCTTCTTATCTCTAAGGCTTTCCTTAAGAGTGTGCACTTCATTTTCTCTGCCTGCTGAGGGATTTTGGACACAACCGATGGTTAAACCATTGTGATAATGCCCGATACAAGCCTGTAGGCAGCCTAAACAGGCATCAATTTGTTGAAGATTGCCTGACTTTGACTTGTTAGGCATGTAAGGATCTACAATTAATGCACGGGTCATGCCGACAACATCTGCTTTTCCAGTTGCCACAATCTTCTCCGCTTCTGCCGGATCTAAAATACGCGAGCCGACGAAAACCGGTACAGCACCAGCCATTCTAATTTTAAAAGAATAGGGTGTGTTATATCCATGCTTCATAGGAGATGGCGGCACAATGTGTGTGGATCCGGCAAATGTACTGGAATCTCCGGATGTGACATCAATAAAATCCACTCTTACTCTTTCAACTAAATATTCAACAATTTGTACGGCATCTTTTACGGTTGTTCCATCAATTGAAATTTCATCTGCACTCATACGGAGTCCAACCGTAAAGTCCTCCCCAACTTCCTGCCAGACTCGCTCCATCACTTCAACAATAAATCGCATTCTGTTTTCAAACGATCCCCCATATTCATCGGTACGAAGATTGGTCTGTTCCGACCAAAACTGTGCAGGCAAGTATCCGTGTGAGCAACAGATTTCTACACCATCCAGCCCGCCTTCCTTCGCCCATTTAGCCGAAAGGGCAAATCCTTCAATTACATCATTAATTTCCTCAATACTCATCGGTTTGGGCATCGTACTGAACCTGAGGCTTGGAACCGCTGACGGTGCCCAGGCCGCATTCCGGTACTCACTTGAAACGACTTCCCTGCCGCCATGGAATAATTGGGAAAATACTTTCGTTCCATATTTATGCACTTCATTGGCAAGCTCCTTGTAAGCAGGGACAATCTTTTTGTCATATCCAGCAATTGTTTTGGTTGTCAGCATCCCGGATGGATGTGCAGCGGCGGCTTCTAGTATAAGTAATCCGGCACCGCCCTTGGCGCGTTCTACATGATAGGCAGTCATATCCAATGTAGGGATTCCATTCTTAACATGATTGGTTTGATGTGCCGTACTTAGAATCCTATTTTTCAATTCTGTATGGCCAATTTCAACTGGACTAAATAAATGTTTAAACTGTGTCATTCATAATCACTCCAAGAAAAAGATAATTGGCCTTATGACATAAATCTGGTGGTGCTTGTCACTTAGGACAATTACTGATGAAAACGTCCTCGCTGACGTAGTAATTCGCGGTTCAAGTTGGGATTTACCTCAAAGGCTGCACGCCCATGTAACCAAAATATATTGTTAACAACTACTAAATCTCCGACTGGAAGTTTGAGTTCTGTAACACTTTCATCGGTTTCCATTGAATGTGAAAGGTCACGAAGGTATTTAGCTTCTTCAATGGTTTCAGGATAGACAAATTGGTCGATGAAGCATGCACCAGGCTTATTATTGTAGTTGAAGAAGGTTAAGCGCTGAATTTCCTGATTTACATTTTTACTAGATGGTGCTTTGTAAGTAAACTTATGGCTTGCCAATGGATGATTTGAAAACTTATCAAGGTCTTTCCAATCATCAAGGTGTAATAATCGAGATTCACCGCCGCGTGCATTTTCTTCTACTATTTTCATCATTAACAGCCAATCTGTCGGCTCATCTACAAATGTTCCATCCGTATGAAGTGTAAATAAGCGATAAGCTTGACGGAGATAGGAGTCACTGTTATCAGTATGCTTGACAGAAAAGCGTGCATAATATTTACCAGACATTGAATCAAAGTTTGATGAACCTAACAAATAAGAAATAGCAGTTGAGAAAATAACGTATTCATCTGTATCCTCCGTAACACCATCCAAACCAATCGTAAATCCGCCAGATTCACGGTCATGAACGATGTTTCGAAGTAAGTCGCAGAATTCTTCTCCAACATGATCTAATAGAATAGAAGAGACAATAAGACGAGAATAGGGTGTATATTCTAAATGCTGGACAGAATAATTTTCTGCTTTGACGGTATCCAAAAACCCTTGAATGGCCTTTTTTGAAAGCTGAATGTGGTATAAACGGTCTGTTTGCGGATGAACTTTCACTTCATACATGTTTGTTTTTGTTTCATATTTCCCTCTTTGTTTTTCTGCGATTACCATTTTTTATTCCTCCAGTTTTGTGTGAGATAGTTAAAATATGGAAATTAAGGAATATAAAAAGCCAGCTGCACAAAGTACCCAAAAAGAGTGGGACTCACTGTACAACTGGCTTTTATTCACTTCACAGCTCTATGGTTAATAGAGTCATAATGAATTAGCAGTTAATTGTTATTTATATTTCCTGTTTCCAAGTATTATAATCTATCCACGGATCTGAAAGGGTGTTATTCAGGAAGTGGAAGTATTAATAATATTTTGACTACTCTTAGTATAAATTGTATAGGATAGATTGTCAATTGATTATTTTAAATATTTTGAACCTTTTGCTTTTCTTCCGTTTTTATTTGATGGAAATGGAGGTTTAGATCCTTTAATGCCGCAACAAGAGCATTTGTCGCCTTGCCTCGGTAATAGGTTTCAATTTCTTCAATTACACCTTCCACTCCATCTTTTAGACTAACGCCCTTTAATATACGGCCAATAAAGTCGCTCCCATGTTCGGTTGCTAGAGTACAAGACGCCTCGACGATTACGCCATATTTACGATCGATTTCAGCTGTGATTGTTAACGTATCGAAGACACTTTTTGCTGCCATTCCTTGCGGCAGACGAGCGTGCCCTGCAATAAAAATAGTCTTTCCATTCAGCATAATAGGCCTACCTCTCCAAGGAATTATTTAAACTAGTATTGCTTCTTTTAAGTTTGTTTGTTCTGGTATTCTATTCACAACTTCTTTTCCGATTTCTATTGAAGCAGTTGCAGCAGGAGATGGAGCATTACATACATGGATCGTTCGTTTCCCTTGAATGATATGGAAGTCATCCACCATATTCCCATCGCTCTTTAATGCTTGAGCACGGACTCCAGCAGGAGCAGGGATTAAATCATCTTCTTGGATTTCCGGAATCAGTTCCTGAAGGCTCTTGGTAAATTGTTTCTTACTGAAGGAGCGAATATATTCATCAAGCCCCTCCTTCGCAAATTTCCCTGCCATTTTCCACAATCCAGGGAAGCTTAATGAATCTAGTAAATCCTTTGCATTAAAATCTGTCTTTTTGTATCCTTCACGTTTAAAGCTAAGCACAGCATTTGGTCCCGCATCGACTTCACCGCTGATCATTCGTGTAAAATGGACCCCCAGAAATGGGAACTTTGGATTTGGAACAGGATAAATTAAATTTTTTACTAGATAACGCTTTTCAGGTTTTAATTTGTAATACTCGCCTCTAAAAGGTAAAATCTTCATATCTGTTTTATATCCCGTTGCTAGTGCTACACGATCACTGTGAAGCCCAGCACAGTTAATGACCATTCCCGCATTTAATGTTCCGCGATTCGTTTCAATGATTACTTGATCCGATTCTTCTTGCATTTTCTCCACTTTTGTATTTAGACGAATCTCTCCGCCTCTCTCTTGGATAATTTCGGCGAACTTTTCACTTACTTGTCTATAATTTACGATGCCAGCCATCGGAACACGGATTGCTCCTAAACCATTAACATGTGGTTCTATTTCCTTTAATTCATCTGGTCCAATTCTATGAATGGCTAATACATTTTTCAGCCCTCGATTATATAAATTTTCAAGAAGCGGTAATTCCTCTTGTTTCGTAGCTACGATTACCTTTCCGCAAATATCATGGTCTATACCATGTGTTTGGCAGAATGCAGTCATAGATTTACTACCTTGGCGGGCAAAACGCGCTTTGAAACTACCGGGCTTATAATAAATGCCAGAATGAATCACACCGCTGTTATGCCCTGTTTGATGTTCCGCAACAACGGATTCCTTCTCAATGACGACTACCTTCGCATTAGGAAACCGCTCATAAATGGCCATCCCTGTTGATAGACCAACAATTCCTCCGCCCACTATTGCAAAATCATACATTGTCATTAGGACCCCTCTCCATTTTGATTTTCTTTGTTGAGTAGTAAGAATTACATTGGATCCATATAAACAGTCTTCACTTCTGTATAAAACTCAATAGCAGCTTTTCCTTGCTCACGACTGCCGGAACTAGAATTTTTACAACCGCCAAAAGGCATTTGTGGTTCTGCTCCCGAAGTTTCCGAGTTCACATGAACAAGTCCTACTTCCGCATCTTCAACGAAACGGCGGGCCAATGTTAAGTTGTTGGTGCAGATGGCTGCGCTAAGACCAAATTCAGTATCATTTGCCATTTCCACTGCTTCCTCGTAATCTTTGACTTTAAACAATGCAAGAACTGGACCGAAAATTTCCTCTCGGGCAATCCGAGCAGCTTTAGGCACGTTTTCAAAGATTGTTGGTTTTACATAAAAACCATTTTTTAATTCTTCATCTTCCGGGATCTCTCCACCGCAAAGCAGTGTTGCTTCTGATTTCCCCGTTTCTATCATTTCGAGCACCCCATCAAGCTGTACTTTTGATACTGCCGGCCCGATAACGGTTCCCTCGTGAAGCGGGTTACCAATTGTTAATTCCTTCGTACGCTTCACAAGCCTATCACGGAATGACTCGTAAATCCCTTCTTCGACAATCACACGACTCGTTGCTGTACATTTTTGACCGATAGATTTAAATGCTCCGCCTACAGCTATTTCAACCGCTCTTTCAAGATCTGCATCATTTAGAACAACTAGCGGATTCTTTCCTCCCATTTCCATCTGTACCTTTTTTCCGTGTTCTACAGCCTGTTTTTGAATCTGACGTCCTACTTGGTTCGAACCAGTGAAAGAAATGGCTTTTATATCTGGGTGGTTCACCAATTCATTCCCAATAACAGATCCTCTGCCAAATACACAATTAAGGACACCTGCTGGCAGACCAGCTTCATCAAAAGCTTTCATAACGTGATAGACAGATTTCGGTGTTAAATCAGCAGGCTTAATCACCACTGTATTTCCGTATATAAGTGCTGGTGCCATCTTCCATACTGGAATGGCAATGGGAAAATTCCATGGTGTAATTAACCCAATAGGACCTAGGGGTGTACGGGTAGTATACAAAAATGTTTTCTCACTCGCGGACGGAATGACATCTCCAAGTGGCTGCCGTGCTTCAGCTGCAAAATATTCGAGGATGCTTACCGCTCGATTAGCTTCCCCCATCCCTTCCGAAAACGCTTTTCCCTCTTCCTTAATTAGATCCCGTCCTATTTCCTCTATGTTTTCTTTCAAAATAGACGCAGCCTTTTGTAAATAAGCTGCCCTTTGTTGAATAGAGAGTTTTTTCCAAGCTGGAAAAGCATTTTTTGCAGCAGCTACCGCTTCGTGAACATCAGCTGCTGCACTGGATGGGAATTCCCCCAAGCCTTCTCCATTATGTGGACTAAGATTCTCTTTATATTCATTTGTAGTTGGTTCTTTCCATTGGCCGTTAATGTAATTCAAATGGCGCATCGATAAATCCTCCTAAACTCTCTATCAATCTCTCTTACTTTAAATTCATGCTAGATTACTAATATTAGTGTCTTGATCTGCTCTAGCCACCGGTTTCTTCGTTATAACACTTACTCCCAGCGTTACAGCAATATTGATCATTAATACGGCTAATCCTAGATCTAAATCCTTAATGACATTTGGAAATGACGGGAATAACGTTGCAAGTGACATTTCTGTAATGGTTGAATAAATGACGATAATACTACCAACAATCATTCCAGCGATGGCCCCTTGAACGGTAACTGGGTTCCTTTTCCAAAGGCTAAAAAACAAAGCAGGAAATAACTGAACCATAAAGCTATAAGACATAAGATATAGCGTAAGAATCGATTCCCCACCATTAAATGTAAAGAAAAGTGTTACCAATGCTATAACAGGCACCAACCTTTTAGTCAGCTTTGCCAGCTGCTGATCTGTTGTGTTCGGTTTCCATGCCTTATATATATTTTTAGAAAGAATCGTTGAAACCGCCGTCAATACCAAAGAACTTGGGATAAGGGCGGCCATGGCCCCAGCTGCCCCAATGACTCCGACAAACCAAGGGTCAAAAGACAATTTCGCCATTTTAAATAAGGCTAAATCTGTATCTGGCCCCTTTAAATCTGGCACTTGTAAAACACCAGAAAAACCGATAATCAAAGAAAAAACGATAATAATCTGATAGATGGGCATTACCCCTGCATTTATACGTAGCGATTTTCCGCTTTTAGCAGAGAATATCCCCGCCATCATATGTGGAAACATATAAAATGCCAGTGCTGTCATGATCGTAGCCGAAACAAACCACGATATGCTCAATCCTTGTTCAGGAAATAGTAAAAATCCAGTTTTGGCTGTATCAATAGCTTCAAACATCGGCTCTATGCCGCCGTAATAATGAAAAGGGAAATAAAAGCCCATAAAGACCATAACAGCTAAGATTAAGATATCTTTAATAATGGCTGTCCATGCGGCTCCGTGCATCCCAGATACCGTTACATAAACGGTAACAGCAATGACGGCTACGACGATTGCCATGTGAGGAGAAATAGAACCATAGGACGCTTCAGATACAATAATTCCCAATCCTTTTAACTGCATCACTAAGTAAGGGATAACGGCAACTACACTTATGATCGCTACGAGAATACCAAGTGCCTGACTGTTATACTTTTTCTCGTAAAAATCTGATTGGGATAGGACTTTATTTTCCCTTGCATACTTCCAAATAGGAGGCAACAGCCAGTAAGCGATTACAAAGTAAAAACAATTAAAAGCGTATATGGCGGGAGGCATGCCGGATCGATAAGCACCACCACTTGCTCCTAGAAATGTATAGGTGGTAAACATCTCACCCGCTAATAAAAAGAACATCAAAAGACTTCCAAAACCCCGTCCCCCGACAGACCACTGCTCGATAGTCATTTCTTTCCCTTTTCGGGCTTGCAAACCTAACCAAATACACAATCCCAGGAAAAAGAGGATAACTAGAAGGGCTGCGTTCATAATTCTTCCTCCTCCTTATTCGCTGGATCCAGCATATTAGCAATGATCAAGAATAGGGATGCCAGGCCAACCCAGCATATAGACCAAAAAAGGACAAATGGCAATCCAAATATATAGGGTTCCACCCGATTAATTACAAAAAGTGAACCCAAGGCTGGTATTAAAGTTAATAAAAAAACCTTCTTCATATTTCACCATCCTAGTTTAAAATACATCAATGTAATATAGTAAACGATATGTTTAATTTAGATAGCAAATATTTGAACCTTCTGATAATTAAAACCCCATGAAACCATTTTCCTCTTTGAAATGGAATGTTTCTGATCATTGGATGCCCATTTTTACCGATACACCACTTAGACTTTTTTATATCTATTGCACTATTTTATCAGGCTCCCCATTTGTTAAGACGGTTGTAGCCACTTTCTTTCTTGTAAATTTAAAGTAGTAAAAAACATAACAGGCGACAACAAAGCCAAATCCTATATACAGTGATGTCCGCTGTGCCGGATCGAAAGCAGTAAACACGACGATTCCTACGCACATGAGAAGGCAGACAATTGGAACCAGCGGAAAAAAAGGAACTTTAAATTTCAAATCCGCAAGCTTTCCCCCATCCGAAATATACTGTTTGCGGAATTTATACTGTGCAAACGCAATGGCCATCCACGTAACTACCCCTCCAACACCACTGATTGCAAGCAGGACAACAAATAATGTTTCTTCAGCTATAACACTAGTAAGCAAGGAAAGCAAAGCAAAGGCGAGTGTCACAAGCAAGGCGTTCATAGGAACACCGCGTTTGTTTACCTTACCGAATGCTAGCGGAGCCTGACCACTTTGAGAAAGTGAAAAAAGGATTCTCGTACAAGCAAACAAACCTGTATTTCCCACTGAAAGTATCGCTGTTAATATAACAAAGTTCATAATATCAGCTGCATAAGGAATTCCTGTCAAATCGAATACTGTTACAAATGGACTTTCGAGCACACCCGCCTCTTTCCACGGAACAATGGCTGATAAGACAAAAGTGGCCAGTACATAGAAGAGTAAAATACGGACGACGATGCTCCGGATTGCTTTTGGGATACTCTTTTCTGGATCCTCTGTCTCACCCGCTGCAACTCCCATAATTTCCGAACCCATAAAAGAATAAACGACTGTCATCACTGATATAAAGACGCCGATGAATCCTGTTGGAAATAATCCGTCACCGATAAAGTTTGAAAGGTGGGGGGCCGATTGTCCCTTTATAGGAACCAAACCAAAGATCGCTGCCCCGCCAACGACAATAAAAAAGAGAACAGCTAATACTTTAATAGCTGAGAACCAGTACTCCATCTCAGCAAAGCTTCTTGTAGTCAAGGCATTTATACCGAATAAAAGTAAGGAGAAAACGGTACACCATACCCAGACCGGTACATTTGGAAACCACCTGGCCATCAGCAAACCGGCTGCAATAAACTCTAGTCCTACATAAATTGCCCAGCTTAGCCAATAAGTCCAGCCAATCATAAACCCAGAGGCAGGGCCTATGAACCGTTCTGCATGAGCCTGAAATGAACCAGAAACCGGCATTACGACGGATAGCTCCCCTAGACAAACCATAACCAAGTACATAAGCAAGCCTCCAAATAAATAGGCGGTAATCGCTCCGAAAGGCCCCGCCTCGCCAATCGCATACCCCGATCCTAGGAAAAGACCAGTTCCAATGACTCCCCCTATGGAAAGCATAAATAAATGCCTACTTTTCATCGAACGTTTTAATTCTTTTGGTTGACTTCCTTGTTCTGGTTTCATCCAATTCCCCCTGTATTCTTTTTTTTCGTATTAGGGATAGGCCAATCATGACCCGTTTTATTACCTGCTCATCTGACGGCTTCCTTTTCAGACATGCTTGTAAACTCTAATAAATCACTAACTTCAGGTTTAAAAATTTCATACGCAACATCCCGCTGATATCTGTTTTGTTTCTTCGCTTCTGAAAATAGCTGATTGGTATTTTTTCGGCATAGCTTTTCAATATCATCCATCACTGCCTGCGGATCTGGTTTGACCAGTCCAAAAATAACAGCGTCGTAAAATCTAATTGCCCCTAGGTTCGCAACAAAATCATTAACGATGTCAATTCCTCTTTGTTTGATGATTTCATCTCCTTCAGAAGATACTGGTATATTAGCCGCTTCAACAATCAAACTCGCTTTAACAGTATCAGCATTAGACTGGTTGATCACGTCCTCTAATGCACAGGGGATAAGAATATCGCAATCCACATCCAGCCACTCAGAGTTTGGCCTTACCGTATAGTTTGGTTCAAAATAATCTTGGTCCATTTCTCCATATACATTCTTATGGTCAATAAGATTTTGAATATCCAATCCTTCTTCACAGGTGACTAACAAGTTGGCATCTGAAATTCCGACGATGTTGTAACCTAATTGAGAAAGTTTCAATGCACAGCTTGCCCCTACACAACCAAAGCCTTGGATGACAACCTTCGCGCCGTCCTTACCATTTTTAAACTTCCAAGCTTCATCGGCTGAAAACGCAACACCATATCCTGTGACAGCATCATTTAAAAGCAATCCATCAATTCTTATTTTCATCAGCCCATCAAAATCCTTGATCCCTTGAAGAATCGCAGGATTTTGTTTCATTGAATTTGTTAGAGGGATGTCGATGCCGAATTCGTTAAAGATTTGTAGTACATCTTCGTACTTCGTACCTAGGTCACTTCCTAAAGATACCCCGCTATCAATATAGGGCATCATGGCAATTAAAAATCTCCTTAATACGGCATTAGCATCTGGAGCTTTATAATCATATTTAATTCCTGCTTTACATCCTCCTGTCGTTCCGCTGTCACTAGCTACGTACTTATAAGCCATCGCTTGGGCCAATCTTTCAACCTCTTCTTTTGTTACTGTCGGATGCATTCTCGTCCCGCCGCCTGTATATCCTTTCACGAAATTATGAACAACAAGCCACCCCTGCGCGTCCGTTTCTGTATCATTCCACTCAACAATTAAATATGGTTTAGACATTCCTATACCTCCCTAGAATTTCTTCTTTCTACCATGGTGCAGCCACTATTAAAAATACTATTAACACTATGAATTTGTTGTTATTACTCTAAAAAAATAAGTTGCTATTCAAACCAGCGAATAGGTGCAGGATCCAGATTAATGTTAATCTGTTTTGTTTCCTGGTATTCATCCAATCCATACGTACTTAGGCTTCTGCCGATGCCGCTTTGTTTATATCCGCCCCATGGCGCTTGAATATTTGTAAGATGGTAAGCGTTTACCCAGGTGATGCCGGCACGAACCTTTTTGATGACACGTAAGGCTTTGTTTTGGTCTGTAGAGAAAACAGCACCTGCAAGTCCATATTCTGTGTCATTAGCAATCTTAATTGCCTCATCTTCATCTTTGAATTTCTGGATGGTAACGACAGGGCCAAAGATCTCTTCCCTGACAATCCGCATATCAGTTGTTACATTGGTAAAGACAGTAGGTTCGATGAAAAATCCATCCTCCAAACCGTTACCCACGATTCTATTTCCGCCTAGAGCAAGGTTCGCACCTTCTTCTTTCCCAATCTGGATGTAATTTAGAATGCTCTTAAAGTGCTTTTCACTTACAATAGCACCCATTTGGGAGTGTTCATCAATTCCAGGACCTACTCTAATCTCTTTTGCCTTTTGTATATATTTCTTAACAAATTCATCGTAGAGTCCTTCTTGGACAAGAATCCGGCTTCCAGAAGAACAAACTTGACCAGATCCCATGAAAATGCCAAATAATGAGTAATCAACGGCTATTTCCAAATCGGCATCATCAAAGATGATATTCGGGGATTTCCCTCCCAGTTCAAGGGACACTTTTTTCATATTCCCGGCTGCGGCCTGCATGATATGGCGGCCGACCCCTGTGCTTCCAGTAAAGGAAACAATATCTACCTCATCACTTTCAGCAATCGTCTGGCCAACAACCGGTCCATCTCCCATAATGAGGGTAGCTGCTCCCTTTGGTAAATCGGACTGATCCATCAGTTCAAACAATTTTACTGCTGTCATCGGAGTAATTTCTGCTGGTTTTAAAAGGATACTATTACCAGCCGCAAGTGCCGGTGCAACCTTCCATACACTCATCAATAAGGGGAAATTCCAAGGGACAATTAATCCCGCAACTCCGATCGGTTCCTTTATGATCAATGTCTGCATATTTTCGGAGGTTTCATAAACCTGGCCGTTAGGCATATTAAGCAGAGCTGCATAATAACGAAATGTATTCACGGCCTCCTCCACATCCGATTCTGCTTCTCTTTTCGTTTTTCCATTATTCTGTACTTCTAAATCTCTTAATTCATCCATGTTTTCCTGTATTAGATCGGCAATCTGAAGTAAAACAGCCGCCCTCACCACGGGAGATTGATCAGACCAAATACCACTTTCAAACGTTCTTTTTGCTATTTTGATTGCCTCTTCTGTTTCTTCCTTTGTAGCGCTCGGTGCTTTGGCAATGACTTTCTGTGTAGCGGGATTAATAATATCAAGTTTGTTCGGGTTATTTGATTCTACCCATTGCCCATTTATATAGTGTTTTAACTCTTTTGTCATAGCTTTGTACCTCCAAGTATGGCTTACGCTCCCCCCACTTTAGAAGTGGGGGATGAACGTTAGCAGATCTATTCCTGTGTTGGACGGAAAGTGGCGATGTATTCGTCCGAATCCTTGTATTCCAATACTCCAACGGCTTCTACATCTACTACAACCATATACGGCTTTTTGCTTGCGATTGCATTCGCTAATCCTGCCTTGAACTCATCAACCGAGCGAACTTTCTCTGATTCGAAGCCCATTGATTTTGCCAGCATGACGAAATCAGGGTTTTTCAAGTCTACAGATATACGTCGGCCAAATGCGGCTTCTTGATAGTATCGTAAGATTCCGTATCCACCATCATCGAATAATAGAACGATAATCGGTGCATCTTCCTGAATCGCTGAGATCATCTCATTTGAATTCACCATGAATCCACCATCACCAGCAATAAGAACGACTTTCTTTTCCGGCTGACCTATTTGGGCGCCAATCGCCATTGGCAAACCTTGTCCGATGCCGCCGCCTGTCATGTAGAGGTAGTCTCTTGGTTCATAAATATCGAATAATTTATTCCCCCAAGTGTATCCAGGGATCGTCACATCCGTCACCAAAACCGTATTCTCAGGCAGCTGTTCACGCATAATATCCGCCACTTCACCATAAGGCCCAATTTGGCTTCGAAGGTCATCACGTACAGCCTGACGGACTGACTTCACTTCATCAACATAATCCGCATCCGGATGGATTTCCTTATTATCCAAAAGACGATTAATCCCTTGTAAAACTGCCTTGGCATCTCCGTTCAGTGTATACAATGTATCAAAGTTACGATTAAAGGCATTAGGGTTCAAATCAATATTGATGTGATTTTCCGGTACCGGAAGTGTCCATCCATTCGTTTCACTACCACGGAAACGGACCCCGACACTAATAAGTAAATCCGACTTTTTCAATAGTTCCTCCACTTGAGGGGATAACGTAAAGTTACCGATGCAAAGCGGGTGGTTTTCAGGGATAGACCCTTTTCCAGATTCACTTGTTACGACCCCAGGCTTAATTTTATTTACCAGCCTTTGCAGTTCCTCTGATGCACCTGATGCAATTACCCCATTGCCTGCCCAAATGATTGGTCTTTTTGCTAAGACGATCCTTTCGATAACATCAGCTGGAATATTGAGCTTTACCTCGTGGTTTTGAAATGCTTCCATTTCAATCAATTGATTGTTAGGAATAATCTGTGCCTGGAAATTCGTTGGAATGGAAACAGTTACAGGACCTGTCGGTACAGTCAGTGCTTCTTTGATCGCTTTACGCATAAACGGAATGATTTGCTTTGGACGCTTCAACAGATAGGCTGCTTTGTTCACGCCCTCCATCGCTTTTAACTGGTCTTTAGCTTCGTGAATATAACGTTGGTCTGTTCCAATATAATTAGAATCCGCTTCCCCAGTAATGTGCAGAACAGGAGTCCCTGAGTTCCATGTTTCTGACAAGGAACCTGCCCCATTACCTGCTCCAGTACCTGTACTTGTGATGACAACACCCAATTTTCCTGTAGCACGGGCATAGGCATCAGCCATGTTAACCGCTCCACTTTCGCCACGGGCAGTAACGGTGCGGATATTCCCATCCCTTAGGATCGCGTCATAAATCGGCATATTGTGGATACTAACGATTCCAAATACCGCTTCCACTCCTGCTTGCAGGAGCTCTTTTACAATTGCGTCCGCAACGGTGAATTCTGTTTGGTAACCTTTAACATTTGGTTCTGCAACTGCTGTGAATTCTGTTTGATTATTCATTTTAATCCTCCAAATATGTCTAGTAATATATTTCTATATAAATCTATTTTCATATAAACAAAGGGGGAAGCTATAGCATTCCTTCTGACACGTTCATTGCTTCTTCATAAAGGTTGTGAAAAAATTTGAGTGCATACTCAGTCGATGAATACACTCCATGCTTGAAGGCATTCGTATGGAAACCTTTTTGCAATAACTCTACAAGATCGAAATCCTCTAATCTTACCTGATCGACAAAACGAATCAGTTCCTCTTGCTCTTTGCTAATTTCATCCGATTTAAAGTAGTAGCTATAGATGGCAAGTGATTTATCCGGTGCCAGCGGCAAAATTTGACTTATCGTCATATTGCCTTCTTTTCCAGGATAAATGCTCACCATCAGGTTTGGCCATACCCAATAGAAATTGGCGTGATCTTCTTGTGTTTCATTCGATTTATTTGTTAATTCTGAGTATTGACACGAGAAATTGCCATGTAAATCGATATGGTAATTTTTCATATCAAATGTTTTTGAAAACTCAGGATGGGCAATCTTACAATGATCGCACTCCAGATAATTATCAATAACTGCTTTCCAGTTAGCATCAATGACCCTTTGGGTTACCCGAACCTTTTTCAAAGAATCCAAGAAGGTGTATCTTTCCAGATTGGCCATGAATTCTCCGTACGTTTCTCCCATTGGTCTTGCTTCTGGGTTCAAATTTATGAAGATCATAGACTGGAATACTTCAACTTTTACATGTGGCATACAGCTATGGTTTCCCAATTCATTTGTACTGAAGTTGGGCGCCCTATTTAATTTCCCGTTCATATGAAATGTCCAGCCGTGATAGGTACAGGTGAAAACCTTTTTATTTCCACACTCGTTTTTTTCTACTTTGGTTCCTCTATGCGGGCAAATGTTGTAAAAGGCATTCAATTCATTGTTTTTATCCCGGCTAATGATTAATGGCTGATCTGCTATATCAAAAGTAAAGAAATCCCCCGTTTTTTCCACCTGGCTTGTATGCCCAGCTAGAATCCAGCTATCTTGAAAAATCTTTTTCTTTTCCTCTTCAAATATTTGCGGATTCACATAATTTTCGTACGGGAGAGTGTGCTCCAGGGCATCCCCTGTTAACGCTTTCATTTGTCATTCCTCCTTTTGTCATTCAAATCCTTTAAAGTATTTTTCATATTTATTAGATGCAAATTTCGTGCCAACTATCTTTTATCTAAAAATCCTAGATTAATAGGATTTTAAACAGGGGAAAGTGAGTTCATTGGTGTTCACCGGTTGACTTTCCCCCGTATATTTTCCTATCTTAGACACTTCTTCAGCTATTTACAGTTCGAAATATTTCGAATATTATTAGAATGGATGTGATTAGAATCACACATTTGCCTATTGTAACATTTTTCTGAATATAACCAAACTCATCTGAGTTCCATCGAACTCAGATTATGATTTTCGGGAGGTCACTTCATGACATTATCTAATTTTCTAACCGATTTAGATCTAAATATGGAAGCGCTTTTAAAAATTTTAGATTATTCTTCTGACGAAATCTTTGTTTTAAATAAGGATAAGAAAATTATCTATGTAAATGATGCCTGTAAGAAGCATTATGGGTTAAATAAGGAAGACATTATCGGGAAACCGAGCATGGAATTAGCTGATAAAGGCTATTGGTATCCCTCTATTTTCCCGGATGTTTTGGAAAGAAAGGAACCAATTACGATTAAACAAACCACTATCCTTGGTGCGGAACTGCTCACCTCTGTCGTTCCTATTTTAAATGATCAAAAAGAAGTGGAATTAATCGTAACGACAGCAAGGGAATTACAAAGCTACAAAATGCTGAAAGTAAGAGAAAGCGATTCAACAAAAAGTAAAGAGGCTGAAGATCCATTTGGCAGCATCATTACCAATAATGAAAAGGTGAAAAATGTGTTGAAGTTTGCAAAGAAGGTGGCTGGTGCAAACTCTACTATAATAATTCTAGGTGAATCCGGAACAGGTAAAAGCCTCTTAGCACAATATATTCACGAAAATGGAAATAGAAGGAACGGCCCATTTTTAACCATCAATTGTGCTGCAATCCCTGCTGATTTAATGGAGTCCGAGCTTTTTGGCTATACACCAGGATCTTTCACGAATGCAAACCGTTCCGGAAAAAAAGGGATACTGGAAAGCGCGAATGGGGGTACGGTGTTTCTTGATGAAATAGGGGACATGCCTTTGCCTCTTCAGGCTAAAATACTGCAAGTCATTCAGGAGAAAAAATTTATTCCTATTGGCGGCAATAAAGAAAAGTCAGTCGATATCCGAATTATTGCCGCGACCAATAAAGATTTAAACAAAATGGTACAAAACAAAATGTTTAGAGAAGATTTATATTATCGGCTGAACGTAGTGGATATCAAAATGCCTCCGCTTCGGGAAAGGCAAGAAGATATAGTCCCGCTCATCTATAATTTTTTATACAAATTTAATCGGAACCATGAAATGAACAAATTAATTTCTAAAGATTGCCTCGAATGTCTGACCCATTATTCATGGCCCGGGAACGTAAGGCAACTTGAAAACCTGCTCGAAAAGCTAGTTATTGTAAGCAATGATGTCATCGGTATCGATGACCTGCCCGAAAGTATATATAACCAAGGACTGGCGCAAATTGAAAATACTGCCCCCACTACCCTTAATGATGCTGTCGAATTGGCAAAAAAGGAAATGATTCGTAAATCCTATAAAGTGAATAAAAGCTCTAGGCGTGTGGCCAAGGATCTGCAAATCAGCCAAACATATGCGGCCAGACTGATTAGAGAATATTGTCAGGACTTGTTGGAGGATTGAGCTTCCAAATTAACGATGTGGCAAACCTACAAAGGTACTTCAAATTTTAATCATTTTCTAAAAAAAGGCTCTCACCATGTTATGAGAGCCGAACCTGCTACCTAAAATTGGGTCTTAAAAATAATAAGTCTGACCCCACTATCCCAAGAAGTTGACACCATTACTACTGCCTTCATGGTTGGTACCTTCACCTAGAGACTGCACCCATGCCAAGCGCAAATTAAAAGGCTGTCGTGGTCTTGTTGATCGCTACTGGATAACGGATGTTAGTACTCTCCATGGCAGGATTCCATTCGCAAAACTTCCATTAAATTACGAACAGCCCATTTTGTAGCGCCATATCTTTTGCTAGTTGAACAAGCCGCTGATTATCATCTGGATTCACAACATCTGTTTATAAGATACATCATAATGCTTGGGTTGAAAAAAAGCCCTGTATTATAGGTCCTTTCATATCCAAAACTATTATTTTACTTTGTTATATTCCTCATCTGATACTGGTTCCAACCATTCAGGCGTACCAGCAGTGATTGCAATGTGTTCAAACCAACTGTCCTTTGCAGCACCATGCCAATGTTTTACACCATCGTGAGTAACAATCACCTCACCAGCTTTTAAGAATTGAGCAGGCTTTCCTTCTTCTTGGTACCAACCTTCGCCGCCAGTTACCAATAAAATTTGAAAACCATCACGATGGATATGCCAGTTATTTCTGCATCCTGGTTCAAAGGTCACATTCCCTACACCAACATTCACTTTTGGATCAGCAACTAATCCTTTAAGATAACTTTGTCCCACAAAAAATTGTGCATATGCTTCATTTTTCTCGCCTACTGGGAAAATAACACCATTTTTTACTTCTTCATGTTTTGCCATTTTTAATTCCTCCAATAAATTTATTTTTATTAACCTACTTGAACTATTGGACGAATAATCATTTCATTAATCCCCCAAGAACTTCCACGTTGTTAAATTTCATTTTTATAATGCTCATAGGCCAATTTCATTAAACGACTTTCTCGTTTCTTTCCTATTAAGACTAAATGATACCGCTGCAATAATTGCAGCAATTGCCACTGATGCTGCCCCAATCCAGCTGACCGCCAGCACCGATGTGCTTTTTACAGCAATACCCCCAATTCCTGCCGCCGCAGCTATGCCTAATTGTATGAATGAGCCATATAAACTTAGCATGATTCCTGAAGCTTCTGGTGCAAGCCAAACCAGGTTGTACTGCATACCCGGGCCTGACGACCACGCTGAGAAGGACCACAATATAAGCAACAGAAGGGCGACAAGAGGTGACCTTGCAATAGTAGATAGCAACACTAGAGCTAAACAATGAACAACCAAACCTCTAACAAGAGTTCTAGAGTTACCAATCCGATCTGTCATGAAACCACCAAACTTTGAACCTATTAAGGTAGCAATACCGAAGGCAAACAAGGCACCGCTAACTTCTCGTCCGTTCATGGATGTAACGGTCAGCAGGAAGGGTGCAATATAGGAATACATTGCACCATATCCTAACTGCCAAAAGAACGTTGCACCAAGGCCCATTAAGATTTTAGGGTTCTTTAAATATGAGAGTTGCTTGCCCAGAGGGACGGCTGGCCCGTTATTAGTAGCAGGAATCGTACGAAAAATAACGAAGATTGCTAGTAAACTCAGAACACCTATCACCACAAAAATTAACTTCCAGTCATATGCTGTGGCTATAAGACGACCAATTGGAACACCGACGATGATAGCAGCACTAAATCCAAGTATAACGGTGCCGATAGCACCTGCTTGTTTTTCTGGGGAAGCTAAATTGACTGCTGCAGTCTTCGCACCAATAGCAAAAACGCCGCTTCCTAGAGCAAGAATAATACGTGAGACAATTAGAAAACCGAAACCGGAAAGGGTAAAAGTCATTACACAGCCAATCACCATTAATACTAGAGAAAGCATTAATAACTTCCGCTGATTCAATTTTGTCGTCCCCATCACGACGAAGGGAGAACCAACCGCATTAGCTAACGCAAATATGGTAATTAGTTGTCCTGCTACCGATACCGATACATTGGAGGAGGCAGCAACTTTATCCAAAATTCCTGCAATGACATACTCTGATGAACTGACCATGAAAGTAATGAGAGCCAGCAAGTAAATTTTCCAATCATTATTCATATGTTTTCTTATTATTTTAAATTCCCCCCAAATACCGGGAAGAAGCTATGCTCACCATAATTCTGGATGTGCCCTACATTCTTCAAAGTCTCCATATCTTCCTCGCTGATAACAAAATCAAGCTCTGCATTGTTTCTCATATGTTCCGGATTTGCCGTCTTAGGAATTACTACAAGATCAAGCTGGATATCATAACGCAGGCAAAGTTGAGCAACAGACACTCCATACTTATCAGCAATTACCTTTACCTCAGCATTATCGAGAACTGCACCGTGTGCAATTGGTGAATATGCCTCTACCAGGATGTCATTCTTCTGGCAGTATTCAATTAGTTCAAAAGGAGTATTGCTCACATGTGCCAATATTTGATTTACCATAGGCTTGATCTCACAGCTTGCAAGAATATTCTCTATATCATCCTGAAGGAAGTTAGAAAGACCGATTGCCCTTAACTTGCCTGTCATATAAGCATCCTCCATTGCTCTCCATACATCTTTGTTTTCCTCGAAGTAACAGTTCGCCTCACGGAACTCCTTCCAAGGCTGTGGACTGTGGATAATCAGAAGGTCAATGTAATCAAGTCCCAACTTTGCTAAAGACTCATCAATAGACTTCGTAACTGCATCATAGGTCTTTGCTTCTGCAGCAACCTTTGTCGTGATGAAAAGTTCTTCTCTTGCGACACCGCAGGAACGGATTCCATCGCCTACACCAGTTTCATTCATATAAGCCTGAGCGGTATCAATATGACGATATCCGATAGATACGGCATCACGCACTGCCTGTGCTGCCTGTGCATCGTCAAGCAGCCAAGTACCGAGACCTAATTTTGGAATTTTTACACCATTTGATAATTTGTTAGTTTCGTTATACATGCTTTTGTCTCCTTTGAATTGTTATATTTTTGTCAGTCCTGCCGTGTAAAAGTTATAGTTAACTTACTTTTATTATTCCAAAAGTAGCTACATCATGATGATTTAAAAATTAATATTGATTGATTAATCAACATCTGTTTATTATTATAAAAAAGCTCGTTATACTTTCAATGGTTAAATGAACGCAATTCGTTGATTAATCAACAAACCAAATACCTTTGTTGATTATCTTTAGAAAGATTGGTGAAATAAAATGTCTAAAGTTGATAGAAGAATAGCCAAAAGCCAAGTAGCGATAAAAAATGCTGTCATTGAACTGATGTCTGAAAAAAGTTTTGATGATATTACCATTCAGGATATTGCTGATAGAGCAGATGTTAATAGAGGAACGATCTATCTTCACTACACGGATAAATATGATCTATTGGATAAAATGATTGAAGAACATATGAACAATCTTCGAGAACTATGCCAATCGGCATCTGAGATGACTTTTCAAGAAGGAAACTATGTCTGGTACGAATACTTTGAACGTAATTACTTATTTTTTTCAACAATGTTAGCAAGTAAAGGTGCACCATATTTCCGTAGTCGTTTTCTCGATTTAGTCATTGAAGAGTTTAAAGTGGAAGTGGAAACAACCGAAGGAACAAATCATGGCTTAAGTGAAGAAGTTATTCTTCAATTTTTTGGTTCAGCAGTCGTTGGTACCGTGGAATGGTGGTTTAAGAATGGAATGCCATTACCAGCCCGTGTGATGGCAGAGCAGACTGGAGCATTGTTGGACAGAAATCTGGAATAGCAGACAATATAAAAAATGGAGGGAGTCCCAATAGCAGATCAATTTGCATTGGGACTCCCTCTTTAATATGCTACTTTGGTGGCTTTCTCCCAATAGTGTTGACACTAGGAAATATAATGTATATAATTATCTCGAATTCGAGATAAATTACAAATCGAAAGTATTCTTTATCTACATTTTTTATAATAGATTGGAGAGAAAAATATGCTAAGAAAAATCAACAGCAAGGATATGGGTTCTAGTAATATAGGATGGTTAAGAAGTAAATTTCACTTTTCATTTGCAGAATATTTTAATCCAGACAATATTCAGTTTGGGGTTTTACGGGTAATTAATGATGATTTAATTAACCCGCAAACAGGATTTGGTACGCATCCACATAAAAATATGGAGATTATCTCCTACGTGGTGAATGGTGAGTTGACTCATGGAGACAGCATGGGTAACCAAAATACAATAACACGCGGACAGGTTCAATATATGAGTGCTGGTACGGGTGTGCTTCATAGCGAATATAATTTAGGTGAACATACATCAAGGTTTTTACAAATTTGGATTTTACCAGACAAAACTGGCCATACACCAGCCTATGGTGATTTTAGATTTAATTGGGATGATAGAAAAAATACTTGGCTGCACATGGTATCGGGAAAAGACGGAGATGCTCAAATTACGATTAACCAAGATGCAAACATTTATTCTTTGGAATTGCAGCAAGGAAATGAAATAAGCTTTCCAGTTAAAGAGGACAGACAGGCTTATTTAGTTCAAATAGAAGGTACTTCTGTCATTAATGGAATAGAGCTCTCTGACAGAGATGGAATGGAGATTGTTGAAGAAGCCATCACAATTAAGGCAGAAAAAACCTCGCATATCTTACTAATTGAGATGAAAAAAGCATAGTAGATTGATAATATATAAAGTCTGATGGAAATCCCATCAGACTTTTTGTTTATTTCACTGTCGACCTTTCATTGATAATCATTTGAATTTGCGCTACTGTTGCTGGATCTTCAAGCCCGGTAATATCACCTGAAACCTTTCCTGATACGAAAATTTCCTTTAATAAACGGCGCATGATTTTTCCGCTAACTGTTTTTGGTAGTGTTTCTGTAAAAATGATAGATTTTGGCAGAGCAATTTTTCCGATAAGCTGGATAATATTTTCATTTATTTTTTCTTTTAAATTATCAGTCCCTAGGGAAAGATCATTTACCCGGACAAATACAAGCGGTACTTCTCCTTTGATTTCATCTGGGACACCAATTACAGCCGCTTCAGCGACTCCTTCACACTCAAGAACCGCACTTTCAATTTCCATAGTACTTAAGCGATGCCCGGCAACATTGAAGGCATCATCAGAACGACCAACAACCCACACATAGCCATCCTCATCAATCAAAGCCAAATCACTAGCAAAATAGCTTCCTTTCACCTGGCTAAAATAAGAGGAAATATAACGCTCCGGTTCCTTCCAAAGCGTACGGCAAAGCATTGGAAATGGTTTTCTAATGATTAAATTTCCTAACGTGCCCGGTTTAACTGGATTTCCCTCTTCATCCACTACAGCTATATCTGCACCTAAAAATTGCATACCTGCTGATCCAGGCTTCATTGGGGTTAACCATGCGGCGCCAGCAATTGGACAGCCCGCTGTCTCCGTTTGTCCCCAAGTATTATTAACGCATATCTTTTTCTTCCCTAATACCTCATACGTCCACTGCCATGATTCTGGGTCAAAGGGTTCACCCACTAGGGAAACAACATCCAGACATGATAAATCAAATTGATTCAGTACTTTTTCACCTAGACTTTTTAACATCCGCAATGCTGTTGGGGCGGTAAACAATTTATTGACACGGTATTTCTCGATTACCTGATAAAATCTATCCTTTGTTGGAAAGTCAATCGATCCTTCATATACGACAGTGGTCACTCCATTGGCGAGTGCGCCCGCAATGCCCCAAATATGCATCGTTAACCATCCTATATCAGCCGTACACCAGAAAACGTCATCATCATGATGATCCATATGATATTTACTATAGATGTAATTTTGGATTACAAAGGCCATACCTGAATGGACGACACCCTTTGGTTTTCCTGTTGTACCGCTTGTATAGAAGACAATTCCATATTCATTGGCCTCCAGCTTCTCAGGTTCACAAAGGATACTTGCCTTTCTAGTTAGTTCCTCCCACCAGAAATCACGTCCTTCTGTCATATTGATTTCTGTATTTAGGCGATTAACGACGATCACCGCTTCAATGGATGGAATATCTGGAATTACCCTGTCCACTTTTTCCTTCAAGCAAACTTTGTTTCCACGTCTGATCGTAGCGTCGGTCGTCACGATAATCTTGGGCTCAAAGCTAATGAGACGGTCCTTCAATGACTTTTCGGAGTATCCTGAAAATACGGTATTGTATATTGCCCCAATCCGAAAGCAAGCAAGCACGGCAATAATTGCCTCAGCCAAATTCGGAAGGAAAATCGCTACACAATCCCCTTTTTCCACACCAAATGACCGCAAGACATTCGAAAAGCGATTTACTTCTGCTAACAGCATATTATATGTAAAAAACTTAGTGTCCCCGTTTTCTCCCTCCCAAATCAGTGCGGTGCGATTTCCAGCACCATTTTCCACATGACGGTCGAGTAAGTTTACACAAGGGTTGCTGATGCCCCCTTCAAAAAAACGAAAGTCTGGAAGATTTCCACTTATTGTTTTTTGCCAAGTCTCATACCAAAATAGCTCCTTCGCCACATCGTTCCAAAAGGATTCGGGATCTTTTTGGGATTTTTGAAGAAGTTCATGAAAAGCTTTACTGCTTCCAATTGAGGTGTTAGATTGTTTTTCTTCGCTTGGATATACAAGTTTACTTTCTGCAACTACCTTTAAAATTCCGCTTACATCCATATAAATCCCCCTAAATTGAAAATATTAGAACCATTGTGACCGACTAGTTGGTCGGTTTAGCGCTAAATAAATGAAAGCGCTTTACTTTTGTGGCATACAAAAATTACTCTAAAATAGCAGCCCGTCATTTGATGTACATCAATAAGGTTAACACAAATATTCTGAATTTTCAATAATACTAATTTCTGTAAAATTAAAAATAATATTCAGAAAACTATTTTGTTCTGCGTAGGATTTAGTCCACTGCTATGCTATTATAGGGATTAAGGTCTATAGGAGGTTTAGTATGGAATCCATAAAAAAAGGAACAACCATTCAGTCATTACAAATAGGAATGGGGATTATTGATATCATTGCCAAACAAGGCAGGCCATTAAGATTTTCCGATATTCAGGATTTAACACAGATTACAAAGAGTAATCTATATAAATATTTAAATACTTTCACACAACTAGGCCTCCTATATCGACACAAGGATACGGGAGAATATGTATTGGGAAGCAAGTTGATTGAATATGGAATGGCTGCTGTCGATCAAGAAAATGTGATCGACAGGATCTCACCTTTTCTGCATGAAATTAACGAAAAAAGTTCGAGTACCGTTCTATTTTCTAGTTGGACCGATAATGGTCCAATGATTGTTAAAGATTTGAACAACAATCGAGGGTTTAATATTGGCGCTCAAATAGGAACCTTACTACCTATTCGTTCGGCAACAGGTAAAGTATTTATGGCCTTCATGGATGAGCATATGATACGTGAATGGAAAGCGAAAGAATTTATGCAAATTCCTTCTGAAAAGGTTAGTCAACTTGAGGAGGAATGCGGACTCATTCGTGAGAAAGAAATTGCCTTTGCAAGAGAACCACTGGTATCCTCCGTCTCATCCGTATCGATCCCGGTATTAAACTATCAGAAAAAACTCCTGGGGGCCGTTACAGTGGTAGGCTTTTCAGAGTTTATTCCTCAAAATGAAAATAATGAACTAGCTCAATATTTAATACATATCTGCAAAGAAATTTCAGGTAGTTTTGGGTATATGTCACCAGTGAAATAAAAACGTGTATGTATATACCATCGGTGAAGGGCAAAACTCAGTTTCGATTACAGAAAAAAGTCCTCCATCATGCCGATGAAGGACTTTTTTAACAAATCGATTAAGCTTATTTCATCATTTGCTTCATCAATTCCCTATTTCGCTTTTTAAAGAGTTCATTGTGGGAAGAGACCATCCCGATTTTACTAGCGTCAGGCTGTATATATTGTTTCGCTTTATTAACTGCGTTTGCTGCATCTTGGAATGCACCTGTTATTAAATTAACTTTACCATCATACATAAGGATATCACCGGCAGCATACATTCCTTCAACTGATGATTCACTCACAGAATTACCTGCAATATAATAATTGTCTGCTATTTTAATATTTAAACTACTGTTTTCAAGTAATGTAGCGTCTTGTTCATACCCATGATTAATAATTACCTCATCAATTGGCAAGTGAGAAACCTCTCCTGAAACATGATTTGTCAGTTCCACCATTTCAATACATTCATGATTGCTACTGGCAATCAGTTTGGTAATCGAGGTGTGAAATAAACAAACCGCAGAACTCTTCATTAGCTGTGTTGCTTGTGCCTCGTGACCTTTTAACGCATCTTTTCGATAGGTTACATAAACTTTTTTGGCAATTGACTCTAACTCATTCGCCCAATCAATAGCTGTATTTCCACCACCTGAGATGATGACAGTCTTATCTTTGAAATGTTTTAATGACTTGACTGTGTAATTTAAATTGGATACCTCAAATCTTTCAGCTCCTTCAATGTCCAGCTTTTGAGGGTTCAAAATACCACTGCCAATTGCGACGATGACTGTTTTCGAAAAATGCTTCTGCCCTGAAGCTGCTTGCAATATAAAAATACCATCTTCATTACGTGTGATCGACTCAACCTTTTCGTTTAGCACTACGGTTGGATTAAACGTTAATCCCTGTGCAACCAATTGTTCTATTAATTTGGCTCCAGGAATGGGCGTTTGCCCGCCAACATCCCAAATCATTTTCTCTGGATACACATGAATTTTCCCGCCCAGCTGCGGCTGAAATTCGATGAGCTTTGTTTTCATTTCTCTAAGTCCGCTATAAAAAGTCGAGTAAAGCCCTGCTGGTCCCCCGCCAATTACGGTCACATCAAATAATTCATGCTGCTCCATGAATGAACACTCCCTGCCAAAAAATCTTTAAAAAACATATCCATTTATTTATATTCCACTCCGCTAATTGATAAATATTATCACTTACCCTTATTTTAGTTGATAACGATTATCAATATCAAATGTTTTTTTTATTTTTTTGAATTTTTTTATTACATTGTAAACATCCACTCGGTCCTATCAACGATTTTCCCACTCTTTTCACAACGATTCTTTGAAAAACTAAAAAAATAGTTATTGACAAGAAATAAATCGAGCGAATATAGTTAGGTATGAAAATGATAATCATTATCAACAACATGTTGTTACTTACGTTTGTTTAAAAGGAGGTCACTAATGGTTCGGTTATATACAGAGGGTTTAAACATTAGCTATGATGACCAGTTAATTGTTAAAAATCTCAGTGTGAAAATACCCGATCGAAAAATTACAACTATCATCGGATCTAATGGCTGCGGGAAATCTACTTTATTGAAAGCGATCACACGAATTATTTCACAGCAATCTGGAACCGTTTTGTTAGATGGGAAAGATATCTCAAAGGAAAATACAAAGATTCTTGCAAAGAAAATGGCCATTCTCCCGCAATCACCTGAAAGTGCTGCTGGACTCTCAGTAGGTGAGCTCGTTTCCTATGGCCGCTTTCCCTATCAAAAAGGCTTTGGACGCTTAACAAAAAAAGATTTTGAAGTTATTGACTGGGCACTTGAAGTCACAGGTTTACTAGACTTTAAGTTTCGTTCAGTTGATTCTTTATCTGGAGGCCAACGCCAACGAGTTTGGATTGCCATGGCACTTGCTCAAGAAACAGACATCATTTTTCTGGATGAACCAACCACTTATCTAGATATGGCCCATCAACTGGAAGTACTAGAGCTTCTTCAAAAGCTGAACATCGAACAGGAACGTACGATTGTCATGGTCCTTCACGATTTAAATCATGCAACACGTTTCGCTGACTATATCATTGCGCTGAAAGAGGGACACATCGTCAAAGCAGGAGATTGCGAAGAGGTTATGACACCTGAAGTGTTGAAAAAAGTGTTCCAAATTGATGCCCAAATTGGACGGGATCCACGAACAAATAAGCCCATGTGTCTTACCTACAACTTATTAAAAGGAGAAATTCAAAATGAAAAAGCTGATATACCCGTTTATCCTGCTCTTAGTGTTAATTATTAGTGCCTGCAGTAACGAGACGTCAGGAAAAGAAGAGAGTTCACCTAAAAAAGAAGAACACCCAAAAACCATTACATATCAATCAGAAAATGGCCCGATAGAAGTCCCATCCAACCCAAAACGTGTCATATTGCTTTCAGGATTCACGGGTAATGTCATCGATTTAGGTGTGAATATCGTTGGTGTAGATGTTTGGTCTAAAAATAATCCCACTTTTAAAGAAGAATTAAAAGATGTTGCTGAAGTATCTGATGAAAACTTAGAAAAAATTATTGAATTAGAACCAGATTTAATTATTGGTTTATCTAATATTAAAAACCTTGATAAATTAAAAGAGATTGCTCCAACTGTAACTTATACTTGGGGGAAAGCCGATTATTTAACCCAACATATAGAAATCGGAAAACTGTTAAATAAAGAGAAGGAAGCACAAGCTTGGGTTGATGACTTCAAATCAAGAGCAACAGCAGCGGGAGACGAAATCCGCTCAAAAATTGGTGAAGATGCAACAGTATCCGTCATCGAAGCTTATGATAAGGATCTATATGTATTCGGTAATAACTGGGCAAGAGGAACAGAAATCTTATATCAAGCCATGAATTTGAAAATGCCTGATAAGGTGAAGGAAATGGCATTAAAATCTGGCTACTATGCGATTTCAGCAGAGGTACTTCCTGAGTATGCTGGAGACTATGTGATCCTTAGTAAATACGCTGATGCCGATCACTCATTCCAAGAAACAAAAACGTACAAGAATATTTCAGCCGTTAAAAATAATCGTGTCTTTGAAATGAATGGAAACGGTGCTTCCTTTAGTGACCCAGTGACATTAGATAAGCAATTAGACTTTTTTAAGAAGTCATTTCTCGGAAATTAATAATCTATGAGGGGTTCTTTATCTAGAATTCCCTCTTCCCCTATTCTAGGAAAGAAAAGATGAGAGACTGATGACAAAAGAAAATTTCCCCTTTGTATATAAGATTATCGCTGCTTTCCTTGTTTTTGCCGGTATGTCCATTGCTGCCTGCGTTTTTGGAGCGGCAGATACGACCGTCAAAGATGTTTGGATGGCACTAACTTCAACTTCAACTAATAATGATGCCACTTTGATGCTCCGTGAAATCCGATTTCCAAGAGCAGCGGCTGCCATTTTTGTTGGTGCAGCACTCGCTGTTTCAGGCGCGATCATGCAAGGTCTGACGAGAAATCCCCTAGCAGATCCTGGTTTACTTGGATTAACAGCTGGCGCGAATGCGGCACTTGCCATAGCCGTTTCGTTTATCCCTTCTGCCAATTATTTCAGCATGACAGTCGCTTGTTTTATGGGGGCTGCAGTTGGAACATTGATAGTTTTCGGGATCGGTTCCATAAAAAAAGGCGGCTTTTCTCCGCTCAGAATTGTTTTAGCTGGGGCAGCGGTCTCTGCCTTCCTGTATGCTGTTGCAGAAGGAATTGGGATTTATTTCAAAGTTTCCAAAAATGTGTCCATGTGGACTTCAGGAGGGATGATTGGGACGTCGTGGAAACAGCTTCAAATCATCGTCCCATTTATTATTATTGGGATTCTGGTGTCACTTTTTCTCTCCAGACAGCTTACCATTTTAAGTTTAAATGAAGAAGTTGCCGTTGGACTTGGTCAAAAAACAACTCAAGTAAAGGCGATTCTATTTATAGTGATCATACTATTAGCAGGTGCTTCTGTGGCACTTGTCGGGAATATGGCCTTCATCGGCTTAATGGTCCCCCATTTGGTTCGCGGAATCGTCGGAACGGATTACCGCTTCATCATTCCCATGTCCGCTATTTCTGGAGCCACTTTTATGCTTTTTGCTGATACCCTTGGGAGAATCATTAATGCTCCCTACGAAACACCAATCATTGCAATCATGGCTGTAATGGGGCTGCCCTTCTTCCTTGTTATTGTCCGTAAAGGAGGAAGCGTATTTTCATGATTCAGCCTTCTTTATTAAAAAAACAGCGGATACTTTTAAGTAGTTTACTAGGACTCATATTGTTATCATGCATTATTGGCATGGGTTTAGGATACTCTTCCCTATCCTATGACCGACTTATTCCAACTCTTCTCGGACACGGAACGTTTAAAGAGGATTTTGTCTTATTTTCTATTCGCTTACCAAGAATGATTATTACATTGTTAGCAGGGATGGCCTTGGCCTTATCTGGTTCTATTTTACAAGGAATCACACGGAATGATCTTGCTGATCCTGGTATAATTGGGATTAACTCCGGAGCAGGTGTGGCAATTACCGTTTTCTTTTTGTTTTTACCTATTGAAGCAGGTTCATTTGTTTACGTACTTCCCCTTGTGGCTTTTTGTGGTGCGATACTAACTGCCGCACTAATCTATCTTTTTTCCTATAAAAGAAATTCTGGAATGCAGCCAGTGAGATTAGTTCTAGTCGGGATTGGTTTTTCGATGGCACTTTCTGGAGTGATGATTGTCCTGATTTCATCAGCTGAACGGGAAAAGGTAGATTTTATTGCGAAATGGTTAGCGGGGAATATTTGGGGAACGGATTGGCCTTTTATTTGGGCATTCTTACCCTGGTTATTGATATTAATCCCGTTTGCATTGTACAAGGCAAATCGATTAAATCTTCTCGGTCTAAGTGAGTCAGCTGCCATCGGTGTGGGTGTTTCAATTGAAAGGGAACGGATTGTTTTACTAGTAACAGCCGTTGCCCTGGCTGCTTCTGCCGTTTCTATTACGGGAGGAATTTCCTTTATTGGATTGATGGCTCCCCATATCGCAAAAGCGTTGGTAGGACCTAGAAATCAACTATTTATTCCCTTAGCGATTCTGATAGGCGGTTGGCTCTTGCTCATTGCAGATACAATTGGACGGAACTTGATTGAACCTAATGGAATTCCCGCTGGAATTATGGTTGCCTTAATCGGTGCTCCGTACTTTATGTATTTGTTATTAAAAAAGTAAAAAACAATGAATCCCAATTTGGAGGGATTCATTGTTTTTTTATTTTTATCATGTTCTCTGTCTGTATTCCTTTGGTGTCATTCCATATTTCCCTTTAAAAATCCGGTAGAAATAACTGATGTTATCATAACCCACCTGCTCTACAATTGAAGCAATCGCCAGGTCGGTTCCTTCCAATAATTCCTTCGCTTTGACAAGTCGCCTCTCTTGAAGAAGCTCTTTGAATGTGTGGGATGTGGCCTTCTTTATGGTTTTACTTAAACCATAGTGAGATTGTTTCAATTGATCTGCTAATTCATATAACGAGGCATCCTTAAACTGATCTTCTATATACTTAAGTGACTCTACTACTATATAATGATTGATAGATGCCTCTTCTTTTCTCTCCACCTTATCGGAATTTTTGATAAGTTCAATCAAGAAAAGCCCCATATAAAGCTTAATAGTTGATTCTGAGAAAGTAGAAGGATGCATGATTTCCTCAATCATTTTTCCAATCATATCCTGAATAGCCGGTACTTCAGCAACTTTAAAATAAAGGAATTGTCCGTTCTGTGTGTTGTTATATAAGCTATTAATCAGAAAATCACTGACAATATTTTCGGAACTTAAAAAGGTAAAAATAAAGTCGAAGAAAGAAGGACGAATGATGAAATTAATGACAATGTCTTCTTTAGAACAAGCTTTGATCTCATGTTCAATATGCTGATTTAATAAGAGAAGTTCTCCTTTTTTCAAGGTAATTTGCCTTCCACCCACCGTTTGATTCAATTCCCCGGTATAGACATAATTGACTTCAATATAATCGTGTTTATGTAAAGGGAAATCCACAAATCTTGTGTGCTTACGTACCATAATCATCTTATCTTTACTGAGGAATTTTTCACTTTCAATAATAAAATTTGTCTTATTTGTATACAGTTCTTTACTTACTTTTTTTCGCTCTTCAAGAATCGATCTCTCTTCATCTGTTATTTCCATTAGTTCATCAAGAAGTTCCAGATTCATTTGATTCACCTATTTTCTGAATTCTATCTCTAAATCAAATCATATCATATTTCTTATTCCCCAATTGAAAAAACAAATAATCTACAAAAGGCATACTCCCTATTACAGGAACATGCCTTTTGATTGATTAAATATTTATAATTTCAAAATTCCTTCTCGCGGAACTACTTTAAAGGCATCAGCCAGGACTTGAAGCTGCTTGTCGGTAATCGTTTGTTTTTTCCCACCTTGTGCACACACGATCGTATACACCTGAGCTGCTTTTTAGATATCCAAATACAAAAAAAGAGATGGAAAACCTCCATCCCTAATTTTTATGAACTATTAATTTAAACTAGCATGATCAAATGAAACTTTTACCCTTCTAATAATAACGAGTGTGGATCTTCCAACAATTCTTTCACGGCAACTAGGAAGCTAACGGCCTCTTTGCCGTCTACAATTCGATGATCGTAAGACAAGGCAATATACATCATCGGGCGGTTTTCCATTCGTTCCTTATCAATCGCTATTGGTCTTGTTTGGATTTTATGCATTCCGAGAATCCCTACTTGCGGGCTATTCAAGATCGGTGTTGACATTAATGATCCGAAAACTCCGCCATTAGTAATGGTAAATGTACCACCTTGCAAATCATTTAACGTAAGGGCATTATCACGAGCTTTTTTACCAAGATTACTAATATCCTGTTCGATTTCAGCAAAGTTTTTCTGATTTGCACCGCGAACAACCGGTACCACTAGACCCTCTGGTGCTGCAACGGCAATTCCAATATCATAGAACTTCTTGATAAGCAATTCATCGCCTTGAATTTCGGCATTTAAAAGCGGGAATTGCTTTAACGCTGAGACAACGGCTTTTGTAAAAAATGACATGAACCCAAGACGAACACCATGTTTTTCAAAAAATGCATCTTTCCGCTGATTGCGTAAATCCATAACAGCCGACATATCAACTTCGTTAAAAGTTGTTAACATCGCTGCTGTATGCTGGACTTCTACCAGGCGTTTTGCGATTGTTTGACGCCGGCGGGTCATTTTCACCCGTTCAACTGGTTTGTCAAACTCTTCATCTATTTGTTGTACGGCTTGTTTTGGGCTGGCCTTTTCCACCTTTGGCTCTTCTTTAACCGCAGGAGTCGGTGTGTATGCTTTTACATCCTCTGGTCTAATTCTTCCAAGTGGATCCCGGCTGCTTACTTGTGTTAAATCGATTCCCAATTCTCTTGCCAATTTTCTTGCCGCTGGTGAAGCAATCGGACTATTACCTTTTGGAAGTTCTGGCTGAGGCTGGGTTCTTGGTTGATTTAGTGTTTCTTCTACTGTTATTTCCGGAGCTGCAGCTGGAACAGCTGGAGTGGCTCCAGCCGCCGCATTCTCTTCGATAATCGCAATGACATCGCCAACTTCGACGATATCGCCAGGCTCTTTTAAAAACTTTGTAACTACACCTGAGTAATCGGCATTTAATTCTATATTAACTTTATCAGTTTCCAGCTCAACCACACTATCTCCTTTGGTTACTTTATCACCAATATTAATGAGCCATTGAGCAATGGTTCCTTCCGTAATGGATTCTGCCAGTTCTGGTACTTTGATTTCAATCATGTGGTGTATCCTCCTATGTTTGTTGGTAAGTCCTCTATAAGGTAGTATTTCTACTTAAATTATCTTCCGGAAATGGAATTAGTAACTAGTTCTATTTCTTGTTTCTGAGTATCTATTTGATTCAATATAGTTCAGAGCCTGTTTGATAATCCGTTCTTGTTCATTTTTATGAACGGTTGGATCTCCGCCCGCTGTACTTGAACGCTCTTGACGCCCAATGTAACCTACAGTCAGTCTGCCAGCTGCAAGTTCAAAGAGAGTTGGAGCGATATAATGCCACGCACCCATATTTTTCGGTTCTTCCTGCACCCAAACAATTTCCTTTAAGTTAGGGTACCGCTTTATGATGGCTTCTACCTTTTCCTCAGGAAATGGATACAATTGTTCGATTCGAGCAATGTGTACCTCTTCTAGATTTTGATTTTCTTTGTTTGAGTCGATTTCTACAGCCAGATCGATGGCCATCTTACCCGTTGTTAAAACTAAGCGTCTTACCTTTTCCAGCGCTTTTCCTAGTTCAGGCTGTTCCAAAACTGTTTGGAAATGACCTTCGCTTAAAGCAGTACCAGTAGATGCAACTAACGGGTGACGGAGCAGACTCTTTGGTGTCATAATCACTAATGGTCGAACAAACTCTGATCCTAAGATGGAGGCTTGGCGGCGTAAAATATGAAAATATTGGGCAGCACTTGTCAGGTTGGCAACCGTCCAGTTGTTTTCAGCCGCTAACTGTAAAAACCGTTCAGGGCGGGCACTGGAATGCTCCGGACCTTGGCCTTCATACCCATGAGGCAGCAGGAGAATAAGGCCTGATTTTTGTCCCCATTTTGCCCTTGCAGATGAAACAAATTGATCATAGAGTGGCTGCGCTGTATTTGCAAAGTCGCCATATTGTGCTTCCCACATGACAAGTGTTTCAGGAGCAAATACATTGTATCCATATTCAAAACCTACAACAGCTGCTTCTGACAGCGGACTATTATGAACCGCAAATGATGCTTTTGCTTGCGGAAGATTGTGCAATGGAGAATACGTTTCGTTTGTTTCTGCGTCGTGCAGTACAATGTGCCGTTGCGCAAACGTTCCACGTTCTGAATCTTGGCCAGTGAGACGAATCGGCGTACCATCCTTTAACATCGACGCAAATGCCAGCACCTCTGCTACCGCCCATTCTACTTTACCGTTTTCTTCTAGTGCCGTTCCACGACGCTCCAAAATCCGCTTTAATTTTGGATAAACATGAAAACCTTCCGGCCATTTCAGCAAATCTTGGTTTATTTCACGAAGCGTATCAAGTGGCACACTTGTTTCCAACGATGGAATTCCTTTGGCGATTACCATCGGAACCTCTACTTCTGAAATGTGTTCACTCTGCTTCTTCTCTGACACTTTTTCATACTCTACTTGCAACATTTCTTGTACGCTGCGATTCATTAGCTCAACATCTTCTTGATTGAGAATGCCTCTTTCTTTCAACTGATTTGCATACACAGCTCTTACAGTTGGATGGTTCACAACTTTTTTGTATACCTGCGGTTGGGTGACCGCTGGATCGTCCATTTCATTGTGGCCAAATCGGCGGTATCCAACTAAATCAATCAAAAAGTCTTTTTGGAACTTGGCACGGTATTGATAAGCAAGTCGAACAGCGGCTAGACAGGCTTCTGGATCGTCCGCATTAACATGTACGATTGGAATCTCAAATCCTTTTGCTAAGTCACTGGAGTATCTCGTTGAGCGAGAATCATGGCTATCGGTTGTAAAACCAACCATGTTGTTAGCAATGATATGGATCGTTCCACCTGTTTTATATCCTTTTAACCCGCTTAAATTCAGGGTCTCCGCTACAATCCCCTGGCCTGGAAAGGCTGCATCGCCATGAACTAAAATGGCAAACGCCTTATTCATATCCTGCTTAGGGTAACCTGTATTTTTTCGTTCTTCTTGGGCAGCTCTTGCAAACCCTTCAACTACCGGATTGACAAATTCAAGATGACTCGGGTTATTGGCTAAGGTAATCCGTGCGCGCACATTACCGGGACCTTCCATGAATCGATTACGTCCAAGATGGTATTTCACATCTCCAGTCCAGCCTTCACTTATGTCGACTAAATCTTCTGACGGACCCTGTTGTTTAGCAGACGAATGCTGAAATTCAGCGAACATCTTGCTGTATGGTTTGTTTAACACATGTGAAAGGACACTTAAGCGGCCGCGATGCGCCATACCAATCACGACATTTCGTGCTCCATCCTCAACGCCTTCGTGCACTGCTTCATTCAGCATTGGTACTAGCATATCTACGCCTTCAATGGAGAATCTCTTTTGTCCGACAAAGGTCTTATGCAAAAACTGTTCAAATCCTTCAACCTCTGTTAGGCTCTGCAGCAAGTTCGTTTGCTCTTCTTTCGATAAAGACCGATGCAAGGAACCTGTCTCCACCATTTGAGTTAACCAGGCTTGTTCATCCATCTGTTGCACATGGTTAAATTCATAGGCTAATGTAGAGGTATATACACTTTTTAAATGATTGAGAGCATCCCACGCAGTTTGTATCCCTACAGGGGCCTCTTCCCATACGAGGATTGCTGGAATCGCTTTCAGTTCTTGTTCACTAACCCCATATTTTTCGGGCTGAAACAACTCTTGATTTTGTTGATTCCACTTTAATGGGTTCATGTTTGCCGCTAAATGACCGTTTGAACGAATGTCCTCAAGCAGCTTTACCACTTTCAGTACTTTCTGTATATTTGTGGAATTATTAGAATTGAAAGATTCATTATTTTGGGTTTCTTCGATATGACTTGACTCAAAAGACAATGGTGAGCCCCATTTTATAAAAAGCTCTCTTAATTTTGGATCAATAGCTTCTTCTCCGTTCGTATACCGCTCGTATTGTTCAATAACATAGCCAAGGTTTGGACCATTGAATTTCCGCCATGGATTATGCAGGTTTTTCTGGACTCCCATTCACAATTCCTCCATTGTTGTCTTACTTTATATGACTAATTTCAGATTATTTAATAAGTAATTTTCAATTGCTTAAGGTTAAGGATAATGTAATAATTGAAATAAATAAAATGCTAAAAAATTATATTAACTTATAAAAAATATTAATATCAGATAGATGGGTGGAAAAATGGATTACCGTGATTGGGAAATACTAAAGGTGCTTTATCATCAAAAGAATCTAACAAAAACAGCTCGCCTCTTATTTCTTACTCAACCCGCATTAACGACTCGATTAAAGCATATGCAGGAAGAACTAGGCGTAAAAATCGTCACCCGTGAAAGCAGGGGAGTGCATTTTACCCCACAAGGAGAATACCTTGTTCATTGTGCTGAGGAGGCCCTCGCGCATTATGAAATGATAAAAGAAAATGTCCAAAATATGAGTAATAACGAAAGTGATGAAGTGGTAGGTACGTTGAAATTGGGGGTTTCCAATTTTTTCGCGAATTATGAACTTCCCTATATTTTGAAATTATTTAAAATGCAATATCCGCATGTGGAATTCAAAGTAACGACGGGATGGAGCAGAGATGTGACTCAACTTATTCATAATAAGGACGTTCATATCAGCTTTGTCCGTGGAGATTATGGCTGGCGGGGATTATCAAAATATCAATTGTTTGAGGAAACTATTTGCATTGCTTCAAAAAATGAGTTTGATATGAAAGATCTCCCTCGTCTTCCAAGAATTGAATATAGAGGGGATTACTTATTAAAATCAGTCATTGATCATTGGTGGGCTGAAAATTTTTCTGAAGCCCCTTTTATAAGTATTGAAGTCGACCAAGTAGACCCATGTAAGGAAATGGTTATAAATGGTTTAGGCTATTGCATTTTGTCTAGTCGAGTACTTAAAGGGATAGAAGACTTAAACAAAATCCACTTAAAAGACCAAGAAGGAAATCCGATTTTGCGGAGAACGTGGATGTATTATCATAAGGAAGCTATGGATTGGAATGTTGTTAAGGCGTTTGTTAATTTTATCGAAAACTTTGACTGGAAAGATAATTGAATGAGTGAAACGGGTCACGTAGACTACTTCTACGTGACCCGTTTTGACTGAAATCAGGCCGATATGTGTCCTACTTACTATTTTCAGCTCGAACACCAAGAACAGAAAAAGCTTACTCAAACGAGTAAGCTTAACTTCCCTTATAAACACTATCACATGTTCCAGCTTTTGGTTCATAATAACAATGGTTTTTAAATTGGCCAGATTGTGGTTGACCGTACCATGTTGGAGGGCATGGAGCATATGGATTAAAATACCAAAGTGCATACTTTCCTGGGTGTTCTCTCCAATAATCCAAATTCTGTTTTGCTAATCTTTTTTCAGCAGTTCTCGCTCTTTGATAAAATACATTTCCTTTTTGAACAGCTTCAAAGGAAAAATTTCCTCCTTGTACTTGAAAAATGACATCTGGAATTTTTCTTAACCCTTTAAAGTCTAAACAATCTGCTTTAAGGCGATTTACAATTACATTTCCTACATATAACATTCCTTGTTTTCCTTCGCCTTCGGCTTCTGCTCTCATCATCCTAGCCATTAAGTCAACGTCTGAACTACGGTAATTTACTCTTGGCATTTTTTCACCCCCAAATATGGTATGAAATAAAGCCTACATTGTTGTCATTATTATAAAAGAAGAATACTTTGTTATAAAGTTAACAATAATCATCATTTAAATAATTACACTTTACCCAAATAGCTTCTTGTGATATTTGGAATAACTATTTGCCCATGATTGCTATATTTTTCAAATAGATTTGATAATGCTGTAATGAATGGATGATATTCCTCGTCGGTCTTTTTTGGGGAATAGGAAGCGGATAAGTATCTTCCCAAAAATCCACTTAAATTAAATTGCAGGTCATTGCGAAAGTAATTTAAATCATACTTTCCATCTTTAAAAAATTGCTGAAATGCAATCGGAGTTTCCTCGATACCGCCGCTAAATCCTTTAAAATTTGGGCAGTACTTTTGGCAAACCTCTGCACTTTCCTTGTTAATATCGCTTGCCCCATCTCGGCTATTCCAGACAAGGGCCACTCTACCATCCTGTTTCAAAATCCGTTGACATTCCAATTTGAACGGCTCCATGTCGAACCAATGAAATGCCTGAGCTACTGTTACTAGATCTATACTATTATCATTTAAAGTTGTGTTTTCAGCCGTGCCCTTAATGGAAATAAAACGGGAATTCGTCATCAAATTTTGTTCCGCAACTGTTCTCATATCATCATTTGGCTCCACTCCGATTACTGAGTATCCTCGTTCAAGAAGCTGATTGCTAAATATTCCAGTCCCGGAGCCAATATCTGCAATAATATTACCCTCCTTTAAAACAGCTTCAGAAATTAAATATTCCATATATTCAATAGGATAGCTGGGACGATATTTTGCATATACCTCTGCTTTTCCTGTGAATTTATCATTTGATTTCATAAAGCCACCTTCTCTCTGTTCCAAATGTATACCTTATCCTATTTTACCATATTTTCACATAATGTTTGATTAACTTGTTAACCTTCAAAATGGTATTGAACAGCTTCATCTCCAAGGATTTCCCAAATTGCCTATTCAAAAATACTTTCCTCTTGTTCCTGTACGTGATAGACTTCTTTTTAAAAAAAGGATTTTTGAATAAGATGAAAAAATATTTATCATATATTGAAGAAATAGTACCTTTGTACTTTCCTTTTGAGAATTGGGAGATTGTTCCCGGGCCAAGTGGGAAAAACAATACAACCCTATTTATTCTGGCAAATAATGAGAAATACGTACTGAGAATATACCAAACCCATCAAGATAAAGACAAGGTAAACTATGAACATGCTGTATTACTAGCATTAATCGAACGGCCCTTTTCCTTTTCCATTCCAGTACCAATGAAAACAATAGATGGGCAAACCATTGTCAAAACTAAATCTGGAAATCTTGCGGGGGTGTTTAAATTTATCAATGGGACGAATCCTGCCCTAGAAGACTTAGATCAAATCTATTCTTTTGGTAAGGCGGCTGGTCAACTTACTGCAGAACTTGCCGAGGTCAATGTAAATCAACCGCCAGTATACAGACCGTATTATGATATGAATAGTACACACCCAAGATGTTCTTTGGATCAGATTAAAGTTTTTTCCCTCAATCCACCAGAAGACTTTGTGGAGTTAACTCAAGAATTATTAATAATCTATAAACAACTAGTTTCCTTTCAAGACAGTGTCTCGTTTTTAAAAAGCCTTCCTCACCAGCTCGTTCATGGAGATTTAAATGCTACCAACATTCTTTCGGGTGGGGATGGAAAGATTTCCGCCATTCTTGATTTTGAATTTGTTACACATGATTTACGAATGATGGAAGTTGCGGTTGCTATGTCCGATTTTATAGATGATGAAGAGGATGAGACTATTATTTTCAAAAAGATTACCGCCTTCCTAACAGGATATGGCAGTAGGATTAATCTGACAAAAGGAGAAATTCATGCCCTTCCTCTTCTAATCCGGCTTAGAAGTTTAGACGTGTTTATCCATTTTCTCGGCCGATATTGGGACGAGGTTGACTCTATTGATACGGTCAAGAAGTATATTCGTAAGGCTGCACAAAGAGTTTCATGGATTTTAAGACATCAAGACAAGTTCATCAAATTCAGTGAAAAGTAATTTAAATAAATGTAAAAAAATGACTGTCAAAATGTAAACCAACTGATAGTCATTTTTTATTGGTATATAACTAATTAATCATTTGATTATTTTTATTTAAAATTCATTTTTATCAACCATCTGGATTGGGCATCAATTTGTTTTTTTACAGAGTATGCCTCTATTTACTCTATAAGTGCATAAAAAAACAGACCGGGACATGGTCTGCTAGTTTACAATTAATAACTTTATCTTTATATCCTCGAGTTCATTTCTAGTTTTTTCATTTATTTTTGAATCGGTAATAATGCAGTCGATGGTGGAAACAGGTGCAATTTGTGAAAAGGCTCGTGTTCCAAATTTACTCGAGTCAACCATTAAGATGGTTTCATCTGAAATTTCCATCATCTGTTTTTTTAATAAGGCTTGTGATTCATTAAAGTCACTTAATCCCTTTTCTAAATGAACCCCTTTACAGGAAAGAAACGCCTTATTTACGTGGTACATACCCAGAGAACGTTCTGCAAGCGGTCCAACATATGAAAGAGATTGTGAAAGCAGCGTTCCCCCCGTGGAGATCACCTTGATTTGTTCTTTTTTACTAAGTTCAATGGCGACTTTTATCGAATTTGTCAGAACCGTTAAAGGCATATCAGGCAGTTCCTTCGCCACATACCATGCCGTTGTACTTGCGTCTAAGACGATTTGATCCCCTGGCTCGATAGAACGAATCGCTTCTACAGCTATTGCTTTTTTCTCGGCAGCGTTAGTGATTTCCCTTTCTAAATAAGAGGTCTCCCCCTGATCCTTTTCAATACTAACTGCCCCGCCATGGCTGCGCATTAAGAGATTTTCTTTTTCAAGCTTTTCAAGATCACGCCGTATCGTTTCTTCTGTTACTGAGAAAATTTTACTAAGCTCCGTGACCCGAATACTCAACCGCTCATTAACTAAGTCCACAATCTTTTTTTGTCTTTCTGCAACTAGCACTAGTGCTGCCCCTTCCTGCTGAATAAATTTTTATTTATGTTGTTTTATGTTTGATTTATCTTTATTATCACTATAACTATACCATATATCTTTGGAAAACAAACAAAAATTATACTTTTAATATGCCCACCCTTTTTTTCAAAACGAAATTAAACTGAATTGGGAATTGATTTACATTTTTTGTAGAATCTACTCGTTATTTTGTATAATAACTTAAAACTTCGTAATATTTTCCCTATATTTTGTATAATCCCTTTCTAATTTAAGAAATAAATCCAAAAAAAGACCCAACGGAGCCTATAAATCTCCTATTTGAGTCTTCCATCACAAGTTATCGCTTTAATAAAACTTCTTGCTCATACGCTTTTACTTCTTCTAGCCAAGACTCTCTTACTGGAACGCCCATTTTTTCACAGTAGTAATCCCAAACAGCACCAAATGGATAAGTCTTGAATTCTTCCATTAAAGCTAATCTTTCAGTGAAGTTGCCTTCTTCTTGAAGCTGCTTAAGATAATCGTTTGGTACTAACATAGCAGATAATAAAGCCTTAATCATGTTGCGTGTGCCGATTGTCCAAGCAGCCACACGGTTTATGCTCGCATCAAAGAAATCAAGTCCAATAATGACACGGTCTAAGGCATCATTACGTACAATTTCTAAAGCAATTTCTTTAAGTTCATCATCTAAAATAACAACATGGTCACTGTCCCAACGTACCGGTCTTGAAACATGCAGGGCAAGCTTTTCGCTGAATAAAAGCATAGATGAAATTTTGTTAGATACAGTTTCTGTTGGATGGTAGTGACCGGTATCTAATAAACACAATTTATTGTTTTTCATTGCATAGTTTAAATAAAATTCATGGGATCCCACTACATATGATTCGGAACCAATACCGAATACCTTGCTTTCAACCGCATCTAAGTTATAGTTTTCATCAGTTTCCACCGCAAAAATCTTATCTAATGATTCTTTTAATCTCTTTCTTGGTGTGAGGCGGTCACTTGGAATATCCTTGTACCCATCTGGAATCCAAATGTTTGTTAATGCTGGTGTACCAAGTTCTTTACCGAAGTACTCACCAATTTTCCGGCTGCCAATGCAGTGATTAATCCAGAATTCCCGGATTTCTTCGTTTGGATGTGATAGTGTTAAGCCATCATCTGCTTTCGGATGTGAAAACAATGTTGGGTTGTAGTCTAACCCTAAGCCATTTTCTTTTGCCCATTTCACCCAGTTTTCAAAGTGCTTTGGTTCTAATTGATCTCTTTCCACTACTTCTCCATTTGTTTCCGCATAAATCGCATGTAAATTGACGCGATGTTTTCCTGGAATCAAGGAAAGTGCTTTTTCTAAGTCTGCTCTTAATTCTTCCGGTGTTGATGCTTTACCTGGATAATTACCAGTAACGGAAATTCCACCAGATAATTCGTTCGGATTTACTTCAAATCCGCCAACATCATCCCCCTGCCAGCAATGAATAGAGATAGGAACATTTTTTAATTTTCCGATGACTTCATCAACATTAATTCCCCATTTTTCATAAGCTTTTTTAGCAAGTTCGTAGTTTTCTTGAATAGACATGACATTCTTCCTCTCTATCTGTTAGTTTGTAATCGGTGCAGTAGGCATATATTTTTTAACTTCAAATGAATTTTTAATAATTCTACGTGCTTCTTTAATATCATTGATTTCATCTAGAGCCATTAATTGAGCAACGATATTGCCAATCGCTGTCGCTTCAACTGGCCCTGCATATACCTCTTTCCTCGTTACATCCGCCACCAGTTGATTCAACATTTCATTTTGACAGCCGCCGCCGATGACATTAATTTTTTCAAATCTCTTTTCAAAAATTTCTTCGATTTCATTCACGGCATCCTGATAGCTAACTGCTAAACTATCATATACGCATTTTGCGACTTCACCCGGTGTGCTTGGGATCGGCTGTGCTGTTTGCACACAATAATTCATGATTTCCTGGATCATGTTCACTGGTTTTAAGAAACGATCATCATTGACGTTAACAATAGCTCTGAAGTCTTTCGCTTCTCTAGCTAAATCGACAAGTTCGGCAAACGAATATTCATTATTATAGTTGCGTCTTACCTCTTGAATCATCCAGAGACCCATAATATTTTTTAAGAACCGATATTGATAATCAATTCCGCCTTCATTGGTGAAATTGTAGTCCAGTGCTTTGGTGATACAGATTGGGAAGGAGTTTTCTACGCCAATCAATGACCATGTACCAGAACTGATATAAATTGTTTCATTTTCTTCTGGTACGGCAATAACCGCTGAACCTGTATCATGTGTGGCCGGTAGTATCACTTGAAGGTCAAATCCTAGCTCTGAAACTAGTTCTTCTGTTAGCGTTCCAAGAACGGTCTTAGGTGTCTTAATTTCATGGAACATCTCTTTATTAATTCCCAATAGATCCAATAAGTCATGATCCCATTTTTTCGTAAACGCATTGACTAGTTGTGTGGATGTAGCGTTTGTGTATTCGTTTGCTTTTTTTCCTGTAAGCAAATAATTAAAGTAATCCGGAATCATTAAGAATGATTTAGCTTTATCAAGAATCTCTTGGGTGTTTCTTTTCATCGAGAATAATTGATATACCGTATTAAACTTCTGGAACTGGATGCCGGTTTCTAGATAGAGTCTTTCTTTTGAAAATAACTGAAACACTTCCTCCATCATGCCGTCGGTCCGAGGATCTCGGTAAGATACAGCTTCTGTTAATGGCTGGTCATTTTCATCTAACAAAACAAAGTCTACTGCCCATGTATCAATTCCGATGCTGTCCGGCCTAATACCCAATTCCTTGCATTTTTTTAGTCCCTTTTTAATCTCTTGAAAAAGTTTATCGGCTTCCCAGCAATAGGACTCACCTTTTTTAACAATTTTGTTTTCAAAGCGATGAATCTCGTCTAGTTTTAAGGTGCCATTCTCGAGATAGCCTAAAATAAGTCTCCCGCTCGAGGCACCAATATCTAAAGCGATACTGTATTTTGTCATATACATCACCTTCCAATTGGAAACGCTTACTGTAATCTCTATCTTACTAGAAAACTACAATTTTCCTATATCCTGAGTCGACCAATTTATTGTCCTTATTTGCCGGTCATAACTTAAGAAAAAGCTTGCAGACAATGGATCATCTGCAAGCTTTTTTACTGCTAAACTACTTTATGGTTGAACTGAACTCATAGCTTCCTGACTCAAGTTCGTAAACAGCTTTACCATCTTTAAATTCGATAAACTTTACACCTTTTGCCTTGGCAATTGGCTGTCCGCCTTCCTTGACTTTATTAACGTCGGTTGCAGGAAGATAGACGTTAGCAGTTGTATTTGCCGGAACAGTTACACTATAGTTGAAAGTTCCATTCTTAAGTTCCCATCCGCTGCTAATTCGGCCATACACGGAATCATAGTGACCTTTTGCAAATGTTACTTCACCGCCATAGGCTGGTTTAAAGATTATATGCTTAAATCCTGGTTGATTAACATCACGCAGAATACCTAGAGAATGATTATACATCCAGGCACCGACTGCTCCTAATGCATAATGGTTAAAGGAGTTCATTCCATTATTACCGCCGAATCCATTCTCATGCGTGTAGGAATTCCATCTTTCCCACATAGAAGTAGAGCCATTTACTACTGGGTAAAGCCATGACGGATATTTCGTAGACTCGAGCAGCCTATACGCCACTTCATCATAACCATTTTCTGATAATGCCGGATTTAATGGTGCAGTACCGACAAAACCAGTTGTAACGATATATCCCAACTCTTTTGTGAGATCGGCAAGGCGGGCTGCAGCATGTGGTTTGTTTTCGGCACTAAACATGTCATATGCAAGTGGTAAGGAGTATGAAGCTTGTGTATCCTGTAAAACACCAGTAAACGACTTGGTCTTAAATGTGGCAGAATCCACAAAGGCTTTATTCCATTCAGCCTTAATATTTTCATATAGTTGCTGATATTCTTTTGCGTTATCAGTTTTACCAATTGCCTCTGCCATAATCGCCATCCGGCTTACGACATAACCATAAATTGCATTCACTAATAATGGTGTATCAGTTGCTGTAAGTGAAAGGTGATCTGCTAGACCGGTTTTGTTTGTGAGAAACTGATTGCCATTAATTTTTCCGCCGTCTTTAATCGAATTAATAAATCTTTGCATTGAAACATAGTGTTCTTGAATCAAATTTGTATCACCGTACTGTTGATAAGTCTCATACGGTAAAATGATACCCGCAGCCGCCCATGCTACCCATCCGCCTGATTGCGGATTAATGGTATAGTTTGGTGCGTAGATTGGATACCCGCCATCAGCGGCTTGGCTATCTCTTAACGTAGTTGTAAATCTAGCAAAAAATTGCTGTACATCCGCATTATAGGTAGCTGTTCGTGCAAAAACTTGGGCGTCTCCTGCCCAGCCCATCCGTTCATCACGTGCAGGTGTATCAGTAGGAATACTTAAAAAGTTTCCGTATTGTGAACGGTTAATATTTTTATAAAGTTGGTTAATTGATGGGTTGGATGTTTCATAACTGCCTGTTTGCTCTCTTAGTGAACTTAATACAACTCCCTTTACATCCTCGGGTGAAAGCGGGGCATCTAATCCCGTAATTTCAAGATAGCGATATCCATGGAAAGTAAAGCGCGGCTGATAGGTTTCACCCTTTTTATTACCATTCATAATATAAGTATCTGTACTAAGTGCAGCACGATAGTTTTCCGTGAGGATCATCCCAACCATGCTCGATCCGTTCATATTTTTATATTCAGGTAAGTCAGGATATAACATTTCCGCGGTACGGAATGTCACTTTTTCCCCTTTTTTCCCCTTTAGAGAAACTTTTGGTAAGCCCACCATATTGACACCCATGTCATATACATATACGCCCGGTCTAGGCTCACTATATGATTTTGCGGTGATCTCTTCAACTTTATGAACATTGTCTCCAATCTGTGCAACAATCTCTGGATTGGCAAAAGCAGGCTGTGGTGTAATGACGACAGCATTGGTCCAAGAACGATCATCGTATCCTGGTTGATCCCATCCATCTATGAAACTTTCACGTGTAGCATCATAGTCTTCTCCATTAAAGAAGCCAGAATAGGTGATCGGTCCCTCGCCAAAATATTTCCAAGTATCAGGGTCTGTCACAATAGTTTCCGAGCTATTATCTTCATAGGTAATAACAAGTTTGCCAAGCAATGATTGACGATCCCCAAAGTAATTATAATTGGAGAGGTTAAAGGTCATTTGATCACTCCACCAACCCGAACTTAGCATTGCTCCAATGGCATTATTACCTATTTTAACCAGGTCTGTTACATCATAAGATTGGTACATGATTCTCTTAGAATATTCAGTTGAGCCTGGGTTGAAATAATCCTGACCAACTCTTTCACCATTGATATAGAATTCATAGATTCCACGCGCAGTAGCATAAAGTCTAGCCGTTTTAACCTTCTTTTCTACTTTCAATTCGGTCCGTAACATCGGAACAGATGTATGACTTGGATCTTTATAAATAGTAACTCCGTCGTTACCGCCATTTACATTGAAGGCACCATTTTCAATTTTTACTTTTGACCCGTCAATCGCCTCTTTAAAAATACCCGCATACTTGGTATTAACATCTTCCTTAAAGACTACGGAGTTCGGTGCTCTGACTTCAGATATCGCAATATTGCTAAAAATAGCCTGTTGATTCTTCTCTACTGAGAAACCAATGTGGTTCAATCTAGGGAAAGTTGGTACGTCTTGCACAGCGTTTAGAGGATTCAATGTCAATTTTGCGTTTGCTGCCTCGTTTGGATAAGATGTTCTTTGTAGAGAAACTGGCACATTATCCACTGTGGCTGTGGCTGCATTACCGCTTACACTTATTTTAATAGAATGTTTATTGTACTTATTTTCCGAGGTGATTGTACTAATATCTCCTAATGCAATTGGTTTAGTCTCATCTAATTGACCAATTCCTTTTTCTGGTCCATATCCCTTTCGATAGACGTTGAGCTTTGCAGACCCGGTTCCTGCTACGAGTTTTGAAAGGTCAATTTCATATTTGATAAAGTTTTCTCCAGCAATACTATAGTTGTTTTTATTTTTATCCATTAAACGGGGATCATTGGCACCAAAAATAAAGCTTCCCTTCGAACTGCCTTCAGGAATCATTACTTCATAATCAATATTAAAAACAGGTTTAGATTTTGCATCTAATTCATATTCTGGAGCACCAATCCATTTGGCATTATCCCATCCAGTTCCCATCAAGCCTGTTTCAAACCACGCTTCATTGGAAGGCACCACTTGATTTCCATCTTTATCCCAGACTTTTACGGTCCAATAATATCTTGTAGTTGGGCTTAATGCTTTCCCTTCATATTTAATGTTATTAGATTGGTCAGATTTAATTTTCCCTGTATCCCAAATATCTCCTTCAGACTTTTTAAGCTTTTTCTTGTCCGTGGAGACGATAATTTGATAGGCACTTTGTTTTTGTCCACGGATATCGGATTCCATTATCCAACTAAACCTTGGATTTTCCTTATCAATACCAATTGGATTAGTGGTACTTTCAACCTCGAGATTCGTTATTGTAACCTTTTCTTTTGCAGCGGCTATTGTATTAGTGAATTCCAAATTAAAGATGCTTAAGAAAAACAGAGAGATAATTATCGTAAAACTAACGACCCTCTTAAACACTTTGCCCTCTATATTAATCATGAAACTCTCCTCTCGATTCGGTAATATTTTTATTCAATAATTTCAGTCGAAATATTCTGATAAAATTCCACAAAAAAATATCTTCTTTCAAAGATAAGGAAAAGTCTGCAGACTTACGAATATATTCAATCTGCAGACTTTTCTTAGAATAGTTTTTGAAATAAATTTTAGTAAACTTCCTTCCACTCAGCAATATTGCTTGAATCGAATTTGAATGGATCGCCGAGCATGATTTGTGTTCCGTCTCCATCTTGAACTACTTCTTTGTCACCAATTTCTCCAGCAGAGAATTTATCTCCAACCTTACCTGTGATCTTTCCGCTTACAAGTGCGTCAGCTGTGTAACCTGCAAGATACCCTACATCGATTGGATTCCATAGGTACATCCAATCACAGACACCGCTTTCAATATACTCTGCCATTTCACTTGGTAAGCCAAGTCCTGTAAGTTTTACCTTCCCTTTTAACCCTTTATCTGTTAACACTTTTCCTGCCGCAGCAATACCAACCGTTGTCGGGGCAATGATTCCTTTAAGGTTTGGATAAGATTTTAATAGGGCCTCGGTTTCAGACACACTCTTATCACGTAAATCATCACCATAAGCAACTTTTACTAGTTCAATATCCTTGTATTTCGGGTCTTCCAGCTCTTTTTTCATCCATTCAATCCATGTATTTTGGTTTGTTGCTTGAGAAGTGGCACTAAGTACAGCAATTTGTCCCTTGCCGCCAATCATTTCAGAGATAGCCTGGATTTGTACACGGCCAATTCTTTCAGGATCTGCCTGGTTTACGTGTACCATCCGGCTCTTTGCATTTACAGCGGAATCTAGTGAAAGAACCTTAATTCCTTGATCCATCGCCTTTTTCAATGCAGGCTGGAGTGCATCCGGGTCATTACCGACAATAGCAATACTGTCTACTTTTTGAGAAATAAGTTCTTCAATCATTTGAATTTGTGCTTCAGCCGTTGGCTGGTCTGGAGCTTTTAAGATGGCTTCATGGCCAAGCTCTTCAATCGCATTTTTAAACCCTTCCATTTGCTTTTCCCCATATGGATTCCCAGTGTTTTTGAATACGATGGCAAATCTTTTCTTACCATCCTTTTCGCCGCCGCTTTTTTCGCCGCTCGAACTTGGTGCAGATTGGCTGCAGGCTGCCAGCATTGAAAATACAAGCATAATAGAAGCAAATAATAGTGATAGCTTTTTCATTTCAATTTTCTCCCCTTTGATTAATTTTTTTAATATACATAAACAGTTTTGGACTGCTTAGTAATATGCTTAGCCAGCAATTTGCTGGGATGAACTCTTTGTGGATTTTGTTTTTGCTTTAGCCTTTGGCTTCAGATTCGGCACCATAACCGCGATGATTAACAGCAATCCAATAATAATCATTAACACTTGTGCTGGGATATTAATTAATCCAAGTCCGTAACGAAGGTACCCAATTAGGAAAACGGCAATGATTGCCCCTAACATTTTTCCTTTACCACCTGCAGTACTAATGCCTCCTAAAACCACCATCGCAATCACATCTAGTTCATAACCAAGTGCAACGTTTGGTCTTGTGCTGCCCATTCTTGAGGTTAAAAACAGTGCTGTAATCGCTGCCATTACACCCGCAAGTGTAAAAACAATAATTTTAATTTTATCCACTTGAACTCCTGAAAACCGGCTCGCCGTTGGATTATTACCGATAGCATAAACCCGGCGCCCGAATGTTGTTTTATGTAACAGAAGCCCAAAAATCACTGCTATCACAACAAATGCAATCAAAATGAACGGAATGCCGTAAACATATCCCCAGCCGAAGAAACCATACCATTCGGGAAAGGAACCGGCTGATTGATCCTCGAGGATGATATAGGCAATCCCCCGGTAAATAATCATCGTTGCCAGTGTGACAATAACTGCCGATAATTCTTTAAACTTCACAATTAGCAATCCGTTAATCAAACCACAGACAGCTCCAACTGCCAAACAAATCACCACGGCGATTTCCATCGGAACGCCCAATGAGTATAAATGGGCCATGACAACTGAAGCGAGTGCTACAATAGATGCTACAGAAATATCAATATCGCGCAGGATCATAATTAGCACCATGGGAAAAACGATGAAAGCTTTATCCAAAAACGTCATGGTTGCGTCTCGTAAATTGTTAAAATCCCAATAAAAGGGTGATAAACTGGCATTTGTAATGTTCATTACAATAAAAAGTAAAATAAGCATCCATTCCCACTGGAGGAAGAACTTCTTAAACGTAAATTCTTTTTTGCTTATATTCTCCATAGCTAAATTTGCCTCCTCATGAGAGCATTTAAATCTACTCCTCGTTTCACTAGAGCATTTAACACTACGGCAATTAAAATGATGCCGCCTTGAATCCCGCTTTGCCAGAACGGTGACACGTTAATAAGTGGAAGAGCATTATTTAAAATTCCGATCAGTATCGCTCCCAAAATCAGTCCTGATATTTTTCCGGAACCCCCCGCTATATTTACACCTCCTAATACACATGCTGCAATTACCGTTAATTCATAGCCTGAGGCCGTATCTCCCTGTGCTGAAGCAAATTTTGATACCCATAAAACACCGGCAAGACCCGATAATCCACCCATCAAAGTGTAAACTAAGAAAATGATCCGATCATGATTAATTCCGGTAATAATAGCTGATTCCGGATTACTTCCGACTGCATAAATCTGTCTTCCTGTTCTTGTATGATTAATAAAATAGTAGAAAATAAAATAGATAATAATAGCAATCATGATCAAGTTATTGATTCCTAAAAAAGACCCGGTTGCAATTCCTTTGAAGCTGTCTGGCATTTGGTGAGCACTCACCCATTTCCCACCGCTGACCATAAAGGTTAATCCCCTAAAGATATACATCATACCTAAAGTTGCAATAATCGGCAGGACCCCGCCTTTGGCAATAATTAAGCCAAGAATTCCACCACTGATAATCCCAATAACTATACCTAATAGGATGGCCCAAATTGGATGGAGGTTTGGAGCAGCACCCACGGACAATGCAGATATCATCCCTGACAAGGCAAGTGTGGCTCCGATGGATAAATCAATACCCCTGGTAATAATTACGAGCATCATCCCAATTGCCAGGATACTTAAAATGGCTGTATTCGTAATCATATCGTTAAGATTTTCAAGTGTTAAAAAACTTGGATTTCTTAATTGAACTGCGATGGATAAAAGGATGATGAATCCCAGTAATCCAACTTCCCGAAACCGGGCAATACTTGAACTAATCGAAATCTTCTCTACAGTTTTTTCTGACATAATTTTAATCCCCCCTTTATATGCCTGCGGCTTCTAATCTCCCATTATTATGATGGGTCACTTTATTTGCCATTGCCGCTTCTAATATCGCTTCCTGCGTTGCTTCCTTTCCATTGATTTCAGCCGTAATCCTGCCTTCACGCATCACAAGAATCCGGTCACACATGCTGATGATTTCAGGCATTTCAGAGGAAACCATAATAATTCCATACCCTTGACAGGCTAGGTCACTGATAATTTCATAGATGGCCGACTTTGCTCCTACGTCCACACCTTTTGTTGGTTCATCGAGGATGATAATATCCAAATCGGTAGTAAGAAGCTTGGCAACGGCTACTTTTTGCTGGTTTCCACCTGACAGCGAACTGACAAGATTATAGATACTTGGCGATTTCACACTTACTTTTTTTGATAGATGACTTGCGATTTCATCTTCCTTTTTCCTATTTAACCAACCCTTATTAGATAATCGGTTTAATGCCGGGAGGGTAATGTTTTTGTCAATTCCCCAAGTAAGGATAAGTCCCTGCTGCTGCCTGTCTTCTGGTAAATAACCGATTCCTTGCTTCATTGCTTGCAAGGGATTCGTAATCCTAGTGTCTACCCCTTTTACATAAACCTTTCCTTTATCAGCAAGGTCGATTCCAAATAATGCCTGACATACTTCGCTGCGGCCTGCACCAACCAGACCCGTTAATCCAAGAATTTCTCCTTTACGGAGCGAGAAAGATATATCTGCAAAGAATCCCGTTCTACCAAGGTTTTCAACTCTTAATATTTCTTCGCCAATTATTGCTTCAGTTTTTGGGAAAAGCTTCTTAATCTCCCGTCCAACCATGGCAACAATTAAGTCTTCATTGGAGATATCATGGATTCCCCATGACCCGATGTATTTAGAATCACGAAAAACTGTTACTTGACTCGCTAATCGATACATATCTTCAAACCGATGGGAGATAAAGATGATGCTTGTTCCACTATCTCTTAATTTTTCTGTAATTCGATAAAGGTCTTCACTTTCATTTCTAGTCAGTGCCGCTGTAGGTTCATCCATGATGATAATTTTTGCATTTGTTGACAAAGCTTTTGCAATCTCAACGATTTGCTGTTGGGCAACACTGAGGGTCCCCATTAACGTTTTTGCATCAAAATTGGCACCGAGTTCCTTCAAAAGGCGGTTTGCTTCACCGTGCATTTCCTTCCAAAGAATTCTTTTCGTGCCTTTTTTTACTTTTTCGTGACCCATGAAGATATTTTCGGTCACACTTAGATCCGGGAAACAGGTAACATGCTGATAAATGGCTGCGATTCCCATCCTTTGTGCATCATTAGGATTTCTAAACTCAACCCCTTGACCATTTAAGTACATCTTTCCTTCATTGGGCTGATGAACCCCCGTAATCACTTTAATAAAAGTTGACTTTCCTGCTCCATTTTCCCCCATCAGGGCGTGGATTTCACCTGGCTTTAATTTAAATTGAACATTATCGAGGGCCTTAACACCTGGAAAGGTCTTGGTTATCCCTCTTAGTTCTAATACATAGTCAGACATGTTTTCACTCCTATCAGATAAGACCTTTACCAACATTGCCATTGAAATGAATGGTTTGTACCCGCTTGTTTGCATACGCTTACATATAGATTACTCAGTTTTACTACTAGGGAAAAGGAGGTAACTTTCGGGTAAGGGGGTCGTTTTTCGGCTATTTTCTAAAAATTAAAAAAACCTCCTGTTAAGGAAGTTTTTGATGTTAACTAGTTTTTAATTTTTGCTTATATTTAGAAGGGACTTCTCCTAAATACTTTTTGAAGAGTTTGCTGAAGTATTTTGTGTCTGTATAACCGACCTTTTCTGCTATGTCATAAATTTTTAAATCCGTTGTTAAAAGTAAATCTTTCGCTGTTTCAATTCTTGTTTTTGTAACATAGTCTAAAACGGTCTCTCCTGTTTGATTTTTAAAATACTCACAAAAATACGTTGGATTCATTGGAATCTCCCGTGCAATCTTTTCAATCGTAATATTCTCTCCAAGATTGTCTAAAATCCATTGCTTTGATGTTTTTATAGGATCCGATTGTTCCTTTTTGTTTATTTGGTCTAAGCTGGTAAAAACCTTCTGCATCCAATCGCTTAAATGTTCTCTAAGAACTCTAAAATTAGAGGCTCTTTTTGTCAGATGAAGCGCTTCGTGTATTAATGGAATTTCATCCTTTGTGTTTGAGTAGGTTAACAAGTGATTCACAACCTGAACGGTTAGTAATTGAATGTTTCGTTCAATTTCAATCGGTGCGTTAAGCTTTTCCAGCTCATTTACGAATTGTTTTAATAGGTCTCTCGTCTCATCGCCCTTTTGAAAACGCTCAAGTGATTGCAGGATTTTATTGATAATCTTCTCTATTCCCTTAGAATCTTTTACTTTATCTTTTTTGATGTCATTTCTTTCAATTGATGAAAAAGAAAATACTTGATTTCCGCCATAAATCAAACGGAATTGCAGCAAGGAGAGGAGATTATCCCTTATGCTTGGAAGGAGTGTCAGGTCTTGGAACATTTCGCTCACAGCGAGGGTATTGGATTGATGGGTCATGCTCCTAATTTGGTACTGAAGCTTTTTTGCCAACGAAAAAACAAAACCTTCCTCAGTGTCCTGGTTTTGAATCAACACCCAAAAGCAGGACACGTCCCCCTTCCATAGCCAATAAGAACAATGGATATCATTTTGTTCCACGATATTAATAATGACATTTTCTACACTCTTAGATTCTTGTTCAGGGATAGGGTTTGGATTAGCTGCCGAGACACCATCCTTTGATATGTTAATCAGAAAATAATTTCCTTGAGGAAAATCCCTTGTCCAATCCAATTCAGACAAGTCTCTTTCCAGACCTCTAGTTAGTTCACTCAATAATTGACTCTGTTTGACAAAGTGCAGCTCAGTATCTATCTCCTCCAGCCGTTCTTCTTCTGCCCATTTTTGATAAATTTTTTCTTTTACCCGCCCGAGCTGCTGCCTGAATTCATCACGGATAATCGGCTTGACTAAATAATCAACAGCCCCTTCGCGAATGGCCGTTTGCAGATATTTAAAATCATTAAAGCCGCTTATGACAACCGCTTCAAATGAAACAGACCTCTTCAATTCCTTAATTAAATCCAGTCCATCCATACCGTGCATTTTAATATCCGTAATTAATAAATCAAATTCCAGTTCTTCCTGACGAAAGTAGTCAAGCAGTTCAATTCCACTTGAAAAACTCCCAACGATTTCAAACTCCTCCGAGCATGCTTTTACTAAACGTTCGATCCCCCGTCTAATACGAGCTTCATCATCAACCACTACAGTTCTAACCTGCTTTGTATTCAATCTCCTCAACTCCTTCCACAAACTCTCCCAATTTCTCCTGTGTAATTAAAGGAATCTTGATGGAAACCTCAGTTCCTTGGTTTAACATACTATCAATTTGTAATCCATAATGTTCTCCAAAGATCATGACCACTCTCCCATGGACATTAATTAAACCAAATTGAGAGTCCCTTCTCCCCATTGGATCTGAATCTAGATATTTATTTAGCTCTGATAGTATTTTTTCAGGTATCCCAGGACCATTATCCTTTACTTTGAAAATAACTTCTCCTTCATTTGGAGAAATCGTTAAAGTGATCTCTATCTTAAAATTTTGCTGATGGTCAAGCCCATGTTTGATGGCATTCTCAACAATTGGCTGTAAAATAAACTTTGGAGTAAAAAAAGCTTTTGTATCGAGTTCCTCATGGATTAGGAATTCAATTCGATCTTCAAATCTAATCTTTTGGATGGTTAAATAGTCTTTTATGTGCTGGACTTCCTCATCAACCGAAACCATTTTACTTTTATTGTTGATTGAAAATCGTAACATCCGCCCAAGGAGGGACACCATTTCTACCACCGTATCATTTTCGCCTTCCTCAACAGCCATTCCGATTGTTTCTAGCGTATTGTACATAAAATGAGGGTTAATCTGAGACTGCAGGGCATAAAGTTCTGCTTCCTTTTGCTGCAATTTAATTTGATAATTCATTTTAATAAGATTTCTAATCTCTAACACCATTGAATTATAGCTTTTTGATAGAATCCCAACTTCGTCTGAACTATTAATGGAGAGATCTACATCAAAAATTCCTTGTTCAACCTTTTTCATTAGTTTTGTTAAACGATGAATAGGTCTTGATACATTCCAGGCCAGAAAAATACAAATAACTGTGCTCAGTAACACAACGACAATAAAAATGATAATGGTGGTATTACGAACCATATCGGTTCTTTCCGTTAAATTTTTCAATGGAACGCTCTGCTCAAGTACCCAGTCATCAGGACTTGTTCTACTTATACTAATCAGTCTGTTTTCTTCCTTTGAAGTCGTTCGAAAACTACCGTTAATATTGGGATATTCAACTAAATCTTTATTCATGCTGCCAATTTTTTGCTTAGTAGTATGGTAGATAATGTAACCGCTTTTATCCAGAAGTGAAATTTCCGCATTTTTATTTGTTTTTATATTCTCAAATATCGTTTGAAAGGATGTCATTTCGATTGCAATAAACATTGTACCTAGATTCATACGATTTTCTGTATCGGTAATCTGCCTCATTAACAAGATGTAAGGGGGGTTATCCTTAAATTTCAGATTGGTTTGGCCCGGAAAAATAACAGCCTGTTTCCCATTTAACTCCATATCCTGACCATATGGCAGTTCAATACTCTCGAAACCCGAATAAGACACTTTTGAACTTTCGAATAATCTATTTTTAGATAAAATAAATACGCCTAATATATCCGAATTTCCACCATTTATATAGGTTTTCTTTAAATAGCTATTTACGATAAATTTATCCTGTAATAATGATGAATTGTTTTGAAAGGAATCCTTTCTTAACACCTCAATTACTGGTCCTGAATTATAGAGGAGGTCTGGAAGCTGCCTTAAATCACGAAGATAGTCATTGATTCGTTCGTGTGCCTGTTCCAAAAGTTTTGGTATATTCTCACCTACTTGTTCTTCAATTGATTTTGTATATTGATTGTAGGCAGCATAGCCTAATAAAGCCATTGGTATGACGGTAATGAAGATATAGGTAACAATCAATTTGGTCATTAGTTTTAAGTTTTTGAATTCTTTATATTTAAAAATCATATTGACTCACATTTTCCTTTGTAAAATCAATTGGTTCCCCCATAATCACCATATCATCGTTAACACTAATTTTTCCCACTTGAGGGATATCCTGTCTATCATATGGTTTAATCCCGTAAAGAAGATTTGCAGCTAGCGCAACTGTTAGATATCCAAGTTTTTTGGGGCTCCAAAGGGTAACCACCTGGGCCGCATCTATTTTTAAATATTCATTCATTGGGTTTGGTGAAGATAACCCAACAACGGCAACCTCACCTGATTTTCCTGCTTCTTTTGCAGCTTGAGCAGCAGCCGGGGGCCCAACGGAAGAATTCCCAATGATCCCTTTTAGCTTGGGATAATCTTTTAAAAGCTTTTTGGCTAGTACGTAAGCTTTATGCGGGTCATCATCCGACGCCACTACTTTCACTAGGTTCATTTTTGGATAATATTCCCTTTGTTGAATTTTAATCCAGCTAAGCCATAAATTTAAATTAGCTGCAGATTTTGCCCCGGTAATAACAGCAAACTCCCCTTCTTCATTTACAGTCCAGGCAAGTGTATCCATCAAATGCCGCCCCAGTGTCTCAGGGTCCACCATATTAATAAAAAACTCCCTAGAACTTGAGTGAGTATCTGCATCCCACGTGATCACCTTGATATTCCGGCTTTGTGCTTTTTTCATTACAGGCACCAGCTGATCTGGATCATTTGCAGAAACGGCAATAACGTCTACCTTCTGATCAATTAATTCATTAATAATCTTCACTTGCTGAGTGGCATCAGCTACAGCAGGACCTCGATAAATCACATTAACCCCTAGTTCCTCGCCTGCCTCTAACGCTCCTTCTTCAACCGCATTAAAATAGGGAATATTAATGAGTTTTGGAACGAGTGCAATAGTAACCTGCTTCCTTACATTTTTTTGCGTTGGGCTTTTCACTTCCCCTTTTGAATAAACAATTTCATAGTCAGTGTGTTTATTGCAACCGCTTGCAATTAGTAGTAAAAGTAAGACGAACAAGCTAGTACCTTTTCTTACCATCTTCTATCTCCCCTATTATTCCGATAAAAACAGGAGCAACAATATGTAGTTTAATATCGTTCGAAAATTCCTATTTTTCAATTTATTTTAACACAGTTTGATTCTATTGGTTTATATAAATAGGAAAAAAGGCGCCTTAACGCCTTTCTCATTGTTTTTATTTCAAATAAAATATTTCCCTCATGGGGTGGATAGGGTCCTGTTCGTTAAAATCAAACGAACCTTTGACCATTTTTGAGGTAATAGCATTCCAACGATTGCAGGCATCACTCTTGGCTATATACTCAAATGCTGCTTCGACATCATCACATTCAAAACAATAAAAAAACTGGTTTCCATTTTGAAAGATAGAATAATTTTTGATTCCTGCCTTGCTATGTTCTTCAAGGATCTCATTCCAAGGATTCAGATGAAGATTGATATATTCTTCTAAGTATTCTTCTTTTATTTCCCATGTCCATGCGTATTTTTTGCTATTTTCCATTTTTATCAACCACCCAAGATTTTATAGTGTAACAGACTTACAGCTTAATAGTTCTCCTACTTTAGTAAACAGTGAAGCATTGTTGCCGATGGACAGGGCACAATGGTGTGTTGGTGCTTCATGGAACCACTTTTCCATGTAATGATCTGGATGATCCTTAAACTTTACAGGAGTTTGTGTGTTGCCAATTCGCATGATTGGTCCGTTAGTTGAAATTCCTTCGCTTATGATCAACTTAAGTTTGCCATCTCCTGTCTGGGTAACATTCAGGGTTGTTACAGATCCGGTTTTGACCTTTGCTTCAACCGAGACACCAGTCCCCTGCTTTCCATGATATAAGCCCATCCCCCTAAGGATTGGTTTTCCATCAGAAATTGCTAAATGAAACGGCCCATCGTGACCGAGGAGAATCGTTTCATCAATATAATCCACAACCACTATTTCTGAAAAACTACCACCAGTTCCAAGGATATCGCAGATTTTCATGGCAATCGCTGTCTTTAGATCGCCTTCCCCTGAACACGGAACCCCTTTAGCGGTTAGTAAGGAATGGCCAACAATGAAGCCTGATTGCAGTTTCTCGTATTCACTATTTGGTGCTCCATGATAATAGTAAGTAAGTGCGTCAAGATCATATTCCCTCACTAACTTTTCTTGAGCAACAGCGACTTTACAAGACCACTCCAATTGTTCAGGAGTAGGTTTCTTTGCAATCGGGTCGGATGGAGAATCATCGATTATTTCAAAAAATTGGGATAGTTCCTCCTTTTTCCTTTGAACCTCATTATATGTTACTCCCTTTAACAGTCGGTCTAGGTCGCACATCTCCAAGACCTCAACATGCACCCCGGTTTGCGCTTGGATCATCGTAAAGTCACTATACATATCAAGCATTCCGCTGTAGGTATTACCGAGGAAACCAATACGGCTATGTCTCAAGGTACGGGGCACCGAAGCTACCCGAACCCATTCATTAATCTGATTCCAAGCCGCAATCGCTTCTTTTCTGTCAATTGTCCTTTCATTCGTAAGTGAAATGGCAGGAGTATAATCTAAGCCCAGCAATCCATTGACCACTCTGAATCTAATTCCGCTGCGATTAAAGGCATTAGCAATTTCTGGAGTCGGACAGGCCCCACAATGGGCAAGCCATTCTCCAGTTGTGGTTTGCTCGTAATTAATCCGTTCGGTTGGCTGGAGGTTCAGTATAACGGCTGGGGCTTTACAAATTTGATGGACTGGTAAAATAGCAGAACTGGTAGAATAAGTACCTGAATGGCAAAATACGATATCAACATTTCTTTCATTAAACCATTCCCCTGCTCTTCTTGCCTCACTCTCCGAATCAACTAAACCGAAATTAAACACTTCACCATAAGCTGACATTTTTTTCTCAATAAAACTGCCATATTCCATTATTCTTTCTTTTAATCCAGGGAATTGATTCCAGTATGCCTGGAGTCCTATCGTGTATAAGCCAACTCTCCCCTTTTTTATAGGTTTAATAGGTGCGAGTGTTTGCAATTAATCCCCTCCCAAAAATAATACTTTATTATTAGATTGTAGTCGCTTACAATCTATATAACATCAAACTATCTTGTTCATTTTTAACAGTTTATTGCTTTAGGAGGATGATGAATGGCAACATTTAAAGAACGAGCATCCTATGATTGGACAGAAGATTCTATAAGGATTATGGCTACCCCAAGTGCCATTGCAAAGAATACGTTTTTTTATGTACAAGAAATAGGCAGTTTCCAAACAAAGCCCAACTATTTTACAGAAAGAGAACATCTTCCTTCCTATTTAATTGTTTTCACACGAGGTGGTAAAGGTTACTTAACCTATGAAAATAAAAAATATACCTTGCTCCCCAATCAGATTTTTTTTATAGATTGTATGAACTACCATTATTATGAAACTGATAAAAATGATCTTTGGGATATACTTTGGGTGCATTTCAATGGCCCAGTTGGTCAGGGGTATTATCAATATTTTAAGAGACACGGTTCTCCTGTAGTATCAGTGTCCGGAAATTCTACTATTACTCAAATTATGAGAACCTTGTTAGATGCTCAGCAATCACATGATTTACATAAAGAACCGTTATCTTCTAAATTAATAACAGATTTATTAACAGAGCTTATTTTTGCGGCGAACCCAATTTTCTCCTCTGGGGCACTCATTCCAGATTCCATTAGTACTATCATGATTGAGATGGAAAAGCGGTTTAACTCAAGGTTCTCACTTGATCAGTTAGCCTCTGAGCATGCTATTAGTAAATTTCATTTAGTGAGAGAATTCAAGAAATATACAGGATCTAGCCCAAATGAGTATCTGATTAAATGTCGAATCTCCTATGCTAAAAAGCTATTAAAATACTCGGACCTTTCCGTATCCGAGATTGCTTTTTCAGTGGGAATTGAGAATGTCAGCCATTTTATTAATTTATTTAAATCGAGGGAACAACTCACCCCCCTTACATACCGAAAACAATGGCAGAAACAAAATTAGTCATCCCTGAATGGGATGACTTTTCACATTGCCACTTTATTTGGTCCAGTAGAAATCGCATTTTTAATCGATGGCATATTCGCAATAAATACCCCGAGCAATACCAAAATACCCCCAAGGATTTGATTCAGCAAGATATGATTTCCTAGAATAAAATGGGAGGCAAGGATGGCCACAAATGGTTGAATATTCATGAACATTGAAGCTGTACCAGCGCCAACTTTTGCCACACCTTTATTCCACCAAAAGCCGGCAACTCCTTGAGCGATAATCCCAGCAAAAGCTAATAATATCCACATGAAAAGAGAATGGCTGATATAGGAGCCGCTTACCAAATTTTCAACTCCTGCTGCAGGAATCATCAGTACACTTCCTAGTACGGTCGAGTAAACAGTAATAATAAAGGTATTCATGGTTTTCGCTAAACCTCGAATAAATAATAGACTAATCGAGAGGCAAAGCATGGCGATTAGAATGTTAAAATCGCCCCATGAAATTCCCAAACCACCCTTTCCAACTCCAATTATTGAAAAAACACCAATTAAACTTATAATGGCTCCTGCGGATTTTTTTACCGTAAACTTGACCTTAAAGATGATCCGTTCCAATAAAATTGTTGCTATTGGTGCCAAGGAAATGATTAATGAGGCGTTTGCCGGTGTTGTATGATGCAGCCCAGTAAAGTAAAAGGTTTGATTTAACAGAGTTCCAAAGATTCCAACACCAACTAGGAATTTCCACTCTGAAATGGTGGGACGCTTTATTCCTTTATGAATCAAGGCAACGATAATCAAAAAAAGTGAGGTACAACAGATTCGAACAGTTGATAAAAAGACAGGTGAAAAGTCTTGAAGCAAATAGGCACTGATTGGATAATTTAACCCCCACAAAACAGAAACCAAAAAGAGACTTATAAAAGCTTTTATTGTACTAGACATTTATATAAACAACCCTTCTAGGACGTTTTCATTGATAACTTTTATAGTATAGCACGGTATTTCGCATATCGAAAGAATTATCTTTTTCCTAAGGGTCAAAATAATCGACTTAGAGAAATCATCCTCCAAGCATTAGGAGAATTCTTTCACCCACAGCTCTGCTCGAATGAGGTCATCAATTCTTATATGTTATTAGTCTATACAGAGCTATAAAGGATTTAATATAGCTCACCTAATAATTAAGAAAGGGCTATATGTACACAAAAAACTCGCCGCAAAAAAATTTTGGCGAGTTTTCTTCATATTTTTTTATTTTGGTTTTCAACTAAAGCTCGCTGAGTATCTTGATATACATTATCTAAAGGTAAACAAATAGTAAAAGTAGTTCCTTGATTTGGAAAACTAGTCACCTCAATCGTTCCTCCATGATCCTGAATAATTTTCTGACAAATAGATAGCCCTAACCCCGTTCCATCAGATTTCGTTGTATAGAATGGACTAAAGATTTTCTTCAGATTTTCCGCTTCTATACCTACACCCATATCGCTAATCTCAACTACCGCTTTGTTCTCCACTTTTAATAATCGAATCGTAATATCTCCATCTTCAACCATCGATTGAATGGCATTGTTTATTAAATTTACAAAAACTTGGACCATTTTATCAAAGTCCATTGGTAAAAACAGATCGGGATTGGAATCCGTGTATATGATTTGATGTCCCGAACTACGGGCTTTAGATTCGGTTAATACGATTACTCTCTTTAAACACTCGTGGATGGCATATGTTTGGTATAAAGAAACATTTGGTTTTGAAAATTGGAGGAATTCGACTGTTAACTTATTCATCCTACTGACTTCACTAAGGATTAAATCATACCAAGGTTTTATATTATAATTATCCTCTTTGGAATGTTTGAGAAATCCTTGGATGATGGTCAAAGGATTTCTAATTTCATGTGCGAGGCCACCTGCCATTTCACCTAAAAGTTTCATTTTTTCCTCTTGATAACGCAATTCCTCCCGTTTCTTCTCTTCTTTGAGGAGATTTTTTGCTCTCTCTGTCTCAATGATGTATTGAATGATAAGCACTACAGCTATAGATGTTAAGAAGTCCGACCCAACTGCAAGTACGCTATAGGCATCGACAGGAGTATACGAAATTCTTATTAATGTGTAAAAGGCAATCAAGACAAAACCAAGAAAAACCCCTTTAAGGACACCCTTGATTTGAAATAAGAATTTACTAAGTAAGATAATATAAATGGAGAAACACCAATTCAACTGGCTTGTGAAATGAAACAATAGTAACGAAAGGATCTCAAAAGCCGCTATATAAATAAAATAGCGGGGGTAACTCCTTTCCAAATAAATGCTTGTTATAAAAATAATGCCTAGTAAAATCATGAAAAAGTGGTTTTGGGATTTATCCAACGTTATCGAAGAAAAAATCACAAATACAACATAAATAGGCAAGACGACATGGTACATTAAACGAAAAAACATATATTTCTCTCCGATACATTTATCTAAAGGTTGTCCAAATGATTATACTCGATTTTCCGGTCAAAAACCTCAGACTCATTATACCATTATAAATAAGAAGACTGTCCTGTTATGTTAAAGGACAGTCTAAAAAGACAGGGATGCTTTCTTAAAGTAAAACCGAACTAGCATGAAACTAGTACGGTTTATTTTAAGGGCTATTTTTGCGATAATTCATGCTTATATAAAGGAAGATCAAACGGTAAACCGACATAGTTTTCAGCTAGGTTTGCAGCTGCATTTCGGGATGATGTAACATTATCAAGTTCTGTCAACTGAATGCCGTATTCAAACGGACTATGGTTTTGGTTGGTATGAAGGATGGTGGTCATCCACCATGAGAATCTTTGTGCTCTCCAAATCCTTTTTAGACATGTTTCGGAATACTTTCGCAGGATATTTTGATTACCTTGTTCATAAAATTCTCTAATCCCCTGGCTCAAAACTAGGATATCTGCTACAGCTAAATTTAGTCCCTTTGCTCCTGTTGGAGGCACGATATGTGCAGCATCTCCAGCTAAATAGAGACGTCCATATTGCATCGTTTCACAAACAAAGCTTCTCATAGAAACAATATTTTTTTGTATAATTGGTCCCTGTGGAAGTGTCCAGCCTTCCATATCAACTCTCGCATGCAGTTCTGACCAAATTCGATCATCTGACCAGTTTGCAATATCATCCTTTGGGTCAACTTGAAGATAGTGGCGCTGAATAAATGGGGTACGGGTACTTAGTAGAGCAAAACCTCGTTCATGGTGGGCATAGATTAACTCTGGGTTCACTTGAGGTGTCTCGGCAATAATCCCCAGCCATCCAAATGGATAGATTTGCTGTTTTTCAATTCTTTTGCTTTTTGGGATGGATTGTCTACTTGGTCCATGAAAACCATCACAGCCCGCAATAAAATCACATTCAATGACCTGAGGCTCACCAAATTCATTCGTATACTCTATTGTGGGTTGAGTAGATTCAATATTTACTAGTTTAACATCGCTAACATTAAAGAAAATGGTCCCATTAGCTTTTAATCGGGCAGCAACCAAATCCTTAATGACTTCATGCTGAGGATATACCATAATTTTTTTTCCGCCGGTTAACTCGGCGAAATCAATACGGTGTCTATTTCCATTAAATTGCAATTCGATCCCCTCGTGAACATGCCCCTCCCTCATCATTCGTTCACCGACACCAGTGGCATTTAATAGGTCAACCGTTCCTTGCTCTAAAACCCCAGCACGAATGGTTCCTTCAATTTCTTGGCGTGAACGGGATTCAATGATAATAGATTCTATTCCTTGTAAATGTAATAGATGAGATAACATCAGCCCCGCTGGACCGGCTCCGATTATTCCTACTTGAGTACGCATATATAAACCATCTCCTCCTTCCTTTTCTTTAGTAAATTTATTTAACAAATTCACTTTCAACTTCAGCTTTTAAATTTGCTGTTTCGCTTTTTTCAAATGTAATTAGCGCATTCCAGCTTCCCGAGGACTGGCCTTCTGCTAGATAAGTAGGTACACAATCATCCTCAATCATCGTGAATAACATGGCGAGATGTCGCCCTCCTGATTCCACTCTTGCCATTCTTGCATATTCCGGAAGCATGTCATAAGCCGCTTTATAATCTTTTTTCATTACAAATTCAATAAACTGCTTATCCAAAGCATGTTCAGAAAGAGTTGGCTTGTTATGTCTGCCTCGGACTATATTGTGGGATAAAGCACCGCTTGAAAGAAATACTACTTTTTTATCACTTTCACGCAATATCTTAGCAATTACTTGCCCCCATTTATACGTTTCTTCTAAACTCGCTGCTAGTGTAACTGATAAATTTATAACTGGGATGTCCTCGTCTGAGACCAAATACCGTAAAGGGACTAAACTTCCATAATCCCATATAAAATAAGGATCGTTCACTCCTTGAACTTGAAGATTAGCCTCTTCCCCCGCTTTTACAAGTTCATTTGCCAATTTTTCATCCCCAGGATAATGATAGCGAACATCCTTTATTAAATCAGGTGCCTCAAACGCAGTAAGAATCCCTTTATGAACAGGCGTACAGTCGACATAATGGAAAAAGGTTGATGGCCAATGACAGGAAACTAACACAATAACATCTGGATTTATTTCTTTAATTTGTTTCCCCATTTTTTTCATTTCTCTTGCCATGTCCTGTTGGAATTCTGGTACTTGATCCTCGTCACAGAGGCTGGGAACATGAGGCACTAACAAACTCAATTCTATCGTCATAATAACCTCCAAAACTTAAATTTATTTAGTTAGCGCTTACATCAGATATATACGTTCTTGGGAGTATGACGGAATATCCTATATCGTCATACTCTCCCTTTTAATGTTGGTTACTTTTTCGAAACAGGTACTCCAGCTATTCCCCAATGAGATTTAGGAATTTCTGTTACAATGACTCTTATGCTCTCTTTTGGAGCATCTAATGTTTCTGAAACAGTATTAGTAATATTGTGAATGACTTGTTCTATTTTCTCATTTGGTCTTCCTTCTAATATTTGAACATTAATAATTGGCATGTAAATGCTCCTTTTTTAAAATTAGGCTCTGTTAATGGTGCCTGTTGATTTCCGCTCCAGGCACGAGCGGTTCGCGGGCGGTCCGGGGGAGCCTCCTCGTCGCTGCGCTCCTGCGGGGTCTCCCCTGCCCCGTCCTCCCGCAGGAGTCTACGTGCCTGGAACGAAGGTCAACAGGGTGCCAAAATAGACAATAAGCTATAACACAGCCAAAAAATATTAATCAGTTACTGTAAAGGCCACTTCACCTAGACCGTCGAATTTACCGCTTACAATATCCCCATATTTCAATTGAACCGCACTTGTAATCCCGCCTGTTAGAATTACATCACCCTTACGGACCTTTTCTCCTTTTCTTGCCAGCATATTGGCAAGCATGGCAATGGAATTTGCAGGGTGGCCAAGGACCGCAGCTCCTGCTCCCAATTCCTTGATTTCGCCATTGATCGAAAGCGTTGCACCAACTAAATCGAGTTCAAATTGCTCCGGCTTTTTAAGGGTCGTACCAAACACCACTCTTGAAGTTGAAGCATTATCCGCAATCACGTCGGGTAAGGTAAATTGAAAATTTTCGTACCGGCTGTCAATAATCTCTAAGGCTGGTAAAACATACTCGGTTTTAGCTAAAACCTGAGCCCCTGTTACGCCAGGACCTTCAAAATCTTCTCCAATCACAAACGCGATTTCAGCCTCAACTTTTGGGTGAATTAATTCATGTAATGGCACCTGACTGCCATTTTCAATGATCATATAATCAAACACATACCCATAAATCGGTTCTTCGATCCCCATTTGTTTCATTTTGGCCTGACTTGTTAATCCCATTTTCGGGCCAATAATTTTTTTTCCTTCATTTAATTTCGAATGTACAATTTCTTGTTGTACTTGATAAGCTTCTTCCACTGTTAAATCAGGCTTCAAGTTTACTGTGACTTTGGCAACCTCGCGCTTATCAAGCTCCGCAGATTCTAAATAGTGTGCAATCTCTTTGTATTGACTCATCCTCTTTCCTCCTTTAAAAGTTTAAAACCGTACACTGACCTGACCGATATGAGCGAATCTTGCCGTAAATGTATCTCCCTTTTGAGCGGCTTCTGCTGCTGATAAAGCCCCTGAGAGAATCACTTCGCCTGCTTTTAGCGAAATATCGAATTCGGCTAATTTATTCGCTAACCAGGCAACACACTTTGCTGGATTTCCTAAAGCAGCTGCACCGACCCCCGTATTGACGAGCTCACCATTTTTTGTGAGTACCATGCCAATTAATTCAAGATCAATATCGGCTATTTTTGTTGGCTTACCGCCAAGTACATAAAAACCAGATGAGGCATTGTCTGCCACTGTATCAGCCAACTTAATTTTCCAATCTTTTATTCTACTATCAACGATTTCAAGAGCAGGTACAATATAATCGGTTGCCTGAATGACATCAAGCGCTGTTAGATTTGGCCCTCGCAATTCCTTTTTTAGGATAAAGGCAATCTCCGCTTCTACTTTTGGTTGAAGAACTTGCTCTATATTAATCTGACCACCATTTTCTACCACCATACTATCCAGCAAATGTCCGTAATCGGGTTCATCTACACCTAGTAAATTCTGCATCGCCAAGGAAGTTAATCCGATCTTTTTCCCTACTATGATTTGCCCCTGTTCTATTTTGCGATGAATGTTTTCCAATTGAATATAATAGGCTTCTTTTACTGTCAGCGTTGAATCTACTGAGGTAAGTGGAAGCGTACCAATCCGAGTGCTCTCCGCTTCAGCTAATTGTTCTGCATATTGCTTTATTTTGTCCGTCAAAAGAATAACTCCCCTTCTTATAATTTAATCGTAATATTGGATAATTCAGAGTAAAAATCAATGCTATGCATTCCGCCTGTTCTGCCAACCCCACTATTTTTCATACCGCCAAATGGGGTGCGCAAATCACGTAAAAACCAAGTGTTTACCCAAATAATACCTGCTTCAATTTGATGAGAAACCCGGTGCGCCCGTCTTAAATCGTTTGTCCAAATCGTTGCACTTAAACCATAGTGGGTATCATTTGCCTGCATGATCACTTCTTCTTCCATATCAAAAGGCATAACTGTTACAACCGGCCCAAAAATCTCTTCACGAACACAACGTGAATTCCGGTCTACTCCTGTGATGATCGTGGGTTCTAAATAATATCCTTTTTCAAACCCATCCGGACGTTTTCCCCCTGTCAGAATGGTCGCACCATCATTGCGGGCAATTTCAATATAGCTATTGACCCGGTCATAATGTTCCTTACTGATTAAGGCACCCACCTTTGTATCTTCATTTTCTGGAAGCCCTACTTTTAAGTTTTTAACTTTTGCTACAAATTTATTGAGGAATTCTTCATACGCCGGGCGCTCAACATAAATGCGTGAACCGCAGAGACAAACTTCACCTTGATTAATAAAACTTGATTTGATTGTTGTTTCGACCACTTCATCCAGATCAGAATCGGCAAAAATAATGTTAGGATTTTTTCCTCCTAATTCAAACGACAATTTCTTTAGTGAACTTGATGCAGCCTTCATAATAGCAGATCCAGTTCCTGGCTCACCAATAAAGGAAATCGCATCGACATCTGGATGTTCCGAAATGGCACCGCCCGCAGAATTTGGTCCGAAGCCATGTACAAGATTAACCACTCCATCTGGAACCCCTGCTTCTTTACAAATTTCCATCAATACCGTTGCCGTCATCGGAGTCCATTCTGCTGGTTTAATCACGGCTGTATTGCCCATCGCTAAACATGGTGCTAATTTCCAAGTCAGTAATAATAATGGCAAATTCCAAGGTTTAATAATACCAACCACCCCAACTGGGCGCCTATAGGAGTAATGAATGGCCATGTCATCCTGTTGGTTTGCATCCGTATTAACAGAAATCATATAATCAGCAAAAAAGTGGAAATTATAACCAGCCCTCGGGACATCAATACTATTAGCCAACCAGAACGGTTTACCAGTGTCCAACGATTCCAACCGGGCTAGTTCCTCTTGTCTTTCGAGGATTAAATCTCCAATTCGACGAAGAATCTTTGAACGTTCTCCTGTCGTCATCTTTTTCCAACTGCCATTTAATGCTCTGCGGGCGGCTGATACGGCATAATCAACCTCGTCTTTTCCCCCTTCTGCTACCATCCCTAAAACTTCTTCAGTGGCAGGATTAATATTTTCAAATGTTTTTTTGTTTTGCGACTCAACAAATTGGCCGTTAATGAAATGCAAACAATTGATTGCCTTTACTCTTGTTTCGACAGTCATCTTTTTATTCCTCCAATTAAAAAACTATATTTTCTTAACTAGAAGATATCCCCTTTTAATTTCATATACAACACCATTGTTTCTCTATGTGAAACAATTAAAAATAATTTTAATTTTTAAAAAATAGCTTTTCTTTTCATTTTTCTTTTGATATATTGACCACTATAAAGCAACCTAGTTTTACATAATGAAACAGTGGGTATGGGGAGGAATGAGTTATGGAAACAAAGAAACAGGAAGAAAATTATCTTTCTTCCTTAAAAAATGCTCTTCGGATCTTAAATAGTTTCTCGATGGATGAACCTGAAAAGAAAATTGGTGAAATTTCGACTTCGCTAGGATTAAATAAAAGTACTGTCAGTCGGACCATGGCAACCCTTGCAAGCGAAGGGTTCGTGCATAAAGATCCCGAGACCAAAAAATATCGCTTAGGCCTCTCTATTCTTACTCTTAGCGGTGTTGTTTATAGTTCAATGGATATCTATCGTGACTCACAGCCGGTCTTAAACAAGCTAGTTGAAACCCTTGGTGAAACCGCTCACATTTCTGTTTTAGATCACTTGGATGTCATCTATCTTCATAAAGTAGAATGCAATCATCCTGTTCGATTCTTAACTCATGTTGGACGAAGAAATCCGCCTTACTGCACAAGTTCAGGGAAAGTTTTACTAGCATTCTCTGATGAAGAAGTGACGAAGAGCGTAATTGAAAAAGGGCTTCATAAATACTCAAAAAACACGATCACAGACACCAATATACTTCATGCTCACTTACGTGAAGTAAGGAAAAATGGCTATGCATCTAGTGTCGAAGAATTACTTGATGGAGTCACTTCTATTGCTGCACCCATTTATGATTACAAAGGAAAAGTAGTTGCAGCCTTATCCATCGTGGGTCCAAAGCAGCGATTCCCAGCTCATAAAATTCAAAGTATAGCTAAAAAAGTTATTAGTGCTAGTTTAGATATTTCTAGAAATATGGGTTATAGAAAAATAGATTAGTATAATCGTATAGGAGTGATAGTTAATGCATGATTTTCATACTCATTTTATTCCACCTGAAGTGATCGCTTGGCTTCAAGACCATCAGAAGATCATTAATGCGAAATGGAACCAAAAAGATGACACGAAAGAACCATTCTTAACGATTAATGAAAAATGGGGGTTTGAGCTGAAAAAGGGCTTTATTGATGGTGAATATTATTTGACCGAACAGGAAAAAGCGGGTGTTTCTCATTCACTTATCTCACCTATCCCCCAACTGTTTCTGTATGATTTCCCTGAAGAAATAACCACTGAAATGGCTGCTTTATACAATCATGCATTAGCCAATTGGACCACTAAAACACCTCAGAAACTATCTGCCTTAGGTACTGTCCCACTCACCAATCCAGAAAAAGCGGCTCATGTATTAAATCAGGCGATGAATCAGGGATTAAAAGGAGTCATCATTGGCCCGGGTTTATCTGACCATATGTTATCTGATGACTTTTTTATCCCCTTCTTCGAAGAAGCCAATCGATTACATGCGATTGTTTTTATTCACCCATTATTATGTGAAGACCCGCGTTTAAAGCGAAAGATGATGCCTAATTTAATTGGTGTACCTTGGGAAACAACTGTTTGTGCAACAGATATTCTTTTAAGCGGAATGATTGATCAATATTCGAATGTAAAAATATTATTTGCACATGGCGGAGGTTTCCTGCCCTATCAAATTGGCAGACTTGATAAAGGTTATGAACAATGGGGGCTCGTCTCTTCCAAACTGAAAGCAAAACCATCTGAATACTTAAATCGTTTTTGGTATGATACCGTTTTATGGAGCCCGGTTAGTATTGATTTTCTTATTAAAACAGTCGGAGAAGACAGAGTCGTTCCTGGTTCTGACTACCCCTTTGATCTCTCGATGTGGCCTCCAAAGGAATTTAGTACAAAAGGTGTCAGTTCGATCTTCATATAGCAGAAAAAAGTTGACCCCTTTTATAAAGGAGTCAACTTTTTTGTTAATTAATCATGAATCGTTTTCTATCTAACTCGTTCACTAATAAATCAATAAAGTCTTGTCTTAAATTTAATTCAATTGCTTTATTTAGTGTTTCAAGCAATTGCTCCATGCTTAATTTCTGCATAATCCTATCACTCCAAAAAGCTTATACGTAAAAATCTTATCTAGTAAATGCAGCAGGCACTCCGCCATCCACCGTTAACATACATCCTGTTGTTCTGTCTGATTTTGATGAAGCAAAGAATGCAATTGATTCTGCAATATCTGATGGATAAATATTTACGAGTAAGGTCGTGCGTTTTCGGTAATGCTCCTCTAATTGATCCGGATCGATCCCATATGCTGCAGCACGTTCCTCACGCCATCTTGAACCCCAAATTGCTGAACCTTGAAGAACCGCATCCGGAAGAACAGAGTTTACACGAATTCCATGTTCGCCGCCTTCAGCCGCAATACATCTTGCTAAGTGTGTTTCAAGTGCTTTCACAGAGCTGTAGGCTGCAGCGTTCTTACCAGCGTACACAGAGTTTTTCGATCCGATAAACACCATGTTACCGCCAATCGCTTGATCTTTCATTTGCTTAAATGCCTCTCGTGCAACTAAGAAGTAACCTGTACCTAATACATTCATATTTAGATTCCACTCTTTGAGAGTTGTTTCTTCAAATGGACTTGATGTTGCAAGACCCGCATTGTTGACAATAATGTCTACACCGCCATATGTTAGTGCTGTTTGATTAAAAGCAGTTTGAACTTGCTCTTCACTCGTAACATCCATTTTAACAGCAAGAGCACGATTCGCTCCGAATTTTTCGTTAATTTCCGCAGCAACTTTTTCTGCACCTTCTAAATTTAGATCAGCAAGCACCACATGTGCACCTTCTGAAACAAGACGTCGAGCTGTTGCACTGCCAATTCCACCCGCTCCTCCAGTGATAAAAGCTACTTTTCTAGAAAATTCTGCTTCTCGTGGAGCAAGTGTTAATTTATATAGCTCTAATGGCCAATATTCCACGTTATAGGATTCATTCTCGCTTAAAGATACAAAGTTTCCTAATGTGGTAGAACCTTTCATAACAGCAATCGCCCGATGATATAAGGCGCCGCTCACTATAGAATTGTTAATATCTTTTCCAGAGTTCACCATACCAACCCCAGGAATAAGGATGACACGTGGAGCTGGTTCAAACATTTTATCGCCTTGATTTTTGTTACGATCAAAATATTCTTGGTAAGCTGCTTTGAAACTGGCAACACCCTCTTTAATACTAGCAATTAGCGCATCCACATCTTTTGATTGCGGATCCCAGTTGATATAAAGTGGAACCATTTTTGTGTGAACTAAATGGTCTGGACATGCCGCACCGATTTGTGAAAGCTCAGGGGCGTTTTGACTGTTAACAAATTGCAAAACATCTTCTCCACGGTCATAGATTAACAGCATTTTCTTTTCTTCACTTACTGCACCGCGGATGATTGGCATTACTTTTGCTAAAATACTAGTTGCTTCTTCCTCTGAAAGAGATTGATATTTTTGTCCGCCAAATACAGACGCTTCATCGATTCTTTCATTAATATATTGTTCTGCCTCATTGATGATTTCGATTGTTTTTGCGTAAGATTGTTCAGATGTTTCTCCCCACGTAACCAGTCCGTGTTTCTCCATTAAAACAAGCTCGGCATTGGGGTTATTTTTAACTCCTTCTGCGATCATTTTTGAAAGTGTAAAGCCCGGCCGAACATACGGAACCCAGACAAATCGATTTCCAAAAATCTCTTCAGCAAGCTGTTTTCCGTTATCGGCACAACAAAGGCTAATAATCGCATCTGGATGTGTATGGTCTACGTGTTTAAATGGCAGGAACGCATGCAATAATGTTTCAATCGATGCTCTTGGATGTTTGCTGTCAATCATACAATGTGAAAGATAAGCAACCATATCTTCATCTGTCATTTCATCGCGTTCAAATAATGGACGAATATCTTCTAAATTTAATCCAGTAAAGTTTTGTGCTTTCATGGTCGCTAAATCAGATCCGCTGCCTTTTACCCACATTACCTCGATATCGCGTCCACGGAAATCCTTTTCAATTGTTTTCATGGAAGTATTGCCGCCACCCCAGTTACATACGGCACGATCTGTTCCAATTAAATTGGAGCGATACACTAATTCCTCTACCCCTTTTGAAACCTGTGTAGCCTTTTCAGTATCCCAAAGATTCTTTACCATCCCGATTCCTCCGTTTGTATGTAAATATGTTTATTAACTTCTGTTTTTATTATATATTACTTTTGTTTATTTTTGAATATAAAATTTTGTCTTTTATTTGTTTCTATTTAAAGTTGAGAAATACAAAAAAATCTACCCCCAAAAAAGAGGCAGATCTGCTCATTCTCTATTTTTCTCCTGTAACGACCTGATACAATTCATCACGATCAATGATACTTCCTGTAAATTCATGCGTCAGCCTTCCGTCCTTATTAAATATAAACGTTTTATTATCATGCAAAACTTCTCTATCGTTTTTTTCGAAATGCTCACCAAGGGTGTCTGCCAAATTTTGAATCTGATTCTTATCCCCTGTCAGCATTTTGAGGTAGGATAAATCAAAATTCATTTTCTTTGCGTGTTCTTTCATGGCTTCTGGTGTATCATTTTCAGGGTCAAGTGAAACGGAAACAAGTAAAAGATTATCTGTTTTACTTCCTTTTGATTTCAGATCCTGCTGCAAATTGCTGAAATTTCCTAATAATATTGGACATGCGTTCGGGTCGATACAATTAACATACGTAAAGGTCAGTACAACGGTTTTTCCTAAAAAATCTTGTTTCGTTACTGAATTTCCATTCTGGTCCATTAACTTAAAATCAGGTAAGGTGGCCTCTTTTGTCACTTTATGGGCATTCTCTAATGTTTTTGCTTCAACAGTAAATTGCTTTTCGTCCTCAATAATTTTGCCCTGGTATTCTACTTTTATTGAAGCAACCCAATCACCGTTCATCGCTAAATTAGCGGTTCCTATATATTTTCCATCCCCTATTTCTTCTATAGTTACAGGGGTTGTTCCGTGATCCATATTTTTCATATTTAAGTCAGCTCTTACTTTAGCACCCTTCACCGGATTTCCCTGTTTGTCGACCACTGAAAACTGCATCGCATATATTTTTCCAGGTGTAAATGTTTTTGGTGTAGAAAGTTTTATCGTTAAGTTCCTTGCTGACCCACAGCCTGCAATAAATATAAACATCAGACTCAATATGAAAACAAAAGATTTTTTCATCTTGCCTAACCTCTCAGTCAGATAAATTTTAATATCACAGCTCCCTTATACTATATACTACAATCTTCTCTAAATCTGTGAAGTTTTACACATTAAACAAAATAACGATAATAGGCACATGATGCATTCATGCGCCTTTTTCCATCATTTATATGCCCTGATTCTATCTTTCTCATCAACCTGTAATCTAGTAAGCAATGGACGGTTTGTCTTCCACTCAACATGAACAGGAAGATTGAAAAATTCCGTTAACTTTTCACTTGATAACAATTTACTTGTCTCTCCATTTGCAAAAACTTGACCCTCTTTTAGTAAAAGGGTTTTATTGAAAACAGGCAGAATTTCTTCGACATGATGGGTGACATAAATCAACGTCGGGCCATCGGGATTTTTTGCAATTTTTTCAATCGATTCTAATAGTTGTTCGCGTGCGATAAAATCTAGACCATTTGTAGGTTCATCTAATATGAGCAAAGAGGGGTCTGCCATTAGTGCACGAGCAATTAAAACACGCTGCTTCTCCCCTTGTGATAATTTTTCGTAATTTCGATTTGCATATCTAATACAACCAAGTGTCTCCAAGAGTCCAATAGCCTTTGTTCTCATTTCATCTGAAGGTGTCTCATATAGCCCAATCGATGCAAAAGCACCGCTTAAGACAACCTCAAATGCATTATAACCTTGGTGAAATTTTTCCTGAAGCGAAGATGAAACAAATCCAATCTGTTTGCGCAGCTTCTCACTTAAATACGTTTTCCCAAATTCCATCCCCAGTACGGTTACATTCCCTTTCGTCGGAAAATAATAGGCATTTAATAAATTTAAGATCGCAGTTTTACCTGAGCCATTTAAACCAAATAATACCCAGTTTTCTCCTCTATTAATCTGCCAATTTACATCCTGCAAAATCCAATTTCCTTCTCGTCTTAATGAGACATTTTCGAGTTGTAGTATCATAGTTTATGCTCCTTTATTATCCTCAAATTTTACTAAGAAATTTTTGTCACTCTATTGTAACAAATTTTCAGAAAATAAAAAAATAAGCCCTTCCATGAGGACTTACTAAATTCCTTCAATCGAACCTCCAATCTATTAAATTTCTTTCACTAGAACCTTTTTCAATTTTTCCGTAAGTGCTGGAATTACTGTCTTGTAGTCCGCAATCACACCGAGATTAGCACGTTTAAAAATAGGCGCTTCTGAATCTGTATTGATTGCAACTACAGTCTTCGCATTGGTAATCCCTGCTAGATGTTGACTCGCACCGGAAATTCCGACTGCAAGATAAAGGTCTGGCGCGACAACGGCTCCCGTTTGACCTACCTGCAGATTAGAGGGAACCCAACCGGCATCACATGCTGCCCTTGATGCTCCAACTGTACCGCCCAACAACTCTGCTAAGGACTGCAGATCTTGAAAGCCTTCCGTACCGCCCAGACCACGTCCTCCGGAAACGATTATATTAGCATCCTCAAGACGAATGTCAGACAGTGCCGACTGAATCTTAACAACCAACTTTGTAAGAACTACTTCCTTTGAAACAGAGTAATCAACTGATATAATTTCACCTGTTCGTGTGGAATCAGGTACTGCTAGTTCCTGACTCTTTTTCCGAATGCCCACAACCACCTTTGGACGTGTGGATGAATACTCGCCATATGCCTTATCACCATAAATTGGCCTGACCCATGTAAGCTTTGTGCCTTCCTTTCTAAAATCAGTAACTTCTGTTATAGCAGAAGCGCCAATGCTCGTCGCTAGGCGCCCCACAAGATCCTTGCCGATTCGGTCGAAGGAGAGGAGCAGCACATCGGCACCTGACTGGTGAAAAACCTTTAATAGACTATCCACAATCAATTCAACCTGGTATTCAGCAAGCATTGGGTTATTTACGGTATACACTTTGCTAGCCCCGCAGGCAATGGCTTCCTTGGCACCTGACATATTCGAATGACCGACCAAGACAGCTTCGACACTACCACTGGTAGCACTAGCCAATCGACTGCCAAATGCTAGTGCTTCCTTGGCCCCGGAAGTAAGCGATTCTTCTTGCTGAGTTGCGAAGATAAGGATTTTAGACATAAGTTTGCGTACCCCCTATAAAATCTTGAGTGCCAAGAGTTTTTCAGTCAATTCTTCAGCCACCTCTGAGCCATCATTGCCAGAAAGGATCTCACAATTGACATCTCTATTTAAGACATAGGCCCGCTCTAATATAACCCCGGGTTGACAACGGACTTCATCTAACTCAAGATCTTCTGCTTCAAATATCGTGATTGGTTTGCTCTTAGCAAGGCGAATATCTTTGACTTTAGGCAAGCGCGGAACGTTCGTCTCAGCACTAATAATAGTAAAAACAGCAGAAAACGGTACGCTCACTACCGTATATCCACCTTCTTCTTCACAGGTAGATTTCACACTATCATCATCCAGTTCAAGGTTAGAGACAAGCGTTAAACAGGGGATCCCAAGTTCTTCAGCCATGACCGGACCGACCAGCCCCTCCTCAATATCACTTGCTTGATAACCGGTCAGCACAAGTTCTGCCCCTCCAAGGTTTTTGATTGTTTGCGCAAGGATATGTCCAACGGCCTGGCCGTCGAGATTTTCCCACTCCGAATCCCATACACGTACGGCCGCATTTGCTGTGAAGGCAAAGGCCCGGCGCAGCACCTCCTCTGAAGATTCATCACCTAGACATATGGCAGTCACCGTAGCTCCAGGTGTTTTATCTCTAAGTTGAATAGCCAATTCGAGGGCGTTTTCAGCAAAAGAGTCCAAAACCATGTCACTATCCCCGTTATCCGGACGATTGGTCTTAGGGTTAATTTGAAAGTAACGGGGTGTAATCTCTGGGTCCAAAACATGCTTTAGACATACGACGATATGCATCTAGTTCACCTCTATTAAATTTTAATTGATTACCCTCTAACTTCTGTTCCAGCCCTGACTGCTAATCCGCGTTGGTCAGCTGGATTAGGGTTCGGGTCAAGTCCATACATTTCTCGTAATCTTGCAATAGCTTCGACTGGGGGTTTTGAATTGTAATATCCACGGCGGGTCATATAGACTCCGGATACCCTCTGAAGATCTGCTAATGATTCGCACATCTTAATCCCAGCGCCGAAAGAATCGACCACAGGCACGTCGTCAATCCTTGAAATTCCAAACGTAGCGAGGAATACATTCATCGGGCCTTCCCCTGGCACAATGACATCGGCCCCTTGGGATATGGCTGATTCAGCAGCTCTTTTAAAAGCTTTGATAACAGGTTCAGGATTATTAAAACCGGCTAGGACATCGTCAAAACCTGAATCTATCGGAACAATTGGTCCAAGCTTCTCACCGAGACCATAGCGGGCAGCGTTTTGTCTAAGTTCATCCGCTAATGGGGTTAAAAAATTAACTACTCCGATTCGGTCACCCAGCATGGATGCCAGATGGAAGGAAGCTTGCCCATAACCGACCACAGGGATATCTACCAGCGTCCGAGCCTCTAGAAGACCCACGTCTGGAATGGTTCCGATAAACATCGCATCATATCCTGCTGCTTCCGCCATTAGTGCCGCCCGGACGAACTGCTCGCGGTGCAGATTTTGAAGGTAGGAGTGAGTGATAAAATGACCGGGATAATGCGTAGGATAAGTTTCTTCAGACATCCCATGTAAAACAATCTCAACTTCTGGACGTGCGATTTTTCGCAGGTGGTTCATGATAGCATCCCGATATTGGGGTACCCTATCAATTGTCGTTAAGCTCTGATGCCAGATTTTCATAAAATCTACCTCCTTTTTAGTGAAATTTTTGATAAAACTTTGAATAACGGGAAAGCTTCGGTGAATTTTACTGGTTTATCATCGAGTTTTCCGGTTTGGTTGGTGGATCTTTTTCATCTTCCGGTGAATTTTTGAGTTCTATTAGCGAATTTTGGTGGTCAATCAGCGAATACTTGGATTCTATCAGCGAATTCTCGGAGTCTATCAGCGAATTCTGATGTTCTATCAGCGAATCCGTTTCAATGGGCGAATTTAACAAACTTATGAGCGAATTCTTCTATTTTATAGGCGAATCGTAAATCCCCCCGATGTCAGGCTCCTCAGTTTCTGTTCAATGAGCGGTTTCCCAAATCTCCTCAATGAACAAATCTTTAAATCCATTCAATGCGCGAACCCTAATCGGAGTCATGCAATTCTTTCCACAAACAAACAAATTTATTTTATAGTTACCTCTTTAAATGCTTCTTGGACGGCTATCCGTCCAAATACCGCACACTTGCCTAAAGAGCTGCCGGTCATATACCCCGCTCCGTGAAATCCGCCTGTCACTTCACCGGCCGCAAACAATCCTAAAATAGGCTCTCCGTATGGATTCACCACCTGTGCCTTAGTGTTCACTGACACCCCTGCATAAGTTGCCAGCATGGCAACTGTGGATTCAAAAGCATAAAACGGTGCTTTTTCAATAGGAGTAGGATTTCCATAATTATGTGTTAATGACTTCCTGCCAAAATCAGGGTCTTCCCCATCCTGAATCCCTTGATTGTATCTGGAGATAGTTTCTTCTAATACTTCAAGCGGCACATCAATACAATCTGCCAAATCCTCCAAAGTGTCAGCTTGATAAAGAAGACGGCGTCGTTTCAGTAACTCCAAGTCATAGAGTGGATCATCATGGACACTCTTGTTCATTACGGTTTGGTCCCAAACTTGGAAGGTCACACAATCTGGCTGCTCGAAAGCGGCCTTCCCCAATAATTTATACGAGATTGACTCATTAACGAATCTTTTTCCAAGTTGGTTGACCATGATCGCGCCCTTATAAAACGCTAACCCTTGTGACTTAACTGGCCCAGCGGCTGTGGGATGAAATCCGTACGTCCCATTCAAGTAAGGTAGATCCATTAGCCAAGCCCCATGCTCACATGCCATCCGTATTCCGTCCCCATGATTCCCACGGCCGCCAATTCTTAATGCCCCCTTTAACTGAGGAGCAAACAGTGCTAAGAGTTCTTCGCTTTTTGCAAACCCGCCTGAAGCAATAATGATACCCTTTGAAGCGTGGGCAGAAGCTTCCTTCCCATCAACCTTATATAAAACCCGATCAACTCGTCCATCCTGGTTCTTCAAAAGCCTTTTTGCCGGTGCATTCAATAGGATTTTCACGTTTTGCAGCTGCTTCACTCGTCGGTAAAGTGTCTGAATTGCTTGATGCGGATCAATAATGTGGCCACGCGGAACACTGTGACCACTCACCGCTTCAAGTGATCGAAACTCAACACCGTGCTCAAATAGCCATATATATGTCTCTAATTGACGCTGACCGTATGCCATTATAAGTGCCTGATTATTCACACCACCGCCCACCTCAATCATGTCATCCATTAATGATTCAGTAGAATCGGTAATTCCCGCCATTTCTTGCATATTTGTTCCAGCGAAAGCCATATACCCTGAGCTAAGGACAGTGCTGCCGCCAAGCTCATCCTGCTTTTCAAGGAGCAGGACATGCGCACCTGCTTCACCTGCCTCAACAGCTGCGCACATTCCCGCTAATCCGCCGCCTAAAATAATCAAATCATAGGTTTCCATGAGTCAGCACACCTCTTACTCTAGGTTATTTAGCACTTCTAACGCTGCTTGGCAGACCTGCATATCATGAGTATAATGTCCGCCACTTACCCCTACGCCGCCAATCAGTTCGTTATTGATTTTGATTGGATAGCCGCCGCCAAAGATTATCAGTCTTGGCGTATGAACGATACCATGCAATAATGGTGGATCATCCTTTAATCTGTCGTACCATTCGTGTGTTGCTCTATTATAGGTAGCCGCAGAAAATGCTTTATTTTGTGAGATTTCCAAGCTTAACACTGGTGCACCATCCATTGCAGCAAATGCTTTTAAATTTCCGACGCGGTCGACAATTGTAATGCTAAACGGTATTCCTAGTTCTTCTCCCTTTACTAATGCTGCCTCTAGCATTTTATTTGCAAGTGCTAGACTAATATTTTTTGATTCAATAGCCGGAATTAATTTTGTCATGAAAATTTCCCCCTTCAAGGTTTAGAACCATTTATAAATTTACTGGCCGCCCGTTACCAAATGCTTCAATTGCTGTAGCAGTAACAGCGACACTTTTTGGCAAACATAAATCGACGATAACATTGGCAAGGTCACGAGGATGTAACCAATTGTCTTTATTTACATCTGGAGCAATATCTTCCATCATTTTTGTATCAACAGGACCTGGACAAACAGCGTTAACTCTAATTTTGTAAGGCTTTAATTCTTCCCCCAAGGCTTTGGAAAATCCGATGACCGCAGATTTCGAAGTAATATAGGCACTTCTGTCAGGACCGCCCTTTGTACCCCAAATCGAAGATAAATTGATAATTACGCCGTTTCGCTTTTCCATCATTTGCGGTATCACTGCTCGAGCACATAAATAGACTCCACGAATATTTACATCTTGTACAAAGTCCCATTCCTTGACCGTTGTTTCATTGAATGGCTTAAGCAGCATCACACCGGCATTATTGATTAATATATCAATTGAACCGAATCTTTCTTGGGTTTCTTGAACCATTCGATTAATGTCTTCTTCTGAACGAACATCCCCTGTAAGTGCAATTGCTTCACCGCCGAGTTGTTCATTTATATAAAGAGCAGTTTCAGTGCTTTCCACATGATTGTCGGAAAAAACAGCTACTTTAGCGCCTTGTTTAGATAAAAGTAAACAGGTTTCTCTGCCGATCCCCCTGCCGCCCCCCGTCACGAAGGCAACCTTGTTTTTTAGATCCATGGTCTCATCCCTTTCTAACTAAACTTCTAATTTCTTTAAATCAGTTACGTAAGTTACGGCATGATTACCAGCACGGCGGCCAAAAACTAGACCCCTTAACACTGATGTCCCACCTGGATATTTCCCGTAATAAAGACCAGCTGTTTCACCGACTGCATATAATCCTGGAATCGGATCTTGATCTTGAGATAAGACGCGCCCATTCGTGTCTGTAGCTAATCCGCCATTCGTGAAAACATTGGAGCAGACAATGGGATACGAAATAAACGGTGCCTTATCAATTGGAATTGCCCAATTGGACTTTGGTGGTGTAATTCCAATAGCCTGCTTCCCATCCTTTTTGTCCCAATGGAATTCCCCAGGCTGAACAGCAGCATTAAAGGTTTCTACGGTTTCTTTTAATTGTTCCGTTGGGATGCCAATCTTTTCGGCCAACTCTTCGAGAGTATCGGCGACAATCGCAGGTTTATCGGTCTCCACTGCTCGTTCATAATTAGGAATCTCATACATCTTTTGGTCACCGATCATGTAGGCAATGTGACCAGGAAGGTCATGGAAAATAGTCCTTGCAACCTCCTCATATTGCTCGTCGACAGTAGTTTTCCCTTCATCAACAAACCGCTTTCCATTTTGATCGACTAAAATAAAGTATGGGTAGGTCATAACAGCAGCTTCTTCCCGCTTACTTCTTGCGTCGACTGGCTCAGCATGGAAAGAGTCAAACTGACCTGCTGTTTTTGCTCCGATCTCCATTGCCATTCGGATTCCTTCACCCTTATTAAATAAACCACCCTCAGCAACCGTCCGGATCTTATGTGCGTCTCTGCCGATATACTGGGCCATCATCTCTTGATTACCTTGAAACCCTCCTGAGGCTAATACGACGGCTCCAATCTTTAATTGCAGAGAGGTTCCACCTTTGACACGCACCATTAATCCATTCACAATACCTTCATCATCTAGAAGTAATTTCCAGGCAGCCGCCTCATAAATTATTTCTACACCAAGTCCACCTGCACGCCGCGATAGTGTGTCCACAATGGTACGGCCCCCGCCTACTGGCAGTAAACGAGGCCTTGATGCAGTTAAAAACATCGTAGGCAAGTAATCAAAATCGACTCCTTTTTCCTGTACCCAGCGGAGGGTGCTGCCTGCATCTTTAGCGAGAGTTTCTATGTACTCCCGGTCGGAGTAGTTGTCTGAAAAAGCCAGCATGTCTTCTACAAAGTTATCAGCAACTTCATCGAGATTCTTCATCCGCATATAGGAGGCGGTCCAACGGGAATTTCCTCCCCTATGGTCATAATCAGCGCGTTCCAAAATTGCGATTTTTAAGTTTTTATTTACTTTTTTAGCTGTTTCAGCTGCTGATAATGCTGCAGAGGTCCCAGCAACTCCACATCCAATAACTACAATGTCGTAATCTACTTCTCTTCCCACTTTTTAGTCCTCCTCTTAAAAAAATAGGTTTGCTATTTTACTAATGACTGATTTTCTGAATACTTTTTTTCCCATTCTTTAATCTGGTTAAGTTTAAAAAGTGATTGTCGTTCTTCCCAAGTACAGATTAAATCGTGAATATTTTCGTGTGATCCTTCTGCTTTTAATATTCTTAAGGATTCAGTGATTCCTTTGATGGCTGAACGAAGAACCGTATTCGCACAAAGCATGATCTTAAAGCCAATTCCTTCTGCTTCTTTTAGTGAAATTAGCGGAGTTTTACCGCCTTCGACAAGATTTATTACTTGAGGGATCCCTTTTAATGAGCAAGTAATTTGTTTTAATTGATTAACGGTTGTCGGTGCTTCCACAAAAATAATGTCAGCTCCAGCCTCGGAATAAGCATTAGCCCTGTCCAATGCATCTTCCATACCATTTACGGCTAATGCATCTGTACGAGCGATGATTGCTAGATTTTTATCTTTCCTTGTATCGACTGCAGCTTTGATTTTACCGATCATTTCTTCCTTGGAAATCACATCTTTTCCATTGAAGTGCCCACATTTCTTAGGTGAAACCTGATCCTCCATTTGTATCGCAGCGACTCCAGCTCTTTCGAACTCTCGAACTGTTCGAATAACATTAATCGCATTACCAAATCCTGTATCGGCATCAACCACAATCGGAATCGTCGTCACATCCGCCATGCGCGTGACAATATCAACAACCTCTTTTAAGGAAGTCAGGCCAACATCTGCCCATCCTAATTGAGCATTGGATATTCCAGCACCTGTTGCGTAAATCGCTTGAAAACCAATTTCTTCTATTAATCTTGCAGACATTGCATCGTAAGCACCAGGTAAAATAAATGCACTTGGTTGGTGCAATAGTGTTTGGAACTCTTTTGTCTTATTCACCTTTTACAGTCCCCTTTATTAAAATTAAGTTTATAGATTGTCGATTAAATGTAAGTTATCCGACCTGAACAAATCCTTGAGGACAATCATTTTCATAGTTCACTTTTTCACCGAACTTCTCGTGCCAAATTATTGAGAGAAATTGATTATATTTCGGGGGGAATAGCTCTGATAGCGAATTTTCAGGAATCAATACTTTTTGTTTTGTAACGGTCATTTCACACACTTGTAATTGACAAAATCCTTTTAACGTAACTACATAGGTTCCAGGAGCAGGTAATGTATAGTGAGGGCCCACACTTAGTACCGTTCCATCCCATTCACAATTCACTGCATAGGGACGCCCTAAAAAGGCGGGCAGGTCCTCGACATTTCCACATGCTAATTTTTTTCGAATACCAGTTGAACTAATTTTTTCCCCTTGATATTCCACTTTACTCACCTTTGTTACTTCAAGTACACCGCCAGAATCATCCTTCAAGCGGTCCAAATTGCCTTCTCCACGAAACCCATAGCTATAATCAAAGCCAGCAACTGCATGAACGACACCTAGATTAACTAAATACTTCTCTGCAAACCCTTCCGGGGAAAGCGATGCGAATTCTTTGTCAAATTCGACAATATAAAAAATATCGACACCAAGTTCACAGAATACTTTTTCCTTATCAGAAAGCGGCATTAAATAGTCAACCTGTGATTTTCCATTGGATAAAACTGTTTTCGGATGCGGAAAGAAACTCATCACAGATAGTGAAATATTCCTTTCTTTTGCTTTCTGAAAAGCAGTTTTAATTACTTCACGGTGTCCAATATGAATTCCATCAAAAAATCCTAGGGCCATCACATTAGGTTTTGCCATTTGCTGATAGTACGCTAGATTGTCAGGATTCAAATATATCGTTTCCATGCAGTTCCCTCCTCCTCTTTTAAGCTATGTCTCAATAGGTGTTTGATTATACTGCTGTTTTCTAATTAACCATTAATCGATACATCAAAGCCAAATTGTGTTCTTCCGAATGCTTCAACCGAGTCTTCGTAAAGATTGGATCGGTGTGTGCACACTACCAGAATATCGCGTACAAACATTTCAATTGGATCTCCTTTAAACACGGAAAATCCGCCAAGTGTCAATAAAATTTTCACAGCAATGTCCGCTACGTTCTTCGTGATTTTTGCCCTTATCGCGGCAAATTCACCACGTTTATCTTCTTTACCCATTTCATAGTTTTCTAATAAAGAAATATATTTTTCCAATAGTCCTTCTGCTTCGTAATATTTAATTGTTAATTCAGCAAGTACTCCCTGATGCCGAGAATCCTTTGCGGATTTTCCTCCTAAACGAACCCGCTTTTCCGTTCGGTTCTTAAATTCTTCCAGTAAACGTTCCGCACCACCTAGTGCTACCATAGGAAATCCAACACAAAAAGATGAGAAAAATGGAACATCATAAAGAGGATAGTCTTTATCATATCCTTCTGTTGGTCTGCCTGTACGGTCTGCAACAGTAAGCCGTATTAGATGGTGCTTTGGAACATAGGCATTATCGACAATTACCTCGTTACTTCCAGTACCCCTAAGTCCTAACGTATCCCAATTTTCAATTATTTGGACATCAGAGGTAGGTAATGTCAACATGCATAGTTCTGTCTCCTCGCTGTCGTCCAACTTCATTTTCACTGCAAGAGCCACCCAATCACTATATAAGATACCGCTTACAAAGCTATACTTACCGGTTATCCGATAACCGTCCCCATCTTTTTCTACCTTTCCTATGGGAGCAAAAATATCCGCTATTAATCCCCCCTGATTGATAACTTCTTCTGCCCCCTCTTTGGTCATAAAAGCTACTAAACTATTATGAATGGAATAAAGAAATGTTAGCCAAGCAGCGGAAATATTATATTTTCCAACCATACGGATAATCTTAGAATACTCCCTTAAATTTACTTGTGGCTCGCCATATTTTTTGGGCAGTAACAACTTAGATAATCGGGCCTCTTTTATCGCATCAATGACATTTTTTGAAACCGTTTTGTTTTTATCTGCTTCTATTGCTTCCGATTCTGCAATTTTCCCAACCTTTTCTGCTCCTTTTAGTAACAGATTCAATTCGGTCTTGTTTTCATCCAATACATTACTTTCCATATATTGCACCCCTTTTTCATTTATCAACCTTCTGGCTTCAAACCATCTTCTCTTTTTCTTTAACCTCATGAATGTATCGCGAAGCATTTTCACCTGCAATCTTCCCGAAAACCGAGCCTGCCATTAAGCCGGCTCCGCCTGGATAGTTAAAGTAGAATAACCCGCCAACAAGCTCTCCAGCTGCATATAATCCTGAAATGGATTGGGATAAGACATCTTGAACTTCCGTATTCGTGTTTATTTTTAAACCGCCAAAGGTAAAGGTGATTCCGCATGTGACGGCATATGCTTCAAATGGACCTTCATCCAATGAATTGGCCCAATTGGATTTCCGCACTTCAATCCCGTCCGTACATCGACCATCCTTTATATTTGGATTGAATGGAATATCTTTTCGCACAGCTTCATTGTAGTCTTTTACCGTCTGTAAAAACCCGTCTCGATCTACTCCATCAAGCTTTTCCGCCAATTCTTCTATTGTATTGGCCTTTATTTTCGTTACCTTTCTACCCCGATATTCATCACGTAAAAGCCCGGCAACTTTAGCATCGAAAATCTGCCATGCAAATTGCCCTGGCTGCTCAAGTATCAATTTTCCATACTTAGCATAGGTATAATTGCGAAAGTCAGCTCCTTCATCAACAAATCGCTTACCCTCAGCATTGACTAAAATTCCAAAAGGATAGCTGAGTTTTTGGAAACCTTCCGTAAATTCCGGTAAATAGCGATCTCCTCCAACGGAATGACAACCAGACCAGTTTCCAGCGGAAAGAGCACCAATATCTAGAGCCATCTGAATTCCTTCGCCCGTATTAAAGCGGCTGCCTCTGGCTTTTGCTAAATCCCATTTGGGTCCTAAATAGCGGGTCCTCATTTCTGGATTTGCATGAAAGCCTCCAGATGCTAAGATTACTGCTTTTGCACGGACTTCTGTTGTTTTTCCATTATCTTTAAAAATAACTCCATGGACGCCTTCATCATCGTGAATAAGTTTGGTTGCCATTGCATTAAATAAAACTTGAACACCGAGCTGTTTTGCCTCTTCATGCAGGGCCTCGACTAAACCAGTCCCGCCACCGACAGATTCTACAATCATTCCGCCCCAAAATTTAAAGATGCCATCCACCTTAAAGGCTTGACGGCCGTATATAGGTACCCATCTTACTTTATGTGATTGCATCCATTTCATCGTCTCAAAGCTTTTACTTGTTAAGAGGGAAGCAAGCTCAGGGTCGGTTCGATAATCTGTAATCCGGCACATATCATCAAAAAACACTTCCTCGGGATAGCTCCCAAAATCTGTAACTCCGATATCTTCAGATGTAAGATCAGGCATGATTTGTTTAAGATCTTCTACACCGTTATAGGCAAAGCGAATCGACCCGTGGGTAAACGTGCTATTTCCACCCTTTTCTGCTTCTGGTGCCTTTTCAAGGACAAGGACCCTGGCCCCATTTTCCCGCGCTGCAATAGCGGCGCACATCGCAGCATTTCCTGCCCCAATTACAACAATATCAGTTTCATAGATTCTGCTTTCCGTCACTAGAGTCCCTCTCCTTCAAAAAAGCTGACTCAAACGATCTTCCTGAGTCAGCTTTTAAGATCACGCTTCGATAGTTGGTTTATTCAATTCCTTATCACTTACAGTTTCTCCCCAGTAGGTGTTGGCAATCGAATGATCCTCCTCAGTCCACTCAACCGGTTCCCAGTCTGGTTCAAAAATTAAGTAAGAACCGCTAAATAATTCTACCCGGCAGCCGCTGCCCGGATCACACACATAAAGATAAAATGCCTGCGAAACACCATGTTTACCAGGTCCTATGAATTTAATGCCTTCTTCGGCAAGAATATCAGCCGCCCTTAGGATATCCTGGGCATTGTCGTGCCAATATGATATGTGATGAAGTTGGTTCGGTGTTTCAGCTTGCGGTCTTGAAATCACAGCGATATCATGAACTAAGGGTGTCACGCTCATCCAGCCAGCAACTATATTTTTTTCATGGTATTTTACATATTCACGAAGCTTAAACCCTAATTGGCTGCTCAAGTAATTGAGAATTTCACCGACATCCATGGAAGTAGCAATATTTACGTGATCAAACCTTCTTGGAGAGCAGCCACGAGCCCATGCTTTGTACGTTTGATTTTTCAATACCGAACGTCTTTTTTCATCTGCTTTAGGTTTTTCAACATCATAGTAGATTTCGAACGAATGCTGACTTGGCAGCTTAAAACGAATCGCTCTACCCTGGCCTGCCTCTTCGCCTGCTTCAATCCAATTTACGGCTGTTCCAGCCTTTTCAAGCAATTGGGCAAAACCCTCCACATCTTCTGGGTGTTTCGTTCGCCAGCCGATATGATCGATGTATCCTTTCTCACCTGCAGTTATGGACAGGGAGTGATGTTCAAAATCTCCCCATGCCCGTAAGTAATAGGTTCCATTCTTTTCTTCGGTCACTTCTAAACCGATTACATCACGGAAAAACCAAAGTGATTTTTCCAAATTGGGTGTAACGAGCGCCACATGTCCTAATTTTGCAATCTCCGGTAAAGTCATCTTCTTGCCCCCCTTTATTAGATCGACCCTTTAAAATAGTTTTGAATTAATTGATTAAAGCTTTCTTTATTCTCAATTTGTGTCCAGTGACCGCATTGACCGTATACATGTAATTGGACATTTGGGAGATGTGATAGTAGATAATAGCTAGACTCAACTGAGCAAACCATGTCATCACGTCCATGCACAAGTAAAATAGGATTATTAATTCGTCTAAGAGCAGTGACAGGCACTGGTACCGCAACAGATGCAAAAATAGATTCATTGGATCGATGAATTTCAGGCCGCATCGCTGTCTCATATCTTGTTTCGGCAAGTGAGTCGATTTCAGGTGCCAGTTTTTCCACATCATAGACAAACCAGCCCATAATTTGACGCATTTTCTTTTCAGAAGGATTGTCGTAAAAGCCTTTCGCACGACCGAGTTCTAGACTTATCTTTGTATTTGGTGTCCCTCCTGGTCCCATTAAGACAACACGGTCAAATCGTTCAGGATATTCTAGTAACAATTCCAATGCAATCGAACAGCCTAACGAGTTTCCAACAACGTGAGCCTTTTGAATTCCTAAGACATCTAGTAGTTCAATCAATTGTCCTACCCAAAGATCCATCCATCCCTGTCTATTCTTGGGAAGTGTGTCAGGATGGCCACTTTGTCCGAAGCCGAGCAGGTCAGGAGCAATACAGTCAAACTTTTCACCGCATGAATCCAAAGCGTACCGCCAGTTGGCCCAAGCGAACACACCTGGCCCAGATCCATGTAGAAACAAAATTGTTTCGGAATTTCCCTTACCAGAACGATTTACAAACGTTTCAAAGTTATCTGTTTTAATAATTTGCTGTGTTATTGTTGCCAATTTATGTTCCTCCTCCTAAAGTAAAACTTTCAGCTTAAATGAAAACCTTTACATTTTTCTGTTTCTTAATATAGTTAAATTTTAGAAAATTCTATATTTTAAATCTAGAGAAAAAAACATCTGACTTCCTTGTATTTTTAGTTGATTTTTATTGGTTTTTTTCTTGGTACCTTCACTTTTCACACGGATTTGAAAGTTACTTTTGTTTATTTTCCATAAAAAAGAGCAATCCGCTAGGACTGCTCTCGAAGATAGATTATATTTCTAACTCTCCTAATGCTATTAATGAATCCAGTATCAGCAGGAGCTGATAGCTTTGGGTGGAATCCCGCAAGTCTTTATTTATAAGTGTTTCAATCTTATTGATTCGATACATGAGTCCACTCATGGACAAAGAAAGATCATCCATGGTTTGCTGGAGTTTTCCGCCATTTGATAAAAACACATAGAGCGTTTTCAGCAACTCCTTTTGTTTTCCATTACTTAATTTATATAACGGATCTAACTCTTGTTTTGCGATTTTCTTAATCCCGCTCACATTTTTTGAATTTATCAAGACACCAACAATCCCTAAATCTTTAAACCCATTTATTTTCTTATCCGTAGACATCCTTAATGCGATTAATGACTCTTCCAAATAATCCAATACACTCTCAATTTTCTCTGACTTATCACTAATTCCACATTTAAATTGGCAGTAAGGGTAGGTCGTTTCTAAATGTCTATGGATTTTTTCCATTGTAGGAAAAATCTTTGCATTTTCAGGTATCAGCATAATAATCTGACCCTCATATTGACCAATTAACGCTTTATATCCCTGAATATCAAGATACTTGGCAATTGTCTCTAACTTTTGGTCATAGTGATCAAAGCTTTTTTGTGTGGTCTTTCCCTTTTCTTTATAATCAATGGCTGCGATATAAAATGGTTTCTCGAGATTAAAGCCCATATGCCGTCCACGCTTTATGACTTCGTCGCTGGTGGAATACTGGCCCTTTAATATTTGTTCTAAGAAATAACCCTTCATTTTTTCAAGTGCTTCAAAACTCGTTTTTTCGTTCAAAAGATACAAGGAGGAAGCATTTGCAACCCTCTCAATAAACATAATATCGTTTTCAGCCCTCTTCACTGCATCCTTTAAATAAAGAAATGTGCAATAACCAATTACCTTTTTTTGCACAACAATTGGCGTAATCAACCGTTCCTGATTATCAGTCTTTATTCTCGTCGTCTCATTAAATAGAGGTAGCAAGTTATGGTTATTTCTATTTTTCCTGATTAAATTTTCTTTTAGGTTTTTGTTGAGACGAATATATTCCTCTTCGTTCATCCCTGCGTATACTATTTTTTGGAAGCTCAAATCTTCAATCGAAATTGGTATTCGCAATAGTTTATATGAGCTATCAGCAATATCCTGTAGATTGCTGCCATTCGAAACGCTTTCTGTTAATTTTTTATGAAATTTTGACACCGTATCGATATAATTCCGCTGCTCTAACAATTGCTCGTACGTATACTCAAGTTCTTCTATGATATTAGATTCATGGTAAAACTTAAGCTCCTCTTGAATTTCAGTTCCCCAATCCTCTTGCATCCTTGCCTCAAAACAACATTCAGCATCCCCCTTGGCAATACAGCTGAGCTCCTTAACAATGACACTTTTCCTGCAAACAGTTGACATATATCCGCTTGCATAACCTGTCAATGTATGACATACCGGAATATCTGATTTGCCATGATGCCTTAAATGCTCAATTGCTTCAAATGAATCTATCCATTTTCCCTTGCCAAGGATTGATTTTATTGTTTCTGAATCACTCATTTCGATAATTCTCTCGGACTGAATTTCTCTAATATGTCCTGTACTTAAATGTAGAATCGATGCTTGATTAAGAAGGTCATTGATGGAGGTGCTAGTTTTCATTGCTTCTTCAGCATCACTAACACCTAAATTCCAACCGTAACGAAGCAGAAACCCTTTTGCCCTTTTAGTACCAAGATTCTCGATTAACCCTTTCCTCAGGAAACCAAAAGCTGCTGAGGTTGAGACAATTTTTTTATTCCCATCTTCTGTGTTGTTAGGTTTATATGCTTTTGCAAAGTTAGCCAATTTTACTTCCCCCTCTCTAAATAGAGGTTAAAAGAAAGACTCCTCACATAACTAAATACAAGGAGTCTTAATTCTTCATTTATACAAGTGATTTTTAGTTGGATGGAACAGGTGTATCTTCTAATAAAGTACGGTAACGACCGCTGTAAAATAGCAGTGGTTCAGCATCCTCAAGCTTAATATCAGTTACCTTTCCAATAAATAGTGTATGATCCCCTTCAACATGTTCTGCAAATACTTCACAGGCAATTTGGGCTACGGCGCCAGCCAGTACTGGTTTACCATCAAGACGATCAAAACTGACTTCACGCGGCTCTTTTACCTGTCCAGCAAAAATCATTGAAAGTTCTTGCTGATCTGCTGCTAAAATATTGACTGAAAATGCTTGGCTTAGTTTTATTTTCTCTAGTATTTTGGCTTTTTCACCAATTGAGATGACAACCAACTTCGGACTAAGTGACACAGACATAAAGGCATTTGCCGTCATTCCATGAACATCTCCCTCCACGTCTGTTGCAATCACGGTAACACCAGTTGCAAATTTCCCCATTGCGGTCCGGAATAATCGATCATCCATTATAATGACCCCTTTCGCTTTCCTAGATTGTGTGAATTATCATTCAATTAATTTTTTATGCTTCGATAGTCGGATTGTTTTCAGGAAGTGTATCCGTTTGGTCACCCCAGAAGGTGAAGCCAACATCCATTTCATCTAAAGTCCATACGATTGGTTCCCAATCCGGTTCAAAAATTAAATACCCATTTGTAAACAACTCCACTCGGATCCCACTGCCTGGGTCGACAACATATAGGTACATAGCTTGTGAGATACCATGTTTACCTGGACCCTTAAACTTAATGCCTTGTTCAGCTAAGATATCAGCAGCCCTAAGGAGGTCTTGTGCATTATCAAGCCAGTATGCAATGTGGTGTATTTGATGGGTTGATGGCGAAAATGGATCATGGCTAACCGCAATATCATGAACCAATGGTGTGACACTCAACCATGCCCCGATTAAGGATTCATCTGGAGCTTTTACGCACTCACGCATTTTAAATCCTAATTTTTCCTCTAAATAATCAGAAATGACATTTGCCTTCAAAGATGTAAGAATATTGACGTGATCAATTCTTCTTGGCGACACACCACGTGCCCATGATTTATAAGTCTGATTCTTTAGAACTGATCGTTTGGACGGCTCCGCTAAGGTTTTTTCCATGTCATAGTAAATTTCAAAGCGATGTTCACTTGGTAATTGAAAGCGAATCGCTCTTCCTTGACCTGCTTCTACACCCGCATCAATCCAATTCACCTCTGTCCCTGCTTCTTTTAGAAGTTGGGCAAATCCTTCAACATCCTCTGGACGTTTTGTTCGCCAGGCTATGTGATCGACGTAGGACTTATCGCCAGCAGTAATTGAAAGTGTATGATGTTCAAAATCACCCCATGCTCGTAAATAATGAGTTCCGTTAACCACTTCTGTTTCTTCAAGACCAATTAGTTCTTTAAAGAACCAAAGTGATTTGTCAAGATCTGATGAAACTAACGCCACGTGCCCTAATTTTGCGATTTCAGGTAAACTCATTTTTATTACGCCTCCTATTTTTTATAAAATTCAGTTTAAAATTACTATTATAAATTATCAGATAATAAAACCTGCACATTTACCTTTTTCCTAGCATAATAGGTTCGAGTTTAAACAAAATAAGTATTTGGCTCTTGTCCACACAAAACTCTTCCATAGGTTTCAATTAAACTTGTTGGAGTGATGAAGCCGTGTAAATGCATCGTTAGAAAATCACGATAGACTCTTTGGAGAGGGTTTGTTTCATAGGTAAACATAGAACCGACTCCAGCAACAAGAAGATCAATTGCTTCTTTACATAATTGATTTACATAACCAAAGTCCGCTTTTACCTTAACGATTTCATTTTTATCCATTACTAGACCCTGATCAGCATATGCATCAATTTTGTCAACCGCACGATAAAGATGCATCTCTGCTGAATCAATTTTTAGCTGCGCTTGTGCAACCTGGTGATGAGTAATTGCTGCTTCGGCTTGCTTGTTATAGAATGTATTACCTATACCTGCTTTTGGAAGCCTTTCCATATATAAATCCATTGCGGCTTTTGCTAGTCCAAGTGCAGGTGCGACGATGGATAAAGTAAGAGAAGGAACAAAGGAAGACCTGTACAATGCAACCTCTTTAAGAGGCTCTATCAGATAATGCCCTTTACTGGCCAAGCGATCTAGTGACACACGGTGATCCGGTACAAACACATTTTTAATTTTACAACTGTTACTGCCTGATCCCTTTAAGCCCATTACATACCAGTCGTCAAGAACTTCTAATTCGTCGCGTGGAATAACCATAATGGCCATTTCTACACCGCCGTTTTCATCAAAGATTGGAAACCCGAAGTAACACCAATCAGCATGTGGACTACCTGAAACAAAAGGCCACTGCGCTTCTTCGATAAAATAGCCGCCATCTATCTTTTTGATTTCACATTTGATTGGTTTAAAGTTCCCAGCTAATACGACGTCTTCCCCTGATTTGTAAATTTCACTTAAAGCTTTTTCTCCAAACGTATAAGAAATCATATAATCCCTAATATTACTAAGTGCAACAAACCAGCCTGCCGAACCGTTTCCACGGGATATTTCAGTAACAACCTCTGTATATGTCCGCATATTTGTTTGATAACCGCCAAAAAGATGTGGACGTAAGACTTTTAACGTCCCTTCATTTTGCAAATCATCAATAATGGCTTTGGGTAATGAACTAGTCTTTTCAATTTCTTCCCCAAATTCACGTAATTTAGGAATCAGAGACCGGGCTTTTTCCACCAATTCTTTTTTTGTGTCCAAAACGCTTTGTTCCATTTTAGTACCCCCCGCAACCATAATGGTAGTTTCACTTTCCATAAAACGCACAAATTTAGTTAAACACACGCTGATTTAAATCAATATCCTGATATTCCTCTCCTACCAGCTTTGCCACACGACGCATATGTTTTTCCATTAGTCCTTTGGCCATCCTACTGTCCTTTTCTTTCAGATAAAAATAAATCATCCAGTGCTCTGATTGTGATTGTTTTCTTCGGTCCTTAGTAAATAAATCATCAGGATTTCCTACAAAGTTCAGGTAATCCCAAAGCTGGGTTGCTAAATTAAACGTATAGGTTAATTTAGAAGCTTCATAGATCGTTCTATGAAAATCAATATTGAGCTTGGAATAGTCATCTGGAGACAAATCCAAATTGTCCATCTTCTCTAGGGTATTTTTCAGAAAAATAAAGTCTTCTTCCTTCAAATTTAATGCCGCCTGTTCAGTCATTAATGCATCGAGATTGGCACAGACCAATAAACGTTCCAACACCTCATATGGATCGGGTCTTTTTACAAATACCCCAACTTGGGGAATAATTGACACGAATCCTTCTTGTTCCAGTTTGGATAATGCCTTGTGAATAGGAGTCCGACTTATAGCTAATTTTTCAGATATTTCATTTACATTAATGACTGTTTCGGGTTCCCAGGTCCCCTCAATAATTTGTCTTTTTATATAGCGATATGCCTTGTCTATTTTCATATACATTTACCCCTCTAATTTTTAGTAGTTCTCTCATCAATGGCTGTTTCACATTTTCTGAAAGAATGATTCTATCCTCATTCTATCTACTAAAATATTAGGAATCAACGGTCTGTTCTTTTGTTCAGTTTCCTAAATATCTACAGTTCCCCATTGAAAAAATCGGATGTGAGTTTGATAAATCTTTCTTTCTGCTCCACTTGCGCCCAATGTCCGCAGCGCTTAAAGACATGCAGCTGTGCATTTGGCAAATAGTCCATTACGTATAGGCTGCTTTGGAGTGGTACAAACCGGTCCGCATGTCCGTGAATAAGTAATATTTGATGGTCCATCTGTTTTAGAGCGGAAGGCGGGACGAGCATATCAGATAAATGTGATTTCGAAAAATTTTCTTCGTAAGATTTGCGAACTTCCGGCTTTAAGAATAATTCTAATCGTTCTGCTACAATCTTTTCTAACTCATCTTCTAGGATGCTTTTATCATATAAAAACCAACTTAATAAATTTTTAAAGGCAACTGGATTTGGATCTTTATGAAAGTTTGCCAATTTAGCAAGTTCAGGGGTAGGTTCTGTTAAACCGCCGCCTGCTCCCATCAATACAACACGATCAAAACGTTCAGGAGCGTACATTAGTAAATGTAGGGCAATGACACCACCAAGAGAGTTTCCGACTAAGTGAGCTTTTTCTACCCCTATTTCATCCATCAGGGCCAAAACCTGCTTAATTCTCTCATTCATCCACTCTCCCCCATTTTTGGGGTATGACTCAGGGTGGTCTGTATTTCCAAAACCGAAAATATCTGGTGCCACCACATGAAAATTCTCATTGAAATGTGGTAATATGTGCTGCCAGTTTGATTTAGCACTTACCCCTGGTCCGCTCCCATGAAGAAAAATAATGGTTTCGGAAGAGTTCTTACCACCTTCATGGATAAATGATTGATAGTTTCCTGTTTGAACCTTCTTTGTTTCAAGAGCTGTCATATCCGTACCCTCACTTTGAAAAATAATTTTTAAACATAATCCTCTCATCTGTAAAATTTTAGTTCTCCATTAACACTACTAAAATAGTAGTAATATTAGCATTAAAAGCGCTTTCATTAACTAACTATAATTTTACCTATGTTTATTTCACTTTGTCAATAAATTCTAAATATTTTTTTATTTCTTAAAATTACTATATTGTTAATTTGTTTATGTAACTCAAAAAGCTAAAATGACGAAGTTTCCACTCATCATTTTAGCTCCAGTTATTATTTTATTGACTTATAGTAACCCCCAGGTCTCGATTCGGTTTCTTTACCGAAATTGCCCAAATTAAAGATAATACAACTAATCCAATCGCACTAACCGCCAATGGGAATCTACCAATATCTTGGTTAAATAGAGTCTGAATCATTTGGAATCCAAATGGCCCCAAGATTCCACCTATCCCTTGGCCAGCAACTACTAATCCGACATTAGAAGAAGCACCAACAGGAGTTAGTTCTGAAACCCTTGTAAATACCCCTGGAAGTCCAATTCCCATTGCAAAACCACCAATTACACTTCCAATAAAGATCATAGTTAGTGTAGGAGAGAAGTAACAGATGGCCATCCCAACCCCTGTTATTAAAACCGCAAGTGGTAAATACATGGTTGGAAGCACGTGTTTAATCTTTCCAAATAGAAACCCTGCTATGAGAGTGCCAAAAGTAAAAATCGATATAGCCATACCTGCTTCTGTTGCATTTCCTAATTTATCTGCTTGGATTACAACAGAAATATTTGTCACATAGCCAAAAATTAGTGCAGAATAAAAGATCTGTCCAAGACTTACCCAATAGATTGCTTTTGGTAATTTAACCTTTTGACTGGATTGAGACCCAGCAGCATGGGCAAATTGTTTCTTTTCAGGTTCAGGAAGGTAAAGTATTGTGATTGCAAGGATCCAGATTGGGAATAAATACGTTAAGAAACCATAATGCCAACCATAGGCATCCGCTAATATTCCACCAACTAATTGGAAGAAGATTGCTCCTATACAAGCAATTGTAGAGGTACCAAATCCGATTAAGAAATCTCTTTCCCTTCCGTCAAAGAAATCTGTAATGACATCGACCGACAGCGGCATTGTAATCCCAACACCAAGTCCTAATATCCCTCTCATTACAATAATCAATCCCAAATTATCGATAAACGTTGGGAGGACTCCTCCAATGACGAATAGACTTAAGCCAACAAATAATAGTGTTCTTTTCTTGAATGTTTTGGAAAGTTTACCATAAAAGAGCGCAGGAACGATTTGAATTAATCCTGGAAAGGTAGCAACCAACATAACAATCGTGGGGTCATATTGTGGAAATGCCTTAATAATGTCTGCCATTATTGATCCTGCTACCCCTGCAGCTACATCTTGGAATGCAAGAATAACAACCAAAAACTTTAGAAAATTTCTGCTGATTGTCTTTACTACCATTGATAAACCTCCCTTATATTTCATAAACTGTCACCCAAGAAAAAAATGAATCCGCTTTCATAAATTGGATTATCGAGCGAGAAACTGTCGCTTTTGTTGGCCAGCAAAAACAACAGCATTAAAATTTTAGAATCATATAACTAAAATTTTAACGGAACATTTTTCAATCTATAGATTGTAAAAATCGGTAAAAAAAGCGCTTTTCTTTACTAACTGTAATTCTACATAGGCGATATTTACTTGTCAATATATTCTAAATATTTTTTATTTTTAGACTAAACTTCATTATTTCACGAAAACACACAAAAAATGCCCTGAAGATATCAGCGCATTTCTTAATTGTCCCTAATTAAGTAAAATTTCACAGTAATTCGAAGGGTATTGAATCTATTTTTTATAGTTCTTTCAAAATATAGTAAAAAACCTACGAAACTGCTTAATTCATTATCTACTCATCTGCAAGCGATCGATATTTTCCACTAAAATAAATTAGCGGGTCCGAATCCTCCAGGTTAATACTAGTTACCCGGCCTATAAAAAGGGTATGGTCTCCTTCCACATGCTCAGCCGATACTTCACACGTAATTTGAGCCACAGCTCCTGGTAAAACAGGTATTCCTTCAAGACGCTCAAATGCTACTTCTTGTTGATTTTTTAACTGCCCCGCAAATATCATTGATAATTCTTGCTGTTTGGCAGCAAGTATATTGACCGAGAACTTTTTGCTTTGTTTTATTTTTTCAAGCATTTGTGCTTTTTCAGCAATCGAAATGACAACAAGTTTTGGATTAAGCGAAACAGACATAAAGGCATTCGCAGTCATTCCATGTACATTTCCCGCAACTTCTGTTGCGACTACTGTTACTCCAGTTGCAAATTTCCCCATTGCGTTTCGAAACTGACGGTCATCCATAATTACACCTCGCTAAATATTATTATTTTTTAGCTTTCTTTTTCAAACGACGATACATCCGATATCCTTTCCGCATTGAATCAACCATTAAAAAAGGGATTGGTGGATGATATTTATATATATATGGTAAATAAATCTTATAATAAGCTTTTTTTAAATCTTTCCATTTCCTACAAAATCCTTTTTTATAAAAATCGGATATATCAACAATGTATCCTCTGCCCTCAAACATGACGACATTTTTCCCATGGACATCATAGGGATTTAATCCAACAGACCTTGCATAATCTAAACCGGAATCAATATCTTTTATAACTGATTCGGGAATTGGAATTCCCTTAACCAGCGCATCAAACAAAGTGATACCTTCAAGCTTTTTTAAGATTAAATAATTTTCCCCATAATCATACAGTGTAGAATAACTTTTATGATTTCCTAATCTTTTATACACTTCAATTTCCTTCTTAAGTTCCTCTGGATTTCGCCCATATACTTTTACAACCCATTCTGGCTTTGCATCAAGCGAAAATACCCCAGCATAATTACCACTCCCGATGGTTCTCCAGATCTGTGACTGATTTTCAACGATAATTGGATCAAACGGACTGTTTGTCGTTAATTGTATTTTTGGGAATAGCTCTGTTTCTATTAAATTTATATACTCTGCTTTTTGCAAAATTGTACACCTTCTAAACCAAAATATAATGGAAATTTCTTTTATGCCATTATACACTAATAATTAGTATAAAGATTTAGAATTCATATGGAAATTCGAAGCACTAAGAGCTAATAGAAAGGATTTGCTATGACTTTTCCCATTTTAGAAACCAAAAGACTTAAATTAATTGAAATAACCCATCAGCATGTTGACTACATATACGATATTTTATCCTTAGAAGAAGTAACAAGGTTTTATGGGACTAATCGTTTTACTCTTCCCGTTGAAGCATCAAGATTAATTGACATGTTTCATAAGAATTTTGTTGATAAGCGCGGGATTCGTTGGGGTATTAAATTAAAAGAAAATCAGCGTTTCATCGGTACGGTGGGTCTTAATGGTTTACATTTAAAAAATAAGCGTGCAGAGATTGGTTATGAACTCCATCCAAATTTTTGGAGAAGAGGACTAAGCTCCGAGGCAATAAATGAAGTAATCCGTTTTAGCTTTCAACAATTAGATTTATATCGTATTGGTGCCGTTGTCTACCCAGAAAATAAAGCATCGATCAACTTATTAACGAAGATTGGTTTCACAAATGAAGGAATACTGCGCGGCTATATTAATCAAAATGAGCATTTTCATGATACCTACGTCCTGTCGTTATTAAAACCAGAATGGATAGAAAGCCAGGGTTAAAATCCTGGCTTTCTTATTGCTCAAAATAATCCTTAACTTTTTTAGGGTTTTTTACTACAGTATCATTATAATACGGATTACATTCCGTAGCATCTTGTGGATCGAGATTGGTTTTAATCACTAGCATTGGTGAGGGTGAACTTTCAGCGATTATTCGGTCATTTAATTGGTTAAAATCAGGCATATTTTTATTTCCTGGCTGTCTAGGGTCCATTCTAACACCTCCTTGTCTTAGCTTGCTAATTTAGCCTTTAATAATTCCCCCGAAAAGAAAAAAACTAGGAAGTAAAAACCTCCTAGTTACTTTTATTCTTCTTCTGAACCGACTAAGAAATCTGGATTTAACTCTTCGAATTCTTCGTCGTCTACATCCATACCCCAATCATCGTCGCAGTCCTTGCATCCATCTGAGCTGACAAGAACACAAACCTTTGTCTCGCCTATCACCTCTACGAGGAACTCTCTTTCAACATGGACGATGATACGATTGCCATTCGGGGAAATGACCGCTTCAACACAATTTGGCTGTTGCAGCACTCGAGCACAAATTTCATTGTCATCGAGGCAATCATGGTCGCGATACTTTAACTTAATGACATCTGTATATTGGACACGTTCTGTGACAACTTCTGTTTTGGTATTGTCATTAAACGAATACCAAACATTGATGTCGTAAGAGCCATGTATCTCTACAGTCTTGCCAACCTTTTTCGCATTGTATTTATGGTTGATGATCCAACAGCCAAGTATACTTGTTGGACTGTGCGCCGGGCTAATCGTATGATTGGACTGGGTGAATTTACGTCCTTTCGCTACTACGGCCTTGGTAATTATCTCTCTATATTCTCCCATTTCGCGCGAACCCTCCTCATTCATTTTCATTTCATCGTATGCAAGATATAAGACTAGTGTGAAATTTATTTTGTTGAGTACTGGATAAAAGTTTAGTCATAGTTCATTTTATGCGGGAGTTATAGGTGTGTGCCTTGTATGCATGTACTTAAAAATGAAGAGTAATAAGATTCTGGTCAGTGGGGAAAATAAATGTAAGGAAAAAATAAAGCCAGGCTCTAGTAAGCCTGGCTGTAGTCTTAATGTTCGTGATCGCAATCGTCGTGGCCTTCACAAGATCCGCCGCCATTTTGCATGCTTGAACCGGTTTCTCCTAATAATACATCGCCGCCCGTAGAAATGATGATTTCATCGGTAACCGTATTTGAAATGGTTGATGCAATAATTTGAAGCAATTCGTTTACATCTAATTGTGATTGTTTGAACTCCTGTACAACAGGAATTTCATCTAATTCTTGCTCAATCGAAGCAATTTTATCTTCAACCTTTTTTAAGGCTTCAGGTTTACCATAATGCTGAAGATTTACAGCTTGTTTTTGTAATCCTTTAATATCCGAAATTAAAGTGTGAACTTTCTTGTTTTCATTCAACTGTGCTTCTGCTCGCTTAAAGAAGTCAACCTCTTCTGTTTCTGCAATCATTCGAGCTAAGTCTGTTGCACGTGCAACGATATCATCTTTTGTATATTTCGCCACTTTACTTCACCTCTGCTGGTTCGAATTTCTCTACCATTTCTCCGTTTAATGACCATGTTTTTGCTTCTGTTATTTTAACCTTTACAATTTTTCCAATCGCTGATTTTGGAGCAACAAAGTTAACAAGCTTATTCCTAGAAGTATATCCTGCTAGGACATCAGGATTGTTCTTACTTTCCCCTTCAACAAGGACATCGACGATTTGGCCTTCATGTTTCTTCATCGCTTCTAAGGAAAGCTCATTCACAAGGGCATTTAAGCGCTGTAAGCGTGCTTTCTTCACTTCCATCGGAACGTTATCCTCCATTTTTGCTGCTGGAGTACCTTCACGTGGAGAATAAATAAAGGTATATGCTAATTCATAACCGACTTCACGGTAGAGTGACATTGTTTCTTCAAACTGCTCATCCGTTTCATTCGGATAACCTACAATAATATCAGTGGTTAACGCAACATTGGGAATGGCCGCTTTAATTTTTCTTACTAGTTCTAAATATTGTTCTCTTGTATACTTACGTGCCATAATTTTTAATACATCAGTAGAACCTGATTGGACTGGTAAATGGATATGGTCCATTAAGTTGCCGCCTTTAGCAAGCACATTAATTAAACGATCATCAAAGTCACGTGGATGGCTTGTTGTGAAGCGAATTCTCGGAATATCAATTTTTCGTAATTCATCCATCAGTTCACCAAGACCATAGGAACCATCTTCTAAATCTTTTCCATAGGCATTTACATTTTGACCAAGCAAGGTAACCTCTTGGTAACCCTGTGCAGCAAGATGTCGCACTTCCTGAATAATTTCTTCTGGCCTGCGGCTTCTTTCTTTCCCACGGGTGAATGGTACGATACAGTACGTACAGAATTTATCACAGCCATACATGATGTTAACCCAAGCTTTAATATTTCCTCGGCGGACTTTTGGAAGGTTTTCAATGACATCCCCTTCTTTAGACCATACTTCAACAACCATCTCTTTTGACATATATGCCTCATTCAAGATATGTGGTAAACGGTGAATATTATGGGTACCAAAAATCATATCAACCTGGTGATAGGTTTTTAGAATTTTGTTAACAACAGATTCTTCTTGTGACATACATCCACAAACACCTAAAAGCAAGTCAGGCTTTTCTAATTTTAATGACTTTAAATGACCTAGTTCACCAAACACTTTATTTTCAGCATTTTCCCTAATTGCACATGTATTTAATAAAATGACATTTGCATCTTCAGTGCTGTCAGTGGGTTCATAGCCTAATGCTAAAAATATTCCTGCCATAACTTCCGTATCATGCTCATTCATTTGACACCCATAGGTACGGATGTAAAACTTTCGACCCTCGCCCATTCCACGGAATTTCTCTGGAATCGCAAAGTCATTATGGTACTTTACTTCTTCTTTTCCACGTTTTTTAGCATCTTTCAAAGATGGTGCAGTAATTACTTGTTCAAAGTACTTGCTGTAATCCTTGGCGGATTTTTTGTCCGAAGAATTAACAGACTCGACTTGCGTACCTTCTAAACGTTGTTTTTCATTCATTTGTTTAAATGCCCCTTTCTTCCTTTTTTAAAATTTCAGCTATTTAATATCTTTAAAGTTATCATCTGTGCAAATTTGTAAGGAACTCCAGACATAGTCCACACATTATTATAGTATAAAGGTTAACGGACTTGAAAACAATAGAAAATCCCGTAGGCAGAAGCCCCGGGATTTTCTATTTATCCTTATATAAATTCTGAAACTAATTTATCAAAATAATTTTGATCCAAGTTAAGGTCTGCTTTTGATAAAGGTGTTTCTGAGTAGCCAGTGACCAATTCTTGATAAGACTTACGCTCAGTGTTTTGATAAATAAGTCCTGTTACAAGACCATTATGCTTCATTAATGTCTGCATGGCCTCTTCGCGATTTGAAGGGTCATAACCTTCGACATCACTAAGTTTTGTTAGGTTTTCTTTAAACCAATCATATGTGTTTACCTTATTATAAGTAACACATGGACTGAATACATTGATTAAAGAAAATCCTTTGTGTTTAATTCCTGCTTCGATTAATGCTGTTAAATCTTTTAGGTCTGTAGAGAAACTTTGCGCTACAAATGTTGCTCCAACAGTCAAAGCCATTTCCATCGGAGAAATTGATTGCTCAATTGACCCCATTGGCGTTGATTTTGTTTTAAAACCCGTTGCTGAACGAGGAGAAGTTTGACCTTTTGTTAAACCATAAATTTGGTTATCCATTACGATATAAGTAATATCGACATTACGGCGAATGGCATGAATCGTATGCCCCATTCCAATCGCATAACCGTCTCCGTCTCCACCAGAAGCGATAACAGTTAAGTCACGATTTGCCATTTTCACACCTTGTGCAATCGGAAGTGAACGGCCATGAATCCCATGGAAGCCATATGAATTAATATAACCTGAAATACGTCCTGAACAGCCAATTCCAGAAATAACAGCTAGGTTTTCTGGCTCTAAGCCAACATTAGCTGCCGCACGTTGCATTGCCGCTTGTACGGAGAAGTCGCCACAGCCAGGGCACCAGTTCGGTTTTACATTGTTACGAAAGTCTTTAAAAGTGGCCATGATTTAGAACAACTCCTTACATTTTGTATATACTTCGTGTGGCAGGAATGGATTTCCGTCATATTTAAGATGATTAGTAATTTTTTCAGCATGTCCAACATTCATTTTCATAATATTCGCTAATTGGCCAGTTGCATTGTTTTCCACAACAACAACTTTCTTAGCAGAACGGACAAGTGGAAGAACTTCGTCCGTTGGGAACGGATGAATTAAACGGATGTGCGCATGATTGACTTTTATGCCATCATTCTCTAAACGTGTCATTGCTTCTTCAATAACGCCGCGTGTTGAGTTAAATCCTACAAATAAAACATCCGCATCCTCATGCTTAACATTTTTATATACGGGAGTATCAAAGCGAATATTTTCGATTTTGCGGAAACGCTTATCCATTTGTGCATTCCGGTTTGCAGCGGATTCAGATGGTTTACCAGTCTCATCGTGCTCAACACCCGTTACATGGTGAATACCATTCTTCATACCAGGGATTACACGTGGAGAAACTCCATCATCTGTTACTTCATAACGTTTGAAGTACGCATTATTTTCATTAGCAGGTATTTCATCTGTTACCAATTTTCCACGTCTGATTTCAACCTTGTCATAGCTTAATGGTTCAACGGTTTGTTTACCCAAAGATAATTGAAGATCAGATAAAATAATGACTGGACATTGATACTCTTCAGCTAAATTGAATGCCTCCGCGGTATCATAGAACGCTTCTTCAACTGTACTTGGAGCCATGACAATTTTCGGAATCTCACCATGTGTTCCATAGATCATTGCCATAAGGTCTGATTGTTCTTGTTTAGTTGGTAATCCTGTTGAAGGACCGCCACGTTGTGTGTCTACAATTACTAACGGAGTTTCAGTAATACCTGATAGTCCGATTGCTTCCATCTTTAATGATAATCCAGGTCCAGCAGAAGCAGTAATCGTACGTACACCGGCGTAGTTAGCCCCAATTGCCATTGTACAAGCAGCAATTTCGTCTTCTGTTTGAATTACTGTACCACCTAGTGCAGGTAGCTTTTTAATCAAATATTCCATGATTTCAGATGCAGGTGTAATTGGGTAAGCTGCCATAAAACGGCATCCGCCGGCAATAGCTCCAAGCGCTATAGCATCGTTACCAATCATAAACATCCGTTTTTTGCCGTCAGCCTTTTCAAGTTCCATGGTTTGGATACCTGAAGCAAGATTTTCCTTCATTTTTTCAAAGCCGGCTTTGATTGCATCCATATTCTTTGCAACTACTTGCTCGCCTTTTTTGCCAAAAATCTCACGAACTACTACTTCAAATACATTAATATCTAAGTCTAATACGGCAGATGTTGCACCGATTGCTACCATGTTCTTCATTAAAGAAGTTCCAAGTTCAGTGGCAATTTCAGTAAATGGTACCGCATACAATGATGCTTCTGTATCATCAGGTTTCTTTGGTGAAAATTTTGCATCAGCAAGGATTACACCATTACTGTGAAGTTCTTTGTAGTTTAAATCAATCGTTTCTTGGTCAAATGCTACTAGGATATCTAGGTCATCAGAAATTGAACGCACTTCTGTCGTACTTACTCTGATTTTGTTGTTTGTATGACCACCCTTAATACGTGAAGAAAAGTGACGATAACCATACAAATAATATCCCAGGCGATTCAGTGCAATTGCAAAGATTTCCCCAGTACTTTCAATACCTTCCCCTTGTTGTCCTCCAACTTTCCATGAAAGTTGATTGATCATGACTTACACCCCTTTGGATATGTAAAAATTAAGTAGAATAAATTGATTCATTTATTAGTTTAGCACTATTCCGAGTATTTCACTAGAATTTAGCCTATAATTACTAAAAGACTAAAAAATGTAACTTAAGATATGTACTAAACGCTTACAATTCTAGACCTATGCACTAAAAATTGCAACCCTTTAAAGCGAAATATTGTCTAAAATATGAATATTTTTTTATTATTTGAAATATACTTGGATTCGATAATGTCGACTGCTGCAGAAAGATAAATCCTCCTCATTATATGGCAGTTTTTCTTTAATTTATTCCCCATATGAATATCTAAAATTTATATTCTAGAATTCATCATAGTCTATCTTAGAATAATGTTAATATCGTACATTGTATGATTTTTGACTTAATGCTAAAAAATACCTGCTTGATTATCCAAGCAGGTAGTATCAAATAAATATTTGTTTTTCCTTGTCAAAAGTCTATCTCTTTCAACGTGGTTCTACAATTAATTTGATAGCTGTGCGTTCTTCCCCGTCAATTAAAATATCGGTAAACGCAGGGATACAAATTAAATCAACTCCGCTAGGTGCTACAAATCCTCGAGCAATCGCTACTGCCTTAACGGCTTGATTCAATGCACCCGCCCCAATTGCCTGTATTTCCGCTGCACCTCTTTCACGCAGAACCCCGGCAAGCGCACCAGCTACAGAATTAGGATTAGATTTTGCTGAAACTTTTAATATATCCATTTCTAGCTCCTCCTTAGAAAATCCCGATCCCGCATGAGCAGTTTCATGAACAAATCAGGTTATAACATTCCACTGCTACTATATTCAGTTGTAAAATAACATATTCCGGCTTGGACAAAAAAAAAGCTCCAGCGCCTAGGAGCTGGAGCTAAACTAATAGCAAAATCAATTTGATATTAAGAATAAAACGGATGATCGTCGTTTATTAATATAGGTTGAATTTTTTTTGTAAATCCGGTTTTACGGTCCAATTCAATAACTACTGCACTAAGCTGATTTCTTCCTCCAGCAGCAACTTCAAATCGAACTGGAAGACTTGTAAGGAACCTTTTAAGAACAGCCTCTCTCTCCACCCCTAGAATGCCGTCATACGGACCTGTCATGCCCACATCGGATAAATACCCTGTACCATTTGGCAAAATGCGGCTATCGGCTGTCTGAACATGTGTATGCGTACCCACTACCGCTGATACTCTCCCATCCAAGTACCATCCCATTGCCTGTTTTTCGCTTGTTACTTCCGCATGAAAATCCACAAAAATATACGGAGTTCTTTCTCTGGCAATTTCAATTAATTCGTCTGCCTTTTTAAATGGGCAATCCAATGGTGCCATGAACGTTCTCCCTTGCAGATTAATGACTGCAACTTCTAAATCATTTACTTTAAAAAACGCCATCCCTTTTCCAGGTGTTCCTTCAGGAAAATTTGCTGGTCTAACCATATTTTTGGCTGAACCGATAAACTCAAAAATCTCACGGTTATCCCACGAGTGGTTACCAAGGGTTATAGCCTGTGCACCATATCCTAAAAATTCACGATAAATTTTTTCAGTAATTCCTTTACCGCCAGCTGCATTTTCCCCATTAATAATGGTAAAATGCGGACGATATTTTTCTTTTAATTTTGGCAAGTATTCCTTAACCATGTCACGGCCTGGTGATCCGACAACATCACCTATAAAAAGTAGATTCATTTTTATTCCTCTCGTCAAGAAAAATTGTTAATGTTTCAATTGTATCACATTCTGACTTCATTTAATCGAATAAGCACTCCCAAAAAAATAAAGCGATGCATATGCACCGCTTTATTTCGCATATTCAACAGCCCGTGTTTCTCGGATAACTGTTACTTTAATGTGTCCAGGATAATCAAGTTCTTCCTCAATGCGCTTACGAATATCGCGAGCTAATCGGTGAGCAGCAAGATCATCAACCGAATCAGGTCTAACAATAATACGTACTTCACGTCCTGCTTGAATAGCAAAAGATTTCTCTACGCCTTCATATGACTCAGAGATTTCCTCTAACTTTTCAAGACGGCGGATATAGTTTTCAAGCGTCTCACTACGTGCACCTGGTCTTGCAGCTGATAATGCATCAGCAGCAGCAACTAAAACAGCAATGATAGACGTTGGCTCTGTATCCCCATGGTGTGATGCAATACTATTAATTACTACAGGGTGTTCCTTGTATTTGGTTGCAAGTTCAACACCAATTTCTACGTGGCTGCCTTCCACTTCATGGTCAATTGCCTTCCCAATATCATGAAGCAAGCCCGCACGACGTGCTAAGGTTTCATCTTGACCCAATTCAGCAGCAAGTAATCCAGATAACTGTGCTACTTCCATTGAATGTTTCAAGACGTTTTGACCATAGCTTGTACGGAATTTCAAGCGGCCAAGAATTTTGATAAGATCTGGATGAAGTCCATGAACACCCACTTCAAAGGTGGTTTGCTCACCAACCTCGCGGATATATTCATCCACTTCTCGACGAGACTTTTCTACCATTTCCTCTATTCGTGCTGGATGGATACGTCCGTCTTGAACTAATTTCTCCAGTGCTAATCGAGCCGTTTCACGGCGAATAGGATCAAAACCTGATAGAATTACAGCTTCAGGAGTATCATCAATAATTAAATCAATTCCTGTTAACGTTTCTAGCGTACGAATATTTCTTCCTTCACGGCCAATAATGCGGCCCTTCATTTCGTCATTTGGCAGGTTGACGACAGAGACAGTCGTTTCCGCAACATGATCAGCAGCGCAACGCTGGATTGCTAGCGAAAGAATTTCCTTCGCTTTCTTGTCTGCTTCCTCTTTCGCACGATTCTCACTTTCCTTAATCATTATGGCAGTGTCATGGGTTAATTCCTGCTCCATTCTGTCGATAATGATGGCTTTCGCTTCCTCGCGCGTTAAGCTTGAAATTCGTTCGAGTTCAGTTTGTTGTTTTCGTACCAACTCGTCCACTTTGCTTTCCATCTCTTCAATATGCTGTTGTCTTTGGTTTAGAGAATCATCCTTCTTTTCTAAAAGATTTTCACGCTTGTTTAACGTTTCCTCTTTTCGATCTAAATTCTCTTCTCTTTGCAGTAAACGGTTTTCTTGTTTTTGCATTTCATTTCTTCGTTCACGAACCTCACGTTCTGCTTCAGTACGAAGCTTGTGAATTTCATCCTTTGCTTCTAGCAAAGCTTCTTTTTTCAATGAATCAGCATCTCGTTTCGCATCTTCAAGAATCTGCTCTGCAGCATTCTTTGCACCTGCTACTTTTGCTTCAGCAATGGATTTATGAACAAAATAGCCAACAACGGCACCGACGATAAGGCCAAGCAAAATGGAGATGATAGTAATTAAATCCAATCGTTACACCTCCTCTTGCTATGAACTTTTGTTACATTTTTTAAGTGTCGGCATGTACATTGTTTAGACTCAACATACAGCAAGCACCAAGGCTTTTTCGGATTGTAATAATACCAAAAATGTAAAATATACATGTTAATTGTAAAGGTGGGAATATTCATTGTCAAGGCTTAGTCCTTTTGGCTTTTTGAAATATTTAGAATAGGACATCATTTTTTGATCCACATGCCAAAATCTTTATCATTTTTATGACTATAGAATCGGAAATAAAATATATTTTGTAAAAAAAGAGCAAAACCATAAATAGCTTTGCTCTTTTACATTAATCAATTAATTCAAATTGTTCATCATCGTCTGTTTCAGTTACAAATTTTTCACCGTCTAAGCCATAATGTTCACGGATTTTCGTTTGAATCTGGAGACGAATATCAGGGTTTTCCTTTAAGTACAGCTTTGCATTTTCACGGCCTTGACCAATTCTAATATCGTTATAGGAATACCATGAACCGCTCTTTTGAACGATATCTAATTCGGAGCCTAGATCAACAATCTCGCCTTCCTTAGAAATCCCTTCGCCATACATAATATCTACTTCAGCTGTTCGGAAAGGCGGAGCAACCTTATTCTTTACGATTTTAATTTTGGTTTTATTCCCGACAATGTCAGTTCCTTGCTTCAACGCTTCCGCACGGCGTACTTCAAGACGTACAGTTGAATAAAACTTTAACGCACGACCACCAGGTGTAGTTTCAGGATTCCCGAACATAACGCCGATTTTTTCACGGATTTGGTTAATAAAGATCGCGATTGTCTTAGATTTGTTGATCGCACCAGATAGTTTACGAAGTGCCTGTGACATTAGACGTGCTTGTAAACCAACGTGAGAATCTCCCATTTCCCCTTCAATTTCCGCTTTTGGAACCAATGCGGCTACAGAGTCAACGATAAGAATATCAATGGCTCCGCTTCGTACTAATGCTTCTGCGATTTCAAGTGCTTGTTCACCCGTGTCAGGCTGTGATAATAATAACTCATCAATGTTAACACCCAATTTTTGGGCATACGTTGGATCAAGGGCATGTTCAGCATCAATAAATGCGGCTTGTCCACCATTTGCTTGAACTTCAGCAATTGCATGTAAAGCAACCGTTGTTTTACCAGAGCTCTCAGGACCATACACTTCAATAATACGGCCTCGTGGGTATCCACCTACTCCAAGCGCTGCATCAAGTGCTAATGAGCCACTTGGACTCGTTAAAATCTTCGTGTCTGTCTTTTCTCCCATCTTCATGACAGAACCTTTACCAAATTGCTTTTCTATTTGCTTTAACGCCATTTCTAAGGCCGCTTTACGATCATTACTCACGAATCATTTCCTCCCTTATATATAAACACAAGCTAATTGCTATAATCTATTAAATTAATTCCTATTAATAATATAACCGCTTTTCGGATATTTGTCGAGCAAAAAAACGAACATTCATTCGTTTATTTTCAAAGCAACTTGGATGTAATTTTAGGTAATTCCCTATCCTTTTTGTAAATTTTTGCGACTTTGGCTAGCAGATAAAGTTTGTTTCACCCACTGTCTGACTTTTCCGAATATCCAAATCTATTCAAAAAAAGTCACAGAATACTATTTAGCATTCTGTGACTCTTTTAACAATTGAAGGAGAAAATGGCAACCATATTTTACGGCACGACCGCGATTGGCTTCTCTGGTTCCGCCAAGGATAAGTTTTTCAACAATGGTTGGCTTTCCTTTTATTGCAATCCCAATAAATACAGTACCAACTGGCTTGCCCTCAAGCTCTTCAGGACCTGCTACACCAGTAAAACTAATCCCAATATCCGTTTTAAATAATTGGCTGGCATTTTCAGCCAGTTCCCTAGCACATAGTTCACTTACTGCACCATGTGTTTCAAGCGTTTCTTTCCGCACTTTTAAAATCTTTTGTTTTACTTGATTTGAATAGCAGACAACTCCACCTGTGAACACGGAACTTGCACCTGAAATGGCAGTCAGCCCCTGTTGGAACAGTCCACCGGTTAAACTTTCAGCCGCAGTAATTGTAAGTTTTCGTGTCTGTAAGGTATTCATTACTTCTTCCAAAAGAGAAGTTTGATCATATCCATAAAAAAATGAACCTAGACGCTGATTAATGGTATTTTCAAGATTATCGAGCAGTGACTGAGCTATTTTTCCGTCTACATGCTTTGCAGTCAGCCTCAATGTAACCTCCCCATCCCCAGCGAGCGGAGCGATCGTCGGATTGCTTTGAGCATCAATTAAATCCATGATCTCGGTTTCCAAGGCAGCTTCACCAATTCCAAAAAACCTTAACACCCTAGAAATAATTACCTCTTTGGCTAGGTTTGCTTTAGAAAGTGCCTGACACCCATATTGACTAAACATCGGTTCAAGTTCCTTAGGTGGGCCAGGGAGCAGCATATATGTGTGGTCCTTAGCTTCAACAACCATTCCTGGAGCCATTCCATGATCATTTGGAAGAATATGTGCCCCGCTTAATACAAGTGCCTGTTTTCGGTTATTTTCTGTCATTACGCGATTTGTTCGTTTAAAGTACAATTCTATCGAAGTTAACGCATCCTCATCAATAACAAGTTCTTTTCCAAGGTGGCGCGCAATAGTTTCCTTCGTTAAATCATCCTTTGTTGGTCCAAGGCCACCCGTAAAGATAATAAGATCTGCACGTTCCTCAGCTATTTCAATTGCCGATTCCAATCTATCAGGATTATCACCAACTACCGTATGAAAAAAGACATTAATCCCAAGATCTGCCAATTGCTGAGACAAAAATCGTGCATTCGTATTTACAATTTGACCGAGCAATAACTCCGAACCAACTGCAATAATCTCAGCGTTCATCGTAATCATCATCCTTTCAATCTTAGTAAGTCTTACTTTGAATTTTTAAGGACATGACTATTTTTTGCAAAATAATCCCATCCAGACCAAATCGTAAAAATTAATGCTACCCACAATGCCACGATATCAAAACGAAATGGAATCATTGCAAAAATAATGTTATGTAATAAAAGTGATGAAATGGCGACAATTTGCGCCCAGGTTTTAATTTTCCCAAGCATGTTAGCCGCAACAACTTCACCTTCTCCTGCAAGCAAGAGACGTAATCCTGTTACCGCAAACTCCCTGCTAATAATAATAATCACGATCCATGAAGGTGCATAAACATCATTCAATTCAACGAGAACAATCAAGGCAGCCGAGACCAATAATTTATCGGCCAGTGGGTCGAGAAATTTCCCCATATTAGTCACAAGGTTATACTTTCGTGCATAATGCCCATCAACCCAGTCAGTTGATGAGGCTAAAATAAAGATCAATGCACCAACAAAATGGGTCACTGGAAGGTCAGTTCCAAGGAGATGCATGTCGCCCCAATCAAAAGGAGCGAGCATAATAATCAAGAATATTGGAATTAATAATATTCTTGATACAGTAATTCTATTCGGAATATTCATAGTTTTCCTCCGTTTTATTATTAAAAGCGAAAAATAGTCATCAACAGATGACTATTCGTTTTTCAGAACATATTGGATCGTTATGTTCTGAACATTTGCAGTCGCTGGCACTGCATACTCGAGCTTTTGATCATTTACAAAGATATCAGTATCAGCAGCATTTCCGATACGAATAACAGCCTCGCTTTCTGCTGATAAATCCTCTGTTTGACTTTCATTATCACCTGTTTTTAATAATCCCTGAAAAAAGGATTTCCCTTTTCCATTTTTAATACTAACCCAAGTCTGCCCTTTAGAAACCAACTTCACAACAAACTTGTCTGCATTTTTTAATTCATAGGTTGAATTCCTGCCACTGCTTTTTACAGCAGTAATTTCTTGTTTTGGTGTTTCTTCTACAGTTGTTTGCTGTTCTTCCTGCTCAGTAGTATCTTTCTTTTCTTCGGTGTCGTCCTTCTTATTCTCTTCTACTTTTTCTTTTTCAAGATTCTCCGATTTCACAATTTTAACCGGTTCATTTTCTTTATTAATCGATTCATTTGTATTATCGCCCGCATGTTTATATACAAAATAATATAACAGGCTGGCAACTCCAATCACAAAAACACCGATTAAAACCTTTGGTAAAATATCGAATATTTTAGAATTGCTTTCTGAAATCGATTTATGTGTTTTCACTCTGGACAATTGCTGTGGCAATTCGTCATTTAAACTTGCAGGAATTTCACCTTTATAGGTTTCAAAAATTTCATCAGGATCAAGAGCTAACGCCTCTGCATACTGCTTAATAAATGCCCGAACATAAAAATTCCCGGGCATACTTGCATAATTCCCTTCTTCAATACCAATTAAATACCGCTTTTGAATTTTCGTCATGGATTGTAAATCGTCCAAGCTTAATCCTTTAGCTAATCGGGCTTCTTTTAGTCGATTCCCTAATTCAGTCAACTGTTAACACCTTCCAATTTATTAAAAATCAAAATCTCCAAAATCAGATCCGGAGAACATATTATGCTGATCAACGACCTCATATGTAATCTCTTCTTCCGAGTCATTCCTAAGCTCAATAATATAATCAAAATCATCGAGTGTATATTCTGAGTTTTGAACAAAAATATCAGGATGCTCGATGACTTTTACGGACGGAAGTCGCATGATTTCACGGACAAGCTGCCAATGACGCTCATTAGCACGTCTGGTGGAAACAATTCCATCCAAAATAAATAGATTGTTTTCGTTATATTCATCCTCAATTAATTGATTTCGGATTGTTTGTTTTAACAAAGTGGAAGACACAAATAACCAGCGTTTATTTGCACAAACACTTGCAGCCACCAATGATTCTGTTTTTCCAACTCGAGGCATTCCGCGAATACCAATCAGCTTATGGCCTTCCTGCTTAAATAATTCTGCCATAAAATCAACTAATAAGCCAAGTTCATCCCTTACAAAACGGAAGGTTTTTTTATCGTCCGCATCTCTTTGAATATAACGTCCATGTCTTACCGCAAGTCTGTCACGCAGTTTTGGTTCTCTAAGTTTAATTAGTTTTATTGTGTCCATCGTATGTAAAATTGACTCAAGTCGTTTAATTTGGTCATCATCTTTTGCTAAAATGAGTAATCCGCGACGGCCTTCATCCACACCATTTATTGTAACAATGTTAATCGAGAGCATTCCTAACAGGGATGAAATATCCCCTAACAGGCCTGGTCGGTTCTTCTGAATCTCATATTCTAAATACCATTCTTTTTTCAAGTAATAAACCTCCTTAAAAGAAGTTTCGACATTTTTTTTACAATTTCTTTTCTAACCCCTATAATAAATGATTTTGGATGAAGATGAAAGTAAAAACAAAGATATTCCGCTCGTTAACGGAGATTCCTCAAAGAATGCATACAAAAAGAGAGGAGAAAGTCCTCCTCTCTTTTAACGACTGCCGTTATTTTGAATCAATTTTACCATGATATTTGCAATTGCCTGTTGCTCTTCTTTATCTGCAACTGACCAAAGATCAGCAAGAATTCTTTCTTGTTCGTTTTTTGGCTCTACTTGGTTTGATAAATAATCACCAATTTGAAAAGCAAGGTTACTAATGGCCCCATCGCTCATACCTTCATTTTGTGCATGATGAAGACGATCGGCTAAGAAGTCCTCCCATTGTTTCCAATTATCTAAAACAGACATGGTTTTTTCCCTCCTTTAAATTAGTACAAGATTATTTTGTGACGAAGTGGAGGGAACTATACATTGATTACTTTTGAATTTTTATGTATACCACCCGCCATTTATTGCAAGGATTTGTCCCGTCATGTAAGATGAATCTTCGGAAAGCAAATATGCTACACTCCTCGCTATTTCCTCCGGCTGCCCCAATCTGCCCATTGGTATTTCGTCAGAAAGCTGATCCACTTCTTCTGGTGTAAAACTTTCCATCATTGGAGTCAATATGGCTCCAGGGGCAATGGCATTTACTCGAATTCCATTCATAGCTACTTCTTTACTTAATGCCTTAACAAATGCAATTTGCGCACCCTTAACCGTAGAATATGCCACTTCACAAGCCGCGCCTGTTTGCCCCCAAATCGAGGTAATCATCACAATATTTCCGTTTCCTTTAGCAAGTAATTTCGGAAGAAGCTCTTTTGTGAGCATTAATGGGGTGAACACATGAACATTTAATAATGCTTCAGCTTCAGATTGTTGTAAATCCACAAGAAGTCCATATTGACTTTGGCCACCGCAATGGATAATCGCATCTAGCGAAAATATTTCTGAATAAACCTTCTTATATCCACTCGGATCAGCTAAATTTGCTTGAATTGGAATATACTCCCCACCGTAGGACTCCAATTTATTTATTAATTCCTTCATTGCTTGTTTATTTTTATGGTAATGCAGATACAGATGATAGCCTTTTTCTGCCAGGTTAAACGCAATCGCTTGGCCGATTCCACCACTAGCTCCCGTTATTAATACATATTTCATTTTGTTCCCACTCTCTTTATTTGAAACTTTCACACAGAAAAAGCGCCGGATATACGACGCTTTCATGTATTTATTTTTTCTTAGGAATCACTTGACATACTGAAAACCGTTCTTCTGATATGACTTCTGATGCCAGCATTTTAACATCGTTTAATGTGATTTTTTCAAGTGTTGGAACCACATCAAACAAATTCATATCATTAAACGCATAGCGCGTAAATTGATTAGCGATATATTCTGGCGAGTTTACCGAACGCAAGAATGCACCAATCTTTTTCTTTTTCGCTCTTTCTAACTGCTCTTCATTAAATACAGTTTGATTTTTAGCATCAAGCAGCATTTTTTGAAGAGTTTCCGCTAATTTATCAGGTTCTCCAGTGTCACCGCCAATCATGGCAAAACCAAAGCCTTGTTCTTGGGTATAATCGAAAGAAAAAGTTTCATCAATTAGTCCATCATTATAGAGTTGATTGTAATTTTCCGAACTTTTCCCAAACAATAAATCCAATAAGACATTCATGGTTAATTCATTTTTCATCATTTCATTTCCGCTTTGATCGACATGGAGGGCTTTAATTCCAATTAAACATTTTGATGTTTGCACATTCATTTCAAGTACCTGTCTTTTTTCAGCTGCCTCTGTCGGCTCATTTTCAAATTTACGCTGAATCTCAGGCATATCTTTGTATTCTTTTTTCGCTTGATTTTCTTTTACTTGATTCATAAAATTTTCTGGATTAACAGGACCGACAATAAATAATAGCATGTTACTCGGATGATAAAAGGTATTATAGCATTCATAAAGCCAATCTTTAGTAATATGGGAAATCGATTCAATTGTTCCAGCAATATCAATTTTCACTGGGTGGTTTTTGTATAGATTTTGAATTAATCCAAAATATAAACGCCAATCCGCATTATCATCATACATGGTAATTTCTTGCCCAATTATTCCTTTTTCTTTTTCAACTGTTTTCTCTGAAAAATATGGATCCTGAACAAAATCAATGAGTGTTTCCAGATTTTTTTCTACGTCAGACGTGCTTGAAAATAAATAGGCGGTTCGAGTAAAAGAGGTAAACGCATTAGCAGATGCTCCCTGGCGGCTAAATTGTTGAAAAACATCACCGTCTTCTTTTTCAAACAGCTTATGCTCTAAGAAGTGAGCTATTCCATCAGGGACTTTAACATACTCTTCTTTTCCTAATGGAACAAAAGTATTATCTACAGAACCATACTTTGTCGTAAAGGTAGCAAAGGTTTTATTAAATCCTTTTTTTGGTAAAATATACACATTTAGACCATTGGCTAGTTTTTCATGGTAAAGTTCTTCTTGAAGCTGGTCAAAACTAATTTTCTCCATTTATTTGCCCGCCTCCGTTCCTGTTAAGAAGTAGATGGTATCGATTTCGATTTTTTTAGCGACTGCGATGATTTCTTCTTTTGTTACATTTTGCATTTCTTGCAGCCATGTATCAAGATTAATATTTGCATCGGCAACAACATTATGATAAAGAATTTCAGTTAACCCTCTTGATGTATCGATCGTCTCGAGGATTTGATTTTGGATGACAGCTTTGGTTTGGACGAGTTCTTGGTCTGTAAAATCACCATTCCTCATCGCCTCTAATTGATCATGAATAATTCCAACTGCCTGATCATAATTCTTTAAATCAATTCCTGACATAACCATCATTAAGCCTTTATGACTTTCAAGTCGACTTGCTGCATAATAAGCAAGACTTGCTTTTTCACGTACATTTATAAATAATTTAGAATGGGAGAAGCCGCCAAATATACCATTGAATACTTGCAAGGCAAAATAATCTGGATCCCCATAGACGATATTTGTGCGATAGCCAATGTTTAATTTCCCTTGTTTTACATCTTGCTGCTCTTTTACTTCATTGACTTGCCTATTCAAACTTACCTTTTCTTGTACTAATTTTTTCGGTGTTCTATCCTCAAACTGTAATAGATCTGATGCAAGTTGCTTTACTTCTTCTTCATTCACATCACCGATAATATATAAATCCATTTCATCCGTTAAAAAGGCGTTTTGATAATATTCATATAAATTCTCTGCAGTAATGGCATCTACATCTGCGGCATCCCCGTTTACTTCTAAGGCATAGGGTTCCCCCTTACACATTTCTTGAATAAGGCGTACATTTGAGTAGCGCATTTTATCATCAAAAACGGATTGAATCCTTTGTTTTTGTGTCCTTTTCTCTTTTTCTACGGTGTCTGGATCAAAAGCATTACCTTTAATGTTTGGTTTTGTTAATATTTCCGCTAATAATTCAAACCCTTTTCTTAATAATGGACTTGGATCACTTAAGAATTTTTCATTGGCAATTTCGATTGAAAAACTCATGATATGGTATTCACCTTTTTTAGATAAATCCACAAAAAGTGTCGCGCCATATAACTCATCAAGATAGGACCGAAGTGCTGTGGTTGAAGAATATTTTGCTGAACTGCTTTGCAATACTTGTGGAAGAAGTGCTCGTTTGGTTACATCTCCTTTTGTAAGCGGGGCTTTCATTTTCCAGATTAAAGTATTCGTTTTATATTTTTCTGTTGGAATCACATGAAGTCTATATCCTTTAAGCTCCGTTATTTTTTCTGTAGCTGTTGCCACATACATTCCTCCTTAACTGTTCAAAGGGTTCTACATTACAATATGTAAACATTTTTCTTTATATCATTTCCAATGAAAGAAAACCTATACTTATTACTATAATTTGGCAGGCTTGTATAATACAAGCGATATCACTTTATCTTCAAAAAAAAGAACCCCTGATCTATTAACCAGGGGTTCTATGTTGTAAATGATATTATCTGCTGCCTTTAATGTAGTGAGTACCAGATGCTTTTGGTGCATCGGCACGTCCAATGAATCCTGTTAGTGCTAATATTGTTAACACATAAGGAGCTATCAACAAATATACATTCGGAATTTCTTTTAAGAATGGTAAACTTGAGCCAATGATACTGATACTTTGTGCAAAACCAAAGAATATTGCAGCACCTAGTGAGCCAAGTGGATGCCATTTCCCGAAAATCATTGCCGCTAATGCCATGAAACCTTGACCACTGATTGTTGAATGGCTGAAGTTAGAAGTAATGGATTGTGCATATACTCCACCACCAAGTCCACCAAGAGCTCCAGAAAGGATGACGCCGTAATAACGCATTTTGGTTACATTAATCCCCATTGTGTCTGCAGCCATCGGATGTTCACCGACTGAGCGGAGTCTAAGTCCAAATGGTGTCTTGGAAACAATGTACCAAACTATAATAGCAACAAGGATTGCAAGGAATGAAGTCCAATACGTATTTTGGAAGAAAATTTTACCGATAACTGGAATATCTTTCAAAACTGGAATATCAATTTTGCTAAACCCTTTACTGATAATTCCTGTTTCACCTTTATCAAAAATAAGTTTTACTAGAAACAGAGTAAGACCTGTTGCAAGCAAGTTAATGGCAACACCAGATACTGTATGGTCTGCACGGAATGTAATGGCAGCGACAGCATGTAACATAGAAAAGAATGCTCCTGCAACCATTGCTATTAAAAGGGCAATCCAAGGTGTAGCACTGCCAAATGTATCAAATGTAAATAAGTTAAACACGATAGCTGAAAATGCCCCGATAACCATTAAACCTTCAAGCCCAATATTTACTACCCCAGATCGCTCTGAGAAAATACCGCCTAATGCAGTGAAGACAAGTGGAGCAGCCCATAGTAACGTGGATGGAACAAGAATCATTAAGATATCCATAAAACTCAACTTACTTCACCTCCTTCTTACTGATTCGGTCAAGAAATACTCTAATGAAATAACTTGATGCTACAAAGAAAACGATTAATGCAATGATGATATCAACTAATTCATTCGGTACCCCTGCTTCAAGCGGCATGTTTAATGCTCCTACTTTTAGAACACCAAATAATATTGCTGAGAAAAATACTCCTAACGCAGTATTACCACCTAGTAAAGCAACGGCAATTCCATCGAAACCTACGCCGGAGAATCCGCCCTTAACTGCGGCATATTCGAATGTACCTAGTCCTTCCATAGCTCCCGCTAATCCAGCAAACGCTCCGGAAATAACCATTGAAAGGATAATATTTTTATTAACGTTCATGCCGGCATATTGAGCAGCATGCTGGTTAAAACCTACTGACCTTAATTCAAATCCTCTGGTTGTTCTTTCTAATAAGAACCACATAATAAAACAAGATAAAATTGCAAGTAGAATACCCCAGTGAAGTCGTGAATAATCAGTTAGACTTTCTAACCAACCAGATCGTAAGGTTGCAGATTTATGAATAGGGCCGGAATTGTCCCCGTGGTCTGTTATAACATTTCTAATTAGATAGTTCGACACATGTAAGGCAACATAGTTCATCATAATGGTAACAATTACTTCATGAACACGAAAGCGAGCTTTTAACAAACCAGGAATAAATGCCCAAAGCGCACCTGCAACGATTGCGGCTAAGATAGCAAGCGGTAAATGAATCACACGAGGAAGATCAAAAGCTACCCCAACCCAAACTGCTGCTAGCCAGCCTACTAAGAATTGTCCCTCAACACCAATATTAAATAAGCCTACTCGGAAAGCAAAAGCAACAGCTAATCCGGCTAATATATATGGGGTAAACTGTCTTACTACTTCCCCGATGTAATAGATATCTCCAAATGCTCCATTCCAAAGTGCGATAAAGGCCGCTAATGGATTGTACCCACTAACTAACATAATTATTGTTCCAACAAGAATGCCTAATAGTACAGCAATAATTGGTGTTAAAATACTTCTCACCCGTTTAGACATGAGTTCCTTCACCCGCTTCCTTTCTATTCGATCCAGCCATCAACAATCCAAGTTCCTGCTCAGTTGTTTCCTTAGGATTTACGACAGCAACAATTTTCCCCTCGTAGATAACAGCAATTCGATCACTGACATTCATAATTTCATCCAATTCAAAGGATACCAATAAGACGCCTTTGCCATTATCGCGTTGTTCAATTAAGCGTTTATGAATAAATTCAATCGCTCCAACATCTAGTCCACGTGTTGGCTGTGCTGCGATCAGTAAATCAGGGTTTCTATCAACTTCACGACCAATGATAGCTTTTTGCTGATTTCCTCCCGATAGAGCCCGCGCCAAAGTATATTCACTTGGTGTACGCACATCAAATTCACTAATTAATGTTTTTGCTTTCTTATAAATTTCACCAAAATTTAAGATTCCGTTTTTGGAGAATGGTTTTTTATTGTAGGTTTGTAAAACCATGTTCTCCCCGATTGGGAAGTTTAATACCAACCCGTGCTTGTGTCGGTCTTGAGGAATATGCCCTACACCAGATTCGGTAATCTGTCTTGGTGTATGATTGATCAATTCTTTTCCATTTAATTTCACACTGCCACTTTCTGACTTACGTAATCCAGTAATAGCTTCAATAAATTCAGATTGTCCATTACCATCGACACCAGCGATTCCGACAATCTCACCAGCACGAACAGTAAGATTCAGGCCATTAACAACTGTAACACCACGCGTGTCTTTGACAACCAAATCCTTAATTTCAAGGACATCTTGTTTTGGTGATGCTTCTTTTTTATCAGTTTTAAAAACAACTTCACGTCCTACCATTAAGCTTGCAAGTTCATTTGGGTTTGTTTCACTTACTGTGACTGTTCCAATTCCTTTCCCTTTTCGAATGACTGTACAGCGGTCTGAAACTTCCATAATCTCTTTAAGCTTATGGGTAATAAGAATAATAGATTTACCTTCTTTTATAAGCGTTTTCATAATTTGGATTAATTCTTTAATTTCTTGTGGTGTCAGCACAGCTGTAGGCTCATCAAAAATTAGAATTTCTGCACCGCGATATAGTGTTTTTAAGATTTCCACACGCTGTTGCATTCCCACGGAAATATCGGAAATTTTCGCCTGCGGGTCGACAGATAAGCCGTAACGTTCAGAAATTTCACGAACTTGCTGTTCAGCTTTTTTAATGTCGATTTTCCCTGCAGATGTAATTTCTCTTCCTAGAATAATATTTTCGGTAACTGTAAATGTGTCAACTAGCATAAAGTGCTGATGGACCATCCCAATTCCTAGATCGTTAGCGATATTAGGATTTGAAATATTAACAGGTTTCCCTTTAACACGGATTTCACCTTTCTCAGGTTGATATAAACCAAAGAGCACATTCATCAAAGTGGATTTACCCGCACCATTTTCTCCAAGCAAGGCATGGATTTCACCCTTTTTTAATTGAAGGGTTATGTTATCATTCGCAACAAAGCCATTAAACTCTTTACGGATGTTAAGCATTTCAATTACATATTCCATCATTTCTCACTCCCTGTGATAAGGTAAAAGGAAAATTTGACCAGCAGTAGTAAGAGGTCAGACCTTTCCGAATTTTAAAAAAACAGGGAATCTCTCCCCACTGTAATCCTAAATGAAATGTAGAATGACCATTCTACGCTTCAGTTAAGATTCATTAGAAAGGAATAAGCGAGCAGGTATGATGTCCCGCTTATTCCACACAAAAATTATTTTGCACTAAAGTTCTTTAATTCATCACGAGTTCCTGGAACTTTTACAGCACCAGACTTAATCTTATCAACCCATTCTTTTACAGCAGCTTCAATATCAGCTTTTTTATCTGCCTTCGCATTGACTGGTGCTAAGCCTACGCCATCTTCAGCTAAACCATAAACGATAGCTTCGCCGCCAGGGAAGTTTCCATCCATTGCTTTCTTTGATAAGTCTTGAACTGCAACATCAACACGCTTAAGTGCTGAAGTAAGAACTACATCTGGACCCATGTCGTTTTGGTCGCGGTCTACACCGATTGCCCAAATTTCTTTACTAGGATCTTTCGCTTTTCTGTCAGAAGCTTCTTTGAAAAGTCCGTTACCAGTACCACCCGCTGCGTGGAAAACAACGTCTGCACCAGAAGAATACATTTTAGAAGCAATGTTTTGTCCAAGTTCCGCTTTATCAAATGCACCAGAATATTGAACATCTACTTTTACCTCTGGTTTTGCAGCCTTAACACCTGCTAAGAATCCAGATTCAAAACGTTCAATAACAGGGATTTCCATACCACCAATGAATCCGATGTGGTTAGATTTTGTTTGAAGAGCTGCTGCTACACCAGCAAGGAAGGCAGCTTCTTGCTCTTTGAAAAGAACGGTTGCCACGTTTGGTTGTTTAACTTCAGCATCGATGATAGCAAAGTGTGAATCTTTTTGTTGTTTCGCGATTTCTTCAACAGCAGCCTGCATTAAGAAACCAATTCCGTAAACTAAATCAAAGTCTTGACGAGCAAGAGTGTTTAGGTTTGTAGAATAGTCCGCATCAGATTTTGATTGAAGGTAATCATATCCGCCTTTACCTTTTGATAATCCGTTATCTTTACCGAATTTTTGAAGACCTTCCCATGCAGATTGGTTAAATGATTTGTCATCAACACCGCCAACATCAGTAACCATTGCTACAGAGAATTCATTTTTCTTTTCTCCGCCTTTAGATGTATCTTTGTTTGTATCATCACTTTTTCCACAAGCTCCTAATAGTGTACCAGCAGCAAGAACTAGTGATAATGCAGTTCCAATTTTACGCTTTTTCATGGTATTGACCCCCTATGAATATGGTTTGATTTAGTAAAAATGTTTGTGTAGCAAGACTGATTGCGTTTTCAAGATAGATAAAAAAATTTTAAATTCTTTTCCTTAAAACATGAAAACTAAACTTGTCCGCTTTAAAATAGTTTACCGAAAATAGGATAGGTTCATCCATTTCATCAAAATGCATTTGTTTTAAAACTAACAAAGCAGTTTCAGGTTCGCATTCTAGAATTGGGGAAATCTTTTCATGATAGCCTAATGGCTCGATTTGAGCAACCGCGTATGTAATTCTTCTGTTTGCCTTTTCTTCCAAAATATGAAAGATTGATTCTTCTGCGTGGGAAAATGTTTCCGGCAGAATACGATTTGGTACCTTATCGACACAATAGACGACTGGTTCCCCATTGGCGGTTCTAACCCTCTCCATCACGAAAATCTCCTCATCAATAGAACAGGAAAAACGGCGAATATCCTCTTCGGTAGCATCTTGTGTTGATGAACTAAGGAAAATTGTTCCAGGAGTCATTCCAGCTTGTTTGATCATAGCTGTCACACTATTAAGTTGTTCTATCCCTGACGTAAACAAAGGCTTTACGTTAACAAAAGTACCAACGCCATGACGTCTAATGATAACATTTTCTTCTTCGAGGATCCGCAATGCTTCTCGAAGGGTTGCCCTGCTCACACCAAGCTGTTTGGCCAAATCAAACTCAGATGGTAATTTCTCTTTTTCTTTATATACCCCATCTGCAATATCTTGCTTTAGACGATCGATAACTTGTAGGTATAAATGCCGGTTATCTGATTTTATAGACATGCTGTATCCTCCAGCCTTTTCCTTAGACATCAGACATCTGATATCATTTCTACTAATCGAAATTTATATTAACACTTTTTTTTGAATAAATAAATAGCTATTTATAAATTTTGTCGATAATGGGTGAAGCTTATGTCACAAATGTATCAAGGTAATTTTTCCTATCTAGCAATTTTGAAATAAAGAGAAATTTTACCCATAAAAATAACCTTTATTATGATAATATCCCCATCATAATAAAGGCATTATTTTATCTCAGCCTATCTTTTACCGCTTCTATAAGTTTCATCAAATAAATTATGAACTTTGTTCTTCTTTATCTATGGGTTTCGACTGAAGGACAGCTCGCGGCTTACTGCCTTCATAAGGTCCAACAATCCCGCGTGCTTCCATTTCGTCGATTAACCTTGCAGCTCTTGTATAGCCAATACGAAAACGTCTTTGCAGCATAGAAACTGATGCTGTTTGCATTTCAATAATTAAGTCAACAGCCTCTTCATAAATATCATCATCGACCGCGCCCGTTACTTCTGGGATATCATCTGGAATCATTTCATCCTGATACTGCGCTTTTTGCTGTCCAATTACAAATTCTACTGTGTCCTCAACTTCTTGGTCAGAAAGGAAAGCACCTTGAACTCGAACTGGCTTAGATTCTCCAACTGGAAGGAATAACATATCGCCTCTTCCTAACAGTTTTTCTGCCCCCCCCATATCCAAAATGGTCCTGGAATCGGTAGCACTTGATACGGCAAAAGCAATTCTAGATGGAATATTTGCTTTAATAACCCCAGTAATGACATCAACAGATGGCCGTTGCGTAGCAATAATTAAATGAATTCCTGCCGCACGGGCCATTTGTGCAAGGCGGGTAATCGAATCTTCTACATCTGAGGAGGCAACCATCATTAAGTCAGCTAACTCATCAACAATAACAACAATAAATGGCAGCAATGGCTGTTTATCATTTTCTTCTAAGTTATGCCTTCTGACATGTTCATTATAGCCCTCAATATTACGCGTACCCGTATGTGAGAACAAATCGTAACGTCTTTCCATTTCGCTTACTACTTTTTGCAATGCTTGTGAGGCTTTTTTTGGATTCGTTACAACCGGTGCTAATAGGTGTGGAATGCCATTATAAACATTCAATTCTACCATTTTTGGGTCTATCATCATTAATTTTACTTCATGAGGCTTTGCTCGCATCAAGATACTAGTGATAATTCCGTTTATACAAACAGATTTACCGCTCCCAGTTGCACCAGCAACTAACAAATGGGGCATTTTATTTAATTCTGCTAAAACAGCCTCACCAGTTATGTCTCTGCCTAATCCAATTAATAGTTTTGAGTCAGGTTTGTCATTTTGGGTTGCTTCTAATACCTCACGAAGTGAAACCATTGCCACTTCTGAATTAGGTACTTCTATTCCAATTGCTGATTTACCAGGGATAGGAGCTTCAATTCGAATTCCTTTAGCAGCTAGTGCTAATGCTAAGTCATCACTTAGACTAACAATTTTACTAACTTTTACACCTACATCTGGATGAACTTCATATTTTGTTACAGCTGGTCCTAAATGTACTTGGGTTACTCTCGCTTTTACTCCAAAGCTCTGAAATGTTCTTTCAAGCTTTGCAGCATTTGCATGGATTTGTTCATATTCACCACTTTGGTCCGCCTTCTTAGGCAGACTTAACAATCGAAGCGGCGGTAACTCATAGTCAATATTCTCCACTTCTGTAAAAGTGATTGGCGGAATTGGATCTTCATTTTCTTCCGGTTTGCTTTTTGTTTGCTTCGTTTCTACTGGTTGATTTGTATCAATTACCTCTTCTACATAGGCCCTATCAGCGAAGCTTGAAATTATTGGCTCTGGTGAACTAACTTCTTCCTGTGGAGATTGTGGTTCTGTAGTTGACCTTGTCTGGCGATTTTGTTCATGATTTTCCTGTTCTTGTCTTCTTTGCGTAGTTCTTTCTGCTTTTTTGTCTAGCTTTTTTTGTTTCCATTCTGTCATATCGGTTTTAAACGCATCCCACTGACTTTTTGAAAAATCAACTAGAACCATCATGATTTTCCCAACAAAATCTCCAAATGATTTCCCAGTCAGTAAAATAACTCCAATTAAGATAAAAATAAAAGCTATAATTTTCGTTCCAGTCTCAGCAAATAAATAATGGAATAAGGCAAATAATACTGCCCCAAGCATTCCCCCGCCTAAATCGGTTGTGCTTGTTTCACCTCTAAGCTCCATCATAAACAGTTCCCATGTATTGCTGATGACACTGGGGTCTTTAAATTTCCCATCATTGGTTAGCAAATGAAAAAGGGTTACATGACTTAGGAGCAGAATCGCTGATGTAATAAAATACACTCCAACTAATTTAATGTGGAAGAAAAAAGGAATATTGCGTTTCCACATCAAATAAACGCTTAATACCACTAGTCCAATTAAACTGAGCATATACCATTCACCCATCCAAAAACGGAAGAAGATCACGGTTGCTTTCCCTACTGCACCAAGTTTTGCTATCGATATGATCGCAACCGCTAAAATGGCCAGTGCGGATAATTCAAATTGAACGGTCTTTTTCAAATGGTTATCTCTCTTTTTAGGTTGTCTTCTCTTTTTCTTTGCCATCTAATCACCCTGTGTTTATTATGGTAAATCATCCTTTAATATAAAACATCCCTGTATCAGAGGGTAAAAAGGAAGAAAGCAGCCTTGCTGGCTGCTCTTGTGTGTTCACTTGATTATACCATAATCTACTAATACAAAGCGGACAATCCTTCTAGGTTTGCGAAAGAAATTTTTGCTCCCGGGCATATTTGGTTATCTAAGTAATGCTGAGGATCTGTACTTAGATTCCGAATGACTTGAACATTTTGACCATCTATCAACTCTACTAAGAGGGGTATGCCCTGATAGCTGACCATTTGCTGTTTGCTTGGTGATTCCGTCTCATAAGGAAAAACCAATTCGGGTGGCATCATGGTGTAAAGTATCATTGGATCAGCCCTTCATCCTTTTCTTTATGGAGGTCAATCATTTCATTTAACTTTTTCATTGCCTGACCAAGACCTCCTACTTCATCAATTAAACCTGTCTTAACTGCATCAACACCAATTACATTTGTTCCAATGTCCCTGGTTAGATTTCCTTTTGCAAACATTAAATCTTTAAATGTTTCTTCGGTAATTTTAGAATGCTTCGTTACAAAATTGATGACCCGATCTTGCATTTTATCCAAATATTCAAAGGTTGCTGGAACTCCAATCACAAGACCAGTCAAGCGGATAGGATGAATGGTCATTGTAGCGGTTTCTGCTATAAAAGAATAGTCACAAGAAACAGCAATTGGGACTCCAATCGAATGACCTCCTCCTAATACAATTGAAACAGTTGGTTTTGATATTGTCGCTAGCATTTCGGAGATAGCAAGCCCCGCCTCAACATCACCGCCAACTGTATTTAAAATGATTAGAACGCCCTCTATTTTAGGATTTTGTTCAATTGCGACGAGTTGTGGAATGATATGCTCATATTTTGTTGTTTTATTTTGCGGTGGCAGAGCTAAATGTCCTTCAATTTGACCGATAATCGTCAAACAATGAATTTTAGAATCTGTTGAAAGTTGTGGGACATTTGTTTGTCCTAGTTGTTGAATTTTCTCTATTAATGCTGAAGAAGGTTTATCCTCTTTTTGAGGTTCCCCGCCTTCTTGATTATTTTTTTGTATATCGTTATTCATCCTTAATACTCCCTTCAAACATGATATAGGTTAGTATTATCTTATAAGGTAATTTCATGCCAAAAATAAAAAGCACTGGCATTCCAGTGCTTTCTTTCTAGATTTCCATAATGATTGGAAGAATCATTGGTCTTCTTTTTGTTTTTTCATATAGGTTACGGTTTAATTCTTCTCTAATTTCTTGCTTTAAACTTGACCACTCAAATGAATCCTTCGCAATATTTCTCTCTACAATGTCACGAACTAGTTTTGTTGACTCCTCCATCAATTTTTCTGATTCGCGAACATAAACAAATCCTCTAGAAATAATTTCAGGGCCAGCTGCTATACTCTTGTCTTGTTTTTTTAATGTTACTACAACAATTAGGATTCCATCCTGTGATAAGAGCCTTCGATCACGAAGGACAATATTCCCGACATCTCCAACACCAATGCCGTCAATTAGAATATTTCCAGAAGGAACCTTGCCTGCAACGGCGAGCCTGCCTTCCTTCCATTCAAGAATATCACCACGGTCAGGGATAATAATTTGTTCATCAGTCAGCCCACATTCCAAAGCTAATTTCCGATGGGCCTTAAGCATCCGGTATTCACCATGTACAGGAACCAGATATTTTGGTTTCATTAAGTTAATCATAAATTTTAATTCTTCTTGACTGCCATGACTTGATACATGGATGGTCCTTTTACCCGATATAACATTGGCACCAGCTCTAAAGAGCATATCGATAGTTTTAAATAAAAATACTTCACTTCCTCTTAATGGGGAAGCGGCAATTAATACGGTATCTCCTTTTTGGATGTTAACCACTTTATCCATTTGCTTTGCCATTTTTTGCAGAGCCTCGATTGGTTCACCTTGACTTCCAGTCATTAATACGACAATTTCCCGATCTTGATATTCTTTTATCTGACTAACTGGAATAATTAAATCCTCATCTACTTCTAAATATCCCAAATCAAGGGCAATATGATAAATTCTCTCTAAGCTTTTTCCAACCACAGTGACTTTACGTCCGTTTTCCTTGGCTGCATTAAAAATATGCTGAATTCTATTTATATCTGAGGCAAAGCATGCTGCAATAATCCTTCCAGGTGCATTATAGAAGGCATTGGACATTTCGCGCTCAACAATTGCCTCTGATGCTGTATAGCCAGGCTTTTCAGCTTCTGTACTATCAGACAATAAGCATAGTACCCCTTGTTCCCCTATTGCAGCCATCTTTCCGATTTCAGGTTTATAAAGCTGCGTTGCCGCTTGATCAAATTTAAAATCACCTGTATAGACAATTATTCCTTCAGAGGTATGGATGCAAATCCCCACAGAATCAGGAATACTGTGATTGGTTTTAAAGAAGCTTACATCTACGGCATCTAATTTAACAATCGTATCAGACTGTACTTCAATAAAATTGGTCTTACTAAAATAATCTTGCTCTCTAAGTTTTGCATTTGCAAGAGCAAGTGTGAGCTTAGTTCCATAAACAGGTACATCAATATGACGGAGAACATACGATAATGCCCCAATATGATCTTCATGACCATGGGTTAAAAATATTGCCTTTACCCGTTCCTTATTTTCTTTTAAATATGTAATATCCGGAATCACAATATCTATGCCTAGCATTTCTTCCTCGGGGAACATTAAGCCGGCATCAATAATAAATATGTCCTTGTCCACTTCAACCAGATACATATTTTTACCGATTTCTCCTACACCACCAAGTGTGATTACCTTAATGGAGTTATTAATTTTGTTTATCAATTTGTAAATCCTCCTATGTTGTAACTAAATTTAATTTATTGAACTCCGAAAAATGTCTAGCTCTAGCTCCGCTCATTGGGTGCATCCGCTTTTCTTATTTCCGATCCAAATCAGTTATGATTATTATACTTGATTTTTGAAAACCTTTCCAACAAAAAAGTAATAATGAAGTTTTACTGAAATAAAAAAGCCAACCGACTATTTCTTTCGGTTGGCTTTTTCAATTTATTTTAATTGTTTTAATAATGAAATTAATGTTGTACGTTCTTGTTCTGTCAGCCCAACGAGCGGGAGCCTTACTGACCCGACATCTAATCCTGCAACCTGTAACGCTGTTTTTACAGGAGCAGGACTCGGTGCAGCAAATAAACCTTGCATAACTGGGAGAAGCTGTTGATGCATTTTAGCAGCCTTTTCATTCTCACCGTTAAAAAATGCTTTAACCATTTCCTGCAGCTGATTCCCAATTACGTGTGATGCAACCGAAATTACACCTACCCCGCCAATAGACAGAACAGGGATTGTCATACTATCATCACCACTATATAAAACAAAATCATCATCTGTATTTGCAACGATATGTGTCATTGCATTAAGATCACCGCTTGCTTCCTTAACCGCAACAATATTCGCTATCTTTGAAAGTCGAATAATCGTCTCAGGATGGATATTAACTGCAGAACGTCCTGGTATGTTGTAAACCATTACCGGCAAGGAAGTTGCTTCTGCAACAGCCTTGAAATGCTGATACAGGCCTTCCTGATTTGGTTTATTATAATAAGGGGCAACAATCATGATCGCATCCACACCCAGCTGCTCAGCTTTTTTTGTCAGTTCAATGGATGCGTAAGTATTATTGCTTCCTGTTCCAGCTATTACTGGAATTCGATTATTTACAACTTTAACAACATGATCAAATAATGCCAGCTTTTCTTCTTTTGTTAAGGTTGGTGATTCACCAGTAGTTCCTGCAATTACAAGAGAATCTGTTCCATTTTCAATTAAATAATTCACTAATTGCGTGGTTTTAACAAAGTCAATATGACCTTTTTTATCAAAGGGAGTTACCATTGCAGTCGATACTCGCCCGAAATGAACCATATTTCTACTCCTCTCAATACCATCAAGCATAATTAAATCCACATTCATCTAAGGGATTTACTATTCATTTGAAGATAACTTTTATAAATCAGTAAAATTAAATTCTACTGATTCATCTTCTAACTGAAAGGCGTCGTGAAGGGCATTAACCGATTTAACTAAGTCCTCCTGCTTTACAAGTACCCAAATCGTAGTATGACTATCTGCAGATTGCAAAATACGAATCCCATAATCCGATAAGGCAGTCACGATTTTGGAGGTAACGCCAGGGACACCGGCAATTCCTGCACCAACAACAGAAACCTTAGCACAATGACGCTCAACGACGGGGTCATGGCCTAATTCATTTAGAACTGTAATTGCACGGTCCGTCATTTCTTCCGTAACTGTATAGATCACTCCATTAGGAGAAATATTGATAAAATCTACACTGATTCCTTCATTGGCCATTGCCTTAAAAACTTCAGCCTGCAAGTAATATTGATCCTTTTTTGCAAAGACTTTAATTTGCGTAACATTTGAAACATGGGCAATTCCGGTAACAACTCGTTCCTTGATATCACTGCCACGATTATTTTTATTTAAGGAAGTAACCAATGTTCCTAAATTATCTGAATAAGTAGAGCGGATCCGGATTGGAACTTTAGCCTGCATAGCGATTTCAACTGCCCTAGGGTGAATGACCTTTGCCCCTTGATAAGCCATATTACACACTTCTGTGTAAGTTACAACAGATAGCGGTCGTGCATTTTCAGCAATACGAGGGTCGGCTGTCATAATTCCTTCCACATCTGTAAATATATCAATATATTCAGCGTTTAGGGCAGCTCCTAACGCAGCCGCTGAGGTATCACTTCCACCCCGGCCAATGGTTGTAATATCACCATTATTTGCCGCACCTTGAAAGCCTGCTACCACGACAACATCATTACTCTCTAACTCACTAAGCAACCGATCACATTGCATATCAATAATTTTTGCGTTTGTATGGTCATTATTTGTACGGAAACCTGCTTGTGAGCCCGTTAATGATACAGCATTGATTCCGCTCTCTAGTAACATATTCACAAACACAACACTCGAAATAACTTCACCACATGACAATAATAAATCATGTTCGCGTTTTGAAATTCTACTTAAATTTCCACCAACTAAAGAAAGTAATGAATCTGTTGCATAAGGATCACCTTTTCTTCCCATCGCGGAAACAACAACTACCACTTTATAGCCATCAGCTAAGGCTTTTTCGATATGGCCTTGAGCATATTTTCTGCTTTCTTCATCTTTAACAGATGTACCGCCAAATTTTTGAACAATAATTTTCATGGGGACACCAAAACCTGCCTTTGTGATGTAACTTTATTTTACAATACCTAACTTCACTAAACTTTCTGCGATTTGGACAGAGTTCCAAGCTGCTCCTTTAAGCAAGTTATCAGAGACAACCCACATATGGAAACCACGAGATTCATCGATGTCCTTTCTAATACGTCCGACAAAAACATCATTTTTCCCAACGCAATTTGCAGGCATTGGATATAGTTGATTTTCTGGATCATCCTGTAAAATAACACCTGGAGCATCCTTTAACAATGCTTTAATGTCATTCGCACTAACATCATCCGCTTCAATTTCAAAATAAACTGATTCAGAATGACCAACTGCTACAGGAAGCCGAACACAAGTTGCCGAAACCTGTAACTCTGGTAAATGCATGATTTTTTTGGTTTCATTAATCATTTTCATCTCTTCAAATGTATATCCGTTATCTTGAAATTTATCAATTTGTGGAATCGCGTTAAAAGCAATTTGATAGTGATTTTTATCTGACTTCACCGGTAAAATCTTTGGTTCATATGCTTCTCCGTTTAAGATTGACTGAGTTTGCTGCATTAATTCCTCCACCGCTGCTGCACCTGAACCTGAGACAGCTTGATAAGTGGAGACGATCACCTTTTTCAAACCAAATTGTTGACGAATTGGCTCAAGGGCAACAACCATTTGAATGGTGGAACAATTGGGGTTAGCAATAATTCCATTATGTTGATGAAGGTCCTCTTCGTTCACTTCAGGGACAACTAAAGGGGTATTCTCATCCATTCTAAATGCACTAGTGTTGTCCACCACGATTGCACCACGCTTAACTGCTTCTGGACCAAGCTCCTTTGATACACTACCGCCTGCACTAAAAAGAGCTATATCCACGCCTTCAAAACTCTCAGGCTTAGCTTCTTCAATCGTATATTCCTGTCCATTAACATCTACTTTTTTCCCTGCTGAACGTGCTGAAGATAATAGGGTAAGTTTTCTGATTGGGAAGTTCTCTTTCATTAATGTTTGTAACATTTGTTGTCCTACTGCTCCAGTTGCTCCAACAACAGCAACGTGAAATCCATTTTGTTGAGTCATTACTAGTTTTCCCCTTCCATACTCATCGTTGTACATAACTGGTTATATACTTTAAAAGGAAATTGCCTTTATATAGCATCCAGCATGTTATTAATAATTTTTTTATTTCTCATCAGTGGGTTGAATCTTCCCACTGATGATAGAATAATTTATTTTAACATATTCCTTTAAAGAAATAACCTATTTTGATGAATGAGGGAATTATTAGTCAGAATCTTTATACCTTTCAACTAATACAGGTTGAATTTGTTTTCCTTCGATAGCTGCTTCAACTGTTTCTGTAAGCAATGTCATTCTCGCAACCATTGAATTTGGTTTTTTAATTGGATCATCCTGACCATATGGAATAAAGTATATATTCTTGGTAGCCATTAACCTCATTAAATTTACTCCATTTAAACCGAGTGCATCATTTGTTGAAATTCCCAGCACCACTGGTTTTAAGTTGCGCAGTGTTGCTTTTGCTGCCATTAATACTGGACTATCATTCATGGCATTAGCGAATTTACTCATTGATACACCTGTTAATGGAGCAATTACCATACAATCCAAAGGAATTTTTGGTCCTAGCGGCTCTGCTTTTACGATGGAGTCGATTACTTTGTTTCCTGTTAAATCTTCAATTCTTTGGATCCAATCTTCCCCTTTGCCAAAGCGGGTATCTGTATTTTTAACTGTAAAAGTCACGACTGGCATTACCTCTGCACCGGCTTGCACTAACTTTTCAATTTCTGGGAATACTGCGTCATACGTACAATGAGAGCCGGTTAAGCCAAAGCCAATTCTTTTACCTTTTAAACTCATTTCACTTTCCCCTTTCGCTTTCTTAAATCATCTTGAAGCAGTTGGGCAAGAACATTGGCTAAAATTTGACCTGCCGTTTTCGGAGCGACAATTCCCGGCAGCCCCGGTGCTAGCAATGCTTTAATCCCTCTTTTTTCGGCATAACGAAAATCAGTACCTCCTGGTTTGGAAGCCAAGTCAATAATGAGCGTATGTGAAGGCATTTTTGAGATAACCATCGCTGTTACGATCAAATGTGGTGCAGTGTTTATTAAAATATCGGTGTCTTTCACTTCATTAACTAGATTATTTAAATGGAATGGTGTTAATCCCATCTCAGTAATCCTTGCTAGATGCTCACTTTTCCTTGCTCCTACCTTAACTTTTGCTCCTAGTGCCGCAAAGGTTCTTGCCACACTCATACCCACTCTCCCTAAGCCTAGAACCGTAATATTCGACCCATGTATTGTAAAATCAGTATGTTGAATCGCCATCATAATTGTCCCTTCAACCGTCGGAATTGAATTGTAGATGGCCACATCATCCCTTTCAAATAATTGAATAAGAGTTCGTTTGGCTTCCTTAGTAATTCCATTTAAATAGGAATTGCTAATTCCGGAATAAATCGTACAATGCTCAGGTGTCTTTGCAAGCAAATCTCCTGTCAAAATAACCTTTTCATTTGAAAAGATTGTTTCTACCTGACCTTCTAAATTTGTACCGGGAACTGGCAGGATAAGGGTATCCATATTTGAAAAATCGACTTCATCCAACTTTTCCTTGACGGCACCAGTAAAGGCATGGTCAAGTTGTTCAAAACCAATAAGCGATAATCTCGCATCTAATTCGGTTAACTTGCGGATGATTTCCAGCTGTCTGGCATCCCCGCCAATCACGGCAATCTGCATCCCTGTCAGCATGAAAACATTCACCTTCTTTTTTTTAAAAATCCTTCTAAGAATCCTTTTCTTTATATCACTTCACCATCTTATGTCGGTTCTCTTCATTCGGTGAGTTTTCCATACGTACTAAATAAAAAAAGCCCAAGCAAGATGAAACTTGCTTGGGCCTACTTAGGTTTTGTGTGTTTTAATCTTCGTCTGGTACATCGATAATGATCATATCAGAGCCTATTTTTTTTATATGCTGCCACGGAACCCTAATTTCTTCCCCTTGTTTTCGAAAACCAAACCATTTTATAGAAGGAATAAGCAATGCCTGAATTTGGCCTGTCCCTTCATTAATTTCTAAATCGGTTTGCCCGAGTACTCCCAGTCGTTCTGCCTTTTTAACATCCACTATTTCTTTTCCGCTTAATTCACTCAACCTCAATGCAAAAGCCCCCTTCCTTCTCCCTACTATTAGTTTATAAGAGGAAGTCCTTATTTAGACTAAAGAAAAGCTTGCAGAGCTATGAAGTGGAGTTTTCCATCTAAAAAAAGAGGTATCCCTCTAAATGGAATACCTCATCTTATTATGAAAGTTTATTAGGAAATTCTCCGTCTGGGCTTATCAGAGTAACTGAATATTTATCTGTAAATATATTTCGGGCCATTTCATCTACTCCGTTTTTTGTAACTGAATCAATCTGTTCAATTATTTCATCAAGGGAACGGTGTCGCTTTAATAAAAGTTCATTTTTTCCATTACGGCTCATCCGGCTATTTGTGCTTTCAAGACTTAGCATTAAACTGCCTTTAAGCTGCTCTTTACTATTAGTTAATTCCTTTTCAGTAATCCCATCTCGCTTTAATGTATTAAGTGTTTCTTGGATGGTTTCAAATAATACATTCAGCTGTTTCGCACCAGTTCCGCCGTATACTGTCACAATCCCACTATCTTGGTATGCAGAATGGTAAGAGAATACTGAGTATGCTAAGCCCCTTTGCTCACGAACCTCTTGGAACAATCTAGAACTCATACTACCGCCTAATATATTATTTAAAGTAATTAAGCTGTAAATGTCTTCATGTCCCACTTTTAATCCTTCAAAACCGATGCATAAATGGGCCTGCTCAGTTTCTTTTTTACGTGAAATTTGATTCGAATGAAAGGTTGGAATATTTTCATTTACTTGTTGGTCCGCACCTTTATAAGATCCAAAATACTTTTCGACCTCTTTAATAAATGAATCGGATACATTTCCAGCAATCGAAATGACCACATTTTCTGGAGTATATCGCTCATGGATATATTCCTTCAGTGTTTCTCCAGTAAACGTATTAAGTGTTTCCTCTGTACCTAAGATCGGATAGCCAAGTGGGTGATCACCAAATACTGCTCTGCTTAATAAATCATGAACGATATCATCTGGAGTATCTTCATACATTTTTATTTCTTCTAAAACTACGTTTCTCTCTTTGTTTAATTCCTCCTCAACAAATGTTGAGTTGAAGAACATATCCGCGAGTACATCTAATGCAAATTGGGAATGTGTATCAAGGACTTTAGCATAATAGCATGTATATTCCTTAGAGGTAAACGCATTCACCTGCCCGCCGATACTATCAAAGGATTCGGCTATTTCCTTTGCTGATCTAGTTGAAGTGCCTTTAAAGAACATATGCTCAAGAAAATGGGAAATACCATTGTTTACGGGGTTCTCATCTCTCGAACCAGTACCTATCCAAACACCAATTGCTACCGAACGTACGGTAGGAATATTTTCTAAAACGATTCTTACTCCATTTTGGCATGTGTATTTATTAATCATCGACTTCCTCCAGTCTATATAAACGCAGCTGCTTCTCCATCTATCATTATACTTATAATAGTGTATTTTCTCCAATTTTCAGTATTTCTTACCCATTATTATTGGTCTACTCTTTGTTCGCTTAATAATTCTGAAACAGTACCAATTTTTAGGTTTTTTTGTTTAATTTGAGTAATCAAGCGATCAAGTGATTTTGCTGTAGATTCTGTTGGATGCATGAGAACCATTGAACCATTATCAATTTTTGACATGACTCGGGAAATAAGCGCATCAGGAGTTGGTTTTCTCCAGTCAACCGTATCAACCGTCCACATTACGGTCATCATATTAAATTCAGCGGCCACTTTTATGGTTTCATCACGGTAGCTGCCACTAGGAGGGGCAAACCAAACACATTTCTTTCCAGTAGCGGCTTCAATAATTTCGTTGGTTTTCACTATTTGTTCCCTGGCTTTCGCAGCAGTTAGCTGCTTCATATCAGGGTGAGAATAAGAATGATTGCCGACTTCATGACCTGAGCTAACAATCAATTTAGCAAGATCGGAATTTTTTTTAGTCCAGTTTCCTTCTAGAAAAAAACTCGCTGATACATTATGTCTTTTTAACGTAGCAAGCATTTCAGATAAATATTCATTCCCCCACGCCACATTAATAATAAATGATACCATTGGTTTATCCGGATTCCCTTTATAAATTGGGGATGGCGGCAAATCTTTGAGGTGGACCTTCGGTTTTATTTGCGTGAAGATGAGTTTTTTTTCATTAAAAACGCCTTTGCTTTTCATATTCTTATATGATGCGTTAATGTCAACCTTCCGTCCATTATAACCAGGAATTGCTTTCCAAACCCTGTCTATGGTCGCATCTTTAGGCGCTATTTCATATGTATGGGCATTTTTAATAATACTTTGGTAAAGAGGGTCTGACACTTTAGCTGCTGGCAATGATGATTGCGCTTTTAAATTTAAATATTCACTAACAAATGGATTACTTACCGCGATCCATCCAGCAATACAAATAATTATTATGATAGACACCTTTTTCATCTAACTTTCCCCCTTTCCATAAAGATTATGTATAAAAGGGACAAGGTAGAACTGCAGGTTCACCAATACAATAGTGCAAAAGTTAAAAGAAAAAAAGTATAGGGTTTACATATGTAAAAAGCCAGGGTAATTACCCTGACTTAACTATTTAGATTCTTATTATTTGTTTTCTTCAGCCTTTTCACGCTGTTCTTTTAAGACAGCCTTTCGGGAAAGGTTTACACGACCTTGCTTATCAATTTCAGTTACTTTAACTAAAAGTTCGTCCCCGATTTTGACAACATCTTCTACCTTACCGACACGTTCTTCGGCTAGTTCAGATATATGAACGAGACCATCTTTTCCAGCAAAGATTTCTACGAAGGCTCCGAATTTTTCAATCCGTTTTACCTTACCAAGATACATTTCGCCTACTTGAACTTCACGGACAATATCTTCGATGATCTTCTTGGCTTTTTGGTTCATTTCCTGATTTGTTGAGGCAATAAATACTGTACCATCCTGCTCAATATCAATTTTAACACCAGTTTCTTCAATAATCTTATTGATTTGTTTTCCACTAGGTCCAATAACATCACGAATTTTATCTGGATTGATTGTCATCGTCAAAATTTTCGGCGCAAACTGTGAAAGCTCTGCTTTTGGTTCAGAAATCGTAGCTAGCATTGAATCCAAAATATGCATTCTGCCAACCTTTGCCTGTTGAAGGGCTTCTTCTAATATCTCACGGGAAAGACCTTCAATCTTGATATCCATTTGAAGGGCAGTAACACCTTTAGCTGTGCCGGCCACTTTAAAATCCATATCTCCAAGATGATCTTCCATCCCTTGAATATCACTCAACACAGTATAGTGCTCACCAGATTTTACAAGACCCATCGCAATTCCGGCTACAGGTGCTTTAATCGGTACACCAGCATCCATCATTGCTAAAGTGCTAGCACATATACTTGCTTGTGAAGTCGAACCATTGGATTCAAGTACCTCAGATACAAGTCGAATCGTGTATGGGAAATCCTTCTCAGATGGAACAATCGGTTCAAGTGCACGTTCACCAAGCGCACCATGACCAATTTCACGGCGACCTGGTCCACGAATTGGACCTGTCTCACCCACACTGAATTGAGGAAAATTATAATGATGCATAAAACGTTTTTCTTCCTCTATTCCAAGTCCATCAAGAATTTGTACATCTCCCATTGCTCCAAGTGTACAAATACTTAAGGCCTGGGTTTGTCCGCGTGTGAACAGACCGGAACCGTGTGTACGAGGTAAGATACTTATCTGTGAAGAAAGCGGACGGATTTCGTCGATTTTACGGCCATCAGGACGAACCTTCTCAACTGTAATTAAACGACGTACTTCACCTTTAACAATCTTGTCCAATATTTGCTTAACTTGTTTCAAATCTTCATCTATTGCTTCTTGTTCTTCATATTTAGCAATAACTCGGTTTTTCACCTCTTTAATAGCATCTTCACGGGCATGCTTCTCTTGAACCTGGATGGCATTTACCATATCAGCTTCACACATTTCCCTCACTTCAGCCTCGAGGTCCTTATCAATTTCATAAAGAGTTATTTCTCTTTTTGGCTTTCCGATTTCAGCAACGATTTTTTCTTGGAATTCAATGAGGCGCTTAATCTCATCATGACCAAACATAATCGCTTCAAGCATCGTTTCCTCAGGAACCTCTAAAGCCCCTGCCTCTACCATGTTGATGGCATCTTTCGTACCTGCCACAGTTAAATGAATATCACTTTTTTCAGCTTGTTCCACGGTTGGATTAATGACAAATTCATTGTTAACCCGACCAACAACGACACCAGCAATCGGCCCTTCAAATGGGATATCTGAAGTACTTAGTGCTAACGAAGAACCAAACATTGCTGCCATTTCTGTTGAACAGTCCTGATCCACACTCATGACAATACTAATAACTTGAACATCATTGCGGAACCCATCGGCAAATAGTGGACGAATAGGTCTGTCAATCAGTCGGCTGGCTAAGATTGCTTTTTCACTTGGACGACCCTCACGTTTAATGAAGCCCCCAGGAATTTTACCAACTGCATACAAACGTTCTTCATAGTTAACAGTTAATGGGAAAAAGTCTAAGTTTTTAGGTTCTTTTGATGCTGTTGCCGTACTCAATACTGCTGTATCCCCATAACGAACTAGGACAGCACCGTTTGCCTGTTTGGCTAATTGTCCAATTTCGACAGTTAATTTACGACCTGCCCAAACAATGGAATACTCATGTTTCAATTGTTCCATATTTTTACCCCTCTCTATCTAAATCACTTAGGAGGATGAAGCGAAAATTTCTACCCTCGCTGTAATCATCATTCTAAACTAATATTAAAAAGCTTAAAAAGCTTATATATCAATACAAATCACCTTAATAGTATGCACAAAAAAGTCCTGACTTAAAAATATGTATAAAAAATTCTTTATTTAGCAATAAGCTTTTTTAACCTAATAAAAAAGCGGGAATAATCCCGCTTCTGTAAACTAACGACGTAGACCAAGCTTATTAATTAACACACGGTAACGTTGAACATCTTTGTTACGTAGGAATGTTAAAAGATTACGACGTTTACCAACCATTTTCAAAAGACCGCGACGTGAGTGGTGATCTTTCTTATGAGTACGTAAGTGCTCATTCAAATTGTTGATTGATTCTGTAAGGACAGCGATTTGAACTTCTGCAGATCCAGTGTCGCTTTCATGAGTTTTAAACTCATTGATAAGTTCATTTTTACGTTCTTGAGTGATTGCCATCCGGATTCACCTCCTAAATTTTACAAATCCCCTGATACCGAGCAAGCGTTGGTGATTCGTCTTGCCAAGTAGAGGTTATTTTTAATACGTTAATAAGAATACAACTTTTCACAGCAAAAAGCAAGGCTCTAACAAAGTTTATTGTAGGAAAAACACCTTTTACAGACTAAAATGAAGACAATTGTCTTATTTCTTAAAATAATGGAGTGAATTTTGCTTATCACGTTCAATTTGTGCGACAAGCGCTTCAATTCCTGAAAATTTTTGTTCATTACGTAAGTGAAGATGCCATTCAATAATCACTTCTTCACCATAGATATCTTCATTAAAGTCAAATAAGTGGACTTCCACGGAAGGAAGGAGTGCATCCTTATTAAATGTTGGTTTATAACCAATATTACATACGCCAGTGTACCATTTTGAATGAACTTTCATTCGAACTGCATAAACACCAACAGGCGGCATAATATACTCATCATTGAAATCTACATTCGCAGTAGGAAAACCAATCGTCCGTCCTCGTTTATCACCATGGATGACGATGCCTGATGTTGTATAATATCGGCCTAAAAGTGAATAGAGTTCATTGGTCCTGCCATCTTTAAGCAGTTTGCGAATTCTGGTTGAACTTACCTTTTCATCACCTTGTGTAAATTTTGGAACAATAGAATACGAAAATTTATCTCTAGAATGAAAGGGCAATGTTTCCATTGTTCCTTTTCCCATTCGTCCATAGGTAAAGTCAAAGCCAGCGACCACATGCCTTACGTTCAGGCTAATCACATATTGGTCAATAAATTCCTGTGGCAGCAAATTAGCAAATTCCACACTAAAATGAATAATAAATAAATAATCAATTCCTAGTTCTTCAATTATCTTTATTTTTTCTGTTAATGGGGAAATATACTTAATCTGCTTATCTGTTTTTCCTAATACAACGGAAGGATGCGGGTCAAACGTCATCACCGCACTGCAAATTCCTTTTTCTTTAGCTTGATTTTTGGCCTCAAGAATTACCTGTTGATGTCCACGGTGAACACCGTCAAAGTAGCCTAACGCCATTGAGAGAGGCGGATATTCATCAATTGCATTATTAAATGGGAATCTAAGCCTAATTACTTCCAAAAGAAACTCACCTTTTCTATACCGTACCTTTTAATCTAAATCATTTCGTAACACTTTAACTGGTTTAAAGAGGTCAGGCTTATTAGGATGCTTTGAATAAATAGCAAGAGCCAGTCCATCTACAGTTTCAACGATAATCGGTCCGTTACTAGTTTTTAAATGTTCAGGCATTTGTAATAATGCGCCATTTTTCACTTTCTCTGCTACTTTATCATTAATTTGGAGTTTCGGCAAATGAGAAAGTGCAGTTTCTAGAGGCCTTAATACACTCGAAATCGTTCCTGCTTCCATATGTTTTTCAATCTCTTCAAACGTTAAACAGTCCTCTAAGGAATAAGAAGCTGATTGAACTCTTTGCAGGTATGACATATGTGCTGGAAAGCCAAGCATTTCACCAATCATTACGGCCAAGGTCCGAATATATGTTCCTTTACTACAACTGACTCTAAACTTAAATTTTATCGTTTCATCGATATATTCAGATCGATCGTCTAATAACTCGATTGAATAAATCGTTACCTTACGAGATGGCCGTTCGACCTCAATTCCTTTGCGCGCGTATTCATACAGTCTGACTCCACCAACTTTTACTGCCGAGAACATTGGTGGTGTTTGTTCAATTTCACCAGTTAATGACTGTAATACTTTAAGAATTTCTTCCCGTTGAATAACCCTGGTTACTGGCTTTTGGGCAACTGTTTCACCTGAAGCATCTTCTGTTGTTGTCGAATAACCAATAGTTACTTCTCCCTCGTATGCTTTACCTGCATCCGTTATATATTCGGCCACTTTAGTTGCTTTTCCAATACATATAGGAAGTACCCCTGTGACGTCTGGATCCAGTGTGCCTGTATGCCCTACTTTTTTTGTTTTTAATATTTTCCGTAACCGAAAGACACAATCATGTGATGTTAGTCCCGCTGGTTTAAATAAAGGTAGTATTCCTTCCACTGTATAACCTCCAATCAAAAAAAAGGATAGACGTATGTCTATCCAGTTATTCTTCTTCCCTTTTTTCTAAAGGCTTTTCATCCTTATGCAGTTGGTGAAGAAGTGTATCGATTCGATTCCCGTAATCAATCGATTCATCCCATTCAAAGATGATCTCAGGGGTTTTTCGAAGACGAATTCGGTGGCCAATCTCGGTCCGAATAAAGCCTTTCGCTTTGGCTAGACCCTTTAAAGTATTTTCCCTTTGTTCTTCATCACCTAATACGGAAATATATACTTTGGCTTGTTGTAGATCACCTGATACTTCAACATCGGTAACCGTAACAAAACCAATCCGGGGGTCTTTAATTTTACGACCGATGATGTCACCCAGTTCTTTCTTCATTTGTTCTCCAACACGATTTGCTCTGTGGCTCATCATATTCACCTCTTAACTTAAAGCCATTCAATCTCGGTGATTGTTCTCTCTATTTCTGGAAAGGAGTCAATTAATTTTAACGCATTATTCAACTCATGTTCCGTGCTTACACGAGTGGAAGTGACGACAACGATCGCAATTTTCGTTCGCTGCCACACATCCTGAAAGCCTACTTCAGCTACAGAAACATTAAATTTCTGTTTTAAGCGAGTTAGGATTCTTTGCAAAACTGCTCGTTTCTCTTTTAACGAATGCGCATCATAGATCATACATTCACATTCAGCAGCTCCGATGATCATTTACGTTCAATTTCTTCCATTACATATGCTTCAATAATGTCTCCTTCTTTCACATCATTAAAGTTTTTAATGGTAATTCCACATTCGTACCCTTGTGCTACCTCTTTTACGTCATCTTTAAAACGTTTTAAGGCATCGATATTACCTTCAAAAGTGACGACGCCGTTACGAATTAAACGAATACCGCTATCACGGGTAATTTTCCCATCGGTCACATAAGATCCAGCAATGGTACCAACCTTAGAGACTTTGAAAGTCTGGCGAATTTCAGCTTGACCGATAATTTTCTCTTGGAATTCAGGATCGAGCATCCCTTTCATTGCCGCTTCAATCTCTTCGATAACTTTATAAATAATGCGGTGAAGACGAACGTCAACTTTCTCAGCTTCAGCTGCACGTTTCGCATTAACATCTGGGCGGACGTTAAAACCGATGACGATGGCATTCGATGCAGCGGCCAGACTAATATCCGATTCATTAATCGCACCAGCGCCACTATGAATAATTCTGATGTTGACACCTTCAACATCTATTTTCTGTAATGAAGCGGCAACGGCTTCAGCAGAACCTTGAACATCTGCTTTTAAGATGATATTTAGGTCCTTCATTTCACCTTGCTTCAATTGATCAAATAGCGTTTCTAGACTGACAATCGATTTTTCACCACGTTGGGCTACCAATGCAGTTTGTGCTCTTGCTTCCCCAACTTGACGTGCAGTTTTTTCATCTTCAAATACAACGAAACGGTCCCCTGCTTGCGGCACATCATTAAGACCAGTTATTTCAACAGGAGTTGACGGGCCAGCCTCTTTGACGCGGCGTCCTTTATCATTAACCATCGCGCGGACACGACCAAAGGTATGTCCAACGACAATTGGATCACCAATTTTTAATGTACCGTTTTGAACTAATAAGGTTGCGACTGATCCACGACCTTTATCTAATTGGGCTTCGATAACAGTACCAACGGCTTTACGATTTGGATTTGCTTTATATTCTTCAACTTCACTAACGAGTAATATCATTTCCAGAAGAGTGTCAATGCCTTCTCCGGTTTTTGCAGACAGTGGTACAAAGATAGTATCTCCACCCCATGCTTCTGATACTAATCCATGTTCAGTTAATTCTTGCATTACACGGTCAGCATTTGCAGCTTCTTTATCCATTTTATTAACCGCGACAATAATTGGAACCTCAGCTGCTTTAGCATGATTGATTGCTTCAACAGTTTGCGGCATAACACCATCATCAGCGGCTACCACAAGGATGGTAATATCAGTAATTTTAGCTCCGCGTGCACGCATTGTTGTAAAGGCAGCGTGCCCAGGAGTATCAAGGAAAGTAATTTTTTTGCCGTTTTCCATGACTTGATAGGCACCAATATGTTGGGTAATCCCACCTGCTTCTCCTTCTGTTACCTTTGTGTTACGGATAGAATCAAGCAAGGTTGTTTTCCCGTGGTCAACGTGACCCATTATTGTTACAACAGAAGGTCTTTCCACTTGTGACTCCTTTGAATCTTCAGTAAAGTACACTTCAAGATCTGTTGTATCAACTTTAATTTCTTCTTCAACTTCAACCCCATACTCACTTGCAATCAATTCAATAGCATCTTTATCTAGAACCTGGTTAATTGTTGCCATGACACCAAGCAAAAAGAGCTTTTTAATAATTTCTGAAGGCTCACGATAAATCTTTTTCGCTAATTCGCCAACCGTTAGAGATTCACTAAAAGTAATTTTAGCTGGAAGTTCTTTCTCTTTTTTCTTTTGTGGTTGTGTTTGTTGAACTGGCGTATGTGTCTTTTTCTTATTTTTATTATTATTATTATTGCGATTTTGATTATTATTATAAGGTCTGGACTTTGCTTTATCAGCATTATTGAAGACCTTATTCTCTTTGGATTGATTTTCCTGGTTTTGCTTTTTTCCGTCTCCTGCTTTCGGAGGAGAGACTACTTTCACTTTTGTTGGAGCAGCATTATTATCTGCTGCTTCCTCAAATGCTTTAGCAGTTTTGGTTTGCACTTGCGGTCGCTGCGCGGATTGAGCAGGTCTTTGGTTTTGACGTTGCTGCCCTTGAGCTGGACGTGAATTAGTTCGTTGTGACTGTTGTCCATTTTGTTTATTTTCTTGTTCCTGTGGTGTCTTGTTCTCTTTTTTGCTGAATGCTGCGTCAAGCTTTTTAACGTCTGCGTCTTCTATTGTTGCCATATGATTGGAGACCTCTATATTCATTTCTTTTAGTTTTGTGATGATTTCTTTACTTGAAATGTTGTGTTTTTTTGCGTATTCATATACACGTATTTTACTCATCTTTTCACCCCCGCTAGATTTAATCGAGCAACGTTACCATCTTTTTTGCAAAGCCATCATCCAGTACAGCTACAACAACGCGGGCTTCCTTGCCAATCGCTTGGCCAAGAAGATGACGATTTTCCACAAATTTACATGGAACCTCATACGAATTACATTTATCAGTAATTTTTTTTGTCGTATTTGCAGAAGCATCTGCGGATAATAATATGAGGCGTGCTTTTCCGCTTTGAATCTGCTTCACGGTTAGCTCCTCACCTGATATGATTTTACGTGCTCGATTGGCCAAGCCAAGCAATGACATCCATTGATTCTCTTTCATTTGGATAGTCAATTCTCCTTCTCTATAAGCTCAAGTAGCTCTTCGTATAACGAATCATTTATAGAAACCTGTAAGTGATTAGATAGGGTATTTTTTTTCTTGGCAAGTAAGACTGCTTCCTTGTCCTTTGAAAGGTAGGCACCCCTTCCGGATTTCTTTCCCGTCAGGTCGATGGATACTTCCCCCTCTTTTGAGCGAACGATGCGAACTAGTTCTTTTTTCGGTTTCATTTCACCGGTTGCTACACACTTACGCATAGGAACTTTTTTCTTTTGGTTCACTCATCATTCACCTCACTTTTTAATCCAGCTCTTCTTCATAATCGAAGTCATTTTCAACTTGATCATCAAAAAGCCTAATGGTTTCTTCACGCGGATAGATACCAATTTCGCGTGCATCTGTTTCTGATTTAATATCAATTTTCCAGCCTGTTAATTTCGCTGCAAGGCGGGCATTTTGTCCACGTTTACCAATTGCCAATGAAAGTTGATAATCAGGAACAACAACAGTGGTTGCTTTTTCATTTTCATTCACCATTACATCTAACACTTTAGACGGGCTTAAAGAGTTTGCCACAAAAACAACCGGATCCGCTGACCACTTAACTATATCTATTTTCTCACCTTTTAATTCATTAACTACCGCTTGAACCCTTGCTCCTTTAGGTCCAACACAAGAACCAACAGGATCTACCTCAGAATTATCTGAATGAACAGAGATTTTCGATCGGTCTCCTGCTTCACGGGCAACTGATTTAATTTCAACCGTGCCGTCATAAATTTCCGGTACTTCAATCTCAAACAGACGTTTTAAGAGGCCTGGATGTGTCCGTGAAACAAATATTTGGGGACCTTTAGTCGTTTTTTCTACTTTTGTGATAAATACTTTGATTCGATCATGAGGTTTATAACGTTCATTAGGCATCTGCTCGTTCACTGGTAGTAAGGCCTCGATTTTCCCAAGACTTACATAAATAAATTTGGAGTCCAATCTTTGAACAATACCAGTCATAATATCTTCTTCACGGTCAATAAATTCAGAATAAATAATTCCCCGTTCTGCTTCCCTAACACGTTGGGTAACAACTTGTTTAGCTGTCTGAGCAGCAATCCGTCCGAAATCTTTAGGAGTGACTTCCATTTCGACAACATCTTCAACTTGATAATTTGGTGAGATTTGTCTAGCATCCTCCAAGGAAATTTCAAGACGAGGGTCAAACACTTGATCGACTACTTCTTTTCTAGCAAAAACACGCATCGATCCAGACTGTAAATTTAAATCAATCCGTACATTCTGTGCCTGATTAAAATTTCGGCGATATGCCGAAACAAGGGCTGCTTCAATTGCTTCAATGATAACATCTCTGGAAATACCTTTTTCTCTTTCCAGTATATTAAGAGCATCTAATAATTCGCTGCTCATCTTTGTGTATCCCCCTATCTTTTCCAATAATTTCTTTACGAAAAAGTAACCGCTAAGCGCGCATTTGCTACCTTTTCAAAGGGAAGTTCAATCGTCTTCTTACGGGTTTTTATCTTTACTTCGATTTTTAGATGATTTCCATCAAATTCTAATAAGGTCCCTTCAAAGCTTTTTTCCCCATCGATTGGTTCATAAGTTTTGATAAAAACATTTTTGCCGATTGCTTTTTGAAAGTCTTTATCTTTTTTTAATGGACGTTCTGCCCCAGGTGAAGAAACTTCAAGAAAATAGTTATGGGGAATCGGATCAAGCTCATCGAGTTTTTCGCTGAGTTTTTCGCTAACGAGTCCGCAATCTTCAATATCAACACCGTTGTCTTTATCGATATATACGCGTAGAAACCAACTTTTCCCTTCTTTCACGTACTCAATTTCCACCAATTCTAAACCAAGTTCTTGAAAAATAGGTGCTGCCAGTTCTTCTACCACTTCCGTTACCTTGCTCATGCTTTACCTCCTTTTCCGATAATTTCACCCATATTGTATGTAGTTCACGGAAAGTTTTATCAAGTTATACTAAGAAAAAAAGACGTATACAAAAAGGAAAGAGCGGGTTTCCCCACTCTTGTTCACGAGAGTATTTCTTAGTATTTCCAATAAAACTATACCATAATCATCATTTTTATGCAAATAGCTTCGCCGTTTGTCAAGTATTTTCCTATTTAAAACAAAGATAACTGGTTTTGCTCTGGAAGGGATGCGAGGCACCCTTGTTTGTCCAAATATTCAAGAATGGTTTTAGATACTTTTCCGCGTTGCTGCAAATCTTCTTTAGATAAAAACTCTCCTGTTTCCCTAGCTTTGACAATATTATAGGCCGCATTCGTTCCGAGACCTGGAATCGAATTAAATGGCGGTATTAACGTATTGCCTTCAATGATGAATTCAGATGCAGATGATTTATATAAATCATAGTTTTGGAAGACGAAGCCTCTTTCTGTCATTTCTAAGGCTAGTTCTAAAACAGTCAATAAGTTTTTCTCTTTGTTTGATGCTTCCAAGCCTTTAGCATTGATTTCCTCAATTTTAGCTCGTATTGCTTCTGAACCGCGAGACATCGCCTCTATGTCGAAATCTTCAGCACGAACAGTAAAGTAAGCGGCATAATATAGAAGCGGTAAATGCACCTTGAAGTACGCAATTCTTACTGCCATAAGTACGTAGGCAGCAGCGTGGGCTTTAGGGAACATATACTTGATCTTTTTACAAGAGTCAATGTACCATTCCGGAACCTCGTTTTTTCTCATCTCAGCTTCCATTTCTTCACTTAAGCCTTTACCCTTACGAACTGATTCCATAATTTTAAAAGCAAAGGATGGGTCCAACCCCTGATAAATAAGGTAAACCATAATATCATCCCGGCAGCCAATTACTTCACTTAGATTACATGTTTTATTATGGATTAATTCCTGAGCATTCCCCAGCCATACATCGGTACCATGTGACAATCCTGAGATTTGCACTAATTCAGAAAAAGTAGTTGGTTTTGTATCTTCAAGCATCTGACGAACAAAACGCGTACCAAATTCAGGGATCCCCAATGTCCCCGTTTTACACATAATCTGTTGTTCTGTTACGCCTAATGACTCGGTACCGCTGAAAATCTTCATAACTTCAGGGTCGTCAGTTGGGATTGTTTTTGGATCCATTCCGCTCAGATCCTGAAGCATCCTAATGACTGTCGGGTCGTCGTGCCCAAGAATATCGAGCTTCAAGACATTATCATGGATGGAATGGAAATCGAAATGGGTGGTCTTCCATTCAGAATTTCTATCATCAGCTGGGAATTGAATCGGTGAAAAATCATAAACATCCATGTAATCAGGGATTACGATAATCCCCCCCGGATGCTGTCCCGTTGTCCTTTTAACACCTGTACAGCCCGAAGCTAGTCGTTCCACTTCGGCTCCGCGGAGTTGAAGATTGTTATCCTGCTGATATGCCTTCACATAACCAAAAGCTGTTTTATCTGCAACCGTGCCGATCGTTCCTGCACGATAAACATATTCTTCTCCGAAAAGAACCTTTGTATAGTTATGGGCACGCGGCTGATATTCTCCCGAGAAGTTTAAATCGATATCGGGAACCTTGTCCCCTTTAAATCCAAGGAACGTTTCGAAAGGAATATCGTGTCCGTCCTTATGGTATTTCCCGCCGCAGTGCGGGCAATCTTTATCAGGTAAATCAAAACCAGACCCAACTGATCCATCATTAAAGAACTCTGAATGCTTACACGTTGGACATACATAATGTGGCGGCAGTGGATTGACTTCGGTAATTTCTGTCATTGTCGCAACCAGCGATGAACCGACAGACCCCCTTGAACCTACAAGGTAGCCATCATCCAATGATTTTTTTACTAGCTTATGTGAAATCAAATAAATAACGGCAAATCCATGCCCAATAATACTTTTTAATTCTTTTTCTAACCGGGCTTCAACAATTTCTGGCAAGTTGTCACCGTAAATTTTACGTGCCATTGCATAACTCATTTCACGCATTTCTTCATCGGCACCCTCAATTTTCGGTGTATACAAATCATCTTTAATTGGTTTAATGACTTCAATCATATCAGCAACTTTATTTGTGTTCGTGACTACAATTTCTTTTGCTTTCTCTTTTCCTAAAAATGAAAAGGCATCAAGCATTTCATTGGTTGTTCTAAAGTGAACATCTGGAAGTTGATGACGGTTGAGCGGATTTGCTCCCCCTTGCGAGTTAATTAATATTTTGCGATAAATTTTATCATTTTCGTTAAGGTAATGAACATTTCCTGTGGCAACGACTGGAAGTCCTAATTTATCTCCTAAGTTAACGATTTTCGAAATGATGTCTTCCATTGCTTTTTCATCGCTCACCAATTCCATTTCAATTAACGGTGCATTGACTTCTTTTGGCATGACTTCAATGTAATCATAAAAGCGGGCAGCACCTTCCACTTCCTCAGGAGATTTTTGCATCATCCCCTCAAATACTTCTCCTTTATTACATCCGGAGCCAACAAGAATCCCTTCTCTGTATTTTTGTAAAACAGATCGAGGCAATCGAGGGACACGATAAAAGTATTCGAGGTGGGATATGGATACAAGTTTAAATAGATTCTTTAAACCTGCTTGAGTTTGAGCTAATAATGTACAGTGATACGGACGAGCACGTTGGTAGGCATTGCCTTTTCCCATGTTATCATTAAATTGATCATGATATTCGATACCTTTTTCAAGGGAATCTTTTAACATTTTCAAAAGTAAATAACCAGTGGCCTCTGCATCATATATTGCTCGGTGATGCTGGGTTAATTCAATATCAAACTTCTTTGCCAGCGTATTTAACCGATGGTTTTTCAATTCTGGATAGAGGAATCTACCAAGCTCAAGCGTATCAATAACAGGATTACTGGCTTTATCAAAGCCTATTTTTTTATAGCCGACATTTAGGAAACCCATATCAAAGGAAGCATTATGGGCTACAAGTACTGCATCACTGGCCCATTCCCTAAAGTTCCGAAGTACTTCCTCTATTTCTGGTGCAGTTTGAACCATATCATCGGTAATTCCAGTGAGGTTAATCGTAGTAGCCGATAAACGGTGATGTGGATTGGCAAACGATTCAAAACGGTCAATGATTTCTCCATCATGTATTTTTACAGCGGCTAGTTCGATAATGGTGTTATACACTGCTGATAGACCAGTCGTTTCAACGTCAAAAACGACATACGTATCCTCGGTAAGCTGACGGTGCGCATCATTATAAGCGATTGGCACCCCATCATCTACTAAGTTTACTTCAACTCCATAAAGAATTTTAATATCATTTTTCTTCCCTGCACCATATGCTTCTGGAAAAGATTGGGCAACGGCGTGGTCGGTTACAGCAATCGCTTTATGACCCCATTTTTTAGCCTGGGCAATCAACGCACTGACAGGTGTGACAGCATCCATTTGACTCATCGGGGTATGAAGATGGAGCTCAACCCGTTTTTCATCTTCAGGAGCTGTATCCTTCCGGCCTGCCGGTTTGATTTCATTGATATCATTTCCGATCATGACGAGGTCACGGACAAAGGTATCATTTTGAATGCTTCCTCGAACCTTTACCCACATACCCTTTTTGACTAATTGGAAGAGAGCAGCGTCCTCTTTATCTCGCGAAAACATTTTTACCAAGATGGAACTTGTATAATCCGTTATTTTAAAGGTCAACAGAGACCGGCCGCTCCTGAGTTCACGAATCTCAGCATCAAAGATGTAACCTTCCACTGCTACTCTTCTTTCTTCATCGACAATATCAATCAAACTACGGAAGTCGTTATTATCTTTAATCGTGAGACCAATAGTAAGTGGTCCAGTTGGCAACTCACCCGAAGCTTGGTCCTTTTCAGCTTCTTTTTTCTGCAATTCTACCATTGCTTGCAGTCCGCGTTCTTGATCTTCTTTTTGCTTAGCAAGTAAAAATTGTTGGTATTCATCACTTTTTTCAACATTCTTCAGGTCCGTCTCTATTGAAAGACTAGGAAACCCGAACGATTGATATATTTTTGAGATTATCTCTCCATATTTCCTCTTTAATGCAAGTCCCTCTGTATCGTTACGAACCGTAATCGTTAGTTTATTTCCATTCACTTCAGGGAGTTGTTCATGCAACAGTTTTAATAGTGGCGGAGCAATCCCATCAATTTGCTGAATGCTATAACTCCAATAATCTCGAATTAATTCTGATGAAATGGTTTGATTTGTTACATTAATTTGGAAAGATATCGTGGCAATGTTTGAAAATGTCCGTTCAAGTTGTGTCGTAAACAGAACATAGATATTATAGGGAAGGATATTTTCGAGTAAAAATTGAAAATGCCACTTTCGATTCTTTTTTTCAACTAATAACCTATCTATTTGCGCATTGTTAAAATGCACCACAACAGCATCCTCGATCAATTGCAGCTGCTGGAGCAAGAGTTGGAATCGCTCTTTTTTGCCTAAGGCATGTTCGCTCATCGTTCTCTCTCCCATCTATTAAAAATCACTTTATTTATCTCGTCAAAAAATAATTATATCATATGAGTCGATTTGATTCGGCATTAATCGACAGAAAAAATTCTCCAATTTAGTTAAAAAGTTTTCTTTTAAAAAAAATAAGGGACCGGATTAACGGCCCCTTATTTTACATAAAATTTATCATCTTATAGGAAAAACCTTTGAATATCGTTCCACGTTACAACGAGCATGAGGAGCATGAGGAGAGCAAATCCAATAAAATGAACCATCCCTTCCTTTTGACGATCAATTGGCTTTCCTCTGACAGCTTCAACAGCAAAAAACATCAATCTGCCGCCATCAAGAGCGGGAATAGGTAATAAGTTCATAATACCTAAATTAATACTTAAAATCCCGGCCCACTTCATTAAATAATAAATTCCAGATTTAGCAACAGAATCAGTAGCTTGGTAAATACCAACCGGCCCAGATAGAGCATCGATTGAAAATTGTCCCGTAACTAATTTACCAACCATCACAAAAATCTGCTTAGTCCAGAAATAAGTTTCTGTGAATCCTGCTTTTACCGCTTGAATGGGTGATTTTTCAACTGGACTATATACACCAATCAGTCCGATTTTCTTTCCTTCCACCGTTTTTTCAATTGGGGTTACAGTGATATCTAAATCCTTATTGTCACGGCGAATTGAAAAATCGAGTTTTTCATTCGGGTTTTTCCTAATGACTTCTACAACATCAGACCAACTAGTTATTTCTGAACCATTGATCGTCTGTATTAAATCACCTTTTTTAAGACCTGCAGCCATTGCTGCACCTTCAGGAGTGATTTCACCTAACTTAGGTTCATTCGTAGGAACACCTTGAATAAAAGCAATAATAATAAAGACAATGAATGCTAGTACAAAATTCATCATTGGTCCTGCAAAAATAGCCATTGTTCTTTGCCCTAATGTTTTTGAACCAAATTGACGATCAATGGGAGCAATTTGTGATTCGACCCCATTTTCTACGATGACTGCTTTTGGGTTAATGGCAAATGTTTTTAATTCCTCATCTTCATCGTCAGGAAATCCTTTAATGATTAAATCTTTTTCTATATCGGCATATTCCACTTCAACAATCCGGCAATTAGGAAATTTTTCTTTATTATTCAAGATGATTTTATTTACTTTCTCATCCTTATCAAATAACAGGCCAATTCGATATCCAGGCTTAATTTCAATTATTTCTGGATCTTCCCCTGCCATACGGACAAATCCGCCAATCGGTAGTAAGCGAATGGTATAAGTCGTCTCCCCTTTTTTATGAGAAAATACCTTTGGCCCAAACCCTATGGCAAATTCACGGCATAAAATACCTGCCCTTTTTGCGAAAATCAAATGACCTAATTCATGAAAGAATACAAGTGCGCCAAAAATCACAATAAAGGCAATAACTGTAGTCAAATTAAAACCACCTTTTTTTATAGAAGTGAACGTACATACTCTCTTGTTTCTGTATCAATCTCTTGGATAGCCGCTAAGCTAGGGTGATCCACGATTTGGTGAGTAGTTAATGCCTTTTCAATCAAATCTTCAATCTGCAAGAAATGAATTTTTCCGTCTAGAAATGCTGCAACGGCCACTTCATTAGCTGCATTTAATACGGTAGGCATCGAGCCTCCTTTTTTTCCTGCCTCATAGGCAAACCCTAGACAGCGGAATCTCGCCACATCCATTTCCTGAAAATGCAATTTCCCGATGCTTGCTAAATCCAAACGCTTTGATGTAGGCAATGCTAAGCGATCAGGATAAGTGAGTGCAAATTGGATGGGTACTCTCATATCTGGTGTACCAAGCTGGGCAATAATACTGCTATCATGAAATTCTACCATAGAATGGATGATGCTTTCTTTATGCAGCAATACATCAATCTTTTCATATGGCATATTGAAGAGCCAGTGTGCTTCAATTACTTCCAAACCTTTATTCATCATCGATGCCGAATCAATGGTGATTTTGGCACCCATCGACCAATTTGGATGGTTTAATGCTTGTTCAACAGTCACATTTTTCAATTCTTGCCTGGAAAGATCACGAAAGCTTCCGCCTGAAGCAGTTAAAATTAATCTATCAATATTTTTTTCTTTCTCCCCCTGCAAGGCTTGAAAAATGGCAGAATGTTCACTATCGACAGGAAGGAGCGGCACATTATTTCTTCTAGCAGCATCGATTACCAAATGACCAGCAGTTACAAGCGTTTCTTTATTAGCAATCGCGATGACTTTCCCACTCTCAATCGCTTGCAGTGTTGGATTTAGACCCACACTTCCAATGACAGCATTGACAAGGATATCTGCTTTTTCATAAACGGCAGTCTCAATTAATCCTTCCTGACCAAATGTAAACTTAATAGTAGGGAATTCTGCTTTTAATGTATGACAGTCTTGATAGTCTTGTACAGAAACAAGCTCAGGTTGAAACTCAACAATTGTTTTTCGAGCCAAATCAATATTCTTACCAACAGAAATGGCTGCAACACTAAATTCAGTTGGATGCTCACGAATAATATCTAACGTTTGGGTGCCGATTGATCCAGTGGCACCCAATAAACTAATTTTTTTCAATAAGGTCAACTCCTAAATGTGAAGCACATACGCTTTATATCCATAGGTGAAACAGATGAAGCAAGGGCCAAACAAATAATAGACTGTCAAATCGGTCAAGAATCCCTCCGTGACCCGGTAAGATATTTCCAGAATCTTTAACATTAAAATGACGCTTAAAGGCAGATTCAACTAAGTCACCGATTTGTCCAAAAACAGAAAGAACTACTGTAATGCCCATTAATGATAAAAGACCGACGTTGATGTCAGAGAAAAGCGCAAAGAGCACAGCAACCAATACTGCACAAGCAATACCGCCAATTGATCCTTCCACTGTTTTATTGGGGCTAATTTCCGGCCATAGCTTTGTCCTTCCAAGAGCCTTTCCAATAAAATACGCCCCTGAATCGGTAGCCCAGATCATAAACAAGGAATACAAAATAAAGACGAGTCCGCCATCTTGTCTTGTTTCAAAGAAAAAGTAAAAGCCAATCCCTACATAAATAGCTGACAAAATTGAAAATGAAACATCTTCAAATGTGAATTGATTCTTGGTTATGACGGTAAAGGTTAATAACAATAGGATTAACGCAATACAAATTTCGACTTTTGAGTAATAAAATGAATCTAATATGTGATGATACTTTTCAGGGAAGAGCAGCACCCATAGAAATAAAACTAATAATACACCATTGACCGAAAAAATATTAAGTTTTTTCATTTTCAATAGCTCATATAAACCGATCGTCGCTAAAAAATACGTAAGTAATACCATTGGAAATCCACCAAAGTAAACGATGGGCAAAAAAAGTGCAGCTGCGATGACTCCTGTTATGATTCGTTGCTTCATTTAATTTTCAACACCTTTGTTGTACTATATACCACCAAACCGACGCTGCCGTTTTTGGAAGGTATCAATTGCTTCAAGTAAATGTTCCTCACTAAAATCCGGCCATAACACATCTGTAAACCAAAACTCTGAGTAAGCTAACTGCCAAAGCATAAAGTTACTAAGTCGAATTTCACCACTCGTACGAATTAATAGGTCTGGGTCAGTAAAGTTGGCAGTCATTAGATAGGAAGAAAAGACTTTATCATCTAGGTCTGTCTCATTTAGTTTACCACTTTTGCTATCATTTAAGACCTTCTTAACGGCATCAAGTATTTCCGCTCTACTCCCATAATTTAAAGCAAAATTGAGAACTAACCCGTCGTTATCCTTCGTATCTTCAATCGCTTTTTCGATTGCACGGAGAGTATGTGGAGGAAGTTGATCTTTGTAACCCATCATTTTCACCTGTACATTTTCTGAAATCAAATCAGGGAGAAAAGTACCTAAAAACTCGTCAGGAAGACTCATTATATATTCCACTTCATTCTTTGGTCTTTTCCAATTTTCAGTCGAAAACGCATATAATGTTAACGTCTTAATTCCAAGTTCATTTGCTAATTTCGTTGTTTTACGGACTACTTTCATACCTTCGTGATGACCAGCAATCCTCGGTAAAGCTCGTTTTTTAGCCCAACGCCCGTTTCCATCCATAATAATCGCCACATGTTCAGGAACAGGCAATTTTTTTATTTCATCTATTTTATTTCGGAGTGTGGAAAGGTTGTTACGGTTCTTCCCAAGCCTTATTTTATTAAACATGACATTGCTCCTCTAATTAGTTAATCATTTCCTCCGAAAATAAATCATCGATCAATTCCATTGAAGCATGTGTTGTTATGTAATGGACATTTCGGGGTAGCATGTTTTTATCATACCAAAAAAGCATTAAGATATCTCTATTAATAACTTATGTAAAATAAAAGGAATTAAGAATTATTTTCAGACAACACTCAAAATCCCTCAATAGATTTTATTTACGTAATAAAATACTGAAAAACCCCCTAAACAGAGGGTTCGATAATGAATTATACTTCCATAATTTCTTTTTCTTTATCTTTTGTGACTTGATCAATTTTACTAATGTATTCGTCAGTTAACTTTTGAATATCATCAGAATGACCGCGAAGAGCATCCTCAGTAATTTCCCCATTCTTCTCAAGCTTCTTCAAATCATCATTACCGTCACGACGGATATTACGGATAGCTACTTTAGCTTCTTCTGAATACTTTTTAACTAACTTAACCAGTTCTTTACGGCGCTCCTCTGTCAATTGTGGAATCGCAAGGCGGATTACCGTGCCGTCATTGGTAGGATTTAATCCTAAATCGGATTTAAGGATAGCTTTCTCAATATCACCAAGAATGGATTTATCATAAGGTTGAATCACAATTAGTCTTGCTTCAGGTGTGGTAATTCCAGCCATTTGATTGACAGGAGTTGGTGCACCATAGTAATCAATTGTAATTCTATCTAATAATGAAGCACTTGCTCTTCCCGCTCGAATACTTGCAAGTTCACGTGAATATGACTGAAGCGCTTTTGTCATACGATCTTTTGTCGCAGCAATGACCTGTTTCGGCATTAATGTTTCCCCCTAACAATTGTTCCTATTTTTTCACCCATAACAGCTCGTTTAATATTACCCTGCTCCATAATTGAGAATACAATTAATGGAATATCATTGTCCATACATAATGAAGAGGCAGTTGAGTCCATAACTGCTAATCCCTCTTTAAGGACATCAAGGAAAGATAGATCTTCATATTTGATTGCGTTAGCATCTAAACGCGGGTCAGCAGAATAAACTCCATCGACGTTATTTTTTGCCATCAAAATCACTTCAGCATCAATTTCCGCTGCTCTGAGTGCTGCTGTTGTATCAGTTGAGAAATATGGATTCCCTGTACCAGCCGCAAAAATGATCACCCGTTTTTTTTCTAAGTGCCTAATCGCACGGCGTCTAATATAAGGTTCTGCCACTTGGCGCATTTCAATTGATGTTTGTACCCTTGATTCAATCCCTAAGTGCTCCAAGCTATCTTGTAGAGCTAAAGAATTCATTACAGTTGCAAGCATCCCCATATAATCAGCTGTTGCCCGGTCCATTCCCATCTCACTACCGATTTTACCACGCCAAATGTTACCACCGCCAACAACGACAGCAACTTCTACACCAAGTTCTGCTATTTCTTTCACTTGAATAGCAATTGATTTGATTACTGAAGGTTTGATACCAAAGCTTTCATCACCAGCTAGTGCTTCACCGCTCAACTTTAAAACTACGCGTTTGTACTTAGGACCGCTCATATAAACCTCCAATATGTATTTATTTCTTCTTAAAAAAGGGAACACATAGTGTCCCCTATTTAATAGCTATTTCGTAATATTCCCTTTTGTTCAAGAATATTTTCGATTATTTTTTAATTTGATTCATTACTTCTTCTGCAAAGTTATCTTCACGTTTTTCAATGCCTTCTCCTACTTCGTAACGAACGAATTCACGGATTGTAGCACCTTTAGATTCAACAAATTGACGTACTTTTTGATCAGGGTTTTTAACAAAAGTTTGGTCAAGAACACAAACATCTTCAAAATATTTTCCAAGACGGCCTTCAACCATTTTTTCAACAATCTTTTCAGGCTTGCCTTCGTTTAGAGCTTGTTGAGTTAATACTTGACGCTCATGCTCAACTTCGTCTTGTGAAACTTGGTCACGAGAAACGTATTTTGGCTTAAGTGCAGCGATATGCATAGAAACATCTTTTGCAGCGTCTGCATCTGTAGTACCTTCAAGTACAGATAACACAGAAATGCGGCCACCCATATGAATGTAAGCACCAAATGCATCGTTGTCAGTTTTTGATAGCACTGTAAAGCGGCGAAGTGTTAATTTTTCACCAATTTTAGCAATCGCAGCATTGATATGGTCTGCAACAGTAGCACCATTTTCCATTGTTTGAGCAGATGCTTCTTCAACAGATGATGGGTTGTTTTTTAGAAGATGTGCAGCTAATTCTTTTACAAGTGCTTGAAACGCTTCGTTTTTCGCAACGAAATCAGTTTCAGAGTTTACTTCTAAGATTACTGCATTGTTCCCTTCAGTAACAACATATGTTAATCCTTCTGCAGCGATACGGTCACCTTTTTTAGCCGCAGATGCAATTCCTTTTTCACGTAAGAAGTCAATTGCTTTGTCCATATCACCATCAGTTTCAGTTAATGCTTTTTTACAATCCAACATACCTGCACCAGTTTTTTCACGTAATTCTTTTACCATTTGAGCAGTAATTGCCATAATGTAATTCCTCCTTTATTTTTCTATGTATCCATATCTTAGCCAATGACAGCTAATATAAAACTTTCTTAAAAAAACCTTCTTAAAAAAAGGTGATAAAGGGTCTCCCTCTTATCACCTTTTCATTTAATCGCTTAAATTAAGCTTCAACAGCTACTTCTTCACCTTGTTTAGCTTCAAGGATCGCATCAGCCATTTTACCAGTTAAAAGTTTAACCGCACGAATCGCATCATCATTCGCTGGGATAACAACATCGATTTCGTCTGGATCACAGTTTGTATCAACAATACCAACGATAGGAATGTTTAATTTCTTTGCTTCCGCAACAGCAATACGCTCTTTACGAGGGTCGATGATGAATAATGCGTCTGGAAGTTGTTTCATGTCTTTAATTCCGCCTAGGAATTTTTCAAGACGTTCTTGTTCTTTCTTTAATTGTACTACTTCTTTCTTTGGTAATACTTCGAAAGTACCGTCTTCAGACATTCTTTCAATATCTTTTAAGCGGCCAATACGCTTTTGAATTGTTTCAAAGTTTGTAAGTGTACCACCTAACCAACGTTGGTTAACATAGTACATACCAGAACGGCCTGCTTCTTCTTTAACAGAATCTTGAGCTTGTTTCTTAGTACCAACAAAAAGAACTGTTCCGCCGTTACCAGCAAGTTCCTTAACCCAGTTATAAGCTTCTTCAACTTTCTTAACTGTTTTTTGTAGGTCAATGATATAGATACCGTTACGCTCTGTGAAGATATATTTCTTCATTTTTGGGTTCCAACGGCGTGTTTGGTGTCCAAAGTGTACACCAGCTTCAAGCAATTGCTTCATAGAAATTACTGACATGATTTTTTTCCTCCTAATGGTTTGTTTTCCTCCGCTTACTTCATTTTTAAACAGAAACTGTTATGAACAGCACCATCTGTTTAAATCAATAAGCGTGTGTATTAACACCGTAAAATAATATAGCATATGTGATAATAACAATCAAGCATTACTTTACTAAAAAAACAAAATCCCTAGCGTGGCTAGGGAATGGTTTAATTAATTTGCTCTTAGTTTATCTAATTCAATCAAGAACTTATCATTTAAGACTTTGATATATGTTCCTTTCATACCAAGTGAACGTGATTCGATTACCCCAGCGCTCTCAAGCTTTCTTAAAGCGTTAACGATAACTGAACGGGTAATTCCAACACGGTCTGCAATTTTAGATGCAACTAATAACCCTTCACGGCCATTTAACTCTTCAAAAATATGCTCGATCGCTTCGAGTTCACTATATGACAATGAACTAATCGCCATTTGAACAACTGCTTTACTTCTTGCTTCTTCTTCAATTTCTTCTGACTTTTCACGAAGGATTTCCATACCTACAACTGTTGCACCATATTCTGCAAGGATTAAATCTTCATCATGGAATTTTGCTTCTAATCTTGCAAGGATAAGTGTTCCCAGACGCTCCCCACCACCAATAATTGGCACAATTGTTGTTAAACCTGTACGGAATAAGTCTCTGTTTTCCACTGGAAAAGCAGTATATTGGCTTTCAATATCAAGGTTTGAAGATGTTTCTTGAATATTAAATAAACCTTTAGTATATTCTTCAGGAAATTGACGATCCTCAAACATCTTTTTCATTCTTTCGTTTTCAATTTGCTGATAAATTGAAAAACCAAGAAGTTTACCGCGACGGCTGACAATATACACATTTGCTTCAATTGTTTCACTCAATGTCTCGGACATTTCCTTAAAATTAACTGGTTTTCCAGCCGCCTTTTGCAATAATACGTTAATCCTTCTAGTTTTTGTAAGTAAATCCATCTGTTTCTTCCTCCTAAGTAACTACAACCATTATTAAATTTTAATGAAGCATAATTTTTACATTTTAGGTATTTAATAAATGAACACTGCTTTCATAATTTAAAAAGCAGATATTCACTTTTATAGGATAAACTGACTTAAATCCTTGTTTTTCGAAATAGCACCGAGTTTATCATCTACATACTGTGGTGTAATGGTAACCTTCTCCATAGAAATATCTGGTGCCTCAAAAGATAAATCTTCTAAAAGCTTTTCTAGTATGGTATGAAGACGTCTTGCACCAATATTGTCTGTATTTTGATTCACTTCATATGCAACTTCAGCAATTCTACGAATAGCATCGTCAGAAAATTCAATTTGTATACCTTCAGTTTCCAATAATGCTTGATATTGCTTAATTAATGCATTATCCGGTTCGATTAAGATCCTGAAAAAATCTTCAACAGTCAACTTCGTTAATTCTACACGAATCGGGAAGCGCCCTTGAAGTTCCGGAATTAGATCTGAAGGTTTGGCCATGTGAAACGCGCCGGCTGCAATAAATAAAACATGATCCGTTTTCACTGACCCATATTTTGTTACCACTGTTGAACCTTCAACAACAGGTAAAATGTCACGTTGGACACCTTCTCTTGATACATCCGCTGAAGAACCTCCAGAGTTCTTACTAGCAATTTTATCAATCTCATCAATAAAAATGATTCCATTTTGTTCAGCTCGGTAGATTGCTTCTGAAGATACTTCATCCATGTCAATCAGCTTAGAAGCTTCTTCACTGGTTAACACCTTTCTAGCTTCACGAACAGTCAATTTGCGCTTTTTGCGTTTCTTAGGCATAAAGCTGCTTAGGGCATCTTGCATATTCATCCCCATTTGTTCAATCCCTGAGCCTTGAAGCATATCAAACATTGATGGTGTTTGCTCTTCTACTTCGACTGTAACGATTTCTTCCTCAAGCTGCCCTAGTGCTAATTTTTCTTTGACAATTTTCCGTTTTTCTGTGATCGAATAATCTTCTTGCTGAGTTTCTGTTTCAGATGACGGATTGCCGCCGCCAAAAAGCATCTCTAGAGGATTTTTAAAGTTATTTGCCTTTTTAGCGGACGGAACTAATAAATCGACAAGTCGACTGTTTGCATTCTCTTCAGCCCGTTCCTTCACACTTTGCATTCGTTCCTCTTTCACTAAACGTACAGAGGTTTCAGCAAGATCCCTCACCATGGATTCAACATCTCGCCCGACATAGCCCACTTCAGTAAACTTGGTAGCTTCCACTTTGATAAAAGGAGCACCTACAATTTTAGCAATTCTTCTGGCAATTTCCGTTTTTCCGACACCAGTTGGCCCGATCATCAATATATTTTTAGGGATAATTTCATCCCTAAGTTTTTCATTTAACAATCCTCTTCTGAATCGATTCCTAAGGGCAACAGCCACTGCTTTCTTAGCATCCTTTTGTCCAATGATATATTGATCAAGTTTTTCAACTATTTGACGAGGGGTTAAATTAGTGGTTCTTCCCATAATATACGTCTCCTTCCGTTATAGCTCTTCCACAATAATGTTATGGTTCGTGTACACACATATTTCCGCTGCTATTTCTAAAGAAGCTTTCGCTATTTCCTTTGCAGATAAGTGGTCTCCTGAATATTTCTTTAGCGCACGACCTGCGGATAACGCATAGTTACCACCTGAGCCAATTGCAAGAATTCCATCATCAGGTTCGATTACTTCTCCAGTTCCTGATACAAGCAGTAAATATTCACGATTCATAACAATGAGCATTGCTTCAAGCTTTCTGAGCACTTTATCGCTTCTCCATTCTTTGGCAAGCTCTACCGCAGCTCTTTGAAGGTTTCCGTTAAATTCTTCTAATTTTCCCTCAAATAGTTCAAAAAGGGTAAATGCATCTGCAACAGAACCGGCAAAACCAGCAAGTACTTTTCCATTAAATATCTTTCTAACTTTTCTTGCTGTGTGTTTCATCACTACCGCATTACCAAATGTCACTTGTCCATCACCTGACATTGAATATTCACCATTATGATGGATTGCAAATATCGTTGTCGCATGAAATTGGTTCATAAAGATGAACCTCCTTTTGGAGTGATTTCGATTACATTTTCGCACAGATAATTATGTAACATGTGAAATTTCAATTTGTAAATACTCTATAATTAACTTTAAGAAAATATTCACATTTGTCATAATATTTTCCTCGCAAGGGCTACTAAATCGTAACATACTTCTAATTCCCTTGCAATAAACTTTACAAAACTTTCACAAAGTTCTGAATTGTTTCCAGCGCTCTATTTGCATGCTGTAAATTACGCTCTTGCTTTCCTTTAATTCTTACCGGCAGTTCGGGAAATAAACCAAAGTTTGCATTCATTGGCTGGAAATTCTTTGCGTTGGTTGTCGTAATATAATGTGCCATGCTTCCGATCGCTGTTTCAGCTGGAAATTCAAGTGGATCCAAACCTTGGCTTAACCGTGCGGCATTTATTCCTGCAATTAATCCGCTTGCAGCCGACTCAACATATCCTTCTACCCCTGTCATTTGACCAGCAAAAAATAAATCTTCCCGGCTGCGGAATTGATAAGTCGCTTTTAAGACCTTTGGAGAATTAATAAACGTATTACGATGCATCACACCATAACGGATTATTTCCGCATTTTCTAATCCAGGAATTAATTGAATGACTTCCTTTTGTGCGCCCCACTTTAAATGTGTCTGAAAACCGACAATATTAAAAAGTGTTCCTGCCGCATCATCTTGACGAAGCTGTACTACTGCAAAAGGTCTTTTTCCTGTTTTGGGATCTTCTAATCCTACTGGTTTTAACGGACCAAATAACATCGTTTTCTTTCCTCGAGAGGCCATTACTTCAATAGGCATACACCCTTCAAAAAAAACTTCCTTTTCAAATTCTTTTACAGGAACTGTTTCAGCAGAGATTAGCGCCTCATAAAAACGGTTAAATTCTTCTTCGGACATTGGACAATTCAAGTAAGCTGCTTCCCCTTTATCGTAACGGGATTTTAAATAAACTTTTTCCATATCAATACTATCTTTTTCAAGTATTGGTGCAGCGGCATCGTAAAAATATAGATATTCCTCGCCTGTCAGCCCCTTAAGTTTTTCAGAAAGATCCGGACTTGTTAGCGGTCCTGTGGCAATAACTGTTATACCCTCAGGAATTTCCGTTACTTCCTCATTTACTACCGTCACATTTTCATGATTTTTTACCATTTCAGTTACTTTTGCTGCAAATTCATGGCGGTCGACTGCTAGCGCACCCCCGGCAGGTACAGAACAAGCATCTGCAGCTGCGATGATGACGGAATCAAGCTTTCTCATTTCTTCTTTTAATACGCCAACTGCATTTGTTAATGTATTTGCACGTAAAGAATTACTGCAGACTAATTCTGCAAATTTATCAGTATGGTGCGCAGGAGTTTGCCTCACTGGTCTCATCTCATATAGTCTTACTTTACCCCCGCGTTTTGCAATTTGCCATGCTGCTTCGCTTCCTGCAAGGCCAGCCCCGATTACATTAATCGTTCCAACGTTCATTTATTATCCTCCTAATATTAACCTTGGTTTATGTAAATGTGGAAAAGTTCACATACCTATCATTACCTTTCCCACAATTAAGTCCAACTTGCATTGTACTATACGAATGAAAAAGAAAAAAGTTTTAAGCAACTTGGAAATATTTTTAATTATGATTTTAGCAAAATGAAAAGAGTGGACTTTGTCCACTCTCCCCATTAGTTTTGCGGTTCCTCTTTGTAATCACAACTAACACATTGAACTTGCACGCCTTTTTTTAATTTCTTTTCAACCAGCATGCCTTCACATTTAGGGCATTCCCTTGGCAGTGGTTTATCCCAGGAGATAAATTCACATTCAGGGTATTGGGTGCATCCATAAAATAATCTCTTTTTCTTGCTTTTACGCTCAATGATTTGTCCTTCTTTACAATTCGGGCAAGTTACTCCGATTTCTTTGACAATTGGTTTTGTATTCCGGCAATCAGGAAAATTACTGCAAGCCATAAATTTCCCATATCGTCCCATTTTAAAGACCATTGGATTACCACAATTCTCACAATCTTCCCCAGCCGGCTCGTCTTTGATTTCAACAGATTGCATTTCTTCTTCAGCTTTTTTTAAATGAATTTCAAAATCTTGATAAAACTCATCGATAATATTGACCCAAGGGACCTTTCCATCTTCGATATTATCCAATCCCTGTTCCATTTTTGCTGTAAATTCGACATCTAGAATATCCGGGAAAAACTCTAAAATTAACTCATCGATGATTTCACCAAGCTCGGTAGGTACAAATCTTTTATTATCGAGTGCAACATAGCCACGCTTTTGAATAGTGTCGAGGGTTGGTGCATATGTCGACGGACGGCCGATTCCCAGTTCTTCCAATGTCTTAACCAGTCTTGCCTCCGTATACCTTGGCGGAGGCTGGGTGAAGTGCTGCTTCGGCTCGATATCCTTTTTAAACACTTCATCTCCAACTTCTAGGTCTGGAAGCATTTTATCTTTTTCATCTACATTGTCATCAGAGCCCTCAACATAAAGTTTCATAAATCCAGGAAACTTGATTTTTGAACCATTAGCTCGGAATAGAACATTCCCATTTTGCAAGTCCACGCTCATTGTATCCATCACAGCTTGTGCCATTTGGCTCGCTAAAAACCGTTCCCAGATTAATTTATATAAGCGTAATTGGTCTCTTGATAAGAATGATTTTAAGCTATTTGGGTCTCTCAAAGTGCTTGTCGGTCGAATCGCTTCATGTGCATCTTGAGCATTGGATTGTTTCTTCTCTTTTCTTTGCTCATTTTTTAAATAATCTTCTCCATACTCTGAGCGGATGTAATTGGCAGCCTCGGTTTGTGCGACTTCTGAGATCCGTGTTGAATCCGTTCTCATATATGTAATCAGACCAACCGTTCCTTCTTTTCCAAGCTCAATTCCTTCATATAACTGCTGTGCAAGCATCATCGTTTTCTTAGCTCGAAAATTTAGTTTTCTTGCTGCCTCTTGTTGCAACGATGAAGTAATAAAAGGAGGTGCAGGGTTTCTTTTTCGTTCCTTTTTTGTAACTGACATGACTTTAAACTTATTGTCATCCATTTGGCTTAGGATGCTTTGGACATCTTGTTCTGATTTAAGTTCAAATTTTTCTTTGCCCGCTAATGAAAAATATTGAGCACTAAAATGGTCTTTTCCTTTTAAAAACTCGCCATCGATGGTCCAATATTCTTCGGGAACAAAGGCCTTGATTTCATTTTCCCGGTCGATAATTAGACGGACAGCAACAGATTGAACTCGGCCTGCACTTAACCCTTTCTTCACCTTTTTCCAGAGAAGAGGACTGATATTATATCCTACAAGCCTGTCGAGAATTCTACGTGCCTGCTGGGCATCCACCAAATCCATATTAATTGGACGTGGATGCTTAAATGACTCTTTAATCGCATCTTTTGTTATTTCATTAAAAACGACTCGACAATCAGAACTAATGTCTACTGATAAACTATGGGCTAAATGCCATGCAATTGCTTCCCCTTCACGATCCGGGTCAGCTGCGAGATAGATTTTTTTCGCTTTTTTAGCTGCTGTTTTTAGTTCTTTTAAAACAGGACCTTTTCCACGAATCGTAATATATTTTGGTTCATAGCTATTTTCTACATTAACCCCCATTTGGCTCCGTGGCAAATCGCGGATATGTCCCATTGATGCTTTTACTTTATATTTATTTCCTAAATATCGTTCAATCGTTTTCGCTTTTGCCGGCGATTCAACGATTACAAGAAAATCTGCCATTTAAATATCCTCCTTAAGAGGGAAAGTGTAGAAGCGCCCCGAATCTGGCAAAATTTCTGTTTCTAAGGTGCTTTTCTTTTGAGAAGCTTTCCTACATACCAGTTTTACCTAAATTGACCGGAGAAAATACTTTACAAAACTGCCCTATCCCAAAGTTTTTCTTTTATATGTTTTTTACATAATTATTTATTCCATGTGCAAATATTCTTTTTTTCGAACATCTGTTGGAAAATGTATAACAAATTAGAAATTATTGCAACCTTTTTAAGCTAATTTCTCCATTTATTCATAAAAACCTTTAAAAATAAACAATTTTTCTTAAAAATTTATTGTTAACCTAGAGTTTTATCTAATTTCAACTAATATATCCTCCGCATCTGTTACCAGCTTTGCCCCTTGTTGAATTAACTCATTTGCACCAATTGAATAGGGGTTAAAAATGCTTCCGGGTAAGGAAAATACATCTCTTCCCTCATTGACGGCAAAATTGGCTGTAATTAGGGAACCGCTTTTTCGCTTTGCTTCTATAATAAGGGTTCCCTTAGACAAACCACTAATGATTCGATTTCTCGATGGAAAATGCCATCTTAGCGGCTTTGTATCGGGCGGATACTCAGAAAGAACAAGTTGATTTTTCATCATTTCTAAAGCTAAGTTCAAATTTTCTTTGGGATATATATGATAAAACCCACCAGCAATCACGGCAATGGTATTTCCACCATTTTTTATCGCATTTTCATGGGCAAGTGCGTCAATTCCCCTTGCTAAACCACTTACTATTACTACCCCTTGATCTATTAAACCTGGAAAAATCATTCGAATGGCATTTTTTCCATATTGGGTAGCCTGACGAGAACCAACTACGGCAAGTTTGGGGTCTTTTTCGAGCAGGGAGAGATCGCCCTTGGCAAACAATGCCCATGGTGGTTGATAAATTTCTTTTAACAATGGGGGATATTCTTTATCCAAAATTGTGATGATGGTAATATCATTGGTTTCGTATTGGCGGATTTGGTCACGAATGATGTCGGGATTTGGTGTAATGCTAGAAGATTTTTCTGAAGAGTTACTTGAGGAACTAGGTGGAAATAAACTAGTCTGGTGTGGAAATTGAATTTGGGAATTGTAGACGTTTTTCAGGGTTGGGTCTTTTTTTAGCATTTGGAAAACAGCGCTCCAGGAGATATCTGGATAATGTAACAAAGAAATCAGTTTCTCTTTAAAGTCGTCCATTTTTAATAATTGCCTCCTTATAAAAATAATATTAGACAAATAGCCCCTCAATTATGAGGGACTATTTGTTAAAGACTAGCAGTAAATATTAGTGTGTTTTACACTTTTCATATAATCCTTGTTCTTTTAATACTTCAATTAAAGTTTCACCCATAACAGATGGTGTATCAGCAACTTTAATTCCGCATTCGTTCATGACACGGATCTTTTCATCTGCTGTACCTTTACCACCAGAGATAATCGCACCTGCATGTCCCATACGTTTCCCTGGAGGAGCTGTACGTCCACCAATGAAGCCGACAACAGGTTTTGTCATATTCGCTTTCACCCATTCAGCTGCTTCTTCTTCAGCTGTACCGCCGATTTCACCAATCATGATCACAGCGTATGTTTCAGGATCTTCATTAAAAGCTTTTAAAACATCGATAAAGTTTGTCCCATTAACAGGGTCGCCACCAATACCAACAGCAGTTGTTTGACCAATCCCAGCTTGAGTTAATTGATGAACAGCCTCGTATGTTAATGTTCCTGAACGGGATACGACGCCGACATGTCCTTTAGTATGAATGTAACCAGGCATGATTCCGATTTTACATTCATCAGCAGTAATAACACCTGGGCAGTTTGGACCAACTAAGCGGGTCTTTTTACCTTCCATATAACGTTTCACTTTTACCATATCTAAAACTGGAATATGTTCAGTGATACAAATGGCAAGATCCAACTCAGCATCGACAGCTTCGATAATCGCATCGGCTGCAAATGGTGCAGGTACATAAATAACAGAAGCTGTAGCGCCTGTTGCGACAACTGCATCTTTAACAGTATTAAAGACAGGAACGCCTTCTACTTCCATTCCGCCTTTACCTGGAGATGTCCCACCAACAATTTGGGTTCCATATTCAAGCATCTGTTTTGTATGAAAAAGGGCTGTTGAACCAGTAATCCCTTGAACAATAACTTTTGTATCTTTATTAATAAAAACGCTCACGTTAATTCCCCTTTCTTTGATCCTATTTCACTAATGAAACGATTTTTTGTGCGCCATCAGCCATGGATTCAGCAGCAATAATTTCTACAGTTGACTCAGCAAGGATTTTCTTACCTAAATCAACATTTGTTCCCTCTAAGCGAACAACAAGCGGAACACTTAGTCCAACCTGCTTAGCTGCTTCTACTACACCCTCAGCAATAACATCACACTTCATGATTCCACCAAAGATATTAACGAAAATACCTTTTACGTTTGGATCAGAAAGGATAATTTTAAATGCTTCTGTAACCTTCTCAGCAGTTGCGCCGCCCCCAACATCAAGGAAGTTAGCAGGGTCCCCGCCGTAATGTTTAATAATATCCATCGTTGACATGGCAAGACCTGCACCGTTAACCATACAACCAATGTTTCCGTCTAAAGCAACATAGCTTAAGTCGTATTTAGAGGCTTCGATTTCCTTTGCATCCTCTTCTTCAAGGTCACGATACTCAAGAACGTCTTTTTGACGATATAGAGCATTTGAGTCAAAGTTTAATTTTGCATCAAGAGCCATTACTTTACCATCACCTGTAACAACAAGTGGGTTAATTTCTGCGATTGAGCAATCTTTTTCGATATATGCATTGTATAGCGCTGTCATAAATTTAACAGCTTGATTAATTAATTCTTTTGGAATATTAATATTGAATGCAATGCGACGTGCTTGATAAGGCTGTAAGCCTACAACCGGATCAATTTCTTCTTTGAAAATTTTCTCTGGAGTCTTTTCAGCAACCTCTTCAATTTCCGTACCGCCCTCTTCTGAAGCCATTAAAACAACTCGAGATGTCGCACGGTCTAATACTAGTCCAACATAGTATTCTTTTTTGATATCACAGCCTTCTTCAATAAGCAGGCGTTTCACTTCTTTACCTTCTGGACCTGTTTGGTGTGTTACTAAAGTTTTTCCGAGGATTTCGCTTGCATATGTACGAACCTCATCAAGGTTTTTTGCTACTTTAACACCGCCGGCTTTACCCCGTCCGCCAGCATGGATTTGTGCTTTTACTACACAAACCTGTGTACCTAATTCTTTTGCTGCTTCCACTGCTTCTTCTACAGTGAACGCTACTTTTCCATTTGGAACCGCAACCCCGTATTTTCTGAGGATCTCTTTCCCTTGATACTCATGGATATTCATTTCCCATCCTCCTATTCAAACTCTTCTAAAAACTGACTCCGTTTTCATTTTATATAATGATACATACCTTGTCTACCATTATGCTAAAAAATTATATACTGCTTAAATATATTCTAAATTGTCAATTATTTTTTCTAGATTTTACACAGGAAGTTTGCGCCTCATTTGGAATAATTTGTTTTCTAATATAATAATAAAAACAGGGTTTGCCTGTCAGGCTGTCGAAAAACTTTCAATAGCCTCTTTTCTGCTTTCTTTAATAATTCACCAATTATTATATAGTTTATAGTGTTTCAACTAGTCTGTTGATTGGCGCTCCAGGCACTTCGCTTTCCGCGGGCGTGCCGGGGAGCCTCCTCGTCGCTTTGCTCCTGCGGGGTCTCCCCTGTCCCGTACTCCCGCAGGAGTCTTCGTGCCTTCCGCACCAATCAACAGGGTGCCAAAATTAATTGTAACCATTAACACAGTCATTATTTAAATAAAATCTTTGACTGGTGCGAAGGTCTTTCTGTGATAGGATGTTATCCCATGTTGTTTGATAGCCTCGATGTGCTCCTTGGTTCCATATCCCATGTTTTGCTGAAATCCATAGACTGGATAGGTTTGTGAAATTTCCTTCATCAGTGTATCTCTTGCTACTTTTGCTACAATCGATGCAGCAGCGATTGAAATACTTTTTGCATCACCCTTAATAATAGATTCAGAGGGGAAGGGAATATCAAGTTTCATTGCATCAATAAGTAAAAAGTCTGGTTTTGGGTCTAAAGATGCAATGGCAGTATTCATTGCCTTTTTTGTCGCTTGATAAATATTCATTTCATCAATTTCCTGAGCATGAATCATTGAAATGCTAAAGGCAATGGCTTCTTTTCTAATGATTGAATCGTATTCTAAACGTTTTTTTTCAGACAACTTTTTAGAGTCGTCAATACCCGCAAGAAAAAAGTCATTTGGCAAAATGACAGCTGCCGCAACTACTGGACCAGCAAGCGGTCCTCTTCCGACTTCGTCAACACCCGCAATCATTTCAAATCCTTTTAAGCGCCAATTATGTTCATAAACATTCATTTCCTCAAACTTTTCTTTTAGCTGTTGTTTCTCAGCATATTTCTTTTTCCATCTATGTACCAATTGTTGGACACCTTTCCGCTCATCTCGAAAAAGGTCCAATAAGAACGGATCAGATTCGATCACTATATTTTCTAATCGTTGTTCAATTTCTGCGATTGTTAATTGTTTCATTCTATCACCCGCTATTTTGATACATTATCATTTCTTTTAACAAACAAAATAACACCCAATTTTCTTTAGCATTGGGTGTTATTCACACTTATTAGGATAATACTAAGTCTTTTAATTTAAATGGTTTGTCCTTGCCAAAAATTTCTTGTTCCAATCTTTTTCCTGTAGGAGTCGCTGCAAGTCCACCCTCGGCTGTTTCTCTTAAAGCAGACGGCATGGATTGGCCGATTAAAAACATAGCATGAATGACTTCGTCACAAGGGATTCTACTTGTAATACCCGCCAACGCCATATCTGCAGCCGTTATCGCATTAGATGCGCCCATAGCATTCCGTTTTACACAAGGAACCTCAACTAAACCAGCAACTGGATCACATACTAATCCAAGCATATTTTTCAAAGTAATTGCCATCGCCTCGGCTGCCTGCTGAGGCGACCCACCAGCTAATTCAACAATCGCTGCTGCAGCCATTCCACTCGCTGAACCTACTTCAGCTTGGCATCCACCCGCTGCGCCAGAAATAGAGGCATTATTAGCGACAACGAAACCGAAAGCAGCTGCCGTAAATAAAAATTCAATCATTTCTTGTCGAGTTGGATTTAATTTTTCTTTTACCGCAAATAATGTTCCTGGTACTACACCTGCTGAACCAGCTGTTGGTGTAGCACAAATAACACCCATTGCTGCGTTTACTTCATTAGTTGCCACTGCTTTACTAACGGCATCTAACAAAATTGTTCCCCCTAGGGCTTTGCCACTTTTAATATAGTTTTGAAGCAACACTGCGTCGCCGCCAGTTAGACCTGTATGGGAGTGTACTCCCTTTAAACCTCTTTCCACTGCTTGTTCCATTACCACTAGGTTCCTATCCATTTTATCTAGAATTTCTTCTCTAGAAAGACCAGAAACCTCGATTTCTTGACGAATCATGATTTCTGCAATTTTAACCTGATGGCTTTCTGCAAGTTGAACAAGTTCGGTTACATTTCGAAACATTTGAGCACCTCCTGATGTCAAATAAGTTTATCTAATCAGCCATGCGAATGATTTGTGATACATTTGAAAGATCCTGTAATTCCACTATGACCTTGTCATCAATCTTCTGGTCGACTTCAATAACCATTAATGCCATTTCTCCTTTTTCTAATCGCGAAACTTCCATATGGCCAATGTTAATTTCATATTTTGATAACACACTTGTTACGGCTGAAATGATACCAAAACGGTCTTGATGAATAACTAAAATTGCAGGGTGTTCCCCTGAAAGTTTCAATGGGAATGAATTTATTTCAGTAATCTCAATCGTTCCACCGCCAATTGAAATTCCAACTAATTCGAGTTGGTTATCTTCATGGTACAAATTTATTTTCACGGTATTTGGGTGATCTGTTACTGCCTCTTCAGTACGAAAGGTCACCTCTAAACCCAATTCTTTTGCAATTTCCAAAGATTTTGGCATTCGGTCATCAAATGTATCTAAATCTAACAGTCCAGCTACTATGGCAAAGTCTGTTCCGTGTCCTTTATAGGTTTTTGCAAACGAACCATACAATGAGATGACTGCTTTCTTTGGCAGCTGACCGAATAAAGTCCTTGCTACGCGGCCAATTCGTGCTGCGCCTGCTGTATGTGAGCTTGATGGTCCAATCATGACAGGACCAATAATATCAAATGCAGAACGATATTTCATTTAGGACGCTCCTTTACTTTCTATACAATAATATTACAAGAAAAAAGGCAAAATAGCCTTCGATAAATACTGGGAAAAATACATAAAAAAGACTCTCCGGCCGGAGAGTAAAAACTAATTCTTTATTCAGAAATTATATCATCAGGTCGTTCAAACGTAATCCGGCCAAATTTCTCGGATCTAATTTCCTTGATGACTAATTCAGATACCTTATCATAATCAACAATGCCTCCAGCCGCCAGGCATCCGCGCAGTACACCTATATTATCAAACATCTCTACCACATCCTCAGGTAGAGTTTCAAGACTGTAACGCTCCTTTAAGCGCTCTGGATATTCCCGTTCTAAAAACCTAAGGACATAAACTGTGAGGTCTTGGAGGTTCAGTAATGTATCTTTGATTGCCCCTGTAACCGCTAGTTTTTTGCCAACTTCTTGGTCCTCAAACTTTGGCCATAATATTCCTGGCGTGTCGAGAAGTTCCATTTCCTTTCCTACTTTAATCCATTGCTGGGCTTTCGTAACACCTGGAGTATTACCAGTTTTAGCGATATTTTTCTTCGCTAACCGATTAATCAAAGTTGATTTACCTGCATTGGGAATTCCGACTATCATTGCACGGATCGCCCGTGGATTTGTAACCCCTCTTGCTCTAAGACGATCAAATTTTTCTTTTAATATTTCTTGTGAAGCTTGCGCAATTTCCCTCATACCTTCTCCAGCCTGAGAATTAATTGCTAGTGCTTTAATTCCTTTTTCGGCAAAGAAGTGAATCCATTCCTTTGTTGCTTCTCGATCAGCCATGTCTGCTTTATTTAACAAGACAAGCCTAGGCTTATGTTGAATGATTTCATCAATCATTGGATTTCTCGAAGAGTAGGGAATCCTCGCATCCACCAATTCAAATATAATATCAACTAACTTTAACTTTTCTGTGACCTCTCTGCGAGCCTTTGCCATATGGCCAGGAAACCATTGGATCGTCATTGTTGGCCACCTCCCTTTAAAGCGAAAGCGCCATTACCAGCCCCGACAAGCAAAAGCCAAGCTGGCAGGAAGGTTGCTTTTTAACCTTCATGTCGGATTGGCTTTTGACCTCGAGGGGCTAGGCGCTTTCGCTGGATAGTAAATTTTATTTCACTGTTACGATATGTGCATCATTTAAAGGCCAGTAAACAAAGCTTGTCTTACCGATTATTTTACTATATGGAACGGTCCCAATGTGACGACTATCTTTACTGAAACGACGATTGTCGCCCATCACAAACAATTCACCTTCTGGAACTGTTTTTCGACCTATTTTTTCTTCCAAAGTGAATGCATCTGTTAATGGTCCATCTTGTACTTCTTTTTTATACTTATCCAAATATGGTTCTTTATACGCTTTTCCATTAACATATAATGTATCATCTTTATACTCAATGGTGTCGCCGGGCAGTCCAATTACGCGCTTTATGTAATCCTTTTGCTCTGGAGCATGAAAGACAATGATATCAAATCGCTTTGGCTCACCAATATTGTAACTAAATTTATTTACTATCATCCGATCCTGGTCCTTCAATGTCGGCATCATCGATAACCCATCGACAACAATCGGAGCAAATAAAAAGTAACGAATGACCGCAGCTAAGATAACGGCAATCAAAAGGGCTTTTGTCCATTCCCACAGTTCATTTTTCTTTTTTGTCATAACAATCCCCGCCAATCTCTGTAAAAAAAGTTTTATAAAGCTTATTTTACATAACTTCAACAAATTTAACACGATGGGATCATATTTTTTAATCAAACTTTAATAATTTGTTAAAAAACAAGCTATAATGGGTAATCAATATACATAAAAAAGAGCCTGCTTCCGAGCAAGCTCTTCTTCTTTTTTATTATCGAATCTCTTTAATTCTTGCTTTTTTACCGCGAAGGTTACGCAAGTAGTAAAGCTTAGCACGGCGAACTTTACCGCGACGAAGTACTTCTAGCTTCGCAATTTTTGGTGTGTGTACTGGGAAAGTACGCTCAACGCCTACTCCGTAAGAAATTTTACGAACTGTAAAAGTTTCGCTAATTCCACCACCACGACGCTTAATCACAACACCTTCAAATAACTGAATACGCTCACGAGTACCCTCGACAACTTTAACGTGTACACGTACAGTGTCACCAGGACGGAAAGCAGGAAGATCAGTACGAAGTTGTTCTTTTGTGATTTCTTCAATCAATTTTTGCATCGTTTTCAACTCCTTCCAACAGACGCTCATGCACATCAAACTTCTAAATCCATTGCAGCGGAACATCGTTATAAGACTACACTCTGATAGGTATCAGCTCAAGTCACAAGTAGTATCATACCATAATTACTAGGCACGTGCAATACTACTTGTATTCTTTTTTTATTTCTTTAAGCCATTTTTCCTGCTCATCTGTTAATTCAATTTTCTCGAAAAGGTCTGGGCGTCTTACAAGTGTTCTACGTAATGCTTCTTTATTGCGCCATTCTTCTATTAACTTATGATTCCCTGATATTAGAACTTCAGGTACCTTCATGCCACGGAAGTCAGCCGGTCTTGTGTAGTGAGGATGTTCTAGCAGTCCCGTACTGAAGGAGTCTTTCATATGTGATTCCTGATTACCTAACACTTCTGGCAGTAGGCGGACTACACTATCAACTACCACCATTGCACCAAGTTCACCACCAGTCAGGACATAATCACCAATCGAAATTTCATCTGTTACCACATGTTCCCTTATCCGTTCATCGTATCCCTCATAATGACCGCAAATAAAAATTAAATGCTCTTCTTTTGACAATTCCTCAGCTTTTCGCTGTTCGTAGCGTTCACCTTGGGGGCAAAGAAGAATCACCCTTGGATTCTTACTTTTAGCCTTTTCCCTTAGTGCTGAAACGGCATCAAAGATCGGCTGCGGTTTTAATACCATTCCTGCACCGCCGCCATAGGGATAATCATCAACAGTAGAATGTTTGTTATCTGCATACTCACGAAAATTTATCACAGTATAGTTTACTGCAGATTTTTCAGCCGCTTTATTCAAAATTGATTGACCAAATACCCCAGAAAACATTTCCGGGAATAGGGTAAGGATATCAATCTGCATCATGAAAGCAGCCCTTCCATCGGTTCGATAAGGACGACTTTTTCTTTCACATCTACTTTCTTAACTACATCATGGATGTACGGAATCAGTAATTCTTTGCCGCCTTTGCCTTTGACCACCCATACGTCATTCGCGCCTGGAGATAGAATTTCAGAAATTTTTCCAAGTTCTTCCCCTTTTGTTGTCGCAACAAGACACCCAATAATCTCATGGTAATAAAATTCATCTTTCTCAAGAGTGCCTAGTTGTGATTCAGGTACTTTCAAAATACCGTCTCTAAACTTTTCTACCTCATTGATATTGTTGAATCCTTCAAATGTAAGTAATTCAAAATTTTTATGGGTTCGGTGGCTTTTGACTGTTAATTCAATCGGCGAACTTGAACCTGGCATAAACAAATATAATACATTTCCAGCCTTATAGCGTTTTTCAGGGAAATCGGTTTTTGATATAACCCGGACTTCCCCCTTAATGCCCTGTGTGTTAACAATTTTCCCTACATTAAACCATTTTTCCATTTCTTTATTCACCTTCTCTGATTTCCTCTATTATACCGTCTTTAATGATGATTTCGGACTGTCCTCGACGTTCATTCCACGAATCGCCTACTTTTACCTCAATAAGCGCCTGGACTTCCTTTTCCTTTAATTCACTGCCTAAAGGTAGCATATGTAATTGTTCGATTTGAAACTCAAGAAGCTTTTCTTTTTCCAAACGTTTATTGATTTCTTTTTCAAAATGATTCTTCAATGCACCAGGTGAAAAATTCTTTGTTTTTTCCATCCGCTTCAACTCAAATTGAAGCTGACTATTTTCCCGCTGAAGCTGCAGTTTTTTAGACTCATATTGATCGAATAATTTTTTCTTACTATCTTCCGTTAGAATTTGTTTAACCACAACAGTTTGAATGATTTGCAAAGAAAATGCCTCCCTAAAAGTTCTGCCCTTCTCTGTCTAGCTCCACCGCCTAGGGGCTGGAGCTTTTCTTATAGCAAAAAAGGGAGGAATTAATTCCTCCCTTTCATCTAGGTGCAAAAAGCTATTCACCAATTTCTAGAAAAATTTTCTTTTGTTGTGATGATCCTGCTGCATATACAACAGTTCTAATGGCCTTTGCAACACGCCCTTGTTTACCAATCACTTTCCCCATATCTGTTTTATTCACAGACAGCTGATAAGTAATCCGGGTGTCGTCTTCCTTAACATCCACATGGACGTCTTCTGGAAAATCTACAAGGGGCTTAACAATCGTTTCGATTAATTGTTTCATCGTCGACCGTTTTACTTACTTAATTTTGCATTATGGAATTTTTCCATGATGCCTTGGTTAGAGAAAAGGTTACGAACTGTATCAGATGGTTTTGCACCGTCTTGTAACCATTTAAGAGCTAGTTCTTCGTTGATCTCAACTTTTGCTGGCTGTGCAACTGGATTATAAGTTCCAACAACCTCGATGTAACGTCCATCACGTGGTGAACGAGAATCTGCTACTACGATACGATAGAAAGGAGTTTTGTTAGCTCCCATACGTTTTAAACGAATTTTTACTGCCATTTTAAAAAAGCACCTCCGAATAGTTTCACACAAGATAGTATATTATCAATTCTTTTATAGTTTGTAAAGTGTTTTTTCTTTACATACAGTATTACCAATTTTTTCAAAAATAAAACAGGTTAGAATGGATTAAAAGGGAACTTAAATCCACCTTTTTTCTTGCCTTTTTGCTGCATTCCAGTCATTTGTTTCATCATTTTTTTCATATCTTCAAACTGCTTCAACAAACGGTTTACTTCTGTTACAGAACGACCGCTGCCCTTAGCAATCCGGTTTTTCCGTTTCGCGTTCAAGATCTCAGGATTATTTTTTTCAGCCTTCGTCATTGAACGGATGATTGCTTCTACATGGGCAATTTGTTTTTCATCAATTTGCAGATTATTTAACCCTTTGATTTTGTTTGCACCAGGCATCATCTTTAATAATTCGTCAAGCGGTCCTAAATTACGGACTTGACCAAGCTGATCCAAAAAGTCTTCGAGCGTAAAAGAAGCTGTCCGCATTTTTTGTTCCAACTCTTTGGCTTTTTCTTCATCTACATTAGCCTGTGCTTTTTCAATCAATGTAAGCACGTCACCCATACCCAGGATCCTTGATGCCATCCGTTCAGGGTGAAACGGTTCAAGAGCGTCTAACTTCTCACCTAAACCGACAAATTTAATCGGTGTTTGCGTAACAGCGCGTATCGATAGCGCAGCTCCGCCCCTTGTATCACCGTCCAACTTGGTTAATACAACACCAGTTAGACCGAGTTGTTCATTAAAGCTTTGAGCAACATTGACTGCGTCTTGACCTGTCATAGCATCAACTACTAAGAAGATTTCATCAGGTTTTGTCAATTCTTTAATGTCTTTTAACTCACCCATTAATGCTTCATCCACATGAAGTCGACCAGCCGTATCAATGAGTACATAATCATTGTGCTCTTCTTTTGCTTTTGCAATAGCCTGCCTAGCAATCTCTACGGGGCTTACTTGATCTCCGAGTGAGAAAACGGGCATGTCCAATTGTTTACCAAGGGTTTCAAGTTGTTTAATGGCAGCAGGTCGGTAAATATCAGCCGCAACAAGCAATGGCTTGCGGTTATACTTTTTGCGAAGTAAATTAGCAAGTTTGCCCGAAGTTGTCGTTTTACCAGCACCCTGTAAGCCGACCATCATAATGACAGTAGGGGGACGATTTGATGCAGCGATTTTGCTTTGTTCTCCACCCATTAATTCCGTTAATTCTTCATTAACGATTTTAATAATTTGCTGTCCTGGTGTTAAGCTTTTCAGTACTTCCTGCCCAACGGCACGTTCACTGACTTTTTTCACAAAATCTTTAACTACCTTAAAGTTTACGTCTGCTTCTAGTAAAGCGAGACGCACTTCCCGCATCATTTCTTTAACATCCGCTTCGGAGACTTTCCCTTTACCGCGGATTTTCTGAATTGTATTCTGCAGTCGGTCGGCTAATCCTTCAAATGCCATTCATGCCGCCTCCTAATCTAAATTCTCCAACTCGGCAACAGCTTCTAGCAATGCCTGCTTTGAAGGGTCGTCCTCGTTAAGCAAATCTTTCACATTTCTTAAAAGTTTACTACGCTCTTGAAATTTATGAAATAACAGCAGCTTTTCTTCATACTCCTCGAGCATTGTCTCGGTCCGCTTAATGTTATCATAAACGGCTTGTCGACTGACATCATACTCTTCGGCTATTTCTCCTAATGAGAAATCATCTAAATAATAGAGAGACATATAGCTTTGCTGCTTTGGTGTTAACAACGAATGATAAAAATCATAAAGATAATTCATTCGTGTTGTCTTTTCAAGCATGCCAATCCCCTCCAACACGTATGTTAAGTGAAAAGCCTTTACATAAGTAGTTTACAGGGTCAGACATTATCTGTCAAGATAATCCCTTTACATCACTTATTCGGTTTGTTCAATTTCATTCGCAAATAATCCATATACATATTTCTCTGCATCAAATTCCTGAAGATCATCCATTTTTTCTCCCAGACCAACAAATTTAACAGGAATTTTTAATTCATTGCGAATCGCAAGAACGATTCCACCTTTGGCTGTTCCGTCCAATTTTGAAAGAACGATCCCACTTACATTTGTCACTTCTTTAAATGTTTTTGCCTGGATTAACGCGTTTTGACCCGTTGTTGCATCTAAAACTAGGATTACTTCATGCGGCGCTCCAGGAACTTCTTTTTCGATGACACGCTTAACCTTCTCTAATTCTTTCATAAGGTTTATTTTGTTTTGCAAACGCCCAGCGGTGTCACATAACAAAATATCGGATTTCCGAGACTTTGCTGCCTGAATGGCATCATACATAACTGCTGCAGGATCTGAACCTTCTGCTTGCTTGATGACGTCAACACCAACTCTATCTCCCCAAACTTCCAGTTGTTCAATCGCACCCGCACGGAAGGTATCACCTGCCGCCAATAGTACTTTCTTTCCTTCATTTTTAAATTTGTAACCTAATTTACCAATTGTGGTGGTTTTCCCAACACCATTAACCCCTACAAATAAGATAACAGTTAGACCATTCTCTTGAATGTTTAATTTGGAGGATTGCTCTTCACCAGCATTATAGATATCAACCAGTTTCTCGGAAATTACGCTTTGAACTTCCTGTGGGTCTTGGATGTTCTGGCGTTTGACCTCCATTTTCAACTCTTCTATTAATTTCATTACGGTATCAAAACCGACATCGGCTTGGATCATGATTTCCTCTAACTCTTCGAAAAAGTCTTCATCTACTTTGCGGTATCTTGCGACTAGATCATTTACTTTTCCTGAAAAATTATTTCTTGTCTTTGTAAGGCCTTCCTTAAATTTCTCTGTAACTGTATCGGTTGATTTGGTGATTTTTTCTTTTAACTTTTTAAAAAAACTCATTTTATCACTTCCTATTAATTTTGTTATGTTAAACTTAGTTGTTGATTTTAGCTTCAGGCGCTTCGCTTTCCGCTCCAATCAACTACGACTTTTAACAAAGACATTTATTAAGTTTCAACAAGCTCTTTGGTATCCTCGAGACGAACAGATACAAGCTTTGAGACGCCTGATTCTTGCATGGTGACCCCATATAGTACATCCGCTTCCTCCATCGTTCCTTTGCGGTGAGTAATCACAATAAATTGTGTCTCCTTACTATATCGTTTTAGGTATTGGCTAAAGCGCTGGACATTCGCTTCATCCAAGGCAGCTTCAACCTCATCAAGAATACAGAATGGAACAGGCCGAACTTTTAAAATTGAAAAGAGGAGTGCAATAGCTGTTAATGCGCGTTCTCCACCTGATAATAAGCCTAAATTTTGCAGTTTTTTCCCCGGAGGCTGTGCAACAATTTCGACACCTGTGTTTAATAAATCTCCTGGTATTGTAAGTACCAAGTCTGCTCTGCCACCGCCAAAGAGTGACCTGAATACTGGCTCAAAATGCTCTCGAATACCATTAAAGGTTTGTTCAAAGCGTTTTTTCATTTCCTCATCCATTTCCTCAATTACCATGTAAAGAGTTTCTTTGGCCTCTTGGAGATCTGTCTTTTGTTCATTGAGAAACTCATATCGTTCAGAGACACGATCATATTCATCAATCGCTCCGATGTTCACATTTCCAAGTTCCTCTATGGCCAGTTTGATGAGCTTGACCTTCTTTCTAGCCTCTTCTAGCGGTATGGTTAATGGATATTGCTCCTTAGCACCTTCAAACGATAAAAGATATTCTTCCCTTAAGCGGGCAAAACGGTTTTCAAGATCCACATCCAAACGGTTAATTTTTACTTCCTCGTCTTTTAAAACAACAATCAGCCCACGCTGAAGTCGTTTTAATTCTTTTACTTCCAATTCTAAATCTTCTAATGTCGTCTTTAAGGTTAAGCGTTCTTCTCTTCGTGCAGAAATTAACTGCAGCGCGGCATCTTTATCCTGTTGTTTTCTAATTGCAGCTGTTTCTAACTGTTCCTCCCCGGATGAACTGTTTGTCATTTCCGAAGATAACAGATTGAAGTCTTCGCTATACAGAGAAAGCCTTTGTTCACTCTCATCTAAATCCGCTTGTAATTGTGTTAAACGTTCTTGTGTACTCATATACTGCTCATTCTTGGAGGCAAAAGCAACTTTTAAATCATTTATTTCATTCGAAAGTGCTTCTTTTGAATTCAGATCAATCGACTTTTGTTCCGAAAGTTTCGCTATTTGAGCATCTAATTCTGCTAGAGAAGTTTTGTAGTTATCCATTGATGCAGATAATTCATTTTTTCTATTGGTAAGGGTTGTTTTCTCATCAGAAAATTGCCCTTTTTCAAGGTCATAAATAGCTAATCGTTCATTAATATTTTTTTCTTCAAGCTCTGCTTGGCGAAGGTCTCCCTTTAAGGTTAGTTCCTTTAATCTCAAATCTTCGCCATTTTTTCGCATTTCATCCAGCAAAGTCTCTAAATCTTGAACCTCTGTTTTTAATGACTTTACAAGATTCTCTAACTGGATTGTTTTTTCTTCCATCACAATTAACTTTTCCTTTAATTCCTCAAGTTCCCCTTTACGAGTTAATAAAGAAGAGTTTTTTTGCTTAACCGCCCCACCTGTCATTGAACCGCCAGGATTGACGATATCTCCATCAAGTGTAACCATCCGGCAGCGGTATTGAAGAATTTTTGCTAATTCATTGGCACCTTTTAAGTCTCTCGTTATAACCACATTTCCAAGAAGGCTGCTCATAACCTCCGCAAATTTTGGATCAAATTTCACAAGACTGACGGCTGTACCAATAAAGGATGGATGATTTTGAATTGAAGATAATTGGACTGAAGACAATGCTCGCCCCTTGATGACACTTAAAGGTAAGAATGTAGCCCTGCCAAAAGAATTTTGTTTCAAATATTGAATAGCTGATCGTGCATTTTGTTCATTATCCACCACAATATGCTGCAGTGCCCCGCCAAAAGCAGTTTCCAATGCAGTTTCATACTCTTTTGGAACGGTAACAAGTTCCGCTACAGCCCCTTCAATTCCCTTAAGGGTTTTCCCCCGTGCTTTAAGAACCTCTTTGACACCTTGAAAGAAGCCTGAGTAATCTTCTTCCATTTCTTCGAGCATATCTTTTCTTGACTGTGCCTGCTGAAGAATTTGATATGCCTGGTATAAAGTCTTTTCCTGTTTTTGATAATTGTTTTTCGATGTTTCAAGCTTTCGCTGCTTTTCTCTAAAAGCACCGACTTGGTCCTCTATTTTTTGTTGTATTTCGTTTAATGAGGATTGGATTTTTGATTTCTTACCTTTCGCGATTTGCCGCTCTTCAATAAACTTGTCATTTTCAACGTCTAGCCGGGAACTTTTTCTTTCCTGCTGTTCAAGCTGCTGATCAATGTATTTCAATTCATTTTTTGCGCCAGCTTGATCATTAAGTATTTCAATATATTCACTTTTTAAGTTCTCAATTTTTTCTTCAATATTTTCATTAAATAACTGCAGCTTTGCCTGTTTTTCTTTTAATTGGACTTGTAATAGATTTACTTGCTTTCCAAGGTCCTCAACCGCTTTAGAAAAACTGTCCCGATTCCTTTTTAACTGGCTAATTTTATCAGTTAATTCGGTGATGTTCGTTTGAAGCTGTTCTTTATTTTGGGAGGTATTTTTCTTACGCTCTTTTAAGACTTCTTTTCGCCCCTCAAGTTTCTCTAGTTCCTCTGTTGCATGAAGAAGAACATTTTGCAGATCAGTAATTGACTCATCGAATGCAGCTATCTGATCTCTTTTTTCAACAATTTTAGCTTCCTTTACTTGTAGTTCAGATGAGATTTTGAGTTCATCCTCTTGGTGTACTTTTAACTGTTTTGAAAGGTCTTCCCATTTTTGATGGAGATCCTCGATTTCATAAACGGTTAAGGAAACTTCAAACTTTTCAAGTTCCTCTTTTTTCTCCAGAAAATCCTTGGCCATTGATGCCTGTATTTTTAATGGCTCAACTTGGCTTTCGAGTTCGTGAAGTATATCATTTACACGGTTTAAATTGTCCTGAGTCTCAAACAATTTCACTTCCGCTTTTTTCTTACGCTGTTTATACTTTAGAACCCCAGCAGCTTCATCAAATATCGTTCGTCGTTCTTCTGCTTTACTATTTAAAATTTCTTCCACTTTTCCTTGGCTGATAATCGAAAATGCTTCTCGTCCCAGCCCAGAATCCATGAATAAATCAATAATATCTTTAAGACGGCATTGCTGTTTATTTATTAAGAATTCACTCTCACCCGATCGTGTTACTCTTCTCGTCACACTTACCTCGTTATAATCAAGGGACAAGCCTTGGTCTTGGTTATCTAAGGTTAGTGTCACTTCAGCAAAATTCAGAGGCTTCCTTGTGTCGCTTCCGCCAAAAATAATATCCTCCATTTTACTGCCTCTTAGTGATTTAGCTGATTGTTCCCCTAAAACCCAACGGATGGCATCAGTTATATTACTTTTTCCACTGCCATTGGGACCTACCACTGCCGTTACGCCTGGAACAAAATCAACACCTATACGATCAGCGAAGGACTTAAAGCCAATAATGTCCAACCGTTTTAGAAACATTTCTTAATCCTCCCTATGCATGCAAGTCGGACTCCCTGCAAACATTTTGTCATTCTAAGTTGTTTTAGCCTTTAATATGTCTAAAGCCATTTGGGCGGCATGTTGTTCGGCTTCCTTCTTTGATTTTCCGGTTCCTACACCTAATTCCTTACCATTCAAGGAAACTTTTGAAACAAATTCTTTGTTGTGGGCAGGTCCTATTTCTTGAAGTACACGATATTCAATTGTCCCTGTACCATCTCGCTGAATGAGTTCTTGTAATTGACTTTTAAAATCCATCACATGAGAAAAAGCACCAGCATTTATTTTAGGGAAGACTACTTTCTCAAGAAAACTAATTACTGTTTCAATTCCTTGGTCTAAATAAAGGGCCCCGATGAATGCTTCAAAAACATCTGCTAATAAAGCTGGACGTTCTCTTCCACCTGTCATCTCTTCTCCTTTACCTAACAAAACTAATTTTCCAAAATGTAATTCATTGGCAAAAGATACAAGAGACGGCTCGCAAACAATGGCTGCTCGAAGTTTTGTCAACTCGCCCTCTGTCATCGTTGGATATTTTTTGTAAAGGAATTGTGAAACAGTTAATTCTAGAACCGCATCCCCTAAAAACTCAAGTCTCTCATTGTCTTCGAAAGGCTTTCTGCGATGCTCATTCACATAGGATGAATGAGTAAATGCTTGTTTTAATAATTTTTCGTTCTCCATCGAAATACCAATCGTATGTTGAAAATCTTTAAAAAGATTTTCTTTTGCGCGATTATTCAACTCTTTTTCATTATTGTTCTTGCGCATATAAAACTTCTCCACCTTGCATCAAATAATTTACACACTTCTACATTCTAGTTTAAAAAAGATTTTCGTAAAACGCAAAGAAACTTGGCATCACTGTTGGAAGCCAAGTTCTATTTTACAGAATAAAGCTCCGTTTGAAAACGGAGCTTTTGTGAATAAATCTAACGATTACTTTGTGCTTTGTATGTAATTAACAGCGTCACCAACTGTGCTAATTTTTTCAGCATCATCGTCAGAAATTTCCATATCGAACTCATCTTCTAATTCCATAACTAGTTCAACTACGTCAAGGGAATCAGCACCAAGATCATCTTTAAATGAAGCTTCAAGTTTAACTTGAGATTCATCTACACCTAAGCGGTCAACGATGATTTTTGTTACACGTTCTAATACCTCTGCCATGCCTGTTCACCTCCCCTCAAGCTATTATAGAGTATTTCAACAAAATAATACACTAGGTTTTTATTACTATTTGCATTTTTGAACTTTTTGAACAGCCGCTTCCGCTTTTCGTTACATCACCATTCCACCGTTTACGTTAAGGGTTTGCCCTGTGATATAGGCGGAATCGTCAGAAGCTATGAATGCTGTTATTTTAGCGATATCTTTTGGTTCTCCTAATCTTGCTAAAGGAATTTGTTTTAACAGTTCTGCCGTAACTTCTTCGGGTAATTTATCTGTCATATCAGTGGTAATAAAGCCTGGGGCAATCGCATTAACTGTAATATTCCGGGAAGCAAGCTCTTTAGCTGTTGTTTTAGTTAAGCCGATGACGCCTGCTTTTGCAGCCACATAGTTTGCCTGACCTGGATTTCCACTTACACCAACTACTGATGCGATATTAATGATGCGTCCAACCCGTTGTTTCATCATTTGTCTTGTTACCGCCTTAGTACAAAGGAATACACCTTTAAGGTTGATATTAATAACATCATCCCATTCTTCTTCTTTCATTCTCATCAACAAATTATCTTTTGTAATTCCTGCATTATTGACTAGAATATCAAGTTTTCCAAAATTGTCTATTGTTCCTTTAACCATTTCAGCAACTTCTTCAGCGTTTGATACATCACATTTTACTGCGAATGCCTCTCTGCCAAGAGCCTTTATTTCATCCACAACTTCATTTGCTTTTGCTTCACTGCCTGAATAATTTACGGCTACATTTGCTCCTTGCCTCGCAAGTTCAAGAGCAATTTCTCTGCCTATTCCTCTTGATGCACCTGTTACAAGGGCTGCTTTACCTTCAAGATTCATAATTTCTCCTCCTTTAATGCATCAATAACAGATTGTGCACTTTCCTCATCCGAGACAGAGAAAGTGGTAACTGTTTTATCAATTTTTTTGATTAAACCTGAAAGAACTTTTCCAGGACCAATTTCAATGAAAGTATCGACACCTAACTCGATCATTTTGCGAACGGAATCTTCCCATAATACAGGGGAATATAGCTGCTCAATTAATTTATCCTTCATTTCAGATGCTGACTTAATCGGTTCTGCAGTTACATTTGCAATGATTGGGACTTCGGCATCCTTCATTTCAATACCATCCAGAACTTCACGCAACTGGTCTGCAGCAGGCTTCATTAAAGTGGAATGGAATGGGCCGCTAACTTCTAGAGGAAGAGCCCTTTTTGCTCCTGCTTCTTTTGCTTTTACACTTGCCAACTCGACCCCTTTTCTAGAACCAGAAATGACGATTTGGCCAGGGCAATTTAGGTTTGCGAGTGAAACGGGATTACCAGATTCACTTACCTCATTTGTTACTGCAATAAGACTATCTCGGTCAAGCCCTAGGATGGCAGCCATTGACCCTTCTCCATTTGGGACTGCATTCTCCATAAATTCGCCGCGTTTTCTGACGGCATAAACTCCTTCTTCAAAAGAAAGTGTGCCGGCAGCAACTAACGCCGTATATTCCCCTAAGCTGTGACCAGCTACGTAATCAGCCTTTACTCCAAATTTTTGGAAGTAATTTAAAATAGCAATACTTGTTGTTAATAGGGCAGGCTGTGTATTGAAGGTAACAGTCAATTCTTCCTTCGGTCCTTCAAAAATTAGATTACTCAGTGGAATATTTAGCTTTTCATCGGCTCTTCTAAAATAATCCATAACCTCAGAGTGTTTATCTGCCAATTCTTTTCCCATTCCGACCGTTTGTGACCCTTGTCCTGGAAACACGAATGCTATTTTATTCATTTTATAACTCCTTTACCGTTCTACTTTTTCTTGATTTGCTTCTTCAGATGACATTTTTATTAAACCGACAACATCGTTACTTACCATATCCCTTGTTTGCCTGATTGCACTAAATATAGCCTGACCATTCGAGGAGCCATGCGCCTTAATGACAGGAGCGTTCAAACCAAACAAAGCTGCACCACCATATTCAGAGTAATCCATTGTATTTTTTAACGTTTTAAGATTCGGTTTCAGCACAGCTGCCGCTAATTTACTTGTAAAGCTACTCATCAATGCTGTTTTTAACATTTTAAACATGGAAAGTGCCGTGCCTTCAATCGTCTTTAGGACCATGTTTCCCGTAAATCCATCGGTCACAACCACATCCGCTACACCATCTAATAGATCCCGCGCTTCGACATTTCCCACAAAATGAATATTAGCATTTTTTAACAATTCGAAAGCTTGCTTGGTAAGTTCATTCCCTTTCTTTTCCTCCGTCCCAATATTTAAAAGACCGACTCTTGGCTTGGAAATGCCTCTTACTTTCTCACTATAAATCGAACCCATTAGTCCATATTGGAGGAGATGCTCCGGCTTGGCATCCGCATTAGCGCCGACATCTAATAACAAGAATCCCTCGCCGCCTATGGTTGGCAGTGTAGGTGCTAAGGCTGGGCGGTGTATCCCGGAAATTCTTCCTACCACAAAAAGTCCAGCAGCTACTAACGCACCTGTATTCCCTGCTGAAATACATGCATCTGCCAATCCATCTGCGACTTGCCCTGCGGCTAGCACCATCGAAGCATTCTTTTTGCGCCGAACCGCTTTAACAGGCTCATCTGTTCCGAGGATTACTTCCGTTGTATGGATAACAGAGATCCGTTCATGATTGGTTAATGTATCATTAATTTTATTTTCATCCCCGACAAGGGTAATATGTATATCTGAAAATGCCTGTACAGCTTTAAGTGCCCCTAATACAATTTCTTTGGGAGCATTGTCACCGCCCATGGCATCGATTGCTAGTTTCATGTTCCTCATCCTCTACCGATTTTTCGAACGGTACATTTCAAATTCTCCAGTAAAAACAAGTTCATTATTTACAAAACTTGTAACTTCGACACTTGTTCTACCTTGATTCCGATCAATTTTTGTAACCTTAGCCTTGGCAATTACCCGCTCATTCAGTTTTACCAAACGTTTAAATTGGATATTCGCTTTGGCTGTTAGCGCCAGTTCATCATTTATTACAGCTACAGCTAAAGAATTAGCCTGAGCGAATACATGATGGCCGCGTGCTATGTTATTTCTAATAAAGACATGCTCTTTTTTTACATCAAAAATCGAAATGGCATTCTGATCCAATTCTATATGAATAATTTCACCAATTACTTCTTCAAGCGGTAATGAGCGTACTTCATCATCAAATCGTTTCTCAGCTACAGTCTTGATCCGTTCACGTAGTTCAGGAATCGATAATTCTAAACGGTCAAGACGAATAGTTTGTACACTTACTTGAAACTTTTCTGCTAAATCTTCATCCGTTATAAAAGGATTATCTTGGATTGTCGTGGTCAACAATTGTTGTCGCTCTTTTTTACTTTTTCTCATGTATGTTCACACCGTCCGCGATCTTATGACTAGGTACTAATAGTAGTATAAAATTTGAAAAAGCAGATTGCAAGAAATAGTTTTTTATCTTGCACTTCTGCTTTTTCCAACAAAGAACCTTTTAAGAGGAAAAAGTTTGATTTAATCTAGTTTTTCCCCTTCTAAAACGCCTGATTCATCGAGGATATTTCTTAGGTATTGATATTCTGAGTCTTTCCAAAATGTTTCAGACTGAATCAACATCACTGCATCATTTCGTGCGGTTTCAAGGGCTCGATAATCATGAACCATATCTGCCACTTTAAATTCAGGAACCCCGCTTTGTTTTCTGCCAAAAAAGTCGCCAGGCCCTCTAAGCTCTAAGTCTTTTTCACTTAATACAAAGCCATCGTTCGTTTCGGTCATGATCCGCATTCGTTCTTGGCCCACTTCTGATTTTGGACTTGCCAGTAAAATGCAATAAGATTGATCGCTGCCGCGTCCAACCCTGCCGCGCAGCTGGTGAAGCTGTGAAAGGCCAAACCTTTCAGCATCATAAATAACCATCATGGTCGCATTCGGTACATTTACCCCCACCTCAACAACGGTTGTTGAAACTAGAACCTGTACTTCGTTCGCACTAAATGCCTTCATTACCGAGTCCTTTTCTTCCGAGCTTAAACGGCCATGCATAAGACCCGCTTTAAATCGGTTTTGAAAATAATGACTTAATGTATTGTACACGTCAATGGCATTTTGAACATCGAGCTTTTCTGATTCTTCAATGAGCGGACAAATAACATAGGCTTGGTGGCCTTTTTGTAATTCTTTTTCAACAAAAGCCAGTACCCGTTCAAGCATTTCTGGTTTGGCCCAATAGGTTTCTATCGTCTTTCTTCCTGCTGGCATTTCATCAATGATTGAAACATCCATTTCACCAAATACCGTAATCGCGAGTGTTCGAGGAATCGGCGTCGCTGTCATAAACAAAACGTCTGGATTCTCACCTTTTTCTCTCAGTACTCTTCGTTGTTCCACGCCAAAACGATGCTGTTCATCCGTGATGACAAAACCAAGTCTCTTGAAGGTGACCTCGTCCTGAATTAGTGCGTGTGTACCAATTAAAATATCCACGTTCCCATCTGCTAGTTGTTGGAGGATTTCCTTTCTTCGTTTTCCTTTTATAGAACTCGTCAAAAGTTCACACCTGACATTAATAGGTTCTAGCATTCTTTTTAAACTTTCTGCATGCTGCTCTGCCAAAATTTCTGTTGGTACCATAAGCGCACCTTGAAACCCAGCCGTAACACTGGCATATAAGCCAATTGCCGCAACCACTGTTTTTCCCGAACCAACATCACCCTGCAGTAATCGATTCATGCGAAGTGGTGATTTTAGTTCTGTTAATACTTCATCTACCACACGTGCTTGGGCATTTGTTAACGGAAACGGAAGGCTATTAATAAATTCCTTTATTTTTGTTACATCATAGTTTTGGCAAACCCCAGGTGAATGCTCGCGTTCAAATTTCCTTAATGCCTGCATTTTTAATTGAAACAAAAGAAATTCTTCATAAACAATACGCCTTCTAGCCTGTTTCACCTCTTCTTGGCTGTCTGGAAAATGCATAGCTTGGAATGCTGCCTGCCTATCAAGTAATCGATATTTTTTTAAAAAAGCAATTGGCAGCGTTTCTTCAATAAAATGTCCATACTGTTGAAAAGCAATGCTGATAAATTTCCGTATTCCCTTTGTCGTTAATTTTCCTCTTAACGAGTAAACCGGCTCAAAATCTTTTGTTTTTGCATTTGTTCCCATCTGCATTTCATTTGCGGTAATCGTTTGCCGATGGGCATCCCATTTTCCTGTGACCGTAATGGTTTCATTGATGATGATTTTATTTTTTAAATAGGGTTGGTTAAAAAAGACTACCTTAATCAAATGTGCTCCAACAAAAAGCCGGAACATAAGTTTTGATTTCTTCCTGCCAAAATAGCTAAGAGAAGGCTCACTGTGAACCTTCCCTTCCACTGTTACTTTCTCATCATGCTGCACCTCTGTTAGTTCACGGAGGCGGTAATCTTCATAACGATAAGGAAAATACTCCAATAAATCTTTTATCGTAAAGATTTTCATTTCTGAAAAAATTTCAGCAGTTTCTTCACCAATTCCCTTTATGACGGTTATTGATTGATTAAGTTGTGGATTCACTATTACACTGCGGTATACCGAAGATCTCGGCTTCCAGTTACGATCTGTCGGTGCTGCCGCCAACCCTCCCTGCCCAGTTTCTCTTAGTGTAGTTGGCATCGTTAAACCTGTTATTATTTTCGTATTTTTCCACTTGCTTTTTTTGCACAAAAAAAGAAGGGATGCTCCCTTCTATTTTAGCTTTTCATTATTCAATTGAAAAGATATATGAATATAATGGCTGACGGCCATTATGGATTTCCACTTCAACATCTCCATAATTTTCTTCAACATATTTTGAAAGCTGTTTTACATCTTCCTCGTTAATGTCTTCCCCATAAATGATGGTTAATATTTCTGAATCCTCATCCAGCATTTGTGAAAGCAGGTCCTTGGCAACTTTGCCTTTGTCCTTGTTTTTAACGACTATTTTCCCTTCAGCAATACCCATAAAATCATCTTTTTCGATTTCTAATCCATCAATCTGAGTATCCCGAACAGCAAAGGTGATTTGACCAGTTTTCACATGTTTTAGTGCCTCATTCATTGATTCTTCATTCGTCTGAAGATCAGTAGTTGGATTGAATGCTAACAAAGCTGATAGTCCTTGCGGAACCGTTTTGGAAGGGATCACATAAATGTCCTCTTCAGAAACATCTGCGGCCTGCTGAGCTGCCATAATGATGTTTTTATTATTCGGTAAGATAAATACTTTTTTAGCATTCACTTCTTTCACTGCCTTGACGATATCCTCCGTACTCGGATTCATCGTTTGTCCGCCCTCAATCACTGCATGTGCGCCAATACTTCTAAATAAATCAGCAATCCCGGAGCCCATTGATACGGCAACGATTCCGTATTCTTGCTGTTCTTTTGCTGATTTATGCTGGTCTGCAACTGGTGCACTTTTTTGTTCGCCAACAATATTGCTATGTTGTTGACGCATGTTTTCTATTTTCATATTAATTAAATTTCCATACTTTTGCCCGTAGCTAAGTACTTCTCCAGGTTGTTCGGAATGAATATGGACTTTCACCACATCCTCATCCGCTATGACCAATAAAGAATCGCCTAATTTGCTAAGGTCGTTTCTGAATATACCTTCATCGAAGGGATGTTTTGCTGTCTTTTCCTGTTCAAATCTCACCATAAATTCGGTGCAATACCCAAATTCAATGTCTGCTGTGTTTATATGTCCTTGGACACTTTTATGATGTTCAGTATTAACCAGCTCATCCATTGAAAGAGCCGCTGTAGGTGTATCAGGAAGCTTTTCGCCTTTTAGGACCGCAAGAAATCCTTCGTACACAAATACAAGACCTTGACCGCCACTGTCAACCACGCCAACTTCCTTTAAAACAGGAAGCAGGTCGGGAGTGCGTTTCAATGAAGCTTTAGCTTCTTTTAAAGCTTCTTCCATGATCACAATAACGTCGTTTGAATGCTGGGCAGCTTGGACGGCCCTTTTAGCAGAATCCTTGGCGACAGTTAAAATGGTTCCTTCAACAGGCTTCATTACTGCTTTATAGGCTGTCTCTACTCCAGCTTCCAGGGCTTCGGCAAAATCAGTCCCTGAGATTTTTGCTTTCGTTTCAACCGCCTTTGAAAAGCCACGGAATAACTGTGACAGGATAACTCCTGAATTGCCGCGCGCTCCCATTAGCAATCCTTTGGAAAGGGCTACTCCTACTTTTCCAATATGATCTTGAACATTATTTTTTACTTCTTTTGCCCCGGATGTCATTGATAAATTCATATTAGTTCCAGTATCACCATCGGGCACGGGAAAAACGTTTAAAGCATCAACCATTTTCGCATTTGCTGACAAATGATTGGCACCTTGTATCACCATCTCGGCAAAACGTTTTCCATCTAAAGCTGTTATTGACACAAACTTTCCTCCTCTACGAGAGTCGTTACACAAACTTACGGGTTCGTCACTCTAACTCCCTGAACGTAAATATTGACCGAGTCAACGGCAAGTCCAACAGTCTTATCGAGGGTATATTTAACCTTTGATTGCACGTTGTGGGCAATTTCGGAAATTTTCGTTCCATAGCTAACAATAATATACATATCAATATGTAATGCCTCGTTCTCTTGGCGGACAATCACGCCCCGAGTGAAATTTTCTTTACGTAGTATTTCCGTAATTCCATCTTTAATTTGATTCTTTGAGGCCATACCGACGATTCCATAACATTCGATCGCCGCTCCTCCGGCAATGGTCGCGATTACTTCGTTAGAAATATCAATTTGTCCGTACTTTGTTTTTAATTCAATGGACATGAATCGTTCCCCCTCCTGAAAAAATTGCTCCTTGACTATAGTCATTTTACTATAGTCACTGCAATATTGAAAGTTATTCCTGTCTGTTTACTAATAGAGTATTTTATATAAAGTGATGTCAAGGCTTTTTTCTTGAAAGGTAACTATTGCAATCAAATAAGTTGTATGATAAATTATTAAGGTATCTCAAGTCTAGAAAATTTGTTCAAACAATTTTCTTTTTCCAGATGAGGATCTTAAAGATTGCTGTATAAAGCTTTTGGTAGTTAAGGAGGGAAATCATTATGCCACGTCAATGTGTTGTAACTGGAAAGAAAACAACAACTGGTAACGCACGTTCTCACGCTATGAACGCAAACAAGCGTACATGGGGTGCTAACCTACAAAAAGTACGTATTCTTGTTGATGGAAAGCCTAAGCGTGTTTGGGTTTCTGCAAGAGCGTTAAAATCAGGTAAAGTAGAACGCGTTTAATAAACCGTTTAGAATGGGCATCCGTTAAGGGTGTCTTTTCTTTTTATTTAACACTGATCGTTAATTTTGGCACCCCGTTGATTGGAGCGGAAGGTGCGAAGACTCCTGCGGGAGTACGGGGCAGGGGAGACCCCACAGGCGCTAAAAGCGCCGAGGAGGCTCCCCGCAACGCCCGCGGAAAGCGAAGTACCTGGAGCGGAAATCAACAGAATTTGTACCAAAAAGCACTTTTTCTCTTCAGGAAACTATTTGTATAGTATTCCCTAATTAACAAAATAAAAAGCACCCAAATTATACGGGTGCCATTGTAAAACGATATCAACATACATATTTATGCTATTCGTTCTTTTTAAACGCTCCAATCATCGCACGGACAAGTCCGCCTAAAAATTTCGGCAGTTTAATCGTATAAAATTTCATACTGTCCCTCCTCACAAATCTCCCCAGCTTATTTCAACTCAACTTTTTTCGAACGCCCTACCATTTTATTCAAACGAACGAAATCAGTACCAAAAACATTGTAGGCACCATTCTGAGTTAGTTACTAAAACATATTAATCATGACTTCTTATCACTATTAATATGCCTTCAGAAAATGAAAAAGTACCATAATCATCAATAAGTTCATTACTAATACATAGTGTTGAACCAATTGAAATATGACGATTTTTCAAAGGGAATTTAAAGCCTTCTAGGGTAAGATTGCGGATATTTAATGTTACAGGAACAAAGGAAATATATTTTTTTGAATCCATTTTTTCAATCTTATAACTGCCTGCTTCTCTAATAAAAACAATATTATTACGGTCAATTATGCAAATATCCACTTCATTTTTTTCTTGAACCGGAGTGAGCAATAAGTGAACATTCGCAAATAAATGATCCAGCCTGCCGCCAGTTGCCCCAAATAAACGAATGGTGCTTGGATGCTGATTAAGCGCCCAATTCAGAGCTAGCTCCATATCAGTTTCATCCTTTTCCGGTTTATACTTTTTCAATTCTGTAACCCGGTCTTCAATATAAATTAACTCATCTGATGACACAGAATCAAAATCACCAAAAGCAATAGAGGGAGAAATGTTTCTTTTTAATAAATGATAGACGCCGCGATCGACTCCTACCCAAATTGCATCATTTACCATGTATTCCGTAAAATCTGGCAAAAGGTCTTCAGGGCCTCCGGCTACAATATTGATAATCATAAAAATTCTCCTTTTTTTCAGTATGCAAAAAGCCAGCATGTAAGCTGGCTTTCCCCATTAACCTCTTATCAGCGAAATTGCCTCCGCATAATCTTCTTGATTATAAATAGCTGAGCCTGCCACAAGAACATTCGCACCTGCTTCCATGCAAAGCTTTGCCGTTTCTGGGTTAACACCGCCGTCAATCTCAATCTCCATGTCTACACCTTTTTGTTCTGCCATTTCTTTTACTTTTCTTATTTTCGGAAGAACTTCAGGTATGAATTTTTGCCCGCCGAACCCTGGATTAACTGACATTAATAAAACCATGTCAATTTCACCGATTATATGTTGAATCGATTCAACAGGTGTTGCTGGGTTTAATACTACACCTGCCTTAATACCAAAGGATTTAATATTTTGAATCGTGCGATGTAAGTGACGACATGCCTCAACATGTACAGTAATATAATCAGCTCCAGCTTTAGCAAATGCCTCAATATATTGATCAGGGTTTTCAATCATAAGGTGTACATCTAGCGGAAGTTTGGTGATTGGACGAATCGCTTCAACAATCAGGGGTCCAATCGTAATATTAGGGACAAAGTGACCATCCATAACATCAATATGAATGTAGTCAGCTCCTCCTTTTTCCACTGCTAAAATTTCTTCACCTAATTTTGAAAAATCGGCTGAAAGTATGGATGGGGCTATTTTAACCATGTTTAGTACCTCGGCTTTCTATCTTTTATCTCCTGTAGGAAGTCCAAATAATGTTCGTAACGATATGCTGGGATTTCATTTGAGTCAACGGCTTGCTTCACACCACATTTAGGTTCGCTCACGTGCAAACAGCCACGGAATTTGCAATTTTCACTAGCTGTTTGAATTTCAGGGAAACAAAAAGTCAAATCTTCGGCTTCAATATTGGTAAATTCCAATGAACTAAAGCCTGGCGTGTCTGCTATTAGTCCATTGCCAATCTTAATTAATTCCACATGTCTGGTTGTGTGCTTTCCTCTGCCTAGATGCGATGAAATATCATTTGTTTTTAATTCAAGGTCAGGTCTAAGGACATTCAGTAACGATGACTTCCCAACACCAGATTGACCAGCAAAAACAGATATTTTATTATCGACATGCGGACTTAACAGCTCAATTCCTGCTTCAGTTTCGGAAGAAGTAAGAATTACTTTATATCCTGCTGCTGTGTATTGCTCTCTGTATTCCTTAATCATCTTTTGCTCATCATCGTTGGTAAGGTCCATTTTGGTAATACAAATAAGTGGTTCAATTCGATTAAATTCAACCAGTACTAGGAATCGATCTAATAGGACCGTACTGAATTCAGGTTCAACAGCTGAAAACACTAGAATGGCCTGGTCAACATTTGCAATCGGTGGACGTATTAACTCATTCTTGCGAGACTTTACCTCCATGATGTATCCTTCCAAGTCATTTTCCGCTTGAAAAACTACCTCGTCCCCTACTAGAGGGGTAATTTTATTTTTTCGAAAGATCCCTCTTCCACGGCATTGGATTAACTTATCGTTTCCAAGTACATAATAGAATCCGCTAAGTGCTTTAACAATTTTTCCTTCCGGCATAGCCACACTCCTTGCCTTTCAATTAGAAAACCTCAACTATCATTATTCTGTTTCAGAATAGTTAATTACATCCTCCGCTATTACCTTGGTGTCTCGAATTACTCTATAGCCAGCTTTTCCGCCGTATGGTATTGTTAACTCAATTTGTTTTTTGGTTGTTTCGGTAATAAAAAAGGTTTCTGCCGGTTCCGTCATACTGTGATTCATATCCTCGATGTAAATAAGAACTTCCTGTTTAGGAATAGGTTCACCAGTAACCGGAACGGTTGGCTCGTAATCAATGGTTATTTCCTTCACTACCGTTTTCGGCGGCTTTTCTTCTTTACCTTTTGAAATAATAATGGTTACGGTATCGCCCTTAGTCATTACCGTTCCAGGTTTTGGTTTTTGTGAAATCACCATGTCGGCAGGAACTTTTTCATCATATTTTTCTTCAGTCTTGATATTGAGTCCTACTAAAGAGGCATAGTCCTCTGCACTTTTTAAGGTGTATTGTGTTAAGTCCTTAAGATCGATTGTTTCTGGTCCCTTACTAACTTCAAACTCTAATACAGTGTCCTCAGGGACAACTTTTTCACCACCTGGAGGTGATTGACTAAGGATCGTTCCTGGTTCACTTTCATCATATACTTCTGTCTTCTTAATATCTTTAAAATTTCGATTCTCTAATAAAGGAAAAACATCATCGTATAGTCTTCTAACATAATCCGAGAGTTCCGTTTTTTCTTTTCCTGTACTTACATATAGGTTAACTTTTGTGTTTTCCTTAACTGTTGTGCCAATTTCTGGATCTGTCTTAATGACTTCTCCTTGATCAACCACATCATCTGGAATCTCGATTTGTTTCTCTACCTCTAAACCATTTAACTTAAGCTTGGAAATCGCATCATCCAATTCCATCCCACTTACATCCGGAATTTTGATATCTTTAGCAGACAATAAACCAGGTAAAAAGGTTATAGTTAATAGCCCTAGAACAGCAAGGGTAAGAAAAGTTACAATTAAGACAGTCGGCCATTTTTTCCGCTTTTTCTTAGTCTCTTTTTCTTTTTCAGGTGTCTCTTTTTTGGTTTGGACAGTTTTGTCCGCACTATGAACTAATGTTTCATCAAGATTTTTATGAGGACGGTCATCGGTAATAATGGGTATTGCCTTTGTTGCTTCATTATCGATTGGAATGATAAACTTAGGTTCATTCATTCTTTCTGGATCAAGTGCTGTTCTAATATCCTCTTCCATTTCATCTACACTGTTATAACGATGAAATGGATCTTTTGCAGTTGCCTTCAAAACAATATTCTCTACGCTTTGTGGGATGTTTGAATTCCACCTTCTTACAGACGGAGTTTCTGATTGAAGGTGCTTTAATGCAATCGAAACAGCCGATTCCCCAGAGAATGGAAGCCTTCCAGTTAAAATTTCAAACATAACAATCCCAAGAGAATAAATATCTGATTTCCTATTCGCCATACCGCCTCTAGCTTGTTCTGGTGACAAATAGTGGACCGAGCCTAAAACCGAATTAGTTTGAGTAATGCTTGTTGCACTCAATGCCATAGCAATTCCGAAATCAGTGATTTTTACATTGCCATTCCGATCAATAAGTATGTTATGTGGTTTAATATCACGATGAATAATATGATTTTGATGGGCATGAGATATGGCAGAAGTTAATTGCATCATAATATCTAAAGCTTTTTCGACACGAAGTGATGCATGTTGGTTTATGTATTGCTTTAATGTTTGCCCATTCACATATTCCATAACGATATAGTAAAGAGAATCCTCTTCACCTACATCGTATATACTGACTATATTGGGATGGGTAAGACTGGTAGCTGACTGTGCTTCTCTATGAAAACGGCGAATAAATTCCTCATCATTCACAAAATCAAGGCGGAGCATTTTAACAGCAACTTCCCTGTCTAAAATCATATCATGTGCTAAATAAACATTAGCCATACCGCCTCCGCCAATCATTTCAAGAACTTTATAGCGGCCGCTTATTCTCTTCCCAATAATCACTGATGATCACCCAATTCATGATCATTAGCATATTCTAATATAATTAGGGTTATATTGTCTTCTCCACCATTCTCATTGGCAATCTTTATTAATGTAGATGCCTTTTGTTCAAGTGAATCTTCATTTTGGAGAATTTGAATCATTTCTTTTTCATTTACTTTATTGGACAATCCATCAGAGCACAGTAAAAGATAATCTCCTTCTTCGAACATGATTGTTTTAAAATCGATTTTAATATCTTGTTCCGTTCCTAGGGCTCTTAAAATCCAATTTTTCCTTGGGTGATGCTCCGCATCCTCTTTCGAGATTTGTCCGGTCCGAACTAATTCGTTGACAAGCGTATGGTCCTCCGTAAGCTGTTTGAATCCCGTATCATTTAAAATATAACAACGACTATCACCAACATGGGCAATGGTTGTAAAATTCTCTGATGCTATGACCGCCTCAATCGTTGTGCCCATCCCTTCGCACTCCACATGGCTTCTGGAATGATTAAAAAGCAATTGATTCACTTGAAGAACATGCGTTTTTAACCATGCTTCTGCTTGATCAGCTGTTTGAATCCCTTCAGACTTCTCCCACATTTCTTGTAAATGTGTTACCGTCATATTACTTGCAACATCACCGGCAAGGTGACCGCCCATACCATCTGCTACGATGGCAAGGCGGTGTCCGTCCCGATTTACAAAAGTACCACCACTATCTTCATTATTTTGACGAACTCTTCCTTGGTCTGTTTTAAAAACAGCTTTCACTTTTGTCACCTCGTCTCCTCTTTCCGCTCCTTTGCACGAAGTTGCCCACATGCTGCAGCTATATCTGACCCCTGCTCTCGGCGAATCGTTACATTTATGCCGCGGTTTTTCAATGTTTTTTCGAAGGCAAAAATTTTATCTCTTGGCGTCCGTACATAATCCCTTTCAGGAACATAGTTAACAGGAATTAGATTCACATGGCATTTCAATCCTTTTAATAATTCAGCTAATTCTTCGGCATGCTCAACTGAATCATTAACTCCGCCAAAAAGACCATATTCAAAGCTGATTCGACGCCCTGTCTTATCGATATAATACCTTACTGCCGTCATTAAGTCATCAAGTTTATATGCCTTGTTAATAGGCATTAACCTCGATCGTAATTCTGTATTTGGAGCGTGCAGAGAAATCGCAAAATTAATTTGTGTGTCTTCATCGGCAAACTTATAAATCTTCGGTACAATTCCACTTGTTGATACGGTAATATGACGTGCTCCAATATTAAGCGCCTTTTCATGATTAATTATTTTTAAAAATGACATCATATTATCATAATTATCGAACGGCTCTCCAATACCCATAATAACCACTGAACTAACACGCTCATCTGTTTCATCAAGTGTTTGTTGGACTTTCACAACTTGAGCAACAATTTCGCCTGCTTCCAAATGTCTTTTTAATCCGCCCAATGTAGAAGCACAAAAGGTACAACCAATTCGACAGCCTACCTGCGTTGTGACACAAACTGAATTCCCATATTCATGACGCATTAACACGGTTTCAATGGAATATCCGTCATGAAGTTCAAAAAGAAACTTAATGGTCCCATCAGATGAGGTTTGTTGAATTGCCGTATTTAATGTAGTTAGTACAAAATTACTTTCTAACTTTTCTCTAAGGCCCTTCGAGACATTACTCATATCCTCAAAAGATGTAATTCTTTTTTTATAAAGCCATTCAAAGATTTGTTCGGCACGAAATGGCTTTTCACCATTCTCAGAAAGCCAATCCTTTAATTCTTGTAATTGTAATGAATAAATAGATTTTTTCTTTACTTCCGCTGTTGTGTTTGTCTCAGTTGTATTTAATTGTTCCAACTGTTACACCTTCTTTCTTAAAACTGCTATATAAAATCCATCTGACCCAATATCTTGAGGGAATATTTGCAAATCAAAACCTGTAATCAATGGCTGTATCGCTTCTGGCATTCGGTTTTTAAAAGTTACATCCCCCTCGAATTCAGGGTTATTCTCTAGAAATGTTTTAACTGTATATTCATTTTCTTCTTTATCGACTGTACATGTACTATAAACAAGAATGCCGCCTTTTTTCAGTAAAGGCGTTACGGACGTTAATAAGTCTTGTTGAATTATACTTAGCCGCTTTATATCCATCTCTGTTTTGGTATATTTCATATCTGGCTTTCTCCTCATAACTCCGAGTCCGGAGCACGGAGCGTCAAGAAGAATTCGATCAAATGATTCAATCTTAAACTTTTCTTGTAAATGTCTTGAATCAGAGACACTTGTTTTTATATTTTCTAAACCTAACCGCTTGGCATTGTCATTGATTAATCTTACCTTATGCTGATGAAGATCTACCGAGATCACTTCACCGGTATTGCCCATTTTTTCAGCAATATGGGTACTTTTACCACCTGGTGCGGCGCAGGCATCGAGGACATATTCGTTCGGCGATGCACCTAATGCATAGGCTGCAAGCATAGAACTTTCATCTTGGATGGTAAACATTCCGTATTTGAAGGAAATGGTTGAAGCAAGATTTCCCTTTAACGAACGAATGGCCTCAGGGATGATCGGGCTTTTTTCGATTTGAAAACCATCTTCCTCTAATATGGAAATACATTCGTCTCTTGAAATTTTTGTAAGATTAACTCGTGCCGTTTGCAATGGTGCGGTTAAGTTAACCTCACACATTTCTTTTGTCTTATCATATCCAAATTGATCTACCCACCTAGTAATAAGCCATTCCGGATGACTAGTTTCAAGTGCGAGTCTCTTATTTGGATCGGCAATTTCCGAAAGTGACAGGAGCCCTTCTCTTTGGATGCTCCTTAAAACACCATTTACCAAACTGCCAATTCCTTTATGACCGCGTTTTTTGGCAATTTCAACTGCTTCGTATATTGCAGCTCTGTCAGGTATTCGATCAAGGTAAACCATTTGATATAGCGTGAGCCTTAATAAATGGTGAACCCAATTTGCTAACTTTTTATTTTCTTTGACAAAAGGCTCTAAAAAATAGTCAAGCGCCATTCTTCTTTGTAATGTTCCATAGACTAATTCTGTTAAGAGACCGACATCTTTAGCAGGCAGCTCGTTTTTTTCAATGGTAGAATTTAGAAGTAAATTGCTGTAGGCTTGATTCTTTTCAATAGCTACTAACATGTCCATTGCGATGGTTCGTACATTATTTATTGTTGATGTCATTGCTATTCTCCTAGTCTCGTGCCTACTGAAATTTTAGAACCTCTTAAGAATTGTTCACATAGCATTTTTGATTTCCCAGAAGGCTGAAGTTCAATGATCTTAATGGCTGTATCATTGCCCGTACTAACAGTGAAACTATCAGTTTCTACCTTAAACACAGTACCAGGTACTTCTCCGCTCAGACCTGCTTCTTTCTTAGCTTGCCATATCTTTACCACCTGGCCATTTAAGGTAGTAAAGGCAACAGGCCAAGGGTTTAACCCACGAATATGGTTATAGATTTCTTCACCGGTTTTTGTCCAGTTAATTTTTTCCTGTTCTCGTTTAATGTTGGATGCAAAGGTCGCATTAGCATGATTCTGCGGCTTTGGCGTAAGTCGCCCTTCTAGAAGAAGCGGCAAGGTTTCAGATAATAACTTAGCCCCTGCGTCACTAAGTTTGGTGAAAAGTGTTCCGACATTGTCTTCTTCAGTTATTGGAACTTCAATACTTGTTAAGATATCTCCTGCATCTAATTTTTCAACCATATACATGATTGTCACACCGGTTTTCTGTTTTCCTTGAATAATAGCGTAATGGATAGGAGCGCCGCCGCGAAGTTCAGGAAGCAAGGATGCATGAACATTGATACAGCCGTATTTTGGGGATTCCAATAATTTATTTGGTAAGATTTGACCAAACGCAGCCGTAACAATTAAATCAGGTTTCAATGATAGGATCTTCTCGAGTTCTTGTTCGTGACGTATTTTTTCTGGCTGAAAGACCGGAATATCATGTTTTAAAGCCTCAACCTTTACTGGAGGAGGTGTTAATATCTTTTTCCTGCCAACTGGACGGTCTGGTTGTGTCACTACACCAATTACATCATATCCGTCATTAATAATTTGTTGTAAAACCGGCACGGAAAAATCCGGGGTGCCCATAAAAACAATTTTGGTCATTCAGCTTCTACTCCTTTTAACTCATCTTCCTCTAAATATCTTGTCACCTTTGTTGTAAATAAAATCCCATCAAGGTGATCGATTTCATGTTGAATGGCTCTTGCGAGGAAGCCCTCTGCTTCTAATGTATATTTTCTCCCTTTACGATCAAATGCCTCAATTTTAACAATATTGGGTCTTGTCACTTCACCAAATAATCCAGGGAAACTTAGACAACCTTCTGGTCCAGTTTGTTCACCAGATGTTTCTAAGATTACTGGGTTTATCATTTCAATTGTCCCTAATTCATCATCGATATCGACAATTGCAATGCGTTGGTCTAATCCAATTTGCGGGGCAGCAAGCCCTACCCCATCATATTCAATCATTGTGTCATACATATTATCAAGTACTTTGGCCAGCTTTCTATCAAACTTTACAACTGTCTTGCAAGTCTGTTCAAGTATTTCAGCTGGGTAATTTACTACTTTTAGGATTGGCAATTCATTTCCCCCATTAATGCCATTTTAAGAAAGGCGTAATTAAATTTTTTTATTGCTTACATTTTCACCAAAAATGCAAATTATTAACCTTTGGAAGCCTCAGGTCTTAAGCTGGTTACATTAAAATAAATGGATTCACATCTATTGTTACCAGTAAACCACTCTTTGTATCTGTTTGATATTGATCCAAAATGGTTTTTAACATTTTTGTCAAGTTCGGTTCCCGCTTGTATTTTATCAGACATTGATAGCGATATCTATTATTAATCCTAGGAATTGGCGAGGCAGCTGGCCCTAAAACGACTGCAGCATTAGAAACCTGGGACCGGACATAATTAACAATTTTCTCGGTAGCTGTGACGACTGTCATTAACTGTTCATGACTGACAGTAATCAATGATAGATAATAAAATGGTGGATAATGATGTGTTTTACGCATCATCATTTCTTGTTGATAAAAGAGATCGTAATCCTGTGTCCCAGCAAGCTCAACACTATAATGTTCAGGAGTGTAGGTTTGAATAATCACCTCTCCTGGCAATTGGTGACGTCCTGCCCTCCCACTTACTTGTGTTAATAATTGAAAGGTTTTTTCAGAGGCACGAAAATCTGGTAAATGAAGCATAGTATCAGCCGAAAGCACTCCAACTAAGGTGATATTGGGGAAATCCAAGCCTTTAGCAATCATTTGTGTCCCGAGGAGAATATCTGCTTTCCCATTTTGAAAATCGGTTAATAATCGTTCGTGGGATCCCTTTCGTCCTGTTGTATCCACATCCATACGAATGACCCTGGCTTCTGGAAGAATTTTTCCCAACTCATCTTCCACCTTTTGTGTACCAGTCCCAAAATAGCGGATATATTCACTGGAGCACTCTGGACATTGCGTCGGCACTTGGCTTTCATAGCCACAATAATGACATTTCATTTGTTCGTGAACACGATGGTAGGTTAGCGATATGTCACAATTAGGACAATTCATCACGTACCCGCAATCCCGGCACATCACAAATGAGGAATGTCCACGTTTATTTAAAAATAAAACAGATTGTTGTTTTTTTTCGATACGGTCCTTTAACATTTCAAAAAGCTTGCTTGAAAACATTGAACGATTTCCATTACGAAGCTCTTCGCGCATGTCAATGATCTCCACTGAAGGCAGGGATTGATTATTCATCCGATTAGGAAGTGATAAAAGATGATACACCTTCTTTTGAGCCCTAGCGAATGATTCGAGCGATGGGGTTGCACTTCCAAGTACCACTGGGCAGTGATAGTTTTTTGCTCTTTCAATGGCTACATCCCTGGCATGATAACGAGGCATTTCCTCCTGCTTATAGCTTGTTTCGTGTTCCTCATCAATGATAATGATGCCTAAATTCTCAAATGGTGCAAAAATTGCGGATCTAGCCCCAACTGCTACTTTTACTTCCTTACGTTGTATCTTACGCCACTCGTCATATTTTTCTCCTGCAGATAAACCACTGTGCAAAACAGCCACTAAATCCCCGAATCTTCCTTTAAAACGATTAACCATTTGAGGGGTAAGCGAAATTTCCGGTACAAGAACAATCGCCTCCTGTCCTCTCTCAATCACCTCTTGGATTGATTGGAGGTAGATTTCTGTTTTCCCACTTCCCGTTACACCGTACAGTAAAAATACCTCATGCCGATTGGATTCAATGGAGTTAAGAATTGGAGCAATCGCTGTTTGTTGGGAATTGGTTAATGGTAATGGCTTTGTTCTTTTAAACGTCTTATCTTCAAATGGATCACGATATACCTCCATGTCATACTCAATTAGGAGCTTTTTTTCGACAAGAGCTTTAATAGTTGAGGATGTCGTTTTTATTTCCGCGACCAGTTGTCTTGATTCGATTGGTTCAAAGTGATCGACAAAATAACTTAATACTTGTTTTTGCTTTTCTGCTTTCTTGGGGAAACTCTCAATGACCTCTTCTAATTCAGCAACAGAAGTTAATGGACGGACAAACTTAAGTTGTTTCTTTTTGACCTTTTCCTTAACAATGTATGTGACTTCCAGTTTTCCTTTCGCTGCCTCTTTTTGTAATAATGGAACCATTCCATTTTTTAATGCGACTTCCCAGTCAACTATTGCTTTATTTTCAAAAAGAGCTTGGAGGGGTTCTGATAAATCAGCCAGTTGTACCCCTTTAGCAAGTTTCACTTTTTTTTCATACTTTGCTTTTAATGCAGCGGGAAGCATTACCTGATAGGAAAAAATTTTAAAACAAAGTGTATGTTCGGTCAGCCAATCGCCTAGTTCTAATAATTCTTTATTTAAAACAGGCTCGAGCTCCATTGGCTCGATAATCTCTCTTAACTTTTTGAATTCTGAGTGTGATTTTAATGAAGTGACAAACCCTTGGATCTTCCGAGGACCGAATGGGACGATTACTCTCATTCCAGGCTGGATCACTTCGCTCCACTGCTCTGGAATCAAATAATCGAAAGCCCGGTCCGTTTGTTTTGTCGGTACATCCACAATCACGCTAGCTATTTCCATTTTCATCCATATCCTTCAAAAGGGAAGTAATTTCTTCTATAATCATTTTTGCTACATTACTTTTTGACATAAGTGGTAAATCGACTGGGTTTCCTGATCGTTTATACAGGGTCACAATATTCGTGTCTGTCCCAAACCCTGCCCCTTCCGCCTTCACATTGTTGGCGACAATCATATCAGCATTTTTGGCAGCTAATTTTTTTCTGGCATACTCTTCTACATTTTCCGTTTCAGCGGCAAAGCCAACAAGCACTTGGTTCTTTTTCCTCTTTCCCAGTTCCATTAGGATATCTTTTGTTCTTTCCAATTCAATACTCGAGTCACCAGCTTGCTTTTTTACCTTATGTTCATAGCTGGTTTTTGGACGGTAATCAGCAACAGCTGCTGTTTTTATGACAACATCCGCTAATGAATAATATTCCATAACAGCCTTGTACATTTCCTCAGCGCTTTCCACTTTCACCACTTCGATTCCTAAAGAAGCTGAAAGATTGACCGGACCTGAAACCAATACAACTTGAGCCCCTTGTCTCTTTGCCTCTTCAGCTAGCGCATACCCCATTTTCCCAGTCGAATGATTTGAAATAAAACGAACAGGATCAATCTTTTCACGTGTAGGACCTGCTGTTACCACAACCGTTTTTCCTTTTAATGTTTGGTGATCTTGGTTGATAAAAAATTCTCGGATGAGATCCACAATTTTTTCCGGTTCTTCTAAGCGGCCCTTTCCAACATAGCCACAGGCAAGATACCCTTCACTAGGTTCGATGAATTGATAACCATATTCCGCTAAAAGTGAAAGGTTTTTTTTCACAGCAGGATGATCGTACATATGTACATTCATAGCAGGGGCAATCCAAACAGGTGAGGTGGCTGCAAGCAGTGTTGTTGTTATCATATTATCAGCGATTCCACTCGCAATTTTCCCAATCGTATTTGCCGTAGCCGGAGCAACTAGAATTAAATCAGCCCAATCTGCTAAATCAATATGTGCAATGACTCGCGGATTGATTTCAACAAAAGTATCAACATACACTTCATTGCGGGATAATGCCTGAAAGGTTAATGGGGTAACAAACTTTTGAGCTGATTCACTTAAAATAACTTTTACTTGTGCTCCAGTTTGAACAAGCTTACTTGTTAGTGCTGCTGCTTTATAGACAGCGATTCCACCCGTCACACATAATAATATTTTTTTATCTTTCATCATCGCTTCCCCCGCTTCTTAGTCCATTAGTCTTTCTTTTATTATGCAAGAATGAATGCAATTTTTCATCTTTTACCTACTATCATTCGACAAAATCCACTAAATATTGAATCACCAAAATAAAAAAGGCTGACACGTAAGGTTTCTCCCTTTTGTCACGCCTTCTCTAATGATTTCTAATCATATAATTATATATTAATCAGCAGGTGCATCTGCCTTTTTAGAAATCCGGTACGTTAATTCACCACTATAAATTTCCTCAAGTGCTTTACCTACATGCTTATGGGAAACATATTTTGGTAATCTTTCATCCTTTACTTGGGACATTACCCGTGCACGTTTTGCAGCTACGGACACTAGTGAGTATTTAGAATCAATTTTTTCAAGCAACGAATCAATAGAAGGATATAACATTTTATTCAACCTCCAGCAATTTTTTATAGCGATGTTCTACACGTTCTCTACGGCAATGTTCTGCAGTGACAATAGCTTTCACTCGTTCACAAGCACGCTCCACCTGGTCATTTTCAACGACATAATCATATAATTCCATCATTTCAATTTCTTCTCGGGCAGACAACATCCGGTTTTGGATAATGTCATCTGTTTCTGTTCCCCTTGTGACAATTCGGTTCTTTAATTCGGATAAACTTGGCGGCATAAGGAATATAAATAAACCTTCAGGAAACTTTTCACGAACCTGACGGGCACCTTTTACTTCAATTTCTAAAAAGACGTCTTTTCCGGCATCTAGCGTTTCACGAACATAGTCCACAGGGGTACCATAATAATTGCCGACAAATTCGGCATACTCTAACAGCTTTCCCTGCTTTATTAAATGTTCAAACTCTGCCCTAGACTTAAAAAAGTAATCTACTCCATCAATCTCCCCTTCTCGAGGTGAGCGAGTTGTCATCGAAATGGAATACTCAAAAGCTGTATCCGGATGTGAAAAAATTTCTTTCCGTACCGTTCCTTTTCCAACCCCAGATGGCCCAGAAAGTACAATTAACAATCCTTTTTCCTGCATTTTCAAAAATCCTACCCTTCATCAATTATTTCATCTCGATCAGCTAAACGGTGTGCAACCGTTTCTGGTTGAACGGCTGATAGAATAACATGGTCACTATCCATAACAATTACTGCTCGTGTCCGTCTACCGTAAGTGGCGTCAATTAATGCCCCCCGGTCGCGGGCATCCTGAATAATTCTTTTTATTGGAGCAGATTCAGGGCTGACAATTGAAATAATTCGATTGGCAGAAACGATATTGCCAAATCCAATATTAATTAATTTAATCGACATGGTCTTCATCCAATCATTAATAATATATTTTGACCGTCTCAAACCATTTCTAAACAAGGTTCACTCGATATTTTGAACCTGTTCCTTCAGCTTCTCGAGCAAACTTTTAATATCAACAACCTGTTTAGCAATGTTGGAGTCATTTGCTTTTGATCCAATCGTATTTGCTTCTCTGTTCATTTCTTGAACGATAAAGTCTAATTTTCTTCCAATTGGTTCCATACTTTGCAGGGTATGCAAGAACTGTTGAATATGGCTTTTTAAACGGGTAATTTCTTCACTGATATCAGCTTTATCAGCAAAAACGGCAACTTCCGTTAATATCCTCGTTTCATCCAATTGGCCATTAACGAATTCTTCCATCCTTTTTGTTAAGCGCTCTTTATATGATTGAACAACGAGTGGAGCGAATTTTTGAAGTTCCATCACATTAATTTCTAATTGTGACAAGATAGCGAGCAAATCCTTTTTTAATTCATCTCCTTCTGCCAATCGCATTTGTTTTAATAAATTGGCAGCTTCCTCTGTTGCTTCTAGAACTAGCTTTTCAAGCTCATCATTGCCGATTTCACTTTCTTCAATATGTAAGAGTTCACTTCGACTAAGTAAATCCTGAAGTGTGACTATTCCTTCAACATTATACTTTTCACGTACCTGTTTGATGATTTGGGAATATTCATCAAGGAGTTTCCAGTCAACATGGACTTTTCGATTTACGCTGCCTTCACCCTCTAAGCTGACATAAACTTCAACTCTGCCACGGCGGATATACTGACTTAGTTTCTTTTTCAAACGATCTTCTATTTTTAATAGCTGCCTGGGCATGCGGATATTCATTTCACAAAAACGGTGGTTCACTGTTTTTATTTCCACATTAACAGAGAAAAAATCTGACTCTGCCTTAGCTCTTCCGAATCCCGTCATACTAGTTACCATTTTGTGCACATCCAATCTCCTGAAAAATTGATCTGCCCCCTAAATTTTTCAAAAAAGACAAAAGGTAATAGAGTGGAATCTATTACCTTTTGGATTATAACACACTTTATTTTGTTTTTCTTAACAAAAATGAACCAGCTAGTAAAAAAGTTGGAATCGATGATAACCCAACAATCAGAAGCCAATCCTTAGCTGCGATCGGGAGCGTATGGAAAACAGGCTGTAATGGCTGGTAATAGATAACAACCAGCATCAATACTAATGAAGATATCACCGCCCAAACAAGATACTGATTTCCAAAAGGATTTCTCGACAGAACTGATTTTTCACTACGGCAATCAAATACATGAATGAGCTGTGCCATTACGAGTGTTGCAAAGGCAACAGTTTGTGCATATTGCAACTGTGTCGGATCGTTATGATAGACAACCATGAAGGACAACAATGTTACAATCCCTATTAGGAAGCCCCGTGATACAACTTTCCAGCCTAACCCGCGCGAAAAAACACCTTCATCAGGACTGCGCGGCTTACGTTTCATCACATTTTCTTCTGGTCGGTCAAGTCCAAGTGCCATCGCCGGCAAACCATCTGTTACCAAATTAACCCAGAGAATTTGGATAGGGATTAGCGGGAGCGGCAGCGCTAAAACCATCGCAAACAACATGACCAAAATTTCACCAACATTGGAAGCTAGTAAGTAGCGGACAAATTTCCGGATGTTTTCGTATATATTTCTACCTTCAACAATCGCTGCTTTAATTGTTGCGAAGTTATCATCCAACAGTACTAGTGCAGATGCCTCTTTTGCAACATCTGTACCGGTAATTCCCATCGCCACTCCAATATCAGCCGCTTTAATGGCTGGAGCATCATTTACTCCATCACCCGTCATCGCAACAATATGGCCGCGATTTTGTAATGCTTTGACAATTTTCAGTTTATGCTCTGGAGATACCCTGGCGAAAACGGAAACATCATCAACGACTTCTTCCAATTCTTCTACAGACATTTGCGATAGGGCATTTCCATCAATGACCCTACTCTTATTGGTTATGATTCCAAGTTGGGAGGCAATTGCTTTAGCAGTGATCACATGGTCACCGGTTATCATAACTGTTTTTATGCCTGCTTCCTTACATTCCTTGACCGCTTTTTTCACTTCAGGTCTTGGCGGGTCTATCATTCCTTGGATACCAATTAGGGTTAGATTCTTCTCTGCCTCATGCTCACTTAAAATGACTGTATTAGCCTGAATTGGTTTAAAGGCAATCGCAATCGTTCGAAGAGCCTGTGACGCAAGACCGTTTATTGCCTCTTGTACTTTAACCTGTGTTTCTTTATTTAAAAATTGGGTTCTCTCGTCCCAAAGGACAGATTCACTAATTCCTAATAGGACATCTGGTGCCCCTTTGGTGACAATGAAATTCCGTCCCTGCTTGTCTTGAACATGCACACTCATCATCTTACGTGCTGAATCAAAGGGGAATTCTTTAATAATTGTAAATTCATCTAGTAATTTTGGACGATCAAAACCTGCTTTCATAGCACTTACTAATAGTGCTCCTTCAGTTGGATCTCCATCAAGAAAATAATCATCATCCCTGACAACTAAATCAGAATGATTGCATAACATCCCAAAAATCAGCATCTGCTGCAATGCCTTTTCATCTTTAGGATTTATATTTCGTTCATTTCTATAAAAATTTCCTTGGGGTTGATAACCGACCCCATCTACAGTCCAGGTTTGCCCCCCGCTCCATAAGTGAGTAACGGTCATTTTGTTTTGCGTCATCGTTCCCGTTTTATCTGAACATATGACCGATGCACAGCCGAGTGTTTCAACCGCTGGAAGCTTCCTAACAATCGCATTTTTCTTAATCATTTTTTGGACACCAAGGGATAATGCTACTGTGACAATCGCTGGGAGCCCCTCCGGAATGGCGGCAACAGCAAGTGAAACACCTGCTAAAAACATCTCATAAATGTCGTGGCCCCTTAAAACACCAACCACCACAACCAAAACAGTTAACAACAATGCGACAGTTATTAAAATTTTCCCCAATTGTTCTAAACGCCGCTGTAATGGTGTATCCTGTGTCTCTGCATTTTGGAGTAAATCAGCAATTTGCCCCATAGCTGTTTTCATTCCTGTTGCAATGACGACTCCAACACCGCTTCCCCTCGTAATCATTGTACCCATAAAGGCAATATTCTCCATATCACCTATTCCTGGGTTTGGATTAGCTAATGATTCGATATGTTTAGAAACAGGAACAGACTCACCTGTAAGGGCCGATTCTTCAATCTCTAAACTTTTTGATTCAATTACCCTCACATCTGCACCAATTCGGTCCCCGCTAGTAAACTTCAAAACATCCCCAATAACAATTTCTTTCGATGGGATCTTGATCCACTGTCCATCCCGAAGCACCGAAACTTGTGGAGCAGATAATTCCTTTAAAGCCTGAAGTGATCTCTCCGCTCTTCTTTCTTGAAAGAAGCCTAGAAAGCCATTAATAATGACGATGGCGATAATCGCAATGGCATCAATGTATTCGCCAAGCAACCCAGATATAAGTGTAGCAGCAAGCAAAACTAAAACCATAAAATCCTTAAATTGACTAAAAAATAAGAGTAAAGCTGATTGCTTTTCTCCTTCGTCCAATTCATTTAGACCGTGCAGCTTCACCCGTTTTTTTACTTCTTCCTGCGATAATCCAGAAGAAAAGTCGGTTTCTAGGGCCTTTTCTACTTGATCTATCTTCATTTCATGGAATTTCATCCGACCATCTCACTTCCCCCTTTAAATACCTATAAATACATACTCTAAAGAAAGCTTATTCAGGGTCGTCCCAAAAAATGCTATGATATAGTGAAAGTTAAATTAGATAATAAGTTAAAATAAGACAGTCTTTTTTTAGTAAGCTATAATTAATTCATATGAATGTAGTAAAGGATGTTTTCCATGTCATTTGATGGTTTATTTACAAAAGCAATGGTCGATGAACTTGTCCGTTCGTTAAAGGGCGGAAGGATTAATAAAGTTCATCAGCCCTATAAAAATGAAGTGATTCTCACCATTCGCGCCAATGGGGTAAATCAAAAACTGCTATTATCGGCGCACCCAAGCTATGCACGAGTTCAATTCACGGAAGAGGCATATGAAAATCCAAGTGAGCCGCCAATGTTTTGTATGCTGCTCAGGAAACATATTGAGGGTTATATATTAGAGGATTTATATCAAAAAGAAACCGATCGCATGATTGTTCTAGAAATTAAGGGCAGGAATGAGATTGGGGATATTAGCTACAAACAATTAATTATTGAAATTATGGGTAGACACAGCAATATTGTGCTCGTTGATAAATCCCGGAATATCATTCTTGACAGCATCAAGCATGTCTCCTTTGCTGTGAACAGCCACAGGGCAATAATGCCAGGACAGCCTTATGTTTTTCCACCAGAACAGCATAAGCAAAATCCATTCCATTGTGACCAAGACGACCTATTAAGAAAAATTGATTTCAATGCAGGGAAGATTGACCGCCAATTAGTTGAACAATTTGCTGGAATTTCACCCCTATTCGCTAAAGAAGTAATATTCCAAAGTGGAATTGCCAATCGTGCTACTGTCCCGGGAACGTTTATAAGTATGGTTAAAAAAGTTGAATCAGGTGATATTTCCCCCTCCATTATCTCGGCAGGCGGGAAGGACGCATTTTACTTATTTCCACTTGAGCATCTGAAAGGAGAAATAAAAACATATCCCACAATAAGTGAAATGCTTGACCGGTTTTATTTTGGCAAAGCCGAAAGAGATCGGGTAAAGCAGCAAGGAAATGATATTGAACGATTTATTCATAATGAAAAAGAAAAGAATGAAAAGAAAATTAACAAACTGAACGTTACATTAAAAGAAGCTGAGCGTGCAGAACAATTTCAACGATATGGGGAACTTTTAACGGCCAATTTATATGCAGCCAATAAAGGGATGCGTGAAATTGAAGTGCTCAATTATTATGATGAATTAGGCGGGACGATTATCATTCCATTAGACCCGCGGAAGACACCATCTGAAAATGCCCAAAAGTATTTTTCAAAATACCAGAAGGCAAAAAATGCAGTTGAAATTGTTATTGAGCAAATCGAGAAAGCCCAAGTTGAAGTTTCCTACTTTGATAATTTATTACAGCAGGTACAAGCTGCCTCCCCTAAAGATATTCAAGAGATTCGCGAAGAACTAGTGGAGGGCGGCTACATTCGGGAACGGCAAAAGAAGAAATTGAAGAAGGCACAAAATGCCAAACCAATATTAGATCATTTTCTTTCTAGCGATGGTACAGATATTATCGTTGGCAAAAATAATAAGCAAAATGATTATTTAACTAATAAATTGGCAGCAAGGGATGAGATTTGGCTTCATACTAAGGATATCCCTGGCTCACACGTGGTGATTCGCAGTAAAGAACCTTCTAATGAAACGATTCGAGAAGCTGCCGTATTAGCCGCTTATTTCAGTAAGGCACGCAATTCCAGCTCTGTCCCTGTTGATTTTACAAAGGTTCGATTTGTAAAAAAACCAAGTGGGGCAAAGCCAGGATTTGTGATTTATGATAATCAACAGACAGTATATGTCACGCCAGATGAGGAATTGGTACTTAAATTGAAGAAATAGAAAGAAAAGAGGGCATCCGCAAGGTATTGGATGCCCTCTTTTTATCAGCGAATCTGTGTTTCCAAGAACTTATTGCTCCATTCAGCAGGGTTTTTACTCCATAATAGGAGACTTTTCTGATTATCTTCAGTAACGATACTCTTAGAAATCGCTACTTCTATTAATGTTTCAAAATCAGTCAGTGATTTACTAGTAATCTCATTTTCCTGAAGCAGTTCTTTTCCCTTTTCAAGGCCATATGTAAAAATGGATACTACTCCAAGCACGTCACAGCCAGCTTCCTTTAATGCTTGAACAGCAGTAATCACACTGCCTCCAGTTGAGATTAAATCTTCTACAACAACAACCTTTTGACCTGCCTCAGCTTTTCCTTCAATCTGATTCCCTTTACCGTGACCTTTTGCTTTCGAACGAACGTAGCACATAGGAAGATCCATTAGGTCGCTGACCCATGCGGCATGAGGGATCCCCGCCGTTGCAGTTCCTGCAATGACCTCCGTCCCCGGAAAATTTTCCTCAATCAGCTGCTTCAGTCCTGAAGCAATTGCTTTTCTTACCTCAGGGTAGGATAGTGTTAAGCGATTATCACAATAGATTGGGGAACGAAGTCCAGATGCCCATGTAAACGGCTCCTCGGGCTTCAGGGCAACCGCGTTGATTTCTAGTAATTTTTCTGCAATTAAATTTTTCATTGTGTTACTCCCTTCCATGCTTCCATCCATTGTTGATAACTTGTTAGCGGGTCTTGTGAACGGGTTATTGAGCGGCCTACTACAATCGCACTTACCCCCATTGTCCGTGCTAATTCAGGAGTTGTGACACGCTTTTGATCTCCTGCCTGATCAGATGCCATCCGAATCCCAGGACATACTGTCAAAAATGATTGTCCGGCCGTTTCCTTTATCAAAGAGGCTTCCCATGCGGAGCAAACAACTCCATCTAAGCCTGCTTGTTTCGTTATGGAGGCATAATGAAGCACCGATTCCTTCAAGGAGACCGGAATAAGCTGTTCTTTTTGCATTTGTTCCTCAGACGTACTTGTTAATTGTGTTACTGCGATACAGTTAGGCCGTTTTCGTCCTGCAGGAGTACCTGCGTCTAGACCTTCCAATGCCGCTTGCATCATATCAATTCCACCGGCAGCATGAACATTAACCAAATCACACTCTAAACGCGCAAGACCCTTCATTGCACTTTTCACTGTGTTTGGAATGTCATGAAGCTTTAAGTCTAGGAAAATACGGTGGCCTTGCTCTTTTAATTGATGAATAATGGAGGGGCCTTCCTGGTAAAACAACTCCATCCCTACTTTTACAAAAAGCTCTTGGCCCTCAAACGGCTTTAAAAATTGATTGACCTCGTTCATGCCGGGAAAATCAAGTGCGATGATAAGTGAGTTGTCCATGTTCCTTCCAGCTCCTTCCTGTACATTCACTGATGTGTTCAAATCCTAATTTTTCAAGTAGTTCAGGCAGTTCTTGAATAATCGTTGGACATACAAATGGGTCTACGAAATTAGCAGTTCCGACTGCGACTGCACTGGCGCCCGCATAAAAATACTCAATGACATCACTAGCTGTCTCAACGCCTCCCATACCGATAATTGGAATCCCGACGGCTTGGCTGACTTCGTGAATCATCCGGATCGCCACTGGCTTAATTGCTGGACCAGATAATCCGCCAGTCCGATTGGCTAGTATAGGTTTCCCTGTTTTTAAATCAAGTCTCATCCCAATAAGAGTATTAATCATGGTCAATCCATCCGCACCACCAGCTTCAACAGCCTTTGCCATTTCGACAATGTTTGTTACATTGGGCGACAGCTTCACATATACTGGTACCTCTGATACCTCTTTAACCTTACGGGTTAATTGTTTCGCAGTTTCAGGAATGGTTCCAAAAGCAATCCCGCCTGTTTTTACATTAGGGCAGGAGATATTCAGTTCAAGGGCATGAACATTTGGAGCCTTTGAAATTTGCCGAGCTACCTCCACGTAATCCTCTTCAAGAGAGCCTGCCACATTTGCAATAATTGGTACATCGTACTGAGATAAAAAAGGAAGCTCTTCGCCAATGACTTTTTCTAGTCCTGGATTTTGCAAGCCAATTGCATTTAGCATGCCTGCAGAAGTTTCGGCGACACGTGGTGTTGCATTTCCGAACCTTGGTTCTACTGTTGTAGCTTTAATCATAATCGCGCCGAGTACACTCAGATCATAGAACTGACTATATTCTCTGCCAAACCCAAAGCAGCCGGATGCAGGCATGATTGGGTTTTTTAAGTGTAAGCCCGGTAATTCAATGTTTAAGCGACTCATATCAATACCTCCCCGGCTCGGAATACAGGACCATCACTGCATACTTTTTTATAGGAAACTCCTGTTGGATCGTCTTTCTTTTTACATACACAAGCAAAGCAGGCACCAATACCGCAGCCCATCCGTTCTTCTAACGATAAGAATACTTTTTTATCTTGGTAATTCTGCTCAATTGCTCTTAACATCGGAGTTGGTCCGCATGTATAAATACAATCAAATTGCATTTCTTTCATCACATCCGTCACAAAGCCCTTCCTACCGTATGAACCATCAACAGTCGCTACATAGGTTTCCCCATTTTTCAAAAACTCCTCTTCATAAAAGACGGCTGATGCAGTCTGGAAGCCAAGCACATGGATGACTTTAACACCTTTTGCTACTAACTGATTGGACAGTTCATATAGTGGGGGAACGCCAATCCCACCCCCGACAAGTAAAGCAGTATCTCCCATGCTGACTTCTTCAACAGGAAAACCATTACCTAGTGGACCAAGGATGTCGACATGCATCCCTGGTCGTAATTCTGCCAGCATGGAAGTTCCTCTTCCATCTTTACGATAAATCATTGTTAAACTTTTCTGTTCAAAATCGTACGAGGAAATACTAATTGGTCTTCGTAACAGTGGATCTAAGCCATTGGATACTTTAAGATGGACAAATTGACCTGGCTCCGTTATTTGAGAAACCAACTCTCCTTCAATGGTCATCTCATAGATATCTAAGGCAATTTCTTTTTGGCTGAGTACTTTGCATAACTCTTTTTGGATCATGCAAACACGGCCTCCTTTTTCATCGCGGCCATCGGTTCTGCTGAAAAATTCATCGATTCAATTACTTTTAAGATCGCATCAGCCGTGTCAAGTGAAGTTAAGCATGGGACTCCATTTTCAACTGCTTCCCGGCGAATTCTAAACCCGTCACGTTCAGGCTGTTTGCCCTTTGTTAGTGTATTGATAATGAACTGAGCTTCTCCATTATGGATTACATCTAAAAGCGTTTTTCCTTCTGAACCAATTTTTCCAACCACTTTTACTCTTAGGCCAGCAGATTCTAGAACAGCTGCTGTACCGCTTGTTGCCATTAAACGATAGCCGATTGCAGAGAAACGCTTCGCAAGCTTTAATGCTTCTTCTTTATCTTTATCGGAAACTGTAAACAATACAGTGCCAAATGGCTGAATTTTCATGCCTGATGCAACTAATCCTTTGTATAAAGCTTTTTCCAATGTTACATCCTTACCCATGACTTCCCCAGTTGACTTCATTTCTGGTCCAAGCGTGATATCGACACTCTTCAGTTTGGCGAAAGAGAATACAGGAACTTTGACATATACTCCTTCTTTTTCAGTGACAAGACCTGGGATGTAGCCTTGGTCGAGAATCGATACTCCTAGAATCGCCTTTGTTGCAATTTTGGCCATTGGAATATTCGTAATTTTACTTAAGAATGGAACGGTACGGCTCGATCTTGGATTTACCTCTAATACGTATACTTGTTCTCCCGCGAGCACATATTGAATGTTTAGTAATCCAATAATATTTAACCCTTTCGCTAATTTCTCGGTATATTCCACAAGTGTTTGTTTTACTTTTTCACTTAGAGTTTGCGAAGGGTAAACTGCAATCGAGTCACCTGAATGGACCCCAGCTCGTTCGATATGTTCCATGATTCCTGGGATTAAGACATTGGTGCCGTCGCAGATGGCATCAACTTCAATTTCTTTTCCTGTTAAATATCGGTCAATCAAGACTGGATGCTCTGGATTCACTTTAACAGCGTTTTTCATATAGTAAAGAAGTTCTTCTTCATGATAAACAATTTCCATAGCTCTTCCACCAAGTACATAGGAAGGGCGGACAAGGACCGGATAACCGATTTCACCCGCAATCACAAGTGCCTGATCCACTGACATGGCTGTTTTTCCTAATGGCTGTGGGATGTTTAATTGCACAAGCGCTTGCTCAAATTTATCACGATTTTCAGCTCGATCTAAGTCTTCTAAGCTTGTTCCAAGAATTTTCACGCCGTTTTCTTCAAGTTTAGCAGCTAAGTTGATTGCAGTTTGTCCGCCAAACTGGACGACTACCCCCATTGGTTTCTCTAAGTTAATAATACTCATCACATCTTCGATTGTAAGCGGTTCGAAGTATAGCTTATCAGAAATACTGAAATCCGTTGAAACTGTTTCCGGATTATTATTAATGATAATCGCTTCATAGCCTGCTTCTTTAATGGCTTTAACAGAGTGTACGGTCGCATAATCAAATTCAATCCCCTGTCCGATGCGGATTGGACCGGATCCTAGAACAATGACACTATTTTTCTCTGTTACAATCGACTCGTTTTCTTCTTCATATGTGCCATAGTAGTATGGTGTTGCAGATTCAAATTCAGCTGCACAAGTATCAACCATTTTATATACCGGGATTATTCCGAGATTTTTTCTAGTCTTATAAATTTCTTGTTCAGATGTATTCCAAAGCTGGGCGATTTTTTTATCTGTAAAGCCTTTTTGTTTTGCTTCGATTAAGATTTCCGTTTCAAAAGGATTTGCAGTAATTTCTTTTTCCAGTTCGATTATTCCTTCCATTTTCTTTAGGAAGAATAAGTCAATTTTACTCCATTCATGAATCGTCTCAATGGTTAATCCACGTTTTAACCCTTCTGCAATGTAAAAGAGGCGTTCGTCCCCTGCTTTGCGTATCCGTTTCTCGAGTAGTTCATCATTGATTTCTGCAGCGTCGTTTAATTCGAAATGATAAACACCTGTCTCAAGGGATCGGATCGCTTTCAATAGAGATTCTTCAAATGTACGGCCAATCGCCATAATCTCGCCCGTTGCTTTCATTTGTGTCCCTAGGGAACGGTTACCAGATTCAAACTTGTCAAACGGCCATCTAGGGATTTTGGTTACGATATAATCTAGTGCAGGTTCAAAGCTAGCATAGGTTTTTCCTGTTACCGGATTTAACATTTCATCAAGTGTTAAGCCGACGGCGATTTTAGCTGCAAGCTTAGCAATCGGATAACCTGTTGCTTTTGACGCTAATGCCGAAGAACGGCTAACACGTGGATTTACTTCGATAATATAATAATTGAAACTGTCTGGATCTAAGGCTAGCTGAACATTGCAGCCCCCCTCAATTCCTAAGGCACGAATAATTTTTAGCGAAACATTGCGAAGCAGCTGGTATTCACGATCGCTTAATGTCTGACTTGGTGCCACTACAATGGAATCTCCAGTATGAACTCCGACTGGGTCGATGTTTTCCATATTACAAACCACGATGGCATTGTCATTTCTATCACGCATTACTTCATATTCAATTTCCTTAAAGCCGGCAATACTTTTTTCTAGTAGACACTGATTTACAGGGCTGTGCTTTAATCCACTAGTGACGATTTCCTCTAGTTCCTCGTCGTTATGACAGATACCACCGCCTGTTCCACCTAAAGTAAATGCTGGACGAACAATGACAGGGAAGCCAATTTTTTCAACAAAGGCTTTAGCTTCAGCCAATTCATGGATAATTTCGCTATCGGGTACTGGCTCATTTAATTCATTCATAAGGCTGCGGAAAAGGTCGCGATCCTCTGCTTGGTTAATCGCTGAAAGTTTCGTACCAAGAATTTCTACTTCACATTCAGCTAAGACGCCTGAATTTGTTAGTTCGACAGCCAGGTTAAGACCGGTTTGTCCGCCAAGAGTCGCGAGAAGCGCATCTGGACGTTCTTTACGAATGATTCTGCTGACGAAATCCACAGTCAAGGGCTCGATATAAACGGCATCTGCCATCTCTGTATCCGTCATGATGGTGGCCGGATTGGAGTTAACTAGAATAACACGGTAGCCTTCTTCTTTCAGAGCGATACATGCTTGGGCACCGGCATAGTCAAATTCTGCAGCCTGCCCGATAACAATAGGTCCTGAACCGATTACTAAAATGGAGTTTATATCTGTACGTTTAGGCATTTGCTGTAACCTCCTGTTTGTTCTTTTCCATCAAGTCAAGAAATTGATTGAATAAGCCGTTTGCGTCTTCTGGTCCTGGAGATGCTTCGGGATGATACTGAACTGTAAATGCTGGGTAATCAAGGTGTTTCAACCCTTCGACTGTTCCGTCATTTACTGCAATATGAGTAATTTCTAATCTTGTATTTTTAATTGATTCTTCCTCAACTGTATAGCCATGGTTTTGTGAAGTAATCGCCACTTTTCCTGTAGTCAGATCTTTAACAGGATGGTTTGAGCCGCGATGACCGAACTTCATTTTTTCCGTATTAGCTCCGCATGCTAGGGCAAACAATTGGTGTCCTAAGCAAATTCCGAATAGTGGAACTCGACCTAATACACCTTTTAGCATATCAATTGCCTCAGGAACATCCTTTGGATCCCCAGGTCCATTGGATAACATAATCCCGTCTGGGCGTAACTGAAGGATTTCGTCTGCTGTTGTATGATAAGGTACGACCACCACATCACAATCCCGGTGGTTAAGTTCACGTAAGATTCCGTGTTTCATTCCAAAATCGACAAGGACTACTCTCTTACCACGACCTGGGCTTGGATAAGCATTTTTTGTGGATACTTGTTTTACTTGATTCGTTTGAAGAGGCGTTTTTCTTAATTGATTCAAGATCTCGTTTGGATCCTTCTCAATACTGCAGATGGCCCCTTTCAATGTTCCGTATTGGCGGATAATCCGTGTTAATTTACGAGTATCAATCCCTGCAATCCCCGGGATCTTTTTCATGTCAAAGTATTCATCCAATGTATATTCATTTCTCCAGTTGGATGGGAAATTCGCTGCTTCTTTTACAATTAAGCCCTTTATTGCTGGATTGATGGATTCAAAATCATCTCGGTTGATTCCGTAATTTCCGATCAATGGATAGGTAAGGGTTACTATCTGTCCGCAATAGGATGGGTCAGAAATGATTTCCTGGTAACCGGTCATCCCTGTATTAAAAACAACTTCACCAATTGTTTCTGTATCACTTCCAAAGCCTTTGCCGATAAATATGGTGCCATCTTCTAATATAAGTTGTTTTTTCATACTAAGACACTTCCTTTTTCCCATGCGATTTCTCCTCTAGCGATTGTCATCTCAGGCCATCCCTTACATTTCCAACCGCTAAATGGTGTATTTTTTCCTTTTGATAAAAATTCTTCTATGTTAATTGCACGTTCTTCCTCTAGGTTCAACAGGACTAAGTCTGCCGGGGATCCTACTTCGATTTTCCCGTACGGAAGCGCAAATGCTTCGGCTGGTTTGACTGTTAAATATTTTATTAACTCTTCAAGCGTCATGATATTTTTTAAGACAAAGTGTGTGTAAAGAAGCGGGAACGCTGTTTCCAGCCCAACAATACCAAATGGTGCAAGCGTCATTCCCTCCGCTTTTTCTTCTGCTGTATGTGGAGCATGATCTGTTGCAATGAAATCAATGGTTCCGTCTAAGAGCCCTTCTATTAACGCTTTGCGGTCTTCTGCAGCACGAAGCGGCGGATTCATTTTGAAGTTTGCATCCAAACCTGGGATATCATCTTCAGATAACAATAGGTGATGCGGCGTTACCTCTGCTGTAACTTTAATTCCTGCTCGTTTGGCATCTCTGACTACTCGGACAGATTCCTTTGTGCTGATATGGCAGACATGATAATGACAGTCTGCTGCTTCCGCTAAGAGAACATCCCTAGCAATTTGAACAGATTCGCATATAGATGGAATTCCATTTAATCCATGCTTCTTCGCAAATGATCCATCATGGACAGAACCCTTATTGATTAATGTATTTTCCTCACAATGAGCGACAATCGCCATGTCTAGTGCGGCCGCTTTACGCATCGCTTCAAGCATCATCGCAGCTGACTGCACGCCTACCCCGTCATCAGTAAAGGCAAATGCACCCAGAGCTTTCAGTCCTTCAAAATCTGTTAATTCTTGACCCAACTGACGAATTGTAATTGAAGCATACGGCAGTACCCTTACCTTCGCGGTATCCTTAATTCGCTTTTGCAAGTCCTCCATGTTGTTAATGGTGTCAGGCACCGGTCTTGTGTTTGGCATGTTGGCAATAGTGGTAAATCCGCCTCTTGCTGCGGCTGCTGTTCCGGTTGCGATGGTTTCCTTTTTTTCTCCGCCTGGTTCACGAAGGTGGACATGCAGGTCAATAAATCCAGGTGAAACTAATTTACCTTCCGCGTTCACTGTGCGATCCACGATTGCGTCGATTTGGGTTTCAATCTTTGTTATTATTCCATCTTCTATTAATAGATCAGATTGTTTCTTTTCTCCATTAGATGCTATGTAGCACGCGTTCTGAATAAGTAGTTTCATTTTGGTTTCCTCCTTCAAGGCTTTCGATTGATCTTTTAATGGCTGCCATTCTGACGTACACACCGTTTTCCATTTGCTTGAAAATCCTCGATCTTTTGCACTCGACAAGACTATCGGCAATTTCCACATTTCTATTAACAGGTGCAGGATGCATGATAATACTTTTTTGCTTCATCATCTTTTCTCTTTCAAGCGTCAGACCATATTGTTTGTGATACTCATTTGCCGTAAAGCTGCTTTTTTGCTGATGCCGTTCATGCTGTACTCGAAGAAGCATGACTACATCGGCCTCTTGGATAGCCATATCAATTGGCCTATACCTTGATATATCTGTACTTCTATTATCGAACCACTCTTTTGGTCCCGAAAAAATCACTTCTGCTCCCAGCCTTGATAAAACATCCGCATTGGAACGTGCTACCCGGCTATGACGAATGTCGCCGATAATGGCAATTTTTAAACCTGTGAATTGGTCAAACTCCTGCTGGATGGTCATTAGATCAAGGAGTGATTGCGTTGGATGATGCCCACACCCATCCCCGCCATTAATGATTGGAATGTTAATCTTTCCGACTAATTCATCAAAATAGCGGTCCTGTTCGTGCCGAATGACAATTGATTCGACACCAATGGCTTCTAATGTTTTTACTGTATCGTAAAGTGTTTCCCCTTTTTGGACACTAGAAGTAAGCACTTCAAATGGAATTACCTCTAATCCTAATCTTCTTTGGGCCACTTCAAAACTGCTCTTTGTTCTTGTACTTGGTTCAAAAAATAGATTGGCAGTAAACATTTGCCTGTCTGGACGCCATTGCATTCCATTTTTAAAGTTATGAGCATCTGTTAAGATTTGATAAATCTCATCAACCTTTAATTCGTTCGTAGTTAGTAAATGATTTAACATCCATCATCCCGCCTCTCATATTGGATAAAAAACACCCTGACCAAAGTTCAGGGTGAAGGTAATACAAACTTAATCCATGAGTCAAAAATCACGGGACTAAGCTTACACCCTTTTAAACCTCTCTGGATTTCTTTAAAGAGTTGAAACTTAATTATGCAGTTTTCCGCTTATCAGTGAATTCAATTTCTTCAAGCATATTTTCATTTGCTGTTTCTCTGCCTGGAAGGATAAGGTTTAACAATACCCCACAAATGGCTGCTAGAGCCATCCCCTGAATTTGTAATGATTCTGACACTTTTATCACTGCTCCACCGATGCCAACTACCAATATGACGGATGAAATGACAAGGTTTCGCTTGTTACCAAAATCAATTTTGCTATCCACCAGCATTCGTAATCCAGAAGAAGCAATGATTCCAAAAAGCAGGATCGAAACGCCTCCCATAACCGGTGTTGGAATGGTGCTGATTAAAGCAGTTATTTTTCCAATAAAGCCAAAGATGATGGCGAATATTGCAGCACCAGCGATGACATACACACTGTAAATTCGAGTAATTGCAAGGACGCCGATATTTTCACCATATGTTGTTTTTGGCGGGCCGCCAATCAGAGCGGAAATCATCGTTGCTGTTCCATCCCCAAGGATCGAGCGATGTAATCCAGGTTCTTTAATATAATCTCTGCCGACTACCTTACTTAGCACCAACTGGTGTCCGATGTGCTCTGATAGTGTAACAATCGCTACTGGTACCATTAACAAGACTAAATCCCAAGTGAATTTTACTTTATAGCTTACAAACGGAATGATAAATTCAGGCATTTCAAACCACTTAGCTTCTAATACTGGTTTAAAATCGATCACTCCAACCACTAGAGCGTAGATATATCCGACAATAATCCCCGCTAAGATAGGGATCATACTTAACATTTTTTTTGCATATATCGAAAAGATAATTGTTGCTGATAGCGTGACAAGGGCTACAGAGAAATGAAGCATGCTGTATTTACCACTCACGGGATTATTCATCGCCATATTCACAGCAGTTCCGGATAGGGCTAATCCGATGACAATAATAACGGGTCCGACAACAATTGGCGGGAGAAGATTCATGATCCAGCGATGACCAGCCTTGCTGATGATAAGTGCAACCAGTCCGTAAACAAGTCCTGCAAGGAAAGTACCGACCATGGCACCGCCAGGCCCCCCTGCTGCTTTAGCGGCAATTACAGGTGCGATAAAGGCAAAGGATGAGCCTAAGTAAGCTGGAACTTGGAATTTAGTTATTAATAGAAACGCTAATGTTCCAAGTCCACTTGATATAAGTGCAATCGCCGGGCTTAATCCAACAAGGTAAGGTACCAATATTGTGGCTCCAAACATGGCGAATAAGTGCTGTAAACTTAATGTTATCCATTGAAAGGGTTTAGGAATCTCTTTTACGTCTAGGATAGGTTTATTGTTCACTGTGATTTCCCCCGTTTTGTATATTGCTTTTCTTTAGTATCTTATTTTTTTCATAAAAAAAACCTCTTTGTCCGTAAAGGTACAAAGAGGGTATGGACATGCCTAAATAAAGATCTTCCGGCATATTCCCCTTTGTCAGCCTCACAGGACTACTTTTAAAAGGGTTGCTATTTATTTTTCAAAAATACTGACTTGATCCACCTGATCCACTTCAACTAGTTCAACAACTATTTTTTCTTCGCTTGAGGTTGGAATATTTTTCCCAACATAATCTGCTCTGACCGGAAGTTCCCGGTGCCCTCTGTCTACTAAGACTGCAAGTTGAATGACTGAAGGTCTTCCTATATCCATTAAGGCATCTAGTCCAGCTCGGACTGTCCTCCCTGTATATAAAACATCATCAACAAGTATCACTTTTTTATTATTTATCCCCACCGGAATATCCGATCCTTTAACCAGTGGTTCTTGATTATCTGTTTTCTTTGTTAAATCATCTCGATAAAGGGTAATATCTAACTCACCAACAGCAATTGCTTTTCCCTCAATCTCCTCAATTTTGGCTGCAAGTCGATTGGCCAAATAAATGCCCCTCGTTCGAATGCCTACCAAAATACTATCATCTATACCTTTGTTTTTTTCAATAATTTGGTGGGCAATTCTAGTCAGAGCTCTGCTAATGGCTTGTTCATCCAGGACAACAGCTTTTTGGTTCATACTACACCTTCTTCTTTTGTAAAAATAAAAAACCTCTCACCCAATTTTGGCGAGAGGTTAACTAGTTAATTTACAGATATGGGTATAGTTACCCCCATTATCTTAACCGTTTCCTTCTCAGCCTCACGGGACTGTTTTAAAGGCTTATTAAGCTAAAATCATCTTACTTCAAATTAACGACTGTGTCAACGATTATTTCGAAGCTGATTGAGTAATATCTCGATATCTTCTGGAAGTGGCGCTTCAAATTCTAAATATTCGCCTGTTCTCGGGTGGTTAAAACCAAGCACACCTGCATGTAATGCTTGTCCGTTAATATCGAGCGTCTTTTTAGGTCCATATTTCGGATCTCCAGCGAGAGGGTATCCAATGTATTTCATATGAACACGTATTTGGTGTGTTCTACCTGTTTCTAATTGACATTCCACAAATGTAAAATCCTTAAAGCGTTCAAGCACATGGAAATGTGTGACCGCATGTTTGCCATGGTCAACAACTGTCATGCTTTGTCGGTCTTTTGTATCTCTGCCAAGTGGAGCATCAACAGTTCCAAAGTCATGGGGAATGACTCCATGAACAATCGCTTTATATTTACGGGTAACTGATTTGGCCACTAACTGATTGACAAGACTTTCGTGAGCCAAATCATTTTTAGCCACCATTAATAGTCCGGATGTATCCTTATCAATCCGATGAACAATCCCTGGTCTTAACACACCGTTAATCCCTGATAAATCCTTACAATGAAACATTAATCCATTGACTAATGTTCCAGACATATGGCCAGGCGCTGGATGAACAACCATACCCCTCGGTTTATTTACCACCAAAACATCACTGTCTTCATAGTAAATTTCTAAATTAAGATCTTCTGGGACCACATTCAACTCTTCGGGGGCCGGAATCGTAATTTCTATTTGGTCGTCCACGTTACATTTATAATTTGTTTTAATCTGTTGTCCATTCACCGTTATATTGCCTTCTTTAATCCATTGCTGTACTTGAGTTCTTGACCATTCTTCATCAAGACCAGAGATCACCTTATCAATCCGATCCCCTTTTTGCTCCTCAAGAATGATGTGTTCCATTTTCTCCATATGATTTCTCCTTTGTTTCTCTCTCTTCTAGTACCATTTGAATCATTAACAAGATGACACCGATCACTAAAGCTGAATCTGCGATGTTAAAGACAGGGAAATTATAGCCAAAAACATACGTATGAATGAAATCAACAACTTCCTTGCGAATGACACGGTCAATAAAGTTTCCGATCGCTCCTCCAAGCATCAATGCTAAAGATACACCTAGTATCCATTTACCCTTTGCAGCTTTGTATAGATAATACATAATTGCGATGATTACAACAATGGTAATAACATAGAAGAGCCACATTTGTCCTTGTAATATTCCCCACGCTGCTCCACGATTGCGATGAGAAGTAATATAGAAAATATTATCAATGATAGGTATACTCTCCCCTAGATACATCTTGCTTACAATTAGCCATTTCGTAATTTGATCTAATAAAATAACAAAAAGAGCGATTAAGTAATAAAACACTAAGAAATACCTCCACATCAACTAGACTCATCATGTCTAGACGCTTTCGCTTATCATACTTCTTAAGCATTTTAGCATACTTTTTCGCTAAACGAAAATGTAACTTTATGAAAATGATCAGTAAATCGGTTTTTTGTAATAATGCATTAAATACTCTGAATCCTTTACTGACTTTATTGTAGGAATGATCTTTAATAATTCATTAGGCAAAAATTCTCCAGAAATTTCACATTGCCCAAAATTTCCATTTTTAAGCTTTTGAATTGCTGCATTAATATCTGATAATTCCTCTTCTAAAACGGATGTAAACCAGTCCTGCTTCGGTTTGTTCCTTAAGGAATATTCAATTTCTTCTTTCGTTTGACGGAGTTCCAAAAACAGCTGTTCCTGCGTGGCATTCATAGTTGTTACCTCCGTGTTTCATTTGTCTTATTATTTCCGCCATCCAATAACCGACTCGGAAAAACATTTGACAACTACAACAACAATTAACGGAGAAGGAAAAATTTAAAAGCCCTGTGCAATTGCACAGAGCTATCATAATTAATTATGAGTATAGTTAGCTTTTACTACTTCAGCACAACGCGGGCAAAGTGTTGGGTGTTCTGGATCTTGACCTACTTCTGGTGTTACAATCCAGCAACGCTCACATGTTTCACCCTCAGCCTTTGTTATAACAATGGCTGCAGTTTCTAATTTAACTGCATTTTCAGGTGCATCCTCGTAGGCACCTGCCACTTCAAAGCCTGAGATAATAAAGAGTTGTTTCATATTTTCTTCAATCGAGTCTAATAAAGCTTTTGATTTTTCATTGACATAAAGAGTAACCTTTGCAGTTAACGACTTCCCAATCACTTTTTGATTACGTGCTTCCTCAAGAGCCTTTAATACATCATCCCGAAGTTTCATGAATTCAGTCCACTTTTCCTCTAAACCTTGAGCATTTTTTAATTCCTGATATTCAGGAAGGTCAGTTAACTGGACACTCTCTTCTGTTACCGCTGGGATAAACTTCCACACTTCATCAGCAGTGTGTGAAAGGATAGGTGAAACTAATTTTGTTAAAGCAAGCAGCGATTCATATAACACTGTCTGAATAGCACGTCGCTCATGATTATTTGTAGCTTCAATATAAAGGACATCTTTAGCAAAATCCAAATAAAATGAACTTAAATCAAGGGTGCAGAAATTATTAATCGCGTGATAGATGCCAGCGAATTCATAGTTTTCATAGGCATTGCGAACATTTTTAATCAAATTATTTAATTTAACCAGCATAAATTGGTCGACTTCGCGCAGATTTTCATATGCCACTTTATCTGCTGGAGTAAAATCAGCTAAATTTCCTAATAAGAAACGGAAGGTGTTACGAATTTTACGATAAACCTCTGCGACCTGCTTTAAGATTGCATCTGAAACACGAACATCTGCTTGATAATCAACTGAAGCAACCCAAAGGCGTAAAATATCTGCACCTAACTGGTTCATTACTTTTGCAGGGATAACGACATTACCGATGGACTTACTCATCTTCCTGCCTTCACCATCAAGGGCAAATCCGTGGCTTAATACTCCTTTGTATGGTGCTTCACCTGTCACGGCTACAGCAGTAGATAATGACGAGTTAAACCAGCCGCGATACTGGTCCGAGCCTTCAAGATAAAGATCAGCTGGTCGAACTAAATCATCTCTTTCAAGTAAAACAGCTTGATGGGAAGATCCTGAATCAAACCATACATCCATGATATCTGTTTCTTTAGTAAAAATACCGTTTGGACTTCCTGGATGAGTAAAGCCAGCAGGTAGTAATTCTTTTGCCTCACGCTCAAACCATACATTTGAACCAAATTCACGGAATAAATCTGAAACATGATTAATCGTTTCATCTGTAATGATTTCTTCGCCAGTTTCTGCGTAGAAAACAGGAATTGGTACTCCCCAGACACGTTGACGAGAAATACACCAGTCCCCTCGGTCACGAACCATATTAAATAAACGGGTTTCACCCCAAGCAGGAATCCATTTTGTTTCCTTTACTGCATCTAGTAACTCATTTCGGAAATCTTTAATAGATGCAAACCATTGTGCTGTCGCTCGGTAGATTACCGGTTTTTTCGTTCTCCAATCGTGTGGATAAGAATGGGTAATAAAAGAAAGTTTAAGCAATGCACCTGCATTTTCTAATGCTTGTGTGATTGGTTTATTTGCTTTATCGTAAAATAATCCTTCAAAACCTGGCGCCTCACTGGTCATCACACCTTTATCATCGACAGGGCATAGGACATCTAAACCATATTTTTGGCCTACATAAAAGTCATCTTCCCCGTGACCAGGTGCTGTATGAACACAGCCAGTACCTGCATCTGTTGTTACATGTTCTCCTAACATTACCAATGAATCGCGGCCATAAAGAGGATGAACAGCTAAAATATTTTCTAAATCATTTCCTTTTACCTTTTTAACAACTGTTACTTCTTCCCAGCCAATTTCCTTCGAAACTGATTCCAAAAGAGCCTCAGCAACTAGATATTTGTTCCCATTTGCCGCAACTACAACATATGTTAGATCCGGATGAACAGAAATACCTAAGTTCGCCGGAATTGTCCAAGGAGTTGTTGTCCAGATAATAATTTGGGTGTCTGTATCTAGTACATCTTTTCCATCTTTCACCTTAAAGCCCACATAAATGGATGCGGATTTTTTGTCTTGGTATTCAATCTCAGCTTCAGCAAGTGCAGATTCACTGGATGGTGACCAATAGACAGGCTTGAGTCCTTTATAAATATAACCTTTCTTAGCCATTTCACCGAAGACTTTAATCTGCTGTGCTTCATAGGCTGGTTTTAGGGTAATATAAGGGTTTTCCCAGTCACCGCGCACACCAAGTCGTTTAAATTGTTCACGCTGATTATCAATTTGTTCGAGAGCATACTTTGTACAAAGTTGACGGAATTCTGCGACCGTCATTTCTTTACGTTTTACACCTTTATTCGTTAACGCTTGCTCAATTGGAAGGCCATGTGTATCCCAGCCTGGTACGTATGGTGCATGGAAACCGCTCATTGACTTATAGCGGACAATCATATCTTTTAAAATTTTATTAAGGGCATGCCCCATATGGATGTCACCATTGGCATATGGAGGACCATCATGCAATACAAACATCGGACGTCCTTTAGTTCGTTCTTGAACTTTTTTGTAAATATTTAACTCTTCCCATTTTGCCTGAATCTCAGGCTCTCTTTGTGGAAGATTGCCACGCATCGGAAATTCAGTTTGTGGCATTAATAACGTATTTTTATACTCCATTTTTTCTTCCTCCTGTAATCCTCTTCATATAACAAGAATAGCCAATAGACAAATAAAAAAACCCTCTCATCCCAAAATAGGGACGAGAAGGTTTTATTCCCGCGGTACCACCCTGATAGATAGCTCGAATTAAATTGGCTATCCTCTTTAGCATTCGTAACGTGAATAACACGCCTAAGCCTACTATCCTTAAATAAGGAGGTTGGGCTATGGAACTCAAGGGTGATCTTCAATTTTTCAACTTTACCAGGCTTACACCGCCCCTGGCTCGCTAAAAAAGTCCTAGAAAAATTATACTGTCCCTATCATCGTCATTGACCATTCTTTATAACTGTTAAGAAATTATATGCTATAAAAATGCTTTTCGTCAAGCTAATGAATCTTCTTCTTCATGAACTTTTAGTTCCGTTGCATCTACCTCATATTCTAATAAGTGATCCCAATCATCGGTATTCAACATATCAAGCTGAGCCTCAATCAACATCTTAAAACGTGTCCGGAATACTTTAGACTGCTTTTTTAAATCCTCGATTTCAAGAGCAATCTTCCTTGCTTTTGATAGTGATTCATTGACAATCCGATCCGCATTTTTCTCCGCTTCTTTAATAATCAACTTTGCTTCCTTTTGAGCATTTCGTTTAACATCCTCACCCGCTTCTTGAGCAATGATGATAGATTTATTTAGAGTTTCTTCAATCGTAACAAAGTGACCAAGACGCTCGTTCATATCGTTCAAGCGTTCTTCTAATTCTTTTTTCTCTCTAAGTACTAATTCATAATCCTTGATCACCTGATCGAGAAACTCGTTGACCTCATCCTCATCATATCCTCTAAAACCCTTATTAAACTCCTTATTGTGAATATCCAACGGTGTTAACGGCATGATGCCACCTCCATACAATCTCTAATTCTATATGTATATGCAAGAATTCGACATCATTCATCGAATTTCCTTCTTTATTTATATAGTTATTTTTGTTTTCCGACATTTAGTCGCCATTTTTCTTTTTTCGTTTTCCCTTGAATAGCAAAAATCTTTGCTCGGCCACTTCCCCTAACTGAAATCATGTCACCCACACCACATTCAAATGAAGGATTTTCAATTATTGTCCAATTCACCTTCACGAGTCCTTGTTGAATAAGAAGTTGTGATTTTTGCCGTGACAAATGATAAATTCCTGAGATAACCGTATCAAGACGCAGAGAAGATATCGTTAAGTCACTTTCCACCAATTTTTCATTGGTGGGAAGTGCATTTTCTATATTCGTTTCAGTTAGTTTTACGCCTGCCCTGCCAATTGTTTCAACATTGTTTAGGATATAATCGCTTATATCCTTTGCGGCAAAAAATTGGCATTTCCCATCTATATTGAGGATATCCCCAAACTTTCCCCGCTTCAGACCTAGGGACATAAGTGTTCCCAAAACCTGTCGATGCTCGATCGTAACAAACTTGGTTGGATAGTGAATGTCGAAAAGGCTTATTTGAAATTCATCATTATTAATCGATGTTAGATAATCAGGAAAAATTAGGGCTCTTTTTCTTTCTACATCTGTGCTGCCGCCAAAAAGTTTATACTTTACCTCACCATGTTCACCAATTAACATTTTTAGTATATGTTGTTCTCTTGGATCAAGGAAATCGGTTAATTTAGGAGTATATTGTGTGTCAACATAATTCTTCCAATTTAACACCTGATCAATAAATTCTCGTTCTTCTGGACGAAAGTGCTGATAGATATTCATTTTTCAAAACACAACCTAGATTCAATATTCTTAAGAAACAAGAAAACGATAGACACTTGATAATCCATTTTGCGCAAAGTTAAGTACAAGAAAGGCAACGATTGGAGAGATGTCCATCATACCAATTGGTGGAATGATTCGTCTAAATGGCTCTAAATATGGTTCACAAATTTTCGCAAAAAATTGTCCGATAGATGACCCTCTAGCGTTTGGAAACCAAGACATTAAAATATATATAATTAAGGCATACGAATAAAGTTGTATTAGCTTCTGTAATAAACTAAAAACAAGTGCCATTAAGCATTACCACCTCGTATTTTGATTTTCAAAGTCAGGAATAAGTTCTGATATATTTCCTGAAACCTCAACATTATCAGGTGTACATAAGAATATACTGAAACCAATCTTTTGAATGTCTCCACCAATTGCATAAACAGCACCACTTAGAAAATCGACAATTTGTCTGCCTTGGTCACTGTCAATTCGCTGCAGGTTCACGACAACTGCGCGGCGGTTTTTTAAATGGTCTGCAATTTCAGTTGACTCAGAATAAGAACGTGGTTCAACTAAAATTACTTTGGATGATTTTGTAGAATTAGCCGATTTTTGCACGGTTTGCAAGTTGACAACGTTTTGGTTCTTTACCACAGGTTGTTGCTTTTGTTTTACTGGAAGTGGTTCAACTACTTCTGGATAATCAACTTTGTTATCATCATATTCATCATCCAAAAAGAAAAATGTTTTTAATTTCGATTTAATCGTCATGATTTTCTCTCCTAACCATCTTCACCAACAAGCGCAGTGCCTATTCTTACCATTGTAGCCCCTTCTTCAATAGCAATTTCAAAATCATTGGACATGCCCATCGAAAGTTCTGTGCAAGGAGCATAATCTAAATTTAAGGCTTGGACTTGTTTACGAAGTTCTCTTAATTTACGAAAACATTCACGTATTTGAGATTCATTATCAGTAAGTGGAGCCATTGTCATTAAACCTTCAACACTGATATGTTCAAAGTTACGAAGTGATTCAATAAAAGTCAGCACTTCTTCTGCAGGTAAGCCATGCTTTGATTCTTCTCCAGAGACATTAACTTGCACCAAGCATTTTACCTTATGTTCTGCTCGTTTATTAATTTCTTCTGCAAGAGAAATTCTGTCCAAAGAATGTATATACTCAACAATATTAACGATATTTTTTACTTTTCGTGTCTGAAGTGAACCGATATAATGCCATACAGGCTTGTCCTTGAGTTCTTCCCACTTACGAAGGAGTCCCTCATCCCGATTCTCGCCTAAATTTATAATACCTGCTTGTAGTGCTTCATTTGCTCTCTCAGTACTAACATATTTCGTAACCGCTATCACCCTGACTTCTTCAGGGTTTCGCTTGACCCGAAGGCAGGCCTCATTGATTTGTTGTTTTATTATCTCGTATTTTTCTGCTACCCTCATAAACTTTACATTTTCTCCTTCCAGCCCATAAAAGTTAACATTCTTCCTGTTTTCCCTTGGTCACGGCGGTGGGAAAAAAACTCTTTATCACAACTAGAACAAAAGTTAGTCAACTGGATATTCGTATCCGGTACACCAGACTTCATTAGTATTTGTCTATTTACTTCTCGTAAATCTAAGGAATATTGGCCGTCTTTAATTAAATTATAGGGTAAAATTTCGACATCTTCTAGTGTATTTTCGACCAAGTTTATAACATACTTGTCAACAATATAACATTTTTCACAAATGGATGGGCCAATTGTAACTAGAATCTGTTCTGGGTTAATTCCTTCTCTTTTCCACGCAATGATCATTTCCTTTGCAATTTGGCCTACAGTCCCTTTCCAGCCAGCATGGGCAACTCCTATCATCTTTGATTCAGGTGCAATAAAAAAAAGAGGGACACAGTCGGCATAGCATAGTGTTAACAAGACTCCCTCCTCATTCGTATAAAAACCATCTGTATCTTTAATAGCATTTTCATAGGAATTTGAGCCTTTGCCACGGTCATGTTTAGAAATTTTTTTAAGATGAATCCCATGTGTTTGTTCTGCTCCGACCCAAGTCTTTAGCGGAAATGTGAGTAAGTCTGAAACTTTTTCTCGGTTAGAACAAACATCGCTTTGATTATCACCAACGTGAAAACCAAGGTTAAGGGATTCGTAAACCCCTTTGCTTACTCCGCCATTATTAGTTGTTATTCCCGCAACTAAACATGGATATTTGCTTACCCAGTTTTCAATAGTTAAAAAGGATTGATTTTTTAAAACAAAGGGTTCCATTTTCATACCTCTAATGTTTTTTCTATAGTTTACCATGAAAAGAAAAATTGGTCACCGCAAATAAAATAGTTAAACTTCTGCTTCTTCCGTTAGATTTTCTGTACTGCCTTTATATCTGACCAAAATAACATCTTGACCTATTTTTAAAATATTCTTCCAAGGAATAACCACATCGTCATCTTTACCAAAAAAGCCAAGCACTCTTCCACTGCCGCTAATGACGACTGCTTCAATCTTTCCTGTTGTTAAATTTATCTCAATATCACCAATATTTCCAAGCCTTTTTCCATCTGCTACATTAACCACATCTTTTATTTGGAACTCAGAAATTTTTACCATTTTTTCTCACTCCCGGTTTTATTTCTATAAAATATATGTTTACTCTAAGACTTTTAGTAAGGCTCTTTTCGTAAACTTTGTTGCTTTTGGAACTTAATACGGGCCAAAAACTTAAGTTTGTAAGCAATTTTCGCAAAAGTTTTTACGAAAAGATGCCACGAACCCAATTGTTTTGCGTGTAGATGAACTAATACAAAAAACAATATTCTTTGCGAAAATAACCTTTAGTAAAAGGAATAAAAATAAAGCTGCCCTAAGGACAGCCTAACTTTGGATATTTTTATTCATTTGTCTTATCGCAGCTTTTTCTAACCGAGAAACTTGTGCTTGGGAAATCCCAATTTCATCTGCGACCTCCATTTGTGTTTTACCTTGAAAGAATCGTTTCCGTAAAATTAACTTTTCGCGATCGTTTAGCCTGCGCATTCCTTCTTTTAATGCAATTTCTTCAATCCAATGGATATCTTTATTTTTTTCATCGCTTAATTGGTCCATCACATAAATTGGATCGCCGCCATCATTATAAATTGGCTCGAAAAGGGACACTGGGTCCTGAATGGCATCAAGGGCGAAAACGATTTCTTCATGTGGAACTTCTAAGACCTTCGCAATTTCTTCCGCGGTTGGTTCCCTTGAAGTTTCGCTCATCAATCGCTCTCTTACCTGAAGGGCTTTATATGCAATATCCCTCAAGGATCTAGAAACGCGAATTGGATTATTATCACGCAAGTACCTTCGAATTTCACCAATAATCATTGGAACCGCATAGGTTGAAAACTTTACGTTTTGGCCCAAATCAAAGTTATCGATAGATTTCATCAGCCCAATACAGCCAACTTGAAACAAGTCGTCAACAAACTCGCCTCTATTGTTAAAACGTTGAATGACACTTAATACGAGTCGTAAATTACCGTTGACTAGCTTTTCTCTGGCATAAATATCGCCCTCTTGCATTTGCTTGAAGAGTATTCTCATTTCTTCGTTTTTTAAGACAGGAAGTTTTGCTGTGTCCACACCGCAAATTTCAACTTTATTTCGAGTCAATCCTTTTCCCTCCTCACAGGAGTTGCTGTACAAAAAACAGTATCTCCTTGAGAAGGAAAAATATGCACTTATCCACGATGGTGGACAAGTGCATATTTGTCGAAAAATGCAATTAAGTCACGAAAATCATAGGTTTTTTAATGGAAAAAATTTTTTCTTCTTTACACCATTTTATTAAATTCTTTTCGCAGCCTTTTTATAATTCTTTTTTCTAAACGGGAAATATAAGATTGGGATATTCCCAGCATGTCAGCTACGTCTTTTTGGGTTTTTTCTTCTCCATTTGTAAGACCAAACCGGAGTTCCATAATTTGTTTTTCACGGTCAGTCAGTTGATGAAGTGCTTTTGTCAGGAGCTTTCGGTCCACGTTTGCTTCAAGATCTTTTGTAATAATATCATCATCCGTTCCTAGAACGTCAGATAATAATAGTTCATTCCCATCCCAATCAATATTTAAGGGTTCATCAAAGGATACTTCTGACCTGATTTTATTATTGCGCCTTAAGTACATGAGAATCTCATTTTCGATGCATCGTGAGGCATATGTAGCAAGTTTTATTTTTTTCTCGGGATTAAAGGTATTTACAGCTTTAATTAATCCAATAGTTCCAATACTAATTAAGTCTTCGATATTAATCCCGGTATTCTCGAATTTTCTCGCAATGTAAACAACAAGACGAAGATTTCGTTCAATTAATATTGACCTTGCTGCTTTATCACCACCAGGTAATTTTTTCAGCAGCATCTCTTCTTCATCTTTGCTTAAAGGAGGCGGTAAGGCCTCACTACCACCAATATAATAAACTTCATCTGTTTTTAAACCCAATTTCATTAATAGTTTATACCAGTAGTAGGATAGGCGAAGCCTCCATTTTTTCATGTGTGTTCCTCCTTCTAAAATATGTTTTTCTGAGTATAGTAATACTAACTCACCTTAATGGTTTTTATTTGCTGCTTAGGACCTGTGAGCATCTTTGGATGAACAATACATTGAAATGCATCTTCGCTTGAGAGTTGCTTTGTTGTAAAGGAAACAAGACCTTTTTCACATAGATATTGAGTTTCTTTATGTTCAATAAAAATGCTTTCAGGTTTTACAGCAATTATTAGTTGATGCTCTTGTCCAATCACGCGAGTAGGAACAATTCGGATCCTATTTTGCCAATCCGCTGGAAGGTCTACACTGCCATTGATAAGTAATTCTGGGTCATCAGCAAGTTTCTTGATTGATTCTGGGATCGTTTCTTGAATGTTTTTAATGGAGACAAACATCACAGGTTGCTTTGACAATGGATCATAAAGTTGATTCCCGCTATCCACTAATCCTTTAAAGATAAGGGTTTCGTTATTTATATTGACTCTGACTTTAACAATTTGATCAAATTGAATTTTTGTCATCTCCATGCTTTCAACATTTTTTCTTGAGAAGTGCCAAGCGAAGGGAAATCCAATTAGAACGAATATCCAACTTATCGGATCGCCAAACCCTTTTGTGCTGGAAACGAGGACCTTGGTTGTTAACTCAGAATCATACTGGATAAAATAATGGGCCCCCATTAATGCCCCGCCGATTAAAAAGGTGGACACATAAAGTGTCATTAATGCCTTAAAGAAAAAAGTCATCCGCTTAAATCCAAACGTTATTAACACCATTAGGATTGAGCATAAGAATTTTGATATAGGATGGCTTGTATAGACATTTAATGGCGTAAATGATAATAAAATTATCATTGAACCAATAAATCCACCAGCGGCTAGTCTCCCTATTTTAATCTCTCTTTTTAGAAAAATAGCTGTTAAATATAGAAGCAGACTATCAAATAAAAAATTTAGAGCCCAGATCACATCTAAATAAATAGTTACCAGCTTCCTCTCTAAAAATTTATCAGCTTTTCCTTTCTGTTTACGAAAAAGTATATCGTACTTGCATGGCTGAAGTGTGTCACTTTCTGTAATCAAATAAACAAAAATTTCCACTATTCACAACGTATTTTGTCAGATGGATTTTGTCATACATAAAACACGGCTGTTGATTTCCGCTCCAGGCACTTCGCTTTCCGCGGGCGTGCCGGGGAGCCTCCTCGTCGCTGCACTCCTGCGGGGTCTCCCCTGTCCCGTACTCCCGCAGGAGTCTCGTGCCTTCCACTCCAATCAACAGGTGCCAATTATATCAACACAATATAAATTAGCCTAAATAAAAAAGACACGACCAAAAACAGGTCGTGTCTCTTGAATTTCATTTATTAAATTACCTTCTTCGATTACGGTTCCGTAAGAAGGTTGGAATATCTAATGTTTCCTCTTGGGAAACTTGGGTATGGCGGACAGGCTCTTGCTGAACCTCTTCGCGTTTTGGCTGTTCTCGTTTAATATTACTCATCTGTGGTTTAGTCTGACCAAAAGTAGGACGAGTAGCTTTTGGCTGCAAGGTTTCTTCTTTAAATCCAGTAGCGATGACAGTAACGATAATTTCATCTTTTAATGACTCATTAATAACAGAACCAAAAATCATGTTTACTTCCTGATCAGAAGCGGTTGCTACGATATCAGCAGCTTCTTGAACTTCATAAAGACTTAAATTTGTACCGCCTGTAATGTTCATTAGTACACCTTGTGCTCCATCAATAGATGTTTCTAATAATGGAGAACTAATCGCTTTCTTAGCAGCCTCTGCGGCACGATTTTCACCAGCAGAAACACCAATACCCATTAAAGCAGACCCTTTATTAGACATGATTGTTTTAACATCAGCAAAGTCCAAGTTAATAAGACCTGGTACAGCAATTAAATCTGATATACCTTGTACACCCTGACGAAGAACATTATCTGCTTCACGGAATGCTTCCAGCATTGGAGTGCTTTTATCAACAATTTCAAGGAGACGGTCATTAGGAATCACAATAAGTGTATCAACAGCATCCTTCATGGCACCAATTCCACCTGATGCTTGTCCGGAGCGTTTTTTTCCTTCAAATGTGAACGGACGAGTTACTACACCAACAGTCAATGCACCTAGGTCACGGGCAATTTGAGCAATAACAGGTGCTGCACCAGTACCAGTTCCTCCGCCCATTCCTGCAGTAACAAATACCATGTCCGCACCACTTAATGCTGCCTCCAATTGCTCTTTACTTTCTTCGGCTGCTTTCTTTCCAACGTCTGGATTAGCACCTGCTCCTAGTCCACGAGTAAGTTTAGCACCAATTTGCATCTTTACTTCTGCTTTTGAAAGATTTAGTGCTTGAGCATCAGTATTAACAGCGATAAATTCTACTCCCTGAACGCCATGTTCAATCATTCGATTGACCGCGTTATTGCCACCGCCGCCGACACCGATTACTTTTATAGTAGCAAGAGAATCTAAATTTGTATCAAATTCTAACATGACAATCCTCCTAATTCGTCAGTACCTTTTCGATTAGCCTATTCGAAAAAGTAACCAAGGAATTTTTTTACTTTTGATGACATCTTTTCTTCCGGATGTTTTTCTGCTTTTGGTTGTTTAGGTTGTTGTTGTTGTTTAGGTGCTCTCTTTTCGGCAGGTTCAGAAATGGTTGAAGAACCAACATGTCCACCTGGTAATCTAGCATTCTTGTACGCATATTTAATTAAACCAACCGCTGTAGTATATTGTGGTTCCCTTACACCAATATAGTCTGGCACTGCAATGCGGACTCTATTTTGTAATATAACCTGAGCAAGTTCAAGTACACCTTGCATATTTGCAATACCTCCAGTTAATACATAACCGCCTGGCAGGTCACTATATCCTAAGCGTTTCATTTCATGCAATACTAGTTCAAAAATCTCTTCCATTCTAGCTTCAATAATATCCGAAATTTCCAGCTGATTAAATTGTTGATGTTGATCACTGCCAATGATTGGAACACTGAACACTTCATCTTCTGACGCTTCGTCATAGAATGCATGTCCATGTTTTATTTTTATTTTTTCTGCATCTTCTGTTGAAGTCCGTAACCCTACAGATATATCTTTTGTGATATAGTCTCCGCCAATAGGCATAACACTAGTTTGTGTGATAAATCCTTCTTCAAAAACAGCTATCGTAGTTGAGCCGCCACCAAGATCGATAAGAGCAACACCGAGGTTTTTCTCATCTTTTGACAGTGCATAATCACCTGCTGCCAATGGCTGTAGAACAATATCCACTATTTCGAGTCCGGCACGTTCCACACATCGAAGGGTATTAATGATTATCGATTTGGAACCAGTAATAAGTGTCCCGTCCATTTCCAAACGAACCCCAATCATACCGCGGGGGTCGTTAATTTCATCTTTACCATCAAGGATAAATTGTTTTCGAATAACTCCGATGTTTTCTCTTTCAGGCGGGATTGAACCAACGTGTGATGCTTCAATGACACGAATGACATCTTCATTCGTAATCTCTCTATTTTGGCTGGAAACAGCAACAATACCATGACAATGTTGAAGCATGACATTGTTACCTGAAATGCCAACCACCACATCCCTGATTTCCATCCCAATCATTCTTTCTGCTTGCTCTATCGCCCTTCTAATCGAATGAACGGTGTCGTCCATATCAACAATTGAACCTTTGCGTAATCCTTCAGATTTCACATTTCCAACACCAATTATATTTAATGAGTCTTTACCCGAGTCATTGACCATTTCACCAATGATTACTTTTACACTGGATGTACCGATGTCAAGACTAACATATATTTCATTGCTGTTCATTCTTTGGCACCTCCTTTAGATTTCCTTAAGTTGAACAACAACTATATTTTTTTTGTCCAATAAAAGTTCAATATTCATATCATATAAAATTATTCGTCACAACTAAATGATTCCCTTTAAAAAAATTCAATTTTTTTCTACTTTTTCTTTGTTCGTTGACCACTTTGTCAATAATATTCGCCTTATTACGGCAATATTCTGAAACAATCTGACACCAAACGCGAAAACTGCTGCTAAATATAAGTCTACACCAAGATTAACACCGAGAAAAGCTAAACTTGCAGCAAGTATAATATTAAAGAAAAACCCTGATACAAACACTTTTTCATCATATATATTTTGCAGGTATGCCCTGATCCCACCGAAAAGAGTGTCGAATGCTGCCAAGACAGCAATCGACAAATAATTGGAATATTCCTCAGGAATGCGTATTTCTGTTAGTAGTCCCAAAATAATCCCAATTATTAATCCTATGAATGGAAGCCACATTAAGAATCGCCTCCTTCTTTTGTCGGTTCCATGTAGCGGATGCGTATGGAATCATCGTAAGCTGGTACCGTTAAGTTCGGAATTGGTTTTGAAATCGAAAGCCTTAGATTCTCAATAAAAAATTCTTCCGTTGCTTTTGATACTTTCATCCGATTATATAATTTTTCAGCTGTAGAGTTATTGTCTACACCTACAACAACTTCAATCGGCAGCCTTTCAATGGTATGCCCGTCAATTTTTGTTTCCATATTGATGTCGCGAATCACAGTGGTATTAATAATTCTCTTTCCATCAATTGCTACATATTTCGCTTCGTACATATTCAATTCGTTTAGTAATCTCGTTAGAAGTTCAGGTGGAATAACTCTATTAACAGGAGTACCCGTCTTTATTTCTTCGATTACTGGTTCAATCTTTAATTTAATACCAGGAACAGTAATATCAGTTAGTCCAGCTTCAAGCTTTAATTCCTTTAATGTATCACTTAAGGCTTGTTCCTTGCTTTGTTTTCGTTTAGATTCATAGGCTGCTAGTTTTTCCTCATTTGAACGAATTTCACTTAGTAAGTTAGATTGTAGTTCCTTTTCTTTCAGTATTGCTTCACGAAGTTGCCAAATATCACGGGTATCACGTTCAGCAGGTTTTTTAACTGTTTGAAATTGGATCGCAATCATAAATCCCACTAAGATTGCGATTAATGTAAAACTTACATTGACTTTTTTATTGTCCACTTTTTTCACCTAACCTTTTAAATTATCATGCCGTGGACATTACTTCATACCTAACTACCTAGGATTGGATCGAGTACCATTTCATCATCTCTTTCCAATGTGAAAACAATGTTATCATTTACTAACTGATCTTTTACCCCACCGATTAAGTTAATTGAAGATGAAAGGACATCAGGATCACCAATTGCTGAAATTATGAAGGGGGCTGGATGCTCGACTCCATCAACCGTAATAACAGGTCCATTACAAATAATATAAGAATGGCTAGTCAGCCTTTGTCCATTTATGGCAACTGCTGCTGCCCCGGAAATATAAAGCTCATTAACCACTTTAAATACATGGTGTTCATGAACAAGATAATTATTAATATTATCCTCTTTCGGATCGTAAGCACCATCTGTAAGTGTAATCTTTACTCCTTTACCCTTTACCTTCACCTTCCCCAAGAACATCCGATATTTCTCAGCATCCTCAGCGAGATTCTCATAAACCTCTGCTTCTTTCGAGAGGTCTTTCTCATTTTTTAGGACCAACTCTTGTTTTTGATTTAATTCCTTTTGCAATTCGCGATTGCTCTTTTCCTCAGCAATTAATTGGTTTCGTAGTGCAAGGGTCTGTTCCCACTGTTTATCAGATACTTTAGGTTTCCCTTTATTCAATTCCATTTGTGTTAAATGATAGGAAAAGGCCAGCATAAATCCTAAAACAAGACAAACCAGGGACAAAACAACGTGCTTACCCTTCACCCTTATCTTGCTCAACTTCTTTTTCCTCCACTTCGGTTTCAAAGGCTTTAAAATACGTTCCTACTTCTAGGTCAATAATTCCCTTCTTCTTGGGATCAATTTGAGAGATAATTGATGGATAATGTACCATTTTTTCAGAGAAGGTTCTTAATGTGGCACTAACCTCAAATCCATCATTCATAAATAAGGAAATATGATATTGATCAGTTTTTTTCGGAGTATAATGGATTTCAGAGATAGAGTTAGATATTTCACTTGGAAGTTTCTCTAACTCTTTCACCATTTTATTGAGGGCTGCCCCCTCTTTAAACTCAAATAAAATTGGAGAATTTACAGGAATTTTTTCTGCTGCTTTTTCGTTCACTATTTTCCCATTTTCCATAATTGGTAAGAACTTATTTGCTTTTTTAAGATAAGCAATTCTTTTATGTTCTTTTACTTGGATGACCACTGTGTTTGGCCAATGAGTCTTGATGGTAACAGTCTTTATCTCAGATAGACGTTTTATTCTCGATGCCGTTTCATCCTTTTTTATTTTCCAAATATTCGTATTATTCGAGAGGCCGCTCTGACTGATCAATTCTGTATCAGAATACACACCATTTCCTTTTATCGTTATCGTCTTTACATGGCTTAAGGGTGATTGTGAATAGGCGATAACTACTATCATTGTAAAAAACAGAATTAACAGGAGTACAAGGCGTCGGTTTGCTTTTCGTCGTCTTTGCTCCTTTAGCTTAGGAATACGGTCCTCGAGAGCTACAATTTTACCTTTTTCCATTTAAATTCCTCCACATAAAAAGCAGCTGCTCTAACATAAGTAGACTAAGCCTGTCCAACATTCGATAGTGTTACCTCGAAAAGAGAAACAACGGCACGAAAAACCATGCCGTCTCTTACTTTTTCGAGGTTGCACCTATAATATTATCAGTAATTATAACACAATATTTGTCATTCGGACGACATTTCTCACAAGAAAAGTAAGGATAATTTCTTTGGAAATTAAGTATAAATCCTTCCATTATTCTTACTTCCTACCGATTATTTCAACCTCAGTTTCCATTTTTACTTCATATAAGCTAAAGATGGTATCCTTGACATGTTGAATTAATGCCAGCACATTTTCTGCAGTGGCACCACCAGCATTAACAATAAAATTCCCATGCATTTCCGAAATCTTTGCACCGCCAATACTAAATCCCTTTAACCCAGCGGTTTCAATTAATTTCCCGGCGTAATTCGGGAGTGGATTTCTAAAAATACTTCCAGCACAAGGAAAATTCCATGGCTGTGTCTCTTTTCGATAATCTTTGTTTTTTTGCATCTGCGCCACAATCGCTGCTCGATCACCTTTCACAAGGTCAAAAACGGCTTCCACCACAATTCCAGGACGAGTTTTTTGAAGCACAGAGGTCCTATAGGAGAACCCCATTTCTTGATTGGAGAGCCATTCCAATGTTCCATCATCGAATAATATATGTGCTTTGGTTAAGATTTTACTAATATCCGAACCATGGGCACCTGCGTTCATATATACAGCCCCACCAACTGAGCCAGGAATCCCACTGGCAAACTCCAGTCCTGCGAGGCCCTTTTTGCTTATAAGTGTCGATAAACTGACAAGTGAATGACCACCGCCAACTGTAATACTTGTATCGTTAATCTCAAGGTGATCCATTCCAGAACTAAGCTTGATAACAGCCCCTTCAATCCCCCTATCTGACACTAACAGGTTCGACCCACGGCCAATCGCACGCCATGGTAATCCATGTTTTTCTATCACACTCATGACGGTTTTTAAATTTTCAACCGAAGATGGTTCAATAAAGAGGTCTGCAGGACCCCCAATTTTCATCGTTGTATGATTTGCTAATGGTTCATTTTCCTTAACCTTTCCGATATTTAAAGCTACTAACTCATTTAAGATTCCGTCCATAATTACCACCCTTACTTTCCTAGAAGCATTTAAATCAGTTTATGCTAAAAATATTATTGGGCTACTTTTGATTTGTGTTTACCAGATCTTGCATTAAGGAATAAAGTCTTAAAGCTGAATCCGGAACACCCATTTTTTTAGCCTTTACTTTCATTTCTTTTAATTTATCTTTATTTAAAAGAATGCGATCAATATGATTCACAAGACTATTATTGTTTAAGTCCTTTTCTAATAAAAGTTCTGCAGCACCATGGTCACTTAATGACCGAGCGTTTTTCTCTTGATGATTATTTGTTACATATGGACTTGGGACTAAGATGCTTGGGATACCAAGTGAGGTTATTTCTGCAAGTGTCGTCGCTCCTGCTCTTGATACCACTAAATCTACCCCAGCAAGTACTTCTGGCATATTATGAATAAACGGTTTAATAACTACATTTTTAGGGTTTCCAATTAAGTCAACTTCCTTTTTGACATCCTCATAATGGACGTCTCCCGTAATATATAGTACTTGATATGGTTTCTCAGCCAAATCAGCGAATGCCTTAACCACCGCCTCATTTATCGGCCTCGCACCACGACTGCCACCGAAGATTAAAACCACTGGCATGGTTGCACTAAGCCCAGCAGCAAGACGACCTTGAATTCCGTCCTTGCCAATTACTTCAGATGCACGAGGATTCCCTGTAAAGACTGTTTTCTGTGCTGGAAAGTACTCTTTTGCCTCGTCAAAACAAATGGCAATTTGGTTTACATATCGGCTTAAAAATTTATTTGTTAAGCCCGGAACACTATTTTGTTCGTGAATGACCGTAGGGATACCAAGCTTAGATGCAGCATACACAACAGGACCGCAAACATACCCGCCTGTTCCGATGACAATGTCTGGTCTGAATTCTTTTAACATTCTTTTACTGTCTTTCACACCTTTTAGGAAGCGGAGTACCGTTTTTACATTTTCAAAGGATAGTTTTCTCTTAAAACCTGTAATATGAATCGCTTTAAAATCAATATTTTCCCTCGGAACTAATTTGCTTTCCAAGCCATTAGTTGTTCCTATGTATAAGAATTGTGCCTCTTTGTTCTGTTTTTGTATTTCACGAATGAGTGCGAGAGCAGGATAAATATGCCCGCCAGTCCCTCCACCACTAACAACTATTTTCATTTTTTCCACCTCATTAACTATTTAACACCTAATGCCTACCCTATCTTACTATAAAAACAATCGAAATAACGCAAATGAAAAAAGAATGTTATCTAAATGTAAAAATATGATTTAATTTTTTTAATTAAGGCTGTGTTAATGTTGATTACTGATTATGCCACTCTGTTGATTGGAGCGGAAGGCGCGAAGACTCCTGCGGGAGTACGGGGCAGGGAGACCCCACAGGCGCAAAAAGTGCCGAGAAGGCTCCCCGCAACGCCCGCAAACCGCACGTGCCTGGAGTGGAAATCAACAGACTAGTTTAACTTACCAAAAAATAAAAAGAACCCTGCCGCTAAACAGGGTGAAGGTTCATAATCTCGAATACCTGCTGATATTAAGGAGAACACCAATCGCCATTAACATCAAGGTCAAACTAGAACCTCCATAGCTTAAAAATGGCAAGGTAATGCCTGTAACAGGCATAAGACCTGTAACAACACCAATATTGATCATAACCTGAATCGCTACCATGGCGATGATTCCTACTGCTAGAAAACTGCCATATAAATCCGGTGCACCTAATGCGATTCGAATCCCTCTCCATAACAACAGTGCAAACAAAAGTAATATGAATGAACCACCAATAAATCCTAGTTCTTCAGAAAGAATCGCAAAGATAAAGTCTGTCTGAGGTTCAGGCAGGTAGAAGAACTTCTGCCTGCTCTCGCCAAGTCCGAGCCCAAACAATCCGCCAGGACCAATCGCATAGAGTGATTGAATAATTTGAAATCCTGTTACTAACGGATCCGACCATGGATCCAAAAAAGATGTGATCCGTTTAATTCGATATGGAGCGGAGGCAATAAGACCAATAAATCCAGCGACCCCTATCAGTCCCAGAAAGGCAAAATGACTTACACGAGCACCTGCAATAAAAATCATCACAACACAGGTTCCCATCATCACCGTGCCTGTGCCTAAATCCGGTTGAAGCATGATCATTGAAAAGGCTAGAAAAGCAAGTCCTAATGAAGGAATAAGACCCTTTTTAAACGAAGTAATCAACTTTTGCCGTTCGGAAAGATACTTAGCCAAAAAAGCAATCATTGCCAGTTTCATAAATTCCGAAGGCTGGATTGAAAAGGCTCCTACACCAATCCAACTACGAGAACCATTTCTTTCATTTCCAATCCCAGGAATTAACACAAGAATAAGTAAAACAAAACAAACAAGTAGAAAGGTCTTTGACCAGGTCCGCCACGTCCAATAATTGATGTTCATTATGAAAAACATGGCAGCAACTCCAACTCCGGCAAAAAGAGTTTGCCTTTTTGCAAAGAAAAAGGAATCATTAAATTTATATTCAGCCCAAATAGCACTTGCGCTGTAAACCATGATAAGTCCTATTGCCAGAAGCGTGAATGTTACAATCATTAAAATAAAATCAGGAGTTGTTCTCTTTGTCGGCACCACCATACACCTCAACTGCTAGTTTTAGGGCTAAGCAGAACCTCTATTTTTGTTTTATTCTCAAGTGCACTTAAATAGTGTACTTTACGACTAAGACAAGCCCTTACTTAAGCTTATGCACGGCATCGATAAAAATGTCTCCCCTGACCTCAAAAGTTTTATATTGATCCCAGCTCGCACATGCCGGAGATAATAATATCACGTCACCTGATCCAGAGTATCGATAAGCCTCAGGCACAGCCTTGTCAACATTATCGACACGCTTGATTCGTTTTATTCCCGCTTCCTTCCCAATGCGTTCCATTTTAGGTGCAGTTTGCCCAAAGGTTATCATTGCTTTTACATTTTTTAAATAAGGAAGTAGTTCATCAAATTCATTTCCGCGATCCAAACCACCCGCAAGGAGAATAACCGGAGCTTCAAAAGCAGCCAAGGCATTAATCGTAGCTAAAATATTCGTTGCTTTCGAATCATTGTAAAACTTTCTTCCGTTCACTTCTCTTACGTATTGCAGACGGTGCCTGACACCAGTAAAGGTTCGGAGAACCTGCTGGATGGCGCCATTTTCTACACATGAAAGCTTTGCTGCAGCCATAGCAGATAAGATATTTTCAAGATTGTGATTGCCCGGTAAAGCGATATTCTCAATTTCCATTACTTTATCATTATTAAACATAATCCAGCCATTAGATAGATATGCACCTTCAGTCAGCTTCTTCTTTGTCGAAAAAGGAATAATTCTGGCCTTAGAGTGACGTGCAACTTCTAATGTTTCTTCTTGATCGGCATTAACAATAAGATAGTCAACTTCAGTTTGATTTTTTGTAATGTTTGCCTTTGCAGCAATATATTCCTTTTTTGTCCCATGATAATCTAAATGGGCATCATAAAGGTTAGTAAGTATAGCGATCTTAGGTTTAAACGTGTCAATTCCCATTAACTGAAAGGAAGATAATTCAATGACAATTGTATTCTCTGCCGTTGCCTCCTCGGCTACCCCTGATGCCACTGTACCAATATTCCCTGCGATTAACGGGTGTTTCTGACCCTCATTTAGCATTTCATAAACCAAGGTTGTCGTTGTTGTTTTCCCATTGGTCCCTGTGATCCCAATAAATGGTGCTTCAGATATTTCATAAGCAAGTTCGACCTCAGTAATTACAGGGATCCCTTTTTCTATAGCACCTGAAATCATTGGGTTGTTATATGGAATACCAGGATTCTTGACAATTAACTGGAATCCTTCGTCAAGCAGCTCAATAGGGTGATCACCACAAATTACTTTAATTCCTTGCTCTAGTAATCCCTGAGCCTCTGGATTTTCCGAAAATGGCTTTTTATCATTAACAGTTACAAATGCACCAAGCTTATGTAATAGGGCAGCAGCTGTTACCCCGCTTTTCGCCAAACCTAGGACAAGAATTTTTTTATGACTAAAAGAGTTAATCTGTTTCAATTATAACCACACCTCAATATAGATTCCTAGTATCGCAAGAATTAATCCTACACTCCAAAAAGTGACGACCACCCGCCATTCCGACCAGCCTACTAATTCATAATGATGATGTAATGGGCTCATACGGAAAATCCGTTTACCAGTCGTTTTGAAGGAAATAACCTGTAAAATAACCGATAACGTTTCAATGACAAATACTCCACCAATGATAATGAGTAAAATTTCAAGCTTGGTAAGAATAGCAATCGTTGCAATCGCACCACCGAGTGCAAGTGAACCTGTATCTCCCATAAAAACCTTAGCAGGATGGGCATTAAATACCAAGAATCCTAGTACAGCGCCTACCACCGCCACAGAAAATATCGCAATTTCCATCTGAGATTGATTCCACGCAAGGACAGCAAGTGCACCAAATGCAATAGCAGCGGTGCCTGACACCAATCCATCCAGTCCATCTGTTAAATTAACAGCATTGGAAAAGCCAACTAACCAGAATATGATGAAGAAAATGAAAAACCATCCCAAATCAAATGTGGAATCCGAAAAGGGAATGCTTATTTCGGTAGAAAAACCTTGTTGTTTATAAATAAGATAAAAAATTACTGAAATAATGATTTGACCTGCCAGTTTTTGTTTAGAAGTTAATCCTAAATTCCTTTTAAGAGCAACTTTGATAAAATCATCTAAAAACCCAAGCAATCCAAAACCAAGTGTAACAAGAAGCAGCAAATAAGTTTTAACCGTCGGTTCAGAAAACTTACCTGTCATTACAATTGTTGTAATTACAATCGAAAATAAAATCATTACACCACCCATGGTGGGGGTGCCTGATTTTATTTGATGGGATTTTGGCCCCTCCTCACGAATGCTTTGTCCAAATTTCAACCTTCTTAAGAAGGGAATAAAAACTGGAGAAAGCAATACCGAGATAAGAAATCCCATAATTATTGTGAAGAAAATAACTTGCTCGAGCATTTTATTCCCTCCTTTCAGCGTCGTATTTGCTAGTAATTTCGTTTAACATCACAGCTATATCATATGTTTCTTTATTTTTATTAAGAAGTTTTTTATTTGTAAATTTAAAGTTAGTTATTTCCATAATTTTATCTGTTTCTCCATTTAATTTTTCAATATAACGATTTAGGATAGTTACAATCGCATCTGCCGGGTCTGGTGTATAGAATATTGGAAAATGGTTCGGTGTATACCTTGGAACTTCATGTCCTTGCTCCCAAATCGCGGCTATTGCTCCGTTAGAAATTGCCTCAGAAAGTTCCCCTGCGTTTTTAGTTAATGATACAAATAATCCTTTTGGCTGTGCTGTGTGAGCTTGGTCGCAAACTGTAAAAAATAGCAGGTTATCTTTGACTCCACGACTATTCTCAAATAGACTTATCAAGTCTTTTAAAGCTAAATACATAGCTATCTCCCCTCAATCGCTTCCCGAGCAACCAACCGATCGTCAAAATCGTGAACCACATTGCCAATAATTTGATAGGTTTCATGGCCTTTACCTGCAATTAAAATCACATCACCTGCTGATGCCTCTCGAATAGCAGTTTGGATCGCTTCTTTGCGGTCAGGGATCATTCGGTATGCTGAACCTTGCACTCCTGCTTCCATGTCCTTTAATATTGCTAGCGGGTCCTCACTTCTTGGGTTATCCGAAGTTAGGATTGGATCTGAGGCCAACTGGCATGCTATTTTAGCCATCAACGGTCTCTTCGTTCGATCACGGTCGCCACCACAGCCAACAATAACGAAAACCTTTTTCTTAGCAAAATGCTGAACCGTTTTTAATACATTTTCAAGACTGTCAGGTGTATGGGCATAATCAACAATAACCGTAAAATCCTGTCCTGCATTTACAAGCTCAAATCGGCCTGATACGCCTTTTACACTTTCGATCGACTGGATAACTGCCTTAATATCAATGCCGGACACAACGGAAGCCGCAATACTTGCTAAAACATTATAAACACTGAATTTACCAATTAATTGCATCTTAATTGGATATTTTTCCGATTGGACATCAAGCTCAAACTGGGTACCTGAAGAAGTCATTTGGATGTTCTTCGCTTGAAGATCAGCTTTATTGTCGATTCCATATGTAATAACATGTGCAGCCGTCGACCTGCGATACATATCAGAAGCTGGGTCGTCAGCATTTAAAACGGCAAATTTAGGTTTTTGGTGATCAAATGTATTACCCAGCTGGGCAAATAATAAACTCTTTGCACGCTTATATTCTTCCATTGTTTTATGATAATCCAAATGGTCCTGCGTAAGGTTTGTAAACACAGCCACATCATAATCGCAGCCATGAACTCTGCCAAGATCTAACGCATGTGAGGAAACCTCCATTACTGCTATATCAACACCTGCTTCAACCATTTGTCTAAAGGTTTTTTGAAGTGTTAAACTTTCCGGGGTTGTGTTTTTAGTTTCAATCGTCTTGTCAGCTATTTTAGTATACATCGTGCCAATTAGACCTGTTTTTTGATTGGCATCGGCGAATATTTTCTCAATTAAATGGCTGGTGGTTGTTTTCCCGTTTGTTCCGGTAATTCCGATCAAGTGCAGGTTTTTCGTTGGCTGCTCATAAAAAGCATCAGCTAGCACTGCCATTGCTCTCGTTGTATCTTTAACAAGAATGACAGGTACATCTAGTGATAACGGACGTTCAGCTAATACAGCTGCTGCCCCGCTTTGCACAGCAGATTCAGCAAAATCATGACCGTCTACTGTGTATCCCTTAATACAAATAAATAAGCTCCCGTTTTGCACCTTCCGATTATCGTTCTCAATCGAAGTTATCTCTGGATCCTCACCTAGATGAGGAACTAGAAGATGCAAATTCTTAAGCAGCTTTTGTAGATTCATTTCTCTCAAATCCTCTCATAACCGTACATACATATGACTAATTTTCACACTGGAAATTCCTCTTAAGAAAGTTCCATCTTATTTTACATTAAAACATTTTATTTTGCTATTTAGTAATCAAAGCTTAATGAAAAAATTAGGCGGCGGAAATCATTCCGACCGCCTCTACTTACATGAATTTTTAGTTACATTAATCTTCTTGACCAAAATAAAGCCTAATTTTTGACCCTTCTTTAACTTTGGCACCTGCTTCGGGAGATTGTCTTACGACTACATCACCTTCACCACTAGCATCAATTTTTAGGTTTATCAGTTGATCCATTAGCTCCATTTTTGTTAATCCTGTGAAATCCGGTAATTTTATTAACGGTGTATCTGGCCATTTCAGTTCCTTTTCAATTTGACCCTTTCGAGGTTTAATCCCCATCTGGCTCAAACTATCTTTCATTATATTACCAACAATTGGAGCACTGACTGTACCACCGAAGGCTGTAACTCCTTTTGGATTATCGACTGCCACATAGACAACAATTTGTGGATCATCTGCGGGAGCAAATCCAACAAAGGAAACGATAAAGTTATTTTCTAAATATCTCCCGTTTTTCGCTTTCTGGGCTGTTCCAGTTTTTCCTCCTACTCGGTAACCATCAACAAATGCCCTTCCACCGGACCCCTGGGCAACTACACTCTCAAGAGCATGGCGGATTTCTTTTGAAGTTTCTTCAGTGATTACCCGGCGTTTTTCAACTGGGGAATTTCTCATTACGACCTCGTTTGTAATTGGATCTACGAGCTCTTTTGCAATATACGGCTTATATAATATCCCGCCATTAATGGCTGCAGATACAGCCGTAACCTGCTGGATAGGTGTTACTGATACTCCTTGTCCAAAGGCTGTCGTTGCCTGTTCAACTGGCCCTACACGATCTAAATTGAATAAAATTCCCGTTCCTTCGCCTTGTAAATCAATACCGGTCTTCTGACCAAAACCAAAATCCTTCACATATTTAAACAATTTTTCTTTCCCAAGTCTTTGTCCTAATTCGACAAACCCAGGGTTGCAGGAATTTTGTACAACTTCTAAAAAGGACTGATCGCCGTGACCGCCTCGTTTCCAACACTTTAACCTGGCTCCCGCTACCTGAACCGACCCTGAATCATGGAAATGTTCCTTTTCTAAATTTACTTTTCCTTCATTCAAGGCTGCTGCCAGGGTAATAATTTTAAAAGTAGATCCTGGTTCATATGTTGACCATACAGGGAGATTTCGGTTATAAACCTCTTGTGGTACATTTTGAAAATTAGCTGGATCAAAGGTCGGTCTGCTCGACATGGCTAATATCTCTCCACTGTTCGGGTTCATTGCAATGGCAACAATCCCGTCTGGGTTATATTTTGCGTCCGCGATATCCAACTCTCTTTCCACTATTGTTTGGATTTTTGAATCGATTGTCAGCTTCAATGCGAGACCGTTTGTCGGCTTCTCATAATCATCTGCCATATCGTTCATTCTTTCCCCTTTAGCATTTGCATAAAATTTAACTGAACCCCGTTCACCACTTAGCTCTTTATCATAATATTGCTCTAAGCCCATCAACCCCTGGTTGTCCACTCCTGCAAACCCAAGAACATGTGATAGATAGCTTCCCATTGGATAATGCCGCTTAGAATCTTCACCAATATAGACACCTTCAAGTCCTAATGACCTGATTTCCTTAGCCTTTTCATGTGAAATTTTTCTACCTTCCTTAATCCGAACAATCCTTTCTTTCAGGGTAATATCCCGATAAGCCTTTTCTTTTGACATATTTAAAACGGAAGCAAGCTTTTCCGCTGTTGTTGCCGGGTCTTTAATTTGTCTTGGAACAACCCAGACGGTTGGAGTACTAATATTTGTTGCAAGCGGTACCCCATTCCTGTCAACAATTTCTCCTCGTTCAGGTTCAAAGGGAATATTACGGCTCCAAGAGTCTTTAGCACCTGCTGTTAACCAATCACCAAGGACAAATTGAACATATCCTAGCCGGACATCAATAATTAAGAAGGTGAGAATACCAATGAATAGTGCAATCATTAATCGTTTACGAACGGTAACATTTGAAACACGCATAGTTTGAACGACCCTCCTTTTTCTATCGTTCATTTATATGCTTGTACTTTTTCTCTTAGAACACTGGTTACGGTTATTAGATAGGAAAAATCCCGCTAAGACAGCGGGATTTTCTATTAATCCTGGATTTGTTCTTCTGTATTTTCTTCCTGGGCATTTGTTTTTTCATTATTTTCCTGATTCCACTGTTCTTCAGGAGTCTTTAAGTCTACGATTAAAAAATCTCCTTTTTGAACATGTGTTTTCGGTTTTATATTTTGATGGGTTACAAACCCTTTGCCCTTTGAATTTAACTTTAATCCAGCAATATTCGCTACTTTCATTACATCTCTAAGTGACCAACCTGTCATATCAGGGGAAATTATTTCACCGTTCGTTTGTATGATTACTTTCTCACCCTGTAAAACTGTTGTCCCAGACTCCGGCAAATGCCTGATAACTTCTGATCCTTTTCCAATTACGATAGGTTCAATACCTTTTCCTTTTAGAGCAGCTACGGTTTCAGCAACCGATTTCCCCTTAAAATCTTCTAGTTTATTCAATTTTGCCTCTTCAAGCTGAGAAGGCTTAATGTTTAAGTAATGCAGGCTGTTTTTCATGACTGGGTTAAAAATTGCCGAAACAGGAATTGCACCTTGACCAGTTTCAAGCCCCTCTAATTCAGGCTGTTGAACAGCAACATAAACTATTAATTCCGGATCATCCTTTGGTGCCATCCCTAAAAATGAGAACATATAGTTATTAGCACCTTGTAAATACCCGCCATTCGGTCCAGGGATATTAGCTGTTCCCGTCTTTCCAGCAACACTGTATCCATCAATTTTATAACGGCCGCCAGTACCCTTTGGTGAGGTAACAACAGTTTCAAGGATATCTCGAACCTCTTTAGCCGTTTCTTTTGTGATTGGTGTTGAAACAACTTGAGAGGATGATGATTTAATGACCTCACCAGTATCATGATTAACAATTTTTTTAACCACATGCGGTTTTATCATTTTCCCACCATTTGCAATAGCTGTTGCAGCTTGAATTTGCTGTATGGGTGTTATTGCTGTTCCCTGCCCGTAAGCAGTAGTAATTTTTTCAATCGGATAGGTGAATTGAATTTTCCCAGATGTTTCGTTGGGAAGGTCAATTCCTGTGGGCTTATCAAAGCCAAACTTTGTTAAATATTCTCGGTACTTTTCAAAACCAAGCTTCTCTTTCGCTATTTTTGCAAAAGCAACGTTTGATGAACGCTGTACACCCTCAAGATAGGTGATTGGACCCCATCCCGTGTAATTATGATCATGAATTGCTTTATCCCTTTTTGTTACTTGATATGAACCAGATTGATAGATTTCGTTTGGATTGAACACCTTTTCCTGGACCGCTGCAGCAAGCGTAAAAATTTTCATGGTTGAACCAGGTTCGAATGAAGTTTCAATCGCTTCATTATGCCAGCCGTCTTCAATTCCTTCTTTTGTTTTTGGATCAAAAGAAGGACGTTGTCCCATTGCTAATATTTCACCAGTTTTCGGATCCGCCACAATCGCAATGATTTTTTCCGGGTTATATTCCTTTGCTGCTTTGTTCATTGCATCTTCTAAAAAGGTTTGAATTTTTTGGTCAATGGTTAAATAAACATCATTCCCATTTTTGGCAGGGGTAATTTTTTCTTTTCCATCAGGTAGTATATATCCCCACAAATCACTTTCAAAATTAACCTTCCCATTTGTCCCCGTTAATTCATCATTTAAACTTTTCTCAATGCCCATTTTACCCACTGACTTAATACTTTTGTCCTTCTGCTCAATCCGGTCAGCATAACCCACCAAGTGGGAAGCAAATACACCATTGGGATAGAAGCGTTTGGAGTCACGGATAAATGTAATGCCAGGAAGTTTAAGTTTCTCAATTTTATTCTTTGTTTCGTGGGTAATATCTCTGCCTTCTTTGCCGAATTCAACTTGAAATTTATGATTTTTTATTCCTTTTGATAAAATACTATAAATCTCTGATTCGTCCATTTCTAGATATTTAGCCAATTCTTTTGCCGTTTTCTCTGGATCTTTTACGTGCTGAGGCTTTTTGGAATTAGTTGTCATCTTTTTATCTAATATAGCAATTAACGTATAGGCATTGGTATCCTCAGCAATTACTTCGCCATTCCGGTCTAAGATATCGCCCCTTAACGCAGCCAAATTCCCTTCCCTGCTATATTTTTCTTGTGCCTTTGCAGCAAGAGGCTGTCCATCAACCTCGCCAGTGATTTGAATTGAAAAATATCTGAAGAGTAAAACAAAAAAGAGCAAACCAAAAAATCCAAATAAAAGGGTTGCTCCTGCATTCATATAGGGCTGTTTCTTGTTCATTTCTAATGCACTACCTTGACGTTATTTTCATTTTTTATTAGGCCCATTTCCTTGGCCTTCTTATAAATTCGATCGTACGCACTCAATTCACTTACTTGAACCTGCAAATCACTATTTACTTTCTGTTGTTCCGACACCCTTGATTCCATAATTTGTATATCTTTGTTAACATCGTAAATTTTGGCTTGATTTGAAATAATATGAACGGCACCAAAACATACAAATCCGGCAAAGGCTATTCCAATTATTTTTTCCCCTGGAGTCAGCCAGGATTTTTTAATAATGACTTGTCTCTTTTGTTGGACTTTCTGCTCCGTGTGTTGCTGTTCTAATTTCTTCCTGGCAAGATTACTCAAACTTTTCCCCTCCAGCTTATTATCTATTTTTAAATCTAGGTTTGCATTTCTGGACTTTTTCTCATAGCTTTTCGGCAACTCTTAACTTAGCAGATCTAGCGCGATTATTTTGCTCTAATTCTTCATCAGATGGAAGGATCGGCTTCCGTGAAATTAACTTTAATATCGGTTTATACTCATCTGGAATGATTGGTAAACCTGGAGGTAAATTAGGAGTCTCACTTGCCTTCTTAAAGGCTGCCTTGCAAATCCTGTCCTCAAGTGAGTGGAAGGTAATAACGCTTATTCTTCCCTCAGGGTTTAGCAAGTCAATCGCTTGATTAATTGACTGTTCGAACACAGCTAATTCATCATTCACGGCAATTCTGACTGCTTGAAAAACTCGCTTAGCCGGATGTCCACCTTTCCTTCTTGCAGGGGCTGGAATCGCATCCTTAATCAACTCTACTAATTCTGCAGTCGTTTCAATCGGCTTTACCATCCTTGCTGCTTCTATTTTTCGAGCTATTTGTTTAGAGAATTTCTCCTCCCCATAGCGAAAAAAGATGCGCACCAAATCTTCATAGGCCCAATGATTAACCACATCGTAGGCAGAAATATCGGCTTCATTATCCATTCTCATATCAAGTGGTGCATCATGGTGATAACTAAAACCTCTTTCTGGAGTATCCAATTGCGGAGAAGAAACTCCTAAGTCGTATAGAACTCCATCCACTTTAACAATTCCTCGATTTTCAAGTTCTTCTTTCAAGTATAAGAAATTGCTTTTAATAATTTCTAAACGATCCCCATATTCAGCCAACTTCTCTTTTGCGTGTGCAATTGCAGTTTCATCTTGGTCAAATGCATATAGTTTACCGTGGGTTCCAAGTTTTGAAAGAATGAGTGAACTATGCCCCGCTCCACCCAAAGTACAATCAACATAAATTCCATCAGGCTTAATATTTAAGCCATCAACAGCTTCCTTTAACAATACAGTTGTATGTTCAAACATGTAGTAACCACCTTTTCCAATCGAACGATATATAACAGAAAATATATTAACATAATTTATCCATTATATATCAAAGCCAATCATATTTTCTGCAATTTCTGCAAAAGATTCTTCTGACTCAGTAAAATAGTCTTCCCAAATCTGCTTGCTCCAAATTTCAATTCGATTGGAAACACCTAAAATTACACATTCTTTTTCCAACTTTGCATATTGCAAAAGTGGTGCAGGGATATTAATCCTTCCTTGTTTATCGAGTTCACTCTCTGTTGCTCCTGAAAAGAAGAATCTAGTAAAAGCCCGGGCATCTTTTTTTGTCAGAGGTAAGCCTTTTAATTTCTCTTCAATCAGCCCCCACTCTGATAACGGGTAACCAAACAAACATTGATCCAAACCACGTGTAATGATAAACATGTCACCAAGTTCATCACGGAATTTGGAGGGCACGATCAGTCGGCCTTTATTATCAATGCTGTGATGGTATTCACCCATGAACATACCCACGACCCCCACTTTCTATTAAAAATGTACCACATTCCCCCACTTTCCACCACCCATTTTTAAACTATTCTTCTTAAAACCCTGAAATCCTTTTTTATCCAGAAATTTCTCAAAAAAAAAAAAAAACTTCACAGCTGTGAAGTTCAGATTATCGAGAAAGGTTGTTAGAATTGGCTATGCAAACCGGCCAGTTGATTTCCGCTCCGGTCACTCGCTTTCCGCGGGAGGTCCGGGAGCCCGCGGAAAGCGAAGCTCCTGGAACGGAAATCAACAGACTAGTTTAATGAGCAAAAAAAAAAGACTGTCGGTTTAAAACCCGAAATCCTTCGGATTTGTCGACAGTCTGAAACATCACAGCTGTGAAGTTTTCTACATTTTCATTACCTTATGCCGGCCATCAAATTCAAATGTACCTGACATTAGATCATGAATAAAATTCAACCCATATTGATTTAGGTAATAAAATATATTCCAAACTCTTTCTTGAGGGAAGCCATCCGGCCTTAATGATAGTTCCACACGGTCATATTTTTTAAGGATATTATCGTGTTTCAACTTTCCTGCTTCATATAATTTGGTTTCCATAAACCCGATTTCTTTAAGTAAGTAACCTTCATTTTTCTTTAACAAAGGTAGTAAACCGCGGTCTAACTCAGATGTCTTATCTTCTATTAATCGGTACTGATTTATTAATTGTTCTTTCGCGAGCGAAAATAGCGAAACCACTTCTTTATCTTTTATTTTTTCTAGAAATTGATTTCTCTCTTTTTCCATTCCATTGCTTAATATATCGGTTAAGTTTAAATGTAAATCAGAAACATCTGTTTCAACCGATCGATCAAGAATCGTAATGTTCAAACGAGGAACAATGGGAGGCATCTTAATTTGAAAATGCTCAAAGACTAGTTTTAGTTCTGCCCAGTAAGAAATTTCTCCCGGTCCCGCAATGAAAGCAATGGATGGGAAGAGCCATTCCTGCATTAATGGCCGAGTCACCACATTATTACTTAAAGAAGCTGGATTCTCCTCTGCATACTCCACTAATTGTTCTCTTGAAAATGTTAAAGCCCCATTTTTCCCCACAAAACAACCATTATCCCGATCATATTCAAGTAAAATCCGGTCATGCATTTTCTGGTCATAATAAAATAGGTTCGCATTCTTTTCACTTGCATCAATTGTTACCGGAAAACCTTTTTCGCCAATTCGCGTTTGTTGTTCCAATAATTTGTTTGTAATCGCTTCATGGTCTAGGATTTGCTTTTTAAAAAATTCTTTCTGCAGCATTCGAAACTCTTTGTTACCAGAATCGACAATTAATAACCCGTAATCCTTGAACAATTCCATTATAATGTTGGCAAAGAAATCGACGAAGGTGGTTGATATCGATATTTGTTCTTCAGCGAATTTTAATAATGTATTTGTATGTTCTGTCTCACCGAAGTTTTCAATTAAATTGTGTACCCAAGTAAGACAGTCTTCTTTGTTTAGCTGAATATCAGAGACCATCTTCTTTTGAAGCATTCTTGCAGGGTATGTCCATTTATCAACCTTTTGGTTCGCTGGTACAAACACATGATTAACTTCTTGAAAATCATGGTCTTCTCCAGCAATCCAAAATACAGGAATCACCGGCACTCCTAGCTGTGCCTCTTTTTGCTCCGCCAATTTAATAATAGAGATTACCTTATGTATTGAATATAACGGGCCGGTTAAAATACCTGCCTGCTGTCCCCCAATAACAACGAGGCTATTATTTGATTTTAGTTTATCGATTGACTTTATAACAGCTTCAGACGATGGAAACCGCTTCATAAAGCTCTCAATGTGTTCAGCAACCTCTAAGCGAGGAAATGATCGGTTACTAAGTTCAGCAACTCGTTTGGCATCATCGGTTCCATCATTAAACCGGTAATGAAAAAAAGGCTGGATTTCTGGAGATTGGTCCAAATAATTCGAAGCAAACCGATTGGTTGCTGGTAAAGAGAGATTTAAAATCTCCATTCATGTACTTCCTTTCTGATCACCCAAATTCATTCTGTTAAGAGTATACCACTACCAACCGAATTTGAAAAAAACTTTGGCTTATATTTCAGCTGGTAAAAGTAAAAATCAATGCTCGATGAATTAATCCATAAAATGTTAAGGTGAGGTAAGCAAGAAGAAAAAGGAGAAAATTAAAACGCCAAAAACCCTTTATCACTTTTTTTAAGATAATTTCTTCTTTTACTTTCCAATGAACCAACACAAAAATCATCGCAATTAATATCATTATTAATATAATTAACCAAAAATATGATTTTTCCCATATAGTAACAATTAAAAAATGAACGGATATAATAAATAAAAATGTTGTAGAATCTAGTGAGGTATGAACTGCCTTTCGCGTATTTTTTGTCACAAGTTTCATTACCATAAAAACAAATAGAAATCCTAAAAATGGGATGGCGAAGAAAATAGAGATGAAGTAGGATAGAAAAGTAATCAAACGTATTCCTCCTTTTTCATTTCTTTACCTTTAATTAAATAATATAGGTTCGCCACTTGTGGAGCTTTCAAACCTTTGTGTTCAGCCTCTTCTAAAATATATCCCAATATTGCATCCACTTCTGTCAGTCTGTGCGCTTCTATATCTTTAAGCATGGAGGAACGGTTAGCAGAAGTATTTTTACAAATAGTAATAATTTGCTGCAATTGTTCTTCTGTATTTTCTAGATTTAAGATCGAAGATACCTCGGAATATAAATTTTTTAGGACCTGAAAATAGTATTCATTTTTTATTAATTTTCCATTTTCCACCTCGAGGATGGCAGTTAATGGATTAATAACGGCATTGACAACTAGTTTACTCAGCAGCATTGTAAAATAATCCTCCTTAAAAACAAGCGGAAATTCCAATGGTGCAAGAGAGATACATTTATACAAAAGTGCTGGATCCCCTTTAAATACGGCAACTTTTGTCACAGCTTCACCATTATGGGAAACGGTATATGAATTTTCTTTCAGCGCACCGTGCTCAACTGAACCAACAAAAATATTAGTGAACGGGATGGTTTCAAGCTGTTTTAAATGGCCCATGCCATTCTGTAAAAATAAGAGATTGTTAGGAAGAATGGGCAACTGATTAATTTTTTCGATAATTGGCTGAAGCTGATATTGCTTAACGGAAATGATGGTAAGATCCTCATTTCCCTTCCATTCTTTTATTGGCAAAGTCTTTATTTTGGATATCGTTTGTTCATCTTTTTTCTTCAGCACAATTCCATATTTAGTTATCTCTGTTGCTTGTTCTGGTGTTCTGGTGTATAACGTAACATCTAAAATTCTACTAAAATATGCTGCGAATAACAGTCCAATTGACCCTGCACCAATAATTCCAACCTTCATGGTAACCCCTCTTTTTAGTCGTCTTTACCCATATTTTATCAGAAGCCGCCGATAGTTTGTTACTAAGAATTTGAAAAAAATTAAACCCTATTCGACAAACACCGAATAGGGCCAATAAAGTTAGACAGGGTATACCGGATGCTTACGCATGCTAAAATTTAATTCCTTGGTTTCGTAATAGGCAAAGCGTTGAACCAGAACATTTCTTAATTCTGATGGAGCGACAATTTCATCAACAATTAATTCTGATGCCAACTTATAAATGTCGATATGTTCTTTGTATTCTTTATGCTTTTCTTGGACAAATGCTATTTTTTCTTTCGGATCTTCGATTTGATTAATCTTATTGGAATAAACCGCATTTACAGCTGCTTCTGGTCCCATAACTGCAATTTGTGCTGTCGGTAAAGCGATACAGCAATCCGGCTCAAAAGCCGGTCCAGCCATAGCATATAGACCAGCACCATACGCTTTTCTAACAATAACTGAAATTTTCGGGACCGTGGCTGAACTCATCGCAGCAATTAACTTGGCCCCATGACGGATAATGCCCGCACGCTCCACCTTTGTTCCAATCATGAAACCAGGTACATCCGCCAAAAATAAAAGAGGAATATGAAAGGCATCACAGAGTTGAATGAATTTTGCTGCTTTATCTGCAGAATCTACAAATAAAACACCGCCTTTCACTTTCGGTTGATTAGCAATAATTCCAATCGGTCTTCCATCGATTCTTGCAAACCCCGTTATCAATTCAGGAGCAAACAATTTTTTAATTTCATAAAAACTTTCATTGTCCACAAGCCTATCAATACATTCATACATATCAAACGGTGCATTTTGATTTTCAGGAATAATTGCTTCTAATTCACGACCCTGTTTTGCTTCTACACCAGTAGTCATCTTTGGTTTTTCTTTAAAGCTAGCAGGAAAGTAGCTGATATATTTTTTGGCTGATTCGATTGCTTCCTCTTCACTATAGGCAAGAATATCCCCGCAGCCGCTAACTGAACAATGCATTCTTGCACCGCCCATTTCCTCAAGTGTCACTTTTTCGCCGATTACCTTTTCAGCCATCCTTGGTGACCCCAAATACATAGAAGAATTTTGGTCGACCATTATGACGATATCACAAAAGGCAGGAATGTAAGCGCCGCCAGCCGCGGAAGGGCCAAACAAAATGCATACCTGCGGAATCATCCCGGAAAGTTTCACTTGATTGTAGAAGATCCTTCCTGCTCCCCGGCGATTTGGAAACATCTCTAATTGATCAGTTATTCTTGCCCCTGCGGAATCGACAAGATAGAATAACGGGACCTTTAATTTTTCTGCAACTTCTTGAATGCGAATAATCTTTTCAACGGTTCTTGCTCCCCATGAACCAGCTTTGATCGTTGAATCATTCGCCATAACACAAACCGTTTGGCCATTAATTTTCCCAATTGCTGTGACAACACCATCTGCAGGAAGATCACCAGCTTTAAAATTAGCAAATTTACCATCTTCCTCATATTTCCCGTCATCAAACAATAAGGCAAGTCGCTCACGTACAAATAACTTTTTTTGCTCTTTAGCTTTCTGATGATATTTTGGATGCCCACCAGCTTCAATTAGTTTACGGTTCTCATTTAATTGCTCATTCAATGTATTGGTTACAGCCATAATTTTCACCCCTCAAAACTTTTATTCTAGGACGATCAGTACGTCGCCTTCATTAACGAAATCACCAATGTTTACTTTTACATCTAATACCAAACCTTCTGCATTGCTTTCAATCGGAATTTCCATTTTCATCGATTCAAGCATCACGACTTCTTGACCCAGTTGAACTTGATTCCCTTTTGCTGCAAATATATTTAAAACTGTCCCTGCCATGCTTGCTGTGATTTCTTTCATTTTCATTCTCTCCTTAATTCACTAAATTTTTTGCTAAAAAGCTTGTGTTGTACTTCCCCTTTTGAAAGTCATTATCTGTTAATACATTAAGAAAAAGTGGTGCATTTGTTTTAATTCCTTCGATTTTCAGGCCTTTAAAGAAGCGAATTGCTTCTTCTAATGCCTTTTCACGTGTTTTATTGTGAATAATAATTTTCGCAATCATTGGATCATAGAACGGTGTAACCGTTCCACCTTCATCATAACCTGTATCAATTCTCACTCCCGCTGAATGACTCCAATCAAGCTTGTTAATTTTACCTGGCGACGGTAAAAAGCGGACAGGGTCTTCAGCATAAAGCCTAAATTCAATGGCGTGGCCTGACAAAGTGATTTCATCCTGCAGCAACGGTAACCGTTCACCCCGAGAGATAAGGATTTGCCATTTCACTAAATCGAGACCAGTTATCATTTCAGTCACCGGATGTTCAACCTGGAGGCGGGTGTTCATTTCTAAAAAATAAAAATTTTCGTTCTCATCAACAATAAATTCAATTGTCCCTGCATTTGTATAATTAACAGCCCTCGCCGCTTTTAAGGCTGTTTCAAACATCTTGTTTCGTGAATCTTCCGATAAACAAGGTGACGGAGATTCCTCGATTACTTTTTGATGTCTTCTTTGAATCGAACAATTTCTTTCAAACAAGTGGACGATATTTCCATGGCTGTCTCCAAACACCTGGACTTCAACGTGTCTCGCATCTTTGATATATTTTTCGATAAAGACTTCGTCTGAGCCAAAATAGGCCATTGCTCTGGCTTTAGTCTGGGCGAAAGACTTATTGAGCGCTTGCTCATCTTCACAAAATACCATTCCAATCCCGCCGCCTCCGCTGCTTGCCTTCAGCATCACAGGGTAACCAATTGTATCTGCAAGAGCAACTGCTTCCTCACTGGTTTTTAATCCGTAGCCACTGCCGGGAACGACCGGGACCCCCGCCTTTTCCATCGTTCGACGCGAAATAATTTTATCACCCATTAATTCAATAGTTGCCGGGTTCGGACCGATAAAAATAATACCTTCCTCCATTGCTCGTTTAGCAAATGCAGCATTTTCAGATAAAAAGCCGTAACCAGGGTGAATTCCATCTACTTTCTCCCGTTTTGCTATTTCTAAAATTTTATCAACTTGTAAATAGGACTTGTTTACAGGAGGTTCCCCCACACAGAAAGCCATCGTTGCTTCTTTTACAAAGGGCATATCCTTATCAGCTTCGGAATAGATAGCAATTGTTTCAATCCCCATCTCCTGACAGGTTCGAATAATCCGAAGGGCAATTTCTCCTCGATTAGCAATTAAAATTTTTTGCACACTTTTTCCCCTTTCGTCCCCTTTTTATTCCACCATTTATATGTTTCTACATGATTCTCTGAATTTCCTGCAAAATTTTGAAAACGCTTTCCGAACTTATATGAAGAATTTTTTGAGTTTTTGTTATATAATGAAGGGGATTCATTTGAAAAATGCCAAAATTAATTCATTTCATGTTATTCAAGAGCAAATGAATATATACAAGATTATGAGTAATCATATTTAGGAGGTTGACTATGGCAGTAAAAGTGGAAAGACTCAAGGTAAATTTTAAAACACTAGAAGAGTTTAAAAAATTTAAAGAATATGGGATTCAAGAATTATCCATGCTTGAAGATCTTGAGGCAAATATGGTTGATAATAATAGCGACTCCCCTTTTTATGGTATTTATTTCGGAGATAAATTAGTAGCCAGAATGAGTTTATACCAAATCGATGCAAAGTTTGACCGCTATTTCTATCCACCGCAAAATTACTTAGAGTTATGGAAACTTGAGGTATTACCTGATTATCAAGGTAAGGGTTACGGCAAAGTCCTTGTCGAATTTGCGAAAAGCTTTGGTCTCCCGATTAAGACTAATCCAAGAGTACAATCAAGAGATTTTTGGGAAAAGATGGGCTTTGCGAATGTAGATTACGATATGGAGCGTGACCGTGGCGAAAATCCATTGGTTTGGTACCCTTCAGGCGTAGAGGCACAACATCATAATTAATACAAATTAAAAAGCGGACAATTGGGTCCGCTTTTTCTACTTTTCTACTCTTTCAAGATTACCATTTTTGTCCATTTGGAATTTTACTTTTTGTTGTCGATCCTCATCCTGAAGAACTACCATTTTCCGAGCTCTTTCCATAATTTCAATTAACGAACGATAATCCTCTTCAATTGCTTTTAAATTTTTAGATAATCTTTCGTTTTCTGCCGCCAAATAATATGCCTTTTTTTCCAACTCTTTAATTTTTTCATTCGATTTCTTCCGTTCTGCTTCATTGTTGGATGAGGCCTGTGCTTTTTGTTGAAGCCCTTCTAAATAATGGATCACCGCCGTAAATGTAATCGTGCTTTCCTGTTCATTTCCTGTTGGTGAAGGAACAGCTTCTACTTTTACTGGTTCTTCAATGGTTTCTATTTCATTCGACATTGGCTGTTTTTTCAACTCTTTACGCTGCTTTTTAGCCAGCTCAATGCCTGATTTATACTGTTTTCTAACAAACGAATTCCAACGAAAGCCACAGGCTGCTGAGGTACGCGTGAGCTGCTTTCCTACTTCTTCGAATGCTTGCAGCTGCGTCCCGCCTTCCCGGATGTGTCGTAACACAACCTCAGCAAGCAACAAGTCTTCATCTTGGGACCATGCATCTTGTCGAGTCGGTGACATTAAATCATCCCTCCTAGTGTTTTTATAATACATATGCATCTACTAGAAAAGATAGACTTAATCAATCCCTGTGTTTTTCATCTTTATTCATTGTTTTTTCGTATAAACGCATTTACATATTCATGATGGATATCGCTTTCCCAGAGGATAGCACAATTTCTAACCTCTTCCTCTATTCTTTCGCGCAGTTTTGTTTCTTCCCACTTTCTAATCCAAATCCTTTTATAGGATTTTACTACATTTACATCGTTAGATATCAATTCTCCAAGGTATGTTTCACAAGCCTGAAGAGGTTGATCAGTATATAGAGAGTTAATAAACCCAATTTCCTTTAAATATGAGGCTGTTTGGAGTTCTGCTTCCATTAAAAGCTTCATTGCACTGGCAACAGGCAACTTCTCTGCTAAAATTGAACCTCCGCCCCATCCCGTTGTTATTCCTTGCTTCCCTTGCACAAACCCTGCCAATATACCTTCTCTCGCTAAGCGAAAATCGCAGGCAGCTGCAAGTTCACAACCGCCGCCAACCGCTGTTCCATTCATGAGAGCAATCGTCGGAATAGGAAGTGTAAGCAGCGAATAAAGAATATTTGCCATTTTTGAGAGCATTCCATAAGCTTCTTCCTTTGTGCGAAGGGAGTGAAAAACAGATAAGTCTCCACCTGAACAAAAAGCGCGATCATCTTCTCCGGTAATAACCAGTGCCTTAATATCAGGGTGAAAAGATCTTTTTATTGCTTCTGCTAATCCTTCCATGACATCAAAATTAATAGCATTTCTTTTTTCACTTCTAGTAATAGTAAATATCAAAAAACCCATATTACGCTTTTCAATCTTGTACGACAACCTACAACACAGCCCTTCGTATTATTTTCGCAAAAATGAGTATGTATAATTCCAGAAGAACGACAAAAGCACAAGGGAATTAAACCCTTGTGCTTTCTATCTTATCGAAAATTAGTCGTTCACTACGTCTTTTCCTTTGTATGTTCCGCAAGCTTTACATACACGGTGTGAAAGTTTCATTTCACCACAGTTTGGGCAGCTTACCATACCAGGTACGTTTAATTTAAAATGAGTACGACGTTTTCTTTTTGCAGTTTTAGAAGTCCTTCTAAAAGGTACAGCCATTCTTCCCACCTCCTTAAAGAGTATTAAGAAAGTAATGAAGGCCAGGAATGCTGGGTCTTCACTTTGCTTCTTAGATTTGTCGATTAAATTTACGAAGAAGAATTGTTTTCATCGAAGAATTTTGCGAGACCTGCTAGTCTCGGATCAATTTTTTTAGATTGATCTTCTCCATGAACAACTTCCCAATCCTTGCCAGATTGTGGAGCAGCATCTTCACGATTAACATCTTCGCAAAAAACTTGCATTGGTACCTCAAGTAAAAGAATCTCTCGAAGGATTGGCATTACATCAATCACTTCACCTTTCACTTGATATGCTTCCTCTTCAGCTTCATAAACTGAACCTTGTAAGAGGAACGTTTCAGTTGTTTCGACATTAATTGGAAGTTTAACATCCACTAAAGTACGAGAACACGGAAGTATTAAGTAACCTTCGATTGTTAAATGGAATGTTACTTTTGTTGAATCGATATCGCCCCGACCGGTAATATGCATCGGAGAAACTTCTCGGATGGTTGGATCATCTTGTTTAATCTCATCCACACGAACTATCTCATCAATAATAAATTCCTTGTTTCGATATTTTTGTAATTGACTTAATGTCCATTTCAATTGAATCACCCCAAGGCAACAAAGGTAATTATAGCCTTCGATAAATTTTTTGTCAATGTTTTTTCTTTACACCCCGTCAGATGATTAAAAAAGCAAAATGCACCTGCCTATTTCCTATACTAGTTTAACCAGATACGCCTTTTGCAAACATCCTTAATATCTTACCATATAATTTGATTGGTTTCCTTAAAATATTGCTATAATGTTAAGAAAAGCGGAAGCATATAAGAATTTAAGGTTATAAGGAGATTAGAAATGAGAGCTGTTGGATTAATCGTGGAATACAACCCTTTTCATAATGGGCATGCCTATCATTTACAAGCATCTAAGGAAGCAGCAGAAGCTGATATTGTTATTGCAGTAATGAGTGGTAACTTTTTACAGCGTGGGGAACCTGCACTTGTATCCAAATGGCAGCGAACCAAAATGGCATTGCTCAATGGTGTAGATATTGTTTTTGAACTGCCATATTGCTTCGCCACTCAAAAAGCGGGAACCTTTGCAAATGGTGCAGTGTCAATGTTGGATGCAGTTGGCTCTGATTGCCTCTGTTTCGGCAGCGAAAGCGGAGACATATCGAATTTCATTCAAACAATTGAATACCTAGAAGAGAAGCATCATCCATTTAATAAAAACATAAAACAGTTCCTTGACACAGGTGTCAGTTATCCAAGAGCTTTATCCCTTGCTTATGAACAATTGCCAGATTCGGATAAATATTTAGATTTAACTATGCCCAATAATATTCTAGGACTCGAATACATAAAAGCTATAAAACAACAAAAGTCGAATGTCATCCCAATGACAATTGCTAGAAAAAATGCTAACTACCATGATCAAGAGTTTACCTCTGCAACGATTGCAAGTGCCACCAGTATCAGGAAAGCCATCTTTGCTGACAGCGAAGGAGAATCAGCTATAGACCAATATGTACCACAGCCGACCAAACAGTTACTAAAAGAATATTTACTATCTTATCAAGTATTTCACCAATGGGAAAACTATTGGAGTTATCTTCAATATCGTTTAATTCATGCTAGCCCGGAAGAGCTGAGAGATATATACGAAATGGAAGAGGGGCTTGAAAATAGACTTCTCTCTGCGGCTCGAGAGGCTGATACTTTTCTTGAGTTTATGCAGAAAATTAAAACGAAACGTTATACTTGGACTAGGCTGCAAAGGTTATGTGTTCATATTTTAACTAATTCGAAAAAAGAGGAGATGGCAATGATCTCAGAAAAAGCCACTTATTTAAGACTTCTTGGTATAACCACAAAGGGCAAGGAATACCTAAATAAAAACAAGGCTCATCTCAGTCTCCCTCTAATATCGAAACTTTCTTCTTATAAAGGAAAAGAGATTAACCTAGATATTAAAGCAGCACGGATTTATTCTCTCGGCATTCCTAGTCATTTAAAAAATAAAATGATTCATCAAGAATATGAGCAGCCACCTATTTATATAAAGTAAAAAGCTCTGTTAAACAGGGCCTGTTGATTTCCGCTCCAGTCGCGTGCGGTTCGCGGGCGTTGCAGGGAGCCTCCTCGGCGCTTTAAGAGCCTGCGGGGTCTCCCCAGCCCCGTACTCCTATAGGAGTCTCGCGCCTTCCGCTCCAATCAACAGGGTGCCAAAATCAACAATATTTCCTAACTTAACCATAATAAAAAGATGATGCAGGCGCACCATCTTTTTATTTTTCCTTTAGGTTTTCTAAATAGCTAACAGCTTCGTCAAATGTATCGATAGGAACAATTTTCATTTTAGTTTTTATCTCACGGGCGGTCTTGACTGCATCCCGGTAATTGGAATTCTTTATTCCTTTCTCATTAGGGGCTAAAAAGATTTCCGCGCCTGCCTTGTCCGCCGCAACAATTTTTTGTTCAATTCCGCCAATAGGACCAACAGTCCCGTCCACTTCAATAGTACCTGTTCCTGCAATCTGATAGCCTTTCGTCAAATCTCCTTCTGCCAACTGGTTATAAATTTCTAAAGAAAACATGAACCCTGCGGAAGGTCCGCCAATTTCATCCGTTTTAACCTTAACTTTTGGATCTACTATTATTTCTTTATCATCAACGAGCGAAATCCCAATTCCAACCTTTTGAGGATCCTCCTTAAAAGCCTGAAGTTTTAATGTGACATTCTTTGTACTTTTATTTCGTAAATATGTTAATTCTACCTTGTCACCCGCATGTTTCTTACTAACGTAATCAATGAATTTTTCCGATGAAGGTAATTGCTTCCCATCCACTTTAAAAATCCGGTCACCCGCGGAAAGTTTCCGGTATGCAGGCATATCAGGAATCACTTGGACCACATAAATCCCTTTATATTTGTATTTTACAGGCAACCCCGCTTTCCGGTATGCTACCTCTATTGCATTTAGTTTCGACCCCGCCATAAGATGAAGCTGTCTTGCGTTGTATTCTTCCTCGGTTTCTTTTTTATTTAATATCATATCAAGTGGATAAAGCTCTTCATAATTTCGAACCTTTGCTTCTATATAAGAGAATATATTGGCTCTACCTATTCTAACCGTCGTAAGCATAAAGTTCCCTTCATCTTTATCCCCGCCTTCAACAGTAATGATTGGTCCGAGTTCCTTCGCCATTCCCGGTTTGGAGACATAATATGGCAGTGAATAAAACATACCCCAAATAAAAAGTATCGTAATAATTAGAGCAGACCCTATATATATTTTTTTGCGCATAGCAGTATTTACCCCTTCCACTGTTCAATCACGGTTTTTATTTGCGTTATGTGTTTTTTCGCTTCTGCCTCACCTAGATTAATAATCTCCTCAATATTTGTGAAGGCTCGTGAACTATAGATTTCGACAGGAGGGCGAATCATTACACTAGCGGCAATTTCCCGATTGTTAATTATTTCTGCTTGCATAATATCTATGCTCTGCATGATGACATCATAAATAGAGGTAATTTCGGCATTACGCTTTACCCTGGAAACATCGACTGCGATAACGATATCCGCCCCCATCTCCTTAGCGACAGAAACAGGAACACGATCAGATACACCGCCATCTACAAGGATTCTGCCATTATATTTTTCCGGTACAAAAATTCCAGGTATCGAAATACTTGCTCGGACAGCATCTGCGACAGAACCCGTTTTAAATACCACCTTTTCCCCCGTCAATAAATCAGTGGCGACGATTCCAATTGGAATCGAAAGCTCCTCAATATTTTTACCGTGGGTAAATACCTTAATAAATTCTTTTACTTTTTTTCCTGAAATAAAGCCCATTTTTGGAACTGTAAAGTCTAAAAAGTACTTCCTCTTGAAGGCAGTGGATAATTTATATAACCGATCCATATCAATACCTGCACCGTAAAAACTTGCAACTAGTGCTCCCATACTGCTGCCTGCAATCAGATGAATTGGAATTTCAGCATCAATTAATGCTTTAATGACACCTAAGTGAGCAAACCCGCGTGCACCTCCTGAACCAAGCGCCAAGCCTATTTTTGGGTGCTCCATAATTGTAGACCTCCTATCAATACCTAATCAAAATAATTGATTTCTTAATTGACGGACTTTACGAATTCCTTCCATGTAAAAGTGAAATCTCGTTCAATCTTATGGTCTAAATAAACGTTCTATGAGTATATTTGAGTTATATGAGGACAAGTCAGGATGGAATATTTCTTTATTTTACCATTCATTTAATCGATTGCACAGTTCAACGATTTCCTCGGGAGGAGGTCTCTTCATTGTTTCGGGCCAAATTAAAAACAATTTTTTTATCCATATCCGTCACCATTCTAGCTGGCTCTCTAATATTTTATCCACAAGAGTCCTTAGATGCATCCATTCGCGGCCTAAATATGTGGTGGGAAATTGTTTTTCCATCCTTATTACCATTTTTTATTGTTTCTGAAATGTTAATTGGCTTCGGAGTTGTAAAATTTATTGGTGTATTATTGGAACCGTTAATGAGACCCCTTTTTAAGGTTCCTGGTGTGGGCGGATTTGTTTGGGCCATGGGTATGGCTTCTGGATTTCCGGCTGGAGCAAAGTTCACGGCAAGATTAAGAGAAGAAGGCCAGCTAACACGAATTGAAGCTGAAAGACTTGTTTCTTTCACTAATTCATCAAATCCATTATTTATTTTTGGGGCTGTTTCGGTAGGATTTTTCTATAATCCACATTTAGGGGTTATCCTTGCACTATCTCATTATTTAGGAAATATTTGTGTTGGATTAATTATGCGCTTTTATGGAAAAGAGTCACCTGATGAAATCACATCGAAAAGGAAGAAGTTCAAAATCCGTTCCGCTTTATCAGCTTTGCATCAAACAAGATTAAAAGATAATCGACCAATTGGAAAACTACTTGGGGATGCCGTTAATTCATCCATTCAAACCTTATTAATGGTTGGCGGGTTTATCATTCTTTTCTCTGTAATAAACAAAATACTTTATCATTTACATATCACAGCCACATTGGCAAAATCTGTTGAGGTGCTGCTATCAGCGTTGTCCTTCCCAGAAATGTTGAGTATTCCGTTTATTTCAGGTTTATTTGAGATCACTTTAGGCAGTCAACTAACTAGTCAAAATCCAGATGCTACCCTTTTACAAAAAGCGATGATTACCAGCTTTATCTTAGCCTTTAGTGGTTTTAGTGTCCAAGCCCAAGTTGCAAGTATTCTGGCACAAACAGATATTAGGTTTAAACCATTTTTTATGGCGAGAATTCTTCAAGGTATTTTCGCAAGTTTGTTTGCATTGATTTTATGGAAGCCTGTTTATTTGCGCTTTAATGGGAATGAGCAGCCTTCAAATGCTTTGCCAGTTAGTTTTTTCGAGGATGGATCATGGGCGGGCCACCTATTTCATAAAATGATGGTCTTTGGGCCGATTATCACCATCATCTCACTCTTAGTGTATGTGCTTATATTGTTTTCCCGCTTAAAAAAACAATAATAAAAGAGCTGGCATGCAAGCCTGGCTCTTTTTTCATTTACCCTATAAATTTCTTTTGTAATTCTTTTTCAACGATTGGCGGGACAAGTGACGAAATGTCCCCGTTATATTTTGCCACTTCTTTAACAATACTTGAGCTTAAGAAGGAATATTGATTGTTCGTCATGATAAAAAAGGTTTCAATCTCATCATTTAGAACTCTGTTCATTGAAGTAATTTGCATTTCGTACTCAAAGTCCGAAACAGCACGCAATCCACGGATGATGGCATTAGCATTTACAGCCTTTGCATAATCAACAAGTAAGCCAGAATGGACATCTACCTTAACATTTGGAAGATCTTTTGTTACTTCCTTTATTAGATTCATTCGCTCATCAACAGTGAATAACGGATTTTTAGATGAATTATTTAAAACGCTCACATAGACGGTATCAAATACTTTGGCACCTCTTCTAATAATATCTAAATGACCATATGTAATTGGATCAAAGCTTCCTGGACAAACGGCTATTCTTGTCAACTTGATTCCCCCTTACTCAATATCTGTTCGAATATAAATGGTTACCGCAATTATCCCATACTTCTCATGTTTTATCTGGCTAAATCGCCCTACTGATTTCGGTAATTCAACATCAAAGCTATGTTCACAGACAATGATTCCATCCTCGTTTACTACATTCTGTTTATCCATCTTTTCCATTAAACTGACCAGTTGCTGTTTTTTGTATGGCGGATCTAAAAATATGTAATCAAAGCTGATATCTCTTTTTATCAGAGCCTTTAATGCTCTATCGGCATCATTGCGATAAACCTCCGCTTGATCCTCAAATTTACAAGCTTTTATATTTTCATGAATTACTTGAATGGCCTTGGACTCACGGTCAATGAAAATAACCCTTTCTAATCCTCTGCTAAGCGCTTCTAATCCTAACCCACCACTGCCAGCAAACAGGTCTAACCCGATCCCACCATCAAAATAAGGACCAATCATATTAAATAAAGCTTCTTTGACCTTATCAGTTGTCGGCCTCGTCGTATTTCCTGGAACTGCTTTCAGCGGTCTTCCTTTACAACTGCCTGAAACCACTCTCACTTACCTATCACCACATTTTTTTCAGAAATAATTTCTTAATACATCCTACCATAATTTATAAAAACTAGACAATTTCTGTGGATGATATCTTATTAATTTTATCAAAGCACACCAAAGATTGTCATATCTCGAAATTTTATCATAAAACACGTATAAGCTTTTGGGTTGTGGAAATAATGTAATTAACAACATCAATTCGAGGATGTTGTTGCCAACCGCGGAGAAGACTTACGTTTCCCCATAAGTTCTTCCTCCGGTTTCTCCTCTCCCTTTGCCTTCTATCCTTTATGAGGATGTGGAAGGACCCTGCAGAAAGTTCTGCAGGTTTTTTTTTTGCTTTTTATTCAAAAAATCCATTATAAGTGATAAAGTATTGTAGAATTGATCCATTATAAAGGAGCGTTTTAATTGATCCAGCGTTTTATTGAATTAGGTGAAGGATATTCAGATTTATATGAGTTACTAGAGCTAATTAATGCCAATCAGCACCGTCTTCAACATCTGCTTGCACTTCACACAAAGATTGATGGGAAGGAACTGACTTCCTTGGTCGTTATTTTTAAACCTACAGATCCAGGAAAGTTTCAACCGCTTTATATTTGTCGTGAGGGCATACCGAATCCAAATTATTGTCCTAATAAAAGGTATGAACTCTTTGCCCAAACCGCTGCTGCGTACAATAAACAAATTCACGAACTATCGGTAAAGCCATCTTCTATCTTTTATGAAAAGGAACTTTATTTCCAATACCTAATTGGAATTCTGAGGCTTAATCATTATCTATCTCCACTCCAATAGAAAAAGGTGAGGGACCTGAATCGCCCTCACCTTTTTAGATACCCATTTTATAATCATATTCTTTTGCTTTATCGGGTGCTGAATTTTCATACTCCATTCTTAAGAATGGTTTATATGAAGGTTCTACTTTTTTTACAAACGAAAAAGAATTTAACTTTTCCATGATCTCATCTACTTCTTGTTGATTACAATAAAGTACAACATATTTCAGCTTTTTTGAAACATAATGTACATTTCCGAAGCGTCTAAGCATTTTAGCTTGTTTTAAAGAGTAAAGCCAAACCACCAATCCTTGTCTTTGAACAAACATACTATTTCCCCTTCAATAGAACCATCATTTTAACTAAGTCTAGCATATAAAAACGCTTCATTTCAATTCAAACTTTGTTTCATTTCAATATTGTATGGCTGTCACAAGAAAATTACTGCACTCTAAAAGAAAAAATCAGCTTTCTTTAGCTGATTTTTCACCCGCAATTACAGCTGCCACCGCCGCCACAACCACTGCTGTGACTGGATTTTGTTTCGAAAAACTGGTTGCCGGTTGGGACTTTTATATGTTCTGAGACAGCACCACCAACGATGATGCTGATGGCATCTAGAAGGTCTTGCAGGTCATTCTCTGCCAATTTAAACTCCGCTACTAGTGGATCCAAATCCATTTCTCTTTTACTTTCGCGGATTTGAGTCATTACTTTTTTATAATCAGGATGGTATTTCCCAAAGCGTTGAACCTCATCATATAATTCCTTTAGACTAACAAAACGCTTTATTTTACGCTGTGACTCCCTATTATTTTGCAATTTATATAAACAAATTTGATATTGTTCCGCAATTTCGGATTCCAGAACCATTTTTGCTAGTTGCTCAGCCTGTTCCAATAATTCGACTCTTTCTAATGTAGCAAGCACGATAACGCCCACCTCCACTGATATTTTAACATGAAAGTGTTAGTAATGCGAAAAATACAGATTATCTAGTGATATTTACCATAAATTCTTTTTCCATTCCATACGGTTGATTATTTAAATCAACCACTTCAAGTTTAACACTGTGGCTTCCCGGAGGTAGCCCTTTAATAATAAATGCTGCCGCATTAACTTCTGATTTTTTCTTACCATCAATCCATATAACTAGCTTTCCTAACTTCTTCTTTGATTGATCAGTTTCTCGAAAACTAATTCCTGAGACAATACAATTAACTAATACTTTTTCCCCTTTTATTTGGTGGTGGACAAATAATGAAGGTAATTCGGTTCTTGGCTTAATATGATTAAATCCGGAAAGCATTCCAATCAAAAAGATAATAAGGACTACCTGCGGAAACGGCTTTTTCATTTTGATTCACTCCTTCTTTGCTTGTATTGTTCGCCTCCATTTCATTTTTTAGTCTTAATCCTCTTGTTAACAACAAAAAAAGCCACAAAATAAATCATGTGGACTTTGTTAATTTTGAGTTTTCATTGCTTGAAACATATGATACATCATAGAAGCCATTTGTACGCTATTTGAAAATTTGTTCACTTGATCTGGAATAGTCTTTTTATAATAGTGTAACGATTCAATTTCAAGTGCCTGTAAATCATATGGATTTCTTGATAACTTTCGATACCAGATGGGTTGTTCGCGGATAAACTGCTTTAAATCCTTCTGACTTTCAATATATTCAAGCACATCTCTTCGCATAGATTAATACCCCTTCCTATCAGTCTTTTCTAAACAAAAAGGGATGTTTTGGTCCTTCTTGTGGTTTTGCTGGCCCCCCCGCTGGATTGTTCCCTTGAAATTGCGAAAGTACACCTTGGACCGCTCCGAGGGCCTGACTTAAGTTATTGATATGGTTTTGCATCTGGTTCGGGTCCATTTTCTTAACCATCCCCATAATCGTGGAAATCCAATCACTTTTCGATTCTGTGCTTTCTTCTTCAGCGGTCTCATTATTGGATCCAATCGTTTCCCAGCGGGTATCCTCTTCTCCTAATAAATACCACTCTTCATATAACTCTTGCCAGGTTGCCTTCCCCCTCCGTACTTCCTGGACAAGTTTAGGATTGTTTTTAACAAATTCTTTGAATTGTATAACGGTAGGGTGTAATTTTTTTTGTGTCATTTTTCTCACCTCAACCCATATTACTGCCAATAATACAATATGAAAGATAACTCAAAATGTGAAAGAACCTTGCAAGATGAATGTATTTAATATTTTTTCTGTTAATGATAAGATGTCAGAAGAATAAGAATTGAAAGAGGTATCTAGAATGAAAGATGAATTACGACAATTATTAGAAACATGTATCGAAAATGGTTCAGAAGCTGATCTAAATTCTATTGCCTATCTTTTAAGTGGGCTTAAAGAAAAAATTAATCAAAACCGCAGTACTTATATTGATGGGATTCTTCAAATGGACAGGAAATTTGAAGAGAATACTTGTGAAATTACCATTCCGCTTCATCCAATTCTTAATAATAACCTAGATATCGTCCATGGCGGAATTACTGCTACTGTCCTTGATACTGCGATGGGTAGTTTGGCTAATTACTATTTGCCAAAAGGATTTGGGGCTGTTACCAATCAATTAAATATCCATTACATAGCTCCAGGTATTGGAGAAACGCTTCGTTGTAAAGCGGAGATAGTCCATAAGGGCAGCAAAACAATGGTTATATCAGGGGAAGCCTACCGGGGTGACGGAAAAAAAATGGCATATGCAACAGGTACCTTCTTTATAATTAGCAAGTCATGACCGGAGGAGTTTGATACATAATGGTCACCGCCATCGTCATTCCAATTATTTGCCTTTACTTTTATTTGCTTACAAAAAAAGAGATGAAGGAAAATGATTCTAAGTGGGTCAATTCTGGTCACGTTCAGCACGAAGCAATCTTAATTGGGGAAATTAAAAGCATCATAGAGGAGAAGCAACGGTTTTATTATCACCGTTACATTCATGTTCAATCATTAAGATTGCAAACAGAAACAAAATTAATTACCGTCCAAAAGATAACGCCAATTACAAAAGACTTTCAGAAAGTTTCCTTTAAAGTAGGGGAAGTCATAAGAGTACATGGAATGTGGAAGGAGAATAAATTTTTATTTAACGAATATGTTATTGAAAAAAGGTGACCTTATCGTCACCTTTTTATTGTTCTATTTTTTGAATAAAATTTTGAGTATAGTATTTTTCAAAAACTCCTACTCCAAGATGTGAATATTCCTTATTTAATAGTGCCTCACGATGACCTTTACTATTGAGCCAACCTTCCACCACAGCAGGGCCATCGGTATAATTTGCCGCGATATTCTCACCTGCAGACTTATAAACCACTTCAGCAGTTTTTAGTCTTTTGTCGAGGTCTCCAAACTTCTTAGATGTATGTGAGAAGTCATTGTTTTCTGACATGTCCTTACTGTGTTGAAACGCTGCTTTTGCCGTATTTTCGTCCCACTTTAAAACCTTTAATTTATTTCTTGCCCTTAAGACATTAGTAATGTCAAATATCTCTTGTTCGGTATCTTCTTCAATCTTGCGCTGCATTTCCTCGCTAGGCTCAGGAGCCTGAATTAAGACACCATTATAAACAAGTTCATAGGGACGCTGCTTGATTAGTGTAGATGCATCTAAGAATCGAACACTTGAGAGGTTTCCGGTGAACTTATCCATATATAGTTGAACAAAAATATCACCCAATTGCACCATCGGTCGAAGATTTAAATCTGTATCGTTTAGTTCAAAGCGATAAGAATTTCCGTTAAATTCGAGATTAACATTCGTATCAATATAGTGAGTATTAAAAATTTCCTCAACTGGTTGTCCGATTTCAAATGGTGCTACATCTAAATTCTGACCAATGGCAAAAATCGTAACAATACGGTTATTTTCTACACCCACTTGTAAATAACCTTTAGGATTTGGATTATAAATATACCACTGATAGCCATACATAGACTCATCAATCCGTAAAGGTCTACCAAGTTCCTTTTCTAAATCCTCTTCATTTTTTCCAATTAATAAAGCCAAACCTTCATTTGGTTTTTCTGAGACAATTTTTTTACTGGGATTATTTACTGGGTTTTGAGTTATGTTTTGTTCTTTTATTTCTGATGTATTATTTTCTTTAATTAAAATAGCATCTTCATTATTTTCGTTTATACTAACATAAAAACCAATGGTTAAAAAAACCGCTGAAAGGATTAAAATTTTTGACAGTATACGCAGAGGCATTCACCCTCTCTGGAACTTTTTCTATCATTATATGTATAGATAAAATTATTATATCATCTATGACTTGAATAATAATAGTGATTATCATAAATATCAGTAAAATGAACTGATTAAAAGAAAACAGGTACACTGAGTACCTGTTTAATTATAATCACACTATTTTTTTTATATAATAATTCCTAGTGTTGTGCACTATTAAAGTTTTGTTCAGATATTTCGGTTAAGGCCACTTTTGCTTGATCATCAGTTAATTCTCGGATGGCGAAATCACCTAATGAAACAATTCCAACTAATTTATCTCCTTCTACCACAGGCAATCGGCGTATTTGATGTTCAGCCATTAATTTTGCCGCTTCCTTGCTTGTAGAATCAGGTGTAATGGTAATCAGTTGGTTACTCATAATATCTTCTACCTTGGTAGAACCAGGATGTTTTTCTGCAACGCCTCTTACGACAATATCACGGTCTGTTATCATACCCACAAGCTTATCCTGGTCGAGAATTGGAATAGCACCTACATTTAACTCTTTCATTTTTAAGGCCACTTCATATACATTATCCAATAATGTACAACCTTCAACTTCGCTAGTCATAATATCCCTGATATTTTCCATTTTCTTACCCCCATGGTATAATTATTTCCTCTTATCTTTATACTAGGTTTTCCAACCAATAATGTTTTATTCGCCTGAATCTATTCATTGCAAGTTGATTGATTTTCAACTATTATTAAAATTGAATAATAATTGCTTTACTGATAAAAGAAACTTTGGGGTAATGGTATTGTTTTTAGGAGGGATTATTTATGAAATTCGAGAATACTGAGATTGAGAAGTTAAAGGCTGACTTAAACCGTTTAGATGAAGTTATGTTAGATCACGGTTTAGTTCGCGAGGGGCAATGGGACTACGAACGTGTTACATATGACCGCAAGTTTGAGTTAAAAGAAGGGGTATTTTACCTGCGTGTCCGCGGCCATGCGGTAGAAGGTGACATTGGTGCAGATAGAGCAACCATTCAATTAATGACACCGCTTTTAGGTAAACACTATTATCCACATGGTGTTGAATATGGTGAAGGAGAAAACTTCCCTACCTCACTTGTGAATCAGTGTAAAAAGATTCTTGAAGCCGTCAAGGCTGAAGTAAGTAAATTCGCTCTATAAGAGCAAAAAAGACGCATGGACTCATGCGTCTTTTTATTTTACAGTCCTAGAATTGCTTTAATCATCGAAGTTGTCTCACCGCCTTGATAAAATACATAAAGCAGTAGGTAAACAGCAACTCCTGTAATCGCAGTGAAAAACCAAATGAGACTAGTAATTGGGCCGAGTTTGCGATGGATAGAAAGCTTGTTTTTGTATCCGGTCAAGATTGAGGCAATACCGAACCCAGCTCCAATTGTGGCAAGTGTTATATGAAAGATTAAAAATATGGTGTAATAAATTTTAATATTTTCTGGGCCACCAAACGACGTGTTCCCAATAAAGATTGTCCGGGAAGCATAAATGATAAAAAAGATTACAGCAAAAATAGCAGCCAAAAACATTGTTTTTTTGTGAGATTCAATCTTCTTTTGCGCTATTTGCCACCATCCAATGGCAACGGTAATAGCACTTAATACAATAAATGAAGTACTGATCGTAGGTAAAATCGGTAAGGAATTCATTCCATGTCCTCTCTTTTCTTTTATTCTACAATAATAGTAGTTCAACTACACTAACAATTCAACGGATAAACATGAAATATCCTCTAATTAGTAAAAAAATCTCCCAAAGAGTATGGGAGATTATTTTATGAGCAAAGGATTTAGCTGTGGCTTCATTTCTTGTTCAGTATCCGATTGATCTTTTCGATACCATTCATAGAAAACATGTCCAAGGATGACTCCATAGATGATTTCTTGAATAATTTTCATTAATACGCCGCCAAGCTGTTGATCATGAATTAAGGACATTGAACTAAAAAGTTGTGGACCACTTAAATTCAAGTTATCAAAGTTCGCCGAACCGACACAAAGACTCATTACTTGTCCCCAAACTTGAGGATCAGAATAGGTCGCATACATTGGTGTATCTGCAAAAATTATTAAAGCACAAGCAGGTGTTAGCAGAATTCCATCAGCAAAAATATAACCAACCTTTTTCAGACCACTTAATGTCTGTTGTTCAGGAAGACGGTTAAGTAATGGCCACCACATAAAGATTGCTACAAAAAATAAAAGGATGGAATAGCTAGCATGTAACCAGCCATTTTGCATAACGTGATCAAAAATAATTGGAACATGATAAAAAGAAAATAATCCATTAAAAACAATCAGTGCAATAAGTGGCTTTGTTAATACCTTAAAGACGGAGTCGATAGCCCTGATACTGAATAATTTTCTCCAAACCCAGTTTGGTATGCTTATGATTAAAATAGGTGGTACCACTAATACCAGAGCAGCCATTTGAATCATATGGACCCAAAACATAAGGTGTGCTAATAAATCAATAGGTGATCCCTTAATGGCATAAAGCAGGATGATTGATACTAGAAACAAAGAACCTTGTGTTTTCGTTAACGGCATACTATCTGGAAACCAGTTTCTATATTTTGTTGTAAGGACAAAATAACCTGCAGTAAATAGAAGTAAAATTAATAAAAAGTACGGGCTCCAAAGTGCTTTAAAACCAAATATATCTAGACTAAGCACCCAAATCACCTCTTTTTGATTTAAAAGAATTATTGATTATATTATACCCTTGGTCAAAACGATAAGCAAAGAAATATAGCATGCCATAATTTTGCTCTTAAAAAAGAAAATCGGCCTTAGCCGATTTTCTTTTTTTTAACATATTACCACCAAATAATTGTGGTAAAGGCAAGTATAGTTATAGCTCCAACCAACACACCTGAGTATAAAAAGAGTGATGGAGCTTCATGCCCTTTATGGCTCATATGCATGAAATAATATAGTTGGAAAATAACTTGAACAACTGCTAATAGAATAATAAACGGTACAGTAAACCATGAGGTAAACCCTTTAATATATACAGCTGCAAAAGCAATTAATGTTAAGAAAATCATTAAGGCAAAAGAAACTAATTGATATCTCATTTCTTCTGCATTTTTCCTGCGACGATATTCAATGTCTACTCTTGGGTTACCTGAATTTAATTGTTGATTAGCCATCAGTTTATCCCACCATTCCCATTAAATATACTACTGTAAAGATAAATACCCAAACAACATCGATAAAATGCCAGTATAAACTAAACACATAGAATTTTGGCGCGTTGTAAAGGTCTAAGCCACGTTTAGAATTTCTAAACATTAATGTTAAACACCAAAGTAAACCAAAAGCAACGTGGCCCCCGTGGAAACCAACTAATGTATAGAAGGCAGATCCGAAAGCACTGCTTGTAAAGGTGTGACCTTCATGAACATAATGGGTAAACTCATAAACTTCAAGTCCTAAGAACCCTGCACCTAAAAGAGCTGTAAGACCAAGCCATACCATCATTTTTTTGAAGGCAAAGTTCTTCATATGATACATGGCGTACACACTTGTTAATGAGCTGGTTAAGAGCAGCATTGTCGCAACAAATGTTAACGGTAATTCAAATAAATCCTTTGCTAAAGGATGACTTGAACTTGGAACTTTATCCTTTAATGCAAGGTAAGTGGCAAAGAGGGAAGCAAAAAGAACTGTCTCTCCCCCTAGGAAAAACCAAAAACCTAAAAATTTATTTTTCGATTCAAGGGTTGATTTTTCCGGCGCAGCAGGCCATGTCTCATAAGTAAATTTTTCATCAGCGTGCATTATGCCTTAACCCCCTTATCTTCGTCATCCATTAAGTCTTCTTTGTGAATATGGAATCCATGATCATCTTTTACTGAACGTAAGAACATGGAGCCAAAAGTTACCAATAAACCAATGATCATTACTGGTAAAGCCCAAGCTTTATCATTGACATGGTACATTGCACCAAAGGCGGCAATGAATAATCCTAAAGCCATCATAAATGGTAAGAAAGATGAATTTGGCATATGAATGTCACCAAGCGGCTCAGCTGGAGTCATTCCTTTTTTACCATCCATTTTTTCTAACCAGTACGCATCCAACCCACGAACAAGTGGAAGTTGCTTAAAGTTATAGAACGGTGGTGGTGAAGGGATTGCCCATTCTAGTGTTCTTCCATCTCCCCATGGATCATTTCCAACTTTAACATTTTTCACAGAAGTAATAATGATGTTATATAACATTACTATAACACCCAAGCCCATAAACGCAGCTCCTATAGAACTAACCATGTTTGCACTGTCAAATCCTTGACCAGGAAGGTATGTGAATACGCGTCGCGGCATTCCCCATAAACCTAAGAAATGTTGAATAAAGAATGTTAAATGGAACCCGATAAAGAACAACCAGAAAGTAATTTTACCTAAAGTTTCATTCAACATTGTTCCAAACATTTTTGGCCAATAAAGATGTGTACCTGCAAAGACTGCAAATACTACACCACCTACAATAACGTAATGGAAGTGCGCAACAACGAAATAAGTATCATGGTATTGATAGTCTGCTGCTGCGGAAGCAAGCATTACACCTGTTACCCCACCAGCAAGAAATGATGGAATAAACGCCATTGCCCAATGCATAGGAGTAGTAAATTTCACACTTCCTCCCCACATTGTTAACAGCCAGTTAAATATTTTAATTCCTGTCGGTACACCAATTGCCATAGTAGCTACTGCGAAAATTGCATTAGCAACAGGTCCTAAACCAGTTGTAAACATATGGTGGGCCCATACCATGAAGCCTAAGAAACCAATTAATACAGTTGCAAAAACCATGGAAGAGTAACCAAATAAACGTTTTCTCGAGAAAATTGGAAAGATCTCCGAAAAAATCCCGAATGCCGGAAGTATTAAAATATATACTTCTGGGTGACCAAAAATCCAGAAAAGATGTTCCCAAATAACTGTATTACCACCTAAAGTAACATCAAAGAAATTCGCACCAAACAATCGGTCGAACATCATTAGAACTAAACCAACTGTTAATGGAGGAAATGCGAACAAAATCAGTGCTGAAGTAACAAATGTAGTCCAAGTAAACAAAGGCATTCTCATATATGTCATACCAGGAGCACGCATGTTAATTATGGTAACAAGGAAGTTAATACCACCAATTAAGGTTCCTATACCAGAGATCTGTAAACCTAAGATATAAAAGTCTACACCATGACCTTTTGAGTGAAGTGCAAGCGACGCGTAAGATGTCCAACCTGCATCAGGAGCACCACCTAAGAACCATGATAGGTTTAGAAATATTCCCCCGAAGAAGAATAACCAAAAACCTAGTGCATTTACAAATGGAAACGCAACGTCGCGTGCCCCAATTTGTAATGGCATTACTGCATTCATAAATGCAAATACAAGTGGCATTGCAGCAAGGAAAATCATTGTTGTTCCATGCATTGTTATAATTTCATTAAATAATCCGGCACTAACAAAGTCATTATTCGGCACTGCAAGTTGGATACGGATAAATATTGCCTCAAGTCCGCCCACTAAGAAGAAAAATCCACCTGCAATGAGATATAGGATCGCGATTTTTTTATGGTCAACTGTTGTTAAAAAGTCCCATAAAGTTGCGCCAAATCCCTTTTTTTGAGCATAGGTACTCACAATTTTACCTCCCTTTCAACCAATTCCCCTTTTATTGCTGAACCTTTAAGCTCATTAAATATTCAGCTAACGCATCAAGCTGGTCTTCAGACATTTCAGGGTATTTACCTGTCATCATGTTACCAGGCTTATATGTTTCCGGGTTACGGATCCAATTTTTCAACTCTTTTTTATTATGATCCAAAACACCTGCTACACGAGAGCGATTACCAAAATCTGATAAATTCGGTGCAAGACGTGCAGTCTCAGGCACTTTATTTGATGGTGTTACGGCGTGACAGCCGATACAGCTTTGATTAAAAATTTCTTGTCCCTGTGCAGCAACAGTGCCTTGTGCTTTAGCTGGTTCTTTTACATTCTGCATCGAAGTAACCCAAGCATCAAATTTGTCCCTGCTGATTGCTTTCACTTTAAAGTCCATTAATGCATGGGATGGTCCACAAAGTTCTGCACATTTCCCATAAAAGAGGTTTCCTGCCTCGTTTGCTTGTTTATCATCAAACTCTAACCAGAATTTGTTGATATTGTCAGTATTGGTATCAAGTTTTCCTCCAACAGCAGGAATCCAAAATGAATGTTTAACATCAGTTGACTTTAAATTAAAATACACTTTTTCATTCGTAGGTACAACTAAATCCTGACTTGTTACAATCTTCTGTCCAGGATATTCGAAATCCCACCAGTATAAATGAGAACGCACATTAATAACAAGCGCTTTTGTATTTTTCTTGTCCATTGGTGATACATCTGCAAGTTTAAAGGTTGCAGCTACAGTCGGAACGGCAAGAATCAATAGTAAAAGAATTGGCACAACAGTCCAAATAATTTCTAATTTGTGACTTCCTTCTACTTGTTTTGGGATTCTGTCATCCTTTCGTTTAAAACGAACCAAGATCAAAATGAAAATGATCGCAACAACAATAATAACCCCAACCATGATTAAAGTACTTAACTTCATTAAATCATATTGCGTTTTCGCAACTTCACCGGCAGGCTTTAACGTGGAAAGGTACGGTTCGCCACATCCGGAGAGTACAAGCGCTAAAATCGAAAATAACGAAAATAAACGCCATTTTGCAAGCCTTTTCATAGCTTAATCAAACCCCTCTTTCACTAATAAATTCTTAAAACATTTGGTGGATCAAAGAAGTATGTAGGATGACTGTTTCCTTCAATTTCATCCAGAAACAATCAATTGCAAAACTAAATCAATGTAACGATAACCATTGCTACAAAAATAATAGTTAAGTATTGCAAAGAGTAAACAAACATTAGTTTTGCCCACTTTATGTCATCTTTGATTCTATATCCATAAATCCCTAATGCCAGCCACCCGATATTTAATAGGATGGCAAGTACTAGAAATGGGATTCCTAACTTGGTTAGAAAAAACGGAATCGGTTGAAGTGCAGCAACCCATAGTACGATGTGAATTTTGGTGGTTTTAAAACCCTTCACTACCGGTAGCATTGGGATACCAGCAGCTTTATATTCTTTAACTCTTCTCATCGCCAATGCATAAAAATGCGGTGGCTGCCAAACAAACATTAATACAAACAATGACCATGCCATAATATCAAGATTTGCATCAACAGCTGCCCACCCAATAAGCGGAGGTACGGCCCCTGAAATGCTCCCGATAATGGTATTGGAAACCAATTGCCTCTTCGACCACAGGGTATAGAGGAAAACATAGCTAAAAACTCCAAGCAGTCCAATTACTGTTGCAGTCATCGTAGTAAAGAATAAAGACAGTGTTCCCAGTCCAATGAGTAAAATACCTAATGATAGAACTTTTACCGGCCCTATTTTCCCTGTTACAGTTGGTCGCGCTTTCGTTCTTTCCATTAAATGGTCAATGTCGCGATCAACATAATTATTGATTGCACAGGACCCAGCGATGATTAACGAAGAACCAACTACTGTAAAAAAGACAATATCTAAATTATTTAGAAAGCTTTGCCCTGTAAAATGTAGTGCTAACCATAACCCTGTAAAAGTAGTAATAAGGTTGGAATTTACAATTCCTATTTTTATAAGGGCCATAAGGTCTTTCCAAGCTGAGGTTTGTAAGTCGGTATTCAGGCCCGCAGCGCCATTATCAATAGCAGCATCTCCGTAAGCCTTAGAGTTAGACATTTGTTTCTCCTCCTAAACCTAAATAAGAAAACTTTCATCATTTAAGTATGTAATATTGATACTTCATTATTTATGCCCTCATTTGTAATAAAAAGGAATGCTCAGCAGAAAAAATCAATAAATTTTTTTCGACTTGAATAATAATTATCAAAAAAGAATAGTGATTTTCAAAACACTTTCTCTGTATATTAAATCACACTTTCCGATATTTTTGTGAACTTTTTTTGAATAATTTTATACAAAATTGTGACAGGATTCATTATTTAATGACTGAAGTATGAATTTTACGGTTAAAACCCCTTATTTTAAAAACAGAAACCTTCTATACAATATAACCATATCTATTACTAAAAGACTAAAAGCAAAGTTACAACTATTTCCACTATAATAATAGTGTTAATTATTTATTATTCAGGACCTTTTTTATTTATAAAAGTTATTTAATAATCCATATTTAATTTCTGTTCATTTTCGACATTATTCGGTATTATTAATAGGGAATTTAATAATCTCGTCTTTTCCATTTATTATACTGTCAGGTTTATCCAATGACAAATTATTGAACTATTTAAGAGGTGACTTTTTTGCGACGATCTTTGAAGTGGTTAGCGGTTGCCACTACCATCGTAATGATTTTTATACTAATTGGCGGTGCATTAGTGACAAAGACCGGTTCTGGAATGGGATGCGGAAGATCTTGGCCACTATGTCATGGCAAATTCCTTCCGTTGGCAATAACGCCAGAATTAGCTATTGAACTTGCCCACAGGCTTGTTTCCGGAGTAGGTGGAATTATGGTTCTCATTCTATCGGTTTGGTCATGGAAGGCGATAGGGCATATAAGAGAAACAAAATTTCTTTCATTCCTGTCCTTTTTCTTTTTACTTTTACAAGCATTAATCGGAGCAGCTGCAGTAAAATGGGGACAATCAAGTTTTGTCCTAGCCTTACATTTCGGTATTTCTCTTATCTCCTTTTCATCGGTGTTATTGTTAACACTTTTAATTTTTGAAATTGATAAGAAATTTGATGCAGAAAAACTTTATATTGATAAGCGAATGGGGTTTCATATTGTCGGTGTTTCCATTTATAGTTATCTGGTTATTTACACTGGTGCACTAGTACGTCATACGAAGTCTAGTCTTGTTTGTCGGGACTGGCCATTATGTTTAAATGACGCCCCAGCTTTACCCTCTAACTTGTACGAATGGGTGCAAATGGGGCACCGGGCAGCTGCTGCTCTAATTTTTATCTGGATTACTTATATCCTTATAATGACGGTCCGCCATTATAAAGAGCAAAGAGTTCTTTATTGGGGATGGATAATTTCTTTCATCCTGGTTTCCTTACAAGTGATTGCAGGTGCTTTAATCATTTTTACTAGTTTAAATCTGTATATCGCTCTTTTGCATGCATTCTTTATTACCTGCTTATTTGGGGTTTTGAGTTATTTCCTTTTGTTATATTCTAGATCTAAGAAAAATTATCAATAAAAAAGTTGCTAGGGACAAGGTATCCCTAGCAACTTTTTTAGTTTTTCGTTAACTCAAGTAAAAGATCACCTGTTAATATTGCATCCCCGCTTGATACATAAATATCCTTCACAATCCCTGAAAATGGCGCTTGAACGGTTGTTTCCATTTTCATGGCTTCGGTAATCATTAAATGGTCACCGCGTTCCACTTTTTCACCTTTTTCAACGAGCACCTTAATCACGGTTCCCGGCATCGTCGCAGCTAATTGATTTTCATTTTTTGGATCAGCCTTTAACCTAGACACTACCGTAGATTTAATACTCTCATCCTTGATGGATACTTCCCGCGGCTGACCATTTAATTCAAAATAAACTACTCTCGTACCGTCAGCTTGAGGATGACCGATAGAGACGAGTTTAACAATTAGTGTTTTCCCTGTTTCAATTTCAACTTCAATTTCTTCACCCAGTCGCATTCCATATAGGAATGTTGGTGTATCAAGGACTGAGATATTGCCATATTGTTCATCTATTTTCATGTACTCCATAAATACCTTAGGATATAAAGCATAAGAAATAATCTCAAAATCAGTCACTTGTCTGCCAAGTTCTTTAAATAATTTTTCCTTTATTTTCTCTAAGTCCACAGAATCAAGCAATTCACCCGGGCGAACTTCCAATGGTTTTTTTCCTTTTAAGATTACTTGCTGCAAGCCTTCTGGAAAACCACCGTATGGCATGCCAAGCGATCCTTCAAATAGTTCAACAACTGAGTCCGGGAAATCCAACGTATCTCCCTTTAATAGCACGTCTGCCTCAGTTAAATCATTTTGAACCATAAATAATGCCATATCGCCAACGACCTTTGATGAAGGGGTTACCTTGACAATATCCCCAAACATCTGATTTACGCGTGCATACATTTCTTTTACTTCATCCCAACGGTCACCGAGACTAACCGCTCTCGCTTGTTGCTGGAGGTTGCTATATTGACCTCCTGGCATCTCATGTTGATAAATTTCAGTATGAGGGGAAATCATTCCACTTTCAAAATCTTGATAATACTTGCGTACATCTTCCCAATAATAAGACAACTTCTCCAATGCATCAATATTTACTTGTGGTTTCCTCGGCGTCCCCTCAAGTGCATAAAATAATGAATTAGCACTAGGCTGGGATGTTAAGCCTGCCATTGCTCCTAAAGCCGTGTCAACAATATCTACTCCTCCATCTATTGCCCTTGCATACGTATAAAGACCATTTCCGCTCGTATCATGGGTATGAAGATGGATAGGAATATTAACAGTTTCCTTTAGCTCAGAAATAAGTCTGTACGCTGCCTCAGGCTTTAATAATCCAGCCATATCTTTAATTCCTAGTATATGTGCCCCTTGAAGTTCCAACTCTTTTGCCAAGTGTTTGTAATACTGAAGATTGTATTTCGTCCTTGTCTGATCTAAAATGTCGCCTGTATAACAAATTGATGCTTCAGCAATTTTACCAGTTTGACGAACCGCATCGATCGCAACTTCCATTCCCTTTACCCAGTTTAAACTATCAAAAATTCGAAAAACATCAATTCCACCTGAAGCGGATTGATCCACAAATTCACGGATCAGATTATCAGGATAATTTTTATATCCTACTGCGTTCGCTCCACGGATTAACATTTGGAATAATACATTTGGAATTTTCTTACGAAGTGATACTAATCGGTCCCATGGATCTTCTTTTAAAAAGCGGTATGCCACATCAAAAGTTGCTCCGCCCCACATTTCAAATGAAAATAAGTCTGGCAAAAGTTTTGCAGAGGGCTCAGCGATATGTAGAATATCGGTCGTCCGCAAACGGGTAGCTAATAACGACTGATGTGCATCACGAAAAGTAGTATCCGTTAATAATACATGTGGTTGATTCTTTACCCACTCGACAAGACCTTCTGCACCGAACTTATCAAGGATTTGTTTAGTCCCAGATTGATACGGCAAATCATATGGTAAATTAGGTATTCTCGGTTTAGAAAATACTGGTCTTTTCTTTTTTTCAATACCTGGGAACCCATTTACGGTTACTGTACCAATGTACGATAACATTTTTGTCCCACGGTCTTTACGAAGCGGGAAAATAAACAATTCCGGCGTCGTATCAATAAATGAAGTATCATATTCGCCATTCCTAAACTTTTCATGCTTCACGACATTTTCTAAGAACGGGATATTTGTTTTTATCCCTCTAATCCTGAATTCCTGTAAATTTCGAACCATTTTTGAGGCTGCTTGCTCGAAGGTCAATGCCCAAGTTGATAGTTTTACTAATAATGAGTCATAATAGGGTGTAATAACAGCACCTTGAAAGCCATTTCCTGCATCCAGACGTACTCCAAAACCTCCACCTGAACGATAGGCCATAATTTTTCCTGTATCAGGCATAAAGTTATTTAGCGGGTCTTCCGTTGTTACCCTTGACTGAATCGCAAATCCGTTAACTTGAATTTTTTCTTGTAATGGTATACCCACTATCGGACCATGTATTTCATGACCCTCCGCAATCAATATTTGCGTTTGGACGATATCGACACCCGTTACCATCTCAGTGACTGTGTGTTCTACTTGAACTCGTGGATTTACTTCAATAAAGTAAAAATCATTTCCAGAAACAAGAAACTCTACAGTACCTGCGTTCAAGTAATTTATATTTTTCATCAATTTTACAGCAGCGTCGCATATTCTTTTTCGTAACTCATCAGATATAGATACGCTTGGAGCAACCTCTACAACCTTTTGATGGCGCCTTTGGACGGAACAATCGCGGTCAAAGAGGTGAACTATATTCCCCTTCTTATCACCAATAATTTGAACTTCAATATGCTTTGGATTTTCAATTAATTTTTCAAGATATACTTCGTCATTTCCAAAAGCGGCTTTTGCTTCTGACTTTGCCCTTTCAAATGCTTCACGGATTTCATCAACTTGTTTTACAATTCTCATCCCGCGGCCGCCTCCGCCAAGAGAGGCCTTTATGATAATTGGCAGCTTGTGTTCTTCCACAAAGTCTTCTACATCATTTACCTCTTTAACCGGACCTGGGCTCCCTGGAATGACTGGTATTCCGGCAAGCTCTGCCTGATGCCTTGCTTTGACCTTATCACCGAACATATCTAATTGTGTTACGTGAGGTCCAATAAAAATAATTCCTTCTTCTTCACAACGCTTAGCAAAATGAATATTTTCAGACAAAAAACCATACCCTGGATGAATGGCATTAGCACCGCTTTTTTTGGCGATTGCAATGATGCCGTCAATGTCTAAATAGGCATCAATTGGTTTTTTTCCTTCCCCTATGAGATAAGCCTCATCAGCTTTGTAACGATGGTAAGCTCCGGAATCCTCTTTCGAATAAATCGCAACAGTTCGAATATTCAGTTCTGTACAGGCACGAAAAACCCTTATGGCAATTTCCCCTCGGTTGGCTACCAATACTTTATTAATTTGTCTAGTCACAAAAAGCACCTTCTATTCTATGTATTTTTAAAAACGCGAAGAGCATAAATGTCCTTCGCGTTTTAATTAAATATAAAAAACCTTACCATCTTTTTGTTTAACACGTTTATCTATCTGTTCCTGGTTATTTTTATATTTCTTTTCATATTTATTGAACATAGAAACATTTACAAGGATTCCGGTCGCCGCTCCAAGTACTAAAAGCGAGGACCCGCCATAGCTTACATATGGCAGAGTGACTCCTGTTAATGGTATTATACCAGATACTCCTGCTAGATTTACAAATGTCTGGATTCCAATCATACTTGAAATACCTATCGCAAGGAGGCTTCCGAAAGGATCTTTACACTGTAATCCTACATATATCCCTCTTAAAACAATATAGAAAAGGAGTATAATTACGAAACCAACACCCCATATCCCCAACTCTTCCGCAATAACAGCCATAATGAAGTCAGTATGTGATTCCGGTAAATAGCCAAGCTTTTGAATACTCTTTCCCAAACCTAATCCATTAACACCACCAGAGCCAATCGCAATGTATGAGTTTGCTAAATGAAAACCTGCATTATTTACAACATCTTCAGCAAAAGGATTGTCTAAAATAGCAAAACGGTCAGTTCGCTTTTCAGAAAATATCTTATCTTTTGCAACTAAACCAATTGGTACCAAAACTATAAGTGCAATGATTAGTAATTTTAAGATACTTTTAGGGTTCAGCCCTGAGCAAAAAGTTATCATAGCAGCAATTGATGCAATAATAAAAGCTGTTCCATAATCAGGCTGTAAAATAATAATCCCGCATATGATAAATAAATAAATTAACGGCGGAAGTACACCTTTATTCAGTTGATTTATATAGGCTTGCTTTTTCGCGTATACTGCTGCTAAATAAATGATCACCGCAAGTTTGACAAATTCAGATGGCTGCAGGCGAAATGTGCCGATTTGATACCAACTTTGGGCGCCGCCAACAATTACTCCAAAAGGAATTAGTCCTAAGAGGATAACGATAGACCCTATAACCATGGGAACCTGAAACCCTTTTGTAAACTGCATTATCTTATATGGCATAATTGCTGTAAAAAGAAAAATTAGTGTAAAAATCAACAGCCAAATTTTTTGCTTTTGATAAAAATAATCACTTGGAACTTCGTATCTTTGTACGGCGGAAGCCATACTTGCACTGTAAATCATAACAAGTCCAAAGGTGCACAAAAGAACAGTAGCAATAATTAAAGTATAATCATATGATTTCAATATTTTTTTTAGCATTAAATGGTCCTCATTTTCAATATTGATTTATATCATTCTATTATAATAGAAAATAAACATTATTTCTTGAGGAAAAGCTAATTTGTTACAACAAATTAATATTGGAATAGTCTCAAAAATAATTGAAATCACCTGTCTTAAATAACAAAAAAACCCAAACAATGAACAGTAATTGTTTGAGTTCCTATGCAACTATTTCCTTAACGATGCATCATGAAGCACTGATAGTTCTTTTTCTAATGTATCGAGGATTGCTTTACCATCTTTACTATCTATTAAACCTAATCGAACAGCAAAATCTATCTCTCTTGAAAGGCCAAACATTTGTGTGTCTAGTACCTCTTCATAAAGAGGGCATTGAGGCATTGTGAGATTGTCCATTTGCACTTTGATTAGCCTTAATATTTTTTCAGCGTCAGCCTGTAATAAGGCAAATGCTTTTTCTTGGTGATTCACGATCATTTCAGAGGCCAACATAAATCCCCCCATTTCAGAGCGATAATACAACTTATCTATAAATTTTACCGTTTACAACGGAAAATTGCAAGAACAATGAAGTAGATTAAATAAAGCAGCAAGTTGAGACAAATGTTCTTCATAAGATGATTTATCTTTTCGCGAAACCCGATTGTCCTACTATGCCATCTTGCAAAAAAAAGTTATACTAATTATGCAAAGGTTTAGGGGGAATACACTATGGAAAATATTATTATCATTTCAGGAAACGTGAAGTATACAATCACACTTGATCCAAGTGTGTGGATTTTTGATGACCGACGAGTTGATTTAACCACCTATTTTACAACAAAGCTAGAGAATTCTAAATCATTGGAAGAGTATACAAAAGCAGTATCCAAACATTGGGACCGGGAAATTACCGAGGGTGCGATTTACCCGCCTACACTGAAGACTGAAAAGAAATTTGAAAAAGAAAAGGTATTGACCGGAACTTTCGGTATACCATTAAAACCCTTTCTACAAAATTCAGAACCTGCTAGTGATGCACATACTTTAGTTATTCACTGTATTGACAGTGAATATGAATACCCTCTTGAAACGGCAAATGATTTTATCTTAAAATTTTCCGATAATGGCAAGCCACTTACAGTAGACGGGCCAATTCATGTTTATTTTGGCGATGGCTCCAATCAACAAACTCCGATTAAAAATGTTACACGTATTACCATAAAATAAGACGGGTGCCTTTGGCGCCCGTTTTACTTTTTAATATTAGAGTAAATCTGCAGCCAATAAAGCTAATCCCGACCTTTCCCCTTTCATTAATTTAACATGTCCTGAAATAGACTGATCCTTAAATTTTTCAACAACGTAAGTTAATCCGTTGTTATATGCATCTAGATAAGGATGATCAATCTGTTCAGGGTCTCCCATTAACACAATTTTACTTCCCTCTCCAACACGTGTCAGGATCGTTTTCACTTCATGTTTCGTTAAATTTTGTGCTTCATCTATGATGATGAATTGCTTCGGTAAACTTCTGCCGCGAATATACGTTAATGCCTCCACTTCAATTGATCCCAGTCCCGCTAAAATAGCATCAAGTTCACCTGGCTTTTTAGTGTTGAATAGAAATTCGAGATTATCAAAAATGGGCTGCATCCATGGTCTAAGCTTCTCTTGTTTTTCTCCGGGTAAAAATCCTAAGTCCTTCCCAACGGGGACAATCGGCCTTGCCACTAAAAGTTTTTTATATTCCCGGAAATCTTCCGTTTGCATCAAACCAGAAGCAAGTGCTAACAGCGTTTTCCCTGTTCCTGCTTTCCCAGTTAATGTAACTAAATGAATGTCTTTTCGTAATAACAATTCAATTGCCATCGTCTGCTGAACATTCCTAGAATGGATACCCCAAACATGCTCTTGGTTTAATGCTAATTTTTTTACTTTCTTACTTGTTTTATCGACCATTCCTATGGCAGATGCAGAACTGCCCAATGCATCTTTCATTACTAAAAATTGATTCGGATAAAATGGGTGATTTGCTATCTCAGAGAGATTCAGTTCACCTTTTTCATAAAAACGACCCAATAATTCGATGGGAATCAACACTTCAAAAAAGCCTGTGTAGATATGATCGATTTCAACTACTCGATCATTTAAAAAATCTTCGGCATCTAATCCAATTGCATCTGCTTTGACCCTGACAAGAGCATCCTTACTTACTAAAATAACTGGCTTTCCATTTTCTTTGGTTTGTTCTTCTAAAAATAAATTTTTCGCAACAGCCAAAATTCGATTATCATTTGTTTTTTCAACAAATATATCCTGAAGTTCATGGAAGGTACGATGATTCAACTCAATTCGGATGGTCCCTCCGTTTTCAAGAGGAATCTTTTCATGGAGTTTTCCTGAAGCCCTAAATCCATCAATTAACCTTGATACTTGTCTTGCATTTCTCCCTACTTCATCCATGTACCTTTTCTTTGAGTCCACTTCTTCAAGAACCACTGCAGGAATTACAACCTCATTATCTTCAAAGGAGAAGAGTGAATACGGGTCTTGCAACAAGACATTCGTATCTAACACGTATATCTTACTCAAAGCAACGCCTCCTGCTTTACTTGTTGTTTGGATTGCAACTTGCAAACAACCCTTCTGCTAGATTGGACTTTGGTAAAATATATGTTTATTGGAATAAAGATAGAAGGATTTCCGCACAATAAATGTTAGTGAGACATTCAATTCAGATAGGTGATTATGACTTTATCTCAATTATTTATAAAGCATTGCGGAGGTGGAATAGGAATGAAGAAGACCTTAATCATAACTGCGTTCTTGCTAATCTTAGCCGGCTGTAGTACAAATAAGGAGCTCTCAAACAATGTAAACGATTCATCCGTTAAAGTAAAAAACAGCTATATTGAAAATGTTGATCGAAAAACAGGGCAAGAGATCTCTAAACGATTGGTAAAACTTGCAACAAGTATTCCAAATGTTAAAGATGCAACTGCTGTGGTAATAGGAAGATATGCGATTGTCGGTATTGATGTGAACGCAAAAATTGACCGCTCACAAGTAGGGTCCATTAAGTATTCCGTGGCTGAAAGTTTAAAAAAGGATCCTTATGGTGCTAAGTCAGTAGTTGTAGCTGATGCGGATACAACGCAGCGTTTAAGAGAAATTCAAGAGGATATTAATAAAGGCAGGCCAATTCAAGGAATTATGGAGGAACTTGCAGATGTAGCCGGTCGATTAATGCCAGAGGTACCTGGAGATATACTTACCCCAAGCCCTAAAAATGCTCCTGAAAAACCAGATAAAAAGCTAAAATCAAACGACCAAAAGGAGCTGGAAAAAGAACAAGAGGACCAATCAAACCACTATAAATAAAGCGACAGCCTAAAAATAAAAGAAAAGCTTAGGGTTAATTCCTAAGCTTTTCTTATTGCATCCATAACTTGATTATCTAACTTTTGGGCAGCATTTTTATCATAGGTTTTGTCATATTGAACCTCTGTGACTATTTTAGAACCATAAAACATAACATCCCTTACCGCAGTAATTTTTACCTGGATTAGAGCAAGTTTTAGTGGCACATCCTGAAGTCTTTCCTCTTTTACCTGAGCGTCCCCGTGAATAGCATATGTAGATTCATTCGCAATCAAATTAATAACCACTTGATTGTTTTTATGAATATTTTCGAGGATTCTAGAGCGATTATCTACTGCAAAATAGATGGTACTTTCATCCTTTGCAAACACCCAGGAAATAGAACTAACATTAGGCCCCCCTGTTTCATAATCAACTGTTGCCAATGTCACGAACCTCTCTTTTTGAAGCTCATCATATAAAGGCTTAATTAGCATTGGTTCTACTTGATTTGCCATTTTTCTACATCCCCTTTAATTAGATCCTTTACCCTGTTTTAAAAAACAGATATTCTCATAATACTACTATCCCTTTCTTTCATCAAATTTAACCAATTGATTACTTACAAACTTTCTGCCATGATATACTAGAGGAATACCATCGGTTATTAGAAATAGTTAAAGAGGTGACTTATGAGAGTTAAATGTGTAATTTGCGATAAAATTGAAGCAATTGAGGATGAATCGTTTGTGGCCAAACGACTTCGTAATCGTCCCATCCATACATATATGTGTAATGAATGTAATACAAGAATAGCGAAAAAAACAAATGCCAGATTTGAAACAGGAAATTTTCGTTTATACCGTACAAAATCGGAGGAAGACGACTGGTGAAAAAAAACGGAAGTTCTCGTGTAGATTATTACTAAAAAAACCATCATGCACATTCCAAAGTGGAATGAACATGATGGTTTTTTATTTATTCTTCAATTGGATAGTTCTCATACTTTTCTGGTTCTTGATTTATCTGTTGCAGCATGACCTCTATCAATTCCCGTGGAAAACGAGTTTTTTTCTTCTCATCCCCTTGTTGATAGGAAACATAATACATGACAACATCTGTTGTTACCTCTATGTTGGAGAGGTTAAGATCAGCTAACATTTCTTCAAAGAGGTGTAAAGTATCTTGAGCTGCTGTATCATCAGGCCGTGCGTCGCATACAACCTTAATTGTAAGCCAATTATATAATGTATCCTGGACGGATTTCATTTAACTAAACCCCCGTTATTTCGCTTCAGCCTGATGCTTCTTCGTTTGATGTAAGCGTATTTTATAAATTATCAGTAACACGGCCGCACCTGCGAGTCCCTCCGCAATAGGCAATGCGTATGAAAAAATCAGCATAACAAAGCATCCAATTAACAAGCATGTATAAATCACGATGTTTTTCAAAAGAGGCAATTTTTTTGCAAAGCCTAACTTATATACAATAGCCGCTAAAATAACAATATATACATACTGTAACCACACAGCGGTTTTTACATCTGTTAGTTCAATGAAAAATCTAAGGCTAGGAGAGAATCCTTCCATCTTCTTGCACTCCTTTTACTTAACTCTGTTCAGCATATTTTTTCTTTTTAGCAGCTCTTTCACGTTCATTTTTATCAAGAATTTTCTTACGAAGACGAATCGATTCCGGTGTTACCTCACAATATTCGTCATCATTTAAATATTCTAATGACTCTTCTAATGTCATAATGCGCGGCTTTTTAATCACTGATGTTTGATCTTTGTTAGCTGAACGCACATTTGTTGCCTGTTTCATTTTAGTAATATTAACGGTGATGTCATTTTCACGAGTATTTTCGCCCACGATCATCCCCTCGTATATTTCCGTACCTGGTTCAACAAAAATAGTTCCACGGTCTTCCACTTGCATGATACCATATGTCGAAGCTTTTCCAGATTCCATTGACACAAGTACACCTTGGTGTCGTCCACCGACTTGGCCTGGTAACATTGGCTGATAGCTATCAAAGGTATGATTTATAATTCCATAACCACGAGTCATAGTTAAGAATTCGGTAGTGTAACCAATTAAGCCACGTGCTGGTACGTTAAAGATTAAGCGTACTTGACCTGAACCATTGTTAATCATATCTATCATTTCGCCTTTACGGGCACCAATTGATTCCATAACTGAACCAGTATGCTCTTCAGGTACATCAATTTGAACTCTTTCAACTGGTTCACAGCGAACACCATCAATTTCTTTAACGATAACTTCAGGTTTTGAAACTTGAAGTTCATAACCTTCACGACGCATGTTTTCAATAAGAATTGATAAATGAAGTTCACCACGGCCAGAAACGATCCATGCATCTGGTGAATCTGTGTTATCCACTCGTAAACTTACATCTGTTTGCAATTGAGCACGTAATCTTTCTTCAATCTTCCTTGCAGTTAAATACTTGCCTTCTCTACCTGCAAATGGACTGTTGTTTACAACAAATGTCATTTGTAATGTTGGCTCATCAATTCTTAGGATTGGTAGTGCTTCTTGATGTTCAACAGGACAAACTGTTTCACCAACGTTGATATCTTCCATTCCTGAAACAGCGATTAAATCACCCGCTACTGCCTCTTGGATTTCTTGACGCTTTAATCCAAAGAAACCGAAAATTTTGGTCACACGGAATTGCTTCACTGAACCATCTAACTTCATTAGGGCAACTTGTTGACCCACCTTCATCGTACCGCGGAAAACACGGCCGATTCCGATTCTGCCAACATAATCGTTGTAATCAAGAAGGGCAACTTGGAATTGTAATGGTTCTTCACGATTATCAACTGGAGCAGGTATATATTCAACGATTGCATCATACAAGGATTGCATATTTTCATCTTGCTTCTCAGGGTCAGTACTTGCTGTACCATTAATTGCTGAAGCGTAAATAACTGGGAATTCAAGCTGATCCTCATTTGCTTCAAGTTCAATAAATAAATCGATTACTTCATCAATTACTTCTGCAGGTCTCGCAAAGTCACGGTCAATTTTATTAACAACAACAATTGGAGTTAAATTCTGCTCTAATGCCTTTTTAAGAACAAAACGAGTCTGTGGCATACAGCCTTCATAGGCATCAACTACAAGCAATACCCCATCAACCATTTTCATAATCCGTTCCACTTCTCCGCCAAAGTCAGCGTGTCCTGGAGTATCCAAAATATTGATACGAGTATCTTTGTATTGAATAGCCGTGTTCTTCGCGAGGATGGTGATTCCACGCTCTCTTTCTAAGTCATTCGAATCCATAGCACGTTCTTCAACATGCTCGTTAGAACGAAATGTTCCAGATTGTTTCAACAATTGATCAACCAACGTAGTTTTCCCGTGGTCAACGTGGGCAATGATCGCAATATTACGTATATCATTTCTTATATTCAAAAAATTCCACTCCTATATTCTAAAAATAAGTCTATTTGTAGTTTCCCATTCACAACTAAAACATTATACCACAATTAAAGTGGAAACCCCTAACCATTTTATTGTAGAATATAAAATATAAGAAAGCTTTGTACGTTTGAACTGTATTTTTCAATGAAAAAGGGGTAAAAAAATGAAAAACGTAAAGTGGTCATTACTCGTTTATGCGATCCTTGCAGCCGCAAGTATTATGGGGATTGGTGTTGCAATTAGCGAAAAAAGCATAATCGGTGCTATAGGCTGTATCCTTGCAATTATCGTAATTATGGGCATGGGATTTAAAACAAAAAGAAAAATGCGTGAAAATGGAGAATTATAAAAGAAGAAGCCTGCCACGGCTTCTTCTTTTTACCATCTTCCCTCTTTTAAATAGTCCTTCAAGATCAATTGGTGTAATCCTGGATTTGCAGTAAATAATGAATCCTGTGCAAGGAAACTCAGTTTTTCTCCCCTTAAATTTGTAACAAACCCGCCAAGTTCTTCTATAATCACTGCCCCTGCAGCAACATCCCAGGGTGATAAGCGCATCGAGAGGTACGCATCAACTCTTCCTGTTGCAACAAACACCATTTCAAGGGCTGCCGAACCATATGATCTTGTTCCCCGTGCATCTCTCACTAAAGGAATCATTAAATTATGGTCAATACGGTGATTTTCCATTACCCATGTTGCATTTAGGGCAATGATGGATTCCTTAACAGTTGTATCCTTTAGAGGAACTAGAGGTTTTTCATTTATATAAGCTCCATTTCCCCTTTTGGCATGATACAGTTCGTCATGGACCACATCGTAAATGAGTCCAATTTTACCAATACCATTCTCATAAATACCAAGAGAAATAGCAAAATTTCTTTGTTGATGAATAAAATTCATCGTTCCATCGATTGGATCAATCATCCAAACCACACCATCAAGACTTTCGAGTGTATCTCCAAACCCTTCTTCGCCCAATATTTTATGATCGGGATAAACCTCTCTGATCTTACTAATAAAAAATTGTTCAATTTCTTTATCCATATTCGTTACCAAATCATTAGCATTTGACTTCGTTTGAATATTTAATGTTTTATCAAAAGATAATCTAATTCTAGCACCTGCCTCATTAACCCATTCCTTTGCATGAAGATAAATTTGTTCCCAGTTCATAACTCTCCTCCAAATAAATCTATAATCCTGTCAAGATTTCAATGTATGTAGTATGATGCATCATAAATTAAATAATGTACCTTTAGCTTAATCAAATTGTTGGAACACATCAACTTTTAAGAGGTACACGTACCACATCAAAAAAGACAATAATAAACGAACCCCCTTCATTTTTACTGGAGTTCGTTTTATAAATTCAGAATATATTCTATTTCTTTCCATCCTGCTTTAGTTCTCCTTGGATAAAAAAACATTATAAATTTATCAAAGTGCTTTTAACCGTAATAATTCTTGACGGATTTTTTCTAATTTTTGTTTGCATTCTTTCATTTTCTTCTCATTCTTTTCTTCAATCGCTTCGAATAATGTAGCTAATTCATAATCCATTTCCAATCTTAAAACTGCTGTTCTTTCCTTTTCGCTTGCTTTTTTAAGTGAGGTATTCATCAATTGTTTCACGTTTCTCCTCCCCTTCCTGGATTTAACTCATTTTTCAGATTATTTTTTTACTGTATAATATGAGTTAGGGAGATATGTTGCAACAAATATGTGCTCTTACCTAGAAAGCATCAAATTATTGGTCTCTCTTATTGTTATGCTACAATTAAGAACAAATGTTTAGCTGGAGGTTTATACGTATGGTTTTTAAAGGATTTACAAACGAGGATTTTGATGTTTTTTTAATAGATGGTTTAGAGACACGGATGGAGGCTTTGAAGGAAACCGTTCGACCCAAATTAGAAGAATTAGGAAATCACTTCGCCCCTTTCATTTCTTCACTTACGGATGATGAAATGTTTGTTCATGTTGCAAAACATGCCAGAAGGACTATTAATCCGCCTAAAGATACTTGGGTAGCATTCTCAAGTAATCCTCGAGGTTATAAAATGCTCCCTCATTTTCAAATCGGCATGTGGAACACCCATTTATTTATATGGTTTGCCGTTATTTATGAAGCACCTCAAAAAGATTTAATTGCTGAAAGATTTTCAAAAAAATTAGCAAAAATTTATAAAGATACACCCAAGGACTTTGTTTGGTCAGTGGATCATACAAAACCAGAAACCATTGGGCACAATCAATTATCCAAGGAAGAACTTCGATCGCTTTTTGACCGCCTGCAAAACGTAAAAAAAGCAGAATTATTATGTGGTTATACGATTGACAGAGAACAAGTAATCGAATTAGGTTCCGATCAGTTAGTTCAACAAATTGAGGGCGTATTTGAGAAGGTAGCCGCTCTATATCGAATCTCACAAAATAGAAAGTAAAAAGAAAAAACAGCTCCTTCACAAAAGGTGCAGGAGCTGTTTATCCTATTTCATTTTTATTCTTTCCCCGGTGGCTGCATCTTTTATTTTTTTTATCGTTCGATAAGACGAATAACCACTCATTTCTTCAAATTCATTACAAATTGTTTTTTCTTCAGCTTTGCTAGGAACAATCTCTTTAAAGCGGCGATACGCCTTCAATACTTCATCGCGGTCAATTCCCTGTTCATAAGCCTTTTCAATTGTTTCAAAAAATGCAATCACATCCACAATTTCTTCTGTACTCCAATGATGATCAATTGGATATTGGTATTCCATAATTTCACCTTCTAACTAATTCAACTAAACAGAATCATATACTTATTTTCCCCATTTTGCACGAATTAGTTCAGCATCATGAATCATTCGATGAAATAGTTCTTTAACTGCAGGGACATCTTTAATTAACCCCATCACTTGCCCTGCCCATGCAAAGCCTTCATCAGGTACACCATCATAAATATAGCGTTGGTTTGCAGTTCCACTAATGTAATCTTTTAATCCATCGTATCCCCCATTGTTTTTTTCAATGTCCAGAATTTTTTCTGTCCAACTGTTAGCAAGTGCCCTAGCCGGAGCACCTAGTGTTCTTTTAATCACCACTGTTCCTGATTCATTGCCTTCCACTAAGGTTTTTTTATATAATTCGTTGGCATGAACACATTCCTTTGTTGCAATGAATCTTGTACCCATTTCAATTCCCTCTGCCCCTAAACTAAGGGCAGCCATTAGCCCGCGGCCATCACCTATTCCACCCGAAGCAATAACTGGTATAGAAACAGCATCTACAACTTGAGGCACCAAGACCATGGTCCCTACATCATCACGGCCAAGATGCCCCCCACCTTCCTGCCCCACGACCATAACAGCGTCAGCACCAAGTTCTTCTGCTTTCACTGCCTGTCTTCTGGCGGCAACAAGGACGAGTGTTTTTATCTGTGTCCCTTTTAATTGCTCAAATATGGGAGCAGGGTTTCCTCCTGTCATCGAAACAACCGGGACCTTTTCATCAATAGCCACTTGGAGAAAATCGGCGAATGGTCTGCCATGCTGCCCAATCGCAAAGTTAACCCCAAAAGGATTGTTTGTCAGTTGTTTCACTTTACTAATTTCCGTTCGAAGTTGTTCAGGTTCAGCCAAGGACATGGCAGTAATCTGGCCAAGACCACCAGCGTTTGAAACCGCTGCCGCTAACTCAGAATAGGCTAAATAAGCTAATCCCCCTTGAATGATCGGATAACGTATGTTTAGTAATTGAGTAAGTCGAGTTTTCCATTCCATTTGAAACCCTCCTAAAAACTTTCTACTTGTTATTTCGTTACTTCAGGGTAATTTTCCTTTATTCAAGGGAAACTATCGTAAACCGGGCAAGGAATAACATATATTTCTTTGCAATGAATAGGAATAATGCTATAATTCCTTTTGTTTATTATTGAAATTCGACATAATTAGAGTATTTTTTATAAAGAGGTGTGGTTATCAATTGACTCAAAATCAAACACCGTTATTTAGCGGTTTATTAGAACATGCAAAAAAGAACCCAATTCAATTCCATATTCCAGGTCATAAAAAAGGGGCTGGAATTGACCCTGAATTTCGTTACTTTATCGGGGATAATGCCTTATCTATCGACCTAATAAATATCGGGCCGCTAGACGACTTACATCAACCAAAAGGGATTATCAAGCAAGCGCAGGATTTAGCAGCAGAAGCCTTTGGTGCGGACCGAACATTCTTTTCGGTACAAGGCACAAGCGGAGCAATTATTGCGATGATCATGGCTGTTTGTGGACCTGATGACAAAATTATCGTTCCGAGGAATGTCCATAAATCAATCATGTCGGCCATTGTTTTCTCTGGAGCTATTCCAGTGTTTATCCAGCCCGAAATTGATAAGGAACTAGGTATATCACATGGAATTACTCCCGATGCCGTGGCAAGAGCTCTTACACAGCATCCAGATGCGAAAGCAGTATTAGTTATCAACCCAACGTATTTTGGTATATCCGGAGATTTAAAAAAGATTGTTGAAATTGCACACTCTTATGATATTCCTGTTCTTGTTGATGAAGCACATGGTGTTCATATTCATTTCCATGAAGAACTTCCTCTCTCTGCGATGCAGGCTGGTGCAGATATGGCTGCTACCAGCGTTCATAAACTAGGCGGTTCAATGACCCAAAGTTCGATTCTAAATGTTAAAGAAGGCCTTGTTTCTGCCAAACATGTCCAATCCATATTAAGTATGCTAACTACTACCTCAACGTCGTATTTATTGCTTGCTTCACTTGATGTCGCACGTAAGCAATTAGCTACAAAGGGAAGGGAATTAATCGATAATACCATTAAAGTGGCACAATCAATTCGTAAAAGAGTTAATGAGATCGAAAATCTGCATTGTATTGGCGAAGAAATCTTAGGGTCAAAAGCTACCTTTGATTACGATCCAACTAAATTGATTATTTCCGTGAAAGAATTAGGATTAACTGGTTATGATGTAGAAAAGTGGCTAAGAGAGAAACATAATATTGAAGTGGAACTTTCCGATTTATATAACATTCTTTGTATTATCACACTTGGAGACACAGAAACCGAAGCAGACTTACTAGTAAATGCTCTTAAGGAATTAGCGGACGAATGCCAACACAGTACCGATAGAATTGAACCTGTAGAAGTTCTTCTTCCAGAAATCCCAGTGCTTGCATTAACACCTAGAGATGCATTTTATGCGGAAACTGAAGTTATTCCTTTTGAAGAATCAGAAGGAAGAATCATTGCAGAATTTGTTATGGTTTATCCACCAGGTATCCCAATTTTTATCCCTGGCGAGATTATTACAAAGGAAAACCTCCATTACATCCGGAAAAACCTCGAAGCAGGCCTCCCTGTACAAGGACCGGAGGATGATGAACTTAAATCACTTCTCGTGATTAAGGAGTATAAAGCAATAAAATAGAACAAAAATACAGGATTCCATTTAGGAATCCTGTTTTATTTATATTTAGCAATTATATATCTTCCTCTGAATGATGATCCTCACAACAATTGCACTTAGAATAAAGCACCGTTACTTTTTCATCTTCAAAATGATCAATAGTTGAATTACATGTTTGGCATACTAAAGTACCCATCTGCTCAATCCCCTTTTCATTAATGAATGTCCACAAAGCGAAGTATTTATATATCCTTAATCACATAATAATATATCACATTATAAATATCAAGCCTAAATTGTATGTCACAATTAAAAAATATTCATAAAAAAAGGGCCTATTAGGGCCTTCTTTTTTGAATCATTACTCATATTGGGTGACAAAAGGGATGGATGGTAGAGTTTCTCTGAAGAAGTCAGCTAAATCAGCTGCCTGCTGTTGGTCAGGTATACGGAATACGGTTTGAAGGTAATCAATATCTTCAATATCTTTGGGGTCAAGGAGAGTGGAGCGGCCTGTTTGCATGCAGACAACTAACGGCTTTCCAAAAAACATGGTGGTATAAATAATTCCGAAATCATAACGTGTACTTTCTGTGGTAAACCCAATAAACCTAACTTTTGAATTTTCATGCTCATCATAGAGCTTCTCAAAGATTTCCATAAGTTCCTCCTTTTTAAAAAAAATGATTCTTTAGAATATTATTATAATTCAAATTTATACAAGAAACAAGAAACTTGTACATTTGTTTCATGCCGCAGTTGTCATAATATTTTATTCAGTGCTAGAATAGAGATGAATAATACTAACGTACTCGTGGGGGGGAATGATGATGGCTGTTAACGCATACATTAAGCTAGTGCCTTCATCTGCTAAACAAAAGGTAACAATTGAAGAAGTAAAGGACTTATTTATTGAGTATAAAAAGAATACAACAAAAACAGGCAATCAAATAGGATGGGAATACGGAGAGGCAGCCTTTCCATATGAACTGAAAGAAACAAAAGAGGCCGAAGGAAAATGGTTCTATTTACATTCAAATGATGAACGCTACAATGCCATTTTAATTGGAGTTGATCAGGAAACGATTCGTAATGAAGAGGGGCAAGAACTGGAACAAACATACATACAAATCACTTTACCTGATCAATCTACTTACGGTGATAAAGGGAAAGCCAATGAATTTTGTAAATACCTTGCGAAAAAACTACAAGGGGAACTCCATCTGTTCAATGAGCGCATCATGTATTATTATCCACGAAAATAAAAAAGCTCCTTTAGGGGCTTTTTTTAGTGCGTAAACATTTCCATTGTATAGTGAATTGAAGTGTAAATAACAAGGCTTAAAGTAGTGATAAATAGCGTTTTACGCGATGATTTGGTTACATGGTTTCCAATTAGATAAGCTAAATAAAAAAATACAAAAAACATAAAGACTTTATATATTAGCTGGTCATGCTTTGACAACCATTCAATAAATGTATAACCGCTCCAAATGATAAATTGTAGTATCACGACAATATAGACCCTCATATTTATCACCACTCTTAATACATTCAAAGTTAAAATTAGAATGTTAGTTCTTTTAAGTATATGTTCTAAAAACGAGAGATATATTTTGTTTTTATGATAACAAGGATTTTTTTACGCTTTTTTTAATAAAAACAATTCGTCAGAATAAAAAAGTCCTTTCCGCTAGTTTGCGAAAAGGACTTTTATAAATTCTAATTTATTTCATGATGTGAATTGGGCTTCCTAAAGCTACTTCCGCCGCTTCCATTGTTATTTCTCCTAGTGTTGGATGTGCATGAATTGTCATAGCAAGATCTTCTGCAGTCATTCCTGCTTCAATCGCTAGTCCTAATTCAGCAATCATATCTGAAGCACTTGTTCCAGCAATTTGTGCCCCAATTACAAGACCATCATCTTTACGAGTAATCAGTTTCAAGAATCCATCCCCACTATCTAATGATAACGCACGACCATTAGCAGCAAATGGGAATTTAGCTGCATTTACAGTGATTCCTTCTTCTTTTGCTTGTGCTTCTGTATAGCCAACTGAAGCTAATTCAGGTTCAGAGAAGACAACAGCAGGGATACCTAAATAATCAATTTCAGAGGTGTGACCAGCAATTGCCTCAGCAGCAATTTTCGCTTCATATGAAGCTTTATGTGCCAATTGAGGACCTGCTACAACATCACCAATAGCATAGATATTGTTAAGGTTCGTGCGGCATTGTTTGTCAATTTCAATTAGTCCGCGGTCAGACACCTTAATACCCACTTGTTCTAAGCCCATTTCATCTGTGTTAGGTCGACGTCCAACCATTACAAAAACGTAATCTGCTTCAATTTTCTTTTCTTCGCCTTTTGTTTCGAACGTTACAACCACACCATTTTCAGTCTCTTCAACGCCCTTAGCAAAAGCTTTTGTAAAGAATTCTGCACCTTTTTTCTTCATACTCTTCTTTACAAGAGCAGCCATTTGCTTATCAAAAACGCCAAGACCGAGTATTTCTTCCGCACCTTCCAAAATGGTAACCTGGCTGCCAAAGTTTGCGTAGGCTCCACCAAGTTCAATCCCAATGACACCGCCGCCGATGACAACGATTTTTTCAGGGATTTCATTTAAGTTAAGTGCCCCAGTAGAATTCAGAACACGCTTTGAATATTTAAAGGCTGGAAGTTCGATTGGACGAGATCCAGTTGCAATAATTGCATTTTTAAAGGTATAAGTCTGTGCTGAATCTTCATTTATAACACGCAATGTATTGGCATCGACAAAATAGGCCTCACCACGAGCAATGTTTACTTTATTACCTTTTAATAAACCTTCGACACCACCAGTTAACTTTTTAACGATGCCTGCCTTGAATTCTTGAACTTTTGAAAAATCCACTTTTACATTTTCTGCGGTAATTCCAAAAGAATCGGAATGCATGGCTGTTTCGTAGCGGTGTCCTGCCGAAATCAAAGCTTTCGAAGGAATACAACCGACATTTAAACATACGCCGCCTACATATTCTTTTTCAACAATTGTCACTTTTTGTCCCAATTGTGCTGCACGAATTGCTGCAACATATCCCCCTGGGCCAGCTCCAATTACTATAGTATCTGTTTCAATTGGGAAATCTCCAACTACCATGATATTACGCCTCCATTAACAATAGTTCTGGATCGTTCAATAAACGTTTAATATGATTTAAAGCATTCTGCGCTGTTGCTCCGTCAATCATGCGGTGGTCAAAGCTTAATGATAAAGCTAAAACTGGCGCTGCAACAATTTCACCGTTTCTAACGATTGGTTTTTCTGCAATTCGGCCAACACCCAAGATGGCAACTTCAGGATGATTAATTACTGGAGTAAACCATTGACCGCCAGCTGAACCAATATTGGAAATAGTACATGAAGCACCTTTCATTTCATTAGGGGCAAGCTTTCCATCACGTGCTTTTCCAGCTAATTCATTGATCTCGTTAGAAATTGAGAAAACTGACTTGCGATCTGCATCTTTTACAACTGGTACAAGTAAGCCTTTTTCTGTGTCGGCTGCAATTCCAATATTATAATAATGCTTATGAATAATTTCACTTGTTGCATCATCTAGTGATGTGTTTAATGCAGGGAATTCACGTAATGCACTTGTTAATGCTTTAACGATGTATGGTAAGAATGTAAGCTTAATGCCTTTTGCTGCAGCTACCTCTTTAAACTTCTTACGGTGTGAAACAAGTTTAGTTACATCCACTTCATCCATAAGTGTTACATGCGGTGCTGTATGCTTGGAATTAACCATAGCCTTAGCAATCGCCTTGCGGATACCACTCATCTTCTCACGAGTTTCAGGATATTCGCCTTGAGGAATGGCTGCCGCTTGTGGTGCTTCCACTTTAGCAGTTTCCGTAGCTGCTGCTGCAGTATCAGTAGCCGCTTGTGGTGCAGGTGCAGCTCCACCGCTTACAAAGGCATCGATATCACTCTTAAGAATGCGACCAAGATTTCCTGTTCCAGGAACTAATTGGATATTAATTCCTTTTTCACGAGCGTATTTACGGACAGACGGCATTGCAACAATTCGACGATTTGGATCTACTTCAACTTGCGTTGCTACTGCAACAGCTGCTGGCTGTGGTGCTGCATCTTGTTTAACCTCTGGCGCAGGAGCTGCTGCTGCAGGCTTCTCTTCTTGTTTCGGTTCATCAGCATGTTCATCGCCTTTAAATTGAAGGTTTTCGTAACCAGGAGCATCAAAGGTTACCAAAACTTGTCCAACTGTTGCGACAGTTCCTTCGCCAACTAATACATCAACCACTGTTCCTTCAACAGGGGAAGGGATTTCTACTACAGCTTTATCATTTTGAATCTCACAAAGTACATCATCTTCTTGAACTTTGTCACCTGGTTTTACGAACCATTTAACAATTTCGCCTTCATGTATACCTTCACCGATGTCAGGCATTTTAAATTGAAATGACACTAGGATTCATCCTCCTAAATTACATGTTTTTTTGAGCAACATAACTATAGAAATATCAGCGTACGATTAAATAAGTTAATTAAAAAGTTAAAACCTTTTTAGCTGTTGCAATTACATCTTTATAATTCGGAAGCCAAACAGCTTCTGCTTGTGGGAATGGAAAAACGGTATCTGGAGCAGCCACACGTAAGACTGGTGCTTCCAAACTTAAAATTGCACGATCATTTATTTCAGCAACAACATTTGCTGCAATACCAGCTTGTTTTTGTGCTTCTTGAACAACAATCGCACGACCTGTTTTTTCAACAGATGCAATAATTGTCTCAAGGTCGATTGGGCTTACAGTTCGTAAATCAATTACTTCCGCAGAAAAACCTTCTTTTTCTAACTCTTCGGCAGCTTTTAATGACTCATGTACCATTGCACCATAGGTAATAATTGAAACGTCAGTACCTTCACGTTTAACTTCAGCTTTTCCTAGTGGGATTGTATATGACTCTTCAGGAACTTCTTGACGGAATGAACGGTATAATTTCATATGCTCAAGGAAAACAACTGTATCATTGTCACGGATAGATGAAATGAGCAACCCCTTAGCATCATATGGAGTTGACGGAATAACAACCTTAACTCCAGGTGTCTGAGCCATAAGTCCTTCTAAACTGTCAGCGTGCATATCAGGAGTATGTACCCCTCCACCAAATGGCGAGCGAAACGTTACAGGCGCACTAAACTTTCCACCTGAACGATAACGTTGGCGGGCTAATTGACCAGCAATGGAATCCATGACCTCAAATACGAAACCAAAAAATTGAATTTCTGGAACTGGGCGGAATCCTTGCAAACTTAGACCTACTGCTAAGCCGCCGATTCCAGATTCAGCTAGTGGCGTGTCAAATACACGATCTTCGCCAAATTCCTGTTGCAACCCTTCGGTTGCACGGAATACACCACCGTTTACACCAACGTCCTCACCGAATACTAACACATTTGGATCGTTGCGTAATTCCGAACGTAAAGCATCTGTAATTGCTTGAATCATTGTCATTTGAGCCATGGCTTACTTCGACTCCTTTTCTTTATATATTTCATATTGTTCTTTTAAGTTTTGAGGCATTTCTTCATACATAATAGACATTAAATCAGTAACCTTTTGTTTAGGCGCAGCATCAGCTAATTTAATTGCTTCTTTAATGTCTTCTTTCGCTTGTTCGATTACTTCATTTTCTTTTTCTTCTGACCATAGACCTTTGTTTTCAAGGAATTTACGGAAACGAACTAATGGATCTTTCTTTTCCCATTCATTGTCAAGGTCTGCTGTACGATAGCGAGTTGGATCATCACCTGCCATAGTATGAGGACCATATCTGTATGTTAAAGTTTCAATGAATGTTGGACCTTCCCCATTAATTGCCCGTTCGCGTGCTTCACGTACAGCAGCATAAACAGCCAGTGGATCCATACCATCAACCTGAATTCCTGGAATTCCAGCTGCAACAGCTTTTTGAGCGAGAGTTTTGGCAGCTGATTGCTTTTCAACAGGAGTCGAAATCGCGAATCGGTTATTTTGAGCAATGAAGATGGCTGGAGCTTTATAGGCGCCGGCAAAGTTCATTCCCTCATAGAAATCCCCTTGTGATGTTCCTCCATCACCGGTATAAGTAATAGCTACTGCCTTTGTTCCGCGCTTTTTAAAAGCAAGAGCAACACCGGCAGTTTGTACATACTGGGCACCGATGATAATTTGAGGATGAAGAACATTTACTCCGTCCGGAATTTGCATTCCTTGAAAATGTCCTCTTGACCATAAAAATGCTTGGGATAATGGTAAGCCATGCCAAACAATTTGTGGAACATCACGATATCCAGGTAAAATAAAATCTTCTTTTTCAAGTGCGAACTGTGAAGCTAATTGAGAAGCTTCTTGCCCTGCAGTTGGAGCATAGAAACCTAATCTTCCTTGACGGTTTAATGAAATAGAACGCTGATCAAGAATACGTGTGTAAACCATGCGGCGCATTAATTCTTGGAGCTGTTCATCAGTAAGGTCAGGCATCGCTGCTTCATTTACGATTTCACCAGCTTCATTTAAAATTTGAAGTGTTTGAAATTGTTCCTCGACAACTTCTAGTGTTTTCTTCGCATCAAGCTTAGCGTTTTGAGTTTTAGAAACCATTAAGGTCACCTCTTCCTTTCAATTCAGGAGCTAAATTTTTGAAAATATTATCCACTAAGTTAGATTACCCAAAAGCTAAAGAATAAAAGCAGATAGTCATTCCTATCCATTTTGTACTTTGTATTGAGTAAACCCGTGATATTACATAGAATTTTGGTTAGCTTAGTTCTTAAACATACTACTAAATAGTTTTTCACAGAAAAGATAAGATAAAACAAATTTTCTTTTACCTCACCATCATTTTATTCTGTACCACTATATTATGTAACATCATTGATACAATTAATGAACTCTTTTACAAGTTTACCTCATTACTTTTTACACGTCAAATACTATGTATTAATATTTTTCAACACAAACATGTTGCTAAATAATTGCATATCATTCTTTCTGTATCATTCAATTTGAATATCTGTTATATAAATATTTCCTTTTCCTGAAGTTGTTATAATATAAAAAAATCGGCAGAATTTGCCGATTATTTTTATTAAATAATATTTAGTTACTTGTATTAAGCCCCGCCTGCTTATAAAATAACAACTTTTTATCATTGTATTGTTCTGTTAGTATATTAAATTTTTCATTCGCATTATAGATTCTTTTATATGTTTCATTGAGCTTATTTACTTGAGATTCAAGATCCTCTAGTGGAAGGTTTTTATTTTTAAACATATCATATAATGCTTTATCATTTTTAAGTGCCTCGTTATATTCGGTGAATAACACATCATGAGCTTCATATCTTTTCATCATTATTTCATACATATCATTAGCTATTTTCTTTAAGCTTGGATCTTCAAATTTATCTTTTATATTTGCAGCTTTTGAGAATTCTTTTTCCGAGAGCTTAATACTGTTTGTTTCCTTGTCCATAAGCTCTTTTCTTTGATTTACTAATAAAAGTGCTTCATCTGAAAGCTTAACGATTTGATCATATTCTTTCATGCCAAGTTCAATAATTTGGTCATAAATCCCTTTTTCCTTTTTTTCTAGCGCGACAAGGGGATTCTGTTGTTCTTCGAATACCTTTTCCGCCTTTACGACTTTTTCTAAGACGGTATACATTTTTTCTTCAGGTGTCTTTTCTTTTGTACATCCTGCAAAAATAACTGTCATAGCCAATATAATAAAAATAAATCCAGACTTTTTTAAAAATGACATGTTTTAAACCTCCTGCTTATTCCATATTCTACTATATCGACACTTGGTTTGTTTGACAATAAGGAGTTTATAAAAGGATGCTTTAAGGAGGGCTTTAATCAATTGTTAACTTTTTATTAATTGTCTGATAGACTAATTATTATTAATAATTCAGTTAGAGTACAGGAGTGAGTGTTTTCATGTTAACGATGGGAGATATCATACGAGATGGCCATCCTTCCCTTAGAAAAGTGGCTGCAGAAGTATCTATGCCGCCCTCTGAAGAGGATAAACAAATACTAAGCAGCTTATTAGAATATGTCATTAATAGCCAAAATCCTGAAGTATCTGCACAATATGGTCTGCGACCAGGAATCGGTTTAGCGGCCCCACAAATTAATGTGTTAAAACGAATGATTGCTGTCCATCTTATGGATGAGACAGGAACTCTTTATAGCTATGCGTTATTTAACCCAAAAATTATTAGCCATTCTATTGAAAAGTCCTATTTGAAAGCAGGTGAAGGCTGCCTGTCTGTTGATAGAGCGATTCCCGGTTATGTTCCAAGACATGCAAGAATCACACTAAAGGGAACTACACTAAATGGTGAAGAAGTGAAACTTCGTTTAAAAGGACTTCCTGCTATTTGTTTTCAACACGAAATTGATCATTTAAATGGGATTATGTTTTATGATTATATTAATCATGCAGATCCATTAAGACCGATCGAAGGTGCCATTGCAATCGAGCGTTAAAATCCCCAAATTGAAGTCGTAAAAAATAAAGGTTCTTATCGTAAACTTTGTTACTGTTTTCGATTCGTGGCCCATTCGGACAGCTTCCGTGTGATTTCAATGGCAATCATGTCCGAACTTCGGTCGGCTTCGGACAGCTTTCGTGATTTCAATGGCAATCATGTCCGAACTTCGGTCGTCTTCGGACAGCTTTCGTGATTTCAATGGCAATCATGTCCGAACTTCGGTCGGCTTCGGACAGCTTTCGTGATTTCAATGGCAATCGTGTCCGAACTTCGGTCGGCTTCGGACAGCTTTCGTGATTTCAAAGGCAATCATGTCCGAACTTCGGTCGGCTTCGGACAGCTTTCGTGATTTCAATGGCAATCGTGTCCGAACTTCGGTCGGCTTCGGACAGCTTTCGTGATTTCAATGGCAATCGTGTCGAACTTCGGTCGGCTTCGGACAGCTTTCGTGATTTCAATGGCAATCGTGTCCGAACTTCGGTCGTCTTCGGACAGCTTTCGTAATTTTAAAAGCAATCGTGTCCGAACTATAATTCCTTCTGAGATTTTTATGATTAAATCGGTTCCAAAAACAGCAATTATTCCGAAAACAGTCAAAACAAAAGAACCGGCCTATTGGTCGGTTCTTTTGCTATTTTTTATAATGTCACTATAATTCCATGTTTAACCATGATTGAATCAGCATTTTTCTTCATATAATAAAGTAAAAATACTCTTATTTTAAAAAAACTTCAATAATCTGCCATCGCTTACTTTACATTGGACAAGGTTCGTATAAAATAAGAGATAAGGAGATGATCCACTATGTTAAAGAAGCTGAGAAAGAAGCTCTTAAAACAGTGGAATGATTTACTACGAAAAAAATCCATTGCATAAATCCCATTGCCTAAATTTATTTAGGGCCCTTCAAACTTGCGAAGGGCTCCTTCGTTATTGTAAATTGTAAAAACAACGATTCTTTTTTACATACTTTTCATACAAGACTAATGTTTTCCAAAGAAAATAAATGAAAAAGATGAAAATGTTTTATATAATAGAAAAAGCTATGACTCAAGTTAGGAGCGATATTGTAATGATATTTAAAGTATATTATCAAGAAAGCATTACAGAAGTACCTGTTAGAGAAAATACAAAAACCCTTTTTATTGAAGGTGAATCAGTCAGAGACGTCCGTACAAAAATTGCTGACCGTGGCTATAATGTTGAATCTGTTCAAGAAGTTAAGGGAGCACATCTTAGTTATGAACAACAAAATGAAGACTATAAAGTATTGGAGAAAGATAATTTATGAAATTTGTTAAGAATGATCAAACTGCAGTTTTTGCCCTTGGTGGTTTAGGCGAAATAGGCAAAAACACATATGCAGTTCAGTTCCAGGATGAAATAATATTGATTGATGCCGGCATTAAATTTCCAGAGGACGAGCTATTAGGCATTGATTATGTTATACCGGATTACACCTATTTGGTTAAAAATCAAGAAAAAATAAAAGGCTTATTTGTTACTCATGGGCATGAAGACCACATTGGTGGCATTCCCTATTTATTACGCGAAGTAAATGTTCCAATTTATGGAGGCAAATTGGCTCTTGGATTAATAAAAAATAAACTTGAAGAACACGGCTTATTGAGAAATGCTAAGCTGATTGATATAAAAGAAGACGATGTCATAAAATTCCGCAAAACATCCGTTACTTTTTTCCGCACTACACATAGTATTCCTGATTCATATGGAATTGTTGTTAAAACACCGCCAGGACAAATTGTCCATACTGGCGATTTTAAATTTGATTTTACCCCTGTCGGTGAACCAGCCAATTTAACTAAAATGGCCGAAATCGGTAAGGAAGGCGTACTATGTTTACTTTCAGACAGTACGAATAGTGAAATACCTGAATTTACGATGTCAGAACGCCGGGTTGGCGACAGCATTAACGATATTTTCCGTAAAGTGGATGGCCGAATCATATTTGCAACATTTGCATCAAATATTCATCGATTGCAGCAAGTGGTAGAGGCAGCCGTGGTATACGGAAGGAAAGTAGCAGTTTTTGGACGGAGTATGGAAGCTGCCATTAATATTGGACTTGAGTTAGGTTATATTAATGCACCTAAAGAAACCTTTATTGAAGCAAATCAAATCAATCGACTGCCTGCTGATAAAGTTACCATCCTTTGTACTGGAAGTCAGGGTGAAGCGATGGCTGCCCTATCAAGAATTGCAAATGGTACACACAGACAAATTCAAATTATTCCCGGAGATACTGTTGTATTTTCATCATCACCTATTCCTGGGAACACAATCAGCGTGAGCAGGACTATTAATATGCTCTACAGAGCAGGGGCTGAAGTTATTCACGGGAAACTTAGCAATATTCATACCTCTGGTCATGGTGGACAGGAAGAACAAAAGCTTATGCTTCGCTTAATCAGACCAAAGTTCTTTATGCCGATCCATGGTGAATATCGTATGCAAAGAATGCATGCTAAGATTGCAGTTGATTGTGGGGTACAAGAAGAAAATTGTTTTATTATGGATAATGGTGAGGTATTAGCACTTTCTGAGGATACAGCACAGGTTGCAGGAAAGATCCCATCTGGTTCCGTTTATATTGATGGCAGCGGAGTAGGCGACATCGGAAACATCGTCTTACGTGACCGTAGAATTCTCTCAGAAGAAGGTTTAGTAGTTGTGGTGGTAAGCATTAATATGAAAGAATTCAAAATTGCATCCGGTCCAGACTTAATTTCGCGAGGATTTGTTTATATGCGAGAATCAGGTGATTTAATTAATGATGCACAGAACCTAATCACCAAACACTTGAATAGGGTAATGGAAAGAAAGACAAGCCAATGGTCGGAAATTAAAAACGAAATTACAGATACATTAGCTCCTTTCTTATACGAAAAAACAAAACGCAGACCAATGATCTTACCAATCATTATGGAAGTGTAAATAATAAAGAAAAGCGGAAGCGCCTGTAAGGGCGCTTCCGCTTTTCTTTATTGTCTAGCTCCAGCGCCTAGGGGCTCGGGGTCATAAGCCAATCAGTCATGAAGGTTAAAGAGCAACCTTCACGCCTGCTCGTCTTATGCCTGTCGCCCCTAGCAAGGCGCTTCCGCTTTTCTTTATTCTAATACCTTTTTTTCAAATCGATCGATGTCTTTGTCTGTTCCGATTACAATTAAAACATCATTAGCGTGGAAGGTTTCTTTTGCCTGTGGAGAAACAATAATCTCTTCTCCTCTTTTGATAGCGACAATATTCAAACCATATCTCTTCCGAATGTCCAAATCCATAATCGTATGGCCACTAAGTCTTCCATTCGCGACAATTTCAACAATACTGTGTTCATCTGAAAGTTCAAGATAGTCAACAACGTTACTAGAGGCCATATTGTTAGCTATACGTCTTCCCATATCTCTTTCTGGATGGACAACACTGTCTGCTCCAATTTTACGAAGAACTTTTTCATGGTAATCATTTTGAGCCTTTACTGTAATACGTACGACTCCCAATTCTTTGAGAATAAGGGTTGTTAGTATGCTTGATTGAATATCATCGCCAATAGCAACAATTACATGATCAAAGTTCCGGATCCCTAAGCTTTTTAAAACAGCTTCGTCTGTTGTATCACCTACAACCGCATGGGAAGCAATCATTGCATATTCATTGACACGTTCCTCATTTTTATCAATTGCCAGTACTTCCATCCCCTCATCGGTTAGTGTACGACAAATACTTCCACCAAATCGGCCCAGCCCAATGACTGCAAAGCTCTTTTTCATAGTATTACCCCTCTGCTTCAAACATTATCTACTATGCATCCATTTTAGCATTATTCATTAAGGATATATAGTATGGTACAGCTATTTACTCAGGTCTGTTTTTCTTCTTTCTATAAAAGAAAAAGAAAAGAAATCCTAGTAATAATAAAATAGCTATGACAGGAATATTACCAACAATCAAAACAACTAAACTTGATAAGCCAGCCAACAACATATTGATACTTTTCATAAATTGTTTTTTTGTTTTTTCCCAAGTATTTAACTCGTCTTTATCAATGGTTGGAATTACTACGCTTTTTTCATATAGAGTGATATTTACTGTCGAAAGGGATGTTTGATTTTCTAAGAATTTCATCTTTCCTTCAATGGCCTCGATTTCCTCTTGAACAACTGCTAGATCCGCCGAAATTTTTAATAAATCTTCTGTTTTTACTGCACTTTTCATAAAAGTTGTTAACCGTTCTTCCACTACCCTTTTTGATTTTAATCTTGACTTAAGATCAACATATTCTTCCGTTACATCCTGGCCCGTAATGTTCCTTTGCAGAACCTCAGCAGCTTGGCTCTCTGCATCATGTAAAAAGGCTTGAAAGTTTTTTTGTGGTATTCTTATTCTAAGTCTGCCACTCACCTGCTCCTTCCCCTCTTTGGACACATTGGACTCAGTAATATAGCCGCCATATTTGATTACTTTTTCTTCAAGAGTCTGGACCGTTTTATCAAATTTTTTTACACGCAGTTCGAGATCCGCTTGATAAATGACCATTTGGTTTTGAACTTTTATTTTTTCAGGCTCAATTGTTTTTTCCGCTTTTCCCATTTCACTTGAATAAAAGTTAGCTTGCTCGCCACTTCCAGATTGAGTGTTATCCATAGCCACATCATTACTTTGAGACAATTTTCCACTTTTTTCTTCACTGCTAGCACTGCAACCAGTAATCCAAACTAATAAAATAATAAATAGGATTGGTAACCTTCTTTTTTTCATCTTCAGACACCCCTTTTGTCCTTATTGATAAGTCCTGTATAAATGCATCCTTATAAATACCGACGATTAAAAGGCCCCAAGGTTACAGTCAAATAAAAAAAGCCGCCCGTTATTTACTTGCGAGCAGCTTTTCAATGTTTATTATTCTGTTTTTTCCAATTCATCCAATACACGGTTTACACGTTTCTCGAGCATTTTCATACCGCTTCCACCTGCTTGGAAATGACGAAGCTTGCCCTCACGGTCAAAGACATAATAAGCAGGGACATATTGATTTTCGAATGCTTCTGTTAACTTATGTTCACTGTCCACAAAAATCGGTTGATTGATACCATGTTCTGCGGCTACTTGTTTAATGTCTTCTATATTCAAATCATTCTCAGAACGAGGCATATGCACAGCAACCACATTCAATTTGTCCTTAAAATCATCACGGAATTGGTTGACCTGAGGCATTGCTTCTTTACAAAGATGGCAGCTAACCGACCAAAAATGGATTAGGGTTGGTTTTTCACCAATTAAGTCAGATTTTGTTACTTCACCATTTAACCATTCAACGGCCCCAGTTAATTCTGGCATCGGTTCACGTAATTTCATTTAGATTTCCTCCTATTAAAAAGACCTAACACTATAATAGGTTAGGTCAATCTATTTTTTACAAATTATACGTTCAATGTAGCTTGTCCAGGCTTCCAGTTAGCTGGGCAAAGACCACCAGTTTGTAATGCTTGAAGAACGCGAAGAGTTTCATCAACATCACGGCCGATATTGTTGTGGTTAACAACAGAATACATTAATTCACCTTCTGGGCTGATGATGAATAATCCACGTAATGCGATTCCTTCTTCTTCAATTAGAACGCCATAATCACGAGCTACAACATGGTTGGTATCAGCTGCTAATGCGTAATTTAAATCGCCAAGACCATTTTCTTTACGGTCTGTTTTGATCCAAGCAAGGTGAGTATGAATAGTATCTGTAGATGCACCAATAACAACTGCATCTAAATCATCAAACTCTTCATAGCGGTCTGATAATGCTGTGATTTCAGTTGGACAAACAAATGTAAAGTCCATTGGATAGAAGAATAATACAGTCCACTTATCGTTTTTCATGTTTTCTTCTAGACTAACTTTACCAAATTCTTTGTTTGGCAATACAGCATCCATTTCAAAGCGTGGTGCTTGTTTACCTACCATACGTTCAGGCATTCAAATCCCTCCAAATTATAAATAAAATGAGTGTTTATAGCAATTCTCATTTGCTATCCTTTATCACAATACTAATTATAGGATAGAACTTATTTCGAGTCAATATTAAATTATAATTAATTTAATTTAATAAACATTATTAATTATAACCCTATTTCCCCTTCATAAGTTTACCCTATTTGCTAGAGAATAACACGACGATATGTAACAATTTCCCTATTAATTCTGCTTTAATTTTATCATGATTACGAAGCAGAATAAAATAATCCGCCTGCTAAATTATTCCCCTAGATGAGAGAAATAAGATGTAATAATTTTAATCGCTACACCTATTGCTTCTTCCTGTGGATTTAACTTTGCATGGTGTAAACCATAAGGTGATTCTACACCAAGCCAAAACATTAGCCCTGGGATTTCTTTAAGCATATAACCAAAGTCTTCGCCTGTCATCGCTTCCTTGCACTCAATGACGTCCACATCGGTTTCTTCTTGAATATATTTCATAAAGTCTCTTGTGATCGACTCAGTGTTATATACTTGATGGTACATCGAACCATAATCAATAGTGGCTTCACATTCAAAGCCCGCTTCGATTCCTTTAACAATAGCTTCAATACGATGTTTAACTTTTTTCATTGAATCAGCTGAAAGCGATCTAATTGTTCCTTCAAGTCTTGCTTTTTCTGCAATGATGTTTTGAACTGTGCCTCCAGTAATTTTCCCGATGGTTATAACTGCACTATCTAATGGGTCAACATTTCTCGAGACAATGGTTTGGAGCTGATTAACCAATGAACAAGCCGCCACAACCATATCATTCGTTTCATGTGGTCTTGCTGCATGCCCCCCCTTGCCCTTGAGGTCAATAAATAATTCAGAGGTATTCGCAAATAATAACCCTTCCTTCACTGCTATTGTTCCAACGGGATACTCTGGTGCAATATGTAGAGCATAAATTAGGTCCGGCTTCCATTCCTGCATTTCTTCTGACTTCAACATTGGCTCCGCTCCGCCCGGTCCCTCCTCAGCCGGTTGGAAAACAAATAAAAGGTCATCGATAATTGGATTTTCTGTAAAATAAGTAAGTGCCCCAAGAGCGATGCTCATGTGAAAATCATGACCACAAGCATGCATCTTGTCATTATGTGCAGATGAAAAGGGTAAGCCTGTATCTTCACTTATAGGCAATCCATCAATATCTGTTCTGTAACCAATTGTTTTTCGAGGATTTAGACCGTGGATCTTAACAAACAAGCCTGTCTTCCATTTCTTTATTGTCATTCGGTCTTGCGGCAAAGACTCAAGGTAATTTAATAAGTATGCCTGTGTTTTAAACTCTTGGAATCCTAGTTCTGGTATTTGATGAAGGTCACGGCGGATTTTGATAAAATGATTCATTTATTACCTTTCCTCCCTATAAAAGAAGCGTGGAAAGAATCCACGCTTCCACTTTTACTATCTAGCTCCAGCGCCAAGGCGCTTTAGCTTTTATAGTTGTCGAAGTTCTTGCATAATTTCTGTTTTCGATTTTGTTTTTTCGTCGATATCTTTTATTTTTCTAGCAGGCATTCCAGCTACAACCGTAAATGGTGCTACATCTTGAGTAACTACTGCACCCGCAGCAACTACTGAACCTTGTCCAACTGTTACCCCTTCAAGGACAACGGCATTTGCTCCGATTAAAACATCATCTTCAATTACTACTGGCTTAGCGGATGGCGGCTCAATTACTCCTGCTAATACCGTTCCTGCACCAATATGACAGTTCTTCCCTACTGTTGCTCTGCCGCCAAGGACAACACCCATATCTATCATGGTTTTTTCCCCAATCACGGCACCAATATTGATAACAGACCCCATCATAATAACGGCATTATCCCCAATCTCTACTTGATCACGGATAACTACACCTGGCTCAATTCGCGCATTAATATGCTTGGTATCAAGTAAAGGAATAGCGGAATTACGGCGGTCATTTTCAACAACATAATCTTCAATGTTCGCTTTATTCGCTTCTAATACTTCATTAATTTCAGACCATTCACCAAAAAGAACACCAGTATTACCATTAATAAAGGTTTTTGTTTCATTACCAAAATCAATTCCCTCTAATTCACCTTTTACATAAACCTTTACTGGTGTAGATTTTTTGCTATTTTGAATAAAAGATATAATTTCATTTGCATCCATCATTTTCATAAGTAGGCCCCCTATTGTTGTCGTTACTAAAAATTACTTTATCAAACAAAAGAAATGAAAACAAGAAAAACCACCTTATTCTTCTGAAGATTCTGCGATATATTCCTTAATTAATTCGACAAAAGCTTTAACCTGCTTTAGTTGAAAGGCTGATTCATAGCCCAAAAGCCATGTATCACGTTTTAAGGGGTGATTATTCTCATCAACAAGCGGTATTTTGAAAATTTCCCTGTCAGTTTTCGTCAATGTTATCGCTGGTAGTATGGCATAACCGATACCATTAAAGGCCATTTGTTTACAGGTTTCAATTTGGTCAACAACAACTGTTCGTTTTGGTGAAGTCTTAAAATTTCGCATCCACCAATCTTGAATTTCCTGATAATAATTTGAGTCACTCTTAAATTGAATGAAGGGACGGTCCGTATGTAACACTTGTTCAGGACTAGTAATTTCCCTGTCAACTAAATATAAAGGGTCATTAAAAAGGTGGACTTTAACCCCTTTCCAATCAGGTGTTCCGCGAATAATTCCAATATGAACTTGATCATCATACAAGGATTTTAAAATTTCGCTGCTCCATCCTGTCACTAATGAAATTTTGGCTTGAGGATATCTATCAATAAATTTCTTTAACACCTGAGGAAGCCAGTTTTGCCCTACAATCGAAGCAACAGCAATTTTTAAAGTGCCTGACACCCCTGATTGGAGAGAATAAATGGTTTCACGGACCTTTTCTTGTTTTGTTAGCACATCATCGACAAATTGAATGACATGTTCACCAGCAGGAGTTAGTGCTAAACCTTTTTGTGAGCGAATAAATAATTTAGTTCCCCAATCTTTTTCAATTGTTTGCAATCGTTGTGATAGGGCTGGTTGTGAAACAAATAGTCGTTCTGACGCCTTTCTCATATTCATTTCCTGAGCCAATACAGATAGTAGCTGAAATTCAGATAATGAGGACAAACTGAACACTCCTTAAAAAAAGCCCTGTGAAAGTTACACAGAGCTATCAATCTTTTTTGGTATAAAAAATATTAATAGTAAACTAATCACAGCAAAAGCAAGGACAACATAATAAACAAAGTGCAGGGAATGGGTTAATCCATTCTGCAAGATACTTCTGGCCGATTCTGAGAGATGGTCTCGTTCAGTCGATTTTAAGAGGATATTGACATCATCCACTGAATAGGGATGTCCATTTTGACTGAAATATTGACTTAGCCGATTATTTAGGATACCTCCTAGTAATGCGGCTCCAATTGTATTCCCCAGATTTCGCATAAACATATTAGATGCAGTAGCGATTCCTCTCTGTTCCCAACCGACAGTACTTTGAATTGAGACAATAAATGCTGTTGATGTTAAGCCCATTCCTAATCCTACCAAAAATGAACCCACTGCTGCCCAAAGAGGCCCAGAGGACGCTGACATCGTCACAAAAGCGATACTGCCGACGATTAAAGACACCCCGCCAATTATCGATGTTTTTCGATACCCAATGGATATCAGCCACCGGCCGGCAAGAGTGGATGCTATTGGCCAGCCTATTGACATCGTTGTCAATGTAAACCCTGCGACAATAGGTGTTTGTTCCATCACACCTTGTACAAATGTTGGTAAAAAGCTCGAGATTCCAATTAACATAATACCCGTTGTCAGCGAGGTTGTGTTAGCAATAAGAATTGAACGTTCTTTCCATATCGAAAATGGCATAACCGGCTCCTTAGCACGGCTTTCCTGAAGAACGAATCCGAGTAATGTTAAAGCACTAAATGCAAATAAACTTAGTGTCTGCCAAGAACCCCAGGCAAAACGGCTTCCACCTTCCACAAGAATAAACATCAGTGAGGAGATCGTGAACGTCAATAATATAGCGCCAAAGTAATCTATCTCATGTTTTTTCTTATTGATATCTTCATGTAAAAACATCCAAAGTCCCACTAATGAAAGAATCCCAAGTGGAATGTTAATCCAGAAAACATAATGCCAACTTACATATTGAACGAGTAGGCCCCCCACAGCAGGTCCTGTAATTGCAGAAATACCCCAAACACTAGACAGATACCCTTGAATTTTGGCTCTTTCTTCAGTAGTGTAGATATCACCAACGATAGTTGTCGCGATTGGTGTGACAGCCCCAGCGCCAAACCCTTGAATCAAACGAAATATTATCAGCATTTTCATTGAAGTAGCGAACCCACATAGAATCGAACCGATTAAAAAGAAAATAATTCCAATTGTAAGAATTGGTTTCCGGCCAAATAAGTCAGATAATTTTCCATAGATGAGAACGGTTACAGAATTCATTAATAAGTATGCAGAAAACACCCAGCTATAAAGGGTAAATCCGCCCAGGTCTGCAACAATGGCCGGCATTGCAGTGGAAACAATCGTGGCTTCAATCGCTCCCATAAACATTGCTAACATTACTGAAGCTAATACTAGTGGTTTTTTTGTTTGCTTTCTTTGTGAACTTTCCTTACCAGTAGGATTACTCATATTACCACCTCAAACTTTAAAAAAATCAAGCTCCCATTTCGGGAGCCTAAAAGCATCATTTTTCACTGTTTTGAAATTTATTAATTATTTTATTTACTTGATTTAATAAAGTGCTTCTTGGTAAAATCCCTTCAAAATAACCATCTTCAGTCTCAACGCATAAAAAAGGTTGAGTAACGAGTAACTCAAGGCATTTTTTAATAGATGCAGAAATTTTCACTCGCGGTACCGAGCTTTTCATAATCTCTTCTACGCGTTTCTTCTCAAGTTGTTCAAACTCAATTCTTTCTAATCCTAGAATTGAATCCATAATAATAGGTGTGCTAATTAACCCATGAAGTTTGTAATGGGGATCTAACACAGGAATCGCCGTATAACCGCTTTTTGTTAAAACTAATAAGGCATGCTCGAGGTTATTGCCAATTTGCACATGTGCGACCCGTTCAGAGGGAATCATTAATTCTTTTATCGTTAATTTTAAAAATTCATCGTTAGGAAGACTGATCATCGCCGTAACTCCTCAAATTTGTTTTTCTACAGTTACATTCTACCATAGTATTCAGGAGTCTGTGCTAATTTTGGTACCGTAAAGGTGGAAACGTCTTTGACTCCTCCACCATTATGCACGACACGAAAAAGAAAGGAACCCTTAAGGTCCCTTATTGAATCAAATCAAAAATTTCAATTGTAATCATATCAATATTGTCAAATTGATAACGTTTTGGTTTTTCCTTTTCATTATATACTTCTAATTCAAATGTTTCCGTTTTCGGATGAAATGTTACTTGACACTTCCGATCACCGTTTACTTCGAAATAGCGTTGCGCTGGTTCACCACTATTTGCTGTTTCCTGAAGATTTTTTAATCTTGTTAATATACCTTGAAGCTGTGACATATGCTCCGACTCCTTTCCAACCAAACAAACATCTACAATTATATTTCTCATTTAGCATTTTTCTATCCGAGTGGATGACTTTCATAATTTTCCAGCCGTATTTTAATATGCCAATATTAAAAGAATAAAATAACACCGACCATTTGTCCAAGTAAAAATAAAAAAATAGGGTAATTTTTTCTATATGAACGATATTTGGGTATTAACTATCCATGCAATCCTTTAAAGTAATTGGTCGTTTTGAAATAAGTATTGATAGGAAATATCAATAAACAAATAATCATCCCCATTCATAGGAAAAGAAAAAGTACGAATGGTTTCTCCATTTTCTATATCAGAATATAAGTCGGATAAAATCCCTTTCCGTTCATTTCTCATTTTAATAATATTTTCTAAAAAATATGGTCGCCAGCTCCAGTTTTTATGAATGTATTCGGATTGTGAAATCCAACCGTCTTTCGCTTTGAAAATATTGACAGATTTCTGGAAACCATCCTCATCACATACATACATCCTAAAGGCAATCTGGTCTAATTCTTTTATTAAAGCCTGAAAAAGTGTTTGATATGTTCCATTCCTGTTTTTCATCACAATCTCTTGGACCCTAGCTTGAAAGGCTTCTGCGGTCGTATAAACGGCCTCTAATTTCTTTTTTTCATAGGAAATAAAGTCATGAAATTTATCTTTTAAGCGCTCTTTCAACAAATCATGTTGAATAAAGTCAGGGGCAGGTGGATGTAAATAATATCCCTGATAATAGCGGCCGCCATTTTTCCAAGCAAATTGCAGCTGGTAACTCATCTCAATATTCTCAAACAAGAGGGTTGCACCTATTTTCCTTGCCAAAAGAGATAACGAAAACAATACATCGTTAAAATTTATTCCTGTTGATGTTGATTTTAAAGCCTGTAAGTTAATTTTCAAAATATCTGGCTCAAGTTGTCCAATCCGTTCAAAATAATGGCTTTCACTATCAATTCTTGCAATGGCTATTTTTATTCCATAGGTTCGATAATATTGCAGTAAGTGATCAAATTGATTTAAATCCCCAGAATAATTCCGATCAGATATTTCAAGGACAATTCGAGTGAGATCAAAACCTTTTTTTTCAAATAAAAGCAGTTCTTGTAAGAAAGGCTCACCATGCCCGTACATTAATAAATCAGCATGTCGATTTAAAAAAATACTTACATCCTCATCTAGGGTCAGTGCTTTTTCAAGCGCCATTTTAACTAATAACAAATCCACTTCGTATTTATATTCATCAGGAATTTGATCATCCTGAAAAAAGTTTCCTAAACTAATGATATCTTCTCCAGATCTATATCTCCCTAATACCTCATAGGCAATTACACTTTGTTGATCGGCACTAAAAATCGGTTGAAAATAGGGAAATACATTTTCAAGATCCGATAGTATTTCCAAAGCATCCATCCAAGTACCTCCAAAAATTTTTTCTTATTATACCATACGCTTATGTAAGAATTATCGTTCTTTTCCAAAAGGATACCATTATAGCCGCCTAGAAACAATCATATCCTATACCCAAGTTGTTTGATAAGGAGGATATGTTTTTGAAAAGACTTTGTTTATTAACGATGATCCTTCCTATGCTTGGATGTAGTCACTTTGATGCTGATACCAATGACAAAATTGAAAAGAAACAGCTTCTCTCTTCGGTAACAGTAGAAGATAAAACACCCAACTCTTCAGCAACTAAGTTAAATAGCACTCCATACAAAATGAACGATGTAAAAGAGCAAGTGATAAATGTTAAGAATTCAGTTAATAAAAGCAAGTCGGTTACTACCACCCAAAAGAAAAAAGACTCCGCAATGCTGAATGTAGTGCTAATTAAGCAAAATCCTGAATTACGATACGGTTGTGAGGTCACAAGCCTTGCCATGGTATTAAATTATGCAGGAGTAAAAACAAGCAAAATCGACCTTTACCGATCTGTTAGGAAAGATTCTGACCCGTTAATCAAATCACCAAAGGGTGATATTTTACGTTGGGGAAACCCTGCTGATGGCTTTGTTGGAGATATGACTGGCCGAAGGGCAGGCTATGCAGTATTTGATCAACCAATGATTGCCTTAATCAACCAAAAGCTTCCTGGAAGAGCGGTAAATTTAACAAACAAGCCGTTCGATCAAGTATTAGAGCATGTATCAGCAGGATACCCTGTCGTAGTATGGACAACCGGGGATTATCGCCTGCCTGATCGTTGGGAGGGTTGGTACCACGGGAAGCAATATATTAAAACTCCCCTCGATCTACACGCCGTCGTCTTAGTAGGATATGATAACCATTATGTCTACTTGAATGACCCTCTTTCGGGCAGAAAAAAAGTACGGGTTGGAAAACAACAATTTATATCATCTTGGAAAGCATTAAAAAGCCGAGCCGTTAGTTATCATTAGGAAAAGCAGCCAAACTTGGCTGCTCAGGCTGTCGAAAAACTTTCGATAGCCTTTTTTCTATTCAATTTTCTTAAATTTTAAGAAGACATATTTAAATCATTGTTTAAGCCACAAGATTCGGGAAGCGTCTTTTTTAATGGGTTTTATGCAATTGATAAAATCTTTGGTCTTTTTTTTGGTTATACTCATTGATAAGCAAAGTAAAGATAGGGGGCTATTTTATCTATGGAAAGAATAATGTTGTGGTCACTGCTTATAATCGGGATCACCCTATTGTTTTCTAGTTTAAGAAAAGCACCAATCAAAAATTGGATTTTAATTTTTTCATTGTCCTCTTATTTTTCAACGTTTTTTGGTGTTCTTGTTGTAGAAGAGAAAATGCTCGAATATCCAGTGAGATTTTTAAGTAACTATTTTAGTTCCAGCCTTCTTTATGAATATCTTCTATTTCCAGTTGTTTGTATTTACTTTTATCAAACGACTTATCGTTCAAGATATCTCAACATTGTTCTACAATGTATTTTGTACACCACTGTTTTAACGATCATTGAGTTATTGTTTGAAAGATATACCGAATTAATTAAATATCATACATGGACATGGCTATACACATTTATAAGCACCTTTCTCCTAATGATGTTTATCCGTTTCCTTATGCAGTTAATAAACAGGAAGGAAAGATTTATTTAAGGAATTTATTGTAAGGTTTACCGTTTTTATCTATCTATTACTTTTCTTTTAATAACTAAGAGCCATTTTTGCTCTTTCGCATTTTTCAATATTCCGTATCGGGCGCTTATCTTTAGTAATAAGGCGTCCTTTTGATATGCTCCTAAAGTGTTACAATTCTTTAGGTTGTTCTAGCCCCTGTTGATTAGAGCGGAAATCAACAGGCCCAGTAGCATGAGCCAACTTTGGCTGCTTTTATGAATATTTTATTTTTTTTGAATAAACACATACAAAGTACCTTTCCACTTGCATTATTTATCGTTTTTAATGAAAATACAGAAAGACTCTACTTTTTTAGGTAAATAAAAGATAGGCTGGTAGAAAAAATGGCTAAAAAACAGACGAGGAGAACGTTTTTAAGACGATCATTTGGCTCAGTCCTTACCCTTCTTGGATTAAGTTCGGGTGGATTTCTATATGCCAATCGAATTGAGCCTTCATTACTTGATATACAAGAACTTCAAATAATTCATCCACTAATCCCAAAGAGCTTTGATGGAATAAAACTAGTTCAATTTAGTGATACTCATTTAGGTTTTCAATATAATCTTCACCAATTTACTAAATTAGTAAAGAAAATTAATAGTCTTCAACCGGATATTATTTTGTTTACGGGAGATTTAATGGACGAGCCCAATCAATATACCGAAATTAATAAGTTGATGCCGATTTTAAAGAGTTTACATGCTCCACTTGGTAAGTACTGCATTTTTGGAAATCATGATCATGGCGGATATGGTTCTGATATATACAGAAATATAATGGTGAACTCTGATTTCAGCGTACTTTTAAATGAGTCAGCTCCCATTAAAATGAGTGATGGGAGCATCATCTATTTGCTGGGAATTGATGATGCGATGTTAGGGAATCCCAATCTGCCATTAGCTTTAAAAAATGTACCTAACAATACTTTTAATATATTATTATCGCATGCCCCTGATCTTGCAGAAACAGCAGCACAATATCCGATCTATTGGCAGCTCAGTGGCCATAGTCATGGGGGACAGATTAAAATCCCATTTTTAGGAGCACTTGTGACTCCTCCTTTTGGCCAATTATACCCAGAGGGTCTTTATTCAGTTGGTGATGATTCTCACCTATCACTTTATGTAAATAGAGGGATTGGAACCACTCGTCTCCCCTTTCGTTTTTTGTCAAAACCTGAGTTAACAATCTTTACGCTTAGACCCGAAAAGTAAGCAAAGAAAAACTCCTTCTCAATTTAAGATTAGGAGTTTTTTGCAATTAGAAAAATTTCTTATATTTTACAATAATGTTTGTACATTCGATTGTTTATATTTTACAATAAAATTAACGTTATATTCCCTTTTCTTAATAAAAAAGGTATAATATAAATGTTTTATATAACTGAAAGGAGAACATATTTTGAATCGTGATCAGAAAGGCCCCCTAATCAATCTAAATCTAACCATTGATAACCTCGCACAAGCTATCTTTATTGTGAATCGCCATGCCAAAACAGCACCCAATCCCAAATTATTGTACAAATTAAAACAGGAAACACTAAAGAAATTAATTGACGAAGGTAAAGCGAAAAAAGTGGGTCTCCATTTTTCTGAAAATCCGCGAAATAGTCAACAGCAATCCGACGTGCTAGTTGAATGTGGAAGGTACACATTCCATATGCCTCCAACGAAAACTGACTTTCTTAATCTACCCCATTTTGGGAAATTAGACGAACGAGTAAGAAATCCAAAAGCAACACTTTCCCTTAATTCAGCAAAAGCATTACTTCAACTTTATACAGGTATCTCCGAAAACGAGCAAATGCCACCGAAAAATAAAAAGAACAAAACCTATCAAAAGCCTATCTTCAAAAAATTAGGCGAACGATACTCTTGAAGCCAGGTCCCCTGGCTTTTTTATTTTGTGAATCTGTCCTTTTTCGCAAACAGCTTCGTGATGATTTTGTGAACAATATCACTAAATTATAGACGCGTATTCACAGCAGATTTACAATACAGTTATAAGATAAATCTATTCAAAGAGGTGCTTAACCAATGAAAGGTACTGCGATTCTTTTTCAGGAACAAAAGGTTACATTTATTGAAGATGTTGATCACTCTATTTATGAAGAGATTAAAGATCAATGTGGGTGCGAACAATGTAATTGCAAACTCGAAAATAAATTAGTTAATTTCGGTTTTGTGTCCCCTGTATTTTGGCACGAAGACGAAATTGACTGGGACTATGGATACTAAAACACTTTAATTTGTTATAAACTCCCCTCCCCCAAAAACGGTCTGAGAGCTCAGATCGTTTTTTTCATTCCTGTTTGGTAGAATCTTCACCCGAAAATAGTCTATAATCATTTTATACATAATAACTGAAATTAAGCCTCACTCGGAAGGATGGACAATGTTGGAGCATTTAATCAATGAACGTGTAAAAAATATCGAAATCTCCGGAATTAGAAAGTTTTTCAATATGGTAGCCGATGTCGATGACTTAATTTCCTTTACGATTGGGCAGCCTGATTTTCCTACACCAGAACATGTGAAAGCAGCCGGTATTGATGCGATTAAGCAAAACTTCACTTCATATACCCATAATGCAGGAACATTAGAATTAAGGGAAGCTGCTTGTAATTTCGTTAAAACTAAATATGGCTTGGATTATAAACCTGAATCAGAGGTTATCGTTACTGCAGGGGCAAGCGAGGCAATAGATATTGCATTTCGGACTATTTTAACAGAAGGTTCTGAAGTTCTTCTACCGGGGCCGATTTACCCTGGCTATGAACCAATTATTAATATGATGGGAGCTGCCGCAGTCCATGTCGATATTCGACAAAATCAGTTTCGGTTTACTCTAGAAATGATTAAACCCTTTATTACTGAGAAAACCCGCTGTATTGTACTTCCATACCCTTCTAACCCAACGGGAGTGAGTCTCTCAGAATCAGAATTAAAAGAAATAGCAGATTATCTTAAGAATAAAAATATTTTTATCCTGGCAGACGAAATATACAGCGAGCTTACCTATGATCAGCCACATAAGTCAATTGCCGCCTTTCTAAAGGAACAAACCATCCTCATTAATGGTTTATCAAAATCCCATTCAATGACAGGCTGGAGAATCGGCTTTTTATTTGCCCCTGATAGCATTGCAAAACATATTTTAAAGGTTCATCAATATAATATTTCTTGTGCCACTTCCATTGCACAGAAGGCAGCCTATGCGGCATTAACAACAGGTATTGATGATGCGCTTGTTATGAAAGAAGAATATTTAAAAAGAAGAGAATATGTCTACAAGCGTTTATCTGCTATGGGACTAGATGTAATTAAGCCAGATGGTGCTTTTTATTTCTTTATAAAAATCCATAAAACCATTGGATTAAACAGCTTTGATTTCTGCCTTAAGCTTGTTCAAGAAACAAAAGTGGCTGTTGTTCCAGGTAGCGCTTTTTCAGAATATGGAGAGGGCTATTTCCGTTTATCGTTTGCATGTTCCATGGAATTATTAGAACTCGGCCTAAACCGGCTAGAACCATTCTTGAAAGACTTGAAATAGGGAAAATTTAAGACCCTCACATTGAATGTGGGGGTCTTAAGATGTTAGTATTACTGCCCTTTGTATTTCCCATTATTTTTAGGTGCTTTTTCTTTTTTTGCTTTTTCTTTATGTGCTTGATTTGCCGCTGCTGAACCTATTTCAGTGGCGAATTCTTCGTTGGCAACTGCAGAATCAAATCCCTTTTTATTTTTTTGTTTAGCGTCGTTCTTTTTCGTCCTTTTAGCCATGATACAATTCCTCCTATATCAAGATTTCTCTCATAGTTTCAAATAGATAGGAGGAATTTATTCAATCCAATTATCACTTCCAATATTTATATAGCGCTTGGGTGCCGCTATTTTCTTCTCCTCTTTCTGCTAATTGATCATATAAAGACTTTGCTAAGGAAAGACCTGGTACTTCCATCTCCATTCGTTCTGCTTCATCTATCGCAATTTTCATATCCTTTATAAAATGCTTTATGTAAAAACCAGGTTCAAAATTTCCTGCTAACATTCTTGGAGCAAGATTACTCAACGACCAGCTGCCAGCAGCCCCCGTGGTTATACTTTTAAGAACATTTTCAGGGTCCAGGCCAGCTTTTTCAGCATAAATAATCGCTTCACAGACACCGATCATATTTGAAGCAATGGCAATTTGATTGCACATTTTTGTATGCTGTCCCGCACCTGGTTTACCTTGATAGACTACGTTCGTTCCCATTAATTCTAAAATAGGCCGCACCTCATCAAAAGCCTCCTTTTCACCCCCAACCATAATTGAGAGCTTAGCCTCTTTTGCTCCTACATCTCCACCAGATACTGGTGCATCTATAGCCTGAATCCCTTTTTTCTTTGCTTCCTCATAAATTCTAAGCGCAAGTGAAGGGGAGGAGGTTGTCATATCGATAAAGTAACTACCTGGATTTCCATTATTGATTAAACCATCTCCACCAAGGTATATTTCCTCCACATCGTTTGGATACCCGACCATTGTAAATGTTACCGATGCATTTTCAGCCACCACTTTGGGTGTTGCAGCCCACTCTGCACCTTGATCTAATAGTTCTTGAGCTTTTTCCTTTGTCCTTGAATACACAACTAAGGAGTATCCCGCCTTTAATAAATGCCCTGCCATACTTTTTCCCATAACCCCAGTACCAATAAACCCAATCACCGTATTTTCTGGTGTAAGCAACATCATCATCCCTCTCATGTTTATTATCTTTTTAATTTTAGCATTATACAAAAAAAATTTGGCAAAAAAAAACCGGAGCGTCCCAATCGCTCCAGCCTTTGTGCTCCATCTCCAATATTATGCACATTTTTATTTTGTCCTTTTTCATCCCAACATAATCATAATTTACAACTCTGATGAAAAGTTTGTTAGATAGGCACGGCCGAATACTTCTTGATTATTAAATACTTCAATCGAAACCGCATTATCCTTTTCTATCATGTTTTTAAGTTCATGAATATGTAAATCTTCTTTCAGAGGAAGCGGGTCCATAAAAATATATTTTCCGCTTTTTCCTTTTACTTCTAAATATTCACCGTTTAACACTTGATCTTCGCCGTAAACTATTTCTCTTTTCCCAATTGCGGCTGCTAGTTTATCATCATGAATAGTCACTTTTACCTTATATAATTGCTGCCCAGATAAGATTTCATTGTTAATTCGAAATCGGAACTGTAATTCATTGTTTTTTGTCAACAAAGCATCTGCATAACGATTGACAATTAATTCATTGGAAAAAAGTAAACCACAGCCACTTAATAGAATGGACCCACATAGAACCAAGAGCAAAACAGTCATTAATCGAATATTTTTCAGCATGTAATAACACTCCCTTAATATTTTTACCATAGCCAAAATACATCGGTAATAAACGTAAAGAAAGGTTAATATAGGAAAAAACTTTGTTTTAGATTGCTTTGATCATCCCTCCATCTACTAAAAATGAACTGCCTGTCATATAGGAATTAGCATCAGATAACAGGAACGCTGCAACATTTGCAAATTCCTCAGGAGTTCCGTATCTTTTTAAAGGAATTCCTTCTTTAGCCTTTAATGCAACTGTTTCCCTGTCAACTCCTAATTTATCTGCGTTTACTTGATCTAAATGATTAACGCGGTCCGTTGCAATTCGACCAGGCGCAATCGTATTAATTAAAATATTATAGGGAGCTAACTCCGATGCTAGTGTCTTTGAAAGTCCAACAATACCAGTTCGAAAAGTGTTTGAAAGAATTAATCCTGGAATCGGTTCTTTAATTGAACTAGAGGCGATGTTAAGAATTTTCCCGCCTTGTTGTTTTAAATAGGGCAATGCTGCACGAATCATTCGAACATATGATAATAAATTCAATTCAAAGGAATTCTGCCATTCTTCATCTGTTAATTCCTCAAATGAACCTGCAGGAGGACCTCCAGCATTGTTCACTAACAAATCAATACTTTGAAATGTATCTACAGTTACTTTTACCAACTGATCAATATCCTTTACATTCATTATGTCAGTTTTTTGGTAGGCTACTTTTCCCAAACCAATAGATTCAAGCTGACTTGCTTTCTGTCTCAGCTTTTCCTCTTCACGGCCAGAAATCATAACATTTGCTCCCTCTTTTATTAAACGTTCAGCTATTGCAAACCCTAGGCCCTGGCTCGAAGCAACAACCAAAGCTGTTTTACCTGTTAAATTCAACTCCATCGTGTTCGATTCCTCCTTCATAAATCTAAATCTACTACTAGTATACAGGATATATCGAGGGAATACTTGGTAAAAGTTCATAAAAAAAGAGACAGATTTCTTCTGCCTCTTTTCAACAAACTAGAGATACTTTTAAAAGGTGTGTGCCAAATCTTTTGCTCTTGCAATTGCATTTTCTTTAATTTCTTGTGCTTTGTCAGGCATGGCATTATGACCTTCTACAAACAGCCCCTCAAGGGAAGGAACACCAAAGAAACTCATCATCACACTAATATACCGGTGTCCCATTTCCATCTCAGCTGCAGGACCCTCTGAGTAAAACCCACCTCGGGCTTGTATATGCAGGGCTTTTTTATCCGTCAACAAACCTATAGGACCCTTTTCGGTATATTTAAAAGTCTTTCCTGCTACTGCTACTGAATCAAGATAAGCCTTCATAATAGGTGGAAATGAGAAATTCCATAGAGGCGTGACAAATACATATTTATCGGCACTCACAAACTGCTCACTTAACTCGTTAAGACGGCTGACTTTTTGCTTTTCCTCTCCTGTTAGTTCACCAAAACCTTGACCGGAACGGAGTTTCCCCCATCCGCTAAAAACATCTGCATCAATATGAGGTATATTTTCTTTATATAGATCTAGATGAATAACCTCATCACCGGAATTAACTTGTTTATAGCTATCAATAAAAGCCTTACCTACAGCCATACTATAGGACTGTGTTTCATTGTGAGGATGTGCCGTTATATACAATACACGTACCATTCATGCTCCACCTTTCATTTAAATAAAAACAATATTATTATCAGTTAAAAGACAAAAAAATAATCAAAAAGGATTTGCCCGAAGACAAATCCTTTTTCTTCCATCATTTATTCATTTGTTTCAAGGGAGTAAGGGTTACGACCAATATTACTTCTCATTTCATCAGTCATCTGGAATGGTTCATTAACCAATGCCTCATTTGTTGCCTGACCTAGTTGTGAACTTCCATCATAATGTACAGGTTTTTGTTCCATATTTCCTTTCGCCTCCACCATTACTACTATATTATGTACAATCATCACCTAATATCTTGCCTAATTTTGTCTATTAATCATCCATAAGAACTGTTTGAAAATAGGTATTAGGTATTACTTTTTATTATACTCAAAAATCGATAATAAAAAAGATAAATAATATGAAAAATCAAAAAAATACACTCACAAAAAAACCGGCTAATTATTAGCCGGTCTTTCTGTTTCATATAATTACTTTGTCGCAGCATTAACTGCTTCGATAACCTGATCAGTTGTTTGCATATTTAAAACTTCTTGAGCAAGCTTTTCCATATCAGATTTTTTCAAATTCTTGATTTGCGAGCGAGCTTTTAAGATTGATGTCGCACTCATTGAAAATTCATCAAGTCCAAGTCCGATAAGAACTGGAATGGCTGTTTCATCTCCTGCCATTTCCCCACACATACCTGTCCATTTTCCTTGTGCATGTGCTGCATCAATAACCATTTTTACTAATCGTAAAATGGATGGGCTATATGGCTGGTACAAGTAAGAAACACGCTGATTCATCCGATCAGCAGCCATAGTATATTGAATTAAATCATTTGTACCGATACTAAAGAAATCTACTTCTTTTGCAAATTGATCCGCTAAGATAGCCGTAGACGGAATTTCGACCATAATACCAAGTTCAATACCTTCGGCAACTTTTTGGCCTTCTGCAAGAAGTTTTTGCTTTTCTTCTTCAAGAATCGTTTTGGCAGCACGGAACTCATCTAGAGTTGCAATCATTGGGAACATGATTTTTAAGTTTCCATAGTTGCTAGCCCGTAACAGTGCTCTGAGCTGGGTTCTGAAGATGTCTTGCTCTTCTAAACATAAGCGAATAGCCCGGAAGCCCAAAAATGGATTCATTTCCTTTGGAAGATCCAAATAAGGAAGTTCCTTATCTCCACCGATATCAAGAGTACGAACAACAACTGGCTTACCATTTAAACCCTCTAATACAGCCTTATAGGATTCAAACTGTTCTTCTTCTGTTGGTAGTTGATCTCTTCCCATATAAAGGAATTCAGTCCGATATAGACCTACACCCTCACCGCCGTTTTCAATAACTCCTTTTAAATCCTTCGGAGTTCCGATGTTGGCTACTAATTCAACATGATGATCATCATTTGTTACAGTTGGTTCATTGACAAGCTTGGCCCATTCGGCTTTTTGAATTTCGTATTCTTCATGAATTATACGGTACTGTTCAACCAGCTCAGGTGTTGGGTTAATATGTACCTCACCCTTTAGTCCATCAACAATGACAAGATCTCCATTATTGATTTCCTCTGTCGCTGACTTTGTTCCAACTACCGCTGGAATTTCCATTGATCGAGCCATAATGGCAGAATGTGAGGTACGACCACCAATATTTGTTGTGAATCCTAAGACAAATTGTCTGTTTAATTGTGCTGTGTCGGAAGGCGTTAAGTCTTCCGCTACAATAATCACTTCTTCAGCAATCATACTTGGATTTACTAGCTGCACACCTAATAGATGAGCTAATACACGCTTTGTTACATCACGAATATCTGCAGCACGTTCTTTCATATATTCATTATCCATCTGTTCAAACATCATAATGAACATATCTGCTGTTTCCTTTAATGCAGATTCAGCATTTACTTTATCAGACTGAATTTTATCTTCAATTGGTGAATTTAATTCAGGGTCACTTAACACGAGTAGATGTGCTTCAAAAATCGCTGCTTTATCAGCTCCAAGGTCTACTTTGGCACGGTCACGAATTGCTTCGAGTTCTGTTTTAGATTTCTCTATTGCCTTGCGGAAACGGTCAACCTCTGCCGCAGCATCATCAATTGTTTTTGTTTCAAATGATAAATCTGGTTCAACAAGACGGTATGCTTTTGCAATAGCGATACCATTTGATGCGGCTATCCCCTGTAAAAAAGTCATTATTCTGCCAATCCTTCTTTTTTCAATGTCTCTTCAAGGCTATTTAATGCATCGTTTGCATCGTTTCCTTCTGCTGAAATGGTAATATCAGCTCCTTGGCCAACACCTAGAGACATAACGCCCATAATTGATTTTAAGTTAACTTTTTTACCTTTATATTCTAAATGAATCTCAGAATCAAATCTGCTTGCTGTTTGAACTAATAAAGTTGCGGGTCTAGCGTGGATTCCTGTTTCTGCGATTATTTTAAATTGCTTTTCTGACATGCTAATCATACTCCTTTAATATTTATATAAAATTCAAACTTGCTTCATTAAAAATAAACATTTCTCATCATTTAGTCAACTAAATCGTTAATTAACTAAAGAGAAAAAATCATTTCTTTTCAGCTATTTTTTCCAAAAAGAAAACAAACATGTAATGAATAATACCATTTTCGACTTATTCGAACAACTGAAAAGTCTATTTTATATTGAATTGTCACAAAACTGTCAAAAACTCTCAAAAACTATCATGAATTTTTCTGAGAGCCCCTTGAAAAATTAAATTAACTCCTTGCTTCTTTTAGATATTGATACAAAACATCGCCGCCCCTTTGCCCGATCCCGCGGAAATGCTTAAAATCTTTTCTTTTCACCAATACCTGACGAAATTCCATAAACTGATCGTTTGTGACATAATACTCAGAAAGTTCCCCTGTCATGAGGCGATCCAAGATATCTGTAATCATTTCTTCCGTCATTCCCAACACCACCTTTACCTGGATTTATATTAACGTAACCACATAACCTTAATCCAACATTATTAATTTTTTCACTATAATTGAAAGCGTTTCCTATTCTTTTGTTGCCTTTTTTCTCATATAATTATATTGTTAATAAAGAATTAACATAATTGTCAAATAAAAGGCTTTACGAAACGAAAAAAGTAGTGCAAACTGTTATTTAACTGGATTTTATTTATAGTTTTTGAGGTAAAGGAGAGAGACATTATGAGAAAAGCAGAAGTTGGAAATATCATAGAATTCCGTGGTGGTTTGAAAGGGATTGTTGAAAAGGTAAATGAAAATTCTGTCATTGTCGACCTAACTGTTATGGATAATTATCGTGATTTAGAATTGGATCAGCGAACTGTTGTCAATCACAAAAACTATAAAGTTATAAAAGAAAGCGCTTATTAAAATAATAGAATACTAGAAAAGGCAGGCCTCGTTATGGCTGCCTTTTCTTTTTTGACCTTAGTTATTGGCCCTTTCCTGCTTCATTAGCCAATTGCTTTTTTGTTTTTACTTTTCCATGTGGATTTTGATCTTGCTTCCGGACAGTCCATTCTCGTTCTTGTTCACTTTTTGATTTGCTCATTTCTTTCACTCCCTTCCTTTTTTATTTTTTTCTATTCTTTATGTTCTAACCTAACGAAACAGTAAAATTCGAGATGTAATGATTTCCATTCGAAAAACTTATTTGATAAAATATATTTTATGTTTTCTAAAAAGGAGATCGCGTAATGAAAAAATTCTTCCAAGACCCACGCATACTGATTGGCTTAATTATTGCACATTTACTCTTATTTTTTTCATTTCATGATAAAGCGATCTTTTGGTATATTTTTGCTGGTTCGATTCTAATCTTAATCGCTTATGCTATGTTTCAAGAAGAAGTGGATGATAACGTATCCTTTATTCAATATATTTTTCTTGGGGTACTAACCGGTTTATTATTATATAGTATCTTTTGGCTTGGGATCCGTGGAATGAAGATACTGCATCTACCCTATGATACAAGTCTTAAGAACCTATATAAATGGTTTGCTCCAACAATATTTTGGCAATATCTTGCCCTTGTATTAGTTGCAGCCCCAGGAGAAGAACTTTTCTGGAGGGGTTTTATCCAAAAAAGATTGAGCAAAAAGTTTAAGCCAGGGTTCAGTATTTTGGCAGCTTCAATCCTGTATGCTTCCGTCCATATTTATGCTGGCTCATTTTTGTTAGTTCTTGCGGCCTTTATTTCTGGTGTAGTTTGGGGATATCTGTATCTATGGAAAAAGAGCATGCCTTTGGTGATTGTTTCTCATATCATTTTTGACTTGATGATGTTTATTATCTTACCTTTACATTAAAAAGCAGTTGCTCTCCCGAACAACTGCTTTTGTTATTTTCTGATACTTGTTGGTAATGGTTTTATCCAAAGTAAAATAAAAAAAATCATGCAAATATACCCAAACAAAGGATATAAATAGGAGAGCAGCGTCCCATAATTTACAAGACTGATCAGATAAGAAACAACAAAAATGAGCGTTACAGATAGCATTGTCGGTATAGACGAATATTGTTTCAACTGTCGATCGAGTCCAAAGACATTTCCAATCACTGAGGTGAAAATTTCTCCATAAATAACGAGAACAAAAATCCAAAATAAAAAAGGAGCTAAATTTTTCATGACAATGGCCATTGGGATGTTATATATTTCTAAACTAGGGAGCATGATTAAGGAAAAATGACTGGCAATTAAGATGATAGTTAAAGCAGAACCTCCAAGAATACCTCCCCATTTAATCGTCCAATCATCCTTCACTTCTGTAGCAATTGGCACTAAAACTGCTTGAGATAGACCAAGATTTAATGCCACATACGAAAATGGGGCGATGACACTCTTCCAGCCATCATCCGCATGTGGGATAAATAGTAATTGATCTATAAAGTGGGGCATTTGCACTGAAAAGAGCATTAAGATAAGGCTGAAAGTTATCATTAGAGGAACAACAAACGTATTAACAGCAAATAGACCTTTTGTTCCAACTAACATAACTAAAAAGGATAAAAAAATGGTCAGGAAAACGCCGGCTGTTTTCGGTAAACCTAACTGTTCCTCAAACACTGCCCCAGCCCCTGAAAGCATAACGGCACTAACTCCTAGAAGCATAAAAAGCATAAAGATATTAATGACACGACTTGGCCATTTGCCAAACAAATACTCATTAAACTCTTGATAGGATTTTGCATTTATATGTGCAGCCATTCTCATTAGTTTAGAACCCAGCGCTATAAAGAGATAACCGCTCATTATTATACTTATTAAGCCAAAGAAACCAAATCGTGAAAAAAATTCAACGATTTCCTTCCCGGTGGCGAAGCCAGCTCCTACCACAGTCCCTACATAGACTGCAGCTATTTGAAATGCTTGCGTCCATTCCCTTTTCACATCATCTCCTCCTTATCATCAATATATGATGATAAGGACAAACAAAGACGAGCTTTTTTCCTTTAATTAGAAACCATTACCAAAACAAATCACTTGAAAGTCAAAAAAGGTCAGAGTATACTATCGTCATAAGGTCAAATATAGTCAAAGTCAAACATTATAATAAATTTTTTAATAGGAGGGTATTTACTTATGCTTTGTCAACAATGTAATGAAAATAATGCAAATATACAATTAAACATGATTATTAATGGACAGCGTAAGGAAATTAAACTCTGTCACGAATGTTATTCAAAAGAAAAGCAATCCCTAGGAGCCGGGCTAGGTCAAAATATGAACCTTTTCCCAAGTTTCCCATTTGAAGACTTTTTCATGTCTAATGCAAACCCTGGTAAGGATGACAGCAGTCGCCCTGTTACACAAACTGGTAGAAAAAGCGGACATAGCGGTTTTATAGATCAATTTGGACGAAATTTAACTCAAATGGGTAAAGCAGGCTTAATTGATCCTGTTATTGGTCGTGATGGAGAAGTACAGCGCGTTATCGAAATACTAAATAGACGTAATAAAAATAATCCCGTCCTAATTGGTGAACCAGGGGTCGGAAAAACGGCGATTGCTGAGGGTCTGGCACAGAAGATTGCAGAAGGAGATGTTCCCGGCAAGTTACGTAACAAAGAGGTTTACTTGCTGGACGTTGCGTCCCTTGTTGCCAATACAGGAATCCGCGGTCAATTTGAAGAGAGAATGAAACACCTCATTTCAGAGTTACAAGAGAGGAAAAATATTATTCTTTTCATCGATGAAATTCACCTACTAGTCGGTGCTGGTTCTGCTGAAGGCTCTATGGATGCAGGAAATATCTTAAAGCCTGCCCTGGCACGCGGTGAGCTTCAAGTTGTTGGTGCAACAACACTAAAAGAGTATCGACAAATCGAAAAAGATTCCGCTTTAGAACGACGCTTCCAGCCCGTTCATGTTATTGAACCAACACCAGAAGCTGCAATTGATATATTAAAAGGGATACAAAAGAAATATGAAGATTATCACCAAGTGACCTATTCTGATCAAGCAATTCTTGCCTGTGTGCAATTGTCACATCGCTATATTCAAGACCGCTTCTTGCCTGACAAAGCCATTGATTTGCTGGATGAGGCGGGTTCAAAATTAAACCTTATTTCAGATTATCAAAACAATGAACAAATTGAACAGCGCTTAAAAAATATTGTTGGTGAAAAAGAAGAGGCACTGAAAAGCGAGAATTATGAAAAGGCAGCTGCTCTTCGCGATGAAGAAGCCAAATTGGAAAAGGCATTAAATAAAGTTTCAAGTATAGAGAGACCCATTGTGGATGTATCACATATACAGGAAATTATTGAAGAAAAAACAGGTATTCCAGTTGGAAAGCTACAACAAGATGAACAGTTAAAAATGAAATCTTTAGAGGAAAATCTAAAATTTAAGGTTATAGGTCAGGAAAAAGCTGCAAAAAAAGTAGCTAAAGCGATTAGACGCAGTCGTGCCGGCTTAAAATCAAAACATCGTCCAATCGGTTCTTTCTTATTTGTCGGACCAACCGGAGTTGGTAAAACAGAATTAACGAAAACACTTGCCGAAGAACTATTTGGCTCTAAGGATTCAATGATCCGCCTAGATATGAGCGAATACATGGAAAAACACAGTATCTCTAAATTGATTGGCTCACCCCCTGGCTATGTAGGTCATGAAGAAGCAGGACAGTTAACAGAAAAAGTGCGCAGAAACCCATACAGCATTATTCTATTAGATGAAATTGAAAAGGCACATCCAGACGTTCAACATCTATTCCTGCAAATTCTTGAGGATGGACGCCTGACAGATAGTCAAGGTAGAATTGTCAGCTTTAAAGATTCCGTAATCATTATGACAAGCAATGCTGGCGTGGGCCACAAGACCGTTCATGTTGGATTCGGTACAAACGAGGCGATAGAAGAAGCAAGTATCCTTGACTCACTTGGCAGTTTCTTTAAACCTGAATTCTTAAATCGCTTCGACAGTATCATCGAGTTTAATTCACTCGGCAAAGAGCATATCCTTTTTATTGTCGACTTAATGATTAATGAATTACAAGAAACGCTTACGGAACAAAAGATTGAACTAACGGTGACGACTGAGGCAAAAGAAAAACTTGCACGGCTTGGATACCATCCAGCTTTCGGCGCACGCCCGCTCCGCCGTGTCATCCAAGAACAGCTTGAAGATAAAATAGCGGATTTTATCTTAGAGCAGCCAGAGATTAAAGAATTAACTGCTATTGTTGAAAAAGATGAGATAAAAGTAGTTTCTCATGTTACTGCTGTTAAATAAGCAAAAGCGAAGCCCTTCTAGAAATTGTAGAAGGGCTTCGCTCTTTTCATTTATAGATGCTTATCATCCACAGAGTTTAACCAGTTTTCAATCACACCCACTACCGATTCAACACAACCAGCCTCAAATGGCGAGATTAAATTCGCTGCTTCAACTAACTTAGTGAATGACATACTGCCGCCTAATTTGCATAATTTCACATAGTCTTCCCATGCTTCCTTTTGATTCTCTCTGGAGCGCTTCCAGAATTGAAAGGCACAAATTTGCGCAAGTGTATAATCAATGTAGTAAAACGGTGAATTAAAGATATGGCCTTGACGCTGCCAGAAGCCCCCATTTTCTAGGTATTCATTGCCGTCGTAATCTTTATGAGGTAAATACTTTTTCTCAATTTTACGCCACTGTAGCTTTCGCTCTTTTGGTGTAGCTTCTGGGTTTTCATAGACCCAGTGTTGGAATTCATCAACGGACACCCCATATGGCAGGAATAATAAAGCATCACTTAGATGAGAAAACTTGTACTTATCGGTATCTTCCTTAAAGAACAAATCCATCCATGGCCATGTGAAAAATTCCATACTCATGGAATGAATTTCACATGCTTCGTATGTCGGCCAAGCATATTCAGGAATCTCAAAATGACGACTCGAATAAACTTGAAATGCATGACCAGCCTCATGTGTAAGAACATCAATATCTCCAGAGGTACCGTTGAAATTTGAAAAAATGAAAGGAGCTTTATAATTTTCGATAAAAGTACAATAGCCGCCGCCGGCTTTTCCCTTCTTAGCCACAAGATCCATCAAATTATTTTCCTGCATAAATCGGAAAAATTCCCCAGTTTCTAGTGATAGGTCCTCATACATTTGCTGCCCATTTTCTATAATCCATTCCGGCGTACCCTTTGGAGTGGCATTTCCCGTTTGAAAATTAAAAGATTCGTCGTAATATTTAAGCTTATCGAGACCGATTCTTTCCTGTTGCCTCACCTTTAATTTTGTTGCGATTGGAACAATGTAGTCCTTTACTTGATTACGGAAATTGGCAACCATTTCTGCATTATAATCAGTTCTCATCATTCGATAATAACCAAGTTCAACAAAGTTTTTAAACCCAAGTTTCTGAGCGATTTCAGTCCTTACTTTAACAAGATCATCATAAATGCGATCAAATTCTGCTTCATGTTCAACCATAAAGCCAAATTTCGCTTCATTTGCTCTTTTTCTCATTTCTCTGTCAGTTGATTGAGCGAACGGCTCTAATTGGGCTAGAGTTCTTTCTTCCCCTTCGAAGTCAATCTTTGCAGATGCCATTAGCTTTGTATATTCCGTTGACAACCGATTTTCTTTCTGAAGTAAAGGAACAATTTCTGGTTTGAATGTCTTCAGCTGTCCTTCGGCAAGGGCAAAAAGCTGTTTACCCCATTTCGCTTCTAGTTGAGGCCGGAACTTAGAATCAACCAGTACTTGATAATACTTTGTCACTAACCCTTCAACCTCAGGTTGAATTTCATCCATATAATCTTGTTCTTCCTTGTAAAATTCATCATTGGTATCAATTGAATGACGGATATAACAAAGGTTAAACATCGTCCCTATGTCATTTCTTAATTTATTAATTTCATTCATTATTTCGTTTTGTATATCTACTGTGACTGCATTTTTTAAACTCTCAAGGGCAGCATTAAATTTTTCTGTTACTTCTTTTAAGTTCGGCCTTATGTATGTATAGTTTTCAAACCCCATTGAAACAACCCCTTTGTAAAATATTCCAACCTATTATATTATATACTATCGACTAACATTCCTGAAAACAAAAAAATACGGCCAAAATGGCCGTATTAGAATTTACCAGCAGGTAATCCCAGTTTTTTTAACAATTCAATCGCCTCTAGTTTTTCAGGTTCACTAAGCGCTGACATGAGATTATTGATTTGTTCTGCATGTTCAGGGAAAATATCCTGAATAAATTTTTTCCCATCTTCTGTGATTTGTGCATAAGTGACACGGCGATCTTTCGGACAGGCAATTCTTCTTAACATCCCTTTTTGTTCAAGTTTGTCGACCACGTAAGTAATACTCCCACTTGCCAGCAAGATCTTTCCGCCAATTTGCTGCATCGGCTGGTCACCCTTATGATACAGAAGTTCCAGAACGGCAAATTCGGTAGGGTTTAACCCGTTAGCCTGGATTACTTTATTTACATGTTCGTTTATAGCTTTATATGCTCTTGAAAGGACAATAAAAAGCTTCAATGAATTGGCAGTTGAATTATTTTCCATAAAAAACTCATCCTTTAATTATTGTCTGTGTTAAACTTGTCTGTTGATTTCCGTTCCAGGCACGAGCGGTTAGCGGGCGTGCCTGGAACGAAGGTCAACAGAGTACCAAAAATAACACAGCCTATATAATAAAATAATTTTATTTATATAAGAGATGGATCTTATAATTATCTTGATTTCAAGATTATTATAAAAAATTTTTGATGATTTGTCAATTTACCCAACAAGGAAGAGGTAAGAATGTTTATTATTGAATAAAGAATAAATATTTCTTATTTCCTTCATTCAATAGTAAGATAAGGTTAGCAAATAGTTACTAACTACTTAAATAAAGAAGGGATGTTTATGAGTCAACCAGCAGTTTTACCCTCACAGAAATCCAATACTTCTGAAGCAACCATGTACAAAATTTTATTTATTATTGGATTGTGTCATTTATTAAATGATGCCATTCAAGCTGTCGTCCCCGCGATGTTTCCTATCTTGGAAAAATCAATGGGACTGAGTTTTACCCAACTTGGGATAATTGCTTTTTCCTTAAATATGGTTTCATCCGTTATGCAGCCTATTGTCGGGTTTATTACCGACAAAAAACCAATGCCCTACGCACTCCCGGTTGGGCTCACTTTCACTTTAGTCGGTATTCTTGGATTAGGATTTGCTTCAAGCTTCGGATTGATCGTACTGTCAGTTCTGTTCATTGGTCTTGGGTCAGCGGTATTTCATCCAGAGGGTTCTAGGGTTGCCTATATGGCAGCAGGAAATCGCCGTGGATTGGCTCAATCAATATATCAGGTCGGCGGTAACACAGGGCAGGCATTAGCCCCTTTAATTACAGCGTTAATATTAGTTCCTCTTGGGCAAATCGGAGCTTCATGGTTTACGGTTGTAGCTGCACTTGCGGTAATCTTATTGGTCTATATTGCTAATTGGTACCATCAGAGATTAATAGTTTCTCCAAATGTATTAAAGAAAAAGCAATCTAGTGCAGGAACAAATAAAGGGTTAACGAAAGAGGTAAAAACTACATTACTTTTGATTCTGTTATTAATTTTTGCAAGGACTTGGTATACTTCTGGAATTACAAATTTTTATACTTTTTATGCAATCAAGGAATATTCCTTGACGATTAAACAGTCTCAGCTCTTCCTCTTCGCTTTTTTAGTTTCGGGCGCAGTCGGTACTTTTTTTGGAGGGCCTCTTTCAGATCGTTTTGGAAAAAAAACCATCATTTCTATCTCAATGTTAACGACCGTTCCTTTTTCTATTTTGATTCCGTATGCACCGCCGACTCTGGCGTTTATATTCCTGATTATCACTGGATTTATCTTAATGACTAGTTTCTCAGTTACGGTAGTATACGCTCAGGAATTAGTCCCAGGTAAAATTGGGACGATGTCAGGATTAACAGTTGGCCTTGCATTTGGAATGGGGGCAATTGGTTCTGTGGGCCTTGGTTATATTGCAGACTGGATTGGGATGCAATCAATGATAAGGTTGCTCGGAGTACTGCCATTACTAGGTATAATAGCTTTCCTTCTTCCAACCGATAAAAAGATCACGGAATGGAATAAGCAGGAAATATAAAAGGATGGGCACAGGAGCCCATCCTTTTATATTTCCTGGATTTTTTGATATAATTCTTCCTTTTGCTCGTCGGTAAGCATTCTTTCCGCCATTGGGAATAAAACATTTTCCTCTTTGGAGAAATGCTCTGTTAAGATAAAGTAAGCACTTTGAACTAGTTGTGCTGCTTTTTTCTTTTCCTCAATAGACCTCGGTTTATTTTCTGCATTCCTAAGAAATTCTCCAATTTTGGATTTAGCTTGGTCATGCTCATACTCCATTACAGCAATAGGTCCTGAAGTTGTACCGATATAAACACCCATCATCGGAAAAAGAACACCTTCTTCTCTTTCAGAATGGGGGTCTAATGCCGCCTTAAATTCTTTTACACTTGTAATTAATGCTGAGAAATTAGTCTCGATATCTATTTCTTGGTCAATTTTTTGTGTTAACTCGTACATGTCATCTAGTTGCTTTAATAACGGTGAGTGTTCACCTTTTAATTGCTTAAGTCCTTTACTTAGTTCAGCTTGGGGCATGCCTCCAAACCCACTCATACAGCCACTCATCAACAATCACCTCTATCACTTTTATTGGTACAAGTATAAAATCAACCAGTAGTTAATGTAGTGACTTTGCTCACATTTATACAAAATTGTGAATGAATGAAAGAAATTTTGTCAGTTTAATGAAAACTTGCCAATTTTTTTTAAAATTTTAACATTTATCACACAAAAAAAGATTAATTGTTTCATATAATAGAGGTAGACCATAAAAGGGAGGGAAAAGATATGAAAACCCCAAATTATCACGATTTTTATCAAAAGGCACTAATCCCCATTGGTGTAAATGACCAAATTGCCTTACAGGAATCCAGTGCAAACAATGCGAACTCACCTTCAACCCATTGGCTGATTGCCGTAGAAGGGGTTCAACTCCCACAAACAAAAATATATTTTCATTGGAAAGTAAGTATATACCCTGCTGATTGTGAAGGAGACTTCAATTGGAAAAAGCCATATTATTGTTCTACGAATATGGAGTTAATTGATCATGCAAACGCATTTGCATCGTCTCTCGTTTCAGCCGGCAAAAACGATCGACTTTCTTCAGCAACGCTTCTAGAGAAAATAAGCTAACCCCTAAAAATATTACCTTCTGCTTCACCTTCTTTTTACTCTCATTTGTGAAATAACCCACATATAGTTAAAATTAAAAATCTACATAAAAAAGGTGCTGTCTGCAATTGCAGACAGCACTTTTTAATTTGAAACTTAGGCTAACCTAAATACAATTCCATGTCCGCCTTTAGGGTATTCCCATTTAATATTTTGATACGGACAGCCAATCCGGCAGCTTCCGCATTCATGACAGCCCTCATAGCCTACCTGCATTCGTGTTCCTTCCCACTTATAAACCTCAGCAGGGCAAAATACTGTACAAATCTTATCGGGACATTTTGTCATGCAGACGTCATGATCCAGTACGGTCAAATGAGATTTTGTATCACATTTAAAACGGAGGAGATACTGTTTTTCCTCGATATTTTTCGTTGACATTATTTCACCGCCTTCCAAGCACGATAAATATCTTGTATCACACGGATGGTTCCACGTTCTGAGGTCACACTCTTCATGATTTGTTTTTGTTTTTCCCGCTTCGGTGTTCCATCGACCGTAAAGAATTTGCTCATGGCTTTATTCATCATTGGAACATATTCATTAAAATATTGCGGATACTTCTCAAAGATATGTGCAGCATCCTTATATTTCTCTAAATCTTTCATTATGAAACTACTATTTAGTGCATCACGATAGCTATTTAAGCTTGATTCACTAAAATCCCCACGACTATGTGCCTGGACAACAGCTTCTGCAGCCATTTTTCCAGATGCCATCGCCATGTTCGAACCTTCACGATGAATCGCATTGACTAGCTGTGCTGCATCTCCAACGACAATAACTCCATTTCCAGCCACTTTAGGAACCGAACGGTAGCCCCCTTCTGGTATGAGATGGGCAAGATATTCGGCGGATTCTCCCCCTGCCAGGATTGGTTTTACCATAGGGTGAGTTTTTAAGTAGTCTAGGAGCTCATATGGCTTTATTTTCGCTTTAATCATACTCGATAGTGTTGTTCCCACCCCAATATTTAAGCTTTCTTTATTGGTGTACACAAACGCTGTACCGAGGTTGCCTTTTGTTGAATCACCAAAAATTTCAATCGTACACCCTTGATTATCTTCCAAATTAAATCGGTCATTTATTTTTTCTTTTGGTAAATTAATCACTTCCATTACGGTTAAAGCAACTTCATCTGGTCTAAATTCTTTATGGAAGCCCAACTGTTTTGAAAGGAGCGAGTTAACCCCATCTGCAAGCACGACGACATCCGCATATACATCACCATTTGGACGATCGGTACGAACTCCAACGACTTTACCGTTTTCAACAATACATTCAGTTACAACTGTTTCATTTATAAGGAGTGCACCAGCATCAACTGCCTTTTTGGCAAACCATTGGTCAAACTGTGCGCGTAAGACTGTAAAATTATTATATGGTTCTACACCCCATTCGAGACCTTTATAACCAAATTGAACAACAGATTCTTTATCCATCATCCAAAAACGTTGTTCAATCACTGGTCGTTCCAGAGGTGCTTCCTTCCAAAATTCAGGAACTAATTCTTCCATTTGCTTACGGTACAATACCCCGCCCATTACGTTTTTAGCCCCTGGGTATTCCCCTCTTTCAATTAGTAAAACGTTTAGTCCACTTTTTGCACAGGTAAGGGCACATGAAGTACCTGCTGGGCCAGCACCAACGACAATCACATCAAATTTTTCAGACATAACTCATTTCACCGCCCTTTACAGATCTAAGTTGCTTAAATTGTTCGATTAATCTTGGAAGGATTTCCAAGGCATCTCCAACGATTCCATATGTCGCAACATCAAAAATTGGCGCATTTGGATCTTTGTTAATCGCGATAATTAAATCAGAATTTTTCATACCAACAACGTGCTGAATGGCTCCAGATAAGGCAACGGCAAAATAAATTTTTGGAGTAACTGTTTCACCTGTTTGACCAATTTGAAGGTGATGTGGCAGCCAGCCAGCTTCAACAACATCACGTGTACCACCAACGGTTGCTCCAATTGTTTCTGCAAATTCATACAGAAGCTGGAAGTTTTGCAAATCCCCCATTCCTTTTCCTCCACAGACGATGACATGGGCATCAGCTAAATTGACTTTATTTGTTACGTCATTCACAATTTGTAATACCTTTGTACGCATATCTTCTTCTTGAAGTGATATTTTTTCCTCAATGATTTTGCCTGTTCTCCCTGAATCTGGTTCTAATGCCTTCATTACCTTTGGTCTCACCGTTGCCATTTGCGGTCGATGTTTTTTACAAAGGATAGTTGCCATAATATTACCGCCAAAGGCAGGTCTGCTTGCTTCTAGCAATCTATTAGCAATATCCACGTCTAGCATGGTTGTATCTGCCGTTAAACCTGTATTTAAATCTGTAGCTACGGCACTTGCTAAATCTTTCCCGTTGGGTGTTGCACCGTAAAGGATTATCTCTGGTTTGTATGTTTCAGCAAGGAGCATTACGCCCTTCATATATGATTCTGTACGATAATTCTTTAAAACAGGATGATCAACCATATACACAATATCTGCACCATAAGAAATAATTTTATTCCCTAATGGTTTTATTTCATGACCAAGTAAAAAGCCAGCTAATGGAACTTGTAATTTATCCGCTAACTTTCTTCCGGCACCAAGTAATTCTAGAGAAACACCTTCGACCTTCCCATCATTTTGTTCAATAAATACCCAGACTCCCCGAAAATCGTCTAGATTCATGTTAAATTCCCCCCTTGACAAAAGATTGTTCTATATTAATTAGATGTCTGGATTGTTAATAGTTCCTTCTTCTCCATCAAAAGGTCCATAAGCTGCTTGACCTGCTCATCTGCAGCACCTTCTAGTCTTTTACCACCTTCAGGACGAGGCGGCGTAAACATTTTCCCCACAATTGTTGGTGAACCTTTTAGTCCGAGCTGCGAGCGTTCAACATTTTCAAAGTCACTTACTGCCCAAATAATGGGTTCATACCTTGCTGCTTGAACCATATTGGGCATTGGTGAATACTCAATCTCATTAATTTCTTTTTCAACGGTTAATAAGCAAGGTAGTTCCGATTGAATCAATTCATAGCCGTTTGTTAATTTTCGTTTTATCAGTACTGTCTTTTCTTTCTGATTGACTTCTGTCACTTCAATTACATTGGTTATTGGCGGGATATCCATTCTTCTTGCGATTCCAGGCCCAACTTGTCCTGTATCACCATCAATTGCATGCTTTCCACAAATAATCATATCTACCGGGTGTTCTTTATTGATTTTTTCTAATGCTTTCGAAAGAGCGTAACTAGTTGCCAGAGTATCTGCTCCTGCAAAGGCACGGTCTGAAATTAGATATCCTTTATCTGCACCTATTTCTACACTCTTTTTAATGATATCAGTCGCTTGCGGCGGACCCATTGATAAAACGGAAATGGTACCCCCAGTTCTTTCCCTGATTGTTACCGCCTCCTGAACAGCGTGGGCATCGTAAGGGTTCAAGATGGCAGGTGCACTGCGGCGGTCGAGTGTGTTCGTTTTTGGGTTGATTTTAATAATTTTTGTATCGGGTACTTGTTTGACACATACGACAATATGCATGTAGGAATTTCCCTCCTCCATATGATCTCTAGATTTAGTGAAAGCGTTTGCTCCCTTATGGTTGAAAAATGCTTTTATTAACGATATATGTATCGCAACAGAAGCATAGTACCAAACAATGATAGATTTCTTATTTTCTTACTGAATTTTACTTAAACTAGTGATGATTAAAAGACTTCAAACAAATCTTTATGCCGTTTCTAAGAGGTAGAATTAAAAGTATTAACAATTTGAAGTTATGACAAGTTGTGGTAAGATATGTAGTTAATCGTGATGTAAATATTTGATAAATAGTACTAATATAACTATATGAAATATTTAGATATAAACAATGATAAAAATCACAGGTCATGTCTAATTTTGTAGATGTCTGGATTAGGATTATTGGATAAGGAAGGAATTATGTGATGACTGAGGTTATTTTTGGCAGTGTACTTTCGGCGCTATCTACAGGAGCAGGTGCACTAATCATTCTATTTATTCAACATTCTATTACACATCGTTGGAAGGATGTTTTATTAGCTTTTAGTGCTGGTATTATGATGGCAGCTTCTACGATAGGTTTAATCCCAGAGGCATTGAAATACGGTGGATTTGCATCCCTTTTTGTAGGAATCTGTCTAGGAGTTTGGACGCTGACTCTATTAGAAAAAAATATCCCTCATATTGACTTACAGCATAACAAAACTGGAATTCAATTTGACGAGAAAGCCCTTTTAATTATTTCTGCGATTACTCTGCATAATATTCCTGAAGGATTGTCAGTTGGCGTCAGTTACGCATCGGAGCAGGGCGATACAGGAAATCTTATCGCTTTGGCAATTGGATTTCAAAATGCACCAGAAGGCCTTCTTGTCGCATTATTTTTAATTAATCAGCGGATAGGTAAGTGGAAGGCCTTCATTATAGCGACATTAACGGGAGCCATTGAAATCGTTACATCATTATTAGGATATTTTTTGACATCATATGTACAAGGTCTTGTACCATATGGGCTTTCTTTTGCAGCCGGAGCTATGTTATTTATTATTTATAAGGAATTGATACCCGAAAGCCATGGAGACGGAAATGAGCGGGTGTCCACCTATGCATTTATCATGGGACTGCTTGTCATGGTGTACATTATTGATATTTTTTCATAGGATTTCATTTAACGGGGCCTATTCGAGATGGTTTTTTGCATTGTTATTAAATCAATATTTTAGGCCAAATCATAATCATCTGTTTAAAAGCAAGCTTGATTTCATCATTTGGCCTCGAGGATCCTTCCATGGCCTTTTGATATTCGTTTATTAATTCATCCAGCTCTTGACTATATTTTATAGTTACTTCACTCGTAAACCCAAGAGAGTTGGCACTATTAATCATTAGCTGCCTTTTTTCCTTTATCTCTTCAATCATTTCATTATGGTTATTACAATACTCGTACATGATTTTTTGTTTCCCCCTACCTATTACCCAATTACTGTAAATCACTAAAATTTAGACTACTTGATGAATTATGACAAGAATTTTGATAAAAGTAAACACATTCGCAAAAGTAGACAAAACATCCTATTTCTTTCGTTTTTCGACAAATTCTTCGTTAAACATATCGGTTTTACGACAAAATTCTTCGTATTTCTTCAAATCCTTTTTTCATCAAACTAATAAGATATTCACGAAAAAACTGGCTGCAGATAACTACAGCCAGTTCTTTCACTACTATTATTGAACTTCTAACTTGTCGTAAATCGGAACCCAGCCTTCGGTTGTTACAAATATCCTTACTGCGACAACTTTTCTGTCTTCTTCTAAGGTAAAATAGTGTCTTGTATTTTCAGGGACAGAGATCAAGTCACCAGGATTTAGATGTACCTCAAAGAACTCATCATCTTTGCCTTGAATGACAAATACACCGTGGCCACTGACAATAAAACGAACTTCATCATCTGTATGATGATGTTCATTTTTAAAATTTGTCAGCAAGACATCCAAATTCGGAGTATTTTCTGACAATGAAATCACATCCTGAGCTTTGTAACCCCTTCTAGCAGAGATATCAGCGATTTCTTCAGAAAAAACACTTAGAATTTCTTCTTTTTCTCCCTCGCTCAAAAGATACTTTTCTACCAGAGCACTTGGAAGCTTGCTAATATCCCAATTTTCATAAATAACTTCTTGAGATTCAAGGAAACTTGCAACCTCTTCTTGAACATTTATTTGCACTTCTTTGTTTTGAAATGTAATATATGCCATTTTACATTCTTCCTTTCCATTATTAGTTGGTTTGACTACTTTAAATAATTTGGTATGGTTTATGTTCTAATAACCGTAACTGATACCGAAATAAAAACTCAGAAGCTTCAAGAATTTTTTTCGCTTCAAATGCAGTTTTCCCCCATACCGTGATTCCATGGTTACGAATTAAAACAGCCCCCGTATCCCCAGATATTTGTTCAGAAAATTTAGCAGCCAGAGTCGGTATATGTGCATAATTGTGAATGATCGGTATTTTTAAGGTTGCATCCTCTTCCCACAAATCAAATGCTTTGATTAATTCTTGTCCTTTAAACGTGACCTCACCCTGATCACCATATATTTCTGAAATAACATTATTATCAATTGTATGAACATGAAGACTGCAGCCAGCATTCGTTTTTCGATAAATTTCAACATGAAGCAGTGTCTCTGCTGAGGGTTTTAAATGTGTTTGTTCGACAGGGTGACCAAACTCATCAACAAGTAAAAAATCTTCATCTGTACGTTTCCGCTTATCCTTACCACTCGCTGTTACCAAAAAATGAAGTGGATGATCACTAACTTTTATCGCTAGATTACCGCTCGTACCCATAAACCAGTCTCGATTTGCAAGTTCATCTTTTACATCTGCTAATTCATTCCATCTTTCCTTTAACATTTTAATTCCCCCACCTCAATTCTTTTTTTAATTTCCTCGATACATTCGAAGAACGTACTAAATCCTCGATGATTAATGCCCCATTCCTCACATTTCTCCTGCAGTAAATCTCTTGCTAACACAAAATCAGCATGCTTCGCTGCCTCAAGATCTGTAACCGAATCTCCTATGACAATCTTGAACTTGTCGTTTTCATGGGTTAGCTTTCGAATAATGCTCGGCTTACAGCAGCCACAATTATTGTCACATAATGAATCGCATTCATTCGGCCAAAGAATTTTAATTCTCTCACCCGAAAAATCAGATTCGTTACAATAAATACCAGCAAATGGTCCAAATTTCTCTAATACCGGATAAACAAAAAAGTCAATCCCACCGCTAACAATATATAAAGGAATCTCTTCTTTTTGCGCAAATTCTACAAATTCTTTAAATCCCGGCCGAATTTTTGCATGCTCAATCGCAAACGCAGTTAACTCTTTCTCCAATTGACTAGGTAATAAAGAGAATAATTTTCCTACTCCCTCATTAATGGAGATTTGGCAAGTGAGAATTTGATCCTTAATGTTTTCCCATCCCTGAGGAGCAAATTCTTCCATCATTTTGATAATATTATCACTTTCCGTTACGGTTCCATCAAAATCACAAAAGATTACAGGTTTGGTCATACTGTTACCTCTGCATTTCCCCATAGCTTTAGTGCTAGTTTAAGTTCAGGATACATTTCAGCCCCTTCAGCCAATAAATTGCCTTGGAGTTTAGTTTCAATCGCTTGTCGGAATGCAAGACCGCCGCCACGGGCACCGCCTGGATGTCCATGTACTCCACCGCCTGCATTAATAACCGAATCAATACCAAAATCACCTATTAACAATGGAACCAAGCCAGGATGAATTCCAGCCGATGGCACTGGGAAAGACTTTTTAAAACTGTCCTCACTAGTTAATTCATTAGCAATCGACAGTGCTTTCGTTTTTTCTAATGCAACTGTCCCATACGGCGATGGGAACAATGACAAATCAGCACCTGCATATCGAAGCAGTTTCCCAAGTAATAAGGAATGGGATACTCCATATACGGGTGATGATGCAAATGCACCACTGAAAGCAGGATGTGCCATTAGCGGTAATGCAATTTCATCATCTTCTCTTAATTCCTGCAGCACATCTAATCCATAGGAAAAAACATTGAATAATAAGAGATCTGCTCCAAGTTCAGCAGCCTTTCTTGCTTTTTCTTTCAGCTGCGAAGTTCTGCCAGTTAGGTTTACAGCATATAAAGTGCGGTGTCCTGTTTGGTCATTCACTTCTTGCAGCGCTTTTTTTCCTTCAACAATTCTTTTTTCAAATGGTGTTAATTCATTTTCAAACAGGATTTCATCATCCTTTACCAAATCAACACCACCAAGGGCTTGTTGTTTTAACTGTTCGACTAAAAAATTAATGTCTTTCCCGAGCACGCCTTTAAAGATACTCATTAATAATGGTCGATTATTAACGTTTAATTTATCCCTCAGTCCATCAATCCCAAATCTTGGACCAGGGAACTGCCTTTTTAGTCCTTCATCAAATTCCAAATCAAGTAATTTTATTTCGCCATCCAATGAAAGTTTACCAAAAACGGTAGTTATGATAGCGGGGAGGTCATTAGAAAAATTTATCGATGGATAGGCAATTTTGATTACTGCTTGATCTTCTGTTTCTGAGGGATTCGATTCAACCGATACGACTCTTCCTTTATGTTTACGCAATTGATTTTGTTCTAATTCAGGTAGATTCGTCCAGGATCCAACTGTTAAACCTAGGGCAATTTCCTCTGCCTTCTTTGATGGTTTCTTTTCGTTATTTAGTAGATATGTAGCAATAATTTCAGTCATTAAAAAACACTTCCTTTTAATCAAACATAAAAAACCTCTTCGACAAAGAAGAGGTTAGCCGCAAACTAACATCTTCTCATCTATCAGCCTTGTTGCTGCAAGAATTAGCACCGTGCTTAAACTTTAGTTTAAGTCGGTTGCCGGGCTTCATTGGGCTTTTCCCTCCGCCTGCTCTTGATAAGAAAACGATTCGTATTTTATTCAGTTATTAATGTGTGTTTAACTTTAATTTGCATTATCGCAAGAAAAAAATAAAATGTCAATCAATTAAACTGAATATTTCTAAACGACTAATTCTTTCGACGGCTTCTGCTAATCGTTCTTCTGTTGAAAGTAGTCCCACCCGGACATACCCCTCTCCGAATTCACCAAATCCAATTCCAGGTGCAACCATAATATGTGCCTGTTCAAGGAGAATATTAGCAAATTCCGTAGAGGAAAATCCTTCAGGAACCTTAAGCCAGGCAAAGAAGGATCCCCTTGGTGCGCTGACATTCCAACCCAATGAACGAAGCCCATTAATCAATACATTCCTTCTTCGCTCATACAACTCGTTTAATTCCTCTACACAATCTTGAGGTCCCGTTAATGCCTCTGCAGCAGCCTCTTGAACGGCTCCAAATAAACTGACATACAAATGGTCCTGTAAAAGTTCAATAGCAGAAACGACGCTCGCATTCCCAATCGCAAAACCAACACGCCAGCCTGCCATATTATAGGTTTTTGATAATGTATAAATTTCAATTCCAACTTCCTTTGCACCTTGAGCCTGTAAAAAACTCACCGGTTTCTTACCATCAAATCCAATGGCACCATAGGCAAAATCATGGACTATACAAATATCATGTTCACTCGCCAGTTTGATTGTTTCTTCAAAAAATTCATGAGTCGCTACCGCACCAGTGGGATTATTAGGATAATTGAGGAACATTAATTTTGCTCTATCTAAAATATCCCCATTCAACTCACTATAATCCGGTAGAAAATTATTTTCCTCCCTTAGCGGCATTGTAACCATTTCGGCCTTTGCAAGTGCAACACCTGACAAATAATCCGGATAGCCGGGATCGGGTACGAGGATGGTATCGCCAGGATTCAACAAACACTGGGGGATTTCCACAAGTCCCGCTTTACCGCCAAACAGAATAGCCACCTCTTTATCTGGATCAATGGGTACTCCATATTCTCTAAAATAAAAATCTGCTGCTGCTTGTTTTAAATACTGGTGCCCTTGAAAGGGGGAATATTTGTGATTTAATGGATTCACCGCGGCTTCCTGAAGTTTAGCTACGATATGTGCCGGTGTTGGCTGATCTGGGTTTCCTTGCCCCAAATTAATCACATCATACCCCTGTGAAATATATTCCCCGACTTTTTTAACGAGTGAAGCAAAAAACTGCTTAGGAAGACTGTTTAAAAGTTCTGATGTTGGAAATTGCTTCATGGTTCTCACCTGCTTTAATAATTTATAAAAGTTATTCTATTGTTAAATTCTAGTCACAAATGATATAACTTTTATAACAGCTTGTAAAGAAAAAATTCCGAAAGTTCAAACGAGGTGAAGATTCGTGAAATTAAAAATTTCATGTTTACAAATGGATATCGCCTTTGGTGATCCCAATAAAAACTATCAATCTGCTGAAAGACTCATTGAAAAGGCTGTTGCTGGGCAGCCCGATATCATTGTTCTACCAGAACTATGGACTACAGGGTATGACTTAACTCGTCTTAATGAAATTTCTGATATTCATGCTAGTAAGACAATAGATTTCCTTCAAAAGGCCGCAAAAAGATACCAAGTGAATTTTGTTGGCGGATCTGTAGCTAACCGCGAAGATAACGGTATAAAAAATACTTTGCTCATCGTCAATAAGGAGGGTAAACTCGTTCACCGGTATAGTAAACTTCACCTGTTTAAGCTAATGGATGAGCATGTTTATTTAGAATCAGGATCTCAAAAAGGACTTTTTGAAATAGAAAATAATAAATTTGCCGGGACCATTTGTTATGACATTCGCTTTCCTGAGTGGATTCGTTCACATACATCAGAAGGTGCTGAGGCACTGTTTGTAGTTGCCGAATGGCCAGCGCAGCGATTGTCTCATTGGAGAGCCCTTTTAATTGCCAGAGCCATTGAAAATCAATGTTACGTCATCGCTTGTAACCGTTCCGGTCATGATCCTAATAACCAGTTCGCTGGGCATTCCTTAATTATCGACCCGTGGGGAGAGGTGATCGCGGAAGCTGGAGAAAGCGAAGAAATTTTATCAGCAGATATTGAGATGGATTTAGTCAAAGAGATCCGCAGACAGATCCCTATTTTCACAGATAGAAAACCAGAATACTATAATTAATTTTCAAAAAATATTGACAACATTATTTTTTTGCTGATATGATTTTTACCAGTTAAATAAATATTCTCTTATCACGAGCTGGCTGAGGGATTTGGCCCTTTGAAGCCCAGCAACCGACCTTAAACCTATTGGATAATAGGGCGCTTCATGCGCTTATAGTCCAAATAAGGCACGGTGCTAATTCCAACAGAAGGATTATCTTTCTGAGAGATGAGAGGTGCGATAGACAATTTGTCTTCCCGAGCCTCTTTCAAATGAGAAAGAGGCTTTTTCGTGCTTAAGTGCACGATTAAGCCTCCCAAAAACAAGGAGGAGCCATTATGAGTCTACTAAAACAAAAAACATACCAACCATTAACAAACGAGAGTGCTGTTGAACTTGCACTGGAATTAAATATTTTTCCAAGGCATGCTAAGCTCTCCTGCAAGGAGATTGGCGACGGAAATCTCAATCTTGTTTTTCATATTGTCGAAGAATTAAAAGGAAAAAGTATTATTATCAAACAAGCTCTCCCATATGCAAAAGTAGTTGGTGAAAGCTGGCCATTAACACTGAAAAGAGCAAAGATTGAAGCAGATGCCTTAAAAATTTTCGGGCAAATTGCTCCTGATTATGTTCCAGAAGTATTATTCACAGATGATGTCCTTGCTGTAACTATTATGGAGGATCTTTCCCATCTTTTGATTGCAAGAACTGGCTTTATTAAAGGTGAAACCTATCCATTAATTGCTAAACATTTGGGTGAATATCTTGCAAAGACATTATTTTACACTTCGGATTACGGATTAGGCCCTGGAGTAAAAAAAGAACGTGTCCACCAATTTATCAATCCAGAATTATGTAAAATCACTGAGGATTTGATCTTTACCGATCCATTTATTGATGCAGATACAAACGAATTTGAGGATAGTCTGCGTCCCGCGGTCGTAGCTCTTTCACATGATGAGGAACTAAAGTTTCATGTAAATGTCTTGAAAAAAAGCTTTTTAACAGAGGCTGAATCCCTCCTGCATGGAGATTTACATACTGGAAGTGTGTTTGCTAGTAATTCTGAAACAAAAGTAATTGACCCTGAATTTGCTTTCTACGGACCTGCAGGCTTTGATATAGGTCAAGTATTTGCGAACCTACTTTTCCAGGTTATTGTGAATGAAGAAAAAAGTGATCTTTTCATCAACCACATTGAAACCGTATGGAATGTATTTGAGGAGCAATATTCATTCCTATGGAATACAGAAAATAAAGAGATTGCTGCAAAAACTTCTACATTCTTAAACTATCAGTTATCCAAGTTTTTTGGGGATGCCCTCGGCTTTGCAGGCTGTGAATTAATCAGAAGAACCATTGGACTTGCACATGTTGCAGATTTAGATGGGATTGAGGACGAGCAAACCAGAATCACTGCTAAACAAAAAACGATAGAGTTCGGAAAAATCCTAATTAAACAACGAAATGACATTAAGGACCTAAAGTCATTTATCGCAACTATAAAAGAACGTATATAGATAAGAAAAGCAATCCACTTTGGATTGCTTTTCTAGTCAATTTTTGCCCACATTTCTTCTGGATTTAGTTCATAAATACCATTCTCACGAAACATATAGTGATTAATGATAAATTCCCTGCGAATGGTTGCATAGTCGTCATGGAATTTTTTTATAAACTCATTTAATTGTTTTTCTTCGTACTTTTCACCCATTTTTAACCCGCGTATCATGTGTTCAAATACGATTAATTTCTTTTTTCGTTGTGCTGGAATATTTTTTAGTTTCCCAGTTTTCGAAAAAAAAATTTCAATGATTTTTTGCCTCTCGAGACTGGACTCGACCATTTCATCCAGCTCCTCTCCCTTTTTTTCTAACAGTTCTGTTAACACCTTTGCCTGCTGATTTATCAGCGATTCATTAAGGTAAAAGTAGATAGTATTCTTGACTCTTCTTTCATAAACCACATGAATTTCCCGTAATTTCTTTAAATGATGTGTAATCGTTGGAGCAGACAAGCCAAGCTTTCCAGCAATCGCCTGACCATGGAGTGGACCTTTCGCCAGTATGGCCACAATCCGAATTCTTGTTGGGTCTCCCATTGTTTTATAAAAAGATACGATTTTATCTAACTGGATCATTGTCCTACCTCGCTTTCCTTGATATTCGATAACCACCTAATTAGATATATATCAAACTAGTTTCACCTTGTCAATAATTATAAAAAACACTCCCCAAAGGAAGTGTTTTTTATAGACTTTTCTATTTACAACATTGGATTTTCATCTTTTGCTTTTAGACGCTGCCATCTTTTCTCAACTTCAGCTTCAAACTCTTCTAACATTGTCTTGTTCTCTTCTTTTAGAAGGTGTTTTGTTTTTCCCATATACTTTAACCAATCCGAAAGTGGAATTCGTTTATTCTTCTCTTCTGGATTGTAAGTAATCGTTGTAACACCCTGCTCCACTTCATAAAGAGGGAAGAAACATGAGTTTACTGCAGCCTCCACAATGGTTGTGCCAAAACGATCATCGGATTTCCAGTTAAGTGGACATGTGATGAGTATTTTTCCATAAACTGTCCCTACATTTTGTGCATACCATTGTGCTTTTGCACCCTTTTTCACTAAGTCCTGAGGGAATGCTTCGGAACCAGTAAATACATATGGAATATTCGTTGCTGCCATAATTTGTGCTGTATCTTTATGATGGAAAGCCTTACCACGTTGTGTTTTTCCTACACCTGAAGTACTTGTCATATGACCGATTGGCGTGGAATAAGACATCTGTGAGCCGGTATTCATGTAGCCTTCATTATCATATTCGAGCATAATTAGCTTATGACCACGAAGCGCTGTACCGATAGCTGATCCCATCCCGATATCCATTCCGCCATCACCAGTAATCATTACGAATGTAGCATCATCAGATACCTGAATTTCACCGCGGCGTTTTAATTCCATGAATGCTTCAACAATACCTGATAATGTTGCAGCACCGTTTTGGAATAAATTGTGCATCATTGTTTGCTTATGGGATGTGCTTGGATAGGATGTAGTAGTTACATAGGCACAGCCTGTTTGGAATAGAGTAACGATGTCTCCCTCAATTCCTTTAAAGAACAACTCAAGACCAGCAAAAATTCCGCAGCCCGGACATGCTCCGTGACCTGATGCAATTCGCTTTGGTTTACCAGTTAAGGCCCGAAGTGGTGGAATTTTTACTTTTAATTTATTTGTTTCTTCATCCATCTTCACATCGATTAGTCCAGTTTTAAAGACATCCCCATGTTGTGGTAAAATGACTGGCTTAAGAATTTTCTCAGGATTGCCAGGGATATGTCCATAGTAATCAAATGGCTTTTCAGCATAGCCTTTTTCCAATGTATCCAATGCCATATCAAAGAATGCCTCTGCATCACTTGCATAAAAATCCTTACCGCCAAGTCCAAATACGCGACTTAACACAATCGTCCTATTGTCTTTATCATCTTGAAGTGCAGATTTCACTTCATGTGTTAGGTTAGGACCATTTGCTCCATAGGAATCTGCGCGTTCCCCAATTAATAATGATTTTACATTCTTGAGAGCTTCGCGAATTTCTTTTGCAGGGAATGGGCGTATAATATTCGGGCTGATTACACCAGCCTTTATTCCTTTTTCACGAAGTTGATCCACAACATCTTTAGCAGATTCTGCAGCAGAGTTTAATAGAAATAAAGCTACTTCTGCATCTTCCATTTTATATAGATCTAGTACAGGATATTCTCTTCCCGATAATTTACCGTATTCTTCAGCTACCTCTTTAAATACCTCACCAGCATTGTACATTGCTTCAGACTGTTGGAAGTGATTGTTGAGGAAATCATCCCCGCTCATATGGGCACCAATCGTTACTGGTTTACTTAAATCCCTAATAAAGTTGTAATCTGTTGGGCATTCACCCACAAATTGCTGCACAACACTGCGATCCTTAAAGAATTCAACCCGGCGCTTTTGATGGGAAGTAAAGAATCCATCATAAGCAACAATAACAGGTAAACGGACTTTAGAATGTTCCGCAATTTTTAATGCCATAATATTCATATCATAAACAGCTTGCGGTGTTTTTGCTGTTAATATAACCCAGCCAGTATTTAAAGCATAATATAAGTCAGAATGATCTCCGCGAATATCTAATGGACCACTGACAGCACGCGTAACAAGATTCATTACCATAGGAAAACGAGTACCTGATTGTACAGGCATTTGCTCAAGCATATACAAGAATCCATTTGCACTTGTTGCATTGATTACCCGTGCACCTGTTGCTGCTGCCCCATAGCAAATCCCGGCGGAACCGTGCTCACCATCTGCAGGAATCAGTTTAATATCATGTTCACCACGTGTTTTCATTTGATCTAAAAATTGAGCAACCTCAGTGGAAGGCGTAATTGGGAAGTATCCCATAATATGATAATTGATTTGTGCTGCGGCCATTGCAGCCATTTCATTCCCTGATTCAAAAGTAGAAATTTGTTCTGCAATGTTTTTTGCTATTAATTTATCTTCTAAAATAGACATTATTGGACCCCTCCTGCAATATACGGAAAGTTTTGCTTAACGCGGTGGTCATCTGCATACCCAAGTAATTCGCGAAGATCACCAAGCGCATCCGTTGGACAGGCTTCCACGCATTTTAGGCAGCCTTTACAGTATTGATAATCAATACCTTTAAGGAACATTTGTTTTCTGCCCCGCTTATCCTCGCCTTCTTCCCAAACGAAACAAAAGTCCGGGCAAACATTGTCACAAGCTGCACAGTGAATACATTTCTCTTGTTGGAATTCTGGAAGGAATCCTTGGCGTGAACCGCTTAAATCTTTATAAATACTATTAGCTTGTGAAACCATGACTCCACCGATTTCCTGAGTCATGTATCCAAGCATTGGCAATGGACGGGTAAAGGCTTTTCCTTCCGCCCCGGCTGGTACTTCGTAGGTTTTAAACTGAACCTCATTATATCCGCGGTCAAAAGTACGGATATTCGGCTCAACTAGATGCGGGTATTTTTTTGTGAACGTTTTCCTTATTACATCTCTCATTGATTCTGGATCTAAAAAGTCACAAATGCGATAGAGTGCACCCAGCATGGCTGTATTTACTTTCGTTTTTTCTTCAACGGCAATTGAAAGGGCATCTACAATGGCAAGTGTTCCGTATTGCAATTGTAAATCCTTTTTTACTTCATCAAATTCCCTCGCTGTATTAACGAGTACGATACCATCAGCATTTAATCCGCTGACAACATTAACAGTTCTATATAAGGCTTCATGGAAAACCCCAACAATATGTGGTTGTTCAATTGGACTATGGTCTCTAATTTCCACATCTGGATCACAGAAGCGGATAAAGCTCTTTACAGGAGACCCCTTTTTTTCGGATCCGTAGGATGAAAAATTGGAACCTTTCAAGCCAAGACTTAAAACGCCTGCCTCCGCCAACATTTTTCCAGCAAGGTTAGCACCTAACCCCCCAATTGATTCAAGACGGATTTCAAAAAATCCCAATTCATTTTTTTTCGGTAAAATAGACATAATGCCCCTCCCTGATTTGAAAAGCGGAAGCGCCTCGACCAGGGGCGACATGCATAAGACGAGCCGGCGGGAAGGTTGTACTTTGACCTTCTCAACGGATCGGCTTATGACCCCGAGCCCCTAGGCGCTGTAGCTAGACATCTCGTAAAATAAAATTTTACTTCCCCACAACTATTGTAAAACGAATATTTTTATTAATCTGTGATAAAAGTCAAACACATAGAAAAAAATTTTATAACACAAATATTTATTATTGAATAAATGCTAGTATATATGATTTTTAAGATAGCATTTAATTATATAACAGGTTTGAATTTGTTGTATAACAGAAATACACATAAAAAAAGTCTGCACCCGATTATGGTACAGACTTTTAAAAATATTTATAAATCATTGATGACAATATACGATGCCTTTACTGGTCCATGCACTCCAACGACAAGATTCAACTCAATATCGGCAGAGTTACTAGGTCCAGTAATAAAATTGATGCATGAAGCAACATGACCTGTTTTCTTATGAATCTCCCGCATCTTTTGAGATGCTTGCGTAATCCGCGGTACTAGTGTACTTTTCGGTATAAGTGCGATATAGGTTGCAGGTAGAAAACTGACAGTTCTTCCCTTATTCTCATCACTAAACAATACGACCGTTCCAGATTCAGCAAGAGTGATTTCACTAATGGTAATCCCCACATTGGCCTTCTCTGCTTTTGCAATGTTTTGTTGCCCCTTGCTATGATTCCATTCGTAAACCTCTATATTCTGTGCTGGCCATTCCTTCTTTAGAAGTGGATCTAGTCCCCACTTGGAAAAGCGTTCATCTTTCCAAGTGACAATCGGACCGCCGCCAAAGCCAGAAACTACTTCATTTAGGACTGAAGATAAATCATTTCTATCAGTTATATATAGGCTTGTATGAATTTTTTTACATTGCTCTTTAAGTACCTCTAACAATTCATCTTGTGTAGCATCCTTCAATACCTCATATTGGGGCTGGAATTTCCAGGTAGGCCTTTCAACTGGAGAGGAAATGCGTGGCCGCCCAAGACGGTCCGCGATTTGGTTTAGAAATTTATCTCGATTGTGAATCGTCCCAACCATGATTATTTGCCTCCTTTTTCACGGTTTTTAAACCAATCTCTGAATCGCTCTTTATTTGGTGCCGGAAAATCACGAATATCTGTCCAAGCCTTTAATGGACCTGGTCCTTTAGAAATCTTCTCACCCACAGTAAAAGGGTTCATTGCAGCAGGTGCCATCTTAGATCCTAGCTTATACATGATTGGAGAGGCTGCCCCTAAACCAAAAGCCTTCATTAATAGTTTTTCGGATATTGGTGCTTTTCCCTCTCTTTCGACAATGACTTCTCGGTGTTTATGAAGAAGGTTATGTAACGGTATTTTTACTGGACATACTTCTGTACAAGCGCCACATAGGGTTGAAGCGTAAGGGAGCTCTTTAAATTCGTCGTATCCGCCTAATAAAGGAGATAGGACTGCACCGATAGGGCCGGAATAAATAGAGCCGTATGAGTGTCCGCCCACATGCCGATAAACTGGACATACGTTAATACAGGCAGCACAGCGGATACACTGTAAAACAGATTGGAACTCTCCCCCAAGTATCTTGGATCTTCCGTTATCAACAATGACAAGGTGAAATTCCTCCGGACCATCGACATCTAATGCTTCTTTCGGTCCTGTTAACACAGTAATATAGCTAGTTAATTTCTGACCTACCGCACTTCTCGTTAGTAAGCTAACTAAAACTTCCATCTCTTCAAAGGTTGGAACCAGTCTTTCCATTCCCATAACTGTAATTTGTGTTTTAGGTAATGCTGTTACTAAATCAGCATTTCCTTCGTTTGTTACTAGACTAAAAGAACCTGTTTCGGCTACAGCAAAATTACAGCCAGTAATTCCGATATCGGCTGATAGGTATTCGTTACGAAGCATCTCACGAGCATGCCAAGCTAATTCTTCTGGTTTTGATGTTTTTGTGTAACCTAACCTCTCCGTAAAAACATCACGAATTTGCTCTTTATTTTTATGGAGCGCAGGTACAACAATATGAGATGGCGGATCATGATCATCAATTTGAAGAATGTATTCGCCAAGGTCTGTTTCTATAACCTCACAGCCCTCTTTTTCCAACATCGCATTTAAACTAATTTCTTCAGTTACCATTGATTTCGATTTAACAATTTTCTTGGCTTCCTTCTTTTTTACAATCCCTTGGATATACTCATTTGCTTCTTCCTTAGTTTGTGCAAAAAATACATGTCCGCCACGCTTGGCAACATTCTCACTTAGTTGTTCTAAATAATAATCCAAATTTTCCAGTACATGTTGACGAATTTCTTCCCCATGCGAGCGCCATTCTTCCCAGTTTCCTAGTTCCTCAGCAGCGACTCTTCTTTTTACACCCATACCGTCCTGGGCTCCAGCAACGGCACCGCGCATGAAGTCATCATGAATTCCTTTATCAACACGTTCTTTAAATTGATCCGTGCTAATCTTCATTGCCATCATTTATTCCTCCATCCTTCTAAGTTAATAAAACTTGTCTGTTGATTTCCGTTCCAGGCACTTCAATCAACAGAGTTCCAAAATCAACGGCTATTTAATACCTCGGCAATATGCATTACCTTGATCGGCTTGCCAACTCTATCAATTCTTCCGCCGATATTCATCAAGCAGGCTGCATCCGCACCGATTAGATACTCAGCACCAGTTTCTTCAACGTGTCGGACTTTTTCATCCACCATTTGTTCTGAAATTTGAGCCATTTTTACTGAAAAAGTACCCCCAAAACCACAGCATTGTTCCTTCCCAGGCAATTCAGTAAACTTTAGACCTTTTACATTACTTAATAGAATCATAGGAGCTTTCTTTACACCCAACAATCTTGTCATGTGACAGGAGGTATGATAGGTTACATTTCCTTCAAAACGGGCACCGACATCTTCAATTTTCAATACATCAACAATAAATTGCGTAAGTTCAAATGACTTTTCAGCAAGTTTTTTTGCCTTTGGTTCCCAAACGGGGTCTCCCTTAAAAATATGCTGATACTCATGGAACATCGTTATGCAGGACCCTGATGGAGAGACTATGTATTCAGCATCGTTAAATGTGTCGATCATCCGTTTCATAGCTTCTTTTGTTTCTTTAACATAACCACTATTATATGATGGCTGCCCGCAACAAACTTGCGATTCAGGAAAATCAATTTCACAACCGAGCCTCTCAAGTAATTCGACGGTTGCCTTTCCTACATTACTTTTGAACATATCTACAATACAAGTTGCAAAAAGTGAAACCTTCATAATTGTCTTCCTCTCCTATATCTTTTTTTTGATTACCGATGAACAGGTCATCAGATGACTTAGCGAAAAAAGAAAGATCTTTTATATCTTTCATACTACATTAAAAGTGGTTCTAATTGAAAGTGCTTCCACAAAAAAATTTCTATAGAATAATAAACATACGAATCCAAACAAATTGGAATCGCATGTTTTTGGGTGGTTTTCTAATATAAGAATATTTATCTTGGTAATTTCGCTGATTGAAAATACTTTTGCAGGATGGCCTCTACATTTTCCAGGTGGATCAGCATAAACTTCCTTGCCTTTTCTTCATCCTGTTCCTTGATGGCCTCATAAATATCCTTGTGCTCATCATAAAGTCGTTTAACCGTAGTATGTTTAGAAAATAGCCAAACTCGTCGTGTCTCTTTCATTGTTTCTCCCATTAATTCTGAAACATGATTCATTAAGCTAACCAACAGAGGGTTTTGAGCTGCATCTGCAAGCGCAAAATGGAATTGGAAATCTGCTTTCTCTCCGAGTACCTCATCCCCATTGGCGCTTTTCATTTCTGCAAGAGCCTTCTCCATCATAGAAAGATGTTCACTCGTTCTTTTTTTAGCGGCCGCCGCCGCGGTACCAATTTCAATTATTTTACGAACCTCTAATAGTTGAGCGATATCTTCTTTATTCATTAAAATAGCTGTTGATAATGGAAAAGTAATTTGGTCTATATCAAATTCATTAACATATGTACCTTCCCCTTGCTTCATATCAACGAGACCCATCGCTCTTAACGAGGTTAATGCTTCACGAATGGCTGACCGCCCCACTTGGAAATTTTCAGCCAACTGTTGTACCGAATCAAGTTTTTCCCCAGGTTTTACCTGACCAGTTCGAATCATTTCATATATGGCTTCTGCCACTTCTTCATATATCTTTTTTGGTTTAATTTTTTTATATTTCACCTGTTCAGCCCCTAACAAGCATTCGTTTTCAGATATATATTTATTATACAGTTTTCTCAAAAAACTGCATATGCAATCTACTTCATCACTACAAACAATATTCTACTATTTGTTACGTGAAAATATTTAATAATACAAATTTTTTAAAAAAAGATTGAAATTCTACCAATTCGTCCATATAATTCATTTTAGATATACGAAACATCCAGTCATCTGATGACCTAATCACCATTTGTAAGCGGTTACTGATGTAAGGGAGGGTAGACATTATTACTTGGAGAAAAAATCAATAAAAAAAAGCTAATTCGGGGGGATTAAGCTATTATGACATTTACTCAAAATTTTACTGCGGTGGGAGATAATCTCGCATTATCTGCTGTTGTTGCACTAATTCCGATTCTTTACTTTTTCTGGGCTTTAGCAATTAAACGGATGAAGGGCTATCTTGCTGGGTTATCTACACTTGCTATAGCCTTAGCGATTGCAATTTTTGCCTATAAAATGCCCGCAGGTATGGCATTTATGTCAGCATCACAAGGTGCGGTATATGGGATCATTCCCATCGGATGGATTATCATTACTTCCGTATTTTTGTACAAGCTTACTGTAAAGACTGGACAATTTGATATTATCCGAACTTCCGTCGTTTCAATTACCGAAGACCGTCGTTTACAAGCGCTTTTGGTAGCGTTTTCCTTTGGTGCATTCCTTGAAGGTGCAGCGGGTTTCGGTGCACCAGTAGCAATTTCAGCTGCTCTTTTAGTAGGTTTAGGATTTAATCCTTTATATGCAGCAGGGCTTTGTCTGATTGCTAATACTGCACCAGTTGCGTTCGGAGCTATTGGTGCACCCATCATTGCCATGGAAGGACCAACTGGTATTGCAGCAACGGAGATCTCAAAAATGGTTGGCCGTCAGTTGCCATTTCTATCAGTCTTTATCCCATTCTATCTAGTATTTATCATGGCTGGATGGAAAAAAACAAAAGAAGTCATGCCAGCGATTCTTGTTTCAGGTGTAGCATTTGCTGGTACTCAGTTCTTTACCTCTAACTTTATGGGACCAGAACTTCCCGATATCTTATCAGCCTTAGTTTCCTTATTCGCACTTGCCATCTTCTTAAAATTCTGGAAGCCAAAAACAATCTTCCGATTTACTTCTGAGCAAGAACTTGCTGCTACTTCAGCAAGGAAACTTAAGACACAAGAAGTAAAGCATACGGGTGGACAAATTTTCAAGGCATGGTCACCTTTCCTATTGTTAACAGCAATTATTACATTATGGGGTATGCCTACCGTTAAGCTCGCATTAACTGGTCATTACGAGGGTGGAAACGCCATCTTAAAAGCAGTTAATTCGATTGGGCATGCACTTACATTTATTCCAAATGTGCCATTAATAAATAATAAAATTATCAACACCGCTGGGGCCCCTATTCCAGCGATTTATAAATTGGAACTTTTGGGAGCAGCCGGTACAGCGATTCTAATCGCAGCGATCTTAACAAAATTTATAGTCGGTATCTCCTGGAAAAATTGGGCTATTACCTTTGGCGAAACGATTAATGAATTGAAATATCCTGTCATTACAATTGCTGCTGTTGTTGGTTTTGCCTATGTTACAAATGCATCTGGAATGAGTACAACCCTTGGAATGTCACTTGCCAAAACAGGTTCATTACTATTTCCGTTTTTCTCACCTTTCCTTGGCTGGCTTGGTGTGTTCATTACTGGGTCTGATACTTCTGCAAACTTATTATTCGGTAACCTCCAAAAAATCACAGCTACTTCTATTGGTATGGATCCGGTGTTAGCTCTGGCAGCTAACTCTTCAGGTGGAGTAACCGGAAAAATGATTTCACCACAATCAATAGCCGTTGCCTGTGCTGCCGTTGGACTTGCAGGTAAGGAATCCGAACTGTTCCGCTTTACAATCAAACACAGCTTCTTCCTAGTGATAATTATTGGAATTATGACCTTTGTTCAGAGTCATTTCCTCAGTTTTATGATTCCTTAATAATGATTTGTTAAGACCCATGCCAAACCGGCATGGGTCTTTTGTATCGTTTGCTTCATTTTTTGTCTAAACTAAGCTATAATAAAATATTGTTTTCATTTATGCAAAGGAGTTTTTATATGAATGTTATTTGTTCAACCTTGAATGCTAAGTTTATTCATACCAACCTAGCGATTCGCTATTTAAAGGCTTATGCAGAACCAGATTTTAATATACAAATAAAAGAATATACCATAAAGGACCCTATATTAAATATAGTTACAGATCTTTATCAACAGAAACCGAAAGTGATTGGATTTAGCTGCTATATCTGGAACATCGAAGAAACCATAAAAGTGGTGAACCTGTTAAAAAAAGTGGACCCGTCGCTAATTATTGTTCTAGGCGGACCTGAGGTTACTTATGACACGCGTGAATGGATGGAAAAAGTACCTGAGGTGGACTTTATTGTTATGGGTGAAGGAGAACAAACCTTTAAACAGTTGCTAACTGAGATCCAAAATAATCATAACTTTAAAAAAGTGCCTGGAATTGCCTTACGTGAGAATCAGCAAATTGTTATTACTCCCCAAATGAATAAGTTGGACCTTAAGGAATTACCTTCACCCTATCGTTTCCCTGAAGATATTGCCAATTTAGGCAAACGGGTCACCTATATTGAGACTAGCCGTGGTTGCCCATTCAGCTGCCAATTTTGCTTGTCATCGATTGAGGTGGGTGTTCGGTACTTTGACCGTGAAAAAATTAAAGAAGATATACGCTATTTAATGGCAAATGGGGCAAAAACAATTAAGTTTGTCGATCGTACCTTCAATATTAGCAGGAGCTATGCAATGGAAATGTTTCGTTTCTTAATTGACGAACATCTCCCGGGAACCGTCTTTCAATTTGAAATCACAGCAGATATCATGCGTCCTGAAGTGATTGAATTTCTAAATCAAGAAGCACCAAAAGGTCTTTTTCGCTTTGAAATCGGTGTTCAATCCACCAATGACTCTACCAATGAACTAGTGATGCGAAAACAAAATTTTTCAAAACTGACCAGAACAGTCTCAATGGTGAAAGCAGGTAGAAAAATCGACCAGCATCTTGATTTAATAGCCGGTTTACCTGAAGAAGATTACGCTTCTTTTCGAAAAACTTTCAATGATGTATTTGAACTCCGTCCTGAAGAGCTGCAATTAGGTTTTCTAAAAATGCTCAGAGGAACAGGAGTCCGGCTTCGTGCGGATGACCACAAATATATATATATGGATCATTCTCCCTATGAAATTTTAAGCAACAATGTCCTTTCTTTCGATGATATCGTTAGAATTAAGCAGGTTGAGGATGTGTTGGAAAAGTATTGGAATGATCATCGGATGGATGCTACTGTGGAATATTTAATAACCAATGTGTTTCCTTCACCGTTTGACTTCTTTCAAGAATTTGGTTCCTTCTGGGAAAGCCAAGGCTGGTCCAGAATTGGTCATCAACTAGAAGATCTATTCCGAAGACTGTTTGCCTTTTTGGAACACCAGGGTATTGCCGACCTTGATGTTATTGTTGGGCTAATGAAATATGATTACCTCTTGAAGCACAAATTCAAACCGAGGAAACCTTGGTGGGAAGCAAGCTTTAATAAGGAAAAAAGAACAAAAATTTACAAACAAATTTCCGAACAACCAGCTATTCTAGGACATTCGTTTGTAGAACTTGGTCTCGATGAAAAAGAGTTATATAAACATACGATGCTTGAAGAACTCTCTTTTGATTTATTAGAGTTCCAAACAACTGGGAAAATTTCTAAACAAGCCTCCTGTCTATTAGCTTATTTTGACCCAATGAACAATCGTACACTAATCTTTTCATATTCTGAAAAGTAACAAGCCGGCGTTGCCGGCTTATTTCTTTTTATTGCTTTTCTTCTCTTTTTGAGTTACCTGCATAATATCATATAATTTTGTGCCGTTAACATCGCCAAATTCGATGCTGAATTCTTCAGTAGGAATACGTGGTGGGGTTTTACGGCGGCTTTTCATTAACTTCTTCCCTTTTTCCCTAATTTTGAATTTCGATTTTGAAATCTAATCGCATTGTTATTATCAGTAAATTCCGCTGAAAATTCACTTTCCTGAACATTTTTATGAGGTGTTTTTGTATATTTTTCCACTGCATCAAATTCTGCTTTACGCTTTGCCATCAAATAATCCTCCCTGAAATTAGTGTAATCTTGCTTCCATAGTTTTGAACAAACTTAAGGTAATCATTCCTTTCCTTATTTTTCATAAATAAATTTGTCCTACTCGAAGAAAATAAAGAAAAAACAGGAGTGATTTGAAAATGAAAAAAGCGAAAAATACACAATCCGCCAAACAAGTAAGCTTGAATGAAACGATGCCCCATCAAATCAGTGCCCCTAGCTTTGAAGGTACTGGAATAAAAATGGAGCCTCCCTTTGTTAATAAACATGGTGTTACAATCGGTGATAGTATCTATGCCTCATCTAATTCTCCTTTAGAAAACTGGACAGAGGATACTGACCCTTCGATTATGGCGGGAGATGAATGGGTTCATCCGACTAATGATATTGGCTGGAATACAAGTGAAAACCGTGAGTTATTGGAAAGTAAAAAGAAACCGCAAGCATATCCTTTTATGCATCCTTCAAAAGATGTAAGTCAAGGAAGTGATTAAAAGATATAATTTCTACCAAACTCTGGGTGAAACATCCAGAGTATTTTTTTTACTAAAACAACTTGCAGACAAACACTGCTATAATATAAACAGTTGTTTTTGGAGGTGTCACCTTTGATATTACCTGAATTAGCAGAAAAAATTGTCAAAGAAGTTCAGAAGTTAATTGGTGAAGATATTATAGTTGTAAACACGGAGGGCTATATCATTGCAAGTACAGACCTCGGTAGAGTAGGTTCTTTCCATGAAGGAGCATTGATCGCATTACAACAAAAACGAAAGATGATTATTACAGATGAAGACCAATTAAAGTTATCTGGTGTAAAAGCTGGTATTAATTTACCGATCTTTTTTCAACATGATGTGATTGGAGTAATTGGAATTACAGGCGAACCAAATAAAGTTACCCCCTTTGGTGAAGTAATCCGAAAAATGACTGAACTACTTATTAGTGAAAATTATTATGCTGAACAGTTTGAATGGCATACCCGGGCAGTAGAATCATTCATAATGGATTGGGTCCAAGCCAAAGAGTGGAATTCCTCCTTCTTAGACAGAGCTAAACTTCTATCAATAGACATAGCAGTCAAAAGAATGGTTGTAATTATTGAGTTTATCGGGTTAAACGCACCATTATCCAGAGATAGTTGGACAATGATTTTTAATAGGTTTCAGCAAAATACAAAAGAGGTTGTCGCCCGGTCAGGCAATGAAAGGATGGTATTACTCATAAATTGTACTAATCGGCCTACACGGGAGAGTATTGAAAGACGTTTAAAGCAATTTTTTCAATTCTTGACAAGCAATTTCGGGATTCAAGCGATTGCTGGTGTTGGTCAGGCAGCGGATTCCCAGGAAATCAGTAATTCTTATCGACAAGCCGAGAGGTCCCTGAAAATAGCTAAGTTAAATTCCTCAATTATCTTCGATGAAGATTTGACACTTGAAATGATTTCTGAAGAAATAAATCCCAAAACCAAAGCTGATTTTATTACAAGAACCATTGGAACCCTTTTGAAGGAAACAGAACTATTAGAAACCATTAAAGAATTATTTAAACAAAATCATTCGCTGAAAAACACATCCAATACATTACATATACATATTAATACCCTCCACTACCGTTTAAAAAAAGTTGAGGAATTAACACAATTAAACCCTAATAATATCCATGATTTAGTTACATTGTATCTTGGAATTCTCTTTTTGGATGAACAAACAAAAATTCAAAAGTATTATTGAGTTTTTTTAGATGTTTATCCATAGCAGGCAGACGCCTGTTTTTTTTATACTTAATTTAGAACATAAATTTATTTAACCTGTAAGCGTATTCAGTGAATGGAGGAAACAGAATGCTTTCCAAAGCTGTAAAAGACAAATTAATCAGCATTGTTTCAAAGGAAAATTTTGATGATGCTAAAACCGAAAGACTTGTTTATTCCTATGATTCAACCCCAAACTTGCAGGCAATGCCAGATGCGGTTGTCAGCCCAAGGAATACAAAGGAAGTCTCAGAAGTTGTCAAGGTATGTAATGAAAATAAAGTCCCTATTGTACCGCGAGGTTCTGGGACAAATCTTTGTGGAGGTACCTGCCCAACTGAGGGTGGCGTAGTTATTCTTTTCAAGCATATGAACAAAATTGTTGATCTAGATGAAGAAAATTTAACGATTACTGTCCAACCAGGCGTCATTTGCCTCGATGTAGCTAACGCCGCTTCAGCAAAAGGACTTTTTTATCCACCAGATCCAGGTTCAATGAAAATTGCTACCATTGGTGGAGCTATTAACGAAAACTCTGGTGGATTACGTGGACTTAAATATGGAGTCACCCGGGATTATGTGATTGGTCTTGAGGTTGTCATGCCTAACGGGGATGTCGTAAGAACAGGTGGAAAACTGGCAAAAGATGTCGCAGGTTATGACCTAACCCGGTTAATGGTGGGTTCAGAAGGAACTCTTGGGATCATCACTGAAGCAATTTTAAAGCTTATCCCCATGCCTGAAACCAAGAAAACGATGCTAGCCTTGTATCAGGATCTAGAAGCTGCAGCAAAATCTGTTTCCAAAATTATCGCCAATAAAATTATACCGATTACACTTGAGTTCCTAGATCAACCTACGATTAGAGTAGTCGAAGACTATTCTCAAATTGGATTACCTACAGACGTTCAAGCAGTTCTATTAATTGAACAAGATGGCTCACCTGAAGTCGTCGAACGTGATATTGAAAAAATCATCAAGGTTTGTGAGCAGGAAGGTGCCGTCTCCGTTCAAGTAGCATCGTCAGAGGAAGAAGCGTTAGCCTTAGCAGCTGCAAGGCGCACAGCACTTTCTGCACTTGCACGACTCAAGCCAACTACTGTACTTGAAGATGCTACTGTCCCAAGGTCAAAACTAGCGAAAATGGTAAATGCAATCAATAACATTGCTGATAAATACAATCTGCAAATATGTACTTTTGGCCATGCAGGTGATGGAAATCTCCATCCAACATGCCCAACAGATGCAAGAAATCACGAAGAAATGGAACGTGTCGAGATGGCTTTTGCTGAAATCTTTGAAAAAGCAGTGGAACTTGGCGGAACCATTACAGGTGAACATGGTGTTGGAGTGATGAAAGCACCTTATCTTGAATGGAAACTGGGTAAAGAAGGAATTGCCGTGATGAGAGCCATTAAGCTTGCTTTGGATCCAAATAATATCATGAATCCAGGTAAGGTTTTTGCAAAAAGTTATAGAAAGCGCGTGGTAGTTTCTGGCCAAGGAACAATATTAGCAGCAGACGACAAAAAACACATGGTGGTTTCAAAATGACAACTGTGAAAGAAAAAGAAATCATCCAAGAACAGTTTAAAGTGAGAATGAATGAAGATGAATTATTAAATTGTATGCGCTGCGGCTTTTGTTTACCTGCGTGTCCCACATATATTGAATCAGGCTATAAAGAATCACATTCCCCGCGAGGCAGAATCGCCTTAATGAAGGCTGTTACCGATGGTTTAATTGAACCGGATGAAGATTTTGAGCGTTCGCTTAACCTATGTCTTGGCTGCGTGGCATGTGAAACTGTTTGCCCATCTGGAGTAAAGTATGGCCATTTACTCGAAGAAGCACGTGATATTGTCAGTCAGAATAAGAAGTACTCATTATCGACTAGTATCGTCCGAAAAACTGTTTTCGAAGGATTGTTCCCACATCCAAAGCGAATGAAAAATATGACAGGGTTGATTGGGTTTTACCAACGGTCTGGTTTACAAACTATGGCGAGAAAAATTGGATTTTTAGGTATTTTGCCAGAGCATCTAACCTTAATGGAGAAAGTACTACCTCCAGTATCAACGCTGAAAGAACTGAAAAATAGACCGGTTCATGCAGAACCAATTGGAAAACAAACACACCGAGTCGCCTTCTTTAGTGGCTGTTTGATGGACACCATGTTTATGAAAACAAATGATGCTACCATCAAATTACTCCAACTGGCTGGCTGTGAAATTGTTATTCCTGAGGAGCAAACATGTTGTGGTGCCCTGCACGGTCATTATGGTGAAAAGGGTGGTTCAAAATATCTTGCCAAGAGAAATATCAAAGCCTTTGAAGATTTAAATGTTGATTTTATCATTACGAATGCCGGGGGTTGTGGCGCATTCTTACTTGGTTATGATCACTTACTAAAAGAAGATCCGGAGTGGGGCGAACGAGCAAAGAAATTTACAGAAAAAATTCAAGATGTGTCCGAAATTTTAGTTTCAGTTAACTTCCATGAAAGAGTGAAATTAGAGCTTCCATCTCAAATAATTACTTATCAAGATTCTTGTCATTTAAGGAATGTAATGAAAACTGCATCTGCACCTAGGCTCCTTCTGCAGTCTATTAAAGGAGCAGAGTATGTTGAAATGAAAGATGCGGACCGTTGCTGCGGTTCTGCCGGCATTTACAATATTATCGAATCAGAAATGTCGATGAAAATGCTTGATTACAAAATGGTCCAAGCCAAAAATACCCATGCTACCACAATTGTAACTGCTAATCCAGGCTGCTTATTACAAGTAAAGGTTGGGATTGAAAAGGAAGGACTCGCTGAGAAAATGCGAGGAGTTCACATCGTTGACCTATTATTAGAGGCAGTGAAGGAATAGGAAGAAGGAGCCGTTTGGCTCCTTTTTATTTTTTTGGGCTGTGTTAAAGATTAATGTTAATTTTGACACTCTGTTGATTGGAGTGGAAGGCACGAAGACTCCTGCGGGAGTACGGGGCAGGGGAGACTCCGCAGGCGCTAAAAGCGCCGAGGAGGCTCCCCGGCACGCCTGCGGAAAGCGAAGTGCCTGGAACGGAAATCAACAGACAAGTTTAACACAGCCATTTTTTACAAAAATTATATCCAATAACGAAAAACATTTCCACTAATAAAACAACAAAATAAATTAATAATACCTATACAGAGGTAAAATTATCTCTGTACTGAAAATAAGGAGCTGATTTAAATGGCTAATAGCAGTAACAAGTTGTTAGTACCTGGGATTGAACAATATTTAGATCAAGTTAAATACGAAATTGCCCAAGAATTTGGAGTAAATTTAGGATCAGATACAGTTTCAAGAGCAAATGGATCTGTAGGCGGGGAAATTACAAAACGCCTTGTCCAACAAGCACAAGCACAATTATCTGGACAAAAACAATAACTTCATAAATATGGAAAAGGTCCGGGATTACTCCCGGACTTTATTTATCCTTTTGATTACTCCTATGGTTTCCATAAGATTTTTTACTATTTTTGTCATCATGTTTAGCTATTTCTTTTTCTTTATTTTTCCACTGGTTTTCATTTTTATTATTGCCGGGATTTCTATGACTGTCTTTCCCTTTAAACTTTTCTTGGTTCTTTGATTTTTTATCCTCGGCCTTTTTTTCTTTGCCGTGATCTTTATGACTGTCTTTCCCTTTAGACTTTTCTTGGTTCTGGGATTTTTTGTTATCTGCCTTATTTTCTTTTTGATTATTATTTTGTTTTTTAGAGCGCACTTGATTTTGCTTTATTTGATTTTGATTTATCTTTTTCACTTGTCCGGGTGGAGTAAATTTTCCATTTATCCATTTCTTTTCTGGTTGCCTTTTATTTTCTGCAAATACCTTATTTTGAAGGGCCTTAGTTTCTGTTCGTTTTTTAAGTGGTCCTGAAGGCGTAGATTTAACAGGCGGTTTCGTTTGTATAGCTTTACTATCTGAAGTTTTCTTTTTATCTTTTGTTTTCACTTCATTTGTTTTATTAATGGAAAATTGGGTATTATTATCGTATAATTTACCAGCAGTAATACCTCGTTTATGTGCCTTTTTTAATTCCGTTTCTGTGGCGATAACAATTGTTGGCTCAGCCTTTTGCTTTTCAACCGATACTTTAATCTCCTCAATGTTCGCTTTAAGTTCCTTTTCCACATTTTCTTCCGGACTTTTGGTTCGAGCAGTGGATATGATAACGCGATCATTTGTACTCAAATAACCTTCTTTTTTCATTTCAGTTAAGATCGTTTGTACTAAATCTGAAACATTTTTCTTTTTCCAGCTAGTCAGATGCGAGACAATCTTCTTACCGTCTTTGTTAAATCCTGTGATCTCAATAACCTGCATCTTCTTATTAACACCGAGTTCGATACTTGGATTAACATCAATGGACATATAGGCATATGCTTTATTACTTTGATACATAGGGAAAAATGAGCCTAGCATAATAACGAACACAGCCACTAGTGCCCAAACGGGTTTAAATTTAAAAATGCGATTAATCGAACTAAAAGGATTTGAACTTTTAACACGTTCTATTGGAAAAAATTGAATTTCTTCCCCAATTGCATATGGCTGATTTTGCCTCCTGGTATGCAAAAACTCACCTTCGGGGGTCATTAGCGTTAGGAATTCTTCTTCTATTTCCATTATAATTCCCTTTTTCATGTGTCTAGCACCCCCTTTATATAATCTTTCATATAAACATAATCACTAGATAAAATAAGTGCAATGGCAATAATATATTTCCTATTTCGTTCAATCGTCTTTCTGCTGACATCTACCATTTTCTCTAATTGTTTAATGGGAAGACGTTTATTAGTAAATAACATTTCTTTTAATTCTTCGTTTTCTACTAACAATTTTGCAGCCATAATTGCGTTTTTGCGCGCATCGACATGCTTTGGTGAATTCTCAACTAAGTCAGAAAAACTTAAATCAAAAGTAGTTAATAATTTCTGAAAGTGAACAATCTCATCCTTTCTTAATTGTTCATCATTCTTTTTTTGATAATCATCTAATGAGAGTTCATTAACAATAATTGTTCCAGCTGTTTCTTCTTCGTTAGTATCATTGGTTAAGTCAAAACTTAAATGTTGATTTTTGGATTGCTTACGAATATAGTCAATTACTCTTCTCTTGATAATGACTTCGGAAAAACTCAATAAGGAGTTTCCACGCTCTTTTGAATATTTCTCTATCGCTTCATTGAATGCGATGAGACCAATACTAAATTCATCATCGGTTTCATAGATATATCGTTTGCATACAGAAGATACTGTTTTAGCTATAAATGGTTTGTAGGAATTAATAATTTCGTCAAGTAAGTACCGGTCGCCTTGTTGAATCAGAAGAACCATTTCTTCCAAGGTGTTCTTCTTTTTCTTTTTGGCCATAAACAATAAACCTAGCATATGCTCACCTCTATTCGACCAATTATAACATATGGGTGTTAACTTGGACTTTTTGAGGGTAAGCATTTAGAAAAAAAAAGCACCAAGATTGGCTATCTTTTCCTGTTTATTAAAAGAGCTTATTTTTTTCATTTCTTTGTTTCAGTTTTTTTATTTCCCTTACCACATCCTTTTATCTTGTTCCTTCTGTATAAAACCTAATTTTCACTACATAGTTACGTTGCATCTCAGGCAATTTGTGGGGGTTCATTTTTAAAAAAATTTTCCCAATAAAAAGCTTCAAACCAGAATATCCTGATTTGAAGCTTTTTATTAAATAATTTTAATTTTTTAGCTTTAAAGACAATAAAAATTTAATTAAAAAACCAATAAGCAACCCAGGAATTAAAAACAGCATCGGTAAAAAGACTGGACCAGGATGGATTTGAAAAATTGTAACCTTAGGCGATACCATTAATCCTACAGTAACAAAATAGGCACCAAAGACAAATGGAAAAAAAGAGTATTTTTCATTTGCAGGCATAGCAGAACGATAACCATCCCACAAGGAAAATAAATAGACACAGGGGTAAAACATTAGCCATTGATAGTTAAGAACCGCCTCTGCATTGTCAATTTCACCTAAAAAGCTGTACATGATTGCCGAATTAAAATGACTATTGGCATTTATCATTACTTCTAAGGTGACAAACAATATTCCTTTGATATATTGACCCATTAACAACTGACTAAAACCAGGAAAAGCAATATTCCAAAAAACAGCTTCAAGTTTGTTCATCTTTTTCATCGTACAGTCCCGCTTTTCATGGCATATTTTTTAAGGTGAAAAACCTAAACTTAGTTTATCCCATCTTTTCCAAAAAATAGCGGAAATTCAATTATTTTTCCCAACCTAATTCTTTTTGAGGATGCGTAAGTAGGTTTGTGAAAATTTAATCCAGTTTCGATTAGTTTGGAAATAACTTTTAAAGAGCCGAAGAAATAATGGGAATTTCCCTTGATATGGATACCAATGAATTTCACTTTTTTTCCGTCCGGTATCCTCGACAATTGCTTTTTCATGGCAAAAAATTATTAACCCGGCATCCCCATGGTACCTGCCGATTCCACTTTGTTTTGCCCCTCCAAAGGGAAGGCCATGATTGGCAATACTAATAATTGCGTCATTTATCACCACTGCCCCTGATACAAGGTTAGAGGAAACTCTTCGTGCTTTTACAATATCATTTGACCAAACGCTTGCATTTAATCCATAAACCGTATCATTTGCAAGACTAATTACTTCATCTTCACTCTCAAATGGAATGACTGGAAGAATAGGTCCAAAGGATTCTTCCTGAATTATTTTCATATCATGATTCACATTTGTAACTACCATTAACGGTAAAAACATACTACTATCCCATTTCTCAGGAATTAGACCGGTCTCTATACTGGCGCCCTTCTTTAATGCATCCTCTAACTGGTCTCTTACGATTTCTATTTGAGCCGGGAAGGTCATCGAGCCGACATCGTCATCTTCATCGATCCCCTGTTTTAAGTTTAAAATTTCTTTTTTTAGTAAGGAAAGAAACTTAGGATAGATTGATTTTTCAACATACAGCCTTTCTGCACTCATACATACTTGACCACTGTTAGTAAATGCCGCCCACACTGCCCCTTTTGCCGCACGTTCCAAATGAGCGTCTGCAAATACAATCATTGGATCCTTACCACCAAGTTCTAGCGTTGTTGGAATAAGATTCTTTGAAGCAACTTGTTGAATGATTTTCCCAGTCCGGACAGACCCTGTAAAAAAGATATAATCTGGATTCCCAATTGTAAAGGCTGCCCCTACCTCTTTTCCACCATGTGCAACTTGAACAACTCCCAAAGGGAAGCCCGCTTTAGCAAAAAGCCCCTCCATACATTTACCTACTAGTGGAGTTACTTCTGATGGTTTTAAAATCACTGTGTTCCCCGAGGCCAAAGCACTTAACATCGGGACCATTGCCAATTGAAATGGATAATTCCATGGCGAAATTACTAAAACCACTCCCCTCGGCATGTATTCAATAAATGATTTCTTTCCTATCAATAAAAGAGGCGTTTTTACTTTTCGGCGCTGAAGAATTTTCTCCCCATGCTTTATTATGTGATCAATACTGTCGAGTGTTGGCATGATATCAGCTACCAAAGCCTCCGTAACCACTTTTCCAGTATCCGCAGCGATTGTTTTTGCTATATCCTCCATCTGCTCTACAATAATATCTTTGAGCTTTAATAGATATTTTGCCCTCTCAGATATTGTCAGATTACTCCATTGCTTAAATGCAGTTTTACCCTTTTGATAAAAGCTGTCGACCTCACTTATTGGCGTTTCAGGAATTTCTCCAATCTGCTCTCCTGTTGCCGGGGCAATTATTTTAAGCTTTTCTTGAGTGGCATCCATCAGTTATCACCCCTGTTATAAAATAATAATTTGAAAGGTTGGATTATTTTTTTCTTGTAAATAAAATGCTGTCATTGGTTTAATCCCATCTTTAAAGTCAGGACAGGCGATCCCTGATTCTCTAAGATCTGTGACAGCTTGCCTGCAGTCGAATTGTCCTTTCCAAGTAAAGTAATCCAATGCTTCTTTCTCTACTCCCAGAAATTTGCGCAACGGTTTAATAGAAAGGAACCATTTCCCCACAGTTAATGGTATCATTCCTTTTGGTTGTTTGTTTAGCATTTCTTGCATCATGATTTCATATATTTCTGAAGCACGATAGGGATGAGGATCTGTTAGATGATACGTTTTTCCAGCAGCTTTGTTTAATTGGCTAAGATACGTAGTTGCTTGAATAATATAATCTATTGGAACAAGGTTCACATAGGCTTCACCTTTCCCTAATCGGGGTATGAGAGGAAGAAATTTTAACCGATCTAAAAAGTTCATAATAAAATAAGGGCCATCAAATTTAATGGTTTCTCCCGTATTGGAATGGCCTTTGACAATCCCCGGCCGAATGATAGTAACAGGTATTTCTTTTTTTAAAGTTTCCACTAAAACTTCTGCTTCATATTTTGTTTGTTCATAATGATTTTTAAAACCGAGTGGTGCAATAAGTTCCGTTTCATACAGAGTACCTTCTCTATTTCCGACCACATAGGCAGTACTAAAATAAGTATATCTATCTAGGTTTGGTAATCTTCGCACCCATTCATTTACGTTTTCCGTTCCATTTACATTCACTTTTTGTGCAATTTCTCTTGGAACCGCTAAATCATAAATGGCTGCTAGATGAAAAACATGGGTAACCCTGTGTAGTAAAACTTCCTGTTCTTCTTCTGTAATAGCCAGAAACGGTTTAGTTATATCTCCAACAATAATGTGGAAGGTGGACTCATCTAACCCATATTCCGTTATAATAGCCGCCGATTCTTTTTTTGCTCTTTCAACCATATTAGGCAGGACAAGGACAAAAACAGATCCATTCAATTGATTGTTTTTTATTACTTCGCGAATCAATTGATTACAAATGAACCCAGGAAACCCAGTAAAAAAGAAACCTTTTTCCAACTTATCTCCTCCTTAGTCTTTATCAAGACGATTGTAATCATTGTAAAGTCCTAAGAAAAGATTCGTCCATGGGTAATTAGTCTGAATTTTCAGTTTAATAAACGATTAAAAAAAAATGGCGGATTCTATTCCGCCACTTTTCTTAATCATGTTGGTCCATTGGATTATAGAGTTTAACCGATGGATTTTTCTCTTGAAACCATCTGAGAGCAAAATCATTTTCAAACAAAAATACATAATGTTCATATCTGTCTTTCACTAACATTGAACGAGAACTCGATAAATTTTCATCAACCGTTTCACTATCTACCCACCGGGCAATTTTTGAACCCATTCTTTCCATTAGTACCTCGGCATTATATTCATTTCTCATCCGATGCTCAAAAACTTCAAATTGTAATTGACCGACGGCACCTAATAAATAATCGTCCGTTTTAACGGTTTTATATAGCTGAATGGCTCCTTCTTGAACCAGTTGCTGAATTCCTTTATAAAAGGACTTCTGCTTCATGACGTTTTTAGCTGAAACCCTGACATACAATTCTGGTGTAAATTGCGGAAGTCTTTCATATTGAAAATCATTCTTCCCGGTAGTCAAAGTATCTCCAATTTGATAAGTGCCCGTGTCATATAACCCGATAATATCTCCACTAACTGCTTCATCGACAGTATTCCGTTCTTCAGCCATAAATGATGTCGATTGAGAGAGCTTGATTTGTTTATTCAAACGCGGAATATTTACGGTCATTCCCCGCTCAAATTTCCCAGAACATACACGTACAAAGGCAATCCTATCTCGGTGTGCAGGATTCATATTTGCTTGAATCTTAAACACAAAACCTGAAAATTGTTCCCCTAACGGATCAATTTCTCCAATGGATGAATTGCGCGCCATTGGCGGCGGAGCAAACTTTAAGTATGACTCTAAAAATGTTTGAACACCAAAGGCAGTTAACGCACTTCCAAAAAATACTGGTGTCAAGTTTCCTGCTGCAATTCTCTCAGCTGAAAACTCATTCCCTGCTTCATTGAGGAGCATAATTTCATCTAGTGTTTGATCATAAAGTCCGGAATTTTTTAGCGGATGGTCACCGGCAATTTCACCGTCATCATTTAACGGTATAAAACGGTCTTCATCATCTACTCGGAACTGTTCCACTCGATTGTTATATCGGTCATAAATACCAAGGAATTCTTTCCCCATCCCAATGGGCCAGTTCATTGGATATGATTCTATGCCTAGAACCTCTTCTAATTCAGCTAACAGTTCAAGCGGCGGCTTGCCCTGACGATCGAGTTTATTCATAAATGTGAAAATAGGAATCCCGCGCATCCGGCATACTTTAAATAGTTTGAGTGTTTGTGCCTCTATCCCCTTGGCAGCATCAACGATCATTACAGCACTATCTACAGCCATCAAAGTTCGATACGTATCTTCACTGAAATCTTGGTGTCCAGGAGTATCCAAAATGTTAACTCGGAATCCTTCATAGTCAAATTGCATGACACTGGAGGTAACGGAAATTCCCCGTTGCTTTTCAATCTCCATCCAGTCACTCGTTGCAAACTTTCCTGTTTTTTTCGCTTTTACAGTTCCCGCGTCTCGAATAGCGCCTCCGAATAATAATAATTTTTCGGTTAGCGTAGTTTTTCCGGCATCTGGGTGGGAAATAATCGCAAATGTCCGGCGTGACAATACATCTTCTTTAAAATTGTTACCCATTTCGTTTTCCTCTCTTTTGACAATAAAAATTTTTGTCCATAACTTCAATCTTATCTCTCAAACGGAAACTTTGCAATATTTCTTTAAACCTGAGAGCATAAAGAATATAATGAAAGAAAGCGGTAAGGATGAAAAATAAGTACCGTGAGTACATAACACATCGGAGGTACATGATTTGAATATTACTAAAATCGATCAGCAGACCCTGAATTTATTGCATAAAGCCTTTGAAATTATCCTCAATGAGAACAAGATTTCTTATGAAAAAATTGGAATTGCTGAAGAAGATGCCCAATTATTATTCTTGTTTGAAGGAAAAGATGAAAAAGTTCATGTTTTTAAATGGAATAAAGCATCTTGTATCGGTGCCAGTATTGGGGCAATTGCTCAAAGTGTATTACTGCCAATCATTCCACATCTTCGCTTATTATCATAGCTTTTATCAACCACACCAGCACATTATTAAAAATTGTGCTGGTTATTTTTTATGCATGCATTTCTAGTTTCCCAACGATTCCCACATCCATTTTTCTGGAAAACCATTTATAATAGAGTAGAACTCTGTTGAAGGAGATGAAGAAAATTGAAGCCAAGTATAAAAAAAGTTTCTAAGTTTATTCCGCTCATTGCAGCGTTAATATTAGTTATTGCAGGAATCGTCTGGATTATACAAACTACCAATAATGAAGTAGCTATACCATTCTCTTCTGTTGAGAAAACCATTCAGGCCCAACAAGGAAAAACGGTTAACATAATTGAAAAACCCGATGGAAGCCTTTATATTCATGCAGGTGAAACGGTTTATCTTTCCCATGTCCCACCAAACAGCCAAATGGTAGATAAGTTGGTTGTTAAATATAATATTGAATACTCCTATTCAAAGAGCAGTAAATATGGAAAATGGATATTAGGCGGAGTTATCCTTCTGTTGGCTGGGGCAGCATTCACGCTTCAAAAAACAAAAGGTGGATTGGGAATAAATAATTCAATGAAGAATAGTGTTGCAAAGTCTCGAAGCCTTCCCTCCATTAGTTTGAAAGATGTGGGTGGACTTGGGGACGAAATGAAGGAAGAAATCTTACAAACACTCTCGACCCTAAAAGAACCGGAACGAGCTTCAAAATTAGGGATTACACCACCCAAAGGTATTCTTTTGTACGGCCCGCCAGGTACTGGTAAAACTTTACTCGCTCAAGCAATCGCCCGTGAATTAAACGCTGCTTTCTTTTCGGCAAGCGGCTCGTCATTTAATGAAATGTTTATTGGAGTTGGGGCTAGCCGGGTCCGTTCATTGTTCAAAGCAGCAAGAAAGCAAGGTCCTGCCGTTGTATTCATTGATGAGGTCGACGCTTTAGCAGCAAAAAGAAAGGCACATGGCGGCGAGGAAGCTGAAAAAACATTAACAGAATTACTTGTGCAACTTGATGGCGGCCATTCAAATGATGGAATTCTTTTTATTGCTGCCACAAATAGAAAAGACATGTTAGATGAAGCCTTCCTTCGTCCAGGAAGAATTGACTTCTCCTTCAATGTACCACTTCCAGATACAAAAGGAAGAAGAGAGATTATTGCTATTCATGCAAAAGATAAATCATTTGATAAGGATGCTCTTGCACAACTAGATGAATTAGCAGAAAGTACCTCAGGCTTTTCAGGTGCGGAGCTCCATTCTCTTTTCGAAACGGCTAGCAGAAGAGCTGTTCGGAACGGCCAAGAAACAATCCAAAAACAAGACATCGACTATGCCCTTGATCGAACGATTTTAGGGAACACTTCCCGGTCTTTACAAGATTATGATACAAAACGTAGGGTCGCTATTCATGAAGCCGGTCATGCCATTGTAGCTTCATTAACGAAGCCGGGTTCTGTTAGAAAAGCAACCATTATCCCTCGTGGTGAGGCGCTAGGATATGTTGCACCAATTCCAAAGGAATTGCATTTGTCTACAACCACTGACTTGTTAGAGCGCGTCGCAATGATATTAGCTGGCGGGGTTGCTGAGAGAATGCATTTAGGAGAACACAGCATCGGCGTTAGTGGCGACGTTCAGCAGGCAAAACAAATTATCGAACAAATGGTAGATACCGGAATGCTTCAAGAAGGATTTACATTGACCTTCAATAAACAAGATAAAGAAGAAAAGATGCAAGAGCTATTTGAAAAAGCTTTACAAAAAGCAGAAAGTCTTATTAATAATCATCAATATCAGTATCAACAATTAGTAGATGCATTATTAAAGAAAGAAACACTTGAAGGCTCAGAAATTGAAGAAATAGTTTGGGGAACACCGGCAACCATAAGTGATAATATGGTATTAGTATAAATATTACCTACGAAAACCAGGTGCTGCATAGAGAGCACCTGGTTTTCATTTATGATGAAATATCTAATGTTTTTTTTATTTGGTGGTAAACTAAGCATGAACTTCACAAAAAGGAAGTGAATGAATTGTTCGGTAAAACTAAGATTTTTGAAAAAGAGCAGCATAAATATACTAATGAAGCAAACGAATACCTTGGCAATCCTCAAAAGACAGAAGGATTGCTAAACAAAGCAATAAAGATGGCAAATGAGAAAAAAGGAAGTTTAGGAGAAGTCTGGGAAAAATTGCAATTATTTTTTGAATTAGTTAAAGCCTATTCAAAAGGTGAATATAAAAATGTCTCGCCAAGCACAATTCTTACTGTTATTGGTACCCTGCTTTACTTTGTTTCACCACTTGACTTAGTACCAGATTTCATTATTGGCCTTGGCATACTTGATGATGCTGCCCTGATTGGCTTTACTGTAAAGAAAATCTCCACTGAATTAGATGCTTTTAGTAAATGGAAACGTGCTTTTTCAGATGAAAACCCGCTTGATTAAGCAAGCGGGCCTCCTTTTTTATTATGTTTTTATCTAAAGCAAGCTGCACCGACAATAATCAAGAGGATAAATAATACTACGATTAAAGCAAATCCCCCGCCGTAGCCGCATCCGCCGCCGTAACCGTAACCGCATCCGCCAAATCCATATCCAAACATATATCAAGACCTCCTTTTTATCTTATCGATTTCTTAGTAGCACCATGAAGCCCCAATTATAATTAACAAAATAAATAAAACGACTAGTAGGGCAAATCCGCCGCCGTATCCACCAGCTACACCTGACATTTACATTACCTCCTTTTCTTAATTCCATATATCCTATTCACTTGGATAAAAATGTGCGATAGACACATATCCATATTACCCAGTTTAAGAAAAAAAGAAGAAGCCCATAATTAGGTGAAAAATCAAGTACAATAAAGGATTTCAGCCCTCAAAAAAAATTTTTTACAATTTTATCCTTTTCCAATTGACATTGCTTTCTATTTTTCATACCATGTTCACAAATAAATTTAGATTGGGGCCCCAACTTGAGGAATGCTGCTACGCTTTTTTTAATACTTATCATGGTAATAGTACGAGCAATAACACGGTTTTATGAGAAAAAGAAAGAAGACTTTCCTTTAAAAATTGGTCATAGAGGTGCGGCAGGCTACTGTCCAGAGAATACAATTTCATCTTTTAGGAAAGCCGTAGAATTAGGTGTAGACTACCTCGAGCTTGACATTCAGATGACAAAAGACTGTGAATTAGTTGTGATACATGATCCAACCGTTAACAGAACAACGAATGGGAAAGGGAAAGTAAAGGATTTTACTTTACAAGAAATTCAAAGTCTTGATGCAGGAAGTTGGTTTCATTGTGATTTTGCAGGTGAGAAGATCCCATCTCTCACTGAGGTATTTGAGGAGTTTGCTGGAAAAATCGGCTTTTTAATTGAACTAAAAAAACCCTCACTTTATCCCCTAATGGAGGAGAAACTTGCGGATGAACTAAAGAAAAGAGAATTAATAACCGTTGACAAGCAAATTATAGTACAATCCTTTGACCGTGGTGCACTTAAACGTTTTCATGAACTTCTGCCTGCCATTCCAATTGGGATTTTGGTTAAAAGCACCGGTGTAAAGATGATTTCGAATAAGAATTTAAAGTCTTTTTCTAGCTATGTGTCATATGTAAATCCAAAAATAACCATGGTGAATAAGCGGGTGATCAAAAGAATTCATCACCATGGGTTTAAAACAATTATTTGGACAGTTAATAAAAAGAATGACATAAAAACGCTAAAAAAATTCAATGTAGAAGGAATCATCAGTGATTTTCCAGATTTATCTTAATCTAATTGAGTATATACAAAAAACTGGCAGTGAAGAAACGTTACGTTTCCCACTGCCAGTTTTTTCATTCTATAGGCCAATTTTAGAAGAATATCAAATAAAGCATGATTGCCAGCACAATACGATAAATGGCAAATGGTAATAATCTTATTTTGTTAATAAGCTTTAGGAAAAAGCGAATAGACAAAAGAGCAAAAATAAAGGCACTAATAAATCCTGCGATAAAGATGGGAAGGGCATCCGCCGTCATATATTCCCAATTCTTTAATAAAGAGAGAAAACTAGCACCTGCCATGATTGGCACTGCCATGATAAAGGTAAAATCAGCGGCAGCACGGTGACTCATCCCCATCAGAACTCCTCCAGAGATCGTTGACCCTGAACGAGAGAATCCTGGCCAAAGTGAAAAGCATTGAAACAAACCGACAGTCAATGCTTGCTTATAGGTAATTTGGTCAACTGTTTGTACTTTCGGACGCTTTGGACCGATAACGTCGGCAAGAATCATTAGGACGGCCCCAATAACTAAGCCAATTAAAACAGTTGCAGTTGAAAATAAGTGTTCATCAATATAGTCGTTAAAAAGAACGCCTAGAACACCAGCAGGAATTAATCCTACAATTACTTGAGAAAGTTTTAAACGGCCTTGTTCCGAAGCTGCTTGTTTTTTGAAGCGACCTAACCCTAATAAATCAATAAAGCGATCTTTAAAGGTGACAACAACCGCCAATATGGAACCAAGTTGGATAACGACTTTAAATGTGTTTGCTCCATGCTGTGTCAAAAACTTTTCGGATTGAAGCCACATATCATCCACGATAATCATGTGCCCAGTAGATGATACTGGTGCAAATTCTGTTAATCCTTCTACTAGCCCTAGAATAATAGCTTTAATAATCATAAGTAGATCCATTTCTGTTTATCTCCTAACCTAGTTGCAAAAGTATTGTAAGTGATTATATGGTATAACTCATCCATTTTACTCATTAAACAATAACAAAGCAATATTTATTAAATTCCAGTTTACACTCTACTATTAATAACGCAGGCTTTCAAAAAAAGGTTTCATGTATTTTTTCCAAAGAAAAAATGCGGCGTTAAAGTTTTGCCACATTCGGTGTTTTTTCTTTATATTGTTATTCTTAATCAATAATTCCCAATCGAATTGCTTTTACAGCAACTTCTGTTCTATTTTGCGCATTTAATCTTTTCATGATATTTGATATATAATCTCTTACCGTAAATTCACTTAAATATAGCTTTAAAGCTGCCTCAGCAGTGGATGCACCATCAGCTAAAAGTTTGATAATTTCAATTTCCCTTGGTGAAAGGGTAATCGAATCATCAATTAATAGATCCTGCTTCTTAATATCAGCCTTAATAAACTTTGTTAGTAATTCACCTGAACTTTGGCCAAATTTCATTAGTGCTGGAAACAAGCTAGTGTCAACTGTAAAATGGATGCCCTGACCTTGATCTAAAATCACTCCACCGATTATTTTCCCTTCTTCTGGAACATAAATAGGAACAATGATTAAGGATCCAAGGTCAAATTTTTTCACATATCTCTCGGGGAGGTCATTTTCTGCACTAGAAATATATATTGGCTGAAAATTCTTCATTTCGTGCACTTGTGATTTTAATTTGACCAGGCTTTCACTAAGGACTGGAATGTTCGTAATTTTTTCAGCTATCGCCTGCACTTCATCATTGTTGAAATGATGTCCAATTAAACCAATTCCGATACTTTCTTGATTGGTAAACTTAAATAGTGCACAGCGCTTAAAAGGAAGAAAATAGCCAAATCCAAAGCAAATATTTTCAATCGATTCACGGAAATTTTGTGAACGGATAATCCATTCATTAAATAAGATTACAGCATCCTTCCAAATACTATAATTATCTTTTTCAGAATGAAACAACATAACTTCACTCATTTTTGAAAATAAATAATGGACCGACGGATGTAATTTTGATGAGTACGTAATCCTTGATTTTAAGACCTTGTGTGCTGCATTTTCCAACAAATTCAGATGAAAGATGAGGGCCTCTGGCTCTGGACGACGTTGGAATTGTGCAAACCACTGATCTTGTATCTCATCCAACATCCTATATATATCAGATGGTTGATCATTTACGGACCGTAAAAAACTTACTAAGAAATCACTAATAAATTCAAAAACTGCAACCGATTTTTTATTTGTATTCTTTAGAGACTGGAGCATTAATCCCCATTCTGTTAATAAATCATCCTGATAAATTGCTAACATTTTAACAGCATCTATTAAAAGATTGTCTAAATGGTGGTTTAATGACTTCGACAATTCACCCGCACTCCCTTCCCTGAAAATCTAAGTTGTTATTAATTCTGAATGAAACACAGTTTATCTTCTATACATATTTCCTCTAAACCCGCCAAAATTCCTGCTGATTTTGGATTTTTTTGTATCTTTGTAGAACTTTGTTCTCAGTGATTGCCTCTGTTAAACTTGCCTGTTGATTTCCATTCCAATCAACAGGGTGCCAAAATCAACAATAAGCCTTAACATAACCTAGCTATTAATAATCTTCCTACAAATGTAGGGATTTCGGAAACTGCTAATTTATCATAAAATTGTGACGAATGGTGTAAGCACTTACAAAAACCCGTAATGCTTGCACGGTTTATATTACAAAAGGAGGAAAGGGAATGAATTTAACAGCAGAATCAGTAATTGTTGGCGGGCAAACAGTTAAAAAGAAGTTGGTCTATGCTTTATTAGGTGGTTTTTTATTCTTAGGGATGCTGCTTAGTATTTTTGGAATTACAGGTGTAGCCGTTGCAGCTCCATTAAGTGGTTTTGGTGAATTTACTGTCAAATTCGACAAACTGGTGGGCGAAGGTTTCCAATTATATGGCGGCGTTGCAGACGGGGCAACCACTAAAAATAATCCAGTTGCCGTCAATGCGATTGACAAAGCTACGATTAATGGTTTAGAAATTTCTAAAGCGATCCCTGCTCTTGGGATTCGGGTGGTTATTACCTCTGACAAACCAGTTGAGATTAATGGACTTCTTCAAAAAGCAACAATGGTAAATGGGGATGCCAAATTTGAAGAACTTACAATGTCCGAAAACTACATTGGAAATTATGACCTCACTGACCCAGCACAAAGAGCAGAAGCACTGGCTAAGGAATTTACTCAAAAGGCCAATACCATCACAATTGAAAATGGAAATTTACAAACATTATATCTTTTCCAAAAGACTGTAAGTTTACCTGGAATGAAGGTTTACTTCGAAAAGCTAAACTAATTTAACCACCACAGAATATTGAGTAAGGATGATAATTATGAACTCTACTTATTCAAAACGTGAGCGGTTTAAGAATTGGAGAGCAAGGCGCCCTTTTTGGGGGGCGACCTTGTGTATCCTTTCTGGACTGATCATTTTATGGGTACCGGCAAAACTGTATGAAGTGGCAGCTGCCCCAGGAAGTATCCTATTTGTAGGCTTCTTCTTAGGCGGGCTGACGTTGTTAATGGGTGTCTTGTCGTATATTATGCCAAGGCTTTCTACCCTTCTTGGTGTTTTGGCTATTTTTGCTTCAGTTCTTTCAATAATGGGTGCACTAGGCGGATTCCTCATTGGTACTATTCTCGGCATCATTGGCGGCTCAATGCTGATTGCTTGGAAGCCTGAGATTGCATCAAAACCGGCAGAGCAAGAGTCAAAAAACGATACTTTCGCAGAGAAGGAAGTTGCATCAGGTAAAGATATATTATCAGAATAGTAGTTTAAGGCTGCACCTTTTATAAAGGCTTGTTAAACAAACGGGCAAGCTTGTTTTAGAAATATTAATAGCATTCGCAGAAATGGTGATCGCTTTGGATAGAAATAATATTTATAAGTTTTTAATCATTTTGGTTCTTATTTTGGGTGGTTTGTTTATACCCACTAAGGATAGTTTTGCTAGCAATTCCATAATTATTGGATTCATTATTGAAGCTGTTCAATTAGAGGGGACCTTAGAAGACCCTGTCATTATAACTGAAGATACAGCGGTACAGAAAGCTCGGCCTATGCTTGAATTGAAATTTGAAAATCTTTCAGCAAAGGGTTTACGTATAAAAAAATTAGTTCAATCTCCTAAGGGGATTGTTACATTCGATTTGAATCCTAAAGAAACGGTCATTTTCAACAATTTAACCCTTCATGTTACAAATACTGAATTTGGCGAGCACTACTTACCAGATTCTGGTAATATAGGTTTTAAAAAGATTAAATTATTAGCACACCGTGTAACAGCTAATAATTCCAACCTTCCTCAATTCCAGTTAAGGTTTAACGAGGGCGGCGAAGTTGAATTGGAGCCAAGAAGTGAGGATGAACTTATCCAAATCAAAACAAATTTAAAGTATTTACTAAGGAGCCAGCAGCAATAAAAAGAAGCGATGCATTGAAGCATCGCTTCTTTTTATTGTTAGTCATTGATGATTCTCATAACTCGCCCATTAAACTTCTTTTTGTAAAATCCTTGTGTTAAATCTGCAACTGCTATTCCAGTTGAACTTTGAGAACCAATAAATTTTCCTCCGCCAAGGTAAATCCCTACATGCCCATCAATTTTATAAGTGTCAAAGAATACTAGATCTCCAGGACGCGCCTCACTTAGGGTAACTCTGGTGCCAGTATTTTTTAGGATATCTGTATGAGCGCCCACTTTAATTGCTGCCTGTCTAAAGGCCCACGCAACAAAGCCGGAACAATCAAATCTACCATGGGCAACATCATAAGAGTTTCTCCCCCCGCCAAATACATAAACAGAGTTTCCAATATATTTTTCTCCAGCATGAATGACCACATTAATCGCTTCATTGGTGGTTGTAGGCAAAGGAACATTCACATTAACGGTTTCATTATTTTTATCTGTATCCTTAGAATTATGGGCTTCGTTTAATAATAGCGCTTCTTTTATTGCCAGTGTACCATCTTTCTGTTGTAAATCAGCTTTCTCAGAAAGCTTTTCTTGCTCCCTCATTTTAAGTTCTGCTTTTAATACATCATTTTGCACTTTTTGTTCTAATATTTGGTCATGCATCCCTAAAAGTTCTGTTTTCATATTTTGCAATTCGTTTAACTTTTTCACTACTGAAGATTGTTTAGTTTGGATTTCCTTCTGATCCTCTTTATACTGTTTAATTAGGTCTTGGTCTGCTTCTACCATTGAAGCAACCGCACCAAGTCTTTCTACAAAATCACTAAAGCTTGAAGTACCTAGAAAAACATGAATATAGCTAACCTGACCACCACTTTCTTGAAGCGATAAAGCACGTTTTTTTATTAATTGATTGCGTTTATTAATTCTCTCTTGAATGGTTGTTATTTCTTGCTGAAGATCCTGTACTTCGGACTGTGAGGCTTTTACCTTTTCTTCTGTTTGAACAATCATTTTATTATTATCTTTAATGGCTTGCTCAACTCTGTTAATTTGTTCAGCTAGTTTAATTAATTCATCTTGGACTTGAAAAATTTCTATATTTGCTTTTGAAATATCTGTTTGAAGACCTGTTCGCTGATCTTGTACACTTTTAAGTTTATTTTCCTTTGCATATACTGCTGGACAAGAGAAAACACTCCCGAGTCCCATAAAAATGGTCGTACATAGTGCGATTATCTTCTTTTTCAATCTGGTTCCCCTGCCTTCTTAAAATAGACATCAAGCATCTAAGACGATTTAATATATTTTAATTTCTAGGTTACACGACAAAATTCCTATGTAATTACCAATTTAATAATCTAAGCTATCCAATTATGTAGGTCATTCTTCATATAAACTTTCCAATATCATCTTATTTTGTCCCAACTAAAAGTATATCAACTATCTTTGTCAAAAGATTAATAATTTTATTACATTTATATTTCATTGGTAATTACTGGGTAATAAGCAACTAAATGTCTAATATTTCCACATTCAGATTCTTTCAACAAATAAAAAGAGCCACAATCTCTATAATTTTAAGAAAAGAGATTGTGGTTCTTATGACTTGCAATCAATGCTTATATTGCTCAATGCTGTTGATTCTCCTTAGAAGTTAATACCTAGTAGTTACTGAATCTTTACAAATTCTTTAAGACTACCTTTGCTTCGGTCAATAATGTTTAAATGTGTATCTCTTGCTAATTTAATATATTCCTTCCTAACCTGCTGCCATGCATTGCGTCGGTCACGATCAAAAGCTACGCTCGATTCTGCATTTTTTTCAAAATTATCTTCCAATTGGTCAACAATATGGAAAACTGATTTAATTGGCGTTAATGCAAGGTTCTCTAACTGTCCAGAAACCTCTAAAACCAGTTTCTTAAGTTCTTCACTTTCATTCATTGGTAAATTCTCATCTTTGATTTCTTCTTTACCGAATGAAAATTGATGCATTAGTTCAGAAACCATCTCTTTGTTTGTTTTTTTCGACTGGTCATACAAATTCACAACCGATTGTCTAAATTGCTTATTGAATTTAATGACCTCTTTTAATGCATTAATGTATGCATCCTCTCTATTCTCCCGAAGCTGTTCTGCCCGTTCACTTGATAGCTCAAATTGATCCCAAAACGTGTTTACAAATGATCCTACAGTCACCGATTCTTCTGCTGTTGGTACATTTGTTTCTTTAGCCGTTTCATTTTTCTTCTGTGCCATCATCTTGCCTCCTCTTTCTATTATTAACTTTCTCTATTGGATCCTTCTTTGGGAATGAAGGAATATAGAGCTCAAAGAAACTGGTATACATTTTGAAAAATTGATCCAATAACGATTGGTAAGATTCTAGTTGGTTGGCATAACCCGTTAAGTATGAAATTCCCGCTTTAGTAATTGAATATTTTCTTTTAGCAGGACCGCTCCCAGTTGTATCCCATTCTGAAGATAGAAGCTCGTCCTTTTCTAGTTGTCTTAACAGTCTGTATAAATTCCCCTGGTCAAGCGTCTTAAACCCGAATGCCTCTAGCTTTTGGCTAAGTTCATACCCATGAAGTGACATCCTGCTAAGAAGCAATAAAATAAATGGCAGCACAAAGTTTTTTGATGGATTAATCGTTTGATTGTCCTGATTCACCATATCTTTATCACCTCACCCTATATGTATTTTACACCTATGAGTAATATTTTGTCAACTCAGCAAATATTTATGAGTAAAAGTTAAAAATTGGTGTCTACACTTCCCTCTAATTAGCAAAAGACTAATAAAAATTAAAAGGTGGTGTGAAATGGAAGAAGCAAGAATTAGTAAATTGGGAGTGCCATATATGCACTTAGGTACAGGCGACCCGTTGGTCTTGATCCATGGTTTAGGTGAAGTAAAAGAAGGGTGGGAAGACCAATTTGAATTGGCTGATCAGTACGAGTTGATCATCCCTGATTTACGTGGACATGGAGAATGCAGTAATACGGAAGGAATATCAATAAAAAACTTTGCCTTAGATATACTCGGCTTATTAAATGAATTAAAAATTGAAAGTGCTCATATTTTGGGTCTGTCAATGGGTGGTGCCGTTGCGCAGGAGATTTACCGGCAGGCACCTGAACGCTGCCGCACTCTCCTGTTAATTAGTTCATTTCATTATTTTCCTAAGAAACTTAAAAGTGTATTATATGAACCACGAAAAGAACTTCTCCAGCAGATTTCATACATGAAAGAACACTCGGATTATGCCGCACGGATGACACTCTATTCCTGGAATAAGGACACTGTTGAAAAATTTAATAAGTTTTTCCAACCTAAACCACAGATATTTATTGACTCATTAGTGGCATGTTTTGAGGTAAATAATTTATCGTTATTACCAATGGTAGTTGTTCCGACCCTTATTGTTGGAAGTCAGTACGACTCTGTCTTGCCTATTTGGATTCAGGCTTGGATGCACAAGCTGATTCCAAATTCAGAGTTTATTATTATGAGAAATACCGGCCATCTGGCCAAATTGGAGGCAAAAGACCGGTTTAATCAACTCATAAGGACATTCCTTGCTCAACAAAAAGCTGCTTCATAACTAGTAATATCGGGAAGGAGGGGAGTCCTTCCCGCTTTTACTTCATTCTTGACTTAATAAAGAAATTCCTAAATTTCTTGTGACCGTGAGCAAAGCCATTTGTCCGCGAAGATGGCAAACTTTCCGGTTAAGGCTAAAGAAACGTGTCCACCTTCAAATACCTCGTATGTCTTATCTTCACTGGAAACCATGTCAATAACAGGGAGGCTTTGTTTCTCTAGTATCAAAGTATCTCGTGATGTTGAGAAGACAAAGAGTGAACAATGGATATTTTTTAAATCTACTTTCCTGCTGCCAATTGTCAGCTCTCCTTTTAGGAGTTTGTTATCTTTATAGAGATCATTAAATAGCTGTTTGAAAGCAGCCCCTGAAAACGATGCGGAGTCTTTTGTCCACTTGTCCATCCGCCGCCACTTTTTAACATATTCATTATCATGTGCACGGGAAATCAGGTTTACCAATGGACTAACGTAGACGGGTGAAAGTCCTCTAAACATTCCGTACATTATTTCAGATGGAATAACACCATAAACCTCAGAAAGTCGATCAAAATTAATTGTCCCTTTTTGAAGTCCCTTTAACCACTTATCCGGAACGATTCCTATACTGAAATCAATTGGTACCGTTGCTAGGACTAAATTCTTAATAGGCAAGTTTGTTAGTGAGGTAAAAATAGCGGCAATTGTGCCTCCTAAACAATAGCCAATCATCGATATTTCTTTCGCTCCGGAATGTCGTAACGCACGTTTGACGCCATTTTCCAAATAATCAAGAATATAATTATCAAGAGTGATATCACTATCTTCATAATCAGGGGAACCCCAATCAAGGAAGTAAACATCATATCCTCTTTCCGTTAATCCTCCTACTACACTACTTCCTTCCCCAACATCTAAAATATACGATTTATTTAGAAGTGAATAGACTAAAAACACAGGGATTTGATATTTTTTTTCTTTAGCAGGATGATAATATAATGTTGATTTATTTTTTTTCCAAACAATTTCTCTCGTTGTTGGAACAATATCCGGTTTCGGTTCTGTTAAGACTTTATAGACTTGTTCCCATCTTAAAGATTCCTTTTTCAAATCCACTAATGGAATATTTCCTAGTGCTTTAGCAATCATCATTCTCAGCCCCTTCCATCATCACTGCCAGCACCAGTCAGAACAAGCTCATTTTCCCTGTCTTTTGTCTGCAATGGCTGCACAAGATTTTTCAAGGCTGCAAGTTCCTGTTTAATATCTGTTAATTGAGAGATTTCTTGTCTTAAATTTTGAAACTCTGTTTGAATGAAAGCTGATACATCCTTCATCTGTTTTATAATCGTCACCATTTCTTGAAACATTGCTACGTTTCCCTTATTTAAGGCTTCTAAACTATCCTGTAAATTCCAAACCTGTTCTTCTAAAATATCAATTTTTTCTTCGGTTTGAAGAGATAATTTTGCTACATTTGCAATATCTTTTTTGGTTGGAATATTCATTACACCCGCCATGAGTTCTTGGTTCTTTCTTAACCGCTCCATATATCTTGCATGACCGTCTGTCCCAACCTTAAGAAGTCGAACGAACTCATTATTGTCAGTCAGCATGTAAAGCATGCCATTCAATTGTCTTTCCCACATTTCACTTATTCTTCTAAATCCTTGCAATGGATCATAGGTTTTATCCTTCGACATATGCTTTTTGTCTCCTTATTTAGGAATTTGTTATCTCTTCTTCTTTCTCCAAGTATTTATTAAACGGAAACATCAACGGTTTAATTTGTCGTGCAAATAGATCAATAAAACCTTTTTGATTTTCATAGATTAGGTTTCCAACTTGTTTAACTGCCTTGATATATTGCTTCCTGCCTTTTTTCCTAAGAGCCACATACTGCTCTATCGTTTCAAGATATTTATCCATTGCTTGATTTTTGCTAATAACTTGGCAAGGTTTACTTAGAATCGACATGCTTCTTTTTTGAAGTTGATCAATCTGGGCATTGATTTCTTCGTATGACCTAAGTGGAAAGAAATGCTGCAGACTAGTGGTGGACATCAAAAATTCTTCTCTTGCGGTCCTTTCCCATTCAGTAAATTCCTTATTAAATTTCTCTGCCATTTCTTTTAAGTTTTCTTGATTCCTTTGGATGTTATCAGCAATAAACATGGCCTCTTTTAAAAATACCTCGTCTCTGAAGTCTGAACGCTTAGCCCATTCGTCTAATTCATGAAATGCATTGTGCCAGAGAATGTCTAGGCTTGATAGTTGTGCATCGCTCACCTCTTTTTCTCTAATTTGTTCATCGTCCTTATTGGTGGATTCAAGGATAGGTTCTTGCTTTTTTTCAATTTTTCTTTTCTTAGACATCCTACTCGCATCCTTTTATGAATTTTTTTCTTCCTTTTTGGCTGTGTTAAACTTGTCTGTTGATTTCCGTTCCAGGCACTTCGCTTTCCGCGGCCGTGCCTGGAACGAAGGTCAACAGAGTGCCAAAATCAACAATATTCTTTAACACAGCCTTCTTTTTAAATACCACTAAAGGCCTGACGATAAATTTCTGCAAGTTCTTCTATAAATGGTTGTTTTGGATTTGCAAGCGTATCCTGATCGTCGAATGCACGTTCTGCGAGAACTGCTACTTTGCTTTCAAATACTTCTTTACCTACCCCGCTTGCTTCTATACTCATCGGGATTTCTAGTTCCTTTGTTAATTTAATAATTGCTTGTACTAGGCTTTCAATACCTTCCTCTGTCGTCCCCGCAGGAAGCCCAAGCATTTTAGCAATTTCCGCATAACGTTCATCGGCTATGAAACTTTCATATTTAGGGTATGTCATGAACTTATTTGGTTTGGCTGCATTGTAACGGATTACATGCGGCAAAAGAATCGCATTGGCGCGTCCATGTGGAATATTAAATTCAGCCCCTAAAACATGGGCAAGACTGTGGTTTATGCCTAGGAAGGAATTGGCGAAAGCCATCCCTGCTATTGTAGAAGCATTATGCATTTTTTCACGGGCAAGTTCATTACTTCCATCTTGGTAAGCTATTGGCAAATACTTAAATACAAGTTGAATGGCTTTTAATGCAAGTCCATCTGTAAAGTCATTAGCCAATACGGAAACATACGATTCAATCGCGTGTGTCAACACATCCATCCCTGTGTCAGCGGTAACATGCTTCGGAACTGTCATAACAAACTGTGGATCGATAATGGCTACATCCGGTGTCAATTGGAAATCCGCAAGTGGATATTTTATATTTGTTTTATTATCTGAAATAACTGAGAAGGCTGTGACCTCTGAACCCGTTCCGGATGTTGTTGGAATCGCAACAAATTTTGCTTTTCCACGTAGCGCTGGGAATTTAACTACTCTTTTACTTGGATCAAAGAATTTTTGTGTTAAGCTATGAAAATCAGTTTCTGGATGTTCGTAAAATAACCACATCGCTTTTGCGGCATCCATCACCGAGCCGCCGCCAAGAGCAATAATACAATCTGGCTGAAATCTTCTCATCCGCTCTGCACCACTTATTACCGTATCAATGCTAGGTTCAGGCTCAATTTCGGAGAATGCTTCAAATTGAATTGTCCTTTGATTCTTGTTTAGATAGTAGACAACTTTGTCAACATAGCCATTTTTAACAGCACTGTTGCTTGTAACAATAAATGCCTTTGAGATTCCTGGAATAGACGCTAGCATTTGGATTGAATTTTTTTCATAGAAAATTTGCGATGGTACTTTAAACCACTGGGGAAATGTTCTTCTTTTTGCAACCTTTTTAATATTTAAGAGATTTTGTGCTCCTACATTTTGTGACACAGCGTTCCCTCCATAAGTACCACATCCAATCGTTAATGACGGTAAGGATGTATTATAAATATCCCCGATTGCACCATGCGTCGATGGGGTATTGACCATGATTCGCCCTGCCTTCATACGTAGTGCAAACAAATCTACTAAACCTTGGTCTGCGGTATGAATAGCAGCTGAATGGCCAAGACCACCATATTCTAAGGTTTCTTCCGCAATTTGCATGCCCTCTTCAAAACTATTAACCTTGTAACAGGCAAGAATCGGACTTAGTTTTTCACATGAGAGAGCATATTTTGGCCCTACGCCATCTAGTTCTGCAATGAGAATCTTGGTATTTACAGGAACATTCACTCCTGCCAATTTGGCAATCATTGTGGCTGGTAATCCGACAATTAAATGATTAATTGTATTTGTCTTTTCAAAAATGGCAACCTTCTCTACCATTAATCTTTCTTCTTCATTAAGGTAATAACAATTATTTGAAATCAGTTCCTGTTTCACTTCATCATAAATTTCTTGATCAATAATTAATGCTTGTTCAGAAGCGCAGATCATCCCGTTATCAAAGGTTTTCGATAGGATTATGTCGTTAACAGCCCTTTTGATATTTGCTGTTTTTTCAATATAACAGGGTACATTTCCTGCACCAACCCCAAGTGCCGGTTTCCCTGAACTGTAAGCTGCTTTTACCAAATTTGGTCCACCCGTTGCTAGAATGAGAGAAACCTTCGGATGCTTCATTAAGGCCTGAAACGCTTCATGTGAAGGAACTTCAATCCACTGAATGCAATTCTCTGGTGCACCTGCCCTAATGGCTGCTTCCTTCAGTAAAATCGCAGTCTCCTTACAACATTTTTGGCCAAACTGTGGGAATGCAAAAATAATTGGGTTCCTTGTTTTAAGCGAAATCAATGATTTAAAAATTACAGTCGATGTTGGATTTGTTATTGGAATAACGGCAGCAATCACACCTACTGGCTCGGCGAACTCTACCATTCCTTCATTTTCGTTTTCGTTGATTACACCAACAGTTTTCATATCTCTAATATTGTTATAAATGAACTCAGTGGCAAACATATTTTTGAATACCTTATCTTCATAAACTCCTCTTCTTGTTTCATTTACAGCCAATTTTGCAAGATTCTTATGATTTTGAAGAGCAGTAAGAGCCATTTGTTTGACGATTTCATCAACCATCTCTTGGTTGTATGTACGAAATTCACTAAGTGCTTTCTCTGCATTATTTGCTAATGTATCAATCATTGAAGTGATTAGATGTTTTTCATGTACAACCTTTTCTTCAACTGCCATATAATATCCCTCCGAGATCATACCTTTTTTCAATCCTTTTCTCTTCTGGATAAAATATAGCACGATGAACAAATCGAAATATGTCGAATTTTGCGCAAAAATGAATGAACAACCATTCATTTTAAAGAAATTCATAAAATGTTCATAAATCATCCATTACATTAAAAAAAGCCATAAATTCTTTTTTAAAAAGAATTTATGGCTTACTTTATAAATCAACCAGTATTCCGTAGTCCAGCAGATATTCCACTGATGGTTAGCAAAACTTCAATTAATAGGTCTTCGTTGGAGCCACCCTGACTTCGCAGTTCTTTTATTAACTCCACTTGTAAAAAGTTTAACGGATCGACATATGGATTCCTTCTAAATACCGATTCTTTAATATTTGGTGTATGATCAAGCAATTCCTTATCACCTGTAATTTGGAGAAGAATTTCTTTTGTTCTTTCATATTCTTCAAGAATATTAGTAAAGATCCGTTCAGCCATATTTTGGTCTTCAACAAGTGATAAATATTCTCTGGCCGTCGTAATGTCTGCTTTCATTAATGCCATTTGTAAATTATCAATCGTTGATCGGAAAAACGGCCATTTTTCATACATATTCTGAAGAATATGCAAATTTTGTTCTCCCTTTGCTGCAAATCCTGCTAAACCAGTTCCGGCTGCATACCATGCAGGAAGCAGTTGGCGGCTTTGCGTCCAAGCGAATACCCAAGGAATGGCCCGTAAATCTTCAAATCGTCCTTGATTTTTTCTGCTCATTGGTCTGGAGCCAATGTTTAAATCCCCTAGCTCTCTTAGTGGTGTCGCTTCAGTGAAATAGGTAAGGAAATCTGAATCACCAAACACCAATGATTGATATTTTGTTAAAGCTAAGCTTGAGATTTCTTCAATCGTCTCAACCCAGATTGGATCACGTTTCTGACCTTGCTCTGCTTCTTTAGAAATATGTGTAACTGCTAAAAGTAACGTGGAGGTAGCTTGTTCTAAACTGCGGTAGGCAATATCCTCAAGCAAATATCTTGAAGATAATACCTCACCTTGCTCGGTTATTTTGACTCCATCCCCAATTGTTTCAGCCGGCTGAGACAGGATACTTTTATTTAATGGACCGCCGCCACGGCCTAATGAACCACCACGGCCATGGAAGAACTTAAGTCCGATTTGATATCTTTTCGCCATTTCATGAATCTCAATTTGAGCCTTATATAGTTTCCAGTTAGCTGTCAACGTACCACCATCTTTGCTTCCGTCCGAGTACCCAAGCATAATTTCCTGCTGGTCCCCCAATATTTGCAAATGATTACGATAGACAGGCATCTCGAAAAGGGTTTCCATTATTTTTGGTCCAGCTGTTAAATCGTCGATTGTTTCCAATAATGGTGCCACATGTAAATGACTTTCTAATGTGCCATCTGCGTGAAGTCGATAAATCCCAGCCTCTTTTGCAAGTACAAGGACCTCAAGCAAATCACTCGGTGATTTCGTCATGCTCACAAGATAAACGGAAATAGCTCGCTTTCCGAATTCTTCGTGTGCCTTCTTAATTGTTTGGAACACTTTAATCATTTCCTGTGTTTCCACAGAGTAGTCTTCATTTAGTAATAACAATGGACGAGGATCCAATAAGATATTTTGCAATATGTTTAGTTTTTCTTCTTCAGAAAGTTCCGCATAATTCTCGGTGATACTGACTTTGCGCAATATTTCTGTCATGGCTGCTTCATGTTCGCCGCTATGATTTCGAATATCGAGTGTAGCTAAATGAAACCCAAATAATTGGACTTGTCGGATCAGCTTTTGAATAATTTTTGATTCATGTGCTGCTGGATGATGCTTTTTCAAACTCCTTTTAATCACATACAAGTCTTCTAATAATTCTTCGGAAGATTTATAGCCTAAGTCCGTTTTTCCTACTTGTTTTACACGTTCAATAATAATTGCAAATGCACGGCGGTATGCCTCACCTTTATTTGGCCATTTTTTGTCATCCGTTAAATAAATATCCTCTTGCTCAATTAATGTAAGAAGCTCATCACTTACCTCCACCCTTGAAGTGGAATGACTGTATCGTTTCATTAATTCGACTAAGGCATTTTTATATTTTTTTAAGACGAGTCTTCTTTGTTTTTTCAATGTCTCCCAAGTGACATCATGTGTAACGTTTGGATTTCCATCCCGGTCACCACCGATCCATGAACCAAAACGCAAGAAATTAGGAACTTTCCATTGTGTATTAGTGAAGTTCTTCTCTAAACATTCCGCCACTTCTTGATGAATTTCAGGCAGAACTTCGAAAAGAGTTTGATCAAAATAATACAAACCATTTCGAACTTCATCTAAAACAGTCGGCTTATTCTGTCGTAATTCATCCGTTTGCCAAAGTATTGAAACTTCGTTAAACAAACTTTCTTCCAGCTTTTTTCTTTCTCTTCTTGTTAATAACGGGTGATCGAGTTTTTTAAGAATTTCAGCAATTCGCTGCTGAATCTCCAGTATGGAGCGTTTCGTTGCCTCTGTTGGATGAGCTGTAATTACAAGCTCAAGAGATAGGGTATTTAAGGTATCTTGAATGACATCTTCTTCTATATTATTCTCTTTAAGCAAAAGAACAGCACTTTCAATAGAAGCGGGTTGGACAACCCTTTCTTCTTGAAGTTGGTACTGTCTTCTTCTACGCATACGATGGTTCTGTTCCGCTGCATTAATTAAATGAAAATACATTGAGAATGCTCGAATAACTTGTTTCCTCATCGGTGCATCTAAACTAGAAATTTCTTCTTTTAAGGCATCATAAATTGATTGATCAAAATGTTCCCTTAATGTTTTACACATTAAACGTATTTTTTCCACTTTATCAAATAATGCAGAACCACTGTGATTTATCAGAATATCTCCTAACATTTTCCCCAGTAATTTCACATCACGACGCAACGGAAGACTGCTGTCATTTAATTTTACTTCTGTTGTCATACTGCCACCTTCCTTTAATCTCAAAATTCGCTAAATTTTTTATTTATTAATATACCACAATTTTAAAGGACATGTTAAAAATAAGTTTTCTTTTTTTTTAATAAATTTTTAATTATACGAAAAAAACCTGCACTGTGCAGGTTTTTTAGGATTTTCTAATAAGTAATTTTTTTAAGATTCTTTATCAAACACAAGTACATATGTCTTTCGATCATCATCATCATACGTAACGACCACAGAAATAATTGTTTTCTTGTCACTTTCCAGTTTTATTGTTTTGCTCGTTTCTCCTTCAATTAATATTTCAGAACTGCTATATTTTGCAATCGGCTCTAGTGTTATTTCGTCCATATCACTTGAAACCGTCACATGGTACGTAAACTCATTACTTGTAAACGCGCTATCAAATGTTCCTTCAGATACTGACAGTGACGATAGTAATGCTTTACTTACTTTTTCGGTATTTAAGGAACTTTGCTGTTGAGATGTTGGCAGTGAAGCATTAGTCCGATTATTTGTTTTTGTATTGGGCTGTATAGAACCTAGATTATTGTTTAAATTTTTTGCAGGTGTTTTAACTTCAGCTGGTGTCTCTTCTACAACTTTATCATCAACATCTTTCTCTCTTGTAACGTGGATGGTATAAATTTTCATCGTGCCATTTTCAGCAGTTACCGTGATTATAATATCTGACTGACCAACGGGAAGCGAAACATCCACTCCATCTTTCCCTGCTACAGTAGAATTCACCCTTATTGTTGAAGTTGCTTCTATAGCTGTCGGTTTAAATGTAATGGCAGGAACTTCATTTGGAACATTGACCTTATAGTCATTAACATCTGAAGAAAATTTGGGTGATAACTCACCTTTTGATAGTTCAATACTTTGCAAGAAAGTATTCGCATTTTTCTCTCTTGTTACCGTCAGGGTATAGGTATTGGATGAACCATTGCCATTATTTACAAAAATAATAAACTTATTTTCACCTGTTTGAAGGGTGTAGGTTCCTATTGACCCATGGATAATCACCTGATCGTTGATTGTAATCGATGAATCTGTATTAGAGCTATCTACTAATAGCTTTATATTTTCAACCTCGTTCCCAACTGTGGCAGTATATTCAAATAAATCTGCATTGAATTTCTGATCGAGCTCCATTCCTTCAATTTCTAATTTTGAAAGAGTGCTCGCTAGTTGGTTTTCTTGAACTGTTGTCGTGTTAGTTTCAGCATAGGCAGATGTTATGGGTGATCCAGTTCCCAACCATGCCAGTGAAAAAACTAGGATTACATTTAGGGCTTTGTTTGATTTTAATGGTTTCATTGTTAATCCTCCTGTCCTCTATCTTGGGGGATAGTGGAATTTGGACTAACTTTATCATGGGTTGCTTAAGTTTATCTTAATTTTTTACCTGCGATGAAATTCTTCTAACTTTGTAGAAATGACTGAGGCTACCTCATCATCCGATTTTTGGAGTGCTTTTTTAAAAAGGGAATTAGCTAATGATCCCATCGGCCCTGATGCATTGATTTCTAAAAAGCCCGTTACACGAGTTTTATTTTTATTTAAGGCTTTTGCTTCAAAATAACCTTCGCCTAAATGTTTTTCATTTGAACGTTTTAATTCAAAAGATACTCTGGATGGTTCGTTCCACTCTTTAATATCTATTAATAAACTAACCTTTTTTTTCATAACGCCGAGATCACTCTTAAATTCCCAACTGATTTGACGTTCATTTCTCTTTTCATGTTGAATATAGCCAGGTACAAGCGGTGCCCAATTGTTTTCGTCTCGAATAAAGTCCCAAATCACTTCAATCGGGATATCTAACTCTAAATGTTGTAAATCGCTTAGCATTTTATCCCTCTTTCATTATCAAAATAAAAGACCCTCATTTGGCAGAAGGTCTTTTACAAAATATATGAAGAAATTTATGTTTATAGAAGAGGCGTGAAACAGTTTTCCAAAAATATCCTCATCACAGATGATGTTACTTTTTACTTATTTCTTGAATATTCCATTAGGAATTCATGAATTCGTTCAGCTGCCTGGGATAGTCGTTCTGGTGGTTGTACCATGGCAATCCGAACATAGCCCTCGCCCAGGTTTCCAAACGCATCACCAGGAATGACAGCCACTCCGGCTTGATCAATCAATTCAAAGGCAAACTCTCGGGATTTCCAGCCTGCAGGGATTCTTGCCCACACAAACATGGTTGCAGGAGACTTAGCCACGTGCCAACCGCTTTTTTCAAGCCCAGAAATCAACACATCGCGGCGAAGTTCATATTCATTCACCTGTGTTTTAAGAAAAGCGAAATCTGAAGTTAACGCCCTTACGGCTGCTTTTTGGATAGGATAAAAGACTCCATAATCTATGTGAGATTTAAATGAAGCCAAGATCTCAATGGCTTGCTCATTGCCAACGACATAGCCGATACGGCATCCTGCCATATTAAAGGTTTTCGAAAGGGAATTAAATTCAATACCAATCTCCTTTGCCCCTGGAACCGACATGAAACTAAGTTGTGGATTCCCATCGAAGATCAACTCAGAGTACGCAAAATCATGAACAACCAAAATATTGTGATGCTTAGCAAAGGAAACTACCTTTTCAAAAAATGACTGATCCGCTAAAGCAGTTACAGGGTTACCAGGATAACTGATTATCATCATTTTCGTTTTATCTAACACATCTAACGGAATTTCCTCAAGCATTGGCAGGAATCTGTTTTCAGCTAATAACGGCATTGGATAGATAACCCCGCCTGCAATATTTACACTTGCCTCATAGATAGGATACCCGGGATCCGGTACCAATACATAATCACCAGGATTAATGATAGCCGTAGCCAAATGAGCAAGACCATCCTGAGACCCCATCAGCTGCAATACTTCAGATTCTGGGTTGACGTCAACCGCATATCTTTGCTTATAAAAATAACTTACCGCGTGATTAAATGCAGGTATCCCTGATAGGGTATAGCCATATTTGCTTGAATCACAGGCAAAATCAATCAATGTATCCACAACAAATTGCGGCGGAGGAAAATCTGGACTTCCTACACTTAAATCAATAACATCCATACCTGCTTTAATCGCTTTAAGCTTTCGATTAGCTACCTCTTGAAAAATACTAGCCGACATTTTTTTCACTTTTTCAGAAGCAACGAGATTCATAGATATCCCTCTATCCTAAATAAAATTTCAATAATTCAAACATATTTAAATTATATCAGTCTAACGAATTCAATTCTATATTTCAATATAATCATTGATTATTATCAAAACATAATTTAGAATCTTAAGATAGGTTTTAATATTCAGGAAAAAGGCTTTATGTGGAGGTAACTGAAAAATGAAGCTGGTTCAATATTTATTATTTTTTGCGGGACTAACCTTTTTTGGCTTAGGAAATGCAATTGCCGTTAAGGTAAAATATGTGGGCCTACATCCTTGGGAGGTACTGAATGTTGCGCTATTTGAACATTTTGGTTTCACCATTGGAACCTGGGGAGTCATATGCGGGCTGATCCTGATAATCATTTCTTTTTTTGTAGCAAGGAGTTATATTAGCATAGGTACTATACTTAATGCCTTATGTATTGGACCTATCATGGACTTTTTCCTCTGGTTAGATATTCTCCCAAAAGCAACAGGTACTTGGGTTGATTATCTCATTCTTCTCTGTGGAATCATAATTACAGGGGTCGGCGGCGGGATGTACGTTGCAGCAGGAATCGGTGCGGGTCCTCGCGATGGCTTTATGTTATCCATCTCCGATAAAACTAAGTTATCAGTTAGTCAGGCTCGCATTATCGTAGAAAGCATTGTCCTATTGATTGGTCTATTGTTAGGTGGGCCTGTGTTTATTGCTACTTTCCTTTATACATTTATTCAAAGTCCAATTTTCCATCATTCTCTAAAGCTATTTAAGACATTAGTAGAAGCGATCAAAAAGAAAAAAAGCCAACCACAAGGTATTGTTTTTTAACTAAGATCATGAGGCCACCATTTTTTATATGATGGCCAATTGCTTTATTTAGAAAACCTTAAAAAATAGAAGATGCCCACGGCATCTTCTATTTTTTAAGGTTATTTTTTTCGGATTGCGATAATCAGTGCAGCAAAGGAAAGCAATGCTGCTAATCCAGATAAAATTAGTGATAAAGATGTGGATGTTTCTGTTTTCTTTTCATTCACTTCTGTTTTCGTTTTTTCGTTATCTTTTGTCGGTGTCTTATCACTATGTTCTGTTGTTTGACCGCTATGTTGATCGGTGGTAGAAGCTGTTACAATATCTGTAATCGAATGTGGTGAGTCAGACCCTTCTTCTCCTGTCCATTCGACTATACTGCCATCCTTGTAATATTGAAAAGCATCCCAAGCAGCTTTGGTTGTCTTTTCAGGGTTTTTCGCTACAAAGACAAATTGTTGGAATTGACCACTTAAAATCCCTTCCCCGGTTGCCTCAAAGGTAAATGTTTTTACTTTTCCACTAGCATCCTTTTCAGATGAATAGGTCCAGCCTGGAACGGGTTGATATGACATAATTTCTACACCTGCTGGTGCTTTGACCGTTACTTTCGTAGTAGCTACATCTTTTTCAACTGGCACCTTTAAGGTATAAGTTTCCCATGCCCCTGTTGATGATGTTTTTGGCATTACTGTTACATGAGCACTTGCCATACTTGAGAAGAAAAATAAGCTGATTATTGCCGGAATAAATATTTTTGAAATTCTACCAATCATCTTTTTCATTGTAACTCTCCTTAGATGTTTTTATTGACTTCCCACTAAAACATGGAAATCTGTATCGATACTTTCTAATGACTTTGTTAGAACGTGTACATGTACGTTCCACTTACCAGCCATGCTAAAATGTAAACCTCTCACTTCATACTTTCCTTCAGCCGTATTTGCTAAGTTAACTGTTTCTTTACCCATATCCATTTCAAGCATTGTAAACGTTAAGTGTAATTGTTCAATATCTTTAATAGGCTGACCTGCTTTGTCTTTTAATGTAACTTCAAATAAATTCGTTCCAATAATATTCGGGGTTGCTTTCAGTGTAATTTGCTTGCCTTGATTCACTATATTGGTTTCCTTGTATGGCCCCGGCGACTGAATGGCTGTTGGTAAATTGGTTAAGACTACTGAAAGAATAAGGATCATTAGTCCTATTAAAAGTTCCCCCTTTAATGATGCCCCAAGTCTCTTAGTGGATCCCTTTCTTCCTTTAAAAAGATTCACAGCAGCAAGCAATACCATCAGTATAAATAAACTTACTTTACCTATTAATACCTGTCCATAGTTTGTTTGAATCAGAGCAGAAAGGTTAGGAATATATAATAGGCTGCTATATATTCCTGTAAAGGTTAAGAGAAGAACAATAATTAATCCCCATTTGGAGAAGTTTTTTATCATTCTAAGATAATCCTGTTTTAAATCCGTATTTTTCCGTAATGAAAAGAAGCCGACAAAACCAATTAAACTTCCAATCCAAATCGATGCCCCAAATAAATGAAAGAAATCCATTGCAAGCGGTAATATTTTATTTGATTGGGAAGCGGCATGACTTGTCAAAGACTTTGTCCATAGCAAGGCACTTCCTAGTATAAAACAAGCCCACAAAAGGATGCGTTTCGTACTCTCGGCCATCCTGATGAACGAGGTAAGGAGAACAAGAGTAATGAGAAGGGCGATTTGCAGAAGCCATGAATGACCATAATTCGTGTTCGTTAGGATACTTCCAATTAATGTAAAGCTGAACACTTCACTCCATGGAAAACCAGATTCAATCGTTGCCTGTAGTGGCAAACTTAATAGGATGCTAAAGAATAGGAATGTTAGACTCGCATTAATTAGTCTCCGGAACTTCTTGTCAACTGATTCTATCTCCCTTAACTTCTTGGGCATGACCATCATATAAAAAAAGATTAGCCCAACATAGCAGGCATTGCTAATATATTGAAGCCAACGAATGACGATTAGATCAGCTTTGGGAATATACCCCTTTGTTTCCTTATTGGAAGCAGCTGATGTTTGACCTTCATCACCAATCTGAAATGGAATGACTCCTTCGACAGGATGGCCATCACTTGAAACCACCTTCCATTTAATTCGATAGGATCCATTGGGAAGGCCCTTCTTTAATCCGCTTTTTAAGATAGACGGTTGTTTCGGATCGATTTGCCCATTGTTTTTATCGACTCGATTACCTTTCGAATCAAATACCTTAATGGAGTTAAATGCAGGTTGGATTGATTCATCAAATTTTATTGTTACTTCTGCTGGAGCTTTTTCTACTTTTTCATTTTCCAATGGTGTTGATTTCTTTATGTAGGCGTGCGCCGAAGAAATAGACGGAAATAAAAATAGAAACAGGGCAAGGATTCCTAGTAATGTACTGACCATCTGTTTTGTTTGCAAACCCTCACACCCTTATCATTAATATCATGAAAAATAGTTTTTACTGTCGATACTATGATAATGATAAATAGGGTTAATAACAATATCTTTATCAGACCAACTTGTGACTAATTGTTGAACTTTCTCAGTAATTGAGGAATTTTTTATTAATAATTATCATTAGAAAGTTGGTTTGCAAATAATAATCATAATAGGAAAAGGAAGGGATTAACCAAAACCTCTGAACAGGTTTTAGTTAATCCCTTTCCCTTCTTAAATTAATAATAATAAATACGACATTATTAAATCCTACATTAAACCCTATGCATCATAGGTAAGGAGAATAAATAAATATTAGTGATTGCTAGTATCGTCATAAGTACGTAATATGGCAGCATTGCTATTAAAGATGTCATTTTGCCTCTACCCATTCTGTACACCACATAGCAAGTACCTACCAGCCCGATTAAAATCACTATATACTGAATCATTTGTACGGTTGGAGTTGAAGCGAGACTTAAGCTTTCTGGATTTGAATCTACTCCAAATAATCTAATCGAATTAAACCATACTGCCTTTCCTTCTGTGAAGATGTGGAATAGGTTATGAGCCAGGTGCCCAGCAAGATCTAAAGGAATAATCGCATAGCCAAAACGGGTAAAGTTCTTTTTAATTGAACCTTCCATTCCAAGTAATGATGCTAGTTTTGCAGTTCCTAACAATAAAAGAATTGGTAATGCCATGGCAATGATAAAGGCAATCGTAAAGTTAACAACATAGTTTTCTGTACCAGTCACAGAACCAATTGCATTCAGAATATTTTGCCATGGTTCAAGCATGGTTATATTTTGTACGAACACGATACCCATAATAACAGCAGCTAAAGAGGCATGCTCAAGCTTTGGATTGTTTAATCCCCACAATTCTTTTGTAGGAATTCTTGTTGTAATTTTAACTGAATTGTTTGGACAGTTTTTTACACAGTTTCCGCAAATATTACATTCTGCACCAGACTCCATTGTTCTAGGAAATTGGAACATTGGGCATCCTTCAACACCCTCGGTTCCTTTGTAGCAAGATTGGACTTTACAGGTTTTACAAATATCAGGTGTTGCTTGAACTTTTAATGCACCAGAGCGTGAATAGTTTCCAGCAAGACCACCAAGGAAACAGAGTGTTTTACAAAAGGTTCTTCTTTCATAAAAAACAGAAGTGGCTACAACCATGGTTACGAGTAAAAGCAATAGGTAACCTGAACCTCTTGGCGACTCTACAATTCCCCAAACATGGTCACTATAAGTTATGGCAATAAAGAATAAATCTATCAACCAAATTCCATATTTTCTTAAAAACTTAGGCATTGGTCGCTTGCTGCCAACAAATTTACGAACAATATCACTTAATTTACCGAACGGACAAATGGCACACCAGAAGCGGCCTGTTAGTAAAAATAGGACTGGAATAATCGGCCACCATAACACCCAAGTCATCGTAGTACCAAAGTTTTTACTTGGATCTACGGTACCCATTACTAATTCATAAACTATAATGGAAAATACGAAAATAACAATCCATTGAAAGATTCCTGGATACCATTTGCTTTTAACAAACTTTTTCACAACTAAAATGGATAGAAGATCAAAAGGTTCCTTTTCTGGTAAGTTTTTCTCAGGCATTGCCATTGTTTACATCTCCCATCCGTCTAAACCATTTATTCCAGACACCTATTAGGACAAATGATAGGTTTACTGCCCCATAGGTGCCTAGCACTTTATAGTTTGGTGGTGATTCAACCACTGTTCCATGATGATCATGAGCTGCCCCACTGTTTCCTTCCATGTCCGGTCCACTGTTGTGGTTCATTCCTTCCATGTCGGTTCCACTATCATGGTCCATTCCTTCCATGTCGGTTCCACTGTCATGATTCATAGTGGTATCATCACCACCGGATGTATCCTTTTTCAGATTCTCTTTTGCTTGTTTTAAATTGGGAGTATGAGAATGCCCCGTATCTGCAAATACCCTTACATCAAATGAAAAGATAAATGCTAATGCAAAAATAAATATAAAGATTTTCTTCATTTTTCCACCTCCAAAAATCTAATGCTCTTATGTTTAATGTAATGGGAAAATTTGCAGATTGTATGCATTTTTATTGGAGATAATATGGAGTATTGATTTTCTAGAGATTTGTTCATATATTTGTAAAATCTGCCCTCAAATTTTTTTCACCTTAGCCAAAATCAATCTCAAAAAAGAAGAGCCAAAATGGCTCTTCCAGACTGTAGACAAACTCGAAAAAAACGAGCTTGCCTACAGTTTTTTTGTTGTAAAATAGTAGTAATAAAATCTTGA
>NZ_VEED01000039.1 GCF_007678255.1 Bacillus sp. X1(2014) | reverse complement strand
ACACGGAAGTTAAGCTTCTCAGCGCCGATGGTAGTTGGGACACGCGTCCCTGTGAGAGTAGGACGTTGCCAGGCAAAAAAAAGACAATCAGAGATGATTGTCTTTTTTTGTGCGAAAATTTGTATAGTGTTTAATAGTGCCCGTATTTAGCATGGGGGTCCGCTCTTATCGGTTGGGGAATCAGGTTAACACCGGTCTAATAAATAGCCGGAAAAATTCCGCTTAATTTGTAAATAGCACTAAAAATAGCTTGAATAGAGGGAGAGATTCCGCCTATTGACTCGAAAAACGTGAAAATAGAGGATTTTATTTTGGTTAATCGGAAAACTTCCCCTTATTTACCCCAAAACGAGTTCAAATTGTGCAACTAAGCGGAAAATCTCCGCTTATTTTACTGTCGCTGGTTACTTAATTAAGTACAGTACTTTCTCAAATGTCGATAAAAGGATGTACTGGTAAGATCTAATTAATTCCTCTTGCTTCGACTAGCCTTAATGATTCGTTTGATAATCCACCAACAAAGCGGAAAGTTTATAAAAAAAGTCATCGCTATAAAGGTTGCCATGGCGATCAAACTATTATTCATTTCATCCCCGGGACTCCTGGAAACACCGCAAAAAATACCGCATAAATCAGGATGGTAATCAGCAGCGCTAATATCCCATCGGACAACTTCCTAAACATTTTTCCATAACTCCTTCTCCCTATGGCTCATTTCAGTTTTTCAACTAAACCAAACTTTCTGTATAAGTAAATTTTACTAGAAATTTACCATTTTAATCAATTTCGGTGCCTGACACCAGAAAATTTTCTAAGCCTTAGGTCGTAGATGAGATTACAGCAACTGCCCGATGTTGGCTCCTAGATGGAAAACCTATAATAAAAAAGGTAAAAAGAACCAGAAAGCGAGTTTAGTAGGTTGGGAAAGTAGTTAAACTGAAAAAGTACTTAGATTGCGGAGGGGAAAAGAGAGATGAAATCTTGGATTAAGTTTTCGTTAAAGAACGCGGGGGTTATTTTTATCGCCATGTTGATGGTGATTGCAGGAGGAATTTATTCAGTCAAAACGATGAAGATGGAATCAATGCCTAATGTTGACATTCCATATATCATCGTACAGGTTCCATATCTTGGAGCGACTCCTGAACAAGGGTTAGAGGATATAGGCAAACCGTTAGAAAACACGTTATCAGGAATAAAGAAACTAGATAATTTATATATTGAAGCACACAGTAATATGGTCGCGGGGATTCTTGAATTTGAGATGAGCAAGGATATGGATGAAGCGGAAAAGGATGTTACGACCGCGGTTGCTTCGATCCAACTGCCAGCAGGAGCAGAAAAACCTCAAATCCTCAAAGACGGTCCGTCTGCGATGCCGGTTTTTACATTTGCTCTTTCATCGAACACAGCCAATCAATCCGACTTGACTGAATATATCAATGAACGAATTAAACCGGCATTGACTGGAATCGACGGAGTGGGAACGATTGATATCTCGGGTGAAACGGAAAAGGAAGTCGCGGTGAAGCTGGATCCTGAAAAAATGAAGCAGCACGGCATTACCTATGAGACTGTCAAGCAAACGTTTTTAGCGCATCATTTTTCTTTTCCGGCTGGTCAGGTAAATGTCGACGATAAAACCTTGAATGTGCAAGCTGACTTTAAGCTGGATTCTATCGGTGATGTAGAGGATATTCAAATTTTGTCGCAAGGACCAAATGGCATCCAAAAAGTAAAGATGGAGGAGATTGCGGATGTTTCTTATAGCAATAAAAAAGAAACGGTCTATACTCGATTAAATGAAAAGCCAGCGGTTCTGGTTGAGATGAAAGCACAGGCCGGTTCAAATACCGTTGAAGTGGTCGGGCAAGCCAAAGAAAAGCTGGATGAATTAGACCTTCCAGCTGGGTACACTTTAACGAAGTTATATGATACATCCAAAGAAGTGAAAACATCCGTCGATGGAATGCTGCGGGAAGTGCTGCTTGGAACCTTGTTTGCCGTGCTGGTTACGTTTTTATTCCTTCGTAATATCAGGGCAACGATTGTCGCTGTTCTTTCGATTCCGTTATCGATTTTAGCATCCATGATTACCTTGAAATATTTTGGCTATAGTTTAAACATGATGACACTAGCGGGAATCGCGGTAGCCGTCGGCCGTGTCATTGATGATTCAATTGTCGTGATTGAAAATGTGTACCGCCGCACCTTAACGAGCGCGAAACGAGATGAAAAAATGGTGCTAACAGCTGCCAAAGAAGTGGGCGGGGCAATTACGTCTTCCACCCTTACGACCATAGCCGTCTTCGGTCCGCTTTCCTTTGTTCCTGGTATTATCGGCCGTTTCTTCGCTCCGTTTGGGATCACGGTGATCGTCGCCCTGGCGTTTTCACTGATTGTTTCGTTAACTGTCGTGCCATTGCTCGCCAAGTTATTCTTACTTCGTATTAAACCGAAAGAGGAAAAAGAATCTATTTTTCAAAAAGCCTATAAGAATACTCTCTCATGGGTCCTGAATAAACGGGCCTTAACGATTGTACTGGCGGTGGTCATGTTTGCTGGATCACTAGCATTAGTCCCGATGATTCCGAAGAACTTTTTGCCGCAGGAAAAAGCGGTCTCCTATCGCTTAACTGCCGATTTACCTGAGGGAACTTCGCTGGAAAAAGCAAACCTGATCGGGGGTGATATTGAAGAAATTTTAAAACAAGAGAGGCAGATTAAGGATACCCAAACGATTGTGAATGGGGAACATATTCGTTTTTCGATTGATCTAGAGGACGAAACTTCAAAGGGACAGACTAGTAGTTTTGAAAAAAGGGTACGAACAGAAGTAGAGAATCTTAACAGTGAGATGCAGGTGGCCCTTGCACCGGTTGGAATTGTTGGAACGAGTGGTATTGCTTTAATTGTTGAAGGAGGCAATGCCGAAGATCTAGAGACCGCAGGGAAGCTGATTACGGATAAAATTAAAAATATTGATGGCTTAGAAAATGTGGAATCCAATCTGTCTGGTGTGAAGGAACAGCTTCAATTGGATATTAATGATGCGAAAGCCGCTGAAAAAGGCTTAAGCCCGATCATGGTTGCCGGATTTGTTCGAGAACTGATTGCGGGTGACCATGTGGGAGATATGCAAGTAGAGGGAAAAACAACGAGTGTGAATTTGTTATTGGATGGAGGTTCTGTTGATTCTATTGCTGGGATTATGAGTCAAAAATTGACCAATCCGATGGGGCAGCAAGTCAGTCTCTCCGAAGTGGCCATACTCAAAAAAGCACCAAGTCCGTCTGCGTTGTACCGATTAAATCAGCAGCAATATGTACAGGTGACGGGTCGAATCACGACCGACAATTCGTCAGGTGTTCAAGCTGAGGTGGATAAACGATTGAAGACTATCGATTTACCAAGTGGCGTAAATGTTCGTTCCGAGGGTCAGGCCCAAGCGATGAATGAAGGATTTACGAATATGATGCTGGCAATGGCGGTTGCCGTTGTGCTGGTGTTTATCGTGATGCTTGTCGCGTTCGGGAATATGTTAATGCCTGTGGCGATTCTATCGTCGCTGCCGTTCCTATTTTCGGGTGGGTTGTTAGGATTGTATGTGACGAACCAAGCCTTAGGGATGCCGGCATTAGTTGGATTCTTAATGTTAATCGGAATTGTGGTTACAAATGCGATTGTGTTAATGGAGCGTGTGAAACAGAACGAGAAGAAAGGCATGGAGCTTAAAGCGGCGTTGTTGGAAGCTGGAAAAACGCGTCTTCGTCCGATTCTCATGACCGCACTCGCCACAATTGGTGCATTATTGCCATTGGCTCTATCTAGTGAAGGCGGCTTAATTTCCAGGTCCTTAGCAATTGTGGTGATATCAGGTTTATTGACATCAACTCTATTAACCTTAGTGATCGTACCAACTACGTACCATGTAATGAAGTCGATTAAAGGAAAAATTGGCAAGAACCGCGTGGATGTTGGCGGGGAGAGAGAGACAGCGTAAACTAAAAAATTGTAGGAGGGAAGTGGTATATCACTTCTCTCCTTTTTATTGTTTGCAAATTTATCATTAATGTGTATCTTCTAAAATTCGCCCATTGAATTACTAGATTCGCCCATAAACGTTTAGGATTCGCTCATTAAGTGCCTAGATTCGCTCATAAAACTTAGAAATTCGCCCATTGAATCACTTGGGTTAATAGGTGGTATTAGATAGGTAACTTATCAGGATTCATTGTTATATACATTTCGCTTATTTTTTCATTTTGGATATAAAAACTAAGGATACTTTGAATCTTCCCATCCATGTAGATCACGATCGCTGGTTGACCATTGACATTTTTCACTTCAAAATAAGTGTCTATAGGGGCCTTTTTGACGACTCCGTATAATAGGGCTAAAACATTGGCTGCGGATACGACTGGACGGACGGCAGCCGTGACTTTGCCACCGCCATCAGAATATAGTGTAACATTTTCAGAGATAAGCTCTAATAGGACATCTTTATTTTGCAATTGAAACGCTTCTATAAAGCGATTAACCACGGATTTATTCTTCTCATAGTGTAAGCTTTCGCCTTCCACAAGTAAGAGCTTTGACTTAGCCCTGCTGAAAATTTTTCTACAGTTTTCTTCTTTCTTTTCTATCATGTTAGCAATCTCTGCGTATGGGAAATCAAATACCTCCCTTAAAAGGAGGACTGCCCGTTCATCTGGTGCCAAATGCTCCATCATTCGTAAATAGGCGATACTCAAACCTTCCTTTTGTATCAGCATATCCGCGGGATCAAAGGTTAATGTTTCTAGTATTAATGGCTCTGGGTTCCATGGCCCCACATATTGTTCCCGTTTATACCGGGCAGACTTCACTACATCAAGACAGAGGTTCGTCATCATTTTGCAGAGATATGCCTTCTTATTCTTTATGTTCGCCCCGCTTATTTGGTAAGCTTTTAGAAAAGTTTCTTGGACCATATCTTCTGCTTCCACGACAGAACCTAACATCCGATAACCTAATGAAAACAACAATGGTTTAAATTGTTGGTAATCTTCTTTCGTAATTTGCACTATATTTCCTCTCTTCGTTTAAAATGATTTCCGCCGCTGCCTGTTTTCCACTGCTAACCGCGCCATCTGCCAAAATGGAGTCGGGAGAAGCCCAGTCTCCTGCTATATATAATCCCGGAATTTCTGTTTTAGAACGCTGCAGCTTCTGTTCATCCCCTATCTGGGGTAAGCGTTGGTTTACGGTAATGTTCGGGATAAATCTTTTTGTAATCACATATTGCTGCCACCCTGGCTGAAGTTGTTCTAAAAATTGTTCAAGCTCGTTTTTAATACTTGTTTTATCGTGTGTGTCATTTGGATGATGATATTTAAATACATGAAGAACGGCACTCTTTGGATCATCAGAGAGGCGGGCATAAGGTGAATGCACGGAATAATAGAGGGGATCAGTGATGCCCATGGCGAACAAACGTTTTGGGTTAGGCAGCTTGGTTAGAGCAACGTCTAATGTGGCCCCGCGTACAGGTGTTATTTTTGAAAAAAAGTTAGTTTGTACGGTTTCTACTAACATTTCATTTAGTTCGTGGGGGCCGGTTGTACAAATCACATACTTCGCGAGAATTTCTTCGTCATTTGAAAGAACCAATTTTATGTGATCCTGTTGGGTGAGCTTCATTTGTTTAACAAGGGTATGTGATTTAACCTCAACACCTGAAAGAATGGCTTTACTGTGAAGTTGGTCAATAATGGTTTGCCAGCCACCATCTAGATAAAGTACGCCGCCCATCGCATTTTTCATATTCACTACGATTACTTTTGCGCTTACCATTTCAGGAGCATGACAATAGGTTGCCAGTCTGCCAAGTACATATAGTAAGGATTCCACTTTTTTAGAGTGGGTTACCTGCTGCACCCATTGTTGGTAGGTAAGCTCTGCTAACTTTTCAGGATCAGTATTCATTAGCTTTAACAAAACTGAGACCCACTCAATCCGTTCCTTTCCATTCAAAAGACTTGTTGTAAAAAGCTCGAAAGGAGCAAGGGGAGCAGCGTATTCATTATTATTTTCAATTAAAGTGCCGCCTAATTTGGGTGAATTTCCAGTAAGGTGGATTCCTAATTCTTCAAGAATAGACTTGGCTTTTCCTTTTTTATAAAGGGCATGCGGGCCAAGATTCAAATACTGTTGATCCATCTTGTTTGTTCGAGCCCTGCCACCCACATGTTTTCCTTTTTCTACTATTAAAATCGATAAATTGGTCTTCGATAAATAATTAGCTGCAACATAACCTGCTAACCCACCGCCAACAATGACAATATCCAACTTTTGAGTCATAAGATAACCTCCATTATGTTATTTCATAACTCAAGACGATATTGGGTGAAGAAATGTGACAGGAACGATGAAAAAAACGAAGAGGGGGTATAGACGACCGAAGAACAAAAAAAGGAAGGGAAAGGTAGTCAATAGGGGCTATAGACGTGAGAAATGGTAAATGGGGCTGCTTCTTTAAAATAGGGGAGGAAGACACTATGAAGGAACTACCCTATTTTTTACCTGGTATAAGATGCTCTTTTTGTTTTCGATAAACCTTATTTTCCATGATATGTCCGAAAATTCCTATCAATATTCCAAAAGCAAGTCCATTAAAGACAGGGAAATCTAATAATCTAATAACGGTATGATCTGTGATAATGGTAGAGTCGTGCCAAAATAATCCGAAATCCATACCTAATACCATTCCAAGAAAGAAGCCAGACAAATATGTCCTTTGGTCCACATCTTTACCGATCATCTTATTATTATTGGCGATGGCAGCATTAAATGCTTGCCAAATGGCATAACCGTACAGGGATGGGTAAAATAGCGCCCATCTATAATCAATTATGTTATGGGCTGAATTCATATCCCCTATGAATGAGTCGATTAGAGATAGGTTTAGATTTGAGTTCAGATTCACTAAAAATTCCAAGCCAATCAACACAGCCCCAACCATATAATCCTTATTGTAAAATTGCCCGAAGCCAGGTAAAACACATGACCACAACATTGCTGCGTATGGAGATTTATATTGTCGGCTTTGTCTCATGGCGGCCTTTCCCCCAATAAAAAATATGTTATAGAATGATAATTTCTTCAGGAACATCGCTAATCCCTCTTTTTATCCCTTTTTTTGGTAAAAAAGACACATCCGTTAGGTATATATCCTTATATATTCAAACATTAAGATATTCGGATGCGGTTAGGACCATCTGGCGATCGCCCCGAATCGAAGAGAACCACACGGAGAATCTGTGGATTTTTTTTAAAAATAGTTTCTCCTTTCACCAAGTTTTCACCATTCTCTATTAATATTCATTACATCAGATAACGAAAGGAGGTTATAAGAAATGAATTCAAAAGTAAAAAAGGGTATTTTCTGGTGTGTCATCGTTACTTCTGCTGTACTGGTGATTAACTTACTCCACGCTCTTCTAGGTGGAAGCAGTGCTTTTGCTAGAGGTCCACATGGACATGGTGCTGGTGAAATGGGTCAGCGCGGCGGATTTGGCGGAGGCCAGGAGATGATGCATGGCGCACACCATGGCGGAGGATTCCCTTGGCTCTTCCTTATTATTGGACTAGCTGTTCTACTTCTTTTAGTAAGATGGCTTAGAAAGAAATCGAAAACTTCATCTATGAAACAGTTTATTGACACCTCTGTGGTAGGTTCGCATATACCGGTAACAAACCAAAATGCCAGCGTTTTGGATCAATGGGAAAAAAATATTTTAACTAAAAAGGAGAACGAATAACATGGGTATTTTTAAAAGATTCAAGACGATTGCAAAGGCGAATATTAATGGATTATTAGATGGGATGGAAGATCCAATTGCGATGCTAAATGAGTATTCAAGAGAAATGGAACAGGAAATTGTCAAAGGTCAGAATGCGCTAGCACGACAAATCTTTGTAGAGAAAAAACAAGAGGCGCTTATCAATGAAACCAAATCGTTGCTGGACAAGCGTACTCGTCAGGCGAGACTAGCACTTGAGCAAGGCGAGGAGGCCATGGTCAAACTAGCTGTGCAAGAAAAACTCAGCAAAGAAAACCAGTTACAGTTATATGTGGACCAATTATCGTCAATTAAGGGGCAAACACAGATTCTCGTCGAAAAATTGGACCAGCTTAAAGAAACGTACAACCAAATGCAGCAAAAGAAAATCTTATTGGCATCACGTGCGAATGTCGCTCAGTCAATGAAACAGATTCAAAAAGTAACGGTCTCTTTCAATACGGATGATATATCAAGAGGAGTGGCTCGTGAGGAAGAGCGGATCTTAATGATGGAAGCAGAAGTACAGGCAGGTAATCAGTATGCGGCTCCATTAGCTCAGTTTGACGCGGCATACAATAGCTATGTGAGCGAGGAAGAGCTCACGAAGGAAATTGAAAAATTAAAAGGTGAAAAAGAGAAAGTGGCAGCAGTTTAATTTATTGAGGAGAAGCACCGCGAATTGGGCTAAAGGGTTCCGTTTTGAGGTGCTTTTCTTAAAATACATGACAGTCGTATTGGTATATAAAAAAGTAAAACTCGCCAAGTTGAACTGCATCTAAATGAGGTTCTCTTGGGACTCACTCCTTTTTTAAGAAGATGTATTGTCCTTAAGCGAGTAACCAGCAAAAGTGAAATAAGGGGAGATTTTCCGGTTAAATTCAGAATGGAGCTCGTTTCGGGGGAAATAAGCGGAGATTTTCCGATTATGCAAAGAAAAACCTACCATTTTCGAGTTTTTAAAGTAAATAGGAGGAATCCCTCCGCCTATTTAAGGTTTTTTAAATAATAATTACGAAATAGGCGGAATTCGTCCGTCTATTTATCAGCCTGATTGCTTAATCTAATACCTAACCGATAAGTGCGGAACATCTGATCCTAGATGCGGAAATCAGCAGCTTTAAAGATCAATAAAATTAGTACTCGAAACGGCACTGCCAATGACAGAAGGTCCCTCTTTTCCTGTCTCCCATAAAAATTACTAGATTTTAAAAATAGTCTCTCCTTTTCACCAAGTTTTCACCAAACTCTATTAATATTCAGTTCATAAGATAACGAAAGGAGATAAACGAGATGAACACAAACGTTAAAAAAGGTATTTTCTGGGGAGTGATTGTTGCTTCTACTGTCTTAGCAATTAACATCCTCCATTTTCTTCTAGGAGGGAGCAGTGCTTTTGCTAGAGGACCTCATGGACATGGGGCTGGTGGAATGGGACACCATGGCGGATTTGGCGGCGGCGGCCAAGAGATGATGCATGGCGCTCACCACGGCGGAGGATTCCAATGGCTCTTCCTAATCATTGGACTAGCTGCTTTAGTTCTATTAGTAAAATGGCTAAGAAAGAAGTCAAAAGCTTCTTCTATGCAACAGTTTATCAACACTTCTGTGGCAGGTTCACAAATTCCGATAACAAATCAAAATGCTAGTGTACTAGATCAATGGGAAAAAAATCTATTAACGAAAAAGGAGAATGAATAACATGGGTATTTTTAAAAGATTAAAGAGAATCACATCAGCGGAAATGAATGGGCTTTTAGACGGTATCGAAGATCCGATTGCTATGCTAAATGAGTATTCAAGAGAAATGGAACAGGAAATTGTTAAAGGTCAGAATGCGTTAGCACGACAAATCTTTGTAGAGAAAAAACAAGAGGCGCTGATCTATGAAACCAAATCTTTGGTGGACAAGCGTACTCGTCAGGCGAAACTAGCACTTGAGCAAGGCGACGAGGCGATGGCCAAACTAGCTGTGCAAGAAAAACTCAGCAAAGAAAACCAGTTACAGTTATATGTGGACCAATTAACGTCAATTAAGGGGCAAACGCAGACTCTCGTCGAAAAATTGGACCAGCTTAAAGAAACGTACAACCAAATGCAGCAAAAGAAAATCTTATTGGCATCACGTGCGAATGTCGCTCAGTCGATGAAACAAATTCAAAAATCAACAGTTTCTTTCAATACAGATGATATTGTTAGGGAAGTGGCCCGTGCCGAAGAGCGGATCTTAATGATGGAAGCAGAAGTACAGGCAGGTAATCAGTACGCGGCTCCGTTAGCACAGTTTGATGGGATATATGTAAGTGATGATGAGCTAAATAAGGAACTTGAAAAGTTAAAAACGGCATTATAATGCATAAGAAGAGGAGCACCATCCGAATAGTTTGGTACTTCTCTTTCTATCCGTCATAGCGAGGAGGAACTACATTGGATCCAACAACGCTGATTCTCATATACCTGGTGGCAGGGTTGGTAGGCAGCAGGCTTCCTTTTGTTAGGGTGTATTTGGCTCACTGTCACAATTTGGTTAGCATGGTCATAAATGTTTGTTTGGAAGGTGGCTGGAATAATAAAATTCACCTCCATCCTGATGGCACAGGCCAGACAACCGGAAGTCTGATATCGCCCTTTAAAAAAGCACTAATTTCTTATACAGGCTATACGGTTGCATCGGCAGCCGCCATCGGATTGTTCTATTTCGTATCCGGAGGCCACTATCATTTGGTTGTTTATCTGTTTTTAGTGCTTAGTGTTCTAGCTTTATTGTTGTGGATTCGCAACATGTTCTGCGTAATATGGGGGCTTTCCCTTGTTGCCCTATTGGCCTTCCCCCTCTTCCTTCAACATGAAATGATTTTTGTTCATTTGAGTATATTTCTAGCAGCGATTCTATTTACACAATCGATTATTTGTGCGATTCATGTGTGTAAACAAGCGTTCATGTCGAGGAGCAACCCGGCTAGAAAGGCGGCTCTCGTTCAGACGAAGTTTATCCCAGCTGTCATTTTAGGGCTCGCTCTGTTTGGCCAGACCCTTTACGCTGGCTACTTTTTTGTGCAGAATTTTATTGGTTTACCCTTCTAGTTTTTCATTTATCCTCTTCCAAACATGGGAGAGGAATTTTTTTGCTTTTGAAAGAAACAATCAACAAAGATGCCTGATTCCCCTCATAAATTTCAAACCACTTTCGAAATTTTATTATTAGCAGATAAAATATCTCCATTTTTAATCAACATTGCCAAACCATAAATTTACATGGGAGAGAAAAAGAATGTCAGAAGAGACCTATCAATCTCGTGAGGAACGAAAACAAGCGGAAAACGCAAGACGGAATCAGCAAAGAAGTCAGCGGGCACCAAAGAAAAAAGGCTCGTTTTTTAAAAAAATAATTATTATCTTTCTCGTTCTTGGACTGGTTTCGACAGGAGCAGGGGCGATCACGTTTGCTTCCATGATTAAGGATTCGCCTAATTTGGATGACTCTAAGCTGGTGGATCCACTTTCTACGAAATTCTATGATAAAAACGGAAAATTTCTTTATGAGTACGGGAAGGAAAAGCGAACGAAAATTACCTATGATCAACTTCCAAAAGTGCTGGAGCAAGCGTTTATTGCTACGGAGGATTCCCATTTTTATGAGCATCATGGGATCGACATTAAAAGGACGGCTAAGGCCATTTTTGTCAACGTTACCGGAGATTTCGGCTCACAGGGCGGAAGTACGATTACACAGCAAGTGATTAAAAATTCCTTTTTGACGCCGGAGAAAACATTAAAGCGAAAAGTGCAAGAATGGGACTTGGCCTATCAGTTGGAACAGAAATATTCCAAGCACGATATTTTAATGATGTACTTAAACAAAATCTACCTTGGAAACCGCTCTTACGGAGTTGCTGCTGCCGCAAAGAGTTACTATGGTATCGAAGTAAAGGATCTGAAAAAAATGACGCTAGCGCAGGCGGCCTTGATAGCCGGACTGCCGCAGAGTCCGAATAATTACGATCCAACCAAGCCGGAAAACAAAGAAGCGGCCACGAATCGTCGAAATATCGTCTTACGTTCGATGCTTAGAGATGGTTATATAACGGAGAAACAATATAAGGAAGCTTCAAAAGTTCCCGTTACTGAGGGACTTGTCCCAAAAAGCAACCAACAAACTATTCCTTACGAAGCGTTTTTGGATGCAGTTGTAAAAGAGGTAAAGAGGAAACTGAAGGATGTCGACATCAGTGAGGATGGATTATCTATCTATACTACCCTCGATCCAAAAGCACAGAATTATGCAGATAAAATGTTGAACACCAATGAAATCATTGCCTATCCAAATGCGGCTTTTCAGGGGGCTTTTGTCTTTTTAGATACAAAAACCGGTGAAGTGCGTGCGATTGGCAGCGGTCGAAACGAGTATAAAGCTGAATTTCTGGGTAACAACTTTGCGGTCGATCTCAGTCGTCAACCGGGCTCGACATTTAAACCGGTTTTTGACTATGGTCCTGCGATTGAATATTTGAAATGGTCCACTGGTCATCTGATTAATGACCAGCCGACATCGTATTCAACGGGACAGCCGCTTTCAAACTGGGATCATAAGTATCATGGAATGCTGACCATACGGAATGCACTGAACCACTCGTACAATATTCCTGCCCTTCTTACACTAAGGGCGGTTGGAATGGAAAAGGCAAAGAATTTTGCCCAACAACTCGGCATTACTTTTAAAAATAATCAAATATACGAATCTTATGCGATTGGAAGCAATACTGTTAGTCCATTGGCCATGGCAGGGGCTTACAGTGCATTTGGAAATAAAGGGAACTACAATAAACCGCATTTTGTCCAAAAAGTGGTCCTGCCCAATGGTAAAGTCGTTCATTTTACGGAGAAATCAAAACGGGTTATGCATGATTACACGGCGTATATGGTGACTGATATGTTACGCTCTGTTGTAACTAATGGGGGTGGTGCAATGGCCAATGTTCCCGGACTATATGTGGTAGGAAAGACAGGGACTACGAATTTTGACGCACCGACCCGGGCGAAGTTTGGATACCCTGAAAACGCCACGAATGATAGCTGGTTCGTAGGATATACACCGCAATACACCATGGCGGTCTGGACAGGATATGCACAAAACGGTTCTGGGAACTTTATGGACGCAACGACAACACCAATTGCAAAGTATATGTTCAAAGCCATGATGCAGTCATTTGGAACGGATGCATCGAGTTTTCAGCAGCCAAGCAGTGTCTATAGAGTAAATAATGAACTGTATATTAAAGGAGTTACTTCTGCAGAAGTGCCGCCAAAACCAAAACCTATTATTAACAAAGCGAAACCTGCTAGTAATAATGTAGGGATTAAAAATCAGCAGAAGCCCAAAAAAGAAGAAAAGCAAAAAGAGAAAAAGAAAAAGCACCAAGGGAAAGGTAAAGGAAAAAAGAATCATTAGATAGGTAAGACCAGTGAAGAGCCAGGAGATATGCTAATCTCCTGGTTTATTTATTATTGAAACGAAAACCGTAAGACCTTCCTAAAAAAAAGAAAAAACTTTTTGTTGCGTAATTAATATGAGGGTGATACTATAAGGAAGTCGCTTTTGATAGCAAGTTCTCATTGTTAAAGGTGATTGAAAAAGGAATTAAAAATTATATTGACATAGCAACAGGTAGTCGATATAATAACAAATGTCGCTTTTAACAAACGAATGTTAATTGTTAAAAGAAATTAATAAAAATAAAATATTATATTGACATCGTAATGGAGAGTTGGTATAATAACAAATGTCGCTTCTGACATAATGAATTGTTCTTTGAAAACTAAACAAACAAAATCGTGCAAACAAACAATATTAATCGTGTTTCTTCTATTAATATGAAG
>NZ_VEED01000038.1 GCF_007678255.1 Bacillus sp. X1(2014) | reverse complement strand
TGGTAGTTGGGACACGCGTCCCTGTGAGAGTAGGACGTTGCCAGGCACATCAAGGACAACCTGAAAAGGTTGTCCTTATTTGTTATGGAAATATGATTAAATAATTGTCGACAGTAAAATGGTAAAAGTGGACAGTAAATCATTGGAATTGGACAGTAAAGTGATTAAACTAAACAGTAAATGCACGAAACCGGACAGTAAAACAAAAAAACAGAAAGCTAACAAAACTACTCAAAAAAATTTTCATTTTGCTATCTCATCAAATACTGATAAACCAAATAAGGCCCCTTTTGCAACGTGACATCCAAAAACGAACAAATAAACGGATAATCCTTATTTGGCATCATCTTTGTCAACTCACTCCACCACTCCGTTTCATAACGTGCAATCATACTTAAATTGTAAAGCAATAAATAATGAATCAGCAGCTCAGGGAAATTAAAAAAGTTGTCTTTGTTCAGGGGCAGCGCGTAATAATTTTCTCCTAAATGAAACTTCAATGGTGAGCTTCCGAAAGAAGATGCCGGGTTCACCTGAAAAGACAACCCCTCCTTCGAAAACTCCACTCCTTTTTCAAACTTAGACGCTAAAAATTCCTTAAACCGGCTTTCTGTCATATGGAATTGATCTAATATTTTTTCCGGCACAACAAGCTTTTCCTCAGTGGCCTCCAGCTTCATAAATGTCCTTTTCCCCTCAAGTAAAAAGAATAATTCATCTAGTTCTGGTATAAGCTTTAGTAATTCCTCCATAATGACTTTCTCCCCTTCCATTTGTTTCATGTGAAACAATTTTTCAGAAATGAAGGGGAAAAGTCCATTTTTTTGGAATTTCACTTCATCTTGGAAGAATTGATAATTCTGCTTCTTTCTTTTTCTTGTGGAGACACCGTGAGCCAAAACAGCCGTTGTTTCAGGGTAAGCAGGATCTGTTGTTAATATACATGCCTTAATTAAGTGGACAAGACCATAAAAAAGTAAAATTGGTTTTATAATAAGTGGAGAACTGCTGGCTTGTTGATAATAAATTTGTCCATGTTCCAGATAATATAAAAACGCATAACAGTTTTCATAGCTTTTTTGCTCTGGATTCTCGATATTCCGTTTTTGATAACAATTTTTTAAAAATTGCTGGCAGTACTCTGCCGAAAAGAAACAAGAGAAGCTTTTCCAATCTTTATATTGAATACTCAAGACTATATCACCTTTTTCAGAAGAATCAGACTAATATTTATTCCTTGACAGTATTTTATCCAATTGATAACCTACAAATAATATTTTTTTTCCTGGGGGCCTGAAAAATGTGGGAAAGTAAGTTTGTAAAAGAAGGTTTAACGTTTGATGATGTTTTATTAATACCTGGTAAATCAGAAGTATTGCCTAGAGATGTAGATCTGCAAGTGGAACTATCGCCAAGTGTAAAGCTGAATATTCCTATCATAAGTGCTGGGATGGACACAGTAACAGAATCTGAAATGGCCATATCAATCGCTCGACAAGGCGGCTTAGGGATTATTCATAAGAATATGACGATTGAGCAGCAAGCAGAGCAAGTGGAAAAGGTAAAGAGATCAGAAAGCGGGGTTATTACTGATCCATTCTTCCTGACACCAGAGCACCAAGTGTATGATGCAGAGCATTTAATGGGAAAATATCGTATTTCCGGCGTACCGATTGTTAATAACTTGGAGGAACAAAAGCTTATCGGGATTATCACCAATAGGGATCTTCGTTTTATCCAAGATTATTCATTTAAAATTTCCGACGTTATGACCAAAGAGAATCTTGTAACGGCCCCAGTCGGAACGACGTTAAAAGAGGCAGAGAAAATTCTGCAGCGGTATAAAATTGAAAAATTGCCGCTTGTTAATGAGCAGGGTGAGTTAAAAGGATTAATCACAATTAAGGATATCGAAAAGGTGATTGAATTTCCAAACTCTGCAAAAGACAGTCAAGGGCGTTTATTGGCCGGAGCGGCAGTTGGAGTAACGAGCGATACGATGAAACGAGTAGAAGCACTTGTAAAAGCCAATGTCGATGTAATTGTCCTTGATACAGCCCATGGACATTCCAAAGGTGTCCTTGATATGGTAAAGGAAATTAGAACTACTCATCCAAATCTCACTATTATTGCTGGGAATGTGGCAACAGCTGAAGGAACCAAAGCCTTAATTGAAGCAGGTGCCGATGTTGTCAAAGTAGGAATTGGACCTGGATCGATTTGTACAACACGAGTTGTAGCGGGTGTCGGTGTACCACAAATTACTGCCGTTTATGATTGCGCAGGAGAAGCGATGAAGCATGGCAAGACGATTATTGCCGATGGCGGCATCAAATACTCTGGAGATATCGTAAAAGCTCTTGCAGCTGGCGGACATGCCGTTATGCTGGGCAGCTTATTGGCAGGGGTAACAGAGAGCCCAGGAGAGACAGAAATTTTCCAAGGACGCCGCTTTAAAGTGTACCGTGGGATGGGTTCAGTGGCTGCGATGGAAAAGGGATCAAAAGACCGTTATTTCCAAGAAGATAATAAGAAGTTCGTTCCAGAAGGAATTGAAGGACGGATTCCTTATAAAGGGCCATTAGCAGAGACTGTTTATCAACTTATCGGCGGACTCAGATCCGGTATGGGATATTGCGGAACCAAAGATCTAGAGGAATTAAGAACCAAAGCACAATTTATTAAAATGACAGGTGCGGGGTTAAGAGAGAGTCATCCACATGATGTTCAAATTACAAAAGAGGCTCCAAACTACTCCCTATAACTTTAAAACAGAGAAGCGATGACTTCTCTGTTTTTTATGTAAAAATACCTATAAACTTTAAAAAATAGCCATAAGATGGTTCATTGCTCCGTCTATGATTTGCTATTGACTTATGTTAAAATAACCAAGGTGTATAAATTCATGGAGGGCGTTAAAGTGAACAAACATTTTTATCAGAAATGTATTGCCAGTGCACTGGCACTTATTTTGTTTTTTGGACTATTTGCTGGTGTTGATATAGCGAAGGCAGACGCAGCATTAAATGTGAATGCAGACGGAGCTATTTTGGTTGATGGACAAACAGGTAAGGTTTTATATGCAAAAAATGCTGACAGTCCATTAGGAATTGCCAGTATGACAAAGATGATGACTGAGTATCTTTTACTGGATGCCGTGAAACACGGTAAGGTTAAATGGGACCAGGAATATACAGTAAGTGACCTGGTTTATAAAATCTCACAGCCAACGGGTTTATCGAATGTCCCTTTACGCCTTGGTGAAAAATATAATGTTCGAGAATTATATGAAGCTATGGCTATTTATTCTGCAAATGGGACAACCATTGCCCTTGCTGAAGTCATTGCTGGTTCTGAAACGAACTTTGTCAAGATGATGAATGAAAAGGCAAAAAAACTTGGATTAAAAAATAGTAAATTTGTGAACTCAACTGGTTTGAATAATAAAGATTATAATGGCAGCCAACCGGAAGGAACTGGAGCAGAGGAGGAAAATGTGATGTCTCCTCGTGATGTGGCGACATTAGCATTTCATCTCATTAATGATTATCCAGATGTTTTAAAAACAGCCAGCACTCCTAAAAAGGTATTTCGTGAAGGTACAGAAGATCGAATTGAAATGCAAAACTGGAACTGGATGCTGCCAACATTAGTTTATGGCTATGAGGGCATGGACGGGCTTAAAACCGGTACAACTGATTTTGCGGGTTACTGCTTCACGGGGACAGCAAGCAGAGATGGAAAACGATTTATTACCGTTGTCCAAAATGCGAAGGATGTTAGCGGGAAAAACGACGGTTATAAAGCGCGTTTTGGTGAAACAAAAAAAATGCTAGATTACGCATTTACAAATTTTTCAAAGGAAAAAATGATTTCTAAGCATTACCAAGTAAAAGGTCAAAAAACGGTTCCTGTTACAAAGGGAAAAGAAGACCAGGTTAAGATCTATACAAAATCAGCCATTAACATGATGATTCCAAATGGCAGCAAAGAAAATTATAAACCTGTCTTAGTCCTTGATAAGAAGAAACTGACGAAAGATGGTAAGCTAACAGCCCCAATTAAAAAGGGTGAGAAAGTTGGTTATTTAACCATTGAACCAAAAAATGGCGAAAAGGTAAGCTTCTTAACTGCAGAGGGGCAACAATCTGTAAAGGTTGATGTGATTGCTGCACAAGATGTAGAAAAATCAAACTGGTTTGTGTTGATGATGAAAGGTATTGGTAATTTCTTTGGAGATGTCTTTCATGGGATTGCCTCCACTGTTAAGGGATGGTTTTAATTTATTTTAACAACCAGCAAGCAAAAACAATTTGATTAAATTGGTTGCTTTTGGATAATATATATAGTAAATTAATAAATACAAAATCATAAATTATGATAAAGCAATGAGAGGAAATAGTAACAAGAGACTCATTCTACAAGAGAGCCGGTGGCTGGTGTGAACCGGTGAATGAAACTTGTGAATCCCTCCTCGAGCAAGGTGCGGAACATCTCATCCTGAGGTCAGTATGTACTTTCGGTAGAAACCGTTAACGTTTTTTTGAGGTGGACAGTTTATTCTGTCAACCAGGGTGGTATCGCGAGTAACTCTCGTCCCTGTATTAGGGGCGGGAGTTTTTTGTTTTTTAAGCGGTAATGCAGCCCGTACAGCACCGTCTGATCCTAAAAAAAATATAAAGGAGTGCCATTTTTATGCTAGATATTAAAGTGTTACGAGCTGATTTTGCAGATGTAAAAGAAAAACTTCAAAAGCGTGGGGAAGATTTATCTGCACTTGATCAATTTGAAGAACTGGACCAAAGAAGACGAGAACTAATTGTCGAAACAGAAAAGTTAAAAAGCCGCCGCAATGAAGTATCTCAGCAGGTTGCAGCTTTAAAACGTGATAAGCAGGATGCCGACCATTTGATCAAGGAAATGCGTGAGGTGGGTGACAAGATCAAAACGTTTGATGATGAATTACGTGTAGTAGAAGAGTCATTAGAACTTTTGATGCTGAGCATTCCAAATATCCCGCATGAAAGTGTTCCAGTGGGCGAAACTGAGGATGATAATATTGAAATAAGACAATGGGGCAAGGTGCGTGAGTTTGACTTTGAGGCCAAGCCGCATTGGGATGTTGCCGATCAGCTAGGGATTCTTGATTTTGAACGGGCTGGGAAGGTAACAGGGAGCCGCTTTGTATTTTATAAAGGGTTAGGTGCTCGTTTAGAACGTGCGTTAATAAGCTTCATGTTAGACCTTCACGTCGATGAGCATGGGTACACAGAAATATTGCCGCCGTATTTAGTCAACCGTGCGAGCATGACTGGAACAGGTCAACTTCCTAAGTTCGAAGAAGATGCCTTCTTAATTGAAAATGAAGATTACTTTCTAATTCCGACAGCAGAAGTCCCTGTCACCAATCTTCACCGTGATGAAATCTTAACTGCAGAAGCCCTGCCAATCCGCTTCGCTGCTTACAGTGCATGTTTCCGTTCTGAGGCTGGCTCTGCGGGCCGGGATACACGTGGTTTGATTCGTCAGCATCAATTCAATAAGGTGGAACTTGTAAAGTTTGTTAAGCCCGAAGATTCTTATGAGGAGCTTGAAAAGCTTACAAATGATGCAGAGAAAGTATTACAATTATTGGAGTTGCCATACCGTGTATTAAGCATGTGTACGGGTGACCTCGGCTTTACCGCTGCGAAAAAGTATGATATTGAAGTTTGGATTCCAAGCTATGGAACGTATCGTGAAATTTCTTCTTGCAGTAACTTTGAGGCTTTCCAGGCAAGACGGGCAAACATTCGTTTCCGCCGCGAACCAAAGGCAAAGCCAGAGCATGTTCACACCCTAAATGGTTCTGGTCTTGCGATTGGCCGCACGGTGGCTGCCATCTTAGAAAATTACCAACAAGCCGATGGCAGTGTCGTCATTCCTACTGTACTACGTCCATATATAGGCAACCGTGAAGTCATTGCACCAATGTAATTTTAAGCTATGTTAAAACATATTGTTTTATATTTGGCACCCTGTTGATTGGAGCGGAAGGCGCGAAGACTCCTGCGGGAGAACGGGACATGGGAGACCGCGCTGGAGCGCAGCGACGAGGACCGCCCGCGAATCGTTCGCGCTTGGAGCGGAAATCAATAGGCATGTGTAACATATAAAAAACTGGGCAGATAAAAATTTGTCCAGTTTTTTTATTTAGTATGTTGACATAGTAAAATGAATATGTTAAATTAGATTCTGTTGATACGGAGGAATACCCAAGTTTGGCTGAAGGGATCGGTCTTGAAAACCGACAGGCGGGTCATACCGCGCGGGGGTTCGAATCCCTCTTCCTCCTCCATAATATTTAATAATCGCGCATAAAACTGGAGATAAAGGTTCGTTACATTATATGTAACGGATTTTTTTTATGCCCATTTTTAGATGCACTGTTGAACAGGAACTTGTCCTAAGAGCAATAATTTGGATATTTGCCTATGAGAAGTTCTAAAGGAAAAACATTGCCAGTGATCAGAAGATTGTTGAAGGAAAAAAGAAGCTTAGCGGTAAATGAAGAGGGTCTCCATTTCCCGAGTGAAGGAAAAAAGGGGTTCAGTGGTAAATGAAGAGGGTCCCCATTTCCCGAGCGAAGGAAAAAAGGGACTCGGCGGTAAATGAAGAGGATCCCCATTTCCCGGGTGAAGAAAAAAAGAGGCTCAGCGGTAAATGAAGCGTGTCCCCATTTCCCGAGTGAAGGAAAAAAGAGGCTCAGCGGTAAATGAAGCGTGTCCCCATTTTCCGAGTGAAAGAAAAAAGGGGTTCAGCGGTAAATGAAGAGGCTCTCCATTTCCCGAGTAAAAGAAAAAAAGGACTCGACGGTAAATGAAAAGGGTCCAGTCCAGCAAAATTCATCGCATCAACCTTATAAATAAATAAAGCACATATTGGATTATCCAATATGTGCTGTTCTTATATTTAGGATTTCTTTCAACTTATCTTCCACTTCAAGGCAAACTCTAGTGGCGTCTTCCGCACATTTTACAACATCTGTTGTATCCATATCAATCACTAATACCTCGCTGGCTGAGTACTGGTTCATCACCCACTCATCATAACCCTTCCACACTTCGAAGTAATATTCCTTCAATTCAGGGTTAATTTCAAAGCTTCGGCCGCGGGCCATGATTCGGTCAATCACTGTATCAAATGATCCTTTTAAGTACACCATTAAATCTGGTGCTTTTTTTGGAAGTTCATTCAGTTCTTCCAGCATGTTTTCTACTAATTCTTCATATATTTTAAATTCCAAATCAGAAATTCGGCCTAACGATTTATTAACATAGGCAAAATACCAATCTTCATAAATGGAACGGTCTTGAATTGTATAAATAGGCTCTCTCCAACTAACGCATTCTTTAACAGTTTTAAAACGTTTATTCAAAAAGAATAATTGAAGCAGGAAAGGAATCCTTTTGGCATCTAATTCTTCAGGTGTCAGTTCATAATAGAGCGGAAGAATCGGGTTATCATCCACCGTTTCATAAAACACCTTACTTTCAATACCTTTATTTTGAAAGTGTGCATTCAATGTGTCTGCCACACTTGTTTTTCCAAGACCAATCATACCACCAATAACGATACTCACTAACATCCCCCTGATCTATAATGTTTTAGTCCAGCTGCTTTTTTTTAATGCTAATGATAATTGTTCAAAAATATGCTTTAAATCCTGTTCATTTTTGACAAAATCCAATTCGTCTCCGCTAAAGCGAATAACTGGTATTTCTGGATGTTCTTTTTCAAAGATCGTCATTGTATTTTCATAATCTAGCGATAACTGTTCTAAATATAAGGGGCTGATATTCTTTTCCACTTCACGCCCTCTTATTTTGATTCGTTTTAGAAGTGTATCGAGGCTGGCATTCAAATAAATAATGACATTAGGCTTCGGCATATCCTCAGTTAGAATTTGATAAATTTTATAATATTTTTGATATTCGTCCTCATTTAATGAGCGCTTTGCAAAAATTAAATTTTTGAAAATATGATAATCAGCTACAACTGATTGATTTTGAGTTAAGAAATGGGTATTGATATCCCCTAATTGCTTAAAACGATTGCAGAGGAAAAACATTTCGGTTTGAAAACTCCATTCCTCAATATTTTCATAGAATTTTCCTAAAAAAGGGTTTTCATCCACAATCTCTTTAAGTAATGCAAATTCAAATTGCGCTGAAATGGCTTTTGCGAGAGATGTTTTTCCAACACCAATCGGCCCTTCCACGGTAATAAAGGGTGTATCCCCCATTGCAAGTCCTCCTTCAAAAGCTGCCTTCACTCTATGTTTCACCAGAATATCTGGATATTTAGTCACAAAAAACACGCAAGATTTATTTTATCATAATCTCACGCAGGAAGGGATAAGGAATATTTAGAAGAAATATGTTTTATGTCAAATATATGAAAAAACTGCCGAATCACGGCAGTTTTTGTCGAATAAATATTTAGGTCGCGCGCTTGGTGACATTGAAATTATCGACGATTAACAGCCAGTTTTGCGGGAAGGCAAGACCGAGTTTCCAATAACTCATGCCCCTAATATTTAACTCTTTTATTAAGTCAAACTTCGCTTGGATAGAACGGGCATCCTCAAACCAAACCTCATGCTGTTTACCCGCTTCTGAATATCTAAAATGTGGTGCCTGTGCCTTGATGTCATATTGAATTGGGACATTGTGACTTGCGGCAAGCTGTATGGCCTGCTGTGGACTCACAGCCTTGGCAACCGACCCTTGCACGAAGGGAAGTGTCCAATCATAGCCGTACAGGTTTTGCCCCATCATAATCTTTCTCGCTGGGATATCTGTAACAGCGTATTCCAACACTCTTCTCACTTGATCAATGGGAGACACAGCCATAGCGGGGCCTCCGCTATATCCCCATTCATAGGTCATAATCACAACAAAGTCAACGATTTCCCCGTGCGCCTTATAGTCATGCGCTTCATACCATTTCCCTTTCTGAGAAGCACTGGTCTTTGGCGCTAGGGCGGTTGACATGAGCCAGCCTTTACTTCCGAATAGATGTTTTGCCTTACGTAAAAAGCGATTATAGGCCTCGCGGTCGGCCGGACGTAAAAACTCAAAGTCAAAATGAATATCACGGAATCCATATTTATTTGCAGTAGAAACAATGTTATTTAGAAATTTATCTTGAATGGCCATATCATTTAATAAAATTCGTCCGAGTTCGTCACTGAACTGATCATTCTCTTGATTGGTTATAACCATCATTAACACATTGCGGTTGGCCCTGGCTATGGCAGGAAAGTTGTTCAGCAGCGGTTCTTTTAGTGTCCCATCACGGCGGGCTTGAAAGCTAAAGGGAGCCAAATAGGTTAGATAGGGTGCTGCCTCACGGGCGCTGGATTCTAAGACTGGGGCTACGGTAGTGCCGCGCGGTTCAACGTATGCGTTAAATTCAGCATCTCTTTTTCTGCCTTGGGGAATGTAGAGACGAAAACCTATATTAAGCGGCTGATTAGGGTTGATTCGGTTGATAGAGGCAAGCTCTTGGTAAGGGACGCCGAACTTTCTTGAGATGGTGAATAAAGTATCGCCTGACTGCACGAAATAAAAGTGTCCAATAATCGGAATGACAAGCGACTGTCCAATCACAAGATTATTTGGATTCGGTAAATCGTTAGCCTCTACAATGTCCTGGACGGTAGTTTGATAGGCCCTTGCAATTGTAGTTAAGGTTTCATTACCCCTTATCACATGGATTTGCATCCTAATCCCTCCTAAGCAAATATGCGTTGCAATTATTTTATGAGGGGAGAAACGGATAAATGATATAATGCTTATAAATTTCATCTGAAGCAATAGGAATTTCCATTTTGGCAATAATGGGAGCATGGGAAAAGTAAAGGGGAATTATCATGATAGATGAGCAGACAATTGATGAATATTATATGAAGGAAGCGATAAAGGAAGGAAAAAAGGCTGAAGCGATGGATGAGGTACCGATTGGTGCAGTGCTCGTCATGGACGGGGAAATAATCGCTCGGGCCCACAATTTACGGGAGACCGAACAAAATGCTGTTGCACACGCAGAGCTAATAGCAATTGATCAAGCATGCAAAGAAACAGGTACATGGCGTCTTGAGGAATCTACCTTATATGTCACCTTGGAGCCGTGTCCAATGTGTGCAGGAGCCATTATTTTATCTAGAGTGAAAAGGGTGGTTTACGGTGCAGCTGACCCAAAGGGCGGCTGTGCAGGGACACTGATGAATCTTTTGGAAGATGACCGCTTTAATCATCAAAGCGAAGTAACTGGCGGTGTTTTAGAAGAAGAGTGCGGGCAGCTGCTCTCCGACTTTTTTCGAAAAATAAGAGAGCGAAAAAAGGCAGCGAAAAGACTGCAGGCAGATAGGCTTACAAAAAATGACAAAGAATAAGGATTGCTTTTTTACGAAAATATTTGTATACTAAGAAAGCGTCATAGTGACGCACATAACTTTGGTATCAACTTTGCCGTGCTAGGTGGGGAGGTAGCGGTGCCCTGTACCCGCAATCCGCTCTAGCGGGACTGAATCCCTTCCCGAGGCTAACGACCTGTAGGGTCTGCCTTAAGTAAGTGGTGTTGACGCCCTGGTCCTGCGCAATGGGAATCCATGAACCATGTCAGGTCCGGAAGGAAGCAGCATTAAGTGGACGCTCCCATGTGCCGCAGGGTGGCCTGGGCCGAGCTAACTGCTTAAGTAACGCTTATGGGCGTTAGTCGACGGAAGGTGCACGGCAGTTATATTACATAAATTAACTCATCTCAGACTTGGGATGAGTTTTTTTGTCCATTACATAGATTCATTTTGTAAAAAGCAAAATGATTAAGGTATAATAAAAAGGAATGAAAATTTTGAAGGGGGCGTGTGTCAATTGGCGTATCAAGCTTTATATCGTGTTTGGCGGCCTCAAACATTTATCGATGTAGTAGGACAAGAACATGTAACCAAGACATTACAAAACGCCCTGCTTCAGCAAAAAATATCACATGCGTATCTTTTTTCCGGCCCAAGAGGAACAGGGAAAACAAGTGCAGCTAAAATATTAGCAAAGGCGATTAACTGTGAGCGGTCACCTGTTTCAGAACCTTGTAACGAATGTGCAGCCTGCCGCGGAATAACGGATGGAACAATTTCAGATGTATTAGAATTTGATGCGGCTTCGAACTCACGTGTGGAAGAAATGCGAGATGTCCTGGATAAGGTAAGATTTGCACCAACAGCTGTAAACTACAAAGTCTATATTATTGATGAAGTGCATATGCTATCCATTAGCGCTTTTAATGCCTTGCTGAAAACTTTAGAAGAACCGCCGAAGCATGTCATCTTTATATTAGCTACAACAGAACCTCATAAAATCCCCTTAACGATTATTTCAAGATGTCAACGTTTTGATTTTAGACGCATTACTGCTGGCGCAATCGTCAATCGGATGAAGTTAATTGTTGAGGAATCTGGAATTGATTGTGATGAACGTGCCCTTCAATTGATTGCTCGGGCAGCAGATGGCGGGATGCGCGATGCACTTAGTCTATTGGATCAGGCGATATCGTATAGCCAGGACCATGTTGCAATTGAAGATGCATTAACGGTTACAGGATCAGTTTCGCAGGGATTTTTAAATAAGCTTGCTTTGGCATTCCGGGAAAAGGATGTCGCAAACGGCTTAGCTGCGTTGGATGAACTTTTATATCATGGAAAAGATCCCATGCGATTTATTGAGGATATAATCCTGTATTATCGTGACATGCTGCTATATAAAACAGCACCAAACCTTGAGGAATCACTGGAAAGAGTAATGCTGGATGATGATTTTCGAAACATTGCTGAAACGATATCAACAGATCAGATTTATCAATTGATTGATCTCTTGAATAAAACACAACAAGAAATGCGTTGGACTAATCATCCAAGAATTTTTCTTGAGGTAGCGATTGTTAAGTTGTGTCAAATGGAAGTTAGGCAGACGGCACAGGCGCAGCCTGCTCAAATTGACCAGTTGTTAACTAGAATTGGTCAATTGGAGATGGAACTCGAACATTTAAAGGCGAATGGTGTAACAGCATCTCCCCAAGAGGCAGTACAGCAATCACAAAAGCCAGCCCAAAGAACTGCGAAAAAGGCATTTCAGCCGGCGGTCGGAAAAATAAATGAAGTGTTAAAGCAGGCAACAAAAGGCGATTTGAATCTGATTAAATCTAATTGGGCAGAATTGCGGGCAAGTCTGTTAAAATCACAAGCTGCCCTATTAAACGATGCCGAGCCTATCGCCGCATCAGCAACTGCTTTTATCATAAAATTTAAGCATGAAATGATTTGCCAGATGGCGATGAGTCGAACAGATTTTCTGGATGCAGTGATCGCCGCTTTATATAAATTAACAGGCAAAAGATTTACAATCTTAGGTGTCCCGGAAGACCAGTGGCTGCCAATTCGCGAAAGCTTTTTGAATAGCCATGAAGGTGCTGAAGGAGAAACCAGTGATGTACCTAAGGAAGAAGAACCACATATTGCCGAGGCGAAAAAAATATTTGGCGAAGAATTTGTGGAAATTATTGATTAATAACTAATAACTAATTAATTGGAGGTAGTTGAATAATGATGCGTGGTGGCGGAATGGGAAATATGCAAAATATGATGAAACAAATGCAAAAGATGCAAAAGAAAATGGCAGAGGCACAAGAAGAATTAGGTGAAAAAAAGATTGAAGGAACTGCTGGCGGTGGTATGGTTACAGTTATTGTTACAGGACATAAGGAAGTAGTCGATGTAATTATTAAACCAGAAGCTGTTGATCCAGACGATATTGAAATGCTTCAAGACCTTGTTTTAGCTGCTACAAATGATGCTCTTAAAAAGGTAGAAGAGTTAACAAACAGTACGATGGGGCAATTTACAAAAGGAATGAACCTTCCTTTTTAGGAGAGGAATAGCCAAAGATGCATTATCCAGAACCAATTTCAAAGCTGATTGACAGCTTTATGAAGCTGCCAGGTATCGGTCCTAAAACAGCCGGTCGTCTGGCTTTTTTCGTCTTAAGTATGAAAGAAGATACTGTGCTTGATTTTGCTAAAGCACTTGTCAATGCCAAACGAAATTTAACGTATTGTTCTGTCTGCGGTCATATAACAGATCAAGACCCTTGTTACATTTGTGAAGATGTGCGCCGCGATAAGAGTATCATCTGTGTTGTCCAAGATCCTAAAGATGTGATTGCGATGGAAAAAATGAAGGAATTCAATGGATTGTATCATGTCCTTCATGGGGCCATTTCCCCTATGGATGGGATTGGACCAGAGGACATCAATATTCCAAGCCTCTTAAAGCGTCTTCAAGATGAAAATATAATAGAAGTAATCTTAGCGACAAACCCTAATATTGAGGGGGAAGCCACAGCTATGTATATTTCCCGTTTGTTAAAACCATCGGGAATTAAAACAACGAGAATTGCTCATGGACTTCCAGTCGGCGGGGATCTTGAATATGCAGATGAGGTTACTTTATCCAAAGCGATTGAGGGCCGAAGAGAATTTTAAGAAGACGCGGAGGAATCAATGATGTTTTTTCAGCGTAAAGGGCGGCTTCGTAAAGAGTATAATGAAAAGCTTTTAGTACAGTTGAATCGATATAAAGAACATTGGCAGCAAGAAAAGTTGCTGTTAGGGAAAAGTTTCGATCCTTCAGACGAAGTGATTTGTCAGACGAAAATAGCTGAGGCAAAGTATATCTTTCTCTTAAGAGAAGCAAAGCAGCGGAACGTTAATTTAATGAATTCATAAATATGCTATTTCCTTTTTTAGGTCTATTCTTGGCAGCTTGTACATAAGTTGTAAACAAAGTGACTTAAGAAGGGGGATAGCTTTTTTGGAACCTATTATCGTAATATCTATCCTAGGCGGCTTAGTAATTATCCTATTATTTACGGGAGCTCCTTTTAAGCCTGCTCGATTTGTAGGTCAAGCCGCAATCAAGTTAGTCATTGGAGCGCTATTTTTATTTTTCTTAAATGCAGCAGGAAACCGCTATGGCATTCATGTGCCGATTAATTTTGCCACCTCTGCCATTTCAGGCTTTTTAGGAATCCCGGGCCTGTGTGCTTTAGTGGCTATACAACATTGGGTAATCTAAATCGTAAACCGCTGAAAAAAGGCGGTTTTTCTTTTTGGAAAAAATAAAAATCAATTTTTTAAAAAAGTATTGACCAATGCTTTTATATGCTGTAATATATGAAAAGTCGTCACTGAGGCGATGCGAAACAAAAGAAAAAAGTTGTTGACTTCTGGTCAATAACTTGCTATGATAATAAAGTCGCCTTTGGGCGATAGAGAAATTGTTCTTTGAAAACTAAACAAACAAAATCGTGCAAACAAACAATAAATTTTAGTTTCTTTTTAAGAAACTAAGCCAACGT
>NZ_VEED01000037.1 GCF_007678255.1 Bacillus sp. X1(2014) | reverse complement strand
GCTGAAGGGATCGGTCTTGAAAACCGACAGGCGGGTCATACCGCGCGGGGGTTCGAATCCCTCTTCCTCCTCCATAAATTTTAACTCATTATTGTCGCGGGGTGGAGCACGTTCGAATATGCTTCTTCGAATGATCTACAGCGCAACGATTGAGCCGCTGCTTGAATAAGCTTTCTGAAATCGGGGCGGTCAGTAATAAATCGGGGAGCATTCTCCAAATTTAATTAATTTCTATTATCGCGGGGTGGAGCAGTCTGGTAGCTCGTCGGGCTCATAACCCGAAGGTCGCAGGTTCAAATCCTGTCCCCGCAATATGGTCCGGTAGTTCAGTTGGTTAGAATGCCTGCCTGTCACGCAGGAGGTCGCGGGTTCGAGTCCCGTCCGGACCGTACTTTTATCCCCAGTAGGTAACTGCTGTTGATATAGATTTTGTGTGGCTCAGTAGCTCAGTTGGTAGAGCAAAGGACTGAAAATCCTTGTGTCGGCGGTTCGATTCCGTCCTGAGCCACCTTTTTATATGGAGGGGTAGCGAAGTGGCTAAACGCGGCGGACTGTAAATCCGCTCCCTCAGGGTTCGGCGGTTCGAATCCGTCCCCCTCCACCATCTATAGGGGTATAGTTTAAAGGTAGAACGAAGGTCTCCAAAACCTTTGGTGTGGGTTCAATTCCTACTACCCCTGCCAAATAATTTTATAATGGCGGTTGTGGCGAAGTGGTTAACGCATCGGATTGTGGTTCCGACATTCGTGGGTTCGATTCCCATCAGCCGCCCCATTTATTTTATAAATTATTGGGCTATAGCCAAGCGGTAAGGCATCGCACTTTGACTGCGACATGCGTTGGTTCAAATCCAGCTAGCCCAGCCATACTTAAAGGCAGCATAGCCAAGTGGTAAGGCCGAGGTCTGCAAAACCTTTATCCCCGGTTCAAGTCCGGGTGTTGCCTCCAATTTAAGAAATGCGGGTGTAGTTTAGTGGTAAAACCTCAGCCTTCCAAGCTGATGTTGTGAGTTCGATTCTCATCACCCGCTCCACATAAATATGGGCCTATAGCTCAGCTGGTTAGAGCGCACGCCTGATAAGCGTGAGGTCGATGGTTCGAGTCCATTTAGGCCCACCATATTATTCCGCAGTAGCTCAGTGGTAGAGCTATCGGCTGTTAACCGATCGGTCGTAGGTTCGAGTCCTACCTGCGGAGCCATAAATGCGCCTTTAGCTCAGCTGGATAGAGCATACGCCTTCTAAGCGTAGGGTCAGAGGTTCGAATCCTCTAAGGCGCGTATAAAACTTTTGAATATCTGGCATTTTTCAACCTCTTATATCGTTTAGTCAAACGGTCAGTATAACGGTCATGTAAGTAATTACACCGATTATTGACTTTAGTACTTACGATATAGGAGGTTTTTTGTTATGACCAAAAGAAAAGGAATATTAGAAGTTGAAGTGGATGTAAGGAAACTATTAGGTAGATTGAAGTAAATGAGGACAAAAGAGAAAAACCGTTCAGTTGTCTGAACGGAGAAAGTTGAATTTGGAGTGTTAATAAATGAAGTTTAAATCCCTGTTTTAATGCCAAAACCTACTAACATTAAGCCAGTTGATTTTTGGAATACTTTCTGGAATTTGGAGTTATTCAGCCATTTTTTTGCGTAATCAATTACATAAACAAGGGTTAGAAACCACAATACAGCAAGTAAAGTAAGGATTGATGCTAACACAATCAATTGCTGATTTACATTTCCGTTCAAATCGATAAATTGAGGCATGATAGTTATATAAACCAAAACAGTCTTTGGATTAAGAACATTACTAAGTAATGCTTGCATAAAGGACTCTTTAGTATGCCGACTTGAAGAATTGGCAGGTGCATTCGCTTGTGCTTTAATTTCCTCTAAAGAAAACACACTTTTAGCAAAAAAACTTTTTATACCCAAATAAATTAAGTAAGCAGCTCCCAAATATTTGATTGTACTAAAAAGAATTACAGACTTTGCAATGACAACAGATAATCCAAGAATAGCAATAAGCGTCCAAAAAGAAAGTCCTGATGCCATTCCGAGAACCGTATAACGTCCAGCTTTTGGACCATAGCTGAGCGTGTTTTTCACCAGGAGCATAGTGTCTGCTCCTGGTATAACAACCATCATTGCAGCAATTGAAATGTATGTTAGTAAACTATCCATGTTGTTTCTCCCTTCCTTTTTTAATAGTGACTACCAAAGTAACTACTTATATGAGTATAGCAGAGGAATTTGGAAATAATCAACAGATTTTGATAAAATATTAGTTACTAAGGTAGCGACTAATATAATATTGGAGGGTTTATGAAAGAAATGATTTTTGAAACATTAAAGAATCTAAATTTTACCGAATATGAAGCGAAAGCATATCTTGCCTTATTGGAGGAATCTCCATTAACTGGATATGCAGTAGCGAAAAATTCTGGTGTACCACGTTCAAGAATATATGAAGTTCTAGATAGTCTCGTCATACGAGGAGATATTCTGGTTAGTCCTGGAAACACGCCACAGTATACTCCTGTTCCTGCAAAGGAGCTAATTAAAAACCGCCGAAGGGAAGCGGAAGAGAATTTTGAACTGGCAGAAAAATCATTAGCGGAGTTTGAACGTTCTGCAAATGACCGTGAAAATATCTGGAATATCACGGGACGCAATGAAATACTCGATAAGGTAAAAGATTGTATATTATCTGCAAAAAAAAGAATTCTCTTAGAGGTATGGAAAGAGGAATTCGAAGAATTGGAGCCTGAACTAAGGCAGGCAGCAAAAAGAGGGGTCAACGTAACAATTATTGCTTATGGGGAAATCGCCACTGATTTTGCTAATGCTTACCTTCATTATATGGGTCATGAAATTACAGAAGAGTATGGTGGACGATGGATTGTTATTAGTGCAGATGATTCAGAAGTAGTAGCAGGTATTGTCTCGCTGGGGAAAGATAGTCGCGCAGCATGGACAAGGCATGTAGGTTTAGTCATGCCAATTACAGAAGTCATGATTCATGATTTGTATCTCATGGAAATTATGGAGAAACATAGAGAACTTTTAGAGGAAAGTTTTGGGGAAAACCTCGTGCATTTACGCCATAAATTCTCTATTCACCCAGATTTTAAAAAACATTATGTAAAATAAATTGGTACTATTGTCTGTTTTATATAACATAAGAAGAACAGCTTTCTTCATAGAAATAGGCTGCTCTTGTTCAACTAACGGGTGCTTTAGTGAAACAAACTAAATGAAAGTTAAAGCTTGAGGACGAAGATCATTATCTAGTACAAGCCTTTTGAATAATGATTGGAGAAAATAGATTATGACACTTTTATATGTAGGAATTAGTTGTATTATTGTTGGATTCGGTTTAAGTTCACTTAGTTTTTATGAAGTTAAAGATGGTTTAAAGTTTATATTTGAAGAGCGAAGTAAGATAAACAAGGTAGCCTTTTTCTTTACCATATTTGAATATGTAACAGGGATATTTATGTTTGGAATACTACTCATATTGTTTGGCATATTTGCTATAATAATGAATTTTTTTTGATACTGGCTTGTTTAACTAACGGGTGCTTGAGTGAAAGATTGATTTCCGGCAATGATCGCTACGGCGGTCATTTTTTTCTTGTTAAGCTAAAGAAGCAGTTTAGTTGAACAATCGTCATTAGCTTTTTTTTCAACAATCGGGCCATATTCTTGAATAAGTGATTGCCTAAATTAGGGAATTTTGCGGTAGTTTAGTGGAATAGAAAATATAATATAGTTATTAATAATCTATACAACTACCTAAACAGTATAATTAATAAATAACTAGTAGTAACAAGTGCAAACTTTACAGATATCAAAGCAGGACATGGTAATAAAAATGGAGGCAACATCCCACCATTTTTACCAGGTAACGCACATAACGTAAGAATAGTAGACCAAAAGTTGCGCCGTTTTTCCCATTTGGATAATATTGTCTAAAGGAGAGTTTTTTGTTTCCAATAGAAAAAGAACATTAATCATACAAAAGTATTACAGGAAAGGCGTTATTTTTGATGCAGAAAACTATTTTACTTGTTGAAGACGACCCGGCTATTAGTAATATGGTAAAAACCTATTTAAATAACGAGGCCTTTAATGTCAAATGTGTATTTGATGGCGAGGAAGCAGGGTTTGCCTTTAAGAATGCACATTATGATTTGGTTTTGTTAGACTTAATGTTGCCAAAGTTAAATGGTATGGACTTTCTACAAATGGTGCGGACTAATAGTTACATTCCCGTAATTATTATGTCAGCAAAAGATAGCGAAGTGGATAAAGCGTTAGGGCTTGGTTTAGGAGCAGATGATTATATCACTAAACCATTTTCAATGGTCGAACTTGCTGCAAGAGTGAAAGCGGCCATTAGAAGATCCACACAGTACATAGCCACTCCAATAGAACGAAATACATCAAAAATCAAAGTACATGAGATTGAATTGGACACGGAGAATCATCGTGTGACAAAGAACGGTATTGAAATCAACTTAACATCAAAGGAATGGAAGATTCTTTGTTTGTTTTTTGAAAATCAAAAGAAGGTGTTTACAAAAGAACAGATTTATCGATCAGTCTGGAGTGACGATTATTTTGGTGATGAAAATATTATTAACGTACACATCAGCCGACTGAGAGAAAAAATCGAGGATACCCCATCGAAACCATCTTATATCAAAACAATATGGGGGATCGGGTACAAGCTGGGAGAATTTTAAGTGATTACTATATTAAACTTTGTCATAATTGCCCTTCTTATTTGTATAATCTATCAGTATCAATCAAAAAAGGGAAGAAACACGAATCTTGTCTATATAACTAATAAACTTGAACAGATGAAAGCCTCACAATTAAGTGAGAGAATTCACATCGCTACAGATGATATGCAACTCATTGAAATACTAAATATGTTAAATCAAGTTGTTGATGATTATCAAGAAAATGTACGTCAGTATAAAAAAACGAAAGCCTCGATGAAACGGATGTTGGCTAATGTCTCTCATGGTCTTAAAACGCCGCTTACAGTAATCGCAGGCTATATTGAAATGCTTCAGAACCAACCTCAAATTAATGAACAAGAAAGAGTGCGTTTGCTGCAACAAGTACATAGTAAAACATTAGAACTTATTACGTTAATGAATACATTTTTTGACTTGGCTAAGTTAGAATCCGGTGATAAAGATATTCCACTTGAAAAAGTTAATTTAACTGAGGTCTGTAAAAATAATATTCTATTGTTTTATGAATGGATCCAAATTAAAGGATTAGAAGTAGTCATTGAGATACCAGAAAAGCCCGTTTTTGCTCTCGGTAATGAAGAAGCATTAAACCGTGTTTTAAATAACCTGATTTCAAACGGTCTTCGCTATGGTGCTGATGGCAAGATGATTGGTTTAAAGGTTTTTTATGATGAGACAAGGGTCTATGTCGAAGTTTTCGATAAAGGAAAAGGAATTAATGAAACCGAGCAGGACCATGTATTTGAACGTTTGTTCACGCTTGAAGAATCGAGAAATAAAGCCTTCCAGGGCAGTGGTCTAGGTTTAACAATTACAAAAAGACTCGTTGAAGAAATGCAAGGGGACATTTCAATACAATCCATACCATTTGAAAAAACATCATTTACATTTTCATTGAAACGTCTCAAAAAGTAGCTCACTGTTTTCTTAAGATTTTTGTAAGAATTAAGACAGAAAAAAGCAAGGGTCACTTGCTAGACTGAAACCAGTTAGAAAACAAGGGAGGGTCATCATGGACTATGTTGTACAGACAAGAAATTTAACAAAAACTTTCCACGGGCATGACGTTGTGTCCAATGTAACGATGAATATTAGAAAAGGTGAGATTTACGGATTTCTTGGACCGAATGGTGCAGGTAAGTCAACAATTATGAAGATGCTAACCAATATGATTAAGCCTTCACATGGTGAGATCATAATCTTCGGAAAGCCCCTCAAACATGATTCTTTCGATTACTTGAAGAGAATAGGCAGTATGATCGAATACCCCATTTTTTATGAGAAAATGACTGCCCTTGAAAATTTAGAACTGCATTGTGCTTATATGGGATACCATAACAGGCAGGCGATTCGTGATGCTTTGGATCAGGTGGGTCTTGAAAATGTTGAGAATAAGCTGTCAAAAGACTTTTCACTAGGGATGAGACAGCGTCTTTGTGTCGCCAGAGCGATCATCACAAAGCCGGAATTCTTGATTCTAGATGAGCCCATTAATGGACTGGATCCATCTGGGATTCAGGCTATGAGAAAGTTATTTAAAATGCTTAATCAAGAATACGGTATGACACTTTTAATTTCCAGTCACATTATAGGTGAAATTGAGCAGATTGCAGACACAATCGGTATCATTAAAGGCGGCAAACTGATTGAAGAGGCGTCAATAGCTACGATAAAGGAGAGAACTACAGAATATATTGAGTTAGGGACAAGTAATCAGAGAAAAGCAGCCGTGGTGCTGAATGATAAACTAGGTATAAATAACTTTAAGGTGATTGATGACCAAGTCATTCGAATCTATGCAACAGAAGTGCCTCAATCGACTATTTCTAAGACATTAATTTTGGAAGATATCAATATTGAGTTTATGAATAAAAATCGGACAACATTAGAAGAGTATTTCATTAAACAAGTTGAGTTAGATAAGTCCGTAGTGTAATTGTTGCATTTAGAAATGATTTTTCAAAAGGATAATGGATAAAGAGCAAGGAGGGGACACTTTGTTATATTTAATAAAACTTGAGCTTAAAAAGAATAAATTAGGTTGGTTTATCAAGGGAATTATTCTTGCTAATTTTATTACCCTTGGCCTATTATGCATGATTTCCGCAGTTGAAAAGATTGAAGGTAAGCAAACATTCAAAAGCTTTACTGATTTTTTTATGATCAGTGGAGCAATGGTAAGGGGCGTTATTATTGTTTTTGCCGCTGTACTTATTTCAAAAGTAATTATTGATGAATTTAAAAATCGAACACATCTGGTGATGTTTTCCTATCCAGTTAACCGAAAAAAGATCCTGAGCGCAAAATTAATTCTTATTTTCACTTTAACTTTAGTTACGATGTTAATCTCTAATCTGTTCGTGATTACTGGTTTTATCGGTATGAACCAAATCTTTCATTTAACGTCTTCAATGAGTTTAACGGTTACTGATTATTTTGCGGGGATATTAAATCAGTTGATGTTTAATCTTGCCACTGCAGGAGCGGCACTTGTACCAATATATTTTGGTATGAGAAGGTTCTCAACACAGGCAACGATCATTTCCTCATTATTAATTGTTATGGTAACGTCGTCGACAGGAGCGGGTTTCTCATTAGCCAGTATTATTTATATTCCACTTGCATTGGCATTAATTGCTTTAGGTATTGTTGTGTTAGCTGTTCGGAATATTGAACATATTGATTTAGGTTAAGTGCTGGTTGTTACAAGGCTGCTGACATACTGGTGGCTTTTGTTAGGAAAAAACATAATTGCCAGCGAGTTTGCAAAGAAGTGTACTTAAACATACGGGGAGTTCAACAAGAATTAAATGATTTTAGGTCTAAGACTATATTTAAGTTATTCCATTAAAGGGCGTTTTTTTTTAGTAAGAAGGCGTCTTTTTTATATGCTCCTACACAAAAGATTGTGAAGATTTTCACTTAAACTATAGGGTGCAAGAGTTCAAGATGTGGATTGCTGTGGCGGTCTTTTTTGCTTGTTGTGCTAACGGGGCAGGTTACTTTAAGTACATTTATTCACAAAGTTATAGAAAACCGATTTTCTCAATTAAGAAAATCGGCTTTTTTTATTATTCATTAATCCTCAATTACTAACCGTGTTTTTGAAACCTTATTAGCAAGACAATAGGATAATGCGTCTACAATAGCAGTATCTGCTGAAATGCCAAATATCCAAAAATATATGGGACAAAAGAGGCGGTTTAATTTATTATGCAATGGACTATTCAATTTTGATGCCTGAATCAAACACATAGGGTTGCTGCGGAGCAGTAATTTTTGAAAGTTGGTCAATTTTTATAACGGGAATTGTCTCCCCATTGAATTGGGTTTGCTCAATTTTTCCTGTTACTTGAACCCATTTATCCTTCGACAAGGCAGCTACCTCTCCTTTTGCCATCATTCCATATACTGAGGCATCGGCAACACAACATGTGATTCCAAATCGAGCAACAATAATCTGGTTTTGCATAAATTCTTTTTCTCGATATACAAATCCTTTTGTAGTCACGGTTTTTCCAATCATCACATTTAGATTATCTTGAATAATGTTCATTATGTTTACATATTGGTTATCGTCTATATTAATGATACTAGCCTTTAATATTTTATTCTTCAACGCATCATAATCTTTTTGAGTTAAAGGCTCAGGTTGATTATCAAGTACATTTTGTGTGTTAGTTGAAGTATTAGTTTTATTGGTATTAGATGATGATGGTAATTTTGGACTGTTATTTAAGGTTATATTTTGTTTAGACGGTTGAGAACTAGCTCCTAATTTAATTGTTCTATTCATTGCAACAGAGCTGCCTAGAACATTGTTCGAGAAAAGAAATCCTGTGGTTATAGGAATAATAAACAATAAATAAAGAAAGACACTTTTCCCGAAAGAGGAAGGATAGTTATGATCCCCGTCACAATCACAATGATAAGAATGATTCTTCCCTGAAGTTCCTCTAAAAATCAAAAGAACTCCAAGAATAAGGCATATAAAGAGAGTAAAGTAAATAAACCGAATCATTTTTGGTGCGATTAAAAGAGATATATTATTCGTTAGAAGTAATTTAAATAACAGTAGCATAAATCCAATCAAAATGATTCCCCTGATAAGATGATGAAAAGAAAAATCTTGGACTTTATTAGTTCTCATTATTGGACACCCCGTTTATAAAAAAATTAGCTGAAAAATATATACGGAAAAATAGACGACAAGAGGAGTTACCATTAGTAGATATAGGACAAATTTTTTCTTAAAAAAACCGAATAACATTAAGGTGTTTTTTATATCAATCATAGGACCGAAGACTAGAAATGCAAGGATGGAACCTTCAGTAAAAGTGGAACCAAAAGATGAGGCTACAAAGGCATCTGCTGAAGAGCATACAGAAAGGACGTATCCTAGTCCCATCATAGCCATTGGTGCAAAGGTTGTGCTTGTCCCTATTGATAAGAGAACATTTCGGTCTAAGAAAGCTTGAAATAAACTGGCAAGAAATGCACCTATGAATAAATACTTCCCTGTATCAAATAATTCATCACTTGCATGATAAAGTGTTTCTAATAGTTTATTTCCTCTTTGGTGGTTGTGGTGGTGATGGTGATGGTCTTCCTTCTGCACTTTAAGAATATTTTCACCTTTAAAACGTCTGTAAATGATTAATCCAATAATAATGGAACTTATAAATCCTACAAACATCCTTGCATTGGCTACATAAGGTGTGCTTTTAAATGCAAAATAAGTAGACGCATAAACGACAGGGTTTAAGATTGGAGCACTAAGCATAAATACAACCCCTACATGTGAAGGCATGCCTTTTTTTATTAACCTGCGAACGACAGGAACGATGGCACACTCACATATAGGAAAGATTATTCCAAGTAAAGCAGCGGGTATAAGGGCTAAATAGGCATTACGGGGCACAACCCTTCGGATTACATTTTCGGAAACAAATGATTGGATAATAGCTGATACAAATACGCCCAGTAAAATAAATGGAATTGCTTCTAAAATAATACTAAGAAAAATGGTATTTACATTAAAAAACGTACTAGGGATTCTAGTAAAAAAAGAAATGTTTTTTAATTCCTCCGCAAAAAGAAATAGAAAAAGGAATAAACAAAATAATAGAAAAACGATACTTTCTTTAAAGAGCTTATTTATAAAGGTCATTACAATCTACCTCCTCAAATCTATCAACCCTATCATATTGATATGCACTTATACTTAGTTCCTTTCATTAAAATTTGATGATTGACATAAATTAATTATCGTTATAAGATTTAATTCGTAATAATTACGATTTACACATCGCTAATAATCTTCAATAATACAAAATAATTATTCATTTTAAATCGTAATAATTCCTAATTAAACATAACTTTGGAGGTTAATGTAGTGAAAAAAATTTTAATCCCAGTAATTATTTTTCTATTAATGGTAAGTGGTTGCTCTAACACAGCGTCAACGAAAAATGAAAAAACAAGTGAAGAATCTAAAAAACTGCAAATTGTCACTACTTTTTATCCGATGTACTATTTTACAAAAGAGGTGGCTGGCAGTTCAGCAAACGTGGAACTATTAATTCCAAATGGTGCAGAGCCACATGATTGGGAACCGACAGCAAAGGATATGATGAAAATTCAAAACGCCGATGTTTTTATTTACAATAGCCAATACTTTGAGCTTTGGACTGAAAAAGTATTGAAAAGTATTAATGATTCCAATTTAAAGGTTGTTGAGGCTGCTAGTGGGATTAAATTGATGGATGCACTCGAATCAGAGGAAGAGGAGGAACATGGTCATTCGGAACATACATCTTCTAAAGATCCTCATGTCTGGCTTTCTCCAGCTCTAGCTCAGCTAGAAGTAAACACTATTGCTAAGGCTTTAGAACAGGCAGATCCCAAAAATAAAGACCAGTTTCAAAAAAATGCAGAGGCTTTAAATGCAAAGCTAGCTGATTTGGACCACTTATATAAAGAGACTATCGATAAAGCCAAGAAGAAAGAATTTGTTACACAACATGCTGCATTTGGATACTTGGCAAAACAATATGGATTGACTCAAATTCCTATCGCAGGATTATCACCCGATGTCGAACCAACATTAGGAAAATTAACTGAATTAACAGAGCTGACAAAGAAGAAAAATACCAAAGTTATTTATTTTGAGGAGATGACATCTTCAAAAGTGGCGGAAACGTTAGCAAAAGAAATAGGTGCTAAAACGGAAGTATTAAATCCATTAGAGGGATTAACGCAGAAAGAGCAAGAAAAGGGCTTAGAATATTTAGATGTTATGAAAAAAAATCTGGAGTCATTAAAATTATCGATTTTAGAGTAGTTATCTAATTCAGGGTTACTTCTAAAGAGTCCTTATTCTAATAACTTTTAAGTAACCTTTTTATTTATTTCTGTTGGATTGTGAAGGATTGTACTGTACTTAAACTAACGGATGCTTTAGCTTAAGTTGATGATCGCTAAGGCGGTCATTTTTTCTTGTTGAACTAACGGAGCAGTTTAGTGCAATAAGGTTGGCAGGAAAATGAAGGGTGAATCTATAATTTGGTTAGAATCGGAGGTGTTGTTTATGCAACAATATGTATATCATATGGTACCGAATGAGTTGGAAGGGGAAAAATTGATACCCTTAAATTCTTTGAAGAATCCTTATCCTCAACTATATGAAAAATATACTAAAAAGTATTTTGACCATCCTGAGAGACCCAAACTGCTCAAAAAACAAGTTCCAAAACTAAATTGTTTATGGAATGATGTTTTACATTTTCTACCGTTACATCCTCATTACGTTTACCAAGCTATCACAGCTTTAGAAATTAAGACTAGAGAAAAGCAACCCTTTTTCAAAATTCCTATTGAAAAACTGAAAAACAATAAGAATGCTATCTACCTTTACTCCAAAGAGAAATATAAAGGTCCAGCGGAACCTATTGAGGAAGGTCAAATCGAAATAGTGGATATTGATGAATATAAAGAACTTACAGGATTGCCATCAGTTACATCTGTATATTACAAAAATGAAAGCAGAAAAGGCAATAGATTCGGATTGTTTCACTACGTCCCACATTTATTAAGTCTCGGAGAAGTCGAAATTGGCAATGTTGAAATAATAACTTGGAATGAACTCAAATAGATTGTTGGGTATTGTACTTATGCTAACGAGTGCAAGAGTTAAAGAAGGGGCTGCTTCGGCGATCCCCTTTTCTTGTTGTGCTAAAGTGGCAGGTTAGTTTAATTATTCGTTGATTTATTTTAAATATTTAAAACTTTTATATGTTAAAATTGGGTTGGCTTTTTATGATATTGGAGGGGATTTTTTATGGACGAATATAAAATAATTTTATTTGATCTAGACGGCACGCTATCTGATCCGAAAGTAGGAATAACTAAATCAGTTCAATATGCTTTAGAGAAATTGGACATTATTGAACCAAATCTTGATAAACTTGAATGTTTTATTGGACCACCGCTTCAAGTTTCCTTTGCTGAATATTACGGTTTTAGTGAGGAAAAATCACAAAAAGCAATAGATTTTTATAGAGAACGATTTAAGCAAAAGGGTATGTTCGAAAATGAATTATATCTCAATATACCACCACTTTTAAAATCATTAAAAGAACAAGAATATACCTTAATCGTAGCAACCTCCAAACCTACGGTATTCTCAGAACAAATTCTTAAATATTTTAATATTGATCATTATTTTGATCTCGTTGTTGGAAGTAATCTTGATGGTACGAGAACATCAAAAACTGAAATTATCCAATACATACTTGAAAAGTATAAAGATTATATGCTTGATAACTTTCTTATGGTGGGAGATCGTAAGCACGATATTATTGGTGCAAAAAACGTTGGTATTGATTCAATTGGAGTAACTTATGGATACGGTTCTTTTGAAGAAATAAGTCAATCTAATCCTACTCATATTGTTCGTAGTGTTGACCAGATAAGAGATATTTTAATGACGAACAAAGTAAAATAATATTCTAAAGATAAGATTGTGAACAAATGTACTTAAGCTAACGGGTGCTTGAATTTATGATGGGGATGGCTGCGGCGATCCTTTTTTTATTGCACTAACGAAGCAGTTTAGTTTAAGAACCATATTTGTTAAACTTAAGGAAAAGGAAGAAAAGTTGAGGTAAGAAAAATGTATGAATTTAAAGATGAGTCCGTGAGAAAAGAAAAAAAGTTTAAGACATACATTTTTTTATTTGTTATCTCTGTTTTAATAAATACATTCATTGATTTCGATGATTTGGGAATTAAAAGGGAAGTTTATAGCCTCCTATTTTTTTGTGTTATTCTTTATTTTGGACTACGAAGGAAGTTTTGGGCTGAAGTTATCATTAAATTTTTCGTTTGGCTAAATATCATTTTATTGTTCCTCATTATAATTGTTAAGGTTTTAGGATTATAGTAAAAAATAATGGTTCTTCAACTAACGGGGGCTTGAGAGTAAGATGTGGACCATAGAGTGTTCCTGTTGTTTTTTGACATAATGATTGTTAGTTCAACAAGGGTGATAACAAAGAAAAAGGAAATTGATTTTTGAAGTGGGCAAATTTTGAATAAGGACTATATTTTCGGTTTTCTTGTTATGTTTGTTGTTATGATATTAACTAAAGATTTAAATATATTGGATAGTTGGATAATGACGCAAATAGTTAAATTATTACTTGGTTTTATTGCATTAATTATTGCTTCTGTAATTTTTAAAAAGGTTTTTTCCAAAAAATAATGATTTTCTTCTTGAGCTAACTGGGTGCATTACTGGAACAACGGTAATGCTTTTCTTTTTGAAGTAACGGGGCAGTTTAATAAGATACCTTCCATTTGTTTAATTGTGTAACTGCTCATGTTATAATGAGGAACTTAGGATAATTACGACTTTTACTCATAATTGAACGGATGCCAAGAAAAGCCTCCGACTAGCGATAAAATATGGGGGTGTAAGAGAATGAATAAACGATGGACGATTGGTAAAATTAAAGAATTTGTTGAGAACAATTCGGAAAGTAAGTTGCTAACGACGGAATATCACGGTTTTTCTCAAAAGTTACTGTTTAAATGTGCATGTGGTAGCAACTTTGAAAAAACATTTACGAAATTTAAAAATAATAACCAACGTAAATGTGACGTGTGCCAACCGCAAAAAGCGTCACGCTAAACGTATATAACGGGTGCGTTGATCCAATTAGGATTAACGCACTTTTTATTGAACTTCTTATTGAACAAACGGGGCAGGATTGTGGAGAAGGATAGCTGAGATTAACTTTGGGAAAAATACACCTAATTTTAATTTAAGGTGATGGTATTGTGAATTTATTGCGATTTATTATACTTTTATTTTCATTAATGCTATTTAATAACACCACCGCACTAGCAGCTCCAAAACAACTCAATCTTTTAGAAAGCCAGTTACTGTCTTTTATGACTGGTTTGCACATAGGAGAACCGAAACAAGCCGTTGAATTGTGGATATTAGGCGTGAATAATCCAAGCGGTGCTGTCCAGTATGCGATGTTGTCCCCTTCGCTTCAAAAACAATCAAGGAAGAAATTTGAGCAAACTCGCTGGGTGACAGGTCAGTCAAGCCCTTCGGTTAGTAACTTTCGTTTTACCAAAGTAGAAAAGCTTAGCGAATCCAAAATGCGGTATACCGTTAAATACAATTTATGGGCATCATATGGAGATTTTGGTGGTGGGCAGAAAATTATAACTGTGGAAAAAAATCTAGAACCATTTAAAGAGTATTGGTTTATTTCATCAATAACAACGAAATATAATCAATATGAAGCATTTACCCCAGGCGAAACAGTTTTAAAATAGAGAAATCCAACAAAAAAAACGTTGTTGATCATTTTATAACAGCGTTTTTTTACTGTGATTTTCACTGTGAGATTTGAAAAGAATTCATATGCGTATTTATGATTTTTATACTTACACTTCAAAGAGAAGCCCGTTAATTTTGATAAAAAAAACGAAGTTTGTGAATAAATCTACTTAAACAAACTGGGTGCGATTGTTTAACAAAGGATTAATCCTTTATTTAATAAAAGCTATGTTAAAGTTTAATGTTGATTTAAGAATGAATTAAGGGATAGTCTATGCTATCCCTTTTTTAGTCCCACCAAATAGAAAGAACCTTATATCCTTCTTCTCGCTTCATTCGTCAAGATCGCGCTCGCGATAATACTGAAGAGATGCTCAGCTCGTGACGCGGACGAGGGTTGGTTACTGAGCCACGCAAGCGCAGCAGCTAGCGAGAACAGGTCATCACCATCCATGTCGGTACGTGCCAGACCCTCAGCCTGAGCGCGAGCGAGAAGTCGCGTGCCTGCCGTGCGCATCGTGACGCATGAAGCGTGGAGTGCGGACTCCGGGTCCTCCTTGGCTGCCATCATCGTGTCCACAACACCTTGATAGTTGCCCGTGAATGCAACGACGTCGCGTAGCCACGACACGAGTGCATCATCGGGTAAACTCGCAGTTTCGAGCTCACGTGCCTTTGTCGTAAACTCGTCGAAGCTTGCGCGGAGCAAAGCTTCGAGCAGCGCCTCTCTCGTCGGGAAATGACGATACAGTGTGCCGAGCCCGACACCAGCTCGGCGAGCGATATCGCGCAGCGATGCATCGACGCCGTGCTCGGTTATAACGACGCTCGCGACTGCGAGTATGTGCTCATAGTTTTTCTTCGCATCGGCTCGCATCTGATTCCTCCTTGACAATCGGAGCGGTGCTCCGTATAATAATAAGCGGAACAGTGTTCCCTTTAAGTGGAGCACTGCTCTAAATAAGGATAACACATTTGTGTGAAAGGAGAAAGCGATGTCTACAAACACAATGAAGGCGATTCGGCTGCACAAATTCGGCGGCCCTGAGGTACTGCGTTACGAGGAGGCCCCGCTTCCCGAACTGAAACCGGGTGAGGTGCTTGTCCGTGTTCACGCGGTTGGTATCAACCCCCCCGACTGGTACCTGCGCGAGGGGTATAAGGATCTTCCTCCTGAATGGCAACCGGCGGTGTCCTTTCCCTTCATTCTGGGGTCGGACATGTCGGGCGTCGTCGAGGCGGTAGCCACGGATGTGCAAGGCTTCTCAATCGGCGATGAAGTTTTCGGCATGGTTCGCTTTCCTAGCATGGGGGAGAGCGCTGCTTATGCCGAGTACGTCGCCGCGCCAGCGTCGGATCTTGCACTCAAACCGGCTGGCATCGATCACGTGCACGCCGCAGGTGCACCGATGGCAGGTCTCACCGGATGGCAGTTCCTGATCGAGTTGGGGCACAATGAAGCGAATCCGTTTCAACCGGAGTCGCATCGCCCGCTGCCGCTCAACGGCAAGACGGTACTCGTCAATGGTGCCGCGGGCGGCGTGGGGCACTTAGCGGTGCAACTGGCTAAATGGAAGGGTGCGCATGTCATCGCGGTGGCATCGGGCAAGCATGAGTCGTTCCTGCGAGAACTCGGTGCAGACGAATTCATCGACTACACCAAGAGCCCTCCCGAAGACATCGCCCATGACGTTGATCTCGTCCTCGATACCCTTGGCGGTCCAACAACCGGTCGTTTCTTGCGTACGCTCAAGCGTGGCGGCGCTTTGTTCCCAGTGTTCATAGGCTTCTCCGACGCCGAGGAGGCCGCAAAGCTGGGCGTCACGGTATCGATGACCCAAGTACGCTCAAACGGCCCGCAGCTAGCGGAATTAGGGCGCTTGCTCGATGCCGGGACGGTTCGCGTCGCCATCGACAGCACGTTTCCACTTGCCGATGCTCGCAGGGCGCACGAACGAGCCGCCCGTGGGCACATTCAAGGCAAGATCGTGCTTATGGTTATGTAAGGATGACAGCTCGAATGATTATCGCACTCCTAGTGGAACGTCGCAAAACTTTGCGGTGTTCCACTAGCGAGGATCGCGAATGACTTTGAAAAAATTTGCTAATTAAATTCAGAAAAAAAAGGATGAACAACAATGATTATACTCATGGGTTACGTTCACGTAAATCCGTCTGATGTGAATGAGTTTACTACAGACGTTCAGGCCGTCGTTTCCAGCACGAGAGCTGAAAATGGATGCCTCTTTTATGCCTTTACTTTGGAAGATGCGCACGCCGGACGCATGCTGACTGTCCAGCGATGGCAAGATCAAGAATCGCTGACGGCCCATGTTGAAAGACATGAGTCGGTGCCGTTTTTAAAAAAGTGGGGAAACAGGATGAGAATGGACATTCTAAAATACGATGCCTCGAACGAACGCTCGTTCATGGAGTAAAAGAGTGAGCGTCAAATCAACAACTCCAGTCTAAGACTTTATTTTCTTCGAACAGGTGGATGATCGACAAATATTCCTTAGCGTACGTTTTCCGCGTTATGTTGGCGGTACCCCAATTATGAAAAAGGACTTGCTCAATTTAGAGTAACAAAAGTTTGTGAAATAATTAGAATCGACTCATTCAGCAACTGGGTGCGATGCTTTTAAAAGGCATTGCATTTTTTTATTAGCGTAGAGATTGTGAAAAAGTACACTTAAAGTAACGGGTGCAAGAGTGAAATAAGGCAACGCTATCGTGAGATGCGTTGCTTATTTATTCTAAAAAAACTTCCTATATAATTCCTGCCTGATGCTTCCGCTT
>NZ_VEED01000036.1 GCF_007678255.1 Bacillus sp. X1(2014) | reverse complement strand
TTCCAAAATCAGACTAACGGAAGGTTATTTGGCATGCACTTTTTTAGTATAACATGAGATATTTAAAGTTTTTTATGGAAAATATTGACAAACTATTAGCTGGTTTAGTTTAAGTACATAATTTCACAAAACTACGTTCAATTTAAATCAAGAATTATGTAGAATGAGTGACATTTTACAAAAATATCCAAAAGAAAATAAAAAAAAAATACCTTTGATCTATAAAATCAAAGGTCAATGTTGAACTTAGTGGTCTAGGCTAAGTCCATTTTAGGAGGTCTAAACTCAGAAGAATTTAAACTATTATTATATTAACATATAATTAATTTTTATTCAATAAATTAAATAATTATGCATCCGCTGTCTTTGATTGCTTTTCCATTAACTTAATTCAACCCTTTTGAATTCAAGCACCCGTTGGTTAAACAAGGGATTACACAATTATCGTTTTATTCATTACTTTTTTGTTTGAATGAATAGGTTAAACAAATACCAAACTAATCTTAAAAAAAGGATGTGATATAGTGAAAAAAATAGCATTATTTCTTTTATTTACTATAGTATCTACAATGATGATGCCAAAGGACTCAGAAGCTAACGCATTGGAAAACTTGCCTAGGACACTAGAAACAAAACAATGGAAAGTAACAGTTGGAAAGCCAGACCATAGTGACAAAAAGCTTAACAAGTCTATAAGACCAGCGCTGTAGCATGTATACAACCTAGACATTAAAAATATTGGTGACGAAAATATTGAATTAGTCAGGGTTGAGGGATATAAAAACTTACCTAAGTCTGCGTCAACATTTTATGAACTGTTTACTGTCGAATACGACGAAGGCAAGCCTTTAGAACAATCATTTCATCATTCCAATTTTCCTTTAGATACTAAGGCAACTGCATTAATGGTATCTGTAACCTGGAAACATAAAAATAGTGACCAACGGAAGTTTAAAGGACAATTCATTTTTCAACTTACAAGATAACATAGAGGGGTTTCCCTCTTTTTTTTAGATTTATGTCTGTTAATTCTCAAGCGAATAATAGGGGGCAATAACGAATTAAGCGTTTTTTCTTTTTTCACTAACCTGCTTCGTTAGCACAATAAGATAAGCCGCCTACGATAGCAGCTTGGATCTTCAACTCTTGCACCCATTGGTTCAATAAATCTGTTTTATCTTAAGTATATTTAATTACGCTCCCAATCCTCAGGAACAAGCAACCATACTCCAGGCATTACACATTTATTACATTGTATGTAATCGGTTGGAGTATATTTGAAGGGTTTGTTAAGCATATTTTTTATCCCATCTATTGTTTGTATGTTTAAAGCGTTTATCGATTGTTTATCATATGAATTTAAAATTGAATTTACTTTTTCACTATCTGCTTCAAAAAAGTCATTTTGCAATTCACTAAACCAACCTTCATAATATGTCGATTTTGGACCTCCCATTCCGTGTGGGCATTCAGTTGTTTCATTATTTGGATTAACATAACACCACCAAGATACATCAGAAATAAGTATTCCTAAAGCTGTTAATTCTTTAATAAACTCTTCTAAATTATTTTTCATAACTATACAATCAATGTACCCGCTTCCAACTGGTTGAACTTTATACTTTGTAAATAGATGTTCTATTTGTGTGACGAATTCATTCTTATTGGATGTTAAGTAATCAAAATACCTCATCAATTAAGATCTCCTCTTTGTTTACAATAGTACCTGATAGGTCAATAATAAATATGGGTTGATGTTGCTACTTAATATTTTAAAACAAGACAAATAATATTGTTATGAGGTTAATAAAAAAGAACAGTATTAATAAGAAGGATACAACGCTCCATACATACTCTTTCCTTTTAATTGTATTTATAAAAATAATTGTTATAGCAATACTTGAAACAATTGAATACAAATATCCTGATATATTCGAAATATAGAACCCATTTGCTAATAAATTAACCATAAAAAATGCGATAGAACAGACGACTAATATCTTTTCTAATTTTTTCCCTCGGACAAAAACATAAATTATAATCACCACAAAAAAAGTAAATCCAATAAAAAATTTGAGATCATTACTTATTCCTTTCATTAAAAAATTAAATGGCTTTATCTTATTCAATTATCCTGCTTCTCTAACTCAATAAGAAAAAGGATCGCTGCCGCAACCCTTGTTTAACTATTGCACCCGTTAGCTGAATAAGGAACTATACTTTTTCAAATTGTACATTTGATGCATCTATACCTTCAATTAGACTCTTTACTCTATCGGTTACGATGATCCAAAGAGTAGTGTTAAGGAAAAAAATGTCCGCTCCGCCCCACATATCAGGAAGCATAATTAATTGCCTAGCATCATTATCAATTTCCTCTCTTCCACAAATCTGACAAAGTGAAATGGTCTTAGCACCTGGTGGACGTTTTGAATTTGCTGTAATTATTAATTCACTATAATTACTATCATTTTCAGAAACCTTAAAAGGATATTTAATAACTTTATTTCCCACTTTTCACTTGATTACAGGAGAAAATTTTACACCCTTTATTTCATTTTTAATAAAAAGCTCTTGAATTCTTTCTGAAATTAAAACACTTCCTGGGCAACTCCATAAAAAATCTACTTTTGGTTCATTGTCGATATCTAGATAGACTGGTTGAAAGTCTGTTCCAGGTAAAAGTACATCACCATCAGAATCTTCGATTTGATTAAGAATTAAAGTTTGAAAGTTCAAACTGCCTTTTATCGGATACCGTTTCATTTTTATTTAAATTGGGAATATTCTCTAGATTCGCAGGCATCCCATAATGGATAATCTTCGTGGTAGCCCAAGTTTCCCGCAGCCTGTGCACTCTACTCCAGGTAAACCGTATGGATGCTCTGCATATCCATTAATGCTTTCTTCTTGACGATCACTATGATAAGTCGGATTATTCATTCTCCAAAAATTTGCCATAACCCCCCCAAGTAATTAAAAAATTCATCCTTTACCCTGTTGAATCGGCTTACCATTCTAAAATTTATAAACCTTAGATGTTGCAGAAGAAAAAAATAATATTTCTTATTGAGCTAACCTGCTCCGTTAGTTGAAGAAGAAAATAAAATCTTTATTTTATAAATAAAAAAAGAGAGCCTTAGCTCTCCAACAATCGGTTAACTTTCTGAATCTCCCCTTCAAATAACCTCATGTCCAACTCGTAATCATCATGACCATCAAATGAATCCAACATATCTTTTTCTTGATGTAATGTTATCAAATACTGCTCCAATGAAAACCCACCACTTTGGATTGTATTCTCAAACACAACTTTAAATCTGCTCATTTATTTCACCTCGACAGATAGTATTTCCAATACAATAAATGAAATTCGTATTTTATTACCAAAGGACCATTTAGGTCCTTTTGGCTTCTTCAAGTAAAGCCCCCGGTTAACGCAATAAGGATTATATTTCTTCTTGATATATTTCTGATTTTAACGGTTTCAGATTTATTGGTATTTTCAGGTTGATAGCAAAAGAACGATTGTCTTATTAAATAATCGCACCCTTTACTTTAAGTACATTACTTCACAAACTCTTTTGTTAATTAACACAAAAAAGATTCCACTTATAATATTGGGAATAAATGAATTATTATAACAATTTCAGATATCAAAGGAATTAAAAGAAGATGACCCCTGTTGAATACAAAAATCATCTTCTCCACGTCTGATAACCTTTTTAATAAGTCCTTTACAACGGGTACACTTTAAAGTGACTCTTGTCCTTTTTTATTCGATTAAAAGGGCAAGTGTAAAAGATCTGTTCTGCAGAGTTAATGTGCATTCATTTCTTCTACGATTTCTTTCCCACTTAAATTAGCAGGATAATAAGTTGCCCAATTATCTAATTCATTTAAAAGAGTGTCATGCTCTTCATCGCCAAAATAAATATGGTAATGTTCTGATTTTGTTGGATAAATACTATGATCACTGAATTGGACATGTTTTGGCACTCCATTTAATTCTCCAACTAAATCAAATAAATATCTAACTCCTCTATTTCCAGATTCATAAGTTAAAATTTCGTGACCATGATACCTATATTCTCCTGTTTTTCCTTCTCCATTTTTATAAAATGTGATCGTATTATCTTTTATAACGATTCGTTTAACGTCGGTTTCATACCCGACTTTATAATATTCTTTGTACTCTTCAAAGGTTTTATCGTTGTTTGTTTCTACTTTTTTCTGTAAGACCTCATCTAAAGTTCCATCTATTAAGTATGGATAGACCGATTTCCAATCTCCTTCCCAATCTGATAATTCTCTATCTTCAACTTCGTCATCTTGAAATATCCCTGAATATATCTCTTGCTTTTTTTCATCATCGTGACTATGGACATGGCTGTGATTATGGGAATGCTCGGGAGTTTCAGTGGATTCCGAAACAGATGTTTTTTCAACAGGTATCTCTACTTTTTCTTGACACCCTGCCAGCATTGTACCTAATAAGGAAAACGTAACCATTGATTTTATAAGGTCTTTTTTCATAACTATAAACTCCCCTTTTCCTTTGATAGTTAATAAAATATCTTTTGCGGTTACTCTGTTAAGAGAAAGGCAACCGTCCCGGGATTTGGTTCCTCTAAGAATTTCAGTTTTAGTAAATAAGAATCCAAATATGAATTAAACAGAATATGTACGTGGATAATTACTAGCCAATGAATTAATGAATATTAATGTTAAAAGACTATGAATAGAAATAAAATATTCATAGGAAAGTCATCATATTTATCACCCTTCGTAATAGGGCGGTTAACAATCTCTGCATCTCCGGATTCGAGTACCGTTGCCAGTGCATTGGTATCCTCGTTGAATGTCATTGAAATCCACTAAATTGTGAGAGATTATTTTGTTTCTCGGTGTAATGTACGTCTTTTTAACCTTGGTGAGTATTTCATTAACTCAATACGATCTGGATTGTTTCGTTTGTTTTTTGTGGTAATATAATTCCGGTCTCCTGTTTCTGTACATGCTAACGTGATTTTTACTCTCATATTGTTTCCTCCTAGTATAGTTTTCTTTATGGTAAGACTGTAAACGCTGGAAGTGGATCATTAAATGTTTTCCAGTCCATTTTCATTTCATCATCTGTTAATAAACATTTATCTAATGAAGCCTCAATTTGCTCTCGATTCATATCAATACCGATTAGAACGAGTTCAGTTATTCGGTCGCCGAATTCTTCATCCCAATTGTCCAATAGGTCTGGTTCTTCATTTAGGATTTGATTTCTTTCCAGTTCAGGATAACACGCTAGCCATTCACCAGCTCCCTGAAGCATGATTGAGGGTCCAGCTTGTGACAACAAACCTGTCATATCATTTCGGGTTGACAGCCAAAAGAATCCTTTTGCTCGAACGATTTCTACTGGACATTCCTCTAACCATTTCATCCATCTTTCTGGATGAAATGGTTTTTTCCTGCGATAGACAAAGGATGAAATCCTATATTCCTCTGTTTCTGGAGTATGTTGTTCCGTTAATTCCTTAATCCAACCTGCCCCTTGACTTGCCTGTTCGAAATCAAATAATTTGGTATCCATAATTTCAGCTAATGCCACTTGACCTTGGGCACTTTCAATTATTTTTGCGCCTGGATTGAGCTTTTCCAGGACCGCTTTTAGTTCGAGCACACTCTTTTTATCAACTAAATCGATTTTATTTACGATTAACAAATTGGCAAATTCAATTTGGTCGATTAATAAATCGACAACTTCACGCGTATCGGAGTAATCTGTTTCTTGCTTTCGGTCGATTAGACTTTCACCTGATGAAAAATCATGCCAAAACCGATTCGCATCAACGACTGTAACCATGGTGTCTAGCCTGCAATAATCTGATAAGTTAATTCCCAGGTTTTCATCCACATATGTAAAGGTTTGAGCAACCGGAACAGGCTCGGAAATTCCAGACGATTCAATCAATATATATTCAATATCCCCTGCCTGAACCAGCCGTTCTACTTCAATCATTAAATCCTCTCTTAATGTACAACAGATACATCCATTTTGAAGCTCCACCAATTTCTCATCCGTTCTTGAGAAACCTCCTTGTTTGATTATCGAGGCATCAATATTTACTTCACTCATGTCATTTACAATGACGGCAATCTTTTTATTTTCGCGATTGGTCAAAACATGATTCAGTAAAGTTGTTTTCCCTGAGCCTAAATACCCACTAATTACGGTAACTGGTATTTTTTTATTCATTTCTTTCACCTCTTTTAATAAATCAAAATCATTACGATTTATAAAATATAGTTTCTCTTTTATAGCTTAATCTTTATGCCCTCCATTCAAAGTAGTTCATGCTTGGTCTCAATTTTTATCCTATGTTTTTAAATCGTAACGATTACGATTAACATCTTACTCAATCTTTTTCTTAAATGCAAGTTTTTTCAAAAAAACACTTCAATGGTCCTTTTCCTATATTAGAACCTTTTTATAGTTTAAATTTTACAAGAATAAAAGATTCATAAATTTATTTACTAATTCATAGGTTTAATTTAGAATGTAAAACGAAATGGTTACGATTTAACGAGAAAATTAGATTGGAGTTAAACAATGAGAATGAAACATTTAATAGTCACTTCTATTCTGATATTCAGCCTTATTTTATCTGGCTGCGTAAACACAGAAACTGTCAGTATGGAATCTGACAAAAACAATAAAGAAACATTGACAGTTTATACAACCATTTATCCATTGGAGGATTTTACAAAAAAAATCGGCGGTGATTTTGTCCAAGTTAAAAGTATCTACCCTCCAAATGTAGATGCCCATTCCTACGAGCCTTCCACAAAAAACATGCTTAACCTTGCCAGCTCTGATTTATTTATTTATACAGGAGTTGGGGTTGAAGGATTTGCTGAAAAAGCAACGGAAGCTTTGGAAAAAGAGGATGTACAGATTTTAAAAAGCTGGAGATGGAATTGACCTCATCGAATCCTCTGATGAACATCATCATGAAGGTGACGCTGAAAATGAAGAAGAACATACCGAGGAACATGAAGGTAAAGATCATAACCATGGTGACCTAGATCCTCATGTATGGCTAGATCCTGTGCTGTCCATTGACATGGCAAAAAACATTAAAAACTCTTTAAGTACATTAATGCCAGAACACGCTTCAGAGTTTGAAAGCAATTTTAATCAACTAAAAAGCGAACTAGAAAAGCTAGATCAAGAGTTTAAAACAACGATAGCGAGTTCAAAAACGAAGGAATTATTAGTTTCTCATGATGCCTATGGATATTGGGAACAGCGGTATGGCATTGAAACAATTGCCATTACAGGCTTGTCTCCTACACAGGAACCAACCCAGAAAGAATTGCAAGCCATTCTTGAAGAGTCATCAGAACATAATATTCATTATATAATTTTTGAGCAGAACGTTTCACCAAAAGTCGCAAAAATTATACAAGAAGAATTGGGAGCACAATCTCTATCTCTTCACAATCTTGAGGCAATAACAGCGGAAAATATTAAGCAAAAAGATGATTACTTTAGTATCATGCGTAAAAATTTAGAGACCATCAAGGCCGCGTTAAATAACTAATACACCCAGACGAACCGATCCCTGACCTTTTTTATGTCAGGGATTCTCTTACATATAGGGCTTGATTTATTCATATCTAGCAATTTTGCTTATATATATTTAAAAGAAATCTTTTAATTGGAGGGTACTATGTATCACATACTACGAAATAATATTATTGAATTTACAGGTATGGTCATTATTGGATTTGCCTTGCTGCTGCTATCTTTTAGTGAGAGCTTTAATCTATCATTTGATGTACCTCCATCTTTGTTAAATCTCAATACGATCTTTCTTAGTATTCTAATAGAGGCACTTCCTTTTGTATTAATAGGGGTTCTAATCGCGGGTGCAATACAAATATTTGTGACCGAAGAACATATTCATCGCTGGATTCCAAAAAATAAGTTCTTGGCGGTTATCATGAGCTGTGTCATCGGTGCCATCTTTCCCGCCTGTGAGTGTGGCATAGTCCCGATTGTCCGCCGTCTTGTCGGGAAAGGAGTTCCCATACATGCTGCAATTGGCTTTATGTTAACAGGTCCACTCATTAATCCGATTGTGATTGCCTCAACATTTATGGCATTTGGAAATGATTTTAAAATAGCGGGATTGCGAATGGGACTAGGTTTTTTAATCGCAGTTATTGTGTCTTTGATTGTCAGCCTTATCTTTAAAGGGAAACAATTAAAATCATTCATCAGTACGACGCCCGTCCATACACATTCTAAAAAGGAAACTATTTTAATAAGATTTTGGGGAATGCTGACCCATTCGATTGATGAGTTTTTTGATATGGGTAAATATTTAATTATGGGCGCTTTTTTAGCAGCATTTGTTCAAACTTATTTACCGGCAAAAGCTCTCTTGGAAGCTGGTAACGGTACAGTATCGTCCTTATTGGTGATGATGGGATTAGCTTACGTCCTTTCACTTTGTTCAGAGGCAGATGCCTTCATTGGTGCTTCCTTCAGCAGTATTTTCCCTACATCAGCCATTTTAGGATTTTTAATATTTGGTCCAATGATGGATCTAAAAAATACCCTTATGATGCTTAGTGTTTTCCGATCGAGATTTGTTTTCGGTGTGTTGGCATTAATTATTTCAACCATCATTATTACAATCCTGCTTGTGCAAAGCATTTTATAAGGAGGGAAATGCGTGAGATTCCATTTACTGCAAGCTTTTAGAGCTTTTATTTTACTTTCTTTTGCAGTGTTACTTTTCAAATTGCATTTTAGTGGTGATATCACAAAGTTTATTAATCCTAAATATGAAGGTTTAAGCCAGGCTGCTTCAATATTATTCTTAATTTTGTTTATCATTCAAATCACTAGAATATGGACAGTAAAGGAAAACATTGTCCATCACCATTGTCATCATGATGATCATGACCATAATTGCAGTCACGATCATGGAGACTCTCCTTTTAATACAAAAAAACTAATCTCTTATGTAGTCATTGTTTTTCCTTTGATCACCGGGTTCTTGCTTCCGGCAAAGGTGCTCGATGCCTCCATTGCTAATAAAAAAGGTGGTTTAACAGTTTTAACGAATCAAAAACAACAGACGACTCCAGAAACTAATGAAGCGCAAGAGCCGACGATTAAAAAAAATCTCATTGATCAATCTCGTGTTAGTAATCCAAAAGTCCTTTCACAAGGAGAATATGACCAGTTAACAAAGGAATTAGAACAAAGCTCAACCGTTGTAATGAATGATGATGTTTTTTCGACTTACTATGATGAAATCCAAATGAACCTCAGTAAATACAAAGGTAAAGAAATTGAAATAAAAGGATTTGTTTATAAAGAAGAAGGACTTGAACAAGACCAGCTGGTAATCGCGAGATTTTTGATTACCCATTGTGTCGCAGATGCTGGCATTATTGGATTTATATCAAAGTTGCCTGAGGCTTCAACGATTGAAGTCAATACATGGATTGAAGCTGATGGTTTTTTGGAAACAACTACTTTTAATGGAACTGAGATTCCGATTATAAAAATTAACAACTGGAAAAAAATAAAGGAACCTAAAGACCCCTACGTTTACCCTATTAGTATAAGAATCCTATAAATTTTGAAAAAAGTGTTGCCCAGGTGATTTTACGTTGGTTGACACAAAGAGGAATCGTTGTTATCCCAAAGTTGGTTCTAAGGAATGATAATCGAAAACTTCAATCTCATTGACTATAAATTAAGTCAAGAAGATATGGAGACAATTGCTACGTTAGACACGAAAGAGAGCTTGTTCTTTCCGCATAGAGTTCCTGTAATGGTGAAAGGGATCAGTAGCTTTAAATTGATCATTAATCCAAAATGAAAGGCTGCCTATTATTGGGCAGCTTGTTTTTGTTCTTCCTAAATAAAAGCAAATTTCCCTATTATCAAGATCAAGAGTTTTATGACTTTGTGAAGGAATGTACTTAAATTAACCTGCCCCGTTAGTCGAAAAAGAAAAAGGGAATCACTGCAGCAAACCAACAAATCCAATAAATAAAAACAGGGCACGGGAAATTTCCACACCCTGTTTTTTGTTTATGAAATTTGTGGTCAGCAATATCCATTGGTTTGTCTTTCTCCGGATTAAAATGGCTCGATGGCTTTCTCGTTTTTACCAGTTTGAGGCTGATTTTCAATTCTTCTTGCTTCGACTTCCTTGGGAATTTCCTTAAGATGTTTATTAACTTCTTCTACTTGATTAGTAGTTCGCATTTCATCCATTTTCAAAAACCTCAATTCATTAAAAAATTTTTGATAAGTATATTATGCCTCAGTGATGAAGATTTTATGTTTGTTGAATCAGACCTACAATTTTTGAATGGACGCCTATTTATATGGCATAGTAACTACAGTAAAAAAACGACGACGATGATGCTAATTATAAAAAAGGTATTTCCTCAAATTTTTTATATCACGCAGTGAGGTTCCTTCCCAATAATAGGAAAAACAAAGGAATTTGTGGCTTCTGAATGGTTTAGGAAAATAAAAAGAAAAATGCCATTTGGTGCAAAGCTCGAGATGGTGAACGTGGACAGAGACTTATAGTCTAGAGGATGCCCCTGCATTCCCCTTCTTCAACATAAGCACCCTTTAGTTTAAGTGCGTTTATTTACAAACTTATCCTTTTTACAGTTCATTTATTATAGGAATGCTGTCTTGTTGTAAAAAAACGACTGCTCTTATTTGCAATCGCCCTCGTTAGCTCTATTTTGACTAACTACTTCACCAAATGTTCCCTATTAAGCGAATTATAATTCTTGGTATAAACATTAAGATGTTCCAAACCACTTCAAATATAAACTCAAATAGGGTATCTTTAAAAAAGCCGTCTCTATTTCTTTTTTTATTTTTCATCTTCTAACTCCCAATTAATTAATCGTTGTTTAACTATTTCGACTCGGATTAACAATTTCAATCCTTTAAATAAATTCTACTTTTAATTTTCTATTTCCTTATTCAACTATCCTGCTCCTTTAGCTTAATAAGAACCGCAGTTTCAATTTCGTGAAACCGGTCAATAATTCCTGAAAAAAGAATTTTTTAGGGAGAGATGAACTTGTTATTATCTCAAGCATGGGAAACGTACGAATCTGATAAACGTATCGAAGGCTTTTCACCGCAAACATTAAAAGCATATAAACTACAGTCCGGATTACTTTAGGCTTTTTAATGACGTTCAACTTGATACAATCACTACGGATCTATTAAAAGCTTATTTAGCAAAATCAAGTGAAAGCCTTAAGCCTGCAAGTTTGGCTCATCGGATTCGTTTTATGAAATCATTATTTCGATGGTCTCATGAAGAAGGGCATATTTCCAAAAACCCAGCAACTAAAATAAAAGAACCTAAATCCGGGAAACGAATCCCTAAATTTTTGACTGAAATGGAAATTGAACATTTAGGGGAAGCCTGTTGTTCACCAATGGAAAATGCTCTGTTTGAATTCATGTTCTCCACTGGCAACTTCTTTGCCGAATACTTTCTTGGATTTTGCCAGGATGCACAGATTATCAAACCAGTTCAACTTATAGAGAAGCTACCTTTTGGGTTTACTGTATTATAGAATGTAATTAAATCGTTTTCTTCTTCAAACTCCCACTTTTTGGGTATATCTGTTGAAAACCAATCTTCAAAGTTAATTGTATTGAATTTCATTGTTTTCTTAACTCCTTATGGGATTTCTAATATAATTCAATCCTTATTATTAAGATTCCTTGTTGAACTAACCTGCCCCGTTAGTCCAATAAAAACGAAAAAAGGGTATTAATCTTTCCTAGGATCAATTCCTCATTGACCTTTATCTCTATTTCTTTTAATATCCATTCAGCAGCGGAAAACACATTATTAACAATATAATCGTTCCTCAAGAAGCCTGGATAGTGCTTCTTTTTTTAATGGAACCATGCTATCGTTAAGGTTTGTTGGGAAAGGAAGTTTTTTCCCCTTATCGCAATCCTTTGGTATAGTGTAAAGAAAGTGGGAGTTGATAGGATGTTTTTCTTGGGACTGTTCCAGCAGTTGCCCGTAAAAATTTTAACGGTGGCACTGCTGATTATACTTACGGTTTATTTGATCCGCAAATCCATCAAGCTTTTCTTTGACAAAACGTACTTCTTGGATGAAAAACGGGAAGAGACTTTGATGCATTTCGCCAACCAAGTGACAAAGGTATTGGGACTTGTGTTCTTCTTTATTTATGTAATTAGCCATTTCTTCGACCTGGAAAAGTTTGTCACTGGTTCGGTAGTGGTGGCAGGTGCCTTGGCATTAATCTTCCAGCATATCATTCGCGATTACATTATGGGGCTGACCTACTTGTTTGAGCGACAGATCCATCATGGGGATTATGTCATCATCAATGGAAACCGTCAGGGGAAAATCGAGGAAATCAGCATACGCTACCTGAAGATTCGCCAGTTTGATGGATACCTCTATACTGTCTCCTATAGCAGCATCGTGGAACTTCAGAACGGAAACCGGGGAATGCGCCGGGTGAACGAAAGTCTTGTCATGAACTATAAGCAAAATCCGGACTATGCCTTTAAAGTGATGGAGGAAGTAGCACAAACATGTAACGAGAAATACGGGGAATACCTGTTGAAGGATGAACACGGCTTTCCTGTGGAGAGTTTCAAATTCAACCAAATCACCGAACTGAACGTGGATTTCAGGGGTCACAGGTATTCATTATCAGGTCTTGTGAAAGAAGCGGATTTCTTGGAAGCGAGCAAAAAGGTAAGGTATGAACTGGCAATGGCTGCCTACAAAAACGACTTGAAGATGGCGGAGAGCCTCGACACAAGCCATTAAATATCATAAAAAGCAAGAGTACATATCTCTTGCTTTTTTTCTGTGGATTTTATTAAAGACGGGTGGTTCGGACCCCCTCCCGTTGTATTCCTGATGTCAAACTTAGGATTCTGAGCTAAAGTTTTATTCAGGGGTAAATTAGATTCCCTTTACACAATCGAGTTAAACTCGATATACAAATTGGTTGGATCGATTTATACGGAAAGCTTATAGAGTATGAGCATATCAACTCCAGTTTACTACGCTTTTTTATTTTTTCTTATTCCACTCCCTGCTCCGTTAGTTCAACAAAAAAAAGATCTCCGAAGCGATCTTTTTCTTTAACTCCTCCACAATTTTAGTCGAAGAACAATGCTTATGTATGAGTTTTATTAACGACAAAAAAGATAGCTTATTTAATGTATCTGAGGCTTATAGTCCACTATGTCTCCCTCGTCATATGCTTCTTGAAATAATGGTGGCGTTTTCGCTTCAGACTGATTTTGTGATGATGAGGGACGAATACCATTTTGAGCTAAGATATCCAAAATTTTTTGAATATCTTCTTTGGTTGCAGGTGCTTTGTTTGGCTTTAGGGTAGTCGATATTTTACCATTGGACTCTAATACCGCCAATTCTACATCTTCGACATTGCCTATGTTTTTTAGGCGAAGTGAACTTTGTAGCTCATCTGTTGTTAGTCTTGCTTTTTTTAGCTCCTCTAATTTCATCTGTCCATCATTAATTAGTACTGATGGTACTCCATTAATAAACTTTCTGGATTTTGGTATCCAAATTTGAATTTTCGCTAATAATACAACTCCTATAATAAGCAAAGTGCCAGCATATATTGCTTCCCATTCATTTCTTAATGCTAAAGGTTGGATTAGTACAGCACCAATCGAAATCCTCAACACTGCTTCCGAAACTGTGGTTTCTGCAAGCGATCTTTTTCCTGCGATACGCAAAAGCATAATTGCAGCCAAAAAAATTAACAATGCCTTAAATATATAAGGTAAGGTAGGTAGATCGTCCAAAAAATTCATAAATTCTCTCATTCCTTTAAAATTTTTTTGTTATTATTTGTTAATTGCATACCAAATATGTGTTCATTATTTGTAAGTATATTAATGTTCCTTCTTCCACTAAACTGCTTCTTAAGCTTAATAACAACAGCCGTTTCAATTTTGTGAAAGGTCAATAATTCCTGATGAATATATGAGCAAAAACTTTCCAGGTTTATCTCTTGACTATATTTATTCAAATTCACTAAACTACATTCTTTTTGTTAAATGGGAAAAACGAGTTCCTGAGTATTCCCTTATTAAACTCAAGCATCCTATAGTTTAAGTAGCACCTTCACAATCTCTTATATATTTTAATTAAATCCAATCCCTTGAATGTATTGTTCTAGAATCTAGATCATTATAAAAAGACGCCTTCTTATTAAAGAAAAGCGCCCGTTTGTTGAAGAAGACCCATAATATTTAACCCTTGATAATGTAATGTATTTATCCCAACTTTTATTTCTTATTTCATCTTCTGTTGATTCGCATTCATCGCATATAACCAAAAATTCAATAGTGGTTTTATCTTTGAAAATTTCAACCCATCCTTGATTGAAATCGGACACCAAGCTACTTTATTTTTGTACTGCATTTTTCAATCAATCCTTTATAACCTTTTAATTTACATTATCCTTTTGTCTAACAAAAAAAAGGAGTTCTAATCAGTTTACATATTAAGCTCTTGCATCCTTTAATTGCATAAACACACATTTTTATATTTGCTAGTATTGTTGAATAAACCTTACCTTTATTGCTAATTAAACCTGAATTAAAGTTCTTGGTAAGTCATTGACTTCAAATGCAGCACGTATTCCGGACTCGATTGCACCTTGGATCCAAGCATGAGTAGTTGAGGCATGTTCGCCAGCAAAATGAACTCTTCCTTCGGGAATAGAAATATAAGGAGATAATTCTTTTACCTGTTCGGGTTTAAACATCGTAAATGCCCCAGCAGAATACGGATATCGAACCCAACTGTGGCTTACTCCTGCTTGAAACTCACTAAACACCTGTTTACCATAAATTGCAGCCAAGTTTTTTAATACATATTCCAAGCGATCATTATTTTCCAAACTGTCCCAAGGTACAGCATCATCCTCCCATGTATAACTCCCTAAAATAACACCCGATCCTTGTGTACCGAGGTCATAACTCGGGTATTGAATATATTTAATAGGGAGATCCGTAACTGTTTGCCCACCATACAAACCTGCCCTTTCCCAGAACCTGTTTTTAAACTGAATGCCGGTCTTCGTAGAGCCCGCATAATTAAGTTCCCGAATTGCCTTCCATTTGTTTTCAGAAAATGAATTTCGGGGTTCGATTTCCACAAATTGTAACACTGAAAAAGGAATTGTCACAATCGCAAGATCACCGGTGATTTGAAATGGCTCTAAGATTTTATGGACAGAATGAATGGTTACTTGGTTGTCATGCTGCACAATTTTCTTCACTTCTTGTCCGTAAAATATATCATCTTTCAATTGAGTCGTAAACGCTTTAGGAAGTTGGTCGTTACCGCCCGTGATTTCATAAAAGGTGATATCAGGGGTAAAAAGGATTAACAGTTCACGTAACAGTTCCAAGAAAGAAAGCTCCATAAGTCCTTCCAGTGTAAGAATTACTTTAATCATTTCGATGGCACCCGGAGATAATGTGACTCCAAACGGGTTATATCTCAAATAAGTGTCCATCGAGTATTTATCCAATTCTTTTATAACCCAAGGCCAATTTCTCTTTGGGTTTTGTTCAATAAAATCTGTCAATGGTTTTATTGCTAATTGAAGCAACTCCTTAGCGGTTTTACCTTTTTCTTGTGGGTACACGGGAAAGCGCAAAATATCAGGGTTCTGTTCATACACCTTAAAACGAGTTTTGATTCCTTTAATATAGATAATGTCATTAGGAGTCGAATTGATAAACCTATTAACCGGAAGTTTGAATTTTTTTATATATTCTAATGCCAACAAATGAGTATGAGGAATTCGCATTGCCCCAGCCTCAAGATATTGCCCATCCCTTAAATCGCCTCTTAACGTATAGACCCTCCCACCCACCCTATCAGTAGCTTCAAGGATTGTAACATGGTGTCCAGCTTGCTTAAGTAAAGTGGCCGAGACCAGTCCTGCCATACCTGCGCCAATAATAATGATCTTCTTGGGTGTTTTTGTTCTTTCAAGTCCATTTCTGATGATTGAAATCATTTGATCAGAGGATAGCATAGGAAATACGTAATTTAACATGTTTTTTCTCCTCTACACTTCTAATTAGACCGTAATATGGCTTACTGCCATCTTATTCAACTAGAAAGTAGAAATATGCATGGAAGGACAAGAAATCTATTAAACTTGGACATACTGACATTACCACTCAAAAAGGTGGGATTGATAGCCGTTGAATCTGAAAAGGGATCTCCGCAGCCATCCCAATCCTTAACTCTTGCACCCGTTAGTTGAAGAACAAAATTCAGAAAATGTATTTATGTCTTCATTATCACAAGGAAGGAAATATTAATCCATAGTATTTTTCAATTTTCTCTTTCTATGTTCCATACTCCATTCGTGCATTGAATCTAAAATCGGCTTCAATGTCATTCCATACTCAGTTATAGAATATTCCACTTTAGGTGGAACTTCACGATATACCTCTCGACTTATGAGCCCCTCCTCCTCTAGTTCTCGTAATTGATTTGTTAGCATTTTGGGGGTAATGTCTACAAGTGCTTTTTTTAATTCTCCATATCTCATTGTGCCTTCCGACATTAGATACAATAAGATGATAGGCTTCCATTTCCCAACCAAGATAGAAAGAGCATCGTGTACTTTACAATATTCAGGTTTTATTTTCATCTTTACCTCCAATAGTATCTTTTTACATACTATATATCTTCAAAGTGCATACTTATGTAATTGATTTTAATGGTTTAATATGATTATGAAAAGGGGGCAAATAATATGAATACCGAAAATATTAAACGTCGTGAAATAAAAAAAGTATGGACAGTATCCGAACAAAAAATAAGCAATATTCATACCGCAAGTCCTATCCTTGCACCTGGCAACTGGGTAGATTATGACCCGTTCTTATTACTAATGGAAGATAAATTTCAAAAAGGAGCATTTAGTGAGCATCCTCATCGTGGTATAGAGACCTTAACATTTATCATTGACGGAAGGCTTAATCATTATGACAATGCTACGGGGGCGGGTGGAATCCTAGAAAAAGGGGATCTTCAATTTATGACTGCTGGTAGAGGAGTGATCCATAATGAATCACCACTTGACGGTGAAACAGTTCATCTTCTTCAGCTTTGGGTTAATCTACCTCGTAAATATAAAATGGTAAAACCCCGTTATCAAAATATGCACGCAAAAGATATGCCTGTTCGTCAAGAGAACGGTGCCTTAATTCGGGTATATTCAGGTTCGTCTGGAAATATTGTATCGAACACCCTGAATTACGCACCTGTCACGTTTGTAGAAATGGTGTTGAAAGAAGGAGCATCCATTAGTCAAGACCTTCCTGGTACCTATAACGGCTATATTTATGTATTAGAAGGAAGTGGAACATTTGGTGAAAATAAAGTTGAGGCGAAAAAAGGGCAAGCAATGTGGCTAGGTTCCGCAAATGATGGGGAAATGAGCAGTATTCATATTTCTTCAAACGAAAAATTACGACTTGTTCTTTTTGCAGGTGAACCTCTCAGAGAACCTGTTGTAGCATATGGACCTTTCGTAATGAATTCAGAAGAAGAAATACGACAGGCTTATCGGGATTATCAGGAGGGTAAATTCGAAACTCCAGTAGATTAAAAATTGATGGAAATAGTTAAATGAATTTGATTAACTCATCCAATGAACAAATTAAATAAAGATAATTAAGGAGCAAAAAGATGATAGGGTTAGGTTTATTGTTAATACGCTTAATAATTGGATTGTCATTCATAGCTCACGGAGCCCAAAAGTTATTCGGCTTTGGTGGCGGCGGTGGTTTAAAAGTAACTGGGGAGCATTTTGAAAAATTGGGGAATAAGACCAGGGGTAACAATGGCGTTACTCGCGGGGCTATCGGAATTAATAGGTGGAGCTATGTTTGCGTTAGGGTTACTTACCCCACTTTTAGGCATTGTGATTGCTGGAACAATGGTAGTAGGGATTTTAAAAGTTCACGGACCAAATGGTTACTGGATTTCAGAGGGTGGATATGAATACTGTCTTGCTGTATTAGTTGTAGCAATTGGTGTAGCTCTTACGGGTGCAGGACAATATTCACTCGATGCTATTTTATTTTAAATTATATCCATTTTTAACGGCAAATGTTTGGATTTAAGGAATCAGACGCTCAGAAGCTAATTCTGAGCGTTTGTTTTGAAACCATCATTAAGCATTTCTTAATGGGTAAAGGGTCTTTGTATGGGACAGGCAGCGACATTCTTTATTCAACTAAACTGCTCCGTTAGTTCAACAAGAGTCTTCTAATAAAATCTTCTCGTAAGACTTTATTTTGTTCCATAGTGACTTATATTTTAACGAATCGGTTTCAGAGTGTTCTAATTCAACGAAGGACCTTGTTAAAGACTTTTTCGTTGCAATTTCCTTATCGGTTTGACTAAGTATATTTCTTTTATCTCTATACATTATAAGATTCTCTTTAAAATTTTTTCTTGCTTCTGTTAGGGAGTAATCTCCGTTTGGTCCACCCCAAACTTCATCTGCATCAGGGTCATCTTGTCCATCATCTTCCCAATTGCACAGTATACATATCTCAAAGACCCCACGTTCTTCTAATGTTGGATAACCGCAACACGGACATTTTTCACGTTGCATTTAAGTCCCACCTCAATCGCTTTAATCAATATCATAATATCCAATACTTTTTCTGTGTAGGTTAAATTTTGCTTATTGAAGTATCCTGATCGTTAATTCAATAAGAAAAGCTACCATTAAGGCAGTTCGTCTTCAACTCTTGCACCCGATAGTTTAAGTGCAACAATTCACAAACTATACCTTTCACCATTCTATTATTTGAAACAGGATGAAAGTGCAAAAAGAAAGCTAAGCAAAAAAAGCATCGAACCTTTCTGATCAACGCTCCAATTCTTTATATTTGTATTTCAATAAGTTGTGCTTTTTTAAGTAAGTTCTAAATAATAATACTAATCAACCTAAGAATGTTATTACCATTTCGACAAACTCTTTTGGATATTGAAATAAGGAACCGTGTCCTGCATGGTCAAATATTTTCAACTGACTATTAGGGATTCTATTTGCTAAGTCATATGAATTTTCAGTTGGAACCATGCGATCATGATTTCCATTTATTATTAGTGTAGGCTGAACAATTTCGGATAGATCCGCAGGCTTTTCTTTTCCCCATTTATTTATTGCATCTAATTGCGTTCTATACGCTCTTAAACTAATAGTTTTATCCCGATGTTTTTTCCTTTTTTTTATTTGAATTAGAAATTCTTTAGCCTTTTTCTTACCATTCTGTGTATTTGGGAAAAACAGATAGGTCTTTATGTCTTTGAAAGTCAATATTGCACGGACTAAATCAAGATTAGTAATTTGCGTGACCTTGGAAATACCTTTCCCTCCTCGAGGTCCCGTACCAACTAATACTAGCTTTCTAACTAAGCTTGGTTCCTTTAAGATTAATTCTTGAGCAATCATTCCGCCCATTGACAAAGCTATCAAATCCACCTTTAAAAATCCTAGTTGTTTAATAAATGTTATTGCATCATTTGCCATTTGAGGAATGTTGTTTGGTACTTTACCATTGGACAGTCCTATCCCTGTGTTATCAAATGCGATGACCCAAGGGCTCTTAGCAAGGCCATCAATAATCCTTGGATCCCAATTATCAAGATTAGCTGAAAGGTGTGTCAATAAAATAATCGGGATTCCTTTTTTTTCCCCTAATTCTCTATACGCATACCGTCTACCATTATGGTGCTGAATAAATAAGTTAGGTGCGTCAATATAAGAATAATGAATCGACATTGCTATTCCACTCCTGCTTTACCTTTAAAATTTAATAACTACTTTTCCTTTTGTCTTTCCTTTTACTACTAATTTTAATGCATCATTAATGTCATCAATTGTAAAATTGGTAGGATCAATGGCAGGAACAATATTGTTCTCTTCAATGATTTTTGTGATTTTTTCTAATTGTCTTCCGTCAGCTCTAACGAAAATGAAGCGATATTGAACACCTTTTTTCTTTGCTTTCTTATCAAATTTCGAGCCAACTAATCCAAAAATAATTTGCTTCCATTTAGGAAGACCTTTATCTATTGCAAACTGTTTATTTGGTGCAGTACGAAGACTTAGTAACCGACCACCTGGTTTTATTATGGATAACTCCCGTTCGAATTCCTCAACACCTAGCGTATCGATTACAAAATCAATTTCGTCTAGTATTTCCCAATAATTTTCCTTTGTATAATCAATATATTGATCTGCACCAGCGTACAAAGTTCTCTCTTTAGCAGAAGGACTACCAGAAACAATAACCTTTAATCCCATTGCTTTAGCTATAGGAACAGCCATTTGTCCAAAACTTCCTGAACCTCCTGGAATAAACACTGTTTGTCCCTTTTGTGCTTCTAACTCTTCAATTAACCCTTGATATGCTGTCAGACCAGCTAAAGGTGCACCAGCTCCCGTAACGAAATCTAAATTTTTCGGCAAATGCCATATCGATTTAGCATCAACAGCAACATATTCTGCAAATGCTCCAATTTTTTCAATCGGGAGTCTTGTATAAATAGGATCTCCAACCTTAAACCCATAGTCAGGATTACCCACTTTTTCGACAATCCCTGTTAGTTCATTTCCTAATGTAAGAGGCATATCATAGTCCTGTATTAATTTTACACTTCCTGTAATATTTAATATTTCAAGTGGATTTATTGCAGCAACTTTTACCTTTACCAGTACTTCATTTTCTTTAATACTCGGTATAGGGATATCAACAATCTGTGCTTCAATGTTTTTCGAGTATTTTTGTATTTGAGCAGCTTTCATATTCTTAATCTCCTTTTAAAAAACCACCAACTCTTACATTGATGGTTTTTTATTATCATTCGCTTATTTTATTCCTAGTCTAGTTAATGGTTAAACTTTGTCTTTTATACTTTTAATAAAGGATAATCTGTATACCCTTCCGCTCCCCCTGCATAAATGGTATTTTTATCAGGCGTATTCAGTGGGGCATCCAATTTCAATCGTTCGACAAAATCTGGGTTGGCTATCATCCAAGTCCCTACAGTTATAACGTCCGCAAGTTCATTATCCAAGTCTACCGTAAGTTGGTCTAAAGTACGTCCTGCTCGGTTAACAAGAAGTGCTTGCGACCAAAGTTGACGAATCTCTTGTAATAATGATTCATTTCCAAAATGCATGATATGGAGATATGCAAGGTTGAGCTTATCTAACTCACTGACTAAATAACGGTACATTTCCCTACTTGTTTCTCCCTCTTCTATTCCATTTAGTGTTCCTTGAGGAGAGAAGCGTATACCCGTTCGTTCTGGTCCAATCTCATTAACAACTGCTTTTGCTACTTCAATGGCAAATCTTGAACGATTTTCAAACGTTCCACCGTACGCATCCTGACGTTGATTAGCATTTTCACTTAAGAACTGTTGAATAAGGTAACCATTTGCCCCGTGGATTTCAACGCCATCTGCACCTGCTTCTACCGCTGCTCGTGCTGCTAGACGAAACTCATTTATAACGTCCTTAATTTCTCCTTCACTCAACGCTCTAGGTGTAGGAATCTCCTTCATCCCTTGTGCTGTAAATATTTCTATATTAGGCGCAATAGCTGAAGGGGCAACAGCTTGACGGTGATGAGGTGTATTGTCAGGATGTGAGACACGACCTACATGCATAAGTTGAACAAATATACGTCCTCCTTCGTTATGCACTTTGGATGTTACCTTTTTCCACCCCTCAATATGTGATTCTGTGTAAATACCAGGTGTATTTGTATAACCCTGACCATCCTCTGAGGGTTGAGTACCCTCACTTATTATTAAACCAACCGAAGAACGCTGGCCATAATACTCTGCTGCCAAATCACTAGGTGTGCCATCTGGCAGTGCTCTACTCCTTGTCATTGGTGCCATACCTAAACGGTTTTTTAGTTCTATGTTTCCAATTCTGACTGGTTCAAATAACTTGCTCATATAAACTACCTCCTTTTTAATCGTTATCAATTTTTTATAGAGATGTTGAATTCAGGAACGAATTGACATTCTCAGCAAATAATTCTGGAAATTGGAATAGGTGTCCGTGACCAGAATCAGGATATATAATGAGTTGTGCTTTTGGTAAGTGCTCAGCTAAAATATAACTATTTTTGGTTGGAACCATAACATCGTTAATACCATTCGTCACAAGCACAGGGTGTTTAATGTTCTGTAACCAATTGTAATCATTATTGGATTTTGGTTGAGACCAATTTGCAATAGCCTTTAATTGGGCTTGTTGTACTTGATCAGAACTTTCAACCTTTTTCTGATTGATAATCCTTTGTAAAGATGCCATTCCCGCAGATTTACTTGTTTCAGTTGAACGGTAGAAGAAAAACATGAAGTCATCCAAAGCATTCTCTGCATTCCCACCGTGTCGATTCATTCTTTCAAATATTTCTAGATCTGGATTAATTCCAGATTCTGGTCCAGTACCTGCCATGATGATTCGTCTAATCAAATTCCCTTCTTGTAATGCCAATTCTTGTGCAACCATTCCACCAATTGAAAAACCGAGAATATCGACTTGATTTAAACCAAGTGCTTTAATAAATTTCCCTGCATCTTGTGCCATCTCAGCTATCGTAGCAGGTGTTTGCCCTTTCGTCTCACCAACCCCTTTGTTATCAAATAGGATAACTGGACGTTCTTTCGCTATTGGAGCAACCATATTAGGATCCCAATTTTCCATCGTTCCTCTAAAGTGAACTAGAAATACGACAGGTACTCCCGTTTTTTTACCAAACCTTCTATAAGCATAACTAGTACCTTCAACTTCGATAAATTCTGATTCAGATGGGATAGTAAATGTTGTCATTTGAGTTTCTCCTTCGAACATTAAGTTCTAAATTTTTTAATATACATTAGCTGAATGACATCCTTTTTAGAATGAACGTTCTAAAAAGGATGTTTAACTTTCCTCCAATTAAAGAAATTTAAATTATCATTTAGTCTTTATCTATTTTAATAAATAGACAGCAATGAAAAACTATGCTTTAACAAGTGTATTTCAGCTAGATTAATCATTAACACCTATCGAGAATGTTCGTTCTAAAAAGAGTAAAAAAATTAATCTAGTACCGAGAGTGTTATATCAATAATATTATTTAATTTTTCTATGTCATCGGTAGTTTTGGTCATAACCCGTAGTCCTACTAAAGAGTTATGAAGAAATTCTGATGTTTTTTTTGCATCAAGATGTATAGATATTTCTCCAGACTTTTGACCTATTACCACTAGATTGTTTAGCAATAATTCGGTCTTAGAAAAGCTCTCCATTACCTTTTCTGCTGCTTGTTCATCATGTAACGACAACTCAACTGCAGTATTTACGGTCAAACATCCAACAGGTTGTGTTTTATCTCTCACAATTATCATTTCAAATAATTGCCTGATAGCATCCTTTATGGAATTTTGCTGGGCTACTTCATTCTCAATTCTAGTTCTTATTATTTCATTATAATGATCTAATGCTTTTATAAACAAAGTATGCTTGTCACCAAACGTATCGTATAGGCTACGACGATGGATCCCCATATACTTTACTAAATCTTGCATAGAGGTTTTTTCATAGCCTTGTATCCAGAAAAGTTCCATAGCTTTTCGTAATACTTCATTTTCATCAAATTCTTTATTTCTAGCCATACTATCATTTCCTTTAAGTAATCTTAGAGTAACCAGAAAATCTAATGCTTCAAAGGTAATCATCAATCTTAATAAGATAAAAATATTGACTTTCTCGTCCCCTGCCAATGATATCATTTTAAGAATGAACAGTAAAGAATAGCATTAAGAGTTACTACCAATTTCACCATTTGTTAGTATGAACCATACGTGTTAACAGCTCCACCTCCTTTAAAGGATTTTTTAATCTAATTCTATACTTAAGTTAGTGCTAAGTTATATTTTTAGAATGAACATTCTCATTATGACAAAAACCAGCTAATAACCTTACAAATCTATAATATCATTTTGAGAACGATTGGTAAAGAATAAATTTATATATTATTTGGCGTGCTAAAACTGCATAATTTTAATTTTTATAATACAGTTTAATAATTCATTCTATAATATAGAACCACTAAAACTTTTTATTTTCAATATGAATGTTCTTCTTCAACTCCCTCAGTTTAATACGATTTTCTCCCGAATACTCGCTTATTCGCAGGATTTCATAACCTTTGAT
>NZ_VEED01000035.1 GCF_007678255.1 Bacillus sp. X1(2014) | reverse complement strand
CCGCCAGCGTTCGTCCTGAGCCAGGATCAAACTCTCCAAGAAAGTTGATTAGCTCATTTGTTACGTTGGCTTAGCTTCATAATTGAAACTAAAGTTTATTGTTTGTTTGCACGATTTTGTTTGTTTAGTTTTCAAAGAACAATTCACTATGTCAGAAGCGACATTTGTTATTATATCAACTCTCTATCACTATGTCAATATAATAATTTAGCTTTTTTTCGCACTCACTTTTAACTAATTAAGCTGTCGTTAAAAGCAACTTTCATATCATAACACCTCCTGTTTACTTTTACAATAGGTAATTTTTCTTTTTATAAAAATTTCATTACAAGACATCTTCCTTTCTTCCATCCTTCATCATGGATTTAGACAAATTGTTATGGGAAGATAATGAAAAAAACCGCTGCAAGTTACATGCAACGGTCTAATCTATTCTCTTTGGTGGTCATTACCTTACTGTAAACCGATAATATCAATTTCTTCCACATCTCTCGATTGGGTGTCAGGCACCTTAGGGAAAGAAATAACTGCCTTAAATAAATCTCCGTCCACGTGGATATTAAATTTCCCCTTTTGAACTTCGATGAGGCTTTTCGCAATTGATAGTCCAAGCCCGCTTCCTTGGCTGGATCTAGATTCATCACCACGCTTAAACCGTTCCATTAATTCGTCTGCTGAGATATTTAACTCATAGGCGGAAATATTCTTAAAGGTAAGCTGAATTTCATTGCCTGCATCCTCAGCATCAATATAAACTCTAGAACCACTGAGTGCATATTTAAAGATATTCGATAATAAGTTTTCAATCGATCTCCAAAGTAATTTTCCATCCGCTTCAATATAAACCTTCTTCTTGGGAAGATTAAGTTTGAATTGCAACTGGGAGGCTTCAATTCTATCATTTACTTCTCCAAGTCCCTGAGTGATTAAAGAGGCAATATCAATTTTCTCAAAATTAACGGAAATATTTCCACTCGTCGCCTTCGCCGCATCAAATAAATCATCAGTTAATAGTTTTAATCTCTTCGATTTTTGATCCAGGATATCGATATATTCAGCAGCTCTTGGTGTAACCTCTTCCCCTTTTAATAAATCCACATAGGTAATGATAGATGTTAACGGTGTTCTAATATCATGAGATACATTGGTGATTAACTCCGTTTTTAACCGCTCACTTTTAAGTTCACGATCAACAGCCTCTTTCAATCCATCCGTGATGCTGTTGATGTTGCTAGCAAGGGTATTTAATTCACCACGGCTAGCCACTTCGATTCGATGATGAAGATTTCCCGCCTTAATTTTTTCCACTCCATCCTGGATGGCTTGAAAACTCTTAACCTTTTTATAAGCAAACCACGCGGCCAGGCCTATAGTAACCGGGAACATAAAAAACGTTAACGCAATCAATACTGGATAACCAATCACAATTAATACTGTCTTGACCCCGACATTCCCTGTCTCATACACATTTCTTACAATCTTTATGAGCTTATGGATGATAGCAAAAATCAGGGTATGCTTAAAGAACGTTTTATTTTTAGCGTGTTTAACCAGTGAGAGAATCAGAATAAACACGGTTGCTGAAATCGGGATGGTGATGGGAATGGCTATTTTATCAATACTTTGGTGCGTCACATTATCCATCATTGTAACCCAAATGGCAATTAGGCTAATGCACAGCACGATATTGATATCATTAAATAGTTTATTCACTGGATGAAGGTGTACATGATCATCTGTAAATGACCTTCTTCCTGTGGTGAGGATAAGATAACTAAATGAAAGGATGAAGCCTAGCAAGAACGCGGCTAAAATATAAAAGTTTTTTGCGGCAACTGCTTTATCTTCCTTCCATTCGTTTATTTTTTGATTTAAAAAGTTGTCTGTAAACGCAACATAAACCACCATCTTATCCTGATTCAATTCCTCTATTGGATCTGTAAGGAAGTGTAATTGCTCATTTTCTTCAATTACTTTCGGATAAATTTCTCTCTTATAATCTTCAAATATCAAATAAGTAGGATACTCTTTAAACTGTCCCTTTTCTGTCTTTGTCGTGTTTGTATAGACATTTACACCATCACTGGCATAAAACAACGGATTTTTCTGCTCCGTGAGTTCTTGCAATAATCTATGATAAGTTCTTAAATCTTCCTTTATCAATCTTTCCTTAACCTGAGCAATCTTGTCAGCGTACTCTTTTTTAAATGCGGAATAGTTCTCCGCTTCCCTTAATTCCGGCCGATAGTTCTTAGAGGAGAGCTCAAAATCGGAATATAACTCCATCGTCTCTACCCTTAACCTTTCTTCACTAATCGAACCGCCCTTTAGAATATTTTCCTCACTCTTGTATTCCCTAAGAAGAGTAGTAAGATTGCCGATAATCTTTTCATTTTCTCTAACATATGCCTTACTTAAAAGATAGTCCTCTTCCATAACCATGCTAAAATAACCATGATTGACAACTTCAACCTGGATCATGGCTTTGATGATCCCTGTAAAACAAACGACTGCGATCATAAAAACAATGATTTTCGTTGTTAATAAGTGGCTATATTTTTTCAACTTTATATCCAACTCCCCACACCACCTTTAAATATTTGGGCTCCTTCGGATTGATTTCGATTTTCTCTCTTATTTTTCTAATATGAACGGATACGGTATTTTCCGGACTAAACGCTGTTTCATTCCATACCCTTTCATAGATATCTTCAATTGAAAAGACTCTTCCCGCGTTCTCCGTCAGCAATTTCAAAATCTTATACTGCACCGGTGTAAGATGGACCACTTCCCCATCGACCGAGATGACTTTACTTTCATCATCTATGACCAGTCCTCCCGTCCGAAAGACATTCCTCTTTGTTTCAAGACTTCCCAATGTGGTATATCTCCGCAGCTGGGACTTGACCCTTGCAATCAACTCCAGCGGATTAAACGGCTTTGTTAGATAGTCATCTGCCCCTAAATTTAATCCGATAATTTTGTCCGAATCCTCCGATTTAGCAGAAAGCATTATCAATGGTATATTATTTTCTTCTCTAATCTTCATCGTAGCCCTTAATCCATCCATCCTAGGCATCATAATATCCATGATAATAAGATGAATCTCATGATTTTTGATGAGATCGATAGCTTCCAAACCATTAAACGCTTTAAATAGGTGATATCCTTCATTTTCTAAATAAATTCCGATCGCATCGACAATTTCCTTATCATCATCACAAACCAACACATTCATGGAAAAAAATTCACTCCCAACTACGTTCTATCACCTTTTAGTATGCCTGCAAAAAGAATCATATCAAGCAAATCTTAACAAACACAGGATATAAATCTTAAGATTTTCTTAACGTCTAGAAAAATAAGGCCTAATATTTAAGTTTTGCAAATCTTTCAATAAAAACAAGGATGGTTCAGCCATTAATCTATCGTATTTGTTATCGGGCCAGCCTGAGAATTATGATGACGTAAAAATTCGCTATGGCAGCTATAGAGCCGAATAGACTGTAATAAAAAAAATGCCTTCCCATTTCGGGTGGCATTTTTTGGTGGACCACTGGGCTTGCCACAGTGACGGTTCTTATGGCGGGCTGTCCTTAAATAAGTAACCAGCGAAAGAAAAAATAAGCGGAGATTTTTCCGTTAGGTACACAACGGACCTCGTTTCGGAGGTAAATAAGGGGAGTTTTTCCGGTTATGCAAAGCAAAATCCCCCATTTTCACGTTTTTCGAGCCAATAGGCGGAATTTCTCCGTTTATTTTAAGCTATTCTTAATGATAATTTCTAAATAAGCGGAATTTTTCCGCCTATTTATCAGATCGAGTGCTTAACCTGATCCCCCAAAACGTTAGGCTGCCACATCTCTACGTGTAAAAATAAGCCAGGAGATCAGATTGAACACGAGGAAATAGACAACAAGCACTCCGATGGAAAAGGACAATGTCATTCCTTCTTGGAAAGGACGACCGCTCAGGTACTGGGTCAGATCGGTGTTGGCAAACAACAGGTACTTACTCCAATCGAACCGATGCAGTACCTGCAGAACCATATTGCCCGCAAACAAAGCGCCGATGGAAAAACCGATAGCCATTGCGCTGCTTCGGAAAGCGGATGAGATCATAAAGGCCATGGTTACGTACATTACCGTGGATACACCGTTCATCATATACGTTTTCCATAGATTGATTACCATATTCCTTTCGACAATCTGCCCGTCAGCAGTCATGTTGACCAACGGTAGATTCATATATCCAAAGCCGTATAAGATTCCGTTCACGGCGACGGATATAACAAATAGAGTGATTAACAAAAGCATGCCGAATAACAGAAAAGAGAGATACTTGGAGACGAGGATTTTGACTCGACTAGCCGGCCTGATGAGCAACAGCTTGATGGTGCCGGTCGAAAATTCGCCTGCCACACTGTCTCCCACAATAATGATTGTGAAAATGGTAATCACGATCATCAAACTGGCTGAACCGTTCACTCCATCCCACATCGTGCCGTCCGTCGAACGAATATTGTGTTCCAAGTGATAGTTGTTGATGGCAATCTGCTGCTGATAGAATGTTCGGTCCTCTTTATCCAGCTTGGGCTGCTTCAGAATTTTGCTCCACTGCTGATTCTCCTGCTGCAGTTCGGCCCGCCAGCCTTCACCTTTCGCCTGTTTTCCATCGGAATGCCATTCCATGATGTTAACAAAAAGTACAAAAGCAGCCATCAATCCGACAAGGATCCATGTTCGTACCCTCCGGTAAATTTTCATATTTTCATTGAGTACTAGATTAAGCAATTTGCCCACCCCCCGTTATTTCCAAGAATCGATCTTCCAGGGACTGGGAAACCATCTCGACGCCATAGATTCGGATATGGTTCTGCATCAGCTCAGCGAGAATATCCGGGATTCGTTCCCGCTCGGTTGTGATCTCTACGATTCCCTCCTGAGTGATCTTAGCCTCCAGAACCCCATCCATCTGCCTCGTGGCCGCCAATGCCTTTTCCGGCGGCTGTGCTTGGATTCGATATGTTTGAGTTTGATCGTTCCCGCGAGTAAAATGCTGAACCGGCATTACATTGACCAGCTTGCCCTGTTGAAGGATGGCAACACGGTCACACATCAGCTCCATCTCGGACAACAGATGGCTGGAGACGATAACCGTGATTCCTTCCGTACGGGTCAAATGCCGCAAGTAATCGCGCAGCTCGCGAATCCCCGCCGGGTCAAGACCGTTCGTCGGTTCATCGAGAATCAACAAGGACGGCCGATGCAGCAATGCCTGGGCGACTCCCAGACGCTGACGCATACCGAGCGAGTACTTTTTGACTTTGTCATGGATACGATTTTCCAACTTCACCAGCTCCACTACCTCGTCAATACGTTCCTTGGTTACCCCCGGCACCATGCGGGCGTAATGAACAAGGTTGTGGTAACCGCTCAGATATTTGTACATTTCAGGGCTTTCCACGATGGCACCGACGTGGCGGATCGCTTGCTCGAATTCAGTTTTGATATTTTTTCCCTTGATAAGTATCTGTCCCTTGGTAATCGACATCAGTCCGACGATCATGCGGATTGTCGTTGTTTTACCGGCCCCATTTGGACCAAGGAAGCCGAAAATTTCACCTTGTGGTACGTCAAATGTAAGATCGTCGATGAGGGTGGTCCGGCCAATTCTTTTAGTCACATTACGCAAGCTGATAATTGGTTCGTTGCTCATACATGTCCTCCTTAAATGATAGATTTAAACGTCTTGTCATTTTGTTAGCAAATGTTAACTATCCATGCTTATTTATCCTTAACGGATACCCAATCTCCCCTTTATTTTTCGTCCTGAAATCAGGATACCCAGCAAATCTTAACAAGCCCATGATAAAAATCTTAATATTTTCTTAATGTGGAAAACACAGGGACGGTCCCTTGATTTATCTTCCTTCTATTCTCCCGTCTCCGTAGAAATGGATTTGGGCCTCTTGTCCGTTTGTTAGTATTCTTTTATCCATGAGTGTCTTCGTCAGGTTTGTATTCTAAAATATCCCCCGGCTGACACTCTAAAGCCTTACAAATCGCCTCTAGAGTAGAAAATCGAACCGCTTTTGCCTTTCCATTTTTCAAGATAGAAAGATTAGCCATCGTGATTCCAACCCTCTCCGAAAGTTCTGTAACGCTCATTTTCCGTTTCGCCAGCATCACATCAATATTGATTATAATTGCCATTGTTATCACCTCAGACGATTAAGTCATTTTCCGATTTTATATCAATCGCTTCTTGTAAAAGTCTTTGAAGAACAGCCGCGAATACTGCGATGACCACGGAGGCAAAGATAGGGACCATTCCGATGATTATGAGCCCTGGTGCATCATCTAGTTCTGCTAAGAAATAAACAAATGGCAGAATGATCACATACACCCCACTAATGATCAGTGCATAGAATTTGATCTTCTTTAGGGCCTGCACAGACAATTCAGAGAAAGCCTGGTTTTTGTCAATATAGCTTAGAAGTTTAAACGCCTGATACAATGCAGCGAAAAACGGTATCATAGATACATACATCCCTATTACAATCGGATATAGTATGTGATCATAATCTGGATTTACTGGATTCTTAGCTAACCAAGACATCCCAAATATACACAAAGCAAGAACAGGAACTCCCATAAGAAAAACAGCCATCTTTAAAAAGAGTGTTGATCCTCGTTTCATAAAAAGCACCCCACTAAGTTTTTTTCAAATTGATTATAAGATATAATTTATTGATTTTCAATAAATTTTTAATCCTACTTAATAATTTATTATCGATTTATCAAATACATTTAAATTTTATAAAATAAAAAAGCATTCCTGATTAAAGGAAATGCCCACTATAACTTTAACTATTTAATTTATAACTTTATTTATATTGCTAATTACCTAGTAATATCCTATTATGGAAATTAGATTTCAATATTAGGAGTGGGATAAAATTGAAAAAGTTAGTTACTATTTTACTATCTTTGGGGTTAGTTTTTGGTTTATCTTTTAGTTTGACTGATTCTGCAGAGGCAAAAGTAAAGATTAAAACTTACAAAAACTGTACTGCTTTGAATAAGGACTTTAAAGGTGGCGTGGCACGTTCATCGAAGGTTAAAAACAAAGGTGGAAAAACTAAGTACAAGCCTTATGTTTCAAAAGCACTGTATGACAAAAATAAAAAAAGTGACCGCGATAAAGATTTAATTGCATGTGAGCGTTAATAGGTGAGACTCTAGGAGGACTGATGATCAGTCCTCTTTTCGTTGCTCTCAAACTAGATTCACATCCTATTTCTACACGAAAGATAGAATGAATTCGACCAAATTCGATTTATGCTATACTATTCAAACGTTTGGTTAAAACAGGCGCATCTATTTATTTATAAGCTTTTACCATTTAATTATCGAAAAAAAATTGTCGATAATTCCGCAGGAAATAACCCACCATTCTCCAAAATCAGATGGGAATCTCTCAACCTTCCATTATTCTACTAAAACCCCGGCTTTTCGATACTAAACAAACGTTTGGTTAAAAATTGCCTCGGCACGCTTCACATAATAGTTTTCTCACTCTAAATGGCCAAAAAGATTGTCGAGCGATGTCTTCAAAAACCACTCCCTAAAAATGTCCCTTTGGCCTCCACCCCTCGTTTCCAAATTGATATGAAAAATAGCTTAAAATGCTAAAATTGGCCTCAAATTTCAAATTTGACACCCAAAATGACGCTTTTCACTATAAAAACGGCTCCAAATTTGAAATTTAGTCGTTCGATTTGTGCTGCTAAAACCGCTATCGTGAAGGTGCTGAAATTGTTGATTTAGCAATTGGAAAGCGCAAACTAAGCGGTGGAAGGGTGTTTGGAAATGGTGGGTTTAAAGTCAGGCAATATTGAGGGATTCGAGCAGTTTTCACAATTTAGTTCGCTGAAGGAATTGAATACACATATTGAGAAGTGGTTAACCGTCCACAAGCATGATTTTTCTAAAGGGGAATTGGTTGGGTTTAAGCGGCTGGTTCGTTTTTCTGCAAAAATACCTGGCGTATGTAATGCCAAAATTGGAACGGTCTTAAAAGCGATTCACGAAGAATACAACCTTAATGGAATCTCGCGCTCTACCTTTAAACGAATGATTCTTAAAGCAAAGGATTTGGGAATTCTAACCGTTTATGAAACAGAAAGAAAGAATGGTTCGCAATCTAGTAACTTATATATCATCAATCGATTTCCTGCAAATGAACCACCTAAAGAGGAAATCTTGGACCACCCTAAAGAAACTAATAATCTTTTAAAAACTGAAAAAGATCAAAAGATAAAAGAACGTAAAGAAGAAGCGTCCGAATTAGACCATACCTATGTGAGTGACCGAGTTCCACAGCCTTTTGTCCAGCTAGTAAAATGCTTTTTTCCTGAAGCAAAGACCATCGAAGAGTATTGGAGAACAGTAAATATTGCTGCATCCAGTTACAGATGGGAACTTGATCTACATCAAATCCAAGATGTTGCCATCCAATCCTTTAAGCAGCTCATTAGGAAGATGAAGTTCAACAGAAATGTAAGAAATCCATTCGCCTATTTTTTTGGAATCGCGGAGAATAAGTTTTGCGTACTTTTTCATGAAGTACTTAGGGATAAGTATGATCTATGTGATACGGAAATGGAGTTTAGTCTAGGTTTGAGCAAGAATTATAAACTTTGATTAGAATTCGTATCAGCTGTCACCAATGCTTAAAATCAGTTTTGCAAAGTATTCCCGTTATAAACGTCATATTAGGGTTGCCCCTTACGGGACATTGGCCATATTTGGGCATCCATTCATCCACTATATAAACTAGGGTAAGTAACAATAGGCCCATTTCAGTTAATGTCTGGAATGGACCCTACGGTTTTTGTTATGTGAACAACATGAAATCATTTCTATTCACCTGAATCAATATATCTCACGATTTTCTCGCAAATTTCATGGGTAATCAGTGAATCATCAATAGATGGTTCAGGTGTGTTATTATTTTGAACGCAATCAATAAAATGATCTACTAATTGATAAAAACCACGTTTATACAGAGTTGGCTCCCAGTCACCGAATTTTGAAATATTTATTTCTTTATTATGATAGTGAGTTGTTTCGACGAGACTGTTTACGACGTATTTATCATGTCCAGTCATGTATTCAATGATTTCTTCTGTAACCCCGCTATTTCTGTTCATGATCCCGATAACGGTACATCCTTCTCCGATGAGCGTGATGACCAAATGTTCAAGCATTTCACCATTTTTAAGGTACTCAACTTTGACATCCTTGACCTCAGTATCCATCAAAAACCTAAGTGTATCGACTACATGGATAAAATCTTCCACAACAAACCTTCGCACAAAGTCTGGAGCTGAAAATCTGTTTTTTTGCATGATAATTAAGTTGGCTTTCCCCTTTTCTTTCAGCTCTTTGACTTTCGGTATAAACCTTCTATTAAAACCCACCATGGCGATCTTACCGCTCTCTTTTGCAAGCTTGGCGATGGTTCTGGTTTCATGAATATTCATCGATATCGGTTTGTCTATGTATGTATGGATCCCATTTCTGAGCAATGTTTCAGCTATCTCAAAATGGGCCTCTGTAGCAGTACTCACAATGGCTGCATCGATACCCATCATGATCAGTTCTTCTACAGACTGAACCTTTTCTTGAATCCTATATTTTTTTGATAAGCTGTTTAACGTGTCTTGATTTCTTGTACAAAGCACTAATTCAATACCTTCTTTTTCCGAAAGAACAGGCAGATAGGCTTTTTGAGCAATATCACCCAACCCAATAATTCCAACTTTCATCTTCTTCACCCCATTATTAGACACTAATGAAAATTATACGGTTATAGAAACTTTTTATCAATTTGGGGTCAGTCCCCCGCTCAGGTAAAAGTTTAACGTGTTAAAGTGAATGATCCTTCAACAAATTTGCGGTAGTTCTCTTTTGGTGATTCTGGAAAATGAGATAAGATTTTTGTGGTTGTAATATGAGGATTAACAAAATCCGATATGAAAGCAGTATAGCTGCTCCACCGGTATTCACTTGGGGATTTGACCATGTTTGCCTCTACAGGATTCAAATGAATATACCTACTAACATCTAAGAAATAGGCTTGGGAATCAATAAGTTCTGCTCCATATCTTCCTTGAAAAACATGGCCTACTAGTTCATGACGTTTATTAAAATACATTGCATATCTAGAATTTAGCATTTTCATCATATCTTTTGGATGGTGGTCAATGGTTTCGATTTGTAGATGAACGTGGTTTGTCATGAGACAGTATGTGTGGAGATGAAAAGGATAACAACGACGAGCTTCTTCTAAGATCTTAAAGTAGACTATACAATCATAATCATCATAAAAAATAGATGACCTTCGATTGCCACGATTTGTAATATGATACATGGCACCAGGAAACCAAACGCGATGTTTTCTCGACAATTGAGCATAACGCCTCTCTTTCTATCATTATTCTTTTTACCTAATACATTATTCAACAAAATCCACTTTTTTCCTCTATATTTCGATAAAAATTTATTACACAAAAAAAAAACAAATATACTTTTGTCCTATATCACATTAACGCGTTAAACTTTTAGCTTAGTGGGGGTCTGACCCCCCACATGAATACTTTTTAAAAATATAAGGAAATTAATATATATGTGAAGAAAAAGGAGGAAAATGAGGTGATTCGTGTTAGAAGGGGTCCTTTAAAGAAGAAGATAGCGAAGGATCATAAAGCACCACATCAGACTTTATCACAGGACATCCCTTTATCGAAAACACTTGAAAGAAATATACAATTCTTTTCCTCTCTGTACAAGGATAGTTCAGATGTCGTTTTTCGTTCTTTTGTTGTTAATGGAAAGGACGCCGCCATTATCTATATAGAAGGATTAACTGATACTCAAAAGCTAGAACAACAAGTGCTTGAGACACTGTTAGATAAAAGTGAATTTGATGAAACAGACTTCCTGTTTTCTATAAAAAATAGATTACCCATTTCAAACATCAACAGGGTCACTACGATTCCCGCCTGTATTGATGCCATTGGCACTGGAAACCCAGTTTTGCTGTTTGATGGATTTGAAGAGGCTTTTTCATTAGGTTTACTGAAATTTGAAAAACGCTCAATTGAAGAGCCACAGGCTGAAACCTCTGTTCGAGGACCAAGAGAAGGTTTCACTGAATCTCTTGGTGTAAATACATCTTTATTGCGTCGGATTATTAAAGACCCTGCTCTGAAAATGAAGACCGTCCATATAGGAAAATATACGAAGACCAAGGTTGTGATTTCTTTTATAGAGGGATTAGCAGATAAAACTCTGATTGAGGAATTTGAAAATCGTCTTAACCGAATTAATATTGATGGGGTGTTGGAAAGTGGATATATCGAACAATTCATTGAGGATAATCCCTATTCGCCCTTTCCGCAAATTTTGTATACGGAGCGTCCTGATGTGGTTTGTGCTAATTTACTAGAGGGCAGAGCCGTTTTGCTGATTGAAGGGACCCCCTTTTCCTTAGTGGCACCAGTGAGTTTTTTTAGTTTATTTCAATCCCAAGAGGACTATTACGAACGATTTTGGATAGGGACATTTATCCGATCTCTCAGGTTTCTTTTTTTAGTAATATCCTTATTTTTCCCTTCCCTATATGTTGCCATTATAACATTTCATCAGGAAATGATCCCATCAGACCTGTTGCTAAGTATAGCTTCCGCTAGAGAAGGCGTCCCCTTTCCCGGCATAGTTGAAGCGATTATGATGGAAATTACCTTTGAAGCATTGAGGGAGGCTGGAATACGTCTTCCTAGACAAGTCGGTTCAGCTGTCAGTATTGTAGGGGCACTTGTCATTGGACAGGCAGCTGTTCAAGCAGGGATTGTTTCTGCACCCATGATTATCGTGGTGAGTATCACAGGGATTGCTTCCTTTATGGTCCCTCGCTATTCAATTGGTCTAGCCATCCGATTACTAAGGTTCCCAATCATCATTCTTGCAGGCTTTGCAGGGTTAATCGGTGTCATGCTTGCGTTAATTGTGCTCGTTATCCATCTATCAACGTTAAGATCATTTGGGCTCCCTTACTTGAGTCCTATCGCTACACTACAAAAACATCCGTTGAAGGATACGCTCATTCGTTCTCCTTTATGGAAAATGAACAGCCGTCCTCACCTGACAGGAGAATTTAATGCGGTAAGACAAGGAACAAATGTAAAGCCTGGTCCTAATAATAGCAATGAATAAGGCATGAATGGCGGTGAAATGAACATGCTAGAAAAGGGTAAAATATCAAACCTTCAAATGGAGATTATGATGGTTCCAACCATTATTGCTACAGGTGTTCTTTCCATTCCGTCTATCGCTGGAAAATTTGCGCAGCATGATATGTGGATGACGCCGATCGTAGGCTCTTTAATCGGTTTTATAACCGTATACATCGTTTGGAAGCTCCATCAATTATTTCCAAAGTTGAATCCCATACAATATAGTGAAAAAATTCTTGGGAAAGCAGTCGGAAAGCTATTTGGGTTTTTCCTCGTTTCCTTTTATATTCATAATACAGGGCTAATCATCAGACAATATTCTGATTTCATCACCGGTAACGTGATGCTTGAAACCCCTAGCCTTGTATTTTCCATCAGCATCATGTTTGTAAGCGCACTAGCAGTGCGGGGCGGGATTGAAGTGATTGCCCGATCCGCCGTTATTTGCACGACATTATACCTAAGTACATCTGTGTCTCTCCTATTATTAATGAAGGATATTGATGTTACTTTTATGCTTCCTATTCTAGAGAATGGGGTCCTCCCGGTTATGAAGGGAGGATTTGCACAAACAGCATGGTTCAGTGAATTTTTTCTTTTAGCATTCATTTATCCTTTTATCAATAGTCCCAAAAAGGGTCTAAAGTCAGGGATGAAAGCGGCCCTTTTCGTCATGCTTATTCTTTTATATATTCATTTTTTTGTACTCACTTTATTAGGTGTTTCATCCGTCAATCAATTATATCCTGTATACTCGGTCGTCCGTGCCATAAATGTAATGGGATTTTTTGAAAACTTTGAAGTCATCATTACAGCTTCCTGGGTACTCGGGAATTTTGTTAAAGTAACTGTTTTTTTATATGTAGCTAGTTTGGGGCTTGCGCAATTATTAAGACTTTCCAATTACCGGCTGGTTGTGTTTCCCTTAAGTCTGCTTATCATTTTATTAAGTTATTGGGACATTCCTAATATTGTCGTATTAGTAGACTACTTTACAAGAATTCATCCTTTTTATTTCGTTATGGTTCAGACAATCCTGCCCCTTTTCTTGCTCATCATTGCACTGGTCCGCAGGAAAAGGAGTGAGAGCCGTTGAAGAAGATTCTACTTTCCATCATGTGCTTTTGTATTCCCACTCTTTCTGGCTGCTGGGATCAAGTGGAACTTCCAGATCTCGCCATTATTACGGCGGCGGCCATCGACCGGCTAGAAGATGGAAAAACTAAAATCTCAGTCCAGCTATTTATCCCACGTGCCATTGTAAGCGGACAAACAGGAGAGGATCCAAGTGCAGCCTCCACCTTTGTTCGTGAAGGAACAGGAGATAATCTTGCAAATGCCATTTCCAAGTTACAACTCAATGTACCCAGAAGACTGTTCTGGGGTCAATGTAAAGTTTATATTTTTGGAGACGAGCTGGCTAAAAACGGTATACGCGAGCAAATAGACTATTTAGCTCGCCATCCCAAACCAAGAGGCAATTCACTACTATATGTAAGTAATGGGAAAGCAAGTGAAATTCTTACATTAATTCCACCTTTAGAAAGGTATTCAGGGGTTGCACTGAGTAAATTATCACAACATGAATATGGAATGATTACGACACTAAGAGATGTCGACATGGGGTTAATGGGCGAGAGTGAGAGCGTGTCTATGCCTTATATAAAAACGTTGATCTCAAAGGAGAAGGCTAGGAAATTATATGAAACCATACCTGTTATTGAGGGAACGGCTGTGTATAAGAAGGATAAAATGGTCGGAACGTTAAACATGAAGGAGACCCGTGGCTTACTATGGTTAAAGGACGAGGTGAAAAGGAGCACCATATCCGTTAAGCCGAAAGGTGAGGACGGTAAAATTACGATGACACCTTCGTTAGGAAAGATGAGTTTTAGACCTAAAATCAAAGGTAATCGCTGGATGATGCATCTAAATATTTCGATTGAGGGAGATATTGTTCAAAACGAAACGCATCTAAACCTTATGAATGAAGATGTCATAATGAATATCCAGGAAGAATATGAAGCCGCCCTAAAGGAAAGAGTAGCCCAAACAGTTGAAAAGCTTCAAAAAGAATTCAAAGCAGATGTCATCGATTTTGGGAGGAAATTTCATCAACAATACCCGAACGAGTGGAAAAAAGTAGAGGACCGATGGGAAGAAAAGTTCCCAGAAGTCGAGGTTCATATAACAGTGAATGCAAAAATAAGAAGACCTGGTTACATTGGCCCGCCCGCAGCCCTTCCTAGAGACGAGGTGAAGGAGTAATGCAATGGAGTTGGGGCACAGTATTCGGCATACAAGGACTTATTGTGATCATTGTGTTATTCGAGTGGAAGAGACTCAAAAAAGCGTCGAAGGCAGATCGAATAACATTTATAGCTATCCTGCTATTATCAGAATTGGTTTCCTTTTTCAACCTAGAAAACATACCAGGACCTCTCACTCTTCTTCAAAACATTTTTGGTCCTTTAAGAAAAATAATGGAGTAAAGCTTTTAAAGGGTCAGTCCCCCACTGCTTTAACGCAGTGGGGGACTGACCCTTTTTTTCCTATCACCTTAAGCCAGTGGCAGCCTAATCTCAGCCGTTGTACCTTGATTTTCTTTACTTTCAAATTTCAGTGTTCCTTTATGTTGTCTTATAATCCTGAAACAGGTCATCACCCCTAATCCCGTCCCTTTTTCTTTGTTGCTATAGAAAGGTTCACCTAGTCTTTTTAATCGTTCTTCGCTTATTCCGATCCCATTATCCCTTATCTGGATGGTGAGATGTTCTTGATTGATAAAAGCTTTGACTTCTATGAAACCATTATTCTTTTTATCCGTTGCTTCAAAACTATTCTTGCAAAGATTGATTAATACTTGTTTCATTTGATTGGCATCACACATAACCAATGGGAGATCCGTTTCCATTTCAACTGAAAAGTCAACATCATTAAGGATCGTTTCTGATTCGAGTAATGTTTCAATTTCTTTTAACAATGAAGGGATATGAACTAACTTAGGTTGGATTTCTTGTGGTTTGGCAAGAGAAAGAAATTCTTTTATGATCTCCTCAATCCGATTAAACTCCGTCAGGATGACGTTAAAGTATTCATGTTTTACAATACCTTCTTGGAATAATTGGATAAACCCTTTTATAGATGTTAGTGGATTTCTAATCTCATGTGCAACCCCTGCGGCCAACTCACCAACTAATGACAACTTCTCAGCATTCCATAGCATTTCTTCCGCTTTTCTTTTCTCTGTAATATCTTTTGCTACAACCATAATGTGTTCAAATTCGTCATTTTCATCTACGACAGGTGTTCCTGTACAATCAAATAACTTCCATTCACCATTTGCATGTAACAGCCTCACCTCAGCTTTTGCAGGTAATTTAGTCCTGATCACCTCCGCGAATTGGTCCATAGCCGCGTCCACATCCTCAGGATGAATAAGATTTAACGTACTATTTCCTTCAAAATATTCTGGTGTGTACCCAAGGACGGATTCGTGTGATGGGGATGCATAGATTCCTTTCCTATTTAAATCGAATAAAATAATTAAATCTGTCATGTTTTCAGCAATCAACCGATATTTACTTTCACTCTCAAGCAAGGCTTTTTCAGCATTCTTACGGTCGGTAATATCGATACATGAGCCAATTACCTCCACCACTTCACCACCACGTTTAATGGGTCTTAACGCGACTAGATATGAAATTCCATTAAGCTCATCTTCATAATGAACATGTTCTTCCCCATTCCACGCTCTTTGGTAGTATACTTGCTTATTCTCTACTTTCTCTTTCGGAAGAAAATCACTCAACTGTTTTCCTACTACAAGACTCGGAATAAGGCCAAAGCGATACAATAATTCACCATCACACAAGGTGTGAATAAATTTGCCGTTTATTTTTTTATATTTAAAGGTCATCCCCTGCTGCAGGCGAATCGTTTCATTTAATTCTTTTTTTGCGATACGTACTAATTCTTCGGACCACATGCGTTCATTAACATCCTGCGAGATCCCATAATCCTTGACTATTTTCTGAATGCTAACAATCATATTTTCTAATTCGTTTGCTGAAAGTGGTTTGGTGAATAGAAACCCTTGTCCTTCATCACAAAGATGTTCCTGCAAAAACATTAGTTGCTCCTTTGTTTCTATTCCTTCAGCAACCACGTTTAAATTCAAATTATGGGCCATTGAAATAATGGTTTTTACAATCGTTTCATCATTCGAATTATTTTGCAGTCCCCGTACAAAGGACTGATCAATTTTCAAAGTATCCAAAGGAAACTTTTGTAAATAATTTAAAGAACTAAAGCCTGTCCCAAAATCATCAATACTAAGGCGAACTCCAAGACTTTTAAGCTTTTGTAAGGTTGTAATGGTGCGTTCTATATTCGCTGTTATGCTTTCGGTAATCTCTAATTCTAAATATTGGGGCTCCAGCCTTGTCTCGTTCAGGATCCTAGCAACTGTTTCATCTAAATTAGAAAGTGTAAATTGCTTGGCTGATAGATTGACAGAAATCGTGGTGGTAAATCCTTTTTGCTGCCACTCTTTATTTTGCTTACAAGCAGTGTATAACGCCCACTCACCAATAGGAATTATTAATCCTGTTTCCTCTGCAATCGGAATAAAGTTTCCAGGTGCTACTTGGCCCCATTCTGGATGATTCCAGCGGATTAATGCTTCTACACCTACAATTTTCCCTGTTTTTAAACTCATTTTCGGCTGATAATGGAGGAGTAACTCCTCTTGTTGAATCGCTTTATGAAGATCCATTTCCAATACCAGGGGATTTATAATGGAAGCCTGATTATTCGATGAATAAAACTTAAAATGATTTTTCCCTTCCTTTTTAGCTTGGTACATGGCAAAATCAGCATGCTTAATTAAGGTTTCCACCGTTTCTCCATCTTCTGGGAATATACTGACCCCCATGCTCGGACGAGTATAAATATCATAATTTTGAATCCTAAATGGAGCAGCCACCACATCTACCATTCTCCTGCACACTTTTGCAGCCACATCTCGATCAGCGTCTTTTAGAATGATAATAAATTCATCCCCGCCTTGCCTAAAAACGATGTCTTTATCTTTTAAAGAAAAGGTAAGCCGTTTGGCTACTTCTTTAAGCAATTCGTCTCCTGTATTGTGACCCAGGGTATCATTGACCACTTTAAACCGATCAAGATCCATAAATAAAACAGCCAATTTTTGTTTTCTTTTTGCCGCACTGACCAGTTCGCTTGTTAGACTTGAATTTAACTTATTGCGATTTGGCAAACCTGTTAAATAATCATGGTAAGCCATATGTTCATTTGCTATTTCTATTTCCACTTGTTTGGTAATGTTCTGGGCAATCCCAAAAACACCATTTACTTCTCCATTTACGAAAATAGGTACCACTGTCACATTTAAATGAATGATGGAACCCTTCCGATTTAATATAGAGGTTCTAAAATTTTGTGCCTCGCCTTTTATGCATCGTACAAAATGATCTAAACCTTCTTCTAGTTTTTCAGGGACAATTATTTCCTTAAAATTCATCGGTTTTAATAATTCTTCCTTACGATACCCCGTTTCTTCTGCACAAACACTATTACAGCTAGTAAAATTACCATCTAAATCAAACGAGTAAACACTATTGGCATTATGTTCAAATAGTGATTTATACCGTTGGTCATTTTTATCTAATTGTTCAAGCAAGGCTTTCTTCTCTGTAATATCTATTCCAACCGCCAGAATGGCTGGTTTCCCATTAAATAAAATTTTGGTTCCAGATGCTTCTACATCTATGGTCTTTCCATCTAAGGTAATTAATTTACATTCACTTGGGCTGACTTTTCCATTGACTAACGCTTCCTTAAAACGGTCCGATAAGATCTGCCTACTGTCCGGATGAATAAAGTCAAAGAGATCCCTGCCAACCAGCTGATCATCATAAACGGCACCAAGCCCCTCTAATCCAGCTTGATTTACAAGAACGATTCTTCCTTCTTGATGAACAATAATAGGAGTTGGTGAAACTTCTACTAAACTTCGGTATCGGTCTTCACTTTCTATTAGTGAACGATAACTGTTTTCGGTCATTTTAAGCTGTTCTTGTAATTTCAAAGTTTCTCTTTTTTGTAAAGTTATGTCATGTACAGAACCGCTTATGGCGATAACCTTTCCTACTTCATCTAAGATTGGATGCGAACGATCTTGCACCCATCGAACTTCACCATCGGAACGAATGATTCGATATTCTACATCTGTTGACTCCCCTACTAATTGCCTGCTTATTGCATTTTCAATCATCCATTTGTCTTCCGAATAAACCGACTCTAACCATATTAGAGAATTCTCGAAGAAATATTTTTGCGGATACCCATATATGGAAGCAATACCTTTAGAAACCCATAAAGTATCCTCTTGTAAGTCTTTATACCAAATCGTAAGTTCTGGGCTATCTAAAATTTTATGTGCTGTATTTTCTTCGAATAGGGAAGCAATAGATCCAACATTCATTTGAATACCCCAATCTAAATGTATTAAAAAAATAAGGCTATTTCTTTTAGAAATAGCCGATGAGATCGTATCATTATTCGGTAACCCGGCGATCATCGTTATGGTTTATAACCTTAGACCCGTAGCTTTGCGTCCTCATCTTTCAGTAAGTTTGCCTCTATCGAATTTTAGGGTCCAATTACAGTATTTTCTGAAACTATTATACTATTTTTGATAATAAAATAAACCCCCATTGATTAGGGAATATCGGTAAATCTTTCCAAAACCAATTTCGAACTCAAATGATGATTTATTTCATTTACAAAAGATTTATCAAAGAAAATGCCTCAGATAATTTAAGGAAGAGTAGACCGTACTGAAATCATCAATTGATGTGACAAGCACCAATTTTAATCCTCAATCCCAATCTCGGTGAAGTCTTCCTCCCCCTCTACAGGAATAGATGTTGAAGCGCTAGATGACTCATCTTCTTCAGGCTTGTCCGCTTCGTTTGTACCAGTTGGTGGTTTTTCCATTCCCTCCATGTCGGACTTTATTTTTTCTATTTCTTCTTTTACTCCCTCCGTTATTCTGCTAGGTATAACATCTTTTCCATAGGTCGCTCCAATATTAAGGGCACCGCTCAACGAATGAATGCCAATCTGGCCAAAGTTATTGTGCTGCTCATATTTATCTAAATAAAATTTATCAATATATAAAGTTTTGATAATAGGATTCTGATTCTGCTGAATCTCCTCACTTTCTTTTTTCTCCCATTTTTGCAGCATTTGATTATGCTTTTCTACTAGTTCCCCTATTTGAGTGATGATCCCAGCTTGTACCTCATTAACAGTTTCATAATTTTTCTCCAGCTCCCGGACTCTCATGTTTATAAGTGAGGAGAGGGAGTCACTCTGGTCTTGCCCATCGCTCCTATTTTCCCGCAGACGATAACTATTCGCACTCATAGCTCTTTCTGATTGACTAGCCTTTTGTGTCAAAATAATTTCTTTAACCATATTCTCAAGGCGGTCGATCCTCTGTGACAGCTCATTGATTTTTTGTACTGGTAGATTATTTTCAGCGTTCCTTTTTGAGTGAAACTCCTGTTCAGACTTAATTGCTTCCACCTTTTTCTGCTCTGTCCAAGATCGCCTGTCTTTCACTTGTTTGTCTGTTCCAACCATCGAAAGCCGAAGTTGTTTTTCAAATTCCAAAAATTTTTTCATTTGGACTTCAAGCGCATTTATCCGCAAAATTTGCTTATCGTAATCATTTGCACTGTTTATCGAATTTTCCTTATTATTTCCGCCGAATATCCCTTTAATAGGCATAGTAAATCCTCGCAAACTATTATTTATTTTCCTTTATGACAACCAGCGTCAGAAATACTGAAAATTGATTATTCAATTGGCACCCGTTCTTCGTTAGAATATTGCCGTTTATAGGAAATGATCAACAAGCCATTGCTAAACTTTGCACGAACTTGATTGGGTAATACAGGTTCTGGAAGCTGGATGATTCGTTGGAAATCTCCATTATATCTTTCTTGTTGTACCAGCTCCCCTTTCATGAGACTTTTTTTACTTCCTTTTATTAAAATCTTGATGCCTGATACAGACAACTGAATATCTTCCTTTAAATAACCAGGCAGATCGGCGACCAATATAACCTCTTCGTCTGTCATATAGATATCGGTTGGCGGAAAATTTTTTCCCCTCACAGGTTCTGAATTCGTCTCTCCGGGTTGACCAAAGTCAAAATTACTTTTCATAAAATCATCAAAGGAGGGCTGCTCAAAAATACCATTCCAAAAGTCATTGGATTGATACTTCTTTGCTAAATCCATCCATTGTAGCATCTTATTCATATCCATGTATGGATCCCCCTCAGAAGAAGTTAAAGCTGGGCCAATTATAAGTGTGCATCTTATACCATCGTATTTATGATTTATCAAATCATTCACGGAAATAGGATTATTACATAAAAAAATTTAAACGATGTTCCTATTACTGTTCTCTAAACTTAATGTCCTAACATAATCATCATGTGTCCCGCATAGGCTTTAAGTATCCCGGGATTTGAATGGAAAGGATTCTGGTCTATGTTCTTTTTACCAACGACTATAAATATTAAAGGTATCAAACTGAATAATGTTGATCATTTAAGTCAAGTATCATTTAATTCAACGATTATTCAAAACAAAAATGTAAGTGCAAAGAAAAACCAAGGAATTGGCCAGCAAATGGCAGATGGTACACTGAGAGCTTTCACAGTCTCTTCAACAATTGATAACGAGCCTCAGGATAGCATGTCACAAAAAACAACGAATTAAAAATGCTTAGGAGGGTTTTATGTCTGGTCCGGTTCCTTACATCAACATTAATATTAATATCATAAAGGTAAACTCTTTTGAGAATGCCTCAGCCATCAATGTCGGGCAAAACCTACTGGCTGAATGGCATAATTCAGACAAAAAAAATATGGGCTTAGGCCAAAATATGGGAGACGGAAGTAACTTTCTAGGTACAAGAAGTTTTGTTGATGACCGTGATCAACTGGATTCCAACTCTACCTTTGACTCGACGTCTAAAATTCCAATTCCAGGAGTGAGCCCATGACATTTGCGCCTGCGACACTTAACATTTTAGGTATTAAAATTAATGCCATTGACCATGGTGCAGTGGTAAATCTAGGGCCAAGTCAGCACCTGGACTTGTTTGTCTCATTTAAGCGTAATCAAGGAATTGGAGAACAAAACGGCGACTTATCCCCTACTCTGTTATCAACTTCTTGGGTGTTTGACAATGATTTAGTTGATAGTTCATCTGTAAAATCAAGTATCCTATAGCAATTTGTCCCATCGTCCAGAGCTTGGGGGTATACAATAAAAAATAGGAGTGTTTACATGTTTTTTATTTCTCCGATGGTCATCAATGTGTTGGGCGTTAAAATTAATAGCCTTGACAATGGAGCAGTTGCAAATACGGGTTCGTTACAAGTAATTGACCAATTTGTAACTTATAAGCGAAATCAGGCATTTGGAGAAGTACTCGGTGACTTGTCTCCTGTAAACCTCTCATCCAATACCGTCATTGACCCCGATGTTAGTGATAGCAATGCAGTTAAAAATAGTGTGGTTTGATACTTTTCTTATATAAAAAGGCGATTTCTAATCATTATTAGAAATCGCCTTTTTATAATTACTTTGAGTGGGGTCTGACCCCCTGACAATCTTCCACAAGTTTCCCCTCTAATCAAACGTTTGATTAGTTCCCCTCTAGCCATTGATTTATCTAACTTAGTCCTCCATTATGTAAAAATAAATTGTTGAAACATGCACGAAAAATAGAAGAAAGATGTCGTAAATTCTGTTATCGTCACCACCCGACACTCTTTCGACGAAATACCATATAGGCTATACTATTCAAACGTTTGGTTAAACTTCTGCAAGTACTGATGTATATGAATTCTCGCAGCAAAGTAGACAAGAAAGGTGTCGAAGAGAATTTGTTAATTTCGCAGGAAATAACCCATCTTTCAACAAAAACAGATGGGTTTTTCATAAACTTACAATATTCTATTAATCTCCCGCATTTTCGAAACTACACAAACGTTTAATTAAATGTTTCCTTAGCCCGCATCATTCCTAGATTTTTCACTTTAAAAACCTGAGAAAAATGTCAAACTACAAACGTACCTACAGCCATTGAGATTCAGTCATATCACTTTCGTAACTAGTCGTATTCAATTGCGCGCCACCAAAATTCAAACAAGTTTGATTATTGTCATATCATGAAGGCCCATAAGGTAGTCTTTTACCGTATACTTGACTATGGTGACAGGAAGACGATTTCCCTAAGAGCGGAGAGGATTATGATGAAAGTGGTAACAAAGTTTAAAATTGATGAGCTGGAGATTATTAAGATCTACACTGGCAAAAGTTTAACCATTACAGTCGAAATCTTCACCGTTCCTGACGGCTACAAAAGCTTTGCAACTAATTCCTACGAAAGCCATGATTCTTTAACAGGAATCGGATTTCATAAAGATAAAAAACAGAGTGTCAAACTAGCTGTCAACGATTTACACCATTTGATGGCTGAGTATGAGGAAGAATAGTACACAGAAACGTTAAAACCACGCTGGAACAACTGCATGGTTTTTATATCTTATTAGATACACACAATATCGCCATACAGTATTTAATATCTTTTGATTGTACAAACTAACATTATTCTAAATTTTGGAGGGAGGATTTAAATGAAAGACACTCACAAGGAAAATACCAAAATTGTTTCTAATGATGCAATAAAAGGGAAGCCCTATCTTGATATTGATCGTGTAATTACTGAGGGGAAATCTGGACATTCGCAAAAAGATAGATAATCTCTAGAAACGCCACAGGGGAAGTTCTCATGGCTTCTTATTAAGGTTAGAGTGTCAAACACAACCTTCCCCTCGGCTCCTCTTCCGCTGCCTCTAGAAAATCGACCTACTCTTCAGTTTCAAAACGCTTATTTATTTTATGATAGAGATCCGTACCTTTAGGGATACTATATAGCTCCTTTTCTCCATCGAATTTTATTCCGATCCCTCCGCTCGGTTGTTTCCATATACGATAAGTACCTACAATATACTCGTTGCCACTTTCCTTCTTGATAATCTGCTTTTCCACGTTTAACCCTCCTTTAGATCGTTTTCCCAGTATTCTATTCTAAATAGTAATTCTTTGCCAGAGTACTTACAAGTAATAGATTCAAACCGCAATTGGCCCGAACCTGCATCCTTCCTAATCTATTAAATCCAAATTCAGTACAAATGTCGATAGCTGTCTTCTTTGGAGGGATTATGTTAACTAAATAAACTAGAATAATTCTGAATTTTTTGTTAAGTTAAAACTATCCACTATCATTAGGGGGGAATGAATTGACAAAAGTATCAATCGTTATTGGAATTGTTTTGGCCATTTTAATAGGCGTAAAATACGGAGGATTTGAATTAGTAGACAATGCGGCCGAACCTGAAAAAAAGCAAGAGAAAGTAGAAGCGAAAGCTGTTCAAGATACTGCCAGTAAAGAGAAAAAGAAAGTGGACAAGCAACAAACAGCCAAAATTGGCGGAATTCAATATGATATTGGGATTGATGATAGTAGCTCACAAGATGCGGTTATTGAAGTGATGCACAAAATGACTCATCAAAAAGTGAAAGCGAAAGAAAAGTGGGGAGCCATTCCTATGATCCCCGATACAATTAATCAAGTTTATAACATTGTGGAGAACAGTCAGTTCGAACAAAAAGATGAATTGCTAGCCATTTTATCTAAATGGAAAAAGGGCACTTTTTCAGAAATAGATGATGACCACAACTATTTCTGGACCTACCAAGGAGGGACGGTCGGCGAAGCTTATGGAATCATGAGCAAATCAGAAGAAGAAGCGTTCATCCTAAATAACTTCAAAGAAGAAGATCTTGTAAGTGAAGCAAGCTCCCAGTAATGAAAAAGGGTCAGTCCCCCACTGCTTTAAAGCAGCGGGGGACTGACCCCTTTTTTATGCTCGGCGCATATAGGCACGTACTGTAATAGGTGCAAAGATCGCTACTATGACAGCAGCCCCAATGAGGGAGATGCCGAAATCCATGCCAACGGTTCCAGAATTGGCAAGCTCTCTGACAGCAGTCACAAGATGTGAAACTGGGTTGAACTTCACGAACCACTGAAGCCAATTAGGCATGGTCTCAACTGGAACAAAGGCGTTAGAAAGGAACGTAAGTGGGAACAGCACGAGCATCGAGATTCCTTGTACACTTGAAGCCGTCCGTGCAATCACACCGAAGAAGGCGAAAATCCAGCTAATTGCCCAAGAGCACACAATCACAAGCAGGCCAGCGATGGCAACAAAACCTAGACCACCATCAGGTCTGTACCCCATAATATATCCCATAACAAAAGTAAGCACAGTAGCAATGGTGTACCGAATGTTATCTGCCAGCAACGCCCCTGCTAACGGAGCAATACGAGCAATCGGCAAGGACTTAAATCGATCAAATACGCCTTTATCCATGTCCTCACGCAACTGGACGCCAGTCACAATTGAAGTTGAAATCACCGTTTGAACGAGGATACCAGGAATAATGACGGGTAAATAGTTCTGCACGTTCCCAGAGATAGCCCCGCCGAAAATGTAAGTAAACATCAGAGTGAAAATGATTGGCTGGAGCGTAACATCAAACAACTGTTCAGGTGTGCGGCGAATTTTCAACAACCCACGATAGGCCATGGTAAACGAGTTACGGACTGCTTGACTGAAGCTTGTGTTATTTTTTAACTGGCGATCAGAAAACGACTTCACCGTATTGTTTTTCATATGCCAACCTCCACTTCTTCTCCCGATTTACCTGGCAATTTTGATGTGTCGTCTACCCCATGACCAGTAATATTCAGAAAAACTTCATCGAGTGTTGGTTTTTGCACACTCAACTCAGCCAATTGGATTCCTGACTCACGGAAAGCGATAAGTAAGTCAGTCACTTTATTGGCATCCGCCATTGGTGCAATAATCTTCACACCTTCGGACGACACACTGGACTTAACTTTGAGTACCCGTTCAACCGTTTGACGAGCGTCCTCCATATCTTTTGTATTTTCCAATCTCAATTGTAACGATGAGTTCCCAACTGACGCTTTTAATTCGTCCACAGTTCCCTCGGCAACCACTTTGCCATGATCGATAACCGCTATCCTATCCGCAAGTTCATCTGCCTCTTGCAAGTATTGTGTAGTTAACAATACCGTGGAACCCATCTTTACCAATCGGCGGATGGTCTCCCACATTTGATTACGTGTTCGCGGATCCAGCCCAGTCGTCGGCTCATCCAAGAAGATAAGCGGCGGCTGTGTAATGAGACTTGCCGCTAAATCTAATCTGCGCCGCATACCACCAGAGAAATTTTTCAAAGGACGTTTGGCAGCTTCTGTTAATCCAAATTCTTCTAACAGCTCGTTTGCCTTACGCTTTGATTCTGCACGTCCTAGTCCCAACAGTCGAGAAAAGATGACCAAATTCTCCGTAGCACTAAGTGTCTCATCTACCGATGCGTACTGGCCAGTCACTCCAATGAGTTGCCGTACGATTTGTGCCTCTTTCACTACATCGTATCCAAAGATTCTTGCTGAACCCTCATCTGATCGTAAAAGTGTCGCCAGCATTCTGATTGTGGTTGTTTTCCCCGCTCCATTGGGACCAAGCACGCCATAGATCGTACCAGCACGTACGTTCAAATCTACCCCATCAACAGCACGGTTGTCGCCAAACGTTTTTACAAGGCCATGCGCTTCCACCGCCCAATCTCCATTTTCCGGAAATGCAGTTTTTCTATTGATAAGATTCATTTCATTTCCTCCCCCTCTAACTGAATACATATGAGAGTACCAAACATTTGTGAATTCAAGATGAACGAAAAAAAAAGGGTCAGTCCCCCACTACGTTAAAGCAGTGGGGGACTGACCCCTAAGAGGTTAAGGAAGATTTAGTTGCCAAGAAACTCCGAAGCGGTCATTGACCCAGCCAAACTTTTTGCTGAAGCCATAATTGTTTAATGGCATAAGTGCTTGTCCACCTTCCAAAAGTTTCTCATAAAGATCGACAAGTTCTTCTTCATTACTACAAGTAACAAAGCTTGAGAAAGAAGGTGTAAAGGAGAATTGGTGTTTGACAAAACTGTCAATACACATAAATTCTTGCCCTTTTAAGGTAAAAGTAGCCTGCATTACAGTGCCTTCTGGTCCAGCTTCATTAGCCCCATATCTAATAATGTTTGTAATTCGAGAATCCTCAAAGATGGAAATATAAAAATTCATCGCTTCTTCTGCGTTGCTATCTTGAAACATTAAAAACGGTGTTATTTTTTCCACTTATATCACCCTCCTCATTTATGTACTTACATTTATTATAATTGATTTTCTTAAGGAACTAAACGTCCCCCTTTTAAAAGAGTAACCAGCGAAAGGAAAATAACCGGAGATTTTTCGGTTAAATGCAGAATGGAGCTCGTTTCAGGCTAAATAAGGGAAGGTTTTAGTCAAGCCCATTATTATGTGTAAATTCATTCCTGATGAAAAACAATGTTAAGCAGCTGATTTATTTTTTGTG
>NZ_VEED01000034.1 GCF_007678255.1 Bacillus sp. X1(2014) | reverse complement strand
TTCCAAAATCAGACTAACGGAAGGTTATTTGGCATGCACTTTTTTAGTATAACATGAGATATTTAAAGTTTTTTATGAAAAATATTGACAAACTATTAGCTGGTTTAGCTCAATAACAAAAAGGATCGTCGCAGCAATCCCCGTTATTCCACTCTTGCACCCGATAGTTGCATAAGGAATGACTATTTATCAGACTTAGGTAAGCGGTTATACTCCTAGCAATAAATTAATTATCAAAATTCAAATAAATTCGTTACCGCAGAAAAGGTTAACGGAGCCGCCCCCTCAAAAGACCAAAAGAAATTAATTAATAATAAAAAGTGATGAATATTAGAATTGGTAAGATAACAAAGATAATAAAATCTCTCAAATATTTTCTACCTCCGATAAGAAGGAAAATAACATCCCTTTTTCTGTTTAATTTATATAAAAATATATTAATTGTATATTCAATAATTGACCCAAAATACCTATCTTTACTGTATATATTTCAACACAGACTTTTTATAATCCTTGTTCAACTATATGCCCCGTTAGTGGAACAAGAAAAAAGAGCTGCCACCGCAACCCTTTGTTAAACATAAGCACCCGTTAGTTTAAGTAGGAACTTTCACAAACTTTTGTCAATCACATTGAGCAAATCCTTAATTTAGGCATTAATGGTTATACACCTAAAATAGAGATGTACTCGTTATTTTTACTCTTCTCAGCTATCCAAGATTGAAAATCAGTGATAACTTTAACCAAATATTTCAAATTATTATTTAGGTTTTCTAAAACATATTTCTCTGTAATTTTTAAATATAGAAATTCAATATGATTCTTCAATTCTTTAGGTTTAGGATCGTTTATTAAAAATTTCTTGAGATTTTCAAGTTCATCTAGAATTAACTTCCAAGTGTCCCTGTTTATCTCACTTACACCCCATAGAGAATAATTTTTAAAATGTTTCTCAATTGCCTTTGAAAAGTAGGTAAAGGTTTCATCTGTAAAGAATATTGAACCCTTGTTCCAATTATCCCCTGAGTATTTACCTGGTTTTATTTCAACGTAACAAGTGCCTTGTAGGATTTCTAGGTCATAAATAATTTCAAAACGTTTTCCCAATGATTAAACCTCCAAGTGTTACTTATATACTGTATAAATTCGCCATTTTTCTTAGCTATCCTTCCTAAACAAACTGCTCTATAGTTAAACAAGCAATAGTTTGTTTTAAGTTTCTTACGGTGATACAGGAGATTGTTGTTTTTCCCAATTTGTTGGTCCCCCGCTGCAATCCCAATCTTCAACTCATTTACCTATTAGTTCAAAATCAATACACAATGGAACGAGTTAATTTTTACCCCTTATTCGCTTTTCTTTTTGATATTTTCCACTCTAAAATGTCTGTTACCAAAAGAAAAAGAAGAGCTATTCCAGAAGTAAAATAAAAAATTCTCCAAGATATATTGGGAACCATTTTAAATCTGGTAATGAAGATTGGGACAAGAAAAAAAGCTAAACCAAAAATTTTTAATAACAAAACCTTCTTACGCAATTTTGCTCCCCCTAAAAATTATCAATAACTATTTAATACCATATAATTCACCAAAATCCTTGTTCAAATTACCTGTACGTTAGCTCAATAATAAAAAAAAGAGCTGCCGATGCAACTCCTGGTTGAATAAGATTTAGATTTTGGGAAGTCCTAACCCCTTTTATTGCAACATATCCATTTAGCTATATCTAAAGTATAATAAATATTTATCAAGTACTTATTATTGTAAAGAAAGTCCATCCAAAATGTGCTTTCACTAACCTGCCTCATTAAAAAATAAGCCTAACCCCTATAAACACTATCACATGTTCCAGGTTTTGGTTCATAAAAACAATGTTCTTTAAATTGACCAGAATGAGGTTGACCGTACCATGTAGGAGGACACGCTGGCGCCGTTGGATTAAAATACCAAAGTGCATATTTCGCAGGATGATCTCTCCAAGAATTAATATTTTGTTGTGCTAATCTTCTTTCAGAAGTTCTTGATCTTTGATAAAATACATTCCCTTTTTGCACTGCTTCAAAAGAATAATTTCCTCCTTGTACTTGAAATATTACATCATGAATATTGTTTACACTTTTAAAATCTAAGCATTCTGCTACAACACGATTTATTATTACATTTCCAACATATAACATTCCTTGCTGTCCTTCGCCCTCTGCTTCTGCTCTCATCATTCTTGCCATTTCATCTACTTCATGACTTCTAGCCCTGACTCTTGCCATTTCATCACCTCCCAAATTAATGTATGAAAAATAGCCTACATTCATGTCGTTGTTAATTTTTATAAGAATGCATAGTTTTTAAGTAAAATGAAAACTATTGCTTCCTTATATAGCTTATACAACTATACAGCTCGTTTGTTGAATAAGAAAACATTCCTTATTAAAGGAATGCACCCGTTAGCTAATAACACAACAGTTGATTAAATAATGGTTCTTAAAAAATTTCATCATTTCACTAAATGCTTTTTGTGCTAATTTTTCATTATATTCTGAAGAGTATGGGTCACTGAATCCGTGTTTTCCGTTAAATTTATGAATTTCGATATTCATTTTTTCTAAATCTAAAATTAACTCATCCACATTAAATGATTGTTCTTCTTGCGGAAAGAATAGTATTGTAGGACATTGTGGTGTTAATTCCATGTAATTCCTAATACGGGAACCATAGTATCCGACTATTCCATCGACACAGTCCTGGTCACTACATAACCATGCAATAGTCGCCCCTACACTAAATCCAATAATAAATATTTTTTCGTATTCATCTTTAACATCTGATAAAATATTTTTTATTTTATGCAAAGCATAAGCGAATCCCACGTTGACCATAAAATTACGATAAGCATCTTCCTCTTGTGTATAATCAAAAGGTATCTCTCGTTCTAATAAATTTGGACAAATGACATTAAAATTCTGTTTCGATAATAAATCACAAAAACTCAGCATATGTTGGTTAATTCCATAAATTTCATGTATTACAATGATTAAAGTATCAGACTTTTTCTGTATTTGATGCATTTTGTACCTCCTTGAAACTGATACTCATTATACAAATTAATACCAAATTATATCAGTTCTTATTAAACATGCTCCGTTACTTCAATAAGAAAAAGTTATCCTACTTTATAGAAGTATCGATCCCGATAAGTTAAAGACAGTTCTTCTATTTTATCTATTATAATAAACAGAGCCAAAGTCCTCTTTTACTTGCTGTATTGCTTCGTCCCAGTATTTTATGTCAGCTTGATGTTTTTTTAACTTTACTGTTTGTTTTGTGTACCTGGCTAACATCTTGTGGTAATCCAGTCTTTCTTCCATATTTCTAATAACTTTTTTACAATCTTCGTATGTCATTCCCATTGATTATTTCTCCTTCCTTCGAAATAACTAGATAAAGTGATATAGATTACCTTCCTATTATTCCGCTAACCTGCCACATTAGTTGAAAAAGAAAAGACCGCAGCACGATCTTAATCTTCAGCTCTTGCCCCCGTTTGTTGTTGAAGAACTCTGATTTGCATCCTCTAATAATTCCTCAATATATTCCTTTAATTCATCTTTAATTTCTTCTAATGTTTCATCAAGTAGTTCACCAATAATCTTGCTTCCTAGTATGTGTTTTGAAATTGGCATACCTAAGAGGATGCGTTCACATTCCCATATTTTAATAATATGTAAGTCTATAAGTTCGCCATTTTTGTCAGTTTTATCAGAAATACTTATTGCAACTGAGGAACTATACCCAGGCTTAAAAGGGTCATCGCCATCTTTATTAAAATCAGCATCAAATTGTAAGTTCTTCTTAAGAAAAACAGATTTATTCTCATTTAACAATTTTTCGACATGTTTTTTTAATGACGATTCAGTATTTTTTATCTTTATCTTTAGTTCTTCAGTGAAATCCATTTGCTGATATTTCATCTATAAATCACTTCTCTTTAAATAGGATAATCTAAAAATTCTCCAAGGGGATTTAAAATCCTTCTTGAACCAACCTGTCCGTAAATTGAATAAACAAATTAACTCCTAATGAACTACTAATTATGGCAGCTAAAATTTTTCTTCTTATTGTAATGGACATTTGCCTCTTCCTTTTACTATGTTATGTTATAAAAACAAGTTGATCAAAGGTTCTGGTTCCTTTTAGATAATTGCTTGACATTATATATTTGCAAAAAATAACCGGCAGTTTATAGTGACTGCCGGCTTGATTTTTATTAATGGGCAAATAAACTATACATAAATAAGCTAAAGTTAATAACGGGAATATTAATGGAAAGAAAATGGTGGAATACTGTAATTGATGGCGATCTTTAACTCTTGCATTTGTTTCTAGAATAAGACTTTATTTTAATACTCATTGATATTTAGCCATTGACCATCAGGACCTAAGGTTATATGAGGAATTTTATTCAATTCAAATATTTTATTAAAATTAATGTTTTTCTTAGCCATATTATGCAACTGTTCAGTTACATCAATCTCTGAAAACACTAAATAATCCATTGTTTTAAACCTTAAATAAAATTCAAAGAATAGAAATAATATATCTCGTTTATCTTTCCCATAACTCAACTAGTCTGCCTTCAGGATCTTTAATCCAAATAAACTTACCAAAATCACCAATTTCTTTTTCCTTTGCAAGAGGTACACCAATTTGTTCAAGATGCTTAATCGTCTCGTTTAGATCATAAACTTCGAAATTTAACATCACTTGCTGTTCTGTTGGGAAATAGCTGTCATCTTCAGTAAAGAAAGAAAAGATCGTTTCATTTCCTGGCTGGGGTTTGATGATAGTCCCATTCCAATTTTCTATTTCAATCTTCAACACTTCACTGTACCATTTTTTTGTAGCTTCTAGATTTTTAGTCCTCCAAAATATTCCTCCGAAACCTTTTATCATTGTAATTATTTCCCTCGTTTCTCTAATTTTTCTATTTCATTAGAAATTCTACAAATAAAAACAGATTCCTTCTTCAACCAACCTGCAGAATTTCTATCTCTCAAAGATTTTTCATTGTTCTGTTGGTTTAAGTGGTCCGTAAAAATAAGAAGCAGTTGCTCCACCGTCAATTAGAAAATCAGAACCGGTGATGAAAGCTCCCTGCGGCATCATCAGCAGTTCTGCAACATTTGCAACCTCATCAGCTGTTCCTGGTCGGCCAGCAGGGCACTTAGCAAACATATTCTTATAAAAATCTCCTCTTGGACCATTGAATTCGTCTATAGCTAATGGTGTTACGATAATCCCTGGGGAAATGGAATTGATCCGAGCGTTTTTCTTCCCCCAACGTATAGATTCAAACATTACGCGCTTCACATTGCATCGTTTCGCCATTTGATAAGCGTGCAACGTATCCTTGATATTTTCTCGCCGAAGGACTTCCAAACTAAGGAGTTCTTCAGTTGGGGTTGTTGCTAGCTGTTCATCAATTTCAACTCCCAATTGAGACATTCTATGTCCAGATTGACTGGAAATTGTTACACCAACGCCTCCATGAGCTATTACCTTACCTACTTCCTCCAGTAATACTGCCGTTCCGTACAAATCCACCTTCAAAATGGTTTCAATAGGTGCCTGACTAGGTGACACGCCGGCTGCGTTGATAAGTGCTGTGATTTCACCATACTTCTGAGCTTCTGTTATCAAATTTAAAATAGATTTTCTGGAAGAAATGTCCGTTTTGACAGGTACCACATCAAACCCGGATTCTTTCATCATTTTTGCAATAGAATTGGCATTAACTAGGTTCTTATCACCAACAATTATTTTCTTACCAAAACCGATTCTTCTAGCTATTGCCATGCCAATCTGTCCAGCACCGGTCCAAAGTATAACTTCCTTCATAGTATGTCCTCCTTAATTTTTTTCTAGGATTATTTATGGTTTGCTTTATCATTCCGTAGGTAATACAATTCAATGCTAGTAAAAAGATGTACAATGACATATAATTGAACACGCGTCTATTATTATATAAAGATATAGGATCTTTTCAATTGTTAATTCAACGCAATTTGTTTAATAGAAATCAAATCAAATAAAATTGTTCATTATCTTTTAAGAAAGTTGGTTAATCTTAAAATGCCTAAAGTAGATAGAAGAATAGCCAAAAGTCAAGAAGCCATAAAAAAAGCCTTGATTGAGCTGATGTCTGAAAAAAAATTCGATGACATTACCATTCAGGACATTTCCGATCACGCAAATGTTAGCCGAGGAACGATCTATCTTCATTACGTGGATAAGTTTGATTTACTTGATAAAATTATTGAGGAGCATATTAATCAAATGGGGGAAATCTGCGAAGCCACTTCTGAAATGGATTTTAAAGATGCGAATTTGCCCTGGTTTGAATACCTTGATAGTAATTATTTATTCTTTTCGACGATGCTAGCAAGTAAAGGAGCTCCATCTTTTCGTAGGCAGTTCCATGAGTTTCTCGTAGAAGAGTTCAAGGATGAAATCGATACATCCCAAGGAAAAAACCATGAATTAATTGAAGATGTTCTTCTTCAATTTATTGTCACTTCATATGTGGGAATTGTGGAATGGTGGATTACGAATGGAATGCCTTATCCACCTCTAGTTATGGCAGAGCAAGTAGGAATTTTATTAGAAAGGAATTTATAATTCATTATTAAACGCAGCCATAGATAAAATTTAACATAGGATTCTTTCCCATCAAAACAGTGGTAAATCATTCATTTACCGCTGTTTTTCGATGTATGGATTTGCTCATCCCAAATATTATAAGTGGAATAAATTAATGATCAAAAATACAATAGGAGGAATCATTAATGATGGCAAAAGATTTAAGGTATTACATTTCTTAATGCCCAAAACACTTAAACCAGATGCGACTATCAATATACCTCCTACAATAGTCATTTCATTTAGAAGATCATTATTGATGGAGTTCTCCATTAAAAGAGCAATTAAATAAATGGAACCCTGCCATACAAATAAAACAATGCCTGCTACAGCTATACCAATGCCAAATGTGGATGCTAGTACAATTGAAGTAATTCCATCCAACATCCCATTTGCAAGCAGATACGTATAATCTCCCTTTAACGCAGCCTCTACAGGGCCTAATATAGATATCGTTCCAATACAAAATAAAAGAATTGCGGTAGATAACCCTTCTGCTAAATTACCCTTAGAATATTTATTAACAAAAGCATTAAATTTGGATTCCAAATTAAGTCTTTGACCGAGTAATCCCCCTACTGCTAAACTTACAATAAAAAGTACTGGATATTTGCTGGAAGGTAAATGTTGTACCAGTCCATTGATTCCTAATCCCAGAGCAACTAATCCCATAGCCTGCATTAGAATAGTATGATATTCATCTCTTATCCCCTTTTTAAAGATGCTTCCAACAGTGCTCCCGATGATTATCATCAATGTATTAAATATTGTTCCAAACATAATCATTCTCCTTTTATATACTTTTCTTAACCAAAAATATAGACCCTCCTGTAAGGGGAAGGTCAACACTTTATTGGTATTTGTATCTCTGTCAGATAGTCTTCTTTACTACCGGAGATATAATGGTCAATTATGGTTCTTTCAATGGAGTCCCCTATAATTTGGAAACCGTTATCTTGAATACATTTCAGTAAGGAACTATAATATTCAGAGGATTTGTTATGATTGCCGTTATAATAAATACATGCATACTTTCCTTCTGGAAGACTAGTAACTAAAGGACTTTGAATATCATCATCCTCGACTAAAATAAAAATAGAGTTATATTCATTGAACTTGTTATTTAATATATTATTAATACTTATCGTAAGGCCCACTCCCCCAATAAATATGGAAGAACTCATATTTGACAAACTTTCCAATCGTCGCAAGGAAACTTCCAGCTCTGGTTCAGAACTGATCCTTTCCATTAATCTAACTATCCTTCTCTCTTTTCTCTCCTTTATGAATGGAACTTCTAATTCCTTTACCTCTCGTGCTAATTTAATGTCTTTGATTCGATTTTGGAACCTTCGGTTAATTCGTTCCAGTTCTTTCATCTTTTCTTCAGTTAATCGTTTCTGTTCCTCTAAGAGATACAGAAAACCGTCGATATCCCTGTGTTTCAGATGTCCTTTAATCTCATTTAACGAAAAACCTAGTTCCTTTAAATAATGAATCGTGTTCAAATGTTCAAATTGTTCTGTGGAATAGTATCTATAACCGTTGTTTCTATCCGTATGTATAGGTTTTAATAAATCAATTTCATCATAATATCTAAGGGTTTTTATAGTCGTATTATGGAGTTTAGCCATTTCTCCAATTGAAAATCTATTCTTCATTTTAATCTTCTTTTTTAAAAACGTATATTTTCACTATCATACTTCATTATGTGATGTTACACTAACCAGCCCTTTTTCATAATATGAAAAGCTGTTTCTTCACAATCAAACCAAATTTCAGAAAGATAGCAATAATTCATTCAAAGAAAAACTACCCATACAGGTAGATAAAATGTGTAAACTATATATGAAAAAGGGTAAACTATCAATCAATGTATGTTATGCCAGCCTGTTTGTGAGATTTCTATGACCCGAATTTTCCTCACAAAATGGTCATTTATAAAAATCTCAACTGTCTTAGAATATCTGTCACGAATCAATGAATTTATACTCCATATTCCCCCCAATCCCTGGGTACAGTACATATTTTCCATTCCGGATTTTCTGCCCTCTCTAAGAAAAATTCGAGCAGAACCAATTTCATTTGCGGGGTAATTTACGAGTTCTTTTACCTCATCACATGGTGTGGGCAATTGTCCAATGAGCATTACAGTTATTATATCGCCTACTCTAAATGCATCGGCTTCGGTAAGCATAAAATTTTCTCCTCGTCTAAATTTATTAGATTAACTGTAGTTATTATATGTATTACCCATTACATGGTACCGAATTTAACCAACTGAAACCACCATACTACTGATATTTATCACTTCAACCACACAACATATAATAACGGAGGTGATTTTTTATGCGAGAACAAGATCATAAACTGCCAAGAGAATCTGATAATTATGTTGGAGGACTTCCATATTTAGATACCAGTAAGAACCCTTCCATTCAGATTAATAATCCTTATTTAGACACAACAAGTGAGGACCCTTCAACTCACTCTAGTTACACTGGCGGCAAACCTTATTTAGATACAAGTGAGGACTAATCAACACAAGCATATTAAATTAGCTAGTTATTCAGTGGAAATGCACAATAGAGGGAACAATAAAAGTAAATAAAAAGGCCGTCTCTTGACGGTCCTCCTCTTATTCACCTAACCCACCCGTTTGTTTAAATACATCTTTTCACAAACTAAAAACCTTGGTCACTTGTAATTTCAACGCAATTAGGGTCTTCAATAGGTGATGAAATGAGGTTTTTTATTACCGCTTGTTTAATTGTAACCACATCTCCAACTTCTGAACTCATGTAATATGCAGAATTACCGAACAAAGAAAAAAGGTCGCTTTCTAATCCAGCTTTTTTTGTTGTTAATTTTAAATTCCTGGATTTTAACCTGGTGATTAAAGGAATCTACTGCATCTTCATTGGTTTGAAGTTCAATTCTAAAATTGTATGGTGTTGCAATAAAGGTTCGACGTTCCCCTTTATCAACCTCCCAATTCATTTTTGCTGCATTTTCACATATATCACCTTGTTCTTCTTCTGAAACTAAAAAGCCAATATGGTCAAACATAATCTTCTTTCCAAAACCAAAAGTAATATTTACTGCCCCTTTTCTTGCCTCAATAATACGAAAAAGAATCTTTTTTTAACGAAAATCATCCTACGCTAATGGAGGATTAAGGACTTGAAAATCGCCATTGTATTTTCCTATGCGTTGAGAAATACGGAATCCATTTTGCACAAAACCGATCTGAAAAAGTATATTTTTAAAATATTAAATTAATGTGAGAAGTTTTTCCTTTCTTTGAAGGATAGATTCCAAAAGACTCTGGGAGTATTTGCGTTGATCGGTAGAGCAATTCAGTTACCGTTACACATTTATACCCGTTCTTGTCTAAAAACTCCAAAATATTTTCTAAGGCTTTGGTTGTAACACAGGTTTGAGTATATTCACTACCATGCCAATCATGAAAAATAATGATATTACCTGGTTTTACTCCGTTTTTTATTTTACTGTAAATTTGACTTGCTGGAGGATCTGCCCAATCACGAGAATCTTGATTCCATGACCATAATACGACCTCTTTTCCATTTTTTATAGCGGTATTAATAATTACATCATTATAAAACCCCCCCACGGGTCGATAGAGAGACGGTTTTAAACCAGTGAATTTCTTAATAATTTTATCTGTTTCATCCAATTCAGAGGATAGTTTTGCAGAGGTTATATTGCCATAAATATGATGGAATGTATGATTGGCAATTTCATGTCCTTCTTTAACTTCTCTCTTTAAAAGATCTGGAAATCTGACTACTTTATTGCCAGCCACAAAAAATGTAGCTTTAGCATCATGTTTTGCTAATATATTAAGTATTTGAGTAGTGAAAACAGGATGAGGTCCATCATCGAAAGTAAGGGCAACTAACTTTTCTTTTGTGTTTACTTCCCAAATAACACGCCCAGTTTTTTCATATTCTTCTCGACTGTTATCGAATGCATCCGAATTTACTTGAAAGGAGAAAAAAGAAATCAATAAAACCACGCTAATGAACAAAATTTTTTTCATTGGATAAGCTCCTCTTTCATGATGAACTTATTTTTTCAAATTTTTATTAAAAATATTTATCGAAAACAGATTATGAAATGTTGTAGGATCTAGTGTCAGAATGATCCTATTGTGCTTATTGAAGTAACCTGCTCTGTTAGCACAAGAAAAGCCGCCCACGTTGGCAGCTTGGATCTTCAACCCTTGCACCCGTTTGTTTAAGTGTAGTTCTTCACAATCTTCTCTTTAACAAAACAAAACGGGACTGATGTTGGCACCGTCCCACTTTATTTTAATTAGTGTAACTTATAGAACTTTTTTTACCAAAATTTATAAAAAATTGGTTATACTTACATTGGAAGTAAAGAAGTATGAAAAAAAATTCCCTCATGAACAAAGGAGACTAAAAATGAGAAAACTCGTTCTATTTCTGCACGCATCGCTTGACGGTTTTGTAGAAGGTCCGAACGGAGAAATGGACATTGGCTGGGTTTCATACGATGCTGACTTGGAGAAACACGCGAAAGAAATTCTGAGTACTGCCGACACTGTCATATGGGGACGTGAGACTTATCAGATGATGTACAGTTACTGGACATCTGTGCCTTCTGACCCCTCAGCTTCGCAGCATGAACGGAATCATGCCGAGTGGATCGAAAAGACACCCAAAATCGTTTTTTCCACGACGTTGGAGAAAGTCGAATGGAACAATTCCAGACTGGTGAAAGAAGATGTCAAGGAAGAGATCAAGAACCTCAAACAGCAGCCAGGCAAGGATATGGTCATCCTTGGCAGTCCTAGGTTAGCACACTACCTTATGCAACTTGATTTAATAGATGAGTATAAAATTACGGTTTCTCCCGTCCTGATCGGCAGCGGCTTGCCGTTATTCCAAGGTCTTAAGGAGAAGGTCAATCTTAAACTGATCGAAAACAAGACATTTGATTCTGGAGCCATAGCCCTCGTTTACCAGACGGTTAGATGACCTTTTCTCCTAAAGCAGATTACGACGGATAGGATAGCTCAATAAGCCGCCTCTTCAACGAGGCGGTTTTCTTATCGTAAAGATCAACATCAGGATTTAATATAGCCTAAATCTAAGATGATGACGTAAGATTAAGTAAATCATACCGGTAAAACAATTTGGATTAAGGATCATTAAAAAAATGCAAAATCAAGCAATCAAAAGCTAATGAAAAATTGGTATAGAATGATTACTTTAACCGTAAAGTTTGAAAAAATACAATCTTTAAGAAAAAAGAGAACAGCATAAAAAAAGACCACATTTAGGTCCGGAAATTCAGTTTCTTCAAGTAAAGCCCCTGTTAGTTCAATAAAAAAACATTTTTTTATTCTTTAATAAGTTCCTAACCGAATTTTTACCCCTTCAATATTTACTTCTTTTCTTAAGGATTCAATATAATATATTTCCTTATCAACTCCAATTTCGGAAATTAAGTAATGACTTGTTTCTGGGTCGTAATCATCCTTCGTACCAGAATTCAATTTGCTGCCCTGGTAATAACCAATATCCCTCTAATTGGTACTCACCTTTTGAATCCTTTTTTGCATATCCTTCAGCAAGGATAGGGGCAATAAGATTTTGTCTACCCCTAACCTGCTCCAGCTATCTCAATCTTTATCTATTTCACCCGTTAGTTTAAGTACATTTTTTCACAGACTTATTTACAAGGGGTACCATCAGGAAAATGCGGATTTACAACGCTAAGCTGATAAGTTTTTGGTTTAGAGAATATCGTTCTTAAATGGTATTAAAAATGAGTACCCCTTTACATAGCCTAATTAAAAAAGAGAATAAAACAATGTTCCTCACCATAGCATTCTATTTTAGTGTAAGTAATATAATTTATTCTAATAAAATGCAGTCTAAAATTAAAATACTTAGTTTTTACAAATAATACTCAATCATTTTCGCAAACTTTTCTTTCAGTTTTTCTTTTATAGATAATTGATTGACCTCAGAGGATGTTACTCGCTTTGAATTTTGGAAGTCTTCATTGATGACCGGTTTTATTTTAGAAATAAAGACAGGGTCATGGATATAGCAGTTCATTTCTTCATTTAAATGAAACGAGCGCGAATCAAAATTTACGGTCCCTACCATTAATACGTATTTATCAATCAAGAATACTTTACCGTGAATCACTCCCTTTTTATAACCGTATACTTCTATTCCCTGTTTTAATGCTTTTCGAATGTATGGATACGCTGCCTCTTTAACTAACAGTGCATCCGAATGAGGTGAGAACAGAATTTTAACACGAACCCCTCTTTTTCTTGCCTCCACTAATGAGTTCCAAATAGTTCTGTCATTTAATATAAAATAAGGTGTTATTATATTGATAGACTCTTTTGCTTGATGAAACAGCATTGCATAATCTTCACCAAGTTTTTCTCCGCTATAATATGCAGTATATCGATGAGAGGTTGCTCCCTTTTCCTTCGTCACAGGGTGTATAGGAATCTGCTGTTCTGTGTTTTTCTTCCAGTCTAACACAAATTGATGTTCTAGATCTTGCACTCCTTCTCCTCGTATTTGAAGGTGATAATCTCTCCAATGACCGAGTTTTACTTTTTCCCCTAAATACTTCTTGCCTATGTTAAATCCGCCAATGTAACCAATCCTTCCATCAATAATTGAAATACGGCGATGATTCCGACGATCCAAAGAAGCAAAAAGATAAGGAAAAGCAGGCTTATTGTAATACGTAAAATGCACTCCTGCTTTAACCAATAATTCTCTTTCCCTTTTCTTAAGTAAAATTCCACCCAGCCTGTCCACTGCATAATATACTTCTACACCTTCTTGGCTTTTTTGCTTCAATAAATCTAGAAACTGATGACTTACTTTATCATCAGCAATAGAGAAAAAGTTGATATGCACGTAATGTTTTGCTTTCCTGATATCTGAGAATAATTGATTGTTTAACTGTTTCCCGTCCGTATACATAGTAATATTACTTTGACGAATCGGGTATTGGATGGGCTGCTGGTCAAATACCATCCTTTTTTCGGCTACTGTTCTGTCAATTTTCCCCCAAACAAGCAAAATTAAAGATGCACAGATAAATACAATTAGGAGTACTTGTAGGATTTTCCGTATCTTTTTCAACATATGTAATCTCCTTTATATATCTCGTTTTCATTTTGTTAGTTTTTGTTATTGGGACAAAACTATCCTGTTAGCCCTCTATGGAGCTTTAGTTTCGCAATAATTGTTGTACTGTACATTCCACTTTGCCAACTATATGTACTTTTAACAAACGTTTGAGCAGGGTATCGATCATTAGAAACAAAAAAATCAGTAATTGAAGCACCATTACCCATCATAAAATAGACATAATGAATTCGTGTCGGTAAAAAATGAAGGTGTCATTCGCTGAGTCTCCTCCATACTTAGCCATTTTTGGATATTCAATTAGAGGCATTTCAAAGAAGCATGAGGATCCCTCCTCTTGTAGAAAATGGATAACACATATATCCATAATTATAAATGTGGTTCTTTACTTCTGATTCCCTATCAAGTAAGTAAAACAAGGATAAAACATAAATGTATATAAATGGGGAAGCCGAAAGACTGGTCTTGAAAATCTTAAGGGAGTGAATTTTAGAGGATCCAATCAACATTAACTGGAAATTCTTCTAGAAAGAGTTCTTACTACTAATATAGAGGAGGAATTAAGGTGAATAAATCTGAATTACATCAGGTTTCTACTATTTATTCGCCCAACTCAAAAAAATCTCATCAATTTGATAGGATGCACTTTAATCCGTATCACCAACCGCCCCATCACTTATCAGAACCAGCCTTTTTAACACCACAAATACCCTTAGCACCATTTTATTCACCACGAGCTGTTTCAGGTAATCTTACACGTAATTTAGGTGTTAGCGTTAATTCGGTAGACATCATGATTTTCGCTCCACATCCCGATGATGAGACGCTTGGCTGTGGGGGATTGATTATGCATGCATTGGCAGCGGGAAAGCGAGTTCATGTAGTCATCTTTACGAATGGTGATGGTTACACAAAAGCTGCTTCCATGCTAGTGAACAAGAATATTGATAATCTTAGTTCTTGGGATTACCTTGAATTGTCAAGGGTACGCCAGTTGGAAGTGTATACTGCTACTAAGACGCTGGGACTAAACCCTTCCAATATTACTTTTCTAGGGTACCCTGACGGAGGGGTAAATAAGGTATACCAGAGTGAAGGCTCTAATTATTTCCAGTCGCCCACTACTCTTAAATATGAAACCTATGGACTTGCCCAAATTGACTATCACAGGCTTGCATATGGAAAACCTGCACCCTATCTGAAGAAATTCGCACTCTCTGATACGATGGATCTCATTCAGATTTTTCAGCCGAAAGAGATCTATGTCACTCATGCAGCCGATCAACACCTTGACCACATGGCAGTTAACTGGTTTGTTCGAGACGCAATTAAAGTTTTAGGGTATAAAGGTCGTGTTCATACCTATTTAATCCACAGTGGACCTGATTCCGAATGGCCATGGCCCCAAGGGGTTACGCCACGAGATCCTTTTGCTCATCATGAAGCACTTGATTTTAAAGGAATTCCTATTCCTCGCTTTGTTCCATGGCCTCCGCCAGAAAGAGTGCCTCTGAATGAAGATGTTGCACTTCAAAAGCTAAAGGCTATTCGAGCTTACCGTTCACAACTTGTAGATAGAGAATTTCTTCAATCTTTTACAAAGAGCGAAGAAATTTTCTGGGGTATGGAACCTCGTTAATTTTTATATCTTTTACTAATGAAGTTGATTGAGTCTCTAGACTATTTGGCTACTGTATATCCTCGTCATGATCGCCAAACGCTTGTAACCATTCACCCCCGTTAGTTTAATAACTTGCCCTCAGCTTTTATAGAGTTTGCAATTTTTACAATTTCTGATTTAGCTAATTTGTTTTCACCTTGATATTCAACAGTTAATTCTAATTCTTCTTTTTCGTCTTCCCAATCTAAGTATTGCTTTCCGTTTTTTTCTTTATAAAAATATCTTGTTCCTTTAATTCTGTTCTTTTTATCCCATTTGGGATCATTATACCAACTTACGTTATTAGTGGCAGTTACTACAAGCTCGGTTTTTTTTGATATGTAATGTAATTTTAGTTTATCGCACCTCTTACCGCAGGATGAAGAGGTCATGTAACTCTTACTATACTCAAAAGGGATATAGCCTGGTTCAGCTTCTATCCCCACCCAAGAACCAGCCCAACTTATTGGCATTTTTAGTATAGGTGTATAAAAAATAACAACAAATAAGACAACGACTGAAACTATTAGAAAGTATTTCAATACTTTTTTCTTAGTAATTCGTAGATGTTCCAAAGGTATTTCCTCCAAATAAACTATTTGAGATAATCATATCAAATTATTCGATTAGAGTGTCCATACTTCCCATTAGATCAATAAGAAAAGCTGCCGATATGACAGCTTGGATTTAAAACTCTTGCTTCTGTTCTTTCTGCGTCTTTAAAGGAATCGCTTTACCATATGAAACCAAGCGTTTCTTCAACTATCCGGATGCTTTAGTGGAACATGAAAAAAAGTCGCTGCTGCGACTTTTTATTTAACATAAGCACCCGTTAGCATAATAAGAACTTTATACCTTTTTCTATCCAGATGATGGAAAAATTAATAAAAATCTATATATGTTTCACAGATAAGACTCTTTAATTTATATTTATTATTTTATTTAGAAAGTTTAGGAAGCCTTGCGCTCTTTAGCGTTCTTTAGTTCCCTTAAGCTTTCTTTGATTAACTCTCTTTGTTCATCGGTAATAATAAAATCCGTAAGACGATCCTCAAAATGAGTAATACGTCTTTCCAGCTCCTCTATAGTAAGGTTATTAGTATTCTTCATAAACCTACCAACTCCTCTTATTATAATTTATATATAATTAGTATTCTTCATAAAATTTCTAAAGCCGCTATTGGCAGCGGGATATCCAAGTAAAGGAAGCTATCCAAAATCTATTTTTCAAGTGGAAGTTCCATTCGAAATCCTTTTAATCTCAGGATCCCTTATTTAATTTTCCCATTGTTTAAGTACTTGTTCTTTTGCTATACGATAAACTTCTTCTTCTGTTTGGTTTTTGGTAGCTATTACGTTGGTTTGATAAACTTTACCCTTATGTGTTACATAGATTGTATACTTGTACATTTTGCTCTATCTCCTTTTTATAATTCTAATAATTCTAACTTTTTATTCATTCCACTTCACTAAATAAATCCAATTTCATTTAGTTATTCCTACAAGTGTTTTTTGACTTTTTTATATTTTACAAATAATACGAAAGTTATTAAAGCTAAAAAAAAGGTCAAGATTTGACAAATTCTTAACTTAACAAAAATTAATATACACACAAACAACTGTAAGGACTGGCAAAGTCAATAAAATCAACAATCTTTTTATAATTCTAAGATCTTATGTATTTTGTTACCCTTCTTAGAATGCAGAAAAATGTCGAAATAAATAAACTAAAATAGGCTGGCTATTGATACCGATCTTAAATTACCTATTTGTTTTAATCCTTCAAATTAAATAAACACAAAGTAAAAAACCACCTTAGATAAGATGGTTTTCTTACTTACTTATTAAACTAACGCACCCGTTAGTTTAAGTGTATTTTTTCACAATCCTTGTTTAACTTTATTTGATACTTGATTAAAATTAGTTTGTTAAAAGTTCATATTTCCAAAATAATTTATCTGGAGCGTCCTTTTCTAAGAAAGTAACGATAAATTTTGTTTTATAATCTCGGTCAGCGAATGTAACTTTGTGGTTGTGTGTCCACTCTATGCTCCCTAATTTGTTAAACAGATGCTGTTCATAGGTATCGACTTCTTTCATAATTCTATTTCTCCCTATGATTTTGCCATTCTTTTTTTTGATTTCTATATACACATCTATATGAGATACTTCTTGTTCACATAAAATATTACACGTATATTTTCTATTAGGGCTGCTCTTTTTCGCATAAACCCACTTATTTTCGAAATTCAGGTTTTTTATTTTTTGATAGATATTTTTAAAAATGCTTAAGTCCAAATTTAGTTCTAACGCTAACTGTTCTAAAGGCTTTTGAATAATTTCCAGAGTATATTCTTTTTTCCTCTGGTCAGAAGGCAAGGACAGAAACTCCTCCATATTAATCTTTGTAAAAACGGATTTATAATTAAACGTAATAAATAAATCAGAGTCTAAATTGTTGATATAGTCAAAGTCCGATACACAGTTAATAAGTATTCCATTGTTTTCATCTATATTTAATATGGGAAGCAGATGACTGTACAAAGCAGCGATGCATCTTGTTTCTTTATAAAAGACTAAATTAGCCTCTCTATCCTCTGGAAAGAATAATTCAATATTTTTTATAAGTGCCATATTACCTCCAAGATACTACTTTTTTATTAACCATAAAAACGATCTAATAACCCAATAATAATTATATTCACTCTCAATAATGAAGAATCCTTCTTCAACTTTACTGCCTCTTTAGTTTAAAAGAAATAAGCCTTACTCCTTATTGAAGTAGTCGAGTAGAAGGGAGCCTTTCAACCTTGCGGTAAATTGTACTCCTCCCCCCTCACAGAACCGTGCTTGCGCTATTAACGCACACGGCTCCTCCTAGTCATCATTTACAAAATATAGCTAATTTCTTTTCTTAAGTTGTATATATTAACCTTAACTCTTGCGTAAGGTAATGGATATTTATTAAGAAAGAGTCTGAATTTATCCCAAGTAAATGATTTCCTTTGACTTCTTCTATTGAGCCATTTAAACAGTAAGTACCCGATTTTGTCTCTGAATTTGTTTACACTTTGGGTATTATCTGTGATGCAATAGTAGTTGTAATAACCTACTAGTGAGCGTTTAAATCTATCCATAATCATATGAATGTCTTTATTTCTGTTAATTTTCAACCATTCTTTAGTTTCTTTTAGTTTAGCTTGGACTTTCTTCCTGCTTGTTCTCCGTTTTACTCGAAATTTCCCTTGTTTACTCCTACCGCAATAGTGTGTAAATCCAAGGAAATCAAAAGTTGCCGGTTTACTTCTACCCTGTTGATTTGCATTTTGCTCCGCAAACCGCCCGAAGGGTATGATTTTGGTTTTATCCTCAGCTATTTCTAGATTAAATTTCTTTAATCTCAACTTTAATGAATGGAAGAATTGCTCGGCTTCACATTTATATTGAAAACAACAAACAAAATCGTCTGCGTATCTCACTATGTATGCTTGTCCCTTGCACTGTTTACTAACCCTTTTCTCAAACCAAAGATCAAGGACAAAATGGAGGTATACATTGGTTAATATCGGAGATATTACTCCACCTTGCGGTGTGCCTTTGTCTGTTTTATATTTCTTACCTTCTTCCATGTATCCACCTTTAAGGAATCTACCAATGATTCTTAGTAGGTTAGGGTCAGCTAGTCGCAGTTTTAAAAAACCCATCATCCATGTGTGGTCAACGTTGTCAAAGAATCCTTTAATATCTACATCTACTACATAATTTACTGTTCTCTTTTCAATATAGTGGTTTAGTATTTTCAAAGCATCGTGGCAGTTACGATTTGGACGGAATCCAAATGAACAGTCTAGAAAATCATTTTCATAGATGGTATTTAGTATTTTCGTAATGCCTCTTTGAACAATCTTATCTTCATGTTCCGGAATTCCCAATGGTCTTTTCTTGTTTGAATTGAGCTTTGGAATATACATTCTCCTTACTGGAACAGGTCGATAACTTTTGCTTTTAAGCCTATTTACTAAATTCTCTATGTTTTCTTTTAGATTTTCACTGTATTGCTCTTTAGTTGTACCATTAACCCCAGTTGCCTTCTTGTTAGGTAGCTCCTGGTGACATTGAAATAGTGCTTGCTCATTTAATAAATGTGCAAGAGATGTAAATTTCATTTTAGGATTTGATTTTGCTAATTCTGCTATCCTTAGTAGTTTTGTTTCCATTTATTATCCCTACCTCTGTGTGTAGTAAATGTGTCCCTAGTAAGGGTGATAACTGGTAGCTAGCCTTTCCTCCGTCGGCATTACCCAACTTCATTGGTACTACGCTGCTATCCGACTCCCTACATCGGCATTTGGTTTCCTTGCTTGTTATCGCTTGTACACCATACTCTTCTAAAAAAAAGAAAAGACCGGTAGGGTCTCCCGAGTTGCCGTATCATATCAATGTATAACGTGCCAAGGTCTCTGACTCCAGAGAGGTTTTACCCTTCTTGCCCTAACGAAAGATAAAATGTAGCTTTCTGCTGTGCTTAAGGCATCAGCCCTCTCGATTTACTAACATTTTGGAGCTCAATCCCTTCAACCATTTGGCTTTCGGCCCGCTACCTAACTGTCTACGCTTAAAGACTAAAGTTACCTTTAGCCCTCCAAGACTCGCTACGAGCGAATGGCTAGTTCTTACTCGACGGGAATCCCACCCGCTATATGATACGACCTATGCTCGGCCGCACAAGCACCCGTTAGTAAAAAAACGTCACCACTTATTGAAGAATCGCCCCAGTTAATTCAAGAACAACTAGATTAAAGAAATGGTTCAATGATTCCGTATACCCCGACAGCCAAACATAAAAGTCCCCCGACCATAAACAAAATTTTAATGAACCAGAAATTAAAAGAGACAGGTAACGGGGTTATATACCTGATATGTTCATACGTTTTATTGTTCAAGAAACGTTCCCTTGTGGCATGGAAGAACATATAAATTGCAAGAACTCCAACCATAAAGCTGAAAATACCAGCATAAAAGTCTTTTCCCATTCCATTAACCTCTACCTATCTTAAATTTCATCTCTCTTATACGTTTCCCCAACCAATATTGTTTCAATGCTTGTTGAACTAAACTGCCCCGTTAGCCTTCCATGCAGCACAAAATCAGTGCTTCACCACAGAGAATGAAAATGGTTAGGAAGTGTCAATACTGATACTGACCTTAATCCAGTCAACCCTAATTCATAGACTTATTATTATCGCTCTCCTCTTTTTTTTAACGTTTGAGTAGGGTCTTCTTAAGTATTGTCATTTTCTAATCTTGAAGAAACTTATTTTCATGGTAGTTGAACAAGTCCTTTTGTTCTATTGCACATTTTCCTCGAAGTATGCAATTACGAATAGTAAATGGTTTTTTTATACAAACTATACTTATTACTAAAGGGAGGTTCTGTTATGCGTGATAATACCAATTTGGCTGTTTTTGTCTTTTTTTCACTTTTAGGCTTTGTAGCAACAATAATTTTTAGCAGTGTCATAATATCTCAAAATAACCAAATTAAATCAAAACTTGAAAACGCAAAACAAACGTGATTCCTTTCAAGAAAAACTTGAGGGGATTTTTTATGCCATAATATAGTTCAAATGCGTGCTATTCTTCAACTAACCTGCCCCGTTAGTAGTTGAAGATGTAGGTTATGTTCTACTTAAACAAGTGATCAATTCTTTTGCGATCATAATCTAAAATCCAATCGTTAAATTCCTCATAAAGATAACGAATATCCTCTTTATCTGCTGCTAAAATATCACATCCACGATCATCATATAAGTGGAAAATTATTTTTTTAGTTAGATTAACAAAATAAATTTCATATCCACTTTCTTGATTACTTTTTAAGATAGTAGACGAATGAGCATAGTCCTCATAACAAATTGCTTTTAATAGTGGGACATACCTAATAGTGTTCTTTTTGCACTGGAGGAGAAATCGATGAATAACCATCTCATCCGCTTCATCTTCGAAGAATCTACCTAAAAGTTGATGGTGTAATTTGTATAATAGATTTTTATCTTTTAAATACTTCTTATAAACATTTAAAGGTTTCCTCTGGAGAAAGTGATTGTTTCTTGTAGTAAGCACATCGGTAACCAGCAGAATTTCATCCCTATCATCAAACACCTTTTTAAACAAAGTAATGGACCGTTGAAAGGTTTGTTGCAAATTTTCTTTTGAGTAGTGTGGACTTATAGGATTTGAAATTTCGAACCTAATGCTATTATTCCAAGAATAAAATAGAGGAGGGGTTAAAATTAGCCCCTCAAAATTCTGATTTAAAAATGAATATAGATTTCTAATCATTTTTCCTCCAACCGATTTATTAACAAAAGTCGTATATAAAATTTTTTAGAAACGCACCCTTTAGTTTAAGTGTAATCTCTCACAATCTTATTTAAAAGGGGTACTTCTAAATAATGGTGCTATCGTAAAGTGCCCTTAATTAAGTATAATTACATTAACACTTTAAGATAGGATTGATTTGCAATGGGTCTTTTAAATAAATTTTTCGAAAAAAAGCAGAAAAGGATAAAACCCCTTTTTTATTTACAGCTTGTTTTAATTTTTGGATATTTTTCGCTGTTTTTCATAAACAACAATCGTTCATATGGTGATCTATTTCTATCTTTACTCTTACTGCTAATTGGAATTGAGAATTATTTATTAAAGGAAAAAAAAGCTAATTTTATTTTATATTTTATAGCATCTTTTATGTTCGCTTTAATTTTCATTTTAGATTTTTTTAATCTATAAGGAAATTGTTATTTACTATCCTGCCTCGTTAGCTGAATAACCAAAAAAGGATCGCCGCAGCAATCCCTTTCTTCAACTCTTGCCCCCGTTAGTTTAAGTACATTTGTTCACAAACTTAGCTTTGGTGCAATTTCATTGACCTTTTTATCTTTTACGACAATTAGATAAGCTCCTACTATTACTATTACCCCCAGTAAAATGTAAGTGCTGGTGTTCAACCCCCCGCCCCAAGCAAGGGTATTGATTGGGTTCTTTTGATGTGCAGCCGCCATTATTATCGAATCTGAAATGGTATTCAGACCATAAAGGATGAGTCCAGTGAGTATAGCTTGTACTATAATAAAAATACCTAACAATTCTTTCATTTTTCCTTCTCCGTTCCATTTAAACTGATCTACATATCTATTCTACATTCACTTTATAAAGACCTTCTTATACCACTAACCTGCCACGTTAGTACAACAAGCAAAAAAAATCGCCGCAGCTAAAATGGACCGCCCATTTTTTTATAACTTGTCTAAAAGACTATTAACCCTATATAAAAAGGCTAGTCGATTGACTAGCCAAATTGTGTAAACAAAATGCAAAGATAACGATTTAAGACTCCCAATTTGATCAAGCTCGCTTTTGTGCCGCAAAATCTTGGTTGACTACCTTTTTATTATTTAAGAAACGTGATAATCCCAATGTTGTAATACTTGCAAACACAACACTTAACGCACTGAACCATGTAATTGAAGTTAATGATATTTGCCCCACAATTACTCCACCTAAACCTGCACCAAAAGCAAAACCTAATTGCATCATGGATTGGTTCAGACCCAGCAACACATCTGAGGATTCAGGTGATATCGTTGCTAAATTATATTGCTGAGTTGCACCTGATGACCATCCTGCAAATGACCAGACTGTCAATATAATAAATACTGCAATAATTGAATGTGATATAAATGAAAGCACGACTAAAGATGTTCCGTTAACAAGTAACCCTCTTTTTAATGTAAAAATTACGCCTCTTTTATCTGCACTTAAGCCACCTAGTTTAGAACCAAATAAGCTTGCAACTCCAAGAACAAGAAAAGTAATGCTTAAAAGATGATCACTCATACCTACAGTATTTACAAGGAATGGAGATAAATAAGTAAAAATAATCGCGTACCCTGTCATTAAAAAGAAGGTGATTGATAATGCTAAAGCAATTTTTGGTTTTTTGAACATAGCAATTTGTCTCGTTAAAGGGATTGAAGCATCACCATTCATTTTTGGTATTGTATTTATAACAATAAAAATGACAAATAAAACTAATAATGCGATACCGATAAATACAAATTTCCAGCCATACGTAGATGTAATAAAACGTCCAATGGGAACGCCAATGATTAATGATGCGGTAAATCCCATGACAACTGTTGCAATTGAACTTGCCTTTTTATTAGCAGGGGCAATCTTTGCTGCGATACTTAAAACTGTAACGACCGCTACACCTGTACTTAAAGCCATAATAATGCGAGCAATCATAAATAATCCATACCCTGGTACAATCACTGAAAGTAAATTTCCTACAATAAAAACAAATAACGTATAGATCAGTAATTTACGTCTTTCCATTTTAGTCGTTAATACCATTAATATAGGTGTACCGATTGCATAGGCTAATGAAAAGACTGTAATTAATTGACCAGCCGCTCCAATTGACACTCCTAGAGCATCTGCCATTTTATCCAAAATACCTGAGATGATGTATTGTGAAGTACCAACTAAAAAACTTATCAATGCTAAAATATAAATCTTTGCTGTATTTGACATGTGAAATTTTCTCCTCAATATCACTATTAATTTTCTATATTTCTATAAACACTGAAATAATATATAAAATGAAAGAAGCTATATAAGCTTCATTCTATTCTAGTGATTTAAATTAATGTATTAAGATGCTTCTTAACATCGTATTCTTCCAATTCTTTACCATTTTTTAAACGATGAATAAAATCAGGATTAGAAATTAATGGACGTCCGAAAGCAGCGACATCAATTATTCCTTCTTCAATCGCCTGATTCGCCATTTCTGGATTTAATGTACCTACCCCAATAATGACACCATCCCAGTATTTTCGGACTAATTGATGCATCGTTTTTCCATCTGCAAGCACTCGATCAAATTGCATAATAGATGGGTGAATCATTGTTGCACCCGCTTCCTTAAATGCCTCAACAAATGTACGAATAGCCATTTCTGGATCTTCCCACATGTAATTTGGTATATCTGTTTTATGAGCAGAGAATCGGATCATTGTTCGTTCTGTACCGATTGCGTCGATAACCGCTTTAATTACTTCCTTCATGAACGTTAATCTTTGAGCAAGGTCACCACCATATTCGTCTGTACGATGATTTGTTATATCTGAATTAAATTGGTCAATTAAGTATCCGTGGGCACCGTTAATTTCCACACCGTCAAAACCTGCTGCTATTGCATTTTTCGCAGCTTGTTCAAATTGATTGATTACTTCATTAATATCTTCAATTGTCATTTCTTCAGGAACATCATATGGCTTACGGAAACGAGAGACAAGTCCTTCAGCGGGAATAGCTGATGGTGCTTGAGGAGGCAGATTTCCAGCAAGCTCGTGATGAGATAAACGACCAACATGCCATATTTGAGCGATCATTGTTCCTCCCTCTTTATGCACAGCATCAGTCACTTTTTTCCATCCCTTTATTTGTTCATCTGAATAAATGCCTGGAATTCCAGGATAGCCTTTTCCACGAGGACTAATGATCGTTCCTTCTGAAATGATTAAACCAACTCCGTCGGCAGCACGTTTTCGGTAATATTCAACAATATCCTCTCCTACTACCCCCGTTTGATCATCTGCAAAGGTTCTTGTTAATGGTGCCATTGCGATACGAGAGCGTAAATTCCAAGCTCCGATTTTTATCGGTTCAAACAATTTACTTTCTATACCATTTTTTAAATTTCCCCAAGAATTTGTTTCTTTGCTAATTTGACCCATACATTTTCCTCCGTTCATTTCAATTATTCGGTATTTCTATAAATACTGAAATTTAAATTAAAATTATTCCGCTTTAACATTAAAGTAAAGCGGGAGCGTATTGTGCAAGGACTTCTCGTTGTAAACTGTAATATCTGAAGGTTCCCTCTCTGCGAACTGCTAATAATCCGCAATCGATTAATGGTTTTAAATGATGCGTCAATGTTGAATTGGCAGGGACTTTTAATTGATTTGCCATTTCCATGCAAGCTAACTCTGATTGTTGAGCAAGTAATTTTACGATTTGTAAACGAGTCGATTCACCTAGTGCCTTATAGACTTTTACTGCAATATCATCATTCACCGTTAAAAACCTCCTCAATTATTATTTTAGTATTTATAGAAATATTGTAATTAATCAGAGATGCTCTGTCAAGAATGTGCTTTTCCATTATTTAATTCAAAGGCTGTTTTCTTAATTTAAGAATGTGATTGTGATTTCCACTTCATGATGTTCGCTTCTAAATAAAATAATTATATTAAAATATTTTTTAGTCTTCTGCACTTTAGTCTAATTATCTTTTTTAACAATAATTTTCAATTTTTTTCTTTTCGAATACAATTAACCTTAACTAACGTATTTTCCAATACTGCTTTCATTGTTATTGTCGTGAATGCCGTATGTATCACCACCATACGTACCGTTAGCATTTAATCCTAACCAACGTTTTCCTGTTGCTACTGGATCAACCATTTTAATATAACCATTATAAAAATACGCAAGCTTGTTGTAGTACTTGTTAATAATGATTAAATCTTGATTCGCTGGTTTATTTGCAGCTTCTGTTTTCCACTGATTTACTCCACATAATGCGAAAATCAGCAACCAAAGTTAAAAACCCTGACGGGTTTATCAAGAAAGCGAATTGTTGGATTACGGAGTCAAAATTGCAGCTCCCGTGATAAGATGGGTTAGGGTCAACAATTTTAGGGGAAATAAAAATGTGGAAGCAGACTGAGGTTTTCGCTGTTTTTATAAAAAATAGGATGGTTAGTCAACCATCCTATTTACCTTACCTATTTACCTTACCCATTGAACCACTTGGTCAAGGCTTCTTCTTGTTTTTTCACGTTTTGGCTCATGAATTCTATAGCCGAATGCCACCATAACGGAGACATCAAACTTGCCATCTTCAAGCAATCCTTCATTTTTCAAAATGTCATGCACCTGATTGTAGTTGAAACCTTCAATTGGGCAGGTATCAATTCCGATTTGAGCTGCAGCTGTCATCATATTACCGAGGGGGATATACGTTTGTTTACTTGCCCAGTCAAATAAGTAACGCTCGTTTTCCAATAGACGGAAATCCTCTTGGAACGTTTTCAGTCCATGAATCATTTGTTCTAAAACGTCTTCCGGCATTTGTTGGACATTTTTATAAATGTCTAAAATATAGTCAGAGTCGTAACGCACATCTGTACGAGCAAGAAGGATGACGAAATGGCTTGCTGTTGGCAGCTGTCTTTGTGCACCCCAAGAAACGGCTTTTAATTTTTGTTTCAATTCCTCATTTTCGACCACTAAAAATTTCCACGGCTCAGACCCGATTGAACTTGGAGATAAGCGGCCAGTTTCTAAAATGAATTCAAAATCTTCATCGGAAATCCGTTTTGTCGGATCGAATTCTTTTGTAGCATAACGAAATTGATATGCCTTTAGAATTTCTTGTTTTTTATCTATATTGTTCATCTATATACACACCTTTCGAAAAATCGTATTGTGCAAGGACTTCTCCTTGTAAACTGTAATATCTGAAGGTTCCCTCTCTGCCGAACTGCTAATAATCCGCAATCGATTAATGGTTTTAAATGATGCGTCAATGTTGAATTGGCAGGGACTTTTAATTGATTTACCATTTCCATGCAAGCTAACTCTGATTGTTGAGCAAGTAATTTTACGATTTGTAAACGAGTCGATTCACCTAGTGCCTTTTAGACTTTTACTGCAATATCATTATTCACCGTTAAAAACATCCTTTCAGTTATTCTTATTTCGGTATTTCTAGAAATATTGTAATTAATTAGAGATGCTCTGTCAAGAATGTGCTTTTCCATTTTTTAATTCAAAGGCTGTTTTCTTAATTTAAGAATGTGATTGTGATTTCCACTTCATGATGCCCTCTTCTAAATAAAAAGATTATATTAAAATAACCTTTAGTCTTCCGTACTTTAGTCTAACTATCTTTTTTAACAATAATTTCCAATCTTTTTCTTTTCAAATACAATTTATTTCTTTAGAGTTTTTCACTAAAATAAAATAACGCACATCAGGTTAAATAAATATAAGAACAAATAGTCACCAAAACATAAAGCCTGTATCAATGATTACCAAGTAATCATTGATACAGGCTATTTTAATATTCGTTATTTTACCATCGCCCCCGTTAGCCATCCATGCCACAGTGTGGCACCACAGAAGATGGAAGATTTACCATTCTCCCATGGTAGTTGAAGAAGCATCTAATTAATTAGCATTTAATCGATACGATAATATATGACTTACCGATTAATCCTTTTATTTAGTCTTATCTATCGAAAACTTCTTAAATGCCAAGACTGCATTATGTCCTCCAAAACCAAAACCATTAGAAATAGCATAGTTTATTTCTGTCTTAACTGCATGGTTTGGAACGTAATCTAAATCACAATTTTCATCTGGTATTTCGTAATTAATAGTGGGAGGAGCTATATCTTCCATGATACTTTTGAGTGCTATAATGGACTCAATTCCCCCTGCAGCTCCGAAAAGGTGTCCAGTCATTGATTTGGTAGAACTCACCTTTAAATTATAAGCATGAATACCAAAAACACTTTTAATTGCTTTAGTTTCTGATTTATCTCCTTCAGGGGTACTAGTTCCATGGGCATTTATATAATTTACATCAGTAAAGTTGATTTCACCCATTTCTAAAGCTAATTTCATAGCATTTGCTGCACCGTTATAATCAGGGGAAGTAATATGATAGGCATCCGTTGTGGAACCATATCCTACAATTTCTCCTAAAATTGTCGCTCCTCTTTCTTTAGCGTGCTCATACTCTTCAAGGAATAATACACCTGCTCCTTCTGACATAACAAAGCCATCACGTTGACTGTCAAATGGACGGCTTGCCCTTTCAGGAATATCATTAAAAGTGGACATTGCTCTCATTCTTGAAAATCCAGCAAAAGCTAAAGGATTAATAGGAGCTTCAGCCCCTCCAGCTAATATTCCATCAGAGTAACCATGCCGAATATTTAAAAAAGCCTCCCCAATCGCTTGATTCCCTGTTGCACAAGCAGAAACAGGAGAATAGCTAGGTCCCTTAAATCCTGTTTTTATGGAAATAATACCAGAAGCCATATTACTAATCATCATAGGAACCATAAATGGAGAAACTCTTCTTGGTCCTTTTTCAATTAAGAATTTATGATTATCTAATATGGTATTAATTCCTCCAATACCTGAGCCAATATATACCCCGAATCGCTCCTTATTTATATTATCTACATCAATATTTGCTTGGTCTAAGGCTTGTTTAGCAGCAGCATAACCATATTGCACAAACAAATCATATTTCCCTAATTCTTTTTTATCAAGATATTGCTCTGCATTAAAGTCGGTAATAAAACCACCAATTTGAGTGCCTATATCTTTGAAGTCATCAGATTGAATTTTTTTGATCCCTGATTTACCTTCTTTAATATTATTCCAAAACTCTTCTACGTGATTTCCTAACGGTGAAACTACTCCATATCCAGTCACTACAACTCTACGTGGCATAATCAACACTCCTCTTAATTCTTCACACTATACTTAAAACGATTATTTCAAAAGACTTCTAAAAAGTTCGATTACATTTGAAAATAATGTATTCCCCCAAAACACGCTATATTGTAGTCCGCCTTTTGTGCTTGAAATCAGAAGGACAGCTAATGATTCTTTCCTAGAACATGCGAATCTATCACACTGTTTTGGATTTGAACATAGAATAATCACCTCGTTTTATAAATTATATACTTGGTATTAATACCTGGTACTAATATACACAAAAAAAAATTCTTCTTCAACTCCCTCAGTTTAATACGATTTTCTCCCGAATACTCGCTTATTCGCAGGATTTCATAACCTTTGATAT
>NZ_VEED01000033.1 GCF_007678255.1 Bacillus sp. X1(2014) | reverse complement strand
GGAGCACCTCTAGAAGTTATTCAAAGCCTATTAGGTCATGAAAAAAGTGAAACCACCCGGATTTATGCCCAGTTAAGTGGAAGCATCAGGCAGGAATTATATAGGAAGTTTTTTTAGAATAAATAAGTAACGCATCTCACGATAGCGTTGCCTTATTTCACTCTTGCACCCGTTAGTTGAAGAAGAACACATAGCCATATTTTGAGTATCGCATCGAACAACTTCACTGTTTTCTATTTATTCGGAAGAATGCACTGTTGGTTTTTCTTTTGCCATGGGCAGTTGATCTAAATATTCATGTTTAATCATGAGATTTAGAGTATCTTCTCCATATTTCAGAAGTTCGGTTCTTAAACGAATAAAATGAAGTCCTAAATCTCTTCTCATCATAGTAGATAATGCCGTTCCATAATTGGTTGAAATAAGTCCTGTTAATAATGTCATTTTATATAACATTAATCTTTCAGAAAATGGCGCAACAGTAGAATCCGTTATTTCACTTTCCCATGTTGGGAGATGCGGTAAATCATTTTCAGAAAGGATATTCTGAAAAATCTCCAAATGTTTTTGTGAAATTTCTGCTCCACGTTGAAAATGATTTCTTAACTCTTTAGATTGTGATGTCTGCGCGAAACTTTTCAAAAATTCTTTGTTGTGTTCTGTTGCTTTGAAACAAAACTCTAGTTGGCTAATTTCTTGTACATTTAATGGTCGTCTGTCCGGAAACCACCCTGCTAAAAAGCTTTGGTTATCTACTTTGTCCACCCTTTCTGGTTTTGGAACGTGTAGTTTCGGATGATGCAAACCTTTTTTCACCATGATGTCAGTACATTGGTTATAAATGTTTTTGGAGTTCGTCCAGCAGTATTCATAAAACTGGCGTATATCAGAATTAATGGAAGTAACTAAAAACATGGAATAAAATATACATCCCTGTTGTGCCAGAACAAACTTTGTATAAAGAATGAAGTTATCAGAATAAAGAGGTTGACATTTAACATCCACATCCTGTTCATCAAATCCATCTGGAAGAGGATAACCAGCCTCTTCTAAAAACTTTTTCGATTTTTCTTCTTGTTTAACTGAAAACATTTCGGCATTTTTAAGCATATTATATATCTCTTCATCTTGAATATTGGCAAGAAGATAACGAGTAACCCAAACAGTCATGGTATTACTTAAATAAGTGTTCCAGAGATTAGAAATTTCTGATGGAACTAAATCTTTAGTTGTCAATTTTTCCCCTCCAAACCATAAAGTTCAATTTATAGTTTAAGGTACCCATAGTAAAGAAATTTATTTATTATCTCTGCTCTGTTTGATCAAAAAAAGGTTCGCCACCGCAATCTCTCATTCTGAACTCAAGCACCCGTTAGCTTAAGTGCAAAATTTCACATATGCCATCAATTTAACATAATTAACAATTTTATCCCTTTAACCAAATCTAGTCAGCATTTCTCTTTTCAATGAGGTATTGAAATCCATATAACAAGAACGACTTAAGAAACAAATAAAGAAAAAATTGAATTTTATTAAACCGGACGAGTGTAACTAATTTTAATTTTTTTAATAAACCCATCATTAAAATGGCAAACATACCATCTACTATTGCATTGAGTGTAATAAAACGTTTAAAATTTCCATATGTCCATTTTAAAATCCACATTGAACCTATTAAAAAAGGGCCAACATAAAAAGGTAATGCCACTGAAATAAATGAATTTTTTTTATAAAAAACCCACCATTTGCGTTGCTTCCCAATTTGGGCAAGAAGAATTTCTACAATTACAATAAAAATGGATGCAGGAAGGAATTTCTTAATATTACGTACCCCTAAAAAAGGGAGTGTTAACCATACTAATAAAACCATAGGAACATTAAGTAGCCACTGATTTTTATTTGACATCTTTAGCCCTCCTCTTTTTTAGCGTTCTCTATTCATTTTCTAAGTATTCATTTTATGTCGTAAGTTGTTCTTCGCTAATCTCCCAACACCACCACAAAAAAACGCTTTTCTTGTCTGCCTACTTCTTCTTCTTAAGTTAAACTGCCCCGTTAGTGGAACAAGAAAAAGAGTCGTAGCTACGACTCTTTGTTAAACTCAAGCACCCGTTACTTGAATAAGATTATTATTCTATAATTAATCAGATTCTCTGATTTTATAAAGACTTAATCGGATAATATAATTATCTTGGAATTTGAATATACTACCAGTTACTAGTGGATATTATAATTATCGATTTATGGGAGGGTATAAAATGGAGGGAGAACATAATCCAAGATTGACATCTTCTGAAATTTCAATTATGTGGAGTAGCTATGTGAACAACAGTTTTTCTAAATGTATTATGGAATATTTTTTAGCTAATGTGGATGAACCAGATATAAAATCAATTTTAGAATTTGCACTTAATATATCACAAAAAATGTTAAATATGAGCAAAGAAATACTAAAAAAAGATAATCAACCAATTCCAGTTGGCTTTATTGACGAAGATGTAAGTCCAAGTTCTCCACGTCTATTTTCAGATGCTTTTTACTTATATTATATTAAAAATATGTCAAAAGTTGGTTTATCTATATATGGTGTGGCTTTGGCAACTTCCGCACATTCTGATGTCCGTGATTTCCTTAGTCAAGCAATACAAGCCTCAATAGAACTATATAATAAAACAGCCAACGTTTTATTATCAAAGGGATTATTTGTAAGACCACCTTATGTTTCAACTCCTGATAGTGTTGATTTCATTGATAAAAAAAAGTATTTAGGTGGTTTTTTAAATTTAAATAATAGACCTCTAAATGTAATCGAAATTACTCATATTGCAGCAAATATTGAGGCAAATGCAGTTGGTAGAGCTCTTTTAGAAGGTTTTGCCCAAGTAGCGAAGTCTAAAAAGGTTAGTGATTATTGTAATAGAGGTAAAGAAATATCTAAAAAACATATTCAACTGTTTTCATCCATGTTAACTGAGGATGACATTCCAGCACCAGCAGCATGGGACCTTGAAGTCACAGATTCAACTTTCACACCTTTTTCTGATAAATTAATCATGTTTCATATTGCATTGTTAATTGCATCAAGTATTTCGAACTATGCAACTGCTTCAGCAGCAAGTTTAAGAATGGATATTGCAGCATCTTATGTTCGTTTAACAGCAGAAAATGCTCAATACGCTAAAGATGGTGTAAACTTAATGATTGAAAACGAATGGTTGGAACAACCTCCGCAAGCCCCAAACCATAAAGGTTTGGCAAAGGATTAGAGTGTTTAAGGGGTGTGATACAACTTTATAACTATGAAAGAAAGTAGGATTTATCGATGTGGATAAAGATGCGATTGGAACATTTTTAGGTCATTAGCTTTACCAGTTATTGGGCGACCTTAAATCATAAATTTTAGCACTTCTTGTAAATATCCAATCTAACTTTTGCAAAGTGTTAATAAATAATTCCATTAATTAGTATAGTTCTTGTTGAACTAACCTGCCCGTTAGTTCAACAAGACATATTATTTAAACGCTTGTAATTTTTTTCTTGTTTCCTCTTTCGAAAAGATTTTAAAATCAAGAATAAACTTAGAGTGAGGGAAATAACGAATATAGAACCATCTATCGGAATATTCTTCTTTGATGCTATCTTTTTGCATAGAGAATGGAATTTCTCTAACTACAACTTCCCAATAGTCCCTACCTTTAGAAGAATCATAAAATTCAATCCTATTTGGAATCCCTTCTACAACTTTATACTCGTCTTTTAAATAAGAAGGTAAATCAACCCATTCCTGAGATAATAACATCATTAAAACTGTTAAAGAAAGATGGATAAAACGCTTTAATCCAAATTCTTTTCGAAACAAGATAATAATACAAAACAATGCTAGTATTAAAGTTGGAAAGACTCTTAACGGGTAATTAGGAGTTAATAATGGTGCCATAAAGAGTGTAATTATAAAGACTATAACCCAGGTTATATTAAGTGTTTTATCTAGTAGTCCTAACTTTGAATTAATTTCAAGTAAATATTGTAAATCCCCTATAAATCTCCCTATAAGTTTTCTTTTTTTATCATCTTTTTCCTTAATTTCAGTCATTATTTCTTTACTGCATTCCCTTCAAATCAATAGTTTTTTCTGAATTATAGCAGTTATTTTTTATGTTTTATACGATTTGTTTCAAAATGTTATTACGTTAACCTGCTTTGTTAGTTCAACAAGAAAAAGCTGCCTTAATGACAGCTCTGATCTTCAACTAAAGCACCCAATAGTTCAATTAGAAATATTAAGATTTAGTCGTTACCAATAGTTAAGATTTTCTTGTTAATATGATGTTCCATATGGTTAAGATAGTCCTGTATCAGCCACTGTAATGTTTTTTGGGTATTACCAATCTCACAAAGATAAGTTAATTTCTCAGCAGGAATATTCATAATGATATTTATAACTTGCTTATTTAAGTTTTGAAAAAGAGACACTATCTCATCTAGTGGTCTTTCTTGATAATTCTGAATTCTCACCCATTGTTCTTGATTATACGATTGGATAACATAAGGTTGTTCCGTATATTGAATTTTTACAAACCTCTCATTATTATTTATTGCAGAGTCACAAAGATGTCCTAATATCTCTTTTTTAGACCATTTATTTGGTAATGGGCGATTTGATATTTCTGTTTCTGACATTGAGTTGTATTCCTTTGGTAATGCCTCTATCCAGTGGTTTATTGCATTAATTATATCCTCCACACTCATACACCCCTTCAATATGTATCTAAAAAACAATATTTGTCTAAAGTCATTAATATCCCTTCTTCCACTAAACTGCTCCGTTAGCTGAATAAGAAAAAAGCATTACCGTTATGTAAGTAATGCACCCGTTAATATTAGTAGAATACTTCACATTCTATTCGCTCTATGTCTATTAAACCTCATTAGGAAAAATTTCAATAAACTCGAATTTTTCGAGGAATATTGTACAACCTTCAATCGTTATGGTTGCTAAAAAACTGTCAGATGAGCTACTCCATTTTGTCGCTACGTACTCTAAAAACCTATTAAATTGTTCATCTGTTAGGCTTGTTCCTTCCATTTCAATTTGAAAGCTATCATTGAATTTCCAATACGGCTCGAAGCTTGTTACCTTTAAATTTAAATGTACTTTTTCTGCCAAAACAAACAAATTCTCCAAGAATGTTTCAGCTTCAATTTTCGTCTTGGCTTGAATAAATGCTCTAATAAACATTATTTTTTCTCCTATATTCTTGAAGTAAAGCACCCGTTGTTGAAGAAGCATCATCTAACAAAAATATTTAAACGGAAATTATGTTTTTCTAATTCCCTTAAATTGGGTAATGGTTTAAAATTAAATAATATATTTTCTTAACGGAGAAATAAAAAATATGATAAAAATCAAAATCTTTTCAGCTTTATCTTCCTTGTTGATAGGTAACTTGCTTTTATATCTATACCTTCTAATATGGGACTTTTTAAATCCTATTGAAACTAGTTCCTTAAATATCGGGACAGGGTTTGTTATTACAGTCATTCTTTATGTTTCATTTTTGTTTATTTTCATTTATGGTATCCCAATATCTTTTGTTATTGGAAAAATAACAGAAAAAATAAGTAGTAGAAAAATAGTTGCCTCATTGGTTTTACATAGTCTTTTAGGATTCCTGGGTCCACTATTGTTCGGTTTTATACAAGACCCTTTTGATTTTTTATTTGAAGAAGATGGCTTATTGATGTGTATTATCGGTGCATACTTTGCAGTTATTTTTGATTTTGCACAACTAATTCTTATCAAAAAAAACTAGTGAATTTTTAAATTTTAAGTCAAATTGGATGTAAAAGAGATATTGTTTTTATTTCTCTTGTTCCACTAACCTGCTCCGTTAGTGCAAAAGAAAAGGGATGTCGCAACGATCCCAATCTTTAACTCTTGCACCCTTTAGATTAAGTACATTCTTTCACATTCTTTCCTTTAATAAAATAGTTGGTTTTTCTAGTTTAGTTTAACAATAAAAGTAGATAACTAACTCACTTTGGTTTTTGGCTTTGTTAAGTTATAGCTTCGTCTAATCAGGTCATATATAACATCCTCTGGAATAGTACCGTCAAGAATAATGGAATTCCAATGATCCTTATTAAGATGAAAGGCAGGAACTATTGAAGGGTAATTCTGACGATAGAAATCCAACCAATCGTTTTCACACTTCAGGTTAATCCAAATATAATCATCTCTTTTGAAAATTCAGGCAAAGACCTTCTTGTTTTCTTTATGTCGCATTAATGTCCAATTCTTATCACTAAAAGGATAATCTTCATAGGTGTTTTCCAATTTCAAACAATAATTAATTGCTTCCTCTCTGGTTTTCATTTTTTCACTCCTACAACGGATGTATGCAAACCATTTCAAATTAACCAGTTGCAACTTTAGTTGGTATAAAAAGATTTAATCTAACCATAAAAAGATTCTAGATATATCTCAACAATTTTGCCTATTGGTGACAATGTCTTTTGCAAACCTGCCAGTTATTTCAATAAGGAAAAAGCGATACTTCTTTATTGAAGCATCGCTACCCGATAGTTTAAGTGAATTGGTTCACAATTGCCCAATCTATTCAATCACTCGCCTGAATAAACTTTCAGTTTTTCTTTAGCAATTGCCAATGCACTATTTATGTTGTCAGTAAGTGTAAAGCCAGTGGACTTTTGTAGCCAAGTTTCCCACTCACTATCCCAAAAATAAATGTCAATTTCTAAAAGCCCATCTTTCAAACGTTTATTAATTTCCACTTTATATGCTTTACTAGGTGAGTATAATTCTTTAACAAGTTCAAGCATAATTTACACTCCCCTTTGAATATGTATTAACCGCAACTCCTTGTTCAACTCTTACACCCGTTACTTTAAGTACATTTCTTCACAATATTAAATTCAAAACTTTTCAATTCCTTTTCCTGTAACAACAAAATGAGGACTATTATCTTTTCGGTTAAAAAACCTCCAGTGTTCACTTTGTTCATCGTCTTCTGAACTATCAGGAAATGCTTCTAATTTGTAACCCCTAGATAAAGTGACATTTAATCCACCAACTTCATCAGAATCAATTTGTAATACTTCTATTTGTCCATTGTCTTTTATAAAAGTATTAATACGTTCATCAAATCTGTTGTTACCTTGTATATCCCAATCGAAATCCTCATTTTTTTCATCCCATTGTGAGTTTGGGGAATAAAAATCCCTTGAAGCAACAACAATTTTGTTTCCTAATGTAATTCTCCACGAACATTGGATATGTAAAGCGTATTCTGCCGTTTCCTCGGTTCTGCCTCTTCAGACTATTTGAACTATATCCCCAAAGCTAAGCCAAAAGAGGTTAGATGCCCGTCCTGCATACTGTAATTTCAAACCCACTAATCTTCCTAATTGAGATTTAATTTCTTCTCTCATACTCGACCCCTTTAAGACTGAAATTTAGAATATATATTCTAAATGTATCATTTTTCGTTCTTTAACTAAACTGCTCGATAGTTTAAGTACATTTTTTCACAAACTCCATCAATATTAACCTAATTATCCAACTATTTTTAAACTTAATATCCCGTTTAGTTTGACGAATTGTATATCAAAATGCGGATAAAATTGTTGGGGTACAAACGCCATTGCAACTTTACAAATTGAGGGGAATTTACCTATACAATTTTTTAGCGTAATTCACTACAAATCGCTTTACATCAATAAAAATGAGTGCCAAATTCTTATACAATTTGGCACTCATTTTAAGTTACATTTTTAATGTTTGCGATAGGCAACGGAACCCGTTAACAAATTGTGATGGAGTGTTTTTATCTGGTTAAATGGTGATTTTGATTTTTATAACGAATAAGGAACAAAATTCCTGAATTCGCTGAAGGCTTAATATACTCCATTAGCAAGCTGCTTCATCGCGTTTAACTCTGAAGAAAGCGCCAAAAACCATTCCTTATCTCCAGTTGATAAAGCTAGATCTAGGAGAAATTCAATTTGTGCCTTATTGGTTACATTTGAAACAGGCAGTTTTTTCACTCGGTTACTTAAAATAGGTATGGTTTTACCAATCGTTTGATTATTATCACTTGTAACAACGGTTACTTTCACTATTCCTTCTATACTAGACAGTGATTCGATATAACCAATAATTAATTCACCTTCCCGTGATTCTGCCTTAATCCAATCTCCTGTATTTAAAACCGTATGATTTTTGGAGAACATAGTTTTTTCACCTTCTTAAATTTTTTCATTTAATCCTATAATATGCAGAGTTAATTTATCTGTAATCTTTTTTATTACATTTTAATTAAAGTAATATGCAACCAACTATCGGTCACTTGCGCATTTTAACAAGATCTACGACTTCTTTAATTGTATAGTCCCTTAAATATTCTCCCATATGTTCTTCTGCACCAAAAAAAATACTGCATAGGACTTTTTGCATATTTGCTCCTACAATACATCTTTCATTGGATTCAGGACATTTGGGCTGCAGTGCACCTTCAGATGTGATCTTATATATATCCCAAAGATTTACTTCACTTAGATCGAGCGCAAAAAGAAATCCTCCGCCGGTTCCTTCTTTAGATTTAATAAATCCATGTTTTTTCAACAAACTTAGTACTTTTCGAATCCGTACCGGATGGACGCCAGCACTTTCCGAGATCGCATCACTTGTTGACATGCGGTCCGTCTGTAACGCAAGATATGTTAAACTATGAATGGCAAGGGTAAAATCACTATTCATGAGCTTGCCTCCTAAGACAAAAAACTTCTCATCTATTTTTACGATAACAATATTTTCTGGATATTTAATAAAATTCATAACTTACTGTAACAGTAAATATTACAGATTAGCTAGTCAAGCATATAGCTTTCAATGTTTAATACATTTAAATATCCCATTGTTTTTTCACTTGTTCTTCAGCAATCTGTTTAATTTTTTCCCAGGTCATCTCTTTTTTCACTATGACATTGGTATGGTAATTTCGATCTTTATATAATACTTTTACGAATACTTCAATCATCTGTTGTTCCTCCTTTTGTAAATTTTTACTTGTAAAGACAATGTTTTTTGCCCTTAATTTGCTTCTTTCTGCAATTCGTTGTACAAATAGTTTCGAATTTTTCGCGGCAGAAAACTACGAATTTCATCTTCATTATAGCCAACTTGTAGTCTTTTTTCGTCCATGATAATTGGTCGGCGCACCATTTTGGGATGCTCAATGATTAATTTATACAATTGATTAAGCGGAAGTAATTCAATATCTATATTTAACTCTTGGTAGGACTTTGAATTCGTTGAAATAATTTCACTCGTCCCCTCTTCCGTCATGCGAAGAATCGATTTAATTTCATCGATTGTAAGAGGATGAGATAGGATGTTTCTTTCTATATAGTCTATTTGATGTTCCTCAAGCCAAGCTTTTGCTTTTCGGCAAGACCCACAGCTTGGTGTCGTATATAAAGTTACCATCGCATTACACACTCCTAACTAATATTATGCCCAACATAATTAAATGTAACAAAAATATTTACAGTTATCATACTGTAAATATAAACGTTACAGTTCATTTTGTCAATGGGCAAGTGTTTGATTGAATATCATATGTCTGTTTAATACATTTTGATATTCACCATTTGAACTAATTAGAAAAAATCCCTTAAGCCTTTGAAACATAAGGGATGATTGGCGAGAAAATGAGTCTAAATAAGTATTACAACTTAACATGTAGTCAGACTCTTTTGTTTAAAACGATTTTCCTTATCCTAGTGGGATTTTTCCACTTTAACCTGCTTTAACGTTGCTACAATCAGAAAGCTAACGATCACTAATAACAGCCAGGAACTCACCTTTCCTAAATGAACGAGACTCCAAGCATCGGTTTGGTTTGGATATTTCCAAGCTCCAAAGAACGTTGCGATATTCTCAGCAACCCATATAAAAAATCCAATAAGTACAAACGAAAGCGCGAGAGGCATGCGATAACGAATTCCGCCAACCTCGTATGTGACCCATGATTGCCAAAAGACAATTATCACAATTCCAGATAACCACCAACGAACATCCAACCAATAATGGTGGGTGAAAAAATTCAAATAAATCGCTGCGGCAAGAGGTACTACCACCAAAAACGGTGGCCACTTAACCAGTACAACCTTAAGCCTCCTCCACGCCTGGCAAAGAAAACTCGCTACACTCGCGTACATAAATCCGCTATACAAAGGGACTCCAAAAATTTTGAAATATCCTTCTTCCGGATAAGACCAAGAGCCCATATGCACCTTGAAAAGTTCAAGAGTAAGTCCAATAAGGTGGAACAAAGTGATTACCTTAAGTTCATCACGTGTTTCAAGCCCAGAACGCACCATCCCCCACTGCATCAGAAGACAAATGATGAGCAGCCAGTCATACCGCGGCAGGAAGGGAAGTGGGATGACTTGTGTAATAGCCAAAGAGGCAAAAATAACGACAGGAAACAAACATGATAGGGCCTGCTCCCAGCCAAAACGAACAAGTTGTTTAAGTGATCTTATGATTTGTGTCTTCAAAGGTTTGTTCTGAGAATCACTTTGGATGGGTAAATTCATGAGTAACTCCCCTTTTATGAATTTGATTCTAATTTTTGTAAGAAAGTTCTTTCTTTAACTTTGATATGATTTTACCATTTGTTTTATTGTTTTACAATAAATAATTAATGATTATGATTATATTTTTATTGCTTATAAACATTCTTTTGATCTTATACAAAGATTAAAAGCACTCCTCTTTTCAAAGGAGTGCTCTAAAGTTTAATGGAAATTCATTGTCCATTTCACCTTATGGAAAATGTTGTGAATTTCAATATTGTCATTTATAGTTAAATGAAATAAAGTGGTTTACCCACATCACTTAATAAAAGGAGATCATATGAAACTAGGTGCATTTTCTGTAAGTTTAAACGTCAAAGATATTCATTTATCCAAATCATTCTACGAAAAACTAGGATTTCAAGCTTTTGGAGGTGACATTACGCAAAATTGGCTGATTATGAAGAATGAAAATTGTGTCATCGGGTTGTTCCAAGGGATGTTTGAAAAGAACATTCTGACCTTTAATCCTGGATGGAATCAAAATGCTGAGAATCTCGAAACGTTTACGGACGTTCGAGACATTCAAAAACAACTTAAGGCTGAAGGTATAAAAATGCTGACGGAAGCAGATGAAACCACTGATGGACCCGCTCATTTGGTCATTGAAGATCCAGACGGAAATCAAATTCTTCTTGATCAGCATCGGTGAAAAAAATGAGGAATTACAAGATAACCAAATCGTTGAATTGTGCGATATTGGACACCCCATACCTGAGGAGTCCCCTAACGAGAACGGCATATTTTAACTTTACTAAAATGAGATTCAACAACACAACCTCCCCATTTTCAACGGGGAGGTTGTTAACGTCTAAAGAGATTTCGTAATTTACGATGAATATATCCAAAATTATACTGTAAAAACTCCTCCATAGTTAAACAAGAAAAGCTGCCAAGAATGGCAGCCGGAACCGAAGCTTTTTCACCCCTTATTTCATTAGAGAATCTTCTAAGTGGGTAAAAGTTTATTCAAATTTCTTATTAAGGCTATTAATTAAGAGGATTATCATTTTGATATTTTAACCATTGATCGATTTCTGACTTTAAAAATCGTTCTTGGTTGCCAATTTTTAAATAAGGAAGAAACATGTATGTTTCATAAGAGCCACCCATTAAAACTTTTTGTCTACTATCTTCTTTCATTATGCTATCAATCGTTTCTTCGTTAACTTGAAGATATTCTGAAAGTTGTTTTTTCGTCATGATATTTGAAGTATTCACAGAATAAACCGACGTTGAAGAATTTTTAATGCTTGAATCATTTTGGTTTGTAAAAAAAGTTCCCTTTAAGATTGATGCACCTATAATTATTGATATTCCAATAATCAAGGCACTAAACGGATAAATAAAAAATTTCATTGAACATTTCCCCTAAATTATTTGAAATCCTAACTGGACTCCCTTATTTTTTTACACCTCTTAACCTTTAAAAATCCAAGAATATCAAGTTCTGCTTTTATTGTTATAGGAGTTATTGACCTTACCCTCACAAACTATAATTTAATAAAAAAGAGCAGCTGCAGTAACTCTATTAAGGTATTTCGATATAGTTTGAAACTCTAGAGACCTTAAAATCTCTATTAGTTCTTCAGCCATAAATTTATATTAATCAGGAATATCTAAACAATTGACTTTCTTGGCCCCATTTAACATTGGTCCAAATAGTTCTCTGAGTCTTCTGATTTGTTTTTTTCATTTCTTTCCAATCAAGAGGCAAGTTACTGAAATAATTAAAGGGTTGTCTTATTCCGATCTAATCTTTCGCTAAAGCACCCTTTCGTGGAAAAAAAGTACATAATATTTTCGTACTTTACAATAAGTTCTTCCTGAGATTTCTCGTAGTTACTCATTAAGATAATTCTGATAAAATAGATATTATTTATTAATTTGGAGGCAAAATGACTGACTTAGAAGGACAACCGACGACTACTTTATTGGCGCAACTAACCTATAGCCCTTTATATCTCATCACTGTAATAATGGCTCTGGGTGTACTTATTTTCTTAAGAAGTGAAAAAGGCTGCTTAATGTTTTTGAGTAAAATTTGGGCTGTGACGCATATAATTATTTACTTACTAGCTATTTACTTTAATTTAACAAACCTTAATTAATATACAGTATAAAGTCAAATACTCATTAAGCGTTTTTTCTTATGCAACTAAACTGTCGGTTTGCACAATAAGAAAATGAGCTGCCGCTGCAACTCATTATGATCTTGCACTCTTGCACCCAATCAGGAAGAACTTTATATGATATCAAATTTCTAATTCTTTTGTATCTTTATGATTGCATTTGAAGGCGTAAACCCATCTTTATTTCCGCGCATCAACTGTCCATATTTCGTTGGTATTTCAACATACTGAACTACTTTATTCTTATCAAGAAATACGAGCAAATATATATCATCTCGATAAACTATCTTAGTTGGGTCTTTGAATTCAACACCAAGTTGCTTATTTATAGTCTCTTGATCAGTATAAGGGGTTATTAGATATGCTTTATCCCAATCGAAGTCCGTTAGAGAGTTAATATTTATTTTCGACACGCTTTTTTTCTCCATAATAGAACTTATGGATTTCTCTAATCCTGTATTATGCATACCGGCTACTTGCGAACAACTTGATAGAAAAAATAGTAAGAAAAAAATCAGAAATACAAATTTCTTCAATTTACCACCCCTATTTTATAAATCATTGGTAGCGTTTTGAAAACAAATTGCTTTCAGTAATAATATATAACTGACATAATATTAAGGTTAATCTTCATTAATAAATGCTATTGAAAACAGATCTGATAATCTCTCTACTAAAACCTCCATATTCTTTATAATCATCTCAGTATCTTCACCATATTCGTGGTCCAATAAATAAACAGGTGGATTATTTCCTTCTTTTAAATTTATTGCATAATGGTTACCTATTCCGCTCTCTACTCCAATACAGAGATACCCTCTATCGAAAACAGCACATCCAGGTACTAGAGATTTGTTTTCCTGGATTAATTCTTTTGGGTCCAGAAAATCGATTAATAATTCAAATTCCTCATCTTCTAATGAAATGGGAACAACAAGTTGGCTGCTACATATAGGGACTTGATACATTAAGCTAATTAACCAGTCTGGGAGGCTTTCACTAAGTTCATCCTTAAGTAAGTTAATTTCTGTATCTGTGGCAACTCTAGTTGAAAACTTAGAGCGTTTAATCATTTCTAATGCAGACTCGTATAACTCATTTTTATCCATTCCTTCCTCCGCTATATTTGTTTATTTGCTATGTATTTCGGCATTAAAGTTAGATACTCCTTCTTCGACTAACCTGTCCGTTAGTGCAATAAAGAAAAGGACCGCCGCAGCGATCCCATTCTTTAACTCATGCACCAGTTAGCATAAGTACATTTTTTCACAATTTCACACAAATCTTTTTACAGCATTAGATTTATCTCACTTTATCATATTTACTTTTTAATAAAATAAAATATTCATTAGTTATTAGTTCAGGAAAGTTATCAGTTACAGTATTGAAAAAATCTTGGATTGATTTTAACGCACCATCTAAAAATTCCTCTTTATCGATAATAAAGTTACTCTTTATTGGCATATTTTCTTCAAATAAACTATTCTTACCGTCATACCAATGTACTTTTATATCTTCTTCAACTTCCTCAAAATCGGTGTGCATAAACAATTGAATTTGGTTATTTTCATTTACCAGGACTAGCTTATAAATGTTAGGTGATTCACCTAATTCGTATAAGCCAGGTTTATCTAATTCTGCTAAAAAATACAACAAGTCATTAACTATATTAACAATTAGATACCTCATTTTGGATTCAAAAGGAATCCTTCCTTCCAAAGGTGTTTGTAAATAATTCAAAAAGAAGTTATTTTCTCTATAAGATATATTTATATAACCATTTAAATGTAAATATGGGTCAAAATCTGGTTCGGTTAACCAACTTCTAAGTGTAGGCGAGTCTTCTATTTGAAAATTAATCCTAAACATTTATTAACCTCTTTTCGAAACTTCGTTTACTAACTGGAACTACTTCTATATTGTAATTAATTATTCCTTCTAATACTAATTCTCCCAGTTACAACAATATAAAAATGCGTCTCCGCTTATTGTAGAAACGCACCCATTTGTTTAAGTGCAATGTTTCACAAACTTTCATTTTTATAAATAATCACATATATTTTTCTGTTGTTCCCTAACGTAAGAAATCGCTTTTTCAATTGTAAATATTTTTCATTAAACCAATTTTCACCCATTTCTATTACCATCGGGTGAACCATTCCGATTCTACTTACAATTGCATCATAATCAAGTAACACATATATAACGTCATCTTTTAACCCCAAAAGTTGCAAATCCTTAACAAGTTTTATATCATCCTCGGTAACAGTTCCGTAGCGTTCTTTAATAAAATCGTAAAGCGTTGTAGATTTCGCCTCATTAATATACCTTTCATCGGGTGTCATTCCAGTTCTAGCCTTGAATTGTTGTTCGTTCCATTCCTCTATTGTCATTCCGTGTAATTCCTTAAAACGTTCTTCTGGTGTCTTACCGTGTACTATTCTATTATCTGTCTTTTTGAAACGTTTTTTGTCTTTCATCATCCTTTTCACCCTTAATGTTAGTTTTTAATAAATGGTAATTCGATACAGTTTCCATCTTTTCCTTCTAGATACTTATTGAGCCAAACTTTCCGGTTTATGGAATAAAAAAGCTGCCAAAATGACAGCTCCGACTTCACATCCTCCACCCGTTGGCTTATAGAAAGCTGCCTGTTCTCAACAGTTGCAACTTATGCTAAACTTAGGTTACCAGAATTTTCTAAATGAACAACAAAGCGATATTCCGCTAATGGGCAGAACTGTGGTTGATATCCAGCATATTTATAAAAATTGGGATAGGAGGTTGAATCAATATATGAATAAGTTTGGAGTTTTTTCAATTCTAATGGTGTTGATTAGTGTACTTATGTTTTTTATTCTCAGAGGACCAAACGCAGATTTGTCGTTAGCAATTACTATTCTAGGTTCTTTTTCGATACTCGGAATAATTTTTGCTGTAATTTCAAAGAAATGGTTATCAGGAATAATTGGCGTTTTATCTAATGGTGCGGTGCTAGTTTTTGTATTTTTCTTATTGGTAGCTAAAGGAATAGGTGGTTAAATTTCACGTTGTTTAACAAGCTGGGGCTTTAAATGAACAAGGGAACTCCAAGATTATATGGAGTTCCCTTTCTTTAATTCGAAAATCAACATTATCCATTAACATAGCTTTTTTATTAGTTCTTATTGCACTAAACTGCCCCGTTACTTCAATAAAAAAAGCCGCCAAAAAAGGCAGCTGGGTCTTCAACTTTTGCTCCCGTTACTTTAATAAGCACCAGTTTTTCTATTGCACATTAGAATCGTAGTTAGACGTAACTATTTTTGACTTTGAGAAATTAACTCCGATAAGTTTTCAACTAACCTTTGATGCTTTTTCTTTAATTTTTCATACTGAACTTCCAACATTCGATATTTAGTATTCATGCCCTCGACTATGTTTTCATGACTTGTCAATATGGTTCTATTACATAAAAATTCATTTATTAGATAATAATATTATTTGGTGTAAATGCACCGATTAACTTTGATGTGGAGGGATATTGAACATGAATATTCGTGAAGGCTTAATCCCCACAATATTAGGATCTGCTGTTACAGCTACTGGTTACGCATTAAAACAAAAGCGTGGATCTAATAAAATGGTAGCAAACACTGTTTTTGGATTTGGATTAGCCCACATTGTACTAGGAACAATAGACCTTTTTGAGCATCGAAGTTAATTTAAGGGGAGCACAAAATTGTGCTCTCTTTTCCTTGTAGGGTGACATAAACAACTCCAATTAGGACTTTTATATTAGTAATATAGATTAATCCTTTACGTAAGGTAACCATTTACAAAACTCCAATTTCTTCAAGCGTCATTTCAACGCTTTTTTTCTGTCGCAATTTCCGTCAAATGCGACATTAATAATCAATTCCTTCTTCAACTAAACTGCTCCGTTACTTCAATAAGAAAAACCATTACTGTTGTTCCAGTAATGCACCCAGTTAGTTGCATTAGAAAGTAAGTCCCATTCAATCATTAAAGCCCTAATCCACTTTCAATCCTTTTTCTATCAACATCTTCAACCCAATCAAAATACTTCTTATAGAGTGAACGTAATCTAACTACATCCCGTGCAATAACTTCACAACCTCTATCGTCATAGATAAAGAAAATAATATCTTTAGTGACATTAACAAAAAATACATCTGGATAACCTATTGAGTATCCACCAAACCTTGGGTTCAATGGAAAATCTTCATTGCAAGCTGCCTTAAGTAATTGATGTACATTGAAATCTTTCCGTTGACATTTTAATGAAAATTGTTGCATCTCATATTCTTTATCATCGTCCATCTCGAACGGATATGGATATGACTTAACATGAATTTTATTTAAATCAATTTTATTCTTTAGAAAACGCTTATAGACATGCAATTTTTTGATTCGTTTTTCTTTAGTTTTGTGCTTATAAAGATTAGTTACAAGGAACAAGTCATCATCTTGGTCAAATAATTCATTAAATATTGTAAGAGTTTGTTCATATACAAGTTGAAACATAACATGATTTAGTTCATCTTTCTCATTAAATTGATATAGGTCTCCTCCAAGTGAAAAATGAATACCAGAGTCCCATTGATAATAAATACTAGGAATTAAGTCCACTGTTGGAAACTTTTCGTTTAGATAATGTTTTAAGTTCATTTATTGTTTCTCACTTTCAAAAAATCAATGTTATTTAGATTATTTAATGCTAATAATTATACCATTCCTTATTGAACTACCTGCCAAGTTAGCTCAATAACAAAAAAAGGATCGCTGCAGCAATCCTCGTCCTTCCACTATTGCACCCTTTAGTTGAACAAGACATAATCTCTCTTATTTTCGAACATAATCAATCTCAATCCCATTCACTTTTTTATCCATTTCGTAAGTTTCAGAGGATTTATCGTAAATAACTTTTAGGTTCTTTTCATCAATCCATTCAAAAGAAAAGTCTTTATCTGACCTAAATGTATTTCCAGATTCATTTTGAAAATCGTCATCTTTATCTAAAATGGATAATTGAGGTGAAAATCCTGTTGTTGCACCACAACTTCTTTCGAAAACATAAGCCACATTCTCACCACTAGGTGAAGGGACTTTTTGTACAATATCATTTCCACACATATCTCCAAACAATGTATCCAATACATATTTACCAACCTTAAATACAGCAAGTATTGTGATTATTGTTATCAAAATAAGTTTCACTTTAAATCTCATTTAACTCACCTTGATTCAACTTGTATATTTGAAGTTTTCTTTATCATTCCCAAAAATCCTTATTGCACTAACCTGCCCCGTTAGCACAAAAAGAAAAAGCCGCCTAGAATGGCAGCTGGACTATAAATATTAGTATCATTTAATTTAATAAATTTAAAATAATCATTAACAGAATTACTCAATATCATTCTCTCTACTAACATTATACCGTTATTTATATTTTTATAATAGAGTATTTTTTTGTAATTTCTACACTATATTTTACTTTAAGTACAAATCTAAAAATAGAAGAGGTGTATCAGTATGAATGACAAAAAAGATGTCTTAGATAATGGTCCTTTTTTTCATGGTACTAAAGCAGAATTAGAAATTGGTGATTTATTAGAACCGCAACACTTATCAAATTACCAAGAAAAAAAATCTAACTATATATACTTTACTGCAACATTAAATGCTGCCAAATGGGGTGCTGAATTAGCAACATCTAATTCAAAAGAAAGAATCTACATTGTAGAACCATTAGGAGATTTTGAAAATGATCCTAACTTAACTGATAAAAGATTTCCTGGAAACCCAACACGCTCATATAGATCTAAATCACCTCTAAAAATAATAGCTGAATTAGCTTCATGGGAAAGACACTCTGATGAAGAGATAAATCATATGCTTACATCTTTAAAGAAATTAAGTGAAGAAGGAAAAAATGTGATATACGATTAATTTTCAAATAAACACTTTCCCCTCAATCATTGAGGGGCTTTTTTTCTTTTCCGTTATCAAAATCATTCCAATATGTAAAAATTTTTAAGTACATAATTTTTCAATCCTATATGCCAATAATCCATAATTTTAATTGCACCATACTTCACATTCTGTTCGTATTGTTCATTAATTTTTTCAATAACATTAATAAAAATAAAAGTGCCACCAGTTAAGATGACACTTAAACTCTTTTCCCTTAGTTACTCTACTTTATGGTAACACTTAACTGTAAACAAAGGCTATTTACTTGTTACTATTAACTTTCGTGTTTTGGCATTATATATTTTATAACTAATTTCAAACTCATGGTCTTTTGTAACTGTCACCTCACAATAATAAGGTATTGACTTTCGATAAGCATTTAGTGCAGGAATATCTCTGAAGGAAAACATTTCATTTGTATCGAGCATTTTAAAATCCGCTTCAGAAGAACGACCTGATGAATCTATTTCGATAACACATTTCCCACTGGCGACATCATATTCCTTAAGCACAACATATTTTAAACTTGGGAGAGTAACAACTAAAAGTAAAACACCAAATAAAAAGGCTAAAAAGCATTTACCTATTTCTAATAATGGGTAGTCTTTGTCAATAAACATTAGAATGAAGTAAATTGCTGAGCCTACTACAAACAATACTCCAAGTATGAGCATTAAATAATAAAAAAACATTTTTCACTTCCTATAACAACTCTTCTGTTTCTTACATTATAACATAGTTATTCCACTAACCTGCCCCGTTACTTGAATAAGAAAAAGGCTTTACTCCTTCTTGAAGTAAAGTACCCGTTACTTTAAGTACAATGTTTCACAAACTTATTTTTAAGAATCATACTTTTCTTGAAGAACACATCTATTTCCCCTTTGGATATCTCTTGTAATTTATAAGAACACTGTTTGCCAAAATCCATATTTATTACCCCCAAAACAAAAGTTCCTATTGTAATTTTAGCATCTTCCTGTTCAACTATTCTGCATCCGTAAGTTCAATAAAAAAGGGATCGCCGTAGCCATCCCAATCTTTAACTCTTGCACCCAGTTAGTTTAACAAGCCCTTTCTCATTTACTGCACATTTTCTTCGTTCAATGACGTAAGTATTTATGAAATAGATGCAAATAATTGGTTATACTTGGATAAACTAACTTTACAATTGTTTTACAAAGGAGAAACTTATGTTTAAGAAAAACAAAGACAGTACCATTATCTCACTAGGCTTGGTTGCTGCTTTCATTTCGACTATATTTAGTTTTGTTATTATTCGGTTACTATTGGATATCAAAGATCAAACAGGAAAAGGGTGATTCTTTTTCTGTTTTTTTCTTTTTCGTCGCTTTCTGTGTCAAATGAGGCATTAATAATTAATTCCTTCTTCAACTATCCTGCTTCGTTAGCTGAAGAAGGAAAAATTCAGCTGCAGGCATTCCTTACTTTACATACTTTCCATGTTCTGTCCCTACGCCCTTGATTGTCACGTCTTTTCCTTGTATATCTATGGGATTTTTGGACTGTATATGTATCTAATGGCTCCAGGTGCTTATCTTGGGCATAATACAGTTTATATACATTAGAGGTGGGATATTATGAGGCTAAGAAATGGAGATTTTTATACTAATGTTTTTACCAATAAGTTATATAGGCTAAATGAAGACGACGATAGCAACTGGTACTTGAGTTTGCGTGATGAACAAGGTTATCATGAAACAGAAAAGACCTCAGGGCGTGATATGATTAGATTGGTAGAAGGTGGGTATAAAAAAAGCAAATAAAAAAAGCTACCCATTTCTGTCAGGGTACCTATAATCAGATGCTTTTAGTGGAAAGTCGGTAAAACTTGAAACAATATAAGATATTCCAAGGAAAAAGTCCAATTTATGTCGAATATAACAACTAAAGGGGATGACCCAATGAATAAAGTTGAGTTATTAAAAAGATTATTAAATGGTAGTCGAGGTAATATGTTTTCATTAGAGATTCCTACTACAAAAGAAGATGAAAAAAAGATTCAAGAATTGGTTAGAGTATTAGAAACAGAACAAAGAATAAAATTAAGAGAATATGTACAGAGAGAATACTCAGTTTATTTACATGGAATAATTAAGTATGCATCCGAATAATCGGATGCTTATTTTTATTTGATAATTAGTAGAATTTTTGATTGATTATGTGATACACTTTGATTACCATTTGATTTACTTGTTTACATGTTCCCCATTCATTCGTGAGTGGGGTTTCTTGTTTTTAACGTAAATAAAAAACAGACTCTAAAATAGAGCCTGTCTATATCCAACATTATTATTTATTATTAAGCTTTACGAACGTTAGTAGCTTGGGGACCACGTTGACCTTGCTCTACTTCAAAAGTAACTGCTTGACCTTCGTCTAAAGATTTGAAACCTTCGCTTTGGATTGCTGAGAAGTGAACGAATACATCGTCTCCAGCTTCGCGTTCGATAAATCCGAAACCTTTTTCTGCGTTAAACCATTTTACTTTACCTTGTTCCATTTTGTTTCCTCCTGCTGTGTGCTTTGCACACAATGTGTTACTATCCTTGCACTCAGTGATCATAAAGACGAAAAGTTAATCTTATACTATCCTTTACACCGACCAAAAATAATTCTTCTAAAGTTTAACATTTTTTAAAAGTATTTGCAAGACGACATAAACGCAACCATATTTGCCACTCCTGAATTTTCACAATTAGTTTGGATTCTTATGTTGTTATTATTCAAGTAAAGCCCCTTTAGTGTAAGTGCAATAATACACAATATTGCTAATCCTTTTTTCAGTGTTAACCAAGCTTGAGCTTCTTTTCTGCCTTACATACCAATTTGTAATATGCTAAAAGAATAAGAAAAAGTATTGGGTCAGCAATTGCGTCATACCATAGTTTCCACCATCCATAATGGAAGTAACCCCAAGGGTCAGGTAGTAATGCAATTAGTTCATAAATTAAACTACCAATTACCCAAATGGTTATGTACAAAATTTGATTTATTATTATAGTTCGAAATGGAAACCAATTTAAAAACATCATATTAATTGAAGGAATTAACACAAGATGGAAAGGTAACGCAATCCAATCAATATCTTTTGTAAAGTACCAGTAAGCATGATATTTAAAATCAAGAAAAACATCACTGGTTTGTCGGAATGCAATAGTAAACACCCAAATGTTAATTATTTGGTTAAGAGTGAGTCGTTTATTAAATTTAAATGCAATGAAATTAAATATGATTATTGCGACGATTAATCCTATCATGAAATTCCCTTTTTTTAAGTTAGTTATACCTTGCAAATGAGTAATTATACAACTCAAAAAAGACCGAAAAAGTGCCGCAGCTGCAACCCTTTTGTTCAACTCAAGCACCCAGTTAGTTGGAGTACATATTTTTACAAATAATTTCGTCTAAATGAAGACTGCACCTGTTTTTATTAGGATGGATTTTTATCGACTACTATTTGTTTAGATAATCTTTTATCTATAACTCCAACAAGGAAAATAAGAAATAATGCTAAACAAATATAGTAAATTTGGTCCCACCACACGAGACTATGAAGAATTCCAATCTTTTCAAGAACTTGATTCACAGTATAAATAAATAAACCTGTTAAAATATATTTGAACCATTTTGGTTTCCAATTGATTTTAATCATAAGACAATAAAAAAGACTTGCGCATAAATAGTAAATTGCTGAGAATGCAATGGAATCTTTCCCTACATTCTCAAACCATCTAGGGCGATAAAATCTATTCAAGAAAAAGAGCATCGGAAGAATATGGGCACTGGCAGATATGGAACCCGTGATTAAATAGAGCATCAAATTGTGTTTGAATCCCCTTGAAGGGTGTAAAATCCATTTATAGAAAACCTTAGCTAAAGAAAAATATAAAGGGAGACCTAATCCTGTATATGCTAATTTCCACCAGTGCTGTGTATAGATATGAAGCTTTAAAAATAACCATTCAATCCCTACAAAGAATCCAGAAAAAAAGATGATCCAAAGCCAATTTAAGTGGAAAGTTGCTATCAAGGTTGCTGTGACCGGTAAAGATAATGCGTTTGAGAAAAACGCTCCCAATTCACTGTCATAAAATGAATTACGCTTGATAATATTGGGGTTATAATCATAGCTTCCTAAGAAATTAAATATATTGGTCTCGATGATATAACCAAATCCAACCATTGTTAAATAAAGAAACAGGGTTCGAGTGTTTCTTTTTTTTAATAAAATAAAACAAAACAGTATCGTACTTGAAATGAGTAATGCAAAAAACCAATAACTATTATGCACACGGTTCACTCCGATACTAAAAGAATTCCTAAAGTTTGTCCTCTTAATTTTTTTATTATTAGAGATTCTCTAATTTCTATACTTCATATTGATTCATTATGATGAAACGTATCATAAATACGGTACATTAAAAATCATTTTTGTTGGCGGTACCTCGTAAAAAGTTGGCTTCCCCATCCCCATCTTAAGAGACGAAGTCAATGTTACCGTAGGCAAAAATAAAGGATTAAACGAAGATATCATTATTCGAATTGTTTCCGCTGCATACTTTGAACTGGTGGAATGGTAGCTTAAAGAAGGAATACCTTATCCGCCACGCGTTATGGCAGAGCAAGTCGGAGAATTAGTAGAGAGAATATTATAATTACTAAAAAATATTAAAGCGCGGAAGTTCAACAGCTAGGTATGAACATGGCTGTTTTGTTCGCAGCAATAAATAATAAACTTTGTTCAAATCATTCAATATAATGGGTACTTAATTGATTTAGTATTTACACAATTTTAGAAATGCCTTTAATTTAGTTTGGTGACACCAGACAAATATAAAAAAACGATTTTACTAACAAAGAAAGAATACTTTTTTCTTAATATTGTGAAGAAATACACTTAAACTAACCTGCCCCTTTAGTAGAACTAGGAGCGGTGATAAATTTTTATTTAGCATTAACTATAAGTTTTTTTCCTGCTTCCTTAGTTCCTTCAAATATAATGGTATCTTTATATGCTAAATCTAATTTGGCGTTGTAGTAATCCCAAGTGTCAGCATTGTTTGAATACCTTTTGATAGTATTTAACATTTCATTAAATAACTTAGTTGCCTCTTGTTCTGTTTTTTGCTCTCCGAGTAAAAGTCTAAGTTTTGCATTTTCTCCATCAAATGCCCCAACACAATCAATACCTTTTGACTTTTTATAATAATCCTCTGATTTCGACACAGCATCACCTATATCCTGCTCAGGTGGTTTATTACACCCACTTATAATTAATAATGAAAATAAATAGATAAATAAAAAAACTTGGAATCTCTTTTTCTTCAAATATATTCCTCCTCTAATAACGATATGTAAATTTTACCATACGCTCATTTCTTGAAGTAATATAATTCTTGAACTAGTCGAGTAGAATGGAGCCTTTCTACCTTGCGGTAGATTGTAATCCACCCCCTCACAGAACCGTGCTTGCATATTAATGCACACGGCTCCTCCTAGTTACCATTCACAAAAATGTAGCTAATCTCTTAGATTGAGATTTTGCTACTTCTGCTATCCTTAGTAGTTTTGTTTCCACTTATCCCTACCTCTGAGTGTAGTAAATGTTTCCCTAGTAAGGGCGATAACTGGTAGCTAGCCTTTCCTCCATTGGCATTACCCAACTTCATTGGTACTACGCTGCTATCCGACTCCCTACACAGCATTTGGTCTTCTTGCTTTTTATCGCTTGTACACCATACTCTTCTAATAAGAAAAGACCGGTAGGATCTCCCGAGTTGCCGTATCATATCGATGTGTAACGTGCCAAGGTCTCTGACTCCAGAGAGGTTTTATCCATCTTGTCCCTAACGAAGGATAAAATGTAGCTTTCTGCTGCAGGTAAAGCATCTGCCCTCTCGATTTACTAACATTATGGAGCCCAATCCCTTCAACCATTAGGCTTTCGGCCCGCCAAATAACTGTCTACGCTTAAAGACTAAAGTTACCTTTAGCCCTCCAAGACTCGCTACAAGCGAATGGCTAGTTCTTACTCGGCGGGAATCCCACCCGCTATATGATACGACCTAGGCTCGGCCGCACACCTGCCCGTTAGTTCAACAAGAAAAAATGACCGCCGCAGCGATCATCGTCCTTAACAAAGCCTCCGTTAGTTAAACAAGCATTATATTAACTCACCGTACATTTCATATTACCTAAAAATTCCTGTATTTCTTTTTTCACACTTTGCATATCTCCATATCCATCGCCATTTATTTTTGAAAATATTTCATCTTCAATATTTCGTTCCCAAGCTAATCTATACATCAAAGTGACCATTTGTTGAATTTCGATTTCTTTTTTCTCAAATGATTTGCACAGAAGGCCTAATATAACTTTTGATGCACTTTCTATGTAATTTCCTCTGGTAATTTCACTTAAAAGGCTGATAACGTAATCGATTTTTTTATTACTCGATAACGAAACTTCGTACAATTGATTAGGAATTTCAGAAGAGTCCAGTTGTAATATGGTTAAATCAACCCATTCCACTACTTTAGGAAGTTTAAAATACCCTATACCCAATCCAAGTTGATATACAGCCACCTTCCCCGACAAGTTCAGCATTTTTTAACTCCATTGCTCACTAAATAATTTACTTTAATTCTAGCATATTTTACTTCAACTAACCTGCCCCGTTAGCCATCCATGCAGCACAAAATCAGTGCTTCACCACAGAGAATGAAAATGGTTAGGAAGTGTCAATACTGATACTGACCTTAATCCAGTCAACCCTAATCCATAGACTTATTATTATCGCTCTCCTCTTTTTTTAACGTTTGAGTAGGGTCTTCTTAAGTATTGTCATTTTCTAATCTTGAAGAAACTTATTTTCATGGTAGTTGAAGAAAGGCTAGGTTAAAAAAGAACCCTCCTAAACGAAGGATTCTTCAACCAAACCAATAGGCAAACAAAAACCATATTTCTTCCTTCTTCAACCCTCTATTAACATATTCATAAAGTCTATCAAAAACCACATTGGGAAAACACTGGTAGTTAAAATTAAATTTAATACAAGTAACAAGATACCGTACTTTACTTGCTTATTAACCAGAATAATGCTCAGAATAAACCCGATTGGATTAACTATCCAAGTTGTTTGCCAAGCCATTGCATATGGACTATTATCTGAATTTACGCTAAAAGTGATAATCCATCCTATTATTCCTGCAACAATAGTAAGAATCGCTATAAGACGAATAATTCTCATTTTTATGTCCAACCTTCACTGTTAGTATGGGCAAATACTGTAATTCATTTTAATAAGAGCCACCATAACAATCGTTAAACAGAAAGTTATTCCTTCCTCAGTTTTTCTTCTGTTTCCTGTTTTGTTAGAATCTTAAAGTCCATGATGAACTTTGAATTCGGAAGGTAACGAATGATAAACCATCCATCAGAATGTGATTCAGGAACATTTGTCGGCAATTTCAATTCCTCATTTTGAACCTTAACATGTAAATACTTTCCTGCCTTATATGAACTTCTATAATCAAATTCAGTTGGAACTCCTTTAACAACTTCATAATCATTTGTTAAATATGCAGGAACGTCTAGCCAATGTGGGTTCATAACCAATAACACTATTGTAGCGATTGTATAAAGAACACGGTCTACTATTTCATAGTCTTTTTTAAAGATCATGACAGTACAAGAAAAAGCAAGAATTAGTGAAGTTATAGAGATAATCCAAAACATTTCCTTAAACGGAAATTTGTATTGCGACATGGTTGCTCCAACTCCCACAACAAATGAAACATACCAAATACGTCTGATGATTTTTATTAATTGGACTTGACGATTTTTCTTGTTTGTCCCAGAATGTTTTTTATTAATATCGTCCATTAATTAAACCCCTTCAAATTTTTAATGTTTCTCTTTATACGTTCCCCTAACAAATGATGTTTCAATTCATTTGTTACCAATTTAACCCACTAATAAGAGTTCAATCCTTCTTGAACTAATCTGCTCCGATTGTTTAAGTACACCATTTCACAATCTTTCTTTGCAAAAAAAAAAGACGACCTCCATCTTGAAGTATCGCACCCGATTGTTGAGGATCGTTTTAAAGACTTTTACCACAGCTATTGCCTGGCATTGCTGAATAGCAACCAATTTCTTTTTACATATTCTAATTTTTATCATTTCATATTTTGTTTAATGATTTTGAACTAATTCTAATTTCTCTAAATCAATGATAAACTTTCCATTCATTAAGATATCAAGTCCTATAAGTCCATTGATTCCCCAATCATCTAAATTCCCAAAATCTAGTTTCATTTCTTGTATTTCGTGTGTACCGAGCTTAATAAAATCAACTGGTATTAGGTGATGGTAATTCAACTAATTATTTATTATTGATGCTTTTCCTGGAAGGTGTTTTGTTAATAATATAGTAGCTCAAAATTAAAATGAGGATAACGAAAGCATGTAATAATGTATTGAATGGGTTGTCATGATCCACAATAATTAAGCGGATCATTGCTGTAATGCCAATGTAGAGAAAGTATCTCATCGGAAAATGGTAGTTCTCGTAAAAATATTTTACAATCATTGAGATAAATTCAAAATAGAGAAAAAAGACAAGGATCTGTTCGAAGAAATGTTGAAAATTGGTTGCTTCAGATGTGACAATGAATTCTACAAAATGAAAGATTTCTTTAGCCATTAAAATACATAACACCGTCGCAAGTATGATTAATGATGCATTTAAGATAAATTGTAATATTGATGGGACAGCGATACGAAAAGCCGGAAGTTTACTAAACTCAAAAATCGCTTTTTGCGAGGTAATCCTCCACGTATCTCTCATTCATTGATAACCTCCTTTATCTTCGCAGACACAATACTACACTATTATTCCATTAGCACTTCGTAAAAATTGTCTTTAATACCTTAACCGCTTCTTTGCTATCCTTTCCAGAAGCATGTAAAGTCATGATACCGCTTTTTCCGCCGAACATGGACATGCATAATATACTTTTTGCATTTATACATTTTTGATGCATCTCTACTAATACATAGCTTTCAAATTCATTGGCCTTCCCTACTAATCTTACAATTGCATCACGGGTCAGCTGTTGACAAAGAATTTGTTCCTTATGGATTGTCAAATCGATCCCACCCTTATCATGAATTACTTTTATCTTATCATCTCAAATAGAAATTCAGTTAAAAAATGGAATATTATCTAACACATAAAATAAAAAATGGAAGAAAATATAACACTAAAAAAGTGAATAATCCGTATGTAAAAAGGAAATTTGTTTAAATGGAAGCATTATCAGCCTGATATTATTTTATTAACGGTAAGATGATACCTACAGTACAACCTAAGTTTTCCTGGAGAGTCAATGAAACGTTTATCCAACTTCTTTTTCAAGAAAATGGCCCGATCATGGAACAAGTGGAACAAGAAAAAAGCCGCAGCAGCAACCCTTTTTGTTTAACTCAAGCACCCGTTACTCTAAGTACAATATTTCACAAACTGACTATTATACAAAGTAAAAAGGCAATGCTCATTTTAGCATCGTCACCCCCGATTATTAAGAGAGGCTCGCTCCCTAAATGAAAATAAAACGCCCTTAACCAATTCTTTAGTTAAAGGCGTTTTACGTTTTATTTATTTAAATTCTTAATAGCGTAATCAGCTTCTGCTTTTGTGAATTTTTCACCATTTTGAGAAGTCAGTTGGTCCCTTATCGCTTCTGGTGACATACTCATTGTTTCTTGATAAGTTTTTGCTTTTTCCAAGGCATTTTTATTAAAATCGGCTTTAATATTGTCAATTGCATACTGTGCTTCGTCTTTAGTATATTTTTCACCGTTTTCAGAAATAAGTTGGTCATAAATTCCTTGTTTTGACATGTACATAGTTTCTGAATAGGTTTCAGCTTTTTTTAAAGCATTTGCTTTCCAGTCAAATTCAAGATGATCCATTGCATATTTTGCAGCTTCTGGAGAAAACTTTTCACCATTTACTGAGGTTAATTGGTCATAAATTCCTTGTTTTGACATGCTCATTGCTTCTGCATACGTTTCAGCTTTATTCAAAGCAGACTTATATTCTGCAGGAACATTATCCTCTGCCTTCGTAACCTCTTTTTTTGGTTCCTCTTTTTTCACCTCTGGCTTATCCTTTGCTGTTTCGGTGACAGGCGCCTTGCTTTCATTTTTGTTTGTGTCCGCTGTCTCTTCATCGTTGCCGCCGTTGACAGCAGACGCAATAATAATAATTGCAATCACCCAAACCCACCATTTTTTATAAAATGGCTTTTTCTGTTTTTGTTTCTTCTCCATTTCCAGTGCCCCCTTATTATTTTACAATATTAGTATATCATGACAATATTCACCTATCAAACAAACATCGCCTTTGGTCGGCAGCCATTGCTCTTCAGTTTATCTTCTTATTGTCTTTACTATTTACAGTAATTTCATAAGGCTCGTTATCTACTATTGGCGATATTTCCTCGGATTGTAGAAATTCAACAATCATTGATTCGATTTTAGTTCCAAGTGCTTTAGCTGTTGGATCAGAACTTAAGACAGAGGTACTTATAATAAAGCTCAAAGGTTTATCCTTATAACCTACCCCTGTAACTTTAAACTCTTTTTTTGCCATAAGCCCATCAGCAATCGTAGATGTAATTTGACCTCCTTTACCGGTTGGTCTTACCTCCGTTGTTACTCTAGTTACATTAATTTTATAACCTGAATATTTATTTCCGTCCGCAACTTCTAATGCCACTTTCTTAACACCATCTTGAACGGAATGGTAATACTCCTTGGAACCGACTATATTAATAAAAATTGTTTTCTCCGTTGGGTCAGTTTGTACCCTATCAAATTTATAGTTTAGTTCTTTTAATTTTTTTGTGACCTCATTTTCGATGATACTTTTTTCATTCAATTCTTTTTCACTAAGGACATAATCTTCTTTTCGCTCTTTTTTGACTTCTACGGAAAAGGCATCATAGCCTTTTGATTCTAAAATCTCTCCTACTATCTTTTTAACTTCATCTTTGACTTCGCTATAATAATCGTCTGTTCCTTCTACTGTTACATAGAATGTTTTTTGTGGCGAGTAACCCGTTCCTATTCCACTAATTTTGTATCCTTTTTCCTTCAATTCGTCAAAAATTAGGCTACCTATGGGTTCTGATTTAAAAATTGAACTTAAATATGGAATGGTTGAAATCACTTTTGCCATTGCAGGAGAAACAAAAGCAGAACTTATAAACAAACCAAGTAATAATACAGCAACACTGCTGAAAAACATTATTTTTCTTCTAAGACTCCATATTTTTCTATCACTCTTGCTTTCAGGTTTAAGTTGCCTTTCGTAATCTCTTTTTGCATTCTCCATCCCTAATATTACCCTGCTATTTAATTCCTCTGGAATCTCTATTTTATCTAACTCTTGTCTTATCTTATTGTCCATACATATCAGCCCTCCTAGTTTTTTTACGAAGGTTTTGTAATGCTCGATATAAAACGGATTTCACCGTGCTTAATGGTGTATTCAATATCTCCGAAATCTCACTAAAAGTGTATCCTTGATAGTATTTTAGTAATAGAACAGTTTTTTCATCTTCATTTAGTGCGTCTAACAAATCTTGTAGTGTTAGTGTCAAAGGGATATCTTCCGTACTTTTAGATACAAATTCAACAACTTCCTTGTTTAAAGGAATCACTTTCTTTTTTTTTCTTAATAAATCAATAGCACAATTTATTGTAATTTTAATGATCCAAGTTTTATAAAGCTTCAAGTCATTCAAAGTATTAAATTTTAGGTAGGACTGGTATGCTGTTTCCTGAACCACGTCTAGTGCATCATCTTTATTTTTCACGTAAACATACGCCATCCTATAAATAAACTGTTCGTATTGCCGAAATAGCCCTAAATAAACTTTATCGTTATCCTCTGGAATTCTGTGATTAGACCCAATGATGTTGTTCACCTTCCTTTGTTTTTTTGTGTATACCTATTAGACGGAAAACTTCCTTTTTTAGCCGAAGGTTTTTTAATATATCCTAAAATACTTAGTCATTTTTGATAAGAATTTGTTTAATAGCAGAAAAGTAGTTCTTCTATCAGACAGAACCTTAGCAAAAATACTAAGCAATTGTGACCTTATAGGCAATGAAAAAAGAATCTTCGATCGGAAGATCCTTTTTTACTTCTTATTAAAGTAAAGCACCCGTTAGTGTAAGTACAATATTTCACAATCTTACCTTGCCTTTGTAAGTAGTTTAAGAACAATCAGCAATTAATCCTTATAATAAAATCCCCTGACATTGTCACGGGGATTTACAACTACTTTTCTCAGTATTTCATTCAAAAACGATATTATAATTCTGTCGATGGGGCTTGTGATGACTTTTCTACTTG
>NZ_VEED01000032.1 GCF_007678255.1 Bacillus sp. X1(2014) | reverse complement strand
CGCCAGCGTTCGTCCTGAGCCAGGATCAAACTCTCCAAGAAAGTTGATTAGCTCATTTGTTACGTTGGCTTAGTTTCATAATTGAAACTAAAATTCATTGTTTGTTTGCACGATTTTGTTTGTTTAGTTTTCAAAGAACAATTTTTAACAAGTGAACAAGTCACTTTTTGAATTTCAATCAAGCGCTCGAAAGCGACTTCACTAATTTATCACATCTCACATCGTGGTGTCAACAACTTTTTTAATTTCTTTTTTCATTTGTTGAACCGCTCGATGAGGACGAGATTTAATATAACATGATAAATAAATGTTTGCAATATAATTTTAGGTTTTTTTCGAAACTACTTTCTATATCGTTAAGCAAACAACATTCATATGGTTCTTCCCATAGCTACTCGTTTATGTGTAGAATTAAAGAAAGGAATTCTATATTTATCTTTTGTAATTGGTATTTTTTCAAAGAATCAAAATTTCAGTCAATGACTGTATAAATGGACGTGATTTAAAATGAGCAGTGTCGATATGCAAATTTTAATTAAACTTGGTGTTTCTGCTGTTTTTGGGCTTATTATTGGTCTTGAACGTGAATTAAAAAGGAAACCGGTAGGCCTAAAAACAAGCCTAGTCATTTCTGTTGTAAGCTGCCTGTTGACGATTGTATCCATTGAATCAGCGTACATGTTTCCTGATTCAGATGATGTCAAAATTACTATGGATCCTCTTCGCTTAGCTGCACAAATTGTTTCAGGTATTGGTTTCTTAGGTGCAGGTGTAATATTAAGACGGGGAAATGATAGTATATCTGGTTTAACTACTGCTGCAATGATCTGGGGTGCTGCAGGAATTGGCATTGCAGTTGGAGCTGGTTTTTTCATAGAAGCATTCGCTGGGGTAGCATTACTTATACTTAGTGTTGAATTTGTCCCATTTTTAATGAAAATCATTGGGCCGAAACAATTAAGGGAAAAAGAAATTATGCTGCAACTATTTATTAGGGATCAAGGTCAAATCGAAAAAGCTATTTCCTTTCTAATAGAAAAAAATTATATCGTTCGTAGACTTAAGATTAAGGATTTAGATAATGGGGACCATCTTGTTCAAATATTAGTTGCCGTGGACTATCGTGAAAAAACAACTGATGTTTATGCCTCTGTTTCTAATTTAGAAGGTGTTCAAAAAGTAGAAATCGAAAGTATTAGTTAAAAAAATTTATCCTTATTTACATTTTCTCTTGCAAGATTTTAATAATACGGATATAATTTTTCTTGTACCAATATTTTGGGGGATTAGCTCAGCTGGGAGAGCGCTTGCATGGCATGCAAGAGGTCAGGGGTTCGAGCCCCCTATTCTCCATTATTTGAAAACCTTTGCGATGCAGAGGTTTTCTTTTTTTTCTCAGAAATCTAAAATAACTCCTTCCCTCATTATAATAACTACCTCCAATGGGTATTTTTACCTTTTTTTAAAAATTCCTATTGCATATAACCTTATCACTATAATAAAATCATAAATGTAATTTAAAAATTTAGAAAAATCTGTATTTAAGGGGGGATTTATAAAAAATATTAAGCACCTTGCTACATTTTTTTCTTTCCTCAACCAACGACCGATCAGCTGTATCTTTATTGACCTCAGTTTGTACAAAGGATTTTATATGAGAGGGGAGCTTCCATGGAGGCCAAAAAAACTAAAACTTATTCTGAAAGCGATTACACCTCGATTGTACAGTCATCATCTTTTCAAACATTACTCTCCGAAAAGAAAAAATTCATCATCCCGGTCACCATATTCTTTTTTTGTTTTTACTTTGCACTACCAGTACTAACTTCTTATTCTACCGTGTTAAATCACAAGTTTATCGGCAGTATTACTTGGGCATGGGTTTTCGCCTTTTTACAATTCGTTATGACTTGGGCTTTATGTATGATTTATTCGAAAAAAGCAGCAAGATTCGATGAATTGGCTAATGAAGTAATCCAAGAAGGGAGGGCTAACTAATGAATACCGCTGCTTTTACGATGTTTCTTTGTATCGTTTTTGTAACGTTAGTTATTACATACTACGCTTCAAAACGAACAAAAAATGCTAGTGAGTTCTACACCGCTGGCGGTGGTCTAACCGGCTGGCAAAATGGACTTGCTATTGCTGGAGATTACATGTCTGCTGCTTCGTTCCTTGGAATTGCAGGTGCAGTTGCCTTAACGGGCTTTGATGGTTTCTTTTATAGTATTGGTTTCCTTGTAGCCTATCTTGTTGTACTTTATTTAGTTGCTGAACCGCTAAGGAACCTTGGAAAATATACATTTGCTGATATGATTGCTGCCCGTTTTGATGCTAAAAAGGTCCGTGGCTTCGCTGCCATGAATACGGTTACGATTTCTATTTTTTATATGATTGCACAGCTAGTTGGTGCAGGTGCACTTATTAAATTATTATTAGGCTTAGAATATACTACATCCGTATTAATCGTTGGAGTTCTAATGACCGTATACGTTATCTTTGGAGGTATGCATGCAACAAGCTGGGTTCAAATTATTAAAGCAGTTCTTTTAATGGGCGGTACCTTAGTAATCTCAATTATTGTTTTTGCTAAATTTAACTGGAGTATTACGGATATGTTTGCGCAAATGAAAACTGCCACTCCATTAAAGGAAACCTTCTTAAATCCTGGTGTAAAATACAAAATTGGCCTTGATACCATCTCACTAAATATGGGATTAGTTCTTGGAACAGCTGGTCTGCCACATATTCTGGTTCGTTTCTTTACGGTAAAGGATGCCAAAACTGCTCGTTCTTCGGTAGTTTATGCCACATGGATCATTGGGATCTTTTACGTTATGACTATTTTCCTCGGCTTCGGTGCCGCAGCCTTTGTTGGTAATAGTGCAATTGTAGCTGCCAATCCTGCAGGAAATATGGCTGCTCCGCTTTTAGCACAAGCTCTTGGTGGGAATATGCTGTTTGCCTTCATATCAGCCGTAGCGTTTGCAACGATATTAGCTGTTGTGGCTGGCCTTGTATTGACAGCTGCCTCTGCATTTGCTCATGATTTCTATAACGTTATCCTGAAAAAAGGAAAAGCAACAGAAAAGCAGCAAGTTGGTATGGCTCGATGGGCAGCAGTGGGCGTTTCAGTGATTTCTATTATTCTAGCTCTAGGTGCACAAACCCTAAATGTTGCCTTCCTTGTGTCACTTGCCTTCGCAGTCGCAGCCAGCGCTAATCTTCCGGTAATTCTATATACTATTTACTGGAAACGCTTCAATACAACTGGTGCCATTTGGGCGATGGTGGTTGGGCTTATTTCAGCCATCGGCTTGGTGATTGTCAGCCCGAATGTTTTCAGCCCTGAAGTTGGAAAAGCCATTTTTGTTGGCGAAGCTTGGTTCCCATATACAACTCCTGGAATTGTTTCAATTCCACTAGGATTTATTGCGGGATACCTTGGAACGATCTTCTCTAGTCAAAAAGCCGATGTGAAAAGATATGAAGAAGTTTTGGTTAAGTCTAATACTGGCATTAACATTGGTAGCTAATTAAGAAAGAAATGGGACTGAATTGCTTCAGTCCCATTTTCATTGTCCATATGAACTTTTCCTAAGAAATTTATTTTTTTCCTTTTCTTCCTGCACCACTGTTCGAACTGTTACTTCTAGACTTAATGGAATTGGACCTTCTTTCAGATCCTCCACTTCGACCAGTACTATTTTCTCTTCTTCCAGATTCGTTTCGATTTCGTGGTGTACTTGGTTTTGCTTTTCTAATTCCATGTTTCTCTTTTTGGGTACTGTACTCTTTATTATCGTTTATTTTGCTCTCATTGCCCTCTTTGGTATTTCCCATATTTTGTTTTGCAATCGTGATATTTAGTTCAGCTTCAATGGTTTCAAGCATAGGTCGATCTGTCGAAGTATAAAAGGTAATTGCCAGGCCAGTCATCCCAGCTCTTCCTGTCCGGCCAATGCGATGGACATAGCTTTCCGTATCTTGAGGGATATCATAATTAAACACATGGGTAACCCCCTCAACATCAAGTCCTCTTGCCGCCACATCTGTCGCAACGAGCAATTGTATCTCTGCATCCCTAAACCGCTTCATCACCCGCTCTCTCTTTGCCTGAGACAAATCCCCATGTAATTCATCGCAAGAAAATCCGTTTGCCTTCAGAACATCAAACAGTTTACTTACACGGCGTTTTGTCCGGCAGAAAATAACCGCTAAAAACGGACGATACGTTTCTACTAGTTGAATAAGTGTGCCTTGTTTCCCACGATCAGTCGTATGAATCGCAATTTGTTTCACCGTTTCAGCAGGTCCTTGGTTTTTTTCCACTTGAATATATTCCGGTTCACGCATATGTTTTTTTGCTAGTGTGCGAATTTCAGGCGGCATGGTTGCTGAAAAAAGCATCGTTTGCCTGCTTGCTGGTGTTTCTCTTATAATATCTTCCACTTCATTGAGAAACCCAATATGGAGCATTTGGTCTGCTTCATCTAAAACAAGGTAATCTATTTCTGATAAACGAATGGTTTCCCTTCTAATATGATCCAAGAGCCGACCGGGTGTTCCAACTACTATCTGCATTCCCCTTTTTAACTTTTTCAGTTGTTTATCAACATCCTGACCTCCATATACTGCTAGAACATCGATACCTGTTAGAGCAGAAATTAGTTTTTCAATTTCCTCCGTTATTTGCAGGGCTAATTCTCTCGTTGGCGTTACAATCAGCGCTTGAACATGATCTGCTCCAGGATTAATCTTTTCTAAGATTGGCAGGATGAAAGCGAACGTCTTTCCTGTTCCTGTCTGTGCCTGTGCTATGATATCGATATCATCCATTACTAATGGAATTGTTTGTTTTTGAATCGGTGTTGGTTTAGCAATACCGTGACCGCGTAATTTTTCCACGAGTGGTTCTGAAATACCTAATGATAAAAAATCTGACAAAAATACCCCTACTTTCTATTTATCCAATCAATTTATTTTGATTGTTTATCAGTACAATTGCAAATATACTTTTCAGTCGTTTATCAAAAAAATTAATAAATATTGAGACATTTATTGCCTTTTTCGTTTAAAACAACTATAATCTCAATAAAACCAACTTATTTCATCGGAATAGTAAAAATTAAAATTTAGGTGGGGATTAAATGAACCAACAAAGCTTTGTTATCATTCATGGATTAGGCGGTAGTGGACCTGATCATTGGCAAACCTGGCTGGCACAAGAATTAACCAGAAATAATTATCATGTACAATATCCAACCTTCACAAACTTTGACTCGCCTAATAAAAGCGTTTGGCTGAAGGAATTGTCTGCAACACTTCGGATGATTCCAGAGGGAAATAATTTAACCGTCATTACACACAGTCTAGGATGCTTATTATGGCTTCATTATGCTTCTACTCTAAATAAACCAATTGCCAACCGGGTGATTTTAGTCGCACCGCCTTCTCCAAACCATATTCTCACTGAAGCAAAATCATTCTACCCTGTCCCTTTGGATGGAAACAATCTAACGAATGCAGCTGAAAATACATTATTTATTCATTCATCTAATGATCCTTATTGCAGCTTGGCAGATGTAAAAAGCTATTCAAATCTTAGCTTTCCTTCCATCACCATCCCTAATGCAGGTCATATAAATACACAGTCAGGACACGGAAAATGGCCATGGATATTAGATTTATGCCTGGCGGAGGAAAAGCATTCTCTATATGTTTAAGGTAATAGAAGGAGTGATGAAAATTTCACTCCTTCTTTTTATTTGATTGTTAGAATCAATTCATGCACAGTAATTGATATAATGACTTCGAATTATTTATCTATCTTACCAATGTAAATTAATCGATTTTATATATATAAGGAGATGATAAAAGTGGATTTGCATCAGTTGTATGTTTTTACAAAGGTGGTCGAGAACAAAAGCTTTTCTAAGGCAGCAGATGAAATATTTTTAAGCCAATCAACGGTTAGTTCTCACATTCAGGCATTAGAGAAAATGCTTAATATAAAGCTATTTGATCGAGTCGGAAGAGAGAGTATTCTTACTCCACAGGGAGAACGTTTGTACCAATGGGCCCTTAAACTCTTATTAATTAAAGACCAAGCATTGCTCGATATAAAAGTGGGGATGACTGACCTGAGGGGGATGATTCGGATTGCAGCCAGTTCTGTTCCAGGGCAATTTATGATTCCACGGATGGTCAAACAATTTAGGAAACATTATCCTGAAGTGACATTTCATATCAACCAATCCTCATCAAAAATTGTTGCCGAAAAGGTGTTAAACGGATCTGTTGATGTCGGTATCTTAGGTGAAAAATATGAAAACGATAAACTTCGTTATATTCCGCTAGTAAAAGAAAAATTAGTCCTTATTACATCGAACCAAAACGAAATGGTTGGTCCAATAAAGATTCGCGATATCTTAAATTATCCGTTTGTGATGCGTAATTCAAGCTCAGGAACAAATGCCCTTTTGGAGCGGGTTCTTAAAAAAAATAACATTCATAAGGAGCAATTAAATATCATTGCCTACACGGAAAGCGGACAAAGCTTGATGCAGTTTGTCATACAAGACATTGGTATTTCTATCATTTCCGAAATCGCAGCAAGAGAATATTCCTCCAACAACATGCTTAAGATGCATGCCATAAATGGATTTGACGACGAAAGATATTTTTATTTAGTCTATAACATTAATAAAACACAATCCCTGCTATCAAAACTATTTATAGATAGTGCCGTCCATTTAGTTGGCAGCAAATTGGGCTGAGAATGTTCATTCTCGAGCCCAGTTTGTTGTGTTTATGGTTTTAGAATCACTTTAATACAATCTTCTGTTTTCGTATCAAATACTTCATAGCCGCGCTTCGCTTGATCCAATGGCAGCACGTGAGTAATGATGTCGCCTGGGTCAACTTTTCCATCATTAATTAGATCATATAGGTATGGCATATAAGGAATAACCGGAGCTTGACCGGACTTAATCTCCACGTTGCGTTGGAATATATCCCCAAGGGGAAAGGCATTATAGCGGCCGCCATATGCACCTGTGATTTGAATCGTACCGCATTTTCTGACAGCTTGTGTTGCCATAACAAGTGCTCCCATCGCACCCCCATGAAGCTTTAGACCTGATGCAAGAAATTCAAGCGGCGTCCATTTTCCATCCATACCCACTGCGTCAATCACGATGTCAGCCCCACCTTGGGTAATCTCCTTTAAATATTCCCCTGTATTCTGATGTTGTTCAAAATTAACGATTTCAACCTTGTTCGTTCGCTTTGCATGCTGCAGACGATAATCGATATAGTCAACGGCAATTACTCGTTTTGCTCCATTTAACCATGCAAATTTTTGGGCAAGCAATCCAATCGGTCCACAGCCAAGAATAATAACCGTATCCCCATCTTTCACACCGGCATGATCGACACTCCAATAGGCAGTCGGTGCAGCATCTGCGAGTAATGCTAGTTTTTCATCCTCCACTTCACAATTCTCAGGGATCTTAAATGGAGTAAAATTCCCATATGGAACACGCAAATATTCAGCTTGTCCGCCAGCATATCCACCGGCTAATTCTGAATACCCAAAGTAACCGCCGATCTCTCCATGTGGATTGGAATTATCACATTGACTTGTTAGGTCATTCGTACAATACCAACAATGGCCGCAACTGACGTTAAATGGGATAATCACACGATCACCCTTTTTTAATTTCGTTACCTCCGGACCAACCTCCTCCACAATCCCCATCGGTTCGTGGCCAATAATATAGTCTGTTGGCATATTAGGAATCATCGCGTGAATGAGATGTAAATCAGAACCGCATATCGCCGATGAAGTAATTTTCACAATGATATCATCCGCATTTTTTATTTCTGGATCTTTCACCTCTTTCACTTCAACATTCTTTATGCCCTGGTATGTAACTGCCTTCATATGGTTTTCTCCTCCTTTTATTTGTTTGGCGTAGCGAACATGCCAAGGCGGTCAGTATCGTTAGGAAATAGCTTTAACTGGGCAATTTGGACGGCAGTTTCTGCGGATTTTAAATCAATTGGAAATTGTTCTTTCAAATTATGTGGATGGAGCCAGCCTTTTTTTATCATCAAATCGGATATCTCGGTGTGTAAATCAATAGCAGATTCCATTTGTTTATGTAAAGCTCTTCTTAGATCAGGGTGTGCAGTCTCAGTGATCGCAAAACCATAATTCCGAATTCCTGTTTTCACGGATAATAAAAAGTCCATTGCAAAAGCGGAATCAGCCAAATTGGGCATCCCTTCTGCATTTCTCGGATCTAAATAATCTTCCATTTTACCCACCTCACCTATTGTAATAATTGACTTTGTTTATAAAAACTTAGCAGTTCATTAATATCTTTAATCGATTGTTGTACATCTTTTTCCATTAGTGCTTTTAATTCATTATCAAAACAGATTCCTTGCATCAGTTTTGAACGGAGCAAGCAAACAGTTTTAAAGTTTAGTATTTCATGTGCTTCCATCGTCTCATGTAAAGCCAAACTATTCTTCTCCATACATAACACCTCCGGTTTCATAACAATCATATCTTCCCCATTTTCTGTAAACCATTATGCACAGGTTCTTTAAGGTGAATAAACTTGCAGTATCTAAGAAAATCTAATTAGGATTAAGTCTGTTCATGTTGGAGGGAACAACAATGACAAAATATTTAGACCTACATGAAACGTTAGATCTTCATGAATTGTTATCATTTAAAAATCTATGCTTAACTAAAGCAACAACAATGAGTGTCTTGGCCCAGGACGTCGAGCTAAAAGCAATTCTTTCAGACGATGTCACCAAGGGAATTCAGCACATTCAACAACTGCAGCAGTTTTTAACGGATCGGAGGGGAAATCTGTGAATCATTTAATCCAAAACATGATGGGCATGGGCGGTATGACCGACCAAGTTATTGCTACAGATTTCCTCATTTCCGCCAAAGCCGGTGTAAGAAACTATGCGGTTGCAATTACGGAAACCGGAACACCCGAATTAAAAGCAGCCTTACGTGCCCAATTAAATGATGCCATTGCTACTCATGAAAAAATAACCAACTATATGATTGCAAAAGGTTTCTATCATCCTCACAATTTAGGTGAACAATTGCATATTGACTTAACAGTCTCAGAGACTGCATTAAATCTAGCTCAAAAAAAGGAAAATGCCTCAAACTAGCATAAAAAAATGGAGAACACTTCGTTCTCCATTTTTTTAGTAAATTCAATAGGCAATCCCTATTTCATTTTTGTCCTATTCCTCATAAATCATCTTTCTTGTCATTCCCCCATCTACTACTAAATTTATCCCTGTTACAAAATTATTTTCACGATTGGTTAAATAAAAACATGCACGGGCAATATCTCTTGGTTCGCCAACACGTTTTGAGAAATGCTGTTCATGGTCGAGTTCTGTTAATTGTGATTTATCCCCATTGTGTATCCACCCAGGAGATATAGCATTAACCGTAATTCGATATTCACTTAAGGACGCAGCCAAAGCATGAGTTATCGCAACAATTCCTCCTTTTGAAGCAGCGTAAGCTTCCGAGTTAGGTTCTGACATAAGTGCCCGTGTTGAGGCGATATTGACAATTGATCCGCCAAATTCATTCTCCCTCATATATTTTGCCACTTCCCGCGAACAGAGGAAGGCACTTCTTAAGTTCGTATGAATCACATCATCCCATTCTTCAATCGTTAACTCTAAGGGGGACTTAAACACCCCTTTACCTGCATTATTAATTAGAATATCAATTTTTCCATACTTCTGTTTTGTTACGTCAACTAACCTAATAATATCTTCTGCTCTTCTAACATCCGTCTTTACAAATAGAACATCCCCTCCTAGACTTCTGATTTCTTCCGTCGTTAAATTACCTATCTCTTCATCAACATCGGCTAGTATGACTTTAGCACCAGCGTTTGAATAGGCACTTGCAATTCCCCGTCCAATCCCATTTGCAGCGCCTGTTACAATGACCACTTCATTTATAAATTCCATTGGTCTCCCACCTATTCTTATTTTATTTGTATTTAAACATATTTTACATGCCAAACTAAGTTAAAACATACGTGGAGATTTTTTCTAGGTAATAAAAATAAATAATGGAAAAAACTATTGCAATAGATGAACTAGAGGAGGATTCCAATGTCTGAAAAATGTTTTTATTGTACCAATGATATTGAAGAAAGGCAGCTGCACTATGTATCCTTTTTCTCTTCAAACAAAGAAAGAGATGAATCATTGTGTGATGAATGCTATCAAGAATGGCTCGAAGGTTTAAAAGGGTAAAGTTCATATCAAATCGGTTGTGACTCATTTGGGTAATATCCTATGGGTCACAGCTTAACCCGAGGTGTTGCGTCATTGTCAATCAAAAAAAAGATGCCACTGATTTTTTGCTTGTTAGTTTTTTTAATTTTAGTATCTAATAATACGATTCATTATCTTCGTTCAAAAAATCAGCTGCTTTCAAATAACGAACGAGAAATTGATATGATTTCTAAAGAAGTGTCATTCCAAGTTGAAAATATAAGAGAGGGCTCATTGTATGTTGAAGATATTCTTGGCAGGGATTTAAGGACGGCTTCATTGGCAATTAAGCACGCTCTGCCGCCAAATTATCAGGATATTACAAATGAGCAGCTAAAAAAACTGGCCCAGGAAGTAAGGGTATCACATATAACCCTGCTTGCGAAAACAGCAGATGATATTATTGGAGTAAGATCATCCGACCCTAAAGAAATTAATATGTCTACAAAAGGTTGGGGATATTGGTATGATGCTTACCAACAGCTATTTAATTTAACTCCTGTTTCTGTTGGAAAAGGTTTAACCCTGCCCCATTTTTGGTCTGGTCCGATTGAGGTTGCTTCTTCCAATCCAGATCATACCGATAAATGGGGCTATTTTTTTGATGGGACGACGAACTATATTATTAATCCATACTTTCGAGACAATGAAGTATTAGAGTATGAGCGACGGTTTGGTCCAGGACAGGTGATTAAAGGTTTTACAAAAGAACGCGGGGTTTTAGAAATCACTGTTTTCAACCCCAAAAACTTTGGCAAAAAGAAAGAAATTGTCCATTTAAACGGAAATAGCTATATTCGGATATCTGCTCAACAAATATGGTATGGCTCATATAAGTACCGTAACGAAAAAGTGGATGCCTCCTATATCAAACGGGCAATAAATTCAAAACAAGTACAATCCTATAAGGAAGATGATATTCAGGGCAGAAATTTGATGAAAACCTTCGTTCCTGTTTATTCCGCACCAGAACCCTTTGTCATTGGACTTGCCTATGATTATGGACTCATTAAGAAGGAACTCACACATGAACTTATGGTCCATGTTCTACTCTCATTTATCATTATGTTGATTGTCTTTATTATCAGTTTAATCTTCTCCCGTTCCATTACACAGCCAATTGGGTATATTGTTGAGCAGGTTAATGATATTGCACAAGGTAACTTTGGAAATATCCTGCATCTTAATAGAAAAGATGAATTAGGTCTGCTTACAGAAAATGTGAACGCCTTATCGAAAGACTTGCAGAGTTACGTAAATGATTTAAACAAGAGCAAAGAGCTCATCGAATATCAGGCATATCATGACCCATTAACTGGTTTGCTAAACCGGAGATATTTACAAGAAAAGCTACATTCATTTATCCAGCAGGCCAATCAAACTAGTGACACCCTATCAGTTTTATTCATCGATATGGACCGTTTTAAACAAGTGAATGACTCTTTTGGACATAACAAAGGAGATGAAATACTAAGAATCATTGCTGAACGGATTATCGCAAGTATACCTAATGATAATGCGATTATTACTAGGCAAGGCGGCGATGAATTTATTATTTTGTTATTAAGTCATAGTCTAATGGAAACAAAGGCCGCAGCAGAAAAAATCGTCAATAATCTTAAAAAAATATATCTTTTAGATGGCAACGAAATTTATCTTAGTGCAAGTTGCGGTATTAGTTTGTATCCGGAACATACGGACAATATGGATGCACTGATTGTTTATGCAGATCTTGCGATGTACTCAGCTAAAAAGCTGGGGGGAAACAAAGCCATCGTCTATTCGGAGAAATTAATTCAATCGAATATCGAAAGACCAAGACTTGAAGCACGGTTACGGAAGGCAATCGAAAGTAGAAGTGTGGAAGTTTACTATCAACCGAAGGTCAATGTTGAATTAGGAGTGATTTTTGGGGCAGAGGCCCTGATAAGATGGAAAGATGAAGAATTAGGATACGTCTCACCCGAATTGTTTATTCCGATTGCTGAGGATATTGGATTAATCCATCCCTTATGGGAATATGTAATGAAGGAGGCGTGTCAACAGGTTAGTAAGTGGAATCGAACACGTTCCCTCCCACTATCTGTTTCAGTTAATTTTTCAGCCCGGCAATTTCAAGAACCTTGCAATATGGTAAATCAGGTCAAAGAAATTCTTGCTGCGAGTCAATTGGGTCCTAACAATTTTGAAATAGAAATTACCGAAAGCATTCTATTAAATAATTCTTCCGAAATTGTCGAATCATTAAAAACCCTTCAGAATATGGGGATTCGGATTTCCATTGATGATTTTGGAACAGGTTATTCTTCCTTGAACTATTTAAAGAATTTACCGATTGATATCTTAAAAATTGATAAATCTTTTATTCAAGATATTCATGAGGATTATGTAAATTCAGAGATTCCTGAAGCGATCATTAATCTTGCACGTAGTCTCCATCTTAATGTAATCGCTGAAGGGGTAGAAGAAGAGTACCAAAAAGAATTCTTACTCTCGAAAAACTGCATACAAATGCAGGGATACTTATTCAGTAAGCCTTTAAATAAAGAAGAATTTGAGCATTTTCTTAAAAGAAATTCAAATTAAAAGTGGAGAGATTATCTCACAAATCTCTCCACTGGGTTAACACTGCTTCCACTATAATCAATCGTCAGGATTTTTGTAGACATCGTTGAAAACTCACTTCTTAAGCCTCGTTCGACAAACTTCCCCTTCCCTTTCTCTGTAAAACAAAGAACAGTTGGTCCTGCACCACTTAGTGCCACTCCAAACGCACCAAGTTCTATAGCCCTTTCCTCTATCTCCTCATAGGCGCGAATGAGTGGTTTACGGTATGGATGGTGAAAAAGGTCTTGGCCCATCATTTTCCCTGCTAACCCCCAGTTTTGAGTTAAGAGGGCTGCGACCAACAGATTAGCCTTTGAAGAGGCTTGGATCGCACATTCACGAGAAAATTCTGCTGGAAGAACCCCGCGAGAATCCTTCGTTAAGAGAATTTCATCTGGAATGACGGCCACCATCTCAAAAGAAATGTTGGAGATGCTGAGCATGTCTACTTCATTGTCCTGATAAGAGCCGATGAATAATCCGCCAAACAGTGAGGCACCCACATTATCGGGATGACCTTCCACTTCTGTCGCAATAAGCAATTTCTCTTGCTGAGTTAAACCGATATTACCTACTGAATCTGCAAGTTCAATCCCTGCAACAATTGCTGCGGCACTTGAACCTAGACCACGAGCCAAAGGAATGTCACTGGCAACTTTGATTTGGCATGGTTGTAAATCGATTCCGTATTTACTAGCTGTTTTGATGGCAATCTGCAGGATAAAATTGGTCTCATCTGTAGGGAATGCATTCAATTCATCACTTACAGACTGAATCTTCCACTTGTCACTTTTCTCAACTTCTAATGTTAAATACAAATCGACAGCAAGGCCCATTGAATCAAAACCTGGACCTAGATTTGCTGTACTTGCTGGCACTTTTATAATAAAACGATCATTTAGTGTCACCCCTGGACAACTCCTCGTATATGTTGTGTGACTGATTTTAGGCTAATAAAATTGGCCATCTTATAACGATTTTCTTACCACTCGATAGGCACTTTTTATTTCCTTAACCGCATGGAGATCATTCAATTCTAGTAATATTTTATCATAATTGGATAACGATGCTCGATGAGTGACAAGCACAATTTCTGATGTTTCATTTTTCTTAACAGGAAGCTGTAAGATTTTTTCAAAACTGACGCCATATTTTGCAAAAATAGTGGTGATGTCAGCGAAAACACCCACTTCGTCTTGCACATGGATTCTTAAGAAGTATTTAGAGTATTTTTCATCATTATCTTTCAATTGCTTTGGATATTGTGGCGTCACTGCACTTCTTCCATTTACCCCAAGCCTTAGATTTTTTATTACCGCAACTAAGTCTGAAACGATGGCCGTTGCTGTTGGCAAACTTCCGGCACCAGGGCCATAAAACATAGTCTCGCCTACCGACTCACCGTAGACATAAACGGCATTATACTCATTTTGAACAGATGCCAGCGGATGATTATTGGATAGGAAAGTTGGTGCGACACTAACCTCAACTTTTTCTCCTTCACGATGAGCATAACCTATTAGTTTCATAGTATATCCCAATTGTTTACCATAGCGTAAATCTTCGTCGGTCACCTTCGAAATCCCTGAAACTTGGACATCTTCTAAATCAATATGCATAGAAAAGCCCAATGTAGCTAGGATCGTCATTTTACGAGCAGCGTCTAGTCCTTCTACATCTGAAGTCGGATCAGCTTCAGCAAAGCCAAGCTCTTGTGCTTCCTTAAGGACCTCATCATAGGTACGTCCTTCTTCACTCATTTTAGTTAGTATATAATTGGTTGTTCCATTTACAATTCCCATAAGTTGTTTAATTCGGTCAGAGGCAAGTCCATCGACTAATCCTCTCAAAATTGGAATTCCCCCTGCCACACTGGCTTCATAAAACAAGTCACAGCCGTGTTCAGAAGCAACTGTTAACAGTTCAGAGCCGTGTAAAGCCATTAAATCCTTATTAGCAGTGACAACGTGCTTGCCTTGTCTTAGGGCAGTAATTAAGTAATCTTTTGTATCTTGGAGCCCGCCCATTACCTCGATCACTACATCTATTTCTTCATCATAAAGGATTTCGTCTGCATTTGAGGTTAAAAGCTTTGTATCTACTTCTACTGGTCTGTTTTTATGTAAATCCTTAACAAGGACCTTTTTAATAACAACCGGGCACCCCACTTGGTGGATTAATTTATCTTGATTTTTTTTAATAATTTTGACTACACCACAACCAACAGTACCTAAACCTAATAATCCAATCGTGATTGCCTTCATGTTTTACCCTCCTATTTATGTCCTTGTATGACGCACATTTGTTTTTCTAATGTAGACATTATATTATTCTCTGAATTTTTTTACAATAGATATGTTTCTAGTATTCTATTCTGTAAACGCTTACCACCGCGTCATAAAAGGATAATAACTTTTGAACAAAATTTTTTATCATATTTTTTATTAATTTTATCTTCTTTCCCTTTACAATCCTTAAGGTTTGGTTGTAGAATAATCCCTATATTTAGTTTATTTTTGAATATTCAATTAATTTTACGTTTCTATAAATAACAAGTGATGACAAAGACGACCTAAAGAATATGGCTCAGCAAACGAGGGTGGCACCACTATTTACACACGTCCCTCATAACAAGACAAATCAGTCTGTTATGAGGGGCGTTTTTTATTAGAAAATTAAAGGAGGATTACAAGCATGTATAAGGTACTGGTAACCGATGGAATTAGCAACACAGGATTGAAATGTTTAATTGAACACCCTAATTTTACCGTAGAACGCCAGCCAACACTACCTACAAAAGAATTAAAAAATATAATTGGAGAATACGACGCCCTGATTGTCCGCAGCCAAACCAAAGTAAGTGAAGAACTGCTCAAAGCAGCCGGCCGTCTCCGCGTGATTGCTAGAGCAGGTGTCGGTGTAGATAATATCGATGTGAATGCGGCAACGAAAAAAGGGATCATTGTCATCAATGCCCCGGGCGCCAATACCATCGCAGCAACGGAGCATACCATAGCAATGATGCTATCATTGGCGCGGAAAATTCCTCAAGCCCACCAAAAGACAGTATCTGGGCAATGGGACCGTAACTCCTTTAAGGGTGTGGAATTATACAAAAAAACTCTTGGCGTGATTGGCATGGGTAAAATCGGAACAGAAGTAGCGAAACGGGCAAAAAGCTTTGGGATGAACATTTTAGGATTTGATCCGTACCTGACCGAAGAACGGGCAAAAAAACTTGGAATGACGAAAGCGAGCCTCGATGTAATTGCACAAGAATCAGATTTTATTACTATTCATACACCTCTTACCAATGACACAAGAGGACTGATTAATGATGCGTATTTACGAAAAACAAAAAAAGGCGTCCGATTTGTCAATTGTGCCCGTGGTGGTGTGATTGATGAAAAGTCATTAGTTAGAGCCATTCAGTCCGGCCATGTTGCAGGTGCTGCGCTTGACGTATTTGAAAAAGAGCCTGTTTCCGACCCAGAATTATTGCAGAATCCAAATATCATTGTAACACCACATCTCGGTGCTTCTACGGTCGAAGCACAGGAAAAAGTAGCCCAAGAAGTCAGCGCGGAAATCATTGAGATTTTTGAATCACAGTCGATTCAAAACGCTGTTAATATGCCGCAAATGTCAGGAGAAACCCAAGCGAAGCTACAGCCGTACCTACTTCTTGGGGACCAAATGGGGCAGCTCGTCATTCAATTATTAAATAAGCAGGCTCCTGCTAAAATAGAAATCAATTATTATGGCAATTTAATTGATGAAGATACAGAATTGTTGACTCGTACCATGTTAAAAGGTGTCTTGTCCTATCATTTAAGCGATTCAGTTAATCTAATTAATGCTTTGCACTTACTAAAAGAGCAAGGGGTTTCGTATAATGTCGTTAAAAATGCAACGAATAAAGGATTTGCTAATTATATGGAACTAAGTGTCTCCAACGATATTGAAACAGCAAAAATTGGGGCAACCGTCTTAAACGGGTATGGAGCGAGAATTCTAAAAATCAACCAATACCGTATTGATGTTAAACCAGAAAAGTTCCTATTATATATCAAACATCGAGATGTTCCAGGTATGATTGGCAAGGTAGGTTCACTCTTAGGAGACCATCAAATCAATATTGGCACGATGCAGGTTGGTCGTACGGAAGTAGGCGGTGAGGCAATCATGGTATTAACTGTGGATAAAACATTAAAAACCGACGTCATTCACGTCTTAAAATTAATTGATGGATTAGAAGAAGCACAAGTTCTGGAGTTGTCGAACGTGGATACATTTGAACCTGGCCGTATGGAATTAGAGAAGCTAGAGAATATCTAGCGAAGAAATGAGGGATTGCACTGAGGCAATCCCTTTTCTATATTTTTCATAATATACCTTTCAAATCGAGCACTGTATCAAGAATGTAGTCTGCTTTATGTTTTTCAAAGTCACTTCTCGCATCTTTTCCTGAAAGGCCGGTTAGAACGGCTGCAAACTGACAGCCAAGTTTTCTTGCTGCTAATAAATCCGCCAAAGAGTCTCCTACAACTAAAACTGTCTCAGCATTTTCAAGCGGTAATCTCGTATTTAAACACTCTTGAATGGGTGTCTCCTTCCCAAGCAGCCCCATAATATATGTAAATGGGTGCGGTTTCGATAGTGACATTCGTTCTGGAAGCTCCACTTCCGCCTTTAGCACATCATCAGCAGTTACGATCCGATTTTCATTAAAATGCTTCAACCAATCTAAATGCTGAAATGGCTGAATAGTTTCAAGTTCGGGCCTGCCTGTCCCAATACCAATCATGTATCCGGATGAATTCAGGAATTGGAATAACTCGTCAATTTCCTGCCTAGGAGCTAATGTTGTTTCATTTGCCAAGAAGCCCTTTTTCCCATGTTGAACAGATTGCCTTCCAGTCGAAGCGAGGACATGTTCATCCCCCACATACCACTCTTGGGAAACATGCTCACAAACGGACCAAAGCTCACCCTTATTAAAAATCGAAGTTTCTACCCCCATTTTCTCAGAGGCTAGCTCATTCAAATAACTAAACAACTCCTGCTTCGTTGCCTCTGAGCGAGCAAACTCCTTCACAAACAAATCGAAGTTCATCCTTACAGAATAGTTACTTAACACCTTGCCCATCTCAACTAGGGCTTCACGATTGATTGGTGCCTGACACCAGGTATTAATTTTCTCCAATTCAGTATCTTTGATTTGCGCGAGCAGATGGATTAGCTGGTGGCAGAATGCAAGGTAGATCATGTCCCAGTTGGCGTTTAGGCCGCGTGATTTCATAAACTTTAAAACATTATCGTTTTCAAATACTAAATCTCTTATTTCCTGGATTTCCTCATCATTATAATCCGTTTTAAACTGCATAGGTTCGAGTCCCAAGTAATTTGGGCTGATCAGCATTTCCCAAACGGTTAGTGCAGAAGCATCAAAATAATGTTCCTCGCTTAATAGTACCCCATCAACATCAAACAAAATGGTTTTAATCAAATTCCATCCTCATTTCCTTTTTACTTTATTACGTTATCGTAACACAGTAGGACAAACAATTTGAAGTAAATTATTTTATAAAACATTTTATTATCTGCCGTTGACACTCTTATTAAATTGCTATAAATTTAATCGTGCACGACTTAAATTTTATAAGAAAATAATTTATTTAACACACCGAGGTGAGAATGATGGCAGTCACATTAGAAAAACCATTTACAGCCGATAAACAAACCTTGAAAGAAATCATTAAAAATCAGAAAAGCGTCGTTGTCTTTGTTAGACACCCTGGCTGACCAGTTTGTCGAGAAATGCTTACGCAGTTGCGTGAGAGGTATGAAGAATTAGAGTCGACAGGCTATCAAGTCCATGTCATAACCCCATCCATCCAGGCATATTTAGAACAATTTGTTCAAGTATTTGGACCCTTCCCCTATACGATATATGGAGATCCAAAAAGGGAACTTTATCGTGAAATGGGCCACCAGACAATGCCTAAGTGGAGACTGCTTTTACAGGCAGCAACTGCCTACTTAAAACATGGGTCAAAGGCATTTTTGCCAGAGGACGAAGCCCAGAAAAAGCTTGTCCAAAAAGCAATGAAAACCCATGATATCTATATTCAAGGTGGAACTTGGATTTATGATGATAAGGGAAAGGTAATTTGGAAACACATCGATACTGAGCCAGCTGATCATGCTTCCATAGATACTATCTTATCCATTTTAAATACACATTAAAAAGAACAAGCCCATTTAGGTAGGTTTCCTACTACATGGCTTGTTCTTTTTCAATGGCAATTTTTTAAAACGCTATTATAAATCCAAACCTATCGATATATATTTTACTTCTAAAAACTCTTCAATTCCGTAGTGTCCACCTTCACGGCCAAGACCACTCTCCTTAAAGCCCCCGAAAGGCGCTTGAACGACTGAAGGCAGGGCATCGTTTAGGCCAATGATACCGTACTCTAACTGTTCCGTTATTCTAAAAGAACGGCTTAAATTTTCTGTATACACATAGGCAGCTAATCCGTAACAAGAATTGTTGGCCCGTTCAATAACTTCTTCTTCGGTTTTAAAAGTGGAAATCGGAGCGAGTGGGCCAAAGATTTCATCTTTCATACATTCCATCTCATCATTAATATTGGTCAAAATTGTAGGTGCATAGAAATATCCGTTATTTTCAGCTGGGGTAAGTCCGCTATAAATGACTTTTCCACCTTTCTCAACTGCGTCCTTAACCAGCCCATCTACTTTTTTATAAGCGGCATGATCAATTAATGGACCAATATCCGTTCCCGCTTCCAGTCCGTTGCCGACTTTTAGCTTTTCTAATTCTGCTTGAAAAAGCTTAGTAAATTCATCTGCAATCCCTTCCTGCACATAAACACGATTCGTACAAATGCAGGTTTGACCAGCATTTCGAAATTTTGATTGTAAAAGTCCTTCAGCGGCTTTCGCTAAATTCGCATCATCCATTACGATAAATGGGGCATTCCCACCAAGCTCGAGGGAAACCTTTTTGACAGTATCAGCGGCACCACGCATTAACGTCTTTCCTACCTCGGTTGACCCTGTAAAGGTAATCTTTGTCACGCGTGGATCCTTCAGCCACACTTCACCAATTTCTGACGACCTTCCAGTAATCACGTTCAGCACCCCTGCAGGAATGCCTGCTTCATGGGCTAGCTCAGCCATTTTTAATGCCGTAAGCGGTGTTTGATTTGCGGGCTTCACAACAGCCGTACAACCTGCTGCGAGGGCAGGTGCTACTTTTCTCGTAATCATGGCAGCCGGGAAATTCCACGGAGTAATCGCTGCAATCACACCAACCGGTTCTTTTCTAACTAGTATTCTTTTATGTGGATGTGTAGCTGGAATCGTCTCACCATATACCCGTTTTCCCTCTTCGGCATACCAAGAGATAAAGCCATTTGCATACTGAACTTCACCCAGCGCTTCTTTAAGTGGCTTACCTTGTTCAATTGTCATGATCCTTGCAATTTCATGCTTGTTTTCCTCAATTAAGTAAAACCATTTCATCAAGAGTTGATACCGCTCATCCGCTGTTTTTTTCGACCAGACCTTAAAGGCTTTATGGGCAGCATCCACCGCTTGTTCTGCTTCATAAGCACCACCTGTTGGCACAGCACCAATTACTTCTTTAGTAGCTGGATTATTAATTTCAGTTAAAACCTCATAATCATTGCCAACCCATTCCCCATTAATATACATGGGATAGATTTGATAATTTTTATTTACAATATCCATTTTTATTCCCCTCCAACCGATAAGGCAGGATCATTTGTATATACTGCTTCTATCGCTTCCTCCATAATTTGCAAACCTTCTTCCAGTTGATCATCTGTGATGGTAATTGGCATGAGAAGGCGAATCACATTGCTATAAATCCCAGCACTAAGTAACATCAGGCCGCGTTCCCCAGCAGCTTTTACAATTTTTCCAGTCGCTTCTTTATCTGGTGCTTTGGATTGCCGGTCCTTCACTATTTCCATCGCACACATCGCACCTAGACCTCGGATATCACCAATTCCCTCGAACCGCTCGGCTAGAAGGTGCATCTTTTCAAGCACGCGAATACCAATTTTTCTTGCCCGGTCATTAAGTTGTTCATTTTCAATAATATCTAAGACTGTCAGTGCTGCCCTACATCCTAGCGGACTTCCCGCGTAGGTTCCACCGATTTCACCAATTTCGGCAGTATTCATAATTTCCGCCCTGCCAATCACGCCGCTAATAGGAACGCCAGCGCCCATTGATTTCGAAATCGTAATTAAATCAGGTACCACCCCAAAATGATCAATCGCAAAATACTTTCCTGTCCGCGCGAACCCAGTTTGTATTTCATCGGCTATAAACAAGATACCATACTGTGTACAGATTTCTCTGACCCGTTTCACAAAGGCGGTGTCAGGCACTATAAATCCGCCTTCTCCTTGCACGGGTTCCATCACGACTGCAGCAATCGTTTCAGGTGCCACTTCGGCCAGTAAAAACTGTTCAAATTGGTCGATCATCATGGCACTATATTGCTGTTCATCCATTCCTTCAGGGCGGTGGTAAGCATATGGGTATGGCGCCTTGTATACCTCTGGAGCGAATGGTCCAAAGCCGAACTTATAAGGCTTCACTTTACTTGTCATTGTCATGGTCATTAATGTTCGGCCATGGAACCCCCTTGTGAACGAAACGATTCCCTGGCGCTTTGTATATTTCCTGGCAATCTTAACGGCGTTCTCAACCGCTTCCGCACCACTGTTAAAAAAAGCAGCCTGCTTTTCAAATTCACCCGGTGCAAGTTGGCAAAGCCGCTCAGCTAAGGTGATATACGATTCATACATCATTACATTAAAACCGGTGTGGATAAATTGACTTGCTTGTTCCTGAAGGGCTCTAACTACTCTAGGATGTGAGTGGCCAACGTTTATCGTTCCAATAGCACCAGCAAAATCAATATAACAATTACCGTCCACATCTTCTACCAAAGCTCCTTGTGCTTTTTTAACAAAGGAATGGCAGTTATTACTGATTCCTTTTGGGACATATTTATTTCTTCGCTCCAAAATTTCCCTCGATTTCGGTCCAGGTATTTCTGTTTGGAGCTTGACATATTTCTTCTCCACTTCTGTGCTCCCCCTTTTAAAAAAATCGTTAAGCATCTAAATGTTCTAAGACCGTTTTGAAGGTGCTAACCACTTTATCAACCTCTTCATAGCTTATGGTCAAAGCCGGTTCGATACGAATGGTTTTTGAATTAATTAATGTCCCAGCTACAAGAATTCCTCTGTCAAACATTCCCTTTGAGACCTCGTAGCCAATTTCATCTTGATGGAATTCAATGCCAATCATTAACCCTTGACCACGGATCTCCTGAACCTTATCTTCGTGGCCTTTCGCTGCCTTTTTCAGTTCTTCAAGGAAATAGGCTCCTACTTCCGCTGCTCTCTCTGGTAACTTATCTTCAATTAAAACCCCAATTGTCGCAATCGCTGCCGCACATGCTAACGGATTGCCACCGAAGGTTGTTGTATGCATAAATGGATTATCAAACCAGCTCTTGAAGACTTTTTCAGTAGCTACAACCGCACCAGCTGGCATCACGCCGCCGCCAAACGCTTTTGCTAGACAAATAATATCTGGAACAACTTCATACAGTTCTGCGGCGAACATTTTCCCCGTTCGGCCCATTCCTGTCTGTACTTCATCAAATATCAGCAATGAGCCGTATTGATCACAAAGCTCACGGACTTGTTTTAAATAGTTTTCCGGTGGTAGGATAATTCCACCTTCACCTTGAATTGGTTCTAAAATAACTGCCGCCACATCTTCCCCAACAGAAGCACAGACCTCAAACGTTTTTCTCATCATGTCAATATCACCGAATGGTACATGACGGAAACCTGGGATTAACGGTAAGAATGGTTTACGGAACATCCCTTTCGCCGTTCCTGACAACGAGCCTAAACTTTTCCCGTGGAACGCACGTGTCGTAGAGATAAACGTTGTTCGCTCGCTGTACATTTTCGCGAGTTTTAATGCTGCTTCAACACTTTCTGTCCCGCTGTTTGTAAAAAAGGCATACTTTAAATCACCTGGAGTAATATCGCCTAAAATTTTTGCTAACATCGCACGAAGTGGATCCAGCAAATCCTGACTATGAAGCGCCTGACGTTTTAATTGGTCGGTTACCGCTTTAACCACCTTCGGATTACGATGACCTACATTATATATGCCAAATCCGCCTAGACAATCGATATATTCTTTGCCATTGACATCCTTAAAGCAGGATCCATTATCAGACCACTCCACTGCTGCAAATTGGCCGCCTTCAGTAACAGTTTTGCGGTATTCCAGGAATCCCGGATTTACGTGTTCACGGAAGCCGTCAACTGTTTCTTTGGTAATCCAAGCCGCTTCTACTTCATTAATTTCCTCTTTTTCTATTAAGCTTAAAACCTTATTAATATATTCACTTACATTATTATTTTTCTCACTTTTTAATTCATGTTTTAAATCGATACTCATAATTTTATTCCTCCTATTAAAAGATTAATTAGAAAACCAGCCAATTGGTTCAACCTGCAAATTGATATTTATCTGTTTTATTTCTTGAAATTCTTCAAGTCCAAACGTACCAAGACTGCGTCCAATTCCACTTTGCTTATAGCCGCCCCACGGTGCCTCGTTATAGGTAGGATGGTAGGAATTTACCCAAGTAATCCCTGCACGCAGCTTTTTAATGACCCTTAGTGCCTTTGCACCATTATTAGAAAACACACCACCGGCTAACCCATATACTGTGCCATTTGCTAGTTTAATAGCTTCTGCTTCGTCCTTGAATTTTTGGATGACTACAACAGGACCGAAGATTTCCTCCTGAACAATTCTCATCTCTTGGGTGACATCGACAAAAACCGTCGGTTCCACAAAATAACCATTTCCTAATCCGTTAGCGACCATCCGCTTTCCACCGCAGGCTACTGTCGCACCTTCCTTTTTACCTAGTTCAATGTAGGAAAGAACCTTTTCTAAGTGTTCCTGACTGACAAGCGGGCCCATTTCTGTTGCAGGATCATTACCAGGTCCAACTTGAATTTGCTTTGCTCGTTCCACAAAGCGCTGGACAAATTGATCATAGATGCTTTCTTCCACAAGGATCCTTGAGCCAGCGGAACATATTTGACCCGAACCTGCGTAGATACCAAATAACGCATAATCCACTGCTGTTTCAAAGTCCGCATCAGCAAAAATGATATTCGGCGATTTACCGCCCAGCTCTAACGAAATTTTTTTCATCGTGTCAGCTGCTGTTTTCATAATATGCTTGCCTGTTTTCGTACCACCGGTAAACGAAATCATATCAACCTCAGGGTGGGAAGCGATTTCATTTCCAACAACCGCTCCAGCTCCCATGACCAGATTAGCAACCCCTTTAGGTAAACCAACTTCCTCAAAAATCTCAAAAAGTTTTTTCGGTGTAACTGGTGTCACTTCGGACGGTTTAAAGACAATTGTATTTCCAGCAGCCAAGGCAGGGGCAATTTTCCACACACTCATTAACAGTGGATAGTTCCAAGGAACAATCAAACCGCATACTCCCACCGGTTCGCGGACAACCATGGCCTGCATTGGATCGGCAACATGATAGGTCTGTCCATCAGGCTTAGTAATCAGTCCTGCATAATAGCGAAAACAGGCGGCTGCATCCCCAACATCAAAACCAGCTTCTCTCAATGGTTTCCCATTATCCATCGTTTCCAGATGGGTCAATTCATCGGCATATTCATCAATTTTGTCAGCAATCTTTAATAAATAGGAGGATCGTTCCTGAGCAGAAATCCCAGACCAAACACCTTCATCGAAAGCTTTTCGTGCAGCATAAATTGCCGCACGCGCATCAGCTATTGTTCCTTCTGGCGCATATGATATAACCTCACCACTTGCAGGATTAATTACTGGGCTTGTCTCTTGATTTTCGGCATCTTTCCATTCACCATCAATAAACATCTTCAAGTTTATAACTCGTTTTTTATCCTCAACCATTTTTATTCCTCCTTTATTCACCCTCACTAACTATATATATGCAAGAATCGTGCCAAATGAATAAAACCTACCAAAATAATGATCTTTAAAAAAATCCGAATGAATACTATTCAAATCTGCATAACCCTATGATTGATTGAATAGGGGGACATATTACTCTAAATTTAGCAGTTAATTAAAAAAAAGCTGCTTCAGATCATTAGACCTGAAGCAGCTCAATTAAAAGGGTGATAGGTTTTCCATTTTTATATTTTTCTCAGTTACTATTTTTTGATACTTTCTACTAACAGATGACTGGCTGATTCCTAGCGCTTTTGCTGCTTTTGTTGTCGTTTTGTATTGGTTCATTGCCATCACAATTAACTGCTCCTCGACATGATCAATAGCCTCCTGTAATGGAATGACCCTTGTAATGACTGGCTTCATCTTTTTATGCTCCAAGCCCGTGGATAAAAATTGGCTAACGAACTCCGCATCAATCGACGGATGTTCGGCCGTGACTACTAATCTTTCAATAATGTTTTGAAGTTCCCTGACATTACCCGGCCAAGGATAAAACTCTAATACATTAATAGCGTCAGGAGTGAGATGATAATTCCGCTCATATCTCTCATTCAATTGTTGGAGGAAATGAAAGGCAAGCAGCGAAATATCCTCTGTCCTTTCCCTTAAGGGCGGGATATGTATCGGTATGACATTCAAGCGATAAAACAAATCCTCACGGAATTTCCCTTCCTCAACCATTTTTTCTAATTTTTTATTCGTAGCTGCAATAATCTGCACATTCACCTTAATGGGGGTTGTACTGCCAATCGGAATAACTTCCTGCTCCTGAAGAACTCGTAATAGTTTCACCTGCAAATGGATTGGCATCTCACCGATTTCGTCTAGAAATAAAATACCACCATCTGCTTGTTTAAAGTAGCCTTCTTTTCCATTTTTATCAGCACCGGTAAAAGATCCCTTCGCATATCCAAATAGTTCACTTTCGAGTAAACTTTCTGGAATTGCCCCGCAATTTAATTTAAGAAAGGGCTTCGCCTGGCGTTTGCCTAATTGGTGGATTGCTTGAGCAATTACTTCTTTTCCGACCCCAGATTCGCCGTTCAAAAGTACTGTGGAGGAAAAATCAGCAATTTTCTTGGCCTGATTAATAACCTTCTCCATTTTCGGACTACAATAAATGAGTTTTTTCAAAAAGCGGTCCTTACTCTTAAAATCATCCAATTCCTTCTTATATTGTTCTGATATCTTTTTCATTTCCTGCAATTCACTTTTTAATCGTGTGGTTTCGGTAATATCGCGTGATGCAATGATAATCCGGTCAAGTTCATTTTGATCATTAAAGACGGGATTTCCGACGGCAAGAATTTTTCTCCCAGCTTTGGTTTCTTGTACTACAGAGACTTTTTTTCCTTTCTCCAATACAAGTCTTGTGACCGAAGGTGTAAACAGCCCCTGGTCTTCAAGTTCAAGAATATTCTTTCCAATCAGCTCTTTTAAATCAACTTTCCAGAAATCTTGGATAATGTTTTCACTAAACCTGATTAGCTCTCCTTTGTTATTCACCACGAGAATTTCATCATAAATACTAGACAAAATCGCATTCAGGTCCTTATTTAAATCTTTAATATATTCTATTTCCATAGCCATTTCTTCGACCATTGGCAAATCCTGGGCAACAATGATGATTCCATCGACTTCATTCTCATAGTTCAAGATAGGGCTATAATCGACGAGGATCCCAATTTCATTCTTGATGACCAAATGGTTAAGAAGCGTCTTACCGGTGGAAAAAACCTGTTCAAGATGGGTGCGGCTAAAAATTTCTCCTGCTGGAAGATTCATAACCTTTTCTGCGGTCGATCTAATCATTTTTAAACCAGCTTCATTATAATTAATAATTCGCTTTTCTTTATCCAATACAAAAATGCCCATCGGAATCGAGGTTAGAATAATTTTAAGTAAGTCGACACTTTTATTTTCCTGTTTAAAAAGCTCAGCAAGAACATCTTCTCTGCTAATGTAACCAGCTGGATTACCATCCACATCTCTAATAATCGCAAAAGGTTCGCCAATAATTTGGAACAACGCAGGCAAAGAGATTTGTTCACTAAGATGGCAGATGCTATCTAGAGATTTTGCTTGTTCAAGTAATGATTCAATCGAGGCATGCTCTTTATTATTGTTTTCAAGCATGACATACGCAAATAAATGATTTTGTCTTTTTAAAAATAAAAAGGGTTCTTTAAGGTTATTTAAGGTTGATTGAAAAACTATTTCACTTTCATCCACGTCCACTGAAATAATTGGTTTTACTTTTTCTTTGGCAACTGAAAACATCGTATTACTTCCCCCTTAACACCTTATCTACCTAATACTATCATTTTATTTGCAATATTTTAAATTAAATATTACACAAAAAAAGAAGATGAGCGACCCATCTTCTTTTTCTTGACATTAATCACTACCGGTAACAAATAAATCTTCTTTTATATACGCGAGAACCATCCCGGGAATAACATAATCTCCTTCCTGAACTTCGAGCGATTCTACTTCACCACTTAAACATGTCTGAACCGTTTCCTCTTTTCCTGCGTCGGAAGTAATGATAAATAGGGTTTCCCACTCATAAATTCTCGACTCACTTTTAATTGAAATCCTTTCCACTTTACCGTAACATGGGCTTAGAACAACACCATAATACATGGAATCTCTCTCCTTTTTCCTTTAATAATATTGCTCGTGAAAAGGTCGTGTCTGTAATACTTGACTAAAAAATTCCTGAAATTCTGGGATATCCTCCGTCTCGATTCCCAATCTATCTGCCCAATGATCATCTGATAAAGTGTCTTCTTGACAAAGTAAAACCATATTCCCTGACTGAATCGAAGTGACCATCGCTTTACCAAAAAATTGCTCTGAATAGCCAATCATCAAATCGTAGCGGTGGTTATGTGAAATTAAACAAAAGTAATGTAACAGCTGCTGTTCTTTTTGTTCTGCTAATATATCCAGCTTCATTAAATTCCCTCCTTTTTTCCGTTTCATTTTTAATATTTCAACCAGCCACGAAGTCTTGAAGCCTCTGCTAGCTTTTGGATTCCTTCAATATAAGCAGCAACTTTCATATTTACACCAAATCTTTCAGAGGTATGGTAAACCTTTAAAAAGCTTTCTGTCATTTTCTCCTTGAGACGTTCATCAACTATCTCCTCGGTCCAGTAATAGCCTTGATTGTTCTGACACCATTCGAAATAAGAGACAATGACACCGCCTGAATTGGCGAGGATATCAGGGACAACAAGGGTCTTGTGATCATCTAGAATCTTTAACGCTTCTTTTGTGGTAGGTCCATTGGCAGCTTCAATAATAATGCTGCAGTTAAGTTTACTGGCATTATACTTATTGATTACTCCTGAGATTGCAGCAGGGATAAGGATATCACATTCTTTTTCTAATAAATCTTGGTTAGAAATGGGGCTTTTAAAGCGATTAGATACAATACCAAAGGAATCTCTATTTTCCAGAAGAAATGGTATATCTAGTCCGTTCTCATCATATACACCGCCAAGCATGTCGCCGATACCAATTACTTTTGCACCAATCTCATATAAATACTGGGCAAGATAACTGCCAACATTACCGAACCCTTGAATGATGACACGTGTATCTTTTAACTGCATTTTCTTTAATTCACAGACCATCTGCAGCGTATATAAAACACCTTTTGATGTTGCTGTTTCCCTTCCCTTCGATCCCCCGAGTGCAAGTGGCTTTCCGGTGATAAAACCGGGAGAGTCGAATTCACGGATATGGTCGTATTCATCGAGCATCCATGCCATAATTTGCGAGTTTGTATACATATCAGGTGCTGGAATATCCTTTGTGGGACCGACAAGTTGACTAACAGCCCTTACGTAGCCGCGACTCAACCTTTCCAATTCATCTAAACTCATATTACGAGGATCGCAGATGATGCCTCCTTTAGCACCGCCATAAGGAAGGTCGGTTATACCGCATTTTAAGCTCATCCATCCGGCCAATGCCTTTACCTCATCAGGCGTGACATCTGGATGAAACCGGATACCTCCTTTGGTTGGACCTGAGGCATCATTATGCTGTGCACGGTACCCTTGGAATATTTCTGTCTGACCATTGTCCATTCGAACAGGAATGCTTACTTCTAAAAACCTCATTGGCTTCTTTAGAAATTCGAATACTTGGGGTGGGTAATTCAGGATGTTCACTGCTTCTTTTAATATTTCTTGAAACTCAACAAGGGAATTATCCTGTTCTATTCCTTTCATATTCTTCATGTCAAGAGATTCGACTGTCATTCTAACACCTCATTTTTATTTGTTACTTAAGGTTAAAGCAAGTTTCGTGCCAACTTAGTAATCGCGGTCTTAATAGGTAATCTAGTAAAAAAAGGAGAAGTCCTATGAAGAAATGAGTCAATTATTCACTTCTGCATACCAACTCTTTTGAACAATAAAAAGCCAAGCGATATCGCCTGGCTCAAGTAATTTTTATAAGGAAGAGGTTTTCTCCGCATCATCGATATTTAAATCAGCTATTTTGATTTGGAAAAATTTTGTTTGGTAAAGCATATACACTACACCAATAACGATCCAGACAATCCCGCCAATGAGAGCATCAAATTGTAAATTCGCCCACAATATTCCTGTTAACCCTGCTCCAATGACTGGCATAATGAGATAGGAGAAAATATCTTTCGCTGTTTTATATCTCTTCTGGCGAAAAATGAAATGAGCGATGACCGATAGGTTAACAAATGTAAAAGCAATTAATGCGCCGAAATTTATAAATGAAGAAATGAGCTCTAAACTTGGAGCAATCGCAAGTAATGAGACAACCCCAACCAAGATGACATTAAAAACCGGTGTCCGAAATTTGGGATGAACATACCCAAAAGCCTTTTTAGGCAACACACCATTTCGTCCCATAACATACAAAAGCCTTGATACACTTGCATGGGAAGCTAGCCCGGAAGCTACAGTGGCTGCAAAAGCACCGGAAAGGAAAACTAGTTTAAAAATGGTTCCACCCACAAACAACCCAATTTCAGGTAGTGTATCATCGGTTACCTTGAAGCCCGTAACATCTGGAAATAGAGCTTGGGCGAAATAACTACAGGTGAAGAAAATGGCCCCGCCAATAAAGACCGTTAACATAATCGCTCTCGGCATCGTTTTTTGATCGATAGCTTCTTCGGCATACATGGTTACGGCATCAAAACCAATGAAGGAGAAACAAACTACCGTAGCTCCTGTCAAAATGGCTCCGAGGTGAATATCAGAATGGAAGAAGGGTGCGGTGGTGAAAATGGTCCCTTGTCCCATTCCTTTGGAAAGCTGGACAAAGGCAAGAACTATAAATGCCGCAATTAAAACCACTTCAAAAATGACAAGCAGGGAATTTAAGCTCGATGTTTTCCCCATGCTCCAAGCGTTAATCGCCGTGATGATCGCAACATATGTAACAACCCAAATCCATGCTGGCACCTCTGGAAATACTGAAACCATATAAATTCGAATAATCAATGCATTAACCATAGGAAGCAATATATAATCAAGCAACGCTGCCCAGCCGACTAAGAATCCTAGATGCGGACTGATGGTCTCTCGTGTATACGTATAAGCCGATCCCGCACTTGGAAACACTCGGACCATTTTCCCATAACTAATTGCGGTAAATGCCATAACCACTAGTGCTGCAAGGTATGCGAGTGGGACGACCCCATTCGTTTCTTCAGAAACAATTCCAAATGTATCAAACACGATCGTTGGTGTCATATAGCCCAATCCAAGCATAACGATTGCCCATAGCCCAAGTGAACGCTTAAGAGTAGTATTCTCCAATTTAACCATCTCTCCTTTTATATCCGGCTATTTGTTTATTAGTAAAAATTTGTAAGCACTTTCATTTTGTTTTAGCTATGAAGAACTTAAATCTTAAAAAAACGCCCAATAATTGTAGATCGGCTCCTCCCTCCATTCTACCTACTAATCTAACTATTTAAAATAGTTGCAATTTTCATGCCAATTATCTTTCTTTATAAATCTTATCTTTAATCACAATTTTTTATGAAAAAATGCATAACCTACTCAGGTTTGAATAAGTGAATGACGCAAGAACAAAGATGCATTGGATTCATATCGAAGTAAGGTTTCCGTTTTCAGGTGCTTTTCTTAAATTACGTGCCGAATTGACAGTCATATTAGCATCGTGATTGGTATATAAAAACATTATTTATATATAACCACCGTATTGTATCAATATGAGGTTCTCTTGGAACTCACTGCTTCTTAAATATGATTTCTTGACCTTAATAGAGTAACTAGCAAAAATAAAATAAACGGAGATTTTCCGGTTAAATACAGAATGGAGCTCGTTTCGTAGTAAATAAGGGAAGGTTTTCCGGTTATGCAAAGCAAAATCTCACATTTTCGAATTTTTCGAGTAAATAGGCGGAATCTCTCCGCCTATTTATGCCTTTTTTAGTCAAGCCCATTATTATGTGTAAATTCATTCCTGATGAAAAACAATGTTAAGCAGCTGATTTATTTTTTGT
>NZ_VEED01000031.1 GCF_007678255.1 Bacillus sp. X1(2014) | reverse complement strand
ATACTCATATCTTACTTAGGAGTCCTATTTTTTTCAAAGTCGAAAAATAACGATCTACAGGAATGCTAACCTGCTCCGTTAGTTCCATAAAGAAAAAAGAGCTGCTGTTGCAACTCTCTGTTAAAATCTTACACTCTTTTAGCTTAAGAAAGTTTTCTTTCATAAACGTGAAAAAAGTAGTTATAAGGGTTTTTGTCATTCATAATCCCTTTTTCAATAGAAACTTCATTCCATTCATCAAAATTCACATCAGGAAAAAATGTATCTCCTTTAAATTCATAATGAATTTTTGTGATGTACATCTTCCCAACAAAAGGAAGGAAAATATTATAAATCTGCTCCCCTCCGAAAATAAAAATCTCTTCTTCATTTTTACATAACTCAAAAACAGCTTCGATTGAGTGGACAATTTCACAACCGTCAAAATTGAAGCCCTTATCCCTTGTCAGAATTATATTTCTTCTACCAGGTAAAGCTCTTCCAATTGACTCAAGGTTCTTTCTACCCAATATAATTGAATGTCCCTTTGTAATATTTTTAACATACTCCCAATCCTTTGGAATTCTCCAAGGAATGTCATTATCTTTGCCAATTACTCTCTTCCTATCCATCGCAACAATTATAGAAACCTTCATATCTAACACAGCCTTTTAAGCTTATTTTACTATATAATATTGTATCTTTATTGAAATTCCTTGTTGCACTAAACTGCTTCGTTAGTTCAACAAGAAAGAGCTGCCACGATGACAGCTCAGATCTTAAACTCAAGCACCCGTTAGTGGAATTTAAATTCTTAATTGGTTAGCATCGAATAATAAAACTTCGCATCCTGAGATGCAGTATTTAGGTTAATAGAAGTTACTATTGTATAATTCAATGCAATCCCTGCGAATATAGTAAAAATTGCTCCAATACCTTTAGATATTTGTTTGTTATTCTTGTAGAAAAATAACGTTGTTATAACAACAATTAAAAAATATGATGCAGATATTATTATTTTAAATATTTCCATATTAATATCCTCAACCGCAATTCTAAAACGCTCCAAATCTTCGTTATTATCCTTATTCTCTACGACAGTAGAAATGTTGTCTTGATGACCAATTTTCCAAGTAAAGGTGTTTTGTTCTTTTATTACAGTGTATTGCTAGCCTCCTGCTTTTTCTTCACCAATAACAAAAGGTGAGCTGGCAAATACAATTGGAACAACTACTACGAAAAGTATAAAGAACATAAAAAACATTATTAAAATCTTCTCTTTCAAGTACATCTCCCCCATACCCTATTTACAACAATGTTTACTACAGGATTTTGGTAAATGGGGTTAATTCCTTCTTAAAGTAACCTGCCCCGTTATTTCAAGCACCAATGATGTCCTTTGTATAAATAAAGACAATAAACCTTTTTCTATTCTTCGATTAAATTCCCATTTTCATCATAATACTTATATTTATATTCCGCAGATTTATGTTTAGGCAAATCAATCCACGCTACTGAACTTTCGTGTACTTTAAGTTCCTTTTTAAAGATTTGTCCGTTCACGTCTAATTCCACTTTTGCAATCTCATTATCTTCATTAGTCACGAACAAAAACTTTAAATTAGGTAACTCCTCACCATTGAGATTGACCAGGAACGAAGCGAAAGACTGATTTTCCATCTTCTCAATATGATTCCATTCATAGTTCCCTCTTTTATTCTTGGTAAACTGAATATAACCAGGATTATTATTTAATAAAAATGGAACAACCCGTTCATTTTTTATATCCTTAATTTCTAATATTTTTATAGATTGAGAGTTATATCCGTCAATTGATCTAATCACCTTTAAAATGGATTCTTCATCATTACCATACTCTCTCTTCGTAGCGTTTAATATGAATGTTATTAAAATAAGTACTATGATTACTAAAACAACATAAAGGATTTTTTTATTCTTAATTACCATAAACCAATCCCCCCTCATATCTTTATTCTACAAAAATCCAGCACTGCTCCGTTAGTCAAATAAGAAAATAAGATCGCCTTCGTCCGATAATTCTTTATCTCAAATACCCCTGCCTAAATTAACGTTCCTGTATCGTACCCCAGTGTTTAACTAAAGCACCTGTTAGTTGAATAAGGAAAATTAGTTTTCTGGTACATTGAGGTTTTTATAAAAATCATCAACAATTGGATAAATATCTGGTTTTGAAAGGTTTTCTCGGCATCTTCATAAAGTCTAATAGAGTAACTCCAACCTTTTCTTTCTTCTTGATTTTCTTCTGGAATAAACTTTATTTCCTTTATCTTAGTTAAAAATCCCTCAATAACAGCCTTTTCTACGATTGTTTTTTTATTGCCCGTACTGCCTTTTACTATAACTATCTTAGTTACATCACCAAGGTCTTTTATATAAAATTCAGGCAATGTCTGTGTCTTTAAACTGCATCCGACTAAAATAAAGGAAAACAATAAGATAATACCAATTATATTTTTTATATTCCATCACTCCCCCTGTAATATTTAACGTTAATCTTTTGGTCTGGGTTACTCATCTTTAACCAACCTGCCCCGTTAGCAAAATAAGAAAACGGGATAGCCGTAGCCATCCCATTTTTAACTTAAGCACCCGTTAGCTCATCAAGGACTATTACTATTTAACGTTATTAAGCTAGATAAACTTTTCCCCAATTGGTGTAACTATTCCATCCATACTAATAGAATTTTTCTTTTTACGATATTCTTCTAAGTCTTGTTCGCTTTTATTGGTAGCCCACTGTTGAAGAGTATCTCGTTCACCATTGTATGAATAAAATGGAACACTAAAACCACATGACGTTTTTACCGTTTCAATCTTTGCATGAATTATTTGACGAGAACCAGGTAGGATATCAAAGTGCTTAGCCATGTCATCCCATTCTGGTGAGTCTGGTAATACTATCTTACCTCTTCCGTATAGACGTAAAATCATCGGGGGACCTTCAAAAGCTAAGAACATAAAAGTAATTCTACCGTTATCTATTAAATGGGCACTTGTTTCATTTCCACTACCAGTTAAATCTAAATAAGCGACCTCAATTGGTGAAAATATCCTTAGTACATCATGACCTTTAGGGGAAATGTTAACATGTCCGTCTGTTGATAGTGGTGCTGAACCAACGAAAAAAATCCGTTGTTTTCTTATAAATTCTTCATGTTTTGAAAGTATTGATGAATAAACTGTTCCCATAATATATCCTCCTCGCCTCACCAATTGTTTAAAATAAAAAGCCTACCATCTCATAAGAGACGATAGACCATCGTGGTACCACTCTTGTTAATTTGCTATTACAATAAATCCACTTTATAACTGATTACGGATGTAAACCGTTAAGACTTACATATCAGCCTTACCACTCGCGGGCGAGTTGATGACTTTATTGACTGTCTTTCACCAGCCGACAGCTCTCTAAACAATAAACATTCCTTCATACTCCCAGTCACTGTGTTTTTAAATTTTGTAATTTTCTCAATTTTATTATGTATTATTAAATTGGTCAACCATATTTTTCTATTTCTTGTTCAACTAAACTGCTTCGTTTGTTTAAGTAAAAACCTTCACAATCTTCGTTCTATATTTCAACATAAATATCCTGGTGGCCATTCTTTTTTTATTGAAGCATCGCCCCTATAGCGGAGCACTGACGATTTTTGGAGACGCTGTTCACCAACCTGTCGACTTCATAAAACCCATAATTGTATTGGCATTCATATGCAGTTTATACTGAATAATAAGATATCTTTCAAGACCTACAACCAAAATGATAAAGGAGAGATTATTCAATGAAGCTCGATATTTACATTAACTATCGCGGAGTTTGCGAACAGGCTTTTCGGTTCTATGAACATCATCTCGGAGGCAGGATAACGTCGATGATGGCTTTCAAACAACTGCCAGATCCGACGAACGTTCCGGTAGGTCGGGAAAACGACATTCTTCATGCTACCATCGAGATTGGGGACACGGTGCTAAGAGGAGCCGATATCCCCAACGCTGAGCCTATGCGGAGTGTCTATCTGACACTCAGGGTATACAATGCAGAAGAGGCGGAGAGGATTTATACCTTGCTTTCTGAAGGAGGAGAAATCTTTATGCCCATGGAAGAAACCTTTTTCGCTTTGCGTTTTGCTCAGCTGAGAGACAGGTTTGGAACGTCATGGATGCTCCTTTGTGAGCATCAGTCCACAGAAGCCTAGTCTATTCGGATGAAGTCCACATCCTTCGCTTCTTTGGTTAACCTCAGCCATTCAACACAATATCGGCTGCTTTTTTTGAGCAGCCGAACGTTCTTTAAGTAATGCACCCGTTAGTGAAATAAGTAAGTTTCTAAGATTTCCATGCTATTTTGTAAGGAGTAATACTTCCTAGATATTCAAGAAACCGAAAAAAGAATTATAGTAATTACCCAACTGAATACTGTAATACCTAAAAAGGAATTTCTCATTTTATTTCGTGTTTCATTAGTGAGACATTTTAAGTATCGACGAGTTCCCAATCCAATGGACCAAGCAACTATAATAAATACAGCTAAAACAGTAATAAACCTTGGATTTGGGAAAGTATCGCCCAATGTAGTTACAGCCAAACCATTCAACCCAAAATATAAAAGTAAAATAAGTGCTATCCCGTAACCACTTAAAAACCATATACCGTTTTTCTTCTTAGTCATCTTATCCCTCCTTGTTTTTCAATCTAAACATCCCCTGTAACAAAGAAAATTAATGATAATATTTTACCATAAAATTCTAATTCCTTCTTCAATTAACCTGCTTCTTTAGCTTAATAAGAACCGCCGTTTCAATTTTATAAAAACGGTCAATAATTCCTGAAAAAAGAATTTTTTGGGGAGAGATGAACTTGTTATTATCTCAAGCATGGGAAACGTATGAATCTGATAAACGCATTGAAGGCTTTTCGAGAGCATTGCCCAGATGCGATACATTATTAAGCGAATTTCAAACCGTGCCAGCATTAACAAAGGCATTCATCCGCACCAACTAAGGCACAGCTATGCAACCCACTTATTGAATAATGGAGCACCTCTAGATGTTATTCAAAGCCTATTAGGTCATGAAAAAAGTGAAAATATGCCCAGTTAAGCGGAAGCATCAGGCAGGAATTATATAGGAAGTTTTTTTAGAATAAATAAGCAACGCATCTCACGATAGCGTTGCTTTATTTCACTCTTGCCCCCATTAGTTTAAGCGAAAATCTTCACAAAGTATCTGGAAGGAAGTTGCTTTAGTCCTAATGTAATAAAATAATAAGCCCTTTCTGTTTTTATGCAGAAGGACTTAAATATGGATTGAAATTGATTCTAATTATTTATTAATTCATCCCTATCAGGAGCCATAGGAGGCTGTTCTAGCCATCCATTTTTAATCATTATATTAGCCCCATCTTCAGCATACATAGCTATTTCAGCAGTAAGTCCTACATAATGCAGACCTATATCCCTTCTAGGACTCATCGCCATACTTGTACCATAAAATCCAATACTTAGGGCAATAAGGGATGTAGTATAGTACATCATAAGTTTATCTGAAAAAGTAAAAGCTGTAGACTCTGTTACATTTGAATCCCCTGACATAGGTAATGGAAGGTAATCCTCTTTAAGGATAGCTCCAAAAACATCACAATGCTTTTTTGCAATTTCTACACCTCTAAATAAAAACTTAGCTACCTCTTTTGACTGTGCAACTTGACTAAATCCTATTAAGGTTTCAACTCCAAAAGCATTTCTTTGAAAATTAACAAAGAGGTTTGATATTTCTGTACCTACTAATGGTCTCTTTTCCCCAAAAAAGCCTTTAAGAAAACTTTGTTTTTTAATAAAATCAATATCCTCTGGTATAGGTAAATAAGGAGACCTGATATAAAGACCTTTAGATAATAAAAGCTCTTTTACATCCCTAAGAAAATTTATTAATTGTGAAATACACTCACTAAAATGACTGTAAACATCTGCCCTAACTGATACTGACAGATGGATACTGTATCCTTGCAAAGCAATTTGTGATGCATGATGAAGGTAATTCAAAAAATATGTGTCTGAATACAACCTAGGAGCATTTATATTTACATCCTCAATAAGTTTAAATCCATAAGGTATTGGATACTTTTCTTTGTTGAAAATCTCAGTTAGTGTTTTAAGATTTCCTTGAGCAATACCAAAAGCATGTTTGACTAATGCTTTAATCTCTTCATCCTCAACTATGGTTAAAAAGTATTTAAACTGACAAGCAATGGCAGTATCATTAATATAGGATGTCCAAAGAGCGGTTATCTCTGCTGATGTAAGCTGTACCTGATTGCCTTTCTCCATATATAAACCTCCATCTAACCAAACAATCCTTTCTTGTACAATATTCCCTAATTTTTCTAACAATATGTAAATAAAAAATCCTACTGCTTTTTACAGTAAGCTAAAACAATCTATAATTACTTCCTAAACATAGCTGCCCGTAGAGTTTAAGTACAAAGATTCACAATCTTATTAATTTTGGTTAGATTCTTTAGAAATAGCTCGCTCTACTAATAATTGATAAAAATAAATTATGATATTGCCATAGAAACAGACAAAATGAAAAAATGTTTATGTCTCATTTTTTTTAACTCAAAAACCCCAACCTAGATAGTTTAAGATGAAATCTTTAAAGTTGGAAATCTGAAGTCCCATTCAAGATTTATCTGATTATCTCCGCCAACTCTAAAATAATTCCCTCTGGACCACGAACGTAGCATAACTTATAACTTTCTTCATATTTCTGTATCTCACTAAAGATTTCCGTGCCCTTCTTTTTCAATTTTGCAACAATAGCTTCAATATCTTCAACTTCAAAACAAATATGTCGGATACCCAGTGTATTTGCAAAAGGTTGCTGAATATCTTTTTCATCTGACGGGTTATAAAATTTAACTAGCTCTATCCATACCTGACCATCTGGCATTCCCAATCCTACACATGCCGTGCTAACATCTTTAAGCCCAACTATTCTGTCCAACAGTTCTCCATCCAATTCCCATTCCGCTTGCACTTCAAGTCCTAAATCAATAAAAAACGCTTTAGCCTCGGAAAGATCATTTACGTTTATACTCACATGATCTATTCTATTGATTCTCATATCTCATACCTCCTTTGTTCCTGTTATTTTCAATCCCTGTATTCGTGTTAGGTTGTTTGGTATTCCATTTCGCTCAAAACAGAAAATATCCTTCTTCAACAAACCTGCTTCTATAGTGCAATAAGAAAAATAGGATCGCCGCAGCCACTCCAATCTTTAACTAATGTCATGGTACTTGAAGAGATGTATTTAATATTTTATAAATGTTGTAACGCTTCAATTCGAAACAACTGTACGTGTTTTAGTTCGTTTATCCAATTCTTTTTGTCAAAATGATATTCACCGAATTTATCCTTATATGTAAGCTGTAAAAGGTTTATTGTCCTTGCTTCACTAGGAACATTTATTGATTCTGGCAATACTTTTTTTCCATCTCAGTATTCATAAATCTCAACTACATCGCCAAACTCCATAAATTCTTCTAAAAAAGAGAAAAGTGAGAGTTTTTCATAATCAATCTCATAAACATATGGCAATGTTAAGAGGAAATCACCACGGGAATCCTCAACCGAACCAATTATAAAAGCCACCGATTGCTTAATTAGATTTCAATATCTTCTCAAAATTCCCGACTACTTCGACCCGACTTTATAGTAATATTAACACCTGTTGCTTCACCATTTTCAATGTGGTTTTCCATCTTTGATACATCAATATTCGCCTCAATTTTTACCTTTTTACTCTCTTTTCCTTCTAACTTTACTTCGTATGGGAGATTATTATTCATAAGCGATACCATTTGTAAATTATCTTGGTTTTGATCATAAAATTCTATGGTGAATTGTATTTCATTTCTGCTGTAATTTTCAAAAGGAAGTTCACATACTCCATTCAATGTTGTCTTATTAATCATTTCAAAACTACAATTACTTTTTTCACGGTCATATGTAACTGCGTAAATTCCTGTTGCAAATGTTTTTTGAAACGATCTGGCAAGAAAAGGAGGAGTAAAAATTGCGATCATAATTGCAATCATTACTAATCTTTTATGGTATTTCCTCAATGATTTCAAAAGAAAATATAGGCTTACAATTAGTAAAAAGAAGGATGTAATTCCTACATAATTTAACCCATTTACATTTTGAACAGGTATATTAAAAACCGAAACAACTGTGTCTCCATAAGGGGTTACATCAGGAAAAGGGAAATTTAATGCCATTGACGCAAAAAAAGGAATAAGAGCAATAAAGAAATATTTTTTATCTTTTATCAATATGACCACATCCATTCAAGGGGTACTTACTCTAGCAAATTCTCGCCATACCAACCAATTTTTGTTCCGTTAGCGGAACAAGTAAAACAGCCGCCGAAGCTGCTCATTGTTTAGCTCTTGCACCCGATTGTTTAAATCCATTACTTCACAGCCTTTTCAGTAATAATAGCATATATATCTATTAAAAAATCACCTCACCTCTAAGTACTCATAGAGGTGAGGTGATTTTAATCAAGCCTTACAAAATCCCCTGCTTTGATTTGATTCTTTTCAAACCATCCAAGATTTACTTCGATTGCATAGTGATAAGAAAGTTCAGGATCATAAATAGGACATTCATCCTCTATACAAGGGGCCATATCTAGAATTTTTAGAATTTTTCCATCTGAATCAAGAAATGCAATTGATAAAGGAATTAATGTGTTTTTCATCCAAAAGCCGATATTTGTTTTTCCTGAAAACACAAATAGCATCCCCTCGTTTTCAGGTAATTTTCCAACAAACATTAAGCCCTTATCTCTTTTTTCTTGTGTATCTGCAACTTGTACGGTTAATTTGATGATCCTTTCTCCACTAGATACTTTAATCATTTTTGTTTGGAGTCCTGTTTTTTTTTCCTGACGAAAAAGAAAACCGATTAATTTTAATCCATTTTTCCACATATTCACTCACCTTGTCTTTTCACTTGATTAAAGGAGGAAAGTTGGAGATAAAACGAAAACAAGAAGAAAAAAGCAACAAGGAAAACTCCTTATCACTTCCTATACTTATTATATGGCTTTACATTTAGTACTTTATTTTCAATAATTCATTTTGATTGAGTACGTTTAGTAATCCGCCATACCTGAATAAAAGTTGATATCAAGGGTAGTATACCTCTGTAAACATTAATGAGGTGATGGAAATGTCTAATCTGATGAAACAAGAAGAAATGGAAACATTAAGAGAGTTAATCAAAGACGTAGACACGGCCATGCTTACTACGGTAACTGAAGAAGGGCTTGTTTCTCGTCCTATGAAAACACAAGAAGTAGAATTTGATGGCGACTTATGGTTTTTCACTAAGAAAGAGACTAATAAATATGAAGAAATTTTACATGATCAAGATGTTAATGTGACTTATGCAGGTAAATCCTATGTTTCCGTCCGTGGAAGAGCGGAAATCGTAGAGGATTTAGAAAAGAAAAAGGAATTGTGGAACAATGCAAATGAGAAAATTATGCAAACTTCTTATGATGATCCCAACGTTATACTGATAAAGGTAAAAGCGGAAGCAGCCGAATATTGGGAAACCGGTAATTTTACGAAGAAAATCGCCTTTCTCTATGAACGCATGACAGGGCAAAATTCTAAATCGACAGATATTAATGAAACTGTTGAATTGAATTAATAACAGCAAAAATGGGTTGTCTGGCCATCGGACAATCCATTTAGCTATGTTAAGTTATGTTGTACATTTGTAGCTTAATTATCTCTGGGTTAATACTGAAAGAGGAATTCATGGTATTCAAATTATATGTTATTTAAAGTGTATCTTTCTCAATAAATTTTATTAAAAAGAAACTTAGCTAACGTTCTCTAATGATTTTTAACATTTCCTCTTGGTTTCCATTTGCGAACATGTACCTAGCAACTAGAGCGTCGTTTCCTCTACTGTCTGGATTGTTCGCTGGTGGATGCCAAAGATGAAATACTTTAGCGTCGTAGTTCACAAAATTCCCGCACAGTGTATTTACTGACCAAGCAAAAGCGTCATCTTCCCCTCCCCAGCCGATAAAACGTTCATCAAAACCACCGACTTTTTCAAAATTCTTTTTTGGGATAAGGTTTACTTTACCGGCAAATCCATCGTACATCCAATTAACTTTATGGCAATCTTCTAATTTTACATTTAAAGGCCAGCCCGGTTTAGTTTTCATCACTGTATCTGTAACATCCATTGGAACATCATATACTTCCTTAAATGGAATTACCCATGCTGCAGATTGCAATAATTTTATCGATTCTAGAATAATGTTAGGGTCGAACACAGTATCAGCATCAACAATTAAAAGAATATCTCTTGTAGCTTCTTTCGCAGCAAGATTTACAGCCTTGGCCTTATTAAATCGACTAACTTTTGTTCTACCAACAATCATTTCGGCATTAGGCATGGTCGTTTGAAAAAATTTTCTCACCCATAGAAATGCTTCAAGTCGGGGACCAAAATCATTTTGAAAAGGTATGATTATTGAAACATTCTCAAACATATAACTTCTCCTTTCTATATTAAAAGAACATCCTTTAAATGTCTTATTCATATCGTATTCACTTTGGCTTAAATTGGGTTGAACAATTTATATAAAAACAATCACGATTCCATAATGCTGTACAAGACCTGCAATATTAATAAAAGTACCATGAAAAAGGCACAAATAATTGTGCCTTACAACGGTGAGTTTCCCTTGATATATACATTTTTTTTAAATATTCTACAGTGTTTATTTTGGTTTGAATTATTAACTATAATTGAACAAGAAAAAGAGCCGCCGCAGCAACCCTTTGTTAAAAATAAGACCCTTAAATTAAAGTACATATACTTATAATCAATTTCTTTTGTTCTTTGGATACAAGAATTCAAAGATGAAAGCAATAAGACATAGTACCATCACTGTATCAATTATATTTTGAACCAAGAATGATTCAATTTTTAGAATACGAGTGATAATATCAGAAAATAAAACAAGAAAGAAAATCGACCACAATATTTTTTGCTTTTTAGAAAGATTAGAAACAGGCTCAAAAAAAGTCGTTAACTTCATAAAATATCTCCTATTTACCTTTTATTTATCTATTTCAATTATATCAACAAAAGGTCATAACCCCCATTTTTTTACTAAATAAACATATGCCTACTTCAACTTAACTGCCCTGATAGTTAAAATAAAGCTTAACTCTTCAACTCAAGCACCCTTTAGTTGAAAAAGAATTAACCTCAATAGCTTGTTAAGAACACCTTCCCTGTGGTTGTTTTAGAAGATTCAACAACATCAACAGCCTTTTTTACGTTTAATAAGTCGTATTGAGAATCTACCTTCATCAAACTTAATCTTTTATCATTTATTAGGGTTATCAATTGGTTAAAAATTTCTTGCCATTTATCTGCTGAGACATTTTTATTCCAATTTCGTAAATGAAACATATTAGCATTCACTTTTGCTTTATTAATTATATCTGCCCAGCTTACTTGTACCCCAGATAAAAGACCGATAGTTAAAAAATTACCATTAGGGTGTACACAAAAAGCCAATTCGTTTCCAGATGAACCTCCAACCGAATCAATAGCAGCATCTGCACCAATTCCATTTGTTAATTCCATAACTGTTTTATAGAGTGGGACTTTAGAGGTATCTATCACATAAGAGGCACCAAGATGAAGTAGATCTTCTGTATATTTATTATTTCTAGTAACTGCAATCAATCGAAAACCTAAAACCTTCGATAATTGAGTAAAAATATGCCCAATAGAAGAACCACACGCGTTAACCAATAAAACATCATCTGGTCTTAATTTTAAAACTTCCGTACAAGTTACCAATGCCGTTATTGGATTTATATACATCTGTGAAGCCGTAAAGTCATTAATAGAATCTGGTATAAAAACTGCGAATTCTGCTGATGTCTTAACAAATTCTTGCCAAGTGCCTTCCCCACGTAAAGGTAAAACACGTTTACCAATAAGATTATGAGAAACTAAAGAACCAACATCTTCTACAATTCCAACTCCTTCGTAACCAGGAATATTTGGTAAAGAAATCCGATGAGAATATGCCCCTCTAATCGGTATTAAGTCAGAAGGATTTATAGGTCGTGCTACCATTCGAACAAGTATTTCATTATCATTTGGTGGTTCAATGCCTTTATATTCAACTTTTAAAACATCTTTAGGAATACCGAATTCGTAGAATTTTATACATTTTGCATCCAAAACTATAAGTCTCCTTAATATAAATCAGATTTATTTAATTATATCATCTTCAACTAAACTGCTACTTCAGCACAAAGAAAATTAGCTGCCTGATGATCCTTTTCATCCATCAGATTATCCTCCTTCCCTACTACATATGATGGAAATGACTGGTTAAACTAAAGTAAGACGAAATAAATAGAAAGGGGGAAAAAGCTGTGACACGGAAACTTATAGCCTTTTTTCTGTTTGCCAGCCTTCTTTTCACCGGCGTTTTTCAAACAGACGGCGAACCGCCAACCGACCCTGTCCAGATGGGGAGGGAGGAAGGATATTATGAAGGAATCCGTTCGGGGCTTGAAGACCGTCATAATTTCAGGATCTCCCGTGCTTGGCAGCAGATGCCACGGTCCCAACTGAGCTTGGACAACAAGATGGAAATAGTTCAGCCTCTCATAAAAATAGGTCTTCTTCGACAGGTGTACCTCTCTTTTTCCTCTGGGGAGAATTTCTACGCCTACCTTCATGCCCATCCGGAAATGAATGCAGTACAGGCGGCCCAGCGGATACTCGGGCAGAGGTTTGTGAGGGCGTACGAAAAAAGTTTCCAGAAAGGTTATGAGAAATCCCTCACTGCCCCACCGGAAAAGGCGGCAAGTTACGCGGCCTTATTGAGGGCGAAAAAAAAATAAGGGGGAAAACAACGGGGCAACCTCAAGGATGCCCTTTAAACTGTTCTGTTAGTTGCACTAAGAAATTAAGACAAAGGAACCTAAGAACACCTTCTTCAATTTTGTTCCTTAATGGAGCAAGAAAAAACCCTAATTGGCTGGATGTATATATTCCCATCGATTTGTTGTTTAGGATAGAAATTGCTTTAATAATATAGCACGCAGACTTTCTGATAAAGCATCAACCGATAGAACTTTTTCAAGTTTCTCTTTATTAAATCTGTCAAAAAATTTTACATCATTAACTAATGATACAGAAACTTGTTGAGGATGTTCTTCAAGAAGGACTAAGTCATCGCTAGGTGTTACCATTCCCTCCTTCAATACTCTTAAAAGGAACCCTGTATAGCCAGTACCTCTCATTCGAAAGACCTTTTTAGGTAATTCATATTTTGCAGCAAGTTTATAACAAGGATTTCGGGGTTGGGAGACCTGAATAACTGCTTCACCAAAAATAAAAATATCTCCAACAGACCCCTTATAATAAGTGGTTTTCCTTTAAATGAATAACAACCACCGGGTAAAGTATTGAAATCGAAAAAACCATTGCACCGTAGCAATCGCCTTTTTTTAACTTAAACGTTGGAACAAACAAGTTATATGTTGGTTGAATTGTTGGCTTTGATTTTAGAAGCAGTAAAAACGATAAAATCTGTATCCCTGGAACCGCCGACAGAGAAAGATGCTTCACTTCGTAAGCTACTCGTTTTGAGTTCATATAGGACTAACCCAGAGGGAGAGGCCTCAGCTAAAGGTGTCTTATCTAAGAATGAAAAACCAGTTGTTGTAGCTGACATAAATTCTACAAATGGAGGGATATTATCGGTCGTGCTATATATTTCAGTTCCATTGCGGAAGATAGAAAATTGTATCAATAAAGCAAAGTTATTACGATTTATGGATTGAATAGTTGCATGTAACAAAACTCGATCACTCGGATCATCTATATGCAAAGTGGCTGTCCCTATTGTAATTGGAGACAATCTAATAGGTATATTAAAGAAATCAGTTCCCGGTAAAACACTTCCATCAAATTCTGTAAGCAATCCCTGTTCACCGTTAACTGGTGTAGATGAAATATTAATTACGGGATTGACGTTAACTGTCGGGTTAAAAGTATTCTTATTAATATTTTTTATTGGACAACAACATGGATTCTTATCGCAACATGGACAATTTTTTGAATTAGACTTTTTTTTACTATCGCTCAACCATAAGCATCACCTTTCTTTTAAAATACTATAGTATATAGACATGTTGTCCTTTCTGCTTGTATTCTTGTGACACAAAAAGCAATAATTCACAAATGTATAAAATAGACAGTCTGATACAGCATTGCCCAATGTAACAAAACATCCATTCTGTTACATTCAGGTTTTACCTAGATCCCCAGAAAAGCAGAAAACTCAGCTGAACATTTTTAACAATAGCACCCGTTAGTTTAAGTGCGTTTCTTCACAATTTTTACTGTTTCATACTTAGTTTTGTCTTGAAGAAATCCCCACCCTTTTGTTTTTCATCATCAGTTCCCCAATATATTTCTTTGTTCATTTGTTGTAGTTTTGGGATATGTTTTGAACAGTGAATATACGCTTCATCAACTTTTACCATCACCCAACGTTTGGGTTTGTTTCCTTCTTTTTCTTCAATATCATTTATTATCTCTTCAGGAATATTAAATGAGCATAAATGGCTATTTTCTATAATGGCAGCCTTACCATTAACATGTAACCCTATGTTATTCTCAAAAAAATCTATAAACATTAGTCCAATATGTGGATTTTCTATGATGTTACCTAAACTTGCCATAACTCCATTCCCTTTATATTCGGGATAAATGATTGTTTTATCATCAATAACACGTACAAAACCTGTTGAGCCAGCTCTAAAAGAGGAGTCACAATTTCCATTAGAATCAGCCGTTGCTATGAACATCATACCTTGTTTCGATATAAAATCTGTCATCTTATTGTTTAGGTAATTAAGCATTTGATTTTCATAAAAAGAGGATGCTCTCTTGGTTGTTCCATATTGTTCTTGAAGTAAATGTTCTCCTCTTGACATCGTTCAACATCCTTTTTAATAATTATTTGACTATTATTTTAACACATAGTTTGAACGAAATTAGAAATTGTTAAATTTCAAAGTATTGTGTTTATTGAAGTAACCTGCTTAGTTAGTGGAACAAGAAAAAAAGGAACCGCATCTAGAATTCCTTGTTTCGTTCAAGCACCCCGTTAGCTGAAGAACTTATCCTTTAGTTTTGCTTCTTAATTGTTTTATCAGTTCAATTACGACAAAAACAAATATAATTGCTCCAAACATACCGAACACATATCTGTGGTCTGTGAAATTCAATATTGATACAATCAAAGCTAATATTGCTGAAATCATTAGCCTTATTTGTCCCATAGTTTACCTCATTTCTTTTTTGAACCATCGAAACCCGTTAGCGCAATAAGCAGCTTACTTTTCTAAAAGGTTAACCAGTTTATCATTTCCTACCTGTTTTGCAAAGTCTAAGGGCGACCTCCCTGCCTTGTTTTTAGTGGTTGTATCTGGATTGTATTTCATAAATAGTTCTACCATATCGTAGTACTACCTTTACAATTAAAAACAGCTGCCCATACAGCGTTGTTACCGAATTTGTTTCTTATATTCAAATCTCCGCCCTGTATAAGAATCTCTTTTGCAACATCCAAATTAGGGCGTTCGCAGATTAAATGTAATGAAGTATTACCATCGGCATCATTCATATTTACATCAATACCATTTTTTATTAGGAATATTGAAATGTCGAATTTATCACCTGCAATAGAATAATGTAGTAAACCATTTCCAACCTTCTTTAACTATTCTGCCAGTTACTTCAATAAGAAAAAGCCGCCCAATGGCAGCTGGATCTTCAACTCTTGCACCCGTTAGTTCAATTAGAAGTATTTAAAAAAGGTGTAACGCCTCCACGTGCCCCTGCTTTACTAACCTTTTCTTATTTTTAACATGGAGTTAGCATATGTCTGAAATTCATATGGTACATTCACTTCTTCAACTGTGTAATCATTGTTATTCAGATAACTTATGAATTTATCTAAATACTCATATCTTTTTCCCTCTAAATCAACTAAAGGGAAAATACGAATTTCCTGTTTCGTAACCCTCAATAACTCATTTATCGTATCGATGTGAAGTTGATAATCTAATCTATCCGCATACATAAATAGAAAATGTGCAGAGAGAAGAATATCAAATTCTTCATTCTTAAACGGTAAAGAAGGTAAGGTAACGGGAATATATCTTTCGCTGGATTCCCTCATATCTTTGGTACAATCTCGTAAGGCGCTTAAACGATGGCTTCTAAGACCTTCTATATCTTTAAAATAATCCCATTTATAATTGTTTTGGGCTTTTCGCATATGTTCCATAGCGTGTTCAATATCCTGGAGCCCTTTATTTTTTAGGTCTTGACCAGAATGGTAATAGGCAATATCGCACGCTGTTACATCTAAACCTGATTTGTTCCCAACTGCAGTAAAGGAACAAGCTCCTGCTGGGCAATCGAGTATTTTCATTCCTTGTAGTTCTTCCTCGGAAAGTGAAAACATTTTTAAATACTCTTCAAAGGTTCTCCCAATAAAAACAATTCGTTCTAAATCTAACTTTGTACTTTGCTCAACTCTACTCAACTAAACTCACCTCTTCTAAAAGATTACATTCATATTATCACGACCAATTGGTAATGTTAACCTTTTTTTGCTATCTTGTTCAGCTATCCTGCTTCGTTTAGCACAATAAGAAAACGGGATCGTCGCAGCCATCCCATCTTTAACTTAAGCACCCTATAGTTTAAGTACATTTCTTCACAAACTTGTCTTTTTTAAACTTCATTTTTTACAAGAATACTGCCCATATAGGGGTAAGTCCGAGATAAGTCCAAAAAGCGCCATACAGGTGTAAAAAAATGTAAAGAGGGCACAAAAGCCCTCATTAAGCTGTTTTAAAATTAAACCGCTCTCGTAGTTCTGAGAGCGGATTAATTAGTTGTGTAAGTATGTTTATACTTTACTCAATTATGGAAGGGGTGGATTTTAAAACATTTAATTTATATTTCTTGCTGTATGAATAATTTCATTCTTGTTAGCTTCAAGCCATGGCTTTTTTACTTTGAGTAATGAAATACATGCAAAAATAGCAACGACTAAGAAAATAAATCCGATTAAGTAAGAAGATGAATAACCAAATTTTTCAACTAAAACCCCAGAGACCGTTCCAAGAATAGATGCCAAAAACATAAAAAACGCATATAAACCTGAATAGATAGTAGCATAGTGCTTTGTCCCAAAAAATTTGGAAGTAAAGATTGGCAATGCTACAAAGTTAAAGTTCAAACCAGCACCACCAAATAGGATATAAAGATATACAAGCCCTAAAGATTTGCCAAGAAGTACCAACGAAACGAGTGTGATGGCTCCTAACGTAAAACCAGCCATACAACCTTTCGATAGTCCAAACTTATCAAACAAATAACCAATAGTCATTTTCCCAAGCATTGAACAGATACCAAATGCAAAAAGGATCTGACTGAGCCGAACGTCGCTAACACCGATATCAGTCAAATAAGATGGAGTTTGAACGACGTCAATCATTTGCGGAATTGATGTTCCAATTACAAATACAACAACAAGCCAAAACGCAGAAGTTTTGAATGATTGACCCAAAGAAATTCCATCGCTTGAATTTGGTTGAACCTCTAAAGATTTTTCAGCTGGTACTTCAGGGTCACCTTCATTTAACCCATAAGCTTTTAAATTCTTATCTTCAGGGCGAGTATAAATAAGGGTTCCGCAAATTACGGCAAGGATAATAACGGCTACACCCCAAACAACAAAAGCTGATTTGTAACCTGAGCTCGAAATGACTAAGTTCAAACTTGGTGCGAAAATGGCTGCTCCAAGTCCAACACCAGCAATAGCGATACCCATTGCTGTTCCTCGTTTTGCCTTAAACCAGTTTGTGATAATTATTGGAACAGGTAATACAGAAACTGAAACTATAATAAAACCAATTAGGAAAGTAATAACCGTCAATATGCTCAAGGAATCAATTTTGCTCATTGCGATAATCAATGTACCTTGTATTATACCAGCGGTCAGAACAGCAATCTTTAAGTTTGCTTTGCTAAGTAATTTGGCTAATAAAATATTACCAACAATGGTACCGATGAAATAGAGTGATATTAAAGAAGAAACACCGGCTATAGAATAACCTTTAGCTTTGACCATTGGTGACAAAAAAACTGCTAGGGATGAGACAACTCCAGTTCCAAGCGCTGTTAAGACAGTACATGCAAAAACAACGATCCAACCATAAAAAAATTTCTTTTTCATCAAAACACCCCTCAATAGTATTATTTATAAATCCACTCCTAACTCCACTTTTTAATTGCTATTTGTTGCTCAAAGTCCCTGTGGACATTTCCTCTAAATTCATCATCCAGAAAAACTTTTAAAACCATGCGACTAATCATTTCCGCGCCGTTTTTTAGACTTTCATGCGCTTTTGGCATTGTCGTTGCTTTTGCGAAATCGGTGGTATGAATGGCACACTGTTCATCCGTAATCGAAATCATCGGATGTAATGTTGGGCAACAATAGCTCACATTACCGATGTCTGATGAACCTAATGGACCCGAAATGTCATTCACACGTAAACCAAGGGATTCCATAATATTCTTCATTTCTTTCTCAGCCGCCGCATTACTCACCATGTCTGCAAAGTCTTCGTACGACCGTTTCCATTCGAATTCGCAATCGAAAGCGATAGCGGCTCCCTTTGCGCAATTTAAGATTGCTTTTTGCGCTGATTCTATGGAGGCAAAAGAGTTAGCACGAAATTCTACTATCACTTCAGCTGTATCAGGAATTACATTAGATGCTTTACCACCATCTGTAAAAATTTGATTGATATTTACGTCTTTTGTAAGGGTTTGTCTTCTTGCATCAATCAAATCAACAAATTTTCTTGCGGCAGTTAGAGCATTTCTCCCATCCCATGGGCATGCAGCCGCATGAGCAGTCTGTCCGAAAAATTTGAATTGAAAGTTTTTTAGCCCAAGGAACTTTGCATTAGGTTCATTTATTCCGCCCATGTAACTATGCAACATGATGGCAAAATCCATTTTATCAAATACACCGTTTCTAGCCATTCCGATTTTTGCCCCAAATGTTTCCTCTGCTGGAGTTCCGATTACGTAAAGATTTCCTTTAAAATAACTTTTCAACTCGTAAAGGGCAAGCCCCGCTAAAACAGACATAGAACCATGTAAGTTATGACCACAGGCATGTCCTATGCCCGGAAGTGCATCGTACTCTACTAATATAGCAACAGAAGGTCCTTCACCATTTTTTAACTCAGCACAAAAGGCAGTTTCGTAACCAGAGAAAGGATATTGAACGTCGAAGCCAGCTCTTTCTAAAATATTTACGATTCTCTTGCTGCTTTCGAACTCTTCCCCTGACACCTCTGGATTTGCAGCTATATCGTCACTTAAAGCAACCATTTCACTATAATGTTTTTGGATTGAAGTTGTGAGAAAATCTGACAGAAAAGCATCCATAAACAACACCTACTTTCATCTTCTTAAAATATTAACTTACCTTTCAGGCTGCATTGTCCTCAAACTTCAGAATCACGACAGTTAAGAATGCACCTAATATCATCATCCAGATACTTGCTATCACTGATCCGTAATAGGTGTACCAAAATGTTTGTGAACCGTACAACCAGCGAGAAAAATATAGAAATTCCTAAGTTTGAAACGATAAATATTTCCACATAAAATGGAACAGATTGTAACCCCTTTCTAATACATAGTAATAAATAACCAGAAAATCTATCCAATCTTGGGATATTCATAAAAAATCACATCACAAAGAAATCTAATCCAATCTACCTGCCCTCCTTTAGTCATCAAAGGATAAATTTTCATAACATTCATACATCTATGCAAAAATTCATTTAAAGAATATTTAAGGTAAATATTCCTTAAATACTCTTTAAATGAATTTTAAACGATGAAATCGTTTTCTTCAACTATTTATATGAATTTTCTAAAAACAAAAAATAAACACCCAAATATGGATGTTTATTTTAAACGATATAATTTACTAGGTCTTCCACGTAAAGAGGAAGATTCTTCTCCAATATACTCAATTAGATCAACTTCACACAAATCTGTTACAATACGTCTTGCATTTCGTTCTGTCATATGAAGGTGTGCTGCCAAATCCTTTGTACTAAAAACGTTCCAATTCATTTTCCTGATTAGAGCATCAATTTTGTGAAAAGTTTTAACACTGATACTACCCTTTTTCAGTTTCTGTAAAAAATCTTTATCCTCCGTACGAAAGGAGTAGGTTATCTCTTCTTTTTTCCCAATGGACTCGATAATCATTCCGTTGTCGACAATAAGTATCTTCCGTTCAGGCATTTCCTTTGATTGCCTAATTGACACCTGCGCGTTTATTTCTGCAGAAAAGACTGTCTCTCCAAATCCGATTCCTACAACAACCGTCGATTCCGATTCTAGCGACAACTGCTCTAATGTATGTTCTAACATAGGAATTTCTCGTTCAATCGCGCCACGGGAACTAAATATCACATATTTACCATATCCTTTTTCTATCAAAGAGCCATTTAATTGTTCACAGAATTTAAGGAGTATCTCCTTTAAACGCAGCTCCAAAAACTGTAAATCATATGAACTCTTTGCATTCTGCATAATGCTTTCAAAATGCTCGATCTCAATAATTTCCACACCAATTTGAGTGTCCTTAAAGTAATAGCCCTTTATTTTCTCAGTTAGTATCCTCAGAGTTTGGCGAATTTCCTTTCGGCTAGTTGACATCCATTCGACTGGTAAACCAGCTTCTTTTAAGTGCTTATAAACTGTTGGAAAACAGGTGATGGCTCCATCAATTTTTTTTGATTCCCATAAATCTAGGTGAAAATGTAACAATTCCTCCATATTAATATCATCTGGTTCAAACTTTTTCACGTAAATCTCATTAAATGTCATAGACAACTGTTCTACTGCTTCTTCAACTAAGTTGGAATAAGAGAATGTATCGATACTCAATCTTTTGATCAATTTTTCCTGTGAATTGATCATATTTAAAAAACTTTTGTATAAACTAGATTCCGTATGTGGGATATACAAAAGATTTTCTTTAGAACCTAAAACATTTCTCGCGATCTCATATGGCAATTCGCCAGAAAAAAGCCAAGCATGAATCTTTTTATCATAATCCTTTACAATTTTTTTTGTTTCCTCAGGTTCTTCATAAGGGAAAGGTACAAATTCCATTCCCTGCTCAAATTCTTTAGCTATTCCAAGAATTCGTTCTAATGACCAATTTGGTCCAACCACTCCGATTCGATACATCATTAGAACACCAACTTCCTATTTGGTTACTTTAAATTCGTTTTCCATAAAAGAAAGATAATTTATCTTTGAACTATATTACTCTGTTTCTCAATAATAGAATTATATTAATAATTGTAACAGCAAATACCCTTTGATGTCTTCATGGTAATAATATAATTATTACTGGTTGAGAATTAACCTTAAGTATACTTCTTCATAATCTTTACTATTATTTTAATATATATATCCAATTTAATTATGAACAGTTATTCCACAAAATGACCCTTTAAAGGAATAAAAACGAACTATTTTTTCCCTTCTGAAAGCTTTCGATATAAAGCCGACCTTGAAACATTGGTAATTTCACAAATTTGCGTTACGGTCATTTTGCCTTCTTGATAAAGCTTTACTGCATAGTTAATCCCGGCATGCTTATTGTGGTACTTTTTGACTTATTCACGGTATTTCCCTTCCTTTTTTGCTAAATCAATTCCTTCACGTTGACGCATTCGAATTAGATCACGCTCTAAATGATTTACTCCACCCATGACCGTCATTAAAAATTGGCTATTGGGATTATCTTCCGATAGGTCTAACCATGTGTCTTTCAAGGACTTTAAATTCGCCTTCTTTTGTTCCTTCTTCAACTAAACTGCCCGTTAGTGGAACAAGAAAACGACAGCTCATTTATTGAACCATCGCACCTGTTAGTTGAAAAAGACACCATATGTTTTATTTGGCTGTATTAACATTCATGTGTTTACAAAGTCTAAAATAACATAAAAATTTGTATAGCAAACCATAAAATAAATATAAACATAAGTATTGGTTCAAGTTCATCAATCAACAGAAATAGAATATTGGGTAACATTAATGCAACACTTATTCCCAATAATTTCTGGGACTTTTTCATTAAAGCCATGAAAAAAAATAAAATTGAGAAGCCTACTAGTAACCACATAATTATTGTCACATACCAAAACATAGATACTTCAAACAGTGCATTCCAGCCCATTTCAATTCCACCCATCGGATGTTTATTAATAAACTACACATAAGAAAAATATACCACTTTCCAATAACTCACGGACATTTTTGTTTTTATATTCTTTGTCAAATGTACATTATTCTTCAACTAGCCTGCTCCTTTAGTTGAACAACAAAAAAGATGGTCGCTGCCGCAATCCATCTTTAAGTAAAGCACCCCGTTTGTTGAAGAACAAAATGTTCAAATTTAGTTTTTGGGGTTTATATTTATAATGTAATCCTGTTCCCAGACCCCATTATTTATAAAACCTCCTATTAACTTAACAATTTTTCCGTTTTCATTAAGCTCTATCTTATATTTTTGTTCATTGTATATTTCAATTCGTGGAGTTACATCAAATGTTCTAACCTTGGAAAGCAAATTATTTTCATAAGCGTATTCTTCCATATAAAGGTCCGCATACTGCGGTAAACTGCATACACTACGTTCATATTTAACAATATTATTATTTTCATAAGTACATCTGGAAACAGCTACGATGTCACCCGTATTATCGAACTCTACTCCAGAAATGGTATCATCATTATAAAGCAAATATTCCTCATTATAATTGCGTTCTGGAGTTGTAAATTCATTTACACCTTTTACTCGAAGCAGCCTGCCGTCCTTATCAAAGCCATATTCGTAAGAGTAATTCCCAAATTCAGGTTTCTTCTTTTTGAATAGTCTACCCCTTTTCATCCCACCAATAATTAAATCTAAAACTGGGCTCGGACAGTAGTTTCCACGATGGATTGTTTCTCCTCCTTTAGAATACTCTAGCCTTACAATTTTCTCTTCCGCAGCAGTGCGTAATTCTGACAGTTTGTCCGCATACTTCTGTTTGATGCTGACCAACTCGGCGATAATCTTTACACAAGCATCTAACTTCGATGGATCGATTTGAACCGAAGCTTTTATTTTCTTTTTTGCATCCCCTAACCAATCATTAAATTCCGCCATCATATTTTCAAACTCATCCATATTAACACCTTCCTGCCCTATAGCTGGATCTAAATGCCCAATTTCATTGTATTCTTATTCTACCTGAACTAATTTTTTACATTCGAATTATAAATTTCAGGTGCTTTTTCCATCTTACCAACATACATTCTTGTTCCACTAAACTGCCCCGTTAGTGCAATAAGAAAAAGGGATCGCCGCAGCCATCCCAATCCTTAACTCTTGCACCCTTTAGTTTAAGTGTAATTGTTTACAAACTTATTAATTAAATAGTTACATCTATTTTTTTTCAATCGCCATACGCAAGTTCGAGATAACCCCAATAAGCAATACTAACGAACAAACCATTTTTTCAAAAGGTGTTCCATACAATTGTTGTATAAATCCAAAAGACCAAAGTACAACAAAAAACCAACATATAACGGTTATTCCTCTTTTGTATTTATATAGTTTAATTCTACCAACAATCAACGTAAAAACTACTCCAATAATTGAAATAACGATATTCATAACAGATATTGGTAGCTGTTCAGCGAATGATTCAGACCTTCCACCATTAACCCATTTGAATGGAATACTTTTGCTTATAATAAGAAAGTGGATTAAGATAGTCAAAGAGTAAAAAATAATTCCCATAAATACAGCAGTTTTCATTTTAATTTTCCTGAGTTTTTCTAAAATAAAATCACCTCATTTTTCTTCCTGTTTCAATTTTATTAATCCAGTAATATACTATTCCTATATCTCTTACCATCTGACAGGTAACTGAAAGTAAGATTTCGAAGAGTTATCAAAAATCAACATTATTTTTAAACAGAGCAAAAAACATCGGCTAGGTATTCTTGTTGAACTAAACTGCTCGTTAGTACAACAAGAAAAAATGACCACCGCAGTGATCATTATTCTTAACAAAAGCATGAATTAGTTGAATATTATTCATACATCCTTGAAGCTACTAGTATGTCAGCAATAGTCTTCCAAGATGGTTGTTTTGGAAGAGGTTGATTTGTATTCGAATAATATCCTTCCATATCCTTAACCCAAGCCTCCATAGCTTCTAAATAATTTTCAAGTGTAATATTCTCCCACTCTGCCCTATTAGTTTGTAAATCCATTCTCAAGTGTTTTATGAATTTGATTAAATCTTCCCGACTATTTACGTTTTCTACTTTTTCATATAATTCCATCTTTAAACCACCTTTTTATTCTAAATTTCTCCAAAAGGGTAAGGCTTTCCCTTCTTTAACTAACCTGCTCCGCTAGCACAACAAGAAAAAATGACCGCCGCAGCGATCAGGTATCTTTAACTCTCGCACCTGTAACTTAAATAAGGAATTTATGTCTCGATGAGATTAACTATGTCTTTATGGGTAACTTCTTTTGCCATATTAGGTAAAACTTTCATTGGAAATACACAATTTATTTCCTTTGATAATTTTGAAGCAAATGGAATAGGACCTGTTTCCTCTAATACAAAGTCAGGTGCTGGTGGGAGATGTAGAACTTCCCAGTCTCCTTTTACGAAAAAGGACATCGAAAAAATATTCCCCTCTTCAATATTGATTTGACCAATTCCATATATCTCTGACCCATCATTCAAAACACCTTTTATCCTCACCCAATAATCCTCTTGAAAGTCAATAACTTCTTTATCAATTTCGAAAGGTTCTACTAGTTCATCCAGTTCATCTGCATCAAATTCAACGGTTTTCCAAACTGGATGAACATCAAAATCACCCAGTTCTAACTCATGAATAGATTTTCTTTTCATATATGCCCTCCATTTTAATCCTTATTAAACAGACCTGCCCGTTAGCACAACGAGAAAAAAGACCGCCTCAGCGATCATTTATTCAACTCTTGCACCTGTTAGTTGAATAAATAAAAAGCCAACATAGTCTGTTTGTTTCTAAAGTAAGCTTCCGTTTGTATTTGTATATACACCATCACATAACTTAATCAGTAATTATTTAAATATTTAGTAGTAAAGAATTTTCCCATTAAACCAATACTCTTTACTGTCACATAACCTGCTTCTCCACTTTTATATACTTTTTCTATTGAAAGGTACAACGGATTGTTGTCGTTTATATCACGCTTAATTAAACTTAATGGTATTGTATGTTCATCTGTTTTCTGGATACAATCTTTCTTTTCGCAACTAATTCCATATTCATCATTAAACCAAACCGTGAAATCCTTTGTAGAAGGCTTTGTATTTATCATATGTATGCTAACCACGAGTATTAAACTAAACAACACTAATAAACTAACCATGGTGAAAATCATTTTTGGAAATTTCATATTCCCTCCTTTTTCCAATAGTTCTCATGTACTAATTCTCGATACCTATTGGAAATTCCTGCTTTATTAATTTAACCTGCCCCATTAGCTGTACAAGCCATGGGATTGCCGCTGCAGTCCCAATCTTCAACCCATGCAACTGTAGTTCAACAAGAAAAAATGACCGCCGTAGCGATCATCAACTTAAGCTAAAGCCCTAGTTAGTTCAATAACTAATCTTAAAAATCTGGGTTTCTTATCTCATCACCGAAAGCTTTTTCAGAAAAAGTGTATTTTCCTAAGAAACCATCTATAATAAAATCAAGTCGCTCTAAAAAAAGGTGTTCCGTCTCATTGGGGAAGTTATCCATTTCGTAATGGTCGTTTTTGGAGTGGTGAAATAGAAAACACTTAATAATCTTATTATGTGTCCATACCACTTTTCGAACTGCTTTCAAATCGTATTCCTTATCCAGATTGTTTTTAGTTAATGTTATTACACTATTGGAATACTCCCAAAACAAACCTTCATTAAAAATCCATTCTTCTGCAAGAGAATGCAGAAATATACCCTCTTCTAATACATAGTTTTGATTGATAATATCGGTATAATTTTTCATTGAAAAACCTCACATATAAAATTAGAACTTAAAGTAAACTGTTATAATGAAGCACATATTTCGATACTCAACAAAAAGGCATACATAGGTATTTATTTCAACACCACTCAATACGTTTCCTTCTTCAACTATCCTGCTCCGTTAGCTGAAGAAAGACTAGTGATTATCTAACATTTTATTTAGTTTAATTAACTCTTCGTTTACTTCTTTTCTTAGTTGTTGTTCAGAAATTTCAAAGGCAGTTTCTTGTCCTGGAAGACACTCGTGCCTGTAACAGTCTGCTGCCTCAAATACCCCATTTAGAATCTCAAATTGAGTCTTATCCATTCGGTCATTCCATTCTTTAAACTTTCTTAGATATTGTGTCTGAAATTCATCGGCTGACATTTTTTCATCAAGGAATTTCTCCATTAATTCTTTATATTTTTTTAGCTCTTGCATGCGTTGGTTGAACAACTATTTTTTTATTACTAATAGCGTTTTCTCGTATATTTGGATGTTATGGATGTCAAAATCATTAAGATTTATGGTTTGATCTAATTCCATATTTCTATCTTCTTTTTCATCACCAGACCAACAAATGTATAGTTCACAATAATCTCCCTCTTGAAGATAATTATCTATAAGCCGACATAATGAAAGGAAACTTTCTTGTGATTCAGTATTACTTTTAGGAAACTCCCTTCGGTAGTGCTTATTAAACCAAATCCCTGAACCTGTATCCTCAGTAAGTTCAAAGATATACTTTGTTGAAAAGTGCTTTTTCACCTTCTCTTTCGCCTCATCATCTGGAGGACTTTCAACAACCGAAATTTCATCGTTAGAATCTTCGTCACTATATGGAAAATTAAAATTGCATCCTAGGTAATTTACAATGGTCATTACAAAATACCCTTTCTTATTTCGTTACCCTTAGTTTATCAGCTTATCTTGTTAAACTATACTGCTCCGTTATCACAACAAGAAAAATAGCCGCCGAAGCAGCTGGTGATCCATAACTATTGCACCCAGTTAGTACAACAATTCGCATGTTCTGTTATAGGTCGCTAATAAATCCTAAAACTAGTGAACCTCCAAGAAATATAAGAATTAATCCGAGAAGCATTTTAAAATATTTTGCAATCTTTAAGGGGAAATATGGGACTAAAATGCGAAAAAACTCATCTAAAATAGAACCGTTTCCATTGACATAGTTGCCAGTTCTTCGGTCTTCTTCTTGCAAGTGTTTATTATATTTGTATCCCCTCATACACTGCGAAACGCCATAAACGATTAAACCAACAGCTATAATAAGTACAAAAATCTCTTTTGACATCGTTAGTTACCTCAGATATAAAAATTTCGTATAAGAAAAGCTTACATATTTATATACAACTTTTAACTGAAAATTATGGAAAAACTAGCTAACCTGCTTCGTTAGTTCAACAAGAAAAAATGACTGTCGCAGCGATTATCGCCCTTAACAAAGCCTCCGTTAGTTAAGCAGGCATTATATTAACTCACTGTACATTTCATATCTACCTAAGAATACCTGTATTTCTTTTTTCACACTTTTCATATCTCCATATCCATCAACAGCCATTTCATAGTCTGCGTCTAATCCATTTATTTTTGAAAATATTTCATCTTCAATATTTCGTTCCCAAGCTAATCTATACATTAAAGTGACCACTTGTTGAATTTCGATTTCTTTTTTCTCAAATGATTTGCACAGAAGACCTAATATAACTTTTGATGCAGTTTCTATGTAATTTCCTCTGGTAATTTCACTTAAAAGGCTGATAACGTCATCTATTTTTTTATGACTCGATAACGAAACTTCGTACAATTGATTAGGAATATCAGAAGAGTCCAATTGTAATATGGTTAAATCAACCCATTCAACTACTTTAGGAAGTTTAAAATACCCTATACTCAATCCAAGTTGATATACAGCCACCTTCCCCGACAAGTTCAGCATTTTTTAACTCCACCGTTCACTAAATAATTTACTTTAATTCTAGCATATTTTACTTCAACTAACCTGCCCCGTTAGTTGTTCAACGAAAAAAAAGAGCTGCGTGCCGCAACTCAATCTTCACCAAAGCACCCCGTTAGCTTAACAAGAAAAACTCATCATTCAGTAAAAAAGTTAATATCATCTAAGGCTGCGGTTGATTGTCCTTTAACAATTTCGCTTTTGTCTTTTAGCCCATTTTGAACAATAGGCATCACAACATCTTTGTCAATTTTTCCATATAATCTTGCTATGTGACCAAAACCAAGTATAGCTATACCTCGAATATTCTCATCTTCACTTTTGCTAAAATTCACTAATGTCTCTTGAATAAATTCAAAGTCAGAACCATATAACGCTAATCCCAACAATCCTTTAACTACATTTTCTTTGTTTTTGGAGTTTATTTGTTCAATGTAATAATCATTATTGTTATTCTCGATTTCTTCGTATTTCAATCGGATTCACCTCAGATGTATCAATATTTACAGATATTTCTTCAAGTATATCGATAAATCCTTCTTCACAATAAGAAAATGAGATCGCCGCAGCCATCCCATTCTTTAACTCTTGCCCCCATTAGTTGAAGAAGAAACCATTTAAGTAAAAATTACTTTTTAGTTTTTTCTCTATTATCAAAGGCAATTTCTATAAAGAATAATAATAAAACGGCAATGATTTCTGTTTTCAATGGAATTGTAATACTATCCATATATTCATCTACTGTATGCAATGCTAGCCAAGTAAATGTGCAATCAATAACCATCCGTATAATAAATAATTTATATTTACCTGATACATATCGTGATGACCATGCGATTAAAGTTATAGAGAATAAATCCACAACACCACCAAAAAGAAACAACATCATCACAAATCCTATAAGGGAGTATGGCGACGTATATCGTACTCCAAATAAATTAAAAAAGCCTACAATCCCAAAGAATATACTCCCTATAACAAACGTAAAGGATATGACAACTAGGAGGGTTAAAGCTGTAATAACCAATACTTTTTCAAATAAATCCATATCTCGAAATCGATTTTTTTTATTTTTATGATTCATTACTTAGTCACAATTCCTTATTCGTAAACTTTCAAATTTATAACATTTATCGCCCATCATTATAGCATACCTTCTTCCACTAACCTGCTTCGTTAGTACAATAAGAAAAAGGGATCGCCACAGCCATCCCTTGTTTAACATAAGCACCCGTTAGTGCAACAACTCATTTTTTTAAAGATGGACTGGATCAATACTTTGTGTTTCTAATTTGTTTTCTTTTGTATAGCCTTTGGTATATGTAACAGGCACTTTGTCTCCTTCTTTTACGTGATCATAATAATCTGAATGGTCATATCCATATACAACGACAATATCTTTGTATTGAAGAGTTATTTCCCATTTTTGCGTATCTCCATGTTCTTTTTTAATCACGGTTGCATCTACTATTTTATCTTCCGTATGGTCAATTGGAGGTCCTTCGGAACATCCTGATAATATGCCTAATAGGATTGAAGCAACCCATACCAATTTTATTATTTTCATTTTTTAATTCCTTTTTTTATTTTATTTTGTTTTTTCTTTTTGTTATTTTGACTTTAAAATGTTCATTACTTCTCAACTAACGCACCCGTTAGTTGAACAAGTTAATATACCTATCATTTTATTTTTCAGCTACATAATCACCGTAAAAGTATGAGTTATCTAGATCATCATATTTAGGTGTAGCAATTATAGTATATTTACCATTTTCATCAACTTCAAATAAAGCTACATTATTATGCTCCCATCCTACGGAATGTTTAGGATTCGAATCATCTACCAACATATCAATGTTGTATATCCCTTTAGTTAATACCCCACTTTGTTGAAAGTCCACTATTAAATCCTTAGCTTTTGGAATTGGATGTTTATTTTTATTCATGTCAAATTCAAATAAAAAATTCACCACACCTATATACCTCGAATTATAATTTTCACGCCGAGGATCACTTGGTTTCAATGTAGGTAAAAGAGCATTGGTATCAATCTTTTGGCTCTTTTTAAAATCTTTTAATAAGTCTTTTGAATAGATCATATTTAATTCAATATTATCGAAAGGGAACATGTATGCAGGTTCTCCATCTTTAATAACAAATTTTTGAGTATACTTTACTAACCCGTACTTTTTTATTATTTGCTTGGTTTCACGAATAACATCAGGATGTTGCTCAATATATGCACCTTTAAACATCTCTAAATAAAAATCATCACTATCAATTTTAACTAGGTGAGTTTCCCCTTCAAAAGCAAGTCTTGGATACGCTGGGTATGGCTTATCTATTCTTAGATAAGTATCGTAAATATCATCTACCAGAAAATTGTTTTCTGCTGCAAGTATTTGAAAATCCTCTCTAAATCCGTAATTAGTTTTTAGATAATCTCGAACTGGCTTTTTTAAATCATTTTTAGAAACACATCCACCCAAAAATAGGATTGATGTACTTAATAAGATGATTTGAGTCAATTTTATAATATTCTTCATTTGTCTTTCCTACTTTTTTTTAATTTTTATTAATAAAATTATAGCATTTCTTCTTCAACTAAACTGCTCGTTAGCTGAATAACAAAAAAGGATCGCAGCAGCAATCCTTTCTTCAACTCTTGCACCCGTTAGTTGAAGATCATTGCTGATTTCTATTGAAGGAAAGCACCCGTTCGCCATCCATGAAGATCAATTTCAACACAGAATATGTAAGAAAATATCGTTCTTAAATGGTAGTAAAAATGAGTACCCCATTACATAGCCTAAATAAAAAAGAGAAGGGAACAATGTTCCCTCTCCATAGCATTCTATTTTAGTATCAGTAATTTAATTTATTCTAATAAAATGCAGACTACTACTCCTTAAAATAAAAATACTTAGTTCTTACAAATAATACTCAATCATTTTTGCAAACTTTTCTTTCAGTTTTTCTTTTATGGATAATTGATTGACGTCAGAGGATGTTACTCGCTTTGAATCCTGGATGTCTTCATTGATGACTGGCTTTATTTTAGAAATAAAAACAGGGTCATTAATATAGGAGTTCATTTCTTCATTTAAATGAAATGAGCGCGAATCAAAATTTACGGTCCCAACCATCATTACATTATCATCAATCAAGAATACTTTACCGTGTAACACTCCCTTTTTATAACCATATACTTCTATTCCCTGTTTTATTGCTTTACGGATATAGGGATAGGCTGCTTCTTTAACTAACAGTGCATCCGAATGAGGTGAGAATAGAATTTTAACACGAACTCCTCTTTTTCTTGCATCCATTAATGCGTTCCAAATCGTTCTGTCTTTTGGTATAAAATAAGGTGTTAGAATAATGATGGACTCCTTTGCTTCATGAAACAGCTTTGCATAATCTTGCCCAAGTTTTTCTCCGCTGTAATATGCAGTAAATCGATGCGAGGTTGCTCCCTTTTCCTTTGTCGCGCTGTGTATAGGAATCTGTTGCTCTGTGTTTTTCTTCCAGTCAGACACAAATTGATGTTCTAGATCTTGAACTCCCTCTCCTCGTATTTGAAGGTGATAATCTCTCCAGTGACCGAGTTTTGCTTTTTCTCCTATATACTTCTTGCCGATGTTAAATCCGCCAATGTACCCAATCATTCCATCAATAATTGAAATTCGACGATGATTCCGATGATCAATAGAAGAAAAAAGATAAGGAAAAGCAGGCTTATTGTAAAACGTAAAATGAACTCCTGCTTTAACCAATAATTCTCTTTCCTCTTCCTTTAGTAAAATTCCACCTAACCTGTCCACTGCATAATATACCACTACACCCTCCTGGCTTTTTTGCCTCAATAAATCTAGAAACTGATGACTTACTTTATCATCAGCTATAGAGAAAAAGTTGATATACACGTAATGTTTTGCTTTCCTTATATCTGAGAATAATTGATTGACTAACTGTTTTCCGTCCGTATACATAGTAATATTACTTTGACGAATCGGGTATTGGATGGGCTGCTGGTCAAATACCATCCTTTTTTCGGCTGCTGTTCTGTCAATATTACTCCACGGAAGCAAAACAAAGCATGCGCCGAAAAATACAAATAGGAGTACTTGAAGGATTTTCCGTATCTTTTTCAGCATATTTAATCTCCTTTATAGATTATCGTTTTCATTCTGTTAGTTTTTGTTATCGGGGCAAAACTATCCCGTTAGCCCTCCATGGAAGGAAATTTCGCAGTAATTGTTGTACTGTTTATTCCACTTATTATTGTTGGTTTCGAATCCCGTCAGAGGCATTACTCTAATTTGCATAATATTAGTCAAATGTAGCGGAGCAAGCAAAAAAGCTGCCGAAGCAGCTACCGTTCTTCAACTCTTGCCCCGTTACTTTAAGAACATTAAAGATTAATTTGAACTAAAACCTAAAATCTTAACAGTAATAATGAGGAACAATAAAATAATATTTAGCCAGACAAAAAATTTAATCATAACCTCAGCCCAAAACTTTCTACGCAAACCAAAATAAAGGATAACACAAAAAAATAAAAGGCTAATAACTATGCCAACTCCAGAAACTTTTTCAACTCCCAAGTCAAAAATGTCAATGAATGTATGTATTAAAACAGAGATAACAAATAAAAAAATGTAAATCTTAAACTTTTTTTCTTTTCTCTCGAACTCATCTTTAAATTCATACATTTTTCTAACCTCAACTTTTCTTCCTTTTCCTTAAGTTTAACAAATATGGTTCTTCAACTAAACTGCTTCGTTAGTGGAGCAAGCAAAAAGCTGCCGAAGCAGCTTTCGAACTTAATCTCTTGCACCCGTTAGCTGAACATAATACTATTCTTATCAAAATATTTCTTAATGTCCTCGGTAAATCCGTAATCCTCAATCCATTCAAAAATTTCATCCTCTAATTTTCCTATTTCCTCATTTTCAGTTTCATCTTCTGAATAAAGGTACATATCATCAAAACGTGCTATTGCTCGAAAAAGGTTATTTTCCTTTTCCATTGCTTCCTTTATTTCATCATCATTATCTCTACGGCTAAATTCATCGTGTAAACGATTTAATTGATGTGAACCTTTTCGTAGAAAGTACATTGCAATAAGCAATTTACGTTTTTCTTCTTCTGTCATTTGTTTAAAATTCATAAAATTTCACCTCTATATAGTCATTTCCCTAATTCAATTGAGTCGTAATCTTCTTATCTATTCTGCCCGTTAGCACAATAAGAAAACGGGATAGCCTCAGCCATCCCATCTTCAACATAAGCACCCGTTAGTGTAAGTACAATATTTCACAATCTTACCTTGCCTATGTAAGTAGCTTAAGAACAATCAGCAATTAATCCTTATAATAAAATCCCCTGACATTGTCACGGGGATTTAGAACTACTTTTCTCAGTATTTCATTCAAAAACGATATTATAATTCTGTCGATGGGGCTTGTGATGACTTTTCTACTTG
>NZ_VEED01000030.1 GCF_007678255.1 Bacillus sp. X1(2014) | reverse complement strand
ACCACCCGTGGACAAATGTCCACGGGTGGTGCCTGACACCTTTTTATATTGAATGTTCATATTCAATTCATATATTCTTTATATAATCTATTTTGTGATAGTAAATGGAATTGGAAGCATGTGATCGATAGAGGGGATGTAAAGAAATATGTCAGATGTAAAGAAAGAGAAGGGATGGCGCCAGTTTATTCGATTGGTTCAGCAAACCAAACCTTCTAAATTGCTTTTGGGTATCGCTCTTTTATTAAGTGTAGGAACCACCTTGGTGGGGCTGTTTGTCCCATTGTTCACCAAAAATCTTATCAATGACTTTTCTCTTAGCTCGTTAAGCAGAGGAAGAATCATTCTTCTAGTTTCTGCACTCATTATTCAAGCGGTTGTGAGCGGGATATCCATCTATTTATTAAATCATATCGGCCAATCGGTTGTGGCAGGGATCCGAGACCGTTTATGGAAGAAGCTGCTCGTCTTACCAATACCGTTCTATGATGAAAATCAAACAGGGGAAACGGTTAGCCGAATGACGAATGATACAGCAGTGGTAAAAGGATTAATTACCGACCATCTCGCCAATTTTCTATCAGGGACCATTTCCATCATTGGCTCGATTATTGTCTTACTGCTATTGGATTGGAAAATGGCTTTGTTAATGTTTATTGCCCTTCCGCTTGCAGCAGTCATTTTAATGACACTTGGTAGAAGGATGCATCAGGTGTCCAAAGGGATGCAAACTGAAACAGCACAGTTTACCTCCGTCATCCAGCAAGTATTATCTGAGATACGCCTAGTCAAAGCTTCGAATGCGGAAGAAATCGAATATAAGAATGGTAAAAGCGGAATTACGAAGTTGTTTCAATATGGATTGAAAGAGGCAAAAATTCAAGCACTGATTTCTCCGTTGATTGGTTTAGTAATCATGGTATTACTAGTCGTCATTCTAGGGTTTGGTGGAATGAGAGTATCTTCAGGTGCATTAATGGCGGGCGATTTAGTAGCATTTATCATGTATCTTTTTCAAATCGTCATGCCGATGGGGCAATTAGCCTCCTTCTTTACCCAATTTCAAAAGGCAACCGGTGCGACCGAGCGAATTATCGCGATTATTGATATGAATGAGGAACAAGATGATTCCAAGCGGGATGTCGAAGATATGAATCAACCTATAACGGTGGAGCGGCTGCATTATTCATATATTAATGGGGAATCCGTACTAAATAATATCAGTTTTTCCGTAGGGGCAGGCAAGGTAACCGCAATAGTTGGTCCAAGTGGCAGCGGGAAAACGACTCTGTTTTCCTTATTGGAGCGGTACTATCAACCGCAGCAAGGAACGATTCGCCTTGGGGAGGATCCAATAAATGAATTCTCACTGTTTTCTTGGAGAAGCCAAATTGGTTATGTTTCACAGGAAAGCCCGATTGTTGCAGGAACGATTCGCGATAATATTTGTTATGGAATGGATAAGCCAGTGGGTAAGGATGATTTAATAAGAGTCGCAAAAATGGCCTATGCCGATCAATTTATTGCCGAGCTCCCGAATGGGTATGAAACCGAAGTGGGCGAAAGAGGTATCAAATTATCGGGTGGTCAACGGCAGAGAATTGCGATTGCACGAGCATTCCTAAGAGATCCGAAACTATTGATGTTAGATGAAGCGACCTCTAGTCTTGATAGCAAATCTGAACAAGTAGTCCAACAGGCATTACAGAATTTAATGAAGGGACGAACCACACTAGTGATAGCTCATCGTTTGTCGACCGTCATTGACTCTGATCAAATTATCTTTCTGGATAAGGGAAAAATAACCGGCAGCGGCAAGCATGAACAACTAGTCCAAACTCACTCCTTATATCGTGAATTTGCCGAACATCAATTACGAATCAGCGAACCTGCTTAATAGATGGAAAGGGATGAGGAGCGATGACAAAATTATTAATTGTCGACGATGACGCTAATATTCGCGAGCTTGTGCTTCTATTTTTGAAAAAAGAGGGATTCGAACTGTATGAAGCATCAGATGGGATGAAGGCATTACAGTTGATGGAAAAAATAAAAATGGATATGGCAATCATTGATATTATGATGCCAAATTTGGATGGATGGGAATTGTGCCGGGAGATCCGGGAGTTTAGTGATATGCCGATCTTAATGTTGACCGCCAAAGGGGAAACCTCACAAAAAGTGAAAGGATTTGAACTCGGGGCAGATGATTACCTGGTTAAGCCTTTTGATCCCATGGAGTTAACAGCTCGAGTCAAAGCCTTATTAAAACGTTATAAAATAACGGTCTCACAAACGATAACAATTAATGAATTTATGCTGAATCGGAAAACCCATGAAATTTCTTTTAAAAATAAGGAAATTACCATACCGTTAAAAGAATTTGAACTGTTGTTTAAATTAGCGAGTTACCCTGGAAAGACATTTTCAAGAGAGGTATTAATAGAAGATATTTGGGGCTACGACTATGAAGGCGACGAACGAACGGTCGATGTGCATATTAAAAGGTTAAGAGAGCGTTTTTCAGAGGAGGAATTTCCGTTTCGAATTCAGACGATTCGTGGATTAGGCTACCGTTTTGAGGTAAAACCATGAAGACCAAACGTTTTTTTCAGCATTTATTTGGGGTTGTTTTTTTCATTGTATTTGTTTCGTTGGGCTTCTCAGCAGGTTATTTCATCGTCTCAGGAATCTATCACCTTTTCCATCTTCAGACATCCGATTATCTTCGTCATATGGCGGAGGTGGTTAGTAGTTTATTAACAATGGCGTTCGTTGGGTTTCTTATTGGTTTATTTACAAACTCTAGACGTCGCAATCTTTATTATGAGGTACTGGATGCCTTAAGCAGGATTGCTAAAGGTGATTTTAATGTATACCTGGATTTAAAGGTTGGGAGAGAAAATCAATTTACCAAACTGATTGACCATATCAATCATATGGCAAAGCAATTAAAACAGCTGGAAGAGATGCGGCAGGAGTTTATTTCCAATGTCTCTCATGAAATTCAATCACCGTTGACGTCAATTATGGGTTTTGCCCAAGCCCTCCAATACAATCAGCTAACAAATGAAGAGAGAAGCCATTATCTCAGTATCATTGAAACGGAAAGTAGAAGGCTCTCGAAATTAAGTGATAATCTTTTGAAATTAACTTCGTTAGAATCCAAGCATCATCCCTTTGATCGACATAGCTATCGATTAGACCAGCAGATACGGACGATTATTTTAGCTTGTGAACCGCTTTGGCTGGAAAAGGAACTGGAATTGGATGTTTCTATGGAGAAGGCGGCCGTCATCGCGGATGAGGATTTAATGAGCCAGGTTTGGACCAATCTCATTCACAATAGTATTAAATTTACGCCAAACCAGGGGATGATTCGTGTTCATCTTGAAAAGGTGGATGACAAAACGATCGTGAAAATTTCTGATACGGGGATTGGGATCTCGAAAAAAGACCAGATTCATGTGTTTGAACGATTCTACAAAGCAGATAAGGCAAGGGACCGGTCAAAAGGAGGCAGCGGATTAGGACTTTCCATCGTCAAAAAAATCATCGAAATGCACGAGGGCACCATCTTTGTTGAAAGCGAAGAAGGGAAAGGAACCACCTTTACAATTACACTATAAAGGGTGTCAGGCACTGCTCGTGGACAAATGTCCACGAACGGTGCCTGACACCCTTTTTTTATTTATTGTTCTCTTTGGCATATGGCAAATCATATTTATTGTAAGATAAGTAATTTTGGCTATTCAGCGACTATGGAGGAGTGAGTGCCCGTGCCAATTGATTGGGATGCAAAGGATGGGATTTTTCATTTGTACAATAACAGGATTAGTTATTTGATTCAAATTGTCCATGGTAAATATCCCGCTCATTTGTATTGGGGCAAGAGGGTTAGGGCACTGCAGCCTGCTTCCATTCTAGCATTTAAACGCAGGCCTTTTTCGCCGACGACGGAGCCTTCTTTTTCACAATTTTCACTTGATACACTGCCACAGGAATATCCCGCTTTTGGGAATGGGGACTTTCGTTCGCCGGCCTATCAGATCCGTTCATCTGACGGCACTACGGTAACGGAATTTGTCTACGATTCTCATGAAATTTTCCAAGGAAAACATCCACTTGAGGGATTGCCTGCTGCGTATGTCGAGGATAAATCTGAAGCAGAAACATTAGTGCTAACACTGGTAGATTCCATGCTTGGGATCGGGATGAATCTTCATTATACAATTTACCGTGATTTGGATGTGATAACGAGATCGGTCTCCTTTGAGCACCTTGGGTCGCATGATGTGGAAATACATAAATGTATGAGTATGTCAGTGGACATTCATCAGTCAGATTGGGATTGGCTGCACCTTTATGGTACATGGGGGCGTGAGCGTCACATCGAAAGGCGGCCACTTAACCACGGAATTCAAATGATTTCATCAGCTCGAGGTGCAAGCAGCCATCAACATAATCCTTTTGTTGCGCTGCTTTCAAAAGACACCAACGAAGAGAATGGGGATGTATATGGCATCAGTTTGGTCTACAGCGGGAATTTTCAAGCTTCTATCGAAGTGGATCCATTTCAAACTTCTAGACTAAGTATCGGAATAAACCCTTTTGATTTTACATGGGTGCTGAAGCCGGGAGAAACGTTTCAAACTCCTGAGGCTATAATGATTTATTCATCGGAAGGACTTGGAGGAATGTCCAGGACTTTTCATAAAATACTGAGGGAAAGAGTTTGTCGTGGGGTATACCGAGACAAAACACGCCCAATTCTCATTAATAACTGGGAAGCCACCTATTTCAATTTTAATGAAAAAAAACTTTTCGACCTTGCGGATGCAGCAAAAGAGTTGGGCATCGAACTGTTTGTATTAGATGATGGCTGGTTTGGGCATCGTGACAATGATAAAAGTTCGTTGGGTGATTGGTTTGTTTTTAAGAAAAAACTTCCGAATGGTTTAGAAGGATTGGCTGATTATATCAAAAAAAAGGGGCTGCAATTTGGGATATGGGTCGAGCCGGAAATGGTCTCCCCTGACAGTGATTTGTACCGTAAACATCCCGATTGGTGTATCCATGTGCCAGGAAGGAACCGGACACAGTCTAGAAATCAATTAATTCTTGATTTAAGCAGGGAAGACGTATGTAATTTTTTAATCGAAACGCTCACCCGTGTCATTAGCAGTGCTAAAATTTCCTATGTGAAATGGGACATGAATCGAAATATGACTGAGGTTGGTTCGGCTGCGCTGCCACCTCATAGGCAAAAAGAAACAGCACACCGTTATATGCTGGGCTTATATCAAATCCTTGAAAAACTGACCAAACGATTTCCGCAGATCTTATTTGAAAGCTGTTCCGGAGGAGGCGGTCGCTTTGATCCTGGCATGCTCTATTATATGCCGCAAACCTGGACGAGTGATGATACAGATGCTGTTGAACGGCTTAAAATTCAATACGGAACAAGCCTCATTTATCCAGCGATTACCATGGGGGCGCATGTATCAGATGTGCCGAATCATCAGGTGGGAAGAACTACACCACTTTTAATGAGATGCCATGTAGCGATGGCTGCAAATTTGGGATTTGAATTAAATATCGATAAACTGAGTAGTGATGATAAGAAGGTTGTAATGGAGCAAATCAAACGATATCATCAAATCAAGGATATTGTCTGTTTTGGGGACTTATACAGGCTGTTAAGTCCGTTTGATGGAATGGATACGGCTTGGATGTATGTGTCATCGAATCAGGAAAGGGCTGTAGTTTTTTACTATAAAACCTTGGCAACACCAAATCCACCTTTTTTCCGGCTGAAGTTGCGCGGGCTAAAGTCGTGTGAGATTTATAGAGTAAATAGGGGAGAACAGGAATATGCTGGCGATGAGTTAATGAAAATTGGATTAACGCTGCCACTAATAAATAGAGATTTTTCCTCAAGTATTTACTACATTGAAGCATTCGAAAAGTCATCAAATATAAAAGATGATCTTCAGGTCTGATATAATCGTAGTCGTTGTAATCGTTTCCGTATGGGGAAGGAAGCCTTTTGAAATGGTCTGCGTAGAAAAATATGGAATATTTTTAATGTAAGAGGAGAGTTCATAGATGGAAAAATACATTTTATCCTTAGATCAAGGGACAACAAGTTCACGTGCTATTCTTTTTAATAAAAAAGGAAAGATTGTTCATGTTGCTCAGCAGGAGTTTCAGCAGTACTTCCCACAACCGGGTTGGGTCGAGCATAATGCCAATGAGATTTGGGGTTCAGTCATAGCGGTAATGGCCTCATGTTTGGCTGAGGCGAATGTAAAACCAGAACAAGTGGCTGGAATCGGTATTACTAACCAGCGGGAAACTGCAGTAGTCTGGGATAAAGAAACAGGGCAGCCAGTCTATCATGCGATAGTTTGGCAATCTCGCCAAACCGTTGAGATTTGTGAAGAATTGAAAGCAAATGGCTATGATCAATTATTCAGGGATAAAACAGGCCTTTTAATTGATGCATATTTCTCTGGAACAAAAGTAAAATGGATTCTTGATCATGTAGAAGGCGCAAGAGAAAAAGCAGAGCGTGGAGAGCTGCTATTTGGAACGATTGATACTTGGCTTATATGGAAACTATCCGGTGGAAAGGCCCATGTGACTGATTACTCCAATGCATCGAGAACATTGATGTACAATATTCATGACCTTAAATGGGATGAAAAGTTATTAGAAATTCTTTCAGTTCCTGCTTCAATGCTGCCGGAGGTGCGCCCATCTTCAGAAGTATACGCTAAAACAATTGATTCCTCTTTCTCTGGCGCTAATGTGCCAATTGCCGGCATTGCAGGAGACCAACAAGCGGCATTATTCGGTCAGGCCTGTTATGAAAAAGGAATGGCGAAAAATACGTATGGTACCGGATGCTTTATGCTGATGAATACCGGCGAACAAGCAGTAAAATCAGCGAACGGGCTGCTAACGACCATAGCTTGGGGTATTAATGGAAAAGTAGAATATGCATTAGAAGGAAGTATCTTTGTTGCCGGTTCTGCGATCCAATGGCTCCGTGATGGGCTCCGGATGTTTAGAAGTGCTGAAGAGAGTGAGAAATTTGCTGCGAGTGTAGCATCAACCGATGGTGTTTACGTAGTTCCAGCATTCGTGGGGTTAGGAACTCCTTATTGGGATAGTGATGTACGCGGCTCGGTCTTCGGCTTAACACGTGGAACAACGAAAGAACACTTTGTTCGCGCAACATTAGAATCGCTTGCATATCAAACAAAAGATGTATTAACGTCAATGGAAGCCGATTCAGGGATCTCACTAAAAGCTCTGCGTGTAGACGGCGGTGCTGTTGCCAATAACTTCTTAATGCAATTCCAAAGCGATATGTTGGATGTCCCTGTTGAACGCCCAGAAATAAGGGAAACAACCGCCTTAGGAGCCGCCTATTTAGCAGGATTAGCAGTAGGATATTGGGAGAGCCAAGAGGAAATTGCTGCTCAATGGCATATGGATGAAGCATTCACACCAAATATGGATGAAGAGGATCGAAACAATCTATATTCAGGCTGGAAAAAGGCTGTAAACGCAGCTAGGGCTTTTAAATAATGGAACGGAATGATATACTAATATTAAATTAATATTTCGAATATTTCACCAAGTAGATTAGAGAGACCACAACAAAGCATTGGATTATTAAACCATTGTCTTTGTTATGGTCTCTTTTTTTTTCAATTGGAGGTAACCATAGTGGAAATCTTAAAATTTTCGAGTTTGGATCGAAACATAATCCTAAAAGAGATGTCAGCAGAAGAATGGGATGTGCTTGTCATCGGTGGTGGAATTACAGGCGCTGGAATTGCATTTGATGCCGTCACAAGAGGACTGAAAACGGCCTTGGTAGAAATGCAGGATTTTGCGGCTGGGACATCTAGCCGTTCCACCAAACTTGTTCACGGAGGCCTCAGATATTTAAAACAATTCGAAGTGAAGCTGGTGGCAGAAGTAGGGAAGGAACGAGCGATTGTTTATGAAAATGGCCCGCATGTAACGACACCAGAATGGATGCTCCTGCCTATTCATAAAGGTGGAACGTTTGGAAAAGTCAGTACTTCGATTGGATTACGAGTCTATGACTTTTTAGCAGGTGTTAAAAAAAGTGAACGCAGAAAAATGCTTTCCGCAAGTGAAACCATTCAAAAAGAGCCGCTCATTAAAAGAGAGGGATTAACTGGCGGTGGATATTACGTTGAATATCGTACTGACGATGCCCGGTTAACTATTGAAGTCATCAAGGAAGCGGTTGCTCAAGGTGTTAAAGCCGTAAACTATTCAAAAGTAATGGAGTTACTTTACCAGGATGATAAGGTGATCGGTGCTAAAGTTGTGAATCTTTTAACTGGAACCGTTTATGATATTTATGCGAAATATATCGTTAATGCTACAGGCCCTTGGGTTGATTCGCTCCGATACAAAGATCAGTCGGTAACTGGGAAAAAACTGCGGCTGACCAAAGGGGTCCATTTGGTGATAGATCAATCAAGATTTCCCCTGAATCAGGCAGTTTATTTTGATACTCCGGATGGCCGGATGGTTTTTGCCATTCCAAGGGATGGGAAAACGTATGTGGGGACCACAGACACTATTTATAACAACGATCCGATTCATCCGAAAATGACAGCAGATGACCGAGATTACATTATTAAAGCGATTCATTATATGTTTCCCACCTTAGATATTCGCATGGAGGATATTGAATCAAGCTGGGCAGGAGTAAGACCGCTGATTTATGAAGAAGGCAAGGACCCCTCTGAAATTTCGCGAAAAGATGAAATATGGGTTTCGAATTCTGGTCTGATTACCATCGCAGGCGGGAAGCTGACCGGATACAGAAAAATGGCGGAAACGGTGGTGAACTTGATCGCTAAACAGAGCGGCAATTTTCAAGCATGCCAGACTAAGTATTTACCGATATCCGGCGGTCATGTTGAGGGGGCTCATAACTTTGCTTCATTTATTGAAAAAAATGAAAAAAATGCCGAGATAAGAGGGTTTACAAAGGAACAATATCGCAAATTGGTTCATCGCTACGGTTCAAATATTGATCGAATTTTTAACATTGCGAAAACGTATGACCCAAATAACAAGTTTGGTTTGCCGCTTGAGGTATTTGTTCAAATTGTTTATTCATTAGAGGATGAAATGACAGTAACACCAATAGACTTTTTTATCCGCCGGACGGGGGCTTTATTTTTTGACATTCAATGGGCAGTGAAGTGGGAAGAAGCGATTATTGACTTTATGGAAGATACACTTGGATGGACAATGGAAGAAAGGACTCGATTCAAGGAAGAATTAGAAACAGCATTAAAGGATGCGGTCGATCCGTCCTCATCCGAATGAAAAAAGTTCAAATCTAAGCGGTGATTTTCTTGGTGGTAAAAAAACTAATCAAACGTTTGATTAAATATGTGACGGGCTTGGAATATAAGGAAAAGTCATATCATATTATTTACCATATCAAACGTTTGATTGTTATATTGCGTGGCAAGTTTATGGTGACGACCATAATTCCGACTTAATTCATTGGAATATTAGGATTACAATTTTTCCGAATTTGAAGGAGGATGGATAGTATGAATTTCTTGCTGATCCTCGTCAATGTAGCTGTTTTGTTATTACTCATGTTTGGATTATTTACGATGCAAAAGAAGCAAGTTTCTTTTTCCAAGCGTGTTTTTAGTGCGTTAGGTTTAGGTATTATCTTTGGTTTTCTCATTCATCTCATTTATGGCACGACACATGAAGTAACGACAGGTTCAATCGATTGGTTTAACATTGTCGGGAATGGCTATGTGAAACTCTTACAAATGGTGGTTATGCCGTTGATATTTGTTTCCATTGTCGGAGCCTTTACAAAGCTAAAGTTAACGAAAAATATTGGGAAAATTAGTTTCCTTGTCATCGGCATCCTGCTTGCAACGACAGCCGTTTCTGCGGCGATTGGAATTGGCTCTGCATTGGGATTTGGCCTGGATGGTGTGCAGTTAACTGAAGGAGAAGCGGAAGCAGCTCGGAATGCCCAGTTAGAGGAACGAGTTACTGGGATAGAAAATATGACGCTCCCACAACAAATTATTGAGTTAATCCCAAGTAATCCATTTCAGGATTTAACGGGTGCGCGCGCGACTTCGACGATAGCGGTTGTTATTTTTGCCGTGTTTATTGGAATTGCTTATCTTGGGGTTAAGCGCAAAGACCCAGATACAGGAGATTTTTTTGCTAAGATCATTGATACGTTCTATTCCGTTGTCATGCGAGTAGTCAACATTATTTTACGTTTAACACCATATGGAATTCTTGCCATCATCACAAGAGTTACAGCAACAAGTGACTATGCGGCGATTGCGAAATTAGGTAAGTTTGTGATTGCCTCCTATGTGGCGCTCATTGTGGTGTTCATTGTCCATTTACTACTATTATCCTTTGCCAAACTAAGTCCTGTAAATTATGTGAAAAAAGGGCTGCCAACCTTGACCTTTGCCTTCACGTCACGGACTAGTGCAGGAACCTTACCAATGACCATTAAAACGCAAACGAAAGACTTTGGTGTTTCAGAAGGGATTGCAAACTTTGCCGGGTCGTTTGGACTTACCATTGGTCAAAACGGATGTGCAGGTGTGTATCCTGCAATGTTAGCAGTGATGGTGGCCCCGGCGGCTGGGGTGGATCCAACGAGTATATCCTTTATCTTGACACTCATTCTTGTGGTGGCAATTAGTTCCTTTGGTGTAGCCGGTGTTGGCGGTGGCGCCACCTTTGCAGCGTTAATCGTTCTATCAGTTATGAATCTTCCAATTGCGATTGTTGGTTTGCTCATTTCAGTTGAGCCTCTTATTGACATGGGACGGACAGCTTTAAACGTTAGCGGAGCAATGACATCCGGTATATTAACCAGTAAAGTAACAGGTGAATTTGAAAACGAAGTCTATAAACAACCAGACATTGTAGAAGCATAAAAAACGGGAAACAATGTTTTAGGGCTTTTTCGCATAGCGGAAGAGCCTTTTTTTGTGGCAAAAAAATAGGATGGTCTTCATTTTATTTTTAATTTAAAATACTTGAATTCGAGATAATAGTAAAGTACACTGTAATCATAGGTGATTGGAATCGAATGAATGGTATGTATCACAACCATACTAAAATTAAAGACAATTTTCTTATATAACTAATTGACGAAAGGATGAGGAGAAAATGGATAAATTTCATCAAGCTCCAAATATATATGTCGGAGATGTCAATATTAAGGTGAAGAATCTCGATTATTCACTTACCTTTTATCAAAATATCATGGGCTTTAAAGTATTGGAAAAATCAGAGAGTAAAGCGGTCTTAACGACCGATGGAAAAAAGCCATTATTAACAATAGAGCAGCCGAAGGATGTTGTGGCGAAATCAGGTCGTTCCTCCGGCTTGTATCACTTTGCCATCTTACTTCCATCACGAGCAGATCTATCGGTCTTTTTACAGCACATGGTCCAAACTGGATATCCACTTGGTGCAGCAGATCACTATGTAAGTGAGGCGTTATACCTTAATGACCCAGACGGCAATGGGATTGAAGTGTACCGGGACCGTCCTTCTTCAGAATGGAAATGGAAAAACGGCTTAGTTGAAATGGCAACTGAAGAGCTTGATGGAAATGGGATTATCGCGGAGAGTGATGCGGAATGGAGCGGTTTACCAGCAGGGACGCTTATGGGGCATATTCACCTGCATGTCAGCAATTTGCAAAAAGCTGAAGAGTTCTACACAAAGGGACTTGGTTTTGAAGTAGTTAGTTACTATCCACAAGCGGCATTCCTATCGACAGGCAGATATCATCATCATATTGCCATCAATACTTGGCAGGGAGAAGGGGCTTCCACCCCACCGAAAAACAGTGTTGGCTTAAATTGGTACTCACTCGTTTTCCCTGATACGTCTGCAAGAGAGAAAGCCTTAAACCAACTAAAGCAAATAGGTGCTCCAATTACCAAGGAAGCCGATTACTTTGTAACAGAAGACCCTTCCGGAAATCAAATTCGGTTAATTTTATAAAACAGGATAGGGTGTCAGGCACCACCTGTGGACATTTGTCCACGAGCGGTGCCTGACACCCATTTTTGTTACTATTTTTCGTTTTTTTCGTCTGCGTCTTTTGCTCTTTTTACACCTTTGCTAACATACGGTTTGGCGCTTTTGGCTTTTTTGACTCCTGCCTGCCAACGAGTCCAGCCCTTTTTACCGGTTCCTCGACCGGTCCCGCCTTTCCCCTTTGTACTACTCATTTAACCACTCCATTACTCATGTACGTACATCCAACCGTCGTTGGCTAGATTAACAAGTTTAACACAGTTCACCCGAGATTTCCCCTTGAAATATTTGTGTGCTAATGAGTGAAAAATCCCAAGGCATATTTAATAGCTTCTTCAATATCATTTGTTTCATATCCTGCTAAGTCCTCATGGGTCACTTCCAGTTTAGTTCTTGCTAAGGAATAACCGCTGTCTAGTTCGATATCAAGGAGCACATCGTACCCTAAGGCGGTTTGGGTTATATCAATAATGTCATATTCGCGAATCGCAGTCCCTGTTTCGTATTCTAATGGTTCTAATTCAGACATGAGAAACAACACCTCCAAATGAATTCGTTCATAGCTATTATCATTTCCAAAGTTACGAATGAAACATCGGAAATAGATGTGATTCTTTTTAGCAATTTCAGCCTATTAAAGGATTTCCTCTATGTTAAAAGGATTTCCTAAGAAGATGCCGAATTAGAATGAGTGGTTTATTTTCCCGTACGGAGGTAATAGCATGGATTTGGATACATTATATATAATCGATCAAAAAGATAGTTTGGGGTTGGAGTTCAGTAAATTGGTGTCGATGATGAATTATACAAGGTACACCACGATGGAAGCTGTAAAGGGACTAACAGTGGAAGAGTTAGACTTCCTTTTTGATGAGGAAGCAAATTCAATCGGAATGCTGCTGGCTCATTTGGCTGCTGTCGAAAAGACGTATCAAGTGATAACGTTTGAGAACCGGGATCTAAATGAGAAAGAGTTAAGCATTTTACTACCTGCCCTAGATTTAGGTAGTCTTGGACGAGAAACGATTAAGGGCAATACGATTGATTATTACTTGGAGCAAATGGCTGAAGCACGGAATACAACCATCGAAATGTTTAAAACGCTTCCTGATGAATGGTTATATGAACAAACGCCCTTTTGGCACGATCGCTATGGGAATAATTTCTTTAAATGGTTCCATGTGTTTGAAGATGAACTGAGTCATAGAGGTCAGATTCGTCTGATCAAAAAAATGTTCAATAAACGTAAAGGTTGAAAAAGCCAGGGATAATTGATTAAAAGGCTGTGATTTCTGATGTGTTTAATACTCTTTGCTTATCAAGTTCATCCAATCTACAAGCTTATTGTGGCAGCAAACCGTGATGAATTCCTCGGGCGTCCTACAGCCCCAGTCCATTACTGGGAAGACCAGCCTGACATCCTTGCCGGCAGGGATTTAGAAAAAATGGGTACCTGGATGGGAGTTACAACAAGTGGACGGTTTGCGGCGTTGACCAATTATCGCGATCCAAAGGAAGTAACGGAAGGAAAGCACTCACGCGGTGAATTGGTTGCCAATGCCTTGAAACACAAAGGAAATATAGAGGGTTATATGAAAGATCTTGGAGAACGTAAGGATCTGTATCCAGGCTATAACTTATTGGCCGGTGATGGAAATGAATTATACTATTTTTCAAATAAAGGGAAAGAACTGCAAAAAATCGAACCCGGTATATATGGTGTTAGCAACCACTTACTAAACACTGAGTGGCCAAAGGTTCAAAAAGGTAAGGCGGGTATGTCCAAAATAATCAACGGGGACCAGGATGGGCTGGTAGACCGCCTTCTCGGAATCCTCCAAGATACGGACCAGGCTACGGACGAACTTCTTCCAAACACTGGCGTTTCATTAGAATGGGAAAGAAGGCTTTCACCGCTGTTTATAAAAAGTGAGAACTACGGGACCAGGAGTTCCACCGTCATGTTAATGTCAGACAAAGAAATTCACTACGTGGAACGAGTCTTCTCTATGGAAAGCATAAGTGAACAGAAATATAAGATTGAATTATAAAGTTTTGAATCTAAATGAAGGGTCAAAGGTTTCTCTCCTTGATCCTTCATTTTTTTATTTTCATAAGGTTGTGTTAAAGGTTAATGTTGAATTTGGCACCCTGTTGATCTTCGTTCCAGGCACGAAGACTCCTGCGGGAGGACGGGGCAGGGGAGACCCCGCAGGAGCGCAGCGACGAGGAGGCTCCCCGGACCGCCCGCGGAAAGCGAAGTGCCTGGAGCGGAAATCAACAGGCAAGTTTAACAGAGCCTTTGATAAAAGTGGTCGTAACTACCAACTAAAAACACAGGAGATCTCTATAGAAATTATAACAACTCTGGTTTATGATAAGGGAGATTTATGAAAACGATTACCAGTAATAAAAGGATGAGAATGCTGTTATGGAGAATGTGATATCATGCAAAGATTACAAGGTTTGATCAAAGTTATTAAACATATATCCACAAAACTTAAAAATCGATTGTATAGCAGTTTTCGAACCAAGTTGATGCTGTTTTTTATCGTAGTGGCACTGATTCCTCTTCTTTTATTCGGTTATCTCTCTTATCAAAAATCATCCACGATTGTAAATAAACAATTTAATGATTATGAAAATTTTGCTGTTTCACAGCTTGAAACGCAATTAGAAAATACGATTAATCAGATGTTTGTCGTTTCAAACGATATACATCAATATTTATCCGACCCTACCTTAATAGTCATTAAAGAGGAGATTCCAAGGACCTATGAAGGATTCATAGAGAAAAAGAACTTTGAAAGATTCCTTGAAGCTCATAAAACTTTTAATACGAAAGGAATCTACTTAATAACAAATTCCGGATATTATTATGGGGGAAACAATCTCGATTCTCAAAAACTTTTTCAAATGCCTTTTTGGAAAGAAGCAAGCAATATAAAACAAGGGGATCGCTGGATTGGATTTTATAAAGCTGATCATTATGATAGCGGTAAACCACCTGAATCAATTCTTGGTCTTTTATTGCCGATTCAGAGCCAATATGGAATTTTAAAGGGCAGCAAGCTGCTAATTGAGACGAAGGCTGACGAGCTTTTTTCATATATTAAGTACCTTGAAAGAGACGTACATGCATTTATTACCATTCATAATGAAAAGAGTAACATCATTTACCAAACAAAAGCTAAAAGGAAGCCACTCTCAAGTGATGTTGTCAGGGTAAAAACGATTGATGCTTATGGATGGCAAATTGAGATTCGTGTCCCTGAAAAACTATTTTACCAATCCTCTGAGGTTATCTTTAACTATACTTTGCTTGGTATTTTCTTTTTAATTATTCTGGCGATCTTATTAGCAATAGTTTTTTCTGCGCCACTTGCAAAACGGATCAGGAAACTAAAGGAATCAATGGAACTTGTTAGTATGGGTGAGCTGCAGACACAAATCCCTGTAAAAGAGCACGATGAAATTGGAAAATTAACCATCAGTTTTAATCAGATGGTTCAACAAATTAAGGAATTAATTGATGAAATCGAAGAGACGGAACGGCTAAAAAGGAAAGCGGAGTTAAGGGCATTTCATTATCAAATCAATCCCCATTTGTTGTTTAATACGCTAAACTCCATTCAGTGGAAGGCGAGGCTTAGTAATGCCAAGGAAGTCCAGCAAATGATTTACCATCTTACCGAAGTTCTTCATGAAAATCTCAATTTTGCTGATGAATTGATTCCGTTGAAAAAAGAGCTTGATACAATCAGACATTACTTGAAAGTGCAGGAAATCCGTTTTGGACATATGTTTGATTACCTAGAAAAGGTCAATCCGGAATGCCTTGATTATTTGATACCAAGGTTGTCCTTACAGCCATTATTTGAAAATATTTTTTTCCATGCCTTTGAAGACGGACAGGGAAAAATTGAATTAACCATTGCAAATCATTCAGACTTCTTAGAGCTTGTCGTATGTGATAACGGAAAAGGAATGAGTAAACAAACAGCACTAAACTTACTCAATGACCATTCCACAAATGACAAAGTACGGGGAATTGGCGTGTTTAATGTCGATCAGCGGCTTAAGCTTCATTTTGGAAATGAATATGGTCTGATAATAGAATCTAGTCCAAAGGCTGGAACAACGATTAAAATGCGCTGGCCAAAAAGGGGGATGACCACGTGATTAAAGTCCTAGTAGTTGATGATGAATATATCGTCCGAAAAGGGTTAATGGCCACGGTGAATTGGAAGAAATTCAATATGGAAGTAGTAGCGGATGCATCAAATGGTCAAAAGGGCTGGGAAATGTTCCTTGAACACTCTCCCGAGGTTGTCATTACTGATATTGTCATGCCAGAACAGAACGGCATTGAACTGGCCAGAAAAATTAAACAAGCCGCACCCGCCACGAAGATCCTGCTATTAAGCTGCCATCGGGATTTCGAATATGCCCAGGAAGGCATTAAGGTAGGTGCTTCTGGTTATATTTTAAAAACAGCTTTCCAAGATGATGAATTTGAAGAATACCTTAAACAATTCACTGATGAAATCCATAAATCAGAAGAGAAAGAAAAAGACACTAATGGACCCGAAGCCTTAACATATGAAATTGATGAAAAATGGCCGGAACCAATTCAAAAAGCGGTTCTACTGATTACGAAGGACCTTTCAGAATCCTATTCATCGGTCGATGTTGCCAATGAAGTCGGCCTTAGTAGAAGCCATTTTAGCACACTTTTTAGTAAGTCCGTCGGGGAAAGCTTCCAAACATTTACGGAAAAGATAAAACTCAATACTGCCTGTGAATTGCTAGAAACCACTTCTCTTACGTTACAGGAAATAGGGGAAAAGGTTGGGGTGTATGACGGGAAATATTTTAGCAAATGGTTTAAAAAATGTACGGGATGTACACCATCTGATTATCGTCTAACAAAAAGGAGAATCACTTCGGACAATCTTACCCCTAACCCATAAATTTCACATAAAATTAAAACATTATTACTAACAAGTTAAGATGAATTTCAGTGTGAGACCGCTTTCATTAGAAGTACAATGAAGGCGGTTAATTTTTTATCTATAGAGGGGGAAATTGAGAATGAAAAAAATCAGCATCCTAGCAATGATTTTATTATTAGTTAGCGTCTTCTCCTTGGCAGCATGTTCGAACAGCAGTTCAGGGGAAAAAGCCTCCGGAGGAACTGGAGAAGAGAAGGATGGAAAAGGATCTATTACCCTTCGCTTTGCTACTTGGGACTCCGGTGAGGCTTTGAAAATTCAACAGGATATTGCCAAAAAGTTTGAAGAAGAGAATCCCGGTGTAAAGGTTCAAGTAGAGGCCTATGGTGATGGCTTTGATCAGAAACTGGCTGCTTCCTTTGGGGCAAAAAATCCACCGGATATGATGTATATGTGGAATTTCCCAGCATATTACGAATCACTTGAGCCGCTTGATGCTTATATCAACGGTGATGCCGAAATGGATATGGATGATTTTTATCAAGGGTTATTTAATTATTCCAGCATGAACGGAAAAATTTATGGCATGCCTGCTGGTTTCACAACACGGGTTGTGTATTATAACAAAGATTTATTTGATGCAGCTAACGTCGCTTATCCAAAGGATGGCTGGACATGGGACGATTTTAAAGAGATTTCTAAAAAATTGTCAGAACCGAGCAAAAAGCAATACGGTTTTGGGGTAGTGCCAGAGCCAGACACATATGATCTCCAAGGGTTGGTATGGAGCAATGGCGGCAGTTTCATCAGTAAAGATGGGAAAAAAGTTAAGGGCTATATGAACAGTCCTGAAACAATTGAATCAATTCAAATTTTAAGTGACCTTCTTAAGGATAAAAGCGCTGTTCTTGTTGGCGGGAAAAACCAACAAAGCGGTGATGATATTTTCAAAGCAGGAAAGATCGCTATGTGGGAAAGCGGTATTTGGCCTTTAGAAGGATTTAAAGAAGCTAAGATTAATTTTGGAACAGTTGAAGTCCCATCATTTGGCGACAAGCCAGCAAAAGGGGTTATTGCTTCTTCTGCAGTTTCAGTAGCCAAGGATTCTAAGCATAAAGATCTTGCTTACAAATTTGTGAAGTTTTATTCCTCACCTGAAGCAATTAAAATGCGTACGGCGGATTTACCCGTTCGAATTAGTGTGGTAAAGGAATTGAATATGGAGCAGGATCCATTAGTAAGTCCCTTCTATAAAATGCTTGAACGATCTGATGATACACCAGCATTTCTTTTAAATAAAAATTGGAATGAAATCAACCGTAACCTGTCTGCAGCTGTGAATGCAGTTATGCTTGGACAGGACGCTGAGAAACTACTAAATAAAGCCGCCAAGGACTCTGAGAAATATATGAAGTAGTAAGACTAAATAAGTGGGGTGTTCATGATGAAATCTTTACCTGCCTCTCCTACACCCTATGTGGAAATAAACAAGAAAAAGAAAATAAAGTGGGACAAGATTGTCCCACTTCTTTTTATCTCCCCATGGGTAATTGGATTTCTTGCTTTTACGCTCGGACCATTAATATATTCTCTTTTTATCAGCTTCTATGATTGGCCGGTTGTCGGTAAGGCGACATTTATCGGTCTAGATAACTATAAGACAATGTTTACGGATGATCCGCTTTTTTGGAAATCATTATGGGTGACGGTTAAATTCGCTGCGCTGTTTGTTCCTTTAAATATTATTGTAGCCCTAGTTTTAGCCATTTTATTGAATCAAAATGTAAAAGGTCATTCCTTTTTCCGAACCTTTTTCTACCTGCCGTCCGTCATTTCGGGTGTTGCTCTTGCGATGATTTGGGCATGGGTATTCAACGGTGAATACGGTATTCTTAATTACTTTCTTTCCTTAGTTGATATATCAGGTCCTAACTGGCTGAATGAGACGGGCTGGGCACTTGTAGCGATGGTAATTGCCAGCCTTTGGGGTCAAGGTACGATGATGTTAATCTTCCTGGCAGGTTTAAAAGGTATTTCTGGAGAACTTTATGAAGCTGCATCTATCGATGGAGCTAATAAAATAACTCAGTTCTTCAAAATCACCTTGCCGCTCTTAACACCAACCATCCTATTTAATGTCATCACAACAATAATAGCAGCTTTCCAGCAATTGACGTTAGCTCTGCTATTAACTGGCGGCGGACCGCTTAATTCAACCTATTTTTACGCAATGTATGTTTACGAAAATGCCTTTAAATATTTTAAAATGGGCTACTCTTCAGCAAATGCGTGGTTTATGTTTTTGATTGTTTTAGGTTTAACGATGTTGGTGTTTAAATCCTCGTCTGCCTGGGTGTACTACGAAGGAGAAGTGAAAAAGAAGAAATAAAAGTTGCAGCCAATCTACTGATACGAGGGGTTTAACTATGAAAATGAAAAGCAGGGTTGAAAAAACCTTTATATACGGTCTTTTAATCTTTTTCTCACTGTTATTTCTGGCGCCATTATTCTGGATGGTGACGACTTCGTTAAAATCACCAGAAGAGCTCTATCTGTTCCCGCCGAAGTGGATTCCTTCCAGCCTCCACTTTGAGAATTTTAAGGAAGCTTGGGTTTCTCAGCCATTTACACAATTTCTAACAAATTCACTCACGGTGACAATCCTAGCTACAATTGGTCAAATGGTTTCGTCTGCACTCGTTGCTTATGGGTTTGCAAGGTTTACCTTTAAGGGAAGAGATTTCTTATTTATGGTGCTCCTTGCCACGATGATGATTCCGTGGGAAGTGACAATGATTCCTTTATATATGGAATTTAATTTCCTTGGCTGGATCAATACGCTAAAACCGCTGATTGTTCCCGCTTGGTTCGGTGCTCCATTTTATATCTTTTTGATGCGCCAGTTTATTATGGGTATACCCAAAGAGCTGGATGAAGCAGCTAGGATAGATGGTGCAAACTCGTTCCAAATTTTTTATAAAATTTATCTTCCGCTGATGAAGCCAGTTTTAATCCTAGTTGGAGTGTTCAGCATATTGAATTGCTGGAATGATTACCTAGGGCCGCTCGTGTTTTTGAATGACCAGAGCAAATATACATTGACACTTGGACTGGCACAGTTCAAAGGAATGTTTGGTGTAGATATGGAGGGAATCATGGCGATAACCTTCTTAATCAGCATCCCGCCGCTTGTTCTTTTCTTCGCTGCACAGCGCTACATTGTCGAGGATGTTTCTAAGTCAGGGGTAAAGGGATAATGAGTTAAAACAAGGACTAATTAGAAGGGGTTATCCCTTCTAATTGGTTAGGTTTATAAATGGGATATGACTATCCTATAACTTTTGGGTAAATGAAAGGTTGAAACACTCTATGATACAGTCGTTACGATTTCTTACATTGCCGTCTGGTGTGAAACGTTTTTTAGCCACAGAATCTCTGTACGGGCTGAGCATTGGAATGTTTACCTTAATTTTGAATCTGCATTTAATTGAAATGGGTATGACAGAAAAGCAAATAGGACTCATCACCTCAATGGGTATTTTAGTAATGGGAATCCTTGCAATACCTGTGAGCATCTTGGCTAAAAAAACAGGCCGGAAAAAGCTGCTGGTTACAGGGATTACATGTATTGCCATTGGATGCAGCATTTTTGCTTTTGCAGAAGGCTTTGCATTCTTTTTTTGTGCCCAATTTGTGGTTTCTATGGGTCTAACGCTTGTGGAAACAACGGAAATACAGTTGTTGTTCCATTATAGCCGGTCAAAAAGGGAAGAAACCCAGGCTTACAGCTTTTTATTCGCAGTGTTTACTGCTTTTTTGGGAGCGGGAACGCTAATTGGCGGCTTTTTGCCACATTGGATTGAGCTTTCAGAGAGAGGCTACCAAAATACATTGTTAGCCACATCCATATTGTTTCTATTATTAGCCTTTACAAGGGGAAGTTTACTGCCAGCTGAGCAACGTAGGAAAACAGTTGCGCGGGAAGACCAAAATCAGAGGATAGAAGGTCCTGAACCGAAAACTTTCGTTGAAACTAAAAGTAAGCTTACGAGAGATGTAAAGCAAAAGTTATTATTTTTTGCTGTTTTCGCACTGATTACTGGTGGTGCAGTATCCTGTTTACAGCCTTACTTGAATTTATTCATTAAGTTTCGTTTCAATTTCTCGAATGAGTCTGTTTCAATGCTGCTGGCTCTAAATGGTCTGGCGCTGTTTACTGGTTCTGTTTTTTCACCAGCACTGATTGACCGTTTCGGGGTTAAAAAGACATTTCTTTATATTTACATGGTGAATATCACTCTTTGCCTTCTGTTATTTTTGAACATCAATCCTTATATCTTTTCCACGCTTTTATTAGTAAGAGGCGGGGTATTTACGATGCTGACCAATCTGGCTGACAGTTTATCCATGTCATCATTTAGGGATGAGGAAAGGGATTTGTATGCAGGAATGAGAGCCGTATTTCGAAGCGTTGGTTCGGCATTAGCCGCATTTCTTGTCGGTATCATTCTAGCTGGAAAAAACTATACACTTCCATTTATTTTGGCGGGTCTGCTTCTCCTTCTCGGCTATGTATATTTTACTTATTTAATCAGACCGAAATTCTTCGAAACGGATCAAGAGTTCCTGGTAAATACAAATGATCGAATAACAAATGAATGTTGAAAGTGAGTGGATCTAATGTTTGATATAAAAAAAATCCCCTACAGCCGGTATGGTTCTTTTATAACTATTTCACCAAATCATCATGAGGATGGGGATAGTCCGCTTTACCTCCGCAATATCCGAAATGGAGACAATGAGTTTGGCGAGGTGTTCCGGATTGATATTACGTTTGAGGGAATCCCCCTTCCTTATATAGCGGTACTACTTCCGAGTATGCTCCGGCTTGAAAGCACGGCAGGGTTTGCAGAATTTTGTATAACAGAATCCCGTATCTTACAAATTAGAAGTCATGGAGTTGGTGTAAGACTGACAGGTATTACTGGGGCTTACGATTATGCTGTTGAAGTGGATGAGGGGCGTTGGGAAGTTAACCATTCCCGTCAGGAAATGCGATACATGCTTACTTCGATAAAGGGACGCCTTGTTGTGGACGCACCTTTTAGAGAGCAGCGTTGTGAAAAAATTATTGTCGATTTTCTTCCGAATTCGGACATGGAGATGGAAGGTGTAATTGAGGAGTTTACGACCGTTTACAAAAACCGCACCTATTCCACTTTTATAAAAGGGCATCAAAAAGTTGCAAAGGAATATGAGTCATGGTTAGAAAATACCCTTGAGATTCCAGAAAAGTATGCAAAAGGAAAAGAGGAAGCCTCTTATATTACGTGGTCATGCGTTGTTCCACCTGAAGGAATGCTGACTAGGCCGGCGATGTATATGTCGAAGAATTGGATGACAAACATTTGGAGTTGGGATCACTGCTTTAATGCCCTAGCATTAGCACAAAATAACCCCGATCTCGCCTGGGACCAGTTTATGATCTTTTTTGATTTGCAGGATGAATCAGGGATGCTGCCAGACTTTGTCAATAATAGGTCTGCGTTATGGAATTTTACCAAACCGCCCATCCATGGCTGGACTTTAAGGCGCATGTGGGAACAAAACGGTTTTGTTACAGAGGATAAGCTTCGGGAAGTCTATCAGCCGCTAGAAAAATGGACGAAGTGGTGGCTGACGTTCCAAGACAGCGACCAAGACGGAATTCCACAATATAATCATGGAAATGACAGTGGTTGGGATAACAGCACAATTTTTCACAAAGGAACACCAGTTGAAAGTCCCGACCTCTCTTCTTTCCTAATAATTCAAATGGAGGTTCTGTCGGAGATTGCCTGTAAGCTGGGGAAATATGATGAAGCTAGACAATGGATGGATGAGTCTCAAGCATTGTTAAATAGAATGATTGACCATTTTTGGACGGGATATAACTTTGTAGCAAAACGCTCAGGAACACATGAAGTCATTGAATCTAACAGTCTAGTTTTATATGTCCCTCTGATTCTCGGAAATAGGCTTCCGCCAAAAATTCTAAATAGGCTGGTAGAAGAGATAAAAACCAAGGGATTTTTAACAGAATATGGACTAGCAACCGAGATGCCGGACAGTCCGTTTTATAGGGAAGATGGATATTGGCGAGGACCAATCTGGGCACCAACCACTATGCTGCTCACCGATGGGTTGCTTTCATCCGGCAAAAAGGAGGCAGCTCTCGACGTGGCAGAGAAATTCTGTGCGATGGCAACGAAATCAGGAATGGCGGAAAACTTTGATGCACTAACTGGGACTGGACTTCGTGACCCAGCATTTACTTGGACATCGAGCGTATTCCTTCTCCTTGGACAACTTCTCGTTGCAGAGAGCCGACGCGTGGAAGATAAGTAAGGCTGGCTGTTAAATATTTAAACATTTTACGTTACTCCGAATTGGAATAAAACTAAACGATTGAGGGGTTAAATGATGAAAAAATTAAAAAGATGGGAAAACATCTATACAGATGGTATAAATCGCTTGAGTGCTCGTGCTCACTTTAACAGCTATCCTTCTCTTGGTGCGGCTGAAACAGATGATGCGGTCAATAGCCACTACTATCAAAAACTTAATGGAATTTGGAAATTTACTTTTCTAGAAGCACCTGAATATTGGCCAGATGGCTTTTATGACGCGGATTTAGATACAAAAGATTGGGACGATATTGTTGTGCCTGGAAACTGGCAAATGCAAGGATACGGGAAGATGCATTATTCTGATCTGTGGTACAATTTCCCGATTATTCCACCACGTGTCCCTACAGAAAACCCAACAGGTATTTATCGACGAGAATTTGAGTTTGATCGGAATATAGAAGGAGAACAATTAATCCTTCGTTTTAATGGGGTTGATTCTGCCTTCGAATTTTATATTAATGGAGAATTTGCAGGCTATAGTAAAGGTGCTCGGATTCAATCAGAATTTGATATTACGAAATTGTGCAGACAGGGTACAAACAGCTTGACTGTCCGTGTATTTCAGTGGTCAGATGGGACGTATTTAGAAGACCAGGATATGTGGTGGCTAAGCGGAATTTTTCGTGACGTTGAATTATATACTCGACCAGTATCAGGACTATATGACTTTACCGTTACCACGGAGTTTGATAAGGAGTGGAAGGACGCTGCCCTTACCGTTTCAGTTGTGCTGACACAACAACGCAACCAATATATTACTTATCAATTAATGGATCCAGATGGTAAGCAAGTTTTTATCGAGGAAAAAAGAGCTGACGAACCTTTTAGCATCGATATAGTATCCCCCTTGAAATGGAGTGCGGAGCAGCCCAATTTATACCACCTCTATATGACTGTAAAGGAAGATGAAAATATTATTGAAGTCATTCATCAGCATGTAGGATTTCGTTCTATTGTTATGGCGGATGATACATTCCTTGTAAATGGCGTGGCAATTAAATTCAAGGGTGTCAATCGTCATGATTATAACCCGAGAACAGGGAGGGTTGTCATTCGAGAAGATATAGAGCGCGATATTAAGACAATGAAGCAAAATAATATTAATGCTATTCGTACGGCCCATTATCCGAATGCGCATTATTTTTACGATCTTTGCGATCAATACGGGATGTATGTGATTGATGAGGCGGATTTAGAATGCCATGGTTTTGAATTGACAGGGAAGTATGATTGGATCAGTAATGATCCAGCCTGGGAAACTGCGTATGTTTCAAGGCTGGAACGGATGGTTGAACGTGATAAAAACCACCCGTGTATTATCATGTGGTCGCTTGGAAATGAATCTGCTTTTGGTGATAACTTCCGAGCCATGGCTATGCGTGCAAAGGAAATGGACCCGACTCGCCTTGTTCATTATGAAGGAGATTCTGAAGCGGAGGTGACAGATGTATACAGCACGATGTATACATGGCTAGAACATAAGGAAAGACGGACGATGGATCAGGTGATTGAAAAGTCAAAAAAACCTCATATTCTCTGTGAATATGCCCATGCCATGGGAAATGGACCAGGAAACTTAAAAGAATACCAGGACTTATTTTATAAATATGATAAACTCCAAGGCGGATTTGTTTGGGAGTGGTTTGATCATGGGATTGAAACGGAGGCAGAGGATGGTACGGTTTACTATCAGTACGGCGGTGATTTTGGTGATGACCCAACGAATGGAAACTTCTGTATCGATGGGTTAATCATGCCAGACGGTACACCATCCCCAAGTCTTAATGAGTATAAAAAGGTGATTGAACCAGTTCAAACAGAATGTATGGATAACGAAAAGGGCATTTACCGGCTCGTTAATCGATATGATTTCTTATCATTAGACCATTTGGATTTGACATGTTCGTTATTTGAGGATGATCGATTGGTTGAATCATTTGAAGTAGAGCTTCCAACGTTATCTGGACGAGAAACAGCAGAGATTCAGCTGACAACAGGGCGGGACATTGAAAAAATAAACGGAGCCAATTATTATTTGGTATTTTCATATAAACTAAATCAGGATACAACTTGGGCAGCGATAGGACATGAATTAGCGAATGCTACCTTTGTACTCTCGGGCAGGTCAAAATTACCAAAAGCACATGGTGACGGTGAGCTTCTAGTTAATAAAGAGGGAGCGTTAGTAAACGTAAGTGGCAATGATTTTTCCATTACCTTCGATTGTGTCAAAGGAACATTAAAACAAGTAACCAGGAATGAGAAAAAACTGATAGAAAAGGGCCCGCAGTTTAACTTCTGGCGTGCACCGATTGACAATGATATGTACCTCCTAAATGATTATCGAGGAAAATACTTTATGCATCTTGGACATGAAATCGTAGAAGATATTCGCTATGAGTTGAAGGACGGGGTATTTGTATGGCATGTGGATGCATTGTATGGTACAACAAATAGTTCTTGGTATTATCAACTTAATTATCAATACAGGATCTATCCGGATGGTGACATCCTTTGCAGCATCGACGGAGTTGCTTCTGGTATGAAAGCTAATGCTCCAGAAATGGTGCCGCGCCTCGGTCTGCAACTGCAGTTAACTAATGCTTTTAGCCAAACACAATGGCGCGGAAGAGGTCCTGGCGAGAGTTATCCCGATTCAAAACAAGCCAATTCTTTCGGCGTATTCAGTAAAACGGTTAATGAGCTGTTTACTAATTATGTGAAACCTCAAGAGAATGGCAATCGTTCCGACTGTGATTGGGTTTCTTTTACTGATGATGATGCGAACGGGCTTATATTTATTGCGAGTGAAATCTTTAACTTTAGCGCATCACACTATGAAGTTAGCGATCTTGAAAAAGCCAAGCATACCGTCGATTTAAAGCCGAGGGACTATGTAGTCTTAAATATTGACTACAAACAAAACGGTCTTGGCAGCAATTCGTGCGGGCAGGATCAACTAGAAAAATATCGTTGTAAGTTCGAAGACTTTACCCTAACATTCCGGATATCTTCCTTCAATGCTGAAAAAACCACCGCGGTCGAGCTTGGAAGACAACAATGCTAAGGGTTTCGGTTTCATTCTAATGGTAGAACCGTTATTACAAAAATGAAGCACCCTCTCGGAGGGTGCCTTTCTCATGAGAATTCCTTATCCACTAAGACTTCTGACCAAAGGCTATAATCGAATTCTTTTTCTTCTCCATAAGCAAGTGTAATCACTGCTGTTTTTGAATAATCCTTTAATAATTCTTTTAACTCTTTATCTTTATCAACCATAAAGTCAACCACAGGAAAAGCTTTTAATAATCGAGTTAATGATTCAGGAGAAGCAGCTGTTTCATTTGTCGGAAAGGTATGACTAGGAATCACATATTTAACATTTAATAGTTTTTTAACAGCATATGCAGCTTCTTTTGGCCCCATTGTAAAATGGCCAGATGAGGAGAGGATCGCAATGTCAGGATCATACACATCTTGAATCAATTTCATATCTGACATTAATGCCGTATCACCTGAGTGGTAAAGAGTATAATCATCCTTAAAATCAAAAATATAACCTGCCGGCTCCCCAGCATAAACAGGAGAACCTTGGGTTTCACCATAGGAGGAGGTATGTTTTGCTTGAACCATTGTTGCCGTTAACTCCTCAAAGGAAACCGAACCTCCTAGATTAATAGGAAGTACATTCTTCATTCCTTGCTGCAGAAGAATTAAGGCCAATTCATACTGTGCAACAATCATAATATCAGGCTTATGTTCAACCAACTTGCTAAGACCGCTGGTATGGTCAAAATGGCCGTGGGTTAGAAATACACAATCAATGGATTGGTAGAAATCAGCCGTGTTTAATTCCGGTGGAAAGCCAGGATTTAAATCAAAAAAGGGATCAATGAGATACTTTTTTCCTGCTTTACTTTTTAAAACATACATGGCATGCCCAAGCCGTAATATTTTCAGCACAAACACCCCCGAAAACTTTTAAATAACATACTTTAATCCATTTTATTTTTTCACATACGTAATAAGAACTTGGTATTAGAATATTCTCATAAGATGAATGCTTGTCTGTTTTGTTCATCGATCACGTTTGTGTAATGCCAAATAAGATCTTCAAAAATCCGATCCCATCGCTGTGTTAATGCGTAATCCCTTCCTGCGCTTGCCATGTGTTCACGGAGTCCGTCATTAGATAATAGATGAATAATCGCGTCACTAAATTCCTGTGCATTACCAGGTCTGCATAAATACCCTGTAACCCCGGCTTTAATGATATTCTTAACGCCTCCAGCCTTTGCACCTATGACTGGTGTTCCACTGGCAAGAGACTCTAGAACAACATTTCCAAAGGTTTCCGAGGGTGAGGGGAAAACGAATAGATCAGATGCTGAATAGACTTCGGCCAAACTTTTTCCATTTAAGAATCCTGTAAAGGTCATATTTACTGCTGCCTGTGCTTCCAATTCCTTTCGTAATGGACCGTCCCCGACTATTAACCAATGTAATTTCTCATTTAATTCAGCTGGGATTGATTTAGCGACGGAAATAAGTGTTTTTATATCCTTTTCAGGTGCTAATCTGCCTACATATGTAATCAGGTATCTTTCTTTTATAGAGTAAAGGTTATGAACTGTATTTTTATCATAATGAGGGTGATAAAGTTGGCAATCTACGCCCCGTGGCCAAATTTCTAAATTAGAAAATCCATGATGCTTTAATTGTAGGTGGGTTTCAAGTGAAGGAACGAAGAGTTTTCTACAGGATTGATGAAACCAGTGCATGTAATTCCAATGGATCTTTGAAAGAAAATGAAGGTGATAATAATGTAAATAATCTTCAAAATTGGTGTGATAGGAACCGACAAGCGGTATGTTTAATTTCTTTGCAAAATAAACACCACAAAGGCCGATATTAAATGGGGTTGCAACATGAATCAAATCGGGAGAGAAAGATTTTAATTCCGACTTAATATGAGGAAGGTTTGGAAAAGCTAAGCGACATTCAGGATATAAGAAAAAGGAGCGGCTTTTAAAAAGATGGACATTAGTTGAATGATATTCATCGGAATAAGAGTCAGGTGCAAAGATCTTAAAGGCAATTCCCCGATCCTCCAAAAAATTAGTTAATCGTTTAAGTGTCCTGGCTACCCCGTTGATATCTGGATGAAAGGTATCTGTGAAAATGGCAATTTTCATAAAATCCCTCCTGACTCGTAATCCTCATAACCACAATAAGCAGAAGCAAAGGCACCCCGTAAGTGAACCAAGTACCCCTCCAGCAATTACATCGGAAGGATAGTGAAGGCCTAGATAAATTCTTGATAAGCCTACACAAAGTCCTAACGGAATCAGGCCAAAGGAAAGTTGAGGTATGAAAAGGATATATGGAATCATAACGGAAAATATCGCAGTAGTATGTCCCGATGGAAAAGAATGATCTTGTAATGGATTTTCCGGAAACTTTGTTTTTTCTATTATTAAATAGGGTCTTTTTCGGGGGAACAGCAACTTTACAAAATGTACTGGTATGTGACTTACGGATAAAGAAAGTGCACTGGCAAGGGCAATCAATCTAGTCTCCCTTGGCGAAAACATGATGAGAAGTAAAGTTGTAGCAATCGTGAATCTTGCTCCACCAAGATGTGTCACCATGCGGAAAAAAAGATTTAATAGCCTTTTATCAAAATGACGATTTACCTGCTGAAATAATCGGCATTCGAAGCCATAAAACAATTGTAACATTCTCATAAATGCCTATTCCCCCTTAATAAATTATTCATTTCCAACCGATTATTCGGTTGTATTTTTGGTTGGGAGGTTTTCTTCTCTCGATATTTTGTTGGATAAGATTGCTGGGGCGGTCTGGAATCATCCTTGTTTTCCGAAGTAGTGAATCGTATTCGATGATTCCCTTTGTATGTACTCCTATACCTGTGACCATGTATCCTAGTTCAGCTAAACATATAGATTTAACAGCCCCTTTAAATCCTGCACCAGATACGAAAATCTCCATCCAACCCCTCCCAATACTTTGGTTTACTTAATTGTATATGGGAATGATAAGATTTTTTCTTAATTTAATGTTAAATGAGTGTAAAGAAATTGTGATTGGTGGAGTCACATGTAAATTAGATAACTTCCTAGTTAAAAAATGTTTTATGAGGAAATTATTGGAGGGTGTTTTATTTCTTTTATAAAATAACTTCTACAAAATTAAAAAAAGAGGATTTTTATAAGAATTTCATAAAATCAATAATGGAAGCGTTATCATTTTTACTGATAAATCATAAGTTTCAGAAATATTTAAATAAATAGAATAATATACTAGACGAATAAGTAAAGTTGTACTACAATAATATTTATTAAAGCACCTAGACAATCACATCGGTATTCATGTTAGATAATCTACCAATCTACGATGTGATTTGTCAGAAAAAATAGAAAAAAAGGGGTCCTTAGTTATGAAAAAGAATTGGGCAAAAATGTTTATGGCCTCCACCTTATTGGCGGGAGTTCTTGCAGGCTGTTCAGGAGGAGCAAAAGAAAATTCGGGCAGTGATAGTAAAACCATTAAAGTTGGTGTTAACCTAGAGTTATCCGGTGGAGTTGCTTCTTACGGGGAGTCACTTGAAAACGGTATTGATATTGCAGTTGATGAAATCAACAAAAAGGGTGGAGTAAAGGGGAAAAAGATAGAGCTTGTTAAAGTAGATAACAAGTCTGAGGCTGCTGAGGCTACAAACGGCGCGATTAAGTTAACTAGCCAAGACAAAGTAACAGCGATTATTGGTGCAGCAACAAGCGGTAACACCGTAGCACAGGCACAAATCGCGAATGATACGAAAACAATTCTATTAACACCTTCAGGGACAAGCCCGAACGTAACTGTAGCGGATGATGGAAAATTAAACCCATACGTTTTCCGTACATCATTTATTGATCCATTCCAAGGAATTGTAGCTGCTAATTTTGCAGCGAAGGAATTAAAATTAAATAATGCGGCAATCCTTGCAGACAGTGCCAGCGATTATTCCAAAGGTTTAGCAGCATCGTTTAAAGAAACTTACGAAAAAGCAGGCGGCAAGGTTGTTGCTGAGGAAGCATATGTTGCAAAAGATACAGACTTCCGTGCTACTTTAACTCGTATTAAGGCTAAAAATCCACAATTCATCTTTATTCCTGGATACTATGAAGAAGTTGGATTAATTGTAAAACAAGCTCGTGAATTAGGAATCACTGTTCCGTTAATGGGTGCAGATGGCTGGGATTCACCGAAATTAGTAGAGTTAGCTGGAGCTGACGCATTAAATAATACATTTATCACAAACCATTACACATCTGGAGATCCAGATGAAACAATCCAAAAGTTTGTAACAACTTATAAGGAAAAGTTTAATGGCGAATCTCCTAATGCATTTAATGCACTTGGCTATGATACAGTCTATCTATTAGCTGATGCGATTGAACGTGCTGGTGGTACAGATACAACTAAGATTAAAGAAGCATTAGAGAAAACAAAAGATTTATCTAGGATTACTGGTACGATTACAATCGATAAAGACCACAATCCAATTAAATCAGCAACTGTTTTAGAATATAAAGATGGTAAGCAAGTATTTAACACAAAAGTAAATCCGTAAGATTGGAAAAGTGAAATGGAAGGACGACCCCTTCTATTTCACTTTTTTATTTATTGTTCAAATTCAGAATAGTTGTGATACAATTAATTTAGCATCAGGTACTAATATCAGATATTGCTTCATTCGCGGCTAAACATTGATAATTCGCGAATATTTAAACGGGTAGAAAACGGGCCTATTTTTTTACAATTAAAGATTGTTTGTACGATAAACTGACAATATTTACAACAACGGGGGATTTTGATGTTAACAAATGATTTGGACTTTCGATTGGAGCCTAAACTTATAGATTTATATGAAGAACATAAACAGCGATCTGAAAAAATAGATTGGGGTTATCATGATTTCTTACCTTGGGATAAGGCAATGGATTTCAGGCGTGTTCCTTGGGATGAAAGCCAGGTTACACTGCCTGCATCGATTATTACTGCCGTTGAAACCGCCCTTTTAACCGAAGTAAACTTACCATGGTTTACCTCGCATCTAGATCAAACGTTTAAAGGTTCTTTAACAGTTATTAAAGATTTTGTCCATACTTGGACAGCGGAAGAAGATCAGCATTCAAACCTGATTGAAACGTATTTATTAATTACACGAAATGTAGATCCGAAGCGCCTCCACCAATTACACAAACAAACGGTTGAGAATGGCTGGAATCCTGATTATCACACGCCTTTTGAAACTATGGTATATACGTCATTACAAGAACTAGCAACCATGGTTTTCTATAATAACGTTGCCAAAGTAGCTGGTTCGCATGATAGGGATTTAGCCAGTCTGCTTCGCCGTCTTGCAAAGGATGAAACGCTGCATTATGCCTTTTATCGAGATGTAATTAAATTTCATCTCCAATTGGAACCTAATTACTGTTATCATTTAGGACATGTCATTAAGAACTTTCAAATGCCTGGTACAGTAATGCCTGATTTCGAGGATCGCATGGCTATTATTGCAAAAGAGGCAAACTACGGTCCATTGGAATATTTTGATCAAGTGCTAGATGTGATAGTTAATTATTGGGAGTTGGAGAAATTAAGACCGATTGCACCAGAAGCAGAAAAAGCTAGACTAGACATTTTAAATTACCACGCCCGGTTGAAAAGAGTAAGAGATCGTTTTTATAAAAATAAATAAATTACTTCCGATTAAATGGAAAAATTTTGCCCGTTCAATCGAAACTTAAATGGTTGACAATAAAAATAGAATTTATTATTCTTTAGGCATAGTAATTTAATAAAAACTTTCGTATAACTCCAATGATATGGTTTGGAGGTCTCTACCAGGAACCAATAAATTCCTGATTACGAAGAAGATACATAAATTTGTATTTTCTTCGTAATCAGGAATTTTTTTTTTTTTTTTTACAAAAATTAACCAAAAATCAGGAGGTAAAGATCCAACATGAATTTTGCAACCTTACCTAAAATTGAACTTCACTGCCATTTGGATGGGAGTCTAAGAACGGAAACTATCATTGATATTGCAAAGAGAGAGGGGATTAGTTTGCCTTCGCTGGATAAGGATGAACTACAAAAAGAGCTCATTGCGCCATTAGAATGCGAATCCCTTGATGAATATTTAGAGAAATTTTCTATACCTAATTTAGTTATGCAGTCAGAGGAAAATCTTAGAAGGATTACTTTTGAACTTTTTGAAGATGCAGCCCGGGAAAATGTGAAATACATGGAAGTAAGATTTGCCCCATTGCTTCATACAGCTGGGGGATTAGAAGTTGAAGAGATCATCAAAAGTGTTTTAAATGGAATGAAGGATGCTGAAAAGCAATTTGAGATAAAGGGAAACTTGATTCTTTCCTGCATGAGGACGATGCCTGCTTCCCGTGCTTTTGAGGTCGTAGAGAAAGGGAAGAAATTCCTTGGCGAAGGTGTAGTGGCCATTGATTTATGTGCATCGGAAGAGGAAGGGTTTTGTGGGAAATTCGTGGAACCGATCGCCTTGGCTAGAGAATATGGTTATCGAGTAACCATCCATGCAGGTGAAACGGGCGTAGGTAAAAACGTATTAGAAGCAGTTGAACTTTTGGGTGCCGAGAGAATTGGCCATGGCGTATTTATAAAGAACTGTGATGAGGCATATAACATCGTAAAGGAAAAGCAAATAGTGCTTGAAATGTGCCCGACAAGTAATGTGCAAACAAAAGCAGTGAACCAGTTTAGCGAGCACCCTATATATCAATTTCATAAGGATGGAATTCAGGTTACGGTTAATACAGACAACCGGACAGTTTCAAATACAACAATGGCAAATGAATGTGACATCGTATTTAAAGAATTCAATATAAGTGAAGATGACTATAAGCAAATTTACCTTACTAGCGTGGAAGCAAGCTTTGCCGATGCCGAAACAAAGGAAATGCTGAAGAAATATATTTCTAGATGAAAAGTAGAATGAAAGGTGTCAGGCGCTATGTGAAGAATTCACATGGCGCCTGACACCTTTTTGTCTTTTCTTAAGCAAACCTTAAGATTGCGATGCTAGATTTGTGTTACTAGAGATGATTTTAATCCTATGAAATCAATCGCAAGGGAGATAATAGAATGAAAGTTTTATTAGCGGAAGACGATTTACGTCTCGGTGAATTAATCGAATATATGCTCAAAAAGAAAGGCGGCTACCAAGTCGAGTGGATAACAAATGGAGAGGATGCTTACTATTACGCTGCCACCGCCCACTATGATGTAATCATCATGGATTGGATGATGCCAAATGGGACAGGTGTGGAAGTTTGTGCCAGATTAAGGAAACATGGTTATTCTGGTGCGATTCTGATGCTGACAGCGAAAGATACCGTTGGTGACCGAATTGAGGGTCTAGATTCAGGTGCAGATGATTACCTAGTGAAACCGTTCGAAATTGACGAACTTTTAGCTCGGCTCCGGGCGCTTTCTCGTCGTAATTATGCACCGATTTTGGAGGAAGAAATTCAAATTCAAGGTTTGGTTCTGAATCGATTGAGTCATAGTGTTGGTTTGGGTCAAGAGGAAATTCAACTAAGCCCTCGTGAATTTCAGTTGTTAGATTTAATGGTAAAAAATAAGGGGCAGGTCCTGCCGCGTGAAGTAATTTTAGAGCGTATCTGGGGCTTTGATTCAGAGGTTGCACCTAAAACAATAGATGCAACTGTCAAATTAATCCGCAAAAAGCTTCAATCTTTTGGAAAACAAGATTTGCTTCAAAGTATTAGAGGGGTAGGGTACAAGTTTGGGAACTAAAATTGGATCCTTCATTCGTGCATTCACCAAACAGGGTGAAAAAGATATTTTTAGACACACGCAAGGCAGATTAACCCGCATGTATAGTGGATTGCTCATGCTTTTTCTAATCCTTTTTATCGCAATTGTTTATATCGTCCTTCATGTTGTCATCTTAAACAACCAGGAACGTGAACTGCAATCATTGGTGAATCAGGAAGCGAGTTTCATCGAGAATTCACTACTAAAAAATGAACATAGTGACTTGAAAGGAATTGATGACCAAGAGGTAGTGTTTGCAGGAGTAAATCAGTTCTTTTATTATCTCGTAAATGCTAACGGAGAAATAATAATGGGCAATGAATCTGATAAGCGGATGCGTCAAAATATACTCCGGCTCATAAATGGAAGAATGCAAAATGAAGGGGAGATTCGAAAGGAAACTGTGCATGCTGAAATGAAAGCTGCTGGAAGGGGTATGAAGGGGGAATTTCATCCGCGTGAGACTTCTCAAGATATTCAGCTCATCATTGCCAATCGGTCTATCTATAATAATGGTCAATTTATTGGGAAGTTGTATGTTGGAAAAGACATTTCCTTTGCGTATCAGCTGTTCCGCTCACTATTGATGATACTTATAACAATAGGGATTGTATTTCTGGGGATAGCCATCTATATGAGTGTTGTCATGTCAAAAAGAGCGATGATTCCAATTAGCGGCGCGTTTACAAGGCAGCGTGAATTCGTGGCAGACGCTTCGCATGAATTACGGACACCATTAAGTGTCTTGCTTTCTTCAATTGACGCAGTGGAAATGACGATTGAACCTCAAAAGAGAGACATGGTGGAGAAAATTCTCACCAATATGAGACAAGAAGTGAAACGGATGACACATCTGGTGAGTGATTTATTGACACTAGCTCGTTCAGACTCAAACACCATTCAGCTAAGTTTAGAGACCTTTGACTTTCGTCCTCAAGCAGAAAGAGCGATTGACTCAGTTCGTCCGCTGGCTGCTGCTAAACAAATTTCTCTCCATTTGGATTCACCTGATTCGCTGATTGCAGTCGGCGATCCAGGGAGGCTATCACAACTATTATATATTCTTTTAGATAATGCAATAAAATACACAACAAACGGTGGGGAAGTTGTTCTTGCACTGAAAATGGAAGGCCAACAGTTATGTCTCTCCGTTCAAGATACGGGAATTGGAATAAGTGTAGAGGATTGTAAGCATATCTTTGAACGGTTTTACAGGTCTGATAAATCGCGTTCCCGGCAAATGGGCGGTCATGGCTTGGGACTTTCCATCGCAAAATGGATCGTTGACACACATAAAGGAACGATAAAAGTTACCAGTGAACTCGGAAAAGGGAGTACTTTCATTGTTTATATCCCGCTAGTTTTTAAAGGATAGATATATGTCTGACGGTGCCTGACACCGTCTGACATACACATTCTAAAAACCATCCTTCTTCAATCGTTAGTTATATTGCTTCATTTGCATATTCCGCGGCCGCGTCTTTTCCTAAAAGCCCAACCTGGATGAGGCCGTTGAGAATTCCGTGATTAGAAGATGTCGTGGTAATAAGATCCGCTGCGGCCTTTGCTTCAGGAACCCCATTACCCATAGCTATTCCCGTTCCAATCATTGTTAACATCTCCAAATCATTTAAACCATCGCCAAACGCAAAACAGTTCTCGTTGTTGATATCTAAGTATTCAAGCAGTTTGCCAATACCGACCGCTTTTGAGGCGCCCTTTGGAAGAAAATCATAAGCATAATCATGCCACTTGACGAAGTCTAAATCAGGAAAATGGTCGACGTATTGATATTTGTCCTCGTGGTTGCAATAAAGATGTCCCTGAAAAATTGGCTGATGTTTATAGAATGCATCGTCAACTTTAGGATAAGGCATCATTAATGAATCAAAACTAGATTCAATAAATGGATGATTTTCTTGGCTGACTTTAAAATTATCGTGACTACAGTATGCAAGGGCATGGCCTTTTCTTGCTGTCAAAGTGGAAATCGACTGAAGCAGATCAGGATTAATTGGATTTGCATAAATTTCCTGCCCTTCAAATACGACATATTGTCCATTCATGGAAACAAAAGAACTGATATTCAATTCTTTTTGAATCCAATAAAACATCTTCGGCACACGACCAGTGGCAATTACAGTGTGAACACCTTTTTCTTGAAGTAAACGAACAGCTTTCTTTGTGGAATTTGGAATTACTTTATCCTCGTTAAGCAATGTACCGTCGATATCAAAAAACACTATAGGTTGTTTCATTTTCTATCCCTCCGTTAAATCACAACAGGTCGTTACGCTCAGGGAATTCTGATAACGCCGACCTAGTGTAGTGAGTCCTTGCAAAAACAGAATAATTTATGAAACGCGTTTCAGGTCAAGAAGATTGAAAAAATAAATTCTATTTTATTAGGTACGGAAGGTTGCAAAGGGAGAAAATAATCAATTCGTGAGATTCATACGGTATTTCGTTCAATTAATGTTACGGGGATTTCATATTGGGCAATCTCCTCATTTTTGTTGATTCCTTGTAAAAATAGTTTCCTGCCCATCTCCTCAAGTGGGATTTCAATCGTTGTGATATTCATCATATTAGCAATAGGTTGATTGTTGAACCCAATAAGGGCAAGATTATCTGGTATCGTAACACCTTGATTTTGTGCGCAGGTAACAATCCCGGCTGCAACATCATCGCTTGTCACCAGTAGGGCTGTTGGAGGATGGGGCATCTTCCTAATCTGGTTTAATACCTTTTCACCATCTTCGAAATGAAGACAATCTTCAAAAATATAAGAAGGATTATAGGGGAAACGATTATTTTCTAAAAAATCCTTATAGGCTAATTCTCTGTTTTTACTATTAGTACCTGATTTACGTCCGATGCAATAACCAATTTTTTCGTGACCTTTTTGATATAGGTAATCTAATGCAAAAAGGAAACTTTTATAGTGGTCCACAAATGAGGAGGCTGCTTTTTTTCCTCTGGTATCTTCGCATAAAATGATCGGTCCAAAAGGCAAAAACGTTTCTATGGTGGTCCATGTGGATATTCTTGAACAAATAATTAACGCATCAATCTGCTTTTGTTTTAACATTTGTAATGCATCTAATTCTCGGCTTTCCAGGTAGTTAGTTTGAAATAAAACCAAATTGTAACTGTGTTTTAACGCTTCATTTGCGATCCCTTTTATTAATAGGGCAAAGTAAGGGTGATCGATAAAAGGAACGACCACACCTACAAGAAAGGTTTTCCCCGTACTTAAATGGACTGCATTAATATTTTGTTGGTAATTACTCTGCCTAATGGCCTCTAAAACCGCATTCCTTTTTTCGGCACTTACATACGGATGATTATTTAACACTCGAGAAACAGTGGTTACAGATACGCCTGCTATCTTGGCTAAATCTTTAATATTTGTCATTCCATTACCTTCCTAACCGGTGCCTGACACTCCGTAAGCTGCATTGCAATCCCGCGTTTTACTGTTTAATTTATCTTATTTTATATTATAAACGAATTGAATTTTAGAATCAGTGCTTCACTATAGTCGCATCAACGGCGAAATGATGGGATGGTTATTTTTAAAATGAAAATAATAAATTTTGTAGAATAATAGTTGACTTTAAAGATACTTGATAGTAATATAGTAAATCTGATGAGGGAATAGCAAATGAAACTTAGATGTTTCTTGAAAAAATAATCCTTCACCAGTTGACAAGAGTGATTGTGTTTGATAAGATGATAATCTCGTTTGTTTGGAAGATATTATTTCAAAATAATGCTTGACTTCCTGGTAGATGAGATGATAAACTATAATCCTGTCACAAAATAGTTCTTTGAAAACTAAACAAAGCAGAAACGTCAACAAAATTTTATTAGTGATACTTTCGAAAGAAAGTAAGCTAAGCCAACGTAACAAATGAGCTAATCAACTTTCTTGGAGAGTTTGATCCTGGCTCAGGACGAACGCTGGCGGCGT
>NZ_VEED01000002.1 GCF_007678255.1 Bacillus sp. X1(2014) | reverse complement strand
ATCAGGTTGATAGGTCAGAGGTGGAAGCGTGGTAACATGTGGAGCTGACTGATACTAATCGTTCGAGGACTTAACCATTTTTAAGGTGAACTCTGAGTTTACAAAAACTTCTTCTGCATTATCTAGTTTTGAGGGAATGAACCTCAAACCAAATAGTCTGGCAGCAATGGCGAGAAGGTCACACCCGTTCCCATACCGAACACGGAAGTTAAGCTTCTCAGCGCCGATGGTAGTTGGGACACGCGTCCCTGTGAGAGTAGGACGTTGCCAGGCACGAAAAGGACAATCTGAAAAAGGTTGTCTTTTTTGTTTTTTATGCTTTTTCTAATATAAGTAAAAAAGGGCAATGAGTTAAATTCATTGTCCTTTTATGCATCTTTATATAATGAAATTACCGCCTCAATCGTCGTAATACCTTGTATTCAAAATCATCACGATCGATATCCAATCCCATCACTTCGTTTCGGAAGGTCTTAAATCTTCCATCTTCTACTTCCAGAGTAAAATATCCTCTTTCACTTAAAAGATTAATATCCCCAATGATATTTTTCCTGCGGACAGGGTCAAATAAATTAACTAAGTTAGGATTACTTGGATGTGGCTTGAATTGACATCCTTGTTCCACACAAGTCCGCACAATGTTTTGGACCTTTGGATGGGCAATACTCTCAATTTTCTTGGTTGCTTCGATACTAAGCATAACATCACTCCTTTTTCCGTCTTAAAACGATATGCATATGCTATCACTAATATGCAATCCCTTCTTAGCAACCTACAAGTCCATTCATATATTAGAAGGATATATGCATTTCCATGCTAAAATTGATTTATGCTTGTAACAGTGGAGGTATGGATATGATACATATTGTGAATGGGGATGTGGTGGGCAATAAGATTGGAAATCTTCCAGGTGATGTTCTGGTTTGGCGGGAAATGTATGATTTTGGTCCACTCTCCCATGACATTTCCGGTGAAAATTGGATCAGCTGGCGCGCCCATTTTTTTGAAAAAAAGTTAGCGATTCCAGCTGATTTATTCATCCAGAATTGTAAAGACCAAAATCAATTACTTTCTGAGATTCCAAAGGAAACAGAAATTATTCTTTGGTTTGAGCACGATCGATATGATCAAACGATGTTAATGTATTTGCTCAATGAACTATCAAAAAAAGAATTGATGAAATTATCAATGGTGACAATTAATGAGTATGAGGGGGAAGAGCAGTTTTATGGCCTTGGTCAACTAGCTTCACATCAATTGGAAGAACTTTTTCATAAAAAGAGACAACCTATTTCAGATGTGCAAAAGAAAGAAGCAATTACGGGCTGGCAAGCATATACCTCAAAGAATCCGACTGATATTGAAAAGTGGATTGCTGACTCAAAACAGAAGTTACCATTTTTGAAACAAGCATTACAATCTCATTTAAGCTACTTCCCTTCAATACATACAGGTCTAAATGAAATAGAAACCTGGGTGATTAAATATCTTGATAGAAATACTTGCTCTTTTTCGGAATTGTTTCAAGCCATTACTCAAAAAAGAAGTAACGATGGTATAAGTGATCTTTATTTTGCAGCTATGCTAAACGAACTGATGAATGGCCCATACCCATTGTTGGAATGTGATAATCCACTTCCTGACTATCAAAATCCAGAACACATAGCCAAACTTAGGTTAACTTCCAATGGTTTAGATGTTTTATATGGACTAATAAAGTGCTTTGAAATTTATGAACGTGATTGGTGGCTTGGCGGGGTCTATCAAAAAAAGGATAAATGGTTCTGGAATGGAAAAAGGCTTATTAATAAAGCTGAATATTAATTAATACAGGTCAGTCCTCCACGACGTAAAGTTGTAACGGACTGACCCTTTCTACGTCTTTGGACCGAATTAAAAATCAAGCTTAGGCGCAATTATGATAAATAGGGAAAAAAGGTAAGATGATATCAAGATAAACAAAGGAGGAAAACAAAATGAAAAAATTTGGCTTACTTTTAGCAGGTGGAGTTGCAGCAATCATCCTGCTCTCAACAATTGGTCCTTTGCTAGGCTTGATTGTAAGTGCAGTGCTATTATATTTCATCTACAAAAAGTTCCTAAAAACAGAATCAACAGGTTGGAAAATTGGCTTAGCGATTATCGGGGGGATTGTCCTAATCGCTTCTCTCCACAATATTCCTGCCATCATTGGTGTGGCGGCTGCTTATGTGCTGTACCTAGTCTACAAAAAATGGAATAACAGCAAGGAGGTTTTTGAAAAGGAAGAATCAGACCCATTCATTAATTTTGAAAAGCAATGGAATGAATTAAAGAAATAGTATGTGGTGTTAACGGAAAATAAAATCAAACGAAAAAAGGAGAGAATAAGATGACAAACTTATTTACAAGAATTAAAAACACAATTACTGCAGATTTACACGAGGCAATTGATCACAAGGAGAATAAAAATCCAATCGCTCTTCTTAATCAATACCTTCGCCAATGTGAACAGGAAACTGAAAAGGTGCGAAAACTGTTGGAACGACAGTATACCTTGAAGGATGAATTTCAAAGAGAATACCAGCAAGCAGCCGAACTAGCTGAAAAAAGAACATACCAAGCCGAAGTTGCGTCAAAAGCAGGGGAAAACGAGCTATATCAGTTCGCAGCCGCAGAGCAAATGCAATATACCGAACGTGCAAATCGTCTACGTACATCCTTAGAACAAGTTAACGGGCAGCTTAGTGATTTAGAAAAAAAATATGAGGAAATGAAGCATAAGGTAAAAGACATGCATCTTCGCCGTTTGGAATTAATGGGCCGCGAAAATGTGACCCGCGCAAATCTCCAAATCAACCAAGTGATCGATTCCCATTCATACTCTGATAAATCATACTCAAAGTTTAAGGAGATAGAAAACTATCTTGACCGTTTAGAGCACCAAGTGAACAGCTCCTTTTATCGTAGTACAATTGATGCTCGGATTGCGTCAATAGAAAAAGAAATGGGTAAAGTAGAAGTTTAGGATAATAGATAGTGCCTGACACCTTTCAAAAATTAAAAGTGTCAGGCACTTTTTTTATTTCTACTAATTCTACTTATTTCGCGTTTATAGTCACCTTTTGTCATATAAAACAAGAATGCTACAATAAACGACGAATTAAAGGTAAAAAAGACATAAAATTCATTGTAAAGACAACAAAAATTTAACGATTTTACGAAATTAGGAAGTTAAAATAAGAATCACGGTGAATGTTAAATGATAGATTCTAGATTAAAGGAGCGAGAAAAATGAAATTAAACTCAGACGCATTAAGAACATAAGGAGACGTTAATTTATTGGAAAATCGAAAATTATGGCAGCAGTCATGAGAAGATGAAAAACCATTTTAATATCGTTGGAGATATAAGAGGAATTGGACTTTTTTATGGAGTTGAATTGGTGCGAGATCGAAATTCAAAAGAAAAAGCGATTTCGGAAGCGGAACGCGTCATGTACAAATGTATGGAAAAAGGGTTAAGTTTTAAGGTATCACAAGGGAATGTATTAACTCTAGCACCACCATTAATGGATATTGTCGCACAATCGATAAAAGAAATTATAGCGCAAGTTTAATCACTTTTTACTGTCGTGATAGATAAAAATACTGTCTAGAAAACAAAAGGAGGGTTTTTCCTTGAAGGTTGATTACCATTTACATCTGGAAGAAGGTCCATATTCATTACGCTGGCTGGATCGAACCAATAAAGCATTAGACCAGTTTCATCCGCTAAATGAAAAGTTGCACACACATGAGTGGCTGAAGAAAAGTATCGAACGATTAACAGAACGAGTCCATAAGGGCTCATATGATTCATCATGGATTGACCTCTATTTAACAGAAGCAAAACGGCAGGGTTTGTCAGAGGTTGGCATCGTTGATCACTTATATCGATTTAAAGAAACGAAGAGTTATTTTGAAAAATATGTTGATATAAGTGACACGGACCTCGGTCGTAAACAAAAGGAATGGCTTAACCAGGTAATGACGGAACAAATGGCGGATTTTGTTGCAGCTATTAAGGAGGCAAAAAAACGATGGGCAGCAGAAGGAATAACACTTCGACTTGGACTGGAAGCAGATTATTTTCCTGGCGGGGAAGAAGAATTAAAAGAGCTCATAGGGGACTTTGAATGGGACTACGTTATTGGATCCGTACATTTTATCTACGGCTGGGGATTTGATAATCCTGAAACACAACAATTATTTTTAAATTATAATTTGCCAGAACTTTATGAAGAATTTTTTAAAGTGGTAGAAAAAGCTATCCGCAGCAAGTTATTTAATTTCGTTGCCCATTTAGATAACCTTAAGGTTTTCAAACACCGCCCGGATGAAAACTGCCTTCTGCATCATTATGAAAAAATCGCAAGGGCGTTAATAGAAACTGATACGGCAACCGAAATAAATGCTGGATTATACTATCGATATCCTATAAAAGAAATGTGTCCAAGTCCGATATTTTTAGATATATTGCTAAAAAATGGGGTCGTATTTACCACGTCTTCTGATTCGCATTTCCCAGACGACATTGGAGCATTTATCAACTTAAACACCACTACATTACTAAATAAAGGGATTACAAAAATAGCCACCTATAAAAATCGAAAGAGAATCATGAAGCCATTGGGTTAGGTTGTGACCTTTCACAAATCTTAAAATTTCACCTTTTACATTATAAAATTTGGGTATTAATTCTTTAAAAGCAAAAACAACAAAACGAAAACAAGAAAAATGTATTGCAATTACTTTGTTTTCGTTTTATATTTAGTTTAAATATTAAGAATATTTTAAACATTTATTTCTAGTGAAAGGAGTAAAGTTGCCAATTTTTCATCCGTCAAAATCTATGTTTTTTGGGTAAGGCATTTATTTTAATGAAGTTTCTGAAAGCGCTACCACTTTTTCTTCGTGAGTCGTTCTCTACTTTCTATCAAAAGGATCATAAAGGGGATGTTTTAATGAAAAAAATAGCGATATTAATGATTTCAATCCTTATAATCTCGATTATTACTGGCTGCAGCAGTAAAAGTACTTCAGGGGGTAAAAAGGAGGAAATAACTGTTTATACAGCGCTTGAAGATAACCAACTGCCAGCATATTTAGAGTATTTCGAGAAAGAACATCCTGAGATTACGGTCAAAATTGTAAGGGATTCAACTGGGATCATTGCAGCGAAATTACTAGCTGAAAAGGATAATCCGGTGGCTGACGTCGTTTGGGGGCAGGGAATTACTAGTATAATGCCTTTGGATGAACTTGGAATGTTTGAACCATATAATCCTAAAGGGATTGAAAAGATTCTTCCAACCTTAAAAGATAAAGCAGATCCAGTCCACTGGGTGGGTATTGACGCATATTTGGCTACTTTTGCTGTGAATAAGGTCGAATTGGAGAAAAAAGGTCTGCCGATTCCTAAATCTTATGAGGACCTCCTCGATCCAAAATATAAAGGGCTGATTTCCATGCCAAACCCAGCCTCCAGCGGAACAGGCTTTTTAACAGTATCCGCGCTTATACAGCTGATGGGGGAGGATAAAGCATGGGATTATATGGATAAGCTTCATGCAAATATCGGTATTTATACGCATTCTGGATCAAAGCCGGCAAAATTGTCTGGACAGGGGGAATTTCCAATCGGAATCTCTTTTGACTATCCAAGCTTCAAGGAAAAAGAAACAGGGGCACCAGTTGAAGTTGTCTTCCCTAAAGAAGGCTCCGGCTGGGAAATGGAAGCAAATGCATTGGTTAAAAAGCCAAAAATCAAAAAAGCAGCAAAAACATTTTTGGATTGGGCAATTACTAAGGGTTCTTTAGAATTAGTGAATAAGAACTTTGCCGTTGTTGCCCAAGATTTAGGTAATCCGCTGCCAGAAGGATACCCTCAGGATCTCATGGATAAACAAATGATTGAAAATGACTTCCAGTGGGCAGCACAAAACCGGGATTCAATCTTAGAAGAATGGACGAAGAGATACGACTCTAAAAGTGAACCGAAGGAAGAATAATAGCATGTGACTTTCAGAGAATACTTTGCAGGGGCAATCGTCTCGTGGTGACAACTGTCCCTTGCAAAGTTTTCTCTTAAATCTGTTCATGAATTGGCAAAAGGGAGAAAGGGGATTATGGATGGAATTTCTGGAAATACAAAACGTAACCAAAACATTCGGTAAATTTGTGGCATTGGACCATATCAATATTTCTGTCAGAAAAAAAGAGTTTGTTTGTTTACTTGGTCCGAGTGGATGTGGGAAAACAACATTGCTCCGGATTATTGCTGGCCTGGAGGAACCCAATATCGGGTCTAAAATAGTATTGGAAGGAAGGGATATTACTGCTTCACCTCCATCCAAAAGGAATTTTGGAATTGTTTTTCAATCCTACGCATTGTTTCCTAATTTGAATGCATATCAAAACGTTGCCTATGGATTGAAAAATAAGAAACTTCCTAAAAAAGAGATTGATGAGAGGGTTAGAGAAGCGCTTTCCTTAGTCAATTTGGAACATCTTAAGGACAGCTATCCTGCTCAGTTATCTGGTGGGCAACAGCAAAGGATTGCTCTCGCTAGAGCACTAGCTTTATCACCTAGCTTTTTACTGCTAGATGAGCCTTTATCCGCTTTGGACGCCAAAGTTAGGCTGAAGTTAAGAATCGAGATTAGGAAATTACAAGAAAAATTGGGCATTACAACAATCATGGTGACACATGACCAAGAAGAAGCACTGACGATGGCAGATAAGATTGTTGTGATGAATAACGCAAGGATGGAACAAATCGGGACACCACAAGAAATCTATGAATATCCTACGACACCTTTTGTCGCAGATTTTATTGGGACAGTCAATATGTTAGCTCAAGAGGGAACATCGATGGCGATCAGACCGGAGCATATCCATATCACGGAACAAGAATCCGAAAGTGGAATTCGGACGGTGGTAAAAGACATGGAATTTCGGGGAGCTTTTTATCGTTTATTTTTACAAATACATGATAAAGATCAATTCAAAGTTGCTGACGGGTTATTAGCTGTTGATGTTCAAACCTCCTTGGTAAGAAAGCTCAATATTGAAAAGGACAGCATTGTATATGCCGAATTACCGCAAAAACATCTTGTTACCTATTAATAAAAATGTAGCACAGGATGCGGTTAGAGTTATAAATGTAAAAGGAAGGAAGGGGTGTGAAGATAGGTGCTAAACACGGACCATGTAATAAAGCAGGCAGAGGCTCAAGTCGCTAGTGATGTTTATAAGAAAAAAGTCCGCCAAAAGACCGGAAAAGTCGAATGGTTTCACAAAGGCTTAATTGTCTTGGTACTTCTGGGACTCATCATTGGAATTGTCCTTCCGTTATACCAGCTCTTATTGGTATCTCTCCAAAAAAATGGAGAATTTGTCGGGCTAACAAATTTTATCCAATATTTTAATACACCATCACTTGTCCAATCAATGTATAACACTTTATCTATTTCCGTCTTGACAGGAGTCATATCTGTTGTACTTGCCTTTTTCTACGCCTATGCCTTAACGAGAACCAATATCCGCGGGAAATCCTTTTTTAAATATATTGCTTTCCTTCCATTGTTTGCTCCGACGATGATGCACGGGATTGCGCTGATTTATTTGTTTGGTAACAAAGGTGCAATTACAACCGGATTCTTTGGTGTTTTAGAAAAGTTGACCGGACTCAATTTAGCAATAGATATTCACTTGTATGGCCCGGTAGGTATCGTCATCTCTGAGGTAATCTATACGTTTCCCCAAGCTTTTTTAATTCTCATGGTAGCAATAGCTGTAACGGATTACAGGCTTTATGAAGCAGCAGAAACACTTGGAGCAGGTAAGATGAAGAAGTTTTTTACCGTTACGATACCAAGTCTTAAGTACGGCTTAGTTAGTGCTTTTTTTGTTTCATTTATTTTAAGTTTCACTGACTTTGGGGCACCTAAGGTAGTCGGGGGACAATACAATGTACTGGCAACAGATATTTATAAACAGGTAGTTGGTCAGCAAAATTTGAGCATGGGTTCAACGGTCGGAATTATTCTAGTCATTCCTGCGCTGATCGCTTTTATTGTCGACCGGATCATACAAAGGAGACAAAGCTCATCTTTCTCTTCAAAATCGGTAAACTATAAAATCAAGAAAAGTCCAATCCGTGACAGATTTTATTTTGTTTATTGCTTAATCATTACTGCTGGTGTTTTATCATTGATTGGCGCTGTCATGGCAGCGGCATTTGTTAAAAACTGGCCGTATAACTTTTCGCTAACTCTTGATCATTTGACCTTCAAAAATGTTGCGGGGAATGGACTTGAGCCTTTTTTTAACAGCCTTCTTGTATCGTTTGTTACAGCCGTGTTAGGAACAGTGATGATCTTTTTTGGTGCTTATTTAATTGAAAAATCTCGGTTTATGAAAATAACGAGGCAACTGAGTTACTTTTTGTCGATTCTGCCGCTTGCATTGCCTGGGTTGGTCATTGGGCTAGCCTATATCTTTTTCTTTAATAAACCAGACTTTCATATTCCATTTACTGATGCTACGATTGCGAATCCGTTTCATTTCTTGTATGGGACGTTTATGATTATCATCATAGCGAATATTGTACATTTTTACTCAGTCAACCTGATTACGGCAACGACGGCATTGAAAAAGCTCGATAAAGAATTTGAGCCGGTTTCCGAATCAATGAATATTCCTTTTTATAAAACTTTTTTAAGTGTTTCGGTACCTATGTCGCTTCCAGCCATATTGGAGATGGGAATCTACCTTTTTGTTAATTCAATGACAACGATTTCTGCCGTCATTTTTCTTTATACGGCAGATACGAAGCTCGCCTCCATTTCGATTGTAAATATGACCGATGCGGGGGATACCGCACCCGCTGCAGCTATGTCTTTTATCATTGTTCTTACAAATGTCCTTGTTCGTTTTCTGTATGAATTTGTAACGAAAAAGATTAGAAAACGCACTCAAGCGTGGCAGCAACGATAAATTTTTATAATTAGTTAAGAAAAAACTGAGCCATCGATGTCCATTAGTGTCGTCGATGGTTTCTTTTGCAAAGTGGAATAAAACGAGTTAATAAAACAAGGATGAGGAGAAAACCTTCGTGTCCAATACCATTCTATTAATTATTTTGTTCGCAGCTGTATGTCACGCCATTTGGAACGCCTTAGGAAAGAAAGTGGAGGAACGGGAAGCGTTTTTCACCTTAATATTGGGTGCCTCTGTCATTCTTTATATTCCACTGGCTATTTACCTTTTCCAATCAGGACATTTTCCCGTAAAAGCGGTTAAATGGGCTTTATTAAGCACCATTTCTGAAACTTTGTATTTCTTTGCCCTTGGCAAGGCCTATTTTTCAGTACCTCTTAGTCATGCCTACCCAATATTAAGAGGTACTGCACCAGTGGTAACAACCATCCTTAGTATTCTATTTTTCGGCCTCACGATTACGTTTTCCGGGGGTGTTGGGATACTGATGATTATAATTGGAATTTTGTTTATCAATCAAAGCACCATTTCCCTTAAGGGCTTTCTAGGAAAGGCAAAAGGGAATTTAGTAAATTTAAAATGGGTTTTTCTAGCGGGTTCTTTTTCGGCATTAAGTAGTGTCCTAGATGGCATGGGAGCCGCATTAATGTCAGGCTTATTATTCAAGTACTTTGTGTTTATTGGGATGTTTATCGGTAAATTGATGGTTGATAAGATTACTAAACTTGGAGTCTCCTATCTTTTTTTGATAAAAAAATACCCTCTTTATTTAGTAATAGGCGGGCTTTTCGTCTTTATTTCCAACGCATTAGCCGTGTATGCTATGGAAACCACACCTGTAACTTATGTTGCCGCCGTTCGTGAAATTAGCATTGTATTTGCAGCTATTATCGGAATCATCTGGTTAAAAGAGAAAGTAACCGTTATGAAGTGGGTTTCTATTATCACCATTGTCCTAGGCGTGGTGATCATCAAATTCAGTTAAAGGTGTCAGGCACCATCCCTTGGATGGTGCCTGACACCTTTTTAAAAATAGAAAACAAAGTAAAACCAATTAAAAATAACAAAAGTACCAAGTAAATAAAAAAAATAAACGAAAAACTATTCACAATTGTCAGAAAACATGGTACTCTTATTACAAGATTATTTGGGTAAGCGCTTCCAGACACAAGTAGTATTAAAAAAGGAGGTTTGAAATGTCAGCAGATGTTAAATCAAAGAAGGTGAGGGTGAAAGCATTAGTTGCAAGCTTGATTGGTAGTTCAATTGAATATTATGATTACCTTTTATATGGAACTGTTGCTGCACTTGTATTTAACAAACTATTCTTCCCGAATTTTGATCCAAAGGTAGGACTCCTAATAGCCTTGGCATCATTTGGAATTCCTTATTTCTTCCGGCCGCTGGGCGGTGTGATCTTCAGCCATTTTGGAGATAAGTTTGGCAGGAAAAAGTCCTTGGTGTTTACGCTTGGAATCATGGGAGTGAGTACAGCCCTTATTGGTGTATTACCGGTATACGCGAGTATTGGCGTATGGGCTCCTATCCTGCTTGTTGTGTTAAGGTTGATTCAAGGGATAGCTGTTGGCGGCGAATGGGGAGGCGCAGTGCTACTTGCTGTTGAATACTCGGAAAAAAAGAAACGCGGATTTGCGGGAAGTATCCCGATGATGGGAGCGGCAGTTGGAATGATATTAGCTACTGCCACAATAGGACTATTAAGATTATTGCCAGATGAACAGTTCCTTGCTTGGGGCTGGAGACTACCTTTTATCGGGAGCTTAATTCTTGTTTTCTTAGGGTTATGGATTCGAAACGGATTAGAAGAAACACCAGATTTTCAAAAGGCAAAAGATGAAGGTGTCGTGTCAAAACTACCAATTGTGGATACGTTTAAATACCATTGGAAAGAAATCATTTTAACAACAGGAGCAAAGGCGATTGAGACGGCACCATTCTATATCTTTGCAACCTTTGGGATTTCTTACGCAACGAATACACTGAAAATGCCAGAGGCTCCTGTGTTAAATGCTATTACGATTGGAACACTGATTTCCCTTGTGATGATACCTTTAATGGGTAAATTATCAGATCATATTGGAAGGAAAAAGGTATTTGTTTCAGGAACTGTTGGAGTTATCTTGTTCTCCATGCCTTATTTCTACCTACTTTCAAAAAGATCAATCCTCTTATTAACCCTTGCCGTTATGATTGGATATGGACTTTGGTCTGTTATAACATCCGTATTGGGTACAATGTTCTCGGAAATGTTTAGTGCAGAAGTTCGCTATACTGGTATTTCAGTTGGGTACCAGCTGGGTGCTGCCATTTTCGGTGGTACTGCCCCTCTAATTGCTACATCGTTAGTTGCTGCATTCCATGGTTCCTGGCTGCCAGCAGCGATTTACCTCATGCTCCTTGGAGTTATGTCACTTATTTGTGTGAGCCTTATTAAAACGATGAGTGATGAAGAAAAAAGTGGGATGAAAAAACGTCTTAATCCAGCATTACTTAACATGCTTGATAAATAAAGTGAAAAAAACATTTGAACAAAAGAGAACAAATTTGATTTACACTGTCATTTAAAAAATGCTTTTCAAAAGGAGACTTGTAGAATGAATATGAAGGATATTACAAACAACCCATATCTTTTACTGACACCAGGGCCTTTAACGACAACGGACACTGTCAAACTAGCAATGATGAAGGATTGGTGCACCTGGGATGACGATTATAATAATATTGTTCAAGGAGTACGGCAAAAGCTTGTTAGTAATGCCACAAAGGCTGTCGATAAGTACTCAGCCGTGTTAATGCAAGGAAGTGGAACCTTTAGTGTGGAGTCTGTTATTGGTACGGCTCTTCCAAGGGATGGAAAACTATTAGTTGTGGCAAACGGAGTCTATGGGCATCGAATTGCAAAAATCTCCAAAACCCTAGGAATTAATACAGTGGTTTTAACAAGCGGGGAAGTTGAGGCCATCGATTTAAATAGGCTAACCACTCAGTTAGAAAATGACCCTGAGATCACCCATGTGGCCATTGTTCACTGTGAAACAACCACGGGTATGCTGAATCCCATTGATAAAGTGAGCGAGATTGTTAAGAGGTATAATCGTGTTTTTATCGTTGATGCGATGAGCAGCTTCGGCGGGGTTGAAATGGATATTGATGCACTTCAAATTGATTACCTTATTAGCAGTGCCAATAAATGTATTGAAGGTGTTCCCGGGTTTGGCTTTGCGGTTGTGAAAACAGAAGAGTTTGAGAAATGCAAACATAATGCAAGATCGGTTTCGCTTGATTTATACGATCAATGGAAAACAATGGAGGAGCAAAATGGCAAGTGGAGGTTTACTTCTCCAACTCATGTCGTCCGTGCCTTTGCTCAGGCTTTAATGGAGCTTGAAGAAGAAGGTGGGATCCAAAAACGTGCGGCGAGATATAAAAATAACCAAAAGGTCTTATCAGAAGGCATGAGGCTGCTTGATTTCGAACCGATTCTGTCAGTAGAGATGCAGTCGCCTATTATCACATCATTCTACTATCCTAATTCTGAAAGTTTCGAATTTTCAACCTTTTACCATAAACTAAAGGAAAAAGGCTTCGTCATTTACCCAGGCAAAGTATCAGATTTAGATACATTCAGAATTGGTAATATTGGAAATGTTCATCAGCATGATGTTGAATCCTTGTTAAAGGCCATTCAAGAGAGCAGATATTGGCTAGATGCTGTTCTTGAAAAATAAGGATACTCTCGCAGGCTTCTTGAACCTTCTATTATTTTTTTGAATACTACCATGAAGCATTAATAAAGGGAATGATTGCCGTTTATAATGATACTTTCCTTTTCAAGTAGTATAATAAAATAATAATGGAAATATTTATCACGGGGTGAAAGTCTTGTCATTAGCGGGAGAAGAAAGAAAAAAGAAAATACTTGATCTCTTAGAAATCAGCGGCAAGGTTAAAGTAAGTGACCTTGCCGAGAATCTAAAAGTATCAACAGAAACTATTCGAAAATATTTAGATGAATTACATCAAGAGGAAAAATTAATAAAGGTTTATGGCGGCGCGATTAATGTTTCATTTTTTAACGAGGAGCCTCCCACAATCGAAAGGGAGATTATCCATTCTGATGAAAAGAGAAGAATAGGGGAAATGGCAGCTAATTTAATCAATGACAATGATGTCATCGCGATTGATGACGGCAGCACACCATTACATTTAGCTAAAAGTTTACAAAAAAAGCGGAATTTGACCATTTTTACAACATCCATTAATGCCCTTTCCGTGTTGATAGAACTTAGCCAGCAAAATATTTTTTCTGGGAAAATTATTGTCTTGGGCGGCGAAATTAATACAAATCATCACCGGGTGACAGGCGGCTTTACCATGGAGATGCTCGACAATATCTATGTTGATAAATATTTTATTTCTGCGGATGGGCTATCGAAGGATTATGGAATTACGGGTTACGACTATTCAAAAGGGCAGGTAACAAAAAAACTAATAGAGCATTCGGGTAAATCTATCCTGTTAATTGACTATTCCAAGGTTGGTAAACGGACGAATTATAAAATGGCTGACTTTAAGGACATTCATATGGTGGTTTCTGATAAACCACATCCGGAGGATTGGGAACATATATTAAAGGATAATCATGTAAAATGGCTTGTCGCAGAAGAGGAAGAAAAATAAGTAATCCTATAGACTCTCCGAACTATAGGCAAAGCGGATTGCCTGTAAAGGAGGTTTCAGAAATGGATCATTTGGGAGTCTTTTACGAGGAACATTTTTTGAAAAATTTAGAGGTTTATATGCGGCTCGTTATCAGTGCTCTGCTCGGGATGGTTATTGGCTGGGATAGAAGTGCAAAAAATAAGCCGGCTGGTTTGAAAACGTTCACCTATGTTTCTGTTTCATGTACGTTAATTACAATTGTTTCTATCTATAGTGCAGAGTTTTTTGGCAGTTCAAATATCAATAATCGAATGGATCCAATGCGGCTTACTGCGCAAATAGTTTCTGGTCTCGGTTTTTTAGGAGCTGGTCTTATTTTAAAAGACGGGCTGCAAGTAAAAGGGTTAACATCAGCAGCGATGATATTTTTTGCTGGTGGAGTTGGTATTGGCATTGGGGCAGGTTTTTATGGAATTGTTTTGGCCTCCGTTTTACTTACTTTTATTTTAGCAAAAATTAGCCATATCATTGAAATTAGACATATAGAGGCTTTGGAAAAGCAAGAAATACAAGAGGAGAAACGTGAATTGCAGAGAAATTCTGGATAAATAATAAATTATAAAACCGTCTGGTTCTAAAATATTGGAGCCTGGCGGTTTTTTTGCATTTGTTTCATTTGAATTGCTTGGTAATATTGATAAGTTAATATAAAAATTAAAAAAGTTTTAATTAAAACCAACTAAAACCAAGACAAACCAATTTCCGTGTGTTATAATTAACTCAACTCAATAATTGAGTGAATATTTTTAATATTAAGGGGGATTACATGAAGGTCTTTTGTTTAGGTGGAGCTGGAAGAATTTGCAGAGAAGCGGTTTTAGATCTTGTTGAGCATTCTGATTTTGACGTCATTACTATAGGTGATTTCAATGAGGAAATTGGCCAGGAATTAGTCAAAGAGCTCAATGATCCCCGTGTTAATTTTGTAAAGGTTAATGTTTTTAACCATGATGAAACTGTCCAGCAGATGAAAGGCTACGATATTGTCATGGATGGCACCACAATCACTTTAAATGGACGTTCAACAGCATGTATTGCTGAAGCGGGCTGCCATGGAATTAATTTAAATGGATTTGGAGCTGAAGATGAATATTCTGAAATCTTCAAAAAAAATAAGAAAACAGCAGTTCCTGGCTTTGGGATGACACCTGGTGTCACCCAAATGATGGCGATGCATGCAGCAAATCAATTAGATGAAGTAGATACGGTAAGAGTCAGCCATGGATCGTTCCGCCCGATTGCTTTTTCAAAATCAATCACAGAAACCACTACCTATGAATACGACCCAGATCTCCCAGGCCGAATTGTGTTTGAAAAAGGAGAATTTGTGCAGGTTCCCCCATTTGCAAGACCTAGAAAAATTCAACTCCCTGAACCATATGGCGAAACTGTTCAATATATTATTCCACATTCAGAAACACGTACCCTTGCTGTAGCACTTTCAAAAAAGAACGTCCAGTTAATCGAAGTGAGAGGAACGTGGCCGCAGCAAAACATGCAGTTAGTGCGCGCACTTTATGATTATGGGATCATGCGTAACCCAAAAATTACTGTAAATGGTGCAGAAGTTGGGGTTATGGATGTAATTGGTGAGTATCTACTTCAATCGAAAGAGGGTCAAGAAACAGCGCTATACGGATATTCTCTTCATATAGAAGTTGTAGGGAAAAAAGACGGTATCAAAAAACGTCATGTCCTCTATCACACTCATCCTGCAAGTGATGGATCGGTTAAGGGCTGGGAAAAATTAAGGGCCTACACAAGAAATGTTGGTATTCCAATGGCCATTGCAACAGAAATTCTTGCCAAAGGGTTAGTTGAAAAAACCGGGGTACTAATTCCAGAGGAGGCATTTGAACCAACGATGATTTTTGAAGCACTGAAGAAAAGAGGAATCAACATTCACGAAGAAATTGCAGTGGTGGATGAGACAGTGGGAGAGGAGACATCTGTTACGGCCTAACTACTTTTCCTAGAGATACTATTAACATGTAGGTTAAGGCAGATATTTTTATAAGGAAATCAATTAAAATATCTGCCCTAAAATAAATCACCCAGCTAATAAAATAGGAAGCAGCATTGATGCTGTTAAATTATTTGTTGATAAAGGAGGTTCGTGTTTTGGGAAATCAATCTCCCCAGATTGAAGCTGTCATTTTTGACTGGGCCGGCACGACTGTGGACTACGGCTGCTTTGCGCCCTTAGACGTATTTAAAGAAATTTTTAGAAAAAGAGGAATTGATGTTTTAGATGAGGAAGCACGGGCTCCGATGGGTCTTTTAAAGTGGGATCATATTCATGAGATGTGCAGCATGGACCGGATTGCACAATTATGGAAGGGAAAATTTGGCGGACTGCCAGAAAAGAAGGACATTGATGATTTATATGCTGACTTTGAACCGCTGCTATTTTCCATTCTTCCTAATTATTGTACCCCTATTCCTGGTGCGATTGAATTGGTTGAAAGGTTAAGAAGGCAAGGAATCAAAATTGGCTCAACTACTGGTTATACATCGGAAATGATGGCGGTGGTTGCTCCGGAAGCTAAAAAGAAAGGCTACGCTCCCGATTCAATGTTTACTCCAAACGATGTTCCCGCCGGCCGGCCATTTCCATGGATGTGTTACCAAAACGCGATGACCTTAGGGGTTTATCCGATGAAGCATATTATCAAGGTTGGTGATACAACCAGCGATATTAAAGAGGGAGTAAATGCAGGTGCTTGGAGTGTTGGGATCTTGCTGGGCAGCAGTGAACTAGGGCTAAAAGAAGCTGAAGTAAATGAGATGGATCCTGATATTTTGGAAGAGAAATTAGAGGCCGTAAGGAAAAGATATATTGATGCTGGTGCCCATTATATTATTAATAGTATTGGAGAATTAGATAAACTGATTCCGAAAATTAATCTTCGTTTAGCTAATGGGGATTAACCATACTTATATATAAAGGATTAAGCTGCCGAGAGGTGAAGAGGTGAAATTAGTTGGGAAAACTTACCTATGCGTTGGGAATGGTCGAGACGATTGGTTTTCCAGCAATGGTTGCGGCTGCAGATGCTGCAGCAAAAGCGGCCGATGTAAAAGTTACTACGTTTCAAAAGGCGGACTCAGGAATTGTTACCATTTATATCATTGGCGACGTTGCCTCCGTTCAATCTGCTGTTGACGTGGGAAAAGAAGCTGCCAATCATGTTGGTCAATTTCGTCATGCGCACGTTATTGCAAGACCTGACGAACATGTTATTCAAATGCTTTTTCCAAAGGAGTCTGAAAAGTCAAATGTTTATTCAGAAACAAGAGCTAATAGGGAAGTACAGGACATACCGAATGATTTAAATAAAAAATCTTTACAGGAGCTGAGGGAACTTGCCAATTCCTTTGATGGTTTCTCTTTGTCCCCTGAAGCAATTACAAAAACGAAAAGGGAAGAACTATTAAAAAATATTTACAAGTTCCAAGCTGGGAAAGGTGGCGATAAATGATGTACCTGGATACCGATATTGAATCTACTCAAGAGGTGAGACGAAATCTTGAACAGGCAATACTAGCACAAAAAGTAATCGGGAACATGACTCAGGACCAGGTCGATCAAATCGTTCACAGTATGGCTCAAGCTGCAATGAGAGAAGCAGGCAAGCTTGCTGCAATGGCTGTAGACGAAACAGGGTATGGCAAAACAGAAGATAAGACGACCAAAAATCTTTTTTCTGCCCAAAATGTATACGAAATGATTAAGGATAAAAAGACAGTAGGAATCATCTCACGTCATGAGGAAAATAAGGTTTGGGAAGTGGCTGAGCCTGTTGGAGTCATTGCTGGAATTATCCCGTCCACCAATCCTACATCAACAGTTATTTTTAAAGCGCTGATTGCCATCAAGACGAGAAATGCCATTGTATTTAGCCCTCATCCTTCCGCTGCGAAGTGTACAAATGAGGCTGTGAAGGTATTGGAGGAAGCCGCTAAAAGGGCTGGTGCACCGGAGGGGGTTATCTCCTGCATTACCAAGCCGACGCTTGCATCAGCACAGGAATTAATGAACCACAAAATCACCAATTTGATTTTGGCTACTGGGGGTCCAGGGATGGTTAGGGCGGCCTATAGTTCTGGGAAGCCTGCATATGGGGTAGGTCCTGGTAATGTTCCTGTATATATTCACTCTAGTGCCAATATCGGGAAGGCGGCACGACAAATTGTCCAAAGCAAAGCATTTGACTATGGGACAATTTGTGCATCCGAGCAGGCGCTTGTTGTGGAGAAGGCGATCAAACGAAAAGTGAAAAGTGAACTCGAACTTGCAGGGGCTTATTTCCTCGATGATTATGAGAAAAAAAGAATTGAGCAGATTATTTTACGAAATGGAAGCTTAAATCCTGATATCGTAGGTAGATCTCCTCAGGCTTTGGCACAATTAGCGGGAATATCAATTTCAGATACTACTAGATTACTAGTTGCTGAAGAAACAAACATTGGCAAGGTATACCCATTCTCACTTGAAAAATTGTCTCCTATACTCGCTTTTTATACCGTTGAAAATTGCCAGGAGGCTAGCAGGGTATGTAATGAACTGCTTGAGCTTGGTGGCCTGGGTCATACGATTGGTATTCATTGTGAGGACAAAAAAATCATCGAAAGCTTTGGGCTTGAGCAAAAAGCTTCCCGAGTCGTTGTTAATTCCGGAACAACCTTTGGCGGGATTGGGGCAACAACAGGTATAGCCCCCTCGATGACACTTGGCTGCGGGACTTATGGAAACAATATATCCTCTGACAATATTGGGCCAGAGCATTTGTTAAATATAAAACGAATTGCATTTGGTATTCGTGAGATGAAAAATGAAACACCCCTGCATGATACAAACCCTTATCAACCTGTTTCAAACAGTGATGATAACATTTCAAGGGCTGAGGTAATGGAAATCGTGAAAAGTATTTTAAAAGAATTAAATTTTAAATGAGGAGGAATAAACAATGAGTGGAGAAGCATTAGGAATGGTTGAAACAAAAGGATTAGTGGGTGCAGTCGAGGCGGCAGATGCCATGGCTAAGGCGGCAAATGTACGTTTAATAGGAAAAATCCATGTAGGCGGCGGGCTCGTAACGGTTATGGTACGCGGAGATGTTGGAGCGGTGAAAGCATCTGTAGACGCGGGCGCTTCAGCTGCAGAAAAGGTCGGCGAGTTGGTTTCTGTTCATGTTATCCCACGCCCACACTCTGATATTGAGCTCATTCTTCCGAAATTAGAAGGATAAACCATGAATCTAATTACGGAATCCAAATTACGATCCATGTTGAAAAGAGGGATTCCTAATCCTTTCATTATTAGAGAGGACGATAAGCTTACTCCGGCTGCAGTTGACTTCTTGCGAGACCGTCGCATTACAATTAAGAATCAACGCCTTTTGAAATCTGTACTACCGCCAAATGAACATCAAACAAGCTTCATGATCCCTGCTGGAGTTTCGAATCGGCATATTCATTTAGCACCAGAGGATGTGGAAATACTTTTTGGCAGCGGGTTTTCGCTAACGCCATACAGGGAGTTATCGCAGCCAGGACAATTTTCGGCTAATGAACAGATTACCTTGATGGGACCAAAAGGGGTTATCCAAAATGTAAGAATCCTTGGTCCGGCCAGAGGGGAAACCCAAGTCGAAATTTCGATTACGGATGGATTTCAATTAGGGATCCATCCTCCTGTTCGATTATCTGGTTCTTTGGAAGGCACCCCTGGCCTCACGTTGATTGGACCCAAAGGGTGTATTTCCCTTCAAAAAGGGGTGATTGTCGCAAAGCGTCATGTCCATATGTCTGTTGAAGATGCCGATAGGCACCATTTGCAGCAAGGGGATCAGCTTATAATTCAAACCTTAGGTGATCGGCCGATTATTTTTACAGATGTAGTAGTTCGTGTAAATCCCAACTATCGATTGGATTTCCATGTCGACCTTGATGAAGGGAATGCCGCGAGCCTAAAAACAGGTGATCAAGTGAAAATAGTCGGAAAAAATGGGATGTTTTTTCCTGTAACGGGGGGTGAGTAGAATAGAAATTCGAACGATGATTGAGTCGGTTGTCCTTGAAGTCATACAATCGATGAAGGTTGAGAAGGAAAGGGAGAAGCTTGCCAAGGTTTTATTTATTTTTTGTGATAGTTCAGCACACGAACCATTTTCTGATCAGTTGATTAAATTAAAGAATGCTAATATTGCCTATGATTTGTTATTTTTGGATGGTGAAACATCATCATGGCTCGGGATGCAAAAAGTGGAATCAAGTGGTTCGACTCGTATCATTGCATCTGACGAGTTCTCACCAGCAGCCATTGAACTTCCGAAAGAGTATGATGGCATTATCATTCCAGAAATTGACTTAGATAATGCTGCACGTGTGGCGGCTGGTTTAAAGGGAACGATTAAAGCGGAGACTATTTTCTCTGCCATCATGCTTCAAAAGTTCATTCTGGTCGGCGCTGATACATCCGGAATCAAGCGTTCCGACAGACGTTGTTTGAAAGTACTTGAATTACCTGCTCCATATCGGAAGCGATTCGGAGAGTATGTTAAGCAAATGACAGATTTAGGCATAGAGTTTAAACCACAAATGGATTTGGCGGATACTATTATTCGGAAGTTCAGCAACAAGCTTGCAGAAAAGCAGGAGCAGGTAAAGGGATTATCGGGTAATCCTTCTGTTTCGTCATCAGAAAACCAACTGACATTTATAAAAAAACTTCTTACTCCGGATTGGATTCTAGCACAATCCCATTTCCCGAAAGATACTATTTATCTTCCTAAAGGCGCAATTATTTCTCCTTTGGCTAAAGATCTGTTAAAGGAGAAAAAATTGACTGTAAGCTATATTGGAAAAGGATGATTAAGAATGCTTTTAGCGAAAGTAGTGGGAAGTGTCTGGGCCATTCAAAAGGAAAAAGGAATGGAAAATTTAAAACTTCTTTTTGTCCAGCCGATGAATGAACAGAAACAGCCAGTTGGAAATGCAATTATTGCGATGGACCAAATAGGGGCCGGGACGGGAGAATTCGTCATTATTACACAAGGTTCACCAGCACAAAGAATCATGGGTGAAAAAAACGCACCGATTGACGCAGCCGTTGTTGGAATTATTGACTCCTTTGAAATAGGATAATGTGTTTAATGGTGTCAGGCACCACCAAAAGTTACCTGTTTAAAATAAATTTTAGGTTGTTTGAGGAGGATGTTACGTTTGATTATTGGTGTGCCCAAGGAAATTAAGAATAATGAAAACCGCGTAGCGATAACACCGGCCGGGGTTGTGTCGTTCGTAAATGCCGGCCATAAGGTTCTGGTAGAGAAGGATGCCGGTAGTGGCAGTGGTTTTAGGGATGAAGATTTCCTCCATACTGGAGCTGAGATTGTTGATAAAGCAGCAGACGTTTGGGCAAGATCAGAGATGATTATGAAAGTGAAGGAACCTCTGCCAAGCGAGTATGGCTACTTCCGAGAGGACTTAATTTTATTTACTTATTTACATTTAGCAGCAGAGCCTTCTTTAACGAAGGCGCTAAAAGAAAAAGGTGTGCTAGCAATTGCTTATGAAACCGTTTACGCTAACCGTAACCTCCCGCTTCTGACACCGATGAGCGAAGTGGCTGGCAGAATGGCAGCTCAAATAGGGGCTCAATTTTTACAAAAATCGAATGGCGGGAAAGGAATACTTCTTGCCGGTGTACCTGGTGTGAGCCGAGGGAAGGTGACTATAATTGGGGGAGGTATCGTTGGGACCAACGCAGCGAAAATGGCTATTGGCTTAGGAGCTGATGTAACCATTATCGATCTCAGTGCAGACCGATTGAGGCAATTGGACGATATTTTTGGCAACCAAATTAAGACGTTAATGTCTAATTCTTTTAACATTGCTGAGGCTGTCCGTGAGGCCGATCTTTTAGTCGGTGCCGTCTTAATTCCTGGTGCAAAAGCTCCTAAACTCGTCACAGAAGAAATGGTTAAAACGATGAAGCCAGGTTCCGTTATTGTTGACGTGGCCATTGACCAAGGTGGAGTCGTTGAGACGATTGATCATATTACCACACATGATCACCCAACCTATGAAAAGTACGGGGTCATTCATTACGCGGTTGCTAATATGCCTGGTGCGGTTCCACGAACCTCTACGATTGCTTTAACAAACGTAACCATACCATTTGCCTTACAAATAGCCAATAAGGGAGTTTACAAAGCAATCCTAGAAAACAAACCATTAAAACATGGGGTAAATGTTGCTAAAGGCGAAATTACTTATGAAGCAGTTGCGAAAGACATTGGATATAAATATGTGACAGTCGAAAAGGTGCTTGAAAAAGAATTTGTAAGGATTTGAACTCCTGGTGACATATAAGCGAATCATGGATGGTTCATTTATGGAGTAAAGAGCGAGGCTATAGCCTCGCTCTTTTTTTTATTCTTTAATGAATTCTTTGGTACTTCTGGTGGTATCCATGGCGGCCGGGGGTCATACCCCCTGTATTCCAAAGTAAAATTGATTTTTTTGAAAATTTTGAGTTGTACAACATATTTTCAGGTGCTATACTAATCATATTAATTTTTATAATCATGATTATAAAATGGTTTTGATTATTTTTTTAACTACGATTAAAGTTTTGGAAGGCACTTTAAAGTGATACTTGTTATGTTAACCTCATTACGGCGGAAGAGGAAGAAAGGGATGTTAAAATGTCAACAGAATGCAAAGAAAGAGAAATTATCACCAATTTTCCTTATGCGTATCAAACGATTGAAAACACTTGGATTGTTTTAAAAGACGGAACGAGACTTTCCAGTCGGATCTGGATGCCTGAAGTTCCGGAAGGTGAAAAAGTACCGGCCATTTTAGAGTACATTCCTTACCGAAAAACAGACGGTACAAGGGCAAGAGATGAACCGATGCATGGTTATTTTGCGGGACATGGTTATGCAGCAGTCAGAGTGGATATGAGAGGTTCGGGGGAATCCGATGGTCTGCTAATGGATGAATACTTAAAGCAAGAACAAGATGATGCCCTGGAAGTAATAGAATGGATTTCAAATCAACCTTGGTGTGATGGAAACATCGGGATGATGGGTAAATCTTGGGGAGGCTTTAATTCCCTTCAAGTCGCAGCTAGAAGACCCAAAAATTTAAAAGCTATTATTACCCTTGGATTTACCGATGACCGCTATAACAATGATATTCACTATAAAGGCGGCTGCCTGTTAAACGATAATTTCTGGTGGGGAAACATTATGCTGGCCTATCAGGTGCGTCCGCTCGATCCTCATATTGTTGGCGATAGCTGGCGGGAAAATTGGCTGGAACGACTAGAAAATATGCCGTTATGGATGGCGCAGTGGATGGAGCACCAAACGAGAGATGCCTATTGGAAGCATGGTTCAGTTTGTGAAAACTACGATGACATTGAAGTGCCCGTTCTTGCCATCGATGGCTGGGAAGATTCTTATACAAATACCATATTCAGTTTAATGAAAGGACTTTCGGTTCCTAGAAAAGGGATAATCGGACCATGGGCACATGTTTATCCTCAGGATGGCGTTCCGGGACCGGCGATGGGCTTTTTACAAGAGGCTGTTAAATGGTGGGATCATTGGCTAAAAGGAATTGAAAACGATTGCATCGATGGACCAATGATCGATGTATGGCTTGAGGAAAGCATGCCTCCTTCTTCTACTAAACCGGTTAGTAAGGGAGAGTGGGTTGGACTGGATTCATGGCCATCCACTGAAGTTCTCACGAAAACGTATCAATTGACTCATGGAAAATTGCTGGAAGAAAGAAATGGAAAAGAAGAACAAGTGTTATTAAAAACACCTTTAAATCACGGCCTTTTATCAGGTGAATGGATGGGTGCCGGAGTACTTGGGGAAAGTCCGTCAGACCAGCGATTAGATGATGGAATGGCGATGGTATTTGAAAGTGATCATTTAGAAAACCCATTAGAAATAATAGGCTACCCAAGATTTGAAGTACAATTATCGAGTGACAAACCTAAAGCAATGCTCTTTGCGCAGTTATCAGATGTGGCACCAGACGGAGCCGTTACCCGGGTTTCCTATGGTGTAATGAATTTAACGCATTTAAATGGACATGATCGGGTAGACTTGCTGGCCGCTGGTGAGAAAGTAAATGCCTATGTGAATCTCGACTGCTGCGGACATAAATTTAAAGCCGGACACCGGGTGCGTTTATCGATTGCCTCCACTTTTTGGCCAATGTTTTGGACCATGCCGGAGGATGCCGCACTTACATTGAATCTGGAAACCGCCAAGTTTTCATTGCCAATCTTTAACGGCAGCCGGACAGTAGGACCAAATATGAGTCCTCAAAGCGCGCCATTAACTCCGATAACCCTGCTTTCAGAGGGCAAAGTCGATCGTTCGATTTCATACGATCTTGTAACCGATACATGGACTTGCATAACGGATGGTGTCGGCGGGGTATTTGGCGAAGGGGTTTATCGCTTTGATGAAATTGATGTGACAGTTGAACACAATTTGAAGCGGGAGTTGACATTATCTAACGCTAATCCTCTTTCCGCAAAATATACTATTTATCAAAAAATGAGAATTGGCCGCGAGGGCTGGTGGATTGATGCTGACATAACCGTTACGCAAACTTCTGATGGTGAAAACTTTATCATCGTGGGCAAAATGGATGTAAAAGAAAACGACGAACCGGCATTTCAGAAGAATTGGGACCAAAAAATTAAACGCGTGGGACTTTAAAAATCCCGCGATTGGGGGATAAGAGATGGAAGGAAGACTTAAGAAAAATATACCTACTTTAATCATTTTAATCATTGCAGGTGAAATGATTTATACATTGCCATATTTCCGGAATTATTATTATGATGTATTTATAAAAGACTTTCACTTAACCAATACACAAATGGGTTCGCTCGGAAGTGTATTTGGAATTGCTTGTTTGATTTCCTATATCTTTGCAGGGTATGTGGCAGATCGCTGGAAAACGAAACACTTATTGACGCTCTCCTTAATCGTGACAGGAGCTCTAGGCTTTACATTACTATTGTATCCCCCTTACTCTGTATTGCTCTTAATCTATGGAGCTTGGGGAATAACATCCATCATGACCTTTTGGGTAGCGTTAATTAAAGCCGTCCGGTCATTAGCAAATGAAAATGAACAAGGAAAAGCATTCGGCTTTTTTGAAGGCGGACGCGGTGCTGCCAAAGTCGTCGAATCTGCTTTGGTATTAGGACTCTTCGCCTTTGTATCAAAGCAACTGAGTGACAAGCTGGCATTGTCCACTGTGATTATTTTCTATTCCGTGTTTTGTATTCTTTTAGGGATGATCATTATGTTCATATATAAGGATCCTGAACAAAACAACAGCAGTGTTCAAGCGAACGAAAAAGATCATACAAAATTTAATTGGGATGTACTTTGGAAGATTCTAAAAATGCCAACAACCTGGCTGGCAGCCGTTCTTATTTTGACCTCTTATGCAATGATCAATAGTTTCTATTATATTACCCCATATGCAACGGCAGCCTTTGGTGCTTCCACCATCATTGCCGCTGCACTGGGTTACTTTTCACAATACTGCCGCCCAGTCGGAAGTTTCACCTCTGGAATTATCGGTGACCGAATTGGGATTTCAAATATGGTCATCATTGCCTATAGTTTATTGGCAGCCGGTTTAGCCGCTCTCATTCTTTTGCCTGGAAAGCCTTCTATGATCTTAATGCTGTTAGTCTTTATCGCCGTTGTTTATGTATCCATGTATGCCTTACAGGCGACGCACTTCGCGATATTGGTGGAAGGAGACTATCCAGTTGAAACTACAGGAACTGTCGCGATGCCATTAATGATCATCGGGTACAGCGGAGAAATCTTTATGCCAATCATTGCCGGGGCTTGTTTGGACCACTGGGGTGGTACAACAGGCTATAAGGTATTATTTGCCATTTTATTAGGCTTGACGATCGTTGGGTTGATTACCGCAGTCATTTGGCAAAAAGTAACGAAAGAAAAACGACACGAGATTGCCCTTCAGAGGAAAGAAATGAAAGAAAAGAAAGCTGGTTAGAATGAGCCCATAAAATGAAAAGAAGCTGGCGATAAACTCTTTGTTTTCCGCCAGTTTTTCATTTTGAACCCGTTCCATTCAGATTTTTTTCGGCTTTCAATGCAATAGTTTGGTATAATTTTTCTATCATCTTTTTTAGATTTTACTTCGCCTACGACCGAAATACTTATGTTGATATAAAATATGTAAGGAGTAAGCAATGAAAAAAAAGAAAATACAATTGAGCCGCATGTGGAAATACTTTGTGGACGCTACAGCTGAAATTATCGAAGAAGAAGGTTTAGAGAATGTAACAATCAGGAAAGTGGCGGATAAAGCAGGTTATAATAGTGCAACCATTTATAACTATTTTTCTGAGATCTCCCATCTGATCTTTTTCGCTTCCATGAAATTCTTAAAATCCTACACAGATGAGGTAGCTGTTTATATTGAAAAAGGAAAAGACCCCATTGAAAAGTACTTGTTGGCTTGGGAATGTTTTTGTATTCACTCCTTTAGACAGCCACAGATTTTTCATGCAGTATTTATTATGGATTTAGGGGATCAACCCGAGAAGCTGCTTGAGGAATATTATAAAATCTATCCTGCTGATTTGATTAACATTCCTGAGGAGTTAAAGATTATTCTTTTTGAACGGAATGTATCAAAACGGGGGCGATCCTTTTTAGAAATTGCCCTGAGAGAGGGATATATTAAAAAGGAAAACGTTGATGCGATTAATGAATTAACCATTTTAATATGGCAGGGGATGTTTACAAATATCCTTAATAATCGGAAAAGCTATGAGTTTCAAGAGGCAGTGAAGATTACCATGAACTATATTACGGAGATTGTTCACAACGCGAATCTGTTTCATTTTAAAACATGCGATCATATGAATCAGCAGTAACTTGCTCATCCCGTACAACAGCACTTAAATATAGCCCCTCTCATATTAGTAATCGTATTTGCTCTATATTTTTATAAAGTGATGGAATAGAAAACAGCCTTCTTCATTAAGAAAAAGGCTGTTTCAGGTGATCATTATTAAGTTTTAGTATAATTATTAACTCTATATTTATCATGGCCTCGCTCTTTGTATTATTCTTTAATGAATTCTTTTGTACTTCTGGTGGTATCAATTGGGCGAACCAAACTCTCGATTTGTGCCCGTTTCGATTCTAAGAACGGCGGTAAAGATAATTTTTCGCCTAGTGTTTCGTAAGGCTCATCTCCCATAAATCCTGGACCGTCTGTTGCAAACTCAAATAGTATTTGTGGTGCCACTCTGGCATATAAGGAACCGAAGAAGAACCGATCGACGAACCCTGACGTTTGAAAACCAAAGCTCTCCATATGTCCAATCCATTCTTCGAGAACAGACCGATCTTCGACACGGAAGGCCGCATGATGGACTGTCCCGAAACCTTGGCGTGCTTGAGGAAGAATCGCATTATACTCCACAACCACTTGTGCACCATTTCCACCTTCACCTACTTCAAATAAATGAAACGAACCTTCATTTGCTATTTCTTTAAAGAGAAGGACTTTTTCCATCATTTCTTTAAAGTAGTCAAAATTTGCGACACGAACAAATATCGGACCTAATCCTGTAATAGCATACTCTAATGGAATGGGGCCTTTTTGCCAAGGGGTTCCGGCTGTAACCCCTTGGTTATTTTCATCTGAAATCAATTGATAATGCTGGTCATCAAAATCCACAAACGACAGGGTTTTTTTACCGAATTGTTCTTTAATCCCTGTATGTTTTACCTCTAAACGATCCAAACGTTTCACCCAATAATCGATCGCCGCATCACTTGGGACACGGAAGGAGGTTTTTGAAATTTCATTGGTCCCATGTACTCCTTTTGGGATTCCAGGAAAATCGAAAAAGGTCATATCGGTCCCAGCGCTGCCGACATCATCAGCGAAGAATAAGTGATAGGTTTGAATATCATCTTGGTTAACTGTTTTCTTGACCAAGCGCATCCCTAAGATATAAGTGAAAAATTCATAGTTTTTTTCCGCGCTGCTTGTAATCGCGGTTACGTGATGTATACCTTTTAATCCATTCATTGTCGTTCCTCCCATTGCCCTTTAATTAACATATATTTAATTAGTATCTTCTATAAATATAAGAATATTATCTTGAATTAATTTATCTTTAATTCGAAATAAATATAACACGAAATAATTTTGCTGTCAAAGGTTCGTTCCTAAAGATTTCACAATTTGCTAGTTACTAATGATGTTAATCACTAACAAGGATTTTCGGAAGTGGTAAGTTACTAATGAGAACAAATATCAAAAGTATTTTGCCACAGTGAAGGAGAATCCTATTATGAGTGAAATCATTAATAATCGTGAACAATTGACTAAATCAAATACAAAACGTTTAAGTATATTAAAACAACTGTTTGTCGATCTTCATCGAGGCAGAAACTTAGACGACGTTAAAGCCCACTTTGATGCCTTGATCGGAAAAGTAACCATTGATGAAATTACACAGCTTCAACATGATTTTGTCGAAGAGGGAAGTATTTCTGTGGAAGAACTTCAACATATCTATCATCAGCATTCGTCTATTTTTCAAGGAGCGATTGAGGAAGATGTACACCAAAACGGAAGACCCGAAGATCAGCCTGGGCATCCCGTTCATACTTTTAGGCTCGAGAATCAAGAAATCGATAATCTGTTAACTAGGAAGCTTCAGGTCCATTTTGAGGAATTTATGAAAGAAGATTCTACAGAGAATATCTATAAACTAATGGAAGATATCAATCTTTTGCTGGATATTGAAAAGCACTATAGCCGTAAAGAGAATTTGATATTTCCATATTTAGAAAAGTACGGGATCTTCGGTCCAACCACCAATATGTGGAGAATAGATGATTTCATTCGGGACGCGATAAAGGATAGCAGGCAGAAACTTGCCAATTATCATGGCGATCAGGAAGCTGTTATAGCCGTTTTGAATTATGTCATTCAAGAAGTAACAGGGATGATTTATAAGGAAGAGAACATCCTTTTCCCGATGGCCTTAAATAATTTTACGGAAGATGAATGGGTAAAAATAGCCCATGAAAGTGATGAAATTGGTTTTTGCCTGATCGATTCTGCAGAGATTTGGAAGCCGGAGAGAAAGGCCTTAGAAGAAAAAGCAATCTCTGAAGGGTATATTAAAATGGAAACTGGGATTCTCTTCTTAAAGCAACTGGAGCTGTTATTAAACCATTTACCCGTGGATATCACTTTTATTGATCAGGATGATGTGGTCCGTTATTTCTCACACGGGAAGGAAAGAATATTTGCTCGGACCAAAGCGGTCATTGGCAGAACTGTCCAAAACTGTCATCCGCCAAGAAGTGTCCATGTTGTAGAGGAGTTGTTGGCAGACTTTAAGTCTGGCAAAAAGGACTGTGAAGATTTTTGGATTAAGTTCAAGGATAAATATGTTTATATTCGCTACTTTGCTGTCCGTGATGAGAACGGAAACTATATCGGCACGCTTGAATTTACTCAAAATATCGATCCGATCAAAGCAATTGAAGGAGAGAAACGAATCTTAAATTAAGAGCAAGTATTAAAAGGACTGCCATTTCAATGTCGAGGTAATCGTCAAGAAATGGCAGTTTTTTTGTTATGGAAAAAATCAAGTTTTTAAAATTATGACAATTTTAGCGGATATTAGCTTCTGTTTACTGTTGGTGTCGATAAAAAAGCTGATCACTTTCACAAAGCTGTAACAGGTTCAACGGAAAAATGGAAGAAAACGGAGATAATAAAAGTAGAGGAAGATGTTATAGATGTGCACATTTAAGAAACCAATTTAAGAGGAGGGTAACAATGAAAAAACAAAAATGGATTGCTTTGTTATTGGCTGGCGGGAAGGGTACAAGGTTAAACCTACTGACAAAATCACTAGTTAAACCAGCAGTCCCCTTTGGTGGGAAATACCGTATCATTGATTTTGCCTTGAGTAACTGTAAGAATTCCGCAATAGAGACTGTAGGGATTTTAACGCAATACAGACCCTATGTGCTGCATTCTCATCTTGGCCATTGCAGTTATTGGAACTTATATAATCGATACGGGGGCTTGACGATTCTGCCGCCGTTTCAACGCAATAGCTCCGGAGTAGAATGGTATGAAGGGACTTCTCATGCTGTCTTTCAAAATATTGAATTCATCGAGCAGCAAAAGCCAGAGCATGTTCTGATTCTTTCTGCAGACCAAATCTATAAAATGGATTATTCTTTGATGCTTGAACAACATATTGAAACGAACGCGGATTGTACTATTGCTGTCGTTGAAGTTCCGTGGGAAGACGCTAGCCGCTTTGGACTCATAAAAATGGAAAAGGAAAGCTATAAAATTATCGATTTTGAAGAAAAACCGGAACATCCGACGACGAATTTAGCATCAATGGGTATTTATATTTTCAAATGGCCAGTGTTAAAAGAGTACTTGCTGCAGGAGGAACAAAAAGAATTTACCAATCGAGACTTTGGCAAGGATATCATTCCTTCAATGCTGTGTGATGGCCGAGGGTTATATGCCTATTATTTCAACAACTATTGGAAAGATGTTGGGACGATCAGGAGTTTTTGGGATGCTAATTTAGATCTTTTAAAAAAGGAGACAAACATTTTTCTGCAAAATCCGGAGTGGAAAATCCATACTGTCGAACATAATGAGGATCCTTTATATTTGGATCAATCCGCTAAGGCTCAGCAAAGTTTACTAAGCGAAGGCTGTGAAATATACGGCACTGTCGAAAAGTCTGTTGTGTTTAGCGGGGTGAAGGTTGGAAAGGGGGCGCGAATCAAGAATGCTGTCATACTGCCAAATACCATTGTTGAAGAGAATGCTTGGATTGAAAATGCTGTCATCGGCAGCCATACAGTGATTAAGAAGGGTGTCATCCTTGTCTCAAAGGATCCGGACATACATTTAATCGTTGTCGGAAATAATGTTACCGTTGACCCGGCGCTACACAAATTAACATCCAAAAACAATGTAATAACATTATCATCTTAAAAATCGGAAATCTTCCCTTTTAAAATAATAAAAAATTCAGAATCATATATTTTTATTTTGTAAAATGGTAAACTAGTAAAATATATCTTGGACAAGGGGAAGATTACGATGGTTAAAGCGATTTTTTTTGATTTAGATGATACACTGCTTTGGGATCAAAAAAGTGTAAAGGAAGCTTTTGTTGCTACATGTAAAGTGGCAGAGGAGCGGTATAGGGTTAATGTGGATCAACTAGAAGAGGCCGTTCGCGAAGCTGCGAGAAGCATTTATGCCGGCTATGAATTTTATCCTTTCACTCAAATGATTGGCATCAATCCGTTTGAAGGGCTATGGGGGAACTTTTTAGATGATCAAGATGATTTTAGAAAGATGAAGGAAATGGTGCCTGTCTACCGGAAAGATGCTTGGACAGCCGGCTTGAAAGCTTTGGGTGTGGACGATGACGATTTTGGTTTAGAGCTGGCGGAACGTTTTCCACAGGAACGTAGGAAATTACCATTTGTATATGAGGAATCTTTTAAGATTCTAGATAGGTTGAAAGGAAATTATCAACTGCTATTGTTAACCAACGGTTCACCTGACCTTCAAAAAACAAAATTGGAGATCACGCCGGAGCTGGTTCCATATTTTGACCACATTGTTATTTCAGGGGATTTTGGTAGAGGGAAACCGGACCCGACCATTTTTGAACACGCACTCGAGTTATTGTCGGTTGATAAGGATGATGTCATTATGGTGGGGGATAATCTCATGACCGATATTCTAGGAGCGAATCGTGCAGGAATCAAAACAGTCTGGATTAACCGACATGATAAGGCTAGAAATGAAGTTATTCCTACTTTTGAGATTAAACATTTGGAAGAACTTTTTCCTTTATTAGAGGAATTGAAATCGAAATAAAACAATATCCTAAAAAGTTGCCGTACATGTAGGAGGTTTTCCTATATTTATGGCAACTTTTTTTGTTTTAGTTGATTTTGTTGAAATTAATTATTTAAAAAAGATGTAACTATGTTCTTCTTTTCGGCGACTATATGTCTAAGACCAACAAATTCTCTTTTGGAAAAGGGGAGGAAAAATGAGAGACATTAAATGGTTACCTATTTTATTTCAACATTGGTGATTGGCCTTTTAACAGGGTGTGAAACAGAGTCTGCACCAAAGGGGAGCGCTGAAGGTACCAAAACTGAGGTTCCAGAACAGAATGAGATTGCTGCTAAATTTCATACCACGATTGAAACAAAGCCTGAGTACAAATCAATGATTATTAGTTATACTGTTAAAAATCTTTCAGACAAGTCCCAGAAGCTAACGTTTCCTAGCGGGTTAGAGGCAGATTATATTGTTTATGATTTACAAGGGAAGAAAGTCAAACAATATTCGGAGGAAGTCATGTCAACGCAAGCGATTAAGGCATTAGAGGTAGGCAGTAATCAAGAAATCACTAAAGAATTTACAATCTCAGATCTTCCTAATGGGCGCTATAAAATAGAGGTGTTCTTAACGGCAAAAGAAGAAGAAGCTAAAGTGGTGACTGACCTAATTATTAAGAATTCGTATAGTCAAAGAAGTGGTGTGCTCGTTGGCCAAATGGATCCCCACACAATTGAAATCGATATCGAAGGCAAAAAGGTAGCCTTTCAGTTAACTGAGGAGGCCATCAAACAATTACCGCTATTGAAGGAAGGCGAACAAGTATCATTTTTATATACTGAAAATGAATCTGGACAAAAATTGATTCATAAGTTTATTACAGAAACTCTATAAATGTTAGAGGTATATCAAAAAGGCCTTTGCCGAAAGTGGGATAAAGGTCTTTTTGTTATCCTGATTGTAAGCATCAATTATATCGAAATAGTATTTATCTGATTGATTGGAATAGATTGGTATCTTTTGCAGATTATGAAAAGATAGGAAAAATGTTATAAAAACATCATTATATTCCTGTCGAAATTATCTAATTAATCGCAAAAATAGGTTGATATTATATTGTAAGGATAGTAATATAATTCTCGGACTATATTGAATATACACGGAAGAAACATTTAGGTAGGAGTAGCTAAATATGCAAAATAAATTACCATTTTCAAGGTATTTCGTAATAGGAGTTATGTTATTTGCCTTATTTTTCGGGGCTGGAAATTTAATTTTTCCCGCGGCACTTGGTCAGAATGCAGGTACTAACGTATGGATGGCCATTACTGGTTTCTTAATTACAGGAATTGGGCTGCCTTTTCTAGGGATTCTCGCAATGGGTTTCTCAGGAAGCAAGAATTTAGAGGAACTGGCAGGACGTGTCCATCCAATCTATGGGGTAATCTTTACTTCCCTGCTTTATTTAACGATTGGGCCATTTTTTGCCGCACCAAGGACGGGCGCTGTTGCCTATGATATCGGTATTGCCTCGTTCGTGAGCGAGAGTTATGGCCATGTTGGCTTGTTCGTATTCACCTTACTCTTTTTTATTGTGACCTTGTGGTTTTCATTAAACCCGGCAAAGCTAGTAGATCGGGTCGGCAAAATTCTTTCTCCAGCGATCATTGTACTAATTTTCATCTTATTAGTTATGGTCATTGTCAAACCGCTTGGTTCAATCGAAGCTCCACAAGCTGCTTATGCTAACGGCGCATTTATGAAAGGATTTATGGAAGGTTATAACACGATGGATGCTCTTGCATCACTGGTGTTTGGGATTATCGTTATCAATTCGATTCGATCAATGGGTGTTACCACCACTCGAGGAATCCTCTTAGCTTCAGCTAAATCTGGGTTGATTGCAACGATTTTTCTTGGAATCATTTATGTTGGTGTTGCTTATCTAGGGGCGACGAGCATAAGTGCATTCGGACTTTTTGATACGGGGGGGCCCGTCTTAGGGAAGGCATCTTCCTATTATTTTGGATCGTTCGGAACGGTAATGTTGTCAGTTATTATCCTGCTCGCATGTCTGACTACGAGCATTGGCTTAATGACAGCGTGCGGTGAATATTTCCATACGCTGCTTCCTAAAGTCAGTTACAAAATCTGGGTGTTGTTTTTTTCACTTGTTTCATTTGTAATTGCAAACTTTGGTTTATCGAATATCATTAATTTCTCCATTCCAGTATTAATGTTGTTATATCCATTGGCGATTGCTTTAATGCTGCTGACATTTTTGTCGAAGTTGTTTAATCATTCACGAATTGTTTATGCAGCTGTCATTATAGTCACCTTTATGATCAGTATCATTGATGGCTTTAAAACATTCTGCGACCTGCTTGGAATCGAATATTTCGGATGGCTGGAGAAGATTGTTAATTTTTATGGACGCGTGTTGCCTTTTTATCACAATGGACTGGGTTGGCTGCTACCGGTTTTGGTTACGATGATCCTAATCGGAGGTATCGTCGTTCTGCAGAATTTTTCATCGTTACGTGTGAAAAACAAAACTGAAAGTTTATCATAAAATTGAAAGACAAAATTCTGTTATAATAATTATTTGCATTTCTAGCAATTCCCTGTTATACTTAGGAAGAATTATTTTTGTTAGTTGTAGGATAATAAGTGCTAAACTTTCTGTCTTAAAGAACTGAGCAAGGATAGTAACACAATGTGTGCCAAGCACACGAGGAGGAAACAACAATGGAACAAGGTAAAGTAAAATGGTTTAATGCAGAAAAAGGTTTCGGATTCATCGAACGCGAAGCAGGAGACGATGTATTCGTACACTTCTCAGCTATCCAAAGCGAAGGTTTCAAAACTTTAGACGAAGGTCAAGCAGTTACATTTGAAGTAGAACAAGGTCAACGTGGACCACAAGCTACTAACGTTCGTAAAGCATAATTGAACCTAAATATAAAAAGACTCTCTTTTGGGAGTCTTTTTTTGTGCCTTTAAACCATAAAAAGGGAGACAAAGTTAATGAGCGAAAATTTCTTATTGGATGCATATAAACAAGCAAAATATAAGGTCCCCGGGTATGGTCCTAGGGATATTCAAACATTAAAAGCGGCACTAAATGACATCGATGGCCAATTGGAAAGTGATATTTATGGGAACGGAAAAATCATTGAAGACTTCCAATTGAAAATGGCAAAATATTTAGGAAAGGAAGCGGCAGTTTTTTTTCCGAGTGGAACGATGGCCCAGCAGATTGCCTTAAGAATTTGGTGTGATAAAAAAGGAATAAGAAAAGTGGCATATCATCCGCTGTGTCATTTAGAGATTCATGAAGAAGATGGCCTGAAAGAATTGCATCATATAGAAACAGTCTTATTGGCAGATAATGATCGTGTGATCCAATTGGTTGATGTCATGGAATTAAAAGAGGAGATCTCCTGCTTATTGTTGGAATTACCACAAAGGGAGATTGGCGGACAACTTCCAGATTATAAAACCTTAGAAGCAATTTCAGTCTATTGTCGTGAAAAAGGGATAAAGTTGCATTTGGATGGAGCGCGACTTTGTGAAATTCTTCCTTACTATGAAAAGACAGCTGCGGAAGTCTGTGCTTTATTTGATAGTGTGTATGTGTCTTTTTACAAAGGAATTGGCGGAATTGCTGGAGCCATTCTTGCAGGTGATCAAGCTTTTACCGACCAATCAAAAGTATGGAAACGGCGACATGGCGGTGATTTAATTAGTCTTTATCCATATATTCTTAGTGCGGATTACTACTTTGATCAAAATGTTGGTAAAATGGCACAATATTTTCATGCAGCGAAAGAACTTGCAGGATACTATAATCAATGCCATGGAATAGTGACCAAGCCTTTGGAACCTGTTTCTAATATGTTTCACGTTCATATTAATGGTTCAAAAGAAGAGATAGAGTCGATTTTAGTTGAGTTTTACGAGGAAACTGGTATTGGTTTAACCGGTCATATTAAAGAAGTAGACCAGGCGTCCAGTTATTTTGAAATAAGCATCGGTGATATGTATTCTAAAATTCCTAAGATTGAATTAGAGAAGGCATTTATACTTCTAGATGAGAAAATGAAGGAATTTCTTAGTTTAATTTAATAGTTTAGAGGTGTATGATTTGGAATTAAGGCAATTACAATTATTCATTGAAGTGGCTAAGCATAAAAGTATAACAAAAGCGGCGGAGAGCATGCATCTCTCACAACCAGCTCTGAGTAAGTCAATTCGAGCGTTAGAGGAAGAGCTAGGGATGACGTTGATTATGCGGACCAATAAGACAAGTGGCCTGACTGATGCAGGAAGAATTGTTTTAGAATATTCGCAGAGAATGGCTGGAATCCTATCTGAAATGAAAACAACCTTAAATGATATCACGAACCTGTCTAGAGGGCAGATCGATATTGGGCTGCCCCCTTTTATAGGCAGTTTATTTTTTCCTAGGGTAATTGCGAAGTTTCATCATTCATATCCCAATATAGTACTGAATATTACTGAGTATGGTGGAGCAAGAGTGGTAAAGAGTGTTGAGGAAGGAGAGTTCGAGCTTGGTGTAGCAGTTCTCCCGATTGATGAACAGCAATTTGATGTGTACCCCATCGTGGAAGAAGAAATGAAGCTGCTGGTTTACAAAGAACATTATTTAGCAAGTCATAATGTAGTCGATATTAAGGAATTAAGGGATGAGGAGTTTATTTTTTACCATGAAGAATTTGCTCTGAACCAAATTATGAGGAATCATTTCATTGCTGCCGGTTTTGAACCCAATATCCTATTTATGAGTTCTCAATGGGACTTGATGACAGAAATGGTAGCTGCCAACCTCGGAATTACGATTCTTCCACAATCCATTTGTAACCGGGCATTTAACCCTGATATTAGGATTATCGACCTTGAACAACCTATTTTATGGAGGCTGGCGGTCCTAACCAAGAAAGACCGCTATATCTCTAACGCAGGTCGAACATTTATTGATTTTATTTTAAAAGATCCATTATAACTTTTAGTTATGTAAATCATTCCACATGTGTATTTTACGAATGATGATAATCAGGCTAATATATACTCTATAGTTCATTTCGGAATGAAAGGGAGTCTTTTAGCTCCTTTTTTTGCATTATGGAGGGATTATTTCGATGAAACTTGGAGTTATTATCTTACAGGTATTATTTTTACATGTATTCTTATTTCTAGGCGCGGCACTGAAAGTGGTAATTCCACTTCCAATCCCTGCTTCGATGTTCGGATTGTGCCTTCTTTTTCTGGCTCTTTATTTCAAAATTATCAAAATGGAATGGGTGGAAAAGGGAGCAAATTGGCTGTTAGCGGAGCTGCTGCTTTTCTTTGTCCCATCAACGGTGGGCATTGTCAATTATGATGAAATACTAAGTGTCGAAGGGGCAGAGATCGTTGGCTTGATTGGGATTAGTACGATTATTGTTATGGGAATTACGGCACTGATTGCTGAAAGAATAACGGGCGGGAAAAGGAGTGAGCAGCATTGATGATGTTTTTATTTACGATCGTAACATTTCTAATCTATCGGCTGTCGAAAATGGTTCATACAAAATGGAACCTGTTCTTTTTCCATCCCTTATTGCTTGCTCCTATTTTATTAATCATCTTGATTTCCGTTTCTCATGTCTCAGCCAATCAATACCTAGAGGATACAAAATGGCTGGGACATTTACTCGGACCAGCAACCGTTGCGTTTGCCGTGCCGATTTATAAACACATAAAGATTATTAAGAAATATGTGGGAACCATTATCATCAGTATTACCTCTGGATCATTAGTGGCGATATTTTCTACCTATGGTTTGTCGAAATTGTTTCACTTAAAATATGACTTTATCACATCTATGCTGCCAAGGTCGATTACAACGCCGATTGCCATTGAGGTATCAAAAGAAATTGGCGGTCTGCCAACCTTAACAACTGTTTTCGTCATTTTAACTGGAATTATTGGCAGCATTGTTGGTCCATCAGTAATCAAAGGACTATCCATTAAAACACCCATCGCCAAAGGTCTTGCACTAGGCATGGGTGCACATGGTGCAGGAACAACCAAAGCGTTTGAATACGGGAAACAAGAAGCAACGTTCTCATCCCTAGCCATGATCTTTGCAGCATTAATCACCTTAATTTGGGGGGCTCTCCTTATACCACCCCTAATGCACTTTAATGTCTAAAAACATGAAGGTGTCAGGAACCATGTGAATTTTTCACATGGTTCCTGACACCTTTTACTAATTATTCGGGACACGTGTTTGTTTATGATAACCTGTTTTAAGCAAGCCTGTTGGTTTTTCCCAAAAGTATGCAAGGTGAGTTGTATTTTGGTTAAAGAGTTCAATGAGTTCATGGAAGTTCTTCATCTGATATACATTAAAGGCGATTCCTTTTTCTGTTTTTACTTGGAAATAGCATGTGGTGGTATTATTTTCACCTGCCGATTCTTTCTCATAATACAGGGTATCAATTACCTCTTCCCAGGTATACTCATTAACAAATGTACCTTTTCTTTGGCTCGCGATAGTGACAGTAAACCCTTTTTCATGACAAATAACCGTGGTGTCATTGCCAAAGAAATACATAATTAGAAAAATGATGAGGGCAAGAATAACGATAATCGATCCAATCAATACGTTGATAAACATGAATCCAATTCCAATAAAACAAAAAATAAGTCCAAAAACACCAGAAGATCTGGATGACGTTTTATTTGCGAATTCTCTGTTCATAAAAAAATCCCTCCTTTAGTAAGAAGGGTATGCTTTCCACTATGTTAAATGACTGAACAAGTCTAACAGACTGTAAGAAAATTAACCGACAAATTGTGCAAAATCAAATGACATAGTGAAATCTTTTATTAAAGAATTGTTTCTTCAGCATTTAATAACTGTAAAAGTTCGCGGACAGCATAGGAAAATCCATCTTCATCATTTGTTTTTGTAATGATATCGGCTTTTTGTTGAACAAGGGCAGGGGCATTTCCCATTGCAACAGACGTGGTTGCGACTTCAAACTGGGCGAGGTCATTACCGCCGTCACCAAAAGCAATAATTTCCTCAAAAGAAAGATTCATCATTTGCTGGTAACGTAATAATGCTTTTCCCTTATGGGCTTCACTTGAGGTCATTTCCACATTATTTGGAAAAGAAGAAGCCATAGATATATCGAATTTGCCCGCCAAAGCTGCTTTAACATCTTCGATTTTTTCTACTTGATCTGGGTGGACCAATGCAATAAGTTTATAGATTTTAAGATTGTCTTTTTCAAGAATTTCATCATAATTAAATGTTTGAAAAAGTTGATCCAGCTCCTGTTTACTTTTGCCGTGTAATGGCGGCAATGTTGAGGGAAAACCTCCATAATTTGTATAAACAAGGATACCAACTTCTAATCCTTTTAGATTCTCCATAATATTTTTATAGGTTGAAATAGGTAAGGTAGCCTCATACATTAGTTCTCTAGTTTCTGAATATAAAACGGATCCATTGATACAAAAGATCGGAATCTCCATATTTTGAACAGCTTTTAATTTAATGACATCTGCGTAAGCCCGGCCTGTATTCAAAATCAGGCAGTGACCTTGGGACTTTAATTCGTTTAAAACTTTCTCATTCTCCACAGAAATTTCATGCTGAGAGTTTAATAATGTACCATCTAGATCAATTGAAATACATTTCATAATATCAAAATTCCTTTCCATTCCATCATAAAGACAACTATATCAGATTTTCACACAAAAATGGGATTCCAAATTTTATAGTTAATTGAGAAATAGTGGTGCCTGACACCGATGATCAGGAAAAAATGCTTGGATATTTAACATTTAAGTTGAAATAACATTTTTTTCCTTCTATAATCAATACAATAACCTTATTGGTGTAGTGTGCTATTCCCATTCCTCACGTTACTTTTTCACACATTGTTTTTAAGAATAAGAGATCGGGAGTGAATAGTGATGATTTTGAGAATTAGTGAAATAACTGGATTTCTTCATGACTTTGAGAGATATGCTCACCATGATGGTAGGAAGTATTTTCTTACATTAAACACGGATAGCCCCAAAGGGACACTTACGATTATGAAGTATCCAGAAGGGAATTTTACCTACCACCGAAAAAATGAAAATTATTGGGACATTAAAGAAGTTGATATTGATCTGGATATGTTAACTGATATTATATGGGGATTTAGAAAGACCATTAACGAAATGTTCCTAGAGGGCACGATGGCGCATTAGTGGTTTCTACAATAACCCACGAAGCCTTTGCACATACAAAGGCTTGTTTTTTTGTAATGATCCATCATTTGAAAAGTATGTTTTCGAGAAATTATGGATACGATATTGTCGAGGTGATGGAATGGCAACGGCAAAGTTAGGCGATACAATTTCCTTTCAACGGGATGGAAAGAACCTTGAAGGTGTCGTTTCTGGGATAAGGGAAAATTCTGTTATGGTCCAATATGGTTTCTCAAAGGACAAAGATGAGCCACTGACAACCATAGTCAACCATAAAAATTACAAAATTAAGAAGTAAAAACATCGAGTGCGGGATTATATCTCCACTCGATTTTTTTGTTCAAGAATTCCTTCCTCATAGTGGTGAAAGTGCTCTTTTTTTGTGGCTGGGCTGCAAATGGATAGGGGATATAACAAAGAGCATTTGATTGGCACTTTTTGGATAAATCAGTTAATCTGTAAAAGTACTTTTTTTGCATAGGCTAACAGCGAAACTCACCATCATAAAGAAAGAAAATAGGAATGGGGGATGGATAGATGGCGATATCAAGAAATAAACAATCGACGATCGTTGCGCTTTTGCTTGCAGGAGCTTTTATTGCTATTTTAAATCAAACTTTAATGATCACAGCGATACCTCCAATTATGGAAGAAATGCATATAACCGCCAACAGCGCGCAGTGGCTGACAACGGTATTTATGCTAGTCAATGGGATTATGATCCCGATTAGTGCATTTCTATTAGAACGGTTTACCACGAGGCAGCTGTTTATCTCGGCAATGAGTATTTTTGCCGTGGGAACCCTAGTAGGCGGAATAGCTCCTAACTTTGAACTACTATTATTAGGAAGGATTATACAATCTGGCGGGGCAGGGATTATGCTTCCCTTAATGACAACGGTATTTTTGATGATTTTTCCTGTCAATAAACGTGGTGCCGCAATGGGATTGGTCGGTTTAGTCATTTCCTTTGCGCCGGCAATTGGTCCGGCACTGTCAGGTTGGGTGACATCACAATTTTCATGGAGAGTCCTGTTTTTTATCATTTTGCCGATTGCTCTTATTGATATTCTTGTTGCTTTCTTTGCTTTAAAAAATGTAACTGAAGTATCAAAACCGAAAATGGATGTTAGTTCTATCGTGTTATCTACACTAGGTTTTGGCGGCTTATTGTATGGATTTACTTGTGCAGGAAATTATGGATGGGCAAACCCGACCACGCTTTTAACGTTAGGAATCGGAGGATTGTCACTGGTTCTATTTATTACAAGACAGTTAAAACTGAAACATCCTATGCTTGAATTTGGTGTATTTAAGTATTCTGTTTTCCCGTTTGCCATTATCATTGGAATGATCGGCTTTATGGGACTGATAGGGGCAGAGACGATCATCCCTTTATTTATGCAGCGGATGCGCGAATTTACGGCAGTGGAGGCAGGGATCGCACTATTACCTGGGGCGCTAATCAGTGGATTGATGGCACCAATTATTGGGAGAGTGTTTGATAAAATCGGTGCAAGATGGTTAGTAATGATTGGTTTAACGATTATGACAGCATCTTCGTTTGCTTTTACAAATTTAGGTCCTTCGACGACGATGACCTATATAACAGTTTTATATGGGATCAGGATGTTTGGTTTTTCAATGGTAATGATGCCAGTCGCAACATCAGCCTTAAACCAGTTACCCAAACACTTAATCCCTCATGGAGCGGCAGTGGATAATACGATGAAAATGATCGCAGCCTCTGTTGGGACCGCCATTCTTGTCACGGTTATGACGACGACAGCGGAAAATGCCGAGACGCGCCCAGAGATTTCCTATCCGGATATGTATGGGGCCAATGTTGCCTTTATGGTCATATCCATCCTGTCACTATTAGCCCTTATTCTTTCCTTTTTTATAAAAAATGAACATCAGACTGAAGGCAAAGGAAAGCGGCAAAGGAAAGTAAAAGTTAAATTACAGGAGTAGTTTTATATATTAACTAACCAGGAACTTTGAGAAACAAAGGTAATTTGTTTTTCAGAGTTCTTTTTATTTGGCTCATCGTTAGATCAGAGAATGAACCTTCTGATTAGGTTCATAATAAAACCAAAAGGAGGGAACAGTATGGACCAAAAATACAATACAGGCGATGATGCTGCCATTGAATTAAAGAAAGCATTGAACAAAAGCCAGCCCAGAAGTAATCCGAACATGAGTGAAGCTGAGCAGAAGCTGAAATTTCCAAATAAAAAGAGCTAACAGAGATAATTACGGTTTTCAAAGGGAGGTGAGACCATGCCGAAGAATAACCCAATTGAATATACTGGGAAAGTTCTAGACCAAAGAAATGACCTTACCGGTCCCGAGGAAGGTAAAGCTTCTTATCCCGAGCGGCCAAAGCATGTACCGATTCAGGACCAAACTGGAAAAAAAGTGAAATAAGTGAGTCCAGAAATTACTAAAAGAGGAGGGAGATTTCATGATAGATTCATTAAACATCGGTGACTCTGCCCCAGACTTTACTTTATCGGCAACGACAAAGGAAAAGATATCCTTGTCAGATTATCGCGGGCAGAAAAACATCGTCGTTGCCTTTTATGGGATGGACTTTACACCCGGCTGAATTATAGAAATTTCCTCTTGGAAAGAGGATTACAAGAGATTTGAGCAATTAGATGCGGAAGTACTTGGGCTTAGTGTGGACCATATCCACTCCCATAGAGTCTTCGCAGCGAGTATGGGAACCCTGCCGTACCCATTATTATCTGATTGGTTTAAAGAAACGGTAAAAAGTTACTATGTATTTAACGAAAAAGGCGGAACAGCGATTCGTTCAGTCTTCGTGGTGGATAAAACAGGCGTAATAACCTACATAAACACCTCATTTAAAGCGGACAAAAAAGAAGATTATGAGGCCGTATTTAATGAACTTGAAAAGTTAACAAGCCAGAAAAAATAAAGGTGTCAGGCACCAATCGGTGCCTGACACCTTTATTTTTAATTAATAATCGGTAACGATAAAACCTCTTTCGAGAAATTCTTCAATAACTTCACTGACTTGAAAGGAAATCTGCGGTGAATCATAATTTTCAAAGGCATGTTCACAGCTGTTTTTATAGTTCATGGTTTCATCATAATGGGCCATATGGCGGGCAATATCTTGTTCATTATCTTGTCGTTCCTTTTGTCGCTCAATAACCGTATCGCGGTCGGCATAGATGAAGAAGCGCATGACACGATCACCGTACATTTGTTTTAATTTTTCGGTTCCTTCGGGATTTAATGTGAGGTATACGAGGTTGTGGGATTCGAATGCTTTAACAATATCCTCTTCGCGAATGCCATAATGGATACCATCGATTTCGACACATTCAAGAAATTCCTGTTTATCTTCCATCTTTTTGAATGTATCTTCGTTAATAAAATGGTAGTCTTCCCCATTCTTTTCATAGTGGCGAGGGGAGCGAGTTGTGTAGGAGATGACTGTCTCCATATCAAAAGCGGTGGCTACCATTTTGGCAACCGTTTTTCTGCCTGAACCATCTGGACCTGTGTAAATGAATAGCTTTTCCTTATTCTTGATTTTATACATGGATAACCTCCTGAAAAAAGATTATATAAAAAAGAATCTACCTCTCGGTAAATGCTTTTTAGTATTACACCATAATATGGTTGGAATGGTAATATTTTAATTATACCAGATTGCTGTCGAAATAAAAGTTTGACCTTTCTGTTTTTTTTAAAGACCATGCTATAGTACTAAATTTCCACATAAATTAATGAGAGCTCCTACTCACTTGCATTGTCAAGATAGAGTGTGGGCTTTTTTGTTATATGCAGTCCAATCGTATCTACGTCTTAGGTCTTAGTGAAAAATCAAGCTAAAGCGCAATTATTAAATACCATGAAAAAAGGTAAGATGAAATCAAGATAAAGTTATGAAAAGCTCAGTGTTCAAGTTAAGTGAAACGAAGGAGGATAATAACATGAAAAAATTCGGTTTACTGTTAGTGGGCGGAATTGCTGCATTTATTTTACTAAAAACTATTGGTCCGATGGTAGGGTTACTTGTCAGCCTAGCGATTCTTTACTTCATTTATAAACAGTATTTGAAGGCGGAATCTACAGGCTGGAAAATTGGGTTAATCATCATCGGCTTAATTGTATTATCAGCAACCATCCACCATATCCCAGCACTTATCGGGGTTGGTGCAGCTTATGTACTTTTTCTTGTTTATAAACAATGGAATAAAAATAAAAAGCCACCAGTGATCAAGGAGTCCGATCCATTTGAAAATTTTGATAAACAATGGAATGAATTAAAAAAATAATAATCAAAGGGGAAAATGAAAATGGCAAACTTATTGACTAAAATTAAAGATCTAATTATTGCTGATTTAAATGAATCACGTCAACACAAGGAAAAACAAAGTCCAATTGCTTTACTTAATCAATATCTTTATGAGTGTGAGCAAGAGACAGTGAAAGTTGGTAAACTAGTCGAACGTCAAGCAAGTTTGAAGGAAGAATTTACGCGAGAATACCTTCAGGCAACAGAACGAGCAGAAAAAAGGAAGTACCAAGCAGAGATTGCATCAAACGCTGATGAAACGGAACTCTATCAATTTGCCTCAGCAGAGCATCAGCAATATGCGGAACGTGCAGAGCGGCTTAAGATATCTCTTGCACAAGTCACTGAGCAGTTAAGTGAATTAGAAAGAAAGCACGATGAAATGAAACATAAGTTAAAGGATATGAATTTGCGCCGGATGGAATTAATGGGTCGGGAAAATGTCACACGGGCTAATCTCAAAATAAATCAGGTTTCAGAATCAAGTTCATACTCGGACCAATTTTCATCCAAGTTTAAAGATATCGAAAACTATCTGGAACGATTAGAACAAAAAGTAAACCAATCTTTTCTCCACAGCACGATCGATGCAAGGATGGAGCATTTAGAAAAAGAAATGGGTAAGCAGGACGAACAATCTGTGAAACTAACAAAAGAATAACTTGAAAAGGGCAGTGATTTGGGAATCACTGCCTTTTTTGTTGAACGGAAGACCATGGATCTGGTATGAATCTAATTATCTTACGTATATGTAGTATGAGAGTCAGGAAGAAATCAATGCTCAGAAAGGGGAATTTATTTTGTGGAACTATCACAATAATATAAATGGTGCTTTTAATATGTATAGTTACTTTGTCGGAGCAAATCCCCCAACATCAACAAATCCAACCCCCAGTTATCCAAAAATCAATAAAACAGTCTTTTTAAGTCCATTCACTTATATAGTCGGCGATGTCACAATCAGAAAAAATACGTTTGTCGCCCCTTTTGTCAGTATCCGTGCAGATGAAGGGACGCCATTTTACATCGGAAGCAACTGTAATTTACAGGATGGGGTAATCCTTCACGGTTTAAAAAACAAACAGATGGAGATTAACCAAAAGAAATATTCAATTTATATTGGTGACGAGGTATCCTGTGCCCATGGGGCGCTGATCCATGGTCCTTGTCAGATTGATCAAAAAGTATTTATTGGTTTTAAGTCTATCGTTTATAATGCCAGGGTCGGAGAGGGCAGTTTTATTGCCTCCGGAGCTATTGTTACCGGTGGTGTGACACTTAAGCCGGGAAGCTTTGTCCCACCTGGAGCTCATGTTGATTCGCAGAAAAAGGCGGATTCCTTATCCCAAGTTCCTAAAAATGAAGTCGAATTTGCCCGCGAGGTCCAGCGGGTGAATCAAGAATTTCCTTCTGCCTATTCGATTGTTTTCGGAAAAGAACGTTGTACATGCGGGTTATCAACATAATCCTGAGATTTATCAGGTGAAAAATAACTTTTAGAAGGTTTTAAAGACTATTTTGTTGAATTAAGAATGTAAGAAATTTGGGGTGAGGTGGGGAGAATGAACGATATCCAATTTGCGTTTATTGATGAATCAGGTGATTATAGTTTTGATTTTGGAAGTAATGATGTATCAACCCACTTTATTATCGTTGCGATTCTAGCGAAAGAGTCTAATAAAGAATGGTTAGAACAGGAAGTCGAGAAGGTTCGACAAAAATACTTTTCAAGCGAAGAAATGCAATCTGCCAGAATCGATAACCCACATCAAAGAATTCAGTTATTAAATGAACTGAAGGATTTTCCGTTTAATATCTATGCGTATGTCGTCGACAAAAGAAAAATTAGAGAAGATAACGGCATCACTTTTGAAAAGACATTCATTAAATACATGAATCGTTTGATTTATGATGACTTGAAACGGACCTTTGATCAGCTCGATCTTGTTTTGGTTGAACAGGGATCGAAAGAATTCATGACTGAATTTAAAACCTATATCACTGAAAAAAGTATTCCCGATCTTTTTAACTACTCCACCTTTGGATTCAATAACAATTCATCTGAGATTCTCCTCCAATTGGCTAATATAATAGCTGGGACGATTGCAAAAGGGTATGACAAAACCCAATACTCTGAACATTATCCGAATTTTAATAAAATCATTAAAAAGAAAATCATCGCAATGAATTTATGGCCGCAAAACTATAAAAATTATTTACATGATTACATATCTAGGAATCAGGACACTCAGTTTGATGAGGTTATTTTTCAACAATCGGTGAATTTAAGCCTCCATTACCTGGAGAAAAATAAAAACAGTGAAGACATGGATGAAAAAATTAGGATTGATTTTCTCAAGTTTTTGCTATTTAACCTGCGAGAAAACCCGAATGATTATGTCTACACGCAAGAAATTCTCGATAATCTTAATGCCATTCGGGTGAACAAAATCAATCACCATTACTTTAGGTCGAACATCGTCTCCAAACTCCGGGATAGCGGTCTGTTAATTGCCAGCAGCAATAAGGGCTATAAACTGCCGGTTTGTTTAACAGACGTATACGATTTTGTTAATTTATCAAGCCTAACGATACACCCAATGATTCAAAGAATATCCAAGTGCCGCAATCAAATTCTATTGGCCACTAACAATGAAATAGATATTCTCGAAAACAATGAATATGAATATCTTAAAAAAATAATAGAGATGGAAAAATTATTAGTTACGGAATAAAAGGTCAGTCCTGGTTCATCTGGGACTGACCTTTATTTGAGGTTGGACTGACCCGAAGGTTGAAATTATGATCAGGTTTGATTTACGATAATAACAAAGCAATGAGAGGAGTATAAGGATGGAATCAAAAGATGTACAAGCAGTTTATAAAAAGCTATTAGATGCCTGGAATGAACGCAGCGCTGAGGGAATGGCAGCCTTATTTACGGAGGATGGCGAGAGTATCGGGTTTGATGGGTCTCAATCAATTGGCAGGCAGGAAATATTTTCGCACCTAAAGCCAATTTTTGAACATCATCCAACTGCACGATTTGTTAGTAAAGTGAAGGATGTTCGGTTTTTAAGTTCCGAGATTGCCCTAGTTCGAGCAATTGCAGGGATGGTGCCTCCGGGTCAATCGGATATTAATCACAACGTGAACACCCATCATACACTGGTTGTTGTCAATCGAGAAGGGGATTGGCGAATTCAACTGTTTCAAAATACTCCTGCCGAGTTTCATGGCCGTCCAGAATTAGTGGAAGAAATGACAGAAGAGTTGAGAGAATTATTAAAATGATGGGCTCCATTGGACAAAACCCGAATAAGGGACTTTATTAAGTGTATATTATTCGGGTTTTCGTTCAATTGTTTTGGAGATTAACACGTAATTCTCAATATGTAGCGAGGTGGGATAAGTTTGACGCTAACACTTTGAGAACAAGTCCTTATTGCCTATTCCTTATTTGAAGATAAACCATTCATTCCAGTAATATAAAGCTACTAAGCTTGTAATTAATCCAATTGGTATAACGAGTACAGCGACTTTAATATACTGACCCCACGTAAATCTAATGCTATTGCTTTTTAAAATGTACATCCATATTAAAGTGGCAAGAGTTCCTACAGGGGTTATTAATGAACCAATATCACTGCCTAGCACATTTGCCAGATAAGATAGTTGTAATGTATGCGGGTCTAATCCCATATCAGTGAGTGATAATGTACCTATCATCACAGCAGGTAAATTATTAAATATATTTGACAAAAACGTTAATAATATACCCATTGTTAGACTAGCATTTAAATGACTACTTTCTACTAGGGGTTGAAGGTATTTTACTAAAAAGGATGTTAATCCAACATTCTGAAGACCGTATACTAAAACATACATACTAAAAGCAAAAATGAGTATATGCCACGGGGTTTTACTTATGACATCTTTTACGCCTTTTCCTGCTTTATACCACCTAATCATAATTATTAAAATGGCCCCTGCTAATGCTATCCACTCCATTGGAATACCAAACGGTGTTAAGATAAAGAAACTGGCTCTTACTGCTACAACAATGACCATACATACCCTAAACATCCACCAATCAATCTTTATATTAATTTGCATGGTAAGCGGATCAGTGAAGTTTTGTTCAATCTTTTTGGGAATAGCCTTCTTATAGTATAAATAAAGCAAGCTTGCAATTGTGACTATACCAATCATAGATGGTACAAACATCATTTCTATATAGCTGTTTAAATCTATCCCAACAATTTTCAATGCAATTAAATTTGATATATTACTAATTGCAATCGGTGCACTGGAAGCGGTTGCAATTAATGCTCCTGAGAGTAAATATGGAATTTTTTGATGGGGTTTAAGGTTGAGGTAATTTGTCATATGAATTATTATCGGAGTAGTAATTAATATACTTCCGTCATTATTAAAAAAGATGGTCGTTAAAAAACAAATTAGGTTTACAAAAATGTAAAGTAAAGTACCGGAACCCTTTGCTTTTTTAACTAAATTGAATGCAACCCAATTAAAGAAACCAATGCTTTCTAAGACTATAGACATAATAATCGTTGATAAAATGGTAATAGACGCTCCACTAACGATATCGAGGATTTTATAAATATCATCTAAAGGCACAATTCCTAAAAAAATAGTAATCGATGCTCCAATAGCTGTGGGGATCCATTCATTGAGCCCTTTAGGTCGCCAAATTATTAAACTAATTACGGATAAAAAAATGATAAACATGAGGATCAATTCTAGGTTAAATATCTTGTTTCACCCCAAGGTTTATTTGGGAACCTTTCATGTCGTCGTTTATCCTCGCTTGTTTTGCTGAATTACTATGCTTTATCGGTGGAACCAAGAAAATGTAGAAAAAAATCCCTAATAGCAAAACAATCAATGTAAACCCTCCCACAAATTATAATTATTAATATATGCCAGAAGACATCAATAAGGCTAGTGATTTATGGAGGGTGATTTTATTGGTGGCAAAAAGATAAATTTTGCCACCAATAAAATCACCAGTTATCTCCTATTCTCTCCAGTTTCGCAATTAGTCCTTTTTCTTCTTCCCCTTTGGAGTAGGGCTTAGCACATTGGGTTGACTATTTTGAGCTTGAGAGTCTTCCCCATCGGCTTGAGCTTGAGAGTTTTCCCCATCGGCTTGAGCTTGAGAGTCTTCTCCATCAGCTTGAGCTTGAGAGTCTTCTCCATCGGCTTGAGCTTGAGAGTCTTCTCCATCGGCTTGAGCTTGAGAGTTTTCTTCTTCAGTTTGGGATTGAGAGTTTTCCTCTTCAGTTTGGGATTGAGAGTTTTCCTCTTCAGTTTGGGATTGAGAGTTTTCTTCTTCAGTTTGAGCTTGAGAGTTTTCTTCTTCAGTTTGAGCTTGAGAGTCTTGTCCATCAGTCTGAGATTGATTGTTTTGGGCTTGTACATGATGATGCTTTTTGTGTGGTTTTGGCAAAATAAACACCTTCTTTTTCTGTTCTTGTTGCAAGAGTAATATCCGCTCCTGTACCAGAGAATAATTCATGAAATTGCTATTTTTAATAGCATACAATTTTATATGCATCCTCTATTATAAAGTGCGGGCGAGTTCTCTGATTAATATGCCAATTTTTTCCGATTCTGGTGTCAAGATAGTAAGCTTCAATAATCCTCCGCTTAAAGTAGATAGGAATCTGGATTATTATTTAGTGAACTTGATAAAGACTATGAATGTAATTGGAAGGGATGCTGACCAATGAAGTAATGTCTCGAAAGTACTATCATCAGTCCAATCGATGTTGGGAGCTTTTGAAATAGAAGTTAAGGTAATCTTGGTAAGCATTTATTTTTGATTTCTTCCTTCCTATTGTTACTATAGTAGTATTCTCTTTAGGGAAAGGAATGAAAAAAATGACAACTACTCAGATACCGGTATCTGTTTTGAATTTAGCTCCAATCCGAAAGGGGCAAACTCCTAGCCAAGCGATTGATTCAATGGTTGAACTCGCGCAATCAGTTGAAACGATGGGCTATCAACGCTATTGGATTGCAGAACATCATAATACAGCGACACTTGTCAGTTCAGCGACATCGATTCTAATTAAACATGTATTAGAACATACAAATACGATTCATGTAGGGTCTGGCGGGATTATGCTGCCTAATCATTCTCCGCTCGTGGTTGCAGAACAGTTTGGCACTTTAGCAACAATTTATCCTAATCGTGTCGACTTGGGACTTGGGCGGGCACCTGGAACAGATATGATGACGGCAAGCGCTTTAAGACGTTCGAAAAATGATTCTGTCTACACCTTCCCGGATGATGTGAATGCACTGCTTACTTATTTTGGCCCAGCAGAACAGCAAAGTTATGTGAAAGCCTATCTGGGTGTTGACACGAATATTCCGATTTATATCCTTGGATCATCGACTGATTCCGCGTATCTTGCGGCAAGCTTGGGACTGCCATATGTATTTGCTTCCCACTTTGCCCCAAGATTCATGGAAGAAGCGATCTCAATCTACAGAAGTCGATTCCAGCCTTCAGAATACTTGGATAAACCATATATGATGGTTTGTTTAAATGTTATTGCTGCTGAAACAGATGGTGAAGCTCAGTATTTATCGACAACAATGCAGCAATTTTTCCTAAATGTTGTTCGTGGAACGCAAAATCCGTTGCAGCCGCCAGTTGAAAGCTTGGATGAGATTTGGACTCCGATGGAAAAGGAAATGGCCGCCACGAAGCAAAGTGTGACATTGATCGGAAGTAAAGAAACTGTCCGCCAACAGTGGGTAGCATTCCAAGAGAAATATCACGTCGATGAACTCATGGCCGTATCGTATATTTATGACACGGAAAAACAAAAACGTTCGTATGAAATATTGAAAGAAGTAGTTGACGGTAGATAATGATAATAAAAAAAGACCAGAAGAGATTTTATCTCCTCTGGTCTTTCCGTTTTACAGAAATCTTAACTATTTTCTGATTGGAATTTAATCATGAACTCTTTGAATGCCTGGCAGGCTTCCACTGGAACCGCATTATAGGCTGATACTCGGCATCCGCCAATGGAGCGGTGTCCGTTTACGCCGACAAAGCCTTCCTGTTTCGCTTGCTCGAGGAATTTCTTTTCTAAGTCTTTTGACGCTAAGTTGAATGTAAGATTCATATGGGAACGGCTTTCTGGTGTGGCATGACCAATGTAAAAACCATTACTTGCATCGATTGTCTCATAAATCAAGTTCGCTTTTTTCTCATTCAGCTTTGCAATGGCATCCAAACCGCCCAATTCACGTGCCCAGTTTAGAACCTCTCCAAGCATATAGATACCGAAAGTTGGCGGTGTGTTATACAATGAATTATTTTTAGAATGCGTGCTGTATTTTAACATCGTTGGGATATTTGTGTTTGCTTGTTCAAGCAAATCCTTACGAATAATCACAACGGTTACGCCTGAAGGGCCAAGGTTTTTCTGTGCGCCTGCATAGATGAGCGCAAACTTGCTGACATCAATCGGCTTAGAGAGAATATCACTGGACATGTCTGCGATTAATGGAACATCACCAGTGTCTGGGAAGTCCTTCCATTGTGTACCATAAATCGTGTTGTTTGAAGTTACATGGACATAAGCGTCTGATGAATCGTACTGTAATTGATCAAGCGCAGGAATGCTGCGGTAGTTGCCTTCTTTCGTAGAAGCCGCATGGTAAACCTCGCCAAATAGTTTTGCCTCGGTGAAAGCTTTCTCTGACCAAGAGCCAGTCATGACATATGCCGCTTTTTTACCCGTTTGTAAAAAATTCATTGCTACCATCGAAAATTGAAGACTTGCACCACCCTGCAAGAAGAGGACTTCATGAGTATCAGGAATGGATAGAAGCTCCTTTAAGCTGTCAATCGCCTGATTATGTACCTCTTCATAAGCTTTGCTGCGGTGGCTAAGTTCCATGACGGACATGCCAGTACCACGAAAATCAATTAGTTCTGCCTGAGCTTTTTCTAAAACAGAAATGGGTAATGCAGAAGGGCCTGCATTGAAATTATAAGCACGTTGGACTTGCAGTTTCATTTTTATCACTCCATTTTTTCTTTTCTATGACTATACCACACATATAAAATTCCGAAAATAAATTTAATTGTGAAATAGTGAATTTTTAAATATTTTTTTAAAAATAAGAAGAAAATAGGATCTCATTTCCAGAGATCCTATTTTCTTCTTATTAGTTTTGTTCAGTTATTTTTTGATTACCACGAGACCAGATAACCACTGGAATAAGGATAAGAGAAAGAATTCCCCCTGCGAATGAAAGCCCTGCGTAACTTGTTTGTGCGACCACCATCCCGGATAGGGCTCCCCCAGAAGCCCCTGCTAAAGCGATCAAGACATCTACCGTTCCTTGGGTTTTGGCGCGAGTTGAGGGATGAGTGAAATCGACGATCAGTGCGGTGCCACTTATTAAACCAAAATTCCAGCCAAGTCCTAGTAAAGATAGCGCGACGATAAGGAGAAGCATGGAATCTGAAGGTGCGCTGGCAGCTAGTATGCCCGCAGCAAGAAGTGTCGCACCAGAAGCGATGGCCATTGTGGTCCGTCCGATTTTATCCACGAGTATTCCTGTGACGAGCGAAGGAAGATACATTGCGCCAATATGGAAGCCGATGACCATGCCAACCTCTCTCAGACCATGTCCATGATGTTTCATGTAAACAGGTGTCATCGTCATTATCGAGGTCATGACAATTTGCGTTAACACCATGATGGTAGCTCCAACAATAATTCCTCTTTTATTCATTGCCAGATTACCAGATTGTTTCTCAATAGGATCACTCTTGTCGATGACCTGCCGATCGGCAAGGGCGTTGGCAACAATTAGAGGATCTGGACGCAGAAATGCTAGTAGGACTAAACCTGCAAGAAGAAAGGCTGCCGCCCCTAGAATGAAGGGACCGGCAAGAGCGGGGACACCAATAGAGACAGCAAATCGACCCATGACATCCACCAAGTTTGGTCCTGCCACAGCCCCAAATGTCGTTGAAACCATGGAGATACTGACAGCTGTTGCTCGCTGAGTAGGTTTGGCTAAGTCTACCCCAGCATAGCGTGCTTGTAAGTTTGAAGCCGATCCGGCACCGTAGACCAGTAGTGATGCAAAAAGAAAAAAAATATTACTAGTAATGGCCGAAACAATAACTCCAACCGCACCAATTCCACCAGTCAAAAAGCCTCCCGCAAGACCGATTCGACGGCCAAAGCGTTGAGAGACGCGACCGATCAGCAGCGCTGCTCCTGCAGAGCCAAACGTTAACAATGCTGCTGGAATCCCTGCATAACTGTCCGTCCCTAACATTTCTTGGGCAAGGAGTGCACCTACAGTAATACCTGCTGCCAGTCCAGCACCGCCGAAAATCTGTGACATAACCACGATTAGCAATGTTCGACGATATAACTTTTGCTGCTTTTCTGGTGAACCTATGTAGCTTTTCAGCCAAGCTGGTTTTGAACTTTTTGGATTATGTGACACATTTAAACCTCTTTCTTTTTGTAGGTTGATATTTGTTTTTAATTTTAACAAGAAAGAAAAGCAGTTTATATAGAATAGTGTCGAAAAATTCAAAACTTGTTCGCAGTTTTAATCCATATAGTTCCAGTTTTAATAATCTATTTCTGATTATATTCAGCATCATATGAATTTTCACCAGCATGAACTGAAAGCAGGGTGTCAGCATAACCAACGAGCCGATTGACCAGTTCATCTGCAATCGTGTAGACGAGCGGGTGAGCATTAGGTTTATGTAGTGCAGGAACGTCAATAATCACTGTAGTATTAATAAAAATTTCTCGATTTCCGTAAAGATTATAATGAATTATGGCTTTTCCAGCTGCCCCGCCTGATCGTGGATCTTGGTAGCCGGGCAAGAAAAGATACCACTCTTCAGCAGTAGGTGAGCGAAAATTTTTCGTGAAAGTCATGCCATAGATAACTCGTTCAATTTCTTGTTGCATTTCTGATGAAACGATTTCAATAATTTTGTCTGCCATAATGGCCTCCTCACTCAAGGCTAGTATTTTATTTTGCCCAATTTTCTTTTGAAAGTAAAAACTATAAATTTCCATCTAGCACATTCTTCGTTAAGGGAATAATGATTGTTGAGGTGAGAGATGATGAAACGTGATGAACCACGTGATTTTATAACGATCGAAGATAACCAAGGGAATCTTAAAGATTATGCTGTTGAAGCTTTGTTTGATATGGAGGATGAATCCTATGCGTTATTAAAGGCTGAGGATGAAACCATCGTTATGAAAATAGAAGGAGAGGAAGGGAATCAAGATTTAGTGGGTATTAATGATCCTTCTGAAAGTGAAGCGATATTGGATGCATACCAAATCGCCGTGGAACATGCTCCAGCAGAATAAAACAAAAGCAGCGAAAGGTACCTCCAGAAAACCGAGGGCCTTTCGCTTGATTTTTTTCAATAGTAATTAAAGCCTAGATAGATGATATAAATGATGATAGCTGTCATTGCAATAATCCAGACAAGAAAAACTGGATTCAATAAGTAAGGATGTCTTTGTGTGCCTTCATTAATTGGAGTATCAAATTCCCCCGATTTAGTACTTACCATTCTTCCAGTACCCAACGTAACAACTAAACCGACGATTAAGACTAACAAGACAATTCCGGCCAAAATCAGATGCCAATTATTCATGAGAACCCCACCTTTTTTATCATATAATTTGAGAAAATGTGGCGAAATATTCATTCGTAGGTGTAAATTTCTTCAAGAAAATATGATTGATTATTCATTCATTTTTCGATACAGTTGTTATAACAATTTAGAAAATTCGAAAAAGGAGGATTGTCGATCATGGTAAACGTGTTTACGAATGAGGACGTTCTATGTATAGAGGGGAATGTTCAAAGCTCGGGTATCAAATTAGGAACGGTTTATGCTTTTTTGGTGGATGGCATGCTAATTGATACAGGGACCCAATGCCTTGAGCCAGAACTGATCCCATTTTATGAGCAGCATGATTTTGAATTGGTGTCATTAACGCATAGCCATGAAGACCATTCAGGATTAGCGCCATGGATTCAAAAGCATAAACAGGTTCCAATCTATGTTCATCCAAACGGTATTTCTATTTGCAATCAGCATTGTCCCTATCCAAAGTATCGACAACTTACCTGGGGGGTGCGGACGGCTTTTGATGCCTTGCCTCTTGGGGAGAAAATTCAATCACGCAATCAAGAATGGAAAGTCATCTATACACCAGGGCATGCCGAGGATCATGTCTCATTTTTTCATGAAGAATCCGGCCGGTTATTTTCAGGAGATTTGTTCGTTACAACAAGAACAAAGGTCATTATGGATAGCGAATCCATCCCTGTGATTATCAATTCCATTCGCACATTGCTCAGTTTTAATTTTCAATCCCTGTTTTGTTGTCATAGTGGTTATATTGAGGATGGAAAAAGCAGGATGATACAAAAATTAGATTACCTTGAGAATTTATCTGGCGAAGTAGAAAATCTATACAAAGAAGGCCGCTCCATTGATGAAATTACGCAAATGCTTTTTCCAAAAAAGTATCCAATCATTGCGTTTTCTGAAGGACAATGGAATTCGCGACATATCATCTCTTCTATTGTCGCCAACAATTAAGTAAAAAAAGCTGAAAAAGGGTACATTCCCTTTTTCAGCTTTTTTTAATGTATATTTGTTAATTCCGATGAATGAACCAATTGTATATTATGTATACTATCGACTTCCTTAATTTCGCAGAATCCTGAAGTGTACTTATAAAGGATTAAATATTTCTTGCCATTGTAAAGAACATACTCCATGTTATCTCCATCCTTTGACAATCTTTATATTATTTTATATAAGCCATACATAGTAATCTATGAAGAACATTTGAAGTTTATGTAAATTTTTTTTGAAGTTCAAAATAGTAGCTTTTACAAAAATACAATCTTAAAGAATGAGTATGATAAGATATTGATGTTAGCTTGTTAAGGAGGAAAAAATATGAGCAAAAAACCAGTTATCGGCATTACAGGTGCCTATGTAAAACATAACGAATATATGGAAGGTGTCTATGTACACCATGATTATCATAAAAGTGTTGCCGCCAATGGAGGAATACCTATCATTCTTCCTTACATTAACCCTGAGATGGCAATAGAAACACTTGCATTGTGCGATGGAATCATTCTAAGTGGAGGCGAAGATGTCGATCCAAAACTTTTTGGCCAGGATCCGCATCAGCACTTGGGTCCAACTACTCCGGAGCGGGACGTGGCAGAGATCGCGATGGTGAGATATGCGCTTGAAAACAATATTCCGATCCTTGCCATTTGCAGAGGTGTTCAGATTTTGAATGTTGCCCTTGGCGGTACATTAATCCAGGACATCCCGAGTCAAGTGAAGGAACCCATCCAACACAACCAGAAAATTGATAGAAGCAGAGATACTCACTGGGTGACCATCGCCACGGATAGTAAATTATTTGAAATTGTCGGTTCTGAACGAGTACGTGTGAATAGTCTCCATCATCAAGCCATTGATAAGGTGGCCAATGACCTTCGAGTTGTTGCCCAATCATCGGATGGGATTGTTGAAGCAGTGGAGTATATCCATCCAACCACATTTACAGTCGGTGTTCAGTGGCATCCTGAATCGATGGCGAGTACGAACCATGAAATGAATAATTTGTTCATAGAATTTATTAACAGCGTTGTTAAGGTCCCAGCTTCTGTCTAAGGGGAAAGGAATGAGTCTATTGATGGAAAAAATTTATCTCGATTTCAATGCCAGTACACCAATCGCTCCTGAAGTAGCCGAGGCAATGAAGCCATTATTAGATCGATTTTATGGGAACCCGTCGGCCTTACACTGGGCAGGGTTACCCGTAAAAGAATTATTACTTCAAACCCGAGCACAAGTGGCCGAATTAATTGGCTGCTCCCCAAGAGAGGTTATTTTTACAAGCGGGGGCAGTGAAGCCAATAACCTTGCATTAAAAGGATATTATTTTAAAAATCGGCATAAAGGCAATCATATCATTACTTCCAAAATTGAACATCCTGCAATTATGAACCCTTGCAAATTTCTTGAACAAATTGGGGCAAAGGTCACATATGTAGACGTTGAATGGGAGGGGAAGGTTACACTAGAAGCAATAAAAAAAGAAATTACCAAAGAAACCATTTTGATTTCCATTATGCACTCAAATAATGAAACTGGTACTTTGCAGCCAATAAAGGAGATAGGGGAATTAGCTCAACAACTTGGGCTTGCTTTTCATACGGATGCTTCCCAATCAGTTGGAAAAGTTCCGGTAAATGTGAATGATTTGAAAGTAGATATGCTAACGATTGCCGGACATAAACTTTATGCACCAAAAGGAATTGGCGCGCTGTATATACGAGAGGGAATCCATCTGGAACCACTTATCCATGGAGCGGGCCATGAGTTTGGCCTTAGGGCAGGTACCGAAAATACTTTATTGGCGGTGGGCTTAGGAAAGGCCTGTGAGATGGCTAAACAACACGTAGAAGATTGTGGAATAAAAGATTTAACCGATTATTTTTGGTTGCAATTAAAGGAGAATTTCGGCAATCAGATCGTATTGAATGGCCATTCGGAGGACCGTCTGCCGAATACTTTGAATGTCAGTTTTGTAGGAAGAGTTGGTCAAGAGCTGTTAGATGCGATCCCTCAGTTAGCTGCATCCACAGGATCTGCTTGTCACGCCGGCAGTATTGAATTATCCCCAGTTTTAAAGGAAATGGGTGTTTCTGAAGAAGTTGGAATGGGTGCCATCCGCTTTAGTTTAGGAAGGTATACAACAAAAGACGAGATTGACCAAGTGGTGGAATCGATTAAGGGGATTCTATGAAATAAAGGAAGAGGACTAGCTCATAGGAGATAGTCCTTTTTTGTGGGTAGAGTGGCCGTCCTATCTTACCAAGACTAGACATACAATGAATTAGAGAAAGTAAAGCAGCCCCAAATTATTGTTTCATTGGTGGAAAATTCACCAAGTTGGTATAATATGTAAATACTGTCTAAGCCTTACATAAATAAAAGGATCTCGGTTAAATGAAAGGAAACATGTACAGCATAAATACGTTGTTTTCACGAAAAAGGATAATCATGAGAGGATGGTAAAGGATGCAAAAAAGAATATTAGGGAAATCGGAGCTTGAAGTTTCGGCACTTGGGCTGGGTTGTATGGGGATGTCAGACTTTTACAGCGGACGGAATGACGATGAATCAATTAGGACGATTCATCGTGCACTTGAAATGGGTATTACCCTTCTCGATACAGCTGATATGTACGGTGTCGGTAAGAATGAAGAATTGGTTGGAAAAGCCATCAAAGAACAACGTAATCAAGTGGTTATTGCCACTAAATTTGGAAATGTACGAGCAGAGGACGGGGCATTTTTAGGAATAAATGGCCGTCCAGAATATGTGAAAAAAGCATGTGAAGCGAGTCTTCGCCGCTTAGGTGTGGATTATATCGACCTCTACTACCAGCATCGAGTTGACCCCAACACACCAATTGAAGAAACCGTCGGAGCGATGGCCGATTTAATCCAAGAGGGGAAAGTTCGCTATATAGGGCTTTCGGAAGCTTCTGCGGCAACAATTCGACGGGCAAATGCTGTCCATCCAATTACAGCTGTACAAACGGAGTACTCTCTTTGGAGCAGGGATGTAGAAGATGAGATTCTGCCCGCCTGCAGGGAACTCGGGATCGGATTTGTCCCCTACAGTCCATTAGGAAGAGGATTTCTTACAGGACAAATACAAAAGTTTGAGGACTTAGAAGTGGATGACTATCGTCGTTTATCTCCTCGTTTTCAAGGGGGAAACTTCAAAAAAAATCTGGAACTGGTTCAGAAGATAAATGAGATAGCCCGTGAAAAAGACTGCCAGCCGTCCCAACTTGCACTTTCATGGTTACTTGCCCAAGGGGATGATATTGTTCCAATCCCAGGGACAAAGAGAATCAAGTATTTAGAAGAAAATGTCGGTGCACTTCAAATATCCTTAACACCTACCGATTTAGATCGTATTAATGAAGTTGCTCCACGAGGTGCAGCTTCTGGAGAACGTTATCATGAAGCAGGCATGAGAGGCGTCAATTTGTAATATGTTGTGCTCAAACAGTTAGGTCGTCAGTCGCCATGATTGACGACCTAACTGGCTCCTACCTGTAATTATTGGGCATCCATAACCTCCTCACCCTATGAATTGTCACTAAATTGAAAATGATTACGGTGGCCAGACACGATGGAAATAGTAAAATAGAAAAATACAGAGAAAAGGAGCCAGAAAGAAATGAACCAAGTAGAAATAATCGCTCGGAGAATACTAGGTTGGAAGTTAAATAGATGGGACAGATGGTTTGATTTTGAAAAAGGGAAATTCATTCCAGTTGCTGATTTTCAACCCGAGGAGAAGCTTGACCATGCGATGCTCATCGTTGAAAAATTAAAAGACTTTGGTTTTACTTATACAACCAATGGGGGCACTGAAGTTTGCTTTAATAACATATGTGAAACGGGCGACACATTAGCCCAAGCCATTACTAATGCAGCCTTCACCATTGCTGATAACAGCTCGATCGCTGAAGAATGGATGTAATAAGTACATACAAAAAGCTTGTAGATTACATCTATATGGACCAAATCCTACAAGCTTTTTTTCGTTTCTATTTACTGCGTAACACTGTTATAAAACCGTCCAAGATCTCATGACTGACCGAAAATCCCTTACGTTTATAAAATTCTAGCGCGTCATTATTTCCGTTAGAGACAAAGATAAAATAATCCTCGACCTCATCAAATTGTTTTAACCACTCCATCGACATGTTGAAAAGTGTAGACCCCACCCCATACTTCCGATACTCGTCCTTAATATAAAATTGCGATAAACAACCAACATTTGGTCTATGAACCGATGAAAGGTCAAAAAAGGTGGCAAATTCATTAGAATAAGCCTCTTTGGGTGAGATATTTGAATAGACATACCCAACGATTTGGTCTCCATCTTTTACAATCACGATGTAATTGTGAATGGCGCTATTTATCGAAGGTACCATTCGGGTGTCAAAATTCATGCTATCAAATCGTTCGGGTGTTATGTAAGCTTTGGATTTTTGAAAGGCCATTAATTCATTGCATAAATCTCGGCAATATTCTATTTCTTCGTCCGAGATGACTTCATATGTTAAATTCACGACTTCTCACTCCTTATCTCCCATATCAAAACTGATAAGAGCACTCGGTTTAAATTAAACCGAGACGCTCTAATCCGTAACGGACACCATCTTCTTCGGCGGAGAGTGTGACCATATTGGCCACTGCTTTCAATTCATCACGGGCATTTCCCATAGCGACTCCCATTCCGACCAGTGACAGCATTTCCATATCATTTAAACCATCGCCAAAGGCAACGGCCTCATCAGGTGCAATCCCTAGTTTTTCTAATAATTTACTAATTCCCACTGCTTTGTTTGAATTAGACAAATTCACATCACACGTACGTGCCCCTGAACTCCATCTGCGGAAATCCAGTTCTGGAACCATTGACTGATAGGATAATTCCTCTTCCAGATCGCAATGAAGGAAGATTTGATATATATCTTGGTCCTTCCAATATTGCGGCGTGGCAAGCTCCGGTTTCCATGGATCATGCTGGTACGCTTCTACGACGAAGGGATGATCTAAATGAGTAACTTTAAAGCTTGAATCGCCTAAATATGTCAGTGGATGTTGAAAGTCATTGGATAATTGATGGACTCTTTCTAATACTTGCTTTTCAATCGAACTCTTGTATATTTCTTTTCCTTCATGGAAGGCAAATGATCCATTAAAAAAGACCATCGAGTCGACCCCAGTTTCTCGAATAATCGACTCAGTAAAATATGGTGCTCTCCCGGTAGCAATCACCACTTTTGTCTGATTCTCTTTTAGCCTCTGGATGGCATCCTTTGTGGCATGACTCAGTGTTTTTCCATGCGGGAGGATGGTTCCGTCTATATCTAAGATGACAACCTTGTAATTCATAATACACACTCCCAATAATTCTTTCACAGATATTTGTAAAGCAAAGTATAACATGTTCCAAGAAAAACTCTATCCAAAACACACTTAAACAGTAATTTTTATAATCGATGGGGATTTATTATATAGTTACAGGATATTCCTAGTCAAATCTAAGTACAGAAAAACCGACAAGAAAACTTATGCAATATTTCTATATTAATTAACTATAATTACATTATGTAAACTTACTGATGGGATTTGAAAAGAATTCATAGAACATGAAGGTCTCGGGCAAAATGTGAAAATGATATTGGTTTTTTAAAGGAAAATCACAACACAGATTAGGGGAGGTATTAGAGTGGATCAAATAGAAAAAAAGCGGAAACTACTTCGTGATTATGGCTATCCTGAAAAAGCAATTCCTAGATTAATGGAGGAAATTAGTTCCATGGATTATAGTAGGCTGGAAAAACTGATCTTGCCCTATAACGACATAACATCAGAAAAATCCTAATAACTGAAGCAAAAAATAAGACTCCACCGCGGGAGTCTTATTTACATTCTTAATCATCATTATTTTGCATTCCAGTAAACATGAGTACAAAACGGAGTAATTCTGCTACTGCAACTACTGTTGCTGCTACATACGTTAGCGCAGCCGCGTTAAGCACTTTTTTCGCCCGATACTCTTCCTCATTTCTAATCAGACCAGAACCAACCATTACATCGAGAGCTCTGGAACTCGCATTGAATTCGACAGGTAACGTAACCACCTGAAAAAGGACTGCAGCCCCCATAGCGATAATTCCAAGTAATAAAAAATTGGCAGAGGATAAAAGAATACCGATTAAGATCAAGATAAATGAAAAATTTGAGCCAATGTTCGCGACAGGTACCAATGCATGTCTTACTCGTAAAGGTACATAACCATCCTTTTGTTGTAAACAATGGCCAACCTCGTGAATGGCAACGGATATCGAAGCAATCGAGGTCCCATGATAGTTCGTTGAGGAAAGCCTAACACTTCTACTTCTTGGATCGTAGTGGTCAGATAAGTGGCCTTTCACTTCTTCGACCGATACATCATATAAGCCATTTTGATCCAAGATTCTTTTAGCAGCCTGGGCCCCCGTTAAACCAGAAGAGGCTCCTACTTTCAAAAATTTAGAGTAGGTACTCCTTAAATACATCTGCACAAATATTGGAATTATCATGATTAGAATAAAATAAACGATAAAACCCATAAAGCATGCTCCTTCTCAAGATGCTATTTTATATACATTATTATACTTTAAGGTACACTTTTTTAGTAATAAAGTGCTTGTTAAAAAAAGGACTAACCAATTAGGTAAGTCCTTTTACGCGATTATTTTAATTAAATAGCACGATTTACTGTACTTATTTTTTTCTTAAATATCTTCGTATTTGTTCCAATATAAACACCTGATAGAACAAAGGCAGCTCCAATTCCGTGAGCCACAGTGAAGGTTTCATTTAAAAAGATCGTTGCCATCAAGACGGCCGATACTGGCATGACATTAATAAAAATCGATGCTTTTGCCGCGCCAATTTCCTTGATCCCGTAATAATACATGATAAATGCCACCACTGTTACGAAAATGCTCATGTGGGCAATGGCTATCCAAGTTGAAATGTCAGCATGCTGTACATCCTTCCATGTGGTTTCCACTAATGCAAATGGCAATAAAAATAATGTACCAAAAGCTACGGCATAAGTAGTGGATTCGACTGAACTAAATTTTTTTAACACCACTTTGCCAACAACGCTATATAAGGCCCAACAAATCACCGCACCAAGTAAAACAAAATCAATCGTTTCAAAGCCAATTTCGAATAAAGAAAGTACGTGACCATCTGTAATAATAAAAGTAACCCCTATAAGAGCAGTAACCATTCCAATAATATGGTTCTTGGTGATCGTCTCTTTTAAAAATATCCCTGATAGAAGAACGATTAATACAGGATTTGACGCAATAAATAAGGAACTCTTAATGACTGGTGCATGTTTGGTGGCAATAAAAAAGCAAATATTATAGAGAGCTATTCCAGTTAAGCCTAAAACCGCAAACAAGCCATAGTCCTTAAGAGTTGGCCGGATCCGATTTTTTTCAGTTACCCACATCAGCGGGAACAAGAGGACAGCAGCTCCTAAAAAACGTAAAAAAGCAACAGTTGCCGGTTCGAAGTCTTGAACAGCAATCTTTCCAGCAATAAATGCACTTCCCCATGTCGCCGTAGCGAAAATCAACATTCCGTATATAAGCCATTGCTTTTTTTTCATTCATGTCCCTTCAATCTATTAAAAGTAATAATTAGTATTGTAACATTTTTTTCGGATTTCGAAATAATTATTTTTAATAGATTTTGAATTATGCGATAAATAAGGGAGGGCTTAAAATTATTTCTTTTGTTTATTTCTAAAGGAAATAATATTTGTTTTTAACGATGCATAAGTTCCAATTGCTGCATATCCGTAAAACCAGCCCATAAATATACCGCCAAGAGTGTTATGTTTATGACTAATAAAAATTGAAATTCCTAGTCCAAATAGAAGTGCAATGGTTGGAACAAACCATTTCGGTAACTTGAAATATACCTTAATTAGTTGAGTTAACAAGATAATGATTGGGATCGCAAATACCGCATCCCAAAAATTCGTTTGAATGGCAGGGAAATCCACAGATAAACACACCTTTTTAACCTTATTATGTGTTTACTGCCAGTGATTTATGATTTAGTTTATACTGATATACCAAGCCAAGCCTCCAATTGCAGCTAAGATGACAATGGCATAAATAGCCGTCAATCGTATAGTGTTTTGTTTTGTGGAACTTTTATAGTCATCATCTGGTTTCCCAGTAAGTGCAAGGGTACCAACTAATGCTGCTATTAAAACAACAATGATAAGAATCATGCCAATCTTCATATTTTTTCATCCTCACTAAATGATAAAATTATTGATTTTTCATTAGACATAGTATGATTCCTATATTAAGGTTAAAGTTATAAAAAATGACCAGCCAATTGCTAAAAAAATGGACCATCCACTTTTATGAAAGGAGGGAGAACGGTGGATTGGAGACCCGATCGAACAAATAAAAAACCAATTTATAAACAAATTGCTGATTACATTGAACAAGGTATTTCCACAGGCCAGTTTTCACCGGAAACCATGTTACCTTCAGAAAGGGCCTTAGCTGAAGAGCTGCAAGTGAATCGTAGTACAGTGGTAGCCGCATATGAAGAACTGCAGTCACTGGGGATTGTTGAGAGAAAAAAAGGTAGTGGGACCATTGTCAGTACAGATATTTGGGGGCTCGAACATAGACGAATTCCAAACTGGAGTAGATATTTGGAGCGTGGCTCATTTCTTCCCAACCTTCCTGTTGTTCAAAGAATTCGTAAGGAAACACAAGATAATGACCTTATTAATATGGCAAGCGGTGAATTGTCACCTAGTCTGTTTCCAAATGAGCAATTCCAACAAATTCTTTCCGAGCAGCCCTTTACAGGCTATCTTGGCTATGATGATCCGCAAGGGAATGAAGAATTAAGGTGTACGATTGCCGCACATGTGAATGAGTATAAGAATATTAATACAACTTCTTCTTCCATTCTTATTACATCGGGTGCACAGCAAGCGCTGCATTTGATTGTCCAATGCTTGCTTAAACCTGGTGACGCTGTTGCTATAGAGGATCCATCTTATTGTTTTTCCCTGCCCATTTTTCAAACAGCAGGTTTAAAAATCTTCCGATTGCCCGTGGATTCATATGGGATAAATCCGGAGGACCTTGTTCAATTACATAAGAAACATCGAATAAGAATGGTATTCTTAAATCCGGATTATCAAAACCCAACGGGTAAGGTTCTTTCCCTGCAAAGGCGTCAACGAATTTTAAACCTTTCAGCAGAATTTGGAATTCCGATTATTGAAGATGACCCCTATAGTTTGACCTCCTTTAATGGAGTGGTAAATCCATCGTTAAAATCAATGGATGATAATGGAAATGTCCTATATATTAGTTCATTGTCGAAAATTATTGCTTCAGGATTACGAATCGGTTGGGTTATTGGCCCCTCAAAGGTCATTCAACGGCTTGCCGACGCGAAACAACAAGTTGATTTTGGACACAGTGTTTTTCCTCAATGGGTGGCGAACGAATTTCTCAAGTCACAGTCCTTTGATGCACATATACAATTTTTAAGAAAAGAGCTTGAACAACGGAGAGATCAACTTGTTCAAAGTCTTAACCAATTATTGGATGAAAAAGTTTCTTTCTCTATTCCAGATGGGGGAATTCATCTGTGGTGCAAAGTAAACAAACCTATAGATGAGCAAAAATTACTGGAGGAATCAATCAGGAAGGGAATAGCCTTTGTACCTGGAAATGTTTTAGGCTCTGAAAAAGGGTGTCTCCGTCTTACCTATGGAAGGGTTGATACAAGCATGATTCATGAGGGAATCAATAGATTATCACACGCATTAACTAAGTTAGAAGTAAACAACTATTAGAAAATGAACACGAAATGATGTAAGGGATTCTTACGCAATTTAAGACAGATCCTGTCCTCCTGATTATAATCCAATAAAAGGTATTGGTATCCTTTCAGGAGGATACACCTGATCAACCCGATGCAGCATTTTACATAACATAAAAGAATTTATCGAAATTATTCTACTTTTTGTCCAATGACAGAAAGTAGAAGAGGTTTATAATTTAGTATAGAGAAGTAGGTTTTCTTGTCCTATTGCTTTACCTGATACATAGGGTACGGCAAACAGGATCCTGTTTTCGGGAGTTGAAGGAAAGAGGGGATGCAATGGTGAGTAGGTAAAAACTGCTAAAAATTTTTTAAATATTCGTTCAATTATATCTTGAGTGAGAGGAGTTCCAACAAATCTGTACATTTGAATTTAAGGCATCATTGTTTCACTAAAAAGCACGTTAAATAACCAATAAGGGGGAAATTTGTTGAAAACGCAAATTGAACAAAATGGTATTGTTACCCTGACGACTGAAGCAGCCAATGGTTTAAGTAACAGTGAAATGTGGAATGATGACCTGCGCCCAACGACAATGAAGGAACATTCATGGAAAGGGCTTAACTTTGCTACATTATGGATTGGTATGTGTTTATGTATTCCTGCCTATACGATGGCTAGTGGCCTGATTTCGTTAGGAATGAATTGGTGGCAGGCAATAGGAACGATTTTTCTTGGAAATGTCATTGTCCTTATCCCTATTCTATTAAATTCCCATGCTGGTACGAAGTTTGGAATTCCCTATCCCGTATTTGCTCGTTTATGGTTTGGATCAAAAGGAGCGCATATCCCAGCTTTAGCTAGAGCGATTGTTGCTGCTGGCTGGTTTGGAATTAACACATGGATTGGTACGGGTGCGATTGATACACTTTTATCGGCTTCTTTTGCCGCCTGGAGAAACGTCCCAGGACATACAGCAATTGTATTTGCCTTGTTTTGGGCATTAAATGTGGTTGTCGCCTATAGGGGACCTCAAGCAATGAAAGTTCTTGGCTTAATTGCCACACCGATTGTCGGCATCGCTTCCATTATTCTACTTATATGGGCATATACAAATGCAGGAGGGTGGGGCCCGATCTTAGATACCCCTTCTGAATTCGCGACAACAGGTGCGTTTTTAAAGGTATTTTTCCCTGCATTAACCGGCGTCATTGCCTTCTGGGCAACCCTTGCCTTGAATATTCCTGACTTTTGCCGCTATGCAAAAAGTCAAAAATCACAAATGCTGGCTCAAAGTTTCTCCCTCCCACTTACAATGAGTATCTTCTCCTTTATTGGAATTGCTGTCACATCTGCGACAGTGGTTATTTTCGGGACAGCACTCTGGGATCCCGTTCAACTGCTTGCGAAATTCCCGCCATTCGTTATCTTTTTGGGAACATTAATCATTGTCATTGCCTCCTTAACGATCAATGTCGGGGCAAACATCGTTGCACCGGCCCGTGCAATTGAAAATCTAAATCCAAGACGAATTACGTTTGGCATAGGTGCACTAATCACTGGAATCTTTGCGATTTTAATGCAGCCTTGGTATATCATGGAGAACTTTGGTAACTATATTTTTGGCTGGTTGGGAACGTACGGTGCTTTACTCGGTCCGATTGATGGAATTGCCATTGCGGATTACTGGCTTGTTCGCAAGCGGCAAATGGCCCTTAACGAACTATATGATGTAAACGGCCGCTATAGTTATACATCCGGTTTTAATAAAAACGGTGTTTACGCCCTGATAATTGGTGTCGCCGTTCCTGTACTTGGACTTCTCATCCCGGGACTTCGCTTTTTGTGGGATAACGCCTGGACATTTGGATTATTTATCTCGATTATCGCTTACACCTACCTAATGAGAGGGGACAAAAGCATTCTCCAACCAGGAGAATACGAAAAAATTACGACCTTCAAATCGTCCACTCCTGGTAATAAAACAGATTCAGTTGCCCATAATGAAACAGAATTCTTTTATTAAAAAATGAGTGTCAGGCACCCTTTGGGTGCCTGACACTCATTTTTGTTTTACATTCTAAAAGTAAAAATCCGATTATTTTGAAATATATCGGGAAATGTAGGATAATTACGCATGGTATTTATTAGATAAAATTTTAATATACGCAGGCACATGAGCGGCCTTAGCTTAATAGGAGGGTATTCTTAATGGAAATAGGTGTGAGCACGTTTGTAGAGACAACGCCGGATGTGAAAACCGGGGAGGTAATTAGTCATGCGCAACGGATCCGTGAAGTGGTGGAGGAAATAGTGCTAGCAGATCAGGTTGGACTTGATGTTTTTGGTGTCGGTGAGCATCATCGTGAGGATTTTGCGGCCTCTTCTCCAGCAGTGGTGTTGGCTGCTGCCGCATCACAAACCAATCGAATTCGATTAACCAGTGCAGTAACGGTTCTCTCATCTGCCGATCCGGTTCGAGTTTTTCAGGATTTTGCAACTCTTGATGCGATTTCAAATGGCCGTGCCGAGATCATGGCTGGCCGGGGCTCATTCATCGAGTCTTTTCCATTGTTCGGCTATGATTTAAAAGACTATGATGAATTATTTGATCAGAAGCTAGAGCTATTATTAAAAATACGTGAGTCAGAGAAAGTGACCTGGGAAGGCGGACATCGACCAGCAATACATAATCTCGGTGTATATCCTAGACCGGTTCAGGATCCTCTGCCGGTTTGGATTGGTAGTGGCGGCAGCCGTGATTCCATTATCCGTGCAGGACTACTTGGGTTGCCACTCGTTTTAGCCATAATTGGCGGTCGCCCGCTGCAATTTGAGCCACTTGTGAAACTATATAAAAAGGCAGCTGTTCACGCTGGTCATGATGTATCTAAGCTTACGGTTGCCTCGCATTCGCACGGTTTCATTGCGGAGACTAGCGAAGCAGCAGCTGAAAAGTTTTTCCCCTCCACCCAGCTTGTCATGAATAAACTAGGACATGAACGCGGATGGGGGCTATATGACCGTTCAAGCTTTGATACTGCGCGCAGTTTGGAAGGAGCATTGTACGTAGGGGATTCGAAGACAGTTGCCGAGAAAATTATCTACTTACGTAAGAATGTTGGGATCACGCGCTTTATGCTCCACTGTCCTGTTGGCTCCATGCCTCATGATGATGTAATGAGAGCCATTGAACTTTTAGGAAAAGAAGTTGCACCAATTGTTAGGGAAGAAATAAGCAAATGGGAATCTGAAAGCGACTAATGCGAATCCGAAGAATCTGAAGGGTGATTTGTTATGGAGGAACTGAAAAGTAAATGCTGGCTAATCAAAAATGCTTTTCATATAGATGTACAAGCGGTTGATCATCAAATTCAAACGATTTTACACATATCTGATGATAGTGATCCACTAATTATTATTGAAGCCCGAAAGAAAATCTATTTGGAACTTAAAAACTCTTTAGAAAAGGCCCATAAAAAGAGTTTTTGTTTTCATACAGATTCTTTCCGACTATCGTATATGGCAGTAGCGCTGCACAAAGGTGAACAGTTTCAAGGTATGGTTATCGTCGGACCTTTCTTGATAGAGAAAGTAACTGACCATTTTATCTGGAATGTTATCAGGGAAAATCATCTTGAAAATAATTGGATAACTGCATTTGAGAAGTTTTACAAATCATTACCCTATTTGGGACAATCATACATCGCAATTGGTGATTTATTAGTGAATCTATTAGCAAATCCGCGCGTGGATTCCCAATTCATTACGACCAAAAAACATAATGAGCAATATCAACCGGAGATAGAGCCGCAAGATTATGCCCAAGATGGGATGGAAGTTAAGCTAAGATATGAGGCAGAAAAGAAATTATTACATTTTATCGAAATTGGAGATAAAGAAAATGCCATGAAAGCTTTAATTGATTTTACAGGTGACTTTTCATATCGAGTTCCTGGAAATCCTTTGCGGGCGAAAAAAAATCTTGGCTTTTCAAGTAACACGATGAATCGGATGGCTGCTGCTAAGGGTGGGGTCGAACCTCAATATTTACATGCTATTTCGGAAAAATTTGCTTTAGAGATTGAGGCCGCAGTAGCTATGTCCGATTTAGAGGCCATAAATTTCAGGATGATCGATGAATATTGTGATGCGGTGAAGAATTTTGCAGTTAAAGGGTATAGTACTGTTGTAAGGAAAGCGTTAATGTATATAAATCTCTACTTTAAAGAACCTATAAATGTACAAGCGATAGCAGACGAAATAGGTTTTAATCGAATGTATCTTGCGAGGAAATTTAAAGAAGAATTGAATATTGGTGTGATTGATTATCTACATAAAAAGCGAATAGAAGAAGCAATTTTCCTTATTGAACAAGGGCGTTTATCTATTACAGATATTGGTATCCATGTGGGTTTTAGTAGCTATAATTACTTTTGTAAAGTGTTTAAGGAGTTAATAGGAATGACCACTACAGAGTATAAAAACAGTCACAAGAAAAGAAGGTCATGAATAAACTCATGGCCCCTTTTAATATAAAAATTTATCATTAATGTGCAATTTTATATAAAAGGTAACAATATTGGATGTGAAAATCCACACAAATTGCTAACATGAATCTAGCCCTTGTCCCAAACGATTCTATAATGATGGGATTGGACAAGAATAGGAGGCATTAAATTGAAAGATAACCATGAGCAACCGAATTTAGAAGTAAGAGTCAAGAACATCATTGAAGTGGATGGATTAAAATTTAAAGATTTAAATAATAGTGGGAAGCTAGAACCATATAAGGACTGGCGCTTAAGCCCGAAAGAACGTGCGGAGAACCTAGTCTCATTAATGAATACCGATGAAAAGGTCGGAATGATGCTGATTAATACCCGCCAAATGGGACTTACTCAAAAGGATAAGAGTAAAACAAGTCATGATGGTGTGTTAGATGAAGGGATTGTTGAAAAGGGCGAAACTATTTTTGCTTTGGCAAAAGTATATGGTACAACACATACGATTGAAAACATGCATTTGCGCCACTTCATTCTTAGAGATAACTGGAGCCCAGCTCAAATGGCAGAGTGGGTCAATACCATGAATGAAGTTTGTGAGGGAACACGTCTAGGAATTCCTTGTTTAATCGCATCGAATTCACGAAACGAAAACACAGAATTCATCTTTGGTATGAATGATGCAGCTGGGATTTTTTCAACTTGGCCAGGAACCTTAGGACTAACTGCTGCAGCTAAAGGGGATATAAAAAATGGCGGCGATGCCTCCCTTTTTAGCCAATTTGCTGAAATAGCCCATGATGAGTGGGATGCAGTTGGATTAAGAAAAGGATATATGTATATGGCGGATACTGTTACTGACCCAAGATGGCAGCGGATATATGGGACATTCGGTGAAGACCCGGAATTTATCTCGGATGCTATCGGCCGTATTATTGATGGCTTTCAAGGAAAGACCCTTGGAAATCATAGTATCGCTATGACGACTAAGCATTTTCCTGGTGGTGGACCAAGGGAAAATGGATTTGATCCACACTATGAAGAGGGAAAATGGAACCTATATCCCACACCTGGAAGCTTAGAAAAGTATCATATGCCTCCGTTTAGGGCAGCGGTAGAACATGGGACTTCATCGATGATGCCATATTATTCGATCCCTAGTATCAAGAAAAGTTCAGTACAAGAATTCGAAGGTGAAAACATTCCTTTCGAAGAGGTTGGGTTTACTTTTAATGATTATTTCTTAAATACGATCCTTAGAGAAAAATTAGGCTTCAAAGGCTATATCAATAGTGACAGCGGCGTCACTAGTAAAATGAGCTGGGGCGTTGAAACCTTAAGCGAGGCGGAACGTTTTGCTAAAGCGATTAATGCGGGCACAGATCTTATTTCTGACACGAATGATATTGAAAACCTTAAAACAGCAATCGAAAATGGCTGGATTAGTGAAGAGCGGATTAATGAAGCGAATGTAAGATTGCTTACTGAAATGTTTGCTTTAGGATTATTTGATGATCGCACATACGTTTCACCAGAGAATGCTGCGACAGTAGTTAATAATCCTGCTAGCTGGGAAGCTGCATATGAAGCTCATAAAAAATCAGTAACCGTTCTTAAAAATACCAACCAGACGTTACCTTTAAAAGCTGATAAGCTTGGTACGAAGAAAGTTTATGTGGAAGTCTTCCACAAAGAACCAGAGCGTGCAACTTCTTATACTGAAAAAGCAAGACAGGAATGTCAAGAGCTTGGTCAATTTACGTTGACGGATAACTACAATGAAGCTGACATTGCTATTCTATTCTTAAGTCCAAAATCTGGGGCATATTTCAATGCAACCCCAGGATTGTTAGAACTTGAAATCTGCGAAGATAAAACAGAAACGGCTTTGGATGGGTCCACCTATCAAGAAACCACTTTAAGTGGAATGGACCATCTTAAAGAAGTGGCAGACAGTATCCATGTCCGCGGCGGAAAAGTCATTATGAGTGTGAATTTCATTTTGCCATGGATCGTTGGAAACGTTGAACCTTTGGCGGATGTCCTAATCGCTGGTTACGATACCTACTATAAGGCACAATATGAGGTGATCGCAGGCAATAGCCGTCCAGTTGGTGTTTTACCGTTAACATTGCCAGCTAGTGAAGCCGTCATTGCGGTTGATGAAGAAGGTAATTGTGTATCGAGAAATGATGTACCAGGCTATGACAAGGACAAGTATATGCCGGAAGGTCTCGCTTATGCTTATAAAGATAGTGATGGCAATATCTATAAGCTTGGTCATGGATTAACATTTTAATATAAAGGAAAACAATCATAAATCAGAAACTCGCCCAAAGATTGATTTGCGGCGAGTTTTTGTATTTCAATTGCTCCAGCTCATACATACCATTAAAGTTTTCTTTTGGTGATGCTGCTAAAATCAATTATAATACTATGGAGAATAAAGATGATTAGAGGACGGATACGATGACTTTTTTAGAAAAAATAGAACCGCATGTAATTAGCAAGGATATCTTAATTCAAGAAATAGTGCTTCATGCCTTACACGATTATCCAAACGTTCCTGAAGAATGGACGATAAAATTATTGAAGGAAGCTTTTACCAACGAGGACAAGCAATCGTCGATCCTAATTTACATTGATAACATGAGGATCAATGAAGAGGCAGTCCAGCTTCTCTTAGAGAATATCCCAAAGATGGACAAGACCCAAATCCACTTGGCCGTGAAATTATTAGAACGGATCGAACCAATACTTAGCCTCAAATATAAAGAACCGCTGCAAAAATATTTTAATGAAGAACATTGGTCCTTAGTTGAACTAATCGTAAATGGGGACGAGGAAGAAGTTTGGGAAGAATTTGCAAATACAATTAATTCTCTTGACAAAGCCACAACGTATCAGCATTCACAATTTATTAAAGCAAAAAAACTTGCCGCCTGTATCGTTCAAAATGGCTGGATTACAGAAGAGGGTATCGAGGAAATTCTACAAGAGGAATTAAAAGAAAAATGGTTTTCATTTCATGGAATTTTGGCTGTATATATGATTGGATTACTGAAACTAGAAAAGCATATCCCCCGGCTAGCCAGTTTGTTGGACCGTGATGATGATATCTTGTTAGAGGAGGTTTCATCCGCATTAATTGGTTTTCAATCGGATGAAGTTGTGCAAGCGGTAGAACCATATTTAAAAAATTCCGATTCAATTATTTATGCTAGTTCCGTTGTCGAAAATATTAAATCTGACAAGGCAGTTAAGGTTTTAAGAGAGGCTTACCATCATACTAATGAACTGCAAGATCAGGACATTTTGATAGAAGCGCTATGTCATCAGTTGTCTAAAAAGGCATTACCAGAAATTAGCGATCATATGAAAAAGGAATACTTTTCAAGCCTAGTTGATATCGAACAGACGGTCTATAGCTATTATTCCATTTTAGAAGAGTCACACCCGGAACTATTGGATTGGAAACTTGCAGCACTTGAAAGAGAAATTGATTTCAGAAATACTGGCAAAAAGGGTGGCAATCCCCAAAATGGTCCGATTCAAAAGGAAAATAAAGTTGGCCGAAATGATCCATGTCCATGCGGAAGCGGTAAAAAATATAAAAAGTGCTGTGGCAAATAAGGAGAGATGTAGGATGAGGTTGGATAAGGTTCGTTGGGGAATTATTGGATGCGGCGACGTAACGGAAGTGAAAAGCGGCCCAGCTTTCCAAAAAATCAATCATTCAGAGTTGGTAGCGGTTATGAGGAGATCAGGGGAACTTGCCAAGGACTATGCAAAACGGCATGGTGTCCCCAAATGGTACGATAATGCCGATGATCTCATAAACGATCCTGAGGTCAATGCAATCTATATTGCCACGCCGCCAGGACCACATAAAGAATATACCATCAAGGCAGCAAAAGCAGGGAAACTTGTATATGTAGAAAAGCCAATGGCCCGCAATTATGCTGAATGCCAAGAAATGATCGCTGCGTGTGAGGAAGCCGGCGTGCCTTTATATGTTGCGTACTATCGCAGGGCACAAGAGCGATTTTTAAAAATTAAAGAGTTATTGGAAGACGGTGCGATTGGAGAAGTCCGTTTTGTATCGTCAACCCAATACCAAAAAGCTTCTGAAGATGTGTTGGACCCGCAACATCTCCCTTGGAGAGTACAACCCGAATTGGCCGGAGGAGGACTCTTCTTTGATTTAGCCAGCCATACGCTTGATCTTTTAGATTTTCTGCTTGGACCGATTACGTCCGTTCAAGGTTTAGCTTCCAATCAAGCGGGGTACTATTCGGCGGAGGATATTGTAACAGGTACCTATAAGTTTGAATCTGGGATCCATGGCGTGGGAAATTGGTGTTTCACGGCTTTTGAAGATGTCGATATGAATGAAATCGTGGGGAGCAAAGGGAAAATCAGCTTTTCAACCTTCGGAAACGAGCCTATCGTTTTGACGACAGCGGGCGGAACGCAGGAATGGAGTTTCGAACGACCACAGCACGTCCACCAGCCACTTGTCGAAACTATTGTTGCAGACGTAACGAATGGTAGTTCTCAATGCCCAAGCTACGGAGTAACAGGTGCAAGAACGAACTGGGTCATGGGAGAAATGGTGAAGAATTATTATTAGTATTGAAGCCCGGTTAATTTGATTATCAATTTTACAAGGAAAAGTGTCATGCCCCTTTAGAAAATGGATGGTGCCTGACACTTTTTTTATTTATATACAGTATTTTTCTATTATGTAAGCGCATACATTTATAGTGAGCACTGGAGGTGATGTTGTTGATCTATCCTTATGGGAATGATTATATCAAGTACTTAAACGATAAAGGTTCACATGGCATCACGTATGAACAATGGAAATGTAAAAATGGGAAAAAATACTCAGACAAGTGCAGACAATGCGGACATGGGAAAGACCGATTTCAACCTTGTCCAAAGTGCAATTATTAAGCGCCTTTAGGCGTTTTTTTATTGGTTTCTAATCGGATTTTTTGAAAATAATAGAAGGGAGTGCATTTCGAGGAAGAAGGGAAGTAACAGAATGGGAAACACAATTGATAAATTACAAAAGCTGCATGATTCCGTACAAAAACTAGAAGGGGTTTTACAAGAGGTTTGGAGCCTGGTTGATGAAATTGGTGAGGATGATCAGTTCACTGACTTTCTAAATAAAGCCAAAAAATATCAATCAAAGAAACAAACGGCAGATAAGAGTATGGAGGAACTGGTAATTAGGCTTAATGAATATGATCAATGCAAGGAGGAGATTCCTGAAGACGGGACAGCAGCAGTTGATTTTGAAGACGCGATCGCTGAATTGATCGATTGGATGAGAAATAATCAATAATATTGGATTGTGAAACCAGGGGGCTAACTAATGAGGTTGGTCCTTTTTTGGGAAGGATTTCATTTAATATCAGATTCGCTGATTGGCCCTGGAAATTCGCTGATTGGACTTAGAAATTCACTGATAGAACTAGCAATCTATGAATGATTTCTCAATTCGCTCATTGAAGGTGGTAATTCGCTCACTCAATGTAAAAATTCGCTCAAAAAATGCAAAAATTCGCCCGTTTATATCTAAAATTTCAAAACTCATATAATTGAAGTGGAAAATCATAAAAATTTTACCTCAAATTCCCATAATGAACAGTTAAAATTTCGTTTATTGTCAAAATTGGGGTAACTTTTTCATCTAAATTCATGATATTTTAAGAAAATCAGAACTAAGGAAATACTTTTTTAAGCAACAAATCAGAACAAGGAGAACATACAACAAATGAAAGATAAAATCCCTTCGTTATCGTCCAACTCATTTTATTTAGGCATGTTGTTAGCGGTGGTTGGAGGTTTCTTAGATGCCTATACGTTTACCAGCAGGGATGGAGTATTTGCCAATGCCCAAACAGGTAATATGGTACTTCTCGCTGTAAAAGCAGCCAATCAGGAATGGCATGGCGCGTTGCTTTATATCCCACCCATTCTAGCATTTATCTTAGGTGTTTTGGTATCAGAAGTCGCCAAAATTCCTCGGGTAAGACAAGTTCTACACAGCTACCGAAGGTCTATTCTTATCTTGGAATGCCTGGTTTTAATAACAGTTGGCCTATTACCAAGCAGTGTACCTAACATCGTGGTAACCGTATGTATCGCATTTGTATCGTCCTTACAAATTTCCACTTTCAACAAACTCGACAAGTGGGCCTACAATTCAACAATGACAACTGGCAATCTTCGGACGGCTACACAAGCGGCGTATTTGGCCTTGAAAGAAAATAATAATGAGGCTAAAAAACAGTTCAAAGAATTTTTTGTAATTATTCTTTCATTTTTATTTGGCGCATTGACTGGGACATTTTCCACCACCTACATTGGGAACACATCCATCTGGATCGCTTCGGGGATCTTAGTAATTGCACTTATTTTATATCATCGTGACCGGGGATATGTAAACAAGTCCTTAACATTTAAATAGTCTGTTGGAAGAGGCTGGAATCTAAAGTAGATCCAGCCTCGGCCTTTTTACAAAATATTATTACTACTCTAGCATTTCCAACGTATCAATGACCTCTCTAAGTGCTTCTATTTCATCGTCCCCGGAAACTTCTAAGATAATTTCTGCTTGTTTAGGTATCGCTAAAGATAACACGCCGAGGACTGATTTTACATTCACCCTTCGTCCCTTGTACGTTAGAAAGATATCGGCATTAAATAGAGAAGCACGTTGTACTAATTGATTGACCGGCTGAGCATATAAACCTGCGTTTCTGTTGATTGTCACAGTTTGTTGAATCATCATTTTCCCCCCTGGCTGAGATTTTTGTATAAGTTCTAAAACATGCCCTTTTCTTATGTATGAAACTACCTCAGAAAAAATGTTCTGTTTGATTCAATATGGGCCTTTTGTGTGGTAGTCCTCCTGACAAGTGATTTGTTTGATTTCTTTTGAATACCATATAATCCTCTAATTTAATCAACATTTTAGGCAAAGTAGTATGAATGTCCCAATAAAATAGGCTTCTGAATCAGTAGCAATACCCACCCAACGGCCATATTTTGATGAGGAGAGTACTTGAAGTTTCATGTACTGACACAAATTATTGATTTTAAATAGATGGAGGTATGAAAATGAATCCCTTACAAAATGAACTCCAAATGTTGAATGTAGGCGACTTTCAAGCGAGCCAGGCCGTTCCTTTTGACCCAAACCAATACTATCTTGATCAGTCTCGAATTGGTGGTTTGGGCGGAATTGGTGGTGTAGGTGGTATAGGTGGTATTGGTGGTGTTTTCCGCTGTTTTAGCTGTTTTAGTTGTTTTAGTTGTTTTAGTTGCTCTAGCTGTTTTAACTGCTTTAACTGCTTTAACTGCTCTAGTTGTTTCCGGTGCTCTAGTTGCTTTAATTGTTCACATTGCTCACATTGCTCTAGTTGTGGCGGCGGGCATCGCTGCGGCGGAGGTCGTTGCCACGGTTAATCGCACCCTTTTTCTGATGTAAAACTGGCTGTTTATTGAGAAGGGCTTTAAAGAGGCCCTTCTCTATTAGTTTAGACATAAGGGACAAATTACGTTACATAGAATTATAGTAAAGTCATGAGACTGATTGGAGAAAAGTAAAGGCTAAGGAGGAGCGAAATGACAAGTTTGAACCCTTCTATGCGTCTGAAAGTGAAAAGGGACACGTTTTTTCTCCCCGATTCAAACAATGGAGTGTATTTTCGGAACAACATAAGCTCGTTCCGTATGGAAGGCAGTACGATTGATCAGTGGGTTGAAAAGCTGATTCCAATGTTCAACGGGGAGTATACGTTGGGTAATTTAACAGAAGGATTACCTGGACCATACCGGGATCGGGTGTATGAAATTGCTGAAGTGCTGTATCGAAATGGGTTTGTCCGCGATGTAAGTCAAGACTATCCACACCAATTAGAGGCTCAGGTTCTTAAAAGGCATGCTTCACAAATAGAATTTGTGGACAGTTTTGTTAATTCGGGTGCGTATCGTTTTCAAACCTATCGCCAGGCCAAAGTGTTGGCAGTTGGCTCCGGTCCTTTTTTGGTTTCGTTGGTTTCTTCTTTGATTGAATCCGGATTGCCCAAGTTCAAACTACTAATCACCGACACCGTACCGACAAATAGACGGCGGTTATTGGAACTAGTGGACCATGCCCGTAAATCAGACCCTGAGGTGGAGATAGAAGAGGTCAAATTAAAGGAAGATAGGGTAAGTTTTTGGCGGGAGTGTGTGCAGCCGTTTGATTCGATTTTGTATGTTTCACAGGAGGGAAATCTAGAGGCACTGCGACTTCTTCATACGGTTTGTAGGGAAGAAAAGAAGATTTTACTCCCTGCTATTTGCATACAACAGGTGGGTATTGCGGGTCCGTTAGTAAAACCAGATTCTGAGGCATGCTGGGAGTCTGCTTGGCGCCGCTTGCACCATTCTGCGCTATTCAAAGATCAAGAATTATCGGCATACTCTTCGACAGCAGGAGCAATGTTGGCCAATGTGATTGTATTTGAATTGTTTAAAGAGGTTACAGGAGTAACTGAACAGGAACAACAGAATCAATTTTTCTTGCTTGACCTTGATACGTTGGAAGGAAACTGGCATTCATTTACGCCTCATCCTTTGGTGACTGGACGAATATCGGCTAAATGGGTTGACGATTATGATAGACGACTTGAACAGAAATTAAGCACTGGTGAGCCAAGTCAGTTGCTTCTATACTTCTATCAGTTGACATCAAAAGAGACGGGGATTTTCCATCGATGGGGGGAGGAGGAATTAAAACAGCTGCCGTTAGCTCAGTGTCGTGTTCAGGCAGTCGACCCGTTGTCGGATGGACCGGCTGTACTGTTACGTGACATAGTCTGTTCAGGTTTGACACATGAAGAGGCACGAAGGGAAGCTGGTCTGGCTGGGATTGAAGCATATGCTTCACGTATGATCGATTTGTGCGTTACAAATCTACATCCATATCAGAAAGTAGAGGGTAGAATACAAGATTGGGAGGAATTTGTAGGAGTTGGTGCGGGGGAAACGTTTGCTGAAGGTGTTTGCCGTGGGTTGCAAAAGTGTTTGGAGGAAGAAATGAACATTCAACAGCGTGATCAGAAGATATCTGTCAAAGGGGTGCATTTAAGTGCTGTTGAAGATGAACGGTGCCGGTTTTATTTGCAATCGCTGACTACGATGCAGGGAGCACCGCATATCGGGTTAGGTGAGGAAGTGTCAGGTTTCCCTGTGGTATGGGTCAATACGAGTGACGGATGGTATCGCAGCGCAGATTTAAATATAACAATGGCGTTACGAAAGGCGTTACAACAAGCTCTTTTCAAAGTACAAAACTCGGAAGGCAGCATTACAGCGCAAGCATTTGATGAATCGACCTTGTGTCTGGAAGAAAAGGTGTCACAAAGCATTGTCATCCCCGCTTGTGAAGAGAGGATACAATTCAAGGACTTGCAGGCCGCTATGGATGTCTTGAAGCAAAATCATAAGCAGCTTTCGGTGTTTGAACAAGAAATTGAACCATTTTTAAAAGAAGGTTTGGCTGGGGTGTTCGGAGTGTTGCTTCGAGAGGAGGAATTTGGGTGAGCGCTGCTGTCGTTTTGGTTATAGGAGAAGGGGTGGTGGCAGACAGTGTGTGCGAAGCACTTTTCGCCCATTACCATGTAGTTCGCCAGACCGAATTCGAGGCGGTTGTTCCGAGAAAAACTGATTTGGCTCTGGTTCTGCAGGATGCCTGGAATCCTTCTGTTCATCAAATGGCAGAAGAGATATTTCGACGAACAGGGACGCCTTGGCTGCGGGGCTTCCTATCATTTGGAGAGGGTGTGGTGGGGCCGCTAGTTCGACCAGGGACCCCGGGGTGTTCTCAGTGCGCGGATTTGAGACGTCTCATGGCTGGACGCGACCGAAAAGAGATGTGGGGGATTCAGCAAAGGCTGAAGGAGTACAGAAGCATGCAGCCTGAAGGATTTGTATCGAACACGGGACTCTCGCAACTGGCATATCTACTCAGGGCGGAGGTTAAACGAATCTTACAGGGTAATCATCCACTTTCGGACGGCCAGGTATGTTTAATCAATTTGAAAACATTATCGAATTCCTGGCATCCCTTTCTCCCTGACCCGTTGTGTCCAGTATGCAGCCAATTACCCGATGATTCGGAAAAAACTGCTCGAATCTCATTGCAGCCAAGTCCTAAGGTCAGCCCCGACAGTTACCGCTGTCGTTCGTTGGATGACCTGAATAAAGTTTTAGCTAAAGACTATCTAGATCAGCGAACTGGCCTTTTGAATGGTAAAATGGTTTATTTAGTCCAACCCTTTGCCGATGTCAGTGTAAATCTGCCTTTGTTTGAGGGAGATGAGGGAACAGCAGGCAGGACAAATTCATATGAGGTAAGTGAGTTGACTGCCATTTTAGAAGGACTGGAGCGGTACTGTGGTCTAGAGCCACGCGGGAAACGTACAGTTGTCTTTGATAGTTTCCGCAATTTGCAAGATAAGGCACTCAATCCGATTAAAGTAGGTGTACATGCAAAGGAACAGTATGAGCAGCATGGTTTTCCTTTTCAACCGTTTAATCCTGAAAAACCAATCAATTGGGTATGGGGTCATTCGTTTTTGGAAGAGCGTCCAATACTTGTGCCTGAACTGCTTGCCTATTACAGCTTGGGAGGCGGGCAGCGTGGATTTGTCTATGAAACTTCCAACGGATGCGCGTTAGGGGGGAGTTTGGAGGAGGCTATTTTCTACGGAATTATGGAAGTGGTGGAGCGGGATTCATTTTTGATGACTTGGTACGCACAACTGAAACTGCCGCGACTAGATCCATCTTCTGCTGACGACCAAGAATTGCAGTTGATGATCGAACGTATGCGGGCAGTCGCGGGATATGATTTGTATTTGTATAATTCGACAATGGAGCACGGAATTCCGAGTATTTGTGCGATTGCTAAAAACAGGAAAGAAAAGGGAGTGAATCTTATCTGTGCTGCTGGCGCACATCTTGACCCGGTAAGGGCGGTTAAAAGTGCGGTCCATGAGTTGGCTGGCATGATGCTGACCCTAGATGAAAAATTGGAGTCGAACCAGGTAGAATATAGCCGTATGCTGCAAGATTCATCTCTGGTCCAACAGATGGATGATCATGGCATGCTGTACGGTTTGCCGCAAGCGGAAAAGCGTCTGGATTTTTTACTTGAAGATAATCGTCCATTGAGAACATTCTCAGAGGAATTTAAGTGGAAGTCGAGGCATACCGACCTTACAGATGATCTGCTAGACATTCTTCAAGTTTTTCGCCAATTAAATCTTGATGTGATTGTGGTCGACCAGACGGCACCAGAATTGAAACGGAACGGACTTTATTGCGTGAAGGTACTGATTCCGGGGATGCTGCCGATGACATTCGGCCAACATCTTACCCGTGTTACTGGGCTAGAGCGGGTGCTCCGGGTACCGATGGAACTTGGATATTCAAAACAACCGTTGACACTTGACCAACTAAACCCACATCCGCATCCGTTTCCATAAGCGGATACTAGGAGGCAAGGAGGATGAGTCTAGAGGAGTTTTTGCTCAATCTACATTTTGACATTGACAAGGCAAGCGTACCTAATTGGGAAGTGGATTGGGAAGATGCGCCACTTCCTTATAAGCTTTACCGCGGCTTGCCAGAAGTACCATTTTCTCTTGAAGTACCGCTGACACTTGAGGAACAAGAACCACCCACAAAGCCTAATCTTCGCAAAATTGGTCATTTTCTATGGTATGTATATGGTCTTACACAAGTTAGCCAGTCAGTCTCTCCCTTGGTATCCACAGCTAAAACAGCGAACCTAGTACAGTCGTTTCGGCGGTTCGCACCTTCCGGCGGGGCATTATATCCAAACGAAGTATATATTTATCTTAAGATAGAGGATTTGCCTGTTGGGGTGTACCATTATGATGTAGCTCATCACCGCTTGGTATTGTTACGAGAAGGAAATTTTGATGCATATCTAGCCCGTGCACTTGGGAATCGTTGTGATATGTCTGCTTGTTTTGGTTCTGTGTTTGTGTCGACCCTGTTTTGGAAAAATTTCTATAAATACAATAACTTTTCTTACCGTCTGCAAGGGTTGGATGCCGGCGTGGTGATTGGACAGTTGCTGGAAGTCGCGAAACGTTTTGGCTTTGAAACGGGGGTTTACTTCCAGTTTCTTGATCGGGCCATTAACCATCTTGTTGGGCTTTCCGAACAGGAGGAGAGTGTTTATGCGGTTATTCCGCTTTCAGTTGAACCAACTATTTGGTCTACAAATGGGAAAAAAATAGACACCAATGCTGCAGAATTGTGCCGAGAGTTAACAGCGATTCAGCCCATTCATTACGTCCGGTCAAAGAGGGTCAAAGAGTATCCGATGTTAACCAAGTTGAATGAAGCGTCCTTGCTGAATTCAACGCAAACGTTTCGGCTCGTTGAGGCGAAAGAGGGTTTGAATTTTGACGGCCAAGCCGAAGCTCTGCCCCACGTGAACCGATTATCTTATGATCTGGCGTCAGCCTGTCGAAAGAGATTTTCACTGGATATGGATTTTGTATTGGGAAAGGTGAGTCAAATTCAACTGGCCACACTAATGCAGGAAGCGACCGCATCCTTCTCTTATCGGAATGATTTGGATGGAGCATATTGGAAGAACGAGCCTCGTGTTTCATTGTATGGCTGTTTTTATAATGTCGAAGGTATTCCAAATGGAGCCTATTATTATGACAGCACTACTCATGAGTTGCGAAAGGTACATCCTGGAGATTATCGACTCCAGTTGCAATCTGGAATGTCTCTAGATAATGTTAATTTGCTCCAGGTACCGCTCTGCCTACATGTGGCAGGAGATAGGGAATCGTTCAGAACGGCCCTGGGATATAGAGGATATCGAATCCAACAAATGGAAGCCGGCATGCTCGTGCAACGATTACTGTTAGCTGCCTCAGCCCTTGGAATGGGAGGGCACCCACTACTGGGATTTGATGCGAACATGAGTGATGAGATTTACGGTATGGTGCCAATAGGTAAAACCAGCCTAATCCAAATTCCGATTGGCCCCTATCGACATCGTCCTTGGTTGAAGGGAAGCTTGCATAGTTAGGCAGGTTTATTAGACGGAACCCCGGTCTACGAATTGATCTATTATCAAGAAAGAAATAAAACAGGAAAATACCAATTAGATTCGTTTTAATTGGTGTTTTCCTTTTCTTTTTAAAGTGTTTTATTTGCTTATAGTAGGTAAGAAGTTCTAAATGTTAATCCTTACCGCATAAATATTGAATTTTTTTTATTCGGCCTTCCTTCGAAGAGGTAAACGGTTGCTTAAGTTGCTTCAAGTAAGTTTTAAATACATCTATGTCAACTGGGCCAATGACTTTTTCTGTCCCTTCAAGTAAAACAGTGAAATTATCCCCGCCGTCCGCCATGTAGTCGTTTACCGTAACGGTGTAGCTTGCTTTTGGATCAAGTTCGGTTCCGTCTGTTGCGAAAATATCGTTCACTTTACTTCCCGCAGGTTTTGTTCCGTCCCAAGTGTATTTTAAACCGGAAACTTGCAGCATTCGCACTTTACCAGGCTGCCATTGCTGATTTAAAAGGCTGCGGACTTGGTCGCCGGTCAACGTCATTTTAACGAGTTTGCGTTTAAACGGTTGAATGGTTAACAAATCCTCAATGGTTACTTCTCCTTCATGAAGGTCTGCCCGAATTCCACCTGGGTTCATAAAAGAGAAATCAGAATTCATCACTTTTCGCTGCGAATCGGCAATCAGATTGCCCAAAGCTGATTCACCGTTTTCGTTTTGATTGCTGGAAATGTCGTTTGCAGCCGTTCCAACGACTTCCTTAACATAGGAAGCAACTTCAGCTTCGTACATTTCCACCATTTCCTTAATTTCCTTATCCGGTTTAATAGCGTCCTGATAAGTAATGACAATTTCCGCCTTTTTGTTCACGATATCTCTCGTTACTGGATCAATCTTCAAGTTGACGACGGAGAACGCCATTCCGTAGGAATAAGCTTGAACAAGCAGCTTTCCATCTACTTCGGTATTAAGATAGGTATGGCTATGACCAGCAAACATCACGTCTACTTCATTGTCTATCCTTTTGGCCATTTTGACGATTTCTCCAGTAGCAGCACTGTTTGGAGTGGACTGCCTGCCGTCATTATGCGCCAGTATGACGATAGCTTTCACACCTTGCTTCTTAAGTTGTGCCACCGATTTATTAATGGCTTTCACTTCATCAATGAATTTTACCCCTTTTATTCCTTTCAAATTAACCATCGTTGGTGTTTCGTTCAATACAATGCCAATAAATCCGATAGATATGCCATTCAGACGGATAATTTTATAGGGAGGGAAGAGAGGTTTCCGCGTTTTTACATCAATTACATTAGCACATATATAGGGGAATTGAGCACCTTCAAAAAATCCTGTTTTGAGGTGGAACCCGCCGTGAATCAACCGCATCATTTCTTTCACGCCTTGATCAAATTCATGATTTCCAAGGGATCCTAAGTCAAAGCCAATTGTGTTTAATACTTTAATCGTTGGTTCGTCTTGCAGAAGCGAGGAGACGGGTGCACTTGCGCCAACCATGTCACCAGCATGAACCAAAAGGGTATTTTTGTTTTCTGCTTTCTTTTGCTTCAAATAGGCAGCTAGATACTCAACACTGCCCACATCCCTTTGGTTAAATTTGCGAGTGATGTTTAATTGTCCGTGCAAATCGTTTACGCCGAGTAATTGCACTTGAATGAAACGGTTCTTAGTAATCTCGGTGTTATTGGGTACGCCTGGTGTCTCCGGTTCTCCGGAGGCCATTACAATGCCCGCAGTTAACGTTGTCGTAAGAACTAAAGCAGGTACTGCTTTTTTCAATACGTTCCAATTCAATGTTTCTCTCACTCTTTTCTCGCCTCCAAATTCTCTAGTTGGTTACTTCTATAGCTTAAAGAAGGATTGTTAAATCTGCGTTATATTTTTATGAATTTTCAGTTAATTAATATGGTTATTGAGTCCAGCCCTTAAGAATAATATGAATTGTTTCTAAATATAATTGATTGGATAGAATGACGTAAAGTTGATTGAATCTTGTAATGGATAAAGGCATTCATGAATTTTTCTTAATGATTCTTTTACATATTTTCCTGAGTGCGTCATACAATGGCTTAATTGAAAAGGGGGATGTTTATGGCGACCGTTGATATAGAACCGTATTTACATGTTCGTTTTGCCCAAAATCCAGTCTACGATCCATTTGGTCACAAGTTAAGCTTTATCGCTGATTATACTGGTTTGCCACAAGTTTGGGAATTGAATCTAGGGGAAGGGAATGGTGGATGGCCTGTCCAAACTTCTTTTACAAAAGAAAGAATCACCTTTATCAGCTATCTAAATGGCAAATCTAACTTGATTATTGGTATGGATGTTGGCGGGGATGAAAATCAGCAATTGTACTTACTTAAGGATGAAGGAAAACTAATTGAGTTGACGAACTCACCAGATCATATTCACCGTTATGGTGGAAGCTCTCCAGATGGAAAATGGATCGCCTGGTCGAGTAATCGCCGAAATCCAGCTTTTTTTGATATCCATATTCAAAATCTAGAATCGTTGGATATTCGTCTTTTGAATGCTGGAGATGGGGTATTTTCAGCGGTTAAATGGTCTCCTGACGGTAAATCCATTTTGGTCCAGAGGATAAATTCCCCTTTAGATAACGATTTGGGCATAATCGACCTTTCCACTGGGTCAATAAATTGGTTAACAGAACATACAGGGGAAGCTGGTTTTAGAGACGCCCATTTTAATAAGGATGGGGACCATCTATATGTATTATCGAATAAAGACAAAGAATTCTACGGGCTTGCACTTATAAATTTAAAAACCAAACATCTCGAGTGGCTAGAGCAGAGAAAGTGGGATTTTGAAGATTTGACAATGAATAATGATAAAAATTTGTTAGCTTATTCAATAAATGAGGGAGGAACTTCCAAGGGGGTACTTTTAGACATAACCCGGAGTTACCTTTATACCTGGAAAACTCCAATCGGAGTCATTTCAAATCTAAAGTTTTCCCCTGATAGCCAAAAACTAGCTTATGTATTTAAGGGGGCGGCAAATCCCTCGGATATATGGGAACTTGACCTAAAGACTATTCAGGCGGAGAGGCTTACATATGTTTCCCGGTCCCCAGTCCTTGAACATAAATTAGTTGAGCCGGAACTTATATCCTATCGCTCCTTTGATAACCTCGAAATTCCTGCCTTTTATTCAAAACCAAAAGATACCACTGAAAAACATCCAGTTGTTATTTACATTCATGGAGGTCCGGAGAGTCAGGCACGTGCGGTATACAACCCAGTTCAGCAGTACCTTCTAAACCAGGGTTATGCCGTGTGTTCACCAAACATTCGGGGAAGTACAGGTTATGGAAAAGGGTATACACATTTGGATGATGTTCGAAAAAGAATGGACGCTGTTAAGGATCTCATTTTTTTAGTGGAATGGCTAAAGGCGAATAAGAATATAGATTCTAAAAAAATTGCAATCATGGGTGGGAGTTATGGCGGTTTTATGGTGCTTGCTGCCATCAGTCACTACCCGCATCTTTGGTCTGCTGCTATTGATATTGTAGGAATGTCCAGCCTTAGAACCTTCCTTCAAACAACTAGTCCATGGCGAAAGAAGCACAGGGAAAGTGAATATGGAACAATAGAAAAAGATGGAGAATTTTTTGATAGTATTGATCCATTGAATTTTTCAGACCGAATTACCACCCCATTATTAGTTATTCACGGGAAAGGCGATCCGCGTGTTCACATAAATGAATCTGAGCAAATCGTCGATAAACTAAAGAAACGAAATCACACGGTTGACTTTATACGCTTCGAAGATGAGGGCCATTCCATCGTAAAACAAAAAAATAAGATTACTGCCTATAAAGAAATGGTTAAGTTCCTTGATCATTATATTGGTAATGAATCCAAACTCAATATTTAAAATAGTCCTGCAGTAGCGGGACAGTGCTGGAGAATTCATCAAGCACCAAGTTAAACTGGCAGATTAATGAGTAATACAAAACAGCTCCCGAAATTCGGGGGCTGTTTTGTATTCGCACGTGTTTGGTTAATGATTTCCAAAATCTTTCCTTTTTAATCTGCTCAATTGTGGGTATAACAAGATAGAATTGGTTAATGGTTCATTAAAGGAGGTAAAAAAATGAAATGGAAAGGAAGACGACAAAGCGCCAACGTTGAAGACCGGCGAGGAATGGGAATGGGCGGCAAAACCGTGATAGGCGGCGGGATAGGCAGTATAATAATCGTTCTTCTCTTTACACTGCTTGGAGGGGACCCAGGTGATCTTTTAGGAAACAATCAGGCTTCTGATACGGGTACACAAGCTCCTCCTCCTTATCAAGAGTCTGCCGGAGAGAAGGAATTAGCGGACTTTGTTTCAGTTGTTCTTGCCGATACAGAAGATGTGTGGTCAGATGAATTCAAGAAAAAGGGACTGCAATACGAGAATCCTAAGCTTGTCTTGTACACTGGCAGTGTCCAGTCTGCCTGTGGATCCGCTAGTTCGGCTGTAGGACCATTTTATTGTCCTGGCGACCACAACCTTTATATTGATTTAAGTTTTTATGAGGATCTGAAACAAAGATTTCAGGCGCCGGGGGACTTTGCAATGGCGTACGTCATTGCCCATGAAGTAGGTCACCATGTCCAGACTCTTTTGCATACTGGAGACAATGCTTCACAGGCACAGAAGCGTTCCAATGAGTACTCAGTCCGATTTGAATTGCAAGCTGACTACTTGGCGGGTGTTTGGGCCCACTACGCACAAGGGAAGGGCTACCTAGAAAAAGGCGACTTGGAAGAGGCACTAAATGCAGCAAATGCTGTGGGTGATGATAATATCCAGAAAAAAACGCAGGGCTATGTGGTCCCGGAAAGCTTTACACACGGAACTTCTGAGCAAAGAAAACGCTGGTTCAATAAAGGTTTCAAAAACGGAACCATCGAGGGAGGCGATACCTTTAAAGCAGCAAACCTTTAAATAACTCCAACTGTAAGTATACTTTTTTCCATGCAAAAAACCCCCTACGGTGGATTATAAGTCCAACTTAAGGGGGGCACTTCTCATACAACGGCTTTTTAAACTTTATTTTGCAAAAACATGATCACCAATCGTCGTTACAACTGTACGCGTACGAATCCATTCATCTTCTGCAATCTCTGGGTTATAGAAATAAATGGAATTATTTAAACGATCTTTTCTTGTTAGCGCGTCTTCAACTGCACGTTTCGACTCATCTGAAGCTGGTTTATTAATTTCACCATTTTGAACAGGTGAAAAGGCATAGGCATCCCCTACAACTTGTTTAATTACACCTGTAACTGTATCTGGGAAATCAGGAGAATCAACTCGATTTAATACGACAGTCGCAACGGCTACTTTTCCTTCATAGGATTCACCTTTTGCTTCGGCATTAACTAATCGGGCAAATAAGTCTTTCTCTTTATTAGAAATTTTAACAGCTGGTTTCACTTTTTCTTTTTTTGGCGTTTTTTTATCAGGTTTGGATGAGTGTTTTGCTGCTACTTTCGGTTGAATAGGATTTTGCAATTTTTTTTCTATATCAATCCAATCGTCAGTACGAGTATTAACTTGTTCTATATTATTAGTGTTTAATCCATTTTGTTGTCCAAGTTCCTCGAGGTTTACCTCTTTTACAACTGGAGATTGTGTTATAGCTTCCGCCGTATTGTTTTGTAACCCTATAAATGCAAATGTAGCTACACTAGCTACAATTAATTTCTTCATATAATTGTTTTTCATGTTGCTACCTCCTGTAATTTCGTATGTTCCCACTTTATCATGTACTAGTACACGATTAACAGAACACCTCTGTTACATTTCTTTTTAGTTTGATGAACAACATTACAGGTAAAATAGTTTTATGACATTATTCCTGTAAAAATGACATATTCAACCCAATTTTACGAAGTAGAGGAATATTTTACTTAAGATTTATTATTGTGTAATAGAAGTATAAGGAGAAATTTGATTTATATGAATATTCTTTCATGTGGAAAGGGATATCTAACTTAGTTATTCTAAAAGAATAATTAAGAAGGGTGGAATCATGGTGTGGGCAAAAATCACGAAGGTGAAAAATTACAACGAGGTCTAGACAACAGGCATATCCAGTTAATAGCACTAGGAGGGGCCATTGGCGTTGGTTTGTTTTATGGTTCAAGTGCAACGATTCAGATGGCTGGACCGTCAATTTTAATCTCCTACTTAATTGGAGGCTTAGTTATTTTCACTATTATGAGGGCATTAGGTGAAATGGCTGTAGATGAGCCCGTTTCCGGTTCATTTAGTTCCTATGCGAATCGTTATTTAGGACCGTTTGCAGGTTACTTAACAGGGTGGACCTATTGGTTTATGTGGGTTGTCGTTGGGATGGCAGAAATTACAGTTGTTGGTGTGTATGTGAACTACTGGTTCCCTGATATTCCACAATGGGTAACTGCATTAGCTACACTAGTGGTTATTACTATGATAAATCTTACTAGTGTAAAAGCATTCGGGGAGTTTGAATTCTGGTTCGCGATGATCAAAGTTGTGGCTATTATTGGAATGATTGTGGTTGGTTTAGGAATGATCCTCTTAGGTATCGGCAACGAAGGCCAACCAATCGGATTTAACAATCTCTGGGCTCATGGCGGATTTATGCCAAATGGTATGGAAGGTATTTTAATGTCATTGGTTCTAGTAATGTTTTCATTTGGCGGAGTAGAATTAGTCGGAATAACAGCAGGTGAAGCTAAAAACCCTCGAAAATCGATTCCATCAGCCATCAACAATGTGGTCTGGAGGATTTTAATTTTTTATATTGCTGCATTAGGAATCATGATGTGTTTATATCCTTGGAATGAAGTAGGTACGAACGGCAGCCCGTTTGTATTGATTTTTGATAAAGTTGGAATTCCTGGAGCAGCCCATATTATTAATTTTGTTGTGTTAACTGCAGCATTGTCAGCTTTTAATAGTGGCCTTTTCAGTACAGGTAGAATGCTTTACAATTTATCACTTCAAAATAACGGTCCGAAATATTTTGGAAAGCTAAACAAGCATTCTACACCAAGACGTGGAATTTTATTTTCATCCTCATTTTTACTAGTGGCGGTATTTTTAAATTATATTGTTCCGGAAAAGGTATTTATGTATATTTCTTCTGTAGCAACCGTTGCGGTTATTACAAGTTGGACCATTATTTTGGTTACACAAATCAAGTTCAGACAATTTAAAACAAAAGAAGAAGTTAAAAAACTAGCATTTAAAATGCCGCTTTATCCAGCTTCATCCTACCTAGCCCTTGCTTTCTTAGCAATTGTCATCGTTTTAATGGCCTTTATAGAGGAAATGCGAGTAGCATTAATGGTAGCACCAGTTTGGTTTATAGTTCTTTATGTTGGTTATCGGTATAAAAAGTAAAGGGTGTCAGGCACCATATGTGAAGAATTCACATGGTGCCTGACACCTTTTTCACTTTATCCGTCTTTATGACTATCCCTAAAACGAGACAATCGTCGCGGTTTGAATGGGACAAGGTCTGAATAACATGTAAGTAATCCTGAAAATTGCCATATTTATTTAGTTTTAAGTTGAGGAGGTCAAGAATGATCGAATTTAAGCAGGTAAATAAGTTTTATGGGAATTTTCATGTTTTAAAAGATATTAACCTAACAATCTATCAAGGGGAAGTAGTGGTGGTAATTGGACCTTCCGGTTCAGGCAAGAGTACATTGCTCCGTTGTATCAATCAACTTGAATCCATCTCGGCCGGGACTCTTACTGTGAATGGAATATCCGTAGGGGATAAAAAAACTGATATCAATCAATTAAGGCGAAATATTGGCATGGTATTTCAGCATTTTAATTTATATCCCCACAAAACAGTACTTAAAAATATCACGCTGGCTCCTATGAAAGTACTGGGCCAATCCGAAAAGGAAGCAACAGATACAGCCAGATATTACCTTAATAAGGTAGGGATATTAGATAAGGCTGAAGCTTATCCTTCCCAACTTTCCGGAGGTCAACAGCAGCGTGTAGCCATCGCGCGCGGCCTTGCAATGAACCCGGAAATTATGCTTTTCGATGAACCCACTTCGGCACTGGATCCTGAAATGATTGGAGAGGTCTTGGATGTCATGAAAGCCCTCGCCAAGGAAGGCATGACGATGGTCGTTGTAACCCACGAAATGGGCTTTGCCAGAGAGGTAGCAGATCGAATCGTATTTATGGATGAAGGGCGAATTTTAGAAGAAGCAGTTCCGGCTGAATTTTATGCTCATCCGCGTGAAGAACGGGCGCGCTTATTCCTCAGTCGTATCTTAAATCATTAATTGGAGGTAAAGGAATGTTTAAAACAAAAAACTTCGTGAAAATGGCGTTGGTAACGACAATGGCAGCCTTAATTCTCGCTGGCTGCGGTGGGGACAAGGACTCTAAAGGGAACAGCAAGGATGTCCTTGCCCAGATTAAAGAAGAGAAAAAGATTGTCTTTGGCGTAAAACATGACACTCGTTTATTTGGTTTAAAAAATCCTTCAACGGGTGAGGTCGAAGGGTTTGATATTGATCTGTCTAAAGCACTCGCCGAAGAAATGTTTGGCAAAGATGTAAAGCCTGAGTACGTAGAGGTGACATCGAAAACTCGGGTAGGACTCCTAAATAATGGGAAGGTGGATGCAGTTGTCGCTACGATGACCATCACGGAGGAACGGAAAAAGGAAGTCGATTTTACCGATGTTTATTTTGATGCTGGGCAATCCTTGCTGGTGAAAAAAGGAAGCAAAATTCAGAGTATTAAAGACTTGAAGAAAGGAACCAAGGTTCTTGCAGTAAAAGGGTCGACCTCTACGATCAATATACGTGAGAAAGCTCCTGAAACTACGGTCCTTGAATTCGAAAATTATGCGGAAGCTTTTACCGCTTTAAAGGCAGGTAAAGGGGATGCCCTGACAACGGATGATGCTATCCTTTATGGAATGGCCGAAGAAGATCCTTCTTATGGACTAGTGGGCGGTACATTTACAGAAGAGCCATACGGAATCGCTGTGAAAAAAGGCAATAAAGCTCTTGTCGATGAATTGAATAAAGCATTGAAAAGTCTTAAGGATTCAGGCAAGTACGATGAAATCAAGAATAAATGGATTAAAAATTAATCACATATACCTTGTTTCTCGTCAGGATGAGCAGTTGTCCGTAGGCAAATGACGGGCCTGCTCGTCCTGTTTTATGAGGAGGAGATCGATTGTGGATTTCGCGATTCTAACAGATAATATCGATGCATTTTTGCAAGGATTAAAAATAACGATTATTTCCAGTTTAATCGCTTTATTATCCAGTTTCATTTTAGGTACACTGATTGCAGTTCTGCGGATGGCACCAGTCAAATTTCTTAACTGGCTAGGTACGGCATATGTAGAATTTATCCGTAATATCCCCGTGTTGGTGATAATCTTTTTCACTTACCTAGCTGGAAATTTTGGCGGGTTGACTGCAGGAACGATCGGACTGACGATTTATACTGCGGCTTTCATTGCCGAAGCGATTCGGGCGGGAATCATGTCAGTTCCTAAAGGGCAAATGGAAGCTGCCCGTTCAACAGGTTTAAGTTATGGTCAGGCGATGAGAATGGTGATTCTTCCGCAAGCTATTAAAATTGTTATCCCTTCCCTTGGTAACCAATTTATCAATCTAGTGAAAAATTCATCTTTGCTGGCAGTCGTAGCGGGTGGGGATTTAATGTATCAAGGGGATTTAATTTCGGCAAAAACATATGTAACCTTTGATACGTATGTTTTCGTTGCCTTATTTTATTTGATTTTGACGGTCCCGTTAAGTATAGGTGTAGGATTTTTAGAAAAACACATGGCTCGAAGTAATTAAGGAGGTGCAGAGATGGATTTTCTAGCACCGTTCGTCGAAGTATATACCTTGGACCATTTTAAATTTTTGCTGGACGGATTTTGGGTCACTTTAAAAGTAGCCGCCATTTCGATTGTGCTCAGCTTTCTGTTTGGTGGTCTCATTGGCACACTCCGATATGCGCGCATTCCCTTTGTTTCTCAATTATTGGCCCTGGTTGTGGAGACGATTCGGAATCTTCCCTTGCTGCTCATCATTTTCTTTACTTATTTTGCCTTGCCTGAAATCGGAATTGAAATGGAAGTAACCTCTGCGGCGATTGCCGCTTTGACGGTATTTGAATCTGCAATGTTATCAGAGATTATCCGAGGCGGCTTAAACTCGATTGAAAAAGGTCAAATTGAGGCAGGACGGGCGTCAGGATTGACCTACATCCAGACATTACGTTATATCATCATGCCGCAGGCGTTGAGAAGAATGGTTCCTCCCATCGTCAGTCAATTTATTTCACTACTCAAAGATACATCGTTAGCTGTCGTCATTGCCTTGCCAGATTTATTGCACAATGGACAAATTATCTATGCACAAAAAGGATCGTTTGTGATACCTGTTTTTATCATCATGGCGCTCATGTACTTTATCGTGAATTACGCCTTGTCACTAGTTGCCCGGAGGTTAGAAGAAAAGCAGACGTAAGAAATCTGGCTCAGCGATGGGGCCGTTTTTTTATTTAACACTAATAAAAAAAGCGAAATTTGTCGTGTGATTTAGGTACTATTTATTCGCGAACTATTATTGTATAATTCTTCTAGTATAGATAATATTTTCTATAAATCTAGTAAAAAAGAGGTGCATGAATTGAAGAAAAAAATACTTTTATCTTTACCGGTTTCTGCCTTTTTGTTAGCATCAACAATTTTCACAGGAACAGGGCAGGCGGCTGCACAATCAGGAACTACTAAGGTCGTAACTGGTGAAAATCAGGTTAACTCTAGTAAAATTCTAAGAAAAAGCCAAATGAAAGAAGTAAAAACAGAGAATAAAAAGGTTTCTATTAACAGGAAGACACAAAATAACCTAGTAACAGAGATCAAGGAAAAATTGAATAATGAAGAATCACAAAGTAAGAATAAATTTCAAACAGGCGAATTGATTATTAAATATAAGAAAAAAGTGACTTCTGGAGAAATTAGTACACTTCAAAAGAAATTTTCATTAAAATCGACGAAGAAATTAAAATCTTTAAATGCAGAGGTTGTAAAAATTCCTACTGGTCAAAGTACGAGTGATTACATAAGTTCACTAAAAAAAGATTCAACAATTGAATCCGTCCAACCTAACTACAAATATAATCCTTCTGATATCAACAACACTCCTAACTATTATGATCAATTATGGGGCTTGGACAATACCGGACAAGTTATCAAAGAGATTAATGGATTAGCAGATAAGGATGTAGATGCACCAGAAGGATGGGACAAATTTAGTTCAACCCTGCCAGAAGTGGTTGTCGGTGTCATTGATACGGGCGTTGATATCAATCATCCTGATTTAGAGGGGAAAATTTGGACTAACACAAAAGAAATACCTGGCAATAATATCGACGATGACCACAATGGTTATATTGACGATATCCATGGCTGGGATTTTTATAATGATGATAACACTGTTTATGATGCACTAGAAGGGGATGAGCACGGTACACATGTCTCAGGAACCATTGCTGCGGCCGCAGAAGGAGCAAGTATAAGTGAAAATAAAGGTGTCATCGGTGTGGCCCCAAACGTGAAAATTTTACCGATAAAATTTTTAGGTCCTGACGGGGGAACAACAGCAGATGCCATCGATGCTATTGCGTATGCAAAAACGATGGGCATAAAAATAACGAATAACAGTTGGGGCGGAGAAGAATATGACCCTTTACTAGAAGAAGCAATCGCAAATAGTGGTAGTTTATTTGTCGCCGCTGCCGGAAATGATGGAATGGATAATGATGAGGGCGGAGCTTATCCTGCTAGCTTTGAAAGTGCAAATATATTAGCAGTTGCAGCAGTTGATAACAAGGGTAAACTAGCACCATTCTCCAATTATGGCTACAATTCTGTTGATGTGGCTGCACCTGGAGTGGACATTTTAAGTACCGTTCCTAAATTCCCACTGGATGAGTTGACAAAAGCATTGAATATTAACCAGCCAGGAGCATCCGCACAAATTGCTGGGGACAATTATAAAGCGATTTTTGATGGCATTGGGTATGAAAAAATTTCCGAGACACAAAGGCAAGACGCTTTTGACAAAGCATTAAGTTATTTAGAATTGATGGATTCGTCCAGTAACATTCTGCTTGTCCAAGATGATGAAAGTGATCTTGCAGACTTATTCAAGGACGAGCCTGAACTGCGCGCCCTATTTAAAAACTATTTGCCAATTTATCAAAAACTATTGGCTAATCATTCTTCAATAAAAACGGTTACGGTTAGCTCCGATTCATCTTTATCTGATAACCTGAATAGTAGTGACTTATCATCCTACGATGGGGTCATTTGGTTTACAGGAAATGGTCTTGGCTTTTTTTCTGAGGAAGGTACAACATTAACTTCTAAAGATAACGAACTGTTAAAAACTTACCTAGCTGGTGGGGGGAAGTTGTTGGTATCTGGACAGAATGCACTATCTGGCCAAGAGAAATCACCACTTGTTAAGGATTATTTGCATTTAAATGTTTTTACTGATATGGGACCTGGTTTGGATGTCGAAGGTTTATCTGGTGGAATCTATGAAAATAGTAAATATGATGTGGATCGATTTGATACACCTTTCTATTTTGCTGATTTTGTAACTTCCAATGATCCAAGGACAATTATAAATTCTAAGTATGTTTCTGATTATTCACAGGCATATGATTACTATAGCGGAACGTCTATGGCAACCCCACATACAACAGGAATAGCTGCTATGTTACTAGGATTACGTCCAAACATGTCTCCTGAAATGCTAAAGTTGTATACAAGCACAAAAGGAAAGAGCCAAGAGTCACTAAAAGGTCTAGTTAACAGTGGAAGACTTGTGAGCACATTAAATCTAGATAACTTTTATGATAATGAAACTCCGGGACTTCCGTTAGAAAAAAGTGTATTAAATGATAGTTTGGAAGCAAATACAGATAAAAACGATGTTTTTGCCTTTTCCTTAAAAGAGGGTGAAGCACTATCCCTATCTCTGAATGGCGTTTCAGGCACTGACTTTGATTTGTATGTTTATGACGGTTCAACAACGAGTATAAATAATACGAGTGGAATGATTGCTTTTTCTGAGAATGCAAATACATCTAATGAATCGATTAAGTTTACTGCTCCTAGAACAGGTATTTATTATGTTAATGTCTATGCCTACAAAGGTGCAGGCAACTACAAGCTATTCACTGGTAATTTTGGAGGATCGTATGAGGATGATTCAAACTCCATGACATTCTTAGGGGAATGGATGCCAGCATTTAATCCAGAGTATTCTGGGGAATCGGCAATGGCCCTTAATTCAAAAGGAGAATTAAGCTTTTCTTTTGTTGGCTACAGCTTTGAGTGGCAAGGGTTTAAAGATCCTACACAAGGAATTGCCGATATTTATATCGACGGCGTTAAAATTGCATCTCCATCCCTGTATGCGAGTACATTTAAAGCAAAACAAACGATCTTTAAAAAGGACTATACATCTTATGGCAGACACACGGTCAAAATTGTCTGGACCGGAAATAGTGATCCTGCGTCGAGAAAAAGTGCTTCTGGGATCAATCTTGATAAATTAATCGTAAGTAGTAATCCTGTGACATTAAAAGCCTACTATGATAAGGACAAGAAATCTCCTGTTATTACATGGGCAGCTGTATCATGGGCGGAATCCTACAGCATTTATCGCAAAGAGTCCTCAAAAGCAGACTATGTACAAATTAATACAAACCCGATAACTACCGCAAGTTATACGGATCCTACTGCAGTGCCAGGAAAATCCTATTCCTACACGGTCGTCATTAATACAAAAGAGAAAATGGAGACGCCATTTTCAGGAGCTGCCACATTTGTTTATGATGATGATATAAAGGGAAGTTTACCATTGGCAGGGACGGTGAAGGGAAGTCTGAATCCTAACACCAAAGACGTATATGACGTTTGGTCTAAACGCTTGGATCAGGGCAAAACCTATGAAATTACTTTAACAGGGCCTTCAGGTACCAATTTTGATCTTTCTTTATTTAATATGGGCACATCTACTATTTATGGTACGTCTTCCTTCAAAAAATCAAATGGTACCGCATCAGTTGAAAAGATCGTCTTTAAACCAGGGAAAACGGGACTCTATTATATCGTTCCCACTGCTGTAAAAGGGTCAGGGCAATACAGTATAACTGTTTCGGTCCAAACGACAAAATTAGTTGAAAATACAGATTCCACGATTAAATATTCTGGCTCTTGGTCGAAGCTGAACTATTCCAGCGCTTCCGGACGCAGTCTAAATCAAACCAAAGGAAGTTCTGGATCCATTGAATACTCATTTACCGGAACTGGAGTCACACTTTATGCGCTAAAATATAAGAATATGGGAAAAGCTGATATTTACATTGACGGAGTAAAAGTAAAGCAAATCGACCTGTACTCCGCTAGCCACAAATACAAAGCGAATGTTTTTGAAACGCAAAGCCTCGCCAATAAGACACACAAAATAAAAATTGTCGCTACTGGCAAGAAGACAAAAGCCGCAAAAGGTGCATATATAAATATCGATGCGCTAAAAGTAACGCAGTTTACATTAATTAAATAGTTAAACAAAAATCCTGAGAGCCATATGAAGGCATCAGGATTTTTGTTTGTGTAGTGATCTATTCTTGTGTAAAAAATATTGAAATCTAAAAATCCGGCTCAGAATAGGCCGGATTATTTTACTTTGATTGGAAAAAATAAAATGGAGTAAAATTATACTTTTAAAATAGAGGAATTTAACGACTTACTCCCTAAATGAGCGAATTTTTGCGTCTTATGAGCGAATTTAGGGGTTCAATGAGCGAATTTTCGACCCTAATGAGCGAATCTGGTAGTTCAATGAGCGAATTTAATTTAAGAAATATTCAAAAAAAAGAAGGTAAGTTTCACCTTCTTCATTCATGGGTATATTTAGTTTTAGCTTCGCTGTATCGTAGATGTCGAGAAACTTTTTACCATCTTTTGTAAGTTTCGATGGCCTTCTCTTAGTTTTATTGTTTCTTCGATAATTTTTTGGAAGCCTTCCAAATCCCGATCAGTTGCATTTAATAGAGACTTGGGTAGACCTTCGACGATTTGTTGTAGGGTTAATTCCATATTCAAGCAAAATGACCACCTTTCAACTTATTCGTTAGACATCCGTTTCGTCTTCATTACTATTTTTATAACGAGAGGTATTTTTCCTGCTAACACGTTATAAAACTTATCTACAATAATCTTCATATTTCAATAAGAAAAGAAGAATTATTTCTAAAACGGACAAATTAAGACGGAAAATCATAAGGCACCACTCTTGTTTGTAGAAAAATTTTAGTTTAAAAAGTTAAATTCAATGAATCATACATAAAAATTTTTAGGTATTCGATGACATTAAAATTTGATTAAGAGTTATTTAACAAAAAATGCAAATTTTTTACTTTTATTAATGCTAATTTACAATTCCTTTAAAAATCAATAAATACTCGCTCAATCGACAAATTCTTAAAAAATCTCATTTATAATTGCCTATGGAAAGGAGTTGTTAGCCTTCTTATGAACAATATCCAACGAATTTCTGCTCATCAAAAAAGGCAATATTTAATAAATAAACTCATTAGTTTCGGAATTTATAAAAAAAATAATAAACATCTCTATGAATGGACTTTGTGTGAATTAGAAGCTGAGTATCAAAATTTCGAACCAAATGGATTGGAGATTAGTAGTAATCTTCAACTGAAGTAATAAGAAGTACATTATTTGGAATTCATGCAAGCAGGAATGTTGTAGGAAGACGTTTGATTAACTATAGTGAAATATATGGTAATTAATAATACTTTGGAGGTTAATCATGAAAATCGTTACAATTGTAGGCAGTTTAAGAAAAGAATCGTATAACATGCACCTTGCAAAAACACTCAAAGATCGTTACAAGGATAAAATGGATATTGAAATCGCAGACATCCGTTCTCTCCCATATTTTGACCAAGATGAGGAGAACAACCCACCTGAATCAGTAAAGGAATTTAAGGCGGCAATCGCAAATGCTGATGGGGTTCTCATCATTACTCCAGAATACAATTGGTCCATTCCTGGTGTGTTAAAGAACGCATTAGATTGGACTTCAAGGGTAGACAAGGTTTTCATTGGTAAACCTGTAATGGCTTTAGGTGTAACCCTCGGCCTGCTCGGAACCGTTCGTGCTCAAATGCATTTGCGTGAAATTCTAGCAGCACCTGGTATTCAGGCTAAGATCCTTCCTCCAGGAGGAAATGAGGTACTGATTGGTCTTGCGAATCAAAAATTTGATGAACAAACTGGTCAGTTGGTTGATCAAAGTACACTAAGTTTCTTAGATAGCAAAGTTGATACATTTATTGATTTTGTAAAATCTGTTTGATCTAAAGTTAAACCGACCACTCATATAGAAGAGGGTCGGTTTTTAAGTTAGCTTCAATTAAGTTTTTTAAGATAAACTTTTAACAATTTGAGTTAATCCTACACTAATTGGTGTAACGGGACGTCCAAGCAGTTTCTCCAAATCATTGCTCTCCACTGCTAATGTACCTTCCCGAATGCCTTTCTGGATATCGACAAGAAAAGGAAGTAGGAATTCTGGTACGCCAGCCCCTTTCATAATATCAGCGTAAGTGGAATCATCTACTTGGTGTACAGGGACTTCTTTACCCAATACAGTTCCAACTGCAGCTGCAATTTCTTCCTGCGTCATTAACTTACCAGAAAGTTCGTAAATCGTGTTTTCATGCCCGTTACCTGATAAGACCACTGCCGCTGCCTCCGCATAGTCTTGTTGCAATGCCCAGCCAACTTTTCCATCACCTGCTGAAGTCACCCAAGGGGCTCCGGCAAGTATGCCCTGAATGCTTGAACTTTCATTCTCCAAGTACCAATTGTTGCGTAAGAAAGAATAAGGAATGCCTGTTTTTACAATAGCTTCTTCTGTTGCCTTATGCGTTGGAGCAAGGAAGTTTTTACTTTCCTTTGCATTGGCAAGACTAGTATAAGCAATAAATTTAACACCAGCACGCTCTGCTGCTGCTACTGCATCCGTGTGCTGTCTAATTCTGGTTTCATTGTCGCCATCTGCAGAAATAATTAATAGCCGATCAATACCTGAAAAAGCAGCATCCAATGTGTCAGGACGGTCAAAATCTCCCTGACGAACGTCCACGCCTCGAGCCCTTAATCCTTCTGCTTTTTCTGGATTACGAACACTAACAGCTAGTTGATTTGCTGGTACAGTTTTCAATAAAGTTTCAACAACTTTGGTTCCAAATTTTCCTGTTGCCCCTGTTACTAATATTTTCATTATTTGTTCCCTCCAATTATTTATAGTAGCTTACCAAAAATTAATATTACTTGTATCTAATTTGAATACCTGTATTCATAATAGATACATCTTGGGCTTTTGTCAACGATTTTATATACCTTTTTTATTTCTTACGAATTTTAATGTATAATAAGTTGTAATCAATTTAAATACATGTTATGTGAATAATTATGATCAAATAGTAAGAAGGTGAATGAAATGTCAATCAGCAGCCGATTTTCCGTGGGTATTCATATATTGGCTCTTATTGAATTAAATAAAGAGAGCACCAGCTCATCGGAATTTTTAGCGGACAGCGTAAATACGAACCCAACTTTGATAAGAAAAATTATGGGGATGTTAAAAAAAGCAGGGTTAATCGTCGTACAACCGGGGATTGCAGGAGCAAAACTAGCAAAGGAACCATCATATATAACATTACTTGACGTTTATAAAGCGGTAGACGTGGTCCAGGAAAAAGAATTGTTTAGTGTCCATGAAAATTCACACCCTAATTGCCCTGTGGGAAGGAACATTCAAGATTCAATAACTCCTATATTGTCAGCAGCTCAATTAGCGATGGAAAAAGTACTCGGAAATGTAACCATTGAAGACATTGTTAAGGATATTGTTGAAAAAGAAAAATTTAATGTCCTATAAAATATAAATTGAACTAATCATCATTTTGAATTTTTAAAAACGCCAACTCATTGATGCTTCCAATGGGTTGGCGTTTTTTCTACCGTGTTAGGATGTTCTGATGGTTGTTATGATTAGGCGGCACCATCGGGTAGACGTTTTCCTCTTCCATAACATTAAACTCGATGAGAACGGGTCCCGTCTGTTGAAATGCTTTTGGAATAACCTGTTTGGCTTCTTCTTCGGTCTGGGCGCTATACCCTGTTACACCATAGGCATGAGCCAATTGGGCGAAATTCGGTGAGCATTTTTAACCTGTGAATAGCGGCGATGATAAAACAGTTCTTGCCATTGACGCACCATGCCAAGATAGCCATTATTTAGAATCGCAATTTTTAGCGGCAGCTGATACTTCACAGCTGTAATCAATTCCTGAAGATTCATCTGAAAACTGCCATCTCCTGAGGCGCAAATGACAAACCTTCCCGTCATAGCAGCCGCAGCACCAATCGCCGCAGGCAGACCTTAGCCCATGGTCCCTAAACCGCCAGATGTGATCAGAGTCCGCGGCCGGGTAAACGCATAATGATGGGCAGTCCATATTTGATGTTGACCCACATCGGTTACGACAACAGTATCCTGAGTGGAATGGTCACTTAAAAGTCGAATAACTGACTGAGGGTTAAGGACACTATTGGATTGATTAAAACGAGGGACCGTCCGTTTCCATCCTACGACTTCACTGGTCCAACTTCCTGCATTTTTATTAATTTTTTAACATCTAATTGATTCTTCAATTTAAACAGAAACTCTTTGGCATCACTGACAATCGGCAAATCAACAGGGATGATTTTATTGATTTCAGCAGGGTCGATATCGACATGAATCTTTTTTGAGGTAGGTGAAAAGCCACTGATTCTTCCTGTTACCCGGTCACTGAAACGGACTCCGATGCTAATTAACAAGTCACAATGATGGACCGCTTTATTCGCAGCAAACGTCCCATGCATCCCGAGCATCCCAAGGTACAATGGGTTACCTGCTTCCATGGAACCAATCCCCATAAGCGAGCTGACTACTGGGATGCGAGTCAGTTTTACCACTTCTCTTAAATAATCAGCTCCTCCTGAAGCAATGACCCCGCCCCCAACGAAAATTACTGGCTTTCTAGCTTTTTCAATTAAACGCTTGGCCATTTCGATTGAATTTTCTTGGGACTGCTTTCTAGCTTTTATTTGAACAAAACGGTGATTCTTTGGTTCATTCAATGTGGTATCTGTAGTGAGTTCTAGCAAAACAGGCCCGGGTCTCCCATCAGCAGCAATATTTATGGCATGTTTAAGAGCTTCTTGAATAGATTCGTTTGGGTTTACTTTTAACGTGTGCTTTATTATTGCCATGGTCAGTCCTGAAATGTTTAATTCCTGAAACGCTTCGTGATTGGTATGGAGGGGCTGATCCTCAATTTGCATTGTAATGATGACTAACGGAACCGAGTCACTATATGCTGTTGCAATCCCTGTGATGCTATTGGTTATTCCTGAAGCAGTGGTTAAAAAGACAACACCAGGTCTGCCCGTAGCACGCGCAAATCCATCCGCAGCATGAACAGCTGCCTGTTCGTGTTGCATCTGAACATAACGAATATTTGTGTCTTTCGAAAGCAAAATCTCTTGGTCCATACAACCAAAAAGGCATTTCGCATCCAGCGAATTTAATGAATTAATCAAACTTTCAATATCTGATTTTACCAATGTCATTCCTACACCTGATTTCTATTTTTAAAGAATATTCTAAAATATCAGGACTTTTTTGTATGTGAAATAAATCATGTTTCCGAATATTTTTGAGTATATCCCCAAAAAAAGGTTACTGTAGATAGCTAAGTTGTAAAATTAAACTGAAAGGTTAATATATCTGCATTTTTATCTGTAGACGATAATAAGGACTTCAAGTAAAATAAGAAAATATGTAAGTTAAATCAGAAGGTTTTGTGATTAGAATATTCTATTTTTTTCGATAACTATGAAGGAGTTCTTATGAAATTTAAAACAAAACTTTATACAAGTATTGGGTCCTTGCTGCTGCTATTTTTTATTATCGCTATCATTTTAATGAACATGCTCAAACAAACGACAGTTAATATGAACGTTGTTGTAAATGATTTAAATGAAAGAATCGAAATGGCTTCTGAAATTAAATACGAGACTTCTAGAATCGGTCTTGAGCTAACCTCGATGTTAACAGTTCATGGAAATGATATCCAATTAGATACAACGAATTCTTGGGAAGATTCCCATACCAATTTACAATCTGCAATTGATTCACTAGAAAAAATGGACAAGCAAGAAAAATCAAAAGAACTAATCGCAAAATATAAAACATTGCATGAACAGTATTTAACTATGGGTCAACAAGCTATATCAACAAAAAAACTAAATCCGTCAATGGAAATTCCGGCTGTCTTTTGGAGAGATTCAGAACTGATTAGGCAAAGAATGAATCAAATGGCTGATCTTCTCTATGGATTGCAAGAACAAAAGATGAAAGATGAACTATTAAGATCTAAAGATACATACAACTGGGCTGTCACCATCATATACATTTATCTTGCCATTGCCTTATGTATTGGTATTGTTTTTACGATATGGATTATTAGAGGTATCACAAATAACCTTAACAACATAACAGAAGTGATGAAAAGTGCTATCACAAGTGATTTTAGTTCATTACCCCGAATTAAGATTTCCACGAAGGGTGAATTAGCTGAAATCGCTGTCTCATTTAATAAAATGGCACATGCACTAGAGGAACAAAGTAAGCTAGAGAAGCAATTAATAGAAGAAGCAGAGGATCAAAGTTGGCTTAATGCAAAAATTGCTGAAATAGCCACCATCTATCCTGAAGTCGAAAATGTTTCTATGTTAGCACAATTGTTAATTACAAAACTTGTCCCAATGGTAGGAGCAACTTGCGGAGTTTTCTATGTTAAGGAAGTGGAAGAGAGAGAGCAGTATTTAAGAAAGATATCTGCCTATGCTTCATTAGATAATAAAGATTATATGCGGTTTCGTTTTGGAGAGGGTCTTATCGGCCAATGCGCACTTGAAAAACGTTCGATCTTACTAACCAATGTTCCAGATCATTACGTTAAAATAGGATCAGGAACGGGAGTTGGTTCACCCAAAAATATTATTATTTTACCGATTCAATTTGAAAATGATGTACTAGCTGTCATTGAAATTGCATCATTTGAGTCCTTTTGTCCCCTCCAAGTTAAGTTATTGGAAGCCGTAACTAATAATATTGGTATCAAGATTAACAGTATTGTTAGTCATATGAAAGCAGAAAGATTATTGCAAGAATCACAAGCGTTGACAGAAGAACTTCAATCTCAATCAGAAGAACTGCAGTTACAACAAGAGGAATTAAGGACGACGAATGAAAAACTGGAGGAGCAGTATATAGCCTCAGAACAAAAGAACAAGGAAATTGAAAAGGTGAGGGAGGCGCTTGAAGAAAAAGCGCAACAATTAGAACTTAGCTCTCAATATAAATCCGAGTTTCTAGCCAATATGTCACACGAGTTAAGAACTCCACTTAATAGTTTACTAATTTTAGCGCAAATACTTGCTGAAAACGGGGATGGTAATCTTACCGTTGAGCAGGTGGAGTATATTCGGACGATCTACTCATCTGGTAATGATTTACTTCATTTAATCAATGATGTCTTAGATTTGGCGAAAGTGGAGTCAGGAAAATTAGATGTAAATCCTAAAGAGGTAGATCTTCATGATGTCCAAGATTTTATCGAAAGGCAATTTTCCCCGCTTGCGATTCAAAAAAATGTCCAGTTTTCAATTAAGATGGAATCAAGTTTAGCAGGGACGATCTATACGGATGAACAACGGTTACAGCAAATTTTAAAAAATCTCCTTTCAAATGCGTTTAAGTTTACTGAACGTGGCAGTGTATCATTAGATATTCGAAAGGAAACAAAGGAAGTCAGTGGGCAGCTTTTTGTGGGAGAAACTCGAGAGCAATCGATGCTTGCTTTCTCCGTGATCGATACAGGAATAGGCATTGATAAGGATAAACAAGAAACGATATTTGATGCCTTTAAGCAAGCAGATGGAACGACAAGTCGTCAATATGGAGGCACAGGATTAGGACTGTCCATTAGTCGCGAAATGGCTCAGTTATTAGGTGGATATATAGAGGTCTCTAGTACGAAGGGAAATGGAAGCACATTCACTTTATATTTGCCATACTTTCAAACAACCAGCCAAATAGTAGGTAATACCGCTTTGGAAGAAGCTGCCATAAGTCTTTATGAGGATGATTCATTAAAAGATTTAGAAGGTCCAATAAAACAAGATGGGATTTCTTCTTTGAGAAACAAGAAAATTCTCATTGTAGATGATGATATACGAAATGTGTATGCCTTAACCATTGCTCTTGAGAAGTTTGAAATGGATATAATTGTAGCAGAAAATGGCCGTGAGGGTATTGAGGTATTAAAGGAAAATCCAGAAACAGACCTCATTTTAATGGACATTATGATGCCTGAGATGGATGGATTTGAAGCAATAAGGCGCATTCGTCATCTAACTGAATTCCAAACGATCCCAATCATCGCCCTTACAGCTAAGGCAATGAAACGCAGCCGAGAAGAATGTTTAAATGCGGGAGCAACGGATTATATCAGTAAGCCGATTAACTTAGACCAGTTATTTTCCTTAATGCAAGTATGGCTGTATAGTAAGGAGGGGTAAAGAATTTGATAATAAAACCTAATATTCTACAGACAGATGAGATAGAAAGAATAGAAATCGATTTATTGCTTGAGGCCGTTTTTCGATTTTATGGTTATGATTTTCGAAACTATGCCTTTCCTTTCATTCAAAGGAGAATTAACCATCGTGTTCGTAAGGAAAATCTACCTAGCATATCTGCTCTCCAGGAAAAAGTACTTCGTGATCCAGTTGTCATGGGGGAATTGCTTTCTGATTTCTCGATTAATGTAACAGAGATGTTTCGGGATCCTTCTTTTTTTAAGACATTCCGAACAAAGATCATCCCTTTAGTAAAAGATTATCCTGAAATTCGAATTTGGCATGTTGGCTGTTCTTCAGGAGAAGAGGTCTATTCTATGTCTATTCTCTTGCATGAAGAAGGGATTTATGAAAAAACAAGAATATTTGCTACTGATATAAACAAAAGTGTTTTAGGAAAGGCGAAGCAAGGGACCTTTCCATTAGACAGGATGCAGCTCTACACTAAAAACTATATTGAGGCAGACGGAAAAAGAGCCTTTTCGGAATATTATAAGGCAGTGGATGATAAGGTATTTTTCCATTCCTTTTTGCAAAAAAATGTGGTGTTTGCCCAGCATAATTTAGTAACAGACCAATCGTTTAACGAGTTTGATATTATTATATGCCGAAATGTTTTAATCTATTTTAATAAGGTTCTTCAAAATCATGTCCACACGTTATTATATGAGAGCCTAAGCCAAGCAGGGTTTCTCGGGTTGGGTATAAGAGAGGGGATAAAATTTACAAGTTATGAACACTGTTACAGAGAATTTGACTCATCAGAAAAACTCTATCGAAAAGTTAACTAATCCCCATTCTAATAAGGTTAATATATTAATGGTGGATGATCATCCTGAAAATCTATTAGCATTGAAAGCTGTACTTACATCTCCCAATTATCACTTGGTTAGCGCAAATTCGGGTAAAGAAGCGTTAAAATGTATGCTTAAACAAGATTTTGCAGTAATTTTACTAGATGTACAGATGCCTGGACTAAATGGTTTTGAAACAGCGAAACTTATTAAGGCTAGAGAAAAAACGAGGCATATTCCAATCATTTTTATAACAGCGATTAGTCTAGATATGGAACATGTGTATGAAGGGTATTCAGTTGGGGCCATTGATTATATTATGAAACCCTTTAATCCAAAAACATTGAAGTTTAAAATTGAACAATTTGTTAAAATTCACCAAAATCATCAAGAAAATATCATTCAAACTGATCGAGAACGTAAAGTTGAACTGAATGAGATGAATAAAAAGCTAGATAGAACCACCTTAAATTTACGTCGTACAGAGGCATTATCTAAAGTTATTGGTGAAACCATCGTAGATACGATCCTTACGTTTGACGATCAGGGATCTATATTATCGGTGAATCCAGCAATAAAAAGCATGTTTGGATACAGAGCAGAGGAATTAATCGGCGGCAATGTTTTGAAGCTTTTTCTAACATGGATGGGAGATCATGTCCAAGATTCTTCGTTTTCTTTCTTAACCACTATAAAAGAATCCGCAGGAAAGGTGGTAGAATCGATAGCTGTCCGGAAAGATGAAAGTCACTTTCATGCTGACATTCTAATTAGTGAAACCACCATTGAAAAGCAAAACCTCTTTGTATGCAGCATTCGAGATGTCACAGAAAGAAAGCAGATAGAGGAGATTAAGAAACTTCAATACAATAATATGGAACAAATAGTAGAAAAACGAACCCAAGAACTGATAAGGGCTAATGAGAGACTACAAAATGAGATAGGGGAACGAGAAAAAATCGCCAGCCATCTGTACCGTTCCCAAGAAAGATTTCGTAAAATCTTTGAATCTAGTCCCTGTTTAATGGCGATTTTTTCTCAGAAGAATTTAACCTTTATTGAAGTAAATACTAGTTGGTTAAACTTTACTGGTTATAGCATGACAGAGTTGGAGAAACACAAAATAAATGTAAAGAATTTTATTGATGAATCCACAGGAAGACCTATTAATCTGGATGTGAAAATTCGTAATAAGAAAATTAGCTATAAGACGAAAAATGGTGAAATTCGCGATGGATTATTATCGACTGAAATGATTGATATCCATCCGGAACCATGTACGCTCATTGTTTTAACAGATATTACGGACACCGTTCACTTAGAGAAAGAGATGTCCCGCTTAGACCGTTTGAATTTAATCGGTGAGATGGCAGCAGGAATCGCCCATGAAATTAGAAATCCCATGACTACTGTTCAAGGATTTTTACAATTATCAAGGAATGACAGTGCTAATCTATCAGCAGAGATCATTGATTTGATGTTAGACGAATTAACAAGGGCTAACTCCATTATCACGGAATTTCTAAATCTAGCCAAAAACAAGGTCAGTGTGAAGAAGAAGCAAAACTTAAATACGATACTTGAAGCATTATCTCCATTAATTCAAGCAGAAGCTTTTCGGTCAAGCAAACATGTTAAGCTGGAGTTAAATCAGTGTCCGGATATATTCATAGATCAGAAAGAAATCCGTCAACTGATTTTAAACATTGCATTAAATGGGCTGGATGCCATGTCATCTAACGGAAAACTTACCATAAAAACCTATACGGAAAATCAGGCCGTCATTTTAGAAATAAAAGATCAGGGTCAAGGCATTAGCCCAGAAGTATTACAAAAATTAGGAACACCTTTCTTTACAACGAAGGAGACGGGAACTGGATTAGGTTTGGCTATCTGTTACAGTGTTGCCAAACGACATCATGCCGAAATTGATATCGCAACAGGGGATAAGGGGACAGTTTTTTCGATCCGCTTTCAGTTAAATTCCAGTCCTAATCAGTGATAGCTTCATTTCTTAAACGAAAAGAGAGGGGAGGATGTAGTGTTCAAATATGGAAAACTAATATTTCTTGTTGGAATTGTTATTTCTGTCATCATTATAAGTTTTATATCTAATTCATTTGCAGAAGAAAGACCGAAAGTGGTTGTTGTTTTAAAGAATATGGACACACAATATTGGGAAATTGTTAAAGCAGGTGCTGAAAAAGCGTTTAGTGACTTTGGTATGGCAGGGAAAGTTATCGCACCACTTGATGGTTCTACTAGAGAACAAAAGAGATTATTAGAGAAGACTTATCAAGAAAATCCAGATGTATTAATTGTCGCACCTATTGATTCAACGGTTATACCTTTATTGGATAAGTATACGAAACAAAAGGAAATTCCTGTATTGTTAGTAGATCAAGATTATCCTTGGCAAAATAAAACTTCTTATATCGGTACCGATAACGTAGATCTAGGAAAAAAGGCAGGCTCGCTTTTAGCCTCGCAACTTCAACCTGGAAATAAAGTTGCCATTATCGGTGGACATTTATCAGTCTCAATATTTAGAGAACGGATAAATGGAGCTAAAATGGCTTTAAAAGATGCAGGGATCATAGTCGCGGCAGAAACAGTATGGAATTCGGATGATGCAAAGACAGTAAAAAAAGAAATGACAAAGTTATTGCATGATCATCCTGATATTAAGGGAGTCTTTGCGACTCATGACACCTCCACTTTACTTGTAATTAAGGAATTGAAGGAACAAGGTGTTACAATTCCAGTCGTTGGAGCAGACGGAATACCCGATATGCTGAAGTTTATAAAGGATGGAACGATTTCTAGTACAATAGCACAAAACCCTTATGATATGGGGTATTTAAGTGTTGAAACTGCATTGAAAGTAACAAAAGGGGAAAATGTTGAAAAAGTCGTTGATACCGGCGTAGATATCGTCATTAAAGAAAATGCAAAACAGAGATTAGACTTCTATAAAAAGTTAAAATGAGTAAATGGGTGTCAGGCACCATCCAGAATTTTTTTGATTGGTGCCTGACACCTTTTTTACGGTTGCCTAAATTAAATGTTTTTTTCTTTATCATAATTGCGTAATGTACTGGAGTGTGTTAATATGCGGTCTAATACTTTTTCAGTAAATGGCATCAAGTAATTAAGTATTAGTCCCCCTAAACAAACGGTTAATAAAGTTCCAACGCCAATTGGTCCATCCAAAAAAATTGCCATTATCAAGAATACTAGGTAAATGAATGTTCTCGAAAAAAATATAGTTGTTCTAGTTAATTCTTGGATGATTAATGTTAATCGGTCAATAGGAATCGGTGCAAAATTTGCGTATAAATATGTTGCAGTGCCTAATCCTATAACAACTAAGCCGATTCCAAAATAAACCACTTTGCTGTACCATAGTTCAGGTGTGATCAAATTCTGCAATAAAAAAAGCCAAGTATCAATACCAATACCCGTTATAAATGCTGTTAACAACCCCAGAACTTCTGGTCTTTGTCTTTTTAAAAATGAATTACAACCTATCAATATGAAAGCTATTATTATTTCCCAACTTCCCACAGTTAGCCCCACATTTATGGACAGTCCTACCAAAAGTGCATCAAAAGGTGAAGTTCCAAGGTCTGATTGTATAGTGAAAGAAATGCCCAGGGTTAATGTTAAAATTCCTACTACATAAAAAACATATTTCACTTTACTCGACCTCATTATCATTATTTAATAGACAATTCTTTGAGCATGAGAATATGTGGGATACCATCTTCCATAAAGATGTTAGATGAAGTCCTAAACCCTAGTTTTTTATAAAAACCTTCTGCCTGTGTTTGTCCATGTAATTTAACCTGCGAAGCTCCCCGTTCTTCCGCGATTTCTTCTAACGCTTGTATAATGATTTTTCCAAGCCCAAATTTACGGTAAGGTTCAAGGATACAGATTCTTTCCAATTTACCTACTCCATCAATAAACCTGATCCTTCCCGTACCGACTGGTTGTTCATTGTAATGGACTACTATGTGTTCACAAAGTCCAGTCAGTGTATCAAATTGATCAAATTCATCTTCTAGTGGTACACCTTGTTCCTTCACGAATACTTGTTCCCGAATAGCAAATGCTGCCTTTAAATCTTCTTCCATCATTATTCTTTTTGCATACATTTATTTCATTCCTTTTAAATTAATGTGACCTTGATAATTTTATTGCAAATGCAATAAAATTAAGTTATATTTAATTTATATTAATTTTGTAGTAAATGCAACAAAAAAGTAGCTTAAGGAGATAACAATGAAAGAAATTTTACGAGAAATTGGAATGATTGCAAGGGCATTAGATTCTATAAGTAATTTAGAATTTAAAGAATATGACCTTACAAAAGGGCAGTATTTGTACTTAGTGCGAATATGTGAAAACCCAGGAATTATTCAAGAAAAGTTAGCTGAAATGATTAAAGTAGACCGAACCACGGCAGCTCGGTCTATAAAAAAACTTGAAATGAATGGGTTTATTGAAAAGAAAGAAGATGAACATAACAAAAAAATTAAAAAGCTCTTTCCAACAGAGAAAGGATTAAATGTTTATCCTTTTATAAGAAGAGAGAATGATTATTCCAATACTGTTGCATTAGAGGGATTTTCCGAAATTGAAGTAGAAACCATTTTTACTCTTCTTCAAAAGGTTAGAAAAAATGTAGAAAAAGACTGGGAATATGTAAAAAAGGGAAACAAGAGAAATTACTGATTATATAGAGGAGCGATCTATTAAAATGACTATAAATATAAAAACGTGTACGATTGAAGATTTACACATCCTTCAAGAAATTAGTTATGAAACATTTAATGAAACATTTAAGGATCAGAATTCACCCGAAAATATGACTACCTATTTGGAAAGAGCATTTAACTTAGAACAATTAGAAAAAGAATTAGCTAATATTTCTTCACAATTCTTTTTTGTATATTTTAATAATGAAGTCGCTGGATATTTAAAGGTCAATACCAATGATGCTCAGTCTGAAGAAATGGGGGATGAATCACTTGAAATTGAAAGAATTTATATAAAGAACCAATTTCAAAAACATGGTCTGGGTAAATATCTTTTTAATAAAGCTATGGAAATTGCAATGGAACGTCATAAAAAGAAAATTTGGCTAGGCGTATGGGAAAAAAATGAAAATGCGATTGCTTTTTATAAAAAAATGGGGTTTGTTCAAACTGGGGCCCACTCTTTTTATATGGGTGATGAAGAACAAATGGACTTTATAATGACCAAACCATTATAACTTTTACATTCTTAAGGATTTTAAGGTGATCCTGTGGAACTTACCCAGGAATTTATTACCATAATAAAGTTGGAACAAAGAATAATTTTGTACGTAAGGACCTATTTCATCTTGGAAACAAAACATATGTTCCTATTTTTAAGAATACATGATAAAATAGAAGAGCAATAGAGTAGGATATCTCAAGGGTGGTCGGCACATTCCCAACAGAGAGGGGGTGATGCTGATTGACAGTATTTGAAACATTTATGATTATGTTTGCATTTGGAAGCCTGATCGTTGCCGTTCTGTCTTTTAACCAAAAAAAATAATCCACCCTCGAGTTTAGCAGCCCTAGGTGGATTACTTCCGCTTAATGCTGATTCCCTTGAAGGGAACCTGCTATTGCAAGACCGTTAGGTGTTACCAGCACCCTCGGTCTTTTTATTTTATGCAATTATATAGATATATTATAACTAAAATACCAGTAAAAGAAAATAGAGTATGAGTTTTAGGTTTTTAATGAAAATGAAAAATTCTTATTAAACGTGACATGTCCTACTCTATTTGTTATAATAAAAATAAGAAAATATGTTCGGTATTGAAGTAAATTATATATAATTTTTATAATACTGGGGGAGTTCAAATGGAAGAGAACTTTAAACTAATCCTCAATGAATTACAAAAAATCAACACCCGTTTGGAAAATTTAGAAACAGGACAAAAACAATTAGAAACAGGACAAAAACAGTTAGAAGCAGGACAAAAACAGTTAGAATCTGGACAAAAACAGTTAGAAGCCGGACAAAAACAGTTAGAAGAAGGTCAAATTAAATTGCACTTAGATGTAATTGAAATTAAAAACGGTCAAGAAAAACTACAAAAGAATTTAATACAAAGTTTAGGAGATTACAATGAAAAGATGATCCAGTATCCGGATGATAAAACGTCTGCCCTAAACAAACGGATTTTTCGTGTTGAAACAGAAATTGAAAAACTACTAAGACAATAACGATATCTGCTATTAAGCATTCACCCAGACAAAATCTATCATTTACCATTAAAATAATCCATCCTGGAGTCTCCATGGATGGATTATTTTTTTCGACCAGAGAAGACCATGAGCCGGTACTTGAAGTTGTAACTACCTCATTTAAAGTCATGAGAACCGTGCCCCTATGGTGTCTATTCTTTTTTTAATCTTCCTGCCTTTTTAGCGGCTTCTTTTAGGATGACTTCGATTTGGGCGTTGACGCTTCTTATTTCATCCTCGGCCCATTTTTCCAGCACTTCATATAACTTTGGGTCAATCCGAAGCGGAAATGATTTTCGTTTGCTCATTGATTACACAACCTTAATAGATGCTTCCTGTATTAATAATGGGCTGCGTTCCTTTTTCAGAGACAATGGCGACCATTAGGTTATTGACCATCTGCGCTTTTTTCTCTTCATCCAGTTCAACAATTTCTTGCTCTGCGAGTTGGTCAATTGCAGCTTTTACAAGTCCAACGGCACCGTCGACAATCACCTTTCGAGCAGATAATACAGCTTGCGCTTGTTGTCTTTGCAGCATGGCAGAAGCAATTTCAGAAGAATAGGCAAGATGCATAATGCGAGCTTCGATCACATCCACGCCAGCTACATCCAGCCTTTTTTGTAAATCATACATAAGAACATCTGCGACTTCATCGCTATTCTGCCGTAGAGTTAGTGGGTTTTCAGCATGATCGAACGAATCATAAGCATATCTGCTTGCAATATGACGAAGCCCGGTTTCACTTTGAATTTGGATGAATTTATTATAGTTTTCCACGTCATACAATGCTTTTGCTGCATCCCTCACTTTATAAACAACCACAGCTGCAATCTCAATGGGATTTCCTTCTAAATCATTTACTTTTAGCCTCTCACTGATAAAGTTTGTTACTCGTAAGGAGACACTTCTTTTGAAGGTAAACGGAATGGTTGCCCATAAGCCTTGGTCCCGGATTACACCAAGATAGGTACCAAAGAAGGTTAATACTTTTGCTTCGTTTGGCTGAACAATGGTCAAACTTGTTGCAAGTATGAATCCTAAAATAATAACGATTCCACCAGTAAATTTCTGCGAGATTGTTCCAGTAGCAATTAAGAAAATTCCAAGACCAATACATAATAACGCAATGATCAGTGCAGCAAATCCATTCATTTTAAAAATTGATTTTTCCTTCATTCCGTTCCCTCCATTTGAAAAAATGTGATATAAAAGTGATATCACAATTATATCATAAAAAGTTGTAAAAAAAGGAAATTTTTTATTTTTTATCAGAACATTGCCGGTTGGGATCGAAAGGAATATTTCAAGCTCATCTAAAATATTTATATAAAAAACGTTTGTTCATTTAGTGTCCCTGTAAAGCTTCTAGAAGGGAGCAAATTCTTTGAATCGCAATCGCAATAAAAATGTGCAGTTAACCATTGTATTACTGGTATGCTTGCTGGCCATACTTATTATCCATGCGCTTCTTCATATTAGAATTTATTTTGTATACAGTACCGGTCTTGCTCCTATTTTCTTAATAGGATTAATTATTTTCCTTATCGCTTTACTATATTTCAAGGGATAAAAAACAAGTTATTGTATTATCACTTGCCAAATGGTAAAATATAACTCCATTGTGAAAGAAAGCATCTGCAAAAAAATTGTAGATGTTTCTTTTTGTGCGTGTTCCATCGCTATAAACTCTATTGAGAGGTGACGGATTGAGAGAATGAGTTCAAACAAACAAAAATCAGTTCGAGAACATAAAGATTATCAAGAAGAAGTGGAACGCTTAGAATTTACAAAGGAATTTATTAAGAGTGTTTTAGAAATGTCGAAGGGAAATAAAGAACAGTTCGTTGAGAATTTGAAAGAAGCCTTTGCGGAACTGGATACATCAGATAGTAGTTTAAGCTACATGACCCTCCTAACGAATGCTCAATTTTTAGAATTGGCTGAGAGTGAATTGGAAAGGTTAGAAAGCGTCATCGGCAAACCGTACTTCTCTCGAATCAATTTTACGAGCAGTGGTGACAGCAACGAAGAGATTTTATATATTGGAAAAGCCTCCTTGTTTGACCGTGTCAATCAGATTCCCATTATTGTCGATTGGCGGTCTCCGATTGCAAACGTTTACTATGATGGCCGTCTAGGGAATGTGACGTACGACGCCTACGGGGAAGTGCAAAGTGGCTATTTATCATTAAAGCGGCAGTACGAAATCGAAAATGGATTTTTAAAAGACATTAGAGATATCGATTTAACCACACATGATGAATTATTACAAAAATCCTTATCAGGAAAAGCAGACAATCGCTTAACCGAGATTGTGGCGACCATCCAAAATGAGCAAAATGAAGTAATTAGAGCCTCTCTTAAACATCCCATTATCGTTCAAGGAGCTGCAGGAAGTGGAAAAACAACCATTGCTCTCCATCGAATTTCCTACTTTCTATACTCTTCTGGATATCGATTTCCTCCAGAAAAATTAATGATTCTTGCACCTAATAAATTATTTATTGATTATATTTCCGCGGTTCTTCCCGATCTAGGGGTAAACAAGATTAAACAAACGACTTATATTGAATTTATGAGCAAGTGTTTAGGGAAGAAAATAAAATTAATATCTCCTAATTCAAAATTAATGGCGCTCATTAACGGAAACGAAAAATCAAATATGATTCAATGGGTTTCCAGTTATAAAGGATCGCTGGAATTTAAGGAGGTTATCGACAATTACTTAAAAGAAATTGAGTTTAATTTGGCACCTTCCGAGGATTTTGTCATTGAAAAATCTCGCCTAATAAGAGGGGGAAGACTCAAAAAACTATTTATACAAGAATTTCAATACTTACCTATCTATAAGAGACTGGATAAAATTAAAAATATATTAACAAATGATCTAAGATTAAAAAAATCGCTGATTCTTTCTAAAATTAATAGTAAATATGACGATGCTTTAGAAAAGCTTCTTTTTAGCGGCCGGCCGGATTCAGAAAAAAGGAAGGAAAAAGTAGTCAACTTCATGGATTCAAAAGAAAAAAGAATCAGTTCTGTGGAGAAAGAGTCGAAGGTTGCGGTAAAAAATTATATGGCTTCTTTTGTTAAAAAAGATATTTTTTCCTTATACAAGGAACTGATGACTTCGCCTGAACTTTTACAAAAGTATTCAAGTATGCTTTCAGAGAAAGAATGTAGAGCGTTAAGTAAATATTGTCAAAGGAATTTTGATAAAAAAGCGCTAGAACTAGAGGACTTTGCTCCGTTATTTTATATGAAGGCAAAATTAGAAGGAATCGAAGAACAATATAAAATGAAGAGTATTTTCATTGATGAAGCCCAGGACTATAGTTATTTCCAATTTGCTGCACTTAAAGCGGGCTTTGAAACAGAATTATTTACGATTGTGGGAGATTTAGCACAAGGGATTCATTCTTATCGAGGGTTAAAAAGCTGGGAACCATTAGTAAAGGAAATTTTCCCGAATGCAAATTATCAAACATTACAAAAGAGTTATCGAACCACGGTCGAGATCATGGAGTTAGCCAACGACATTCTTTCAATTATGGATCAAGACTTGCCAAAAGTGGAACCAGTCATCCGCCATGGGGACAAACCCCGCTATACGAAAATAGACCCTGCCAATTTGGAACAAGTAAAACAGACCCTTGAAGATGATATTCAGTTGCTCAAAAAGGAAGAGCTTAACTCGATTGCGATTATTGGAAGGACCGACAAAGAGTGCCGACGTATACATAAAATGCTGGAAAATAGCAATCTTCCAATACAACTATTAGAAGAAAAAGAAGATATGAAAAAGGGCAGCGTAGTGATCTTACCTTCGCACCTTTCAAAAGGATTAGAATTTGATGCTGTCCTAATTGTTACCCTTGAAGAATCGTATAGTGACGAAGAACTAGACATCAAATTACTATATGTAGCCATGACTAGACCGATGCATAGGTTGTATCTATATGCAAGTTCACCATCGGACTTGTTATTGGATAGAGTACAACTGGGACGTTTCTAGTGGTCAATAAAAGAGCTGTGGTTGTGCAAAAAAAGTGCTTGGAGGAGAATTAATGCAAAACCTGACAACTTTATTTCATAAAAGAATAGGTATGCCGGAAGATCAAAAAATTTCCTTTGAAAAGTTACCAGAGGTTCTTGAAAAAACTGCACAAAACATCCCGTTTGAAAATTTATCAATCATTGAAAACAAAACTGGTAGGATTACAAAGGAAAATTTAATCAACAAAGTGGTGGAAAAAAATGAAGGCGGACTTTGTTACGAATTAAATCCGCTTTTCTATTTCTACCTCATAGAAAATGGCTTTAACGCAGTCCTCACAGACGGTGTTGTTTATAATCATTCTGTGGGGGAGTATATTCAACTTGGCAGGACGCATGTAACGGTGCTTTTAAATCACGAGGGACAGACGTATTTGATTGACACCGGATTTGGAGGGAATTTACCTTTAAAACCCGTACCTTTATCGGGCGAGACAGTTGCTTCTGATAATGGAGAGTTTAGAATTAAAAAAGTAAATCATGAACTTGGGGATTATTTTTTAGAAATGAAACTAAAGCATAAGGATACTGAGTGGAAGATAGGCTATGCTTTTGATTCGCGGAAATCTATTGATGATACTAATTTGAATGAAATCCAATCGATTATTGCCGAACACCCGCAATCTTCATTTAACAAACATCCTTTAATTACCCGACTTACCAAAAACGGAAATATTACCTTAACAGATTCCACATTTACCAAATGGGCCGATGGAATTCTAACTAAAGAGGCAATTGAAAACAAGAAATTCAAAGAGCTGGCAAAACAACATTTTGGGCTATAAATTAAAATATGAAGACAAAAAACACTGATGACAGTAATGTTCGCTGTTCACACAGTGTTTTTTCTTTTCGTATTGTTTTAAATCCCTAATAGTTCAGCCAATTTCACTTGATCAAATCCTAGGATCACGTCTTCATGATCTCCATCTTTGATAATGGTTGCTGGTGTAGCAGCAGCACCTAGCCCTATAAGTTCATGCAGATATTGATCGTTTTTCCGGATGTCCCTCTCTTCAAACTCAATCCCATTTTCTTTAAACCATAATTTTTCCGCATGGCAAGGCGGGCATGTTTCTTGTGAATAAATAATCACTTTTTTCATTTTATGACCTCCAGTTCATTAGAGTTATTGTACACAAATTTTGTTTACATGGGTACAATTAATACTGAAGATATTACTTCACGCTTAAGGGTTAGTACTTTGTGAAAAATAATTGGTCATCAGCTACTTTAGAATAACCATGCTTTTCGTGAAAAATAAAGGTAGACTCGACCTTTTAAAAGAAGTTGGTTCTCAAATAGATTTAGATAGGTAGTTAGCATACTGAAGAAATATTTATGCTAGACGCAGATTTTCTTATTTTTCAATATTTGTTATTCGAATCGAAAAATCTTCCTGAGGTGCTTTTTTTTCTTTAATAACAAAATCAAGAGCTCATGTTATGGTAAACTTAAAATTATAATATAATATTATTTGTTAAAATATTTAATATAATCTATATTCAATTTTTGTCGTTTTACTGTAAAGGATGGGGAATCGATAGTGGCTATTTATAACTTAACTGATCAATTAATTCATGAGCTTGGAAAACAAATTATTAATGGAGATATTATTCCAGGAGATACACTTCCTAAAATAGAAACCTTAAGTGAGTTACATGGGGTTAGTCGAACCGTCGTGAGGGAGGCATTTAAGGGATTGGCTACTCGTCGTTTAGTGAAATCCATTCCTAAATTAGGAACAATTGTATCTCCTCGTTCGGAGTGGCAATGGTGGGATACAGATGTATTAGCATGGGCATCAGATTCAGGAAATAATCGAAATTTCTTGTTAAAATTAAATGAACTCGGCTTTGCAATTGAACCTGTTGCAGCTAAGTTAGCGGCTAAGAACGCAACGCAAGCTGATATTGAAAAAATGACAGAATGCTATTCTCTTCTGGAAAAGTCATTAGGGGATAAAGATACATGGGCTCAGACTGATTATGAATTCCATAAAAGTATTTACGAAGCTTCTAACAATGAACTTCTCGTGAATATGTTACAAATGTTGTCTAAAGTTCAATTAGATTATCGATATGCTACAATAGCCAGTATGAATCAAAAACAGTATGCAACAGAAAGATACTTACAGTTTCATAAAGAGTTACTAATTGCTATTTGTAACCACGATGAGAAAATGGCCGAGGAAAAAATGTATGAACTACAAGAAGAGCTTGCAGTGATTCTCACGGGTATAAACGATTAAAAAGGTGTTTTTCTAATTATTCAGCTTAAAAAAGTCAACTTCATGAATAATGGTAACGTTCAACTCTTAAATTCACTTGAATTTAGGAGTTTTTTTATTCTGGTTCAAACAAAAAAAATAATATAATATTATTTATCAGAATATTGACAATAAAAAAATAAATAATATAATAATATTTAATAGGAAGACGATGGGGTGATAATAAAATCATTTTTACCTGCTGTCTACTAAATTCATATTTTGGAGGAAGCTATGAGAAAGCAAATTAGAGATATTCAAGTTAATGTAGAAGTGAAAGGGTCAGGCGAGGCTGTGGTCTTTGTTCATGGGCTAGGAGGGGACTTGAACATTTGGCATAGCCAGGTAAATACATGTTCCCGTCATTTTAAAACGGTTACATATGATCTGCGTGGTTCAGGACGGACCGATGTATCACCCCCCGATTACTCTATCGAATTATTCGTTGAAGATCTAAAAGCACTACTAGATAGTGAATCGATTAAAAGCGCTCACATAATTGCTCATTCGATGGGCACATTGATTGCTGAACATTTTGCGGTAGCCTATCCTGAAGTTGTCAAAAGCATGACGCTTGTCGGCGGTTTTACCGAACCACCCGAAGGAGCACGAAAAGCGTTAGCGGATCGCTCTACTTTGGTTAGAGAGAACGGAATGGAGGTAATTGCCGATACCATTCTAGAAGGTGGATTCTCCAATTATTCCAAGACAAATCTAGCAGTCATGGGTTTAGTTAGGTCTTTGCTTTTGACAAATGATGCGGAAGGATATGCTGCGTCATGTCGGGCCCTAGCGGAGGCTAAGGCAATTAGTCATCAGGAAGTAGAAGTACCAGTTCAACTGATTGTTGGGGAGGAAGATAAAACCACTCCACTATCAATGTCAAAAGCCCTATACCATAGCTTTCCAAACGCTGATTTGGTTGTGCTGTCTGATTGTGGACATTGGGCCACAATTGAAAAGCCGAATGAGGTAAATACAGCAATTTTGGAATTTATCAATAGGATTTAGGAAAGGTAAAGTCCTTCGCAATTGTAGGGGGAGCAAAATCACTTCACAAACTATTAAACTATCTAAGGAGAATAAAAAAAATGTATCTTGCATCTTTTTTTCATGACGGGAATTTGAAGTTTGGATTTAGAAAAGCGGATGAAAGTGCCATCATCGATGCTGTTAAGGCAGAAAAACAACTATATTCCCAAGCTATCTTGCCGAATACATTACAAGGGGTTATTGAAAATTCAGAGGCTTTGGCACGTCTTAAGGAAATAAACCAGCGGGAGTCAGAAGTTAACGGAGATGCGATTCTTCCTTTAACTGATGTGTTACTAGAAGCTCCGATTCCACAGCCAAAACGAGATATCATTTGTTTAGGTCTTAATTATCGAGAACATGCAATGGAATACACGACAGCAATGGAAGAGGAACAAAATCTTCCACAATACCCCATCGTATTTACTAAAGCAACTACGACGGTCATTGGACCAGATCAAAAGATTAAAAGTCATCGTCATGTGACAACTAAAATTGATTATGAAGCAGAATTAGCCATTGTAATTGGTAAAGAAGGAACAAATATATCAAAGAAAGAAGCCTATGATTATATTTTCGGTTATACCATTATCAATGATGTTTCGGCACGGGATCTCCAAAAACAACATAGCCAGTGGTTTCTAGGGAAGAGTTTGGATACATTTGGACCAATGGGGCCATTTCTAGTTACTGAAGATGAAATTGAACGCCCGGTAAAGCTTGATATTCAGTGCAGGGTGAATGGAGAGGTAAGGCAAAATTCTAATACAAATCTCCTTATTTTTGATATCCCAACTATTATTGAAACGGTTTCCGGTGGTGTAACGCTTAAGCCAGGGGATATCATTGCGACCGGAACTCCAAAAGGTGTAGGACTTGGTTTTGACCCACCTAAGTTCTTAAATGAGGGCGACGTGGTGGAAGTGGAGATTGAAAAAATCGGAGTATTAAGGAACTTTGTTTCTTAGAAATTTCGTATTTTTTTATCCGTTAGAAGAAAAGGGGAGTTCTCCCTCCCCTATTAAAAAAATTATTGGAAGGATGGTTGATTGATGTTAGATAAGGTACTTTTAGCTAAAAATACTGTTTATTATTCAGATGAACAATTAGATGCCATTTCTAGAGGCTTTTGCCCGAATTGTTTACCCAAATATTCTCCTTATCGTATTCTTGGAACCTATTATGATGAAAAACTTAAAATAAGCCTTCACCATGTTAAGTGTGATAATCTAGTTGAATGCGAGTGGGATGAAGAGGTTCCAGCAATCCGAGAAGATAATGGACTGGAAGGTTTTTTCAATTCTTAGGTGTTAATTGGTTTCTAACCTTGCCCTGATGTAATTTCCGGGAACAAGTGTTGAACATACATTTTTTAAAATGAAGAAATGAAAGGGGTTTCAAAAATGAAAGCAAAATTATTAAAAAATGGTTTATTGATTGACGGAACAGGGGCAGCAGCAAAGCAGGGAATCGATGTACTAATTGAACGCAACAAAATCACTGCTATCGGGACGAATCTTTCTATTCCGGAAACTTACGACCCCGATGAAGTAGATGTTATTGAATTAAACGGAAAAACCATTATGCCAGGAATGGTTGAGGCACACACTCATTTCACATGGCAGGATTCCCTCTATATTCAAGATATCGATTTTAAACCGATTGAAGAAACCATGATTGGTGCTATTTTGAATGCAGAAACGATGCTTAAAAGCGGCTTTACATCTTGTGTAAGCGCTGCTGCTCGAGGTCGCGTGGACATTGCTTTGCGCGATGCCATTAATCGCGGACAAGTACCTGGTCCTCGAATGCTCGCAAATGGTGCCGAAGTATCTGCAACAGGCAGTTTTGTTGATTTACATCCAAACCATGTTCGAGTTCATGGACTATCCTTTTTAGCGGATGGCGAAGATGAGGTAAGAAAAGTAGTAAGAAGTTTGTTTAAAGAAGGGGCAGACCTTGTCAAGGTTAATGTGAGTGGAGAAAGTTTAACTGCTCACGCAACAGGTGAAATGACACTTTATACCTACAAAGAGGTCAGAGCTGCTGTAGAGGAAGCCCATGCCCGTGGGAAAAGAATCTATGTACATGCTAGAACATCAGATGCTGTAAAAATATGTGTAAAAGCAGGGGTAGACATTATCGGTCATGCTGATTTTATTGACGATGAAGCATTCGACATGCTCGTACACGATAAAGAACGTTTATTTGTTGTGCCAGCCTTAAATTGGCTTGTATCAACATTAGAGCATGGTGCTGATTATTTCGGACAAGAAGCACTTGATGCAACAGGATATAAAGAAGGGTTACAAATTGCACTAAAAAATATGAACCGACTTTATAAAGCGGGGGTACGTATACTGCCAGGTGGTGATTATGGGTTCAAATGGTGCCCTCATGGTGGATATGCACGTGACTTAGAGCATTTTGTTAAGTTAGTAGGAATGACACCAATGGATGCAATTGTAACCGCTACCAAATATGGAAGTCAAATTATGCAGATGGAAGATAAAATTGGTACCATTGAAGTTGGAAAACTTGCAGACATCCTCGTAGTAGATGGCAACCCATTAGATAATATTGCAGTCCTACAAGATCACGACAAATTAAATCTTATCCTAAAAGATGGAGAGTATGTTGTTCGTACACTTGAAGTAAGCCGTGAAGTTGAGAGTGCGGCTGTTTAAATTGGAAAGCCATCGCTTCTTGCGATGGTTTTACCTTTTATATTCGTGAAATTATGCCGGGAAATTACAATAAATACTTACTAACGAGGATGATTATGACTCAAAAAATTTTGTATTGTTTTCGTAATAGAACAAACCAAGTAGAAGAGCAGATTAAAAATAAACTTGAAGAAATAGATATTGAGTGTTCGATCACTCCAACCTATTGTATGAAACTTTGTATTTTCTGCGAAAACTTAAATGTAGTAATCGTAAATCAAGATATTATTATGGAGAAAAATCAAGATCAATTAATATCAAAAATATTGGAGAAGCTAGTGTAGCTAAATTAAAGCTGATGTGAGGTTAGAAATAGTACGTTTATGGCTTTTACTCAACAGCGAGATAGGTTAATGAGTAAGTTGAGCAGTAATATTTAAAGGTTGAAACTTGATGGCTTTATTGATCACTGCTCATTCTTTATGTATGTTCGCAAAATCAAAAAACAGCAGGTAATCTTCTATTATTGTAGAAATTATTATGTGGATTGTATATTCTTAGCTAAATCGAATGGGACAAGGGTGGTATTAGTATGTTACTAAAGCCAAAAAAATGGCGAACAGTGACAGTCACTGTTCGCCATTTAAGTTTCATTATGAAGGCTTGATTTCAAATATCAAGCCGTTTGACATACCTTATATCCCTAATATTTCAGCCAATTTCGCTTGATCAAATCCTAGGATCACGTCTTCACGCTCTCCATCTTTGATAACGGTTGCTGGTGTAGCAGCAGCACCTAGCCCAATAAGTTCATGCAGATATTGATCGTTTTTCCGGATGTCTCTCTCTTCAAACTCAATCCCATTTTCTTTAAACCATAATTTTTCCGCATGGCAAGGCGGGCATGTTTCTTGTGAATAAATAATCACTTTTTTCATTTCATTACCTCCATTTCATTAGAGTCATTGTACAATGAATTCTGTTTCTATGGGTACAATTATATTCGGAAGTGATAACAACAAGGATATTGTAAGTATTCCTAAGCTTAGGAGAATAATGAAAAAAGAAGGGACTTCCAAAATAGTCAGTTACCTGGCTTTTTGGACAGTCCCTTTGTTATTTTTCATATCCAAGATTTGTTGAAATTTTTTCTCCAGCCTGACGTGTTAATTCTTTGGCTCTTTCAATTTCTTCTGGTGCAAAATGGATTGAGGGTCCTACAACACCTATTGCAGCAAAAACCTCTCCTTCTGCATTAAAGATAGGGGAGCCTATTCCTGTAACGCCAATATTAGTTTCATCTATTTCGACCGCTACCCTATCTTGTCTAATCTCCTCGAATTGCTTCATTAATGATTCCTTATCCACGACTGTATGTGGAGTCCATTTGGGAATCGGATTCTCGGATAAAGATTCATGATATTCAGCGGGTTTGTATGCCATAAATACTTTTCCAACAACTCCATAGGTAATTGGTTTACTTTCATGAACAGAAGACGAAAACTTTAAGCCAGCTTCACTTTCTTTTTTAAACACATAGACCATATTTTCATCTTCCAATAAGCTCATGAGGACGGTTTGGCCTAATACTCTTTGCAAGTCTGTTAGGATTGGAGTGGCAACCGTCAGAATATCGAGTGAAGCAGAAAGAATTCGAGAATAACGGAATAGCTGCAGGCCAAGTTTATAGGTAGCGGCATTGGAGTCATAATGGATAATTCCCCTTCTTTCTAACGAATAGAGTAAGCGGTAAGCAGTTGCTTTTGGGAGGCCAGTTAGGTTAATAATTTCTTCAATAGTAAGTGCTGGTTTAGCTTTGGTAAACACATCTAAAATATCAATGGCTTTATCCACCGAATGATTAAATTCAATGTTCAGTTTCCTCATATAGAAATAGACCTCACTTTTTCGGTAATTCCCTTTTCCATGGAGCACCAGATCCCCATAAGTTAACGGACTTCGGATCATTCTTCCAAACCCTAGGAGAATAATCAATGTAATGATCTCTGAACTTCTCTAGTTCACATGAATATTCGACGCGATTTCCATCAGGATCTAATGTAAAGAAGAACAGATTGTTTCCTGGGCCATGCCGGCCAGGTCTCCATACAATTTCAACATTTTGATTACTTAGATAATCACACCATTCCTTAAAAGAAGCCCAATCAGGCAGTTCAAATGCAAAATGGTCGAGGCCTTCGGCCGTATGGGCAGCAGCGGCAATAGTATGGTGTTCAGGATCGGTTCTCATCCAAACTAAATTCCCTCCTTCAACCATATCGGAAATTCGGAAATTAAGTACTTCTTGATAGAAGTTTGCAAGTTTCATTGGTTTAGGGGAAGCGTAGGTCACATGTTGTAAACGGTTAAGAGTTGGGCCGAAACGAGAGGGAGTATTTGCTGATTGGGATGATTGAGATTGCGAATAGTATAATTTTAATGGATGACCATCCTGATCCTTAAACCTTAGCTCTGATCCATATATATCGCTTTCTGTCATTTCAAATGGGATATCTTTCTCTGTTAGTCGCTCAATAATGACCTTCCATTCTTTCTTTCCGCGAACTTAAAAACAGATTTCTCCTAATGAAGCAGTTTTAGACTTTTGTAAGATTAGGGAAGGGAAGTGGTTTCCGAACCCTAATAAGACACGGTCCGCTGTCGATTCCTTAATTTTTACTAAACCGAGGTACTTTTGATAGTAATTTGTCATGGATGCAAGGTTGGGTGTATTAAATTCAAGATACTCAACGTGCTCAATTAAAAACATGTATTCACTCCCCTAGATTAATAATTTCGGTTTGCGATTTATCGATCTGGTCGAATAAAAAACCAATTCAGTATGTGAATCGATTAATTCTAATAATGAATTAACCAAAATTTATCATGAAGTTTTCCTTTTGTTGATTGATTATGAATTTTCTAATAAATCATTCTTGAGAGGTATGATCGTTAGAAAAGTAAAGGGGAGTAATAGATATAGACAGTGACTAAAGTATTAAAAGAATAGTGAATTTTCTCTAAAATTTTTTTAATACCACCTATTCATGGGATGCGGAAAAAAGTTTCCATGCTTATAATAGGATTTATTATCAGATTATTCATAATTTTTTAGAAGGGAGAGAAAAATAGAGATTACGAGCTTTATTATTTGCTGACAGGGTAAACCTATAAAAGCCCAAAAAATAACCTGCTTAATGGAGTTTTACTATTGAAAATTAATAGGATGGTGGATATGGATGAGTATAAAACAAAGTTTAAATCAAATTGACTTATGGATTAATAATGAGGATGTATTAACTGACAGGTACGTTGAAGTACGTGACCCTGGTAGATTAACTGATGTGATTGGAATGGTTGCACAGGGAAATCCTCTACATGTTGATCAAGCCATCCGTTCTGCTCATGAGGCATTTTTATTCTGGAGGGATATCAGTGTAGAGGAAAGAAGCCGCTTACTTTTGAAATGTGCTGAGCTATTAGAAACTGATATAGAAAAATATGCTTCCATTTTAACTAGAGAAGTAGGTATCGTTCATTCACAAAGTGTTTGGGAAATGTATGGAGCGATGTTTTGCCTTCGAGGAGCAGCAGAATTGGCTGAGGACTTTTTTAAGCCTGAGGTAATGGAAGATGTGCATACTTTGATAAATATCGAGAAAGTTCCATTAGGAGTAGTAACAGCTATTATCCCATGGAATGTACCATTGGCAATTGCAATGAGTAAAATTGCACCTATTTTAGTAACAGGGAATACGGTTGTAATTAAGCCTTCACCATTTGCTACTATGGCTGTATCAATGGCTTTAAAGGAGATGTCAAAACTTTTCCCGCCAGGTGTCATTAATATCGTCCACGGTGGAGCTGAAGTAGGTGATGTTCTTACATCACATCCATTAGTACGAAAGATTACGCTTACCGGTGGGGACAAAACGGCAAAAAATATTATGAAATCGGCCGCAAATTCACTGAAACGTCTCCACTTTGAACTAGGCGGAAATGACCCTGCTATTTTATTGGATGATGCACATTTAGAAAAGGCAATACCTGAAATTGTTCAGATGGCATTTACTCGTTCGGGGCAGATTTGTGTGGCAACAAAACGTGTTTATATTCCAGAAAATAAATTTGCTCAAGCTTGTGAAATATTCATAAAGCATATGAATGAATTTAAGATTGGTCACGGGTTAAATGAAAACGCTACCTTCGGGCCGGTTAATAATAAAATGCAATATACGCGGGTAAAAGAATTGATCGAAAGAACAAAGGAGCAATCAACTGTTCTCGAACTAGGTGAAAAACTAGAGCCTGAAAATTGGCATAATGGTTATTATATTCAACCAACAGTTGTTATAAATGCAAAGCCTGAACAGGAAATCGTAACTTGTGAACAATTTGGTCCGATCATTCCATTAGTATCCTATCGAAATGAAAAAGAACTTATCCAGATGGTTAATAATACCGAATATGGATTAGGATCGTCAGTTTGGACTTCAGACTATGAGAGAGGATTTTTATTTGCTAGAAATATTGAAGCGGGAATGACAGGAATCAATGGAAGTATCGATTCACCTCTTGGATTTAATAATGTTCCATTTGGCGGTGTCAAACAGAGTGGTTTCGGCTGGGAAAGAGGAAAATCTGGATTAAATGAATATGTAAATTATCATGGGATCACCTATCACAAAAACAAATAATTTTTTGTTAAGGCTGCCGATTTTATATTCTGTATATTCATAAAAGCAGGAGGGGTGTTAGATTGAAAGTAGATTTAGAATCAGTGTTTGCTAATTTAGCTCATAATCAGCAGCTAGCATTATTACGTTTTACAGATACGATAATGAATTCTACTAACCTAGATCAATTATTCAACGATTGTCTATCCTTAATACCCAAGATCATACCGGGTGAGTCATTTATGATTGTGCAACATGATTACAGGAATAATAAGAATAAGTACTTCATCACAAAAGGGATTTCTCTCGAAGTAATGAAGCGTTATCACCAAATTTGTCATCGGGATCGGAATTACCAATTAATGATGTCTACCAAACAAACATTAACGAATCGAAACAACTATAAAGATGATGAGTGGCAGCGGACGGAAAGTTTTCGATTAGTTTTTGAACCTACGGGGATTTTCCATTTTGCGGCTTCTCCAGTTTTGGTGAAAAACAATGTAAACGCAACCATTCATGTACATCGTCGCTTCCATCAGCCATTTACCATTCATGAAATAAAGTGTTGCCAGCTATTAACCCAATATTTATCAAAAGGAATTGAAATGCTCTTTCCATCAAATACAGATCAATCCATTTATTATGATGACGTCTGCCTTACACAACGAGAAAATGAAGTATTACAGCTGCTGGGAAGGGGATTAAAGGTTGCGGAAATTTCTATAAGGTTAGGAATCACTCCTAACACTGTAAAAGATCATCTCAAAAAAATCTATTCAAAGTTAGACGTTTCTACACGTTCTGAAGCAGTTGTTAAAGGGATAAAAAAAGGGCTTTTATATATAGGATAACAATTGCTAGTTTAATAGCCTTAAATATGTCTTTCAAACTATTAATAAATGTGAAAGAAGGTGTAGGGGTGCAAGATTTAAATATTCATTCAAAAAAATATGAAAATTCGGTTGCCTTTCTATTTTTTCTCTGTTGGGGATTTGTATTCTTTGACCAATCCGCTTTAGCCTTGCTATTTCCTTTAATTGTTGAGGAAATTCCATTAAATACTGCGCAAATTGGCCAAATAAGCATGCTGCAAATGATTGGCTTTTCCATTTCAGCTCCAATATTTGGGATCTTAGCCGATCGTTTAGGTAGAAAAAAACTTTTCCTAGTATTATTTGCTTTAGGCACATCTCTGTTTTGCGGTTTAACTACAATGGCTAATTCATTTGAATATTTACTAGTAATTAGAACATTATTGGGAATTTGCGAGGGTGCCGTCCTCCCAATTATGATAACAATCCTTGCATCTGTTTCTAGTCCTCATAAATTTGGACGTAATGTTGGAATTGTTTATGCAGGTGCTGCAGTTATTGCAACGACAATTGGACCAATAATCGCTACTCAATTGGCCACGATGACGACCTGGAGAATTACCTTTTTAATCATTGCTTTACCAACATTAATTATTTCCTTCTTTATCGCAAAATTGGTTAAGGAACCAATTAATAAAGTTGATGTAAATACAGACAATCCAGTAGAAAAACAAAAGGCAAGCATAATGGAACTTGTAAAAAACAGAAATGTCGTTTTATGTCTCATACTTGGTATGTTTGCTTTTGCAGGGGTCTGGATTACACTTTCTTATTTACCGATCTATTTTACGACTGGGCTAAAAATGCCAGTGGAAAGAATGGGCTTGATCATGACTTTATCAGGAGCCGTCACTATTTTTTGGCAAATCCTAGTGCCCGCTTCATCGGATAAAATCGGTCGTAAGCCTGCATTAATCGGTTTTTATGCATTGGCCATAGTTTCTCCGCTCATGTTGTATTTGACACAAGGGAGTCAATTTGCAATTTTCCTTTATGTTGCAATCGGCGGTGTTTGTTTATCCTTAACAGCGATCTTTAATAGTGTTATCCCAATTGAAAGTGTGAAGCCAGAATTAGCAACAACCGCTACATCCTTAATCCAAGGTATTGGTCAATTGGTGGGATCTCTAGTAGTTGGTTTTGCCGGAACATTTGCAAATGTTCACGGAATATCAGTAATCATGTTACTTATTGCAGGAGTATTTGCTGTATGTGCTTTATTAGGCTTTATATTAATTGAAACAAATCAAAGGAAAATAAAAATTAATACTCAGAGTCCTCAACCGGTAGTTAATGATTTATAAAATCATTTCCAATAGTATTCAATCATTCTTTTAATAACTTAATGGAGGTAATTATTATGACGGAATTTGCAAGTAAGGTCGTTATTATTACAGGTGCAGCAGGTGGAATTGGGAAAGAAACAGTCAGAAAATTCGCGAAAGAAGGGGCGAAAATTGCACTAGTTGATTTAAACTACGAAGCTCTTCAAGCAACAGCAAAAGAATTGGCACTAGAGGAGGATCAATATATTTTAATAGCTGCTGACGTATCTAAGGAAGAGGAAGTAGCTAATTATGTACAAAGGACGAAAGAAAGATTTGGACAAATTGATGTATTCTTTAACAATGCTGGAATAGAAGGAGCTTTTGCATTATTAACAGACTATCCATCTGATGCCCTTGATAAAGTAGTTAATATAAATATTAAAGGGGTATTTTATGGTTTAAAACATGTTTTACAAGTAATGCAGCAACAAAAATCTGGTTCCATTATTAATACGGCTTCCGCTGGTGCAAAAGCAGCATTACCATTTACAAGTGCGTATATAGCTTCAAAAGCCGCTGTTCTTGGCTTAACGAAAGCCGCTGCAATGGAATATGCAGAACATGGTATTCGAGTAAATGCGATCTGTCCAGGACCAACGAATACTCGGTTTATGAGATCCGTTGAAGCATCATTGTCACCTGGTAAGACAGAAGAGTACCAGGCGATGGTTAGACAGTCAGTTCCACTAGGACGATACGCTGAACCGGCTGATATTGCGAATACAGTTTTATATTTAGCTTCAGAAAACTCAAGCTATGTTACTGGTACGGATATAGATGTAGACGGTGGTTATTTAGCGAGATAATAGTTCAAAAAGCAAGAGTTTGACTCTTGCTTTTTTTATGCTCCGGGCTCATATCAGTTTAACTTCTTCACTATTCCTCGAACTGCAATTCACCCAGCAGAATCAGTGCTTCGATCACTAATAAAAGATAGGCGGCAGTAGAGGCATTTTTTAAACTTTTTTCGATGATTGCCTCAATTTGCTTAATTCGATATTGAATACCGCCTATTGACAATGAAAGTTCTTCCATGGTTTCTTTTAATTTTTGTCCGTTCGATAAATATCTGTATAAGGTATAAAGTAGATCCTTTTTTCTTGGATCTTGATAATCATATAAGTCCTTTAACATATTCTTTGCCATTTCGTGAAGCTGGTTTATGCTCATGTTCGTCAAAAAGTCACCGAGGATTCCTAAATCTTCGTAACTCGTATACCTTTGCTTGTTTGGGAACTTCTGTGCAATCCTTGCTTCGTTCAAGGATCTTTCAAATTGGTCAAAATTGTTAAAAGTATTGCTAAGACCGATGGAATATTGATAGTTTTTATGGCGTTTTTCCATCAAATTTAGGATTATTGTAAGCTTCTCATTGAGCTCTTTCTTTTGTTCATGCTGAGCATTTAAAAAGACAATTTGTTCCCCCATAATCGCAAAGATGGAGGGAATAGTGTATTGGTTAAAAAGTCTTGAAAAATGTAACATCTGATCATAAAAATCTACTAATTGCTCATTTTTATGCTTCTTTGAAATGTTGATAACGGCCGTAGAAAACGGGGGTTGAAAGTTAAATGGAAAAAATTTAAAGTAAGGCTCTAAATCTTTGATGCTATCATACTGCTTGTGAATCAGTCGGTCCAAAATCGAATACTTCATTCGCACCTGTTCTTCAAATTGGGTGGTTTCGTTTAAAAGGCATAGAGCTGTAACAGTAGAAATGATTTCCAAATATAGGTGATCGTTCTTATCCTTATGATCAGGCGAGAAGTAATAAAAAGAGCAGGTACCATTTAGTTTTTTATTAATTAGCACAGGCGAAACTAATTTAGAATACAAACGTGTTTTATAATAGTTGGAGTTATGTATTTTTTCTTCGTAATGTAGCTTCTCTTTCTCTTGCTTAATCTGCTGTAATTGCTCTGTGGTAAACCCGATTTGCACGATCTGATTGCCATGCATATCTTCAATCAGAATAGGAATTAATAGAATTTCATATGCCGACTTCATGACCTCATCCAGGGAGTGTCTATTTGTAACCCCTTGGGTGAGTTTATTATGAAAGGTAGAAATTTTTTCTATGGTTTCTTTATGATGAAGTAATTCTTCATACGTCATTTCTAATTCCGATAATATTGTTCCGTCATGGTAATACTTAATCATCTCTTTTTTCTCTGAGAGCCAGTCCTCTTCCAAACGAATTTCAAATTCGCAATCAGGGTCCCCCTTGGCGACACATTTTGTTTCCAATGTAATAACAGATTTTCCAAATTCATACGAAAAGGCACCGCTTACAAAACCACTTAATGTATGACAAGTACATTCTGACGAAAGTCCATGGTGTTGCAGATGTAAGTTTGCTTCAAAAGAGTCGATCCATTTTCCAACCCCGTGGAAAGATTTTATGCTTCCATCAGGATGCCTGCTAACTCTCTCTTTGTAAATAATATCTTTTACATGACCATATGTAACATGTGTTCTTTTTCCGCGTGGTTGTATTTCTGAGAAAGGATTATTCTTTAAATATTCTTTTGCTGCCGCCTCTCCCATTTCTTTGCCAAAATGAAATAAAAATCCCTTCGTTTTATAAATTCCAATATTTTTAATTAGATTATTTCTTAATGTAAGGAAGGAATTCGGTGACATTAATATATTTCTTGAAGCATTTGCTTCAAAGGGGATGGTACTCAAAAAATCATACCTCCTATTTATTTGTTTATAATAAAAGATTTTAAACAAAATTTTCTAAAAATTCAATAAAACTTATTTATTTCTCTGACGAATTCCATAAAAAGTAGTATTAAAATTCAGACAATAAACATGCAACATAAAGGATATAGATATTAAAGTAAATGGGGGTAGGCACGTGAAAATTACATTATTTAATAACAATGTACTAGGTATTGTAAAAGATGAAGTGATTTATGACATTAGTAATCTTGTATCTTGGAGGTTTGACCAACCTCAAGAATCCCTTATCACATTCATGAGTCATTTTAGTGATTTAAAGTCTAAAATTGAAGATTCTTTACTTTTTGTTAAAAATTATCCTCTTAAAGATGTTGTTCTAAAAGCCCCTGTACCTAAGCCTGGAAAAATTGTTGCAGCTCCAGTGAATTATTACTTACATCAAGATGAAATGAATCAGCAGTTTAATAATGCAGAATACACAATTGAAAACCTTGGGTTCTTTTTAAAAGCGCCATCATCTATCATTGGGCCTAATGAAATGGTTAAACTTCCATTTCATAATCGAAGAACAGATCATGAAGCTGAGCTAGCTTTTGTTGTAGGAAAAAAAGCTAAAGATATCCCTGCATCCGAGGCACATAAGTATATTTTTGGTTATTTTGCTTTAATGGACATTACGGTTCGTGGTAAAGAAGATCGCCCGTGGAGAAAATCATTTGATACCTTTACACCAATTGGTCCTTGGATTGTTACTTCAGATGAGATTTCAAACCCCAATGAACTAGAAATTAAATTGTGGGTAAACGAAGAGTTGCGTCAATTTGCGAATACGAAAGATTTAATTTATGACTGTTTTAAATTCTTTGAAGCTGCCTCATCTGTGATGACACTCGAGCCTGGCGATATCATTACCACTGGCACACCAGAAGGAGTAGGCCCGATTGAAAAAGGAGATCATGTTCAAATTCATATTGAAAGAATTGGAGAATTTTCTGTAAGTGTTGATTACAAATCCTGATGGTGAAGTATACTACCTGGAATCACTTCATCCATACTTATCTTTGTAAAGATGGATAATATGTAGTCATTGGAGCAAATGGGGATGGAATATTCATAGGTTATTTGATTAGCTGCTCGTAATGAAGGGCAGCTTCTTTTTATATATGGTAATACATGAGTGTATGTGTTCCAAAACATACATTTCTTAAACTGAAACACTAAAGTTCCTACTGTGTTAGACTTTATAGCCTTCACATCAAAGAACAGTATTTTGTTATTGATGTGAAGGGAAAGGAATTTTATTAATCTCAAAGTTAATCGTTAAATTTGATTTTATGAGATATCTGTTTAACGGTTTCCGATAGCAATAACTTGAATTCGTCTAATTTTTCTTCCACTTGGAAGAGGGGACCCATCACCCCAACAGAAGCAACTACTTTATCGTCCACGCCAAAGATAGGAGCGGCAACCCCTGCAACACCTATAGTTGTAAGATTAATATCTATATAGAATTTATCTTTGCGAATACCTTCAAGTATTTGATACCATTCCTGTTTATCTGTAATTGTATAGGGGGTATGTGGAGGGATAGGTAAATTTAAGACACGGTCAATTTGGCTCTGTGGAGAAAAAGCCAATAATACAGGACCCAATAATCCAAAAGTAATAGGTCTCCTTCTACCAGTTGATGTAGAATATTTTAAACCTTGTGGATTTTCTTTGCTATAGACATATAGTATTTCATCTTCTATTTTCACAGCCATAATGACAGTTTGTTTTGATTTGTTTTGTAGCAAATTTAAATCTTCTTCAGCAACTTGCTGAATCTTGTAATTAGAAGACGCAAGTATACCAAATTCCACTAGTTGCAATCCTAGTTGGTAAGTAGCACTATTCTCGTTGAATTGAACAACGCCCCTTTTTTCTAAGCTACATAAAATTCGGTATACGGTAGAACTTGGTAACTTAGTTTTTTTTGAGATTTCATCTAAGGATAGTTGTGTGCAATCTAAATCAAATGTTTTTATAATTGCTATTGCTCTATCTAGTACACGAATAGACTCCATTTTAACCTCACGCATATGGACTCTCCTTAAATTGTTATATTGTTAATAGAAAATAATAACATATCCTTGAAAATTCATCAATTTATAGAAAACAAAAAAAATTCAGAAAATAACATTGACTATATAAAACAATTTTGATATCTTATTCCATAGAGAGAGATGGTCATCTCGCACAGTGAAAAAGGAGGAGTGCTAGTGAAGATTGCTTTATATAATAGTAATAAATTAGGGGTAGTAAAAGACAATTTCTTACATGATATAACTCATTTAGTTAATTGGAATGAAAACAAACCTCAAGAATCTCTTGTTACATTCATGAAAAACTTCGAAGAACTAAAACCTCTCATTAATACAAGTCAAACAAAAAGTTACCCTATTTCAGACATTGCTTTAAAAGCCCCGATACCAAAGCCTGGAAAAATTGTTGCTGCGCCAGTAAATTATTATCTACATCAAGATGAAATGAATGATCAATTCAATAATGCTGAATATACGATTGAAAAATTAGGCTTTTTTTTGAAATCGCCTTCATCAATTATTGGACCAAACGACATAGTAAAACTCCCATTCCGGGATAGAAGAACCGATCATGAATCCGAGTTAGCTTTTGTTGTGGGAAAACAAGCTAAAGATGTACCTCGTTCAGAAGCGCATAAATACATTTTTGGCTATTTTGCCTTAATGGACATTACCGTTCGTGGTAAAGAAGATCGTCCTTGGAGAAAATCATTTGATACCTTTACACCGATTGGACCGTGGATCGTCACTTCAGATGAAATCGGAAATCCCAACGAACTAGATATAAAATTATGGGTAAATAATGATATACGCCAATCTGCCAATACACGAGATCTTATTTATGATTGCTACAAATTCTTAGAAGCTGCCTCGTCTGTCATGACGTTAGAACCTGGTGATATTTTGACAACCGGTACCCCGGAAGGAGTAGGGCCTATTCTGAATGAAGATCAAGTGAGAATACAGATTGATAGAATTGGAGAGTTTTCTGTAAATGTTGAATACAAATAAAAAAGAGAGTGGTGGGAATCTTGATAGTAAATGAATCTTTAAAAGTATTTCATGAAAAGATGGATAAGGTTAATTTAGGTCCACTATGGGCATCTATTCACCAACTAAATACCATTGAACCAAAAGCAAAACCAATTCCGTATTTATGGAAAAGTGAATTAATCGAGAGTTATCTTCAAGAAGCGGAAGAATTATTAGAAGTAGGGTCTAGTGCAGAAAGGCGTGCAGTCTTTTTAATTAATCCGGGCATGAAGGACTTGGAGCCATTTGGATGGGGGGGAGCAACTCAAACTCTTTATGCGGCGGTTCAAGCTGTCAAGCCCGGGGAAATTGCGCCAGCTCATCGACATACAACAACAGCATTACGATTTATTATGAAAGGAAAAGGTGGGGAAGGTCGTGTGAATGGTGAAAAAATGGCTTTCGAACCAGGGGACTACCTGATTACTCCTTCTGGCACCTGGCATGACCATGCAAATAAAGGCAATGAAACGGTGTATTGGATGGATTGTCTAGATGTACCATTTACACAATTTATGAATGTTTGTTTTACGGAGTTTTCTCCTGATAAGCAACAAAAATTACTCGTACCTGATGATTATGGGTCCAAGCGATATTTGGGAGGAATGATTCGGCCAATTTCGGATCGAGTACCTAGTATTGCACCACTTGGTCGTTATAAATGGGACCTTACGAAAAAAGGAATTGAGGGAATGAGCGAATTTGAACCAGATCTTTATGACGGATATGCTATAGAATATATCAACCCATCTACAGGCAAGGACGCAAACAATCGAATAGGATCTAGAATGCAAATGCTTCCATTAGGATTTAGGGGAAAAGCTCATCGCCACGTTCATTCGAATGTTTATCATGTCTTTAAGGGTGAAGGCTACACTGTGATGAATGGGGAAAAATTTGAATGGAAAGAAGGAGACTTTTTTGCACTTCCATCATGGGTATGGCACGAGCATGTCAACACTTCAACAACAGAAGAAGCCTATCTTTTCTCTACAAATGACCTACCGATAATGGAAGCTTTTGACTTTGAGAGAATGGAAAATTTGGAGATAAATAACGGACATCAGGAAATTAAGAGTCTTTTTAAACCGTTATTACCATGATCGAATGGATGTAGAATAAATAGTATGAAATGGAGATGTATCTATGACAGTAAAGAACAATCGTTCCTTGTTAATTGTAGGCGGTGGAATTGGGGGGTTAGCAGTAGCAATAAGAGCCTCTCAGGAAGGAATGAATGTGACTGTTCTTGAACAAGCACAAGAATTTACTGAAGTGGGAGCAGGCATCCAATTAGGCCCCAATGCACTAGCAGTATTAGACAAGCTCGGTGTTTATACTAATCTGAAGAAACTATCCGTTTTTCCAAAACGAATTGTAATTAAAGATGCTATTTCGGCTGAAACGTTGACTATATTGGACTTAGGGCCAGCATTTATACAAAAATTTGGATATCCATATATTGTAGCCCATCGTTCGGATTTACTAAATGAATTGTTGAAGGCTTGTCAACAACAGTCCAATATCACATTAATGACTAAGAAAAAAGTCGTTTCGATTGATAGTGATGAGGAAAGTGCAAGTATCATTTGTCAGGATGGAACATCTTATTATGCTGATGTAGTGATAGGTGCGGATGGTATCAAGTCAAATGTAAGGAAATTTATTATAGATGATGAGCCTGTAAGTGATCATTTTGTTGCTTATCGTGGAACTGTTCCTATAGAAAAGGTGGCGGATTTTATCAATTTAGATGAACTTTACCTTTGGATAGGGCCAGACTTACATTTTGTGCAATATCCAGTTAGAGCAACGGAACTATTAAATCAAGTAGCAGTTTTTAAAAGTAAAAAATATAAAGCAGATTCTGATAACTGGGGAACAGTTGCGGAACTAGAAGAAGCTTATGTACCATGCTGTGAACAAATTAAGAGAGGATTAAGCTATATAAATAAAAATATGAGGTGGGCCATGTATGATCGGGAACCGATTCCGACATGGACAAAAAATAGGGTTACGTTGTTAGGGGATGCGGCTCATCCAATGTACCAATATTTGGCTCAGGGAGCATGTCAAGCATTGGAAGATGCAGATAGAATGATTGAACACGTGGTCAATCAGCCTAACGATATAGACCTCGCACTGTCTCAATACGAAGCAGAGCGAACAGAGAGGACGTCTAAAGTACAACGAGGAGCCCGCCTGTTTGGAAAAATGAAGCATGCGAGTGATCCCGCCACCTTAATTTTACGAAATAAGGTATTTCGTGATCGGAAGTATGATGATTACAGTGCAGTGGATTGGATATACGGACATGCCCTTAAATATCAAAGTAAAATTAGAAATAGTTAATAGTCAAACAGATGATTATTAAAAATATTTAACTTTTCAATGTATAATAGCCATTTTCATTGAAAAGTTCTTTTTTTTCATGAATTAACTGAAAATTCAGGAGGTTGAGCATGAGAAAATTTCACCCTTTCTTACTATGGGAATACCGAATTTAATGAAATAAATGGAATTAAACAAAACATAGAAATAAGGAGGTTCATAATGAAGCCAAAAGCATTAGAAGGATTAAGGGTGTTAGAATTAGGACAATTAATCGCTGGACCATCTGCGGGACGTCTTTTTGCTGAATTTGGGGCTGAAGTCCTTAAGATAGAAAATCCTAAGGAAGGTGATGCACTTAGAAAATGGAGAATTATTGAAAATGGAACGAGTTTATGGTGGTATGTTCAAGGGAGAAACAAGAAGTCAGTTTCAATAGACCTTAGGGAACCAGAAGGGCAAGAAATCATCCGTAAACTAGCTAGTGAGATTGATATTATTATAGAAAATTTCCGTCCTGGTACGTTGGAAAAGTGGGGAATCGGATATGAAGATTTAAAAAGTATTAACCCAAAAATCATTATGATCCGGATAAGTGGGTATGGCCAAGATGGTCCCTACAAAGATAAACCTGGATTTGGTTCTATAGGAGAAGCAATGGGCGGATTACGGTATTTAACAGGTGATCCCGATCGACCACCAACGAGAGTAGGGGTAAGTATTGGGGATTCGATTTCATCACTATATGCAGTGATTGGAGCCATGATGGCAGTATACCATCGTGATGTAAAGGGGACTGGGATTGGACAATTTGTTGACGTAGCTCTGTATGAATCCGTCTTTAGTGTTATGGAAAGTATGCTGCCTGAGTATGATCGGGCGGGCGTCATTCGAGAACGTTCAGGAAGTAGATTGCCTGGAATCACACCTTCTAATACGTATCTCTGTAAAGATGGAAAATACGTGGTCATCGGGGCAAATGGGGATGGAATTTTTAAACGGTTAATGCAGACAATCGGACAGCCTGAGTTGGCTGAAGACTCACGTTATCAGAATAACGCGTTAAGGTCAGATCATGCAGATTTCCTCGATTCAACTATTGAAGAATGGACTAAAAGCATGGAACTTGAAAAAGTATTAAGTATTTTGGATGAAGCAAAAGTTCCTGCAGGTTCGATTTATTCCATTGAAGATATTGTCAATGATCCTCATTATCATGCAAGAGGAATGATTCGTGAGGTTGAAGTGGAAGAAATAGGGACATTAAAGGTTCCTGGAATTGTACCTAAGTTAAGTGAAACCCCTGGAACGATTGATTGGGTTGGACCTAAGGTTGGTCAGCATAATGAAGAGGTACTCACCAAAATATTGGGGAGAGACGAATATAAAGATTTAACAAGCAAGGGCATCATTGGAAACGTTGAAGAGAAATCATCGATAAAGAATTAAGAAAATACAATCAAATATTCAGGGGGGTTATATAAAATGGGTATGACAATGTCAGAAAAAATCCTGGCTAAAGCATCCGGTCAGTCAAAAGTGAAGGCTGGGGAAATCGTTACGGTGAAAGCAGATGTTGCCATGATGCACGATTTATTAGGTCCATGGCTAGTTGATAAGGGTTTTCGTCGATTAGGGGGTCAATTATTTGATAAGGAAAAAGTCATCGTCGTTTCCGATCACTGTACACCCCCAGCGACGATTCAGCAAGCAAATATTTTAAAAATGACAAGAGACTGGTCACGAGAACATGATCTCCCCTATTACTATGAATTCGAAGGACCTTGTCACCAGGTGATTATTGAGCATGGTCATGTTCGTCCGGGGAGACTGATTCTTGGAACTGATTCACATACTTGTATGGCAGGTGGATTAGGAGCGTTTGCCACAGGGATTGGTTCTACAGAAATGATTGGAGTTCTTGTCACAGGTGAGACTTGGCTGAAAGTTCCAGAAACGATTAAAGTTGTGTGGGATGGGAAACTGCCTGACGGTGTCTCGTCAAAGGATATTGTTCTGAAAACAATCAAAGATATTGGGCACGCAGGTGCAACCTATCAAGCCCTTGAATTTTCTGGAAATACAATCAATGAGCTATCGATCGACGAAAGATTGGTTCTATCAAATATGGCGGTAGAAGCAGGGGCGAAAACTGGCCTGATTGAACCAGATGAAAAAGTAGTAGAATTCTTGAAATCAAAAGGAGTAACCGATCCAATCGATATGATTACATCTGACCCTGATGCTACATATATTCGGACCTTGCATTATGATGCTTCTGAATTAGTGCCTCAAGTCGCATGTCCACACAATGTTGATAATGTTCATCCTGTTTCATCAGTAGAAGGGACCCAGGTACACCAAGTCTATTTAGGATCATGTACAAATGGGCGGTTAGAGGATCTTCGAATCGCGGCAAATATCTTAAAAGGTAATAAAGTCTCTAAAAATATTCGCTGCTTAGTTGTACCTGCCTCTCAGTATGTATGGATGCAAGCGAGTAAAGAAGGAATACTTGATATTTTGACTGAAGCAGGTTGTATTGTCAATATGCCTTCTTGTGGCGCATGTGGTGGTTTTACAAGTGGCGTTCTAGGTGAAGGTGAAGTGGTAATGTCATCTTCAAATAGAAATTTTAAAGGTCGAATGGGTAGTCCGAAGAGTGAAGTTTATTTAGGATCTCCAGCTACGGTAGCAGCAACTGCCATCGAAGGTAAAATTGCAGATCCACGTAAGTATCTGTTTAAGGGGGTTATGTAAATGTCCGCTATTATTAAAGGTAGGGTTTGGAAATATGGAGACAACATTAACACTGATATAATTTCTCCAGGACAATATATAGGTCAACCAATTGAACTACAAGCTGAACATGCAATGGAAGCAATTGATACGGAATTTTATAAGAAAATTCGACCAGGTGATATTTTAGTAGCCGGAAACAACTTTGGCTCAGGATCTAGTCGTGAAACAGCACCAAGAATCTTAAAACATCTTGGGATTAGTGCGATTATTGCCAATTCATTTGCTAGAATATTCTATCGTAATGCCATGAATCTCGGTCTTCCTGTCCTAGATATGACTAATACTTCAAATATTCAAGAGGGAGATATCATTGAAATTAATTTAGTGGCCGGAAAGATCTTTAATCATACACAAGGAACTGAATATAAAGGGACAAAATTACCCGAGCATTTAATTGAAATGGTGGAAATCGGAGGGTTAGAACCCTTTCTGGCAAAAAAATTAAATATAACTCTATAGTTCTTCTATAGGAAGGTGGGTAACTCATTTGCAATTGCCATAAAAACTTGACGCTCATTAATTGGTTAATGTCTTTTAGACACCAATTAATGAGCGTTTTTATTCTAATTGCGTTATGAAGCGGCTCACGGCCTAAAATTCCTCCAATAACTCTTTCCTAGTGCCAATCCTCAGGGTGCCTGCAGACTTTCTCCTCGTAAATAATATCCTCTACATGACCATACAAAACATGTGTTCTTTTTCCTCGTGATTGTTGTTGTTTTAAGGAAGGATTATTCTCTATAAGTCTCAATCAAATGTTTGATAAACGTGTTCGTGGTTGTGTCCATAAAAGCATTTTTTCGATAAACGATTCCAACCGTTTTTTTGGGGGTGGGGTCAACGATTGGTATTTGTTTTATCTTTTTAGAATGGTAAAAGCTTTTTAAGTAGGATGTAGGCATGATGCTAGCTACCTTATTTAAACTTACCATTTGCTGCAGTGCATCAAGAGTAGTAAGTTCAATGATTGGACGTAGTGCGAAACCATTACTCTGACAAATTTCATCGATGAATTGACGGATAAAAAATTTTTTCGGCAAACAAACCAACGGAATTTCTGGCAATTCTTGAAATTTCACCTGTGACTGTTCTGCCAGTTCATGAGTATCAGAGACGATTAAACAAAGTTCCTCGGTAAATAGGGGAACACTTTCTAGTTGGTCGGGTTGTGTATCTAAGAATATGACGCCAATGTCTATTTGATGATGCATCAGTCCCAGAATTGCCTCTTCCGTTGTAAGATCTTGAATCGACAACTCTATGTCTGGATATTTACTATTAAAAGTAATCATGGAAGATGTAAGTAAATGGTTGCCTGAACACCCAATCGTTAATTTTCCACGTTGCAGTCCTCTGATTTCTTTGATTTTAATGTCGAGCTGATCCAATTCATAGAATATTCTCTCACTGTGTTCCAATAGGCATTTTCCTGATTGTGTGATGAAAACCTTTTTCCCTACTCTTTCAAAAAGCGGAGTGCCAAGTCGATCTTCTAACAGTTTAATTTGGTGGCTTAAGGTAGGTTGACTGATTCTTAATTTTTCAGCAGCCTTTGTAAAATGTAAACTTTCACATACTGCCATAAAGTATTCCAGAAGTCGTATCTCCATAAATTCGCCTTTCTTCCATAGATACCATCTATGGAAATTATAAATATATTAGTATTGATAAATAGTTAGCTGCTATATATATTTATACTATAGTAATTTGAATAATACAAATTTATAAAATATTCAAACGTGATAAACAAATTTTGCAATAGGAGAGGGGAAATTTGTTATGGTATTACAAATAGATTCATCGCTTTTGGTTAATCAGGAAATAAAAGAAAAAGAATATCGGAGTAAATATACAGGGGCTAGTGCATTAGTAGAAGCTTTAGAAGAAGCTGGTGTTTCCTATATCTTCGCCAATTTAGGAAGTGATCACCCAGCAATTATCGAGAGCTGGGCCCAAGCAAAAGTAGATAATATGGAAATGCCAGAAATAATCGTATGCCCCCATGAGTTTGTCGCATTGAGTGCTGCCCATGGATATGCTCAGGTAAGCGGAAAGCCCCAAGCTGTGTTTGTTCACGTGGAGTGTGGAACTCAAAACTTGGGTGGAGCGATTCATAATGCAGCGGTAGGGAAAATCCCAGTACTGGTTTTTGCAGGTGCCTCACCATATACTCAGGAAGGAGAAATGGTTGGAAGCCGGAATGAATTTATCCATTGGTTACAAGATGTATCGGATCAGCGTGGGATTGTCCGTGAATATATGAAATACAACAATGAAATTAAAACAGGTAAAAATGCGAAGCAGATGGTTCATCGGGCATTGCAAATTGCCCAAAGTGAACCACAAGGGCCAGTTTACCTAATGGCTGCCAGAGAAGTATTGGAAGAAGAGGTTAGACCTGTTTCGATAGATACAACAAGATGGGGTCCGGTTTCGCCTAGTGCTGTCCATCCCCAAAAAATTGAAGAAATCGGTAAGGCCCTGCTTCAAGCAAAAAAACCGCTGATTGTTACTTCATTCTTAGGACGTAACAAGGAGGCGGTAAGAAAATTAGTCAGCCTCAGTGACAAGTTAGCCATTCCGGTTATTGAATCTGCGCCGAATTATCTGAACTTCCCGGCTGATCATCCGATGCATGTGGGATATCAATGGAATACGCCGAAACAAAATGACATCCTGGCAGAAGCAGACCTGATATTAATTTTAGATAGTGATGTGCCTTGGATTCCGTTAATCAATATGCCATCGAAGGATTGTAAAATCTATTACATTGATGTTGATCCTTTAAAAGAACGTACACCCCTTTGGTATATTCCGTCCAAGAGCTTTATTAAAGCGGATTCATTAACAGCACTTCAACAATTGAATGTATGGTTGGAGCAAGAAAAGATTGACGAAGAAACGGTAAACAGACGGTATCACGAAATTTCACAAATCCATAATAAACAAAGAAATGAATGGAGAAATCAAGAAGAGCTAAATGATCCTGACACGATAACACCAGCCTATTTGCTTGCTTGCCTGCGTGAATCGATTGATGAAGATACTATAGTATTAAATGAAGCCATTACGAATTATGAAAATGTATGTAAACATTTAGGCCGCAACAAACCAGGTACTTATTATGCAAGCGGTGCCAGTGCTTTAGGCTGGAACGGGGGAGCTGCGATTGGGGCAAAATTGGCTGCACCAGATAAGACTGTTATCAGCCTCACCGGCGACGGCACCTACATGTTTAGTAATCCAACACCCGTCCATTGGATGTCTAGAAAATACAATGCTCCATTCTTAACGGTCATCTTCAATAATAGAGGATGGGGAGCACCTAGAATGTCGACTCTTGGAGTTCATCCAAACGGAATTGCCAATCAAACCGATCAGTTCTGGGTCAATTTTGATAAACCGGCAGACTATGCAAAGGTAGCAGAGGCAGCAGGTGGAGCCTATCCAATAAAGGTTGAAAAACCCTCAGAAGTAAAAGAAGCATTGCGTCATGGATTAGATGTTGTGAAAAGAATGGGTAAATCCGTCGTCTTAGATATACGTGTTCCAGAGGTATCACAGCAAAAAATGTAACCCGTATTATTAACAATAAGGCTGTGTTAAAGTTTTGAATGTAGCTTAGCTCGGCTTGTTTATATGTTCTGAAGATTCAGAGGCTGTGATAAAAAAGGCTAGTTCTGCATTCGAGATAATAAGAATCAAATACCTTTTTTATGTAGGAGGTTTTTATGAGTATAGAGATTATCTCAATTATTTTCCTAGTTGTTATGTTTATTATCGGAGCAGTATTCTCGATAAATATCGGGATATTAGGATTTGTATTGTCATTTCTAATAATGGCTTTTAGCGGTCAGATTACTTTGGATGATATCTACAGCAGTTTTCCAGCTGATCTATTTATTCTGCTTGCGGGAGTCACCTATCTTTTTGCGATCGTTCAAAATAATGGTACGGTAGATTTAATTACCGGTTGGGGCCTCCGGTTACTAAAAGGAAAAATTGGATTAATTCCTTGGGTTCTGTTTTTACTGGCCACTGTATTAACGAGTATTGGGACTTCAGTAATACCGGTTTGTGCTGTCCTCGCGCCGATTGGTTTACGATTAGCATTTCAGTACAAAATAAACCCAATGCTCATGGTGATTGTGATTCAGTCCGGCGTAGTTGCAGGGAGTTTTTCTCCATTAAACATTTTTGGTATTATCGTAAACGATGCGATGGCTTCTAAAGAGATTCTTTTTTCGCCTGGTATGTTGTATATAAATATCCTTCTCTTTAATTTATTTATAGCTATTCTAGGGTATATCTTATTAGGAGGAATACGTTTACTAAGGAACTCGCAAAATGCACAGGCTTTAGTAGCAGCTGCAGAAGAGGTACCATCTAAATTTGAATCAAGTGCAGAAAATAGAATGACTTTTTATCGAGGAGTTACGCTTGCAGGTTTAGTTTTACTTATTATATTAGTAATGGGTTTTCAGCTTAATATGGGGTTTGTGGCTCTAACGTTGGGAGCAGTAATAGCTCTTATGGATTCAAAAAATCAAGCTGACGTGCTTAAAAAAATGCCATGGCCAACCCTTCTTTTGGTGTCAGGAATCGTAACTTACATAGGTGTACTTGAACAAGTTGGAACTATTCAATATGTAACCGCGTTGATTCAAGAAGTAGGCAACCCGTACCTTACCTCTCTAGTAACAACATATATTGGCGGAGTTACCTCGGCTTTTGCGTCTACAACAGGGTTATTGGGTGTTATTATTCCTATGGCTGCTCCAATTTTGACTGACCCAGCTGTTTCTTCTATAGGTGTAGTAACAGCAATAGCTCTTGCATCGAGTCTTGTTGACTTAAGTCCATTCACGACAGGTGGAGCTTTATATCTTGCCAATGTCCAAGGAGTGCCAGAACGTGTATTCTTCATGAAACTCCTAACTGTTGGTGGACTCTTTATTGTATTAAGTCCTATAGTAGCATGGTTAATTTTTGTTGTATTAGGAAGCGCTATTTTATAAGAAAAATAGAAAAGATCATTATCGAAAATTCGAAAATCCAATACTAACAATACTGGCAATTTATGTTATTGATCAAATAAGACTATATTTAAATTTTGAAGCATTTATTACAGAAAAAGTCCTTTTTATAATATTGTATGAAAAGGACTTTCAGACTGTCGACAAATCCGAAAGACTTGGGTTTGCCGGCAGTTTTTTTTATGTCTTTGTTAATTATACGGACATAAGGGTACAGGAAATATGGAACGGTTAAAAAGGGATACTAACGGTAGGCTTTACATAATAGGTTCTTCCTATATTCGGGAAACTACTACAAATAATGGAGCTCTAGATATAAATAGAGCTAGGAATTGTTGATCATTCCTAGCTCATTTAGCGGCAGGTTCATGGGCATAAGGCTGATGCCATTCAAAGCATTTGATCCGGTAAGTTACCCATTATGTTTGTAAGTCTCTATTAAATGTTTGATAAACGTGTTCGTGGTTTTATCCATAAAAGCATTTTTTCGATAAACGATTCCAACCGATTTTTGGGGGGTGGGGTCAACGATTGGTATTTGTTTGATTTTTTTAGATTTGTAGAAGCTTTTCAGGTATGACTTAGGCATGATGCTAGCTACCTTATTTATACTTACCATTTGCTGCAGTGCATCAAGAGTACTAAGTTCAATGATTGGACGTAGTGTGAAACCATTATTTTGACAAATCTCATCGATGAATTGACGTATTAAAAACTTTTTCGGCAAAAAAACCATTGGAATTCCTTGTAGTTCCTGAAATTTTACCATTGATCGTCCGACCAGTTCATGAGTATCAGAGACAATTAAAAAAAGTTCCTCGGTAAAAAGGGATACACTCTCAAGTTGTTCGGGTTGTGTATCCAAAAAAATGACGCCAATGTCTAATTGATGATTCAAAAGGCCCAGAACTGCCTCTTCTGTTGTTATTTCTTGGATGGATAACTCTATTTCTGGATATTGACTATTAAAGGGAATAATGGAGGATGTAAGTAAATGGTTGCCCGAACACCCAATCGTTAATTTTCCACGTTGCAGACCCCTGATTTCTTTGATTTTAATATCGATCTGATCCAATTCAATGAATATTTTTTCACTGTGTTCCAATAAAATTTTTCCTGCCTGTGTGATGAAAACCTTTTTCCCTACTCTCTCAAAAAGCGGGGTGCCAAGTCTATCTTCTAACAGTTTTATTTGGTGGCTTAAGGTAGGTTGGCTGATTCTTAATTGTTCAGCAGCTTTTGTAAAATGTAAGTTCTTACATACTGCCATAAAGTATTCCAGAAGTCGTATCTCCATAAATTCACCTTTCTTCCATAGATGCTATCTATGGAAATCATAACTATATTGGTATTGATAAATAGTTTGCTGCTATATATATTTATACTATAGTTAATTGAATAATACAAATTTTAAAAATATTCAGACGTAGTAAGTAAATTTAGCAGGCGAAAGGAGAATGGTTATGGTCCTACAAATAGATTCATCGCTTTTGGTTAATCAAGAAATAAAAGAAAAAGAGTATCAGAGTAAATATACAGGTGCTAGTGCATTAGTAGAAGCATTAGAGGAAGCTGGTGTTTCCTATATCTTCGCCAATTTGGGTAGTGATCACCCAGCAATTATCGAAAGCTGGGCCCAAGCAAAAGTAGATAATATGGAAATGCCAGAAATTATCGTATGTCCCCATGAGTTTGTCGCAATGAGTGCCGCCCATGGATATGCTCAGGTAAGTGGAAAGCCGCAAGCTGTGTTTGTTCATGTGGAGTGTGGAACTCAAAATTTGGGTGGAGCAATTCATAATGCAGCGGTAGGGAAAATCCCAGTGCTGGTTTTTGCAGGTGCCTCTCCATTTACTCAGGAAGGAGAAATGGTTGGAAGCCGGAATGAATTTATCCATTGGTTGCAGGATGTATCGGATCAGCGGGGGATTGTCCGTGAATATATGAAATACAACAATGAAATTAAAACAGGTAAAAATGCGAAGCAGATGGTTCACCGGGCATTGCAAATTGCCCAAAGTGAACCGCAAGGGCCAGTTTATCTAATGGCTGCCAGAGAAGTATTAGAAGAAGAGGTGAAACCTGTTTCAATTGATACAAAAAGATGGGGCCCGATAGCGCCAAGTGCTGTCCATCCCAAAAAAATTGAAGAAATCGGTAAGGCCCTGCTTCAAGCAAAAAAACCGCTGATTGTTACTTCATTCTTGGGGCGTAACAAAGAAGCGGTAAGAAAATTAGTCAGCCTCAGTGATAAGTTAGCTATTCCTGTCATTGAATCTGCACCAAATTATTTGAATTTCCCAGCCGATCACCCAATGCATGTGGGATATCAATGGAATACACCGAAACAAAATGACATTCTTGCAGAAGCAGACCTGATATTAATTTTAGATAGTGATGTGCCATGGATTCCGTTAATTAATAAGCCAACGAAGGATTGTAAAATCTATTACATTGATGTTGATCCTTTAAAAGAACGAACACCTCTTTGGTATATTCCTTCCGAGAGCTTCATGAAAGCGGATTCATTTACAGCACTTCAACAATTGAATGCATGGTTGGAGCAAGAGAAGATTGACGAAGAAACGGTAAACAGACGGTATCACAAAATTTCACAAATCCATAATAAACAAAGAAACGAATGGAGAAATCAAGAAGAGCTAAATGATCCTGACACAATTACACCAGCCTATTTGCTTGCTTGCCTGCGTGAAGCGATTGATGAAGATACTATTGTATTAAATGAAGCCATTACGAATTATGAAAATGTATGTAAACATTTAGGCCGCAACAAACCAGGTACTTATTATGCGAGCGGTGCCAGTGCTTTAGGCTGGAACGGGGGAGCAGCAATCGGGGCAAAATTGGCTGCACCAGATAAGACCGTAATCAGCCTCACCGGCGACGGCACCTACATGTTTAGTAATCCAACACCCGTCCATTGGATGTCTAGAAAATACAATGCTCCATTTTTAACGATCATCTTCAATAATAGAGGATGGGGAGCACCTAGAATGTCGACCCTTGGAGTTCATCCAAACGGAATTGCCAATCAAACCGATCAGTTCTGGGTCAATTTCGATAAACCGGCAGACTATGCAAAGGTAGCAGAGGCAGCAGGCGGAGCCTATCCCATAAAGGTTGAAAAACCCTCAGAAGTAAAAGAAGCATTCCGCCATGGATTAGAGGTTGTGAAAAGACTCGGTAAATCCGTCGTCCTGGATGTACGCGTTCCAGAGGTATCTCAGCAAAAGATTTAAACCACATTATTTAAAATAAGTCAGTGTTAAAGGGCTTGTTGTATTTATATCCAATTGATTGGAGAGGAAATCAATAACTAAGGTTAAACACAGCCAACAATAAAAATAATTTATGGTGACTGTATAAAAGACTTATTTAAAATATTCAAAATATTAGGTTAACATAAAACTATCAATATCATTAGATATAGATTGAAATAAACGTATACGAGGAGGAAAAATAATGTCGGCTATCCTTTCAGGCATTACTGTCTTAGACTTGACACAAAACATAGCTGGACCATTTTGTACCCAATTATTAGGTGATTTAGGGGCGACCGTGATCAAGGTTGAAAAACCTGTTGATGGTGATGATACAAGGCATTGGGGAGGTGAAGGCGCCAGACCAGGTGAATCAGCAGCCTTTATGGCGGTCAATCGAAATAAGAAAAGTGTTTCCATTGATTTGGGAAATCCAAAAGGAATTAAATTGGTCTACGAACTGGCAAAGAAAGTGGACATTCTCGTTCATAGTATGAAGCCGACAACAGCAGAAAAGAAGGGATTGGATTACGAAAAGATTGCTGAACTAAATCCTTCTATTATATATGGTTCGATTAGTGCCTTTGGTGAAATCGGTCCCATGATGACGCTCCCTGGTTATGACCCGCTTATTCAGGCTTACACAGGAATTATGAGTGTGACAGGGAACCCTGGTGATGATCCAGCTCGGGTTGGTGTATCAATAAATGATATGGGATCTGGAATGTGGCTAACGATGGGTATCTTGGCTGCCTTGCATAAACGAAATACAACAGGGGAAGGCAGCAAGGTTTCTAATAGTTTACTAGAAACGGGTGTCACATGGGGCAGCTTACAATTATCTACTTATATGGAAACGGGGAAAGTTCCTCAGAAACTAGGAACAGCCATGCCATTAATTGCTCCATACGAAGCCTTCAAGGCAGAAGATGGCTGGGTGATGATTGCTGCAGGGAATAACCGCTTATTTGAAAAGCTGTGTAACACACTGGACATTATCGAAATACCTGTCGATTCTAGATTTTCAGCAAATAGTGAACGAGTAAAAAATCGTTATGAGTTGCATGATCTGCTTGAAAAAGAAACAGAGAAATATACGGTCGATGTTTTGATCCATATGCTTCGTCAAGGCGGGGTTCCTTGCAGTCCCATTAATTCTCTTGACAAAGTCGTTACAGATGAACAAGTTAATACTCTAGGATTAATCAAGACGGTTGAACACAGTCGAGTGGACGATTATAAAATTGTTGACATTCCGTTTGCCATTAATAATGAAAGAAGTGTGCTTCAAAATATCCCACCCTTGTTAGGTGAACATAGCGAGGAAATATTGAAGCAACTAGGTTATACAGATGGGGAAATCAACCAGCTGTTGGAAGATAAAGTGATTGATATCGTCGATAAAGTGAGGAGGTAGGCAAATGGGATTGCCTAAAAAAGTCGTGGTTTATGAGGTTGGTCCGCGCGAAGGATTTCAAATAGAGGAACAGCCTGTTTTAACAGAAGACAAAGTAAAGTTTGTGAATAAAATCAATCAAACCGGTCTAACAAGTATCGAGGTCACATCTTTCGTACATCCAAAATGGGTTCCGAATATGGCAGATGCGGAAGAGGTGCTTTCTAAAATTGATAGAGTTCCAAACGTGGCCTATCGAACGGTTTATCTAAATGTGAAAGGGCTGCACCGAGCAATCCAGGCAAACGTTAACATTGATGGTGTAATTTCTCTATCCGCAAGTAACAAATTTGCCAAGAGAAATACCAATAAAACAACAGATGAATTGCTAGGAACGATTCCAGCTTGGGTAGAGGCGTATCGCGAAGTTAGTATCCCTGTTGACCAAATTGCATTAATGGCCACGTTTGGCTGCAATTTTGAAGGAGTTATCTCCATAGAGCAGGTGTTGAATGTTCTCCGAAAAGGGAAAGCAGCTCTAGAGAAAAACGGAGAAACACTAAGAAAGCTGAAGCTTTGTGATACGATGGGCTGGGCCAATCCGGAACAAATCAAGCGCACGCTGTTTGCGATTAAAAACGAGTGGCCGGAATTAGATATTATTTTACATCTGCATGATACCCGCGGGCTTGGGATGGCTAATGCTTACGCAGCACTTCAAGAGGGTGTAACTGAATTTGAATCGGCTATAGCCGGTCTTGGCGGTTGCCCGTTTGCAGCAGTGAAGGGGGCAGCAGGAAATATCTCCACCGAGGATTTAGTTTTTTTATGTGAAAGTCTCGGAATTGAGACGGGAATCAACCTTGAAGCGCTTTTAGAATGTGTAGAATTAGCTGAGAACATTGTAGGCCGTAATCTGCCAGGGCATCTACGCAGCGGTGGATTACTTTTAAAAAGTAAAACAGTTTTATAAGGAGTGACAATTATGCAAACCGAATTAAACAAACTGGAAATGATTAAAGCAGAGTTTCGTGGGGAAAATGAAGAGATTTTGGTTGTGACCCTCAATCGACCGAACGCAATGAACTCAATGAACACGCAGTTAATTAAAGAGGCATTGGAGCTGTTTCGTGAGCAGGCATACAACACTAAATTAAGATGTGTGGTGATTACTGGAGCAGGTGAAAAGGCATTCTCTGCCGGGGGTGATTTGAAGGAAAGAAATGGAATGAGTGATGAGGACTGGAAGAAGCAGCATCATTTGATTGAAGATAAGGCGCTGGCAATTAAGGATTTTCCTACACCTGTAATAGCGGCAGTAGAAGGATTTGCAATCGGTGGCGGTTGCGAAGTAGCCCTGATGGCTGACTTTATCATTGCATCAGAAACAGCTAAGTTTGGGCTTGCTGAGGTAACGAGAGGAATTTTACCAGGTGCTGGAGGATTACAAAATCTTTCGAGGGCTGTTGGTATGCGTCGGGCAAAGGAGTTGATTTATACCGGCCGTTTATTTGATGCAGAGCTTGCCTATGAGTGGGGAATGGTCAATCGTGTGGTTGCAAAAGGACAAGCACTTGAAGTTGCATTGGAAGTTGCACAAGAAATTGTGAATAGTGCACCAATCTCTGTAAAACTAGCAAAGACGTGTGTCAGCCGAGGCACCGAAGTCGATTTCCATACAGGATATGCACTGGATTTAGCTGCTTATAATGTTGTCGTTCCTACAGAGGATCGATTAGAGGGCGTTGCCGCATTTAATGAAAAAAGAAAACCAAACTGGAAAAATCGGTAGTATCGTAGTTAAGTGATTTATAGATAAACCATCAACACAAATATCCCCATTGGAGCATATAGTCCTTCTAATATCATTGTGGAAAATGAAAGCGCATCCGTAGAATTATTTCTATTTGAGAGTTACCAAATACTGCTTATTTGTCATCAAGAATGGCAAGATGTGTGGAACATTAAAAGGGAGGGAATTTGATGGGATTGAATTTAAAAAAAGGGTTGCTGGGAGTACTTATGTCCGGCTTACTTTTATCAGGATGCAGCAGCCAATCAGCTGAACCTTCATCCGCTGGTTCAGGTGGTAAAAAACAAGAAACGATGAATATTCGAATTGCGTATAACTTACAAAAAGAGCATTCGGTAGGTGTGTTTTTTGAAACTCTTGCAAAGGAAATTGAAAAAAATACCGAAAATACTTCCATAAAAATAAAGGCTCAGACCTTTTCTGATGGTCAACTTTATAATGATACGCAAATGGGTGATGCAATAAGTCAAGGGGGAGTAGAAATTGGAGGGATGAATGCGGGCCTAGTAGCCACTTCATCTGCGCCACTTTTAGCATCCTTTGATTTACCGTTTTTGTTTGATTCATGGGAAGCAGAAGCTGCTGCAATTGATGGGGAGTATGGTAACCTGATTAGTAAAGATTTTGAAAACTTGAATATTAAGTTAATCGGCTGGGCTAAGTATGGAACGGGTGATCTTTATGGTAGTAAACCTATAAATGTTCCAAGTGATCTGAAAAAATTAAAGTTCAGATCAGTTGGCCAGGCAATAACCGAATGGTTAGAGGATATGGGGGCTGCCCCGGTGACGATGAGTTCCCAGGAAGTTTTTCAGGCAATGGAAAGAGGAATGATTGATGGTTATGCGACTGGAGCTTCATCCGTTATTGATCGAAGTTTTTATGAGGTAACAAAATATGGTACTGATATGAATACGATTCAGACAACTTTCCCAGCTGGTGCGAATTTAAAATGGTGGAAGGGTCTTCCTGATGACGTAAAAGAAGCAATTCTCAAAGCTGGCAAAACCGCAACTGATGTATCAAGAGAAAAAGCCAAAGCAGATGATCAAAAGTATAAGGATAAAATGCAGGAATTGGGTGTAAGGCTGCATAAACCAAATGCAGAGGAATTCAAACTTTGGAAAGAATCTACAAAAGATTTATACAAAGACTTCCTAAAAACAAGTGATAAAGCACAACCACTGATGGATGCAGTTCAAAAAGCAAATGAAGAAAATCCAGCGAAGTAATTTTGGGGGGATTCGGGGGTTGGGAAACCAATCCTCCGATGAATAACACAGACAAGTATATGAGAAGGGAAAGGAGCATCCATAGAATATATGATTTATATCGTCAAGATTTTTAATGGAGTGAACCGATTTTGCATATATGTCGCAGCTTTCCTTATGGCTGTTTTAGGTTTTGCTGTTTTTTATGAAATTATTTCAAGATATATATTTAATTCTCCAACCATCTGGTCCTATGAGCTATCTAGTTATATGGTGCAATTTATCGCCTTTTTTTCAATGGGGATATTATTAATTGAAAAAAAACACATCCGAGTTACCTTTTTAATCGAAAAATTAACAGGGACAAAAAGAAAAATATTAGAGTTAGTTACAGTCTTTTTAACAATTCCATATTCCATTATCCTGGTTATTTATGGATTTAATTTTGCAGAAAATGCCTTTAGATTAGGGGCTACAGCACCCACATTGTTAGCAACACCTTTATGGATACCATACTCATTCATCCTAGCCAGTGGCATTCTCCTGATTATGGCGGCTATCAGTTCAATGATTAGTATCACGCAAGAAAATTACCATTAAGGAGTGGATAGCTTGATTTCTGTTACGTCCATAATTATCTTATTTGCAGTTCTATTCCTATGTTTAATCATCGGTGTTCCCATTGGTTTTACATTAGGCCTTTCCGGTCTTGTCACAATTCTTAGCGTAGGGTCTCAATTTATGATTCAAGTACCTTTAACGCTGAATAAGACTCTTTCTGAATTTGTTTTTGTTGCAATTCCCCTATACGTTTTAATGGGTGAAATCCTCTATCAGGGGAAAGGAGGGGAACGTATTTTCCATCTTGTGAATTCCTGGATTGGGCGCATTCGTGGGGGAACGGGAGTGGCAACTGTCGCAGCTTATACCTTTTTCGCAGCCATTGTTGGTTCCAGTATGACGTCGGTTCTTACGATTGGTAAAATTGCCATACCGGAAATGAGAAAACAAAATTATAATAAGACTCTTACGTATGGGTTATCTGCTGTCGGCGGTTCGTTAGGTATGTTAATTCCCCCGAGTATGGGATTAATCTTATATGCCTCCATAACAGGGGTGTCACCTAGTAAATTATTTATGGCAGGAGTGGTGCCTGGCCTTCTTATTGCGGGTTTCCTCGGAGTTTGGGTAGCTTTTAAAGCTCCAAAAGCCATCAAAATAGAAGAATCATTCACAAAAGCTAGTTTTGGTGATGTTTTGAAAGCGATTCCTGACTTATTACTTCCTGTAATTGTCCTTGGCGGTATATACGCAGGAATATACTCCCCTACAGAGGCTGCTGCAGTGGGGGTGGTTTATGCACTTATTCTATCTGTGGTCTTTCATCGGAGTTTATCAATTAAACAACTTCCTGCAATTCTTATCGAATCAGCAAAAACAACAGCTATGCTGCTTACCATTGTAGTTGGAGCTCTTGTATTCGGGTCTGCATTAACACTGGTAGGACTTTCTGATTTCTTGGGAACTTGGATTTCAGGTATGGATGTCTCTCCTTGGCTAGTTCTACTAGCAATGAACCTAATTTGGCTTGTCATGGGATTCTTTCTAGAGGTTGTTTCAATTCTATTGATCACAACACCTATCTTTTTCCCAATTATTATGACATTAGGTTATGATCCAGTCTGGTTTGGTATCCTGATGATGATTAACATGGAACTTGCGGTTATTACACCTCCAGTTGGAATGAATTTATTTGCTTTAAAAACGCTTGTACCAGAGGAATCAATGGAACGGATCATAAGGGGGGCGGTCCCTTCAATAGTAATCGTCGTTCTGGCACTAGCCTTAGTTTGGTTATTCCCAGATATAGCAGTTGGTATTTTGTAAGAGAATTAGTTATTTCTATTCTAAAATAAAAAGGCCCATTGTCACGAAAGGGGAGAAGGAAGCTCGGTTTCTCCTGGATTTCAGACAATGGGTTATTTCTGTTTCTGACTAATACTTTCACAACTGAGGTAATCTGATATTAATAAAATCGATAAATGCTTTAATTACGGCTGATTCCATAGACTCATAGCGATAAATGATAGAGGTTTTACGAATAATAGGTGTATTATTTTTATCCAGCAATTTTAATTTATAAATATCCTCGTTTTCAACAATAGCTGAGCTTGGGAATATTGCATAACCAAGACCCCGCGAAACCATATTCTTGCAGATTTCGAGTTGATTGACTTCCATTGTCACAAGTGGCGGTTCAGTGAAATGCTGATCCCACCAATTATTTATGATTTGTTTCAAATTATACTCGTTTTTACAATTAATCCGTGGTAAATAGGGTAATTGATCCAGAGTGATTTTTTGTTTTGAAGCAACTATAAGTGGTTCTTCACTAATGACCTTTTTGGCTTCTGACCAAAAATGCTCGCCGCGAATAATCCCAATTTGGGCCTCTTCCTTATTGACGAGTTGAACCATTTCCGAACTCCACCCCGTAATCAGGTTCACCTCCACATCGGGATAAAGAGAAAGAAAATCCTTTAAGATCATGGGCAGGGGATGAATAGCAAAGCTAGTAGAAACGGCCAGTCGTAATTTCCCTTGAATCTTATTATCCATATTTTTTAAAGTCTCTTTTACATTGCGAAATTCCACAATCATCTTTTCGGCATAGCGATAGACATATTCCCCTTCCATCGTAAATTCAATTCCCTTTTTACCTCTGTTGACAATTTTAGCGTCGAATTCCTGTTCAATTGCCTGGAGCCGATAAGTAAGAGCAGGCTGGGTTATGTAAAGCCTTTCAGCAGCCTTTGTAATGTTTTTTTCTTCGTATAGTGTTTTTAAGATTAACCAGTCTTTTTCCTGCATATTAACTCCTTCCAACCTTTCATTAGATCGAATCCATAAAAAATATTTATGGTCAGCATTAAATAACTGAATTTTCCCTATTTATAAAATTATTATACAATTTAATCAAATAATAAAACAATTCAATTTTAAGAATTGAGAGGTTATAAATACCATTAAAGGAGGCAAAAGTCGTGAATATTGTTGTGATTATGAAACAAACATTTGATACGGAGGAAAAAATAGTAGTAAATAGTGGACAGATTTCTGAAGCTGGAGCGAAGTTCATAATAAATCCTTATGATGAATACGCCATTGAGGAAGCTGTAGCATTGAAAGAAAAATTTGGCGGAGAAGTCACCGTCATTTCGATTGGACCATCAAGGGTGGAGGCATCTTTACGGACGGCAATCGCAATGGGGGCGGATAAAGCAATTATTGTCGATGATGAATCCCTGTTTGGGGATGAATATACCAGCTCCAAAGTTTTAGCAGCGTTAATAAAGAACAGGCCGTTTGATCTCATTTTCGGAGGAAATATGTCAATCGACAATGGATCCGGTCAAGTTGCTCAACGTTTGGCGGAAGAATTAAATATTGACCATGTTGGGACTGTAACGAAATTAACAATTGAATCAGGCAAGGCAATCCTCGAAAGGGATGCAGAAGGCAACACGGAAATAATTGAATCCTCCCTGCCATTATTGGTAACGGCACAACAGGGTTTGAATGAACCGCGTTATCCATCTCTACCGGGTATTATGAAGGCGAAAAAGAAGCCGATTGAACATGTAAGCGCCTCTGATTTAGGAATAAATTCACCAGAGATTCAAGCAAGGACGATCATTCTAGATCAGTATTTGCCAGCAAAAAAAGCTGCAGGCAAAATCTTGGAAGGTGAAATACAAGATCAGACCAAAGAATTAGTACAGCTTCTACGTCAGGAAGCAAAAGTAATATAAGGGGGATATGAACATGAGTAAAAAGGTATTAGTTTTAGCCGAAATGAGAGACGGAAATATTCGAAATGTTTCCTTTGAGGCGTTATCTGCAGCGAAACGGATATCGCAAGATGGTGAAATTATTGCCGCAGTTCTTGGCAGTAATGCTCCTTTACAGGCCTCTATTTTGGGGCAGTATGGGGCAGACAAAGTTTACATTTTGGAAAATCAGAAGTTGGATCAATATACTCCTAGTGTTTATTTGCAAGCTTTTATGCAAGTCGTTCAATCTACCAATCCTGATGTCATCCTTTTGGGCCATACAGCAATTGGGAAGGATTTAGCGCCAAGAGTGGCAGCAAGACTGGGCATCGGGTTAATTTCTGATGCAACAGATTTGGTTCTTGAAGAAAATGAGATTGTCTTTACTCGTCCCATTTATTCTGGAAAAGCCTTTCAAAAGAAAAAGACAACAGACAGTACTGTATTTGCGACCATTCGTCCCAATAACATTCCAATGGGAGAACCGGATAAAAATCGAAATGCTGAACTGATTTCCTTTTCGGCAGAGATTACGGATCTGCGGATGATCATAAAAGAAGTAGTGAAAAAAGCCGCCGATGGAGTGGATTTAACCGAGGCGAAGATTATTGTTTCCGGAGGCAGAGGGGTTAAAAGTGCTGATGGATTTGAACCTCTGAAAGAACTTGCCAATGTATTAGGTGCTGGTGTTGGTGCTTCCCGAGGAGCCTGTGATGCAAAATTTTGTGATTATTCCATGCAAATAGGACAGACAGGGAAAGTGGTGACGCCGGATTTATATATTGCCTGTGGAATATCAGGTGCGATACAGCATTTAGCTGGGATGTCTAGCTCCAAGTTTATTGTTGCGATTAATAAGGACCCTGAAGCTCCAATTTTTAATGTTGCAGATTATGGAATCGTCGGGGATCTATTTGAAGTAGTGCCGCTATTGACAGAAGAGTTTAAAAAAGCATTGGAAGGGGCAGCCGTCTAAGAGAATAGGAAGAAGGGAAATCCCCCCTTCTCCCTATTAAACTATAAATCAATAAAATAAGGAGTATGACATGTTTGCTCTCGTGAATTTTCTCTTGTTTATGACCGTAACAGCTTATGCATTGTATTTATTTATCCATATCGTTTATTCCAGATATTTATTTGTAAAACTAGGCAAGAAGGTAGATTTTGAGTTAAATCTAAAAGAACGTATCAATGCTGTGTTGGTGAATGGATTTGGCCAAAGAAAATTGTTTAAAGATAAGAAAAGCGGACTAATGCATTTTGTCTTATTCTACGGGTTCTTTATCATTCAAGTAGGACTCATCGAAATCATTCTTAAGGGTTTTTTTATCGGTTATGAATTTCCTTTTGGTGAAGCCCATAAATACTTCAGTTTTCTTCAAGAGTGGACGACGTTCCTCATGTTGTGCGGTGTGTTATATGCTCTTTACCGAAGATATGGTGAAAAATTAAAGCGATTACAATGGAAAAGAAATTTAAAAGCAGCGATCGTTTATATCGCTTTGACGACACTAACGGTTTCGATTCTGCTGACACTTGGTTTTGAAAAGGTAATGCTAGAGTCTCAACCTGATATGGTACGCGCCCCGTTCTCTGGAATGATTGCAACGGTATTTTCAGGAATTGGTCCCACGATGGGGACAGTCTTATTCTACATTTTTTGGTGGGTTCATCTATTAACGGTATTGTCATTTATGGTGTTCGTTCCACAATCCAAGCAAATGCATGAACTGTTTGCCATGTTCAACATCTTTTTCAAAAAGATTGGCCCTGTTGGAAAATTGAGGAAAATAGATTTTGGAGATGAAGAAGCCGAGGAATTTGGGGTAGGAAAAATCGAAGATTTTACCCAGCAACAATTAATAGATTTATATGCTTGCGCAGAATGCGGGCGATGCACGAATATGTGTCCTGCTTCTGGAACGGGAAAAATGCTTTCTCCTATGGAGCTGATTACTAAGCTTAGAGATCACTTGACCGAAAAAGGAGCGGCGGTTACATCGCGTTCACCATGGATGCCGGCTATTTCCTTTAGTGGTACAGCAGCAAATCAAATCGCTGCAGGGTTAGCAGCCCCTTCTGAAAATCTAATCGGGGATGTTATTACCGAAGAAGAACTTTGGGCATGTACAACATGCCGTAATTGTGAAGATCAATGTCCAGTGATGAATGAACATGTTGATAAAATTATTGATCTTCGCCGCTATCTGGTCATGACACAAGGGGAAATGCCTAATGATGTTTCTCGCTATATGCAAAACATCGAAAGGCAAAGTAATCCTTGGGGCCTTAATCGTAATGATCGTCTTAAATGGCGTGAAGGCATGGAAGAAATCGTCCAGACCGTTCAAGAAAAGGAAAGCTTTAATGTTTTATTCTGGGTAGGTTCTATGGGGTCATATGACATGCGAAGCCAGAAGATTGCCAGATCATTAGCCAATATCATGCATAAGGCAGGGGTTAACTTTGCAATCCTCGGAAATGAGGAACTGAATTCCGGGGATACAGCCCGCCGATTAGGAAATGAGTACTTATTCCAGGAATTGTGTGCACAAAACATTGAAACATTCCAGAATTATGGTGTAAATAAAATTGTCACTATCTGTCCGCACACTTATAATTCGTTTAAAAATGAATATCCTGAATTTGGATTAGAAGCAGAAGTCTATCATCATACAGAGTTTATTTGGAATTTAATCGAAACCAAGCAGATTCAACCAGTTAACGAAGTTCGAGAAGCCATTGCCTACCACGATTCCTGCTATTTGGGAAGATATAATAATATATTTGATATTCCCCGTAAAATCCTTCACTCGATCCCTGGAATATCTGTGCTGGAGATGGAGCGCAATCGGGAAAATGCCATGTGCTGCGGAGCTGGCGGGGGAATGATGTGGGTAGAAGAAAAAGCAGGAAAACGTGTGAATGTGGAACGCAGTGAACAGGCACTCAGTCTTAATCCAACGGCAATCGGCAGCAATTGTCCTTATTGCTTAACGATGATGAGTGATGGTGTGAAAGCAGCAGAAAAGGAAGAGCAAGTAAGTACGTTGGATATTGCAGAAATTGTAGAAAAATCATTGTAATACTTCAAAAAGCTCAATGCTGACATCCTGATTAAAAAGCTATTAGAGTTATATTTAATCATAAATCTAGCTTTAGTAATAAAAAATTTAGGGGGATTGTAAATGGAAAATTTAAGATGGAGCAAAATGTACATCAATGGAAAATGGAGGGAAGGGACCAGCAGTAAAACCCACACCCAAATTAATCCTTATAATGGTGAAAAAATTGCAGAAATCCGGTTTGCAAGCAGAGCTGATATTGATGAAGCCTATCAGGCAGCCCAAACGGCGCAAAAGGAATGGGCAAACGTACCTGCTATTGAAAAATCGAAACTTATTGAGAATGCCATTGCAGTTATGGAACGACGTCAAGATGAATTTGTTCACCTTCTAATTAAGGAAGCCGGAGGAACACATTTTAAGAGTCAACTAGAGTTATTAGGAATTGGGGCCGGTTTTATGAAAGAAGCAGCCACCTACCCAATGCGGATGCATGATGAGTTTCTTCCATCTATTATTCCTGGTAAGGAAAACAGGCTTACTCGATTACCGTTAGGGGTTGTTGGGGTCATCTCCCCATGGAATTTTCCGTTTCATTTAACGATGCGTTCAGTGGTATCTGCACTTGCAACTGGAAATGGCGTTGTCTTAAAACCGGCAACTTTAACGTACATTACCGGTGGTTTGATCATTGCTGAAATCTTTGAAGAAGCAGGAATTCCAAAAGGGTTACTAAATGTTGTGGTTGGGGCAGGTAGTGAAATAGGTGATTATTTTGTTGAGCATCCAATTCCAAGAATGATTTCATTTACAGGGTCTACTGAAATTGGGGAAAGAATTGGAGCCTTGGCAGGTGGAAAATTAAAGAAAACAGCCCTTGAATTAGGTGGTAATGCTGGATTTATTGTTTTAGATGACGCTGACATTAATAAGGCTGCCTCAGCTGCTGTTTTTGGTAAATATACGCACCAGGGTCAAATTTGTATGGCGATTAATCGCATTATTGTCGATCGGAAAGTGTATCCTCAGTTTGTAAATGTATTTAAGGAAAAAGTAAGTAGATTAAAATCTGGAGATCCAATGGATCCTGAAACAGATATTGGTCCACTAATTGAACGTAGTCAAGTAGATGGTATTAGAAGATTAATAGACAGAGCCGTATTGGATGGAGCTCGTCTTGAACTGGAAGGTTATGTTGAAGGAAATTTAATGACACCATATATTTTAACGGATGTAACAAATGACATGGAAATTGCACAGTCAGAAATTTTTGGTCCTGTTGCAGTTATTATTCCAGTGGATGGTGAAGCAGAAGCAATTGAGATTGCAAATGATACAGTTCATGGATTAACTGGTTCTGTTTTCACTAGCTCTGTGGAAAGAGGAGTGCAAGTGGCTCAACAAATCCATACAGGAATGGTTCATATCAATGATCAAACGGTTAATGATGAGCCACATATTCCATTTGGCGGAGAAAAGGCTTCTGGTCTTGGACGTTTTAACGGAGAATATGCACTGGAAGAATTTACGACGGTAAAATGGATTTCTGTTATGCGCGAACCCCGTTTGTTCCCGTATTAATTATTACGATCTACGAGGAGGAAGGAGAACAAGCCATCCCCTCCTCGCCAACTTACCCACCGTGCAATTAGGTAGGATATTCTATTTCCTTCATTATGTAGGCCAACATATCAAGAAATAGTTAGACACATTATTAAATTCATAGTTACAGTCAATGAATATAGTCGATTAAATTATAAAAATGAGGTGGAAAGAATGGATTTTGAATATAGCGAATTACAAGAAGATATTAGACATGGCGTAAGAGAAATATGTAATAGGTATGATGAAGAATATTGGAGAAAATGTGATGCTGCCGGAGAATACCCGGAAGAATTCGTCGATGCAATGGTCAAAGCAGGTTGGTTATCCGCACTTATTCCTGAGGAATATGGTGGTGCAGGTCTAGGTTTATCCGAAGCGGCAATCATATTGGAAGAAGTCAACCGTTCTGGGGGTGCAGGTACTGCTTGTCATGCGCAAATGTATACGATGGGTGCAGTATTAAGACACGGCAGTGAAGAACAGAAGAGAAAATATCTCCCACAAATTGCAAATGGAACGTTAAGATTACAATCCATGGGTGTGACAGAACCAGATGCAGGTTCAGATACGACGAAAATTAAGACGTTTGCTGAGAAAAAAGGCGATCGATATATCATTAATGGTCAGAAAATTTTCACCTCCCGCTACCAGCATTCAGACATGCTTTTACTTTTAACAAGGACGACACCACTTGATAAGGTTGATAAGAAGACGAAGGGATTAAGCTTATTTTTAATCGATACAAGAGAAGTTGGCGATGCGATCGTGGCCACTCCAATTGACACGATGGTTCACCATGAAACGAACGTCCTCTATATTAATGACCTGGAAGTTCCAGCCGATGCTTTAGTTGGAGAAGAAGGAAATGGATTATATTGTATTCTGGATGGCTTGAACGCTGAGCGGATTTTAGCCTCTGCACAAGCTGTTGGAGATGGAAAATACTTTGTCGAGAAGGCTGCCCGTTATGCCAAAGAGCGGATTGTCTTTGACCGTCCAATTGGCCAAAATCAGGGGATTCAATTCCCAATTGCCAAAGCCTATACCAATGTTATGGCTGGCGAGGTCATGATGCATAAAGCAGCTGCAAAGTTTGATAAGGGGCTTCATTGTGGGGCAGAAGCCAATATGGCTAAGTATCTTTGTACAGAAGCGGCTTGGGAAGCTGGTGAAGCAGCGATGACTACCTTTGGAGGCTATTCTGTTGCAAAAGAATATCATATTGAAAGAAAATGGAAGGAATCACGTTTAGCTAGAAATGCTCCAGTTTCTAACAATTTAATTTTAAGTTATGTTGGCCAGCACGTTCTTAAAATGCCAAGATCTTTTTAATAGATGAAGATGATGCATATGAAATGCGTAAAGGTGGAAATGGGAAAATGTCGAATAAACTGATGGGAAAAATAACTCAATTTATTACGGAAACACAATATAGTCATTTGCCGCCTGATTTAGTGAAACTCGCTAAATTGGCAATCCTCGATACCATCGGTGTCAGTCTCGCCGGATGGAAAGAGCCTGCAGTTGAAATCGTAAAGCAAGTATACTCGGCAGAAACCCATAATCCTAATGGCTCCTCCCTTTGGGGGGAGGAAGCCAAGATCAATGTAGAAAACGCGGCCATTATTAATGGTACCGCGTCGCATGTGCTTGACTTTGATGATGCAGCCCCTAGTGTGATCACCCATCCAAGTGCACCTATCCTATCTGCGGTTATCCCTCTTGCTGAAAAACTTGCCAGTTCTGGGAAACAAGTCATAACGGCCTATTCCATTGGTACAGAGGTCATGCAGCGACTCGGGCTAATCGTTGATTTAAAACACTATCAACTCGGCTGGCACTCAACCGCTACATTGGGAACAATTGGGGCCGCTGCCGCATGTAGTTATCTTTACGGTTTAAACGAGGAAGAAAGTTCGAATGCCATTGCCATTTCCGCTTCAATGGCAGGCGGACTGCAGAAAAATTTTGGTACAATGACAAAGTCTTTTCACGTCGGTTTAGCGGCGTCACTTGGTATTCAGGCTGCCACCTTGGCTAAACATGAATTCACCGGCAACCCTGAAATATTTGGGTCAAGAGGCTTTTTACATGCGTTTACCGGTGGTGAAAATGCTGAGAGATTGATTAAACAAGTTGAATCGATACGTTTTGGGGAACCGTACGATTTATTAGAGGCAGGACTTGCCGTTAAGAAGTTTCCATGCTGCTATGCCACACATCGATTTATTCATGGGGTATTGTCGATTTCAGCGGAACATAATATTCACTTGGAAGATATCGAGGAAATCTCTTTAACGGCACCTCCAGGTGGATTGTTACCACTCGTTCATTCACGGCCGGTAACAGGATTACAAGGGAAATTTAGTGCAGAGTATACAGCACTAGCGGCAGTGGCCGATGGCTATATCAAACTGAGCAGCTTTGAAAATCAGCAAGTAACGCGTCCTGAAATCCAAAAAAAGCTTCCTCTCATTAAGGTATCAGAGATGGAAGGAGAAACTAAAACAGGCCAAGAAATTGAAAATTTGCCAGTCGAAATACAAATAAAAACAACGATTGGGAAAATCGTGGGGAAACAGGTTTGGCATGCACCTGGTACAAAAAGCAATCCTTTAAGTGATACAGAACATCGGGAAAAATGGGTTGATTGTCTGGCTCACTACGCTAAGGAAGCTGCACTGCCAAATGCTGGTTTTCGAGCGGCGGCCGCTCATGAACTCTATGATGCTGGGTTAAAAATAGACTCCTATGAGTATTTTGCCCACTGGATTTCCGAGATTCAGCAACACTTCAACTTTTCTTCAAATGTTGTAAGAAAGTAAGCTTTTTGTATATACCAGAACATGCTCGCTATTGAAGGCGACCAGAAGAGAGATTAATAGATCTAGTCATTTTGAACGAAGGTATTTAATTAGACTGACTCAAAGATCGTTGAATAACGACTCTTTTGGGTCATTTTTTTATTCCCATTCTGTTTTTATAGTAAATTTAACTAATTCACAAATAATTACTTCATGGTTCCCTCTCATTATTACTAACATAATTCACATGAATATATTAATATTTAATAAATTTTATTATATTTTTCTATGATTTCAATAAAAAGTGACATTAAATTTCAGAATATTTAGAAGTATCATAGAATTACAAAGTAAATGAGGAGGCTGAATAAATGGTAAAACTTGGTGTTGATTTTTATGATGGCTGGGTGCTGGCAAATGGGGTTAAGACCCATTATTCATGGGCTGGAACAGAAGGACCTGCCGTGATTATGCTTCATGGAGCAGGACCAGGTGCTTCAGGTGCTGCAGGATGGCGCTATATGCTGCCGGCATTGGCAGAAGCAGGATTCCGGGCATTTGCTCCTGATCAGATATCGATGGGATATACAGATACACGTCCACATGCTTGGCCAACTAGAGGTCACCAGAGCTTAGTCGATCACATAAAAGATTTCATGGACGCACTTTGTTTGGACGAAGCATACTTGATTGGAAATTCGCAAGGGGCTTACCTAGCAGCAAAATTGGCAATTGATCATCCAGATCGAGTAAAGAAAGTGATTTTAATAGGAAGTAATACGATTTATCAAGCGATGCAGCCTGAACCGGATCCGAGTAGAACAAAATCATTTTTAGAGGTAATCGGATACGATTACACGGAAGAAGCGATGAGAAGATTTCTTACTTCCAATAGTTACCTAAGAAACTCAGCTTCCGTATCAGAAGAATTAATTCAATACCGCCATCATGCAACGACTCGAGAAGGGTACAAGGAATCTAACGAGGCATTTGATAAATATCTAAAGCAGATGAATAACGATCTTAAGTTATGGGATCGCTATTGCATTAAGGATTCGTTGCCGAATCTAAAAGTACCTACAAAGTTCCTATGGGGTAAAGATGACACATTAGCTCCAATTGAAAGGGCTTACAAGCTAGAGGAAATGCTTCCAAATATTGAATTTACCTATATTGAAGATTGCGGACATCAGTGCCAAACCGATCAGCCTGAACTTGTTAATCAATTTACGATAGACTTTTTCAAGGAATAACCCTTAGTTAAATTTTTGGGAAGGTGTGATGACATGTTAGATGTAGTTAAGAAGAATGATTTATATGAAGAAATTATTGCAAAAGCAATAAAAATCGGGGAGATTGCTGAAGCCGAAGCATTACAAGCTGATAAAAATGCAACGGTTTCAGAGAACGTGGTCAATGTAATGAGAGAAGAACAAATTCACAGGTTACTCCTTCCACAGGAATATGGCTTTCCCCAAATCGACTGGACGACATATGTCGATTTTGTAAGAACGGTCGGAAATTATAATTTATCAAGTGCATGGCTTGCCTGTTTTTTCAGCTTGCATAATGCTTGGGTTTCTTATCTCCCAAAACCATTACGTGATGAAGTGGTTTCACAAGGTGGTTTTGTTGCCGATGTATTTGCACCGGTCGGGAAAGTGGAAGAAGTCGATGGCGGTTATTTAATCTCTGGTAAATACAAATTTGTAAGCGGTATCTCCTATAGTGACTGGGTTGGGGTCGGTGCCTTTATGCAATTTGATGACTCCGACATAGAAGAACGTGTTGGGATCTGTCTAAAGGTTTCCGATTGTACGATTATCAAGGACTGGGATTCAATGGGATTGCGCGGTTCAGGCAGTCATATGCTGATTGTTGATAACGTGTTTGTAAAACGCGAAGCGATTTTACGATTCCATAAAATCGCAGCATGCAGCCAGCCGCCTGAAGCAGACTATGATTCAAATTATTTATACTATGACACTCCTTTTTATCCAGGATTCTATGTTGGTTTTGCAGCAATGGCAATTGGCGGTGCAGAACGGATATTAGAAGAGTTTAAGAAACATACGGCCGGTCGGATTCGTTTTACAGGAGTAAAAGAAAAAGAGTCTCCTACAAGTCAACGGGTTCTTGCTGAGTTAAGTTTGGAAATGGATCATGCCAGATTAATGATGAAAGAGTATATTGCCATGATGGAAAAAGACAAAGGCGGTCCTTATGAAGGGGCTAAATATAAGGCCATGAGGGCATCCATTATCGATAAATGTGTTCAAATTGGGGTGAAATGCTTATTAACTCTTGGCGGCCATGCTCTTTTAAAAGGGCACCCTGTTGAAATGTTCACTCGTGATTTAATCGCTGTGGGCACACATATTACTTCATTATATGAAGATGGAATTGACGGCTATGGAAGACATTTATTTGGATTTGAAACCAATATACAAGGATAAAGTTGAAGTTCAATTTAAGTATGGATAAAGGTGGGAAAGGGTAATGGAAAAATTTATATATGCACCAGAAATAGCAAAATTAGGGCATGTTGCATTGGTATCAGAAGATTTGGAAAAATCCCTTTGGTTTTTCAAAGATGTCATCGGTTTAGAAGAAACTCGTGAAGTCGGTGGTACACACTATTTACGTGCCTGGGGGGATTTTGAACATCATACACTCTCGATTACAGCTGGAGAAACTTCTTATGTAGACCATATTGCATTTAAAACAAAAAGACGAGAAGATTTAGGCCATTTTGCTCAATTATTACAAGATGCCGGTACAGTTGTGAACTGGATTTCTGCTGGTGAGGAAGTCGGCCAAGGAGAAGCCATTCGTTTCCAATTACCTAGTGGCCATCAGTTAGAATTATATTTCGATATGGAGAAACCTGGAATTGAAAAAAGCCGGAAAGCAACTCTTAAAAACCAGCCATATAAAGCCTGGAGAAAAGGATTGTCTCCACGACGAATCGACCATGTTAACCTCTTAACCAATATGGATAATCAATTAATTACCAATTATCTGCATGAAAAGCTTGGATTTAAATTAAGGGAATATCTTGTAGATCCAGATAACAAACAAGTGGCTGGTTGGATGAGCGTAACCCCTCTTGTTCATGATATTGCAGTAATGTCTAATCCAAAAGCTGCTTCTTCTGCGGAATTGCACCATATGGCATACTGGCTGGATAACGCACAGGATGTCTTACGTGCTGCCGATATTTTATGTGAATATGAGATCGAATTCATTGGTCCTGGAAAACACGGTATCTCCCAAGCGATGTTTATCTATGTGTTGGATCCAGGAAGCGGTATGAGAGTAGAAATATTCTCAAATGGCTATTTGATTTTCGAACCTGATTGGGAACCGATTGGCTGGAGCTGGGATGAATATCTTAAATACGGATCCACTTATTGGGGAGATAGAACGAGAAATAGAGAAAGTGAACGGACGATTAGAGTTGGTGCGCTTGAACTAGATGCAGGGGTAAGAAATTAATAGTTGTAAAATAAGGAAGTCAAAACTATTGAAACATAAGTAGATTAATAGATTGGAGGTTTTAAAATGGATGATCGTCAATTTCGCACCGCTATGGGGAAATTTGCTACCGGTGTTACCGTCATTGCCACAGATGTAGAAGGTGATGTGCATGGCATGACTGCCAATGCTTTCATGTCAGTATCTCTAAGCCCAAAGCTGGTTGTTATCTCGATTGGTGAGAAAGCTAAAATTCTAGAGAAAATTAAACAAAGCCAATCATTTTCAGTGAATATTCTAGCAGCGGACCAGCAAGAGCTTTCGATGATTTTCGCAGGACAAATAAAAGAGCCACGTGAAGTAGTCTTCGACCGTCTTGACGGAAAGCCGGTTTTATCTGGTGCTGTGGCCCAGATTGCCTGTGAAGTTTCTGCCGAACATATGGAAGGTGACCACACATTATTTATCGGCCGTGTTACGGATATTCATTTAGAGGATGCTGAGCCTCTCATTTTTTACAGCGGGCGTTATCGTGCATTAATGGAAGAAAAGGCTGTTGTAAGATAAAATAGTGCAAGGTTTGTTGGATAAAAGTTATTTTGAAATGCAAAGTGATTGTAACTTCCCGTAAGACTTGCTGAAAAGTAAATAACACTCGTTTAAAAGATGGAGACTCCTTGTATGAAAGTGTAAGGAGTCTTTCCAATAACTAATGTACTTTACGTTGAAAGGAGTCAAAAAGATGGGGATAAAAGTCGTACGATTTGAAAGAGGGCAAAAAGAGCAATGGGGGGTTGTGTCAGGTGATCGGATTCTCGTACTAAGAGATTCATATAACACCTTGGCCGATTTTTTGAAAAATGGAAAAGAAGAAGCTGAAAGGTTGAATACAGCTGGTGATGCTGAAACAATTCCCTTAAATAGTGTGAATATCTTAAGTCCAGTTACACAACCGGCAAGAATTATTTGTCAGGGGGTAAATTATTCTACTCATCGCACGGAGACTGGGGTGGAAGCAGCAAAACCGCCATTTAACATGATATTTACTAAAGCGGATAGTTCTCTGTGCGGGGCCAATAGTGAAATTATTCGTCCAGAACACGTTAAATTGTTGGATTATGAAATTGAACTTGGGCTCGTAATCGGAGCGGATATCTCAGAACCTTTAGTAGTAATGGATGATAATCTTCATCAATATATTGCTGGACTTGTGATTGTCAATGATGTTTCAGCACGGGATGTTCAACTGCCTCAAGGACAATGGTTAAAAGGAAAAAGCTATCGGACATTTTGTCCCACCGGCCCGTTTCTGTACCTGCTTGACAAAGAAGAGCTGCCACTCATTCACGACTTGCAGCTAGATCTTTGGGTCAATGAAGAACTGAGGCAATCGGCAAACTCCAGCCAGCTACTTTATAAACCTGCCGAAACAATATCCGAGCTTTCAGAAGTTTTTGATTTGTCTATAGGGGATTTAATTGTTACTGGTACTGGTGGAGGTGTAGCTTTGAACCTAACACCAGAGGTTAATGCGATGCTTTCAAATTTGTCAATCCCTTATCAGCAAAAGCTGGAAACACTGGTGGAAAAGCAATTGGAGGGTAACAAATACCTCAAGGATGGTGATGTCGTCAGCTGTCAAATAAAAAGTGCAAATGGCGTTATTGATCTTGGTAAGCAAAAAAATAAAGTGGTGAATAGCCAGGAAAAAAACATTAAAGCAAAGGAAACTAGTTTTGTATAAAGGGAACATCTACTGCCTATAGAATGGGTGGAAAGGGGCAGCAATGGAAACAATCTACTTAAACAGAGACAATTTGATGGAATGGCAGGAAAAAGCAAAACCAAGTGTAGTGGCTTTAGGTTTTTTTGACGGAATTCACTTAGGGCATAGGGAAGTAATTAAAACGGCTGCACAAATTGCCAAAAGGAAAAAGCTCCCTCTTTCCGTAATGAGTTTCTATCCGCATCCAAAAACCGTTATATCTAATGGAAAAAAACAGGTATCTTATTTAATGCCGCTTTCTAAAAAAGAAGAGAGATTTCGGGAGCTAGGAGTAGATACATTTTATCTTGTTCAATTTGATAAACAATTTTCTTCTCTTCTACCTGTTGAATTTGTCTCCCAATATTTATTGAATCTTGGTGTTGTCCATGTCGTGGCTGGTTTTGATTTTTCATACGGCTATATGGGTACGGGTCATATTGATCGGTTAAAAAGCGATTCTAATGGGAGAATTGGTGTAACGAAAGTTGGAAAAATGGATTATAAAGGAGAAAAAATTAGTTCTACTTGTATTCGGGAAAGATTGCTAAGTGGGAATATTGAGGAATTACCATTTCTACTAGGCCGTCCATATGAACTGGAAGGTGAATGGGATGGGGAGAGATTAACGACCCAACCCCATTATACTCTCCCAGCACCAGGTTCATATATTGTCACATTGAAACATAAAAGGAGTTCTATCCAAACAGAAGTAACTATTATAGAAGAGGGTGATGGCCGATCTGTAAGATTAACAAGAAGAATTCCGCAACATATGGCAGGGAATCTTTCAATCGTTTGGCACCATCGTCTTCAAGAAGCAAGTTTATTTGAAATGGCCGTTCGTACTGGCGTGTCGGATATTGGTTCTAGGGTGCCGGTGTTACGGTTATAATGTCCCTAAAAAACATCTTCAATTGAAAAGGCGCAACAATTCTATCAATAGTTATAGATATTAACTATTAACACTATAGATAACTTTGTATTGTAGGTTGGTAAATAGAATAATAGAATAAGTTTATGCGGAATATTCCGAATACTAAAAGCTAAAAACTACTTTCAAATGAAATGGGATCAATTCGCAGGGAAATAGTATTTTTGGATTAGGATCAGTTTCTATACTAAAAATGTAAGGGTTTACATTGTTAAAAAATAAGAAAGTGTGGTGAGTTAGTGAAACAGGTCCAACAATTGAAAGATAATCTTCAGCAGTTGGTAACCTTTGAAGGAGCTCCAAAGATTGCGAATGGTCCACCTGGTGTTTCGAATTGATTCAATGGAAAGGGTTAATTTGATTAGAGGAAATTTAGGTTTTTATATTGGGGAGGGTTTTTATGCGTTGGTTAGTATTAGGAATGATTTTTATTCTTTATTTAGTAAACTATGCCGATAAAGCAATACTAGGATTAGCCGCAGAACCAATAATGAAAGAATTGCATTTAAATTTCGAGCAATTCGGAGCAGTTGGCAGCAGTTTTTATTTTACTTACGCCATAGGCAGTATTCTATTAGCAAGCTTGACCTATCGTTTTAAGACAAAGTTTTTACTTATTGTGATTGCATTGGGCTGGACCGTCTCTTTAACATCCGCCTATTTTGTTCATAGTGTTACCGGACTAATCATTATTCGTGTCATGCTGGGATTCTTTGAGGGAGGTACTTATGGGCTAGCCATCACACATCTGGCTAAATGGTTTGCCGCAGGAACACGCGGTACTGTTTACGCGATCATGGGGTCTGGTGTCATCTTTGGCTCCTATTTAACTGCTCCCGTTTTAGTTCCGTTCATCCTATCTTATGGCTGGCGGCATTCATTTGCCCTGCTTGGTGTCCTTAGCTTGGTTTGGGCTATTGTTTTCTTATTTTTCAGAGAACAACCTAAGAAACCGCTGGAGATTAATTCTTCTTCACCAGAAGCCAAATCTGACGCTAAATTTAAGGACATTGGAAAAATTATTTTCAATCCATTCGTTCTTTCTGTATTTTTTGCAAGCTTCATTTCCATGTGGATTAACGCCTGGGTAGCAGTTTGGGCGCCAACTTACTTAACAAAGATTGTCGGGCTCGAGCCAAAAGTGATGGGACTAGCATTTGCCGGTATTGGGATTACGGCTGCAATTATTTCTATCATTGTCGGAAAGGTTACAGACAGTTCCTTCAAAAAGACAAATAACTTAAATAAATCGTATGTGAAAAGTATCGTAACTGCTTTAGCTATTGGCGCGATTGGTTTTGGACTCACAACAATGGTCCAAGCTCCAGTCATGGCAATTATATTCCTGACCATCGGATTATCGATGAATAATTGTATTGTTCCGTTTTGCTCTAGTATTTACACTTCTATTGCACCGCACAAATTGGTGGGTACAATATCAGGGATTGCTCTCGCAATCAGTAGTGTAGCAGGGATCATCTCCCCAATTTTTACAGGGTATTTGGTTGGTATTGCTGGGAAAAACCTTCGTGCTGGCTTTAATAATGGTGTTTGGGCAGTAGTTGTTATCTATGTTTTGGGCGCCATCTTCTTAGTGATAGCGGGCATGCGGAAGAAAAAAATTGAGGGAAATGTTACACAACTTGTAAATGAAGAACCAATCAGAAGTTAAGTTTCATCAATGTCAAAGCCCTAATTCCTTATTTATAAAGGAGTTGGGGCTTTTTATTTCATTAATAGAAATTTAAATATTATAATTTTCCGAAAATTATAATATTTAAATTGACAAATACAGCAATATGATCTTTAATATTATTAAAAGCGTTTTCATATTTAGTATGTTATTTTTTTACCTTTCAATTTTTGTTCATATATTGAACATTTATTTCACTATATGAAGTTACGTTCTAAAATATTGAAAAAGATTAATTAGAAGTAAAAAATTTCAAATTAAATCGTTTTGTTCTAATAGTGAACATTATGTTCAGTAAATGAAAGATGCGATGATTAACTCTAACCTACTGAAGCAATAATTTGCCTTTAAAAGCATCAGCCTTTGAAAAGTGCTTATAGGCTTAATTATAAAAAAAGATTCGAATAAAAAATAAAAATTTGAAGGGAGAAGGTTCAATGAAATTAAAAAAGTTAAAGAATTTACTTCTAGTAATCCCAATTATGGCTGCAATTATCATTGCAACTGCATGTGGGAATGAGAAAACCTCAGGTGACGCAAGTGAAAAGGGAGCTAAAAAAGAAAAAGTAGTCTTGAAGTTTGGACATGTAGCCCCTAGTACTGGTCCAATTGGCGAACCAGCACTTGCATTTAAAGATGAAGTGGAAAAATCCTCAAATGGGAATGTGGAAGTTGAAGTCTATGAAGGTGGACAGCTTGGAGGATTAAGAGAACTAACTGAACAAATAGAAATGGGATCATTGGAAATGGGAATCCTATCCGTTGCTAATTTATCTAGTTACGCTCCGGAATTAAGTGTGCTGGATATGCCATATCTTTTTAAAGACCGAGAACAAGTATATAAAAATCTTGATGGCGAATTTGGTAAAACATTGGGGGAAAAGTTAGAAGAAAAAGCTGGAATAAAGATTTTAGGTTTTTGGGAATATGGCTTTGGAACCGTTGGTAGTTCAAAAGCAATTAAATCTCCTGCTGATATGAAGGGTCTTGCATTAAGACTACAACCAAGTGCCATTCTTACGGAAACTTTTGGTGCATTAGGAGTGGAATCGGCAACAGTTGATTCTTTAGAATTAAACACTGCTATACAACAGGGAGTCATTGATGGATCTATGTACTACTATAATGCTTGTACAGATACGAAGTGTTACGAGGTAGTAGATTATTTTACTGAAACCAACCAATCCTATGGTGCTATTGCCTTGGTTATTAATAAAAAGATTTTTGACTCCTTAGATAAGGAAACACAAGATCTTATTGTGGAAATGGGCAAGAAGTATACAAAATTACAGCGTGATATGAACATGAAAAAGGAAATAGAATCTAAAGAATTTATGAAAGAACATGGCACGAAAATCATAGAGAACAAACAAATCGATAATGATGCATTCAAAAAAGCGGTTGCCCCTGTGTATAAAAAATATGAAAAGCAATATAAAGATATTTTAGATTTGTTGGTAGAATAGTGATTTCTATATATATAGCGGGAAGATTTTATTTCCCGCTTATTTTAATAGAAGGATGGTGTGATTATTGTTGTGGCGGAATTTTGTTAACGGATTAAATATAATGACAAAAAACTTCACTTCGTTACTGCTGGCAGGGATGGTAATTTTAGTATTTATGCAAATCCTTTTACGTGAATTAATCGGTACATCCTTTAACTGGATATCTGACATTTCAAAGTATTCTATGATTTGGGTCATTTTTTTAGGTTCCTCCTATGCTTTCCAGCATGGAGCGCATGTTGCGGTAGATACATTACTGGATAAGGTTTCTGTCAAAGGTAAAAAATTGTTATTTGTACTCGTGTTAATAACGAGCAGCATTTTTTTAATCACATTCGTTTATACAGGGCTCGAACTTGTAAGCTCCACATTTTTACAAATCTCCCCAAATATAAATATTCCAATGGCGTATATCTATTTGGTTATTCCAATAAGTGGTGTGTTGATGTTGATAAACTTATTTGATGTCATCATTCGATTCTTGAAAACAGGGATTGGCATAGAGGAAGGTGGGGCAGATTTATGACATTTATAGTTGTTGGGATCTTAATGGTTGTTTTTGCGATTGGAGTTCCAATTGCCTTTTCTATGGGCTTTACGACAGTAATTGCTAGTATTCTCTCAGATATACCATTATCAAGGCTGCCCCAATCAATGTTTAGTTCTTTAGATTCTTTTACACTAATGGCTCTTCCTTTTTTTATTATGGCTGGTAAAATAATGGAATTAGGCGGAATTTCTCAAAGATTAATTGGATTTATTAATAGCTTTTTAGGACAAATGAGGGGTGGCTTAGCCATTGTTTCAATCGTCGCTTGTATGTTATTTGGTGCCATATCTGGTTCAGCCATCGCAACAGTGGTTGCCATTGGTTCCATCACCATTCCTGCGATGATAAAAGCAGGGTATGACCGGAATTTTGCTGCAACATTAATGGCTCACAGTGGTATTACAGGTGGAATCATTCCTCCCAGCTTAGGTCTTCTCATTTATGGGGTTGCTGCAGGAACATCTGTAGGAGCATTATTTATTGCAAGTATTGTTCCTGGAATTTTGATTGGAATATCTTTAGCTGTAGTGGCTTATGCCATGTGTGTAATGAATGGTTATGGAAATACGGCAATGATTGCTGAAACAGCTGCGACAGCTGAAAAAGTGAATCCGAAAGAGATTTTTGTAGCCTTTAAAGATTCCATTTTGGCTTTATTAATGCCAATAATCGTATTAGGTGGAATCTATGGAGGTTATTTTACGCCAACAGAAGCTGCTGTTATTGCCGTTGTTTATGGCTTAATCATTGGGAAATTCATATATAAAGAGATTAATTTCGCGGTCTTAAAAGAAATATTACAATCCACCGTAGTAACTACTGCGAGTATAGGTCTCATCATGGCTACATCAGCCTATTTCTCCATTTGGCTTGTACTAGAAAGAATTCCACATTCCTTGGCAGAATGGTTTGCAAATGCGAATTTATCTCCAATAGTTACCATATTATTGATCAATCTCTTTTTGCTCCTATTGGGTACTTTTATGGAGGCCCCTGCAGCAACGATTATTACGGTTCCAATACTGTTACCGCTTGTAACTGGAATGGGAGTGGACCCAATCCATTTTGGTATCATCATGTTGGTAAATTTATCAATTGGAGGACTAACACCGCCAGTCGGATTATTATTATTTGTAGCTGCTAAAATTGGTAACACAAAATTCGAACGACTATTAAAACCAGGAATTCCGTTTTTTATTATATTAATTGTTGACTTAATTCTGATAACTTTCTTACCTCAAATTACAGTTGGCATTTCTGGTAAGTCGCTATAAATAATGGGAAAAATAACGATTTTACTAGCATAATTTTTCATTACTAATAGAATCAGCTTGTATTAGTCATCCTATATTTACTATAATAAACATAAACTTCTATATTTTCTTACAGGAAAATGTGTTATTCGTTGAGAGGGATGTTGTATGGACAAGGATCCTTATTTATTACAAACTTTATCCAATGGTATAGATGTTATTTATGCATTTGAAGATGAAGATCAACCATTGTCGGCAAATGAAATAGGCGAAAGGATTCATTTGAACCGTACTACTTTATTCAGGCTGTTATATACGTTACGACATAAAGGAATCCTTGATTTAGATGAAGAAACAGGGAAATATCGGCTGGGATTGAAGCTTGTTCAACTTTCTGCGCTGGTCTTACAAAGAGTAGGCATCAAAGAAATTGTGAGACCTTATCTGGAAGAGTTAAGAGATAAACTGAACGAAAATATTCTTCTTCTCGTATTAGGCGAACAATCTGCTATCATGATTGACAAATTTGAAGCTAAGGAAACGATGTTTGCTACTGCATATGTGGGTAAAGTGGTACCGCTTTATTGTACGCCTTCTGGCAAAGTTTTTTTGAGTTTCCAAAGTGAAGATTATCTTAAACGTTATTTTAAAAATGTTCCGCTTAAAAAGTTTACAGATAATACGATTACAGATAAGAAGGAATTAATCAACCAGCTGCAGCTTACGAAAGAACGCGGCTATGGTTTCGATGATGAAGAAGCAGAAGAAGGACTAGTAGGTTTTGCTGCACCTATAGTAGATTCAAAAGGTTCTATTATTGCATCTGTCAGTGTAGGCGGACCAAGAAGTAGAATATTCAGGAAAAAGGAAGAGATTCTTAAAGAATTATTAAGTACGACTGAAAAGATCTCCAAAAACTTGTATTTCAATGCCGGTGTTTCATCCAAATTATTTTAAAGAATGATACATTTTAAGAATAAAGGCTGTCTCTAAAGGGAATAAAACCGATTAGAGACAGCCTTTTTTGGTTTTGGTGCCCAGCCGTTCATGATAAAAAATAATCCCAAGTGATTGGAGTTCACTTGGGATTGAGTTCGTTAAATTAGCGCATCCGGATGTAAATCTAACCCACTTTTCAAGCGGCCGTAGTTTTCTTTGAAGCTTGTAGGTGAAATGGATCGATGCACGTATAAGGTTGAAAAGTCTCGGAAAATCCGCTGGAAAGGATCTCTGTTATATACGTAAGAGCCGCCTGAAGACTCTAGAAGGATATCGATGGCTTCCTTACATTGCTGATTCGCATAACCAATATCTGCAGCACATCTCATCCTTGTTTCGACATCCATAAATTCACCGCTGTTCGCCCATTCATCAAGGGTATCTGCTGCACGATAATAATGCATTTTAGCTGTGTCAATTTTCAATGAGGCTTCCCCAACTTGTAAATGGGTAATGACCGCATCTTTTTGATTTTTAACCCCTAGATTTATGACTTTTCTATATGGCAGTTTTTCTAAAAATGTATCTAATGCCGCTTGTGCAATACCTAATCCTGGAAGACCTAAAGATAAATGTAGGGCAGGAGCCAAAGCTGTATTATATAGTGGAATATCTCTTAGATGTGGGGAATCAAACTGACCTTGGGTTGTTTTCGTAAAGGATACCACGCGATGGTCTGGAACAAAAACGTCTGTTGCTTTAACACTGTTACTTCCGGTACCACATAAACCTAATGTAAACCAATCATCAATGATCTCTAATTCAGCAAACGGAATAGTAATTAAGGCTAAATCGGTTTCTTTTCCTTGTTCGTCAACAATAGGCATTCCAAAATAACCCCATGTGGCATGCAGCGAGCCGGAGCAGAACATCCAATGGCCTTCCTTAATGATGTATCCGCTTTCAACTCGTTCGACAATACATTTTCTCGGTCTGAAAACACCAGCAAAGACAACATCATCCATTGAGTTGAAGATTTCTTGATGTGTTTTTTCGGAAAATGATTCGGCGATCATTAGATCTCGAATATTACAAAGCGATAAAATCCAGCCGGTGGAAGCACAGCCGCGAGAAATTTCCACAATCACATCTGAAAACGTACGCATGTTTGTTTCCAGCCCGCCATACATTTTGGGACGAAGTAATGTAAAAAGATCCATTTTTTTTAACTCTGTAATCGATTCTTCAGGAATTCTTCGAATTTCATCTGTCACTGGTCCACGATCTCTTAAAACTTTGACTAAGGAACGAGCTTTCTCAACAAGTAGTTCATTGCTTTCAATTGTACTAACCATGAATTAGCCACCTCACAATGTGATTTATATAACTCAAAAATTGTTTCATAGTGTTATTTTAATCTCGAATTATCTAAAATGTCAAACAATTCTTTAAATTAAAATATAAAAAAATCTCCACCGATTTTTCGATGAAGATGAAGAAAAAGAAAATTATATAAATTTCAGCGATACTTGGCTTGCACAGTCCGTGACCTGTGTAACTAATTTAGAAAGCGGATAATCCATGATTAACTGACGTGGTCCTACAGCTGTTATGACAGCTACGATTCCGTCCTGTGCATTTCTGATGGCTGCTGATACTGCCAATGCGTTTAGATTGGACTCATTGTCATCAATCGCATAACCTTGTTCTTTGACTTTTTTAAGTTCATTCAGAAATTCCTCGTTATCTGCAATCGAAAAGTTCGTATATTTCTTTAACGGGTAAAGGGCTAAAACTTCTTGGACGGTTTGCTCATCGAGATCTGCCATAAATATTTTTCCGGCTGAACTATAATGAAGATCCCTTGATCTGCCGACTGTCGTGGAATATTGAAGGGAAATAAAGCTTTCAGATTTATCAATAAAGAGTAAACGATCTTCTTCTTTCACCGTGAGGTTAACAGAAAATCCTGTTTTTTGATTAAGATCGACAATAAATGGTCTGGCTATAGGGATTATTTTTGAACGTTCTAAAACAATGGCACCATATTCCAACATTTTGATCCCAAGGCAATAGGTTAAATCTTCTGGATTATAATAAATGAATTTATAAGATTCTAATGTGCAGAGAAGACGATAGGTTGTTGATTTAGGAATATTGGCCATTTTCGAAATTTCGTTGATGGTTAAGAATTGTTTCCCATAAGAAAAACAATTTAATAATTTAATAGCTTTATCAATAGATTTTGTAGGCTTCATGTTGACGTCTCTCATGAGAGTCACCTCTTATTAAGAATTATCTGAATCATAATGTGAATTATACAGGACAAAAATGCTATATGACAAGGTTATTCCCTCAGGTTATCAAAGTTCAAAAGGAAAAAATGGAAAAAATTAAAATATATTCAATTGAATTTATTGAAAATTTAAATAAATACGATATACTAAGGAGTATAAGCAATTTGTAAATATAGTTTTGTTCTTATAGTGAACAATTATTTCGATAAGTGAACAACACTTGCATTTCAAAGACTAAAAGAAAGGTTAAATACGTTTCCTTTGTCGTGCAGCGAATGGAATGAATGTAAACGTGTTCAATAGGCAAAAAGCTGTATTTAACGGTTCTAAAACAAAGGAGGAGAATCGAATGAGATTGATAAGACGTCTCTTATATCTCGATTTGTATTCAACTGACCCCAAAGAATCAGCAGATTTTTTTCGTGAAATGTTTGACTGGGAAATTTCAGAAGGAGAAGAAGGACAGCTCTATGTTTCTGTAGACAAATACCATCATCGTCTTGCTTTTTATCCAGCTGATGAGCCAGGGATAAGAACGATTACCTGGGAAGTTTTCAATCGGATGGATTACTTAAAAATTGCGAAGCGTTTGGAGGAAACCAATACAGACTTTACTATTTTATCCCCAGAAGAATCTAAAAGCAGACAAGTGAAACAATGTTTATACTTCTATGATCCTGCCGGTTATCGAGTGGAGATTGCTTATGGTCCGTATGTAACACAGCCGCAATTAAAAAATAGGGGCATTATTGATGTTATGGATATGGTCCATGTCACACTGGCAGTCAAAGAAGAGAAGTTTAAAAGAAATGTAGAGTTTTATGAGGAAGTACTAGGATTCCATATTTCCGATTGGGTAGGGGATAAAATCGTATTTACCCGCTGCAGTGAAAATCATCATAATCTAGCGATGTCAGCGGTTGAAGAGGTAACTAGAAGTTTCCGTCACGTCATGTTTGAAGTGGAGACAATCGATGATCTGATGAAGATGTATTATCGAGCAAAACAATTAAATAAAGATGTTCGTGGTCCAAACCGGCACGGTAACTGTAAAACAATGGAGATTTATACGCGAATTCCAGGATTAGAAGGTGATGTGGAAATTGGCTATGGACATACAAAAATTCCAAATGATGCTGAGTGGGAAGTAGTGGTATATCCATTGAATCAACAAGAATTTGTTGAGTTTGTAGAATACTGGAGTCACCCTAAATTTCAAAGTAAAACATTGGTCTAAAGGAAAACATGACTCTAAAGATCTTGACTATGGTTCTTCATAAATCAAAAGTAACATTAATACAAATATAAAAGGGTAAACTGTTCATTTAGTGAACATTTTGTTCATAAAAAGAAAAGAGGGAACAAGAATTGAATTTAGGAAATGGCATATACGATGGATGGGTACTAGCAAACGGAATACGAACACACTATGCTTGGTCAGGAACAGAAGGACCTGCAGTCATTCTATTGCATGGCGGCGGGCCGGGCTCTTCAGGATATGCCGGCTGGAGATACATGCTCCCATTTCTAGCCGAAGAAGGATTTCGTGCGATAGCACTGGACCAGCTTTCCATGGGATGGACAGACGCTAGACCACATGCTTGGCCAACCAAAGGACATCAAAGCCTTGTAGATCATGTACGAGATTTTATTGATGCCTTATGTCTGGATGAAGTCTACCTAATCGGTAATTCACAGGGTGCCTACGTTGCTGCCAAATATGCAATTGAACATCCGGAACGAGTCAAAAAGTTGGTATATATAGGAAGTGCTACATTGGCTCATTCCCTAGGGGTTGAACTTCCTGAATTAAAGAAAGATCAAATTTTCCAAAAGATGAGACCGTATGACTATACAGAAGAAGGTATGCGCAATTTCTTGGAAGCAATTAGTTATGATAAATCCAGGGTAACAGACGAATTAGTTAGCTATCGATATGAAGCTTCCATTCTACCTGGCATAAAAGAATCAGCGGCTGCTTTTATCAAATACCAAGAAAAAATGCGTCGAGAACCAAAACTCTGGGACCGATTCAGCATAGAGGATTCCCTACCAAAACTAAAAATCCCTGGAAAATTTATTTGGGGAAAGCATGATACATTTGCACCTGTTGAAATGGGATATGCATTGGAAAAGATTCTTCCAAATATAGAATTTGAATATATAGATGAGTGCGGACATCAATGCCAAACAGATCAGCCAGAAATCGTTAATAAATTGGTATGTGACTTTTTTAAGAATTAGGCTGTGTTAAGGGTTAATGTTAATTTTGACACACTGTTGATTGGAGTGGAAGGCACGAAGACTCCTGCGGGAGTACGGGGCAGGGGAGACCCCGCAGGAGCGCAGCGACGAGGAGGCTCCCCGGACCGCCCGCGGAAAGCGAAGTGCCTGGAGCGGAAATCAACAGGCTAGTTTAACACAGCCAACAATTAAAAATACTAATCTAATAACAAATATATAAAAGAAAGGACGGGTTAAATGGCTGCTATTAAAGGAAATGATTACATTGGAAGGTTGAAAAAAAATCCGCCGGAAACATGGATTGGCAATGAATTAGTAAAGGACCCGACAACCCATCCAGTTATTGCGCCTGTTGTCCGTTCTACAGCAAACATATACGATCTACAATGGGATCCCTCGTTAAGAGACCATATGTTATATACAGAACCAACAACGGGTGAATTGACAGGTTCTCAGTTTATGATTCCGAGATCGATAGACGATTTAAAGACTAGAAGAAAAATGCACAGAACATGGGCCGAAACATCCTATGGCTACATGGGAAGATCAACTGATTTTATGAGTGCTATGTTATTAGGATGGTATATTAATGCAGATTATTTTGGTGAATTTGCAGATAATGTGCGAAATTATTATAAGTATATTCGGGATAATGATTTATCTTTAACACATGTATTAATTAATCCACAGGTAGATCGTACCCAGCCTGCATCTAAACAACCGGACGAATTTACTTATTTAGGGGTTGTAAGAGAAACAGAAGAAGGGATTATTGTCCGTGGAGCTAAAATGCTTGCAACAGCCGGTCCTTATACAGATGAAGTACTAATATTCCCGTTACTTCCCCTTCCGCAGGCGCACCAAAAGCCAGTAGAGGAAGAACAAAAATATGCAATTTCCTTTGCTATTCCAATGTCAACACCTGGATTAAAGTGTATCGCAAGGGAACCATATGCTATCAATGCTAAAATGGATAATCCTCTATCCAGTCAGTTTGATGAACTTGATGGAGTGCTCATTTTTGATGATGTATTAGTCCCTTGGGAGCGGGTTTTTATCTATAAGGATATCCATCAAGTAGCAGGTATTCGCGGTTTTAGTACCTATTATACTGGACACCAGACTTCAACAAGATTATTAACGAAACTTCAATTTGTGGCTGGTGTGGCAATGAAAGCAACCGAAATGGTAAAAACAAATCAATTCCCACATGTTGCGGACATGATCGGGGAGATTACCACTTATATTGAATTAACGAAAGCAGCGCTTGAAGCTTCCGAAGCAAATGCGTTACAAACAAAAGATGGTTTCTACTATCCTGATTTTAAGCCTCTTAATGCGATCAGAAATTCCGGCAATAGATGGTATCCAAGAGTAAGAGAGATTTTACAGTTGATTTTAGCAGGCGGGTTAATGTACCAGCCAGCATCTATGAATATAATGGATAGTCCTTTGAAGGAACTTATTCAAAAGTATTATAGAGGTGCGGATGTGAATGCAGAAGAAAAAATGCAAATCTACAAAATTGCAGCGGACATTGCAGTATCCGCTTTCGGTTCCCGTCATGAGTTATATGAAAGATATTACGCGGGTGATCCATTATTCTTAAGAGTAGAAACACAATATAGAAATTACGATAAAACAGAATGTTTATTGCTAGTAGAAAAATTGTTCAAGGATTTGGATGTAAAACTATCAAAAACGTTAGTATAAAACGTCAAGCATAATCAGAAAAAGAAAGGTGATAGCATGGAAACCATCTATTTAAACCGTCAAAATTTGGCCGAATGGCAGCAAAAAGCTAAATCGAATGTCATGGCACTTGGTTTTTTTGATGGCATACACCTTGGACATCAAGAAGTGATAAGGACCGCTTTCCAAAAAGCAAGGGAAAAAAGAACGCCACTTTCGGTTATGAGCTTTTTTCCACATCCTAAATTTGTTTTATCAAATGGTAAAAAGAAAGTAGATTATTTAACACCTATATCAATGAAAGAAAAAGTACTTTCATCCCTTGGGGTGGATACATTTTACATTGTCAAATTTGATCAGGAGTTCTCCATGCTCTCACCAGAACAATTCGTGGAAACCTATTTAATGGGATTGGGTGTGATCCATGCTGTTGCTGGTTTTGATTTTACATACGGCATAAGAGGATTGGGGAATATGGATGTTCTAATTAGGGATTTCAGTTCACTTATTGATGTAACAAAAGTTCCTAAAGTAGAGTTTCAGGGAGAGAAAATAAGTTCTACACTCATTCGAGAAAAATTATTGAATGGAGATGTAGCAGTTCTTCCTGAATATCTGGGAAGTTATTATGAAGTGGAATGTGAATGGGATGGTATACGTCTTAGGCCAATGCCGTACTTTACACTTCCTAGTCAAGGCAAGTATGACATTACGATTAAGCATAATGGAAAGTTGACTCCGGCAGGGATCATGGTAGTGCAAGAAAATGGCCATCCATTTCTTCAATTTGTTACGAAGATAGATGAGAACATTCGAGGTAAAATATCTATTATATGGCGTGAACGAACGACCATAACCGCTTATTCTAAAATATTTGCTTGAGGAGATTTGGGGAAGAAAAATTTAAATCTAAAGGAAAACCTTCATTGATTAGGAAACGATACGAGCCATCAACTACTAGTTATTATTAATCTAGTAGTTGATGGCATATTTGTTGTAAGTTCTGGCTACAGTTGGATATAGTTCCTAAGTCATTATAGAAAAAATAAAGGGTGGAACAAACTTTTTTCTTCATTAAGAGTCAAAAACAATGGTTTTTCTTTTTATTCCGTTATATAGTATACTTATAGAATAAACAACATTAACACTGTGATAACATTGAGTAAAAACAAGTGAGTTGAGTCATGTGAATAAATATGAAGCAGAATTTAGTAATATTGTTCGCGCCTATAGAAAACGTCATATGGGTAAAGGCCCTAGTCAAGTTCGAACAAAGTTTTGTAAGAACTGGGCAATTTGTGAATTAGAGGGAAATTTATCTCCTATAGAAAAATTTATTGCTTCAGCTGAAGATGGGAAACAAATGTTACGATCTGCTCGTACTGAAATGGTCAAGGAGATTTATAAAAAAAACTATCCTCAGGAAATGGAAGAATTACTTGGTGTAAAATTCATTCGTGTCTTTGTGGATATTGATATTGAAGACGACATGGGGATGTCAATCTTCGTGTTTGATCAAGATATCGAAGAAAAGTTTAACTTAAAAAGTTAATTTCAATGGAAACATTATTTAACTACATATTGTTGGCACTTGACAGCGACCCTGTTAAAGACTAACCACCTAGAGCTATTTGTCCGTTTTAACGGATGAATATTATCTTAGGTGGTTTTTTATTGAAAAAAATAGTAATTGCAATAGACATGATTGAGGAGGAAATGAAAATGGGGAAAACGCAACATCCAGGACCACAAAAAAAGGCAAAGTTACCTGCTCCTAAATACTGGGTAAGCCCGATTCCATTTGGATTAGGAAAGATTAAACCGCAGCATATCCGCGATACGATGAAAATCGCTTGGGAAAATAAAGATAATATCGGCTATGCCACACGGATTATTACGAAAGGGGTTTGTGACGGTTGTGCACTTGGTGTGTCAGGGTTATATGACCAAACATTGGATGGACCACACGTTTGCACCACACGTTTGAATGTGCTTCGCCTTAATACAATGCCTGCGATTCCACCTGAAATTCTGCATGCAGACATTGATCAGCTAAGGAAATATGATAGCACTGAACTTCGTAAGCTGGGTCGGATCCCTTATCCAATGATTCGACGTAAAGGGGAACGTAAATTTTCACGGATTACATGGGATGACGCAATAGATCTCATTGCAGAAAAAATGAAGAAGTTGGATCCGAAACAATATGCATTCTATTTAACCGCTCGAGGAATTACAAACGAAAGCTATTATGTTGCAGCGAAAGTCGCACGGTTTCTTGGGACGAATCATATTGATAACGCTTCCCGTATTTGTCACGCTCCAAGTAAAACAGCTTTAAAACGTTCCATTGGTGTGGGAGCTTCAACATCCAATTATCTAGATTGGATTGGAACAGATGTCTTATTGTTTTGGGGAAGTGTCGCTTCGAACTCATCACCTGTATCTTCAAAATATATGCTTGAAGCAAAGAAAAAAGGGACCAAAATCATTGTGGTTAACCCATATCGTGAACCAGCTATGGATCAGTATTGGATTCCGTCAAACCCAGAGTCCGCCTTATTCGGAACAAAAATTGCTGATGATTTCTATCAAGTCAACATCGGTGGGGATATAGCTTTTATGCATGGGATCATGAAGCATTGGTTTGATATGGAAGAAAAAGCATATGGTTCAGCGATTAACCATGAATTCGTAGAGGAACATGTAAACGGTTACGAAGAACTGAAGAAAAAAGTCCAAGAACAATCTTGGAAAGATATCATCGAGTCTTCAGGCGTTTCAAAAGAAAGAATCATAGAATTAGCTGAACTTCTAGCAAACAGCAAAAATGCAGTTTATGCGTGGGCGCTTGGCCTGACAATGCACTCCTTTGCAACTGACAATATCTCTCAAGTCGCAAACCTGGCACTCCTGCGTGGACACTTAGGGCGAAAGCACGCTGGTCTTATGCCGTTCCGTGGACACTCGAGTGTGCAAGGCAGCGGAGAAATGGGGGCAGACCCGTTTGTTTTACCTGGAGGAGGCTGGGACGAAAAAAATGCAGAACGAATTGAAAAGCTTTGGGGATTTGACTTGCCAAAGTGGCAGGGTGATATCGTTGGCGTCACACTAGAAAACATTGTTCTTCCAGAAGATCATGAGCGGAAAGTGAAATTATATTACCTTTCTGGTGGTAATTTCTTAGAAACGATGCCAGACCCTGATTTTATTGAAGAAGCCTTATCCGAACTGGAGATTCGGGTCCATCAAGATATTATTTTAAACACATCAACATTAGTCGATGCGAAAGAAGCCGTCATCGTGTTACCGGCGAAAACGCGTTATGAGCAAGAAGGAGGGGGCACAAGTACATCCACCGAACGGATGGTTTACTTCTCTCCTGAAATTACAGGTAACAAGAACATGATTGAAGAGGCACGGACAGAATGGAAGATTTATCTGGATCTTGCGAAGCGTGTGAAACCAGAAACAGCCCAATTGGTTGATTTTGCAGACGGTCAAGCCATACGTGTGGAAATTGCCAAGGCAAATCCTGATTACGACGGCATCCAGCATTTGAAAAAGCAAGGAGACGTGTTCCAGTGGGGCGGCGCTTGGTTATGTGAAGATGGAATTTGTCCAACTCCGGATGGCAGAGGTACCTTAATTCCGGTTGATATTCCTGATTTAAATAAAAAGCCTGAACAATTTATTATTACATCCCGCCGTGGCAAGCAGTTTAACTCGATGGTATATAAAGAAGTCGATCCGTTAAACGGTGCAGGTCGTTATGATGTATTAATGAGTCCTGTGGATGGACAAAAATTAAGCATTGCTGAAGGCGAAGGAATTGTTGTTTATAATGGCTTTGGCGTCTTCCAAGGTACGGCTAAGTTTGTTGATATTGCGCAAGGAAATTTAGAAGTTCATTTCCCAGAAGGGAACTACTTGCTGCCGCGCGGACGTTATGAGAAATTTGCAGGCATTCCGGATTACAACATCACCGTTAATGTGGAAAAAGCAGAGCGATATCATGCACGGAAAGATACCCAATATCTTGAAAAGCCGATTGCTGATCTTGAAACAGAAGTTGGTTAAGGGGAAAAAATCATGGAAAGGGGCACGGAATTTGTTTAAGGAAATTACTACTTCTCAAAATATTGTCAAGTACAATGGACATAACTTCATAGAGGAAGAGGATGACATTGCAGTCGAATCTGCCCTAACAATTATTTTAGATGGAACGGAGTTTGCCACCATTGTATGTACCCCTTCTGAATTGAAAGAATTGGTGGTTGGCTTTCTAGCCTCAGAAGGTGTCATTCGAGTCTATCAAGATATTCACTCAATCCATATTGATGAAGAAAAGGGTTTTGCTTATGTAGATCTTGTGAATAAACATTCGCTCCAAAAAGATTTCCATTCTAAGAGATTTATTGGTTCTTGTTGTGGAAAGGGACGGCAATTTTACTTTCATAACGATGTTAAGACAGCTAAAACGGTGATGACAACAATGACGCTTACACCGGAACAGTGTCGGGAGTTAATGAAGCAAATGCAGGAAAGTTCTTCACATTTTCGACAGACAGGTGGGGTCCATAATGCAGCCTTATGTACGAAGGATGGAATTGTGGCGGCAAGAACAGATATCGGTCGACATAATGCCCTTGATAAACTATTTGGCTATTGCTTGATTAACCGAATACCTCTAAAAGATAAAATCATAGCTTTCAGTGGCCGAATTTCATCCGAGGTGTTACTAAAAGCAGCCAAAATTGGTGTAGGGATTATTCTTTCAAAATCTGCCCCTACCAATCTTGCAATAAATTTAGCAGATGAACTTGGAATTACAGCAGTTGGCTTTATCCGATCTAACGGTTTTAATGTTTATACCCATCAGGAGCGCATTCAAGGCATTGAATACAATCGTTCATCATCATCCTTTTTATAGGGAGTCTAAATAAATTGAAAATGCTTTTATAGATTAGCTTTTATTGATTATAGAGAGGGACCAAGTTATCTTTTGGTCCTCTTTAGTGTTTATTTTTCAACCAGCTAACGACTCCGTAAATAAGAAGCAGGAACACCCCGATCTCAATAGCATGGTCGGCCAAGTTAAGGATGCCGCCAGAGCGAATGATAAAATCTGTTACCTGTCCAAACAAAAGTCGATCAATACCATTTCCAATTGCTCCTCCGACTAGGAATCCTAAACTACTATCAATAAGTGCACCCTTCATTTCTTCGGTCCTCCGATAATATAAAACACCTATCACAAACAACACACCCAAAACTCCGAAGAGCCGTGCATGGCCTTGAAATAAACCTCTTGCCATCCCACTATTTTCGATATGTGTAAGTGGAATTCCCCATAATGTAAATGTCTGATTGATGTCAATGTAGGCCCGAATTAAATATTTAGAAAGCTGGTCTAGCACAATAACAAGTATTGCAAACACATAAAATAGCATATATAGTCCTACTTTCTTCCAAAATTGCTTACATCCTAATCATGAGTATAATTGAAAGCGTAATTCTATTCTATTATGAAGCTCTTATTCGTATATTTCATGGTACTCCTATAAACTGTCTCATTTTTCCTCACTATTTCAACCTCTATTTGGTAATCAAAATCTTATTCAACACTACTGAACTGTCCAACGTGAAAAGACCCAAGTGCATTAATCCGCACTTGGGTGTGATTTTGGTCGCGTTGGCTTTTTGGGGCTTACTTAAATCGGTTTAACAGTTTGAAGGATCTTATTTATCAAGCTTTCAGCATCATCAGCCTCGATGGTTGTTAATTGAATACGGCAAAACGGCCTTACTCTACATTCTAAACACCTTCTAAAACAGTCTACAATTCTAACATCTACGTCATTATGATCATGCAGGCGAAGAAGCTCAATGACTTTGTCCGCATCGGTAACTTTAATGTTTCGCTCACAAAACTTAGCCACTCTCATTCTGTTTTTCCTCTTTTATTGAATACTTCTATTCCTCATCATAATGAGTAAATTGGATATCCAAAGTACGAAGGTAGGTTTGCAAACCTGCATCTTGGATCGGGATAATGAATGCTGGTTCCCCTGATTCATTGTGGTGAGAGTGCCATAGCCCTGGTGGGGTAACGAAGGCTTTTCCTGTTACCCAGTCAATCCGAAACGGATCAATGATTTGTTTTGTGAGAGGGTCTACCTTATCCCCAACTAATGTATATGTCCCAGGTGCAGCATAGGCAACAAAGTCAAGTGCAACTGATTTATGACTGTGTGGAGCTTGGTTGGCGCCTGCGGGAACAATACCAAACATTGCCCATAACACATGCGTAATGGTTAAAGTTTGTTCGAAATTTTGATTATTTAACAAGATGGAGATACGATTTTTTAAATGGGCATCGGGTGCATTAGCTACTTCATCTAATTTTGCTTTCGCCCGTTCCGCTGTATAAAGTGTCGGTTTAAAACGTGCTTCTGTTGCTTTAGCTCCCAAATAATCAAGAAGGGGAGTATCCAAAATATAGTAAATCGTCGAATCCTCCGCTGCTATATGATGGCTTACTGATCCAGATGGAAGTGTTAAAAAGTCACCTTTTTTCCAACTGATTTTTTGACCGTTGACCTCAGTTGTGCCGGCCCCGGAAATAATATAATATAATTCACTGGTTGCGTTTGGTTGTGTATGAATCGAATCGCCTTCATTAATTCGGATAAAATGTGCAAGGAGGGAGGGGCTCGTTGCTGGATATTTGGTTTTCAGCTCATTAGATAAATCCAGTGATATCATACGAGTTTCTCCTGAATTATATAGTTCAGGTGCAAATTCTTTAGGTGGGATCGGACTAGTAATCCCACTGCCAATTGGATCAGCAGCAGTACTATACTCGTAAAAAAGGGCATCCTCAGTCCAGTTTTCGCTTACAGTTCCAATAGTAAATTCCCCTGGTTGTACATGATTTGACATAAATAAACCTCCTCATTTATGTAAACTTTTTCTGTTCTTATCATTTAATTTGTACTAACATTTTAGGCGAAACAGTAAATTGTGCTTCTGTTTTTTCCTTAACTTCTTCCACAGTTACACCTGGCTGCGTTTCAATAAGGACCATGCCTGAAGGGGTAAAGTCAAATACAGCTAAATCAGTAATTAGCCGGTGCACGACTTGTTTTCCTGTTAGGGGAAGAGAGCAATTTTTTTTGATTTTAGAATCCCCATGCTTGTTTACATGTTCCATAATCACAACTAACCGTTTGGCACCATTGACGAGGTCCATTGCACCTCCCATGCCTTTAACCATTTTTCCTGGAATCATCCAATTAGCAAGGTCACCGTTTTCAGAAACTTCCATGCCGCCAAGAATGGCTAAGTCAATATGGCCGCCGCGAATCATCGCAAATGATTCGGCACTATCAAAAAACGAAGATCCAAGTACAGTTGTAATCGTTTCTTTTCCTGCATTAATTAAATCGGGATCTTCTTGACCATCAAGAGGATAGGGGCCAATTCCTAGTAAACCGTTCTCTGACTGTAATAAAACATTTATATCCGCCGGAATTTCATTGGCTACCAAAGTCGGCATCCCGATTCCGAGATTAACATTCATACCGTCCTTAATCTCTTTTACTGCTCTTCTTACAATGGTTAACCGTAGATCATTCATATTGCTCTGCTCCTTATGGGTAGGTTACACGCGGACAACCGTACGCCGCTCAATTTTCTTTTGATAATTAGTGCCTAATAGAATTCGTTGTACATAAATGCCTGGTGTATGAATCTCATTCGGATCAAGTTCACCTGGTTCAACTATTTCTTCAACTTCCGCAATCGTAATCCGGCCTGCCATAGCAGCGAGGGGATTAAAGTTCCTTGCCGTTTTTCTGTAAACAAGGTTTCCGAGTGTATCTGCTTTCCATGCTTTTACAAGAGCATAGTCTCCAACGATTCCACGTTCAAGCAAATACATTTTTCCGTCAAATTCTTTCACTTCTTTTCCTTCTGCTATCGGGGTACCAACGCCAGTAGCTGTATAAAACCCAGGAATGCCTGCACCGCCTGCCCGGATGCGCTCCGCAAGGGTCCCTTGTGGGGTTAATTCGACTTCCAGTTCACCGCTTAGAAACTGTTGTTCAAAGATTTTATTTTCTCCGACATACGAAGACACCATTTTTTTTATTTGTTTATTTGCTAGGAGGAGACCTAAACCCCAGTCATCCACACCGCAATTATTACTTACGACTGTTAAATTTTTTGATCCTTTTTCCTTCAGTGCTTGAATGGCATACTCTGGAATACCACATAAACCAAATCCGCCGACAATTATTGTTGAACCATCTTGAATGTCTGAGACTGCTTCCTTAAATGAGTCCATTAATTTAGTACTTTTCATTGATTTGCCTCACTCTTCTAATTTCGATATTTTATTAATTCATGATTTTCAAAGAATAGACACGATAAGGGCGCAAGGGGAGAGCCTGCGCCAGTGAACCTTAGTAATATCATAGAAAAGAAAACCCAACATGCCGGCCGGGCCATAAACTATTTTGGCAGCCAGCTGCTCATATAATCATCCACTTCCAGAGGATGAGCATCCTTTACAATATAGAGTGGACGGAAAGTATCAATCATGACAGCAAGTTCGCGTGTCTCTTTTTTACCGATACTTTCTTCGATTTTGCCTGGATGTGGTCCATGTGGTAGTCCGCACGGATGAAGAGTAATAGAACCTTCCTCCACACCGCGCCTGCTCATAAAATCACCATCCACATAATAGAGGACTTCATCACTGTCCACATTGCTGTGCACATAAGGCGCAGGAATGGCCTCTGGATGGTAATCATATAAGCGCGGCACAAATGAACAGATGACAAAATTATGGCCTTCAAAGGTTTGATGGACGGGTGGCGGCTGATGAACACGGCCTGTTATTGGTTCAAAATCATGGATACTGAATGCATAAGGGTATAAATATCCATCCCAGCCAACTGCATCAAGCGGATGGAAATCATATGTATAGGAAGTGATCATCCCTTGTGCACGGACTCGAATTTCAAATTCACCTTTCTCGTTCTTGGGCTCCAATCTTTCCGGTGTCCGGATATCACGCTCACAGAAGGGAGAATGTTCGAGAAGCTGGCCGAATTCATTACGATAGCGCTTAGGTGTAACAATGGATGAATTGGATTCGACAACTAAAAAGCGTGCTTCTTCTGTTTCCAAAACAACACGGTAGGTGGTCCCAATAGGAATCACCAGATAATCCCCGGGCCCAAAACTTAACTCCCCAAAAATACTTTCAATTTTGCCGGTTCCTTCATGAACAAATAACATTTCATCGCCTTCGCCGTTCCGGTAAAAATAGTCCATCTGGCGATTAGGACGTGCCACGCCAAACGCGAGATCATCGTTTGCCATGAAAATTTTGCGAGCGGAGAGAAAATCACCGCCAACTTCTGTATTCCAAGTACGAAAATGACGATGTTTTAAAGGTCCTCTTTCCTCAAATTCATATCGAACATCACAAATTTTTTCCGCTTTTTTAACTTGTGTCGGCTGATTAATATGATAGATCAGTGATTGAATACTAGAGAAACCTTTCGTACCCATTAATTGCTCATAATAGAGACTACCGTCTTCTTGGCGAAATTGAGTATGCCGTTTATGGGGGATGCGGCCCATTTTCACATAATATGCCATTGTCTACTCTCCTTTTTATATTATATTTTAGATTTTTACGGCAGCTTGATCTCCTAATACTTTGGATTCAGAGTGTGCAGGTAGGATCTGACCGGTTACTTCACCAAAACCAATGCGATATCCTTCTCCTTGGCACCAGCCGCTAATGGTCAAGGTATCACCGTCTTCGATCCAGCTGCGCTCTCCGCCGCCGTTTAATTGGACCGGTTGTGAACCACGCCAGGAGAGTTCAAGCAGACTGCCGCGTTCTTCTCGATTAGGACCACTGATCGTTCCGGATGCCTGCATGTCACCAGGGCGGATGTTACATCCAGTAATGGTATGATGGGCTACCTGTTGGGCAATGGACCAATACATATAGTTGAAGTTGGTTTTTGTAATTCTAGTTTCTTCATCTGTGTTTTCAGGTGTTAAATAAACTTCTAGATTGATATTAAATGAACTATTTTTTCCTTGCTGCAAGTAAGGAAGGGGCTCTGGATCTTGCTTGGGCCCAGCCGTGCGAAAAGGTTCAAGCGCTTCTAACGGTACAACCCAAGGCGAGATGGATGTGGCAAAATTTTTCGCAAGGAAGGGGCCCAGTGGCTGATACTCCCATGCTTGAATATCACGTGCACTCCAATCATTCACAAGTACGAGCCCAAAAACATGGTCTTCCGCCTGATGAGCGGGAATAGGTTCACCAAGAGTATTGCCAGGGCCGATAAACCAACCCATTTCCAGTTCAAAATCAAGCTGTGTACATGGGCCGAATATGGGATATTCTGAATCCTTTGGTTTTCTTTGACCTAAAGGGCGCCGAATCGGGGTACCGCTGGGAACAATCGAACTCGCTCGACCATGATAGCCAATGGGTAAGTGTGTCCAGTTTGGCATTAAAGCGTTATCCTTACCTCTAAACATGGTTCCTACGTTGGTTGCATGTTCCTTTGAAGCATAGAAATCAGTATAATCACCAATCTCCGCTGGAAGCAGCATGGTTACATCTTCGATTCGGTGAAATGCTTGATCACGAAGATTTTCATCATCACGTAATACAGGAGTGTTTTCATCTAAAAGATATTGAAGTTTAGACCTCACGGCAGACCAAGTTGAACGGCCAAGTGCCATAAATGGATTGAGGGAAGGGGATGAAAAAATATTTTTTCCTTCCACACCTGTACCATCTAATAAGCCGGCTTGTTCAATTACGGATAAATCAAGAACATACTCCCCAATAGCCGTTCCAACACGAGGACTTTCACTATTTACCTGGAATATGCCATACGGTAAATTTTGAATAGGGAAATGTGATTCCGGTTTTGTTTCAATAAAAGATTTTTTCATCTTACTGCCTCCTTCTGAAATAAAACAAGTTCTCCTAGTTCTTCTCGTGGTTCATCAAAACTGCAGCTTCCGTATGAAAGAGCAAAAACATTACGTGCCTTGTTAATCTCTTTAGAGCTGACCGTTAAATTCCGCCAGCTGAGTTCATTTGTAGTAAAAATAAAATTTTTCGGGTCCTCTTCAAGTAATATCGCTTCAATCGTTTCTTCTGTAATGGAGAGGCAATAAGCCATAATCGATGCAGTAAAAACATTAACGAATCCATGCATGAAGGTCTTTACTTCTTTCCGGTATTGACGAATCGGGTGATGGAGACCAGCTGTAAATTTAAGTGCAAGTCCTAATCTATTACATTCATGGATCACGTACGCTGCTTTATTCGCAGATGGAAACAAATTTGCCGTTATTCCTCCCATTCGAAATTTAATCCCTATCGGGCGTGAAGAGTCTTGATTTAGCCTTTTGATTTTATTTAATGAGGATTGCAACTGTTTATTCATTCCTGCGATTTCACTATAAATTCGATATCCCGATATGAATTGATCTAACTTATCGAAAATTCTAGAACTCATTTGAAAGGAAGGCGGGACTTCAATCGCCTCTATCATTCCTGCCGTTTGGTAGGTTTCCGAAAAAAGCTGAATAGCATCCAAATCTGTGCTTAACTCATTAGATTTGGTAAGAATAATAGAGAGTCGAAGGGGCAACTGTTCATTAAATAATTCTCTAAAGGGTTCTAGTTCCCCTAATCGTGAAGCCGGTATGACAAACGCTCCAAGCATCCAGCTATCCTCTTCTTGAATGTAAGAATGATAGTTTAAGATCGCGTCTTTAAGAGGAAGTGCTGCAGGTGGGAATAAACCTGCATAATCGATTAGTTCTGTCATGTAATGACTGACCGCATCCTCTTTCCAATTTACCTTTACTTTTGTTAACATTTCACTAGCACCTCCTTTGAATAAGGCCATGCCAGCTATGAAACTGCCATGACCCGATTCGATTAAATATTTCCTCGAAGTTCCTGTTCCCGTTCAATGGATTCAAATAGGGCTTTAAAGTTGCCATCCCCAAAACCAAGTGCACCTTTTCGCTGAATAATTTCGATAAACATGGTTGGTCGATCCACAAGTGGTTTTGTGAAAATTTGGAGTAAATAACCTTCATCATCTCGGTCTACAAGAATATTTAGTTCCTGTAACTTTTTAACATCCTCATCAATTTCCCCAACACGATTGGCGAGTTCTTCGTAATAGGTTTCAGGAGTAAACAATAATTCCACTCCGTTTGCTCTAAGGGCTGCAACAGTGCCAATGATGTCATTGGTTAAGAGAGCAAGATGCTGAACACCTGGTCCATTATAGTAATCTAGGTATTCTTGAATCTGAGACTTGCGTTTTCCTTCCGCCGGCTCATTAATCGGGAATTTAATGCGTCCGGTTCCATTCATCATCACTTTTGACATAAGTGCAGAGTATTCAGTGGAGATATCTTCATCATCAAAATGCTTAAGAACGTTAAAGCCAAAAACTTTTTCATAATAATTAACCCATTCTTCCATTACTTCAACGTTCCCAACAAGATGGTCGACACCAATTAAGCCCGTAGGATTCGCTCCATATATATCTTCTCGGGCTTCATACCCTGGCATAAACACACCCTTATAATTGATCGGTTCAACAAGCGTATGAATAGTATCACCATATGTACCAAGAATCGCCTTTTTCACTTTGCCGTTTTCGTCTTCTTCTATCCAAGGGTCCCGTATGGCAATACCACCGCGTTCAATCGCACCTGCATAAGTTTTTTCTAGGTCCTTTACTAGAAGGGCGATATCTTTCACACCTTCACCGTGTGATTTAATGAATGCGGCAATGTCCGTTTGGTCCGATAAGGTTCCTGTTAAGATTAAGCGAATTGCCCCTTGCTCCAAAACATAGGAAACACGATCTCGGCAGCCTGTTTCCAATCCTCGGTATGCTACAAGCTTGAAGCCAAATGCTTTCGCGTAATAATAGGCAGCTTGTTTGGCGTTTCCTGTATAAATTTCTACGTAATGAACATTTTTGACCGGAAATACTTCTTCTTTTTTTGCTTTAGGTTTTGCCATCATTTTTTCAACCATTTGTATCGCTCCTTCAAATGTTTTATAAATAACAAACAGAATTTTCGAAATTCACTGCCTGTAATGTCACACATCATAATACAAAAAAAAAACGTGAGCAAACCTAGGATTTAACGCGGTTTTTCTTTTTAGTGGTAATAATTTAATGCGTTAAAGCTAGTGTGCGTTGCGGTGGGTTCTTGCGAATTTTTTAAATATTCCCATAAAATATGAGCAACAAATAAAGGGAGTGGTAAGGGTGAGCATTAAGGTGAAATTTTGTCCATGTAATTTTGAAGATGAGCTTGAAGAAACAAAAGAAAGATTAAGGGAGTGCGGGGATTTGGAGGTTATAGAAGAAAGATGCTTGTTGTATTGCGGACAATGCTTAATGGAACCATTTGCGCTTGTAAATGGAAAAAATATTGTCACAGATGAACCGGAAAAACTTTATGAAAAAATTAATCAGTATGTTACTGAGTTGAAGGAAGGAGTGGTAGTAAGTAAATAGTATTTTACGAGATTCAAGACTCATCTAAGTAAGGCGGATCCGAGAAAGCATCATCCCTTCAGAACGAGTAAATTTATGGTAAAATAAAAGGAAAGCCCTACGAAAATGGATTGTAGGGCATTCTTTATTTTGAAGGAGCATTTGATGACTGCGTTGATTGGGAAAAAATTTGAAGATAGTGTATTAATTATGGCAGATAAAAGAATTTCCTATAGGGGAACTGAAAAATTTAGTGATGATGAAAAGAAAATAATGGTGTTAAATCCTAAGGTAATATTTGCTTTTGCTGGTGTCAAAAATGTCATAGATTTGCCCCTGGAAGAACTTAAAACACTTGCAAGGAAAACAAATTCTCTGGAAGAAATAGAAGATCATGCAAAAAAATTATTTTTGGCCTCTTTGAATGTTTTCAAAAAATTAAATCCAGAACAGGACTATGCAACGGTTTATATTTTGGCTGGTTTTGCAGCTAATGGAATTCCTCGTGTGACCTATTTCTCTTCTGATGACGACTTCCAAACAGGAAATTTGCTTGAATTTTTTTATAAGACATTCCCAAATACCGAAATGGAGTTTTTAAGGAACTACCTGATCAAGGAAGTGGATAGTAGCAAGAAAAACATAAAATACTACATACGAAAATTTTCCACGGCAATACGCCGGATTAACAACGTAAAAGTGGGGAAAAGCGCATATGCTATCTTTTTATCTAAGAATGGTTTACTTGAAATGGAGATAAATGAGCAGGGAAAATTTAATATGGTTCCAATTAATATACATTCCTCAATTAATTCACTTTAATGCAGTAGTGTAAAACTGCATTAATGCAAAGGTGCTTTGAAGCGTAAGTTTGCATTATATAAAAAGTGATTATAATATTTAGAAAAATCAGAAATGGTTTTTCTTTTTTTCTTGCTTTAACACTATTATCACAGTAGAATTAGGAGGAATGATAGGATATAAAATTACTAAACTATTAAGAGTAATGCATGCGTAGAAGCGGAATGGTTTATTTTGCATACATTAACTGAAAATTCAGACTACGGGTGGGATAAAGTTGAAATCAAAAATCAATCAGTCTAAAACTCTTCAAAATCACGTTTATGAATATTTACATGAAAAGATTGTAAACGGATTCATACTTCCTGGACATCGAATTGTTGAAGAACAGGTTTCTCAAGAAACAGGGGTCAGCAGAAGTCCAATTCGTGAGGCAATTCGTCGGTTAAATAGTGATGGATTAGTATCGGTCAGTCCAAGAGGTGGAGTAAGGGTATATCGGCCGACGATTTCAGATTTCAACTATCTTTATGAATGCCGGTTAAGTCTAGAACCAGCTGCCGCTTATTATGCAGCTTTACGGATGAATGAGAAGCAGAGTAATCATTTAAAAAATGTAATGGAAGAAATGAACTTGGCGGTAGAGAGGAAAGATCTTGAAAAATTAAAGTATTTTAGTTCACAATTTCACTTTTTTATTGTAGAGGCAAGTGAAAACCCTTACTTAATGAAAATGATGAACCAGTTAAACTCGCTAATGTCTTTCTATCGAAATGCGGTATTAAATATACCAATGAGGCTAGAGGATGGTGCTAAGGAACACCAAGCGGTGTGGGAGGCACTTCAAACAAGAAATGGAAAAGCTGCAGAGGAGTTAATGAAGGCACATATTCAACGCGATTTTCAATTTTATATTTCTGAGTATTCAAATAAACAGATTGACGAGATCAATACATTAAAAAATTTAGAAAATTTTTGAATGGAGGTTCTAAGGTGATTTTTCCTGAAAAAATTCTTATACGAGATGTTTCATTAAGAGACGGTTTACAAAATGAACCAGTGTTTGTAGAAACCAATCAAAAGATTAATAAAATTAAAGATTTAATTGATGCAGGTTTCAGAAGACTAGAAGTGACTTCCTTTGTCCATCCAAAATGGGTTCCTGCCATGCAAGATGCGGATCTTTTAGGACAAAACTTGCCGATGGTACCTGGAGTTGAATACGAAGCGCTTGTTCCGAATCAACGCGGGTTAGACAGATTTTTACAATCTAAGATCGATAATGCCGTTTTTTTCCTTTCAGCTAGCACGAAACATAACCAGGCAAACTTGAATAAAATCTCCGATGAATCTTTAGAAGAAATTAAGAGTTTAGTTGAAAAAACTAAAGTGGAAGATAGAAGGGTGATTGGTGCGATTTCAACTGCATTTGTCTGTCCGTTCGCGGGGCATGTCCCTTATTCTGAAGTAGAAAGAATTGCAAGTAATCTTGTCAGCTATGGGGTTGATGAATTAGGACTTGGAGATACAATCGGTAAAGCAACGCCGAGACAGGTATTTGAATACTGCAGCCGTTTAGCTGAGAAATTCCCCGATATTCCAATAGGGCTTCACTTGCATGATACATATGGATTCGGCTTAGCGAATGTATTAGCTGGTATACAAGCAGGTGTTTATTTAGTGGATGTAGCCCAAGCCGGATTGGGAGGATGTCCATATGCTCCTGGTGCACCAGGAAATGTTCAGGCAAGCCGAGTCGTTGAATTTTTAGAACTGCAAAATATTCATACGGGTCTGGATCTGGAACGATTAAAGCAATTAGACCACTCTTTTTCTCAAATGGTTAGAGAGGCGGAAGCATTTACAAAAACTGTACAAGCTTAGCACGCGAAGGAGTTACTCTCCTTAAAATTGCATACATTGACTGAACATTCAGATAATTAATAACAGGAAACTTAGTCATTAAATGAGATGGAGGAAATCCCATGAGAAAACCATTAGATGGAATAAAAGTTTTAGAATTAGGAAATTTTGTGGCAGCCCCTTTTGCAGGAAAGATTTTTGGCGAATTTGGTGCCGAAGTGATAAAAGTAGAGGATCCAAAAAGTGGCGATTCCATAAGGAATTGGCGTGTAATGCATAAAGGAACCTCACTATGGTGGTATGTTCACGCAAGAAATAAAAAATCCATTACCTTAAACCTTCGTGAAGCAGAAGGCCAGGAAATGGTTCGGGAATTAGTAAAAGACGCCGATGTAGTGATTGAAAATTTCCGCCCTGGAACATTAGAAAAATGGGGAATTGGTTATGAAGATTTAAAGAAAATAAATCCAAGTATCATTATGACCCGGATTTCTGGGTATGGTCAAACCGGGCCATATCGTGACAAAGTAGGTTTTGGCAGTGTGGCTGAATCAATGGGCGGGCTTAGATATTTAACCGGGTTTCCTGATCGTCCGCCAGTTCGAGTTGGATTGGCGATTGGGGATTCGATTGCAGGCCTTTATGCAGTGAATGGAACATTAATGGCATTAAGAGCTAGAGATATAGATCCATTGAAAAGAGGCCAATATGTTGATGTGGCTCTTACTGAAGCAGTCTTCTCATTGCTTGAGGGGGTACTGCCGGAATATGATTTGAAAGGTATTGTAAGAGAGAGAACAGGTGCTACCTTGGAAGGAATTGCTCCATCTAATACGTACCTTTGTGCGGATGGTAAGTATATTGTTATTGCAGCAAATAGCGACGGCATTTTTAAACGATTTATGGAGGCGATTGGTCGAACGGACTTGGCTGAGGATCCCAATCTCTCAAATAATCAGGGTAGAGCTCAACAAGCGGACCAATTGGATCAGATTATTGAGAAGTGGACAAAACTTTATACCCAAAAAGAAGTACAAAGAATCCTTGATGAAGCAGGTGTACCAGTAGGACCTATTTATAGTATTGAAGATATTGTGAATGATGAACAGTTCCAGGCGCGGGATATGCTTCAAACGGTTACTATACCAACTGGTGAAGAGGTATTAGTTCCTGGTATTGTTCCAAAATTATCGGAAACTCCAGGAAGTATTGAATGGATTGGCCCTAATCTCGGACAGCATAACGAAGAAATCATCGGTCATATACTTTGTAAGCAAAAATAGTCTGGTTTTTTAAGAGAATGATAGTCGAAATAACATTGCCTATATAACCTTGAATTGAATGGATTTTTAAACAAAATTAAGGCAGTAATAATTCCAGGCACCAATGATAACGCATACGATAACGAACATTGGGGAGGAAGAAGTATATGTTGTCCATTTTAGGGTTTTTGATGATTTTTACCTTCTTATTTTTGATTTTGACAAAACGTGTATCTCCGTTTTTGGGTTTAACCATTGTACCGATTATTTATGGTTTAATTGGAGGATATGGATCAGAACTAGGCAATTTAATGATGGAAGGAATTCTGAAGGTAGCACCTACTGCTATTCTATTATTATTTGCGATCATGTATTTTGGAATCATGTTAGACACGGGATTATTTGACCCATTAACTTCAAAAATCATTCAGTTAGCAAAAGGAGATCCGTTAAAAATCATCGTGGGAACGGCTGTGTTAGCGGGAATCATCGGATTCGATGGGGATGGATCGACAACGATGATGATTGTTATAACCGCTTTTCTTCCATTATATAAGAAACTTGGAATCAGTCCGATTATATTAGCTTCCATTACAATCATGCAAATTGGGATTACTACACTTGTTCCTTGGGGAGGCCCTGCTGGCCGGGTAGCAAGTGTACTGCATCTAGAACCTAATCAATTATATCTTCAAATGTTACCAGGAATGATTGTAAGTTTACTATTCGTTGTTGCTGTTGCTTATTTTATCGGGTTGAAAGAGCGTGCAAGATTCAAAAAGACAAGCAGCGAATCCATTTCTCTTTCGGATGCTAGAATTATCGATGCAGCAATTGAAAGCGCTGTAATAGAAAATATCACACCTGAAAATTTAAATGTGAAACGTCCGAAATTAATTTGGTTCAACCTTATTCTTTCCAGCTTAATTATGATTGCCATTGTTCTAGAATGGCTGCCACCAGCTACCCTTTTTATCCTAGGTACGGCTCTAGCCTTACTAATTAATTATCCGGCTCTTCAAAATCAGCGTGAACGCATAGAAGCGCATGCCCCTAATGCATTAGCCGTGGTAGTCGTGGTTCTGGCAGCAGGAATTTTTTCAGGAATCTTTAAAGGAACGCCTATTTCTGAATCTATGGCCCAAACGTTGGTTTCCATTATCCCTGATGGACTGGGCTCCTATATGGCGTTATTTACTGCTATTGTGAGTGGACCGGCCCTTTTCTTAATTGGTGCGGATGGGTTTTACTTTGGTATTCTCCCAATCTTAGCTGAAACAGGATCTAGTTACGGGATTGATGCGTTAAAAATTGGAACCGCTTCATTATATGGGACCCCATTTGGTATTATGGGCCCGCTTGTAGCGTCTGTTTATTTACTAATTAACATTACAGGGATAAATTTAGGCGATCTCCACAAGCACGCAGCGAAATGGTCTATAGGAATTATGCTTATCTATATTATCGTAGGAATGATCACTGGAATCATCTCGTTATAATGATGTGAAATCGTGCAAAAGGGTAAGGGAGGGGTAGGAAAAATGCTTTATAAATATAAAGGAAAATACCCAACTGTCCATTCAAGTACGTATTTGGCACCTGGTGCTCAGTTGATCGGCAATATTGAACTTAAGGAAGAGACATCTGTTTGGTTTAATGCGGTTATAAGAGGAGATAATGAAAAAATTACGATAGGAAAAGGCTCTAATATCCAAGATGGTGCTATTGTCCATGTAGACCCAGGCTATCCAGTCCATGTTGGAGAGTACGTAACCATTGGTCATAATGTGGTGTTACATGGATGTACCGTAAAGGATGGAGCATTAATTGGGATGGGGGCGACTATCTTAAATGGCGCCGTTATAGGAGAAGGGGCCCTAGTGGCTGCTGGTGCACTTGTACCGGAAGGTAAAATAATTGAACCAGGTGTTTTAGTGGCTGGAGTTCCGGCAAAGGTGATTCGAACACTTACTCCTGAGCAGATTGAGCAATCAAAAGGTGGAGCACTTCATTATGTCAAGAACGGGGAAAATTTTCGAGAAGAGAACATTGTCGCAATAGCTAAGTCTTAAACTATGAATTTACTATAAAAGGAAAACCCACAGATATTCAATTGGTATGTCGCTGTACTTGATTAACCAATGCCGGGAAGGGGAAATATCTATGGGAGATTCCCCCTTCCTATAATAAAAAGAATAAAAATCCTAGTTTCTTCTATTATATATGTCAATTATGATTATTTCGATATTCAGTGGAGGCATGAAAATGTATATAAAAAAATTACCCCAGAAACCGATTGATCAACTATTTCATGCGATCCTTTCGTTACAATCAAAGGAAGAGTGTGCCGCATTTTTTGATGATCTATGTACGATGAATGAATTAAAGGCTTTTGTACAAAGGCTTGAAGTGGCAAGATTACTAAATGAAGGCATTACATATATGGATATTCAAATAGAAACAAATGCCTCATCAACTACGATTACAAGAGTTAAGAAGCTATTAGACTATGGAAGTAATGGTTATCACACTGTTTTAGAACGAATAGAAACTAACGTTAAGTCAGAAAAAAGCTTACAGACATAGGGTCACATCCTTTTAGGGTTTAAGAAATAAAAAAAGTAAAATACTCACGAGTGTTGTTAATTCAACAATTGTGAGTGTTTTTTGTTTTTGGGGAAAAAGCTGAAAAAGGAAGGATGGTATTTTTCTTATACATTTTTCTCATAAGGTTTTCCTTAATCTACAAGTCTAGTGGGTTTAATAAATAAAAGAGCCAACATTACATTGACAAGACTATGGAATGCCCTTACAATTGAAAATGATTATCAACATCATTGGGAGGAAATAAAAATGTTTCATGCCATTAAAAGTCGGAATATTTTAAAACCATTTATTTTTGTTTTTTTATTATCATCAGTATTACTTGGTTGTACAAATTCTAGTGATAAGGATACAACGTCAAAGAACGTAAAAGAAAAAAATATGCTAACGGTTGCTTGGCCGAGGGATGTGGGAGAAATGAATCCCCATGTGTATAATCCTTCACAATTATTTGCTCAATCGATGGTATATGAACCGTTAGTAAGTTACGGCGTTGGGGGAGAGCTAAAGCCGAGTCTTGCTGAGTCTTGGGAAATTTCTAAAGACGGAAAAGTATATACATTTCATCTGCGTCAAGGTGTGAAATTTTCTGATGGAACAAGCTTTAATGCAGAAATTGTAAAAAAGAATTTTGATACCATTTTGAATCATATGGAATTACATAGTTGGTTGGGATTCCTTTCGAAAATAGCTAGTACAGAGGTTATCGACCAAAATACATTTAAAATGACATTAACGGAAGCCTATTATCCAACCATTCAAGAGCTAGCTGTTGTTCGACCGGTTCGTTTCTTAGGTGAAGCTGGATTCCCCGAAAATGGTGATACTTCAAAAGGAATTGCGAAACCAGTTGGTACAGGCCCATGGATTTTGGAAGAGCATAAAGCGGATGAATATGCGATCTTCAAACGCAACGAAAACTATTGGGGCGAGCTTCCAAAGGTAGAAAAAATCCAAGTGAAAGTTATTCCTGATGCAGAAACGAGAGTACTAGCGTTTGAAAAAGGTGAGCTAGACTTAATTTATGGAGAAGGTGTCATCAGTTTAGACGCGTTCAAACAATTAGAATCAACTGATAAATATGAAACCAGCATTTCTGAGCCAGTCGCGACCAGACAACTTGTTATGAATACAAACAGAGAGCAGCTTTCCGATGAACGTGTTCGCCAAGCCTTACAATATGGATTTAATAAAGAGGCAATGGTGAAAGGAATCACTTCTGGATTAGAAGAAGCAGCAGATTTTATTCTACCAACAAACTTGCCTTATACTTCCGAAATTGATGTGACGAAAATTGGATATGATGTTAAGAAGGCAGAAGCGTTATTAGACGAAGCAGGCTGGAAACTTCCTAAAGGGAAAACCGTTCGTGAAAAAGATGGAAAACCGCTTGAAATTGAGATGATGTACGATTCAGCAGAATCTATTCAAAAAGCAATGGCAGAAACGCTGCAATCAGAATGGGCTGCCATTGGTGTAAAATTAAATATTGTTGGGGTAGAGCTTGCAGTTCAAGTTCAAAGATTTAAAGATAATAAGTTTGATATTAATTTCTTTAGTAACTACGGTGCTCCATATGATCCGCATACATTTATAAACATTGTGGCAAAAGAAGGATTTGGATTTAATGAAGCTATTTCAGCCTATCCAAACAAAGCGGAATTACTAAAGCAAATCGCACGGATACCGCAGACAACTGACGAAGCAGAACGTCAACAACTATACACATCTGTTTTAACATCATTGCAAGAACAGGGAGCTATTGTTCCTGTTTCTTATATTAAGAAAACAGCGATTTATCAAAAAAATGTCACTAATTTTTCATTCGCTGCGAATCGTGACGAAAATCCATTTACAGGAATTAGCATCAAGGAGTAAGCAGTAGGAGGCTTTTCATGGGCACTTATATAATAAAACGAGTTATGTCCATAATCCCAGTTTTTCTTTTGGCCGCACTTCTAACAACTGGGATGATTCACTTTTCACCAGTGGATCCGGCCGAGGCTTATTTAACAGCAGCCCATATCGAACCGACCGATGAAATCTTGGCCCAGAAAAGACATGAGTTTGGTTTAGATCAACCATTCTATATTCAATATGTAAACTCTATTATGAAGATATGCCAACTTGATTTTGGCATATCTTATGTTTCGAATAAGCCCGTTTGGGACGAGGTAATATACCGAATTCCAGCAACCCTCCAGCTTGCGCTAGGGAGTTTATTCATCGCGGTGTTTGTCAGTGTCCCGCTTGGTTTTCTGGCAGGAGTAAAGAAAAACAGCGCGATTGATCATTTCAGTCGCTTGCTCTCCTTTTTCGGGGCATCCATTCCTTCTTTTTGGCTAGGTTATCTATTGATTTTTTTCTTTTCTGTAAAACTTGATCTTTTCCCAGTTGAGGGCTTTGGAACATGGCAACATCTTGTATTGCCTTCGATTACGCTGGCTCTTCCTTTAATTGCGATGTACACAAGATTGTTGCGTACTAGTATTCTTGAGAATTTACAAGAGCCCTATGTGCTATTCGCTAGGACAAGGGGGATCAAAGAAAAATCGATTATGGCTAAGCATGTCTTAAGAATTGCCATTTCCCCGATGATTACTGGTCTGGGGATGAATCTTGGGAAACTGCTGACTGGAACGATTATCGTGGAGACTGTTTTTTCTTGGCCAGGGTTTGGCCGTTATTTTATTGAAGCGATTTTTAACCGTGACATCCCTATCATTCAATGCTATGTACTAATTGCAGCTAGTTTATTTATCTTTAGCAATTTAATGGTGGATTTGATTCAAATGTATATTGACCCGCGCATATCCAGGAAAGAAGGGAACCGCTGATGATAACCAGTATACGGAAGGTATTCATAAGTCAAAAAGTGATTCCCATATGTTCGGTGATTTTAGGTATACTTTTTCTATTGGCGATATTTGCTCCGTGGATCGCACCAAATGATCCGATTGCGGTCAATTTACTTAATAAACTACAGCCTCCTTCTTGGGAATTTCCATTAGGGACCGACCACTTAGGAAGATGTAACCTATCACGGCTTTTATATGGAGCTCGAATTTCCTTAGGCTTTGCCATGCTCATTTTCATTGCATCATTAGTGATTGGTTTAATCGTTGGCACCTTCTCAGGGTATAAAGGAGGCTGGGTTGATCAAGTTTTGATGAGATTTTGTGATGGTGTGATGGCTTTTCCTAGTCTTATCCTAATACTTGGTCTGGTTGGTATTTTCGGTCCTGGACTTCGGCAGGTCATTATAGCGTTAATGCTTGTCCAGTGGGTCTATTATGCCAGAATGTTCCGAGGAATGGCACTTAGTCTGAAGGAACAAAACTTTATTGCAGCGGCGAAAATAAGCGGATCATCGCAATGGAAGATCATTAAACATCATATTGTCCCAAATGTGCTCCCTCCACTTGTGGTTATGGGTACATTAGAAATGGGTTGGGCGATCATGGATATATCCGCCATGTCGTTTCTTGGTTTAGGAGTACAACCGCCTACACCTGAATGGGGAGCGATGATTCACGAAGGAAAGTCATATATTCGGTCAAATCCAGAATTAATGCTTTATCCAGGGTTGATGATTATGCTCGTGATTGTGACCTTCAATTTATTGGGCGAAGCGTTATCCGAACGTTACGGAGTCAAACGTCGAACTTAAAAAGGAATGGGAATGTTGGGTATAGAAAAGTCGAATGTGTTACAAGTGAGAGATTTACATGTACAGGTCAAAACAAAAACGGGTGCTGCCACGCTTGTTGAGGATATCAATTTTGAACTGAAGCGTGGGGAGGTACTGGGTCTTGTTGGGGAAAGTGGCTGCGGTAAAACCGTTACGAGTATGTCTATTCTTCAACTTCTCAATCGGAAAACGACAACGATTGAAGGCAGTATTGTATTACAAGGACGCGAATTGAACGGTTTAGGAGAAAAAGAAATGCGTGAGATCCGCGGCAAGGATATCGCCTTTATTATGCAAAATCCAATGAATGCATTTACGCCTGTTTTTACAATTGGCCACCAATTTATTGAAACCATTCGTTCGCATACAAAATGGAATAAAAAACAAGCAACAGAGCTGGCCATAGAGGCGATGGAACATGTGAATTTACCAGATCCTATTAAACTATTAAAACAGTTTCCTTTTCAATTGAGTGGTGGTATGCTTCAACGGGTAATGATTGCTATTGCAGCATGTTTACATCCTGCCGTAATTATTGCCGATGAACCGACAACTGCACTTGATGTTAATAATCAAAAGAAAGTGCTGTACCACTTAGATCAAATTCGCTCTGAATATGGCTCTGCTATTCTTTTAATATCCCATGACCTCGGTGTCATTGCTGAAATGGCTGATGTAGTGGCAGTTATGCAGAATGGTCGAATAGTAGAAAAAGCTGGTGTCTTCCAACTATTTGACGAGCCACAGCATGAGTATACAAAGAGACTTTTAAATGCACGCTCCATATTAAATTTAGATGAACCTGTCATCCATTTAGCTTGACTTAAGTCTATATAAGGGGTGAAAAAATGAGTTTATTACAGTTAAATGAAGTAACCCATAGCTATGGATCTCGAACGTTTTTCAACTGGAAAGATCGTTCGAAAAAAATACTGTCCAACATTTCTCTTTCTATTGAGGAAGGAACCTGTTTAGGTTTGCTTGGTACGAGCGGAGCTGGGAAAAGTACCTTAGGACGAGTGATTCTTGGTCTGGAACGGCCGCAATCTGGTCAGGTTCTGTTTCAGGGGCAGGATCTTTATACGGCGGATAAGCAAAGTCGTCAAAAAATCCGCCGTGATCTTCAGGCGGTTTTTCAAGATTCCTACTCATCGGTCAACCCTCGAATGACGGCGGAACGAATTATTGCAGAGCCGTTGGAAAACTATGAAAAGCTCACAGTGGCAGAGCAAAAACGAACGGTTATTGAATTATTAGAAAGGGTAGGGCTAGGTGAAAAGGACTTGAAAAAATACCCTAATCAATTTAGCGGCGGGCAATTGCAAAGAATTAATATTGCAAGAGCCATCTCACTCAAGCCAAAGCTGATTGTTTTAGACGAATCTGTCAGTAGTCTAGATATGGTGAATCAAACCCTTATTTTAGACTTACTCAAGGAGTTAAAAGCAGACTTTGGGTTATCCTATCTTTTTATTACACATGATATTAAAGCTGCCTATACGATTAGTGATAGATTAGGTGTACTAGAAAAAGGAGAATTGGTCGAGCTTTATGATGAAAAAAATCAGTTTTTTACTTCAGAATATCCTGTAGTAACTGAGTTGAGAGATTCAATGCTGGCCGAACACCCACGTTTTCGTTCGGTTAGACGTGCTTGATTTAAACTTGATATGCACTTTTCGAATGCCTCGATATCTTTTACAAAATCGGGGCTATTGTTTTTATATGAATGAATAAAAGGAGGAAATTCCTAATGAATCACCGTGCGTACCTCACTTTGGCGATTCCTCTCACGATTTCGACGATGACAACGCCCTTGTTAGGTGCTGTAGACACAGCCGTTGTGGGACAGCTGCCCGATTCGGCCTATATTGGAGGTGTTGCTGTCGGGACACTTATTTTTAATACGTTGTATTGGGTATTTGGATTTTTACGGGTTAGCACATCTGCTTTTGCCGCCCAAGCGAATGGGGCAAGCGATCAAGCCCAAGGTATACTTGCGTTATCGCGTCCATTTTTGTTAGCTGTTGTGGTTGGGGTGTGTTTTATTCTCTTACAATGGCCAATTGAATATATAGCTATGATATTGTTTTCAAACGATTCTAATGTTAGTACGTTTGCAGCTGAATATTTTCGAATTCGAATTTGGGGAGCACCGTTTACATTGCTGAACTATGTGATCCTTGGCTGGCTAATGGGGATGGCAAAGATTAAAGAATCTTTATTTCTACAGGTGTTAATGAATGTGTTGAATATGATCTTGGCCATTCTTTTTGTTCATGTCTTTTCTTTTGCTGTAAAAGGGGTCGCTGCTGCCGCCTTGATTGCGGAAGTGACAGCCTTTATAGTAGGGATGATTATTGTGAGGAAAGCGTCACCTTTTGAATGGAGGTTACCATCCTTTCAAGAACTTATCGATACACAGTCAATGAAAAAGATGTTTAACGTGAACAAGGATTTGTTTATTCGAACGATTTGTTTATTAGTTGTTATTAATATGTTTACAGCCAAAGGTGCTTCGTTTGGAACAGACTTATTAGCTGCCAATGCTGTTCTATTTCAAATCCATTACATCATGGCTTATTTCTTCGACGGGTTTGCCAATGCCACAAGTATTCTGGTCGGCAAAGCAGTAGGCTCAAAGGACAGGGAATTATATAAAAAAACACTTACTTTATCAAAGCAATGGTCGGTAATTACGGCTATTGTTATCGCTTGTATTTATGGATTATTTCAAGAACAAATTATTGCGCTATTTACCAATCTACCAAGGGTTATCGAACTTTCAACCACCTATGGAACATGGTTGATCCTTTACCCTTTTGCTGCGTGTTTTGGCCTTGTCATTTATGGTGTCTTCACAGGTGCAACGGATATTGCTCCGGTTCGAAACTCTATGATTTACGCAATGATCCTCTATATCCTTATACAAATTACGGCAACACCAATCTGGCATAATCATGGCCTATGGCTTGCCTTCATTCTATACACGTTTGGGCGTTCGGGATTCTTGGTCATGTATACTCCTAGATTAAATAAAAGATTATTATCTATGAAGAATGGAATCTGAAAATAACAGCTTCTTCTGAATTGATTTTTTGTATGATTGTCATTACACAATGTTCGGCATAAAAACAGTCTTCAAAACAGTTTGAGAACAGCGTGTCAGGTCTGTTGGGTTCGATTCCCACGCAGTCCCGCCAACCTTGATATATAAGGTTTTTTGAGGAATTTTTATGAAGTTAATAAGGGAAATTTTAGTAAAGTTAAGTGGATAAAATTTGTCTTTGATCACCAATTGGTCACAAAAGATTTTTTTATAAATGTCTTTTATTTTATGAGCTGCTCAAATTGTTGAGCGGCTTCTTTTTGCATATTCGGTAAAACGTGAGTATAAGTGTCCATAGTAATACCGAAGTCGAATGGCCTAATCTTTCAGAAACCACTTTAGGATGGACCCCTTGTTGCAACATTAAAGTGGCGTGAGTGTGCCTTAAATCATGAAACCTTATATAAGGCAATCCCCTGGCTTCGACAACCTTACGATAGTTCCTGTGCATTTCAGTTGGTTGGACGAGTTTTCCGTTTCTTTGAGCAAAAACTAAATCTAAATCATTAAATTCTTGACCTAGTAAAAGCTTATATTCTAAATGCCGTTTATATAATTTTTTAAATTCCTTTTCAAGGGTAGTAGTTTGATTTTTGAAACTAAAGCACTACTTTAGTGCTTTAGTATTAGTTTTTGTGAAAAGTTTCATTTCAACTAAACTAGCTAATAGTTTGTAAACATTTTGCAATAAAAATAATAATCCCAACTCTTCTATCCTCCAATGCCAGCAACTGCAAAAAGCCAAATTTCATAAAATATCTGGTATTAATCAGGAGGTTTAATTTATTATTGCTAAGGTCAATTCAATTTTAATGCCGACATCAAACACATAGGGCTGCTGTGGAGCAGTAATTTTTGAAAGTTGGTCAATTTTTATAACGGGAATTGTTTCCCCATCGAATTGGGTTTGCTCAATCTTTCCTGTTACTTGAACCCATTTATCCTTTGGCAATGCAGCGACCTCTCCTTTTGCCATCATTCCATATACGGAGGCATCTGCAACACAACATGTGATTCCAAATCGAGCAACAATAATCTGGTTTTGCATAAATTCTTTTTCCCGATACACAAATCCTTTTGTGGTTACCGTTTTTCCAATCATTGCATTTAGATTATCTTGAATAATGTTCATTATGTTTACATATTGGTTATCGTATATATTAAGGCTATTAGCCTTTAGTATTTTATTCTTCAACGCATCATATTCTTTTTGAGTTAAAGGCTCAGGTTGATTATCCAGTACACTTTGTGTGTTCGTTGATGTATTCGATGTATTGGTATTAGATGATGATTGTATTTTTGAACTGTTATTTATAGTTTTATTTTGTTCAGTCAGTTGAGAGGTAGCTCCCAATTTAATTGTTCTATTCATTGCAACAGAGCTGCCCAAAACATTGTTCGAGAAAAGAAATCCTGTCGTTATAGGAATAATAAACAATAAATAAAGAAACACACTTTTCCCGAAAGAGGAAGGATAGGTATGATCTCCGTCACAATCATAGAGTGTTTTTAATAGTTTTATTTCCTCTATGGTGATTGTGGTGGTGATGGTCTTCCTTCTGCACTTTTAGAATATTTTCACCTTTAAAACGTCTGTAAATGATTAATCCAATAATAATGGAACTTATAAATCCTACAAACATCCTTGCATTGGCTACATAAGGTGTGCTTTTAAATGCAAAATAAGTAGACGCATAAACTTAAGTGCTGATTATGACTAAGGAAAAGGAAATATTAGAGAATCGTCTATAGCTCAATCCAAAAAACCCTCGATAATTCATTCTTGAGTCAAGGAGGGCTCAAAGTCTTTAAGTTATGAAATTCTAACGTAATTTAATAGCATTGCCGATTAAGAACGTGCAGTGGTGTGTGACGTCGAGGGGGGGGGCATACACGCCTATTTTACCCAAAAGGTTTTATCTACTAATCACAATCCTTACAATAACCATAAATTTCAAATTTATGTCCAGTAATCTCAAAACCATCTGGTACATTAGATATGTTATTCATAGGACATCCCTCAAAAGGTATCGTTTTCCGGCATTTGATGCAAATTATATGATGCTGATGGTGATCATTTGAACTAGCAAAACGAAAAAGCCTTTCTCCTTCAAATTCTGTCGATTCTAATATACTAAGCTCCTCAAACAAGGATAGATTTCGGTAAATAGTGTCAATGCTTAGGTTTGGATAATCTTTTTGCATAAATCCAAACACTTCTTTTGCAGACAAATATCGATTTTCATTATAAATACGATGCATTATTAATTCTCTTTTACCAGTGTATTTATAACCCTTTACCTTTAACAACTGTAAAGCGCTATTCGCATTCATCTAATTAACATCTCCAAGTTACTTACTATCTATTGCCTTTGCAACATCGTCCAGTTGATCTACCATCCATTGGAGATAATTTTTCCCTTTTGGCTCAGTCTCGGTTACCTTTACAATTGGTATACTGTTGGAATTTGCAAGTTTAACGATATTATCTACCACTGGAGTTGAATTTTGAGTATTATGGACAAGTAATTTAACTTTCTTTCCATTTAAATCATTTTGCAAAGCTGCGATATCTGCTGGTGCAGGATCAGTACCCTCGTCTATTGCTCTAGCAAACTTAGAATCATTAATCTTTAAATTTAAAGCTTGAGCCATGTAGTCAAAGATTGGTTCAGAAACACTTATATTAGTTGCAGATTCTTGCTTTAATTTTTGAACTTTCTCTTTCAATGGATCAAGCGATTTTATAAAAGTTTGGGCTCTTTTATTAAAAGCTTCCTTCTGGGTCGGATCTAGTTTGGATAAATCATCCGCCAATTTGATAGCTAATTTAGGCATGGTTGTTGGGTCATACCAAACATGTTCATTCTCTCCTTCCTTTACGCCCATGATGTCCTCAGCTACTTGAATTGCAGATTTTGAACTGGCAGAAGATGAAGATTTGATCACCTTATCCATCCACGCGTCGTATCCAGCGCCATTATACACGATAATTTGCGCATCATTGACTAATTTCGAGGTTTCAGCAGTAGGTTCATAATCATGTGGATCAACGTTAGGATTATCTAAAATCGACGTAACTTCTACACGATTTCCTCCTACAGCTTTTGCTACTTCCCCGTAAAAATTCTCAGCAGCAACGATTTTAATTTTAGAATCAGAACCATCTGGTGCTGAAGTTGTTGTTTTTGATGAATCAGCACAACCTGACAGAAGTAGAAGGGAAGCAGAACATCCTACAGCTAAAAGTGAATACCATTTTTTTCGCATGATTTTGTTTTCCATTTTAATATTTCTCCTTTATTTTAAATAGTTATCCCTTTAAATAGCTTGATTAAGATGCTGCTGTCTTTGTACTGGTTTCATCTAAAGACTCTTTTATCCGTAGCCGTTCATGATAGTTCCTCCAACCTAGTGCAGCGAAATAAAAGCTTCCCTGTATAGCGGTAATAAAGAAACTAACTGGTAGATTCGTATAATATGCAATCACTAGTCCCAACCATAACCCGATAACAGCAAGAAGAACAGAAAATAGAATCATTCGTGACACTTTTTGACTTAAGTGACGAGCTGCTGCAGCGGGTGTGGTCATCAGGGTGAATACAAGAAGGGCACCTACAATTTGTACAGCGCCAACCACTGCAATCGAGAGAATAAGTAAAAAGAAAATTGAGATAAAACGAACGGGCAAACCTGCAGCCTCAGCACCTACAGGATCAAAGGAATCAAAGGTTAACATCTTAAACCCTATTAAAAGCAAAATCAAAACCCCAATAGATAAACCTAAAACCTCCCATACTTGCTGTGTACTGATACTTAACACACTGCCAAAGAGGATAGAAAATGCATTTGACGCATTCTTAGTCGATAAGGATAAGAAAAGCAGTCCAAATCCAAGAAAAATACTTATGATCACATTGATGGACAGATCCCTTCGAAACACTTTAGTACCCAATTGACCAATCGCCAATGCACTAGTGGTGGTAAAAAGCAGTAATCCGTTTATTGGGTTCCAACCCATATACATAGCGAACGAAGCTCCAGCAAATCCGATTTCTGAGAACATGTGGGCAATGAAAGATACACCTCTTGCAATGACATAGACCCCAATTACACCACACATAATTGCAACTAACGTTCCCGCTACAAAAGCATGTTGCATAAAATCATATTGAAACATCATTTACCTCCTATGAAACTTCAGGATGTGGATGAACGCAGATAGGTGTTACAGGTTCCATTAAATTTGGAGAGGACATCAGAAACTTTGCACCCGACCTCATCACTTCAACCGGTACACCATATAACTTCGTTAATACTTCAGGTTGCATCACATCTTCAACTGTTCCTTTTACATATTTTTCACGTGTTAAGTACAAGATCTGATGCGCATATTTAGAGATTAAATTCACATCATGACTTACAAATACTACACTGATTCCACGTTCCTGGTTGACTCGTTGAACTACAGCTGCAAGGTTTTCTTGAGCACCAGGATCAAGGTTAGAGGTCGGTTCATCGAGTAATAACACCCTGGGGTCTCGAAGTAGTGCTTGTGCTAAAAACAGTCGTTGTCTTTCCCCACCTGAAAGTTTACCTAGTGGTTTATCTGCATATTTTTCTGAATCTGTCAAACGTAAAACTTCTTCTACCAGTATACGGTCTTGCTTTGTTAACCAAGGCCTATATTTATGCGGCAATCCAAAGCTTACAAAATCTCTCCCCTGAATAGGAGTTTCCGGATCAATCTGACGCGATTGAGGAACGTACCCAATCAAAGAAGATCCCGCAGACTTAATATTTTTCCCACCTACTTTCACCGTTCCATCCTGTGGTTGAATCATTCCTAATAACACCCGCAGTAAGGTTGTCTTACCTGCTCCATTTGGTCCGATAATTCCCATAAATTCTCCAAAGGCTACATTGAATGACAAATTTCGAAGAATCCATTCTCCTCCAAGGTGGACATTCACGTTATTAAGTGTAATTGCATTTTTCACTTAATCCATTCCTTTCAAACACTAGATTCAAAGATTACAATAAAAGTTATTCGTAATGATTACGATTTATACTTTAATAATAGTAATGATTACGAATTACATTGTCAACATTTTCTGAAAAAATTCAACTCAGATGATATCCTTTTTGTTGGTTCACAAAAAACAGGAATGTCTTAAAGAAGACAAGCGTAATAATAAATCGTAATTATTTCGTTTTAAAAGGGGCTATATTATGACAATTTCATCTTCTTTAAAGGACATATTCCTATTTGGTTTATTTTTGTTTATTGTGTATCTTTTTTTCTTTGGAAATGATGAAATCCCTCAAATCATAGGAGTTGTTTTTCAAGATGAATGGAAGACTGTATTTGTTGTTTTTCTTGGGATATTACTCGAAGCACTTCCTTTTATCGTCATTGGTGCATTTATGGCATCGGTGATTCAAATATTTGTATCCGAAGATATCATTCAGAGATTGATCCCCAAAAGGCCAATCCCTGCAATGATGACAGCATTACTTGCATCTGTCATCATTCCTGTGTGTGAATGTGCAATTATCCCGGTAGTCAGAAGATTGATTCAAAAGGGGATGCCAGTGCATGCCGGGACCATACTTTTGATTGGAGCACCAATAATGAATTTTGTTGTATTTGGTTCTACCTATTATGCCTTTCAACATCAGCCTGAAATTTTATACGGACGATTTATTTTGTGTATATTTACAGCTGTTATTGCGGGAACAGTAATATATGTTAGTTTTAACAAAGTGAACATTCTGAAGAATAATATGGAGGATTTGACTCTTTACAGGTCATTAAATCAAAACCGAGGATCTTCAAAGCTAAAGGGGGTATTGCATCATACTTGCCAGGAATTTTTTGCTGTAGGAAAGGTGTTTATGATTGGAGCATTTCTTGCAAGTATTGCTCAAGTTTATGTTCATCAATCTACCCTAATTGTACCGGCAAAAGACCCGGTAAACTCAACAATCATGATGATGGCGTTTGCCTTTATTCTTTCACTTTGTTCAGAAGCAGATGCATTTGTTGCGGCTTCTCTAGGACATGTATTTCATCCAGGTGCAATATTAGCTTTTTTAGTTTATGGTCCCATTTTGGATTTAAAGAATGTATTTGTGATGTTATCTTCATTCAAGATTAAATTTGTCATATTTTATTTTCTTGTTGTTACGATAACAGTACTTATTCTATCCTTGCTGGCAGCCCACCTAATAAATGGAGGTTTTTAAAGAATGAAGAAAAAGCAAGTTCCTATTTGGCAATTTAATAATGAATTACAAGGAATCCTTTTAATTGGTTTTAGTTTAGTAATTTTTAAGCTTTATGTATCAAACAAAATCTTGATTATACTGGAACCCAAGATGATTCCTTTTTTGTTGTTTGCAATGATAAGCCTTTTTATCATCGGTTTTTTCCGTCTTTTGAACAGCGATTTAAATGGGGCAGATTGCGATTGTGAAGTTTGTGATCCATCTTCTTCACTGTTCAGTATCTTCATGAAATCTTCTTTATTCATCTTTGTGATTATATTGTCTCTGGTTTTAAATGATTTTATTGATACCGTTCATATCCCTTTCAAAGAGTAATGTTTTTCTAATAAGAAAGATGTGAACAACATGATTGGACCAATTGACGTCCGGTTGGTCAAAGTAATATCGGTTTTCCTGAAGAAAAACTTGAAAATAGTAATGATTACGATTTATAATAATATGCGATTATCAAAACAAAGGAAAGGAGAATGATAAACCTGTTTTTAATCAAAAAATACTTCAAAATTGATCAATATTGATCTATTTTTTTAATACATAAATCGTAATTATTACGTTTTAAATAAGGATGGATGATAATAATAGGAGGTACTAGTAATGGCAAAAAAATCGAAAATAGTAAAGGAAAAGAAACGTCAGGAAATGGTGAAGAAGTACGCGGAACTTCGTATGGAGCTAAAAGAAAAAGGGGACTTTGAGGCACTAAGGAAACTTCCTAGAGATTCATCACCGACACGTTTAAAGAATAGATGTGAGGTAACTGGAAGACCAAGAGGGTATTTAAGAAAGTTTAAAATGTCTCGGATTGCTTTTAGGGAGTACTCTCATAAAGGGCAAATTCCGGGAGTGAAGAAATCAAGTTGGTAAATGTTATACTCGTTCAGCCGTCATATTGAGAAATTTGATGTCTGAACATATCTGGAAATATGGAGGTGTACAGAATGAATCCAATTTTATGGGGATTTTTACATCGTAGTGCTGTTTTAAAATTACCGGATTGAAAGCGAGAAATCTATCAGTTTATAGAGAGTAAAGAAAATCAATTGGAGGAAATCGCTATAAATTAGGAGCAGTTTATTCAGCTACTTTGTGAAAAGTCACCATTTAAAGCGACTGCAGACCATTTTTCACTCCATATTTCATACATAAAGGATTTAATGGATGAGTCACAGGCAGAAATTGATCATGTGATAGAGGAAAGGTGTAATCGCACGAAGTGGATTGATTGTACGGAGATGATGAGATATGTGAAAGGAAGAAAGGATAACCATTTGTTTCTTAGTCAGTTATAGGCGGTGTTTTTTATGTATGAGTGGGTAATTATTGGCGGTGGAATTCAAGGAGTAACGCTAGCAGTTTTTATGCTGAAAACGGGAAAAACAAAGGTGGATAAACTTGCGATTATCGACCGTAATAACGAACCATTAGCGAATTGGAAGCGAAATACGAAGGTGATCTCGATGCCATATTTGCGTTCCCCATCCGTTCATCATTTGGACGTTGATCCGTATAGCCTTCAATCATTTGTAAAGAAGGGATCCTATCATCAAAGTACTGCCTTTTTTGGTCAATATAAGCGTCCATCACTGGAAATGTTTAACGCTCACTGTGATCATCTTATAAATGACCTAATGATAAGAAAGACATGGGTTCAAGGAGAGGTACAGGAGGTATTTAAAACAATTGAAGGCTGGCAGGTACAGTTGAAAAACGGCCGTGAAATAAAGGGGAAAAAGCTTGTATTGGCCATTGGAATAAGCGAACAGCTCAATATACCGGATTGGGCAATGGATCTTGATAAACAATCTCCTGGAAGTGTTTATCATATTTTTGATGAACCAATACCTGAATTCGAAAGGATGAAGCTTCCCATTACAATTGTAGGGGGAGGAATTACGTCTATTCATTTGGCACTGAAGTTGAGTGAACTGTACCCAAATCAAGTCAAGTTGTTGAAACGGCATTCGTTCAGGATCCATGATTTTGATAGCGACCCAGGCTGGTTAGGTCCAAAACTGCAGAATGCTTTTCGAAATGAAAAAAGTTATGTAAAAAGGAGGGAGGAGATTTTAAGTGCCAGACATAGGGGTTCCATTCCCCATGACTTATATATAAAGCTATTAAATCGTATCAAAAATGAATCCCTTGTTGTTGAAGAAGGGGAGATCGTTCAAGGTCATATTAAGAATGCTTGCATTCATCTTTTGGACAAGGATGGAAAATTTATTACAAAAACAGGGACTGTACTGCTTGCAACTGGATATTTACCATGCCTACCTGGAAGTGAATGGATATTGCCAATCGTGGAGACTTTGGATTTACCTTGTGCGGAATGCGGGTATCCTATCGTAACGAAAACCTTACAATGGGGTCAGGATTTATATGTTACCGGTGCATTAGCAGAGCTTGAAATGGGCCCGATTGCTCGTAACATTTCTGGAGCCAGACAAGCAGCCGAACGGATCGTAAAGCATTTATAAAAGAATATACCTCTATTATCGGTTATTAATTTGAAAGTATTTATAATAAAATAAAACATAATAAAAGAACAAAAAAGCTAATCCGTTGGAATTAGTTTTTTTGTTCTTTTTTGCAATAGTAATCAGTTTCCAGTACTAATAACTCCTTAAAGGAGTACAATATTCCTTTTCATTTTTTAAAATCTTATCTAAAGCTTGCCAGGTCATTAATGCACAATTGTGTCTAGCTTTTAACTGATGCACCCCTTGAAGTGATAGGCTGTCACCAAGGTCAATCCCTTCAGTTATATTTCCATATCGGATTAACTGTTCAAAAGCAGTTCGTAAGCATGAAAGTTCTTTAACTGATTTATGTTTAATGAGTTCCGTCATCATCGAGGCAGATGCCATACTAATGCTGCAGCCTTCCCCTATAAACGCTGCGTTCCGTATCTGATTTTGGTCAAGTTCAATAAATAAAGTCATTACATCCCCACAAGTAGGGTTTTTATAATGCACTTTTCTGATTGTACTACCGTAAAGTTCCTTAAAATTTCTTTTGTGAATATAATGGTCCATGATAACTTGTCGGTACAGGTTATCAAGCATGGTATAGATGTTTCCCCCTTTTATCGTAACTTTACATAACTTTTCTTTCTAATATTCCGATAGTTGATGGTTAGTATTATAAAGAGATTTGTCAATTTGCTATGCAATGCAATTTTTAAATTGCTGTTCTAATTCTTCTTTATTTAAATCCTTACCAATAAAAACGAGTTCACTGATTCTTTTTTCATTCTCTTTCCATTGCCTATCAGGTCGTCCTGAAAACAGCATATGAAGTCCCTGAAAAACAATCCGTTCTTGTATACCTTTAACATAAAGTATACCTTTATAGCGTAATAAGTCTTCCCCTTTCTCTTGAATAAGGTAACTCATCCATTTATCTACCTTGTCAAGATCAAGGGGTTTTTCTTCTTGAAAAGCAACTGATGACACCTTATCATCATGGTCGTGATGATGATGATCCTCTAAGAAATGGGGATCAATTTCAAGCTTTCGGTTCACATCAAATGTGTGAATACCTAAAATATTTTCTAGCTTTATATTGCAATTTTCTGCATGCAATCTTTTTGCTGTTGGATTCATTTGATTAATCCTTCGTTCCAACATAGTTAAATCATCTTCCGAAACTAAATCTGTTTTATTTAAAATGATGACATCTGCAAAGGCAATTTGTTCCTGCGCTTCATCATGACTATCCAAATGTTTTGTAATATGCTTGCTATCGACTACGGTTATAATACTGTCCACTTCAAATTTTTCGGAAAGTAATTCATCCATAAAGAATGTTTGGGCAACTGGAGCAGGATCCGCTAATCCCGTAGTTTCAATCAAAACTCGATTAAAGCTCGTTTTTCCTTGTTCCATTGAAAAAACGAGTGTACGTAAAATGCGAATTAAATCCCCACGTACTGTACAACAGATGCAGCCATTGTTCATTTCTAAAATTTCTTCATTTGCACCAACCACTAGCTGATTGTCGATTCCAACTTCTCCATATTCATTTACAATAACCGCAATCTTTTGGTTATGCTTTTCCGTTAATATTCGATTTAAAAGTGTTGTTTTTCCTGCACCTAAATATCCAGTCAGAATGGTGACTGGGATTTTCTTTGATCCTACAAAAGTCATTATTTTCCACACCTTTTAAAGTATTTTCGACACTTTGCTTACTTTTTCTTTGTCTTTTTGTATCCCGGTGACTACTCCGTTTACTCGTTCAAAACCTTCACTATTAAATAAATGGCTTATCTTTTCTTTATAATCCTTACCGGCAAGAAGGGAATCAATGAAGATGGAGGAATCCTCAGGTTTTAAATCTTTATACCAAGTCCCATTAGGATAGGAGATGACAACACATTTATCTTGGCATCTTCCATTGCAACGAGTTCGGGTTGTATGGATAGCGTCGTCTGCATTTCGGTCTGAGATTTCTTTACGAATTGCTTGTGTTAGTTCCTCTGCACCCACCCGGCTGCAGCTGCTCCCATTACATATTAGAACATGATTTTTAGTCTTACTTAAATCCCATGTAGCCATATTTTTCATTCCTTTCTTTAAATCGAAATCATTACGATTTAAAATCGATAGCTGTCTTTACTCGATTTTTTTACTACACCTATTACATCCTTTCCTTGTATTTACAACTTATTAGAGATAAAACGAAATCATTACGATTTAAATGATGTTATTTTAACCTATGTTTAATCCATTTGCAACATAATTTGGATAAACATGGGTTCAATCAATAAGTAGGGGACATGCTGTCTTATTCAGGTTTAAGGAGTACATACCATACGAGCCCAAATTACAGAACTTACGTTATTACACAAAGGTACAAATAATTTTAATATTTTTAACAAAGAACTTGCTCAAAAAATAAAAAAGTGGTAAATTAACAATTGCTATCATATAAATCGTAATGGTTACGATTTCGATTCCGCTGGGAGAATGGGGTGTTTATCAATTATTTATGGGTGATGTTGGTCATTTAAGTTGTAATATAAGACTAAATTTTAGGTTTTATTATCCAATTGATATTCGAGGAGGATTATTTTGAAAAAAATACCGACTTATATTATTTCAGGATTTTTGGGAAGCGGAAAAACAACATTACTGCTACATTTATTAAAATATTCTAAATCACAAAAAAAGAAGGCTGCCATTCTCTTAAATGAGCTAGGAAGTGTGAATGTTGAAAATCACTTGTTTGAAGACGAAAATGTATTTGAGTTATTGGATGGATGTATCTGTTGTTCCATTCAAGAGGATTTAAAAGCTACCTTAACAACTCTGGTAGAGTCACACATGGAAAAACCGATAGATGTATTATTGGTTGAAGGAACAGGAGTTGCCAATCCGTTAGAGATCGTAGAAGTAATCGCCAGTCCCCCTTTTGTGAATTCGATTGACATACAATCCGTCATTAGTATGATTGATGCAAATGCATACTTAGATAATCAAGATATATTTACTTCGAAAACCATTCGTGATTTGCTTAAAAACCAAATTAAGGGGGCAACAATGGTTGTTCTCAATAAAGTTGATCTTGTGAAAGAAAAACAATTACAAAAAATTGAAGTGAAAATAAGTAAGCTGCTAAATACCAATACACCGGTAATAAAAACTTCATATGGAAATGTTGATCTAAGAGAATTATTACAAAAACGATCGAACACGACTGTCTTTTCACATCAACATCAAACAAATTGTTGTGGGGATTCCCTGCATTCTTCTTGTAATCACCATAAACACCATCATGATCATGTACAGCACACCAGCATTAAAACCATAACATTTCAAGATGTGCCTTCTGTAACAAAAAGACAACTAAAGAAATGGTTAAAGTCATTGCCAGAAGGGATTATGCGGGGAAAAGGATACATATACTTGCAAGATAAACCGGGATTGTATCCATTTCAATACAGTTCGAATCAAGTTCACATAGGGGATTTTCCGCTAAAAATTACATTAGATCCTTGTATGGTGTTAATTGGGAAAGATATAGACATTATGACTATTCAAGACTCCTATGCTTCCCAATTTTCGATATCTTAATTTCGTATGGAAAGAAAAAATCAAATGATTAGGTGTAAAGGTATATCATCTAAATCGTAATCATTCAGGTTTAAAGAGGAGAAATAAAAGTGAAGAAAATACCAGTAACCGTATTAAGTGGATATTTAGGAGCAGGAAAAACGACATTATTAAATCACATTTTAGCTAATCGGGAAAATAAAAAGGTTGCTGTGATTGTTAATGATATGAGTGAAGTCAATATAGATGCGTCTTTAGTAAAGCAGGGAGGCTTTTTGCGTACAGAAGAGAAACTGGTGGAAATGCAGAATGGATGTATTTGCTGCACGCTGAGGGAAGATTTAATCAAAGAAGTGGAGAAGCTTGCTTCTCTAGGAGACATTGATTACATTGTGATTGAATCAACCGGCATTAGTGAGCCAATCCCCGTTGCCCAGACGTTTACCTACGTTGATGAAAATTTAGGAATTGATTTATCGGCTTTTTGCAGACTGGATACGATGGTGACTGTGGTTGACGCGAATCGTTTCTGGCATGATTTTTCCTCCGGTGAAAGCCTGCTTGATCGGAAACAAGGGACTGATGAAAGCGATAAAAGGGAAGTAGTCGATTTGTTATTTGACCAAATCGAGTTTGCCAACGTTATTTTATTAAATAAAGTGGACTTGATAGAAAAAGAAGATAGACGTGAATTAAAGTCAGTCCTTCAAAAACTAAATCCGGATGCTTGCATTATTGAAACAGATCATTCCAGAGTTCCACTGGAACAAGTGTTAGATACAGAACGATTTGATTTTGAAAAAGCAAGCCAAGGTGCCGGCTGGATAAAAGAATTAAATAATGAACATATACCGGAAACAGAGGAGTATGGAATCACATCTTTCGTTTATCGCAGACGCCTTCCTTTTCATCCGGAAAGATTAATGAACTGGTTAGAAGAGTGGCCAGTGGAAGTTGTTCGGGCAAAAGGCTTCATATGGCTGGCATCCCGCAATAATACAGTAGCATTGCTTTCACAAGCTGGCCCGTCCATCACATTTCAAGGGGCTGGAGAGTGGATTGCAGCCTACCCTAAAGAGGAACAACAAGAGATTTTTCAGGAAGACCCTGAATTATTGGATAGATGGGATGAAGTTTATGGTGATCGATTAACAGAGCTTGTTATGATTGGAATCGACATGGACCAGGAAGAGATTGAAAAAACTCTTGATGACTGTTTGTTAACCGAAGATGAACTAACGGTAGAGTGGTCTAAATTTAAAGATCCACTACCGCCATTTGTGGAAGCATAAAACAAAATTAGGAGGAATTTATGATGAGAGTAAAAATAACTTTAGCATGTACAGAAACAGGTGATCGAAATTACATTACAACCAAAAATAAACGAACACATCCAGATCGATTGGAATTAAAGAAGTATTGCCCTCGTTTAAAAAGACATACATTACATCGCGAAACAAAATAAAAAAGATTTAAGTAATTAGGATATAACGTTTTATCCCTTGTGCGCCTTTATTCGACAAAGGCGCATACTTTTTACAATCACTTTAAAGGGAACAATACACTAATAATACTTCTTCATAGAATAATAGAATTCTACTAACCTAAGCATTTTGGGCAAAAGCAAATAGGAAAAGATAGGAGGTTAGAGTGTGATACTTTCTGATAAGACCATTTTGAAGAAGTTAAAAGAGAAGGAGCTAATGATTGAGCCTTTATCACAGTTGCAACTACAGCCTGCTTCTGTTGATTTAAGGTTATCCAATCATTTTTTAACAGTGGATGAAAAGGTTGTTCCACTTATTAAAATTGACAAACCCGCCGACTATAAAGAATTTTGTAGAGATACGATTATTATACCACCTCAATCCTTCGTATTAGGAACTGCCCTTGAGTGGATCCGCTTACCTAATAATTTGACTGCTTTTGTAGAAGGAAGAAGCTCCATTGGAAGATTAGGTCTATTTATTCAAAATGCCGGATGGGTGGACCCAGGTTTTGAAGGGCATATCACTTTAGAACTTTATAATGCTAACCGTGTTCCAATCGAATTAAAAGCAGGAATGCGTATCTGTCAGTTGGTCCTAGCTACTTTAGATCAAGAAATGACTCCCTATATGGGAAAATATTGTTGTCAAAACAGGACCACTAAAAGCAGAGTCTATTTAGATGAAGAATCTGTAGAATTAAATTCGAGGTACAACTACAAATTTAAAGAATTTGATTAACTTCTTCTCTCTATTTTTGGATTTAATGCGAGATTAGTTCTCTAATAGATGAAGATAAAAGTAATCAAAAGGAGGGAAAGAAAATGGGCGTTGAGCAGCATAAGAAAGAATCGCCTAAAAAAGTAAATTGCAAAGTCATCACAGTCAGTGACACACGGACCAACGATACAGATAAAAGTGAAAACTTAATTATCAGGTTGTTAGAAGGAAATTCTCATATAATACATGATTATGAAATCGTTACAGATGATTTTGAGGTAATTGAAGAAGCAATTAAAAAGGGATGTCTTGAACAAGAGATTGATGTTGTCTTAATAAATGGTGGAACAGGTATTGCAAGTCGTGATGTTACAGTGGAGGTTGTTCAAAGTTTATTAGAAAAGGAACTGACAGGATTTGGGGAGATATTCCGAATGCTCAGTTATTTAGAGGATATTGGATCTGCAGCGATTTTAAGCAGAGCCGTTGCCGGTGTAGCTTATAATACTGCTATTTTTTCTATGCCAGGATCTAGTGGGGCAGTCAAACTAGCTATGGAAAAACTCATTATACCAGAGATATCCCATTTAGTCAGAGAAATACGTAAAGACTCCAAAATGGAGAGTTATTAAAATGGTAATAATTTAATAGTTATGTATTGCTTATTGAATTATAAAGGAGTATGTATGAAAGATTTTAAACTTCCCTCGAAGAGTGAGCGATTAAAGCTGTTTGGCTCCATAGAACCAGGATTAAAAACGAAGCCAAGCGAAAAAGAAAAGATGTTAGATTTACAAAATATGAAGAAAAATTTCTTGTTTGGACTAGATGCCGTTGGTATTACAAATGTTAAAACTCCTGTTACTGTTATCTCAACGATAGAGCCACTAACGCAAACTACTATTGCTACCTTTACGCTGACATCTACTATTCCTCATAATGTAAAGGGAACAAATATGAGTCGTTTTACAGAACAATTGGAGCTGTATCGAAGACAAGGATTTACCTTAACCTTTTCGAAACTATCCGATTTTATTAAAGATTTATCAGAACGTTTGGGCCAAAAGGATGCAAAACTAGAAGTAAGTTTCCCTTGGTTTTATGAACAAACAGCCCCTTCATCTCGTCTTACAGGATTGAACAGTGCTGATGCAAGAATCTTGTTTTCGTATCGAAATGGAAAGATTGTAGAAAGAAAGGTTGAATTAAACTGTACGGTAACCACCTTATGCCCTTGCTCCAAGGAAATTAGTGAGTACAGTGCTCATAATCAACGGGGGTTCATTAAAATGAATGTGTTGTTAACGGATGATTATGATGAATCGATTGACTGGAAAGTTACTTTGTTAAACGCTGCTCAATCCAACGCCAGTGCTGTAATTCACCCGATTTTAAAACGTCCCGATGAAAAAATAGTGACTGAAAAAGCTTATGAAAATCCTCGCTTTGTCGAGGACATGGTTCGCCTTGTGGCTGCAGACCTATATGAAGTACCATTTGTCCAATCATTTAAAGTAGAATGTCGTAATGAAGAATCCATCCATCTTCACGATGCGTATGCATCTGTATCATTCAATAAAACAACTAATTAATACTTTCAACCTTATTTATTAGGGTGAGGGAATAGCGATTTTGTAAATCTAATGTAGTTGAAACATCGATAAAGATCAAACTTTACATATCAAATAATATCAATACATTTAACGTTAGGTAAGCTAGTCTAGTACTAATTTAAGGAATTAGAGAGGAAGATGAAAAGAAAGTGATACCTTGCACTCGCACATCGTGAAAGAGGCAAGAGCCTTCGCCTTATGGAGGAACAAATTCGTTGTGCCGATTTGATACTGCTAAATAAAACTGACCAACTCCCAGATGAATATATCAACGAAGTCAAGAACATACTTGAAAAATTAAATCAGCATGTAAAGATTATAGAAACAGTGCGTTGTGACATAGATATGTGCCTAATGTTTAATTCTATCCATAGAGAAGCTGATCTTTACGATCAGAATGAGCAGCAGGAGCCCTCTATTGAAAAAACGAAAGAGCATTCACAACATCGTACGCATAATCACGTCATGACTTATACTCATCGATTCGATGGGGTGGTCGATCGTCAGAAATTCGAGAAACTGTTTAGTAAAATACCTACTGAAGTGTATCGCGCAAAAGGGGTGGTTAAATTCGCACAGGATCATGAGTATTATTTGTTTCAATATGCCTACAGAGAAGTTGAAACTGTAAAAATTAACCCACAACAGTCAGTAGAACAAGTAGCTGTGTTCATCGGAGAGCATTTTGATAAGGTTCAGGTACAACGGTCTGTTCAGGAACTTACATCAATATAGATAAATTCGAGATAGTAGATGTTATCTCGAATTCTTTTTAGTTCCTTCATTGTGCTTGAAAAAGTACCCTTTTTTGAACGAGTATTTCTTGGAAAATTGTGGACAAATTTGTGCAAACTGTTTCTTATAATACAAATTCAATTATAATAGACTTATTGAAAATCCTTGTTAACAATACTTTCATAATTAAACTGTAATCATAAAGTATATCTATCATTGACTGGGTTGGGCTTACAGGTTCTTTTATACTCATTCTCCTTTTGGGTGACAAATGGAAGAAGAGGAGGTTTATATAAACCTCCTCAATTTCTTGTTTTCTCCCATTAATATAAGGTAAGAAAAAGGGTCACACCTTGGTCACGGATTAGATATTTTTATATTAAACTAGATAAATTGATATATTACTTTTTAAAAAGTGCATTAAATCAAGACTTTACGGCATTATATAAAACTTTATGGAACCAAAAAGAATAACATCCCTCTAACTTCAAAACAGTTTGAGAACAGCGTGCCAGGTCTGTTGGGTTCGATTCCCAGGCAGTCCCGCCAATCTACATATTAAAATAATAACCGCACGGTGATTTTTCGTTGTGCGGTTTATCATTAGTTGTCCTCTATTAAGTTCTTCCTCATTTTTTGTTTAAATTTAAGGCTTCTTGTCGTTTATGCTTTAGATTCCTCATTTATATAACCTAACTTACTATTTCTGTGGTAGCACTGTTTAAGGAAGTTGAATGGAAACCTCCCACCCAGTGGCGAAATCTCTGGATGAATTAAGATAATGGTAAGCATTTTTTTACTAATCTAAATTTATAAACAACTTTAGACAAATAAAGCAGAAAAATATATAATTATTATGAGGAAATAGCAGGAAAAGAGGAGAAATAATGGATATAAAACGTCAAAATGTCGATTTTGGTAATTCAGTCTTTCAAACCCTTGTGGACGGTTATTATTTTGAGATTCCTACAAATGTAGTAGAAATAACGAAGGAAAAGGCAGACGGCCACTTTCCGTCTACTTTCCATGATCCCCAATCCCTTTTACAAAGTTTACTGATTTCAACAACGATAGACGGTGTAGAGAAATATTATCTAGTGGGCGATTCAGCGGAAAAACAAGTGTTAGGAAACATTCATATCAACAAACTTCATGATAAAACGGAATCAGAGATTCCCAAAGTGATGTTCCTTGCGTCAGTTGCTTATTACAATGTAATAAAAGGAAACGGCAAAGAAGATAATCGAGTGAACATTAATTATTTTTCAACGATGCTTCCAATTTGGCTGCTTAAGAAAACGAACAAGTTCAGTGATATGCAAAATAAAATGGCAAGCCGATTTGAAGGGGAGCACCATGTAACGATTTTAACTCCAGGATTTGAGAGAGTTGTATCCATTCACGTCGAAACAAGCAAATGTCGGATTGAAAGTGAAGTTGCTCGTTGGGCAATTAAAAAAGATTTTGAATTACAAGATCGTGAGGAAGCAAATTCATTTCAAAACTATGAAACTCTAATTGTGGATTTAGGAGGAGGGACCGTTGATCTTGCATTGCTTCAATCAGGACTTCAGGCTCCTAAGAGCAGGGAATCATTGAACTGCTTCGCTGACATTTCGTACCTAAAACACATTGATAAACTAAGAAGTGAAAAGTTACTCGAGTACTTTGATGATGTTCGTTCACTAGAAGAATTCATTATCAATAACATTGAAAAAACAAAAATGGAACAAATGGATGGAAATAGCGGTAAAAAGGTTGATCTCACAGAGCAAATCCATGAGTCATTAAGAGAATACACTCAAATTTTAATAACGAAAATTGAAAACACATTCCCCTCACCAAAAGATAAGGTCTATAAATATGTTTATATTGGTGGAATAGCGAGCATCCTTAAACGATTCATCCAAGAATCGATCGATATAAGGTATGGGGCCGAAATTAGAGAGCAAAATCATATATTCCTTCCAGATACAAGAAAGTTAAATTTATATGGTCTAGAAATTATAAGCAGGCATGAAACAAACGTAGTTTTCGCCTAAGTAGAGGAGGAGAACATATGAGCAACAAAGATTATCTTCATGGTGAAAAGTTGGTTGGCAATTTAAACAATATGTATTCAAATCTAGGGGCACAGATGATTGCACCTTTTTACGCACTATCGAACTTTATTATATCCGCTGTTAATCTCCAAACGGATGTGGTTGGATTAATGAATAAGGAATCAGGAAGAAATGATGAACCTGTAATGTTAACTTTAGAAACTTCAAAAATTTCTCCAAAGGTGTATTCAATTCTCGAGCAAAAGGCAAAAGCAAATCAGCTGGAGGATTATATTACGAAGCTAGTTGAGCAAGATGTAGATAAATTAGACAAGGAAGAAGAGAACATAGCCTTAGTTGATACCCTACGTAAAGAGTTTTTAGGTAAAATCAACTTACTTAAACAAGAATTCGCCTCCCGTCTTGTTGTTGATGCTGATCAGAGGGGGGCTGGCCAAGCAAACGAGTTGCGTGATTTTGTCACGAAACTTGGTGAGCAAAAATTAGACAAGCAAGAATTCAAAACTTTGTTAAACTCCCTTCGAAGCGATTTATTAGATGAGATTAGCTCGCTTAAAAATGAACGTGTTTTCCGTCCAGTTGTTCCTCCCAATCCAAACAAGTTTAATCCTGCTTTGGAACATGCGGAAGAAGTGAATGATATTAAAGAAGGACAATTGCTCGAAAGTGATCAAGTTAAAGGGACTATTAATGAAGTTATAGATATGGATTTTTAAAATATAGTGGAATGATGTTCTGCTACTATAAAATATTATTTTGTGATACTTACAAAAAATAAACATTTTTCAATCAACAGCTTACTGCACATTAAAAAACGTCTAAGAGATTCCTCTTGGACGTTCGGCGTCAACAAAAGAAGGCAGCAACTTAACAAACATTTCTGGAGAACAGTAACAGTTGCTGTTCTCCAGTGCTTTTATTATTGTTCAATTATAAAAGCTTTACCTCAAACTTCATGCTTGTTGGACAATTATTATTTTCCAAATATTTCAGCTAATTTCCCTGTTTCTATTTAACTACTTCAACAGTGGCAGGCCCAGATTCTTTTACCCGTAAAAGTTTATCAGAAACAATAAACAAAATGATCGATCCGGCCGCAATGATAAAACCAATCGTATGAAATACAAGGGAAGGGGTAACCATTTCGCCTATATAGCCAATTAACGCATAGATAACGAATCCGAATATTGACGTTAGAGTATAAATCATGCTGTTTACTCGGCCTTGGTAATGTGTTTCTACTTGTTCATGGATTAACGTGCTATACAAGGTACGTGCCTGTAGGAGTGTGGTTCCAAACAAGAGGAAAATAGCGCCTCCAGAAAAAATTCCTTCCATGAAAGGGATCAAGCCAAAGAAAACTCCCATCAGCAGCAGGCTGATCGACATAAAATGTTTCCTGCCAAACCAAGCAACCATAGTCGTTAGAGTAATTCCTCCAAGAATAGCTCCCCAGGCAAAAAAGGAATCTAGTAAACCCAAAATCTCTGGGCCCATTTTCATATCATTTCGAATCAAGGGGACACTAAGAATATTATAAATTTGAATCGTGAAATCTGTTACGGCAACCAAAACAGCCATTTTTAAAATCGTTTTGTTTTCCCTTACATACTGCATGCCATCCTTTAATTCACCGAAAAATGAGTCATATCCTTTTCCAATTTTTGATTTAGGATTAACAATCCCTTTTCGCGTAAAGAAGATAATAAAACTAGAAGCAAATGCAAGTATGGAGTTAGCTAGAATGGTATTGGCTCCCCCGATTAAGTGAAGCAAAAACCCGGCAATAACCGACCCAATCAGCATTCCTAATTGCATAGCTACACCGGCCATGGAGTTTGCCGACAGTAATTGATCTTTGGTTAACATTTCCCTCATGAGCCCTTTTGAGGCAGGATAATATAAGCGGTCTGCTATGGACATTAGCAGCGAAATGCCATATAGGACGGAGAGATGAAAGGTCCCTGTCAGTAAAAGAATCGGAACAGTAAGCAATAGAATCCCTTTTAAGAGTTGAATGACGACTACTATCAATCTTCTATCCCAATTATCTATTAACACCCCAATGAAGGGTGAGAGGATAATGACTGGTAAGGTTGACAAGGAGAATAACCACCCCAAGGAAGACGTTGATTCCGTCAGGTCCAGTACTAACCAAGACATGGTGAATAAGTGAATTCCCAAACCAATGTTAGAAAGAGTATGACTGAATAGATAGAGAAAGAAAGGCCTGAACTTTATTAACTGGAGCATACGATTACCTCTTCACTTTGCTCATCTTCTATGACAAATTGGATCTTGCTAAGTGCAAGCTGGGCATTACTCATGGCGAGATCTGTGTTGTCTCCTGTGGCCAGTACGCAAGCGGAACGGGAGAAGGAGTCTTTCATACCAGTAATCTTATTTCCTTGTTTTTGCAAGATTTCCACTCTTGCAACTCCTACTGTCGATTTAGCTTCTTCTTCACCTATTATTTCTTTCACCAGCCCAGTTGTAGAAGGCGTTTCATACCATATAGCGGCTGATTTTTTCATGTTTGGTGTTTGTGGAATTTCGTTTATAATGCTTTCACCCATCGCTTGTTTTGCCCATAAATCTAGTAAATCTATACCACTTGCCATATTGATTAACTCTGGAATATAGTCACCACCTAAGCGGGTATGTGTTTCTATGATTTTAGGACCATCTATTGTCAAAATGATTTCAGTGTGGCTTGGGCCATGCGTAATTCCGATAGAGGTGAGGGCGTGTTGAACAAATTCATGTATGGAGCGTTCATAATCAGAATACACCCCTTGATATGGAAGTCGATGACCGACTTCTACGAAATGTTGTTCCTCTTTAAATTTTTCAGTGATACACATGATCTTATGAATTCCGTTCTCTGAAAAGGCTTCAACACTAAATTCTTTTCCAGCTAAGTATTCTTCAACAATCATGCCAGAACCAAAATCAGCGGTTTGATACCAGCCTAACGCATGTTCTAATTCCTCCGCATTTTCTATTTTAGCTACACCAATACTTCCCCAGCCATCTACTGGTTTAAGAATAATAGGATACCCATGCTCTTGGGCGAAACTAGAAATCTCATCAGTTGTGTTAACGATGGCATTTTTTGTTTTGTCCACACCATATTCTTTTAGAACGGACCTCATTAAGATTTTGTTGCGGGTTCTCTCGATAACCTTTGGTTCTAAATAAAATAATTGTAGCTCTTGCGCAACATAAGCTGCCTTTTCTTGATCCATTTCATGAAAGCATGCTATGCCATCAAAAGGGTCAATGTTATGGAAGAAGGCAGCTATCTCCTTCCACTCAATCATGCTCTTATCTTTTGGTACACCAATGACACGGTGGTAGGTTTCATTCTCATTAGATTTAATTTCGGAAGCTAAGTTGATCAGTGTTATTTTTGCCCCCAATTTTTTTAACCGTTTGTGCATAATACTAAATCCGCCAATTACTAAAATGTGTTTACCCATGTTTAATCAATACTCCCTTCATTTTTTGGTTTTCAGAATCTTTAATAAACTGTATAGGGTCCTTAATCCGGTCCGTTTCTGAGAAAGAGTAACACTCATTTCTAAATTGATGTTTTTTTATCTTTTGCGGGCATAACAAAGAAACCCCTTCTTGTATAGCAAATTTTTCCAACCATTCGAGTTTTAGACCTCGTTCAGAATCCCACTTTTGTAATTCTTCCATAGACATATTGTTTTGATTGGAGCGTAAAGCTTTAATAAATGCTTTTTTACCTTTTAAAATTTGATTAGAGGCAGTATCAATTTTAGCAATCAATGTATCACGTAGTTTTTGGTATTCAATTTTATTTAAATAACCTAAGTGAAACAGGCATTGATTGGCAGCTATGATCAATTTTTCTCCTAATTCGTATGGAAATTTTTTACCCAAAATTGTTACAGCAAGCTGGCGCACCATTTTTTTCAAGGCATGACCAGCACCTTTGGAATCAAAAGTGGCCCCATCTACTAATAACGCAACGATCGATCTTATATGATTGATCCATAAATTCTTTTCGTAAAAAGACAAATTTGCAAAAAACTCATGGTTGTTAACCATATTCATCAAAGGAGCAAAGTATCGGTCCTGATAAAATGTAGGAAGACCTTCTCTTACAAAGGACAGCCGCTCCATAAAAAAAGCACTATCTACGGATAGTTTACCGTTTGATTCTATAAAACCAATTGAACCAATAGGAATAATGCCGTGCCGGTAGGGGTAGAACATTTTGACATAATAGCCAGTAGGCCTGCCATCTCCTAAACTGGTTTCCAAACTTTGATTCCAACTAATCACACGATTCGAAGAAATACCTAGTGAAAGAACATCATTGCGTAATCCAAGTTCATACGGTGCGAGGAAGATCAGTTTGCCTGGGTCGCCGTTAATGGCTTTGCAGACAAAATCTATAGCAAATCGTAAAGCTTCTCGACCGTCAGTATCACCGAACCGAAACATTGATAACATGACCTCAAATGATGTAGCTAAGGGATACTTGCCAATCTCCTGCAGCCTTTTGCTCGAAAATATTCTTTGGGCGGCAACATAAGATGCAGGAGTATGTTGTTTTTTTTCAAACAAATGCATGTGTGCCATTACCGCCGAGCCGATATAGTATGTGTCCTGGTTTTCTCTAACAAGGGACACTTCTGGCAGAACGTTATAATTTCTTTCTTTCCCCATACCAATAAACAATTCACGAATCAACTTTTCCACCTTCTTTTCTAAAATCCACTATAAGTGTCATTACATTTCCTGTTTCTTTTGTTCTTTGTTGCCTTGCTTGATTATTATCGTAAGGTTTGAACCTTACATGTTTATAAACGGTATCTTAAAAATGAGAAACAATAATCTTACAAACTTTACTAAATCTTAACTTTGCTGGCAGGGATAATCGGTTGGATATGGAATCAATAAAGGATGTTTATAAAGAGAGGAGTAAGTTTATGGATGGAAGAGTGTTAATAATTGAGGATGATGATGCGATCGCAAGTATTATAGGGACGTATCTTAAGAAAGAGGGATTTCAAATAGAACGGGTTGATAATGGAATTGATGCTGTAACGGTTGCATCTACTGGTGAATGGGACCTACTATTACTTGATGTGATGCTTCCAGGATTGGATGGGTTTGAAATATGTATGAAGCTGCGTACGATGAGTATTGATGTACCGATCATTTTCCTTACAGCTCGTGGAGAAGAAGTGGATCAAGTTTTGGGGCTTGGACTTGGGGCAGATGATTACATAACTAAGCCATTTTCAGGGTTAGCGCTAACCGCAAGAGTGAAGGCGCATCTGAGACGTTATCGTGAATTAAAAGGAAACCAGAGCAATCATGAAACGGATGTTTTAAGGTTCTCCGATTTAGAAATCGATCTTGGGGCATGTGTGGTTCGAAGGGAAGAACATGAAATAACGTTATCGGCTAAAGAGTATGAATTACTCCGGTTCCTCCTATCTCGCCCAGGGCAAGTATTTACAAAGGAACAAATTTTCAGCAACGTTTGGAGTGATGGCTACTATACCACCGATGATAATACAGTAATGGTCCATATACGCAGACTTCGCGAGAAAATTGAAATAGACCCGTCCAAACCTCGTTATATTATAACCGTACGTGGTCTTGGGTACCGCTTTGCAAAGGATGCCTAAAGGAGGTCACTTAAACTTGTAAGCTTCTATTTAGGTTTATGTAAGATTGTCTCCTTATTATTAACCTAAAGGAGGTGTAATGATGGTATATGTTATGAAAGGAAAAAGTAAAAAAGGTATGCCCATGGCATACCTTAAAGTTTATTTTACCAGAAAATAGGGAGCCATGGCCAAGACCACTGGTCGTCATCGGGTTTTCGATGCGATACTTTCCCTTCCGGTAAGTTCATTTGAAACTCAATATCGTATTCACTTTCTGATCCCTTATATGTAAGGTAAACCTGATAACTCCGGTTTCCTAAATCGATAATAACACATTTGGATCGATCAATTTCGTAACCAGATTCGCTTAACGCCTTTTCGCCTTCCTTAAAAGTCGGTGAGGAGAACATTAAAGCCTTGATTTGATTAATCTCACTTGGATTATCCGCAGCAAACGCTGGACTTGCAATCATGCTTAATAGCAGGATGAGACAAATAACTAGTCGGTTTAAAGAAACCATATGATACCCCCATTATGATATTTAAGAACTAATCGTTTGTTGGCCAATGTATATATTTTACAAGAAAACTAGGAAAATGTTAACAATTATCCATTTATATTGACCTATATTTTTATTAAACCGTTAATCTTCAAAAATAGGAGATATCTATATGCTTAAAAAACTAAAAGTTAAGATGGTTTTCGTTTATATCGCTGCGGTTACATTGGCATCCGTCTTTTTCATTTTGTTTAGTATCCTTTATTCTTATTATCGTGGTCCATCGATGGCATATAATCTCCTTTCTGACTTGAAAAATTCATCTATGGAAAGAGTAGAAAAAATTGAAAAGGCTATACACGATAACAATGAAACTAGTATTCAAGATATCTATATGCCCAAAAAACTTTATCCTGGGGAACGAATCCAAGTAATTAAAATGAATGGCTCCGTTCTCGCTGATTCTGGTCCGGGATTTAATAAAAACAAAGAAGAGTCGATTCCTTTGCAAGAAGCAGTGAATTATCTATACCTTTATTCAAAACAACTTTGGGAAGTGAAGTATGTAGATAAGTTACCTTATGTGGTCGAAATTAAAAAAGATGGACAGATTTGGGGGTTATATATTATAACAATCCCTTCCAGTTCAATCCCTAACGTTGATCACATAACCTCTCCGCCGGGCACTCTTTTTTGGGTGATAAGTCTACTTATAACGATAATACTGATTGGTTTTATCCTTCTTTCCGTTTACGGCAGGATTTTGGTTAATCCGATATTGAAGCTGTCGAGCATTGTAGAACAATTTGCGCATGGAAATCTAAGCGCACGGGTCGATTTCTTTAATAGAGGGGATGAAATTGGTACCCTTGGTAGGGATATAAACGTAATGGCAGATAATCTTCAAGTAGCGAATAGAAAGATTGAAGAGCTGGATAAAGCTCGTCGGTATATGGTTGCAGCTGCTTCTCATGACCTTCGTACACCACTTACCGCAGTTCTTGCCCATGCGGAAGCATTAGAAAATGGAATTACAGAGAATCCGCAACAATCGCTTTCCGTTATTCATAATAAAGGATTACTACTGAAAGGATTGATTGACGATCTATTCGAACTTGCCTCATTAGACGCACATCAAGAAGAATGGGAACGAGTTCGTTTGAATCTAACGGAATTAGTTCGACGGGAAGTAGTGGCAGTCTTTCCTAAATTAGAGACGGCAGGTGTTGAGCTAGATATCGATGTGCCGGATGAGGAGTATTGGGTAAGCATCACTCCTGGTAAGATAGAACGAGTGATCAGCAATTTTTTAGAAAATGCTCTTAAGTATGGAGCAAGTGGAAATTGGATCAGGGTTCGTGTGTTTCCTAAAAGCAATTGGGTTCGTGTGGAAGTAGCTGATCGTGGATCTGGTATACCTTCTGAAGAAAGAGAACGGATATTTGATCGATTCTATCGTTCCGATACCGCGAGAACAAGTCGAATGGGCGGGAGTGGTCTAGGATTATCCATTGCACGTGAAATCATTCTCCGTCACGATGGGAGAATCGGTGTAGAAAGTCCTGAAGAAGGATATACACACTTTTGGTTTGAATTGCCTTTGAATTAAGTATTTCTCCTTTATTGAATAGTAAATCTTAGGATGAATTACGGAATTATATATTTCTTCAACAAATGTGAGTAAGGGGAGAATTTGATGCAATATACAGACGAGATTATGGATCAGTTACGGATGGAAGGAGACCCAATTTTAGATAAGATTGTGGGAGAAATTTTCCGGACCGGTCAAGTTGGAGCAGTAAATGAATTGCTAAAAAAACTAATTAACAATAAGCAAACATATACTGAGGCACTGCCTGATAATATCGAATATTGGTTGAAAGAAACCGCTAATTGTCCAATAGATATTGAGTGGGACCGGATTCGAAGCGCAACAGATTTTTTTAAGGAGCATGGGATTGCCATAACCTTACTATTAGGAACAAGCTCACTTGTGTACTGCTATACTGCACATAAAGGTGTAAAGGCTCTCACGTTCAGTTATCGCTTAGGGCAGGATGCTAATCGCAGAATATCTGAAACGGGACAATTTGTTCTGCTTGTCATGGCGCCGGGCGGTCTTGAACCAGGGGGAAAAGGGATAAAAGCAGTTCAAAAGGTTCGATTAATGCATTCGGCCATCCGCCACTTGATTAGAGGAACTGGTCGATGGAACGAAGGGGAACTTGGTGTTCCTATATGCCAGGAGGATTTGTTAGGTACTTTATTAACTTTCTCTAGTGTCATTATCGATGGACTTCGACGTTTGGGTATGGAGGTTACAGATCGCCAGGCTGAAGATTATCTGTATTTTTGGAGAATTGTCGGGGAAATGTTGGGTATCAGGAAGGGTATTCTTCCGAAAAACATGAAAGAGGCAGAAATAATTAAAAGGTCGATTGAAAGGTGGCATCACGGTCCTTCTCCCGAGGGGGTACAAATGACTCGCGCTTTGCTTGAATATCATGCCGGTCTTATACCAGGTGAGTTTTTTGATAATGTCATACCCGCATTGATTCGAGAAATGGTGGGAGACGAGATCTCTGATTGGATGGAAATTCCTCAATCGAGTTGGAAAAAGTTAATGAAACACAAGGAACTAATGGGATTATTTCTTGATTCCGATCATACAGGATTCTTCGGCTGCATAATCAATCGTCTGGGTTTGGCGCTGTTGGAACGCCAGACACTTGCTGTGACTGATTATGAATATACACCGTTTCTTATCCCTACAGAACTTCGAAAGGTATGGGGGATTTCTGGAATTGAGGAGAAAAAGGCGAATTAATACCTATCGAATATATATCAAACCGCACAGTGATTTTTTCATTTATGCGGTTTTTTCGTAATTAATTGATCTTTATCTTATAAGTATCATGATTATAAAAAGAAAAAAGGCCAACAATATCAGTTAATATAGTTTTTTCTACAGAAAAGACTACTTCCCATATAATAAGGAAGTAGTCTTTAAATGTTGTAGTAATTTGGAGGCTTAGCCGACTTTTCTTAGTTAAGGGTTTGAATGTGGATTCTTTAATATTGGGTTAAGCTTTAAAACTATCTTGCCATTTAAGTAAACGATTTTCTAAAAAGCGGACGATCGAGTCGGATATTTTACCAGCAAGGGCAAAGATGATAATGCCTACAAAGACAGTGTCTGTCTGCATAAATGAACGGGCATCTTGGATCATGAAGCCCACACCTCTATCTGCGCCCAATAACTCTGCGACAACTAAGCACATCCAGGCAGCGCTTAGAGCTAAGCGTATACCTAGTAAAATATTAGGTAAAGAAGCTGGAATCATTAACTTAGTGATTTGCTCTATTCGGCTGTACTCTAATATTTGAGCAACATCGTAAAGTTTTTTATCTACATTTCGAATGCCTAAAAAGGTTTGTAAATATAAAGGGAAAAAAGCACCTAAAGCAATGAGTAATATTTTCGATAATTCACCAAACCCTAACCACATGATAAATAGCGGTGTAATCACAAGCAGTGGGACAGTTCGGAGCATTTGGATACTAGGGTTTAAATATTCCTCCGCCCTTTTGTTCATGCCAACAATGACACCTATTAATAATCCGAGAAAACCGCCGATAGCAAAGCCGAGAAATGCTCGAAATAAACTAATTTGCAAATGTTTAGCCATCTCTCCTGACTGGACTAGCTCAATGAAGCGGGTGACAATTAGCAATGGTGAAGAAAATAATTGTTCGGACAAGATACCGAGTGAACTTAACAATTGCCATAAAAACAATACGACAACAGGCAGAGTAAATCCTCGCCATATAGAGTAGCTTTTAGTTAATGGTGACTTCTTCTTCTTAATTGAAATGGCTTTGTTCTGAGCGATTGTTTGTGTAGACATGTACATCATCCTTTCTATTTTTAGTTAAATGCTCCAATCTTCTATTTCGTTAACTTGGTGATCAAGAAGTTTCAAGATAACGGTTCGGTATTCTTGAAATGCTTTACTAATCCTTGTTCTTGGATAAGGCAAATCAATAGGGACAATCCCCTTTATTCGCCCTGGCTTTGCATCCATGACGACGACTTTAGAGGACAAAAAGATCGCCTCATCAATATCGTGGGTGACAAGCATCATAGTCGTCTGATTTTCCTCCCATATTTCAAGTAAAGCTTCTTGGAGATGATTGCGAGTAAATGCATCTAATGCACCAAATGGTTCATCTAGCAATAACACTTCAGGATTCCGCAGCAAGGCCCTAGCAATTGCTACACGTTGTGACATCCCCCCTGATAATTGACGCGGATAGGCTTTTTCAAATCCTTTAAGTTTTACAAGTGAAATTAAATGGTCGACTTTTGAACGTATTTCTGGATCTTTTAATGACAAGTTACCTGAAATATTGTTTTCTACGTTTAACCAGGGAAACAAACGATGCTCTTGAAAAATAAAACCGCGATCCTTAGAGGGTCCATTCACTGCCTTATCAGCTATCGCAATTTCGCCTTCAAAATCTAAATCAAGTCCGGCAATTAATTTTAATAATGTACTTTTTCCGCAACCGCTGGGACCAATAATGGTCATAAACTCACCATATTTTACGGAAAGATTGAAATCCTCTAAAACTTTAATTCTTTCATTGTCACTGTTAAACGTTTTTCTTACATGATTAATTTTCACTGTGGATACCATAATGTTCTTCATCCTTTCTAAAAATAATGCTGTGTTAAACTTGTCTGTTGATTTCCGTTCCAGGCACTTCGCTTTCCGCGGGCGTGCCGGGGAGCCTCCTCGTCGCTTTGCTCCTGCGGGGTCTCCCCTGCCCCGTACTCCCGCAGGAGTCTTCGTGCCTTCCACTCCAATCAACAGAGTGCCAAAATCAACATTAACCTCTAACACAGCCAAAAATAAAAAAAGAGATTCAGCGAAAAGACAAATGTGTCTTTTCACCGAATCTCCAGTAGACTAGTCGATTCATTCGAATGAATTAATTGATAATAACTTACCATGGCGATTATGAATAATCAATACTTTAAATCCAACTAAATTTATAGGATTACTTAAAAAATAATTGACAGACTATTTCAAACCCTGTTAAGATGCATTCATAACCAAACCACTTTCCAATATAGACCAATTAAAAATAGTGATAAGAATCCACTAGACGACTAGAGATTTAACAAAGAGAAGCCTCCAGGCTCACTTTGTTAGATCTCTTTTTGTTTTTTGGTTATTAAACCAACTATTTATCTAGGTTAAGTGGGAAATAAAAAGTTAGGAGGCGGATCAAGAGAGAGATTTACGTAGTGGTTGAAAAAAATTAAAACATGATAATGAGGAGGAATTTGAAAATGACAGCTTTTCAAACAAAACAATTAAAAGTGGTGCCGCAAGCAGGAAGAATTGGTGCAGAAATTCAAGGTGTTCAATTAAGCGGGGATTTAGAACCAAGTATTTTACATGAAATTAAACAAGCACTAAACGAGTACAAGGTAGTGTTTTTTAAGGGCCAAAATCATTTAACGGATGCGAGCCAAGAAGCATTTGCATCATTATTAGGCGAACCATATGCACATCCAACCGTACCGGTAAAAAATAATACAAACTATATTTTTGAATTGGACTCTGCGGTAGGTGCAAAAGCGAATCATTGGCATACGGATGTTACGTTTGTTCCTGAAGTTCCGAAATACTCCGTATTAAGAGGGGTAACGATTCCGGAAGTTGGCGGTGATACAGTTTGGGCAAACACCAATACAGCGTATGAAGACCTTCCGGATGGCTTAAAAAAATTAGCTGATAAGTTATGGGGAATTCATTCCAATGAATTTGATTATGCGCAGTATAAACGAAGTGATATTGATGTTAATGAGGTAACAAAAAAATATCGTGATGTTTTTGAATCAACGGTTTTTAAAACGAGACATCCAGTGGTACATGTTCACGCCGAAACCGGTAAAAAACATTTGTTATTAGGAGGATTTGCGGGACGGTTAGAAGGCTTTACAACAAGTGAATCTGAACGATTGTTGAGTATCTTTGATTCGTACGTGACTCGTTTAGAAAATACCGTACGCTGGAAATGGACGGAAGGGGATGTGGCTATTTGGGATAACTTGGCCACGCAGCATTATGCGGTAGCAGACTACGGAGATCGTCATCGGGTGGTGCGGCGTGTAACCGTCGGAAAAGACGTACCTGTTAATCAAGAAAATGAAGTTAGCCAATTACTAGTGAAGAAATAAAATCTAACTCATTGAATAAATAGAGGTTCCGAAAAGGAGATCACGCTCATTGCGAACCTCTTTTTTTCATAATCAGGATACACACATGCAGCGGGTGAAGCCATGTGATACGAGGAGGTTTAAATATGGAGAAATATCGTAAGCACTTATTAGGATTATTATTGGTCATTTCCATGATCTTTTTATTAGCAGGATGCAATTCATCCACAGAAAAAACGGATGCCAAAGGTGCTCCAGTTAAAGTGAATATTGCATTAAATGGAAAAATGGGTCCTCTAGTCATTGCTCGAGAAAAGGGCTGGTTCGAAGAAGAGTTTAAGGCACTGAATGCCGATGTAAAATGGAGTGAATTCACAAGCGGACCCCCGCTTTTAGAATCACTTGCTTCCAATCGTGTTGATTTATCGTTTTTAGGAGATGGTGCGTTAATCGCAGGTTTAGATAAAAAACTGCCATTTGAAGTGATTGCCCAAACCGGTACAGGTGAATCGAATGTTCGGATTTTAGTACAAAAAAATGGGGATATAAAGACGATTAAAGAATTAAAAGGCAGAACAGTGGGTGTTCCTCTTGGGACAACGGCACATGTGTATCTAATTAAAGCTTTGAAAGCAAATGGTTTAACGACAGATGATGTGAAACTCATCAATCTTCAACCCGATGATGCACAAGCGGCCTTTGAATCCAAAAAATTAGACGCATGGTCTGCGTGGAATCCTTATTACCTAAATAATGTTGAAAAAGGGATTGCATTAACTTTAGATGTAAACAAAAAAATATTTGCTCCTGGCGCTATTATTGCCAGGTCAGGCTTTGCAAAAGAACATCCTGAAATTGTTCAGGCCTATTTAAGAGTGTACAAAAAAGCAGCCGATTGGCAAATTGAAAATCCAGATGAAGCATCTGAAATATACTCACGTGCAACTAAACTTCCAGCTGATCTCATTAAGAAAATCATCACAGCGGAAAAACCTAATATCCTATTTACAAAAGAGTCTATTAACGCACAGCAAGATTCCATCGACACATTAGCCGATGCAGGCTACATCCAGAAAGCATTTAATTATAAAGATCAGATTCATAAAGAGTACCTTGATGCAGCTTTTAAAAAATAGCATCAAAAAGTAGTATAGGAAAAATTAAAAGAGTGCCTGACACCATCCAATCTTATGAATGGTGTCAGGCACCTTTTTTTGATCTACACGCTATATGTTTCCTTTCCATGTAGAACAGCAATTTGAGACCCCTCGACAAATATCTACATAAACCTGCTATAATAAAAGCAATAAAAATAGGGAGGTGAGAAGGATGGAAAAAACACTCATGTTGATATTGGACAAACTTGATACCTTGGACCAAAAGGTAAACACGATAGACCAAAGAATCACTGACATGGATCATAGAATAACTGGCATGGACCAAAGAATCACTGACATGGATCAAAGAATCACTAGCATGGATCAAAGAATCACTGACATGGACCACAGATTAACTACTGAACAAAAAAGACAAGGTGATTTATTACATCAATTAATAAATACAGTAGCAGCCACGAATGTAAAGATTTCCGAAACAAACGAAAGAATGGATGCAATGGAAACGAAAGTAAACATTGTTATAGATGATGTGAAAGAAATCAAAAATTCTATGGCCACAAAATATGACCTTGAATATTATGACCGGATGATTTCCGAACACTCCAGGGAAATTCACAAGTTGAAAAATAGCTAAAACTCTCCATAAAGAATCCTCCATAATAACCTATTTTCAATATATTAGAACCTCGATCCTACTTATAATAAAGAATCGGGGTTTTTTGTATTCCATTAACTTTGGGGTCAGTCCCTCAGTATGTTAATGCTTTAACTTGACGGGGGACTGACCCGGATTTTCCGAACATGCTAAAAAAAAGCAATATTTAATAAAAAAATATTTCTAAATATTCAAGAAATGAAGTATAATAAAAAACAATAAAGCAGTTACTGCAACATTTATAAAAAATGAAGTATTAACTGCACAATATGGAGGGCCGTATGAAAAGTTTTGAAACGATTATTAAAGAAAAATATGATACCTTGTCACCTGGGCAAAAGAAAGTTGCCAAACATTTGATAGAGAAACTGGATGAATCCGCTTTTAGCACAGCGATGATGATTGGACGAAAGGTAGAAGTTAGTGAAACGACCGTCATTCGTCTATCCTACGCATTAGGATTTAATGGTTTCAGTGAAATGCAGAATTACATTCAACAGCAGATCGTAAACAAAAGTTTGCATCCATTTAGTTCAGATGCGCAAGTAGAAAGGAAAGAGGAAGAGCACACGTCTCTCTTTACAGAGATTCTGGAAAAGGAAATTCTGTCCCAGCGGCAAACCAATCATCAACTGAATGAAACAGAACTATGGAAGGTTGTTAATGAATTAATCAATGCCGATCGAATCTTCATTTTGGGAATGGGTGCATCCTATGCACCGGCACACTGGTTTTCATTCCAGCTCCATTCTCTTCGGGATCAAGTCACACTCTGCCCATCAACTGGAGAAATCTACGAGCGGTTGGGCGATTTAAGTGACCGTTCTGTTTTATTTATCATCTCGTTTCCGCGCTATTCGAAGGAAACCCTTCATATTGCAGAGTGTGCCAAAAAACAGGGGATACCATTAATTTGCGTGACAGATCGTTTATTGTCTCCGATTGGTCGAATCGCTGACCTTACATTAACCACGGAGGAAGATTCAGAGTCGGCCGCCCATTCCATCACACCAGCCATCATATTGTTGGATTTCATCATTGCCGGGATGAAGGTGAAAGATTCTCATCGGATTCAAGCTCGGCAGCAGAAATTAGAAGAGCTGTACACGAATTACCATGTTTTTATTGAATGAACACTTGTGAGGAAAGGGGAAATTTCATGAGGCAGCTTATTCATTACATAAATGAGCAGGAGCAAACCATTTTAAAGACTTATGCTGACCTGCACCAATTGGCTGAACCTAGCTGGCAAGAACAAAAGACTTCCCAATATATTCAGGAAGAGTTAGCAAGAGCGGGGATATCATTTAAGACCTTCGCTGGTCATTATGGAATTATTGCCGATATACCAGGTGAAGGCGACGAAATCATTGCTTTACGCGCGGATTTGGATGCCCTATTACAAGAAGTGAAAGGAAAGGTCCAACCCAATCATTCCTGTGGGCACGATGCTCACAGCACGATGGTACTACATACTGCCTTGGCTTTTGCGGCTTGTAAACCAGCTCGATTAAAGCCGGTTCGTTTCATTTTCCAACCAGCAGAGGAGAAAGGCGAAGGTGCACTACAAATGATCCAAGATGGAGCATTGGAAGGTGTCCACTACTTATTTGGTGTACATCTTCGACCCTGGATGGAAGTTCCGATGGGGAAAGCCGCTCCTGCCATCGTGCATAGTTCCTGTGCCACCATTTATGGAGTCATTAAGGGGAAACAAGCCCATGCATCGCGGCCCCAAGATGGTAATAATTCGATCGAAGCCGCATCTTACGTAATCCAAGCCTTGCAAAACATTCGACTAAGAAGCCCTGATTCTTTTTCGATAAAAATGACGGGCTTACATGCTGGGGGAAATTCCTCCAATGTCATTCCTGAAACGGCAAATTTTATATTAGATTTACGAGCAGCAACAAATGAAGCGATGGAAGAGCTGCAGTCCAGAACATTAGATCTGCTAGAGAAAGTAGGTGCTCTTACTGGGACAAGAATAAGCGCCTCCGTGGAAGAATTTGTTCCAGCCGCAAGATTAAATAAAGAAGCGATTAAGATGGCAAAGGAGGCTGCGGCCTTTGTCATGGGAGAAGAAAATGTGGTGGATAACTGTATTTCACAAGGAGGTGAAGATTTTCATTTCTATACCCTTCAAAATCCTGAAATAAAGGCGACCATGATTGGACTTGGCTGTGACTTGCGTCCTGGTCTTCATCATCCGGAGATGGAATTTAATCAAGAAGCGCTCCTCTATGGAACAAAAATATTATCAAATCTAGTTTATAAGGCTGCATCAAATAATCATAAAAATAAATGGTGATGGGGGATTATGATGAAAAAGTTTATGGTTGGTTTGTGTATAGCGTGTCTTGTCCTGATCATGGCTGCGTGTGGTGGGAGCAAGGATGTTAGTGGTTCAGCAAAAGGGGATACACTTCAGTCGATTAAGGATAAGGGAGAAATAAAGATTGCCCTTGAGGGAGCGTACCCTCCATATAACTACATTAATAAAAGCAATGAGTTAGAAGGATTTGACGTGGATATTGCTCAAGAAGTGGCAAAAAGACTTGGTGTGAAAGCGGTTTTAGTATCAAACCCCTGGGATAGTATGATCCCTGCATTAACCGGCAAAAAGTTTGATATTATCATTTCCGATATGGCGATTACCGAGGAAAGAAAGAAGAAAGTATCGTTTAGCGACCCATATTTTACCACTGGTAATCAGTTGTTTGTTCCAAAAGATTCTTCGATAAAAGACCCAAAAGACATGAAAGGGAAAAAGATTGGGGTAACGATCTCAACTACAGCAGCAGAAGAGGTCACCAAGCTTGGGGCCGATGTGAAACTGTATAAGAATGATTTTCTTGCTTTTGAAGATTTAGTAAATGGACGTCTTGATGGTGTTTCAACAGACCAAGGTGTCGGTGCCAAAATTATCCTCGATCAGAATTATAGTTTAGTAGCAATTGGCGGACTATTAAATACTGAATTAGCGGGCATGACCATCCGCAAAGAAGACAATGATTTCCGTAAAGAAATCAATAAGGTGATCTCTGAAATGCAAAAAGACGGTAAATATGAAGAAATTAGTAAAAAATGGTTTGGAAAAGACATCCGATAAGGAGCTAAAGATATGTTAGATTTTTCTCTAGTAACTGAATACATTCCATTTTTACTCAAGGCATCGATCCTGACCCTTGAAATCTCGATTCTTTCCTTAATCCTTGGGTTAGTGATGGGAATTATTATTGTAATCCTGAAGATTTCAAAGTTTAAGATTTTGTCATTGTTCGCCGACTTTTATATTTGGGTCCTGAGGGGGACCCCGCTGTTGGTGCAACTATTTCTTGTTTACTTCGGCCTTCCGCAAATCGGGATTGAACTAGATCCCTTTACCGCGTCAGTGCTGGCGTTAGGAATAAATGCCGGTGCCTATATTGCTGAAATTTTAAGAGGAGGGATCTTGTCCATCCCAAAAGGGCAGATGGAAGCAGCTCAGTCACTTGGACTGAGTTATCCCACAATTATGAGAAGAATTATTCTCCCGCAGGCGCTAAGAGTAAGCATCCCTGCGATAGGCAATGAATCTATCACATTATTAAAAGATTCATCGCTTGCGTCGCTTGTTACCGTATCAGAATTGATGATGACTTCACAAAGATTTGCATCAACGAATTATGCATTTATTGAATTCTATATTACAGCTGCCGTTCTTTACTTAGTGATGACCACGATATTCTCGTTTTTCTTAAGAAAAGTAGAATTTAAGTTGTCGATCAGCGAACGATAGTCAAGGAGGACCTAATGTGTCAAATCATGTGAAAGATCATCTTCATCCTATTATTGAAATTGAAAAAGTTCATAAAAGTTTCCATCAGCTGGAAGTTTTAAAAGGGATTAATTTACAAGTGTATCCTGGCGAGGTTGTTGCTCTGATTGGGTCAAGCGGCTCGGGTAAAAGTACGCTCCTCCGCTGTCTGAACGGGCTTGAGACCCTGTCTTCTGGTCGAATTACGATTGATGGAATGGAATTAAACTATTCACCGCGAAGTATTCAACAAATTAGACGAGAAGTGGGAATGGTATTTCAACAATTTAACCTATTCCCGCACCTTACCGTCTTACAAAATATTATAGAGGCGCCAATTCAGGCGTTAAAGAAGTCTAAAACAGAAGCCATAGAACAGGCTTTAATCCTCCTCGAAAGAGTCGGTCTTAAAGATAAAAAGGATGTATACCCTAGGAAGCTTTCCGGAGGTCAGCAGCAACGGGTCGCAATTGCAAGGGCGATGGCGATGAATCCGAAAATTATGCTCTTTGATGAACCGACTTCTGCGTTAGACCCAGAACTAGTTAGTGAGGTTCTCAATGTGATGAAGGGGTTAGCTGAAGAAGGAATGACGATGCTGATCGTAACACACGAGATGAAGTTTGCTAGAGAAGTAGCTGATCGAGTGATTTATATGTGTGACGGTGTCATCGAGGAACAAGGACCGCCACTTCAACTATTCAGCAATCCAAATAGTGATCGTTTAAAAAGTTTTCTAAAAAGTGTCATCTAAACAATTTTCAGGAGGATCGTTACTTAAGATGAATATATTAGAACCGATTACGATACGTATGTTACATTCGGCAGAGGAATTGACAGCCGTGAGAGATTTAGAAAGTCTTATTTGGGCGGATGAAGATCCGGTCCCAGTGAATCATAGCATTGCCGTTGTAAAAAATGGCGGGCTGGTAATTGGCGCTTTTTCTGGAGCACGATTAATTGGATTTCAATATAGTTTTCCTGGATTTGATGGGACAACTATCTATCTTTGCTCACACAGTATGGGAATTCACCCAGATTTTCAAAAAATGGGCATCGGTGAAAAATTAAAATTAAGGCAGCGAGAAGAAGCTCTTCAAAAGGGCTACCGATTAATCGTGTGGACATATGATCCACTAGAAACGGTTAATGGATATCTTAATTTGAGCAAATTAGGTGGAGTTTGTACGCAGTATATTGAAAATTGTTACGGTGAAATGCCTGATATTCTTAATGCAGGCTTACCATCTGATCGTTTTTTAGTGGAATGGGACATAACTGGGGAAACGTCGAAGCCATCGGAAGATTCTGCTAAAGTCGAAGAAGTGCACCTTTTGATTCAAGTGGAAGTGGATGCTCAGGGCTTCCCGATTCCAAAAGCAGTGCTACTTGATCACGAATGGAATGTGAATGTCCTGTATGTACCTGTTCCGAATCAATTCCAAACCATTAAAGCGAATGATTTAGAAACTGCATTGGATTGGCGACTGAAAACGCGCGAGGTTTTTAGCTATTATTTAAGCAGAGGATGGACGGTTACGGCATTACGAAAGAGTAATCTTCCTTACCTCCATCACTATGTATTAACGAAGAAACATACTTAAAACGGAGTGAGGGATAGATAGAATGGAAATTCAACGAATCGTATTACGACATATGAAAATGGATCTTTTACACCCTTTTACAACAGCGGTTGGAACGGAATATGATAAAGATTTTATTTTAGTGGAGGTCCTAACAAAGGATGGCATTACGGGATGGGCAGAATCCGTTGCTGCGATAGATGCCACCTATAAGGAAGAGACCGTCAAAACCAATTGGCATATGATGGAAGATTTTTTGATTCCCCTTCTTCTGAAAGAGCCGATTTCTCATCCGGATGAGGTTTCCGAACGGTTCCATCATATTCGAGGAAATTACATGGCGAAGGCTGCTCTGGAAGGGGCGATCTGGGATGCATATGCTAAACAGCAGGGAGTAAGTCTTGCTTCCGCTCTTGGAGGAAAGTTAGAAAAGATTGAAGTTGGTGTCAGTATTGGGATTCAGGATACGGTCGAAGAACTATTGAGTTTGATAGAAGGTAGTCTGCAAGAGGGATATAAGCGCATTAAGGTGAAAATTCAACCAGGATGGGATTTAAATATTTTAGCAGAGATACGTAAACGGTATCCAGATATTCCATTGATGGCTGACGCAAATACCGCTTATACACTAGATGATCTCGATACGCTTAAGGCTATGGACCAATTCAATTTAACCATGATTGAGCAGCCATTAGGCTTTGATGATATCATCGACCACGCGCAGCTGCAAGCGCAAATTGAGACTCCGATTTGTCTGGATGAAAGTATCCATAGTGTCGAAGATGTAAGAAAGGCGATTCAACTGGGAAGTTGTAAAATTATTAACATAAAGATCGGCCGTGTAGGAGGCTTAACCGAGTCCAAACGAATCCATGATCTATGCGAGGCAAATGGAATTCCCGTCTGGTGTGGAGGAATGCTAGAGTCTGGAGTGGGCAGGGCACATAATATTGCGATCACAAGCTTGTCGAATTTTACACTTCCAGGTGATACGGCCGCCTCAGCCCATTACTGGAAGGAAGATATTATCGACCCCGAGGTAACCGTTGAAGATGGGATGATTACCATTCCTAGGCTTCCGGGTATCGGGTATGAACCAAATCGCGAAAAGATTGAAAAGTACACCCTGTATAGCCGTACTTTTCGTTCATAGCTTTAGTTTAAAAAATAACAAAAATGCCAGTCCCTCTCATTTGGTAACAAAGTGTGGGGGACTGGCAGTTACTTTTTAATAAACTTTATCACCATTAAAGATGGAATTCTTCACGATGACATAGTCAACCGTACGGATGTCTTTTAACTTGTTGCCTCCGGCATAGGAAATAGAAGACTGAAGATCCTGTTCCATTTCGATCAATGTATCGATTAAACGGCCCTTGTGTTCTACGTACATTTTTTTACCTTCAACATTTTTTCGTTCGCCTTTTTGGAATTCCGAAGCGGAGCCGAAGTATTCTTTCACACACTTTCCGTCCTTTTCAATTGTTTCCCCAGGAGATTCTTCATGACCTGCAAATAAAGAACCGATCATGACCATGGATGCTCCAAATCGAACGGACTTCGCGATATCACCATGTGTACGGATGCCGCCGTCAGCGATAATTGGTTTGCTTGCCGCTTTGGCACACCATCTTAGTGCAGCTAACTGCCAGCCGCCTGTTCCAAATCCAGTCTTAATTTTCGTAATACATACTTTCCCAGGTCCAATTCCTACTTTCGTAGCATCTGCACCGGCATGCTCTAATTCTCTTACTGCTTCTGGAGTTCCGACATTTCCTGCAATGACAAAGCTATTCGGTAAAAGTTTCTTAATATGTTTAATCATATTAATCACTGCGTTGGAGTGGCCATGGGCGATATCAATGGTAATAAATTCAGGTGTTAGCTTTTCATCGGCCAACTGGTTAATGAAATCGTATTCTCCCTCTTTAACACCCACACTAATAGATGCAATAAGTCCACGTCCTTGCATGTCTTTGATGAAGGAAATCCGCTTTTCAGGCTGGAAACGGTGCATAATATAGAAGTAACCATTTTCCGCGAAGAAAATCGCAAGCTTTTCATCTATAATCGTCTGCATATTTGCAGGTACAACTGGCAATTTAAATGTATGTCCACCAAATGTGACACTCGTATCACACTCAGAACGACTGTTAACGATAGATTTAGCAGGAATCAGTTGAATATCTTCATAATCAAATACATTATCCATTAATTACACTCCCAAACACGAATATTCTAGTAAAATTAAATCCTATTGTTCGTACATATGTTAATTTACAGTATATTTGTTATTTTGTCAAAACAAATGAAAAATTATGTGGCGAAATGAAAAAATGCCTGCCCTCCACTACTTTATTGCGCTAGAGTAGTGGGGGACAGGCACTGAATGGACCGTACCTACAAAAAAGAAATCACTAAGATGATTACCAACGGTACGAAGACAACAAGATAACCGAGAGGGTTGCCAAAATTGAGCGTCCAGCCAACGCCAAATCTTTTTTCAACAAAGATGGACGGATCCTTTCGATTGAAATAAAAGAGGCCGCCTTTCCAATTGGCATCTTCGTCGAAATCGGTTATTCCCTCTTCAGCTTCATCCATGCCGAGTTTATCTGATCGTCCTACTTTTACAGCAAAGACTATGGTTCCGGCTAATGTAATGACAAGGAAAATGATGGGTGCTGCTGCAATGGTCATTCCATCAAATAAATCAGGGTGAATTGTTTTTAATTGAAAGAAACTAAACATAACCGTCAGCAAGAAACTAATGATAAACATAAACCAGCTTGAATTTTTCCGTAAAGTGAGCTGGCGCATGCGCGAAGCACTGGTATTAGTAGCGCTTAATTTAATCCCGGATTTCTTCGTCCCACTATGAATGGCTAAAAACATGAACTGCATAATTAAAAATGTTAGCGGCATTAAGATTGCAGACATGGGCGTTTTTTCTGTAAAGTCATCAGCTTCACCGTTAATTCCCCAGTGAGTTGGAATCTGTTCCGGCAGAAGGTCGTATTGGAGAATAGTGTATCCGATGAACCCGACAGTAATTACGATTGGTAGTAAATATACATACCAAGGAAGCATTTCATCCTGGTTCCGGACGGATAAATCAGTGACTTTTACTTGTTTTAGACCCGCTCCCCAGTTATTTTTCCTCTTTAATTGAAGCGTTTTTCCGTGATAGAAAAAATACAGGGAAAGACTGTAAAGAATGATACCAAATTGGATAAGCGTACCAACCAGCACAGTTTGTTCTTCAGAAGGTTTATTTAATAGTGCCCAAAGAAGATAGCCGGCTAAAACCAGAAATGAAAGAAATGAAACTAGTAGTGCATATCCCTTTTTATATGATGTAAGCTTTTCGTTCTTTAGGTATTTTTCGGGGACTGTGACTCCAAATATAACGGTCCGTTTAACTAAAAAAGGAACTGCGGTTTGAATTCCAACCAGAATAATTGCAATGATAAGAAAAATGGCCAAAGTCATATAAATGCGCCTCCTTTTTACTTGAGATTTTTATTGCTCTTCTTTAAATCTTCAATAATAGAAGTGACAAGTTCCTGAATTTGCGCATTGGACATTCCTACAACAAGAGATTCTGCGATAAGTGGTTTAAATTCATCCTTTAATCTCTCGCTTGAAGATTCATTGAAATCTTGTGGGGAAGAGATCATCGCACCGGATTTAGGAGCTATGCGGATAATTCCCTTTTTCTCTAATTGATGATAGCTTTTATTGACTGTATGCATGTTGACCCCAAGGTCTGCTGCAAAAGCCCTCACAGACGGCAGGGAGCTACCTGGCTGAATCAATCCTCCAGCGATTCCTTCAATTATTTGATTGGTGATTTGTTGATAAATGGGAATATCGGAATCAGGTTCAATTCGAATAATCATGTACTTTCCCTCCAATCTGTTCTATATATATTATAACACATCTGTTCTATTGTATCTATAACAATGTAAATTAAAAGGAATACTCAATTGCATGGACTGGGATGCTACTTGGCCAGTGGTCCTTTTATTGAGTGGGAAAATGACGATTTTCGCTGCCAGACCATCGATGGGTCAAACCGACGTAATGCTTCATTTTGCAAAAATGTCGGGTTGGGCAGGATTTCTGCCACTCGTTTTTTCCTTAGAGATGACTGAAAAGCACCTACTGTGAGTACATTCAAACGCTCGTGGAGCATGATTTCCTTAATAATGCCAAGCATGTCGCTATTATGATGAAACGTCTTCTGGAAAAAGAGATAGGCGTTCCTGTCACCAAACGCTTAAAAACGAGATTTCCTGGAATTTGCTAGTACTTTTCAATAGAATAATGGCGAAAAGATATGAAAAATGCACAGGGCTCAATTGTGAACTGTGCTTCTTTTACATTCTTCCCTATTAACATTGAAGAAAGTCCACCAGGCAAACAGTGATAGTCACTGTTCGCCAAAGGATAAGGAATTTGCAAAGGAGTTATTACAAAGTCTCGGTCTAGAACCATCATTGACTTTTGTCTGATGAAGATGGATTTTCATTTTGACCTTGATCACTTATATTGGAATCTTGAATCACCGTAATAATTATGGATTTAGCAGGTGAAAAATTTCCCATTGAAAAATTAGCACCAAATAATTTTAAGTTTGCAGTATGGCTATTGTGTAAGGTTTTTCCTATATTAATGCTTGCATTTTGTGCCATCCCGTTTACGTTCAGGTTGAAAATATTAATTTGATTATACATAAGAGCCTCCAATTGAACACAGGTTTTGATTTTAATTTAAAATATGTTAAAAAAGCATAATAAGAAATGGACAAACATGGAATTTAATATAATAGTTTCGTTTGAAAATAAGCTCAAAAGTTAATGAAATTGCAAAAAACGCCTCCAAAAATCAAATTTGGAGGCGTTTTTTGAGGTTTAAGCTCCAAAATGCCCTCAAATTTGAAATTTGGCAGTTAGCTTTACCTTGGCAATCTCGATATTGTAGAAGTACCGAAGTAAGGGCTTACACCTAAACCCCGCGCTAAGGACATGGTGATGAAAAGGTGTCATTTAAAATTCACATTCTAGTGAAAATCCTATGACCTTTTTCTTCATTTCTTTCTATATGATATATGAATGAATTTTATTAGAAGAAAGGCATGGTTGAAGATGGCAAAGTTTAGAAAAGTGCGTATTGATTTTTGGATGGATCCAATGGTTTCGGAGGAAATGACACCAGAGGACAGATACTTTTATTTATATCTTTTAACGAATCAGTGTAGTACTCAAATTGGAATCTATCAGATTACGAAAAAGCAGATGGCCTTTGATATGGGCTATTCCATTGAAAGTATTCATTCATTAATGGAACGATTCATCACGCATCACCAGCTGATTCGCTACAATCCTGAAACGAGAGAACTTGCCATTAAAAACTGGGGAGAAAATAACTTTGATAAAGCTGGGAAACCAATGATGGATTGTATTATCTCCGAATTAAAAGCGGTCAAGGAATGCGAAAAACGAGGAAGGCAAGGTGTATAACCGCTTTGGGATGCTGAATCAAAAGGGTGGAGAAAACCGACTGAACGTTGCGGTTACACGGGCTAAAGAAGGAATCACGGTGGTTTCAAGTATTGAGCCAGAAGAACTGAATGTGGCAAACACTTCGCAAATAGGTCCGAAATTACTAAGGGCCTATCTAAAATATGTACGGGCTGTTTCAAACTCACAAGTGGAGCAGATCAATGCGGTTGTCCAAGAAGTCAATGAAAATGTAAATACTCATGTACAGGAAAAAGAATTACATTTCGACTCTCCGTTTGAAGAGCAAGTGTATCATCAACTACGAAACCTCGGCTATGAGGTTACCACTCAGGTAGGGATGTCAGGTTACCGAATTGACATGGCCATTGTTCACCCGCATGATTCTTCCCGATATATATTGGGTATCGAGTGCGATGGAGCCATGTATCACAGCTCCGCAAATGCAAAGGAAAGAGACGTTTACCGTCAACGGTTCCTAGAAAGCAGAGGCTGGACCATCGAACGGATTTGGAGTCGAAACTGGTGGAAGAACTCTTCAGCGGAGATTGAGCGAATCGATCAGAAAGTGAAGGAATTGTTGAAGAAAGAGTCTGTAAAAGAGAAGGTTATCAATTAAATATTAGATTATTAACAGAGTGCAAGGTAAGTGCCATTAATGTGGGATTACCTAGCACTCTCTTTTTTTGATGGGAAACTTTGGGGCCAATCCCCTATTTTTTGATAATAAAGCTAATTGCGGCTGGCAGATAAGTGCTAAGGGTTAATGGTCGTTCTACATTGTGTATTGGAGCAGAATCGATTTTTTGCGATGAACCTTTTGCAATAAACAAACACCTACAAATTATAGGTTTTTGTAGGCGTTTAGCATTGTATTAACTATTTTCAGGAATATAAAAATCTATAAATAATATATTTTAATTAAGATATTCAACAACCGGTCGCTTTTCATGAATAAGTAGGTATATTTTAGGATTGTGAAGATTTCTACTTAACTATAGGGGGCAATAGGTTAAAGATGAAGATCGCTGCGGCGGTCTCTTTCTTACGATTAGTCAAGTATATTTCTAAGATTTATAGGAATATTTTTAGGGGGGGTGGGCATTCCGAATTTCTTCCATTTTCTTTACTTCACTAAGGAGTAAAGCTTTTTTTATGCTATAATTAGTACTAGATAATAATACCAACTAATAGGTGCTGACCCTTTTGAAACAAACTAAATACGCCTAAACTGGAGATAATACTATGTTAATAAATACTAAATTAAAGTCACAAAGCGTCTCAGCCTATTTTAAGTCACTGGGTATCAAAAACTGCTTAACCAAAGAAGACTTTTGGAGGCATGTAACCCATGTTGACTCCTTCTTGGCTAAGGAACTCCAACCCATTATGGAGCGCAAACTAAAAGGGAATCTTTATGAAGTGAAAAACCGAACACTGGCCTTCAGTTTGGCGGTAGAATCATGGACGATGAATTTCCATCAGTCCTTGCTCAACTGGATCAATCAGCAAACTCATTTAAAGCCGAAGCGGATTTTGGAAATTGGCTGTGATAATGGGTTGCTGTCTTGTTGGTACGCCTCGATTTTTCCAGATGCGGAGATCGTTGGCATTGAACAGTGTGGAAATGGAATTCAATGTGCACAGCAGTTGGCAATAAAGCAAGGGCTTAATAATGTGAGTTTTTACCAAATGGATTTTATGGAGGTAATTGAGCACTTTTCCCTGAATTCTTTTGATTTAATCATATCATCACGGACCTTTCATGAGATTATGGGGCCTATCATGATTTCAAACTATTGGTCACTTCTAGAGTACATGAAGGAGAATCCGACCTATGGTGACAGTGGTTATTTAGAAATAGTCCATCGTTTGTTAACGGAGGATGGATTGTTTCTCTCTTGCGAACAATTGAAAAATTCTGCAGATCTCGGAAGGTGGGCAAATGTGCTTCAGGATGCGGGTTTCCATATTCAATGGGATGACAGTGGTACCATCGAATACCATGAAATAGGAGTAGATAGGCTGTCTCCTGTGATTGTGGCGACAAAAAGGGAAACCAGTCTTGAAACCTTGAAAGGTATGGAACACCTATATACGAAAGGTTACCCACTTGTATTTGAGGAAGGTAGGTCCTATAAAGGAGGGACAGCGGAGTTTGCTTATCAACAGCTGGGAGAGAAAACATTCTACACAGGGATTCAATTGAAAGTGAGGAACCATTGGCATGTGTTTCGACTTGAGCTTTGGGAGACAGATAGGTTTTTGCTTGTCTATAACTATGGAAATATGGGGTATCATGAATTGGATATTTTACCTGCCTGCGCATATGAAGAGGCACACAGGTTGATGGAGGAGGCGGTTGGGGAGTTCGGTCACCTTGGTCCGCTTGTTTGGTATCACACCTTGGATGAACGACCAGAATAGCAGCAGCTACAATCCCCATGCTATTTTAACTATAACCCGAACAATGGACATTTAAAAAGTCCATTGTTCGGGTTTTTGTTTTCCTTGGATTAAAATATGTTTAAAATCCATTTATAGAATTTTGGGTCAGTCCCCCAGCGTGGTGAAGCTTTACATCAATGGGGGACTGACCCATTTTGCCTTTTTTTATGCCTAAAATAAGTAATGGGTCGTCCAACAGTACAATTAAACTAAAAGAGAGAAGGAAGAATTAGGACTATTTGCATAATTTTTGTGCCTTAGGTAATTATACCAATGTTCTTATAAAAATTTGAATATCTTAAGGAGGTTTAAAGACTGAAAGTGGAAAAATTCATCATCAAAAATCGATGTTTTATTTCATAATGTCAGGAGGGTATTTTCGTGATGCGATATTTAAAGTCATTAGGTTTAGTTTTGTTAGCAAGTATCGTTATAGTTGGCTGTCAGTCAAATAATAAGAAGAATAATGCTAATAACAAAAAAGAGGAAACCAAGGAATCCAACCAGGCAAGTCAGGAAGATGTGACAGGATTCCCAAATTGGGGGTATGACCTTCAACATACCCGACATGTGCCTTATAAAGAGATAACAAAAGAGAATGTAACAAAAATGGGGATTGCATGGCAGCAGGATATCTTAGATTGGAATAAGGATATTCCAAATTTACAAGAAGATTTCCCTGTCGTCCACGACGGGATCATGTATGTGACTAGTTCGAAAAATCATGTGTTTGCAATCGATGCCGCAAGTGGAAAGAAGCTTTGGGCATGGACACCGCCCAAGGACGTACTTGATCATATTAATGGTTTGCCATGGCAGTCCAATGTGGCAAGTAGGGGTGTCGCAGTGGCGAATGGGAATGTATTTGTCTTGATGATCGATAATCGGCTGGCCAAACTGGATGCGAAGAACGGAAAACTGTTAAAAATGGTTAACTTTTGGGATCATGAACCTACTATCAAATTAGAAAACAGATACTATGAATCTTCAGCTCCGATGTATTATGATGGCAACGTTTACGTTGGTAGCAGCGGCGGTGATAATGGTACACGAGGTTTTGTTTGGGCGTTTAAAGCAGATACCCTGGAACCGCTATGGAAAGAGCCATTTTGGACCGTTCCTAAAAGAGGAACGGGCTGGGCGAAAGGTAAATTTACGGGGGGTGGTTCCGTATGGACACCGATGTCGTTTGATCCAGATACTGATATGATGTATTTTGCAGTAGGGAATCCAGCTCCGGACTTTTATGATGCAGATAGAAAAGGAAAAAATCCATATACCGATTCTATCACTGCTTTAGATAGTAAAACAGGGAAGTTTAAGTGGTCATCTACTCAAGTTGATCATGATATATGGGATTATGACGCTGCCGCAACACCGATGATTCTCAGTGCAAAGGTTGACGGGAAAAAGCAAAAGGTTGTGGTTGAAGGCGGTAAGAATGGAAAGTGGTATGCGTGGGACGCAAAAACAGGGAAGACCATTTATGATGGGGTACCTTTTGTAAAGATTCAGCATTCGGACGTACCAAGCGATGAGAGTAAAGCAGTTCTCCAATGGCCAGGAACACCAGGTGGAGAAAGCTATGCTCCACAGACATATGACCCTGACACCAACTATGTGCTTATTCCAGGTATTAATAGTCCTAATTTAATGGTAGCCGCTAAAGATGCAAAAGAGATTGCAAAAGATAATAATACCTTCCCAGGAACAAAGATCCTTCCTTTGCCAAAGGATGTTGAGGTTTCTGGTACCATTACAGCAATTGATATGAATACAGGGAAAAAAGTATATCAAAATAAAACGGACGAGCCGATGTATGGCGGATTCACAAGTACGGCCGCCGGTCTTGCTTTCTACGGGGAATTGGATGGAAAGGTAAATGCTCTTGATATTAAAACAGGTAAAGTATTATGGAGCATGCAAAGTGGAGGAAAACAAATCAAAATGGCACCTTCCATATATACGGTTGACGGCAAAGAATATGTTGCAGTCATTACTGGTGGTACGAAGGTTGTTGTTTATGGTCTCGGAGGTAAGTTAAAACCTGGAGCTATAAATAAAAATGCAAAATTACAAGGGGAAGCAGACGTTGTTATCGATCCGGAAAAGGTTTACAAAAGAAGTTGTATTTCCTGTCACGGGGATAATCTTCAAGGCGCAACAGCACCAAATCTTCAACACATAGGTAAAACTATGTCTAAAGAGGACATATTGAATAAAATTCTTAATGGTGGCGACCGCATGCCAGCAGGTATGGCCAAAGGTGCAGAGGCTGAAGCACTAGCGGAATGGCTATCCAAAAAGAAATGATTTTTACTCCAGAAACAATCCGAGTCTGATTCTCTAATTCGGACTCAGATTGTTTCTTAAAAGGATAATTATACATTGACGAAACATCAGATATTCACGAAAAATAAGGATGGTGTTAATATGAGGAAATTACCGATTTATACCGTGCGATTCATTGGTGCCGCCTTATGCATTTCCTTACTCTTTGGATTTGCCTACCCAACATTGACCAATGCTCAGTCAAGTAATGGCTTAGGTTCATCCGAGTATAACGGAATCAGGTTAACTATCAATGATTATTCGATAATAAACCATGGCCAAGACATTCAGTTGCATTATACGATAACCACAAATTCAAATATCCAAGTTAGTCCGGATACTAAAAGTTTGATTGGGAACCCGTATATTTGGATTGGGAATACGTTAGTTCGTGAGGAATCAGAATCGTTTCAGAAAATAAGTGATAATGAGTATAAAGGAACGATCATAGCACAGCTGCAACATTACAGATCAGATAATTCTGAATTGTCATTTCACACACATGGAATAATGAATCAAAATGGACAATGGACAGTTAATTTTCATTTAAAGAGTAGCCAGTACTGAGGTGAAGTTGAAAAAACTAAAAGTATCCCAAGTTATTCTTGAGCCGTACGGGATATATCTTTTTATTGATTAGTTGGATTTCTAAAAGATTGATACGTTTCTTGGAGTTGCATCTATAACAACGAGAGTTAGATCATTTAATAAATCATTATATTAGTAAGTAGATAATCATAACGTAAACAACCTGAGTTCAATCATCATCCGGACTTAGGTTGTTTCTTTTTGTTCTTGTCCCTTTTTGCAATATATTGCCAAATCCAATACCACATTAGGACATCTTCAGGTCAAAATTCTGGTTATTTTGAGATATCTATCTACATAGATTATTTTGAAAGGGAAAATCCGACACCCCCGCGCAGGTGAGAATTTTCAATGTGGGTGTCATGAAAGGGGGTAGCGAATATGTGGGTGAAGCCTGAGTATAAAGTGATCAATACATCTCCTGAGGTGACAATGTATGCCTATATTGGCTAACAGCACAGCCTGCTTGCGCATGCATTTAATAGTTTTATAAATCAATGGAGGTAGGGCATATGAAAATAAAGCGGTACCTAAAATCAATGATTGGCGCGATTATTGGGTGTGCAACAGCCGGAGGATGGTTGGCCGTCGATCTCCTGCTCCCAGAACCAGTGGGTGACTATCTCCTGTATCCCCTCATGGCTGTAGTGAATATAGCGATTGGGTGGCAAGTTGGAAGGGCATTAGGTAAACCTAGGGATATTGGCAAAGAAGGTATTCAAGTCTCCAGTGAAAGGACTGAAGCCAAATTCGAATTAGAGTCTTAGGAGCAGCGGCTGGTGGCGGCTTTCCGCAGTGGAATTGTGCATGTCCAAATTGCCATAGTGTCCGCGAAGGAAACGATTCGCACCAGCCGTTATTACAATCATCGCTTGCTGTAAGTGCGAATGAAAAGGATTGGTATCTCATTAATGCGGGACCGGATGTTCACAGGCAGATTGAATCGTTTACTGCCCTGCATCCGGGTCCAGGTATAAGAGAGACTCCGCTGGCTGGTGTTATTTTAACCGATGCCGAGTTCGACCATACGATTGGGTTATTGTCATTACGGGAGGGTTCTTGTTTAAACATCTATGGAACCGAGACAGTACGAAAGTGTTTGCAGTCATTCTTTCCAGTGTTACCCATACTGAAAAACTATTGTTCATGGGAATGGCAGTCTCTTCACCCTGATCATCGCAAGCGGATAGGACTTCCGGGTGTAGGAGGAGAAGGAACCATCATCATCGAGACGGTCCCCGTTTCTAAAAAACCGCCGCTTTATACCCAGTCAAACAAGGAGGAGAATGACCCGGAAGATTTATGGGAGGTCGGGCTGGTTCTTTATAATGAGAGTACCGGCAGATGCCTTGCTTACTTTCCTACTTTAGAAAGGATCACCCCGGCTATAGAAGCTTGCTTTCAGAAGGCGGATATCTTGATGGTGGACGGAACTTTTTGGTCAGAAACTGAATTGGTTGAGTTGGGTGCAACCAAGCGCGATGCAAGAAATATGGGACATTTACCAATTAGCGGGCCATCGGGCATTGCTGAAAAGCTAGCCAAATACTCAGCCAAACGGAAAATTCTGATTCACATAAACAACAGCAACCCTATTCTTAAGAAGGACTCAATGGAAAGGCATACATTGGAACGGCTAGGTTTTGAGATTGCCTATGACGGTATGGAAGTGGAGGTGTGAACATTTTGGATCAAGGTGATTTCCTTAACCTAGAAAAGGTGTTAAATGAAACAAAGGAAAAATTATGGACGAGGGATGAATTCACAGAGCAATTAAAAGCTGTTGGAAGTTCCTTCTATCATGACAAACATCCATTTCATGTAGCGATGCATAAAGGAAAATTAAGCAGAGAACAGATCCGCGGTTGGGTGGCTAACCGGTACTATTATCAAAAATCAGTTCCGATTAAAGATGCAGCTATTCTTTCTAGGCTGCCGTCAAGGGATATGCGACGTGAATGGATTGGGCGAATCATTGACCATGACGGAACGCAAGGGGAAGAAGGTGGAATTGAAGCATGGCTTCGGCTTGGTGAAGCTGTGGGGTTATCCCGGGAAGAAGTAGCGCAGGAGGTCAGAGTCGTTCCGGGTGTTCGATTTGCTGTTGATGCCTATGTAAACTTTGCGGGGACAAAACCATGGATGGAAGCCGTTGCTTCCTCCCTAACCGAATTGTTTTCTCCTGATTTAATGTCAAAGAGAATGAAGGTCATTGAGCGCCTTTATCCATGGATTGACCGTGCAGGACTGGAATATTTTCAAAATCGCCTTTCACAGGCGCCGCGTGATGCCGATACAGCCCTTAAACTTGTGTTAACCTATTGCCAAACTCCGAAAGATCAAAGGCGGGCTGTTGCCGCACTGCGTTTCAAGTGTGATGTGTTGTGGGCACAGCTTGATGCCATCGAAAACGCATATCCCCTATAAGAGTGAACGATGATTTTATCACTCACCCGAAAAATAAATGAAAGGTGGTGGAGTCAATTTTAGCTGACAGTATTCCAAGACTCGCAGCAAAGGCGCGATTAAAATTTGATAAAGTAAGGGAAAAGAATCTTCTTTTGTTACCGGAAAAGGTCGTGGTCTTGAACGAAACGGCTGCATCTATTCTTACTTTATGTGACGGAAGACAAACCGTGAACACCATCACTGAAAAAATAAGGGCTTCACTAAAGGCAGACACAGAAACTGCAGATACAAGTGCTTTGCCTGATTTGAAAACGATGAAAGCAGATATTTCTGAGTTTCTCCGGGAAATGGAGGATCAGGGTTGGGTGGTGATCCATAAACATGGTTCAGTCGATAACAAAGAATAATAAGGGGGCTCCCCCCCCATATTCCTTGGTCGCGGAGCTAACTCATCGCTGTCCTTTGCATTGTCCATATTGTTCGAACCCTTTAGAAATGATTTCAAAGGCAACGGAAATATCGACCGGGGAGTGGTGCCGTGTTTTGTCTGAGGCGGCTGATCTGGGAGTTGTAGAAGTTCATTTTTCCGGTGGAGAACCACTTTTGCGAGGCGATTTGGAAGTTTTTATCCGCCATGCAAATAAATTAGAGATGTATACTAATCTCATAACCAGCGGCATTGGATTAACAACTGAAAAGGCTGCCCGGCTCTGTGATGCCGGACTGGAAAATGTGCAGGTGAGCTTTCAGGCAGGCGATGCAAAGCTTTCGGACATCATCGGCGGTTTTAAGGCTTTTGACAAGAAAAGGGAAGCTTGCAAAGCGGTAAAAAACGCCGGAATGTATTTATCATTAAATGTCGTGTTGCACCGAATGAATATTGATCATTTGGATGAGATTATTAAACTCGCCGAGGAGGTGGGTGCTGAACGTCTGGAACTGGCGAATACACAGTATTATAACTGGGCTTTGCTCAATCGGGAGCAGCTTTTGCCAAGCCGTGTTCAGATTGAGCGTGCCCGTGAAATCTATGACGCCGCAAAAGCGCGCATTGGGAAAAAAATCGAAATCATTTGGGTTATTTCTGATTATTATGCTCAGGCACCTAAGCCTTGTATGGGGGGATGGGGGACGATTGGCTTAACGGTAGCACCAAATGGGGCAGTCCTTCCTTGCCCGACAGCCGGGATGATTGAGGGTTTTTCCTTTGAAAATATTCTTGACTCGTCACTAAGTCATATTTGGTATGAATCAGAGTCTTTTAACCATTTCCGCGGTGAAGAATGGATGCCAGAACCCTGCCTTTCGTGTGAACTAAGACACCAAGACGGAGGTGGGTGCCGTTGCCAGGCTTTTGCTTTAACTGGGGACGCTTATGCGATGGATCCAGTCTGCCAATGGGCGCCAAAACATTATCTGATTGAAAAAGCTGTACAGGACGCTAATTGCACCCCCATTATACAGTCATCACCTATCATTTATCGGAGATTTCAGCTAGACAGACCCGCATCAAAAAAAACATAAAACTCTAATAAAAATATGTGATTGCAAATTTGGTGCTAAGGGACTGCATACATAACCTTTGCGCCTTTTTTATATGACCCATTTAAAAAGAACCGTGGTCGCGAAACTGATCCAAACGAGGAGAATAACAATCGCTGCCGCCCAATTTTTCCGCAGCATTTTAGGCGTTCGGGAGGCCATCACCCTGCATTCTTGCAATACTTGATTCGGTATCAGGGTGAACACTTCTAATATCCCCAAGGGAAGCAGAAAAACTTCATCCAAATAACCTAATACGGGAATGAAATCTGGAATAAGGTCTATGGGGCTTAACGCATAGGCAACAATCAATAATGAAAATGCTTTAGCATACCATGGTGTTTTCGAATGACGGTATGCGAGATACACAATATAGATATTTTGTTTAATATTTTGTATGAATTCCTCCCATTTGTTTGGATGCTTAACCATGTCGCTTCCTTCCCTCTCTAATAAACTATCCTCGTTTTTCATCGGTCAGCCAGATCCTTTCGGATTATTTTGCTTCGAACATCACCATTTTAAACAACTTATGCTGTATCCGCTATTTGGGTTTTTGTTTTCTAAAGGCATAATGCATCCATTGTGATGTTTCCTTTATAGGTAAACCGAAATGGATGTGAATAAATGACAGGAGAATTTGGAACTCTTTTAAGTAGAGTAAATAACCAATGGTTTACCAATATCCCCTCGTAATTATTTAAAATGATGTAAGAAAAATAGAAAAGAAGTGATAAAGTTGAAGTTTGTGTTTGGTAAGAACGATGATGAAGGAGCCGGACAAATTCATCCGGCAGCCAAAAAACTTATGCTGGTCAATGCTATTCGAAGTATTGGACAAGGCATGCTAGTTGTTGATTTGTCTCTATACCTCGCTGCACTGGGTTGGAGTACAGCGGCGATTGGAAGTGTGCTTGCTGCCGGAGGTTTGCTTGGTGTAGGACTAGCCCCAGTCATAGGTATTTATAGCGATCGACTGGGGAGAAAACCCTTTATCCTTTTTTCTGAACTATTAACAGCCGGATGTGCGTTGATTGGGATATTATCTACAAATACTATTTTGTTATTTATTGCAATCACACTTTCAGGTTTTGGGAAAGCGGACGCCGGTTCTCCCAGTCCATGTGCCCCGGCGGAGCAGGCTTGGCTGGCGGCCTTTATCCCAAAAATAGAGCGTGGAAAGGTATATAGTCTGAATAATGCTCTTAGCTTTTTCGGAATGGCGGCAGGTGCAGTGCTGGCGGGGATCACGGCCTTATGGAATCATAATCTTAAAGAAGGCACTTCCTATCGCCCTATATTCTTCTTTATCTTCGTTTTATCCTTTGTGACAGCGGCAATCATTTTAACCATTCAGGAAGGAAAAATTGATAAACAACCAGGATATATAAAAGAGGAGTTAGGGAATCAAGAAAAGAGAATCCTGCGCGAAGAAAATTCTGCGGTCTTAAAGCTCGCAGCCATTAACATACTTAACGGGATTGCCATTGGACTTACGGGACCCATGATGTCTTATTGGTTTTCGGCTAAATTCGGGGTAAGCAGTATACAGATTGGAGGCACATTGGCTGTCACTTTTTTTGCGACAGGTGTTACCTCGGTCTTACAAGCAAGATTATCCAACAAACACGGGACAATAAGGTCCATTGTGCTGGTTCGTCTCATTGCAAGCCTGCTTTTGATTTTGATGCCCTTACTATCGTCCTATGCACTTGTTTCTGTCTTGTATATCATACGAACGGCTTTAAACAGAGGTACACAAGGGGCACAGCAAGCGTTGAGTGTGAGTTTGACTCGTGACATGCGCCGTGGTTTCGCATCAAGCATCAATATCTTTTCAATCAGGCTGCCTATCTCGATTGGACCGTATTTTACCGGCTATCTTTTTGGATTGGGTTCACTAGCCCTGCCTTTCTACATAGCTTCTGGTTTACAATTCAGTTTTGCCTATTTATATGGAAAAGTCTTCAGCTCCTACGAAATTCGAATGAAATCCCATGCTTCATCGGGGTAATCAGAGCGGTGAACTAACATTTCTCTATTTTCAGAAAGTGAAGGAATTATTGAAGAAGGAATCTGTGAAAGAGAAAGTAAGAAAAAAATATTAGAATTTTATACAGAGTGCTTAGTAACACCCAATAATGTGGGATTCCTTGCACTCTATTTTGTTTTGTGGTAGGAATTCCTGTGATAAAAAGTACCGCGACTAGTTTGTTTGTCGTTTTATAAATAACCTGCTAAATCGCCTAAGTTTTTAATATTAGTATAAACATAGGACTTATCAGTTTATATTTTTATAGACGAATTATAGAATAAAGGGTGCAGGATAAAACGAATAAATAAAAGGAAGTGCTCGCCTTGGATCAAAAGTTCGCAGGTCATACTTTGTTACAATCTGTACCATTTGGAAATGACATGTTAGCTAGCCGGTTAGTGATGGCCCCAATGACACGCATGTTTTCGCCAGAAGGAATCCCGGGAAAAAATGTTGCACAATATTACCGCAAACGTGCAGAGAATGGAATTGGGCTTATCATAACTGAAGGGACAGCGATTAATCACCCAGCTGCAGTAATGAGCCCTGATATTCCCCGTTTTTATGGTGAGGAAGCTTTAAATGGCTGGGCAAATGTAGTGAATGAAGTCCACCAAGCCGGCGGCAAAATTATTCCACAATTATGGCATGTAGGTGCTGCCCGAAAAACAGGCAGTGAACCAAATATTGACGCACCTACTGTTAGTCCGTCTGGATTAACTTTAAGAGGCCAGAGAAATGAGAAAATAAAGGCTTTAACGAAAGAAGAAGTGGCTGAAATGATTGATGCATACGCCGAAGCGGCTGCAAATGCGAAGCGCATCGGCTTTGACGGAATTGAGTTGCATGGAGCACACGGATACTTAATTGATCAATTTTTTTGGGAACTAACGAACAAGCGTACAGATGATTATGGCGGTGATTTAGGAGAGCGAACAAAATTCGCATCAGATATTGTTCGGGCTTGCCGGAAAGAAGTTGGGCCTGATTTTCCAATTGTCTTTCGTTATTCACAATGGAAAGGAACCGATTATCAAGCTAAATTAGCTAAGAACTCTAATGAGCTTGAACAATTGCTCACCCCATTAGTTGAAGCTGGTGTAGATATTTTCCACTGCTCAACAAGACGTATATGGGAACCTGAATTTAAAGATGAAGATCCTTCATTAACCTTAGCCGGCTGGACGAAACGAATTACCAATAAACCAACGATTGCGGTCGGTTCTGTTGGAATTAACCGTGCCTTTTTGAGCAATCAGGACAATGATCATGTAACAATTGAAGAAAATCTCAAAATTGTAGACGAAAAAATCAAAGCAGGCGAATTTGACTATGTAGCCATTGGCCGTGCCATACTAGCTGATCCAGAATGGGCAGTAAAACTTAAAAATGGTCATCTTAATCAAGTCGTGCATTATACGAAGGAATCTGAGAAATACTTGATTTAATTACATATAGCTTTGATAGAAAAGTTTCACTCCTCGAATAAGGAAGTCCTGTACCGATATTTTTGCGTGAGGAAATGGTCTTCTAATTAAAACAGCACCATCCACACTAATTGGAATGGTGCTGTTTCCAGATGGAGTGTATAAATTCAAAATATTGACAAATTTTAAAATGATTTATAGCTATATTCATCATATAATCAAAGTAAGGAAGGAGGGCAAAGATTCAATAGTTTCTCAAAACTTTGAAAGAAGGTGTTGGAAATGTCACTCGCTCACTTTGATGATATCTATGAAATCTGTTGTGGAATGATGGAGGAGGAAGAAACGTTAATCAAGGCAAAGCATGTGAATGAACGGTTAAATCTTATGAAAAATCGTAATTCAGAAGGCCATCGGTGGTGGGAAGAGGCAATGAGAGAGAGTTTAAATGAAAAGGAAAGAGAGGTATTTTATGTTTAAAAAGAAAAAGAATATAAGTTAATGATCCCTCGTTTGTTCCGAATCATGGAAGATGGGGGATTATTTTTTTGTTGCTGAACCTAGTAAGCTGAACGAAACTGAATAGCAATCATCTATTACCAAACACTTTCAACGTTACGATGAGGTTTTTACCGGTAAGGGGACAGCCTAATATTATAACTACAGATATTGGAAGAGGTGCTGCAGTTCCAAATAATTTTCTAAAGCTTAAATTAACCAGCATATACTGATGCGGAATCAGTATAAAATAAAACTATAAAATCATGAAATCCGTTATACTGGGGGAAATAAAGATGAATATCGTTCAAAAAGCAATTAATTTTGCAGCAGTAGCCCATCGAAATCAGACGAGAAAAGCAACAGATATCCCATATATCTCTCATCCTTTTGCCGTGGGGATTCTTTTACAAAAGGAGAAATGTTCGGATTCAGTCATCGCTGCAGGTATTCTTCATGATACACTTGAAGATACCGATACAAATTATGAAACATTAGCAGAGCAATTTGGTGAGCATATTGCGAATTTAGTCAGAGCTGCTTCGGAACCTGATAAAACCCTCCCTTGGCGTGTTAGAAAACAACATACCATTGATATGTTAAAAAATCTATCTATAGAAGAAATACAAGTCATCACTGCGGATAAATTACATAATCTGCAATCCATTAAGGAAGACCGTAAAACGATTGGCGAGATGGTATGGGAGCGTTTTAACCATGGCATGAAAGATCAGCATTGGTATTATGCCAGTATTGTAAAAGAATTAGCACCTAGGAAAGAAGAATTTACACTGATAAGGGAGTTGGAGTTGGAAGTAAGCCATGTGTTTGGGTCTCTATAGTTCCCATCAAATGATGAAAATACGCTCTGCCAAAACCATTAAAATATTTAGGATAATTTATGATTGCATTCTTTCTTCTAAGTGAACTGAGGATTATCCTATATTTAACCGAAAGAAGTCTCTTTCGGTTATTTTTTGTTTCAATATTGGTGATCATTTGTAATCAAGCTAATTCCTTACCTTACTAACCCGACATCTTTATTTTTTCGGTTCTTTACTTCAGCCATTTTTGAATAAAAGCTTTCTTCTAAATCAATTTCAAAGTAATTTGCCATTTTAATAATATAGGCTAAGCAATCAGCAAATTCTTTACCTAAATCCTCTTTGATCGATTCTTTAGCCAAATCAAATGCCTCTTTTTCATCACTGCCTTTTGAAATGTGACTATTGGTCAAATTAAAAGCTTTTCGAAGTTCTTCAGCAACTTCCGCGACTTCTGTTGTTAACAGCATATAGTTATTTAAAAGTGAAGCACGAGTTCTCTCATAATTATCTTTATTAATTTCCCAGTTCATTTCTTCATGATATCCTTTTGCGAATTTCTGTAATTCTTTCACTGCTGCACCTCATTCAAAATTTATTATCCTAAGATTTCCTAAGTCTTAAGATATATTATTAATTAAGAGTTGGTCAAATTAGAAAACTTTAGAAGGATTATGGGGTCAGTCCCCTGATGCGTTTAAGCTTTACTTCACCGGGGGACTGACCCCTATGTCGACCCCTATGTCCTATTATTTGGAAATAAAGAAAGAATAGAAGTATATAAATATTTTAATATTAAGAATATTGACAATAGTTTTTAATCAATGTATATTATGGATATGTACAAACTTACTATGATACATAGCAAACGTAAATAGAGGTGAAAGGATGAAGCTGCAGCTCTCCGCTAACCAACTAAAACTTGAAATTATTAAAATCTACAACACGGTGAATCAAGAGCTGTTTGGAATTGGGATCAAATCACAGCGAATTGAATTGGTGGGGGACAAGGTATTTATTTATGCCCAGCATAAACGGATCCCCGCTTTGAAAGTATTAGATGAAACACAGCGATTATTGACAAGAGCCGTCGATTCTTCGATCATCGATGCTTTCAAAGAAATACTAGCTTCTAAGATCGAAGAAACTCTAAGTCTTCCGATTCAGGTTATCTTTAAGGACTATGATCCACGTACCGAGCAGGCGTTGACGGTCGTTATCTTTAAGGAACCAATCGAATAAAACAGAACGATGAGCAGGTTTAGGGCCCATTTTGGAGAGGCTTTCAAACCGCTTATCATGAAACGAACTAAAGCTTATTGCTTTGGTGTGTTTTCATGGTAAGCGGTTTTTATTTTTTTATAAAAGTTATAGGAGGGAGAAAATGATAAATATGCAGAATGAGTGTACTATCCATGATGTGTTGCAAGCCTTGAATGTCATTACCAAAGGGCGGATGGTAATGGATTGGAATGAAATTGCCAAAGGAAGCAATCCATTTGTATTGATGAAGACGTCCAATATCCCTGGAAAAAGTGTAGTTGAAATCCCAGGACTTGTGTATGGCGATATGAATGCTCCAGTAAAAAAAATCGGAGTGGCCATGACCATGACAGAATGTGGAATTGAATTAGCGTCCGGGATGGGGCTCGATCTACTGGTCGTCCATCATCCGGTTGCGGATGCGGCCAATTCTGGCGGAGTTCCCTTCGCCCAGTACTTACCCCTTTACAATCTATCCGTGATTGAACTGCATGAAGCCTTTCATGGGCTGCATCCCGGATTAGCCTATTTACATGGACATCAGAAGCTCAAAACTGATACTAGCTTTGGAGGAATTCATGGGAATGTCTTGCACAAAGGAATTGCCTTAGAAGGAATCCAAACAGCAGGAGATATTCTGAAGCGGCTTGATGGATACATCGGACGCCAGTTTGATTCCACTTTATTAAAATCCGAACAAGAAATCCGCTCCACCGATTTTCTGGAAGAGGCGACATTAGCCAATCCAGCTGGGATTCTGAATGGGAAGGAGGACACGCCTGTCAAGCATATCCTTCACTTTTTCCCGCATACCGGGTTTACCGTCGAACATCTTCACCAAGCTCTTGACCTGTATCCGGAAACCGATACGATTATCGCAAGCATCAGCCGAGTACGGGAAGATCATCCGTTGGTCTTGGAAGCGAGACGCCTGGGGCTGACCTTTATTATCGGAAATCCACACTCAGTGGAAATCTTAGAAAATGGCCTTCCACTAGCATATGCCCTGGAATATTTGCTGCCTGAAATCGAGATTTATGTTCTGCGAGAGCGGGTTACCGCGATGCCGCTTGCCTGCGCAGGACATCAGGAGATTCAGAATTATGGAAAGGATATGGCATTAAATTATTTGGTTTCTAAGAAATCAATCAAAATTTAAGGGGGAATTAAACGATGAACAAAAAGAAAAAAATCACAGGAGTCATGATGGCCTGTTTTACCGCACTCTCGTTGATGTTAACCGGCTGTGGGAATTCCGCACAAACCACAAGCTCAAAAGAGGGTACTGTCCCAAAACAAAATGGCGATAAACTGACACAGGTTCGTTTTTCAGAAGTCATCCGTTCCATCTTTTATGCCCCACATTATATTGCCATGGAGAAAGGATTTTTCCGTGACGAGGGTCTAGAAGTGGATATGACGACTTCCCAAGGCTCGGACAAAGGGGCGGCAGCCTTACTGTCCGGAACGGCAGATATTTCGCTGGTTGGTCCTGAGTCGGCTGTGTTTATCTTTAATCAGCACGGGAAACAGTCTTTAAAGGTGTTTTATCAGCTGACGGCAACGGACGGCTCTTTCTTATTGGCACGAAACCCTAAGAGCCCGTTTCAATGGAGCGATTTAAATGGCCAAGCCGTGGTGAGCTGGAGGCCGGGAAGTTCGCCGGAGATGGTGATGTCTCAAGTACTTAAGAAGAATCAAGTCGGAAAGTCAAAACTAATCACCAATATTGCCTCCCCTGCCATGGTCGGTGCCTTCGAAAGCGGTAAAGGGGAATACATCCAAGTATTTGAGCCCCTCGCTTCTATGCTCGAGCAATCAGGCAAGGCCAAACTAGTCGCATCCATGGGGGAAGCATACGGGTCCTATCCGGAGACATCGTATGTAGCAACAAACGAATTTATGAAGAAGAATCCTGAAATTTTACAAAAGTGGTCAAATGCCGTTTATAAGGCTACCCTATGGCTGAATGAACATTCTGCTGAGGAAGCAGCTGCCGCACTTGAGCCATATTTCGAAGGAACATCTAAAGAGTTAATCCAAAAATCAGTGGAACGATATGCCAAGCAAAATTCATGGGCTAAAAACCCTGTTTTGGACCAGGCGCAATTGGATAAACTCCAGGACACATTGGTTGATAGCGGGGTACTGCCGTCAGATCAAAAGGTCAAGCATGGAGATATAGTTGAGACAACCTTTGCAGAGAAAGCCGTACAAGAAGGAAATTAAGGGGAAGGAGCTGAAAGTAATGACGCAAATCGAATTGCAGGATGTATCCTTGCATTACTTTACACCAAAAGAGGAGACAAAGGCTCTGCAACATATCAATCTCTCAATCCAGGAGGGAGAGTTCATCAGCATTGTCGGTCCGAGCGGCTGTGGGAAAAGTACTCTGCTTTCTCTCATTTCGGGGATGATTATACCGACAGAAGGAGAGGTCAGGCTTTTCGGTGAAAAAGTGAAGGAACCATCCAAGCGAATCGGATATATGCTGCAGCATGATCACCTATTTGAATGGAGAGATATATTGAACAATGTCCTAGTTGGGGCTGAAATCCGCGGAATGGATCGAAAAGAAGCGAAGGAACGTGCCTTGGATCTCTTGCACCGCTATGGTTTAGGAGAATTTGTCCATCACAGTCCGAAACAGCTTTCTGGGGGAATGCGGCAACGAGTTGCCTTAATACGAACGTTAGTTGTAATGCCGGAGATCCTGCTGTTGGACGAACCATTTTCTGCGTTAGACTATCAAACCCGTTTGAATTTATCGGATGAAATTTCCTCCATTCTGCGCGAGCAAGGGAAAACAGCTATCTTAGTCACCCATGATATCTCAGAGGCTATCTCTATGGCCGATCGAGTCATCGTGATGTCCCGAAGACCAAGTACCATTCAATCCGACTATCGAATTGAATTTGCCAATGAACACGGAAGGCCTTCTCCTTTTCATACGAGGGAGACCCCAGAATACCATACTTACTTTAATACCATTTGGAGGGAGTTGGAAGAAAATGTCCGTACCTAACCCTAAAATAATGACAGCCTCAAGCGATGTCGCAGCGGAACCTTTCATTCAGAGGACACCAAACGAAAAATCGCCCAGCATTCAATATTCATCCTATTTACGAAAGCAGCGGAATCGCAACCTATCGATTCGCTTGGCACAATGGCTAGTGCTCTTCGTGTTTTTAGGAGTTTGGGAATTAGCGGCAAACATGAGTTGGATTGATACGATGTTGACAAGTAAACCTTCCCAAATTTTTGCTTCTTTTAAAGAATTGTTAATCAAAGGCGAGATTTTGCATCACACATGGATTACCACGAAAGAAACCATCTTAGGTTTCATCGTATCTATGGTGATAGGTACGCTCCTTGCCATCCTGCTTTGGAGTTCCCGTTTTCTTTCCGAAGTGGTCGAGCCTTATATTGTCGTGCTAAATGCTTTACCGAAAGTGGCACTTGGTCCTATTTTCTACATCTGGCTCGGGGACCAGCTATCCATCTATGGAATGGCGATTGCTATCTCAATTATTGTCACCGTCATTATGGTCCACTCCGGCTTCCAGGAGATCTCGAAAGGCAAAATGAAGCTGATGGAGTCATTCGGTGCTACGCGCTGGCAAATGCTGAAGATGGTCGTTCTTCCAGCCAGCATCCCCAATTTTGTGGCGACAATGAAAGTGAATGTCGGGCTAACCCTTGTAGGTGTAATTATGGGTGAATTCCTTTCCTCCAAAGCGGGCTTAGGCTTCCTCATTACTTACGGAGGTCAAGTGTTCCAAATGAATCTAGTGATGACCAGTATCACCATTTTGGCTATTCTTTCTGTCGTGATGTACTGGTTAGTAAATATGGCCGGCAAAAAATTACAGAAAATCTACCATTTTGATTAAACTAAAATAAAAAGCGATAGATGTATACTATTTCTCCAATGAAAAATTTCTGAGCAAATTTTACACCTTTTACATGTTGCTACCATAGTAACGCGTTGACAAATAATAATAAGCCACCTTATAATTAGGTGGCTTATTATTGTGAAGGGGTGATACATTGGACAAGAATATAAATCCAAATTTAACAATGAACCCTTTTATTGGGGATCGCCACTTTGAAGTATTAATTCAACTATTGGGAGTGGCAAGAGAGTTGGAATATGAGGTAACTTCCAAGTTATCGTATTTCGGATTGTCTAATGGAAAATTAAAAGTTCTCCTATCAGTCCTAAACCATGAACGTCCTCTTAACCCTTCAGAGTTAGCTGATGAAATAGGAGTAACCAGGTCCACGATGACGGGTTTATTGGATGGTCTGGAAAAGGATGGTTTTATTAGAAGGGATATTCTCGATGACCGGAGAAAAACAGCCATTTATTTAACTGAAAAAGGAAGTAGCGTTTTAAACACATTATCGCCCTTATATAGTAACCATGTGACAAATATTTTCTCAAAGACAACCGAAGAAGAACAACAGCTCTTGGTGAATTTGCTAGAAAAAATTAAAGATGGCTTACACGAGGCAAAAAAACATAATATTTTCCCGACATAATGAATCTCTTGGAAACGGTTTGCATGGAAAAAAGCATCATGGGGCCGTTTATTCTGATAGTTAGGTGCCGTATTAGTTGTACGGTTCTAACTAAACTCTTTCAGCAGGTGTTTGTGCAGGGTATTTAAAGATATGAAGGTAATAAACGCACGTTAAAGAAAGGCCAACTAGTTACGGGTTAATGTGAAATAATTCACTAAACTTTGCATAGGAGAATAAATAATGAAAGCATATGAGATTATGATTCAACAAGTCTATAAAGTTAAGGAAAACGAATCAGTGCGATCGGTCATCGAGAAATTCATTACTTATGGTATCAGCGGACTTCCTGTGGTCAATGACAGAAACGAAATTGTTGGGTATGTGAGTGATGGTGATATCATGCGATATATTGGCAAGCATGAGGATCGATTTTTTGATACTTTTTCCTATAGCTTCACTATCCAGGGGGATGATGAGGAATTCGACGAAAGAGTACAAAGATTGCTAAATAAGAATGTTCTTGAAATTGCTAAAAGAAAAGTTCTCAAAGTTTCATGGAATGAAGAAATAGAAAATATTGCAGCCCTCTTAGGTAAAAGACAAATTAAAAAGCTGCCGGTAGAACGAAACGGGGTGTTGGTTGGGATCATTAGCCGAGGGGATGTCATTCGGCATTCATTTAAAGCCATTATTTAGGATCGTTTTGGGCAAAATAAAACAAAGGGTCTAAGATAAGATAGCAACCGTAAAACTATTTACTAATGGATTAGTTCTGTTTAAAGGAGACATTTTATTAATGGAAGAGTTAGCCCAACAGCATATGATTAAGCTAAGGAATATGAGAAACGAATTAAAACGGTTTTCATTAATGTATAAATTTGGATTGGATGAAATGAATACAAAAATAAATATTTTAAAAGAAGAATTTATTCACATCCATGAATATAACCCAATTGAACATACAAATTCGAGGCTAAAATCACCGGATAGTATTCTAAAGAAGTTGCAAGCGAAAAACCTTAATTTTTCTTTGGAATCCATTAAAGAGAATATTAAAGACATTGCAGGGATTCGGATTGTTTGTCCCTTTATCACGGATGTCTATAAAATAAGTCAAATCATTGAAAATCAAAAGGATGTAGAGTTAGTTAAAAGGAAGGATTATATAAAGAATCCAAAACCGAACGGTTATCAGAGTCTCCATCTAATTATTAAAATCCCTGTTTTTATGTCAGACAAAGTAGAAATGGTGTTCGTGGAGCTGCAAATACGAACAATTGCCATGGATTTTTGGGCAAGTCTGGAACATAAAATATACTATAAATATGACAAGGAAATACCAGAGCGGATAAAAAATGATTTAAAAGAGGCAGCACTTTCAGCTTCTGAGTTGGATTTCAAAATGGAGAAGATAAATAATGAAGTAGCTACCCTCAAAAAAAGGGGAAATGGAGAAGATGTTCCCATTTTTTTCGATGAAACACTGAATATCCCTCATACTTTAATAAAGTCAATCTTTAAAGATGAAGAAAACTAAGCGGGCTGCCAGATATGGCAGCCCTTTTCAAGCGAATTATGTAATTTAAATAAATGAAAAACATAAGCACTTTGAAAAAAATTCATGCACATATTTAAAACATACAGCATATAGTAACTTCTGTGAGAAATTTTTCTAGGAAGGAAGTAGGAACAATGAATAACATTCAATTCAAAACATCAAGGGAAAACGACTGCAAAAATGGAGGGAATGGATATAAAATTGTTGAGATCAAGGTCTCGGATCCAAGTGAAAATTTATATGCGGTTGTTTCGCCTATTAAAAAACAATAAGAGAGAATCTCTATTTAGTTGAACGGTCCTTTTTTAATATACATAGAATGATGGTTTTCATGACTAGCCCACTATGATATTTAAATAAAGTGAAAAGAAATTCAGATGCAGAGATTCAGCAGCAAGTGTCATATTCAACAATCGATAAGATGAGATCACTAGATAAGAATATATTTTCTCCAACCTCTTGCGATAAAAAGGCTAAGAAGCAAATTTACTAAGCCTTTATGGAAAATTAATTTAAGTAGCCACCTGGAAAGTAATCAAAAAGAGACAAAACGAGACAGTTGTTTCGTTTTGTCTCTTTTTTTGTACCTGAATTTTCGTTAAGGCATTGAGAATATGACTTCCGTTTTTTGGCACGGTTCTTGCATTAATAAAGTTGTAATGAATTTTTCCAGGGAGGCTGAAAAAATGAGAACGATGGATAGTAAAGATGTAGCTTTAACAAAGGAAAAAGCACAATGGATGTATCAAAAAATGCTAGAAATCCGAAACTTTGAGGACAGTGTGCATGAGTTATTTGCACAGGGAATCTTGCCAGGATTTGTTCATTTATACGCAGGAGAAGAAGCCGTTGCTGTGGGCGTTTGTGCCCATTTAACTGATAAAGATAGTATAACAAGTACCCATCGCGGACACGGTCATTGTATTGCCAAAGGCTGTGATTTAAATGGGATGATGGCGGAAATTTACGGGAAAGTAACTGGTTTATGCAAAGGAAAGGGCGGATCTATGCATATTGCCGACCTTGATAAAGGGATGCTGGGTGCGAATGGAATTGTAGGCGGTGGCTTTCCTCTCGCATGCGGTTCTGCTTTAACAGCTAAGTATAAGAAGACTGAGGATGTAAGCGTTTGTTTCTTTGGAGATGGCGCCCAAAACCACGGGACCTTCCATGAAGGAATTAATCTTGCTGCTATTTGGAATCTTCCAGTCGTTTTTGTTGCCGAAAATAACGGCTATGCAGAGGCTACTCCATTTACCTATGCGTCAAGCTGTAAATCCATTGTTGATCGGGCGATTGGATATAATATCCCAGGTATTAAGGTAGATGGAAAAGATGTTCTCGCAGTCTACCAAGCAGCAGAAGAAGCTGTTGCAAGGGCACGCCGCGGGGAAGGTCCAACACTAATTGAATGTGTGACGTATCGAAATTATGGCCATTTCGAAGGAGATGCCCAAAAATACAAAACGGACCAAGAAAAGGTCGAGCATAAAACGGATAAAGATGCCATTCTACTTTTTAGAAATCACTTGCTAAGCCAGGGGCTGTTAGCTGAAAACGAATTAACCAAATTAGAAAACTCAGTTAAAGAAGCGGTAAATCAAGCTGTGAAGTTCAGTGAAGAGAGCCCGTACCCAAGTTCTTCTGAGTTGTTAACCGATGTTTATGTGTCTTATTAAAATAGAGAACCCTGAAATTGGTGATTCAAAAAGGACGGCTTATAGGAGCAGCCCCGATTAATAAGTTTAGAATTTAGTCATTTTATTGATCGACTAATTAAAAGGAGGAATTCGATTATGGCAAGGAAATTGAGTATGTCAGCAGCGATAAATGAGGCTATGAAACTTGCAATGCGTAAGGACGAAAATGTCATTTTATTAGGTGAGGACGTGGCCGGCGGGGCTGAAGTGGATCACTTGCAGGACGAAGATGCATGGGGCGGAGTTCTAGGGGTCACGAAAGGACTTGTTCAGGAGTTTGGTCGGGAAAGAATTTTGGATACCCCAATTACAGAAGCAGGTTATATGGGAGCAGCGATGGCGGCGGCCTCAACCGGTTTAAGGCCAATTGCTGAATTAATGTTTAACGACTTTATTGGAAGCTGTTTAGATGAAGTATTAAATCAAGGGGCAAAGTTTCGCTATATGTTTGGGGGCAAGGCCCAGGTTCCAGTTACCATTCGAACCATGCATGGTGCCGGATTTAGAGCGGCTGCCCAGCACTCCCAAAGTTTATATGCTCTGTTTACTGCGATTCCGGGTGTAAAAGTGGTTGTCCCATCCACACCTTATGAAGCAAAAGGATTATTACTCGCAGCGATCGAAGATAACGATCCTGTCATCTTTTTTGAGGATAAAACACTCTATAATATGACAGGCGATGTTCCAGAAGGTTATTATACGATTCCGATTGGTAAAGCAGATATCAAGCGGGAAGGGTCAGATGTAACCATTGTAGCGGTTGGCAAAATGGTACATACTGCATTGGAAGCTGCTGAGCAACTTTCAGAGAAGGGAATTGAAGTGGAAGTCGTTGATCCACGCAGCCTGTCACCGATGGATGAAGAAACAATTCTTTCGTCTGTAGCAAAAACCAACCGTTTAATCGTTATTGATGAAGCCAATCCAAGATGCAGTATTGCTACGGATATTGCAGCACTAGTTGCCGATAAAGGGTTTGATACACTTGATGCCCCAATTAAACGAATTACGGCACCGCACACGCCTGTACCTTTCTCACCGGTCCTCGAAGATATTTATCTGCCTAAAGTAGAAACAGTTGTCAAAGTGGCAGCAGAACTAGTAGGTGTACCTCTAGAAGTATAAATCAGAGAGCGGGAAGGAGAGATCAACATGGCGGTAGAAGTTGTGATGCCGAAATTGGGAATGGCCATGAAAGAAGGCACTGTATCGATATGGAATAAAGGAGTCGGAGACCCTGTCGAAAAGGGGGAATCGATTGCAAGCGTCAGTTCAGAAAAAATTGAAATTGATGTGGAATCTCCTGCGGAAGGAACAGTATTGAAAATTGCTGTTCCCGAAGGAGAAGGGGTTCCTCCTGGGACTGTGATTTGTTATATCGGAATTCCGGGTGAAGAAGTAGCTGCTGCGTTGGCAGTCGAAGAAGCCCAAAAAACTGAAGTGGAAAATGCCACATCTGTAAATGAAAAACAAGAGTCTATCACTTCAGTAAAAGCGGCTCGGAATCGCGTGAAAATTTCCCCAGTCGCAAGGAAAATCGCGGAGGCAGCCAACCTTACTATTGAAAATATCAAAGGAACGGGGCCTGGAGGAAGAATAACAAAGGAAGATGTAGAGGCAACCATAAAAAATTCAGCTTCGCCTCAGGCAGAGGAGAAAAAGGAAACAGTCGAAACTCCGGTGAACCCAATAGAGGAGACCCAGCAAATCCCCCTCAGTGGAATCCGAAAAGTGATTGCTGGACGAATGTTTGACAGCCTGCAAAAAACAGCACAGCTAACGATTAACATGAAGGCCGATGTGACGGATTTAATGGCTTTACAAAAGCAAATAGCCAAAACTGTTCAAAATCGTTTTGATCAAAAAATAACGGTGACCGACTTTATTGCTCGTGCCGTTGTGCTCTCACTGCAGAAGCACGGCGAGATGAATAGTGCGTATATGGACGATAAAATTCATTTGTTTAGGAACGTTCATCTTGGCATGGCAGTTGCGCTTGAAAAAGGGTTAGTGGTTCCAGTCATCCGCAATGCTGAGAGTTGTTCACTTATTGATTTGTCTCGAAGTATTAAAACCCTGGCACAAAAAGCAAGACAAACTCAGCTTACTCACGAGGAAATGCAAGGTTCCACGTTTACGATTAGTAATCTCGGGTCCTATGGTGTTGAGCATTTCACACCAGTCTTAAATCCACCTGAAACAGGGATTCTTGGTGTCGGTGCTGTTTATGATACCCCAACCTATATTGGTGAAAATTTAGAAAGAAGAAGCATTCTTCCGCTCAGTTTGACATTTGACCACCGTGTACTTGATGGAGCTCCAGCTGCAGCATTTTTACAAACGATCAAGCAGTATTTAGAAGAGCCGATAACCATGCTTTTATAGAAAGAAGGGAACTCTTATGACTCTGATCGCAATTATAGGTGGTGGTCCTGCTGGATATGTGGCTGCAATTACTGCAGCCCAGCAGGGTCATGAAGTGACAATAATAGACCAGGGACCTCTTGGAGGCACATGTTTAAATGAAGGGTGCATGCCTACGAAAGCCCTCTTAGAAAGTGCTGGAGTGTACAATACACTTCAACATGCGAGTGAGTTTGGAATTCGTCTGCCTTCTGGCAGCATTGGTATCGATTGGAATTCCGTTCAGGGCCGTAAAAACAAGATTGTTTCGACACTGGTTCAAGGAATCCAATATCTAATGAGGAAAAATAAAGTGAAGGTAATAAAGGGTTCGGCGTCTTTCCTAACGAGCCGGGTTTTACGAATTGAGCATAATGGGAACCAAGAAGAGATAACTGCAGACAAAATAATTATCTCTGCTGGCTCTGAACCGATCCAGCTGCCATTTGCACCGTTTGACGGCGATTGGATCATTCATAGTGGTCAGGCGATGTCGCTACAGTCCATTCCTTCCTCATTGCTAATTATCGGCGGAGGTGTAATCGGCTGTGAATTTGCTAGTATTTATAGCAGATTGGGAACAAAAGTCACCATTGTGGAGATGGCGGATCAGCTGCTGCCAGGAGAAGATAAAGATGTAGCTACGATCTTACATAAGGAGCTTGAAAACGACGGTGTTACTATCTTTTCTTCGACTAGACTAAAAGATTTAAACAAGGATCAGAAGAAGGCGTTTATAGAAAACGATAAAGGTCTCCATGAGGTTGAGCCTGATTTGGTCCTCGTTTCGATTGGCCGCAAGCCAAGGGTAAATAGCTTGGGTCTTGAGAACATCGGCATTGATTTTTCAAGACAAGGAATTGGAGTAAATGAGCAAATGCAAACAAACATTCCAAATATCTATGCCTGTGGAGACGTTATCGGCGGGATTCAATTGGCCCATGTGGCATTCCATGAAGGAACAGTTGCTGCTTTAAACGCATGCGGAGTCGATACACATGTAAATTATCGTGCTGTGCCCCGCTGCATTTATACCTCACCTGAGATTGCCAGTGTAGGTATAACGGAAAAGCAGGCCATCGACCAATATGGTGATATAAGAGTTGGGGAGTTTCCATTCTCCGCAAACGGGAAGGCGTTAATTTCCAATGAACAATCTGGAAAGGTAAAGGTGTTAGTTGAACCAGAGTATGGGGAAATTGTTGGGGTTTCGATTGTCGGTCCCCACGCCACCGAACTGATAGGGCAAGGTACCGTCATGCTTCATGCTGAGTTGACAACGGATAGTTTGGAACAATTTATTGCTGCCCATCCAAGTCTTTCTGAGGCAATCCATGAGGCATTACTTAGTGCCGTTGGACATGCAGTTCATGTTTAAGAAAAGGAGAAATGATTATGAAAGCTGCTCTTTGGTATAACCAAAAAGATATAAGAGTCGAAAACATTCCCGAGTCTTCGGTTGAAAAAGATCAGGTGAAAATAAAAGTATCCTATTGTGGCATTTGTGGTTCGGATTTACATGAATATTTGGCTGGCCCTATTTTTGTCCCGGTAGAAGAGCCCCATCCAATTTCTATGGATAAAGCTCCAATTGTTATGGGGCATGAATATGCCGGGGAAGTGACAGCAGTTGGGGAAGCTGTAATAGGTATTAAAGTAGGTGACCGAGTATGTGTAGAACCCATTTACAGCTGCGGGAAATGTTCTTCTTGCCAGAAAGGTCACTATAATGTTTGTGAACAATTAGGTTTTATTGGTCTGTCCGGAGGCTTGGGCGGTTTTTCAGAATATAGCGTTGTACCATCAAAGATGGTGCATAAAATCCCAGACCATATGTCATGGGAACAAGCAGCGCTTGTTGAACCAACAGCTGTTGCCGTTCACGCGGTTCGCCAAAGTGATATGAAGATTGGGGATTCAATCGCCGTAATCGGTACAGGACCCATTGGATTATTAGTTATTCAAGCTGCTAAAGCGGCAGGAGCTAGTCAAATTATTGCGGTAGAGGTTTCAGCAGAACGCCGTGAGATTGCTAAACAAGCTGGAGCACACATCGTCATTGATCCTACCGAAGTAAATCCGGTTGAATCAATAAAAGAATATACAAATGGACTTGGGGTTGATGTAGCATTTGAAGTAGCTGGAATCGAAGCCACTATTAATACAGCGATTGAGTCGACAAAATCAGAAGGTAATGTGGTGAATATCAGCATATGGGAAAAGCCAGCCAGAATTCCAGTAAATAATTTTATTTTAACTGAGAGAAAAATGACTAGTATCATAGCTTATCGCAACATTTTTCCGCAAGTTATTCAACTTATCGCCAATGGGCAAATTCAGGCAGCAGAATTAGTAACTAAAAAAATATCTATTGATCAAATCGTTTCTGAAGGATTTGAAGCATTAACTAAAAACAAGAACCAAATTAAGATACTTGTAGATCCTTCACTTTAATATTCTATTAAGTTATCAAACTACGTGTTTATTGCGCGTAGTTTTTTTAATTTTCTATATAATGACAATTGTATGATTGAAAGCGCATTCTCTGTTTTGTATAATTAGAACTGTACTTCTAAACACCACGTTTGACGGATTTCTACTAATACTCCTTTTTTCTTCGCAAGATTTACAAAAGTAATCTATAAAAAATTACTGTAGAAAATAGTTCCTATGGTTACAGGAGGGTTTATGAATACAACTTTCTATTTTGATGCTTGGAAGCGATTTGTTAAAGAAGGAATTCTTGATTCAGCACGGTTGAACAAACGAATTTCGGAATCCTGGCACCGCTGTAAAAAAGAAAAGGTAAACCCTTATTTAAATAAAGGCCTGGATTTATTATCAAAAGAAGAACTGGATGCCAAAAAAGAAAAGAATTCTCTGCTGATCGAAATAGCCTCCCCCTATATAAAAAAGATGGATCAGGCAATAAAAGATTCTGGAATGATGGCACTTTTGGTCGATCCGGATGGATATGTTCTATCTTTAACAGGAAACAAACAAACCTTATCCGATGCAAGAAAAATTAATTTTGTTGAAGGGGTGCGCTGGACTGAGGCGGAGGTCGGTACAAATGCAATAGGGACAGCGTTACAGACAAAAGAAGCGGTAACTATTAATGGGGCTGAGCATTATTCCGTCGCTTCCCATCAATGGAGCTGTTCCGCCACACCTATTTTTCACGATAATGGAAATCTAATGGGCGTCATTGATGTTTCATGCCCAGTTAATTATTCTCACCCCTTTATGCTTGGAATGGTCACTTCGATTTCTTATGCCATTGAAAAAGAAATCAGCAAGCGGGCCTATTTAGAAGAAATAACACTTTTCCAGCAAGCAAGCCATCTGGCAGAGACCTATCAAAACCAGTTCTTTCTGGTATGTAATCAAAAACAAATGATCATATCCGCGAGTAAACCGCTTCGCGAAAGGTTCCCTCAATCGATCGGAATGAACCTGTACGAACTATTACATAACGGATACCAAATTGATGCTGAAATGCCTTTTCATTCGAAGGAAAACAACAGGATCATCGGAAGCTGCTATTTTATTTCAGAAGTGCTAACACATCGTAAAAACGTATCAATTCAAGTACAAAGCCATTCAAAACCCTTTATCTTTAAAGGAGAGTGTGGAACGAGTGAGGTTTTTCAAAATACGTTAGCCAAGGTTAAGCTTGTAGCTCCAACAGATACCACCGTGTTTATTTCAGGTGAAACCGGTTCTGGAAAAGAGCTGATTGCTCGGGCAATTCATGACAACAGCCCCCGAAAGGATGGCCCATTTATTTCATTAAACTGCGGAGCGATTCCGAAAGAACTTATGGAAAGTGAGCTTTTTGGCTATGTCGAAGGGGCTTTTACCGGAGCAAGGCGGCAAGGATATAAAGGGAAATTTGAACAGGCTCAGAAGGGGACGATCTTTCTTGATGAGATAGGTGAAATTCCGCATTCCATGCAAGTGGCCTTATTGCGTGTACTTCAGGAAAAGAATGTTTCCCCGATTGGGAGTACGAAGGAAATCCCATTGGATGTTCGTGTTATTACAGCAACCCACCGTGATATTACGAAACTTGTAGAGGACGGAATTTTTCGGGAAGACCTCTATTACCGTTTGAACGTTTTCCCAATTGAAGTTCCTTCTCTTAGAAAAAGAAAAGAAGATATCCCTCACCTTATCAGGTATTTCTGTAAAAGAAATGGATGGAACATCCCTAATATGGATGATCTATCTTCTAGATTGAAAGACTATGAATGGGCAGGAAACATAAGAGAATTAATAAACGTTTTAGAGCGGCTGTACATTATGTCTCTTGATGAACAGTCAAGTCAGAATATTTTTGTTAATAGCTTTGATTCTTTAATAATAAGACATCCATCCAGTTCTTTGTCAAATTCTCAAGTAAATAAAGACGATGCTGAAAAGAAGTTAAATGCCCGAGAAAAAATACAAAAGGACCTAATGGTGGATGCATTAATAAAGACAAAAGGTAATGTAACCGCAGCCGCGAAATTACTAGAAATACCAAGGAGTACTTTTTATAAAAGGCTCCAAAAGTTTGGAATGTAAGGATAACTAAGAATGCCATAAAGGCGGATTTTTGTATTGTCCTAACGGGGTGCATTTCAAGAAGAAAGAGGGTGTCCCAAAAATATAATTTTTAGATGCACCCTCTTTCTTTTGTAGAAACAGTATAAAACGAATCTACCAATGGATATTCAAGTATTAATCAATTAATATTGAAATAAATAGAAGCTCATTCTAACTTATGTTTGGATGAGTTTTTTATAAAATTTTGGATGGTTAATAAAAGGGGTACCCAAGTGAAATTTTATTCATTGGGTACCCCTTAATCTATACAACACTTTCGTAGTCCAATCCTCACAATTCCAAATATCGGTGTTCAAACAGATACAGGCCAAGATCAAATTGGAACCGGGGAATATCAAATATGGAAATGCAAAAAAAGACGCAGCATAAGGCTGTGTCTTTTATGATTTAATGGTTCTCTCAATTTAGTTTGATTAAAAACATTTAGCTTCTTGTTTATCCGTATAAGGCGTGTTATTTAGGAACGTGTCTTTTCATGTAATGGGAGGTTAGTGGAATAATAATGATGAAAATTCATTTTTATTTATAAAGTTTTTTATTATTTTCACTATTATAATATTTGAAATATTTACAACGTTTGTTACATGTGATACCTTATAAATATAAAGTGTAACAAAAATCACATCATTAACAAAAAATCAGTTACATGTTTTACATCAATAAGTTTTTTGTAAGCGTTTAAAAGGATGGAATCTATCAAAGGGGATGGAGTAATGATTATTCATGACGTTGAAACGTATTCAAAAGAGGAAATGAAAGCGCTGCAATTGGAGCGGTTAAAGGAAACGGTAAAAAGAGTAACTGCTAAAGTACCTTTTTATCAAGAAAGGTTTAATGAACTTAATATAACAGTAGAGGATATCCAAACTATAGAGGACGTTAGAAAACTGCCATTTACAAAAAAAGAAGCTTTGCGTGAAAATTACCCTTTCAACTTATTTGCGGCTGACAAGAAAGACATCATTCGCATTCATGCTTCTTCTGGTACAAGCGGAAAGCCAACGGTAGTGGGCTATACGAAGAATGATATTGATAATTGGGCAGATATGGTTGCCCGTGCCATTGCAATAGCTGGTGGAGAGCCAGATGGAATATTTCAGAATGCTTACGGATATGGATTATTTACAGGTGGATTAGGGATTCATTATGGGGCAGAAAGACTTGGCATGGCAACAGTTCCGATCTCCGGAGGGAATACAGATCGTCAAATTACTGTCATTGAAGACTTTAAGCCAACTGTCATTGCTGGAACACCTTCCTATATTTTGAAAGTTGCTGAAGAAATGGAGGATTTGGGGAAAGATCCAAAAAACAGCTCTTTAAAATTTGGTATCTTTGGGGCAGAGCCATGGTCGGAAGAAATGCGTAAAGTTTTAGAAGAAAAGTTGGGGATTAAAGCCTGTGATATCTATGGTTTGAGTGAAGTAATGGGGCCGGGAATAGCGATGGAATGTCATGAAGCGCAAAATGGATTACATATTGCGGAGGATCATTTTATCGTGGAAGTTATCAATCCGGATACACTTGAACCTGTAGCTGATGGTGAAGAAGGCGAATTGGTTTTCACTAGCTTAACGAAAGAGGCATTTCCGGTTATACGTTATCGTACAGGAGATATCGCTTCTATTACGAAGGAAAAATGCAAATGTGGCAGAACAACCACACGAATGTCACGTGTGAAGGGCCGTATCGATGATATGCTCATTATACGCGGAGTAAATGTCTTCCCGTCTGAGATTGAACATTTTTTAATCCAAATCGAGGAGCTCGCACCGCATTACCAGGTTCGCCTGCGTCGAGAAGGAACGTTGGATGTGGTGGAATTACATGTGGAAATTACTGAAGAGTTTTACCAACAAGTAAATAACAACATGCAGCATGAGCATATTCAATTTATTATGAAAAAAGTACAGCATTCGATGAAAAATAACTGTTTGGTGAGCATGAAGGTAAGAGTTCTTGCTCCAAGAAGTATTCCTAGATCTGAAGGCAAAGCAGTCCGCATTGTGGATGAACGGAAAGTTGCAGCTACTGTATAAAATATTAAATTTTTAAAAAATTGTTTGATTTTTAATATAACAGTAATTTATAATATCGTTATAGAAGTGTTATACGAAAGGGAGGGAATAGACGATGTCTAATCTCACAGAAACATTAACTGAGGCGGAAAAGTTAGAACAATTTATGAAGCGCATTGAAGCGGGGGAGAAGATCGAAGTAGACGATTGGATGCCCGATGAATATAGAACAGCACTTATTAAATTAATTTCTATGCATGGAATGAGCGAAATAATGGGAGCGCTTCCTGAAAAAGAATGGGTACCGAAAGCACCTTCTCTTCGTCGGAAACTCGGTATTATGGCAAAAGTACAGGATGAGATGGGACACGGGCAATTATTACTGCGTGTAGCAGAAGACTTGTTAAAGCCTTTCGGAAAATCAAGAGGCGACTTAATGGAAGACCTATTTGAAGGGAAGCTTAAGTTCCACAACGTGTTTCATATGCCAGCGCCAACTTGGGGGGATGCAGGCTTAATCGGCTGGCTGGTAGACGGAGCGGCGATTATCACTCAAACGGATATGCTGGGCGCTTCCTACGGCCCATATGCAAGAGCACTCCATCGCATTTGTGCTGAAGAAGTGTTCCATGCACAGCATGGAGAATCCATCATCATCGCTCTGGCGGAAGGAACTGAAGAGCAAAAGGCCTTGATTCAAGAGGCACTAAACCGTTGGTGGGAGGCTTTGCTCATCTTCTTTGGACCAGCCAGCAGCACTACGATGGGCAGCTCGAAACAAGATGTGACCATTAAATACAAGATTCGTACAAAAAACAATGAAGAACTGCGTCAAGCCTTCTTTACGAAATATATTCCGCGAATCTTATCATTAGGATTAACGATTCCGGATCCAACGCTCCATTATGATGAGGAAAAGCAACAATGGGTATATGAACAGCCTAATTGGGATGAGTTAAAGAAAATCAGTAAAAACCAAGGTCCGCGATCTCAAGTTCGTCTGAACCTTCGCCGGAAATCTTATGAAAGTAACGCTTGGGTACGGGAAGCATTAAGTGCAGCGATTCGCTGAGAAGCAGAAGGGAGTAGATGGAAAAATGGAAAATAACCAGAAAACATTTTATCAAGAGTATGAAGTGTTTAGTAAACGTACACCTAGCTCTGCGTTCCAGCATCAATTCAGCTTGCTCGCTCCAAACGCAGAAATGGCTTTGATTATGGCTCAAGAAAATTTTATGCGCCGTGAACCGGTTGCTGATATCTGGGTGGTTAACAGATCCGACATTCGAGCGTTAGCGCCAGAAGAAAAGCAAATATTAAATCGTTTAGATAATAAAGATTACCGTACAACCAAAGGTTACGGTTATTTAAAGAAAAAATGGCGTCATTACGAACAGAAGATGCTTGATGAAAAAGAAATATTGTCATGGGCAGGGGGAAAAGACAAATGAGTGAAGCAGCAAAAACTTTAAGCCCAGAATTTAAAGAGGCATTGGTTGAATTATTATTTCAGCTGGCAGATGATGATTTCTTTTTTGCTTACCGAGGTTCTGAATGGCTTGGATTAGCTCCGCATATTGAAGAGGATGTGGCTTCTTCCTCCATCAGCCAGGACAGCATGGGGCATGCGACAATGTTCTATACCCTGTTGGAAGAATTAGGATTAGGGAAAGCCGACGATTTAGCTCATGCTCGTCCTGCGCATGAAAGAAAGAATAGTATTTTAGTAGAACGCTTAAACGGCCCAGGTCATTATATGGAAGATGCGCAATATGATTGGGCTTACGCGGTAGTAAGAAACTATTTCTACACACAAGCGAAGAAAGTGAAAATAGACTCGTTGAAACAAAGCACATACGGCCCGCTGGCAGAAGTAGCCGTGAAAGTAAATATGGAACTTTACTATCACTTGCTTCATTGGAAAACTTGGTTTGTCCAGCTTTTAAGTACAACAGAAGAAGCGAAAGAGCGAATGATGCAGGCCATGGACAAAGTAATGAGTGACTTTGATGATGTATTTTCATTAGGGCATCATGCTGAACAAATGAAGCAATTTGGCTTGATTGAGGAAGAAAGCGTTTTAAAAGAAAAATGGACTATTGCCCTTTCTGGTATATTTGAATCCCTAGAGTTAGAAATTCCTAGAAAAGTAAATCCTCAAAGCCAAAATGGACGCAACGGAGAACACACAAAAGAATTAGAGGATGCGTTATCAACACTAGGTGAAGTATACAACCTCGATCCTGTTGCGCCTTGGTAATCAATCAGAAAAGAGGTGTAAATAATGATAGCACCCTTGCATATAACACAGGAAGACGTGTTAAGCATATTGGAAAATGTAAAAGATCCCGAGATTGATACAGTAAGTATCATTGATTTAGGAATGGTGGAAGAAGTTTCCATCCAAAACAGTGATATATCGATTAAAATATTGCCGACCTTTTTAGGCTGTCCGGCTTTAGAGTTTATTAAAAACAATATTGTTTGTGCGGTGAAAGGGCTTCCGGCTGTTGAAGAAGTTTCGGTGGAGTTTGTTCAATCCCCGCCATGGACATCAGACCGTATCACGCAAAAAGGACAACAGGGGCTAAAGGCGTTCGGAATAGCCCCTCCTCCAAAACAGATGGAGGAAGACGGCACTTGGCATGTAGACTGTCCGTACTGTGGATCTACTTATGTAACATTGGAAAATATTTTTGGACCGACCGCATGCAGAAGTATTTTGTATTGCAAAAGCTGCAAAAACCCATTTGAGGCAATGAAGCCGATTTCAAATTTAATGTAAAGCGAGGATACAACTATGGTGAAAATGATTGCATTATATAAACATCCTGAAAATAAAGAAGCATTTGACGAGCATTACTTTAATGTTCACGGTCCAATTACAGAGAAGATTCCCGGCCTTCGCAAAATGGAAGTAACCAAAATCACCGGCTCTCCTATGGGTGGAGAAGGAGAGTACTACTTAATGTGTGAAATGTATTACGACGATTATGAAGCGCTTAAGCAAGGCATGCGTTCTGCAGAGGGTAAGGCTTCTGGAAAAGATTTAATGGGCTTTGCTGGAGAGCTTGTAACATTAATGATAGGTGAAGAAGTGAAATGATTAGTTTCCAATTTATCGAAACTTCCATTATAGACGGGGTAGGATTAATTGAACTAAACCGCCCGAAGCAATACAATGCATTAAACCGCAGAATGGTAAGAGAAATTGTCGAAGCGATTGAATCATTTGATCAGCAGGATGAAGTGGTCACAATATTAATTACCGGAAAAGGACGTGCCTTTTCAGCAGGTGCTGATATTGATGAAATGGCAAATGATGATTCCATCCGTTTAGAGCTGTTAAATCAGTTTGCCGATTGGGACCGTTTAGGTCTTATCAAAAAACCGATAATAGGCGCGGTGAAAGGATTTGTGTTGGGCGGAGGTTTTGAGCTAGCGCTTTGCTGCGATATGTTAATTGCAGCAAGCGGCACTGAATTTTCATTCCCGGAAGTCAATATTGGTGTAATGCCAGGAGCCGGAGGCACACAACGTTTAACGAAGCTTGCTGGAAGAACAAAAGCGCTGGAATGGCTTTTGACTGGGGATAGAATTTCGGTAGAACAAGCGCAGGAGCACGGAATCGTTAATCGGATTGTTGCTGAAGAATTATTGATGGAAGAAGCGATGAAGTTTGCTAATAAGTTAGCAAAACAACCTCCTTTATCATTACGTCTTATTAAAGATTCGGTAAATAAAGCGGTGGACCATTCCTTATACGAAGGAATGCAGTATGAACGAAAGAATTTTTACTTATTGTTCTCATCACAAGATCAAAAAGAAGGAATGCAGGCTTTCATAGAAAGAAGAAAACCGCACTTCAAAGGAAGATAAGGAGGCGGAAGGGATATGTTTGAAACGATTCGCTACAACGTGCAAGATGGCGTAGCTTGGCTGCGACTGAATAGACCAGATAAGCTGAATGCTTTTATCGCTCAAATGAATCGTGAAATAAAAGAGGCGGTAAGAGAAGCATCTTTAGATGAAACGGTGCGATGTATTGTCATAACGGGTGAGGGGCGGGCGTTTTGCTCCGGACAAGACTTAGCGGAAGTTAATGAGGAAATGGATCATGGCCAAGTTCTCAGAGATCATTACGGCCCAATGGTGAAACAAATTGTGAATTGTGAGAAACCTATTGTTGCTGCCGTAAACGGTGTAGCAGCAGGAGCTGGATTTAGTTTAGCACTTGCTTGTGATTTTAGAATAGCTTCAGAAAAAGCAAGCTTTCTTAATGCCTTCATCCATATCGGATTAATTCCAGATTCAGGTAATATTTACTTCCTTTCTAAATTAATCGGAAGCGCGAAAGCGGCAGAGCTGTCTATTTTGGGAGAAAAGGTTAGTGCTGAGAAGGCTTTTGACCTCGGGCTAGTGACAAAAGTGATTCCGATGGATACATGGGAACAAGAAGTCAAAGAGTTTGCTGTGAAACTTGCTCAAATGCCAACGAAAGCAATCGGCTTAATCAAATATTATTTAACCTTGGCTAACAACATTTCTTTTGACTCTTATCTAGAGAAAGAAGCTGAAGGTCAACGTATTGCAGGATTGACACAAGATTCTCGTGAAGGCGTTAACGCATTTTTAGAAAAACGCAAACCAGTTTTTACAGGAAAATAAAAGGAGTGGGATAATATGACAACAGTTCAAGAAATCAAAACAGAAAAACCTGCTATGAAACGTGAATTCTACCATTTAATCATCAATGGCGAAAAAGTAGAAAGCAGCAACGGCGTTACGTTTAAAACATATAATCCTGCTACTGGCGAAGTCATCGCACAAGTAGCGAAAGCGACAAAAGAAGATACAGAAAAAGCCATTCAAGCAGCTCGCAATGCATTTGATTTTGGCAAATGGAAAAAATCACCGGTTAATAAACGTTCTCGTGTATTAAATAAAATCGCTTCAATCATGCGTTCAAGATTTAATGAATTAGTAGAGTTAGAGATTTTAGATACTGGTAAATCCCTGAATGCAGCACAAGGTCAAGTGATGCAGGCAATCGAAGACTTCGAATTTTATGCAGGTGCCATCGTAGGACATGGCGGTACGGTGAACCCTGTGCCTGGACAATTCCACAACTATACAGAAAAAGAACCTGTCGGAGTTTGTGCGCAAATCATTCCTTGGAATTATCCATTAATGATGGCTGCGTGGAAGATTGCTCCTGCCATCGCTGTCGGATGTTCAGTTGTTGTAAAACCGGCTAGTTTAACACCGCTTACAGCTATTATTCTTGGAGAAATTTGTTATGAAGCAGGAGTACCTGAAGGTGTCGTAAACATCGTTCCTGGTTCAGGTGCAGAAGTTGGAAACTACTTAGTGGAGCATACACAAGTAGATAAAGTAGCCTTCACTGGTTCTACACCAATCGGTAAAGATATCATGGCAAGAGCGTCTAAAACATTAAAGCGTGTTACGTTAGAGCTAGGCGGTAAATCTCCTAATATCGTATTTGACGATGCTGATATCGATGCAGCGGTAGACGGTTCTTTATACGGTATTTTCTACAATACAGGTCAGTCTTGTGAAGCTCGCTCACGTTTATACGTACACGAAGACATTTATGATGAATTTGTAAGTAAATTTGTTGAAAAGACAAAGAAATTGAAATTAGGGAATCCGTTTGACAAAGAAACACATGTTGGTGCGATTATTGATCAAAGCCAATGGGATGTAGTGGATGGTTATGTGAAATCTGCCATTGAAGACGGTGCTGAAATTTTAGCCGGCGGCAAAGGGGCGAAGGTCGAAGGATTTGAAAATGGATTCTGGTACGAGCCAACTGTTATTGCCAATGTTAATCATGACATGAAAGTAGTTAATGAAGAAATCTTTGGACCAGTTGTCGTGATCATGAAATTTAAAGATGAAAAAGAAGCAATCAAATTAGCTAATGATACTGAATTTGGACTAGGTTCAGCTGTTTGGACGAAAGACGGAGCACGTGCTACTCGTGTAGCGAATCAAATTCAAGCTGGTATCGTAATGGTGAACTGCCCATTCTCAGCCATGCCTGGAACACCGTTTGGCGGTTATAAACAATCCGGTTTTGGCCGTGAGCTATGTATTGAGACGCTTGATCTATATACGGAAACAAAAAGCATCATTTCTTACTATGGCAGCCGTCCATTAAATCCATTTGGTGTGTAATTCTATGATGAGTACGGATAGAGCTCCTAATGAGTTTTATTCGTACTTATTTGCATAAGTGTGTGTTGAAAAAAGGAGGACAACCATGATTAATAACATTGTTGTAGTAGGTTCAGGTGTAATGGGAAGAGGTATTGCCTATGTAGGAGCTGTCGGGGGATACTCGGTTACATTAGTGGATGTGCAAGAAGCGGCATTAGAAAATGCCAAAAAGGAATTGAACAGCATCTTTGAAAAAGGATTATCCCGCGGAAAAATATCTGCTGAAACAGTAGAATTGTCCAAGAAAAATCTTTACTATGCTACTAGTTTACAAGAAGCGGCCAGTGAAGCGGATTTAGTGATTGAGGCTGTTCCTGAGAAAGCTGAAATCAAAAAAGCGGTATTTGAAACAATTGAAAAATATGCACCAGCTCATTGTTTCTTTGCGACGAACACATCAACGATGAGTCCAACGGAAATTGCTTCATACGGAAACCGTCCGGAAAAAACAATTGCGATGCACTTCTTTAATCCGGTTCATAAAATGCCGCTTGTTGAAATTATTCGCGGCCTGGAAACAAGTAATGAAACGGCACAAGTGATTAAAGAAGTTGCGGAAAAGATGGGAAAAGAGACGGTTGTGATTAATGAGTTCCCTGGATTTGTAACAAGCCGCATTAGCGCTTTGGTCGGTAATGAAGCTTTTTACATGCTTCAAGAAGGGCTGGGTACACCTGAGGAGATTGATAAAGCCATTAAATTAGGATTGAACTACCCAATGGGTCCATTTGAACTTGTAGACTTAGTAGGGTTAGATGCCCGTTTAAATAATTTAAAGTATTTGCATGAGAAGCTTGGTGAAAAATATCGTCCGGCTCCGTTATTAGAGCAATATGTTAAGGCAGGACGTTTAGGTCGAAAATCAGGCAAGGGAGTATATGATTATACTACCGAAGAAAAAGAGGCGGTTAAAAAATGAGAGAAGTTGTAATCGTAGATGCTGTTCGAACACCAATTGGCAGATATAACGGGGCATTAAAAAGTGTACGTCCAGATGATTTAGGTGCGGTTGTCATCAAGGCGCTTGTAGAACGCAATCCGTCTCTTCCGGCTGATGAAATTGAAGAAGTGATTTTTGGAAACGCAAACCAGGCGGGGGAAGACAATCGTAACGTAGCGAGAATGTCGGCTTTACTGGCGGGTCTCCCCGTTAGCGTTGCGGGTACAACAGTAAACCGTTTGTGCGGTTCCGGATTAGATGCTGTCATGTATGCAGCGAGAGCGATTGCGATTGGAGAAGGAGACATATACATTGCCGGCGGTACGGAAAGCATGACACGTGCGCCTTTCGTTATGGCAAAGCCTGATAAAGAATTCCCTCGTGGTGGAATGGAGCTTCAAGATACGACGATTGGCTGGCGCTTCACGAATAAAAAGTTAGAAGAAATGTATGGTGTAGACACAATGCCGAAAACGGCTGAAAATGTAGCTCAGCGCTTTAATGTTCCACGCAGTGATCAGGATCAGTTTGCTTTTGAGAGTCAGCAGCGGGCGAAAAAAGCGATGGAAGAAAATCGTTTTGCACAAGAAATTGTCCCTGTTGTATATAAAGATCGAAAAGGTAATGAAATTGTCGTCGATACGGATGAGCATCCTCGTCCGGATACAACGTTAGAAAAACTCGGGAAATTAAAGCCTCTGTTTGAAGGAGGAACGGTTACGGCGGGTAATGCTTCAGGTGTCAATGATGGAGCTTCAGCGTTATTAATCATGAGTGCCGATAAGGCGAAGGAATTAGGATTGAAGCCTTTAGTGAAGTATGTAGTAGGAGCAACAGCAGGATTAGAGCCGGCTATCATGGGATTAGGACCGATTTTTGCTACAAGAAAAGCGCTGCAACGTTCCAATTTAACGGTCGAAGATATCGGCTTAGTTGAATTGAATGAGGCATTTGCTTCTCAAGCTTTGGAATGTATCCGTCAATTGGAGCTGGATAAAAATAAAGTGAATGTAAACGGAGGGGCGATTGCGTTTGGCCATCCGCTTGGGGCAAGCGGAGCTCGTATCTTAACAACCCTTATATACGAGATGAAGAAACGCGATGCAAAATTCGGCCTTGCGACGATGTGTGTAGGCGTTGGGCAAGGAATAGCGGCGATCGTAGAGAGTGTAACAGAATAACGTGAGGGCCCTTATTTGACGAAATGCCAAGTAAGGGTTTTTTACAAATAAAAAGAGGTGTAGAAAATGTCTAATGTTTTGTATAATATAGAAGATAGTATAGGGTATGTAACAATAAATCGTCCTGACGTGTTAAATTGTTTTGATTATGAGACATTAAAGCAGTTACAAGAAGTGGTAGATTCTATTGAGCTAGATCCAGAAGTGAGAGTAGTCATTTTCACTGGAGCAGGTGAGAAAGCCTTTAGTGCAGGTGCTGATTTAAAAGAGCGTAAAACTTTAACCGATGTGCAAGTAAGAAGAAACGTAAAAGCAATTCGGGATGTATTCAACAGCGTAGCTTCTCTTCCTCAGCCAACGATTGCGGCGGTAAATGGTTATGCGTTTGGCGGCGGTTTTGAATTAATGTTGGCCTGTGATTTTTCCCTTGCAGTAGAGGAAGCGAAGCTGGGACTTACAGAGACGAGCTGGGCTATTATTCCCGGAGCTGGCGGTACGCAGCGTTTACCTCGGTTAATTGGTGAAGCAAAAGCGAAAGAGCTGATTTTTACAGCGCGAAAAATCTCTGCTTCAGATGCTTATGGATGGGGAATACTGACGAGAGTTGTAAAGCGTGATGAACTTATGAAGTCCTGTGAAGAGTTTGCAGCAGAAATGATGAAAAATGGTCCTATTGCTTTAAAGCAGGCGAAATATGCGATTAATCAAGGGATGAATGCAGATTTGCAAACTGGATTGGCAATTGAGTCGAAAGCCTATGAAATAACGATTCCAACCGAAGACCGTTTAGAGGCTTTACGAGCTTTTAGCGAGCGGAGACTGCCTAATTTCACAGGAAAATAATAGCTGCAAATCAGCATAGGATTATAATAGATTCTCGAGCGCTCCACTTTTTTGAAACAAAACATATACAGGCGGTGCAAACAGAAAGAGTGAGATAAAATGAGTACTGCTAATACGCAGTCCATGATTTTTACGATTTATGGCGATTACTTACGCCATTATGGAAATAAAATTTGGATTGGAAGTTTAATACGCTTGTTAAAAGAATTTGGACATAATGAACAGGCTGTTCGTGTAGCTGTTTCGCGTATGTTGAAACTAGGGTGGATTCAGTCGGAGAAAAAGGGGAATAAAAGTTATTATTTTCTAACTTCTCGCGGTGATAACCGCATGGAAGAAGCCGCGGGGAGAATTTTCAAGCTGAATCCTCATGAATGGGATGGAAAGTGGAGAATCCTTATGTATACCATTCCGGAAGAAAAAAGACAAATTCGTGATGAACTTAGAAAAGAATTACTATGGAGTGGCTTTGGAAGTTTTGCCAGCGGCTGCTGGATATCTCCCAACGCCTTAGATAAGGAAGTTGAGCTCTTAATCGACAAATATGATATTAGGCCATACGTTGATTTCTTTTTATCAGAATATAAGGGGCCGAAGGAAAGCCAATCGCTTGTTGAGAGAAGTTGGCCTTTATCTGAGATTGAAGAAAAGTATGAGCAATTTATCTCGGATTACAGCAGGAAATACATTGTGCATCAAAGTATCATGCAAAGAGGCGAGATGACGGATGCGGAATGTTTTGTCGAGAGAACGAATCTTGTTCACGAGTATCGGAAATTTTTATTCACTGATCCAGGATTGCCGAAGGAGCTTTTACCTGCGCGCTGGAGCGGTAACCATGCGGCGTTGTTGTTTAGTCAATATTATAAATTATTAGCTGAGCCGGCTAACCGTTTCTTTGAAGAGGTCTTCCAGGAGGATAATGATTTAAGGCGCAAAGATCAATCGTATGATGCTTCTGACCATCTGTTAATCAGCGAACAAATAAAAAACTCCTAGAGGGAAGCGTTCCTTTAGGAGTTTTTTATTTGAGTTTTCCTTTTTGTAAATTAAGCATATTATGTCCCCTTTTGTATGATTATGATTGTGTTTATGTTGATTCTATTATAACATTATTTATAAGGGGAGTGGTAAAAGTGAAATATATAACTGAACAATTGCATATTAAATACCCTATCATACAAGGGGGCATGGGAAACATCAGCAATGCGCCCCTTACGGCGGCTGTATCAGAAGCGGGAGGATTAGGGACAATTGGAAGCGGTACCATGGCGCCGGACCAAGTAGAAAACATTATTCTAGAAACGAAAAAGAGAACAAATAAGCCATTCGCTTTAAATATTGCCATTACTGTTACACCTTTTGTAAAGGAACTAGTAGAGTTGGTTATAAAACATCATATTCCAGTTGTATCATTATCTGCAGGGAATCCTGCGCCCATTATTCCGGTTCTTCACGATCATGGTGTAAAAGTAATTGCTGTTGTCGCTTCTGTAAAGCATGCGCAAAAAGCAGAAGCAGCAGGAGCGGATATCTTAGTAGCGGAAGGATTTGAAGCAGCTGGGATTAACTCTAATCTTGAACTGACAACCTTCACACTGATTCCGCAAATTGCTCAATCTGTGACCATTCCGGTACTTGCAGCTGGGGGAATTGGGGATGGAAAAGGCCTGGCGGCGGCGTTGATGCTCGGGGCAAGTGGTGTCCAGATCGGTACACGGCTGATTGCTACGAAAGAGGCTCCTTTTCATAACACGTATAAACAAAATTTGGTTCACGCAAGTGACACCGATACAGTCATTGTAGGGCGTTCTGTAGGGCGTGTAAGAAGAATGTTAAAAACCCCATACGCACACAAATTACGTAATATAGAAGAACAAGGGATGACTTTAGAACAATATAATGAGATGACGTCTGAAAAACAGCATGTAACTGGAGCGATAGCAGGAGACTTAGAAAACGGATTCATTAATAGCGGACAAGTAGCAGGATTGATTTCTGGCATCCCTAGCGTAAAAGAGCTGTTGGACAGCATGATGGAAGAAGCGAGCAGACAAATTAATAGAGTAGCAATGGACCTAATTATTTTGAAATAAACAAAAAACACCTTTGTCAAATTAATTATGTATAAGAGTTCGAGAAACTACTTTAAGGTTTCTTCCCGAATGCAAAGCCGTTATAATGCCAGCCCAAAGGTAGTTTCCTTTGGGCTTATTGGCATGCCACGCTTTGCCCTAATAGATTAAATACTGAGTTAACGGGCAGTAAGACCCTCGCTGATGGAAGTTTCCTTTATAAAAAAATAGAAGAAAACTAATTTTGTTCAGAAATATCTGAATTTTATTTACAAATGTTCAATCCTATGGTATTTTTATCAAGTGATAGTATAACAGATTTTAAAACGTCGTTTATTATTTGTTTGTTAAATAAATGTTGTGTTTTTAAATCTACAGGAGAGTGATAGATAGAAAAATTGACAGTTAATATTTGCTTTTAAGGGTTTTGTGAGAAAGTTTTCGATTCGGAGAATTTAATTGTATAACAAGTGTTTATAGTTATTTATTTACATTTGTTATAAAAGGGGGAGCATGTATGGGAGTTCAATTTCAAGAACAGAAACTACACACGCAGAAAGTACAAAAGGCTTCTTACACATCACTGATCCAAACGAATGATTTTCAAACGTTGTTAAAGCAAAAGAAATCATTTATTTTGCCAATGGCCGTCTTTTTCTGTTTATTCTATTTTGCCTTACCTATTTTAGCTGCTTATACGAAAGTATTAAACTATCAGGCAATTGGCCATATGACATGGGCATGGGTTTATGCATTACTGCAATTTGTACTCGTATGGATATGCGGTTTTGTCTACATTAAAAAATCTGAAAAATTTGATAATTCAGCAGCGGCTATCTTAGCGAAACATAAGGAGGAATTATATTAATGAGTCTATTGGCATTATCCTTATTCCTGGGAATCATCGCTTTAACATTGGTCATCACATATCTTTCCTCTAAAAAAACAAAAAATGCAAGCGATTTTTACACAGCCGGAGGAGGATTGACAGCATGGCAAAACGGTCTGGCGGTAGCCGGAGATTTTATGTCTGCCGCTTCGTTCTTGGGGATTACAGGAGCCATCGCTTTAGTGGGGTTTGATGGATTTTACATGAGTATCGGAAATCTAGTTGCCTTTTTATTTTTGCTCTATCTGGTTTCTGAGCCACTTCGAAATCTAGGAAAGTACACAATGGCCGACATGATTACGGCACGCTTCAATTCCAAAAAAGTTCGAGGAGTAGCTGCTGCTAACACGCTGGTTATCTCCATCTTTTATATGATTGCTCAGCTTGTTGGGGCAGGCGGACTTATTAAGTTGCTGCTTGGAATCGATTATTCGACTTCCGTTTTGCTTGTAGGTATCCTGATGACGATTTACGTAATTTTTGGCGGAATGACCGCTACCAGCTGGGTGCAAATTACAAAAGCTATTTTATTGCTCATCGGATCATTTGTTATAACGTTTATTGTGTTTGCTAAATTTGACTTCAGTGTTATGAATATGTTTCAGCATGTAAAATCCGCAACGCCATTAGGAGAAGAGTTCTTGAATCCAGGAAACAAATACAAAGATGGGCTGGATATGATTTCCTTTAATATGGCACTTGTCTTAGGGGCAGCAGGTTTACCGCATCTTCTTGTCCGTTTCTTTACTGTAAAGGATGCAGCGACGGCACGTAAATCAGTCGTTTATTCAACATGGTTCATTGGGGCATTTTTTATTATGACCATCTTTTTAGGCTTCGGTGCAGCGGCATTTGTAGGATTTGAAAATATTGTTGCGGCGAATCCTGCTGGAAACATGGCAGCACCATTGTTGGCGCAAACGATGGGTGGAGATTTTTTATTTGCCTTTGTTTCAGCCGTTGCTTTTGCTACCATACTTGCAGTAGTTTCCGGACTTGTGCTCACATCCGCATCTGCGTTTGCCCATGATATTTATGGAGAAATCATTAAGGGCGGAAAAGTAACAGAAAAGCAGCAAGTATTTGTAGCACGTATTGCTTCGATCGGAGTAGCTGTTGTTTCCATTTTACTTGCATTGTCTGCCCAAAAATTAAATGTCGCTTTCTTGTCTGTATTGGCTCTTGGTATTGCTGCCAGTGCAAATCTTCCTGTAATTTTATGCACAATTTATTGGAAGCGCTTTAATTCAACAGGGGCTATTACAGGGATGCTGATTGGATTAATCAGCTCCGTTGTCCTTGTGTTATTGAGCCCGAATGTATGGAGTCCAACGCCGGGAGCCGCAATTTTTACCGGGGAACCTATTTTCCCGATGCTAAATCCAACTATTTATACGGTGCCGCTAGGTTTCCTTGGCGCATATTTAGGAACCGTTCTGTCTAGAGGAAAATCGAATGCAGAAAGCTTTGCAGAAGTTGTATATAAATCAAACACGGGGTATGGTATCAGTGCTGCGAAAGACCATTGATAGATAGGATCTAGATTTTGGGGTCAGTCCCCTGGTGCGTTAAAGCTTTACTTCACCGGGGGACTGACCCCATTTTTTGTGGTTACTCCCTTTCATTAACTATTGTGCTAAAGTATTATCGTGGTAAAATATGGGATTTTCCTGTTGACTATTAAGATTTATATCACATATAATTATCATGGTAATAGAATAATAGACTATCAAGAAGGGAAGGATAACGCATGAGGCAGCGTATAAAAATTGTTACAAATTCAAAAATGGGAAAAAAAGAGGCTGGAATCCAATTCTAATAGGAATCGGAATCCAGCCTCTTTCTTTATTATACTAAAGTGATAGAGGAGTGGGATTAATGATAACATTAACAGGTCAAAATTTAACATTGAAACAAATGAAGGAGATTTTATTTGGGAATCAAAAGGTAAGCGCTTCAGAAATGAGTATAGAGGCTGCTAGAAAGAGTCGGGAAGCTGTAGAAAGAATTGTTTCAGAATCAAAAGTAGTCTATGGGATTACAACAGGGTTTGGAAAATTTAGTGATGTCCTTATTGATAAAGATCATGTTCAAGATCTTCAGCTTAATTTAATTCGTTCACATGCTTGCGGCGTAGGTGAGCCGTTCCCAGAGGTTGTCGCAAAAGCAATGGTACTTCTTCGCGCTAACGCACTTTTAAAGGGCTTTTCTGGAATTAGGCCGCTTGTTATTGAAAGGTTACTAGATTTAGTAAACAAGAATATTATCCCTGTGATTCCGCAGCAAGGTTCCCTTGGAGCAAGCGGAGATTTGGCACCGCTTTCACACTTGGCGTTAGTGCTAATCGGTGAAGGAGAAGTATTTTATAAAGGAAATCGAATGGATTCACTTGAAGCCTTACAGCAAGAAGGAATTTTCCCAGTAACACTTGAGGCAAAGGAAGGTCTTGCTCTTATCAATGGAACCCAAGCGATGACTGCGATGGGAGTTGTCGGCTATCTAGAAGCAGAACAACTCGCATACCAAAGTGAGTTAATTTCGTCTATGACCATTGAAGGATTACAAGGGATTATTGATGCCTTTGCTGAAGAGGTTCATATCGCAAGGGGTTATCAACAGCAAATTGATACTGCAGCGCGAATCCGAGGTTACCTAAGTGATAGTTTATTGACGACGACACAGGGCGAATTGAGAGTACAGGATGCTTATTCGCTCCGCTGTATCCCGCAAGTTCATGGTGCTACGTGGCAAGCACTTGATTATGTAAAAGAAAAATTAGAGATTGAGATGAATGCAGCAACAGATAATCCACTAATTTTCGATGACGGTGAAAAAGTCATTTCCGGTGGGAACTTCCATGGACAGCCAATTGCTTTTGCAATGGATTTTATGAAAATTGCTGTTGCGGAAATGGCAAATATATCTGAAAGACGAATTGAACGGTTAATCAATCCGCAGTTAAATGATTTACCGCCATTTTTAAGCCCTGAACCAGGACTACAATCTGGTGCTATGATCATGCAATATGTTGCCGCATCTCTTGTATCAGAAAACAAAACGTTGGCACATCCAGCAAGTGTAGATTCGATTCCTTCTTCGGCGAATCAAGAGGATCATGTAAGCATGGGGACAATCGCATCAAGGCATGCACATCAAATTATTCAGAATACAAGAAGAGTCCTCGCAATTGAATTCATTTGTGCGATGCAGGCGGTTGAATACCGTGGAGTTGAAAAAATGGCAAGCCAAACAAAACGGCTGTATGAGAAAGGAAGAGAACTTGTTCCTTCTATTAAAAAAGACCGCATTTTCTCAAAAGATATTGAAAAATCTGCTGAAGGTCTGAAAACAATGAATCTATCAACATTACTTGAGCAAGTGGAAAGTGTAAAGTAAATTTTACCTAACAAATATTTAACATTAAATATTATAAAAAGAGGTGTTTTATGCAAAATACGGCGCTTAAAGCCCAAGAAACAGTACATGAACACGAGTTTGGCGAACATTTAGAAAGAAAGCTTAAAACACGGCATCTTACTATGATTGCTATCGGAGGAACAATCGGAACAGGGTTATTTTTAGCCAGTGGAACCACGATTCATGATGCTGGTCCAGGTGGAGCTTTAGCTGCCTATATCATTGCAGGAATAATGGTCTATTTTATAATGGGCAGCTTAGGAGAAATGGCGGCTTTTATTCCGATTTCAGGTTCTTTTAGTACGTATACCTCAAGGTTTGTCGACCCTGCATTGGGTTTTGCAGTTGGCTGGAACTATTGGTACAATAATGCGATTATTTTTGCTTTGGAATTATCAGCATCGTCATTGATCATGAAATATTGGTTTCCTGATGTCCCAGGTATCATTTGGAGCGCCAGTTTCCTTGTACTAATTTTTGGTCTTAACTTTTTATCCGTTAAGGGGTATGGTGAATCAGAATTCTGGTTTTCATTGATTAAAGTTGCAACAATTATATTATTTATTGTTGTTGGGTTACTAATGATCTTTGGAATTATGAAGGGCCATAGTGGCGGATTTGAAAATTTCACAAAAGGAGAAGCCCCATTTAAAGGCGGCATGTTATCCATATTTAGTGTATTTATGGTGGTGGGATTTGCCTTTCAAGGCACGGAGCTCGTCGGGATTACAGCCGGTGAAAGTGAAAATCCTGCGAAAAATTTACCTAAGGCAGTAAAACAGATCTTCTGGAGAATATTATTGTTTTATGTTTTAGCGATTTTTATTATTGGATGTTTAATCAGCTATACCGACCCTCAATTATTAAGCGCTGATTTAGAGAATATTGCAGTGAGTCCGTTTACTTTAGTATTTGAAAACGCAGGCCTTGCCTTTGCGGCGGCTGCCATGAATGCAGTAATCCTTACTTCAGTTCTGTCAGCAGGAAATTCCACTTTATATGCCGCTTCGCGCGTCCTATGGGTATTGGCGGAAGAAGGAAAAGCTCCGTCATTCTTGAAAAAAGTAAATAAAGGTGGAGTTCCGATTAACGCACTATACATATCAACCCTTGTTGGGATGCTGTGCTTTCTTACTTCCCTTTTTGGTGATGGAACTGTTTATTCTTGGCTATTAAACGCTGCTGGCTTAGCTGGTTATATCTCTTGGTTAAGTATTTCGGTTACACATTATCGATTCCGTAAAGCTTATGTTGCACAAGGAAGAGATTTCAAAGATCTGCCCTATAAAGCTAAGTGGTTCCCATTAGGTCCAATTTTGGCGACAGTATTATGTTTAATCGCAATGCTTGGAACAAATTACGGAGCATTTATTGGCTCAAAGGTTGACTGGTATGGGATATTGGTTTCTTATATTGGACTACCTCTATTCTTAATAGGTTATTTAGGCTATAAAAGTATTAACAAAACAAAAATCGTGCCATTAAAAAAGGCCGATTTCAGCAGAGATTAAGTAAATATTATTCCATCTTTAGCAGGAACGCCTTGAGACTTCAAGGTGTTTTTGCTATTTAAAGTCGATCTTGTATTACAAATCCTTTACTGGATGGCACAAGATGAGCGAGTTCGAATTCGAAAACGGTAGCTTGAAGGAATTGATGTGGCATTGTTTCTATGTCCAAGCCTCTTAACAAGACTTTAATTTAAGGGGTTATTATTGTCTTCATTCACGATGATTGTGAGGAAATAAACGACAGGTTCAACTTTTTATTGTGGAAAACGGGCTAGGACCTAATGACAAAATAGAGGAAGACGGCAGTATTCAAGACGATTACCGCATTAGTTACCACAAGAAACACCTAGAACAAATGCTGGAAGTCATAGAAGATGGAGTCGAGTTAATGGGCTACACAAGCTGGGGAAGGAAATGAGCTTATAAAACCTCAGCTCATAGATTTGATTAATAAATTACAAATGTGATTCTTAAAATAAACATTGAGGTGGAAATATAAAAATGGGAAGACATTAGATGAGTTAAAAAGAAAGCAGTTATAAAAAGCTGCTTTCTTTTTCCATTTTTCATACCCATTGCTCCAGGTTTACTTTTTTTCTTCCTTAACGTCATGTGGAGTGATGCAGCGAAATGAGACGGGTGATGATAAAACGATTGATGTATTTACATTTCCGTAAGGAGCTAGCCGGTCAATAAGCCTGCTTAGATGATCCATCCCTGTAACGGCAGCCTTAAGTAAATAGCTAACTGAGCCGGTTAACCGATGACATTCAATGATATCAGGGTCATCGATAATCCGCTTCTCAAATTCTGTATAAGATAATAACTTGAGTTCACTTACCTGAATATAAACGATTACATCACGTCCAATGCCTTCGAGAGATACCCGGGCACTGAATCCTTCAATAATTTCCCTATCTTGAAGCCTTTTTAAACGCTCAGTAATGCTTGGACGACTAAGGGATAATTTCTTAGATAATTCACTTAAAGTCATCCGTCCGTCCATTTGAAGAAGTTCAAGCAGACGAATATCTAATTGGTCCATAGAAGTATTCCCCTTTTAAAAATGAAGTTAAATATTGAAAAACTTATGCAAAATATAATGATTATCACCAAAATTTATACATTTTGGTATGTTTTTCAATTATATTATAGCTTATTATTAAATGGAAGCATAATCTTTCTAATTTTTAAACAAATAAAAAGATTATGTATTATTTCAAATCAGGGTAATTTCAAAGACTCGACCATTGTTTTTGGAAGGTGCTGATTAATTTGTCTGCATCAACAGCAGAAGGGTTTGTTGTAAACGATATCTACTGCCAAGCATCTATTTAATTAAATGTAATCGCTACCAAGGCGAAAAGCAGGCAGCCAGAGATGGTCATTCGAGAAGAAAGAGTCAAGCAAGTCGTCGAAAATGAAAGTTCTTCATCATTAACACAGGAAAAGACGTTGTTTTTTCTCTTTTTTTAAAATGATTTTCTACTATAATCACAGTGCTAATGGAGGTAATTTAAATGAACGTGTTAGAACATTCTGTACAAAAAACTGAATCAGTTATTGAAAAAATGCATGAGCATGAGCAAATTGTTTTTTGCAATGACCCGACAACAGGATTGAAAGCGATTATCGCCATCCATAATACAACACTCGGACCTGCATTGGGGGGATGCCGTATGCGCCCGTATCGTACAATGGATGAGGCCTTGGAAGATGTACTGCGTTTATCTAAAGGGATGACATATAAATGCGCTGCTGCCGATGTCGATTTCGGTGGAGGAAAAGCGGTAATCTTCGGTGATCCTGCAACGGATAAAACACCGGCTATGTTTAGAGCTTTCGGCCAGTTTGTTGATTCTTTAAACGGACGTTTTTACACAGGAACAGATATGGGTACTTCAATGGATGACTTTATTCATGCCTCAAAAGAGACAAATTGCATCGTAGGAATTCCTGAAGCATACGGAGGCGGCGGTGATTCATCCATTCCGACTGCGCTTGGAGTCATTTACGGTATAAAAGCAACGAATAAAGTCGTTTTTGGCACGGATGATCTTTCCGGAAAGACTTACACTATCCAAGGTCTTGGAAAAGTAGGGTTCAAAGTAGCCGAACAATTGCTTGAATCCGGCGCTGATTTATACGTAAGTGATATTAATGAAGAAGCCATAAAAGCCATTCAAGACCGTGCAAAACAATTAGGAAGCATTGCTCGTGTAGTAAGTGGAAATGATGTGTATTCCGCAGAAGCAGATGTATTTGTTCCTTGTGCTTTTGGAGGAATTATTAACGATGAAACGATCGAACTGTTAAAAGTAAAGGCAGTAGCTGGTTCGGCAAACAATCAGCTTCTTACTGAGAAACACGGAGAAGTACTGAAACAAAAAGGAATTTTATATGCTCCAGATTACATTGTAAATGCTGGAGGTCTAATTCAAGTAGCAGATGAACAGTATGGCTACAATAAAGAGCGTGTATTATCGAAAACAAGATCCATTTACACATCGTTATTGGAAGTGTACAGACAGGCAGGGTTGGATGATATCACGACCATTCAAGCCGCAAACCGACTATGTGAAAAACGAATAGAAGACCGAAAAAAGCATAATAGCTTTTTCACTCATACCAAACGTCCTAAATGGGATATTCGTAAATAATAATTTCTGTTTATGAGGTGATGACATGTTAACGGAATTTCCAATATTTCAAATTGTTGATGAATACGGCCAACTAATAAATGAAGATTACAAAGATAAAATAACTGAAGATCTTGTTAAAAAATTCTACTATAATATGGTTCGCATTCGTACCTTTGATCGAAAAGCCATTAGTTTGCAACGTCAAGGAAGACTTGGAACGTATGCTCCGTTTGAGGGTCAGGAAGCTTCTCAAGTTGGAAGTGCACTGGCGCTTGAAAAAGATGACTGGGTATTCCCTACCTATCGTGACCATGGTGCCACGTTAACGTTTGGAGCCGGCATGGCCCGTACATATTTATATTGGAATGGGCGTGTGGAGGGATGCGTGCCTGAAGAAGGGAAAAAGATTTTCCCTCCTGCCGTTCCTATTGCAACACAAATCCCGCATGCAGCAGGGGCTGCTATGGCGGAAAAAAGAAAAGATACGAAAAATGCAGCGATTGCCTATTTTGGAGACGGTGCCACTTCAGAAGGTGATTTCCATGAAGGATTGAATTTTGCCAGTGTGTTTAAAGCTCCAGTTATCTTCTTTAATCAAAATAACGGCTTTGCGATTTCAGTGCCGATTAAAAAACAAATGAATTCCAAAACGATTGCCCAAAAAGCACTCGCTTATGATATGCCGGGTGTCCGTGTCGATGGAAATGATATTTTTGCTGTGTATTTCCAAACGATGGAAGGACTAGACCGTGCCCGTCAAGGTGAAGGCCCAACTTTAATTGAAGCAATGACATGGCGATATGGTGCTCATACAACGGCAGATGACCCGACTAAATATCGCGATCAGTCCCAAAGTGACACAATTCGAGAAAATCGAGATCCTCTTCTTCGTGTAGAACGCTTTATGAAAGCAAATAGCTTCTGGGATGAAGATTGGGTGATGAAGGTCAAAGAAGAAACCGCAACCGAAGTAGAACAAGCAGTAAAAGATATGGAAAGCTATCCAAAACCAAATATTAATGATTTATTCGATAATGTATTTGAAAAGCCGACTTGGACAATTGCGAAACAAAAAGAGGAATATTTTCAATTGATCGGGAGGGAAGCTTAATGATTTTTAGTGTAGACAGACCGGCAGATGGCCAAACTACAAAAACTAACGAGTTAACACTCGTTCAAGCCGTAACAGATGGGTTGCGCACGATGTTAAAAGAGGATGAGCAAGTCCTTCTGCTTGGTGAAGATATCGGTAAAAACGGTGGCGTATTCCGTGCTACTGAGGGTTTGCAAGAAGAATTTGGGGAAGATCGCGTTATTGATACGCCACTGAGCGAAGCAGGGATTATCGGAACCTCTATCGGAATGGCTGTCAATGGATTTAAACCCGTAGTAGAGATGCAGTTTCTTGGTTTTATTTATCCGGCGTATGAGCAGATCATGACACATGTATCACGCATTCGTATGCGTACGATGGGAAGCTATACAGTTCCAATGGTCATCCGTGCTCCATACGGTGCAGGCATCCGTGCTCCGGAAGTTCATTCAGACAGTGTGGAAGCATTGTTTACTCATATGCCCGGAATAAAAGTTGTTTGCCCTTCATCTGCATACGATGCTAAGGGTCTAATCATCGCAGCTATCGAAGATCCGGATCCCGTCATATTTTTAGAGTCTATGAGAATCTACCGTGCTAACCGTGAAGAGGTTCCGGAAGGAAAGTATATAGTTGAAATCGGAAAAGGGAAAATGCTCAAAGCAGGAGATGACGTTTCTGTTTTTGCATGGGGTGCGATGGTACCGGTAGCCATGAAAGCAGCGGAACAGGCCGAAAAGTACGGCATAACTTGTGATGTAATTGATTTGCGGACCCTTTATCCACTTGATAAGGACATTATTGCAGAATCTGTTCAAAAAACTGGACGTGCGGTTATTGTTCATGAAGCCCATGCAACAGGCGGAGTAGGTAATGATATTGTTTCCATTATAAATGATACATCATTTTTGTATATAAAATCTCCGATTGAGCGCGTGACAGGTTTTGATGTACCGGTACCATTATTTGCGCTCGAAGAACATTATTTACCTACACCAAAGCGGGTATTCAACGCAATCGAAAAAGTTATGCATTTTTAGGAGGGGAAAACATTGGTTGAAGTAAAACTTCATGATATTGGCGAAGGGATGACAGAGGCAGAAATTATTCACTATTTCGTCAAAGTGGGGGATATGGTCAAGTTGGACCAGCCTCTTGTAGAGGTACAAACAGATAAAATGGTGGCTGAGCTTCCTTCCCCAGCTTCAGGGAAAATAAAGGAAATTGTTGTGGATTATGGTAATACGGTCTCCGTTGGTACTACTCTTCTGGTACTGGAAACAGAAGGAGCAAAAGCGGTAGAAACAGAAAAGAAACAAGCAGAAGTAGCTACTAAAAAGGCAGAGGCGTTACAATCACAACTGCAGCAAATAGCAGTGACTGAGCAAAAAGGAGAAAAAAAATTCATCATCGCGGCGCCTTACACAAGAAAAATTGCACGAGAGTTTCGTGTAGATATTAACGAAATTACAGGTACTGGTACATATGGGCGCATCACCGTGGAAGATATATACAATTTTGTTAAAAAACGTGATAAAATCCAATCTTCTAAGGAAATGAAAGCGCCTTCCGCCGAAACAGAACCTAAACAAGAGATTCAAAAGCAGGAAGTTCAGAACATAAATGAATCAAATGCAGAAGTAATTCCGTTTAGAGGCCGTCGGAAGCAAATTGCAAAGAAAATGACCAAATCACTTTATACGATTCCTCATGTGACACATTTTGAAGAAGCAGATTTAACTGAGCTGCTCACTTATCGAAACGATTTAAAAGAAATGAATATCAATGTTTCGGCTGTTGCTTTCTTTATCAAAGCGATCGCAGTGGCATTAAAACAATTCCCTGTATTCAATGCCAAGCTTGATGAAGAAAACGAAGTAATCCGTTTAGAAAAGGAATATAACATTGGAATTGCCACGGATACAGAAAATGGTTTAATTGTACCTATCATTCATCATGCTGACCAATTATCTGTTCGTCAAATTCATGACAAATTGAAAGAGTTAACGAAAAAAGCGCAAGAGGATAAGCTGACGTCGGCTGAATTAAAAGGAGGAACATTTACCATCAGTAATGTTGGTCCATTAGGAAGTATCGGCGCTACTCCGATTATTAATCATCCGGAAACAGGGTTAATTGCCTTCCATAAGACGAAAAAAATGCCTGTTGTTATGGAAAACGATGAGATTGCGATTCGCTCGATCATGACCATGTCGATGGCGTTTGACCACCGCGTTGCAGACGGTGCTACAGCAGTAGCCTTTACGAACCGCTTTAAACAATTAATTGAAAACCCTAAGTTGTGGCCAATAGAACTTGCATAGTAATCAATAAATCCACTAAACTCCAAGAATATAACTAGTAAGTCCCACAAAGCTTAGGGACAATAGAACACCAAATTAGGAAGACTACTCCACATCATTTTGGTAAAGTATTATCATTGCCAATAGATTGGTTGAAGTCTTCCTATCTCAAAAAGCAGGTAAGATGTGGAAACAGAGCTCCCGAAAATAAATCGGACCTTACCAAAGGCTTGGGTGGTAGAAAGAAATTTCCAAAAAAGAACAATAGCAAAATGTGTGAGCGTTTGCATTAAAGGATTTTTCCGGTTGGACAAGTTCGTTACCATCCAGGAAACCCGTTGATAGCTCATTTTGATCTTGTCGTTCTAGTATATTAATTAAAAGAGTTTAGGAGGACTAGTTAATGAAAGATGCATCATTGCAAAAGAAGTTGTTGCCGCGGCATATAAGTATGATGGCAATGGGAGGAGCAATAGGGACAGGGATTTTTAAAGGTAGTGCAGAAACCGTATCAATAGCAGGACCAGGTGTTATCTTTACATATATGTTCGCAGGACTATTGCTTCTTGTTGTTATGGGAGCTATAGCAGAAATGGCCATCGTCTATCCAAACACAAATATGAAAGGCTTTGTTCAGAAAGCATTTGGTAAGCGTGCTTCCTTTGTTATAGGCTGGATGTATTGTTTCATGTGGCTGGCTGTATGTGTGATCGAGATTGTCGTGGCAGGCAGCTTCTTGCAATACTGGTTTCCATCCATTCCTCTTTGGGAATTAAGTTTAGGCTGTGCCGCTTTAGTTATTGGAATTAACATGATGAATGTTAAAAATTATGGGGAATTTGAATTTTGGTTTGCAGGCATTAAAATCACCATGATTATCGTATTTATCATATTAGGAGCAGGTATTCTATTTGGAGTCATCCCGAGCAATCAATCCAACTATCTTCACAATTTTACAGAGCAAGGCGGTTTTTTCCCGAAAGGGTGGATGTCAATCTTTACAGCTCTGTTAATTGTAATGTTTTCTTATGGAGGTTCTGAATTAATTGGATTAACAGTAACAGAAGTAAAAGATGCAGAACGGATTTTACCTAAGGTGATTAAAAGTTTTGTTTGGAGAATTATTTTGTTTTACACGCTGCCCATTCTGGTCATTTGCGGTTTAATTCCTTGGAATGAAATTGGCATCAGTAATGCGAGTCCGTTTGTTCAGGTGTTATCCATTGCCGGCCTGAAGGGGGCAGCTCACCTTATGAACTTTATTTTAATTACAGCTGTCTTATCTGCAGCTAACTCCGGTATTTACGGTTGTACACGGATGCTTCATTCCCTAGCGGTTGAAGGGGAAGCTCCAAAGTCTTTCTCTTTTGTATCGAAAAAGGGTGTACCATTATACAGTTTAATATTAACAGCAATTATTTTAGTCGGCGGCTCCATGATTGCCTTTGTTGCGCAGGAAAAGGTATTTACTTTATTAATGGCGGTTCCGGGTTTTGTCGTATCGTTGGTCTGGATTGGTATTTGTCTAGCACATTTAAAACTTCGCAATTCCTATCCTAAAGAACCAAGCTTTAAATTGTGGGGATTTCCATATGTAACTGCGATTACAGTCGTTACGTTAAGCATCATATCAGTATTATTTTTGTTTGATGAACAGAATCGAGTGAGTATTATTACTTGTCTCGTTGTTTTAGCGGTGCTATTTTTGATTTCCATCTTTAAGTTTAAAAAAGTGGATGAAAAAGATACCAAGATAGTAAAACAGAATAAAGTAGTATAGTAATATCCATATTTATGAGAATAGGTAACAATTAAAAAAATGATATGGGCCATAATGGCTCATATCATTTTTTACATTTATAAATACTTAAATATATCTGAACTAATACATATTAAATATCCTATCATTCAAGGAGGAATGGGAAACATCAGCAATGCAGCTATTACGGTGGCTGAATTAGAAGCAGGGTGCATAGGACGATTGGATGCGGTACCATGACACCTAAAGCATTGGTATTATGCTTGTATTTTAAAAGAATTAGCTTCAAGAAAAAAGAATTTAAACTTATACAGGAGTGGGAGAGGGAAGTAATCAATTTGTTTGGGTCTCTAAAATTCCCTTCAAATGATGAAATAACGCTACTTTTTAAATGCGCTTACGGTATTTATGATAACCAAAGGGAAATTTTAAAAGCCAATAAATTATTGGAGATGGCCGAAGAAATATTGGATGAAGAGAATCGGATTTATAGTGGAGACGAGTTTAGATGACTTTTATACCAGAGGAATCAGGTTTGAGTCTAATTCCGAAGAACCTTTTATCTTAGCTTCATTTTGTATAGCCATACAGAAGAGAATGAAGTGGACGAATGAAAAATTGTATAAGCATCTTAAGCGGAATGCGTCGTTTTTATAAAGGAATTTAGAATTGGATTAAATAAAGCACTTACTAGGGAAAGTAGGAAAATTCCTTACAGAGTAAGTGCTTTTTTGTATGCAGACATATCCTAAATTATAGTGCCTTTTGACATTTTACCATTAAAAATTTAAATGGAGGTTTATTTTCCATATTCTTATGTGGCTCAACAATTTCCAAAAATTCTATCAGGCCATAACTCCCGAATTCTTGTTTAATCGAGACAGCATCATAAAAAAACATTTTCACCCCATCCATTATCTCAAAATAGTCTTTACCCAGTTGTTTGCCCTTTCCAAACATTGGGGCTTCTTTTGAAATAGTAGTGAAAATCATATATCCGTTGGGCTTTAACTGATTATAGCAATCTTTAATTAACTTCACTCTCTCTCGATCATTCAATAAGTGAATAAGGGCATAACAAAATATCCCATCATAAAGTTTATTATCAAAAGGCATATCGGTTACTGAACCATGAAAAATAGGAATATTAAGCTCATTTTGCCTTGCTAATTCAATCGCTGTTTTTGAAATCTCAATACCTGTTACATTTATACCGTTCTCAATGAAAACCTTTGCATTTCTTCCATATCCAATACCAGGAATCAATATATCCTTAACGTTCTTTTCAAGGAAAAAATCCTTGGTCAAGATCGCGGAGTCTGAAGGTTCAAATCCCCACATCAATTGATTTTCGATAAAACTTGATTCCCAAAATTCTGTCATACTTCAATCTCCTTTGCAAATAGCTGAATTACGTTTAGGGGACATAGTATACCATGCTAGCATATTATTAGTCGCCTTAATGGCTCTGTTATCAAAATCGTTCCTGTTGAAAGATTATAATAGCCATGGATAAACAAAGCAATTCTGAGGCTATTTTTTATTACATTGTTGTTCTAGTTTCACCTTTAATATATTAGATATTTACAAATATACCATCAATCAAACTATAGGTCTGCCCATTGGTCAGATTACATAAAAGGTTGAATTGTTAAACGTTATTACTTGATCGAAAGTGTTGGTTTTAATCCCTTCTTTAGGTGCTATACTTGTAATTAGTTGAGTTATACATAAAAGAGGGATGAAGATGGTTAAAAAAGGAAAACAAGTGGGATATGAATTAAATCCAAACGGAATAAAGTCATTGCCAGACAGTGAAATTAAAACCATTCTGCGTGGGGCAGATGATTTGATTATGAGTGGCGGCCGGGCAATGCTTGCCAAAATCCTTTCGGGATCAAAAGATAAAAAGTTACTAGAACTAGAATTGGACTATAGCCCTGTATACGGGGCATTGAAAGGTATTTCTCAAAAAGAGATTCTCACAAAAATAGACTGGCTGATTCTTCATCATTATTTAGCCATCGAGTATGATGGTAGACTTCCAATGCTTGTCTATACGGATAAAGGCTGGGACATTGAACGCGAGACCTATGCAAATGAATTATTGGAAAAGCTTATTGATGCAGCTGAAAATAGAAGATATGAATTTGTTGAAACATTAAAAGACCGGAACCGAAGCTTGATTCTTCTATTATTAGAGAAAATCGCAGATTCAGACAATAAAGAATTAATCACAATCTTGGAGGCATGGCAAACGATTGAATATAAAAAAGTTAAGACAAAAATCCAAGAGGTTATTGATATATTGGAGACAATAGAAGAAAAACCGAAGAGTGAAGTTAATCAAGAAGTGGTCTCCTTTTCTGCGAATAAAAAATGGCTTTCGATTCCTGTAGATTTCCGTAGAGAATTAGAACGAAATGTTTGGTGCAGTTCTTGTTGTGATGTAGTTGAAATTGAGAAATATACAGTTAAAGAATTTTCTGGTGGAATTGTGTTGGAGGGGAAATGTCAAAAGTGTGGTCATGGCGTGGCAAGAGTTATTGACTAAGCGGATTTGATAAATTTCCTGATCATTCTATGAGATTGGTTTTCTCGAACTATATATTCTATTCACCCCAATCCATTTAAGGATTGGGGTTTTTTTTGTTGTTACTTTCCGAATATGGACGGGCATTTTGAAGAAAATAAGGAAAAATATGTATTCGATAAATAATGGGTAAGAATGTCATTGTAAACTTTCAAACAAGGAGAACTAAAAATGAATCCGATTCAGGCAAATGATGCTTCTACAGAAAAAAAAGATACGGTCATGAATAAAATTTTAGGAACAGTCAGCGGAAGCTTTGCACCTTTTTTAGGTGTGCTTGCTGGATCAGGACTAATATCAGCTTTATTATCGATTTTAACAACAGTTGGATGGTTATCACATGAAAGTGGTGCTTATGCCATTCTTGCTGCAACTGGGCATGCCATTTTTTACTTCTTCCCCGTTTTTTTAGGGATTACATTAGCGACAAAGCTCGGAGCCAATGGGTATGTCGGCGGGGCGATCGGGGCCGCTCTTTTAGAACCTCATTATACGGATTTAGTGGCATCAAAAGCACAAAACGTAGATTTTTTTGGGGTTCCAGTGATATTGGCGAATTATTCTTCCATCGTTTTCCAATCTTAATTGCTGTTTCGATTTATTCTTTATTAAATAAATTTTTGAAAAAAGTCATCTATAAGGACTTACATATGTTTATCAATCCACTTATTTCATTAATTGTGATTGTTCCCTTGACCGTCCTAATTTTTGGTCCTTTTGGTACCTATGTTGGTGAGGCATTGGCAGTCTTTATCCAATTTTTAAGTGCAAGAAGCGGTATTCTCACAGGTGCGGTGATGGGAGCAGCATGGTCATTTCTGACGATATTAGGACTCCACTGGGCTGTTATTCCGATATTCCTTGCTAATCTTGCAAAGTCTGGATTAGACCCACTTAGTCCGATGGTAGCGGCAGCTCCTTTTGCTCAAATCGGGATGGGGCTTGGGGTTCTCTTCAAAACAAGAGATAAGGACTTGAAAACGCTCGCTGGATCAGGGCTTATTCCGGGTGCGTTAGCAGGTACAACAGAAATCATCACTTACGGTATATTAGTTCGCTACAAACGAACAATGGTAATTGTTGCAATAGCTGGGGCTATTGGTGGTGCAATTAATGGTGCATTTGGTGTAAAGGGACTGGATTTGCTCTCCCAAGTTTCTTGTCTATTCCGGTGTTTACACCGGTAGGTTTATATTTAATTGGAACAGGAACGGCCTTAGTTTTAGCGCTGGTTCTTACATTTATATTAGGATATGAAAGTAAAAGCGATGCAGTAGCAGCAAAAACGGTTAAAGAATTTGGATTTGTGAATGTACAACGAGAAATGATTTCAAGCCCATTAAGCGGGGAAATTGTCCCCTTAAGCAAAATTTCAGATCCTCTTTTTTCAACTGAAACGGTAGGAAAAGGAATTGCCATTGAACCCTCAAAGGGGGAAGTGGTTTCACCTGTTGATGGAGTTGTGACAACTTTATTTCCAACGGATCATGCGATAGGAATTACATCAGAAGACGGAGCTGAAATCTTAATTATTGTGGGTGTGAATACGATTAATCTGAAAGGTCAATATTTCACCTCCCATGTAAAACAATGGGATACCGTGAAAAGGGGTGACTTACTGATTGAATTTGACATTGAAAACATAAAAGCGGCAGGCTATGATGTAAAAACTCCGGTAGTCATTACCAATACCAATCAATATTTAGATGTAGTTCCAGCTAAAGTAGGTAGCGTTCAAGCGACTGATGAATTAATCAGGCTTCTTGTATAAATCGGGTTCTGTCACTTAATTGGCAGTCAAAAATAATTATGCAAAATGAAAAAGCTCCCCAATTATAATGGAGAGCTTACTTCGTTTTCATCAGCAATTTGTCTTGATAATTGTTTATTAGCTTTTATGAGATCACTAACACATAGCATTAGTTCAAACATTAGAAGAATGATAACCACCCATACACCCTCGTTTAAGATCGTGTCAATCACGAAGGTTCCAATAAATAAATGGGTATGGATAAGGGATGTAAAAGTATAAAACATGGCAAAAGTAAAAACTCTACTCCACTGCGTAACATCATAAATAAAGATCGCATTTTTAAAGCCAAAGTGTTTAAACCGTTTATAAAGCCTGTAAATTTCAATAGATTCAACCGCAATGAAAATTAGAAGAGCTGCTCTCCATATCCATCTTATGGTATCGATACTAATGATGCCTGTGACTAAACAAGCAATCCCGGAAATAGACAAAGCACCATGTAAAATGCAGTTCGTATTGTTCCAATCTAATTCAATTGACCAAGTATTTTTTATGTATCTAATTAAAATAAAGAAAACACAAACCAGATAAAAACAAATTCCTATAATTAGGAATGATAGATTAAAGATGTCCGGAATTTTTTTGAAAACCGTGTTAAGTAAAAGGACGATCGATTGTGTGCTAACAGTAGTAAGAAGAAGAATTCCATGGACATTCCGATATGATTTTGTCCTAAAAATTTCTATAAAAGTTATTACACTGACCCCGACATAAATCATCCACAAGACGATGTTAATAAAAGCAATAATGACCGAAATAAAGCCCCATTGGTAGAATTGTTTAAAAAATAAGATGCCGCTGATGGATGTGCCAGCAACCCATGTGCCAATGCCAAAACGATTGATTCGATTGGAATAATGGATGTCTTTAAATTTTCCATCCAGACTGGCAATGATCAAAGAAAGAATAAAGGCAAACCAAAGGGATAGGTTAATAATGCTTAGGATTTTTCCGAAAATGTGTTGGAAGAATTGGATTCCAAAATAATTTAATAGAACACCTTGCATAACAATCCCAATTGCCATAACCATGGCCATGGTTGAAGTTCTAATATAAAGTTTTTTAAAAGTGAAAAATAATATAATACAAACCATGAGGAAAAACAATATCAATAAATAAACCACATTTATCACCATTACTATAGTAGTATCTACAAGTATACCATCAATCAGACTTGATTGAATACAAGGAAACTTTATACTTGATCCCTACAAAGTCTAATTATTATGGGAGGAATTGAAATTCTGCTGCAATTAATTGGTATTCCTGAGGTGGAAATTGCCTTTACTGTATTTCTAGAATCTGCTTATTATTTGAATGGTAAGAACTTCGAATAATAATATTTTTTGATAGACTATTAGAATCAACCATTTTTTTCATTCATCAAGAAGATCTAATTATTAAAATCCTTTTTTCCTATAAGAATTTCCAGTATGATTAAAATAGGTTTAATCCCCTTAAAATCAACTAAGCTCAGATAGGTGATAGCGATTGAAACATAATGTAACAGTATATGATATTGCAAAAGAGGCGGAAGTATCGGTATCGACGGTTTCTCGCGTTTTGAATGGCACAGCACCTGTTAAAGAAAGTACACGAGAAAAAATCATGGCTCTGATTGATAAGTACCAATTTCAGCCTAATGCGTTAGCCCGAAGCCTTACTAAAAAAGAAACAAAGATGATTGGTGTTATTCTCCCTGACATTACCAACCCCTTTTTCCCCGAAGTTTTTTGGGGGGTGGAAAATGAGGCAAATAGTAAAGGGTATACATTTTTCTTATGTAACACTTCTGGGCAACCTGAATTAGAGTCACAAAGTCTAACTATTCTTAGAGAAAAACAAGTCGATGGGATTATATTTATGGGTGGACGAATCAACCTGTCCAATTGCTCACAAGAACTGGCAAAAGAAGTTGAAGATATCGCCAAAAAGATTCCAATCGTATTGGTCAATGGGAATCTTCCTGATATCTCCTTACACCGGGTAATCATAAATGAGGGCAAAGGTGCCGAAATACTGACACAGCATTTAATTGATTTAGGTCATAATGAAATAGCGTTTTTTGGTGGATATAATTTTGTGTCTACCACTACACAAAAGGTCAAATCGTTTAAAAAAACGATGAAAGCAAATGGATTAAAAGTACCAAATGAATGGATTTTATATGGCGATTTTTCTATGGATGCGGGAAAAAAGATGATGGCTAACCTATTAAAAAGAGACAAAAGGCCAACTGCTATTTTTTGCGTAAATGATGTGACAGCTGTTGGGGCCGTCAAAGTAGCAGTGGAGGCTGGTTTGAAAATTCCTGAAGATATCGCTATTGTTGGCTTTGATGATACGATTCTTGCCAGTACAGTCATTCCCGAACTAACGACGGTCTCACAAAAGAGTTTAGAACTTGGAAAAAACGCGGTGAATGTCCTGCATAAATTAATCAATAATGAAAAAGTAAAAAAAGTAACCGTGCTCGAACCTGAACTTGTAATTAGGGATAGTACTTTACCAAAAAATAAATGATATTGACACATTAAAAATCAGCATGTACTATTTACTTATCACTTGTTAGAAAATTATGTATATTTAAAAAGTGTACTTAATTTTTTTTGTTTATTAATGAAACCGATTTCATGAAATGGGTTTCATTAATAAAAGAACACTAACTTGAAAGGGGTGTATTCAATAAAATTAGTCCTAAGGAAATGAAAGCTGGAAAATGGCTATTACAGTGTCATTGGTACCTCTTAGAATAATCATCTATGAAACAATGGGTCTATCAAGTTTTATTGAGAATTGTAAGGAGGGGTACTATTGTTAAAGATATGCAAAATAATTTCAACTTTTTTGGCTTTAATCCTCATTGTTTTACCCGCGTTGTCAACTAGTAAACCTGTTTCTGCGGAGACAGTAAATACGGATTCAGACATTCTGTATTTTGTAAATGCAGGTGATGGTACACCTAACACCGTTGAGGGAACTGACAAAATGGGTCTATATTCTAGTAAAACGGAGCAAATGTATGGTGAAGATGAAGTAACAGGGAAAAAGTGGGGTTTGGTAACCACTACTAGTGGTACTAGTGGTTCTAGTAGCAGTGATAAATTAGGGTCTCTTCGTTATTATAGTGGTCCACAAGTCCGTGATAAGGCGTTAGTGTATAAATTCGAATTGCCGAATGGTGATTATGACCTTAATCTAGGATTCAAAAATCCTTGGAGTGGGCGAAGTGTCAATATTATCAGTGAGGGCCAAAATCTATCCAATGGCGATTATGATATTGGAAGTTATTCCACGGTAAAAGAAGTCGAATATCAACAAATAACTGTTAACGACGGAGAATTAGAAGTTAAGATCCAGGGACCTTCAACAGGAAGTTTATCAAACTATAATGATCCACTCGTTAATTACATTATTGTTAAGAAGTACAAGGCGGTTCCTCTTTTTGATCTGGAAGCAAAATTAGAATCAGCAAAAGAAGAAGCGCAAAAAACTGAAACCTACACTAAATTCAGTTTAGCGGAACTTAATAAAGCTATTGAACAGGCAGAAAATTTGGTGAAAAATATCAATGAAAATGGGTTAGATATTAACACGAAAACAGTCCAGGCACAAATACGAGCAAGTTTGAAGAACTTAGATACGTCATTAGCAGGACTTATCGTATTCACTCCAAACGATTCTTTTAAACCTGGACAGGTTTGGACAGATACATATGGTGCTCCAATCCAAGCACATGGCGGCGGTATCATGTATGACGAGGAAACGAAGAAATATTATTGGTATGGTGAAGATAAAACCAACGGATACCTTCCAGCTAGAGGTGTTAGGGTTTATTCATCAACAGATCTTTATAACTGGAAAGATGAAGGTCTCGCTCTAACTGCAATAGAATCGATGGACCAATTTGAAACAGATCCACTTATCTCGAAACTTTATGAAGGCAGAGAAGATAAAGCCGATATAAAAAATGATATAGGCACTGACCGGATTATCGAAAGACCTAAAGTAATCTATAATGATAAAACAAAAAAATATGTGATGTGGATGCATACCGATGGTCCTTCTGCTACGTCAAGTGCAAACTATGCCAAGGCGGAAGCAGGCTATGCATTAAGTGATTCTCCTACCGGACCTTTCGTTTATCAAGAAAGTAACCGTATGGACCGAGTTCCTGAAGGTGCGGAATATAATGGGCAGCCAAACCAGCCTGGTATGGCACGTGATATGAACTTGTTCAAGGATGACGACGGGACAGCATACTTAATCTATTCAAGCGAAGAAAACATGACGATTTATATTTCGAAATTGAATGACTCATATACGGATATTGTAGGCTGGCATAAGGACGGCAAAGTGGAACGCGATACCACATACAAATCTGTCTATGGTGAGGATTATATAAGAGTATTTCCGGGTGCACAACGTGAGGCCCCTGCGATGTTCAAGTATAATGGAAAGTACTATTTAATAACTTCTGGTGCGACAGGATGGGCGCCGAATTCAGCAAGATATACGGTTGCTGATGACATATTCGGAAAATGGAAGCCTATGCGTGATCCTGCAATCGGTGAGAAAGCTTCCACAACATTTGATTCACAAAGCACCAATGTCATTACCATTGATGCTAAAAAAGGAAAATTTATATTTATGGGTGACAGATGGAAGGAAAGCGATTTAAAGGATTCTCGATATATTTGGCTGCCAATTGAATTTGGCCAGGGTGATGAAATTAGTTTGCAATGGCTAGACGAGTGGAAACTGGATACTTTAGACAGAATGGGGAAAGTCACCGTTAATACGGAGCTGCCAGCCAAAGTATCTGTTGATCAAGTACCTCATTTACCGAATGAGATTAATGTGACCAACTCAGAAGGGATTCAAACGAACACGCCAGTAACATGGGACGTTAATGTTGAAGCATTCTCGAAGCCTGGAACAGTAGTGGTTGAGGGGACACTTTCTGAATTAGCTAATAAAGTAATCAGAACAAAGATATTAGTTTTGCCGGACCATGTAAGATATTTTGTCCATGGCGGCGGGGCGAAAACAAGTGATTACGAAACATGGTCGTCTTATATGCAAGGTACACTCCTTAATAAAGATGTCATCGATCAAAAGTATGACCCAGCAAACGGACAAACATGGGGATATATCGGGGATCGGACAAAACCGTCGGGCAGTAACAGTGGAGATTTATTTTCTTCATTACGTTACCTTTTAAGTAATTCCGGTGATGATCTCTCCTATAAGTTTGATTTGAAAAATGGTAAATACACTGTCTATACCGGACTCTACGATCCGTGGTACAGTTCAACTAAGGGAAGCAGAAAAGCAGATATATTAATTAACGGTGAAACCAAAACGAAGGGCTATGTATTTACGAGTTCTTACGATGTCAAAGGCTATAAAAATGTGAACGTAACGGATGGGAAACTTGACCTTACTGTTCGCAGGGTAGCTGGTTCACCTGATCCTCAAATCAGCTGGATTATGATTGTGGAAGAAGATACGACATCTCCGGTCATTACAGTAACTGGGAAAAAGGAAAGTTATTCGGTTGATTCAAACATATCTATCACTTGCAGTGCAACTGATGATTTGTCTGGAATTGCTACTGTCGAATGCCCGTCTATAGAAAGGCCGGCATATGAATATAGTTTAGGAGTAAATAAATTCACAGCCCAAGCTATTGATCATGCAGGTAATGCAACAGAAATAGAATTTCAATTTACGGTAACAGTGGACTTTGATAGTTTAAGCCGATTAACCGATTCTTTTGTAACGGATACGGGGGTTGCTCATTCGCTGACTACCAAACTTAATGGAGCAAAAGAAGCGGCTGCGAAAGGTAATCAGAATGCCGCAGAAGGTAAACTTCAAGCGTATGTAAATGAGTTATCTGCTCAAAGTAATAAGTCACTTACAAAAGAAAAGGCAAATCTATTAATTTCTTTGTCTGGAAATCTGTGAAATGATGTAAATGTTACTTGAACAGAAAAAGTGTCGGGAGATGGTGCCTGACACTTTTTTATATTGTAATTTTTTTAACAACGCCCTGATAACTTTCCATGGTTGTGTTATTAAGTATGCTGCTTTAGTTCCTAACCTTCGGTAAAAAGGAAGCCCAGCAAGCCAATGAACCGGTTTGATTATCTTAGGATATGCATGGAAAACATATGGGGCGGTTACATATTGTAGAGTAACTCCGCTAATAGGTATGCTTATGAATGAATTAATCCTGGATGGTGAAACATCTATACTAATTGATCGATATTCCATTAGCGGGTTTGAATTGGATATTTAGATAAATTAGTGTCATTATGGATTTTGTTATATATTTTAAAAAATTTATCACACGGTATAGGAGCGATTTGTATGCCACATTTAATTATTAGAGGAGTTTCAGTTGAACAGGTAAAAACGATTAGTATTTCATTAGTAAAAGAATTGGCAGATTTATGTGCATGCGGAACGGACAATTTCACCTTAGAAATCGTCCAATCAACTTATGTATTTGATGGAGATGAAGTGCCTGGATACCCATTAATTGAAGTAAAATGGTTCGAACGCGATCAGGAAATTCAAGATAAATTTGCCAACATTGTAACAAATCATATTCAATCACTCGGTATCCCAGAGGTAGAAGTTGCTTTCAGTACATTCCTGGAGTCCGCTTATTATCTGAACGGAAAGAGTTTTGCTTCTTCGTGAATCAATCTTTCATCACAAAAATAAATGAATGTATTATCTCACATAATAATATTATGTTAACTAATTAATAGTTTTTGATGTTGGCTTATTTTTTAGAACCTCTCATTTAGTGCCTGTCCCCTGTGCTTAATTTTGTAGTGTGCTAGGGGACAGGCACAAATATATATATGGCTAGGCACTCGGGCTGTATACCTAATCCAAACCTTTATAAGGAACCAAACTACCCATTTACAACTTTTCCACCATTGACATGCAGAATTTGACCAGAAACATAGGATGAATCCGCATTTGATGCAAGGTAGACATATGCAGGAGCAACTTCTTCCGGTTGTCCCGGGCGCTTCATCGGTGTGTCCTGTCCAAATTTACTAACTTCTTCTGCGCTAAAAGTAGAAGGGATAAGTGGTGTCCAAATTGGTCCTGGAGCGACTCCATTTACTCTGATTCCTTTTTCCGCAAGCTGAGAGGCAAGAGACCTTGTAAAGGTTGTAATCGCACCTTTTGTAGAAGAATAGTCAAGCAGCTTTGGATGTCCTTGATAGGCAGTGATAGACGTCGAATTTATAATCGCACTTCCTTCCTTAAGGTGAGGCAAAGCGGCACGTGTTAAATGAAACATTGAAAAAATGTTTGTCCGGAATGTCTTTTCTAGCTGTTCTGTTTCTATGTCCATTATGCTTTCTTGAGGATGCTGTTCAGCCGCATTATTCACAAGGATATCAATTCCTCCAAGCTCATCTACTGTTTGCTGTACAGCTTCTTTGCAGAATGATTCATCACCGATGTCACCAGCAATTAATAGGCATCTTCCACCTTCCTCCTCAACCAGCTGTTTGGTTTCTTCGGCATCATTGTTTTCGTTTAAATAAACTATTGCAACATTTGCCCCCTCTTTCGCGAAAGCTATAGATACAGCACGCCCAATCCCACTGTCTCCACCGGTAATAATGGCATTCTTTCCTTGTAGCTTGTTACTTCCTTTGTAGTTCGGATTTTCCGTATCTGGAAGTGGCTTCATTTCCTTTTCAATTCCTGGCTGCTCGGTTTGTTCTTGTGCGGGTAATTTACTTGGGTACTTTTCATTGTTCATTTGATATTACCTCCTATATTTTTGGGATGATAATTCAGTACCCATTCAACAAAAAGAATAAACCATAAATCTACAAACTATGTTGCAGATGAAAAAAATGTAGAAAATTCAAATAAAATGGAAAACGAAAAATGTTAAAAAGCTCATATGAACGGGAATGATAAAAGTAGTAGAATAATCAAATGCATCTCAGATGAATATTGTTACAAAAATAAGTTGTTTAATAACTTTTTGAAACCGAACAATACTCTAATGGGGGAATGAAAAATGAAAATCCATAAACCTGAATGGCTTTCATTAAGTAAAGAAATAAAAGTGAAACTTATTCGCTTAGCGATTTTGGAAAACCAGAGTAGATACTCATCACAGTAATTAGCATAAGTAAAATAGGAGACCTTGTTTTTAAGCCAGTAAAGGTTATTAATATGGGCCATAGTGGAATTATTAATATTGAGTTATTTTTTGTTGACATTATAAACTGTAAATAATAAAATTACATTAATCTTCTTGAGGAGGAAGCATTGAAGTGAATAGTGATTTTACGATAGCCGTCCATAGTTTAGTCTATCTAGCATATTTACCAGATCATATGGCTAGCAGTGAGTCAATCGCTGCCAATGTTTGTACAAATGCGGCACGGATTCGCAAGATCATGAGCTGTTTGCGCAATCATGGATTTGTTAGGACAAAAGAAGGTATTGGTGGTGGCTATATTCTCGACTGTAATTCTCAAGAGGTATCATTGGCAGATATTTATCGTACCGTTTCACGCGGAAGCCTAAAACCAAACTGGTGCACAGGTGATCCGGAGCAAAAATGTGTTATCTCGTCTAATACCCAGGTGGTAATGGACCAGATTTTCAATGATGCTGAATTGTATTTTGAAAAATATTTAGAGAATATTACACTTAGTACCGTTTTAGAAAAAATTAAACATTGTCCATGATTTAGTTTTTTCTTTTATTCATACTGTATATTATTTTATTACAGTATAATGAGATGTTAGTAATAAACTTTTTTAAAAAACCAAACTGTAACTTTTTTTATAACATTTAAGGGGTGTAGATGACAATGGCCGACAATTATCGATTTGAAAATGGGGATTGGATACAGGGTATATCCAGAGATGGGGAACTGATCCACGGGTATGTTGAAACCGTAGACACTACCAAAGGAATGTTACAAATAAATGTAGTTGATAGTGACAATGAAACAGCGATTGGAAAATCGATTTGGATCGTAAATAAACGGGCTGAAAAGCTACCCGAGACAACTGGTAGAAATGAAAGTGAGCTTTTAGCTTTAATAGATTTGGCTTTACTATTTAAAGATGAGCAGTGGTTTAAGGAATTATCGGCAAAATTAGTATCTTCTAAAAAAAATCATGAAGTGCCTATCAAAAAATCTGAATTTCTAATCAGTGGAAACAGAATGAGGAATTTTGATATAAAAAGGTAATTTTCATATATTTGTCAGAGTGAACAATTAAGTTTTTTAAAATAGGCTGTGTTAAAGCTTAATTGTTTATTTTGGCACCCTGTTGATTGGAGCGGAAGGCACGAAGACTCCTGCGGGAGGACGGGGCAGGGGAGACCCCGCAGGAGCGCAGCGACGAGGAGGCTCGCCGGACCGCCCGCGGAAAGCGAAGTGCCTGGAGCGGAAATCAACAGGCAAGTTTAACAGAGCCTTAAAATAAAAAAATTAAAATGGAGGAAAAAATAATGGCAATTTTACACGTAACAGATCAAACTTTTGCTGCAGAAATGAAAGAGGGATTGGTGCTAGTGGATTTTTGGGCTCCATGGTGCGGGCCTTGTAAAATGATTGCACCTGTGTTGGAGGAAATCGATTTTGAAATTGGTGATAAAGTTGGGATTCTCAAACTTAATGTGGATGAGAACCCAGAAACAACAAGATCATTTGGTGTTATGAGCATTCCAACGTTGATTCTTTTCAAAGACGGTGTGGAAGTAGATAAGGTGATCGGTTTCCAACCAAAAGAAGCTTTAACAGAATTAATTTTAAAACACTCTTAATTTATATAGCTTTACAAAAACCTAAACTATAACGTGAAGTTATAGAAAGGGTAACGTAATTTTTTGCCTATATAACATAAATGAACACACAGGGGGAGTAAAGACATGAAGAATGTAAAATATGCACCATTATTTGAGTCATTTACGATAGGAAAGGGGATTCACTTAAAAAACCGAATTGTCATGGCACCGATGACCAATTTCTCATCCAATCCTGACGACACTGTCTCAGATGCGGAAGTCAAGTATTATCAACGACGTGCAAAAGGAGTGGGGATGGTCATTACTGCATGTACCTATGTGACAAGAAATGGTAAAGGATTTCATGGTGAATTTGGTGGAGACCGAGATGAAATGATCCCAAGTTTGCGTCGACTAGCATCAGCCATTAAAGAGCAGGGTGCGAAAGCAATTTTGCAAATTTTCCATGGCGGCCGTCAGGTTCCACCTGAATTAGTGAATGGTGACGTGGTAAGTGCTAGTGCGGTTCCTTCAGAAGGTGAAGGAAAACCCGTTCCCCGCGCATTGACTGAAACAGAGGTCGAATCTATTATTCGCGATTTTGGAGAAACCACTCGCCGAGCCATTGAAGCAGGTTATGATGGAGTTGAAATCCATGGTGCCAATGGATACCTGATTCAGCAATTCTTTTCCCCTCATTCTAATCGTCGGGATGACCGATGGGGCGGCACGCTTGAAAAACGGCTAACTTTTCCATTGGCGATTGTGGATGAAGTAAAGAGAGTGGTTGCTGAATATGCGAAGGAACCTTTCTTGGTTGGCTATCGTTTTTCCCCGGAGGAACCTGAAACACCTGGAATCACGATGGCGGACACACTAGCACTAATAGATGCACTTGCAGAAAAAGACCTTGATTATCTTCATGTTTCATTGCTGGATTTCCGGTCAACCCCTAAACGAGGAGTGGAGGATACACGTTCGCGTATTGAAATCATTCAGGAACGAGTAGGTGATCAAGTTCCAGTTATCGGCGTCGGTTCGATTTATACAGCTGATGATGCCTTAAACGCATTAGAAACGGGAGTCCCATTAATCGCATTGGGACGTGAACTGATCATTGATCCTGAGTGGGTGCAAAAAGTGGAACAAGGTAGAGAATCTGAAATTGTCACCAAAATAAACAAGAATCATCAGCACGAACTGGAAGTTCCAGATCCCCTGTGGCAGGCAATTATTCATTCGCCAGGATGGTTTCCGGGAGTAGAATCGATCAGTTAAATACTTTAACAAGAAGGAAACTCCCTCCGATAAAAGAAGGGAGTTTCCTTTTTGTTTTGATTTAATTTCACTAAAAAAAGAATCCCATGTATACAACGATATGAAGCCACGAGTTCTTGATCTAAAGGCTTCCGTTTTGAGGTGCTTTTCTTAAAAGACGTGCCGAAATGACAGTCGTATTGGAATCGTTATTGGTATATAAAAAAGTACATTTCGCTATAGTAATGATGCCAGTTTCTTTATTAGGAGGACAAAAACCTTATTTATATAATACCTCTCCGTAATGCATCAAAATGAGGATCTCTTGGATTTTTGAGAGAAACTTTCGCCTTTTTATATAAGATGTCTTCTCCTTAATTGAGTAATCAGCAAAAGTAAAATAAGCGGAGCTTTTCCGGTTAAATGTAGAATGGGGCTCGTTTCGGGGTGAATAAGCGAGATTTTCCGTTTATGCAAAGCAAAATCTCTCTTTTTCACTTTTTTCGAGTAAATAGGCGGAATCTCTCCGTCTATTTATCAGCTCGTCTACTTAACCTGAGGGGGGCCGAACAGGTAGGATGTGTTGATCGGAAGGGAAAAAAATTCTCCTTTTTAGGGTTTCTCCTATATAACCTTTATCCTCCTAATAGTAACAGGGGTGTCCTTATATGCCTGTAAGATGCCGTGCTCCTCTATTCGGTCTTTTCTTACAGCCCGACAAGGCAGTTTTACTTCAATTTCACTTTTTAGAGGGGAGAAGGAGAGCGAAACCATTTCTTGGTTTTTCCAATGAGCAACAATGGGTTTGTCCGTAACAAAAGGAAATAACTGTGGAAATCCATTGCGGAAAAAGGGATGTATCCTTTTATTATTTCCAGGTTCATTTAAACAAATATACAGGGAAAGATAATCGCAAAATTTTAACAAATCTAAGTGGTACATTAAAGTTTCATTCTTTTTCTCGTCTCCTACTATTTGCAATTCCTTTAAAAGTTGCTCCTGTCTTTGCTTTTCTTCATTCCAAAATTCCCTGACTGTGTGTTCTGTAGCATCCTGAATGAAGGATGAATAGTGTAAACTGCATAACAGTCCAGCATACTTGCTCATTTTTTCCACTTCATTCAAACCCTTTTTATAAAAAGATATTTTAAGCATTATTGGGTAGTCGATAAAAGAGTACGGCTTTTCCGTTTTATCATTCCATATAGGAGACTTGTCTAGGTCTATCCAGGCCCTGTCATGTTCTTGGATTGCCAGTTGCACTTCTTGGGTTCGTGTAAGATCAAAAAAATAATCATCTTTACAGTTTCGGGCGATTTCCCCTGCAATTTTGGCGTGATCGTTCTGATTTATCATATAAAAGCTTTGTTCCCTATCCATAATAATCATTTTCGACCATCCTTTCTTTACAAAACTTCACCAGTTTGTATTTCTCTTGTTTTATATTTACCACTTTTCAGGAAAATTTAATCAATTGATTTTAGTATTTTAGGGACGATATTGCTGGTATAGATAAACGAGCAAAACAAACAGCCATCGCAAGTTTGATGGCTGTTTGTTTTGATTCTTTTTTTACATTAAAAAAGGCTTGATTGGACTGCTAATCTCCCATAAATCATTTTTGTGCTGAGTACTTCATTCACTTGTTGGTTTTTGTTGATGATAGGGAAGGGTTTTCTCTACTTCTGCTACTTGTTTATAGATTCCTTCCATATCCTTTAAATTTTTCTTATAATCATATGTCTTAAGTTTTTTGTTTTCTACAATCAATTTCCCATTAACGATTACATCTCTTACATTTTGTGGTCCTGCTGCATATGTTAACGTTGCGTAAGGATCGTAGGTTGGAAATGTGTTAGGCGCATGGATATCAACAATAATAATATCCGCGTATTTTCCGACTTCTAGTGAGCCGATTTTTTTATCCAATCCAAGTGCTTTGGCTCCACCGATTGTGGCAAGTTCGACCACCTTACTTGGCGGCATTACACTTTGATCTTTGTTTACCAATTTATGGACTCTTGCCGCATACCCCGCTGTTCCGAATACATCCATGGTGTTTGAGCTCATAGGCCCATCTGTACCCAATCCCATTTTAATCCCTGCTTTATCAATCTTAATCGCAGGTGCAACACCGGTTGCTCCTTTTGTATTCGCAATGGGATTATGGGCAATGGTAGCGCCTCTTTGTTTAATGATGTTGATGTCTTCATCATCAATATGGATGGCATGTGCAAGCATTGTATTCTCATCTAAAATTCCTAAAGAATCCAAGTACTTGATAACGGTAGGAAACTTCTGACCAAATTTGGTTTCTACTCTTTGGGCTTCATCAGCAAATTCTGCAGCATGAATCGCAAAGGGTACCTGATATTTTTTTGCTAAATCCTTCGATGCCTTAATCATCTCAGGACTAACTGTGTATGGAGCATGTGCCACCACCGAAGGAGTAATTAGTTCATGATTCTTATATTGTTTAATAAAGTTCTCTGCATATTTTAGCCCGCCATATGGTTCTGGAGCATCGACAGTTGGAAAACTAATAACTGTTTCACCTAGAACTCCTCTTATGCCAATCTTTTCTGTCGCCTTTGCTACTTCATCTTCATGGTAATACATATCTGCATAGGTCGTAACTCCGCCCATTGCCATTTCTATGACACCATGAATGGATGCTTTATAAATAAGGTCTCTTGAAAGTAGTTTCCCCTCTAATGGAAAAAACACATCAAACAATCGATTACCTACTCCCTCTTCACCAATACTTCTAAAGGCAACCATTGGAACATGATTATGAGTATTGATCATTCCGGGCATCACGATATTACCATTGGCATTAATGACTTTTCCTGCTTTATATTGTTTCTCTAACTTTTCATCACCAATTGCGATGATTTTCTTGTCCTTAATGACTACTGTTCCTTTAGCAAAGCGGTCCTTTTTCGTATTCATTGTTAAAATAAGCCCGTTCTTAATCATAAGATCGGCCTTTTGATTATTACCTGGGATTCTCGCTGCTTCCACACTCATCGCTTTCGTATTCGGATAAATGGATCCAATTAACATAGATGCTGTAAACAAAACGACCACCGATAACTTAAATAGTATTCTGAGTCTCATATCTTTCCTCCTTTATATGTACCTTACTACCCACGGACCTTAATAAATTACCCATTATCAACCAAAATAATTATAGACGCATGATTTAATGTACTATGTATAAATGGGCTGTACCGCAGCCAAACATGCTAATCAATCGATCCAAAGAAAACCAGATGGTAAGCATTGTTTTGGAACACGATTTGGTATCGGTGAGTCAACCATGGGATAGTGGCGGTCTGTAGAAATGAGTTTGAGGGGGGATGATTTTTGGGGAAACAGGTGCTTTCCCCATGATTCTTCTCGACACCAGTACCAAAGGAGTCTTTTGAATCCTGGGTTTGACAGGAGTGCATGCATTTGGCGTTATCATCATTTTTGATTTTTTGGATGGTGTAGAAGGTGGGGATGTTATGATTATTCCAGACAGCACATTGCAAAACCATCTGTACATTACTGAACATGTGAAAGAATGGGCAAAAAAAGGGGCTGTTCCAATTGTACTTGGAGGCGATCAATCCATTTAATTGCCTGAATTACAGGCCCTTGCCAATGTACACGGCCCATTATCAATTATTCATTTTGAAGCTCATGGAGATACAGGGGAAGAGTATTGGGGTGAAAAGTGCAATATTTGATTATTTTTAGCAAATGAAAGGATCAGCGCGGTTATTGCCTGTATAGATAAACTAGCAAAACTAACATCACTATGTCTAAACGAGCACCAAAAGCGAATGGTAGTAGGCCAGTGTGCAGTAGGGGAACCTTTGTTAAAAGAAGGGCTGCGATCATAATACCAATTAAAGGTACCACTGCATTTTTAACAGCTTTATTAACCAATAATAGAATTCCACAAACCAATTCCATTAATATAACAAGCTTTAACATTATGTGGGGATAGGGCAGTCCTAATCCAAGAAAATGATTCGTTACTTCGGTACCCATTAATTTCATCAGTGCAGAGGTAATAAAAACATAGGCGACAGTAATTCTAATAAATTTATGAGTATTTAAAATAAAAATTCCCCCTTTGAATATCTCTATGCAAGAAGAGGGACAAACCATTACAAAAAACTAACATTAGGTCAATCGAGGGCAGCTCCCAAGTGAACTAAAGCTTTAACGCACCAGGGGACAGACCCCTTTTTATGAAAAGGGCTTTAAAAACAAAAGGACCATTTTTTTAAATAGCCCTCTTGTGCAATCTATTAATTTTTTAAAAATTAATGTCGCAATCTGTCAATGACAGTACATTCCCTTGCGCCTCTGCGGATTAAATTACGTGCAGCTGCTAATGGAATTTCTACCAGAACTGCATCGTCTGTGTCGTTTTCTACATCAAAAACAGCAAATGCCTCGCCGTCTACAATCAAGATACAAATAAACTCTACTTCTACATCATTGGATCTTGGAACGCGAGTTGTAATTTCACAACGCTTGACTCCTGCATTCAACAATGTCATAGCCTCTTGTCGTGATATACGAATAAACACGAATTCCTCAAATGCAACATTACCAGCTTCCACTTCAATTTCCACTAAAAGAAAAAAGCGATTTCTGATTTGTACAATACAATTTGCACCAATTGAAATAACGTCCTCTATAATCAAATAATTTCACCTCCCTCTCTACATTAAATGAAGAAGTGAAAGGAAGGTGTGGACAAATTATATTTAAAATTCATATTTTGCAGAGCTGATTTAGACCTGCACTATTCAAAGCAAAAAGCAAATGCACCGATAATAATTAATAAAATAAACAACACTATTATAATGATAAAATTTTCACACCCACGAACATTAACACAATGTCCTTGAACAGGAGCCGCATAGCCGTAAGACATCTGAGGCTGTGGAAAAACATTAGATTGATCACAAATTGTTGGGATTGCGTTATTATACACTTAAACACTTCCTTTCGATGGTAAGGAGAGTAACTAGGCGATTACCCTATATCATATACATTGAGATGAAATTGGAGCCCGTATTAATAAAATTTTTTATGCAAATGCTGCCATAACCTAACCTGAGTTGATTGGATTGTTATCGAAATAAAAGTATTCATGTCCCTGTTTTTCTATTAATATGGTCCGCTGTTGAAATTATCCTATTATATTAATTTTATTGAAATAATTTATATTCCAATAACTTTTGCTTTTTTCTGTTTATTATTTGTGATATATTATAAAAGTGATTTCATTCTATTCTGCAAATGAGAATAATCTGACAAATAAGGGGAGATAGTAATGAAGAAGTTTGGTTTATTTAGTTTGTTTTTAATCCTTACCATCTTTATCGCGGCGTGTGGAAGTAGTGACACAAAAAGCGGGAAAGAGGAAGCAGGTAAGGTGTATAAAGTTGGTGTAGATACCACGTATCCTCCATTTGAATTTAAAGAAGGAAACGAATATAAGGGTATCGATATTGAATTAATTAATGCTATTGCAAAAAATCAGGGCTTCAAAATTGAACTTTCTCCAATGGATTTTGGTGGAATCATTCCAGCTATGCAAGCTAATCAGTTAGATGTGGCTATTGCAGGTATGAGTATAACAGAAGAAAGAAAAAAAATAGTGGATTTCTCATCACCATATTTTGATGCAGGGTTAACATTAATTGTGAAAGATGATAATTCAACTATTAAATCTATCAATGACCTTAAAGGCAAAAAAGTTGCGGTTAAAAAAGGTACATCTGGTGCAAAATATGCACAAGACAATGCTTCAAAATTAGGAATTACCGTTGTTCAATTTAATGATAGTCCCGCTATGTTCCAAGAGGTATCTAACGGAAATGCGGATGCACTTATTGAAGATTATCCTGTAATTTCATATGCTATTGCCCAAAAAGACCTCGGCTTAAAAATCGTGGGTGATCGTTTGAACGGAGATCAATATGGGATTGCTGTTCTAAAAGGAAAAAACACGGATCTTTTGAAAAAAATCAACGATGGTCTTGCTGAGTTAAAGAAAGACGGAACCTATGATAAAATTATTAAAACGTATCTAGGTGAACAATAAATACGTGAAGATAGGGCGCGCTTAATGCGCGTCTTCTTGTTGAAAGGGGATGAACAGGATGGATATTATTTCTGCGGCTATACCGATGTTATTAAAAGGACTTCAAGTAACCTTATATATATTTGTAATAGCTATTATTTTAGGATTTTTAATTGGTTTACTTGTCGCATTATTGAGATTGGCACCGAATAAGATCTTAAATTGGATTGCAAAGGTTTATGTAGATGCGATTCGAGGTACGCCATTTATTGTACAATTGTTTTTTATCTATTTCGGCGTGAATTCTTTACAATTGATCTCCTTAAACAGCACAACCGCTGGAATCGTCACTGTTGCCATTAATGCCGGGGCATACTTTGCTGAGATTATCAGAGCTGGAATTCAATCGATAGATAAAGGACAAACAGAAGCGGCAAGATCGATTGGTTTTACGGGGGCACAAACGATGCGGTATGTAGTCCTCCCACAAGCATTTAGAAGAATGCTTCCTACTATTACGAATCAGTCCATTATTAGTTTAAAAGATACTTCGCTTTTATCCGTTATCGGGATAGCTGACTTAACACAGCAAGGGCAAATTCAAGCTTCGGCAACCTTCGAAGCATTCAAGATTTGGCTGGCTGTAGGTGTCATTTACTTTATCATTATTTATTTATTAACTATCTTAGCTAATTTCATCGAAAGGAGGATTCAGGTTCGATGAGTATAATTAAGGTTAAAAATCTGCGAAAATCGTTTGGTAAGGTAGAGGTTTTAAAGGATATTAATGCAGAGGTACAAGAAAAAGAGGTAGTTTGTGTGATTGGCCCATCGGGTTCAGGTAAGAGTACGTTCCTTCGCTGCTTAAATCGCCTCGAGGAAATTTCTGGTGGGGAAGTAGTCATTAACGGACAGGATATCACAGACAACAAGATTAATATCAACAAGGTTAGACAAGAAGTAGGAATGGTTTTCCAGCAATTCAATCTATTCCCTCATAAAACCGTCTTAGAAAACATCACGATGGGACCTATTAAAATTCGCTCTACCGAAAAATCTGCGGCGGATAAATTAGCATTTGAGCTGCTTGATAAAGTAGGGTTAAGAGAAAAAGCTAATAGTTATCCGGGAGAACTATCTGGGGGACAAAAACAACGTGTTGCTATCGCAAGGGCACTGGCAATGAATCCTAAGATCATGCTTTTTGACGAGCCGACATCTGCACTTGACCCTGAAATGGTCGGAGATGTACTAGAAGTAATGAAGCAGCTGGCTAAAGAAGGGATGACAATGGTGGTTGTCACCCATGAAATGGGCTTTGCTCGTGAAGTGGGCGATCGAGTCATATTCATGGACGGCGGCTATATTGTGGAAGAAAATGAACCAAATGAGTTATTCAGTAACCCTCAGCATGAACGTACCCAGGCGTTCTTAAGTAAAGTGCTATAAACAATCATTTACCTACTATCCAGTAGGAAGTAATACGAGCCATCAAGTACTAGTTATTATACATCTAGTATTTGATGGCTTTTTTGATGTAAGTTCTGACTTCAACCATCCCAACGGCATCAAAAAACGCTTGGAATGGACCAAGCGTTTCCCTAATCGATTAACGGAAGTCTGCTTTAAATTCACCAGTAATTTTTTGGTGGCCGTTGTTTTCTTCAAAGAATTGCTCTTGTTCTAAATCGAAACGGTTCATAATTGGTAAATCGTTTACGGAGAAGAGGTAAGAATCTTCTGATGCAAAGTGTTCATACCAAGCCCAGTTTGGAACAACAAAGTAATCGCCTTTTTTCCAATCGAATCGAATGCCATTAATGACAGTGTGACCGGAACCTTGGTGTACTTGGTAAACCGTTGAGTGAGTATGGCGTAATGCCTTTGTTTGGAAACCGTGTGGTAAATGCTGCATTCTTGTGCCTAGTGTCGGATTAGCCGATTGACCTGTAGATGGGTTAATGTATTCGACTGCATATCCATGTTGTGGATTTGGATCGAATTCCATCAATCCTTTAATTCCTTCTACCGTGCGATCCCATTTATAATTAGCAAGCGGAGCCACTGTGAATTTATCATCACCGACAGGACGAACCATCCCCCCACGATAACGTCTTTCTGTAAAGTTATCTGGAATATCTGGCTGCTGTAATCCATCCTCATAAGGTTCAAAGAATGTACCGCCAATCGCGTAAAGAGTAGGAATATCTAAAGCATCCATCCAATACATAGGCTCTGTGCCTAAATGGGCATGGCCATGCCATAATCCCTTTGGTGTAATTAAAAAGTCGCCTTCTTCCATGAAAATACGCTCACCCTGAACAATCGTATATGCACCTGACCCTTCAGAAATAAAGCGCAATGCACTTTGTGAGTGGCGGTGAGATGGTGCTTTTTCACCAGGCAATAACATTTGAACAGCAGCATAAATCGTTTGCGTAGTAGATCCCCAGCCCCAAGGTTTACGATAAGTAAGGCCAGGATTTTGGAAATAAATTGCGCGACGTTCACCACCACGCTCTGGTGTGAAGATCTGAGCTGCTTCTGCCATTTTCTTTTTGATTAATTCATCGCTCCAGAGATAAGCTTCTGCTTGAGGAGTTGGTGTTTTGTGCATAATTGCAGGAATTGCTTCCCAAAGAGGTCCTAAGTTGTATTGTTGGATATCTTTTGTGTAATCGGTTACAATCGAACTTTTCATAAACTCTTGAACTTCTGGATTTACTTCAGCCATTTCACATTCCCCTTTACTAATTAAATTTTAGAGAGAAAAGGGGAGTAGCGGATATGCTACTCGACCCCCTACATCTCCTCATCAAACTGTAGCTGGCACTTCTGTTGTTTTTACTTTATTTTCAAGTACACCAACCTGGTCGATTTCAATACGAACGACGTCCCCATCTTTTAGGAATTGCTGAGGCTTCATCGCAAATCCTACGCCCCCTGGAGTTCCTGTTAAGACAACATCTCCTGGCTCTAACGTCATTAAATTTGATAAGAAAGACACTAATTTTTGAACGGAGAATACTAGATTCGCAGTATTTGTTTTTTGACGTACTTCTCCATTTACTTTTAGAACAACATCTAAACCAGATGGATTTTGTAATTCATCGGAAGTGACTAAATATGGTCCCATTGGTGCACTTCCATCTACTGTTTTTCCTTGTAACCATTGAATGGTGCGGCGTTGAATATCACGATAGGTTACGTCATTTGTAATGGTATAACCTGCTACATAATCTAAGGCCTCTTCTTCTGTCACATTGCGAGCTTGTTTGCCAACAACGAACGTAAACTCTGCTTCATAGTCAAGTTGGTCAGAAATTGGATAGTGTGGAATATCGTCTTCAGGACCTAAAATGGTATTTGCAAATTTTGCAAAAATAACTGGGTTTGTTGGGAGTTCACGACCCATTTCTAAAATGTGTTCGCGATAGTTGTGACCGACACAAATAATTTTGCCTGGCCGCACGACAGGTGCTTCTACCTTCACTTCCTCAAGATTGTAAATCACTTTTTTATTAAAACTTTCAGGATTCGCTAAGATGAAATCGATTGCATTTTGCGCTAGTTGTAGTGATTCTTTACCACCTTGATATAACTCATCTGTATTATCTGGTACATACGCTTTAGCGATGGCCTCGTATCTGTATTTTCCTTCTGCTTTTAGCTGTGCTTGGTAGGCATAGTTTAAGTCAATTACTTGGTGATCAACGATAGCCCCTGCACGTGTATGTCCTGCGACAGTAAAATTAATAAGTTTCAATGTATTGTCCTCCTTGATTTCACTAATTATGAAACTAGTTCACTATTTATAAAAATTTTAATAGGTTTTGAAAAGATTGTCAATATTATTTGTTTTCAGATAAAAAATTCATTTCACAAAGCCGTAATATTCTGAAATTTCTTTCGCAACATTGAGAACGTATTGTCCAATTGAATGGTCGGCTGAATTTGGTACCGTCTCGGTAATACCAACAATAGTAATAGCACCCAGCAGTTCATGGTTGAAATTTAATAGAGGAACACTATAAGAAGAGACATGCATTATTAGTGGCTCTGTCTTTGATGCAAAATGCAGCTGTCTTGTTTTTTCTTTTTCAATATGAAATTGCCGTAATTCGTTTTCATTGAACTTCGATAATTCTTCTACTTCCCATTCCTTCCGATGGACATCTTTTTCAAAAGCAGAAAAAACGACGCCAGTAGAGGAGGAGATCGGCAAGTGTGTCCCCATTTGTGCACCGATATTAATTCCATAATCGGCGCTTAAAATATATGAAATGAATGGACCTTTTATAGTTGGTACAGCAAGTAGTACGGTTAGGTTTGTGAACTCAGTGATCTTTTTGAAATAAGGAATAACCACTTCAATTAAAGAAGTTTGTCCTAGAGCGGCATTTCCTAGCTGTACTAATTTATGTCCAAGAGTATACATGTTTGTATGAGGATTTCGATTGATTAACCCAAATTGGCTTAGTGTGGACAAATATTTATATAAATTACTTTTTGTCATCGAAGCTCGGTTTTGAATATCAGTGAACTTAAGAGGCTCTTTTTCCATTGCTAAGATTTCTAATATATTTAACCCCAATTGTAATGACTGAATACCCGCAGTTTTCGTTTCAGTTGTCATCATGATCACCCTATTTTCAATTATTTTGGTTAGTATAGCAGAATGAATGATTTGTAGAAATTTCTAAATTTTATAATTTTATTGTTGACGGAATAGTGAATAATGAGATAAAGTTTTCTTATCGGGAACATAGTTCACTATTTGTAGAAGATTATAAAACATGTGGGAGGAATTTACAATGACTAATGTAAGCGACATCATTATTGTAGGTGGAGGAATCGGTGGTTTAGCTGTAGCTCTATCAATCCAAGAAACGGGTAAATCAGTGGCAATTTTTGAGCAGGCTCCTGAATTTGGGGAAGTAGGTGCGGGGATTCAGTTAGCACCAAACGCGATTGAGGTTTTAGATCGTTTAGGGGTAAAGGAAGAAATTTTAAAGCATGCGGTATTACCTAAACGACTTGTACTAAAAGATGTTTATACAGCAAAAGAGTTAGCAACTCTTGATTTAGGGGAAGGGTTCCAAAAAGAATTCGGTCAGCCATATATCGTATTGCATCGCTCTGACTTACACCGAGTTCTTTATGAAGCATGTCAAAAACGTAGTAATGTCAAATTTTTTACCAACCAAACGATTCAAACGGCAGAACAAAATGGTGATACAGTAACAATTGTCAACCAAAATGGTGAAACGTTTACTGCAGAAGCAGTGATTGGTGCGGACGGTGTAAAATCAAATATGCGTAAGTTATTTGTTGAAGATGAACCAGTAAACTCTGCGTATGTAGCTTACCGCGGAACGATTCCAATCGCAGAAGTGGCGAGTAACTCAAACTTAGACTTAGATGATGTGATCATGTGGATTGGTCCAAACCTGCACTTAGTACAATATCCAGTTCGTCGTGGAGAGCTTTACAACCAAGTAGTTGTTTTTAAATCATATGATGCTACTGTAGAGGACTGGGGAAATCCAGAAGAAATGACACGCCGTTTTGAAAATACTCATCCAAAAGTACAAAACGCTTTATCTTACATTAACCGTCAATTCCGTTGGCAAATGTATGACCGTGAACCAATCGATAATTGGACCAAAGGTAACATTACATTATTAGGGGATTCTGGTCATGCCATGCTTCAATATTTAGCTCAAGGCGGCGTTCAAGCTTTCGAAGATGCGTTTGTATTAGGTGAGAAATTAAAAGAACATAAATCTTATGAAGATGCATTTAGAGCATACCAAGACCTGCGGATTCCGCGTTCTGCGATGGTACAAACAACAGCACGTAAATGGGGCGAAATTATTCACGCTGAAGATCCAACAACCATTTCCCTTCGTAACTTTATTTTCGAACAACACAAACCAACGGATTACAAGGCTGTTGATTTCTTATATGGCTATCTCAAAAAAAATTATGAACGTGTCGATTGCTAATAAACAACATGAATAAAAACGCGTTAGAGAAAACTCTAGCGCATTTTTATTCTTAATTCTTATAAAACTATTGATCAATTAGGTGAGGATTGGGAGGATGTATGACTATGACTACAGCAGTACTGAATGAAAAATTGGAAACATTTAAAACGTGTATTGATGAGATCGTTACGGTTGTGAAGAATACAGAAGAGGCTACACTTTACATGAAACCTTCTGAAGAAGAATGGTCTGCTATGCAAATTGTCGCTCATATTATAGAAGCGGTTGATTTTTGGGTGACAGATTTGGAAGCCTTGCTAGTGGTTCCAGGTGCAAAATGGGGACGTAATCATGAACATGTGCGTCGTTTAGCTGCAGTAGATGAAAACGTTGTATCTCGTTTGAAGAAAGGTGATGCCATCACTACACTATTAAACTTAGTACCAAAAGTAGAGGCAGCACTTACTAAAGTTGAAGAAGAGGATTTAGTAAAAACAGCTCCAAGTTATAATCCAAACTTTGACGGCAAACCGTTATCATTTTTAGTCGACCATTTAATCGTTAAGCACGTAACCGGTCATTATGAGCAAATTCTTCGTCATTTAGAAAAAGTTCGCTAAACAAATCGATATAATAATTACCTTTAAAGCTCCTGATTTTGCAGGAGTTTTATTTTGTCTAATCTTCCTTGTTCATTACTAACCTCCAATTAAATAAATGGTATAATCTCCCTAAGGAATAAGAATCTTAACTTGGACATTGTGGAGATAATAGACTTATAAATAATTGTTTGGGAGGGGGATAAACGGATGCCACTAGAAATTGTTCGCCATGATATTACCAAGATGAAGGTGGATGCGATTGTCAATGCTGCGAATACATCATTGAAAATGGGTGGGGGCGTCTGTGGTGCTATCTTTCGTGCAGCTGGTGTCAATGAGTTGCAAAAAGCTTGCAATCAATTGGGGGAATGCAAGGTAGGAGAAGCTGTATTGACTGACGGCTTTAACTTAGAAGCAAAATATATCATACATACACCTGGACCGGTTTGGCAAGGTGGTTCCAATCAAGAAGCCTTACAATTAAAGGAATCTTACTATAATTCCTTGGAACTGGCCATGACCCATCAGTGTGAATCCATCGCATTCCCGTTGATATCGACAGGCATTTATGGTTATCCCAAGGAGGAAGCATTACAAATTGCCGTTTCGACAATTGGCTCATTTTTATTCCAGCATGACATGCTTGTTTATCTAGTTGTTTTTGATAAAAGCTCTTTCGGTTTAAGCAAGAAATTATTTACATCCATTCATCAATATATTGATGAGCATTATGTGGAAGAAATAGAAACCATGTTTGCTCGTAATAGGGTAGAACCATACATATGGGAAAGCCAGCAAGAAATCGAAATTGTTCAGCAGGATGTGTTTAAAGATGCTGAGTATTCTTTAGTCAATCTGTTGGACGAACTTGATGAATCTTTTTCCGTACGGCTTCTTCGTTTCATTGATGAAAAAGGAATGACGGATGTGGAAACGTATAAACGGGCGAATATTGACCGGCGATTATTCTCCAAAATCCGGAATGAAGTCGATTATACCCCGAAAAAGAAAACCACGATTGCGTTTGCCGTTGCTTTAAAGTTAAACGTGGAGGAAACGATGGACCTGCTAGGTGCTGCTGGTTATACCTTGTCACGGAGCAATAAATTTGATGTAATTATTGATTACTTTATTCAACATGGTAACTATAATATTCATGAAATCAACGAGGCCTTATTCGCTTTTGACCAGCCATTACTTGGCGCCTAACATGTCGCTTTTCAAGCTTTTTTCTTCCACAAAGTCTTTTTCGTGATGTAAATCACAAGTTTAGAATGTTATATACACTATAATAATAGTATTAATTACTTTATTTAAGAAAAAGAGGGTATGGATGATGACGATTGTACTGGATCAGGAAAAAGTGAATGAGTTAGTTGACCGATTTTATGATAAGCTTCTAAAAGATTCCTACTATATTAATATGTTTAATGAAAGAAACACGGATATCGAATTATTGAAAGATCGGCAAAGAGTATTTATCAACCGACTAGTTTCCGGTGGATCTGATCAGGAACAAGGGAAGCAAGTCTCACAAGTGAAAGAAAGACATCCATTTCAGATTGCTCCAGATAGGGCCGAAATCTGGTTCGGTAACTTAAAAGAGACAATGGATGAAATGGAAATGGATGTTAGTGTAAAGAAGCATCTGACTGAGAAAGTAGATTTTTTGCTGAGTAAGATTATAAAATAAGTCCCAATTATTAGTTGTTATTAGAGTCCTTGTTAAATTAACAAGGGCTTTTTTTGGTGCCTGACACCATTTAATATCCTGTGAGAAATTCAGGTAAATTTTGGTTGCCTTTTATGGTGGAAATAGGCTAAAATTTAAATAAACCGAATGGTCGTTTTTGAATATTTCACATATAATATATTATCAATTAATTTTAAAGGCGGAGATAACAATGCCACCGATTGTATCTGATGATTATAAAGAGAAGAAGAAAAAAGAAATCTTATCGAGTGCTTTTGTTTGTTTTGCGAAAAAAGGTTTCGAAGTAGCCACGATCAATGATATTGTAGAACATTCTGGTATCAGTAAAGGTGCGATTTATAATTACTTTCAAAGTAAAGATGATATTTATCTAGAATTAATGAGTACAGAAACGAGTCAAACTTATGATGAACTTAATCAGGAAATATCTAAAAAACCATCAGCTATAGAAAAATTAAACTATTTGTTTGATATATACTTAGAACTAAATCCTTTTATTGAAGAAAATAAAGCTCGGTTTTCGGTTCACTTAGAGTTCAAACTGCATTCTTCCAGGGACAAAGAATTAACAGAACGATTACGTAATCGGAGGCAAAAATATTTTATTTCTCAGATCACCGATATTCTTAAAGATGGGCAGAAATCTGGTGAAATAAAACAAGATGTGAATCCAGAATTATTTGCAGATCTTTTTTGGTCCATGGTCGATGGAGTGGTCTCGCAGACAATTGTATACGAAGATTATCCATACCATGAGGTATTAAAAGAAATAAAAAAGATGTTTATCCTGAGAGTGTTGGTGCAATAAGGCAAGCCCTTCTAATCGGCTTGTTTTTTTGCACATATGAATTGCTGCTGAAATATCAGGAACAAATTAGGGATCGTTTTAGCCTTTAAATAAACCGAACGGTCGTCTTTTATGTCTAGTTAAAAATTTAAATATTATGGAGGATGAAATAATAATGAGAATGTATGATTATCAAACTATGATGGGAATAAAACAACAGGAAGTGGAAAAAAAAGCCGAGTCTGCATGGATGTATTTTAATAACTCTCAAAAACAACAGCAAGTTGATACCACGGATGGCAAAAGGTCTTTTAGGAAGAGATTAGAAAATTTATTGGGAATATCGAATTAAAGGAAAGAATGTAAATGAAAAAAAGATGTGAATGGACCATTTGCCTTAAATGCTGCCGGGGCTTTTTCTTATAAAGTCAAAGCGGAGATATCCATTGAACAACTCGAAAATATTACAATTTAATGAAAACTATTATTCGAACCTAGTTTAAATGAATAGGAATGATATAATTTGAATGTCAACAACCATTCCTTGTTTGATTTTCCACGTTTTCTTCACGATTGATTCTACTATTTTAAATCCTATAATGATTTTTCTAATTTATCTTTTCAACATTTTGTTACCTAAAAAATCCCCTTAAATTGGCAATAAACCTTTCTATTCTATTTTTCTCATTGGGTACCTATGTCTATTTGATATATGTTTATTTTTTTATGACTGTGTTAAAGGTTAATGTTTTATAAATTAAAGAAAGGTGGATTAGTATTGTTTTGACATCAAAAATAAGTTGTTTTATAATCAAGTGCCAATCGTTTAAAGTGAATGTAATCTAAGAACGGAGGTTTTGTTTATGGAAGAAAAATTAGATAAAATTCTTTCAGAACTGAAGAATACAAATGAGATTATAAGTAATATGAAGACGAGCCAAAAGGATATGACTTCCCGAATGGAAAGTCTAGAGACCGGCCAAGGAGCATTAAAAAAGGGGCAAATAGAAGTGACTTCCCGGATACAAAATTTGGAGACCGGCCAAGAAGCATTAATAAAGGGTCAAAAAGAAGTAACAACTCGGATGGAAAATCTGAGAGCTAGTCAAGAAGTACTAATAAAGGGTCATGCAGAATTAACAAATGGCCAAAGAAAATTGAATTCTCGTATGGAAAACTTAGAGACGGGTCAAGTAGAATTAACAAATGGCCAAAGAGAAATCACTTCACGGATGGAAAACTTGGAGACGGGTCAAGCAGAAATAATAGATATCATTAAGCATTCTACTACATTAATAACAGAAAATGTTACTTATGTTCGTAAAGATTTGAGGACCTTTCAATCAGATGTAAATGCGGATATTGAATTGCTTTTTAATGAAGTTGCAAGCGTGAAGCGAAAAGTGAATAAACTTGAGCAATCCAATAAGTAGAAGGGATTGATGTTTGATGGGAAAACCAGAAACCGTTGAAAACATAGTAGAGTTAGAACAGACCGTGAACAAAACAAAAAAATTTCGGCCTGACTATCCTGTGTCTGAAGATTTAAGGCAGGTAATGGTAAGTGAGGTATTTAGGGATTTTATGATTTATGCCCTTGACCTATATTATGATAATGAAAATCTGTCTTTACTTAGAGAATTTGTAGAGGAACATAACCCGAAGGCAGAGAAACAGCAAGGATTACTCGATAATTTGTTTTGGTGGCGACTATTGTATGATTCCGGCCCAAATCCAGTTAATAGTTGTTTTGATGATTATATTTCCGATAATCATTATACACTCAGGAACAAACCTTTTATTAAATCTTGGCTAAGGGAGTGTAAGAATGTAGTTCCAAAATTCTATTTTATTGGCCATAAATATAATGATCGTACCTTTGTTGCTATTGATATTCTAACCCATGAATCTCTGGATGTTATTGTGTATGCTCCAATTGCTATTCCTCCAAAACAAGGGGAAATCGCCATGGGGACACTAATCCCGTTAGGCGGGGGCCTATTTTTCCCGATTATTGATTTTTATCATTTCGATTATGAAGCAAGAGAAGCAATGTCCAGCTGCATACACCATCATTATGAAAAACATTTAAAAACTTCATCAATGAAAGAGGCATTTTTCCAAGTAGTTTCCGTTATGCTGCAAATAGAACGAATAATCTTTATGCAAAATCAGGAAAAATCAACTTCAAAATAAAATCTCCAATTCGAAAAAATCCACTACTCATCTCAGACTTTAAGTCCTTCCATTTTTGCAGGAAAAATAAAATACAAAATTTAACATCTTGTTCATAAATTGGTAACATCTCATGGACATCCTATCATCTGTAATACCCACACTATTTCTAGGAGGAAGTTACATGATGAGAAAGATGAAGATGACTTGTGTTTGTGCCATGGCTTTCTTGTTTGGATTTCTAGGTTCATTACAGGCTTTTGCGGCACCCCAAGAAAATGAACAAGTAAAGGAAAATGAGGTACATGGTCGAGATCATTTTAGACACAATCCCGAGTTTATTAAAAAGCAGGCAGACTCGCTTGGGATTAAAACAGAAGGCAAAGATACAGATACCATTGTCAAAGAAGTTCGAGAAGCGATGATCAAAAAGAGGGCAGAGGAGCTTAGGATTGACACAAAAGGAAAGGACCTAGATTCATTAGCGAAAGAAGTCCGAGAAACAGAAATCAAAACAGAAGCAAAAGAGTTGGGAATTTCGACTGAAGGAAAACATTTAAGGGATGTAGTCCATGAAATCCGTGAAACACAGATTAAAAAAGAAGCGAAAGAACTAGGCATTTCCACTGATAATAAGGATCTTCGTGAAGTAGCCCATGCTGTCAGAGAAAAACGAATTTTCCAAGCAGCAGAGAAATTGGGGATAGAATCAAAAAATAAGTCAGCAAACGAACTTTTTAAAGAAATCATGACAAATCATGCAGATAAGGTCAAGGAGTTAAATCTTTTTCCACATAGAGAAGGGAAGTTATTTTTCTTTGACCGGTCAAAAGAAAATTAGTTCTAGTTCGGGGTCATAATACTTAAAACACTTATTTAGGAAAAGCAGGCATCATTCAATTTTTTTGGTTGGATGGTGCCTGTTTTTTTGACTCTTGCTAAAATTTATTAAAATATTTTTAGGATAAAGTACTGAATCAAAGTTAAAAACGCTAAAATGGAAAAATTATAAATACTGAATTTGATTAAATATTTTTTACTCTCGGTTGGATTTGCCTGAATAAATAGTTTGTAAGAAATTACACTTGCCAATGACGCAATAATAGTCCCGAGACCGCCAATATTCACTCCTAATAATAAAGGTTTCCAATCGGTTGTGAATTCTGCCAATAGCATAGAGGCAGGAACATTACTGATAAACTGGCTTAATAAAATTGAACTAAAATAGACGGTTGTAGTGTCTTTCAAGCTTGAATTGGCAAATGCTTGTAATGTACTCGAATTGGATATATTTCCAATAAAGATAAAAAAGCAGATAAATGTTAACAGAAGTAGGTAATCAATCTTTATCAATAATTTTACATTTAATATGATCACGGTCATCAATGTAACCAAGAAGGCGACCTGGTAACTGACCACTCCAAAAATTGATGCAAAGATAATTGCTAGGACCAATCCCCAGACAACTGGTTTTTTCCAATCGTCTAATGGCACTGGATTTAGAACAACTTTTAATTCTCTATTTTGCATTTTTTTAATAAGGAAAAAAAGAGAACTAATTCCAAGGACAGCCATGAATAGGACCGTCGAAAAAAAGGGAAATGGCTGGATTCCATAATGCGAATAGATGAACAAATTTTGGGGATTTCCCATTGGAGTTAAACTACTTCCAATGTTGGCTGCAATGGTTTGAAAAATAATCGTCTCCATCATGGGCATTTGGGTTTTCCTACTGACCACAAGTGTTAATGGTACAAAAGTAAGCAGCGCCACATCGTTCGTGACAAACATTGAGCTAAAAAAACATAACAAAATTAGAATTGCTGAAACAGAGCGGCTGTTATTACATTTATTAATGATAGCAATCGCGAATTTGTCTAGGAATCTTAATTCTTCCAACGCCTTAATGGTTAGCATCAAGCTAAATAAAATAACTAACACTTGAAAATTGATATACTCCAGTTTTGGAGGATAAATTAAACAGCTTGTCGCTGCTAATACAAGAGAAGCTGTAAAAACAATGTCTTTTTTTAGAAAAGCAAATTTCAGCTTGAGTCTTTTGTTTTCTTGAATTAATACAGATTCTTTCACAGGACACCACCGGTAGTTGATAGAATTTAACAACTATATGATTCTACCATGCCCTTTTATGGTTGGAAATAAGTAATATAAAATTTATTTAGTTTCCTATATAGCGGGAACAACCAAGAAATGCCTGACACCCTCAATGCAGTATGGTGTCAGGCACTTTTTAATTTTTACTATGTTTATTCAAGCATATTAACTTTGCATAGCCTTCATATAAACCTCTTCGTAGGGCTGGATTACGACAAAGCCTTCTCCTTCGAACTTCATTTGAATAGACTCGCCGCTTCCTCTGCCAAAGAATGTTTTCAAACTGATATCGGTTTGAAATTTAGGTTGAAGATTGCCAGACCAAGCTACAGTTGCGTTTGGATCGGTAATCACAGGATTTCCAGGCGATACCCTTAAGGTGAGTGGTTCGTAATGGGCAGTAAAAGCGATCAATCCGCTTCCTTCACATCGAACATTAAATAAGCCTCCTGCCATCATCCCGGCAATTTTCTTCATTAGTTTTATTTCCCATTTAATACTTGGTTCAAATGCAAGTAAATCATTCCCGTTAATGTAAATAGATTCGTTTTGTAAATTTAGAATAATAATTTTCTTACCGCTATCTGCTAGATATAATTTTCCTTTTCCATTGGCCTTCATTAATGAAGCACCTTCTCCGGTAAGCGCCTTTTTGAACGCGGTTCCCAGGCCGTGTTCTAGCATCCCTTCACGAACAAATTTAATTTCCCCTTGGTAAGAAACCATCGATCCCGCTTTTGCCCATACTTGCCCGTCTAAGTTTACTTCCAATATCCGAGGGGTCTCTAATTCAAAAAATCCCTGTCCCTTATCAACCTGCTCCGATTGTTTGATAAATTCTTCAATTGAGTATCTGTTCAATGTTCCCACATCCTTCCCTCTCTATAACGACGAGTTTCAATCTATTATGTTTCATATCTATAGAAGAAACTGAAAATTTATCCTTTTAGTTCTTCAATGAGCGCGGCTGGAATATCAAAATACGGAAGACACAAAATTAAATGAATAAAAACATTAAAGCTAACTAAATAATATTGATATTCAGTGAGAAAGTGCTAATATTTCAAGCGATGGTGTTCCATATCTTTCTCCTGATACAGGAAAAGCTTATATAAGCCTTTAAAGATACTTATGACAAATATCGCAAAGGAGTAGTGTTAATGGAAAATGAAAATCAGTATGTTGCAGCTTCACTATCACCTAATTTAATAAATGAAATTAAATCTCTAGAGGAAAAGCTAAGTGAGCAAGCACATAAAAAAGTAGTGGTAATCGCGTACGAAAATGATAATCATTAGTTAGGTAGATATCTTCAGGAGAAATAGGATTGCTATTTCTTTTTTCAAGGTTGGAATCAAATATTCGCAATAAAAAGCTAAAACCTTCAAAAATTTTGAAGGTTTTTCTTTTTCTTATTCTTTTAATTTAATAAGTACAGTGGCTAATTGCTATTAAAGGAAAACTTAATTTTAAAAGTTTGGTTTATTTGAGTAAATATTATTGACAGACTAGGACTTCCATTTTAGAAGTCCTAGTTTAATGAAGATTATCACTTCAGATACAAATCAGTTGGATATGCACCACTAAAACAAGCAATACAACGTTTGCTAGTATCTGCCAAATCTACATCCACTGCCTCTAATAACCCATCGGTACTTAAAAAGGCTAATGAGTCTGCTCCAATCACACTTCCCATTGCTCGTTCATGTTCATGTTTGTTAGCAAAAAGTTCTTCTTTTGTTGGCATATCCACTCCATAAAAACAAGGATTTCTTACCATAGGGGAACTAATTCGTACATGGACCTCCTTGGCACCTGCTTGACGAATCAATTGAACAATTCTCTTGCTTGTCGTTCCACGGACAATCGAATCATCAACAAGCACGACCCGCTTATCCTCGAGAATTTCACGAACAGCACTTAATTTTAGACGAACGGCCAAGTCCCGTAATTCTTGGGTTGGTTCAATAAATGAACGACCGGCATAAGGGTTTTTGATGATTCCCATTTCATATGGAATTCCTGATTGTTGGGCAAAACCCATTGCTGCAGGGACACTTGATTCAGGTACAGCAACGACAACATCAGCTGATGTCGGATGTTCTTTTGCTAAAATTTGGCCTAATTCTTTTCGGATGGATAAAACACTTCTTCCATGAATCACACTATCTGGACGAGCAAAGTAAACAAATTCAAAGGAGCAAAGGGAAACGTCACCTTTTGCAGCAAATCTGCCGGTTTTTATTCCCGTCTCGTCAACAAGAAGCCATTCTCCCGGTTCAACATCCCTCCAAAACTTAGCATCAACCGCATTAAGTCCACATGTTTCTGACGACGCGACGATGGATTCACCAATTTTTCCGAGGCTCAGAGGCCGTAAGCCATGACGATCGAGGGCAATCAGCATTTGTTTATCTGTCATGATTAGCAAAGCAAAGGAACCGTCAATCCGCTTAAGAACTTCAGGTCCAGTTTCATTAAAATATTTTTTACTGGAACGGGCTATTAGGTGAGCAATAATTTCTGTATCAGTAGTTGTCTGAAAGATGGCACCCTGTTCCTGGAGAACCCTCCGTTCGATATTGGCATTCACTAGGTTTCCGTTATGGGCAACGGCCAAATCTCCCTCACTGTACTTAAAAACAAGAGGTTGTGCGTTTTGTAGTAAACTTGCACCAGAAGTAGAATATCGTACATGACCGATGGCCATGTTTCCGCTTAGTCCATCAAGGATCTCACGTGAAAATACTTGGGTAACTAATCCCATTCCCCTGTGATGCCTGAATGATTTTCCATCACTAGCGACAATTCCTGCACTCTCCTGGCCGCGGTGTTGAAGTGCATGAAGTCCATAATATGTTAAATGGGCTGCTTGGGGGTGATTAAAAACTCCAAATACACCGCATTTCTCTTGCATTTCTGAATCCATATGTGTACTCCTCCCCTTGATTTCATTTCATTATTTTTGGCGAAAGCAGAATTTTTATCCTTTTCCAAAATTGTCTAGTTTTGAAAACTATAGAAGTTTTTTTGATTAAAAAAGTATTTGCGTGCATTTCAGGAAAACCTAAAATTATGAAAAGCTTAAAAAAGGATGAAGGAGGAAAAATGCTTTGACAGTCATTAAACCCTGCTCAACGATTGGTATATTAGGGGGAGGCCAGCTAGGAAGAATGATTTCAATTGCTGGTAGAAATATGGGATATCGCTTCATTACATTGGATCCTACACCTAACTCACCTTGTGGACAAGTGGCAGATCTTCAAATCACAGCTCCCTATACTGAGCTCAAAGCTGTTAAAGATCTAGCTGATTCCTCAGATGTTATTACTTATGAATTTGAAAATGTAGATTCTACTATAACCTCTATTTTAGAAACTACATCCTTTGTACCTCAAGGAAGCGAACTGCTCAAAATAACCCAAAATCGAATCCTGGAAAAATCTACCTTAAAGTCCTTTGATGTGAAAGTAGCTCCTTTCTTGGTTATACATTCGGAAAATGACATTGAAACGGCAATAGATCGTATGGGACTGCCTTTCATAATGAAAACAGCTACAGGGGGTTACGATGGGAAAGGGCAATGGGTTATAAAAAGCAGGGATGACATTCCAATTGCGATCGAGGCTTGGCAAAAGGCAGGGATGGACATGATCATCGAGCAATTTATCCCGTTCTGCAAAGAATTATCCGTGATTGTTGCCCGAAATATCCAAGGTCAAACAAAGACTTTCCCGGTAGCTGAAAATATCCATATTAATAATATCCTGAATCAGTCCTTCGTTCCTGCAAGAATTACCGATGAGCAAAGGATTCAAGCGGAAACTGAAGCATTAAAAATAGCTGATTCCTTACAAGTAGTAGGATTAATTGCGATCGAAATGTTTCTTACGAATGATGGTGAAATTATTGTTAATGAGTTAGCACCAAGACCTCATAATTCCGGGCATTATTCCATGGATGCATGTATTACTTCTCAATTTGAGCAGCATATTCGGGCAATATGTGGACTGCCTTTAGGAGATACTACACTTTTAAGTCCGATTATCATGGTTAATATTTTAGGTCAGCATTTAAATAAAGTGCTAGATAAAATAGAGCAGTTACCATCAACAGCCAAACTACATTTATACGGCAAAAAGGAAAGCGTAGAAAATAGGAAAATGGGTCACATTAATTTTTTAGGTTCAAATCTCGAGCAAATAGACAAGCAAATTAAGGATCTTGGAATTTGGTCATAAGGGAACGTGGTTTAGACCGTCCTGCTAAAATCATAACCAACGAGTGAAAAGAGTGAAAAAATAATGGAAAAATTAGAACAGCTTTATGAAGGAAAAGCAAAAAAAGTGTACAAAACATCAGAACCAGGAAAGTATTGGATTGAATATAAAGATGATGCTACTGCCTTCAATGGCGAGAAAAAAGGTCAAATTGCCGGAAAAGGAACTCTAAATAATGAGATTAGTGCGATCTTCCTAAGTTTGTTAAAAGAGAAAGGCGTGGAAAATCATTTTATTAAAAAGATTTCATTAACAGAGCAGATAGTTCAGCAAGTAGAGATTATCCCGATTGAGGTTGTCGTTCGAAATATTGCGGCGGGCTCCCTTGCCAAAAGGCTGGGATGGGAGGAAGGGAAGGAACTACTGGGACCCATTGTGGAATTTTACTATAAGAATGATGAATTGGGGGACCCTTTGATTAACAATGATCATATTGCCATTCTTGGACTCGCTTCAGAGCCAGAATTGGTTGAACTTCGAAAACAAGCCCTAAAAGTCAATGAGATTTTAAAAGAGTATCTTTTAAATAAAGATATTATTTTAGTTGATTTTAAATTAGAGTTTGGAAAAACCCCAGCAGGCACTATTATCTTAGCGGATGAAATCTCACCGGATACGTGTCGTTTTTGGGATGCTCATTCAAAGGAAAAATTAGATAAAGACCGGTTTAGGCGGGATTTAGGGAACGTTGAGGAAGCCTATCAAGAAATACAACGGAGAATTGGGGGTAATGTCAATGTTTAAAGCAACAGTATATGTAACCTTAAGAGAAAGTGTACTAGATCCACAAGGGAATGCCGTTCATGAGTCGTTGCATTCTCTTGGATATGATGAAGTTGGAGATGTACGAATAGGGAAATACATGGAGCTTGAAATTAATAGCGATAATCAAAAGGCGGCAGAAGAACGAGTAAAGGATATGTGTAAGAAGCTGTTAGCCAATACCGTGATTGAAGACTTTCGGTTTGATCTTACGAAGCAGGAAGGATAGGAGGGGAATAAGATGAACTTTGCTGTACTGGTTTTTCCTGGTTCAAATTGTGATGTAGACATGTATAAAGCAGTGTTAGATACGATTGAACAGTCTGTCGAATATGTATGGCATCTTGAAACAGACCTATCAAAATATGATGCAATTCTTGTTCCAGGAGGGTTCTCCTACGGGGATTATTTGCGTCCAGGTGCTGTTGCGAGCTTGTCTCCTGTTATGGAGCAGGTGAAAATAGCCGCTGAAGAAGGGAAATTGATTCTTGGTGTCTGTAATGGGTTTCAAATTCTAACAGAAGCTAATCTTTTGCCAGGTGCTTTACGAAGAAATCAACGATTAAAATTTCATTGTGACTTCATTGATTTAATAGTGGAAAACAACCAAACTCCTTTCACATTAGACTATCAGGAAGGTGAGACGATACGTATACCGATTGCCCATGGCGATGGTAATTATTACTGTGATCAAGAGACGTTGGATGAATTAGAAAAGAACAATCAAATCGTATTCAGATATAAAGGGACGAATCCAAATGGGTCGATTTCTGAGATTGCAGGGGTCATCAATGAGAGAGGAAATGTTTTAGGATTAATGCCCCACCCGGAACGTGCGGTTCATAAATGGCTGGGAACAGATGACGGAAAACGGATGTTTTCATCTATTTTAAGTTACTGGAGGAAACAATATGGTACAGCATAAAGAACCAACTCCTGAGCAAATCGCCCAGCAGAAGGTCTATCGGGAAATGGGATTAACTGATGATGAATTCGATAAAGTAATTGAAATCCTTGGGCGGAAACCCAATTATACGGAAACCGGCATATTTAGTGTCATGTGGTCCGAGCATTGCAGCTATAAAAATTCGAAGGTAGTTCTCAAACGTTTTCCGACATCCGGCTCGCACGTCTTGCAAGGCCCTGGAGAAGGAGCGGGTATTGTTGATATAGGTGATAATCAAGCAGTGGTGTTTAAAATTGAAAGCCACAATCATCCTTCCGCCATTGAACCATATCAAGGTGCTGCAACAGGGGTGGGCGGGATTATTCGTGATGTGTTTTCCATGGGAGCCCGCCCAATCGCTCTATTGAACTCGCTGCGTTTTGGCGAACTTGATAACCCAAAAACGAAATATATCTTTGAAAATGTGGTAGCGGGTATTGCCGGATATGGTAACTGTATGGGCATTCCAACGGTTGGCGGGGAGATCTACTTTGATGCTTCCTATGAAGGGAATCCTCTTGTGAATGCCATGTGTGTGGGTTTAATTAACCATGATGAAATTCAAAAAGGCGTCGCTAAAGGGATTGGTAATCCAGTCATTTATGTTGGAGCGGCTACCGGCAGGGATGGAATTCATGGAGCTACCTTCGCTTCAGAAGAGTTAAGTGAAAATTCCGAAGCGAAACGTCCAGCCGTCCAAGTTGGCGATCCTTTTATGGAAAAATTGCTACTTGAGGCCACTCTTGAATTGATCGCCTCTGGTCATGTGGTCGGGATACAAGATATGGGAGCAGCGGGGTTAACCAGTTCAAGCTCTGAAATGGCCAGTAAAGCGGGAAATGGAGTTGAATTGGATCTTGATCTCGTTCCACAGCGGGAAAAAGGAATGAGCGCCTACGAAATGATGCTCTCCGAATCACAAGAAAGAATGTTGGTCGTAGCGAAAAAAGGAAAAGAAGGGGAAGTAAAAAAGATATTTGATAAATGGGGACTTCACTCTTCTGTAATCGGCAAAGTGACTGATGATAATCAACTCCGTTTACTTCACAAGGGAGAAATCGTGGCGGAAATCCCCGCGGACAAGCTTGCAGAAGATGCGCCGGTGTATTGTAAGCCATCGAAAGTGGCGCCGTATTACGAACAATATTCATCATTAGACATTACAACATCCATCGAAGAGCCAAAGGATTATAATTCTGTTCTGCAGCAGCTGCTAGCATCACCTACGATTGCCAGCAAAGAGTGGGTATATCAACAGTATGACTATATGGTTAGAACAAATACCGCTGTCATACCTGGATCGGATGCGGCTGTCGTTGCTATTCGTGGAACACGGAAAGCCCTGGCGATGACAACGGATTGCAACGGAAGGTATGTTTATCTTGATCCGTTTGTTGGAGGAGCTATTGCGGTAGCAGAAGCAGCCCGTAATGTGGTTTGTTCCGGGGCCGAGCCTTTAGCTATTACTGATAATTTGAACTTTGGAAGTCCGGAAAAGCCGGAAATCTTCTGGCAGTTTGAAAAGGCAGCGGATGGAATTAGTGAAGCGTGCCGTCAACTCAATACTCCTGTTATTGGTGGGAATGTCAGCTTATATAACGAGACAAAAGGAGAAGCTATTTTTCCAACACCAACCATTGGCATGGTAGGGTTAATTAGGGATATCGAACATATTACAACTCAAGAATTTAAAAAAGACGGAGATTTAATTTTTTTAATTGGGGAAACCAAAGCCGAAATAGGTGGGTCGGAATACCAAAAAATTATGACAGGGAAAATTGAAGGGCGCCCGCCTCAGTTAAACCTTGATTTGGAAAAGAAGATACAAGCTTTTACCCTTAAACTGATTCAAGAAGGATTGGTGCAGTCAGCTCATGATACAGCGGAAGGCGGTTTAGCAGTTGCTTTAGCAGAAAGTTGTATAAGTGGGAAGATAGGTGCCGAAATTCAAGTAACCGAAGACCTTCGAACAGATTTGAGCTTTTTTAGTGAATCTCAATCTCGAATCATTCTTTCCGTATCTCCGGAAAATGCAGAGAAAATTAAGAAAATCGCTCAACAGCAGGAGGTGCCACTAAAAGAAATCGGTCATGTGAAAGGTCAGGAACTTTCAATTGCACATAATGGTAATATCGTTATTTCTCAACCGATTACTAAATTAGCAGAAGCCTGGCGAAATGCTATACCTAACATTATGCGTTCGGGATTATTAAAAAAGCTCAACATGCAGGAAATCTCTGCAAGTTTACCGTAAAGGAGAGATACGAAGTGAGTGATGCTTACCGCCATGCTGGAGTCAATATCGATGCGGGAAATGAAGCCGTTGAACGAATGAAAAAACATGTAAAAAAAACCTTCCGGCCAGAGGTTTTAACAGGACTAGGAGGCTTTGGGGCTCTATTTAAACCAGATTTATCGAAGATGGAAGAGCCTGTTTTTGTTTCTGGTACGGATGGGGTAGGGACCAAATTGAAAATTGCTTTTGCCATGAACAAGCATGATACCATTGGAATCGATGCTGTTGCCATGTGTGTAAATGACGTCATCGTCCAAGGGGCCGAACCGCTTTTTTTCCTAGACTATTTAGCCTGCGGTAAGATTATCCCGGAAAAAATTGAAGCGATAGTTAAGGGGATTGCAGATGGCTGTGTTCAGGCGAGATGTTCACTAATTGGCGGGGAAACTGCTGAGATGCCGGGAATGTACCAGGACGAGGAGTATGACATTGCCGGATTCACGGTAGGAATGGTTGATCAAAAACATGTTATTGATGGAACAAAAGTACATGAAGGCCAGGCACTCATTGGATTAGCTTCAAGTGGAGTACATAGCAATGGGTTTTCACTTGTCCGCAAGGTTCTATTGGAGGATGCTAAGCTCTCATTAAGTGATTATGTGGAGGAATTGGGGACTGAATTGGGAAAAGTGTTACTTGAACCAACAAAAATATATGTGAATTCTGTGCTTGAAACGATTAAGAAGTTTTCTGTCTCTGGTCTCGTCCATGTTACAGGAGGCGGTTTTTATGACAACATTCCACGAGTTCTTCCCAATGGTTTACAGGCTGAAATTAAAGCGGGTTCATGGAAAATCCCAAAGATCTTTTCATATATCCAACAAGTAGGCAAAATTTCAGATTATGATATGTTCCGAACCTTTAATATGGGAATTGGAATGATTTTAGTTATAGAAGCTGCAGACACCACGGATGTTATCAATCACCTGCAAACGTTAGGTGAGGAAGCCTACGTAATTGGTACAGTACAAAAAGGTACTGAAGACGTCGTATTCAAGAAGGAGTAAGTATGAAGATTGCTGTTTTTGCTTCTGGTACAGGGTCTAATTTTGCTGCGATTCTAGAATCCATAAATTCAAAAAAAATCAATAACGTTGAAGTGGTTTTACTGGTCAGTGATCGTCCTGAAGCTCTTGCAGTCCGCACGGCTATTAATGAATCAATCCCGGTTTTTTCTTTTATGGCAAAAGATTATCCAAATAAACAAGCCTATGAAGAAGAGATCCTTGAAAAGTTAACTCAACTGGAGGTGGATTTTATCGTGCTGGCTGGATATATGAGACTGTTAGGTCATGTTTTACTGCATGCATACGATCGGAAAATAATCAATGTCCACCCGTCTTTATTACCAGCTTTCCCAGGAAAAGATGCCATTGGTCAAGCACTCGATTATGGGGTAAAGGTAACCGGAGTCACAGTCCATTTTGTGGACGAAGGAATGGATACAGGACCGATTATCGACCAGCGTGCCATAACAATTGATTCGGAAGAGACCAGAGAAACATTGATAAAAAAGATTCAGGAGCAGGAGCACAAATTATTACCAGAAGTGATCAAAAGACTGGCGAACCGTGTTGAAGGAAAATAAAAACCTACACTTGCTTCAAGTCGGTGATTTAAAAATGGAATCGCTATGGTGTTTACTGGCTTAAGACATTTTAAACACTAGGAGGAAAGATTCATGAAGGTGTTAGTGATAGGGGGAGGCGGCCGTGAGCATGCGATTGTTTGGAAACTGTCTCAAAGTCCTAAAGTTACTCAAATTTATTGTGCGCCGGGCAATCCTGGGATTGCTGAGTTAGCAGAATGTGTTTCAATCGCTGTTTCAGAAATAGAGATATTAGCCGATTTTGCTAAAAAGGAACAAATTGATCTTACTTTTGTTGGACCTGAAGAGCCGCTCTCATTGGGTATTGTCAATTATTTTAAAGAACAGGGATTAGCAGTATATGGCCCTTCGAAGGAAGCGGCATTGATCGAGGGAAGTAAGGCGTTCGCTAAAGAATTAATGATGAAGTATCAGATTCCGACTGCTAAATATGCTTCTTTTACTAACTATGAGGAAGCACTCGCCTATGTCCGCAGTGAAGGAGCACCAATCGTAATAAAAGCAGATGGTTTAGCAGCAGGAAAAGGTGTCGTTGTGGCAAAAACACTGGAAGAAGCGGAAGAAGCACTTCAAAGTATGATGAAAGAAGTTTCCTTTGGCTCGGCGGGGGCGAGGGTGGTTGTTGAGGAATTTTTAGAGGGAGAAGAATTGACCCTGCTCGCTTTTGTGAATCGAACTACGGTAAAGGCAATGGTTCCGGCACAGGATCATAAGCCGGTATATGATGGAGACAAGGGACCTAACACCGGTGGAATGGGAACGTATGCGCCGTTACCACATATTGATCCATCAATCGTTGAGCAGATTATTCATGAAATAATCCAACCAACAGCAAAAGCTATGGTAGAGGAAGGCTGCCCATATGAGGGAATTCTCTATACAGGTTTGATGTTGACAAAATCAGGTCCAAAGGTCATTGAATATAATGCACGCTTTGGCGATCCGGAAACACAGGTAGTACTTCCATTGCTTGAAACAGATTTACTTGATATCTTGCTTGCAAGTCTCACTGGAGAATTAGAAAATGTAGAAGTGAAATGGAAAGACAAGTCTGCTGTTTGCGTGATTATGTCTTCTGCTGGCTATCCGGGGCCATACGAAAAAGGCCAAGTGATCAAAGGATTGGAACATATAACTTATCCGACTATTGTATTCCATGCCGGTACCACTGCAAAGGATGGAGAAATTCTAACAAATGGCGGCCGTGTCCTGGGGATCACTGCCATTGGTGACGATTTGAAGGAAGCGAGAGATTTGGCTTACCAATCCATAGAAAAGGTATCTTTTATAGGTGCTCATTACCGAACAGATATAGGATCTAAGGCATTTCGTTGACTATTCATTTCTGATTTTAAAGAGGTTCATCAAGGAAGATGAGCCCAAATAGGAAAGCTTGCTTAAAAGCAGGCTTTCCTATTTGTATTTATATTGTCTTTCCTGTATGGACAAATAAATAAAGTGTCTTTTAATAGTGCCTGACACCTATTGAAACTGCTCTAATACACGGAAGAAATCAATGGCAAATTGGTAAAAGAGGTTTTCGGATGGTGCCAGGTCTCTGTATTTTGGTGTGATGAGGCCGACTGTTCTTTTTACTTGGGGGGAGTCAATTGGTATTTTTACTGTAAACCTTGGAATGGAGTCATATACGGTGCTTTCTGGTAAGAGGCATACACCAATTCCTGCTGATACCAGTCCCTTTAAGGCATCCAAATCCTCTCCCTCTGAGGTGATATTTGGTACAAAGCCTGCTTCTTTGCACGCCTCTATGGCAATTTTTTGAAGAATATATCCCTGCGGGAATGAAACGAAGGAATCGTTTCGTAACTCTTTAAGTTCTATCCTTTTTCGGTCGGCAAGTGCATGGTTGGAAGGAAGCAAAACAGAGATGTTTTCTGTAAATAGTATCTTTGCTTCAATATCAGGATCCTTAGTTGGGACAGGCCCAATAAACGCTAAATCAATTTCACCATTCTTAACGGCCTCGATTAAATATTGATAAGAGCCTTGCCTCAAATGGAAAACAACGTTTGGTTGTTTTGTTCGAAAGGCGGAGATAACGGTTGGAAGCCAGTAGCTGGCTAGACTTGTTGGATAACCAATTTTAATGGTACCTGATTGAGGATCTAAATACTCATCCACCTTTTCTTTTGCCTCATCAATCAATTTTACCGCTTTTTTTATATGGCTTAAAAAAATCATTCCAATCTGCGTTAACTTAATGTTCCTTCCGGTTCGTTCAAATAAACGTACTCCGAGTTCATCTTCTAATTTAGCAATCTGAAAACTTACGGCCGACTGTGCGACATTGAGATTATCTGCCGCCTCGGTTACATGTTCACGCTCTGCTACCTCCATAAAATAACGTAATTGACGTAGTTCCACCTTAAATCCTCCATTCATATAAAAATGAGATTGATTTAATCTAAATTATATATTGTTTATATGTATTTTAAAACATAAAATTACTATCATACTGATTTATCGGAAAATTAAGAACGGGGGAGATAGTAATGACATTTCATCAACTACCAAAAGCACAAGGTCTCTACCGCCCAGAATATGAACATGATGCATGTGGAATTGGATTGTATGCCAATATTAAAGGGCTCGCATCTCACGAGATTGTAGAAAAAGGACTCAGCATGCTTTGTAAACTAGATCACCGCGGCGGACAAGGAAGTGACCCATTAACAGGAGACGGCGCTGGACTCATGGTTCAGATTCCGGATGCGTTTTTCCGTAACACTCTTCAAAACGTCCAATTACCTGTAAAAGGTCAATACGGGGTAGGAATGCTTTTTTTCTCAAACAATATTTCAGAAAGAGAAAAAATAGAGTCCTATATCAATAAAGTGGTTGAAGAAGAAGGGCAGACCGTTCTTGGATGGAGAACAGTGCCTGTCAATGTTGAAACAATCGGAGAAACAGCCAAGCAAAGCCGTCCATTCATTCGCCAAGTATTTATTGGAGCCAAAGAAGGGCTTTTGGATGAATTATCGTTCGAGCGAAAATTATATATTATTAGAAAACAATCAGAACATTGGGCGAAGGAAGCTGATTTACGTTTTTATTTTGCCAGCCTTTCAAGTAGAACGATTGTGTATAAAGGATTATTAACACCAGAACAGGTAGACAGATTTTACTTAGACTTACAAGATGAGAGTTTTGTATCGGCTTTTGCTTTAGTGCATTCCCGCTTTAGTACAAATACGTTTCCTAGTTGGGAACGGGCACATCCAAACCGCTACCTAATCCATAATGGAGAAATTAATACACTTCGCGGCAATGTTCAATGGATGAATGCGCGAGAAAAGCAATTTGTCTCGGAAGCATTTGGTGATGACCTGCAAAAGCTGCTTCCAATCCTTGATACCGAAGGAAGTGACTCGTCAATTTTAGATAATGCGCTTGAGTTTTTGGTACTTGCGGGCCGGAAGCCTGCTCATGCTGCCATGATGCTGATTCCTGAACCATGGTCAGAAAACCCGCATATGACAAAAGAAAAGAGAGCATTTTACGAGTATCATAGCTGCTTAATGGAACCATGGGACGGTCCAACGGCTATTTCCTTTACGGATGGGAAACAAATCGGAGCGATTTTAGATCGGAACGGCCTTCGTCCTGCTCGTTATTACGTTACGGATGATGATTATATTATTTTTTCATCAGAGGTTGGCGTTATTGATGTTGAACCGGAAAAAGTATTATATAAGGATCGTTTAAGCCCAGGGAAAATGCTGTTGATTGATTTAGAAGAAGGACGGATTATTTCAGATGAAGAAGTAAAAACGGAGATGGCTGAAACACTTCCTTATCAACAATGGCTGGATGAACAGCTTGTTCGATTACATGAAGAAAAATCGAACGAAGAAGAAGTCCTAGCGGATTTACTCATTCGCCAGAAAGCATTTGGCTATACCTACGAAGATATTTCAAAATACTTGGTTGCTGTTGTAAATGAAGGAAAAGACCCAATTGGCGCAATGGGAAATGACATGCCTCTAGCGGTTTTATCAGAGCGTGCGCAATCCTTGTTTAACTATTTCAAGCAATTATTTGCCCAAGTAACCAATCCGCCCATTGATTCACTACGAGAAGAAATTGTCACATCAACGATGACGTTATTAGGTGCAGAAGGAAATATATTACAACCTTCACCGTTAAACTGCCGTCGAATTCAACTTGATACACCGGTCATTACAAATGGTCAAATAGAGCAGTTGAAATCTTTGGATACAGCCGATTTTAAGAGTAAAGTCATTGACATTCTGTTCGATGAAGATTTGGAAGACAGCCTAGCAAGGATTTGCAAAGAGGCAGATTCCGCCATCTCTGAAGGTGTAAGTCTACTCATCTTATCTGACCGTCAAATGAATAACAAAGATGCAGCGATTCCTTCGTTATTGGCAGTAAGTGCTATTCACCAGCATTTGATTCGAGAAGGCAGCAGAACGAAAGTAAGCATCATTATCGAATCTGGAGAGGTACGTGAAGTTCATCATCTCGCTGCATTAATTGGCTATGGTGTTGATGCCATCAATCCGTATCTTGCATTCGCAACATATAAGCAGGCAATCGTAGATGGAAGTTTACCGTTCAGCTATGAAGAAGCGGTACTTAAGTATGTAAAAGCAATGACTGAGGGCGTTGTAAAAGTGATGTCCAAAATGGGGATTTCAACCGTCCAAAGTTATCGCGGAGCACAAATTTTCGAAGCAGTTGGAATCAGCGGAGAAGTCATTGAACGTTATTTTACAGGAACCGTTTCGCAGCTTGGCGGGATCGGATTAAATACGATTGCCGAAGAGGCGAAATTGCTGCATACAGTCGCTTACGCAGATTCTTATGATCAAACATTAGATTCAGGCAGTAATTTCCAGTGGAGAAAAACAGGGGAACATCACGCCTTTAACCCTGGAACGATTCATACACTGCAATGGGCTTGCCGAAAGGGCGATTACGAATTATTTAAAAAGTATTCCAAACTCGCAAATGAAGAGAGAATTGGGTTCTTACGGAATTTGTTCTCATTTGATGAAACTAGAAAGTCTTTATCAATTGACGAGGTTGAATCAGTTGATTCCATTGTCCGCCGTTTCAAAACAGGGGCGATGTCGTTTGGATCAATTAGTAAGGAAGCGCATGAAACTTTGGCGATTGCGATGAATCGTTTAGGCGGTAAAAGCAACTCAGGTGAAGGCGGAGAAGATTCACGCCGCTATACGTTGGATGAAAATGGAGATAATCGCCGCAGTGCAGTGAAGCAAATTGCTTCCGGCCGTTTCGGAGTAAAGAGTCATTATCTGGTCCATGCGGATGAGCTTCAAATTAAAATGGCACAAGGAGCAAAGCCAGGTGAAGGCGGACAGCTTCCGGGTAATAAAGTTTATCCATGGGTTGCTGATGTTCGTGGTTCCACACCAGGTGTCGGGCTGATTTCACCACCACCGCACCATGATATTTACTCGATTGAAGATTTAGCCCAGCTGATTCACGATTTGAAAAATGCCAATCGAGAGGCACGAATCAGCGTGAAGCTAGTATCCAAAGGCGGAGTTGGAACGATTGCTGCCGGTGTGGCAAAAGGTGCCGCCGATGTCATCGTTATCAGCGGTTATGATGGTGGAACAGGAGCATCTCCAAAAACAAGTATCCAGCATACGGGACTACCATGGGAGCTGGGTCTTGCTGAAGCGCATCAAACATTAATGTTGAATGGGTTGCGTGATCGTGTTGTCCTTGAGACAGACGGTAAATTAATGACTGGAAAAGATGTTGTCATGGCGGCATTATTTGGGGCAGAAGAGTTTGCTTTTGCGACTGCACCACTCGTTGTACTCGGATGTGTGATGATGCGCGTTTGTCATTTAGATACATGCCCGGTTGGAATCGCCACGCAAAATCCGCAGCTTCGTCAAAAGTTCACTGGAGAAGCTGATTATATTGTCAACTATATGCGTTTTATTGCTCAAGAAGTTCGAGAACTAATGGCGGAGCTTGGCTTTAGAACGATAGATGAAATGGTCGGTCGTACGGATGTATTAAAAATGAGTAACCGAGCAAAAGCACACTGGAAAGCAAAAGATTTAGACTTAACTCCATTGCTGCATCAGCCTGAGGGTGTTCGCACTTTTACAACACCACAAAATCACAAAATTGACGAGTCTCTTGATATCCAAAAAATCTTGCCGGCTGTTCAAACAGCATTACATGATCAAGTTCCAGTCGATGTGAGTTTCCCGATTACGAACGTGAACCGTGTTGTAGGAACAATCGTCGGAAGTGAAGTATCGAAGCGTTATGGCGAAGTGGGACTTCCTGCCGATACCATAACCTTGAGGTTTACAGGGTCTGCAGGGCAAAGCTTTGGTGCGTTTGTTCCGAACGGAGTAACATTAGAGATTACGGGTGACGTCAATGATTTTCTTGGAAAAGGCCTATCTGGCGGAAAGTTGATTGTAAAAGCAGACGAATCTTCTAAACTATCAGCTGGTGAAAATGTAATCGCCGGGAATGTTGCTTTATACGGTGCTACTAGCGGTGAAGCGTATATAAATGGACGTGCTGGCGAACGATTTGCGGTCCGTAATAGCGGTGTGAATGTGGTTGTCGAAGGTATTGGCGATCATGGCTGTGAATATATGACAGGCGGACGCGTCGTTATTTTAGGTAATGTAGGCAAAAACTTTGCTGCCGGGATGTCCGGTGGAATTACGTACGTATTAGCTGATGATCAAGAGGCCTTCAAGAAGTTATGTAATCAAGAGATGATTGAAATAGAGCCGTTGACGAAAAACGATGAGGATGAGCTAATGCAAATGATTCAAACTCATTTCTATTATACGAATAGTGTGAAAGCAAGCTTTGTTCTAGAAAACTGGGAAAATTATGTCAGAAAATTTACCAAAGTCATTCCGAAGGACTATAAACGCATGCTGGAACAAATTCAGAAGCAAAAGGATGCAGGTTTAACAGAAGAAGACGCGGTTATGAGTGCATTTTTAGCCAATTCTTCCAAACCGAAAAATACACCTCAACAGCCAGAAGCTGTACTACGCTAAGAAAGGGGAGAGGAAGATGGGAAAAACAACAGGATTTATGGATTACTATCGAGAAAAAGGTAAAGAACGAAATCCCCTTACGCGAGTAAGCGACTGGAAAGAGTATTCCCTGCCTTTTTCGGACGAAACTTTAAGTAGACAAGGAGCACGGTGCATGGATTGCGCCACTCCTTTCTGCCATATGGGAATGGAAATTCAGGGGGCGACATCAGGCTGTCCGATTCATAATCTCATTCCCGAATGGAATGACTTGGTCTATCGCGGCCGATGGAAGGAAGCCCTTGATCGGTTGCTTAAAACGAATAATTTCCCAGAGTTCACTGGGCGGGTTTGTCCTGCTCCTTGTGAGGGTTCATGTACATTAGCGATCACTGACCCTGCGGTAACAATTAAAAACATTGAACAAGCGATCATCGATAAAGGGTTTGAAAATGGCTGGATTGCTCCTCGGATCCCATCGAGCAGAACTGGGAAAAAGGTTGCGATTATCGGTTCTGGTCCTGCTGGATTGGCCAGTGCTGATCAACTAAACCAGGCAGGTCACTCCGTAACAGTTTTTGAACGTGCAGACCGTCCAGGTGGTTTACTCATGTATGGGATTCCAAATATGAAGCTTGATAAAGAAGTCGTGGAGCGCCGAATCAGTTTATTAACCCAAGAAGGGATCAAGTTTGTCACGAATACAGAGGTTGGCAAAGATATTACAGCTGAAGAACTGCACGCACAATTCGATGCCGTCATTCTTTGTACAGGTGCTCAAAAACAGCGGGATCTAGTCATTGAAGGGCGCGAGGCGAAAGGGATTCACTTTGCCATGGAATATCTGACCAAGGCGACGAAGAGTTTTTTGGATACGAATTTTGAAGATGGTCAGTTTATCAATACAGAAGGCAAGGATGTCATCGTGATTGGCGGTGGTGATACGGGAGCGGACTGTGTGGCAACAGCCCTTCGTCAAAATTGCCGAAGTGTGGTTCAGTTTGGCAAACATCCACAATTACCTGAGACTCGTACTTCAGGGAATTTGTGGCCAGCCTACCCTAATGTTTTTACCATGGATTATGCGTATAAAGAGGCAGAAGCCAAGTTTGGTGAAGACCCCCGTCAATATTCGATCCAAACAAAGAAAATTGTTGCGGATGAAAACGGCTGCTTAAAGGAACTTCACACGATTCAAATGGAAAAATTAAGAGACAATGAGGGTCGATTCTATTTTAAAGAAATCCCAGGAACCGAAAAAATCTGGCCTGCACAATTTGTCTTTATTGCAATCGGATTTGAAGGAACAGAACAGCCGCTTTTGAGTCAATTTGGTGTTAGTGCAAACAACCAAAAGATTGAAGCAGCATACGGTGAGTATCGTACAAACGTTGAGGGTGTATTTGCTGCAGGTGATGCTAGAAGAGGGCAAAGCCTAATCGTCTGGGCCATCAACGAGGGTCGACAGGTTGCTCATGAAGTGGACCGTTATTTAATGGGAAAATCCCTTTTACCTAAATAATAATCTAGTAGATGTAAAAAGGCCTGATTTGGTTATTAACGGATTCCATCTTTATAAATGGCATACGAAATGACGTGTGAAAGGACACACGTCATTTTCTATTTGCAAAAATTGCGAATTAATAATAAAAGAAAGAAACACAACATTTCGTTGTGTTTCAATCCTTCTATCGAAGTCGATCTAATAAGAATCCGCCCTTAAATCTTCTTGGTTCATAGGAAATAATAAACGCATTAGGTTCAAATTTTTCCACAGTAGCTATTAGTTCATTTTCTCTATTTCTCTTAGTCAATATTTCCATTCGATAACGTTCACTGTCTCGGCCTTCTCCTGTATATAAAGTAACGCCAAAGCCATTTTTTCGTAATGTGTCTATCAAATTAAGATTTTTTTCTTGTGTATTAACTGTTACGTTAATATAACCAATCGCTATCTTTTGTTCCAATTTTGTCCCAAGTATAATTCCTAACCCGAATCCAACTGCATAAACAACCATTGATATAATACTTTGATCTCCACCAAATACAAGAGAAAGGCCAAAAACATAAATTAACATTTCTGCAATACCTAGAATCGATGCTAACACTGTTATATTTTTAACCAAAAATATTGTTCGCAGTGTGTAAATCGGTACATAAATCAGTTGTAACAGCAAAATCAAAAGAATCTCTTTCACTTTGGCACCTCTATCGTCAATTTTAAATTACTTTTTATTTTAGCTTTTTTTATCTAAATAAAATAGTGTTTTTCTTACTATCTCTTCTTTCAATCCGTTAATTTGCGAAGCTTTTATTTTTTATTTCCCTTCGTTTGATAGTATGGATCACTTCGTGGTTAACGAATGAAAGTTAGTATAAAATAAATAATGTTCGTTATTTAAACTATTTTTCTATTGATATGCCCATTGATTATACGATATTATAGCTAAAAAGCAAACAATTAGGAGTGGATAACATGGTTAGTTCCTCAAATTCTAGCAAACCAAAAAAAGTAATGTTACTAGGTTCAGGAGAGCTCGGAAAAGAGACGATTATTGAGGCTCAGCGACTAGGAATGGTGACGATTGCTGTTGACCGTTATGAAAATGCCCCTGCCATGCAGGTGGCGGATCATTTTTATGTTGTCGACATGCTTGATGGAGAAGAACTGCGAAAAGTGATCGAACTAGAAAAGCCGGACTTGGTTGTTCCTGAAATTGAGGCAATCGCAACGGAAACATTAATCGATCTTGAAGACGAAGGTTTCTGTATTGTACCAACGGCCAAAGCAACTAACTTGACGATGGATCGAGAAGGAATCCGCAGATTGGCAAGCGAAGAACTGGGAATCCCTACGGCGAAATACGCATTTGCAGACACGCTGGAGGAATTAAGGAGTGCTGTGCAAGAAATTGGAATTCCTTGTGTGATAAAACCGATAATGAGTTCATCTGGAAAAGGGCAGACCATCTGCCGTTCATTTGAGGATGCAGAATACTCTTGGAATGAGGCCATTTCAGGTGGCAGAGGTAAAAAAGCTCGAGTGATTGTCGAAGAATTTATTCATTTTGATTCCGAAATCACACTCTTAACGGTTCGTTCTGTTTCAGGCACAACCTATTGTGCTCCGATTGGTCATGTCCAAAAAGATGGTGACTATATTGAATCCTGGCAGCCGCATGCTATGTCAAAGGAACAAATAATTGAAGCGCAGGACATTGCAAAAAAAATCACTGATGCCCTAGGTGGATACGGCCTTTTTGGCGTTGAATTATTTCTTTCGGCAAATGGGGTTTATTTTAGCGAGGTTTCACCACGACCACATGATACAGGAATGGTGACCATGGCTACGCAGGATCTTTCCGAGTTTGCCCTGCACATACGAGCCATTTTGGGATATCCGATCCCAGGGGTTCAGCTATTAACACCTGGCGCAAGTCGGACGATTAAAGCAGAGAAAGAGAGTAAGGAATACAGTATTGATGGAGTTGCGGACAGCTTGTCTATCCCAAATACCCAGGTAAGGATCTTTGGAAAGCCTGAAACAAAAGTAGGTCGTCGGATGGCAGTGGTGCTAAGTTCGGGAGAGACTGTCGAAGAGGCAAGGAACCAGGCCGAACTAGCTGCCTCCAAAATTAGTATCAAGCATAGCTAAATCGCTTTTTTTTGAAAAAGCACTTTCCTAACTATTAGGTGCCTTGGTAGAACTGACCAAGGCATCTTCTTTTTTCAAAAAGAAAAATTAAGACAAAAAAATAACCTTTTCCAGGTTTAGGGGTTTGTATTCCTTCAGTCAGCTTTCATTGGTGTAATAAAACTGTTAATAAATATGTCTAACAGCTGATAAACGGATGGAGAATAACTTTTGTTTTTCATCTTTTAAAGAAAGCAATTGTTCTTTTAGATTCAGGCGATAAACGCGCCCTTTTAAGGTTTGCAAAGCTCCATTTTTATAGTAAACAATTGTAATTAAGCCATTTTGAGTTAGTTTTTTTAAGAACATTCATATCCTCCTTTAATTAGTAATGGATTGTACAATACGCATTATAAAATTCGTATTTTAAGAGACTATGTAGAAGATGTTAATAATATGTTAAATCAAGTTGTTGAATTTATAATTTTGGTTAGTGGAATAGAAATAAGTGAATTATAATGAACAATGAATGTATTAGAATATGGAGGAAAAACCAATGAAATTTCCAAATGATGCGGATGGAGAGGCTTTACGAAGTCTTTATAAAGATGGAGTGAATTTTAAAAAACCACAATCAGTCGAATTTTTTGTGGCCGTGCCTGATCAAGTGACTGGTGAAAAATTATCGCAAGTATTAAAAGGAGAAGGATTCAATTGTTTCTTAGAGCAAGACGACGAAACGGATGAGTGGGCATGTTCTTGCTCGAAAAGAATGCTATTAAATTACAGTGAATTAATTAAAATACAGAATAAATTAAATGATTTAAGTAAGCCTCATGGCGGTTATTCTGATGGCTGGGGTGTTTTTGTAGATTAAATAAATTGGTGCTTCTATTTTTTTGTTCAGGACTTACAATTGGATTTTGAAAGCCCTAGGCCCATTCAACAATTTTGAAGGGCGCTAGGGCTTTTTTAATTTCTTAAAATGTAAATTAATCCAACAGAGGTAGAAAAAGTATATAATGAATTTGGATGATCCATGTGGTCGGGCATTTACGGAAAAGGGGATAAAATTAATGAGACATATAACTTTTGAAAATATTTATGTTGTAGGAAATGTGGTATTTGAAAATGATCAATACAAACACATTCATTATCCAGAAATGCTACTTAGATATGATAGTAATTTTATAGAGTTTAAAAGATCTCCATCTTTGTCAGAATTTAAGGGCGCTGAAATTTATTTACGAAACTATCATTTAAAAAAGGGTCAAAAGCACGTTAAGTTTTATTTTCCTCCAAACGAAAAACTAGCAGAGGAATTAGTTGCTTATATGAATGAAGCAGGTTATAGGATTGGTTTTCTCGAATTGTACGCAATCCAGCCTAAACAATTTCCTTTGGTGAAAGACAACCCGGATATAGAGGTACAAGTTGTGAAGGATAAAAACCTTGAAACTTTTCTTGAATTGCAGTATAAGCACGATTTAGAGTTGGGTTCTGAATTTGCAAATCAAAAAAGAGAATTGGCTAAACGAAATTATGAAGATAAGAATATTCAACAACTGCTTGCCTATTATAAAGGTGTTCCCGCTGGTTCAGTAGATGTAATAATTACGAATGATACAGCCGAAATTGATGGTTTGGTGGTAGATGAAAACTTTCAGAAAAAAGGAATTGGCAGCAGGCTGCAAAAATTTGTTATGGAGAAATTTTTCGATAAGACCATCATTTTAGTTGCGGATGGTGAAGACACTCCAAGAGAAATGTATAGAAAACAAAACTATCAATATCTTGGATTTAAATATCATGCACATAAAGTTTATGAAGATTAGATCTGTATTTTCACTGAGAGTACGAATAGGTTCATACTCTATGCATAATAAACTTTAGTTGAATATTCATTTTTTATGGAGGTGTACACTTGGAAACAATCCGAAATATGTTTGAGCATTTACATTGGTCTAATCAACGGATTCTTGAAACCTTGCAAAAAATGGAAGGGGAGAATGAACAAATAAACAGGCTATTCTCACATATCCTTCTCACCGAACAAGTGTGGTTGACTAGGTTAAAAGGATCAGACAGTTCAAATTTGCCAATCTGGGCAGAGGTTAGTTTAGAAGCTTGTGCTGTAATGGCTAACCGTAATAATCAAAACTTTAAAGAATTCCTATCGAGTATAACTGATCCTGCACTCGAACAGATAGTGTCCTATAGAAACAGTCAAGGCATAGAGTTTAAGAATTCCGTAAGGGACATCTTGACCCACGTTGCCCTGCATGGTCAATATCACCGAGGACAGATCAATCAACTATTAAGGGCCAATGATACCGAGCCTGTTATTTTAGACTATATTATCTATAGGAGATAGATGTTGGAATGAAAAAGGAGTGTTGCATTGGTGTCAGGCACCATGAAACACTCCTCTTTATTTAGACTTTTCTCTATTCAATTACCGAGTCAATCTTTTTAGTCTCCATTTCCACAACCTTATATTCAAAGATAATGAAGGACGTTTTGGAATTAAATTACGTAAAAAACTCGATTACGTTTGACGCTTCCATTTAAGGATTAAAAATACTATTGTAATATATCTAAATATTCACTATAATACTATTAGTTAGAAAATAGTTCAGTAATAAAGTAGAGAGAGAATATGTACACCTAAATGAACTATAAATATGCAATTATCTTAAACTAGTGGGGGAATTCGATGAAAAGTCTAGTGTACAAGTGGAATCAAATCAGTCTGGTAAAGCAAATAATTGTCGGTTTGATTATTGGTATTATTCTAGCTGTTACGGTCCCGGCAGTAGCAAAGCCCGTTGTCATTTTGGGTTCTTTGTTCGTGGGAGCTCTTAAAGCAATCGCACCAGTGCTTGTGCTCTTCTTGGTAATGTCAGCCATCGCTCAACATAAGAGTGGTCACAAAACAAATATGAAATCGATTATTTTTCTTTATCTTTTAGGTACCTTTTTAGCTGGATTAGTTGCTGTTATTGTCAGCTTTATATTTCCAGTCACCTTAACACTTGCAACCGGTTCGGAGGAATTAGCAGCTCCAGGCGGTGTGGTAGAGGTTCTAAAAACATTATTGTTAAACGTGGTTGATAACCCAGTTAAAGCTATTTACAATGCGAACTATATTGGTATTTTAGCTTGGGCGGTACTCCTTGGTTTTGCGTTAAAAAATGCTCCTGATACAACTAAAACAATGATTTCTAACTTTTCAGATGCGGTGTCCAAACTGGTTACATGGGTAATCAAGTTTGCTCCATTTGGAATTATGGGCCTTGTCATTGAATCTATTACAACTAATGGAGTATCGTCATTACTAAGTTACGGGAAATTGCTTGCTGTTTTGCTTGGCTGTATGGTATTTGTGGCGCTGGTTGTTAATCCGATCATTGTGTTCGCTGCAACTCGTCAAAATCCATACCCACTTGTATTTATGTGCTTAAAGGAAAGCGGAATTACGGCATTCTTTACACGCAGCTCCGCTTCAAATATTCCAGTTAATATGAAATTATGTGAAAAACTGGGTTTGGATAAAGATACTTATTCCGTTTCCATTCCTCTAGGTGCAACCATCAATATGGCAGGTGCGGCTGTTACTATTTCTGTTCTAACACTAGCAGCGGTCAATACATTAAATATTGAAGTGGACATTCCGACAGCCATTATCCTAAGCGTTCTGTCAGCTGTCTGTGCTTGTGGTGCATCAGGTGTTGCGGGCGGTTCCTTATTGCTGATCCCACTAGCTTGCAGTTTATTTGGAATTCCGATGGATGTTGCCATGAAGGTCGTTGGGGTTGGCTTTATCATCGGTGTTTTACAAGATTCTTTTGAAACTGCATTAAATTCATCTACAGACGTACTTTTCACGGCAACGGCTGAATTTAATGAAAAGCGAAAACAAGGGAAAAGCATTACTATTCAAAAAGCATCATAAAAATTAGATTAATAGGTTGAATTCAAAACAGTTGTTAGGATCTCTCTAGCAGCTGTTTTTTCTTTTAGCTAAAAAGTGAGACCTAGTTCTGCTTATTATTTTAATTTTATACACATTTTTGCATAAATATTAACACGAGGTTTGCCAGATAGTATGAGGATATTAGGTTTAATCAGGTATATTATGAAAACGCTTACTAAAATATCGGAATAAATATTCAAAAAATTTACTAAAAAGGATTGTCAAACTATTCTTTTTTTATTATAATCATTTTATATTAATTGATGTAATAAAATATAACATGAAATTGCGAGGTAAAGTGACATGACAGAAACATTAATTTCAAACGCACCAGTAGCAGCAACTACTCTTGAACAAATTAAAGAAATTATCAACGAAAAAAGTGTTGAACTATTACACTTGCAATTTGTCGATATCGAAGGAATCTTAAAGCACGTTACTGTAACAGTTGAGCAATTTGAAGATGTCGTCGAAGGTAAGATGATGTTTGATGGTTCTTCTATTAAGGGTTTCTCACCTATTAATAAATCAGATCTTTATTTACAACCAGATTTAGCTACTTTTGCTGTTCTTCCTTGGACAGTTGAAAACGGTTATTCAGAAGCTAGATTCCTATGTTCTGTAAAGAACCCAGACGGATCCTTGTTTGAAGGAGATACAAGAAATGTTCTTAAGAAAACAGTTGATCGTGCCGAGAAACATGGATACACGATTTCAGTAGGTCCAGAGTTAGAATTTTTCCTTTTTAAAACAGATGAAAATGGTTATGCTACACAAGAACTTGGTGATAAAGCTGGTTACTTCGAGCCCTCTCCACATGACCTTGGCGAGCGCGTTCGTTTAGAAATTTACCGTGCCTTAAAAGCAATGGGCTTCACAATTGAGGCTTCTCACCATGAAGTAGCTGAAGGGCAACATGAAATTAACTTTAAATATGCAGATGTATTAACGGCTGCTGACCTTTCCACTACATATAAATGGGTCGTGAAGACAGTAGCAAAGAAATTCGGAATGCATGCTACATTTATGCCAAAACCAGTATTTGGAATCAATGGTTCTGGAATGCATGTCAATATGTCATTCTTTGAAGGAAGCGAAAATGCCTTTTTCGATCCATCCGATGAGCTACAATTATCTGAAAAAGCCTATCAATTCATTGCAGGTGTTCTAGAAAACGTGAAGAGCTTTACTGCAGTAACAAACCCGCTAGTAAACTCTTATAAGCGATTAGTGCCAGGATATGAAGCTCCTTGTTATCTTGCTTGGTCTGCGTCTAACCGTTCAGCGTTAATTCGTATTCCAGCCAAAAAAGGCCTTGCGACACGTGTTGAATTACGTTGCCCAGATCCATCAGCTAACCCTTACTTAACGTTTGCGGTGATTGCCTCTGCAGGTCTAGATGGAATCGAAAAAGGACTAGAAGCACCAGCTCCAATTAATGAAGATATCTTCCATATGTCAGAAGAGGAAAGAGCCTTCCGTGGCATCGATAGCTTGCCTGGAAGTTTAGCAGAGTCCATAAAAGAATTAGAATCAGGAGATATTGCGGCGAATACACTAGGTGAGCACGTATACAACGAGTATGTTTCGATGAAGAAAGCAGAATGGGACAGCTACCGTACAGCTGTTCATGCATGGGAAATCGATAATTATCATTCTAAATTCTAATTTAAATAGCGGGACAACAGGGCATTAAACAGCCCTAGTTGCCCGCTTTTTTTTATTTGTATGAAATGAAAAGGACAGCCTCTAGTTGAGGCTGTCCTCACAAAATATATAAATCCAAGGCGGCTTAATCCTGCATGCTATTTCACTTACAGTGATGCCATGCCTTCTTAAATACGCATAATCCAAAGATAAGGAATGCAAGGAAGCCAATTAAAATGATAAGGAATTTTAGAACGGTAACAATTAAACCGACTAGGCCGATTACTCCAAGCAATGAAGTCACCCACAATAATCCAAACAATAACCAAATGGCACCTGTTAAAAATCCAAGAAAAATTGCAAAAATGCCACAGGAACAATGGTTAGAACCCATCTAATTTCACCTCCTGTCCTTGTTTGTAACATTGTATGCGGTTTCCTTTGAAGATGTTTTATGAAAATAGAAAAAAAGGCGAAAGACCTAAATGTGCCCTTTGGTAAAAACACGAACATTATTAAAAAATCATTAATTATAATTCGTTTTTTAATTAAATGTTTTGCTTGAAATACATAAAATTGTAGGTTAATATAGTCAAATAACAAACAATGCATAAGGAGTAAAAATATTTAAAAGATTAATTTGTATTTTGAATTTATAAAAAATATTATGTGAAATGGGGATGAGGGGTCAGATGAAAAATAGATGGCTTATTGCTCTTTCGGCAGTTGGGATACATATTTCGATAGGATCTGTCTATGCATGGAGTGTATTTACAAACCCATTACAGCAGCAAATGGGCTGGGGGCTAAAACAGATTTCTTTTACCTTTAGTTTAGCGATATTATTTTTAGGTTTATCCGCGGCTTTCTTAGGCCACTTTGTTGAGAAATTCGGACCAAGAGTGTCTGGAACACTTAGTTCTTTATTTTTTGGCGTCGGAGTTGCTGGGGCTGGGGCAGCTGTACACTTTGAATCGTTACTATTACTCTATTTATTTTATGGTGTCATTGCAGGTATTGGCTTAGGGGTTGGCTATATTACACCAGTGTCAACATTGGTTAAATGGTTCCCTGATCGAAGAGGATTGGCAACGGGACTTGCTATTATGGGGTTTGGCTTTGCAGCAATGATCAGCAGTCCGATCATGAATCACTTAATCCAAACATACGGCATTTCCAACACCTTTTATATTCTTGGCGGTACATATTTTCTAGTCATTTTTTGTTCCGCTCAATACCTTGCTCCGCCAAAAGCGGGTTGGGTACCTAAAGGTTTTGATTCAACAGTTGAAACTTCAGGCAATAAAAAGATAAAACAGGATCTTAGACAATTAACGGCAAATGAAGCGGTAAAAACAAGACAATTTTGGGCTTTATGGATTATGCTTTTTATCAACATAACCTGTGGGATTGCCATTCTCTCCGTTGCATCACCAATGGCACAAGAGCTAGTAGGAATGACAGCCGCATCTGCTGCGACGATGGTTGGAATTATGGGGTTATTTAATGGTTCCGGGCGTATTCTTTGGGCGACTATTTCTGATTACATTGGACGACCAAATGTGTATACTCTATTTTTTGCTTTCCAGATTGTTGCCTTCTTTGTTTTACCAAACCTAACAGTGGGTATTCTGTTTTCAATTATTGTTTATATGATTATGACCTGTTATGGGGGAGGATTTTCTTCGATACCAGCCTATATAGGCGACCTATTTGGAACGAAGCAGTTGGGCGCCATTCACGGCTACATTTTGACATCCTGGGCTGCAGCCGGTTTAGTCGGTCCGATATTCGTCTCATGGATTCGGGAAACAACTGGAAGCTACCAAGGAACCCTTCTTGTATTTTCGGGGATGTTTATCATTGCATTAGTGATCTCACTCTTGATACGAGTAGATATAAAAAAATTACGGACTTTGAATGAAACTCCATTGCTAAATAAAATGGATAATTTGAAGAGCAGCTGATTAGAAGGATAAAAGGGACCTGGTTCTTTCATATAGAACCAGGTCCTAACTAATTTAAATGGACCTGCTTTTATTAACTACTGGTGCCTGACACCCTATTTGAGGGACGATGGCCCATAATAAAATCATTTTGATAAGGTCTTTTTCAATACCTGTTTGATAATTCGAGGGCTCATTAGGATGGTCATCGGACGAATTAGGTTCATGACTTTGATGAACGAATTATATATTTCTTGATTTTCCGATGATAAGAGGAAAATCTTTTTAGCGTACCATTGCTGAATGGAAAGACCTGCAGGTTTTTTACCAATGGTCTCGGGATAGCGAAAATCTTCTGTAATCACCATATTCCAAATAGGGGCGATGATTTTTGCTTCTTGTTTATGGAAATTATTAGTGACTTTTAGAAGATCATGACTTTCATTCTGAAGGAGTTCTTTTAACTTTAATGCCTCTAAAACAGCAATACTCATGCCTTGACCAAAGACGGGATCAATTCTGCAAACCGTATCACCAATCAATAACAGTCCGTCGGGCAGATTCTTTACCCTATTAAATTGTCTCCAAACGATATGTGGTACACGATAGACCGAGGTGCCGGAAAGAGGGACTGCATCCTTTATTTCATGGTAGATATCTAATTTAGGTAATTTTTTTGTAAGGTCTATAAAGCTATTATCACTTTTTACTACCTCTTTTTCGTTTACCTCATTATGATAGCCATTGAGTGTGACAATATAACGATTTCCCTCTACCTTTGAGATGGTACCGCCTATTTTTTCATGTGGCGGGTTAGGATAAACGATTTTAATTTCCCAATCCCTTTCACCGTTCTCAGGCAGTTGAAAAGATTTACTAATGTAACTTAACCCAATTTTCACCTTTTGTTCAGGTATAGAAATGCCACGTTTGTTTAGCCAACTACTAGAAAGACTGCTCACACCACTTGCATCTATAACAAGGTTCGCTGTTAGATTTTTTTCAGAGCCACTGCTATCGATAACATCGACACCCGCAATTCTATTCTTTTCTTCTTGATAAATATAGTTTTCGACCGTGTGATTATATAGAAAGGTTACGTTCGGTATAGCTTTTATGTATTGGTCAATATGCCACTCTAAATGTGGGCGAGTTTGCAGGGTTGTCGTGTATTCTCCATTAAAACGTAATTTCCAGACACCATGGTGGAACCATGCTAGACCCTGCGTAGAGTTTATTTTCACTGCGCCACTTGAGTGAAATTTCTTTGTTATACCTGGAAACATTGCCTCGAGACCATGCTCACCAGCTTGGAGGAGTGCATGTAAATGTTCACCTTGTGAGGCACCTTTTCTTGGAAATGGGCCTTGAGGTTCTTGATCACGTTCGATAATCATTACCTCTTTGAAAAAATCAGACACAACACGTGCTGCTAATTTCCCTGAGATGCCTCCACCAATAATTATTGCTCTTTCAAATCTGGACAAGGGGTGAAACGCCTCCTATTAATAATTTACTTGAATATGATAGCATACAATTCTACTAGATTGTATTGCCATGAATTAAATAGTGTTAATAGACAGTGACTTAGCACTCCTCTTCACATGAAAAATACAATTAGAATGTAATATTTGTGAAATATTTCACAAATTATTCAATTTTAAGATGGTTAGAGGAGGCAAGAGTGTTGTATATTATCACTATATTCATGTTGTTTATATTTACTAGGGGGATTACTGATGAAAAAGATATTTCAGATACTATTAACATTAGGGCTTATTATGACACCAATTTTTGCGCAAGCTCATGTGAAGTGGTTCACAAATGTGGTGCCGCATAAGGAGTCTATTGAAAATATATTATCACCGATGTTTTTACTCTTAGCTCTTGTGGCAGCTGTTGTATTAGCGTCATTACCATTAATCATTCCAAAAATGGCCCAATGGGGTCCAGTGAAAAAAATGGAGGATCGTCTCTCCAGTTTAAGAAAGTATTCTAGATATTTGTTAAAGTACGGAACGGCCGTTGCGCTGATGATCCAAATGGTGAATGGAACTCTTTTTGCTCCTGAGTTCCATGTTAGTAGTACGATCATTACAGTATTAACATGGGTGACAATTGGGTTCTTATTGATTCCACATCATATTTCTACAAAAATTGGTGCATCGATTTTATTAGGATTATTTATTTATGTGACGATCCATCATGGAATTTTCTATATGTTAGATTACGGATTTTACGTAGCCATTATAGGTGTATTATTGGTAGGAAATACGAAACTAGAGCAAGCTGGATTTCCATTTCTGTATTTAGGGACAGGATTATCGCTTAGCTGGGTAGCCGTTGAAAAATGGGTTTATCCAAGTATGGCTTTAGATATTGTCGCAAACCATCATGTGCCAACATTTGGCTTTGAACCGAGTATATTTGTTGTTATGGCAGCATTTATTGAATTTGTCGTTGGCTATTTATTAGTAGTCGGTGTTTTAAACCGAGTGTTAGGTTTTGTTGTCACTGCTATTTTCATCTCAACCACGATGCTTTTTGGAATGACAGAAGTCATAGGCCATTTCATGATTCACATTGTGTTAATTATCTTTATAATTGAAGGTGTTTCATTCTATAACCCGCCAATAAAAATGCATAAAACAAAAACAGATCAATTTATCTTTGTATTCTTAAACTTCATTTTTGTACTAGCAACGTTTTTATTGATTTACTATCGTTTTGCATAAAACTTTAATTATATATATAAAAATTATTAAAGCGGTACTTCATTGGAAGTATCGTTTTTCTATTATTCATGCATTTATGTTTAGAAGAAAACCAATATTTGTTAGTATTGTAATAAGTCATATTGTTCAAATAATCTCTTCAAATATATCGAATACTAATAATAGTAGAAAAGAGGATTTCGATGAAATTAAACACAAAACTATGTAGAATTTTAGAAATTGATTATCCGATTATTCAAGCGGGTATGGCGGGAGGACCTACGACCGTAGATCTTGTTGCCAATGTATCGAACTCTGGTGCCTTAGGGACTTTGGGTGCGGCCTATATGAAACCAGAAGAAATAAGAATGGCTATCAAAGAAATTAAGAAACGGACAACCAAACCATTTGCCGTTAATTTGTTTTGTACAAATTTGAACGATCATTATGAAGGAGTGGAAGAGTCACAGAAAGTCCTCAATGACATAAGGAAAAACTTAGGTATTGAGCCGGCAATACAACAAGTGAAAACAAATAATTTTTTTGAGGAACAATTTGAAGTATTAATAGAAGAAAAAGTTCCTGTCATTTCCACAGCATTTGGGATCCTTCCGGAGGATAAAATGGCAATTGCAAAGCAACAGAACATCATCATTACTACCATGGTAACAACCGTTGAAGAAGCACTGCTCGCTGAGAAAAGTGGGGTAGATATTATCATTGCACAAGGAAGTGACGCAGGTGGACATCGTGGAACATTTGAAATAGATAAGAATTCAAACGGTGCAACAGTCGGAACTTTTTCGCTTGTCCCTCAGATCGTTGATGAAGTTTCAGTCCCAGTTGTTGCTGCGGGAGGCATCATGGATAGCCGCGGCCTAGTAGCTTCCTTAGCTCTGGGTGCACAGGGAGTTCAAATGGGGACTGCTTTTTTAACAACAATTGAGTCTGGGGCACACCGTGTATACAAGGAGGCGCTCATCAATAGCACAGAAGAAAGTACAGTGATTACCAAAGTTTTTTCAGGTCGTCCAGCAAGGGGAATCAAAAATGCTTTTATTCTAGCTTACGATAATGACAAGATTTCCCCGGCTGATTTCCCAACACAAAATACCATGACGAATGATATTCGCAGACATGCAGCTTTGCAAAATAACCCTGACTATATTGCTCTATGGGCCGGACAGGCGACAAGACTTCTACAATTCGAAATACCAGCAAGTAAAATTGTTCATGATGTAGTGACAGGGGCTGAACAGTTACTATCTTCTATTAAACCTATGAATAATTAATAATAATTCCCGAAAAAGTACAGATAAGAATGAGTGCGCGAAACCTTTTGCGCGCTTTTTGGTTGTTCATGAATACGATTCATCCTTTTTACAAAAAATTAACCTAGTCATTTTAAGATACCTGGAAAAAGTAAGTTAGGAGAAAAACAGAATGAATCCTTTTGTAAATCCACCAGCACTTTTGGTTTTAGATGTTCAAGAAGGTTTTGATGATCCGTACTGGGGGAAGCGGAACAATCCCGAGGCGGAGGAAAATATTTTACAATTGCTTACCGAATGGCGCAAACGGAGTTGGCCAGTTATCTATTCTCAACATTTATCCCTTTTGCCACAATCGCCTCTTTATTATAAAAATAAAAACGGGATAAAATTTAAAGCGATGATTCGTCCTAAAACAGATGAAAAGGTCTTTCAAAAAAATGTAAATAGTGCGTTTATTGGTACGGAATTAGAAACTTATTTACGTAATCTAAATATCAAATCGGTTATCATTACAGGCTTATCAACCCAACATTGCGTATCTACCACCACTCGGATGAGTGGAAATTTTGGTTTCGATACATACCTGATCGAGGACGCGATCGCTGCATTTGAACTTACAGACCATAAAGGAATAAAGTGCTCTGCCGAGGATGTACAAACATTTGAACTTGCCACTTTGCATCAAGAATTTGCGACCATTATGACAACAGCTGATGTAATGGCCAAATTAACTGACTCAAACGGCTGATAGTAGAAAAGCACAAGGATTCTCTATTAAAAGTTACCTCTCTGATGTATTTCCTACCACTATGATGATTAATATAGTAAAATAAGATGAATCGATAATTTTTGTAACAAGTAGAAATTCAAACGTGTGGAGGATCTAAGGTGACATATCAACAAAATAAACGATTTAAACTGTTTTCATTGAATTCCAATCAAAAGCTGGCAACAGAAATGGCAGAGCTTTTAGGATGCGAGTTAGGAAAAAGCTCAGTATCTCATTTCAGTGATGGAGAGATTCAAATTCATATTGAAGAAAGTGTTCGCGGCAGTGAGGTCTATGTTATTCAATCCACATCGTATCCTGTCAATGATAATATTTTGGAACTCCTCATCATGATTGATGCTCTAAAAAGAGCTTCAGCTAGTATCATAAATGTGGTCATTCCATACTATGGATACGGACGGCAGGACAGAAAGGCACGGTCACGGGAGCCAATTACAGCAAAATTAGTGGCGAATCTTTTGGAAAAGACTGGAGCAAGTCGAATTCTTACAATGGACCTCCATACTTCTCAAATTCAAGGTTTCTTTGATATCCCTGTAGAACATCTATATGGTGTTCCTATTCTTGGGCAGTATTTTAAGGAACAAGGTTTAGATGATATAGTTATCGTCGCACCTCATAATGGCAGCATTGGTCGAGCAAGAAAAGTGGCTAACCTATTACACGTTCCACTTGCCCTAATCGATAAAAGAAGATTTGAAGAAAATGGTCCCCAAACCATAAATGTGATTGGTAATGTCGAGGGCAAAAATGCCATAATTATTGATGATATGATTGATACCGGTGCAACCATTTCTTTAGCAGCTAAGGCTCTAGACGAAAATGGGGCAAAAGCAATTTATGCGGGCTGTACCCATCCTGTTTTTACAGACCAAGCGATTGAAAAAATAGAATCGTCACCAATTAAAGAATTAGTAGTGACAAATACTATTGCATTGTCGGAAGATAAAATCAGTAATAAAATTAAAACGATTTCTGTTGCGCCTCTTCTTGTTGAGGCAATCGACCGGATTCATAATGAAAAAGCAGTTAGTCCTTTATTTGAATAAGAGTTCTTACGAAGCCAACTATTTTTTATAGTTGGTTTTTTGGGGTTTTTATTTAAGACCAGATAATAGGTCTTAGTATTGGTCGAGGCGAAATAATTTACATAGTTCTATAAAGTGATATTATTATAAGAGTAAATATTGCTGAGCATCTAGTGTTATTACCAGATACTAACTATGAAGATTCAAACGAATTACGCTGGGAACCCCAAATCTAAACTACTAAGAATGGAGATTGACAATTGTGGATTTGAAATCATTGATCGCACCAGAGCGCTTTAATTTAGCAAGTGAAATTTCTAAGCATCTTTCCGAAAAAATAGCTTTACGATGGCTAAATGAACTTGGAGAAACGAAAACGATTTCTTATGCTCAGTTAATCACAAAAGCCAATAAACTAGCTAATGGATTAACGAAGCTAGGACTAGAGAAAGGTGACCGGGTTGTTGTTATGAGCACTCGTCTCATTGAATCCTATATTATTTATTTAGCCTGTTTAAAAGCGGGATTCGTCATTAGCCCTTCTTCAGAACTTTTACGAGCAAAAGATTTACTGTATCGCTTAAATCATTCGGAAGCAAAAGCCGTCATTTCTTATTCTGAGTTAATTGAAGAATTTGAAAATATTAAAGAGGAAACTCCCTTTTTACAATATAAGATTGCTTTTGGTCAGGAAGTACCAAATTGGCTTTCCTTAGAAGCGTTAGCCGCTGAGGAGTCAGAAATTTTCAGTGATGTCGATACGTTGAGTGAGGATTTTGCCTTTTTAGCTTATACATCTGGGACAACCGGTCAGCCAAAAGGAGTTGTTCACAGCCATGGCTGGGGGTATGCACATTTAAGAATTGCGGCGTCAAAATGGCTGAATATTAGTGAGGACGATCTGGTTTGGGCTACAGCTTCCCCAGGGTGGCAAAAATGGGTCTGGAGTCCATTCTTATCGATTCTAGGTTCAGGTGCCACAGGTTTTATCTATCATGGCAGGTTTAATCCGCACAAATATTTACATCTTCTTCAAGATCATCAAGTAAATGTTTTATGCTGCACACCTACCGAATACCGGATGATGGCTAAATTAGATGATCTTTCCACCTTCGATCTATCCCATTTGCATACGGCTGTTTCTGCCGGTGAAGCACTAAATCGGGAAGTCATCGATGTGTTTAAAGAACAATTTAAGATCCTGATTCGCGATGGCTATGGTCAGACGGAAAGTACGTTATTGATAGCGAATTTAAATGTTGATGAGAAAAAATTGGGATCCATGGGACAGCCGCTGCTAGAAGAATTTATTGATGTTATCGATGAAGACGGTCATCCGGCACCAATCAACCAAGTCGGAACCATTGCGATTCGAAGTGATTTCCCGGCATTATTTAAACAGTATTATAAAAATCCGGTGACTACGGCTTCATCTTATCAAGGTCAATATTTTCTGACAGGTGACCGTGCATTGAAAGACGAGGAAAATTATTATTGGTTCCAAGGCCGCAAAGATGATGTCATTATCAGTTCTGGATATACGATTGGACCATTTGAAGTAGAAGATGCATTAATGAAACATAAATCAGTTAAGGAGTGTGCGGTAGTCGCTTTACCGGACCCAATCAGAGGAAATGTTGTTAAAGCATTTGTTGTGTTGAAAGATGGGATTTTTGGAACAGCGGAGTTAACCACGGAGTTACAAGGATTTGTTAAGAAATTAACGGCTCCTTATAAGTATCCAAGGGTGATCGAATATATCGATGCACTGCCTAAAACGGACTCGGGGAAAATTCGTCGTGTAGAACTGCGAACGCAACGATAAATGGACATTTCTGACAGAAGGTAAAAACCTTTACGCACTTCCAATTCGTGGTATAATAAGCCGTATTAAAATATGGTCGGTACCTTTCCATAAATTCCATTAAAGAAGTGTTGTGTATTGAATAAAATAGAATTGAATATTAGGCACAGAACGGTTTCTTTGTTAGATAAGTATTTTTCTGGCGAATCCATAGATTACAAGAAAATATTTGCCATTATCCTGCCGATTTTCGTAGACCAAGCCTTTTTAATTATCATGAGTTTATTAAACACAGCGATGATAAGTTCGGCTGGAGTGGCTGCAGTTAGTGCTGTGAGTATGGTAGATTCATTGAATATTTTCCTAGTTAATGTATTTATAGCGGTCGCAACAGGCGGGACTGTGATTGTTGCCCAATATAAAGGGAGCGGGAACGGGGAGATGGTGTCCAAAACGGCGACCCAAGCAATAACTGCCGTTACCCTTTTTTCAGTCCTAATCAGCACCTTAGTCATTATATTTCATACGCCAACCTTAAACCTGTTATTTGGTAAAGCGGAAGCGGATGTATTTCAAAACGCTCGAATTTATCTAATCGGCAGTTGTCTTTCATATCCATTCATCGCGGTCTTTCAAGCAGTTACTGGTGCGTTAAGAGGTGTGGGGGAAACGAAACCCTGCTTAAATTTATCGTTAGTCATGAATTTAACCAATACGATTCTAAATCTACTATTAATTACATTCTTTCACATGGGTGTGGAAGGGCTCGTCATTTCCACGCTTTTAGCTAGATTTTTAGGAATGGCTGCTTCTTTGGTGTATGTCTTAAAATACAATGAGACCATCCGCTTCAAGATAAAAAATGCGGTTAGAATCGACCTTTCTATTTTAAAAAAGGTCATGTTTATAGGGCTGCCCTTCGCTGCAGAACAAATCTTTTTCAATGGTGGAAAGCTGCTTACGCAAACATTTATTGTCCAGTTAGGAACCCTTTCACTTACCGTTTTTGCAATTGCCAATGTGTTAATGATGGTATATCAAATCGGACCTAATTCCATCAGCATTGCCATCGTTACCATTGTGGGGCAGTGTATTGGGCGAAGGAATATTGCTGACGCAAGGAAATTTATCTTTTCGTTAATTGGCCTTTCCTCGATTATTTTTGTCATTGCCGCTTTATTGTTATTACCATTGTTTCCGGTGTTGATAAAAATGTTCAATCCACCTGAAGAAATTGTTCCCACAATCTATACTCTTGTGGTAATAGGTGCCATTGCTCAACCACTACTATGGTCACCAAGCTTTATTATGCCATCAGCATTACGGGCAGCGGGGGATTCGAACTTTACTTCGATTGCCTCATTGCTGTCCATGTGGTTGTTACGGGTTATTTTAGGTTATGTTTTAGGAATTACCTTAGGATTTGGGATTGTCGGTGTCTGGGTCGCCATGATTGTAGAATGGGGCACTCGCGGAATCATCTTTGGTCTGCGTTTTAAAGGGAAAAAGTGGTATGCACATAAGCTAGTTTAATCTCGTAAACGATCCTCCTCAACCATTTTCAATTGAGGAGGTTTTTTCATATAATCATCATAGAACCATCATTGAAGGAGGACCATCTTGGTACAAAAAGGAGTTATTTCACTGGGAGAAGCATTTATAGACTTTATTTCAATTGATCAAACGAATACCAAATACCAGCAACTGTTGGGCGGTGCTACCGTAAATGTGGCAGCGGGGACAAAGAGACTCGGGATTCCTGCTTATTATTTATGTAAACTAGGGACCGATGAAGTTAGTCAATTTGTGCAGCAAGAATTCAAGAAGGAACAAATTGATACTTCATTTTCTGTACGCACTTCGAGTAAGAGCATCTGTGGTGTATATGTGCATTTAAATGAAAATGGTGAGCGCTATTTTCATTCATACGTCAATCTTACGCCAGATGAGGTATTATTTGAAGATGAATTGCGAAGGGAAGTTTTTGCAAAGGCAAAGATATTTTATTTTGGTTCAGGAACACTTTTTCATAAAAAAGCTAGGAAGACAACTGAAAGGGCACTGATATATGCTAAGGACGCTGGCAACATCATCGCCTTTGACGCCAACCTTCGTCTCAAGCGTTGGGAAAGTGAGGAGTATTGCCGCCAAACCGTTTCTTCCTTCCTTAAATATGCTCATATCGTGAAGCTCGCTGAAGATGAGTTGCAATTTTTAACCGATACAGATTCATTAGATGCTGGAATCGATCAATTATCTAAATGGCAGATTCCCTACCTGTTTATCACGATGGGAAGCAAGGGGGCATGTGCAATTTTTAACGGAAACAAAGTTTTTGTTCCTGCTCCGATCGTGGAAGCGATCGATACAACCGGTGCAGGTGACGCATTTATGTCAGCCCTTCTGTATAGCTTTCATGAAAAAGGTCAGCCGGAAAGTCTAACCCAATTAGAAGAGTACCTTCAATTAGCAAATAAAGTTGGAGCTGCCGCGACAACGGTCAGGGGTTCGTTGTAGGAATTTTCAAAATAATGATTAACTAATGTGACAAACTAATGTATAATGTCTAAAACAACATTTTGAGAGGTTTTGTGACATGAACGCATATATAAAAGATCAGATTGAATTATTTCAGGAAAAGAATAAGAACCGGGGTTGTCTCTTAGTAAGTTGCCCTGACCAGCCCGGAATAGTTGCGGCGATTTCAAAATTTTTGTTTTCCTATAATGCAAATATTATTGAGTCTAGTCAATATTCAACTAATCCAGAGGGAGGCACTTTTTTCATTCGAATTGAATTTGAATGCCCGGGTTTAAAGGAAAAAGCGAAGGATATGGAAAATAAGTTTGTTGAAATTGGCAAGAAGTTTTCCATGGAATGGAACCTAACGCATGTTTATCATGTGAAAAAAGCGGCAATCTTTGTATCGAAAGAACTCCATTGTTTGCTTGAACTTTTATGGGAATGGCAAAGCGGCGATCTAATGGCTGATATTGCCCTTGTGATCAGTAATCATGAAACCGCAAGAGAGGTTGTCGAAGGGCTGAACATCCCGTTTTATTACGTACCTGCCAATAAAGATATTCGTGGACAAGCCGAAGCTACACAACTGAAACTCCTAAAAGAGTATGAGATTGATTTCGTGGTATTGGCCCGATATATGCAAATCTTATCTCCAACATTTGTTGAAGAAAATCCGAACAAAATTATCAATATTCACCATTCATTTTTACCAGCCTTCGTTGGGGCAAGACCATATGAACGGGCATTTGGCCGCGGTGTTAAATTGATTGGTGCCACTTCTCATTATGTGACTAATGACCTCGATGAGGGACCTATTATCGAACAGGATATCAGTCGGGTCGACCACCATGATAATGTCGATAGCCTTAAAAAGATCGGTCGTAGAATTGAAAGAAGCGTTTTGGCCCGAGCAGTAAAGTGGCACATTGAGGACCGCATAATTGTCCATCAAAATAAAACGATTGTTTTCTAGTAAATCCCTATGAAAGGGATTTTTTTTTGCCTTTGAAAAATGAATTTTTCCATTTATTCAATAAAAATCTTGAACTATTCCAAAGGTAGGTGAATATACATTTAAGAAAGCGCGGGGAGGGGAGAGATCTGAGTTTTAAAGCCGAACATTTGTCGGAACCAAGAAGAAGAATCGTTCATGCTATTAAAACAAGTGGTGCTTCATCCATGAGCGAACTGGCCTCATTGTTAGATATGTCCGGTGAGGCCGTCCGTCAGCATCTTCTCCATTTAGAAAGAGATGGCTGGATTGTCAGGATTTCCGAAAAGCAAAATGGTATTGGCCGACCTCACATCCGATACCGATTAACCTCTGCTGGTGAACATCTCTTTGATAAGAATTATGATCACTTAACGATTGAAGTTCTTGATACGATGGTTGAACATCTCGGAATGTGTGCCCTAAAAAATGTGCTTACTGCGATGGTTGAAGAAAGGGTTCGTGAATGGGAACCGAAAATGTTGGGGCTAAGTATCGACGAAAGACTAGAAGTGCTTAAGGATTTTTATGCAAAAGATGACTCTTATATGGAAGTAGTCAAAAAGGGTAAGGATTATTATCTAATTGAGCGGAATTGTCCCTTTCATAATGTAGCACTTGAGCGTCCTATATTGTGCAGTGTGACAGTATCTGTACTTACCCGGTTGCTTGGATGCAAGGTGCACCGAGAACAACGTCTACAGAATGGTGATGGCTGCTGTGCCTTTCGAGTTCAACAAAATGAGCAAGTGAATCATCCCACCCTTTGTTTAATCATCGAGGATGATCCCTCCAATACCATGTCAAAGGAATGATGTGAAATGACTAGTGATCAATATCTTTTACTAACTGAAAAGTTCCCAAGTTTGTTTAAACCTCATGCACAGGAAACCCATCGAAATTTAATGGATGTAAATTTTTTTACTTCAGCGATTAGACAATTAATTCAACTGTGTGGGGATGATCCTGATCGAGATGGACTGCAAGATACCCCATTTAGGGTACTTAAAGCATTCCTTGAATACACCGAAGGTTATCATGAGGACCCCAAACTCCATCTCGAAAAGACGTTTGATATTGAACATAAGGGACTGATTTTAGTAAAGGATATTGAGTTCTTTTCGATGTGTGAACATCATTTCGCTCCGTTTTTTGGCGTGGCCCATGTGGGTTATATCCCAAATGAGAAAATCACTGGCTTATCAAAAATTGGTCGAATGGTGGATGGGTATGCGAAAAGATTTCAGGTGCAAGAACGGCTTACATCGCAAATCGCCGCTGCGATGGAAGAGGTTTTGGAGCCAGAAGGAACAATCGTAGTCGTTGAAGCTAAGCATATGTGTATGTGCAGCAGGGGAACGAAAAAATCCACCACTTCTACCACAACCTCCAGCATGCATGGGCTATTTGGTACAGAAAGGGATTTACGATCAGAATTTTTTTCATTAATAAAAAACTGAGGAGATGTGATATGAATGGAAAATCAAATTAAGATTAATGATAATGGTCCATTGCAGGTAAGTGGTGATTTTCAGATTTTCGATGCAGAGGGCAAGGAATATCCAAAGAAGGCAAAAGTGTATCTCTGCCGTTGCGGTCTTTCCAACAAAAAGCCGTTCTGTGACGGTTCCCATAAAAAGGGAGGATTTGAAAGCAGTCCACGGGCCTCTGAATAAGGTGTCAGGCACCACGTGATAAAGCCAGGATGGGCAACCCCATTCTGGCTTTATAGTTTTATTGTTTTTCCTTTATCAATACTGGTGATTGCGGTTACATGGGAGAGTTGATAAGATATTAACAGGTTTGTGACATCATGAAGGAATTCAATCTAATAATAAACTCAGTATATGATGAAAGGCGGAAATTCAAATGACAACAAGCAATAATGAAAAAATCACTGTTCAATCAACTGTTCATGCGCCAGTAGCAAAAGTGTGGGAATATTGGACAGAGCCAAAACACATCACCCAATGGAACAATGCTTCAGATGACTGGCATACGCCAGTTGCGGAAAATGATTTAAAGGTTGGCGGAAAATTCCTAACAAGAATGGAAGCAAAGGATGGCAGTTTTGGCTTTGATTTTGGTGGAATTTATGACGAAGTGAAAGTAAACGAGGTTATTTCTTATACCATGGGGGATGGAAGAAAAGTAGCTGTTACTTTTAAAGGTCAAGGAAACGAGACAGAGGTAATCGAAACTTTTGACGCGGAAACCACCAATCCAATTGAAATGCAAAAAGCCGGCTGGCAAGCGATTTTAGATAACTTTAAAAAATATACCGAGCAATAAATTAATTGACAAGATCTTTTTCAGATATCATCTTCAATTAAATTGAGAGAATATAAATAAAAAAGTGACAGGCAACCCATTAAATGGTTGATGCCTGTCCCTTTTTTTTATAGGATCATTAACGGGAATGAACTTTTACTCCTTGTACCCAAACTTCACGGATGTTTTCAGGGGTTACTAGATACATAATTTTTTGAAATTTATCATGTAAATCTTCATTTGCATGATAAATAGGGAGTTTTGCGTATGTAACTGACGTATCAATGATTTGTACATCCCAAGCGTAGTTTTCCTCCAAGCGGCCGATCGGCAAATTTAAACTTTCTCCGCCACCAGCTGTTGCTAAATAGAACGCTTCATTAATTGTGATGCGTGAATTAGCTATACCACGTTCCTCAGCAGAAAGAGTGCTGTCCACGCCATCTTCTAACATTCTAGAAACAATCACTGCTTGTCTCACATTATCAAAAAGGCTGGGTGAAAAACCTCCAGAAAGGTCGGTTCCTAAACCAATTTCAACTCCTTTGGAAAGCAAATGTGCGATGGGTATAACACTATTGGCGAAATAAGCATTAGAGATGGGACAATGGCATACAGCAGTACCTGTGGCTGCGAATAATTCGGCGTCTTCATCATCTAAGAAATTACAATGCGCCATAACCGACTTTTCGCCTAATAAACCAAATTGATGTAAAGCAAACGCATCATTCTTACCGAAGCGCTCCTTAACATAACCATGCTCCCAATCACTTTCACTACAGTGCGATTGCACATACGTTCCATGTTTTTCAGCTAATTCTCCTAAACCTTTTAAGGCATCATCCGTGCAACTAGGTATAAAACGTGGGGTTACAACAGGATAAACACCTTGTTTCGTGCTCTTTGCTAATTTATTTACTGCTAAAATAAATTCCTCAGTGTCAGCTATGGCCGTTTGTGTATCAATGTCACGATAATAATCTGGATTTTGTTCAGGATTATCCATCACAACTTTTCCGACTAGTCCGCGCTGCCCTTTTTCAGCGCAAATTTCTGCTAGTAATAAACTTGCTTCTTTATGTACAGTAGCGAAATAAAGTGCCGTAGTTGTTCCGTTTGCGAGTAGGGTGCTAACGACATCTTCGTAAACATCTTTTGCGAAATCTAAATCCGAAAATTTCGACTCAAGAGGGAAGGTATAGGTGTTTAACCAATCATAGAGTGGAATATCTAATGCCGTTCCAGACTGAGCCCATTGCGGAGCATGTACATGTAAATCGACAAATCCAGGTAAGAAATATCGACCTTCAGCTAAGCGATGAAAGTTTTCCTCCTCTTGATAAGCATCTAATAAAGGCAGGTAGTCAGCCTCTTCTGAGGAAACGACTTTTTCAATCATACCATTCTCATTAATACAGAAAAGATGATCTTTTAATAGTTGGATTTCTTTTGGTGACTTGCTGGTAAAAGCAGTCCCCTGGAATACTTGTGTATATTTTTTCATGGATGGCACCCTTATGTTCATATTTTTAAAATAAATTTAGGTTCTCCTTTTATTGTAAGGATTTAACTTACCGTTTATCATATCAAAGCACATCATTAAATTAAAATTTTAAAGATATCAAACTTGTTGTGAGGACTGGAAGTTTTTACATAGATCATCAGCTTTTGGAAATACTTACAAAGGTAAAAAAAGGAGGTTTATAAATGGTTAATCAAGTAAATGGAGATAATGACAATTCTGAAGAAATATTAACCAATCGTCAAGGACACCCTGTAACAGATAACCAAAATGTTCGAACTGTTGGAAACCACGGACCTATAACGTTAGAGAATTATGATTTTTTAGAAAAAATCAGCCATTTTGACCGAGAAAAAATTCCAGAACGCATCGTTCATGCGCGCGGTGCCGGGGCTCATGGATATTTTGAGTCCTACGGAACGATTAATGGAGAACCGATTTCAAAATATACGAGGGCAAAGGTGTTTACGAATACTGAAAAACAAACACCTGTATTTGTACGTTTTTCGTCCGTTGTTCATGGCGGGCATTCACCAGAAACATTACGCGACCCAAGAGGATTTGCGATTAAATTTTATACAGAGGATGGAAACTGGGATTTAGTAGGGAATAACTTAAAGATATTTTTTATCAGAGATCCATTAAAATTCCCCGATATGGTCCATTCCTTTAAGCCTAGTCCGGTCACGAACCTGTCAGATCCGGAGAGGATGTTTGATTTTTTATGTCAAACCCCGGAATCCATGCATATGGTTACCTTTGTATTTTCTCCGTGGGGGATTCCGGCAAACTACCGGCAAATGCAAGGCTCAGGTGTGCATGCGTATAAGTGGGTGAATGAAGAGGGTAAAGCGGTTCTCGTTAAATATCATTGGGAGCCAAAACAAGGAATAAAAAATCTTAGTCAACAAGAAGCAGATGAAATTCAAAGCAAGAATTATAGTCATGCGACTCAAGACTTATATGAAGCGATTGAAAAAGGTGATTATCCAGAATGGGAACTTTATGTTCAAATCATGGAAGATGGAGAGCATCCGGAACTGGATTTCGATCCACTCGATCCGACTAAGCTGTGGTATAAAGAAGATTTTCCATGGCATAAGGTTGGGAAAATGGTCTTAAATAAAAATCCGGAAAATTACTTTTCCGAAGTGGAACAAGTCGCTTTTGGCACTGGTGTGCTCGTAGATGGCCTTGATTTCTCCGATGATAAATTATTACAGGGGCGGACCTACTCTTATTCTGATACCCAGCGGTATCGGGTCGGAACCAACTACTTACAGCTGCCTATTAATCGACCGAAAACACATGTTGCGACAAACCAAGACGGGGGCCAAATGGATTATAGACAGGATTTCGGTAAGTTAAAAAATCCTCATGTTAATTATGAACCATCCCTTATTGGTGGTTTAAAAGAAGCGAAGAACCCAGGTCAAGAACATCAGCCACATGTGGAAGGAAACCTAGTGAGAGAACGAATCTCGCGTGAGAATAACTTTGGTCAAGCTGGTGAAACCTACCGGCGATTTAACGACTGGGAGAAGAATGAATTAATTTCAAACTTATCGGGAGCACTTGCTTCTTGTCGAAAAGAAATCCAAGACCGTATGGTGGATATGCTGACACAATGTGATCCTGATTATGGAAAGAGAATTGCAGAAGGGATAAAGGAAGCTGGAAAAACTGTAGATTCAAAAATGGAAGATGCTGTGAAACAAGCTCAGGAAATGGGGGAACCTTCCGATCCGTATTAATAGTGGTCGAAATAACAAAGGGGGCACCCCCCTTTTGTTATTTTTAACCCATATCTTGGTCTTAACGCTCCATTAAGCTATAACTCTTAAATTCAAGTTTCTTTGTCGCTTCCAGCTGGATTAATTCTCCTTGTTCCAATTGAATTCTTCTTGAAAATAGAGGTCCATCATAGACAAAAGTATGATATTCACCTGCTTCTCCCATCGGACAAATAGTAGTCTTTTGTACATCTCGCAGGAAGGTCTCATCTACAATTCTACCAAGCCAGGTGTCATTTAGAACATCCTCCCGTACTCGAATCACAATTGCTTCATAACCCGATTGGACAAACTCACCTAAAGATTGTAAGGCTTCTTCTTTTTTCATCCATAATGGATACAGGGGCTCGACATCTGCAGCGGCTGCGACTTTTTCTCCCCATTCCCGATGTTCGTCTAAATAAAGATCTCCGTAAGCGATTCCCGTGACACTCAATTGAATTTTCAAGTATTCCACTGCGTTGACAAATTGACTTGTATAGTTTTCGTATGTACATTCAATAAAATGAACCGGTATGTTTAGAGCTTCACCTTGTAGTTTAATCATTTCTGTTCGCTCACCATGACCAAATGTCCGTCCTATTTCTTTAGGCACAGTTGTAACCAAGGAAACCACTTCAAATCCCTGCGAAATTAGGGTATCTAAGGCCATACAACAATCCTTCCCGCCACTCCACGATAAAGCAATTCTATTATTCAAGATTCATTCACCCTCATTTAAGATATTTTCATCGTTTGTCATATTGCTATTTTATCATAAAAAAAGGCAACTGAACCCAAACGGTCTCATCCAAAAAAGCAAAGAGAGAGTATGATGCCCGTTACACCGAATTTTCGGCCTTAGCGGTAATCATAGAGAGAGTATGATGCCCATTACACCGAATTTTTGGTCTTGGAGGGAACCGAAGAGTTCGTATGATGCCCGTTATATTAATTTATTGGTCATAGCGGTAATCATAGCGTAATAGTATGTCTCTTATGAAGTTTTCACTACGAATGTGAATCCACTACATGCCTTTAATTCAGTACTTATTGCCTCTTCAATTTCAGATGAAAGATTTTAATTATACAAAATCGAATAATTTATTCAAAAAAGTATAAATTTTATCAATTATCTGATATAACTGTACTATCAAGAAGTTTGCCTTATTTTCTATTCAAAAATGAATAAAATATTGCTTGGCTAAGTTCGAGAAGGGAGGAGAATTTGTGAGTGATGAAAAAAAAGTTTGGAATGAAAGTGAGGCCATCCTTCATTCATTACAGGACGATATTTTAGTTACCGACACAGATGGGATTATTTTGAAGGTAAGTGAAGCAACCGAAGGAATCTATAATATGAAGTCCAATGAAATGGTCGGCCGGTCCGTTTATGAACTCGAAAAAGAAGGGGTTTTTACACCGATTTTGACGCCGTTGGTTATTAAAGAAAAAAAGAAAATAACCCTGGTTCAAACAACTAATAACGGGGATAAGTTGCTTGTAACCGGGATACCTGTCTTTGATCATAACAATAATTTGGTACGAATCGTCAGTTATTCACATGATGTTACCGAGTTACTTAACATGAAAAAATACTTAACGAACATCGAAGACGAAATGGAACGAGTGAAAAGTGAACTGGAAATGCTAAGAAATCTTCAATTTGATTCAGACGGAATGATTGCAACGAGTACGGAAATGAAAAAAGTACTTCAACTCGCCCTGCAAGTGGCTGAAATTGATGTTAATGTGTTGCTGCTGGGCGAAACCGGTGTTGGGAAAACACATATTGCGAAGTTCATTCATAAAAAAAGTTCTCGGAAAGACGGTCCTTTTATCGAGGTAAACTGCGGTGCGATCCCCGAAGCGCTGTTTGAGGCAGAGTTTTTCGGATATGAGACAGGGGCATTTACTGGGGCTCATTCAAAGGGCAAGATCGGGCTAGCAGAGCTTGCAGAAGGCGGAACCTTATTTTTAGATGAAATTGGTGAGTTATCGTTAGCCAATCAAGTGAAAATCCTCAAATTCATTCAGGAAAAGCAATTTTACCGTGTTGGTGGAACGAAGCTGCGAACCGTTGACTTTCGTATTCTTGCCGCAACAAATAGAGACCTAGAGAAAGCAGTGGAAGAAAAAATCTTTAGACATGACCTTTACTTCCGTTTAAATGTTGTACCCATTACCATCCCGCCATTAAGAAAGCGATCAACCGATATCATCCCGTTAATTGAACACTTTTTAACGTATTTTTCTAAAAAGTATCACCGTGAACGAAGCCTTGATGAAGGTGTTTTGCATCTGCTATTTACACAAGAGTGGAGGGGAAATGTTAGAGAATTAATCAATTTAATTGAAAGACTGGTAGTTACTTCTCCGAAACAACTAATTGAAATCGAAAACCTGCCGCCTCATTTTCGAAGATCTTATCATCCTGAGACGTCTGTTGATGACAATAATCGTTCATTGAATGAGATTCTTGATAGTGTGGAAAAGCAAGTGTTACTTAAGACTAGGAAACAATATAAAACAACAATAGACATGGCAAAAGCATTAGGGATAAGTCAGCCTTCTGTGTTTAGAAAGCTCAGAAAATACGGAATAGATTAAAACTGGCATAAAACTTGCATAATTATTTAGGTGTGAGACACAAACAAAGCGACCACATAAGCATCGAAATCCTGATCAAAAGGGGGTAATTTCAAGGCGAAAAGAAAGGTGATTGGTTATATTTATACAACAATAATATAAGGTAATATTTCTAAATAGTATATTTTATGTATTTTTATAGTTATAATTGTATTTTTACTTGATAATAGAAAATTAAGAAAATATATTGACATAAAGTTGACAAGTATTTATATTTATAGAATATTATTCATTTTTAAATAATTTATAAGGGATTTGGGGTGTAATATGAAAGTAACGGTGGGACCAGCTCAATATATTAGAAATAGTGGTTTACTAGAAGACGCGGGTAGGTACATAAAAAAATTTGGAAAAACAGCCGCTCTTATTGGAGGCCAGATTAGTAGAGGACTGGTAGAAGATACATTAAGAAAGAGTTTGTCAGAACACGAGATTTTATTAAAACATTCGCTTTGGTATGGTGGTGAATCATCTCAGGAGAATATCGATCGATTAGTAGCCGACTTAAAGGATAAACAGATTGATGTTCTTATTACGACTGGTGGAGGCAAAGCCATTGATACAGTAAAAGCTGTTGCCTATCAACTTAACAAACCGTTAATAGCCATCCCAACCATCGCAGCAACCTGTGCAGCAGCTACGCCTATTACCATCCTATATAGTAATGATGGTGAATTTATTGGGATTGAACGAAAGTCGAAGGCACCTGAATTAGTCTTAGTCGATTCGGAAATCATCCTGAACGCACCGGTACGCTTTTTAATCGCAGGTATTGGAGATACATTGGCAAAATGGTTTGAGACCAAATCCTCAGTGAAAAAAGCGACGCCTAACATATTAAATCAGACGGCTGTTGCGATCGCGGGACAGGTTTATCAAACGCTGCTTCATATTGGGAAAAAAGCTGTCACATCTGTTCGAACCCAAACAGTGACAAAAGAGTTAGAAGATGTCATTGATACCATTATTTTGGTCAGTGGCAGTGTCAGTGGGTATGGCGGGGATGATTGCCGAACAGCAGGAGCCCATGCGATTTATTCTGGGTTAACGATTTTTCCTGAAGTACATCATACCTATCATGGGGAAATTGTTGCCTTTGGGATCCTTGCACAGTTGTGTATGGAGAATACCAGCGAGGACGAATTGAAAAAGTTAATAAATTATTATCAGGAAGTAGAACTTCCATTTACTTTAAAGCAAATGGGAATAACGAACTTAACAGAAAGTCAGTGGCAGAAGTTTGGGGAAATTACTGTTACCATCGAGGATATGGCAAATATGCCATTTGAGGTCTCACCTGAAATGGTAATTGATGCTGTTCGCCGCGCTGACGAAATAGGGAATGGAATGTTACCTGGTGTCATTCATTCTTAACTCTGTTTAATAGAGTAATAGATAAAAAGCGATATATTTTTAAAAACAAGGGGGAATTTGAAGTGAAAAAGTGGTTATTGGTTATTTGTTCACTGATGTTGCTATTCGCACTAGCAGCGTGTGGTAAAAAGGATGTAGCAAGTAGTGCAAAGGATGGGAAGTCGTCTGAGCCATTGAAAGTGACGCTGCCAACCTGGACAGGGTATGGTCCGTTATTTTTAGCGAAAGAAAAAGGCTTTTTCGAAAAGAATGGGATTGATGTTGAACTTTCCATTGTAGAAGGATTAGGAGAACGTAAACAAGCATTAGCCAGTGGGAAAATTGATGGGATGGCGACGGCACTGGATGTACAAGTGTCCTTAGCAGCATCTGAAATTCCAGTACAAGTGGTTTGGTTATTGGATGATTCATACGGCGGGGATGGGATCCTCGTAAAAAAAGGAATTAATAGTGTGAAAGATTTAAAGGGCAAACAAGTTGCATTTGAAGTTGGTTCAACTAGCCATATGTTAGCACTGCAAGCATTAAAACAAGGCGGATTAACTGAAAAGGATGTACAAGTGGTACAAATGTCTGCCGGTGATGCAGGTGCTGCCTTTGCCGCTGGTAAAGTGGATGCGGCTGTTACATGGGAGCCATGGTTATCAAAAGGGGCACAAGCAAACGGTAAGGTTTTGTTAACAACCAAAGATTTATCTGGAATTATCGTCGATACGGTCAGCTTTAAAGAAGATGTGATCAAGAACCGTCCGAAAGATGTTAAAGCTTTTGTAAAGGCGATGGGCGAAGCCATGACATATTGGAAAGAGCATGAAAAAGAAGCCAATGAAATTATGGCTAAGGGTTTAAATATTGATGTCAAGGAATTTGAAGGAACGGTTACTGGTTTAAAATTCTTCTCAAAAGAGGATAATGAAAAGTTATTTGGAACAGAAAGCGCAAAAGGTTCCATCTATCAATCAACTGAAAATGCGATTTCGTTCTATAAGGATCAAAAACTTCTTAAAACCGAGCCAAAAGCAGAAGATGTTATCAACCCAAGTTTCCAATAATGATAAGATTTAAGTAAGTTTAAGGATTCACTTTAAACAGCCTGACTTATGAGATGTTTTTTTGACCTCATCAGTTAGGCTTTTTTACAAAATAGACGCATAAGAAAATAGGTGAAAAAATTGATCGCAAAATTATTTACTCCTAATAAGGAAATACCCAAAGTGTTTTATACGTCGGCGGGCTTTATAACATTTATTATTTTTCTATTAGTTTGGTCTGTACTTAGTTATGGACAGTTCGTCAATCCTTTGTTCCTACCTACTCCTTCTGCAGTATTGTCTACCGCGGTGGATATGTTCGTAAATGGTCAAATTCTTTCTGATATAGGGATCAGTTTTACTAGGGTCCTGTTTGGATTTCTTGCTGCAGCCATTATTGGCATACCGCTTGGGATCTTAATGGGGTCACTAAGGATTATGGAGGGAGCTTTTGAACCAATCATTGGTTTCATTCGTTATATGCCGGCATCTGCTTTCATTCCCTTACTGATTCTTTGGATTGGTCTCGGTGAGACAGAAAAAATGAGCGTAATTTTCCTTGGAACATTTTTTCAACTGACGTTGATGATTATGGACGTCACCAAGAATGTCCAAAATGATTTAGTCGATGTTTCCTATACATTAGGGGCAAAGAAGGCACAAGTGTTTACAAAAGTTATCCTCCCAGCTTCTTTACCTGGAATTGTTGACACCCTCCGGATTACGTTTGGCTGGGCTTGGACGTACTTAGTGGTTGCTGAAATTGTTGGTGCATCTAGCGGTTTAGGGTATATGATCATGCAGGCTTCTCGTTTTCTGCAGCCAGATAAAATCATCGTTGGAATCTTGATTATTGGTATCCTAGGGCTGATTACAGATATTCTCTTTAAAGCCATATACAAGGCTTCGTTTTCTTGGATGAGAAAGGATGGTTTTTAATGGTAACACCTCAATTGAATGTTAAAGAAAAGGAAAAAATAGTTGTACCAAAACAAAGAGAATCTCTTTTAAATATGACTGGAACCCCAAAACTAGAAATTAAAGAGGTTGGAAAAGTTTTTAAAACGAAAAAAGGTGAAACGACCGCATTGGAAAAAACCTCCTTTTCAATTGAGGAAGGGGAATTCGTCACGATTTTAGGACCTTCTGGCTGTGGGAAGTCAACCGTGTTAAGGATTGTCGCAGGGTTAGAGGAAGCAACTTCTGGCCAAGTGCTCCTTGATGGGCAGGAAATCCATGGTCCGGGACCAGATCGTGGGATGGTATTTCAATCATACACGTTATTTCCATGGTTATCAGTGAAAGACAATATTACCTTTGGTTTAAAGCTAAAGGGTGTATCTCAAAAAGAGAGAGACGATATTGCTAGACACTACTTGCAATTAATCGGTTTAGAAGGATTTGAAAATCATTTTCCGATTCAGTTATCTGGCGGGATGAAGCAACGTGTCGCGATTGCTCGAGCGTTGGCAAACGATCCAAAAATTCTATTAATGGATGAACCGTTTGGAGCATTGGATGCCCAAACCCGAAACATAATGCAGGAAGTGCTCTTGAAGGCATGGGAAGAGTCGAAAAAGACAATTCTATTTATCACTCACGATGTCGATGAGTCGATCTTTTTAGCCGATTCAGTATATGTTATGACTGCAAGACCAGGGCGTTTAAAGAAAAGGATCCCGATTGCATTGGAGCGGCCAAGGGATTTCAGCGTGAAAGCCTCCGCCCAGTTTGCCGAATATAAAGAAGAATTATTGTCGCTCATTCGAGATGAAACATTAAAAGCGATTAAGTAAAACTACAATTTTTAGAGATAAGTATTAGAATACGGAGGTCAAAGTATGGATAACAAATGGGATCACTTGGTGAAAAATATGCCAAATCGACTGGCACCTAGTATGGCAAAGGATCATCCAAATCTACCGGTGGTAAAAGAGGAAGGCTGCTATTATTTTGGGGTAGATGGAAAAAAATATCTTGATTTTACGTCTGGGATTGCGGTAACAAATGTCGGACACCGTCATCCTAAGGTGGTCCAAGCGATTAAAGATGCAGCCGATGGATTGATGCACGGTCCTTCTGGCGTAATTATGTATGAGTCCATTTTACGATTGGCCGATGAACTCGCCGAAATTTTACCTGGAGACCTTGATTGCTTTTTCTTTGCCAATAGTGGGACGGAAGCAATCGAGGGAGCTCTTAAACTAGCAAAATATGCAACGAAACGTCCGTATGTTATTTCCTTTACCGGTTGTTTTCATGGTCGTTCGTTAGGTGCATTAAGTGTGACTACATCTAAAAGCAAATATCGGAAATTCATCCAGCCATCTGGTCTTACTTATCAAGTACCCTATGCGAATGTTAAAGAGTGTCCAGAAGGTATGGATCCTGAGACCTATGTGATTGAGAAATTAGAAAAAGATTTCGCTTCATTATTTAGTCATCAGGTAACACCGGAAGAGGTGGCCTGTGTTATTTTAGAACCGGTACTCGGTGAAGGCGGTTATGTTGTTCCTCCAAAGGGCTGGTTAAAAAAAGTTCGTGAAATTTGTGATCGACATAATATTTTACTTATTTTTGATGAAGTTCAAACCGGATTTGGCCGTACCGGTCAATGGTTCGCAGCTCAAACCTTTGATGTTACCCCTGATATTATGGCCATCGCTAAAGGAATTGCTAATGGCCTGCCGCTTAGCGCAACGGTTGCTTCCGCTGAATTAATGAAACAATGGCCTCTCGGAAGCCACGGAACGACATTTGGGGGTAATCCGATTGCTTGTTCTGTTGCACTGGCAACCTTGGAAGTGATGAAGGAAGAAAACCTTCTTGAAAACACTAGGAATATGGGGAGTTATGCTGTTCAGGAACTAGAAAAGATCAAGGAACGACACCCTGTTATAGGTAGCATCCGCGCAGTGGGCTTAATGATTGGAATTGAAATCATTGATCCAGTGACAGGTGGACCAAATGGAGAAGGATTGTTAAAAATTCTTGATCTTGCTCTTGAAAAGGGTGTACTATTCTACCTTTGTGGAAACCATGGGGAAGTGATTCGAATGATTCCACCATTAGTCGTCACTAAGGAACAAATTGATGAAGGTCTCCGTATGTTTGATGAAGCATTAACGGAGTATGAAGCGTCATTGATGCAGCCAGTTAAATAATCAACAGTAAATTTGGTCGCCAATTCTTGTTGGCGACCTGTTTTAATTAAAGGCTGTGTTAAAAGTTAATGTCGATTTTGGCTCTCTGTTGATTGGAGTGGAAGGCACGAAGACTCCTGCGGGAGTACGGGGCAGGGGAGACCCCGCAGGAGCAAAGCGACGAGGAGGCTTCCCGGCACGCCCGCGGAAAGCGAAGTGCCTGGAACGGAAATCAACAGCCAAGTTTAACACAGCCTAATTAAAAAACACCCCGTTGTGCATTGAAGTCATATAATAGTCGAGGGCCTTGCTTCTTGCCCTATCTAATTTTTCAGGGTTGTGAAATGAAAAGTATTTTAAGATGAAGTCACTGTAGCCAAGTTTGTTTATAAGGTACAAAACATTATTGGGGATCAACATTTCTTCTGGGTTTTCTAAGTCAACCACAAATGAATAAAAGTCATTTCTTTTATTATCTTTGCTATAACAAAGGAAACAAGGGTGTTTCCTATCGGAAATTATATACTTTTCTAGAATGTAGGAAGTAATCCTGCCTTGGAAATGAATCATTTCTTTGGGGATTAGCGGCAAGTTCTGCCTATTTAATTCTTCTTTTGTAAGTGATAGATTAACATATTCATTGCAATACAAGTTATATCTTCTAAGGTTCTTGACCTGGTTTAGAGTAGGATGTAAGTTCTTCCGTCCATAAAATGTGGTGATTTTGAATACCTTATCTGTGTTTTCATAAGTAAAAACTATATCATTATCAATAGAGCCAATGCCATGGGCGAGTTGATCTATCCTATAAGAACAATTTCGGAAAATTATTTCCAAGGATTTTTGCAAGGAATCTAGACTGATTATCGGGCCAACTCTTTCGTTCCATCGATCGAGCGCATGCTGGTCTATTGAAATCGGTTTGGAAGGACAAAGGATACTTTTTGTGTCTTTATAGGTATTCATTTCTTCATAAAGTAAGTTTATATTTTTAATCTGCATGGTAAAAGGATACCCTTCAGCCTTAATGATTTTTATATATTTTGGTTTTAATAAGCGATTAATAATATAATTTCTCATTTTGCCCTCCTTTTTAGATTTTTCAGTCTACTTTAGATACCTTTATTATATCAGACACAATTAACTAATATTGGAATGTAACAAAATAAAATTTTATTTCAGTGATCTGAATCTAAATGGACAATTCTACTTTAATGCTGTAGGTTAGGTCTATATCCAAGTGTTAAGGAGTTTTCAAATGGACAGTAAAACGAAATGGAATAATAAATATAAAGATCGTATGATTGACATAAAAGAACCTGTACCAAATCCAAGACTAGAAAACCTTTCTGTGTATTTAAATGGAGGCACTGCGCTTGACCTAGCGTGTGGTCTTGGGGGAAACAGTTTGTTCCTTGCAAGAATGAATTATCAAGTTCATTCTATTGATATTTCGGATGTGGCGATTAACTTTATTAGGGAACGTTCCGCACAGGATAATCTCAAAATCCAAGCACAAGTGTGTGATCTAACAGAATGGAGCAATCCAATCATGACCAATTCTACATATGACATAGTTGTTATTACTTATTATCTCGATCGCTCACTTTTCCCAATTGTGAAGAGCGTGACTAAAGAGGGAGGTTACTTTTTTATGGAAACCTTCAACCAATCACCGAGAATCGAGAATCAGGGAGTATCTAGTCAATATAAACTTCTCCCCAATGAATTGTTGGCCGAATTTAGTGATTGGAATGTCTTATTTTTTGAAGAAAATGAACAGGAGGGCAGACAAACGATATTTTGTCAGAGGAAGTGTTAATAGTTAAATATTCTAGTTTCCCATAAAATTATTATGTAAACTTAAGCAGTTTGTTTGGAGTGGATAATTTTGAGTCAATTATTTGCCAATTGGTATGATTTTTTTATGAAGCCGTTGGAGAAAAAGAAGTTTAAGAGGATTCGGAAGGAACTCCTTGCGAAGGCAACGGGAAGCGTTCTAGAATTAGGATCGGGTACTGGGATTAATTTTCCTTTATACGAGGAACCTGTAATAGTAACTGCGATAGAACCGAGTCAGTACATGATTGAGCGTTCATTATCTAAACATAGACAAGCAGTTATCCCTATCGAAATAGTACAGGCAAGTGCAGAAGAATTGCCATTTGAAGCGGATACTTTTGATACCGTTGTGGCAACACTAGTATTTTGTACCATTCCAAATCCTGAAAAAGCCATTATAGAGATGAAACGAGTTTGTAAGCCAGGTGGAAAAATTCTTCTATTTGAGCATGTAAAAATGCAAAATCAGTTCCTATCCTCACTTCAGAACTGGCTAACTCCAGCGTGGAAGAAAATCTGTGATGGCTGTTGTTTAAATAGAGATACCGTAGGGTTACTAAGGAGTAACGAGATATCTATTATTCAAATGAAACAATATTTTCGTGATTTATTTATTTATGCAGAAGCCGTAAATAGGAAATAGGGACTTAAATAAAGGCTGCTGCTACAGGTTAATTAACTGTAGGAGCAGCCGTTTACTATTAAAGCACTGGTTTTTACACCCTATTTTAATCCTTGATATCAACATGACCATTTTCATCAATTTCGATGGTTGTATAGCTTTTAAATGTGTTAATGTTAGTGATTTCATGCTGAACGACGCTTGCGAAGCTCTCCATGTATGGCTTGTACACTTCAGGATCTTTGACGAGATGATAGAAATTAACTCTTCTTCCATCTTTCATATCTGTCATTCTCAGTAAAAATTGATCCCCAAATTGCCCTTTAAACCACTCTCTTGCTTCCCCATGACTAGTGAATTTAGGTATTTGGTTAGGATCAATGGAATAATTTTGATTCATTTACACATGCACCTCTTTCCAATAAATTTCCCCTTTTAATATTCCCCATTGGCATAGAAATTATTGTGTAGTAAAAGTTTATAGGAAAAATACTACTGACCACATTACTATGGTAAATTTAAAGAGTGAATTTTCGGTATAGAATGATTTAAACAAATGTATGGAGGATAGGTTAATGGTAGTTGTAAAATCAGTTACAATCGATGGTGAAAGTATCCATGTTTTTAGAAACGGAATCTATATCTTTGAATCGAGCTCCGGCTTTACCTTAGAATTGGATCTGATTGTGAGTGAGATTGTTGTAAAAAAATATAAGACCGTCGAAAACGTCATTGTCGAGATAGAATTAGAGGATGGTAGAATAATCAATTCCATCATGCACGTGAAAATATTGACAGGCGGATTACCACAAATAAATTTATTCTGTGAACTCGATGATATTCATGACTACGAAGGTTTCACTCGGGTTGGCGAAAATGATTCTTGGTTTCCGAATATAGAAGATGGTATTACGATAGAAGAAATAAGAAAAATCGAAATGCCCAATGAGGACGTTAGTATTAAACTAAATTTACCAATCGACCAGGTCGAATGGATTAAAAAACATAAAAAGAAAAGTTTGAATGAAATGTTTCAAAAATTAATTTATGAATATTGGGAAAAACAAGATGCAAATTAATTTTTTGGGTGGTGAACACACGGAGAGTGCCTGACACCCAAAAATTGAATTACTTCATTTTGCTCAGGGTCACATTAAAGACCATACAGAGAAAAAGAGCAAAAACTGCGGAAAAGATTAGGGCTAGGATGGGCTTTTTAAAATGGATTCTCATAATCATAAACATGACAATCACAAATAGGGTTGACCATAATAAGTTCCAATGATGGTGGTAGGAGATGGATCCTCCTTTTATCGCCAAATATTCCATTAGTATATAAATAATAGTAAATAAAGCAATGTAAATGGCTTGTGTAAGGGCTCTTTTTTTAAAGGGATATTTTGAAAGGTATACCCACGAAGATAGGGGCATTCCAATCAAAGTTAGTAACATAATCGGAATCATTGAAAACTGAATTCCATTTGGTTCCAGTTTCCAGAGCTGGTAGTTATAACAAAGAAGCTCATATAATGCGTTCCCAAGTGATGCAAAGAGCATTGTAGGGTAATAGGGTTTCCAATTACGGTCTGCAAATATAAATGCCGCAATGATCCAAAAAATAGAATAAATGATGGCAATCATGAAGTACACTCCTGAAGATTTAGTAAATACTATATTTCCCCCAAAAAAGGTATCTCATCCAGAATGGATACCTTTTAAAATGGAGTGAATGCGTTTCATTGGATAATATGATTCTTAAGGTTTGCATTGGGATGGTGATACCGGATGAAGGAAACAAAGAAGCTGCAAGAAATAGATTTATATAAACCCATTCAGACCTATTTTGTCCGTGAAGGTTATGAGGTTTACGGTGAAGTGAAAGACTGTGATATTGTTGCTGTCAAGGATGAAGAGTTAATTGTTGTCGAATTAAAGCTCACTTTAAGTGTGGACTTACTAATCCAAGCAGCCAAAAGGCAGCGGATTACAGATAAAGTTTATGTGGCGATCCCGAAACCGAAACATCGTTTGAATTCCAAAAAGTGGACAGAGAAATGCCATTTAATTCGCAGGCTAGAGCTCGGATTAATCGTTGTTTCGAGCCCCGGGAAACGCGGAAAAGCAGAAATAATATTTAATCCTGCCCCATTTAAGCATAGAAAAAACAAACTAAAGCGCGAGTCTATTATAAAGGAAATTAATGGCCGCAGTGCAGACTATAATGTTGGTGGCAGTAATCGGACCAAGATTATGACTGCATATAAAGAAAATTGTATCCAAATTGCTTGTAATCTTGAATGTTTTGGTCCATTGTCACCTAGGAGGTTAATTCAATTAGGAACCGGGAATAATACCTCATCCATTTTGACGAAGAATTATTATGGTTGGTTTGAAAGAATTAAACGAGGAACCTATGTGATAACGGAAAAGGGGATAGCAGAAATAAAAGAATATCCGGAGTTAGTAAATTATTATTTAACTAAGCTAAGTGATGAGAATGTTACATAAGATTATTAGGCTGCCCCAAGATTTCTTGGGACAGTCTTTTTACTTATTTAATACTAATAACCTCATTCATTCTGGGGCGGGTTTCTTTGAACCATTGGTAACAAAAGATCGTAATCAGAATCAAATCAATGACATCGCCGCCATAATACATGACCAATCCGCCCGTTTTGGCTTGTTCAATCGGAACTCCCATAGGGGGATGAGCATAAATATATTTTGAAAGGATGCCGTGACTTGCCAAGGCGATTATCAATACACATGAACGATAGAGATAACTCGTCCGGTGTGGGTGCGGATCTGCATAAATAAAGGCACCTGTGAAAAGATAGCCTGCTAGAAATACGTGCAGGTGAACCGCAATTTGAACCAGCCCGTTATGTTCCATTGTCTGATAAAGGCTAGTCGTATATAGGACCCAAAGGCCTCCAACATTCAGGAGAGAGGCCGTCAACGGATGACTGATTAGTCGAATGGGATTACTTTTTAAAATATGGGATAACGTCCGTGCGTGCTTCACGTCAAGTGTTCGAAGAATCAGTGTCACTGGGCATGCCAAGACCAGTAATAGGGGCGCTAGCATTCCGAGAAGGAGATGGCCGAGCATATGAGCCGTGAAATCTTGATGAGAACGAGTAGCAAGTGGGCCAATAATAACCGATAATGCACAGAAAATACCTGCAATCCACATGACAATACGGTAAAACTGCCATGGTTTTTTCCTCCGCTTAGCTCGGATGGCTGCGTAAAGATAAATGACTAATGCAATGAAAAACGGCACTGATAAAATCATTTGGAGGCTTAGTCCATGGGGTTCCATCCCAGCCCTATGCTGAAGATGATTAATTACTTGCATGGTTGGTTGTAACTCCTGTTTTATTTGATTTCCTTCCTGAGCGAGCGAGGAGAGCAATGCCAATTACTATTATCATAACTGAGGTTATGTACCAAACCATGTCGTAAAGGACGATACTTACATCGTAGCGAATTTGGTGCAGCCCCATTAATTTATGCTGGATGGTACCATCGTATAATTGAAATCCACCTGCACCAAGGAATAACCCTCCAAACCACCTCATAGGCAGCCAGCCGCCTCGGCGGCGAAGGTCGGCAAGCATGAATAAGGATCCAACAGTAGCAAACCAACTAAAGGCATGAAAAAATCCATCAGAAACAAGTCCGATCCCAGTCGTGGATTTATCGTAAAAATGATGCCAATGCAGTAGTTGATGAAAAACTGCTTCATCGATAAAAGCGACCAGTCCTATGCCAAAAAGTAAGCCGGACCATAGATTTTTAGGGTAATTTTTTTTATTATTCTTTTCCGCCATTTTCTTCTCCTTTAAGAAACGAAATCTTCTGCCTTTCAATTTACCCTAAATGATTGAACCATAAACAGGAGCAGGTTGGATTCTTCTCCTTGGATATTGTTGTTTTTGAGTTGATAGCTAAATTTGTTGATAAAAATCTTATTTTTAAATTCTCTGCAAATTGTCAAAACTGATAAGCAGAGGATGATTAAGATAAGGAAGGAGACATATGTATGAGTAAACCTTTTGAATACCCGGAAATGTACTATAACGAAGTCATCTATTTTTTAGAAACGAAATGGAAGCGTCGACTAAGTGATCATGAGAGGCATGTTCTCATTGAAGGCTATCGATTCGGGCGGCTGGTTGAGGCAGAAAATGAAATCAGAATTCTCTCAGTGAAGTAATTTTTCTGTATGATAATTTCAAATAACAGCTGTTTCTGCCATAATGCTTAATTTATAAAATTTTAAAAAACCTTGCTCAATGTAAGGTTTTTTCTCGTTTTAAGTATTGTATAATAAAGGAAGCGTTTCATTTTTTTACATTAAAGGTAACGGCGTCCTTGGTCAGCACTAGAAGGGAGAGCAGGTGTTTTAACAGCAAAGAGATTCGCAGATTCATAAGTTTTGAACCGATGTAAAAGTTTAAGCTACATAAGGAGGAAATGGAAAGATGTCAAACTATGTAAAAATAGGTAATCTTCAAGTAGCGGATGTACTTTATCATTTTATAAACGACAACGCATTACCAGGAACGGGCTTGGACCGTGAGCAGTTCTGGACTAATTTTGAAGCACTCTTTGCTGATCTAACACCCATCAACAACCAACTACTTGCTCGTCGAGATGACCACCAGCATAAAATCAATACTTGGCACAGGAACAATAAAACCTTCCATTTTGAAAATTATAAATTATTTTTGCAAGAAATTGGCTATTTAGAACCAGAGACGGCTGATTTTCAGATTGGCACGGAAAATGTGGATGAAGAAGTAGCCTTAAAAGCTGGGCCGCAGCTTGTCGTTCCAGTCGATAATGCACGATATGCGTTAAATGCAGCTAATGCCCGTTGGGGAAGTCTTTATGACGCCTTATATGGTACGGATGCGATTAGTGAAGATGATGGCGCTAAGCGTGCAGGGGCTTACAATCCGATTCGCGGAGAAAAAGTTATTGCTTTTGCAAGAGAGTTCCTTGATCAAGCCATTCCGCTAAAGCAGTTTTCGCATAAGGACGCGATCAAATATTCGGTCGTTGATGGACGATTAGTAATTTCCCTTGGAAGCGGCGCATCGGTTGGACTTCAAGATGAAGCTAAACTCTGTGGCTACCAAGGAAATCCAGGAGAACCTTCTGCCATTTTGCTGAAAAATAATGGTCTCTATTTTGAAATCCAAATCGATCCAGGCCATCCAATTGGAAAAACCGACCGAGCTGGCGTTAAAGATATTTTCATAGAGTCAGCTCTTACTACAATTATGGATTGTGAAGATTCCGTTGCCGCAGTGGATGCAGAAGATAAGGTCCTTGTTTATTCCAATTGGCTCGGGTTAATGAAAGGCAACTTAACTGCTGCTTTTTCAAAAAATAATAAGACGATTACTCGATCGCTGAGTCCTGACCGATATTATTTCACTCCTACAGGTGAGGAATTTGCCTTAAAAGGGCGTTCTCTCATGTTTGTCCGTATTGTCGGTCATTTAATGAAGAGTCCTGCGATCCTGGATAAGGATGGGAACGAGGTACCAGAAGGGTTAATGGATACTGTCGTTACTAGTTTAATTGCCAAGCATTCACTTTTGGCCAATGGTCCGTATCAGAACTCTGCAAAGGGATCGATTTATATTGTTAAACCAAAAATGCATGGGTCTAAAGAAGTCGCTTTCGCTAACGAGACGTTTAATCGCGTGGAAGATATGCTAGGACTGGAGCGGAATACGCTAAAGATTGGGGTCATGGACGAAGAGCGCCGAACGTCTTTGAACTTGAAAAATTGCATACGTGCAGTAAAGGATCGTATTGTCTTCATTAATACGGGTTTCTTGGACCGGACTGGAGATGAAATCCATACGTCGATGGAAATCGGGGCTGTTATTCGGAAAAATGAAATGAAATTTTCAACATGGCTGCAAAGCTATGAAAAATCCAATGTGTTTGTCGGACTGGCAACTGGTCTAAAGGGCCGGGCTCAGATTGGGAAAGGAATGTGGGCCATGCCGGACCTTATGGCAGAAATGCTCAAGCAAAAAATCGGTCATCTTCAAGCAGGAGGGACTACAGCATGGGTGCCTTCACCAACCGCAGCAACCCTGCATGCGCTACATTATCATCAAATAGATGTTTCAAAGGTGCAAGCTGAGTTAGCAACGGATATTCGGGATTTAAGAGAACAGATTTTAGCCATTCCTGTCGCTGAAAATACTAACTGGACAGCCGAGGAAATTCAGCAAGAGCTTGATAACAATGCACAGGGAATCCTAGGATATGTTGTTCGTTGGGTCGAAATGGGGGTTGGCTGTTCGAAGGTACCGGATATTAATCATGTTGGGTTGATGGAAGACCGTGCGACACTCCGGATTTCGAGCCAGCATATCGCCAACTGGCTCCACCATGGGATTTGTTCAAAGGAACAGGTACTCGGAACCTTAAAGAGAATGGCCAAGGTGGTCGACCAGCAAAACGCGGGAGATCCGGCGTATCGTCCAATGGCTCAAGATTATGAGCAATCTGTCGCCTTTCAAGCAGCTTGCGACTTAGTATTTAAAGGTTTCGACCAGCCAAACGGCTACACCGAGCCAATCTTACATCAGCGCCGCATCGAAGCAAAAGCCAAATAGGGTGTCAGGCACCATGATTAAAAGCACGAGCAACTACAAGTATCAGATGTAGTTGCTTTTTTTGATGAATGAAACGGTAAACTTATGGGAAAATACCTTTGATACTTACTTATTTAAGGAGTGAAACGCATGAGTAATAACACCGTACAAAAGGAAACTCCACATATTAAACCAAATGGAGTAGAAATTGCTGAGACAATACTTTTACCTGGGGATCCTTTACGTGCAAAATTTATTGCTGAAACCTATTTAGAGAATCCGGTTCAATTTAATTCCGTCCGAAATATGTTCGGATTTACAGGGTCCTACCAAGGTAAAAAAGTATCCGTCATGGGAACGGGCATGGGGATGCCTAGTATGAGTCTTTATTCGTGGGAACTGATTCATGTTTTTGGTGTAAAAAATTTGATTCGGATTGGTACATGTGGCGCCATCCAAGACCAGATGAATTTGTATGATATTGTTTTGGCAATGGGGGCATCGACGGATTCTCGCTATGTTCATCAATACAACCTTCCAGGCGAGTTTTCCAATATTGCTTCGTTCTCATTGTTGGAAAAAGCAAAGCAAGGTGCAGATTCAAAGGGTTTTCCAGTTCATGTAGGCAATGTACTTACCAGCGATATTTTTTACAATGCTGACCCTACTGCGATCGAAAAATGGCGCAAAATGGGGATTCTTTGTGTGGAAATGGAAACCGCTGGCCTCTATATGAATGCCGCATATGCTGGAGTCAATGCGTTGACTATTTTGACGGTAAGTGACCATATTATTAGGAATGAACAAACGACACCGGAGGAAAGACAATTAGCTTTTACGAATATGATGGAAATTGCTCTGGGGTTGGCTTGAACCAAGAGCCCTGAATTAATTTTTGGAAAGAAGCGATTTCATGGTTGAAAACCACAAATCAGGAGCATCTTCCTCTAAAGTCTTAACTATTGTAAAGCAAGCAATGGCAGTTAATAAGAAGCCGTTTCCATGGCTAAAGGCATTTTGTGCGGGTATTGCTGCTGCTCTGCCTATTACAATTGGACTGCTCTTTGATCACATTGAATATGGATTATTGGCAGGTATGGGGAGCTTTACCTATCTTTATGTATTTAATATTCCATATGCCCAGCGGGCAAAAAAGATATTTTTTGTCATCCTTGGCATGTGCTTGGTATCAGTATTAGGTACATTTGCTGCTCCTTATCCACTTGCCATCGCCATTTTAATGGGAATCATTGGAGCCACTGCTATTTTTATTTTTGGTGCTTTACGAATAAAGGGACCTTCTGCCATCTTTTTTGTGTTAGTTTTTGCGATGACAACAGGAATGCCGATTCAACCGGAGCTTGCCCCGTTGCGAGCAGGCCTTGTTTTTCTTGGAGGTGCCCTATCGTGGATGATTGCCATGTTTGGTTGGTTCTACAATCCCCATGACCCGGAAACAGGGGTAGTCCAAAGAGTCTATTTGGAATTGGCTTCGTTTCTAGATTCTGTTGGTGCAAAGAAATTTAGTGAGGCAAGACATCGCGTTATGTCCGTTTTAAAAGAAGCAGAGGAAACACTAGCAGCGGGGTATATCCCTTGGCGAACAACAGACCTATTCAATCGTTTATACGTGTTAAATAATCATGCAAATAAAATATTTTTGTTTGTTCTTGAAAATTTTTCAAATGGCCATTCAAACATCCCACCTGAATTAGGGCAGACTGTCCGGGAAATAGCTCATTCATTAGGTAATAAGGATAAGAGTGAACATGTGTCCAAAAAAATTCTTCAGCCAGTTGAGATGGATGAAAAAGTAGCACACCTATTTACAAAAATATATGATGCCGATGCTATCATGAATGAACCAACATCCAAAATAAATCAAACGATTCAAATATCCAAACCATCACTTAAAACTGTTTTTATGGGCGCTTTTGATAAACAATCGATAGTTTTTATTTCGGCAATACGGTTTGGTGTGATCACAATTATTGCTGCAATTATTGCCTTTCAGTTTGGATTTATACGCTCCTATTGGGTGCCTTTATCCTGTGTAGCTGTTTTGTCAGGCTCTACAATTGTCTCCACGTATCATCGTGCGATTCAAAGGGGAGTTGGTACCATCCTCGGTATCTTAATAGCTAGTTTTATTCTGGCTACACATCCTAATGGATACCTAATTGCTTTATTTATTTTATTATTGACGTTTATTACAGAGCTGTTTATTGTAAAAAATTATGGATTAGCTGCACTATTTTTTACACCGAATGCATTACTTATGGCAGAAAGCACTAGTCAAGAAAGCTTTAGCTTTGCATACTTTGCCTCTGCTAGAATAATCGATGTTGCGATTGGTATTTTCATTGGTCTTATCGGGATAGGTTTTGTGGGAAGGCGGTCAGCCTCTAGTCGACTGCCGCATTTAACCACAAAAACAATTCGAAGTCAGGCACAATTTTTGTTTATTCTCTTTTCTAATCAAGGAGAAAGTTTTATTGCTTCAAAGAGTAGAGAATTGAAAAAAATGCGCACGAATATCATTAATTTAATAACTCTATATAATACTGCAGCGGGGGAGATTCCGGTAAATCAAAAGGCATTGGAGCATTATTGGTCCGTTCTTTTTGCGATTGAGCATTTGGGGTTTTTACTAGAAAATTGCTCCAAAACTGATGGGCGGCCGTTTCTTTCGGATGAAGCACTATCCCAAATGCTTTATGCTTTTGAAACGATGGCCAATGCCAGCGATCGGCAATGTGCTCATAGTTTGAAAAGTATCCCTGATATCGAAGGTTTTTCTAGTATTACAAGTGAAATAATCCACCTGCAAAGAGTGCTTCAAAGTGAAAGCATGGTTTCTGTATAACCCCCAAAAATGGCTTCTAGCATTGTTTTGCTATTGGCCATATTTTTTATATCTTAAAAAAGTGTTATGATATTCAAGAATAATTAAAATATTCATTTATTAAAAAAGGGATATGCAGAACTAATCTTTTGGTAGGAGGACATATGCCTATTATGATCAATGTAAAATTTTGTCAAATGTCTTGAGTATTTTATCTAGGTGGTGGGAAAGTGAAAAATTTAAAGATAGCATCTATTCCTGGCGATGGAATTGGAAATGAAGTTGTCCCTGCAGCAATTAGAATAATGGATACCATAGCAAATATTCATGGCGGCATTAGGTTCGATTTCACTCATTTTCCATATGGGTGTGAATACTATTTGAAAAACGGTGCAATGATGGCGACAGATGGACTTGAAAGATTAAGTGATTTTGATGCAATTTTTCTTGGTGCCGTGGGTAATGCTAAGCTTGTTCCAGATCATGTTTCGCTTTGGGGGCTTCTCATCAAGATAAGAAGAGAGTTCGAACAAGTCATAAATATTAGGCCTGCTAAGGTATTAAAAGGCGTGAAATCGCCATTAGTGAACCCAAAGGATTTTGATTTAATTGTAGTGAGAGAAAATAGTGAAGGGGAGTACAGTTCTGTTGGCGGAAGAATCTATCAAGGCGAAGATGAAATTACGATTCAAAACAGCATTTTTTCAAGAAAAGCAACAGAACGTGCGATGCGATATTCTTTTGAACTAGCATTAAAACGTAAAAAGCATGTAACGAGCGCGACGAAGTCTAATGGAATTGTATATTCTATGCCTTTCTGGGATGAAGTTTTCAAAGACGTATCAAAGGATTACCCAAATGTAGATTCAGATTCACAGCACATAGATGCGTTAGCTGCCTTTTTTGTCACTCATCCCGATAAATTCGACGTGATTGTGGCCAGTAATCTTTTTGGCGATATTTTAACCGATTTAGGTGCTGCTATTATGGGAAGTATCGGGGTTGCGCCAGCCGCCAATATTAATGTGAATGGAAAATTTCCTTCGATGTTTGAACCTGTTCATGGATCGGCACCTGATATTATTGGGAAGGGCATCGCAAACCCGATTGGACAGATCTGGACTGCTAAAATGATGCTGGATCATTTTGGTGAAGAAGAGCTTGGGAATTTATTGCTAAAATCAATTGAAAACGTCACAAATGCTGGCATCTTAACACCAGATCTTGGGGGTAAACATACAACTGAAGAAGTTATAGAAGAGATCATAAAGAACTTATTAATAAATTAATTTCTTATGTTATTAAAAAGACTGGAAGTCCGTAAATGAATCAGTTCCACTACTAATTATACGTTAATATTTTGTGTATAAAACGAAAGTAGCTAGAAGTGGAACTGATGTATTTATTCAAATCATTTACTGGAAAAACGAAGTAACCGCTCTAATTGCTAGCAGGCGGTCAATTTTCTAACGCAACTTCGATTAAGAAGATTTCCCCAACAGATTGCAGTGCCTCATTAAAGATGTTTTCAAATTCATCAAGCGTACTCGCCCGCATACCATTAATTCCGAAACTGGCGGCCAATCGGACAAAGTCCGGGTTTTGGAACGTTACTCCGTAGTTATCTCCGAATTTTTTGTTCATTTGTGACACTTCAAGTTTCAGCATCGAGTCATTTAATACAATAATAATGAACGAAAGTCCGAGCCTTTTGGCCGTTTCTATTTCCGCAAAATTCATTAAAGCACCACCATCTCCGGTAATGCAAATAACTGGGTCATTTGGACAAGCAAGCTTCGCTCCAATCGCTCCTGGAATGGCTATTCCCATGGCTGCAAGCCCATTTGAAATGATTAGCCGATTCGGCTTTTTCGGCTGATATATCCGCGCTATCGAAACCTTATGTGCCCCGACATCGGATATCACGATTGTATCTTCTGTAGTATGAGATTCAACACAGTGGAGAACATTCTCGATCGTCAAATGAAGAGTGCCTGACACCAGTTGATTGATTTGATATGCTGCCTTAATTTGGTCCTTCAGTCCTCCTGAAGGAGACCATGATTTCGTTGAGAGACCAGATTGATTAAGGAGTTGTAATGTTTTCTTCAGGTTTCCGACCAGCTCAATCTCTACAGGATAGTAGTCATTGATTTCAGCTGGTAATGCATCGATATGTAAGACAGGAAGTTTCTTCTCATTCCAGTCCTTTGGCAGTTTTTCGACAAAGTCAAAGCCGATGACAATCAGGAGATCTGCCTCTTTTAATCCAGTCAGCACTTCGTCATTTTCCTTAAAACCAAGGGTATAGTAGTTAAGTGGATGTTCTTTAGCGAGCACTCCTTTTGCCATAAAACTATGAGTAACAGGGGATTGAAGAGATTCGACAAAAGTCAGTAGTTCTGGAACTGCCTCTTGCCTATTTACCCCATTTCCGACGATGACAAATGGTTTTGTATGTTTTTTGATTAGGGTACATGCAGCTTCGATTGACTCTTGAAACGGAACACTTTCAGGCAAGGATGTAACGGGTAAGGGACTACCGGCAATCATTTGACTTGAAAAGTTTTCTGGTAAAGTAATTGCAACGGACCCCGGTTTCTCCATTTTTGCCATCCTGAATGCTTTTCGAATCTTCTCTGGAACAGTTTGGGATTCATTGATTTGTGTGCTCCATTTTGTTGCGGGTTCGAACATCTTCACAAGATCCATGTATTGATGGGATTCCCTATGGTGACGCTCCACACCGGCTTGGCCAATGATGGCCACTAGAGGGGAATGGTCGAGCTGTGCGCTGGCCATTCCCGTTATTAAATTGGTGGCGCCAGGACCAAGCGTTGATAAACATACACCTACTTTGTTTGACAATCTTCCATACACATCGGCCATAAATGCCGCTCCTTGCTCATGCCTAACATTAACGTATTGAATTTGAGTTGATTTTGAAAGGGAATCAGCGACGTCCAGCACCTCCGTGCCGACGATTCCAAACACATATTCCACTCCTTCGTTTTCTAAACAATGGACAACTACGTCTGATACCTTCATTATGTCCTCCTTGTCAATATAGTTAGCTATGATTACCATTACCCCGAGTATTTAACGTGCACGGGAATCATACAAAACGTATGATTCCCGTTATCCCAATTTTTCACCCTTCACGGGCAACATACACCAGGTATGATTACCGTTGCCTCGATTTCTCAACCTTTACGGGCATTATACGTTTCCTAAACATAGTATTTTTACCTAAATTCCTATATATTTTGCCTCTGTTAATGAAAAATAGATGATGGCACAAAATTATATTAAAATAATTTTGTAATGATATTGTAATATTGATGAGATGTCACTGTTACACCTTTCTAGTATATTTGAACTATCAAATCACACTAGGAGGTAACAATTATGCTTAAGAAATTCATCGTAGCGTTTGTCATTATCGTTTCTTGTGGCTCTTTGTTTGCTAACATGGGTGATAAAGCGGAAGCAGCATATTATCATACAAAAGCAATTTCGGTTGCAAAGTCTAATATTGGAGTACCATATCAATGGGGCGGAATGGCACCCGGAGGATTTGATTGTTCAGGTCTTATTAAGTATTCCTATGCAAGGGCTGGAAAAAACCTAAATCGTACAGCAGCACAAATGTTCTATGGAAACGGATATCGGATTTATTCTTATATACAACCAGGTGATTTAATGTTTTATGCTCCAACTAAGGCAAGTAAACCAACACATGTAGCGATGTATATCGGGAATGGTAAAATGATTATGGCTTCTTCATCAAAAGGTGTCATGATTACAAGCACAAACAACCCATATTGGCATTCAAGATACGTTGGAACAAAACGCGTTTAAAGACCATCCTTCCTTGATGGTCTTTTTCTTATACATAGAAAAATTAAAGCATTACCTTTGTTTTCTCTTCCATCCGTTTGTTATCATCAAATTAGTAAATTAAGGGAGTTGAACGCTTATGACTAAACATAATCGAATTGGGAAAACAGATTTAATTGTCAATCCAATTGGTCTTGGTACCAATGCCGTTGGGGGCCATAATCTTTTTCCAAACTTGGATGAAGATGCAGGAAGGGAGTTAGTTCGAACTGGTTTGGCTCATGGGATTAATTTCCTTGACACAGCCTATGTCTATGGTTTAGGACGATCAGAGGAAATCATCGGCGAAATTGTGAAGGAAAGTGGGAATCGTTCAGAAATAGTCATCGCCTCCAAAGCAGCACACAAACTGATTGGAAATGAAATGGTTCTTGATAATTCACCGGTTTTTTTAAAACAAGCTGTCGAAGAGAGTTTAAAAAAGCTTCAAACCGATTACATTGATTTATTTTATATCCATTTTCCAGACCAAGATACACCGAAGGACGAAGCGGTTGGGTCATTAAAACAATTGAAGGATGAAGGAAAGATTAGAGCAATCGGGGTGTCTAATTTTCCAATTGATCAACTAAAAGAAGCTAATAAAGATGGTTATGTTGATGTTTATCAAGGGGAATATAACCTACTAAGCCGCGGTGCCGAGCAGGAATTATTTCCATACGTTACCGAACAGCAGATTTCTTTTGTTCCATTTTACCCATTAGCATCTGGATTATTAACTGGTAAGTATTCTCGTGAAACAAAAGTAAATGAAAAGAACCGTAAAAGACCGCAGTTTAAAGAAGGAGTTTTCGAACAAAACTTGGAAAAGATTGAGCAGGTTCGTACTATTGCATTGGAAAAGGTGGCGGAAGTTGCCCAAGTGATTCTTGCATGGTATCTGTCCCGTCCATGCATCGATGTGATTATTCCTGGTGCCAAGCGAGCAGACCAAGTGCTTCATAATTTAAAAACGTTACAGATACAATTAACAGCTGCAGAGATTCAAGAAATTGATCGGATTTTCCCATCTTAAAGGAAAACCAAATAAAGCCGTGAATAGTGATATTTTATCACCTTTCGCGGCTTATTTTTATCAAGAAAGGAATAATAAGAATCATTCCATTTTTATGAAGAAACGAGTCGGGATGAGGAAAAATTATCCTTGGTAATTTATGAGTTCGCTTACAATTATCTTAATTTTTCATTTTTTAGTGTTATGATAATGGTATTAGTTATATCGTCCTAAACACGAAGCTATCTAGTCACGAAAATCTGATGTAAAAAGGAAGAATGCATATGAACAAAAAAAAGAAAAAGCATCATGTTTTTCAACGTATTGGACGGGCTTTTAAGTTGAATTTTATTAAATTGCTTCGTTCTCCAGGTGGTGCCAAAAAAGTATCTTTGGGATTTGCAATAGGTTTTGGCTTAGAAATGATTGTTCTTTCAACTGCTTCCCTTGTTTATATCGTATTTTTACCATTGGTTCGAATGGCAAAAGGTTCTTTGCCGGCGGCAATTATCGGAAATGTCATTGGAAAAATATCCTTTTTACCAGTTTTACTACTGCCGTTAGCAAAACCTATCGGTAAACTGATTTATCCAAATAACGGGAGTATCGGGAATAAAACCCCTTTTTCGTTCGAACAATTGATGCAAGGAGATTTACACAGTGTGGTCAGCTTACTTCACGGAGGTGTCCATGTCTTAATAGGCATGACAATCTTTGGTATCATCCTTGGTATTATTTCATACTTCCTGGTCCATTATTTTTATGAAAAAGAAAAAAAGAAAAGACTGATAAGAATTCGCGACAAGCAAGCCCTTCGTAAAAATAACCTTGTCATTATTGATGCGACAAATAATTAAGGCTTTAGCCGTTTGAGAATAATTGCTTCTAAATGCTTCCACGGCAGCAAATTTTTAAGCCTAAGCATCGTCTTTACACCAGCTCCGATCGGATACCTAAGATCAGGTGATTGCGGCTGCGAGGCAATTTTTGCTGCCAATTTAGCAACCTCGATGGGATTGCCATGCTTGGCTTTTCCTCCTTCAATTTCATGAAGTAAACTTTCCATATAGGATAGGTATGGGGACTCAGGATTGACTTCCATCCCGTCCACACTCGCCCAAATATTGGTTTGATAGGAACCTGGCTCAATGAGGGAAACGTCGATCCCAAATGGCTTCAACTCGAGGCGCAGGCTTTCGCTATAACCTTCAAGTGCGTGTTTGGAAGCGACATAAGCTGATAATCCTGGGAATCCTAGTCGTCCACTAATGCTGCTGATATTGATAATCCTGCCTTGCTTTCTTGCCCGCATCCACGGCAGAACTGCCTGAGTGACAGCAATCACTCCGAACAAATTTGTATCGAATTGACTCCTATACTTTTCAATTGAAAGCTCCTCGCTAAAACCTCCCAGGGCAAACCCTGCATTGTTTACTAATACGTCGACAGCAGGATACTCACGGAGAATATCTTGAAAATGTTGAATGGAATCACTGGAAGTGACATCAAGCGGTTGAACATAAATGAAATCCTCGACATTATTTTCTTTAGCAAGAGTTAATAGAGGCTCTGATTTATTGATATCCCTCATAGTTGCAATCACTGTAAAGCCTTTTACTGCCAATTCAATCACAGTTAGCATCCCAAAGCCGCTTGAAGATCCCGTAACAATCGCTGTTCGTTGTTTCATGATTTTCTCCTTAACTTCTTTTTCTTCTATTTAAACGTAAACTGGCGGAGTTTGTATACCCAAAATTGAAAAAGGCTGTCCCAAATTCTGTGGGACAGCCTGCGATTGAAATCATCCGTTATTGATTTTGATGATTTCTGAGGGTTTGTTCAGCATAAGCGACGAGACGTTTCGTCATTTCGCCGCCGACTGAACCGTTTGCTCGTGCGGTCGTATCAGCACCAAGTTGAACTCCAAACTCGTTGGCAATCTCTTCTTTCATTTGATCTAAAGCATTGTCTGCTCCTGGAACCAATAGTTTGTTTCTAGCTATGATACATCACTCCCGACGAAGTTTTTTGAGCAATGTGTCATTGCTCGTATATAATTTAACCGATTATTATTAATTTCATTAAAAGTAAACCCGGATTTCGGGAGGCTGAGCAAAGGAATAGTGTCCCAATGATAGGGAATATTATCCTTTATATAATTGGGTAAACATTTATTTGAGAAAGTGAGTGATGAATGGTATGATCGAGTTTCCGAAAAATCTTTTTTGTGAAAAGTGCGGCAAAGAAACTGAGCATATGGTCCGCGAAGATGCTTTAGAAATAGAATATATTTGTACCGAATGTAATAATGAACAAGAAATTATCAAGTCCTTTTTTTAAAAATAGTGAAATAGGTGTGTTATGCAGAAAATAATCGTAATTGGAGCAGGAATTCTTGGTGCATCGACCGCCTATCATCTTGCGAAATTAGGCGCACAGGTAACATTGGTAGATCGAGCTGACCCAGGACAGGCAACTGATGCCGCTGCTGGGATTGTTTGCCCTTGGCTTTCTCAGCGGCGCAACAAAGCATGGTATCAGTTAGCCAAAGGAGGAGCTCGTTACTATCCAGAATTAATCGCTCAACTAGAAGCAGATGGCGAGTATGAGACTGGCTATCAACGGGTTGGGGCAATCAGTCTTCATACGGAACTTAATAAACTCGAACAAATGGCGGAACGAGCGAGAAAACGTCGCGACGATGCTCCTGAAATTGGAGAGATTACCATTCTATCGCCTTCTGAAACTAAGCGTCAATTCCCTCCATTATCCGAGGAATACGGGTCTGTTCATGTTAGTGGGGGAGCACGGGTTAATGGCAGGGCATTACGTGAGTCATTAATACGTGCCGCCACAAAACACGGAGTGACATTTCACCACGGGAATGCGTCTCTCGAGATGCAGGGGAATCAAGTAGTCGGAATTAAGACTGCGGAAAGAAGGTATTCTTCAGATCATGTAGTTCTGACTGCAGGTGCATGGTCTAACGAGCTTTTGCAGCCCTTAGGTATAGAGTTTTTAGTCAAACCTCAAAAAGCACAAATCATTCATCTGGAATTACCTAAGACGGATACAAGCCAATGGCCTGTGGTTATGCCGCCTCAAAATCATTACATCCTTACGTTTGAAAATGGCCGTGTTGTTGTCGGATCGACTCATGAAAACGAGGCTGGATTTGACACGCGTGTAACAGCTGGTGGAATTCATGAGATTTTAAACAAAGCGCTAGAAACAGCGCCTGGTCTGGCTGGCTCCACGTATCTTGAAACAAGAGTTGGTTTTCGGCCGTTCACCCCAGGATTTTTGCCTGTGATTGGGGCATTGCCACAATTTGAAGGAATTTATTTAGCCAATGGCCTTGGGGCTTCAGGGTTAACGAGTGGGCCGTACCTTGGTGCAGAACTAGCCAAACTAGTCGTAGGTAAACAAACAGAAATTGACCCCAAAAACTATGATGTGAATGGAGCGCTTTCACCCGCTAAATAAAAAATCAAAAGCACCCATATGGGTGCTGAACCTTTAATCGAGCCTGATGAGTCTATTGTTAATAAAGCGCTTTCAAAAAACTACGTGATAATTCCTCTACGGAATAGTTCGCCAATCGCATGGGAACGATTCTGAACACCAAGTTTTTTAATCGCTGTTTTTACATATTGTTTGACTGTTAATTCGCTAATTTTCATTAGATCTGCCATTTCCTTTGTGCTTTCTCCCCAAGCAATTCTGCGCATCACTTCAAGTTCCCTCTTACTTAAAAATTGCGGGTCCTCCACATTGTCGGATTTCTCCAGAAACTTTCCAACTTCTTTTCCATAACGAGTTAAGGAGGAAAGAAGAATTTCATCAATCTTAGCTCCTTTTATAAACTCATTCGTGCAAATATAGCCAATAATTACGGAACGAAAACAGATAGGGACAACCACAACCGAATGTATACTCGATGATGTTATGTATTTACTGCTTGTTTGCTTCAAATACTCAATTCCTGAACAATACTTCGCTTTCTTTTCATGAATCGCTGAGTAAATAATCGGCAGGGATCGGACATCATCCCGAATATCCCCAATATGTACCAACCCATCAGCGGTTAATAAGATAATACCTTCTCCAAGAAAGCCTAACGGGGAAAATCTAAATAAATAGGCATTCCTGACGGGATAAAGCTCCATGTAAACATCAAGAATTTTAAAAAGTCTTTCTTCATGGCACGTTGCTTCCTCTAATTTTTGAATTTGTTGCTGAAAGGTATACTGAGATGTCAAATTATCATCTCCTTTTTGGGGATATAGCACGTCTAAAATTGGGAATATTCAAATTATACAAAAAAATGTAATCTTTAGATAGACTTTTAAGAAAATCTTTTTCTATGAAAGTTAAAAATTCCTCATTAGGAAAGGAAGATGTTCTTTGGCCAATTTAGATCCGCAAGCAAAAGCTTATTTAGAAATGTTCAGTCAGATGCCATTGATCCAGACATTAGATGCACAAACCGTTAGAGAAATGTTTGCTTTAGCCCCTCCTGTTGAGGTAGAGTTGGCGCAGCTTGCGAAGGTAGAGGACAGAATGATTCCTGTAGCAGATGATACGGAAATCAAAGTCAGGATCTACACACCGGAAGGCCAAGGACCTTTTCCACTGTTTGTCTATTACCATGGCGGCGGCTGGGTAATTGGTGATCTTGAGACGGCCGATCCTAGTTGCCGAATGATTGCCAATCAAACAGGAAGAGTAGTAGTTTCTGTGGATTATAGGCTTGCACCTGAATATAAATTCCCTATCCCCGTAGAAGACTCTTATGCAGCATTAAAGTGGGTTAGTGAAAATGCTGCGGCATTAAATGGAAACGCTTCCAATCTGGTGGTTGGCGGTGATAGTGCTGGTGGGAATTTATCAGCCGTCGTTTCGTTAATCACCAAGGAACAAAATGGTCCAGAAGTAGCAGCCCAAGTTCTTATTTATCCAGTAACAGCATTAGGGTATGACACCAAATCTTATGAAGAGTTTCAACAAGGGTTTGGGCTGGATCGAGATTTAATGAAATGGTTTGGCAATTACTATATTAACAATGAAGAGGATACAAAAAATAAATACATCGCGCCATTATTGGCTGAGGATTTAAGCAATCTTCCGCCGGCATATGTCATTACTGCAGAAAATGATGTCCTTAGGGATGAAGGTTTAGCCTATGCTGAACGCCTAAAACAGGCAGGGGTCAAGGTTGAATCAACCATTGAAGAGGGACTAGTGCATGGTTATTTTACGAATATGGCGGTATTTCCAGAGCGGATTAAAGGATCGATTTCTAAATTCGCCAAGTTTCTAAGTGAAATTGATCAAAAGGTTGGCAGGGTTTAACGATTAATATAGATGCTGGAGGAGGAGTATGATGAAATCTATGAAACAATCGAAACATATTGCTAATTACGACGCTGTTGTTGTTGGGGCAGGTTTTTCGGGGTTATATACGCTTCATCGCTTACGTGAGGCAGGTTTCTCTACCCATGTTTATGAGGCGGGTGATGGTGTTGGCGGTACATGGTATTGGAACCGCTATCCCGGAGCACGCTGTGACTCGGAAAGCATCTATTATAACTATACTTTTTCAGAAGAACTCTATAAAGAATGGACATGGACCTCTAGATATCCTGAGCAGCCAGAGATCCTGCGTTACTTAAACTTTGTCGCAGACAAGTTTGACCTTCGTCGTGACATCCAGTTTAAGACAAGAATAAACGCAGCACATTATAACGAAGAGACGAATAGATGGGAGATCTATTTAAATGATGGGACAAGCGTATCAGCCAAGTTCTTTATCACAGGTGTAGGTTGTCTCTCAGCCGCCAATATTCCAAATTTTAAAGGAGTTCAAAATTTTAAGGGCGACTGGTACCACACCGGGCATTGGCCGCATGAAAAGGTTGATTTCAAGGGGAAGCGGGTAGGAATTATTGGAACAGGATCGACTGGTGTTCAGGCCATCCCAGTCATCGCAGCAGAGGCCGAGCACCTTACTGTGTTCCAGCGGACACCACAGTACTGCGCTCCTGCGCGAAATCACCCTTATGACCCAGAGTACATCCGGAAAACGAAGGAAAATTTCAGCGAAATCAAACGTCAAATGCGTGAATCTCAAGGGGGACAGCCAGTGCCAATCCCTACTAAGTCAGCACTGGAAGTGACACCTGAGGAGCGGGAGCGTGTCTATGAAGAGGCATGGGAGAAAGGTGGATTAGGGCTGTTTAGCGCGTATTATGATATTACAATTAATGAAGCAGCCAACGAAACTGTTGCCGAATTTATTCGGACTAAAATCTGTCAAATCGTTGACGACCCTAATGTAGCCGAAAAACTCCTGCCAAGTTATTTTTATGGGACGAAGCGTCCAATTATTGACACGAATTATTATGAAACATATAACCGTGATAACGTCACATTAGTAGACGTAAAGAAAGCGCCTATTGAGGAAATTACCCCTAATGGGCTCCGGACAACAGACGGGGAGTATGAATTGGACACACTTGTTTTTGCGACAGGATATGATGGAATGACAGGGCCATTGTTAAAAATGGATATCCGAGGTAAAGACGGAGTAACACTGAAGGAGAAATGGGCAGGGGGAGCACAGACAAGGACCTATCTTGGAATCGCCAACGCTGGGTTTCCAAATATGTTCATGATTACTGGACCGGAAAGTCCTTCGGTTCTAAGTAACATGCCAGTCTCGATCGAGCAGCATGTCGAATGGATTGCTGATTGTATTGAGTATATGCAAAAGCATGGTGTGGAAACAATTGAGGCGAATGTTGACGCGGAGGAAGCATGGAGTAAGCATTGCCGGGAAGTGGCTGAATCCACGCTATTTACGAAAACTGACTCATGGTACACTGGTGCAAATATTCCTGGTAAACCGCGTGGATTCCTGATTTATTTAGGTGGAGTCGGCGTATACCGACAAAAATGTGATGAAATTGCAGCGAAGGGATATGAGGGTTTTTCATTATTGTCTTCAACCCAGACTGTTGATCTGGCTTAGCCGGCTACTAATTATCTTTGGAAAAAGAGTCCTCGGACTCTTTTTTTTGTTCAAAAAATTCGGCCTGTCGATTTAAGGACGCTATTTCTGCCTTTTTTAGAAAATTCAAAGACATCTGAAATAATTTATTGATTATTGGGGGGGAGAGCGGTATAATAGTCAACATATTAAATTATTCCTACCTGAATAGTGTGAATTGATGCTGGAACGAGAATATAGTTTACCAGTTTTATAGATTGTGGACATAAGGGGAGATTCTACATGGTTTGGACGTCTATTGCTTTTATAATTGCTTTTTTCTTTGCGATGAATATTGGAGCAAGCGGGACGGCAGCCTCGATGGGGTCAGCCTATGGTGCAGACGCCATAAAGAGTAAGCGACTAGCGATGGTGTTAGTGGCAATGTCCGCTTTCCTAGGGGCAGTGCTGGGCGGTGGAGAGGTTGTAAAAACAATTGGTGAGGGAATTATTCCTTCCCATCTCCTAACGATTAAATTAGTCGTTCTAATCCTTGCTGGAGCTACATTGACATTATTTATTGCAAATATTATTGGAATTCCCCTATCGACAAGTGAGGTTACTGTTGGTTCGATTGTAGGAGCTGGGGTCGCTTTTAAAAGTTTGTACATAAATAACCTGTTGGTGATTGTTTTATTTTGGGTGGTCGTTCCGATTGTTTCATTTCTCATTACGTTTTTCCTTGGAAAAAGCATTTCCGCGGCTGAGAAACGCTGGGTCGGTCTAACGGGAAACGGCAAATGGAAAAAATGGCTGGCAGTTTTACTTGTCGTGGGGGGCTGTTTAGAGGCTTTTTCGGCTGGGATGAATAATGTCGCTAATGCTGTGGGGCCATTGGTTGGGGCCGGGATGATTTCCACCACTAAAGGAATCTGGATTGGCGGGCTCTTCGTTTCAATCGGAGCTATTTTACTAGGGAACAGGGTTCTTGAAACGAATGGGAAGAAGATTACCAGACTGTCTTTACTGGAAGGAAGTGCGGTTTCCTTTACAGGAGGAACTTTGGTTATTGTGTCCTCCTTATTTGGACTACCGATACCGCTGACACAAGTAACGACTTGCGGAATTTTGGGTGTTGGAGCTGCCCAAAAGGGGTTTGGCATTTGGCAGAAATCTATTATTCAGAGAATTCTTAAAGTCTGGCTTATTTCACCACTTGCATCGCTTGTAATAACATATATACTTGTGAATTTGTTAGTGGAGATTAATATTTATAATATTATTATCATTTTAAGCACATTGATCGCAACCGTAGGAGCGTTTAGTCTTTCAGCCAACATCCGCAAGGAGAACAGCACCATTCATGATGATGGTGGTGGAATTTAAATAATAGATTTTAAGAAACCTCTGTTGGTATCCATTCAACAGAGGTTTTATATCTTAATAAAAATAGGCTGTGTTAAAGGTTAATGTTGATTTTAGCACTCTGTTGATTGGAGCGGAAGGCACGAAGACTCCTGCGGGAGTACGGGGCAGGGGAGACCCCGCAGGAGCAAAGCGACGAGGAGAAAGAAATGCGGAAGCGCCTTGTACAGCCCCGACAAGCGTCAGGACCGAAGCGACCTCGAGGGGCTAGGCGCTGCAGCTGGACAGGCTCCCCGGCACGCCCGCGAACCGCTCGTGCCTGGAACGGAAATCAACAGACCAGTTTAACACAGCCTAAAAATAAAATGAGTTATAATACTAGTAGTAAAATAGTTTGTATAAATGTTCTAAACCATTTAGAACATTTTCTTACATACAGTAGACTTATGGGAAAGGAATGAAATTCGTTATGGAGATAAAGAAGGTTTCAATCATTGGCCTAGGAGCATTAGGAATACTATATGGACATCATTTATCGAAGAAAATGCCAAAAGCAGATATACGTATCATCGCAGATCGGGAGCGAATCCATCGATATGAAAATGAACATGTTTTCTGTAATGGAGAACGGTGCGATTTCACTTTCCTGACACCCGATGAATCATGCGAGCCGGCAGATTTGCTGATCTTTACAGTAAAATTTGATGGTTTAAAAGATGCGATTCAATCGGTAAGGCATCATGTGGGTGAGGAGACGATTATATTATCTGCATTAAATGGAATTTCTAGTGAGGCTTTGATTGGAGAGACCTACGGGGATAAACATATTTTATATTGTGTTGCTCAAGGAATGGATGCCGTTAAAGTGGGAAATCAGCTCACCTATGACCATATGGGCATCCTTTGTTTTGGCGAACGGGAACCTGGCGTTATTTCTGATAAGGTCAAGCGTGTTGCCGCATTTTTTGATAAAGTGGAACTTCCCTATGAGATCGAAACGAATATGGTAAAACGGCAATGGGGTAAGTTTATGTTAAATGTAGGGGTCAATCAAACGGTGGCTGTCTATCAGAGTAATTATGGAGAGATTCAGCGTGATGGAGAAGCACGAAAGAAAATGATTGGAGCGATGAGAGAGGTCATCGCGCTTTCCGAAAAAGCAGGAATTAATTTATCAGAAGCTGACTTAGACTATTGGCTAAGTGTATTGGCCACCTTAAGTCCAGACGGAAAACCGTCGATGGCACAGGATGTCGAAGCCAAACGCCACAGCGAAGTAGAATTGTTTGCCGGTACAGTCCTGCACCTAGCCCATCAATACGGTCTATCAACACCGATAAATCAGCAACTGTATGACCGAATTCGTACCATAGAAAGCCAATACAATTAAATTAGTGCCTGACATCATGGGTGTCAGGCACTAATTTGTTACAGAAATGTGAACTAGTCTGAATTTTTTTGTGATTTTTATAAGCTTGGTTATGGAAGGTTTTATTCTTGCTATCATAAAATATAGGTAGATGCATTAAATTCTCGAGAGAAGTGTAGGGGTCATGACGTGGGCAAATGGACAGAATTACGGAACTACAACTTGAGAAGAGGGTTGATGCTAATGTGGCCTTTTGACAGCAAGAAAAAGACGATGGATAAAGCAGCAAGGTCATGCTATTTTTCTATAAAAGAGACCACAGAGGGAAATGAGTTTAAGGAATTTGTTAATAAACTGAAAGAAGTCCTTAACAATACCTCAAGAGAAGTCATTTTCTTATGTGTGGGTTCCGACCGTTCAACAGGAGACTCACTAGGTCCCTTAGTGGGAACGATGCTAAAAGAAACGGACCTTCCATTCCCTGTATATGGCACCTTAGAAAAACCAGTTCATGCCTTAAATATTAACAAGATCCTGAAAGAAATTAATCAAACGCACAAAGATCCGTTTATTTTGGGGATCGATGCTTGTTTGGGAGACGAAAGGCAAATTGGGTTTATTTTTTTAAAAGAAGGCTCATTAATTCCTGGCATGGCTGTCAATAAAAAGCTGCCACATGTGGGTGAATATCATATGAAGGCAGTGGTTAATTACTTAGACCCACTATCGCCCGTACAATCTTTGAATAATACCAGATTATTTACTGTGATGACGATCGCCGAGGTGATGACAAAGATTATTACACAGGCTGCCCTAGGGGAGGGTTCATTTAGTAATAAACCAATAGAAAATCTCAGTAGATAGTAAAGTTCCTTACTAACTATTTTTCTAATGGAAATTCCGTCCAAAGAATTTGATGTTTATAAATAGAGTGAGTTATAATTGGTACAATGTATACCTAGAAAGAGGGAGAAATAGTGGGGAATAATTGGGCCGAGGAAGATTTAATATCCTTACGTGAAAGGGTCTTTATTCATATTAAGGACCTTATTTTAGAGGGGGAATTTAAAACTGGTGATCGCTTAGTGGAACGAGAATTAGCTGAACGATTAAATATCAGCAGGACACCTATCCGTGAAGCGTTATTCAGATTGGAATCTCAAGGGTTTGTCAAAACTGTTCCAAGAAAAGGTGTTATTGTCGCGGATATTTCTGAAAAGGAAATTATTGAAGTATTTACGATTCTTTCCTCACTTGAAGTTTTGGCCGCCAAATTAGCTGTTCAGAAGTTAGATGATGAAACCAAAAGTAAGTTCATCGAGTACAGTAAAAGGGTGGAAGATTGTTTACAGCATAAAAATGATCATGATTTCTCTAATTTACATGGTGAATTGAATCATCTCTTATACAGCTCGGCAAAAAATGCCAAGCTTTATGAGATATTAAGCGGCTTATCGGATTATATTCGTGCCTTTGCTAAGACAGGGTATAAAAATCCGGGCCGGCCTGTACAATCGATGGAAGAACACTTACGAATTATGGAGGCTATTATTAATCAAGAATTAGAAATGGCTGAGTATTTAACGAAAATTCATATTGAAAATTCCCGAAAAGCGTATATTGAGGCAGTCAATCAAGGAAAAGAGAAGAAATAAAAAGAGAAACTCCACCGCTAAAGGGTGGAGTTTCTCTTTTTGTAGAAATGGTATTAAACACCGATTACCACAGATGTCGTTAGGTTTTGCAATACTTTTGCAACACTCATAGCGACGATCGGGCTCGATTTAGGATTTTCCATATATGGATTGTTTTGAATAGTGGTTTCCATTTGCCCGAAATAGCCTTTGGCAACAATGGTATGTGTGTTCATTTGAATGGTCGGGTCTACATACACTTGAACCTTCGTTTCATCAAAGCCAACACCTGCAAGGCTTAGCGCAGCGGATACATTTACATTTTGAGGGAATAATTTTGCTGCATTTCTTGCGGAACCTTCAAAGATACAAAATGGTTCTGCAATCGTTTCTAAATCCACTTTTTCCTCCGCAATTGTTCCATACCAACTTTTTGGTGGCTTCCTCGTAATCAGTGTAATTTCATCAATTGCACCTAACACCCCAGCGGCAATACGATCCAAACCTGCGATGGCCCCTGAGGGGATAATCAGTTGTTTTTTGTATTTTCTAGCTGCCTTCTGTAAGGACTCATAAAAATCTTTATCTGCTAAAGCACCTACGGAAAGGATAACTAAATGACTTCCCGAGGAAATGGCCTTCTCCCCATACAGTTGAAGGGCATGGTGTCCGGCTGCTTCAATGATAATATCTAAATCTTGGTTAAAAAAGATATCTTCATTTGTAGTGACTGTACACTGATCTGGTGATTTGTCCAAAGAACCTAGCGGGGTTCTAACTAAAATGGATTGAAGAATGACATCTCCAGTTTGACCTAACTCAATTAATTCACTTATCCCTTTTCCAAGTGTTCCATATCCAATGATTCCAACTTTAATCATATTTGTTCACCTCGTGATTATTTTATTAGCAGTTATTCAAATAGAAAGCTATCAAACTATGTATAAAGATTATTTTGTATACCATATACCGATAATTAATAAATTTTAGCCGATTAAAGCAATAAAATCAATAGTAATTAAATAAATATAAATAAACTTCTAAATTTTCAAAATAGTTTGCAATGAATAAAGAATAATGGTATATTATTTTCAACCTTTAATAAATAAGGTGTACATAGTGAAAAGGGGTTGGTTTTATTATTCCTAAAATAACATTCTACTAGAAATCAGAAAATAATCTGTAAGCGCATTCAAAAGATTGATGTAGATTGATTGTTTTTAGGGAGTAGAAAAAGGATGTCAATGAAGGTTTCTTTAATGTAGTATTGAGTATTGATCAGTCGTTTAAAATCTTTTTTAAAAACATGGTATACAATCTACAGTATGCAAAATATAATCTCTCAAAAAATTTTTATCAATGTATCATGCCATTTTATATCTTTTTAGGGATTAAGAAAAGAACACCAGAAGTAGAGGATATACACCATGATAAAAATCCAATTATAACGTTTACTCCTCTCCTACGATCTTTTCCCATATTAAAGGAAATCTTTCGCGACACGGTTTTAAACTATTTTAAAACAACGGAGGGGAAATATGGAATTAACAGCAGCCCATTGGGTCTATCTAGTTGTCACTGTAGCCGTTATTATTATCATGCTTTTTAGAAAAGGTGTTGTTTTACCACTTATAGTTGGAACCTTTATTGTAGCAGCCGTATATAAAGGGAGCGTGATTGGCGGATTTCAAGCTGTTTTTAATGCAAATCTCGTCGCCGCTAAGGAACTATTTAGTATTTTCCTAATCATTTCCATCATGATCGGTCTTCTTAATTCCTTGAAGGATTTAGGTGCAGATAAAAGGATGGTCGTGCCGATTCAAAAAATAATGGTAAACGGACACGTTTCTTATTTAGTATTAATGGTTACGACGTTTGTGATTTCACTCTTTTTCTGGCCAACCCCAGCTGTTCCTTTAATTTGTGCATTATTAGTACCTGCTGCAGTAAGTGCCGGATTGCCAGTCATGACCTCAGCAATGGTAATTGTTATTGCTGGACAGGGTATGGCCCTTTCATCAGATTATATTATGCAAGTTGCCCCAATGCTTAGTGCGAAAGCTGCTGGGATTGATAAAGCCTTAGTTTCAGATAAAGCCTTCATTCTTTCTCTTATTACAGGTTTTAGTGCTCTTGCGATTGTGTATGCTACACATCGAAAAGCGATTACCAAAAAATCTGTTAATGAAAACAATAATGAAAAGGCATTCTTCCAAGTTACTGAGGAACTTGCTGCTACGGTAGAAGAAACTGCCGATGTAATCAAGGTAAAAGCAAAATGGGGAAGAGTCTTTGCTATTGTTGTACCTTTAGCTATGCTTGGTGTAATGATTTTTATGGTCCAATCCAAAATTGGCGGTGGAGCTGGATTCGAGGGAGGCGATGGTGCTGCCTTTATCGGTGGTGTTGCTACGATTCTCTTAGTATTGGCGACGATTGCTTTTAACCGGATTCATGCACTTGATAAAATCAGCGAACATATTACGGAAGGTTTTGTATTCGCTTTCAGAGCCATGGCTCCTGTTATTCCAATTGCAGGTTACTTCTTTATGGGAAGTGGAGACTTTTCTGCGCAGATCCTTTCCTTAGGTGAAGATGTAGCTAAACCGGGCTTTCTATTTGATTTGATCCAAGCAGGTCAAAATTATATTCCTCACAGCCCAATTATTGCAGCATTTAGTATCTTAATCGTTGGTATCATTACCGGATTAGATGGTTCTGGATTTGCTGGACTTCCGTTAACGGGTGCTTTGTCTGGTGCCATTGGACCTGGAAGTAACATCGATCCTTCCGTACTTGCAGCTATTGGACAAATGGGTGCAGTGTGGAGCGGTGGAGGTACATTGATTGCCTGGTCGTCACTGGTCGCTGTTGCAGGCTTCCTACAAGTTTCCCCGTTAGAGCTGGCGAGAAAGAATTTCTTCCCAGTTATAACCGGACTATTCCTTGCAACGATCTTGGCGGTTATTATCTGGTAAATAAACTATTACCTTAAACATATCTTTACATTAGACTAGATAGATATTAGGGGTCGCTAATAAATAAAGGGCTATCTTAAAAGTCAGCAGCAAACTGATTTTTTAAGATAGCCTTATTATTTGTCGTTTAATTAATCGTTATCTTAAAATGCCTGCCGACATAGGATGAGAGGGAGAGGGGATAAAAAATGAATCAACAAAGGATTGGTTTAGTAGGGCTCGGAAAATTAGGGGCAGCCATGATGACGCATTGGGATAAAAAACGGATTGCAATAGGAGTTTATCATCCGGTGCAAACGAAAGCAGAAAACTTTTTGAAAACGTTTCAGGGTAGTTACATTTTAACAGAAAGTAAATTGAAGGATGTCGATATTTTAGTTTTAGCATTACCTGCGACCGAGGTTATTCCATTTATCACTTCGTTAAAATTGGAAAGCCATTTTTCTGATACACCTATTATCATTAATATGGCAACGAACCTTCCCACCAATCAAATAATTGTCCAGTTTCCCGACTTACAGATACATGGGGTCAAGTATATGGGACATTCAAAGGATTTATTGGAACATGGTAATGGATTATTTATTACCGAATCACCGTTGCCGCAAACTGTTGGAGAACTTTTTTACGAACTTGGTGAGGTAATGGTCGATAGTGAAAATTGTCTAACCGAAGTAAATAAATTAGCGACGTATATTGCCATAAAGACAGCGATAACGATCGAGACGGAATTTGTGAATAGAGGATTATCACCCGAATACCTAAAGAGAGCATTAACATCGTTAGCACCTGAAGTGATCCGGTCGTATAGTGAGGGGAGTCTTGGCCACTTTGCGAAAGAAATAGTCAAGGAAGTTAAAGCGGAAAAATCTGGTGATATTACTGAAAGCAAAGCCACTTAAATGGCTAAAGGTGTCAATCCATCGATTGACACCTTTTCTTCTGCGCAATTTATCAAGATAAAAACAATTGTAATATAAATAAATACAACATAACACAGCCGATATATATACTTGCAAAGGAAAGATTCCAGTTCGACACCTTATAGGAGCTTTCCTTTACAATACTTGACATAAGCCCTAACGTGGCATTGTATGGACCAACTAGAAAAGCAGAGACAGCGCCTGCTAACATCGCTACTGTCAAGATGTGCGGGGAAATCCCAACTACTTCTGGATTCAATCCTTCGGTCATTAATGCTAATGATACAGCAGGATGCAGGCCTAAAAAGGCTAATGCCAGCGGGATTAGAGGCAGTAAAATCAAAAAGATCTCCACACCAGCAAAATTGATAAACTTATTGACCCAGGCATCCAGCATGACATTTGCATGTGATATGTTTATAGTCGAGATGAAAAAACCTGCTGATAAGTAAATGAAGAATTGATCCTTCATACTTACAGAGAAGCTTTTTAAATGATTGAGCAAATGAGCACCGAACTCTTTACCCTTTTTTAGGAAGAGGGACCAGGTGAACGAAAATGGGATAACCATTAATGATACTAATATTAAAAATGGATAAGGAAACTGTGATTCAACTAAAGAAATAACGACATTAAAAATGACGATGGCCAATAGTATTTGTAAGACTCTCCTTGAACGATTAGCTGGATCTGTTATTTCTATCGTAGCAGCGGTTTCGTGGACGGATAGGTCCTGTTTGTTATGGATCATAATATTTGCTCTGCGTGAGCCAATATACCAATCCACACCGACTCCCACGATGCTTAAAGGAATAACATATGGAAGAATTGATACCCAGCTGACTCCTGTCATTGTGATCACAATCCCGACAATCGGGGTAACAGGTGCCCAAAGTAATGGCATCGCAAATCCGCGTGTAATTGCTCTGCTCATGAACCGCTCCTTGTTCTCAACGGGAATGACATCTAATGCGGGCCGAATCGAGTAATAAGTCATTGGCAAGGTGGCCAGATTCATAAAAATACTAAAAAAATACGAAATGCCAGACGTGATCATATATAGTTGCCCTGAGGTCTTTATCCTCTTTGTAATCATATTTTGTATGCCGCCGCTATACCCGCCTAATTTTATAGGAATCCCTAATATCGGGATCAGCGTAAACATGGTAAGCAAGTCCAGCATCGGGCCGAAAGAGAGGATGTATTGCTGCCAAGAGGCACCGCTAGTCGATAGTAAGACTACTCCAAATAGTAAAAACGTACCTCCTAATACTTGAACAAATCGTTTCGCTTGAAATATGGTGACAAGGACAATCAAAAGACTTAGTGAGGAAATCAGTACACCGAGATGGAGCCCGGGTAAAAGTACAGAGAATAAATACATTAAAATAACAACAAAAAACATATATCTCAGCATATCAACACCCTCTCTCTTTAAAATTGTATACCAAAAATATCTTTAATACTTAAAAATGTCACAAATTAGCCATGAATAAAGATTAAATTTGGTATTTGGTATACAAAATACTTGTTTTCTTTTTCTTTTCATTATAAAATTACAGTATCAAATAACTCATCAATAGGGGGCTTATATATGTTTAAGTTTCTATTTAGTTCTAAAAGTGCAGCAGAAAAAGCTGAGAGAAAACTAGCTTCACTAAGAAAAACACTTAAATTTTAACCTTACACAATCAACCGCTACTACCATGTGGCGGTTATTTTTTTGTTTTTAAAAAGTATAAAATCCGGAAAGAAAGCAGTGTCTCTCCGGATTTTTTCTATTTTAGAGCAATCATTTAAGCATAATAAAAAATCTTAAACCGCAACCTCAGTTGATTTAACAAGTTTGGAGTTTAAAGAATCTTGACTGTTTCCAGAAGCTTTTACGATCTCATTTAATTCCTCTCGAGCAGCTTCAAGTGTCTCAAACTTCTCAAAAAACTTAACAGCAATCTGATTGACATATTCCTTTCCTTCATATTTCTCGAATAATTGGATTTTAATCGTTTCGTCAAGTACTTCAGCAATAGTGTATTTCGCCTTTAAACTATCAAAGAAATAGAAATGGTAGGTTTCGACCGGTTTTAAACCATCGTTTTCAAGAATCGTTTGGAAGGTATCCTTATTTGTTAGTACAATATATTTCCCCATCTAGAACACTCCTTAAAGTAATTTATTTGTCCTATTTAAAACATAATCAGGTAAGTATGGGTTCTTTTGTTGCTATAAGTATCAAAACCTATTACATAAAGATTTTTTCGTTACTCACCCCCAAGGAATATTGTATACCAAACTCTTATGTGTATTTTATCGTATGCAGTTAAAATGTTCAAGAACATATTCTAAATATTTAAATAATTCCTTATATAGTTGCTAGAATAAGAGCTTGACTTCAAAAAAATTAATCTTTTTTAAAATTCTAGTTTGATTCTCTATCCAAAAGATTGTATACTTCAGAAAAGTATCAAAATTTTTAGAAAAAACTGAAAGGGGTAACAATATGCCAAAAGTAATCCTTCATGTGGATGGAACGACAATCGAACAAGAGGTTAAAGATAATGCCAATTTAGTTGTTTTGGCTGGTACCCGCCAACTTCCTAAACTAAAGTATGGCTGCGGAATGGGGCGCTGTACGAAATGTACATGTATCGTAGTGAATGGATCTGAAGGGCTGGCACCACCGAATTGGAAAGAAGAAAAAATGCTTGGAGATAAGGTGAACGAGGGGTACCGGTTAACATGCCAAATGACTATTAAAGAAGATATTGAAATTTCGCAAGAAAATATTTCAGTTCAGCCTCCGAAGAAGCAATCAGTGATCCAATCATAATAGGGAATGTATTTTATTTTTAAAGTTGGTATACAAAATACAATAAACTTAAGTAGGTGAGTACTCATGGATTGTTATGATCTAACCAGTATGACATGGAAAGAAGTAGAAGAAGCATTGAAGACGGTTAAATTAGCTATAATTCCCATCGGTGCCCATGAACAGCATGGACCACATATGGTTGAAAGCTGTGATGCTGTTTTAGCTGAGAGGATGGCCAGGAAACTAGGTCAAAATATGTTTCCCTATGCATTGGTGACACCAACTGTAAATATGGGTGTTTCTCAGCATCATTTGAATTTTCCGGGAACCATCTCCTTGCAGCCGACCACATTAATTGCGGTGTTAAAGGATGTAGTTTCCTCATTGAAGCATCACGGGATTGAAAAGTTCTTATTTTTAAATTCACACGGCGGCAACCAGTCGACGCTTAATGTGGCCTCGATGATGTTATCAAAAGAACTAGATGTAGAAATCTATTATGCCAAAACAACTGCCTCTGCTAAAAAGGCAATTAAGGAAAATGTCACATCTACCTTATTTGGTCATAGCTGTGAGCGCGAAGTTTCGGAAGCGCTTTATTTAGCACCTGAACTTGTCCGCCTTGAAAAACTTGAGAAAGGTGATATTCAAGAAGAGGGCAGATGGAAGCAGCTCAGGCCTGGTAAAGCGATTCAAGGATTTTATTATTATGAAGAAATGACGAATAATGGCTGCATTGGCGATGGCACAAAAGCCAGCTGGGAAATTGGCCAGCTGATCGTAGAAGAAGCATTAGATAATCTATCAAAAGAACTCTACAAATTGTTAGATTTGCAAGTGAATGTCCAGCAATAATTATAGTTTTAAAAAAAGAAAAATAATCTTTAAAAAATTCTAAAAATTATATTTACAAATAAACAATATCTTGGTAGTATAAACGTAAGGTATACCAAATCAATAGTTTTACAAAAAAGAGAGCGCTGGAAAGGGAAAAAATCCACAATCTTTTTATTTTTAAACTAACTTGGTATACAAAATATCAAATACCAATCTAAGATTGGGTACCTACATAAAATTAGAGGAGGAGTTTCAGTTGACAGAATTATTATCTAAAGATGAATTTCGCAGACAATTAGAGGAAGCAATTAAAGGTAACCATAGCCAGAAGGCTGCATTTACAGTAGCTTGGGCAGAGGGCAAACTTGAAAGAAAACACTTTGCTAGTTGGGCTGAAAATCACTACCATTATGTAGGACCATTCGCTGATTACTTAGCGTATATTTACCACAACACTCCACAAGATCCAAAATTTGCAGCTGCAAAAGATTTCACTCTACAAAATATGTATGAGGAAGAAATCGCAGCGGATCGTCACACAGACTTATTGATTCGATTTGCGGAAGCGTGCGGTACGACTGCAGAAAGAATTATTGATCCAAACAATATGGCTCCTACTACTTTAGGTCTTCAAAGCTGGTGTTTTGCGGTAGCAGCACGTGAGAATTTTGTGGTAGCAACTGCAGCTCTTGTTGTTGGATTAGAATCACAAGTTCCTGATATTTACCGGAAGCAAACTCCTGCTTTACGTGAAAAATACGGATTTACTGATGAAGAAATCGAATTCTTCGACTTACACATCGTTTCAGATGAGATTCATGGTGAGCGCGGATATAAAATTGTTCTTGATCACGCTGACACACCAGAATTACAACAACGCTGCTTAGAAGTTGTTCGTACAGGAGCTAAAATGCGCCGTATGTACATGGATGGACTTTGGAAAGAGTATATTGAAAAAGATTTAGGTGCTCTTGTTGAAACAAAGTAAATAGAAAAATGGAAGCGCTATTACCGGCCGTCATATTAATCTTGTATTTTAAGGTTTAAGTGACGGCCATTTTTATAGGATCATATTTTCTACTAATTATTGGGAACTTAATAAATGAAAAAAGGTGATAGTAGTGATTACTACAAAAGTAGAGACATTCAATAATTATATCAATGGAGAATGGCAGGAATCGGTTAGCAAGAAAACATTTTTTAGTGTGAACCCGGCCAATACCGAAGACCTTGTTGGTGAATTCCAAGCTTCAAATGAACAGGATGTACAACTAGCGATAGAAGCGGCCAAAAATGCTTTTCCTAACTGGTCCCAAACAGCCCCTTCAAAGCGTGCATCGATCTTAAATAAAGCAGCTAGTATTCTCGAGCAAAATGCTGCCTCTTTGGCCGAAGAGTTAACAAGGGAAGAAGGCAAGCATGTGGATGATGCCAAGAATGAAGTATTACGTTCTGCGCAAACGCTCCGTTATTATGCAGTAGAAGGGCAAAGTTTTACAGGGGAAACCTTTCCAAATGATGATGCAAACATGAAAGTTTCAACGGAAAGAGAACCACTTGGAGTTGTCAGTGTCATTACTCCATGGAACTTTCCGCTTTCTATTCCAGCCCGAAAAATCGCTCCCGCTTTAATCACGGGGAATACGGTAGTTTTCAAACCGTCCTCTGATACTCCATTAATCGCGTTTCGTCTAGTCGAAGCACTAGATAAAGCGGGAATTCCTAAAGGTGTGATTAACTTTGTTACGGGAAAAGCATCAGAAGTCGGCGATCTATTGGTCACTCATCCAGCAGTGAGGGCTGTCACATTTACAGGCTCAACTGTAGCAGGTGAAGACATTCATAAAAAGGCAGGCTTTACGACCCGGACGCAAATGGAACTGGGCGGGAAGAATCCGCTTATTGTTATGGATGATGCCGATCTCGATCTTGCTGCCACTTTGACGGTAAACGGGGGTTTTTCACTAACAGGGCAGGCTTGTACAGGAACAAGTCGTGTTATTGTCTTGAAAAACGTAAAAGAGGCATTTGTTCAAAAACTAGTTGAAAAAACTAGCGCACTAAAAGTGGGGAATGGTTTTGAAGCAGGTGTGAAAATTGGGCCGCTTGCCAACGAAAAACAATTGAAAAATGTCTTAAAGTATATTGAATTCGGTAAGGAAGATGGCGCTGATTTAGTCTATGGCGGTGAGCAAATATTATCTGGAGAATTCGAAAAAGGATATTATGTCCAGCCAGCTATTTTTACGAATGTAAAAGCGAATTCACGGATTGCAAAAGAAGAAATCTTTGGGCCGGTGGTGGCTGTAATTGAAGTAGATACATATGAAGAAGCCATCGCTGTTGCGAATGATGTCGAATATGGTTTGTCTGCTTCGATTGTAACCAATAATCTCAAAATCGCTAATCAATTTACCAAAGATATCCAAGCGGGAACAGTCAAGGTTAACCGTACCACGACTGGTAACTTAATGAACGCACCATTTGGAGGCTTGAAAAAATCAAGTACATCTACCTTCCGTGAATCTGGAAGAGTTGGTTTAGAGTTCTTTACACAATTAAAAACGGTCTATATGGGCTATTAATAACAATACGATATATAAAGGAGAACCAGTATGAAGTCTGTATTAAAAATTGAACTAGAAGAAGCAAAGTTGATGATTGAAGCTGCGAAGAAAAAATCAGAAGAGATTAATGTTTTTGAAACAATCGCTATAGTTGATGATGGTGGAAACTTAATTGCGCTTGAACGCATGAATGGCGCACGCATTACAGGACCAGAAATCTCGATCGCGAAAGCGTACACAGCTGCTGGTCACAAACGCTCTACTCATTTGTTTAACAAGGAACCTAATGGGCCTGCGCTTCCTGGAAATGAAGCTTTTGGAATTCAACAAATGCTTCCAGGGAAGTTCGCCATTTTTGTTGGGGGGTTCCCAATTGTCGTCAATGGTGAAGTGGTAGGCGGGATTGGTGTAAGTGGAGGAAACGGCGAACAAGATACTGCCGTGGGTACCGCAGCACTTCAAGCACTTCAATCCTATTTAGAAGCCGATGGTCTGGAAGTAATTACGGCAGCCGATATAAAAAAATAAGAAAAACCGGACCTCATTCATGTATGTTTTTCGCAGAATGAGGTCTCTCTTAATCTATGCTCCTATTAAAAAAGGTGTAAAAATGTTATATTGGTATACAAAGGGGGAGAAACAACTGAAAACATATCTTGAGTTAGCTATTGGATTTGCCCGCACCGGTGTGACTGGTTATGGGGGCGGACCCTCGACTATACCGTTGATTGAATTTGAAGCTGTAAAAAAATACAAGTGGATGGACGAACAAGAATTTGTAGAAATCCTCGCATTAGCTAATACATTGCCAGGGCCGATTGCCACAAAAATGGCTGCGTATATCGGTTACAAGGTAAAGGGGTATTTAGGGGCTACCGTAGCCATTCTAACCCACATACTGCCTTCGATTGTCGCAATGATTGCCTTATTGGGTGTGCTTTATTCCTTTAAGGAATCACCGATTGTCAGCGGTATGGTTCAAGGGGTTACACCGGTGATTGGATTTATGTTGTTGGAGATGGCCTACCGATTTTTCCAAAATGGCCGCAAAGGCTTAGGTTTTCCGATCATGCTCACTCTTTCGATCGTTACATTAATTATCGTTCAGTTCCTTGGAGTACATCCAGGTATACTAATTGCGGTATTTCTCATCGCTGCCTTTATCATTGCCGATCGAAAGGAAAAAGCGGCAAAAGCTTCGGCTGAGATGCTTCTTCAGAGAAAGGAAAAAAGTTCATGATCTATTTGCATATTTTTTGGTCGTTTTTAATTGCTAATTTATTGGGATACGGCGGCGGACCTGCAACCATTCCATTAATCCAAAATGAAGTGGTCAATCATTACCATTGGATGACACTCTCCGAGTTTGGGGATGTCTTAGCGATTGCCAATGCCTTGCCTGGACCGATAGCCACCAAAATGGGGGGCTATATTGGTTATCAACTGGGTGGAGTTCTCGGTGCAATCATTGCTCTAATCGCCACGATCCTGCCTTCTGCACTGGCCGTTATTTTACTTTTTAAGTTTATCAATCTATTTAAAGGCTCTCCAAAAGTGGCGCTTATGACAAAGTCTGTTCAGCCGATTATTTTCATTTTACTTGCTGTGATGGCCTATCAATTTTTTTTAACAGCGTATGAAAAAAGTGGTCTTTTTCACTTAGTCTTATTAGCTGTGGTTAGCTATTTTGCCTTAATCAAAATAAAAATGCACCCATCCCTGTTAATTGTTTGCTGCTTAGTTTATGGTGGAGTTTTTCTTTCGTAAGACGGAAAATAAAAAATAAATAAAATGAGCGGGTGGAAATTATGGATTTAAGATGGGAGGAAAACAATCTTTTATCGATTCGTGAGCATGCATATAACTATTTAAAGGAAATGATTCTTGAGGGCGAATTAAAAGCGGGCGACCGGTTAATTGAACGAGAACTGGCTGGGAAATTAGGCATCAGCCGGACTCCGATTCGAGAAGCCTTGTTCCGCTTGGAATCTCAAGGTTTTGTAAAAACAGTTCCCAGAAAAGGTGTCGTAGTCTCGAATATATCCGAGAATGAAGTCATCGAGGTATTTACAATCCTTGCCTCATTAGAAGTCCTTGCCGTTAAATTGGCCGCGGGGCGAATGGATAAAGAAACACAACTAGATTTGGATCAAAAGATTAAAGAGCTAATGGAGTTAAGAGATCAAGACGAAGAAAATTTTAATCTTGAACATATTGAGATGAATCGTCTCATTAATAAAGCATCGAAAAGCCCTAAATTATTTGAGATTCTCTCTGGACTGATTGACTATATACATATGGCTGCAAATATGGGATATGAGACACCAGGCAGAAGAAGAGAATCATTAAAAGAACATATCGATATTATGAAAGCCTTGCGTGATAAAGAAGCGGAAATGGCTGAATATTTAATGAGGATTCATATTGAAAACTCAAAAAAAGCTTATATCACTTATATAGAAAATATAAAAGTAAAGCTAAATAAAAAGGAAAAATTGATGTCCACTTGATCTATTCTAGATAAGATCTAAGAGTGAGCTTTCATCAATGTTCATGACCACACCGTCTCCTCGATGTGGTCTAAAATTTACCTTTTTTAAAAAATGAAAGATTTAAAATATTTATATTGTCTGATAATTTAAAATATGGTATATTGTATACCAAGAAGATAAATTAAAGGGAGGATACGAGGCATGCCAAAAATAAATTTCATTAACAGCAATAAACAATTAGAGGTACCTGAGGATTCGAATATTTTAAGGATGTCCCTTCGTTACGATGGAGAACTCCCAAACCGATGCGGCGGAGGAATTTGCGGCAACTGCGTTTTTAAAACAGAAGAAGGCGCTGAATTCCTAGATAAAGTTAAAGTGCAGGAAAGAAGAAAATTAGGGGAAGAATGGTTAAATGAAGGGTATCGACTTGGGTGTCAAACCTTCGTTACAAACGGTGATATTTCGATATCTTGGGATGATGCTTTTACAGAAATCGTCAAAAAAAGAAAGCCAGATAAAATTCAGAAAGAAGTCACAACTATTTAGTAAGAGAGCCAAAAAATACGAATTCGGGGTGAGATCATGTGGGCCTGTGATAAACATATGAAAGAAATTCTAACCTTCTTAGAAACTCCCCATATTAGCAAAGCTTCCTATAAAATTAAATGTTCACTTTGTGATAATCATGCACTTGCAAAAATCTATTATACACATAAACCATTACATTTGAAAAAAAATAAAAAATTACGAGCGCTTGCGTAGCATCTATAATGCATGCCCCCCAGTACTTTAATTTCGTAAGGTAGTAGAGGGCAGGCACAAAAACAAGAAGCGATGAGTTTTTTACTCATCGTTTTTCTGTGTAGTAAAATAATATATATTAGATTCATTGGCATGCTTGAGAAACGGTTAAAAAAGGAGATGTGACCTGATGGGAAATAATCAGTTAGATAGATGTGTGACCCTAATCAAAAATGCGAAGAACATTGTTGTGCTTACTGGAGCCGGAGTAAGTACCGAATCAGGCATAAAGGATTTTCGTTCAAGGACTGGAGTTTATCAATTGGCACCTGAATATATTCTTTCGCTTGATTATTTTTATCAAAATCCAAAAGAGTTCTACCAATTTGCACTCGACAACCTTTATCATCCTGACGCTATGCCAAATGCAGGGCATGAGATCTTGTCAAAGTGGGAAAGAGAAGGGAAAGTTTCCCAAATCATTACCCAAAATATTGATGGACTTCATCAAAAAGCAGGAAGTAAAAGCGTGATTGAATTTCATGGAACAATGAAAACAGCCACTTGCTTACATTGCAATAAAAGTTACACCACCGAAGAAATGCTAAATCGTTTTCAGACCATGAATGAATTTTATATTTGTGAACATTGCGATACCCGTCAGAAGAGAGATCGTTTCATAAAACCGGATGTTGTTTTATTTGGTGATACTGGTAAATGGTTTACGGTTGAAGGGTTTAATAAAATTTTACATACGATTGACGAGGCGGATTGTTTATTGGTGTTAGGGACGAGTCTTAAGGTCACACCATTTTCAACATTTCCTCAATATAGAAGGAGAAGCACTCCACTGATTATAATTAATGTCGGTGATACTCCATATGACACGGATCGGAATACATTCGTCATTCCAGAGTCGATTGGGAAGTCCTTGTCCCTATTGGATGAACAACTAAGTACATGAATAAAAAGATTTTACAAAAAGGTTGGTGGGAATGGTGAGTGAAAGTAAGCAGTATGTGTGGTATGCAAGTTATGGTTCAAATCTTAATAAGGATCGGTTCTTATGCTATATCAAGGGAGGGAGTCCAGCGGGGTCCACAAGAGTGGAGACAGGCTGTAAAGATCAATCACTGCCGATTGCAGAGTCTTCTTTTAAATTCAATTATCCGCTTTACTTTGCAAGAGAGGCAGCTGGGTGGCAATCGCAAGGTGTAGCCTTTATAAGTTTAAAGCAAGGAGAGGAGTCTCTCACCTATAGTAAAAAATATTTAATCACCATTGAACAGTTTTTAGATGTGGTGAAACAAGAGAATAGTGGGGACATCTTCGAAATAGATTTAAACGAGGTAAAAGAGAAAGGGTCAAAAATATTTCGCCACCATGCTTGGTACGGAAATATTATTTATCTTGGAGAGGATAAGGGGTATCCAATTTTCACTTTTACTGCTCCTTGGGAACAAGATGAAGTAGAAATGAAGAAGCCATCCCATAATTATTTAGCCACTATTATTAAAGGGTTAAAAACAGACTATACGAACGAAGAAATCTTTCAATATCTTCAAAATAAACCAGGTATACGAGGTTTCTATTTGGATGAAGAATTAACTAGAGTTATTGCAGACAAAGAATTTTAATAACTTACTAACGATAAAACCTTCCTAGTGATTAGGAAGGTTTTATGTTTATCATTTACTTTGCAAAGAAATTTTCCGTATAGTAGGGTTGTGATTCATCATTAAATGCCACACCCACCCCTAAATACTCATAACCCTCACGCAAGATGTTTTCCCGGTGCCCAAGTGAATTCATTAAGCCTTCATGGGCGAAAATGCTGCTAAATTGTCCATAGGCCAGGTTTTCGCCTGCCAAATGAAAGGTGATATCATCTTCTTTCATCCGATCAAACGGGGATTGTCCTTCAAGGTTAGTGTGATCAAAATACTGATGGACTGCCATGTCGGTACTATGCTTACGGGCAGTTTCTCGTACATGCTCATCCCAAGTCAGGATAGGCAGTTGGTGATTAACTCGCGCGGCATTAGTCAAATCAAATAACTGATATTCAAAGCCCTCTTTTAAAGCTGAATTCCCTTTTGTGTAAAAATCCATTTTGGCCTCTTCAAAGTCCTTGTTGATCATTTGAATGGCGGTAACGGTATTATTTTCATGCTTATCATAAAAGACGGTTACATAGGTTCCCTCGACTAAAAACAAATCATTGTCGCTATTTTTCTGTAATTGATAAACCGTGAATCCTTTTTGAATTTTCGTTAAAGGATCCCCAAGCTTTTCACGGACGATTTTCTTCGAACTTCCGAGTTTAATACCATTGGTTGATGAGATTAAATCTTGATTTGTGTATAACCCAGCAACTTTGTTGTTTTCATCGTACATGACCATAAAGAAATCATGATAATCTTGATGATAGCTATACCAATCTGTCCCATATTCATTAAGGGATGTCCGGTTTGCAATTCCTAAATTATGTTCTATATCTTCTTTTAAGTTGCCAATTTCAACATTATGAATTGAAAAAACTTGTTCAGTAGGAATGGTCAACTCTACTCTTTCTTTCTGCTGTTGAGGTTGTTGTTTAGTAATGGGACTATCCTTCAATTGAATGCCTAGTTGTTTCCCTATTTGTTGAACTTTTTCGGTAAAACTATTTAGTGTCTCTGCTATTTCTGTGTTGTCTTTGACATTTATTACAGACTGAATGGAATCAACCGTCTTTTCGATATCGCCTTTTTCCAATTGTTCGTCTATGACAGGGAGTGAAAATTTAAATAAAAGAATAAATGAGATGATTGCCAGAAATCGTACCATGTTCGTTTCCTCCATTTCTATTAGAATTGTAGCCAATTTAAAGAAAATGTATAAGTAATATGCTTAAGGGGAATATGGTAACTGCGTGTGTCAATATCAAACCGACAAGCTGAACTTCTAAGGATACCATAAAGGCACTATCTAAAGCGATAGTGCCTAGACCTTTTGCAAGATCATTTAATAATATGAAGAATCTTTTTCATTACTATCCTTGCACCATTTTCGAAAGGTCGCTGACCCGATATATTTTCCGCGGGCGCCCTTTGGAGGAAGGAGCCTCATCGCCAATAATTTCTGCCATGCCTTCTTCCACTAAAGCTGTAAGGATACGACGTGCATTTCTTGGTGTCATTTTGAGCCAGTCTGCCACTTGGGTTGAGGTAATTGATCCATTACCCATTCTTTTTTGAACCGATAGTATTTTATTAAAGGTTGTAATAGTTATTCCGCTATTTTTAAGTTTTTCACTTATTTCTTTGTTCTCTGTGCGGTACTGAAAAGTGATGGCTTCTTGTTCTTTTAATGGACCTTCGATTGTTCCATTATCATCCACCAGGAAAGCGCAAAAAGAATCATAATTTTGTGCATGGTTTAATCCGAGACGAGCATTTTCCTCTGCTGTAAGAGCAGTATCCCCATAGCCAATACCAATATTGGATGGTAAATCCGCAAGCAGTGCTAATTGTTCCAAAAGAGAGGAAATCGAATTCTCTGTTGCCTCCAAAGAACCTCTGGTTGAAAAAATAACAAATACCCCAATTCCAATCGTTACGAAAGAACCTGAGATGGATTCTGCAAAATTTAAAATGGCTGCCTGTATCTCTAAACTTAATCGATGAATATCGTAGGAAAGCATATTATGATCGTCTTTATTCTCCATTCCTTGCACCTTTACAAGGATAACCGCAATTTGTGATTGCTTAAAATGAATTGTTTCCCATTGCTGGACGGCTGATGACAATGTCTGACGAATGTTACTTCTCGTTGGGGCAACCCAATAGGTAGTTATATCATTTGAGCGCAATTGATCATATATGGAACGGAGGCTAGTTATACAGATATCAACTTTTCGATCATGAATAAGTTTTTGATGAAAGGCTAGCAGATTCTGAAGTGGAGTTTCATTCGTATACTCATGAACAAATACCTGATCACTTGGTATACCAAGATCGCGGTATGTTTCATAAACATCACGTTCCGTAAGTGTGTCGATACTAATCCTATCTAGGCTTACTTTATCATTATAACCAATATCAACTAAGGTCTTAGTTAGGCTGGCTCCATCTAGTTGAAGTATAAAAAAGGGCTGCTTGACAGCACTCTTTTGAAAGGGATTAAATAGGGCTGGACCAGCAAGAATCCATAGGTCAATTACATGTTGATTGTTTACGACGATACTTGTAGCTTCTTCAGGTAATTGATAAATAAATGGAACAGGCTGCAGCCGGTCACTAAATTCAGTTGCTATTTCAGAAATAAGTTGGACAGAGTCAATTGGTCCGATGATTCCGGCTCTTGGTTTCAAAAATTCCCCTCCTATATGTTTTGGTTCTTTCATTATACTCATTAATAAAACCTTTCGTAAAAAGATTTCATATTTTAAGAGTTTAATATTAACATTTTCAAGTTAATTATAGTGAATTTTTTGAAAATTCTGTTGACAATGACATTTTCCAAATGTATAGTTTTATTTAAGGAACACATTAAGAATAATTCCGTTAATAAAATATTTAGGAGTGTTGCGAATGAATAAATCGAAGGAGAAACATAATTTATTTCCGTTAGTTGATCAAGAGCAATTTAAACAGGTCATTGGTCACTTTGCTAGCGGGGTAACAATTATAACTGTCAGAAATAATGATGTCGATTTTGGAATCACGGCTAGTGCAGTTTGCTCGGTTTCGGTTGACCCGCCAATGCTGCTGGTTTGCGTAAATAAAAGTACGGGTACGTGTCATGCAATTTCAGCTGCCGAATCCTTTACGGTGAACATCGTTAGTGAAACTCAAAAGGAGTTAGCGTTAAAATTTGCCAGAGCAAATACAGATAAGTTTGAAGGGACCGACTTTACGTACGGCGCGTTAGGTAATCCTGTTCTAGGTCATACACTTGCGACGCTCGAATGCCGTGTTGTCGAAGAGGTAACAGGAGGAACTCATTCCGTCTTTTTGGGAGAGGTGCAGAAGGCCTATGCCTCTGACGGGGAGCCTTTAGTCTACTATCGCGGGAAGTTTGGCAAATTCGAGGAAGCAAAATAGCATTCATCGATTGGTTTGCAAATTGAAATAAATAGGAGGTAATAAAATGGCATTAATGACAGGTAAGCAATATCGGGAGTCACTAAATGATGGGCGTGAGGTTTATATTGATGGGGAAAAAGTCAAGAATGTTGCCACACATCCATCTTTTAAGCCAATTGTTGATGTTAAAGCTAGGATGTATGATATGGCATTTGAAGCGAATTATCGCGATATCCTAACAACCAAACTACCGGATGGTCAAGTTGTTTCTCGTGCCTATAAAATGCCTGAAACAAAAGAGGATCTCAGCGCTATTCGCAAACACGTCGAAACCGTACTTGACGATCTCGGCGGGGTGGTTTATCGCGTTGGAGATGAAACCATTGGTGAAATGTGGTCACTATATGACGCACAAGACAAATTAAATGAAATTGATCCGACCTATGCAAAAAATATTAGGTATCATATTGACCGAGTTGCACGGGAGGACTTGTTCCATGTTTCGGCGAACACAGACCCAAAAGGGGATCGAAGCAAATTATTCAGTGGAAAAGATGGTGGAACACTCCTCCACGTAGTTGAGGAAAATGACCGAGGTATCGTGGTTAAGGGGGCAAAGTTTGAAACAGCTGCCGCCTATGCGCACCAAGCCTTTGTAAAGCCAACCATTCTAGACTGGAATGCCGGTTCTGAGAAAATGGCTCCGTTTGCGTGCGGATTCATTTGTGATATGGGAGCACCAGGTCTGAAGCACATTTGTCGTACATCCTTAGGAACAGATCGAAACCCTCAAGATTATCCAATCGCCACGAAATTTGAAGAAATTGATACCTTACTAATTTTTGACCATGTCTTAATTCCATGGGAAAATGTCCTTTTCCATCGCTCCTTAGAATCTGCCGCCTATATCCGTTCCACACTTCATCGTTATTCTGCTTTTAACTACACCCTTAGAATGTTGCGCCGAGCTGATTATTTAATTGGTGCAGCGTTATTAAATGTTGAACAAACAGGTTTAACACATCTACAAGCGGTTAAAGAAAAAATCTCTGAGTTAATCAATTATCGCGAGGGAATCAATGCCCATTTAACTGCAGCCGTAGCTGATGCCAAAAGGAGTCCAGGCGGGTTAATGATGCCTAATCCATCACTTCTGTATACTGGACGTGTCTTTGCTTTAGCCAATTTCCCTGCGATGGCCCATTTAACAAGAGAACTTGTTGGTGGTCAATTAGCCGTAACTCCGGATTCGACAACAATGGCAGATCCAGAAATTAAGCAATATTTTGACCAATATTATTCAGTTGGTGAGTGGACGCCTGAAGATAGAGGAAAATTACTTTATTTCGCAAGAGATTTATTAAATTCCTCATATGCGGGCCACAGAACAACGTTTGAATTATTCGCCCAAAGTCCGCCATTCGCACAACAAATGGCAGTATTTAATAATTTTGATATGGAACCGCAACGCGAATTAGTGCGGAAAGCAGCAGGACTGAATCAGTCTTCACCAGTTTCTAGCAACTAATGTAAGAATAGTTTGAACATACAAGCGATATAGACTTAATTCTGGAGCAGCAATACTGGATTGATTCCGTATTGTTGCTTCAGTTTATTTTTAAGGACAATTGAAAATAGTTTTGGATGGTATGGAAGGCGAGGGAATATTTTGAGAATTAATATCAATCGATTATTAATGGATATAGAGAGATATGCAACCTATGGAAAAAATGAATATGGAGGCGTGACTAGACCTAGTTTTTCTCCAGCTGACCATAAAGTTCGCCAATTATTTATTGAAGAATTAACGGAGATGGGATTGCAAGTAGCCATTGATGGTGCTGCCAATATTTGGGGGAAATATAAAGGAACAGGAAAAAAAGAGGGAAGTATCGTCATAGGTTCCCATTTAGATTCTGTTCCCAATGGAGGAAAATATGATGGTCCATTAGGTGTTTTAATGGCAAAAGAAATTGTGAAAAGTTTAATAGAGTCAAATATTCGCTTAGATCATGATATTGAAATAGTATCCTTTACTGCCGAGGAATCAAATGATTTTAATTTATCTACTTTCGGGAGCCGCTCATTTGTTGGCCGTCTAACCGCGGAAATGGTGAAAGGGGCACGTGATTTGAAAGGTGCTCGTCTTAGTGATGAATTAATAAAGGTTAATGGCGGTATAGATAAATTCGGAATGATGAAAAGTATGCATAGTAAGAAAAAGGCATTTATAGAGCTTCATATAGAGCAAGGACAGCGCTTAGAGAATGCTAATATTCCAATGGCGGTGATTAACAGCGTGGTCGGGACCTACAGAAGTACGGTAAGAGTGCTAGGTCAACCCAATCATTCGGGTACAACGATGATGAAGGATCGAAAAGATGCACTGACGGCGGCCTCTGAAATGATTCTAGCCGTGGAAAGATATTGTTCGGACAAGGGTAATGTTGTCGGCACAGTCGGAAAATTAACGGTCAGTCCGAATGCAGCCAATATCATTCCAGGTCAGATTGATTTCATCTTGGAGGTTAGAGCTGAAAAATCGGAAACAATCCAACGAACGGTAAAGGATATCCAAGAGGTGTGGCGGGAAATAGCCACAAGTAGAGATGTGGAAATTCAACAAGAAGTGTTTCTTGATCAAAAACCAGAAGTATTAGATGAGGAAATCGTTACTTGTCTTGTCGAAACAGCTAGGGAGATGAATGAACCTTGCTTGATTCTCCCTAGTATGGCAGTTCACGATGCAGCCCATATGGCAAGTGTAACGAAGTCGGCGATGGTATTTGTTAAAAGCATAAACGGGAAAAGTCATTGCCCTGAAGAGTACAGCCATCCTGATGATATTGAAAAAGCAGGTAATTTAATATTGTACGGAATTATTAATCTAGACCATATTCTTTCAGAATATTAATTTTTAATCAGTTCTAATTTTCAGTGAATAATTGTACAAGCCAACCTTGAAAATATGATATAGTTTGTTAAAAATAAAAAGATTACTAAAGTAAGAATTTTTAGAAAATTAAATTGACATTAACACTGTGAATTTGTTATTTTTAATTAAAAGAATACTTAAAGAAAAAATCCGTAAATAAAAAGTAAGGATTATGTTCATTCATTATTGGGGGGAGGAGCTCGTGTGGCATAATTGACAGGCAGAAAGAACCTTACTTATTATTGATCATGTTCTAATCCTTTTAAAATTACTCCTAGAAATTACCACCCATAACAGTCTACACTTCACCGTTAATCAACCAATAATCTCACCCTAAGAATCTATTTCTACCATAAGGATAAATGAAATTTTAAAATTTAATAAAAATGCAAGAAGAAAGAGGAGGAATGAAGTTGGTATTCTCTAAAAGCTTAATTGCAAAAAAATTGTTTATGTTTTTGGTGCTAATTGTACTATTGGTTGGGTGTTCGGCAACGAATTCTTCATCGGGAAATAGTAATTCTTCTTCTAAAGGCAGCAACACCATAAAAGTAGGATTACAAGCACCAATGACAGGTGATAACGCCCAGTATGGACAGGATATGAAGAATGGTGTGGAACTTGCTTTTAAAAAGATTAATAGTGATGGAGGCATAAACGGGAAAAAGCTTGACTTGATCGTCGGTGACGATAAAGCTACCCCGACAGAGGCTGTTGCCGTTGTTAATAAAATGATCATGAATGATGGAGTTAAGGCGATTATTGGAGGATATAATTCATCGCCTACACTAGCTGCACAGGATGTTTCAGGACCTGCGAAAGTCCTGCATTTAAACATGGGGGCAAGCCCAGACCTTTCTAAAACGGGTAACAAATACCTATTCCGCGTTATCTTAACAGGTTCCGTCTACGTTCCTGCTGTTATGAAATATATGGCGGAGGAGAAAAAGGTAAAGAAAATCGCAGCACTCTTTGAAAATACGGATTACGGCATTACTATGTATGATGCTGCCAAAACGTCAACGAAGGAATTGGGCGTAGAATTCATTGCAGCAGAAAAATATAATCCAGGTGATAAAAACTTTTCGTCTCAATTATCAAAGATTAAAACACTTAATGCAGATGCAGTAATGGTTGTTGGTCTATACAATGAAGTGGCCTTAATTGAACAGCAAGCCAAGCAGGCAGGTTTAAATATTCAATTCTTCTCTCCTGATGATTCTATGTATTCTGAGCAACTCATCACTTTAGGAGGAGATGCGGTTGAGAATCATATCTTTGCTTCAATGATTGATTTAAATGCCGAAACAGAAGAAATGAAAGAGTTTAAAAAGTTAGCAGAGGAAAATGATATTCCAGCGCAAGCAAATACAGCTATTGCTTATGATGCGGCCATGGCACTGGCAAAGGCACTGACTGAAGGGGATGCGGATTCTGAAAAATCACGTGACGCGTTAGCAAACATCGAATATCAAGGTATTACAGGACCGATTAAGTTTGATAAAAACGGTGACCGTTCAAATACACCAATGATTATGCAAGTTCAAAAAGGCGATTTCAAGGTAATTAAAGAATCAGAATAGGGTGATTACTTGTGTTTATCGATCAACTTATAAATGGAATTGTCCTCGGCAGTATCTATGCATTGATGGCCATAGGTTACACCATGGTGTGGAATGTACTTCGCTTTATTAACTTTGCACATGGTGAGGTTTATATGGGAGGGGCATTCGTGTCCCTTTATCTCCTTTTATTAGATACCCCAATTTGGCTCGCTTATATTGGCGGTGTATGTGCAGGTGCGTTACTCGGATATTTAATGGAAAAAATGGTTTATATGAGGATGCGGAATGCGCCGAAATTAAATCTATTGATTGCAGCAATCGGGATATCGATTGTCCTACAAAATTTAGCTCAATATATTTGGGGGGCAACACCAGAGCGGCTAACATCTCCCTTTCTTTCAAAGAACATTGCAATTGGAGATATGCTGATTAACCAGCATTATATCTTTATCATTATCTTGACCATTCTTGTCATGATTGTTTTAGAGTTATTTATTAATCGCACCTTGATGGGAAAAGCAGTTCAAGCCGCTTCCCAGAATATTAAAGCAACACAGTTAATGGGGATTAATGCCAATAAGATTATTTCAATCACGTTTGCTATTGGATCTGCCGTTGGTGCGCTCGCGGGTATTTTAGTAGGACCTGTATTCCTAGTTTATCCAACCATGGGGGTATTTGCAGGATTAAAAGGATTTACTGCATCCGTAATGGGTGGAATGGGAAATATTCCAGGCGCCATGATTGCGGGGTTATTACTTGGGGTCATTGAAAGCTTTGCGGCAGGATTTATCTCATCTGGTTATCGTGATGCGGTCGCAATGGTGATCTTACTATTTATATTATTAGTTCGTCCGCAAGGGATATTTGGGAAAATTGTCCAACAAAAAGTGTAAAGGGGGGAGAAAAATGGAGCGAATCAAAAAGCCGGCTTTCAGAAAAATCGTGCTTTTATTGGGGGGGATTGCATTATTTCTCCTTCCGCTTGGAATCGTAAATCCGTACTTTATGTATGTAATCAATTTGATATTAATCTATGCCATTCTAGCTTTAGGCCTGGATTTAATTGTCGGTTATACCGGTCAGGTTTCGGTTGGTCATGGAGCATTCTTTGGAATTGGAGCTTATGTAGCAGCAATCCTGGCGAAAAATTTAGGTTTTTCATTCTGGTTAACCCTTCCTTTTTCGATTATTATTACGGCAATCATCGGGTTCATCATTGGATTTATTGGCTTAAAATTAATCGAAGAATACCTGGTAATGGCGACACTTGCCTTCGGTACGATAATATGGCTTGTTTTTCTAAATTGGACGGACTTAACTGGAGGGCCAATGGGAATCGCGGGTATTTCAGCTCCCCCAACGATTACATTGGGTCCCTTTCAATTTCCATTTCTTCAATACCATGACTACTACCCATTACTCTTAATCTTTGTCTATCTAGGGATTTTAATCACGAGATTAATCATCAAGTCAGGCTTCGGCCGAGCTTGCACGGCAATCCGTGATGATGAACTGGCAGCTCAAGCGATGGGGATTCCAGTTTTTAAAACAAAAGTAACTATGTTTACCATCTCGTCTGCTTTCTGTGGTGCAGCAGGTGCTCTATATGCTCATTTTCTTCATGTGGTCAGTCCGGAAACCTTTGCTTTTGGTATGTCTGTCACCATTTTAACGATGGTCATGATCGGCGGACAAGGATCAATTGCTGGTGCAGTTATTGGAGCGGCGATTCTTACTGTTTCTTCTGAGGCATTAAGGGAAACACCAGAGTTAAGAATGTTAATTTATGGCTTCCTTATTGTCATTATGATTATGTTTTTCCCTAAGGGAATCATGGGGTTGTTCCAAATTTCTAAGCAGCGTCTCCTAAAGAGGAATATTCAAATGGAAAAAAAAGTTGTCGAGAAAGAGGGGTTGAGTTATGAACAATAAGCCTGTTGATGATTCAGCCATATTAACCGTTAATCACCTTTCGAAATTCTTTGGGGGCGTTAAGGCGGTTAATAATTTATCCTTTTCGGTACAGCAAAATGATATCCATGCGATTATTGGGCCTAATGGAGCCGGGAAAAGTACATTATTCAACTTGATTACTGGTGTCATTTCTCCTGATGAAGGAGAAATTCGGTTATCAAATAAAAATATTACATCGTTAAGACCTGATAAAATTGCGGAGCAAGGGGTTTCACGAACCTTCCAAAATATAAGACTATTCCCGGATATGACCGTGTTTGAAACCGTATTAATCGGGACCTATCTTCTGACAGGCGGAAAGCTGCTGCCTGCCGTATTCCGTACTAGGCGCTTCCGAAATAAGGAACGGGAAGCAAAAGAACGAATTGAAGAAATTTTAAAATTCGTCGGACTATGGGACATGCGCCATGAGTATGCAGCCCGGTTATCCTATGGAAATCAAAGACGTGTGGAAATTGCCCGGGCTTTGGCAACAAACCCTGATTTATTATTACTTGATGAGCCGACTGCAGGGATGAATCAGAAAGAGACAAAAGAGCTAATGCAGCTCTTTTCACAAGTGAATGATCAAGGCATTACCATTTTAATTATTGCCCACGACATGCATCTTGTGAATACACTGTCCAACCAAATCACCGTGATAAATTTTGGAGAAAAGTTGGTTGAAGGTCCTCCTGAAATAATCCAAAGTCATCCAGCAGTATTGGAAGCCTATATGGGGAGGGCTGAAGCAAATGCTTAAGGTTGAAAATGTAAGTACTTATTACGGTCAAATCTGTGCTCTGGACAATGTGAGTTTGATAGTAGAAGAAAAGGAAGCCGTTTCGGTAATTGGTGCCAATGGTGCAGGAAAAAGCACACTCTTGAAAACCATTATCGGCGAACTCCGTCCAAAGAGTGGGAATATCCTGCTTGCTGGTAAATCTACTATAAAAGAAAAAACATTTAAGCTTGTCAGTCGTGGCATGACACTTGTGCCAGAAGGACGTCATGTCTTCCCTTTATTGTCTGTGTGGGATAATTTGCTGTTGGGCGGTTATACACTTCCGTCTAAAGAGCGCCAACAACGAGCGGAAGAGGTCACAGAACCGTTTCCCATCCTTCGTGACCGAAGGGATCAATTGGCAGGTCTGCTTTCAGGAGGGGAACAGCAAATGCTTGCCATTGCCCGTGCAATGATGACAAAACCGAATCTCTTATTACTTGATGAGCCTTCAATGGGATTGTCTCCTAAGCTAGTTTTTGAAGTATATGACAAAATAACGGAATTACATCGGCAGGGTACTACGATTTTATTAGTTGATCAGAATGCAGAAATGGCCATAGATTTTTGCAGCCGCGGTTATGTGTTAATGGCGGGGCGTTTAGCAGGTCAGGGCACGAAAGAGCAACTAAAGGAAAGCGAACTGGTCCAGCGTTCCTATCTGGGATAACAAAGGTGAATTGGTATTTTTCATAAAATTTATGAATAATATATAGGGAATAATTAAAGAAATATACCTTAAATATTAACATTTATACTAGGGAGGAATACAAATGTCAATTCATGGTGAAGCCAAAAAAGTAGAGATTCAGAGATTTCGAAAGTTCAAAACAGAACAGTTCTATCCAAAAAATTTAGGAAAACCGGAACATCATATTGTCAACGAGTTTAGCATGGCTGTGAGAGCAGGAAATCGTATTTTTTTAAGAGGTCAAACAGGCTTTGATTTGGATGGAAACTTTCACGGGATTGGAGATGTGGAAGCTCAGGCGGAAATGGCATGTACCTGCGTGAAGCAGCTGATTGAAGAGGCAGGCGGCACCATTCAGGATATTTGTAAAATTACTGTCTATTTGATGAATCGTGAAGATCGCAGTAAGGTGTATCCGGTAATAGGCAAGCATTTTAAGGATGTATATCCATGTAGTACCGGATTATTAGTGAGTGGCTTTGCGATGCCAGAGATGCTCATGGAGATTGACGTGGAAGCTGTTATTAGCGAATAACGTATTTAGTAGAGTAACTTTAATATTGATAAAGTTAGTTTAAGCGAGGGGGGATTTTTTTGACATTTTCGGTAGCGGGCCGCTGTGCGTCAACTGGTGCCTTCGGCGTCATAGTTACGTCTAGCAGTCCATCGGTTGGTGCCAGATGCCCATGGGCAAAAACGGGAGTAGGGGCGGTATTAACACAAAATGTAACCGATCCAAGATTAGCAGCGATAGGGTTTTCTGTACTGGAGAATGGATTTGATGCCCAGTCAGCCATCCGCTCAATGAAGGAGGCTTCACCTTACCCGGAGTATCGACAAATAGCAGTGGTGGATACAAAAGGGAATTCGGGAGCCTTCACTGGAAGCAGGGCACTTGGGGTACACGGAGAATTTTGTGATAAAAATGTTGCCAGTATCGGAAATCTACTAAGTGATTCTACCATCCCGGAAGCAATGGGACGTGAATTCATAAGGACAGAGGGATTGGCATTAGCCGATAGATTAATAATGGCGATTGAAAAAGGCTTCCAAATGGGTGGAGAGCTGGATCAGGAACGTTCGATTGGACTACTTGTATTCACAGATGAACCATTCCCATTTGTTGATTTACGAGTAGATTATAGTGAAGATCCTTTGGAAGATTTAAAGAAACTATGGGAAATATACAAGCCACAAGCAAACGACTATAAGGTAAGAGCTGTTGTCCCTGAATTGGCTCCATCATATGGTGTTAAAGGTGACGAGTAAATAGGGCTTACTGGCTGATGAGTTGGGTTTACTGGCGGTTAGGCAGTGGTTACTAGCGGATAAGGGGAATTTACTGTCGGATACGCTGTGTTTACTGGCGGATACTCACCATTTACTGTCGTTACCCCGTTTTCCTTCTTTTACAAATCAAAACCCCCTTCTAGGTAGAAGGGGGTACATTTATTTCTGTTTCCTTCGATATAAATCCATTGTTTTATAGCCTTCACCCAGCACTGTCTCCATCTCAAGCAACCGTTTTTCTTGGGTTTCTTTCCGTTTTGCACTGTATACATAGCGGGCCCAATCTTTTTGATAGCCAAATGTCAATTGATTAAAGGACGCCAGTAACTCTTCATTTCGGTTTAAATACTGTTTTATATCGTCGACATGTATAATGTAGTCGTCCACACATTGACTAGATTTGCTGCTGGCGGCTTTTTTCGCCTTTTTTGGAGTTGATTTCAATCCAACCACGGTAAACACATCATTTAAGCTAACCATTCTAGAAAACTTAATGTCACTTCCAAGTGTATAGCCCTCTTCATCCATCGCAACTGCCTCAAATAAACTGTCTCGTTCAATGTATTCTTGATATTTTGGATTATTCTTTTTTGGATAGGCAAAGAATATGTATCCATTTTTATCGAGTAATTGATTGTCAATCACTGACTGAAGCTGCTGTGAAAATTCATTCAAACTAAAAACAAAAAGAAATATTAGATCATATTTTTCTTTATTAGGTGATGAATCATAATCTAAACCATTCAATTCATCTAAATCTTCGGGTTTATTCAGTACAAGTTTCCGCTGATACTTACTTAAATTTAGTTTTTCAACAATGCTTTTCGGTGAGTTCATGCCTTTTCTCCTTTGTAAAATGAATCCAATACTTCAGGATTAACAAGGTTATTCGGTCGATTACCCGTTAGTCCCGCTTCTAAATTCTCAACGGCAAGTTTGGCCATTTTTAGTTCCGTTTCGTGGGTAGATGACCCAATATGCGGGGTTGTTACCACATTGGGAAACTTGAGCAAAGGATGATCTGCTCTAACTGGTTCAATTTGGAATACATCTAATGCTGCTCCATGGATTTCGTTGGTTCGTAACGCTTCGATTAATGCCTTTTCATCCACTGTTTTTCCGCGCGAACCATTTACAAAAATGGCTGAGTTTTTCATCAATTTAAACTCGCGTTCTCCCATTATATTTTCAGTTTCGGGTGTGAGCGGGGTCATTAAACAAACAAAATCAGATTCACTTAGTAAGGTATCTAATGAAGAGTATGCAGCGTTGTATTTTTCTTCTGCTTCCAGGTTCCGGGTACGGTTGTAGTAAAGAACATTCATATCAAAGCCCAAATGCCCGCGTTTTGCAATCAATGAGCCGATTTTCCCCATCCCAATAATACCTAATGTTTTATGATGAATATCAATGGCATATTCTTTCCTAGTTAGATGTTGCTTCCACTTTCCAGTCTTCACGAATTGATCTAATTCTGGGATGCGTCTTGCTGCAGCTAGAAGAATGCCGAAAATCGCATCAGCCGTAGTGTCCTCAAGTACGCCTGGTGTGTTGGTGCCCATAATACCGCGCTTGGTCATCTCATCAAGGGATAGGTTATTAAAACCTGTTGAGTTATTGGAAACAATCTTTAAATTTGGAGCCCGGTCCAATAATTCTTTATCGACTGGGAGCGCGAGGCCAACAATTCCTTCGGCCTTCTTAAGAGCATGCAAAAACGCTGGGTCTGTTTTGGGATTGATCCGTTCAAAAATTTCCACATCGAATCTATCTCTTAAACGATCTAGCGTTTCAGAGAATTCAAAGTTATAGGCTAGTATTTTTCTTTTCATAAGGGAATACGTCCTTCTCCTTCTGTCTATAAGAATATATTTCTAAGGTGACATAGAATTTTTAAAGAGTCAACTTTAATTGATACTTAATTAAGCTAATATTTTCATAATTTAAAGTGAAATTTTTGAAGGTGAGGAAAAAATTGTTTCAGTTTTTAACATCCTATGTTAGAATATGTAACATTAGAATTGTTAAACAATTCACATTTTTAAAAATAAACAAAATGGGCAGGTGGTATTTTGGAAAATGAAAACCAATCCTATCGTGAACAAAAGGTTATCACGATAGGTATTGTGACAGAATTAACGGGTCTAACAAGCAGACAAATCCATTATTATGAAACACGAAAGCTTATTTTTCCAGACAGGACCCCAAATGGGACACGGAAATACTCATTTGCGGATATTGAAAGACTAATAGAAATTGCTGAGAAAATTGAAGAAGGGGTCCAAACGATGGAAATTCGCAGAGATTTCTCCAAAAAGGAAAAGCGTAAGATGATCATTGGTCAAATCAATTCCCATTTTAATCGCAACGGTCCTATAAAATAACAAGTGTAACTCGCAGTAATGAGCAGTGCTATCCGAGGCCTGCTCTTTTTTAGTGTCATAGCAGACATTTTGAAAAAAATTTATCCTTCTAAATTTTTAATCACCTCGTTTAATCGCTATAATTAGAGTAATCAATGAAAATTTTTACAAATGAAATATTCGATGAAATGAAAAAAGAAGGGTGGATATAAATGAAATATAACTTTGATGAAATTGTAAACCGACGAGGAACCTATTCGATTAAATGGGATGGAGGGGACTTAATTAAACAAATCGGTCTGACTGATCGCTATGATGAAGAGACAATCCCCTTGTTTACAGCCGATATGGATTTACCCGTCCCTCAGCCTCTAGTTGATGCCTTACATATGACGGTCGACCACCGAATTTTCGGCTATACTATCTTTCCAAAAGAGTATTATGAAGCCATTCAGCATTGGTTTAAAAAGAGACATGATTGGGAGATTCCGCAGGATGAAATCAGTTTTAGTCCTGGAACAGTCCATGCCTTAAATGTAGCTGTCAAAGCCTTAACCAACCCAGGAGACGGCATCATTATCCAAAGGCCCGTGTATCCACCGTTTACTTCGGCAATTGAAGCCAATGGCCGTAAAGTTGTGAATAACGCCCTTAAAGCAAATAGTGAAGGGTACTTTCAAATTGATTTTGCCGATTTTGAAGCGAAAGCCAAAGAAGAAACGACGAAAATGTTCATCTTATGCAACCCGCATAATCCAACTGGAAGAGTGTTTACTCAGGATGAATTAAGGAAATTAGCCGATATTTGTGCGGAGCATGATGTCCTCATCGTTGCCGATGAAATACATGGCGACTTAGTTCGCCGAAATCAGACCTTTATTCCAATTGCCAAGGCTACCGAACATCGTGACCGTATTATTACTTTTACAGCCATCAATAAAACTTTCAATGTCGCTGGGCTTCATTGTACAAATGTAATTATCTCCAATCCAGAACTTAGGAGCACTTTTAATAAGGTTATGGGCATGCACTTACCATCACCTTTTACGGTTTCAGCCTTGATTGCTGTTTACAATGAAGGAGAAGACTGGTTAGAACAGTTGAAGGAATACATTGACGGGACAATGGAATGGGCTGTTACGTTTTTAGCAGAGAAAATGCCGAAAGTGAAGGTGAGGATACCAGAAGGTACCTATATTATGTGGATGGATTTTAGCGAGTATGGTCTCACACCTGAAGAAATCCATGATCGCATTTATAATAAAGCGAATGTACTTCTTGAGGATGGGAAGATGTTTGGTGAGGAAGGATTGCAATGGCAAAGAATTTGTATCCCGTCACCAAGACCACTCATACAGGAAGCGTTTGAAAGAATTGCAAGAGAGTTTCAAGAACTAAATTGATGGAGTAAGAAAGGAATTAGTAAAAATCTATTGGATGTCCTTAAGTGAGAAGGAGAGGTACACGCTTCATAGCAGGAAGCCTGGAATATCCCGGGCTTCTTTTTATCTGTTTGCCAATTTAAGAATCCGCAGGTTTTTATCACATTGGAAATAGAACTTTTTGTCCTAATTTTTTTGGTGATAAAAATATATATTAGGGCGGGACAAAATTCTTGACATGGAGGACAGATAGGGTAAACCCAGTGTTTATCGTATGAAAAAAATTTTCGCTATTTTGTAAGCGGTTACAATTATATAAGGAAGGGGGATTGTATTATGAACATCTTATTATGCTGTGCTGCAGGCATGTCGACCAGCTTATTGGTAACGAAAATGGAAGCAGCAGCAAAAGCAGAAGGGATTTCTGCGAAAATATGGGCAGTAAGTGCGAACGAAGTGAATAACCATCTTGATCAAGCTGATGTGTTATTAGTAGGTCCACAGGTTCGATACCTGCTTCCTAAATTAAAAAAAGCAGGTTTAGAAAAAGGGATACCCGTTGATTTAATTAATACTGTTCATTATGGGATGTGTAATGGGGCTGAAGTATTAAAATTTGCCAAAAATCTACTAGATTCATAACTTCACATAGGGGTGAAAAGATATGAGCAAATTTAATCAAATGTTAGAAGAGAAGGTCATGCCAGTCGCTGGCAGGATTGCGGGTCAACGACACTTACAAGCATTGCGTGATGGAATCATTTTAACCATGCCGCTTCTCATCATTGGATCGATTTTTTTAATTTTGGGATTTTTACCTATTGATGGATATCCTGAATTTATGGCCCGGACATTCGGAGATGCCTGGTTGACTAAACTTCTATATCCTGTTAGCGCAACCTTTGATATTATGGCGCTGATTGCAGCGTTCGGTATAGCCTACCGACTGGCTGAACAATACAAGGTCGATCCATTGAGTGCAGGTGCCATATCTGTCGCTGCATTTATTCTGGCCACTCCTTATTTCACGATGTTTACCCCAGAAGGAGCAACAGCAGCTGTGCAAGTAGGCGGCGTATTGCCAATGGCTCTTTTAGGTAGTAAAGGTTTGTTTGTTGCTATGATTCTAGCGATGTTTTCCACTGAAATTTATCGATATATTATCCAAAAAAATATTGTTATAAAAATGCCGGATGGTGTACCGCCAAGTGTAAGTAAATCATTTGTCGCTTTATTCCCAGGATTTTTAGTTATTCTTTGCGTTTGGATCATTCGTTTGCTCATTGAAAACACCTCATTTGAAAGTTTGCACAATGTCATTGGACAGTTGTTGCAAGAACCACTTGGTGCGCTTGGTGGGACACTGATTGGTGCACTAATTGCCGTTTTCTTTGTTCAACTCTTATGGTCCACTGGATTACACGGCGCGAGTATTGTCGGCGGCGTTATGGCACCCATTTGGTTAGCCCAAACGGACGCGAACCGCTTGGCGCTTCAAGCAGGAGATGAAATTCCAAATATCATTTCCCAACAATTCTTTGATATTTTCATTTATATGGGCGGTTCTGGTGCAACATTTGTTTTTGCTATCATGATGTTATTTATGGCGAAGAGTCAGCAATCCAAGCAATTAGGCCGTCTGGCGATCGGACCAGGAATATTCAATATTAATGAACCGATTACATTCGGAGCGCCAATTGTATTGAATCCATTGCTCATTATTCCCTTTATTTTAACACCATTGGCTCTTACCATTACGACTTATATTGGGATGAGTACTGGTTTTGCTCCGAAGACAGCTGGCGTTGCCGTACCATGGACGACTCCTCCAATTATCGGCGGATATTTAGCAACGGGCGGAAATATCAGAGGGGCGATAATGCAAGTGATAAATTTAGTCGTTTCTTTTGCGATTTACTATCCATTTTTTAGAATGTGGGATAAACAAAACTTCAATCTTGAAAAAGGGTCTAGTAATTAACAATAGAATACAGGGCTTGCCATCTGGCAAGCTCTTGGCATGTATCTTAGGCGGGGGGACAAAGATGACGAAGGAAGAATTGTACCAACTCTCATTTCAATTAATTCTGCACAGTGGAAATGCCAGAAGTCTAGCCATGGAAGCGATTTTTACAGCCAAAGAAAAAAACTTCACTTCTGCACTGGAAAAACTTTCAGAAGCTGATGGAGAAATTATCAATGCCCATCGCTTTCAAACACAATTGATCCAAGCTGAAGCAGAGGGCAAGGATTTCGACATTCCCATTATCCTGGTCCATGCGCAGGACCATTTAATGACGGCTATCACATTAATCGATTTAGCAAGAGAGATTGTTGAGATTCGCCAAGAAATGAATACTCAATAAAGTGGGAGGTTCATAGAAAGTGACGAAATCAATTAAAATTACCACCATTGGCGGTGGTTCGAGTTATACTCCTGAGCTTGTCGAAGGATTGATCAAACGATACGATGAATTACCATTACGCGAACTTTGGCTTGTGGACGTCGAGGAAGGAAAAGAGAAATTAGAGATTGTTGGAAACCTAGCAAAACGGATGTTTCAAAAGGCGGGACTTCCTGTCGAAGTGCACTTAACACTCGATCGTAGAGAAGCTTTAATAGATGCCGATTTTGTGACCACACAATTCCGGGTGGGTCTCCTTGACGCCAGGGCAAAAGATGAGAGAATACCTTTAAAGTATGGGGTTCTTGGCCAAGAAACTAACGGACCGGGCGGGCTTTTTAAAGGTCTTCGTACGATCCCAGTTATTTTAGATATTGTTAAAGATATGAAGGAACTTTGTCCTGATGCGTGGCTCGTTAACTTTACCAATCCAGCAGGGATGGTAACGGAAGCGGTTCTCCGCTATAGTGACCATCGACAGGTTGTCGGACTCTGTAATGTTCCGATTGGGATGGAAATGGGAATTGCAAAACTATTAAAAGTTGACCATTCACGTGTCCGGATTGACTTTGCCGGATTAAACCATATGGTGTACGGCTTAGATGTATACATGGATGGGGTAAGTGTAAAGAATCAAGTCATCGAATTTTTAACAAACCCTGAAAATTCAAGCTTTGTGAAAAATATACAAGGACAAGGCTGGGAGCCTGAATTTATCCGAGCTTTAGGGGTCCTTCCATGTCCGTATCACAATTATTATTACAAAAGTCGTGAAATGGTGGAAAAAGACATCAAAAATGCGGAAACGGTTGGGACACGTGCAGAAGTAGTGAAAAAGTTAGAGGAGGATCTCTTTGAACTTTATAAGGATCCCCACTTGTCCATTAAACCTCCACAACTCGAAAAACGGGGGGGAGCTTATTACAGTGATGCCGCGGTCCGATTGATTTCTTCTATTTATAATGACAAAGGGGATATTCAACCGGTTAATACGTTAAATAATGGTTCCATCGCAAGCATTCCTAATGATTCTGCTGTTGAGGTGAGCTGCATTATTACAAAAGAGGGTCCGAAGCCACTTGTGATGGGTGATCTCCCAGTTCCGGTTCGAGGCCTTGTTCAACAAATTAAATCATTTGAACGGGTGGCAGCAGAAGCCGCGGTTACGGGAGATTATAATCTAGCAATCCTCGCGTTAACCATTAATCCTTTGGTTGCTTCTGATACCATTGCGAAACAAATTGTCGACGAAATGTTAGAAGCGCATAAAAAATACTTACCTCAATTCTTTAAAAATTAACAGAATGGCAGCGAATCAGCTGCCTTTTCACTGGTTAACAAGGAGGTTTGATCAGTTTGATTAAGTTAATTGTGAATGCAGATGATTTTGGGTATTCAAGAGGGATCAATCATGGAATTATTGATGCTCATAAATATGGCATTGTTAATTCCACCACAATAATGATGAACATGCCTGGTGTGTCGCATGCTGTGGAGCTCGCGAAAGCTAATCCAAAACTTCATGTCGGGATTCATCTGGTTCTCACGTGTGGGAAGCCGCTTTTAACAGACGTTCCGTCACTAGTAAATGAGAGTGGCAGTTTTAAACGAATTTCTGAATTCAAAGAGCAACGGGAGGTATCACTTGATGAACTGGCAAGAGAGTGGAGTGCGCAAATTGATAAGTTTCTAGAAACAGGGCTTACACCGAGTCATTTTGATAGCCATCATCATGTCCATACGATTCCGGAATTTTTACCGGTGGTGCAAATGCTGGCAAAAAAATATGATTTAAGTGCTAGACGTTTTTCAATGGATGCAATAGAGGGAGTTGCTGCATTTTCGGATGTGTTTTTACATGATTTTTATGGAGAGGGAGCGACCTGCGATTACTTTGAGAAACTAGTCACACGTGTTCATGGCGGGCAAACGGTCGAAGTAATGTGTCACCCGGGTTATCTGGATCACGAGATTTTGAGTGGTTCCTCTTATGCAGAGGAACGTGTGAGGGAGACGGACATTCTGACTTCTATTAAACTACATAGAGGAATTAAATTGATTTAGAAGACTTTTAATTGCCCAAGAGTTTTTTTATGAAGGGTTCCGGTAAGAAAGAGGGCTCTTAAATGACCGGAACCCTTAATAGATCACGAACATCTTTCATTAGGAATTAAGTATACTAAGCTTCGAATGATATTATGGTGAAATAATTTATTAATTGTAAACGTTTGCGAAATAATGGTTTTTTCACCTAACATATGCCTATATTATCATTTGGAAACATCGTTAAGTAAGGAAAATGGGCTATTTTTAGTAATATTAACCACAATTCACACTTTGTTCATTATTTCACAAACAATTATCATGAATCTATGTTATGATGAATCCATAAACAAACAAGGAGTGATAAGACATGATGGTTTGTGAATGGAAAACCTTCTCTACAGATTCTGAAACCTATACATTGGAATTATTAGAAGAAACAGTCGGAGACGAATTTGAGGCAATGTATTTTAAGGACAATGAAGAGATCCCAGCTTATATTTGGACCGTAAATTATGTCATTATTGTAAAAAAATACTCAAAGGTTCTAACGGACATCCTATTTGAAAAGATTCCCCGGAATCCAGTGTGTGAATAATCAGCTGCAGGACTAAGTGTAAGATATTTTTTTAATCAAATATGTGAAGTTGTTCACAAATAAACATCCCAAGAAAATACCCGCTTAATAGATTATTTTTTTAATACAATTTGTGAAAAGTTTCACAAATAATTAATTAAACGGAGGTTTTACCATGGCAGTTGTAGAAAAGGCAGTTAAAGAAAAACAAGATGTAACAAAGATGGTGGACGTTCTGGTCGAGAAGGGTCTAAAAGCATTGGCTGAGTTCCGCAGCTTTGACCAAGAAATGATCAATGAAATTGTCAAAGAAATGGCCTTGGCAGGTCTTGACCAGCATATGCCGCTTGCGAAATTAGCGGTTGAAGAAACTGGGCGAGGCGTATACGAAGATAAAATTATCAAAAATATGTTTGCTACCGAATATGTCTATCATAATATCAAATACGATAAAACTGTTGGAATCATAAACGAAAATGAACATGAAGGTATGATTGAGATAGCGGAGCCGGTCGGGGTTATAGCAGGAGTAACTCCTGTAACCAATCCAACATCAACCACGATGTTTAAAGCACTTATTTCGATAAAAACGAGAAATCCAATTATTTTTGCTTTCCATCCATCCGCGCAAAAATGCAGCAGTGAAGCGGCAAGAGTCCTAAGAGATGCAGCCATTAAGGCAGGAGCGCCAGAAAATTGCATTCAATGGATTGAAGCACCGTCGCTCGAAGCGACCCAAGCACTGATGAATCATACTAGAATTTCATTAATTCTTGCCACAGGCGGAGCAGGGATGGTGAAATCTGCATACAGTTCAGGTAAGCCTGCACTGGGTGTTGGGCCAGGAAATGTTCCTTGCTATATTGAAAAAACAGCGAATCTACAACAAGCAGTGAACGACTTAATTTTATCAAAGACCTTTGACAATGGGATGATTTGTGCCTCTGAACAAGCGGTTATTATTGATAAAGAAATTTACGATGGTGTAAAACAAGAAATGATAGCGAATAATTGTTATTTTTTAACTGAAGAAGAAAAAGCGAAGGTTGAAAAATTAGTAATTAATGAACATTCTTGTGCTGTTAATTCGGATATTGTTGGGATGGCTGCGGCTAAAATTGCTGAGATGGCTGGAGTGAAGGTACCTGACGAAACAAAGATTCTTGTCGCAGAATTAATTGGAGTTGGCCCTGAATTCCCGCTTTCAAGGGAAAAATTAAGTCCAGTCCTTGCATGTTATAAGGTTAGTAGTCTTGAAGAAGGATTAAAACGGGCCGAAGAAATGCTAGAGTTTGGCGGTTTAGGACACTCCGCTGTTATTCATACCACTGACGAATCTGTGATAAAGAAGTTCGGCTTGCGAATGAGAGCGGGGCGTATAATTGTCAACGCTCCATCCTCACAAGGTGCGATCGGTGATATTTATAATGCTTATATGCCGTCATTGACCCTTGGCTGTGGAACTTATGGCGGAAATTCTGTCTCAACAAACGTTGGTACCATTCATTTAATGAATATAAAAAAAGTAGCGAAAAGGAATATAAATATGCAGTGGTTTAAAGTACCTTCTAAAATATATTTCGAAAAAAACTCGACACAGTACTTAGCTAAAATGCCGAAAATTTCAAAAGCATTTATTGTCACAGACCCTGGAATGGTGAAATTAGGTTATGTTGATAAAGTCCTATATTATTTAAGAAAACGTCCCGATTATGTGCATTGTGAAATCTTTTCAGAAGTAGAACCAGATCCGTCCATTGAAACGGTGATGAAGGGTGCAGAAATGATGGCTAATTTCCAGCCTGATGTGATTATTGCACTTGGCGGTGGTTCCGCAATGGATGCTGCCAAAGGAATGTGGTTGTTCTATGAACATCCAGATACCGAATTCTTTGGCTTAAAACAAAAATTCTTAGATATTCGAAAACGGATTGTAAAATATCCTAATCTTGGCCAAAGAGCACAATTTGTGGCCATTCCTACCACTTCTGGAACAGGCTCTGAGGTAACGTCATTCTCGGTCATTACTGATAAAGAAGCAAATATTAAATATCCGCTTGCTGATTATGAATTAACACCTGACGTAGCCATTATCGATCCGCAGTTTGTGATGACGGTGCCAAAACACATTACGGCCGATACCGGATTGGATGTCTTGACTCACGCCATTGAAGCATATGTGTCCTGTATGGCAAATGATTTTACTGATGGCCTTGCAATTAAAGCTATCCAACTCGTATTTGAGTACCTGCCAAGAGCCTACAAAAACGGCCAGGATGAAGAAGCCCGCGAAAAGGTCCATAATGCATCAACTATTGCTGGTATGGCGTTCGCTAACGCATTTTTAGGTATTAACCATAGTCTTGCTCATAAACTTGGAGCTGAGTTCCATATTGCACATGGTCGGGCAAATGCTGTTCTTATGCCTCATGTTATACGCTATAATGCCACCAAGCCAAAGAAATTCACTTCTTTTCCGAAGTACAATCATTTCAAAGCGGACATTCGGTATGCGGAGATCGCTAGAATTCTAGGCTTACCTGCTAGAACCACCGAGGAAGGTGTTGAGAGCCTCGTTCAGGCAATTATTAAATTGACACAAGAGCTGGAAGTGCCAATGAGCCTTGAAGCAAATCATATTAATAAAGCTGAGTTCGAAAGCAAAGTTGACTATCTAGCAGATCGGGCTTTCGAAGACCAATGCACCACAGCAAATCCTAAGCTTCCATTAGTAACTGAATTAGCAGAAATTTACCGCCTTGCTTATAAAGGGGTATAACAATCGATGCCAATGCGAAAAATCAAACTAGATGATTTTTCGTATTGGCTTTTTAATTATTGGCTATGTTAAGGGATAAATTATTTTGACACTCTGTTGATTGGAGTGGAAGGCACGAAGACTCCTCGAAAATGCTATCGCATTTCCTTCGTGCGTGGGCGGAATCAAGGAAGCAAATTCAATGTCCTGCGGGAGGACGGGGCAGGGGAGACCCCGCAGGAGCAAAGCGACGAGGAGGCTCCCCAGCACGCCCGCGAACCGCTCGTGCCTGGAACGGAAATCAACAGACAAGTCTAACACAGCCAAATTTTTAGAATGAGGTGGAATTTGTGGGTTATCGAATTAAAGAAGTGATGATTTCTGAAAACGAAATAAAAGACAGAGTGAAGATGCTAGCCGAACAAATTGAAAAAGATTTTAATAATGAGGCCATTATTCTAATCGTGGTCTTAAAAGGATCATTTATCTTCGCTGCGGATTTGATTCGTGAAATGAAGGGGAATATTAATATCGATTTCATTTCCGTTTCTAGCTATGGGAACGAAACAGAGTCCACAGGAAAAGTAAGATTACTGAAGGACCTTGATGCCAATATTACTAATCAGAATGTTCTTGTCGTTGAGGATATTATCGACAGCGGACTGACATTGCATTTCTTGAGAGGCCATTTAAAAGCGCATAAGCCGAAGCAAGTTAAAATTTGTACCCTGTTAGACAAGCCTGAAAGAAGGCGGGTAGACTTGCCCGTGGATTATGTAGGCTTTGTCATCCCAGATGAATTCATTGTCGGCTACGGGATTGACTACGCGCAAATGTATCGTAACTTACCATATATTTCAACTGTAGAGGAGTATTAACAATTACAATTCTTTGTGGAAAATTTCGCTATTATTGGCAACAATGTTATACTTTTTCTGTGAAACTAATCAAAGATGGAGGCAAAAACTATGTATACTTCTATAGCTGAATTTATCGAGGAATGGAATCAAGAAGCATCATCAACGCAAAAGGTGTTAGATGTTTTAACAGACCAATCATTGCAACAAGAAGTTTCCCCAGAAGATCGAACACTAGGGAGAATTGCGTGGCACGTGGTTGAGAGCACACCAGGAATGCTTAACGAGTTTGGCATCACAGTTGAACATGTGGGGAATGGAGATGTGGTACTGACCTCCGCGAAAACAATCGCTGACACTTTTCGAAAAGTTACCGCTGACACAATTGAGGCAGTAAAACAACAATGGACGGATGCATCCTTAACCGAAATGAAAAACGTGTTTGGTATGGAAATGCCAAAAGGAGTGACACTTTCTCTTTTAATTAAACACATCATTCATCATCGCGGCCAAATGACAGTCCTTATGCGCCAAGCAGGATTAACTGTACCTGGAGTATATGGACCAGCAAGGGAAGAATGGATTCACATGGGAATGAAAGCACCCGTTTTATAAATAAGTACATACCGTTCCGCTAAATCACAAGTTTAGACGCTAATCATCAAAAATACCCTTAATGCTGCCATTTTGCTGACTCATTAAGGGTATTTTTTCTTATAGAGGGAGGCTAGCGAAAATCTATCATTTTGCTAGCAGGATGATAGGTGTTTGTTGAATGCATCCTAGTATTGGCAAAATATCAGTCAATATAAGTATTTCAAAAGGACTACTAAACAACATGGTTTAATAAATTTTACAATTTTGCTAGTATTTTCTACAAAAATCAACAAATTTATCTGAATTGAGTGTTAGCTTACTATATTAAATCCGCTATTATTTTGGTAAAATACGAATAAGAAAAAAAATACATACGACATAAGATTATTTGTAACTAATCGTTTGCTAGATTATAAAAATCTATATTTTATTAATAGTGAAACAAATAATTTACCGGATGATAAGTAGGAGGAATAATATGTGGGATTTTGACATGGATATAGATCAAGTAGCTAGAATAAAAGTAATTGGTGTTGGCGGCGGCGGAAATAATGCTGTCAATCGGATGATTGAAGGCGGAGTTCAAGGTGTCGAATTTATTGCTGTCAATACAGATGCCCAAGCTCTAAATCTATCAAAAGCAGAAATTAAAATGCAAATTGGGGCACAATTGACAAGAGGATTAGGAGCTGGCGCTAATCCAGAAGTCGGTAGAAAAGCGGTTGAAGAAAGCAGAAGGCAGTTGGAGGACGTATTAAAAGGAGCCGACATGGTTTTCGTAACAGCTGGGATGGGTGGAGGTACCGGAACTGGTGCTGCACCTGCGATTGCAGAAATTTCCCGCGCTCTTGGCGCTTTGACAATTGGCGTTGTGACCCGTCCGTTTGGCTTTGAGGGCCGTAAACGTGCCTCAAATGCAGCAAGTGGAATTGAGTTGATGAGTCAAGCAGTTGATACGTTGATCATAGTTCCAAATGATCGCCTTTTGCAAATTGTTGATAAAAGAACGCCGATGATTGAAGCTTTCCGAGAAGCGGATAATGTTCTTCGTCAAGGTGTTCAAGGGATTTCTGACTTAATAGCTGTTCCTGGATTGATTAATCTGGATTTTGCAGACGTTAAGACCATTATGAGTAATCAAGGGACAGCTTTAATGGGTATTGGGGTTGCAAAAGGTGATGGACGCGCGGTAGAGGCAGCCAAAAAGGCAATTTCTAGTCCATTATTAGAAACGTCTATTGACGGGGCACAAGGGATTCTTATGAATATAACTGGTGGGAAAGACTTAAGTCTGTATGAAGTGCAAGAGGCTGCGGACCTTGTCGCTTCAGCAGCGGATAAAGATTTAAATATGATTTTTGGTTCAATTATTAACGAAAATTTTAAAAATGAAATCATGATCACGGTAATTGCTACTGGTTTTGTTGATAAACAGGCACGAACCAATAGGCCCTCTTCTCCTATTCAAAAGGAAGGACCATCAAGAAGTCAGGTACAATCCCAGCCGAAACAAGTACAAGTGAATCATGAAGAGCCTGCGCATGACTATGGAAACTATGGACAGGATTCAGAGGATTCTCTTGACATTCCGACGTTTTTACGTAACCGAAACAGAAGAAATAGATAACAATTCCTAAAAATCTGGCGCAATGAGGACTGTGTGACGTGACAAATAGCCAAAGCATTGGAAAAGTGTCGCGATATGCTGTTACATTGCGCCATATATTTATTTAAATGTTGTAGTTAACATGCATCCACTTAAAAAAAACCAAAATTTTAACAGATTTTAATGATTTAAATCATTAAAACCGACTTGACTTATAGGAATAGTAAAACTATTATTATATTAATCATTTTTTGACTGAAAATTGTGTACTGTAAGAATTTTTATGACAAGTCATGATAAATAAATGATCACAATCAGTTAATAATCCTTTGTGAGGTGGATTTTAGTGCAACTTCAAGTATTGAATAGTCCTTTTAATCAGGAGCAAGCAGAACTCCTAAACCGGATACTGCCTACGTTGACAGAATCACAAAAAGTCTGGTTGAGCGGTTTCTTGGCAGCAGCCCAATTTTCTTCGATTTCGGGTTCTGGAAATGTCCAAGGGTCTGAACTACCTGGAGCAGTCACAGCTCCGGTCGTTTCAAAAGATGTAACGATCCTTTTTGGTTCACAGTCAGGTAACGCTCAGGGTCTTGCTAAGAAAGCGGGCAAGAATCTAGAGGCAGCTGGTTTCCAAGTGACTGTCTTATCAATGAGTGATTTTAAACCTAACAATTTGAAAAAGGTTGAAAATCTGCTGATCGTCGCTAGTACCCATGGAGAAGGCACTCCGCCAGATAATGCCATGGCCTTTCATGAGTTTCTGCATGGAAAACGTGCTCCGAAACTTGATCATCTTCGCTTCTCGGTTTTGGCACTGGGTGACAGTTCGTATGAATTCTTCTGTCAAACAGGAAAAGACTTTGATGCACGCTTGGAAGAACTGGGCGGTACAAGGCTTTACCCACGTTTTGACTGTGACCTTGATTACGATGAACCAGCATCAGAATGGCTTGCAGGTGTGCTAAGTAATTTAAAAGAAGCAGACGCCGGCAGCCAAGTACCAGTCCAGGAACTGGTATCTCAGGCAGTAGAATCAACGTATTCAAGATCAAATCCGTTTAGAGCAGAAGTACTAGAAAATATCAATCTGAACGGACGCGGCTCAAAAAAAGAAACACACCACCTCGAGTTGTCGCTTGAAGGATCTGGACTCACCTTTGAACCAGGAGATAGTCTTGGCATTTATCCAGAGAATGATCCCGCGCTCGTTACCTCGCTATTGGAGGAAATGAACTGGGACCCAGAACAGCAGGTAACTGTGAATAAAAAAGGAGAAATTCTCCCGCTTAAAGAAGCACTTATCACACACTTTGAAATTACGACGTTAACGAAACCGTTGATCGAGAAGGCAGCTCGCCTTACTGCAAATGAAAATTTACAGGAACTGCTCTCACCAGGTAATGAAGAGAAATTAAAGTCTTATTTAGATGGACGTGACTTGCTTGACTTAGTCAAGGATTTTACTCCTTGGATTGGATCGGCACAAGACTTTGTCTCCATACTTCGGAAAATGCCATCTCGACTGTATTCGATTTCGAGCAGCTTAACGGCAAACCCAGATGAAGTCCATTTGACTATCGGTGCAGTCCGTTATGAGGCACACGGCCGGAAACGAAACGGTGTTTGTTCCATCCAGACAGCGGAACGTTTGCAGCCAGGCGATACCGTGCCAGTGTATATCCAACATAATGAAAACTTCAAGCTGCCAAATAACCCAGATGCCCCAATCATCATGGTTGGACCAGGGACTGGTGCAGCACCATTCCGTTCCTTTATGCAAGAGCGTGAAGAAATAGGCGCTGAAGGAAAATCATGGTTATTTTTCGGAGATCAGCATTTTGTGACGGATTTCCTATATCAAACAGAATGGCAAAAATGGCTGAAAGACGGCGTATTGTCTAAATTGGATGTAGCCTTTTCACGTGATACAGCTGAAAAAGTGTATGTCCAACACCGTATGCTTGAAAACAGTAAAGAATTGTTTGAATGGCTTGAAGACGGTGCTCATTTGTACATTTGTGGGGATGAAAAACATATGGCCCATGATGTTCATAATACGTTAATTGACATTATTGAAAAAGAAGGCGGCATGAGCCGTGAAAAAGCGGAAGAATATGTAGCCGAAATGCAGCAGCAAAAACGTTATCAGCGTGACGTATACTGATTTGGGATAGAAAGGAGTTTCACCATGGTTAATCAAATATTAAAAGCGCCTGAAGGCCCTCCTAGTGATGTGGAAGGTATTAAAGAAAGAAGTAATTATTTACGCGGGACACTTAAAGAAGTAATGCTAGACCGGATTAGTGCCGGAATTCCTGATGATGATAACCGTTTAATGAAACATCATGGCAGCTACTTACAGGATGATCGGGACCTCCGTAATGAACGTGCCAAACAAAAACTTGAGCCAGCGTACCAGTTTATGCTTCGCGTTCGACTTCCTGGCGGGGTTGCTTCACCTAATCAATGGCTCGTAATGGATGACTTGGCTGATAAATATGGTAATGGAACTTTGAAACTGACTACCCGTGAAACGTTCCAAATGCATGGGATATTAAAATGGAATATGAAAAGTACGATTCAGGGAATTCATAATGCATTAATGGACACCATTGCGGCTTGCGGTGACGTGAACCGAAACGTTATGTGTTCTTCGAATCCGTACCAATCTGAGATCCATGCCGAAGTATATGAATGGTCGAAAAAATTGAGCAACGATTTACTGCCACGCACAAGAGCGTATCACGAAATTTGGCTGGACGAAGAAAAAGTAGCCGGAACACCTGAAATTGAAGAAGTTGAACCAATGTATGGTCCACTTTACTTACCTCGGAAGTTTAAAATCGGAATTGCTGTGCCACCTGGTAATGATATTGATGTTTTTTCACAGGACCTTGGTTTTATTGCGATTGTAGAGGATGGAAAATTAATTGGGTTTAACGTGGCGATTGGCGGCGGAATGGGAATGTCGCACGGAGACACAGCAACTTATCCTCAACTTGCAAAGGTTATTGGTTTCTGTAAACCTGATCAATTATACGATATTGCTGAAAAAACAATTACCATTCAAAGGGACTACGGTAACCGTTCCGTCCGAAAAAATGCTCGTTTCAAGTACACAGTCGATCGACTTGGTCTAGAAAATGTTAAAGCTGAATTGGAACATCGTCTTGGTTGGAGTTTAGATGAAGCAAAGCCATACCAGTTTGACCATAACGGAGATCGTTATGGATGGGTTAAGGGCGTTAAGGGAAAATGGCATTTTACTCTGTTTATTGAGAATGGTCGTGTCGCTGACTTTAATGATTACAAGCTTAAGACAGGGTTGCGTGAAATTGCCAAAATCCATACTGGTGATTTCCACCTAACGGGAAATCAAAACGTAATTATCGCTAATGTCTCCACGCAGAATAAGAAAAAAATTAACGAACTTATTGAGCAATATGGTTTAACTGATGGTGAGCATTATACAGCATTGCGCCGTAGCTCAATGGCATGTGTAGCTCTTCCTACATGCGGTTTAGCAATGGCAGAGGCAGAGCGCTATTTACCAACGTTAATTAATAAAATTGAAAACATTGTCGATGAAAATGGTCTCCGCGACAAGGAAATTACCATCCGAATGACGGGTTGTCCGAATGGCTGTGCCCGACATGCACTTGGGGAAATTGGGTTTATCGGGAAAGCACCAGGTAAATACAATATGTATCTTGGTGCCGCTCATGATGGCAGCCGCTTAAGCAAAATGTACAGAGAGAACATCGGCGAAGAAGCAATTTTAAGTGAGCTTCGAGTTTTACTTTCTCGTTATGCGACTGAACGAGAAGATGGCGAGCACTTCGGTGATTATGTGATTCGCGCTGGCATCATCAAAGCTACGACAGATGGTACTAATTTTCACGATTAATTAAATGAAAAAAGACAGGAGAGCCCTGTCTTTTTTTTTGTTTCAATTAAGGATTGAAGCAATTAAAAAAGGCAAACATGTCTTAACACGTTTGCCTTTCACTATATATTGATGTATTAATAAACGATAAAGTTATCCGCGTCTTCCGCCTCTGCCGCCCCGTTTTGTTTCAGTGCTGCGTTTTAAGGTAGATAGATTTTCTTCACTAGACTTTAAAAACTTCGCAATTTTATCTTCGAAATTTTCCTTTGGTTTAAAATTACTCTTTGCACGGAAATCTTTAGAACGGTTATCTACTCTTCCCTGGCGCGGTGGACGTTGGGAATAAGATGAGGTTTGTCCTTCGGGCTTATCTATAGCTTTTTTGATGGACAAGGCAGTCTTTCCGTCCTTCTCACTAATTACTTTAACTTCAATTTGGTCGCCAACTTTTAAATGGTCATTAACGTCTTTTACATAGCTGTCAGCTACCTCACTGATATGAACTAACCCTGTTGTGCCACCAGGCAATTCTACGAATGCCCCAAAACTAGTGATGCCTGTTACTTTACCTTGTACCTTAGTACCTACCTCGATTGACATAAAAAAATGTTCCTCCTCAATAATGTTACAACCACCTCATTATAACAAATATATAGGGATAATATCAATTCTTTCATCACGTGCCAGACACCTTTTTTTGCTACACCCTCTTTTTTTGTTTATAGGTAGGTTATATGGAAAAGATTATAATGATTTCCATTTTTAGTATTCTGCTAATGTATGGAATAGGAAAGGAGTGACGTGACATTGTCAGGTCCTAGTTTAAGAAAAAAAGATGCGCACTCGTCCATTCATGAAGCCGCACTAAACGAAGCAATCGAGTTACGAATGTTATTTCAGAAATTCCTTGAAGATGGTGACAAGGAAAAGGCATTACAGGTAATAGAAGTTACGATCGAACATTGGGAATCCCGTACATTGAAACATGCTGAGGCGGAAGAGGATGGGCTATATAAGGATATTATTGAAGCAAATCCAGATATGGTGACCACAGTGATCCAGTTAACTCGTGATCATCACCTCATGCGATCTATCATTAATTGGCGGGACGATTTTAAGTCTTTATGATTGGTATGCCGATCTTCCTCCAGCTTCACCTCAAGTATGGGGTGACCAGACGGATGTTCCTGAAAGTGGTGATTGGTATAACACGAAATACTTCATCATCTAGGGGACAAATATTCCACAAACGAGAACTCCCGATACCCATTTTATGGTGGAATTGCGCTATAACGTGACAAAAGTAGTAGGCGTAAGTCAGGACTATGCAGAATATGAAAAATTTGCAGATATGTGGCTACCTGCCAAGACGGGGACGGATGGAGCACTTGCCATGGCCATGACCCATGATATTTTAAAAGAATTTTATGTAGATAAGCAAACACCGTATTTTTTCGATTATGCTAAGAAATACACGGATTTGCCCTATCTTGTCCTGTTAACGAAAAAGGATGGCGGTTTTCGCTCCGATCGTTTTCTGCGGGCCTCTGATATTTCACAAGATGAAAAATTAGCCGAGTGGAAAACCGTCGTTTGGGATGAAAATCTCAAAAATTTTGTGATCCCAAATGGAAGCCAAGGGTTTCACTGGGATGAAGGAAAAAAGTGGAGTTTAGATATGACAGCAGAAGATGGCTCGGAAATTAGTCCGTTGCTTAGTTTTTTGATGAAAAAGATGATGTTGCACTGATCGAATTCCCTTATTTTGCAAAAGTAGAGGGCGGAACGAACAAGCGTGGAGTTCCTGTTAAGAGGATAAAAGACCAAGATGGAAAGGAAGATTTTAATGCGGTGTCAGCACGCTTAGGCTGGCTCCCAAGCTTTCCACAGCTTTCGCAAAATTTATTGGAAGTAATGAAGGAAGCGAGGTCACGCACAGTTAACGACCTGGCTTTGATTGACGATGTAGCAAAACAGTTAAAAGAAGGAAACCTCGATTTTGCCATTGAAAATCCAAATGACCTCCGTAATTTTCCGCTTGTATTTTTACCTGGCGCTCTAATTTACTGGGTGACAGCGGAAAGGGCCACGAATATTTTGTTAAACATTTTTCATTTCAACCGTGACGTTTAAGTTGGAAAATTCGCAAAATAAATATTAATGAAAGCGTATGCTATAATGATGGTAAAAATAACAGCAAGGGGTAATCGCTATGTTGAAAGACATTTTTATGGGCTTATCACAAAATCAATTTTTAAATAGTACAGCTAAAAAATATGGCTTAAAACTAGGGGCACAAAGTGTCGTAGCTGGTACCAATATACCTGAAGTAATTCAAAGTATTAAAGAGCTGAATGCTCATGGAATTTCATGTACGGTTGATAACTTAGGTGAATTTGTTTTTAAAGAAGAAGAGGCAACCCAAGCAAAAGAACAAATTCTAAACGTCATCGATGCGATTCAAGAGCATAAAGTGGATGCACATATCTCCTTAAAACCAACGCAAGTAGGTTTAGATATTGATTATCAATTCTGTTTAAATAATGTAAGAGAAATCGTTGATAAAGCACATCAATATGATATTTTTGTCAATATTGATATGGAGGACTTCAAACACTTACAACCAACCTTTAATTTATTGGACGACCTATCGTTGGAATACAATAATGTCGGTACAGTGATTCAATCCTACTTCCACAAGGCGCAAGAATACCTTGAAAGATATCAAAATTTCCGCATTCGTCTAGTAAAAGGTGCTTATAAAGAGTCAGCAGAAATCGCTTATCAAGATAAAAAAGATATTGATGAGAACTTTATTAAGATTGCCGAATGGCATCTGTTAAATGGGAAATTCACTTCGATTGCAACACATGATCATCGCATTATTAATCATGTGAAGGAATTTGTAAAGAAGCATGATATCCCGAATGACAAATTTGAATTCCAAATGCTTTATGGGTTCAGAAAAGACATGCAGCTGGAGCTGGCTAGTGAAGGTTATAACTTCTGTACGTACGTTCCTTTCGGTAATGATTGGTACGGATATTTCATGAGACGTCTTGCCGAACGCCCTCAGAACTTAAATCTTGTCGCGAAGCAAGTCTTTAACAAAAAAACGAATACCGTGCTTGGTGTTGCTGCAGGGGCATTTTTATTAGGAAGACTGACTAAGTCTGACAAGAAAAAAAGACGGTAATCAATTTAAGCGCATTCAGGATTCATTAAGGAAATGAAAACCTCCCATCAAAACAGATGGGAGGTCTTTATAGTATAGGAATTGTTGAAGGAAACAGGTCTGCTAGGAAAAAAAAGGCACCTAGCCTTTGTTAGTTATTTTTTTTACCACAAAGGTGTCAGGCACCAGGCTTCACTGCGTTATATGAAAAATTGCTGTCATCCCATTGGAAAAGTCCTTCTTGAAGTTTAATTGTTGCATCGAATGGGCGGTCAATTGGAGTATCACCATCTTGAACAGTTTCATCCATGCTGTTACACTTTTGATCCATTAATTGCTTCTTCAGACGAAGCATGTCAAGTTTTGAAGCTACACGAAGGATTTTATCAAGAGTTAACTTCTTTTCACTAATCCCATGGCTGTTACAAATGCTTGTCTGAAAGCTCTTATTGTATTGAAGCATCATATGCAAATCATTAATACACGCCACGCCAAAAACCTCTTTAATAACGTCCTCATAGCGCAGCTGGGTGCCAGTTGCGAATTTAATAATATTCTTTTCAGGATTTTCTAAGAAATAAACTGTTTCGATAAAATCTTCCATGAAAACACCCTCTCTGTTATTCCTATACGGTCATCTGAAATTCCAGTATGTTAATTTATTATATCACATTTTCGTCGTAATTGCTGACTAGACTCGATGTATGTAGAATTTTGTCGTAAAACATATCGCAAGAATTATTTAATGGGGATTTTTTCCTTGTGAAATTATAGATTATTATGTAAATTTTGATATAATAATATAGTCCTATTTAACTAGATTATAATTTATGAGGAGGAGAAATGAGATTTTTTGTCAAAATTTTTATTCATGTTATGGTATTAGCACTAATTTTCCCATTGATTATTCCAAGTGAAAAAGTCCTCGCTGCAACATGTAAAGGCATAACCCCCATTACAGATCCAGTTGCACTTAGAATGGATCAAGGTGAAATGGTGATTTGGGAGAATGTTCATCCCAATCTACTTTCAGCAAAAATAAAATATGAAAAATTGCTGAAAGCGAAGGGCTGGAAGATTAAATATAATTCCGCCTATCGTCCCTATCAATATCAAAGGCACTTTTATGAAATTGTTACAGGAGTTTCGTCAAAGTGTAAACGCTCTGAAAGAAGCAAGCATGAATTGGGACCATTGGTTGCAAAGCCTAGTAAAAAAGCCCCTCATACAAGAGGTATCGCATTTGATGCCATTATCACAGATAAAAACGGAAAGCCGTTAAATGGATTACACTACGTAAGTGCTTCTCTCTTAAAAGTAGCAAAGCAAGCTGGGCTAAAATTTATTAGTACAAGCAGGGACGGCGTACATCATGAACTAATCACTACCACCGTTCCAAAAGTTACTGCTAAGGTTCCGTCGCCTGTACAAACTACATATCTAGTAAAAGGAAAGATTACTTACAAAACTGGACTTGATGTAAAAAACTTCCCATATAATGCGGCACCTAAAATAGGAAAAGTACTTTTAAAGGAAAATGTTGAAATCGCCGCAAAATCGGGTGATTGGTATAAAATAAAATATGGAAAAGGATATGGGTGGATAAAGAGAGGAACTAAAAACCTCACTCTGCTTCCTTATATGCCGATCATATCAAGTCTAAAGATTAATTATGATGTTAATTTGTATGACCAGCCAACCATTTCATTGAAGCAAACCAGATCAATTGTTCCGCAAACAGTAAAGGTTATGAAAAAAAGCGAAAATGGATGGTACCTCATTAATACCACATTGGGGGCGAAATGGGTTTATATTAATCCCAAACCATTGAAATATCTGCAAGTACCTAAGGTGGCAAAACTATATAGCAAGCCGTCTGCTTCCGCCAAGACGAGTGGAAAAATCACTCCTCGAAAAGTGAAGGTATTCGTTGACCGAGGGGATGGGTGGTATCAAATTTCAACCAGTTCTGGTGCTAAATGGATTCAAATTACTGTTCGCTAAACTCACCATTTAGGTGAGTTTTTTTCTATTATTTTTCTATTAATAGGACTTAATACTTACCAGTATTATCATGTTGTTGATTAATAGATTCATAAAGTATGATTATGATAAATAGTGATCATCATCATATGAATGGAGAATGTTAGTGATAAGATTGATTGCAGGTTTTCTAGCTTTTTTATTATTATTTAACTTACTGAATATAAATATGTCAGCCGAAAGTATAGAACCAAAGATTAAAGTGAAATTGGTTAATTATCTCGGGAATAAATCAGAGATTACAATAAAACCAGCAGGTGCTTATTTCATTGAGGATTCAACTGTCAGATTAACCTCAGGAAAGTCGTATCTCGTAAAATATGATAATAATAAAATAACATTAATTGACGGAACCATAACTTTATATAGCGCAGAAAATGTAAATTTATTGCCATCAAGCGAAACCGATTATTTATCTATCAATAATCGGAATTATTTAGGTTCATTTCAATTTGTCCCTGAAAATTCAAAGTATGTTCGTCCAATTAACGAGATTTATATGGAAGATTATTTAAAAGGTGTTGTCCCTTCAGAAATGTATGCAAGTTGGAACCGTGAAGCCCTAAAAACGCAAGCGGTGGCTGCTAGAACCTATGCACTCTCCTATAAATCGGTGACGATTGATGATACGATTAATTATCAAGTATATGGTGGTTATACTTGGAATCCCAATAGTACTGCTGCAGTGGATGAGACAAAAGGGGAAGTCCTAAAGGTAAACGGCCGGCTCATTAGTGCTGTTTTCTCTGCAAGTAATGGTGGGAAAACAGAATCAAACGCCAATGTCTGGGGCTCCTCACCTCTCTCATATTTACCCATTAAAGAGGATCAGTTTGATGCAAAAACTGCTTGGAAATTTTCTGTTAGTAAACAACAATTTAATCCTACTGGTTTGACATGGAGTCAAATGAAGGAAAAAGATACAACCATTATCGATACAATAAAAGCATGGATGTCCACTCATGGTTATGCTGGAAAAGAAATAAAGATAACGGCTATTCCAGTTTTAAGCTTACACACTCCAACATCAGGCGGTCGTGTTTCCAAAGGGAATATATCGGTTGAATTTTTAACAAAAGATAGAATTGACGAAAATGGCGCATATATTCCTCAAAAATTAGAATACAAAAATGTCGCTGCATCACAAATTCGTGCAATGGTCGGCAATCGGATGATGTTGAGTTATCTTGTTTCAACCATTGCAGAAACTGCAGAAACAATTACAGTGTCAGGACTTGGTGATGGTCATGGCGTTGGTCTAAGTCAATGGGGTGCACAGAACCGAGCTAATGCTGGGCAAAAATACAATGAGATTCTTGGCTTTTATTATGTTGGTGCAGCACTTGTAAAAGAATATGGTGACAGACCAGTGCCTGTCATTGAAGTTCCAGTTGAACAAACAGAACAAACAACGCCAAGTACAAATGAACAAGTGCAACCAGATTCAACGGAGCAAACAACTACTGGTGGAATTGAAGATGTGCAACCAGAATCAGATTCATCGGAACAATCTACTACAGGTGGAACTGAAGAACAAGCAGCAGTAGAACCGACAGTCGAAACTCCATTGACACCAATCAAAGATCAAACAGCTCCCACGATTAGTGAGGTCAAAGTAAATGTTGATTATACAAAAAATAAAACACTAATCAGATTTAAGACGAACGAAAAAGCTAAGGTAACGGTTTATCTGAAGGACAGTAAAGGCAAGATTTTCACCTACTTATTAAAAGATGCCCTTACTGAAGCAGGATCAATTTCCAAAGAATATAACAGTTATTCTTTAGCTAACGGAAAATATTATGCAGGAATTATTACCGTCGATTTAAGTAATAACAGATCGTCAACGTTGCCATCTTTTGAAGTAAAAAAAGACAAGACTGCACCTAAATTCAGCAGTGTCAAGGCAAGCATTGATAACAAAAAAAATAAAGCCCACATTACTTTTAAAACTAACGAAACCGCTAAGGTGACAGTTTATATTAAAAACAGCTCTGGTAAAATCCTAAGTTATTTGAAAAAAGATATCCAAACAAAAGCAGGAACCATTAATCAGGATTACAATACCAATTCACTAGGTAATGGGAAATATTCGGTCGTAATGTCCGCGACGGACACAAGTAAAAACCGTTCGACCGTGACAACTAGTTTTGTAGTTAATAAAGTTGTCAAAACGAAAACGGGTAAAGTGACTGTGTCTCGGCTGAATGTCCGTACTTCAGCTTCAACCAAAGGCAGAGTGATTGGGTCGTTAAAGAAAAATCAAACAGTAAAAATTGTTTCTACAACCCGGTCATGGTATAAAATCAAATATGGTAAAACGACAGGGTATGTATCAAAATCTTATATAAAATAGCAATATGAACAAAATACTATTTGAAAAGAATGGCTCGAAGATTACTTCGAGCCAATCTTTTTTATCATTTTGTGTAGGAAGGCAATTTTTCCAAATCCAACAGCTTTTCTTTCATCTCCAAACCACCCCGAAAACCAGTGAGCTTACCATTCTTTCCAATCACACGATGACATGGAACAGTGATTAAAATTGGATTGGCCCCAATTGCAGAGGCTACAGCACGAACCGATTTTGGTTTTTGGAGGATTTCAGCAATTTCCGAGTACGTATGTGTAGACCCGTAAGGAATTTCATTTAATGCGTTCCAAACAGATTGTTGAAAAGGAGTTCCATAAAAATCGGTTGGAAAAGTAAACTTCGTCCTGTTTCCTTGAAAATATTCAGCGAATTGTGCAGCATATACTTTCATCTGATGATCATTTTGTTCCAATTGGTGCTGAGGGAATTTTTTCTGCACCCAGTCCATTAACTCCTCAATGCCCTTATGGTCTGACCCAACATAACAAAGCCCTTCTGATGTAGCTGCAAGGTACATTTCCCATGGACCCTGAACAAACAGACTCCAATAAATGATTTTCTTATCCATTGTAAAATCTCCATTCTTAATTCATTCTTTGGTATCAGTATACATCTTTAAATGTTGGAAGTAAGTAAATTTGAATAAAAAAGAAGAGTATGTAAGCGCTATAAAATAGTTAAAGAAATATTCACAGGATTTTAGAAGAATTTGTTATAAAATAAATTATGTTAAATATTTCACAATATCAAAGAGTCTAGTTTATTTAAAAAGGAGTCCTTTTGATGGGATACAGTAAACCCGAAAAAATTATGGAAATTACCATTGAGAATGGAGTGAAAAAGTCAAATTACCCTCTAGTACAAACTTTGATATTGGGTTTTGAAGCAGGTGCCTTCATTGCGTTAGGTTATTTACTTTTCATCCGTGTGACAGCAACTCTCACAGGAAATATAGAAGGGTTAAGCAGCTTGATTGGTGCCTCTGTCTTTCCAATTGGTCTTGTCCTTACTTTACTAGCAGGTGGAGAACTTTTAACAGGAAATATGATGGCAGTTCCAATAGCTAGGATGGCAAACAAGATTAGCACCAGGCAGGTTATTTATAATTGGTTCCTAGTTACGGTTAGTAACTTTGTCGGGGCCATTTTTGTGGCTTACTTTTTTGGACATTTGGTTGGACTCACGGAAACAGGACCATTTTTGGAAAAAACCATTAGTATCGCTGACCATAAATTAGAAGCCAATTTTCTCCAAGCCTTCATTTCGGGGATAGGCTGTAATTGGCTCGTTGCTGCGGCTGTATGGCTTTCATATGGTGCCAATGATATGGTCGGAAAAATTACCGGTATTTGGTTTCCGACGATGGCTTTTGTCGCGATTGGTTTTCAACACGTGGTAGCTAATATGTTTGTGATTCCTGCCGCGATATTTGCAGGACATTTTACCTGGTTAGCCTATATAGAAAATTTTATCCCTGTTTTTCTTGGAAATGCGGTGGGCGGATCGATATTTATTGCTATGGCCTATTGGCATGCCTATAAGAAACAGGAACTTACTTTTTCTGAACCAAAAGTGATTCATCCTATAGTGAAAAGTAATATAAGATAAACCGCAGATATATAGAAAAAACATTATATTTAGTTAATAAGCTCCTAATTAAGGGGCTTTTTTACATTTAAAAACACTTATCAATCATATTGACATGTTGCCGCGAATAAAATCGGAGAATGAATGGACTTCATTTGGAAGTCCAAGATCATACATGAAAATATAGGATAAGAGGTTGGGGAAATGAAAAAACGCTCGTGGTTCATTACAGTTTTAATCAGTTGTAGTTTTTTAGGATTGGCCGGTTGTACAGAAACATCCGTGAAAGAAAAGGCGGTGGAAGAAAAAGTTACGGCACCAAAGCAAAATCCAATCCAAACACCGCAAGGAGAATCTCAAAAGGAAGAAGAACCTAAACCCATTACGGTCAATGTTATTGACCCCAATACGAAATCGATTATCAAAAGCTTTCTGCCAGTTGACCTGGGATTTGGAACTAATAACGATGCATATAAAAAGGAAATAGAGAAGTGGGCAAAGGAGTTGGCAAGAGGAACGAAAACTAACCCTGGCTATGACCAACGAATGGTCCTCGATAAGATCGACACAAACGGTCAAATCATAAAAGGGAAACCAAGAATTATTTTAGAAGAATCCGAGTTGGTTGAAAAGGTGTTAACTGCATCAGCAGCGGGAGGCGATGTGGAACTGCCTCTTTATGTGACCGAGAGCGGGTATAAACCAGAAGATGTGAAGCGATTAGGAGAAGTGGTCGTTGCAACCTATACCACCAGATTTAACAGTGGGGTAGTGGGCCGATCAAAAAATATTAAACTGTCAGCAGATGCGATCGATAATGTCATTGTTGGCGCCGGGGATATTTTCTCCTTTAACACGACAGTTGGGCCAAGTGATGCCGCACACGGATATCAAAAAGCAAAGGAAATTGTGAATAAAAAACTAGTCGACGGAATTGGCGGTGGGATTTGTCAGACTTCCTCCACTTTATTTAATTCAGTGGACCAATTGGGGGTTAGTTATATTGAAAAACATCACCATTCCTTGTCAGTTGGTTATGTCCCTGCTGGCAGAGATGCCACCGTCTCCTATGGCGGACCAGACTTCAAATTTCAGAACACAACAGGCGCACCATTTCTCATCAAATCCATCTACAAAAAAGGCTCATTAACCATTGAAGTAAGGACATCAGCAGCTTTCCAAGCTCTGATTCTGAAACATTAACATGGTGTCTGATAACAAGTGCAGTTTACTACAAGTTAAGAGGGGGGGCTTGAATTTTGGGGTTGTTTTCGAAGCGAGAGTTTACGATTGCTGATGAAGGTATTGATTTGGTTGATAAGATAAACCTGGGTGGAGTAGAGCACTCTGTTCTGATCCAGGGCAATGATGTAACAAAGCCCTTGTTGTTATTTATTCATGGCGGCCCCTGTATGCCGGTTCCGGGCGTTGTTTCACGAGGTCAGGATTATGCTGTTTCCATTTCTACAAAGGAGCTTGTTAAACATTTTGTGGTAGTGTTTTGGGACCAACGGGGAGCAGGGAAAACCTATCTTACCAATACACCCAAAGAGTCTTTTCGGGTCGAACAATATATTTATGATTGCCATGATTTAATCGATATCTTAAGAAGTCGTTTTAAGAAAGAAAAGGTATATTTAGCAGGTCATTCTTGGGGAACGATAATCGGTTTATCAATCGCATCCAGATACCCAGAAAAACTTCATGCTTATTTCGGCATATCGCAAATTATTAATTGGCAGGAAAATGATCAGATTTGTTTTGAATGGCTAAGAGCTAAAGCCGAGAAAGCCAAGGATGGGAAAACACTTAAGAAATTAGAAAAACTAGGCCGCCCGCCATATCTGTTATTGAAACAATGGACCGATTTTCGCAGGCCCCTGATAAAATATAATTCGATGGTTTATGAAAGTGAAACAGTGAAGCATCCAGGGATGCTTGGCAGTTTAAAACTTTTCTTAAATAGCTCAGAATACTCTATGAAAGAAATCTTCCATACACTTTATAGTTCTTACAAATTAACCTATACCCAAGAATTAGTGGAGGATTTTGCACAGGTTGATTTTAAAAAAACAAAAAGGTTAGAAGTCCCTCTGGCCTTTTTACACGGGGCAAAAGATGTTCATGTTGACGGAAGACCTGTTGAGCAATATTTTAATAAACTCGATGCCCCGCATGGAAAAGAATTGGTTTGGTATGAGAATTCTGGGCATATGTTTCACCCAGACGATACAAAGAAAATTGAAAAATTTGTCATCGACTACGCAAAAAAACTATCAGAAATATTGGTGGTTTAACGATTAAAAGTATGTTTTAAAAAGCCCGCTATTTTGTCTTCAACGGTGAAGTTGAAGACAAAATAGCGGGCTTTTTCTATTTATGATCTAGAGATATGTATATTGCTTCCATTGAAAACAAAAAATACCATGGTTCATTTATAAATTAGTAGGAGGATTTGCATGGATTGGTTTAAGAAAGCATTTATATCATTAACTCTCGTTATATTATTCGGAGGGTTTGAAAATCTAAGTGTTGCAGCTATAGGCCTTAAAGAGTCAGAACACCCAGATCAAACGATGCGTCAAACCCAGTCTGTAGAGGCAAGCAGACAAAAGCCAACGGAAGCAAAAGGTCAAGGCTTATCGGAAAGCTATCATGGTCACAAATCTAATCGTCCGGAAACGAAAAATCCTAAAAAGAAAAAAGCTCCTGCAACGAATAATCGTTTCATTCCGATTCAATTATTAGGAATTAATGACCTGCACGGGCAGTTAAATGTTACCCGGAATGTTAATGGAAAACCAGCGGGCCGGGTAGATTATCTAGCCGCTTATTTAAAACAGCGTGAAGCAGAAAACAAAAATACACTGTTGATTCAAAATGGAGACATGGTTGGAGCCAGCCCGCCAGTTTCTGCCCTATTACAGGATGAACCGACGATTGAAATCTTGAACAAACTTGGATTTGATATCGGAACTGTTGGTAATCATGAATTTGATGAAGGGGTTAATGAACTGCTCCGCCTGATTAAGGGTGGGACACACCCGAAAACTGGCAATTTTGCAGGTTCAAATTTTCCATGGATTGTAGCGAATGTAATAGATGAAAAAACAGGAAAAACGATCCTGCCTCCTTACCAAATTATCAAAGTAAATGGAATGCCGATTGGCTTTATCGGTGTTGTGACAACCGAGACGCCGACGGTAGTTGTCCCAAGTGGGGTAGCCGGATTAAAATTCACCGATGAGGTAGAAGCCATTAACAAGAATGTAGCAGAATTGAAAAAACAAGGGGTAAGGTCGATCGTTGTTTTAGCCCATAACCCAGGTACATCAGGTCCAAATGGAGAAAATCCAACAGGACAGCTGGTTGATATTGCTAATCGTGTCGACGATGAAGTGGATATCATTTTTGGCGGCCATAATCACGCTCATATGAACGCAACGATCGATAATAAGTTAGTGGTTCAATCCTATTCTTATGGCACTGCTTTTTCAGATGTGGATATTGAGATTGATCCAAAAACAAAGGAAATCGTCTCAAAAACGGCAGAGATTGTAACTACCTTCCAAGAAGGGATGAAACCAGATCCAGAGATTAAACAAATGATTGAGGGCTACGAAGCAAAAGTGGAACCCATCGTCAATCGTGTGGTCGGCTCTACAGCTGAAAGTTTGACCGCTAAACAAAATGAAAATGGAGAGTCCGTTCTTGGGAGTTTTATTGCCGATGCACAAAGAAATGCCCTAAAAACGGAATTCTCGTTTATGAATCCTGGCGGAATTCGAGCTGACATTGATCCAGGTGAGATTACTTGGGGAGAAATTTACACCGTACAGCCTTTTAATAATGACCTTGTCAAAATGACGATGACAGGACAGCAGATTCGTGACTTGCTTAACCAGCAATGGACTGCAACTAAGACGAACATGCTGCAAATCTCTGGGTTAACGTATTCTTGGGATGCGAGTAAACCAATCGGACAAAGGATTGTGAGTATTAAATTGCCAGATGGCACAGAGATCGATGCAAATAAATCTTATTCAGTGACAGCGAATATTTTCCTTTCTGGCGGCGGTGACGGATTTACCGTATTCATTCAAGCCCAAAATAAAGAAATCGGTCCTAATGACCTGGATGCGTTAGTAAACTTTATCTCAGCCCAGCCTAAACCATTCACTTATCGCATTCAGAATCGTATTCAAAAGGTTCAGTAAAGAGAAATAGGGTGTCAGGCTCTAATTGGTGCCTGACACCCTATTTTTGTTTCCCTATTGTAGGGCTTCGATTGCTAACTCTTTGGCAGGAAGGAAGTCTTCGCCGGTGTCGAAGTAGATGATGTTTACTTTATCTCCTTCTTTTAGGTAGATAGCGAGTGGAGCTTTTTCCGAAGAAATGATAAAGTTTTGGCGGTTGTTTAATAAGAATGAGACAATGGTGAAATCTCCGTTTTTCTCCTTATAGACTCTCATCACTGTACCGCCAATTTGTTTTTCTTGTGCTTTTGAGATTCCGTCTACCGTACCTTTGCCCCTTTGTAAGGCGGTTTTATATTGCTTAAGGGCCTCATTTGGGGTGCTGGCGTATACTGAAATCTCTGGGTTCGCTGCAGAAACGATGAAGTAATTTTGCAGAAAACCATTTGAGTCTAAAACAGGTGTTAACCAACTGGCTTCACCATAAAAATTGTAAAGAATCGGCATTTGGCCGAGCCATTTCTTTTCAATAAATTTCTTTTCAATGATCTGCAAGGCCCCTTGTGAATCCATATAAGGTTGCTCTGGATTTCCGGTATAGAATGTTGCTTTTCCTGTCCTTGAGTTGGTCAGCGAGTACCCGAGCATGGAATCGACGCCTTCTTTAGGACTTGTGAAATCTGTAAAATAGTACATCTGTCCATTTTCATCAAAGATAGGGCTAACATTTGACTCAGTGCCTTCATCCGATGGGAGTTTCACGTCAGATTTACCGAAGACACTATTCCAAAATCCATGAACAAGGTTCCCGTAATAGCTGTTTTGCAAACTAACAGCTTCAGGCGAAACTGCGCCATCGATAAATTCCGGGACATCTGCTAGTGGATAATCTTTCATTGCTCCATTCTTAGAATCGACTACGACTAGACCCTTAGCTGTAAACCCATTTCGTGCGGAAATAAACTCCCCATAAGTACGGATGTAAAAGGGTTTTCCATTCTCGTCAATTTCTAATTGAACATCGCCAAAGAAAATTTTCTTCGGATATTTCATGCGAATATGCCGCTCAATATTTCTATTAAAAAAAGAGGAAGGGGTAAATATCATTTCTGACTTGATGAATTTAGGATTAGCACTAGAATCTGTTGCACTTAAGGTAAAGTAACCAGGTGTACTGTTTCCTTTCCACCATTTAAAAATCCCGGAAAACTCGACAGGGGCAATATACACATAGTCATCGTTCAGCTTTTGAATTTGCAGGTTCCCAAGCTCATAGTAGCTTGTGTTCGGCACTTGTCCAAACGCTTTTTTCATTTTATTGCGTGCAAACTGCGGTGGGACACTGGCAGGTGTTTCTTTCTCATCAAAAGTTTGAATTTCTACCTTTTCATCCATCTTGGCAACTTCATATTTTTGATCAGCATTAAATATAAAAGCGGATAAGAAATAAATTCCAAGACCGAGACTTGCAAGGAAGAGAATTCCTTTGACTATTCTTTCCGTGCCTTTGGCAAGAACGGTGCCAGCAGCGGTTATTATGATAGCTAACGGCCATACCGAAGTGAAATTTCTATCAAAATTAGTAAAATAATAGAATACAAACACTGTTATCATGAGAATCAAAACAAGTGCAATGAACACGCCGATTTTGAGTTTTTTTCCCTCTTTTTTACTTTCCTGGTCATGTTTAAAAATAGGGATTAGAACAAGCGCAGCAGCTATCCCAATAATCAATGTAAATAAAGAAATGTTCCCCATAAAAATGCCTCTTTTCAATTTGGTCTTTCTTCATATACGGATACTCAATCAAATTAGTTTCATTTTAAAAAATAATAGACTTGAAATATAATTGAGACTATACTATTATTAATACCATTGATTCACTACATATTGTTTTTATTTTTAAAAATCAAACTATATATTGTGTTAGCCTTAAGAGAAGATGCCCATTGTGGCTTAATAGGGAATCTGGTGTAAATCCAGAGCTGCCCCCGCAACTGTAAATGCTGACGAAATGAACAAACCACTGTATAAGATTGTCTAATCTATTAGGTACTTATATGGGAAGGGTTCAAAGTAGGTAGAAGCATGAGTCAGGAGACCTGTCTTTCTTAAGATGTTTCAACTTCTTCGGGGATTGAGAAGATGAACGGTGGCGACAGGAGGCATTGGAGTTTATTCTTTTTTCCTTTTGTAATGTTATCGTTTCATCCGCTCAATTACCGTTGAGCGGATTTTTTTATTATAGGGGGAAATGAAATGATGATTGAGGAACTGCAATCAGAACTAAATTACGTTTTAGAATCTATTGAACAAGTTTCAGGAAAATATCAGATTAATACAATGGAACTTAGAGAACGTCTAGGCCAACTTGATGTAACAGAGCTAGAAGCAAACCAACAAGCTTTAATTTATGCAGTGAATCAAATTGCAATGGACCAGCCGGAATGGACATTCGTTGCAGCCCGTTTATATTTGAATGAACTTTATGGAAAGGCTGCTAAAAGTCGCGGATATGAACGTTCTCTAAAATATGGAGACTTTTATAACTTAATAAAAGAATTAACAGATATAGGAATCTATTCTAGTGATCTTTTAAACGTATATAGTAAGGATGAAATCGACCAGCTTGCAAAAGAGATAAGACCAGAACAAGATTTATTATTTAATTACATAGGGTTATTTTTACTGGCGGATCGCTATCTTGCTCAAGATTATAATCGAAATGTTTATGAACTCCCGCAGGAACGGTTCATGATTATTGCAATGACTATTATGAAGGATGAAAAGCAGTCAAAACGCATCCACCTGGTGAAGGAAGCATATTGGGCATTAAGTCATTTATATATGACTGTTGCCACACCGACTCTAGCGAATGCGGGGAAAAGCTTTGGGCAACTTTCTTCTTGCTTTATTGATACGGTCGACGACTCACTTGACAGCATCTATTTAAACAATTGGGATATTGCCCGGTTAAGTAAAGATGGCGGAGGAATTGGAATCTATTATGGTAAAGTTCGAGCCCTCGGTTCCGATATTAAGAGATTTAAAGGAAACTCATCTGGTGTGGTTCCATGGATAAAATTAGTAAATGATACAGCTGTCAGTGTTGATCAGTTAGGTCAACGTCAAGGGGCCATTGCTGTGTATCTTGATTTGTTCCATAAAGATATTATGAACGGGTTTCTTGATTTGAAAACAAATAATGGGGATGAACGCCGTAAAGCCCATGATATTTTCACAGGTGTTTCCATACCAGACCTCTTTATGAAAAAGTTGGAAGAGAAAGATGAACACGGTAGAAGTATAGGACAATGGCATACATTCTGTCCCCATCAAGTAAAACAAATGATGGGCTGGAAGGATGAACAGGGGAACCTGCTTGGACTTGAGGACTTTTATGATGAAACAGATGTTAAATATTTTACCGAAAAATATGAAGAGGCCGCAGGTAACCCACTTCTACCTCGCAAAACCTACCGTGCCATGGATATCATGACACGGGTCATGGTTGCTCAATTAGAAACAGGAACTCCATATATGTTCTATCGTGATGAAGTAAATAGACAAAATCCAAATAAGCATGTAATGGGTAGAGGCCGTACATCTATTTTTTGCAGTAATCTTTGTACAGAAATTGCTCAAAATATGTCCGCAACGACGGTTGTGAACGAATACCGGAATGATGATGGCCATATCGTGATAGTTCGGAAACCAGGTGATTTCGTAGTTTGCAATTTATCTTCTATTAATCTGGCAAAAGCAGTACCGGCGAATGTCTTAGAACGTCTCATTCGTATACAAGTAAGAATGCTCGATAACGTGATTGATTTAAATACCATATCGGTTGGACAGGCGCAGGTTACAAATAAAAAGTACAGAGCCGTTGGGCTTGGTACGTTTGGGTGGCACCACTTATTAGCACTAAATGGAATGTATTGGGAATCCGAAACAGCTGTTAAGTATGCAGATAGTTTATATGAGGAAATTGCGTTCCATACTATTTGTTCGTCAATGGAGCTGGCTATGGAGAAGGGGCCTTATAGCCAGTTTAGTGGTTCTGAATGGCATACTGGGGAGTATTTTGAACGGAAAGGTTACCAATCAAAAAGGTGGAATCAGCTGAAGAGGGATGTATCAAATCATGGGATCCGTAATGGTTGGTTAATGGCGATTGCACCCAACTCCTCAACGGCGAAGATTGGAGGTTCCACAGATGGAATCGATCCCATCTATTCGGTTGAATATGCAGAGGAAAAGAAGAACTTTAAATTTAAAGTGACCGCACCTGATTTAAATCATAGAACATACGAATATTATCGTCGTTCGAGACATGAATTAGATCAAATTTGGAGCATTAAACAGAATGCCGCACGAGGGCGACATATTGACCAGGGGATTAGCTTTAACCTCTATGTTAGGCACGATATAAAGGCAAAAGACTTGCTAAACCTTCATATGGAAGCTTGGAAGCAAGGTTTAAAGACCACTTATTATGTCAGAAGCACTTCGCAAACTGAAATTGACGAATGTGAGGCATGCCACAGCTAACAACTTTTTAAAAATCGATCGGAGGAAATATTTATATGGATATTCACTTTCCACTGCCTAGAATTAAATTGCTTAACCCTGATTTTCCTAATAAATCCACTGGAATTATTAACGGACAATCATCTGGATTGCTTAACTGGAATGATATTGCCTACCCGCAGATCTACGATTTATATCAAACTTTGTTATCAAATTTTTGGAAAGCACAAGAAATTAATATGCAAGATGATATTAAGCAGTGGGATCTTCTCAGTGCAACAGAACAAGATGTTTTCTTACGAATTAATACTCAACTTGCTTCATTAGATAGCCTGCAAACACCTACCATGTTTCAAGTGATGGACTATGTGACAGATTCTAGTTTTAAAGCAATATTTGCGGTGATTGCTCAGCAGGAAGCGGTGCATAATGAATCCTATTCCTACATCTTAAGTTCTCTCGTACCAATCCATGAACAAAAAGAAAGGTTCAATCAAGCAAAAAATGATCCCCTCGTCCGAAAAAGAAATGACCTGATCTTAGATGCATATGAGAGTTTCAGAAAGAATCCAACACCTCAAAATTTATTTCAACTTGGTGTGAACTCTATAAATCTTGAGGGTATATATTTTTATGCTGGTTTTGCTTTTTTCTATCATCTTGCCCGCCAGCAAAAAATGCTTAAGACCAGTACGATGATTAGTTATATCCAACGAGATGAAATGCAGCATGCCTATTTTATGGCACAGTTTCTACGGATTCTCTTAACAGAAAATCCGGAATTGTATTCTGAAGAGAATATGGATTATGTGTATAAAACGGTAGGACAAGCAGTCCAGCTTGAAAAGGAATGGGCCCATGTGATTTTGAAGGATATTGAAGGTATTAACTTAAACGAGTACGAGGAATACACAGAATATCTTGCCAATAAGCGGCTGCGCCAGCTTGGATTACAGAACTTATTTAAAGAGAGAGAAAACCCAATGCCGTGGATTCATGTTTTCAGTGATGAAATGATGAATGAAACAAAATCCGATTTCTTTGAGCAGAAGTCGAGGACCTATGCTAAGGTAACACAATCCAACGGTTTCGATGAATTATGAATGTTGCAATCGTATATTCTTCTAAAACTGGAAATACAGAAGAAGCTGTTCATTTGATTCAGAAGTTATTTTTAAAAGAAAAGATTGATGTCACTCTTTATCGGATAGAAGAATTACAAATCAGGGACATAATCAATTACGAGGCTGTTGTGATTGGAACCTATACTTGGGGAAATGGGGAAATTCCTCACGAAATGATGGAATTATATCATGCATTTGAAAAAATGGATGTAAAGAGCATCTTGACGGGAATAGTAGGCACAGGAGATAGTGGCTATCCGAAGTTTTGCGGCGCTGTAGATGAATTTAGAGATATGCTGTACGTTCACACTACATTAATTGTCACACTTAAGATTGAGGTTAGCTTACAAGTGTATGACATTGATCGCTGTCGAAAGTTTGTTAGTATTTTTAGGGATCAGTTAAACCAGAAGCAAACCATAGGGTAGTCTTTTAAGTTGTTTGAATAGTTTTAAGTGAGTTTAAAAAACCCTTGCAGCACAAGGGTTTTTTCTATAAATATTTAATGATAAGACTGTTCTAATTCTTCAATTAATGTTCCTACATACTTAACAGCTTTCCGGATTGGGTCGGGCTTTGACATATCAATGCCCGCATGTTTCAATAACTCAAGTGGTTTCATTGTTCCACCGCTACGAAGAACCTCGAGCCATCGGTCAACCGCGGGCTGACCTTCCTCCTGAATTAACTGCGCAATCGCAGTCGATGCCGTCAATCCTGCCGAATAGGTATATGGATATAAGCCCATGTAATAGTGTGGCTGACGCATCCACGTCAATCTTGCCCCTTCATCGATTTCAACAGTGTCTCCCCAGAATTCGGATAGAACTGCACCCGTTACTTCTGTTAAGGTTTTGGCAGTTAACGCCGCCCCACTTTCGGCAAGGGTGTAGATTCTGCGTTGATATTCTGCTTCCAGCAAGTGTGTGACAAAGTTATGATAATAGGTACCGAGCAGCTGCAGGACAACCCAGCGGCGCATTTGTTCATCCTCCGTTGTGGATAGTAAATGCTGACCTAATAACATTTCATTCATGGTAGACGGGGCTTCGATAAAATACATCGAAGGGCGCACATTCATGATCCGTTGATTTTTATTTGCCAAAAAGAAATGTCCTGCATGGCCAAATTCGTGAGCTAAAGTGAAACAGCCACGCATATTATTCTGCCAGGTGATAAGAATGTAGGGGTGTGAACCATAAGGGCTTGAACAGAAGGCGCCCGTTGATTTTCCTACATTATCAGCTAGGTCAACCCAGCGCTCTTTAAAGCCTTTTTCAATGATGCTAGTATACTCAGGTCCCATGACTTTTAGAGAATCCATAATGATTTTGCTTGCTTCTTCATAGGTTGTTTCCGGATTAAACTCAGGATCCAATGGTGCCTTTAAGTCACAAAATAACATCTGATCCAGACCTAAAATCTGCTTCTTTAACTGTGCGAATTTACGCATATGAGGGGCTAGTTCTTTATAGATGATATCGATCTGATTGTTGTACATTTCAGGTGTTACCTGGTGCGGTTCAAGGAGCATATGGGTCACAGATTCATACTTTCGTAAACGTGCGAGGGTAACTTGTTTAGTAACCTCTGTGGCATAGGTTGCTGCCATGGTATTGGTATATTGTTTTAGCGTTGAAACGAAAGATTGATAGGCTGTCCTTCGCACATCTGTATCAGGTGAGAATTCATAACGACTTTCAAACAAAGCAAACGATACAGGTAATTCGTTTCCCTCGCCGTCTTTAATTGGTGCGAACTGCATATCCGCTAACTTCGTCATTTGATAGATTTGGTATGGGGAGCCCTGTAGTTCTCCTAATGCTGCCAATGCTTCTTCTGTTTCTGGTGATAACGTATGCTTTTTTGTTTGAAGAAGGTCGAATAAGTTTTTCTTAAATGCTGCTAGCATTGGTTCTTCTTTGAGGTATTGTTCAACAGTTCCTTCTTCAAACGCAAGAATTTCAGAGTTAATAAAAGATAAAGCAGCAGTACTTTTTGTACGTAATGAAGAAAACTTCGCCATATTGGCTTGATTTATGGGATCAGATCCATCCGCCGATTGCTTTAAACTGGCAAACGTCCACGCTTTAACAATCCTCATCGATAATTGTTCTTGTGCACAAAGGCAATCTAATAAAGCTTTAGAACTAATATGTAATGTACCTTTAAATCTATGAAACTGTGCAATCTGATTTTCTATCTCTATCAATTCAGTTTCCCAAGCTTCTTCTGAAGCAAATAAATCATCTAGATTCCAAGTTAAATCCTCTGGGACTTCTGCACGAGTCAACCGTCTTTCAACCGTTTTTCCCATCAATAATCGCCTCCTTAAGTCTTTCATGATACTGAATATAATCTTATAATATTTGAAAATTATGTCAAATGAATGTTGGTGTCAGGCACCATGTGAAAAAAGTTCATATTTCAAATATTTAGTTAATTGATTGACCTGAGAATTTTTTCAGTGATATTATGTTAATGAAAGCGTTTTCGGTTAAGGGGGAGAAGTTTAATGGAAGATGAGGTAGTAAATGCAATACAAGACGAGTATGCAGATGATTTTGCCTGGTGTTATGGCTGTGGTCGATTGAACGAAGGGGGACATCATTTTCGGACTGGCTGGCAGGGTGAGCGGACAGTAACAATTTTCACACCAGAAGCAGAGCATCTGGCACTTCCAGGTTTTGTTTATGGCGGCATTGTTGCCTCATTAATAGATTGTCATGGAACAGGATCTGCTTCATTGGCGCTTCATCGAAAAAATGGACATGAAGCTGGTGATGGTACGGAGCCCCCAAGGTTCGTAACGGCTTCATTAAATGTGAACTTTCTCAAGCCCACTCCACATGGTATACCTCTAAAAGCAATTGGCAGCGTACATGAAATACACCCTAAAAAGTTTAAGGTTGAGACAGAAGTTTATGCGAACGATATTCTCTGTGCTCGTGGAGAGGTTGTCGCTGTTGTCATGCCTAAATCGTTTCTTAAATAGGTATTCAAATATGTAGTTTTTAGCCGATTCCTACTACGGGGAATCGGTTTTTTTGATTTATCATAGTTAACACGAAAAAAAAGTGAGTTTTTCTAACATTTATTAAATCGCTTTTATAGAATTTATGTTAGAAAACATTCCACATATACAGAAAAACTCAAAATGGTGTGCAATACTGACGTTAGAGAAATTTATTATGACCCCATTTATAAAAAAATGGGTGATTAGATTTAAAACCGGGGGGTGAGCCGAATGGTTCGTAATATTGCTCAGTTTCTCACAATTTTAGTGATTTATTTAATTGGAACGAGGCTCGTTACTTGGTTGGATCTTCCTGTCCCAGGAAGTATTGTTGGCATGGTTCTCTTATTTATCGCATTACTGTCAGGTGTTTGTAAGCTCAAATGGGTCGAAGCAGCTGCCCATTTGCATATTAAACATATAACTCTTTTATTTATTCCATTTATAGTCGGTGTTTGGCATTTTGCAGGAATTTTTAGAGTAGAAGGGATCAAATTAGCCATCATCCTAGCAGCAAGCAGCCTGGTTGTTCTTCTTGTGACAGCTTTTATAGCTGATTATTTAGAAACGAAAAGGAAATGGAGGAAACAAAATGGGAACAATGATCTCTAATATATTGTTATGTACCGGCATTACTGTTATAAGTTATGCAGCAGGGAATAAGGTATTTAAAACTTATAAAAAGTCATGGTTAAATCCGTTATATACGGTAACAGTGTTCATCATGTGTTTATTGACGCTTTCTCATGTCCAAGTGACTCAATATTCATCTGGAACAGGATTATTCTCACTTTTATTAGGAACTGCCACCGTGTCACTCGCTGTTCCCTTATATAAGCATGTGAGAATTATTAAGAAAAATTTCCTGATTATTTTCTGGGCGGTCATGCCAGGCACATTAACAGGTGTAATATCAATTATCTTGTTGACGAAGTATTTGCACATGAATAGAGAAATTATGTTGTCGCTTATTCCAAAATCGGTCACAGCTCCAATTGCTCTGTCTGTATCCCAGTCATTAGGAGGGATTCCGTCTCTGACAATTTTATTTGTCTGTATATCTGCGGTTTTTTCATTAATGATTGGTCCATTTCTTTTAAATTTAACTCGGATTAGAAGTAGAATTGCAAAGGGGTTAGCATTAGGAACATCTGCTCAAGCAATTGGCGCTAATCGTGCATTTGAATGGGGAGAATTAGAAGGGGTCATGGGGAGCATTGCGATGATTACCTCCGCGTTGATTATGTCTGTTATGATACCCTTATTCATACACCTTTCCCTTTAAAAAAGTACTTTATTTATCGGGAATTTTATTAAAAGCTGTCCTTTCCAAAAACCATTTTAATGAAAATGTAATATTTCTATCCGAAACCAAAATTACCCATCCTTCGTCAAATTATATAAGGAGATATATAAGGAGGCGAACGGGTGGAGCGGATTAGAAAAATAGCCGTTACCTTAGTGATCGTTTCGGTCATAGGATGTGGTCTAGTTGTCAGCAGTTTTGGTTCTGCGATTTTTCAGGAAGGGAATCCCATACCATTAATGATTTCTGCAATAAAGCTTCACTTTTCTGATTCTGAATTTGAACTTTTCTCAAAAACAGAGAAACGAAGCAAATATTTATCGCAAAGTAATGGAAATAGCAATTATAATGTTGTAAAAAAATACATGAAATTAAAAGGTTGGAAGTTTCAAGAAAAGATGGGTTCAGGACTTATATTTACAAAAAATGGTGAAGATGCAATCGTAGTGGTAAAGCAATATTCAAGGAATTATTTTATTTGGGAAATTCAACAACGCTTTTCAAATGATAAAAGCTATACATACACAAACCCCTAATCCTTAGATTAGGGGTTTGCGTCTTCCGACTCCATAGAACTATAAAAAGCTTCAATTAGTTCATCAAGCTGCCCTAGTTCCTTTTTCCAAAGTGAAGCAGGATTTTGCTTTAAAGATAAAAGGGCACTTTGAATAAGAAACTTTCTTGGGGATCTTGTATGGATGATTTCTTCTTGTATAAAATCTAACAGTTCATGGTATTTGTTTTGTTCATTTAAATCTTTAATACTCTTCGCTATTGACGCCCTCAATATTAAGGCTAATTTTACCAACTGGGTTAAAATCTCATGATTGTTTTTTGGACAGTCGGGGACCCATTTTTCTAGAGTTTTAGGTTCGATTAATTGCTCCCCTGATTCAGCAACTTCATCAACCATTTTTACCATTCGCGCTACACAGTAGCGGACCACACTGCTTACTTTTTCACCCGATTCATGGGCCATTCGATTGTATTGAATATTATATTGTATTATCCCTTGAAACATAATCGCACAGTCCAAGAGGAATGGTTTTTTGTCTTCACCGAAGATGTCGACAAATCGATTGTAATACCAACGAAGCGAATTTAAACGGGCCCGTTGGATATACTGTTTGAGATCTGCGTCATTAGATGCTAATACTTCCTCGTATAGGGCAAGTAATTTATTTTTCCTATTAGAAATCATTTGTAATTCCACTTGCTTAATGAAAATCTCAATACTAGAAGGGTTTTGACCGATTAATAAGTCGTTTCGGTCCTTTTCTAGTTTCTTATAAATTGTTTTATATATTGCGATTAATAATTCACTTTTAGATGAAAAATAATTATAAAATGTTCCTTTAGAAATCCCGCTATAGTCTAAAATATCCTGGATAGACGTTGCTTGAAATCCTTTTTCGATGAATAATTGATGAGCCATATTTACTACATGCAGTTTTCGGTCATTCATAAAATCACCACTTATTTCAATTTGTACTATTAGTATAAAAATATAGTACATTATTTAATGCATGATTACAAACCCATAATTTTTCAGGTTTTTTTAATTGCAAAAGTTGAACTGAGCGTATATTATTATGTAAGTGTGAAACAGGGGTATAAAAATTTGAACAATTATTATAGGGGGAAATTTAATGGGTGAAACGATAAAAAAGACTAGCAAACCACCATACGGAATCCTTGCCGTCTTAATGGTTGGAGCTTTTATTGCTTTCTTAAATAACACATTACTTAATATAGCATTGCCGTCAATCATGAAGGATTTAGAGATTGAAGCAGCTACAGTCCAATGGCTGACAACTGGATTTATGTTAGTGAACGGAATTCTTATTCCTTTATCAGCGTATTTAATACAAAAGTTTTCTGTTCGGCAGTTATTCTTAGCTGCAATGATTTTGTTTACGATAGGAACCATTTTAGCAGGATTTGCACATGCCTTTCCATTGTTATTAACGGGCCGGATGGTTCAAGCCTCAGGTTCTGCGATTATGATGCCATTGTTAATGAACGTTATGTTAACCAGTTTTCCAGTTGAAAAACGTGGAATGGCGATGGGGGTTTTTGGTTTAGTGTTAATGTTTGCCCCAGCGATTGGACCGACTTTATCGGGCTGGATTATTGAACACTATGACTGGAGAATGCTTTTCCATTTTGTCACACCAATTGCGATTATCGTTGTTTTACTTGGCGTTTTCTTACTTAAAGATAAGAAGGAGAAAGTCGATATCCGCTTGGATTTCCTATCTGTGGTGTTATCAAGTGTTGGATTCGGTGGAATCCTTTATGGTTTTAGTAAAGCAGGTACAAAAGGATGGGATAGTCCTGAGGTCTACGGTACCCTCGCAATCGGGGTTATTTGTTTAGTAATATTTATCCTTCGACAATTAAGTCAAGAACGACCACTGCTTAACTTCCGGATTTACAAATACCCAATGTTTGCTTTATCATCTGCTATTTCTATGATTGTTACGATGGCGATGTTCTCAGGTATGATCCTCTTGCCAATTTATGTCCAAACGATTCGAGGGATTTCTCCTTTAGATGCTGGCTTATTGTTACTGCCAGGTGCCATTTCAATGGCAATTATGATGCCAATCACAGGGAAATTATTCGATAAATTTGGCGGACGTACATTAGCCATTATTGGTTTAGGGATTACAGTGGTTACTAGTTATATGTTTAGTAAATTGACACTTGAAACAACTTATACTCATTTAATTATTTTATATACAATACGAATGTTCGGGATGTCCATGGTGAATATGCCTGTTACGACTAACGGCTTGAACCAATTACCTGCACGCTTTTATCCACACGGTACAGCAATGAACAATACGATGTCGCAGGTATCAGGTGCGATTGGTACGGCATTGTTGGTCACAGTGATGACAAACCGCGCGAAAACACATGCAACTGAATTGATTGCAGCTGCTAAAAAGGCTGTACCAGCAAATCCGTCAGTAAAAATAACGGAAGCGATGCAATTAAAAATGCAGCATGATATTCAAATGAAAGCCATGTTAGAAGGTATTAATGATGCATTCTATGTAACCGTCTTTATCGCCGGTCTTGCCTTGGTGCTTGCGTTATTTATTAAACGGGCGAAGCAAGCGGAAGATCCAGGAGATGTAAAGCCTTCTACACATAAGGTGAATGCGAAATTAGCGGAGAATTAAACTTAAATGATGGGGGTGACTATAAAGTCACCTCTATTTTTTTGTTTCCTTTCGTTTTATAGTAGAATAAGGAATACAAGCAACTGTGAAAATAAGGAGGAGCATTTTTGATGATAAAAGACCATATCCAACAATACATAGATGAAAAGCAATCCAATCAAAAGACAGGGGTGATCACACTTTTCAAAGAAGAAAAGGAGTATGCTGAAAAAAACCAACTAGCTGGTGATCTACAATTTTCCGAGCAGGATGCGAGTATTCGGTTCGCTGATGCCTACATAGAGCGATGTGATAAAGAAACTGAAAACATGCTGAAGAATGAATCATCAGCATTCTTAAATGAGCCTCTTAATTACTTAAAAAAGCATAAAAATGAGTTTATTTATGTTGAATCAAATTGGTTTGATTTAATTAGTGTCGAAGCTGTTTCTTTAGAAGCAGATGATGTGTTTGGGACCTATGATGTCATGTTAGGTTTAAAGCTGCAAAAGAAGTTTGAAAAAACATTAAAGGAAAATTTGAATAGCCTCCTAAACGGGGATGAAGCCAAATTTGATTTAATGTTTAGTCAAGATGATGGCTTATGGAATTTGAATTTCGCCTTAAATTATGTCGAAGGATACAAGGAAGAGTTAACCATAGGTGAGGCGTTTCAACTCATATATCGCTTTTTATTTCAGTTGGTGGAAGCGGTCGAAGGGGAACGGAAATAAATTTGGTCAAAGACGTATGGATAGGAATTGATATCCATGCGTTTTATGATTTATCGCTAAATAGGGAGGAGAGAGGTTATAAGATGCGAGTCATTTCCTTATGCCCGAGTAATACGGAAATTATTGAATATCTCGGTTTAACACACTTATTGGTAGGAGTCGACGACTTTTCCGATTGGCCAGCTTCAATTAAGAGTCTGCCTAAATTAGGTCCCGATTTGTCAATTAATATGGATTTGGTTGAAGAATTACAGCCAGATTTGGTCCTTGCATCTTTAAGTGTTCCCGGGATGGAGAAAAATGTGGAAGCTTTACAGGTACGAGGAATTCCACACCTTGTGTTAAATCCGCAATCACTAACAGACATTGAAAATGATTTAATAATAACGGCTGAAGCACTCGGAGAGCATAAACGTGGAGTAGAGGCGGTCAAGCAATTTCGTTTTCGCCTTGAAAAAGTTAGACAGAAAGGTGCAAATCACTATTACAAGCCAAATTTGTACTGGGAATGGTGGCCAAAGCCAATTTTTACACCAGGAAAAATAAACTGGCTTACGGAGATTTCTGAGGCTGCTGGGGCAGTGAATATCTTTCAGGATGTGGATTTAGCAAGCGTTCAAACGGAATGGGAGGATGTATTAAGCCGTAAACCCGATTTCATTTGTCTTGCTTGGGTAGGAGTGAGAAAAGAAAAAATCCACAAAAGCCTTGTTAAGAAGCGGGATGGATTTGAAAAACTAGGATATGAAAGTGATGATCGAATTCTAATTCTTGAAGAAGAGCTCTACTGCAGACCCTCGCCAAGACTCATTGTTGGTTTAGAAAGATTAGTAGAGTTAATCCATAGAATGGAATGAGTAAATTGTAATGCTTAGGGTAAATGAAAAGGTCTTTCATTGCCCGTAAGGAGATAACAATTCACAATACGGTAAATGAAAAGGTCTTTCATTGCCCATGGGGAGTAAAAAATTCACAATACGGTAAATGAAAAGGTCGTTCATTGCCCGTGGGGAGTAAACAATTCACTATACGGTAAATGAAAAGGTTTTTCATTGCCGTGAGGAGATAACAATTCACTATACGGTAAATGAAAAGGTCTTTCATTGTCCATGGGGAGATAAATATCTCTATACGGTAAATAAAAAGGTCTTTCATTACCCAAAGGAGTGTAATTATCCTCTTTACGGTAAATGAAAAGATTACAAAAGATGATTTTAACGTCTAAAATGAAAAGGGAGGGATTTGTAGCCCTCCCAAAAAATTCAACTAAAATCCTCCTCTGAAATTGAGATTGCCGAACCTGTTGAAGTATGTGCGTTTATCCATCCTAACGAGGTTTCCGATACATTTGTCCAATCGGGTATTATATCCTTATGCTGCTCGACCCAACTCATGCAGTATTGTGGATCAATATTATAATCAAGGCACTGAGCTAAGAAAGATTGGATGGTGTCTTCATTGCAATTCTGCCATGACCCACATGTATTACTCCACACATTTTCCATTTTTGTTTGCAGTGAAACCTCATTAATAAAATTACTAAATTGAAAATCGTTTGTCATAAATGTTCCTCCTTTATTAAAAATTCACATTCATAAGTATGTCCAATCTGAAAATAATTGAACAAAAAACCATCTATTATTTCAAAAAATGAATATCAGTTTTCTACACTTAATAAGCACCCATAAATTTACTTATGAGGATTAATATTCTTCATTATTCTTAAAGATTGTGTAATAATCTTAATAAAGAAGTTGGTTGGATCAAAAGGAGAAAAAATATGGAAAATAATAGAAAAACAGCTCTAATACTAGGTGCTACGGGACTAGTAGGTAATGAATTGGTAAAAATCCTCATCCAACAACAAAATTATGAAAAAATCCATTTGTTAGTACGAAGACCAATTGCACGTCATGATCCCTCATGTGAAGTGCATGTTGTTGATTTTGAGAAACTTGATACATACATAGAATTATTTCAGGTTACGGACGTTTTTTGCTGTTTAGGAACGACAATTAAAAAAGCAAAAAGCAAGGAAGCTTTTCGAAAAGTAGATTATGAATATCCAGTCGAGGCAGCTAAAATAGCGAAAAGAAGTGAGGTAGAGAAATTTCTAATTATTACCGCAATGGGATCAAATGCTAAATCAAGTATTTTTTATAATCGAGTAAAGGGTGAAGTGGAAGAATCTTTAGATAATTTAAGTTTACCATCTGTACATATTTTTAGGCCATCACTTTTATTAGGGGACAGAAAAGAATTTCGCTTCGGGGAAAAAATTGCCGCAAAAACAAGTGCTATTATCAATGTACTCATGGTTGGTCCATTACGACCTTATAAAGCCATTGAAGCTAAAAACGTTGCAATGGCAATGGCTGTAGTAGGGAAATTTGGTAAAAGTGGGATGAATATTTATCCTTCGCATAAGATCGAACAAATCGCAAAAGAAAAAAATATTATTATTTAGTCTGAGAGGTAAGTAAGATGGAAAAGGGTTTGACTGGAAAACAAGTCGTTATCTGTGGTTCGCGAAAGATAGAAGAAATAAGTACACTAATTGAAAAACAGGGAGGCGTTCCTCTCATTCGACCCCTTCAAGGGACAGTGTTTTTAGCCGAGAAAGAAGTAGAACCAGATATACTTGAATTCGTAGAAAATGGGGCTGATTGGGTCATTTTCACCACTGGGATCGGCTTTGAGTCACTTATGGATTTAGCAGCAAAACTTGGATTAAGTGATTTATTTTTAAAGAATATTCGTGGAGCCAAGATCGCCTCGAGAGGATACAAAACACTGTCTGCTTTGAAAAAATGTGATCTGAAACCACATGTGGTTGATGTGGATGGAACAACGAAAGGATTAGCACTTGCACTCGAAAATGTTGATTTCTCTGGAACGAGAGTTATGGTTCAACTCCATGGTGAAACAGCACCTGCATTAACAACATTCTTAGAAGAGCGTGGGGCAACTGTAAAAAAAATCCTTCCATATCAGCATATTGCACCTGATACTGAGATAGTAGATCGGTTAATACATGAGCTGCAGTTCGATAAATGTCACGCGGTTTGTTTTACCACTGCTACACAGGTGCACTCGCTTTTTGAATATGCAAGAGAAAATAACACCTATGCAGATATCGTGACCGCTTTCAATAAAAAGGTCGTTGCTGGAGCAGTTGGAAAAGTAACCGAAGCAGCTTTAAAAGATGAGGGAATTGAAAGAATTGTGGTTCCTGAAAAGGAAAGAATGGGGGCAATGGTGGTCGAGTTAGCTAAATATTTTCTGATTTAGATAGTTTTAAGTGTACCTCCATTACGGTGGGTACACTTTTTTTGGGGAGACCTGAAATGCAAAAATAGTAGAAAATGTCGAGAAATTTTTACACGTGCTGTATTTAGGATTTTGTTTTTTCAAGTGAAAAGAAGTCTAATTAAACAAGTAAAATTCAGGTGATAAAACCCTCCAGAGCCACCAAATAAAGTATGTAAGAAAAATTGACAATTCGATAGATTATTACAATTTTTTTGGTATCATTATGTTAAATTGAAAAAGTATTCAGGAAAGAATCCAAAAAAAGCTTGCCCTCTGATAATACTTTATCTATTATTCCCTTTTAATGCTAACATACATCAATGCTCCCTCTCTGATTCTACATTCTTAAAAGACATCTTACTTTTTACATAATGGTCAATTTATTGCATGCATCATTTTACAGATTGTCAGGTGAAATGCCTATTAGCAGTCTGTAAAATTAAAATAAGATGCAGAATTTTCTGCAAAATACATATATGCACAAAAGGAGTTGGTCCCTTTTTGGTAGTATCCAATTATTAAAGCGCTTACATTTTGGTTCCAGTAAAAAACAGGACAACTTTCTGCCTTCAAAAGTTTTGAAAAATCGATATAAAAATGAAGGAGGTTTCTCTATTGGCGAATGATAAAATGCAGCGTATTTCCCTATCTAATCTTGAAAAGAACTTTCTAGAAGTGGAAAGTGGGCTGACAAACCGAGAGGCTGTTGAAGAATCTAATCGCTGCCTCTATTGCTATGATGCCCCGTGTATTAAAGCATGTCCAACAGGTATTGATATTCCTACTTTTATTAAAAAAATTGCTTCAGGAAACTTATTAGGATCTGCCAGAACAATCATGTCATCCAATCCTGTCGGTGCAAGTTGTTCGCGGGTATGTCCTACTGAAGAATTATGTGAAGGGGCATGTGTCCTAAATCACTCTACTAAACCAATTATGATTGGTAATTTACAAAGATATGCTACTGATTGGGCAATGGTAAATAATCAGACACTTTTTCAACCATGTCAATCTAACGGAAGGACAGTGGCTGTCATCGGCGGGGGGCCGGCTGGTCTATCCGCAGCAAGAGAGCTGGCAAGGTTAGGATACGAGGTTACGATCTTTGAAGGTTCCGAGAAAGCGGGCGGTTTAAATACGTACGGAATAGTTTCTTTCCGGTTACCGCAAAGAATTTCTTTCTGGGAAGTTGAACAGGTTGAGAAATTGAATGTCGATATTAGAACTAACACGTTGGTCGGTAAGGATATATCTGTAGAAGAAATCACTGAAAATTTCGATTATATCATCCTGGCAGTAGGTATGGCACATGTACCAAACCTTGGTGTGGAAGGTGAAAACCTTGCGGGTGTTTATGATGCGATTGAATTTGTTAAAGCAACCAAAAGCGGTCAGTTATCTCAAGATTTTGTTGGAAAGCGCGTTGTTGTCATTGGGGCCGGAAATACTGCGATTGATGGGGCGACCTGTTCTGTCCGCTTAGGAGCAGAAAACGTCAAAATCTTATATCGAAGAACGGAAGAAGAAATGACCGCCTATGATTTTGAATATGAATTTGCCAAACAGGACGGTGTAGAATTCCGATGGCTGACAGCTCCAAAACGGATTATTGGTGATGAAACTGGTAAGGTGACTGGCATTGAGTGTATCAAAATGGAACTTGGCGAGCCTGAAAAAGATGGTCGACGACGTCCAACAGTTATTGAAGGATCAGAGCATGTCCTTCCGGTCGATGCCGTGGTGAAAGCGATTGGTCAGACCCGACACCTCAAAGTGATTGAAGAGTTCGGCATAGAGCATAATGGAGGGGTTGTGAAGGTCAACACTGAGACCTTACAAACTTCCAACCCAAAAGTATTTGCCTGCGGGGATGTTGTGTTTGGAAAAGGAAATGGAGACGCCATGGTTGTTACAGCTGCGCAACAAGGGAAAGATGTGGCTTATGCGATTCATAAGCAATCTTCCTTCGTCGGGACGGCAAACTAATATCTCAAATGAAAATAGAGGGGAGAAAAATAGATGGCTGATTTACGTATCGATCTTGCAGGGATTAAATCTCCTAACCCATTTTGGCTGGCGTCAGCACCGCCGACCAACTCTGGCTATCAAGTACAGAGAGCCTTTGAAGCAGGATGGGGTGGGGCCGTTTGGAAAACACTGGGCGATCCGATTCTGAATGTATCATCAAGATTTGCCGCTGTAAGTTTTAACGGACAAAGAGTGGCGGGTTTCAATAATATTGAACTTATAACTGACAGACCATTAGATGTTAATTTAAAAGAAATCTATGAAACTAAGAAGCGTTTTCCAAACCATGCCATCATTGCTTCGCTCATGGTGGAACCGAAGCAAGAAAAGTGGCATGAAATTGTTAAACGTGTTGAGGATGTCGGTGTGGATGGACTTGAGTTGAATTTCGGGTGTCCCCACGGGATGGCTGAGCGTGGCATGGGTTCTGCTTCCGGTCAGGTACCAGCCCTGGTTGAACGGCAGACCTATTGGGCGAAGGAAGTAGCTAAAACACCTGTTATTGTAAAATTAACACCAAACATTACCGATATTACGGCGACGGCCGAAGCTGCCTGCAATGGTGGTGCTGATGCGATTTCCATGATCAATACGATTAATAGCTTGATGGGGGTCGATCTTGATTCATGGAATACCATTCCCCATGTAGCCGGAAAAGGAGCACACGGCGGATATTGTGGACCTGCAGTAAAGCCGATTGCCTTAAATATGGTTGCAGAATGCGCAAGACATCCACGTATTAACGTCCCAATTTCAGGGATAGGCGGGATTTCCAACTGGAAGGATGCCGTTGAATTTATGTTGATGGGTGCAACAGGTATTCAAGTTTGTACAGCTGCTATGCACCATGGTTTCCGCATTGTCGAGGACATGATTGAAGGTCTTAGCAATTACCTCGATAGCAAAGGAATTGCTTCGGTATCTGAAATTTTCGGGAAATCTGTTCCTAGATACTCAGATTGGGGTAATTTGGATTTAAATTACAATATCGTTGCAAAAATTAATACGGATGTTTGTATTAATTGCAACAAGTGCCATATTGCTTGCGAGGATACTTCGCATCAATGTATCGATATGTTGACGGACGTAAATGGGAAGAGTTACCTCAAGGTGCGTGAAGAAGATTGTGTCGGCTGTAATTTATGTTCGATTGTTTGTCCAGTCGATGGAGCCATTGACATGGTGGAAGCCACGAGGGAATTAGAACCAATGACCTGGAATGAACGCCAAGCAGCCTTAAGCGGCGTGGTTGAATGTAAAGCAGATATTACGAAGTAAATGATACCGAGGAGGAAATTTAATGAAAAAAATAATCAAAAATGGCACGATTGTTACTGCCGCTGACACGTATCAAGGAGAAATATTAATTGAGGATGGTAAGATCACACAAATAGGCTCAAATTTAACAGCGATCGGAGCGGAAGTCATCGACGCAAAAGGCTGTTTTGTTTTTCCAGGAGGGATTGATCCACATACTCACCTCGACATGCCTTTTGGAGGAACGGTAACAAAGGATGATTTTGAATCAGGCACGATTGCTGCTGCCTTCGGGGGTACGACAACGGTTATTGATTTTTGCTTAACCAACAAGGGTGAGCCCCTGAAAAATTCTATTCAAACCTGGCATGATAAATCGAAAGAGAAAGCGGTCATTGATTATGGGTTCCATTTAATGATCTCAGAAATCAATGAAGATGTCCTGGGTGAACTTCCACAGGTTATAAATGAAGAAGGTATTACCTCTTTTAAAGTATTTATGGCATACAAAAATGTATTTCAAGCGGATGATGAAACATTGTTTAAGACCTTAATTTCCGCAAAAGAACATGGTGCATTGGTAATGGTCCATGCAGAAAACGGCGATGTTATTGATTACTTAACAAAGAAAGCCCTCGACGAAGGAAATACAGCTCCTATTTACCATGCATTAACAAGACCTCCTGAATTAGAGGGAGAAGCGACTGGACGTGCGGCGAATTTCACAGGGCTTGCTAATTCACAGTTATATGTGGTCCATGTCTCCTGTGCGGATGCAGTAGAACAAATTGCTAAAGCACGCAGTAAGGGCTTTGATGTTTGGGGGGAAACGTGCCCGCAATATTTAGTCCTTGATCAAAGCTACTTAGAGAAACCGAATTTCGAAGGGGCAAAATATGTATGGTCACCGCCGCTTCGAGAAAAGTGGAATCAAGATGTTTTATGGAATGCTTTGAAGAGCGGTCAACTGCAAACTATCGGCTCCGATCAATGCTCCTTTGATTTTAAAGGGCAGAAGGATTTAGGAAGGGATGATTTTACTAAAATTCCGAATGGAGGCCCAATTATTGAGGATCGTTTTTCGGTTCTATTCTCTGAAGGGGTGAAAAAAGGCCGTATTAGTTTAAATCAATTTGTCGATGTTACCTCAACAAGGAGCGCAAAGCTATTTGGTCTATTCCCGAAAAAAGGGACAATCGCTGTTGGTGCAGATGCAGACCTTGTGATTTTTGATCCGAATATTGAACGAGTCATTTCTGCTGAGACCCACCATATGGCTGTGGATTATAACGCATTTGAAGGAATGAAGATCACCGGAGAGCCAGTATCCGTGTTGTCACGTGGGGAATTTGTTGTCCGTGACAAGCAGTTTGTTGGTAAACCAGGTTCCGGCCAATATTTAAAGCGTGCAAAATATAATAAAAATGCGCTTGTAAACCAAAACGAAACACTATCAATCTAATAATTATTAAAGATATTTCTGATTTAAAGGGGGAACTTAGATGTCAGATTATCAGCAATTTTTAGATGAAAGAGACAAAATTGATTTTCTTATCCAAAAGGGGTATCAGATCAACGGTGTAAATGAACATCTAAACGGAGCAACTGTTGAATTTGTCCATCCAAGCGGAAATGTAACCGAAATACTGAAGATAGGAACAGCCAATGCCCGTAAGTATTTTACTAGTCTATTATTAAAGCAAAAACACACCAGCTAGACCATGTTAGGAAAAAGTAAAAAGGGGTGGGAAGGATGGAATTTTATTTAAGATCCAAAGACAATGCCTATCCTTGTGAAGTCACAATTGATGAAGATAATGGCCGTTATACGATCCGAAAATCAGATTCGAGTGGAGAGTACTTTAACTCTGCAAAAGAATTAGTGGTTTGGATTATCGAAAATTGGCAATCTGAAGATTTTCTTGATCGTGAGGAATTTGAGTCCATGCTAAATAAAATAAAGGTATACTTCCCGATCATCCATTAGAAATAAATGAAAGGATTGGTTGAAAGGCCAATCCTTTCAATTAATGCTTCTGTTCATTTTTTTTCAAGGAGAGCCAAATGATCAAAGACCATTTACATTTAACAGTGGCAGATATCTTAAAGCGAAAGAACTTTGAACACGCACACGTTATTGCAGGAGAAAAAGGTATTCAACGATTTGTCAAATGGGTTCATGTTGTCGAGGTCACGAGTATTCGTAATCTTCTTAACGGAAATGAGCTTATTCTTTCAACAGGGGTTGCATGGAAGGGGAATACGGAATTATTTGTTTCGATGGTAAAAGAATTTCTTGATAACCAGGCAGCAGGCTTATGTATTGAAATGGGAACATACTTAACTGAGATTCCTGTGGAAGTCATAGAAGTTGCTAACGAACATCAATTCCCCATCATCGTTTTTTCGAAAGAAGTTCCGTTTGTACAAATCACTCAAGATATTCACTCGATGATTATCAACCAGCAATACCAGATGATATCTGATTTAGAAAATTACTCCCAAAGCCTGAATAAACGTCTATTAACGATTGAAAGTTATGAAGATATACTAAAATGTATGTTTTCTTCTCTGGATTTACAAATTATTTTTCGTTTGAAAAACCAGAGTTATGAGTTTGTTCCACATATCCATCTACTTGAACAAAAAACAATCATTCACCAGCTCGAAGAATTTAAAATAAGCCCTTGTGAAAATATTGCCTCCCAACCTATTTTCTTATTTGGGCAAGAATGCGCGGAATTATTCATCTATTCTAAAAATCTTCCAATCCGTGAATACGATGTATTGATTTTAGATCGGACTGCTACTGCGCTAGCCCAGCATTTACTACGGGATATGTATGTCGAAGAAAAAAAGCGTGTCGAGGAGTTTGAGTGGTTGTATGGCTGGCTTGAAGGTGAACATTCCCCCGAAAGTATTAGTGAATATTTTACGCAGAACCGGGTCAAACCCAAAACCAATGAAGTCGCAGTCTTAATCACGAAGCTTATTCCCCTCAAAGAGAAAATCACACAAGATGTAACGTATTTAAAACTACTATTTCGTTCGATTCTTGAACAGAATGGCTTCACGGTGTTTTCTGTAGAAAAAAGAAATGAAATAACGTTCATTCTTGTAAATAACCGAGCAAAAAAGAATGTAAAGGAACGAATGAAAACAGCAATCGAATCCATACTTGATTCAGAGTTTATTAGAAAACAATGTTCAGTGAAAATATTGATTGCTGCAGGAAGTATTAGCGGGAATATATATGAAGTACATAAAAGTTATCAAACTGCAAAAGAAACTCAGCGAATCCAGCAAAAGATGTCCAATAAAACTGACTATTATTTTTATGAAGATTTGCATTTATATCGGCTGATCTCACAAATGAGTAAACATATCAATCTGCAAGAGTTTGCTGCAGAGTATTTACAGCCAGTGATTCATTATGATCAGAAATATAATGGCAAGTTGTTGGAGACGTTAAAGGTTTATTTAGAATGCAATGGTTCAAAACAAGAGGCAGCGAGCAAGCTATATATCGTTAGGCAAACGTTGTATCATCGCTTGCAAAAGCTTGAAAGCATTCTGGGTGAAGACTTTATGGAACATGAAAAACGAGTGGCCATCGAATTTATGCTGCTAGTACAAGATTATTTAGCATCATCCCAATTTGCTTTAAGCATTAATAAATATCGAAAACTGGAATAAGGGTTGATAGTTGCTCATACCGTCAAAGAAATACCCCGCCTCATTATATAGATTGTCTAATGATAGAGTGCATTAGATACGAGATAATGAGTTTATAAGGTGTGTATTATTAGAAAAATTTAAAAAATAGATAAAAATTAGGAGGTTAATATATATGACTGTAACAAGAAAGGATACGACGGTATTAAAGAATTTTATTAATGGTGAATGGGTGAACTCAAATACCCTTCAAACCTTGGACGTCCCAAACCCGGCAACGAATGAGCTGTTAACCAAGGTTCCTGTGTCAACGAAAGAGGATGTAAATCTTGCAGTTTCAGCAGCGAAAGCGGCGTTAAAAGAGTGGAAAAACGTGCCTGTCCCAAAAAGAGCAAGAATTCTTTTTAAGTATCATCATCTGTTAACGGAAAACCATGAAGAATTGGCAAGATTAATTGTTTTAGAAAATGGTAAGGCATACAAAGAAGCGTACGGGGAAGTTCAGCGCGGAATTGAGTGTGTTGAATTTGCTTCTGGTGCGCCAACCTTAATGATGGGGGAATCGTTATCAGGAATTGCCGAGGATATTGATTCTGAAATGTTCCGTTATCCTGTAGGAGTTGTCGGCGGGATCACACCGTTCAACTTCCCAATGATGGTCCCGCTTTGGATGTTCCCACTTGCGATTGCCTGTGGCAACACATTTGTACTCAAACCATCAGAACGTACGCCAATATTAGCCAATCGTTTAGCAGAGTTGTTTGCAGAAGCCGGAGTTCCTAAGGGCGTGTTAAATGTGGTCCACGGTGCCCATGATGTCGTCAATGGTTTACTTGATCATAAGGATATTGCGGCGATTTCATTTGTAGGCTCACAGCCGGTTGCCAAGTATGTTTATCAACGAGCCGCAGCGGAAGGTAAGAGGGTTCAAGCACTATCTGGTGCAAAAAATCATCATATTGTAATGCCAGACGCCGATATGGATAAGGCCGTCCAGCATATTATCAGTTCCACGTTTGGAAGTGCGGGGCAACGCTGTATGGCTTGTAGTGCGGTCGTAGTTGTCGGTGAAAACGAACCATTCGTAGCTGCGCTAAAGAAAAAAGCGGATGAATTAATCATAGGAAACGGTATGGATGAAGAGGTGCTGTTAACACCAATTATCCGCAAGGAACATCGTGAAAAAGTTCTTGGATATATTGAGAAAGGGCTTGAAGAAGGTGCGGACTTAATTAGGGATGGCCGCAGGGAGATGGATGAATTGCCTGAAGGGAATTTCTTAGGACCGACAATTTTTGATCACGTTACCCCAGAAATGACGATCGCGAAAGAGGAACTCTTTGCTCCGGTATTAAGCCTGCTTCGTGCCAATGATTTGGATGAAGGATTGGAATATATCCGAAAATCAAAGTTTGGCAATGGTGCAACCATTTATACCAACAATGCTAAAGCCATCCGTCAATTCCGCGAAGAAGCAGAAGCAGGTATGCTCGGTATTAATGTTGGCGTGCCAGCAACAATGGCATTCTTCCCCTTCTCGGGCTGGAAGGATTCCTTCTATGGTGATATGCATGTAAACGGAAAAGATGGCGTAAATTTCTATACACGAAAGAAAATGATTACATCACGGTTTGACTAATAAAAGCGAAAGCACCCGTATAGCGAGTCCACTAGCCGCTGGGTGCTGGAGCTAGATAGTTAATCTAATTAGGTAGATGCACTAATAAGTATAAGAAATGGGGGGAAGATGATGGTTAAAACAAGTCGATCGCAGGAAACTTTGTTAGAACAGGATGATAGGTATGTATGGCACTCGATGAAGCCATATAATCCAAACGGGACTTTAGTTGCTGCAAAAGCAGAGGGTTCTTGGGTAACAGATGCTGATGGAAAACGGTATTTAGATGCGATGGCCGGCCTTTGGTGTGTGAATATTGGTTATGGAAGAACTGAATTAGCTGAAGCAGCCTATGAACAGTTGAAGGAAATGGCCTATTTTCCACTATCACAAAGCCATGTTCCAGCCATCAAACTCGCGGAAAAGTTGAACAAAATGATTGGTGATGAGTATGTAATTTTTTTCTCTAACAGCGGTTCTGAGGCCAATGAAACCGCCTTTAAAATCGTTAGGCAATACCACCAGCAAAAGGGTGAAAATAATCGTTACAAAATCGTCTCCCGCTATCGTGCCTATCATGGTAATTCGATGGGGGCACTCGCCGCGACCGGCCAGGCACAGCGAAAGTACAAGTACGAACCGCTTGCACCAGGTTTTATTCATGTTTCACCACCTGATTCCTACCGGGATGATATAAATGTCAACGATCCCAAGGAACTATCCTCGGTTAAAGAAATCGATCGGACGATGACATGGGAGTTAAGTGAAACCATTGCCGCAATGATTATGGAACCGATTATTACGGGCGGCGGTGTCCTCATTCCGCCAGATGGCTATATGAAAGCCGCAAAAGAGGTATGTGAAAAACACGGGGCACTGCTCATTGTTGATGAGGTCATTTGCGGTTTTGGCCGTACCGGTAAGCCGTTCGGTTATATGAACTATGGCGTGAAACCCGACATCATTACCATGGCAAAAGGAATTACCAGTGCCTATCTGCCGCTTTCCGCAACGGCTGTTCGCAAAGACATATACGAAGCATTTAAAGGCTCAGAAGAATATGATTACTTCCGTCATGTTAATACATTTGGCGGGAATCCAGCCGCTTGTGCGCTCGCTTTAAAAAATCTCGAGATTATGGAAACCGAAAATTTATTTGACCGCTCCCGTGATTTAGGTGCACAGCTTTTAAATGATTTGAAGAATCTACTGCAAGATCACCCATATGTTGGCGATGTTCGGGGAAAAGGATTATTAATAGGAATTGAATTAGTAAAGGATAAGCGTATCAAGGAACCACTTGCAAATGATCTTGTCAATCAAGTCATCGCCAACTGTAAACAGGAAGGGATTCTCATTGGAAAAAACGGGGCTACCGTAGCTGGATATAATAATGTGTTAACACTGGCCCCGCCCTTAACAATCAAACAGGTGGATTTAACTTTCCTTATAAAAACACTTACCGAATCCCTCCAAAAGATACTTTAACTAAAAAATTGAGAACCCATGTATTTACAATTGTAAAAGACATGGGTTCTTTTTTATGTGGAAAAATGAGACGATTTTTATAGTGCTGAAAATCTAGTAAATAAATGTCGAAATCTTTTGATAGAATGATTGACAGATGATTTACGTCAGTTATAATTAAATTAGCAAATGTTCAATTCGATTTTACAAAATTTCACGATATGGATAAACCGTTTGAACAAATGCAAACTTTTATTTTTACAAATTGTTGTAACCGTTTACTTTTTGTGAAAAAGAGTTTACTAACTTTGAAAATTAGGGTGAATAAAAGATGGCGGATGAAAGGATTTCGCGCCTCGTGGAAGTGGCTAAAATGTATTATCAATTAGACTACAGCCAACAGGAAATCGCGAAAAAGTTAGGTATTTCCCGCCCCACCGTCTCTAGGCTCCTAGTCCAAGCCGTGGAAGAAGGAGTAGTCCATATAAAAATATGCGATCCCGCCGAAGATGTTCAGGAATTGGCTTTGCAGATAAAGGATATGTTTCAATTAAAGGATTGCATTGTCGCATCGATTCCTGAATATAAGGATGAGCTGATCAAGGTGAAGCTGGGGGAAGTTTCCGCAGATTATTTATATAAGATAGTCCAAAGCGGCGATACGATTGGGATTACCTGGGGGACAACTTTATATCAACTTGTGAAACAAATTCAACCTAAGAATGTAAAGGATGTAACAATTGTCCAGCTAAATGGTGGGGTGAGTTACTCAGAATCAAATACTTATGCATCAGAAATCATTAACGGTCTAGCGCATGCATTTCAGACTATCCCACATTTCCTGCAGGTACCTGCGGTCGTAGACCATATTGTTGTCAAGCAGGCTATCATAGCAGACCGACATGTAAAAAGAATATTGGAACTAGGCAAACAAGCTAATATTGCAATTTTTACTGTTGGGGATCCTGGAGAACAATCAACACTCATGCATGCCGGATATTTTTTAGAAAGTGACATTGAAATATTAAGGGCAAATCATACGGTCGGTGATATCTGTTCTAGATTTATTGATATCAATGGGCAGATAAGTCATCAAACATTAAACGATCGGACAATTGGAATCGAACTCTCACATTTAGCGGAAAAAGAATACGGCATCCTCATTGCAGGCGGTAATTCAAAAGTCGAAGGCATCTACGGAGCGTTAAAAGGGCGTCATGCCAATGTCCTCATTACCGATCAGTATACTGCTAAGGCATTACTCGATTTTGGGGGTGAGCACCTTAATGAATAAAGATAAAATTAGGGAAATCGTCGAAGAAATTGTTAAAAATTCTCTCAAGAAAGATAAGATGGTTCCTATTGCAGCATCTAACCGCCATATACATTTATCCCCTGAACATGTTGAACGATTGTTTGGACGCGGCTACGAATTAACAAAGTTAAAAGAGTTGTCACAGCCCAACCAATTTGCAGCAAAGGAAACGGTCACACTTATCGGTCCGAAAGGAAGAATTCAAAGAGTACGTGTCCTAGGACCTGCTAGAGGCAGTACACAGGTAGAAGTATCATTATTTGACGGTTTTACCCTTGGAGTCAAGCCGCCGATCCGTAATTCTGGGGATATTAAAGGGTCAGAATCAATTACTATACAAGGACCACGGGGACAAATTACCATTCGTGAAGGCTTGATCTGTGCCGCCCGCCATATACATATGCACACAAGTGATGCGGAATTATTTGGCGTCAATGACGGGGACCTTGTCCAAGTAAAAGTGGATGGAGTCCGTGGGATTATTTTTTCCAATGTTTTAATTCGCATTTCTCCTAAATACAAGCTTGAAATGCATATTGACCTGGATGAAGCCAATGCGGCTGGAATCAAAAATGGACAATTGGGTGAAATTGTTGCTGCCCTAAGTCAGAATCAAGTGGGTGTGGAGTAATGCTGGTGGATGTTAAAACGCAGGTTAAACTGCTTGTCCAGCAGGTGGTGGAAGCCTACTTAAAAGAGAAAATGGACCCTAAAAAGGATGCTCCGATTGCGATCCTATTAGGCTATCATTCTTCTAATCCAATGACTGTTTTGGAAGCGGTTACTCCGCTGATGGATACATATAGCGTAACGTGGATAATAACAAAAGAATGGCTCCCTTTACATGGAGAAATGAAAGGGCTTTCCTACAAGTTACTAGAAGACTTGTCAAGACAAGAAATGGCTGCTCTGATCGATCAATCATCTATTCTCGTCATTCCTCAAGCATCGTACGGATTGCTTTCAAACTTAGCCCTAACGGTGGATGATGAGACAGCAGCGTGGGTGGCTATCCAATATCAATTACTAGGGAAACCGATTGTCGTCGCCAATAACGGTGTTGAACCGAATGTGTATCAACAAATCCATGCCCCGCATACTGTCCAGGAACGGATCCAATCCTACATTAGGAGGATTCAAACGGATCAGGTCAAGTGGGTACCGCTCAGTAAATTGGTTAAAACTGTCGATGAGCAATATGCAGCCTACCTTGATAAGAAATCTCTCATTCTAGCAAAACATATAGAAAGGGCTTTTCAGGAAGGATTTAATGAAATTGAAGTTCCTGAAAAAAGCCGGGTTACACCATCAGCAAAAGATCTGGCAAGAGAACTAAAGATTCAAATTAAAACGATCGATTCCTCGAAAGGAGGGACACTATGATCATTTGTAAAGTGGTAGGTTCGATTGTTTCAACCACAAAAGCCGAAAAATTAAAAGGGAAAAAACTGATGATTGTTCAGCCGCTGGATATGAAGAGCATCGAAGAGGACGGAAAGCCGATTGTTGCCATTGATACAGTTGGCTCAGGTGTAGGCGAAGTGGTTTTACTTGTCAGCGGAAGTTCGGCAAGACAAACAGAAATAACAAACGGTGTCCCCGTTGACGCAGCAATCGTAGGGATTGTTGATCAAATTGAAATTCAAGGGACCTTAACCTTTAATAAAGGAGGGAATTGACCTTGCAAATAAATGAAACTGATATCAAAAAAATGGTTGAACAGGTCCTCAGTCAACTAAGTCAGAATCAATCAGCAATCACCGCTGAAACCAACACATCACAAAATGATATTAAGTTTGGCAATGGCGTGTTTGAAACGGTTGATGAAGCAGCAGCTGCAGCTCGATTGGCCTGGGAAAAGCTTCGCAAACTTCCAGTATCGATCAGAGAAAAAATGATTGAGAACATGCGAGTCGTCAGCCGTGAGCATGCCGAAGAGTTAGCACATCTTGCTGTCGAAGAAACAGGCTTAGGTAGAGTGGAAGATAAGATTGCGAAAATTCTCTTGGCGACGAATAAAACGCCTGGAATTGAAGATTTAGTCAGCACTGCTTACTCTGGTGATGATGGTTTGACACTTGTCGAGTATGCGCCAATTGGCGTATTTGGATCCATCACACCTTCAACCAATCCAGCAGCGACGGTCATTAATAATTCGATTTCGTTAATAGCCGCTGGAAATACGGTTGTTTATAATCCACATCCTAGTGCGAAACGTGTTTCGATTCAAACACTTCAGCTTTTAAACCAAGCAATTGTCGCTGCGGGTGGACCTGAAAACACGCTCACATCTGTGGCGGCACCTAATCTTGAAACCTCGGCACAAGTCATGAATCATCCGCAGGTGAATGCGCTCGTGGTGACTGGAGGAGGACCTGTTGTTAAAGCTGCGATGGCGGTGGGCAAAAAGGTCATTGCCGCTGGTCCAGGAAATCCACCGGTAGTCGTTGATGAGACCGCTATTATTTCCAAGGCCGCTGCTGATATTGTTAAAGGTGCCAGTTTCGATAACAACGTATTATGCACTGCTGAAAAAGAGGTGTTCGTTGTTGATAAGGCAGCCAATGCACTAAAAGCAGAAATGTTCAAAAATGGAGCAATTGAACTTAAAGGCTTTCAATTTGAAAAACTGCTTGAGAAAGTACTTGTGAAAAAGAATGATAAGTTTTATCCAAACCGAGACTTCATTGGTAAAGACGCATCGGTGATTTTACAAGCTGCCGGCATTCAGGCAAGTCCTAATGTGAAGTTAATTATCGCTGAAACCACTAAGGATCACCCATTGGTAATGACTGAAATGTTAATGCCGATCTTACCAATCGTCAGAGTGCCCGATGTGGATCGAGCGATAGAGCTTGCTGTTATTGCAGAGAAAGGCAACCGGCACACAGCGATTATGCACTCGCAAAATATTACGAATCTAACCAAGATGGCACAAGAAATTCAAGCAACGATTTTTGTGAAAAATGGACCATCTGTTTCCGGTTTAGGCTTTGAAAGTGAAGGCTTTACCACACTAACCATTGCCGGACCAACTGGGGAAGGATTAACTAGTGCAAAAACATTTACTCGTCAGCGCCGCTGCGTTTTAGTAGATGGATTAAGAATCATATAGTGAGGTGTTAGGGTATGGCGAAGGCAAAAGAAGATAAAACAGTCACTTCACAAGAAGAGCAACTGAAAAATCAAGAAAAACCAAAATTAGAGATTACTAGAGGAGGAAATAAAATGGGTCAAGAAGCTTTAGGTATGATTGAAACAAAAGGTTTAGTAGGTGCCATAGAAGCAGCAGATGCGATGGTTAAAGCAGCAAACGTTGCATTGGTTGGCAGAGAATTAGTAGGTGCAGGCATCGTGACTGTGATGGTCCGTGGGGATGTAGGCGCAGTAAAAGCGGCCACTGAAGCAGGGGCGGAAGCTGCACAGCGTGTAGGAACTCTTCTATCAGTACACGTGATTCCACGTCCTAACGGTGATGTAGAAGGTATTTTACCGAAAGCAGAATAAGGTGAATCTAAATGGAACAATCCATTGAAAGCTATATTAAAAATCTTGTCAGAGATGTTATTGGTCAAAATCTAGGCGGCTTGCAGCTCCATAGTGATCGGCAAACCTATGTGATTGCTAATTGGAAGATGAACAAAAGCCTAATTGAAACCGCTGAATTTTTTCAAAAAATAAACAGTAGTCATGACGTATCAGTGGTTATATGTCCACCAACCCAGCTGCTATACCCAGCTCATTTATTAATCAAACAATCTGAAAAACCGATTGGATTGGGCGGGCAAAATGTTCACTGGGCAGATAAAGGGGCTTACACAGGTGAAATATCATGCAAAATGCTGATGGATGTGGGCTGCGAATATGTCATAATTGGCCACTCAGAAAGAAGACAATATTCCTTTGAAGATGATGAGTTAGTGAACAAAAAAGCTTTGCATGCCATCAAGTCTGGACTTACCCCAATCATCTGTATTGGTGAAACATTAGGACAAAAGAACTCCATGCAAACCGAACAGGTTTTATCCAAGCAGCTTTTCGGTGCGTTGAAGGGTATTGATTCAAGCCAATTTATTCTTGCTTATGAACCGGTCTGGGCGATTGGAACAGGGCAGTCAGCTACTGCTCAATTAGCTCAAGAAATACACGCATACATTCGTTCTGTTTTAAAACAAATACTGGGGCAAAAAGCGGAGAGTATTTCGATTTTATATGGCGGGTCCGCGAATGATAGCAACGCTGCAGATTATAGTGCGATGCCAGATATTGATGGTGTACTGGTTGGTGGTGCGAGCTTAAACGCTCACGTTTTTGATACGATTATCAATGTATTTGCCAAAGGAGATCAAAATTCATGAAAAAAGTTGCGATCGGTTGCGACCATGGTGGATACGAACTTAAAGAAAAGCTAAAAGCCTATTTAACGGAATTAGGTTACGAATATTTAGATTATGGCTGTAAAGCAAATGAATCCGTAGATTATCCTGATATCGCCTTTCTTGTAGGCGAGACGGTTGCTACGAATGATAACTACGTAGGCATTATGATTGATGGCGTTGGTATTGGGAGTGGGATGGTATTGAATAAAATACCAGGAGTACGCGGTGCCGTTTGCTGGGACTTATCCTCTGTGATTAACAGTAAGGAGCATAATAATGCGAATGTTTTATCAATCGGCGGTCAATTTATTGGTGAAGGCCTTGCCAAGCAACTAGTAAAGACTTGGTTGGAAACGGAGTTTGCCGGTGGCCGACATGATCGCCGAGTGACAAAAATTATGGAAATCGAAAGTCGGTACTTAGGGCGGAATTAGGACTGCGATTTAGGTACGCTTAAACAGTTTAGATAGAAAATAGGAGAGTCTAACTCAGAGATTTATATAAAAGAAGGCAGGTTTGTCAAATGTTTGTAGCCAAAGTGATTGGAAATATGGTCTGTACACATAAAAATGAGAATTTAGTAGGTTTAAAGCTCCTGATTGTCCAACCAGTAGATGATCAATTAAAAGATAAAGGTAAACCACTTGTGGCTATAGATACGATTGGACAATCAGGAGAAGGAGATCTTGTTTACTTAGCAAAAAGCAGGGAATCATCCTTACCACTTAAAAAAGATTTGGTTCCATCAGATGCTGGAATCTTAGGAATCATCGACTACTATAATGTGACTAATCGAATGGAGGAAATATAATGAGCAACGCATTAGGAATGATCGAAACTAAAGGTTTAGTAGGAGCAATTGAAGCAGCAGACGCCATGACAAAAGCAGCAAATGTTACTTTACTTGGTAAAGTAAATGTTGGCGGCGGTTTAGTTTGTGTCATGGTTCGCGGTGACGTTGGTGCGGTTAAGGCAGCAACTGAAGCAGGTGCGGATGCAGCACAGCGTGTCGGAGAATTCTTATCTGTTCACGTGATTCCAAGACCACATTCAGACATCGAGAAAATTCTTCCTGTTGCAAAATAATGAAATTAGCAAAAGTGGTTGGAAATGTCGTATCAACGGTTAAAACACCGAGTCATCAAAATAAAAAGCTCATGGTTGTTATCCCTGTGGACGCATCTGGCAAGGAATTTGGGGATGCGATGATTGCCTTCGATCGTTTTTCAGCAGGGGTTGGTGATTATGTCCTGATCCTTGAAGAAGGTGGATCGGCAAGAGACATCTTAGAAGACCCAAACGGTTCTTTTGATGCCGTCATTGCCGGAATTGTTGATCGATTATAATAATGTGAGGTGAGAACGATGCAAATTGAAGCATTGGTAGAACAAATTACGAATCAAATTATGCAGCAATTAACCAATAAAGAAGCGTTGAAAGAAGTTAAGCCTGCTGCTTCTGGAAACGTGACTTACAAAGAAGGATCATCTTCAAATATTATTACAGGCCCATCAGTGGCTCGGATGATTGATCATACACTTTTAAAGCCTGAAGCATCCAAAGACCAAATTGTAAAGCTCTGTGAGGAAGCAAAAGAACATAAATTTGCCACTGTTTGTGTGAATCCTTACTGGGTTGCAACAGCTGCCAAAGAGTTAAAAGGATCTGGAGTTGGAATTACCACCGTTGTCGGATTTCCACTTGGAGCAACTAGCACATTTGTTAAGAGTGCAGAAACGCGTGACGCGATCGCAAATGGCGCCACTGAAATCGACATGGTTATAAATATTGGCGCCCTAAAATCTGGCGACTTCGAGACAGTGAAAAAAGACATTGAAGGTGTTGTGTTAGCGGCGAATGGTCATGCACCAGTAAAAGTCATTATAGAAACGAGCCTTCTTGAAATTGAAGAAAAGAAAAAAGCTTGTATTCTCGCAAAAATGGCTGGAGCTGCCTTCGTGAAAACATCAACAGGATTTGGTCCTGGCTGTGCAACAGCTGAAGACATTAAGCTTATGCGTGAAGCCGTTGGTCCAGACTTGGGTGTTAAAGCATCTGCCTGCGTGAGAGATTTAGATACTGCAAGAAAGCTAATCCAAGCCGGCGCAACAAGAATTGGTGCAAGTTCAAGTATTGCGATTATTACGGGCGGCCAAGGTACTGGTTATTAAAAGGATATTTATCCAGTGGCTATGTTGAAATTTGAGTATTTCAAGTTGCTATAATTGTTACTTGGAATACTCTGATTTCTTTTTTCTTCTACTATTAAAAGTGTTGAAAATATTTAAGTAGTTTAATATAATAAAATCAGCAAAATGAAATCGCTTACATAATGAGGAGGCTTACTATGAACCATATTGGACATCAACTTAAGAAAATGAGATTAAATCGTGAAATTGAAATAGAAAAATTAGCTTTGCTTTCAGGATTATCTGCCGGAACGATTGCAGCGATAGAAGAAGGCGAACTCGATGTTCAGGTTTCCACGTTAGCGAAAATTTCTGATGTCTTGAATTGCTCCTTCTCCATTGGTAACGTTTCAATCTAATACCAATTCAAAATCGCCTTTTGGCGATTTTTTAATTAATAAAAAAAGACCAATTTGGTCTTTTTTAGGGGGTTATCTATTTCTTCTCCTCCGAGGTCTAAAACGGAAATTGTCACTACTTTCATATTCCTGATAATTATTCATAACTGGAGCAGCATCAATATATCTATATTTCACTTTTTTAGGGGCCTCAATGGCTTCCTCAGCCTCATTTACCGCATCTGCAACTATCATTTCATTAATCGGTTCTGGTTGATCTTCCTCAGCATTTACAATTTCATATAAGATAACTTCAACTTCATTACTTAGAGTTTCTGCATCAGTACTAAAAGTTCTACCTTCATTAGTAATAGTTTCATCTTGAAATTCATTTTTTAGAGCCCCGAAATCAGTGCTAAAAGTTCTCAAAGTAGTATTTATTGGTCGAACTTCAGCTACTGTCTCTTGTGTTTCATCAATTACTTCAATTTCTTCAATCATATCATCAACCATTTCCTCAACAGCATCATTATTTTCATCTTCACTACTTAAATTCATTACAACATCATCATTTATTTCATCTAATTCTATCCCATCATTTATTTCATCTAATTCTATATCATCAGTTACTTCATCAATTTCAACATTTTCAAATAAAGATTGTTGTTTTACTTTCTCTATTTTTCCAAGAGCAATTGTTCGTTTTACTGCAATACCAATTATTTCATCAATTAGATCAGCGAATTGCTCGAATTCTACATTATTTTCTCCGCTGTTTTGAATGACATTTAGAAAATCCTGGTGAAATAGATTAAATTCTTGTTTGAATTGCTCGCGGTCCATTTCTCGGAAAGAAACCCCTTTAATCCGAATAAATCCATAAATTAATTTGCTCAATACCTTTGTAACTGCCTGTAATTCTTCCTGGCTTAAATCAGGATCATGCCTTAAATAATAATGGGCATCCCGTAAGGCTTGATAATAACTCTTAAAATTCCGGCTTATTTCTAAGAAATCTAAATTACTCATTAGAAATATCCCTCCATATCTAATTAATGTATAATATTTGGAATCAGCACAAATTTTCCTTTTTATTGGCTGTATTAATCTTGTCTGTTGATTTCCATTCCAGGTACGAGCGGTTCGCGGGCGTACCGGGGTGCCTCCTCGTCGCTGTGCTCCTGCGAGGTCTCCCCTGTCCTCTACTTCCGCAGGAGTCTTCGTGCCTGGAACGAAGGTCAACAGAGTGCTAAAATCAACATTAACCTATAAAACAGCCTTTTTATTAAGGATATGCATCTAGAAGGGATTATTCTAATGAAGGTTATAAATTTTATTAAAGAATGGCAGAAATCGTTACAGAATGAAATCCTCCATTTAAAAAAATATGGCAGCAATAAATTTCTTGTTTCCAATGGAAGGCTGCTATCCACCGAAGGTTCCTATACTTATTATTTTGATACGGCAATATCTATCCGAATTCCCATTGGTTCTCAGGTTCGCCTAGAGTGGGGAAGCATGAAACAGAGCGGTCGAGTACTTTCTTCTGAAGGGAAGGGAGTTATGCTTGCCATGGAACAATCATTTGGTGATTTAATTCACGAAGCACAGCTTTTTCATGATCCATGGGAATTACTCGAACAGCTCATTGAACGTCTGGACGAAATGAAAAAAAATAAGCAAAAACGAATCCGAGTGAAAAGATTGATGGACCCCTCCATGCCTGCTAAGCATCCAGTTGAAAAAAGTAAAAGCAATGTTCATGAACTTGTTTTACGTTCCAAATACAATCCTGTTACCTTCGTTTGGGGCCCTCCTGGAACAGGGAAAACCTATACTTTGGCCCGAGTAGCTGCAAATAAGTATTTCCAGGAAAAGAAAGTGTTAATTTTATCACATAGTAATCAAGCGGTTGATGTCCTCATTCATGAGATATCAGCCTTCATTCAAAAAAAAGGCCGTTTTCGTGAGGGGGATGTGCTCCGCTATGGGTTCAATACAGGCGAACAGCTTGCCGATCATGAAGCAGTTACCACTAGTCAACTCCTTCAGAAAGAAGATCCTCGGCTAGCAGAAGAGAAGGAAATGTTATTAGCGGAAAGACGGAACTTAAAGCAAGATATCGCCCATTCTTTTAGCAAAAGAGACACGAATCAGTTACTTGAACTAGAAAGTAAAATTGCCAGAGTTCTTGAAAAAATCCGCCAAAAAGAGCTTGAATTTATTAAGGATGCGTACATCGTGGGGTCAACACTTGCCAAAGCGGCGGGTGATGCAGCAATTTATGAAAAAGAATTTGACCTTGTCATCCTGGATGAAGCCAGTATGGCATATGTCCCTCAAGCTGCTTTTGCTGCGACGCTCGGAAAGCGAGTGATTATTTGTGGTGATTTTAAACAGTTACCGCCGATCGCCTCCTCTCGGGATCCACTAGTCAACTTGTGGTTAAAAGAAGATATCTTCCATCGCGCTGGTGTGGTCGATTGGGTTCGCGATGGAATGCTGCATCCCCACCTTTTTTTATTAAAAGAGCAACGGAGAATGCATCCGGATATCTCCTCCTTCACGAATCAGTATATTTACCACTCGCTTGTCGGCGATCATGAAAGTGTTATAAATAGTAGAAAACCAATCGTCGATCTTACACCCTTTAAAGGAAAGGCCTCTGTTCTTCTTGATACAAGTCACTCAGGGGTATATGGCATGACAGAAAAGGCATCGAATTCACGCATGAATATATGGCATGTATTATTGTCCTTTCAATTAATTCATGAGTCGTACGTGGCTGGGGCTCGTTCAATTGGTTATGTAACACCATACCGGGCGCAAGCAAATTTAATGGAGATACTGCTTGCAGACTTATATGAAAAGGAACGATCAACCGCCGATATTATTGCTGCGACCGTTCACAGATTTCAAGGCAGTGAACGTGATGTCATGATCTTTGACACGGTGGAAAGTGAACCGCAGACACGGGCAGGTATGCTTCTCACAGGTAAGGATAGTGAACGATTGATCAATGTGGCCATTACCCGAACAAAAGGAAAGTTCATACATGTCAGCGACCAATCGTTTATTCGAAAACATGTGTATAATGGTAAAACACTAAGACAGCTAGTGGAACATCAAGGGCGTAAGCAGCAAACAATCGGAACCAAGGATATTGGTAAATGGATAAAAAATCAGCAACCAAGATTACAGTGGATGCATGCACGTAATTTAGAGAAAGTATTCAGGGACCTCCAATCAGCAAAAAAGTCAATCATTCTTTCTTTACCAGACCAAACAGTCCTTTCTGAACAATGGAAGGAACAACTGCAAAAAAGGAGCCAGACTGTAAAATTAAGGGTTTTCGCGAGGGAATCGTGGGAAGAACTGCAACCCAATCAGTTAATGAATATTAGCTTGCCGTTTCCATTCATCATCGTCGATGCTCAGTTGTTATGGCTGGGTTTGCCATTAGAGGCTGCAAGAGGAGTCCGTCCCCCTTATATTGCGGTTAGGCTGCATTCGGAGAAAGTAAGTGAGTATTTATTAGGACAGTTCCAAACACTGGAGTAATTGCATCGTGAGAAAGCAAGGTAAAGTTTTGCTAAATGATCTAATCATAAAGTAGTTTGACAATATAATCTAACTTAATTAAAATTAGATTATATAATCTAATTATTTTATTTAAAGGGGATAATGAATGAATGTTCCGATATCGATTTTTATTCTTGATGTAAGTAATTCTTCCACCCAAAATATGGGGGAGAAACTTACTGTTTATTTGGATGAAGTGGTGGACTGGATTACTTGTTGGACAAAGAATTTTGGTCCAATCCAAATAAAGCATCGTGCGGGAGATGAAATTATTTTTGTTGGCCCTGGATATTCAACAGCGTATACGATTGCTTTTTTTGTAAGCAGGGTGTGGAAATACAAGGAACATATGCCTTATTTCGGCTTGGCCTTTGGGGATATTGACAAAGAAGTGAAGGAAGTGGATCTGGAAAAATGGATCCATCCATTGGTCAAACAAGCAAGGTATGCAAATGATTTAATTAAACAAGAAAAAAACAGAATGCTTTTTAAGTTCGAATTGGATCAGTTCTATCCAAACGAAGCAAATGATTCATTACCGTACCACCAGTTCAGAAATGAATTTGAGACACTGATTAATGCATTATTACATTTGCAGTTGAAATTCATTCAGAATCAAACGAATATTCAGGAAATCGTATGTACCCTCTTCCTTATATTAAAACAGCAAAAAGCGATTGCAAAGATTCTTGGCAGAACGGCCCCGACGATCTCAAGCCATTTTAAGAAGGGAAATAGTGAAGAAATCTTAGATACATTTTCCAAAGTAATTAGTATACTACATTCATTACAAGAAAAAGCTTATCCGGAAAGTGCTGTTTATCCAGCAATTTCAAATGAAAACCTTACAACAAGCATCCGGACACATTTGCAGACGATCTTAAACACACTTATTGATACTTAAGTTACAGCCTATAGAGAGAGGAGAAACCATGTTATTTTTCAGTCTAGTCCTTGCCCACTTTATTGCTGATTTTTATTTACAAACAGATGACATGGTCATTAAAAAAAGAAAAAATTTAAGGAAACATGTAAGCCACCATCTTTTCACGACTGGTTTTGTTTTAATTGGATTCTGGATTCTCTCCTATAATTTTGAGAATATCCTTAAATACCTGTTCATCCCTTTGATTGGTATTGTGGCATCACACCTAATTGTGGATTGGTTAAAGATTATTTTGCTTGATAAATTGAAAATGACGAACGAAGAAAACATGAAACGGCTCGGTTACTTTGTTTTAGATCAGGTCTTGCACCTAGGTGTGATTCTTTTCACATGTATGTTTTGCTTTCAGTTTGACATTGAACGGATCGTTCAACAGAAAGGAGGATTAAGTTTTCTTGATTCTGTTCTGTTTTTTATTATCATTGTTATCCTAACAACAACGGTAAGCGGACATATGATCAAGATTCTCCTCGGTTCCCTGCCCAATCAATTATTGACCTTCGAGGGGAAATATTCATTTAAAAATGAACGAAATGAAGCTGAATTTATCCGTAGGGGTAAAAAAGGATTAACAGAAGAATACCATTATACAGTTTTCAGTAAGCATGATCTTTCACGAGGAAAACTAATTGGCTATATTGAGAGATTACTAGTATTATTGTTAACATTTTATAGTGCCTATCCAGCGATTGGATTTATTGTCGCCGCCAAATCGATTGCCCGCTTTAAACAAATGGATGACAGGGACTGGGCAGAATATTTTTTATTGGGAACACTAACTTCTATGTTTCTTGGAATTACTTTTGGGATTTTGTTGAAAATCGTCCTAACATAGGGGTTTTAGAAAGTAAAGCATCCGATGGGTGCTTTTGTTTTTTATACTATAATTCAAAAAAATTGACGGGGCATTTATTTAATATTACCATTATCTCATATTCGAGATAATTGAAATAAAGAGATTAAATAAACTTTTACGATTAGGAAATGACCAAGTTTCTAACAATACTATAAGGGACTTTTTTGTTTGAAGAAAGGGGACAAACATAATGAAGCATATTTTTCAAAAAGGGAAAGACGCAGCCAAACCAACATTTTTATTGCTGCATGGGACGGGCGGAACTGAATTAGATTTAATTCCACTTGCAGGTAAAATTGATGAGGATGCTTCTTTTTTAAGTGTACGTGGAAATGTTCTTGAAAATGGGATGCCGCGTTTTTTCCGAAGATTAGCTGAAGGTATTTTTGATGAGGAGGATCTTATATTTCGTACAAAAGAATTGTATGAATTCCTAGACGAAGCCTCACAAACTTATGAATTTGATCAAAAGAATGTGATTGCAATTGGATATTCCAATGGTGCGAATATCGCCGCGAGTTTGTTGTTCCATTACCAAGATGCCATAAAAGGAGCTATTCTCCATCATCCAATGGTGCCTTTAAGAGGGATTGAATTGCCTGATTTATCAGGGGTAAACGTCTTTATTGGTGCAGGAACCAATGATCCGATTTGTTCGCCTCTGGAATCTGGAGACCTAGAAAAGATGTTGGAAAATGCAAATGCCAAAGTCCATCTTCACTGGGAGCATAATGGACACCAATTGAGCTATAGTGAAGTCGACGCGGCAGCAACCTGGTATAAACAAATCAATAAATAAGATTGTCATTTGAGCTATCCGGATAATGTTCGGTTAGCTTTTTTTTAAAATTTGAACTATTCTATTGACTTTTTAGCATTTTCTGAGGATAATCAAAGAAATTATAAATCGAAAAACAGTTTGGGATTAGTAAATCTTTGGAACGTGTTAGAGAGTGAAACCCACCGGCTGAAAGGTTTCTCACGGAAAAAAGTTTGAACCTGCCCTCACATACACTGCTTATGCAAACATAAGCCGTCACCCTCGTTACGGGTCCAAAGTGGGTGCATGGCATCAATAAAGGTGGTACCGCGGAAACGACTTTCCGTCCTTTTTATAAGGACAGAAGAGTCGTTTTTTTTATTTTAAGGCTGTGTTAAATGTTAATCTTTATTTTGGCACTCTGTTGATTGAAGTGCCTGGAACGGAAATCAACAGACAAGTTTTACACAGTCTATTTTAAAAGAAGGGTTAGAGGGAAATGAAAAAACAGTTGGTGGTTGTAAAAATTGGGAGCAGTTCACTTACGAATGCCTCAGGAACAATTTCTGAAAAAAAAATACGTGACCATGTTGAGGCACTTGCTTTTTTAAAAGAACAGGGCCATGATGTTCTACTTATATCATCTGGAGCTGTAGCAGCGGGATTCGGTTCTCTTGGTTATCCCACCCGTCCCAAAACTGTTTCTGGGAAACAAGCAGCGGCAGCTGTTGGTCAAGGGCTTCTGATGCAACAATATATTCAGTTGTTTAACGAGTTTAGTATCGTACCGGCCCAAATCCTATTAACACGTGAAGACTTTTATAGCCAGGTCCGTTTTCATAACCTCTTTAATACGATTCAGGAGTTACTCCAAAAAGGAGTGATTCCGATTATTAATGAAAATGACTCGGTGGCAATTGAAGAATTAACTTTCGGTGACAATGATATGTTGTCTGCTCTCGTAAGTGGCTTTTTACATGCCAATGCACTGATGATCTTAACTGATGTGAATGGTTTATATGATGGCAATCCAAAAACGTCTAAGGAAGCTAAGAAATATCATTTTATTCCTGAAATATCTGAAAACCTCCTTGGAGTTGCCGGAGAAGCCGGCTCTTCAGTAGGAACGGGCGGAATGAAGTCAAAATTACTAGCTTCAAAAAAAGCTCTTTCCCTTGGTGTCAGTGTCTTTGTTGGAACAGGTAAGGGAAAGGAAAAACTGGTTGATATTTTAGCTGGTAAAGGAGATGGGACGTACATTGGCGGCCCTTTCCAAACGCAAATGCAAATGAGAAAGCAGTGGATCGCCTACCATTCACAGGTCGGCGGGGTCATCGAGATTGATGATGGGGCAGTGAATGCAGTGTTGTTTCAAGGTAAAAGTCTACTGCCTGTTGGAGTGACGAATGTAATAGGAGACTTTAATGCCTTAGATGTGGTCGTGGTCCGCAATCAAAAAGGGAGAATCGTCGGGAAAGGACAAAGCTACTATTCTTCTAAGAATCTACAAAAAGTAAAAGGCTTGCCAAGTGAACAATCCAAAGATTATTCGATTAATAAAAAAGCAGAAGTGATTCATCGTGATAATTGGGTTACAATGCCAAAGGAGTGAAAATGAATGAGTGAATTATTAGTAAAAGCCAGCAAATTAAAAAATGCCACTAAACAATTGGGCATGTTGTCAACTGATGACAAAAATGCAGCGTTATTAAAGATGGCGGATCATTTATTGACAGAGAAAGAGTGGCTAATCGCCGAAAACGCTAAGGATATTAAAGCAGGAAAAGAAAATGGATTCTCAGAATCACTTTTGGATCGGCTGCTTTTAACGGATGAAAGAATTGAACAGATTGTCGATGGAGTACGACAGTTGGTAGATTTGAAGGATCCAATTGGCGAAACGATTGAATCATGGGAGCGTCCGAATGGGTTACAAATCGAAACGATTCGAGTTCCGCTTGGGGTCATTGGAATGGTGTATGAAGCGCGCCCTAATGTTACCGTTGATGCAGGTAGTCTGTGCTTAAAAGCTGGAAACGCCGTTCTTTTAAGAGGAAGCACTTCGGCAATCCATTCCAATAAAGCGCTTGTTTATGCAATGCAGAAGGCACTTGCAGAAACGGCCATTCCTGCTGATGCTGTTCAGCTCTTGGAGGACACGAGCAGGGAAACAGCCGCTGAAATGTTTAAATTGAATGAATACCTCGATGTTCTTATTCCTCGCGGTGGAGCAGGGTTAATTCAATCGGTTGTTCAAAATGCGACAGTTCCAGTTTTGGAGACAGGTGTAGGTAATTGTCATGTGTTCATTGATGAAACCGCTAAAGAAAATATGGCCATCGACATCGCGATCAATGCAAAATTACACCGGCCATCCGTATGTAATGCAGCGGAAACCGTGCTAATTAACGAAAAATGGCCATATGCAGAAAAATTATTATATTCACTTCATGACCGGGGAGTGGAACTGCGTGGGGATGAAGTTTTAACAGCTGCCTATCCCTTTGTAAAGCAGGCCACGGAAGAAGATTGGAAAAATGAATTTTTAGCACCGATTTTGGCGGTAAAACTGGTGAATGATGTAAAGGCAGCGATTAATCATATTGATTTGTATGGAACGAAACATTCCGAGGCCATCATCAGTGAAAATGTTGACAATGTTCGTTTGTTCTTCCAGGCAGTTGATGCAGCGGTATTATATCATAATGCATCCACTCGATTTACCGATGGCGAGCAGTTTGGTTATGGGGCAGAAATTGGCATTAGTACGCAAAAGCTTCATGCCCGCGGACCAATGGGACTCCGTGCGTTAACAACAACGAAAGCGATTGTTCGTGGAACGGGACAAATTCGATCCTAATGATTCTAATAGAAAACAGGTAAGGATGTTGATTCGCCTTTACCTGTTTTTTTATTGATGGATGGAAACTATCCAAAGAAGAGGAAAAACTGATATAATAAAGGCGAACATATATTCTTATTTTAGATAAGTTGGTGAATTAATGGCAGACGCTATTCAAATATCCGTAAGAACGCTCGTGGAACATGTTTATAGGAGTGGAAGTATTGATTCACGTTTCCGATCATTATCCACACTGCAAGATGGAACAAGGATACATCAAATGATCCAGAAAACGTATGGAGAATTCGATCAGAAAGAGGTATATCTCCGTGCAGATGTAAAGGCAGGAGGACTTTCCTTCACAATAGATGGCAGGTGTGATGGATTGTTGTTTCGAGATGATGGTGTGGTAATCGATGAAATTAAATCCTTTTCGCAAGTCTCGGAGCAGATTCAGCAAGGCGGCTATCCCGTGCACTGGGCACAAGCGAAACTGTATGCTTTTATGTATGCAAAGGACAATGATTTACAGGAAATCACTGTTCAGCTTACTTATGTCCACGTTGATACACTGGAGAAGATATTTTACCAAAAAAGATACTATATCACAGAACTTGAGGTCTTTCTAGAAAATGTAATGGAGGACTATTCCCCGTATGCAAACCTTCTATCCAACCATCGGAGACAGCGAAATCTGAGCTGTAAAGAGCTTTCCTTCCCATTTGAATCCTACCGTGAGGGTCAGCGGAAATTAGCTGGGGCGGTCTATAAGTCGATTTTTGATAAGAAAAATCTGTTTGCGAAAGCGCCAACCGGCATAGGAAAAACAATCTCGACACTTTTTCCAGCCGTAAAAGCCATAGGAGAAGGGCATTTGGACAAAGTTTTCTATCTTACGGCTAAAACGATTACCCGTACAGCTGCCGAAGAGGCTTTTAAGAAGATGCGATCTTGCGGTCTTTGTATGAGCACTGTAACGATAACAGCTAAAGATAAAGTTTGTTTTAAGGAAGAGACCAATTGTCAAAAGGATTATTGTGAATTTGCTAATGGTTATTATGACCGAATCAATGATGCGATACTGGATATCTTATCTAATGAAACGGGCATGACTCGAGAAATAAGCGAAATTTACGCCAAAAAACACACAGTCTGCCCCTTTGAATTTTCGCTTGACCTTGCCTATGTTGTCGATAGCATCATCTGCGATTACAATTATGTATTTGACCCACGCGTCTTCTTAAAGCGTTTGTTGGAAGAGCAAAAGAAGTCTACTGCCCTATTGGTTGACGAGGCCCACAATCTTGTCGACCGCGGTCGGGAGATGTTTTCATCCTTCCTAAACAAAGAGGTTTTTCTACAATTGAAAAAGGAATTTAAAGGTGTAAATAAATCCCTGTTTGACGCTGCCAGTAAGCTAAATGCCTGGTTTCTAGCACTCAAAAAAGAAAATCCAGATAAACATGAGTTCACGCTTGATCATTTGGAGGAGGAATTGCTTGATTACCTGGTACAATTTGTAGAAACTACCGAACAAGTGATCTCTACAGAAACTTCACCAACTCTTTTGGAAGCGTACTTTATTGTCAATAATTTTTTGAAAATCAATGAGTTTCTTGATGAACATTATGTCATTTACGTAGAAAAAGTAAAAAATGATCTCATTGTTAAGCTTTTTTGCATTGATCCTTCTAAGCTTCTTCATAAAATGGGGAAGGGATATCGATCGAAGATCTTCTTTTCAGCAACACTTTCGCCTTTAAACTTTTATCATGATCTGCTTGGAGGGCAGGAGAATGATTATGTGCTATCCATCCCATCACCATTTTCAAGTGATCAGGTCGATGTCTATATTCATCCATTGTCCACTCGCTACCGTGATCGAGAACAGACGAAGGAATTAATCGTAGCAGGAATTCAATCATTGATAAAAAAGCGTCCTGGGAATTATTTTATCTTTTTCCCGTCCTATCAGTATTTATTAGCTGTTTATGAGCAATTCAAGCTACAGGATGAAGAAACGAAAACAATCATTCAAGCAGCTGGGATGACTGAACCGGAAAGAGAAGCCTTTTTGGATGCCTTTAAACCGAATCAACCGGAAACATTACTAGGATTCGCTGTCCTTGGAGGGATTTTTTCGGAGGGTGTTGATTTGATTGGCGATCGCTTAAATGGGGTTGTGGTTATCGGTGTAGGTTTGCCGCAACTATGTTTTGAACGGAATCTCATTAGAGATCATTTTAATCAACAAAACAAAAATGGTTATGACTATGCCTATGTGTATCCTGGCATGAACAAGGTACTACAAGCTGGGGGAAGGTTAATTCGTTCAGAAGAGGACCTTGGAACGATCGTGTTGATGGATGATCGATTCTTACAACGTCAATATCAACAACTCCTGCCGCCGGAATGGCAGCAGTTTACAGTTGGGTCTCCTTAAATACAAAAATTTTCAAGAATAAACCCTTATGGAATCTTGTCCATAAGGGTTGTTGTGGTTTTAAATGAAAAACGTTCCAGATACTTCCTTGAATAAAAATGGTTCTTTTTCCTTTTTTTAGATTAAGGTCCAGTTTCCAACACACAAATAATAATTATTTTTACAAAGTAGGTGACAATTTTGAAAATTATTCATATAATTAATAAAAAGTTGCACAAGGTAAAAACTTTGAAGGAGGGGAAAGAGAGATGGATAACCCTAACATTATCAAACTGGTAAATGGTGAAAAAGGCAATTTAATTAAAATTACTTCTTTAAATCTGGACGGTGTAATGAGAAGAAGATTATTAGATTTAGGTTTTGTGACTGGAGCGCTTGTAGAGGTGATACGGAAAAGTCCATTGGGCGATCCGATTGCTTTTCGTGTCAGTCAAACAACGATCGCTCTTCGGAAAGAGGAAAGTTCAAAAATAGAAGGGGAGCTGGTGTCTCATGGGTAAAGAATATCGAATTGCCTTAGCAGGAAATCCGAATACGGGTAAAAGCACCTTGTTTAATGCCTTAACGGGCCTCAGACAGCATACCGGAAATTGGGCTGGTAAAACCGTTTCCCTTGCACAAGGTAGCGTTCAATTTAAAGATAATACCTTTCAACTAATTGATCTGCCTGGAACATATTCGCTTTTCTCGAATTCAACGGATGAAGAAGTAGCGCGAAATTATATCGTTTTTGAAAAACCAGATGTAACGGTTGTGGTACTTGATGCGACTTCATTAGAGCGGAATTTGAATCTAGCGCTGCAGGTATTAGAGATGACAACAAATGTTGTTATTTGTATCAATTTAATTGATGTTGCGGAAGAACAAGGAATTCAGATTAATGAACGATTGTTGACCAATCGATTGGGAGTTCCTGTTATCAAGATTTCTGCCAGGAACAAAAAGGGATTCCCTATGCTCTTAGATACCATTGATCGCATTGTGACTGGGGTGATTGAATGCAACCCTGTTCAGGTGTCCTATCCTCCTGAGATCGAAGCCAAGATTAAAATAATTGAACCTAAAGTACGTGAATTTGTTGGAGATCAATTATCCGCTCGTTGGGTTTCTTTGAGATTGCTAGATGGAGACGAAACATTACTGAATGAAATTAGTAACCGATTGGTTGCAGGAGGTGGTATAGAGAATGAGTATTCAAAAGCTTTATGCTGAAGCTCAGGAGCTGTCGACACCAAAGCTGAGAGATGATATTGTTCAAAACCTTTACGATCGCAGTCATAAATTATGTCATGAAGGAATTTCTTATACAAAATCGAAAAGGGACACAAGGACGGAAAAGCTGGATGCGATTTTTACTTCCCCTATTTTTGGTTTTCCCATTATGATTACCATGTTAGGAGTCCTATTTTATTTAACAATCGCAGGAGCAAATATCCCATCCTCCATGATAGCGGAGTTTTTTGGTTTCTTAGAAGGATATATAACATCATTTTTTGGCATTCTACATGCTCCTGATTGGCTGCATGGAATTCTTGTCCTTGGATTATATCGGGGAACGACTTGGGTTATCAGTGTAATGCTGCCGCCGATGGCCATCTTTTTTCCAACCTTTGCACTTCTTGAAAATTATGGTTATCTACCTCGCGTTGCGTTTAATATGGATCGACTGTTTAAAAGGGTTGGGGCCCATGGTAAGCAGTCGTTAACAATGGCCATGGGGTTTGGATGTAATGCTGCAGCCGTTATTTCAACAAGGATTATAGAATCTCCCAGAGAGCGGATGCTGGCCATTCTTACAAACAACTTTGTTCCATGTAATGGACGATGGGGAACTTTAATTGTTTTAGCTTCGTTATTCATGGCTGCCAATTTCACAGGGGGGCTAGCATCACTTGTGACCACAGGGGTCGTTGTCGGTATTGTTTTATTTGGTATAGTGGTTACCTTTTTTGTTTCATGGGTTCTGTCGAAAACGGCCCTTAAAGGAGTTCCAACTCACTATACGTTAGAACTGCCGCCATACCGTAAACCGAAGATATTTGATACTGTGATTCGTTCATCTTTAACAAAGTCCTGGTCTGTGTTAGTTCGCGCTGTTAAAGTTGCTGCTCCAGCAGCGATTTTAACGTGGGTGTTCGCAAATATTTATATTGGTGACACGAGTATTCTTATGTATGCTGTCGAGTTTTTGGATCCATTTGGTAAACTGCTTGGACTTGATGGATATATCATGATGGCGTTCATTCTAGGATTACCTGCCAACGAAATTGTTCTTCCAATCCTTTTGATGGGCTATTTATCAACCGGGTCATTGACAGAAGTCGATAACTTAGTAGATTTGAAGAAAATCTTCCTAGATCATGGCTGGACGTGGCTTACAGCACTGAATATGATGTTATTTTCATTACTTCATTACCCGTGCGGCACAACCTTGCTGAATATCTATAAAGAAACGAAGAGTAAGAAATGGACCTTCCTTGCTTTCTTGATTCCGACGGTTATCGCGATTCTTGTTCCGCTAATTATTACTCAAACTGTGAGATATTTTGGGTTATTATAAAACTTGACATTATAAATGTTAAAAGGGGCTGACTTTTGTCAGTCCCTTTTACTATGAAGAAATTTATTTAAGGGCTTGGTGGGATTTGAACCCACAAGACACACTATAGTCAGCGTGAAGGACTACAGGTTGCTCTACCCCTTGAGCTACAAGCCCTGATTATATTTTGACCATGTTCCTTGAAATTATGCGGTTTTTAAAGAATTAATCTACAGTCCCAGTTTGTTTGATATTTACCTTTACATGTACATGAACTTTTGCCGTTGGATAGAAACTCTTCCATTTTTTTTCATTAAAATCGCGATCTTGTTCTCTATATTTTGCACCTAGACCTAAAGGGTCCACGCCATGTTTTTGAAACTTTTTGATGAGTTTTAATGAGTGCTCTTCTAATTGCTCGGCAATTTCTTTTTGGAGCTTTTTTTTATCCAATGCTACCCTTTTTTTCTTTGGAGATGTGAATTCTTGAAGCCTTGTTTTCAACTTAAGATTAATCGTAAATTCCGGTCGGCCTTTTTTTATTTTTACTTGATAGTGTGCCTTTGAATGAAGATTGTCTAGAACGGCCCTTTCACCATTTTCTAAAGTGAACCGCTGTAAGCCTTGTATATATTTATCCACTAAACATTTAAATGTGAATGCATCTTCCATAAAAATAGGAAAGACATATCGATCATCTTTTAATATCGCCAGGCCAATAATTTTAATATTATCTTCTATCTGTTTGATTAATGGCAAGTAGGGATCCTGTCCAATTTGGTTAAATTGAAAGGAATATGTTTGTAAATTGGATTCAGGAAGATTATCTGATTTCATGGATTGCTCCAGCATTCCTTGTACAAACAACGAAACATTTTCTTTTTTGAATTTCTCTATTTTAAGTAGCTCACTGGCATCCCCATCGACCACAGCCATTTGAATAATACTGCCGATGGAAGGGTCACGGTTTAAGGTGTCAACCACATCAGTAATCCCTTTTTTGGCTAGTGATTTTCCAAAAAGTGCAACCCGTAATTGCCCGCTGACTAATGGATACCGTGACTCATTATTAATGTTGCTCCGAATTTCTTTACTCGTTTCACCAAATGTTATTTTGACTTCAGTAGTAGAGGACTGATCCTTCTTATAAATGGGATAGGTAATGGATCCTTTTATCATTTTCTTTCCAGCCCAATCATATCCTACCCCCTGCGTCATTTGTATTTGATTGACAATGTTGGTGGGTATCAGAGAACAACCGGATAATAGGAAAATAGTAACCCCTATTCCTATTAAGGTTCGATTAGCCATTTTGTTTTCTCCTTCTTAGTATTATGAACATTATTAGGAGGATTGGGATGTAGCCGTAAAAGATCCATAAATTCATTTGGGTTACGTATTTACCCAGTGTTTCATACAATTGTTCGTTTATTGTTTGAGATATAACCACACTAAGGAGGCTTAAAATGATTAAAAAGTTCTTTTGTTTCTTTTTAAAAATTCTCTTTAAACCACGTGTCGAACACCATAATAGAAGAGCGATCAATGCAGTAACAATAATTAAATACATGGATATATAAATGTATTCAAAGCGTTCTAAATAAGATAGCCGGATAATTTTTATTAAAGTTAATTCTGGCCAAATCGTTTCTTTTAATTGTCTCTCACTATAAAACGTTAATGATACAATTGCAGAAAGCGTATACAGTAAGGTAGTAAACAAAACTGCTATATGAGCGAACTTTTTTGACGATTTAGGATCCCTTATAAATGGATAGAACATGAGTAACGTTTCTGTTCCTGCTAACGTATACATAGAACTTTTGACTGCATCCAGCATATCCAAAAAAGAATGATTCATGATTGGCAGTAAATTTGTAAAATGAGCAACTTTCAATGGAAAAATATAAAGGGCGATTAAGGTGATTTGTGGAAATATAAATGACATTAAAGAAACACCAACAACCACCCGAAATCCTCCAGACACACAATAATAAACGGATACAAGTATTAATGAACTTAGAATCCATGAAGGTAAAGTAGGGAACATCCATACTTGAATAATCTCAATAAATCCAAGTAAGACCGAGAGACTGGCCATCCAGTAATAAATCATAATAATAAAACTAAAAAACTTACCAAGAATATTCCCAAACACTTTTGAATGGACATCAACGATATCTCCGTCGGCTTTTTCGAGCAGTTTAAACATCATCCATATGAATAGTTGAACTAAACACCCTGCCAAAAGTACACCCATCCACGCATCATATCCTGCTTTCGCAGCAATGGTTCTTTGGAATCCTAAAATCCCAATCCCAACCTGAGAACTGTAGACAATAAAGAACACTAAATAGGGAGAAACTTGATGTCTTTTATTCACCTGCAATGGAATACCCCTTTACGATTTATTCATAAAAATCGTTCACTGGTTCTGGATTTTCTCGATTCCCAGTTGCTTTTCTTTTCTTTTGTGGTCGAAGGGAGGTTGGGTTTTCGAGCTGCTTGGAATAAGGAAGTCTAATCCAAAGATCTTGAACTGATGTGGAGCGAAATGGGTAAAGGCTTAAATAAGGACGCCCGAGAGAAGTTAACCGTAATAAATGCAGGACTATAAATTGGACTCCCAAAAACACCCCAAACAATCCAAACCATTGGGAAAGAATAATTAATGGAAACTTAATAAACCGAACAGTGTTGCTAAATTTGTAAACCGGCGATGTATAGGAAGCTAAGGTACCAAGTCCTACTAAAATAAGCAATACATTACTAGTTAACCCCGCTTCAACCACTGCCTGTCCGATAACAATCCCACCAACAACCCCAAGAGATTGCCCGATTTTAAATGGTAAACGAATCCCTGCCTCTTTAACCATTTCAATCATGATTTCTAACAATAAAGCCTCTAAAAAAGGTGGAAAGGGTACAGTTATCCTAGAACCAACTAAAGTTTCAAGCAATGGGGCAGGAATCAATTCATAATGATAGGTCATGATCGCTACATACATTGGACTAGCAAGCCCAGAAATGTAAAAAGCAACAAACCTTAGCAATCGGAAGAAATTTCCAATAATCCAGGAATAACTATAATCTTCCATCGCTATAAACGATTCAATTACGGTAACAGGAACAAGGACTAGATTTGGGGACCCATCTACTGCAATGATAATTTTGCCTTCGGTTAAACCAGCAGCAACCCGATCAACTCGTTCAGTTGAAATGGATTGAGGAAATAATGAATTCGAATTGTCCTCAATCATTGAAGAGAGATAAGCACTGTCCTGGATATGATCATATTGAACATCCTTTATTCTTTGAACCACCGTGTTCACATTTTCCGGATCGGCAATCCCATCCATATAAATAACGGCAACATTTGTTTTTGAAAGTTCGCCGACTTTCATTTCGATTACAAGCAGTTCAGGGACAGGTAATCGTTTTCGAATAAGATTAAGATTGGTGTCTAATTCTTCGATAAAACCCACTTGTGGTCCAACAGCCGAGGATTCCATCATTGCTACACTAACATCTCGAAATTTACTATTAGCAATATTAATTAATAAACATTCTTCATCTTGTTCATGCTTTTGAAGTGCCAGGAATCCCCGCATGAGGCTTTCGATTATTTCCTTAGAGTCTTTTGTAAAAATGATCTCTTGTACAGGGATTATGCTTTTTAATTCCACTAATGAAAACTGCTCCTGCAAAAAGGGTAAAACATCCTGATGAAGGATGTCAGATGAAATCATTGTGCGATAATACGAAAGCCAAAAGGGATGATCTTCTTTTATGGAAGTATGCTCATGAATAAAGTCATTTGATTTTGATAAACGTTGGAGCCAATCTTCTTCGTTATCGTTTTGTGGGTTTGCTTCCTTGTAAGGAAGATCTGCATTTGGTTTCATGATACACCCTCAAAATAATTTTTTTCTTATTATGTGTAGAAAAGGGAATTTTATGTAAATCATCCTGTGATTATAAGGATTATGGAAGGAAAGATAATGGCAAGGAAGAATAAACAAAAGCAAAAGATGAGAAATTAACAGGGTAGCAACTTTTATCTTGAAACGAATATTTTTGAAAGTTGGTGAAAAGCTTGAGAATATTCATGATAATTTTATTTTCTATTTTATTAGGAGGCTGTTCAGCTGGAAATTTAAGTGATCAAGATCAAGTTCAACCCTCTTCACCATCCCAAAATGAAGACAATACTAATCATAAAGATAAAAAAGGAATGATGAATTTTCTTTTAATAGGTAGTGATTCAAGAGGTGAACCCCAATCTTTTTCAGATGCCATCATTATTGCGCAATATGTTCCTAAAGAAGGTAATATCAAGTTAATCTCCTTGATGAGAGATAGTTATGTCAAGATTCCCGGGCATAAAAAAGGCTACGGCAAGCTCAATATGGCCTATTTTATCGGTGGAAATGAATTATTAAAAAAGACGATTTATCAAAATTTCGGTATGAAAGTGGATCATTCCATTTCTATAGATTTTGATGGGTTTGCGAATTTTATTGACTTGATTGCTCCAGAGGGTATTACTGTGAACGTTAGTCAAAAGATGATTGATGATTTCAATATGAAGGTGAAGCCCGGAGAAAATGCGCTTAAAGGAAAAGAATTGTTAAAATATGTTCGATTTAGGCATGATGATGAAAGTGATTTTGGCCGCGTTAAACGACAACAGGAAGTCATCGTCAAGGTAAAGGAACAGCTAAAAAATAAATTTAGTCATATCGAGTCGTTAGCCGCTCTGCCGGATTTTGTTGAGGAAAGTTTAAATCATGTGGAATCAGATATGGATAAAGGAGAGATTTTGGCAGTACTATCCAAACTAGTTTTTTATCCAATCAAAAATATCGACAGTTTACGTATTCCAGTCCAAAATAGCTATGTCAACAAAACCTATCCTCATGCAGGTGCTGTTCTAGAAATCAATTTGGAGGAAAATAGAGAGGCATTGAAGGATTTCTTAATGAAGCCATCACCGGTGAATAGGGACTATCATTATTAAATATTAAAGCAGACATAGTTCGTGAACTATGTCTGCTTTATTAGAAAAATTGGAAGAAAACGCCTAATTGTACAAAACTGATCGTTATTTGTCCTTAACTTCATAAATTCGTACAAAATGACCCGAAATCCGCACATAACCACTCAAAAATTGCACAAAACGTTATTTCCTTAGTTTGTTGATCTCTTCTGTAACTACAAACGCAAGGTCATCGTTACCAAACAGTGCTAACACACCAAGCAACGTTTGATTACTGACTTCTCCAGCTTCTTCTTTGGGTACAGTTAACTCAATTGCCTCTCTTAAAGAAGGATTAGCACCCTGATTCGGATAGGCTCGTAAATATAATTCTTCTGGATCAAGGTCATGATTCACACACCATTGAGCAAAAACGAGAATCATCATTTTCTCTTCGCCACGATAGTTTTCGATTATCTTTTCTTCTAATTGTTTTGGATTCATTGGACTCTCCTTAGCAAGTGTTATGTACTAATTATATAAGATTTTTGTCGAATATATAATGGAAATACATGTTTTCGAATGAAACTCCATCTTTTAAGGGATACTGTGGTAAGAAAATACTTTTTAATAGAAGGGGAACGTATTATGAGTAAAGTTGAAGTTCAAGAGATTTTTACCATTACAGATGAAAACGGGGATGAACAAGAAGTTGAAGTCCTTGGGGTCATGACTATTGAAGGTACAGACTATGTTGCTGTCGGATTTGCAGACGAAATTAGGCAGGAGTCTGATGAAGATATTGATATCTTTTTTATGAAAGTCGATGATGAAGGTGATTTAGCCGCCATCGAGAGTGATGAAGAATTTGATAAGGTTTCTGAGGCGTTTGATGCCATGATGGATGAAGAAGAGGGAATGGATGAGTAAGAGAGAGTTCAGTCTCTCTCTTTTTTGTTACCTAAATTTCAATTGGAAAAAATATGTATGTATAAACCCTTTCTAGGCATACTACTTATGAAGAACATCATTAAAGGAGTAATGTAATGTTAATTGAAGAAGGTACAAAATATCAAATATCTCAAGGCATTAAAGGTTTTTTCAATTCAGCTGAATCTTTTACCGTTAAGAGTTATAATGGCGTCACTGTTCAATTTACACTTGCAGATAGTAAAGGTCATGGTTCTATGCCAATTGATCATCTAGAATATCTATTGAAAAAATCAAATTTAACATTAATCCCTAATAAAAGAGTATTATTAAGTAATGAACATAATGAAGAGCAAATTAGCTGAATAAACTCTGGGGTGAAGCCTATGGAAATTAAGAAACTCAAAGCAAATGATTCATCGATGGCGTACATAGATAGTGGAGAAGGGAAGCCAATCGTGCTTCTGCATGGTTTTTGTGGGAGTTCTAGCTATTGGGAGTTTGTGATCCCAACATTGTCAGCTGATTACCGGGTGATTGCACTGGATCTTCCTGGACATGGTCAGTCAGATCCTCTTCAAGGCAGCAGTACGATTGAAAATCTAGCTGATCAAGTGAAAAATCTTTTAGATGCATTAAATTTACCTGAAGTCACGATGTTTGGTCATTCGTTAGGCGGATATATCACGCTAGCTTTTGCAGAAAAGTACGGTGGTCAATTAAGCGGATATTCGCTTATTCATTCAACAGCCTTTCCAGATTCGGAAGAAGCGAAAAAAGCCAGGAGTGCAAATATTGAAAAGGTAAACAAGTCAGGAATTTACTTGCTTATCGACGGCTTGGTCCCAAAATTATTCTCACCTGAAAATCAGGATGAGAATTATGTTGGTATTGCAATGGAAATTGGCTATACTACTTCAGCAGAAGGTGCGATAGATGCACTTAATGCGATGAAGGACCGGCCAGACCGGAATCGAGTATTGGAATCCTCGACATTGCCGATTCTTTTAGTTGCAGGTGAACGGGATCAAATTATTCCAGCAGAAAAAACATTTTCTGTCAGTAAAGCGAATATAAGGCAATCAATAATTAAAGATTCGGGCCATATGAGTATGTTTGAAAATCCCATGGAACTTGTTTCCGAGATACAAGAGTTTTTAGCTCATCTATAGAGCGGATGATAGGAATCAACTTGATTCCTATTTTTTGTATTCTAATATAGAACAAGTTTATATATTAGAAAAAAATTATTGACAATATAACGATTCTATTGTTATTCTATAAACAACAAAGATTCACATCGAGAAACTCTTGATGTGAATATCTTTTTTATCTTCTAGTTTCTTAATATGAATCTTTTTTATTTATTTAGATTTAAATTACTTAATTTAAACTAAGGTTAAGTAATCATAATACAGCCATCCTAATAATATTAGGAATGTTTGTTTAAAAGAAGGGATGATAGGATGAATTCACCCATGATTTATGAGCTTCGTCGTCCGGCACAAACTGAACCTGGAAAAACTTATCCTGCGTTGTTTTTAATGCATGGGATTGGCAGTAATGAACAAAATATGCTGTCACTGGTAAATGGCTTAGAAGACCGTTTTTACATTTTTAGTATCCGTGGTCATCTTCCACTGCCACCAGGCTATGCGTTTTTTACGATTCAAGGATATGGAAAACCGCACCGGGAAGTGTTCGATGAGGGAATCCGTAAACTGACAAGTTTTATTGATTATGCCTGCGGGGAATATCCATTGGATCAGAGCCAGTTGTTCTTACTTGGATTTAGTCAGGGAGCAATATTGTCGATGACGCTGGGATTAACATTGGGCAGCCGAATAAAGGGGATTGTTGCACTAAGTGGATACATCCCTGCTTTTGTAAAAGAAGAGTACGTGATCCAGCCAGTTGATAATCTGTCCTTGTTTATTTCCCATGGTAAGATGGATCAGGTTCTTCCATTTGATTGGGGATTGGCAAATAATGAGTATTTTAGTGGTTTAGGGGCGGATGTCACCTTTAAAACCTACAAAGAAGGACACACCGTTTCAATGGATAACCATCGTGATTTCATGAATTGGTTAATGGAAAAAGTAGAAAAATAATGATAATAAAAGGGGAAAATAATCATGTTAAAAAAATTCGAAGTTAGTACATTATTGATAAGAGTCGTTTTAGGTATTACATTCTTTGTACATGGGTTAGTTAAATTTCAAGGTGGAATTGAAAATATCGTTGGCTGGTTTGACAGTATTGGGTTACCCGGATTCTTAGCCTATGGAGTCGCTACAGTAGAAATGATTGGTGGAGCTGCATTAGTTCTAGGTCTAGGCAGTCAAATTGTCTCAGCTCTATTATCGTTACTAATGATTGGTGCAATCGTTAAAGTAAAACTAGCTGTTGGATTTTTAGGAAACGGACAAATGGCTGGTTACGAATTAGATTTGGCTTTTCTTGCAATGGCTATTTTTATTGCGATTAATGGCAGTAAAATGTTTGCACTTGACCAACTCATTTTTAAAGGTCAGAAGGAAGAAACTACTTCTTTATCTAAAAGCTATAATAATTAAAAGGGGGACGTAATATATGATGCCATCTTTTTTTATTGCGCATGGAGCACCATTATTAGCTATTGAGAATAATGAGTATACTCAGTTTCTAAGCCAGCTAGGAAAAAACATTCCTCGGCCAAAGGCAATTATATTGTTTTCAGCACACTGGGAATCATCGATGCAAAAAGTAAGTGAAGTCGACACATATGACACCATTTATGATTTTGGCGGTTTCGACCCGGAATTATACACGATTAAATATCCAGCTAAAGGGGACCAGCAGGTTTCACAAGAAATTAAAGACTTGTTCGCGAAAAACGGTATACCATTTGAAGTAGAAGCGAAACGCGGCCTTGATCATGGAGCATGGGTAGTACTTCGAATGTTGTATCCGGATGCAGAAATCCCTGTCATTTCGATGTCTGTTAATCCGAACCTTAAACCTGAAGAACAATATAAGATTGGGAAAAGCTTAGCATCTTTAAGAGCGAATGATTTATTAATCATTGCAAGTGGAGGAACAGTGCATAACCTCAGAGCAGTGAAATGGGCAGATAACGAAATTGATCAATGGGCTCTTGAATTTGATGACTGGTTGGCTCAGCACTTAAATAATTGGGACCTAGCGTCATTATTTAAATATGATTCCCTTGCACCTAATGCTGAATATGCTGTACCACGTTATGGAAATGAACACTTCATCCCAATTTTCTATGCAATGGGAGCTGCCGATGATAGTCAAAAAGCGAAGTTACTGCATCGCAGCTTTCGATATGGAAACTTGAGTCATAGTGTTTGGCAGTTTGGGTGAACTAGATTAAATAACAAATCCTTTCCGCGACGGAAAGGATTTTGTTATTTAATTATATTAATTTTCAATGAGATCCGGATCCATATATATTCCATTAAAAAATGCTGCCATTTCTAACATACCATCCGCATTATAAAAAGGTACTCCGACCATGACTATATTTCCATATGTATGATTTATAAGTACTTCTATGTTTTTTGCTCCTCTATAGCTATATCCATCACTCTTAAGTGAATGTTTTACGTTCTTAAACTCTTGACTATTTAATAAATTAGCAACAATTTTATTCTTCTCAGCTCCTAAAACAGGTGTAACGTCGCATTCGCACTCTGCTGCCTTCGCCGTATTCCCAATACTCACAAACAACGATAATCCAATAATGATTCCACATAATACTGTTATTAATTTCTTCAAGTATTTCTCCTCCTTTTTATAACCTCCTTAACTTCATTCTCTGTTTTTCGACATTCTCCTTCAAAAAACTTGGAAATATATTCGACAAATGCCATTTTTTATTACAATTTCGTGTCAAACTAGGTGTCACGCACCAAAGTGTTGTGATTTTTCCATAAATAGGTTCTGATTATAGTAAATGGAAATTAAGGGGTTAATTAAGTCATTGGACCCAATCTCGAGCAATAAAATGAAATATATACGTAATTTTACTTAATTAAATACATATTAGATTGTTTAAGGGGGTAATAGGTTAATGGATTTTAAGTTCTGTACGGAGTGTGGAACGAAGGTTCCAGGGCATTATCGGGTCTGTTCAAATTGTGGAAAGCAGTTTGCTAATGTTCAAGATAGCTATGATCAGAGACAGGTAGACGATGCTACAGGAGGTACATCTTCTCCTAATTTTCAAGAAATAAAGGAACCTATAGTAAATAATGCAAGGTCAAAAAAACAAGCGTCTCGCAGCAAGAAATTAACTCTTACGATAGGGAGCATTCTTGCAGCACTTATACTAGGTGGATATTATCTCGGGTCCACGCTAACAAGTAAGCAAAAAGTGATTCAAAAATTTGACGAAGCATTAAAGGAAAAAGATGCGAGTATGCTTGTAGGAATTGTTGATTCGACAGATCCCAATATTAAGATTTCAGAGGAAAATGTATTCCCTTTTATATCGTACATAGAAGAAAATTCGGAGAACTTTACATTTTCTGCATTAGAAAAAGCAGGTTTTGTGAACATCCATCTAGCAGGGAAAAAGTGGCTCATGTTCGATAACTATAAAATTAATATTAAGTCGTTTTATCCGGTTATTTCAACAAATTATGACGGGACAGAAATTTATATTAATAAAAAAAAGGTTGGCAAGATTAATCGTGGCGAGGGAAAAACATTTGGTCCATACCTAATTGGTGAATACAAACTAAAGGCTCTCTATAAGGGGAAGTATGCAGCACTTGATAAGGAAGAAGTAATTGACCCTAAGAATATTAACAGTAAGGAAATCGAAGTTAAAGTTACCCTCCCCGAAAATTATCTATCTTTATATTCCAATGAAGATGAAGCCTTCCTATTTGTAAACGGCAAGAATACGAATCAAAGGGTCGGAGAAATTGATCAGTTTGGACCGGTTGTATTTGATGGATCGATTACTATCCATGCTGAAACTGAAATAAACGGAAATGTAATAAAGAGCAATGAGACTACCTTGGTTGACAAAGACTTCACTAATGTTGGATTAATATTTGATTATCAAGAAGATAATTCGTCGAAAAGCGTAGTTGTGTCAGCTGGGGATGATCATGAATCAAGTGAAGTTGTAACAACAAAAGAAGATCTTACTTCTCTAAACGTTGAGGATGAGGTAAAAGTAATAAGGGTCGAGTATAATAGAATAAATAAGGTGCAAAAGAACTATAACGTTAATAAGTTAGGTGCAAGTTTTACGCAGTACATTAACGAAAATGGAATTATTAAGAAAATCGTTAAAAAAGACAATGGGGTAACGACTGAATATTATTTTTGGGATGACGGATCACTTTTCTTTATTTTCACCACCTCTGCTAAGCCTTTAGAAAACCGCTACTACTTTAAAGATAATCAAATGATCCGCTGGATTGATTCAGATAAAAGAACAATCGATATAAATAGCGGTAAAGTGAATCAGGAATATTGGGAATGGGAAAATTTCTGGGTGAATCAAATTCTTAGTTCAATCGATTAATTCCACAAGTACCTGAATGGGTTCCGTAGTATTGAACCCATTTTGGTATTTTTTTATTATAGACCGTACATTAGAAAAGAATTTATAAAAAGGAGGAAGGTAGGATGAAGATAAGTATCTTAGACCAAGCTCCAATTTCTTCAAATCAAACGGCACATGAAGCATTGATTGAATCGATGAAGTTAGCCCAAGCTGCTGAAACATTTGGTTATACGCGTTATTGGATAGCTGAACATCATGATTTAGTAGGATTAGCTTGTTCTGCACCGGAGGTGATGTTAACTTATATCGGAGCAAACACTAGCAAAATTCGGATCGGGTCTGGGGCCGTCTTATTACCACACTATAAACCATATAAAGTGGCAGAAGTATACAATATGTTAGCCACTCTATTTCCAGGAAGAATAGATCTTGGAATAGGCCGCGCACCAGGCGGCTCCGCAGAAGCAACAAATGCCTTATCAGATAATTTTCTTCAGCAGATATGGAACATGCCTGCTTCAGTGGAAACGCTTCTTTACTTTTTAGAAAATAAATTTCCAAGTGATCATGAGTTTGCTAAAGTATCGGCTGCACCAATCCCAGAGTTTTCACCTATTCCTTGGCTGTTGGGGACTAGTAAAAAAAGCGCCTTGCTAGCAGCTGAAAAAGGGCTTCCCTATGCCTTTGGTCAATTCATGAGTGAAAAGGACGGGACAGAAATTATTGAACAATATTTACAGACTTTTAAGCCACGGAAACAGAGCCTAGGACCAGAAGTAATTGTGGCGGTTTCCATCATTTGTGCCGACACGGATGAGCGGGCGGAAGAAGTCGCATTAAGTACACTTTTATGGGCATTGCAAAGGAGAAAAGGCGAAGGCGGTGGAGTTCCATCCATCGAGGAAGCTAGGCAATATCCACTAACTGACCTTGAAAAGGAATCATTAGAAAAAATGAAACAGAAGATGATAATTGGGAACCCACAAAAGGTTTACCATAAACTGAAGGACCTTCAGGTTAAATATAACGCTGATGAAATCATGATTGCCACCATTACCCATTCTCCGGATGATCGGATCCGCTCTTATCAACTAATTTCAGAATCAGCTAACCTGTTAAGCTGAAAACCTTCCTATTGAGAATTAGTTCAGTTTTTGAGGGGATCCACAGCAAAAAAATTCAAAAGTAGCTGGCCAAATCGAAAACGACTTGGTCTTTTTATTGCTCTTATAAGATCAACTCTGGGAACATCAGATAAGTTTTTAGAAAATTCATTGACTTTATGTATACATTTGTATACATTATAAATATAATCAATCGTGTATACATTTGTATACGCAGAAAGGAGTTATAAAATGAATAACGAAGAATATAGGGATCATGAAAAAGGGAGACGTCACCGTGGTGAAGGTTATAAACGAAAAGACAAGGATTCTCACCACCGTGGTGCAAAAACATTCCGCAGAGGTAGAGCACTTGCCTTTTTAGAAATGATGAATGTTAAACGTTCGACCATTATGAAACAATTAGAAGCACCTGAGTTTCAATCAATTAATCAAGTCTTAGTCGGTGAATTAAAAGCAATGGATATGATTATCAATGAATATACTCAATTATTTGAACTTCACGAATTTGATGCTATGGATTCAGATTTTAAAAAGACTGATGAAGAGGAAAATTCGCTATTAGCTACTAATGATGAGAAGGAAATGGATTGACAAAAAAAGATTGGAGATGTTTAAATGTTCGTTCAGTTAAGAAAAATGACAGTAACAGAGGGAAATGCAGAGCAAGTCGTAAAACGATTTAGCGGGGAAGGGTTAATTGAAAAGCAGGAAGGATTCATTGATTCAACTGTTATGGTAAAAAAAGTTAGGCGAGGGGATGAAGAAGTCATCGTTATGATCCGGTGGGAGTCAGAGGAATACTGGAAGCAGTGGGAAAAGAGTGAAGCCCACATAGCGAACCATAAAGCAAACCTAGGTAAGCCGAAGCCTCAATATTTAGTTAGTTCCGAAGGTGGATTATACCAAGTAAAAGCGGTTAAAACTGCAGCCAAACAGTTATTATAATAAAACAACGCTCAGAGCGATTAGTTCTAAGAGCGTTGTTTGGTGATTTTTTAGCGCCTAATAGCCTTTTGCTGTATAGTATTTTATTGGTTCTTTGCTTGAAGCTTTTAGTTCGGAAAAGATTGTCCCTGTCAAACTATGTGACCCTTGAGCATCTAAGCCCACTTCCCACATCATCATCCCGCCAAAACCGTGATCAAGCGCGAGTCTGGTTTTCTTCTTCATTGTCGCACCGCCGTTGTAATGGTAGGTTGTACCATTCATTTTCACGGTGTCCTTAACAGCATTCGCTGGATTTTTGTTAATAATCGCCGCAAATGAGACTTGTTTGATTTTCGGATCTTCTGGTTGGGCATACGAAGGGACACCCAATACTAATTTCTCTTTTGAAAGTTTATGAGTATCAAAGAGATTTGTCCAATAGTTTACAATTTTCTCAGTAAACGGATAGGGCGATAGATTAGCGGCATTGTATCCGCCGTCCCACTGACCATCATAGGCCATGATATTAACATGGTCGGCATATTGGAACATGGTTGGTTCATACTGAATAAAGCCAGCTTCGGTTAACGTAACCGCATGAATTTTTGAATGAACAGCGATAGACAGTTCTTTCTTTTTCGGGTGAAGCTGGGCACTTAATTCCTTCGCAAAGGAAGCGAGATTTTTTGCATCCGCTGCAGTGCGTGGGTGTTCAAAATCGATATCAATTCCATCCAGTTTCTCGCGGACTGCAAGATTAGTTAGCTCTTTCACTAGCTTTGTTCTAGATTTAGAATGAGAGATTGCTGGTTGAAAATAATTATAGGATTCTCCACCCTTGATATGGTACCATCCGCCGATTGCCAGGATTACCTTAGTGTTATGGCTGTCAGCTTTTTTAACAACTGTTCGTAAGTTATTTAAAGCTTGGTCGCCATTAAATAAAACCTTGCCATCCTTGGTGGGATGGACAAAAGAGAAAATGACATGTGTTAATTTTGAATATTCTACAATGTTCGGATCACGATAATCCTGAACATAACCGATGAGTACCTTTGAAGGTACTTTTTTTATTGGTGGTAACTCTTTTGCATTGGGTTTTATTGCCGATTTCGGTGCATCTTCTATAATTAGCGTACTAGGACGCTCTTGGTTTTCATTATTTTTGGTAAAAATAACTCCAGTTAGAATTCCTCCGATGAAGGTAACCGCAATTACCAAGCCAAGGAGGAGATGACGTTTCTTCATAATTTTAGGCCCTCCTTATTATTGCTCACTAAAAAAATTGTAACAGAAAAAGGAGGGAAGAATGGTTGGTAATATCCACCTATACAGGATCTGCCGCCTTTGGAAAGTGAAATAATTTGAAATCAACTGTTGATTTTTGCTATAATCATAAGGTTAATGTTAAAAACTAGTGTTTTTTATATATAAAATGTGTAAGGTGGTAACCATGAATCAAGAATATCGAGTGTTATTGTACTATAAATATGTAACCATAGAGAATCCTGAAGAAGTGACCCAGGAACATCTTCATTTCTGTAATGAACTTGGCTTAAAGGGCCGAATTATCATTGCTGCTGAAGGAATTAATGGTACGGTGTCAGGCACCATAGAACAAACTGACGCCTATATGAAATATATGAACGAACATCCGTTGTTCGCGGGTACTATTTTTAAAATTGATGAAGCGTCTGAGCATGCCTTCAAAAAGATGAAAGTACGGGTCAGACCAGAGTTAGTTACTTTGCGTTTGGAAGATGATGTCGATCCGAATGTGCAAACAGGCAAGCATTTGAAACCTAAGGAATTTTTTAAGGCAATGCAAGATGAAGATACGGTTGTCATTGATGCCCGTAATGATTATGAGTTTGATCTAGGTCATTTTCGCGGAGCTGTCCGCCCGGATATTCTTAACTTCCGTGATCTGCCACAATGGATCCGAGAAAATAAGCAGGAGTTTGAGGGCAAGAAGATTCTTACTTATTGTACTGGTGGGATCCGCTGTGAAAAATTCTCCGGCTGGCTGCTACAAGAAGGTTTTGAAGATGTATCACAGCTTGAGGGCGGAATTGTCACCTATGGTAAAGATCCTGAAGTTCAGGGAGACTTATGGGATGGTCAACTCTATGTGTTTGATGAGCGTATAAGTGTTCCTGTTAACCGAAAAGAGCATGTCGTTGTCGGGAAGGATTTTTACAGTGGGGAACCATGTGAACGTTATGTGAATTGTGCCAACCCAGAATGTAATCGTAAAATCCTTTGCTCTGAGGAGAACGAACATAAGCACTTACGAAGCTGTTCACACGAATGCCGTGTTCATCCACGCAACCGTTACGTGGCACAGCACGGGTTAAGTGAAGAAGAGGTAGCGGAAAGATTGGCTGTCATTGAGAAAGAGAAAGAGTTAACCAAATAATTATTTTAAAAAAAAGCAGGTCATTTCGTAACGGGTTCGGTTTTGAAGTACAAAACTTAAAAAAACAAAACAATTAGCGGTACAATTCTCATCAGAATTGGTACTGCTTTTTTTTTTTGATATAAATGGGTTATTGCAGTTCTAACAATCAAATTAACATACAAATTAGTATCCTAATTAGCAAGTATCTTCTGGACGGCAGACAACCTCGAAAAGGTGTGCTAAAAAGGTGTGTTAATTGAGCGGTAATTTTTAGATTGCGGGGGACGATGATTATTGAAGTTTATTAAGCCGAAAAACAACAATGCTGGCAATGTAGACTTGTATCGGAAAGGGTACGAGCTATCGTAAAAATATATGCGGAATATACAGAATACAGTGAGAGCGAAGTGGTTGATATGTTCCTGCTTTTTATTTTTGTTGAAATTAAAAGGATATTTAGATAACAATAATAATATAATAATTAACAACACTAATTTATTGTTAAGCGATAAATGATATGATAAAATCATGTTGTCATTAAATAAGTGAGGTGCTTTAAATGAATGTTAAACGAGGTTCATCTACTTTCTTAAAGGTAATTATTTTTCTAGCTGGAATTGCAGTGCTTACTTTGTGTATTTATTGGATGCCTGTGTTAACCATTAGAGATGTAAAAGCACATCCAGGGGATTACTCGCTATATCCCCTTTTAGTATGTGCGTATGGAATCTGTATTACATTTTCTTTTACGCTGTATCAAGTATATAAACTATTAACCTATATCGAAAGGAACAACGCTTTCTCCGAGTTATCTCTTAAATCTTTGAAGGTTATAAAAAAATGTGCTTTTATAGCCATTTTCTTCATTGTATTAATGATAATAAGCTTAAAGGTGATTTCTAAAATCACAGGAGACGACTCAGCAGGTCCTATATCACTAAGTCTAATGGGTATTTTAGCAACAAGTATCATTGCAGCCATTGTAGATGTACTTCAAAAGCTATTAAAAAACGTCCTTGAATTAAATCCAAAAAAAGATTAATGTTTTGATAAAATTTAATTAACGAAGTGCCGCTTTCGGAGAGGGTTGGAATTACTATGACTAATTTCTCCATTATGAAAAATGGGAGAGAAAAAGTGTTTCGTTTTTTCAATATTAGAAGCGATATGTAAGACTATGAATTGTCAACCAGGTAATATTTTGTAGTACAAAAGCGACGAAGACACTTATTAAAACTGACAACAAATTTATTTAACTAACCGGAGTCGATAGAGAATTTAAGGGATAGCCATTAAGCTATCCCTTCTGCTTGTTAATTGACATTTTGTACTTCAATTACGGTGGCCAGTTTTTCTTATGTTTTGAGGTTTGCCAATAGGAATTTTGGAATATATTGTTTATGATAAGAACATAAATATGGTTTATATAGAGAGGAGCGGATGAATGAATGGTGACCTATACTAATAGAAATGAAGTCCCCGTCCATGAGAAGTGGAATTTAGACGATATTTATTCCGATATGAGTAAATGGGAAGAGGATTTACTTAAGATAGAAGAAATGGCAAAAAACCTGAAGCAATATGATGGAACGATTAAAGATGGCCACTCATTGTATCAATACCTTAATCAAAGAGAAGAGTTATCTTTCTTATTCAATAAGGTTTATGCCTATGCGATGTTGAATGTGGATCAAAATACACGGGATACCCAGGCCCAATCCCATTTAGATCGAGCAAAACAACTAAGTGTAAAAGTAAGTGCGTCGACCTCCTTCTTTATGCCTTATTTATTAAGCCTAGACGAAGAAACATTATCTGGATACATAAAATATGAAAAGAAGCTAGATTACTTTGCAGAGGATTTATGGGAGTCGTTTCGTTATAAACAACATGTTTTATCTAAAGAACAGGAAGCCGTCCTTTCCCATTTAGGGGAAGCCCTCTCGGCTCCAGGGAACATTTTTGGCATGATGAATAACGCAGATATTAAATTCGGGGAAATAACCAGTGACAACGGGGAACGTGTGGAATTAACGAGGGGCATGTACTCTAAATTAATCGAAGATACGGACCGTGAAAAACGAAGAGAAGCCTATAAGGCATATTATCAGCCTTACCTGCAATTAAAAAATTCCATAGCAGCTACACTTTCAGCTGCCATCAAAAATAATGTGACTACGGCTAAAATACGTCAATATCCTTCCGCGTTGGAAAAAGCCCTGTTTGGGGATAACGTACCAAAAGAGGTCTATGAGAATTTAATTAAAACAACGAAACAAAATATTCAGCCACTTCATCGATATTCACGGATTCGAAAGGAAAAATTGAATCTGGATGAACTTCGTCAATATGATATGAGTGTTCCGCTGGTTAGTGGTGTGAAGCAAGTCATTCCGTATGAGGAAGCTTATGACACAATGTGCAAGGCGTTAGCGCCACTGGGTGAGGACTATGTCAATATCCTGAGGGAGTTTAAAGAAGCGCGTTATCTTGATGTCAGAGAAACACCTGGGAAGAGGTCAGGTGCCTACAATCTGGGAGTATACGGCGTCCATCCCTATATCCTTCTCAATCATCAAGATGATTTGGATAGTTTATTCACGTTGGTCCATGAATGCGGACATGGCGTCCACAGCCGATTAAGTTCCCAGTATCAACCACAAATCACTGCCAGGTACAGCATTTTTGTGGCAGAAGTGGCATCAACAGTCAATGAAGTATTGTTAATTAACTACTTATTAAATAATGAGAAAAACCCTGATGTTCGGAAACATTTAGTGAACCATTTCATCGATCAATTTAAGGGGACGTTTTTCACACAAGTGATGTTTGCTGAGTTTGAAATGAAAACCCATGAAATGGCTGAAAAAGGAATGCCGCTTACTGTCGAAGTATTTAACCAAACCTATGAGCAATTATTCCGGGAATATAATGGTGATGGGGTAGTCTTCGATGAGGAAGTAAAATTTGGCTGGTCAAGAATCCCACATTTTTACCGCCCATTCTATGTTTATAAGTATGCAACGGGATTTGCGTCAGCCATTCACTTGGCCACCAAGATTCTTGAAGGGGACCAAGAAACATTAACTTCCTATTTAGAATTCTTAAAGAGCGGCAGTTCAGACTATCCGCTTGAATTGTTAAAGAAGACGGGCGTCGATCTTACGACATCCTCCCCAATTGAAAACTCATTAAAACGATTTGGTGAACTAGTAGAGGAGTTCTCACGTTTATAATAATAACCTCCTTAGACCCATGACTTTCTTCCTTCCGGAAAGAGTCCATGGGTTTTTTAATAGAGTATTAGATGAACTTATTGTAAAATAAGGAAAGTTAAGTATATAAAAGGGGTCATTTGGATTATGAATAGTAGAAGAGATAAATATCGAGGAAGGAAGAAATCGTTTCTCCCATTCCTCATTCTTGTTGTCTTGTTGCTGATTGCGGGTGGTTATTATTTGAATAGCAGTATAAAGGAAGAGAATGCTGATTCGAAAATCTCCAACCTGAAGGAAAAAGCGGATGAGAAGGTAAAAATAGAGGAGCCAAAGCAAGAGACAAAACAAGAAGTTATTCCAGAAACAAAACTTGAACCTGTGAAAGAAACAACGATTAAAATTAGCGCAGCCGGGGATTTTACACTTGGGTCAGATGAATCGTTTAACTATAGTAGTTCGTTTATCAAGGCAGCTGATGACAATGGGTTGCCGTATTTTGTCAAAGGCTTGGATAATATTTTTATTCATGATGATTTTACAACGGTCAATCTAGAAACAACATTAACAAATGCGACTCAAAAAGCGGCGAAGACTTTTCGTTTTAAAGGGGATCCGTCCTATGCGAAAATTCTAGAATTGGGTGGGATTGAGGCTGTTAATTTAGCCAACAATCATATCCATGATTACCTAGATAAAGGCTATCAGGATACAATAGCATCACTGGAAAAGCAGAACATCGGTTACTTTGGGTATGATCATAAATATATTACAACTGTAAAATATACAAAAATCGGCGCTCTAGGATATGAGGGTTGGTCGGATACGCAAGAAATACGCAGTCAAGTGGAGAATGATATTAAAGAGCTACGAGCACAAGGAGCTCAGATCATTCTCGTTCATTATCATTGGGGCAGTGAACGCCATTATGTCCCAGACAGCTCGCAGCAGTCGTTGGCCCGATTTACCATCGACAGTGGTGCTGACCTTATACTTGGTCACCATCCACATGTGGTTCAAGGGATCGAAGAATATAAAGGGAAATTTATTGTATATAGTCTCGGCAACTTTATGTTTGGAGGGAATAGAAACCCAAGTGACAAGGATACCTTTGTTTTTCAGCAAACCTTTCATTTGAAAAATGGAGTTCTATCTGATATGAAAGAGATCAATGTCGTTCCATTTTCAATTTCTTCAGTTTCTTCAAGAAATGATTATCAACCGACATTATTGACCGGTTCTGAAAAGAATAGAGTTAAACAAAAAATTATTGATGGCTCTAACAAAATCAAAGGCTCTGAGTGGCTAGTTTATGAAAATAATGCTCAGGTAGTGAAATCGGAAAATTGAATATTCATTAGAAAGGGACAGTTCGCACTGTCCCTTTATTTTATAGATGAAATTTTTAAGCCGATGTTTGAGTAGATGGTATCGTAAAATGTAAACTGTCGGTTTTTATAGTGATAGTTGCTTTTGCCTGGTGTGGGTTTGCGGATGTTAATTTTCAAATAATCATTAAAACGTAAAAAAATGGAGTAGTTCGCAGCAGGCAGTTGGCTTAATATCTCTAAATCCAATTCTAATATGCCATTACCGCTATCATCTACGCTTACCGGAAGGGAAGATTCAAACAGGGCGTTTTTTGAATCCCGGACTAGCCCATGTGAGAGAGTATTGAGATGATCGCCAAACACCTTAAATTTTAGGGTATATTTATTCTTATCGATATATTCCTCATCAAGTATGGAATGCATTGGTATGCGGATATATTTATATTTGTCCTCTAAGAAGGGAACAACCACATAGGGGAGATTGTCTTTGATAATGACATCTTTTATTTTCTCCTGTTTTTCCCAGGCAAAGAGAGTCTCAAGGTCTTTATATTTCCTATCGCGAAATAAGTAATAAACCACCTTATTCATCGGTTGGAAAAATTCCTCGGAAAACTCATAATTTAATTTCTTTGTTGTTTTTAATACTTGGTTGAACTTATAGTAATAAACGCGTTTCAGCCTCGTTTTTTGAAAATGTGGTGTATGAAAGAATCTTGTAATCGAATCAAATTCATAGAGACGGTTTAAAACCATTTTCTGTTTTTCAATATCTAAATCTTTCTTAATTATATGGTTTATCACTTGGAGATTACAATTGGTTTTTTGGATAATATTGGTTTGATTGGTTAGACGCGAATCCTGGTTATCCATCCGATTTAAATAATAAATAGGTTGTGCTGTCGTCGAAATTGTCCGGCAGTGGGTTAACACATCTATAAAAAATTGCTTGTCTTCCGCAAATTTCATTTCAGGAAATAAAATTTGATTGTCTTTTATGACGTTTGTTTTGATCATGCGTGCTCGTGGTCCTAAATGATGGAAAATATGCGGAATCAAATAGGGTGATTCACTTCGTCTTTCTTTACAAGATTCATGTTCACCAACTATGGACATCCCTTTTGATGTGACCTGTATAGTTTTCCCAACTGCATAATCATCACCGCTTTCTGACAAAATGGACGATAATACTTCCAAGCCGTTGGGTTCAAGCCAATCATCAGCATCTAGGAAAGTAATATAATTAGATCGTGCCAATTGTATACCGATATTACGGGGATGGCCTGGTGTGCCAGAATTTTTTTTCAGGAAAACAACAATGATGTTCGCGTATTTTGCAGAGTATTCTAATAGGATTTCTCTTGAGGAGTCTGTGGAACAATCATCAATTAATATATATTCGATTTGATCCATACCGAGTGTTTGATTAATCACAGAATCGATGGTTTTTCTTAGCGATTTTTCTGCATTATAAACAGGGGTAACGACAGAAACCATGGTAGGATTCTGTTCTGTGGTTAATTTTTGATCAACGATATAGTATCCTTTTGCGTTTTTATTCCATATCCAACCCATGTTTTTTCACCTCTTGGTTTCTGTCTATTCTAGTGCTTCCATTCATAACTATGTAAAAAACTCCAAACCATTATTTATTTTGGGACAAAATATCGAATCTTATTCGAAAAATAATTCACATCCAATGTTAGTTATCCAAATTTTACGTTCATTGACAACTTTTTACACTACAAATATCTGTATAATGATAAAATAGGTCATATTCATAATTTTATCTAGGAGGATTTAAACGTTGGAAAATAAGTTTTCTACCCCAAAAGGATTTGGCGAAATACTCGACCACACCTTTCAACTATCTAAAAATCGCTTTAAGGACTTTTTTATGATTTTACTGATCTTTATGGGTCCTGTTTACTTGGTCCAAGCGATCTTGCAACTAAGTTCTGGAACAAGCTTTTTTAGAGAGGTTGGTAGTGATGGGGAATGGTTTGAGCAAATTCTTACTAGTTTTGAAGAGTCAGGCACATTCGATTCCAGCAGCTTGGGTGCTGACATTGGTCTGATTATTATAGGTATACTAAGTGCAATCTTGGCACCTATTGCTGAGGCAGCCATTCTGTTCACCATCAATCATGTACGTCGAAATGAAGATTATACGGTGGGTTCGGTGATTAAAGAAGCCTTTTCACGATTTTGGCCAATCATCGGAAGCAGTATTTTATTTGGATTGATTTGTTTGGGGATTATCATTCTTCCCGTCGCAATTATTGCATTCACAGGTGTGGTTGTTGCGACCACCGTAAATCCGATTGGAGGGATTCTTTTAGGAATCGTCCTGTTTCTCGGCTTTGCTATTCTTGTAGGACTTTTATTAACTCGCTGGAGCTTTTATTTTGGATCTGTTGTCCTTGATAAAGTTTCCCCTGGGTTAGGAAGAAGTTGGAGATTAACGAGAAAGCGTACATGGGTATTGCTGGGACTTTATATCGTCTTTTATTTAATTATATCTTGTATTACTTTTGGCGTTCAAATGACTTTTGGCATCGTTTTGGGCAATAGTGTGTTGTTAACACTGATTACAAACCTCATCACCTTAGTCACGACAATGATTTTCTCTGTAGGCTATGGGGTTATGTATCTGGATACCAAAACTCGACATGATGCAGACGATTTAAAAGAGATGCTAGAAGAATTCAAAACGGTTTAAAAAAACCTATTATGTTAGGTGATGAATATGTTTAATGCAGACAAGGCACGTGGTGACCTTGAAGAAATATTAAAAGGAAAAGAATATCGAGTTTATTACGAATCAAAAGGATTAATTGCCACATGGTGGGATAAAGCAAAAGAATGGATTGCCACGCAACTGGAAAAATTGTTTCCAGCCATCGATTCCGCGAGCAAGGTGTCAGGCACCATTCTTATTGCGATCATAGTACTAATTGTTTTCTTACTTGTTTTAGCTGCTTTTTTTGTGATTAGAAATACGAGACGCAATCGAATCCTCCGCAAACAAAAACCGCTCCAATCGAGGAAAGAAATGAATTGGACGTCGCAAAGACATCTTGAAGAAGCAGATAAGCTTGAGAGTTTGGAAGAATATACATCTTCCGCCCGTCATTTGTTTTTAGCATTGCTTCTTTCCTTTCATGAAAAAGGATTGCTTGAGGCTAGAATTTGGAAAACCAATTGGGACTATTATGATGAACTTAGGAAAGTAGATCAGTTCAAGACAGAACAATTCTTTCAGTTTGCACAACTTTTTGAAGAAGTGACCTACGGAGAACGCACCGTGGGGAAAGAGGAATATATACAGTTCCATCATGAGATACGGAAGGTACTTGGCGATTTGAGGGAGGAGAATAGTTGATGAAATCTCTTTCCAACCTGCGTACCTGGATGGGCCTGGTCATTCTGCTTGGTTTATTTTTGCTCTTTAGTTATTTCAGTTCTACACCGAAGCCGAAGTATTATCCAGATTACGTGACTGAGTCACCTGCTCCAAGTGGAGTGAAAGCATTTTATACATATGTTAAGAACGAAAATGAAGGAAAGATATGGAGACATTCGCCAAATTTACTGTCTGCTACATCAGACCGCCAATTGCTTATTATGGTCGAGCCATTTATTAGCTTTGAAACGGAAGAGATGAAGGCGTACATTAATTATATGAAAGCCGGAAATACCATTTTATTGTTGCAAACCAATCCACAAGGGATGTTTGATATCAAAACGAGTGGAACAAATTCAAGTGAATCGCAGAAGGTTTTTACGAAAGACCGAACATTCTATCGTGCTCAATTTAATTCCACTATCCGTTTGCAGACGAAAAAAGGAGATCAGGTGCTGCTTTCTGACCAGACCGGTCCGATTTCAGTTAAACGATCTTTTGGAAAAGGACAATTAATTGTTGGTATTACCCCAGAGTGGATAAAGAATGGGAATCTATTAAAGAGAGATCATTTATCCCTGCTTCTGTATCTACTAAATGAATCAAAATCAAACACCATTCTGTTTGACGAATACATTCATAGCGGTGAGAATGCACCTACAGTTTGGAATGTATATCCGATGTGGTTTTTAGTTCTTGTTATCCAGATGATTCTTTTAATGATTTTATGGCTTTGGATGAAAGGAAAGCGATTCGGACCCATTTTCGTCCCAAGGGAAGAGTCGGTTCGATTTAGTGATGAAGGATTGAACGCATTAGCTGCCTGGTACCTCCGCGGTAAACGGTACCATGAATCAATCATCATCCAAGCAGATTATGTCAAGCTTCTTCTCCAAGAACGATGGCAGATTCCGTATCATAGAGAATGGCAGGATTTGTCGAGTTTTATGGAGAAAAAATGGACTCGAATGTCTGCTAATGAAATCAATTCCTTTTTAACAGGTTTGGTTCACATTCTTGAAAAAGAAACAATCACAAAACAGGAATACTTATTTTGGTCGAAAAGGCTCGAGCAATTAAGGAGAGAGGTTGAAGAATGAAGACAGAATTAACATCCTTTTTAAATAAATATGAAGAGCGGATTTTAGGACAAAGTCTAAATCTTAAACTATTACTATCAGCTATTTTAGCTGGTGGCCATGTCCTATTAGAAGGGGTGCCTGGCACTGGAAAAACACAAATGGTGCGTACACTTGCCAATCTATTAGGGGGCACCTTTAACCGAATCCAGTTCACCCCAGACTTACTGCCAAGTGATATCACCGGAAGCACGATTTACAATATGAAGGAGAGCACCTTTCAAACGCTGAAGGGGCCGATTTTTACCAATATCCTGTTAGCCGATGAAATTAACCGGACCCCTGCAAAGACACAGGCTGCCCTGCTCGAAGCCATGGAAGAGAAGCAGGTGACAATTCAAGGTGAAACATATCCATTACCCGAGATGTTTTTTGTGGTCGCCACCCAAAACCCAATTGAATTTGAAGGGACCTACCCACTTCCAGAAGCGCAGCAGGATCGTTTCCTCTTCAAGCTTAGAATTGAATTTCCAAGCTTCGAGGAAGAGAAAAATATCCTCAAACAAGTAATCGAAAACAGTTTTGACGAAAAGCCTATGTCAGTGATGTTGGATATGGACAAGTTTTTAAGTATTAGAAGAGTCATTGAAAAAGTCACGGTGAGCGAGAATGTTTTAGATTACATGATGAAGATTGTCAGGAAAACGCGTGAAGCAGATGCGATCCGATTCGGGGCCAGTACGAGAGCTGGCATATCGATTGGCAAGGCAGCGCAAGCGTGGGCTTATCTTTCAGGCAGGGATTACGTCACTCCCGACGATATCAAAATGGTCGCCAAGCCAGCCTTACGCCATCGTATTCAGTTATCGCCGCATGTAGAATTGGAGGGAGCAACCGTTGACCAAATTATTGAAGAGCTGGTGGGCTCGGTTCCTGTTCCAAGATAGAGGAGTTTTACCAACTAAACGATTATTAATGGGGTACCTCATACTTTCAATTTTTTTAGGGATTAGTACTATTTGGGGAATATCATGGAGCACGGTCATTGCCGCCAATCTTATATTATTTATGGCCAGTTTGTTGGACCTGTTTTTGTCCCCTTCTAAAAAACATCTTTCCTTTAAACGGACCATTTCTGCGGAATTTGAAAGAGGACTGACTTATCCAGTAACGATTGAGGTTCAGAATGCTTCTACCTATCCTTTCTCATACCGACTGGTGGATGACTTGCCAAAGACCTTTAAAAGGCCATTTCCAATCATGGGCTCGATTCCAAAGGAAACTGTAGTGAGGATTTCCTATGATACCACTGCGATGGTGAGAGGAAAGTACGAGTTGAATAAGTTTTATTTTCGTTTTACGAGTTTGCTGGGATTGTGGGAAAAGCAACTGACCGTTAAATTACAGGATGAAGTTAAAGTTATTCCGGATTTAACTGAAACTAAACAGTATTTAGAAAATGCTCAGAAATATTTGGTGTACGAAGGGTTAAAGATCCGGAGGCAGCGGAGCGGGGTTGGTGATTTTTCCAAGATTAGAAGTTATGTGGTGGGAGATGATCCACGGAAAATCAACTGGCGTCAAACCGCTAAACTCCGCGAAGTGATGACGAATGAGTATGAACCAGAGCATGGAAAGTATATTACCATTTTAATTGATTGTGGAAGAATGATGGGGGCAGAATTGTCGCAGGGAAATCGATTAGAAAAAGCGTTAGAAGCCGCTTTGACTGTGACAGCTGCAGCCCTCCAAAAGGGGGATTATGTGTCGGTCCTCGCCTTTTCAAAGGATATAAAAGTCTTTGTACCGCCTGCCAAGGGAATGGCGCACCTGCAGACCATTCTCCAAGCAATCTACTCAGTAGACGTAGATGCAGCTGAGTCAAATTATGGAACTGTGTTGCAGTACCTAGAAACGGTGCAAAAGAAACGGAGTCTGCTGTTATTATTTAGTGATGTACGGACCTTCCTCCACGAGGAAAGTGGTCTAATCCTCTTAAAACGACTTCGACAACGACATTTATTTTTAATGATTGGAATTGAAGATCAGACACTTTTAAAAAGAGTGAAAGAGGAGCCGAATACGGTCCAAGCGGCGATGCAAAAAAGTATTGCGCAGCAGCAATTTTTGTTTAAGAAAAGGGAAAAGAAAAAATGGGAAAAGCAAGGCCTCGTTATGATCGAGGCCCGTGAAGAGAAATTAGCGATTACTGCCGTTTCTCAGTATATCGATATTATGAATCAGAATCTTTTATAGCTTTGCTGAGTTGTAGCTTGCCTATAACTACATAAAGGATGAGTCCAATCACGGTTAGGAAAGCAACAATGTATTTTGCTTCTAATGAAATTGCAGCTGGGGTAATGAAGCCTTCTATGATCCCCGCTATGATAAACAAAGGAATTGTACCGAGCAATAGTTGAACGGATCTTTTTGCATGCTGCTTTAATTGGAAACTTCGAGAATATTGTCCTGGCACAAACAGCTTATAGCCCATCAAAAGTCCAGCCCCGCCAGCAATAAAAATGGCTGTAAGTTCGATCATTCCATGGGGAACGATGTACGCCCAAAAATCATACGATTTTCCGTGATGCCAAAACAATGCAGCAAGTGCACCTATAATGATGCCATTGTAGACCATTAAGTAAGTTGTAACGAGCCCAAAGGTGATCCCCCCTGCAAAAGCAAAGATGGCGACTTTAATATTATTTGTCATGATGCTTGCCGACATGAGGGAGGAGTCTACCGCTTCATGGCCCTTCCCGAGTTGGTCCGGGTCAACACCTTTGGCAATTTCCGCGGGGAGAATCGAATAGATATGTAATGGATCATTCATGACGGATACAAAGCTCCCAAAACTGCCGATGAGAAATAAAATCATCGCAGCTATGACAAACTTCCATTGTTCAAGTAATAGACCAATAAATTTTTGACTAAAAAAATAACGAATTTGCTTGAAGCTAGAGACTTGGTCTTTGTACAAAAGATTATGTGATTTCGCCACAAGTCCGTTCAAATAATTGGTGACTTCATCATGAGGAAAATAGGTTTGACTGTAAGAGAGATTCTGGGCTGCTTTTTGATAGAGTCGATGGTATTGTGTAATATGTTCTCCAGTAATGGCAAGTCTGCGCTTACTCATGGTTGTCACTAACTGTTCTAGCTGTTTCCATTCTTCTCGATGCATTTTAACAAATTGTTTAACATTCATTCTGACACCTACTTTTGGAGGCTAGGAAAATAAGTCTTTATTCTCCTTATTATAGTAATATTGTAGAAAAATAGAAATAGAAATTATCATCTTGTGATGGAGGAAACTTATGAATGAAGATCATTTAGATATAAAAACACCTGAATTTGTTTCCATTCAGTTTCAGATTGCTGGTTTAGGCAGCAGGTCGGCTGCCTTTATCATCGACCAGTTGCTTTTAACGGCGTTTAATATTTTGTCTTTGATTGTCCTTTTTTTCGTTTTAGATGGCTTGTCTAAAATGGAATTTATTTTCATCGGGAATTCACTGCCTATTGCGATAACAATTATTGCACTGTTTATCGTAAATGGGGGTTACTTTTTTGCGTATGAGTTTTTCTCGGGCGGAAGAACGCTTGGGAAAAAGTTAATGGGCATCCGGGTCATTCAAGAGAATGGTCACAGCATCACATTGCTATCTAGCTTTATTCGGAATTTGATCCGTATCATAGATTCCTTGCCAACAGCTTACTTTCTCGGTATTATCATGATTTTTTTTCATTCGAAACATAAACGGCTTGGAGACCTTGTGGCTGGAACGATTGTCGTCCATGAGCGCAAGGCAAAACCGAAAAAGAAACTGTCACCTTTAGAAAATGAACTCGACAACAGAGGACTTTCAAGGGATGATCTTATTCTTGATGAATGGACACTGAAATCATTAGGAATGAAGGATTGGAAACTTGTCAAAACATATGCAGGTCGTTTTCTGCAAATCCCATTAGACGAAAGAAATCAACTAACGGAACAAATCGCTGTGATATTATTTCCGAAAATCGGACTGGACCCCTCAGGGAAAACGACTGAGGAGTTGGAAAACAATCTTCTTGTGCTTTATTTAGTCCTTCTTGATGATTGGGAGTTTGAACTGTGAGTACGAATAGTAAAAGAATGGAAATGGAATCATAACAGGATGGAACGTAAATTGATGAGGTGTTTGAAATGAGAGAAGAGGCAATTGAACATACTGCTGGAGATGACTTAAAGAGGATGCCCCCTGTTTCATTAAAAGTGAATGGGAAAAACATGACGACAAAGGCAATCAATATAAACACAAAGTTATTGGTTCCATTAAAAGAAGTGTTTGAAAGCTGCGGGGCAATGGTAAAAATTAATGATGCGAACACAGTAGCAACTGTTCGGTCCCAAGATTTTTCATTCGAAGTGGCAGTTGGAGAAACTCAAGTGGCATTCAATGACCATGATTCTACCGTTCTTCCTTTAGACCATGAGATTATTTTTGAAAACAAAGAAATCTTTGTTAGTGTTCGTTTCGTATTAACCGTATTAAAAGCTAAATTGGGCAGGGAGGCAGAGGCTGGGATTGTGACCATTGAGACCTTGCCTGAAAATGATTTTAAAGTTACTTCACCTGCGTTTGAAGATTGGGGAAATATTCCTCATAAATTTGTCCAGCATAGTGTGGGCGGTAAAAATATCAGCATGCCAATTAACTGGACAGGTGCCCCAGCTAACACTAAATCATTTGCTGTTATCATTTATGATGCTCATGTTCGGCCTGAATACTGGGTCCATTGGGCAGTAATTAATATTAATGTTGAGTCATCAGAATTAGCAGAAAATGCATCGGCTAGTTTATCAGATCATCAGCAGATAAAACCATATTATGGGATGCAACCAGCTGAATTGACAGGAGATCATGCTTACCAAGTTACCGTCTATGCACTAGATATTGAAACGATTGAAATTCCACATCAAGTGGTTTTTCATGAGGACATAGCGCCTTTATTGGAGTTACACACGATTGCTAGTGGGACATTCGTAAGTTTTTTTCGAAGTTAAAAATATTCGTAAGGAAAAGCAATGCATTTGTATAAGCATTGCTTTTTTATTATTTTTTCATAAATGTCTCTATTAATACCAGGGCCCCATTAGTAATTATATAGAATTAAAGGTTCGATTTGTAAAATCCATCCGACTTGCGTCTCATTTAGTCGGTTTTAGTCGAAAAATTTAACTTTACGATGTATAATAGGTAATTGTGGATTGCTGTGTGTTAATAAGGAGGAAACTAATATGATGGAATGGATAATAATTCTGTTGATTGCAATATCTGCTGTGTTGCTAATCGCTTCAATGGCATCGAATCGTAAAGCAGAAAAACAAAAACAAAAAGAAATTGACTTGGTTCATGTTGCTGTAATGAAAGATATCAATAACGTACAGGAGCAAATTCGAAATCTTGAACTAGATATTGAAGTGGTCACAAAGGAAGCAGGCCTTCAAATGACTCCAGAAGAAATTATTTTCAAACGTGAAGTACTAGATTTATATAAAAGAAAATATTCAATTGAGACCATTGCACAGAAAAAACAAGTTTCAGAGAGTGAAATTCAACAATTTCTTGCTCCGTATCTGGCAGCAAAGGATGAAAGGAGCAAATTAGCCCATGAGATTTAATGTAGTGAGCAGCTTTGCGGCCGGAATTCTTCTAGCTTCGTCCATTTGTGGTGCTGTTTACTTTACTGAAGACCCTGTAGTCACAAAAGCAGCTGCCAAACCAACCAAAACCGAGCAAAAAACAGTTGCTCAACCAACAGAAACTGAAATGAAAGACAAACTTCTAGCTGCTGGGTATGTTGTTCAACCACAGGCAGAATATGATAAGACGCTTGAAGCAGCAAAAAAAGCCGCTTCCACCGCTTCCACCGCCACTAATGGTTCCCAAAAAATTGCCTACAGATCAGTTATTACCGTTACACAAGGGATGACGAGCATCGATGTCGGCAAAATGCTTGAAAAAGCCAAAATCGTACCTGATGACTTTAAATTCTCAAAAGATGTCGAGAAGAAGGGTGTCGAAAAAAACTTACGCCCAGGTACTTTCGTGGTTGATACAGAAATGACTTACGATCAAATTATCGCAACCATTTTTAAAAATTAATTAAACAAAGACGGACAGTATGACTAGATACTGTCCGTCTTTTTATATTATTTGCTTTTTTTCACAAATTCTTGAACCATTTCTCCCGTAACGAGTTCTCGTGTCGGGATAAAGCGCAGGTTTATTTTATTTATACTATTTGTTACTGCATTTATTTTATCAGTTGAAAAAGGCAGGCCTTTTTTACATAACTCAATCGCCTCTTCAATATATTGCTCACGTTGTTGATCGAGCTCTAAGAATTGTTGATAGGTTTCATGCTGATTTGCCGCATGTTTAATTAAATCTTTATGTACACTCATGATATCACTCCCTAAATATATACTTATACAATCATACCATAATTAAATGTGGAAGAGATGGATGTATTAATTATAATAGATAGAAATGCCCTGCAGCTGTAATATACGAATGGCAGTTTTTAAACACAAATAATCTAGAAATTTATAAGTATAATACTAGATTCAGTCGAATATATTTTCTTATTAGATTGAATGATAGATTAGAGTAAAAATTTTATCCAAACAAACTTTATAAATTATATTTTATCCATGGCAAAGGAGGTACTATGGGGCACAATCACACTCATCACAATCAAAATAAAAAAGCATTAATGATCGCTTTTCTCATTATTACCGTTTTTATGGTTTTAGAGTACATTGGAGGGACATTGACCAATAGTCTAGCTCTACTTTCTGATGCTGGGCATATGTTAAGTGATTCCATTTCCTTGGGAGTGGGATTACTAGCTCTTATTCTAGGAAGAAGGGCAGTGAGCGAGAGTAAGACTTTTGGTTATCAGCGCTTGGAAATTTTATCAGCTTTATTTAATGGGGTTCTGTTAATTGTTATTTCTATTTTAATCATGTGGGAATCGTTTCACCGTTTTAGTGAACCTCAAGTAATTTCTGGTTCGGGTATGCTTTTGATATCTAGTATAGGCGCGATGGTTAACATATTTGTTGCTTGGATTATGCATCAATCCGAAACTAGTGAAAACATTAATATGAGAGCTGCCTTTTTACATGTAATTGGAGATTTACTTGGTTCTGTTAGTGCAATTATTGCTTCCTTACTGATCATGTATTTTGGCTGGACCTTAGCCGATCCAATCACTAGTTTAATTGTTTCCTTATTAATTTTAAAAAGTGGGATTGGGATAACCAACGATGCCATTCACATGCTGATGGAAGGTAGACCAGCGAACTTAGATGTTGAAAAAGTGCGAGAAACATTACTTCAAATTCCAGGTGTGGTAAGTATGCATGATTTTCATGTATGGAGCATCACATCAAATTTCCCCTCGATTAGTTGTCATTTGGTGATATCAGAACATAATCATGACTCGATTTTAAAGAATGCATTAAGAGAATTACATGATACTTTTAATTTGGAACATGCAACCATTCAAGTGGAAAGTGTTAATGCCGATTTGGACCAATATGAACATAATCGTTGTAATCATTTTGTAGCGAAAGACATTTGATAAAGTGATGCAAAAAATTTAACAAGGCTACCAAAAATTATAAAGATAATAAACAAAATTCGTTAATTTGTTTAATAATGAACAAATCGAGGACATTTAACAATTGTAAGCATCTAATTTCTATATATAATTATAAGTAGAATAGAAATAATGAATTATGATACAGGATTGTTACTGGTATACAGGCAAAACCTAAAATGGATTGTTACTGTTTATTCAGGCAAAACCTAAATCGCTAAAATTTGACTTTTTCACGTCTTAAAATTTTAGTGGTTTAGGTTTTTCTTTTTTTACCGTATAGATAGTCATGTTAATTTTTTGCAGAGGAGAGGAATTGCTCATGAAACTAATTGCACTTGATTTGGACGGTACAACACTAAATTCAAAAAAAGAAATTAGTAAAGAAAACATCCGTGCTATTAAATCAGCTCAACAACAAGGACATATCGTTATGGCATTATCTGGACGACCACTGAAATCGATTCATGCAGAATTGGCTAAATACGACTTAGACTGTCCCGTTGGAGGGAATAACGGAACAGCTTTGTTTGCTGATGGGGAATTAATTGAGTTAACATCTTTGGCTCAAGCTCAAAGCAAAAAAATTGTCTTTGAAATCGAGAAGGAATTTATGCCCTATAATTTCTCTACTAATAAAGGAACGTTTGGACTTAAAAATTGGAACGAACGATATGAAAAAGTTTTATCTTCAGGACGCATACCAGAAGAATACTTCGAGAATAAACACCATAAAATGTTCACGACACCTCCTTGGGAATACGGACATATCTTATTTGAAAATTTTGAAGATATAATCAATGATAAAGAAATCACGATACAAAAATTCTTAATATTAGGACTGGATCCTGAACAGAAACACGTCTGAAGACGGTATTGGAATCTATCGAAAAAACCTATGTTACATCCTCATCCCCCTTTAATCTTGAAGTCATGCACATTAATGGAAATAAAGGAAACGGTCTTAAAGTAATGGCTCGTTATTTCCAAATACCAATAGAAGACACAGTGGCTATTGGAGATGAAAACAATGATATTCCGATGTTAAGGCAGCCAGCTTGTCTATTGCAATGGGAAATGCAGCTGAAGAAGTCAAAAAACATAGTGACATTGTTACATTAACCAATGATGAACATGGCGTGGCTTACGCGATTGAAAAATATATTTTTAAAAGTTAACTAGAATAAAATGATCTGTTGTTCAGGAGCATGATTTGTGAGGTCAAAGGAGGACTTTCAGTTGTATTTACGGTTAAAAAACCTTTTTGCGATCCAAGGATATAGTTTATTCGTCATTTTTATGCTGCTGGTCGGTATCGGAATTTTTATTACAATGCCGTATTTATCCTTGTATTCTACAGAAGAGTTTGGGATGAGTACGGGAGCCTTCGGTGTTTTTATGGCAGTAAGTTCTTTAAGCGGCGTGGTGGTAAACTCGCAGATCGCTAAACGTTCGGATAACGGGCTAGACCGAAGATGGATTATTATTTTAGCCATGCTCTCATCTGCTTTGGGCTATGCTTCGTACTTAGTGCTTGATAACTTCTTTTTTCTGTTGATTGCTGTCACTTTTTTTAATGGATTAGGGGCTGCTGCCATGCCGCAAATCTACGCTAGTGCACAGGAATCCGCAAATGAAAGTAAATCCGATGACAAGACGTTTGCTATGTCTACATTACGTTCACTTGTATCCCTTGGATTTTTAATCGGTCCATTGGGAGGGACATTCATTTTAAGTTTCTATGGATACAATGGACTCTTTCTAGGGACAACTGCCATCTTTATTATTATTGCATCACTTGTTTTCCTATTTTTGCAAAAACGAAAAGTGGTTCTAAGCAATACTGCAAAGAGGAAAAGTACAGGAACTTCCACAATCAAAAGTAAGCTAATCAGGCATTCTTTTCTCGCTTTTATCCTTCTGTTTGCAGTTAATGCGATAAACTTTATAAACACGCCGTTATTTATTGTGAATGAACTCCATGGTACACATACTGAGGTTTGGTTGGTAGTTTAGTATTTGTGCTGGTTTGGAAATTCCCATTATGCTTGATCTGGGCGCTCTGAGTAGAAAAATTTCAAACCAATCTCTGATGATGATTGGCTGTTTTATTGCTGTTATCTATTTCACGATCTTAAGTGTGTCGACCCATTCATGGCAGATTATCGCAGCTCAACTTCTGCAGGAAGCGTTTGTGGCTATTGTCATGGGTAATGGACTTAGCTATTTCACGGATTTACTGCCTGATTCACCGGGAATGTCCGCAACTATATATTCCAATGGATCCACGATTGGAAGGATAGTGGGTAATCTGGGTGGCGGTATCATCGCCCAGTTTGCAGGTTTTCGTCATGTTAATTGGGTATGTCTGGTACTAGTGATTTTCGCGTTTTTAATTCTATGGAGAATAAGAACACAACAGGAAATGGAAGTGACCGCAGGACATTCTCAGTCCGTGTAGGAGCAATCATTTATTTAATATTAGCCAAAAGAATCCAAGCAAAAAATCCCCTTTCGAGGGGATTTTTGTATAATGTAAATACCTATTAATAATTAAAACACTAAAAAAGGGGTATTGACAAAAATATTTATAAGCATTAAAATTATCTCATATTCAAGATATTTAATTTCAAGATTTATTAGGAGGTGAAACGAGTTATATAGACGAAAAGTCTGTCCAGATGACCTCCAGTCAACTTTTTTTAAAACAATATCTCGAATTCGAGATAAAAACAATAAGGAGGAAATTAAGATGATAAATATTGGTTTATTAATCATTCGTTTGGTAATTGGTGTATTATTCATTGGTCACGGTGCTCAAAAATTGTTTGGTTGGTTTGGTGGTTATGGTTTAAAAGGTACAGGAGGCTGGTTTGATTCCATTGGTATGAAACCTGGGGTTACAATGGCTCTTTTCGCAGGTTTAACAGAGCTTATTGGAGGAATTTTGTTTACATTAGGACTTCTTACTCCACTTGCAGGAATTATGATTGCAGGGACCATGGTAATGGCGATCGTTAAAGTGCATGCTCCAAACGGATTATGGTCAACAGCTAATGGATATGAATATAACCTAACTCTACTTGCAGTTGCTATTGGTTTAGCTTTAATCGGTCCGGGTCAATATGCACTGGATGCATTTTTATTCTAAAATATCTCGAAATAGAGATTCTTAAATTAAAATAAATTTTATGAGACTTTAAAATCATAAGGAAGAACAAAATAAGGAATCAATGTCCTTTATTTAACTATATTTAATATGAAGAGGGAGAGTTGAAAAATGAGCAAAAAGATTATGGGTATTCACCATATCACTGCAATTGTCGGTCATCCGCAAGAGAACGTAGATTTCTATGCAGGAGTGTTGGGTTTGCGTTTAGTCAAGCAAACTGTCAATTTTGATGATCCAGGTACTTATCACCTTTATTTTGGGAATGAAGGTGGGAAGCCAGGAACAATTATTACCTTCTTTCCATGGGCAGGAGCTCATCAAGGAATTATTGGTGACGGTCAAGTAGGTGTCACATCCTATGTTGTTCCAAAAGGGGCTTTTGTATTTTGGGAACAAAGACTAGAAAAGTTCAAGATTCCTTTTACTAAAATGGAACGCTTTGGAGAGCAATATTTAGAATTTGATGACCCACATGGACTTCACTTGGAAATTGTTGAAAGAGAAGAAGGAGAAGTTAATTCATGGACTTTTGGAGAGGTAACACCTGAGGTTGCCATCAAAGGGTTTGGTGGAGCTACCCTATTATCAACCCAACCTAACAAAACCGGTGACTTGTTAGAAAATGTAATGGGACTTGAATTAGTGGGTAAGGAAGAAGATTTCGCTCGATATCATTCCACTGCTGATATTGGAAACGTTATTGACCTTAAATTAACTCCGATTGGGCGCGGACAAATGGGTGTAGGTACAGTCCACCACATTGCATGGCGTGCTATTGATGACGAAGATCAACTGGATTGGAAAAAACATGTTTCAGCGAATGGATATGGTGTCACTCCTGTAAAGGACAGAAATTATTTTAATGCTATTTACTTCAGAGAGCATGGGGAAATTTTATTTGAAATTGCAACTGATCCTCCAGGATTCGCACATGATGAATCACAAGAGACAATGGGTAAAAAGTTGATGTTACCTGAACAATATGAAGCACATAGAGCACAAATTGAACAGGGCTTGCTTCCATTTGATGTAAAAGTACTAGACTGATTTTACGAAAGGGAATGATTTCTTTGCTTCCGATTGATCCAGCTTCCATGTCTGAAAGAGAAAATTATAAATTTTTAATAGGTAGTATTATACCTAGGCCGATTGCTTTCGTCACAACGATTTCAAAAGACGGCGTTTTAAATGGAGCTCCATTTAGTTATTTTAATATCATCTCAGCTAATCCCCCGATGATTTCTTTATCTATTCAGCGCTCAGCGGGGAGACTAAAGGATTCAGCGAGAAATATTATCGAGTCTAAGGAATTTGTCATTCATATTGTTGACGAACATAATGTTGAAAAAATTAATAAAACAGCTGCAAGCCTTCCACCTGATCAAAGTGAGATAGAGTTAGCTAACTTAACTCCCGTAGACAGTGTTAAGATTTCTGTTCCTGGTGTTAAGGAAGCGAAAATTCGAATGGAATGTTCATTAGAGCATTCCTTAGAATTGGGAGGCTCGGATACACCAGGTTGTGATTTTATTATAGGAAAAGTTGTTCAATTTCATATTGAAAATGATATTTATGAAAATGGAAGGATAGATCCAAGGGGCTTAGCAGCTGTAAGCAGATTGGCTGGTAATAACTATGCGAAAATCGGTGAGATTTTTGAAATAGAAAGACCTAAATGAATTCTCTAAAAATTTAATAACGAGCTGCTGCGGCAGCTCACTATTCTTGTTCCACCCACTACGCAGTTTAATTCAATAAAAGGTTATTGACAAAAAACTTTATATGTAATATTATTATCTCAGATTCAAGATAATTTAATCCAAGATTTTTAAGGAGGGAAAATGGAGAGGAAATGCAATAATTTGCTCTTTCTAATTTTAAAACAAACATCAAAAGCAATTCATGATCGAATAGAGGAAGTAAGGAATAAAGTTTAAACATTCATTTTTTTTATTATATTATCTCGAATTCGAGATAAATAACATTTGGGAGGATTTAGAGATGATAAATATCGGTTTATTAATCATTCGTTTGGTAATTGGTTTACTATTTGTGGGTCACGGAGTTCAAAAATTGTTTGGTTGGTTCGGCGGCTATGGGTTGAAAGGAACCGGTGGCTGGTTTGAATCCATTGGCATGAAACCTGGGGTAACCATGGCTTTATTCGCAGGATTGGCAGAACTTATTGGGGGACTTTTGTTTGCTTTAGGACTATTAACACCACTTGCAGGAATAATAATTGCAGGAACTATGGTAATGGCTATCGTAAAAGTGCATGCTCCAAACGGATTATGGTCAACAGCCAATGGATATGAATATAACCTAACTTTACTTGCAGTTGCTATTGGTGTAGCTCTAATCGGTCCCGGTCAATATGCTTTAGATGCATTTATATTCTAAAATATCTGGTCTTTTTTGAAACGATTTTACTATTACATGCGAGCTTAATTATCGAAGGAGTGATTAAGAGATGGAACTCTTAGGACTACATCATGTATCAATATTAACAGGAAAAGCGGAAAAAAATTATGAATTTTATACAAAAATTCTAGGAATGAGATTGGTAAAGAAAACTGTTAACCAAGATAATACAGAATCCTATCATCTTTTCTATGCTGACGCGGAAGGAACTCCTGGAACGGAGGTTACGTTTTTTGACATTCCTAACCTTGGGAAAACATACAGGGGGACTTCAGATATTTCTACTGTGTCATTAAGGGTTAGAAATTCTGATGCATTGATATTTTGGAAAGAACGTTTTAAACAATTTGAGGTTGAACATGATGATATTCAAAATAGAGCAAATCGTGATACATTAGCTTTCAGAGATTTCGAGGGGACTCGCTTAATCCTGGTAGCCGATAACAGTGAAAAAGGTGTGAGAGCTGGGATTCCATGGCAAAGGAATGACATTCCACTAGAACATGCCATTATTGGTTTAGGACCTGTAACCCTTACAGTCGCAATTGCAGAACCAACGATCGGTGTGTTAACAGAGGTTATGGGTTTTCGATTTGTCGGGTCCTATCCGTCACCTGAAGGTGATTATCCTGATATATCGGTTTATGCAACTGGTGAAGGCGGCAGTGGTGCGGAGGTTCATATTGAAACAAGGCCCGAATTGCCAAGAGTCCGCTTAGGTCGTGGAGGTGTTCACCATGTTGCTTTCCGTGTTCCGAATGAAGAAGAATATAATCAATGGGCCAAGCGTTTGAAAGAAAACAGGTTACCGAATTCAGGGAAAGTGGAACGGTATTATTTCAAGGCATTATATTTCAGGGAACCCAATGGGATATTATTCGAATTATCAACGGATACACCAGGATTTGCGACAGATGAACCAATGGAAACCATGGGAGAAAAACTAGCACTTCCACCATTTTTGGAACCAAAACGAGAAGAGATCGAAGAAAAATTACGACCATTGAACTTAAATTAAATCGGCAGTTGCGATTGTTTTCAGTGTTCTAACTCGATTTGTTAATATGCCAGTATAAATGAAGCAGGTCTTAGATAAAAAGCGAATCAATGATAACAAATTTAGCCAATCGACAATGATCGATTGGCTTTTTTACCTATTTTTTGTGGCGCCGGTATAAACGTTTAGCATATTATGGAGATTTGTTATTTTAATTGGAGCGGGAATCATAATGGAGAATTCCCAACTTTAGATGAAGGGAGAAAAAGCCTTGAATGAAAAGAAAGAAGTTGGAGAAAAAGCTCTTGAATATGTGAAAGACGGCATGGTAGTTGGTCTCGGTACAGGTTCCACTGTATTTTACTCCATCACTAAGCTTGGACAGTTAGTCAAGCAGGGATTTTCAATTAAAGGAGTTCCTACTTCTGAACAAACGAAACAATTAGCGATAAAACTTGGCATACCACTTGTGTCGTTCAATGAGATTGAGCAAATTGATGTCACGATTGACGGAGCAGATGAGGTAGATCCTGAGTTAAATCTCATTAAAGGCGGCGGAGGTGCTCTTTTAAGAGAGAAAATTATCGCGAATGCAGCTAAAACTTTCATTGTCGTTGCCGACTCTGATAAAAATGTAGATACATTAGGAACTTTTCCACTGCCGATAGAAGTGGTTCCATTTGGTTATGAAATGACAGTAAAACATATCAGGGAACTTGGAGGCAGTCCGAAGCTGAGACAAAAAGAGGGGACCCCTTATCTAACAGATAACGGTAACTATATTATAGACAGCAGTTTTCAAGAAATTTCACATCCAGGAGAATTAGAGAAAAACCTGAACCACATACCAGGTGTAGTTGATAACGGATTATTTGTAGGAATGGCAGATATTGTTATTACTATTAAAGAGAAAAAGCTTGCAACGATAGTCCGAAGGTAGAAAATGGGAGAAATCAGAATACGAACTTGGGGGGATTAATAATGGAGTCAATGACCTTTGTCTTATTTGGAGCAACTGGGGATTTAGCAAAAAGAAAGATCTTCCCAGCTTTATACAACTTGTATGTTGATCAAAAGTTACCGCAGTCCATATCTATTATTGGGCTCGGTAGAGGGGATCTTTCCCATTCAAATTTTCAAGAAAAAGTGAAAGACTCTATATTAGACTTTTCACGGCGCTTAGAACATGAGGCAGCAAATCTGGGGGGATTTTTAGAATACTTCCGCTACGGTAAATTAGATGTAACACGTAAAGAAGATTATCAACAACTACTTCAATTAGTGAAGCAGCGGGAAGAAGATCTTGATATAGAAGAAAATCGGATGTTTTATCTTTCAGTGGCACCAGAATTTTTTGACACGATTGCCTTTAACATAAAAAATAGCGGCCTTGGTCAGACAACTGGCTGGAAAAGATTAATCATTGAAAAGCCTTTTGGTCATGACCTCCAATCTGCACGTGAACTCAATAAAAAACTCAGCCGTGCATTTGAGGAAGAAGAAATTTACCGAATCGACCATTACTTAGGCAAACCAATGGTTCAGAACCTGGAAGCCTTGGCTTTTGCAAACCCCATACTACAGTCGGTTTGGAATAATGACCATATTGCAAATGTCCAAATAACTGCGAGTGAAACCGTAGGGGTTGAGAAGAGGGCGGGTTATTACGACCAAGCAGGAGCAATCCGTGATATGGTTCAAAACCATATGCTGCAAATTTTGATGATGACAGCCATGGATAAGCCTAAAAAAATTAACGCAGCGGAAATTAGAATTCAGAAGCGGAGGGTCATGGAGTCTCTTCGCCCCGTAAAAGTAAATGATATCCCATACGATATTGTTCGCGGCCAATACATTTCAGGTGAGGTAAATAATCAAAAAGTTCCAAGTTATAGAGAAGAGCCTGGAGTAAATCCTTTTTCCACGACTGATACATTTGTCGCTGCCCGTTTGTGGATTGACCATCCATTATGGGCTGGAGTTCCCTTTTACATTCGTACAGGAAAAAGAATGAAGGAAAAATCAACGCGGATTGTCATTGAATTTAAAAATAAGGAAAACCAACCATACAAAAAGAATCAAATCGATCCTAATTTATTAATTATTGAAATTAATCCCAATGAAAATATCTCTTTCCAATTAAACAGCAAAAACCCATTAAAAGATGGAAAGGTTACTCCTATTAGAATTGATTTTTCAAATGATCAAATAGGATTGGGAGTACCTGAAGCGTATGAAAGACTAATCTATGATGCTGTTAACGGGGATTCTACCTTCTTTGCTCATTGGAAAGAAGTTGAGTTGTCATGGGAATGGGTACAGCCAATTCTTAATGCATTTGAGGGGAATATTGTACCGCTCCATAAATATCAATCAGGTTCGTATGGTCCTGAAGCTTCTGATTCCTTGCTATTGGAAAATGGCTTTAAATGGTGGCTTGATGAAAAGTTTCAAGAAAAAAAGGACACTGTACTACACATCTAAGATAATCTGGAGGGAAAAACAATGTCTCAAAACTCAATTGAGACAATTGGTGTTTCAGGTAATGGAACAGCAGTCCTGAAGCAGTTTGATGTAGTAAATATTGCGAAAAGTGTCTTACACATTCCTAGGTAGATTATTATAGGAACAAAAAAATTATTTTACAACATTGGAGGAGAACATAATGAAGGTAGGACTTATTGGTTTAGGGAAAATGGGATTAAACTTAGGGCAAAATTTAATGGATCACCATCACGAAGTGGTTGCATTTGATGTAAATCCAAGTGCAGTTGCAAATTTGAAACAATATGGAGCAACTGGTGTATCAAGTTATAAAGAACTTCTCCAGTCCTTGGAACATCCAAGAATTGTCTGGATCATGGTCCCTCATGCAGTGGTTGATTCTGTTATAGGTGCAATCTTACCTTATTTGGAAAAAGGCGATATTGTCGTTGAAGCAGGTAATTCCCACTATAAAGAATCGATTCAACGCTATAACGAATTAAAGGAAATTGGCGTGAGATTCATGGATGCGGGTACTTCAGGCGGTATGGAAGGTGCTCGAAATGGAGCTTGTTATATGATTGGCGGTGATCCAGAAGCATGGGAAGTGGTGGAACCCCTTTTCAAGGATACAGCTGTGGAAAATGGTTTCTTATATGCCGGCAAAGCTGGAAGCGGGCACTTCTTAAAAATGGTTCATAATGGAATTGAGTATGCGATGATGGCTGCCATTGGAGAAGGTTTTGAAGTGCTTGAGAAAAGCGAATTTGATTTTGATTACGAAAAGGTCGCACGTGTTTGGAATAATGGATCCGTTATTCGTTCATGGCTGATGGAATTAACAGAAAATGCTTTCTCAAAATATCCAAATTTGGATGAAATTAAAGGGATTATGCATTCCTCAGGTGAAGGAAAATGGACTGTAGAGGCAGCATTAGACCTCAAAACAGCAACCCCGGTCATTGCTATGTCATTATTAATGCGTTATCGCTCTTTAGAAGATGATACCTTTACTGGAAAAGTGGTAGCAGCACTGAGAAATGAATTTGGCGGACATACAGTCGAAAAGAACAAATAAATACTTTATAAAAAAATTGGAGGAAAACGATTATGAAATTTTTTATCGATACTGCAAACCTAGAAGAAATCAAAAAGGCTTATAAAATTGGTGTGTTATCAGGTGTTACAACTAACCCTTCATTAGTTGCTAAAGAAGGCGTAAAATTCGAAGATCGTATTGCAGAAATCTTAAATGCCGTTCCAGAAGTGGAGTCAGTTTCAGCTGAGGTAACACCTAATGCGTTATCTGCTGATCAAATGATGGCAGAAGCAGATGAGCTTATTAAAATTAAAGGCGGCGATAAGAATATTACCATCAAACTTCCAATGACACTTGATGGACTAGAGGCTTGCCGCTATTTAACTAAAAAAGGTGTTAAAACCAACGTTACCCTGATTTTTAGTGTGAACCAGGCATTGTTGGCGGCACGTGCAGGAGCTACGTATGTTTCACCGTTCTTAGGACGTTTAGATGATATTAATGAAGATGGTGTAGAACTGGTAGCAAAAATTGCCGAGATGTTTCGCGTTCAAAACTTGGATGCGCAGATCATTGCCGCATCTGTCCGCCACCCTGACCATGTAACCCGTGTGGCAATGGCTGGAGCTCATATTGCAACCATTCCATTCAAGGTTATTGAGCAATTATCAAAACATCCTTTAACGGATCAAGGTCTTGAAAAATTTGCAGCTGACTGGAAAACTGTCTAAAGATTATTGAAAACTGAAGGACGTTATCACCTATACTGGCTAGGTTAGGAAGTAATGCCGTTACACATTGTCAATCAAGGATAGAGGAGAATTATTTAGCTGGCAAGACTATGGACTTTGTGAATAAGAATGCAGCACAGGGTACGGTTCTAGCTCATGTGGATGGAGAAGTTCCTAACCTGTCTGTGGAGCTGGATTAATTAAATGAATATACCTTCGGTGAAATGGTTTATTTTTTCGAAAAAGCATGTGGAATCAGCGGCTTGCTCATGGGAGTAAATCCTTTTGACCAGCCAGGTGTAGAAGCGTATAAGAAGAATATGATTGCACTCCTAGGAAAACTAGGATACGAAGCAGAAAGAGAAGAATTACAAAAACGCATATCTAAATAATAGGCTGACATTTAAATGGAAGGTGATCAGGAAAATTAACATAAAAAAAGACGATGATTCCTTTTCCAGGTGTACAAGGAAAGGAAAGGAATTATCGTCTTTCATATTTTAACGAGCTTCCTCGTTTTTACCATACATGACGATTATTTAAAATTGATTTTTCCACTTTCAGCGATAGGATTAAAACCTTTCCTAATCGATTTTTCTATCATGTGCTGATATCCGTAAATGACGATTGCGAAACCAACGCATATCAAATACCAACGAGTATGAGTCAACTTTTTTAGTTTGAATACCCCTGCTTTTTCCCACATTTCAGCATGAGGGTAAGCATTAATAACATTTAACACCATATTTGTTAGTAAGTATTTTGAAAATTTGCCATAGGTAAATTTAAATATCCAAAGTGTTGCTACAAAAAACGGACCCATTATATAAGTAAAATCTACAAGACCTGGAGATAGCGGATTTTTGAAATATATTCCTGAAAATTAACAACCACGATAGTATGCTTCTTTTTGAAAAAGGAACATTTCTTATAAAAAAAGGAGAAAAGCCTGTTAATTCGGGCTTTTCTCCTTTTTAAAAAAACTAAGCAATATTTTCCATTCTAATCATGAATTTTATATCTTCATTACGAATGTTTAACAATCTTTCTAGCACAGCCAGCTTGGTGGTTGCTTCCTTGACTTCATATACATTAACAACATTATCACTCTTTAGGTTACGTATCATTTCTGAGATAACCTCTTTGAAAGTTTGTGAATCAATCAATAAATAATGCATTAATTCTATTGCTGCTTCTTTTTCTTGTTTGTTTTTGATGGCAAAAATGCTTTGAACATCAGGCTCTATTACAAAAAGAGTTTGTAAATCATCTGAAATTCTTATGGTAACGTAACTTGTTTTATTTCCATAAAACTCATTATCCCTAATTCGAATTAGATCAAGTCCAACCATAAATTCATAAAAAGGATTGTTCTTATCAAGGGTACGAAACATGTTAATTTCAATGTTTGATTTTTCTTCTATAAAGATTTCTTTTTCAAATCTAGTTTGAATTACTTTTGATTCTAACATAGTCATTTTCCTTACCTCGCTTCTATAAAAATATATATATAAAAAGTAACATGTATACTTTTAGTAACCTTAATTCATTATAGTAAACATGAGATAATAAATCAACTATACTTACTTAAGATTATGATAGTATGCTCATAAATAATTTTTAATCGCCGAACTAATACTATTTCAAACAAGTATCGTTAACAAAAGAAAAGTGGAATTAAAGGCTTTTAGCTAATAGTTGGTGGAATATCTACATGGAGAGTAATTGTGATTTTTCACCGTTAAAGCAAAATTTGGAGGATGGTATTAAACATATAATTAATTTACTCGAAGCCAATTTAGATGTCCTAAGTAAAGAAAACCACTGTGTATTAGGGAGTTTAGAGGATGTAAAAGAACATCTACTAAAAATTGAATCCATGGCGGCTTCCTTTTATTTAAATTGCTATTTATCATCCTTTACTGATACATATAATGACTTATCTATCGCTGCTCAAATCCTATCGAAACAAAATCATGGTGCACTTATTATAGTTGAACGTAGTGATTCTGTTGACACCATTATCCAAAAAGGAACAACAATAGGAGCTATGGTGACACCAAAATTATTGGAAGCCATTTTTTATCCTGGAAATCCTTTACATGATGGAGCAGTTTTAATACGGGGAAATACTGTCGTCTAAGCAGCAAATGTACTTCCGCTGACAACTTTATTAACTGGAGATAAGAAAGTTGGAACACGTCACCGTGCAGCCCTAGGAATATCCGAAAAAAGCGATGCACTTGCTATTGTTGTTTCTGAAGAAACGGGTAAAATTTCATTCGCGTTAGAGGGGAAGTTATATCCAATAAACACTAGAAACCCTATCTTGTTTAATGCATGATTTAATGTGTAGTGAACCTGCTCTCCATTATGGAAAATTTAATAAAGGGGTTTTTATTAATTTGCTGTTGACAATTGGAGCAGTTCTTATATAATAAAATTATCCTTAATTCGAGATAATAAAATTCAAGATACGTTGATCTAAGATATAAGAGGAAAGCGAATTGAAAGAATGCGAACTGACCCAAAACATAATAGGGGGGAGTAAACATAATGGTAACTTTATATCTATCACCAAGTTGTACATCATGCCGAAGAGCAAAGGCTTGGTTTGATGAACATCATATTCCTTACAAAGAAAGAAACATTCTTTCTGAAAAGCTCTCAGTTGATGAGATAAAGGATATCCTTCGTTTTACAGAAGATGGCACCGATGAAATTATCTCTACAAAGTCAAAAATATTCCAAAAGTTAAATGTAAATATCGATACTATTTCACTTCGTGAATTGTATACACTTATTAAAGAGAATCCTGGGCTAATAAGAAAACCTTTAATCCTTGATGAAAAAAGATTACAAGTAGGCTTTAATGAAGAAGAGATACGGAGCTTTTTGCCGCGTAAAATGCGTGTATTCCAACTTGCTAAAGATTATAGCTTTTTTGAAGAAGCTAAATAGAAGAAAAAAGATATTAGATAATTAGTTAACCTGTTTGATAATATCTTCAATTAAAGATATATTAATTAAGGGTATTAAAACAGGAGGTCTAAATTATGGAAAGGGAATGTACAAATCAGGCTTTTTTGCTGCTAATGCAAACCTCAAAAGCCATTCAGGAACGAATAAGAGATGAAATGTCTAAAAAAAATCTTAGTATTACCGAGTTTTCTGTTTTAGAGGTGCTTTTCCACCAAGGAAAACAAACTATTCAACAAATTGGAAATAGAATCTTGATCTCCAGCGGTTCGATGACTTATGTTATCGATAAACTTGAACAAAAAGGTATCATAAAAAGAAATGACTGTAGAGAAGACAGGCGGGTTATTCATATAACCTTAACGGCTGAAGGTATGGCAATGATGGAAAACATCATGCCGAAGTATCAAGACATGATTGATTCCACTTTTGGAGATTTAACTGATGATGAACACGACTTAATGGCAAATCTTTTAAAAAAAGTTAATAACAGAGTGTAATTATTATTTTTTGATTAAAATCTCGAAATCGAGATAAATAAATAGAAGGAAAATAAAAGCTAATTATTGGTTTGGTCCTGCTTTAATAGGACATGGATAAATGTATTGGATGCTTTTTTATTCTAAAATATCTCGAATTAGATATTCATAATTTAAATATATTAATAATTTAGACAATTAATAGAGATTAAAAATATAAAAGGAGTATTTACAAAATGAGTAAGAAAACAATGGGTAGTTCAGTTTCATATTGAAAGTGAAATTTTTGAAAAAGGATGAATTGATCCTAGGGGGTTAGCAGCAGTTAGTCGATTGGCTGGGAATAATTACGCCAAAATCGGTGATATTTTTGAAATCGAACGACCTAATTAATCTCTATGTGGCCACTTTGGTGTGTTATTTAATCACATGAAAGGGAGAGAAATAAATGCAGAAGACAGCAGGTATCCATCATATCACGGCGATGGTCAATGATGCTCAAAGAAATATCGACTTTTATGCTGGAGTGCTTGGATTAAGGCTCATTAAAAAGACAATCAACTTCGATCGTCCGGAGGTGTATCACCTCTATTTTGGAAATGAAATGGGCGAGCCGGGAACGGTCATTACCTTCTTTCCTTGGGAAAAACAGCTTAAAGGCCGAATTGGAAAAGGGCAAGTAGGTGTAACGAGTTACATCATCCCAAAGGGTAGTCTTCCATTTTGGGAGAATCGATTGAAGAAATTCAACATTGAAACTGCATTATCTATTCGCTTTGGTGAAAAGTATCTTAAATTTCACGACCCAGATGGCTTGCTGCTAGAACTTGTGGAAAGGGATGAAGGTCCTATAAATCCTTGGAGCTTTGGAGGTGTTCAAGCAGAAAAAGCCATTAAAGGGTTTGGAGGTGCAATTCTTTACACTGCTCAACCGCATAAAACGACTGATGTATTAGAAAATGTGTTGGGATTAGAATGTATCGGCCAAGAAGGTGATTATCTAAGATTTAAGACAGAAGGACATCTTGGAAACACTATTGATATTCAGCTGAATCCATCTGTCCGCGGTTTAATGGGGGCAGGCACTGTTCACCATATTGCTTGGAGAGCTAAGGATAAAGAGGATTTAATCAGATGGAGAACACTTCTTCAAGACAAAGGATACTATCCAACAAAAATTCGAGATAGAAATTATTTTGAAGCAGTGTATTTTCATGAAGAAGGGGGCATCCTCTTCGAAATAGCGACCGACCCACCAGGCTTTTCTGTGGATGAACCGGTCGCAGAACTTGGTAAAAAACTTATGCTACCATCTTGGCTAGAGTCAAAAAGAGATGAATTAGAAGAGAGCTTACCACCTGTAGTGGTTAAAGTTCTGGAGGGAGATCAATAATGAAACATATATTCAATAAAGGAAAAAATCCATCAAAGCCAACTTTTTTAATGCTGCATGGAACAGGCGGCAATGAATTAGACTTGTTACCACTTGCAGGAATGATTGATGATGAGGCAAATGTATTAAGCGTTCGTGGGAATGTATTAGAAAATGGTATGCCTCGTTTTTTTCGCAGATTAGCTGAAGGTGTCTTTGATGAGGAAGATCTGATTTTTCGAACAAAGGAATTAAACGAGTTTCTAGATGAAGCCGCCGAAAAGTATGAGTTTGACCGCGATAATATTCTTGCAATCGGCTATTCAAATGGAGCAAATATTGCTGCGAGTTTATTATTTCACTATAAACATGCATTAAAGGGTGCGATTCTTCATCATCCTATGGTGCCGCGAAAAGGAATGAATCTTCCAGATTTAACAGGGAAATCAGTATTTATTGCAGCTGGGACAAATGACCCCATTTGTTCCCCAATGGAATCTACCGAGCTTCAGTCTTTACTAGAAAAGGCAAATGCCAAGGTAGAACTTCAGTGGGAGAATAGAGGTCATCAATTAACCAGAGATGAAGTAGAGGCCGCTGCAACTTGGTATCAAAAGCATTTTAATACTAAATAATATTAATTTAAGGGGAAATACGAAAATGTTAAAAAATGAAATTGGAGCACTTATTTTACGCGTTACATTAGGAGCAATATTTTTTATTCATGGAGTTGTAAAGTTTCAAGGTGGAATTGAGAACACGGCTGGCTGGTTTGAAAGCCTTGGCTTACCAGGAGTGACAGCATATGGAGTTGCTTTACTCGAGATTATCGGAGGAATCCTATTAATCGTTGGATTGGCTACAAGACTAGTAGCAGCATTGTTTGCATTATTAATGATTGGGGCAACATTAAAAGTAAAACTAGCAATTGGTTTATTAGGAAATGGTCAAATGGCTGGTTATGAATTAGACTTAGCATTCTTAGCTATTGCGGTATATCTTGTCATTAATGGAAGCAAGCTACTCTCATTAAGTAATGCAAAATTTCACAGGGATTCAATGAACTCAAAAGCAATTTAATTTTGGAGGCTAGAAATATCTGGTTTGAGACTTGGTATTATTCTTCGGATGAAGAAATAGACTTTAGACCCAAAGAAAAACTCTTTTTAATCCTTGCTGATCATAAAACGGTCTATCCAATTCAATGATTAACCCGAGTATTAAATGAAAAAAAGTCTGATGGGTTATTTCATCAGACTTTTTTGATTAAACTATTTGATACACACCTGTACCTGCACTCATATATTTGACTTGTCCGTGTGTTATTGTATTTTTGTTATATAGCCTTTTTTATTATTTTGATGATTTTTCGGCATGATCAGGTTTTCCTGTTTCTCCGCCATGATCAGGTTTTCCTATCGCTTTACCTTGATTGTAGGAGAGACCAAAACCATACTTATATGTGTAACCAGATTTATTCACATAAGCATAGGCAGGATCTTCTTCTGGTGCGAAACTAGGAACATCTCCGACTTCGTTGTCTACTGCTGCCATACTAGCAGGAAGCGCGAATGGAAGTTTTCCAATCGGATTAAATTCTCCCCGAATAACATCAACAATAGCCTCAGCCTTTGTTCCAAATGTGCCGATTAATGCTGCTGCATTTGGTTCAATTTCGTCAAGTACCCATGGATTGGTCATGTTTACAGCAGTGATAGTCGGAACCATTTTTTGAATATCGATAATTCTATCAACATTTGTGATTCCTGTTTCAGGACCTACAGTGATTCTAGGATTATTATCCCAGTTTGACTGAACTGGCTTAACATAAACATAAGCGTGTGTAGCCTCTTCAAGATTATTCGTAATGGTAATAGAAGGATCGTGCTTTTTAATCGTCTCGATTAGCCCCTTGGTGCTCGCTCCATCAGTTCCACCAGGGAACATTTCGACGTAAAGTTTTACGTCTTTAAGCTTTGCATCTTTTAAAGGCAATAGATTTTTATCATTGCGTAAAAGAACAATTGACTTATGATGTGCTTCATCTGCTAGTTGCTGTACTTCTGGATTATCTACCACATCAAGGGCATTTTGTGGATCTACATATGGGTCTTCAAACAGGCCTAAATTCATCATTTCTGTTAGCAATAGGGTAACGGATTTGTTAATTTCATCCTCTGTAAGAATGCCTTGTTCAACGGCAGTGGTTATAAGAGTAGGATCAGATGATCCAGATATAATATCTGTTCCTGCTTTTATGGCTTTCGCCATTTTTTCTACCGGTGATAAAGCTTCGGCGCCCCAAGCATTATTTCCAACAGCACCTGTATCGGAGTTAACATATCCTTTGAAACCAAGCTGTCCACGTAAGAAATCTGTTAATATTGCTTTATTTAATGCAAAGCCAACTTCTTCAAATTGCTGGTCCTTATTGTACCATGGTAATCCTTGATCGGCACTATCATTACTTGGATAGGCGTAATAAGGCATGATAGAAGATACATCTGCAGCGATAGCTGACTTGAAAGGAGGAATGTGATACTTAAGCAGACTTCCTTCAGTAGGATATGGGTTGAATTTACCTTCCACAAAGTGAGGATCTAAACCATTATCACGTGCTCCGCCACCAGGGAAATGCTTTACGGTTATGGCAACACTGTCTTTACCAAGCTTATCACCTTGAAATCCTTTGATAACGTTATAAATCATATCTGAGGCAACTTTTGGATCCTCACCGAATGTATCTTCAATTCTTGCCCATAATGGGTCTGTTGCGATATCCGCCGTATATCCATAGACCTTACGAATTCCGGCTGCTCTCCATTCCTTAGCAGCGATTTCAGAGAATTTCTTTACAGCTTCTGTGTCACCTGCAGCCGCAAAACCTAATGGTCCCGGCCAAAAAGAATGTTGTCCTTCACTCGCAGCAATATTCGTGTAATCTGTGGAGGCATGGTTCCGTGGGTTCGATGTAACAACAACCGGGATCCCTAATCTGGAGGCTTCACCTAGTTCTTGTAGTTGATTTGTATATTTTGCGATTACATCTACAGTCGGTGTTTGACGGAAGATAACGTAGCGCATGTTTTTCCCGACAATCATCGAATCATCAGCCTTTACATATCTTCCATCTGCTGGATTCGCGATTGGAGTGTGTGTGTTAATCAGCATCAATCCAGCTTTTTCATCAAGTGTCATCTTGGACACTAAATCGGCCACCCGCTGATCAACAGGTAGTCTCCAGTCCTCGTATGTATCTAAGCCTCTGTCCCCATCCAAATCCCTAAACTGCTTGCCATCAATTTTAATTACACCTTTCTTTGCTGCTTCAATTTCCGGTTGCGCATTAACAGGATCAGCTTGTACACGATAAGTCTTTGTGTTTGATCCTGAGTTGCCAGGATTAATAGTTGTAGATGGATCTACATACCCTAAATCTTCATTTCCGTTTGCGTTAGCCTGTGGCACCATGACTGGAGCTAACAAAGATAAAGCAATAGCACTTGTTAATACTGTTTTTCTTAGTTTTGAAGACCTTTTTCTGATTTTTGAAGATATTGAAGCCATTTTTTTCTTCCCCCTTTTTAATAAAATTGTGTAAAAAACGCATAGGATAGCGCTTTCATATAATTATTGTATAATTACAAATATTCCATCGAATATAGGGTTTTTTTAGGTTTTATTGTGTTTATTTTATATTTTGATTAAATAATCGAATAGTCCTACATTGATAAGCAATTCAATAATATTCTTAGTTTTTTTTCTATTGACTCTTTACGTACATATGAAATCAAGCTTATATTTAGCCAAGTAAACGAGAATTTAACTCAATGTTAAAGTAGCAAACCAAATCAGGAAATGTCTACCATGAGTGTTTTTTTGACGGAAATACTATATATCTTGGTGACTGATATCCAAGATATATTTATTCAATTTGAATGGTATCGAACGCTTCAACACATACTGATGGTTGAAGATGTTTTTGCTTCATATTGTAAAGTTTAAAATATATATCGTAGATTTAAGGTGGCATTCATATGACTTTCCCAGTTTTAGAAGGAAAAGTAGCCATTAAAGTAGATATTTCAAAATCTGAAGAAGTGCAAAAACAAGGAAATGGTGGCTCTATTATTAACATTTCAGCGTCTGACGCATCCTCTTATGTGACAGGCACAACAATTCATGTAGACGCAGGTTTTACTTCTCGGTAATGGGCGTAAAAAGAACGAAGAGATTGCCTCTTCGCTTTTTATTGGAAATAAGTGATAGTGTAATAAAAAAACATAAAATGTAACAGACTTCTATTTTGCAAGCAAAACCACCGCAGATTGTGATGCCTATTTAATATACATTTCACTCTACTTTTTTCGTTGTAAATTTACGTTTTGCAATAGGAAACGGAACCCGCTCGTATTATGTTCCTTATTTTTATTAGATAGAAAGGATGTCTACAATGACCAACAATTTATATGAGAAAGGAATTATAAAAAATCTTAGTAAACTTAAAGAATTAGCACCAGAACAGTTGCAAGCTTTCTCGGAATTTAATACCGCGGTAATGAAAGAAGGAACACTTAGTAAAAAAGAAAAAGAAATTATAGCCGTTGCAATCGCCCATGTAACGGAATGCCCTTATTGTATTGATACACATACACGTCGTGCAAAAGCAGAAGGAGCTTCACTAGAAGAGTTAGTGGAAGCAGTCTTTGTCGTAGCAGGCGTAGAAGCTGGTGGAGTTGTAACACATAGTACACATTTACATAATGCGATGGACCCAGAAGCAGATGACTCCCTTTATCGACGCTCTAATCTTAAAAAACTTGTAAAATTAAATAAATTTGCACCTGAAGGATTTAGAAACTACTCCGCGTTTAGTAGAACAGCGTTGAAGGACGGAAAATTGAGTGGGAAGTTTAAAGAGATCATTGCTGTGGGGGTTGCTCATGCTACTCAATGTCCATATTGTATTGATGTGCATACGAAAAATGCAATAAAGCTTGAATCTACAAATGAAGAGCTTGCAGAAGCAATAATGGTTACTTCAGCTATAATTGCAGGAGGAGCATATGTGCATCTTGCTAATTTGATTCAAAGCTATGGTGATTAACGAAAAGTTATTAAAATACAGTGAAAAACCTCTCCATTAATTAGAGAGGTTTTTTTAATTTACAACCATTTATCTGCCCATTCTTCTAAAGCTTTGAGCGATCGTCCAAGTTCTGTCCCTTTTTTGGTTAACGAATACTCAGTCCGTACCGGACGGTCTGCAATGACATTTCTTAGCACAATTCCATTTTCCTCGAGCTCTTTCATCCGTTCATTTAAAACTCTTTTACTTAAGTCGGGAATGAAGGCATGAATTTCACTGAATCTTTTTGGTTCCTCCATTAATGTATGAATAATGAGGCCAATCCATTTCTTCCCCATAATATGGTAGCACTCTTCAACTTTATTACATAATTTATTTTCTGTAACCATCTATCAACACCCCTAATAGTACCTTGGTTATTTTTAATAACTATATGTTAATAATAACAAAATCAGTTGTTAAATTAAAGGATTTACTGGAACAAAATTACCAAATGGTTAGAATTTGTTCTTATTTGTTCACGAATTATACACATATAATTTGATAGCTAATTAGATTTCTGTGTAATAGAAAGTTTTACCAGGAAAAAAGAATTTTTTAGAATAAATAAACTCATTGTGAAAATAACTTCTTACAGATATATTGTGGAGGGTTAGCGATGAGAGTAAAAGATGAAACTATGTCTTTTCTGTTAAAGTGAATCTAACAGGATTAAATACAGAAAGAATCGAATTGCAGAACTTCCAAAGGAACATACAATTTATGTCAGCTGTCAAGTTGGATTAAGAGGATATTTAGCTAGCCGTATTTTAAGTAATAACGAGTTCAAGGTTAAAAATGTTGATGGCGGCTGGAAAACCTATTCCACTGTATACGGAATCATATCGTTGAAATTGAATCAAATGACCTGAGCAGAACAGAAGAAGAAAGTAACAAAGAAATAAAGGGAAAGTTCGAATGATAGTTATCATTTATTTTTTGATTTGAATAATTTATCCATAAAGGGCATTCTCCAATTTATAGGAAGCATGTCTTTTTATAATAGAATTAACATTCTAAGCACCTTAAGGCACTTAGAATGTTTAGTTATTTTAATTATTAATCATGCAATCCATACCTGTTTCTCTTTCCATAGTAGCTACACAATCTTTGTGTACTAACAAGTGCTTTTACCCTAGTCTTATTACTTGGATTGGGAACTGGGAGTTATAGCAGCATTGAATAAGATTGATTGCAATGTGGGAGATTTTAAAACGTCACTGCCCCACTCTTCTTCAGTCATGATGTTTTAAGATACCTTGTAACTTTCGATGTAGGTTTCTAAAGATGGATGAAATTCTTTTCGATAGTGATTATCTGGACAAGTTTTTACGACAATTGCTTTTAAAAAATCAGATTTATTTGTATCTAAAACCTTATTACAGGTCGGACATGTATCAATAAACGGTCGCTTGAATAATTTCATAACTAACTCCTCCTTAATACCTTTAATTCCTATATATATACTGTGAATTATAAGTGTATATTTGTTATTAATCAATATTAATTCAACGGAAGGAAGATAATAATATGAGTTGTTTTTTATGTTCATATCCTTCTTTGACCGCCATTTTAATACTGTCTTTTTCTTCAAAAAGTAATTTTTTAAATTAATTCATTGACATTATACCTGCAGGGGTATATTATAGAGCTTGTCAATGACAATTGTCTCATTGAAGAAGGTTTACATGATTTTTTAATAATAACAGGTATCATTTTAACCTTTATTTTATATAAAAGATATTTCCCGGTGATTGGTGTTCATTGTATCAATTTGAAGGGCCTTGATTTGGATAAAATAAAGGTAATTGCTAAAGGAGGCAAAAACAATGGAATACAATGATCAAATGAAAAATAGAGTAAAACGGATTGAAGGACAGCTACGAGGAATTTTAAAAATGATGGAAGAGAATAAGGACTGTAAAGAGGTTATCACCCAGTTATCTGCAACTAGAAGTGCAATCGACCGTACTATTGGAGTTATTGTTAGTTCCAATTTAGTGGATTGCGTTCAAAAAGCAAATGAACAAGGTGAAAAAAGTATGGAAGAATTAGTCCAAGAAGCTGTTAAATTGCTAGTAAAAAGTCGATAAAAAGGGTTGACACCCTCTTTTATTTTCACTAATATATACCCGTAGGGGTAATTATGGAGGATAAAACAATGAATATTACAAAAGTAGTAGATGCAAAAGGTTTAGCTTGCCCAATGCCAATTGTTAAAACAAAGAAAGCGATGAATGAACTTGAATCAGGTCAAGTTTTAGAAATTCATACAACGGATAAAGGTGCTAAGAATGACCTTGCAGCCTGGGCTAAATCAGGTGGTCATGAATTGTTGAAACATGAAGAAGAAAATAATATATTAAAGTTTTGGATTAAAAAAGGATAATTTTTTTGACTAGTATAATACCCTGTTGGGTATAAAACATCAGGAGGTTATAGCATAACAGAAAAGAAAAAAACAACGATCGTATTATTTAGTGGAGATTACGATAAAGCAATGGCAGCCTATATCATTGCCAATGGTGCAGCTGCTTATGATCATGAAGTAACAATTTTTCATACGTTTTGGGGATTAAATGCCCTTCGTAAAAATGAAAATGTCCCAGTTAAAAAAGGATTTATGGAGAAAATGTTTGGAAAAATGATGCCTAGAGGCGCAGATAAAATGGGGCTTTCCAAAATGAATTTTGCCGGTTTCGGTCCAAAAATGATTAAGGATATTATGAAAAAACATAACGCTATGCCACTGCCTCAATTAATCGAAATGGCGCAGGAACAGGATGTAAAACTAGTAGCATGTACAATGACAATGGATTTGTTAGGTCTTAAACAGGAGGAGTTATTAGAATCAATTGAATATGCAGGAGTTGCTGCGTATTTAGGAGATGCAGAGGAAGGTAATGTCAATCTGTTTATTTAATACAATAGGGGAGTTCCCCCTACATTCGAGGAGGTTAGCAGATGGAATATGTAAATTATCTTTTGATCACTGCAATTCTTTTCTTTATGATTAAACGCTTTTTGCCAACTAAAGGTGTTAACAATATTTCGACAATAGAATTGAAAGCAGAATTGAATGACAAGACTAAACAATTTGTTGATGTTCGCACACCTGGAGAGTTTAGAGGAAACCATATTAGAGGTTTTAAAAATATCCCACTTCAAGTAATTGCTCAAAAAGCAGAAAAAGAACTTTCAAAGGATAAGGAAGTTTTTGTTATTTGTCAAAGTGGAATGAGAAGTGGGCAGGCTAGTAAGATTCTTAAAAAATTGGGATTTTCAAAAGTAACAAATGTCAAGGGCGGCATGAGCGATTGGTTTTAAACAACTAGAAGGAGGACTATAAAATGAAAAGAACAACAGCAAAAGAAGTTGAAACATTATTAAACGAAGGAAAGAAATTAAATATCATAGATGTACGTGAAGTGGATGAAGTTGCAGCTGGCAAAATCCCAGGAGCCGTAAATATTCCATTAGGATTAGTTGAGTTTCGCATGCATGAATTAGATAAATCAAAAGAGTATTTCATGGTTTGCCGTTCAGGAGGCAGAAGTGGACGTGCCACGCAATTTCTTGAAAGATATGGATTTAATGTGATCAACATAGATGGAGGAATGCTTGCTTGGGAAGGTAAAGTGGAATAAATTTTTAAAGAAAAACAATACCCTTTTAGGTATTAAGGAGGAATATAAATTGGAAAACTTGAAATCAAACGTGATATTAGATGCCAAAGGATTAGCATGTCCGATGCCGATTGTTAAAACAAAAAAAGCAATGAATGCCCTTGAGGCAGGACAAGTGTTAGAAGTTCAAGCAACAGACAAAGGATCCAAAGCAGACATGAAAGCATGGGCTGAAAGTGCTGGTCATCAATATTTAGGAACGATCGAAGAAGGCGACGTATTGAAACATTATCTTCGCAAATCTTCTAACGTCGATGTCACTGAAAAGAAACATTTATATGTTATCAATAATGAAGATCTTGAGAAAAAACTTGTAGCAAATGAGAATATCGTCATTATCGATGTTAGAGAGGCTGCAGAATATGCTTTTAACCATATTCCGAACGCACTCTCCATTCCATTAGGTGAATTGGAAAAGAGAATAAATGAATTAAATAAACAAGATGAAATTATCGTGGTTTGTCGTACAGGAAACCGAAGCGATCTAGCTGCACAAAAATTATCGTTTAATGGGTTTGCTAACGTCATTAATGTTGTACCAGGTATGAGCGGGTGGACTGGAAAAACAACAGGAATCCATAAATAAAGTGGAAATATACTGTTACCTTAACTTTTTAATCAGCATATTTTTTTAACATTTTTAATACCATAGGGGGTAATTAAAGAATGGCTGTAAATGAAATGACTTCAAAAGAAGTAACAAAAAAAGTATTTAATAAAGAGGAATTATTTATTCTAGATGTTCGAAATGAAAGTGATTTTAACGATTGGAAAATCGAAGGAGAAAACTTTGATTATTTAAATGTTCCCTATTTTGAATTGCTTGATGGTGTAGAAGAAATCATTGGAAAAATCCCACCTGATAAACAGGTTCTTGTGGTTTGTGCAAAAGAGGGTTCTTCCGTTATGGTAGCTGAAATGCTTTCTGAAGCTGGATTAACCGTCGCTTACCTTAAAGGCGGAATGAAAGCGTGGAGTGAGCATTTAGAACCGGTTAAAGTGGGGGACCTAAATGATGGCGGTGAAATTTTTCAATTTGTTCGAATCGGTAAAGGATGTTTATCTTACATGGTGGTTTCAAATGGTGAGGCAGCACTGATCGATGCAACACGTATGGCCGATATCTATCTTGATTTTGCCGCGAACATTGGTGCAAAAATTACAAACGTATTTGATACGCACCTTCATGCGGACCATATATCTGGTGGACGTACAATCGCTGTAAAAACGGGTGCAACTTATTGGCTTCCGCCTAAAGATGCAACAGAAGTAATCTTTGATTACCAACCATTAGAAGATGGCAATAACGTAACAATCGGGGATACTGTTATTAATATCCATGCATTGTATTCTCCAGGTCACACGATTGGTTCCACTTCCTTTGTAGTTGATGAAAAGTTCTTGCTATCAGGCGATATTTTATTCATTTATTCTATCGGAAGACCGGACCTTGCAGGTATGGCAGAAGACTGGGTTGGAGATTTAAGAGAAACTCTTTATAAACGTTACAGAGAATTGTCTGAAAAGTTTATCGTTCTTCCAGCACATTTTATGATTATTGATGAGTTAAATGAGGATGGCAGTGTGGCTGAAAATTTGGGAACACTTTTCGAGAAAAATCATGGTCTAAATATCAACGACGAAAGTGAATTCAGAAAAATGGTAACTGAAAACTTACCACCACAGCCAAATGCGTATCAAGAAATTCGTCAAACCAATATGGGAAAAATCAATCCAGACATTGATCAACAACGAGAAATGGAAATTGGACCTAACCGCTGTGCAGTTCGATAAATCTTGGATAGAAAAAGTAAAAAATATAGGGAACCAGTATAGGTTCCCTTTTTTTTAAAAGGAGGACACCATGGATATTAGCTTTATCATAACGATCTTCCTAATTGGATTTGTTGGCTCTTTTATTTCAGGGATGTTAGGTATTGGTGGTGCGATCATCAATTTTCCAATGTTATTGTACATTCCAGTAATACTAGGGGTAGGTCATTTTACGGCACATGAAGTTTCAGGGATTACTGCTATCCAAGTTTTCTTTTCGACAATTGGTGGTGTTATGGTTTACCGTAAAGGTGGATTCTTAAATAAAACACTGATTGCCTACATGGGAATCAGTATTTTGATTGGAAGCATTATTGGAGGAATTGGCTCCACTCATATGCCGGAAAGTGGAATAAATATGGTTTATGGTATTTTAGCCTTGATTGCTGTTATTATGATATTTGTTCCGAAAAGAGGAATAGATGATATCCCTTTGGAACAAGTCAAATTTAACAAGTGGCTAGCCGCGCTATTTGCTTTCATAGTCGGGATTGGAGCGGGTATCGTTGGTGCTGGAGGTGCATTCCTATTGGTGCCAATTATGCTTACGGTGTTAAAGATACCTACAAGAATGACAATTGCCTCATCCTTAGCTATTACACTTATTTCATCTATCGGAGCGGTTACCGGAAAAATTTCAACAGGGCAAGTGGAAATTCTACCCTCGATTATTATGGTTGTGGCTAGTTTAATCGTTTCTCCAATAGGAGCCAATATTGGGAAAAAAGTGAATACCAAAGTATTGCAAATCATTATGGGGATTCTAATTTTTGCTACGGCAGTCAAAACATGGTTGGAAATTATTTAATTTAAAAAGAATAGAGGAGAAACACGTTGAATGTTTCTCCTTCTCCTTTAAATATAGGATTTCAAGTGCAAGGGCTGCCCTAACAGTCTACCAATGCTTCAATAAACGACAACGGGGTCATAGGTGCTGAGATTGTCATACACCGATTTCATGACGCTAGGCGGAGTGTTGACACAGCCATGCGATCCATTGCTTTTATAGATATTACCACCCCAATTTGACCTCCAGTTGGCATCGTGGAGTCCCTGTCCGTCATTCGTAAAAGGGACCCAATATTGAACCGGTGTCTGATACGTAATTTTTCCGTTTTCTCTGCCCGTTAGGACAGCAGGTGTTTGCTTATATAGGATATACCACACTCCTGGTGTTGTATCATGTTGGGTACTTTGATTACCTGTAACCACATTCGTTGTGACGACTAACTTCCCATTTTTGTAAATCCAAATTCGCTGATCTGCTATGGAGACTTCCGCATACGTATTTCCAATTCCATTGTTCTTGACAGTGTCATATCCGTAGCCTTCACCTTTCCAGCCATTTCCGTAAATATTAGAGGCGGAAACCGATTTCTTCCCACTTTCAAACGCTTTCATAATACGGGGTATTTCTTTATCAACATTTATGGCCCAGCCATAACCTTTAGCTTTAACAGTTCTGACCGAACCTGAATGGGTCTTGAATGAGAAATCCTTGTTTAGTGTGGATTGAGAATTGTTTATTTCAGCAATCTTTGTCTTAATTTTACCCTCATCCTTAATCTTAATCTGCAAATCTTTTGAAATAGATGCATCTTTAATTAATTCTCCCGCTTTTAAAGTAAAAACCTTATCTTGTACCTTATAATTGACGGTCTGAACAAGGAATTCTTCCAGCTTTTTTTGTTGATTTTTTACAAACTCACTGTCTTCTTTAATGGGCTGTATGTATACTGGATCGAGATGGATTTCACTATTATATCCGTGTTTGTCGTAGTCCATTAAAAGACTGGGGACATCATATTGCTCTCCGCTAACGCTGTTAGTGACTATAATTTTGCCTTGTTCCAAACGAACCACCGCATCTTTTGGCACTTTTAAACTGTGATTCATGGCTAACAGTTTTTCTTCCACCTGCTTTTTTAACGTCTGGCTTCGAAAATAATCCTGTTTACCGGGCATTAAGGAATAACTATTAGCTTTTGAAGAAGGAAAAAACGTATACTGACCCTTTAATATTTTTTTGACTTGAGACAGATCTTTTTCCAAAAAACCCATCAGAGTATCTTTGCCATCGAAAACTTGTTGATCTCCGACATAAACGGCATTTTTCAATGTAGTTGTTTTTAATTTCTTTAGTGCCTTTTCAGCGGTCAATCCACCGACTTTTATCCCATTAATCTTGATTTGTGAATTAAAATGGTTTGCTTGATAGTACCAGACTGCTGCAATCAAGAGGATGATAAAGAAGAGGAGACTTCCAGTAATAAACCTCCAGTTAGCGAACCGCTTTACTGAATTTCCACGTTTTTTTAACCTTTCTTTAGTCACTGCTGTGCTTTCCATAAAGATTCCTCCTAAACCTGATGATATGCAAGTTATTAATATTTCATTTTCTTAAATTATGTATTTATGTCATAGATTACAGTTTGATTACAAAATGTAAATTTATACAGCTATTCTAACAAATGTCATCGTCGAACATTGTCGGTTTTTGTGTATGCTTAAATTTATTTATATTTTTCTATGACTATTTAGTAAAAAAAGAGGGGGATGGTTCTAGTGGCATAAAAAGCCATTAGTACCGTCCCCCCGGAATCTCGTGGTTCCAACATTCCATTAATTGGTGTATGCCTTTTTCAATTTGCTCCAAAGGAATGCCGCCGAAGCCTAATAAAAAAGTTGGATATTGATAGTCAATAGGACTTAACAGATAATCGCTTACAGGATAGATGGCAATATGGGCCTTAGCGGCTATTTGTTTTAACTGATCTTCCCCTTTTGACAGGGGGACGGAAATTAAGATGTGCATTCCAGCCAGGTCTCCTGTGATCGTGACATCCGGATAATTCGTTTCTAATATCTGGGTTAATTTTTCATGTTTTTTGCGATAAATTTTCCGCATCCTGTTTAAGTGTTTGGAAAAATAGCCATCTCTCATAAAGGCAGCTAAAATATGCTGATCGAATCTCGGTACGGTTGATGAGTAAAAACTGAATGTCTCTTTATATTTTTGCAGTAAGGTTGAAGGTAAGACAAAATAAGCAACGCGTAAAGAAGGCATTAATGATTTGGTAAACGTGCTCAAATAAATAACTTTTCCGTTTTGGTCTAACCCTTGTAAGGCAGGAATAGGTTTTCCGATATAACGAAACTCGCTATCATAATCGTCTTCAATGATGTAGCGGCTTTTATCCTTTGCTGCCCAGTTTAATAGTTGTGTTCTTCTTGTTGCGGATAGGACTGCGCCCGTAGGGAACTGGTGGGAAGGGGTAATGTAAACAATATTGGCCTTTGTTTTTTCCAGTTCATCCACGATTAAACCATTTTCATCCACCGGAATAGGGATGGCTCTATTTTGCATTTGTATTTTAGGTATAGCCGAATAGCCAGGATTTTCAAGTGCAAATTTTAAATCATCTCCAAGTAACCTTAGAATCATTGGGAGCAGTTGTTCCGTTCCCGAACCAATGACAATCTGTTCGGGGCTGCAGACAATCCCCCTCGATTGATAAAGATATTTGGCAATTTCCACTCTTAATGCGAATTCGCCTTGCGGGTCTCCAATTTCCAACAACTCTTTTGAACTGCTATCATATATATTTTTTGCATATTTTCGCCAAAGTGAAAAAGGGAAGGAGTCTGCATCAATTTTTCCGGGATGGAAGTCAAATTGAACTATTTCCTTCTCGACCTTTCCTACAGGCATGTTTAGGAGTTCTTTTTCAATATAGGGTAATTCGTCGATCTCTTCCACGAAAAAACCGATGCGGGGTTTGGATGCCACATAGCCTTCTGCCATGAGCTGGGCATAGGCAATTTCAATGGTAGTTTGGCTGATATTTAAAAATCCTGCTAACTTTTTCTTCGATGGCAATTTGGTTCCCACTTCAATTTGTTTTTGGATAATGGCATCTTTGATCCCATTATAAAGCTGTTCATACAATGGTCTTTCTGTTCCATTATCCAACTTAAACATTAGCATATCCATTCGCAATTCCCTCCAACTGACCACGTTATATTTCATAAAACTGAACCTTTTCATGTAGTCAATATCTATTATACTAGTAATTATCAAACGAATGGAGGTTTTTTTATGAAACTAGTAGGAACTGAAAGAGTAAAACGTGGAATGGCTGAAATGCAAAAAGGCGGCGTTATTATGGATGTCATTAATGCCGAGCAGGCAAAAATAGCTGAGGCTGCAGGTGCGGTTGCTGTTATGGCGTTGGAGCGGGTACCATCTGATATCCGGGCAGCTGGTGGGGTAGCCCGGATGGCAGATCCTCGGATTATGGAAGAAGTAATGAACGCTGTAACCATTCCAGTAATGGCAAAAGCACGTATTGGCCACATTGTCGAAGCACGTGTATTAGAAGCAATGGGGGTAGATTACATAGATGAAAGTGAAGTATTAACGCCTGCGGATGAGGAATACCATTTATTAAAAAGCGACTATACCGTTCCTTTTGTTTGCGGGTGCCGCGATTTAGGGGAAGCTGCACGTCGCATTGGCGAAGGAGCATCTATGTTACGGACAAAAGGGGAACCTGGTACCGGAAATATTGTCGAAGCGGTTCGTCATATTCGCAAAGTGAATGCCCAAGTAAGACGCGTTGTCGGTATGAATACGGACGAATTAATGACGGAAGCAAAAAATTTAGGAGCACCATTTGAATTATTGCTAGAAATTAAAAAATTGGGAAGGCTGCCTGTTGTCAATTTTGCTGCCGGCGGGGTGGCGACACCTGCTGATGCCGCTTTAATGATGGAACTTGGAGCTGATGGTGTATTTGTCGGATCAGGTATTTTCAAATCCGATAATCCAGAAAAATTCGCACGTGCCATTGTAGAAGCAACAACAAACTACCGAGATTATAAACTAATTGCCGAAATTTCAAAAGAGCTGGGGACACCGATGAAAGGTATTGAAATTTCCTCGCTAGATGTAAAAGACCGTATGCAGGAACGTGGTTGGTAATATGCTGAAAATTGGGGTACTTGCATTACAAGGTGCAGTCAGAGAGCATATAAGACAAATTGAAGAGCTTGGCTGTATGGCCATTTCAGTAAAATCGGCTGAAGATCTAAAAGAATTGAATGGTCTTGTACTGCCTGGCGGTGAAAGTACAACAATGCGGAAACTACTGGACCGATACGAGTTGCTTGAACCCATTCGTGCTTTAGCTGCTGAGGGAGTTCCGATGTTTGGAACATGTGCAGGCCTGATTTTACTGGCGAAAGAAATCGTTGGCTATGATACGCCACATCTGGGCGTGATGGACATCGTGGTCGAACGGAATTCATTTGGTCGCCAAGTTGATAGTTTTGAAGTCGAGATGTCCATCAGAGGAGTAGGAGAGGATATTCCCGCTGTTTTCATCCGAGCACCGCATATCGTGGCTGCAGGTGAGAATGTTGAAATTCTAGCAAAACATGAAGAACGTATTGTTTTAGCGCGGGATGGCCAATTCTTAGGATGTTCCTTTCATCCGGAATTAACAGAGGATATTAGAATTATGAAGTATTTTATTGAAATGGTGCGAGAGATTACAAATGTTTTAGCTCATTAGGGGCAGCAGGGGACGTCGATTGGTTTTAAAGACCAGTCGGCGTTTTTTTGGGATATAGTGATTGGAAATTCTAAAATATATAAACTGCGTAAAATATAAATTTGACGCAGTTAAGTTAATTTAGTAAAATATAGAAGTGGGGTGATTTTATGGTAAATCAGATAAAGCAGCAGCAATTTCAAAAATTACAAACGCTGCTTAAAGAACTTCCTTGGTATGTTGACGAATATATTAATCATAAATTACGTAAGCTTTCAACGGCTTCCTTATTTAATTATTGTCATGATTATAAAATCTTCTTTAACTGGATGATCAGCGAGCAATTGGTGTCAGGCACCATCAAAGATATTCCTATAGAACGTTTAGAGCAATTGACGGTCTTAGAGGTTGAAGGTTTTTTAAACTATTTGCATTATCAATTAAATAATAAAGAACTCACTGTTAACAGGAAATTATCAGCGTTAAAATCACTGTTTAATTACTTACAAAACATTGCTGAAACATCAGACTTAAAGCCTTATATGAACCGTAATGTCATGGCTAAAATTGAATTTAATGAAGTAAAAGACAGCATGGAAACCAAGGCAACTAAAATGGAAGGTAAAATCCTTCTCGGCGATGAATATGAAAAATTCCGCTTATTTGTTGCGAATGATTATGGTGATATATATAAAGATAACAAAAGACTCTATAACTTTTATCAATTAAATAAGGAACGTGATACGGCCATTGTCTCGTTAATCTTAGGATCCGGGCTGCGTCTTTCGGAATTAGTTGGAATTGAATTAGACGATATTGATTATAGTAAGTATTGTGTGAAAGTAATCCGCAAAGGAAATAAAGAACAATTCGTTTATTTTAGTCAAGTAGCAATGGCTGACCTCCAAGAATATTTAGCAGTCAGAACTGCCAAATACAATGTTGATAAAAATGAAAAGGCATTATTTGTTAGTGGACCAACGGGTCCTAAAGTAAAATCACGAAGATTAAAAGTTAGAGCCGTTGAAAATCTAATTGAAAAATATGCTACGGCATTTGGGAAACCATCATTATCCGTACATAAGCTGCGTCATTCATTCGCGACTAGATACCATGCTGAAATCAATGATGTACCGAAATTAAGACGGCAATTAGGCCATTCATCGATCCAAACAACGATGATTTACACACATATTAAGAATGATGACTTAAAAATTGCTGTGGATAAAATGGATATGCCGAAAGAACAAATAGAATAAACAAAGACTGTCATTTTCGTGGCAGTCTTTGTTTGAAATTTTTATCAGTTTACATAATATTATTATGGTAACAAAAATGCAAAATATCTCATTTCCTAAGTATACTTAAGATAGTGAGACAGAATGAATTTTTTTATGATTTAACACTTGTTTTAAAATAAAAAAAGCGTTCAGAAAGCTTCTAAGCTCCCTAAACGCAATCCCTTCAACCTACATTTTTTATTGAATTACTCCCTGTAAACTGACTATTATACAGGTCTGCATAAAAACCGCCTTGGTCTAGTAATTCCATGTGTGTTCCTTTTTCAATGACACTTCCGTTATTCATAACTAGGATTAAATCAGCGTCTCGAATCGTCGACAATCTGTGGGCAATTACAAAGCTGGTCCTCCCTTTCATCAAGTGGTTCATCGCTTTTTGAATTTGAACCTCTGTTCGCGTATCAACACTGCTGGTCGCTTCGTCCAGAATAAGGATCGCCGGATTAGCTAGAATCGCCCTAGCTATCGTTAACAGCTGCTTTTGCCCCTGAGAAATATTGGACGCTTCTTCATTCAAAATCGTATCATACCCATCTGGCAGCGTTCGAATAAAGTGATCAGCGTTGGCTGCACGAGCCGCTGCCATCACTTCTTCTTTGCTTGCTCCCTCTTTTCCGTAAGCAATATTATCAAAAATCGTACTATTAAATAACCATGTATCCTGCAGCACCATTCCAAACAAACTCCTTAGGTGCTCCCTTTTTAACTCTCTCGTATCTACTCCATCAATTAATATGCTGCCAGAATTAATTTCATAGAAACGCATCAGCAAATTAATTAGTGTGGTTTTACCCGCTCCTGTTGGGCCGACAATTGCTACTGTTTGACCAGGTTTCACTTCAATTTCCATATCTTTGATTAAAAGTTCATTTTCTTCATAACCGAAACTAACATGGTCAAAGGTTACTTCTCCTCTTGGACTAGTGATCACCTGCGGAGCAACTGCTTCTGGCACCTCTTCCCCTTCATCTAAAATTTCAAAGACACGTTCGGCGCTGGCAATCGTTGATTGAATGACGTTTGCGATTGATGCGGTTTGAGCAATCGGTTGGGAAAATTGACGTGCATACTGGATAAAGGCCTGAATATCACCTATTTCAATCGCTTTTTTCGTTACCAAGATTCCACCAACGACTGATACGAGAACATAGCCGATATTATTGATAAACCCCATCAACGGCATGATTAGCCCGGATACAAATTGTGCCCTCCATGCAGATTGGTAGAGAGTTTCATTGATTCCCTCGAAGGTTTCAATTGATTTCTGTTCGTGGCCAAAAACTTTGACGACTTTATGACCGGTATACATTTCTTCAACATGACCATTTAACTGGCCTAATGACTTTTGCTGCCCTTTAAAATACTGCTGCGACTTTTTTGCGATCTTTGCAATTGCTACACCGCTAAGCGGCAGTGTCAAAATAACGATCAGCGTCATTAATGGACTAATCGACAGCATCATGATAATTACACCGATAATGGTAACAACGGAGGTAATCAGCTGTGTTAAGCTTTGCTGTAAGGTCGTACTAATATTATCGACATCATTAACCGCACGGCTGAGAATTTCACCATGGGTACGTGAATCAAAGTATTTTAGCGGAAGCCGGTTCAGTTTCTCCTCTACCTCTTTACGAAGATGGTAAACCGTCTTTTGCGCGACACCTGCCATAATATATTGTTGAATATAGGCAAAAATTGCACTTAGAATATATAGGCCAATGAGTAAAATAATAATTTGACCGATATAATCAAAATCGATTTTAGCTCCAGGAATTCCTCTAAACTTCATCATCAAGCCTTCAAATAACTTAGTTGTCGCCTTCCCCAATATTTTAGGGCTGACAATCGCAAAAATGGTACTGATAATGGCTGTAATTAAAACGGCTAAAAGCTGTAATTTATATGGCTTCAAATAGCTTATAAGTCTATTTAGGGTCCCTTTAAAGTTCTTTGCTTTTTGGACAGGCATGCCCATTCCCATCGGACCAAATCCGCCGCCTGGTCCAGGGCCCGGTTTTCTAGCTCCCGTCTCTTGGGTGTGGTTTTGATTGGAATCCTTACTCATGCGATTTCCTCCTCTGATAACTGTGACATGACAATCTCGCGATAAACCGCACATGATTCCATTAATTCCTTGTGTTTGCCAATTCCAGATATTTCACCGTTATCGAGAACGATAATCTGATCTGCATCTATAATGGTGCTTACACGCTGAGCTACAATTAGTACCGTTGAATTCCCTGTTTCGTTTTTAAGGGCAGCACGTAACTTGGCGTCAGTTTTAAAATCCAAAGCGGAGAAACTATCATCAAATATATAGATTTCCGGCTTTCGTACAAGGGCTCGTGCGATCGACAATCGCTGTTTTTGTCCGCCGGAAACATTTGTTCCCCCTTGGGAGATTACCGCATCAAAGCCTTCTGGCATGTTAGAAATAAATTCTTTCGCTTGGGCCACTTCAGCAGCATGATCAACCTCTTCTGCTGTTGCATCTTCTTTTCCATAGCGAATGTTATCTGCAATTGTGCCGGTGAAAAGTACGGATTGCTGTGGGACAAACCCTATCTTTTCACGAAGTTTTTCTTGTGCCATATCCCTGACATCTATTCCATCGACAAGGACTTTACCGCTATCGACATCATAAAAACGCGGAATCAAGTTAATGAGTGTTGATTTTCCTGAACCGGTTCCGCCAATAATGGCTGTTACTTCACCAGGTTTTGTCGAAAAAGAGATATTTGAAATCGCTGGCATTTCCGCTCCTGGATAACTGAATGTTACGTCTTGAAACTCAACAAAGCCTTTTTTTCCTTCATCTACTTTTGACGATGACGGATCTTTAATATCTGCAACCGTCTCAAGAACTTCATTGATTCGAACAGCAGAAACCGATGCCCTTGGGATCATGACAAACATCATCGACAGCATAATGAATGAAAACATAATTTGCATCGCATATTGGATAAACGCCATCATATCTCCGACCTGCATATGACCATTGCTAATCCGAAGTCCGCCAAACCAGACAATCGCGACTGAGGAAAGGTTAAGAACCACCATCATAATCGGCATCATCGCGGCCATAATTTTATTGACCTTAATGGCTGTTTCAGTTAAATCCCAGTTCGCTTCATCAAAACGCTTCTTCTCATGCTCCACACGATTAAAGGAGCGAATAACACGAATGCCAGTTAAGTTTTCGCGTAAAACCCGATTGAGATTATCTAACTTTATTTGCATCGCTTTAAATAGTGGTATCCCTTTTCTTGCAATGATCACGATCGCAAGCACGAGAACAGGCAGAGCAACAGCAAGAACTAAGGTAAGCTTCGCATCTTTTGAATACGCCATGATGATCCCGCCAATACACATCATCGGTGCCATCGCCATCATTCTCAGCATCATCACTAAAACTTGCTGGATCTGAGTTATATCGTTGGTTGTTCTAGTAATCAGCGAGGCTGTTCCTAGCTGATCAAACTCATGCAGTGAAAAGTTTCCAACGTGCGAGAAAATTTTGCTTCGTAATAACTTTCCAAAGCCTGATGCTGCTTTTGCTGAGTAGAAACTAGCAGCAATCGAACAAATCATCCCCCCTGCCGCCACAAGCAGCATAAAACCGCCAATTTTCCATATGTAGTCCGTATCTCCTTTAACTACCCCTTTATCAACGATATCGGACATTAACGTTGGCAAATATAATTCTGATAATGATTGTAAGAGGACGAGGCCTAAAACCAGATAAATCGCTAATTGAAATGGTTTTAGAAATTTGGTTAATTTAATCAATATCCTTCAACTCCGTTTTTTAATTGATTAAGAATAACTTTAGCCTATTTTTATGAACTAAATATGAACAATTATATGAAATTAGTTATTTTATCCAACTCCCTTGATAATTTGGCAAGATAAGTATATTCCCGTCCGAAAAATCCCGTCAAATTTTTGAAAAAATAAAAACACAGGAGCTCCTGTGTTAATAAAATACAGCTATTTATTACGTTCTTTATGAACAACTGTCCGAACTAATTTCCACTGACCATGATCATAAACCCACGTTGATTCAACAGAGGCAATTACGTCAGCATTGGCAATCCCGGTAATTCGCTGTTCCCCTAGTAACCCTACTTGATTATTCTCTACAGGTATGGGCTGGAGACTGCTAAATGGATTGACAGTTAGCTCTGTCGGCTCATTTAGCTTGCCATGATAATATAATCCAAGTTTTTTATAATACTTCTGACGGTCCTTTAAATCAAACAGATAAGACTTTCCTGTTTTTGCGAGTTTGATCTCTGCTTTATATCCATGAAGAAAATGGCTATCCATTTCAAGAGGTTCTGGCAGATTAAGTTCCTTCTGTTCAAAGTTCCGAATAGAATAGGAGTAATTCTGAACAGTTCGCTCATTCCCCCCTTTCAACACACTTACAAATAGATCCTTCACACCATCATTGTTTAAATCGACAAGTTCTAATGCCGCCTTAGCACCACTTTCTAGAGGAAGGGTGTATTTCTTTCCGTTTGAAGCACTAATTTCAATATAGATTTTCTCTAAAAATGCATCCTCATTCTGATAAGGAACCCCTTTTAAAATGATTTCTTCCTCTTTTCCGTCACCGGTAATATCTGCACTTTCATTTGAAATAGTGATTATTTTTGTCGTTTCTTCAATCGCATATACCCCTGTAATGGCAGTAAGTGACATGAGAAAAAATGAAACAATGACCAAAAGTATCTCTTTTTTCATCCATCAACCCCCCCAAACTCTGTTACTTGTTAGTATGACCAGTTCTGGAAAAAAGATGAAAAAGGACACTCTATTTTTTAGAGTGTCCTGTAAAAATTTATTCACTAGGTTTATCTGGTGCAGATACTTTCCAAACAGTAGTTACCTTTCCGTTGTCTTCTTCATCAAGAATAAATGAACCATTTGAATAACGGTCACTGTAGTGAATATCGATTGTATGAAGTGTCTCTAGATGCCCTTTCTCCGTTTGGATAAAAATCACATCTTGCTCATTGGCAATTTCAAATCCTGCAATTCGGTGTGGATTTGATTTAAGTTCTCTTAAAATAACTACGCCGCGTTTGGCACGAGTAGCTTTTTCAAATTCTTTCATTTTCATTCTCTTTACCGCTCCACGCTGTGTAGCGATAACAATCGTTTCGTTGCTGTCAGGAAGAATGAGTTTACCGCCGATCACGAAATCATCATCTTTTAAATTGATCCCTTTCACACCTGCAGCACGAGCACCAACAATACTAATTTCTTCTTCATGGAACCATAGGGAATAACCTAAGTGTGTTATTAAGAATAATTCTTTGGTTCCATCGGTTAAATGAACATCGATCACTTGATCATCATCTTTTAGATTAATACCAACAAGTGGTTTCGAGTATCGTTGTGCTTTGTATTGTTTTAGCTCCGTTTTCTTGGCCATGCCATTTTTCGTGATAAAGACAAGGAAAAGGTCAGCCTCAAAGTCTTTGACTGGAATCGCTTGGATGATTTCTTCATCACGGTCAATTGGAATAATATTAGCCACGTGTTGTCCAAGGTCTTTCCAGCGGATATCTGGCAGCTCATGAACAGGGCAGAATAAGTAGTTTCCTTTATTTGTGAAGAGGAGAAGTACATCCTTCGTATTCATTTCGAGTTGCGCTAATAAACGGTCTGAATCCTTCATTGCTAAATCCTGACCATTGGAGGCCGCATAGGAACGAGTACTTGTCCGTTTAACGTATCCTTGTTTCGTAATCGTTACAATAACATCTTCACTTGGGACAGTTACTTCCAGATTGATTTTCAATTCTTCAATTTCTGCTTCAATCTTTGAACGACGTTCATCTGCAAAACGTTTTTTGACGTCTTTTAATTCTTTTTTGATCACAGAGAAAAGAGTTTTCTCACTTGCTAAAATGCTTGTAAGTTCTTCGATTTTCTTTGCTAACTCTTCCGCTTCCTGTCTAAGTGCAGTAATATCGGTGTTTGTTAAGCGGTATAGCTGTAAGGAAACGATCGCTTCTGATTGCGGCTCCGTAAAGGCAAACTTTGCAATTAAATTGTCCTTTGCGTCGCGTTTATCCTTGGATGCACGGATAGTAGCAATCACTTCATCGAGGATTGATAAAGCCTTCATCAGACCTTCAACGATATGCTGTCGTTCTCTGGCTTTATTAAGATCATATTGCGACCTTCTGGTGACAACTTCTTTTTGGTGCTCGATGTAAGCATCTAATAATTCTCTAAGTCCCATTAATTTGGGACGTTTCTTATGAATCGCAACCATATTAAAATTATAGGTTACTTGAAGATCACTATTTTTATATAAATAGTTCAAAACACCTGCTGAATCGGCATCTTTCTTCAGTTCAATGACAATTCTGAGGCCGGTCCGGTCTGTTTCATCGCGGATTTCTGAGATTCCTTCCACTTTACGGTCGAGACGGAACTCATCCATTTTTTTGACGAGATTGGCTTTATTCACCTCATAGGGAATTTCCGTAATAACGATTTGCTGCTTACCGCCGCGAACCTCTTCAATGTCAGCTTTGCTGCGAACGATAATTTTTCCTTTACCAGTTTCATAGGCTTTTTTAATTCCATCAATTCCTTGAATGATGCCGCCCGTTGGGAAATCTGGACCTTTGACAATCGTCATAAGTTCCTCTACGGAACAATCAGGGTGGTCCATTCTCTTGATAACTCCGTCAATGACTTCACCAAGATGATGCGGAGGAATATCTGTTGCATACCCCGCAGAAATTCCTGTCGAACCATTAACAAGCAGGTTTGGGAACATCGCAGGCAAAACTGTTGGCTCTTTGGAAGTATCATCAAAGTTAGGAATAAATTCAACTGTATCTTTTTCGATATCTCGCATTAATTCAGCCGCAATGGCGGAAAGCCTTGCTTCTGTATAACGCATCGCGGCTGGCGGGTCACCATCAACACTGCCGTTGTTTCCGTGCATTTGCACGAGGACATTTCGTACCTTCCAGTCCTGACTCATCCGCACCATGGCCTCGTAAACAGAGGAATCACCGTGTGGATGATAGTTACCAATTACATTACCAACTGTTTTTGCTGATTTTCGAAAGCCTTTATCGTGTGTATTTCCTTCTACATGCATCGCATAGAGAATTCTTCGTTGTACTGGCTTTAGGCCATCACGTGCATCCGGAAGGGCACGTTCTTGGATAATATACTTACTATATCTGCCAAAACGATCACCAATGACATCTTCTAGAGGCAAGTCTCGGAATTTTTCAGTTGCACTCATCCTTCAGAACCCTCCTCGGAGACCGTAATATTTTCATTTTCTAAGATCGTGTCATCTTCTTCTAACCCAAAGGCGACATTCGTTTCAATCCACTTACGGCGCGGCTCAACTTTGTCTCCCATTAGGGTGGTAACTCGTCGTTCTGCTCTTGCCGCATCATCGATTTTCACTCGGATCAACGTCCGTGTTTCAGGATCCATCGTTGTTTCCCAGAGCTGATCGGCGTTCATTTCACCAAGTCCTTTATAGCGCTGGATGATATAGCCTCTGCCCACTTTTTTGATGGCTCCTTGAAGTTCATCATCATTCCATGCATATTCAATAATTTCCTTCTTACCTGTTCCCTTGCTTACTTTATAAAGCGGAGGCAGGGCAATGAACACTTTGCCTGCTTCTAACAACGGCTTCATATAGCGATAAAAGAAAGTAAGCAGTAGAACTTGAATATGTGCTCCATCTGTATCGGCATCGGTCATAATGACAATTTTGTCATAATTGATGTCTTCCACACTGAAATCGGAACCAACTCCGCCGCCGATGGCATGAATAATCGTATTGATTTCTTCATTCTTAAAAATATCAGCGAGTTTAGCTTTTTCGGTATTAATGACTTTACCTCTGAGTGGAAGGACTGCTTGAAAACGTCGGTCACGTCCCTGTTTCGCTGAGCCTCCCGCGGAATCACCCTCAACAAGGTACAGTTCGTTTCTTTGCGGATTACGTGATTGTGCTGGTGTTAGTTTCCCAGACAAGACAGCATCGGAACGCTTGCGTTTTTTACCGCTTCTTGCATCCTCACGTGCTTTTCTGGCCGCCTCTCTAGCTTGATAGGCTTTGATCGATTTTTTGATAAGAAGGGAGCTAATATCAGGATTCTCTTCTAGAAAATAGGAGAGGTGCTCAGAAACAACTGAATCAACCGCTGACCGTGCTTCACTTGTTCCTAATTTCCCTTTTGTTTGTCCTTCAAACTGGAGCAATTCTTCCGGGATTCGAACGGAGATAATTGCCGATAATCCTTCACGGATATCTGCACCATCAAGGTTTTTGTCTTTGTCTTTTAAGAATGAAACCTTCCGAGCATAATCATTAAATACCCTTGTCATTGCTGTTTTTGCCCCGGCCTCATGGGTTCCGCCATCTCTTGTGCGGACATTATTTACAAAGGAGAGGACATTTTCAGAGTAGCCATCATTAAATTGAAAGGCAAAATCCACTTCAATTCCATGCTGAGAGCCTTCTAAACTAACCACTGGATGGAGAACATCCTTCTCTTCGTTTAAATAAGCAACAAACGCTTCAATCCCATTTTCATAATGGAAGATTTCATGGAAATCGTTTCGGTCATCGATAATTTCGATTTTCAAACCTTTTAACAAAAAGGCTGACTCTCTTAACCTCTCACATAACGTTTCGAAATTAAAAGTGGTGGTTGAAAATATTGTTGGATCTGGCTTGAAATGAATCGTTGTGCCGGTTTGATTGGTTTTGCCGATTTTTTCGAGGGTTGTTACCGGTTTTCCCCCATTTTCAAAGCGCTGTTCATATACGAAACCGTCCCTTTTAATGGTGACAGTTAGCCATTCTGATAAGGCATTAACAACAGATGCACCAACACCGTGCAAACCGCCGCTTGTTTTATAACCGCCTTGGCCGAATTTACCGCCGGCATGAAGCACTGTTAATATAACCTCTGGTGTTGGTTTCCCCATTTTGTGCATACCAGTAGGCATTCCGCGTCCGCGGTCATTAACACTAATAGAATTATCTTTGTGTATTTTTACAATGATTTGATCACCGAATCCACCAAGCGCTTCATCGACAGAATTGTCGACTATCTCATAAACTAGATGGTGTAGACCGCGTGAATCAGTGCTGCCAATGTACATTCCTGGACGTTTCCTAACCGCCTCAAGACCTTCAAGTACCTGTATGGCATCATCATTATAATCAAAAACTTGCTGATTTCTTGCCACTAAAATACCCCTTTCATTCCCTACAAAAAGAAGTATCCTTCTAATTGCTCATGAACTAATTGATTAGTCATTCTTTATATTATCTTTTTATAAAATTAATATAGAACCAATGTTTGCCGCTTCTTATTTTAACATAAATCTTGCGGCGTCTATGCTTTATTGTAGCGATTTATTTCGATTTAGCAAATACGTAATTTTAAACAACATAATTTTGTAATATTAAAATCATCGGTTAATGCGTGTTAAAAATAAAAAAACTGCTAAATATTAGCAGTTTTAGGGTTGAATATTTAAGCTTTAGAAATCGCATGTTCTACTTTAATGCAACGATTCATTATCACCGTATAGCCCTTACTTTTTAAGAATTCATAGGCTTCTTCGTTTTCAAGACCAAGCTGGGCCCAGTAGATATCTGCATCGATCTCAACAAACTCTTTCGCGACATCGAACAGTTGTTCTGACCTGCGAAAAACATTAACAATATCCACGTGTCCTTCGATATCTTTAAGGGATGCAACAGCTTTCACCCCTAATGCCGATTCAATCGTAGGATTCACCGGAATAATGTCATAGCCAGCTTTTTGCATTGCTTCAGACACTTGATAGGAAGTTCGTTCAGGATTATCACTCAAACCAACTACCGCAATTCTTTTTGCCTTTTTTAAGATCGCTCCAATTTCATTGCGACTTGGATTTTCAATAGTCATCAATCTCACTCCTAGGGTATTTTTCTTTATTTTACCTATATTTTCAAAAAAAACATAATAAAAAGCTTAAAGTGCCGCCATCTTACAAGTTAGTTGTAAAGAGTTACACAGTTTCTCCCTTTGTCTTTTGAATAAGAGAGTGCTTGATTCGCCTCTAGTATTAAATCCTCTTTCGGTTTCCCTTTAGAAAACACGGAGATTCCAAAGCTGCAAGTGATCTTATCGATATTCTCAAAATGAAATTCTCCGATAATCGACCGGATAGATTCTGATAGTTCCTTTGCCCCGTTTCCGTCGGTTCCAGGAGTGAGTAAAATGAATTCCTCTCCTCCCCAACGGGCAAAAATATCTGATTCACGAATACGTTGCTGAACGATGATGGAAATAGTAGAGAGAACTTTATCGCCTGCTTGTTGCCCAAACCGTTCATTTACATGTTTAAAGAAATCAATATCCATGATAATCATCGAAAAAGGCTGGTTTAATCGTTCGGCACGTCTCATTTCCACTTCTAAGATGGCATTCATTTCCAATTGGTTTATACTGTATGTTAGAGAATCCATCAGGAATAAATGTCTGTTCTCTCTTTTTTCATTCTCTAAATTTGTAATATCCTTACAGACACATAAGTATTGGTTCGAACCCGGTATGGACTCATATTCGAAATTAAAGAAAATCTCTTCATTATTGATGTTGATCCAGTGCATGTTTACAGAGTTTTTCCCCGTTTCTATGATTTCTTCGAACCATCTTCTTTTGTCGATTGGATAAAAATAATTTGCATCTTCTACAAAAAAACTAGAAAGGTATTTCAATTTAGGCAGCTGGGTCTGAGCCTTACTAATTCCAGTAAAGTTACAAAAGGCTTGATTGAATTCGATAATATCCTCGTGATCAGTAACAAAGATAAGGTGGTCTTGAAAGTTTAATAAAGCTTTCGTTAATTTCTTTTGTTTGGAAATTTCTTTTTCAAGCTGTTTCACATCTTTGTATCGGTAATTTAAGTATGGATGAATAGTAGCCGCCACTTTAAGCACCTCTTTCTTTCATTCAGGATTATATGATAAAACCGACCATTGATTACGATACTTGGGTCGGTTTGGTATGTATTTCTATGATTTTATCTAAATTATATTGACTCCCAGCATGGCTTTCAATGGATTAACAAATGGTTTGAAAATTCTCCTTATTTTTGTAATAAAATTGACTCTATTTGTTCTTACTTTTGACCAGATTCAAAAAAGCAAACACATATGAAAGGATTGATAGTGTTTTTTCCAAATTCCATGGTAAAATAGAAGGACTGGAACTTTTTGTAGAAGGAGAATTTGTTAATGGTTCAAATTATTTTAGTAGTCATTCTGGCATATTTACTTGGTTCAATCCCCTCTGGTTTAATTATCGGAAAGGTTTTTTATAAAACGGATATTCGCGAACACGGGAGTGGAAATTTAGGAGGGACCAATACCTTTCGAACATTGGGTGTGAAAGCGGGATTAGTCGTTACACTTGCTGACATCTTGAAAGGGACTTTAGCTGCCGCCTTGCCGCATCTCTTCCAAGTGGATATGAGTCCGTTATTAGCAGGTATTTTTGCAGTTGTCGGGCACACCTATCCAATCTTCGCTGGGTTTCGTGGAGGAAAAGCAGTTGCTACCTCAGGTGGTGTAGTATTGTTTTATGCACCGTATATGTTTATTACCGTATTAATTTTCTTTTTTATTAGTTTATACATATCAAAATATGTTTCCTTATCTTCGATGGTTGCAGGAGTTACAGCAGTGATGTTTGCCATTGTTTCGGGGGTTGTGGATGAATGGGACATCCCTCTTCTCATTGTCGTCCTGTTCCTTGCGTCGTTTGTCATCTATCGTCACAGAGCAAATATAAAACGAATTATGAATAAAACTGAGCCCAAGATTAAATGGCTTTAGCAAAAAAAGAACCGATTTTCCGGTTCTTTTTTTTGTTAAAACTCCTTTTCAAGCAAAGAATAGTTTTAAAATTATACAACAATATAATATAGTATAATTATCAGATAAAAGATAAGGAGTAATTATGAAAAGGCATGCCATACCTTCAGTTATAATTATTTTTGTTTGTATTGCTTTAGCATCATTCCTTTTTATTCAACAATGGCAAAATACTAATGATGACGACCAAAAGGTTTTTCCGACGAAAAATCTTCAAACCCGTTCTTCATTGATGATCAACCGAGAGATGACCGAAAAAATAACCATTGGAGCCATCGGAGATATCCTTATACACGATAATGTTTATCAAGATGCCTTTAATGGTGCTACATATGAATTTGACCCGATGTTTGAGAACGTAAAAACTTTATTAGAAAAACCAGACGTGTTAACTGCCAATCAAGAAAGTACGATAGGTGGAAAAACATTAGGTCTTGCCGGTTATCCACGGTTTAATAGTCCATACGAGGTGGCGGATGCTCTTGTCCACACAGGAGTAGATATTGTATCCACAGCCAATAATCATACCTTGGATAAAGGTGAAAAAGGGATTAAATCAGAGGCTGACTATTTAGAAAGTATTGGTTTACTTCATGTTGGAAGCTTCCTTGATGAAAGGGACCGCCAAAAATTGAGGATTTTAAATAAAAATGGGATAAAGATTGCATTTCTCTCCTATACATACGGAACAAACGGAATCCCGGTTCCAGACGGAAAGGATTTCCTAGTCAATCTGATCAACCGCGAAACGATGCGTGATGAGGTCCATCGAGCTAAAAAGGACGCTGATGTCATTGTTATGAGTATCCATTGGGGAGATGAATACCACCGTATGCCTAACAAAGAACAGAAGGATTTGGCTCGATTTCTGGCAAATGAAGGGGTGGATATCATTTTTGGCTCCCATCCGCATGTTCTTCAACCTATGGAATGGATCAAAACAGAGGATGGAAGAAAAGCATTGGTTGTCTATTCATTAGGAAATTTTATCTCATCACAACGTAATGATTATAAAGATATTGGTGGATTAGCTACGATTGGCATTACAAAACGTATATCAGGTAATGGTAACTCGATTGAATTGTCGAACCCGAAGTTTTATCCAACCTATGTCGCTAGTAAAAAAAATCATAATTTCCGCGTAATCCCTTTAGAAAATGCTCGACCATTTGGTCTTCGTAATGCCAAGGGAAAGTATATGGAAATCCAAGATCACATGATGCAGTGGCTCCGTTAAAACGGAGCCTTTTTATTCTTAGATTGATGACAGGAGAAGATCAGATGGTACAGATAAAGCAAAAAGGGCTCTGGCTTTCTGGGTATTTTTTACTCATGATGTTTCTTTTTACTAGAGGATTTTACAACCCTTTTTTTGTGCTATTAATTGGTTTATTTTTAATAATTGTTTTTTTAAAAGAAGAAAATCGCCTTTTTGGTTGGATGATTATTTCATTTTTTCTTGGAAATCTCTTGCTGGGCTACATGGATAATTTTATTGAAGGTTTTCATTTCTCTCCCTTTTCGCTTATCATGTTAAGTCAATTATTACTGTTGATTCCCATTTTAATGATAAGTTATGTGGTTAAGCAGTTTAAACAAGAAATAACGTCTTTCTTTCACCGGCCAATTTTTACACGAGAAATTCAACTTCCTTTTAAAATTGATTTTTCCTTTAAGAGATTTGTTCTTATTTTTGGACTTTTAGCTGTGGTTTCTATAGGTATCACATTTCTATTTCAAGTAGAAAAGATGCATTGGCGTTCATTTTCATTGATTTTGTTATTCGCATCGATGAATGCATTACTTGAAGAGGTATTATGGCGGGGCATACTCCTGCCAAAGCTGATCTGCATCACCAATCAACTAATTGGGATAATTGTAACGAGCATTGCTTACGGTATTAACACCACCATGTTTGGTTTTTCACCAATTATATGTATGATTTATATTTTTCTAGGATTTGTGTTAGGGTGTTTAACGGTCAAAACAAGAAGTGTATTTCCTGCGATGATTACTCATACTTTGGTCACCACCCTCTTTTTAATAAACGGGCTAATGACCATCCCTGTATATTATGGTTCATAACAAAAAGCACACTTAAAGATGGTTACTCTTCAAGTGTGCTCTGATCCTTTTTCCAAATATGTTCTGACAATCCTTCTTTATGTAAAATGTCTCGTTGGCGCTCACCGAGTAAATCAAAATGGGAATAACCATCCTTACGAACATGAATCCACTCTTTTTTTAATCCATGTTTTTGTCCCCAAGCTGCCAATTGCTCAAGGTTATTACAACCAACCTTGGTTACTGTATTACATCCTGGAAAGCGGTCATCTAACCAATAATGGGTTAAAAAAGCTAATTCTCCATTATCAATTTTTCTCTTCCACTCGATGACTTCCTCCCGTTTGATTCCAAAAGCCACCTAGGTCACCCCATTCGTAATGAATTTTGCCCGCACAAGTGTTATAAATTGATTATTTTATCTTAATTTCTTCATATTTTAGGAACCACTCAGGGAAGGCTTTTTTGAAAGAAGTCGGTCTAAAGTTATCCTTTTTAACAATAATGTGTGTGGTCTTCCCCTCCACACATATCTCATCATCGCCATTTACAACCTTATAACCATATACCGTTTTGATGCCGTCATTTAATTCAACCCACGTTTTTACAAAACCTCGATCACCATATCGTAACGGTTTTTTATAGGTCGCTTGGACGTCATAGACAGGTGCAAAATAACCTGACTCCTCCATTGCGAGATAACTATAGCCCAGGTCCTCAATAAACCCAGTTCTGCCAAGTTCAAAGAATTTAAGATAATTAGCGTGGTAAATGACTCCCATCATATCCGTGTCCGCATAATAAAGTTGAATTTCTCGAGTCGAAATAAAATAATTTTCCACGGGCCCCCACCCTTTCTACAATCGATTTTTACATTTTATTGATGGCCTTTATTATATCCTCAACCTCAAGTAGGAGTGACTTTTCAAAAAGATCTTCCTCATTCTCCACTTCCATTAACCTTGAGGCCTGTGCTTGGATCATTTCATCCACCATATTAGTTGCAAAACGGCCATTTCCTTTAAAGGATTCTTGCTCCATTTTACTCAATAACAACTGTTTAGCATCACTTGATAATTGGTATTGATAACTTTCTGCATATACAGTCATGATTTCAAGCAGTTCTTCAGAAGAATAGTCTGGAAATAAGAAGAATTTTTTAAACCTTGAGCGAAGCCCTGGATTGCTTTCTAATAGCAAGTCCATTTCGTCTGGATAACCAGCCAGGACTACTACTAAGTTTTCATTATGCTTGGTCATTTCATCGACAAGTGTATCGATGACTTCTTTGCCAAAATCACCTGAGGTCGAACTGAAAAGAGAATAGGCCTCATCAATAAATAAGACTCCTCCAAGAGCTTCTTTAATCTTTTTCTTCGTTTTTCCTGCAGTTTGCCCAACATACCCAGCCACAAAGTCTGCTCTGCTTGCGACAATTAGATGGCCCCTTTTTAACATACCGCAGTCCTTTAAAAGCTCTGCATAAATCTTAGCAACGGTTGTTTTTCCTGTTCCCGGATTGCCAGTGAAAACGGCATGTAATTGAATAGGTACTGGCGCCAGACCTTTTTTCATCCGGTATTGCTGCATCTTTACAAAGGAGATCAGTGACCTCATTTCGAGCTTTAATGCATCTAAACCAATGAGCCGGTCCAATTTTTCATAAGGGGATTCTTCAGCTTCTTCTTTTGCGATTAGAAAGTCATCTTTATTCAGTAACATAAAATCAAGGATATTTTCGTCCGGGACTTCCTTATTAGAGCCCTTTTTGAAAATCGCATCGATGACGATATTGCGGACAGTTCGTGCATTTCCGAAGGTATCATCGACCCGTTCAAGATCAAGTCGATGGTTAATTTCGATTTTAGCCTCGTCGCTAAGGAAATAATCATTATCTGCTGCGACTTTCTCTGCAATCCTTATTAATTCTTCGTTTGAATAATTAGGCAAATGAATGAGATTAGACTGTGGAAAGCGACTGCGTAAACCTGGATTAGCATCCAAAAAGGTGCGCATTTCTTCAGGATAGCCCGCCATTATTACCGCAAATCTTCCGCCATACTCACTTCCAGTCATCAGTGAAACTAAAGTATCAATGGCGGCTTGACCATAATCATTGCCTGTTTGACCCTCACGTTTCAGGCTATATGCTTCATCAATAAACAGCACACCACCAATGGAACGTTCCACAATGGAACGGACATTTTCTTCAGTTTGGCCAACGAAAGAACCAACTAACTGGGAACGGTCTGTCTCGATCACTTCCTCTCGAGGCAGGACTCCTAATTCATGATAAATTTTCGCTAATAAGCGGGCAAGTGTGGTTTTCCCTGTTCCTGGATTTCCAGTTAAAATCATATTTAGGCTTAAGTCGTCCTGTATTTGAAAACCCAAATCTTTCCGTTGTTTTTGATACTTGAGAAAGCGGTAAAAATCATTTACCCGATTTTTAACAAATTCCATCCCAATCATTTCATTTAGTTGATCTAATGCATTAATTCGGTCGGTGTCAGATTGAACTTCCTCTTCGTAAAATTGCTTTTGCCAAGCGGTTTTAATTTCCTCTAAATTCGATAAATGCAATTTTAAATCATCAAAATAGGTGGAGGTATGGAAAACACCTGTAATCGATTGGTCATACTCCTCTGCGGCTTTTAATAGCCTTCCTGTTTCATCGATCGCAGAAGTGAATAACTCAAATAAATGATTAAACTGCTGATACACAACCTTCGTACTCAACGTTGCAGATAGTTCTCTTTTTGCTGCTAAATCTGTTTGTATTTCATCTGCATTACTTAAGAAATTTTGACATACTTCTATGTATTGTTCGGCAGTCTTCTTTTTTGCAGTTCTGTTATCTGTTTCTCTCATAGCAGGAAATGTTAGTGGTAAGAATATTCCCTCTAATTTTTTCAAATCTGTTTGTAACATATATTCTCTTGCTGCTTGATTATTAGGAAATAAACTAAGTGCTCTTTCCAGCCAGATCGCTGCCATTTTATCCTGTTTATTACGTTCGATCCGCGAGAGAGCAGCAATTGTTAACAGCTTTGATAAGGTGACCGGATTGGATTCATCAGTTAATGCGGAAATTAATGCACTTTCATTAGAAATCGATCCATTTTGGTTTAGTTCCAGTTCCCATTGCTTTAGTTTTTCTTCATTATTATTAATATGCTGGTTTACAATTTGTCTCAAGATTATCACTTCTTCTTCAAAATTTCCCTTCTATCTTACCATAACAAGCACTCCATACCTAAACAAAAGACCTGTCCAAAATGAACAGGTCTGCACTCGATTTTAGCTTTGTTGGTTGTTTGCTTCATCTTTAATTTCTGACCGGAAGGATTCAATGCTTTCCCGACGGCGCTCGTTCTTCGCCTCAATTTCCTGGCGTTGTGTCTCACTATCAGTAAGGGCTAATGATTCCTCAGCTGCTTCAATATTATTCTCCGTATTTTGAATCATCGCTTGAAGCTTTTCGACGTTATCACTGCGGTCATCTGGATTCGGTTTGTTATTATAGGCCATTGTATTTCCTCCTAGGGTGTAATTGGTACAGATATAGTTTGTTACCGACTGAAAAAAATAAACAAGAATTTTTCGGAAAGGCTGTGTTAAACTTGTCTGTTGATTTCCGTTCCAGGCACTTCGCTCTCCGCGGGCGTTGCGGGGAGCCTCCTCGGTGCTTTCAGCACCTGCGGGGTCTGCCCCGTACTCCCGCAGGAGTCTTCGCGCCTTCCACTCCAATCAACAGAGTCCCAAAATCAATATTAATCTTTAACAAAGCCTATAAAAAAAGACTCGCTGGCTTTCACCAGTCAAGTCTTAAATTCATTGTTATTCACCTTTTGTTTGTATTACTTGGGCATGCTCGCCTGAAGTATCATTCATTTTCTTTCCTTTATTCCCGCTAAAGCCACGTGGCTGTGTTCCAACGTGATCTGGTTGAAAACGTTTCGTTTGATATTTTTTACCCATGTCATGATCCCTCCTTATTTACATTTTGTCCTAAAGGAAGGAAAACATGATTGGTAAACTTTTTTAGTTATTCTGCTTTACCGAGACGTTTTTCTTCTAAGCGCTGTTCAATTTTTTCCATCGCAGCGCGATCTTTTAATAGTTGTGTTTTATTTTCAGATACTAGCTCTGCAAATGAGCGTTTTCTAGGTTTTCTCATCGGTATCACCGTCCTTAGTTTCTATTCTAACAGTTATTATGCCCGGAAACGGTTGCAATTATTACAACTTTTTGAAAATTTTAAAGAAAAAGCATTCAATAAAAAAACATTGGAAACATTCCAATGTTTTTTAGTCTATTTTAGTTTGTTTGTAAAATCTTTCATATCATCAAGTTTCATTTCACCTATATATTTATTCTGAATGTTTCCTTTACTATCAATAAAATACGTAGTTGGTATGGATAGGACTTGATAAGTTTCATTTACTTTATCTTCTGCATCAAGAAGAATAGGAAAAGTAATTTTATTTTCATCCACAAAACCATGGACATCTAATTGCGGATCGATGTTAACGGCTAAAATGACAACATCCTTTGGCATCTGTTTTGAAAATTGCTCCATTGCCGGCATTTCTGCCTTACAAGGAGGACACCAGGTTGCCCAAAAGTTCAGCATCACTTTTTTGCCTTTTAAATTAGACAGTTTTATCTTTTCTCCGGTTAATGTTTTCAGTTCAAAATCAGGTGCCTTTGCTCCAACAGCGAGACCTTCTTGACTTGCTGTGGTTTGACTTTTCGTTTCGGGAGTTTCTGAAGTTTTATCCATGGCTTGAACAATCGCGACTGTAAGTAAGGAAACTAGTATTACGGTTGCAATTACTTTTTTTATCATTCCCGAATCCTCCTTTACTTCATAATCTGCTACATTGATTTTACACTATAATCTTAGGTGAAACCAAATCAGGATATGCCGAAACTGTGACAATTTACAAAAAACAAACTCTTCCGCTTTTAGGATTCAAAGAGTTTCACTAGTTCTTCCTGGTAATTTCCTTTTATTAACCCCTTTTCAGTGATGATTGCGGTAACAAGCTCATTTGGTGTGACATCGAAGGCAGGGTTAAACACTTTCACACCTTCAGGGGCGGTTCTTTTACCAAAGCCATCAGTAATTTCGGATGCGTCTCTTTCCTCGATCGGGATATCGGCCCCAGTTTTTGTATCCAAATCAATCGTGGAGATCGGTGCTGCCACGTAGAAAGGTATATTATGGGCTTTTGCTAATAAGGCAACTCCATATGTCCCAATTTTGTTTGCTACATCACCATTGGCTGCAACGCGATCGCAACCGACAATTACTGCTTGCACCCAGCCTTTTTGCATAACCATCGCGGCCATATTGTCCGTAATGAGCGTGACATCTATGCCAGCCTGCATTAGTTCCCATGCCGTTAATCTCGCTCCTTGTAGCAGTGGTCTTGTTTCATCAGCAAAAACTTTGATATCCCAGCCCTTTTCTTTTGCTAAATAAAGTGGTGCTAAGGCTGTTCCATATCTCGCAGTAGCGATCCCGCCCGCATTGCAATGTGTTAGAATCCCCATGCCGTCCTCTAAAAGGTTTAATGCATGCTCTCCGATTGTCCGGCATACTTCTTCATCTTCAATACGAATGTTATGGGCTTCTTCTTCCAATGCTTCTTTGATTTGATTAATCGGTAATTCCTTCTCTTTAAGTGCTCGTTCATTCATTCGTTTCAAAGCCCAAAACAAGTTGACGGCTGTTGGTCGTGATGAGGCCAAGTAATCTGATTGCTTTTTTAAATGTCCATAAAAATCTTCAAAAGAGCTTTCTGGTGCATCTTTAATTCCAAGCACTAAGCCATAAGCTGCAGCTATGCCAATTGCCGGCGCTCCACGAACTTTAAGTTGTTTAATGGCATCCCAGGCATCTTCAATTTTTTTGGTTTCGAGAAATTCTGTAATGTTCGGTATTTTGGTTTGATCGAGTATTTTTAGAACTCCGTTTTCATAGGAAACGGATTGTAAGTATGTGTTTTCCATTTAAAGCATCCCTTCTACTTTATGTAAATTCTTGTTAAGTTTTTAGAATCATTCCTGCAACTTCACCCAATGTAATTTTATCAATATCGGAGACATATGCAATACTTTCATTTTTTTATTTGTCCCTTTGATAAGTTAACTAAATTGTGAGAAAATTTGTTAAAATAGAAGTATGAATGAATGGAGGGATATTTTTGAAGATACTTGTTTTAGGTGGAAGCCGCTTTTTAGGAAAAACATTCGTAGAAGAAGCTTTAAAACGAAATCATGAAGTCACGATATTTAATCGTGGAATTCAAAGTCCCGGAATTAAGGATATCGAAGTTCTCTATGGAAATCGATTTGGAAATTTGAAAGCGCTTCAAAATCGCTATTGGGATGCTGTACTTGATACAAGCGGGTTTATCCCCTATACAGTCCAGAACACAACAAACTTATTAAGAGACCAAGTCCAGCATTATACATTTATCTCGAGTATTTCTGTCTACCAAGATTGGATTCAGGAGAATTTGGATGAAAACTACCCCGTCTTGGAAATGACAATGGAGGAAGCTAATCAGCTTTCGATGGATGCCGACGGACCCATCTATCAATATTACGGACATTTTAAGGCTTTATGTGAACAAATAGCCGAGAAAAATATGCCGGGGCGTGTGTTGAATATACGTGCAGGTCAATTAATTGGGCCAAATGATTATACGGACCGTGTCCCCTATTGGGTGAATAGAATCGCAAAAGGCGGCAAGGTACTGGTCCCTGGAAATCCAAACCGACGGGTTCAAATGATTGACAACCAAGATCTGGCTAATTGGATCCTTGATATGGAAGAAAAACATTCCTCTGGAACGTTTAATGCAACGGGTCCGGATTATCCATTAACGATAAAAGAGTTTGTCGATACATGTATTAAAGTGACAGGTTCAGATGCAGATGTGGTTTGGGCAGAGGAACAATTTCTTCTGGATCAGAAAGTAGCCCCATGGACGGAAATGCCGCTTTGGGTACCCGAGAATTATCCATTGTCACCTGAGTCTGTGGAGCCATGGAAAGGTGCATTCTCTATCAATGTTGATAAAGCTATCCATAGCGGTCTTTCATTTAGGCCTCTTGAAGATAGTATCACTGATATTTATGAGTGGGAGAAAACCCGCCAATTGACTGAGGATGAGTGGAATGCTGGGATACGGGCGGATAAAGAGAAAGAACTTCTAAATTTATTGGCTAATAATTGATTGGTTATTTGCTGTCTTGATGAGAATGAAAAAAGGTCCTCATTAGATACGAATGAGGACCTTTTATTCATACTGTTCAATATCATTTTAGCCCATTAGTTTTCGTTTTTGCTTAAGTAAGTCATTAAATTCTTTGTCTAACTCAGTATATCTAGGGTCTTTTAGATCCATAAACGATAACTCACCTAAGACAGATGAAATCTTGTTTTCAATTATTAGTAGGGCTTCTTTTAAGGCATCCCCTTTGTTTACATCTTGATTTAAATATTCATCAGGTTTCATCTCAATCCGTCGAATTTGCTGGTCTTCAAATACAAGCACCCTGTCACAAAGCTTATTAAGGAAGTAATAGTCATGAGAAACGGTAATAATTGTCCCAGTAAAGTCTGCTAACGTATTTTCCAGCTGCTCTCTACTCGGTAAGTCTAGATGATTGGTTGGCTCGTCGAGAATGAGAACATCATACTCTTTCATTAGCATGTCAACGAGTTTTACTCTCGTTCGTTCCCCCAAACTCAATGTCTTGATTGGCTTAGTGATTAGGGCCTCATTTAAGCCTACATTGGCAAATAGAGTTCTTGCTTTCAAAATACTCTCACGATCTGTGAACCCTAGTGCTTCAATTGCTGTTTTCTCTGCAGCCAAATCATCAACATCTTGGCTTAAATACGCAATTTCTACCGAGTCACTGCTCCACAAATCCCCATTGGAATACCCCTCTTGGCCTAACATCATTTTTATTAATGTCGTTTTACCGCAGCCATTTTCACCCAATAATCCTAGGCGATCACCATAATTAATATAGAAATTGGATTTTTGAAAAAGTGTTCTATTTTCGAAGGATTTGGCCAAGTTCTTAGCCTCGACAATTCGCTTGCCTCTCTTCCCTTGCGTGTCAAACTGAAACCTTATTTGAACTTCATCTAATGGCTTTTCAAGCTTATTTTTTTCCAACTCATTTTGCAGTCGTTTCATTTTTGACTTTACTTGATTGTCTGTTTTTTTAGCCTTTACCCGATGATATTCCTTAATCCCATTTTGTCTTTTGCTTGGTCCTTTCCCCTTTTTTGTAGATTCTCGATGAGCTTTTTCGGACCAGGTTTTTAATTGAGTAATTTGTGTTTCCACTTCTTTTATTTTTTGCTGCTGGACATCGTATTGGTGCCTCATATTTTCTATTCTTTGCTGCTTCTCTTTTCGATAATCACTATAGTTTCCATTGTAAAAATTAATTTTGCTATTTTCTAATTCAAAAATTCTAGTAACCGTTTTATCTAAGAAATGTCGATCATGAGAGATAATTAGGACGGGGCCCCGGAACTTCTCTAATTCAGAAACCAACCACTTGATCCCTTTATAATCTAAATGGTTCGTTGGTTCATCCAAAATTAAAAAGTCCGGTTTTGAAGCCCAAACCATTGCTAATGCCAACTTTAACTTTTCCCCGCCACTTAAATGTCCTAAACGCTCATCTTCCCAGTTATAAACCTTCGTGAGACCTAACATGCTCGCATGCTCGAGCAAGTGATTTTTGGTATTTCCTGATAAAGACTGCTGAAAATCACTAACCTGATAATCAATGGATTGGGAAAGATAGCCGATCGTTAAATCTTTTGATTTTTCTACGATACCTTTATCTGGTGCCATTTTCCCAAAAATGATATTTGCCAATGTGGTTTTTCCAGTTCCGTTATAGCCGACAAGCCCAATCCGTTCCCCATTCTTTATTTCAAATTGAATACGATCCAATACCTTCCTTAAATGAAAACTTTTTTCGATGTCGATTACTTTTAATACAGTCTGTTGATTTGTAAGCATAAAAAAACTCCCTTCACCTGAACCTGAAGAGAGAATTATGTCGTAGATATGTCGTTAATGACACTACAAATAAACCTGTACAAAGGGTTTTGTTGTAGTGGCATTTATACGATATGGACATAAAAAAGGACAGACTAATCCTATTCTTCAGGTTCAACATTTTTCGTTATTCGAATCATGTCTGAAAAATAAGATTATAATTTCATCGGCCCTTAATCATTCCTTTTCGTTTGTTAGTTAAATTTTATTAAAAAATGATAATGATTGTCAATCCTTTCAATAAAAAAACACCATGCCACTTGGCATGGTGTTCTCCATATTAAGCTTGTAATTTTTCACGAAGAACCATTGGAAGAATTCCACCGTGACGGTAGTAATCAATTTCAACTTCGGAGTCAAAACGAACAAGAACTTCAAATTCTTTCTTGTTACCAGCTTCGTCAGTTGCTGTTACTTTTAGAAGATCACGTGGTTTTACATCTTCGCCTACTTGTACATCAATGGTTTCTTTACCAGTTAAACCAAGTGTTTCAGCGCTTTCGCCATCTTTAAATTGAAGTGGAAGCACACCCATTAACACAAGGTTTGAACGGTGAATACGTTCGAAGCTTTCAGCAAGAACTGTTTTAATACCTAAAAGGTTAGTTCCTTTCGCAGCCCAGTCACGTGAAGAGCCCATTCCGTAATCTTTACCAGCAAGAACAATTAATCCAGTGCCGTTTTCCTTGTACTTCATGCAAGCATCATAGATAGATGTAACTTCGCCTGTTGGCCAGTAGGTAGTTACTCCACCTTCTGTACCTGGTGCGATTTGGTTACGAATACGAATGTTTGCGAATGTTCCGCGCATCATTACTTCGTGGTTACCACGACGAGAGCCGTAAGAGTTAAAGTCACGAATCGCAACGCCTTTTTCAAGCAGATATTTCCCTGCTGGAGTATTTTTACCAATAGCTCCTGCTGGTGAAATATGGTCAGTTGTTACAGAATCACCAAACTTACCTACAACACGAAGTCCTGTTAATGGTTCAACAGTACCTGGTTCTGGTGATAAGCCTTCAAAGAACGGAGGATTTGCAATGTAAGTTGAATCTTCATCCCAAGTATATAATGGCTCATTGCTTGTTTTGATCTCGTTCCAACGCTCGTTGTCACCAAACACGTTCGCATATTCGCTGCGGAATAATTCAGGAGTAACCGTGCGTTTAACTACATCATTAACTTCAGCAGTTGATGGCCAAATATCCTTGAAGAATACATCGTTTCCATCTTTATCTTTACCAATTGCTTCAGAAGCGAAGTCGATGTTTACAGTACCAGCAAGGGCGTAAGCAACAACTAATGGTGGTGAAGCAAGGTAGTTTGCTTTAACAAGCGGATGAATACGGCCTTCGAAGTTACGGTTACCAGAAAGTACTGATGTAACTAATAGATCGTTTTCAGCGATTGTTTTTTCAATTTCCTCTTTTAATGGACCGGAGTTACCGATACATGTGGTACAGCCGTAACCAACTAGGTTGAAGCCGATTTGCTCTAGGTATGGAAGTAAGCCAGAATCACGAAGATATCCAGTTACAACTTTAGAGCCTGGGGCTAAAGAAGTTTTTACGAATTTTGGAACTTCCATTCCTAATTCAACAGCTTTCTTTGCAACCAGTCCAGCACCTACTAGTACGTACGGGTTAGATGTGTTTGTACAGCTTGTGATTGATGCAATTGCAACTGCACCAGTTTTAATAGTAGTTTCGTCGCCATTGTTAAATTTAACTGTAGCGGACTTATCAAGTTCATCTGCTTGTAAGCCAAAGCCTTGGTTTCCTTGTGGTGCAGAAACAGCTTTTACGAATTCTTCTTTCATTTTTGAAAGTGGAAGTAAATCTTGTGGGCGCTTAGGACCAGAAAGATTTGCTTCAATTTCAGTAAGGTCGATTTCAACTACATTGGTGTAAACTGGCTCAAATGAAGGATCAAAGAATAAGCCATTAGCTTTGCAGTATTGTTCAACCACATTAATTTGATCTTCTTCACGGCCTGTTAAGCGTAAATATGCAAGTGATTCATCATCAATTGGGAAGAAACCGCATGTTGCACCGTATTCAGGAGCCATGTTTGCAATTGTTGCACGGTCAGCAAGTGGGAGTACAGATACACCAGGACCGAAGAATTCAACGAATTTACCAACTACACCCTTACTGCGAAGAACTTGTGTTACTTTTAATGCTAAGTCTGTTGCAGTTGCTCCATTTGGAAGTTCGCCTGTTAACTTAACACCAACAACTTCAGGTACTGGGAAGTATGAAGGCTGTCCTAACATGCCAGCTTCAGCTTCAATACCGCCAACGCCCCAGCCTAGAACACCAATACCATTAATCATTGTTGTATGTGAGTCTGTTCCAACTAATGTATCTGGATATGCTTCTAATTCACCATCAACTTCAGCCACGTGAACAACATCAGCCAAGTATTCAAGGTTTACTTGGTGAACGATACCTGTTGCAGGCGGAACGGCACGATAGTTGTTGAATGATTTTTGTGCCCAGCTAAGGAACTGGTAACGCTCAGCATTACGTTCAAATTCTAAATCCATATTCACTCGTAAAGAATCACTAGATCCATACGCATCAACTTGTACAGAGTGATCAATAACAAGGTCTACAGTTTTTTCTGGATTAATTTTGTCTGGGTCCCCGCCTAGGTCAGCCATTGCTTTTCTTAGTGAAGCAAGGTCGACTACTGCTGGAACTCCTGTGAAGTCTTGAAGGATTACACGTGAAGGCTTGAATGGAACATCCACCTCTTTAAGCTCAGCAGTTCCCCATTTAGCTAAGTTTTCAACGTGCTCTTTTGCGATTACGCGGCCATCATATTGGCGAAGTACAGATTCAAGTAAAACTTTTACTGAGTAAGGCAATTTAGAAACGTTGCCGATTCCTGCCTCTTCAAGTGCACTTAGACGGTAATAGTGATAACGTTTACCATTGGCTTCAAAAGAAGCTCGTGCGTTAAATACATCGTTTTTAACCATGTGTTAAAAACCCCCTCATTCGTCATAATTCACCAAAATAAATGAAAAGTCGAAAAGTTTGAATTTTCCCATCCGTCTTAACTTTTCTCACAATTCTTATCTTAATACAACCAAATTCATAAGTAAATAACAAGAAAGTTATTGTGATTGATAAGTTTTTCTTATGTTTTTTTATGTATTTTGTTCTGAAAATTCAAAAAACATCATCTGTGCTAATGTAGATGTAGGTAGGGAAAAAACGAAATTTTCACTATTATTATCTCAAAAAAACTTTTCTTTGTCATTATTTTTGCTATGCAGGAAATAGTAATGTTGTAGGAGGTGATTACAATGGTGAAACGAAAGTCTAATCATGTAATTCCAGGGATGAATGCTGCTAAAGGCCAAGGAAAAGGTGCCGGCTTTAATGAGGAATTTGCCAGTGAACCTGAATTAACTGCCAAAGAAAGAATGAATAACAAAAAACGGAAAAAGAATCAATAACAGAAAGCAGGCGATATCCCGCCTGCTTTTCTTATTCCACTTGATTGACTTCTGATACCATGGTTGATAAATCCTGTTGGAAACGCTCTAACTGTGCCCGTTGATGTTCTGATGCTACTTCCATGGCATTTGAAATCTGCTGGTATGCTTCATTTACTTCATCTTTCAGATGTTTCAGTTGATGACCGTAACTTGCACTATCACTCACGATGGTCTCATATAGTCCTTGGGCATTCTCATACCCTTGCTGTGCTGCTTGAAATGCTTGTTGTTTATCTTTGTTGTAAGGAAACTTTTGCATTTGCTTCATTCACTCCTTCATTTTGTTTACCGTTAAATTGCACAGAACTACAAAAAATATACGGTATAAAAGGACTTAATGACTGCATCCTAACATATAGGAGGGATGAAAAATGAACAAAAACGATGGCAAAGACATGAGAAAAAACGCACCAAAACAATCCGGTCAGCCTGAGCCGTTAAGTGGTTCTAAAAAGGTAAAAAATCGCAACCATACAAGAGCGAAACATAATTCTCATCATGATATGTAGAATGGCATAGAGTTTTGAGGTGCATTTCTGAACTTTTTAACTGAAAGAACAAATATAAGACGGATAAAGTCGCCATATTGGCGACTTTACTTTACCAAGGAAGATGAAAACCAAAATCCCTTGATTAACCAGAGAAAATGGTCATTATAAAGGCGATGAAGACCAGATCCCCTTAATATGCAAGAGAAATGGTCATCATAAAGGTGATGAAGACCAGATCCCCTTGATATGCGGGAGAAAATGGTCATCATAAAGGTGATGAAGACCAGATCCCCTTGATATGCGAGAGAAAATGGTCATCATAAAGGCGATGAAGACCAGATCCCCTTGATACGCGGGAGAAAATGGTCATCATAAAGGTGATGAAGACCAAATCCCCTTGATATGCGAGAGAAAATGGTCATCATAAAGGCGATGAAGACCAAATCCCCTTGTTTAACCAGAGAAAAAGGTCTTCATTAACGTGAAAACGAACAGCTCTACTAATATAAAGCTGGATTTATTCCTATTATTATTCACTAGCGTTAATTAAAGCTTGCAATACCTGCTCCTCTTCTTCAGGCGTCACTGTTCGTAAATCAATGATAAATTCATCTTTTTGGATCCGACCGACAATAGCCGGCTTCGCTTCTGTGCGAAGTTTCCTTCCAAGCTGTTCCGCAGTCAGAGTACAATGTTTCAAAGCGATAACCATAGTTGGGAGCTCCACATCAGGCATCGTTCCCCCACCCACTTGACTGGTTGCCTCAGTAACTTTTGTAACATACTTTCCAGTGTTGTGTAATAAATTTGTAACAAAAGACTTTGATCTAACGTCTAATTCTTCAAGTGGTACTAATAAATCTCGAAGCGTTGGAATATTTACCATTCCAGTTTCACCGCGGGCATATTCAATTAATGTTCCTTCTAATGCAGCTAACGTCATTTTGTCGACACGCAGTACGCGTGCCAACTGGTGTTTTTTCAAGCGGTCAATGATTTCTTTTTTACCGGCAATAATCCCTGCCTGTGGTCCGCCAAGGAGCTTGTCTCCACTAAAAGATACAACATCTGCGCCTAATCCAATGACCTCTTTTACGACAGGTTCCTCACCAATTCCGTGTTTCCTGAAATCGTATAACGCACCACTTCCGAGATCTTCATAAAAAATGACATCTTCCAATCGTTTCGTAAGATTAACAAGTTCTTCTGTTTCGACCGTTTTGGTAAAACCAATCACTTTAAAATTACTCGTATGAACTTTCATGACAATCGCTGTGTCTGGGCTGACTGCTTTTTCATAATCAAATAGATGCGTTTTATTAGTGGTGCCAATTTCAGTTAACTTTGCTCCACTTTCTTCCATAATCGAAGAAATTCGAAACGAGCCGCCAATTTCAACAAGTTGTCCCCTTGAAACTATGACTTCTTTTTGAGCAGCCAGGGCTCTTAAGACAAGAAAAACAGCAGACGCATTATTATTAACCACCATGGCTGCTTCAGCCCCAGTGATTTCTTTAATTAAGGCTTCAACATGACTATGTCGTGAGCCTCTTTCGCCTTCTGATAACTTGTACTCAAGGTTGGAATAGTTCCTTGCTGTCTCAATCACATGGTTGATTGCGTTTTCGCTCAATCTAGCCCTTCCTAAATTCGTATGTAAAATCGTTCCTGTTGCATTAATGACTTTTTCAATAGTATAAGAATACTGTTTCTTTATATTTGATTCGAGGATAGAAAATAGGTCGTCAAGAAAATCGTTGGTCCCTGGTCTCGCACCTGGCCAATTATCGTAAAGAATTGCCCCCCGAATGCTTTCAATGACATCTTTAAGTTGTTTAGTCAAATTTATTTGATCCAACTGACTTCCTTTAAGCAGATTCAAAAACCTCTGATGATTTTGAAGTTCATGGACAGCTGGGATGAAGCGTAGCCACTCTTTCAAGATAAAAACTCCTTTAACAATTGTGCTTTTTCTATAATATATACCTACTTTTGAGCCTGTCCAATGATGATACTAAGGAAAGGGGCGCTTCGGCATTACAATTATAGCATATCATTTTCACATTTTTATCCCTTATGAATAAAATGAAACGAGCAAGGGGGATTAAATATGTCAAAAAAGAAACAACCGAAAAATGAAAGCTTTGACTTTGAAGATGTAGAAAAATGGCTGGAAGAATATTTTCTCGATCCACTTACATCTTATTGTGATGCTACCCAATTTCAAATCGATCTGTATGAGACAGAGAAGGAATGGATTGTCGAGGCCATCTTAAATGAATTTGAAACTTCTGAAATAAAGGTATATATAGAAGGAGATAAATTAGTGATATCTGCGTCTAAATACCCCCCTTCCATGAATAAACAGATGCGTGTACGGACCATCAACTTTCCGTTTCAAGTCGTAAATCAGACAGTTTATGCAACTTTTAGTAATGGAATATTAGAAGTTGTAATTTCAAAAACAGATAGATGTGTAGGAAAAAATAGATACATTACCCTGCCATAAATTCATTATTGTGGTATTATTTTTTGCACATCAGTTGACATAATATTATTATAAATAATAAAGTAGCCCTCTAATCCGTTTGGACCAGAGGGCTGCTTTTTATTTTTTGGAAATGATTTCAATCATTTCGTCTGTATCCGGGAATACGCCTGTTTCAAGCTTGGAATAGATCTTCTCCCCATTCACAGTCACTTCAAATGCGCCGCCTGAACTTGGAATTAGTTCTAACTTTTGAATATCCCTAAAAAAATGATTAAATAGCTCTTCCGCGAAACTCGCGGCTTTAGGTGCGTAGTTTCATTGCATGCAAAATTCTACAATGATATGGTAATTCTTCATAAAAATAACCTCCATCAAAAGTGAGTTTACTACATCAGGATAGTGTTAATATTTTAACCTATTCTCTCTTTCACTACAAATTTTTTGTCTATTCGTGCGGATTTACAGGGAAAGAGTTATACTATAAAAATGGAGGTGGACACGTTGAGTGAACATGATAAAATACGCTTGACCTCTTTGTCAACAAAAGCTGGTTGAGGCTGCAAAATTGGTCCTGAGGACCTGGCGCAAGTTTTGCGTCATTTACCGAAACAAGAACCTGTTCCAGAATTATTAGTGGGACTTGATACATCTGATGATGCTGGGGTTTATCAATTAACTGACTCCATCGCGCTAATTCAGACCGTAGATTACTTTACCCCTATTGTGGATGACCCTTATATGTTTGGACAAATCACCGCTGCAAACGCATTAAGTGATGTTTATGCGATGGGCGGAGAACCCAAAACAGTCTTGAATATCGTCGGCTTCCCGATTAAAAAATTGGGTGCTGAAATGCTTTCAGATATATTGCGTGGCGCTGCTGATAAAGTAAAGGAAGCCGGAGCGATTACCGTGGGCGGCCATTCTATTGATGACCAAGAACCTAAATTTGGATTATCGGTAACTGGAATCGTCCACCCAGATAAAGTGTGGAAAAATGTCGGGGCCGAGCCAGGTGACGTCCTTGTGTTGACTAAACCTATCGGTGTCGGAATCATCACAACTGGTATAAAAAGAAGCGTGGTAACGCCGGAACAGGAACAAATTGTGACTGAAACCATGGCAGCGCTAAATAAGGTAGCAGCTGAAGAGTTATCAGATTTTCACCCTCATGCTGTCACAGATATAACGGGATTTGGACTCCTAGGTCACGGAAGTGAAATGGCACGCGGTAGTAATGTCAGTTTTGAGTTTTCACTTTCACAAGTTCCTGTATTAGAAGGTGCCCTAGAATTAGCTAAAAATGGTGTAGTTCCCGGTGGTTCGAAGGCAAATCATAAATGGTTAGCGGATGATGTTGTCTATGAGGAAATCCTACCTGAAGAACAGCTTCTCCTATGCGATGCGATTACTTCCGGCGGTTTATTTGTTGCTCTCAGTGAACCGGAAGCCGCTGAGTATGTGGAGAAACTTCGAGCTAGTGGACTAGCATATGCTTCGATTGTAGGAAGAGTTACGGAGAAAAAGGAAAAATATATTTATGTGAAAAGATAACAGCGAAGCCCTGTGGGTTCGCTGTTTCTTTTTTACTTGGCTCTGTTAAACTTGCCTGTTGATTTCCGCTCCAATCAACAAGGTGCCAAAATATACAATAAGTTTTAACATAGTCTTTACTAAAAAAAGATATCCCGAACCATTTCGGCTCGGGATTATTAAGATTATACCTTCTGACGTAGTTTTTCCACCATGTCCTTTGTCATTTTATCCAAATCAAATGCGTATTTAAAGCCCCATTCCTCTTTTGCTGCTGTAGCATCAATAGAATTCGGCCAACTTTCTGCTATTTTTTGACGGTCAGGATCTACTTTATACGAAATTTCAAATCCAGGTACAAACTTAGCGATGGAAGCAGCAATTTCCTCTGGATCAAAGCTCATTGCCGTAACATTAAAAGCATTGCGATGGATTAATTTAGAGGAATCGGCCTCCATTAGGTCAACAATCGCATTCAAGGCATCTGGCATATACATCATATCCATATACGTACCTTTATCAATATAAGAAGTGTATTTTCCATTTTTGACCGCTTCATAGTAAATTTCAACCGCATAATCAGTGGTTCCGCCGCCAGGAAGTGCGACATAGGAAATTAATCCAGGAAAACGTAAGCCGCGGGTATCGACTCCGAATTTATGGAAATAGTAGTCAGACAATAATTCCCCAGCCACTTTATTGACCCCGTACATCGTAGTTGGTCGCATAATTGTATCTTGGGGGGTGTTGTCTTTAGGAGTTGAAGGCCCAAAAGCGCCAATCGAACTAGGTGTGAAAAATTGTGCTTTTAGTTCCTTTGCCGTTTCAAGTCCATTCATCAGCCCGCCCATGTTTAAATTCCATGCAAATACCGGTTTTGCTTCCGCAGTGGCTGATAATAATGCGGCTAAGTGCATAACCGTATCAACATTGTATTTTTTAGCAACTTCCACCATTCGGTTTAAATCTGTTACATCAATAGTCTCAAATGGGCCGCTTTGAGCAGCTTCACTATCATTCTTTTTGATATCTGTCGCAATAACGTTATCCGCTCCATAAATGTCTCGCAGCTTTAAAGTTAATTCTGATCCAATCTGCCCTAAAGCACCTGTGATTAAAATACGCTTCATCGTCGTTCCCCGTCCTCTTCACTTAGGTTAAAAAATGTAGTTATATTTTTAGATAACACCCATTTCCTTACCGACTTTTTCATATATTGCAATCGCACGATCGAGCAATTCTTTTGAATGTGCTGCTGTTGGCATGTTACGAACACGTCCGGTCCCTTTTGGTACAGTTGGGAAAACAATGGCCTTTGCATAAACCCCTTCTTCATTCAGACGTTTGCTGAATTGTTGAGTAAGTGCTTCATCGCCAATAATACAAGGTGTGATCGGTGTTTCGCTGTTACCAATATTAAAACCTAACTCTTTTAAACCTTTTTTAAGGTAATTGCCATTCTCCCAAAGCTTCTCGTTAAGTTCCGTGCTTTCCATTAGGATTTCAATCGACTTCTTGCTAGCTGCCACATCTGCAGGAGTTAGCGAAGTTGAAAATAGAAATGGGCGGCTGCGAACTTTTAACCAATCTATAAGATTCTTCTTACCCGCCACATATCCGCCAACTACACCAATTGCTTTGGATAATGTGCCAATTTGAAAATCAATTTTATCAGAAAGACCAAAATGTTTGACAGTCCCTGCTCCGTCACCAAGTACACCTGATCCATGGGCATCGTCAACATAGGTGATTAAGTCAAATTCTTCAGCAATCTTAACGATTTCGGGAAGCAGAGCAATATCGCCATCCATGGAGAAGACGCCATCGGTGATCACCATAATCTTATTGTAAAGACCTGACTCTTTTGCTCCTTTTGCCTTTGCACGTAAATCTTCCATATCTGAGTGATTAACACGGATGATTTTTGCTTTTGAAAGACGACAGCCGTCAATAATCGATGCATGGTTTAATTCATCCGATAGAATCGCATCATTCTTATCCATAACGGCGGAAATGGCTGCCATGTTGCAATTAAATCCAGATTGATAGGCAATCGCTGCTTCAGTATGTTTAAATTCAGCCAATTTTTCTTCGAGTTCCACATGCAGCTTGAGTGTTCCGTTGATCGTACGGACGGCCCCTGCACCAACACCGTAGGTTTCAATAGCCCCTTCTGCAGCTTTTTTCAAACGTTCATCGGTTGCTAAACCTAAATAGTTATTAGAAGAAAGATTAACAAGTTCTCTTCCATTTATTGTGATAACAGGACCATTCGGGCTTTCTAGTGGATCAATGACATTGTATAGGCCTTTTCCCTTTAAATCCTCAAGATTTTCATTTAAAAATTGCTCCAAAATATGACTAGACATTATTTATACCCCCTAATTATTTGAACCTTTAATGTCAATTGCGGAAAAACAGTTGTCCGTTTCAGGTGGACGTTAATTTGCTGTTAAATAGCGGTATTAAAGGATTCCTAATGTATACTTTAACATAATTTTTTAAAGTTGTTCATATATAGTGGACAAAAAAGAAAAATATTTTTTATATCCTTATAGAGTACCCAAATCAAAATAATGTTATTTCTTAAGATAATTCACTAAACATTAACTTAAAAATAGATTCCATTTCCGTTATAATGGTTTCTTAAAGAAGTAGATGCTCTCGATTGCTTTTAAGAAAGGATGTCAACCTTGTCATTTTTATATTCTGTCTTGTACACACTTATCCTTGGTGCTGTATTTATATTTTTGTTTATCTTCGCCTACGATCTCCTTTATGGTGAAAAACAAGAAAAGCAAACCAAGAAACTACATAAATATTTTCAAAAAGAGACCATTAAGAAAATTGACGAACTCGAACGCCAACCTCGGAATTTTACCATGTATCAAGTGACAACCAATAATGGAGTTCAAAAGATTAAAATGAAACCAGGTTATAAGGTGATTAGAATCGTCTCAAAGGAGAAAAGGAAGAAGTAGTTGACCTTCGCTTTGGTCCTCAACCAGTAGGCTGATTTGTATGTGATTACTAATATTCCAATCAAATATCCACAAAATTTGAACTAAAAAACGCTCAGCCAAATGGCGCTGAGCGTTTTTTACTTTTCATTTAATTTGTATTAATTTACTGACACGGAACTAAATTTTCCTGCATTCCGATTGAGATTTTGTAATGCCTCTTTGTATTCGATTTCTAAACTTCTAATTATTTCGGACACTGATTCAATTTTATTGATGGCCCCGACACCATGGCCGGCTGACCATATATCGCGCCATGCTTTCGCATTTGTTTCCCTTTGCATACTATCAAAGTTAACCTGATCTTTTTTGACCAGAGTCCCTGGGTCCAATCCTGCCTTTTTAATACTTGGTACCAGCATATTACACATGACGCCTGAGAAAGCATCAGTTAATAGGATATCTTCTTGCGTGGATTCGACGAGCATTTCACGATACTCATCATTAGCCATACTTTCGGTAGCCACGATAAACCTTGTTCCCATATAGGCAAGGTCTGCTCCAGCAGCTTGTGCAGCTAAAATCCCCTTGCCTGTAGAGATAGAACCTGCTAGGACAATAATGCCATCCCAGAAGTTGCGAACCATATCCACAAAGGCAAAGTTGTTAATTTGTCCAGCATGACCTCCTGCTCCGCTAGCTACTAAAATCAGGCCATCGACACCAGCTTCTGCCGCTTTTTTAGCAAATTTCAAATCACTAACGTCTGAGAATACGAGCCCGCCATATTCATGCACAATATCAACCACTAATTTCGGACTTCCTAAAGAGGTAATCACTAATTGCGGCTGATGTTTTTTAATCAATTCAAGTTCTTCCTGCAGGCGGCCGTAGGAACTATGTACAACCATATTCATCGCCCACGGTGCAATCTTTCGGTTAGGTTCGAGGGTCCGTGCCTCATCCAACTCTGCATTTAATTGACCCATCCATTGATCAAGAACTTCAATTGGCCTTGCATTTGGAGCGGGAAAAGAACCAATTACCCCATTCAGACAACAATTTTTTACAAGTTCGGTGCCTGACACCAAAAACATCGGAGCTGAAATGGCTGGTAATTTCATTTGATTCCACCAGGAATCTGGAATTGATTTCCTCATTTTGCTCACTCACCCTTTATATTAGAATTTTCAGAATAAATTTTCTCTTTAATAGTAACTGAAAATGAATGGTTATTCAATCTTTGTGTTAGTGTTTTATTTAAACTAAATAAAGCGTTTTCACCACACGAACGATGAGTAAAAAAAAACTTATAATGTTCGCTTTTTGCAAAAAACCTATTGATTTCCCCTTTTTATGTGCTTTATAATGTGAATAAATTCATATTCGTTTCACTCATATAATCGCGGGGATATGGCCCGCAAGTTTCTACCAGATTGCCGATAACAGTCTGACTATGAGTGAGTAGTGGGAAGATCTCCTCTTTTTAAGATGCGTACTACTTCCATTCCTTTTGGACTTATAGCCCAAAGGTCATTACTTCACTCAATTATTTTATGGTGAGGCTATGACTTTTGGGCTTTTATTTTTTTATAAGGAGTTATCAATCATGAGATTACTAGAAGAGAAAATTAGTGCGGATGGAAAGGTTTTATCGGATCATGTGTTAAAAGTCGATTCGTTTTTAAACCATCAAATCGACCCGCAACTAATGCTGGAAATTGGAAAAGAGTTTGCTAGATTATTTGCAGATGATGGTATTACCAAGATTGTAACAATTGAATCTTCAGGCATAGCCCCTGCCGTTATGGCCGGTTTATATTTAAACGTTCCAGTCGTATTCGCACGGAAAAGAAAATCGTTGACGTTAGTCGATGATTTACTTACAGCGTCAGTCCATTCATTTACAAAAAATGAAACAAACGAAATTTCAGTTTCCAACAAATACTTGAATGAAAGTGATCGCGTCCTCATCATTGATGATTTCTTAGCTAATGGAGAAGCTGCACTTGGTTTAGTAAAAATAGTTCAACAAAGCGGTGCGAACGTTGCTGGAATTGGCATTGTCATCGAAAAATCATTTCAGCATGGTGCTCAAAAATTGAAAGACTTAGGTTTAAGAGTTGAATCCTTAGCGAGGGTTGCCTCACTTTCAAACGGAGAAGTGACATTTATCAATGAAAATGTGGAGGAATTAATCTAATGAAACAACATCCATTAAAAATTACCTCACTTGGAATTCAACATGTATTAGCCATGTATGCGGGAGCGGTCATCGTTCCACTCATTGTTGGAGGAGCACTTAAATTTTCAGGAGAACAATTAACCTATTTAGTATCGATTGATATCTTAATGTGCGGGATTGCAACCATTTTACAAGTTTGGAAGAATCGCTTTTTTGGTATTGGCTTACCGATTGTCCTTGGTTGTACCTTTACAGCAGTTGGACCAATGATTGCTATTGGCGGACAGTTTGGGATTTCTGCTATCTACGGTTCAATTCTTATTTCTGGACTCATAGTCATTGCAATTTCTCAATTCTTTGGAAAGTTAATTAAGTTCTTTCCACCTGTTGTTACTGGCTCTGTTGTAACTATTATTGGGATTACGCTTATCCCTGTTGCGATGAATAACATCGCTGGTGGTCAAGGAAGCCCTGATTTTGGCAGCCTTTCAAATATCAGCTTAGCTTTCGGAACGTTGCTATTTATTATCTTGCTTTACCGTTTTACAAAGGGTTTTATTCGTTCCATTTCCATCTTACTTGGATTAATTGGCGGTACATTAGCTGCAACTTTAATGGGGAAAGTGAACTTTTCAGCAGTAGCTGACGCTTCATGGTTCCACATGGTGAAGCCATTTTACTTTGGAACACCTACCTTTGAATGGACTCCAATCCTTACGATGACTCTTGTTGCCATTGTGAGCATGGTAGAATCAACTGGTGTTTATTTCGCCCTAAGTGATATCACTGGGAAAAAATTAACGGAGAAGGATTTATCTAGAGGTTATCGTGCGGAAGGTCTCGCCTCTATCATAGGTGCCGTGTTTAATGCATTTCCTTATACTACCTACTCTCAAAATGTAGGCTTGGTCCAACTCTCAGGAGTAAAAAGTAATAACGTCATTTATGCAATGGGCGGAATGTTAGTATTTCTTGGGTTTATTCCGAAAATCGCGGCATTCACGACCGTTATTCCAACACCCGTACTTGGCGGTGCCATGGTGGCGATGTTTGGAATGGTCATTGCCTATGGAATTAAAATGCTCGGAAACGTAGATTTTTCATCACAAGAAAATTTATTAATTATTGCATGTTCTGTCGGGATGGGTATGGGCGTAACGGCCGTACCGGATATGTTTGCCCACCTGCCAGAAGGAGTAAAAATCCTTACTAGCAGCGGGATTGTTACAGGAAGTCTAACTGCTATATTTTTAAATATTGTTCTAAATGTAACAAAGTCAAAAAAGCAAATGCAGGAAGTAAATGAAGTAAATAATCAAATTGCCTCTTAATAATAGAAAAATAATGTTAAAGGACGATACTAAAAAAGGTATCGTCCTTTCTTTTTTACTCCCCCTATTTAAATGATCATAAAAAAGCGCGGAAAATTAGCAAAAAACGATGCTATTTAAAGCATCGCCTTAATCATTTCCAACAGCTCTGTTATGTTTCTTTTTGTTGTGGAATTTAATCTTGATCTTGTAGTTATTTTTGTTTTTTTATCATCACTTTCAGAATCTGAATTTGTATTTGTGATCGTTATTGGACTAATACACACAGCACCACCAAAGTTTACAATCCCTCCAGAAATGGTACCAATTGATATTCCCTCTTGATTGATGGCCAAACTATTCACCTCTTCCCCTCTTTTTACTATTATATGGACAAGGTTAATCATTTGTTTAAACATCTTCATAAAAAAATACAGCAAAAAGAAAAGAGTCGCGAATGCAGCTCATTAAGTATTCATTCCTGTACTTTTGAAGAGTTATAAGCATTTTTTTCTAATTTGCAAATCCACTTATAATATCCTAATAAAATAAGTAGTAAAATCGGATCAAGAATGGCAGCATACCAAATTTCCCACCATCCATAATGGAAGAAGCCCCACGGAGCAGGCAGCAAGGTGATCGCTTCATAAATCAAAATCACAATGACAAAAATGATAATATAAAACGCCTTCTTTATTATTTTTGATTTAAAGGGATACCAATTTAAAAAAATCATATTTGCTGCGGGCACTAAAAATATATGTGGAAGCAATCCCTCCCAATCAATTTCCTTATCAAAATACCAGTATCCATGGTATTTGAATTCAACCATAACATCAAACAATACTTGGAAAGCGATAGTGAATGTCCAAATATGGACAATTTGATTACTAGTTAGACTTTTATTTTTCTTAAAAGCAAAATAATTAAATGAAATAATGGCAATTAGTAATCCAATCATATCTAATTCCTTTTTCTTAATATTTTGCCCAGATCATTAGGCATATTATTCAATGTAAAAAATTCACGAATCCATTATTAGAGAAATCACTATTTCCAACAAAATTTAATGTTTATTTCTACTAAAGAATCTAGTTGAATCTTTAGAAATCAAAAGTGCGGAATGTCGAAGAATGGTCACAATTATCAGTTTAAGAAATATTTCACACCCCTGCTTTTTTGCATGGGTTTTTCTTGATATCACTTGGTTTACCTTGTATTTCTGTTTGTTTGTCTTATCGGAAAAACCGATTATTAATGATAGTTTAAATCGATTTAATGAATTTATTAAAAATAAACATTTAAGTATAATTCTAAAAGTACAGAGAATCTATTTAAAAACTAAGGTGGAATTATTGTGAAAAAATGGCTTTCAGCTCTTATTCTTGTTATGATTGTATTTTCGTTAGCAGCTTGTGGACAAAGTAATGAAAAAACAAGTGAAGGAAAGAAAGAAACGACAACAAAAGAAGTGTTTAAGATTGGGGCCATCCCTGACCAAAATGCTGCAGATTTAGATAAAGGTATGACTGCTGTTGCGGAGTATCTTAGCGAAAAGACGGGAATGAAAGTGGAATTTGTACCGTCAGTTGATTACGCAGCACTTGTAACTGGTTTCCAACGAGGTGAAATTCATATGGCTTGGTTTGGCGGTTTAACAAGTGTACAGGCTAGAAACCTTGTTCCTGACGCTGAGTCAATTGTTCAACGACCTCGTGACGCTGAGTTTCATTCTGTCTTTATTACCCAGTCTTCTGAAAATATCTCTAAGCTAGAAGATCTAAAAGGCAAATCTTTTACATTTGGCAGCGAAAGTTCCACTTCCGGCCACTTAATGCCACGGTACTTTTTATCAGAAGCTGGAATCGATGCCAATACAGATTTTGATGGCAAGCCAAACTTCTCTGGTTCACATGATACGACATATAAGTTAATTGAATCAGGTGCCTTTAAAGCAGGCGCATTAAATGAGGCCGTTTGGGAAGCAGCTGTAAAAGAAGGCAAAGTGGATACGAAAAAAGTAAAAGTTTTCTATACCACTCCTGCTTACTATGACTATAACTGGACGATCAATAGCAATGTCGAAGATGTCTTTGGTAAAGGAACAAAACAAAAAGTTAAAGATGCCCTTTTATCCATTACTGGAGACCAAAAGGAAATTGCGGATTTATTCCAAACTGACAGCTTTGTCGAAACAAAAAACGACAATTATAAAAAGATTGAACAAGTAGCGAAAGAGTTACAGATTATTAAGTAGTAGGTGTCGAAAGAATGTCTTCAAAAACAATGATTGAAGCAAAAAATATATCGAAACATTTTGAGGGGAAGATAGCCTTATCTTCCCTTTCTTTTTCTATTTTGCAAGGTGAATTGGTCGCATTAATTGGTCCAAGCGGAGCGGGTAAAACCACATTATTAAATTCCATTGCCGGACTCGTGCCAATTCAAAACGGGGAACTACTGATCGATAGCGAACCAATATCATCCTATAAAAAAGGCAAGATTTTTGCTAAAAAAGTTGGCGTTATTCGCCAACAATTTGATTTAATTGGGTCCATTGCCGTCATTCATAATGTCTTGGCAGGACGTTTAGCTGATTGGGGTGTTTTAAAATCCCTCTTCTCGTTACTCGTACCTCGAGAAAAAGAAATTGCTCAAAAAGCACTGGAAAGAGTTGGCCTTTCAGATAAGATATTTGAAATAACGTCCACTTTATCTGGAGGAGAACAACAGCGTGTCGCAATGGCAAGATTAATGGTGCAAAAACCGGAAGTGATCCTAGCCGATGAGCCCGTAGCCTCCCTTGACCCGGCACGGGCGGAAGATGTTTTAGCCATGCTGATCAAAATCGTTTCAGAGCAAAAACAAACATTAATCGCGAGTTTACATTCCGTCGAATACGCTCGTAAATATTTTACTAGGATCATCGCCCTTAAAAATGGAGAAATCCTTTTTGATTTACCGACTGATAAAGTAACAGATGATTTGTTAGCAGAACTTTATCGGTTAAAGGAGCAAGGCTAAGATGTTGGGACGAAAATCAGTTTTCGAAATGTATCATCGCCCCCTTCTCACGTTACTTTTGGCAGCTGTATTCGTGTGGAGCTTGTTTTCAATACAATGGAACTCCGATCTATTCCATGCTGGTGGAATACCAACGCTGTTGCAAATATTTGAAGGGCTCATTCAACCGGACCTGTCTGCTGAGGTACTAATGAAGGGACTTGAATCTGCTTGGATAACGCTAGCATATGCGGTTGCCGGAATGTTACTTGCCATTATTTATGCACTAATAGTCGGTGTTCTTGCCTCTGGAACGTTAACCTCAAGCAGAGTTGCCCGGTTAACATCTAAACTATTTTTTAGGGGAATATTAGGGTTCACGCGTTCAATTCATGAGTTAATATGGGCTTGGCTTTTCGTTGCTGCCGTAGGTCTGTCCCCTTATGCAGCTATATTAGCCCTAGCAATTCCATACGGAGGAATCCTTGGCCGAATTTTTGCAGACATGTTAAATGATGTTCCTGAGCAGCCAATTACAGCATTAAAATCAGCGGGAGCATCCAAACTGCAAATACTCTTTTATGGCTATTTTCCCTTGGTTTGGGCCGACATGATCAGTTATACGATGTACCGCTTTGAATGTGCGATTCGGTCCTCTGCCATTATGAGTTTTGTTGGACTCGGTGGTCTAGGCTACCAAATTCAATTATCACTTGCTGATTTGAAATACGATCAAGTCTGGTCATATGTTTTTTGTCTCATTGCACTTGTCATATTCGTAGATATTTGGAGTAATTTCGTTCGTAAAGGATTAATAGAGCGGAAACGCCGAAAGGGATTCAGTCCTGGTTGGCTATCTCTTCTCTTCACCTTACTTTTAGTGATTTGTTCATGGGGATTTATCACAGTTGCTGAGAATGCTCAATTATTTGAATTATTGTCTGATAAAAACATTGAATATGCGAAAAAGTTCTTCAGTGGTCTGATCGGATTAAATGATACTAACCCTGCTTTCTTCAACGCTGGCAGTTGGGCCGCCGCTCTGAAACTCACGCTTGAAACATTGGAAATGAGTATTATGGCGATTGGGTTTGCGACCATCGCTGCCTTCTTAACGGTGATACCAGCAGCAAGAAATATAGCTAATGGGGGGTTAACTTCTTCAAAGAAGTGGTATAACTGGATTCTTTATGGAATTGTCCGGATCATTTATATCTTCTCCCGTTCTGTCCCTGAGTTAGTTTGGGCAATGATGATTATTTTTATTTTTAAACCAGGGTTATTGCCTGGGGCGATTGCTCTGGCACTCCACAACTTCGGGATACTCGGTAAACTCTGGGCTGAAGTGATTGAGGATATGGACCCGCGGCCAATAAGGAATTTAGCATCTGCAGGTGCATCGAAAATTCAGATTTTTTTCTACGGTATTCTGCCCACGGTGTTACCGCGATTTCTCACTTATATTCTTTATCGCTGGGAAGTCATTATGAGAACAACCATTGTTGTTGGTTTTGTTGGTGCGGGTGGTCTTGGAATGGAGTTTAAGCTGGCAATGAGTTATTTCCACTATACAGAGATTACCTTGTTACTAATTTGTTATATGATTCTAGTCATTATTGCTGACTTTACATCAGAAAGTACTAGAAAGGCAGTGAAATAAGAGAAACACCGTTCCGGGGATGGAATGGTGTTTTTTTTTGCATTAAACACATTTCCGTTTCCGAGGCTGGTTTGACGGTAAGTCATTTATCGGGATGCTATCATTTGCTAGCAATTAGCTTAGGTTATACTATCTTTTTGCTAAAAGTTTGATAAATCAATAGTCAGGCTAGTTAAGCAGCATTGCATACTATTTCCAACCAAGGAAATAATTGATGCAAGAGACTTGTTTTTCTATAAACATTTCCATTATCCTATTGATAGGAAGAAAAAGTAATATAAACGACTTTAAAAGTCATCTAGGAGTGAAAATTTTTTGCAATCAAAGTCCGCTTTACCAATTTTATTTATTGTAATGTTCTTGGTTATGGTGGGATTTGGAATTATCATTCCAGTTTTACCATTCTATGCCGAAGAAATTGGGGCGAACCCAACTGAACTAGGTTTACTTATGGCGGTATATTCGCTCATGCAGCTCATTTTCGCTCCATTGTGGGGACAAGTTTCCGACCGAATTGGGCGAAAGCCAGTGATGATGATTGGAATTGCTGGACTTGGTATTTCCTTTCTTATTCAAGCATTGTCGACAGAGCTTTGGATGTTATTTGCTGCAAGAATTATAGGTGGGATTCTTTCCTCCGCTAATATGCCTACCGCAATGGCCTATGTTGCCGATATCACCACTGAAGAGAATCGCGGCAAAGGAATGGGGATTATCGGTGCAGCAACGGGCTTGGGCTTTGTTTTCGGTCCAGCAATCGGTGGTATATTCTCAAAATTTAGCTTGAATATGCCCTTTTATCTTGCTTGTGGTTCATCTTTCATCACTTTGATTCTTGTTTTCCTTTTGCTCAAAGAATCAAAACAGAAAAACGAAGCGGTTACGAAAAAAAAGCCCTCATTTTGGAAGGCGCTTAGCGGAGCAGTTACCGTACTATATCTAGTGCAATTATTAATTTCTTTATCCCTTTCTGGTTTGGAAGCAACCTTTGCCTACTTTGCTGCTAAAAAGGCAGATTTGGATGCCACTCAACTGGGGTATATTTTTATGATCATGGGATTTGGAAGTGCAATTGTTCAGGGTGGTCTAGTGGGGAGATTGACAAAGAAATACGGGGAGAGGATGGTTATCCAGTCGGGTATCATTGTTTCTGCGCTTGGATTTGCTTTGATTTTGTGGGTGAATAGTTTTGCCACTGCAGCCCTTTTTCTAACCATATTTGGTTTAGGAAATGGAGTTATTCGTCCAAGTGTCTCTTCTCTAATTACGAAAACGTCAAGCGCAGGATATGGAAGTTCAACTGGCCTACTATCTTCTTTTGACTCTCTTGGCAGAATTATTGGTCCTCCACTTGGAGGATGGTTGTTTTCACTGGCCATCGGGCTCCCTTATATATCTGGTGCGATTTTTTCCATAGCTGCATTTATTCTATTTCTACTCTTTCGACCGCAAATCGCTTCTGTAAAATCAACAAATATACAAAACTAAACAATAGGTATATGTTTTTAGGACATGCATAAAATGGGTTACGAGGATGTAAGTGAAAAAGGAGCCCAGTTTATGAAATTAAAAACCCTAATTAGTATTTTTTGCTTATTGGTCACCTTAGGTTTTGCAGCGTATCTTGATTCACCTTACTCATTTATTAATAAAGACGTAACTTATTCAGCTGACCAACCTGTGATGGCACAGCCTGTTGAAGTTGAGCCTTCAAGGGATGTTCCAGTTTTGGAGGAAAAACTAGAAAAAATCGAAAAGGTAGATGGCTATATCGTAGAAACGTACCAGGAGTACGAGGTTTACAAAGACAAAGATGGTAATGTATTAAAAAGTGAGCCGACAGGTAAAATCGACACTCTACAATATTGGAATGACCAAGAACAACATTAAGACCGCTGACAAAGCGGTCATTTTTATGTAGTCCGATGATTCGCTTTAAGCAGGTCTTCTCGACTACCTTCCTTCCGGTACCTTGTTTGCTGATTTCATATGGGCAAATGAAAAGTTTGCCATGGTTTGAATATCGCTGTATTTTGACTGTTTATCGGTTTTCATGACAACCGAGATGATTTCCTTATTTCCTTGTTTCAAATATTCCAAAAGTGTATGTTGAGCTGCATTTGTAAACCCTGGTTTACCAGTAATCGAGTACGGGATCCTTTGAAACTTAAATAGATTTCTAATTGTTTTTTCTTTCTTGTTTGTTTTAATCATTGTCGTTCGTGTATTCATAACCTTTAGGACATTGGGATGTTTAATTGCTTCTTTCGTGATGATAGCCATATCATAGGGGGATGTATAATGGTTTGGATCATGAAGCCCATTTGGTGTAACAAAATGAGTATTTTTAAGGCCCCATTTCTTGACCTTCTGATTCATAAGCTCGGCGAATCCTTCTTCGCTTCCAGCTACGTTCTCAGCAATTGTTACGGCGACATCATTTGCACTTAACAGTAAAAGAGCTTTCATTGCGTCTTGCTTCGATAGTATCTCGCCTGCTGTAAGCCCCAAACAAAGGCATTCTTGATTTGCCGCATGAGAACTAACCTTTAACAATTCCCCTTCTTTCATTTGTTCATCCAAAATTGTGGCCGTTAATACTTTAGTCATACTCGCAGGATACGCTTTTGAATGAGCATTTTTACTGTAAAGAATCTCGCCTGTCATTGCGTCTATGGCAACACCAAATTCACCCACAATATTGGGGGTCTCTGTCTCATTAGCACTGACCCTATTCGATACGATTCCAACAATAAGAAAAAGCACTAACAATGGTGTTATAACGATCTTCCTGATGTCAGACATATTGTATGTACCTCCATTTTTCACCCATTAACTACTTGCATTTATTTTGTTCCATTTTTAGCAAAAGTAGCAAACAAAAAAAGCTGATAGCGTATAGCCATCAGCTCGAAAAATACAAGTAATTAAAAAACTCAGAGAAAGTTTTAAATGAGGAGCTGCTCATTTTTGAGGATTCATTTTCGAAGATTTTGTGATGCTATCCGTTTCTTATTTCATTTTTCCATAAATTTTCTCCGCATAACTGCCAAAACGTACATTCGTATTTTTTCTTCTTTGTTCCATTATTTTTTCAAACTGAAGCTGTTTTCGTGTTAATTTTTCTTGTAACCTGTTGATTTCATCGTCATCTGTGGCAGCAGAAATCAGATCATTTAGGGTAATCAATTCTTTCCGTAAATCTACTTGATCTGAAATGAATCCAGCATTCTTAAGCATACGGTACCCCATTTTCATTTCGGCGTTCATCCCTGGCAGATCATCTTTCAGATCCAATGGTTTACCCATCCCAGGTAGATTTTCGAACTCACCATTTTTAATCGCTTCTTTTATTTTATCTTCAGCTATTCTTGAGAATAAGTCCATTGACACCCCTCCTTATTATTTTCTATTTTAAACTATTTGGATGTAAAATGGTAAAACATAAAATAGAAATCCTATTATTGGTCTAATTATTGCATATTCCAGATTTTTCGTTGGACGAATGGATAGGATGAGAGTATAGTAGTCTCCATCAGTCTTGTATTATAGGAGGACTATTATGTTCGGTATAACTTTACCGCAATCTTTTTTACAGATGAATACCATTTTTATTTCAATCTTAATTGAAGCTCTGCCATTCGTGACTCTTGGTGTATTAATATCAGGAATCATTCAAATCTTTGTTACTGAAGAAATGATCGCAAAAATCATGCCTAAAAATAAAGTTTTAGCTGTAATCTTTGCCAGTTTCCTAGGTATCTTATTTCCTTCGTGTGAATGTGGGATTGTTCCAATTGTTAGCAGACTTGTTTCAAAAGGGGTCCCGATCTCCGCGGGCATAGCCTTTATGCTGACTGCGCCGATTATCAATCCAGTAGTCTTATTTGCAACGTTTATTGCATTCGGGAGTGATTGGAAGATGGCGTTTTATCGCGCGATTGGTGCCATCTTTGTTGCTCTTATCGTTGGAATTTTGATTGCTTTTCGATTTAAGGGCAGCCCTTTTAAGGAACATATCCATCATCACCATTCAGATGGAAAAGCGACACCATTTTTTAAGAAAATCTGGCAGACCTTGGAACATGCTGTGGAAGAATTCTTCTCCATGGGTAAGTATTTAATTATTGGTTCACTAATCGCAGCAGCTGTTCAAACATATATTAAGACATCGACGCTAGTGTCGATCGGTCAGGGCCAAGCATCATCCTCGATCGTGATGATGGGTCTTTCTTTTATTCTTTCTCTTTGCTCCGAAGCTGATGCTTTTATTGCCTCGTCTTTTAGAACAACCTTTTCAACTGGTTCATTATTAGCCTTTCTTGTGTTTGGGCCAATGGTCGATATTAAAAATCTAATGATGATGCTGGCAACATTTAAAAAGCGGCTCGTATTTATGATTGTATCATCTGTGTTCGTTGTTGTTTTTGTTTACTCTTTACTGTTTTAAGGAGTTGGAACTATGATAAGAAGTTTAATATTAATTGGGTTTACTTATTTAATTTTTCAAATGCATCTTACCGGGGATATTAATAAATATATCAACATGAAATACTCTTATCTTTCTGCCACTGCTGGTTATGCGTTACTTGTGTTAACAATCGTTCAAATTTGTATGCTTAGCAAAAGTGAGTCAAAAGAAGCATCTTGTGACCATGATCATTGTGGGCATAATCATTCGAAAGAAAACAAATGGTATAAAAAGCTATTTATATATCCGATATTCGCCTTTCCAATCATTTCAGGCTTATTTTTTCCAATTGCAACCCTTGATTCAAATATTGTAAAAGCAAAAGGATTCCATTTTCCTATTTATGATGAAGGAAAAGGAGACTCCTTTATGCAGCAGCAATTTTTGCGTCCAGATACGAGTGTGTATTATGGAAAAGAAGATTATGATATGTTAATGAATAAAGAAAAGAAAAAGTACGTAAACAAAGAAACGATCATTTTAAATGATAAAAATTATTTAAAAGGGATGGAAACAATTTACAACTTCCCTGGTGATTTTCTTGGTAAAGAAATTGAGTTTAAAGGGTTCGTGTTTAATGATTCGGAAACAGTCAATAAAAACCAGCTCTTTGTCTTCAGATTTGGTGTCATTCATTGTATTGCTGATTCTGGTGTCTTTGGAATGATGGTTGAAATGCCAGATGGCACGAAATTGAAAAACGATGAATGGGTCACCGTCAAGGGGAAAATATCAACCATTTATTATCAGCCTTTTAAAACAAACATACCTTACTTAAAGGTCGAAGATTGGTCAACTACTTCTGCTCCAAAAGAAGAATATGTTTTTAGAGGATATTAATGAGAGCCACCGAATTTTCGGTGGCTCTTTCTGTTGATACCTTTTCTGTTTCTGATTTATTTCATAGACTTCAGCGGAAATTCGTGAAAAACAGGTACAAACCTAAAGCCTGTCTTAGCTGTGATACATATACATACAGTACAAAATCACAAGAGGGATAGATGGAATGGAGGGATAGATGCGGATGAAAAAGGTGGAGGTAAAGTTGTCTCATGGTTCATTTCATGAAATTCTAGCTTTCGAAAGGAGAAAATATATTCAATGGTTTGGTTAACGATAGCTTCCTTCTTATTCACCCTAATATTTATTTTTTGGAGACCCCGAGGTATTAATGAAGCAATCCCGGCTATGATTGGTGCGATAGTTGTCATCTTAAGTGGAAGTGTTACATTATCTGACCTCGGTCTAATTGCGGAAACCATCAGTGGTGCTGCGATTACCATAATGGCGACAATTGTAATGGCGATTGTCTTAGAGAGTTTCGGGTTCTTTAATTGGATGGCAGAAAAGCTTGCTGAAAAAGCAAAAGGGTCCGGTATTCGATTATTCTGGTATGTCAATCTATTGTGTTTTTTAATGACACTCTTTTTTAATAACGACGGAAGTATTTTAATTACAACACCAATATTAGTTATACTGCTAAACAATATGGGCTTAAAAAACTACCAAAAAATTCCTTATTTGCTTTCTGGTGCATTAATTGCGACCGCTTCAAGTGCGCCAATTGGGGTAAGTAATATTGTCAATCTAATCGCCCTAAAAATCGTCCACATGAGTTTGTACTTGCATACGGCGATGATGTTTGTGCCTGCAACTTTGGGTTTACTTTTACTGACTTGGCTTTTGTTTCTTCGCTTCAAAAAGGTCTTGCCAAAAACGATCCCTACTAAGGTAACTGGGCTTTCACACTCTTCTTATAATCCACTTAAGCCAAGTTCACTGAAACATGCTTCTGAGAAAGCCCGATCTAGATTTATGAGAAACGTTCTCCTATTTGTCTTTGCGGTTCGTGTCAGCCTCTTTGTCGCATCGTTTCTGTCTATCCCAGTTTCGCTTATGGCAGTTTTTGGCTCCCTTGTCCTTTTAGGTTGGAGATGGGCATATTTAAAAATACCTCCAACAGATATGGTGAAAAAAACACCGTGGTATATCCTCGTTTTCGCTTTTAGTATGTATGTGATTATATACGGTCTAAATAATATCGGTTTAACAGACTGGTTAATCCAATTCATGCGTCCAATGGTATCAGGAAGCCTGCTTAATGCCAGTGTATTAATGGGTGTCTTGTTATCCGTTCTTTCGAACATATTTAATAATCACCCTGCCCTAATGGTTGGCACACTAACTTTAACAAATATGGATCTCCCTCTCCTCAGTTTAAAAATATCCTATCTTGCCAATGTCATAGGAAGTGATATGGGATCATTACTACTACCAATGGGAACGCTGGCCACGTTAATGTGGATGAATATTGTAAGGAAAGGAAAAGTCATGATTAGTTGGTGGCAGTATATGAAAATAACCTTCGTTGTTATCCCACCAGCTACCTTGTTTACCTTAGTAGTTCTATATTATTGGGTTTCTTGGCTTTTTGGTGGAACACTTCAGAACTAAAAAATGATTTTAATAACAGATAGAAAGGTGTTATTCAGTTGAGCCAAAAAATGGGCACAAAGAAAAATCCATCCTGTTTTGTCCGACGAGGTTGGATTAATCATTCACTACTTTAGTTGTTTTTTAGACCGTGTCTTCAGCTCACGGTCTTTTTTTATGAGACTTACTACTTATTATAAATATATGTATTTTCCTCATTTTTGTTCTATATTGTAAAAATTTTCATTAATACGTTAAACCTTACTGTTTGAGATGTAATGGATGTAATCATTCAAAGGTTCTCATCAAATTCTAATCTTTTTATTATTAATTTCCTAATTTTTCAGGTAGATAATTTAATTTAAATTGAGGTGGTTTTTTGAGTAATTAAATTATACATTAAGTGGTGCTTGCATTGGCAAATATAGGGCTTAGTGGTACAATAGCGATTATTTTCATTTCATTAATTTTGTTCAGGCCAAAAATACTCCCTAACCTTGGTCGTGCAGCTGGTACTTTTCATAAGAAAGTAAAAATTAAATATAAAAAATATATTGATAACATGGAGAAAGAATAGTTCTCAGATAACCAAGAGTAACGCCTTATGATTACTCTTGGTTTTTTTGTGTCTTCACTTTAAAATATATTGGACCTGTACTAAACACACCTCAATAGCAATAAAATATTTACAACAATACTTTACAAAAGGTTAACATCCAATCAACTATTTCTTAGTATTTACTGGATAAAATGTAACTATAGCAATTCCTAATCAATGGTTCATTTTAATAAGTAATTTTCAAATTGGGAGGTAGTTGTATGAATAATTTTCTAAATATTCTGTTTCTAATCTATATCTCAGTAGCCTTTATTCGGATTTTTTATTACTCTTTTTTTAAATCAAAATCAAATAGACATTGAAAGGTTATTTTGCGATTGATGTATCTGTTCATTTAGTGACCTTCACCTAAATTTCCGCACCTTTGCCATATCCATACCTTATACCCACTGACTAATAAACAAAAAAGAAACCCTTTTGGGTCTCTTTGCTTGAAAACTTACTATGTTGTTCTAAACTAATAAGAACATGTCCTCAAATACTTCATTCCAATTCTTTGATTTAGCAAGTTTCTTTCGCCTGCTTATAAGAAGCTCATCATTTATAGTGCCTTCTAATTGTTCGCATATCTTAATAAATTGGTTCGTATTATTGGTATCTAAATGAGCATAAATAGATTCCTCAGCATATTTTTTCGTAGAGGGCAAATGCATGCCAAGTACCGACTTCCCCGCTGCCAAAAATTCAAATAACTTTAATGGAAAGACAGCTTGATTATATTGAGATGATTTGTATGGCATGATTCCAATATCAATTAAGTTCATATATTTGGGGACATCGCAAGGTGCGACACTGCCAGTCCATAAAACATTCCTCTCAGTTAATAATTCTTTAAATTTTGGATGATCATTCGTACCATCTGGACCAACAAATAGAAAAAGCCACTCTCGTTTTTTTTGTGCTGCCTCCTTTATCAAATCAAAATCCAGTTTCGGTTTAATTCCCCCGATAAATCCTAAAACCGTACCATTAAAATGATTAGGTATAACATCCTCCATTTGTATTAAATTGTTCGCAAATAAGTCAAATTCTACCCCATTTTCAAAGGTGAACACCTTTTCCTTCGAACCTAACTTTTCTACTACTCTTGTACTTAGATATTCAGAGGTACATGTGATCTTATCTGCCCTTTGTATTATTCGATTTTCTGCTCTAGATATGATGTTCCTTCTAAAATTTGCTATGATTGAGTTTTTCCCATTGATCGGAGATGTCCATAAATCACTGCAATCATAAATAACTGTATTCCAAGAAAAGCTGTCTGAAAGTAAGGGGAATCCAGGAAAAGTATACCATAAATTAACAGTATACTTTTCCTGAGCTTCTTTTAAATATTGAAATAATGGCTGCAGCTTAGTTTTATGAAATTGATCAATATAGCGCCCAAACCGAAACACTTTATGTGGTAATACATCTTGAATCGTCCATTGTTTTATTCCATTTGACAATGTAGTGTACGGCTCCTTTTTTTGTGTCGGCGTCGGACATAACCAGATGACCTCTTTTGTTTCAGGATGATTCTGTAGGAATTCAGCAAGCCGATGTCTTCGGTACCGTAACTGGTCCTGTGTCCACTCCCCTGTTGCCACCATGATATGGATACTCTTCATTTGTCCCATCCCTTTTTATATTCTTTTTAGTACAGCATGAAAGGCATAATGTGAAAAACACCAAAAAGCTCTGATTACATTTAGGTTTTCAACTTTGCGATACACAAACCAATTCATCTTTGCTGCTTTCCACTTGTTTCTTGAAATAGATGGATTTCCTATTCGGTACTCCGCTAAATTTTCATTTAATCCGTATGCATTGATTCCTTTTTTTAATATGGAAAGCCAGGTAGCTAAATCCTGTCTTGTTCGTATGTTAGGCATCTGAATATTGCCTACTAGCTGCCGATCAATCATGACTGTTAGGCATCCAATAATCGTATTCTTTAACATATCATCGTACGAAATTTCCGCAGGGGCAGGTATCTGTTTGTTCAACAATACTCCCTCATTTGTTATAAGTTCGTAACGGGTAAATGTAAAAGCATAGTTGTTAGTTTGCATGAAAGAAAGCTGTTTTTGTAATTTTTCTGGTTTCCAGCAATCATCACTATCAAGAAATGCCACATATCTGCCCTTTGCATGCTGTAAAGCTGTGTTTCGGGCAACAGCAGCCCCGCCATTCTGATTTAAATAGATGACATGTATTCTTTCATCTTCTTCTTTAATACGCTCTAAAATATAAGGTGTATGATCAGAAGAACAATCATCGACAATAATCATTTCCCAGTTTTGATAGGTTTGCTTTCTTACAGAAGTGATTGTCTGCTCGATAAATAAACTTGCATTATATGAAGGTGTTATTATCGAGATCAGTGGCTGCTGTGGACTCATAAAATAACCTCCTATTCAAATGACTGTTCCTTGGAAATGACGGGAAAAACGATCCATAGAAAGCTTAATGTTACGCCCAATAATATCCCTAATACTGCTCTTTCCTTTGAGTTGAAGGCTCTATTTTCAGTATCAAGTGCATTAAAATCAGCAGGTTTTAATATTTCTGCATGTCTTATGTCGTCGTTAGCAGTCTTAAGTTCATATAAGAAACGTTGCTGGTCTACTTTTGCATCAGGGCCTACTTTTTCATTCTTTATTGCATCGATAGATTCTTGAATGATTTCTTGTTTTTTTTGGAACCTCTTTTTATCGACGTTCATAAAGGCATCTGTAATCTCCTTAAGAACCTGGACAGTGCTTTCCTCTGAATCACCTGTATAAGAAAGATTAATCGTGTTATCCGGTCCTGCCGTTACATGGAAATTTGTACTAAATTCCTCAAACTTTTCTTCCCAGAGAGATGTCCGATGTTCTTCATAAAAAGGTGCGTTTGTTAACAAACTGATCACACGTTTAGGATCATTTAACTCAGGATTCTTATAGTTTCCTAAGGATATCGATGTTTCTAATGTATAACTTGATTTCTCTTGTCCCACGGGAAGAAGCCATCCAATTACACCCAGCAATATGGTAGTTGCTAATAATATTAAGAAGTATTTGTTCATTCTTTCTTTTAAACGTTGAATCATATGTCCCATTTGAACCTTGCTCCTTAGTAGGATTTTTCTTGTTGATGTTGATTTTTTGTGTCTTTAAGCACAGAAACCGTCGAAATAACTAATCCTAGAAATACCCAATGAAAAAATAGATTACTAATAGAGCTCGGACTGATACTCGAAACAGCAAATCCAATTAGCCCCAACATACACGCTTCAAGTAATCCTTTTTGGTTTCTATTTCTTCCAACTCTATAAAATTTATAAAGACGTATGAAAAGATAGGCATACATAGTAATGTAACCAAGTAAAATACCAATTCCGAAATTACCCATAATTTCCGCAAGCCAATTATGAACTTCTACAACATTATTAGTTGGATAGATGGATTCGTTTTTTAAATAGAATGAGATATTGCCTGCTCCCACCCCGAATCCGAAGCTATCTAATATGTAGTGAAGGGTATTCTTCAGTAAATTTAATCTTGCTATATTAGATGGAAGCATTCCGTTACTAAGATTAATGGTTGAAGCGTTAAACAAATCGACTAACTTGCCGAAAAATACAATCGTACTCAATAGAAATACGGTTGATCCGATAATAACGGCTATTTTCTTTAAAAATCTCGGAAGAAGGATAAACATATAAACAAGTAATCCAATCATTACACCGAGCAAACTTGCCCGTGATTCTGTCAAATAAATGAGATACACACAAATAATGGCCAGAAGTAAACTGGTTGTTTTCAAAAATACATATTTACTATTCTTTGTTAAAGATAGATAAAAAAAGAAAGATATAGTAAGAAATGTGGCAAAATCATTCTGATTAAAGAAAACAGATGTTGGAAATGACAGCTTATACTCAGGACCTCCATATAAAGTTGAGGTAGGCAGCTGGATGTGAGCAAAATGATTGATCAATCCAATCACCATTAAAAAGACTGTCATAAACATCCAGATTCCATAAAACAAGAACAAACTAGTCATTTTTCTAAAGGTAAAGACGGCCAAAAAGACAAACGTTATTCCCATACCCAAAAGAATTAACGACTTAATACCCTCTATAATTGATTTTGCCCAAAGTAGTGATACCGATCCATAAGCCATCCAAAACAGTAGAAAAAGCATTATCCCTTTTACATTTACTTGATTCCAAAATTGAGGAAGATTCCTTTCTTTCATTGCATGAAACAAAAAGACTATAACTGCTGCGATCAGAACCAAGCGATACAAAAATATGCTAAAAAATCCAACATGAATGTTTAGAACTGATTGATTCAGAAATGTTGTCATGACTAATAAATACATAATGGTGGGAAATTGCGGTTTATTAATAACTTTTATTCTTACAAGCAATGTAAAAATGATAATCATCCATAACCCAAGAAAAATCATCATTTCTATCTGCATTTCAACAAGTGAATAGGCAATGGCAAATCCTACTAAGAGAAAAGCTGACACACCTGTTGCTGGTTTAACTAGTGGATTACTTTGCATCAAACTTCCTTCTCCTTTTTCAAATTAACCATTTAGTGATAGTGGTTGTTTATCCTTTGAGAACCGCAGGGTCTCATGTAAACCTTCGTAAAGACTGATAGACGGCTCCCAATTTAGTATTGCTTTTGTTTCTTCATTGGCAAGAATACTATGTCGAATATCGCCTGAACGTTCTTGTTTATAGATTGGGTACAGATTGGAACCAGCAGCTTCTTTCATCGTTTCAAACAACTCATTAATAGAAATGCATGTGCCAGATGACACTTGAACACAGATATTTTCCTTTGCATGAAGTGCTTTTACATTTGCAGCTGCCACATCTTTAACAAAAATAAAATCTCTCGTTTGCTCTCCATCTCCATAAATAATTGGTGCTCTGTTTTCGGTAAGTTGATTTGAAAAAATAGCTACAACTCCCCCTTCACCCTTTGCATCTTGTCTTGGTCCATATACATTGCTGTAGCGCAAAATACTATATGGCAGTTGAAACAGTTCACAAGACATTTTTAAATAATTTTCAACAGATAACTTTGTAAGTCCATATGGTGATTCCGGCTGAGTTGGGTGTGAAATGGTAACAGGTAATGAAACTGGGTTTCCATACACCGCTGCAGACGAAGCAAATACAAATCTTTTCACCTTTGATTCAATCGCTGCTTTTATAATGTGCAGCGATCCCTTAATATTTACTTTTTCATCAAATAGAAAGTCCTTAACAGACTCAGCCACACTTACTTGAGCCGCTTGGTGAATAATATAATCTGGACTAAGAGAAACAATTAATTCAATGACACTAGGATGGGTAATGTCGTGGTTATATACTTCAATAGGTAAGTGATCGATGTTTTCTTGTCTACCTGTAGAAAAATTATCAATCACTGTGACAATGAAATCATTTTGAAGTAATTCCTCTACTATATGGGAGCCAATAAATCCCGCACCGCCAGTCACTATTACTCTTCTCATCAGAAAAACCTCCTATATTGCCTTTGATTTAATAGATTTTGATTGGATGGCTGGTCTTCCAACGGAAAGGTACGTAAATCCATATTGTTTCATCAACTCTAAGTCAAAGAGATTTCGGCCATCCACCATCAGAGGCTGATTCATTAATTGCTTTACTAAAGGTAAATCTAATGTTTTTACATCCTGCCAATCAGTTAAGATCATGCAAGCATCTGTATCCCGAATGGTTTCATATATATCCTCTGAATAGGTGCACTGATATCCGATCTGTTTTTTTGCTTCTACGATCGCGATTGGATCATATGCCTTAACGACAGCACCCTGCTCTGTTAAGTAAGGAATAATATCCAAAGCAGGAGAAGAACGAATATCATCGGTATCTGGTTTAAACGCTAATCCTAGAACACTAATGGTTTTTCCATTTAAGGAACCTAATGCGCGTATCAATTTTTTCACCAGCTGAACCCTTTGCCCTTCGTTTGTATCAATCACTGCTTTGATTAATTTGAAATTGTAGCCACAATCCTCCGCAATGTGCAGAAGTGCAGCGGTATCTTTAGGAAAACAGGATCCGCCAAATCCAACTCCTGCCTGTAAAAATTTATTGCCAATCCTGCTGTCTAGACCAATGCCTGCGGACACTTTTGTAACGTCAGCTCCAACCCGTTCGCAAATATTCGCTATATCATTAATAAAAGAAATCTTAGTAGCCAAAAATGCATTGGCAGCATATTTAATGATTTCCGCTGTTTCTATCGAGGCTTTTACTATATTTGCTGTGAAGGGCTGATGAATTTCTGCAATTATTTGATAAGCTTTTTCGCTTGTAGTGCCAATGACTGCGCGCTCCATATTCATCGTATCCTTAATCGCTGTACCTTCTCTTAAAAATTCAGGATTGGAGACGACGTCAAAAAGATGGTTTCCGTTGTCGTATTCTTTAATCAAGGATTCTATTAATTTTCCAGTACCGACGGGAACTGTGCTTTTGGTGACAATTACTTTGTAACCATTTAAATTTTCACCAATCGATTTAGCAACTTGCTTTATATACGTTAAGTCAGCTTTACCTGATGATGTCATTGGTGTCCCGACTGCAATAAAAATGACATCAGCAACCTGGATTTCTTTATTGATATTAGCGCTAAATGTAAGTGTTCCTTTCCGGACATTTTTGAGGACCAGTTCTTTTAATCCTGGCTCATAAATTGGCATGATTCCCTTTATGAGATCATTAATTTTCAATTGATCAATATCACAACAAGTAACCTGATTGCCTGAATCAGCAAAACATGTACCTGAAACGAGGCCAACATAACCAGTTCCAATAACAGCTATTTTTTTCATCCTTATCAATCCTTCCAGTTCTTATTACTAAATCGTTGAATAAATAGATTCCATAGTCCGTTTATAGACAGCTTTTAACAAAACTGCATTACGATCAGCGTGATAGTTTTTTTGGATATGTTTATAGAGCTCATGCTGAACCTGCGGAGTAAAAAGATTTCTGCTTATAATATCGTTTACTCGAGTTACTAAGCTTGAAACCGACTTACTTTCGATTAAAAGCGAACAATGCTCACCAAATAGCTCCGGGACACTTCCCACTGAAGTACATATCACAGGCACCTTTAGAGCTAGGGCTTCAATGACAACGGTTGGCATCCCTTCTGTATAAGATGGGAGAGCAAACACATCACTAGCCAGCAAATAATCACCTATTCTTTCATTTTCAACTTGCCCGATTAGGAACAGCCGTCTATTGAAATCGGTATGCTGCCTTAATTTATCTTTAGCTGGTCCATCGCCAACAAACAAAATCGCTACATCGTTTGACAGCCATTGAAGTGAATGAGCAAGTTCAAAAACTCCTTTAGCTTGTGTTAACCTTCCTATAAAAACAATAATCTTCTTTTCTTCTGGAAGTTGAAGGCGTCTCCTTATTTGCGTTTTGGTTTCATCAAGAGGTTTAAATCGTGATAGATCAACCCCGATGGGAATTACCATACTATCTCTACCTGTTAACTCCTTTGCTTTTTTCCTGAGGCTGTCACCTACTGCCAATACCAGATTTGCCGACTGTACCGTTTGTTCGAATGCTTTTTTCGCACTTGCACTATAAAAGGGATAAATATTTACATCACTGCCATGTAACGTTAAAATCCATGGCAACTTTTTTTGTTCTGCAACAATTTTCGCTGCCCCTCCAGACGGCATCGCAAAATGTGCGTGAATTAAATCGGGCTCTATATCATAATCAGACATTGTATTTAAAATGGCGGCAGCAATCCGTTTATCCGGCTGAGACCATCTGAGTTGGCCCGGAATTGCTAAATAGGGCGGACGGTAGACCGTTACTCCTTTTCGGACATACGTAAATGGTATCTCCTTATTCGCTCGATACTGTCTTTTTACATACTTAATCAAGGATGTATGACGCGGCATAGGGCAAATCACCGTAACCTCTACGCCTAAACGGATTAAGGCTTGAACTTGAGTTTCATGAAAAACACCTTGCCCAGGATTTTCATCACTTGGATATACACTTGTAATCCATAAAATTTTCATTATGTTTGCCCTCTTATTTGTTTTTTTACGATCTTCAAGAAAAAATCGGGATAAACCCTATATAAAAGCAAAATATAGGCAATCGCACTTATGCCCACGGAAAAAATTAGCGGCCATATGCTGGATTGAGGAAAATAAAAGCTTGATATCTTTTTTAAACAAAAAGCGACAGCCGTTATGAGAAAAGATAATAAAAATGGTATCGAAATAGTTTGAAGATATTGCCGAAAACGGAGCTGTATCAACCAGTTTAATAACCATCTTCCAATTAAGAAGTTCACTAGACTAACTCCTGCATAAGTCCAAGCAACCACTTCCAATTTATCCGTCATTACTGCTAACCATAATGAAACACCATAGAAAATCAAAACGCCGGCATCCCAATAAAAAGCAATATTAGCTTTTCCTTTTGCTAAAATAACTGATCCATTTGGATTCATTAAAACCCTAAGTATGCCTACGACTGCCATGATTTGCACAATTGGAACGGCGTCCAGCCACTTCTGTCCAAAAATAGTTAAAATAAACACATTTGACACGGCGGTGAGACCCATTAAGATGGGAAACGAAACTAGACTCAACAGTTTTGTCATGTGTAAGAATCCATCAGTTAATAAAACTTGATTTTGATGGCTTTTAGAAAAAACCGGAAAAGCAACCCTCGTAATAATCGGATTAATCTTTAAGACAGGAATGGTCACGATCTGATAGGCCAGATTATAAATACCAAGTGCCTCAGCGCCCATAAATCGGCCAATTAATATCACATCAAGATTGGAACCCATTCGATTGACTAACCGGGAAGCTAATTGGAAGGCCCCAAACGCCATGTATTCTTTGCATTCCGACAAATCAAATACGAAAGAGGGCCGCCATTTCTTTTGATAACAGATAAAATAAAGAATGCCTTTTAATGAATTCAGAACGACTTGTGAAATGACAAAGGCATAAATCGGACTAATGGTAAGGATGAGAATCACTAATGTTAAAAAAGAGATGAATGTTGTCCCTACTTCAATGGCCCCTAGTAAATTAAATCGTAGATCTTTTTGCAACAAATATTGGCATTGCTGCCCGACCGGAGCGATTAAAAACATTATGGCCAAGATTCGAATAAGTTCGATTAATTCACCTCGATGAAAATATGTCGCGATCAGTGGGCTAAATAGGAATAAGAGCATAAACAAGCCAACACCTACTACCACATTTATCCAAAATAGGGATGACAATACACGGGCAGAAACCTCTTCTTTTTGAATCACGGCTGAGCCAAAACCAAGATCTAGTAAGATCTGGGCAAAAACTACAATCGTGGTAATCATTCCTACTAATCCGAATTCGGAAATACTCATTAATTTGCCAAGTAACGCAAACTGGATAATTTGGATGGCTGTTATCATAAGTGTAGAAATTCCCGTCCATTTAACGCCTTTATGTAATTGGTCTCTGATGACTGACATATGCTTCCCGCCTTTATTAACGTGCTCCCTCACCTGTGAAAATCACTTTAAACGTCTTCACAATAATTTTCACTTCCAGTGAGAAGGTTAAATTTTGTATGTATGCCAGGTCGTATTGAAGTTTTTCTCTTGGAGACATATCATATCCCCCGCTAACCTGGGCTAGACCTGTAAGGCCTGGTTTTACAATCAGCCGATTTTCGAATCCCTTTATCTCTTTATTAAATTTCGCTGTAAAGAATGGTCTTTCGGGTCTAGGCCCTATAATGGACATGTCTCCTTTTAAAACAGAAACCAATTGAGGCAGCTCATCAATGCGAGTCTTTCGGATGAATGCTCCCACTTTTGTAATACGAGGGTCATTTACCTCTGCCCACTTTGCTCCTTCTTTTTCTGCATCGATTCTCATCGATCGTAACTTCATCATCATGAAACGTTTTCCATTCTTACCCATTCGCTCCTGTACGTAAAATGGAGAACCAGGTGTTTCGAGCACAATGAGGATCGAAAATAAAAGAACGATTGGCAGTGCAATAATTAACCCTACGGTTGCAAGGAAAATGTCATACGCTCTTTTTAGATAGAGATACTGTTCCACATTCTTTGATAATGTGAGTTTGGATGATGATACCATTAGATAATCTTGGTAGAAATTGTAGCTTTTTTCAGTACTCACAAATTTTTCACCCCAAAAGATTTATTGATAATGAGACTTGCCAGCCCATACGTAAAGTATAGGTACATAATTTGAAGTTGCTGTTGAGGATGGGTGAAGAGTTTGTAAAAGATTTTGAATATTTATGAATTTTATAAAGGTTTTGTAAAGATTTTTACAGAATATAGGAAGATTTATCGATAAAATGAAAAAAACTGCCCCAAAAAGGATGGGGATCAATCTCCTTTTTGGGACAGCATTTTTTTGATTATACAAAAATACACCCTCTTGTTTAGACAAGAGGGTGTTCATTACGCGATGGATTCTTGTTTAGCTATTTTTAAAATTTCTAGTGATTTAATATGGTAACCGTCAATTTCAAGGACTTTGAATTCATAATTGTCATATCTTACTTTATCGCCTTCGACAACATCCATTTTTTCAGATAAGATCCAACCGCCAATGGTATCCATATCTGAATTTTCGAGATCGAGACCGAATAAGTCGTTGATTTCATCAATAAGCACTTTACCATCCACGATCGTTTTGTTTTCACTAATTTTATTAATTTCTGGTACTTCATCCGCATCAAATTCGTCACGAATTTCCCCGACAATCTCTTCAAGAATATCTTCAACAGTGACTAAACCTGCAGTACCGCCATATTCATCCATTAAGATTGCCATATGAACACGTTCTTTTTGCATTTTTAGGAGTAAATCATGAATTGGAATCGATTCAATTACTTGGATGACAGGACGAATATATTCTTGAATCGATGTTTCAACATTCTTACCTTTGATATATTCCGTAAAAACTTCTTTCATATTTACCATACCAATGATGTTATCTTTTTCACCATCAATTACTGGGTAACGAGTATAATTTTCTTTCGTTACAATTTGAAGACATTCATTTAATGATTGTGAGATATCAAATGCAACGATTTCCGTACGAGGCACCATAATTTCATTGGCATTTCGATCATCAAATTCAAAGATATTGTTTACATATTTATATTCCGATTGATTAATCTCCCCGCTCTTGTAGCTTTCAGAGATGATTATTTGAAGTTCTTCTTCTGAGTGTGCAGCTTCATGTTCTGATGCAGGTTTCAATCCAAATATTCCAACGATTAAACGAGCAGAACCATTTAATGCCTTAATAAAAGGATACATAATCTTATAAAAGAGCATCATCGGTCTTGCAAAGATCAAAGTGACCGTTTCTGCCTTCTGAATGGCAAAGGTTTTAGGTGCAAGTTCCCCTACCACGACATGAATAAATGTTACAGATGCAAACGCAAGGATAAAAGAAGTGATACTCGAAATGGATTCAGGCATGTTCAAGTAGCTCAATAACGGGTGAAGAATGTGCTCAACCGTTGGTTCTCCTAACCACCCAAGTCCTAAAGCCGTAACGGTAATTCCTAGTTGACATGCCGATAAATACTCGTCTAGATTTGAAACTATCTTTTTTGCCGCGATCGCATTCTTGTTCCCTTCGCTAACGAGTTGATCAATACGTGTACCGCGGATTTTAACAATAGCAAATTCATACGCTACAAAAAATGCTGTAAAAGCAATTAAAATTGCTATTATTAGTAGATTACTAATTATCAATGGTCTCCTTACTTAAATTTTTAAGTAAGGAATACACCTCCTGTTTTTTTACATGTTTGATTTGAATCATTTTCTAGCAAAATAGCTATCTACATAATTAGCTAAACAGTACTAATAATGTTTGAGCCAATGTAACGCCTTCTGTCGATAATCTATTTACCAACTTTTCTTTTTGTTGATCGTTTAACTTTTGAAGAATTGGTTCCATTACATGAATTTCTTCTTTTAGATGCTGCATAATACTAGCAATCTGTTCAAAATGTTTTTCAACTTTTTGTTTATCAATGGTATTGTCTGATTTAATCAATTCAATTGAAGACTTTATTTCTTCTAGAGGCATATTAAGATTCTTATAGTGTTCAATCATATTCAAAATCTTAATACATTCTTCTCCGTACAATCGATAATTAGAATCCGTCCGAATAGGGTTTAGTAAGCCTATTTGGGTGTAATAATCAATGGTCCGTTTAGAAATATTCTTCAATTTTGCTATTTCACCAATTCGATACAACTCCCCAAATTACTCACCCCTCCCCAAATAAATGTTAATACAAATATACCACATATCAAACCATACAGTCAACGTATTGGTTTGATATGTGGATGTAAGTTTACAAAGTAAAAAATAGAACTGAAAAAAGTTCTACATCTTACTTATCATTATCGTGTTAATATGACTGGTCCGTTTTTGGTGATGATTAACGTATGTTCGTATTGTGCCACAAAGCTTTTTTCTGTCACAAACGTCCAGCCATCATCAAGTTGAAACACTTCTTCATCATGGGTGGAGATGAATGGTTCGAAGGCAATAACCATCCCTTCCCTTAACAATCCATTGTCAGAAGTTTCATTGTAATTATAAATATATTCAGGTTTTTCGTGAATGGTACGTCCAATTCCGTGTCCAGTAAGATTTTTTATCACCGTTAAGCCATGATTTTTGGCTGTTTGGTAGACGACTTTACCCATTCCATTTATTTTAGAGCCTGGTTTAGCTTTTTTAAGACCAGCTTCAAAAGCCTCCTTTGCTACCTCACAAATTTTGGTTAAAATTTCTTCCCCTTCTCCAACAACAATCGAGATACCTGTATCAGCAAAATAACCGTTCTTAGAACCCGAGACATCGATATTTACCAGGTCACCTTCTTTGATCATTCGTTCACTGGGAATCCCATGTGCTACTTCTTCGTTTACGCTTATACATGTATAGCCTGGAAAATCGTATTCGCCTTTTGGAGCAGATATAGCTCCTTCTTTCTCAAATAACTCAGCTGCTATATTATCGAGTTCAAGAGTGGTAACCCCAGGTACCGCCCTTTGCACTAATTCATCGCGGATGGCAGCTACAATCCTGCCGATTTCTTTCAAGCCATTAAAATCTTCTTCGGTCCTTGCAATCATTCTTTTTCCCACCTATTATTTTATCTGTAATTATATTTACATATTAGATTGTACATTTATCCTCAGGTAAAATCCAAGTATAACAATTTCTAGCTGTAAAAAATCAAAAAAAAAACAGAGAAATTACCAATACTCTGTTTTATTAAGGTTTATAAGGTTTTTATTTTTTTGATAAAATTGATTTCGAGTTGAAATTTTTCGAAGATTTCTTTGTAGGTGGAATTAATTAAAAGTGGGAAAAGATTTTCGATTGCTTCATCATAATTTTGGCCTAATGCTTCCCGAAGAAAGACATATTCGTGAAAGAGCAGCGCTTTTTCAAAATCAATACCTAATTCGTGTAAGCCTTTGTATAACTCTTTCTTAGGGATTTTTAATATCTTTTTAAAAATTTTAATGTTTTTATCAATTAATTTTTCTTCGATATAGCGCGTCACATAATCAGTGTATACCATCTGCCCAATCGTATTTGTTTCATTTTTGGTGTAATTAAAGCCTATTACTCGATCTTCTTTGTTTTCACGGATGATAAAGGTTTTACTGCCTCGTAAATGGGTGATAAAATTTTTGACACTCTTATCAAAAATTTTATCAAATTGAATGATTTTCTGTAATTTAATAGCAAAATCAGTATGTTCTTCACCAACCACAAATAAGCGGTCAACAATCGGTAATAGTTTTAATACCCCCTCCGACAGTTGGCTGGAAGCATCATAAATGATGATATCATATTCATTTTTCATTCTTTTTACTTTACGTTTTTGTTCCGTTAGAGATAATTTTGAAAATTCATGAACGAGTTCGTTTGAAGTTTCTTCTTTTTCTAATGTCCCATACGATATAAATGCAGCTGATACATTTGTATTTAATTTAAGCCAATTATATATGGTTAAGGCCAATTCAGTGACACCAGATTTTGCTTTTGGAGAGTAGAAGCCAACTAAATACATATCCTCACATGCCTTTTATATAATAGTATTCAATAAGGAGGGAAGTGTTAAAGACAAGCGACTACATACCTTCTTTTTTAGGAAATAACAGCTAAGAGGTCTCACCGATTAAAATTTAAAACGAAGGGGTTTAAATATAGAATTATGGATATAAAAACATGGCAAAAAAATAACCAATTTCCATTAATAGAAAAACTGAAATCATTAGATGAAGTATTTTGGGGAAATCCAAACCTAGAAAAGGCCCAAGGTGGAATCGATAAATCCTTCCTTACAGCAGAGGATACAGTTAGAAATCTTAGTAGATGAAGACCACCCTTTATTCGTGTACCTGCCTTGTGGTGTTGGCGGTGGTCCAGGAGGAGTAGCATTTGGTTTGAAACAGCTGTTCAAAGATAACGTTCACTGTTTTTTTGCAGAACCGACACACTCCCCTTGTATGTTATTCCGATTAATGAAAGGTTTACATGATCAAATTTATGTCCAAGATGTTGGGATTGATAATGTGACAGATGCCGATGGACTTGCGGTCGGCAGACCCTCGGGATTTGTTGGTAAGATCATCGAACCTTTTCTAAGTGGTTGTTATACGAGTAGTGACGACCACTTATACAAACTGTTAAAGGAACTGGTTGATACTGAGAAGATTATCCTTGAGCCTTCTGCTCTAGCAGGTATGATTGGACCCTCTTTCTGATCTGGTAAGGGAATCAATTATTTAGAAAAACATGATCTATTGAATAAAATGAACAATGCAACTCATATTATATGGGCAACGGGTGAAGTATGGCCCCTGAAGAAATGATGGTTAAATATTATCATAAGGGATCAAATTAATCCTATATTAATCATCTTCATTACCCATTCAGCATTAAAATTAATGCTGAATGGGCGATTTCTATATTCAAACTCACTATATATTCCGACTATTTATTACTCCGTATTGAGCAGTTAAATCAGAAGATCTTCTTTGTTTTTTGGAAAGATTTCTTGATTCTGTTTTTAATAATTTTGTAAGAAGTAATAATGAATCAATAATATATGGACCTTTATTTAGCATGACACAATCGGCCCGTTTTCCATAAAAGGCATCTGTAATTTCTGAACGAGTGGGGATTCCTTTTTTTGTTAAATTTTCTAAAACTCCTGTTGCCCAAATAACAGGTATATAAGAGGCTGCACAGATTCTTAAAATCTCATCTTGCACATATGATAAATTTTCAGGACCTACTTCTACGGCTAGATCACCTCTTGCAATCATAATCCCAAATGACCTAAATTTTAATCCCTCAAAGATTATTCTTGCTAGTTGATGGACTGCATCCTTCGTTTCAATTTTTGCAACAACCGCCATATTTTGTGCACTATATTTCACTAATTCATCGTGTAGTTTTTTTAGATCAAGTGGAGAGTGGACAAAAGATACCCCCAAAATGTCTGCGTATGTTATTACAAAAGGTAAATCGTGAATATCCTTTTCAGTTAAAGCACTTACATTTAAACTAACTAGGGAATCAGGCAAATTCAGCCCTTTTCCCTCTTTTATTCTAAATTCACTGAAAACCGGTGAATTAATCTTTATTTCAATGAATTCCTTTGTAACTTTCTGAACAACTCCTGATATCTTTCCATCATCAATAAAAATTGGATCACTGATTTGAACATTCCGAAAAGCCTTCACTAGTGTTATCGGGACACCTGCGGGATATTCATTTGTTGCTGGATGAGCAAGCTTTTCTGAGTTCAGGTATAATCGTAAATGGTCCCCTTTCTTTACGGTTATTTTGACATGGTTGAGGTTTCCGATGCGAACTTTTGGACCCGCTAAGTCCATATATATTTTGCATGATTTGTTATTATATTTCCCTTTTTCTTTTAAACCTTTTTCTGCCCTTTTTAAATTTTCAATTAATTGTTTCCATACATCTTTATGACCATGTGCACAGTTAATTCGTGCAATATTCATACCATTTAATAATAAATCTTCTAATAAGGCTTGATTGAACACCATCTTCTCATCTAAGGTTACCATGATTGACGATTGTAGTTGAGTATTCTTTTTACCGAGGAGTAGCTCCGAGCGGTTCTTCATAATGGTCCCTGATTCTATTGGGCTGGGAACGAAAATCTTTTTTGAAGAAATCGTGGGAACTTTCAAATTCTCTAATATTTTTTCAAAAGTGTACAAAACGTGAGTATGTGATTGTTTAATTGATGCAAAGCCTCGATTCTCCAAATGTTGACTTAATTCAAGAGTATTTTGTTCTAAAAGGGCTAGATAAGCAATTAAGTTATCACGATTTTGAATTCCATCACTTAATGGGATGCTACTTACACTCTCCTCACTTAATTGGATTACTTCGTAATAAATACTTAATAAATATTCTGCCAAATCTAGATTGGTCAAATGCAAATTAACCATACCTCTCTTCACATCCTTAAATCCAAAAGAATCTTTTTTCTTATTATTAATAAATGAAGAAGATATTGCATTAATGTATATTACATTTCTAATATGTGAAGAGGACTCATCGAATAATGAGTCCTCTTTTATCATGCTGCAAATACGAGTAATAGCCATATATATAAGCTGATGAGGGTGAAGATCAGTGTTGCGGGGATGACAACAATGGTCACTTTTATATATTGCATCCAAGTGATTTTAATCTTATTTTTCTTTAATATATGCATCCAAAGTAGTGTTGCAAGAGTTCCGATTGGGAGAATTAACGATCCTATATCACTGCCTATGATGTTTGATAAGTAAACGGTTTTTGTTAATAAAGGGGTCAGTCCCATATCTGTTAATGCAAATGTGGATATCATTAAGGCCGGGTGATTGTTAAAAATATTTGCAAGTAAGGCAGTAATGGAACCCATCGTTAAACTAGCATGAAATAAACTATCATTAACGATTGGTTTAAGAAAATTTAATAGTAGATTCGATAATCCAATATTGTGTAAACCATAGATGATGACGTACATACTAAAGGCGAAAATTAATATATGCCACGGAACTTTTCCCATAACATCTTTTGGATTTATCTTTAAGTGAATCCATCGCCAAATGAGTAAGATGATTGATCCTCCGACAGCAACCAAAGAGACTGAGATGCCAAGAAACGAAGCCACGAAAAGACTGATCCTTACAAGGAATACGAAGATAAGCATATTGATCATAAGTTTCTTTTGTTGATTAAATAATTTTTCTGACCCCATTTGTAGTGGATGGTAGGGGCGGTTTTTTTGGAGTGGGATTGAGTAGGAGTGGAAACGGATTTCATTCGGAATATCATTCTTGAAGACTAGGAATAGTAAAAAGGCTAAAAATAGTAATCCTAGAATCCCTGGAACAAACATCATTTCCGTTTGAAGGTACAAATCCATGCCGATGATTTTTAAAGCAATTAAATTAACAATATTACTAACACCTATTGGAGCACTTGAGGCAGTCGCGATTAACGCACCGCTTAATAGAAATGGGATTTTTTGCCGATATTTCAACTTTAGATTATTTAAGATTAATATCAATATTGGTGTGGTAATTAAAATACTTCCATCGTTGTTAAAGAATAGAGTCATCAAAAAGCAGAGTAATAAGGTATTCCAAAATAATCGAATTCCAGATCCTTTTGAGATTTTTAACATTAATGCTGCTGTCCAGCTGAAAAAGCCAAAACTTTCAAGTACGATTGCCATAACTATTGTGGCAATAATGGTAATGGCTGCTCCCGTAACTTTTGAACTTATGTCAAGTAAATCTCCTATCGAAACGCTTCCACTTAGAAAGACGAGAATGGCCCCTAATGTAGCTGGGATTGCTTCGTTCATATTTTTTGGACGGATAAAGATCAGGACCATTGTCAGAATAAAAGCAAAGATGGTGATAATTATCGTCGATGGATGGTACATAAAAGTTTATTTACTCCCTTCACTTAAGGTTCCTTAATGATTTTCCGTTTTTTATCTTGTCCTTTGCTTCATAGTACGTCCTAATATGAATGCTTGTTCTAAACGAATGTCTCGTATATCGATAAATCAGCATTTAACTAGAAATTTTTTTAGAAATTGACCTAGATTTTTACCTATTAAAAAAAGACGAATCTTGGCTAATGCTTTCTGTTTTGTTTATGTATCAATTAATCAAAAATAAAACCGATACTCTTTAAGTATCGGTCCCTGATGAATATGCATTTAACCTTTTGGTCCTCTTCCACCGCTACCGGCAGACCTTCCGCTGCTGCCTTATTTGCCGCTGCTGCCAGAGCTGCTGCTGCTGCTACCAGAACTTCCGGTACTGCTTGAACTTCCGCTGTTTGAGCTGTTGCTGCCAGAACTTCCGGTACTGCTTGAACTTCCGCTGCCAGAACTTCCGGAACTGCTTGAACTTCCGCTGCTTGAGCTGCTGCTGCCAGAACTTCCGGTACTGCTTGAACTTCCGCTGCTTGAGCTGCTGCTGCCAGAACTTCCGGAACTGCTTGAACTTCCGCTGCTTGAGCTGCTGCTGCCAGAGCTGCTGCTGCTGCCAGAACTTCCGCTGCTGCCAGAACTTCCGCTGCTACCTGAGCTGCCTTGTTGTGCTTTAGGTGCTTTAGGTGCTTTAGGCGCTTTTGGTGTTTTACCACTTCCACTACTTGAGCCGCCACTACTTCCTGAGCTGCCAGTGCTTGAGCTGCCAGTGCTTGAGCTGCCAGTGCTTGAGCTGCCAGTGCCTGAGCTGCCAGTGCCTGAGCTGCCAGTGCTTGAGCTGCCACTGCTTGAGCTGCCAGTGCCTGAGCTGCTACTGCTGCTTGAGCTACCGCTGCTACCTTGTTGAGCTTTAGGTGCTTTAGGCGCTTTAGGCGCTTTTGGTGTTTTACCACTTCCACTATTTGAGCTGCCAGTGCTTGAGCTGCCACTGCTGCTTGAGCTGCCACTGCTGCTTGAGCTGCCGCTGCTGCTTGAGCTACTGCTACTTGAGCTACCGCTGCTGCTTGAGCTACCACTGCTGCTTGAGCTACCGCTGCTGCTTGAGCTACCGCTGGTGCTTGAGCTGCCGCTTCCGCTGGTGCCACTACCAGTGTTTCCGCTGGTGCCACTACCAGTGTTTCCGCTGGTGCCACTGCCAGTGTTTCCGCTGGTGCTACTGCCAGTGCTTCCGCTGGTGCCACTGCCAGTGCTGTCGCATGTGCTACTACCAGTGCTTCCGCTTGTGCTACAAACAGTGCTTCCACTGCTAGATCCTGTACTAACTGACGTTGACTTATTGCTGCTCTCTTTTTTACCTACAGGATTGTTATCTAAAAAGCCAACTAACCCATTTTCTTTAGCTTGTGAAAGTAAATGTTCAATATCAAGCTTTAGTACCATTTTTCCACCACTTTCCTAAACATTTTTTCTTTTCTATTTCAGATTATGATGATTTCATCTATTTGACATAGACAATCATATATTTTTTGATTCATATTTTTTCTAGTTTATACACACATCCAAAAGTGTGTATGCATATATCTAGAAAAAATGTAACTTAGGAGAATTCAAGTGTTAAAATATGAAATTTTAATTAATCCGAAGTGGTTAAAAAAATTGGATAACGACATTTGGAATGATGAGTTAGTACCTGCGGTATTAAAGATAGGTGAAAATCGTATTAGTGTTAAAATAGCCTATCGAGGTAATGTTATAAGGGATAAGAAAAAAAAATCCTACCGTATAGTTTTTCAAAAACCTTATAAGGTCAATGGGGCTCATGAAATTCACCTCAATGCAGAATTTTCAGATATATCATTATGTAGAAACAAATTATCGCTTGATTTCTTTGATCGTATTGGGGTCATTTCTCCTCATTCTCAGCATGTTCTGTTGTCTATCAATGGATATAATAAGGGCATTTATTTAGAGATTGAATCGTTTGATCAATTCCTTCTTGAAAAAAGAAAATTGCCCGATGGAGCAATAATTTATGCAACCAATAATCGCGCAAATTTCTCCTTATTAACAAAGAAAAAAGAAATAAAGAAACGATTGGATCAAGGATACACATTAAAATATGGTAATAAAGATAATATCGTTGAATTACAAAACTTCATTGCGATGATTAATGCTCTAAGTAATGAAGAATTTGAAAAAGAAATACCAAAGGTATTGGATGTGGAGAAATACTTAAGATGGGTTTCTGGCGCGGTATGTGTTCAGAATTATGATGGTTTTATCCATAATTATGCATTGTATAAAAATGGTGAAACAGGTCTATATGAAATTTCTCCTTGGGACTATGATGGGACCTGGGGAAGAAACCTCCATGGGAGAAAGCTTGACTATGACTATGTTCCCTTAACAGGATTCAACACACTTTCCGCACGACTTTTTCACTTTCCACATTTTAGAACCCTATATAATGATATCCTAATAAATATTTTGGAAAACGACTTTACTCTGGAAGCCCAAAGACCTATTATTAATGATTTATTGGATTCGTTAAAACCACACATGAGTCTAGATCCATATATTAACTCTACAGCTGAAACCTTAGAGCAAGAAAAAAAGGTTTATTTTAACTTTATTAAAAAAAGAAATACCTATCTTAAGAAAGAATTAACATCTTTTATAAATGTAAAAAGTATATGAAGTTCAATCATATACTTTTTTTTTGCCTATTTTTTCTTAAAACAGTAAAAAAAGGCTCCTTTATTAGTACAACATCATACCGTGATACATATAGATGCAGTGTAAATGTTTATTTAATTTGAAGGAGGAAAAGATTTTTATGAATAGAGACATGATGAAGTCTTTAGTGGGTAAAATTGTTAAGATTGATCGTGGTGGTCCAGAATCAAGAATAGGTAAATTAATGGATGTCTATGATGACCATCTAGTTCTTCTTACTGAAGATGATGGTGTTATATATTACTGCACACATCATATTAAAAGCGTAACGGAGAATGCAAAGGATCAGTTAGAGTTCAATATTGAAGTTCCTGAAGGATTCGAATATAAACAGGCTGAAAATTTTCAGGGGATGTTAAAGGGCTTATTGTACCAATGGGTAAGAATTAATCGTGGTGGCCCAGAGAAATTAGATGGTGTATTGGGTGAAGTATCTAATGATTATGTTTCTTTAATCAATAAAGAAGAAATCGTCCGCCTCTCGATTTACCACATTCGAAATATTAGCTACGGATTAAAGGTCGAAAAGCCTGAAGAAGAGGCTGAAAATCAAGGTCAACAGGAGAATCGGAGTGGCTCAGGCAAACAAAAGAAGGATAAATAACAACCATCTCGCTTCTCTTTAGGAGAAGCGAAATGGTTATTTCTAGGGAGGACTTTTAATGGGTTTAGATAAAATCTCATCTTCATTGGATTTATTATTAGGCTACAATGTAAATCTATATATAGGTGAAGAAATGGTTACTGGTAAATTGATTGGTGTAGAGAGAGATCACATCATAATGGAAGATGAAAATAATTATGTCTTTTATTATAGTTTTGAACAGATTCAAGCCATCACAAAAAATACAAAACTATTTCAGAGTGAAGAAACAACAACCAATTTTTTAAGAACACAAAGTTTAACTGAGGTGTTAAATTCCTTTAAAAATTCTTGGATTTCCATTCTGTGCGTAAATAAACAAAATTTTAATGGCATAATGAGCCAGGTGGATGAAGATTTTGCAACACTTATAAATGGAGAAGAAAAAATCTTAATTAAATTAAACCAAATTACTAACATTTTAAAAGGGTACGTTAATCAGGAAGCAACAAACAATGAATCAAATAATGCAAGTTCCCAAAGCAATTCTAAAAATGATAACAATAAAAGTGATAACAATTCTAAGAATAAATCTGATTCATCATCCAAAAAAAGTGATAACAATTCTAAGAATAAATCTGATTCGTCATCTTCATCATCTTCATCATCTTCATCGTCTTCATCGTCTTCATCATCTTCATCATCTAAAGGGAGTGATACCAAATCTAAAAATAAATCTGATTCATCATCTTCATCCTCTTCATCATCTAAAAGGAGTAATACCAAATCTAAAAATAAATCTGATTCATCATCTTCATCCTCTTCATCGTCCAAAAAAAGTAATAACAAATCTAAAAATAAATCTGATTCATCATCTTCATCATCTTCAACATCCAAAAGAAGTGATAACAAATCTAAGAATAAATCATCTTCATCATCCAAAAAAAGTGAAAACATTACAGTAAGTAATTTAGACGTGTTCTCAAAGGAAGACAGCAGCAACTCCGTTAAATCTTCATCACAAGTGGAAAAAAGTGAAAAGCTGCAAGAGGTTTCTGTTAAAATGGATAACAGCGAATCTAATAACACAATGATTTGGTCACAGCCAATTAAAATTGAATCTACAATGGTTCAATCCAAGAATGAAGTCTTTACTAATATCTTTAAGTCAAAAAAATCTACTGATAAACAGAAATCAAAAGATGAAATAGACACTTTAAATGCAAAGACTGAAGAAGTTAAGTTGAGCAACACAAAAGGAAATAATCAGCAAAAGGAAATGAACTCTGTAAAAGAATCAGCAACCATTCAAACAGATAATACACCAGCACCACCGTTTAAAATACAGATGAGTGATAAAAAAACAGCGAAAAAACAGGAGACATCAACTGTCACTACAGCAAACGAAGCAACGAAGAAAACAGAAAATACAAAAACGGTAGAAGCTACGTCTACAAACAATGCTCAAAATTTATGGAAACAAAAAGAGCAAGAGCAGAAGGTAGTGCGTTTTGCTGGGGATCCATTACCTAGTGACAACCAAAGAGCTTTCCCTTTTGCAGGATGGCCGAACCGAAACAATCGAACAGCCAGATTCTAATATATTGAATTGCTTATTTTAAAATGATTAGCGGTATTTGTCTTTTCCCCGAATTTCCCCTGTAAATATCCCCAAAACACCATACAAATATGAGCTGGGCAGTTTTTATCAAAATATCTCTTGTTTAGGTGAAATCGACTTTTCAGCCCTCCTCTATTTGTAATGGGAATACAAAAGAAAGGATGTGAGTAAATGAAGTTGAAAGATAATATCGGAAAATATATAAAACTTGAGATTTCAGGCAAGAAATTAATTAAAGGATTACTTATTGATGTAGGCAGCGATTTATGGGTCATCTTTAACGGATATGACTATCTGTACGTCCCTGCTATCCATTGCCAAAACTGGAGATATTTAAGGCAGGATGAAATTGATGCATTTGATGAAATTTCAATTAATGAAGGTTCCACACCTATTTATAATAATAACGAAGAAATCTCATTGAGAAAAACATTAACAGCTGCCAAAGGGATCTTTACAGAAATTTATGTTACAAGTAACCAGGCACTACATGGTTATATCATTAGTATTATGAATAATTATTTTGTATTCTACTCGCCAATCTACAAAACCATGTTTATCTCCCTTAATCATTTAAAGTGGTTAATTCCATACACAAACAATCAGCGTCCATACGGCTTAAGCAACGCAAATCTGCCTGTGAATCCAAGTAATATCACCTTTGCCAGATCATTTGAAGTTCAAATTGAAAAGTTGACTGGGGAATTGATCGTCTTTAATATCGGGGAGAATGAAAATGTTATTGGAAAGATAAAAGGGATTAAGGACAATTTCGTGGAATTAATTGGTGCAAAAGAAGATCCGGTCTTTATTAATCTTCAACATATAAAAACTATCCATATGACTTAATTTCGTACCAATAGTGTTCGAATGGATGATTAGTGAACAAGCTTTTTTTCAAAAAAAACAGAGTGTCAAGAGACACTCTTTTTATTAGGAATATATTCCATATGAAATTGATAAACTATTTTTCTTTCGCGAAGGCTGTTTCTGGTTTATGGTTAAATGACAATAATTCGAATGCAATCCCATACAGGAATGTAACAAGGAACATGGATCCAATCATATCGAAAATGACATGCTGCTTAACAAACAACGTTGAAATGATAATTAACGTCCCAACAATATGGATACATAAATGATGAATAACATGTTTATTTTTTATATGAAGTGAAGCAAGCATGATAGTAAATGTTGTAAGCACATGGATACTTGGGAAACAATTAAAAGGACGATCATGTGCATATATCCATTGAACAAGATTATTAAAGAAATTATCCCCTACAATGGTTGGTCTTGGAACTGTTGTTTGGAAAAAGAAATATATAACAAAACAAATTAACTCTCCCACAACAATTAATATTAACGTCTTCAGGTATACTTTTGTGTCCTTAAAACAAAAATATACAAGATAGCCTAAGATGTATGCATACCAGATGATATAAGGAATGATAAACACTGACAAAAACGGAATTGCATGGTCAATAGAAGTACTAATATCGATAGATCTATGTGAACGGGAATTTAATAATTCATATATCTTGGCCAAAGCGGGAATGACCAGCAAGAAAAGTAAGTAGGGAGCTTTTTTTATTATATTATTCATGTAAGTTCCCTCCTATAAACAATTTGTATTTTCCTAGAATACTAGCTTGAAAATGTCGAACACATTCCATAATACCATAAAAATCGTAGAAAAAAACATACTATCCTAATTTCTAAAGAAAATTTGCCTGGAAATCAAATTCCTTTTATGTCTTTAAATGGTGTCGTTATTTGGTGTCAGTCACCAGTTGTGGACACTGTGGATATTTGTCCGTATCCAATGGACACTGCCTCTAAAAAATGGAGAAACCATTGGTTTTTGGTTTCTCTTGTTTGTTCTTTTTTTGGTTACCTTAAGCTTCCTATACCCCTGCTTGGTTTCGTGTAAATCCATGGTATCTTGTGCCTTGGAAATGTAGCTCGCCGAAATGGCCTTCTGCCAGCAGGCCATATTCCCGACCGCCCACAGTGAATTCCATCCGGTCACCACTTTCAACTTGAAATGTGGCATAGTACAATGTACTGGAAGAATGATCACCCCCGCCTCCACTCACTTGTAATCTTTTCGAGACAACAACCGCAACCACTGTCAAGCGTGGTTGTTTATTATTATGACTCCACATTTTAATCCCTTTAATAAACGTAAACAAAATGAAGCCAGCCACAAGAACAATAAAAATAGGGATAATGATAAACATAATATCAAAGATTTCAAAACCATCATTAAAGTCCATACCTCCACCCCCTTCTATCTCTGTACAAATGAAGATGATTAGATAATTTTGGTCTCTTTTCCAATATATAGGATGGATTTCCCGTTTTGCAAGAATATTTTTAATAGTAAAAAAAACCAAAATACCTAAAGGAGCGACCCGTTTAAGAAATATGCTAAAATAAGGAAAACCATATACAAAGAAAAAAGGTGGTGAAACTTTGGAACAGATCATTTTATTTGATGGAGTTTGTAATCTTTGCAACAACAGTGTGCAATTTATAATAAAAAGAGATTCCATTGGCTTATTCAAGTTTGCTTCTCTCCAAAGCGAGACGGGCAAGTCAATTTTAAAAAAGCATGGCTTGAACAATGATTTAAAGAGTTTCGTCCTCCTAGAAAACGACAAAGTCTATGTCAAATCAAGTGCAGCACTCCGGGTTTGTAGTAAGCTAGGTAGTGCATGGCCCTTATTAACGATCCTTCGGTTCCTCCCTCCTTTTTCAAGGGACTTTCTTTATGATATTGTGGCAAACAATCGATACAAATGGTTTGGAAAAAAAGATAGCTGTATGCTTCCATTGCCTGAATGGAAGGAAAGATTTTTAGATTAAATGTTCGCCTGGGCACTTTAATTCTAACTAATATTTTATTCCCTAAAGCATAGATATAATTAAACAATTTTTTTAAAGCAGGTGGGCATAAATGGAGATTGTTGTTAGACAAGGAGATTCATTATGGCATTACAGCCAGATGTTTCAGGTTGATTTACAGCTCATTAATGATTCCAACCCAAAGATAGATCCCAATAATCTTTCTGTCGGCCAGCAGGTATGGATTCCTGGTTTTGTTGCAAAAGAATATCAGATTCAACAAGGAGATTCCTTATGGAGCATTGCTCAACAGATGAACCTCCCTCTTAAAGCAATGGAGTTGACTAACCCTGAATTAGACGCCTCAAACCTCAGTCCTGGCCAAACCATAAAGGTTCCAACCAGGATTAACTGGAGAATCGTGCAAAGTGGCCAAAAATATGATTACAGCAATCTGCTAAAAGATATCAACAGATTAAAAGAGATATATCCATTTATACAAGTTTCAAACATCGGAAATACCGTTCTCGGAAGAGACATTCCAGAGATCATGGTTGGAACAGGTGAAAAAAAGGTTCATTATAATGGTTCCTTTCATGCCAATGAATGGATTACTTCCATGGCGATTATGACTTTTTTAAATGATTACCTATTATCCTTAACAAATCATCAACCGATCCGAGGATTAAATGTGTTTCCCCTATACCAACAAAGTACTTTATCCATCGTCCCTATGGTAAATCCAGATGGAGTTGACCTCGTTTTAAACGGACCACCTGATCAGGAAGAATGGCAAACAAGAGTGGTTGAATTTAATAAAGGAAGTACCGACTTTACAGAATGGAAAGCAAATATTCGAGGTGTTGATCTTAATGACCAATTCCCGGCTAGATGGGAATTAGAGAAAGCGCGGAACCCAAATGAGCCTGGACCACGAGACTATGTGGGCGAAAAACCATTGTTAGAGCCCGAAGCCATTGCGATGGCAAATTTGACAAAAGAGCGGGATTTTGCACGAGTGCTGGCCTTCCATACACAAGGTGAGGTCATCTACTGGGGATTTGAAAATCTTGAGCCTGCTGAGTCTGAGGTGATCGTCCAAGAATTTAGCCGCGTCAGTGGGTATGAACCGGTGAAAACGATTGCCAGTTACGCAGGTTACAAGGACTGGTTTATACAAGACTGGCAGCGAACAGGCTTTACAATTGAGCTCGGGCGTGGAATTAATCCTCTTCCCTTGTCCATGTTTGCTGATATGTACAAAAAATCACTGGGAATTTTCTTAGCGGGTCTTTATATGTAAAGAGAGGAGGCGAAGAAATCCAGCCTCCTCTCTCTTTATTTTATTAAGATTTTGTATGATTTAAATCCCAAATTACACCATAGGCATCTTTGACCTTCGCGTATTTTGCTCCCCAAAAAGTATCCTGCAATTCCATGAATACTTGACCGTTTTGACTCAAAGCATCATAAATTTTTTGGATTTCTTCTTCACTTTCAAATTCAAGCGTTAAGGAAATATTATTTCCAACCACTACGGAATTACCGGGAAATGCGTCCGAAACCATTAAGAATAAATCACCACATTTAAATTGGGCATGAATAATACGATCATGTGCCTCTGGAGGCGTAGGATAATCCGCCTCGCCATAACTTTGAAGATTAGATATCTCCCCGCCGAATACTTCTCTGTAATAATGTAATGCTTCCTTTGCCTTCCCATCAAACATTAAATAAGGTGTCGCTTGCCCCTTCATAGATACTCCCCTTTCAATGAAAACCTCAGTATTATTTACTACACAGTCCGCAAAAAGACCTGCCTAACAAAAAAATTATTTTACCCTTCCGGATTATGCCCCTTGATACGATGCCTTATGGAACCTTTCAATATACTTAAACAGTTCCTCACCGTGTTTAGGTATATTGGTGTCAGGCACCAATATTAAATACATAGCACGATAGGATTCGGGGACCCAGATGTAATGGTGTATGTATTCTGTCATTATGAAGCCGCACTTTTTCCAGAATTGGTTTCTGGCTAGTGTTTCGGATGTCTCTTCAGATTCTACTTCAATCACCATACTTTTCGCATTTCCTTTGGTCAGTGCCCAATCTTGAATATACCGCATCATTTGCATGCCAAACCCGCGATGCTGCCACTTTGAATCGACAGCAAGATAATCAATGATTAAAGCATCGGTCCCTTCCAGTTTACCGGTTACTGCCATGGCCACTATCTGATTCTCCACTATTCCGATATGTAAGTAACAAAGTTGTTTGCAAAACATATTGCGTATGATTTTCTCCGGCTTTGCTCCCTTTCCATCGAATGCTTTGTGGTAAATAGGGCTTATCTGGTTATTCCATAACTGTGCATCCCATTTACTAATTGTATTAAATTCCAATGGCTGTTTGCCTCCTACGCCTTTCATATACTACCAAAGTACCCAGGAATCATGATTTTTATTAAAGGCTCTTATCGTAACTTAGTTGCTGTGTTCGATTCGTGGCCGATTAGGACATCTTTCGTGAATTCAAAAGCAATCATGTCCGAACATCGGTCGTCTTCGGACATCTTTCGTGATTTCAGCGGCAATCATGTCCGAACATCGGTTGTCTTCGGACATCTTTCGTAATTTCAAAGGTAATCATGTCCGAACATCGGTCATCTTCGGACATCTTTCGTGATTTCAACGGCAATCGTGTCCGAACATCGATTCGTCTTCGGACATCTTTCGTGATTTCAAAAGCAATCATGTCCGAACATCGTCGTCTTCGGACATCTTTCGTGATTTCAAAAGCAATCATGTCCGAACATCGGTCATCTTCGGACATCTTTCGTGATTTCAGCTGCAATCATGTCCGAACATCGGTTGTCTTCGGACATCTTTCGTAATTTCAACGGTAATCATGTCCGAACATCGGTCATCTTCGGACGCCATTCGTGATTTCAAAGGTAATCATGTCCGAATTATAATTCCTTCTGTAGATTTTTGGTTTCAAAAACAACAATTATTCCGAAAACAGCCTAATAAAAAAAAGAACCTTTGAATGAATTCAAAGGTTTAAATGAGAACTTGGTGGTCTATGCCAAGTCCCTAATTAGGAGGTCTAAACTCAGAAGAATTTAAACATCTTTATATTACCATTTTCTAAAAATTCTATCAATCATTATTGCTTTAAAGTGAAAAAGTGATACAAAAGGCACAGGTAAAATCAAGAAATTCCCTTTTATGATAAAAACATGAATTTCACGATTTATTCCCATTATTTGTATTTGGTAAAACAATTTAATTCATAGTTGACATACATGTATATACAAGTTAGAATGAAAACGTAATCACAACTTGTATATACAAGATACGATGTTTTACTGAAAACGCACCCACAACTTGTATAGAGAGTGAGAAAAAATAGAAGATAGAAAATGGGGTTTTACCCATTTAAACAGGGGGAAAGAAAAATGTCGAACTACAAAGATCCATCAAAAGATCTATTAAAGCACATTGGCGGTAAGGAGAACATTGCTGCGGTCACTCATTGTGTGACAAGAATGCGCTTTGTTTTAAACGATCCAAGCAAAGCCGATGTTAAAGAAATCGAATCCATTAAACTTGTAAAAGGTACATTTACCCAAGCTGGACAATTCCAAGTCATCATTGGGAACGAAGTATCTAGCTTTTATAATGAATTTGTCAAAATTGCTGGTGTGGATGGCACTTCTAAAGAAGAAGCAAAAGTAGCAGCACAACAAAATATGAATTGGCTGCAACGCATGATGGCCCACCTTGCTGAGATCTTCACACCTTTAATCCCAGCCCTAGTTGTAGGTGGTTTAATCCTTGGCTTTAGAAACATCATCGGGGATATCAAATTACTAGATGGTGGAACAAAATCAATTATCGAGGTTTCTCAGTTCTGGGCGGGTGTTCATGCTTTCCTATGGTTGATTGGTGAAGCAGTCTTCCACTTCCTTCCAGTCGGCATTACCTGGTCGGTTACGAAAAAAATGGGTGGTTCACAAATCCTTGGGATCGTCCTTGGTATTACACTGGTATCTCCGCAATTGCTTAATGCTTACGGTGTAGCGGATGCGAAAGAAATTCCTTTCTGGGATTTCGGATTTGCGAAAATTAAAATGATTGGATATCAAGCACAAGTAATCCCTGCCATTTTAGCCGGATTAGTACTTGCATTCTTAGAAACTCGATTACGTAAAATTGTACCAAATTCAATTTCAATGATTGTCGTTCCATTCTTAGCGTTAATCCCAACAGTTTTAATTGCTCATACAGTATTAGGCCCTCTTGGCTGGAGCATCGGTTCTGGAATTTCTCATGTTGTGTATTCTAGCTTAACCTCAGCATTTGGCTGGATTTTTGCAGCAATCTTTGGATTTGCTTATGCCCCACTTGTTATCACAGGTTTACACCATATGACAAATGCGATTGACTTACAATTAATGAGTGAACTTGGCGGTACAAACTTATGGCCAATGATTGCTCTATCTAATATTGCTCAAGGTTCTGCAGTTCTTGCGATGATCTTTATTAATCGTAAAGATGAAGAAGAAAAACAAGTTTCGATTCCAGCAGCTATCTCTTGTTACTTAGGAGTAACAGAGCCGGCAATGTTCGGTATTAACTTAAAGTATGGCTTCCCATTCCTTGCAGCAATGATTGGTTCCATGATTGCAGGTGTTGTCTCCGTTGCCAGTCACGTTATGGCCAACTCAATCGGTGTCGGTGGTATTCCAGGATTCCTTTCCATCCAGGCGCAGCATATGGCAATGTTTGCAATTGCCATGGTAGTAGCAATTGTCGTTCCATTCATCCTAACGATGGTATTTGCGAAAACACGCATGAATAAATTTTCTTTTAAAAAATAACAGCAAAATCACATAGTTGGGAGGGAGACATACTCCCTCCTTTTCCTCATTAGAATACTTATAGGCAGGTGTTGGAAAATGACAACAGACTGGTGGAAAAAAGCAGTCGTTTATCAAATTTATCCGAAAAGCTTTAATGATACGACCGGAAATGGTACCGGCGATATTCAAGGCATCATTGAAAAATTAGACTATCTAAAACAATTAGGTGTGGAAGTCCTTTGGCTTACCCCTATCTATAAATCTCCACAACGGGATAATGGCTATGATATCAGCGATTACTACTCGATTCATGAAGAATATGGAACGATGGAAGACTTTGACTGCTTATTAGCAGAAGCCCACAAACGCGGCTTAAAAATCATTATGGATATCGTCATCAATCACACATCAACAGAGCATGAGTGGTTTAAACAAGCACGAAGCTCGAAGGATAACCCCTATCGTGACTTTTACATCTGGAAAGATGGCAAGAACGGCCATGCGCCAACGAACTGGGAATCAAAATTTGGTGGTTCGGCATGGGAATATGATGAGAACACCGAACAGTATTACCTTCATTTATTCGATGTTACCCAAGCAGACCTTAACTGGGAAAATGAAAAAGTTCGCAATGCCCTATACGAAATGATGCACTTTTGGTTAAAAAAGGGTGTCGATGGTTTCCGTCTCGATGTAATCAATTTAATTTCCAAAGACCAAAGCTTCCCTCAGGATGACAGTGATGGCCGTAAATTCTATACGGATGGACCAAAAATACATCAATTTTTACATGAGATGAACGAACAGGTTTTTTCCAAATATGACATTATGACGGTCGGTGAAATGTCGTCAACATCGATCGATAATTGCATTAAATACACCAACCCTACACAAGAAGAGTTAAACATGACCTTTAGCTTCCATCATTTGAAGGTCGACTATCCAAATGGTGATAAATGGACGAGGGCCGACTTTGACTTTCATTCTTTAAAACAAATTTTATCTGACTGGCAAGTGGGAATGAATCAAGGTGGCGGCTGGAACGCCCTCTTCTGGTGTAATCATGACCAACCACGGGTTGTTTCCCGTTTTGGAGATGATCAAAATTATCTTAAAGAGTCGGCGAAAATGCTGGCAACTGCCCTTCATATGCTCCAAGGAACTCCTTATATTTATCAAGGCGAAGAATTTGGGATGACCAATCCAAACTTTAACTCGATTGATGAATACCGGGATGTTGAATCTTTAAACATTTTTAACATCAAGAAAAACGAAGGCATGGATGAGCATGGGATTATTGAAATCCTAAAACAAAAATCCCGTGATAATTCAAGAACACCTGTCCAGTGGAATGCAGCTGAGCATGCAGGGTTCACAAATGGAACTCCATGGATCCAAACAGCGCGTAATTATCAGGAAATCAATGCGGAAAAGGCACTCAAAGATTCAAACTCTATCTTTTTCCATTATCAAAAACTGATTCAATTGCGAAAAGAATATGATGTAATCACGGATGGAGAATATCAGCCGATTTCCAATCAGGATGATTCTGTATTTGCTTATTTAAGAACAAGTGATATGGAACAATTACTTGTCATCAATAATTTTTATGGCAAAGAGCATTCCTTCATCCTCCCAGCTCATTTACATCTTGAAGTGGATGATAGTGAGATGTTACTCTCTAATTATGAGGATTCGACTTCTTTAAGCCAGGAAATCTTATTACGGCCATATGAGTCGATTGTGTATTACCTGAAAAGATGAACGGAGTTGTCATTATGACGAACAAGTATCTAACAATCTATAACATCATTGTCGAGCAAATTAAAAGCGGCGAAATCCCGCCCCAAACACTTCTCCCCTCTGAAAACGAATTAAAAGACCAATTCGAAACATCCAGGGAAACAATACGGAAGGCGTTAAATTTGCTTTCACAAAATGGCTATATCCAAAAAGTTAGAGGTAAAGGTTCGATTGTAATCGACATTAGCAAATTTGATTTTCCTGTTTCGGGGCTAGTAAGCTTTAAAGAACTTGCCAATAAAATGGGCAGTAAACCGAAAACGATTGTGAATGAAATGGAATTAATAAAGCCCGATGGCTTAGTCAGACAGCAGCTTCAACTCGGCAGTAAAGACCTTGTGTGGAAAGTCATTCGGACAAGGGAAATGGGCGGCGAGAAAATTATCTTGGATAAAGACTTCTTAGCAAAAAAATACGTTCCTTCGCTAACAGAGGAAATTTGTGCTGATTCAATTTATCAATACATCGAAAATGAATTGAACCTGACAATTAGCTTTGCCAAAAAGGAAATTGTCGTGGAGGAACCTTCACTAGAAGATCGAGCCCTATTAGACCTTGAAGGTTTTCATAATATTGTCGTTATTAAAAACTACGTTTATTTAGATGATGCTACCCTCTTTCAATACACCGAATCAAGGCATCGTCCCGATAAGTTTCGCTTTGTCGATTTTGCACGTAGATCCCATTAATTTTAATAAGGAGACCGCCAATAAAACTTGGAGGTCTCCTTTTTATTCCTTCATCCAATGATGTTTGCTACAATATAAGCAACCAAATTGTGAGGTGAACCTTGTATGTGCGGCCGATTCACATTAACAGCAACGTTCGAAGAAATCATTGATCGTTTCGATATTCAAGCCTTTATTGAACAAGAAAATTATGAGCCCAGTTTTAACATTGCTCCATCCCAAGCCGTCCTTGCTGTCATAAATGATGGGAAGTCTAATCGGATGGGATTTTTAAAATGGGGCTTGGTTCCGCCTTGGGCAAAAGATCCTGCCATTGGCCATAAAATGATAAACGCCAGAGCAGAAACATTAGCTGAAAAGCCCAGCTTTAAAAACGCCTTCAAAAAAAAGCGCTGTCTAGTCCTTGCTGACAGCTTTTATGAATGGAAGCGGCATGAGGACAAAAGCAAAACACCGATGCGGATTAAACTAAAGTCTGATGATTTGTTTGCGATGGCTGGTATTTGGGAAGCTTGGAAATCGCCCGAAGGAAAAACACTCTATACTTGTTCTGTCATCACCACTGGACCCAATGATCTTATGAAAGATATTCATGATCGGATGCCTGTTATTTTGAAGCCAGACGATGAGAAAATCTGGCTGGACCCATCCGTGTCTAATCCCAAAGATTTAAACAAACTACTCGTCCCATTCGATGAAAGCCTAATGGAAACGTACGAAGTTTCTTCCTTAGTTAACTCACCCAAAAATAACTCAATCGGGCTTATTCAAAAAATTTGTTAATCCTTTTAATAAAAATAGGCACTCTTTATTAAAAATATTTTTTCAATATGGACAGGTTTACTACATGCACGTCCATGCTTCTACATATGATGTACTAACCCATAAAAGTTTTCCTTCTTTAAGAAAGTGGTTCGGCCACTTTCCTTTTTTTATGGAAAAAAATAGTCAAAAAATCTGGTGTCATTTCATGAACTTACAAAAATGGGGAAATATAAATCATATTTACTTGATATAGATAAGGTTGGATGTATATGGGGATGAAAATGAAAAAAATGCTTTATCATTTAATAAAGGTTCGGGATAAAATTTTTATTCCATTTGTCCTTTTGTATATACTAATGGCAGCCTTAGGAATTTTTATAATTGAACCGAAAACATTTAAAACATATATTACCGCTATTTATTGGGTTTTGACCACACTGGCAACTGTAGGATTTGGAGACTATGCCCCCGTTACCCATGCTGGTAAAGTGTATACCATCTTCCTGTATATCACTGGAATCGGACTTGTCAGTGTATTAATTGGAAAAGTCATCAATTCGATCTATCTAATTGATAAAATGAAAGTTGGCGGCAAAATGAAATATACTGGTAAAAATCATATTATCTTGATTGGTTGGAGTGCAAAATCTAAATTAGCCATTGAAGAAATATTAAAATCTGATAAAAAAATAGAAATTGTTATTATTGATGATTTAGAAAAGGCTCCATTGATGGAGAAGCGGCTATATTATGTTCGCGGTGATGCTACTGATGAAGAAACCCTCCTTAATGCGAATTTACCGAAGGCCACAGGAGTGATTATTTTTGCCGACCAAATCACTCAGGAGAATTATGCAACTACAGATCCCGTACTTGTGGACGGAAAAACATTATTAATAGCAACGGCCATTACTACTATTGAAAAAAATTTACATAAATCTATTCATGTCACTGCCGAGGTGATTAATCAAAAGCATATCCGGTTATTTGAGCATGTAAATGTCGATGAGTTTATTCCTACTCAAGAAATGATCTCACACGCTGCGGTAAGATCTTTATTTTCCCATGGTGTCACTCATATGTATTCAGAATTAATGAGCATTCAATATGGGGAATCCATGTATGAAATTCCTACACGACCTGAATGGAATACCTATCGAGATGCCTTTGTAGACCTTCTTAATAAAGGTGCAACCCTTGTAGCAGACCGGGGTGACCTTCATATAAACCAAAAGCTAGATAGTCGGATTCCTGAAGATGCTCAGCTTTTTGTGATATGTGATAAAGAGACAATTTCTCGTCTCCAATAGGATGACCACACACGAAAAGGATGCTGCCGCAAGCATCCTTTTTTAAATGGAATAATAATAAAAATAATTGGACTCTTTTTCAAATCCTACTTTTTCATAAAGTCGCTGCGCATTGTGATTTTCCTTACCTGTCTCCAGCAGAATGCCTTTTGCTCCTGTTTCCTTTGCAAACTGAATCGCCTTATGTATTAATTGTTCTCCAGCACCCTTTCCACGGTATTGTTCCTTCACATACAAATCATTTAGTACCCATGACCGCTTCATACTTACAGACGAAAAGGTTGGATACAACTGAACAAAACCAACAGGATTGCTCCCTTCAACCGCCAAAAAAACAATCGATTCTTCGTTCACTAATCTAGCTTTTAAAAACTCTTGCGCACCCTCCAAATCAGACTTTTGCTCATAAAAGACCCGATATAGATCAAACAACTCCGTTAACGACCCCAGTTCATTTATCGTTGCTCTTTGAAAAATCATACGTAAATTCCTCCTTGATTTTAAAAATAATATGGAAGGATAATTTTAATAAATGCAGAATATTTAAATATTATCAGACAACTACGAAATTTGTTAGTTTACTAATTTGCATATTGAGGCTTGGGGGAAATAAAGATGAACGCTTTGAACGTTAGGCTGGATTTGTATGAAAAAATCATTCCTTTTAATCATAAGCTAGCACCATTATTTATTCGCGACAGCTTACATTCTATCATTCCAGAAGGAACAGAACGTATTTTCGTGATTGGAATAGGTTCAAATGTAATAAATGGTGACAGTCTAGGTCCATTTGTTGGTACCTTGCTTCATAATCTTTATCCCCAACATTTAACAGTAGTCGGAAATCTTCAGACACCCTTAGATTCACTAACACTTGTCCCAAAGGTATCACAGATTACCCTGCCCCAGAATAGTTTTGTTATTGCCATCGATAGTGTTCTAGGATCAGAAAGTATCGTTAATTCCATCGTGGTTCGTGACCGGTCTATCCTGCCTGGGGCCGGTTTAGGAAAAAGACTTCCCCCGATTGGAGACTGCAGTATTATGGGGGTTGTGTTGGAAAATGATCCAACATTAGAATGTTCTCTACTATCCACAAACCTTCATCTTATTTACACAATGGCCACTAATATTGCAAAAGGGATTTCTCTAGCCATCAGGCAATACTATAAATATCCATCGTTCCATCCAATTTTGCAACATTGCTAGTAAGTGAATGTCCATTTTCTGAACTTAATAATAACAGATATTTCGAATAATTGAAATTTTAGTGGCCCGAAAGCGTCTGATTCATCGAATCAAAACAAAATAGTCCGGAAGAGCCCCGGACTATCACGTTTATTTACGATTTAGGCACTATTGCTTTTGATCCCATAGATAATTTACCACAGCATCATATTGTTCCTTCGATAATGAACCTGGTGCAGACTTAGGCATATTCTTTTGGACAAAACCTAAAAGCTCTTCTTTCTTTTGAAAATCGGCATGGATCTTCGCTGAATCTAGTTTTACTTGACCACCTGTAATGTCGCCGGAACTATGGCATGTGATGCAGCTTTTTTGAAAAATGTCATCTCCTGCAGATGCTGTAGCAGGTTCACTAGTTGTTTCGCTAGATGTTTCACTAGCAGGTTTGCTTGCGGGTTCTTTTGAGGATTCATCATCACTACAAGCACTCAATAAACTAATCATTAAAATGAATAAACCCAAACCGATAATCCTTTTCAAGCTTTCACCCCTTTTTTTGTTTCCTAGGGGATTGCCCTTCTTGGTAATAATAGCGGCATACTGGCAATCACTTAGGTAAAAATAAACATGCCCAAAGACATCTTATTTCTAAAGTCCTATGATTATTCCAGTATTATTTAGGTTAACTGACTGATATATTTAGCAAAGAAAAAAGGATAGATTTAGCAGCAAGCTGCTATAATCTATCCTTTTCTTCATTTTCAGATTCATCTTTATTGAACCAAAGCGGGTCATTATTATCCTCTTCCCCATTATAGTTGATCAGGATTTCTTCCCCTGCTTTGATATCTTTGTATGCGTAAAAATCGAACGTGTGGTTTGGAAAATTAATTTCATATGTAGCATTAGGCTCATACGAATGGTTAAATAGCATTCCATACCCTAAGAGAAGTGCGGTGTGGTTGATTCCATATTCAAACGCATAATCAGCAAGGAGCGTTTTTTCAATATGAACATGCTCCTCATTTGGATAAGGAATAACGGGCGCTTCATGAATCAGCTCCCCTTTTGCAATATCCTGCGTCGCAAATACCCCTCTATTTAATTCCCCATCACTAAGCTTGGATGTTTTTACCTCAATCATGTTAATCACCTATTTAATTCTTTCCAATGAAGTTTTTACTCTTTATATAGCTTGCCATTAACTAAACAAGAAAGCAAATCTTTTTTGCTTCAACCAGTTTTCAGGTTCTTTTTTGAAGAGGTAAATCATAAAATAGGAATATATGTTCGCAGCTAGAGGAGGGTACAAATGGGGAATTTAATTACGGGTGAAATGTTGGTGAAGTATTACGAGTTGAATAAGCAGAAAAAAGAAATAGAGATGGAAATGAATTCATTAAAGGATGCTTTTCAAAATTACTTTAATAATCTAGTCGGTACTGAACACAAAGGTGAAATTACCATTAGTGGCTATAAACTCCAAAGGCAAATTCGCAAAACTGAAAAATATGATGAAGCTGAAACCATTAAAAGATTAGAAGAATTACAGTTGAATGAGCTCATCCAAGTCGTGAAAAAACCGGACGATGTTAAAATCAAAGCCGCTGTTAATTTAGGCATATTAAATCCCGATCATTTAGAAGGATGTATTATTTCGACTAGCTCCCCTGCTATTACTGTAAAGCCAATCACGCCTCGATAACGTTCTAAGGCCCCTGCATTTTTGGTGCAGGGGTTTTCGTTCATAAAATTGTTGTAAAATTATGGAGGGAATTAAAGAATCATAGAGAAATACCTATATGTACTCGCTTACATTTTAGTTCGAAAGGGGAAATTCGTCATGGCAAGTCAAGAAAGTTTACTAGTTAGACAATATTTAATGACGGCAAAAGCAACCCAAACAGCAGGAACGGACATTGAAATAGCTAGGCAGGGATTAGAATCACTATCCTCCTTAACCACTGTGGCACCGGATATCATTGTAGAGAAAACAAAGATTGAGGACATCCCGGCAGAATGGGTCATCGCACCTAATGCTGTCAAAGATCGAGTGTTTCTTTATCTTCATGGTGGAGCATACATAATGGGAAGCTGCAACACTCATCGATACCTGGCTTCGAAACTATCACGGTCAACAGCCGCACGGGTTTTAGTTCCTGAATATCGACTTGCACCAGAAAACCCATTTCCAGCTGCGATTGAGGATGCTGTCAAAGTATATCGCTGGTTGATTTCCTCCGGTATTGCACCTGATAATATTATTATCGGCGGCGATTCGGCTGGCGGCGGTCTAACGCTTGCTACCCTCCTTTCATTAAAAGGTGAGGATGAGGCCTTGCCAGTTTTGGCAGTACTATTGTCTCCGTGGACAGATTTGAAAGGTACCGGTGAATCAATGGAAACTAGAGCCGACGTTGATCCATGGTTATCACCAGATGCAACCCGAGCGATACCAACTTTATATACCAGGGATTTGGATCTCAGTCATCCACTTGTATCACCCATTTATGCGGATTTGTCTGGTCTTCCATCGATGTTGATTCATGTAGGTAACGATGAAATCCTCTTAAGTGATTCAGCCCGATTAGTCGATCGTGCACGTGAAGCGGGTGTGGAAGTAACCTTTAAAGTATGGGACGACATGTGGCATGTTTTTCAAACGTTTGCGATACCAGAAGGTCAACAGGCGATTGATGAAATTGGAGAATTTGTTCAGAAGCATTTTAATTATTGATAGTTTAGTAGTTAGTTACAATTTTTTTAGTAAATAACATGTGCCATCTTCGGCGAAGAATAAAGATTTGCCTTGGTGCACGTTAAATTTAACATTCTTTTTGTCATAAATCAGTTTTGCCACTTTTTCAAATTTCTCTACTTCTTCAGCTGTTGGATTAACAGTTAAATCTTGTTTACCGTTTGTCGTTACAAATCCTTTGGGGTTATATTTCCGATGGGGTTTCAATTCTGTGCCCCAACTTCCATCTAGGAGAAGGGAAAATGCGGTAAACTTTATTTTTCGCGTTTGAACAGACCATAGTTTTCGGCAATTACAACGGTGTATTTTGAATTTCATCACACGTTACCCTCTTTCTGTAAATTCAAAATCGGATGATTGTAAATTGTATTCGCTCGGAGACTAAATTATTTATCAGAGTCAGGTACGGAGGTTGGTGTTGGGGGGAATTTGAAATTGGCCCAGGAAATGGTACAATTACCGAAGTTTAAATTTTACACAAAAGGGGTTATCACACATGTCTGTTGATGTATATCTTAATTTTAACGGGAACTGTCGAGAGGCAGCAGAATTTTACGCGGAGGTATTTGGCTTAGAAAAGCCGAAAATTATGACGTTTGGGGAAGCGCCGCAGCACCCAGACTATGCCCTTCCAGAAGAAGCAAAAGGCTTGGTCATGCATACAAGGCTTAATATTGATGGAAGCAACGTAATGTTTTCTGATGTTTTCCCTGGTATGCCGTTTGCAGCAGGTAATAACATAAGTCTAGCTATTGTTAATAAAGACTTGGATAAGATTAACACTTATTTTAACCAACTGAAAGAAGGCGGTACGGTAGTCATGGAGCTTCAAGAAACCTTCTGGAGCAAATGCTATGGTTCTCTAAAAGATAAGTTTGGAATTGAATGGCTATTTAATTATGATAATGGGGAAAGTGTTTTTTAATTTAGGCTCTTATCGTAAACTTTGTTGCTGCGTTCGATTTGTGGCCCATTCGGACAGTTTTCGTAACTTCAAAGGCAATCGTGTCCGAACATCGGTCGTCTTCGGCCAGCTTTCGTGATTTCAAAGGCAATCATGTCCGAACATCGGTCGTTTTCGGACAGCTTTCGTAGCTTCAAAAGCAATCTTGTCCGAATAAAAATCCTTCTGTAGATTTATATGATTAAATCGGTTCCAAAAACAACAATTATTCCGAAAACAGCCTTAATTTAAGAAGACCGGGCAATTTGCTCGGTCTTTTTTTTTTGATTTTCTTATTGGTAAGTATATAGTTCTATATTGATTCCCTTGGGCGGGATATTTTTGGATTAACTGGCATCATAGGACTCTCATGGTTACCGTTAGTCTGATTTTTTGTGCTTAACGGGCATCATAAGACTTCAATGGTTACCGTTAGTCTGATTTTTTGTGCTTAACGGGCATCATAAGACTTTTATGGTTACTGTTGTGAGAATTCTTCCTCATTACTCAATTGCATCTAGGATGATCCTTTAATCTAAACCTCGATTTGTTGACTTTCTTGTGATGGCAGTTCCTCTTCTTCCCAACCTTTACATACATCAATCCAGTCTTTTGCAAAAGAATAGGTAAATAACTCTTCTTTCGTTAATTCAATTGCAGAGTTGGTACTTCCACAAGCTGGGTAGAGTGTTTCGAAGCGCTGCATGGAGACATCCAAGTACACATCAAGTTCATTATTCAACCCAAACGGGCATACACCACCAATGGCATGTCCTGTTTGTTCGAGTACTTCATCCGGGGAGAGCATTCGTGCTTTGATACCGAATTGCTGCCGGAACTTCTTATTATCGATTTTTGCATCCCCTGCCGCAACGATCAAAATAGCTTTATCCTCACTTCCCCTAAATGATAAGGTTTTAGCAATTCGAGCTGGGGCGACTCCAATTGTCTCAGCGGCTTGCTCAACTGTTGCGCTGGAAGTTTCAAATTCCATTACATCATTTTCACGATTCCATTGTTTAAAATGGGCTTTTACACTTTCCAATGACATCTTATTCATCCTTTCTCGGTTGGTAATATTATGAATAATATCATACTTTAAAGGAATAAAGCGAACAGATGACTTGTGTGGTACCTATTAAACATCTAATTGTTCCCTTGGGCTCCTTATTTCTGAGGTCAGGGGCACAATTAACTCCTATTTTTTCCCGTCGACTCCTTATTTCTGAGGTCAGGGGCACAATTAACTTCTAATTGTTCCTGTCGACTCCTTTATTCCCATGTACTGGGAACGATTATTTTTTACATTCCTGCTGAACCTTGACGAAACACCTATTAATTAAAACTAATTTACAAATACATGATATAATCATTGTCAAAAGATTAATACTTTAGTATTTTCACACAATGGAGGGGTCGAATGAATTCGCAAGTGGCAGCAGTTTCCTCCCCAAGGCCAAGGATAAAAGGTATCTTTTTAGTCCTTATTGCAGCAACACTTTGGGGTGTTTCAGGAACAGTAGCTCAATACTTATTTCACACACAAGGTTTTAGTACCAATTGGTTAGTGGTTAACCGGCTCATTTTTTCAGGCCTGGGCTTGTTATTTTTTGCACAAATAGTCAAAAAGCAAAATATTTGGAGCATATGGAAAAATAAACAGGATATCTTACACCTAGTTATTTTTGGGATACTTGGAATGTTTGGTGTGCAGTATACATACTTTGCCGCTATCGAATATGGGAATGCAGCAACTGCAACGGTATTACAGTACCTGGCACCAGTTATTATTGTCTGTTATTTAACTTTTCGGTCAAAGAAATTACCTGCGAAAAATGAAGTAATCGCGATAGGATTAGCCCTGTTCGGAACATTTCTACTTGTTACAAAAGGAAGTATTCATTCCCTATCCATTTCAGGCTCTGCCTTTACATGGGGAATCCTCTCCGCTTTTGCTCTCGCATTTTATACACTTTATCCTGGCAAATTATTAGAAAAATGGGGATCACTTCTTACCGTTGGCTGGGGAATGTTGATTGGCGGAATTGGCTTTAGCTTGATTCATCCTCCGTGGAAGTTTCAGGGACATTGGAGTGTATCATCATTTATTGCTGTGGTTTTTGTAATTATTTTCGGTACTTTAATTGCCTTTTTTTGCTTTATGGAAAGTTTGAAGTTCATTCGTGCGTCCGAAGCCAGTCTTCTCGCTTGTGTTGAGCCATTATCCGCTGCCTTTTTGGCCGTTGCTTGGCTTCAAGTATCTTTTGGCCCGGCCGAATGGATTGGTTCCTTTCTCATTATAACAACCATTTTTATATTATCAGGTAATAAACGATGAGGACCTGGCGTCATAATAAAGCAGTCCTATTCCATTAACAGAAGAGGATACTTTGTCCGTTATAAGGATAAAGGTCCTCTTTTTTTCTTATAATTATAGATTACGTGGGTTCCTGGGTCAGTCAGTTCAAATTCTAGAACTTTTAAGTTTATGACAAATTCCGCTAATTGCCGGAGTTGTTATTAGGGGACTTGTCATATGATATATCAGCCTTTGAATTTTCAATCGCCACTACCTGTATTAATGGCAAGCTGCTTTTTTTCAAAAAAGGAACTTCAGGAGGGACATTTTGAAGACATTATTGTTGGAAAACATCTTAACTGCCATGAACATTCAGCCTCATGAAAAGCAAAAAGGGATTTGGATTAAGACGGTCACTGATGACAGATCTGAAATTATGAGTCATACATTATATTTTCGTTTTAACAATCGAGAGGTGCCGGTTGAAAGGATAAAGAAATACAAAAATGTATTCATCGTCACAGATACTCCATTTTCTAACATGGAAAGTTTACACTCTACGCAAATCATTTTGGTAAAGAATCTCAAAGATAGTTTCTTTAAATTCACCTCGTATTACAGGCACCTGTTTAACATTCCTGTAGTGGCCATTACAGGTACATGTGGAAAGTCTACGACGAAGGAAATGCTAAAACACATATTAGAAGATACACACATTGTCCAGGCGACCATATCCAGCAAAAATGCCGACTATTACAACCTTTCTTATTTATTGGGAATTGAGGAAAATACGGATGTGGCAGTGTTTGAAACAGCTGTATCTAAAAAAGGGGATATGTCGGAGTCTTGTAAGTATTTTTACCCGACGATTGGGATCATGACAATGATAGATGTGGATCATACAGATAAAATTCGGTCATTTGATCGTTATCTAGCTGAAAAGGCAAAAATAATGGAAGGGATGAACAATGAGGGAATTCTCATCCTAAATTCGGACGACCCCTATCTCTCCTCGATCGATACATCTAAATTTAAAGGAGAGATTATCACATTCGGAAAAAACAAGAATGCTATTTTTAGGATTAAGAAATATCAATTTACTTCTACCGGCATGACTTTTTGGATGGAATATATGCAAAGTGAATATAGAGGATATATACCGGGTCTTGGTGAGCATAGTGTATATAATGCAGTCGCTTCAGTAGCAGCCGCTGCCATATTAGGAGTCGATATTCAGTATGCTTTAAAAAGATTATCTTCTTATCCACATATGAGATCCCATTTTCAAGTAATGGAAGGACGAAATCAAATCATGTTGGTAGATGATACGTGGAAGTCAAATCCTGCTTCTTTAAGAACAGGCTTAGAAACATTAAGCAAGATCGCTTTGCCGTCCCAAAGAAAAATTGCGGTTCTGGGAAGAATGGCAGCACTGGGAAAATATGCAGATGAAGAATACGAAAAGGCAGGACATTTAATCGCTGCCTCCGGGGTCGATATTCTGATTACCAAAGGGTTTATTGCAAAGGATTTTCAAAAGCCAGCTATCGAGGCAGGAGTAAATCCGCATAATGTGTATCATTTTTCTGATGCCGATGAAATAAAGAGGTTTTTTGATTCTTTTTTACTGCCTAATGACATTGTCTATTTCAAAACGGGCGGGAATGACTCAGACTTTGATGATGTTATTGACTATTTAAGAAGTTAAATGATAAAAAATTTTAGCATAAAAAGGCAGCTTTCCTTTAATGAATGACAACCCAATTGTTTACAATTGGAGTTGAAGTTCATGAGTGATAAGCTGCCTTTTTTGTTTAATGTTTATTTTTATTAGCTAAATATTTTGCATACAAAATCGTATTTTTAGCAACATCTAATTCAAGACTATATATATTTGGCGGACCTGGTCTCCAGTTTACTTCAAAAAGCCATAGTTTTTGATTTGCATCCATTCCGACGTCAATTCCTAATTCATCTAATTCATTGTCATATAATGTATCAAAATGGTTTGAAAAATTGATCGCAAACTGTTCAAGATATCTTTTAATATCATACCAGGAGTCATCAAACTCTTGTTTTAAAAAAATATCTAGATAAGTACTATAACCACCACTCCCCATATTAGAAGTTATGGTCCCTAAACGCCCGATCCTAGGGTATATAGATGTAATCACCCATTTTCCTTCTCCATTTTTTTGTACATGCAGCCGGAAATCAAAAACATGACCAGATTTTGTTTGACTTGTAATAAACTGTTGAATTACGTAATCTTGTTCTTGTACTTTATCGGTTAACCAGTCTAACAATTGTTTTTCATAAATAGATGATTCTAATCCTGCATCATTCATTTTGTAATGATTGGATCCTACCTTTTCAATAAAAACAATGCCTCCACCTTGATGGCCAGATAACGGTTTGATAATAACCTTTTGATAACGTTTGATCATGTCAAAAAAAATCTGTACGTTAGTTAATTCATAAAAAGGAATAAGGTAATGGTTAAATGTATTTGCCCTTTTAATTCTGGTATATACCGATAATTTGTCCCCAATCGAATGACTTGTAAACGGAATCCTATCGTACAAATAATCAAAGATATGTTTAGTTTTCTCACTTGCAAGATAACTTGCATTATAAATAACATCAGGGAAAGGAAATTCCTTTTCAATCCATCGTCCATTTTCATAGGCTTTTCCTAAGATTTTTTGCTGTTTGATATTCACCTTCCCTGGGGTAAAGTAAAAAAAGTTTACACCCTCTGCTTTTGCTACAGCTGCATAAGCATATGCCTTCTTTACATTAATTGGATCTCTCCGATGATGAAGCATGCCAATTAGCGTCATTTCACTTCTCTACCACCTCTCCAATTCTTCTTTAGCTAAGAATTTTTGTTCAATTATTAAATTGTCACTCGGAAACTTTATATTGGGTCAAGATAGAAATGCACCCTGTTTGCTGCTCGTATGGCCATTCTTTTCGCTTCTATTTTTCTATCAGAAGATGCTAAAATGTATCCGCAACGATCTCCCATTGATAAAGGCGGACGTACGATCTGTCCTTGTCTCGGTTTGATAAACACCTCTTCTACACCGGGAAATTGAGAGGCGAGGTCTTTCCCTGTTACCTTGATTAATTTTCCTCTAGATTCAACTGTTAAATAATGAGCGTATACATACTTACTGTGTTTTCTAGTAAGGCGAGGCTCCTTTCCTAACATTAATTGAATGGTTTCCTCTACTAGATTAATTCCATATCCTACTTCAATGATTCGATTCATCGCTCCGCCTGAGATCCTTGGATTAATTTCTATTAATTTCCATATGCCATTTACTAAGCGCATTTCGAGGTGACAGGCACCATTTTTCATTTCAAACGTCCTTAAAATGGAACTTACAGTTTCATGAATACTTTCGTACATTCTTTGATTGATATTTGGCAGCAAACAATATCCTGTTACGATAAATCGTTGTGAAAAAGTAATCTCTTGTTCGATGACCGCGACGATATGAACTCTTCCATTGTGTACTAAAACTTCAATTAAATATTGAGGACCTGTTAGATACTCTTCTAATAAAATCTGTTCATTTTTCTTTCGTAATTCTTGTATGGCCACCTTCAGCTGGCTCTCGTTATTAGCTAAAAGAACATCTTTTGAGCCGGCAGATGTGGGAGACTTTAGAATAAGAGGTAAATAGTCCTTTGCTTGACTTATAAATAACTCTAAGGGGTAATCTGGTGTATAAAGAGCATAATAGGGAGAATTTGGGTGACCTTTGAGAAGTTCACGAGTTAAAACTTTATTTTCCATTTTTAAAATGGAGTCTGTAGAGACAACGCTTGTACAAAATTCTTCTGCTAATACTGCAGCTAGATGAACGTAGGAATGTACAAAACTAAAAATGCCTTTTATTTGTTTTCCTTGTTTTTGTAGTATCCTGACGTTCTTTTTTAATTCATCGTAATTGGATAATTCCACTAAAATCATTTGATGGACTTCGGGAAATTCTGTTCTTTGCTGAATGTACTTTTGTCTATTGGTGAATAACACCGTAAAATAGCCGAGGTGTTCCGCCGCTTTTATGGCTTCTCTACTAGATCCAGATTTATTCGTTTCAATAAATACAATAGTTCGCATAAGCTTTGTCATCCTTCCTTGAAGGTTTTTTAGTAAAGGATGTAGCTTTACCAGTTTTATTCTCAATTATCTGATAAGTACATTTTATTATATTGTCATAGGACAAGAGTGGTCTGGACAATCGTCATTATTCTTAAGACAATTAAATAAAAAAACAAAAAAAGATGTCACATATTTTATAGGACTAATATGTGACATCTTCATATTGTATTTAATCTTTAGATCTTGATAATTTACAGGTCGGCTTTAATGTTTATTCACCTAAATCAACATTGTGGTACACTTGCTGAACATCTTCCAAGTCTTCTAATACATCAATCATTTTCTCGAATTTAGCTTGTGCGTCTTCAGGAAGTGTCACTTCATTTTGAGCAAGCATTGTTAGTTCTGCAACTGTAAAGTCAGTAATTCCCGCATTTTTAAATGCTTCTTGGACAGCATGGAACTGTTCTGGTTCAGCGTAAACAATGACTGAATCTTCTTCTTCAATAATGTCACGTACATCGACATCAGCTTCCATTAATAATTCAAGCACATCTTCCTCGGTTTTGCCTTCCACACCGATAACCGCCGTTGCATCGAACATATAGGCCACAGAGCCGCTTACGCCCATGTTCCCGCCGTTTTTACCAAATGCAGCACGTACATCTGATGCGGTACGGTTGACGTTATTTGTTAGCGCATCAACGATTACCATTGATCCATTTGGTCCGAATCCTTCATAACGAAGTTCGGAGTAGCTTTCCTCTGATCCGCCTTTTGCTTTTTCAATCGCACGGTCAATTATGTGTCTTGGTACATTATATGTTTTAGCACGCTCGAGTACGAATTTTAATGCCTGATTGGATTCAGGATTAGGTTCGCCCCGTCTTGCAGCCACATAAATCTCAACTCCGAATTTAGCGTAAATACGGCTTGTATTTGCATCCTTTGATGCTTTCTTTTCTTTAATATTGTTCCACTTACGTCCCATTCTGAACACTCTCTTTCCGCTTTTGAATCTCTATCATTGACAAATAATATTATACCTTAATTGCATCATTTGTTAAGAGTCTATTAAGCAAAATCGTGTAAGAAGTTGATTTTAGTCCCATTTTAACGACAAAAGAGGTCGAACCGTCAAGTTCGACCTCTACAAATAGTATGGAACTATACCAACATTTGAAACAGAGTACTATCTTTATTGACTTCACGATATAAAAATCCTTTTGCTTTAATGCGTTCGATTAATGGAGAATAATCTCCTTTATCCTTTAACTCAATCCCAACTAAAGCTGGTCCTGTTTCACGATTATTCTTTTTCGTGTATTCAAAATGGCTAATATCATCGTTTGGACCAAGAACATCTAGTAAAAATTCTCGTAAGGCACCAGGACGCTGCGGGAAATTGACAATAAAATAATGCTGCAATCCTTCATAGATTTTAGAGCGCTCTTTAATTTCCTGCATACGGCCAATATCATTGTTTCCGCCACTGACAATGCAAACAACCGTCTTTCCTTTAATTTCTTCAGCATACATATCCAATGCTGCCACTGATAGGGCTCCAGTTGGTTCGACAACGATGGCATTTTCATTGTATAAAGAAAGTAGTGTCGTGCATACCTTGCCTTCTGGAACGACGAGAATATCGTCAACAATCTCCTTACAGATGTTATAGGTTAGCGTACCCACCGTCTTTACCGCTGCCCCATCCACGAATGGATCGATTTCTTTTAATGAGGTCACTTCACCTTTCAAAAAGGATTCCTTCATGCCTGAAGCACCCTGTGGTTCCACACCAATTAATAGAGTTTGTGGAGAATAGTGTCTTAGGTATGTACCGACTCCCGACAACAGCCCTCCTCCGCCAATCGCGGCAAACAGGTAATCAATTTTTTCCGGGCAATCATTGAGTAATTCGACAGCTACCGTACCTTGTCCGGCAATGACATCGGGATCATCAAAAGGATGGATAAAGGTCCGATTTTCTTCTTGACTGCATTCCATTGCTTTTTCATAGGCGTCGTCAAAGGTATCTCCAACCAAAACAATCTCAACATCTTCCTTGCCCCAAAATTTCACTTGGTTCACCTTTTGCTTTGGTGTGGTACTTGGCATAAAGATTTTCCCATGAATATTTAAGAGATGACAAGAATAAGCAACCCCCTGTGCATGGTTACCTGCACTTGCACAGATAATTCCATTCTTTAACTCATCCTGATTGAGTTTTTTAATCCGATTGTATGCCCCGCGGATTTTAAAGGAACGAACGCTTTGTAAATCCTCTCGTTTTAAGTAGACATGGCAGCCATATCGTTCTGATAACAAGTGATTGTATTGCAGGGGAGTTGGTGCAATTTCATCCTTAATGTTATGGCTGGCAATAATAATATCCTCCACATTAAATACTTTCTTATCAACTTGTTGACTCATCTTCCTTTTCCCTCCTAATTTTTGCATCCATAAAGTAAAATTAATAAGTTCAACTGCTATTTTTAAACACAAAAAACTCGTCCCCATTGTATAGGGACGAGTGAACTCGCGATACCACCCTACTTCCGCAGCAACAACCAACACTACGGCTCTCGATCAACGTACCACACGGGTACGTGTTCCATTGTAACGGCGGACATTCCGGTCTAGCTTACGTAAAGTTTCAGCTACACATCTCCGAGGTGATCTTCGAATAGGTCCTGACATCGACTTTCAGCAACTGTCGACTCTCTGTAGAACAAGGGCTTACTCTACTTTTCTCATCATTGATTCTTCTTCAATTTTTTATAAGGTTACCACTGAAAAAATTCCCTGTCAATATTTTTTGACTATTTTAATTATTTTGTTAATTATAAAGCGCTTACATCTGTTGAATCCGCTTTTAACACTGTTATTATCTTATTTTTTATATTTGATTTCGCCACCTACAATCGTCATTTCAATCTCAGTGTTGAGTAACTCGTCGGGATGATTCATTGTAAATAGATTGTTAGAATAAACCGTGAAATCGGCGAACTTCCCTTTTGAAATGGATCCCTTATGATTCTCTTCATTTGTGGCGTATGCTCCTCCAACCGTGAATAATTTAACCGCTTCGAGCATGGAGAGTTTTTCTTTCGCATTCCAGCCTTCATGAGTATCCCCAGGAGTCCTACGGGTTACGGCTGCATGTATACCAAGTAATGGATCGACCGGTTCAACAGGTGCATCGGAGCCGCCGGCACACAACACGCCTGAAGAGAGTAATGTTTTCCATGCATATAAATATTGCTCGCGCTTCTCTCCGACTCTTTCTTGCACCCATGGGTAGTCCCCAACCACAAATCTAGGTTGAATATCAGCAATTCGGCTTGGGTCTCTCAAGCGCTGAATTAAATCTTCACGAACTAATGACGTGTGAATGATTCGATCACGGTATTTTACTCTTGGGAATTGATCAAGGATATCAAGAATATTTTCCAGTGCCTTATCGCCAATTGTATGAACAGCCAGTGGCATCGAGTGTGTGCGAATCTCTTTCATCACTTGATAAAGGGTTTCTTGATCATACATGGCGTCACCAAACTGGCCGTGTTGATCGTTGTATGGCTCCGACAGCAGCGCGGTTCTCCTCCCAAATGCTCCATCAGCAAAAATTTTAATCGCCCCGATTTGTAATCTCTCATTTCCAAAGCCGGCAAACATCCCTCTTTCTTTCAACAGATGAAGATAGGGATAATCAATGAGCAGGTTACAACGTATGCCTTGGCCTTCGTGGTTAATTAATTCGTCATACATTTTATAGGTTGAATCCAGACCGCCTAAATAAGCAGGATCGTTAGTATGTACACTTGTTAATCCCTTTTTGACCGCAAATTGCATTGCTAACTTCAAACCATCCTTCAACTCTTGATAGGTTCTCTCTGGTATGTATTTTGTGATTAATTGAGATGCTGATTCGAGCAGTAATCCTGTTGGTTTTTTGGTCCTGGTATCAAGAACAACCGTTCCTCCAGCTGGTACCGGGTTAGATTGATGATAATGACTCATTTCCAAAGCCTTGCTATTTACTAAAAAGGCATGGTGACAGATCCGCTTTAGGTAAATGGGACAGTGTGGGGACACGTGGTCTAATTCTTCTATTGTTGGAATGTTCCCTCCTGTAAAGAGGTTTTCGTCCCATCCCATTCCGATAAGCCACTGACCGGGTGCAACTGTATTTGCCTTGTCTCTAATTTTATCAAGCATTTCGTTTTTCGATTTAACCCCTGTTAAATCAAGGTCTAAAAAGTTGAAAGCCACACCTGAAAGATGCAAGTGGCTGTCGATTAATCCAGGCGTTACCATTTTTCCTTGTAAATCAACGATGCTTGCCCCCATTCTGCCCCATTGTAAGATCATTTCCTGGTGTAAGCCAGTATCTAGAATTCTCCCATTCTCCACCACTACAGCTTCAACGAATGGCTGTCCGGCGTCAAATGTGTAGATGGCTCCATTTGTAAAAATAGTTTTTGTCATTTTAGGCCTCCATACTAAGATAACTTTTCTTCTATTATTATCAGCAAGCCGACAGCAAGATAGACTATTAAATGTTAGTCCCACACTGTCGGCTAATCAGTACTGGTTTTTGATCCCATAATTATGATAAAACAGGCAAAACCAATATTTTAGTTATCTAATCGCAAAGGTTTCATTTTTATAGACCAAGTTACCACCCATAAATGTCTCGATAACCTGAATCTCATCTATCTTTTCCTGATCTACTTCAAAGATATCTTGATCTAGTATGATGAAATCTGCATGATATCCTGGTGCCAACTGTCCCACTTTTGGAATGCGGGTGATTTCTTGAGCCGCGCGAGTGTAAAGGTTGATGGCTGTCTCTACATCAACTGTTTGCTTTTGCCCTGTATCTGTACCGTCATAAGCTAGCCGTGTAACAGCCGCTTTTATCCCTACAAATGGATTCACTGGGTCGGCCCATGCGGTTGCAGGGGCATCGGATGAAAAAGCAACTTTGATTCCTGCTGCTAACATCGACTTAACTGGATAGGTCTTTTTTGTCCGCTCTGCACCCAGGTTATTATGGTAGCTTTCAATTTCCGCAAACAAGAAGATTGGCTGGGTAACAAAAGCAATTCCTGTTTCCGCTGCACGTTGTAATGCCTGCTGTGTTGGCATCGCCGCATGTTCAATCCTGATGGAAGGGGCATCTTGAAGCCAGCCCTTTTTTCCATAAAAAGTGTTCACAATTAAATCAATCGCCTGTTCACCCATGGCATGGACAACCAATTGAACATTATTTTGCTTCGCTGCTTCTGCGGCTGCCAATAATTCTTCCTGGGTTGTCATTTGGATTCCATAATTCTCACCATCACCTAAGAAAGGCGGGTTTACCCATGCGGTTTGGCCGGATACACTTCCATCCGAGAATAACTTAACCCCGCCAATATGGATTTGGTTTTCTAGATTCGTTTTTTCTTTCTCCAACATCGATTGCTTCTTTAAATCTTCCCAAATATAGTAGAGGACCGTCCTTTGCTTTAGTCCTTTTTGGACTGCATCCTTATACATTTCTAAATAATCAGTTGGTTCCGTTCTGCCCATTGCATCTGTTATCGCAGTAATTCCATGTGCGAGCAGCACATCACTTAACTCAGCAAGTAATTCAGCGTTTTCTTCAAGAGTTTTGACCGGCATGATCCGAGTGACAAGGTCTTTGGCATTTTCACGTAAAACCCCTGTAGGCTCACCGTCTTTATCCCTATCAATCTGGCCACCCGGCATGTCAGGTGTTTCTTTAGAAATTCCTGCTAATTCCAGTGCTTTGCTGTTTACCACAACAATATGAGCGCAAGTGCGTGTAATAATAACAGGTACATCTACAGCCGCTTGATCTAAATCCCACCTTGTAGGTGATCGTCTTTCTAATAATTTTCCTTCATCATATCCCCAGCCTTCGACCCACTGATCTTTACCTTGGGCCCCTCGCAAACTTCGGACTTGTTTAATTAAATCCTTAATTGAATTTACTAGTGGAGGAGTGCAAGCAATTTGTTTGGATGCATTCGCTAGGTATAATGGGTGCAAATGAGCATCTATTAATCCAGGCAGCACTCTTTGTCCTTGCAAATCAATATAATCTCCGTCTATTTTTTCTAAATCTGCTTGGCATCCAATCCATGCTACCTTTCCATCACGTACTACCATTGCATCAGCATATGGCTTCTCCTGGTTGGCTGTGAAAATTTTTCCATTTATATAGGTACACTGATTTATCACATTGGTCATAATATTCTACTTCCCTTCTATTAATCTCTCAAGTTGTTATGGTTCAACAATGCATTAGTTTTTAAGCGCTTAAATCGAGTTCTGTATCCTGTTTTCTAGCCATGGTCCTATGTATCAGCGCACCGCCGATAAAACCAATGATTGCTGGAATAATCCAGGCGAACCCATAGCTGCTTAAAGGGATCTTTGTTATGAAAACATTCGCAAACTTTACATTTAATCCATAGGCTCCTAACATTTCAAATAAACTCACGGAAATCGTTAGTAGGACTGCCCCCTTATATGCCCCAGCATTCGGGATATATTTACGGAATACGCCAAGGAAAACGATTACAATTGATACAGGATAGAGTCCTAAGAATAGTGGAAGTGCAAAGTTAATAATTTTTTCAACACCAAGAAGTCCGACCAAAACACCGGAAATACAAATGACTAGAACCCAAATCCGATAGCTTATTTTATTTTTAGTCAGATGACTTAGGAAATCTGCAATGGATGCCGTAATTCCAATCGCGGTTGTAAGGCAGGCTAGGGCGACAGCGATAGCCAAGAAAATCGTCCCATAATTTCCTAGTAAACGATCCACTAAACTAGTTAATAGCGCGGTGCTCTCAATATCTTTTGGAAATTGACCAGCACCAGTTGCACCAATGTAAAGTAAGCCTCCATATACAATTAATAGACCCATCCCTGCGATAATCGTTCCGTTAATAGCCACTTTTCTAACGTTAGCCGGCTCATTGTACCCCTTATTAATAACAGCTCCGATAAATACGGATGCACAAAGGAGTCCTGTAAAAAGGTCACCGGTCTGATAGGCACCTATATATGCGTTAGAAAATGAGTTTGGAAGTTTTGTATCGATTGGTGTGCCAATTGGATCGAATGTTCCCTTAAAGACGATGAATAATAAAATCATTAATAAGGCCGGTGTCAGCACTTTTCCTACTTTATCAATCATATTGGACCGATCGTTTGCAAAATAATAAGTAAGGGCAAAAAAGATAATCATCGTACCAAACGCCGGAAAATGCGGAAACAATGTATGAACGCCTATTTCATGTGTGGTAGCAGCTGTTCGAGGGACGGTCACCACCATCGCAATGCATAACATACAGAGACTATTGTATACTTTATAAAACCAAGGACTAATGGGGTTTGTTAAGACTTCAAATTTCCCTTCAGCATTTAAAACAGCAATTAGTCCGAGTAAAGGCAGGATTATTCCAGTTAGTACAAAACCTGCCAGAGCGGTTGGCCAATCCGATCCGGAAACAAACCCGATGGAAGGTGGAAAAATTAAATTCCCAGCCCCAAAAAACACGGCGAAAAAGGCAAAACCAAAAATGAGACTGTCTCGGTAAATCTTGTTTGTTTTCATTCGATGCACTCCTTTAATGACTGAAATCGGTAACAATTATTATGATTTAAACATTCGTGCATTCCTGCATCAATATTTAGAATTTATGAATAATTGCACGTTACTTCTAATACGTGCAATTAATGTGCCAACTTTTTAAAAACTAATCGACAATTTTGTGAACTTATTACTTTTTCTTTATTATCTGTCTATTAACGACAAAAAACCTAACTTTAATTATCACACATATCTTGAAATTTCATTTCTAAAAGAAGCATTTGCTTCAGAAATGGTAAAAAATTTTTTATTTTGTAAAAATACTTTTACAAAATATGTGCCATAACCAATAACAATAGAGCATTTCCCGAAAAAAATGCCCTCAAAATGAGGACACTTTTATCATTATAACTAGAATGATTCAGCTTCACTAATCTCTTATCTTCAATTTCTATTGTTCTATTACACTGGTCGTTTTGGAAACCACAGAACGGGTGGCTTTACCTTTTTTCTTAGTGTTTGTGCTGTATTTGGCTTCCAATTTACTAAATAAATAAGTGAATAGGCCAACAAGGATAAGATAAAACAAGCCGGTAACCATGTATGTTTCCAATGGTTGGTAATTTGCTCCTGCAATGGACATCGTTGCACCCCATAAATCCGTCATACCGATATAGGCTACTAGTGCGGATTCTTTTAGCAGAAGAATAAATTGATTTCCTAGTGATGGTATTGCCCGTTTAAAGGCTTGTGGTAGAATAATTCTCCTCATCGCTAATTTGTACGACATCCCAAGCGAGCGTGCTGCTTCCATTTGACCATTATCGATCGATTGAATGGCTCCGCGAAAGATCTCCGATATATAGGCACCATTGTGAACCGATAAAGCAATAACTCCAGCCCAAAATTGCGGTAGAGTAAGGATTGAAGAGATTCCAAAATAGAGAATACAGATTTGGACAATCATCGGCGTTCCCCGAACGATAATCAAATATCCTTGTGAAATTAAGTTTAGAATTTTAAGATTAGATAGGCTAAAAAAGGCAAATAAAAGACCGATGAAACTCCCTAAAATAAGAGAACTAACGGTTACTTTCATTGTTACTAGTAATGCATCAAATAATGAGCCATAGTTTGATAGAAAGATGTCTAGCATGTCAAATCCCCATCCAGTCAACAATTTATTTATTATAAATATGATTTAAACTGTATTATTTATCTGTATCCATTAGATTATAACCAAACCATTTAATACTAATTTTTTCATAGGTTCCATCAGCTATAATTTCATCCAATGCTTTGTTGATTTTTTTTGTTAATTCTTTATCATCTTTGTTCGTTGCAATGGCTTGATTATCTACCTGTAATAATTCATCTATAGGTTTAATTCTTAGATTACCTTGAGTAACGCCGACTTTACCAAAAATATCATCACAGATTACGGCATCCACACGTCCAGTTGCCAAATCCATTAGAGCAGTCATATCACCTTGAGAATAGACCATCACTTTATCTTGATCCGTTAACTCTTTTGCAAGCTTTTCATATACAGTCGCTGGGGTAACGCCAATTTTCTTCCCTTTTAAATCTTCTTTCGACTGAATATCATTATTGTCAGCGCTAACAAAAATTCTTGAACCTGATTTGTAATATGGATTAGTAAAGTCAACAGCTTTTAAACGTTCTTCAGTTACGGTCATACTTCCAAGGATCGCATCAAACTTTTTATCTCTAAGTCCTTGAATGATGGTCTCAAATGGGAAGGTAATCGCTTTTGGTTTCATATCCATTTTTTTCGCCAAAGCTTCACCAATTTCGACATCGAAACCAGTAAGTTTCCCGTCCTCCTTATAATTGAACGGCTTAAATAATCCACTCATGGCATAAACGAATTCTTCTTGTTTCTTTTCGGAAGTATTAGTTTCCTTCGCTGAACCACACCCAGCAAGAACAATGGAAAGCATTAAAATTGCTGCCATTAAACTTAGAATTGTTTTCTTTTTCACTTTTATTCCCCCTGATTTATTTTAAAATGCTATTTAAAAACTGTTTTGTTCGTTCATTTTGTGGGTGGTCAAAGAAGTTGTTTGGATGTTCCTGTTCCAAAATTTGTCCGTCGTGCATGAACGCTACTCGGTCTGCGACCTCACGTGCAAAGCCCATCTCATGGGTAACGACGACCATCGTCATCCCATCATTGGCTAATTGCTTCATAACCTGCAGCACCTCGCCAACTAACTCAGGGTCGAGCGCTGAGGTTGGCTCATCAAAGAGCATAATCTTTGGCTTCATGGCTAGTGCTCTAGCAATTGCAACCCTTTGCATCTGACCGCCAGACAAACTATCAGGATAGACATCAGCTTTATCCCGTAATCCTACTTTTTCTAGTAATTCGAGAGCGTTCTGCTTTGCATCATCCACTTTTCTCTTTTTGATATAGACGGGTGCTTCGATAATATTTTCCAGAACGGTTCTATGAGGAAATAAATTAAAGTGTTGAAAAACCATCCCAACCTCTTCACGAACTTTATTGAGATTCGTTTTGTCAGGGATGATTTGTTCTCCTTGAATCCTTATCTCCCCTTCGTCATGCACTTCTAAAAAATTCAGGCAGCGAAGTAATGTACTTTTTCCAGAACCACTCGCCCCAATTATAACAACCACTTCTTTCTCATTAACCGTTAAATCGACCCCTTTTAAAACAGTTAAGGCACCAAAGGATTTTACAATTCTTTGCAATTGAATCATTATTGGCTTCCCCCTTTCTACTAAACTAAGATTTGAAGTTTCTCCTTCTATTTCTTATATTGCAAGTTTTATGCCAAAATTTAAAATATTTTAAATTTTTAAATAGTTAGTGCAAAAATTTTTTATTGTAAATGCCAAAAATCCTACTCTATTCTTAATTCCGTTTCTTATCTATTTTTTATACATTTCGAATCTACTGAAAACAGTATTTTATCAGGGGGTTATCTTTGTAAAATATTTTATATCTTCGTAAAAATATTTTTACTACGAACTTATATAAATAAAAAAACGGCTATAGATTTTAAGCAATCCATAGCCACTACATTTTATTTATCCTAACTGATACTTGTCTATTTTATATTTTAATAATTGTTTAGAAAGCCCTAAGCGTTTAGCAGCCTCGGTTAATTTTCCGCTTGTGTTAATTAATTCCTTCAAAATCATCTTCTTTTCAAAGTTTTCAACCGCTTCTTTTAATGAATGAAAATCGGTATCCTCACGTTCACTTAACGTGGATTGTTCATATTCTCTCATTCTTTTAGGTATGTCTTCCATTGTGATTTGATCGGTAGAGGCATTATTGTATGCCGTTTCCACCGCATTTTTCAACTCCCTAATATTCCCGGGCCAAGGGTAGCGTTTAAAACAATCAATCACTTCGGGCTGGCAGCCTTCGATATAAATATTCATATTATTGTTATAAAAATCGATAAAGTATTCGAGCAGCTTTACTATATCTTCCTTCCGCTCTGTTAAAGTAGGCAAATCGATCTGAATCACTCCTAAGCGATAAAAAAGATCCTCTCTTAACCGTTTCTCAGCGACAAGAACATCTGGATCTTCATTGGTTGCTGAAATCACACGAATATCGACACGAATATTTTTATCTCCACCAATTCTTCTGATGGCTTTTTCCTCAATTGCCTTTAGAAGTTTGACTTGCAGGTAAAAATCTAAGGAATTGATTTCATCTAAAAATAAGGTACCTCCTTCTGCCTGTTCGAATAGTCCTGGCATGGCGACCGCACCAGTAAAGCTGCCTTTCACCGTTCCGAACAAGGTGCTTTCCAGTAGATTAGGAGGAACTGCACCACAGTTGAGTGAGATAAAAGGTCCACCATAACGCTCGCTCAAATTATGGATTGACTGAGCTACCATTTCTTTTCCAGTCCCTGTTTTACCATTGATCAATACGGTGGAGTTTGTCTTCGAGATCTTCTTAATTTTATTTTTAATAGCCTCCATCTTTGGATTTACGGAAATAATGTCATCTATGGTGTATATGGTATTGTTTCGCCGATAGACCTTATGACTTGCAATTTTGTCCAAAGATTGGATGTTTTCTTTCGTATAAAAGTGTTTGGAGAATTCAATCGCGCCGATAATTTTATCATTATTTATAATTGGATAGGTTGAATTAATGGTAACAAAAGGATTTCCATTTTTTATGATAAGTTCTTGTTTTACATTACAAACCGCTTTTCCATTTTTTAAAACGTTCAGGATCGTACTATTTTCATGCGATAGGTTCTTATAAAGTGAAGTAACATGTTTTCCCATGAATTCTTCAGGTCTAAGACCAATTTCTTTAAGGACATTTAAGTCTGCCAGATCATTAAAGATGATAATTCCATGTTCATCTACCACTAACACATTATCAAAATCCGTTAATTGCTGAAAATCCTTTAAGTTAATATTCAAGAATCGACCTCCTAACGGTGGAACTCTTCTAGTATACAGGAAAACAAATGTAAAGAAAATTGATGAAAAAAGATCAAAAAATGCAAAAGAACTCTTTCCGAGTAATCAAAAAGAGTTCTTTAAAGTATATCAACTACTTTATTCAGATCCTGTAATTAACAAATCATCTTTGATAGTTGCTAGGACGGTTTGAGTGTTTACTTCTTGACCCTCTTTGACAGGTAAAGAGGTGATATGCCCGCTTATCCCGATTGAAATCTCTTCCATTCTACCGCTCTGGGTTCTAATCAAAAACAATTTCTCCCACTCATATACATGATTATTTTCCTCGGTAAAAACAGTTTCTACAGTACCAGAACATGGACTGAAAATAGCTTCTTCCGTTACTGACAACTTGATTCACTCCTTTTTAGTTTCTTACAGTCATTGAATAGATCAAGATTTCTCCGTCCAAACGTTGGTAGATTCGGCTTATATTTTCTTTTATACCCATCCTCTGAAACGAGACGCTTCAGCAACTTTTCTGATGCCAACCATGTATGCTGCTAATCTCATATCTACCTGATGTGTTTTAGCTGTTTGATAGATATTTTCAAAAGAATCAACCATTACTTTTTTAAGCTTTTCATCTACTTCTTCTTCGGTCCAATAATAACCTTGATTATTTTGTACCCATTCAAAATAAGAGACAGTTACTCCGCCCGCGCTTGCAAGAATGTCTGGTACAAGGATGACACCACGTTCAGTAAGTATTTTTGTTGCTTCAAGTGTTGTTGGGCCATTTGCAGCTTCGACAACAATAGGAGCTTTAATATTGGCCGCATTTTTGGCAGTGATTTGGTTTGAAATGGCTGCCGGAACAAGAATATCACAATCTAATTCTAGTAGTTCTTGGTTGGTAATGGTATTTTTAAATAGTTTAGAGAAGGTACCGAAGCTATCCCTTCGATCAAGCAAGTAATTAATATCCAATCCATTTGGATCGTAAATAGCACCATATACATCGGAAACGGCAACTACCTTCGCCCCAGAATCATGCATAAACTTTGCCAAGTAACTTCCGGCATTTCCAAAGCCTTGAATGACAACGCGCGCTCCTTGAAGTTCCTTACCAATTTTCTTCAATGCTTCTTCAATACAAATAGTTACACCGCGTGCAGTGGCTGTTTCACGACCTTGCGATCCGCCGAGGACGATTGGTTTCCCCGTAATAAATCCTGGTGAATCGAATTCACGTAAGCGGCTATACTCATCCATCATCCATGCCATGATTTGGGAATTTGTATAAACATCGGGTGCAGGAATGTCTTTAGATGGGCCAACGATTTGGCTAATTGCCCGGACATAGCCGCGGCTTAAGCTTTCAAGCTCTCTAAAAGACATGTTGCGCGGATCACAGATGATCCCGCCTTTCCCGCCGCCATATGGAAGATTGGTAATTCCGCATTTTAGGCTCATCCAAATGGACAATGCTTTTACTTCTTCTTCATCCACTTCCGGATGGAAACGGACGCCTCCTTTAGTTGGACCAACTGCATCATTATGCTGGGAACGATAGCCTGTAAATATTTTGACAGAACCATCATCCATTTTTACTGGTATGCGGACAGTTAATAAACGGATCGGTTCCTTTAATAATTCGTACATTTCATTGTTATAGCCTAATTTGGTTAATGCCTGTTGGATGATGGTTTGCGTTGAATTAAATAGATTTAAGGATTCTTGTTCTTCTTGTTGTTGTTTTTCCATTTCATTTACCATTGGTTTCACTGACATGCCTGACACCCCGTCGTATAGTAGATTATTAGTTTTTATATTAATAGGCTCTGTTAAACTTGGTTGTTGATTTCCGCTCCAGGCACGAGCGGTTCGCGGGCGGTCAGGGGAGCCTCCTCGTCGCTGCGCTCCTGCGGGGTCTCCCCTGCCCCGTCCTCCCGTAGGAGTCTTCGTGCCTTCCGCTCCAATCAACTTGTTATAATATCAATAGTTGACCTTCAAACACTGTCATAAAAAAATTAACTTAATACTGTTTTGATTTTTTCAAAGGCCCAATCGATTTCTTCCGTTGTAATGGTAAGTGGTGGTGCGAAACGAATCACTGTGTCATGGGTTTCTTTACATAATAAACCTGCTTCTTTTAATTGCTCACAATACGGTCTTGCGGCTTCTGAAAGTTCAACCCCGATAAATAACCCTTTGCCTCTAACCGATTTAATTTTTGGATTGGTAATGGACTGTAATTTTTCAAAGAAGTATTTGCCTATTTCTAGCGAGCGTTCAGCTAGTTTTTCTTCCTCAATCACTTCCAAAGCGGCAAGTGACACCGCGCATGCTAATGGATTTCCTCCGAATGTTGACCCGTGGGAACCTGGATTGAATACACCTAATACATCAGAATTTGCCACGACACAGGAAATTGGGAATACCCCGCCGCCTAATGCTTTACCTAAGATCAACATATCAGGATTTACGTCTTCCCAATCGCAGGCAAACATTTTTCCTGTCCGCGCTAAGCCCACTTGAATTTCATCTGCAATGAACAAAACATTGTTTTCCTTACATAATTCAGATGCCGCTTTTAAAAATCCTTCTGGTGGCAAGATGATCCCGGCTTCACCTTGAATAGGCTCGATTAAAAATGCTGCAGTGTTTGGTGTGATGGCGTCTTTCAATGCTTCAAGATCACCATAAGGAATTAAATTGATACCTGGTAACATTGGTCCGAAGCCCCGCTTATATTCCGGGTCAGATGATAGTGAAACAGCACCCATCGTCCGGCCGTGGAAATTTCCTACACAGGCGATTATTTCTGCTTGGTTTTCAGCAATTCCTTTTACATCATAACCCCAGCGACGGGCTGCTTTAAGTGCCGTTTCAACCGCTTCTGCACCAGTATTCATTGGGAGGGCCATATTTTTATTGGTTAATTGACAAATTTTTTCGTACCAAGGTCCAAGTTGATCATTATGAAAAGCACGTGAAGTTAAGGTGACTTTATCTGCTTGGTCTTTCAATGCTTGAATGATTTTTGGATGACGATGTCCTTGGTTAACCGCTGAATACGCACTTAGCATGTCCATGTAACGGTTTCCTTCTGGACTTTCCACCCAAACGCCCTCTGCCTTCGCGATAACGATTGGTAGTGGATGATAGTTATTGGCACCGAATTTATGTGTTTGTTCAATAATTTGATTCGTTTTAGTAGTTTCTGAGACTGTCATTATTGTTCCTCCTATAATTTCCTCGGGTAGGTAGAGTTACCCGAACCCACCCGAGGGATCTATGTTGTAGTTTTTAAAGTGTTTCAGATGTTGTTTTAGCTTGCATATGAAGCAGTAAGTATTCTGGACCGCCTGCTTTCGAATCTGTTCCAGACATATTGAAACCGCCAAATGGCTGGTATCCGACAATTGCACCTGTACAAGTGCGGTTAAAATATAAATTGCCCACATGGAATTCTTCGCGTGCGCGTTCAATATGTTCGCGATTTTTCGAAATCAATGCACCCGTTAAACCATAGTCCGTATTATTAGCAATGGTCATCATATGGTCAAAGTCACGAGCTTTACTAATACCAAGAACTGGTCCGAAAATTTCTTCTTGCATAAGGCGTGCGTTTTCATCTAAATCAGCGAAGATTGTCGGCTGGATGAAGTACCCTTTAGAATCATCGCCTTCGCCGCCCGTCATAAGTCGGCCTTCTTGCTTACCAACTTCCATATAGTTCATGATTTTTTTGAACGATTTGCCATCAATAACAGGTCCCATATAAGTATTTGCCTCTTCAGGATTTCCAAGAGTAAGTGTTCTTGTTAATGCCACAACTTTCTCAAGCACGACATCATACACATCCTGATGTATAACTGCACGAGAACCGGCCGAACATTTTTGGCCTGAAAAACCGAAAGCGGAATAGACAATGCTTGAAGCGGCTAAATCTAAATCTGCATCGTTATCAACAACCACTGTGTCTTTACCGCCCATTTCAGCTATCACACGTTTGATCCATTTTTGTCCAGGATGAACCTTTGCGGCCCGTTCATTAATGCGGCAGCCTACTTCACGTGAACCTGTAAAGGATACGAAACGTGTTTTTGGATGATCAACCAGGTAATCACCAATTTGCGCACCGCTTCCTGGCACAAAGTTTAACACTCCTTTTGGAAGACCAGCTTCCTCCATCAACTCGACGAATTTTGCTGCGACTACTGGTGTTGAGTTGGCTGGCTTAAGAAGAACGGTATTACCTGAAACAATTGCTGCAATGGTTGTTCCTGCCATAATCGCTAATGGGAAGTTGAACGGTGAAATAATAATCCCTACACCTAGTGGGATATAGTGATACTGGTTAAATTCCCCAGTTCGGCTATTTACCGGTGATCCTTCTTTCAATTTAAGCATTTGACGGCCGTAATACTCGATAAAGTCGATTGCTTCAGCAGTATCTGCATCAGCTTCTTTCCATGGCTTTCCAGCTTCCTTCACAAGATAAGCTGAAAACTCGTGTTTTCTGCGGCGCAAAATGGCGGCTGCTTTGAATAAAATATTGGCACGATGTTCTGGTCTCCACTTTTTCCACGTTTCAAATGTTGTTAATGCGGCATGCATCGCCTTCTCTGCTAGTTCCTGGTCTGCCATTGACACTCGACCAATGATTTCTTCTTTATTTGCTGGATTAATAGATATAATTTTTTCATCAGTTGTAAACTGTTCTCCACCGATGACTACTGGATAATCCTTGCCAAGCTGTGTTTGTACAAAGGCAAGTGCATCTTGAAATGCTTGTTTATTTTTTTCATCTTCGAAGTTAGTAAATGGTTCATGTGAATATGTTTTCAATGGTTGTTCCCCCTTGTCGTTTGCTACATCAAATTAATATGCAAGTTATGTGCCAACTTGTATTTCTGCATAAATAAAGGGTTTTCATTGTATTTGGTGCAAATTAATTTTGCGCAAAATAAATAATTAATTAATATACGCAAAATTTTTTGGCATTTTGGACATTTTTACAAAGAAAAAGATGCAAAAAATTCATTTTATAGGAAAAAGGTACCAATTTAATGTAATAAAACCCTTTTCACTATGTATTTCATGATATATTGAGATAATAGAAAGATAATTCTGATAGTTAAAAGGAGAGATTGATTTGATTATCCCTTACAAAGGTATTTCCCCTGCTGTTCATGACTCTGTATTTGTAGCGCCAGGTGCATATTTAATCGGTGATGTAAGAATTGGAAAGGATTCATCCGTTTGGTTTAATGCGGTACTACGTGGTGATGACGGCCCGATTATCATCGGTGAACGGTGCAGCATTCAGGATAATTCAACGATTCATTTATTCGAAGGATTTCCGGTTGAAATTGCAGATGATGTGACAATTGGTCATAATGTTATTTTGCATGGCTGTAAAGTGGGCAATCGCTGCATTATTGGAATGGGATCGACACTGCTAGACGATGTTGAGGTTGGCGAGGATTGTATTATTGGGGCCAATACGCTTCTATCTGGTGGAATAAAAATCCCACCTCGTTCACTGGTATTGGGGTCACCAGGTCGAGTGGTCAGAGAAATCACCCAAAAGGACCTGGACCTGCTCCAGATGTCTAGCGAGCACTACGTCCAAAGAGGTAAAGAGTTTAGGGAGATTCTTAAATAATATAAAGGTGCCTGACACCAACATTTCGTTGGTGTCAGGCACCATAAAGTCCAAGGTTATTTACTCTCACTAACAGCGGTTGTTTTTGATGGAATAGCGAAACTTAGCACAATATTAATTAAACTTAGAACTAGAGCATAAAGGAAGAGGTTTTTCATTCCAATATGGATGTTTACAGCATGATTGATGATCAGTCCCATGACTGTTACACCAATGGATGTTCCGATGTTTTTTAAAAACATTTGGAGCGAAGTGGACATCCCTTTGATATGGGATTCAGCAAATTCTTGGGAAGCAATGGTTCCCACTGCAAAGATTAAACCAAAAGCAACACCTTGAATAGTTAAAATAAAAAACAAACTAAAATAGGATAGGTCTGTGATGAATAGGTATAATGCTAAGCCGGAAATCGTAGTGATAAAACTTCCGATAATAAATAAATTTTTGTATCCAAAACGTATGATCCACCCTCCCGCAGGGGTACTCCCGAATGTCCAGCCAAATGCAATACTTAACAGAATGAGTCCACTCTTATAAATACTCATCTGATTTCCTTCTTGAAGGTATAATGGAATAAAGTTAGATGTTCCAAAAAAGGCCAAACAATAAACTAGCATAAAAAGATTCGTCATGAGAATTCCCTTGTTCCTAAACAATGATACAGGGAGGAACGGATGGGTTTCTTTTCTCTCTACTAAAACAAAGACGATTAAACCAATGATTCCTAGAATCACAAACCATAGAGAATTTTTAATATTAGTAGATAACAATAATATCGTAATCGAAATCCCAAATAAGAAAAAACCTTTATAGTCAATATGTGCCTTCTTAAATTCCATCTGTTCTTTATAGGGAAGCAAACATAGCACGCTGGCAATACCGATAGGAATATTAATAAAGAAAATCCATCTCCATGTTAATGCTTCTACAAAGAAAGAACCTAGGATAGGTCCAATAATGGATGAAATCGCCCAAATCCCACTAAAAACCGCTTGAATTTTTCCACGTCTTTCAATCGTAAACAAATCTCCAACGATGATCATGGAAAGTGGAATCATCCCTCCTGCACCTAAACCTTGAATCCCTCTAAATATTATCAGTGTGATCATGGAATTAGCCATCCCACAAAGGATTGAACCAAGCGTAAATAATCCCACTGAAAACATTAACAGCTTTTTTCGGCCGTACATATCTGATAATTTACCGTAAAGCGGTACTGTAACCGTACTAGCTAACATATAAACAACAAATATCCAAGCAAAGAACTCCATCCCGCCAAGTTGTTTGACGATGGTCGGACTTGCCGTTTGCATAATATTAGCATCGAGTGCTGAAATTAGGGTTGTAATTACTAGACCCCAAAATACATACATATTCTTTTTCATAACTTCCTCCGAAACCGATTGATAGGCATTAATTATAATTTCGTATTCCTTTATTAAACATAACTAAGACAGAAAGCAGAACGATAATCGTACTAATGTATCTGCTTCGTTTGAATTGAACTCACCGTCCCCCTCCTAATCTCTCCAAATCTATATCTATAGGATAGTTTATCATTTTTTCATCTAAATAGAATAAGCCATTCACTAAGAATGGCTTACTTCCATCTTCAATAACGGCTGGGTAATCGTTGGTAAAATGATTTCAATCGTTGTTCCTTCATTAATTTTACTATAGATATTTAGTGTCCCATTATGACCTTCGATAATTTTGTAGCAGGTCATTAAGCCGAGACCCGTTCCTTTTTCCTTGGTTGTATAAAATGGCTCCCCAAGTGTAGAAATCCGTTCCTGTGGAATACCGACACCTTGATCAATAATCTGAACCGATATTGTTCCCTCTTCTTTTTCTTTTACAACAACTCGGATAGATCCACCTTTAGGCATGGCTTCCATTGCGTTTTTAAGTAAATTTAAAAACACTTGCTTTAATTGATTTTCCTCACAGCTGATTAACGGCAAATCATCATTAAATTCTACAAAGATTTGAATATTATTTAAAAGTGATTGGTTGTTTATTAATGTGATAACATCCTTTAAGAGGATTCTAATATCCTGTGTCATATAGACGGCTGATGACGGTTTGGCCAGGACGAGGAATTCCCCGACGATTTCATTTATCCGGTCGAGTTCAGATAACACAATCTCAAAATATTCCTCTTTCTGGGTGCTGGTTTTTAACAGTTGAATAAAACCTTTGATGGAGGTTAGAGGATTTCGGATTTCATGGGCTATACCAGCTGCCATTTGACCTAACAGCGCTAATTTTTCAGACTTTTGAATGAGGCGTTCGGTTTCTTCACTTTTTTCAGTTATATCCTTCCCAATGGACAAGATGGCTTCTTTCCCGCCAAAAACGATCGATAAAGAAGATACCTCAAATAAAAAAATGGACCCATCCAATCGCTTGGCTTTGTAATCAATGGTGTGAACAGGCTGCTTTTCTTTCTTTATTTGTTTAAATCGTTCAAGCATCCGACTTCTATATTCAGGAGCAATAAAATCCAAAATGGACTTCCCCATCACATCTTCAAAGTTACCAGCACCAATCATGCTAAGCGCTGCCTTATTTACATATATTAATTTATGATTCCGTGTAACATAGACAGGTGCAGGCAATGAATCAATCAACTTCTTATAGCTTTCTTCACTCGCACGGGCCTTTTTTTCATAGTAGCGCGCCTTGTCATATTGCCACCCCACGACCCAGGCAATTAAGATAAAGAGCAAAAAGTCGATTGAAAAAAAAGAATGATGATCGACAATCTTTTGGTAGCTGGTAAATAGAATCGATATCAGCACCAGGATAATTTGACCGGATTTATTCATGGTTTAGCCCTCTTATTTAGGTATATTTACTTATGCAATTCGACATAATTTTATTAATTCCTCTATTAAAATTAATAAATATTATTATGGAGAGAAACAGAAAAATAATCTACCTAAATTCAATGGAAATTTTTGAACACCATCAAGAATTTTGCACTCTTTTCTAGTTTGTCAGACTTATTAGCCAAAAAAAGAGTCTATAATTTTCATTATAAACTCCAATCTACTTTATATAAGCATCTCCTGTTTAATCTCCTTAGGAAACCACGATAGTTTTTCTGATAGTTTCACCACTTCTCCGATCACAATCATGGCTGGATTGATGATTCGTTTTTCTGTTACTAGTTCAACGATCGTCTCTAGTGTCGCGGTTATTGTTCGTTGATTCCCTGTTGTCCCTTGTTCAATGACAGCAATGGGTGTAGTTGAGTCTTTTCCGCAGGCCTGCAATTGGGCACAGATAAATGGAAGATGTTTTACGCCCATATAAATAGCCAGGGTATCAACACCGTGGGCGAGATGGTCCCAACGAATATTATTGGGTTGACCGTTCAAACAATGACCTGTAACCATGGCAAAGGATCGGCTCAACTCGCGGTGGGTGACAGGTATTCCCGCATAAGCTGGTGCAGCAATTCCAGAAGTGATTCCTGGAACTACTTCAAAGTCGATTCCATTTTGCGCTAATACCTCTGCTTCTTCACCACCCCGTCCAAAAATAAATGGGTCGCCTCCTTTTAAACGAACAACCGTTTTACCAGCCAAGGATTTTTCGAGTAATAATTGATGGATGGAGTCTTGGGAAACACAATGGTTCCCTGGCTCTTTTCCGCAATAAATGAACTCAGTGTCAGCTTTGCAGTAATCTAGTAACTTCGGATTAACGAGTCGATCATAAAGAATGACTTCAGCCCGCTCGAGGCATTTCATTGCTTTAACTGTAATTAACTCAGGATCTCCAGGACCTGCTCCAATAATATAGACTTTTCCCAATTTTTGAGTCATAGGGCTCTCCTTTTTAATCGATGAGGAGAAACACTTCTTCTCCGACTACTTTGGTTTGATAAGTTTTTACACAGCCTGAATCAGGCTCTTGAACCTTCCCATTATCCAAACATATTTTCCAATCGTGCATCGGACAGAAAACAAATTCACCGCTTACCATTCCTTCGCTCAAAACTCCGCCTTTATGTGGACAGCGATTTTCGATCGCACGAATGGTCCCGTTTAATAATTTGAATACTGCAACTTCCTTATCCCCGACAAAAACGGTTTTACCTAATCTTTCTGGTAGATCACTGACAGAACCGATCGAAACTACTTCTCCGTTTTTCTTTATCATTGGACGATTTCCTCCTTTAGTTGTAAGTTTTAAGACATTACTACACTTTCAAACAATTCTTTTCTTACTTTTTCATCCTCTGTAATTGCTTTCCAAGGATCCTTAATTACCGATAAGGCATCATCCAGCCGTTTATTTAATTCCTGACGCTTTGCCTTATCATCAAGTACGGATCGTACTTGTGATAACCCAACACGTTCAATCCATGCTGAAGTACGTTCCAAGTAGTTGGCTGTCTCACGATAATATTGAAGGTATGCACCAGTTATCTCCATGGCCTCTTCTGATGTTTTTACTTTGTATAATAGGTCTCCCCCGCGTACATGTGTACCGCCATTTCCACCGACATATAGCTCCCAGCCTCCGTCAATTCCAATAAAACCAATATCTTTAAACCCTGACTCAGCGCAGCTTCTCGGACAAGCGGAAACAGCCATTTTCACCTTATGAGGTGTTTGTAGTCCTTCAAATTTCTTTTCAAGGTCGATCCCGAGACTCATGGAATCCTGGGTCCCAAAGCGGCAGAACTGTTCTCCAACACAGGTTTTCACCGTACGTAGCGATTTCCCATAGGCAGACCCTGACGGCATATCCAAATCTGTCCATACATTCGGCAAGTCTTCCTTTTTTACACCCAGCAAGTCGATTCGTTGTCCGCCGGTTAGTTTTACTAACGGTATATCGTATTTTTCTACCACGTCCGCAATTCGTCGTAAGTCTTGTGCGTTTGTTACACCGCCATACATTCGTGGTACAACCGAATAGGTGCCATCCTTTTGAATATTCGCATGCATCCGTTCATTAACAAATCGGGATTCTTTTTCATCCTGATAATCAATTGGATGGACCATCCCCAAGTAGTAATTCAGAGCTGGGCGGCATTTTGAACACCCTTCCTCTGAACCCCAGCCAAGAACATTCATCACTTCTTTGATATGGGTTAACCCTTTTGTTTTGATCTCTTCTACAACTTCATCTCTCGATAGATCTGTACAGCTGCAAATCGCTTCTTTCTGAATAGAACCGTCGAACTCTGAACCAAGTGTATGCTGCAATACTTCCGCAACTAGCGGCTTACATCCACCGCAAGACCGGGAAGCACTGGTACATGCTTTGATTGCATCAACGGATGAACAACCTTGATTCTGGATTGCCTCGATAATCGCCCCTTTAGAAACACCGTTACAGCCACAAATAATTTCCTCGTTACTCATGGAAGCTACTAAACTACTTCCAAAATCATCATTTAACGGTTGTAAAAGTGATACCTTCGTAGTTGAGGATACATCCGCTTCCTTTTGAATCATCGAGAAGAGACGATTTCCATCACTGCTATCACCAAATAATACGGCACCAACAATTTTATTGTCTTGAATCACGACCTTCTTATATATACTGTCATTTCCATCAAAGACCTTGATGGCTTCCTTCCCTTCGCCTTCCATAAAGTCTCCAGCTGAAAACACTTCTACCCCAGAGACTTTCAACTGTGTGGATAAAACAGACCCATGATAACCTTTGGTTTCCAAACCGCAAATATGTTTCGCTAATACTCTTCCTTGTTCATATAAAGGGGCCACTAGACCGTATACTGAACCGTTGTGCTCGGCGCACTCCCCGACGGAGTAAATATTAGGAATGCTTGTTTGCAGATAGTCATTGACGACAATGCCGCGATTGACAGCTACACCGCTTTTTATGGCTAATTCGGTATTTGGCTTGATGCCAACAGCCATGACAACTAAGTCTGCATCAAGCAACGTTCCGTCACTAAACCTTAGACCTTCAACGCGTTCGTCTCCAAAGATCTCTTTGGTTTGTTTTTCTAATAAAAATTTCATTCCCTGTTTTTCTAATTCTCTTTGCAGTAATTTCCCTGCTTGTGGATCTAATTGGCGTTCCATCAAATAGGGGGCGAGATGGATGATCGAAACATCCATTCCTAGGTTTAACAGACCTCTTGCCGCTTCGAGTCCGAGCAAACCGCCGCCAATCACGGCTGCCTTTTTATACTTCTTTGAAGTTTCAAGCATGACCTCTGTGTCCTTTATATCCCGAAAAGCTGTTACTCCTTTCTTTTCTGCTCCTGGAATCGGCAGGATAAATGGAAGAGATCCCGACGCAATAATTAGTTCATCATACGGTTCCATTCTCCCTAAGTCAGTGATAACGACTTTCCGCTTCGAATCGACCTTGATCACTGTTTCACTTGTAAATAACTGAATGTTGTTGTCTTTGTACCAATCCCAGTCATTAAGCGTTATGTCTTTAACCTTTGTATCCCCTTGTAATACTTTTGAAAGTAGGATTCTATTGTAATTCGGATGGGGTTCGCTTCCGAATATGGTAATCTCAAATGATTCCTTTGATAGTTTTATAATCTCCTCAATCGTTTTCACTCCAGCCATGCCATTTCCAACAAGAACTAACTTTTTCTTATCCATGTCAGCTTTCCTCCCGTTTGTAAGTTTCCTAAACTATATCACAGACTTTTTAAAAACTAACTTATCGTGTAAGGTCTTCTAACATAAAAGTTTTTATTCTTGGAAGTCAACTGCCGGGCTTACCTTAACAGCGCTGACTTTAAATCCAGGCATTTTGCATTCAGGGTCCAATTCTTTTGAAACGAGAAGATTAATATTTTGCGAGTCTGCCCAGTGAAAAGGAACGAATATAGTATCATACCGAATAGTTTCCGACCATTTGCTTCTCACCACAACACTTCCTCTTTTTGATTCAATTTTCACTAAGGATTGATCTGGAATCTGAAATTTCGCTGCGGTTACAGGGTGAATTTCCATAAATGGTTCGATGTTTCTTGCCGCTAAAGATGGACTTTTTCTAGTTTGTACCCCCGTTAAGTAATGTGACATGACTCTCCCAGTTGTTAAAAAGAGTGGAAACTCATTACAAAGTTGTTCTTTTGGAATTTCAGGAATGTTTGGTACGACCACCATCGCTGCCTTTCCATCTGAATGAGCAAAGGATCCTTCGAACACTCTCGTCGTACCTGTATGGTCGGGGGATGGGCATGGCCATAATATTCCGCCTTCCTTTCTTAGTCGGTCATATGTTATTCCAAAATAATCGGCAGGCCCCCCACTGCTTGCTAACCTTAATTCAGTAAAAATTTCTTCTGCAGATGAAAACGAAAAATACTCTTCTTTTCCAAGCGCACGGGCAAGCTCACAGATGATTTGCCAATCATGCTTCGCTTCCCCTGGACACGGGAAGCTTGCTTCCCGTAATGTTACCCGCCCCTCTAGATTCGTCATCGTTCCCTCATCTTCTAGATAGGAAGAGGCCGGGAGTATGACATCTGCTAATCTAGCAGTTTCTGAAATAAACAAATCAACTGCAACAAAGAAAGATAATTTTTTCATTGCCTCCTTGACGAAATGAGCATTCGGATGGGAGACAGTGGGGTTGGAACACATGAGAAACAACCCTTTTATTTCCCCTTCATCGATTTTCTCCATCATTTCATAAGCCGAAACGCCTTTGCGTGGTAAATCATCTGGCTCGATCCCCCAAATGTCGGCCACATAGTTTCGATGTTCTTCATTCTCAATCGAGCGATAGCCAGGAAGCTGGTCTGCTTTTTGGCCATGTTCTCTCGCGCCCTGTCCATTACCCTGTCCCGTAATTGCGCCATAGCCACAATGAGGCTTGCCGATTTTCCCTGTTGAAACCAGAATATTTAGGAAATTACGGACAGTCATCGACCCATTCGTGTGCTGTTCCACCCCTCTCGCTGTAAAAATCATTCCTGTTTCTTCTTTACCAAATCTTATTGCCGCCCTACGAATAAGGGGGATTGGAACTCCGGTGATCTCTTCTATCTCTTCTAAGCTTAGGGATAATGCATACTTTTTAACTTCTTCAAACCCGTTTACACGTTCTTGAACAAACTTTTCATCAACATAATTCTCCTCAACAATCACTTTCAATATTCCGTTAGCTAATACAGCATCCGTTCCTGGTTTGGGTTTTAGATGCAAGTCTGCTATTTTCGTTGTGGCTGTTTCCCGTGGATCGATTGCGATGATATAAGCTCCATTTTCTTTTGCTCGTTCAAAATAAGGCATAATGGTGGGCTGACATTCAGCAATATTCGTTCCTGCCAAAATGATACAACGAGTGGATGGGATTTCTGCCAAGCTATTCGTGAAGCCTCTGTCCAACCCAAAGGTTTGGTTCGCAGCCGAAGCAGCCGCAGACATGCAAAGACGGCCATTATAATCAATGTATTTTGTTTTTAACGCGACGCGGGCAAATTTCCCCAATAAATAGGCTTCTTCATTCGTGATTGACGCACTCCCATACACCGCTAAGGCATTTTGACCAGATTCTGCTTGAATCTTCGTAAAGTTTTCTTTAATATGATTCAACGCTTCCTCCCACGTCACTCGGACAAATTCTCCATTGACTTTTACTATTGGATATTTTAAGCGCTCTTTATGAAAAGCATGTTGATGGGCATTCATCCCCTTTACACATAAGCGCCCTTCTGAAGTTGGATTGTCTTTTCCGAGGGTTATATATTTTTTTCTAGACACAACCGATTGTTCAACCAATTGCATTTTACATTGCATACTACAGTAAGGACATTGGGAGTCGTATCTTTTTTCTGATTTCACTTCTTGTTCCTTTGTACGAAAATACTTTAATAACGCTTCTGTCAAGATGATCACCCTTTTCATTTTTTGGTTCTGTTACACTTGCTTGTTATTTTCCGCTCCTGGCACTGGGTTTACGGTGACCTTTTTGCGGAACATACGATCCTTCTCTAACCGAAGCAATAATTGCTGACGAAGTTCGAGATCAAAAATTACTTCTCTCACATGCACTAAACCCACCCTTTCAATCCATTGCCATGACCGTTCGAGAAAATTGGCTGTTTCACGGTAATATTGAATAAACGCACAAATTATTTCGATTACATCTTCATTCTTTGTTTGAAGGCATAATAATTGACCTGCACGGACATTTCGACCGCTGCTGCCACCAACGTAAATTTCCCAGCCAAGCCCCGTTCCAATTACACCAATATCTTTCGTAGTTGAACCTGCGCCGTTATGCATACATGCAGATACACCCATTTTTACACGATAGGGAGTTGTGAGAAATTCCAATCTTTTTTCAAGGTTGATAGCCAATTCCATCGATGAATGTTTGTCACACCGGCAAATATGTTCGCCGATACTCGTTTTTACATTTTGAACCATATTTCCGTAAGTAGAACATACTTCCATGTTCAAATCTGCCAACAAAGCAGACAAATCTTTTTTCTTCACCCCCATCAAATGAATTCTTTGTTCACTAGTGACAGCCATATCTGTAATGCCGTAATTCTCAGCAACCTCGGCAATTGCCCTCAATTGTCGTGATGATGTTTTTCCTCCATACATCTGAGGGATGACGGTATACGTACCATCTTTCTGAATGATGGCAATCATTTGTTCGGATATAAATAGATTCTCCTGCTGGCTCTCATATTCCGGGTAAATCATGCCTAAATAGTAGGCTAAGGCTGGCCGACAGACAGAACATCCTTCCTTATTGCCCCAACCAAGGACATTCATCACTTCTTGTACCGTTGTCAAGCCTTGCCATTGCATCTCGTAAACCAACTCATCTTCCGTTAGTGCTGTACAGGTGCACATTGATTTTTGTCCCATAACCTCATTAAATTCATCACTATTAATGTAGTGGAGTAAATCAGTTACTATTGGTTTACAGCCCCCGCAAGCCCCTGAGGCCTTGGTACATTTCTTCACTTGTTCGACAGTTGTTAATCCGTTTTTTTGAACCGCTTCTATAATTGCCCCTTTAGCCACTCCGTTACAATTGCAAATTATTTCATGATGGGCCATGGCAGCGACTGAATTGCCATCTCCATTTAATGCTTGAAAAAGAGTAACTTTCTCCATGTCTGATACATCTTTCTTTTTCAAGATTATTTCTAGTAATCTTGAACGATCGCTCGTGTCTCCAAATAATACGGCACCTACTAATTTAGATTCTTCAAAAACCAACTTCTTATAAACACCATCTAACTCATCATAAATTTCAATCGACTTCAATCTTTCCTCATGGGTAAACTGACCAACCGAAAACACATCCACTCCCGATATTTTTAATTGGGTAGAAAGAACAGTTCCTTCGTACCCTTTACAATCGAATCCACAAATACGTTTAGCCAGCACCTTCCCTTGGTCATAAAGCGGCTTTACTAACCCATAGACCATCCCTCGGTGTTCCACGCATTCACCGACAGCAAAAATGTTGGAAATATTCGATTCTAGATAATCATTGACGAGAATCCCCCGGTTTGTCTCAATTCCACTATCCTTGGCTAACTGGATATTGGGCCTCACCCCAACCGCCATCACAACCAAATCAGCAGCAGTTTCGGTACCGTCCTTAAAGGAAAGTCTTTCAACGCGTTTTCTTCCGCAAATCTCTTTTGTTTCTTTTTCAAAAAGAAAACGCAATCCTTGCTTTTCCAACTCTGTTTGCAATAGTTTCGCTGCCGCTTCATCCAATTGTCTTTCCATTAAATTGCGGCCATTATGAACCACCGTTACATCCATACCAAGATTGAGCAGACCTTTGGCAGCCTCTAATCCTAAAACTCCTCCTCCAATAACGACTGCGTTTTTATAACTTTTGGCCGTATCGATCATTTTCTGGCAATCTTCAATGGTCCGAAACGTGATTACTCCATCTTTATCATTTCCCGGGATAGGGAGCAGAAATGGCATGGACCCTGTTGCTATGATTAGTCGGTCATAGGAGATTTCTCGACTTTTATCTGTTAGTAAGAGTTGATTTTGGGAATCAATTTTTATGACTGTTTCACCTGTATACAGCGCAATGTTCTGTTCGTTATACCAATTCTGATCATTGATTGTAATAGCATCAAACGTAGTACCACCCTGCAAAACAGCCGATAATTGAATTCGATTATAGTTATAGTGCGGTTCAGATCCGAAAATAGTAATCTCAAAAAGTTCTGGTGCTTCTTGTAAAATTTCTTCTATACATCGTACACCTGCCATTCCATTCCCTATCAATACCAGTTTTTGCTTTTTCATTCAAAATACCTCCGCTAGTAAAATATGTCGGTCACTGCAACCATAAATATCACCTATTATTCCATAAATCTTGTGAAAAGAAATTTGTTGTGTAACATTTTCTAACACAGTAAGTTTTCGTGTTAGGATACCTCACATAAAAGAAGACATCCCAATTCTCTATGCGCTATTGTTTAACAAAGCAAGAGAAATACATGTGAAGGAGGAAAAGGGATGAAAAACAGTGTTGGTTTATTTTCATTTGTGGTTTTACTAATTAGGGTCATGTTTTCAAAGGATAACTGTTTTGAATGGTAATAAATTCTGGTTCGATTTAGCAAAAAAATTGTCTTCTAGGAAAGGGGAACTATAGTATGAAGGTATCTGATTTAAAAAAAAGCGGTCATGCACCATCGTTAGCAGCTTCATTTTTATACTTTGATGTTAGTTTCATGATTTGGGTTATTTTAGGGGCACTAGGGGTTTATATTACAAAGGATTTTGGGCTAACCCCATCGCAGAAGGGTTTTATCGTTGCACTTCCAATCTTAAGTGGATCATTTTTCCGGATCATCCTTGGTGTGTTAACAGATAGAATCGGTCCACGAAAAACGGCCATCAGCGGAATGCTCGTCACCATTATACCGCTAGTATGGGGTTGGTTATTTGGTCAAACATTAACTGAACTGTATATGATCGGGATTCTTCTTGGGGTGGCAGGTGCGAGTTTTGCTGCAGCCATTCCAATGGCTAGTAGATGGTACCCGCCGCATTTACAAGGACTGGCCATGGGTATTGCAGGTGCCGGTAACAGTGGAACGTTGTTTGCCACCTTATTTGGACCGCGTCTTGCAGAACAACTGGGCTGGCATAATGTCTTGGGATTAGCACTTATTCCTTTATTGACTGTATTTATCTTGTATATCTTTTTGGCAAAGGATGCTCCTTCTCAACCAGCACCAAAACCGATGATTGAATATTTGAAAGTATTTAAACAAAAGGATACATGGTATTTTTGTTTGCTTTACAGTGTTACATTCGGGGGATTTGTCGGTTTGTCCAGTTTCTTAAGCATCTTTTTCGTAGATCAATATGATTTATCAAAAGTAAGAGCAGGCGATTTTGTTACACTTTGTGTGGCAGCAGGAAGCTTTTTCCGTCCAGTTGGCGGTTTTATCGCTGACAAAATCGGCGGTGTCCGCCTTCTTACCTTTCTATTTATCGGGGTTGCACTCAGTATGTTTGGTGTGAGCCAGCTTCCACCTCTAGCTGTTGTGACCATCTTATTGTTTATCGGAATGCTCTGCTTGGGAATGGGAAATGGAGCGGTCTTTCAATTGGTACCGCAGCGCTTCCAAGAGGAAATCGGGATGATAACTGGGATTGTAGGAGCGGCCGGGGGCGTTGGTGGATTTTTTGTCCCCAATATATTAGGAACACTTAAGGAAGTTACTGGTACGTATGGAACAGGATTTATGGTTTATATGGGGATTGGGATAGCAGCGTTGTTAGTGTTATTTTTGGCACAAGTGTCATGGCGGAGGACCTGGTCAACTAAGGAAGCTTCTTTAAAAAATTAACAAAAAACGCATTTGCCTTTACTTATGGCAAATGCGTTTCTTCTTTATATTTTGGGTCTCCAAGTTTTAATCATCTTCAAAAGCAAGATCTCTTTATTTTAAAACCACAGTCTTGAATAGTAGTCATATTCATAAATATCTACTTTTTCTTCCTCTTCTTTTTTAGGGTTACACTCATCGCAAGGTTCTTCGGCTTGGTTATGTTTACATTGTTCAAATAAAAGTTCCATGATTATGTCCCCTTTCCTACTTCTTACTCTCTATTTTAATGGAAGCGTTTACATTTGTCTTGTGGTTTTTATTGGTAATTATAAATCCTAAGAATAGTGCGTCTCAAACAGATAGCTGAAACGCACTATGTTGTATCTAATAAAGCTTATATTGATTTATGGGAATCACTTTTTCTTAGGAAGTCCCCTGACACTCTCAAAAACTCTTCCGGCTCCTCCACATACGGCATATGAGCACTATGCTCATATACGTGGAACGATGAACCAGGTGTTAAAGTACTGTAGTACTTTGTAGTTTCCGGGGTCGCCTCATCAAACCGGCCGCATGTATATAGTGTCGGACAGGTGATTTCCTTGAGGCGTGCGGTACAGTCAAATTCCTTCAGGTTCCCGAGAACGGTAAATTCAGAAGGTCCCCACATGATATTGTATACTTCTGGATTTCTATTTTTAGAGCCCTGTTTTAACCATTCTGGATACGGGTCCAAACGACAAACAAAATTTTTGTTAAAAACTTCTGTTGCCTTTTTATATTCCTCAGAGTCAGTGGTTCCATTTACTTCGCAACTGATAATTGTTTCCTTAGTTTCATTTGGCAGTTTATCAAGATTGCGTCTTTGATCTTGCTCCCACAGCGGAGCACTTAAGCATGGACTTGAAAAAATAACACTTTTCACCCCGCTAGGTCCGGTTAAACAATAGGCTGCGGCGAGCGTTGTCCCCCAGGAATGGCCAAGGAGATGCACTTCTTCAAAGTTAAGGGCTTGTCTAACCTGGGCCAATTCCTCAACAAACCTTTCTATTCGCCATAATGAAGTATCCGCAGGACGATCGGATTTCCCACATCCTAATTGATCGTAAAAGATTACGGGACGGTCCGCTTCCAGTGCCTTTAAACTTTGAAGTGAATAACATGAGGATCCCGGTCCACCGTGTAAAATAATTACTGGAGTCCCGTTTGCCTTTTTATTAAAAAGTTGATACCAAACTCTTCCCCCTGTAACATCGATGTATCCTTCTTCAAACATATTCATATCCCCTTTATTTAATTGTGTTTCCCTAATTCAGTGATTCGACATCAATTATGAAAAAACCTGTTTTCACATTTGTTGAAATTCTATGATCTAGGGGAAATGAATGAGACTCAGGCAAAATTTAAATGGTTACTCACTAAACACCCGGAAACCATCCAGGGGTATGGATGATGGCTTGCCAAAGTGGATCTGGAATTACCAATTCTTGTTGTTTATTTTTATCGATTTTTGTGACAATTTCCGATTCCCTTCCTTCGGCCACCTTTTGGACCCAGTCTGGGTCGATAATCAGTTCACGTCCTAATGCGATTAGCGGAACACCTGATGTAATTGCTTTTAATGCATCATCAGCTGTATAGATTGATCCCACGCCAATAACAGGAACGGTGGAACCTACCCGTTCTTGAATAATTTCGATCCGCGCACGTGTGTCATCCACTCCGCGTCTTGGCATCGACCAAAAATCCTGAAGAGAAACGTGTAAATAATCAAGATCTTTTTTCGCTAATGCATCAATTAAAACCAAGGTATCTGCCATCGTAATCCCAGGTGTTTCCGCTTCTTCCGGTGAAAACCGATACCCAACAATAAATGGTTCCTTTGTCAGTTCAGCTGCCACCTTTTTCACTTGATCAACTACTGCTAACGGAAAATTGAGTCGTTTTTCGAGACTGCCTCCCCATTTGTCTTCGCGGCGGTTGGAATGCGGGGAGAAAAACTGTTGAATTAAATAGCCATTTGCACCATGGATTTCAACACCATCATATCCCGCTTCAATCGCACGACGAGTCGCCTCACCAAAATCATTAATAATTGCTTCCACTTCTTCATTAGATAATTCCCTTGGGACAGGTTTACCTGGACCTTCTGCAGGTATATTGCTTGCACTGACAACGTCACCATTAGGAACTAACTCAGGCGGCACTTGCCGTCCGCCGTGAAAAATTTGTAAAATTGCTTTTGCTCCTTGATCATTTATTCCGGCAGCTATTTTCCGTAAACTCGGGATCAATTCATCTCGGTCACCGCCAAATTCACCTTGAAATCCTTTTCCATTCGCTGTCACATAAGTACAGGCAGTTATGACCATACCCACACCACCAGAACGACGGGCATAATAATTTACTTCTGCATCTGTAACAGTACCATCCGGGTTGGATGAAAAGTTAGTCATTGGGGCCATCACAATTCGGTTCTTTAAAGATACGCCATTTGAAAATGTAAACGGTTCAAATAAGGCTTCATGCTTAGAATTCATTCTTTGTATTCCTCCAGGTGGATTAATTTATCGATAAGAAAAAACAACAGTTTATGTAACTGTCGTTTTTCACCATTTTAGAAATTTAACCTCTCTTATTTTGCATTTATTGATTAATTTTAATCATATCGATAAAATATTAAAGTTTTTATGGTTTATTGGTGCAACATCACCTACCTGTAAGTGAATTATGTTATTCTATCGGCGAATTTTAAGGGTTAATCGGCGAATTTATTCGTTCAATCAGCGGATTTTAAGGTTCAATCGGCGAATTTGTCCTTTCAATCAGCGAATCTAAAAATACAATAAGTCTTTGAAAAATGGGCATAAAAAAACAACCAATTAAGGTTGTCTTTGATTTGCCTGGCAACGTCCTACTCTCACAGGGACGCGTGTCCCAACTACCATCGGCGCTGAGAAGCTTAACTTCCGTGTTCGGTATGGGAACGGGTGTGACCTTCTCGCCATTGCTGCCAGACTATTTAATTGAGGATTCATTCCCTCAAAACTAGATAATGCAGAAGAAGTTTGTAAACACGAGGTTGCCTTTTTACTTGTCCAGCTGCGGCTCCTAACTTCTCGGCCTTTTCGATCTGTCCCTCCAAATCCAAAACCAGGATTTGCAGTGCCAGCTCTCCAAAGTCTGTCGAAGTTGAACAGTCGCCTCCGCTTTTCGTTTTGGTTAAGTCCTCGAACGATTAGTATCAGTCAGCTCCACATGTTACCACGCTTCCACCTCTGACCTATCAACCTGAT
>NZ_VEED01000029.1 GCF_007678255.1 Bacillus sp. X1(2014) | reverse complement strand
AGATTTTATTACTACTATTTTACAACAAAAAAACTGTAGGCAAGCTCGTTTTTTTCGAGTTTGTCTACAGTCTGAGAGGGATTCTGGAGAATCCCTCTTCAATTATGATTTATATGATTCCGTTGGGCCTGGTTTAAACGATGGAATTGATTGTTCACTACCATCTGTTAGTTCGTTATCTCTTTTAATCCGACCTTTGCCAACGGCCAATGCTACAAAGACTCCGACAGCTATAAAGATAAGTCCAGTTAAGAAAACTGTAGAAAATGAATCAGACCAGGCGATTTGAATGCCATGAATTACGCTATTTTGAATGTCTTCTGGCATTTTTAAAAGGCTAGGATTGAGAAGCAAACTAAATAACGAATCAGTTTTTTCAGAAAGAGCCGCTAATGCTTTATGTGCAATTGGATTTTCAGCATCATTTGCCACACTAATCATTTCACCTTTTAGTGTATGGTTCATGATTGAATTTAAAATCGTAATTCCAATCGTACCACCTATCGATCGAAAGAAGGTGGAAGCGGATGTAACTGTTCCTAGCTGTGACTTTGGAAATTCATTTTGAATCGCAATCATTAATGTTGGCATAACTAAGCCCATTCCTAGGCCAAGAACAACCATATATGCATAAGCAGTATATTCATTTGAATCAATGCCCATTGTACTCATTAAAAAGAACCCTAATGCACCAAGCAACATCCCTGCGGTTAGTACAGAGCGGAAGCTGAATCTAAGTAATAATTGCCCTCCAAGTATACTTGCCGCAATCATGGCGATCATCATTGGAGTCATGGTTGAACCTGCTTGTGTTGGTGATACACCAAGAATTCCTTGCATGTACATCGGTACGAACATTATTGCTCCAAACATGCCAAGCCCCAGTAAAAATCCTAGCGCATTCATCGTTGCAAACGTTCGATTTTTAAAAAATGAAAGGTCCAAGATTGGTTCGACCGCTTTTCGCTCAATAAAACCAAAAACGATTAGCAGCAAGATTGAACCTCCGAAAATAAGGTAAGAGGTTGCAGAGGCCCATTCAAATTTATCCCCGCCGAATGTTAAACCTAGTAATAATAAGACAATGGCAGGAATTAATGTGATAATTCCCCAATAGTCAATATTCACTTTTCCTTTAGCTGCGGTAGTTTCATGCTTTAATCCCATAAAGATTAGAATTGCTGAAAGTAGCCCAAAAGGAACGTTAATTAAGAAAATCCAGTGCCAGCTAATGCTATCAACAATAATTCCACCTAAGAAAGGGCCGATGACAGAACTTAACCCAAAGAGTCCGCCAAAAATTCCCTGCCACTTCGCTCGTTGCTCAGCTGTAAAGATGTCCCCAATAATGGTTTGAGATAGGGGCATGATCATCCCGCCGCCAATCCCTTGAAGGCCTCTATAGATTACTAACTGTTCCATTGATGTGGCAGTTGCACACAATCCAGAACCAATAATAAAAATGATTGTTCCTAGTAAATAGAGGAACCTTCTCCCGTACAGGTCTGACAGTTTACCAACAATCGGGACAACCGTTGTCGATGTAATCATATAGGCAGTTGTGACCCAAGCAAAAATGGTAAAGCCATTTAATTCTGATATAATCGTCGGCATGGCTGTTCCAACGATTGTTTGTTCTAAAGCACTGAAAAACATACCGATAATTAAACCGGTGATAACTAATTTGGTATCTATCCGTTTATCTTCTATCGCCATATCATTTTCTCCTATCTAGATGTTATTAAATAAGTCCCGGCATAAAATATACATTATAACTGTCCGGTCAGTCAATATTTTTCGTAGGAAAGGATAAATAATAAAAATATCCTTTAAAGTTCAAATCCATAAAAATCAGACATTTCCTTGGTGAGTGGTTCTAATTTTGCTATTCCTTTAAAATTGGAAAGCATTCCTTTGATGACTGGAAGGCGAGGACTTTGTTTGTTAATTTCCTCTTCAAGGACGTCTAATGAAATTTCTAAAACTTCTCTATTTTCCATCTGGTCAATTGCATTTCGCATGTTTTTGATCAGATTATTTACATTGGATGGTTCGAAAAATTGCTTTGAATTTTTAATAATATTCTCCATCTTTTCCTCGGTTATAAAGGGTTCCTCACTTGAAATGTCTTTTACGATACTATCCATCCTTTTCATTAAATAATGGGATAGCTTCTCAATCTCAAATTCTGCAGGTTCAAGCATCATTAATCCCACATATGTTTGGAATAACCCTTCAAGAATCATGGCTAAATCAATGGAAAAAGGCTCAATCTTTTGACCATAAATTGAAACTAATCCTTTGCGATGTAATAAATGTGATTCAAAACGCTTTTTGAATAAAAGTTTTTTTATTTCTTCATTCCTGGGGATCGCCTGTTCTTTGGCGAGCATTATCATAAATTCTTTATGACCAAAAAATGTTCTGAAAAAGGCACTGATTTGTTTGATGAATTTTTCTCGCGGGGATAAATCCTGGTTTTCAAAAACTAGCCTGCCTGATTCTATCGTCTCAAATATATATTCCAATATTGAGAGTAATAAATCATCTTTTGACTTAAAATGTAAATAGAAAGCTCCTTTAGAAATATTACTTTCGGTAGCAATCTCTTGGATCGACGTGGATGAAAAACCTTTTTGAGCAAAAAGCTTCATCCCTGATTGAATAATTACCTTCTCCTTTTCTGTCAAAATAAACCCTCCATTATTAGATGTTTCTATGTAGAAACGTAGTATAATTCTTGACTTATGACTGGTCGGTCAGTATTATTAGATTTGTTATGACCGCATAGTCAATCCTATTCGAATCAGACTGAAATGTCAACATGGTACAAGAAGGAGAGAAAAATGAAGAAAATCATTCAGTTTTCATTGAAGAACAAGTTTGCCGTATGGCTATTGACCATTATTATTACAATTGCTGGATTGTATTCAGGAATGAACATGAAATTAGAAACCATTCCAAATATTAATACACCACTAGTTTCAGTTTTGGCTGTGTATCCAGGAGCGACACCCGAGCAGGTAGCAGAGAAAGTGACGGAACCAATTGAAAAGCGTGTCGAGAATTTAGATGGGGTTTCAGTTGTGAGTTCTTCTTCGTTTCAAAACGCATCATCTATCCAAATAGAATATAATTTTGATAAGGACATGGAAAAGGCTCAAAATGAAGTAAAGGAAGCCTTGAGTAATCTTGATCTTCCAGACGGGGTAGAGGAACCAGAAGTCACCCGGATGAGTTTTTCTGCCTTCCCAGTTATGTCATTAAGTATTACAAATACAAAACAATCTTTGGCGGAATTAACCAAAACAGCTGAGGAAGATATCATTCCAGAACTTGAAGGTATTGAAGGAGTATCTACCGTTCAAATTTCAGGGCAGCAAGTTGACGAAGTTCAATTGAAATTTAACCAGTCGAAATTAAAGCAGTATGGATTAACAGAAGATACCGTGAAGAATGTAATCAAGGCATCAGATGTTACCATTCCATTAGGATTATACACATTCAAAGACACACAAAAGTCCGTTGTGATGGATGGGAATATTTCTACAATAAAAGACTTAAAAGCGATTAAAATTCCCATTATCCTATCTGTGGGCGGTGCCCAGCAAGGTGTAGCAGCTAGTCAACAAAACCAAGGACAACTAGGTGTGACAGGAGGCAATGTTAGCCAAGGGAATCCATCAACTGCAGAAGTCCCTTCTGTAGAATTAAAAGATATTGCCACAATTGAGGTAGTTGGCAAAGCAGAATCTATATCACGGACAAATGGAAAAGAGTCCATCGGAGTGCAGATTACAAGTGCACAGGACGCAAACACAGTGGATGTAGTGAATGCTGTCAAAGAAAAATTAGGTGATCTTGAAGATCAGGTAGAGGGATTAAAGGTTACTACCATTTTTGATCAGGGCAAACCAATCGAAGAATCGGTTGCAACCATGCTGAATAAAGCCATTTTCGGTGCAATTTTTGCCATGATTATCATCTTGCTTTTCTTGAGGAATTTCCGGACTACAATCATTTCGGTTATTTCTATACCATTATCCATCTTGATTGCGATTTTACTTTTAAAACAAATGGATATTACGCTTAATATGATGACCCTTGGCGCAATGACTGTTGCAATTGGCCGCGTAATTGATGATTCGATTGTTGTCATTGAAAATATTTTTAGACGGATGTCTCTAAAAAATGAAACATTAAGTGGGAAGGAATTAATTGTTGCCGCAACAAGAGAAATGTTTATGCCAATTTTTTCATCTACTATCGTAACCATTGCTGTGTTTCTTCCATTAGGATTAGTGAAAGGCCCGGTAGGCGAAATGTTCTTACCGTTTGCATTAACGATTGTCTTTGCATTATTGGCGTCTCTATTAGTTGCAATTACAATTGTCCCGATGATGGCTCATTCACTATTTAAAAAGGGCTTATCAATCAAACAAGCCCATGTAGAAAATAAACCAGGCAGATTAGCCTCAGGCTATAAAAAGCTTCTTAATTGGTCCTTGAACCATAAAATCATTACCTTTGGATTAGCAATTCTATTATTAGTAGGCAGTTTGTTCCTTGTACCGGTGATTGGTGTAAGTTTTCTTCCATCTGATGAACAAAAAATGGTAGTAGCGACTTATAAACCCGAGCCAGGTCAAACTTTAGATGAAGTGGTACGGATTGCAACCAATGCTGAAGAATTTTTTGAGAACAGAACCGGTGTAAAAACGATACAGTTTTCCGTGGGCGGAGAAAACCCTATGAATCCAGGTCAAAGCAATTCAGCTATGTTCTTTGTAGAGTATGATAAAGATACCAAAAACTTTTCTAAAGAATCTGAAAAAGTTATCAATGATTTAAACAAACAAAATGATAAAGGTGAATGGGCAAGTCAAGACTTTTCAGGTATGGGATCATCCAATGCACTTTCATTTAATGTGTATGGTGACAATATGGATGAAATTGAACCTGTTGTAAATAAGATAGAGAAAATTTTCAAAAGTAAGGACACTCTTAAAAATGTGAAGACTAGTATTGCTGATACCTATGAAGAGTATACGCTTGTCGCTGATCAGAAAAAGTTAAGTCAATTAGGACTGACAGCAGCGCAAGTAGGGATGGAACTTGCTGGTAATGGACAGCGTCAAGTATTGACAACCATTGAAAATGTTGGGAAGGAATTGAACGTCTACTTAGAAGTTGAAAAAGATGAATATGAGGATATTAATGAATTAACAGATAAAACGATCCAATCCCCGATGGGTATGGCGGTCCCTATTAAGGAAGTTATCGATATTAAGAAGGGGCATACATCTGATACGATTACCAGACGTGATGGCCGTATTTATGCAAGTGTAAGTGCTGAAATTACGACCAAAGATGTTTCAAAAGTTTCTGCCGCGGTTCAAAAGAAGGTAGACAAAATAAAACTTCCTTCAACTGTTGATGTTTCGGTTGGCGGGGTATCTGAAGATATCGCAGAATCCTTTACACAGTTAGGGTTAGCCATGCTTGCAGCGATTGCGATTGTCTATTTAGTACTCGTTATTACATTCGGAGGAGGATTAGCACCGCTAGCAATTCTATTCTCATTACCGTTTACGATCATCGGAGGACTATTAGGTTTATTGATCTCTGGTGAAACCTTAAGTGTTTCAGCTATGATAGGTGCCTTGATGTTAATTGGTATTGTTGTAACGAACGCAATTGTCCTGATTGACCGTGTGATTCATAAAGAGAATGATGGATTATCAACAAGAGAAGCCATCCTTGAGGCGGCTGGGACACGACTGCGTCCTATTTTGATGACAGCCATTGCGACCATTGGTGCACTTATACCGTTAGCAATAGGAATGGAAGGAAGCGGACTAATTTCAAAAGGATTAGGTGTGACAGTCATCGGCGGATTGACAAGTTCAACGCTGCTTACCTTAGTAATTGTACCGATTGTTTATGAAACACTAATGAAAATGAAGCGAAAAGAAAAGAAGCAAGTTGAGAAACCGTTATAGGGAACGAAAATGAATAGCAGCTGATTCTTTTGTTTTGTTAACAGTAGAGTCAGTTGCTATTATTTTTTATTGGAGCCTTGACATTTAAAAAAAAGAGAGTATAGTAATGTTCTTGTGTTGGTCATTTTGTTTTTTTAATAAATGTTCATGGATTGTTCATATTTAGCTGTTAGGATAGATGTTAGACTATTGGGGGCAGTAGTTCCTCATTAAATTAAAAATAATAACTGAAAGTATATAATCATAGATTACAAGGTAGGTGCTATATGATTAACTTATTGCAAAGAGGTCAAAGTATTTTTAATAAATATGTTGGCTTTTTCTTTTTGACAGTAATTTTCTTATGGATAAAAACATATATCGTTCAATTAACGCAATTTGACTTAGGAATCGAAAATTCTCTTCAGAAGTTTCTATTGTTTATCAATCCGCTCGGATCTGCTTTACTCTTCTTGGGCGTTGCTTTCTTTTTAAAAGGTAGAAAAAAGTATATTGGGCTAATTGTAATAGATTTTCTTTTATCGTTCCTTTTATATGCAAATGTCTTATTTTACCGATTCTTTAGTGATTTTATTACCTTACCAACCTTAACTCAGACTCAAAACTTTGGCGATGTAAGCGGCAGTGTCACTTCCTTATTGAAGCCATACGATTTATTATTCTTTCTTGATGTCATTGTGTTAATTGGTTTACTTGTTTTCCGTTTTGTGAAAATAGAAGTAAAGGATATGAATCGCGGGAAAGTTGCGGCATTATTTTCAATGGCACTTGCAATTTCAAGTGCGAACTTAGCTTTAGCAGAAACGGACCGTCCTCAATTACTAACTCGAGGTTTTGACCGAAACTATATTGTAAAATATTTAGGGATGTACAATTACACCATTTATGATGCTGTTCAAAGTACGAAAGCATCTGCTCAAAGGGTTATGGCCAGCAGCGATGATATTACTGAAGTTGTTAACTATACAAAATCTAATTATGCAGAGCCAAATCCAGCTTACTTTGGGGCTGGAAAAGGAATGAACGTAATCTATTTACATCTTGAATCTATGCAAAACTTCCTTATTAATTACAAGTTGAATGGGGAAGAGGTCACGCCATTTTTAAATTCATTAACGAAGGATCAAAATACCCTTTATTTTGATAACTTCTTCCATCAAACTGGACAAGGTAAAACTTCGGATGCTGAATTTATGTTAGAAAATTCATTATATGGATTATCTCAAGGTTCAGCTTATACAACAAAAGGGTTAAATACCTATGAAGCGGCTCCTGCCATTTTAGGTCAGCAAGGCTACACATCAGCGGTGTTCCATGGGAATTCAGGAAGCTTCTGGAATCGTAATGAAATTTATAAATCATTTGGCTACAACAAGTTCTTTGATTCAAACTACTATAATATAGATTCAAAAGATCTTGCGGAATATGGGCTGATGGATAAACCATTTTATGAACAATCCATTCCGTTACTAGAATCCTTACCAGAGCCATTCTATACCAAATTTATTACCGTATCGAATCATTATCCGTACCCAATTAATGAAGAAGATGCAACGATTGCACCAGGTACAACTGGTGATAAATCTGTCGATGGATATTTTCAAACCGCACGATATGCGGACGAAGCATTGAAGCAATTCTTTGATTACCTGAAAAAATCAGGTTTATATGATCGTTCGATCATTGTAATGTACGGGGATCATTATGGTATTTCTGAAAATCATAATAAAGCAATGGCACAGGTGATGGGAAAAGAAATAACTCCATTTGAAAGTACTGGATTACAGCGCGTGCCATTATTTATTCGTGTTCCTGGAATGGAAGGCGGGGTAAACCACGAATACGGTGGTCAAATCGATCTTCTTCCAACGCTTCTTCACTTACTTGGAACAGATACAAAACAGTATGTCCAATTTGGAACAGACCTATTATCTGAACAGCATGATGATTTAGTACCTTTCAGAAATGGTGATTATGTAAGTTCAACCATCACTTCTATTGACGGGAAGTTCTATGATTCTAAAACGGGTATGAAATTGGATGAAGCAAAAACTGAAGAAGCTAAAAAAGATCAAAAGATCGTCGAATATAAATTAAAGCTTTCAGATAAGGTTGTTAATGGAGATTTATTACGTTTCTACAAACCTGAAAACTTTACTCCAGTTGACCGTTCGCAATATAACTATAATAAAGATGAAAATGTCATCTCTAAATAGTAAACTGCCTGAGGAAATTCTCAGGCAGTTTTTTTGTCCTTCAATTTGTACAAACACATTCCGCTTGCATCATTATTTTCAAAAGGTGAAAAGATATAGGCAGAAGGAAGTCTGTATAGGGGGGATTATGATCGGGAAAGTTTGGCACATATATAAAACTGATTGGAAGAATATCTTTCGAGTTCCTACTGTAGTGTTGTTAATTGGTGCACTTATGGTACTGCCGTCGGCTTATGCTTGGGTGAACATAAAGTCAATGTGGGACCCGTATAGTAATACATCTGGGATTCGTGTGGCTGTTAGTAACGAAGATGAAGGAACCGAAATTCGCGGAAAAAAAATAAATGTCGGTAACGATACCATCAAGAATCTTAAAAAGAATCATCAACTTGGCTGGGTATTTGTTAGTCGTGAGGCAGCAGAAAGTGGAGTTGAAAAAGGTCGTTATTATGCTTATCTCATCATTCCTAGGGATTTTTCAAGGAAACTGTCGAGCATCTTAGAGATAAACCCTCAAAAACCAGAAATCGAATTCGGGGTAAATGAAAAAATCAATGCTGTTGCTCCTAAAATCGTAAATTCAGGAGCATCAAGTGTAACCGCCCAAATAAGCCAAGCATTTATTAAGACAGTAAGCGAAGCCATTTTCAATGGATTTTATAAAGCCGGAATTGAATTGGAGCAAGCGCTGCCATCTATACATAATGTTGAAAAGCAAATTTTTGCTTTGGAAAACGCTTTGCCTGAAATAGAAAAAATGGGGAAAGCAGCGATTGAACTCGAAAAGAAGTTACCTGATATCCAGGCAAAGGGACAAAAAGTAATCGAGTTAGAGCAGAGAATACCAGAAATAAAGGAGGCAGCTGCAAGTATTTTAAAGGTTGAAGAACGGTTACCACTTATCAAAGAATCAGGAGAGAAAGTCATAACCCTGCAAGAGAAAATTTCTAGTATCCAGGATGTGAGGGAGCTTATTTCAGGTGCTGTATCCAATTTAACAGAAGTAGAAAACGTTTTACTTCAGTCACTTGAACAAATGAAGGAATCTTCAGTATCACAGAGTGAGTCCAAAGAACAACAAGCAGAGATAAGCAGGATATTCGAAGAACTCTTAAAAATACATGGAAATGTTGTGGAAGCACAGACAGGTCTACATCAGAAAGTAGATGAACTGACAAAAGATGTTAACACAGCAGCCGATTTTTTTAAAAATGATTTTGCGAATTACGAACAAAAAATCCATAGTGCCGCTGACTTTGTCCGGACAGGTTTACCAAATTTAGAAAGCGATATTCGAAATGCATCAGATTTATTTAGAACGAGGTTTCCTGCTTTTGTGAGGGCTGTCCACAAAGCAGCGGACTTAGCTCGTAACGATTTACCTGGTTTTGAGGAGAAAATAAGGAGTGCTGCTGATAAAATTAGAAGATTTGAAAGCAGTGTAAATATGTATGATTTAATCCAGTTTCTAAAGCATGATCCTCAAAAAGAAAGTAGTTTTCTTTCGAATCCAATCTTATTAAAAACAAACCGGCTATTTCCTATTCCGAACTATGGATCGGCAATGACACCATTTTACACGATGCTAGCACTTTGGGTTGGTGCGACACTCTTAATTGCTTCACTTAAAGTGGATGTTGACAATCCAGATTCTAGCTTTAAAGGGTACCAGCTTTTTTTAGGAAGGCTTCTTACCTTTCTTACCATCGGAATCTTCCAAGCTGCCATCGTTTCCTTTGGTGATTTATTTCTCATTCATACGTATGCAGTAGACAAACTCTGGTTTGTACTTTTTAGTTTGTTTATCAGCATGGTATTTGTCACAATCACTTATTCCTTATGTTCGGTGTTTGGCAATATTGGAAAAGGGTTAGCGATCATTTTTTTGGTACTGCAAATCTCAAGTTCTGGTGCAACCTTTCCAGTTAGTTTGACCTCATCATTTTTTCAAGCAATCAATCCTTTTATGCCATTTACCTATGCCGTGAGTATGCTTCGTGAGACAGTTGGCGGCATGATTGTTGAGGTCGTGATAAAAGATCTATTCGCACTGGTTGTCTTTATTGCGTTGAGCTTACTTTTAGCATTGATGTTAAAAAAACCTTTAAGTAAACGGATTCAAAAAACAGCAGAAAAGGCAAGAACGACGAGGATTATTCCCTAGGGGGTATCAAGAAAACAAGTAGGAATTCGCAGACATGTAAACATGTCTGCTTTGTTAATTTCTTAGGTAAATAAATGTTTTATTTTGCCTTCTTAAATACTTTTTAAAATATTATAATAAATCAACTTGACAATTCCTATGTGTATGGTAGGATTAATTTTAAATAATAAATACAGGGATATATTGAGCACATGCTCAGGTCCATTATAATATGGATCTATTACTCTAGTAAATCAACAGGGAGGTCCACAGGGATGTCAAAAGCAGTGACTTATGAAAACTGGGATCAAATTTCGGATACTTTTTCCATTGAAGACCCGACAAAGGGTGCACGTGCTGTTTTAGAATGGGCATACAGCCAGTATCCTGAAGAAAAAATTGTCTATGCCTCCAGTTTTGGTGCAGAAGCCATAGTATTAATTGATCTAATTTATCAAGTTAAAAAAGATGCTCAAATCGTTTTTCTAGATACAGGACTTCATTTTCCCGAAACATACGAGGTAATCGACAAAATTGAAGCACGTTTTCCAGAGCTTCAAATCGAGCGAAAAACTCCTAAATTGAGTTTAGATGAACAAGCAGCAGAATACGGCTCTGCCTTATGGAAAAGGGAACCTAATCAATGCTGCCAAATTAGAAAGGTTATTCCTTTACGTGAGGCATTAACCCCAAGAGAGGCATGGATTTCAGGTCTACGCAGGGAGCAGTCTCCAACAAGAAAGGATACTCAATTCTTAAATAAGGATGAAAAATTTCAAAATATAAAAATTTGCCCGCTTATTCATTGGACCTGGGATGAGGTTTGGGAATACATCAAGGAAAAGGACCTTCCTTATAACCAATTACATGACCAAAACTATCCAAGTATTGGTTGTTTCCCTTGTACTCAGGCTGTTGGAACTAATGGTGATTCCCGTGCTGGACGTTGGTCTGGCAGCAGCAAAACAGAGTGTGGTTTGCACTCGTAGGAATTGAATGAAAACTTATAATTGAAAGGTTGATAAAAATGTCATACTTACCAAAACCTCATGGAGGCAAACTTATACAAGCGTTTGACCCTAATTACGATCTAACTTCAGTAGTAAAAGAACTAGAAATTGATGCGATTGCCTTAAGTGACCTTGAATTAATCGGAATTGGTTTATTTAGCCCATTAAAAGGTTTTCTTGGCAAAGCAGATTATGAATCTGTTGTTAACAATATGCGTTTAGCAGACAATACAATTTGGTCCATCCCAGTTACACTTCCAGTTTCATACGAGGTTGCTGGATCACTAGTTGTTGGAGAAGAATTCAAACTTACTTATAACAACGAAGTTTATGGAGTTATTAAAGTTTCAGAATGGTATGAACCTGATTTAGACAAGGAAGCAGTTGAAGTGTATAAAACAGGAGAACTTGCCCACCCAGGTGTGAAGCGTCTTTATGAAAGAGGACCAGTATACGTGGCAGGAGAAATCGTTCTAGTTAAAAAATCAGAAAAAGGTGTCTTCGGTGATGTATGGTTTGAGCCAAAGGAAACTCGGGCCATTTTTGAAGAAAAAGGATGGAAGACAGTGGTAGGTTTCCAAACTAGAAATCCGATTCACCGCGCACATGAATACATTCAAAAGGCAGCTCTTGAGACTGTTGATGGCTTGTTTGTAAACCCGCTAGTTGGTGAAACAAAGTCAGATGACGTCCCAGCAGAGGTTCGTTTAAAAAGCTACCGAGTGCTACTAGATAATTATTATCCAAAAGAGCGTGCACAGTTAGGTGTGTACCCAGCTGCAATGAGATATGCAGGTCCAAGGGAAGCAATTTTCCATGCACTTGCTCGTAAAAATTTTGGCTGCACTCACTTTATTGTCGGTCGTGACCACGCAGGTGTTGGTAACTATTACGGAACTTACGATGCCCAGCACATTTTTAGTAATTTTACAGAAGAAGAGCTAGGCATTAAGCCTTTGTTCTTTGAACATAGCTTCTATTGCAACAAATGTGAGGGAATGGCCTCAGATAAAACTTGCCCGCATAGCAAGGAAGACAGAGTCATCCTTTCCGGAACAAAAGTAAGAGAGATGCTACGCGCTGGCGTATTGCCACCATCCACCTTTAGCCGTAAAGAGGTTGTAGAAGTACTAATCGAAGGAATGAAAGAAACAGCTACCGTGTAAGGAGGAATTATATCTATGGCTAAACCAACAAATATTACATGGCATGACACAACTATTTCAAAAGAAAATCGACGTGAAAAAAATGGGCATGGAAGCTGTGCCCTTTGGTTTACTGGACTCTCAGGGTCTGGTAAATCAACGATCGCTAATGCGGTATCTAACGAATTATTCCGCCGGGGAATCAGTGAATATGTTCTCGATGGGGATAATATTCGCCACGGTTTAAATAAAGATCTTGGTTTTTCCGATTATGACCGAACTGAAAATATAAGAAGAATAGGCGAAGTGGCTAAATTGTTTGTCGACAGTGGCAAAGTTGTGACGACTGCTTTTATTTCTCCATTCCGCTCTGATCGTGACCAAGTCCGTGCTTTGTTCGAAGACGGTGAATTTATAGAAGTCTTTGTGCAATGCCCGATTGAAGAATGTGAACGTAGAGACCCAAAGCAGCTGTATGCAAAAGCACGCCGCGGAGAGATTAAGGATTTCACCGGAATTGATTCACCATACGAAGCACCAGAACAACCAGAAATTACTCTTCACTCAGATCAAGTAACAGTTGAAGAAGCGGTGGAACAAGTCTTTGCTTATCTAAAAGAGAAGAACATTATCTAAAAGAGAAGGTGGTTACTTCTCTCGCTTAAGAGGGAAGTATGGCAATCTCTTGAATGGTAGAGGATAGTAAGTAAGTGAAGCAAGGAAGGAGCAGTGAGGGTGAAAGCAATTCTATACATTGGCCATGGTACACGTTCAAAAGAGGGTGCTGAAGAAGCCAAATCTTTTATACATAGAGTGATGGAACGAATAAATGTGGAAATTCAGGAAATCTGTTTTCTCGAGTTGACCAAGCCAGGTATTGAAGAGGGCTTTCTGCACTGTGTAGATAGGGGAGCGACGGAGATAACTGTCGTTCCCTTATTTTTATTGGCTGCTGGTCATATTAATGAAGATATTCCACAAGCTCTTTCTTCTCTTTGCGAGCGGTATCCAACCATCAATGTAAAGATAAGAGATCCATTTGGTGTTCAAGGGAAAATTCTCGATGGGATTGCTGAGATGGTTAGGGAAACGGTCACCGATTTGACACATAAAGATTCGGTTTTAATTGTCGGAAGGGGAAGTAGTGATAAGAGTATTCACTCGGCCTTTGCCGCGATTACGAAAGGGATTAGTGATCGACTTGGAATTGAAAAAGTAGCGGTTTGTTATTTAGCTGCAACAGAGCCAAGGCTTAAAGAAGGGCTTGAATCCATTTCTGTTAATTCTGTTGGAAAAATAATTGTCATTCCTTATTTATTATTTTCCGGCCTTCTTCTAAAAGAAGTGGATCATATGGTCAAGATCAGACAAAAGTTAGGTCAGCAGATCATTCACACTAGCCAACTGAGTAAACATCGTGTCATTGAAGATATTATTATTGAACGAGCCACAGAAGGTGAATAAATTTATTTTAGCTAAAATCGTAGGATTTTAGCTATTTTTTTGGAAAAAAAGGGTAGATTAACAAAGTAAATCATCGAAAAGATGAACCTAAGTTCATCTTTGATAAAAAAATGATATAATTAAACAATAGATCGAGGTTGTTTCAGATATTACCGATATAATAATGACTAAATTTTAACGAAGAGATGTGATAATGTGACAGAACTTACCCAAGAAAAAGTACAACACCGAAAGTTACCGCTAAGAAGGATCATTCTACGAGCTATTGCCATCACTATTGGAGCTATCCTAATGGCAACTGGGTTAGAAATATTTCTAGTTCCAAACCATGTTATTGATGGTGGAATTACAGGTATTTCAATTATGCTTGCGCATATCACAGGATGGCAATTAGGAATTTTCCTCCTCATCTTAAACCTGCCATTTGTTTATATGGGATATAAGCAGATGGGAAAAACCTTCGCTATATCTACCGTGTATGGAATTATTGTTTTATCGATTTTCACTTCCTTTTTTCATCCCATTCCAGCGTTCACCGATGACATTCTCCTTGCTACTGTTTTTGGCGGTATGATACTCGGTACAGGGGTAGGTGTTGTTATCCGCAATGGCGGTGCCTTAGATGGAACAGAAATACTGGCACTTTTGATCACGAAAAAAGTTCCATTTTCTGTTGGGCAAATCATCATGTTTATTAATATCTTTATATTAGGTGCAGCAGGTTTTGTGTTTAGTTGGGACCGTGCCATGTATTCCCTGCTAGCTTATGTAATTGCATCGAAGGCTATTGATACCGTTGTAGCCGGCCTCGAAGAATCTAAATCTGTTTGGATTATTAGTGACGAAGCCGAAGAGATTGGAAATGCAATTAATGCGAGGCTGGGAAGAGGAGTCACCTATATTAAAGGGCAAGGTGCCTTCACTGGTGACAATAAGAAGGTCATCTTCAGTATTATTACGAGGTTGGAAGAATCAAAATTAAATACGATTGTTCAGGATATTGACCCGAACGCCTTTTTAGCAATCGGTGACATTTCAGAAGTGCGCGGAGGCCGATTTAAGAAAAAAGATATCCACTAATGAGAAAAAGGATCTGCGATTCATTCACAGATCCTGCTTTCATTTTAATGGCCTATTTCGATATTATCTACATGATTAATATGTTTATTATTCATCCAGATAAATAGGACCGAAATAACTACAAACCCGCCTCCAACTAAAAATGGAACACTTGGGTTATAGATTTCGGCAAGTTTACCTGCTGTAAATGGTGCTATCGCACCCCCAATAAACCGTAAAAAACTATAGGCAGCAGAGGCCGTTGATCGCTCAACTGGAGCTGCATTCATCACGGCTGTTGTAATAAGGGTATTATTATTTCCTAATAAAGCGCCAGCTAAAATGACAGCGGTAATGATGACCCATTGTGTCGATGTCCATATTCCCATTACCACTAAAAGTAGAGCAAATAAAATTAACATTAAACACATTGATTTAATAGTGCCAAACCATACAGTCAGTTTTGGAGCCATAAAAACTGAGGTAATAGCCAGCAAAACTCCCCAGCCTAGGAAGACGAATCCTAACCCGTGCTCATCTAAGCCCATGACGAATGGTGCATATGCAAGCAAAGTGAAGAAGCCGAAGTTATAAAGTGCCGCTGCAATACCGAAAACTAAAAGTGAACGATGTTTTAAGGCACGGAATGGATCCAGTAAAGAAGATCGTGATTTTACTCCTGTTGGTGTGGTTGACTTTGGCATTAAAATAAAGAGACCAAAAAAGGCAATAATCATTAATGTGGCAACCCCAAGAAATGGACCTCGCCAAGACATTCCACCAAGCCATCCGCCAAGTAGAGGACCAACAGAAATTCCAAGACCGATTGCTGCTTCATATAAGATGATCGCTTTTGCAGTTCCGCTATTTGATAGTGAAACAATTGCTGATAAAGCTGTTGCTACAAAAAGTGCATTTCCAAGTCCCCATCCGCCTCGAAGTCCGACAAGGGTCCAAATCCCGTTTGAAAATCCTCCAAGTGCTGAAAAGACTGCAATGATCACGATTCCCGACAATAATGTCCATTTAATGCCAAGTCTTGTAGAAATCACCCCAGTAATAAGCATGGCAACTGCCATAACTGCATTATAACTAGTGAACAGTAAGGTAACTTCACTATGTGAGGCATGTAGTTGTTCGGCAATTGCTGGCAAAATGGGATCAACTAAACCCAACCCCATGAACGCGATAATGCTTGCAAAAAAAACAGCCCAAACTGCTTTTGGCTGGCTAAGTAAACCTGCATTTTCATTGGGTTTCAGTTGTATCTGCTGTGGTGGTGCGGTATTAGTTTTTGGTGCTAGTGCCATTAAATCTCCCCCTATGTGATTATTTCCAACTTCTTGAATTAGTTGTATGATGAAAGTATATAATTGTATTATACAATCAATTTCCACTACGTCAATAGTGCTTTTGCCATATCAGTCAAATAGTGTTTCCTTACAAATAAGAATGTGAGTATGTTATCATAATTTATATGAGGAAATAACAGTGAGGTAGGAAAGTAAATGCATGAACATTCTTTAGAAATGATCGAACTTGAATTAGCAATTCTGATCCGCCGAACCACTTCAATTTCGAGTAATAAGAAATTGGGGAATCTTGATCGATCGGCCTATTTAATCCTACGAAGAATTAATGAAAAGGGTGCTGTCGGAGTAAAAGTATTAGCGGATGAATTTAAACTGGATATTTCTACAGTCAGTAGACAGGCAGCCGCTCTAGAGCATAAAGATTATTTATATCGAATTCCCGATCCATTGGATGGTCGAGCCTATTCTCTTCAATTAACTGAGCTAGGTGCAAAGGAATTATTTGATTATCAAGAAGCACGCTTGAAGAGAGTTGCGGAACTACTAGAAGATTGGTCGGATGAGGAACGTGAATTATTCGGGGTACTTTTGGAAAAATTCAATCGGTCTTTTAAATAATAGTTGTTTCGAGTTAATTGAAAAAGAGGTTATCCAAAAAGTTGTAATAAACACTTTTTTGGATCAACCTCTTTTTTTAATTGGCTTTCAACGGTGCTAATAGCTCTAAATATCTCTCAAAAGGCAGCTCGCATGCCGGGTATTTTTCTAATAGATGTAACATTGAAATTTCTTTTTCTGCAACTTGAAGTTGATAGGTTTCTTTATTTAGGAGTACCTCTAATTCTCTTTTATGTGGTGGACAGACAGTAAACTCCGCAAGTTCACGAAGTTGAGCGAGAGTCACAGTTTGCGCTAAATCAACACTATAGCTTAGTAAATCCCACACACGAACAGGAAAATCTAGAGGAAGGTGGGTAACTTCGCCTCTATTTCCGCTTAAGATCAGTTGTGTATTTTCATCAAGACCATAGCGGTTAAGAACCCGGCCAACTAGTTCTGCTGAATTGCGAGGAATGATTCCAAGCGCATTTATCTCTTGATTTAGGACTACATCTGCTGGGATTGGGTTATTGAATCCGTTTACAAAATGAACAGATAAATTGTTGGTTGGAGCCGTGCTATCGTTTTCCAACCCAAAGAAATCGAAAACTTTTGGCCAAACCTGTTCATGCCAGTCTTCGTACTGTTGCTCAAATTCGCTGCTTGCATCACCTTGTCCTTTTTGGAACAAACGAGTCCCGCCTCTTTCACACATCCTCTCATCAATAAAGGTAGGAATCTCTTGGTACGTACTTGCCCAATTGGTATCACCACAGCCAAACACGGCATATTTGACACCACTGAATGATACAGCATTGTCTTCTTTGAGCCATTTGACAAATTTACGGGCATTTTTTGGCGGGTTCCCATTGTAGGAGGAGGTAATAATAAAGACAGCACCTTCTTTTGGCAGCGCTCCTGCAAATTCATCAAGTGTTGCCACTTCACTTTGGAACCCCTTAAACCTTGCAGTCACAGCTAAATCACGCGCGATACCCTCAGCTGTTCCCATGTTCGAGCCATAAAGAACAAGCAGGGGAGTATTATGTGCACCTATAATTGATGGATTCATTTGATCTGCATGTTTGGTATTCTTTTCTAATGCTGCACTTGATTCATTCATCGCAATAGTAAAACGATTAGTAGTTTCACGTGGGCGAACCTGCATTGTTAATCCGTCAGGTTTCAATGTTAATGTTTCCTTCACTTTCAATTGATAATTGGTATGGTCAATTAGATCGAAGTGTTTTAAGATCATCCCAATTAATAGTGTTGCTTCGTGCATAGCAAATTGCTGTCCAATACAAGCACGCTGTCCGTTTCCAAACGGTTTGAATGCATCATGAGGGATTTTCTTTGGATCCTCAAATCGCTCAGGCCTAAATTCTTCCACGTCATCGCCCCAAGCTTTCGAATCGCGGTGCAGCTTAGGGAGCAACACATTAACAACATCCCTCTTCTTAAGCGGATATTTTCCGGCTAGCAATGTGTCTTCCTTTGCGAATAGCGAAAAAAGTGGAGCCGTTGGCCATAGCCGTAACGATTCATTCAGGATCATGCGAATGTATTTCAGATTTCGAACCTGAGGGTAGCTTGGAATAGAGTCAGTTAGAACTTGGTCTACCTCTGCATAAGCTTTTTCAAGCTTATCCGGGTGTTTCATTAAGAAATATAAAGCAAATGATAATAAGCCACTGGTTGTTTCATGCCCAGCAATTAAGAAGGTAATGATTTGATAGCGGATATTTTCATCACTCAGCTTTTCTCCAGTTACAGGATCAGCACTGTTAAGCATCCGGGAAAGAAGGTCTTCAGCCTCATGGTCCTCATTTTGTTTGCGTTCTTCGATGATTCTGTCGACGAGAGAAACCATGGTATGTATATCTTGATTAAATTGTCTTTTTGTTTTAACCATGAGTTTATCTTGTAATCCTAGACGGTTACTTTGATTCATGGCTTCGTCCAGTGCTGAAGCCATACTTGTAATAAATGGGTGCGATTTTTCGCGATAAAAACTATTAAATCGATAGTTAAAGCCACATAAACCAATCGTATCTAATGTAAGCCTTGTCATATCTTCGGGTACATCAATACTCTCATCAGAATTAAGACGTGACCATTTTTGGATGAGTTGGACGGCAATATCAACCATCATTGAATGATAGCCTTTCATGGCACTTTGACTAAAGCTGGGAAGAAGAATGTTGTGCGCTTTTTGCCAATTTTCTTCTTTTGTCCAACTGGTAAACAGACCATCTCCGGAGAAGGCACGGACTTTCTGCAAAGGGGCGTTGACCAGTTTGTCGAACCGAGAAACATCTGAAGCATCCTTTACTAATTCAGCAGAGGAGATAAATGTTCCAGTTCCCGATGGGAATTTAAGTTTGAATATGGGTCCATATTCATCGGCTAGTTTCATGATGGATTGAGTAGGTTGGCTTAAGTCTAGCTGCGGGAGATTACCAAGCGGGCCATATGTTTTTGGTTGTGGTATAGATGTTATCTCAGTAGTTAACATGATAACGATTCTCCTTCCATTCAAAATCAAATTGACTATAAATTTATAATATTGAAATAATATTAAGATAGATTATAACATGAATGGGTTGGTAATATAAGGTGTAAAATACAAAACCTTCAGATAAATTTTGTTAGATTATTATATTAACAGAGTAATCACTGTGAAAAGAGAGACAAAGGTCGTCTAAACTGTTATTATTTTTGTGTGAGCAACAATTTCACATTAATTGTCTTTATTAAGGGTGGGAGAGGTAATCATGGAAACTACAAGAACCGAACAAGACTTCTTAGGAAAAAAAGAAATACCATCAGATGCTTATTACGGTATTCAGACTCTAAGGGCAGTTGAAAATTTTCCAATCACAGGTTATCGAATACATGAAGAATTAATCATCGCCCTTGCGATGATCAAAAAAGCAGCTGCGATTGCAAATACAAATACGAAGCGGTTGTATAGTGGACTTGGTGATGTGATTTGCCAAGCAGCCGATGAAATTATTGCAGGGAAATGGAATGATCAGTTCATCGTCGACCCAATTCAAGGCGGAGCTGGGACCTCTATGAATATGAATGCAAACGAAGTAATTGCCAACCGTGGACTTGAGTTACTTGGATACGATAAAGGTGCTTATTTGCATTTAAGTCCCAATACGCATGTCAATATGTCGCAATCCACAAATGATGTTTTTCCAACTGCCATTCATATTGCCACACTAAGATTACTAGAAAAATTACTTGTGACGATGAAGGATATGCATAAGGTATTTAAAGATAAAGCAAAGCAATTTGAAAATGTAATCAAAATGGGTCGGACTCATCTCCAGGATGCTGTTCCTATTCGCCTTGGCCAAGAGTTTGAAGCATATTCGCGTGTGCTAGAACGGGATATTAAGCGAATTAACCACTCTCGTGAAAATTTGTATGAAGTGAATATGGGAGCAACTGCGGTTGGAACAGGTTTAAATGCGGACCCGAAATATATTGAAGATGTCGTCAAGGAATTGGCTGTAATTAGTGGTCTGCCATTGGTCAATGCTGAACACTTAGTTGACGCCACGCAGAATACGGATGCATATACAGAGGTTTCAGCTGCACTTAAAGTATGTATGATGAATATGTCAAAAATTGCTAATGACCTCCGGTTAATGGCCTCGGGTCCCCGTGCAGGATTAGGAGAAATATCACTGCCCGCACGTCAGCCGGGTTCATCGATTATGCCGGGAAAAGTGAATCCTGTCATGCCAGAGTTGATTAATCAGATTGCCTTCCAAGTAATCGGGAATGACCATACCATTTGTCTTGCGTCAGAAGCAGGACAACTTGAATTGAACGTAATGGAACCAGTATTGGTATTTAATTTACTTCAATCCATTAGCATAATGAACAATGGCTTCCGTTCTTTTACCGACCATTGTTTAGTAGGTATCGAGGCTAATGAGGCACGTTTGAAAGAGAATGTCGAAAAGAGTGTCGGGATCATTACGGCAGTAAATCCGCACCTCGGCTATGAAGTGGCAGCAAGAATCGCCAGAGAAGCAACCGTTACTGGAAAATCAGTTCGTGAACTATGCTTAAAGTATGATGTTCTTACCGAAGAAGAATTAGATCTGATTTTAAATATCTATGAAATGACCAAACCTGGAATATCAGGGGCAGCCCTCCTAGATAGAGATTAATATTTATGTTTATATAATATTTGGTGCCTGACACCCCATTGGGGTGTCAGGCACCATTTTTTATTTTAATAGAATGCTTAACGGGACGAGTTGGTAGCCTTGGTCTTTTAGCCATGGAATGACTTGGTCGACGGCTTCCGGTGTATTTATTCCCCCGATATGCATAAGGATGATATCACCATTACTTGCACCTGTTTTAATACGGGAAATGATGACTTCAGTGGCTGGCTGTTTCCAATCAATTGTATCAAGTGACCACTGGATGCTTAACGGATATCCCGCTGCACCAACAGTTTTGAGCGCGGCAGAATTGTACGAGCCGAAAGGAAAACGAAAATAGGGCTGTGGAGATTTTCCTGTGGCCGCCTTAATAGCTTCCTCTGCTTTGATAATATCCTGTTTTAACGCATTGGCTGTTGTTTTTACGGCATCAGGATGAGAGAATGAATGATTACCAATTTCATGTCCTTCCTCGACAATTTTCTTGGCAAGGCTAGGATACTTCTCAACCCACTTACCTGTAAGGAAGAACGTAGCTTTGACCTTATGCTTTTTCAGGACATCCAATATTCTTATCCCTGCTGCATCACTTCCAGCGTCAAAGGTTAATGAGATCCGCTTTTGCTGGGGATTTCCGTTTGTAATAATGACAGAAGAGGCTGTTGACGGTGGAGGGTCTTGGTTAGGTGGAGTCGGCTCCACATTCTTTCCATAAAGCTTTAAGATTTGATCTACAAAGATGGTATCGGAAAATAGATTATTCCATTGCTTTATTTTTTCTACAGTCACCTTGGCTCTAGTGGAAATGGAAAATAATGTATCTCCATTAACGACTTTGTATTCAACGATTTCGTTAGCACCCAGAATAATTTGTTCAGGAGCAGCAGGCTCTGGGTCATTCGGTTCATCTTCTTCAGGCTCTCCGGATGGAGGGTGTTCCTCACCAGTAGGGTTTTCCTTTTCCGGCTCCTTCCCATCATTATTTTGTCCGGGACCTGAGGGAGACTCTGTTTTAGGGGAATCGGCAGGTTCACCATTCCTAAGGCCCGTCAGGTTCCAGTTGTAAAAGAACAACAAGAATACAACACATCCTAAACAGATTGTGGCTAGAGAATAATAAATTCCTTTTCCGCTTTTTCGGTGAACCTGAGATAATACACCTAAAACAAGAGATACAGAAAATAATAGTATACTAAACAGTATTAAGGTTTCTCGCATGGCACTTTCCCCCTTAATTTTAAGTGATGACCAGGGAGCAGAATCATTTAGTTTGCAAGGAATCAATGGAAGGAGTAAATTGAGGTCTAAAGGAGTATTGATATTAATCTAATTTCTGCTTTAATTATACCATATGAGAAATTGGGCTTAGTTGCTACGTACCTTTTAAAAAAAGCCTAAGAAGTATCGAATATCAATTTAATCTCCTTTTATATATTAGGGATTCCAATATTTTTGCAGGAAATGGCCATTAAAAATGGAATAGAATAGGAGAGTCATATGAAACAAAATCAGTTGAATATCGTCTAATAATATAAAAGGGCATAAGGCTATACAAAAAGGAGTAAAGTAGGAGAAAATGGCGAAGCGTAATTGGGTTGTATCACTATTGGTAGCTGTGTGTTTAATTGGCACTGGATGTTCGGGACAAACTACAAAAGAAAAAGAGGCAATGGCAGCGGAAAAGCAACAGCAAATAGAAAAAGAGAAGAAATTACAAGAAGAAAAGAAGCTAGCCGAAGCAAAGAAACGGGAAGAAGAAAGAAAAAGAGAAGAAGCGAGACCTGTATACGTAAATATTGTGGATCCTGACACGAAAGACATTGTAAAAACTTTTAATACAAAGGATTTAGGATACATAACGAATCCTGACAATTATAAAGTCGAAATATCAAAATTGACAAGAGAACTAGCTCGTGGAACCCAATCAAAGCCTGGCTATGACAAACGAATGGTTCTTGATAAACTTGATGAAGAAGGGAATATCATCAAAGGTACCCCACAACAAATTCTTGATGAAGAAGAATTGGCTGAAAAGATAATGTTGGTTTCAGAAAAAGGCGGCAATGTGGAATTGCCTTTATATGTGAATGCAAGCGGGTATCAGGCTCAGGAGGCTTCCCAATTAGATGACGTTGTAGTCGCCTCATATACGACCTATTTTAATAGTGGGACGGTGGGAAGAACTAAAAATATTGAACTCTCAGCACAGGCGATAAATAACGTCATCCTTGGGACCAATGATTCTTTCTCATATAATACAACAGTTGGCCCGAGTGATGCTGAACACGGTTACCAAAAAGCACCGGAAATAAATTACGGTAAGTTAGTTGAGGGGTATGGCGGGGGCATCTGTCAAACTTCTTCTACTTTATATAATGCGATCGATCAATTGGCCGTCCAATATATCGAAAAACACCACCATTCTTTAACGGTAGGTTACGTGCCAAAAGGAAGAGATGCGACTGTTTCTTATGGAGGTAAAGATTTTAGATTTAAAAATACTACGGGTGTGCCTTTAATTTTAAAAGCGATCGTAAACGGAGGGTCGCTAACAGTTGAAGTAAGGACGTCAAAAACGTATCAAAGTCAACTTAAGAAACGAATCTAATTAGCCAAAAGATAATGGTATTATATTATAAAAAAATCCCTTCATTAAATCCAAACGGAATTAATGGAGGGATTTTTATTTATTTCAATTTACTGCATTTCTTCCCAATCTGTATATTGACCTGTGCCTTGGCAGCCTGGGCATTCAAATGAATTAAAGTAAGCAAATTCATTATATGGATATACGGTATAGCCGCGGCCGTGACAGTCAGGACATTTGCCTTGGTCTTTCATATTCGAGACATGATTTTGGTATTTAGTTTCTTTCCATTGGTTAAACGAGTTGAGTAGTCCCATTTTATTCACCTCATCTTTTCTTCTTAGTATGGAGAAAAAATGGAATAATTATGCTTGTATTAGTTTACGGCCTAAAGGGAATTAAGTGGAATAAAGTTTCCATTTATCAAACTAATTTACTTTTCTATAATAATTTTATGTGAATACATGTAATTTAGTGCAGGATCAAAATGAAAAAAGTGAAAAGCGTAATAGCTTTCCACCTTACTTATATAATCTTATTTTCCCGTTATGTTTAATTTTTTCATCCGATACTGCAGGCTTTGTCGGCTCAATCCGAGAAGATTAGCGGTTCGGGATATATTAAAATCATTTTTAGATAATACATGATCAATATAAGATTTTTCAAATAACTCCATCTGATGTTTCAGTGGTACTGCTGTCTCAGAATGTTCCTTTATAAAGGTGTCCACCGTAGAAAGGGGGATCATTCTCTCTCTCATCTGCATTTTGCTTCGATATTGGTAGGGTAAATGAGAGTAGGAAATCCATTCCTCGTCAATCATTATGTTCATCGCAGCTTCAATTATATGCTCAAGTTCACGGACATTCCCAAGCCAGTCATACTCGAAAAAAGACTGTTTAACCTCCTCTGTCAATCCTTTTACATTCATCTGAAACAATTCATTGTATTTTTGAATAAAACTCTCGACTAATAATGGAATATCCTCTTTACGATCTTTTAACGAAGGGATGAAAATTGTGACAACTCCCAGACGATAATATAAGTCTTTGCGCATTCGATTATTAGCAATCGCATCAATCGGATCTTCGTTCATATTGGCAATGACCCGAACATCTACAGGAGTATCCTTCGTATCCCCAATTCGCCTAATCGTTTTTTCCTGTAAAACACGGAGTAATTTTGCCTGCAGATTGAGATTTAATGAGTTAATCTCATCGAGAAGCAGGGTTCCTCCGTTGGCTTGTTCAAATAAGCCAGGGGTATCGACTGCCCCCGTAAAGGCACCCCGCTTTGTTCCAAACAGAAGACTTTCGATTAAATTATCAGGCAGGGCAGCACAGTTTTGTGAAATAAACGGAGCAGATAGCCGTGTGCTTCCATTGTGGATGCTTTGAGCAAAAAGCTCCTTCCCGGTACCTGTATCTCCAACGATTAAAACATAGGAAGAGGTGCGGGTTGCCCGCTTAGCAGATTCAATGACTTCTTTAATGGCTGGGCTGTTCCCAATAATTTTATCAAAAGTGTATCGGGTCTGCCCCTTATTCATATTGCCTTTAATCAGTCGTTCCAACTTTGTTACATCATTGGCGATCTCGACAGCACCCTGAAGTTTTTCGTTGTTAAAAATAGGAATGGTATTGTTAATGGTCGTAATTTCGCGTCCTTTATTATTAAAATAAGTTTGTTTGACGTTACTTGTTTCTTTGCCTTCCTGGAGTGCTTTTACTAGTGTACTAGATTGGTCGTCTTTAAACATAAATACATCAAGCAGGTTTTTATCAATAACATCTTGAAGGTCCATGGACTCCATTTGCATCATTTTTTTATTATAAATAATCGTTTTCCCAGTTTCGTCTACTGCATGGACACCTACATCCACTTCGTCTAAAATCCGTTTATATATCCGATTTAGGTACTGCAAATAATTGACTGTGTGATTATTTTTCTCCATTTAGATTCATTCCCTTTGATTAATCCTTTATGCAACTATTTAATCAAATAAAACACAATAATGCAAAATAGTTTTGCAGTTTTATTAGAAAAATGTTAAATTTGCAAAGAATGTTTGCATAGTAAGGGGATTTCTTTATTTAGTGGCTTTTTGAAGATAAACGCTCTTTCCTTTTTTGTGGAAAAATTATTTTTGCAGTATAGTGCAAAATTTTTATTGAAATGCAAAAATATTTTGCTTGTTTGTTCAAAGAATGTACACATTTTAGGTAATTTTAATTTTGGCACAAAACTTGCATATTTCTATTATAAAAATATAGTGATAATTTAGAAATTATTGTCTGTTGTTAATAGACTACTATTTCTCTATAATTTCTAATGGTAAGGGTTTAATCATATTGCCACTAGCAAAAAATTATCCTACTATTTTAGGTGTTGAAAGCGTATTCTTTTGTTTGGGGAGAAGGGGGAAATTTAATGAATTTGCAGGAAAACAACTCGAATCATGAATTAAAACGGACGATGAAGACGAGACATTTATTTATGATCTCTTTGGGGGGAGTAATCGGTTCAGGTTTATTCTTGGGTTCAGGTTATACAATCAGTCAGGCAGGGCCAATAGGTGCAATTCTTGCCTATATAGTTGGCGGTTTTATCATGTTTCTAACCATGCTTTGCCTTGGTGAATTGTCTGTAGCCATGCCGGTTTCAGGCTCGTTCCAAACGTATACGACAAAATTTATTGGTCCAGGAACAGGATTTGCACTCGGCTGGCTATATTGGTTAGGTTGGTCCGTTACAGTTGCATTAGAGTTCCTATCTGCTGGGCAACTTATGCAAAGATGGTTTCCTGATGTACAAGTTTGGATTTGGAGTGGCATTTTTGCAGTCATTTTATTCTTACTGAATGCTCTATCTGCAAGAGCATTTGCTGAAGCAGAATTTTGGTTTTCAAGTATAAAAATTTTGGCAATTATTTTGTTTATCGCATTAGGTGGCGCTGCCATGTTTGGATTAATTGACATGAATGGCGGTCAAGCTGCACCATTTTTATCAAATTTTACAGCACATGGTATTTTACCTAACGGATTTTCAGCATTAATTGTTACCATGATCGCGGTTAATTTTTCTTTCCAAGGAACGGAATTGATTGGGATAGCTGCAGGGGAAAGTGAAAATCCAGAAAAGACTATCCCAAAATCGATTAAACAAACTGTATGGCGTACCCTTGTCTTCTTTGTATTAGCTATATTTGTTGTATCTAGTTTAATTCCAATGGACAAAGCAGGGGTTGTTGAGAGTCCATTTGTTGTTGTATTTGATAGTATAGGAATTCCTTACGCTGCAGATATTATGAATTTTGTTATCCTTACTGCACTACTTTCAGTTGGAAACTCTGGCTTATATGCAGGAACCCGGATGTTGTATGCGATGTCAAAAGAAAAAATGGCTAGTCCTATTCTCACAAAAGTAAATAAACGAGGCGTACCGATTAATGCACTACTTTTCACAATTGGTATTGCTTTATTATCACTACTTTCAGGTTTTTTTGCAGAAGAAACAGTATTTATGTGGCTTCTTTCCGTAGCTGGTTTAGGTGCTCAGGTTGGCTGGATTTCCATTACTGCTTCACAACTCGCTTTCCGTAGAAGGTTTATCCGTGAAGGTGGAAAAGTAGCAGACCTTAAGTTCAAAACACCACTTTACCCAGTTTTACCACTTATCGGCTTAGTATTAAACGTTGCCGTTCTAGTAAGTTTAGCATTTGATCCAGCACAACGCTTAGCTCTTTATCTAGGAGTTCCATTTGTGGGTGCCTGTTACTTGATTTACCATTTTAGAATTAAAAAGCTTCGAGAACAGGATATGGTTGATGAACACCAAATTGAACTGAACGAAAATAAAAAAATGGTGATTTAATTACTTTGTAAAACGCTTGGAAAAAATCCAAGCGTTTTGTTTTTTGGATAAGATAAACCAAAACTTTAAATACTATGTATCGAGGTGATAGAAATGGGAGATTGGAATGAACAAGCGGCACCTAATAATAATTTGCCACCAAGGGTCATCAAGCAAGGTGAATTAATTGGAGACGAAGCAAAACATGAGTTTTCAGAGGAATTATCCGATGGAGGCGAGCGTGACCAAAACATTAAGGTACTTAGAAATAACGGAAGAGTAAAGTGAGGAAAGAATTGTGGCGATGAAAACATCGTCACTATTTTTTTTTAGCTATTTACAATAAGAAGGATTCAGTATAGAATTTCTATGTACCTAAAATATCTAGGTAGGTGAGAAAATGTTTAACCGCGAATTAGTAAAAGGCAGTACTTCCTTAATCCTTCTTCAGCTATTAAACGAACGCGATATGTATGGCTACGAACTCGTGAAAGAGCTGGAACAACGAAGTGATAATGATTTAAGTGTAAAAGAGGGAACCTTGTATCCTGCACTGCATAAACTTGAGAAGCAAGAGTACATAGAATGTTACTGGCAGGAGCAGGAAAAGGGACCAGCCCGGAAGTATTACAAGATAACAAAAGCTGGAAAAGAATTATTGGGTGAAAAAACACGTGAATGGCAGGACTTTGTTAAAGTAATGAACAAAGTGATAGGGAGATCAAAACATGGAACGGCCGAAGAATAGGTTTCTGAATGAGTTGTCAAAGGGATTAGGAAACCAGTTAGATAAGGATGAAATTCTCCGTGAATATGAGTCACATATTGATGAAATTCTGATTGAAACGGTAAATCTGGAAGAGGATACAGTTTATGAGATGATTGTATCGCGCTTAGGAAGCCCAGAGGAAATCACCAAAATTTGGAGAGAAGAATTTTCTGTCACTCCCAGCAATATGAAATGGCTGTTTATCCTTTTAAATGTTCTTTTTTTCGGCGGGGGAAGTTTACTCACCCTGGCTCACAATGTCTATCAATGGAAATGGATAACGGCTGCTTGGAACCACCTGACTGCGATTCCCACCTTGATTGCTATTTTGTATCTGTTTTTTTGGGTCTTGTTAGGATATGAAATTGGAAAGGGGTTTGGTCATAACGGAAGGGTGCTTCTTAATAAAACGTTTCTACTTTCCCTTATTCCAAATTTAATCTTAATGGTCCTTACGGTGTTTCAAATTATTCCACATTCTTGGTTTGCCCCATTGTTAACGAAAACGTTTATTATTGCTTGTATCATTTTTACCATCATCTTATATCCAATCAGCTGGATTGGCTACCGATGGGGGAGAAAAGCTTCGGTATAAGCATTTTTTTTGGATACATACCTAGTAAAACTACATATATAGAAAATCTATATAAAAGAGGGATGAAGATGGAAACGAAAATAGAAACAAAAATTGGTAAACCAGCTTGGATCTTTTTATTGTTATGTTTATTGCTTGGTATTTTAGCGGAAGAAGCGTTTTTTCGCAGTCAGATAGGAATATCCTACTTCGTGTTTGTTTCAGCATTTTATTCTGTGTTTCTTTGGCGTTACCGACGCTTTCGATTTTCCCATCAACGGTTAGGATACTTAATTCTTTGTTGTGTTTGGCTGATGTCTGCCAACTACTTCTTAAATAATAACTTTCTCTTTTATGGTTTAAATATCTTGCTGATCCCTGGGTTGGTTATCTTCCATTTGGTGTTAATAACTAGTCCGAAAAATTTTCAATGGAATAAACCTGCTTTTATTTCGTTAATATTCATCCGTCTAATCCATTCAGTAAAATTTAATTTCGGTTTTGTATCCTTGATTGGAAAGAGCTTAAAACAAGGCGGTCATGAGGACAAATTGATCGTATGGAAAAAGGTAATTCTCGGGATTGCGATCTCATTGCCAATCCTATTTGTTGTATTGAACTTATTGATATCAGCAGATTCACAGTTCGAACAATTGATTGGCGGTATCCCCCAGTGGTTTCAAATCGTCAATGGGGAACGGATCTTTAGACTTATGGTTATTTTAATTTGCACGTTTGCCTTCTTTGGTTTCATGCAGATTCTTTATACCAGACACATTAACGTAATGAAACATCCAACAAACGAGCAAAGATTTAATCTAGATGGGATAATCACCATTACAGTTCTAGTGATCATTAATTTAGTGTATCTATTGTTTACTCTCGTCCAATTTCGGTATTTCTTTAGCGGGACCTTATCGGAAGACTTTACCTACGCAGAATATGCTCGAAAGGGGTTTTTTGAGCTCCTGTTTGTTACACTTATCAATTTATCGATAACAGTAATCGTTTTAACGTTCGTTAAGCACGCAACAAGGTTTATGCAAAGAGCCACACAAATAATGTTAACCATCCTTGTCCTCGCGAGCTCTGTTATGCTTACTTCTGCCTTCATGCGATTAAGTATGTATGAAGATGCGTATGGATTTACGTTTACAAGGGTTCTTGTCCATTCGTTTATGATTTATCTTGTTATAATTTTTACGTATACGCTTGTGAAAATATGGGTGAAGAAGCTTTCGTTATTTCATTTTTACTTTATTTCATCCTTAATTTATTACACAGCAATTACAGTAATTGACTTAGATAAAATTGTCGTGAATGAAAATATGAATCGTTACGAGTTGAGTGGGAAAATTGATGTTCACTACCTTAATAACCTGTCGTATACAGGGGTGTTAGGATTAATCGAACTCTTTGAAAAAGACCAGAATATACCGGATTTAAAAACAGTTCTCTTAGAGCGAAAACAGGAAGTCCTTGCTGAAGACCTCCCGTGGCAATCGTATAATCTAAAACGAGAGCAGCTAGAATCTGAACTAAGGAAGTTGGATATTCAGTGAATAGGAAGACGTTTCGGAGTGAGGGCCGAAGCGTCTTTTTTGAAAATAAATTAGGAATATTGCAAAAATACTAATTAAATGGTAAAAAGGAAAGGGACTGTAATTTTTTAGCAATAATATTTGGGTGGGATAGAATGAAACGATTATTTCGAGGACTTATCAGACTTGTATTAATAGTAGCAGGATTTCTTTTTATTTTTAATCTGCCCTCTTTATTAGGGATTGGAAAGGATCATATAGAAGTTAACTTTGAAAGGTTTTGGGTAAATCTAACATCTGATTTTCAAATTTTACTTCAATCTAATCAAGATAAATACCTAGAGATTTTTGAAAAATTACATATTGCTGAGAGTTATCAGTATACGATGACAATTCTATTAAGCAGTCTTTTATATATCATTTTCCTAGCAATGATTACGGCTGTATTGATTTTCCTCTCACCAGAAAAAGTAAAAAATAAATTGAAAAGCGGGCTCAATTTCTTCGAAGGTATTCCAGATTTGCTCATTATTCTTTTATTCCAGTTTTTTGTTATCACACTTTATAAATCAACAGGATTAAAGTTTTTACAACTGTATGGGTTGTTTGGTCATAAGCCTTATTTTGTACCAATCATGACCGTTTCTTTTCTACCATTTTTCTTATTACTACAATTTCTCATTAAGATTATTGATGAGGAACAAAACCAACAATATGTTCACTACGCGAAGGCAAAGGGAATGGAACGTCTTCGGATATTACTTGTCCATATTATGAGAAACATTTTTCCACTTTTAATAATGCAGTTAAGAACAATCGTATGGATATTACTATCCAATATTTATTTGGTCGAAATTTTATTTAACATTAGTGGGTTTAACCAACAATTGTATAAAATTATTTTTATGGATGGAGAATTTTCTGTCCTTGTTATCTGTTTGCTAATGTTATCCATTCCATTGGTGATGATTGAAACTGCAGGCTGGTTTATTTCTAAGTTAATCAAAGGGAGGGAGGCGGTTAGTATATGAGAAAATACAAAAAGACGATTATTGGTTCAACATTACTGCTTCTTTTATTGATAATGAGTCTTTTATATCCTTATTATGGGCCAAAGGATTTTAATCATCAGGTGCTGGTTAAAAATGAACAGGGCGATATCATCGGCAGGGCGCCATTTCCACCTTCTGAACAACATTTATTAGGAACGAACCGAAATGGTGAGGACATGCACTGGCTATTACTCTATGGTGCAAAATTCACCTTAATTTCAGCCTTTGGAGTCGCTTTATTAAGAGTTTTTCTGGGGGGGATTTTTGGGATCTTTCTTTCCATGTGGGCTCCATTCTTAAAAGGTTATGTGAAAGACTTTTTTCTAACTTTCCGTTACATCCCATCGATTCTCATTGCGATCCTCTTGATGATACCGATTGTGAGCGATTTTAATGATATTGCTGTTTCTTCTATCGTTACCTATCAAATTATTATTCTTGTATTTATTGGATTTCCATCGGTCACTATTTTCGCCTCCGATGTAACCGATCAATTATTACAAACTTCATTTGTACAAAGCTCAAAGTTGATGGGGGCTGGAAAATTACATATTGTCAGAAAACAGTTGATGCCGTTTATCCGTTCTTACGGAATCCTATTTTCAGTCCAGCAATTTATAAGTACCCTTCACATTACAATGCAGCTCGGTCTGTTTGGAATGTTTCTTGGAGGAAGAAATAGGGCAGGTGTCATGGGGTATGAGGAACCACCTAAGCCGGCAACCATATCAAATGAATGGGCAGGTTTAATCGGTCAAAATTTTAGTGAATTTGTACGTGCGCCATGGGCCATCTTAACCCCAGTGTTCGGATTTTTTATAGTGATCGTCATCGTAAATATGATGAAGAATGAACTAGAAGGTAATTTAAATGGTGTAAAGGTGGTTAAAGAGAAAAAGAAAAAAAATCTAAGTCCAAAAGTTGCCGCATATTCTGCTGACCAATTTGAGTTTGTTCAAAAATAGCTATTCGTAAAAATCAAGGATCATGGGATAAGATTAGGATGTTAATTAATAGATTTTTCGATGAAGACCGGGCGGATGCTCGGTTTTAGTAGTATAATAAGAAGTACAAGTTTTTGAACTTAGATTACTGTCTAGCTCCAGCGCCATAGCGGCTAGTGTCCTTCGCTCTCCTCCCTACGATCAGTCAAGCACGAATGCGCCTCCGGCTCTTCGTGTTTCCTTTATCTCAGTTGGAGCGCTCCAGGCCATACGCCGCTGAACAGGGCGCTTGCGCTTTTCTTATATAAAAAAAGCAGGACCCATTGATCCCGCTCTCTTAAATCAGTCACCATTAAACATATCGAAAATGCCCCGTGCAATACTGCCTTCATCTTTTGCACCGCCGCGTGAAGGGGCTGCCGCAAATACTCGGCTTGCCAAACGGCTGAATGGCAAGGATTGAATCCATACCGAACCTGGACCTCTTAGTGTAGCAAAAAACAACCCTTCACCACCAAACAACGCTGTTTTAACGCCTTTTACAAATTCAATATCATAACTAACACTGCTTGTCATCGCCACTAAACAACCAGTATCGACTCTTAATGACTGGCCAGGCAAAAGGTCTTTTTTAATAATTGTTCCTCCTGCATGGACAAAAGCAAGCCCGTCGCCTTCTAACTTTTGCATGATAAACCCTTCACCGCCAAAGAAGCCAGCCCCGATTTTACGTTGGAATTCAATCCCAACTTGAACTCCTTTAGCTGCAGCAAGGAAGGCATCTTTTTGGCAGATGATTTTCCCGCCCAGTTGGCTTAAGTCCATTGGAATAATCTTTCCAGGGTACGGAGAAGCAAACGAAACGTGCTTTTTACCCATACCATTATTAGTGAAGGTTGTCATAAACAAGCTTTCACCTGTAAGAACGCGTTTTCCGGCACTAAACAATTTCCCCATTAGCCCACTTCCACCGCCAGAGGCACTGCCATCACCAAAAATAGTCTCCATATGTATGTCATCATCCATCATCATAAAGCTGCCTGCTTCAGCAACAACTGTCTCTTGCGGATCCAGTTCAACCTCAACAAACTGCATGTCATCACCATAGATTTTAAAATCAATTTCGTGGTTATTCATCCTTTTCCCTCCACTTTTCATAATGGCAAATCTATTTATATTATAAGAAATTTAGGAAAAAAGTGCTAATTTTAACCAATAAAAAAGGACGTCTGTTTACACAGACGTCCTTCGCGTATTGAGGCGAGAAACCACACTCCACATAGTGCGTTCCAAAAGGAATGTTTCTCGACTTACACAACTCAGCTCATCGCTTAGCTATTGTACCATGGCAACGTCAATCCAACAAGTAGTTTCTTAAAAAATAAATTTTTAAACAAAATACTTGAAACAGGAGATAAATTACCATATATTCAAATAATCAGATATACAAAAATAAGAAGATAAGAAGGGTTAATATGTTAATTGATAAAAGATTCCATAATTATTCCTTAAGGAGTGTGCCAAAAGATCTCCTGTCGGGATTGATTGTCGGGGTAATCGCGATTCCATTGGGGATGGCGTTTGCTATTGCTTCAGGTGTGAAACCAGAGTATGGAATCTATACGACTATTGTTGCAGGGATTCTTATCTCCTTATGTGGCGGATCGAGGTATCAAATAGGCGGCCCTACTGGAGCGTTTATTCCAATTTTATTTGGAATTGTGATGACATACGGATATGAAAATCTTCTCATCGCTGGGTTTCTTGCGGGATTTATTCTCTTGTTAATGGGCCTTTTTAAACTTGGATCCTTAATAAAGTATATTCCTAGACCTGTAACGATTGGATTCACCACAGGAATAGCCGTGACAATATTTACTGGTCAAGTTCCTAGTTTCCTAGGTTTGGAGGGTATAAAGAAACATGAGGAATTTATTAGAAATGTCCAAGAAATTTTTGTTCATTTAGGTACTATTAATATGTTTAGTATATTAACGGCAGCAATTTGTTTAGGGACGGTCAACCTAACACCAAAAATAGCACCAAGAGTTCCTGGTCCACTGATTGGCTTAGTAGTTTCCTCCGTCATAGCAACATTGTTCTACCCAACCCAAATTGCAACGATTGGAACTGCCTATGGACAAATTCCAAGTACTTTACCTGAACTCCATATTCCGAATCTGAGCATTGAGATAATTGTTAAGATGCTAAAACCAGCCTTCATAATTGCCATGCTGGGTGGGATTGAATCATTGTTATCAGCTGTTGTGGCAGATGGTATGACAAATAGCAGGCACAACAGCAATAAAGAGTTAATCGGACAAGGAATTGCCAATATGATTACCCCTTTATTTGGCGGGATCCCAGCAACAGGTGCAATTGCAAGGACTGCAACTAATATTAAAAATGGAGCAATTTCACCGTTTTCTGGAATGATTCATGGTGTTGTTGTCTTGTTAGTCTTGTTGTTTTTTGCACCGTATGCATCGTATATCCCGCTAGCGAGTATGGCGCCAATCTTGATGGTTGTAGCGTGGAATATGAGTGAAAGAAAAGTTTTTTCCCATATATTAAAAACAAAATCAACGGATTCACTGGTATTAATGGTTACGTTTTTATTAACGGTTTTTGTAAATTTAACAATGGCAGTAGAGGTAGGCTTAGTAATGTCTGCCATCCTTTTTGCCAAACGAATGAGCGACGTAATGGTTACGGCGAAAGCATTGCCAAACCGAAAACACAAGCATGAAAAAGTAGAATCAGGTATTGTCTCTGATACAAATGATTGCCCACAAATTAGTATTTTTAATGTAGAGGGCCCATTATTTTTTGGGGCAGCGGAAACTTTTGAAAAAACAATCATGAGCACCATCAATTATCGGCCCAAGATTCTTTTGTTGCGCATGAGTAAGGTTCCATTAATGGATACAACCGGTGAAGCGACTTTAACTAGTATTGTTCGCCATTTTTCAAAAAGTGGTATAATCATGATATCGGGCTTAAATCCGCAGCCGGAAAGTGTTTTGAAAAAGACAGGACTAAATCAAATCATCGGCGAGGAACATTTCTTTGAACATACTGGAGAAGCCATCCAATATGCCCTTGAGCATATTAACAAAAATAAATGCCTCGGATGTAAGCATTTCGCCTTTAGGGAATGTAAAAAACTATCAGCGACAGAGGCTATAGAGGGAAGCAGGACCAAGCTTACTGCTACTTTCTAAAATTGCATGGGAGTGGACAAATTGAATCTTGAAATGCAGCAATTTAAGGCGGAATTTTTCAAAGCACTAGCACATCCATTGAGAATCCGCATTTTAGAGCTATTATCTGAAGGGGATAAGAATGTCAATGAAATTCAAACCCTTGTAGGTAGTGAAGGGTCGGCTGTTTCACAGCAACTAACCATTCTAAGAGCCAAGAATATTGTCACTGGAACGAAAGAAGGCAACAAGGTCATCTACACATTAAAGGACCCGATGATCATTGAATTGCTCGCCGTTGCTAGACAAATTTTTAACAATCATCTAGTAGATACGATCACGATTTTAGACAAATTTAAAGAAGATGAAGAAGAACCAGCGATGCCGAAGAACTAAATACTTCGGTTTTTTTTACTTTTTTGACAAAAAAACGCTTAAAAGGTAAGTAACCCAACTTCGAAAAAGGGAGAGCCAAGAAAGTAAGAGCGTGTCCGAAGACGAGGCAACTTCGGACAAGGAAGTGCCCAGTAAGAAAGCGAGTGTCCGAAGTCGAGGCAACTTCGGACAAGGAAGTGCCCAGTAAGCAAGAGAGTGTCCGAAGACGAGGCAATTTCGGACAAGGAAGTGCCAAATAAGCAAGCGAGTGTCCGAAGACGAGGCAACTTCGGACAAGGAAGTGCCCAGTAAGCAAGCGAGTGTCCGAAGACGAGGCAACTTCGGACAAGGAAGTGCCCAGAATGCAAGCGAGTGTCCGAAGACGAGGCAACTTCGGACAAGGGAGAGCAAAAAAAGCAAGCGAGTGTCCAAAGTCGAGGCAACTTCGGACAAGGAAGGACCAAAAAAGCAAGCGAGTGTCCGAAGACGAGGCAACTTCGGACAAGGAAGGGCCAAATAAGCAAGCGAGTGTCCGAAGACGAGGCAACTTCGGACAAGGGAGAGCCAAAAAAGCAATCGAGTATCCAAAGTCGAGGCAACTTCGGACAAGGAAGGACCAAAAAAGAAAGCGAGTGTCCGAAGTCGAGGCAACTTCGGACAAGGAAGGGCCAAATATGCAAGAGCATGTCCCAAGTCGAGCTAACTTCGGACAAGGGAGAGCCAAGAAAGCAATCGAGTATCCAAAGTCGAGGCAACTTCGGACAAGGAAGGACCAAAAAAGAAAGCGAGTGTCCGAAGTCGAGGCAACTTCGGACAAGGAAGTGCCAAATATGCAAGAGCATGTCCCAAGTCGAGCTAACTTCGGACAAGGGAGAGCCAAGAAAGCAAGTGAGTGTCCGAAGTCGAGCTAACATCGGACAATGGAGAGCCGAAAAGCAAGCGAATGTCCGAAGTCGATCCAACTTCGGACAGATTTCATCATGCTAAATCTTTCGTGAGGTTAAACAAAGCTATCCAAGTTTTTAATTAAAAAGAAGTCGACAAAATTAATCGACATAATCGCAAAATAATAATAGCTATTGATCGTACAATTTTTCTTGAAAGCACTTACATTTCTTCGGAGATATCGTCTAAATTAAATGTCGAAATGACTCGAATTCCATTTGAAAACAGCGGAGAAATGTAGAAAGCTGTAGGTTTATATTACTTTGTCCTTTATTGACATATAGGTTGCTAGAATGCTAAAATTTAGTCAGCCGTTGCACGAGATTAGATTTATGTTACAAAGCTTGTTCAAAGTTTTAACCGATGTTTGGATGAGGAAATGAAGGTAAAGCTATCACGTTGTAATTTGGTGAATTTACACATGGCTTACGTGATAAGCCAATAGGAGGATTTTTTTTCATGAAAAACGGTAAAGTAAAATGGTTCAACTCAGAAAAAGGTTTTGGATTCATCGAAGCTGAAGACGGTAACGACGTATTCGTTCATTACTCTGCTATCCAAACAGAAGGTTTCAAAACTTTAGAAGAAGGTCAAGAAGTATCTTTCGAAGTAGTTGAAGGTGCTCGTGGACCACAAGCTGCTAACGTAACTAAAAAATAATTTGTTATCTACTATAACAGTCCGGACTAAGCTCCGGGCTGTTTTTTGTATTTACTAGTTTATATATGATGTCTAGTATAAAATACCCAATATTCCAGTAATCTGCTTGCATTTCCAACCTCATTTCCATTTGTATTTTGTTATAATAGTAGTATTGGAAAGATGCAGAATAATAAATTGGGGTGAGCAGATGAAATTTATCCATACAGCTGATTGGCATTTGGGCAAACTAGTCCATGGAGTCTATATGACAGAGAATCAGCGCGAAGTACTTGAACAATTTGTGGCCATCGTCGCGGAAGAAAAGCCGGATGCTGTTGTTATTGCAGGAGATTTATATGATCGCTCGGTACCACCAACTGATGCCGTGGAATTACTCGATGAAATTCTTTTTAAGATTAATGTAGAATTAAAAACACCGGTTGTGGCGATTGCAGGGAACCATGATAGTGCAGAAAGACTTTCATTCGGCAGTTCCTGGTATAAGCACAGCCAATTTTATTTATCAGGAAAATTAACAAACAGCTTTACTCCTGTGCAAGTTAACGGTGTTAATTTTTATTTAGTACCTTATGCTGAGCCTGGAGTAGTCCGTCAACTACTCGAGGATGATTCTATTCATTCCCATCAAGAAGCAATGAAAGCACTGATCGGAAAAATGGAGGAAAATCTTAATCCGAATGAGCCTAATGTGTTGGTTGGACATGCCTTTGTCTTAGGAGGTCAAACGTCTGATTCTGAACGTGTCTTGTCTGTAGGCGGTTCCGGTTGCGTTGGTGCTGAATTGTTCGAACCATTTTCCTACACCGCACTAGGCCACTTACACAGCCCAGATGCCATTAACCACAATAAAGTGAAATATTCAGGTTCCCTTTTAAAATACTCTTTCTCGGAAGCCAAACAGAAAAAGTCGATTTCGATTATTGAGATGGATGATAAAGGTAACTTTAAACACCGTTACCGCTCGCTGACACCAAAACATGATATGCGTGAACTTGAGGGGCATCTTGAAGAATTACTTGATCCTTATTTTTACGAAAAAGAAGCAATCCATGATTATTTGAAAATCACTCTCTTGGATGAAGGTGCCTTAATCGACCCGATTAATAAATTGCGACAAGTGTACCCGAATGTCCTCCATCTAGAACGAAAACTAGATATCACCGATTTGAAGAAAAAACAATCATTCACGTCGATTCGAAGTGAAAAAAAATCAGAGATTGAGTTGTTTGAACAATTTTACACAGAAATGACGACCTCCGAATTTTCGCTTGATAAAAAAGCAGCAATGATAGAAGTCATTGAAAAAGCGCTAAAGGAGGAGGGATTAAAATGAAACCGCTAAAACTAACGATGCAAGCTTTCGGCCCTTATGCTGGATTTGAAGAAATTGACTTTACCGCACTAGGAAATCGGACAATGTTTGTTATTTCCGGAAAAACCGGCGCCGGTAAAACAACCATTTTCGATGCCATCAGTTATGCGATCTATGGCAAGGCAAGTGGGGAGGACCGCAATGGTCCCGAACTCCGCAGCCAGTTTGCCAAAGACGAGTTATTAACCGAGGTTTCACTAGATTTCTCTCTTCGTAACAAAGCATACTCAATTACGAGGTCACCACAGCAATTGAAGAAGAAAGATAAAGGCGATGGCTATACACAAATAGGTGCCAAAGCTGAGTTATATATATGGGCAGAAAATGGCGAAAAGAAACTGCTCGCTTCTAAAATCAATGATGTTGAGGAAAAAATTAAGGAAATTATGTTGATTGATGCCAATCAGTTTCGACAGATTTTAATGATACCGCAGGGTGAATTCCGTAAACTTCTCACCTCAGACAGTAAGGATAAAGAAGTTATTTTACAGAGGCTGTTCCATACCCAATTATATAAATTGGTGGAAGAGAAACTTAAGGTTGAAGCAACCGAACTGAAAAAGTCGGTTGAAGACCAGGTTCTAGCAAGAAATGAGCAGATTAGACGCATACAAGCTGTAACCAATCAAGAACTTCGTGAATATTTAGATGTAGACAGTGTGAATGATACGATCATTATGCCGCTTTTATTAACAGAAATTGCGGGTATGGGTGAAGTGTTAGAACAACTGAATCTCCAATTAAAAGAAAAAGTTCAGAAACAAGACAAACTGAAGGGGCAGTTGATTGAAGCAGAGGGAGTATTAAAGAAGCTGCAAATGAAAGATCAGTTAAATGGGCAAAAGGCAAGCCTTGTTTCTCAGGAAGAAGTGTACAACGAGAAAGAAAAGCAAGTACAGCGTGCCCATAAGGCTGCCGTTTTAGCGAAGCAAGAAGAACTATGCCACCGTTTAAAGCGCGAAGTGGACCAACTTGAGGGGAATTTGAAATCCATTCGAATGGAAATGGAGGAATTAGACGGACTTCTAAAACAGCATGAACAACATTTACAAATAGAACTTGAACGAGAAGGAGAACGCCAAGCAGCCCTTGATGAGGTAAATCGATTAGTCAATATGAGAGAGGATGTCTATTCGTATGCAACATTACTTAAAGAAACACAAAACAAGGCTGCTGAATTAAAAGCTGCGCAACAAAAGCATAGTCATGCTGAACAATTTCTTGAACAACAAGAAGTGAAAATAGTGGACCTTAAACAACAAAAGGAAGAAATTGAAAAAGGGAAACTCGTCTATCTAGAAAATACAGGCAGAATCGATAAACTAAATGCGGAAATTGATCGCTATGAAAAATACGAAATGCTTTTAGCACGCCATCAAAAAGCCGAGCAAAATTTACGTTCGATCACTGCGAGATATGAAAATACTATTGCTAGATATACAGATTCAAGAGCATTGGTGGAACAACTAGAGAGCAAATGGATGCACGGCCAGGCAGTGATATTAGCAGCAAAACTTCAATCAGGTGAAGCCTGTCCTGTGTGCGGTTCCGAGCGCCATCCATCACCAGCAATACAAAATAGTGATAGTATTCCGACGGAAGAGGAAATGAAGGCAGCTAAGGCTCAAAGTGCCAACTGGGAAAAAGCAAAGTCAGCAGATGAAGCCGCCTTTTACCAGAGTCAGTCAGCTGAGGCAGCGCAAAGGGAAGCTGTTGAAGAAATAACAAACGAAATTCGTTCATTTCGAGCAGATTTTACTGCTGATCATTTAGAAGATGCAAAAATGGAAGCATCGATGTCGAAGAACCAGCTGGTTCAGAATCAAGAAAAGCTTGCGGTACAGATTAAGAATCTTGATAAAGTGAAGAGGGAATTAGAAACTAAAGAAGTTGAAAAAGTAGATATGCAAAACAAACTTCAGCAGGTTTCGGCTATAATCAATGAGTTAACCGTACAATTCACTGAAAAGAAGACGACTCTTTCTCGGATGATGAAAGTCATTCCAGAGAATTTACGCACGGAAGTGGAATACGAGAAAGCACTTGAGGCATCTAAAAACCGGCAGCAAATGTTAGTAAAACAGCTGGAAGAGGCACAGCAGCGCCTGCAGCAAGTGAAAGAAAAACTTTCAAATGAAACAGCAAGATTATTGGATGCCAAGAAGCATCATGGGAGTAAAAAACAGGAGCTGGATTCGGAAAGAGAAATCTTTATTAACAAACTCTCAGAGCAGGGCTTTGAAAAATACAGTACTTATTCTGAAGCGAAACGGACGGAAGCAGAAATTCGCAGTCTTGATGCTGAAATCCGCAGTTATCGAGAAGAATTACGTTCGGTTTCTGACCGATTGAAAGAATTAACCGATGAATTATTGAATATAAAAGCACCAGAGGTTGATGGATTAAAGCACGAGATTGTAGAAATCACAAGTGAAATTGAGGCTCTTAATCAGCAGCAAACCAATCTATTTGTTAAAAAGAGGGATAATGAAGAAATATATAACCGTGTGGAAAGATTGAATGAACAAATGAAGGTCCTTGAAGAACGTTATAAGTTAATTGGTCACCTTTTTGAAATTGCTAAAGGTCAGAATAACTTCCGAATTACCTTTGAACGGTATGTACTTGCTTCATTTCTGGATGATATTTTACGAGAAGCCAATGGCCGATTACGAAAAATGACTTCCGGCCGTTTTCAATTGCTGAGAAAAACCGACCGTTCAAAAGGGAATGCTCAAAGTGGCCTTGAATTGCTTGTGTTTGATCAGTATACGGGTCAGGAACGACATGTTAAAACACTTTCAGGCGGGGAAAGCTTTAAAGCTTCATTATCGCTCGCACTGGGTCTGGCTGATGTTGTTCAAAATTATGCCGGAGGGGTTTCCTTAGAAACGATGTTCATCGATGAAGGCTTTGGTACGCTCGATCCTGAGTCCCTCGATCAGGCAATCGAAGCATTAATGGATATTCAAAGCAGCGGCCGTTTAGTTGGTATTATCTCACATGTTCCGGACCTCAAAGAACGAATTGACGTAAGACTCGAAGTCAGGGCAGATCAGACGGGAAGCAGGACGGAGTTTGTGTTTACAAGTTAAAATTAATCCGAACAAAAAGCAGTGGATATCATTAATAAAGGGTTCCGTTTTCAGGTGCTTTCTATTTAAAAGGCATAAGAATGGACGTATGAATTGGCATACGTCTTTTTCTTTATTTATCAAGGTTTCTACGAACTTTCATTAACTTTGACATAACAATTGGACAATACTTATTATGATGGACAATAAGTATTGTACAATAAAAAAAGAGGGACAAAACTTCTGTCATTTGCAGTGACGTTTTGAGTACCAATTTTATTGATCTTTTTAAGTTGCTGGATCAGAGGTTCCGCACTTTTCGGTTGGGGGATCAGATTAAGCAGCCGAGAAGATAAATAGACGGAAAAATTCCGCCTATTTCGTAATTATTATTAAAAAAGGAGTAAATAGACGGAGAGATTCCGCCTATTTACTCGAAAAACGTGAAAATGGAAGATTTTGCTTAGCATAACCGGAAAATCTCCCCTTATATACCCCGAAACGAGTCAAGCCCATTATTATGTGTAAATTCATTCCTGATGAAAAACAATGTTAAGCAGCTGATTTATTTT
>NZ_VEED01000028.1 GCF_007678255.1 Bacillus sp. X1(2014) | reverse complement strand
GGCACGCCGCCAGCGTTCGTCCTGAGCCAGGATCAAACTCTCCAAGAAAGTTGATTAGCTCATTTGTTACGTTGGCTCGTGTTCTCCATATTAATAGAAGAAACACGATTAATATTGTTTGTTTGCACGATTTTGTTTGTTTAGTTTTCAAAGAACAAATTCACTTTTAAAAGAAGTGAGAAGATTATCATATCGCTTTTCTATTGATATTTCAATTTAAAATTATTTTCAATTCTAAACGAAATTTTTAATAACGAAAAGTTATTTCTTAAAAAGTGACAAAAAATAATATAACACATTCTCCTCTTTGAAGTCAATAACATTTTATATTTTTGACTGCTTCCAAAAGGGAACTTTCATATAATAACATCACTTTCCTTATACATTCAATAGAAATTTCTCCCAAATAAATCATACAAAAATTTTCTTAGAAAGATTCCCTATTACCTTAATAATGCATCTACTCCCTGATAACTAAAATATAAACCAAAGCCAACTAATGATAATCCAGAAATAATTGAAATAGCAATTAAACTTTTAACATTTAAAAGCTTTCGAAACCCTGTAGTCAATCCAGCGACAAAAAGATCCCAAAAAGTAAGGCCGAGGAAAATCATACTACTATATATTAAAAGTGACTCTGTACCATTCGTTTGGGCTGTTTTTGCCAAGACAGACCCATATATCCCTAACCAAAAAAGTATAGACAAGGGGCTTGTAATTGACATAATGAATCCTGTAAGGAAGCACTTAAGTAATGACTCCTTATGTCTGCTATAATTAAGAGTTATTGTATTTGCATTCTTAATACTATCTACTCCTGAATAAATAAGAATAAATCCACCAAATAACCAAAGAAAAATTTGTACAATGGGAATACCAAGAAATTGAACCATCCCTAAATAGACTAACAGCATAAAAATCCCATCAGCAATCATCGATCCAACTCCAACTATCCAAGCATGCCAGAAACCATTCTTAATCCCCTTATCCAATCGAGCAGAATTTACGGGGCCAATGGGTGCCGCTAATGTAAATCCCAAGATTATGTAACCTGCCAAAATACTCATACTCAAGAACAACCACTCCGCTCTCACCGATGTGTTAACTTGTACATTTTATGAAAATAGGCTAAAAACATGTCCAAAAAATGAAATCGAACCCTTTCGATGAACGTGTAAACACAAAGTGAAATGAGAAGTCTCGATTATATTGCTATTTTCTTCTAACTGAGAGAAATTACATGAAATATGGATTCGCTGGACAATATATAGAGGTGCTGTGCTTAAGGAAAGGTGGCACTTTGTATGAATAGACTTACTTATACACTGAGGAGGGCAACAATGGGTATACTAAGTGGAAATCCGAAAGAAGAGCCATTGCATTACGGTGAAGTTTTTGATATTTGGGCTTCAGAATTAGTGGGAAATAGCATGATTGCCGGATATCAAACTTTGTTAAACCATACAGGTGATGATGATTTAAAGAAATTATTAGTTGAAGCAATTGAAACCTGCCAACAACAAAAGAAACAAGTGGAAGAACTGTTAAAAGAAAATGGCGTTGGCTTACCGCCAGCTGCTCCTGAGCCTCCTGAAGCATGCTTAGAAGAAATCCCAGTTGGAGCAAGAATTCCCGATCCAGCCATTGCGGCCACTCTTGGTGCAGATTTGGCTGCTGGCTTAGTTGCATGCAGCCAGTTAATCGGTAAATCCATTAGAGAAGATGTTGCGATGATGTATGCGCAATTTCATGCTCAAAAGGTAGCACTTGGAGGAAAGGTCCTTCGTTTAAATAAAGAAAAAGGCTGGTTAATCCCACCTCCATTACACCTTAATAAACACCATGATTGTTAAAATATTATCGTTAGAAAAAACACGGCTATCTTTTGCTGTGTTTTTTCTGTTTTATAGTATCAATATAAGTAACATGGGACACCTGTTTGGTATAATAATTAGGATATAAAGAACATTTGAGGTGGCACCATGAAAAAAACGATTGGCATGTTTGCTCATGTCGATGCTGGTAAAACAACATTGGCCGAGCAACTGCTCTACCATACGAAAACAATTAGACAAAGAGGTCGTGTTGATCATCAGGATACCTTTCTTGATACACATGACATAGAAAAACAACGAGGAATTACAGTATTTGCCGATCAGGCGGTGTTTTCATACAACGAATCTACTTATTTTATGATAGATACACCTGGACATGTCGACTTTTCCCCTGAAATGGAGCGAGCAATTCAAGTGATGGATTACGCGATTGTGATTATTAGTGCGGTTGAAGGAATCCAAGGACACACAGAAACCGTTTGTAATCTCCTGCAAAAACATCATGTCCCTACATTTTTCTTTATCAACAAAGTTGATCGAGTTGGTGCTGATTCGGCTAGAGTTTTAGATGAAATTCGAAATAACTTAACCACAGATGTTGCTGATATCACTGAAACATTAATGGATGGTCAAATGGATGATGAACTGATTGAATTTATTGCTGAACGGGATGAATCCCTATTGGAAATATACATGGAATCTGGATATCAACCCCTACTTTGGTTAGAAACGATGAGGACACTAGTAAAAGAAAATCAGCTTTTCCCATGCGTTATTGGATCCGCTTTACAAGATATCGGCGTTGACAACTTTCTTAAAAAACTAGATCTTTTAACTACTACAAATTATCCTAGTGAGGACCTCTTCGCCGGTCGTGTATACAAAATTCGCTATGATGAAAAAGGAACACGGATTACGTTTATTAAGGCACTGCGTGGAACATTAAAAGTAAGAGAAGAATTAAGTTACAGTGTGGATGAGAAGATACTCCACGAAAAAATCACTCAAATTAGACTTTATAATGGAAGTAAATTTAAAACGTCCGATCAAGTATCGGCAGGAGATATTTTTGCCGTAATAGGGTTGTCGGAAGTTTCAGCTGGAGATGGTTTGGGGTCATTAGAAGAAAGAGCCGAATACGAGATGGTCTCTGCCTTAAAGTCAAAGGTTATATTCGAACCTACAATGAATGTGAAAGAAGTGTTGAGGTATTTTAAAATGTTAAATGCCGAAGACCCTGCTTTAAATGTCACCTGGGAGGAACGCACCCAGGAGATCCACATTCATGTCATGGGGGTCATTCAACTTGAAGTTCTAAAACATATAATCAAGGAACGGTTTTCTTTTGATGTCTCATTTGCAGATCCGGAAATCTTATATAAAGAAACAATTGATGCAACGGTTATCGGTTATGGTCATTTTGAGCCGCTCGGTCATTATGCCGAAGTCCATCTTAAATTAGAGCCGAGTGGGAGAAATACTGGAATTTCTTTCGAAAGTGTGTGTCATACCGATGATTTACCTGTTGGGACACAGAACATTATTAAAAATCACCTATTTGAAAGAGAGCATCATGGATTACTAACTGGGTCTCCCATTACCGACTTGAAGATAACCTTGGTAACTGGACGAGCCCATGTTAAACATACGTCTGGAGGAGATTTTAGGGAAGCTGCTTTTCGTGCACTGCGGCAAGGTCTTGAAAAAGCAACGAACATCCTGTTAGAACCTTTCTATGATTTTAAAATGCGATTTAATTTAGAGCATATGGGAAGAGTTCTAACTGACATTCAAAATGCGCATGGCAGCTTTAACCCTCCAATGACAGTAGGTAACAAAACCATTTTAACTGGGAAAGTTCCAGTTGCTACCTTTATGAATTATGGCCCTGAGTTTGCTTCGATTACGCAAGGAAAAGGAACACTAAATCTCGTTGTTGGGGGTTATTACCCTTGCCATAATCCGAAAGCAGTTATGGAAAGAATCAAGTATAATAAGGATGCTGATCCAGATTATAATTCATCCTCCATTTTTTGCTCTAAAGGACAGGGTTATTCCGTGCCGTGGGATGAAGTGGAAAGTGAAATGCATTGTTTGTAGGGTTGACTTGAATTTTAGAACAGGCTATTGACGACCGGCTCTTCTCATTTTTGATAGGTTCGGTCGTCTATACCCCCTATTGACGACCGTCCCCTCTATTTTTTCATAGTTTCGGTCGTCAATCCTTATCCATTTAAGTCAATCTAAATCTTCTATCCAATGATCGGGTCTTCTTAATGTAGCTGGTAATCTAGTAGTACGATCGCCCTTTGCTGAATTGATTTGCGCTTGCGTCAAAAATAAACTTTCTGTTAGATTTGCTCCACGTAAATCAGCATCTCTCAGGTCTGCGCCAATTAGATCGGCCACTCGTAAGTCAGCTTTCCTAAGATCCGCTGCAAGTAGCAATGCCCCTCTTAAATTGGTTCCTCTTAGGTCTGCCCCTTTTAAATTTGCACCTATGAAGTCTCGCTTTTTTATATGCTTCTTGGTCGAAATCTTTGAACGTACAAGTTCACTCGTACGGAGAAGTAAATCATTTACCATCGCTCTATGAGCAGGAACATTTAACTCTAGAATAGATTGAGGACATAGAGTAGTAAGCTTTTCCGTTTCTTCTATAGAAGACTTCAATTCATTAATAATAGGCTGCGCCTCTTCTAAGCTTAGCGCTTCATATAAGTAACAAAGCATCTCGTGAAGTTGCTGCATAATCGGAAATACTTCAAACATTTCTTTTGCTATAGATGGATCACTAAGCCAGTCGTTTCCATTATAAGTAACTTGCGAAACTTTTTGACCTGCTCCAAAACACTCATAACCTACGCAGCCTCTAAAACCTTCCTTTCTAAGATTTTTATGTATCCCACAACGAAAATCGGATTGCAAATTTAGACAAGGAGTACCAGCTTCTTTATCCATTGCAAAGTCAGCTGACTTCGCATAAGGCAAAGCCACACAGCACAATCCAAAACAATTTATACAATCCGCACGTAAACTATCATTAATTTTTATTAGTTGACTAGACAATTAATCCCCTCCCACTACACTTCTAATTTACCACAAAAAACCCTCTTATCCGAAAAATAAGATAAGCGGGTTTTGCACAACAAATTTGTTTACGTTAAAGCTTTTCGTTTAAGCGCACGACTGCTTAGATTTTTTCCATTCCAATAAGCCATTCCACATGCAATTAATAATAGAATACCTGTTACGATAAAGACACTTTGAACAGGGAAAATCCCTCCAATGAAACCGCCAATAATCGGACCAATCATCCCGCCAATTTGGTTAGCAGTTTGGTTCAAACTAAAGGCCCGGCCGCGGAAATCCTCAGGTGTTGATTTTACAACAAGTCCATTCAAAGCTGGGAAGACGGCACAGAAAAATATACCAAACACAAAGCGAATCAACGAAAATCCCCAAATTTGACTGAAAAGTATTTGAGTAATTGTTCCGATTCCACCGCCCAGTAATCCAATAAATAAAACTCGTTGAAAGCCTACTTTGTCTGCCCACTTCCCCCAAAAAGGAGCAAACAGCGCACTAGCTATTCCGGGCAATGAGAACACCACTCCCGCTAATAATGAGGCATTTTCGGAAGACCCTCCCAATTTTACGATATATAAAGGGAGTACCGGCTCGATGGTCATGATGGAACAGCTAGTAACCACCGTGAGAATGAGAACGAGAAAGAATGGACGATTCGTCAAGGCCAATTTAAAATCATTTCTTACAGAACCACGAACCTTACTTGGCGTGAAATTTTCCTCTACTACCCAAAAAATAATGAGGAGAGTGGCAAGGAACACAATCATCCCTGCACTGGCAAATGCCCACCGATTTCCCACCAAATGTGAAATTCCTCCGCCTAGCAAGGGACCAAGGATACTACCTGAAGCGGAAGCTGACGAAATAAGGGAAAGTGCATAGCCCACCTTGTTACCAGGTGTATTAGTACCAATCAAAGCAATTGCACCTGGGATGAATCCACTCAGTAATCCCTGCAAGATTCGTAGAATTAATATCTGATAAGGATTGGTGACAAAGGCCATTAACGTATAGATGGCAAAAAGGACAAACCCAGCCCGAATAATCATTGGTTTCCGCCCATATTTATCAGCCATCCTGCCCCAAAACGGTGAGGCGATTGCCCCTGAAAAGAAGGCTGCACTAAATAACAATCCTGACCACAGTTCCGTATGTTCATGTACCCCAATTTGCAAAAGGAAAATTGGCAAAAAAGGAATGACCATGGAAAAGCTTGCTGCTGTAAAAAAGACACCGATCCAAAGCACCCACAAATTACGTTTCCAGTTCAACATGCTGCTCCATCTCCCATGGCTTAATTGTATTTTTATCCATTTGTTAATATCGTCTATAATAACATACTAGGCAATTATTTTCATTTCCGAAATATTCGTTATTAGAAATTCCACAAAAAAAATCCTTGTAGATTCTGCCTGCAAAAATAAAAAACCATCCAAATGAAATGGATGGTTACTGATACGGTATCTATTACAGCGTTTTTTCATTCCCAGAATTTTTCCTTACAAAATGAACAAGGAATGTTCCTGAGAACACAGCAATTAAGATCGAAAAGAAGACAAATTCATCTAATTGGTACCCAAATGCAGAGATAATCATTTTAATAGCAATAATGGCTATTAAAATAAAGGCCGTGATTTCAACTTCAGGAACTTTTTCAATTAATACCAAGAAGAGTTGGGCTACCCCTCGCATCATCAAGATCCCAATCACACCGCCAATAAATAGGACCCACTCTTGGTTTGAGACCCCAAATGCTGCAATTACACTATCAAGACTAAAAGCAATGTCCATTAGTTCTACGGTTAAAACCGTTCGCCAAAATCCGAATTTTTTACTTTGTACTTCATCTTCGCCGTCATTATTCTTGATGAAGTTTTGAACCACAATCCAAAGTAAATAGTGACCACAGACAATTTTTATCCAGCCAATATTAATTAATGTAATTCCTAACCCAATCGCTAAGATTCGAAAAAGGTATGCACCCAAAATTCCATAGAATAACGCTTTTTTTCGCTGGTGTTTAGGTAAGTTCTTCACTAATATAGCTAAAACGAGGGCGTTATCGGCAGAAAGCAAACCTTCTAGAATAACTAGTGTCCCTATCACGCCCCAACTCGTTGGGTTCATAAATACGTTCTTTAGGGCTTCTAGTGAAAAAAATGTACTATAGCTACTGATTATTTCATGTAGAAACTCCATTTTTTCTCCCTCTCTATTGCTCTATTTTATTATCATTGACCTAATTGAAGTCCAGTGTCGGACCGTAGTGCTTGTCCCATCACTTGGATATGTTTATCCCCTCATTTAAATGTATGTAACGTTTGAAAATAAATGCACCAAAAACATTCTTCCCTCACCCGGTAACTATAATAAGCCGAGAATAGCCTATCCTTACTTCAAATTGGCTATTCTCAGCTTATTCTTAGGCGTTTATTGGAAATCCTTTTCTCGATCTTGTATCAACTTCACATTGTATTTCTCAATAGAATTCAACAAACTGCTGTTATAATTAGGATTAGGAAAGTACCATGATTTTTTTGAAAAATAAATCCTTAGATCATCCGACTCAAAAATATAACCATGCCGGGCATAGATTTCATTTCTTGCTAAGCGGAGTTGCTTTGGGGTAAGCAGTTCAAGTTCACTCATGGTTAATCTGACATAATCACTTTCAGGAAAGATATATTCACTTGAGAAATCACTGGGCGGATTATTGTTTGATACACCAAAAACACTCGTATGCATGACAAGCATTAGATTATCCTTATTGGTTCCTCCTAGAACCGGAATAGAGTACCCACATGACCCTGAGTAGTTTATCAAGTCTGATTGTGGCAAAGTAATAGGATATTCACCCACGCAATTATTTCCTACAGAGATAAGCCATTCCGCATCTAATTCCTTTGATAACGTTTGGGCAATGTCATATACCTCTTTAGCCCATATTTTTAGAGGCAGCAAGTTCCTGTCATCAAAAAGACCAAAAATACTGGCTAACTCTCGAGACGGAATCTCTGATGCCGATAGGGCGACACCTTCATCTTGACGGCTCACCGTCCACTCTCCAACCGAAATTTCTCTGCCAGAGGTGAAGATTCGTAAGTTATTTAACATAGCAGTGTAATAGTTTATGATCGATTGTTCACTAGTACCGACTACTTCTTGTTTGATCTCGGTACCTCCTTCTTCATCCGTTGATTGACCTTTATCCTCCTGATTAGTTGCCGCATTTTCCTTATTGTTAGGAGCAGATTTGGATTCCTTCTTTTCTTTAATTGTATCTGCTTGAGATGCCTTTTGAGTGTGATCCTTTAGGCTATTCATCATGAAGTAGGCCGCAATGACAACTATAACGATCCCTAACAAAGAAAATATTACAATTTTAAAACCTTTTTTATTGTTTCTACGTGCGGAAGGAATCCCAGACTCTGATTGGAAAGGTGCCTCCTCAGCCTCAATAACGGGAGTTTGATTTTCCGCCAGTTTCTCCCCGCAACCTGTACAAAATAGTTCTGATCTATTTATTTTTTTACCGCAATTGGTACAGAATCCACCCACTAATGAAATCACTCCTTTAACAAAGAAATCCTACTAAAATATCCCCTGCCTGCCTAAGCAGACAAGGGAATCAATCTAAGTAAATTAGGCATGCTTTTTCGATTTATGAATGAAAGTCCCAAGAAAGGCAAATACAAATGAAAAGAATAGACTTTTAATGAATGTTCCAATTGGCCCAAAGCCAAGTTGAAGCGACAACTCAAGCGTATCTTCTGAGTTCTCACTCCCTCCACTGAGCCCAAAACCTATATCAGTGAATGCAGCAAGTAATGACATGATGACAGCATAAACCACACTAAAGATAACCAGATTTTTTATTACATTTGGCTTTCTTGAGATCCTAAAACCCGCCCAAATAAATAAGGCAACTGGGATAAGCATCGCAAGCTTTAAATAAAGACCCACATCCGTCCCGACCAAGATATGTTCAAATAAAGCAGGGTTCCCATCGGATTCAACACCTGAAAAAATCCCAAAAGACAAAGATTCCTCCGAACCCGATTCAGATTGTGTAAACTTAATTGGAGTGAAGTGAAGTAAATTCCAAAAATAACTGCCAAATTGAACAGAAAGGGTTGCAATGAGCATAAAACTTTTGTCGATTAGCTCCTCAAATGGTGTCTCGAAAAAGAACCCTCCAGCCTCTTTTATTTCTGCTATTTTACTAGAAAGGTAAGCAAAGATAATTACGGAGAAAAGTAGTATACCCCGAAATGGAATGACAATCGCTTGATGAATCGCTTCCCCTGAAGGAATCCATTCCGATAGGAGCCTCGTTGCCCTCCGAAAGGTTACAGCAAATAAACTTCCCAAGCCACTGAAAAAGAAACCAAAAAGCAAAGTCATTATGAAGGTTTTAAAAAAGGAATAGTTGGTGCTAATATCTAAACTCATATCAAAATTCTTCTGATCCGTATTGAAATCATATGAATACCCAGCAAATAGAGAAAAGATTGTCATAAATATTGAATAGATGACAGCAATGCCGATTGCATTAATCACATGGTCTTCTAGTTTTGAACTATTTCTTCGCCTTGAGGCAATCATACCAGCTACAAATAATCCGATGAATGGAATCAGAAGATAAATGATAAACCCATTCTTTGCCTCCGCTTCCACCGTCGCATGTTCCTCGTCACCGCTAATTTCTCCATCTAAACTAACAGCAATGACAGGATTTTGGAGGTTAGATGCCATCACAATATCAGATATACCATACATTTTATTGAGCTTGGGAAGATCCCCATCCCGTTCAAATGCAATTTCGTCGATTAATCCGGCTAGATCCATTTCGTCTAAACTATCGCCCACCAAACTATTAAAAATCTTTTCAGATGTTTTCATAACAGAAAAAGATAATCCAAAAACGATTAGGATGGCAATCAGGGCTGGCAACAAGGCATTTCTTACATATGTAAACTTGAATCCCGGCATTTTTTGGGGTAGAACTGCTGCCATATTGGTCAATTCCTTTGGCGAGGCAAAACTTTTCTCATGACTGTACTGCAGGTTGCTCGACCCACATTCCGTACAATAGTTATAACCCTTTGTTGTATTGCCGCCGCATTCGGAACAAAAGGAACCTTTCTGCTCCTTCAATCGAAATTTTACAGGCGCCCGTTTTAACAAGGTTCCGTCATTGATGCAATAGTTGGCCGTTGAAAGATTCTCGGTCCCGCAATTTTTACAAAACATCTGACAGCCCCCTTACACAGCCAGACGGCTTCCGCAACAAGCGCAGAAACTAGCTTGTGATGGGACCTGTTCTTCACAAGTGGCACACACGATGGTTTCCATGGACTCAATACCACTTGCCAGCTGTTCTTGTCGTTGACCACATGATCCACAAAATTTATCATTCGCAGTAATTTGACTGCCACAATTGGAGCAGCCCCACGCATGTTCTTTTTTATTTAATTGCTCTAATGCCTTTTGGGCTTGAAAAATACGTTGATCAAGTTCAGCAATCTTCAAAAAGAATTGTCCCAGTTCTGGATTTTCTAATTTTCCTGTCCGAATTTTTTGATAAGCTACTTCTCCGAGGTGAAGTAACAATGCGGCACGTTTTTCAGCATGTTCCTGGATAAGTTTTTTAAATTGGCTAACTTCCTGAACGGTTTGTAGTTTCTGCTTTCCCTGCTGCAGCGAATCCTGAAGTAGATTCAATCCGCCGCCAAGTTTCGTTTGCAAATCACTCACCAACAAATCCCCCCTAAATTCTATAAATGCATGTAAAAATCAATTTAAAAACGGAAAAACGATAGCCATAAAAAAATAAGATAGGTCTTACTCCTTATCTCCTTAGATTTTATTTAGGAGGACGTAGTATTATGTCATCAATTTTGGGTACGTCTATTAGTACTTAGATTCTTCAAGTAATAAAAAAACGATTGGAGAGTATACCTCCGAATCGTTTTTTTGGGCTATATTTTCGATTTAGTTGAATGAATTTATCTTTTTACACATGTTATACCAACTGACTCCCCCATGTTTGGAAGCAGACTCACCGCAGTTCCGGTAGCCTAACTTTTCATAGAATTGGATTAAATCCTGTTTACAAGTAAGCGTAACCGTTTCTCGGTGGTTTGTTCTTGCTTCTTTTTCAAGATGGGATAGTAAGGCAGCAGCTACGCCATGTCTCTGAAAATGAGGAGACACCGCTAATCCTAAAATACTTTGATGACCGCCCTTCGCTGGATTGCTCTTGGTCATACTAAATAAATCATCAGTGATATACACAGTATCAATCACGGGACCATTGACTAATCCTGCGATTTTTCCATCCACTTCGGCAACAAAGAAACTATCGGGAATCAGTTCAATTCTCTTTTCGAATGCATGTTTCGTTGCTGCCTCTTCTTTTGAAAAACAAAGATTTTCAATGACCACCAGCTGTTTCAAATCTTCCATTTTTACGTTTCGTATCTTAATCATATTATCAATCCTCCAACTATCTAATTATATTCATAATTTCGTAGATAGCAAAAAGGAATGCATGATAAAAAGAGTGACCGGATAGCCACTCTTCTATGGCTGATTATTTATTTCATCGGCATTCTGGTTTACGAAATTTTATTAATCTTAGCCATCCCTGCCTTCCCTTTTTCCTTCGGCTAATTTTCTTCGGTCGCTTGCTTTTGGAGGTTCCTCTAACCAGCTATTGTCAATCATAAGATTCGCTCCATCTTCTGCATACCTTAATAGTTCACTCGTTAAAGCCACATATTTTTCTCCAAGGTCCCTTCTTGATGTAACCTTAACGCTGCTCCGTAAAAAGCTATGGCAACTTGTGTCGAGAGCTGGATTTGATACATCATCCATTTATCAGAAAATGGTGCTGTGGTTGAGCTAGTTACATGTGATTGCCATGAAATCGGTGAATTCAGCTTTTCTTCACGAAAGATCTTCTCAAATGCAGCAATATGTTTAGTAGAAATCTCCATGCCCCTATTAATATATTTACGGACCTTATCTGAACCAGCTACCTGGCTAAAACCAAGCTTTAATGCGACATGCAGGTGCATCTTGTCCATATTAAAAGTTATATCACCAATTTCCAATGATGTTAATGGACGACGTTCCCCAAACCATCCTGTTAAAAAGCTTTGATGCTTAACAAAATCCACCTCTTCTGCTGGAGTAATAATTGGCGGCCGCGAGTAAATACCCTTGGTCAACATCGTATCAATTGTTTTTTCAAAAAGCATCATCGTTTCGGTATTACAGTTTATGTTATATTTGCGAAGATCGGCACGAATCGATGTACTGACAGCAAGTGCGTATCCTGTCAACCCTTGTAAAATCATTATGTATATATAATAAAGATAAAATGGATCTTGAAACAATCGTGGGGCATGGATGTTTACATCCTCATCGCTAAACCCCTTTGGGATTGGAAATTTTTCTTCATTAAAAAAACTTGTCACATGTCTCACATGTCCTTCGGCAATTTCAAGTGATTGATGATATATGTCACGAATATCTTGATCTTTTATATGTTCTAAAGCGTATTTTAAGAAGCAAATTGACATTGTATCAAACATATATTGTGTCCAGAGACTCGAAATTTCTGGAGCAGTTAATCGAATCGAGGTAGGTTCCATCTCACTCTTCCTTTACATTATTTGTATGTAATTTTCCTATTTATTTACAAAATTATTCTAATCTAATATTGATCCCAAAAATAGAGGTTTAGGATGTACTCCTTCACACATTTTAATAAATTTGCCGCTATGTCCTTTACAAAGCTAGTCTTATTTACATACATTAGAATAATTCATCAGTTTGGAGTGAAAAAAATGTCCTCGAACTTAATTTTAAATGTAAGAACAGCTTTAGTATATACGGTACAAGCCATTCGTTATGCGGATAATGCCTTAATTCTCTTCCTCGAAATGTCCGATTTTCCTCTACCGCCTAACCCAATTAAAATCCAATACTATCAAGATGTCATTGACCATCTGACAGAGGTGTATCTTGCCATGAAAGGATTGCCTTTTGATACGTATTTTCCGAGTGATCCCATCATTACCGTTGCCCCTGTTGTTGCCCAAGTTCAAGATAACCAACACCTTATTAATCTCTCCGACAATCGGATATCATTAGCGTTGGATAAAACGGAGGATACGATTAACTTCATTGATCAGGCACTTTTATTAAGCGTTGACGATGAAAGAATCAATGGACAGCTGTACTTCATAAAGCTTGGTTTAGAAGAAGCACGGGACGCTTTGGTTTCGGGACTAAATGAACCTGATTTTGTTGTAGCTTAAGAGCCGATAGAAATTACGGCTCTTTTTCCTGATTTAAATGGGTGCAATTCCTATCAATAAAAAGAAGAAGAGCTACTGAAATAGCTCTCCTGAAGAAACATCATACGATTCTCACTTCTTCAAAACTGGGATCCAGATTTCACTTTTAAAATTTGGTGAGGTTACATCTTTGTTTTCGTTCCAAAGGATTTCTGGGCCTTCTATTTGGTCATAATGTGCTGAGGGGAACCATTCCGAATAAATGCGTCCCCAAACATTTTGCAGTGTATCAGGAAAAGGACCAACTGCTTCGAATACTGCCCATGTCGATGCCTCTACTTTAAGAAATGTAAACTGTTCAGGACATGCTTTTGTTGTTGCAACTCCAATATAGTGATCTAACTCACCTGTTTCCTCCATCCTGCTCTCAGAAAAGTTTGTGGATGCACTGATCAATCCAAAGGGCTTCACATTTGATAGGTTTTTTAATTCTGTTATCATTTCCCCATTTAAACATTGCCACATCAAAGCAATTTCAGGATTTACTCCGTTAAAAATGATTGGAACTCTTTTTTTAATGCCAACAATGTGAAATGCCTCTTTTTCTTCTATTCTATAATTCATCTCGCTGCCTCCTTTAATTGATAATTGGAAGGACATCTGTGGATAGGCTTTCAGTGAATGACCATTAATTCTCGCTTCTGAAGGCGTGATCCCATGCAAATGTTGAAAGGCTCTTGTAAAAGAGTCAGGGGAGTTGTATCCATACTCTAATGCGATATCAATCACCTTTTTGTTAAGATCTCTAAGCTCAAAAGCTGCTAGAGTAAGTCTTCTTCGGCGGATATACTCTGACAACGAGATGCCTGCTAGGAACGAAAACATTCTTTTAAAATGATATTCAGAGCAATAAGCTCGCCTTGCAACTTCTGTATAGTCAATTTCTTTGGTAAGATGTTCTTCAATATATTTAATGGCATTGTTCAAATTACTTAGCAAATCCAATTCGATGACCTCCTTATTCATACGATAGCAGGAGTTGAATCCATTTATCCAACATTTCGTGCACACTTATGCAGGGTAGATACAGTGATAATCCCTTTTAACAAAATAATCTAACGTTATTTAGTAACTCCAAATTTCAATAATGTCTCAACAAAGTCCTCAATGTCTCCAACAAGTACCCCACCGTGCCCTTTTTGCCTAATCTTGATCGCAAAAAAAATACTAGCGCGTGGAAATATGTTGATACAAAAATTCAGCATCATCTCCCACTCCTAAAAGGAGAGCAGATCCTCTGGTGTGCTGCCACGGTAAACCAAGAAAATACAATCCTTCGATTTCAGTTACCCCTCTATTGTGCTTCACTAGCCCTCGATGATCTATAAGAGACGGAAAATCTATCCATGAGTAATTCGGGTTAAAGCCTGTTGCCCAAATGATATTCTCCACTTTTAAGACAGACTGATCCTCGAAATAAATCTCATCATGCTCGATTGATTTGGTTCTGCCTCTAAGCATGACACTATTATTCTTTAGTTTCTCTTTCAGCTCATATCCGAAGATTGGATCCCCCTGATTTTGAAGTTTCTTCCCAATATACGATTGGCCATTTGCTTTTAATATTCCGATTTTTTCAAAATACCAAAAGACACTTCTCCCAGCAACGGTTAGGGGAAGAAAACGCAGTCGTTGCCCAACTGATAAGTATGTTTCATTATGTTCAGATAATTCCACAGCTATTTGTGCGCCTGAATTGCCTCCTCCGACAACTAAGACGGCACCATCGTTAAGTTGACTACGGTTTTTATATTGAGAAGAATGGAGTTGGACGACATGGGTTGGCAGTTCTTTTGCAAATGATGGTAGATTAGGAGTGTGGAATGGACCGGTTGCAACAACTATATTCCTAGTTTCTATAATAGAATCATTCGTAGTAATCGAAAAAAGTTGGTTTTCCTTTTGTACCTTTTGAACGTGACAATGGCTCTGAATAGGCAAATCAAAGGTACGAGCGTAAATTTCTAGGTAATCAGCGATTTCATCCTTGGTTGGGAATCCTGATGGATCACCACTTAATGCCAGCCCAGGTAAGGAGCTATAGGCTCGTGGTGTAAATAAGACCAGCGAATCATACCTCTTCCGCCAAACATCGCCTACTGCTGCATTAATATCTAATATTATAAAAGATAACGAGGATTGCTTGAGGTAATACCCCATAGATAAACCAGCCTGTCCCCCGCCAATCACAACTATATCATATATCAATCGAATCCCTCCTTTAAGTAACAAATCTCAGTGTAACTGATTTCAGATGCGGCCTCATTTTCATAATTTAATTGACCAATGTTTCACAATCTTTTATGAAGGACAAAAATCTTCACAAATAAAATTTGTCTTTCATAAGCGGTATGAAAGACAAAAGTCGCTGCGGAAGCAATTGAATGGTCTTTATAAGTTCCGCTTTTATTCTTTTATTTCAATTACAAACTTTTTATGGTAAATTACCCTTTCCCAGTTCGTTCCAGGTGCATATGATAATATTTCTGCAGTTGTTCATCGACAATGATTAGATGTAATTCCTGGGGCTGGCAGAAAAAAATCACTAACTGTAAAACTCCATATGCGGTTTTTCTTTTTTATAATAGTCCATTCGATCTTGTAAAGTACCTGTATGAAACTCAAACTTATGACCATCTGGATCCGTAAAATAGATGGACTTATGATCTTTTTCATCTCTTGGACGTCCTGATAAAATAGTAATATTCAAATCTGTTAGTTTTTGGTACATACGATCATACACTGTGTCATCAATAGAAAAAGCTATATGTGTGTAGGATTGATGTATTTCATTTCGGGGAATATCTTTCTCTTCATTAAGAGCAAGCCATATTCCATTGAAATCAAAATAAGCGGTGCTTCTACCCTTTACCAGCAGTTTTGCTTCAAAAACATTTTGGTAAAAATCAATTGATTTCTCCAGATCCGAAACGGAAAATAAAAAATGATTGAGACCTTTAATGGACACTAATTTTCACCTCGAAATGTCAGGCTTCAATTTTGGTTTTATAAATAATTGGTCAATAATTGCCAATACAATGACAATTGATATCCCAACAATTATATTTAGCCATTGAATAGCCATTAAGATACCAAGGCCAACTGACCCATACAAACGTATTGATTCGATTAACTTTCTATGCTTTTCCATACGATCATCCTCCTTACTATATTTACTATTATTGATTAATTAATGACCTCTTCAATAACTGATTCTCCTTCAGTTTGCTCAGCATCTGTCCATTTCCATTTCTCATGTAATCTAATTCTTCCATCTGGGAGAGTTTCTGGAATCGAGTAACACTGCCCGCCTCTTATTTCATTTTTTGTGTTTACATGGTTATATCTAAACTGCAAATGGCCATTTTCCATAACAATTCCAATCAGCGTTCCCTTTACAATCTCCCCACCACGATATATTGCGGAAAGTATGTTTCCCTCTTGTTTGTATTCAAAAAATGTACTTGAAGAAACTTCTCCATTTGATGTATTTTCAACAGACGAAAATTTCCTTCCATTGTAATTGATCACCATTTTATCCTCCTTAATTGTTTTAATATTCACATATTTTACCATATAATTTACACCTTTTAGTAGCTATAAATATTAGGAACCTATTAATTCTTCCAATTTTAAGGACAACTAATAAGGTACACTTTAGAATAATCGGCTTGCTAAAAGAACATACTATCAAAAACAGTTTATTGGATTATATTGGGAGAAAAAGTAATGTCAGAATCTGTTGAAATTATCATTCGAACGTTTATTTCATTTATTATTTTATGGATATTTGTCCTGATTCTTGGTAAACAAACGATTGCCCACAAGACTTATCACCTATATATAGCTTCCATTACCATGGGAACAATCGCAGGAAATCTAGCCTTTAATTTAGGCATTAAAATCCTTTATTTTATTATCTCGTTCCTCCTAATGGGAACAGTTGTTTTTATTCTAAACTTAGTGGCCGTACGAAATCCACGCTTAAGAAAATGGATTGCTGGAGAACCTGCTACCTTAATACAAAATGGAGAAATTCTCGTAGAATCAATGGAACGAATGCGGTATTCACTAGATTCTCTAAAACAGGCATTACGAGGCAAAGATATTTTCAACATTGAAGAAGTAGAATGCGCCATTTTAGAAATAAACGGCTCACTTTCTGTCTTAAAAAAACCCCAATACCTAACAACCACTAAGGAGGATTTAAAGCAATTTCTTCCGGTTGAGTTGATCTATGATGGTAAAATCATTTACAATAACTTGTCCCAAAACGTCTACGATGAAAAATGGTTAATGGAGGAGCTGAAGAAAAAAAACCTTACTGTTAATGATATTTCCTATGCTGTGGTAGGGACAAAAGGGAACTTGTTTATAGATTTGAAAGAAAATCTAAGGGAATAGCTCCGATTTTAAAAAGACATCCTACATTGGATGTCTTTTCGATTAAAAATGAGAGGCTAGTTAATGGTCGCAAACTCATTAAGATCATTACGGTGTCCAATGACTACTAACTTATCCCCTTCTTGAATAAGATGTTCAGGAAAGGGTGAAATGATTAAATTTTCATTACTTAGAATGGCAATGACATTCACATTATATTGCGCTCGTAAATCCAGATCACGTAAACTTTTTCCTGTCATACTTTTGTGAACCAATACCTCTTCAATATTGTATTCATTTGACAGTTCTATATAGTTCAACACATTGGGGGCTAGAAGTTGATGGGCCACACGTTCGCCCATATCTCTTTCAGGATGTACGACCCAATCTGCTCCTACTTTTGTTAATACTTGTCCATGGCGTTTATTCAGAGCTTTTGCAATCACCTGTTTTACGCCCATTTCTTTTAAAATTAATACAGTTAAAATACTTGCCTGCATATCATTACCAATCGCCACGATTACATAATCAAAATTACGAATCCCAACCGTTTTAAGTGACTCCTCATCAGTTGAATCCAGGACAACTGCATGAGTAACCAATAATTTACCGTCTTCTACTCTTTCTTCATTGATATCAATTCCCATTACTTCTTGATCTGCCTCAATTAGCTTAGAAGCAATACTTGTACCAAATCTCCCTAACCCAATAACAGCAAAAGTTTGCTTGACCATTAGAACTATACACTCCTTCATTTAAAAAATGAAATTCTATCCGATTAAGATTTTTTCTTCTGCATATCTCACCTTGGCATCTTTTCGGGTATTTAAAAGTGCAAAAGCCATCGTTAAAGGTCCAAGCCTTCCAATGAACATCATGATCGAGATCAAGACCCTACCGAACGACGAGAGATCGGGTGTGAAATTAGCGGACAAACCTACTGTTCCAAAGGCAGAAATGGTTTCGAAAAGAAGTTTGCTCATCTCGGCTTTTTCCGTGAAGGTCAATAAGAAGAAAATGAGGAAGATAAAAAACATTCCCGCCACAACAATTGATAATGATTTATTAACCAGTTCCCAAGAAATTCTTCGTTTAAAAATATTCACTTCATCCCGATTGGTGACCACCGCCCAAAAAGCTAAAGTAATAATGGCAAAGGTTGTTACCTTTATCCCCCCGCCAGTAGACCCTGAGGACGCACCGATAAACATCAGTGCCATCATGAAAACTAGGGATGATAGATTCATTGCTCCAATATCAATCGTATTAAAACCTGCCGTCCGTGTGACGACGCCTTGAAAGTAGGATGCCCAAAGCTTTTCATCAAATGGCAGATTCCCAATCGTTGCAGAATTTTTATATTCTGATAATAAAATGATTAATGTCCCTATGATGTTAAGTATTAGTGTCATAAGGAGGGCAACCTTCGAATGGAGGGATAGTTTGCGTAAGGATCTTTTATGAAAGAGATCAAGAATAACCGTAAAACCAATTCCACCCGTGATGAAAAGGAAGGTAATCATGATATTAATTGTCGGATCACCTACCCATTTACTTAGGTTCTCAGATTCAAGGCCAAACCCAGCATTATTAAACGCTGAAATGGAATGGAATATACCATAGTAAATGGCTTTCCGGAGCGGCATGTCAAAGGACCAACGAATTGCTAAAGTGACTGCACCAATTAGTTCCACAATAAAGGTAATAAAGATGATCCTTTTTACAAGGTTGACTACTCCTGAAAGAGAAAATACATTTAATGAATCCTGCAGTAATAAGCGTTCTTTTAGACCGATTTTTTTGCCTAGGATAATAAATAACAAGATACCTGTGGTCATAAAACCCCAACCGCCAATTTGAATCAAACAGAGCAGAACAATTTCACCAAATAAAGTAAAGGTTGTCCCCGTATCTACTACAGCTAGACCTGTAACACAAACAGCTGAGGTCGCCTCAAATAAAGCATCGATGAAGCTAAGTCCGCGCCCCTCTTCATAGGTTGCTATCGGTAACATAAAAAGAAAAGTCCCCAATAGAATTAGACCTCCGAAACCTATCACAAGGATTTGAGCAGGATGCAAACGAACTAAATTCCCTTTTCTTTTTATCAATTTCACAATGTTGACTCTCCCTCTTTGAAAAAATGAACGAGACAATGGAACTTGTTTTTATGTTTACCCTAGAGTCTAAGATTATGAATTCTCCTATAAAATTTTAATGTGTATCCTCTAATTTTACGATCTTTTCATTAATATGCTTGTGTTCGTACTCTGCAACCTCATTGGAGATTATATCTTCTTTCATCAATTTTTCAATCGCCTCGTATTGTGCAAATAAGGCATGTTTTCGTAAAATCGATTGTTGTTTTTCTTTTAGACTCGGGTACTTCACAAAAAGTTGCTCCATTTCGCTCTTTAAAACAGCTAGTTCTTGTTCGTATTCTGTGAACACTTCATGTGCTGCTGTTTCAGTAATGAACAAATTTTTTCTAATAGAATGTATTTCGTTTATCGCTGTTTCAAATTTATGTCCTCTTGCAATCAGTTCTTCATATTCCTTAAACCCTTCTGCTTTTTTATTAAGTCCTAAAACGGATAATAACCACTTGATAGAAAGACCTTGAAATACTAATGAGAACAATACCACACTAAATGCAATAATTAAGATTTCTTCCCTACCAGTAAAATCATGAGGAAGACTTAAAACAAGTGCAATCGATAATGAACCTTTTAAACCTCCCCAATTGATCACGTGTTTCCAGGGAGTTGGAAAGTTTTTAGTAAACAACAGGCTGGAATAGACCGCAATGCTTCTGGCAATAAGCACAACCAAAATGGTAAGAAAAACCAAACCCCATTTGTCCGCTAAGTTAATCTTGGTAATTTCCAATCCAACCATCAGGAAAACGATTGAATTTGCTAGAAGTGCTGTAACTTCCCAAAAATTATTAATATTTAGCTTCGTCGTCGGGCTCATTCCAATTTTTGCTCCATAATTCCCAAAAATCAGGGCTGCTACAACAACGGCGATGACACCTGAGGCATGAACCGCTTCAGCCAGTAAGAATGAACCGTAAAAAAGAATCACACTAAAGATGATTTCCAATGGGTAATCGTCAAAGTAACTGGTTAATTTAGAAAACCCATAGCCCAGTCCACCACCAATAATGAGCCCAAGTGAAATGACCTTAATAAATTCCCATAATCCATATCCGACCCCAACTACTCCCAGGTCAAGGTATGTAAGTAAATAAAAGGCGGATATTTTAAAAAGAACCACCGCCAGTCCATCATTAAATAAACTTTCTCCTTCAATAACAGTAGCGAGCCTTTTGTTCACCCCTACACTTTTAAAAATGGAAATAACGCTGACAGGATCCGTCGCACTCATTAAAGCAGCAAACACAAACGCGGTTGGAATCGAGAAACCTAAAAGCCATATAGTCGAAAAACCAACAATGAGAAAGGATAAAAGAGTGGCTCCAAACGCAAGTGCTAAAATAGGTCCTTTATTTTCTTTTAAATGGGAAAAAGGCAGTTTCAAAGCCGCTTCGCCTAATAAGGCAGGCAAGAAGAGTGTAATGATAATAAAGTTAAAAACTTCACCTTCTGTAATAAAATCCTTTAACGGCTCTAAGGCAGGAATGTTTACCAGACCGATAATCGTCCCTACAATTACTAACGCAATTGGGTAAGGCTGCTTTAATTTTTTGGAGATGGCAGTAATTCCTGCTGCGATCATGACTAATGTAAGTCCGAGTTCGAAAATATGGTGCATATCTAGTTCATCCACTTTTTATAACCCCCTTTATTTATTAATAATAACCATTAAGCCTAACAATCATTAATTTTTCGATTCTACGAATACGTAAACCAGAGTCATTGCTTCATGCAATTCATCTTTGTTGAATCCCTGAAAAATAGTAAAAAAAAAGGAATTGCTTAGCAACTCCTTAGTTTAACTCTTGTTTCTTTTTTTTATATAACGTCTACAAAAGTGGGATATTCTCAAAATGTTCTACAGTTGGAAATGGGTCATAGAAATGATGCAACAGCTTCTTCCATTCTTGATATTCGTTTGATTGCCTAAAACCAACTGTATGATCTTCTAAAGATTCCCACTTTACCAATAATAAATATTTCCCTTTAACCTCAAGACAACGCTGTAATTCGTGAGATATGTAACCTTTCATTGATGCAATAATTTCTGAGGCATGACGAAACGCCTCTTCATATTCCTCTTCCATCCCTGGCCTAACCATAAGTATAGCCGCTTCCAATATCATGTAATTCTCTCCTTTAAATGATATAACTAATATTTTAAGATAAGTAAGTGAAAATTCACGAATATTTCACTTTTTATAGACTTAGCTTGTATTTTTCATCACACCTAATCTTCTCTGCCGGATATACAATCAAACTGAAGACATCCGAGTGAAGGAGTTGAGTGATTTCATGTGACTAAAAGTTTAATAGTGTAGTAATCATACATATAATCTTTACAAAACTTAGGAGGGTATTCTTTTGTTCAATTTATTGATTTTCGGCTTAATTGCTATTACCTTAGTGTTGTTAAGAATCTTTGTTGATGGGCTGATGAGATTAAATAAGGAAAAGAAAGAAGCAGAAAAAAATGCTGTCCGCGACGGAATGGATGGATATTTATATGGACTGGGTCCTGTAAAAATATTCAAAACAATTCATGATGCCGATGGCAATCTAAGATATTTGGTTTATTTGGCGCAGTATGAGTGGTTCAAAACACCAACCTACAAATGGTATGAAGTCTATGCAACTCCTAACGGCTTTCAGCACATTGAAGTAGAAAGATAGTTTGCATATAGTAAAATGGCTTGGAGAAATCTCCAAGCCATTTCTATTCTTCTTACTTAATATTTTCGATGATTGTTGCTACGCCTTGTCCACCACCGACACATAATGTAGCTAAACCATATTGGTTTTCTCTTTTCTTCATTTCATGAATTAAAGACACCAAAATTCTTGCTCCACTTGCACCGATTGGGTGGCCAAGTGCAATGGCACCGCCATTTACATTTAGTTTTTCTTTACTAAAATGAAGCTCGCGATCCACGGCAATCGATTGAGCAGCAAATGCCTCATTTGCTTCAATTAAGTCAATGTCTTCTAAGGATAAAGACGCTGAATTAAGCGCTTTTTTCACTGCTGGAACAGGACCGATTCCCATAATACTTGGGTCTACCCCAGCTGAAGCATTGGCTTTAATTGTTACAAGTGGAGTAACTCCTAATTCCTCTGCCTTTTTACGGCTCATCACAACAAATGCTGCAGCACCGTCGTTAATGCCTGAAGCATTCGCAGCCGTAACGGTTCCATCCTTTTTAAATGCCGGACGAAGTTTACCTAAACCTTCTGCTGTTGTTCCAAAACGAGGGAACTCATCTTGGCTGAATAATGTCACTTGTCCTTTACGGCCAGGTACTTCTACAGGGACAATTTCATCAGCAAAACGATTTGATTCAATTGCTGCTTGAGCCTTTTGCTGACTCCATGCAGCAAATTCATCCTGTTCTGCACGTGAGATTTCATATTTTTCCGCAAGATTTTCAGCTGTGATTCCCATATGATAGTCATTTTCTGCACACCATAAACCGTCTTGAATCATGCTGTCTAACATTTTCTGATCGCCCATTTTGAATCCGTTGCGTCCGCCTTTTAACAGGTACGGAGCTTGACTCATGCTCTCCATTCCACCTGCTACAACAATTTCAGACTCCCCAGCAAGAATGGCTTGTGTTGCTAAGTGAACAGCTTTCAAGCCTGATCCACAGACCTTATTAATTGTCATAGCTGGTGATTCTTGAGGAATACCTGCAGCTAGGGAAGCTTGTCTTGCTGGATTTTGGCCAGCTCCTGCTTGTAGAACATTCCCCATTATAACTTCATCCACATCATTTGGAGTAATACCAGCTTTTTCAATTGCTGCTTTAATTACAGTTGTACCTAACTGAGTAGCTGATACTTTTTCTAAACTTCCTAGGAAACTACCAATTGCTGTTCTGACGGCACTTACGATGACAACTTCATTTACTGACATTCTGATCTCCTCCAAAGCTAATTTATGTATTCGAATAATAATTCCTCACAAATTTTACTACATTTGACCGTACTTTTTGTGACAAACTATTCGACAAATTCAGAGTTATTTTTTTATTAATTTCACTCTTCATTGTTCAGAAATCAATTAAACATTTTTAAAAATGCATTAATGGCAACGAAGAATATCACATTCATTAAAAAAAATGAAAAATATTAGTGTAAGGGTATTCATGTTGAAATATATTTAAAAATGACGGATTTTGTAGAAAAGTATTTTATATAATTTTTTTTAAATATTATTTATTGAAAATAATTACAACAAAAAAGAGAGAGAATTGTGATTCCCTCCCTTAGCAATAGCTTTCCTGCTTAAATCACTAAGCCTCCATCGACACTTAAGATCGTCCCGTTTATATAATTGGCTTTATCAGAAGCCAAAAATAAGTACGCCGCAGCAATATCTTCCGGTTTTCCCAGCTTCCTAAGCGGTGTCTTTTCCTTCATAAACTGAAGTACTTTATCCGGAACCGCTGCAGTCATGCCTGTTTCAATGAAACCTGGTGCGACTGCATTGACCCTGATCCCTTTTGGACCAAATTCTTTGGCCCAGCTTTTGGTCAGCCCGATCACGCCAGCTTTAGTAGCTGCATAATTTGTTTGGCCAATATTTCCGTATAAGCCAACAACGGAAGAGGCATTAAGAATAACACCCGACCCCTGTTTTAACATGATTGGGGCTACAGCTTTTGTGCATTTAAAAACACCAGAAAGGTTTACCGAAATGACCTTCTCCCAATCAGATTCCTGCATTTTTGTTAAAAATCCATCAAGTGTAATTCCGGCATTGTTAATTAATATATCAATTCGGCTATGCTTATCTACCGTTGAGCGAACCATCTCTTCTATCTTGGTACTGTCGGTTACATCCACCTGAAAAAACTCTACTTTTTCACTATTCAATTCTTCTAAGGTCATTTTACCAGCGGATTCGTCATAATCACATATTACAACATTTGCACCCTCTTGGAGGAATTGTTTAGCCGTTTCTTTTCCTATCCCCTGTGCTCCACCAGTTATTAACACAACCTTTTCACTAAATACCAATAATATCACCTCATATTAAGCATTTTTGAACAAAACAGCTGCACATGTTCATCATCCCTAGGCAAATTGGTAAAGTAATTAACAACAAACAATCAATGATACCGGATACAAAATCCATTATTACCATTTTAACCCATCATATGCTAGGTTCTCTGAATTTATCACATTGAAGTTTCATATTGGATTTTGTGGAAAAAGTGAGAATTTTGTCAAAAAATGATGAAATGTATTTTGTGAATTTTTAAACTTTCACCTTTAAATATTTCAAACAAGTTAGTATGATGAATACGTCAACAAAAAGTAATCGAGGAGGAAATAAGAAATGAACCAAGATTTTAATTTTTATGATATGTGGAAGGATTTTTATTCCCAATCTAGTAAATTATTTGATGGAAAATTGGGTACGGAAGACTTTAATTTTTATGATATGTGGAAAGATTTTTATTCCCAATCAAGTAAATTATTTGATGAAAAATTCGGCAATGACTACCCTTCTCAAGGGATGGGACAGTTGTTGGAGATGAATCTTCAATTAAAAAAAATGATCGATGAATCTACGTTAAAATACTTAGAATTCATGAATGTACCATCTACAAAAGACATTGCTAACCTTTCGTCGTTAATTGTTAATGTAGATGCAAAAGTTGACGATATTGAAGAAAGATTGGAAGAAAAATTAGACAATACTGAAGATCAAGTGTCATTTAAGTCAGAATTGTCGAATGTAAAAAAAGATGTGAAGAATTTGGATAATAAATTGAATCAAATCCTTACATTGTTAAATTCACAAAAAGAAAAGAAATAAAAACGGATTACATAATAGCATGTAATACAAAGTAATGTATTAAACTAGCAGAATTATTAAAACAACTACTATAGATGGGGTGCATAAAAATGACAGAATTAAAAGGCAAAGTAGCGATTGTAACAGGCGGCAGCAGAGGTATCGGTGCTTCGATTGCATTAGAACTAGCTAAGAATGGCGCGAAAGTTGTTATTAACTATAATATCCGTAAAGAACTAGCAGATAAAGTAGTCGCAGAAATTAATGAGTTTGGTGGAGAAGCTTACGCTGTTCAAGCAGATGTTTCAGAAAGTAATGAAGCAGCATACCTTGTACAAGAAACGATCAACCATTACGGCAAATTAGATATCCTAGTTAATAATGCAGGAATTACAAGAGACAGCACATTCAAAAAATTGAACGAAGAAGATTGGAGAAAAGTAATTGATGTAAATTTAAACAGTGTTTACAATAATACATCTGCGGCTTTACCTTATCTTCTTGAATCAGATGCAGGTCGTATTATTAACATTTCGTCAATTATTGGGCAAGCAGGCGGATTTGGACAAACCAACTATGCTGCAGCAAAAGCAGGACTGATTGGATATACTAAATCACTTGCTCTTGAACTTGCTAAAAGTAATGTAACAGTTAATGCAATTTGCCCTGGATTTATTGGTACTGAGATGGTTCAAGCCATTCCAGAAAAAGTTCTTGCAGGAATCGTTGAAAAAGTTCCGCAAAAACGTTTAGGCAAACCAGAAGAAATTGCTCGTGGTGTTGTTTTCTTATGTAAAGATGGTGACTATATCACTGGTCAGCAATTAAATATTAACGGTGGACTTTACATGTAAGTGTCATGAATGTCCGACTTTCTTTATATATTAAGAGAGAAAATAAATCATGTAAGGAGTGAACAGTCATTAACGTTTTGATGCCAAAAGAATGGAATGGTGTGCTTGAATTTGCACCTGAAAAGTATCAAGAGATGTATCAACGTGTTTACAGGGCAACTCAAGTGTTAACGACCGATGCCGAACCGGAAGTAGCACCTACACCGAAAGAAGTGGTTTGGACTAGAAATAAAACAAAACTCTACCGGTATATTTCTGATCAACCAAAAAAACATAAAACTCCCCTTCTTTTAGTTTATGCACTAATTAATAAGCCATATATATTGGATCTAACAAAAGGTGGCAGTTTAATAGAATATTTAGTTGAACGCGGGTTTGATGTGTATCTACTTGACTGGGGTACACCAGGTTATGAAGATAGAAATATGAAACTTGATGATTACATTATGGACTATATACCACGTGCTGTTCGCAAGGTATTGAGACGTTCTAATGCTGAGGAAGTTTCAATCCTTGGATATTGCATGGGTGGAACGATCACGTCTGCATTTGCGGCACTACACCCTGAATTACCAATTCGCAACCTTGTCTTTATGACTAGTCCGTTTAGTTTTGAAAATAGCGGCTCCTATGGTCCGATGCTGGATGAGCGCTATTTCGATATTAATAAAGTGGTAGAAACCCTTGGTGTTATTCCACCAGAAATGATTGACTTTGGAAACAAAATGATCAATCCAATGGGAACCAACTTTGGACCATTAATTAGTCTCGTAGAGCGTGCTGATAATGAGAAGTTTATTAAGAGCTTTAAACTTCTCCGCAGATGGTTAAACGATGGAATTTTATTCCCTGGTGAAGCCTACCGTCAATGGATTAGAGACTTCTACCAAAATAATAAACTGATTAAAGGTGAAATGGTTATTCGAGGTAAAAAGGTTAAACTTGAAAATATCAAGGCCAATATCCTAAACCTAGCTGGTAAAAACGACCTAATTGCCCCACCCCATCAAGTTGAAGCATTGATGGATGTAGTTTCAAGTGAGGATAAACAATTTAAGGTATTACCTGTTGGTCATACTTCGATTACTTACGGCAGCCAAGCCACAAAAATAACTTATCCAACCATTGCAGATTGGTTAGAGGAAAGATCTAACTAGTCCCATTTTAAATGAGTGTCCCAAATGGGGCACTCCTTTTATTTTATCAAGAGAAATAGTAATGCGAGTATACACGTTGGCAATAGTTGGTAAAGTTAATTATATGTAATTTTCAGAAAAATAACAAGAGTAATAGATATATTTTATCTTGAATTTAGAGAATTCAAATAATCTAAAAATGGAAAGCCGGAAAACATTTTAAAGTCTACATAATACAAAGAGCCATTCTACCTGGAAGATGAGTAGAAATGGCTCTTTGTGTTATTGTTCTTTAAAGGTTATAAAGTACCATCTGTTTCTGACTGTGCTTTCTTACTAGTGATGTAAAACATTCCTGGGATCAAGATTATTGTTACGAATAGTAAAACTACGGTCATCACTGTTTTACTGTGATCATTTATACCCGCTGCAAATGCAACAGCATACAAACTAGAAGCGAGAATATTGCCCATGAATCTTGATGTCATCAGTAAACCAGAAGCAATTCCACTTTGCGACTTAGCTACGATTGTATACAAAAGATTTTGTAACCCGATGGTTACCGCTCCATTCCCGATTCCTATAATTGCTAAAATGATAAATAAATAGACTAGCGGCGATGAATGATTTGTATAAATTAATAACGCAATCCCCAGAATCCCCATATTTCCTCCAAATAGTAAAGGTATCCGATATCCGCGCTTTTCCGTCCAACGGGTAGCTATAGGTGTCATGAGCATCGCGAAGATAGAAATTGACAACATCATCATGCCTGCTGCTTTTGAGTCAAGCATGACAACTTTTTGTAAATAAGATGGCATGGAGATTAGCATCGCAAAAAATACTACCGTGACTAAAATATATTGTAGATAAATAATAGAAACGTTGAGATTTTTCGTTAAATAATTCACGTTGATAAATGGTTCTGAACTATTTTTTTCGTAAAAATAAAAGAAACTGGTCAGTAATAATGCAGGGATGAATTTTAAAAGACTAAATCCATTTTCGATGGATTGCAAAAAGAACATCCAAGAAGCTAGGGATAAACCAAAGGTTAGAATCCCGATCACGTCCCACTTGAAGGATTGTGACGTGTTTTTTATATCAGTGGGAATATATTTTAGTGCTAATAAGGCTGACAGAAGGATCACGGGAAAATTAACATAAAAAATAACAGGCCAGCCTCCGTACTGTATTAGTAATCCACTGATCGTAGGCCCAAAAGCTGCTGAAGTGGAAGCAAACACTGCTAATGTACCAATTACACGATTTTGATTTTTTTCAATAGTTGTACGAATAATTCCTATTCCTGCAGGATAAAGTGCAGATGTCCCCAGTGCTTGGATCCCTCTCATTGCTAGTAAGAAAATCATATTTTTCGATAATGGGGCAAAAAAGGAAGCAATCGCAACAAGTACAAGTCCGAAAACAAAGATTTTTTTCCTGCCATAGTAATCACTAAGTTTACCAATAAGAGGTAAACATAGAGCACTAATCATAAAATAGGAAGCTACTAACCAGGAGATATCTTTTGAAGTTAGATGAAATTCATTTTGTATGTCGGGCAGAGCAACTGTGATCATTGTAGTGTTTAATGGGTTTAAAATGACTCCTAATGCGACAGCAACAATAATTAATTTAGGATGACTCACTGGAGAAAATGGTTTAGCTTCTGACATGGATTATTTATCCCTTCATTATTTAGGTATCTTTATTTATAAGAAAAATGAATACCATCTTAGCTTATCATACAAATCATTTTTGGTGGAGGTTAGTCTGGGGAGATTTGTATAGTGAAACGGGTATTAGTTGGGCGATTAGTTACCGTTTAAGCATTTTTTTGTTCTTCACGGGCATCATAGACCCTCTTTGGTTACCGTTGAAGCAATTTTTCATCCTTCACGGGCATCATAGACCCTCTAAGGTTACCGTTGAACTTATTTTTCTTCTTCCGCGGTAACCAAAGTCCCCCTTATGGTTACTTTTGAACTGATTTTTCTCCACTTGCGGGAATCATAGACTTCTAGTGGTTTCCTCTCAACTAATCCCCCAAAAAAAATACCACAGTATCAAATACTGTGGCAGCTAATCTTTAATCCTCACCAAACCCTGAGAACCCAATCGATGCTGAGGAAAGAGCTTGATCCCATTCTTGTTTTTGTTGTTTTTGCTGCAGTGATTTTAAGTCTGCACAAAGTCGTTTCACATCCACTTGTTGTTCGTAATGCCATTCAAGGGCAATCGATGTATACAACTCATTAAGCTGCGCATAAGAGAAATCCTTCGTTGAATCCACAACCTGCTGAATCTCTTCTTCTGAAAGAATCCGAGCAATATTCTTATTTAATAGATACTGATGACGAAGCTCCTTCGTCGGTACATGAATCTCATATGCTCGGTCAAACCGGCCAGACCGGTTCATGAGTGCAGGATCTATTTTTTCAGGATAATTCGTTGTCCCAATGATGAAAATTCCTTCCTTCGAAGTAGCGCCGTCTAAGATATTCAAGAAGACAGACCGGACACTCGATGGCATGGAATCAATATCCTCGATCACAAGTACCAATGGCGTTAACTTCAATACCGAAGTAAATACTTCTTTAATCGTATAACTCGATGTAAATTCAGTAATCTGCCAATAAGCAACCGGAGCATTAATGCTGCTAGCGATTGATTTCACGAGAGTGGTCTTTCCATTACCTGGCTTCCCGTAGAGAAGGATTCCGCGTTTGTAGGGAATGTCATAAGTCTTGAAAAACTGGCCGCTTTCTGAGAAAAATTCATCAATCGAGCGGTAAATTTCACGCTTTAACGTATCCTCTAAAAATACATCCTCTCTTCTAACCAAGGTTGTAATACTATCAATCTCTGTTTCCACACCATCTTCCGTATCCGTAAAAACGGTGACATAGTTTTTAATATAATCTCTTTTCCTTTTAAGAACATACTTCAAAAAGGCTACTAAGCAAGCATCATTTTTGGCAAAAATAAAATCATGCGTCATTTCCCCATCACTTTGATAAATGAATAATTTTGCCAGCGCAACCTGATAATTTGGATAATAAAAGAGACCGTTGATAATCCGTGGTTTAATAATCAATTCCATCGCCTTATCGGTATGGTTAGATGAGATAGTCTTGGTTTCCCCTTCTTTATAAATATGGCAAATTAATTGTACTTCCGGCGATTCCTCTTTCAGATCTTCCTCAAGAATGTCCCAAATTTCATTGGAGGTATCTTCATCTGAATACATCTGAAAGTCAATCCCTACCTCATTCACAAGTTTCTCTTGAATGGTAGAAACAATTTTGCCGTAGTCGTAATAATAAGGGAGTGATTCCCGGTCGATTTTATTTGTGTCAAACAAAACATTATTTTTCATCTAATTCTCCTTAAGTTTATTATTCATTGAGCCTTCCCATCAAAATCGTATTATAGTAATTCCCATCGGATAGGATCTTGTCCTTTTTTAAAATACCTTCAACTTCAAAACCCAATTTTTCATATAGCATAATGGCTTTATCATTGGTTTCAAGAACAGCCAATGATATTTTCTTAATTCCGTTTGAGTCCGCCCATTGAATAGATTCTTGTAATAAGTTTCTCCCAATCGCATAACCCCAGAATTCTTTTAAAATACAGACGCCAAATTCTACTTTATGAGCAAATCTTTTCAATTTGCTCCCTTCACATCTTGAAAAACCTACAATTCTATCATTGACCTCAACAACTAAAAATAAATTACTATTACTTTCTGTATCTTCTTTAATAATCCGTTTAAATCCCAATTCATCTATAAAGGCTTCGCCCTTTTCCCTATCCAAATTCTCTGTTTCACCATCGATCTGCAATCTTACTTCTGACAAGTTCTTTGCATCCGTCTCTTCTGCAGACCTAATGATATAACGTAAAATATTCAAAACATGTTCAGTCGGTTCCACTCTCATACCCATGCCCCCCTTTTAATAGGACCATTTTCTCATGATTGGAGGGTCCTTCTCTCCTATGTTATAGCACAAACGGATAGTAAAAGAAAAGGTTGATTTTCCCTATGATTAGAGATTCATGTACTCAAGATTACAAATAGAACATAACCCCTCTTTTAACTGTATATAATGCAATAAGGCAATTTATGGGAAATGTAAAGGAGGTTGCCCCCATCACATGAATTCCCCATTAACGGAGCAACAAATGATGACCATCATTAGAAATGGTCTTAAGAAGTCTCATAATCCTAAACATATTATTATTATTGGTGCAGGCATGGCTGGACTGGTTACCGCCTCTTTATTAAAGGAATCAGGTCATAAAGTCACCATTCTGGAAGCAAATGATAGAGTTGGCGGACGTGTATATACAATAAGAACGCCTTTTAGCGAGAATTTATTTTTCAATGCCGGACCGATGCGAATTCCCGAAAAACATCAATTAACCTTGGAATATATAAAAAAATTTAAGTTACCTACCAATCTATTTATCAACCGAACCCCAAATGACATCATTTACGCAAATGGCATTAAAACGCGGCTTCAATTGTTTGAAAAGGATCCCAGTATTTTAAAATACCCTGTTGAACCAAATGAGAAAGGGAAATCGTCGGAAGAACTTTTGTTTTCTGTCATCCAGCCAATCATCGATTTTATAAAACAAGATCCTAAAAAGAATTGGCCTCTTATAGAAAAGAAATATAGAAATCTTTCGTTAGGCTCTTTCTTAAACTATTATTTTTCTGTCGGTGCAAATGATATGATCGGTGTGCTTGTTGACTTGGAAGCGTATATGGGGATGACATTTGTAGAGATATTACGAGAACTCATCATCTTAAACGGAACGAAGAAATTTTATGAGATAACGGGTGGCATGGATCGATTGCCTAAAGCCTTTCAACCACAATTATACGAAAACATTTTGTTCAACCAAAAAATGATGAAAATATCTCAATATCAAAACAGTGTAACCATTCATTGCAAGCACCAAAAAACCGATGAGAGTTTTAGTATTACTGGCGAGCTTGCGATTGTGACTATTCCTTTTTCAACGTTCCGGTTTGTGCAAGTCGAACCTTATGAATCGTTCTCCTATTTTAAAAGGACAGCGATTCGCGAACTCAATTATATGGCCTCCTCTAAGATTGCCATCGAGTTTAAAAGTAGGTTTTGGGAAAAAGCAGGACAATTAGGTGGTAAATCGATAACTGATCTGCCCATTCGTTTTTCCTATTACCCAAGCTATGGTATTGGTACAAAAGGACCTGCGGTTGTTATTGCGAGTTATACGTGGGCAGATGAGGCCTTAACGTTGGAGAGTCTATCTGAAAGAGAGATGATCCAAATTGCATTAATGAACTTGGCAGAAATTTTTGGGTATCAGGTTTATTCTGAATTCGTAACGGGAGCTGCTTTTAGCTGGAGTAAAAACCCATATTCTTGCGGAGGTTTTACCTCTTTTGAACCGGGTCAGGATTTGGAGTTATATCCGCATATTTCTACACCTGAGGGAAGAGTACACTTTGCTGGTGAGCATACCGGCCTTACCCACGGTTGGATTCAAGGGGCAATTGAATCAGGAATCCGGGTGGCAAATGAAGTGAATGACATACCTAAGTAAATTAAAAAAAAGGCTGCAAGGCAGCCTGTTCTATTTAACATTTAGACTTAATAAGTTTGACTTACTTCAACATTTACATTTTGCTTTTCCAAACATAAATTTTATTTCGGAAGATTTAGTTGCCACGAGACACCGAACTGATGGTGTACTTACCCTAACTGGCGTTTAAATGCTTTACTTGCGAAGAAGTAAGCGATGACCATGATGCCGACGCACCAGGCAAGCGCAATCCAGATATCGTTTCCAACAGACCCTTCATATAAGAGGGCACGTATCGCATTCACAATTGAAGTCACAGGCTGGTTCTCAGCAAACGCACGGACAATTTTGGGCATGGTTTCGGTAGGGACAAAGGCAGAACTGATAAACGGCAGGAAAATCAGAGGATACGAGTAAGCTGTCGCCCCTTCCATAGACCCCGCTGTCAATCCTGGAATGACAGCAAGCCATGTCAGTGCCAGCGTAAACAGTCCAAGTATTCCCCCTACCGCGAGCCAATCCAGGATATCAGCGCTTGATCGGAAGCCCATCAAGAATGCGACGATGATAACAACCACGATAGTTAGCGCATTGGAAACAAGTGAGGTCAACACGTGAGCCCATAATACCGATGAGCGCTTGATGGGCATGGTAATGAAACGCGCCATCAGCCCGCTCTTTACATCCGTAAAAAGCCGTACGGAGGTGTAAGCGACGCCGGAGAGAACAGCCATCAGCAAGATTCCCGGCAATAGATAATTGACGTAGTTTTCTGTGCCTGTTTCTATGGCGCCACCAAATACGTAGACAAACAGGAGCAGCATCATAATTGGCGTAATCGCCACCGTGATAATCGTATCAGGGCTGCGCATTATGTTGCGCATTAAACGCCCTAGTAATACACCTGTTTTGCTTTTCATCTACATCTCCTCCTTTTTGCCGATGATTGCGAGGAAAATTTCCTCCAGTGTCGGCTGTTTCTCGATGTACTCCACTTTCGCTGGCGGAAACATCTCTTTGAGTTCGGTAAGGGTACCAGTCGTGATGATTTTTCCGCCATGCAGGATGGCGATACGGTCCGCCAGTTGTTCGGCTTCCTCCAGATATTGGGTCGTCAGCAAGATGGTCGTTCCGCCGCCGGCAAGCTCCTTGACGGTATTCCAGACTTCAAACCGTGCTTCGGGGTCAAGCCCTGTCGTCGGTTCGTCGAGAAAAATGACTGCTGGCGTCCCGATCAGGCTCATGGCGATGTCAAGCCGGCGTTTCATCCCGCCAGAAAATTGGTCCGCCCGGCGGTTGCCCGCATCGGTCAGGCTGAATCTTGCAAGCAGATTGTCGACGACTAGATCGGGATTGGAAACTCCCCGCAATTTGGCGATCATCATCAGGTTTTCCCGCCCGGTGAGCATACCGTCTAAAGCTGAGAACTGCCCTGTCAGGCTGATGCTCTGACGAACATGATCCTGTTGATGCTGGACGTCAAAGCCGCAAATACCTGCTTCGCCACCATCGTACTTCATCAGCGTTGAGAGGATGTTGACCGTCGTCGTCTTTCCCGCTCCATTTGAACCTAGAAGTGCGAATATTTCACCACGTTGCACCTCAAAATCCACTCCCTTTAAGACTTCCTTATCTTTAAAGGATTTTTTTAACCCTTTTACATTAATCGCTGCATTGCTCATACTTTTTTCCTCCTTATAATTAGCGCAACAAGCTAGATTGCCTATACATCACTACTCAGTCTGACTGATATTCTGTATTACTTACTACTAGGTTAAAAATATAACTGAATAGTGAAGGTGACACATTACATTTGTGACCAGCTATTCAGTAGGAATGAGCTATTAAATTTACTTTTTTCCCAATCGTTTCATAATACTCTGATTCAAATCTTTACGATACTTGTAGACATAGGTTTTAGCGTTTCACTAGTTCGTCGGAAAGGAAGCCAAGTCGTCCCCTGTGACGGTTTGCGTCGTTACTGTCGATGCTAGGCGAATATCCACTAGGCTTTCGCCGTTAGCCACGACCAATAGTATCGTTCAACTTTTTGCGATACTTATCCTTCCAAGTTTGCTCATCCTTCACTAGGTCGTCGCAAAAAGCAGCCACGTCCTCGCCCGTAAGGTCAGTGACTTTCTTTCCTTCCGCTGCTCCTTCTTCGAAGAGGTCGAGGATGCCGCCAAAGATACGGCTGCTGTCCTTCCAGTTAGTGGGACCACCACCAGCAGTCCACAAATATTTTTGGATAGCTTTGTAAGCATTGCGGTACTCACTTGGAAATGCCTTCGCACGCGCCTCCATCGCCTTCCATTCCCGCTTGTCATCCAGACTTCCGATAATTTTTTCAAAAATACTCATATGACTTCTCCTTTTAATTTTATTTTAGTTTTAAGTTCGTTAATTTTACTTGAGACGAAATCCCATTTTTTCCAAAAAATTTTAAGCTGCTCTTGACCTGCTTCGTTGAGTGTGTAAAATTTTCTCGGCGGTCCCATAGTGGATGGTTTTTTTTCGATGTCCACCAGATTGTTTTTCTCAAGCCGCATGGTAATCGTATAGACTGTGCCTTCAACCACATCAGCGAAGCCAAGTTCTCGCAGTTGTTGCGTGATTTCATAGCCGTAAGTTTCGCCACGGCTGATGATTTCGAGCACACACCCCTCAAGCACCCCTTTCAGCATTTCCGTGATATTTTCCACTTTTTTACCTCCATTTATATTTTACTTATATTTTTTTCAGTACTATGTAACACAGGTATTTTGTGTTACTGATTACTAGTATATAGTATTACTTATTAGCCTCATTTGTCAATAAAACTTTTCGTCAAAAAAGCCCGTTTTTTATGCTTCAAAGTGTTTTTATCAAATTTGACAATCCCAAAAGAATTTGGAGGTTCATTTCCATCACTTTTTTACTTTTATTTTCTTTGGTATAGTCTTCCAGTACATTGGGTCTTCCAAACCGAGCCGCCAAATCCCGATTCCCTGTAAGTTATATTTTTCTACAAGGTTTAGCTTAAACTGCAGACTGTGGCTATTCTCAAACCAAGCCTGATGGCCATGATGTTCTTCATCAACGTAACTGAAATGAGGTGTTTGCGAATGGGAGTCCCATAGAACTTTCGCTTTATATTTTGCTTTCTGACCCATTAACTCTTCATAAGAGCTATATCTGGCTTTGCCTGAAGTTGTATCCCAGTCCCAACCATAACCAGCGATACCGAGTAAAATTTTTGATGGTGGTACTTCATGTTTCAAAGCATAACGTATCGTTGCTTCTGTCCAATCGACTGATGCAGTTGAGCCGGGTTTTGTTCTTGCGTTGTGTTCATCGTATGTCATAATCATTAATCCATCTGAATATAGACCAAGCTTTTCGTAATCAAACCACGGAGACCAGGGATTAGCACGGGAATCACCTGTGTTCGCCGGGACTGAAACCGTAACTACTTTTCCATCACGATTTAGTGCATCAGACAATTTTTTTATCAGCTGACTAAAGGAATCTCGGTCAGTCAAATACAAATTTTCCATGTCAATATTAATACCATCATATTTAAAATGTTTCATTTCATTGCGTATGTTCTCAATGAAAACATTGCGGTTGTTATTGTTATCGAGTACATTACTGGCTACCTGCTTGCCCTTCTCAACGGTTTCATAAAAGAGATTATGTACAACCATATATACCTTCAGGTGTTTTTTATGAGCAATTTGAATAACCTTTTTCTTATGATCTGCTTTAACAGAATCAATAAGACTGCCTGGGCGTTTTTCATCAAGCTTATACCAAAAGGGAGCAATGATACTTAAACTGGTGAATTGCGAATTAACTGTAGGTTGAGACCCTGGATACGTTCCTTCCTTTTCTGTGTAGAAACCTAAAACTTCACGAGGAGTTTTAGGTTTATTGTATTCTTCTTTTGCTTGTGACTGACTACAGGATGACATTAGTAATAATGCCATGCTTAAAGAAATGATGGCGAATGTCTGGTACCAATAATTTTTCATAATACACCTTCTTCTAATATGTATTTTTCTTAAGTTGATATGAAAAGTTGTTACTTATTCACGAATTTACTATCCCCCACACAGGGGGCTCATGATAAAGACCTCCACAGTATAATATGGATAGTTTAATCTAAAAAAAATCCCGGGAAGTGAACCTTCCCGGGTATTTTATACATATTATTTGAGTTAACTAAGATAATCATTTAATGTTTGCTGTAAGGTTGCCTTTGTTTCAGTATACCTAGTAAGATCGATCCCTAAATGAACCATTTGTCTAACAAGTTCTGGGCGTAATCCAGTTATGACTGATTTAGCCCCCATCAGCGTGATACCAATCAAAACATTTTGAAAATGAGCAATGGTTACTTCGTCCATTTCAGATATTCCTGACAAGTCAATAATTAATGTCAGAATCCTTAACTTTGCAATATCTGTTAGTACTTTTTCTTGAATAATATCCATACGATAAGCATCGAATGTACCAATCAACGGTAATACAGCTACCGTTTGACTGACTGGTATGATAGGTACCGAAAGATGTTCCACTAATTTCCTTTGGGATAGGATTAATTCATCTTTATAGTGTGAATAGCTAATAAAGAACGTGTTTAAAAACTCATCAATCCCATCATTAACTTTTTGCTCCAATTCGAAAAAATTGTCTGCAAAATTAACATTCTCATTTATTTGATCAAATTTTTCGATAAAATACCATAAAGTACGTCTAATTGCATGTACCCATTCTAATTTGAATGCAACAGTTAATGAATATTTCGCCCAAGCAATTCCCTCTTCATTAGCGAAAGCAATGAGTTCTTCGTATCTATCTTGCACTACATACAGAACGAGCTTATGAGCATTTTTTAATAAATCAATATTTCCCTCTTTTAATATACTTTCAATATTAGTGGCAACATTGACAGCCTCCGATAATAGTTTCTCCTGAAATTCCTGCTTATTATTGGTAATATATTGGGATATATTTTTAGTATCATAGAATGTTTGCAATTTTTCATCCTCCTTAGTTAAGTCTCTTCTACCCTTCACAGCGATAACTCTTCGTTAATACCCGAATTTTGAGTAATTAAACATTTTTAATGGCACGAAAATAGCTTATATTAAAAAAGTTGACCTACAATATAAGTCAGGTCGTCTTTCCTTGTTTTCACATGGTTATCTAAATAGTTTGAGATCTCTTCAATCGAACTAGAGGAGCTTGCTAATGACTTTAAACCAGGTATCGCAAGACCATCCGTATGAATAATAAATTTTGATCCCTTTTCATAAGAAAATGTTTCGCATCGGTATTTTTGGGGCCTCCCAGATAAATATCCCAGGATAGGCAGTGGATAGATAAACTTTCCTGAGGGGCAAGAAAGAACAAACTGAATGTTTCCCACCGAACTATAGGTGAAAGTCTTCTGTAAAAAATGTGCCTTTAAAATGGATAGAGTGACACCTCTTTTATACTTAAGAACCTGATTGCAATATTCGATTAATACCTCTACCTCTTTATCATGGTTTTTTTCCACTTCCTTGCGAACAGCATCCGATGAATGAAAGGCATGCTCTCCACTGCCTAAACCGTCAGCAACCGCACAAATAAAGTAATCTTCAGTTACTTTCATATAAATGCTATCCCCGTTAAATACATTACCCTCCTTAGGAATTTGATAGGCAATTGCCTGAATATGTTGGTTAATGCCACGTTCAAGCATTCTTTTACCCTGCATCTTTACCAGTGCCTTTCATCTTTTTTTTTGTTATCTCCCATACCTAATATGATTAATTCAACATTCTTTAAATCTTTTTAAAAATAATTAGCGTAAAATCATCCCTTATCTCGAAATTTTGTAATCTTTCGATCTCTCGATAAATGTTCTCCACCATTTCTTGTGCAGACAAATGCATATAGGTTTGAATTAAATCAGTTATGATTGAACGTTCAATAAATCCCTTTGCAGTCCTTGATTCAGTCACACCATCAGATAGCATAACGATTATATCTCCTGGTTTAACCTTCTTTTCAAATTGCTCATATGTAATTTCCTTTTGTACACCTAACACCATACCTCTTGTTGTAAGATCTTCAAAGGATTGAGAAGACGCATGGTAATAGAACCCTTGTTCATGCCCTGCAGCAGCATAAATAAATGTATGATTACTGAAATCATATACTCCGTAAAACATGGTAATAAACATACTTGAATCAAGATTATTTTCTACGACTCTATTTAAATTTGATAACACATCATTAGGATTATTTATGGACTTTGGTAAACTATCCATTCCATACTTAATCATAGACATACAAAGTGCTGCAGGAATTCCTTTGCCTATTACATCTGCAATAGCAATACTAATACTTTTTTCGTCCTCAACAAAGCGATAAAAGTCTCCATTTATTTTCTTCGCCGGTACACTAATGGCACCAATATCAATTTCATCTAGCTTCGGAATGGACGTTTCTAAAAAGTTTTCTTGTATGCTCGCAGCCATTTCAATTTCCGATTTAATTTCAAACTGCTTGTCCCTCAAGCTCTGATATTCTTGATAGGCTAAGCCATAGTTCATCATAAATTCAATTAGAAAATCAAACGAAGCTAAAATTTCCTCTCTAATATCAGGAAATAGATCCTTTAAGACTTTACAATGGATACCAATAATTTCTTCAGGGGATATTTGCTGTATAATGGATTTCCTGCTGAACATTTGTCCTTGATACAATGCTGCTTCAGAAGATTCTTCTATATATCTGCTAAGTATTTCTCGATAACTGGATTCTAAAATCGGTTTGAAATCCATCTTTTACCTAAACCTCCCTCGCAGCCATTTTACTACCTGGATGGTTGTCCCTTTCCCAATTGTTGAGGTCAAATCAAAATCATCCATTAAACGTTTTACCCCCGATAAACCTGCCCCTAAACCACCAGATGTGGAATATCCATCCTCCATCGCTCTTCTAATATCCTGAATGCCTGGGCCATGATCAAGAGCAGTTACTTTTAAACCTGTTTTTTCAAGAGCACTGACATGCTCAAAATGAATCTCTCCCTTGCCGGCATATAAATAAATATTTCTTGCCAACTCAGAAATTGCAGTGGTAATTCTTGTCTGGTCAACTGTTCCAAATCCAAGCTCCTTAGCAATGTTTCTCCCTTGCTGCCTAGCTGTAACGATATCCCATTCTGATAATATTTTCACAGAGGATTCGTATCCCATGATCTAATCCCCCAACTCCCTTTGTAATATTTCTAACCCCTTTTCTAAATCTAATGCTGTGTCGACATCTTGGAGATGAATCCCGAGTTCAACTAACGTAATCGCTACAGCTGGTTGAATGCCTGTTAATACAACTTTTACACCCATCATTTTGGACATACTAATCACATCGCCTAGAACTTTAGCAATAAACGAATCAATCATATCAACAGATGTTAAATCAATTACCACACCCCTAGCACCAGTTTCATGTATTCTTTGGAGCAATAATTCTTGAAATTGTAATGCTGTTTGATCATCAAGCTCCCATTGAATGGAAACAAACAGATAATTATATAATTTTAAAATTGGTATTCTTGTATTCATTTTTTTCCTCCATTTATACAATTTCACAACAAGTCAAAAAAAACGACTATCATTAGATAGTCAAAATAATAGAAAAGATGATAGGGGGGAAAGTATCTATTTATTACATACCCGTATATAAAAATCTTAAACCTAAAAAATGTTCTTTTTCTCTTTTAAGTAATCTCAAATATTTTTAAAACTAATGACCCGATACTTGGCAAAGAAAAAAGCCTTGCTCCTTTACAGGGCAAAGCCAAAATCAAACCTTATTTTCCAAGTATTTTAAGTATTTTCATCGTTTTGGTACTCTAAAATATCTCCAGGTTGACAATCCAAAGCCTTACATATAGCTTCTAATGTTGAAAAACGAACTGCTTTTGCTTTCCCATTTTTCAGAATGGAAAGGTTCGCCATTGTAATCCCAACCCTCTCTGAAAGTTCAGTTACGCTCATTTTCCTTTTAGCCAGCATCACATCAATATTGATTATAATTGCCAAGTTATCCACCTCACACAGTTAAATCATTTTCCGATTTTATATCAATTGCTTCCTTTAAAAGCCGTTGTAGAACAGCTGCAAAGACTGCGATAATCATGGAAGCAAAGGGAACAACTAATCCGACAAAGATAACACCAGGGGCGTCGTCTTTCTCCGCAAAGAGATAGAAAAGTGGTAGGACTAGTACATGCAGGACACTGATTGTGATGGCACATTGTTTGATTTTTTTTAAAGCTATGACAGAAATTTCCGAGAATGCTTCACTTTTGTCAATATAGCGTAAAAGTTTGAAAGCCTGAAACAAAGCAAAGTAAAAAGGAATCGCCGATGCATAAAAAATAATGAAAACGAGATATTTTATATAAGCAAACTCTGGAAGCAATTTTGCCGCAAGATCCCCTAGCTCAGGCACCAAAAAAATGCACAATGCAAGAACTGGGATTCCAATAAAAATAACAGCGACCTTTAAAAAGAGTGTCGTCACTTGTTTCATAAAAGCACCTCACTAAATTAATATTAATTTCATTTTAAAACATTATTTATTGTTTATCAATAAAAACTTATTGGTTTTAATTATATTATTGTTGTTATATGTATATTCTTTAATTTTTTTATATAAATGGCTGTGTTAAACTTATCTGTTGATTTCCGTTCCAGGCACTTCGCTTTCCGCGGGCGTGCCGGGAAGCCTCCTCGTCGCTTTGCTCCTGCGGGGTCTCCCCTGCCCCATACTCCCGCAGGAGTCTTCGTGCCTTCCACTTCAATCAACAGAGTGCTAAAAGAACATTAGCCTTTAACACAGCCATATAAATAAAAGCATTCCTTATTTGCAAAGAAATGCTTTTTAACTTTAAGCTATTCAATTTATATATTGATGTTTTTTACTCGAAAACAGAATCCGTTATGCGTTAACAGTCTATTTTTTTAGACTTTATAAGTATGACTCACTTCAACTTTTACGTTTTGTTTTTTAATTACAATCACAAATAGACTGGCTAACAAACAAAACATTCCTGCCAGCACAAATGCCCATGTATAGGATGTGAAGATATTATAGATAATCCCGGCTCCTCCAGCGGCTACAGCAGAACCTAATTGGTGGGCCGCAAAGATCCAGCCATAGACCACAACACTTTTTTCCATTCCAAAAATTTGTCGCGAAATATTAATCGTTGGCGGTACGGTTGCGATCCAATCTAATCCATAAAAAACGGAAAAAATAACAAGTAGAGTAATAGAACCTTCAGATAGTGCAAAAGGCAGTAAGACAAGTGAGGCACCTCTTAGACTGTAATACCAAAATAGCAGCCAACGGTTATCAAACCTGTCTGATAACCAACCTGAAAGTGTGGTTCCAATTAAATCAAAAATCCCCATAAACGAAAGCATCGAAGCTGCTGTTACCGCAGTAAATCCAAAGCCGATACAATAAGAAATAAAATGTGTACCAATTAATCCACTTGTCGAAAGTCCGCAAATAAAGAAACTTCCTGCAAGTAACCAAAATTCCTTCACTTTTACTGCTTCAAACAATGTACGAAAGGCAATAATAATCGGATTATTCTTTTCGACGACTTGCTGTACAGGCGGTTCTTCTTCTAATCCATATCGAAGAAGGCCTATTTCTTTTGGTGAATTCTTCATAAATAGTAGAATGATAACCAACATAATGAGACTCAGGATAAGTATAAAACCAATTGCCCATTTCCACGAATACTCTTCAATGATTATGGCTAACAGTGGTAATAGAATCAACTGTCCTGTCGCTGTACTCGCAGTCAAAATGCCAACTGCAAGTCCCCTTCTATTTTCAAACCAATGATTCGCAACATAGGGGCTTAATATCGTTAAAAACAACCCCGATCCTAAGCCAATGATTACTCCCCAAATGATCATTAATTGCCACGGTTCCGCCATAAAAAGAGTGAGCAAAACACCTATAAGCAGTGTAGTCATGGCTAAGACCATCATTTTCTTTAAACCAATTTCCTCCACCAACGCTGCCATAAACGGCCCGGAAATGCCGTAGAGTAGAAGGTTAATCGCAAATGCCATCGAAATTAATGACCGGTCCCATCCGAATGCATTTTCCAAAGGGACAATCAACACTCCTGAGGAGGACCGTACAATGCCTGCTACAATAATAGAAAAGAATGTGATCAATAAAATAAACCAACTATAATGAATCCGTCTCAAGACTTTTTATCCTCCGGTTGTTGTGAATTTTCAGAATAAGTTTATAATAACATACCTGTCAACAAAGGAATCGAACGTGAAAAAGTGCCATAAATGCCGCTCATCACATTTGCGCATTTTCCAATCTTAACACTCGATATGTAAATCCGCAATTGAATAAAGTGCTGCTTTTCCGGCCATCCTCACTCGCGTCCCTTCAAGTTTACAATACAGGGTTCCGCCTCTATTTGATAACTGTTTAGCCACCATTTCCGTTTTTTCTAGTCTCTCAGACCAAAAGGGAATTAAGCTGCAGTGTAAAGAACCAGTCACAGGATCTTCATTAACCTTTAACTTAGGGAAGAATCCTCTGGAAACAAAATCACAATCATTTCCTTTAGCTGTTATACAGACGCCAAGGCCTACCGGTAGTTTTTCTAATTTTGAAAAGTCAGGATCAGCATTTTTCACAGCTTCTTCTGATTCTAATACCAGAACTAGGTCTCTATTTAAATAGGCTTCTAGCGGTATAACTCCTAAGGTTTCAATCATTTGTTCCGTTACGGGTAACTTTTCTGATGATACAACTGGGAAATCCAATTCGTACAAGTTCCCTATTTTATTTACAGTAAGCACTCCACTCAACGTATCAAATTGAACGGATTCCACTTGTTTTTCTACAAAATTCAAAATCACATAAGCGGTTGCTAATGTTGCGTGACCACAAAGGTTGATCTCTCCTCCAGGAGTAAACCAGCGAAGCCGATATATTTTCCCCTCTTTTACAGCAAATGCGGTTTCAGATAAATTGTTTTCTATCGCAATTTTCTGCATAATCTTGTCTGAAATCCAATGATTCATAATACATACCCCAGCTGGATTTCCTTCAAAAACTTTTTCTGCAAAGGCATCAACAACATAATATTTCATCCAATATTCCCTCCAAGTGTTATAATGTAAACTAATTATTTACGAGTAGTTTATATGGAACACTATATAACACTCAATACGGAAGTATAACACTAAGGGGATAATTATGATGCAAATCGAAATTCAACGAAATGCTGAAGTTTCATTATCAAAACAAATCTATCAGTCTATTGTGGATCGCATTCGTTCAGGACTTCTTCAAGAGGGTTTGCAATTACCTTCCGTCCGCGATCTATCAAAACAACTAGGAGTAAGTTTGGTAACTGCAGTAAAGGCGTACCAGCAATTGGAACAAGAAGGATTTATCACTTCTATCCAAGGAAAAGGAACATTTGTAAAGATGAACAGAAAAGCAACTGAGGAAAGCAAAGATGAGATGTTTTCATATGATTGGCAGTTATCTGTTCAAGATTATTTACCTAGATCGCAATTTGGCCGATTTCATCTGGTCCCTGAAAAGATTAATCTTTCTTCCTCAATGATTGATCCCGGACTTCTTCCGAATCGTTTTTTAGAACGTGAGATTCATCAAATACTTTCCGATAACCCAAGACTATTGTCTCAATATGGAGAAATCCAAGGAGACATCCATCTTAGAAAAGCAATGGATGAGTATTTGAAAAGAGTTGGAGTTCCTTCTACTCCCGAGAATATCTTAGTGACAAGTGGTTCGCAGCAAGGGATTGACCTTGTTGCTCGTACATTTGTTGGTCCGGGAGATGTGGTCGTTATGGAGGCTCCCACATACCCGGGAGCAATTGATGTTTTTCGAGGGAGAGGCGCTATTATACTCACCGTCCCTGTTGATAAGGACGGTATGCGTGTAGATATCCTCCAAAATTTATGTGACAAACATAAACCCAAAATTATCTATACCATTCCAACTTTTCATAATCCGACAGGTGCGGTTATGACTTCCAAACGCCGCAGACAAATTCTTGAGATCGCACAAAGTATCCAGTGTCTTATTATTGAAGACGACCCATGGGGTGAAATTTATTTTGATAAAAAGCCTCCGGCACCCATTAAAAGTATAGACCATAACGGTCATGTGATTTACTTGAAAGGGTTAAGCAAAACACTTGCCCCGGGTTGTCGAATCGGTATTTTGGCTGCTTCTGGCACTGTATTTAATCGTCTATTGGCTGCCAAGGCCAATTCTGACTTGGGAAGTCCTTTACTCACACAAAAATCCGTTCTGCCTTTTATTAACTCTAAACAAATGATGGATCACTATAAAAAATTGAGAACGGCTTTAAGAATTCGCCGCGATTTGGTCCTTGAGTTACTTTCACAACAAATGCCCGATGGTGTATCTTGGGGAATCCCGGAGGGTGGATTAAACGTGTGGATCAGTCTCCCTTCTTGGCTGGATAGTAATCTTGTCCTAATAGAGGCAAAGAAACAGCAACTAACTTTCTTGCCTGGGTCGGCATGTTATCCAGTCGAGCAAGAAAACCATCACTTACGTTTAAGTTACTCTTATATGAACGAACATCTGTTACAACAGGGAATCACAACATTATGTAATATCCTTCATTCTCAATTGTCATCAAAACAAGTCCATGACAGTGCACCCTATTTTTAAGTAAAAGCTTTGGAAATGAATGGCCCGATTTCACTTCAAACATGGAAGAAAAATCGGGCTTTGTTTTTTATTGGGAATTAATTTTTACTGTTTAAAATTTCATTCACTGTCGTTTTCATGGAATATATTACAGTTTTCTTGTATTTTGCTGCGATGAGAAGGACTTTGATTTGGTCGGACCGGGATAATTGTTTAAAACGAGGTTCTTGTTTTAAAAAAGAGCGGACGATCGACCAACTGGCAGGCATTAAAGGAAAATCATCCAGGGGTTGTTTGTTCCTGAATCGATGAAAGCACGAAATCATTCCAGTGGAACTGCTGCTTTTATCGACTATACAGGGAGCATAAATATTTTTCGTGTGCTTTTTAAGGGATTCGAATCGATCCTGCCCGCTAACAATAATGTAGTTGCCATCCTTCCGATTTTTTTTGACAACCAACACAAACATGCAATCCCACATGACTCTCTGTAATCTCTTAAGGTGCTCTGTAATTTTCATCGATAAATCTGGCTTGATTTTGCTCAGAGGAATATACTGGATCGTGAATTTCATATTCAGCCCTCCTGTGTATTCATTTCCCTTTTCTCAGTTTCTTTCAGCAGGTGCGTTATTCTGGTGAAATCCGTTATGAAGATCCCTATTAGAAAATGTATGATGAAGGGCGCATGTCACATACGAAGTAAGTAAAAAACAATTCTAGCTCACACAAAGAACCACTTGATAAAAATCAAGAGGTTTTCGTTTTCGGGTGCATATTTATTAAAAGACACAAGAATTGACGTGTTAAGCAGACGAGTGATAAATTGACGGAAAAATTCCGCCTAATTCGAAATTTTTAGATTAAGTCCGTATAATTGTGTAAAAAGAAAAAGGGGTCAAATTAATTCCTTTTGTCAACAATGTTATCAGCGACGA
>NZ_VEED01000027.1 GCF_007678255.1 Bacillus sp. X1(2014) | reverse complement strand
AAGTGGCTAAACGCGGCGGACTGTAAATCCGCTCCCTCCGGGTTCGGCGGTTCGAATCCGTCCCCCTCCACCATTTAGGGGCATAGTTTAAAGGTAGAACTAAGGTCTCCAAAACCTTCAGTGTGGGTTCGATTCCTACTGCCCCTGTTAAATATTTCTCACTAAAATTTTATAGTTTTATCTATGGAATTTTTTATTATGCCGGTGTGGCGGAATTGGCAGACGCGCACGACTCAAAATCGTGTTCCTTCTGGAGTGTCGGTTCGACCCCGACCACCGGTATCAAAATCATTGATGTATCAAGGCTTCCAACATTCTGTTGGGAGTCTTTTTTTTGCATTCGGCACAAGATTTGAACAGGCTAAATCGTACGCGTAAAATCTTATGCTTAGGAGGAAGAATATGGCAAGACGAGGGCTGCTTACTGAAGAAGAGTTACAAATTGTTCGAAAGAAACTAACTGATGAAGAAGCAATCGCAAAGTTCGAGAGAGATTGTCAGCTGAAGAATTTAAGACCTTCAACTATCAAATTTTACAAAGGTGAATTGAAAGCTGTAAAAAGTTCATTAGTCGAGATAGGATTTAATAAAGAAATTGTTGAGCTTAACAAGAAAGATACTGAGCAGCTAATACTTCATTTAAAAGACAAGATTAAGATTGTAAGCATCAATACGAAAATTCGAGCTTTGAGTGCTTTCTTCAATTACTTATACAGAATTAGAGCTGTTACTCCAAATCCAATGAAAAACATCGAGTAGCTTAGAGATCGTCAAAGGGTTATTGAAACTTTGGAAGATGATGAAATTGTTCGACTAACAAAGTTCATGAAAAAGCAAAGGAGCTTTATCGGAGAAAGGGACCTAACTATCTTTTTAGTAATGCTTGATACTGGGGTTAGATTGGCAGAAACAGTAGGAATCAAAGTTGAGGACGTTCGAGAGAAAAAGCTGATAATCAGAAATACGAAAAACCTTGAAGAAAGAGTTGTCTATCCTTCAAAGAAAGTTCAAGCTATTCTTCAGAATTACTTAAAGCTTCGAGGTGACTTATCTCATGAATACTTGTTCATTAATAGAGACAACAAACCTTTGAAGCCTAGAAGCATCCAAACAAGATTTGAAAAGTATAAAGAGGAAGTAAGAATCGAGAAGCAATTCAGTCCACATATCTTGAGACATACTTACGCTAAACGTTCTATATTAGCTGGAATGGATGCTTTCTCATTGGCAGCACTTTTGGGCCACAGTGATCTTTCTGTTACTAAGAAATATGTAGCTTTATGGGGAAATGATTTGGAAGCAAAAGCGAAGAAATACAGTTCAATTGACAAGTTGGATATATAAATTAATTTCCATAAATTGGAATACTTTTATACACTTTAATGCTTTAAAGTGATAAAATATAATCATAAATAAAAACCCTGTCCATCATAGAGCGGCCACTCTAGGACAAGGTTCAGTCCAATTCACAAGGAATCGTTTCTTTTATTATACGATACTTTTCCTTGTAGTACAAGGGGGAAGGGAAATGTTGGTAACTGGAAAGACTGAACATTTGAAACAGTATAGCAAGGGTACATACAACAAAGAGAAATTTATCGAAGAAGCGAAAGATCGTTGGTGTTTCAATGACAACCAAATTAGAATGCTTTATTTAGTTGCTGACTTGGCAGAAAATGCTTCAGGGGTATTTTCAGTCTCTTATTTGAAGTTCCTGGACATGTTCAAAGTAAGGTTCAACATGGTTGTTAGCGATAAGACCGTTCAAAGATTCTTCAAGCTTTTGGCTAAGTTAGAAGTACTGTCGATTAATGCTGCTATTAGGAAGAACAACCAACAGTCAGCAAATATCTACATTGTTGAGGTATTCGAATCTGATGTCCAACCTAGTGTCCAGCCAGATGTCCACCCTAATGTCATTCCATTTGTCACTCCACCTGTCAAGGAAAATATAGCTTTTAAAAATACATTTAAAGATACCTTTAAAAATACCTTTAACGATAAATTTGTTAACAAAGAAGGTAACAACCAAGAAATAATTGACAATTTAGTTTTTGAATACATGAACAAAGGACTTAGTAAACAAGTCTGCTTATTAGCCGTGAAGGAAGTACAAGCTACAAGTACTGTTAAAAATCTTGCAGCTTATTTGAGAACTTGCCTTGAAAACACTCTCTACAGAAGTAAGCTGAAAAGAGGAGAAATTGAATTTCCAAAGTATGAAGATGGCAAGGTTCCATTTTACGATTGGCTGTCCAATTAAAAGATATTTTCAGATTTGCTTTACACATTGACGATTAGTAGATAAAAAGACTCCAAGGGAAAGAAAACTATTCTTGGAGGTTATATTAATGACAAATCGTGAAATAAGCGCCAACTACTATGAACTAATCTGTGAGCTAATTGAAGAAGCTAAAAAATCAAGGAATTGGTTAGCTCTTGCTAAGATACTTTATAAGGGGGATGAACTTCTACAGTATTACTACAAACATGAAGGAGCAGAAGAAAATGAAAATGTTAAGGTAGTATTTGAACCACTAGATTGGGATTGGTTTAGTAGAACTGTTAAAGAATATTGGGAAGAAGGTAGAGATGTAGAAGAAATAGTTTCTTTCTATATTTGCTAAATGTTCGAGCATCTTAATGTCAGATTTTTATTGTAAGTTCATATGGTAATATCTTCATGCATCCAATAAAATAGTAATTGAAAGGATTGTCTATTTTGGGGTGGAGAAGTTGAAAAAGATAATTATTGCTGCAATTGTACTTTTCGTAGTTTTTAAGGTTGGTAGTTTTTCGTATGAAGTTTACAATGAATACAAGTTCATTGAACTTAACGAGCCTGAACGTGACAGATACTTTATGAGGGGCGAACTTGGAGAAGGATACATGCCGTGCCAACAGTATGGACAAAAAGAATGTGGTGAGGAATCTATATGGAAAATTTTAGGGCTGAGGAATTAATGGAGATCGTGAAGGGATTGGACAATGAAGAAAGATAAAGCAATAAAGAATAAAAAGGAACAAATGTAGAAGTCGAGCGATTAATGCTCGGCTTTTTTATTTTTTTAGCCCCAATTTACACCTATATGTTGACGTTTTATTGTTAAAATCCTCTCAAATTCTCCCACATGTAGACGAGTTTTGTCTTATATCGTTTAGTTTCATTCCAGTGATTAAACCATAAGGTCCAACGATTTAAAACGAGCCTATCATAAATTCAATATTTTATTAATCAAAATTAAAAAGGACCAATTAGGTCCTTGAACATCTTCTTCAACTAACGCACCCGTTACTTTAAGTGATTTAATTCACAATCTTTACATATGGATGCCCCTCCTGAAAATACCACCATCCCACAGGACCATATGCATGACCGCGTGGTGGGCTACTACAAGGATAATTAAAGCTATTTTTGTCTTGTATCATATCATTTTAATTGCCTATTTTTCTCTTGATTTATAAATAAACAGGCCTTTTTATTAGGACAACATCCTCCCGTGATACATATAAATGCAGTGTAAATATAATAACTTAATTTAAAGGGGAGAAATTTTATGGATAAAGACATCATGAAATGTTTTATAGGTAAAGTAATCAAGGTTGATAGAGGAGGACCAGAATCCAAAATTGGGATGTTAATGGATGCAAGTGACGATCTTCTGGTCCTTCTCACGGAAGATGATGGGGTCGTTTACTACAACACTAAACATATTAAAAGTTTTACTGATAATATGAAGGGCGAGATGAAATTCGACATTGACGTTCCTATCGATTTCGAATTTAAAAAGGCGGCTAATTTCCAAGACCTGCTTGAGTCATTGAAATTAAAATTGGTAAAATTTAATCGTGGCGGTCCTGAGAAGTTAGAGGGAGTAATCATTGAGGTAAATAAAGATTTCGTTCTTTTGATCAATAATCAGGAAATGGTTCACATTTCCATGTTCCACATTAAAAATATCAGTTATGGGTAAAAATTGAAAAGGCTGAAAAAGAAAAATCTGATAACCAAGCTAGTAACATAGCTGGAAGCCATTCAAGTAATTAACCAAATATGACCGAATCCGAAAAACAACAGTCACGTCAAAAAAGGTGTAAAAAAACGATAACAGTCAAAATAAAACATATAGGATCAAAAGTAACACAAAGGTAACTTCGCAAAAAACAGTTGTTAAAGATGCTGAAAGTAATCTATCCGATCTCTTATCTTTAATGGAAAAGTTTTTACGAAATTATTCTAAAACCAACCAAAATTAAGTTTTAGCGGTTCGCAAAGTAGTTGAATGAGGGGACACTGTCAAGAAAACGCTTGATAGTACCCCATCATTCATTTTTTTTAGTAAGAATATCCTAAGTTTTAATATAGGTGGTATTCTCTACCTCCATAGACTATTCTTTCTTAAACTAAACTGCTCGTTAGTGCAATAAAGAAAAGGACCGCCGCAGCGATCCCATTCTTTAACTCATGCCCCCTATAGTTTAAGTACATTTGTTCACAAACTTTAGTTTTTCTATCCCGCCACTTTGTATAAATCGAGTAGGAGGGGGTGACTAACCCCCGACCTCTCACACCACCGTACGTACCGTTCGGTATACGGCGGTTCAACTAAGTTTGACGTAGAAATTCATATCTTTGATATAGACTTTTAAGCCCTCGGTTACTCCAATAAGAGTTGTCGAGGGTTTTGTGCAGAATCGGACTACTAGCTATCCTCCAATATTTCTTTCTGGAATTTCCCCATTCGTAAGCCATGTTTGGAGGTACTCCCAAACCCTTGAGTTTTCTCACTCTTGTTTTGGGTGTTTTCCATTGTTTCCATTCAATCATACGAAGTCGTCTTCTAATCCACTTATCAAATTCTTTAAACTTACTTGGTGTATCCGCTAAGGCATAATAACCACACCATCCCGTGAGGTATTGATTTAGTTTCTCAATTCTTATTTCCATTGGGATAGGTTTTGAACGTGAAGTTAGTTCGCGTATCTTAGACTTTTGTCTCTTGATACTTTCCTTAGATATTCGAACCTTCGGTTTCTTGGTGAAAGTAAAACTAAAACCTAGAAACTTACGTTTCCATGGGTGGTCAACGGCAGTTTTCTCTCTATTTACTTTAAGTTTTAATTTCACTTCTATAAAGTTTGTAATAGAGTTCATTACCCTTTCGCCAGCTTTCTTTGATTTCATGTAGATATTACAATCATCAGCGTACCGAACGAACTTGTGCCCCCTTCGTTCCAACTCTTTATCAAGTTTATCCAACAGTATATTGGAAAGAAGGGGACTTAGTGGACCTCCTTGTGGCGTTCCTTCCTCAGAGTCATAGGTTACACCATGAATCATGACACCCGCTTGTAGATATTTCCTAATTAGTTTCAAGACCATACGGTCTTGAATTCTGTTAGCCAATATTCCCATTAACTTATCATGATTCACTTTGTCAAAGAATTTTTCTAAGTCCATATCTATAACCCATCTGTAACCTTCACTTATATATTCTTTCGCTTTTCGAACTGCGTCATGTCCTCTCCTATTTGGTCTGAATCCATAACTATGCTCTGAAAAGGTTGGGTCAAATAGTGGTGTTAACACTTGAGCAAAAGCTTGTTGAATGAAACGGTCTGTCACGGTAGGTATACCTGCCCAATGACATTGTATGGTGTGAAAAATGGACGATTCTTTGGTGTAAGCTATACGAATACGGATGGTAAAACTGTATCAACATTTGGGGTACAACCGTACTTCTTTATTACACCTACCTATTCTGTTCTAAGAGGCGGAGTTCTAGCAGAAGGATTGATGTTCTTTGGTGGCTTGGATCCTGCACCTTTAAATTTAGATTATGTAAAGGCGGGTACTGTAGTCAAAGTGACGGATTCAGATGGAAAGACATACGATGCGAAATTGGGATCAAGTACATTCCCGTACTATTTTACTTCGAATGTACCAATTACAGGCAAGCTGTTTACGTTGCAAATTGACGTACCAGGACACTTCACCTTTAAGAAATCAACCACTTTAGGGCTAGATATGGACGGTCAACTTGTGGCTGGTTCTAAACCGATTGATTATAACTATCTACCTGGTGGAGTGTAAACAAAGATAATGTCATCGATGTAAATGATGCGGTGTTCATTCAGAAATATTGGAAAACCAATAAACGCGAAGCGGACATTAACTACGACGGTGTTGTCGATGAGAAATATATGCATTTTGTAGTAAATAATTACCTTATGCAAAATCCTTGGATGGAGAATGCTCTAAAAGGAGAAGAGAAATACAAAGGGAAAACTTTAGAAGATTTACTGAAGGAAGTAGGAATGTAAATTTAAAAAATAGTAAAGGGAAAATCAAAAATAGATTGATCCCTTGCGTGAATGCATATAAAATAACCATTCACGTAGGGGATTATTTTGGCCTTTTTTTGTTTTATCATAAAAATAAACAATTAAAAAGTTATTAATGTTCAAAAAATTGTAATATTTATGACGATTCTGATGTTTACATCTTGGGTATAATAGGAACAAAGAAAGGTGGCGGAAGGAATGAGAAAACGTAAACTTAGCTTTAAGGAATTGGTGAAGGATAATAAACAGGAAATAAAAAGTGATTTTAAAGCAATGGAAAGAATTGAGACGAAAATTGATGATAAACATTCGAAAATGTTGAAATATGCATGAGTACTAATTAGTAGAGCAACCCGCGAAGGTTGTTCTTTTTTCTTATTAGGGTAATATTTTTCTTTATCATTAATAGTCTTCTTTCATGTTAAATGGGGAATTCTATTAAACACATGCTTAATATGGAAGGAGTCATTTAATGCCAGAGCTTCCTGAGATGGAAAACTATAAAATCCTATTAAATCAAAAAATTGCTGGCAAAACTATAACGGATGTACAAATAAATCGGGAAAAATCAATCAATTTAAACCCCGACCTGTTTATTAAAACGTGTCACCATCAAAAAATTATTTCAATCAATCGTCGCGGAAAGCATTTACTCTTTCAACTGCAAAATGGTCAAATTCTTTTACTCCATTTAATGCTTGGCGGATGGATGTTCTATGGGACTGAAGCAGATAAGCCTAAACGAACAGTTCAAATACGTTTATCCTTTGGTGAACATCACCTATACTTTATTGGCCTCCGCCTCGGATATTTGCATCTATATAATCAAACACAAGCAGAGCAGCACCTTGCGCATTTAGGTCCGGAACCGTTATCTACTGAGTTTTCATTAAATAATTTTTTGAAAAGGATTGGCCTAAAGCATGGCCGGTTAAAAACTACGATGATTGATCAAGAGTTTATCGCAGGCATCGGAAATTGCTATTCCGCTGAAATCTGCTACGATGCCGGTATCATTCCTACAAAGGATATTGATGATATTGTCGATTTAGAGCGAGAGAAACTGTATCAATCGATCAAATCAATCCTCCAAAAAGGCATCCAACATGGCGGTTACATGGATAATCCACTCTTTAAGGATGATAAATTAACAGGTGGATTTAATGATTTGTGTCAGGTGTATGATCGTGAAGGTGAAAAATGCAATAGATGCGGGTCCATCATCAAAATGGAAACAATATCATCAAGGAAAACCTATTATTGTCCCAATTGCCAAAAATAGTTTACAGAATCTCGCCGCTTTGCGGTGGGATTTTTTTATGGACTACGTTAAATCTTATTGTTTATTTTGGCACCTTGTTGATTGGAGTGGAAGGCACGAAGATTCCTGCGGGAGGACGGGGCAGGGGAGACCCTGCAGGAGCCCAGCGACGAGGAGGCTTCCCGGACCGCCCGCGAACCGCACGTGCCTGGAGCGGAAATCAACAGGCATGTTACCAGAGCTTTTTAATGAAAAATGAAGAAAGCTATTTTATTAAAAAAAATTTAAACTTATTGTTTCGATTTTTGTCCTAATGTAATATACTATATACAAATAAGTATAACACATTTATAATAAACCTAATGAATATAACATCTTTAATGTGATTAAGGGGGTGGTAATGATTAAATTATCTAAACGCCAGGATGAAATCCTCGAGATTGTTAAACAAAATGGCCCAATTACTGGGAGAGATATTGCAGAGAAACTTTCATTAACAAGAGCTGCATTAAGACCCGACCTCGCTATATTAACAATGTCTGGAAGCTTAGAAGCAAGACCTCGGGTGGGTTATTATTTTAATGAAAGCTATGAAGCAAAGCAACAAGCGAAGAAATTCATCCATCAAAAGGTAACGGATTATAAGGCCCTTCCGATCGTGGTTGAAAAATCTACTTCCGTCTATGATGCAATTGTTCAACTATTCTTAGAGGATGTTGGGACACTCTATATTGTTGATTCTAATGGCTATCTAGCTGGAGTTGTATCTCGAAAGGATTTGCTCAGAGCATCACTAGGTAATCAAAATCTTCATGAATTGCCTGTTAGTGTTATCATGACGAGAATGCCAAATATTATGACAATTAATCCCGAAGAAACATTGCTCGAGGCAGCCAAAAAGATGATTCATAATCACATTGACTCCTTACCAGTTGTAAAAGAAGTAGATGGGCAAAAAAATACATATTTGCTTCTAGGCCGCATCACCAAAACAACGATTACGCGAGCATATTTAGAAATCATGGAAAACAAATCAAACTAAGGAGAGTGGCTGCCTTTTGGTACAGAGAGAAGTGGTCTATGTTGTATCCGACTCAGTTGGGGAAACCGCTGAGTTTGTTGTCAAAGCAGTGGCAACACAGTTTAATGGTGGTCAGGTTGAAATTCGCCGTAATTCCTATGTGGATGACTTTGAAGATATTGAGGATATGATTTTATTGGCGAAAAAAGGGCCTGCCATAATAGCCTATACAATCGTTGTTCCGGCATTAAAAAATTATTTAGATCGCCGTGCTGAAGAAGAGGGGATCTTGGCCGTGGATCTACTAAGCCCTTTAATGAATGCGTTTGAAACGAGCTTTCATAAGCAGCCGCACCATCGTCCAGGTCTAATGAGGAAATTGGATGAGGAATATTTCCGGAAAATTGAAGCAATCGAATTTGCTGTCAAATATGATGATGGCCGTGACCCAAGAGGAATTACAAAGGCCGATATTGTACTCATCGGTGTGTCACGTACATCGAAAACTCCTCTGTCTATGTACTTAGCTCACAAACGTTTTAAAGTGGCTAATGTTCCGCTAGTACCAGAGGTGGCACCGCCAGAAGAATTGTTCAAAATACCTCGCAAAAATTGTATTGGACTAATTATTTCACCAGATAAACTCAACGAAATTCGCGTAGAACGTCTAAAAGCAATGGGGTTAGCCTCACAAGCGAATTACGCTAGCTTTAAGCGAATACTTGAAGAACTAGATCATGCTGAAAAAGTGATGAAGCGCGTTGGTTGTCCTGTCATCGATGTCTCAAATAAAGCCGTTGAGGAAACGGCAGGTTTAATCTTAGACGTGTTAAAAAAGGAGAGGGGTTTATAAAATGGAGAAATTCGTTTATTTATTTCATGAAGGAAATGGCAATATGAAAGGTTTACTCGGGGGGAAAGGTGCGAACCTAGCGGAAATGACGCGAATTGGCCTGCCGGTGCCGTATGGTTTTACGATCTCAACACAGGCATGTAATGCATTCTATGAAGCTAGCAAAACGATTCCAGCCATCGTTGAAATTCAAACCCTAGAAGCTCTTGCGCGTCTTGAGGAGAAAATGGGTAAAAAGCTAGGCGACCCGCAAAATCCTTTACTAGTTTCTGTACGATCCGGTTCTGTTTTCTCCATGCCTGGTATGATGGATACCATTTTGAACCTAGGCATGAATGATGAAACCGTGGTAGGAATGGCAAACTTAACGAATAATCCGCGTTTTGCCTATGATTCTTACCGCCGCTTTATTCAAATGTTTAGTAATGTCGTCCTTAATATTGATACCTACTTTTTCGAACAATTATTAGAAGAAATTCGTGAAGAAAAAGGCTATTCTTCTGACCCGGAAATGAGTGCGGAAGACTGGAAAGAAGTCATTATTGGTTATAAAGGAATCGTTAAAAAACATACTAGAAAGAATTTCCCGCAGGATCCTAAAGAGCAATTATTCCTTGCTATTCATGCTGTTTTTAATTCTTGGAACAATCAGCGGGCGATTGTCTACCGCCGCCTGAATAAAATTGCTGACCATTTAGGAACTGCCGTAAATATTCAAAGTATGGTGTTCGGAAACATGGGTAATGATTCCGGCACTGGTGTGGCCTTTACAAGAAACCCTTCGACTGGTGAGCATGTCCTTTACGGTGAATACTTAATTAACGCACAGGGAGAAGATGTGGTTGCAGGGATTCGTACTCCACAGCCAATCGCTACGTTAAAGGACGAGATGCCCGGAGTATACAAGCAATTTACTGATACTTGTAAGAAACTAGAGCAGCATTATGAAGAAATGCAGGACATAGAGTTCACGGTTGAACGCGGCAAGCTTTTTATTCTACAAACTCGTCACGGTAAAAGAACCGCACAAGCGGCTATCCGCATTGCGGTGGAAATGGTCGAGGAAGGAATCATCGATAAAAAGACTGCCTTGCTTCGCGTCGACCCTGACCAACTTAATCAACTCCTGCATCGCAGGATTGACGATAAATTTCAGAAAACAGTGGTAGCGAAAGGCTTACCGGCCTCACCAGGAGCAGCGACAGGCCAAGTTGTTTTTGATGCCGATGAAGCGGAGCAATTAAGCATTGATGGTAAAAAAGTAATCCTTGTTCGTCCGGAAACAACACCGGATGATATCCATGGAATCGTTGCATCCCAAGCGATTTTGACAAGCCGGGGAGGAATGACGAGCCACGCTGCGGTTGTTGCACGCGGAATGGGGAAAGCGTGTATTTGCGGTTGCGAAGCTTTAAAGATTGACTTAAAGGCTAAACAGTTTAAAGTGGGTGATCAAGTCGTTAGTTATGGAGATATCATTACGATTGACGGCTCCACTGGTGAAGTAATGCTGGGAGAAATTCCAATGATTGACCCAGAACTATCGGATGAATTCCAGTTGTTGCTAGCATGGGCAGACCAAGAACGTAAGCTTGGGGTCCGTGCCAACGCAGATAATCCTGAAGATGCAAGAAAGGCATTTGAATTTGGAGCAGGCGGAATTGGTTTATGCCGTACGGAACATATGTTTATGGACTTGAAACGGATTCCAATTGTTCAAAAAATGATTCTTGCTGAAAATTATCATGAGAGAATGGAAGCATTGAATCAACTTTTACCAATGCAGCAAGGAGATTTTGAAGGAATCTTTGAAGAAATGAAAGGATTACCTGTCACTATTCGGTTACTTGATCCGCCGTTGCATGAGTTTTTACCAAATAAAGAGGATTTGTTGGTGGAAGTGACGAAACTTCAAATCTTAGATCCTCAATCACCAGAATTAAAAGCGAAAGAGCAGTTGCTGAAAAAAGTTCGTCAATTAGATGAGTTTAACCCAATGCTTGGCCACCGTGGCTGCCGTCTAGGAATGATTTATCCAGAGATTTATGAAATGCAAGCGAAAGCCATTTTCTATGCAGCGGCAACGCTCGCAGACAAAGGTATTGAAGTACAGCCGGAAATTATGATTCCTTTAGTTGGTCATGTGAATGAGTTAAAGGATATGCGTAAATTGGTAATTGATGCGGCAGTACTGGTTCAAGAAGAAACAGTTAAGAACTTCAAGTACACGATTGGAACCATGATTGAAATTCCACGTGCTGCTTTGACTGCCGATAAGATTGCCGAGGAAGCAGATTTCTTCTCCTTTGGTACCAATGATTTAACTCAAACAACATTTGGCTACAGCCGTGATGATGCCGAAGGAAAGTTCTTGCAGGCTTATATCGAAAATAAAGTGCTGCCGGATAATCCGTTTGCAGTCCTCGATCAAGATGGCGTAGGAAAGCTCGTGGAAACAGGCGTCAAGTTGGGCCGTGGAACAAAGCCTTCCTTAAAAACAGGAATTTGCGGGGAGCATGGCGGTGAAAAGACCTCGATTGAATTTTGTTATAAAACAGGCTTGGATTATGTCAGCTGTTCGCCATACCGTGTACCGCTTGCACGATTAGCGGCAGCTCAGGCAACAATTCGCCATGAAATAAATAAAGCAGAAGTTTATACAACTGCATAAAGTAAGGAAAAGGATGTGTGCAAAATAAAATGCACCATCCTTTTTTTTTTCAATGGTATTACGATCCCATATGGGATTAGCAAGCTATTTTCTGCTTATACTATAAAAAAACAAAAAGGGGAATCCACAGCAATGGGGGCAATTGAACGCAGCGGGTATCGATTTGTACCAGAATTTAGTGTCATTCAACAGAATGGTGCTATCCATGTGTACCATCAAGAAAACTTTATTGAGGAAATTAAATTTCAGTTTTCAGGAAAGTTTCCTGAGCTAGATCAAATCGAAGACTTGGTTGATCAATATTGCAATAACCATCATTTATAAAACCGAATATTAATTCGGTTTTTATTTTTATGTTATTATAGACAAAACAATCCATTTTATAGAAAAGGAGGGAATTTGATGAACAAATTAACGACAATTTACCCTCAAGCGATTGAACATACAAAAATGAAAATATATGAAGATATTAACCATTATTTCGAAACGAAGGAAACACTGCCATCCTTTGAACAATACCTAGTGGACCGTAAGGATTATGTCGAACAAATTTGGATTAACGTTTGGCTGAATAAGTCAACGAATGATGTCCCGCGGAATGAAAAAAAGCAATTGTTAAGTGAAAAAGGCTTTGAGGTACAGGGAATCGACCGTAAGTTGATCAACAAATTGTTTAGAGATGAAATGCGCACATATCAGCCTTTTGATGCGATGGGGTGGATTAAGGAAACATTTTCAGGAAAATCAGACTTGTGGCAGAATCAGTATCAGGATGCAATCGACAATTTTATCAAGCGAGAAAAACAAAAACAACTGGAAGAACAGAAGCAATTCATTAGAAGTGAGATAGAGGATAACGCAGTTGCGATTTTGGAAGAACAATATGAAGGGTTCTATTTATCGTTACGTTATTTCGTGGCAAAACAATTAGTGGCGGATTTACAAAATAATGTGAAATTCCAATCTGTCGATACCTTTGCGTTAGAAGAAAAATTGATTGATGAAGGTCATTTTAATCCCTCAGCCTACACCACGGTTGCCAGCTTTTTTGAAGAACTGACTGGTGATATCCATAAAACGATGAACTGGGGCAGAAGTTTATATGAATATCAAACCTATTTCTTTGTTTATGAAAGCTTAATTGGTGATTATCTGTCCGATCTTATTCCGGAAAAAGTTTTAGAGCAGTTACCAGATCAACTGAAGGCTGATTTTTTTAAAACCTTTCATGAAGAACTATCGGCTTCTTTTGTAAAAGGCAGTATTGCACAGGTGCTTTATGATGTAGAGGGATATTTTATTGAGGATATTCAAGCTGAATACCTAGCTGATTTAATCAGCTTGGCTGAAATTCCTTTTGATGAAAAGGTACACAAGGAAATTTTTGAAAATGACCTCCATGAGCGAGAGCGGAAACAAAAGGAAGCTGAAGAAGAATTAAAGCGAAAAAGAGAAGCAGAAGAGCGGATGATGAGGGACATTTTTGCAACCGAATACGACCCTTCGCTCCAGCGGCAGATCCGCTATGTCCTTCATATCGGTGAGACTAATACCGGGAAAACACATCATGCGCTCGAAAGGATGAAAGAAGCTTATAGCGGCTTATATTTAGCTCCGCTTCGACTTTTGGCCCTCGAAGTTTATGATAAGTTAAACACTGAGGGGACGCCGTGTTCTTTAAAAACGGGTGAAGAAGAAAAAATGACGCCCGGGGCTAATCATACGTCCTGCACCGTGGAAATGTTTCATGAAAAAGAGTTCTATGAAGTAGTGGTAATAGATGAAGCGCAAATGATTACCGACAAAGACCGTGGTTTTTCCTGGTATAAGGCAATTACGAAAGCCAATGCAGAAGAGGTACATATCATTGGGAGTCGGAATTCAAAAACGATGCTGTTGCAACTCTTGGGCGAATCAAATATTGAGATACATGAATACACACGCGATACCCCACTCGAAGTAGAAACGAAAGAATTTCATATTAAACACGTAAAAAAAGGAGATGCGTTGATTTGTTTTTCACGTCGGCGCGTGCTTGAAACGGCCTCACGGCTGCAAAATGACGGCCATACCGTCAGTATGATCTACGGAAGTATGCCTCCAGAAACAAGGAAAAAGCAGATTGAGCAATTTAATAAGGGAAAAACAAAAGTCATTGTGGCCACAGATGCGATTGGAATGGGTCTAAACCTGCCGATACGCCGAATTGTTTTTTTAGAAAATGATAAGTTTGATGGAACACGCCGTCGTTTGCTGACCTCCCAAGAAGTGAAGCAAATAGCTGGCCGCGCCGGGCGAAAGGGCATTTACAATATTGGCAAAGTGGCCTTTACGAGTGATATCAGAAAAATGCGGAACTTGCTTTTGAAGGAAGATGAACCTGTTCATACCTTTGCGATAGCACCAACCAATTCCGTTTTTGAACGCTTTCAACGTTATTATCATGATTTAGGTACCTTTTTTGAACTATGGGGGAAATTTGAAAGTCCTAAAGGGACGAAAAAGGCATCGCTGGCAGAGGAAAAGTCGCTTTATCAAATGATTGCGGGGACGGAAATTGAAGCAAGGCTCTCTTTAATGGACCTTTATGGCTTTTTACATCTGCCGTTTTCAAAAAATGAGCCGATCTTAACCAGGCAATGGGAAGATACCATGTATGCAATTATCCAGGGACGTGTACTCCCTGAACCGATTGTAAAGGAACGCAGCTTAGAAGAATTAGAATTAAGTTACAAAGCAATTGGACTCCATCTCTTATTTTTATATCGATTAGGAGAGCGAACTACTGCCATCTATTGGGAACGACTGAGAGAAGAGGTCAGTGATAAAGTTCAAGACCGCCTGAAAACAGATATTAAAAAGTTCGTAAAAAAATGCAAAAACTGTGGCAAAAAACTGCCGTGGGATCATTCATTTCCTACATGTGAGGCATGCTTTGCAGCAAAAAACAGAAGATATCGATATGGTGATGAATAGTAATAGTTAGTAAAAAGGGCCTGATTGGCCTTTTTTTATTTTTAGTAGGAAATTTCGAAAATCATGACAAAAGCCGCATTTAATATACCGATTAACAGGGAGAAAAAACTATATTTCGACTCTCTAAATTATTTAAAAAGTGGGTACATCGCAGCTTATTATTCGCTGATTATTCTGATAAATTTGAATTCTACAAAAATAAAAGGGGTGCTGTTCTTGTTAAAGGTCCTATCAAAATCTGCATTTGCCTTAGCGTTAGCTGGTAGTCTTACTCTAACTGGCTATCAATCTACCGATTTGCAGCTTAAGGTTACTAAAGCACAAAGTACATATGATTTAAGTCTTGCTCATTATGTTGGGGCCTCTCCCGAACTAGCAGCAAAGGCGAAAGAATTAGGGAAAGATCTATCAAAAGTGGACCCAGCCGAGAAAGTAGCAAACAATAAGGGGACGAAATTTCAGCAGGCCGGGGATAATCATGTAACCTATCAATCGGCAAATGGTGATGTTCCAGTACTAGTTATCCTTGCTAAATTTAAGGAAGGCGATGAGCCAAAAGGAGATGTCCCAGGTCAGGTTCCAGCCAAATATATTAATGATTTAATTTTTGGAGATACCTATAATCCATATGAATTAGATGAATTTAAGCAATATGCAAAATTTAATGGTCAGAAAGCACCGACGAATAGCACAATGCAAAACATTTACAAGGAATCTAGTTATGGGAAAGTGAAACTAGTAAAGAAAGATAATGCTGATCTGGTTTGGGTAGAACTTCCTAAAGGGGCTTCCTACTACTTAGACCAAGATGGGACACATGCAGAAGGCGGTAAATATGTCAACGGTAACGTCAATGGTGATGCACATAATGGTGAATTAGTGACAGACCTATTTAAAGCAGCTGATAGTGTAGTAGACTATTCTAAATACGCCGTGAATGGACAAGTTCCAAACGTATTCATTGTGCATGAAGGAACAGGTGCTGAATTTAGCGGGGATCCTGCTCAAATTTGGTCACATAAATGGAATGCGCTAAGTGCCTCATATTACGGAAAGTATTATGAAACAGGTAAACCTGCAGCTGATTTAAACCAAGACGGCGTTGAAACCGATGAAGAGTGGAATACCTGGTATTCACAGTTTGTTGAGGACCACACTTTTGACGGTGTTTATGTAGATAATTACAATATCCAGCCGGAAATCGGTGGTAACGTTGCCGGATACAATGAAGCAACTGGCGGTTATGATGAAGCTTCGAAAACAGGTCCATTCCCTGGACAGCCTGGCGTATTTGCCCATGAATTTGGTCATGCGTTAGGACTTCCGGATTTCTATGATACGGTTTACACATCAGAGGGTGTTGGTAACTATTCCATGATGGCAGGCGGTTCTTGGATGAGATATCCAGATGCAGCTGCATATTCTGGTAACTCACCAGTCCATTTTGATCCATATTCAAAAATCTTCCTGGGATGGGCTTCACCGAAAGAAGTAAAGCCTGTTGATGGTGTTCAAACGATTACATTACCGCCAGTCAATGCGGCCACTGCAGAAAATGGAATTGTTAAGATGGAAGTACCTGGATCTAACGGTACAGAATATTTCTTATTTGAAAATGTTCAGCAGCAAGGCTTTAACAAAGGGTTAATTCGTGAGGGTGCGGATGCACATGGACTAGTAGCTTGGCATGTTGATGAAAATGTTCTATCACTCTATCAAACAGCTGGCTTCCGCCCTAATAATGTCGAAAACTGGATGAATAAGAGATACCAGTTTAATCAATCACAAACAGCTAGCAATGGCGATGTTGTAACACACTACGGATTATCGATCCTACAAGCGGATGGTAAGTATGAGCTTGAAAAGAATGTAAACCGTGGAAATGCCGGTGACTTCTTTAAGACAGGAAGCAATCTTACTCCAGTTTCCGGGAATGTTCACACCGGTTCCTACTACTTCTGGAAAGGCTACAGCTCGACACCTGCTGATTCCGGCATCCATGTAACCGATATTAAAGAAAACAAGGATGGCTCGATTACAGCAAAATTTTTCTATAACTTTAATGAATCTACTAAGTAAAAGCCAGCCCGGGTTTCTTTGGAACTCGGGTTTTTCAATTTTATGATTATTTCCAGACATTCCAATTTTGGGGAATTATGATAAAATACTACTTAAAATCCTGAAAGTGATGTGCGAAAAATGCAGCTATCCTTAACCGTTCGTGGCCCAGGTGCGGAAGCCGTTTCTTACCTATTAGCCAAAAATCCAAATAATCTCTATGAACGTGGAGAGAAAGGGCTATCTGTCCGCCTGGTTTATCCTATTTTTTCAAGAGAAGAAGTACAGTTCATCATCTTTGTAAAAACAGACCCAATTGACTTAGTCAAGAACTCACCTGATTTATATGATATTTCTCACTACATAAATGACCGCGAGTTTGCGGCAAGTAGTATATTTGTTACCTCCATCCGAAAAGCATTGGGGACTGCGTTAAATGGGAAACCGAAGGAGGAATATGCCTCATGGGTTGAACATCCCTTTGACATGGAATTATCTTTTGGTCCGGTAGCCACGGATTTAAACAACCGCGAGCTGGAAGCTTTATTTGCACCAATGGGTTATGCGGTTAAGATTGAATATGGGGAAAGTGCTATCCGAGAAAAAAGCTCAGCAAGGTTTATCACTCTTTTAGGGAAACAAACACTTCAGAATGCACTCAAACAACTTTCGATTCTGATTCCAGTAATCGATAACTATAAACATTATTTTATTGATGAACGAGAATTAGAGAAGTTTGACCGCTACGGAGAAGGCTGGTTAGAAAAACACCCGCAAAAGTCGCTTATCCTAAATCGTTCTTTACGGTTCCAAAAAATGATTTCACAGTCAAAGTTCTTTGAAAAAGAAACGAAAAAAGTGGAGGCAAACGAGCCGCCGAAAATACGTTTAAATGATCTTCGTTACGAAGCGATAATTAAATATGTCGAGGCCTTAACCAAAAAACAAACCATTGTTGACTTAGGAGCTGGGGAAGGAAAGTTATCTGTCAAGTTAGGATTTATTGAAGGGGTGCAGGAAATTCTTTCAGTCGAGCCATCGAATCGTGCGCGGTTAAAGGCATTAGACCGATTTGATCAAGCAAAAGAAAAACGTGGATTTATGGAGCCTCAATTATTAGCAGGCTCGCTATTTTATTTTGATGAACGCCTGCTCAACAAAGATGTCATGATTCTTTGCGAAGTGATTGAACATATTGATGAATTCCGGTTACCAAGGGTATTCGAGACGATTTTTAAAGACTATCGACCAGAAGTGTTGATCGTGACTACACCGAATCAAGAATATAATGTGGTTTATGATATGGATGAGGCAATGAGACATCATGATCACCGCTTTGAATGGACAAGGGAAGAGTTTACAGGGAAATGTGGAACTTGGGCAAGTTCCTATTCCTATCAAGTGCGTTTTCAAGGCATTGGTGAAGAACATCCGACTTTTGGTCAACCTACCCAGATGGCTATCTTTTTAAGAGAGGAGGGACAATCATGACCAAAATTCACTTACCCTATGCTGGAGTGGTCCTCTTTGTCGGACCTTCGAATAGCGGCAAAACCACTTTATTAAACCGACTGGTCCATGAAAAGAAGATTCTAGCTTCGGAAGTTGTTAGTTCTGATCAATTCCGGGTTCTCGTCAGTGATGTAGAATTTATCACCTGGAATCAGCGTCCAAAGGATGAAGCGGATGCCTTATTTGATGAATACTATCGGATTTCAAACGAGGCATTTGATGCGATGGAATATTTAATTGGGAAACGGTGCCGTTTAAATAAACTAACAATAATTGACGCGACACACTTAAAAGAAGAAAATCGTGAGCGTTATCTTCACCTAGGTAAAAAATATCATGTCCCCGTGATTGCGATTGTGTTAAATGTGACGGAAAAAGAACTCATTTCTCGTGATAAGGAACGGGATTTTCCACGCGGCAAGAATCGGCTCAAACAGCAATACCAGCACTTCAAGCGAACGCTTAGGTTTATTAAGAAGGAAGGCTTTCACCGGACCTATATTTTAGATGAACCGGAGCTTGAGGCCCTGGATATAGGACGGCTGGCGAATCCTTTATCCATCGATGTGGGTCACGGCATTGATTTTATTGGGGATATTCATGGCTGCTTGGAGGAGTTTCTTGAATTGCTCACCAAGCTGGGTTATCAGGAAAACGAGGAAGGCTTATTCTTTCATCCAGAGGGTAGGAGAATCCTTTCACTTGGTGACGTAATGAGTCGTGGACCACGGTCGCTGGAAACGATGCAATTTTTCAAAAAACATGTGGATGCAGGAATTGCATACATGATAGATAGCAACCATGGCTGGAAAATTGCCCGCTGGCTGGATGGGCGCAAGGTGAACCTGGCACATGGTGATGAGAAAGTTGAAGCAGATTTTATTGAGTATGAGCGCAAATTTGGTAAAGAAGCTACTGAGCAATTAAGAGCAGAATTAAAGGAACTTCTGCTCGCTGCAAAATCGCATTTGGTTATCCAAAAAAATGGTGTCAATGTGGCGGTTGCGACTCATGCTGGGATAAGGGATTGGTATATTGGTAAACAATCACAGCGGATTTTTGATTTTTGCAGGTACGGGGACTCCGAGGGGCTGGATGAAAATGGCAAGCCGCGGCGAAAAGACTGGACCATTGAACATCAATCACAAGAATTAATTATTTGGGGTCATGATCCCAAGCCGCAGCCACTATTAGTAAATAACACACTTAACATTGACCAAGGTGTGGTATTTGGCGGGAGGCTAACCGCCTATCGTTTTCCAGAAAAACAATTGGTATCGGTTGCCGCTAAACAGGATTATGCCAATGTTCCCGACAACCCAATTAAGAAATGGGAACAAAAGCGGTTGACACCGCCTAATCTGGGTAAATTTGTTAATGGGTATTCGGTGATAACTGAGCATTATGGAGAAATTTCTATCCATAAGGATGTGGCCAAATCCGCCCTGGACGACTTTTCTCATTACACTCTTCCTCTTGAGGAGATTGTTTACTTACCGCCGACAATGAGCCCAACTCCAAAACCTTCGAATTTAGCGGGATACTTAGAGCACCCGCAAGAAGCGTTTGACTATTATCAAGCGAATGGCATTGATACGATGATTGTAGAGAAAAAACATATGGGCAGCCGAGGCATTTTGCTTCTTTTTAAAAATAAGGAAGCGGCCAAAGAGTATATCGGCAGAGAGACATTAGGTTCGATTTATACGCGGACTGGCAGAGCCTTTTTCAAGAAAGAGCTGGAGGAACAAATTCTACAAGTATTACATGCAGATTTGAGTGGTTATTTTGAAAAATACTCTACAGATTTTGTCTTGATGGACGCTGAGATCCTGCCGTGGAACCTAAAAGCAAAAGAACTAATCTTGAATCAATATGCCCATGTGGGTGAAATGGCATTGCTTGATCGCAGTAAATTAAAAGGACAACTGGAGAAAGCAGCTGCTAACGGCAAGGATGTTGCCAGTTGGCTTGCTGAAACGGATGAAAAGATTCAAAATGCGAAAGTGTTTAACGAAGTGTATCAAAAGTATTGCTGGGAAACGGAAGGGTTAGCAGGGATTCAAATTGCTCCTTTTCACACACTAGCACATAGTAATGAAACATTTTTCGATAAACCACATACCTGGCATATGGAGAAGAATAAAGAATTCAGCATCCTTTCCAAGCTTTTTATGGAAACGGAATATCGGCTGGTCAACGATGAGGAGTCCATGAGAGCGGCGATTGATTGGTGGGAAGAAATGACGGAAGAAGGGCATGAAGGTTTTGTTGTTAAACCGGAAGCATTTATGGCTCGTCATAAAGGCAAATTAGTGCAACCGGCTATTAAAGTAAGAGGCCGTAAGTATTTGCATATTATTTATGGCATCGATTATTTACAACCTGAGAATCTGTCCCGGCTAAAGCAACGAAATGCGGGTAAGAAACAACGCAATGCCCTAAAGGAATTCTCCTTAGGTGTAGAAGCGGTAAAGCGGTTTGTCGGCAGAGAGTCATTGGAACGCTATCATGAATGTGTGTTAGGGGTTTTGGCATTGGAATCCGATCCAATTGATCCACGGCTATAGATTATTAAAAACGAACTTGTCTAGCGGCAAGTTCGTTTTCTATGAGTAATAACATATCATCCTTTGCCCATATGATAGTAAAAAAGGAGTGTGAGAACATGGCTGTTCATATTGTGGCTGCTGGTGAAAATTTGTGGATGATATCAACGAAGTATGGTGTTTCGACCCAAACGATAGTCGAACTGAATGGATTGCTATCATCTAATGCACTCGTGCCAGGGCTTGCTTTATATCTTCCGGATCGTCTGCCGCCACTGCACTCGTATCGAATAAAAGCAGGCGATCATATCTGGAAATTGGCTCAGCAATTCAACAGTAAGCCGGCAGACATTCTGGCCGCAAATCCAGGTCTGAATCCAACTCAATTGATAGTAGGTCAAACGATCAATGTGCCATCTCCGATGAAATCAGATCTAGCGACCCTTGGATTTTTAGTTCCTTCCTCCGAAGCTGCCAATCTGGCAACCTTGAATTCTCTCGCGGGGCAACTTACCTATTTGGCAGTTGTCGCTTATTCTTTTACAGAGGAGGGATATGCTTTTAATATGGTCGAGGATGCGGCCCTAGTCGCAAGAAGCAATCAATTGAAGGTCGTCCCATTGATGATGATTAGGAATTTGGCGGGAACTGAATTTAGTGCGGAGTTGGCAGGAAGGGTGCTCGAGAATCCAACGTATCGGGCCAATCTAGTGGCAAGTATTGTGAATTTAACGAAACAACGTGGGTTTGGCGGCGTGAGCATTGACTTTGAATTTATTCCACCTGCACGACGGAATGACTTTATATTGTTTCTTACGGCTCTAAAAAATAGTTTAGGTGAATTGATATTACATGTAAATGTTCATGCGAAAACAGCTGATATACCGACAAACCGAATTATCGGTGCATACGATTATGCCGGAATTGGTAATGCAGTTGATTTAGTTGCCGTGATGACAATGGATTATGGTTACCCCGGAGGACCGCCTGATCCAATTGCCCCGATTCCGTGGCTGGAGCAAGTCATTCAATATTCACTCACGCAAATTAATCCTCGAAAGCTACAAATCGCGTTGGCGTTGTATGGGTATGACAAAATGGTGGGGACGAATCAAACACGTGCCCTATCTGTAAATGCTGCACAAAATCAAGCGATTGCTGTTGGCGAACCGATTGAATTTGATGCCACGGTGAAAGCACCATGGTATCGCTACTGGCCTGGCGGGAAGGAACATATCGTTTGGTTTGAAGATATTCGCAGTTATATAGAAAAGTATAACTTAATGGTTCTTTATCGATTAGCGGGCACGACTTTTTGGCAAATTAGCTTGCCGGCACCTCAGAATTGGGCTTATCTTAGGAAAAATTTTAATGTGGTGAGGAGAATGGTGTAATTTTATACTTGGTTAAGCTGGGGATTTTTGTTTTTGTACAATTTTAGGATGGTTTTGTGCGAATTTTACTGCCTTTTGTACGAAATTTGGAGTGTTTTGTACAATTTTCAAGGCGGTTTGTACAAATAGACATATTCTGGAAATCCAATGGTTGTCCAAGAAAAAATCCAAAGCTGATATTATTTGCTTTTTTCGGACAAACTCTTAGGAAAAAGGAAAGGCTGGGACCAAAGTTTGAGTAACATATTTAAATATTACATTCTAATTCTAATAATGGTGCTTGTTCCCTCTGTTCCCTCTATAAAAGTGAACGCAGACATGTACGGCCACGAAAAAATGGTCCAGCAGATGAATCAACTAATCAATAACGATCCATCATTAAAAGGAGCCATTGCTGGGGTTAGTATCCGTTCCGCAGTAGATGGAAAAATCATTTATGCCCAACAAGGGGATGTCCGTTTACGGCCAGCTTCCAACATGAAACTATTAACAGCGGCAGCGGCCCTTAATATTCTTGGTGAAGACTACACTTTTACAACCGAAATACATACAGATGGTGAGATAAAGAAAAAGACAATTAAAGGGAACCTATATATAAAAGGGAAAGGTGATCCCACCTTATTGAAAACTGATTTTGACCAAATAGCTGAAGAAATTCAAAAACGTGGCATCAAAAAAATAAGCGGCAATCTTATCGGGGATGATACTTGGTATGATGATGTCCGCTATTCACTCGATTTACCCTGGAGCGACGAAACCACCCATTATGGGGCACAGATTTCGGCATTAACGGCATCACCAACCAAAGACTATGATGCTGGATCTGTCAAAGTACTCGTCCAACCTGCAGCGAGAATAGGTGAGAAGCCAAGCGTGAAATTGACCCCGAAAACCAATTATCTAAAAATCACCAATAAAGCCGTCACCGGCGCAGAGGAAAGTAAAAAGAATATTACGATTGAGCGGGTACACGCAAAAAATACCATCACCATCAAAGGAACAATCCCAATCAAGGCAAAACCGGAACAGGACTGGATCGGTGTCTGGGATCCAACAAGATATGCCATGTCCTTATTAAAACAATCGTTAACAGAACACGGAATTCAAGTGACAGGAAAACTAAAAACAGGAATGGTGCCTGACACCGCAAAGATGTTAACAACCCATCATTCCATACCATTATCTGAGCTGCTGGTTCCTTTTATGAAACTCAGCAACAACGTCCATGCGGAAATTTTAATTAAGGAAATGGGCAGGATTGTGAAGGGAAAAGGGAGTTGGGAAAACGGACTGAAAGTATTAAATTCCGAATTAGTTAAATTTGGGGTTAACCCCAAATCATTGGTCCTTCGGGACGGATCCGGCGTATCACATGTCAATCTGATTCCAGCAAACCAACTAACGCAACTGTTGTTTACCGTGCAGAAAGAAGAGTGGTTTTCGAGCTATCTTCAGTCATTACCAGTCGCTGGGGCACCTGAAAAGATGGAAGGCGGCACCTTAAGAAATCGCTTAAAAGAACCTCTTTTTAGAGGAAGGGTAAAGGCAAAAACAGGAACCATCTCTACGGTGAGTTCCATATCAGGCTACGTGAAAACCAAAAGTGGACAAACATTAATCTTTTCGATTCTCTTAAATAACTTACTTGAAGATACTAAAGGGAAAAAGGTAGAGGATCGTATGCTAACTATAATAGCCAATCAATAATCCACCTTATTCGAATAGAATGGTCATGCTAAACAAATCCTATTCGTAAAAAGTACGGATGGAGACAGAGTGATGATCTATGGCAGTCATGTTAGTATTAGAAACGGATATTTAGGAGCAGCAAAACAAGCGGTTGCAAACGATGCATCCGCTTTTCAATATTTTCCGAAAAACCCGAGAAGCCTTTCCATCAAAGATTTCGACCGAGAAGATGCGAAAAACTGCAATGAATTTTGCCAAAACCATCTACTGCAATCTATAGCACATACACCTTATTCTACAAGTTTAACACCATCAAAAGACAAGCTGGATCTAACAATCGCATCACTTCTCAATGATTTACAAATTGCCAATGCCTGTGGGTCTATTGGGGTTGTGGTCCATTATGGAAGCCAAATTAGCCTAACTGACCCATTAGCAAGTTATCATTTAATGCTTACGATGTTAAATGGCGTTCTTAGTCAGTGGGATGGAAACTGTTTGATTTTGTTAGAAAATAATGCTGGTACAAAAGGAGCGTTAGGAACAACCTTAGAGGAACTGGTCCAAATAAGAAACTTATGTGATTACCCAGAAAAGATCGGCTTTTGCCTCGATACCTGCCATGCCTTTGCGAGCGGCCTTTGGACAGGGGGAAATTCAGGTGACCTGATTGAAAAAGGGGAAAGTTTAGGTTACCTTGAGCACCTAAAAGCCATACATCTAAATAACTCGAAATACCCAACAGGCTCAAAGAAAGACCGGCACGCAAACATTTTCCACACTAATGGCCTGATCCCAGCCGATCAATTAAAGGAACTGATTACATCACCTGTTTTTAAAGGAATTCCCTTAGTCCTAGAAACTCCTGATGATGAAGGGTTGACTCATAGAGAAGAAATAGAAATGCTCAAGCAAAAGTGGGGGAAATAATTTCTTGAAAATTTGAAGTATTAATTTTACTATAAATATAATGATAAAGAGTTATTCTATGGGAGAGCAAAAGAATATGAATAAAAAACAAGGACAACTTCTTTCTGAACGTTTTGAAGTAGCTTTTAACCAAGTACACGATGCATTGCGGGATATCGTTCAAATAAATGATGATAGATTCGTCGTCCTCGTGAAGGTTGGCGCCAAAAAATATCAAATGATTGAAACGTATAAAAAAGACTTAGAGCAATATGCTCGGCTTCGGAACGCCATTGTGCACGAGAAAATGGAAATTGGCTTTTATATTGCAGAGCCTAACGCAAAGGTTGTTTCTCATATTGAAAAAATTGCTAATGTGTTTAACAGTCCTAATTATGCACTGTCGATTGCAACGAAGAAAGTGGTGTTCTTTGATTATCACGATAGTATCTTAAAGGTAACCACCGCAATTAAACAGTACGGTTATTCTAAATTTCCAGTTTATAAAAACAAAAAATGTATGGGCTTACTTACATCGAGTTCGATTGTAAAATGGATGGCGCAAAATATGGAAAGCGGTCTTGTCAATCTTGCCAACATCCATGTATCAGATATCATGAATTATGAGAAAGAATACCCAATCGAAATCGTCTCAAAAGAGATTAATATTTTTGAGGTTGAAAATATTTTTGAAAAAGCACATAAGAAGAAGCGGAAAATTGAAGCAGTCATCATCACCGAAAATGGGAAGTTTGATGAGGCTCCCCTTGGGATGATCACTCCATGGGATCTAATTCAAATCGATTACACGGTAGAATGAGAAAAGGAGCATCCTTATGGTATGCTCCCTTTTTATCTAATTGATTTTTAGTTTAAAATTCAAACTCGCTTAATTGATCCATATGTGAGGCAATCATTGCGATAATCGTTGATGCTTCTTCTTTGCTAAAAATGAAATGAGACTCATCTTTGATTAATTCATCGTCAGTGGTCCAGATCCGGTTGACACGTTTTAAGACACCGTCGCCAGTGGCTTGAACCAATCCAAATTGATAAGTTACTTCCACCTCATCCTCGTGTTTAAAAGCCGTTACCTCCGGTGTAGACCAATCAACATCAATTTCCTCAAAAATGTCGTCACTGTTCACTTGTTCGGCTTCGTAATATTCTTCCTCATCATCCACATAGACGGTTTCTACCCCATCATCATCTTCCTCCTCATCATAGACTTCGGAAGTCTGAAGATAGACCCCATCATCTGTATAGTGGTCATCGCCGTTCATGTAATCATGTAAACTGGCGTGAACTTCCTCGACAATGTCTTCTATGTCTGAAAGGATGACCTTCGCCGTATGTCCGGTGTCAACATCGAAGGTATCGATGTAAAATTCCTCATTTTGAGGATCAAAGAACAATGAGCAGAAATAATCACGCTCTAGTTCCTCGGTATCAACATCTGCGGTATCGACATAAAACTCAATCCTCGGATGTTTGGCAGCTCTCTCAATTGTCATTTGACCAACCTGATCATATTCTTCACAAATAGATTCCAGGTGTTCTTGAAGTTCTCCACATACTCTGTCAAACCATTCTAACGACATCAAACATCCCATCCTTTCAATGTTAATCGAGGTTATTATTACCAAATATGAAGAATATATGTGTTTTCTTATAACAAAAAGGAATAACAAACATGAAACTCGAACAGAGTGAGTATGTAGATTTATTATATAAAGTAATTGGAGGATCCCATGCAATCATTAATAAAGGAACTAAAGGAAATATGTCAAAAAGTACCCTTAAAAGAAAAAATCGTCATCGTTGATTCCCATTCGATCGGGGAACAAATCAATGTGGCTTTCGTTAAACAAGGACACCAAGCCATTAATCTCAAGTATCAAACAGTGAATGACTTAGTCCAAATCTTAGTCGAGTTGAATTCGGAAAAGCCGCAACATAGTTTAGACCATACCGTTGGAGTACATTTTACATACAATCTTCTAAATGAGTTGAAGAAACAAGATAAACTTCGTTACTTTGCCGGAATGGAAATCACGCCAGCCTTTAGTCATGCTATTTATTCAACCATTCAATCATTACGGTTAGCTGGCTATACAAAGGATACTTTGAAAAAGGAAGCATTTATTAATCCAGACAAAGCAGAGGATCTATTTCAAATCCTTACTAAATATGAAGATATTTTGATTAGTCAGCAAATTACCGACAAAGCAGAACTGATACATAAGGCACTTAAATCGGCTCAAATCGATGAGAAGAGAGTGTTTATCTTACAATCAGGTCTGAACTTATCATACCTAGAAGAAAAATTCCTGAGTAAAATTATCCCTGAGGCTGTTTATAAGCTGCCGCTTTCTCCTGTATTGGGTATCCATACCCCTGAGCGGTCAAGCCTCCGTTCCTTTTCTTGGGGAAACCCTTCACCGTTAAGTTATATTTATCAACAGGAAGATGCAAGCAGCGCATCAAACTTAGAACTTTTTACTGCTAAAACAGAAGAAATGGAAGTTAAACAAATTTTAGAAAAGCTCAAAATGGCAAAAATCCCACTCGATGAAAGTGTGGTTTTCTATACCAAATCTGATTCATACATAACCCAGTTTTACCACCTGTCCCAAAAGATGGATCTGCCCATTACTTTTGGTGAAGGCCTGCCGATTTCATTCAGCCGGCCGGGAAGGCTAGTTTCTGGATTAATCGCGTGGATGCAGTCCAACTATAGTGTCTCAGCCTTTCTTGATTTATTGAATGAGGGCTTGATTATAATGGGTAAAGGCGTTTCCTTTATTGAGGGAGGATTTGTTGGCCTTGATGAAGTGGTGATGTCTAATTCAAAATTAACCAGAGTCCTCAGGGACCTTCAAATTGGGTGGTCACAAGATCGCTATCTTAAACTGCTCAGTGGGGAATTGAACCGGCGCAGTGATCAGTTACTCGAACACGAACATGATGATGACCATGATTATTATGAGAATCAAGCAAAAGATATTTTCTGGATTTGGGCGTGTTTTCAAGAAATTTTCAAGAATCTCCCACCATTAGAGACAACGATGGACTATAAAAAATGTTTAACCGGTATCGCGTTTTTACTTAAATATAATGCTAAAACCGGATCAGCTCTTGATGAAATAGCAAAATCAGCTCTATTGGATGAAATTAAAAAGCTGCTCCCCTATGCAGACGAATCGTTATCAAGCTATGATCTATTTGAAAAAATAAAAGACCTGCTATTATCCGTTCGTATCAATACATCACGGCCAAAACCTGGCCACCTTCATGTTACATCTTATAAAAATGGTATTTATAATAGCCGGTCAAATGTCTTTTTCGTTGGTCTTGATAACAAGAAGTTTCCAGGGAATATGAGTGAAGATCCACTATTACTTGATACAGAACGTTTACAGTTAGGGAATGGCCTGCCACTACTCCGAGAAAAGGGTCAAGAAAATCTGTATACGATGTCACAAGTTCTTGCTAATTCAAATGGGCATGTCACGGTCAGTTACTGCAATTTTAATATGAACGATAATCGGGTCGTTAACCCCGCATTTATTGTTTTGCAATGTTATCGGCTAATCACTGGCAATAAAGATGCAGAATTTAAAGCATTAAAGACACTGCCTTCATCTATCATCGCGAGTGATATTTTTGAAGATAAAGATTATTGGAATGAAAAATTAACCAATGATGATTCGCAGCAGCTTAATGATGGGATTCTTAACCATTTTTCAAATATTAAACAGGGAATCGCAGCGGAAACTGCACGAAATACGGAAAATTTCTCAGAATATGATGGATTGATTCAAATTGATACCGAAATGTATGACCCACGCCTCAATCAAGAGAAAACGCTGAGTGCAGGCAAACTTGAAACACTCGCCAAGTGTCCGTATTCCTATTTTTTAAGAGAAGTGCTAAAGGTTAGGCCGGTAGAGGACGTTTCCTATGATGCAAACAAATGGCTGGACGCAGCTACACGTGGAAGTTTGCTTCACAGTATTTTTGAATCATTTTATAAAAAAATAACAGAGGATTCTACCAAGCCTTCTTATGCTAAGCACTTAGGCCTTATTGTAAAGATTGCTCAAAACTTAATTGATGAACAAAAGGAAGTGCTCCCGCCTCCGAATGAGAGAGTCTATCAACGTGAGCGGAATGACATCCTAGCTTGTTGTGATATTTTTCTAAAAGAAGAAGAGCTTCATGCTGAAAATTATGATCCGCTTCATTTCGAATATTCATTTGGGATTGGCGAACAGGAACCAGCGCTTATTACTCTTCCCTCTGGGGAAATACGAATAGCTGGGATCATTGACCGTGTCGATCAAACCAAGGATGGCAAATATCACATCATTGATTATAAAACCGGGAGCACCTATGGGTATGCGAAAAATGGTGCCTTCAAAGGCGGCCGCCAACTTCAGCACATGATTTATGCATTGGCAATTGAACAACATCTAAATCTCGGTGAGGGTGCTGTCGAAGAAAGTTCCTATTATTTTCCAACTCAAAAAGGTTTAGCACAAAGATTTACGAGGAAGCAGGACAAGACGCTTCGAACCAATGGCATGGATATTTTGGAAAAACTAAACGAAGCGGTGAGTCATGGTCATTTTGAGATGACTGATGATGTCAATGATTGCAAATTCTGTGAATATAAGCTGGTGTGCCGCCGTCATTTTTATGATAAAGATACCCTTGAAATAAAACAGTCCAATCAGAATCTAAAGGGGGTTAGAGCCTATGACTAAGGAAATTCGCGATCAAGCAGCCCGGGATAAAATTAAATCACAACTCAGCACGAATTTCTTAGTCGAAGCTGGGGCGGGTTCAGGTAAAACCACAAGCTTAGTCGAGCGGATGGTTAACCTTATTTATACGGGAACTGCAGAAATTCAGGAAATAGTTGCGATTACGTTTACTCGGAAAGCAGCCGATGAGTTAAAGGTCCGTTTTCAAGCGAAATTAGAAGAAGCATGGAAAAAAGAAAAGAATCTTGAAATCCAATTTCGTCTAGGGGAAGCACTGCAAAATATAGAACGCTGCTTTTTAGGGACGGTCCACGCATTTTGTGCGAAATTGTTGCGTGAGCGCCCAATTGAAGCGAATCTAGATTTAACCTTTAAGGAGCTTGAAGAAGCCGATGATCTCGAGATTTTAGAAGAGGCCTGGCAGCGTCATTTACAAACCTTAATGGATGAAAAACCACATTCAATGGAAATCATCGAAGAATTAGGGATTACTGTGGACAACCTTTTCCCTTGGTTAAAAGGGTTAAAGGAATATTCTGATGTGGACTGGATAACCGAAACACTCCCGAAACCTGAACTTAATATCGATTATCATTCTTTCATGCTCTTAATCAAGGAAGCAAAAAGATGCGTTCCGGAGGAGGAGCCTCCAAAGGGATATGATAGCTTACAGAAAGCGATTTTAACAGCTGTTCAAAAGGAAAGATTCATTGACCCTTCGAAGGAAAAGGACATTATTAGCATTTTCGAATTTTTTAATAAGAATTTAAAGCCTACCTATAATCGCTGGTTCTCCAAAGAAGATGCAAAATTTTATGAAGAGAAAATTTCATCCGTATTTGAAGTAACAATTAAACCACTTATCCAGGCATGGAAAGAATATTGCCATCCAAAAATTATTAGTTTCTTAGAAGAGGCCGTAAAGACTTATGTGCAATTGAAGAAAGAGAGATCCCTTCTAAATTTTCAAGATTTAATGATGTATACTTCAAAGTTGCTAAAAGGGAATCCTGAGGTTCGAGCCTATTTCCAAGCGAAATATCGGTACTTACTCGTGGATGAGTTTCAGGACACTGATCCAATTCAGGCAGAGATTATGTTTTATTTAACGTGTGAAGACATCCATGAAGAAACATGGACAAATTGCAAACCGAAAATTGGCTCACTCTTTGTGGTAGGCGATCCAAAACAAGCCATTTACCGTTTTCGCCGTGCTGATATTGACACCTATAATCGCGTCAAGCAGTTACTCGAGGAACATGGCGGCGAAGTGCTGCAATTGACGACTAATTTCCGGACAGTTGACACGGTAACCAGTGAATTAAATATGGTGTTTAAACGGCATTTACCTGAGGTAGAATCAGATTACCAAGCGGCATACCGGCCGTTAGTTTCCTTTTACGAGGACCAGGGCACTGGGTTTACTGGTGTAAAGCGTTTATCCGTTCCTGCCAATTATAAAAAGAAGGAAGATGTTATATTAATCGATGCAGAAAACATCGCCTTAACCATTCAAACCCTAATAGGGAAGGGACATCAAGCCAAGGACTTCATGGTGCTAACGAGGTATACAGATGGAGTAGCAGCCTATGCGAAAACGATCGAGGATATGGGCATTCCAGTCAGTATCAGTGGTGAAGTAATTCTTGGTGAAACGAGAGAGTTCCAAGATTTATGGATCTTGCTAACATCCTTCTTGGACCCAACAGATGAGGTAAGCTTGATTGCCGTGTTACGGGGGATTTTCTTCGGAATCAGTGACCAAGATTTATACCAATGGAAACAAGCAAATGGCCGATTTTCCATTTTTGCTAATATTCCTACGGAAATTTCGCCGGAATTACAAGCTAAATTTGAAATCGTTTTAGAAAAATTACAATTTTATCAAAAGCTAATTCGTTCGCTTTCGCCAACAGCAGCGATTGAAAAAATCATCGAAGAAGTTGGCTTTTATCCATTACTTTTGAAAAATGGCCGCAACATACGAACTTATAAAAGTCTGCTCCAAATACTAGAAGCCCTTCGTAAACAGGAGGCTGCTGGAAAAACAACCTATAAACAAGTCCTCGAAGTACTGACAGAGATGATTTTTGAAAAAACAGTTGTGGCTAATCTTGAAGAAGAGGCGGATGCTGTTCGGATTATGAATATTCATAAAGCAAAAGGCCTCGAGGCGCCTATTGTCTTTTTGGCACATCCCGCTAAGACAGTCAGTCCTGAATCCTTTTTATCACAGCATATTAAACGGGAAGATCATACATCAAAAGGGTATTTTTCTTTTACAGTGAAGAATGGTTTTGCGGATAAAGAAGTTGCGATTCCACCCCAATGGGTTATGCATAAGTCAGAGGAATTAATGTACCTTACCGAAGAGGAGCTGAGGATTATTTATGTTGCAGCGACTCGTGCGGAAAAAGCCCTTATCATCAGTTCCCACAATGGGAATAAGAAAAATCCTTGGAACATCCTTTTTGAAATGGAAAACATCGAAGAGATGGAAATCGCGGAAGTAGAGGCTTTTAGGATTCCTTCCATACCAAACGAGATTACCATCACCGAATTTCAGGCCAAAACCATTAGTAAAAACGCTTGGCTGGACCAAAGCAGGGAAAAAACCTTTGAACATTGGTCGCCAACAAAGGATAAAGATTTTTCTGAGTTAATTACCATTGAACGAGAATCTGGCGGCGGCAAAAATTGGGGCACGCTGATTCATGATATATTTGAAAAAGCAGTTCAAGGTCATGACATTTCTAAATATATTAAGGTCGGTTTAAGCAAATATAAGCTTCCAATCGAAAGGGAAAAAGAAGTAAACACCTACCTGGAAAAATTTCGACATTCACCGCTCTGGGATGAATTGGTGAAAGCTGAGGAAGTAATGACAGAAGTGCCGTTTACATTAAAAGTGGAAAGAGGGCATCCTCTTTATTCGTTAATCACTACTCACCCTGAGGATAAGCATCCCTTCTATGTGAAGGGAATGATTGATCTCACCTATAAAACGAATGGCACATGGACTATTGTTGATTATAAAACAGACCGAGCTAAACAAATAGAAGATTATGAAAAACTCCAGGCATTCTATCGCAGTCAACTATCCTTCTATAAGCATGCCTGGGAGGAGTTAACTGGAGAAATAGTAACGGGCAATTTTCTTTATTTCTTGGAGCCCAACAAAATAATAGCTAATTGATTAGATAAATTCCACAGGTCTCAAACTTGTGGAATTTCTTTTGTAAAAATAGTCTTTAACCAGGCTATCTTATAAGTACATTGCTATTTTTATATTCTTCTTCAGCTACTTTTTTTACTCTCTCACAAAATTGAACGACAATTTTGTCGCTTGCTAAGAATAAAAATAACTTTAGGAAGGCTTTTAGTGGCTTATTTGTACAGGTGTATTTAAAAAGAGTTTTTTGCTTAGTGATGGCGTTTAATTCATACTTAGCGGTGATCTCAAACATTTTGGCAAGCGTAAAACCTACTTTTAATTTCTTCTGATCTGGAGTATTTTGATATTCTAATGTTTCAACATCATACTCTTCGACACGTTTGCCTTCTCGATATTTCTGCCGATAGATGCTTCCAACACCTTCATTTGTCACTTTTACAGGTTGATGATCGACTACTTGTGGCATTATTCTTTGCAATTCCTCTAATGAACCATTTAATAATCCCCAAACGATATCAATGGGAGCATGGATTTCAATTTCCTTTGACCACTCTTTCAACCAACATCACCTCGAGGTATTTTTTGATTAGTTTTATAATAATTCTCTTTTTAATAAGAAATATCCTTTTACTTTACCTTGTTTTCAGGTAAAATCAACCAATTTTTCATTGAGCACTTTGGATTGGTTTTCATCCGCCTTGTGTTACTATATTTATTATCAGAATAAAAAGAGGTGTCGACATGAAAATTGAAGTTTGGTCTGATTATGTATGTCCATTTTGTTATATAGGAAAACGCCGATTAGAAATGGCACTTGATCAATTTCCACATAAGGATCAAGTGGAAGTTGAATTCAAAAGCTTTGAGCTTGATCCAAATTCGCCTAAGAATATCGGACAAAATATTCATGAAGTTTTGGCTGGAAAATATGGAATGAGTGTTGATCAAGCGAAACAAGCAAATCAAGGAGTTGGGCAGCAGGCGACCACTGTTGGCTTAACATTTAATTTTGATGAAATGAAGCCGACTAATACATTTGATGCCCACCGTTTGGCTAAATATGCAGAAACACAAGGTAAAGAAGCTCTTGTCTCTGAAAAACTTCTTCGTGCTTATTTTACTGAATCGAAGCATATTGGGGAAATAGATACACTAGCTGACATTGCAGAAGCATCAGGATTGGATCGTCAAGAAGTTTTAAATGTCCTAAATGATAAAAATGCCTTTGCGGCAGATGTCCGTCAGGATGAATCCCTTGCCCAGCAGTATGGTGTTCGCGGGGTACCATACTTTGTCATTAATCAAAAGTATGCAATTTCAGGTGCCCAACCGACAGAGACCTTTATGGGAGCGTTGCAAAAAGTCTGGGAAGAAGAGTCTCCGGTTCCAGTCCTTCAAGATCTTTCAACAGAGGAAGATGTTAGTTGTGCGGATGGGAATTGTGTTATTCCTGAGAAAAAGTAGAGGTTTATTCATAAGGATGGGAAAGGAAGACAAGTTTCCTTTCCCATTTTTATTAAAAAAAACTTATTAGCGGTTGCGGACTCTCAAATTCCACATGTTGCCGTCCTTCCAACAACGATTGATGATAGTATTACATCTTGAACCTCGACGCCATCCTGTCCATCTGCATCTAGAAGTTCTTCTTCTTGAAGTACATCTTCTGGAAGTATTTCTTCTCGAAGTATTTCGGCTGGATGTATTCCGGTTTCTCGAAGTATTTCGGCTGGATGTATTCTGGTTTCTCGAAGTGTTACGATTTCTTGATGTATTACGTCTTGATGTGTTCATCCGGGAAGTCATTTGCTGTCTGGATGTTCTCCGTCTCGATGTTCTTCTGCGTGTAGTGCGACGGTCTTGACTAGGATCACGGAACATAAAGTCCCAAAAGCCGCCTCGTCTTACTTCATCTGCGGCTCTTTGAATATCTTCAGCTGAAAAATCGCTCATAGTAACTTAGCACCTCCTTTAAGCTTGAAAAGGGAGCACATAACTAATTGACAAATTTGTCCAAGAAACTCACTCTTCTTCTACTAAATTACGTGTGTACAGGTACATTTGAGTGAGAAAAAGGCCTATGAACGAAAAAAAAGCTGTCCAAAAGGGACCTCTTTCCTTCAATTCTCATACGATTATAGGAAGGAGGAATAGAAAAATGGACCAGACAGCACTACTACCGCAATACAAACTATTTATTAGACCAATCGACCTGCGGGAGCTGAAAAGGGATATTTGGATTGATGACCCAATTCCAGCCCAGTTAACGATTGAAGGGAAACGGCTCGATATCGATATTGCCTATCGAGGATCTCATATCCGTGATTTATCGAAAAAGTCTTACCAGGTTTCCTTCTATAAACCGAAAACATTCAGAGGTTCCAAACATATTCATCTGAATGCAGAATTTAAGGATCCTTCATTAATCAGAAACAAACTGTCATTTGATTTCTTTGCGGAGATTGGTGTGTTATCACCAGAATCGCGTCATATCTTTCTGATTCAAAATGCAAGAGCAGAAGGGGTCTATTTGGAAATTGAGAGTGTTGATCAGAATTTCTTAACAAGAAGGGACCTGCCAAAGGGGAGCATTTTTTATGCTGTGGATGGGGATGCCAACTTTTCACTGATGAGTGATCTGGACAAAGAAACTAAAAGATCCCTCCGATTGGGCTATGAAAGAAAAGTTGGTACGCCAGAAGATGATTATTACCTACAGGAATTTATCTATAACATTAATACGTTCTCAAAAAGTGAATTTGAAAAGGAGATTCATAAGTTTGTAGATATTGATAAATATCTCCGCTGGGTGGCTGGTGTTATCTTTACATCAAATTATGATGGTTTTGTTCATAACTATGCTCTTTATAGGAATAGTGAAACACGCCTTTTTGAAATCATACCGTGGGACTATGATGCGACCTGGGGCCGAGATGTCAATGGAAAAATGATGGAGTCTGATTATGTTCCGTATGATGGCTTTAATACATTAACGGCGCGATTATTATATGTAGATACATTTCGTAAGCACTATCAACGGCTCCTTAAGGAGATAATGGAGCAGCAATTTACAGTAGGACATATGATTCCGAAGGCGGAAAAACTGACACAATTGATTCGTCCGTATGTCCTTCAGGATCCATATAAAAAACAAGATATAGATATATTCGACCAGGAATTATCGGTCATCACGAAATATATCGAGGATAGAAGAGAATACTTATCCAGGAAATTAGCAGCGCAAAATTGAAATGTCCAGAGAAAAAGGAGCCATCTATTTACTAGGTGGTTATTTTATTTGGTTTGAAATAGGAAAAGTAGGATTTCATAAAGATTTGTCGAAATTTTAAACTATCTGTTATTTTTGGGGGTTATTCTCAATTTAATGTTATTAATGATGGCTCGGACCCATAGTATGTTAACACATTAAATATTGTTGGAAAATTACAATGTGAATTTGATCAAAAGCCGAAAGGAGTTTCTGAAATAATGTCAAAGACAGCTAAGATAGGAATCACGATCATAATCCTTCTAGCAGTGATTCCTGTGTATTTTATCTTCAATCAACCAGAAGAGGGAGGAAAAGACCAATCAACGAAGAATGTGATGTTGGAACAAAAAGTTGCTAAAACAGTAGGGACAGAAAGCCAAAATGGCCCAGCATCAGAATTAACTGAAGAACCTGTAAAACAGGAAATTAGTAAAGAAGATCAAGAAACAACGAAAACCCCAGTCGAAGAAGAAAAAGAAGTAGTGCAAAATGACTTCATAGTGGTCATTGATCCAGGACATCAACGACGGGCTAACCTGGGACAGGAGCCTGTAGGACCTGGTGCGTTAGAGACCAAAATTAAAGTAACGGGTGGAACGGCTGGAGTTGCTACAGGGAAGCCAGAGTACAAATTAACGTTAGAGGCCTCAGTAATTTTAGGCAAATTACTTAAAAAAAGAGGAGTAAAAGTTATTTACACCCGAACAACCCATGATGTGAATATGAGTAACAAAGAAAGAGCCGAAATCGCTAATCAAAATCACGCCGACTTATTTGTGCGGATTCATGCGGATGGGTCGACCAATCGAAATGTTAAAGGTCTTTCTGTCTTAACCCCTTCTGAGGATGATCAATTTACAAAAGCTATTTATCAAGAAAGTCTAAAGGCTTCACAGCTTATACTTGATGAAACTAAAAAAAATCCAGCTGTAAAAGTAAATGGGATCTCGTATCGCGGGGACCTATCAGGCTTTAATTGGTCGAAAGTGCCTAGTACGTTAATTGAAATGGGCTTTATGAGCAATCCTAGTGAAGACAAGAACCTGTCCGACACTGCCTATCTTACCAACTTACTCACCAGCATTTCCAATGGAATTATAAACTACTCAAACAGTACTAAATAGTTGTTAGTAAAAGGGTGTCAGCCACTATTTGTGATTGACACCCTTTTTTTTGCTTTTTGGTTCAATCTCGATGTAAGGTGAAGTCAGCTTCAGTTAAAGTCACTTTCTTAAGGTCTTTGACGGAGTGTTTCTTTTTGGCATTTTTCTTTTTTATAGAGGTTCCTAACGGATTAATGTCCATGGAAGATTCAAGTTCATTCTTTATCATATTAATGATAAAAATGACAATAAAGTAGCAAATAAATGGCACGAGGACTATATGGGGGGCGCGAAAAAACTCATAAATGTTTTGCCCCACTAAGCCTGCCCATTCTTTTGAATTTGAGTTTGGAATCTCTAGACCATGTACTTCCGTCTTCGACACACTACCAATGTAAATTTGAAAGACCCCTAGATACATAATGAGAACTAACGAACTGAGTAATTGCTGGACCAACATTAACACTCCATATGATTTTATATATGGTTTAAATTGTGTTTTTAAAACATGATAATGACTCCCGCCCATTAAGTAGGAACTAAGGATGAATGATTTTCCTTTTTTATTTCTTCAAGAATTCCCGAAGTCGTAAGTAAAACGGAAGGAATACCAATGATAACAAGGATTATTATTTGATAGAGCAAAATACCATAAATAGCATCATCGATAACCAAAGATAGTTTTTTTATATGTAAACCATTTCATAGACTTGTAGTTTCCTTTCTTTTTTGGAGAATAATTACGATACTGGCCAACCCATTAATGATGAGTAATGGAATGGCGAAAAGGAGGAGTCCAACCACAAATACTACAACTCTCAGCGCTATAACCATCAATATTTAACAAATGCTCCACTATAAATACATTAGAGAGCATAAACCAAATAATGGTTTTTAAATGGAGAATTATTAATGGAACAATATTCCAGAGAATATGCCTGAAATAGATAGTCCTTAAAGGAAGCCCTTTTGCGCGTGCTAATAGAACATAATCCTGAAGCGCTTCGTTCATGAATTCTTTTAATAAGTGCTGAATTAAAAAAAGCGTAGGAAGAAAAACGATGATTAAGATTGGCACGAAATATGGTCTTGATTCAGCTCCACCATATAATTGAAAAATATTTAGGTCGAAAGTTCGATACAAGTAAATGACAAAATATTGCAGTAGAAAGACTACCAACAAGTCAGGTGCTGTGGTTGTAAAATTAATAAAATTACTGAACCGGTTTCGAATGTTAAGCGGAAGGAGCATGATACTTGTAGCAATAAGCAATCCTAGGAGGATAACAATTAGTAAAGAGATAGATAAGATCGTCATTGTATAAAAATACTTCTCCATTCCAGGCCCTTTTAAATAATTCACTATGAAGGGATATTCATCAATATGGGTAAACCAAGTGATGTTGCTTATTACATATTCCTTGAAAAAACTAAATTTAATCTCAATTTTATTTTGATAAGGGTTAAAAGTTAATAAGATTGGGATATTAACCACTATCACAAACCCTAATAAACTGGCGATTAACCTTACTGGAAGATAAAAGATTCGTTTAATCATCATCCTCATTCCCTTCAACACGCAATTTTAATTTCCAATTAGGTTTTTCCTTATACTTCCCATATTTTTGACGTAAATGGAATTAAAAGGTTACTATAATTATTGATAATTAGAAAAGTTTTGAATAAAAATCACTCTGGTGTCAGGCACCATTCTATAAAAAAATCCGTGAATGATTGAAACATTCTCAAATGAGATGGTTCTTCGTAATATTACCGAAGGAATGTTTGGGACTTCGAAGACAATACTCTGGTCAATGCTGTCCACTTTATTAGTCATAGATTACTTGTTTAATATGAATGGCTTGCTTCGGATGATGTTAACCGGTTTGGATCCATTTTTTATGGGCTGTTTGTTAATATTTGTTCCCCTTTTTTTGGTGTTCCGGATTTATGAATGGATTAGTTTCGAGAACAGAAAGGAAATTTAATAAGATGTATCTTTGGCAGCGACCGGTATGGATACGATTTGGGACATATAATGGTAGAGGGGGCAAAATGGACGATTGGTATAACTATCATGATAGCCATATTCCGGCTTCTATTATCGATTGTATTAGGTTCCTTTTTATACTCCTATAACAAACGATATACAAAGGCGTGAAAACTTTATTTGAACCTTTTTCAGTCGTACTGCAAACCATTATTGCATACTTTATCTTGTACAGTGTTTTATGGATGCCGCTTGATGGTTTTCATATCCCTTTTTGGAAACGTGCTTTATTTGAAACTTTCATTCTTGCAATGATTGCTATACCTAATTTGAGTCTTCAGGTGGCCAATGAAATGAAGCTAATCGAGAAGGAATCATTTATCGAAGCTTCAAGAACACTGGGTGCGGGTAAAACCCGGATCTTCCTAAAACATAATGTCCCGCATGTCTATGAAAAATGGATTTTATTATTTGGGCAGCAATTTATTCAATCCTTACAGCTGCTTGCCCATCTTGGATTTATGAAGCTTTTTTTGGGGGGAACGCATTATCCTGATGATGATACACCGCCACGAACGATTTCTTATGAATGGTCCGGTGTTATTGGCGGAGATATCAGTTATCTTTATACACAATCATGGATTGTTCTCGTACCAATTGTCTTCTTTATTATTACTGCCATTTTGTGTTGCTTTAATCAATTCTTCTGTCGCAGAATTTTTTAAAAATAAGGCAGTAAATCAAGCCAGAAAAATAAATGGAACTTAGAGGTGAAGAAGAAATGCTGCGGAAAGTGATCATGGTTACAGATGATGAAGAAAGTGTAAAAAATGCAATAAGAGAAATCTTAAAATCGAAAAATAAAGGGCATGAATACGCGCTTGACCTAACAAGAATAAGGGATAAAGAACGAAAAACAGAAATTATGAAAAAGTTAACGAGATTCTGAAGAGCCGTTATCCTAGTATAAAAATTTTAAGTTTTAGAGAGCATATGCATAATGCATATGTTTCTTTGTGTCCTTCGAATAGGATGAAATGGAACTGAACCACAATTTCCGGAGGGTTGTCCTGCATGCGGGAAATTTTCTTTCATTATGCTATATACATATTTGTAGTGTTAGCAAGTAGTACTTTGATTATTTTTTGGATCACTGCCAAGTTTTTTCGAAAAGTTTCTAAGCAAACAGAGCAACTTCAACGGAATGAACAGTATTACAAATCATTATTTGAACATAATCCAGACATCATCATCACTTTTGATTTAGATGGGAATTTTTTGAATGCAAATAAAGCTGTGTCCGTATTTGGATATACAGTAGAAGAACTAATACACAAGTCATTTGTGCCGTTGATAGTCCCAGAAGATGTTGAACAAACCATGCATCATTTCCGTAAAGCCATATCTGGAGTGGTTTCAACATACGAGTGTGCCATTTTTGATAAAGAAGGAAACCAAAAAGAGATCCAAGCAACAAATATTCCTATTTATGAAAAAAATAAAATTATTGGCATCTACGGAATTATAAAAGATATTACTGAGCATAAAAATGCACAAAAAAACTTGATGGAAGCAGAAGCAAAATACAGAAGTTTAGTTGAAAATTCTTTAGTAGGAGTCTATGTTTTTCAAAATGATAAATTAGTTTATGTTAATCCAAGAATATGTGAGATGACAGGTTATAGTGAGCAAGAATTCTTGACTTTGAACCTATCGGAAATCATCTTTTCTGAAGACCTTCCTGTTATGACTGCAAATTTAATGAAACTAATGACCAAGGAAGAGAGTACCATTACATTCCCATATCGGATCATTCGAAAAGATAAAAGTATTGTGGCTCTAGAAGTTTATGGTTCCACTATTGAATACCACGGGAAAACAGCCATCATCGGAACTGTTATTGACATAACTGAAAGATTAAAAACAGAAAATATGATCAAGCATATGGCTTATCATGATCAATTAACAGGACTACCGAACAGGTACTTATTAATGGAGAAACTGGACGATTTAGTAAAAAATTCAAATGGCTATCAAGAAAATTTTGCATTGCTATTTTTCGATTTGGATCGTTTTAAAGCTGTCAATGATTCGTTTGGGCATGAAACTGGTGACAAAATCCTTATAGAAGTCGCAAATAAGCTTAAAGGGTTTGTGAGCGAAAACGATATCATTTCAAGATATGGCGGTGATGAATTCACCATTCTGCTTTCCAATTCTAATGGTCAAAGGGCACGTGAAGTCGCTCAATCTATCTTAAAGAGTTTATCTAATCCATTTTATCATGGTCATAAGGAGATATTTGTTACCCCGAGTATTGGAATTAGTGTCTTTCCCGAACATGGTGAAACCTTCGACACGCTAATAAAAAAGGCTGACTTAGCCATGTATTTTGCCAAAAGCCTGGGGAAAAACAATTATCAATTTTTTACAGATGATTTAGAAGAAAAGACTCATTATGAATTAGAATTAGAAAGTCATCTGCGTAAAGCAGTAGAAAGAAACGAATTTTTATTATATTACCAGCCTCAAATAAATATTGAAACCGGTCAATTAATTGGAGCAGAGGCATTAATTCGTTGGAAGCACCCTGAAAAGGGATTAGTTTCCCCCGCTGATTTTATTCCTGTTGCAGAAGAAACCGGATTGATTATTCCAATTGGTGAGTGGGCTATCCGTACGGCTTGCGAGCAAAATAAGCAATGGCAGGAATACGGTTTACCACCCATAACGGTTGCTGTTAACATCTCTGCAAGACAATTTTTTCAATCTAATTTACCTGATGTCGTACGCAGAGTTTTACTAGAAACCAAACTTGAACCGAAGTACTTAGAAATTGAAATCACCGAAAGTATGACGATGGATGTTGAATCCGCAATCACAACACTTAAGGAACTCAAAAAAATTGGTGTTTTGATTAGTATTGATGACTTTGGTACAGGGTATAGCTCGCTCAATTATCTCAAGAACTTTCCCATTGATAAGTTAAAAATTGATCAGTCTTTTATCCGGGAATGCACAAGTGATGTCAACGACCAAACCATAATCAAGACCGTTATTCTAATGGCTCATTTATTGAAACTTCAAGTGATTGCAGAGGGTGTTGAAACAAAAGACCAAGCTGACTTTTTACTAAAACATAGGTGTATAGAAGCGCAAGGTTATTATTTTAGTAAACCGTTACCAGTGGAGGAGTTTGAAGAAAACGTAAATCGAAGAATAAAAAAAACTAACTGAATAAAACACATATGAACATATGCGAGATGCATATGTTTTTTTATCTTTAGTTAGCTAGGGGGTTAAGTAAACAGTCAAAACTTCCACTAATCAGCCTATTTTTCATATTTATCCCTATTGTCCATATCGACTTTTTCTTCTTGTCATATAATTACAAGAAAACTATTTTAACTGGAGTTGAGGTGTTCTAATGAGTGAGAATGTGTTAGTGATTGCCGCTCATCCTGATGATGAGATTCTTGGGAGCGGAGGAACCATTAAGAAGTTAATTAATAATGGCTATAAAGTCATTACTGTGATTGCTGCTAAGGGGCGGAAGGAAGAGGAGCATCATATACAACAATTTATGCTGAAGGCAAATAAACACTTAGGAGTAGATGAGGTTCTATTTCTGGAATTCCCAAATTTATTAATGGAAACAATCCCGCTTGTTGAAATTAACAAATCGATTGAGAACCTGCTGGAAAAGTATACTCCTGCCATGATATTCACCCATCATTATGGTGATACCAACCGTGACCACCAAATATTGTGTCAGGCCGTTTTAACTGCTGCTCGTCCATTGCCGGGAAGAAAGCCGGTTGAGATACTTTGCTTTGAAACCGTTTCTTCAAGTGAATGGAGCCAGCATACAAACGACAAAGAATTCAAACCCAATTATTTTGTGGATATTACGGATACCATTGAAGATAAAATCAAATCTCTTCAATATTATGATATAGAAATGAGACCATTCCCACATCCGCGTTCCTATGACGGTGTGAGATATTTGGCACGTGTTAGAGGAATGACGGTGGGCGTCGAATACGGGGAAGCTTTTGAGATTATTAGGAGGGTATGGAAATGACAGATTATCCTCAAATTGACCCCCCTTTTTTACCGACCCTTTTTCCTTATTTAATCTCTGCAATGGATCAATATTATGGGGTCGAGCAATCATTTGAACAAGAACAAATAATAAATAGGAAACAATACCATTCAACAAATATTCAAAACAAAAAATTGAGGATATTAATCACCACATTTTGGGAATTCCCAATGATCGGAGGCTTGCAGCACTATATCAATACCCTTAAAAACGGCTTGGAAAATTTAGGGCATAGTGTCGATATTATAGCATTAAACTCTTTTCCGTCAGATGAAATGAAGGCATTACGCGATCGTTATTCTGAGGAATTCAAGCAATTTTTTCTCAATCGTTATGGCAGCTTTAATGAAAAAATTCTACACAATATCAGCAAATTATCCAGTTATTATACGATGCTAAAAAGTTTTGATCTGTCTCAATACGATATTATCCACCCACAAGATCGATACACAGCCAATGTACTAGGAATCTTAAACCAAACTTTTCAAAAGCCTCTTCTTTTTACACCTCACGGATTTATGACCCAAAACAGACTAAAGTTTAACTTAATTGAAAAAGGATCGGTTGAGGAAATCTATTTTTGGGCCATTGACAGACAAGCCATAATAAATGCTAATCAAGTGATCGTCCTTTGCGATATCTTTCGCCCAATTCTAGGAAATTTAGGTACAGTGGATAATAAAATAACCACTGTTCATACAGGGATTGATTTTGGTGTTGGGGATTTTCAGAAGAAAAGCAGGAAAAAAACGGTCATAACTTGTATCGCACGCCTTCGTCCTCGGAAAGGCCATAAGTATTTATTTAAAGCTTTGGCTCTATTAAAAGACGAGATGAAAAATGTAGAAGTGCGGATTGTCGGCGATGGTGAAATGAGAAAGAAACTTGAAAAACAGGTTAGTGAATTGAGATTAAAAAATGTTTCCTTTTTAGGGAGTAGAAAAGACATACCAAAATTGCTAAGTGAATCAGACATTTTTGTTCTCCCAACCACAAGTGATACGCTGCCAATTTCTATTATTGAAGCAATGTTTAGCAATCAGGCAATTCTTACAACCAATTGTGGCGGCATCCCGGAGATTATTAAAGATAGCTACTCAGGATTTATCGTTGAACCGGCTAACTACAAGCAACTTGCAGACAAGTTATTGCTTCTCTTACAAAAAAAATCATTAAGGGAAGAATTAGCACGAAATGCCTATGAATTTGCACAACAAAATTTAACCGTTAATAAAATGGTTCGGAAAATTGAAGAAGTTTATCAATCATTATTATGAAAGGAGGAAAAAAGCATGCGGCATGATGTTCCTGCTGTTGTTCTTGATTTAAGTGCGACCGGAATCGGAATTGTGAGGAGTTTAGCGAAAAAAGGAATAAAAGTATATGCCTTTGATACAAGAGGTAAATATGAAATTGGTAAAACTCGGTTTGCCGACTGTGGAATTTGTCCAAATCCAGTGAGTGAGGGAGCTGCTTTAATACTTTTTCTTACGAGACTGGCACAAAGAATTGGACAAAAGCCAGTGTTGTATGCGGGTTCTGATGACTTTGTTCAGTTTATTTCAAAAAACAGATTTGTTCTTTCACACTACTATAGGTTTCTATTACCAAAACACACACTAGTCGAAGCGGTATTGGATAAAAGACTAACATACGAATTGGCCCAGAAGTCAAATGTGCCATGCCCAAAAACATTCGCTATTAATAACGAAGAACAGTTCGAGGAAATTATTGAGCAAGTTACCTTTCCTTGCATATTAAAACCAGTTTACTCCTCTCATTTTCGCACAAATATCGATCATAGACTCTATAAAAAAGCAATCGTTGTTGAAGAGCCTTCTAAACTGAGAGAAGAGTACCTCTTTTATCGCCCATTCGGTGAACTAATGATCCAAGAAGTCATCCCTGGTAATGAGGATTGCATTTATTCTGTGAAAACATTTTTTGATGAAAATATGAATTTAGTTGGCTTGTGGATGAATCAAAAATTACATCAATTTCCCCCCCATTTTGGATCGACAGCACTTGCCCTTAGTATGAGGGACGAAGAAGTCATTCAACTCGCTACGACATTTTTAAAAGATATTCAATTCAAAGGCTTAGCTATTGCCGAATTTAAACGGGACCCCAGAGATGGGAAGTTGAAATTTATTGAAATTAATTCAAGAATTGGTTTAACTCAAGCGTTATCAATTGCTTGTGGGGTTAATTTGGCTCACTTGTATTATTTATCCCTTACAGGGCAAAATCCCTCACCAGTGACAGAACAGGAAGAAGGGGTCAAATGGGTTTACTTTGTCCGTGATTTTCTTTCCTTTCGCCAAAAACAAAAAAAAGGCGAAATGAAATTCTTTGAGTGGATAAAGAGTTTATCTGGAAAAAAAGTTGAGGCTCTGTTTGCTTGGAATGACCCACTTCCATTTGTTAGAAGTTTTGTTTCCCATATGAAAAATTTATGGGGAAGACAATAATAAATAATAAATGAAGGAGAGAACTTTCTATTTGAATAGTTTAGAAGAAGTTTTAAGTTGTTGGAAAAAATATGATTGGGAAGAGAAGCTAAAAAAAGTCCTTAATAAAAAAGTAAAATTAGTAGATGAAAAAATTGAATGCCTCAAAAATACTCGCGAAAAGACAAGTATTTGGAAGTTGATTCTATCAGATGGGCAGGAGTTCATTCCCATCGTGCTTAAAATATACAAACAGCCGCTGAAAGAAAATCATCGGTTGGAAATCAGTATGTATCAAAATGCCTATAACATCTATCACGAATTTATGCCGCAATTGTATTGGCTGGAACCGAACGTTAATGGCAATGAAACATGGATGTTTACTGAATGTTTGCAGCCGTTACGCGGACAAATAAAATTAGCTCCAAAACATTTGGAACAAATTATCCCCACGGTGGCAAAATTTCATGCCATAACATTTAATAAACGATTTTTGCAGCATGCAGATCTATTTGATTCCTCTCTTCCCTATTTTGATTCTGAGGAAAAGGTAAAGGAACGGACGAAAGGAATCAAAAAGGCACAGGAAAACCTGGATCGGGCAATGAAAGATCCTAACTTAAAAGAATTGGTAGCACCAAGGTATAAAATAATCAAAAAAATATTAAAAAATGGGCCCAATTTTTTTCCGGAAATTACTGAAACCGGACAATGTCTCATCCATGGCGATCTCCATGTCCATAATATTTGCTGTGAAAATGCCAATGATGATGTGAAGAATTGGAAAGTTACTTTGATTGATTGGGAGTCTGCTAAGCATTATCCATGCTGGTATGATTTGGTCGTTCTGGTCGAATTATTAATAGATTTTCGCTCTGATTGGCAGCAGAGTGAAGAACAGATTCGAAGCAAATGCGTGCAAGTTTATTGTCAAGAAATGTTGAAATATGGAATAACTTTTAATGAAAATCCTCTAAATCTTCTTAAAAAGGCCTATTTACAGAGAACGCTTGAAAAGAAGCTCTCTAGTCATTTACAAAAGGTGTTGGATGGAGGTAAGAGCACACTCCTCAAGAGATATCTCGAGAAAATAGAAGTTTGGGGAAAAGAACTGGGATTATATTAGTCAAAGTCTAAATAAGGATTTATACATGAAAGGAGATTGTTGAATGGAAAAGATTAGACGATCATCTTTTAATTTAATAAAAGAGAGTAGTGAGTCTAGATGAAGGTGCTCGTTACTGGGGGAGCTGGATTTATTGGTTCACATGTTGTCGATTTATTAATTCAATCCGGTCATGAACCGATCGTAGTAGATAATTTACGGTCTGGTAATAGAAAATTTGTCCCTCCCAACGTTCGATTCATTAAAATGGACATCACTTCGCCCAAAATAGATGCTGTTTTTGCAAGAGAAAAACCGGATGTGGTGATCCATTTGGCGGCACAAGTAGATGTTGCCTCCTCGATAAAAAATCCAGTCGAGGATGCTAACCAAAATATTCTGGGAACGATTCGTTTGCTAGCCTGCTCACAAAAGTTTAATGTTAAAAAATTCATTTTTTCTTCGTCTTGTGCTGTTTATGGGGAAAAAGATGATTGTAGTATAAAGGAAACATTCCCCGTTCAGCCTCTGTCCTTTTATGGAATTAGCAAATATTCTTCAGAACTATACATTCAGGCCTTTCATCAACTTTTTAAACTTCCTTACACGATTCTTAGATATGCGAATGTTTATGGACCACGCCAATCTTCTATTGGAGAAGGCGGGGTCATCTCGATCTTTTTGAAGAAAGTGCTTAATGGTGAAGCCCCGCATATATTAGGAGACGGAGAACAAACAAGAGATTTTGTGTACGTGAAAGATGTCGCGCGTGCCAATGTATTGTCGATTGAAAAGGGGACAAATGGTATTTTCAATATCGGCACTAATTCTAAGACAAGCATTAAACAACTATTTCAAATAATTAATTCACTAACTAATAGTAATCTATCACCTATCCTTATGCCAGAACGCGAAGGGGATATTCGTTATAGTCGATTGAATAATACCAATGCTGTGAATCTTTTGGCGTGGAAACCTGAGTTTGATTTGCATACAGGATTAAATGAAACATTAAACTATTATAAAAGGATATTGAAGGACAAATGAAATAAAAGGAGATTAGAAATGAATGATTTTGATAAAATAGCAGCCAAAAATAAGGGTAATATAACATTACAAGATTTGAACGGTTTTACAATGCTTGGGAAAGGTGCAGATGGGTCCGTCTTTCAATTGTCACCTGAAAAGTGTGTCAAAGTATATGTTAATGAAGACAATCAAAAAAAGGAGTTAAATGCTCTACAAATAGGACAATCAAGTTCCGTTATCCCCCGTCTCTATGAATATGGGTCCAATTATATTGTAATGGAATTGGTGAATGGAGGTAATCTAAAAGCCTACTTAAAAAAGGAGAAGCAACTACCCAAACTAATCGCAATGAAGATATTATTCATGCTAGCAGAATTAAAAAAGATTGGTTTTGCTAGACTTGACACCGAGGTTCGCCACATTTTTTTTAATGAGCTGGGAGAAATTAAAGTAATCGATCACAAGAGGGCAATGACTACTGTAAGGTCTGTCCCGACAAAACTATTCACTGGATTAAAAAAACTTGGCTATTTAGATGAGTTTTTAAGACATGTGAAGGAGTTAAACCCATCCTTATATGAGGAATGGAAAAAGATAAAATAAAAATAAAAGGACATAAGGGCTGTTGTGGTTTGCGAATCACAGCCCTTTTTAGTTAATTGGGAAAATTTATCATTGAACTTTGAGTAACCTACATGGTACTATAAGTAAGTTCTTTTCGGGCAGATAAACATCTTTTTAATTTTTAAAATAGATGTTGACTTGTTTGTGAGAATTATAGTATAATATTTTTTGTCGCTTCTTACCGAGGTGAATTTGTTCTTTGAAAACTAAACAAACAAAATCGTGCAAACAAGCAATAACAATCATGTATCTACTATATATGAAGAACATGAGCCAACGTAACTTTTATGAGCTAATCAACTTTCTTGGAGAGTTTGATCCTGGCTCAGGACGAACGCTGGCGGCGT
>NZ_VEED01000026.1 GCF_007678255.1 Bacillus sp. X1(2014) | reverse complement strand
GGCTTAGTTTCTTAAAAGAAACTAAAATTTATTGTTTGTTTGCACGATTTTGTTTGTTTAGTTTTCAAAGAACAATTATTAGAAGATTTGGAGCGGGTGATGGGAATCGAACCCACTACATCAGCTTGGAAGGCTGAGGTTTTACCAGTAAACTACACCCGCATATTAATTTAAAATGGTCGGGAAGACAGGATTCGAACCTGCGACCCCTTGGTCCCAAACCAAGTGCTCTACCAAGCTGAGCTACTTCCCGTCTATATGGCGCGCCCGGAAGAAGTCGAATCCACAACCTTCTGATCCGTAGTCAGACGCTCTATCCAATTGAGCTACGGGCGCATTAGTTTAAAAAGTCAACTTTTAAAGTATAACACACTCGGTATTGTCTGTCAACAATTAATTTGGTGCGGCCGAGAGGACTTGAACCTCCACGGGGTTGCCCCCACTAGGCCCTCAACCTAGCGCGTCTGCCATTCCGCCACGACCGCATGATAATTAGCGACAAAACTAATCTTATCACACTAATTAATTAAATTCAAGTGAAATGTTTGGTGCGGGTGAAGGGAGTCGAACCCCCACGCCTTGCGGCGCCAGATCCTAAGTCTGGTGCGTCTGCCAATTCCGCCACACCCGCATAGTTATTTATTGAATTCAAAAATGGCTGGGCTAGCTGGATTTGAACCAACGCATGTCGCAGTCAAAGTGCGATGCCTTACCGCTTGGCTATAGCCCAATAATATTTAAATTGAGAATAAGAAACAGGAAATGAATCAAAGTCACTTCCCATCCCAAATGACCCCTACGGGACTCGAACCCGTGTTACCTCCGTGAAAGGGAGGTGTCTTAACCGCTTGACCAAGGGGCCTGAAAATTTTATGGCGGAGAAGGAGGGATTTGAACCCTCGCGCCGGTCACCCGACCTACACCCTTAGCAGGGGCGCCTCTTCAGCCTCTTGAGTACTTCCCCATATGGCTCCGCAGGTAGGACTCGAACCTACGACCGATCGGTTAACAGCCGATAGCTCTACCACTGAGCTACTGCGGAATAATCTCTTTCAATAAGGCGATTACCTTATCGACTCTTTACATTATAATGACGATACAATAGAAAGTCAACATAGTTTTTGAAGAAAGTTTTTTTCAATTTCTTCCCTTATCCTAATGTTATTTCTTTTACTTTCGTCAATTTCCCTCTGCATTTTCCACACACATATCTACTAGTATCTATGCTTCTTTTTCTTCTGTATGATTGCTGACACTTCGTACACTGATACAGAAGGATCCTTTTCGAGGTTCGTTTTACTTTTATATCTGGCAGTTGTGCACAAAATCGTGGTGCGCCAACTTTTTTTAATAGATACTTAAAATCTTGGTCCTTATGCTGATACCCCTTCCCTTCCAGGTGAAGGTGATAATGGCATAGTTCATGTTTAATGATCCCTATTAATTCTTGTTCGCCAAGCTGGTCGTAATATTTTCTATTGATCTCAATATTATGTGTGCCAAGAAGGTATCTGCCGCCAGTTGATCTTAGTCTTGGATTGAAGGATGCTTGATGCAAAAACGGCTTCCCAAATGACTCAACAGATATCTTTTCAACTAATAATTGAAGTTGTTGTTGTTCCATTTTGGGTCCCTCTCTTTCTATGCGAACATGACAACCTATTATAGCATATATTGAATATACCTTTAGTACTTTTCGGGAGGTTTTATTATGCCAACTTGGTTGCAAAACCAAATGAAAAGAGCTTTTTATGAGAAAGATCGCTATCAGATCAAGATGTTGAACCAGTGCTGGTTCTTTTACAGAAAGAAACACTGCTCCTAAGATACATTTTTCTGTGTCTGGTAGAAATTATTAAAGTGCAAATCCACATCGGATTTTGCACTTTTCTTGTTGATTCCGCCAATTCGGTCCTGGATTCCGCGAACTTTCGGATTTATTCCGCCAAACCGAGGACGGATTCAGCCAACTCCGCAACTTTTTCCGCCGTATTCCTGTTTGATTCCGCCAAACTCCATTTAAAGACCTTTTTAATAACAAAAAATAAAGACCATATCGCTAAGCGAAATGGTCCTCTCTATTAATCATGGTAATCCTGTTTAATGAAACTGATACTCTCTACTATTTCGACGGTGCAAGCATCGTTAACGCTACCCGGCCTTTTTTCATATCAACCGAATCTACCCATACGGTGACAACATCCCCTACCGATACAATGTCTAAAGGATGCTTTACAAATCGGTTGCTGAGTTTGGAAATATGAACAAGACCGTCCTGCTTCACGCCGATATCGACAAACGCACCGAAGTCGACTACATTTCGGACTGTACCTTGCAGTTCCAGTCCAGCACTAAGATCCTCAAGCTTTAAAACATCTTTTTTCAATAAAGGGCGAGGTAATTCATCACGTGGGTCTCGCTCTGGTCTTACCAACGCATCTATAATGTCCTTAAGCGTAAGCTCCCCAATGGCAAGTTCTTCAGAAACGGATGTTAAATCGAGACCATTCAGGGCTGTTTTCAACTCTTCCGAACCAAGGTCATCGGTTGTAAATCCGAGACTTGCTAATAATTTCTTCACTTCATCGTAATTTTCCGGATGAATCCCTGTGCGATCAAGCGGCTGTTTGCCATCCAACACTCGTAAGAACCCAATTGCCTGCTCATAGGTTTTCGCCCCTAGACGTGGAACCTTCTTTAATTGAACCCTGCTCGTAAATTTCCCTTCCTCTTCACGCTTTTTAACAATATTATTTGCAGCTGTCTTGTTCAGTCCAGCTACATATTGTAAAAGTGATGGGGAGGCGGTATTTACATTCACACCCACCTGGTTAACTGCCGTTTCGACAACAAAGTGTAACGATTCTGATAATCGTTTTTGAGAAACATCATGCTGGTATTGACCGACCCCAACAGATTTTGGATCAATTTTCACCAATTCTGCTAATGGGTCCTGCAAACGACGGGCAATGGATGCCGCACTTCTTTCTTCTACCTGGAGATTCGGAAACTCTTCTCTGGCAAGTTCAGATGCTGAGTATACACTCGCACCGGCTTCATTGACGATCAAGTAGAAAATTTCCTCATCCATTTCCTTTAAGATATCCGCAACAAACTGTTCTGTTTCCCTTGAAGCCGTCCCATTTCCGATCGCAGCCATCTCTACTTTATAGTCACGAAGGATGTTAATAAACTTTTCACGGGCCTCTTTCGTTTTTGAAACAGGTGGATGCGGATAAATCACATCAATTTTCAGTACCTTGCCTGTTTCATCCACTACTGCTAGTTTACAGCCTGTCCGGTAAGCAGGGTCAACCCCGATAACCACTTTACCTTTTAACGGCGGCTGTAAAAGTAAGTTCCGAAGATTTTCAGAGAATATATGTATGGCTTGCTCTTCACCCTTTTCCGTTAATTCACTGCGGATTTCGCGCTCGATCGAAGGTTGAATCAATCGTTTATAACTATCCTCCAGTGCCTCTAGCACAACAGGCGCTGCCGGTGAGTGCTGGGCACGAATCCATTTTCTCGACAAATAGGACAGGATTAAATCGGCATTCATCTTTAAGGATACTCGCAAAATGTCTTCTTTTTCCCCCCGGTTTAACGCGAGAATACGATGTGGGACAATTTTATTTACTGGTTCCTCATATTCATAGTACATTTCATAGACGTTTTTCTCGTCTTTTTCCGCATCTTTCACTACCGATACAACTGCACCGGATTTAAACGTTTCCTTCCGAATCCATTTTCGGCTTTCAGCATCATCCGAGACCCGTTCAGCAATAATATCTTTCGCACCTGAAATGGCATCCTCAGCCGAGAGAACTGCTTTTTCCTCTGATACAAATTGTTTTGCCTTTTCCTCAATCGATTCTTTCGAGAATGTTAGCAGCCATTCAGCTAATGGTTCAAGCCCTTTTTCCTTAGCAACAGTTGCTTTAGTCCGTCTTTTTTGTTTATAGGGTCTGTATAAATCTTCAACCTCTTGAAGCTTCTCAGCCTTAGTGATTGAAGCGCTCAATTCGTCAGTTAATTTCCCTTGCTCAGCAATAATGCGGATGACCTCTTCTTTTCTTTGCTCGAGGTTTTGGACATACTGCCAGCGTTCTAAAATATTTCTGATTTGGACTTCATCAAGTGCTCCTGTCATTTCTTTACGATATCGAGCAATAAAAGGAACTGTATTGCCTTCATCTAATAATGAAATAACACTTTTTACTTGTTTAAAAGATATTGCTAATTCAGCAGCAATTTTCTTTAACAACTGATCATCTTTTACGATTGTATCATTCACAAAACTTGCCCTCCATTCCTTTTATTCTATTGTAGCAGAATAAACTGACCGTTTCATTAAACGGCCATTCCACACAATTATATCAAGGCTGTGTTAGATTTGGCTGTTGATTTTCACCCCAGGTACTTCGCTTTCCGCGGGATCACTAACACAGCCTTTATAAAAAAAATAGGCAAGCGCAGTGGCTTGCCTTAGCAAATTAGAGAATGAGGTCAGGATATGTATGAAAAAACGCTCTTTCTAGAAAGAGCGTGCTTTAAATTAAAATTCGATGAGACCCAGGCTTACCTGCAAGGCTTCATCCACTTTCTCCATCATTTCGTCATCGAGATGGGTGATTTTATCGGTTAACCGCTGCTTATCAATTGTACGAATTTGCTCTAACAGAATGACCGAATCTCGTTCAAATCCGTAGCGCTTCGCATCAATTTCTACATGAGTAGGAAGCTTGGCTTTTTGAATTTGAGCTGTAATCGCTGCAACAATCACTGTGGGACTAAACCGATTCCCGATGTCGTTTTGGATGACAAGTACAGGTCGGACGCCGCCTTGTTCAGAACCAACAACTGGGGATAGGTCCGCGAAATAAACGTCACCACGTTTGACTATCAAAGGATTATCCTCCGCTTACAAGACGTTCAACTGTGTGTTCTGCCTCATATTCTGCTAAAAATGCTTCTGATGCAATCCCTAGATTTATCTTTGCCATTTCCATGTATCCACGTCTCATCGACTCGCGAATTTGTCTCTTTTTACGTTCGCGTAAATACATTTTTGTTGCCTGGTAGATAAACTCGCTGCGGTTTACATTCTCTTGTTTCACAAAACCATCTAATTCAGTTAAAAGATGTTGCGGTAACTTCACTAAGATTTCCGTAGTTGCGCCGGATTCAGACACAAACATACACCTCCACCATCACTACACACCATTTTTATCTAACCAGAATTCCTTCTGATGCATAAACGCCACTACACATGATGAATCGCCTTTCGGCCTGTTTCACACAGTGAGTTTCATTTATTATCTGTACCATATTTAATAATAACATTAATCGAACCTATTGCATAGACTAATTATAATACTACTGTATTATAAGCCAATAAAAGACCCTTTTATGCACAAATCACCGCAATATCATAAATATGAGGAAAAAACTTCATTTAGGCCTTTAATTTTCGAGAAGATAATTTTTTAAATCGACAACTTTTCCTCCTTGTTTATAAAGACGCGGAACCCGACTGGCAATGATACAAGGTACTTCATAGTTAATGGTTTCTAGTTTTTTGGCAATTTCATTGATTGAAATGAACTGGTTCTCCTGAACGCCCATTAATGTGACTGGTGTCCCAATTGGAACATGATATGGCAGGCGAACCATACATTGATCCATGCATATTCTACCAACAATCGGCGCCCTGGTCCCTTCTACAAGCACTTCTTGCCCTTGTAACTTGCGGATCCAACCGTCCGCATACCCAATCGGAATGGTCCCAATCCACTCTTCATCGTCAGTTTCATAGGTTGCCCCGTAGCTCAATTTTTCACCCTTTGGCATTTTCTTGACATGGACAAGTCGCGTTCGAAGCGAAAAAGCCTCCTTTAGCTTGAAGGGGATTTTATCTTCCATCTCCAATGAAGGAGTTAATCCATACATCGCAATCCCAATCCGGACTGCATTAAAATATGTCTTTGGAAAACGCAAAGCTGCTGCACTATTGCTAGAGTGAACATATTCTGGTTTTTGTTTGAGCGCAGTAATCATACTTTCGAATAAAGTTAGTTGCTGGTACATATAGGTTTCATCTAGTTCATCCGCCGTCGCAAAATGAGTAAAAATACCTTCAAGATGAAATTGGTTATGTTCAGCAAACATTTGTTCGACGGCAATTAATTCCGGTACACTCCGCACGCCAATTCTTCCCATACCCGTGTCGACTTTGATATGAAAGGAAATTCGATCATCTGCTTTTACATATTTCAATGCCTGTTCTAGCCATTCCTTTTGAAAAACAGTAAGGGTAATAGCAAATTTTGCTGCCACTTGGATATCTTCAGGACGAGAAGCTCCTAAAACGAGGATAGGCGCTGTAATCCCTTTATTCCTTAGCGCGATCGCCTCATCCATAAATGCAACAGCAAGATAGGCTGCCCCTGCCTCTAGTGCTGATTTTGCAACTTGAACATCCCCATGCCCGTATGCATTGGCTTTCACAACTGCAATTACCCTCACCTCTTGGGGTAATTGCTTCTTAATGGAGGCAATATTGGCAGCTATACAATCTAAATCGACTTCGGCCCATGTATCACGATAGAAAAAACCTTGCTTTTCCATGTTTCCACTTCCTAATAGCTTTAATTAAATATTTTCCTTATTATCACAAAATTATCATACTACTGTTCCGTTCTATAAACAAATAAGAAAAGCGCAAGCGCCCTGGTCAGCGGCATATGGCCTGGAGCGCTCCAACCGAGATAAAGGAAACACGAAGAGCGACAGCGATTCGATGTTGACTTATCGTAGGGCGGAGAGCGAAGGACACTAGCCGCTAGGGCGCTGGAGCTAGACATCAAAAAAACAGGCCCAAGATGAGCCTGTCAGCTAAATGATTTATTTTACGGCTTCACCCTGGACAGATGCTGCCACCTCAATTAATTCTTCTTTGGTTAAGTTCTTCGAAGCAATCATGTAATCTACACCATTATGTGACCATGAGATTGAGTGGTCTGAAACAGCTCCAATCGTCATACCTAAGTCAACAATATCTCCTTCAACATAGGTTGGGTTGGCGGATGCTGTTTTTGCTGTAACTTTTTCTTGAACAAGGGTAAAAGATTTTTTACCATCGTAGGTGAGAACAACCCTTTTACCATCTTCAAGTGTCACTTCTTTTTCTTCAATTAATTTGGTTCCTTTTAATTCCATGGTTGGATACATAACTGTAAAGGCATCATCCCCGCCGTCCGCCATGGCCGGTAAATTAAGCTGCGCACGTGTCATGTTTTTCTTCATATCGAAATCGTCCTTGTCGAAGCTGGCATTAAATTTCACTTTAGAAAACTCTACCGTAACAAGGGCATTTCGATCCGGATCCATTACTTTCACTACCGCAGGGGATAAATCACTTTTATTTAGTTTAATCTCTTGGAATGGCAGCATTGTATTGTTTTGATAACGAGTTTTCGTTTCAAATACATAATATTGTTTTGTGGTAGAGAACTTTGCACTTTTATCAGCAACAATGTCCTTAATCAATGATTCATACAAGTAGGCCTGGCTGCTGTTTTGCGGCCAATCGCTTTGGAAACGGAAGCTCTTATTTAGTGCAGGTGTCAGAACAAATACCCCTTGGTTATTCCTTAAAATCATCTGACTTTGGTCCTTTTGGGCGTTTTTCAAATTCACACGATAAAAAGTAGGGTCCTTGTGCCAAATTTCCACATTATAAATTTGTGAATCAGAGCCCATTTTCAACGTCATTTTTGCATTCACCTTATAGCCACTTAAGTCATCTAGTTTCCCGGTTAGCTCTTTGACCACATCACCTTGTGATTTAGAGCCACAGGCAGCTAGTACAAAAATGACCATTAGCCCTGTAATTAGCAGCAACAACTTTTTCCTCATTCCTTCAACCCCTTCTTGTCTCATTTCATATGATTATGGAGAAGAGAAAGGCAGGGGTCAGGCAATGGAGTTTGCTATCCAAAATGACCATGGCTGACCTTGTCTCTCCTGTTTCCCTATGAATATATGAGACAACCTTTGGGTTTATGATAAGGAAGTTGCCAAGCTATTTTATTTTTTAGGCTTCGTTAAACTAGCCTGTTGATCTCCGTTCCAGGCACTTCGCTTTCCGCGGGCGTGCCGTTTTTTTAAAAATTTATGTCCCTAATCTTCTTCAATCGTTACTTGCGCTACGGCATAATCCCTACTATGCGAAATGGATAAATGGACCCGGGCTTCAGGCTTTGCAATAAATGGTTTTCCTGAGCTGTCATTGTCAATTTCAATATCTTGAAATGATAATTCCTCACCAATACCCGTTCCATTTGCTTTTGAAAAGGCTTCTTTTGCTGCAAATCGCCCTGCTAAAAATTCTACTTTCCTTACAGCCGATAACTCTTCAAATTTCCGCCGTTCTTTAGGGGTTAACACGCGGTCGACAAACCTCTTTTGGCGCATAAGGATATTCTGAATCCTAGAAAGTTCAATTATATCGATTCCAATCCCTTTAATCATTCTTCATCTTCCTTCTATTTGTTATATGATTAGCATAAGTAATAGTGTACAAGAATGGAAAATCGTCAATAAATAAGATGAGACTCAGGAGGTGTAAGTGATGTTTACGAGAACGGAGAGCTTTCGAGATTTTATCCGCCTTTATCCAATTGTTTCTATTATTGTTACCATTCATTTAGGATTATATCTGTTAACTAGTTTACCAATCTTTCCAAACAATTGGTTCTTTGAAAATCTTTCTGGAGTAAATCTTTACATAATGGAAGGGGAATATTGGCGGCTGATTACCCCGACCTTTATCCATAGCGGCTTCTCTCACACGCTTTTTAATAGCTTTTCACTTGTACTGTTTGGACCAGCACTTGAGCGCATGCTTGGCAGCGGGCGATTTTTATTTATTTATCTTCTCTCAGGAATCATTGCAAATGTTGCCACATTACTGCTTGAACCGCTCACTTACACACATGTTGGCTCAAGTGGAGCAATTTTTGGACTGTTCGGCTATTATCTTGCGATTATTATGTTCCGGAAACATATGCTTTCCAAACAGAATTCACAAATTATCCTTACCCTTTGTGTCGTTAGTTTGATTATGACCTTCCTGCAGCCGAACATTAATATTACCGCCCATCTATTCGGCTTACTTGGCGGCTTCTTACTAGGAGCTATTCCCTATTTTAATAAAAAGGAGCTTTCAGATTCGATTCAGGGAACCGCGAACTGGGCCAGCAACAGAAAAAAAAGTATTTCTTATCAATCTCCTTGGAAAGTGCTCATCTGGGCCGCCATTATTATCATTGCCATAATCGGTTTACTAGCGCAAAAATAGCAGGGATTTGCAGTCGAAAGATCTTTCACTGCGATCCCTTTTTCTTTGCCCATCTTCCCTGCCGATTCTTTATTATAAAACTCGATTGGTCAATCCACGTAATTCCTTCCCTCCCTTGCAAATCATCTGCAAGTTGGAAAAGCGCCGCATCTTTTTGCTTCGCTTCAATCATACAGTGAATCTCAGGAACGGTCCCTTTGATTTGCTGTAAGAACCGCAGAAACATTTGGGGGTCAATGGTGTCCGCATGTGCTCGAAAATCCTTTTCGGAGCGCGGACTGGAAATATGCATCTTAATTGGCAGCGGAGACTGAGTCCAGGTTGCAACAATCCGCTCCCAATCCGCTCCCCACTCTTCTTCTTCATGGTTTGCGAGGTGATGATGGTAATCAAACACCATCGGTATACCTAACTTTTCACATAGATAAAGGGTGTCTTTGACCGTAAACGTCGTATCATCGTTTTCGAGCATAATCAGTTGTTGGATAGACGGGGAAATATAGGCCCAATTATGAATAAACTGCTCGAGGGCTTTCTCCTTATCGTTATATCCTCCACCAACATGAAGTACACATCGATGTTCAGGATCAATCTCCATCCCTTTTAACAAAGCTTTATGCATGGCGAGTGTTTTTAGGGAATTTTTTAAAATTTCCTTATCCGGCGTATTAAGAACGACGAAATGGTCCGGATGAAAATCAATCCGAGCTGGATGTTCCTTTATATAAATCGCCAACTTCTTGAGTGTATCCTTTAAAGGGCTGATGTAGTCCCAATCCAGTAATTCCTCATGATTGGCAAGCGGAATGAGTCGCGAACTGAACCTAAAAAAATGAATTTGATTGCCTGCATTATGTTTTAAAAGACGCAGACAATTTTCTAAGTTTGAAATCGCAATTCTCTCTAATTTACGAATCGCTGCATCTCGATCTTTTATTTTTTCAAATTGAGCAAATGTCATCGTTTGCGAGGGGGAGGCATTCTGCAGCTTAACACTCATAGCCACATAACCGAGTCGTACCAACGTCATCATCATCACTCCAGAAGATTGTGTTTAACTTTACTATTCCCTTTTGGCCATAGAAAAAAGCATGAACGAAATCGTTCATGCTTTAACGTTTTTTAGTGATTAAATGTTCTTGGCTTTGATGATGGCTTCCCGCCGCCGCCTGTTCTTTTTTCACCACTGCGTGGTCTTGCAGGTGCTTTTTTGCGATTATTATCCCCACGGTATGAACCTGAACCTCTAGAGTCATCTCTTCTTCTACGGTCACGGTCATTATATGGCTTTCTTTCTCTTCTTTGTGGAAGCTGTTCTTCTGTTAACTTAATTGGTGTTGTATCTGGTTCTTTCGTTAACATTTTTAATACAGCTGCGATGACGGTTGATGCCTCATTTTCTTCCAGCAATTCTTGCGCTGCTGCTTTATAATAATGTAAATTGTTTGATTCAATTGTTTGGACGATTTTTTCTACAACCGCTTTTTGTTGGCCTTCCAACGCCTCATCAAGTGTAGGAGCCTTCATTTTATCCATTTTGCGTTTTGTAGTTTTTTCCACAACCGCAAGATATGATTTTTCACGCGGTGTAATGAACGTCATCGCCACACCTGTTTTACCGGCACGGCCAGTACGACCGATACGGTGAACATAGCTTTCTGGATCCTGTGGAATGTCAAAGTTGTATACATGGGTAACTCCAGAAATATCTAGACCCCTTGCAGCAACGTCTGTGGCAACAAGAACATCAATCGTACCTTCTTTAAATTTACGAAGGACAGAAATCCGTTTTGCCTGACTTAAATCCCCATGAATACCTTCCGCTGTATAACCTCTTAAAGTTAAAGCTTCTGATAATTCATCGACACGGCGCTTTGTACGGCCAAACACAATCGCAAGTTCTGGTGATTGGATATCTAAAAGTCTTGTTAACACATCAAATTTATTTCTTTCTTGAACCTCAAGGTAATATTGTTCAATGGAAGGTACAGTCATTTCTTTTGTTTTCACACGAACAATTTGCGGTTCTTTCATGAACTTTTCAGCCATTCTTTGAATTGGCCCAGGCATGGTTGCTGAGAAAAGTAAAGTTTGGCGTTCTTCTGGTGTTGAAGCAAGGATGGATTCAATGTCTTCAATGAATCCCATGTTTAACATTTCATCCGCTTCATCAAGGATGACTGTGTTAACAGTATCAAGACGCATTGTTTTTCTGTTGATATGATCCAATACACGACCTGGAGTACCAACAATGATATGTGGTGCTTTCTTTAATGAGCGGATTTGGCGGCTGATATCTTGCCCGCCATAAATTGGCAGCACACGCACCCGTTTGCCCGAACCAAGTTTATAAAGTTCTTCAGATACTTGAATCGCAAGTTCACGAGTCGGCGCAATAATAATCCCTTGAATCGCATCTGCTCTAGTATCAATTTTTTCAACCAATGGAATCCCAAATGCAGCTGTTTTCCCTGTTCCTGTTTGAGCTTGCCCGATCAAATCAATTCCTTTTAGCCCCAACGGAATAGTTTCCGACTGAATTGGTGTTGCTTCCTCAAAACCCATTTTAAGGACAGCTTGTAAAGTAGCCTGACTTAGGCCTAATTCTTCAAACTTTGTCAATGTTTTCATTCTCCTTCATCTATGTGAAAATATTTTTAAGAGCTGAATATTTTCGCCTGATACTCAGAAAAGCGGTAGCGCCTGCTCGGATTGAGGCGAAAAGCGCTGGAGGGCCTTAAGGTGAAGTCCGTTTTGGATTCATCAAGAATGAATTCTTGATGAAATAGGATATATATCATCTAGGATGAAATAGGTTTTTATTTCATCCACAAGGATGGAAGTGGATAGTATTCTTCATCTTAGGCAGGACCGAAACGACTCAGGTCCCCATGGCGCTTGAGCTGACACGCATCAAAATGCCGTAAATAGGTAACATCTTTATTTTACCAAAAAAAAACATCCTCCCTCAAGGAGTATGCCCTTTAATCATCGTTCTTTAGACACGTTGATGAACATCATACCATTGTTGCTAGTATTTTGCAATCAAGACAAGTTTGTTACATTGCCAAACCTATCTTATTGTCTCATCAAAAAGTCTAATGCAAAAATGAAAGGGCACCTTCTCACACAAGAGGGGTCTCTGTTATTTTTCTTTTCTCATCTTGAAATCATTCATGATATCATCAGTTTTAATTTCCTTAATTTACTTGTAATGCAGTCACGATTTCTTCTAATCTCATTCCTCTTGACGCTTTTACAAGGATTAATGTTTGATGATCTACGTGTTGCTTTAATTCTTGAATAAGTGCTTCTTTTTCCGTGAAGGCAAAGACTCTTTCTGGTCCTAAAACCGTTCTAGCTTTGTTTGCAATATGCTTCCCTAAAGTTCCATAGGTGAATAGGAGATCGACTTTTTCATCGCTTAAGGCCTCTCCTATTTGCTGGTGATATTGTTCTTCCTGTGGACCAAGCTCTAACATATCCCCTAGGACAAGGATTTTTCGTTCATAACCTTGAAGATTCGACACTAATTCAATGGCTGCCATCATTGACGTTGGGCTGGCATTATACGCATCGTTTATTATTTTTTCGCCCTGCTTCCCTTCAACTAGCTCCATACGCATATTGGTCAGCTGAATACTCGCTAGCCCCTCATTCATTTTTTCAAAAGGAATCGAAAAATAATTAGCGATTAGCATCGAGGCAAGTGCATTTAAAATATTATGTGTTCCGAGGACTGGAAGTTCAAACACAGTCTCTGATGTGTTGATTCTAAACATATTCCCATTCTCTAACTGAGTAATTTCAGTGGGGTATATATCATTTGTTTCGTTTCTCCCAAAAGTCTCAACCTGCACATTTCCTTTATGCTGTTGTATTCTTTCCATAAGGAGCGGTTCATCACCATGAAGAACGGCTAGTCCACCATCTTTTAAACCTTGGAGGATTTCAAGCTTTGCTTCTGCAATTCCTTCTCTTGAACCTAGATCAAGAAGATGAGATTCACCAATATTGGTAATTACCACCGCATCTGGACAGGCAAGATTTGTCAGGAACTCAATTTCTCCCCTGCCGCTCATGCCCATTTCAAGGACGGCAATTTTAGTGTCCTCGTCCAATCCTAAAACTGTTAACGGAAGACCGATATGATTATTATAATTGCCTTCTGTCTTTTGAACCTTGTATTGTGTAGATAGAATACCCGCTGTCATGTCCTTAGTCGTTGTTTTCCCGTTGCTTCCTGTAATGCCGACTACTTTTACCGCTAATTGTTTCCGGTAGCTTCTTGCTAATTCCTGTAGGGCAACAAGGCAATTTTCTACAATCAATATCGGTAAGTGTAACGGAGGGTTTGGCACATCTTTTTGCCAAAGGGCAGCCGCTGCTCCCTTTCGGATCGACTCTTCTACATATTTATGTCCGTCCGAATGTTCTCCTTTAAAAGGAATAAATAAGTTTCCTTTTTCAATTTTACGGGAATCTATACATACACCCGTGATTATCGTTTCAGCAAACGTAACCATAACATTCTGAGCAGGAATCATCTCAGCAATCTGTTTTAACGATCGTTTTATCATGAATATCCTCCTTCTTATTTTTTTACGCCATCCGTTTTTCTAACTGTCTAGCTCCAGCGCCTAGGCGCTTCCGCTTTTCTAAATACAAATGGACACGGCAGTTTCAGCCGTGTCTCTAATTTAGAAAGTAAACTTAATCTGTTGCTTCTCCGCATGTCTTTCTTTAGCGAGACTTACAAGCCGCTCAATCAATTGCGGGTATTCTACCCCCGTGTGTTTCCATAAGAGCGGGAACATACTAAACGGCGTGAAGCCAGGCATCGTATTCACTTCATTAATCAATACTTTCCCATCTTTAGTCAAAAAGAAATCTGCACGAACTAAACCAGAACAATCTAAAGATTTAAAGGCTTTAACCGCCATTTCTTTTAGCTGCGCATATTCCTCTTCAGTAATGTCAGCCGGAATGATTAGCGCTGTATCTCCGCTTTCATATTTTGCTTTATAATCATAGAAGTCCTTCTTCGGAACAATTTCACCAGCAACTGAACATTCAGGTTCATCATTTCCAAGAACCGCAACCTCGATTTCACGGGCAACAACACCTTCTTCAATGATGACTTTGCGGTCAAATTGAAAGGCTTCAGCAAACGCTGCTTCTAATTCGGCACGATTGGTACATTTGCTGATACCGACACTCGAGCCAAGGTTCGCCGGCTTCACAAAGCAAGGATAGCCAAGGTCTGCTTCGACCTTGCTGTAAGCCTCTGCTTTAGCTCTCTCCCATTCGCTTTTAATAAAGGCTACATAGTTTACTTGGGCAAGACCTGCCTGTGCAAACACATTTTTCATCATAACTTTATCCATACCAGCAGCTGAAGCAAGAACTCCATTGCCAACATACGGAAGATTTAGCAATTCCAGTAAGCCTTGGACTGTTCCGTCCTCTCCGTTTGGACCGTGTAACAATGGGAAAATCACATCCAGTGATTCATGCTTTTCAGCTTGGAAAAGCGCAGGAGCTAATGATAAAGGCGATAATTGATTCCCCTCAGAAAATTCTAGCGCCTTTACGTTTTCTACTGGCTCACTTAATTGCTGTCCTTTAATCCAGTTTCCTTCAGTATTTATGTAAATAGGATGAATATCGAATTTTTCAAGATCTAACGCCCGAATGACAGCCAAGGCTGTTTGCAGGGATACTTGATGTTCAGCTGATTTTCCTCCATATAATAAACCTAATTTTGTTTTCATACGAAACCTCCATTTTCTCATTCACGGTTATATTTTAACACTTATTTTAAAAAGAAAGGAAATGTAGTCCTCTAAGTTTTTTAAGTTTTTTCCTACCAGAATATTTTATGATTGCTACAGCTTGCTTAAAAACTCATGCTGGCTAATTTGGCAATTTTCTATACTTATTTTATTTATCCTGTATAATTGGGTTGAACCTTTACTTGGAGGCGAGTTAATGACGGGAACACTTTTATCGATTTTATTATTAGGCTTCTTGCTAGGAATTAAGCATGCGATCGAGCCAGACCATGTTATTGCAGTATCCACTATCGTGAGCGAATCAAAAAATATAAAGCGCTCCATCTTTGCAGGTGTCTATTGGGGAATCGGACACACTTCCACACTTTTCCTTTTCGGAATGATATTGATTGTCGCCAAAAATACTATCACAGATACGGTCGCATTGAGCCTTGAATTTATCGTAGGGATTATGCTCGTTAGTCTCGGCCTAAATAGTCTTTTATCTTTTTTGAAACATCGTCGACATCCTCATTCCCATCATACCCCAGACAAAAAAACAAAAGGCCGCACCCACCTTAAATCCTTTTTCATCGGTCTCATCCACGGGCTTGCAGGCAGTGCAGCAATGGTTTTATTAACAATGAGTACCGTTTCAACTGCATGGCAAGGTGCATTATATATCCTTATCTTTGGTTGTGGCACAATTGTTGGAATGCTTAGCTTTTCAACGGTTATCGGAATCCCATTTGTATTAACATCCGGAAAGCAAGTGAATAGATACTTGAATAACCTCGCAGGCATTGTCAGCATATTATTCGGAATTTATTATATGTATAACTTAGGCGTGAACGAAGGATTATTCAACTTGTGGTTCTCATAGCAAACAGTCCCACCCAAATGGAGTGGGACTATTTTATCAAGATTAAAGATTTAGATGACATTTAACTTCCATTCTTTTGTTTTTTTATCAAAAATGATTTTTGCATGACACGGTTTCGAAGAAACTTGCTCATACTCCTCCACCATATCATCCATATTGGCGAAATCGCCAATCACCCAGATTGGAATTTCAATTCGGGTCCGTTGATGGTCGGTATCTCGTAACGAAATACAAATCCCTTCCTTAATGAACGGCGTTAGGGACAGAAGGATTTCTTTATTTACTTGAGGATAGGTCTTTTTCTTTCGAAAGCCAAGAATTGACTTTTCAATTTTAAGATCCCCTAGTTTTCCTGCTACCACTTCACTTAGAACATGGAAGAAATCCTTGAAACTTCTGTAATAGGTCTTGTTAAACCAGCCATCATCTTGAGCCAAATAAACAAAACGGTTACCTAATTTATTATAAAAGGGCAATTTAAGGTGGTGCTTTAGATGACCTAAGTATAATAGTTCAGCGATTTCCTGACCAGTCAGTTCATTCAACACATCTTCCTCAATAAAGTCAATCCAACAGAAATTTCCGTAACTATAGACATCTTCCCCTGCCAATTTGTTAATTCTATCATCAGGACAATATTCAAGTTGGGTATGCATATTAAAATCAGCATCATCAAAGCGGTGCGCAAGTAATAGCAAGGGATTTAATGAACCTGAAAAAGCAGCAGCGAATTCAGCAAATTCGATACCGGAAGACATTACATACTGGTCTGTTTGGTTTAAATGGACATAGATGAGATCCTGTATGTCTTGATGATGCTTTTTCAAAGCAAAACTCCTCCGTTCAACACATGAAATGATTTAGTCAATACTTCCTTATTTTATCAAAAAATAGTTCAAATAGCTTATTTCAATTCTTTTACAAATAATAAGTTTGATTGACACATACTAGATTTATGCTTATTGGATTATTATTTGTTAACTTTCCTTTTTCATCTATATTTCTTTAGCCAATTAGATTCTATGCATTAGCAAGATAAGGAGCTGGTTTCATCCATGATTATTAAGAATATGACTCAAGATGAATTAAGTCTTTATATCATAAAAACATTAAAGGAAAATAGAAAAACGGAATTTGAAAATATACTTGATGAACTCCAGCCCTATGATGTCGCCAAGATTTATGAGGATTTACCTGAAAAGCATAAAGGGCGATTTCTCCTCTTTTTAAAATTTGATGTTCTTGCTGATTTAATGGAAGAACTTGAAAAGGAAGATCAGCTTGGCTTATTAAATATTTTAGGAATTGAAAAGTCTAGTAAGGTCCTTGATTTAATGGATAATGATGACCTGGCGTCATTACTGCATGAATTATCGCCAGAGAAAAAGGATTCCCTTCTTTCAGGAATGAAGACGGAGGAGTCTAATGCTGTCCAAGATATTATGAAATATCCCCCAGAAACTGCCGGCAGAATCATGACGAATCGTTTTGTTTGGATCCGCAGCTCTTTTACGGTTAGAGAAGCTGTTGACAAGTTTAAGGTATTTGCTGAATTTGCCGAATCTATTAACTATCTATACGTTATTGATGAAGACCGGAAATTGGTTGGCGTCGTTTCTTATCGTGATTTACTCTTAGCAGAGCTAGATGAAAAAATAAGAACTATTATGTATGAACGGATCATTTCCGTTACAGTCGTGACAGACCAAGAGGTTGTAGCGCAAATCGTGGAGCGCTATGATTTCCTAGCCATCCCCGTCGTCGATGAGAATAATGTCCTCGTCGGGATTGTCACCGTTGATGACATTATTGACATCGTAATTAAGGAAGCCAATGAGGATATTGAAAAATTATCCGCAACAGGAAAATCAATTGACTTTGAAACAAAAACTTTAGTTGCAGCCGCAAGAAGGCTCCCATGGCTCATCTTACTTTTATTTATCGGGGTGGTTTCAGGAAGGATTATCAGCAGTTTTGAAGATACGCTAAAGCAAGTAGTAGCGTTGGCCTTTTTTATGCCGATGATTGCCGGCATGACTGGGAACACAGGGACACAATCGCTCGCAGTTGTAGTAAGAGGGCTGATTTCGTACGATATTGATAAAGGTGTGATTGCACGATTAATTGCTAGGGAATTGGGCGTAGGGATTACCATCGGTATTACTTGCTCTATTTTAATTGCAGTGATTGCATATATCTGGCAGGGAAGTCTCATTTTAGGTGCTGTTGTCGGCAGCTCTCTATTTTTCACCCTAATCATCGGAACACTTGCAGGGACAGTTATTCCGCTGATTCTATTTCGCTTAAAAATTGATCCTGCTGTTGCCTCAGGACCTTTAATTACTACCTTGAATGATATATTTTCACTGCTTACCTACTTCGGAATTGCCACGATGTTTTTAAAATATCTCATGTAGGAAAAAAATCAGTGAATTGTTTTTTGATTTTTTAGGAATGTCCCAATGAAAAGGACCATATTTATTTCTTAAATAGACAATCTGGTTTACACTAAGAAAGGAGATATAAACATATAGTTAAGTGAAGGTGAACTATGACAGAATTTATTAATTCAATATTGGAGTCTTTATCACAATTAGGCTATTTTGGAATCGCCTTAGGATTAATGATTGAGATTATCCCGAGTGAAATTGTATTAGGTTATGGCGGCTATATGATTTCACAGGGGCATCTCAATTTTATCGGATCGGTCATTGCCGGGACTGTAGGCGGAACACTTGCACAATTATTTTTATATTGGGCCGGTTATTACGGAGGCAGACCATTTTTAGAAAAGTACGGAAAATATGTGCTTATTAAAAAGCATCATATCGATATAGCTGAACAATGGTTTGAAAAATATGGAGCCGGGGTTATTTTTTCAGCACGTTTCATTCCAGTAGTAAGGCATGCGATTTCTATCCCAGCAGGAATTGCAAAAATGTCAGCAACAAAATTTACTCTATACACCGTAGCCGCCATTATTCCGTGGACGATTTTGTTCCTCTACTTAGGTAAAGTCTTAGGAAGTAATTGGGCACATATCAAAGAATACGCACAACCCTATGTAATGCCAGCCATTATCGGCGCGATAGTTCTAGGAGCCATTTATTTTTTAGTCAAAAAGACAAAGAAAACCACCGATTAATCCCGGTGGTTTTGCTTTGCTCATTGCACCCAAGTAAAGCCCTGGAGCGGAAATTTATATGCAAAATATATGTGTTATTTTTTAAAATGAAATGGCAGTGTTGAAACAATAACCCTCTTTTTAAAAATAAGATAGGTTCGAATCAATAAACTTGATTGGTTGTGCAAAATATTATGCCAGTTTTTCTTTGTGATAAATTGCGGAATCAATACGGTTACCCGATATTGGTTTTCACTTGCCTTATTTTCTACCGTATCGATAAATTTCGATAAAGGAATCAGTACACTTCGATAATGTGACTGTAGAGTTACGAGCCTAACATCCGGCTGCCATTGCTGCCATTTTTCTTCGAAACGCTTTTCATCTTCACGATCAAACGATACATAAACCGCAAAGATTTGATCCGTTAACGATTTGGCATAATTGATTGAGTTTTCAACAACCTTAGTAATCCCAGCGACGGGGACAATAATAACATTTCCCTCAATCGGCGGCGCAGGATCATCTGGATGGATTCTTAATTGTTCGCCAACTGCTTCATAATGATGATTAATTCGTTTGAAGGCAAACACGATGATTGGTAAAAAGATAACCACAAACCATACTTGGCTAAATTTAGTTAAAAAGAAAATGATTAATACGGCTAAGGTGATCAGTGCACCGATTAGATTGGCAGCGAGTTTTGCCACCCATCCAGCCGGTTTTTCTCGTAACCACTTTATAATCATCCCCGTTTGCGACAAGGTGAATGGGATAAATACGCCCACTGCATAAAGAGGGATTAAGTGCTCTGTTTGACCTCTGGAAAAAATAATCAACAAGATAGAGGCTACTCCTAAGGAAACAATCCCGTTAGAATACCCCAGTCTGTCTCCCCTAATGGTAAACATCCTTGGCATATATTTATCCTTGGCAAGCGCATAAGCTAGTAATGGAAACGCGGAGTAACCAGTATTAGCCGCCAGAACTAAGATAAGTGCGGTCGTACCTTGGACAAAGAAATAAAGGTAATTACGGCCAAAAGTCTCTTTGGCAATTTGTGAGACAACCGTTTCGTCATGCTTTGGTGAAATTCCGTAATAATAAGCTAGGAAAGTAATACCCGTAAATAACAAGGCGAGCAATGTCCCCATTAATATTAATGTTTTGGCTGCATTCTTTGGTGCAGGGTCCTTAAAACTTGGAATCGCATTCGAAATGGCTTCTACCCCTGTTAACGCCGAGCATCCCGATGCAAAAGCACGAAGCAGCAAGAACAGTGTTATTCCTTGAACTGGCGTCCCAATCGCTGCATGCTGAACGGTTGGTGAGACATCGCCTGTCATAATCTTAAAAAGACCGACACCAATTAAAATAAATAACGCTACAACAAATAAATAGACAGGGTAAGCTAAGATGGATGCTGACTCTGTTATACCACGCAGATTGAGAATGGTAATAAAGACTACCAGAACACAAGCAATTCCAACGGTATGCTGGTGTAAAGTTGGGAAGGCAGATGTTATCGCATCTGTGCCCGCAGAAACACTTACCGCTACTGTCAATATGTAATCAACTAAAAGGGATCCCCCCGCGATTAATCCCGCTTTCTCACCGATATTCTCTTTCGAAACAATATATGCCCCGCCGCCATGGGGATAGGAATAAATAATTTGCCGGTAGGATAGAATTAGCGCAGCTAATAGAAATAACACTCCAACTGCAATCGGAACCGAATACCAATAGGCAATCACGCTTACCGTTGCTAAAACTATCAGAATTTGTTCAGTCCCGTAGGCCACAGATGACAAGGCATCGGAGGAAAGAATGGCTAAAGCCTTCAGGATATTTAATTTTTGTTCGCCTAGTTCCGTTGATTTTAACGGCCGGCCGATTAAGAATCTCTTAAAAGAAGAGAGCAATTGATTCACCCACCACATTTGAAGTAGAATTACCGATTGATTTTAACACAACACCCTTTTTATATGAAGTGTTTTATTTTTGACGGATATTCGAATTTCCGCAAGAATACCAAAGTATCATTACATAGTCTTTTCCTAATTAGTCCGATTAATGAAGAAAAATATCCTGTGAAGGTAAAAAAAGCATGTAGCCCTTATAGGACCCCACGCTTTCACACTAATATTTTTTAAACTAATTTGTTTTCGCTATAATGATTCGCTTCATTGCCTGCATTTGTCCTAAATGAATCCCCTCATGGAAAAGCGCAAAATTGGCTAATTCACCAAAGGTTTCTTGACCAAGGAATGGAGTTTTTAGCCTTTGGTTAAAGCTCTCCACTGGAATTTCTTTAATCCGTGCTAATTGGTCCTGCAACTGAATGATTAATTCCTGAACGGAAGGAACATCCCCTTCCCAGGCAGCTGGGCTTGTTCCTGTGGCAAATAACTGCATATAGTTGGCTGGGAGCTGGGTTGATTTTTTCGGAAAACCAAACATAAATTGCTCAGCAACTGTAAGAACGTGACCCACATGCCAATGGATCGTATTATTAAATCCATTTGGCTGAATACCCGCGGTCCCTTCTTCTAAATCCCTTACAAAGTTAACAAATTTTCCTCTTGTAAGCTCAAAATGCTTAAATATTAATTCACTCATTTTTTTGCCTCCCTTTTGTTTGCTTGCTGAAATTCAAATTGATTATCCTACATTTCATCTGGGGCTTCCAATCCTAATAATCGTAACCCCTCTTTTAAAACTTCCGTTACTGCATAGACCAGTGCTAACCGCGCCTGCTGTTCAACGCTATCCTCCAGGATTTTTATTTCAGCATAATATTTATTGAACGCTTGTGCCAGGTCAATAATATATTTTGCCACTTGGGACGGGTCAAAGTTGACACAGGCTCTTTGAACTGCAGGTGCAAATTCCATTAAGAGGCTGGTTACCTTCCATTCCTTCTCCCATGAGTTGATGTAGGTTGCAGCGCTAAACTGGGGCATACCAGCGGCTTTTCGTAAAATAGAACAAGCCCGTGCATAGGTATATTGGACATAAGGACCTGTTTCTCCTTCAAAGCGGAGCATCTCTTCTAACGAAAATTCAATATCGTTCATTCGGTTATTCTTTAAGTCATGGAAAATAACCGCGCCAACACCCACTTGTTTGGCTACTTCATCTTTATTTGAGAGATTAGGATTTTTCTCTTCAATATTATGTCGAGCCATTGCAATCGATTCATTTAAAACTTCTTCTAATAAAACAACCTTCCCTTTTCTCGTCGACATTTTCTTTCCGTCTTTTAGCATCATGCCAAATGGAATATGGTGCATTTGTTTCGACCAATCATAGCCCATCTTGGCCAACACAGCGATTAACTGCTTAAAATGAAGACTTTGTTCATGGCCTACCACATATAAGGATTGGACGAATTGATATTCCTCCTGTCGATAAAGAGCCGCGGCTAAATCACGGGTTGCATACAGGGTTGCCCCATCGGACTTTTTAATCAGGCATGGCGGCAGCTGTTCTTCGGTCAGTTCAACCACTTGTGCCTGTTCCGATTCAACCAGTAAGTGTTGTTTTTCCAGGAGTTGAACCACGCGGCCCATTTTGTCGTTATAAAATGCTTCACCTGCATACGAGTCAAATTGTACGTTCATTAACTCATATATTCTTGAAAACTCTTTTAATGACTCATCCCGGAACCATTTCCAAAGCGCTAAAGCTTGTTCGTCTCCATCTTCCAGCTTCTTAAACCAACTGCGCCCTTGATCTTCAAGAGAAGGATTGTTCTCCGCTTCTTGGTGAAATTTAATATAAAGGGACAATAATTCCTTAATCGGATTTGCTTTTACCTTATCAGCATCTCCCCATAATTGATAAGCCGTGATTAACTTGCCAAACTGCGTACCCCAGTCACCAAGATGATTTATCTTAATTGGCTTATAACCGCATTTCTCAACAATTAGTGCGAGGGAATTACCGATTACCGTTGAACGCAAGTGCCCCATCGAGAAGGGTTTAGCAATATTAGGGGAGGACATATCAATTGTAACAGCCCCACCGTTCCCGAATGCATGTGCACCGTACTTCCCCTTTTGTGTAAAGATATCTCCAATTACCTTTTCGGAAGCTGTCTTTTTGTTTAAAAAGAAATTAAGATACGCCCCCACCACAGTCACTTTTTCAAAAATGGGCGATTGAATTTTTCCACATAATTCTTCAGCAATCAGATTGGGCGATTTTCTTTTTAGTTTCGCTAACGTAAAGCAAGGAAAGGCTAAATCCCCGTGCTCTGAGTTCTTTGGTTTTTCGATCATCAGTTCCAAGTCTTTCAGTGACATCTCTTCCCCAAGCAAGTCAGATAAGATTGATGCCAACTCTTGTTTAAAATTCATTAGATTTGACCTCCTATTTTCTTTATATAAATGCAAAAAACTCCCGTCTCTACTAAAAGAGACGAGAGTTTAAAATCCCGCGGTACCACTCTAATTGTTCAATTAAGAACCAGCTTTCCTTTGTAACGGAGGATCCTCCGGCATACCCTACTGCAAAGTTTCAGGCATGCATCTCAAAAGTGCGCTTCATTATCTATTCTGCTTCAGGCTCTCACCACCCCTGAATCGCTGGATCATCTTAGATAACTACTCTCTTTATCATTGATTTTTCCGAATTTATTATCAATTATTATACTGGATTAATATGGGTTTTTCCAGTGATTGTTGATTATTTTTTACATTCAGGTAATCCTAACGTAAAGGAGGGATTTTAATGGCGAGAAGAAGAAATAAAATCCTTGTTCCCGAAGCGCGAACTGGCTTAGATGCGTTGAAGGCAAAAGTCGCAAATACCGGAAACCCAGAGGATGCAAAATTTGAAGCAGCCGAAGAGGTAGGGGTTCCATTGAAAAAAGGTTATAATGGCCAACTCACCTCAGAGCAAGCTGGGAAAGTAGGCGGCAGGCTGGGCGGCAGCATGGTCCGCGAATTGGTAAAAATGGCCCAAGAAAACCTAGCAAAGAAATAGTGCCTGGGGCCTAATCTATTAGGCCCCGTTATCAATTTGACCACTTGAAGCAGAAGTCAACACATAAATTTATAAAAATAATTTTTTCAAAAAGAGTTTGACAAATTTGTGACAATTGATAGAATATTCTTACAAGGGGTTGATGATGATGCAGGAAAAACACTTAAAGAGTATATTCACATTTAAAAGAACAGCTATCTTTGGAAGCAGTTTAGGAATCATTCTTATTTTGTTAGGCCAATTTGCAAGCGGTTACAATTCTGCCTATTTCTTAACAGCACTAGGATTTGGAATACTGGCCGGATCCGTGGTCAATTATCTTTTTGGAACATTTTTAAGCTTAATGGAAGAACTTACTGGCAGTCGTAAGATAACGCCAAAAATGGCCACAGCTTCTAAGAATATTTATCTTATAAAATAAAAACAGATTTGCGCGTCCATTTGAAAAAAGACTTGTACACACTAATGGGCTCAGACGCAAAGTGCTTTTCTTAAAGGATATGCCAAATGACAGTCGTATTGGTATTTAGAAAAGTAAAACTCGCCATTGTGCGAGTTTCTTTATTAGGAATACAAAAACCTTATTTATTTAAAACCTCACCGTAATGAGGTTCTCTTGGAATTCACTCTTCTTTAAACAAGATGTCTTGTCCTTAATCGAATAACCAGCAAAAGTAAAATAAACGGAGATTTTCCGGTTAAATGTAGAATGGAGCTCATTTCGGGGTAAATAAGGGGAGATTTTCCGCTTATGCAAAGCTAAATCTCCCCTTTTCACGTTTTTCGAGTAAATAGACGGAATCTCTCCGTCTATATAAGCCTTTTTTAATAATAATTACGAATTAAGCGGAATTCTTCCGTCTATTTACCAGCTCGGTTACTTAACCTGATCCCCCAACCGATAAGTGAGAACCCTCTAATCCTAAATGCGCTTTTTACGTTGACAAACCTTTTACTAAAAATACCTTCATAATTTCCGCAATTTGATCAGAGCTTAACGGTTGATGATGCTTCTCCCAATCTGAAACCAAGGCAATATACATTTTTAACAGAAGATAGCTGGTAATTTCAGTATTGGCTGCCGGGATGGCCCCTTTCGCAATGGCCGCATCCATTTTCTGCTTCAAATAAGCAATAATTTCATCCTCCACATGCTGCAGCATTTCCGAAACCGCTAATGTCCCCATTTCCGTTTCCTCTTGAACTAGTTTAATCATCAACTGGTGCTGGGAGCGAAATTCTAATAAACGATAAAGAGCCCGATGCACGTTTTCTGTAAAGGGCAAATCTGGTTGGATAACTGATTCTGCTTCCGCAATCATTTCCTTGACCAAAGTGGAAATAATTTCTTCAAATAATTCTTCCTTATTTTTAAAAAAGGTGTAAATCGTCCCTTTCCCTACATTAGCCAACTTTGCGACTTGATCCATCGTTGTTGCTTTATAGCCAAACAAGGAAAAAGACTTAGTTGCTGCTTCTACAATCAGCTTTCTTCGATCGGTTGCCATGTCAACCTCCACTGACCATTTTAGTTTTTTGGTCATTTTTATTCCAATATACCATAAGTGACATTCCACTGCAATTTCTCCAATAACAAGCAGACGGGCTCCTAAATCAGGAACCCGTGGAGCGATAATGTTTTACGCCATATTGCCAAACAAGAAGACACGGAAGAATAAACAAGCTGCCGGCTATCGGGGTGAGTAGGTAATAGATTTCATTCCCACTATTCTTACCTAAAATATACAATAGCGGCAGATAATTTACTGTTCCAAATGGAATCACAAACGTAAAAAAACGAGCCACCCATTTTTGGTAAATATTTAATGGATATTGCGCCATTTCCCTTCCGCCATCGGTAAAAATGTTGACTACCTCAAGACCTTCAATCGTCCAGAAACATAAGGTGGCAGCTAGAATATAGATTCCAGTAAAAATAAGCACTCCACTAACAATCATTAGCAGTAAGGTGACCGCTCTTACGACATTCCATTCAATGTTGAGATTGGCCAAGGCCCAGATCAATACAACCTCACTTTGAATAAGGCGGCCAAATCTTGTAAACTCGAATTTGGACCCGAGAACTTGGATAAACGTACTTCGTGGGCGGACAAGTAATCGGTCAAATTCACCATTTCGGACCAGATTAGAAAAGCTATCAAAACCGCGCGCGAAACATTCACTCAACACAAAAGCCATATGAATGATCCCAAAACAAAGCGCCACCTCAAAGAATTGCCATCCTTTTATTTGCCCAAACTGTTCGAATAAAAAGTACAGACCTGCAAAGACCGTAAAAGGGATACAAAATTGCCCTAATGATAATAACCAAAAAGATGTCCGGTATTGCATTTGTGATTTAAAGTGAATCAACAGATACTTAATATATATTCTCACCTTGAGTTAACCTCCTTGGACAACAACTTTCCTTAATACACGATTGAGGGCTGCTCTTCCTAACCAAACAAGGCCCACTAGATAAATCAGTTGAATGATGATTCCACTGATATCGTCATGCGGTGGGATGTGCCCGGAATAAACCCTGAATGGAAAATCTGCCGTCCAGCGAAATGGAAGGACATTCGCCACTTTTTGCAGCCAATCGGGCATGAGAGGTACAGGAATAATTAATCCAGCAAAAAATTCACCGAGGACACTAAATACTAACAGTGATCCCATCGGGGACAAGGTTACAAATACGGAAATATATAAAAACATCGAGATAGATACTAACAAAAGTAAACCTAGAATGAGTGCGCTTAAGAATAATAGAAAGACAGGGAAACTTGGGGGCAGGGTCATATTATATGGTTTTGGTAAAAAAAATGAGATTATCAAGATTGGAAAACAGCGCAAAAAAGCACTCGACAATCGCTGGGCAAGCAGCTTCGCAAACCAGAACCCATATAGTTCACAAGGCCGGCAAAGTTCGTAAGCAATATTTCCACTTGTAATCAGATCAAATAACTCGTTATCACGAAACCACATCGTAATAAAGACAAGGAAGGCCTGTTGCAGCCAGATGTATGTGATTAATTCCTTAAAGGAAATCGGTGGTGTATTGGCAGCATGTTCATAAAAGGCCTCAAAAACCATGATTGTGATAAAACCCCAGAAAAACTGAGTAGCTATTCCCGCCAATGCCGCTGTCCGGTACTGCATGCCGATGTTTATACGAAGTTTCAAAACAGATAGATATACCCTCATATTTGGTACTCCTTATAAAGTTGGAGGATAATTTCCTCGATTGGCTGCGATTCAATCGAAACATCAATTAACTCAAGTTTATTGGACAATTGGGTAATGATTTCTGATGTGTTCACTTGCTCTGTATCAATGCTGAGGACCAACCGTTCCGGTGACCGCGAGAGCACAGTTGCCCCTTGAATTTCATTAAGTTGGGAGCTTTTGCGGAAATCAGCAGTGATTGTTTTCTGGGAACCAAATTGTTTCCTTAATTCCTCTAACTGACCGTCGTATAATAAACTGCCTTTTCCAATTAGGATAACCCTGTTGGCCAATGCCTCGATATCATTCATATCGTGGGTAGTAAGGATAACCGTGACTCCCTTCTCTTTATTAATTGTTTTGATAAATTGGCGGACCGCGATTTTAGAGGCAGCATCCAACCCGATGGTTGGTTCGTCTAAAAACAAGATTTTGGGATTATGTAGAAGAGAAGCTGCTATTTCACAACGCATCCGCTGCCCTAAGCTTAGTTGACGGACGGGTGAATGAATGATGGGTTGCAGCTCGAGCGTTTCAATGAGTAGGTTGAGCGTAGTTTGATATTCTTGTTGTGGGACCTTGTATATGTCTTGTAACAGTTCAAAGGAATCAATTACTGGAACATCCCACCATAACTGTGAGCGTTGGCCGAAGACGACGCCAATATTCTTCACATACTGAACACGGTCCTTCCATGGATTATAGCCCATAATTATGCAACTCCCGGTGTCAGGCACCAGTATGCCGCTCATTATTTTGATTGTCGTCGATTTCCCCGCCCCATTTGGCCCAATGTAGCCGACGATTTCACCAGGATGAATAGAAAATGAGATTTCCTTGAGTGCGTCAATGATTGTATGTTCTCGATAAATAAGCGCTTTGGCCGCTTGCCGAAAGCCAGATTGGCGCTTGGCAACCTTGAAGGATTTGCTAATGTTTTGTAAATGAATCAACCGTTTCCCCCCTAATCTATCTTGAGTCGCAGAGGGAAATAATAACATCTGGGATGAAATCGTGTCAAGAATTTTCTGAATATCGATTGTTGACAAAATATACATTCTTCTCAGCGGAATCCGCACCAGATTTTTTATAAAATGAACTCACCACTTATGTAATCTGCTGTATGATTGTATGTGTTGAAAGTTTATCACTATACCAGGGAAGGATATATGTGGAATCGTATCATTTATTATTTTGGAGGATGTTTCTTGATCACTTTAATCAAACCACTGTTAGTTAACATCACGATCTTATTATCTTTTACTTTTAATGCAAATTTATTTTTTCCCTTTCAATCGAAAGTTCCTTTTTCATTAAAACAAAAAGTGATATATGGTTTAATCGGTTCCTTTGGTGCACTTTTCTGCATGGTTTATCCTATTGAAACCTTAGGCGCTACCCATTTTGATTTAAGGATGTGTGCCATCCTCATCCTGACATTGTATGGCGGTTGGCTTCCCGGAAGCATCGTTTTAATAAGTGTATGTATCGTGCGCTATATAATTGGAGGAAAATTCTTCATAACTGGGATCCTGGTATCCATTGCCGCTTTCGTAAGCGCCCTTGTTTTCAGAAGGACTTTCCTTAAATCACATTCTAAACTTGCGGCAGGGGCACTGGCCGTTGTTTGTTATTTCATTGTTTATATCACCATCCTATATTTAAGTATCAACTTTTTAAAATTGCCCTTTTATTTCATTTATTTTATTGCCTTATTTTTTACAAGTATATCCTTAATTTTCGTGATTGAAAAATTAGTAAAAATTAATAAGCAATTTGAGGAAATGGTTTATCTTGATAAGTTGACGATGGTTGGCCAGCTTGCTGCTTCCATTGCCCATGAAATTAGAAACCCCCTTGCAACCATCCGAGGGTTTATTCAATTTTTAAGTACAGATACAACAGATAAGAAATTTAGAGAATTCTCGTCCTTAATTATGGAAGAACTAGATCGTACAAACAATATTATTACCAACTATTTGAAGGTCGCAAAGCCTGAACCATTTCAAATTTCAAGGATTTCAATCAACGATGTGATTAGGGACTGTGTACAATTAATGGGTCCTCTGGCTGCTTATTCTAATGTCATTATCGACTTTGTAAATAAAGAACCATTTTATGTAAGTGGCGATGAAGCCCATTTAAAGCAAGCAATCATGAATGTAATCAAAAATGGGATCGAATCTATTTCTAATCGAGGAACCATTAAGATTGAATTGCATGCTGACTATTTTAAAAATACGGTGGAGATTAAAATCAAAGATAATGGAAAAGGAATGACCCCTGATCAGTTAAAACAAATTGGCCTGCCTTTTTATACGACAAAAACGAAGGGCACAGGATTAGGCAGCATGGTAACCAACAAAATTATCCGTGAGTTAAACGGAGCAATAGAATATGAAAGCGAAGTGAACAAAGGGACGGTCGTGAGAATTGTCCTCCCTTTACGAAAGGAATAACGGGTAATGGTGCCTGACACCCGATAGTGATTATACCGAACAAAACCCATCTGATTTATAGAAAGTCAGATGGGTTTTGTTCTAGATTAATGATTTTTTCAGGTTTCGTAAATAACGGTAACGAATTAAAAAGAAATAAATGAATTGTGCCAGAAAGAAACCAGCCAGAACGATGATCATATCTTTTGCGATAGATAATTTATAAAAGCTTTGCAAGGCCATAAAGGCAAACCCACTATGAACAAAGGCTACTACAATTGGCACGAAAAAAAGCAAGGCAAGCTGCTGAGTAACAATTTTATTTAGTTCACGATCGGTTAACCCTACCTTTGTAATGGTCAGATATTGGCGCCGGTCGTAATCCAAATCTGCATAGAGCCTGAAATATAGAAAGCTTCCTGCCGCGATAAAGAATACAGCCCCAATTAATAAAGCAACGAACAACATCATCTTATACATACCCATTTGTATTTCGTATAAAGTTCCACTGACCGTCATCGAGTAAGGAACATGTTCTAACGACATCGCGGTACCGTTCGTGACTAGATTTTCTGCCATCCCTGTTGTTTTTTTAAGTTCCTTTGTGTAAAAGCCCGTAAAGATTTCGGTATTAACGGGTGTAAGCCTGTCAAATAACTCATCACTGACTACGATCCCCTGACTATGAAGCAACTGGTTGGGAAAAACGATGTGTTTAGTTGCTTGGTCATGAGTAAGTCTTATCTGATCCTGTTTTAAGGTATAGGTAATTTCCTCCAAGTTACTAAAAATCGATGTACGCATTTCTAGCGTCTCATTTCCGACAAGCCGCTTTTCATTAAATTCGTATCCAGCTGCTGATGCAATTTTTTTATAATCTGAGAAAGAAACCATCGGGATTTTTTCGCGTGCATATTTATCTGTCGAAGAAGCAACAGCTACATATTTAATCAGGATCTGATTAGTCGTATAATTGATTTTCTTATCCTTTAATTCCGCTTCGATTTGCTGTAAATTTTGCTGGTGGATCGGTTGTTCATCTTTTGCAAGATAACTAATTTCAGCGGGAAATTCTACGTCGAGTTGCTTAATCATTACATTCATCGATGCAAGTGTCCCTACTGCACAAAATGCCACAGTTGAAACAATCGTTACCATGAAAAACATCCGCGCATTATCCTTCAAACGATAAGCCAAACTGGAGATCGTCACTAAATTCGTTTTTTTCCAAAACAAGAAACGATTTTTTTGAAGTAGTTTTGTAACCCATACCGATAGCTGTGTATAGAAGAAATAGGTTCCAATAATCGTCATTCCAATGACTGGCAGTATTCGAAAAATTAGTGTCATCATGGTTGCTGTTGCTGCTAAGTAATAACTGGTAATGAGCAAAATAGCTGAGAAAATTGAAAAGAAGACCGATACTTTAGGTTCTTTTTTCGGCTTTTCCGCTGCTAGAAATAAATCAATTAATTTATTTACTCTGACAAGAATGGTTGTAAATAACGAAATGCTAAGAAAAAGGATTAAAAAGGCACCAACAGTTAGCATGAGCGCTTTGTCAGACAAATAAAATGGCAATGGTGGGATTCCGATCATTTTGGAACCAATCATAAGGAAGAGTTTCCCTGTGATCATTCCGGCTCCAATCCCTATGACAATTGCTCCAACCCCAATTATCATATTCTCTAAAAAAACCATACTATTTAATTGACCTTTCGTCATGCCATGCATCATTAAAATTCCAAATTCGCGTTTCCGTGATTTTAGAAACGTGCTGACAGAGTATAGTACAAATAGGAAGGAAAACACGTACATAATCACTTCAGCAGCCGTCATTAATTGAGCAGCTAACACCGAAGTGACAGCCTTTTTTATATCAGGATGAAAGATAAACATGGCATAAATAAAAAAGATCATGACCGAAAAGGCGCTACTTAAGAAATAGGCTGCGTAGGTCCGTTTATTGCGGACCACATTTCTATAAACGAACTGTGGAAAGGTCACGGCTGTCCCCTCCTAACAATGCAAGCATATCAATAATCTTTTGGAAGAATGCCTGGCGGTTATCACCGCGGTAGATTTCGTTATAGAGTTGTCCATCCTTAATAAAAATGACACGGTGACAATAGCTTGCGGCGACTGCATCATGTGTGACCATTAATGCGGTAGCGCCATCTTCCTTATTGATTGCAGTCAGTGTCTCCATGACATCCTTTGCTGATTTTGAATCCAGGTTCCCTGTTGGTTCATCCGCCAAAATAAGGGCTGGCTGATGAATGATTGCACGAGCGATGGCCGTCCGCTGCATTTGTCCACCAGAAATTTCATAGGTGCGTTTTTTCAGAATTTGGTCAATCCCTAATTTTTTAGCTACCTGATTGAGTTTCAGATCCATTTCCTTTACACTTTCACCATCAAGTGTGAGCGGTAGAACGATATTTTCCTCTACTGTTAACGTATCTAGTAAATTAAAATGTTGAAAAACAAATCCTAGCTCATGGCGTCTAAATAGAGCAGTTTCTTTTCGATTTAGAACATGGGGGTTTTTCCCATTAATAAAGATGTCCCCGGCTGTTGGCCGGTCGATTGTGGCAATAAGGTTTAAGAGTGTGGTTTTCCCACTGCCAGACGGCCCCATAATTCCAACAAACTCACCTTTTTCAATCGTAAAGTTTATATTTTCAATTGCTTTATGAGCAACTTTACCTTCATAAATTTTCTCTAAATGCCTTACATCTAAAATCGACATCCGTTTTCACTCCTTGTTTCTTTTGTATCCTCATTGTAGCTAGAAAACCACACCCGGAGCTATGTCGTTAACTTACAGTTAGCTTACAAATCTGTAAGGTTTAAAACGACAAACATCCGATTGTCCACCCCAGAAAGACAAAAAAGGGGAGTGTCCACGGACGGTGCCTGACATCTAAAGTAACACCTTAAATGACCTAGAACATGATCCGGACGGTTGTTCCTTGATTGACGATGGATTCGATTTCGATGTGATGACCGAGTTTTTCGCAGATTTGCTTGACGAGATGGAGGCCCATTCCGGTGGATTCTTGAAAGTTACGGCCATTTTCACCTGTAAAGTAGGGATCAAAGACACGGGGTAAGTCGCTTGGGGGAATCCCGACTCCTTCATCACGGATTTCTAAAACTGTTTTTATTCCACGCTTGTAGCCATGAAAGTAAATTTTACGATTCTCCTCGACGGTATAGCGCAGGGCATTGATCATCAACTGGGTAATTGCAAAGGACAACCATTTTTCATCTGACGCCACACGAAGACCCCCATCGATTTCTATCACTGGGAACACTCGCTTCCGAATAAATAACCGTTTCTGGCTGGAGGTCACAGAACGGGCAATGGTTTGCAAATTTAGGGTCTCCACATAAAAATCGCGTTCAAAAGTATCTAAACGTGCTGTGTATAAAACCATGTCCAATCCCTTTTTAAGACGATCCAGCTCATCCCTAATCGCGTTGGACCGGGAATCATCGTCATCCTGGACAATTAAATGAATAACAGACAAAGGGGTCTTCATTTGATGCACCCATTGATTGATAAACTGAATATAACCCTCCAGTTTGTATTTATAATTATGAAGGTCTGTTTTATAGTGACGGAATTGGCTTTTCAAAAGCTGCTGTAAGCTCTCGGCCAGTGGGCTTTGCTGTACATTGCTTGTAAAATCCTCCATGGAGGTCAGCTGTTTTTCCATGCGCTGGTAGAACGAGCGATTCGTGATGTATCGAAAAAAGAGATAACCAATTAGAAGGCATGTACTTAGGAATGCTGCATAAAGACTTATCGATAAATGACGATAGCCGTCAAGCCAATAAATGCACGTTATCACGACCATTTGAAGAAAATAAAAGAGAATCAATGCCAGCTGTTCCCGAAAAAAAAGCCTCATCACATATTCCTCCAGTTCGGAACGAGCCGATACCCTTGACCGCGAACCGTTTGAAGGGCATCATCAATAAACAAGGCAGCTAATTTTTTCCGAACTCGTGTTACGTACACATTCAAAGTATTATCATCCACGAAGGCTTGATCGTCCCAAATTTTCTCTAAAAGCCGATCACGGCTGACAACTCGTTCTACTTTTTTCATTAGCTCATCTAAAATTTTGGCTTCCGTATGGCTCAGATCAACTTCCTGTTCATTTAAAGTTAGCCGCAGCCGTTCAACATCCAAAATTAGACCTTCCACTGAGGTCGTCCGCTCATTATGCGCACTAGCATAATCTCCATAAGCTCTTCGCAAGTGACTATTTATTTTCGCCGTAACAATTTCATAATCAAAAGGTTTCGTGATATAATCATCCGCTCCATTTTCTAGTGCCATCACTTGGTCCATCTTCCCTTCTCGAGCGGAAATAAAGAGAATCGGACAAGTTGAAACACTGCGAATTTGCCTACACCAATAATAACCATCATATTTCGGCAAATTCACATCCAATAAAACAAGGTGTGGTTCAAATTTCTCAAATTCCCCACGGACCGTATCAAACTTTTCAACAGACCTCGTATCATACCCAAATTTATGTAAATGCTCTTTCAGCAAGTTCACTAACTGTTTGTCATCCTCAATTATAAAAATTTTAAACATTATAATACTCCTCCCTATTCTCCTCCTTGATTGTATCAAATCGCCGCAAAAAAATGGAAATAATAGCAAAAAGCACCGCTAGGAGGTCTATGCGGTGCCGTCGGGATTCGACCTATTTATTCACAACGAGATGGGCAAAATGAAAATGATCAAAGGCATGTAATCCATCTTCTCTCCCCTTAAAATACATCTCCTCAATATTAGCTGGAGAGAGATTTTCATAGAGTAACATCTGGCAGTCCTGCAATTCCAAGTCTAGTTCAAACGGATCGAAGCCGGTAATCATGGGTTCACCCGTTTGGTCTGTAATTTGTCTCATTTGGGTTAGTTTCTTAGAGGCTAGTCTTTCATTAAAAGCAGTATCATCGAGGTAGTCAAAGATAAATGAACTCCCATTTGCGGACATTTCCGCCATAGAAGATAGTAAATGGTAGAAATCCTTTTTAGCTAGGTACATTACCACGCCCAGCAGGCTAAAATAAGTATATTGTTGTTCATCAAAGCCGCTTTTCTTCAGTTCTGCACGAAGAGAATCACTTCTAAAATCTACGGGGACAAATCTAACATTTTTGGGTATATCAATGCCCCTTTCCTGGAGACGGTTTATCTTAAAAGCTTGGGTTGCAGGATGGTCAACTTCATAAATAATAAAATCCTCTGGAAGCTTTTCTTGCCTTAATGCAAAGGTATCGAAACCTGCACCGAGAATGACATACTGTTTAAACCCATGTTCGATTGCAGACCTAAGTCCATCTTCTGCATATCTTGCCCGGCTGACTAATTGGGGAATGGTCTGGTTGTTCATCACCCACTTTAACTTTTCATCAAAGGTTTCCAATGTTTCGCTTTTTTCTTGATCAAAGAAGGCAATTGCGTTAGCCCAGTTGGTGGAAATTAACTGTTTTTCCTCTTCTTTTAAAAGTGAATGAGCAATAAAGTCATTAAAGATCGGATCTCTACTGTTAGATGCATGATAACCCCTGGCAAAGCAGCTAACTATTGCGGTCAAGCTTTCCTTCCTAGTTTGCAAACAGTTTCCCCCTTCATAGTCCCTTATTAAACAGAAAAACTCCTAGCATAGCTCTGCTAGGAGTTTATTTTATGATAGAAATATACCCATTGTCAATGGATAAATATTATATCATAAACTAATTGATTTGTCAATAAAAATTTGATCCGTTTTATAAAAAATACCCAGTTCACACTTTTTCATTCGACCACCGTGATTACCCTATTATTCAATTACCTTTTGATTGCCCTTGAATTTATCCAATATTTTTAGTAATCCAACAAAACCTCTAATCGTAAATAATGTAAAATTCACACTGCCAAAAGTATGGAAGACTGTCCATTTTCCCCATTTAAATAACTTTGTATTCCTTTCCATATACCATTGACCAATACTCATAGGAACACTAAATATTAAACTTTTCAATAGTATTTTCCAAAATTTATCGTTGTAAGAAATCTTGACCCAGATCACACTTAAAATTGGGAAAAATAGTATGTCATAAATAATGTTCGTTTTAAAAATCTTCGGAAAAGGACGAACTGGATATGCAACTCTTTTTGTTCCAACTACATACGCATCAATAAGAGTAGCTAATACTCCTTTTGAGAAAAAAATGACGAGAGTTTCTCTCATTTTTGATCCTTTAAATAAAAATGGCACGGAAATAAAACATAAAGATGTAAGTAAATTTAAGAGTTTTTTCTCCATATTAAACATCCTTCCAAAGAAATTATGATTGACTATATTAAAATCCCCCATTTTATTAAATATTATCCTTTGGAAAAGGGTCAGTCCCCCGCTGCTTTAACGCAGTGGGGGACTGACCCTTGTATTAATTCTTGAGCAAATTGTACTGTCTAATTACCTCGTTAGAAATTTCACTATTTTCATCCAGCCCGCATACTTCGTTCAGAACTGTCGGTAGTCCTTTGTCCTGAATCATCGCTTGAAGTTTCACCGCTTCTTGATCTTCTTGATAATCGAAACGTAAGGCAGATGCAATCGCCTTTGCAAGATTTGTGAAAGAAAGGCCTGCTTTGGCCGCTTCCGTAGCCGGTTTTACAAAACGATCATTTGGTCCTAGTTTACGCAGAGGCCCACGGGCTACCCTTGTCACTGCATCATTTAAATGCGCATTCTTAAAGCGATGAATAATCTTATCAATATATTGCTGGTGTTCATCAGAATTTAAACCATATTGTTTAATTAAATAAGCACCGGTCTCTCCAAGAGTTGCTCGAACTTGATTCAGAATGTCTTCATCTGCTAACGCTTGATCAATTGTTTCCTTATTTCCTAGATAGCCAAGATAGGCAATGGTGGCATGGCCAGTATTCACGGTAAAAAGCTTTCTTTCAATAAATGGAGCAAGATCAGCGACAATCTTCATTCCTTCAACAGGCGGGATGCTCTCACTTGTTTCCACAACCCATTCATAATAGGTTTCAACCAGCACATCGAGTGAGCCCTGATTGTTCTGAATCGGTACAATCCGGTCAACGGCAGAATTAAAGAAATAGACTTTTCCTGCTAAATTTTCCTTTGTTTCTTCATCTAGATGGTCAAATATATAGCCCTTTAACAAGTCTGTTGCTGAAATTTGATTTTCACAGGCAATCACATATAACTTCTCATCGTTTGATTTAACTCGTTCGGCTATTCCTTTCGCCATTAAAGGGGCAATATGCGGCAAAATATTGGGCCCTATTGCCGTCGTGAGATAAGTGGCCTTGCTGATCGCTTCCACTACCTCTTTTTCCTGTATCAAATTATTCAATCCGGAAACATTTTCAACCATCGTACTTTCTTGTTGATCGGTTGCCAATTTTACTTGATATTGCTTTTCCTCATTTAACTGGTTTATGATTTGCTCGGCGATATCAACAAAGGTAACATGATAGCCGGACTGTGAAAAAAGTGCGCCAATAAATCCTCTTCCAATATTTCCTGCTCCAAAATGGACTGCTAATTTCATTTTTATCATTCCTTAATAATATTTGTATGAAGATAGTCCAAAAAGACCGTCTCTAATCTCTCCCGGATCATCTCTTCATTCGCTGATGAAAAAATCTGGATAGCTTCCTTATTTTCAATTAAACTTGTACTTATCAAACTTACTATTTCCTGCTCTTTAACCGCTAATCCCTCAGGTGCCAACATTAACAGCAAATTTTTAATAAACATATCCTTCCCATCCATTCCTCTTACAAGCAAAGGCTGCTCCAAATGCGCAATCCTAAAAATAAGCGTCTGAACATGTTTATTCCTGCAGTGGAAAAGGGCCATTCCTGTTTCTGGTATTCCGAGTCCGCCTTTATTTTCTCGCTCTTTTAATGAGGTCAGTACATCTTCACCATTTGTTAACAGTTTTTCCTTCTCAGCCGTATATACCATTCTTTCAATAATCTTTTCATGGTTATTTACTTCAGGCATCCGATTGACACAGAAATTTGTTAGGACGGCCTCTATGCTTTGGTGGACATCTTTTAACTGTTGCAAGACTTCGGTAATGTCTGCTTTTGTTCCTTCATCAGCTGAAAAAGATTCTTTTGGTGAAGATCCTAGGTATCGTTTTTTCTCCGTTAGGGCATCAATATTTTGGCGCAAGAATTGCCGAATCGCCTCTATATTTTCCTCTGTTAAAAGGGGGGAAACTAAAATATAATCTATGTCTATAAACGGAAGGTTCACAGTTGAAATAATCAAATCATAGTCTTTTATTTGATCTTTTTGCGTAATTTCCTTGATAGATTTGATTTCTATCTGATCAATTCCTGGAATCTCCTTTTTCACTCTGCTTGCGAGCATTTTAGAGGTTCCGATACCGGTCGGACAAACCACCAATGCATGGATTGGTAACTTTTCTTCCCTTAAAACAAGCGCCGATCCAAAATGCATGACAATAAAGGCAATTTCATCATCAGGGAAGGAATCAATCCTTTTCAACTGCTTTTCTACACTATTTTTTACCGCTAGAAACAATAACGGATACTTCCGCATTATTTCCTCTTTTAAAGGGTTAAATAAGCCTATTTGTTGTTTGATTCGATAAAGAGATGGTTCCATGTGAGCCAGTAGTCCTTGATACAATGAAAAGTCATTAGTTAAATCAACATGCAGCTGGGATGAGACATCCTTTATAAGGGCTCTAACCAATTTGCTAAGACCAATACTGTCATAGGGAGCCTCATCCGCTGCCTGAAGTTTGGAACCCTTAAGGATTACGGCTAAATAGATGAAATCCTCTTTAGTGAACTTGACCGAGAAGATCTCTTCCAGTTCCTTACAAATTTCCATTATTAGCCGATACTCATTTGTTAAATCATCGGAGAATTCTACATCCTCCTTTAATAAAAAGAAGTCCTCTGTCCTTTGCATGGTAATACATATATGTACGATAAGCCCAATATAATCACTATCGGCAAGCCGCAGTTGCGAATTACTAAAAATAGTATTTACTAACCGCTCTATGGCAAGAAGATAGTCGGGTAGAAAGTAATGTAAAATATTTCTCTGATCATACTTACCATTTTCCAACAAAAATAATCTCTCTATCAGTTCTTCATTAAAATGAAGCAGAATATAACTTGCTAGGGCTTTCCGCTTAGATGACTCTGAGCCGATCATATCGACCCCCACACCTCGTTTTCTTGTCATTTGCACATTAAAACGACCAAGCCAATCTTCTAATTCATCTAAATAAGCTGTCAAAGTTGTAGTACTGACACCAATGGTACTTGATAATACTTGAATCTTGTAGGATTCCTCTTGGACCAAAGTTATTAGAAGCTGTAGTTTTTTTTCTTGCGGTGTTTGATCGACTGAATTATTCCCCATTAAAAATTGGAATAGGCGAAAAACTTGTTCGTTCTTCCCCTCAATGGCAAATCCCTTCTCCATATTTCGCATTAAATGGAGATCAAATGTCTCAAGAATTTTTTCTACTGCTTTTAAATCGCGTTGGACCGTTCGCCCGCTTACGTTTAAGTATGTTGCAATCGACGCAACGGTATGCTTACCTGATGTTTTAACGATTAATTCAATGATTGCTTTTTCCCTAGAAGTTATATACATGCAATCAACTCGTTTCTGATTAAAAGTACACGAGGAAAAAGTGACTAGAAAAGCGGCATCTGCTGCTTTTCTAGTCGTTATATGAGAACTATTTATTATTTATCATTTAAAATATCCATGATTTCTGTTGCAGATTTGGCCTCAACCAGTTTTTCTATGTTAGCCATATCAGAACAAGTGACGGCAATTCCAGATAAAATTTCAAGGTGTGTACCATCTTTCCCAGCAATACCGAAAATCAGCCTTACCTTTTGCCCATCAAAATCTACACCATTTGGTACTTGTAAAACAGTAAACCCAGAATTCAAAACATCCTTTTTCGCTTCTTCAGTACCGTGTGGAATCGCAACATCATTGCCCATATACGTAGAGGTCATTTCATCTCGGTCAATCATGGCATCAATGTAGCTTTCCTTCACATATCCCGCCTTGACTAGTGCTCGACCCGCAAAACGAATCGCCTCTTCTTTCGACGCAAATTCCTGATTGAGAAAAATATTTTCTTCACGAAGCAAAGCATCATCTGTATGCGGATCACCACTTGGAACAACTGCTTCTGCGTCTTCAACGATTTCCTGCAGCTCAGCTGTTTCAGGATTTTTTAACCGATTGATTAATTTATCATATTCCGGGCTTGATAGGAAATTATCAACTGAAATATGAAAAGCATGTGGTACTTGTTTCTGAGCTCTAGGTGTCAATTCCTCCTGCGTTATAACAATTTGGGCATCAGAAGGCAGGTTACTAATCGCCATATTGGTAACTGAAATATTCATCCCTGCTTCCTTAACCTTTTTCCGAAGAAGAGACGCACCCATTGCACTTGACCCCATTCCGGCATCACAAGCGAAGATAATCCTGCTTACCTGTTCTGGGAGTTTTCCATCATTAGCAGCGAAAACATTAGCAACAGAGCTTTTCTTACCTTTCATTTCTTGCATTTTTCTTGCTGCATCTTCAAGATCTTCATCTTTTTGCTTACCTGTTTTTAAAATAAATGATGAAAGAACAAAGGATACAATTCCAGCTACTAGGACACCAGCAATATTCGCTAAATAAGTACTTGCATGTGGCGGAGTAACAGCCATAATAGCAAGAATACTACCTGGCGATGCTGGAGCAGATAATCCTCCGCCTAACAGCATTAAGGTGAATACTCCGCTCATTCCCCCCAAGATGACAGCAAAGAACAACATCGGACGCATTAAAATGTATGGAAAGTAAATTTCATGAATCCCGCCAAAAAACTGAATGATTGCAGCGCCTGGTGCCGATCTTCTTGCATTTCCTTTTCCAAAGATACAATAGGCCAAGAGAACACCAATTCCAGGACCAGGGTTTGCTTCAAGAAGAAACAGTATGGATTTACCTGTTGTTTTCGCCTGCTCCAAACCGATTGGTGATAGAACACCATGGTTGATTGCATTATTTAAAAACAATACTTTTGCAGGTTCGATTATGATACTTGTCAATGGCAAAAGTCCTGTTGCCAATAACCAATCGACACCCGTAACAAGCCAGCCAGTAAATGTGGTAACGGCCGGACCTATGGCTAAAAAGGCTAAAATAGCAAAGAATCCGCCCAATATCCCTGCCGAAAAATTGTTCACAAGCATTTCAAAACCAGCTTTGACTTTACCTTCAATCAGCTGATCGAATTTCTTAATAACATAACCGCCGAGCGGCCCCATGATCATAGCGCCAAGAAACATTGGGATATCTGCGCCTACAATAACACCCATTGTCACAATCGCCCCAACGACACCCCCGCGTTGATCGTGTACAAGCTTTCCGCCTGTATATCCGATTAATAGCGGAAGCAGGTAGGTAACCATTGGGCCCACTAATTTGGAAAGGTTTTCATTTGGAAAAAATCCTGTAGGAATAAATAGTGCCGTAATTAAGCCCCACGCTATGAAAGCCGATATATTTGGCATAACCATCGAACTTAAGAAATTACCAAACTTCTGAACAGCTACTTTTATATTAGATTGAGCCATGTGCCCACATCCCTTCATATTATCTTACCTTATTCATGGTAAAGGACGAACCCACTGCTTTCAATAAAGAGGAAAACTAACTTTGTCACCTTTATTATGACAAAGTTAGTTTTTCTCAAAAAACAAGTGGTTATGCCGCTCAGAAACCCTTGTAACCGACATGGTAAGTCCTTGTTCTTCGATGCATTCCTTATTACAAAATAAAAAGACCCAATCCTATTTCGGATTGAGTCTTACTTGATCAGATTTTTCATTTTAACAGTTTCTTAGGACAGTCTTTTTACTCAACTGTTACCGATTTCGCAAGGTTACGCGGTTTATCAACGTCGCAATCACGGTGCAGAGCTGCGTAGTAAGCAATTAATTGCATTGGTATAACAGAGATAAGTGGTGTTAATAATTCATGGACTTCTGGGATTACAAAGCTATCTTCGTCCATATTTAAGCCGTTCATTGAAATGATACAAGTGCTTGCTCCACGTGCAGCAACCTCTTTCACATTTCCACGGATACTTAGGTTTACACTTTCTTGGGTGGCAAGAGCGATTACTGGTGTACCCTCTTCGATTAAGGCAATCGTTCCGTGCTTTAATTCTCCACCTGCAAAGCCCTCAGCTTGGATATAAGAAATTTCTTTCAGCTTCAATGCACCTTCTAAGCCAACATAATAGTCAACACCGCGGCCAATGAAGAATGCATTTCTTGTTACTGATAAAAATTCTCTTGAAATATGCTCAATCAACTCTTTTGAGTCACAAAGTACTTCCATGGCATTTGCAATAATTCCTAGTTCGTGAACTAGATCCATATCAACAGGAATGTTTTGGCTCTTTGCTGTTACTTCAGCAAGAATGGCCAGTACTGCTAGTTGTGCAGTATATGCTTTAGAAGAAGCAACGGCAATTTCAGGTCCTGCATGAAGCAAGAGTGTATAATCCGCTTCACGAGAAAGTGTTGAACCTGGAACGTTGGTAATTGTTAAAGTTGGGTAACCCATTTCTTTCACTTTAACAAGCACGGCGCGGCTGTCGGCTGTTTCTCCACTTTGTGAAATGAAAATAAACAACGGCTTTTTCGTTAGAAGCGGCATATTGTAAACAAATTCACTTGCAATATGAACTTCAACAGGAATTTTAGCAATATTTTCAATGAACTGCTTACCGACAAGTCCTGCATGATAAGAGGTTCCCGCAGCAACAATGTAGATCCGGTCTGCTTCATTCACGGCTTTAATGATATCCTCAGCAATAGTTAATTCACCCTGAGTATTTTGATACGTTTGAATAATTTTACGCATTACTAGCGGCTGTTCATCAATCTCTTTTAACATATAATGCGGGTACGTACCCTTTTCAATGTCACTTGCATCAAGTTCTGCAGTATATGGCTTGCGAGTGATGATATCACCGTTTAGATTTTGAACGATCACTTTATCCTGTGAAACAAGAACAATTTCTTTGTCCATTAATTCAAGGTACTGATTCGTTACTTGAAGCATAGCCATCGCATCGCTGGCAATAACATTAAAGTCATTCCCTAACCCGACTAGCAGCGGACTTTTATTTTTCGCCACATAAATGGTTTTATTATCTTGTGCATCTAATAATGCAAGCGCATAGGAACCGTGTAACAGCGTGAGTGTTTTACGGAATGCCTCTATTACCTCTAATCCTTCTTGGACAAATAATTCAATCATTTGAACAATAACTTCTGTATCTGTTTCGCTAGTAAACGTGACATCCGCTAAATATTCGCGCTTTAGGAGGTCATAGTTCTCAATGACTCCGTTATGAACAAGAGTAAACCGACCAGATGCGCTTTGATGAGGATGAGAATTTACCTTACTAGGAACACCATGTGTTGCCCAACGTGTATGACCAATTCCCATATTTGCCGCGATATTTTCATCAACGATTTGACGTAAATCAGCTATACGACCTTTTTCCTTAAAAACATGAACCCCATTTTCGTTCATAACAGCTATGCCTGCTGAATCATAACCTCTATACTCAAGCTTTTCTAAACCTTTTAATAAAATTTCTTTTGTATCATTAATTCCAATATATCCTACGATTCCACACATTTTCTAATTCCTCCCTGATATAGGGGGCAAGAATGCTTTGGAGGCTAATGCTTGCCCCCTTATCTCTGTTTTATTAGGTATCTGTCTATACCTGCCTGAAAACATTACTGTTAGTATGCGCATTTTCATCTCTTTGTGCACAAAGTTGCCTCTGTGTTTTAAAGAAGAAATTTTCGGTTGTGCGTCTCCAACCGGGAGGTATCCGCCGAACATTCGATACTCCTCCTCCTCGTCAACTAACCCACCACATTAGGTTAGTCCAGGCGCTTTTTTTTTAAAAATAAAATTCTCTCACTGCCCACCTTTCGTTAAAATTATGCAGTATTTGGCTTTGAAGAAAACAAAGCAAATTAATACTACTATGATTACGTGTCCCCGTCAACCAAAAACAGGAATTCGCCATCATTCCTACATAATAAAATATGCATAAAGGAAGGAGACCGTTCCCTTATGCATATTATATGGGTTCTATTCTTCTTTTAATTCCATTTCTTCCTTAACAACTGCGACTATTCGGTTGACGTAGGATTCACATAATTCCTCTGTTGGTGCTTCTGCCATAACACGGACAAGCGGTTCTGTACCAGATGGTCGTACGAGAATTCTACCGTCTCCAGCCATTTCAGCTTCAACCTGCTCGATAACCTCTTTAACCCTTTCATTATCGGTTACATGATGCTTGTCAGTAACTCTTACATTGACAAGCTTTTGCGGGAATTTCTTCATTTCACCAGCCAGTTCAGATAACTTCTTCCCAGTAACCTTCATAATATTGACTAACTGCAGCCCTGATAATAAGCCATCTCCAGTGGTGTTATAGTCTAGGAAGATAATATGACCCGATTGTTCTCCGCCAAGATTAAAACCATTTTTCTTCATTTCTTCAACAACATAACGGTCACCCACAGCCGTAGGTACACTATGGATCCCATGTGCTTCTAGTGCTTTATAAAAGCCGAGATTGCTCATAACGGTTGAAACAATGGTTCCATGTTTTAAGCGACCTTGTTCCTTTAAATATTTACCACAAATATACATGATTTGGTCGCCATCCACGATTGAACCATTTTCATCGATAGCAATTAAGCGGTCACCATCGCCGTCAAAGGAAAGACCAACATCTGCACCTTTTTCTTTAACTAGAGCGGCTAATGCTTCAGGGTGTGTGGATCCGACACCCGCATTGATATTTAAACCATTCGGAGACGCTCCCATGGTTGAGAGATCCGCATCCAAATCGGCAAATAAATGTGCGGCTAACGATGACGTCGCCCCATGCGCACAATCTAAAGCAATATGGATTCCTGAAAAATCTTCATCGACACTATTTTTCAAGTATTGCAGGTATTTTTGACCGCCTTCGAAATAATCCATGACTTGCCCAAGTTCTGATCCGACTGGTCGAGGCAGTTGATCTTCTGGCATATCAATAAGTTCCTCAATTTCTAACTCCTGCTCATCGGAAAGTTTAAAGCCATCTGGGCCAAAAAATTTGATTCCATTATCGGCCACTGGATTATGTGAAGCAGAAATCATGACACCTGCTTGGGCACCTAAGGCTTTTGTTAAGAATGAAACACCTGGAGTAGAAATAACCCCCAAACGCATAACTTCCGCACCAATAGATAGTAACCCTGCCACCAGGGCTCCTTCTAGCATATGTCCAGATATACGGGTATCACGTCCGATGAGGACTTTGGGACGATCCTTATCCTTTGTTAAAACATATCCGCCATAGCGTCCTAATTTAAAAGCCATTTCCGGTGTTAATTCACTATTTGCTACTCCACGTACCCCATCGGTACCGAAATATTTTCCCATTATATAAATCTCTCCTTCAACATGTGTATTGCTGGATATTATGCATTAATTTTATGGATTGTAATTTTCGCTGATGATTTAGTTGGTTTCCATTCTACAGCAGAAGGACCGTCAACATGTATGTCTACTTCATGATCGCCTTCTTCAAGGTTAGACACATCAATAAAGACATTAAAGTCTTCAGGTTTAACCCGAGTAACCTTAGAAGCGGGGCCATTAACAAGGATATCAATCAACTGATTTTCAGGATCATTAATGGTTGCCTCATATTCCTCGGATAATCCTTTAATGGTAACAGGTACATCCGAAAGGGTTTTTTCTTCTTCCTTTTTGACCACAACCGTTGCTTTCACCGTTTGCGGAGTCACCTTGGTAATACCATTCGAAATGATGACAGGCAATGTCAGTGTGGTATTATCGGTAATTTTACTAAGATCTACTTCCACACGCACTTTTTCAGTATTATTAAGAACACTCTCACTCCCGTAGACGGTTGCTTCTTTTTTATCGATTTCAATCGATTCAATTGTCACTCCCTCTGGGGCAGTTCCATTTCTAACAATATTGATTGGTACAGTCTTCGTGTTGCTTTTAACTGGAATTGTAATTTCCACTGTATCAGGTTCCACTTGAACATTTAACTTATTCAAATCTTTGTCAAGTACCTGAATGTCGGCTTCATCAGTAATCGTTTCTTTTAGTTTATTTCTTGTCTCAAGAGTTGCCTTAACATAGCTAATCCGGTCGACGATATTTTTTGCACCGGTAATCTTTACCTTATTAGGTTCAACAACGGGTGTACCAGCTGAATACCCCTCATCTATTTGATTCTTATTAAATTCTGCCTCTACCTTAAATTCCTTGGTGATTTTCTCTTGGACAGAAACAGTCACACTGCTTGGTTTCACGGTTGCTGTTAATTTATCTGACAGATTTCTAACCTTTACTTTCACCTTCTGTTTTCCAACTTTGGCTTTTGTTAAATCTACATACACTTCAAAGTTTTTTAATGCCTTTGCAGTCTGGATGTGCGTCAGTGGACCCTTTAAGGTGATTTCAACATTACTTGGAATCCCAGACACGACTAAATTTTCCGTATCATAATAAACATTAACAGGGATATTTGTAATCGTTGCGGTGGATTGTTCTCCCGGAACATTCACATCCGTTATCTTTTTCCCTGTATGCGGGACCGAAGAATAGAGAAGAACAGCTAATAGCAACGCAAGTATTTTAATAAACCAGGGATTATCCATCCATTTATCCATTATTTTTCCCCCTCCAGTTCCAACGAGCTGAAGAAGCTTGTTTCGGTTTGATATTAACTAATAATTCACTCGTAAGTAATTCTTTTAATTCATCAAGTTTGATTGAGCGGTGAAGTTCCCCATTCTTGGTAAGTGAAATATTACCGGTCTCTTCCGACACAACGACAGTTAAACTATCAGTAACTTCGCTAATCCCTAATGCTGCCCTGTGCCTCGTTCCTAACTCCTTCGATATAAACGGGCTTTCTGATAAAGGAAGATAGCAGGCGGCCGCAGCGACATTATTTTTCTGAATAATAACAGCTCCATCATGAAGCGGTGTATTCGGGATAAAGATATTAATGAGCAATTCTGAGGAGATATTTGAATTTAACTGGATACCAGTTTCTATGTAATCGCCCATTCCTGTTTCTCTTTCAATTGAGATTAACGCTCCAATACGGCGCTTTGCCATATAATCGGTTGCCTTGACAATCGCTTCAACTGCTTTTTCCGGATCCTCATCATCCACCGTACTGCTTCTCGAGAAGAACTTCCCCCTGCCTAATTGTTCAAGGGCTCTTCTGAGTTCTGGTTGGAAAATGATAATAATCGCAAGAAACCCGTATGTTATCGCCTGTTCCATCATCCAGCTCAACGTTTGGAAGCCTAGAAACTCGCTGACAACTCTGCCTATAAGAATAACGAGAATGCCTTTTAGTAATTGAACGGCCTTCGTTCCTCTAATCACATTGATCAACTTGTAAATGACATACCATACGAGGACAATATCAACAATACTAGCTAAATACTTCCATATTTCGAAATCAGCAAACGGCATTGTTCTTCCTCCGTAATTTTCTTAATTACACATAAAATACAATCTATTTATTATATCATAAATACCACTTGTACCTATTATATGTATCTCTGTAAAAAAACAAATCACTCAGCTAGAGTGATTTGTTTTTTATTTAGTTTCTGGTTGCTCTTCAAAAATTTGAACAACATCATTTGTAGTCTTTTTAATATGATACCAAATCCAATCAAACACTTCATTTACTTCATCAATCTGCCCCGTTACATGTCCTGCAGAAGCCAAATACTTTTCTCCATTTATGACGGTTACATCACCTTGGACTTCGCCTTCAATTTTCAATTTGCCATTTCGGACGATTACATCGCCTTTGACCGTTTCACCTTTAGGAACGATAACCGTATTATTTTGAACGACTAAGTTTTTTTGCTTTGTAACAGAAAACTCGCGATCTTCATTCCAAGTAGAAAAGAGACTGCCCATCATTAATATGAAAAATAATGAGGCAGCTGCAAGCATGGGATGGTTTTTTACCCAGCGCTGCATCCAAATCTTTTTCTTCTCTTTTGGTAAACGCGCCAATACATTAGCGGTAAAATCATCAGGCGCTTGCATATACGAGACGCTTTTCACAAAAGCAATCGTCTTTTTTAATTCATTAAATAACGATTCACAATCTTTACAACTTTGGAGGTGTTCTCTTAGGGTTCGTTCATGTTCGGGTGTAATTTCTTCATCTAAGTATTCATGCATTAGTTCGATGATTTGCTCTGGACACATTGACAGTTTCACCTCTCATCATACATATCGTAATTGTTGTCTTAGTGCTTCCCGGCCCCTGTGAATTCTTGTTTTAACTGTTCCCAGGGGTAAATCAAGTATTTCACTGATTTCATTTAAAGAGAGCTCTTCCATATATTTTAAAACAATTGCTGACCGATATTTGTCAGGCAGTTTTAAGATCTCTTTCTGAACGGTTTCCTGCAGTTCTAAACTTTCTAGCTCTGTCTCAGGCAGCGGGGTGTTGGAAGGGATCTGTGAGTACATTGTTAAGCCCTCTGTCCCTGCAACTTCAGCATCTAAGTAATGATCTGGTTTCTTTTTACGCATTCGGTCAATACACAGGTTGGTGGCAATCCTGAACAGCCAGGTTGAAAATTTCAAATCTTGGTTAAAGGATTTGATATTAACATAGGCACGGATAAAAGCTTCCTGTGCAATATCCTCAGCTTCATGGCGATTACCAAGCATGCGAAAACAAAGTTGATAAATACTGTTTTTATATAATTCAACAATTTCACCAAAGGCATCCTGATCTCCCTTGATGACTTGTTTTATTCTCTTTTTTACTATTGCATCCATTAAGTTACCTCAGCTCCATTGCTGCTAACCGATAATACGTATCGATCACAGAAAAGTTTCGTTTAAAAACGAAAAAACTTTACAACACCTTTTATATTAACAAAAATCTCCTAAAAGGTTTAATAATAAGCTGAAAATAAAAAAACAGCCGCACAGATGTTGTAAAGGTCCCAATTTCGGATGCTTTCATATTTCAACTGATTCCCACATTTAGGATCAGAGGTCCGCACTTAACGGTTGGTGGATCAGGTCAAGCACCCGAGCAGATAAATAGACGGAGATATTCCCCTTAATTCGTAATTATTATTTAAAAAGGCTTAAATAGACGGAGAGATTCCGCCTATTCACTCGAAAAATTCCAAAATGGTATATTTTTCCTTGCGTAAACGGAAAACCTTCCCTTATTTAACCCGAAACGAGTCAAGCCCATTATTATGTGTAAATTCATTCCTGATGAAAAACAATGTTAAGCAGCTGATTTATTTTTT
>NZ_VEED01000025.1 GCF_007678255.1 Bacillus sp. X1(2014) | reverse complement strand
CGTTCGTCCTGAGCCAGGATCAAACTCTCCAAGAAAGTTGATTAGCTCATTTGTTACGTTGGCTTAGTTTCTTAAAAAGAAACTAAAATTTATTGTTTGTTTGCACGATTTTGTTTGTTTAGTTTTCAAAGATCAATTACTCAATCGCCTTAAAGCGACTTTATTATCTTACCAAGTTATCAATAGAATGTCAACAACTTTTTAAATTCTTTTTTTGATAACCACCATTGCCTCGCAGCAACAGATATTAATATACCACCATTCGAGATTAGGTGCAATAGTATTTTATTATTTTTTCTCCAAATTTCCAAAGTAATAATATTCAAACTCTTCATAGGCTTCGTCATAAAAAAAAGTGCCAATGAAATGGCACTTTTTTAAAAGACTATTTATGACGCATAAGCGGGAATAATAGTACGTCACGGATAGATGGGGAATTAGTAAGCAGCATAACTAAGCGGTCTATTCCAATTCCTAATCCTCCTGTAGGCGGCATACCATATTCTAAAGCTTCAACGAAGTCGTCATCCATCATATGGGCTTCGTCATTTCCTTGTTCACGTTCTTTTAATTGCGCTTCAAACCGTTCTCTTTGATCAATCGGATCATTCAGCTCTGTAAATGCGTTCGCATGTTCACGAGCGACAATGAATAATTCAAAACGGTCTGTGAATCTTGGGTCCTCATCATTTTTCTTCGCAAGCGGCGAGATCTCTACTGGATGCCCGTAAATAAAAGTAGGCTGAATTAACTTTTCCTCTACTTTTTGCTCGAAGAATTCATTAACAATATGACCATAAAGCATGTTGTTATTAATTTCAACACCGTGTTCTTTTGCAAGCTCACGAGCTTCTTCTACACTCATCTCGTTCCAGAAGTCTGCACCAGTGTATTCTTTGATAGCATCTACCATGTGAAGTCTTTTCCACTCAGGTTTAAGGTCTACCTCATAATCGCCATATTGGACAGTCGTTGAACCAACTACTTCTTGAGCAATATGAGCAATTAGATTTTCCGTCAAACTCATGATATCACGGTAATCTGCATAAGCCTCATAAAGTTCAATCATTGTGAATTCAGGATTGTGACGGGTAGAGACACCTTCATTCCGGAAAACACGGCCAATTTCATAAACCTTTTCTAGACCGCCGACAATCAAGCGTTTTAAGTGGAGCTCAATCGCAATCCTCATAAATAATGGCATATCAAGAGCGTTGTGGTGTGTTATGAATGGACGTGCAGATGCTCCACCAGCGATAGAATGCATCATTGGTGTTTCAACTTCTAAATAGCCGTGGTCATCTAAATAACGGCGCATTGATTGAATAATACGGCTTCTTGAAATAAAAGTTGCCTTACTTTCTTGACTCATAATTAAGTCTAAATAACGTTGACGGTAGCGCTGTTCAACATCTTTTAGTCCATGGAATTTATCAGGGAGCGGGCGTAACGCTTTTGTTAAAAACACAAAGTCTTCTACTTTAACAGATAGTTCGCCTACTTTTGTTTTAAATAATGTACCAGTTACTCCAATGATGTCTCCAAGATCTGAAGAATCGAATAGTTTATAGTTTTCCTCGCCGACTGCATCTTGGCGAACATAGACTTGAATTTGACCTGTTAAATCTTGAAGATGTGCAAAGCCCGCTTTTCCTTTTCCGCGCTTTGTCATAATACGGCCTGCTAAAGAAACAGCAACATTTTTTGCTTCTAGCTCTTCTTTTTCTAATTCAGCATATTGCTCAACTAATTCCTTTGTGTTGTGTGAGCGGTCAAAACGTTTTCCGAATGGATCTAAACCATTTTCACGCATGGTATTCATTTTTTCACGTCTGACCATTAATTGGTCATTTAAATCTTCCTGACTCATAATATTCACTCCAATAATCTTTTATTATGTAAAATGCTATAAATAAGGCGATCCCATTTTTCTACATACTTTATTATTTTACACAAACTTATACTTTCAGACATCAAAAAAGATGTTAATAAAATAAAAACTGCCAGTTTTTTCACTGGCAGCATCCAAATTAGTATAGAAAAGACACTTTAAGTGACAAGTTTATCCTACAATTAACTGACTTTGTTCTAATGCTTCCACTTCTGTGACCAATTCATTTAATACTGTTACTAATTGATTTCTAGTCTCACATTCATTAATAGCATTACGAACTTTAGCGTTGCCGCGCACCCCTTTTAAATACCAGGCTGCATGCTTGCGCATTTCACGAACCGCAATATATTCATCTTTTAGCGCGATTAAGCGGTCAAGATGAAGGATGCATACATCAATCTTTTCACTAACCGTTGGTTGAGGCATTAAAATACCCGTTTCTAAATATTGAACGGTGCGGTAGATCATCCACGGGTCACCTAAAGCCGCTCTTCCGATCATTACCCCATCTACACCAGTTTCTTCAAGCATACGCTTGGCATCTTGCGGTGTCAAAATATCACCATTTCCTATTAGCGGAATATTAAGGTTTTGCTTTACTTCACGAATAATATCCCAGTTAGCTTTTCCCTCATACATCTGAACACGCGTTCGACCATGCAAGGAAACAGCCTTTCCTCCTGCACGTTCTACGGCCTGAGCATTTTTTACGGCAAAAATATGCTCATCATCCCAGCCCATCCGCATTTTTACAGTTACAGGTTTTTCGACCTCCGCTACCACCGCAGAAACCATCTCGTAAATTTTATTTGGGTCAAGCAGCCACTTCGCCCCAGCATCACATTTTGTAATTTTTGGAACAGGACAACCCATATTAATATCAATAATATCAGCGTTGGTATTCTGATCAACAAATTTAGCCGCTTGGACTAGTGTTTCTTTCTCACCACCAAAGATTTGCAAGCTTAACGGTTTTTCACGCTCATCGATATAAAGCATATTCATTGTTTTCTCATTTTTAAGAACGATCCCTTTATCACTTACCATCTCTGCACAAACCAAACCAGCACCGAACTCTTTTACCGTTAAACGGAATGCCGAGTTACATACTCCGGCCATCGGGGCCAGGACTACTGGATTCTTCATTTCAATATCGCCAATCTTTAACATGAATCCACCTCCAATTCTTCTTGTAATGATTCATGAGTTTTACTTAGACTACAATCTAGAGCAGCGCCAGCTTTATAAGTCTTTCGGCTTTAAGTCATCTATTGTGATTTTTAAAGAATTCGCAATCCTTTCCAGTAAATCAGTGGCAGGAAGGCGGTTTCCTCTTTCAATTTCGCCTAAAATCGATACGGATACACCTAGTTCCTTCGAAAAACCTTCTTGTGTAAAGCCCTTTAACTTCCGATAGGCTCGAATACGTCTTCCCCATTTTTCCGCTTCCATATTCGGACTCCTTCTTTATTTGGTAATTCTTCTAATGATGCCTTGAGTAATTTATTTATCTCCGAACATTTCTTGTCCTGATAGATTTCTAAAAGTGGAATAATTACAAACGCTCGCTCTAACATCCTTGGATGTGGAACAATAAGCTTCTCGCTTTGAATATTTTCTTGGTTAAAGGTAAGAATGTCAAGGTCTATTGTCCGCGGACCCCATATTATCTCCCTTTTTCTTCCAAGTTCTAATTCGATTTCTAAACATAAATCTAATAAATCCATTGAACTAAAGGCCGTCTGAATCTCAATTACCATATTCAAAAATAAATCTTGGTCTTCATAGCCAATCGGATCCGTCTCATAAATAGAGGAGTAATTTACCAAATGAATTCCAGAATAACTTGTTAATCTTTTGATCGCCTTCGTTATATTATCATAACGGTTTCCCATGTTCGAGCCAAGGGCAATAAATGCTGTGTTTTCCACTTTTATCTTCTCCTTGTAATTTCTACTGCAACGGAGCGGTAATGACCTGGAATGGGCGGATCTGGTTTAATCACTTTAACAGTTACTTCAGATATAAGCGGGAAGCCTGTCAGCACACCTGCTGCAATTCTCTCTGCCACTGCCTCGACTAATTTAAAAGGTGGACCCTCCATTATCTCTTTGCAAACTTGGTATAGTTCCGCATAATTCACTGAGAATTCCAGATTATCCGTTTCGCCTGCCTTTTTTAAATCAATAGCAACTGATAAGTCGACGGCAAAACGCTGTCCCAACCGAGTCTCTTCTGAAAACACACCATGGTACCCGTAAAACTCCATTCTATTGACGTAGATTTTATCCAATCGTTTCACCCTTTCCCATCAGGGCATCCATCATTTTAGCCATTCTGCTCATTTCTTTCACATCGTGAACACGGACTATATGGCAGCCCTTTTGGATTCCGAAACAGACGGTTGCTCCTGTACCTTCCATTCTTTCATGAACAGGGAGATCTAATGCTTGTCCAATCATCGATTTTTTGGAAGTTCCTAATAACACGGGATAACCTAACTTAACAAACGTATCTAAATTCTGCATGGTTAGCAGATTTTCTTTATAATCCCTAGCAAAACCGATACCAGGGTCGAGGATAATCTGTTCATCCTTCACTCCCGCCTTTTTAACGATGGCTATACTTTCATAGAGGTCATTGATAACATCTCTCATAAATACCTGGTAGTTTCTCTCCTGACGATTATGCATAAGTACAATCGGAACACCGTAGTCAGCTGCCACTTGTCCCATCTTTTCATCTGCTTTTGCCCCCCATACATCATTGATGATATGAGCTCCAGCTTCTATTGACTGCTTCGCCACTTCAGCTTTATACGTATCAATCGAGATCGGAACTTGCACTTGTTCAGAAATTGCCCTTATGATCGGAATCACCCTCTCGAGCTCTTCCTCAGCAGGTACGGCTGCAAAGCCTGGCCGTGTCGATTCCCCGCCGATATCAATTATATCCGCACCATTTGCCACCATTTCTTTTGCTCGTTTAACAGCCAATTCAACCTGGTTGAATTTCCCGCCATCCGAAAAGGAATCTGGAGTTGCATTTAAAATGCCCATAATCATGGTCTTTTTACTACAATCCAAGGTATATGGTCCACATTGGATGAGTTCTTGAGATGTATTCATACCTTTTCCTCCTATCCAGCCTTTTTTACTCCCCTTATCATACATGAAATTCTAAATGGTTTACAAAAAAAAGAAGCATCGGCAAAGCCGACGCCACTCATTAATTATTATTCAGCATCGTATTGGTAAAGTACGGTACTTAAATAACGTTCGCCATTATCAGGAATAATTGCTAGTACCTTTTTACCTTTACCTAATTTCTTAGCAACTTCTAATGCTGCGTGAATTGCTGCTCCTGAAGAAATTCCTCCAAGAATTCCTTCTTCTCTTGCTGCACGTCTTGACGCGGCAAAAGCTTCTTCGGTACCAACTTGGATCACTTCATCATAAATGTCAGTATTTAAAGTTTCAGGAACAAATCCTGCACCAAGACCTTGAAGTTTATGTGGACCAGGAGCACCACCTGAAAGAACTGGTGAATCTGTTGGTTCAATTGCATAGATTTTAATTTCAGGGAATGTTTCGCGAAGAACACTTCCTGCACCTGAGATTGTTCCTCCGGTACCAATTCCAGAAACAAATGCATCTAATTGTTCCATTTGTTCAGCAATTTCTTTACCTGTTGTTCTTCTATGAACTTCAGGGTTTGCTTGGTTTTTAAATTGTTGCGGCAAGAAATAGCCATGTTCCTTAACAAGCTCTTCAGCCTTAGCAATCGCACCCTTCATACCCGCTGGACCAGGTGTTAATACTAGTTCAGCACCATAAGCACGAAGGAGGTTCCGTCTTTCCAAACTCATCGTTTCAGGCATAACAAACACGGCTTTGTAACCTTTTGCTGCAGCAATCATCGCAAGCCCAATTCCAGTATTTCCGCTTGTAGGCTCAATAATGGTATCGACACCTGGTTTGATTAACCCTTGCTCTTCTGCCGCTTCAATCATAGCTAAAGCGATACGATCCTTTACACTGCTGCCTGGGTTAAAATATTCTAGTTTTAAATAAACCTCAGCACTATTTTCATCTACTAATCTGTTTAATTTAACAATTGGCGTTTGGCCGACTAATTCGGCAACTGAATTTGCAACACGAACCATTAAGAGCACCCCTATTCCGAGTAAATTGATTGGATTTATATCATTAAATTTACCAGTTCTATACTAGGTTTGTCAATCGTTTTGTTTGCGTATTTTTACAATATTTAAACATTTATACACTTGCTATTTAAAAAAAGCACAGATTTGTATCCTGTGCTTTAGTTCCCTTTATGACCATAGAACCATTCGACCTTCGCATCATCCCAAAAGGTAGTTGCAGAAGCCGGTGATTTCATTTGTTCAAGAGCGATTTGCCGGCGAATTTGCTCTTTTACATCTTCAAAAGAATATTTCTTCCCACGGATCTTTCCGCCTAGCTTAAGGATAGCATAGCCTTCTTTTACTTTAACAGGCATACTGTAGGCACCTATCTTTAGTTCTTTAGCTACTTCAATATATTGACCGGGATACCGCTCATCCCCCACACTCATATAACCAATATCTCCGCCCTCATTAGCAGAAAACTCATCAATGGATCGTTCCATGGCTAAGGTTGAAAAATTAGAGCCTTGGGCCAACTCTTGCATCGCTTTGTCTGCCTCTTCCTGTGTAGGGACAACAATATGTGATAAATGATAAGCAGATGGTAAATCAAAAAGGTCTCTATTTTTCTGATAATAGCTTTCCAGTTCACCGGTTGAAATTTCAACATCTTTTGTTAATAGTTCCTCTAACAAAAGGTTACTGCGGATTTGTTCCTTCCACTTTTTTTCATTCTTACTATTTTGTTTAGTAAATGAATTCGCGGTGGATTGCAGCATTCTAAATTCGCGGTCGACATCCTGGCTGGATACGTTAATATGATATTTTGCCGCCATTTCTTCAATGACCTTTTGGTCAACCATTTCCTTTAAGACATCTTTTCCATACCTAGATTCCAGCTCATAAAGCCAATCTTGCCGCAAAATCGTCTTTTTTCCAATGGTAGCTACTGTCTCTTCATTTCCTAAGGTACTACCTGCTGTATTTGCCTTTGAAAGAAAAAAAGCGATCGTAAGGCAATTCATCAATATCAGGGCCGCAATCACCAGCCAAAGCTGCTTCCTTCCCAACCTCTCTCCCCCAATCAGAAAGCGAAGCACCTGTTATTTTGCTTCCTTTTTTAGCTCTTCTAATTCCTCACTTGTAAAAAGGTATTTCTCATTGCAAAAATGACAATGTGCCTCGGCCTGACCATCTTCTTCAATCATTGCCGTAATCTCTGCCGCTCCTAAGCCGACAATGGCATTTGCAAACCGTTCTTTAGAGCAATTACAGACAAACCCCACCGGCATCGTTTCTAACACCTTTACCTGCTCTTTTCCAAAAAGCTCTTCGAGAATTTGCTCTGGTGTTAGTCCACGTTCAATTAATTTAGAGATTGGCTCAATCGTTTTTAACCGTTCCTCCATTTTTGAAATGATTGGCTCTGGTGTGCCCGGCATTAATTGAAAAATAAATCCGCCTGCTGCTAGGATCGTATCATCTGGGTTCACTAGAACACCTACACCGACGGAAGACGGAACCTGCTCAGAAGTAGCAAAATAATAAGTAAAATCCTCACCTAATTCACCAGATACTAGCGGTACTTGTCCAGAAAAAAAATCACGCAATCCTGTATCTTTGACGACAGCTAACACACCGTCTGTTCCAACGGCACGACGGACATCAAGCTTTCCGTGTTCATTCGATTCGAAATCCACCTCTGGGTTAGTTACATAGCCTCGAACTTCCCCTTTGGCATTACTATCGACAACAATCGGTCCTAGTGGGCCGCCGCCATTAATTTTTATCGTTAATTTATCTTCACCTTTGAGCATTGCCCCCATTATTACTCCTGCGGTCAACGTCCTGCCCAATGCAGCAGAAGCTGTCCGCCATGTCTGATGGCGTCTTTGTGCCTCAGTAACAGTTTCTGTTGTTCGAACGGCAAAGGCTCGAATATTTCCATCATATGCAAGTGCTTTAACAAGATAATCTTTCATTGGTAAACCCCTTTCTAGCTGTTATTCCTTAGGTTGTCCTATGTTCCTTTTATAGATAAGCTGTAAACCTTTTAAAGTTAAAAATGGATCAACAATATCAATTATGGTTGATTCTTGAGCAATTAAATTTGCTAAACCCCCTGTCGCAATAACGGTTGGCTTTTTATCCCCTTGCTCCATCATCCGCTTGACAATTCCTTCTACTTGACCGACATATCCATAAACAATTCCTGCCTGCATTGCTGCCACTGTATTTTTCCCGATTACCCCTTCAGGTCTGGCAATTTCTATCCTCGGCAGTTTTGAAGCCCGTGAATACAACGCCTCCGTTGAAATACCCACTCCTGGAGCAATAGCACCACCCATGTATTGACGTTCCTCATTCACGTAACAATAGGTTGTCGCTGTTCCAAAATCGACGATAATTAGCGGACTGCCATACTCATGAATGGCAGCAACAGCATTGACGATTCGGTCAGCGCCAACTTCTCTAGGGTTTTCATATTTAATATTCAGACCTGTTTTAATCCCTGGTCCAACCACAAACGGCTTAATGTGAAAATACTTTAGGCACATTCTTTCAAGCGCAAACATGATTGGTGGAACAACTGAAGAAATAATGATCCCGTCAATGTCTGAAAAAGAGAGTCCTGCATGATCAAACAAAGCTTTAATGTTCATTCCAAACTCATCTTCCGTGCGGTTTCTATTTGTTTCAACACGCCAATGATATTTAAGCTCCTCACCATCATATACACCTAAAACAATATTGGTATTTCCTACATCAAATACGAAAATCAAATCTATCACTCACTTTTCAGATTATTCTCTTCTTTACTGAAAACATAATACCATATATTTGTTTAATCATGAAAAAAAGAGTGCTTCAGCGAAGCACTCTTTACAACATTTATTGATTATCTAATTCATCAGAAGGATTCTGAGGGTCAACCTCATCCTTTTTCTTATTGATATTGACCTTCACATCTTCTGTCTTTTTCGGGCCAATTTTAACAGCTTCTAAAGTTTGATTAGGCGCTGGCATATGGCCATGATCCACCAAGAATTTAATCTGTTCAGCCACAAGAGTTTCCACTTCAAGCAATGTTTTCGCAATGAGATCAAGCTTATCACGATTTTCAGTAAGTATAACTCTAGCTCTTTCATAACATTCTTTAATAATGCGTTGAACTTCCAAGTCGATTTCGTAAGCAATCGCATCAGAATAATTTTGTTCATTATGAATGTCACGGCCTAAGAATACCTGACCGCCCGAACCTTGACCAAACTGAAGTGGTCCAAGTTTATCACTCATACCATATTCAGTTACCATCTTTCGAGCAATTCCCGTAGCACGTTGGAAGTCATTATGTGCCCCTGTACTTACTTCACCAAAGACAATCTCTTCGGCAACACGACCGCCTAATAACCCAACAATCTTATCAAGCAACTCTGGCTTCGTCATAAAGTAACGATCTTCTCTAGGAAGCATGACAGCATATCCGCCTGCTTGACCACGAGGTACAATGGTAACCTTGTGGACCATGTCCGCCTCATCGAGCACTAAACCGATCACTGTATGACCGCCCTCATGGAAGGCAACAATATTACGTTCTTTTTCAGAAATCACCCGGCTCTTTTTAGCTGGTCCGGCAATAACACGGTCTGTTGCTTCATCGATATCTTCCATATCAATTTTCTTCTTACTGCTTCGAGCTGCAACTAATGCTGCCTCATTCAATAAGTTCTCTAAATCTGCACCAGAGAATCCTGGTGTACGCATCGCAATATTTTTCAAATTAACAGATTCATCTAATGGTTTATTACGTGCATGTACTTTAAGGACTGCTTCACGTCCAACAACATCCGGACGGTCAACAGTAATTTGCCGGTCAAAACGACCTGGACGTAATAACGCAGGATCTAGAATATCTGCACGGTTGGTAGCAGCAATAATGATAATTCCTTCGTTTGCCCCAAATCCGTCCATTTCAACAAGCAATTGGTTCAAGGTTTGCTCACGTTCATCGTGTCCGCCGCCTAAACCTGCGCCACGCTGACGTCCAACGGCATCAATTTCATCAATAAAGATAATACATGGTGCATTTTTCTTTGCATTTTCGAATAAATCACGGACACGGGAAGCCCCGACCCCAACAAACATTTCAACGAAATCAGAACCGCTGATTGAGAAAAACGGAACGCCTGCTTCACCTGCAGTAGCACGAGCAAGCAATGTCTTACCAGTACCAGGAGGTCCTACAAGAAGAACTCCTTTTGGAATCCGGGCACCCAATTCAGCAAATTTCCGTGGATCTTTTAAAAATTCTACAACTTCCACTAATTCTGCCTTTTCTTCATCCGCACCAGCTACATCTCTAAAACGCACCTTTTTCTTATCATCGTTATAAAGCTTCGCTTTGGATTTACCAAAGTTCATGACACGGCTGCCGCCGCCCTGTGCTTGGTTTAATAAGAAGAAGAATAAGATAAAGATAATTACAAACGGAATAATTGATGTAAAGAAAGTCACCCATCCGCTTGTTTCCTTTGCAGGCATTACTTCTACTTTTGAATCAGCTTTATTAATTTTGTTAATAATTTCTTCACTGTTCGGAACATACGTTATGAATTTTTTCTTCGATTCCAACTCACCACGGACTTCATAAACCCCGCGTTCAGGCTGCATCGAGAACGATTTTACATCGCCGCTTTCTAATTGAGTAACAAACTTATCATATGAAATATGATTTGTTTGCTCATTGCTTCCATTAAAGAAACTTACCACACCAATAATGACTAAAAATATCAATAAATAAAAGATGGTATTACGGAAAATCCGATTCATCTCTTACCTCCTCCCGCGATAGACAAACTATAGTAAATGGTATCATAGAAAATCTTACAAATTCAAGAAATTACACTTTGATAGGACTTACTATCTCCAAGTAAACGGTAAGGTCCCTTAGAGATTATTTGTGTATACTTCAGGTTTTAAGACGCCGATGTATGGAAGGTTTCGATATTTTTCTATATAATCCAAGCCATAACCGACAACAAATTCATCTGGTACAATAAAACCAACATAATCCGCTTGAATTGCACTTTTTCTGCCTGTTGGTTTATCAAGCAGTGTCACAATCTTGATGGATTTTGCTTTCCGATATTTAAACAAGTCAACCAAATAGCTAAGCGTTAAACCGCTGTCGATAATATCTTCGATAATAAGGATGTCTCTTCCTTCTACAGATGTATCTAAATCCTTAATTATTTTTACTTCTCCAGAAGAAACAAGTCCGGTTCCATAACTTGATACATCCATAAAATCCATTTCTAAATAGCAATCCATCCGTTTTAATAAATCACCCATAAACGGCATTGCACCCTTTAATACTCCAATAGCAAGCGGGAATTTATCATGGTACTCTTCCGTTAATTCTGCAGCCAGATTCCTGATTTTATCTTGAATCTCTTCTTCAGTTACTAGTACTTTTTCAATATCCTGTTTCATCTAAATGTGCCTCCTAGAAGATCCCTACTTTTGATATGTGAATAGTATATATTGTTTAGTATGGCAATCTATACCTTCAAATGAAGACTTTTTTAATCCTGGCAGCCAAATAATATTACCTTCTTTGTCAGTTAATACTGGCCACATATTTCGTTCGTGCATTGGTACTTTTTGATCAATAAATATAGACTTTAATTTTTTTGAACCATTCATTCCCTTGATCGTCATTCGATCGCCAATTTTTCTAGAACGAATAATAATTGGCCACTTTATCCTGCCTACACTAAACAAAGCAGTGTTTACATCTGCATCCGGAATTTCCTCCGTTACATATCTGCAATTAATTTCCCCGCCATTCGGCAAGTTAATCACAGCCGGCTCTTTCAATTCAAAATGATATGACGGTGCCTCATTCGATTGAAATTGGAATGTAAGGGAGTAGTAAGAACGGATAACTTTTAAACCATTAGGAAAATCAAGCTGACCTGATGGCCGTGGATGCTGGATTAACATAAATACTTGATCGATATGTACAGCAGATAAAGAAGTTGGTTTTTCTTTGTAAAGATAGTTTAATATTAGTTGAATCCCTCTCCTTTGTAAAGGTAAAGGCATTTGAAGAAACCGATGAATGTCAATGGTAATTTTGCACTCTTCCTTTTTTGTCATTACTGTATTCAGCTGCTGGACAGTTAATTCCTGAAGAAAGATTTCATCGTTGGTTAATTCCTCATTAAACCGTTGAAAATGTTCATGAACATGCGGGTTTTCTTTTTTTAAAAAGGGAATCACTTCTTTACGAAATCGATTTCTGCTATAAATTCCTTTTTCATTACTTGGATCTATTCTTGGGCTAAGGTGATGCCTTTGACAATAATCTACTATGTCAGCCCTTTCCAACCCTAAGAACGGACGAAAAATTGTTCCGCTGTAAAATGGGCGGATAAATGGAATGCCTGCGCGAGCAAGCCCCGTACTTCCCCTTGTTACTCTCATTAACATTGTTTCCATTTGATCATCGCCGTGATGTGCCAGCGCTAAAAATGGGTATTGATACTTTTCCATAATCTTTAAAAAAAACTCATACCTCACATCGCGTGCTGCAATTTGTGAACTTTTACCTGTTAATTCTATAATTTCCGGAACATTGACCTGAGTCATTTCAAACGGCACGTTATTCTGTTCACAAAATTTCTGAACAAAAATCGCATCCTCATAAGACTCCTGACCACGAAACATATGGTCTACATGGGCAACAACAAGAAGCATATCCTGCTTCTCCTTTTCCGCAAGCAGATAGTGCAGCAGCGCTAACGAATCCGGACCTCCCGAAACACCAATGACAATTTTTTTCGAGTTTAACCTAAATGCCTGGTGGTTTAGAAAAGTCTTGACCTTTGTTTCCAACATAATATTGCACTCTTCCTTAAAACAAAGTTTAGAACTTTTAACTAGTAAGAATAACCTTAGTCTACCACTTTTAAGAATAAAGTATCAAAGCATTGGTATTACAAATAGACTAGAAATTTTTCCTATCCATTTATTGAAATCTTCACGTATTAAATGTTATACGAATGACTTAACAAATAGTTTCAAACATTTATAGTAATTTATTAAATGTATACCATGCGTATAAAAGGCCTAACACAATAGCGATTAACCAGAATTCCATCCAACTGCTTTTTTTCTTCTTTTTACGGTAGTGCTGCCTTGTCATTGACTTGCTTCCCACAGACCCTGGATTAGGCTGTTGTTTTTGTGCTGGTTTACTCGTTCCAGCAGTCTTTACGGGTGCAGGATCCGGATTTTTCTTATCAATCATCAGGTCTAATAAGTCTGATCTCATTTGTTTCGCGCTGCTATATTGGCCTTGAAGTGCTTTTAGGATTACCGTTTCCCAAATTACTAACTCTGGTTTCTGACGGATAGCATCCCTTAATTGCGCGATTCCCCCCGTCGTTTTCGTTAATCGTTTCGGATAAGCAGTGTTGATCATAATCATGGCCACTGCAAACAGGTCATAAGAAGGTTCGGCCTTCCTTGAACCAAGCCCCCAATAGCCACGGTCATAAAACTCCGTAAACTCCTTAATAGCTCTTCCCTGAATGGTGGTTCCGCCTACATCAATGCACCTTATTTTAGGAGGCGGTCCGTTGACAATTAGATTTTCCGGCTTTAGGTCGCCAAATACCCAGCCGTTTTCATGAAGCTTGTCTAAATCATTTAACAGCTGCAAAAATAAAACACTCGTCCATGATCTTCCCTTTTGTTGTAAAAACGATAAGAAGTCAGGACCATCGATGTATTCCATGACATAAAAAGAAATACGCCCTTGATTACTTTGCCAATCATCAACATCAAGCAAAGAAGGCCCAAGGGTTGGGGTTCCCTGGACCTTTGCTAAGGATTTTAAAACATTTACTTCTGAAGTAATCGACATACCATTATCACTCATTTTCAATGCTACTTGAGTGTTATGATGCTTGGCAAGGTAGACAACCCCATTTGCTCCAAATCCAAGTTCCCTTACAATTGTGTACTTTTTCAAATGCCATTTCCCTGAAATGATCGTTCCTGGACTGACCTTACATTGACTCTTCAAAGTATGATTCATCATCACGTGAAAGAAGGCTCCTTAAGGATTGTTTTTGATCAAACGAGGATAGCGCTGTCCGTAACGCTGGCCCTGTCGGTGTTATTCCCCCTGTAGACAATTGGGAAAATACACTTGTCAATGTTTGCAGCTTTGGTGTCCAATCCAGCAATTTTTCGACATCTTTCTTTTTCCCGGGAAATACGTAAACTGAAAATTGATTATCACCTGTACGAGCATTCAAGCTTAGAGAGAGGTCAAGGAGTGCTTCTTTTACTGTCGGCAGCTTGTGTTTCATACTGGCACTTGTATCGACAAGGATCAACACCTCTAATTCGACAGTTTCTCCTAATTCATCCACAACCTCCATTACTTCGCCGCGCTTTTCAGGCGGGAGGTCTTCCATGGTTTGTGACCGTCCCAAAATTTGCTGCAATTCTCTGTTTACAACTCCTTGAATCGTCTGATTCATGGCTTTGCGGGTAACCATCTGGACGGTTTGCGATAATTGCTGGGCATAGACAATCTGACTGACTCCCCCGCCTGACATGGCGATCCCTTCAATTTCGGTCATCCCTTTTTCATCAATGGTATCTTGTTCCATCACCCCAATAACATTAACAGTGATTCCCTGTTCTCTAGCGAGTGCAGCCATGGCAATTGGATCGTCTCCTTGATTGGAACATCCATCAGTAATAAGTAAAATTTGGCGAATCTTCCCTGTATACATAACCTTCTCCCTCCACTACATGTATTGGTACCATTTTCGACGGGAAGAAGGTGATTTATACATATTTTAATAGAAGACTGCGTAAAATAACTTGTTTAGGCTTGGCGCTTTAATTTTTGCACAGGAATTGACGCCCATTTTGGTGTATTATGTTTTATTTTTGCAACGGTCACCGTCATATCATCATGGATAATTTCTGATCGCGATCGAATGACTTCCTCAAGAAGTAAATCTGCTACTTCTTGTGGATCGTCTGTCTCTAATCCTTGTAGTTTCCGCTTCATCCATAAATCATAGTTTTCTACATGTAAAGGTCCTTCAAACACCCCATCACTCATCATGATGAGTAAATCTCCAGCCTTCAATTGTTCACTTACCACATCCACTTCAAATTCTTGAATCATCCCGATTGGCAAATTGCTGGCTTGAATTTTAATAATCTTATTTCCTCTCTTTATAAAGCTTGGTGTGGAACCAATCTTAAGGAACTTCGCTGATGCATTTTGCAGATCAATCATGGCTAAATCTAATGTAGAAAAAATTTCATCCGTTGTCCGGAGCGAAAGAATTGAATTAACAGATTTAATTGCCACCTTTTCCTCAATGCCTGATTGGAGGATCTTTTGTAAAAGAAGCAATGTTTCTTTACTCTCGTAATGTGCCCTTTCTCCATTTCCCATCCCATCGCTGATAGCAATTGCATATTTACCAAATCCGAGTTCAATCGTCGAATAGCTATCACCGGAAACTAGACCGCCATCCTTTGCGGCATGGGCTACACCTGTTTCCACCGTATACGCTTTTGATGACCTGAATGTCACATGACAAAAGTCAGTTGGAACGGTTGCACATTCTTCCAGTCTGACAACGATCGTCTCACCAAGAATATCTGATAGCATAGGTGCAATTAACTTTTCACATTCACCATGGCCATTGCAAAATGGCAAGGACATTTCAATATCAACATTTCCTTGTTCAAGACTATAAATTTCCACCTGCTCAATATGAATACCGAACGACTGCATCGCCTCCATAATTTGTTCTTCCTGTTTGTGGTGATTTTCTCTTTCCCGCTGTATCTCCTTTGCGAAATTCTCCATTACTTCTGACACACCTAACAATTGATCAGCAACAAGCTTACGACTCTCCTGAACCTGTCGTTTCAGCTTTTGGTTAGCTTGGAAAAAGGTTAATTCCTGGCCAATTGATTCATAGACTCTTTTGGAACGTGTACAAATTTTTTCCCACTCCCTTGCTAGTTTAGAAGAAATATTCCCATCGTTCTGGTCCATTTCATGAATAATCTCTTCCATATAAGCATAGGTTGTATTAAAATTGCTCGCCCAACATTGATCCTTCTTAAAGCATGTTTGGCAGGTTTTTTCAGTCACGTTGCTCATAAAGTAGTCCATTTCCCGCGCATGTTCATCTTCCCTTGGCTGAACTTCCATTTGTGAAAAGCTTTTGGACAGGGCATGGAAGACATTCGAGAATTGTGATACCCGCTGCGCAGTGACGTCGCGCATCTTCCGCATATATTTTTGTTGTTCAGCTGTGTATTCTGGCGTACCAGGAATATATTTTGCTAATCTTGAAGTTAAAACCTGAGGTGTTAGCAGGAATAAGAAAACAGCCGCTGTGGTTTCTAAAACGGTCATCAGAATCGAGCCATCGCCGCCTTCCCCATACATGGCAATGAGGAGCGTGGCAATAAATAAACCAATCGATACACCTATTTTCTTACCTTCCTTCATTAGGCCGCCCAGAACACCTGAAAAAGCTAGTAGACTCATATGATAAAAACTTGAAACACTAGCAAGGCTAAAAATTAACCCCGTGACCACCCCAACAGTGGAACCTACCGTTGCTCCTGCAATAAATGAAAACACCAGCACTAAGTATCTCGACAGGATATGTTCCACCGATAAGTCATATACCTTCCAGCCAATTGTCCCTGTCATGATGGAAGCTAGCATGATAATCAAACAGACGATTTCTTCCGTCTTTAACAATTGTCTCCGTTTGTTAAAGGTTAACAATGGAATACTTTGTAAAAAGATAAGTGTCAATATAAAAGCAAGACTTGTCTGTACCCCGACCATCATGAAATCATATAGTGTCAATTGTGTCGAAAGGATAAACGCTTCAGCTAGTTTCCCCAATCCAAGTACAATCGCGACAAAAAATGGCGCTGCCTTCAGCTCATTTCTTAGCCATTTCTTGCTAATACGAAAAACAACGATAAAACCAAGGGTAATAATAAAGGTACTGGCAGCATTTGATAATGAAATGGTCACTGCTCCGATAACTAGTCCGATCAAGGCAAGCGGTGCCCGATCTCGTTTAATTAAATAAACAGAAGCGAAGAAGGGAAGGCAAAAAGGGGTCAGCTTCGCCAAAATCAAGGCCCGTCCGAGCAAAAAACCAACAAATAATAGTAAGAACCCCTTTTTTATGAAAAAGGACTCAAGCATTAGTTGAATTTTTTTCAATCCACTTTGCAAAGCCCATTTGGATGGCTGAAGATTAACTTCACTGACGGGTTCTATGAAACTTGCATTTGTCTTTTCCATAAATCACACTCCCTATTTTTTCATTGTTCAGATAATTATAAAATTAATAGACTTAGAAGTTTGTCAAATTAGTGAACAAGCCAAAAAAATCGTTCGACGGTTTTCACTATTATCATTCAAATAATATTAATTAGTGTCGAAACAAAATTAAAAAATACAAAAAAGACAGGTCATTTCGACCTGTCTTTAAATATAGATATGAAGTGACTCCACTTTTTATCTGATTAAAAGTTTAGCAGCAAGTTACCCCCGCTTAGCTCCTCTTCCTCCACGTTTGGACTCTGTGTTCCTTTTTAAGGAAGATAAACGATCCTCACTATCTTTTAAGAATTTTGCCATTTTGGTTTCAAAATTTTCCGGCTTAAAATTATTACGATCGTTGTTTCTACCCTGACGAGGGCGTTGTGAGTTTGAGTTAGAGTAGGATCTTTGCTGCGACTCAGGGCGATCCTTGGCCTTTTTAATCGACAGTCCAATCTTCCCATCCTTCTCAACATTAATGACTTTTACCTCTACTTGGTCGCCAACCTTCAGATGGTCATTAATATCCTTCACATAATTGTCTGCGACCTCACTGATGTGTACGAGTCCTGTTGAGCCCTCAGGCAGCTCCACAAACGCTCCAAAATTAGTAATCCCGGTTACCTTTCCTTGTAACTTGCTGCCTACTTCAATTGACATAAAAAGAATGTTCCTCCTTAAAAGTATAAAAAATCAATCTTACTCTATATTATACAAAAAGAAAAAAATCAGTGTCAATATGACTATAAATTGGTTCATTTACCCTTCTTTTCATCTGGAATATTAAAAATGATTTCACCTTTACTGGAGAAAAAGTACTCTTTTCTTGCCAACTTTGCAATATAATCATCATCATTTAATTTAATAATATTTTCATTTAGAATTTCTTGCTGCCCTTTTAATTGCTTCAACTCATGATCCAGCTGCTTCTTCTGTGCAATCTTAGCATTGAGCTTTGCCGTTTGGGAAATGTTACTGGAAATCATCAAGTAAGAGAGAATGCTCGCAAAAACCAGAAATATTGTCAGCCTTCTTGCTAATAACTTCTTTTTCCTAGCTGAAGCAATTTCTGCATATTCTTGCTGCTTTACAAAGGTTGTCTGAATCTTTGATACACTACTCTTTTGTTCTGCTCCCATTTCCCTCACCGCCTTACTCTTTTCGTTTTTTCCATTTATCTATTAACTTAGTAATATAATTCCTGATTCTCTGAAAATTTCCTGCCGTTTTATTATATAACTTCTCGACGGATTTTTTAATACTTTTCGGCAAAAGTTTCCAAAAAAGCAACAGGATTTTTTGCAACGGAACGAAAATAATTTTGACTATTAATAATAAAACCTTACCAATAAATTTAACAAGGGTGAAAAGGCCCCTGCCAATCGCAATGATAATGATGATAACTAACTGAACAAGACCAACAATTGGCTTATAGATCAAGAGCTGGAAGGTCTTTTTTAGGAAGCGGCTGATCGCAATAACAGATCTTATCACAAATTCGAGCAAGCGAAGGTAGATGCCCTTAAATAGGCTCTGATAAGCAGCAAATCCACAAATAAGAGCGAGGAAGATATAAAACCTAAGCTCGCCATTATTGACTAAAAATAGGGTATAAAAAATAATCACTGCTTGAATAATCCAAAAGAGTAAATCATTAAAAAAGACAATCCATTGCTTCCTTTTCGGCCGCTTTAAAAACCGCTGATAGGTATCGAGCATGGCACCAAACAACGTGCCCATTCCAATCATCGAAAGCAGGGTGAAAAATTGAGTCGAGAGGGTCATCGGAATAACTTACTAAAGAATCCTTTAGCTTTCTCCCCGTGCTGTTCATCAAGGTAAACCAAATCAAAGATCTTTCCCTTGATCGAAACCAGCCCCTTTTCTACATCTAAATTTTTCATTTGCAGGTTTTGACCTTTGATGGCTAAAAACCCCATAGATGTCTCGAGTAAAAACTCTTCATTATCAAAACTTTCAACTTGTTTAACCCCTGTAATATCAAGCAGTTTTCGGCCCCTCATGATGACATCATGTTCTGGAACGCTGCTCTTTGATGGATTATTCTCATAAAATTGGCTCATTAACATCCCTCACAATCATTTGTACAACCTTTTTGATACATATTTATGTGAGGGATGAAAGAATTAGAACCCGGTTACTTAAAAGGGCGATTCAGTGGAGCCAATTCTTTCTTCATTTATGATGGTATACATTTCTGCGGCTTCTTCCTTGCGTGTAGTATCTTGAATCCGGTCAATCCTTGCCGTTACCTTTCTTTGCCCCAAACGAATGGTTAATTCATCGCCGACTTTTACTGTTGAACTGGCCTTTGCCTCTTTCCCATTAATTTCAATTCTCCCTTGATCCGATACTTCCTTTGCCAGAGTCCTCCTTTTAATTAAACGAGATACTTTTAAAAATTTATCAAGACGCATGTAGTTTTCCCCCTCTTTTATAATCCCTTAACTTTTGCTTCATCCCAATATTGATCAAGTTGTTCAAGTGTATGTTCCTCAAATGTCCTTCCGCTTTCCTTTACCCTTTCCTCGACAAACTGAAACCGGCGGGTAAACTTTTCATTGGTTTTAAACAAAGCTTCTTCTGGATGAATCTTTAAGAATCTGGCCACATTCACAAATGCAAATAATAAATCACCAAATTCCCCTTTCGCTCGTTCCATCCCTTCTTCTGTTCCATCTAGTTCCTGCACAAATTCTTCGAGCTCTTCCTTCACTTTCTCCAAAGCAGGGGTAATTTCCTGCCAATCAAAGCCAACCTTGGCTGCTTTCTTTTGTATTTCATAGGCTCTTATCAGATTAGGTAATGCCATCGACACACCCTCAAGTAAAGAGGCAGGTTCTTCTCCACCCTTTTCCTGTTTCTTAATCTCCTGCCAATTTCGAAGGACCTCTTCTGCATTGTCTGCCTCAACATTACCGAACACATGGGGATGGCGTCGAATCATTTTCGCTGATAATCCCTCAATAATGTCATCTATCGAAAAATAACCATCATCCTCGCCAATTTGCGCATGGAGCATGACCTGCAACAGCACATCACCAAGTTCTTCGATTAAATGATCAATATCTCCACTATTTATCGCATCAATAACCTCGTAGGTTTCTTCAATTAAGTATTTCTTTAAGGATTCATGTGTTTGCTCCCTGTCCCATGGACAGCCTGTTGGACTTCTAAGTTCAGCAATAATTTCACGTAGTTTTGAAAAATTCTTCAACAGGATTTGTTCCACTTTGACTGGCGGGATATATACGGACGTTAAATTGTTGATCGAAACATTTCGGTCCAACTCATATAAAGGTACTTGCTCAATGATTTCCTGACTGCTTCCTGCTGCCGTTACAATATACACTAAATAATCATCAGGTAATTTTTCCATTAACGTTAATTTTACGTTAGAAGCAACAAATTGATCGTATACTTGACCAATGATCATATGTTGTTCAATCTGCAGCTGCTCTTTGGAAAGTAATGTCCCGTCAAGCAATTGAAATCCTTCAATGGGGTCAATTTTTAACGAAGTGAATAAGGCGTCAATAAAACTTTGACCGCCGCCAATCGTAATTTCAATCCCTCGCATTGGTCCATACTCTATAAGGAGCTGTACGGTCCGCTCCGCCACAAGCGGATGACCTGGAACCGCATAAACCACCGTCTCGCGGCCAGCCTTATCCAATAGTGTCTGAACAATTTCTTCATATACTTCCTCAAATTGATCATGTTTTTCATAAATCGAATCAAACGAAAGATAAGTAAATCCTTCTTTTTCTAACTCAGAGACAACAGGATGCTCCTTCGTCCGTAAAAATACCTCCCCTGCGTTCAGTAATTTCTTATATACACCAACGGGAAGCTGTGCTAAATCTCCTGCACCTAAACCAAGAATTTCAATCTTTTTCACCATTTATTCCTATCCTTTCGGGCCATTAATTTTATTAATTTACTTCCAAATGGAAATAATGATAGTTCTTCCTCATGAAATACCCTGCCTCGAATCATCACGAATAAAAAGAGGAATCCACCTAATATAGCAGAACTTAGCGATTGAAAGACGGCCTCGATTCGTCCAACATCACCTGTACCCAATAAATATAAATAAATTTTTAAAAAGACTACCATAGCTGCTGTCGCCATAATCACCGTCCATGCAAAGCGTAGAGAAAATAGCGAGATCCTGGTGATCTTTTTAAATTGAACGAATAACAGAACTGTAACGAGACATAGTGAAACCAGTGATGAAATGGCCGCACCCATAGTTCCATATAAGGGAACGAACACACCATTTAGCATATATTTTAACGGAAAGGCAAGGGCAGAAACGAGTGCAGGAAAAAGCATGACACCCAGCCCTTGCATAATGGCAATGATCGTTGATGTAATTGATGTAAATAGAATCATAAAACCAAGCACACCGATGACCTCAGATCCTGCGTTATTTTCAAAAAGCATCGTATTTGTTGGTTCAATAATAGCCCATAGTCCGGCCGAAGCCCCAACACCAATGATCACACTTAACTTAAGGGCAACTTGAATTTTGTGTTGCAAAAATTCCGGTTTGGCAGTTAAACGCTCTCTTGTAATTAAGGGAACGAGTGTTAAAGACATCGAGGTCGCAGCAATGGTTCCTAACTGAATAAGCGGCTGCCCCCGATCAAATATCCCCTTAAGGCCTTTAGCCACGTCCTCTTCAATTCCGCTTGAGACAAGCAGGGAGAAGAGATTTAATGAATCCCCTAGCTGGATAAAAATCATCAGCATTCCGCTGATACAAATCGTTAATCCCTGAAAGATCAGTGCCTTTAGGATCTTTTTGGCCTCACCAGCATAGTTTTGAAACATACCTGGGCTGGGTGCTATTACCTTCCATTCTTTACGAATCCACAAAAACATAAACAAGATGATTCCTGAGACCATACTACCTGTAATCGATCCAAACATTGCCCCTCCGCCGACAAGATACAGAGAATAGCCTCTTTCCATAAAAAGATATGCCAGAAAGAGTATGGTTACCACCCTTGTTGATTGTTCCCCCACCTGGGATAAGGCAGTAGGAACCATGTCGCCAACTCCTTGGTAATACCCACGTAAGATTGACATTAGCGGAAACATTAAAAACACAACCGAGACAACTCGTAAAAGAATAGCTAGATGCGGGTCATTCATCCAAACAGCGATGCTGCCCGCCCCAAAATAAAGAATCAAGAAACAAAGAAAACCAAATAATTGCAAATAAATAAAGGAGAAAAACAGCAGGAGACGTGATTTTATATCGTCACCTTTTAGTTTCTGCTCCGCATAAAGCTTAGAAATAACAACCGGAAACCCCGTCGTCGACAGGACAATGGCCATTCCATAAAACGGGTACACTTGTTGGTATATGTAAAAACCGATATCGCCAACAATGTTTTGAAAAGGAATCCGGTAAAAGGCACTTAATATTTTAGTGATTAGTGCCGCAAGCATTAAAATAAAAGCCCCCCTAAACAGAGCCTTAGACTGATTCACAGACCTCATTCATTCACCTACTACCAAAAAATACAAACTCGAAGGTTATTATATCATGGAGAGGACCTATTTTAACTAATAAAAGGCAGTGGAAGTTCATTGATGGTTTTGGCACCCTGTTGATTGGAGCGGAAGGCACGAAGACTCCTGCGGGAGTACGGGGCAGGGGAGACCCCACAGGCGCTGAAAGCGCCGAGGAGGCTCCCCGCAACGCCCGCGGAAAGCGAAGTGCCTGGAGCGGAAATCAACAGGCCAGTTTAACAGAGCCAAATAAAAAAGACAGCTCTCGCTGCCTTTTTTTATGATTCCATTTGCCTGGCGAGGAAACCTGCTGCGGTTTCAACCGCCTTTTGTTCCACTTCCCCAAGAGTTCCTTCTTTAGAAAAAATAATAACTGCTCCGATTGGGTCACCATTTGCAATAATTGGTCCAACGGTATAGGAAGTTACCGCTTCTTCATTTCCATCCACTAAGGAAATGTCGCCCTTTTGCGTGTTTAGGATTGAATTTCGTTCTTCCATCGTTTTTTCAATAACATCACTAATATTTTTATTTAAGTATTCCTTCTTAGAACCACCAGCCATTGCGATGACAGAATCTCTATCACAAATTAACACAGGGTTTCCAAGGCTATCAAAAAGTGCTTCAGCATATTCTTTCGCAAAATCACCCAACTCACTAATAGGTGAATATTTTTTCAAGATGACTTCTCCGTCTCGATCAACAAATATCTCTAACGGATCCCCTTCACGGATACGCAAAGTTCTGCGTATTTCTTTGGGAATGACAACACGACCCAAATCATCGATTCGACGAACTATTCCAGTTGCTTTCATCCAATGTTGCCTCACTTTCATCTGATGATTATTCAACTTGGTAATGATTCACTTTCCTGAAATTATATTCATCACCAACTTTGAACTTAGTATCTTTCATCTGGAAAGTTATATACATAAACGTAATATTTTTTCAAATATCTTAGAATTATCCCAAATTGGATAAAGCTTCATATCTCTGGAATGATTCGGTTAAACGGTTAACTTGAGTAATTTACCATTGTGTTGGTCAATTTCCCTTAATTTACGGGGTTTTCATGGCCCCTTTTGGCTTTGGACACACCTTTAACCATCTCAAAAGCAATGTTCAACCATTGTGACACAGGATAATCCTTGATCTTAATGACAATTTTTAGTCGAGGACCTTCCATCCCAGGAGTAACATTTCGGCCAAACTGACTGCCAATTTGGAAAATCTTACTTCCATCAATGGTGTTGGTCACCTCTTCATTTATTAAAATGGTTACTTCTTGTTTCGTCTGTTTTATCTGTTCCACACCATTAAGCAGAGCATAAACTTTCATTTCAGCTATCTGAAATAAGGAGGCAACCTCTTCTGGATACTCACCAAAACGGTCGAGCATTTCCGATTCAAGTTCCTCAATATCATCGAGGGACTCAGCACCCCTGAACCGTTTATACATCTCTATCTTTTGATGCCCATCCTTAATATATGTATCAGGAATATAGGCATCAATTTCAAGATCAATTTCGACTGATTTTTTTGCGGCTGTTCCAGCCACGCCAATGGTTGCTTTTCGCTCTTCAATCGCCTCTTTTAACATCTGTGAATAAAGGTCAAAACCAACAGAGTCAATGAAGCCATGCTGTTGGGCACCTAGTAAATTACCCGCTCCCCTGATCGATAAATCACGCATAGCAATTTTAAAACCAGAACCTAATTCGGTAAATTCTTTAATAGCTTGAAGACGCTTTTCTGCGACTTCCGTTAAGACTTTATCTTTTCGATAAGTGAAATAGGCATAGGCGACACGATTTGAACGGCCGACGCGTCCGCGGAGTTGATAAAGCTGAGAAAGCCCCATTCGATCCGCATCATAAACGATCAAAGTATTTACATTCGGTATGTCCACACCGGTTTCAATAATGGTGGTACTAACAAGAACGTCAAATTCACCGGCTAAAAAGCCGATCATCACGGTTTCCAATTCATTTTCTGTCATCTGACCATGAGCACAAACTACCCGTGCATCAGGCACAAGCATCGATATTTCTTCCGCTTTTCGTTCAATATCTTCCACCCTGTTATATAAATAATATACTTGTCCGTCTCGGGCTAGTTCCCTTTCAATCGCTTCCCGCACCAAGGATCCATTATATTCCATTACATACGTTTGGACAGGGAATCGGTTTTCAGGCGGCGTTTCAATGACTGATAGATCTCTGACACCAAGCATAGACATATGCAGGGTTCGAGGGATTGGCGTTGCCGTCAAAGTTAAGACATCGACATTTGTTTTTAGTTTCTTAATCTTTTCCTTATGGGTAACTCCAAAACGCTGTTCTTCATCAATAATCAACAGGCCTAAATCACGGTAAACAATATCTTTTGACAGCAAGCGGTGTGTTCCTACAACAATATCGATGGTCCCTGCCTTTAATCCTTTAATTGTTTCTGTTTGTTGTTTTTTCGAACGGAAACGGTTTAACAGGCCAATATTAATCGGATAATCCTGAAACCTTTCTCTTAATGTTTCATGATGCTGCTGGGCCAGAATGGTAGTAGGAACCAGAAAAGCTACTTGCTTGCCGTCAGCGATAGCCTTGAAGGCAGCCCGAATTGCTACCTCTGTTTTTCCATAGCCAACATCCCCGCAAAGGAGACGATCCATCGGACGCGGCCTTTCCATGTCTTTTTTAATCTCATGAATGGAGCGCAATTGATCATCTGTTTCTTGGTAAGCAAACGATGTTTCAAAGTCTTTTTGCAAATCCCCATCAGGTGAATAAGCATAGCCAACCGCTGCTTCCCGTTCTGCATATAATTTAATTAAATCGTCGGCAATATCTTGAACAGAAGATTGAACCTTTTTCTTGACCTTTTTCCAATCTGTTCCGCCCAGCTTATAGATCTTTGGCTCTTTACCTTCCGAACCAACGTACTTCATGACCAGGTCAATCTGTTCGACAGGGACGTACAGTTTGTCTGTCCCTTGATAACGGATATGGAGATAATCTTTATGAATGCCGTTAATGACAAGCGTTTCAATCCCTAAATACTTACCGATACCATGATTAACGTGGACTACATGATCACCAATTTTTAACTCAGAGTAACTCTTAATTCTTTCAGCATTTGATAGTTTTTGGCGATTAGTAGATTTTTTGACTCGTTTATTAAATAGTTCTTCCTCAGTAATCACCGCTATTTTCTGGATTGATAGTTCAAAACCTGTTTGCAGATTTCCTTGCATAATCTGAACTTTACCAGGCAGCAGCTGTTGTCCGCTCTTGATAACGCTCGCATTAATTTCATAGTCCTCGAGGACACGCTCTAGCTTTTTAACCCGTTCTTCATCAGGTCCTAAAAATAAAATAGAATAATTGCTTTTTTTCCATCGGTCAACTTCTGCCTTTAACAAATGCATTTGGCCGTGGAAGTTTTGCATTTGCTTGCAGGAAATATTAATAATATTTTGTGGACTAGTATTTGCCACATGCCGCAAAAATAAGGACATATAAACGATCGGCCATTCCTTTTTTTGCAAAAGGACAGTAAGGTCATGTGAAATATGTAAATCATGGACAATTTGACCGGTCCCAAGTAGACTTGTATACCACTCTGCTTCTTCTTTTACTAATGAATCATTCATTTCTTGAACCCGGCTTATTTCGTCAATAAATACAAGTCCATTTCTTGGCAGGTAGTCTAGTAGACTACTAGCGCTATCGTAGGCTAGTGACAGGTATTTAAAGACTTGGTCAGGCTTCTGTCCGTTTTTTAATTGCTCTAATTCAAAACTAATATTCTGTGACAGCTGCATTTTTGCCTTATCATCCTTCAGCTTTCGAAGGCTTTTCGATAACCCTGCTTCAAGCTTCTCAACAATTTGGCTATAATTATCTGCTTCCAATAGTACCTCTGTTGCCGGTCCAATCTGAATCTCTGAAACCTTTTCCTTCGAACGTTGATCTTCTAAAGAGAAGGAACGAATCGAGTCGATTTCTGTATCAAATAACTCAATTCGAAGCGGATTGGCTTCCGTTAGCGGATAAATATCAATGATTCCGCCTCTTACACTAAATTCTCCCGGCGTTGTCACCATTTCGGCACGAACATACCCCATTTTGACAAATGTATTTAAGGTTTGGTCGATATTAATATCTTCTCCTAATTTTAACGAAAGTTGGTATTTCCCCCATATTGACTTTGGCGGGACAATTTTCTTTAATCCTGCAATCGGGACAATTAATATTCCTTTTTTATGCTTGCTCCAGTAGTTTAAGGCCTCTATTCTTTGTGCCTTTAATTCAGGGCTGGCAATGCTCATTTCGGCAGCAATTAACTCATTGGCCGGAAAAAGGAAAACTTCCTTCTCGCCTAATAGATTGACAATATCATCATAAAGCTTTTGGGCTTGTAATAGATTATGGGTGACGAGCATGATCGGCCTTTCCATTTGTTCGTAAATAGATGCGGCTAAAACGGTTCTAGACGAACCCGATAACCCGGCAATCAGCTGTTCCTTTAGGCCCTCCTCCACCCCTGCAATCACGGAATGGACATCTTCCTGCTTGAGGAATAACGATGTTAAAGCATTCAAGGTTTCTCCTCCCTCCTTCTTCCATCAAAAATCATATTATTATTCTTATATTAGTAAATTATAAATAGAAAAACGCTTTGGATAATCAGTCCAAAGCTGGTTAGTGAATAAGGAAATCGTATTGGTGGTAATCTGGTGTCCGTTCTAAAGCTTCTTGACAGTCTTCACAAATGGCTGTGATGTGAATATCGCCAGATGAGTCATACGCAACCATTTCCAGTCTTTCTTGATCATTTAATTTATGAAGACCGAGGGCTTCGCTGTGTATGGATGCTTTGTCAATCGAACCAAGGTTGGTACCACAATGACGACAATGGTAATGGATGGCCACGCCTGTCCCTCCCTAATCTAGGATTCCTTAATAGTATGAACCTTCTGGGAGGAACTTATTCAATTAGAAACCGCTATCATCATGATCCAACATATTTTTTTATTGTTTATTGTATGAAACAAATGGGTAATTCATGAATCATCATGACTGATTATACTCATTCATTACCTGCAAGAAAGGCTTCTCTAGCCACGCTGCGCAGGCTTCTGCACTTTTTTTAACGGCCTCTTCCATTGGTGCCTTTTCATCCGGACAAAAACGGCCAAGAACATAATCAGGCACGCTCATTCCTGCTTGAGGGCGATCGATTCCAATTCTAACTCGATTAAACTCCTGGGTCCCAAGATGAGCAACTGTTGACTTAATTCCATTATGTCCACCTGGACTCCCTTTTTGCCTAAGTCTGATCTTTCCAACGGGCAAGTCAAGATCATCATAAATAACGAGCAAATCTTCTTGGGCTATTTCATAATAATCCATGACAGCCCTAATTGATTCTCCGGATAGATTCATATAGGTCAGCGGTTTTAACAAAATTGCCTTTTCGCCGTTATAAAAACCCATTCCATACAGCCCTTTAAATTTAGACTGGTTAAGAGGAATAGAAAAAGTACTTGATAGTGCATCAATGACCTCAAATCCAATATTGTGCCTCGTATGTTCATATTGTTTCCCAGGGTTACCTAAACCAACTATTAATTTCATTCTGGGTCCCACCTCTTCCGGTTTAGCCAACCTTTTAAATATTTTTCGAAACATGCTTTTTCTCCCATGAGAGTGTAATGAGGTAAAAGACGTAACCTTGTAAAGATTACGCCTTGTTGCTACTCTTTAATTTACAGTGAACAGAGAACAATGTCTAGCCTGAGGTGCAGGTCTTTTTATTCTGGAGTGGTCTCTCTGCCTTCTTCATTATCAGGATGGCCGCCATCTTGCTGCTCTCCTGCATTGATCTCATCTTCTTGTTTTGGAGGAAGGATTGAAGCAATCACTTCATCATTTTCATGGTTGATTTGGAAAGTAGATCCTTGGTTGAGAATGTCTGCAATGGTGAGCGTTTCGCCGACCTGCAGATTCGTTACATCGACCTCAATTTGTTGCGGGATATTATCTGGTGTTGATGTAATCGATAATTGATGAAGCGGCTGCTGTAAGACACCGCCATCCTTTACACCTGCTGCATCCCCAGCTAAAACAAGTCTTACCTCTACATTAATCTTGGAGGATTTATCGACCGCTAAGAAATCAACATGGATGATTTCTCTTTTAATTGAATCCTCTTGGTAATCGGTTAAGACTACGTCCTGTTTGCTGCCATCCACATCTAAAGAGATAACTCCATTCCGGCCCACTTGGCGGATTGTTTTCGTTAAGTCAGCCGAACTAACATACACTGGCTTACTATCAACCTTGGTACCATAAATGATGGCAGGGATATTTCCATTCGTTCTAATTTGCTTTAATTCTGAGTGACGGAGTTCCTTCCGTTCCTTTGCCTGTAAAACAGTACTCATATTTAACACCCTCCTATTTTATCGAAAACTGTCTATATAAAAATGCCCTAAAAAAGGTGGGTCTAAACATTTTTTTAGCGGTTTTCTAAAACATGAGGATGTCTTTAACACAAAATAGGATCCAGCTGCATGGCCAGATCCTTAAACTTTTCAATCAAACAATGTACTTACGGATTGCTCTTCGTGAACCCGAATAATTGCTTCACCAAGAAGCGGAGCAACGGATAGGTTAACGATTTTATCAATCTTTTTCTCCTCTGGAAGTGCAATCGAATTGGTAATAACTAATTCTTTGATGTTTGAATTTTGAATTCGTTCAATCGCAGGTCCTGATAAGACTGGATGAGTACAGCAAGCATACACTTCTGATGCACCGTTTTCAATTAGGGCGTTAGCAGCTAGTGTGATTGTACCGGCTGTATCAATGATATCATCAATCAAAATTGCTGTTTTTCCTTCAATATTACCGACGATATTCATGACTTCCGCCACGTTTGGTCTTGGACGGCGTTTATCAATAATCGCAATTGGTGCTTTTAACCGCTCAGCCATTTTGCGGGCTCTTGTCACGCCGCCATGGTCTGGAGAGACAATGACAATATCGCTTTGGAATTCTCTCGATTTAAAATAATCCGCTAAGATCGGTACACCCATTAAATGATCTGTAGGAATATCAAAGAATCCTTGAATTTGTGGTGCGTGCAAATCAAGACAGATAACACGGGTCGCTCCTGCCGTTTCAAGCAGAGTTGCCACTAATTTAGCTGTAATTGGCTCACGGGCACGTGCCTTACGATCCTGACGTGCATAGCCATAATAAGGCATAACAATATTAATGGTCTTGGCTGATGCTCTTTTTAACGCATCAATCATGATTAATAATTCCATGATATTTTCATTAACTGGCTGGCTAGTCGATTGGATAACATACACATCGCCGCCACGAATACTTTCTTCGATATTAATTTGAATTTCACCGTCACTAAATCTTGTGACCGAACATTTTCCTAATTCAACACCGATGAATTTCGCAATTTCTCTTGCAAGAGGGAGATTTGAATTTAAACTAAACACCTTAAGATTTGGGTCTAAATATTGATTCGACATGATAGCCTCCTAAAATCATTCACTTATTTCTTTAGATTCAGCTTTTGGACGTAATTTTCCTTATTCACTTGCTGTGCCCGGGCAATCGATAAGGCATCGCCTGGTACATCTTTCGTAATCGTCGAACCTGCCGCCACATATGCACCCTTTCCAATAGTAACAGGGGCAACTAGATTTGAATTGCAGCCAATAAAGACTCCATCTTCAATCTTAGTTAAAAATTTATTTTTTCCGTCGTAATTAACTGTTATGGAACCGCAGCCGATGTTCACATCAGAACCTACCTCTGCATCACCAATATAACTTAAATGGGAGGCTTTGCTTCCTTTTCCAAAGACAGCTTTTTTAATTTCCACGAAGTTGCCTATTTTCACTTCATCTTTTATTGTCGAATCTGGGCGAATATGAGCAAATGGCCCAATATTGACATTAGCACCAATAGAACTATTATGTGCAACTGATTGCCGGACTACCGTTTCCGCACCAATTTCACACGAATCTATTTCTGAGTTTGGTCCAATGTGGCATTCAGATCCAATCACGGTTTTGCCTTTAATCAACGTTCCTGGATAGATCACAGTGTCCTGCCCGATTTCAACATCTGTTTCAATGTAGGTATTGGCAGGGTCAATAATAGTTACTCCGTTCCTCATATGAGCTGCATTTGTTCGAGCGCGCATAATTCGCTCTGCTTCTGCAAGAGCCACACGGTCATTCACACCTAGTGTTTCTTCAAATTCATTTGTTTGGAAAGCTGTAACCACTTCCCCCTGCTTCTTTAAAATTTCAATGACATCAGGCAAATAATATTCGCCTTGTACATTGTCATTCGAAACATTCTTTAACGCTTCAAATAAGGCTGTATTATCAAAGCAATAGGTTCCTGTATTAATTTCATTGATTTTTCTTTCATCTTCAGAGGCATCTTTGTGTTCAACAATTTTTTCTACCAAACCGTCAGCGTTACGAATAATTCGGCCGTATCCAGTCGGTTCTTCAATTCTTGCTGTAAGAATCGTCGCTTTTGCTCCTAATTCTTCATGGTGTTTAAATAAATCTTCCATTGTTTCTGCTCTAATTAAAGGAGTATCACCACATACAACAATCGTTACTCCTGCTTTGCCTTCAAGGATATTCTGCGCTTGGCCTACAGCATGGGCAGTTCCTAACTGCTGATCCTGAAGAGCATATTGACTGCTGTCACCTAATTGTGCCTGAACCATTTCTGCCCCATGACCAGTAACTGTGACAATTTCTTTTATATTAAGTTTCGCTATTTGGTCAACCACATGTTGGACCATTGGTTTTCCGCATACTGGGTGTAATACTTTATATAGCTTAGATTTCATCCGCGTCCCTTGTCCCGCGGCTAAAATCACAGCATAACGATTAGACATGAACAGTCCTCCAATTAACCTTTTTATCCACTAAAAATATTAACGTAATTGAACGCTCTTTTCAAGGTATGTGAAGGAAGTGTCTATTTTTGTAATAATTAAATAATTTAAGATTGAGAGAAAGATAAGAGGCTGATGAGGGGAGGAAGTGCCTTTTGCACAATAAAAAGAGCCTTCATAGAAGAAAGGCCCTAGTTGTAAAAATCCTTAGGAAGCTCCGGCTTCTTCAAATTCTACTTCCAATTCGCCTAGACGGTGGTACTCAGCCAAAACTGCTTCTTGGATTTTACCGCGTGTTCCTGAATTGATTGGATGCGCAATGTCACGAAATTCTCCATCAGGAGTACGTTTGCTTGGCATAGCTACAAATAAACCGTTATTTCCGTCAATCACACGAATGTCATGAACGACAAACTCATTGTCCAAAGTGATTGATGCAATCGCTCTCATTCTTCCATCTGTGCTAACGCGGCGTAATCTTACGTCAGTTACTTCCATGTGCTCACACCCTTTTCTTTAGATAAAAAGCTAAGTAAATAAATTCAACAATCTTTTCAAAAATCCTTCTTTATATTCAAAATATTTTTGAAAAATTAGGGCGAAATAGTGAACACTATGGAATGAAAAATCTAATCTATTATTTAACGAGTGCGACCACTTCGATTTCCACTAATACATCCTTCGGCAATCGAGCAACCTCGACACATGAACGCGCAGGTTTGTGAATGGAGAAGTATTCACCATAGACCTCATTTAATGCAGCAAAATCATCCATATTTTTAATAAATACTGTGGTCTTTACCACTGTTTCAAATGATGCACCTGCAGCTGTTAATACCGCCTGTAAATTTTGAAATACTTGGTGAGCTTGTTCTTTAATATCGCCTGTTACTAAAGACCCTTCAGCTGTCAATGGGATTTGTCCAGAGCTATAGAACAGATTATTAACAATAATTCCTTGAGAATATGGGCCAATTGCAGCCGGTGCTTGATTAGTTTGAATTATTTTCATAAAAATTCCCTCCATCTACTTTTTTAAATAATTACCTGCTTGGACATTAATCTGCTTTTCTTTGACATCTACATCAGCTAATTGTACGAGCGAAGTATATTCATCGACAAGCCTCTCTTGTATTTTTTCTGCTTCTACTAACACAGCAATTCCTGCTAGATGGCCATTAAATTCCTCAAGCAGGCTGATCATACCCATAACTGTTCCGCCAGCCTTCATAAAATCATCCACAATCAGGACACGGGAACCTTCTTTCATACTTCGTTTTGAAAGGACCATTGTTTGTATTCTTTTCGTTGAACCAGACACATAATTAATACTAACAGTCGGACCCTCGGTAACCTTACTATCTCTTCGGACGATCACAACAGGAACATTCAACTGACTTGCCACGGCATAGGCAAGTGGAATTCCTTTTGTGGCTACAGTCATAACCACATCTATTTTTGCGTCGGTATAAGCAGAGGCGATAATGCGCCCTGCTTTTTGGACCACCTGCGGATTGCCTAAAATATCTGTTAAGTATAAATATCCTCCAGGTAACAACCTGTCAGGGTTGGCAATCAGATCACACAATTCATTGATAAAAGGCACCGCTTTTTCATGGCTTACTTTTACAAAGAATTTTACCCCGCCAGATGCCCCAGGCACGGTTTGGATCGTTCCAATTCCTCTGTTTTCAAACGTCTCTTTGATGATCGCCAAATCTTCACTAATTGACGATTTCGCAGAGTCATAACGTTCGGCAAAAAAGGTAAGCGGAACTAATTGTCGAGGATGGTCCAGTAAGTAATTTGTCATATCAATCAATCGTTCGCTGCGGCGAAATTTCATAACAAGCCCCCAAAAACACGAATATTCTAACTTAAGGATACCATTTTCGTACGTCTTCAATCAAGTGAGTGTCGTTCTCCTAACATTCGGACAGCAAATACTTGATCACAGAATCCTCTTAATCCGTTATAAATTCGGTGCATTCTTGAATCATGCTGAACAATTCCAAACACGGTCGGCCCGCTCCCGCTCATTAGGACTGCATCCGCACCAAAACGTTTCATTTGTTCCTTAATGAGTGCAACTTCAGGATGAAGGTTTAACGTTACCTCTTCTAAGACATTCCCAACGTTGCCGCATACCTTTTGGTAATCACGCTCATGGATTGCTTCAATCATACCAGCGATATTAGGATGGACCGTTTCATTAATATCGAGCCTTCGGTATACTTCAGCTGTTGACACCCCTATAAAGGGCTTTGCCAGGATGACCCAGCATGTCGGCGGGGCGGGTATTTGTGTAATAATTTCCCCTCTCCCCTTTGCCAAGGCTGTCCCACCATAAACACAAAAAGAAACATCCGACCCAATTTCGCTGCCAAGTTCGGCCAATTCATCCATGTTTAATCCAAGATTCCAAAGCTTATTCAAACCTCTTAAGGTGGCTGCAGCATCACTGCTTCCCCCCGCAAGTCCAGCTGCGACCGGAATGGTTTTTTCAATCGAAATCATCACACCTTGTTTGACATGGAATCGATCTTTTAAGAGCTGTGCAGCCTGAAAAGCTAAATTACGCTGGTCATCAGGAACATAGCGATTGTGAGAAAGGATATGTATTTTATCTTCATTTAATAACTCTAACTCTACCCGGTCCGCCAAATCAATCGTGGTCATAATCATTTCCACCTCATGGAAACCATCGGGGCGTTTGTGTAGAACATCTAATGCTAAATTAATTTTGGCCGGTGCTTTTACTAAAAGCTTCACTACGTCCACCTACTTCTGTATAATCCACTGTTTCCGAAAATCCACATTTTGTCCTATTTTACCACAAAATGATAAAAGTAAGACGTGAGATATACGAAATCCTATCAAATTTCATAATTTATTATATATTTTATAAAAATAAAGTCAGATTTTGGAGAAAAAAAAGACCAGAGGAACATGTTCCTCTGGTCTCGCTGCAGTATGTGATTGATTAAAATTATAAGCGGAAGTGCCTTTTTTAGAAGTTAACCTCTAGGACTCCGATTGGCTAACTGTTCTTGTGCAAGTTCAACGGCACGCTTAACCATATTCCCTGCATCTTTTGCCTTTATGCCGCCCCATCCTTCTTTTTGAACAACATCATAAAATCCAAGTTCCTTTGCCAACTCTTCTTTAAAGTGACTGGACATTATTCCTCTTCTTCTGCCCATCTAAACAACCCCTTTCATACTGCAGCATTATTAGTATGGGAAAGAAATTGGTATTTATGATGGATTACATTGCACGATCTCTCTATAATCAGCTAGTAACTTTCGCTTTTATAAATAGCAAAAAGCAGTAAACATTCGTTTACTGCTGCAGATTGCTTATATACTAATTTAAGGCTAAATGTCCTGATGCATCTTCGTAGAAAGTGATTTGAACTGTTTCTGTTAATACATCCGCATAGCTGTAAGAAACACGTTCGAATGAGTTTTCATCCTGATCTAATTCAATAACAAAAACAGATGGATAAGTTTCTGCTAAAACACCGGAACGTTCAATGGTTTTTCTACGTCCACCATTGGCTTTAAGCAGTAATCTTTTCCCTAAATTTGTGTCAAGAGCCTTCTTAATATCGGCTAAGGTTTTTGGCATTCGGTCCACCTCACTGTGTAAAGTATAACACACTGACATAGTTATGTCAAACAAAAACATAAATTATATCAGTCAAACAAAAAGATTGTCAATATGTTTTGTTCTACTTTTTCTACTAAAATTCAACATTTTTAGCTTGCCTTAAATTGCGAGGGAATATGTATCGGCCATAAAATAAAAAAATAAGCCTTTTCATATTGGAAAGGCTTATTCATCTTCCTCTTCTTGGATTGGCCGATAAGGCATCCCTGTTCTTAACACTCCCTTTGTGTCAATCCCGCCAAGTCCCTTTTCACCTGTTAAGGTATTCCGTAATACATCCCATACGTTGATTCGTTCCATGAAAGGTGTAAAGCTTATTTTAGCAACAATATACACCGGGTCCAGTGCATGAATGTTAATCCTTTCTGGTGAACTAGCGAAATTTGCCCCGGCGTGAATCAATGATTCAAAATGTGATTGACACGCACCAGCAAAGATGACGAGCTGATCCAAGTGGGGGATTCTTTTCCGTGCTTCCTTAACCGTTTGAACAAAATGTTTTGAATGACGGTACGCATTAATATCTGTCATCTTCCCTTTTGCTTTTGAATATGCATCATGACCAGTGATCACGAGAATATCGGGACGATAAGTATCAATCAGGGCACCAATTCGCTCAGGCATTTCCTTTTCGTTACAGTGTATACCCATAACAGGTATCCCCACTTTTTCATATACCGTCATACATTTCTTTAAATAGGATGGATCACCATCTAGATGGAGAACCCTCCCCGGCATTTGAAAATAATTACTTGGTTTTGCATAGCCGCCAGTCGCCGCGTATTCCTGCCGGTGCTTGATTAATTCTACATCTTGAGTAAACAGCCGAAATGACTGCTCTTCCAATGTCCGGTATTCATTCTTCAGCTTGGCTCTTTGATTATGGTCAATAACAACCAAATCCTCGTATGGGGCATCTGCTACGAGGCGGAAATCCTCTCCATATAGGACTGCAAACTTCTGGTCATTTATTTTTCGGACATCAATTATACGAAAGAGAATATCACAGTTATACGAGCTTCTGCCGACAATATCATTTATCTTTATATCCACTGTCGTCACTCCAATAAGACCAGCAAATAGGCCTAAATAAGGTTTCTCTCATAGGCTATGCATCTACCTAACTTTTTGTGAAAAGGTCCATTAATTTAGTCTGTTGATTGGCGCTCCAGTCACTTCGCTTTCCGCGGGCGTGCCGGCGAGCCTCCTCGTCGCTTTGCTCCTGCGGGGTCTCCCCTGCCCCGTACTCCCGCAGGAGTCTTCGTGCCTTCCGCGCCAATCAACAGTGTGTCGAAATTCACATAGTAAAAAAAATAGACCCTTTGCGAGGGTCTATTGGAAAAACGGATATAATTCTTCGCTTAAACGGCCAAATTCTTCTAGGGATAGGGTCTCGCCTCTTCGGGTAGGATCTATCCCACTGGCACTTAGGGCTTGAAGGATTTCCTCCTTTTTTTGTTTTCCATCTGGCAGCTGGCTTGTTAGATTATTAAGCAGGGTTTTCCGGCGTTGTGCAAAACTTGCCCTTGTCACTTGGAAAAAGAACGCTTCATCGGTCACTTTAACCGCTGGTTGTTCCCTCTTTGTCAATCGAATAACTGCTGAATCAACATTTGGCTGTGGGACAAATACTGTTTTTGGGACAATCATGACTGTCTCAGCCTCTGTGTAATACTGAACAGCGATGGAAAGAGAACCATAATCTTTTGTCCCAGGCTTTGCTGAAATACGGTCTGCCACCTCTTTTTGAAGCATACAAACAATCCCGCGGATTGGCAAATGCTCTTCAAGAAGTTTCATAATGATTGGCGTAGTCACATAATAAGGTAAATTAGCTACAACCATAACATCGGTAATTTCAGCGAATTCTTCTGTGATGACTTCGGCAACGTCTGCTTCTAGCACATCGTTATGAATGATATTTACATTTTGATATGGTGATAACGTATCCTTTAAGATAGGTAATAACCGTTGATCGATCTCAAATGCAACCACCTTTTTACTCGTCCGGGCCAGCTGCTCAGTAAGCGCACCAATACCTGGTCCGATTTCAATCGCACCAGAATCTTCTGTGAGATCCGCAAAACTGACAATCTTTTTTAAAATATTTGTATCGATTAAAAAGTTTTGACCAAGGCTCTTCTTAAATGAAAAACCGTATTTATTTAAAATTTCTTTTGTCCTTACCGGGGTAGCAATATCTTTGTTATTCATGTAGTTCCTCCTGACGTACAACCCTTAGTGCTTCTGAAAATTCTTGTTTACTGATTTGGAACATCATTAAGCGCTTATGGAGCTGTTTCCCATTTGTATATCCTATTTTTAAAAATTCACCCAGGATGATTCTTCTCTCTTTCGCTCCTTCGCCGCCAACAAGTCCAGCGGTAAGTAAGTCCTCTTGTGTTATTTCTTCTGTATACGTCTCACTCATAACCTGGGCATCCTTTAGTGCCTCTTGAATTGCTTCTGGACTGGCATGCTCCACACCAAGGCTTTCGCTGACTTTTCCCATCGCCGCTTCCTTTGTTAAAAAAGCATGTTTACAACCAGGGACAGCTTCAGCAATTGTCTTCCTAATTTTCTCACCAGGAAAATCGGGATCGGTAAAGATGATTACGCCTCTTGTCTCTTGCGCACGCCGTACCTTTTCTATGGTAGTCCCATTTACAGCCGACCCATTTGTTTCAATTGTATCAGCATTAACTGCTCGTTTAATCGCTGTTGTATCATCCTTGCCCTCAACAACAATAATTTCTTTAATCTTCATTTTGTTAATGTAGGCCTCCGTAATAAAAAAATAAAAAATTGAAAAAAACTTGAAACATTTTTGTAATGTCCCTCGTCTATATTATCAAACAGATTCATACAATTAAGTAAGAAAAGTTTATGCCCACTCTTAACGGGGTATACTAATTTTATAAGTATCGTTGTTAGTATAAAGAAATTTACGAAAAAAGCAAAATGCAGAGGATAGGACCCTCTGCATTAAGGAAATTAATCTAGTACTTTAATTTTCACTTTTTTCCGGCCCCAGCGGTATGCATCACTTTTTGATGGCATGAATAAATCAATGATATATCCCTTAATGGCACCGCCTGTGTCACCCGCCACAGCGTAACCATAACCGTCAACATATACCTTTGATCCAAGCGGAATGATTCTCGGGTCAACCGCGATTACCTTCATGTTCGGATTCGCACGGAGATTAAGTCCGGTTGCTGTTCTTCCTGAACACCCATTGCAATACGCTGTATAGGCAGTTGCAGTCACATAAAACTCTTTTCCCGGCTCATTAGCGGCACCACGGGAAACTTGTATTGATAATTCCTTCGTTCCGACAGCCACAACTTTATCTTGTTTTTCTGCAATCTTCTGCTCACTTATTAATTTTCTAGATACTTCTTTGCCATTTTCAAGCCAGACTTCAAACTGTTTAGAAATGCGGCCCTTTTTACCCTTGGTAATGGTTTTTTCCTTGCCCTTTTCTAAACTTTCATCCTTCTTGGTTACCACAGCAAATTGAACAGGTTCTTCCACTACATCGGTGACTTTTTCAACTCGAATGACGTTAACAACACCATTCTTAGCGATGGTTTCTGTTAATGACGGTTCAACTCGGTCTAGTTGGTTTAGCTTAATGCCCTGTTGTGATAAAAAGTCAGCGACCGTAGCCGAAGTGGCCCAAACTTGTTGCTTTTTACCGCCGTCAACATATGTAAGATGAAACGCCTTCTTTATTCCAACCTTCATCTTATCTTTAATTGCTGCTTGCGGACTAGGTGAGATTTCATCATGCTTGCTCAAAACAATTTTCTGCTCTTTTAGGAGTCCAGCGATAGAATCAGCTGTCGTCCAGATCGTTTTCTTCTCGTTGTCCTTGACAATGTGAACCTGTTTAGCTTGCTTCCATACGACCATAAGGTGGTCCTTCACCTTTGAGTTCGCCTTTGGCTGCAAATAGTCCTGTGAGCGGATGGATACATCCATTTCATCTAATAATTCATTGACTGTATCCGCATGTGTCTTTACGACCTTTTGCTGATTGTTAAGAGTGATGGCAACAGTTTTCTTTGACCCTTCATAAAAAAGAATTCCAAGAGATGTCAACAAAACTACGAAACTAGCAAAAGCAATGGTCAATGTCTTCCGGCTCAAAGACTGGGGAAACAGGTTTTTCATGGTATTGAATACGATGAAAAACGCCTCCTTTTCTTAGAGAGATTAATGAACCATGCTGTCGGCTGTCTATCCTTGCATACTCTGCGAGGGTATTTCTAATTATGCACAAAGTTAGAATATTTGCAAAGAGAAACTTCTCGACACGGTTATCCTATGTAGAAAAGGAGACGTGTAGAACTTTTTGTTATCATTAAATTTTAAGACAAGCTTCCACTCACTTCGACAAATTTCCCTATCATTTTATGGCGAATAATTTTTTAGCATTTCGTGTCGTTGCTTCCGCCACTTCTTCGAATGTCAACCCTTTTATTTCGGCAATTTGTTCAGCTACTAGTTTTACATAACTAGGCTCATTCCTTTTTCCACGGTACGGATGGGGAGCTAAATAAGGGCAATCCGTTTCGATTAACAGCCTATCTAAAGGTACTTCAGCTGCTACTTCTTTCGGCTTTTTAGCATTTTTAAAGGTCACTGGACCACCTAAAGATATGTAGAAGTTCATTTTGACACATTCCATCGCCACTTCAGGACTGCCGCTAAAGCAGTGCATAATACCGCCTACCTCTTCTGCACCTTCTTCCTTTAAAATTCCCACGATATCTGCGGTAGCTTCGCGATTATGAATAACGATCGGCAGTTTCACCTTTTTAGCCAGCCTAATTTGTTTCCGGAAAACCTCCTTTTGAATATCCTTCGGAGATTTGTCCCAGTGATAATCCAAGCCCATTTCACCAATCGCAACAACCTTTGGATGGGCAGTTAATTCTTCTATCCACACTAAATCTTCTTCCGTCATGTCAATCGCATCAACTGGATGCCAGCCAACACAAGCATAAATAAAGTCATAGGTTTCAGCTAATTGCATAGCTCGCTCTATGGTTGGACGATCAAATCCGACAACCACCATATGGGTGACTCCTTCACGTTCCGCTCTTCCAATCACTTCTTCTAAGTCTTCGTTAAACTGGGTATCATTTAAATGTGCATGTGTGTCGAATAGCATAATAACCTAGAACCTCGTTTCCTTATTTTTCTCTAAATTGTGCACTTAAGGCTGTTTAATGTCAAAAGATAAAATAAAAAAGGAAATGTCCCGAAATTTGTTTCACGTGGAACATCTAAAGGCGGAAGCGCCTTGATCAGTGGCTTATGCCCCCGAGCCCTAGGCACTGTAGCTGGATATAACCAAAAGTAAAAGCGCCCTTATCAGGCGCCTTAACCTATATTATTATTTTACTTTAGCACCGTTTGCTAATGTCTGGTCGACTGTTGCCAGGGAAAGTTGGCCATCTTTTGAGCCAGCTAAGATCATGCCCTGTGACAATTCACCGCGCAGTTTGACAGGTTTTAGATTCGTAATACAAATCACCTTACGGCCGACTAATTCTTCGGGCTTATAATATTGAGCAATTCCTGAAACAACTTGACGTTTTTCATACCCTAAATCAAGTTGAAGTTTAAGGAGTTTATCTGCTTTTTTAATCGGCTCCGCTTGAATGACCTCAGCGACGCGCAAATCAATTTTCATGAAATCATCAATCGCAATTTCAGCTATTTCTTCAGGTTGTTCTTCTGGCTTTTCTTCTGGCTTTTCTTCTTTCTTTTCTTCCGCTGCTGGGGCTGGGGCTGAGCCTTGCATTTTCGTCTTAATAAAGTCTACTTCTTCAGCAATTTCAAGCCTTGGGAAGATTGGCGCAGCCTTCTCAACCTTTGTTCCATTTGGAATCAAGCCAAAATCAGCAAGGCTTTCCCATGCTTTTAACGATTCCTCTTGAATACCCAACTGTGCAAAAATCGCATTTGGCGTACGTGTTAGGAACGGTTGTAGTAAAATAGCAATTCTACGTAATGATTCAGCCAAATGGACCATTACACTAGCTAGTTCCACGCGATTAGCCTCGTCCTTCGCTAATGTCCACGGTTTAGTTTCATCAATATATTTATTGGTTCGGCTGACTAATTGCCAAATCGCTGTTAGCGCTACAGAGAATTCCATTTTCTCCATTGCTTCCTCATATTTATGAACAGTTTCTTGATTCACTTGCAGGAGTGACGCATCAAATTCACTTACAGAACCAGCATAATCAGGAATAACCCCGTTAAAATACTTTTCAATCATCGCAACGGTACGATTTAAAAGATTTCCAAGATCGTTTGCTAAGTCAAAATTAATTCGTTCAACAAATCCTTCTGGTGTAAAGACGCCATCTGCTCCAAATGGAACTTCTCTTAATAGATAATAACGAAGAGCATCGAGACCATAACGGTCAATCAGGGTGACAGGGTCAACCACATTCCCCTTCGATTTGGACATTTTTCCATCTTTCATTAACAACCAGCCGTGGGCAAAAACCTTCTTTGGAAGTGGAAGATCTAAAGCCATGAGCATAATTGGCCAGTAGATAGTATGGAAACGAACAATTTCCTTCCCAACAAGATGTACATCAGCTGGCCAATAGTTTTTGTATTTAGCATCATTTTCAGTCCCAAACCCGAGTGCTGTGATATAGTTAGACAGTGCATCAATCCAAACATAGATAACGTGTTTTGGATCGCCAGGCACCTTTACTCCCCAATCAAACGTTGTCCTCGATACAGCTAAGTCTTCTAAACCTGGCTTGATAAAGTTATTAATCATCTCATTCTTACGGGATTCAGGCTGGATAAAATCAGGATTCTCCTCATAATACTGCAATAGACGATCAACATATTTACTCATTCTGAAAAAGTAAGATTCTTCTTTAACCTTTTCAACTGGTCTGCCACAATCCGGACAATTCCCATCCACTAGCTGCCGGTCAGTAAAAAAGGATTCACACGGTGTACAATACCAGCCTTCATACTGATCGAGATAAATATCTCCTTGTTCAAGGAGTCTTGCAAAGATTTTTTCGACAACCTGTTTATGCCTATCCTGAGTTGTCCGAATAAAATCATCATAGGAAATATCAAGTTTATTCCATAACTCTTGAATACCATCAACAATTTCATCCACATACTGTTGCGGAGTAATCCCCGCCTCTTCTGCCTTCCGTTGGATCTTTTGTCCATGCTCATCCGTCCCAGTTAAGTACATAACATCAAAGCCGCGCAACCGCTTATATCGTGCCATCGCATCGCCTGCAACAGTTGTATAAGCATGCCCAATATGTAAATTTCCACTAGGATAGTAAATCGGTGTCGTCAGGTAAAAAGTCTTTAATTTATTCTCCATATTGTATCCCTCCAATGGTTGGCGAGTGCACAACCCTATTAAACCATTATTGCCTGTTTTTCCCGTCTCTATCATCAAAATATACCTAAAATTCAACTTTTGTGCAAGGAGACACGCGATCGTTAACTTCCAGATTTTTAAAATTATTAACTATTACACCCATAAACGCTTTACGTACTTCGAAGTATTTGTAGTTCAATAGTAACAAAATATGCAGGAATTTGTCGAATGTTATCAAGTCGAACGAATGTTCCTACTAAAAAACAATAATATTATTATGGTAGTTTTTAGTAAATCTTCAGATAAAATGTTGCCAAATCAACACTTATTTAACGTAAACTTTTGTACTATTATTTTTCATAATTTAATAATTGACGGATATGGGAATTTCTTGTATTATAGGGTTATGAAAAATTTGTCGAATAATGACGAAGAAATAGATAGAGAAAAAAATATGTTTATAATATGAGAGGAGCAGTAAAAATGAAATCTACAGGTATCGTTCGTAAAGTTGATGAGTTAGGCCGTGTGGTTATTCCAATCGAATTAAGACGTACTCTTGGTATCGCTGAAAAAGATGCTCTTGAAATTTATGTGGATGATGAGCGTATCATCTTAAAGAAATACAAGCCAAATATGACTTGCCAAGTAACAGGAGAAGTATCTGATGATAATTTATCTCTTGCTGGCGGTAAATTGATTCTAAGCCGTGAAGGTGCAGAACAATTAATTCAAGAAATCCAAAACAATTTTGAATTAGTAAAATAAGAACAAGCTCCAGCACTTTGCTGGAGCTTTTATATTGTTCAAATGATCACTTATCATTCGACATGGTAGGCTTGATACACATCTCTTTTATTCATATCTCGGTCTTTCGCCGTTAGCTTAATCGCTTCCTTTGAAGGAATATTTTTTTCAGAAATATAATGATTAACATGTTCTTCAAGTGTTAAGTTTTGCCACCAGCTCGGTGCTTCCTCCTGCTGCTGATCTGTGCCTTCAACTATTAAACAAAACTCCCCGCGAATTTCATCCTGATTAGTCCAGGCGATTACTTCATCGATTGTTCCTCGAATAAATTCCTCATACTTTTTCGTTAATTCCCTGCATATGGCCACATTCCGATTTCCCAGCACATCAACCATAATTGATAAGGTTTCTTTTAACCGGTGCGGAGATTCATAGAAGATTAACGTTGCTGACTGCCACTTTAAAGCTTCTAATTCCAAACGCTTCTCCTTTTTATTTCGATTTAAAAATCCAAAAAAGTAAAATGGCTGACACGGCAACCCTGAAGCAATTAATGAGGTCAATGCGGCGTTTGCACCTGGCAAAGGAACCACTGTTACCTTTTCCCGCGTAGCGGCTAACACTAACTCATAACCAGGGTCAGAAATTGCAGGCATACCCGCATCACTTACAAGGGCAATTTTTAACCCTTCCTTTACCTTTTGAATCAATTTATCACCGCTTGTTTCTTTATTGTGTTCATGATAACTGACCACAGGTGTTCCAATTTCAAAGTAATTGCACAGTTTCTTTGTATTTCGGGTATCTTCAGCAGCAATTAGGTCTGCCTCTTTTAATAATCGAATGGCCCGGAAACTCATATCTTCTAAATTCCCTATAGGGGTAGGGATTAGATATAAAATCCCTTTTGTTGCCTCATTTTCAAAGCTCTTTTGCTGCCACATGGCTATCACCTGTTTCTCTTATTAAGAATTCATCTTTTTTCTTTCTAGTTAATTGTTTGAAATTGTATTCTGCCCTTAGTGCATCGCCTTTATTTTCATAACATTGATAGTATGTAAGTTCGACTGGTCCCCGACCCCGTGTATACTTTGCCCCTTTTCCTTCATTATGCATCTTGATCCGCTTTTCCAGATTATTCGTGTATCCACCATACAAACTCCCGTCCTTACAGGTAAGCACATAAAAGAAATGTTCATTTTTCTCCATATAGAATCTCTTTAATTTCTGAAGTATATTCATTAGTTTCATTATAGACAAATAATGGTGGGAGAATTTTTAAATCTGGACTGCCATCCTTAATCGCTTCTATCAAAAGAGTATTTGCTTCTTTTCCCTTCTTCGGATAAACAAATTGAATCCGTTTTGGTTCAAGCCGGTATTCTCTCATCAATGTAATGATATCCAACAGTCGACCAGGCCGGTGGACAAAGGCCACCTTTCCGCCTTGTTTCACTAATTGACTCGAGGCCTTAACCGCGTCCTCTAATGTGCAAAGAATTTCATGGCGAGCGATGGCTAGATGTTCATTCGGGTTCATTTCTTCCTTAGAAGGTGTAGTAAAATAGGGTGGATTACATGTAACAACATCAAATTTGCCATGCCCCAGTTGCTTATGAATCTCCTTGATGTCACCATGAATCATTTTCAGCCGGCTCTCTAGCTGATTATATTCAATACTTCGGACGGCCATATCGTACAATCGTTCCTGTATTTCAACGCCAGTTATTTGTCCTTTCGTACGTGCACTTAAAAATAAAGGAATCACACCATTCCCGCTGCATAGGTCAATTAAGTTTCCTTTTTGAATCGGAACATAAACAAATCTTGCAAGTAAAACTGCATCAAGGGAAAAGGCAAAAACGGACGGACTTTGGATAATCCGTAAGTTTTCTGCTAACAAATAATCTAACCGCTCATCTTCCTTTAAGTTAACCAAGGTTTCCATCCTCCAACAAAATGTATGAAAATAGAGGCTGATTATTTTCAGCCTCTTAAAGTTATTTCTTATTTAGAAAGGAAAGGCAGAATAAACAATCGCCTTCTTTGCGCAAACTTCCAAAATGAAGGTTACAAATATGAAAACCTTCTTGATATAGACGGGCAAGGTTATCATATCCTTCCCCTACATCAAATGGCTTTACACCAGACGTCTCGGGTACTGATGACCCTTTTTTATTCTCTGTTTCTTTCTTTTCCTCTTCGGTTGTTACATCTAGACGGCGTCTCAAATGTTCATTTTCGAGCTTTAAATAATGATTCTCTTCTAGTATCTCGGCTAAATGCTGCTTTAATTCTCCTAGCTTTTGGTAAAGATGGCCAATTTGTGTTTCCATATTACTTACTGATTCAAATATTTCTTTTTTATCCACGGCTTCCACCTCGTTAATCTGTGGATTGTATAGAAAAGGCACCTTCTTTATTGATTTCCTCCAAGGTATACTCCAGAACGCGTTCCTGTTCCTTCAGTTCAACCTGTAGTACCCGCTCTAATATATTTAATCCTACTACTTTTCCTTTACCTTGCGGTGTTTCAATGATTTCCCCTAAATCCGGCAGCAATGCTTTAGCAGATTCATATTCATCATTTTCATATTTTAAACAGCACATCAATCTGCCGCACAATCCGGATATTTTTGTAGGATTTAATGATAGGTTTTGGTCCTTTGCCATTTTGATCGAAACGGGATCGAAATCCCCTAAGAAGGTGGAACAGCATAACATTCTTCCACATGGACCAATACCGCCTAGCATTTTCGCTTCATCACGGACACCAATCTGGCGTAATTCAATTCTCGTCCGGAAAATAGCTGCTAAATCCTTTACAAGTTCACGGAAATCAACTCTTCCATCAGCAGTAAAATAGAAGATCACTTTGTTTCGATCAAATGTATATTCAACATCGACTAGTTTCATATCCAGCTGATGCTCATTCACTTTTTCATTACAAACCTCATAAGCTTCTTTTGCTGCTTGCTTATTCTCTTCAACGATCATCTTATCCTTCGGGTCGGCAATTCTAACCACTTTTTTGAGTGGAAGGACAACATCATGCTCCTCAACCTGTTTACGAGCAATTACTGCTTTGCCATATTCCACTCCACGAACTGTTTCGACAATGACAAAGTCGTCTTTTTCGATGGAGAGTTCCCCTGGATCAAAATAATAGATTTTCCCCGCCTTTTTAAAGCGTACTCCTACAACATCATACAAATGAAGATCCCTCCTGCAATTTTAACACAAGCTGTTCCATCATCAGCTGAGGATTCATATTCCTCTCCAGCTTCCTCTTTGCATCAAGGATAGCTGACATTTGATCCGATATGCGCCGTCCAGATGTATGCAGGGCAAATTGTCGCAGCCGTTCGCTTTCCTCTCGAAAAACAATCTGCTCCTGCCTATCTAATTGTATATATAGTAAATCCTTAAAAATAAGAAGTAAAAGGTCTAAACCACGATGTATCTGTTCTTTCTCTTTAAAGTGTGAAAACCAGTCAGCCTGAAGCGTTACCATTGCTTCTAGCGGATTTTTTTTCAACACCTCATATAATTTTACCACTATTTTTTGGGCTTGTGCAAACCATTCATCGACATTTAAATTTTGGGCTTCTTCTAAACTGTTGGTTAATTGTGCTAGCAATGGAGCCTTCTGCGGTTCTACACCGTTTTCCACCAATTGTTTAATCATCACTTGTGGTGATAATGGATGGAATGTTAGTATTTGGCACCTAGAAAGGATAGTTGGTAATATCTTTTGCGGTTGCTCTGTTAAGAGAAAGGCAACCGTCCCGGGATTTGGTTCCTCTAAGAATTTCAGTAAACTATTGGAAGCACTGACACTCATCTTATCGGCATGAACAAGTAAATAAACCTTTTTCAAAGATTCTAGTCCCTTTTTAGAAAACTCCACCTGCAAGTTTCTAATTTGGTCAACCTTAATCGATAATCCCTCCGGCTCGACAATATGTACGTCGGGATGGTTCCCATGATTGATTCGCCGGCAATTGTTGCATTCCTCGCATGGTCGGTACTGATCAATGATAGCTTCACAAAATAACGATTTTATTAGTAACAAGGCTATTTCCCGCTTACCTGTCCCTCTGATGCCCTCAAGAAGGTATGCATGGGCCACTCGATTTTTCACTAAACTGTTTTTTAACATTTTTAAGACAGTTGGCTGAAGCTCTTCTAGTTGCTCCCATGATTTTCCCAAGTTCATCACTCACTAACTTTATTATAATAACGGATCTATTATTTTAATATTAAAGCGCATTTATATTTGTCTGTTGATTTCCGCTCCAGACACTTTGCTTTCCGCGGGCGGTCCGGGGAGCCTCCCGCAGGAGTCTTCATGCCTTCCGCTCCAATCAACAGAGTGTCAAAATCAGCAAAGCGCTTTAACATAATTAAAAATGCATATATTGTTCGATTGGAAGGACGAATACGGTGGCTCCGCCAACCTCGACTTCAACTGGATATGGAACATACGAATCAGCATTACCGCCCATCGGTGAAACGGGGGCGACTAACTGCTCTCTAGACCTGCAGTTATCCTTAATAATCTGGAGGGCCCGGTCCACGCGGATATCCTCTGTACCAATCATAAAGGTCGTGTTGCCTGACTTAAGGAATCCACCTGTACTAGCTAATTTGGTTGCTCTAAAATTATTATCTACTAGTGCCTTTGATAATCGATTACTATCTTGATCCTGTACGACAGCTATGATCATTTTCATCCGAACCACCCTCTCCTTTTTTATTACTAGTTTCGTTTCCTATATTATAACAGGTAACAGAGCTCCTTACATTCGTAATGACAGATTCTTTAGGATAAAAAAAAGCCCTTTAATAAGGCTTTCTTTTTGCTAGTGATTCTTCGATGATCTTTAACGTTTGCTGAAAAACCTCTTCGACAGTACCTGAGGCATCAATGCACCGTATTCTCTCTGGAAAACGGTCAATTAATAGATGGTATCCCTCACTTACCTTTTTGTGGAATTCCAGGTTTTCTAAATCTAAACGATTGATTTCCCGGCCTGTATTTTTATTGATTCGCTGCAGCCCTAACTCTGGTTCGATATCAAAGTAGATTGTTAACTCAGGCATCAAATTTTCAATTGCAAATTGGTTAATCGCAAACACTTCATCAATTCCCAATCCGCGTGCATAACCTTGGTATGCTAAAGAACTGTCAACAAACCGGTCACACAACACTATTTTCCCTTCATCTAGTGCTGGTTTTACCTTTTCTATTAAATGCTGTCTTCTAGCAGCAGCATAGAGTAATGCTTCTGTCCGTGGGTCCATGGCCGTATTCTCTTTAGCTAATATAACAGCTCGAATCTGTTCTGCGATATCAATACCACCTGGTTCTCGGGTTAGAAGTACATTTTTTCCAAGCTGATTTGCCACCATTTCAATAATGGTTGACTTACCTGCACCATCCGGTCCCTCAAATGTAATAAACGTACCATTATTCATCTATATAAACCTCCAAAACTGTATCACGCTCTCTTAGGCTGTGCAAAAAATCTTTATGCAACCCTCTTTTAATAAAGCTCCTCCTTGAAACCTTGCTCCGGTTTGTAATAGGCGGCTAAGCTGACTAAGCTTGTCATTTGTGATTCTTTCTCCCTTTAACAGCAAAGGAATACCTGGCGGGTATGGAATAATCGTTTCGGCACATACCTCTCCTAGAACTTTAGATATTGGTAGTTCTTCTATCTCTAAATTCTCCATTTCTTTGAAGGTAATCGCTAAATTGGAGATTTTCTGGCTAGCTGTTTCAAATATCTCATAAGAAGCATATACCGACAATCCAGCTAGTGCCTGTTTTATTTTCAAAAGAGTTTCTTTAAACGGAAAGCTTTGCCTGTCTTTAAGTAAGGGCAGAATAAATAGTACATTATTCGGGTCGGCTAATTCTGTAAAAATTGCTGATTCTTCCAGCCGCCTTTGAAGTTCAAATCCACTTAAATGGCATCTAGACTGAATGGTTATTTTTAGAGGATCGCCACTCTCTTTAGGATAGTCAAGCACCCTAATCGCAGGAATATTCGCTAACTCGTTCCTAAAACGTCTGATTTCAGTTAAAAGAAATGTTACATCTTCTTGCGTATATGTACCTAAATAGTTCCTCGCCAAATCCAAGGATGCCATAATCGGATAAGACGGACTGCTTGATTGGAACATAGCAAGGTACTCCTCTAGCTTATTCCTATTGACCATATCACTATTAATATGTAGGTAGGAGCCCATTGTCATTGCTGGGAGAATCTTATGTGCGGATTGAACCACAATGTCTGCACCCAATTGAAGCGCAGAAGGCGGAAATGGAGCTCCAAGAATCAAGTGCGGTCCGTGAGCCTCGTCCACTAGTACAGGAATATTGTGCCGATGTGCTTCATTTATTATTTCTTGTAATGCATATCCCAATCCATAGTAGTTGGGGTAGGTCAGAATGAGTGCCTTTGCATCAGGATATAATTTGATAGATTCTTTGACTGTTTCTAAATCGATTCCAGAGGGAATTTTCCACTCTTGATTAAATTCAGGCTCTAGAAAAATGGGAACCGCTTTTGCTAAACTTAAACCATTTAAAATAGATTTATGACAATTCCTTTGGACGAGGACTTTTTCGCCCTCTTCACATGCTGCCATGATCATTGCTAGATTGCCAACGGTTGAACCATTAACAAGAAAATAACTTTTTCTCGTCTGGTAAAGGTCAGTTAATAGTGCTTCTGCCTCTAGAATCACTCCTTCAGGTGAGTGCAGGTCATCTAAACCCGATAATTCGGTCGCATCTATTTTTAAGATATTCTGGAAATAACGGTAGGCTTCAGGTTGAAGCAATTCACCATATTTATGTCCAGGGACATGAAAGGAAACTGGCCTTTTGTTTATGTGTTGGATTAGAGCATCATATAACGGTGTTTTTGATTGTTTATTCATTCGTTTACTTCCTTCTAAGAGTCTTATCTATTTTAACAAAAAAACAATCCCCTTTCTCATTTGACTGCAAAAAAATAAGCCCATAATGGACTTTTATGAAAAAATTTCTGGAGTTGTAATTTTTTTCAGCTGTTTGAGAAAATATTTATATTTTGGATCCTTTGTATCTGTTTGTATTAAATCATTTTCACATTCTGTACAAATAAACGAAGTATATAGATGTATGCCTTTTGGTTTTAAATTCTCACAAATAACACACATTTCCTGATGATATTTCTGTGCTAAAAATGAACTCAATCCCTCCACCTCCATACATCCATTCTGCCCGGAAGTTTTTAATTGTATACAATTTTTCGAATACTCTTTTTCGCGCCATCTTAATTAATATAGTATGTAGCAGTTCACGTTTGGGTGTATGTCTATTCGCAATTTCTTTGAAAACATTTCGTACTTTTTTACTATTGTTACTGTCCTTATTAAGTAAACACAAAAAAACAACCTTTTGGCTTATACATCGTGACACTTTTTAGTTACGTGCTACTCCTTTTTCCAAGTCTGGGCTCTGTACACCTGTTTAATTATCCGCCAATATTCTTTGGAATCCTTCCGATAGACATTTTTCTATATACTTAGAGAGTTTTGTCCGTCGGGCCCATTCCGATGGACAGTTTTCCTGTTGACGTGTGGAGTTTTGTCCGTCGGTATCCCTTCGATAGACATTTCTCCACCTCACGCATGGAATTTTGTCCGTCGGTATATTTTCCTTTCTCTCCATAACAAAAAAGGACAACCTTTTCAGGTTGTCCTTGATGTGCCTGGCAACGTCCTACTCTCACAGGGACGCGTGTCCCA
>NZ_VEED01000024.1 GCF_007678255.1 Bacillus sp. X1(2014) | reverse complement strand
AACACGGAAGTTAAGCTTCTCAGCGCCGATGGTAGTTGGGACACGCGTCCCTGTGAGAGTAGGACGTTGCCAGGCACATCAAGGACAACCTGAAAAGGTTGTCCTTTTTTGTTTTGGAAAAATTGTTTAGAGAGAAAGTCTGATTGCAATAAGGAATATTTTCACATAATTTGTTTGACTAAATTAAACTTTTGTTTAATTATTCTTTAGTTTTGTAAAATTAAATTAAACTTTAGTTTAATTGCCCGTTTTTTTGTAAAATTAGGTACTATATACGTCTAATTATCCATTTTAAGCGGTATTGGCTTCATATAAAAACCAGTCAAGTCAATTTCGACCGATACTATCACGCTCTAATCAGCATTACTTTTTAACGAAACCTACGTTTCACAATGACGAGATTTGGAGAAAATCATTAGTAGTGAATCGTTGCATCTACATAAAAAATTCAGTATAATTTAGTCAAATATAGTCAAAGTCAGAGAATGGGGGTGGGAAGATGAGAAACATCTCTGATATTATTGAAAAATATCTCAAACAAGTATTGGAATTAAGTGAAAGAGACCTTGTTGAAATCAAACGAAGTGAAATCGCAGACAAATTTCAATGCGTTCCATCACAAATCAATTATGTAATCAATACCCGTTTTACGATCGAAAGAGGATATATTGTAGAAAGTAAACGGGGCGGCGGTGGGTATATACGGATCATGAAGGTCCAGTCCCATGATCTTGCTCATTTAATAGAACAATCACTCGCACTTATTCAAAGCAGGATTAGTCAAACCAGTGCAGAGGATGTCATATTCAGACTCGTTCAAGAAGAAATTGTCTCACAGCGGGAAGCGAAAATTATGCTCAGTGTAATTGACCGATCCGTTCTTTATATTGATCTTCCATACCGAGACGAATTAAGAGCGAGAATGCTAAAAGCAATGCTTACATCTTTAAAATATAAATAAATTTTTTCGCTTGAGAGGTGAAAGTATGATTTGCCAGGAATGCAACCAAAGACCTGCAGCCCTTCACTTTACGAAAATCATTAATGGTGAAAAGACCGAAGTTCACCTGTGTGAAAAATGTGCGCAGGAAAAGGGAGAAATGTTTATTTTTAATGGGGAATCGGGCTTCGCTTTTAATAATTTGTTAGCAGGATTATTAAATATAGACCCTACTTTTCAAAAACCTAGTCAAAGTCCATTTCATCAGGAGGAAATTCTTCAATGTGATTCTTGTTCGATGACATTTCCGCAGTTTTTAAAAGTGGGCCGCTTTGGATGTTCACATTGTTATGAAGTATTTAAAGAACAATTGAAGCCTGTATTACGGCGACTTCATAGTGGAAACTGGACACATAATGGAAAAATACCAAAGAGAATTGGTGGAGGAATCCACTTGCGAAAACAGATTGATGAATTAAAAAGTAACTTAAAAGAATCAATTGCCAATGAAGAATTTGAAAAGGCTGCTGAGATTCGCGATGAAATACGTCAGTTAGAGAGAAAACTAGCAGCCAGCCAAGAGGGAGGGGAATAACATGTCGCTTGAACGATTTTTAAATCAAGCTGTCAGCTCCTGGATGAGTGAGGAAGGACCTGATTCAGATATTGTCCTCAGTTCCCGCATTCGTTTGGCTCGTAACTTTGATGCATATAAATTTCCAACACTTTTTACACACGAAGAAGCAAAGATCATTATTGAAAAAATGGAGGAAATATTAAATCAGTCAGACCTTCAAAGGTTTGGCCAAATGGAATTGTTGAAAATTAATGAACTTCAGCCTCTGCAAAAAAGGGTGTTGGTGGAAAAACATTTAATTAGTCCAAATCTAGCAGAGGATTCACCACATGGTGCTGTTTTATTAACCGAAAATGAAGAAGTTAGTATTATGATTAATGAAGAGGATCATATTCGTATTCAATGTTTGTTTCCTGGCTTGCAATTATCTGAAGCTTTAGATGCTGCTAATGAAATTGATGATTGGCTTGAAAGTAATATTCAATATGCATTTGATGAGAAGCATGGTTATTTAACCAGTTGTCCTACAAATGTGGGAACCGGTCTTCGTGCTTCTGTGATGATGCACTTACCAGGACTTATTTTAACACAGCAAATTAATCGAATTATTCCGGCAATCAATCAATTAGGTCTAGTTGTTAGAGGAATTTACGGTGAAGGTAGCGAAGCATTAGGTAATATATTTCAAATTTCTAATCAAATTACCCTTGGAAAATCGGAAGAGGACATTTGCCGGGATCTCAAGGGAGTTGTTAGCCAGTTAATTTCACAAGAAAGGTCAGCACGTGAAGCATTACGGAAAACTTCAAACATACAATTAGAAGACAGGGTGTTCCGTTCACTGGGTGTGTTATCTAATAGCCGAATTATCGAATCAAAAGAAGCAGCAAGATGTTTATCCGATGTTCGGCTTGGAATAGATATGGGTTATATTGAAAATATGCCTAAGACGATATTAAATGAATTAATGATACTGACCCAGCCAGGTTTCCTGCAGCAATATGCTGGCGGTTCATTAAGACCACATGAAAGAGATATCAGAAGGGCAGCATTAATTAGGGAACGAATAAAAATGGAGCAAGAAAAATAGGTGAGGAGGAAGAGAATATGATGTTCGGCCGTTTTACTGAAAGAGCGCAGAAAGTTCTAGCATTAGCACAAGAGGAAGCGATTCGTCTTGGACATAACAATATTGGAACAGAGCACATTTTATTAGGATTAACTCGTGAAGGTGAAGGGATTGCAGCAAAAGCTCTTTATGGGCTTGGCCTAGGTTCTGAAAAAATCCAAAAAGAAGTAGAAAACTTAATTGGCAAAGGACAAGAAGCTTCTCAAACGATTCACTATACTCCAAGGGCTAAAAAGGTCATCGAATTATCGATGGATGAGGCACGCAAATTAGGACATTCCTATGTAGGCACGGAGCATATTCTCCTTGGCTTAATCCGTGAAGGGGAAGGGGTAGCCGCTCGAGTCCTTAATAATCTTGGTGTAAGTCTAAATAAGGCAAGACAGCAAGTACTTCAACTATTAGGAAGCAATGAATCAGGCGGGCATCAAGGCGGTGCATCTGCCAGTGCGAACACACCAACACTTGACAGTCTTGCACGCGATCTAACCTCGATCGCCCGTGAAGGAAGTCTTGACCCGGTAATTGGCCGCGGAAAAGAAATTCAACGTGTTATTGAAGTTTTAAGTCGTCGGACAAAAAATAACCCTGTATTAATTGGGGAGCCGGGTGTCGGTAAAACAGCGATTGCAGAAGGTCTTGCCCAGCAAATTGTTAATAACGAAGTGCCTGAAATTCTTCGGGATAAACGAGTGATGACTCTTGATATGGGGACAGTGGTAGCTGGTACGAAATATCGGGGTGAATTTGAAGATCGTTTGAAAAAGGTCATGGATGAAATACGCCAAGCAGGGAATATTATCCTTTTCATTGATGAGCTGCATACCTTAATTGGTGCTGGTGGTGCGGAAGGAGCAATAGATGCTTCTAATATCTTAAAGCCATCTCTTGCGCGTGGTGAACTGCAATGTATTGGTGCAACAACCCTTGATGAATATCGTAAATATATCGAAAAGGATGCTGCATTAGAACGACGCTTCCAGCCAATTCGTGTGGATGAGCCGACACTTGAAGAATCAATTCAGATCTTAGAGGGGCTTCGCGACCGTTACGAGGCACATCACCGTGTATCGATTACAGATGAAGCGATTCAAGCGGCAGTAAAACTTTCAGACCGCTATATCTCTGACCGCTTCCTGCCGGATAAAGCGATTGATTTAATTGATGAAGCAGGTTCTAAGGTACGACTTCGTTCCTTTACCACTCCTCCAAATTTAAAAGAATTAGAAGTGAAATTGGAAGAAGTTCGCAAGGAAAAGGATTCTGCTGTTCAGAGTCAAGAGTTTGAAAAGGCTGCTTCCTTGAGAGATACAGAACAGCGTTTACGTGAACAACTGGAAGAGACAAAGAAGAATTGGAAGGAAAAACAAGGAAAAGAAAACAATGAAGTAACCGTCGAAGATATCGCAAGCGTTGTTTCCAGCTGGACCGGGGTTCCTGTTTCCAAGCTGGCGGAAACAGAAATGGCGAAGTTGCTAAATTTAGAAGAACTTCTTCATTCTCGTGTTATTGGCCAGGAAGAAGCAGTAAAAGCCGTATCGAAGGCTGTACGTCGTGCTCGTGCAGGATTAAAAGATCCTAAACGACCAATCGGTTCCTTCGTTTTCCTTGGACCAACAGGTGTTGGGAAAACCGAATTGGCCCGGGCGCTTGCTGAAGCGATGTTTGGTGACGAGGATGCGATGATTCGGATTGATATGTCCGAGTATATGGAGAAGCACTCGACCTCTCGTCTAGTTGGTTCGCCGCCAGGATATGTCGGTTATGAGGAAGGCGGCCAATTAACAGAAAAGGTTCGCAGAAAGCCATATTCTGTGGTGTTATTAGATGAAATTGAAAAGGCTCATCCAGATGTATTTAATATCCTGCTGCAAGTCCTTGAGGACGGTCGATTAACTGATTCTAAAGGCAGAACGGTTGACTTCCGTAATACTGTCCTCATTATGACATCCAATGTTGGTGCTGAAGCACTAAAACGAAACAAGTATGTCGGCTTTAATATTCAAGATGGAGATCAAGACTATAAAGATATGAAAGGGAAAGTGATGGGAGAATTAAAGAAAGCTTTCCGTCCTGAATTCCTAAACCGTATCGATGAGATTATTGTTTTCCATGCTTTAGAGCGGAAGCATCTTGAAGAAATTGTAACTTTATTATCAGAGCAATTAATTAAACGCTTAAAAGAGCAACATATTTCTTTAGAATTAACAGCTGCGGCAAAGGAGAAGATTTCTCAGGAAGGCTATGATCCTGAATATGGAGCACGACCATTGCGCCGTGCGATTCAAAAGCATATTGAAGACAGACTTTCGGAAGAACTATTAAAGGGAACATTATTAACCGGACAGCTTGCGATTATTGATGTTGATAATGGAGAATTTATTGTTCGAATGGCTGAGAACACTAGTTTAGTAAAATAGGACTAAGTCGTAATATCTATAAAGAGGTACACGTAAATAAAGTTAAATCGTGTACCTCTTTTTCTATCGACTTTTTCAAATGAAAAAATAAAAAAGGTGTGGTAACCTTTATATAGTTAGCAAAATTTGGCTCCTGCACTCAGTGTATTTCGCTACTTGGTGCGTGCGCCTTTTTTCAAAGTTAAATGAGTATGACTTTTTGAACTAGATAACTGTCTGGCTCCAGCACCCAGCGGCTAGTGTACTTCGCCCTTTTCCCTACGATAAGTCAACATCGAATCGCTTACGCTCTCCGTGTTTCCTTTATCTCAGTCTAAGGGCTCCAGTCCATACGCCGCTAAACGGGCGCTTGCGCCTTTTAGAGAGGGTAGAAGGATAATGGCAAAACGAAAGACGAAGTTTATGTGTCAGGCTTGCGGATATGAATCGCCCAAGTGGATGGGTAAATGTCCTGGCTGTGGTGAATGGAATAAGATGGTGGAGGAAGTGGAAGTGACTGGTACCGCGAGGAGAGGTGCATTTGCCCATTCTCAAGGCGGAGCAGGACTGTTATCCAAACCCATGCCGATCAATTCAATTGAAATGGAAAATGAACCGCGGATTCTAACCGATTTAAACGAATTAAACCGTGTCCTTGGCGGCGGTGTGGTAAAGGGTTCTTTAGTCCTAATTGGCGGAGACCCTGGAATTGGGAAGTCAACGCTTCTTTTGCAGGTATCCTCCCAACTTGCAAATAAAGGAAATCAAGTTTTATACATATCTGGCGAGGAATCGTTACGGCAAACCAAACTTCGTGCGGAGCGATTAGGTGTATCTTCTGAAAATCTCCTCGTTTATTCTGAAACGAATCTTGAAGAGATTAACCGTACCATTGATAGTACCAATCCAAGCTTTGTCATTATTGATTCAATCCAGACGGTCTTTCACCCAGATGTAACAAGCGCACCGGGAAGTGTCTCACAGGTTCGTGAGTGTACCTCGGAATTAATGAGAATTGGGAAAACGAAGGGGATTGCGATCTTTATTGTTGGACACGTAACAAAAGAAGGGTCAATTGCTGGTCCAAGGCTGTTAGAGCATATGGTGGATACTGTTCTCTATTTTGAAGGAGAAAGACACCATACCTATCGGATTCTGCGTGCAGTCAAAAACCGTTTTGGTTCAACCAATGAAATGGGTATTTTTGAGATGAAGGAATTGGGCCTAGAAGAAGTAGCCAATCCCTCTGAAATCTTTCTAGAAGAGCGTTCAAGGGGTGCAGCTGGCTCTACGGTGGTTGCATCGATGGAAGGGACAAGACCAGTCCTTGTCGAAATTCAAGCGTTAATTTCCCCTACTAGTTTTGGGAATCCAAGAAGAATGGCCACTGGAATTGACCACAACCGTGTGCCGCTTCTGATGGCGGTTTTAGAAAAGCGAGTTGGGATGCTTCTCCAGAACCAAGATGCCTATTTAAAAGTCGCTGGCGGGGTAAAATTGGATGAACCAGCCATTGATCTAGCTGTAGCTGTCAGTATTGCCTCGAGCTTTAGAGATAAACCAACAAGGCCGACGGACTGCATTATTGGTGAAGTCGGTTTAACAGGGGAAGTAAGAAGGGTATCAAGAATTGAGCAGCGCGTCCAAGAAGCGGCCAAGCTTGGTTTTGAGCGAGTTATTCTGCCCGCTAATAATCTTGGCGGCTGGAAGGGACCAAAGGGAGTCGAACTCATTGGGGTATCGAATGTAAGTGAAGCATTGAAAGCAGCGTTGGGAGGGTAGCAGATGGAAAATAAAAAGCTAGGTGAACATACCGTAAGTGAGATATTACAATTCCTTGCTCCTGGTACTCCCATTCGCGAGGGGATTGACAATGTCCTTCGTGCCAATACAGGAGGTCTCATTGTCATTGGTTTTAATGAAAAAGTAAAAAGTATCGTTGATGGCGGCTTTGAAATTAATTGTCCTTTTTCACCAAGCTTTTTATATGAATTGGCCAAAATGGACGGGGCAATTATCCTTAATGAATTAGGAAATAAAATTCTGTTTGCTAATGCCCAGCTCGCCCCTGACTCCGATATCCCCTCTACAGAAACAGGAATGCGGCACCGCACAGCTGAAAGAACAGCGAAGCAAACAAAAGCCTTAGTTATTGCCATCTCCCAAAGGAGAAATGTAATTACTTTATATCAAGGGAACTTCCGCTATGCATTAAAAGATATTGCGGTTATTTTAACAAAGGCAAATCAAGCCATTCAGACGCTTGAAAAGTATAAGACAGTCCTGGAACAAAGTATTACGAATTTGAGTATTCTCGAGTTTGAAGAGTCTGTCACGTATAACGACTTTTTACTGGTTCTCCACCGGTTTGAAATGGTCTTAAAGATTAAAAACGAGCTGCTAACCTATTTACATGAATTAGGGACTGAAGGGCGTCTCATTCGTTTACAACTGAATGAAATCTTAACTGACTTGGAAGAGGAAACGATGCTCATTATCAAAGATTATGCCTTTGACAGAGACATTAAAGCCAGAGATGTTTTAGGCCGAATGCAGTCAATGACTTCAAATGGAACGATAGAGGATATGGTGTTATTAAAACTAATGGGATATCTGGGCTATGTCCATCTTGAAGAAAATAAAAGTCCACGCGGATACAGGATTCTTAATAAAATTCCAAGACTTCCTTCGATCATTATTGAAAATCTAATTAGCAGATTTGGGGAGCTTGCCAAAATCATCTCAGCATCTGTAGAGGAACTCGACGAGGTTGAAGGGATTGGGGAAGTTCGTGCTAAAAAGATTAAGGAAGGTTTCAAATTAATTAAAGAACGGTTATACACTGATCGACACCTTTAAAAAATAATGAAATAATAGTAAAAAAAATCCAATTGTTTGACATGAAAATTTTCCAATGCTACCCTATGGAGAAATCATCTATAAATAATTCACGGGAACTACTCTTTTAACAAGAATCTTTAAGTGAAAAATAATCAGTAAATTAAGGTTTCATTTTTATGAATATGTTTATAATGAGTAGAGGAGGTGAAGGAATGTTAAAACGTATTGTGCAGGCTTGCTTCCTCATTATGGGTGGTACGCTTGGTATTTTGTTATTACCGGAATTGTTCAATTTACTTCATATCAATGACATTCCCTTAATTAACAACTCGTATATCACTGCTGTTTTAGGTGCTATTATTTTTTATCTTATTACCTTTTGGGCAGTAGATTATGTCTTTAATTTTATTAAATGGGCTGAAGATTCTTTAGTGAAAATCCCTGTAACCGACGTCCTTTTTGGTAGTGTTGGTTTAATATTCGGGTTGTTGGTGGCTTTTTTAATCGGCTTTGCCCTGAATGCGGTTCAAGTGCCGATTTTAAATGCTGTTGTACCAATCTTGCTGACCATTTTATTTGGCTACCTTGGCTTTCAGGTAGGTTTTAAGAAAAGGGACGAGCTGCTTGGTCTCTTTGGAAACCGCAGTAATAAGAAAAAATCCAGTGATGATGAGAGTGAAAAGGAAGCGAATCAATCTTTAAAAATACTAGATACAAGTGTGATCATTGATGGACGTATTGCTGATATTTGTCAGACGGGATTTTTGGAAGGTACGATTGTCATTCCACAGTTTGTCCTCGAGGAATTACAGCATATTGCTGATTCATCCGATGTCTTAAAACGAAATCGCGGCCGTAGAGGCTTGGATATCTTAAATCGAATTCAAAAGGAACTTGCCATTAAAGTCGAAATCTATGAAGGTGATTTTGAGGAAATTAGTGAAGTGGATTCAAAACTTGTTAAACTGGCAAAAATCACAAATGGAATCTTAGTCACAAATGATTTTAATCTGAATAAAGTCTGCGAATTGCAGAATGTTTCGGTGTTAAACATCAATGACTTAGCGAATGCTGTCAAACCTGTTGTTCTTCCAGGTGAAGAATTAACAGTTCAGGTGATTAAGGATGGTAAGGAATATCATCAGGGCGTTGCTTACTTAGATGACGGAACTATGATCGTTGTCGAGGAAGGACGAGAATATATCGGGAAACGAATTGAGGTTCTCGTTACAAGTGTTCTCCAAACATCGGCAGGAAGAATGATATTTGCCAAACCAAAATTATTAGAAAAAGCACTATGATTGAAAGATTGGGGTTAATTTTATGACTTACCAAGTCATTCTCCCGGCAGCGGGCCAGGGAAAAAGAATGGGAGCAGGGAAAAATAAGCTTCTATTAGAGCTTAATCGTATACCTGTACTAATCCATACATTAAAAGTGTTTGAACAGGATAATGCCTGCAGCAAAATTATTGTAGCGATCCATCCCCAGGATGAAGAGGAATTTAATGCCTTATTTATCAAGTATAATGTTGCCAAAGCAATCCACTTAGTGCACGGTGGTAAGGAACGACAGGATAGCATTTTTAATGCGCTGAAAACAGTGGAAACAGACGGGATCATTCTTGTTCATGATGCGGCACGTCCTTTTATCAGTAAAGAACATATCTACCGTTTGACAAAAGTGGCTGAGGAAACAGGAGCAGCCATTTTAGGAGTACCGGCAAAGGACACCATCAAAAAGGTACAAGATGGTTTGGTGGTTGAAACTGTCGAACGTTCAAGCTTGTGGGCTGTCCAAACCCCACAAGCTTTTCGCATTTCTCTTCTGATGGAGGCCTATGAGAAGGCAGAAAAGGACTCCTTCCTGGGAACAGATGATGCTAGTCTTGTGGAGAGGATCGGCCATCCTATTACGATGGTAGAAGGCGACTACGATAATATCAAATTAACAACACCAGAAGATATATATTTTGCTGAAGCGATATTAGAAAAGCGGAAGCGCCTTGACCAGGGGCGACAGGCATAAGACGAGCCGGCGAGAAGGTTGTTCTTTAACCTTCTTGACGGATTGGCTTAAGACCCGAGCCCCTAGGCGCTGTAGCTAGACAATTGAGAAAAAGGAGTTTTTAGGATGTTTCGAATTGGTCAAGGGTTTGATGTGCATCAACTAATAGAAGGGCGTCCGTTGATTATAGGTGGAATTAACATACCTTATGAAATGGGTTTATTGGGTCATTCGGATGCAGATGTTTTATTACATACAGTTTCTGATGCTTGTCTGGGTGCGATTGGGGAAGGTGATATTGGCAAACACTTTCCTGATACCGATCCTAATTTTAAAGATGCTGACTCCGCGAAGTTAATGGAGCATGTGTGGCAATTGGTGAAAAATAAGGGGTACGAGCTGGTTAATGCTGATTGTACAATCATAGCTCAGAAGCCGAAAATGGCACCTTATATTGAGCAAATGCGCGTGAGAATTGCTGAGTTACTAGAAGCAGCTCCTGAGCAAATCAATGTGAAGGCAACAACCACGGAGAAATTGGGCTTCGCAGGCAGAGGAGAAGGAATCGCCTCTCAAGCCGTTGTTTTATTAAGAAAGGTTCATGAATAGTCTTTCTTGAAATCATAGACAATGATAAAATAATCAGTTGAAACCATTAACTAAACTATGGAGGCATTGATATGTCAAATGAAGTTCGTGTAAGATATGCGCCAAGTCCAACGGGACATTTACATATTGGAAACGCTCGTACGGCATTATTTAATTACTTATTTGCGCGTAATCAGGGCGGAAAATTTATCATTCGTATTGAAGATACCGATAAAAAACGGAATATTGCCGGCGGTGAAGAAAGTCAGTTAAAGTATTTAAAATGGCTAGGCATGGATTGGGATGAGAGTGTTGATGTCGGCGGCGAATACGGTCCATACCGCCAATCTGAACGAAATGATATTTATGAAACATACTATAACCAATTATTATCTGAAGGCCATGCTTATAAGTGTTATTGTACCGAAGCTGAAATTGAAGCAGAGCGGGAAACTCAGACCGAAAGGGGCGAAACACCGCATTATTCGGGTAAATGCCGCCATTTAACAGACGAACAACGCCGTGAATTAGAAAGCGAAGGCCGCCAGCCAAGTATTCGGATTATCGTACCTGAAGGGAAAACCTATACGTTTGATGATATGGTAAAGGGCAGCGTTTCCTTTGAATCCGAAGGGATGGGCGACTGGGTCATCATTAAAAAGGATGGCACCCCAACTTATAACTTTGCGGTTACGGTTGATGATTATTTAATGAAAATCTCTCACGTGCTCCGTGGCGATGATCATATTTCTAACACACCTAAACAACTCATGGTCTATGAAGCATTAGGCTGGGAGCCGCCAATTTTTGGTCATATGACATTGATTGTCAATGAAAGCCGTAAAAAGTTAAGTAAGCGCGATGAATCGATCATCCAGTTTATTGAACAATATGAAGAGTTAGGGTATCTCCCAGAAGCGTTATTTAACTTTATTACACTCCTTGGCTGGTCGCCGGCAGGTGAAGAAGAAATATACTCTAAGAATGAGTTTATTGAGATATTTGATGCGAATCGCTTATCTAAATCCCCAGCATTATTTGATAAGCAGAAACTGCTGTGGATGAATAACCAATACATGAAAAAGATTGAGATTGATCGTGCAGTTGAACTGGCTTTACCGCACTTGGTGAAAGCCGGCCGCTTAAGTGAAAGTCAAACGGATGAACAGTATCAATGGGTTCAAGGGCTAATTGAACTCTTGCAGGAAAAAATGAGCTTTGGTGCCGAAATCGTGGAATTATCCGACATGTTCTTCAAAGAGGAAGCTGACTACGAAGAAGATGCGAAGGAAATTCTAGCAGGAGAAACAGTTCCAGAGGTGTTAAAGGCATTTTCGCATGAACTGGATCAGTTAGAACATTTCCGAGCTGACGGAATAAAGGCTGCAATGAAAGCAGTCCAAAAGTCAACCGGTCAAAAGGGAAAAAACCTATTTATGCCAATTCGTGCTGCAGTAACAGGCCAAACACATGGACCAGACTTGCCACAGGCAATTGAACTATTAGGTAAAAATAAAGTTCAAACAAGAATTAATAAAATTATTAGTTAACATTAAAGCCGAAATGTAATATAGTAGAATAAACAATTATATAGTTACTAAAGTGTAGAAGAGGATAAGTAAAAAAAGGACGCTTCAAAGAGAAAACCATCACCGGCTGAAAGTGGTTTAGGCCTCTCGTTTTTTGAAATGCACCTCTGAGCCCTGTTTCGAAAAGAGTCAACTCTAAGTAGAGATGGGCGGAACCGATCCGTTAACAGGTAGAGTGAGACCAAGTTTTGAGCTATTGTTACCATCCGAGCTTTCCGGTCTAATCAGAGTGGAACCGCGCGTTAAGCGCCTCTGTCGTAATGACAGAGGCGTTTTTTATTTACATTTTTATTTACCAAACAATAAGGGGAGAATGGTAATGTTCAAGAAGTTGAGGGAGGATGTAGAGGTTGTTTTCGAGCAAGATCCTGCGGCAAGGAGCCATTTAGAAGTCATCTTAACCTATTCAGGCTTGCATGCCATTTGGTCACACCGAATTGCCCATGCACTCTTTAATCGAAAATTATTTTTTCTAGCCAGGGTTATTTCGCAAGTAAGCCGATTTTTTACCGGTATTGAGATCCATCCCGGGGCAAAAATAGGCAGAAGATTTTTTATTGATCATGGTATGGGTGTTGTTATTGGGGAAACATGTGAAATTGGGGATAATGTAACTATATATCAAGGAGTCACACTTGGTGGAACGGGGAAAGAAAAAGGAAAAAGGCATCCGACGATTAAGGATAATGTTCTAATTTCTACTGGGGCTAAGGTACTTGGATCAATTACAGTTGGAGAAAATTCCAAGATTGGCGGCGGCTCGGTTGTATTGAAAGAGGTTCCTCCTAACTCAACAGTAGTAGGAATTCCAGGTAGAGTAGTCATGCAAGATGGAAGAAAAATCACAAAAGACTTAAACCATTGTGACTTGCCAGACCCTGTTGCCGACCGCTTAAGAGAAATGCAAAATGACTTGGATAGATTAATGTATGAACTCGAAGAATTAAAAGGAGAAAGGATAAAAGTCAATGGCCATTCAACTTTATAATACACTTACACGTAAAAAAGAAACCTTCGTACCGCTTGAAGAGGGAAAGGTCAAAATGTATGTTTGCGGTCCGACTGTCTATAATTATATTCATATTGGTAATGCCCGTCCGGCCATCGTTTTTGATACTGTCCGACGTTATTTAGAATACCGCGGCTATGATGTTAAATATGTTTCCAATTTTACCGACGTAGATGATAAATTAATCCGAGCTGCCAATCAATTAGGAGAAGACGTGCCAGCAATTGCTGACCGGTTTATCAATGCCTATTTTGAAGATGTATCTGCATTAGGCTGCCAAAAAGCGGATGTTCATCCACGGGTAATGGAGAACATGGACATTATTATTGAATTTATTAGTGAATTAATTGATAAAGGTTTCGCTTATGAATCGGCTGGAGATGTGTATTTCCGGACAAGAAAATTCGATGGTTATGGTAAATTGTCGCATCAATCGATTGATGATTTGCAGGTAGGCGCAAGAATTGAAGTTGGCGATAGGAAACAAGATGACTTAGATTTTGCCCTTTGGAAAGCGGCGAAGGAAGGGGAAATCTTCTGGGAAAGCCCATGGGGACTTGGCCGTCCTGGATGGCATATTGAGTGCTCAGCGATGGCAAAAAAGTATCTGGGTGAAACGATTGATATTCATGCAGGTGGGCAGGATTTAACTTTCCCGCATCATGAAAATGAAATTGCTCAGTCAGAGGCACTAACAGGAAAATTATTTTCCCGCTACTGGATGCACAACGGCTATATCAATATTGACAATGAAAAAATGTCAAAGTCGCTTGGAAACTTTGTGTTAGTTCATGACATTATCAAGAAACACAATCCACAAGTGCTGCGCTTTTTCATGTTATCAGTTCATTACCGTAATCCGATTAATTACAGTGAGGAATTACTGGAAAGTACAAAAGCAGCATTTGAACGCTTGATTACCTCCTATCAAAATTTAAAGCATCGTAAAGAAGCAAGCACAGATTTAACTGATAATAATCAAGAATGGCTTGATAAAATTGCAAGCTCACAGGAACAGTTTATTGAGGCAATGGATGATGATTTCAACACAGCTAAAGCCATTTCAGTCTTATTTGACCTCTCGAAATTGGCAAATTATTATCTTTTAGAAAAAAATACGTCAGTTTCAGTAATTGATGCCTTTACTAAACAGTTTGAAGATTTGTTACATGTTTTAGGACTGACGATTGAAAAAGAAGAAATGCTGGATGAAGAAATTGATGCATTGATTGAAAAACGAATCCAGGCCCGAAAAGACCGTAATTTCCAATTGTCTGACCAAATCCGAGATCAGCTCAAGGAAATGAATATTATTTTAGAAGATACCCCGCAAGGTACAAGGTGGAAAAGAGGCTAATTCATGCTTGAATATGAAAATACCGTCGATGCCAAACAATTGAATAGTCTCGCCCTTGCTTATATGGGGGACGCCATTTATGAAACGTATGTAAGGCGCCACCTCCTCTATAGCGGGAAGGTAAGACCCAATCATTTACACCGGACGGGAACGACTTACGTTTCAGCAAAGGCACAATGCAAAATTCTTTTTCAAATGATGGATGATCATCTACTCGACGAGGAAGAATTAGCGGTGATTATGCGCGGTCGAAATGCAAAGTCAGGCTCTGTTCCTAAAAATACAGATGTCCAAACCTATCATTACAGTACAGCGTTCGAAGCGTTGATGGGTTATTTATATTTAACGGGTAAAATAGAACGGATGGAAGAACTGATTAATCTGGCATTTAGATATGTAGATGAAAGAAAGGAGGAACGCTAGGATGGAACAAGAATATATTGTTGGCAAAAATCCAGTTATTGAAGCGTTGAAATCAGAAAGGGATATTAATAAAATCTTAATTGCTGAAGGATCACAACGCGGCCAAATGCAGCAAATTACGCAGTTAGCAAAAGAAGCACACGTGATAGTTCAATTTGTGCCAAAGAAAAAAATTGATCAAATTTCCGGTGAAAACCACCAAGGAGTTCTGGCCTATGTTGCTGCGTATCAATATGCAGAGATCGATAATTTGTTTGCTGCTGCCGAAAAGAAAAACGAAACGCCTTTCTTTTTATTGCTTGATGAAATTGAAGATCCTCATAATCTCGGTTCGATTATGAGAACGGCGGATTCTGTGGGGGCACATGGCATCATTATACCGAAACGGAGAGCTGTCGGTTTAACCGCAACAGTGGCTAAAGCCTCAACAGGTGCAATTGAGTATATTCCAGTCGTACGTGTCACAAATATGGCGAGAACAATTGATGAATTAAAGGAACGGGGCATTTGGATCGCTGGAACAGATGCAAAAGGAAAAGATGACTACCGCAGGTTAGATGGGACCTTGCCGCTTGGATTGGTCATTGGCAGCGAAGGAAAAGGAATGGGTAGATTAATCCGTGATAAATGTGATTTTCTTATTCACCTGCCAATGGTCGGAAAAGTTACTTCGTTAAATGCTTCTGTTGCAGCATCTTTACTCATGTATGAGGTATATCGAAAACGACACCCGCTTGAGGGGTAACATATGGATATCCTGCTTGTCGACGGATATAACATTATTGGGGCCTGGCCGGAACTTAGGGCGTTAAAAGATCGAGATCTGCCAGCTGCAAGAGATCGTCTTGTTGAAAGAATGGCGGAGTATCAAGCCTATTCCGGATATCGTGTAATTGTTGTCTTTGATGCCTATTATGTACAAGGAACAGAGAAGAAATATAAAAATCATCAAGTAGAAGTCATCTTTACTAAAGAAAATGAAACAGCAGATGAGCGGATAGAAAAATTGGCGATTAGCCTAAGTAATCGGAGAACGCAAATACATGTTGCCACCTCCGATTTTACAGAGCAATGGGCTATCTTTGGACAAGGGGCATTAAGGAAATCCGCTCGAGAGCTGCTCATTGAAATGTCCTCCATTGAAAAAGGGATCGAACAGAAAGTGAAGAAGATTCAAGAAAAAAAACCTGTATCGAAAATAAATATGAGTGATGAAATGGCAGAAATTTTTGAAAAGTGGCGCAGAGGTCAAAAGTGAACGTGGACACTGAAAAAATTGTCATGTATACTATTACTAACTATGCTTGTTCGGTGGAGGCGATCTACTTTGAGTACGGACTTCGGAACAAAGGTCAACCAGCAGTTCCTCATAATGGAAGATGAAGAAATTGTTTATTTGGTGCACCACGGTGATAGTGAAGCGTTGGATTATTTAATTCACAAGTATCGTAATTTTGTACGTGCAAAAGCTAGGTCCTATTTTTTAATTGGAGCTGATAAAGAAGATATTGTCCAAGAAGGGATGATTGGTTTGTATAAAGCCATTCGTGACTTCAGAGAGGACAAACTGACCTCCTTTAAGGCATTTGCCGAGCTGTGCATTACTCGTCAAATTATAACAGCCATTAAAACCGCAACACGGCAAAAGCATATCCCGTTAAATTCGTATGTCTCTTTGGACAAGCCGATTTATGATGAGGAGTCCGATCGAACATTAATGGATGTTTTGTCAGGAGCAAAGGTACTTGACCCTGAGGAGCTAATCATTAATCAAGAAGAATTTGACCATATTGAATTTAAAATGACTGAATTATTAAGTGACTTAGAAAGAAAGGTATTAGCCCTTTACTTGGATGGTCAATCCTATCAAGAAATTTCAGAAGAACTGAATCGTCATGTGAAATCCATTGATAATGCTCTGCAGCGAGTGAAAAGAAAGTTGGAACGATATCTCGAACTTCGTGAATTTTCACTGTAATAACCTACCTTTATGGCATAAATTTGAACCGTTTTCAAGGGATATTGACAATAATTAGGGTACATGGTACATTTTTAAGGATATAATAGAAAATTGGGTAAAGGTGTCGAAGATGAGTAAAAAAGTTATCCTTGCATGTGCAGTTTGCGGTTCTCGTAACTATTCGACAATCAGCAAGCAGACACAAACAGAGCGATTAGAATTGAAAAAATTCTGCAAAACGTGCACCACCCATACCATTCATCGAGAAACAAAATAGTCATCCTATATTCTTATAGTTATTTTATTTTGGGGGTTACTTAACATGCAGCGCATAACGAAGTTCTTCAGTGATATATTCCGTGAGATGAGGAAAGTTAGCTGGCCAAAACGCGGAGAACTAACACGCTCGACGATTACTGTATTAACGACCGTTGTTTTTTTCGCAGCGTTCTTTGCAGTTCTTGATTTAGGGATTTCAAAATTGATTCGTTTAATTCTTGAATAATAAATCAACTTTCATGGTATAATGGTGATTAATAAAGGAATTTTTATCTAAAAGCCCGTATAACGGGTTTTTTATTTGTTTAAAAAATACTATTTTAAAGCCCATTGTTAATTATGCGACTATGTTAATTGGAGCGGAAGGCATGAGACACCTGCGGGAGTACGGGGCAGGGGAGACCCCACAGGCGCTTAAGCGCCGAGGAGGCTCCCCGGACCGCCCGCGAACCGCACGTGCCTGAAGCGGAAATCAACAAGCAATATTAACAGAGCCTAAAAATAGTCTATGACTAATAAATAGGGAGGGACGGACGTTCTAGTCCTCTTAAATGGAAAAAAATTGGTATGTATTACATACTTACTCGGGTTATGAAAATAAAGTAAAAGCAAATTTAGAAAAACGGGTTGAATCAATGGGGATGCAAGATAAGATTTTCCGAGTAGTTGTCCCTGAAGAAGAAGAGACCGAACTAAAAAACGGCAAGAAAAAAGTAGTAAAGCGTAAAGTGTTCCCAGGTTATGTATTAGTGGAAATTGTGATGACAGATGATTCTTGGTACGTAGTACGGAATACTCCTGGAGTAACAGGGTTTGTTGGATCATCAGGATCAGGTTCTAAACCAACCCCCTTACTACCAGAAGAGGTTGTCGTAATACTAAAACGAATGGGTGTTACCGAAACTCGTGTCGATGCTGATTATGAAATTGGCGAAACGGTTCGAGTTAAAGAAGGTCCATTTGCTAACTTTACAGGATCAGTGGAAGAGATGGATAAAGACAAGGCGAAGCTGAAGGTTCTTGTTAATATGTTCGGCCGTGATACCCCTGTAGAACTTGATTTTACTCAGATTGAAAAACTTTAATGTAAAAAAACTTGAAATCATTTTAAAAAAGTGGTAATATTTCATAGGTCAGTATGTCTCCATGTGAGACAAGACTTATGTCAAGTTCTTTATGATCAATAGATAAAGACAGATGCCTGAGTGGGAGGGTTCCTAAAGACCCTATTACCACATCACGGACTTTAAGGAGGTGTGTCTCGTGGCTAAAAAAGTAATTAAAGTCGTTAAATTACAAATTCCTGCTGGGAAAGCAAACCCTGCGCCGCCAGTTGGTCCTGCACTAGGTCAAGCCGGTGTTAACATCATGGGATTCTGTAAAGAATTTAACGCTCGTACAGCAGATCAAGCTGGTTTGATCATCCCTGTTGAAATTACGGTATTTGAAGACCGTTCATTTACATTTATTACGAAAACTCCTCCTGCTGCCGTTCTTTTGAAAGTAGCAGCTGGAATCCAGTCAGGTTCTGGTGAACCTAACCGTAATAAAGTAGCAACAGTTAAGCGTAATACAGTACGCGAGATTGCGGAACAGAAAATGCCTGACCTAAACGCAGCTAGCGTTGAAGCAGCAATGCGCATGGTTGAAGGTACTGCTCGCAGCATGGGTATCGTCATCGAAGACTAATCCATGTAACTGATTGTTTTTTGTAAAATGAAGGGGTTGCGACGTTATAAACACTCGCAACCTTTTTCGTGGGAGTTATTCAACGTTAAAACCACAATCTAGGAGGAAATTAAAATGGCTAAAAAAGGTAAGAAGTATTTAGAAGCTTCAAAGCTTGTAGATCGCCTAAAAGCATATCCAATTGTTGAAGCAATTGATCTTGCAAAACAAACAAACTTCGCTAAATTTGATGCAACTCTTGAAGTAGCATTCCGTTTAGGTGTTGACCCTAAGAAAGCTGACCAACAAATTCGTGGTGCAGTTGTACTTCCTAACGGAACTGGTAAAACGCAACGCGTTCTAGTTTTCGCTAAAGGGGAAAAAGTAAAAGAAGCAGAAGCAGCTGGCGCTGATTATGTAGGCGATGCTGAGTACATCAACAAGATCCAACAAGGTTGGTTTGAATTTGATGTAATCGTAGCAACTCCTGACATGATGGGTGAAGTTGGTAAATTAGGTCGTGTATTAGGACCTAAAGGCTTAATGCCAAACCCTAAAACAGGTACAGTTACATTTGATGTAACTCGTGCAATCAATGAAATTAAAGCAGGTAAAGTTGAATACCGCGTTGACAAGTCTGGTAACATCCACGTGCCAATCGGTAAAGCTTCTTTCGAAAACGAAAAGCTTGTTGAAAACTTCAACACTGTATTTGAAACTATGCTAAAAGTGAAGCCTTCTGCTGCAAAAGGTACTTACATGAAGAACGTAACTGTTGCTTCTACAATGGGACCTGGCGTTAAAGTTGATCCTTCATCAGTAGCTGTTAAATAAATTTTACCAATTGACAACGTAAACTAGATTTTATATAATCTATTTTGTTGTTTAAAATAATAACATTTGTACTGTAGACAGCAGGTGTGCTAAATGCACTTAATTTCCTGCCGAGGTAATGCGATATATATAACTGAGTAATCAGTTGTTATCCTGCCTCCATGTCACCGTTCGATATGGAGGCGTTTATTTGCCTGGTATAAATGTAGAAATTCTACAGGAGGTGTAAAGATGAGCAGTGCAATCGAATTAAAGCAACAAATCGTTAGCGAAATTTCTGATAAATTAAAGAACAGCGTATCAACAGTTGTTGTTGATTACCGTGGTCTTTCAGTTGCAGAAGTAACTGAACTTCGTAAACAGCTTCGTGAAGCTGGTGTGGAATTCAAAGTTTACAAAAACTCAATGACACGCCGTGCGGCTGAAGCAGCTGGCCTTGCTGATTTAAACGCTGCATTAACAGGTCCAAACGCAATTGCGTTCAGTACTGAAGATGTAGTAGCACCAGCTAAAATCTTGAACGACTTTGCGAAAAAGCATGAAGCACTTGAACTAAAAGCAGGTGTAATTGAAGGAAACGTTGCAACAGCTGAAGAAATTAAAGCTCTTGCTGACCTACCATCACGCGAAGGTTTACTATCTATGTTACTCAGCGTACTACAAGCTCCAATCCGCAACCTTGCTCTTGTTACAAAAGCAGTTGCAGAACAAAAAGAAGAACAAGGCGCGTAAGCTAGTCTTAACGTCACACTAATAAATTCGAACGAAAACTAAGGAGGAAATTAATCATGACTAAAGAACAAATCATTGAAGCAGTTAAAACTATGACTGTTTTAGAACTTAACGATCTAGTAAAAGCAATCGAAGAAGAATTCGGCGTAACTGCTGCTGCTCCAGTAGCAATGGTTGGCGGCGCAGGTGCTGCTGCTGTTGAAGAAAAAACTGAATTTGATGTAATCCTAGCTGGCGCTGGCGATCAAAAAATCAAGGTTATCAAAGTTGTTCGTGAAATCACTGGTCTTGGTCTTAAAGAAGCAAAAGACCTTGTTGACAACACTCCAAAGCCAGTTAAAGAAGGCGTTTCTAAAGATGAAGCTGAAGCAATTAAAGCTAAGCTTGATGAAGTTGGAGCAAACGTTGAAGTTAAGTAATAATCACAAAAACGAGCTCGCTGTATAAGCGGGCTTTTTTTGGCTTAATAGAATCTAGGTTTTTAGTTTCTTTTCCTCGTTAATCTTCAATTATTAATCTTCCTCGGAGGTGAGTCAGTTGTCTGAACACTACTATTCTCGAACACAAAAGGTCGAAAGTGACCCGAAATTTTGGGACTACACTTTAAAAAATAACCTTTTTCGTTTTAAAACGGATAACGGTGTGTTTTCAAAAGGAGAAGTAGATTTCGGCTCACGTTTATTAATTGAGTCTTTTGAAATGCCAAATGCAGACGGATTACTCCTGGATGTTGGCTGCGGCTACGGTCCAATTGGTCTTTCGCTTGCAAAATATTATCATGAACGTATGATACATATGGTTGATGTTAATGAGCGGGCTATTGAATTGGCAAAGGAAAATGCAGAATTAAATCGGATCCAGAATGTTACAATCTATGAAAGTGATCGGTTGTTAAATGTGAAGGAAAACACATTTGCAGCTATTTTAACAAATCCGCCGATCAGAGCAGGGAAAAAAACAGTCCATGACATTTTTGAACAAAGCTTTGATCATCTCGTGTCACAAGGGGAGCTCTGGGTTGTCATTCAAAAGAAACAAGGTGCACCATCCGCAATTGAAAAATTAAATAATTTATTTAATCACGTCGAAACTATTGACAAATCCAAAGGTTATTTTGTCATAAGGGCACAAAAAAGTTGACTTGAAAATGTCACTATGATAGCATTATAAAATGCCATCATAATAATTTCCGAATTATTCCTATAAATACTTGAATATCTTGTATAAAAAAGGAATATTAAGGAAATGATGACAAAATAATAGTCTAAATGTGAAAATGTGGTTTTTAACAAAAAACCCTTTTTCTTTTTGTTTACTGGAAAAGGAGTAAATTTCTGTTCCATAAACGTAAATAGATTTTAATAATAACGCTTGATTTGAGGGGTGAATCAGTTGACAGGTCAACTAGTTCAGTATGGACGACACCGCCAACGAAGAAGTTACGCACGAATCAGTGAAGTTTTAGAATTACCAAATCTTATTGAAATCCAAACCTCTTCTTATCAATGGTTTCTTGATGAGGGTTTGCGTGAAATGTTCCAGGATATTTCACCAATCGAGGACTTTACTGGTAACCTATCACTAGAATTTATTGATTACAGTCTTGGCGATCCAAAGTATTCAGTAGAGGAATCAAAAGAACGGGACGTTACATATTCTGCTCCTTTGCGTGTAAAAGTACGTCTTGTTAACAAAGAAACAGGTGAAGTAAAAGATCAAGATGTATTTATGGGTGATTTTCCACTTATGACTGAAACAGGTACGTTTGTCATTAATGGGGCAGAACGTGTTATCGTTTCACAATTAGTGCGCTCTCCGAGTGTTTACTATAGTGGGAAGTTCGATAAAAATGGAAAGAGGGGCTTTTCAGCTACCGTCATTCCGAACCGCGGCGCTTGGCTCGAATATGAAACAGATGCTAAAGATGTCGTTTATGTGAGAATAGATCGTACTCGGAAACTGCCCGTTACGGTTCTTTTGCGTGCACTTGGTTTCGGCTCTGATCAAGAAATCATTGAATTGATTGGGGATAACGAATACATCCGTAATACACTTGAGAAAGACAATACGGAAGGTGTCGAAAAGGCCCTTTTAGAAATTTATGAGCGTCTGCGTCCTGGTGAACCACCTACCGTTGAAAATGCAAAGAGCTTATTAGTGTCACGTTTCTTTGACCCTAAGCGCTATGACCTTGCTAATGTAGGCCGCTATAAAATTAATAAAAAGCTTCATATTAAAAATCGTTTATTCAACCAACGCTTAGCAGAGTCCCTTGCGGATCCTGAAACAGGTGAAATTATTGCCGAAAAAGGATTGATTCTAGATAGAAGAAACCTTGATAGAATTATCCCTGCTCTTGAAAAGAATATTAATTTCAAAGGCTTTAATCCGTATGGCGGAGTTGTAGAAGACGAGATCACACTTCAGGATATTAAGATTTATGCTCCTGGTGATGAAAGTGAAAAAGTAATTAATGTCTTAGGTAATGCCTATGTGGCAGAACCAATTAAAAATATTACACCGGCTGATATCATTGCATCAATTAGCTACTTCTTTAATTTATTACATGGTGTCGGTGACACGGATGATATCGATCACTTAGGGAACAGACGTCTTCGTTCTGTTGGAGAATTGCTTCAGAATCAATTCCGGATTGGGTTATCCCGTATGGAGCGTGTGGTTCGTGAAAGAATGTCAATTCAAGACACTGCAACGATCACACCACAGCAATTGATCAACATTCGTCCAGTTATTGCGTCTATTAAAGAGTTCTTTGGCAGCTCGCAATTATCACAGTTCATGGACCAAACCAACCCGCTTGCTGAATTAACTCACAAGCGCCGTCTCTCTGCATTAGGACCTGGTGGTTTAACGCGTGAACGTGCTGGAATGGAAGTTCGTGACGTTCACTACTCCCACTATGGCCGGATGTGTCCGATTGAAACACCTGAAGGTCCAAACATTGGTCTGATTAACTCGCTTTCATCATATGCGAAAGTTAACCGTTTTGGTTTTATCGAAACACCATACCGGAGGGTTGACCCTGATACTGGTAAGGTTACTGCTCGGATCGATTACTTAACAGCTGACGAAGAAGATAACTATGTAGTAGCCCAAGCAAACTCTCGCTTAGGTGACGACGGTTCCTTCTTGGATGAGGAAGTTGTTGCTCGTTTCCGTGGTGAGAATACTGTTGTTAAACGTGAACGCATTGACTATATGGATGTATCGCCAAAGCAAGTAGTGTCTGCGGCAACAGCATGTATTCCGTTCCTTGAAAATGATGACTCCAACCGTGCTCTAATGGGTGCGAACATGCAGCGTCAAGCCGTACCGCTTATGCAGCCAGAAGCCCCTCGTGTTGGAACAGGTATGGAATATGTATCTGGTAAAGACTCAGGTGCAGCGGTAATCTGTAAGCACGAAGGTATTGTTGAACACGTGGAAGCGCGTGAGGTATGGGTGCGTCGTATTAATGTGGTTGACGGTCAAGAGGTAAAAGGAAATCTTGATAAATACCGCATGCTAAAATTCATCCGTTCTAACCAAGGAACCTGTTATAACCAACGTCCGATTGTTGCAGTGGGTAACCGTGTAACCAAAGGCGAAATTCTTGCTGATGGTCCATCAATGGAATTGGGAGAATTAGCATTAGGCCGAAACGTCCTTGTTGCCTTTATGACATGGGATGGTTATAACTATGAAGATGCGATTATTATGAATCAACGTCTTGTAAAAGACGATGTATACACATCGATTCATATTGAAGAATATGAATCAGAATCCCGTGATACCAAACTAGGGCCTGAAGAAATTACACGTGATATTCCAAACGTCGGAGAAGATGCTCTTCGTAACTTGGATGAGCGCGGTATCATTCGTACTGGTGCCGAAGTTAAAGATGGTGATTTGTTAGTTGGTAAAGTAACACCAAAAGGGGTTACAGAATTAACAGCAGAGGAACGTCTTTTACATGCAATCTTTGGTGAAAAGGCTCGTGAAGTTCGTGATACTTCTCTTCGTGTGCCACATGGCGGCGGTGGGATTGTCCTTGATGTTAAAGTCTTTAATCGTGAAGATGGCGATGAACTGCCACCAGGTGTAAACCAACTTGTCCGTGTCTACATCGTTCAGAAACGTAAGATTTCTGAAGGTGATAAAATGGCGGGACGTCACGGTAACAAAGGGGTTATCTCAAGGATTTTACCGGAAGAAGATATGCCGTATTTACCAGACGGCACACCAGTCGATATCATGTTAAATCCACTAGGGGTACCATCACGGATGAACATTGGACAGGTGCTGGAACTCCATCTTGGAATGGCAGCACGCTACCTAGGCATTCATGTTGCTTCTCCAGTATTTGACGGAGCCCGTGAAGAAGATGTTTGGGGAACAATTGAAGAAGCAGGTATGGCTCGTGATGCGAAAACCGTCCTATATGATGGCCGTTCTGGGGAACCATTTGACAACCGTGTCTCTGTAGGTGTCATGTATATGATTAAACTTGCACACATGGTTGATGATAAACTCCATGCCCGTTCAACTGGACCTTACTCATTAGTTACGCAGCAGCCACTGGGCGGTAAAGCTCAATTTGGTGGTCAGCGCTTTGGTGAGATGGAGGTTTGGGCACTTGAAGCATACGGTGCAGCATACACACTTCAAGAAATCCTTACGGTTAAATCCGATGACGTGGTTGGTCGTGTGAAAACGTACGAAGCGATTGTCAAAGGTGAAAATGTTCCGGAACCAGGTGTTCCAGAATCATTCAAAGTATTAATTAAAGAACTTCAGAGTCTAGGAATGGATGTAAAAATTCTTTCAGGTGACGAAAAAGAAATTGAAATGCGCGATACGGAAGATGACGATGACTTACAACAAGTCGATACGTTAAACATTGTTCCTGAACAAGCATTTGAATCAGAAAAAGTGGGTTCAAAAGAGTAATTATATAATTTAGTTGGAGCGCAACCATGCGCTCCCGCTTTCATTGTTCCCTAGCTGCAGCGCGCAACCCCTCGAGGACATAAGCCAAAATCCTCAAGAAGGCAAAGAGCGCCTTCTTGCGAATTTCGTCTTATGCTTGTCGGGGCTAAGACGCGCGCTTCCGCTTTATTGTGTGATAAGGGTAAAACCTGGAGATATCAAAAGGGAGGTAGGCCCCTTGCTGGATGTTAATAATTTTGAGTTTATGAAGATTGGTCTTGCTTCACCGGATAAAATCCGTTCATGGTCCTTCGGAGAAGTCAAAAAACCAGAAACGATTAACTATCGTACATTAAAGCCTGAAAAGGACGGCTTATTCTGCGAACGTATTTTTGGTCCAACAAAGGATTGGGAATGTCATTGCGGAAAGTATAAGCGTGTCCGTTATAAAGGTGTCGTTTGTGATCGCTGTGGTGTGGAAGTCACACGAGCAAAGGTTCGTCGTGAACGTATGGGGCATATTGAGCTTGCTGCGCCAGTTTCACATATATGGTACTTTAAAGGAATTCCAAGCCGGATGGGTCTTGTATTAGACATGTCTCCAAGAGCTTTGGAGGAGATTATTTATTTTGCTTCCTATGTTGTAACGGAATCAGGAGATACAGCTCTTGATAAGAAGCAGCTATTATCTGAAAAAGAATATCGTGCATATCGTGAAAAGTACGGAAACAAATTCCAAGCTGCCATGGGTGCAGAAGCAATTAAAAAACTTCTTTTCGATATCGATTTAGACAAGGAAGTAGACAGTTTAAAAGAGGAATTAAAAAGCGCACAAGGTCAGCGTCGTACACGTGCGATCAAACGCCTTGAAGTGTTAGAAGCATTCCGTGGTTCTGGAAATGAGCCATCTTGGATGATTCTTGATGTTCTTCCTGTTATCCCTCCAGAACTTCGTCCAATGGTACAATTGGATGGCGGGAGATTTGCAACATCTGACTTAAATGATTTATATCGCCGTGTTATTAACCGTAATAACCGCTTAAAACGTTTATTAGATCTAGGTGCACCAAGTATTATTGTTCAGAATGAAAAACGGATGCTTCAAGAAGCTGTTGATGCCTTGATTGATAACGGCCGCCGTGGACGTCCTGTTACTGGACCGGGTAACCGTCCGTTGAAATCACTTTCTCATATGTTAAAAGGTAAACAAGGCCGTTTCCGTCAAAACTTGCTTGGTAAGCGTGTTGACTATTCAGGGCGTTCGGTTATCGTTGTAGGACCAAACTTGAAAATGTTCCAATGTGGACTTCCAAAAGAAATGGCACTAGAACTATTTAAACCTTTCGTTATGAAGGAATTAGTTGAAAAAGGGTTAGCACATAACATTAAATCTGCAAAACGCAAAATAGAAAGAGTATCTCCAGATGTTTGGGATGTACTCGAAGATGTCATTAAAGAGCATCCAGTATTATTAAACCGTGCCCCTACACTTCATAGACTAGGGATTCAAGCATTTGAACCAACTCTAGTTGAAGGCCGGGCCATCCGTCTGCATCCACTTGTATGTACTGCATACAATGCCGATTTTGACGGTGACCAAATGGCGGTTCACGTACCGTTATCATCAGAAGCACAAGCAGAAGCAAGACTATTAATGCTTGCAGCACAAAATATCTTAAACCCTAAAGATGGTAAGCCAGTTGTTACTCCTTCCCAAGACATGGTTTTAGGTAACTATTACTTGACTCTTGAAAGAGAAGGCGCAGTCGGCGAGGGTATGATCTTTAAAGATACAAGCGAAGCAATTCTCGCGTATCAAAATGGCTATGTTCATTTGCATACACGTGTAGCTGTGCATGCAGGTTCATTAGGAAATGAAACTTTTACAGAAGAACAAAATAATAAGCTATTAATTACTACAGTTGGTAAGCTTATTTTCAATGAAATTCTGCCGAAATCATTCCCATACATTAATGAACCGACTAGACAGAATCTAGAAGTTGAAACACCTGTAAAATATTTCGTTGAAAAAGGCGAAGATATTAAGGCGAAAATCCAGTCGATGCCATTGATTGATCCGTTTAAAAAGAAAATCCTTGGAAATGTTATTGCTGAAGTGTTCAAACGTTTCAAGATTACAGAAACGTCTAAAATGCTTGACCGTATGAAGGATTTAGGATTTAAACATTCAACCAAAGCAGGTCTTACTGTAGGTGTAGCTGATATCGTCGTACTTCCAGAGAAGCAGGAAATTCTTCATGAAGCACAAGGTAAAGTAGATAGCGTTATGAAGCAATTCAGACGTGGTCTAATTACCGAAGATGAGCGTTACGACCGCGTAATTGCCATCTGGAGTGCTGCAAAAGATACCATTCAAGGTAAACTAATGCAATCGTTGAATAAATCGAATCCAATCTTTATGATGAGTGATTCCGGAGCCCGTGGTAACGCATCTAACTTTACGCAGCTTGCTGGTATGCGTGGTCTGATGGCCAACCCGGCTGGACGTATCATTGAGTTACCAATTAAATCAAGTTTCCGTGAAGGGTTAACAGTATTAGAGTACTTTATCTCGACACACGGTGCCCGTAAAGGTCTTGCTGATACAGCGCTTAAGACAGCTGACTCTGGTTATTTAACACGTCGACTTGTTGACGTTGCCCAGGATGTTATTGTTCGTGAAGACGATTGTGGCACAGACCGCGGCTTCACAATAAGCGCCCTTAAAGACGGCACTGAAATCATTGAAGGATTAGACGAACGTTTGATTGGCCGATATGCACGTAAGGCTATTAAACATCCTGAAACAGGAGAAGTTTTCGTTCCTGAAAATGGTTTAATTACAGAAGATTTGGCAGAAGCGATTGTGAATGCTGGCATTGAAACTGTAAAAATTCGTTCCGCGTTTACATGTAACACTCGTCATGGTGTTTGTAAGAAATGCTATGGTCGAAATCTGGCAACAGGTCAAGAGGTTGAAGTTGGTGAAGCAGTTGGTATTATCGCTGCCCAATCTATCGGTGAGCCAGGTACACAGTTAACGATGCGTACATTCCATACTGGTGGGGTTGCCGGAGACGATATTACACAAGGTTTACCACGTATCCAGGAAATTTTTGAAGCGCGTAACCCTAAAGGTCAAGCGGTTATTTCTGAAATTGATGGGGTTGTCGTAGGTATTAACGAGGGCCGTGACCGCCAGCATGAAATTGTTGTTCAAGGTGAAGTTGAATCAAGAACATACAATGCACCATATACCGCCCGCTTAAAAGTGGCTGTAAATGATAACGTGGCTCGTGGGGAAGAATTAACCGAAGGTTCTATTGATCCGAAAGAATTAATTAGAGTCAAAGACGTTACTTCTGTCCAAGAGTACTTATTGCGTGAAGTTCAAAAGGTTTATCGTATGCAAGGGGTAGAAATTGGCGATAAGCACGTGGAAGTAATGGTCCGTCAAATGTTACGTAAAGTACGTGTTGGTGATGCGGGTGAAACAGATGTACTACCAGGTACACTTCTGGATATTCACCAGTTTACTGATGCGAACGAAAAGGCATTGTTAGCAGGAAAAATGCCTGCAACAGGACGACCGGTATTACTTGGTATTACAAAAGCGTCGCTTGAAACTGATTCATTCCTATCGGCTGCATCCTTCCAAGAAACCACAAGGGTTCTTACAGATGCTGCCATTAAAGGCAAACGCGATGAATTACTTGGCTTAAAAGAAAATGTTATCATTGGTAAGCTTGTACCAGCTGGAACAGGAATGCAGCGTTACCGCAAAGCTGAGCCTGTCCTTCGTGATACAACTTCCGAAGAAACAGTGACCATTGATTAATAAAAATAAGGAATCTGCTAACATGCAGATTCCTTATTTTAAGAAAATATTAAATGTCGTGTTGACATCCTTTTATTAAGATGTTACTATATCAAAGGTGCTCCTATTCACCTGATACTTTGGAGGATATGAACGATGTCTTATGAAAAAGTATTACAGGCACAAAAGTTCGTTATAGGAACAAAACAAACAGTAAAGGCACTTAAAGAAGGTAATGTGAGAGAGTTAATCATTGCTAGCGACGCTGATCTAAAGTTAACGTCAAAAGTTGTTGAGGAAGCTCTTGAAATAAATGTTCCTATCCTTTATGTGGATTCGATGAAAAAACTCGGAAAAGCATGTGGGATTGAAGTTGGTGCTTCAACTGTTGCAATTATCAGCTAAAAGCGTTTTTGTAGATAGAAAGTCTGCAAAAACTTTGTTTTTGCAAAAAAATGAACCACCTGGATGTGTGGGCTTACAAATAATGAAGGGAGGAAACATAAATGCCTACTATTAACCAATTAGTGCGTAAACCTCGTCAATCTAAAGAGGAAAAGTCAAAATCACCAGCACTTAACAAAGGTTATAACAGCTTCAAAAAATCTCAAACCAATGTATCTTCACCACAAAAACGCGGTGTATGTACTCGTGTTGGTACAATGACTCCAAAGAAACCAAACTCAGCGTTACGTAAATATGCTCGTGTACGTTTGACGAATGGTATCGAGGTGACAGCATACATTCCTGGTATTGGACACAACCTTCAAGAGCACAGCGTTGTTCTTATTCGTGGAGGACGTGTAAAAGACTTACCAGGGGTACGTTATCACATCGTACGTGGAGCGCTTGATACTGCTGGTGTTAACAACCGTATGCAAGGTCGTTCTAAATACGGTACTAAGAGACCAAAAGCAGCTAAGAAATAATAACAACTTAAATAGAAGCTTCTTTGAAAGGAGGAAAAATTATGCCACGTAAAGGTCCTGTAGCAAAGAGAGACGTGTTACCAGATCCACTTTACAATTCAAAATTAGTTACTCGTTTAATCAACAAAATGATGGTTGACGGTAAAAGAGGTAAATCTCAAGAAATTCTTTACTCTGCATTCAATACAATCCGTGAGCGTTCTGGTAAAGAGCCAATGGAAGTATTTGAAGCAGCTATGAAAAATATCATGCCAGTACTAGAAGTTAGAGCTCGCCGTGTAGGTGGTGCTAACTACCAAGTACCAGTTGAGGTGCGTCCTGACCGCCGTTCAACTCTTGGTCTTCGTTGGTTGGTGAACTATTCACGTAACCGCGGAGAGAAAACAATGGAAGAGCGTTTAGCTAATGAAATCATGGATGCAGCAAACAACACTGGTGCATCTGTTAAAAAGCGTGAAGATACACACAAAATGGCTGAAGCAAACAAAGCGTTTGCTCACTATCGTTGGTAATCTAACCTTCAATATAAAAACTTTCAAACTAGGAAGGAGAAAGACCCAATGGCAAGAGAGTTCTCCTTAGCAAATACTCGTAATATCGGTATCATGGCTCACATTGATGCCGGTAAAACGACTACCACTGAGCGTGTTCTTTATTACACTGGCCGTATCCATAAGATCGGTGAAACACATGAAGGTGCGTCTCAGATGGACTGGATGGAACAAGAACAAGAACGCGGAATCACAATCACATCCGCAGCAACAACTGCACAATGGCATGGCCATCGTGTAAACATCATTGATACACCAGGACACGTAGACTTCACAGTTGAAGTTGAACGTTCACTTCGTGTACTTGATGGTGCAGTAGCTGTACTTGATGCTCAATCTGGTGTTGAGCCTCAAACTGAAACTGTATGGCGCCAAGCAACAACTTACGGTGTACCTCGTGTTGTTTTCGTAAACAAGATGGACAAAATTGGAGCTGACTTCTTATATTCTGTAGGAACAATCCATGACCGTCTTCAAGCGAATGCACATCCAATTCAGTTACCAATCGGTGCTGAAGATCAGTTTGAAGCAATCATTGACCTAGTGGAAATGAATGCTGTATTTTACGGAAATGACTTAGGAACTGACATTGAAGTTCGTGAGATTCCAGAAGAATACATGGCTCAAGCTGAAGAATACCGTGAGAAGTTAGTCGAAGCAGTTGCTGAGTTAGATGAAGAATTAATGGAAAAATACCTTGGTGGAGAAGAAATCTCTAAAGAAGAGCTTAAAGCAGCAATTCGTAAAGGTACTGTTAATGTAGAATTCTATCCAGTAATCTGTGGATCAGCATTCAAAAACAAAGGTGTTCAGCTAATGCTTGATGCAGTTATTGACTACCTTCCATCTCCATTAGATGTACCTGCAATCAAAGGTCACGCTATTGATGATGAAGATGAAGTTATTGAGCGTCATTCAAGCGATGAAGAGCCGTTTTCTGCTCTTGCATTTAAAGTTATGACTGACCCTTATGTTGGTAAATTAACGTTCTTCCGCGTTTACTCTGGTACTCTAGAGTCTGGATCATATGTCCAAAACTCTACAAAAGGCAAGCGTGAACGTATCGGACGTATCCTGCAAATGCATGCAAACAGCCGTCAAGAAATCTCAAAGGTTTATGCTGGTGACATTGCTGCTGCTGTAGGTTTGAAAGATACAACTACTGGTGATACTCTATGTGACGAGAAAAACCTTGTTATCTTAGAGTCTATGCAATTCCCTGAACCAGTAATCCAACTTTCAGTTGAACCAAAATCAAAAGCAGACCAAGACAAAATGACTACTGCTCTGCAAAAGCTTCAAGAAGAAGATCCGACGTTCCGTGCACATACTGACCAGGAAACTGGACAAGTAATCATCGCTGGTATGGGTGAACTTCACCTAGATATCATTGTTGACCGTATGCGTCGTGAATTTAAAGTTGAAGCAAATGTAGGTGCTCCGCAGGTTGCCTACCGCGAAACTTTCCGTGCTTCTGCACAAGTTGAAGGTAAATTCGCTCGTCAATCTGGTGGTCGTGGACAATACGGTCACGTTTGGATCGAATTCTCACCTAACGAAGAAGGAAAAGGATTCGAATTTGAAAACGGTATTGTTGGTGGTGTTGTTCCTCGTGAATACATCGCTCCAGTTCAAGCTGGACTTGAAGATGCTCTACAACGTGGTGTACTTGCTGGATATCCACTAGTTGATATTAAAGCAAGACTATTTGACGGATCATACCATGATGTTGACTCCTCTGAAATGGCGTTTAAAATTGCCGCATCTATGGCACTTAAAAATGCTGCTTCTAAGTGTAGTCCTGTAATCCTTGAACCGATGATGAGAGTAGAAGTAGTTATCCCAGAAGAATATCTTGGAGATATCATGGGACAAATCACTGCTCGCCGTGGTCGTGTAGAAGGTATGGAAGCACGCGGAAATGCACAGGTAGTTCGATCAATGGTTCCACTTTCAGAAATGTTTGGTTATGCAACTGCACTTCGTTCTAGTACTCAAGGACGTGGAGTATTCTCTATGCACTTCGATCACTACGAAGAAGTACCAAAATCAGTTTCTGAAGAAATCATCAAAAAAAATAAAGGTGAATAATTGATTTTCATCCTTTGTTAAAGTATAACTACTATGTAAGAAGTGGAAGTCGTGGGTTTGGGACAACCTTACTCACGGCTTACATAAAATAATAATAATTAAATTTTTATAATTTAGAGGAGGATTTCCTAATGGGTAAAGCTAAATTCGACCGTTCAAAGCCACACGTTAACATTGGTACAATCGGACACGTTGACCATGGTAAAACAACTTTAACTGCTGCAATCACTTCTGTACTTGCTAAATCTGGTAAAGCAGAAGCTCGTGCATATGATCAAATCGATGGTGCACCGGAAGAAAAAGAACGTGGTATCACAATCTCTACTGCACACGTTGAGTATGAAACTGATAACCGTCACTATGCACACGTTGACTGCCCAGGACACGCTGACTATGTTAAAAACATGATCACTGGTGCTGCTCAAATGGACGGCGGTATCCTTGTAGTATCTGCAACTGATGGCCCAATGCCACAAACTCGTGAGCACATCCTTCTTTCTCGTCAGGTAGGCGTACCTTACCTTGTTGTATTCATGAACAAGTGTGATATGGTTGATGACGAAGAGCTTCTTGAATTAGTAGAAATGGAAATTCGTGATCTATTATCTGAATACGATTTCCCTGGCGATGACACTCCAGTTATCAAAGGTTCTGCTCTTAAAGCATTAGAAGGCGAAGCTGCTTGGGAAGAAAAAATCTTTGAACTTATGAACGCTGTTGATGAGTTCATTCCAACTCCAACTCGTGACACTGATAAGCCATTCATGATGCCGGTTGAGGATGTATTCTCAATCACTGGTCGTGGAACTGTTGCTACAGGACGTGTTGAGCGTGGTGTAGTTAAAGTTGGTGACGTAGTTGAAATCGTTGGTTTCACTGAAGAGCCAAAATCTACTACTGTAACAGGTGTAGAAATGTTCCGTAAGCTTCTTGACTTCGCTGAAGCAGGAGACAACATTGGTGCCCTTCTTCGTGGTGTAGCTCGTGAAGATATCGAACGTGGTCAAGTATTGGCTAAACCAAAGTCAATCACTCCACACACAAAGTTCAAAGCACAAGTTTACGTATTATCAAAAGAAGAGGGTGGACGTCACACTCCATTCTTCTCAAACTACCGTCCACAATTCTATTTCCGTACTTCTGATATCACTGGTATTTGTATGTTACCAGAAGGTACTGAAATGGTTATGCCTGGCGACCACATCGAAATGACTGTTGAACTTATCGCTCCAATCGCTATCGAAGAAGGAACTAAGTTCTCAATCCGTGAAGGTGGACGTACAGTAGGTTCAGGTTCAATCACTACAATCACTGAGTAATTTGAAACTGCAGCTCCTTTGGTGCTAAGTGGATGATGATCAAAGATATGAAAGCAGATGGATGACGATCCATCTGTTTTTTTTGTGTCTTTTAATCATAGATTAGGTCGATAAGAAGGGTTTAAAAAGCCTGATAGGGAAGTGAAACACATGATGGTTATAAGAAGGGTATAAAATGCCTGACAGGGAAGTGAACCACTTGATGAGGTCGATAAGAAGGGTTTATAAAGCTTGAAAGAAGCGTTGTATCACATGTTATGGTCAATAAGAAGATTTATAGAACACCTGATAGTGGCACCGAATCACATGATGTAATTGATAAGAGGGATTTATAGAACATGCTTTGAAAATTAGTGTTTATCAAAGGGGTTCACACTGTAATACACAATGAAATAACATTTTGACCGGTTAAAAAGACGAGTTTCTACTATATATAATGAATAATATAAAGCAGATTTTTGAGAAGCTGGCCAGCACGTGTTCTATGACACCACAATTGCTAATTAGGATATTTCTGGAGTTTAATAATAACTGTTGAAAAAGTGAATATCACCCGCTATAATAGGAAAAGTGTTCGAAACAGAAACATAAAGAAAAAAATTGTAATAAGTGTTGCGTTTGCTTTATGTTTTATGTATAATAGACAATGTTGGTCTTTGACTGCGATGATGTGAAAGGTTGCTGACACACCCGGCCGCTTTGCCATGGCGAGTGTGTGAGGGAAATTTTCACTGAGAATGTCTATTTAGAAAATAGGCGAATAAAGGAGGGAAAATAATGGCAAAACAAAAAATTCGTATCCGTTTAAAAGCGTATGATCACAGAATTCTTGATCAATCTGCAGAAAAAATCGTTGAAACAGCAAAACGTTCTGGTGCGGCAGTTTCTGGTCCAATTCCGTTACCAACTGAAAAAACTGTTTACACAATTCTTCGTGCGGTTCATAAGTACAAAGATTCCCGTGAGCAATTTGAACAACGGACACATAAGCGTCTAATCGACATCGTTAACCCAACTCCACAAACTGTTGATGCGTTAATGCGTTTAGATTTACCATCTGGTGTTGATATCGAAATTAAACTTTAATCAAAATAAATCATAAATAATTTAGGAGGTGTGACTTAAATGACCAAAGGAATCTTAGGAAGAAAGATTGGTATGACTCAAGTATTTGCTAGTAATGGTAACTTAATTCCTGTAACTGTAGTTGAGGTAGCTCCAAACGTAGTACTTCAAAAGAAATCAGTTGAAAGTGACGGTTATGTTGCAGTTCAAGTTGGTTTTGAAGACAAACGTGAAAAGTTAGCTAACAAACCAGAAAAAGGACATGTTGCTAAAGCTAATACTGCTCCTAAGCGCTTCGTTCGCGAATTCCGCGGAGATGACTTAGCAAGCTATGAAGTTGGTCAAGAAGTCAAAGTTGATATTTTCGCTGCTGGAGATATCGTAGATGTAACAGGAATCTCAAAGGGTAAAGGTTTCCAAGGTGTAATTAAACGCCACGGACAATCACGCGGCCCAATGGCTCACGGTTCTCGTTATCACCGTCGTCCAGGTTCAATGGGACCTGTTGCTCCAAACCGCGTTTTCAAAGGTAAATTATTACCAGGACGTATGGGCGGAGAACAAATTACTGTACAAAACCTTGAAATCGTTAAGGTTGATACAGAGCGTAACTTACTTTTAATCAAAGGTAATGTACCAGGCGCTAAAAAAGCTCTATTAAAAATTAAAGGTGCAATTAAAGCATAGTCACCCTTTTAGAAAGGAGGAACAAAGAATGCCTAAAGTAGCATTATTAAACCAAACTGGGTCTCAAGTTGGAGATATCGAACTTAATGATTCTGTATTTGGTATTGAGCCTAACCAACACGTATTATTCGAAGCGATTGTTATGCAAAGAGCTTCATTACGTCAAGGAACTCATAAAACTAAAATTCGTTCTGAAGTACGCGGCGGTGGTCGTAAGCCATGGCGTCAAAAAGGAACTGGACGTGCTCGTCAAGGGTCTATCCGTTCTCCACAATGGCGCGGAGGTGGTACTGTATTCGGTCCAACACCACGCAGCTACAGCTATAAATTACCGAAAAAGGTTCGTCGTTTAGCAATCAAATCTGCACTTTCTTCTAAAGTATTAGAAGAAAACATCTTAGTGTTAGATCTATTAACTTTCGATGCTCCGAAAACAAAAGAATTCAAGACTGTATTAAATGGTCTTTCTGTAGAGAAAAAAGCGTTAATCGTTACTGCGGATCTTGACGAAAATGTAGCATTATCTGCACGCAACATTCCTGGTGTTACAGTAGTAACTGCTGACGGAATTAACGTATTAGATGTTGTTAATCATGAGAAATTAATCATGACTAAAGCAGCGGTTGAAAAAGTAGAGGAGGTGCTTGCATAATGGATGCACGCGATATCATTAAGCGCCCCGTTATCACTGAACGTTCTACTGACCTAATGGCTGAGAAAAAATACACTTTTGAAGTAGATGTTAAAGCTAACAAAACACAAGTTAAAGATGCTATCGAAGAAATCTTTAGCGTGGATGTTGAGAAAGTAAACATCATGAACTACAAAGGTAAATTCAAGCGTATGGGAAAATTCGGTGGTTACACAAACAAACGTCGTAAAGCTATTGTAAAATTAACTGCTGATAGCAAAGAAATCGAATTCTTTGAAGCATAAGAACCTATCAAGAAGAGGAGGGAAATAAAATGGCGATTAAAAAGTACAAACCTACCTCCAATGGTCGTCGCGGAATGACTACTTCTGATTTCGCAGAAATCACAACTAGTACTCCAGAAAAATCTCTTTTAGCTCCAGTCAAGAGAAAAGGCGGCCGTAATAACCAAGGTAAGTTAACTGTTCGTCATCAAGGTGGCGGTCACAAACGTCAATATCGTTTAATTGACTTTAAACGTAACAAAGATGGCATTCCAGGACGCGTTGCTACAATCGAGTACGATCCAAACCGTTCTGCAAATATCGCATTAATCAATTACGTGGATGGAGAAAAGCGTTATATCTTAGCTCCTAAAAACCTAGTAGTTGGCATGGAAGTAATGTCTGGCCCTGAGGCTGATATTAAAGTAGGTAACGCACTTCCATTAGCAAACATTCCTGTTGGTACAGTAGTACACAACATCGAGTTAAAACCAGGAAAAGGCGGCCAGTTAGTTCGTTCTGCTGGAACAAGCGCTCAAGTACTAGGTAAAGAAGGTAAATATGTTTTAGTACGTTTAAATTCTGGTGAAGTTCGTATGATTCTTGCTGAATGCCGTGCTACAGTTGGTCAAGTAGGTAATGAACAACACGAATTAATCAACATTGGTAAAGCAGGTCGTTCTCGTTGGTTAGGCAAGCGTCCAACTGTTCGTGGATCTGTAATGAACCCTAACGATCACCCACACGGTGGTGGTGAAGGACGTTCACCAATCGGACGTAAATCACCAATGTCTCCATGGGGTAAACCAACTCTTGGATTCAAAACTCGTAAAAAGAAAAACAAATCAGATAAATTTATCGTACGTCGTCGTAAAAAATAACGTGATATTCCTACGGTTCAAAGAAAGAACCGTAGAACAGTCACGAAGGGAGGTTCCTTCATGGGTCGCAGCTTAAAAAAAGGACCATTCGTTGATGATCATTTAATGGTTAAGGTAGAAAAGTTGAACGAGACTGAAAGCAAACAAGTTATTAAAACTTGGTCACGTCGTTCTACAATATTCCCGCAATTTATTGGCCATACTATCGCAGTGTATGATGGTCGTAAACATGTACCTGTATATGTTACTGAAGACATGGTAGGACACAAGCTTGGAGAGTTTGCTCCAACTCGTGCATACAAGGGTCATGGTAATGATGACAAGAAAACAAGACGTTAAGAGAGGAGGGCATCCAAATGCAAGCTAAAGCTGTTGCAAGAACAGTTCGTATTGCTCCTCGTAAAGCACGTTTAGTCGTTGATTTAATCCGAGGTAAGCAAATTGGTGAAGCTGTGGCGATTTTAAATCTCACTCCTAAGGCTGCTTCTCCAATCGTAGAAAAAGTATTAAAATCAGCTATGGCAAACGCTGAGCACAACTATGAAATGGACGTTAACAATCTAGTTGTAGCACAAGCATTTGTTGACGAAGGACCAACCTTAAAACGTTTCCGTCCTCGCGCTATGGGCCGTGCAAGCCAGATCAACAAACGCACTAGCCACATCACAATAGTATTATCAGAAAAGAAGGAGGGATAAGCTGTGGGTCAAAAAGTAAATCCTGTCGGTTTGCGTATTGGAATCATCCGTGATTGGGAATCTAAATGGTACGCAGGCAAAGACTTCGCTACTCTTTTACACGAAGACCTTAAAATTCGTGAATACATCACGAAGCGTTTAAAAGATGCTTCTGTTTCTAAAGTAGAAATCGAACGTGCTGCAAACCGTGTAAACGTAACAGTGCATACAGCTAAGCCTGGTATGGTTATTGGTAAAGGCGGTACTGAAGTTGAAGCACTTCGTAAAGCATTAAATCAATTAACTGGCAAACGTGTTCACATCAACATCCTTGAAATCAAGAGAGCTGACGTTGATGCGAAATTAGTTGCTGAAAATATCGCTCGTCAATTAGAAAACCGTGTATCTTTCCGTCGTGCACAAAAGCAAGCTATTCAACGTGCTATGCGCGCTGGTTCAAAAGGTATCAAAACACAAGTATCTGGTCGTCTTGGCGGTGCAGATATCGCTCGTGCTGAACATTACAGCGAAGGAACTGTTCCACTTCATACACTTCGCGCTGATATCGACTATGCTACTGCTGAAGCCGATACTACTTATGGTAAGCTTGGCGTAAAAGTATGGATCTACAAGGGAGAAGTCCTTCCTACTAAGAAGAAATCTGTGGAAGGAGGCAAATAATATGTTATTGCCAAAACGCGTAAAATATCGCCGTCAACACCGTGGTAACATGCGTGGTAACGCAAAAGGCGGTACAGAAGTGACATTCGGTGAATTCGGCCTACAAGCTTTAGAAGCTTCTTGGATCACGAACCGCCAAATCGAAGCAGCACGTATTGCGATGACACGTTACATGAAACGTGGCGGTAAAGTTTGGATTAAAATTTTCCCTCACAAGCCTTACACTGCAAAACCTCTTGAAGTTCGGATGGGTTCCGGTAAAGGTGCTCCTGAAGGCTGGGTAGCGGTTGTTAAGCCTGGAAAAATCATGTTCGAAATCGCTGGCGTTTCTGAAGAAATCGCTCGTGAAGCACTTCGACTTGCAATGCACAAACTTCCTGTTAAGTGTAAGTTTGTAAAACGAGAAGAAATTGGTGGTGAATCAAATGAAAGCTAATGAACTTCGTGACCTTACCACTGCTGAAATTGAACAAAAAGTAAAATCTTTAAAAGAAGAACTTTTCAACCTTCGCTTTCAATTGGCGACAGGACAACTTGAAAACACAGCTCGCATTCGTGAAGTACGTAAAGCGATCGCTCGTATGAAAACAGTTGTTCGTGAAAGAGAAATCAGCGTTAACAAGTGATTAATGAAGGGAGGTTCACACGATGAGTGAACGTAACCAACGTAAAGTTTACACAGGACGCGTTGTTTCTGACAAGATGGACAAAACAGTTACAGTACTTGTAGAAACACACAAAAAGCATTCATTATATGGTAAACGCGTTAAGTATTCTAAAAAGTATAAAGCTCATGATGAGCAAAACGAAGCAAAAATCGGCGATGTAGTTCGTATCATGGAAACTCGTCCGCTTTCAGCTACTAAGCGTTTCCGTTTAGTTGAAGTTGTAGAAAAAGCAGTTATTATTTAATTGTTCGGATTAAGCTTCATTCCGAAGGGAGGTTACACACATGATTCAACAAGAATCACGTTTAAAAGTTGCTGACAACTCTGGTGCACGTGAGGTACTAACGATTAAAGTTCTTGGTGGTTCAGGCCGTAAGTTTGCTGGTATTGGTGATGTTATCGTCTGCACAGTAAAACAAGCAACACCAGGTGGCGTTGTTAAAAAGGGTGACGTTGTTAAAGCAGTTATTGTTCGTACAAAGAGCGGTGCTCGTCGTCCTGACGGTTCATACATTCGTTTTGATGAAAACGCATGTGTAATTATCAAAGATGATAAGAGTCCACGTGGAACTCGTATCTTCGGACCAGTTGCCCGCGAACTTCGCGACAACAACTTTATGAAAATCGTTTCTCTTGCTCCAGAAGTATTATAATTTCAAAATCAATTGCCTTTAAGGAGGTGCTTACTGATGCATGTGAAAAAAGGTGATCAAGTCAGAGTTATTTCTGGCAAGGATAAAGGCAAAACAGGTGTGATCCTAGCTGCTTATCCTAAAGATAGCCGTGTACTAGTTGAAGGTGTTAACATTGTGAAAAAACACTCTAAACCTTCTCAAGTGAATCCACAAGGCGGAATTATTAGCTTTGAGGCTCCTATTCATGTATCAAACGTTATGCCTATCGACCCTAAAACTGGTAACCCAACTCGTGTAGGTTCCACAACGGTTGATGGCAAAAAAGTACGCGTAGCAAAATCCGGTGAAGTTTTAGATAAATAGTTTAAAATTTAGAAGGGAGGTACTATAAGTGAACCGCCTAAAAGAAAAATTTGTAAAAGAAGTTACTCCTGCTCTTATGAGCAAGTTCAACTATAAATCAGTTATGGAAGTTCCTAAACTTGAAAAAATCGTTGTGAACATGGGCGTTGGTGACGCAGTTGCTAACGCAAAAGCACTCGATAACGCGGTTGAAGAGCTTTCAACAATTACAGGTCAAAAGCCTGTCGTTACACGTGCGAAAAAATCTATCGCTGGCTTCCGTCTTCGTGAAGGTATGCCGATCGGCGCTAAGGTTACTCTTCGCGGTGAACGCATGTACGAATTCTTAGATAAATTAGTTTCTGTATCATTACCTCGTGTACGTGACTTCCGTGGTATTTCTAAAAAAGCATTCGACGGTCGTGGTAACTACACTCTAGGTGTTAAAGAACAATTAATCTTCCCTGAAATTGATTACGATAAAGTAAGCAAAGTTCGTGGTATGGATATCGTTATCGTAACGACTGCAAAAACTGATGAAGAATCTCGTGAACTTTTAACTCAATTTGGAATGCCATTCCAAAAGTAATCCTTAAATAAGGGAGGCGAAAACGTGGCTAAAAAGTCAATGATTGCGAAACAACAACGCACGCCTAAATTCAAAGTACAAGAGTATACACGCTGCGAACGTTGTGGTCGTCCACACTCTGTATATCGTAAATTTAAGCTTTGCCGTATTTGTTTCCGTGAATTAGCATACAAAGGACAAATTCCTGGTGTCAAAAAAGCTAGCTGGTAAAACCCAAGTCTGGGAAGGAGGTAAAAATAATGGTCATGACAGATCCAATTGCTGATTTGCTTACTCGCATTCGTAATGCGAACATGGTGCGTCACGAAAAGTTAGAAGTGCCTGCTTCTAATATGAAAAAAGAAATTGCTGAAATTTTAAAGCGCGAAGGTTTCGTACGTGATGTCGAATTTATTGAAGACAACAAACAAGGTATCATCCGTATCTTCTTAAAATACGGTGCTAGTAACGAACGTGTTATTACTGGTCTTAAGCGCATAAGCAAGCCTGGACTTAGAGTTTACGCAAAATCAACTGAGGTACCACGCGTTCTTAATGGTCTTGGTATCGCATTAGTATCAACATCACAAGGTGTTATTACAGATAAAGAAGCTCGTGCAAAACAAATCGGCGGAGAAATATTAGCTTACGTTTGGTAATTGAGCTTTTGAATGAATGGAGGTGCACTAAATGTCTCGCGTAGGAAAAAAACCAATTGTTATTCCAGCAGGAGTAACAGTTACTTTAAATAACAATACTGTTTCAGTTAAAGGACCTAAAGGTGAACTTACTCGTACATTCCACACTGATATCACCATCACTGTGGAAGAGAATCTTGTAACAATCACTCGTCCTTCTGATGCGAAAGAACACCGCGCATTACATGGAACTACTCGTGCCGTGCTTGCGAACATGGTTGAAGGTGTATCTACTGGCTTCACTAGAGGCCTAGAGTTAATCGGGGTTGGATACCGTGCTCAAAAGCAAGGTAACAAACTTGTATTAAACGTTGGATACTCTCATCCAGTTGAGATCGAAGCTGAAGAGGGACTTGAAATCGAAGTTCCTGCAAACACGAAAATCGTTATCAAAGGTACTGACAAAGAACGTGTTGGTGCATTAGCAGCAAATATTCGCGGAGTTCGTCCTCCGGAGCCGTATAAAGGTAAAGGAATTCGTTACGAAGGTGAATTTGTTCGTCGTAAAGAAGGTAAAACTGGTAAGTAATGCCGCATAGGTAAACGAAAGGAGTGACGTAAATGATTACGAAGCAAGATAAAAACGCTACTCGCAAGAAAAGACACGCTCGTGTTCGTGCGAAACTTAGCGGTACTTCTGCTCGTCCACGTCTAAATGTGTTTCGTTCTAACAAACATATTTATGCTCAAGTAATTGATGACATTAACGGAGTAACTTTAGCAAGTGCTTCTACTTTAGATAAAGACTTTGGTTTAGAATCTACAAACAACGTTGAGGCTGCACAAAAGGTCGGAGAATTAGTCGCTAAACGTGCTGTAGAAAAAGGTATCACTTCTATTGTCTTTGACCGTGGCGGATACCTATACCATGGACGTATTCAAGCATTAGCTGATGCTGCCCGTGAAAACGGCTTACAATTCTAATAGACAAAGGAGGGACACAAAAAGATGCGTCGTATTGATCCAAACAAACTTGAACTAGAAGAACGCGTAGTCACGGTTAACCGTGTTGCGAAAGTTGTTAAAGGTGGACGTCGTTTCCGCTTCACAGCCCTTGTTGTTGTAGGCGATAAAAACGGCCACGTTGGTTTCGGTACTGGTAAAGCTCAAGAAGTACCTGATGCTATTCGTAAAGCCATCGAAGATGCAAAGAAAAACTTAGTCGAAGTACCAATGGTTGGAACAACCATTCCTCACCAAGTAATTGGACGTTTTGGTGCTGGTGAAATCCTTCTAAAACCTGCTTCTGAAGGTACAGGAGTTATCGCTGGTGGACCAGTTCGTGCCGTACTAGAATTAGGCGGAGTTGCTGACATTCTTTCTAAATCATTAGGAACAAACACTCCAATTAATATGGTTCGTGCTACAATTGACGGTTTAAAACAATTAAAACGTGCTGAAGACGTAGCAAAACTACGTGGTAAATCAGTAGAAGAACTGTTAGGATACGGGGGGAAATAAAATGGCGAACAAACTATCAGTTACCCTCACTCGCAGCTTGATTGGCCGCCCAGGCGATCAACGCGAAACAGTTAAAGCTCTTGGATTACGTAAATTAAATCAAACAGTTGAGCACCCAGATAACGCTGCTATTCGCGGTATGATTACCAAAGTTGCTCACCTTGTTACAGTAAAAGAACAATAATTAATTGTTTTCTTTCATAAGGAGGTGCCAATATGAAACTTCATGAATTAAAGCCTGCTGAAGGTTCTCGTAAAGAGCGCAAGCGTTTAGGACGTGGTATCGGATCTGGTCAAGGTAAAACTGCTGGTAAAGGTCACAAAGGTCAAAATGCTCGTTCTGGTGGCGGTGTACGTGTAGGTTTTGAGGGTGGTCAAACACCTTTATACCGTCGTTTACCAAAACGTGGATTTACAAACATCAGCCGTAAGGAATATGCTATTGTAAATCTTGATGCTTTAAACCGCTTTGTTGAAGGTACAGAAGTTACTCCAGAACTTCTTATCGAATCAGGCGTTGTAAGTAACGAAAAAGCAGGAATCAAGATTCTTGCAAAAGGGACACTAGAGAAAAAGTTGACTGTAAAAGCTCACAAATTCTCCTCTGCTGCTAAGGAAGCTATCGAAGCTGCTGGTGGAAACACTGAGGTGATCTAATGTTCCAGACATTCTCCAATTTTATGCGCGTGGGTGAGATAAGACGTAAGATCATATTCACCCTTTTAATGTTAGTCGTATTTCGGTTAGGTACATTTATCCCAGTACCCAATGTAAATGCTGATGTACTAGCTAACCAAGATAAGCTAAGTGTGTTCGGTATATTAAATACTTTTGGCGGTGGAGCATTAAAACAATTCTCCATCTTTGCAATGGGTATCATGCCATACATTACAGCTTCAATCATTATTCAACTTCTTCAAATGGATGTTGTACCGAAATTTACAGAATGGTCAAAGCAAGGTGAATCAGGCCGTCGTAAGATTGCCCAATTAACTCGTTATTTTACTGTCGTTCTTGGGTTTATCCAAGCATTAGGTATGTCCTACGGTTTTAATAACTTAGCTAGCGGTCAGTTGATTGAAAATCCTGGAATTGGTACTTATTTATTGATTGCGGTTGTTTTAACAGCTGGTACTTCATTTTTAATGTGGTTAGGGGAACAGATTACTGAAAAAGGTGTTGGTAATGGGATTTCTATTATCATCTTTGCCGGGATCGTTGCTGGTATGCCATCCACTATTAATCAAATTTATGTACAACAATTTGAGAATGCTGGGGAAGCATTATTCTTACGGATTGTTACGGTAATTCTAATCGCTCTAGCGGTTATTGCTATCATAGTTGGGGTTATCTTTATCCAACAAGCAAATCGTAAGATACCTATTCAATATGCAAAACGCGTAGTTGCTGGACGTAATCCAGTTGGAGGACAATCCACACACATGCCATTAAAAGTTAATGCTGCAGGTGTTATTCCTGTTATCTTTGCCGTTTCATTTATTGTAACGCCTAGAACGGTTGCCTCATTCTTCCCAACGAATGATGTAACACTTTGGATTACTAAGGTCTTTGATTATTCTCATCCAATCGGGATGACTTTATATGCGGCATTAATTATCGCGTTCACTTATTTCTATGCTTTTATTCAAGTTAACCCTGAACAAGCAGCGGAGAATTTACAAAAGCAAAGCGGATATATTCCTGGAATTCGTCCAGGAAAGAGTACGCAAGAATACTTAACGCGTGTCTTATATCGTTTAACTTTTGTTGGTGCGATCTTCCTTGCTGTCATTGCGGTATTGCCAATGTTATTTATTTCAATAGCAAACCTTCCGCAATCAGCTCAAATTGGTGGAACTAGTTTGTTAATCGTCGTCGGTGTTGCACTTGATACGATGAAGCAGCTAGAAGCACAATTAGTTAAACGTCATTATAAAGGATTTATTAAGTAAGGTTTTAGGGGCCCAAGCTCCCTAAAACCCATTTAAAGCACGAGGGGGGAACACGTGTGAATTTAGTATTAATGGGGCTTCCAGGTGCCGGTAAAGGTACTCAAGCTGAAAGAATCGTCGAGCAATACGGCATCCCTCATATCTCCACTGGCGATATGTTCCGTGCAGCGATGAAAGAAGGAACAGAACTAGGTTTACAAGCGAAATCATTCATGGATAAAGGCGAACTTGTTCCTGATGAAGTAACAATCGGCATTGTTCGTGAGCGTTTAAGCAAGGAAGATTGTCAAAAAGGTTTTCTTTTAGATGGTTTCCCTAGAACTGTACCTCAAGCAGAGGCGTTGGAAAATCTATTAGTTGATTTAAATAAAACAATCAACTATGTAATTAATATTAATGTTGATAAAGAATTATTAATGGCTCGTTTGACTGGACGTCGAATTTGTAAAGAATGTGGATCTACTTATCATTTAGAGTTTAACCCTCCTAAACAAGAGGGTGTATGCGATCGCTGCGGCGGAGAGTTATACCAAAGAGCGGATGATAATGCAGAAACTGTTCAAAATCGATTAGACGTAAATATCAAACAACAAGAACCATTATTAACTTTTTATGAAATTAAAGGATATCTTCGTACAATCGATGGTCAGCAGGATATTAACAAGGTATTCGCTGATATCGAGCAATTACTTGGGGAATTACATTAATGACCATAAGTAAATCTGTACGAACGACTCTCGACCATCTCTTCACTAAGATTCAAAAATATGTGAAAGCAAATCGCTTTTCTATTGTACGGAGTATGTAGGACCGAGAGTTGGGCAAGACTTACATGTGGAATTAATTTATTCCTAATTATGTAGAATTTACTTGCGGACAGAAGAAGAACAATATGTTAATATTATAAGGTTGCTATTTGTGTACGAATAAGAAGAGTTGTATTGTATTGAATTCACAATTTTTGAATTGAGAAGGGAGACGAGATCGATGGCCAAAGATGATGTAATTGAAATTGAAGGTAAAGTCATTGAAACATTGCCGAATGCAATGTTTAAGGTAGAATTAGAAAATGGTCATACCGTGCTAGCGCATGTTTCTGGTAAAATACGAATGCATTTCATTCGGATCCTTCCGGGTGACAAAGTGACTGTTGAGCTTTCTCCATATGACTTAACACGCGGAAGAATTACTTACCGCTTTAAATAATGCTTGCACTCCGTACTACTAAGGAGGTTAGGATAATAATGAAAGTAAGACCATCTGTTAAACCCATCTGCGAAAAGTGTAAAGTTATCCGTAGACGCGGAAAAGTTATGGTTATCTGTGAAAACCCTAAACATAAACAAAAACAAGGTTAATTTTGAAGGAGGTGCGCTTTAATATGGCACGTATTGCTGGTGTAGATATTCCACGTGAAAAACGTGTAGTTATCTCTTTAACTTACATTTATGGAATTGGTAAAAATACTGCACAAAAAGTACTAGCAGATGCTGGTGTTTCTGAAGATACACGTGTACGTGATTTAACAGAAGACGAATTAAACAAAATCCGTGACATCATCGACAAATTAAAAGTTGAAGGTGACCTTCGCCGTGAAATTTCTCTTAACATTAAGCGTTTAATGGAAATCGGCTGCTACCGCGGATTACGTCATCGTCGTGGTTTACCAGTTCGTGGACAAAATACGAAAAACAACGCTCGTACTCGCAAAGGTCCTCGTAAGACTGTAGCGAACAAGAAGAAGTAATCGGTAAAGGAGGTAATTTAAATGGCACGTAAAACAAATACACGTAAACGTCGTGTTAAAAAGAATATTGAAGCTGGTATTGCTCATATTCGTTCAACTTTTAACAATACGATTGTAACTATTACTGATGTACATGGTAATGCAATTTCATGGTCAAGTGCTGGTGCGCTTGGATTTAGAGGTTCTCGTAAATCTACACCATTTGCTGCACAAATGGCGGCTGAAACTGCAGCTAAGACATCTATTGAACATGGTATGAAAACTCTTGAAGTTACTGTTAAAGGACCTGGTGCAGGACGTGAAGCAGCAATCCGTGCTCTTCAAGCTGCGGGTCTTGAAGTAACTGCGATCAAAGATGTTACACCTGTTCCTCATAATGGATGCCGTCCACCAAAACGTCGTCGTGTTTAATTTTTCTGTATAGATTTTGTATCATATGTCTATAATGGGATATGATATTAATTTTTTGCACTCTTACAGAAGATTTATTCCAGTTGTTGTGCACAAAACGGGAACCTATACATGGGGACTTTAATTAGTACACAAGCTAATTTGAAGTTTCGACGTTTTGAAGGAGGGTTATTTGATGATCGAAATAGAAAAACCAAAAATCGAAACGATTGAGATCAACGACGATGCCAAGTACGGCAAATTTATCGTAGAGCCACTTGAGCGTGGATATGGTACCACTTTGGGTAACTCCTTACGTCGTATCCTATTATCTTCACTCCCAGGTGCCGCGGTTACATCGATTCAAATCGATGGGGTACTTCATGAGTTCTCAACAATTGAAGGCGTCGTGGAGGATGTAACATCCATCATTTTAAACATTAAAAAACTAGCTTTAAAAATCTACTCTGATGAAGAGAAGACGCTAGAATTTGATGTGCAAGGCGAGGGACCTGTTTTAGCAGGCAATATCACTCACGATAGTGATGTTGAGGTGTTAAATCCAGATCTTCATATTGCAACTTTAGCGTCAAATGGTCATCTTCGCATGCGTTTAACAGCAAAACGTGGACGTGGTTACACTCCAGCTGTTCAAAACAAAAGAGAAGACCAGCCTATTGGTGTGATTCCAATTGATTCTATCTTTACACCTGTATCACGTGTAATGTTTCATGTAGAAAATACACGTGTTGGCCAAATGTCTAATTTTGATAAATTGACACTTGATGTGTGGACAGATGGAAGCACTGGACCAAAAGAAGCAATCGCTCTTGGTTCGAAAATTTTGACTGAGCATTTGAATATATTCGTAGGTTTAACCGATGAAGCTCAAAATGCAGAAATTATGATAGAAAAAGAAGAAGATCAAAAGGAAAAAGTTCTTGAAATGACTATTGAGGAACTCGATCTTTCTGTTCGTTCTTATAACTGTTTAAAGCGTGCTGGAATCAACACTGTTCAGGAACTAGCTAATAAGACTGAAGAAGATATGATGAAAGTTCGTAACTTAGGCCGTAAATCACTTGAAGAAGTGAAGGCAAAACTAGAAGAGCTTGGATTAGGCTTACGTAAAGACGACTAGTCTATCGTTAGCTAAATATCCGACTTATGACTTCAACAAAGGAGGGAACCCTTCATGGCATACAGAAAGTTAGGACGCACAAGTGCACAGCGTAAAGCTATGCTACGTGATTTAACTACAGATTTAATTATCAACGAGCGCATTGAAACAACAGAAACTCGTGCGAAAGAAATTCGTGTGACTGTTGAAAAAATGATCACTTTAGGTAAACGCGGTGATTTACATGCTCGTCGTCAAGCTGCTTCATATGTACGTAACGAAGTTGCTGATGCTGAAAACAATACAAGTGCATTACAAAAACTTTTCGCTGATATCGCTCCACGTTATACTGAGCGTCAAGGTGGATATACTCGTATTATGAAACTTGGACCACGCCGCGGTGACGGTGCACCAATGGTTATTATCGAGTTAGTTTAATAGTAATCAACAGACAACAAGGGCGCTGGACAGTTTTGTAACAAACTTGTTCTTTGCCCTTTTTCTGTAAATGAACTCTATATCATGTTAGACCCGAGCCCAAAAGAGTGTTACGATGAGCGTAACTCCAACTAGTTGGAGAAATAAAAAAGTTTGATCGTCTTCCTTTGGTGGACAGATTTAATACAGCTTTTATTCTGCCGCATCTGTGGATGTGTGATTTGAATTACGACTCGTCTAGCTCATGCACCTCCTCCCATTTCTTTTATGAAATTCCTTTTTTGCAGATATGTCGTTACTGCATAGGGACGAGGTGCAGGCTTTTTTTTATATGTACAAGAAATATGAGCAGAGAATAGTCTAGCTGAGAGGAGGCATATCCTGATGAAAAATCCAATTGTGACTCTTGATGGAATATCTTTTCAATACGATACACAAGAACGCTATGCTCTAAATAATGTCTCCTTTGACATATATGAGGGAGAATGGCTGGCAATCGTCGGTCATAATGGTTCCGGGAAGTCGACAATGGCAAAACTACTAAATGGTTTACAATTCCCTCAAGCGGGTGAAATACATGTTTGTGGTATTAAGCTTGACGAACAAACAATCTGGGATATCCGTAAAAAAATTGGGATGGTCTTTCAAAATCCTGATAATCAATTTGTTGGTACGACTGTACAGGATGATGTGGCTTTTGGTTTAGAAAATAATGGTATACCTAGAGACGAAATGGTTAAAAGAGTCGAGGATTCGTTAAAGAGGGTCAAAATGGATAAGTTTCTACATCAAGAGCCCCACCATCTTTCTGGAGGCCAAAAACAGCGTGTGGCGATAGCTGGTGTTCTTGCACTAAGGCCCTCGATTATCATATTGGATGAGGCAACATCGATGCTTGATCCAAAGGGTCGAGAAGAGGTATTGGAGACGGTTCGATTATTAAAAGAAGAGAAGTCTTTAACCGTTATCTCAATTACACATGACTTAGATGAGGCAGCCAAGGCGGATCGGATTATTGTGATGAATAAAGGGGAAGTTTTTCGTGAAGGGATACCTGAAGAAATTTTCTCCATGGATGAACAATTAGTTCAATTAGGTTTGGATATTCCTTTTTCAGTAAAAATGACGAAATCGTTAAGGGACAATGGTATTGGACTATCGAGACACTATTTATCGGAAGAAGAGTTGGTGACAGAGTTATGGACATCTCGCTCAAGCACGTAGATTATCGGTATCAAGCAAATACTCCTTTTGAACGATTGGCTATTGCTGACGTATCGATTGATATTCCGACAGGGGTGTATATGGCTATAATTGGTCATACTGGCTCAGGAAAGTCCACCGTCCTCCAGCATTTAAATGCACTTTTGCAGCCAACAAAAGGATCAGTCACGATTGGTGATTACGAAATAAAGGCTGGGCAAAAAAATAAGAATTTGAAGAAGATCCGTCAAAAAGTTGGGATTGTTTTTCAATTCCCTGAACATCAATTGTTCGAAGAAACGGTTGAAAAGGACATTATGTTTGGGCCCATGAATTTTGGCGTTTCTGAGAGTGATGCAAAGGAACGGGCACGGATTGCCTTACATCAAGTGGGCTTAGGTGAAGAAGTCCTTCAAAAATCCCCATTTGATCTCTCTGGGGGCCAAATGCGGCGCGTGGCCATTGCAGGTGTACTCGCTATGGAACCCGATGTTATTGTCCTGGACGAGCCTACTGCAGGGTTAGACCCTAGAGGCCGTAAAGAGGTCATGGATATGTTTTACGATCTTCATAAAGAAAAAAAGCTTTCTACCATACTTGTCACACATAGTATGGAGGATGCTGCAAGATATGCAGACCAAATTGTCATTATGCAGCAAGGCAAGGTTGTTCAAAGAGGGACACCGGAAGAGATTTTCTCAGCACCGGTTGAACTGGTTAAAATGGGACTTGATGTACCCGAAGTGGTTCGGTTTCAACTGAAACTTGAGGACAAATTAGGTATTAAATTAGAGAAAATGTTCCTAACCATTGATGAACTGTCTGCTGCTGTCACTAAGGTGTTAAGTAGAGGTGTTCGCTTATGATGGATAAAATGATTTTTGGGCGCTATGTCCCGGCCGATTCGGTTCTTCATAAGATGGATCCTCGTTCTAAAATAATGATTATCTTTCTTTTTGTCTGTATTATTTTTCTAGCAAATAATGTGGTAACCTATGCACTTATTGGTATTTATACTTTTTTTATGCTCGGATTGTCGCGAGTCCCTGTACGCTTTCTGTATGGTGGGTTGAAGCCAGTTATTTGGCTCGTCCTTTTTACATTTATTCTACAGTTGTTTTTTACAAAAGAAGGTGCCCTTTTATATGAACTAGGGCCAGTCAAGATTTATGAGGAAGGGTTAAGACAAGGGATTTTTATTTCCTTACGATTCTTCTTTTTAATTCTTATGACGTCTTTGTTAACACTGACAACCACTCCGATTGAAATTACGGATGGTCTGGAAACACTTCTACATCCTTTAAATAAAGTTCGTTTCCCTGTTCATGAGATGGCGTTAATGATGTCAATTTCACTGCGATTCATTCCCACGCTTATGCAGGAAACGGATAAAATTATGAAGGCGCAAATCGCCAGAGGCGTAGAGTTTGCGAGCGGACCTTTTATGGAGCGGATCAAAGCCGTCGTTCCACTGCTAATCCCTTTGTTTGTCAGTTCATTTAAACGGGCAGAGGAATTAGCAATTGCGATGGAAGCTAGAGGCTATCGAGGTGGGGAAGGACGAACAAAGTATCGGGAGTTATCCTGGAAAAAAGCTGATTCCCTTCAGATGGTCCTTTTAGTTCTTGTAACTATTTTGTTATTCTTATTACGTTCATAATGGAGCGAAGCTATGCCAAGGTATAAATGTATCATTTCCTATGATGGTTCAGGATTTTCCGGTTATCAGGTTCAGCCTAATATGCGGACTGTGCAGTCTGTTTTTGAATCTGTGTTAACAAAAATGCATAAGGGTGAACCAATGAAGGTCTTTGCTTCTGGACGAACAGATGCGGGTGTACATGCAAAAGGACAGGTCGTTCATTTTGATTCACCGCTCCATATTCCGGAGGAAAAATGGGGAAGAGCGTTAAATTCACTCCTTCCAGATGATATTTCTGTTCTTTCCACTGTTGAGGTGGATAAGTCGTTTCATGCCCGTTTTGACGCAAAAGGGAAGGAATACCGCTACAAGCTTCATTTATCTTCAAATAGGGATCCCTTTTTGCGGAAATTTGCTTATCAATATCCATATGTATTAGATTTGAATTCGATGGAACAGGCAAGTAACTTTTTCCTAGGTACCCATAACTTTACTAGTTTTTGTGCCGCAAGAACTGAAGTGGAAGATAAAGTCCGAACGATTAAATCGATTGATTTTTCACAAGAGAATGAGTTATTGACGATCCGTTTTGTTGGAAATGGCTTTTTGTATAATATGGTTCGCATTTTAGTGGGAACTTTATTAGAAGTTGGATCTGGTGATCGCAGCCCCGAGGATATCCCAATTATACTGGAGCAGAAAGACCGGACGTCCGCTGGAAAAACTGCTCCTGGCCACGGATTATACCTTTGGGAAGTATTTTATGAATAAAATTTAGTAATACAACCGAACCTGGTGTAACATTTTCTTGACATATAGAGCTGAAGAATTTATTATATTATATGTGCGTGTTTTTAATCCCACGATAAAGCCCCGGAAAGTCTTCATCGTGATTGAAAATATATGAATACAAACTTAACCGCACAAGGGTAGTAGATGTTCATTCCCGGAACAGAATCGAACTCTAATTGCTTTGAAAGTGCGAAAACAATAATCTTTTATGGATTTAAATTAGGAGGGAAACTCATGCGTACAACGTTTATGGCAAATGCCAACACTATCGAGCGTAAATGGTACGTAATTGATGCTGAGGGCAAAACTCTTGGACGTCTTGCTTCTGAAGTAGCATCAATTTTACGTGGTAAAAACAAACCAACTTTTACACCACATGTTGACACTGGTGATAATGTAATCATTCTTAACGCTTCTAAAGTAGAACTTACTGGTAAGAAATTAACTGACAAGATTTACTACCGTCACACAAATCACCCAGGTGGTTTAAAACAAAGAACTGCTCTAGAAATGCGTACTAACTATGCTGAGAAAATGATCGAGCTTGCTGTTAAAGGTATGCTTCCAAAGAATTCTCTTGGCCGTCAAATGATTAAAAAATTACACGTTTATGCTGGCAGCGAACATCCGCACCAAGCACAACAACCTGAAGTTTACGAACTTCGCGGTTAATAAAGAGGGAGGGAATTAACTTGGCACAAGTTCAATATATCGGTACAGGTCGCCGTAAGAGTTCTGTCGCACGTGTGCGTTTAGTACCAGGCACAGGTAAAATTATTGTTAATGGTCGTGAAATCGAAGATTATATCCCATTTGAAGCGTTACGTGTTGTTGTAAGACAACCATTAGTAGCTACTGAAACTGTTGGAAGCTACGATGTTCTTGTAAACGTAAGCGGTGGTGGATACACTGGTCAAGCTGGAGCAATCCGTCATGGTGTTGCTCGTGCATTATTACAAGCTGACCCTGAATTCCGTCCAACATTAAAGCGCGCTGGATTATTAACTCGTGATCCACGTATGAAAGAACGTAAAAAATACGGTCTTAAAGGTGCTCGTCGTGCGCCTCAGTTCTCAAAACGTTAATTTTGGAACTTTCAAAGGCTCCCAACCAATTTGGTTGGGGGTCTTTTTTATTACTAAATATTGCTTTTGACCACATTTTGGACACCAATCATAGCTATAAGTATTTCTGACGCGAAACTTACTTAACAGGTGACCTATCATGGAGGTATCAAGCATTTTAAAGGTCCCAACCAATATGACTGGGCCTTTATTCTAAGAGCTTTAAATTAGCTTGTAAGTATTGTCTTCTTTCCTTTATAAACGTAATCATAACTTCCTTTTCTCCATCAAACGTTTCCAATTGACTAGGATCGCTAAATAGAAGATGAGGGCGAATGGACTCCATGAGAGATGAAATGATTGGTTCGAGGTAAGCGGGGGTGAAAAGCGTACTAAGCAGCTCATCCATCAGTTCCCGGTACTGCTTTCTGAATGCAGGAATTTCTAACAGCTTTTTAGTTAAATGATTTTTCCCTTTAATACAGAGTGAATCAGGTTCAATGGCCTCCCCATTCCATTCTCGGCCAAATGTCCCATCATAGTCCCAAGGAATAATTTCAAATAAGCCCGTTTTGGAACTGCGATAAAGTGTATAGTTTTTTAGAAAACCGTCATGGTTTTGGGTGCAGACCGCCACAGCCAGCCAGCGAAGGTACTTTTCCACAGCAAGGTATTTTGGAATCTCATGCTCAAATTCTTCAAGTGAAGTCGTGTTAATTTTTTGGATGAGTTCAATTAAAAATTTGTCATCCTCAGCCATTCCGATTTTACGCTGGTACCCCATCAGCAAAGATTCTTTTGGAGCCTTCGTTTTATGACTATCTAGTGAAAAGTTGGCATCAGTTTTTACGGCATAGTAAATTGGTCCGTAAGGGAGACCCCTCTTTTCTAAAAATAAGTCATCTACAGACTCCAGTTGTAAATAGACTCCCTCATAGTTGCCATTTAAAAACAATTGAACATGCTGGGAGTCCGGAGACAGAACACCAAAGGATTGAAACAAATCAAGTGATAGTTTATTGCGAATGGAGGATGGATCTTTATATTCAGCATTGAGATGAAACTCTCGGGCTCCATTAAAGGTTTGAAGTCTTTTTAACTTAATAAAGTAGGATCTTTTACGCAGTTTTCTTGTGTAGTTACCCCGGAATTTTGTGGATATATCAAAATTCATATCCTCAATGAATAATTTAGCAGGAACTGGATCATCGAAGGGTCTTAACTTGTAATTCAGCTCTCTAAGATCCCAGCGACGAATGAACAAGGAATATACTGGTAGATTTGTTTTATCGTTTTTCAAATCGATACATCCTTTCTTAGGATTCTTGGATACAGGTTTTCCTATCGAAAGTCTCTTCGTCCAATCGCGGATGTCTTTTGATAATCATTCCGTGTCAAAAATTTAAAAATGCTAAGGAAAACCAAGGGTTCATACCCTTGGCTCTCCCTGCTGTTAAACTAGTCGCAGAATACGAATAGAGCTACTCCTCCTGGAACACCAGCTCTTGTAAAGATAGTTACAAAACGCAAACCTGCATTACATAAGCATGTGAATACAGCTTCGAATGTTGGTTGAGTTGCTGGGGTATTACCTATAGTAATACTGCAATCTGCAAGAATAGCAAGTAGGTTAGCTGAAACAGCGCTAACATTCCCCTGAGCAGTAAGGTTTACAGTTGCTGTAGTACAACACTCATCAGGGCACGGACAACTTGTGTGGTGGCTGTTGCTGTTGCTGTTGCTGTTGCTGTGGCTGTTGCTGTGGCTGTTGCTGTGGCTGTCGCTGTCGCTTCCGCTATGGCTGTGGGGATTTGGTAGTTTCGGCATTCATAATCACCTCCTTCGTTTCTTTATACTGTATTCTATAAAAAACGTCCCTTTTTAGATACGGCGCTTGTACTAATATAAACAACTATTTTTCAGGCATGGCCAACTATGTCAGTTAATTATTTGAGTAAATTAGTTAAATCTGATGTATAAATGAAAGGGTATAAAAAATACGGTCTTAAAGGTGCTCGTCGTGCGCCTCAGTTCTCAAAACGTTAATTTTGGAACTTTAAAAGACCCTCAACCAATTTTGGTTGAAGGTCTTTTTTTGCCTGGGGATATAGTTTTTTCCGATATAACCAACCTAGCTATGAGTCTAAATACTTGAGTCTCTTTTTCAAATAGGCAGATCTGTCACGAATGAATTGAAAAATCACTTCCGGTTCCCCATCAAATAATTCGATATCCTTCTTTTTATATGGATCTTGCAGGATATGCGGCTTTAAAGCTTGATGCAGGGAAGTAACTTTATTTGTTATATATGGAACTGTGAACTTAGTTTCCAAGATTTCTTCTAAAATACTTCTGTAAAGTGTGCGAAATTCAGGTACTTGCAGCAACAGAATAGAAAGTTGGTTGGTTTTTTTGCCACCAATAGGAACATAATCAACCTCCATAATACCGCCGCTAATTTTCCGGCCCCAGGTGCCATCATAATCCCAAGGAATGAACTCAAATAACTCTGTTTCGCTGTTACGGTATAGGGCATAGTTATGGGTGAATCCATCATTATTCATGGTGCAAACCGCGCATGCCAGCCACCGTGCGTATTTTTTTATATCAATTAGGTTGAAAATGGTCCGGGGGAAGTCGGAGAGTGGTATGCTATTGACTTGTTTTACTAGTTCAATGAGGTATTTATAATCGGATTCATTCCCATAGGCTTTTTGGTAGCCTGAAGTAAGAGAAGTCTTACGTTTGCCATTTTTTTTATATAGTGAAAAGTTGGCGCCACTACCTACGGCATAAAAAATCGGGCCTAAAGGGAGCCCTCTTCTTCTTAAGAACATTTCATCCACGGATTCTAATTGTAGATACACCCCTTTTAAAGAGCCATTCCTTATTAAATTGACATGTTGACTTTCAGGAGATAAGACACCTATATCCTCAAAAAAGTCGAGAGAAAGTTTGTTGCGAAAGAGTGAGGGATCTCTGTACTCGGCATTAAGGTGAATGACATGGGCATCAGTAAAAGTCTTTGGTTCCAAGAACTTGATCATATAAGATCTTTTACGGAATTCCCGGGTATAGGAGCCGCGGTAGCAAATAGCAACATTATTGAGGGTATCTCCCACCCGTAAAATGGCAGGAACAGGGGTGTCGCTCCAAATATCTTTCCTAAGATCTTTTAGATCAGCTTTTTTCATTTCTAAAAAATAAGATGGAATTTGGTAAGGTATTTGTTCCACTAAAAACACATCCTTAATAAGCTTAATTCATCCTATTAAAGGCGTGTATAAAATGATAAAGATATTGCTCAATTCATTGCAATTAATTTTCAAACAAAACAGGTTTGAGTTCTTCCCAGCATCCGCATTAGTTGACTAGTTGGTTTTTAACTGCAAAAAGGGCGGCTTGTGTCCTGTCTGCCAGCTCAAGCTTTGCTAAAATATTCGATACATGAGTTTTAACCGTCTTCTCGGTAATAAATAATGCGGCAGCAATTTCTTTATTGCTTTTTCCTTTCGCGATTTCTTTTAACACATCTAACTCTCTTTTCGTTAATTCCTCGAGTAAGTTCTTTTCTTGTTTACTTTTATTAGACAAGTTGGCCAGTAAATGTGAGGTAGCCTTTGGGTGAAGCTGGTTTTCCCCGCTAATGATTTTTTTAATCGAAGTGACCAGTTCATCAGGCTGAATATCTTTTAGTTGGAACCCGGAAGCACCAGCTTCGAGCGCAGGAATGACATGATCTTGGTCGGAAAAACTGGTCAACATCATAATTTTAATTTCGGGCTGCTTTTCTTTTATGATCTTTGTTGCCTGGATTCCGTCCATTTCCGGCATGACGAGATCCATTAAAATAATATCTGGCTTTAACAACTGGGCTTGATTCACGGCTTCTTTGCCATTGGAGGCTTCCCCGATAATTTCAAGGTCTTTTTGTGTTCGAAGAAAAAAGACAAGACCTCTTCTGACGACGTGATGATCATCAGCGATTAGAATGCGTATACTCATGTGAATTCTCCTCTCTAAAAAGGAATACGGATTTCTATTTCTGTCCCGCTTCCTGGTTTGCTCTTTATTAAAAATTGTCCGTTATGTGATTCTGTCCGTGTTCTCATATTTTTAAGTCCGAGCGTGGGGATTTCTACATTTTCTTTAAAATGGAAGCCACAGCCTTGATCGTTGATGATCATCACAACGTGGTCCTTAGCGGCATGGAACATCAAGTCAACCTCAGTGATCTGGGAATGCTTCTTGCAATTGGCTAACGCCTCCTGACCGATACGCCACAATGCTTCCTCGACCTTTCCAGGAATGCTCGCTGCTCCTGTAACCTCGGTATGAATGGTTAGGCCAAGCATTTCAGCATAACTTCTTAAGGCGCTTACGATGCCATTCTCTAACCCAAGCGGCCGCAGCTGCCATATCAATGCTCGCATCTCTCCAAGAGCTTCCTGAGCTAAGTCCTTTATATATCCGAACGTATGTTTTACATCTTCTTGTTCAGTCATTTCCACTCCTGCCCTTGCTGTTAAGCTGAGGGAAAATAACAGTTGATTAACGGAATCATGAAGATCCCTTGCCAGCCGATTTCGCTCGGCAACAAGTGCGGTTTCCTGTTCCCGCTGAGTAAGTTTAATTCGCTTTAACGCTGTACCGATTTGATAGGCAACAGCTTCAAGTAAAGCTAGTTCATTCTTTTTGAAATGTGTCTTATAAGGCGAACCAACATTTAAAATCCCAAATCGTTCATTTCCAGCTCCGAGAGGGACGGTGGCGTGATGGGTCAGCCCGCAAGTTTCACCAGCATGTTCTTCGATTGCTTCTTCAATTCGCTTGCATTCCATAATGTTCGTTGCTTTAGTTAATTTTTTATTGTTGTATTTATTGACGCACCAACATCCACCCTGGCACATTCTTTCTTTTTGGTTAGCTGCCAAAGCAGGGGGCAGAGATTCGTCAGCTGCAAGGTGATGCATACCATGCTCATCCATTAAAAAAATCCATCCAGTTTGTAAACCAGTTACTTGAAGGAGTTTTTTCAGTACTCCAGATAAAACGTCCTTTGTATCCGTTCCTTCGTTTAATAACTCAGCAATTTCTTTTAAAATGCCAATATCTTTATTCTCCTCAGACATTCTATTTTCCTCCACTGTCTGCATTTACTGTAATTATAGCTTATCGGATGGAAGTATGATGTCAGAAATTCATAGAATAGGCTTTACTTGCAGAAACTCAATAACGGTGTTATTTGGCCCTTCATAGAAAATGGTCTCCCAGCCGTTTTCTAACTTGTAAGGCCCTTCGATTTTTTGATGGGAGTTAAATATCTCTAGGGCTTCATTGAGATCATTTACCTCAAAGCATAAATGTACATTTTTTTCTTCAAGTTGATTGGAGATTAGTTCCAGCCGGAAATCACCAGCAGTAAGGAACACAATTATTTCCCCCATGAAAAAGATTCGGCATTCTTCCTGAAGTCCTAAGTGCTTTTTGTAGAAAGTTAAAGACTCCTCGAGATTATCGACTTCAAGACCATAATGGTGGAAACGCATGTTTGGTCCCTCCTCGGATTATAAGATTAAATTCATATCTCCAAACTCATGCCATAAATAGCCCGCTTCGATGGCATGATTGTATGCTTGAAGCAAATGCTGCTCTGATACAAAGGCGGACAGCATATCAAGGTGGCTCGCTTGAGGTTCATGAAGACCTGTAATGATTCCGTCGGCTATTTTTAAAGGATATTGCTGGTCAATATAGAGATTGGTTGTGCCCGAAAAGACTCCATTTTTAGCAGCACTTTCAAGAGCCCGAACCACGGTGGTGCCAACCGCAATGACACGTTTGCCAGCGGCTTTTGTCTGGATAATTCGGTCCATAGTTTGTCTAGAGATATGGTACTCCTCGATATTTTCCTCAGGTGATTGATGATAGGTATCATCAAGTAAGTAGCTCAATCCTGTATGCAATTGAATAAAATCAAGTTGGATGTTCTGTCGCTTCAATTTGAAAATTAACTCCCAGCTAAAGGCTCTGCCTGCAGAGGGCATTTCTACGGAACCGGGATGACTGGCAAAAACGGTTTGATAGTAATCGAGGTCCCATGGCTCCTCGATATATTCATAACGGATTGGCTCACCAAGGGAATATATCATATTAAATAATTCCGTTCCTTTTTTCGTAAATTCAATGATTTTTAAGGGGGAATTCCCTTTTTCGGCAATTACCATTGCGGACAAGTCTGGTGAAAATTCGAGCATATCACCGGGTTTGACTGGAGCAGCAACAATTAATGCCTCCCATAGATCTTGGCGGCATCGTCTAGCCAGCCGCACTTCTACATTGGGCATGACGGAATCCTTGTTTCGTATCCAACTGGCGTGTAAAACCGCAGGGATGGTTCGACTATTGTTGGCAATAAGCAGGTCCCCGGATTGGAGATAATCTGCTAAGTGGAAAAACTGATCATGCCTGATTTCTCCTGTAGTCCGGTCGAGAACCAGCATCCTGACAAGGTCCCTTCGTACACCGCGTTTTTCAGGGGGAAGGGAAGCATTTAATTCATCCGGCAGATAAAAATCTAAAGCTCTTGTTGCCATCACAATTCCTCCTCTGCTTGGGCCTCAAAGCGCTGGCCGTTAATTGCTGCTGCCTTGTCTGATGCTAGATAAAGAAAAATTTCGATGACATCTTCCGGCTTAGCTACTGGATAATCGCAGTCGGGGACGGCCGATTGATGCATATCAGTGTCCATTTCACCGGGATCGACCATGTTTACCCTTATATTTGTCTCCTTTAATTCATCCGCCCACGTTTGAGTGAGACCTTCAACCGCGAATTTAGAAATTCCGTATGCGCCCCATCCTGCATAACCCGTATGCCCAGCTTCGGAAGTTACATTAATAATTGATCCTTCGTTCCGCTCAAGCATCCCTGGAATGACTCTTCTTGTCACAAGGAATGGGGAAACAGTATTTACTCGCAGCACTTCCGCAAAATCTTCTTCTGGGTAATCGAGAAGTAAAGGCATTGGGCTAGGGCCTAGGATAGATGCATTATTAATGAGGACATCAATGTGGCCAAATGCCTCCTCGGTCATCGCGATGAATCGTTCCACATCCCGTGATTTAGAAATATCCGCAGTAACCGCGAGAACCTCAGCACCTAACTTTTGAGCTTCGTCTTTCACTATTAAGAGTTTTTCTAGTGTCCTTGAGCAAATCGCCAGTTTTGCTCCTTCCTTTGCAAAAGCTAATGTCAACGCTCTGCCTAATCCCTTAGAAGCTCCTGTAATCATCACAACTTTATTATTCATATCTATCTCTCCCTTTGTTTCTTAATGTCTTAAGCATACAGGGTTCTTGAAAATCAGCCTTCGGAAAAAAGCTTGAAGTTTTCCTACAACTTTAGGATGAGAAATTGAAGAAATAACCAGTGATTAGAGATGTCATTGACGACTAAGCAAGAGAAAAAAGATTCGTCTTGGTAGACAATAGAGGCGATTGACGACTGAGCAGGGGAAAAAAGGTCCCTAGGGGTAGACAATAGAGGCGATTGACGACTGAGCAGGGGAAAAAAAGGTCCCTAGGGGTAGACAATAGAGGCGATTGACGACTGAGCAGGGGAAAAAAAGGTCCCTAGGGGTAGACAATAGAGGCGATTGACGACTGAGCAAGAGAAAAAAGATTCGCCAGGGTAGACAATAAGGGCTATTGACGACCATGTAGCGAAAAAAAGAGTACATAGGGTAGTCAATCGCGCCTACCTCTGTGTAGGAAAAAGAGTTGCCTTGGTAAATCTATTCATAATAAGTCCATTGACCAAACCCCATCAAAGTATAGTTTTGTTTAAGGATTCGACTAATTTGTTTTTTTGACCCAACCCCACACCATTCGAAAACCAGATTAGTTGTAATTTTGATGCCAGGAAAAAGCAACATTAATTCCTCCACACACCGTAAAACAGCAGAATCGACTGTTTCCATGTGGCCGCATGTACCACAGACAATCATCATCTTCCCCTCACCAGGAATGATCAGCGAGTGGCACTTTCCACAAATAAACCCCTTTTTCAATTGACCAAAGTTATAAGGGGGATAACGGGTAAAAGGATTGTCAGTTTGGTGCAATGAGATTAGTTGATCAGCAAGCGTTTTATGGCGGTTTGTTAGTTTTGATGGAATCTCATTTAATCTTTTCATCAGAATGTTTAGTTGAGTGGGGTGAATAATTGGCTCTTTTAATGGGGCTTGATATAAGGTGAAATTGGGGTTTACAAAGGTTACGTTGCCTTCAATAGGTAAGTGAAAGCCAAGATCTTTAAGTAAAGAATGAAGGATCAACTTACTTCGTTTTAATTGATGTAAAGGATTACTAATTTCATCCTTTGATGATTTGGGGTAGAAATTTCCTGATTCATATCGATAATCCCCCTCATAGTTTTTTATTTCATATGGATAAATCGTATGCTGTGAAATAATTAATGTATCAATTTGAAAAAACGTTTTATTCTGTTCAAGGCCTAAATCATTTAAAATGTATAAATCATTTTTTAACTCCGAAGTTAACTGGTCAAAGAACACTTCCCCCTGGTATCCCTTTTCAAGGTAAGCATGACGCTGCTTTTCCTTGAAAGACAGCTCCATTCGTACATTCAATGAACTCAGAACTCGTAATTCCTTTGACCTCACACGAGACTTATAATGCGGCATGTGCCACTTCCTCTCCACAATTTTTTGGGGACCACCTCTTATTTTACAAAGAACAACATAATAATGGTTTGAATTCTTTGTTAACAATTTAGAGATCCACCCGATAAAAATTGGCAACTTAAAACTTTGCATTTCTTCTGAACCCTAGATAAAGAATAGTTCTAAGAGGTGAAAAGTAGTGACAGTAATTACGACCTTTAAGGAAAAAAAACGTGAAAAACAAATAAAATATGAACGATCAGTTCTCCGGGAACTATCGATCAATACATTAAAAGAACGAGTCCAACAATACTTTGGTTCAACAAAAATTGTTTCCAGCCTCATCATGAATACAGGAATTGAAGAAGCCTGCTATGACATCGCTCTTGAATCCTTTTTATTGGGAGCAAAATATAGCAAGTTTGGCTATCATGGCGAAAACCTTGATGATGTTCGAAAACGCTGCTACCGAGAAGAAAAACACCTTATTGATACGTTATATAACTTTTTCCTTTATTGGGGAAGCGGGGAAGAAGGCGCCATGAGTGAATCACTTTATTACCTATGTGAGCAGTATATCCATATCTGGTGGAGAGAGGGCTTTGAAAAAGGGCAAAGACGTCACAAGCTCCGCCTGCACTAAGGTCTAGCATTTCTTCCTGTTCTAAATCCCCCCTTTGTCACATATCGTTTAGAGAATAGGGACGAGCGGGAAGGAATGATCGGGGTGTCAAAGCGCAGACTGAAAATAATTAGTTTTATTGTAGGCTTATTTGTCTTATTTTTCGTTTTACAATATGACTTTGTTGAAGATGACTCGTTGAGTGCGTGGAATCTTCCGTTGTCGGGAAAAATCATTTTGCTTGACCCGGGCCACGGCGGACCAGATGGCGGCGCAGGAACGGGTCAAACATTAGAAAAAGACATTGCCCTTGAAATCACCAAAAAAGTTCGGGATTACTTGCAAATGCAGGGAGCCCTTGTGATTATGACTAGAGAAACAGATACCGATTTAGCGGCTTCTGATACACGGGGTTACAGTCGAAGAAAAGTGGAAGATTTAAAAACTAGACTGAAAATGATTAACGAGGGTGATAATGACTTTTTTGTCAGTATTCATTTAAATGCGATTCCTTCTTCGAGATGGAGTGGGGCGCAAACCTTCTATGCGCCACAATATAAGGAAAATGCAGAAGCAGCCAAGTTTATCCAAGACGAGCTGCGGACAAATTTACAGAATACGACGCGTAGAGCGAAGCCCATTAATAACGTCTATATTTTAAAAAATGCGAAGAAACCTGGCGTTCTAGTTGAAGTTGGCTTTTTGTCCAACCCTGCAGAAAAGGAAAAGTTAAAAAAGGATTCCTACCAGGAGAAAATTGCCGTTTCCATCTATCAAGGAATCACTCGTTATTATACGAATGAAAAAGAACTCGTCGAGCCAGAGTATTGAAGGTGGGAGAACACCTTCTCTTTTTTTTGAAAAAAAGCAGATAGCATTAAAAATACGTGTGATTCATTTAACTGTTTCTTAACTTGGTTATGATATACTGAGAGATGGAAACGAATTCAAAATGTGAGGTGCTTTTTTATGTTAACAGAGGAAAGAATCTATGAGGTTCTTGGCAGCCTTAAAGAACCATTTTTACATAAAACATTAGCTGAATTAAATGCTATTGTGGAAATAAAAATCAAAGAAGAAAAAAACCATGTCAGCGTAAAAGTGGCAATCGCGAAAACTGGTACAGCGGAGCAGCTTCAATTACAAACACAAATTGTTAATTTGCTAAAAGAAGCTGGTGCAGCAACAGTTGGAATCCGCTTTAGCGAACTCCCTGAAGAAGTATTAGCCGCACATCGTCATGCGGAACCAGAAAGTAATGATACAAACTTACTTCATTCAAATAAAACCACCTTCATTGCGATTGCAAGTGGAAAAGGCGGTGTTGGTAAATCAACAGTGTCAGTGAACCTGGCTGTCGCTCTTGCACGCCTAGGCAAAAAGGTTGGCTTAATTGATGCCGATATTTATGGATTTAGTGTGCCTGATATGATGGGAATTACACAAAGACCTGTAGTTAGAGGAGAAAAGATTATCCCTGTAGAACGTTTTGGCGTTCAAGTCATTTCAATGGGCTTCTTTGTTGAAGACAATTCGCCAATTATTTGGCGTGGCCCAATGTTAGGGAAAATGTTAAACAGCTTCTTTAGTGAAGTAGAGTGGGGCGATATCGACTATCTATTATTAGATTTGCCACCAGGTACTGGGGATGTGGCTTTAGACGTTCACACTATGCTTCCGGCATGTAAAGAAATTATTGTTACTACTCCGCATCCGACAGCTGCCTTTGTTGCAGCACGTGCAGGAGCAATGGCACTGAAAACTGACCATGAAGTTCTTGGTGTCATTGAAAACATGGCATACTTTGAAAGTAAGCTGACCGGTGAAAAGGAATATGTATTTGGCCAAGGCGGAGGCGATAAATTAGCGGAGGAATTGAATACGGAAGTTCTTGGCCGTTTACCGCTTAACCAGCCTGATTGGAACGAAGAAGACTTCGCTCCATCGATCTATCAAGAAGACCATCAGACTGGAAAAATTTATTTAGAAATCGCTGAAAAAGTAACGGCCTTACTTAAAAAATAGGCTCTGTTAAACGAGATTGTTGTTTTTTATAGTCCGTTGATTGGAGTGGAAGGCGCTCGACTCCTGCGGGAGTACGGGGCAGGGGAGACCCCACAGGCGCTTAAGCGCCGAGGAGGCTCCCCGGCACGCCCGCGGAAAGCGAGCGCCTGGAGCGGAAATCAACAAACAAATTTAACAGAGCCAAAAAATAAATAAACTCAAAAAGAGAAGCTTTTCCTTCTGGAAAAGGCTTCTCTTTTTTTAGATAGTAGAGGTTAAGATAAATAATTTGCTTCAGCCCCCTGTGTCGGATTTACTGCCGCTGTCTTGGTCGGAGCTTTGGCTTTTACTTGCGGCTTTGCTATTTGCCTCTTCTGCTGCCTTTAAGAGTAATTCTTGTATTTTTGCTTTAAACAAGGGACTATCTACTGTTTCTGTGATGACTTTCTGTAGATGAGACCGGTACTCTTTACTTTTTAATGCATCTGCCATCTCTTTTTGAATTTCTGGCTCTTTAAAAACCTCAATCATCATTCCTCTGTATTCGGGGTCATTCATTAATTCCTTTAGTAACTTTTTGTTTTCAGCTTTTAAGTTTTTTGACACGCTTTGTGCGAATTTAGGATCACTAAACGTTTCTTTCCAATAATCTTTTGCCTTATCTGATGTGAGAGTTTGCTGGATCGTATCAGAGACTACTTTTTGATCCATTACCAGCTTTTCCTTCATGCCATCACTTGACATTACTTCTTGGAGTGCTTTCTTCCCATCATCCGTTTTAAGAATATCAACAACCATCTTTTTCGTTTGTTCGTAATCAACTTGTCCTCCGCCGCTGGATTCATTGGCAGAACAGCTTGTCAGAAACACCAAGATGGGCAGGAGGCGCAATATGCTCTTTGCTTTCATTAATAAGCCCCTTTCACATAAAAATCCTTAAGTTTAGCATGTTTTAACTTGTGAAAGATTATTCGTATGGAATTATAAATTATGGATTTTTCAAATTTGGCTTGGTACAATCATAATGTTGATTATTTTTGTATTTTGGAGGTTTATAGTGTGACAAGCCGTAATTGGGTAAAATTATTTTTAAACACATTATTAGTGGGCGGACTCACAACGGCTATTGTGGGCTTTATTGTTCGCTGGAATGAGTTTGAGCCCTATTTTACTGAATTTAAACTCATTGATATTTTGTCGACATTGATTTGGTTAATTGTCATGGGCTTTTTGTTTAGTGTCATTAGCCAAATGGGCTTTTTTGCATATTTAACAGTTCACCGCTTCGGTTTAGGAATTTTTAAATCTGCTTCATTGTGGAATGCTGTTCAAATTGTTCTTATTCTTTTTGGTTTATTTGATTTAGTTTATCTGCGATACGAAAATTTTGCTGACCCAGGTGATTCTATTCTCCCGTACTTTGGTCTAGCTATCATCCTGTTAGCAGCTGCATTGGCGGCAGCGTGGTATAAAGTAAAACAGACCAATCGCGATGCATTTATTCCTGCCATGTTCTTTATGATTGTGGTTACATTAGTTGAGTGGGTACCAGTCCTTCGTGTAAATGAACATAGCTGGCTTTACCTCATGATGTTTGCATTAATGGCATGTAATGCTTACCAACTTTTGATTTTGCATAAATTAAACATGCAATCACAGCAGGAAAGACAAAAAAGGGCAAGCCAAGCCCAAAGTAATAAACCCGTAAATAAGAGAAAGACAAAAAAGCCGTCCATTTAAAAAGTTGGACGGTTTTTTTGTGTTATCTAATTTCTTTTGAACTGGCCTCTCCGTTAGCGATCATTTCTGATACGGAAACAAGTTTAAACCCTTTTTGGCGGATATCCTTTAAAATCAACGGCAATGCTTTTGCCGTTTGTTTTGCTGAATCGGAAGCATGAAGAAGAACAATATCGCCTTTGTCTGCTTTACCTACATTTTTAACAATGACTGGGACCCCTGGATTATTCCAGTCTTTTGAATCCACGCTCCAATGGACTACTGTGTATCCGTATCTTTTGGCAATTTTTAAAGTCCGCTCATCAAAATGACCGGTTGGAGCGCGGAGTAATTTAATATCTTTCACATTTAGTTTTCTGAAGGCTTCTTGTGCTTTTGAGATATCTTGGCCAATTTTCACATCTTCTAAGTCCCTGTAGTCTTTGTATTCGTAACCAAGAATACCGATCTCGTAGCCATCCTTTATGATTCGGTTAACAAGGTCTGGGTGTCGCTCGGCCCACGACCCAGCTAAGAAGAAAGTAGCTGCTTTTACATTTTCCTTCTTTAAGGTGTCTAAAATAGGCTCTGCCTTTTCATCACCCCAACCAATATTAAAAGAAAGTGCAAGACCCTTTTCTCCTCTATAAATCGCTTTCGGACCATCCTTTGTTGAAAAGACAGGAATTTGTGTAAGGTTCTCTATGTAGAGAAACCATGCAGTAAAAAATGCTGCAATTAAAATAAGTGAAATGTTCTTCAAAGACTTCCCGTTAAATACAAAAAAGAATTTCATCGTCCCCACCTCGTCCAATACTGTCCTTGTCTCAACCTATGCGGGCTTTTTTTAAAATATGATTAGAAAATCTTATAATAAAATCTCAATAATTGGAAATGACTACAATAACTAGATAATTCGTTGGAGGTTATTCAATGTTTGGATTTCTAATAAATGATAAAGAAGTAAAAGAAATGGAATACCTTATTAAAAGAGAAATGGATGAAATCCTTTTTGATTTAAGAGATGATCGAATCGACCATATAGTAAAGAGAGCAATGGAAGAGAGATATAAAGTATTGTTTACCCTTTTTCGCAGGGTGGCATCTCCACATGATTGTCTTAAGTATATGAGAAGAGGAAAGAAGGATAGGAAAAAGGGGTAAGGAAAAACTTTAATTTTTTTTGTGAATATCCGTTGACAATAAATAAGTATCTTGGTATATTAATAAACGTCGCTGCTGACATAAAAAACTTTGAAAAAAGTTATTGACTTTATGTTTTGCGGGTGATATATTAATAAAGTCGCTTTTGAGCGATAGAGAAATTGTTCTTTGAAAACTAAACAAACAAAATCGTGCAAACAAACAATAAATTTTAGTTTCTTTTAAGAAACTAAGCCAACGTAACAAATGAGCTAATCAACTTTCTTGGAGAGTTT
>NZ_VEED01000023.1:45984-81487 GCF_007678255.1 Bacillus sp. X1(2014) | reverse complement strand
ACTTGCATGTATTAGGCACGCCGCCAGCGTTCGTCCTGAGCCAGGATCAAACTCTCCAAGAAAGTTGATTAGCTCATAAAAGTTACGTTGGCTCGTGTTCTTCATATTAACAGAAGAAACACGATTAATATTGTTTGTTTGCACGATTTTGTTTGTTTAGTTTTCAAAGAACAATTCCGTTACTTCGTTTGAAGCAACTTTATTATTTTATCACTTCATCGAATCGTTGTCAACATTTTTTATCAATATTTTCAACACCAACAAGTTGTTAACTTGTCATCAACGACTGCTTTAATATACTACCACCATGCCTAGGTCACGTCAACAAAAAACTAAATTTTTTTCCACCATTCTGACTTTCTTCTATAATATATAAAAAAGCCAGCCCTATTACTAGGGCCGGCCTCCTCTTACTTTGTAATCTTGATTATTCCTTCTTGCTTCAATTCGACTTGACCTTGTTTATTCAGCACAACTTTTTCACCTTCGGCTAAGTTCGTGAAAACAATCGGAGTAATTGTAGATGTTGCATGTTCTTTAATGTAATTTAAATCAACTTTTAATAACGGCTGACCCTGTTCAATGATGTCATCTTCAGCAACTAACGTCTCAAAGCCTTGACCTTTTAAATTAACTGTGTCAATACCAACATGAATCAGGATTTCACGCCCTGTATCGGATAAGATACCAATCGCATGTTTAGTTGGGAATAGGTTTACGATTTTTCCATTTACCGGTGAAACAACTGTTCCTTCAGCTGGTACAATCGCGAAGCCATCGCCCATCATTTTTCCAGCAAACACCTGATCAGGCACTTCAGTAATCGGCTTTATTTCTCCTTTAAGTGGTGCCGCAAACACTTCACTCTCACGTGCTTTTTGAATTGCATCTGAATTTACATTACTTTGTTCTGGACTTTTTTCCGCTGTATCAACAGAAGTTGTACGAGGTCTCTTACCAGACATAATATCTTTCATTTGACCCTTAATTGTTTCAGAACGTGGTCCAAAAATTGCTTGAATGTTATTTCCTACTTCTAGGACACCCGCCGCACCAAGTTTTTTCAATTCAGCTTTGTCCACATTTTTAATATCATTAACAGATACACGAAGACGTGTAATACATGCATCTAGATGAGCAATATTATCTTTCCCACCCATAGCATCTAAAATATTAGCTGCTAAATCACCTGAACCTGATTTTCCTGATGGCGCTCGGTCTTCTTCTTCCTCTAGTTCACGACCTGGAGTTTTTAAATTAAACTTGCGAATCGCAAAACGGAAACCAAAGTAATAGATTACCGCAAAGACAAGACCTACCGGAATAACGATCCAAGCATTCGTTTGCGGGTTAATTAATCCAAATAGAATATAGTCAATTAATCCACCTGAGAAGGTCATACCGATTTTTACATTTAACAAGTGCATAGTCATGAATGATAATCCTGCAAAGATTGCGTGAATACCAAATAATACTGGTGCAACGAATAAGAATGAGAATTCAATTGGCTCTGTAATACCAGTAAGGAAAGAAGTTAACGCCGCAGAAGCCATTAATCCTCCTACAAACACTTTCTTTTCTGGTCGAGCTTCATGATAAATCGCTAGCGCAGCCGCAGGAAGTCCAAACATCATGAATGGGTATTTACCTGTTGTGAAAGTACCTGCAGTTAAATTTTGGACACCATCTTTAATTTGTTCCATGAAAATACGTTGGTCACCACGTACAAGATCACCAGCAGCGTTTGTATAGCTTCCAAATTCATACCAGAATGGAGCATAGAAAATATGATGCAATCCAAATGGTATTAATGAACGTTCAATTACCCCAAAGATAAAGGCAGCAATCGTTCTGTTCGCATCAACCATGTTCGTAGAGAATGCATTCAAGCCTGATTGAATTGGAGGCCAGATAAGAATCATTAGCAATCCTAAAAGAACAGTACTTGCAGCAGTTACAATCGGAACGAAACGCTTACCAGCAAAGAAACCTAGATATGACGGTAATTCAATTTCGAAGAATTTATTATACATATAAGCGGCAATAAGACCGACGATGATACCTCCGAAAACGCCCGTTTGCAGTGTTGGTATACCTAATACAGAAGCATAGCTTTGAGGATGCTTCGCAAGTGCATCTGCATCAATACCTAAGGCAGTTCCCATTGTTGCATTCATAATAAGGAACCCTACAATCGCAGCAAGGCCAGCTACCCCTTCTCCTCCTGCTAGTCCAATCGCAACCCCAACAGCAAATAATAATGATAGATTTCCGAATATGACACTACCTGCCTGTTCCATAATCTTCGCAACCATCGCAATCCCGCTATTATCTAAGAATGGGGCGAGGTCAATTAACGTTGGGTTTTGAAGTGCATTACCAATTGCTAGTAAGATCCCGGCAGCTGGCAGAATTGCAACTGGTAGCATCAATGCTTTACCGACTTTCTGTAAAACACCAAAAGCATTTTTAAACATAAGGATACCTCCTAATTTTTTATACAGCTCATAAAGCGGTTACAATCTAGAGAATTGACGACAAAAAAGGCATGAGTAAAGGTCCAATTGAATAAAGCTATGGGTATAGAATACCCCAACAACTTAGGTTCAATTAAACTTTTTACTCATGCCTGATCGAATCAGTAACACGTAAAATGAATAAGTGCTATTTATATTTTTTTTGAAGTCGTTGTAAATGCATTGTTAGATATACCGCTTCTGCATCAAAGACTTTTAATTTTAAGGATTGTTGCATCACTTTTATGAGCTTCCATGAGAGATTATAGCATATAGGATATTCATCTTTCAAGAGGGAAGAAATTTTTTCTGGTTCATCCACTTTTTCACCGTTTACTACCCGTTCAATCGCAAAACGGAGATGGCGAACAAGTCTCATATAATCGATTCCTTCTTTGTCTATCTCTATCTCCAACTGTTCTTCAACCATATCAACCAGTCTGCTGACAAGCTGGGAATGTTGGTTTACATCAGAAAGGTCTTTATTGGTTATGGCACTATGAATATGCAAAGCGATAAATCCAACTTCACCGATTGGAAAGCTAATCCCAGTGTTATCCTTAATAAGTTGGACAACTTCTTTCGCCACTTCATATTCATGACGATAAAGCGCCTTCGTCTCCACTAAAAAAGGATTCGTCATTTCCATTCCTTGGGAGGCCCTCGTTAAGGCAAACATTAGATGGTCAGTTAGTGCAACATGAATATGTTCATTTAGCATTGAATTTGTTCGTTGTTTGATTAACTCAATTGATGCTATGATAACCTCTAAAAATTCGTTATCAATAAAAGGGAGCAATTTAATATAATTTTGCTGCTCTTTTTCACTTTTTAAGACAAAGAGTTTTTCAGCAGAGTCTTTTTCAATTAAATCACCTTGTTTACGATTAAAGCCGATCCCTTTGCCAATCAAAACTACTTCACCATAGGATGGGTGTTCAGCAATCAATACATTATTATTTAAAACTTTTTCAATCGTCAGCTGTGCCATACCCTTTTCCCCATTTCTCCCAGTTTACCTTATTAATTACAGAATAAAAGAGAGAAAACAGGAAGTCAACGACAATGTTCGACAACATTATGTCCTACTAGTTGGTAAATTATTCGAATGATATTTTTTGAGCAAAATAAAGGAACTGTGGTGCGCCCACAGTTCCTTTTAATATTATTTTAAGAAAATGAAATATAGGACAAAGATAACAAAGAAGAAGTACATGATTGGGTGAATCTCTTTAGTTCGACCTTTGATGATCATTGTAATTGGGTAAAAGATAAATCCAACCGCAATACCTGTTGCAATGCTGTAAGTCAGTGGCATGGCGATCATTGTTAAAAATGCTGGAACGGCAATTTCAAAACGCTGCCAATCAATTTTTCCTAATGATGATACCATTAACACCCCAACAATTATTAGCGCAGGTGCTGTTACAGGTGCAGTAACTACCGATAATAATGGAAAGAAGAATAACGATAAGATAAAGAATCCGGCTGTTACTAAGGCTGCAAATCCAGTTCTAGCACCAGAGGCAACCCCTGCAGACGACTCGATGTATGATGTTGTAGTTGATGTACCTAGTACAGCACCAACAGTTGTTGCAATCGAATCTGAAATTAACGCACGCCCAGCTCGTGGCAGCTTATTGTCTTTCATAATTCCCGCTTGGTTCGCTACTGCGACAAGTGTCCCGGCATTGTCAAAGAAATCAACAAACAAGAAGGTAAGCACTATTCCAAGCATGGCTGTTGTATAAAAAGAGCTATCTCCGAACGAAGAGAAGGCTGCACCAAACGTCGGTGATAAACTTGGAACAGAATCAACTACTTTATTCGGCATATCAATTAAGTTAAAGATCATTCCCACGATTACTGTGATGACCATCCCATAAAATACGGCTCCGTTAATACCTTTAGTCATCATAATTACTGTTACAACAATACCAAAGATAGCAAGCAGTGTAGGTCCAGCTGTCAAATCGCCTAATCCAACTAGTGTCGCATCATTATTGACCACAATTCCAGCATTTTGTAATCCGATAAAAGTAATGAACAAGCCAATTCCTGCACCCACAGCGTGTTTTAAATCAACTGGAATCGCGTTAATGATTTTTTCGCGCAGACCAGTGAGTGTTAATAAGAAGAAAAATACACCTGAGATTAATACAGCACCAAGAGCATGCTGCCAAGGAATTCCGCTCCCTAATACTACTGTATAAGCAAAGAACGCATTTAAGCCCATTCCCGGAGCTAGAGCGAGTGGATACTTCCCAAGAAGCCCCATGACAATCGAACCTAGTGCCGATGCAAGCGCAGTTGCCACAAATACTGCACCATAATCCATTCTTAAAGCATCGGGATAGTCCTTTATAGACGCTAATGATAATGTTAATGGGTTAACAACTAGTATATAAGCCATTGCTAAGAAGGTGGTTAGTCCCCCAATAAACTCACGGCGATAATTTGTCCCATGTTTCTCAAACTCAAAATACTTATGCATTCTTTTTCCCCCTAAGGTTCTTTCCTTATTGTTTATGCAAAAAAGCTCCGGTTTATTCTACCGGAGCTGACGTAAGGCATGTGCAATAAATAGAGGAAAAGAAAGCATACCTCTTATATTAAACACTGCCTCGTAGTCAAGCCATTTACGGTGGCTCGGTAGAAACTTTTGGGCCATATCCCCAAGATTATACGATGCAATTTTTATTCACTTCTCATAACACGTTTTTTATTTTAGCAGGAAAGAAACTTCTTGTAAACAAAAATACGAACGATATTAAAATAAAATTTAACATTGTTCGTGAATATGGATGTTCCTGAAATAAATAGTCACTTTTTCCAAAAAAAACGAAGAACTGGAACCACGTATCGGTTCCAGTTCTTCGTTTTTCTTATTGTCTAGCTCCAGCGCCTAGGCGCTTCCGCTTTTCTTATTCCCACTCAATCGTTGCAGGCGGCTTGCTGGTAATGTCATAAACCACCCGGTTGACATGAGCTACTTCGTTAACAATTCTTGTTGAAATGACTTCTAAGACATCCCAAGGGATCCTTGCCCAATCAGACGTCATACCGTCAATGGAAGTGACCGCACGGATTCCAATCGTGTAATCGTAGGTTCTTGCGTCCCCCATTACACCGACACTGCGAATGTCTGGTAACACAGTAAAATATTGCCAAATCTCTCGGTCGAGACCAGCTTTTTTAATTTCCTCGCGAAGAATCCAATCTGATTCACGGACAATCTCCAGTTTATCCTCTGAAATGGCCCCAAGCACACGAATACCAAGACCAGGTCCAGGGAATGGCTGTCTCCAGACGATATCATCCGGAATGCCAAGCTCGGTTCCAAGCGCACGGACTTCATCTTTAAATAGAGTGTTCAATGGTTCAATTAGTTTAAACTGCATATCTTCCGGCAGCCCGCCCACATTGTGATGGGATTTAATGGTTTGTGCAGTTGCCGTACCACTTTCAATAATATCTGTATAAAGCGTGCCTTGGGCTAAAAACTCAATACCTTCCAGTTTTGTCGCTTCATCGTCAAATACATAAATAAACTCATTACCAATAATTTTTCGTTTTTTCTCAGGGTCAGAAACACCTTCCAACTTTGATAAGAAACGATCTTTGGCATCAACCTTGATTACATTCATATGGAAGCCGTCAGAGAAAGTTTTCATCACACTATCTGCTTCATTCTTCCGAAGCAAGCCATGATCGACAAAAATACAGGTCAATTGGTCACCGATTGCCTTATGAATCAACACGGCAACAACGGAAGAGTCCACCCCACCACTTAAAGCACAAAGAACCTTTTTATCGCCAACCTGCTCACGAATTTTCGCCATTTCCATTTCAATGAAGTTACCCATTGACCAATCGCCGTTGCATTCACACACATTAAAAACAAAATTTCTTAGCAGTTCATTCCCATAAACGGAATGACGTACTTCTGGATGGAACTGAACAGCATAAAGCTTTTGCTCTTCATTACTCATTGCTGAAATTGGACAGGTTGGATTTGTGCCATCCACGGTAAAACCTGCAGGAGCTTCCACGACAAGATCACCGTGACTCATCCACACGGTCTGCTCATTTGGCAGTCCGGTAAATAGCGCTGATGGATGTTGTACCGTCATCGTTGCTTTTCCGTATTCACGTTCTTTCGCTTTTTCAACCTTCCCATTAAAATGGACGGTCATTAACTGCATCCCATAGCAAATACCAAGGATTGGAAGACCCATTTCAAAAATGGCTTCATCACAGCGGAAAGAATTTTCATCGTACACACTATTTGGCCCGCCGGAGAAAATAATCCCTTTTGGGTTTAACTGGCGGATTTCTTCAGCTGTAATCGTATGCGGATGTAATTCACTGTATACCCCGAATTCACGAATCCTGCGGGTTATTAACTGGTTATATTGACTCCCAAAATCTAATACAATAATCATCTCATTCTTGCCTGGCAAAGCATCCACCTCAATTTTCTCAAGTTATAGTTATTATGAACCTTTACAGCAAAGGATATAAAAAAAACTAGAATTCTCCCCTCCATAAAAATATCAGGAAGGCAGAATTCTAGTTTTCTCGTAAAAAGACAACAGAAAAATCCTGCCTTCATAGTCAGGTCATTATACGGTGACCCGGTAGAGACTCTCGAACCAAATTTTCGAGGATATATGAAGGAAACGTACTATATTTTGAACAGCGCAAGCACTTTTTATAACAGTGCTAACGCTAAACATGAATTAGTACATATTGTAACAATAGGTTGTTTTTCTGGTCAAGCGATTGTCTTTTTAATTAAATTTTCCCATAATTCATGCGATTCTTTCCAAGTGCCCTTTGGTAATTGCTGATGATACAGATAATTTTCATAAATAGCCGTTAGTTGTGACATTTCTCTTGTCGAAAAGAAGGAATCAATGTAACGGGCATAGTTTCGTAGTGTTTGGTTTTCTTTCCGCTTTAAACCATAGCGTTCGAACTGTTCCAACAAAGCTAAATAGGCTGCACTGATGTTTTCGTCCTTTTTCTTAAATCGGTAAATTACTAACAGACTGTACGGAACCCACTTACCGCGAATACGGTAAAGAATTCCAGCCACTGCAGCTACTATTACGATTATGAAAAATATCCGCTTCCAATTGTTTTTCAAAAAAAATTTGGTCTCTTCCCAGATCCTTTTAACATCAAAGAATGATTTCGAATCATTTGTTTTATCGGGGTCCTCAATCTCTTCCTGCTGGGGCTTCTTCACAGGCGCTGGACTGGCTTCTTGATTATTGGATGATGATTGGCCATTCGCTCCATAATTGATGATAATTTCATTTGAAAAGCCCTTGGTTGGCTCAAATGGTACCCAGCCTTGATTTGGAAAATAGACCTCAACCCAAGAGTGGGCATTATTATTTGTTACCTCATAAATCTGTGTCCCTGATGTCTCATCACTATATTGCAGGAAATCTCCGCCTGTGAACCCTTTTACCCAACGTGTTGGAATCCCGAGTGTTCGCAGCATCACAGCCATCGAAGAGGAGAAATTGTCACAATAACCCCTTTTTGTCTCAAACAAAAATTGATCCACATAATCATCTTCGGTGTCAGGCACCGCGACATTTTTCTGGTCATAAGTGAACGCGGATCTTCCAAAATAACTTTCTATTGCTTTGGCTTTATCAAACCAATTGGTTTTTGCAGCAGTAATCTCTTCTGCTAATTCTTTCACTCGAGGCGGAAGATTTTCCGGAAGAAGTGTATATCTTTGATAAAATTCCTCGTTGATGATAGTTGGGTCATAGCTCGTTGTTCGAACTAAGTCTGAAGCCTTGTACTTTGGTCTTTCAAATTCTACGGTAAAGACCTGCGGCACAGCAGGGACATTGTCATTAGAGAAAAGGCTGATTCGCTCATTAGTCGTATCGATTTCATATCGATTGCCCTCAGGGAGCATCTTTAACACTTTGTTAATTCCGGCAGGATACATAAGAAAGTTGAAATTATATTCTGGACTTGTCACCACCCGCGAAGACTCTTTAATGGTTTCTACGGTGTCAGGCACCGAAAAGACAGGCACAAGATCTTCCTTACGAAAGGTTATAGGTGTGGTACCAGAGGCCAGCCAGCCTTTTCCTGTATACACGTCCTTCGTTTCCATCTTCCAATAATTTTTTCCGTTCCCTTCATACTGAAAGACTCGGGTGTTATCTCCTATAAAGGGACCGCCTAATTCAGCATCATTGGTTCCATAACCGATACGATTAACACTGCTGGCCTTATCTTCAGGAACTTTGTCATTATTAGCGGTTAAATACGGAACTGGGTCTGGCCAAATCGGTGCGGCTTTCGGTGCGGCTATGCCAACTACAACACTTAATAAAACCATAACAGCCAGCGGCACCATCCACTTTCGCAGATAGGTCGGTTCCGTGCTGACATTTTCTTTTTGAACGATTCGGTAAAATGTCAGCATTCCCATCACTGCAAAGCCGGCCACTACCGTTCTGACAATAGCAAATTTAGCAATATACGGCGTAAATGTATCTAAAACCGTAATATAAACTAAGGTCATAAAGAAAAATATAAAAATCCGCTTTCGGTTTAAGATCCAGTAATTGATTAAGTACACCATTATCCAAAGTAAGATAAAAAATAACAATGTCCTGAACTCGTTGGATAAGCCATTCCAATTCCTCGCTGTTAGTAAACCAAAGTTATCCATTATATCTCTAAAGAAGGCTGTAATCCATGTTGAATCAAAGAGCCCTTCTTCATAGTGAAGCTGGTTAATGGCATAAAAAATAAAGAGCGTTTTAATACTATAGTTCCAAATCCATTTCAAATGAAGGTAAGATAAAGCAAACGAAATAACGATAAAGATAAAAAACATCTCAATATGATCGGTTTCTGTTAATTGTTCAATCGGACGCAGCCATTCACTTAATAATAAAAAACTAAAGGCATATAACAAAAATGATGAAAAATCTCTTTTGATCAACGGAAGTTCACCTCCGAAAAGGCCGCCGTGAATTCGCCTTCCTGAACCAAGACAACCCGTACTCCACGGGCATTGGCGATTGCCATCTGCGAGCGTTCCTCATCTGTCGGCGTTTCTTTCTCCCCTTTAATCAGAAAAAGCGTAATCGTTCCACCTTTTCGCTGTCCAAGGAAGCTTGCTTTTTCAATCAAGGGTTTGCTAATTTGCGCGGTGACTAGCATGAACGAAACGGTTTGCTGGATGAGAAGTCCATCGGTATCTAACACCTTTTCTAATGGTGAGGTACATTTCGCCACTATTTTTGCCAGATGAAAAAAAAGCTGCTGGAGATGCTGCTCTCCACCGCGAATGGGGAAAGAGGCACGTTCGTTGCTAATCGTTAACAGACCGGTCTGGGCCCCTTTTTTCAAGATAGCCCGCAATAATGAGGCTGTAAATGAGACAACAGGCTCAAACTGCTTCGTCGGGACACAATCCATAACCACAAAGATATCATGTGATTGCCGCTGTTCAAATTCCTTTGTCATAAGGATATTTCGATTGGCGGATGCTTTCCAGTTAATCCATGAGAAGCGGTCGCCCGGCTGGTAATCCCTCACCCCAGTCGCCATAGATGTATCACGCTGGACTCGTTCCCTTGAAGCCGTCAGACCAGAATCATAATGATTTTCAAATGATCGATATAATAACTCTGTATACGCTGGATAGACAATAATTTTACCATCCAAGGCGAACTTTTTTTCTTTTTCAAATAAACCAAGCGGATCTCCAATTCGCAAGGTAAAAGATTCGAAAAAATGTTCCCCGCGCGGCAGCTCATCAATGATGTATTCATAGGAAAATTCCTTTTTTAAGCCCGGAAGAAGCAGGGCTTTCGCTCTCTTTTGCTGAGGAGCAAATTTCAAGGATTCATCTAACTGATCCTCAATCAATAAATAAAAAAGCGGAAATGATTTTGCTCTTTTCACTGTAACGGTCACCTTTAAAGGCTCTCCGGCATTAAAATCCGTTTTTGGCAAAATTCTTGTTACTTCAAGTTCGTTTAAGGAGTAAAAAGAGATGGCAACACAATAAATGGCAAAGGGAAGAAAGCTATAAAATAAAAACCAACTTACAAATCCTCCTTGAAACATGGCATAGGAGAAAGCTAATAAAATCAAAAAAAGCAGCAGAATAAACTTCCAAACTTTTTTCAATATAATCCTTGTTTTTTTCATTTATTTCACTAACCTTTGAACTGGAACCGGGACTCTGGCAACCACCTGGTTCACTAAATCTTCAGCCGAAATCCCTTCGAATTTTGCCTCCGACTTTAAAATAATCCGGTGGGATAAGACAAATCGAGCTAAATATTGAATATCATCCGGGAGAACATAATCGCGGCCATACATATACGCATAGGCCTGTGCTGCTTTCATCAAGGCAATCGATCCCCTCGGACTAGCCCCAAGGTAGACACTGCCGTGGCCTCTAGTGCGGTTAACAATATCGACGATGTAACGCTTCATCGTATCATCGACAAACACATCTTTGATTTCTTTTTGTAAATCAAGAAGGCCTTCAAGGTCAATGACAGGGGTTAACTCCTCAATCGGCGGGTTCTTTTGTGCTCTGTTCAACACTTCCATTTCCTCTTGTAAGTCAGGATAACCCATTCTCATTTTTAATAAAAAACGATCCAATTGGGCCTCCGGAAGGGGATAGGTCCCTTCGTATTCAATCGGATTTTGCGTCGCCATAACAAAGAATGGCTTGTTCAGTTGATGAGTTACTCCATCAATGGTAACACTTGCTTCCTCCATCCCTTCTAAAAGGGCTGACTGGGTTTTCGGGGAGGTCCGGTTAATCTCATCGGCAAGTATGATATTCCCCATTAACGGACCGGGACGAAATTGAAACTCCATCTCTTTTGGATTATATATGGAGACTCCGGTTACATCGGATGGCAAAAGATCCGGAGTGAATTGAATTCTACGGAAATTGGCATTCACCGACTTGGCCAACGCACGGACCATCATCGTCTTCCCAACACCTGGCACGTCTTCTAAGAGGACGTGACCGCCAGCTAAAAGGGCAACCAGGCTAAGTTCAGCAACGTCCCTTTTTCCAATCATAACCTTTTCTATGTTTACTAGTATCTTTTCTATTGTGGGATTCTTTTGTTCTAAAGACAAGGTGACTCCTCCTCGTGCGGATTTATACCTATTTTGGGGCATTCCATTTAAGTATTCTATATATTCCTAAAATATTCCTTTATATGCAGACAGACAATATTCTAAACTAGGTAAAAATTAGCGTAGATGCTATAAAAAAGGTTTCTCTAACCAAAAAAGCCTACTTCAGCAAAAGAAGCAGACTAAATAATTTTGGGATTGGGTACGTGCTATATTATGGATTTCACTGCTCTACATCATAGTTCTCATGGATAAATTCCATTTCTTCTTCAGGTGAAGCTATGCCGTTGGCTTTTCCAACCGTGCCGCCCTGCAGCTCCCATATGGCATTGTGGTTCATAACCACGTAATCGAAATCGCCCATTTCCCAAGATTTTAATATTGTTAAATAAACATCAGTATTTTCATATTCTTTTTTATTGGCTTCGACCACTTGTAGTAATCTTTTCACCCGCTCAGGTGTTAATGGCAGTGCACCCCACTTTTTGTCTGCTAGAACCTTCTGGTGTGACATATTATGTATGGCTTGCTGAACATCGTTTTCACTCATACTAAACGGAAATTCACGATTAACCTTTTTAGTTTGTTCATGAACTTGAACTACTTTTTCACCCTTTGGTGCAGTTCCTACGCTAACAGAGACATTTTCCTTATCAAAATATAAATAACCTCCTATCAAAACACACACAAGTATAACTGGTATCCATATTTTTTTAGGTATTTTTTTCATCGTTTCCCCTGCTCCTCAAAATGAGAGGTTTGGAGCATCACTCCGTCCCTCCAAGATAGGCTTAGATTTAATAATTCCACATTTCCCCTATATTTCCCTTTAAAGCCTCTTGAAAGATGGAAATCTATCATAAAAAAAGCCTACTCTATTAAAAGAGTAGACTTACCATTACATTCCTTCTCTTAAATTGGATTATCCGGAAATTCATTATAATATCTATCAATTAACTTTTTATCATTCTCATCATCAGGTACTTCTCCTAAGTACTTATTTTTCCAAATAATCATTTGGTCACTAAAACTATACTCTGTATTAAACCAATTTGTATAATCATAATGCATCTTAAATTTCCCATTGCTCTCAAGAGATAACGTAAATGAATACCAAAGTTCCTGCTGATTTTCTTTAAAAATATTCCTTAATTCATCGCTCAATGCGAACAGCCTTCTTTTATTCTTTTTAAATTCATCTTTATCAATAGCATAGTTAAATGGGATTTTCACACTATAATGAAAGGATTGTTTACTTTCTGGTGTATTATAAAAAAAATAAGTTCCCCCTCCAGATTCTGATATTTGAGCATAAAAGTAAAATTTCTCCCATTCTTCCGGAATCATTTCATTAACTGTTTCGGCTATTTCTCTATATAACTTATTCATTTCTTTTTCCACTTCGAATCAACTCCCTGCACCGTTTCTAATCATCAAAGAGTTATTTATTTAATCTTTCATGTATGCCTACTAGTTTATATAGTTTATCAAAAGCTGTATTTTCATCTGCTGCTTTAAAAATAATCGATTTAAAGCCTTTCTCATCGGTTTCATATACTTTCCAAATTCTATCCTCACCGTCATAATAACATCCCAGGACAAAAGAGGCTTCTGTAATGCAATCCGTTTCAATCTGATATGTACCAATTTTAGGATTTTCATTTGAAATCTTATTTAAAAATTCATTTTTTGTCATAATTCATTTCACTCTCTTATTTACTGGTATAATATTTTTTCAGTTCTCAATCTTTTAATAAAATTGTCAAGAGCATCACTTTCATTATCAAATGCAGTTATGGAACCTCCTACAACACTAGCTCTCTCATCAGTTACCAACACTTCCCAATGGTTACTATTACCAATTCTTATCGTGACTTCATTCTCTTTTAATGGATGTTCATTATACCAATTAAAACGTTGTAGCCCTTCATTTTTTATTATTTTCTTTGCTTCCTCATTCGTCATATTATAACCTCCTTAGGATAACTTTAAGGTTAGTAAAATTATAGTTTATAAATTATTGGCCATTACCTGAAAAATGGATAGGCTAAAAAAGATATTAGAAAAATTATCCTTACTAAATCCTTCTTTAATAGATTGAGGATCATTTGTTAATAAATTGAAAGTGTCATCACCATTATCGTATATTTCATATTTGAAATTATTAATTATTGCATAGTCACCAGACTTAAGCATAATTCCATCTCTTATATTATTTACCATATTATCTAATTATAAAAAAAGGATTCAAGGCTCAATTGACTTTAAATCCCTCACCACAAAATTTATAAATTATAATCTTAATATTATTGTCCATATCCACAGTTATTTCGTACTCAGTTCCTCTGTACTTACCATATATATCCGACTTTTCCATTACATTTCTTCACCTACCATTAGTTCCTTCTCTTAAATTAGATTATCTGGAAATTTATTAGTGTGTTTGTATAAATTCACTGCAGCCAATTCTATTTTTCCTCTTCTAGTAGCTTTAAAAATTGGGTAAAGTTATCCGCTATTCTGTAAAGAACTGGTTCAAACTTACCCGACTCTTCATGAGACCATACGCAAACAGAGGGAGTTATATTATTATTTCTAAAATCTAAGCATACAAAGTCACCAGCAAATATACTAGCTATTGGTAAAACTTCTGCACCTAATAAATCTTCATTGCCAGTTAATCTTTCCCCTATTTGAGAAAAAACAACATCAATATCGTAAATTCCTTTAGGATTATTCTCAATATCATCCAACATACACAAAAACCTTTCTATAGCGTAACTACGATTGTTATATTCAAAAGTAGCTTCCTCAACTTCCGATCCATTATATGCTTTAATAAACTCTAAGAAAGACTCTGGCAATTTTAGTCTCCAAAACTTTTCATGTTTTTTTATTAATTCTTCTGATGGTAATGGTTGTACAATAGTGTTTTTTTTATTTTCATGATTTTACCCTCTCAGAAATGATTCTGAATATATAGATTGTGGAGATAAAAGATACACAAAACTAGTGGGATTTCCTTCTCGAATCTTAATATTTGGTTTTTTATCTCTAAAACTATTCAAAGTAGTCAGGTGATTGATAGCAATACCACCAACCTCCAGCTTTCCTTCCGCCATTTGCTAATTACTCCCCATTTTCAGATTATTAGCCATTACCTTAATTCTAGATTCTTAATTAATTTTGTCTCTTAGCTTCCGTAATGGATGATAAAAAAACTTTAGCGGCTTCTTTAGCGCTAGGGATATTTTAATACGCTAAATTACCTTTTTTTATCTAGCTATTTGTTTGTTTCTTCATATTCTTTCATTCTCGTTATTAATTCTAAATCTTTTACGTTATTATCTTGATTTATATATTTATACTCAAAGTATTTAATTCTTGCAGAAGGACCGAAATCACTATTAGTCCAGTTGATATAATCAAACTTCACCTTTAATTTACCGGATTCATTTACTATCATTGTGACCGAAAACCAAGGTTCTTGGTCATTATCTATAAATACCTTTTGAAGTGCATGGGTTAGTTCAAATAATTCATGAAGTGCAGTATTATAGAGTCTCTTATCTACACCATAAAATTTGGGGATAAAATGTGAAAAAACAGCTTTTTCATTATCTGCTTTTGGAATGAAAAAGAAAAAAGCTCCTCCTTCTTTCCCCTTCTCTTCTCCATTAAAGTAAAAATTACTCCATTCAACCGGAATCATATCATTAATCTTTTGAGCTATTTGTTGATATAAATTATTTAATTTTTGTTCAAAGCTCATCATTGACAACCTCCTGATTTATTCGCAATCTCACGAATCACCCCTTCCATTATATATACATATCTCATAAAAAAACACCTGATGCCCATAATGGCAATCAAGTGCTTTATGTTCACTGTTCCTCAAACTTCTTCATTCTATCAATTAATCCTAAATCTAACTGTTCCTTTTTTGGGCTTAAATATTTATACTCAAAATATTCAATTCTCGCTGTTGGACCAAACTCGCTATCATGCCAATTAGTATAATCAAAATGCACATTCAATTTACCTGTATTCTTAACTGATAATGTGACTGAAAACCAAGGTTCTTGGTCATTATCAATAAATACCTGTTGGAGTTTAACAGTCAGTTCAAACAATTTATGAAGTTCTTCATCATATGCCCTCTCATCTATTTGATATAAATCTGGTATATCATGTGAATAAACAGGTTCATCCGTACTCTCAACAGGGGTAAAAAAGAAAAATACCCCACCTTCATTATTCTCCACTTCTCCATTAAAATAAAACTCGCTCCATTCAATTGGAATTATATTGTTAACATGTTGTGCTATTTGTTCATATAATTTATTTAATTCTATTTCAAAACTCATATTCTCGACCTTCTGATTTATTTAATAACTCCATAATGGTACTACCTTCATGAGCTATGAATTTTAGTAAAGCACCCATTAATGTTGTCCAATGCTTAAGTATCTCATAAAAAAATAAAAACACCTGATGTCTAAAAGGCATTCAAGTGCTTTAATGTGATATATAAAGTATTCTAATTTACTAAGCCTATCTATAGAACGAGCATATTAATTTCATTAGCAGAACACGGTTATATAACTCCATGATGGCACAACCTTCATGAATGATGAATTCAAATTAGATCATATCTAAAACCTTAACATTTTAAAGGTTATTTTTTTTAACCTCCTCAAACCACTCATCAGCTATATGATCAGCCGTTTTGATATCATCATTAGTTATACTAAATCATACTTGTATTCTGCTTTAAAGCTGCCACTCTTAACATCATATATTAATTTCATCTCAGTTGGTATATCCCTTTCATACTCTTTGCACAATACTTCAATTTTTTCAATATCTTCATTTAAGATATCCAATACCATAAACCCTCGTTCTGGAGACACATCATATCTTTCCTCCCCATTCACCAATGCATCATTCAATTTGTAAGGCTCTACATATTTATTATTAATCAAATAAAAAAAACTACTAGAAATAACCCCTTCTTCTCGTGAAGCATAAACATATACTTTATCGGCTCTATCTTCAACATATTCCATACATATTGATATCATATCTGCTTGCAATTCACTAAATCTATCTTCAAATTCTTTCATACTACTTTTTCACTCCTTAGATTAATTTTTAAGAACTTTAGAGCCCCACTTACCATCTAGCTCTCACATCAGTTACCAACACTTTCAAATGATAAAAAACCCTTAGCGGCTTCTTTACCGCCAGAGACTTTTAATACGCTAAAAAAACTCCTCCTTCTTTCCCCCTGGAAGCTCGATCTATTTTATTCTTGTAAATAGCAACATCTCTATTCACATCTCCCCCCAATTTTATTAGTTATAAAAAACTGCTACTTTTTCGTAGCTTCTCCAAGTTATCCCATCGAAATTATAAAAAGGATTCAAAGCTCATTTGACTTTGAATCCTGGATTAATATCTTGTATCTCCCTAAACGATACGAAAAACCATAGCCTCTTAAAATTATGTTTTTATATTAGACTACGTTTCCTTCTACTTTCTGTAATACTATACATTAAATCAAATATTTCTTCTTCTGGTCCTTGTTGCACGATATCAAAATCCTGTTGTTCACCTACCATATATAATTTCCAAACTCCATCCTCTTGAAAACATCCTGTAATATATGGTATTTCTTTCTTAACTCCAATCACTATATTTAATTTTGAAATATCTATATTTTGTTTAACAATATAATTATCATATTCTACTCTTGTCATAGTTTATCCCGCTTTCAGTATACCTAATTGTTTTAAAGCATAGCCCGAGACAGGTGTGTTTATTTGTCCAGCTCCTCCATTTGCCAAAATAGTATTCATACTTTCATCATACCAAGGAGCGGCTTTTCCCATAACACCATACGTTGCATCGATCCCATTTTCTTCGCACATAGTCTTCAACAATTGATTATTCTGAAATTTATTGTATTCCAAGTTCCAATTACCGATTCATGACATATGGATCCTTTCTGGGAGTTTTGCTATTTTACTCCACCTTAGAAATAAATTCGCTAAATGTATCAGCTATACGGTATGTTACAGGCTCCAATTCAGCCGACTCTTCATGATTCCAAATAACCACATTCGGGTTTTCTCTGTTCTTCCTAAAATCCAGACATACAAAATCACCAGCAAATAAAACAGCAATAGGTAAAATATCTGCACCTATCAAATCTTCATTATCCGTCAATCTATCTTCAAGTTGCGTTAATGTAACATCCATATCATACATTCCTAATGGATTTTCTCTAGGAGTTTTTAATAAACATAAAAAGCGGTCTATTGCATATTCGAAGCCATTACATTTAAAAACTCCTGTTATTAGTCTTCCTCCATTATTTTCTTTCATAAAATCAATAAAATCTTTTGGAAGTTTTACTCTCCATATATTCTCTTTTCTCTCAAACAAATCATCTGTTGGTAACGGAAGAGTTATAGTCGACATATCTATTTTCATAGAAATTCCTCCTTATCGATCCAGCCCCCCTTATTCAAAAAGCTCAGTTTCTATTTTAAAACACTCCTCTATAGTAACTTCTCTTCGAATAATGTTCTTGCTCAGATAATCTTCCTTTACATGAATAAGTTGATATTCATCATCAGATCCTAGTCTTTTCGTAAATAGATCTCTATCTTGATAATTGAGATTACACTCTCTGCCTAAATTGGAATCTGCCGTCACAATTTCCATCTCTTTATCATCTTGGAAAATACGGGTAACAAAAAATTCGTAATTTTTGTATCGGGCGATAAAATACTCCCGATATAACTCCGAGACCTCTTCCTTTTTTACTTCTTTTTCATGTAAATCCTTATCGTATGCAGACATAGCAGATGTGAAACCAGGTTCTATTCGGTGCAGAAATAATTTGATGGTCGTTATTTGACCTTTAACCCTTGCTGCAAAGGCCTTATATTTTTTATTATCATAAAAAGCAACGCATCTATCCATAATACCCCCACACTTCTAATTGTGTTTAATTTATCTTTTTGGATTTATATAAAAAAGGGATTCCAAGCCCCATTAGCTTCGAATCCTTGAATACTGGATTAGTAATATGTTAAGTGGATCTCTGCTTGACTGCTCCTCATGTCCACCCATGGGTTAATTACGCCCCAATCAAATTCTATTTGATTTTTAATTCCCAATTGTTCACCTAATAATGTAATTAACCATTTTCTATGTCTTTTAGCGATGGTCATACCATCTTCTTCCACTTCCGAATAAGCTCTAAGGATAACCTTACTTATTTTTTCATTAGTAAAAACTAATTGGATGAGAAATGATTCTGAATATATAGGTTGTGGAGATAAAAAATACACAAAACTATTGAGGTTTCCCTCTCTAATCTTAATATTCAAATTTTTATTTTTAAAACTATCCAAAGTCGTCAGGCTATTGATTGTATTTCCACCAACCTCTAGTGTTCCTGCCATTAATTTATCCATTATCTTGTTCCCTCTAATCTACTTTTTATTAATTCCATTTTATCATCGCTAACAATGTAATTAGATAGTTTGATAACATTACTATCTTCAGCAATGGAAATATGAGTGTTGCATATACTTTTATAAACGTAGTTACCATCTTCATCCTTCATTTGGAGTTTTATTGGATCAAATTCCACTCCTTGAGATCTTAGCAAATCTCTTGTGGCATCATCCAAAACAGGCGTAACCTTCCCAATTCTTACTAATGTCTCAAAATCTGGCGTAAATATTTGTTCTAAACCACCATGACCAAATTGAGGATTGGCATCCGTAATTCCTTTTGCAGACTCTATAGTGTCATTAAATTGAAATCCAATTGCTTGAAACTTATAATCTCCTGTTCCATCCATTAACTCTCTAGGTTTAACCTGTACACCATCAAATAGTTTTGTTGCGTCGTATCCAACATCACTCAAAACACTTTCATTAAATCCGTAACCGGTTGGGAATGGATATCCAGCATAAATAATTTGACCTTTTTCAACTATAAAATTTTCGTAAGTGTCTACTCCAATATATGGGTAATCACCTTGCCATAGCCTTGCAAAATCCTTTGCAGAAAAATCATCGCTATGATCTCTTATAATTTGTTCAAGGATTTCCTTCTTTAATGCATCAATATCCTCTGGCGTATAATCTACACTAGAAGCCTTATCTATTAAAGCATTAATTGTCCTTTCACTTAATAAATCCTTTCTCTCGATCGAATCTCCCTTTTTTATAATATAATCTGCAACTTCAAAAATAGAATTTTTTTGAGGATGACTTCCAATAACATCCTTATACTTTCCTAGAATAGCTTTAGAATCGATAACGACCTTAGAGCTACCATTTTTAAGATTAACCCCATCAATCCTGCTCAACACATCTTTCAGCTTATTCTCCACCGCATGAGTATTCTCAACAGGAACACGAACCTTCCCAGTATTTCCTAAATCTTCGACAGACAAGCCCATCCGGCGCGACGGGGTAATGTTTTTTGCCTTTGTTATAGCAGAATCAACTAACCTTCCTGCTTCCAGTGTATCTTTTGCCAGTTTATTTTTCACCACATTGGTTGTATCTATTATTGCCGATGACGCACTCTTCAAACGTGTGACCGATTGCTGGCCAGCTGTTTTCACCATGTTATCGATATGATTCATGCCTTGCTGGATACTCTCTTTAACTCCTGTCCGCAATCCGATCGTTCCGATATTCTCCCCTAGATGGGCAAGACGGACCGTGCTTGAGAATTTTGTTAACCCACTCACACCAGGAACAATATCCAATGGAGCTAACAGTCCACGAAACCAGCGCTCCCCTGTCCCCAGCTCCCGACCTGACACCCAGTCCTTACCTGACACAGCTGTACTCAACTCCAGCGCCCCATAAGCTGCCCCTAATGCCAAGCCTGCTGGAGGACAAATAATCGTTGCCCCCACAATAACGGCCAACGCCCCGATTTGAACCCAAAATTCCTTGTCTTCTTGTTGGTTTCGAATCGATTCGTACTCAAAGGCACGCGTATTTAGAACACCTTGTTGATATTCTTCTTGCGTGAAATCCTGGTCTGGATTAAGTTCTTTCCAGGCATCATATTCAAGTTTCATTTGTTCTGCATAATAATTATCTCCACTAAACAAGTCATCCAAGCTTACTTCCGTTTTAGGAACTTCCAACGATTGAGCAGGACCGTAACCGTAACCGTAACCTGCATAGACATACTGAGTCTCCGTTGCTCCGATTCGATTCGTTGTTTTATAGCTGGAAATCGTTAAATCCCGCATTGCTTCAACAAACGCATCCATATCTTCATAGAATGGCTGATCAATCGTACGGTCGACGATATCCCCAACCTTGCCGGTAAAGCTATGTAATACCTCAAAATCTTCAAACAACCCTTGGTACTTGTTTTTTTGACTGGTGTGCTGAAATGTTATGACCCCATCACTATCATGGTTCGCGATATCAGACTCAGCATCCTCTAAGTTATCACTTAGATCCTTCAGCGTATCAATCATCCCTTTGCCCCAACGGCCAAGGCCAATTAAATCGCCAATGCCGTCTTTCATCTTTTCCCATTCTGATGGGATATATTTTACATCCATTCAATTATACCCCCAGTTTCGCAATGATTTGCTCAGCAATTGCTTCGTCTGCCTGCATCATCGTATTTAGGATATCAATCACCAACACAGCCGCTCGGGAGTAATTATCATATAAATCCATTACTTTCTGATTCGCCTCAGCATATACTTCCATGGCTTTTTTTGCTTTTCCTTCTGTGTAATAATCAAGACTTCCCAGCTTTTCAATATTCGGGGCGGCATTGGTCTCCAGTTCCGTAATAATTGCTTGTAATAAGGTGAAAATTGTTGTCATCTCATCAGGATTTACATTGATGAGCAGGCTAGAACCGCCTCCATCAGCTTTAAGCATATGACTTCTCCTCCTTATAAGGGAAATCCATTTCGTCAAATAGGACCTTCAAAAACCAATATTGACTAGCATGGTAATATTTTTTATTTACCGTATCGACCATGATTAACTTTTCGTCTTTCGTAAAGATGAGCCACTGCTGATAATAGTGCCAATTAAATCGATCTTTATGTTCCTCCTTAAGATGGAAGAATTCTAAATTCATAAACATCTCTTCCGGCTCAAAACTCTCTGTCTCGCGTCTTTCTTGATTGGATAATTCTTTTTTTAGGAATGCTTTTTCCATTTCAACCGGTTCTCTTACAATCACCGGAAATTGTTCACATAACATATTTAGAAGTGTTGCTTTAGAGGTGATACGTAACTGATAATGACCTGGTGCTTCCAACTCCACCAGCACAATGACTTCATCACTTTCACGTGCCCGAAAGGCAAAGAGAAGATTATTGATGCGAACGTATTTCTTACTTTGATGATAAAATTCAAGTGTTTGGATGACTAGTGCCCCAGACTTTGTGATTTTCCCAGCGGGTGTGATGATTTTCTTCTCAATCAGCCGATCATGGGCCTCTTTAAATACCTCTTCGCCTTTTAATTGGTATACTTCTTTCTCAGGCAAGCCAAAAAGAACATTCCCACCAAAAGCTGCCGCTAATAGGTATAATTCAGCCACTGAAAACGTATCTGTTGAACGTTCCATCATAAATTCTTCACTTCCCTTACTGAGCCGTCTTGAAGGAAATCATCGAAATAGCCATCAAGATTGTTTAACGCTGTTGTTTGTTTTGCGACGGCAGATTTTAGATCATGATGATATTTCTGAATGATTTCTAGATAACTTAAGAAGGAATCTCTAGATTTCCCGCTCCATTTAGCCGAATTTAGGTAAGAAATTAGTTGTTCACAAGATTCATAGGTTTGTTCAATCGATTGCTCCAATGCCTTCGCCGCAGCCTTCGCTTCATTTACCTTATCCCCATCAATTCTAACGGTCCCCACTGATCAATCGCTCCAATCTCTCCTGTAGCTCTTTCAATTCCTTTTCTCTTTTTACTCTTTCCGCTTCCGCCTCTTTAATCGCCAAATCCTTATAATGAACATATCGTTCATATGCCTTATTTTTCGCTGAAACCAGTGAACCCCGCTTTTCTTGATCGGCTCGAAAATACTGTTTTAACTTTTCCGTTACTTCTTCCCTGCTGGTTTCAAAATCATTTGAAGGTATATCTGAATGAGATAGATAAGGAATCGTACCTAGATAGGAACTGTAGGCTTGATTTGCTTCTGAAACCTTATGATCGTGTTCCGAAATGGCACTCTTGAGCTTTTCATACAGCTCATAATAATCATCTCTTTTTTTCTCCGTATCACTTTTAAACCAATCAAACATGGACGTTCACTTCCTCTCTATTTACGTAAGGAGCCGCAATTTTGATTTTCTCTGCCTTGCCTTGTCTAATGTAGTAGGCTTCATAAGGAAGTAGGTTTTGCTCTTTATAAGGACGACTCGAGACCTCAAGGATGCTCTGATCCGTAATTCTTCCAATTAAAATTCCCGCCTTTTGTTTCTTCACTGTTGTGGCGATATCGTCGTATTGTCTTTCTAATGCGCCATGGACGGCTCCGATCACAAAATAAATTCCTGTTCTCGCACCCGTTTCGATCAGATTAGCCAGCATCGATTGGCTAGTAAACGACATGGATTCGATGATGAATGAGACATCCGAGATAAAGACAATCATTGGGCGAATTTCCTTAAGGAAATCATTCCTTGTCGCCCGTCCGTCAGTAGCTGTTTGCACTTGACGGAAGGCATCTTCCCTTGTTTCAAATAATTGCTGGAGCCGCTCTACAAAAACATCCATTGTTTCTGCATGGTCCGCGTATAGATTCACATTTTCCTTATAAACTCTAAATCTCGAAGAAACATTATCGATTAATCCCACATCAATGTGCTGATTAACCGAGATACTGGAAATCAGTGTTAGATATGTTTGTTCAACAGCGTCCATGCGATCGCTTAAGATTAATGTGTTTTGGTCTTCCATGACAGATAACTCCATTGGCTCCACATTTTCAAAATCGACAGCAAACGGGATACCGCCATTCTTTACGATCACTTTCGTCTCTTGTTTTTCAATAAAGGAAGCAAACTCAATAACATCTGGAACCATTGGAATTGGTAATGGCAGCTCCCCATGCCAGGCATTCCGCATCTCTTTACTCTCTTTTTGTATCCGATTAATAATCGATAGCGTGTCGTCACCTTCGACAGGTAAAGCCGTTTGAAATAATGTTGGCTGTTCTAATTTAACCAAGCCTCTTCCAGGAACTTCTTCAATTTGTAAATCTGTTCTTCCCACAATATTACGAGACTCCATTCCATCAATCATAAATAAAGAGATTTGATGTTTAATATTGGCCAGAACCGGCGCCCTCAACACACTTTGGCGTCCTGCACTAATAACCATATGGATGCCTACACTAACACCTTCCCTGGCAATTTGCGCAGCAATTTTTTCAAAATCGTCTCGGTAGGAAGTATCACTAATGGAATCAAACGTATCGATAATTAAAAGAATAACTGGAACCTCTTCACCACTTACTTGCTCATACATCTGAATATTGGCGACACCATATTTACTTAATCGTTGCTTACGCTCTTTCAATTCATGCTGCAGGCGGCGGAAAAGCTTTCCTAGTTTTATTTCTTCATCCCCCATAATTATGTCTGCTGTGTGAGGAAGTTCCCTCAATGGCAGTAACCCGTTCGTTCCAAGGTCTATCAAATAGAAATGGACTCGTTTAGGGCTGTGTTGTCTAGCGATATTCATCGCCACAGTTTGTAAAAAGGTGGACTTCCCATACCCTGGACTAGAAAAGACAGCAATATGACCATCCTTGCTAAGATTTAATGTAAGTGGTTTTTGCACTTGCATTTCTGGAAGATCTAGAAAGCCGAAGGTCACTTCCAACGGTTTCTTCTTTCCATACCAAGCCTCTTGATCATTCATGTTATCTAGATCCGGAAGAAAAATCCGCTCTTCTAACGGCGGCAGCCATGGTCTAGGCAGATCAGCGATACGTTGTTCAGCCGCATAGGCATGAATATAATCCACGACAGCATCCAGTTGGGTTGGAACCTTGGTTATTTCCTTCTTAGTCGATAGACCACTTAAATCATCCGAGATGATGTCGTATTGTCCAAGATCATTAATGGCATAAATGGTTGTGTCCAGTAGGTCCTGTTCATTTTTATCTGGGATATAATCGGCACCGCTCCATGCACTTTGAAAAAGTTCATAGATTTCATTGTTGCCGACTTGTAAGTAAGCACGACCTGGCAGCGTGATATTCGCAGCATCCGGTGTTTTCAAGATTTCCGTCGAATCACTGGCGTTTTGAACTTTTAGTGCAAGTTTAAATTTAGAGTTGGACCATATTTGGTCATCGACAACACCACTGGGCTTCTGGGTAGCTAGAATCAAATGAATCCCCAGTGACCGTCCAATACGGGCTGTCGAAACCAGTTCCTTCATAAATTCAGGCTGCTCGGATTTGAGTTCAGCAAATTCATCTGATATCAAGAATAAATGGGGCATCGGTTCACTAGCCTCACCTGATTTATAGAGTTTTTGATATTGATTGATATGGTTGACATCATACTCTCCAAAAACACGCTGGCGCTTTTGTAATTCTGCTTTAATCGAGGCAAGCGCACGCATCGATTGCGTACCGTCTAAATTTGTAATCGTTCCTAATAAATGCGGGAGATCTTTAAATAAATTTGCCATTCCTCCGCCTTTATAATCAATGAGCAAAAAAGCAGCTTCATGCGGATGAAAGTTTACCGCAAGCGAAAGAATATACGACTGAATAATTTCTGATTTACCAGAACCCGTTGTCCCAGCGATTAAACCATGTGGTCCATGTGCTTTTTCATGGAGGTTCAAATTGACAAGATCTTCTTTTCCCCGCAATCCCAGTGGAACAGCAAGGCTTTTATATGTTTCATTTTTAGGCCAACGCCACTCAATACCGAGCTCCTCCACTTTCTGTACACCGTACATTTCGAGAAAAGTCACGCTTTCTGGAATCGAATTTTTTAAACTTTGCAGGTGATTAAGCGATGCCAGCGCGCGAGAGAAATCTTCTTTATTAAAATCCTTTGGAAATTGATCCGGTGTAAATCTCCGATTGACTAATTCACCTTTCTCAAGGATCATCACTCCAGTTGAGGCATCACGAATATCAATCACCGTTTTCACATGTTCTGGAAGAGACTGCATGACATCTTGCACGAATACAAGGGAAACTCCTAATTCACTTGGGTCCTCATTAAAGTATTCCATCACAGAATGATCCAATATCATTTTTTCATCGGTTATTAGCACAACAAAATGAGGAGTAAAATACATTTTTTCACTTTTATTACTTTTCTCATTGATAGCAAGCCTTCGAGCTTTTAATATCTGATAAAGTGAGTTGAGTACTTGATCCCGGGACCGTTCGTGATAAACAAATCCCCTTACGTTTAGTTCTCGTAAACTAGCATGTGGGAGCCAGCGCATCCATTCCCACTTTCCCTTTTCTTCTTCAGGAAAGATCGTGACAAACTGCACATCATGGTAACTATGAAATAGAGACGTCTGCATCACCAGCATTTGTAACTGTTCAAGCACAAGAGAACGGTGTCCAATATATCCAACAGGTCCATTGATCAGTGATGTTGCTGCCGGTACATCGTCTAATGTGAGATACTGAGCCTGAATATTGCGGGCAGCATCCACAAGTTCATCCTTTACAAGGGTAAACTCCTCGATCGTAAATTCGACCTCGAAGCTCGAATCAACGCGCCCTAATCCAAGGCGGTACTTAAGGAAGTCATGATGTAAACTGGTCTTCTCATAAATTCGGGAATCGACTTTCATCGCCATAACCCGTAATTGCTCCACATCTGGAAAATGATAATTCAATGCATGCCGCTGTTCCTGACTTACTTGATATAATTGCTGTGTTTTCTGTTTTAAGTACTCTCGGTAGCTTGTATCCCGTTCCTTAATATCCAAGCGGTATTGCTTCAGGCTTTTTAGATAGGATGTAATCGAAAAAATGACCGTGGTTACTGTCATAGCAAGCATAATGATGATATAAACCCCATTCGACAGAAACAATGAGACCAGGATCATTGCTGCAATCATCACTAGAGGCGGAACGATTACCCGTGCCAGCTGTTCACTTGGTTTTCCAGGTTTATTAGAGGGTTTTGCAATTTTTTGTTTTACCTCAGGCTCACGATAGATAATTCTTGGTGAACGATGATAGTCGGGGTAATGATTGCCGAAATTATTGTGAATGTCAAATAAACGAATTAATTTCGTTGTGATGATTGATTCTGCTCCCAGAATTGCGAGTTCATCCTGGCCAAGCTTCATCATCATTCCTTCAAAAAAAAGCTGGTCTCCTGGTTCTAGCTCTACCACACCCGTTGTCCGAACATAATTGTGGTAAACCTCACCCGTAAAGACTTCAAGTTTAAAAGGATTTCCCAACTTCTCGCGAATAAGTACAAAATCCAAGGCTGCGTTCTCGATTCTTACATCATCGTAATCATTAGCACCAAATGTAATACTAAAGTTTTGTGTTGTATCATATACGCACCACTCAGTTTCTTCCATGATATAAATTTGGATGGCGTTATCATGAGTGTTTAATGTAAGGCATTCGTTGATCCGCAGCTGCTGTGAACCGATTGTGCATGCAGTACCATCCCACATAATTGACAATTCTGGATGAAAATCGATAAATGTAATCGTGTTCGACTGATCATTTCCGACTGTAATTGTTTTTGGTTCATTTATCGTTAAATGGCATTTGTGCAAATGATCTTTAAAGCTCAGAAGTAATAGTCGTTGTGCCATTTTTCTCTCCCTCTCTATTACACAAGTAAACTTTCATCTACTTTTATTTATCTGGCGATCCAGTTTTATTTACCTTCTTATCCACCTGGTCTGTTGGTGTCGCTCCTGCTGGTTCATCGATTGAATCTTGATTAATTACCTCTTGGCTGCTAGTTCCTTCTAATTGGCTTTCCCCTCCTGCTGGAACTGACGTCTCTGTGTTAAGTAAGGAGTCTAGACCATATTTGTCAGCATATGAATCATATTGTTCTTGATATTTTTGAACCTTCTTTTCACGCTCCGTCCCACTTAAATCAGGGTCATTTTTCGCCTGTTCTATTTGTTTGATTAGTCCATACATGATTAATTGAGGATCATCAATATACTTGGCAAGGTCGATGGTTCTGGCAAAATCGCCTCGACCATTGTAAATCCAATACAATAAATAGTTCGGATCACTTTTTATACTGATATTTTTCAAAATTACTTCTTTTTGATCATCAGAAAGCTTCTCCGTTTCAATGAATGAATAAGCAAGCACATACTTACTGGTATTTGGCAATTTTTCTGGAGTTTGATTTTCTAAATCAGTAATCACATTTCCATAATCTAAGGATAAAAAGTGACGATCCGCTTCGAGGAGATGTGCTTGAAAAGGTGTTTTGACAAAAGTCAGATAAACGAGCGGCACCGCTAAAATAACAGCAAGTGCAATCATGATAAAGGTTAATTGTTTAAAAAGAAGAAATCTCTTTTTCGGTACATTTACTATGTTTTTTTCAAACTCTTGTTTTTCCTTTAAGTACTGTTCTTCCAAAAAATTGACTAAAGCAGCGAATTCCTGAAGTTCACCCACTTGACGTTCAAATGCGGAATCCTTGGCATTTGCTAATGAACCAGAATAGAGGTCATCAAAGGTATACTTTTTGGAAAATAATGCGACAATAATACATTTATATTGGAGAATAAATTTATCTTCATTCAGTTCATATGGGGGAATTAACTCCCGGATACCGCGAAACACGATTGATGGTAAAAGATTCTCATCAAAAATTAGATTGTCGGGATGTAAGAAGAAGGTCATGCGCGTGGTTAGGATTGTTCTGAATCGAGCAAGATTACACAAAAGACGTAGTTTTTCTTTTCTGTTTAGCTTTTGTACGTCATCCCATGTGTGAGCCCTTGGATCAACTTCAAATGAGAAGGTAAACTTGTCGTCTCCTTCTTCAACGATTGCAGGTACGAATAAATCTGAGTCATGATTAATTAAAGCCAATTGGCGTACATCTTTTACTCGTGTTTGTGATTTCGGCAGGTCGAGCTGCCATTTATTATTAAGAATGAGAAACTTGTATGTCATGGACTCCAATTGGATGCTTTTTTCATTCATGTGTTCTGACTCCTTTTAAAAGACAGGCGCTATCCTCACATCAGATAGGCCTGTTTCTATAATACTTATAAGACTAGTAAAAGATCTCCATTGGTTACCGGGTAATCGATAAGCCGGTCATCATCTGCCAATAAGAGTTCTTTATTGGCAAGCTTTACTGCAAAAAGAGGTGCCATTGCAAGATCCAGATTTAAGGATTCGGACAAGTTCACCAGCAGTTGTTTAATCGGTTGGTGAGCAGGGATTCTTACGTCATATTGCCCTTTGCCCCATCTGCTAAAATCAACTGTCACGTTTACATGTGTTTGACTAGGCATATTGCTCCTCCTTTACCCAAGCGTTTTTCTCATCATTGTAAATATCCCGCCACAACCTAGGACGATCATCCCTAAGAATGTCGTTATGGTTTTGGTGTTTAAAAAATCACCTGGTTGATCCTCAGGCTCGTTCTGAGTGGGTTCTGGAGTCTGTTGAACTATATAATTACTTGAAAACAGTACCTTTTCGGTATTTTTCAGTGTATTTTCAGGCTTACTTGGCGCAACAAAAAGAGCTTGTTGTAAATCTGACGTGGATTGGTCCAGCTCTAATTGTTTCATCTTGAGGGCATCCTGCGTTTGTTCCTTAAACAGGCCAGGCGCCAATTTTTCCAATTCCGTTTCTTGATCGCCTCGTGTTTCTAATTTCTCCCTTTCAATTGCATCTTGGCCAATCCGGTCCGTTTGCAATCGGATTTTCCCGCTATGATCTAGGGCTTCATCCGCCATAGGCTGGAGTGAAAACATACAAAGGAATCCTATAAAAACAGCAATCACACTAAAGAGCTTCACTAATCCCTTCATGATTAACCTCCTCGCTTTTTACAAAACGATTCGAGACAAACAAATGGCCTGCAAGACTAACAACAGTCAAGGCTGCTAGGCCTACTATAATCCACTTCGTATCAGATGCCCCACTGCCAAACTTCATTAATAACGTCTCAATATATTGTAACGGTGAGTAGTCTCTTAATTTAGCAGCTACAGAGAATTGGTCAAAGTGACGGCCAAGTGCTTCTGTTAAGAATAAATAGAGGCTTAGGATCACCAATAGGATGAACATACCAGCCATTTTTAACTGTCGTAGTAAATAAGTTGCCACTAGCAGCAGCGTGACCATGATTAAGGTGATTAATGTAGTCCATTGCAGGAACTTGCCTTCACTCATTTGCAGCATCTTGCCAGACATCAGCCCGATTACCAGCCCCTCAATTAGACCAATGCTTACAGTTATAATCGTGATTGGTGTATTATTGGCGACTATGGTTCTTTCACCTGCAAATGTATCCTTTTGCAGACGTTTCCGCTCGTTATTAGAGAGAACATAAGCAGTAAATAACGCAACAATGAAACAGATCAAAACGACAAAGTAAGGTGTAAAGGTATCACCTGCAGTGATTACCCCAGCATTCTTGGTTTCGACTGGTTTAGAAAGAAAGCTTAACAACTCTTCATTCGGCCGGTCACCAACGCGGCTATTAGCGAGCACGCCTGCAAAATTGTCAGCGAAGTTTTGATCCTCTGCCAATTTATTCGTTAGATTATTGGAAAGGTCCCCTGCCTGCTGTACTAAAGTCGTTCCACTAGCTTTAATTTCCTTGGCTTGTCGATCAATGGCATCGAAGGTTTGATAGACCGTATCCGCAGAAGCCAAATTGGTTTTCGACTGATCCGCTAGTGATTGACTTGAAGCTAGCAGCGAGTTGAATTCATTTCCTATGGCTAGAACAATCTGTTGTTCTTCTTCCCCATTCATTAAAACTTTTTCTTGCTCACTTTGGAGTTTAAGACTTGCTTCGCGCCATGCTTCCAAATCTTTTAATGTGTCAGAAAGGTTGGCATTTAAAGTTTCTGCTTGTGCCGTTGTTTCCTTAATCCTCTTCGACATTTGGGCTGCATTTTGATTTGCATCGTTAACGAGCTGTGTATATTCATCTATTTTGCCTTTTACATCTGCCGTCTGTTGTCTTATTTCCTCTGTAATTTGTTCCGCAACGTAAGCAGCTAATACATCAACAATGTCTTGTTTATTAAATAAATAATAAAGAGAATCCTCTGTTGCCATTTCGGTCAGTTTGGTTTGATTCAAATCATTTTCTAGGTCCGGACGATTAAATTGATCTATTCCAATGCCAAAGTATAGATTATACAGCGTCAATAACTTATGAAAATTACTGACGGTATCGCTGGAAGCATTGATTAAAACACTTGTCGAGTCCTCGGTAAGAGGCGACATCACCTGATGGGCAATATGGTTATTTAAGATTTCCAATCTCTCAATAATACTTTTGTTGTCAGTATTATTGGGTTGAGTCGAGTTCTGTGGTTCGATTGACTTCTCTTCCTTTGTATCCTCGCTCAATTCTTCAGCTGCTGCCGATTGATTACTTTCGTTAGACAATAAGGATGGATTTGTTTCCTTATCACGTTCAGCTGAATTTGCTGCTGTTGTTTGTTGCTGTTCTGGTTGTTCTGGTTGAGCAGGTTGAACGGGTTGCTCTGGCTGTTCTGGCTGTTCTGGTTGATCTACATCGGTAATATCCTTTTGATCAAGTTCCCAACTCCATGTAATAGGCTGGAACACATCAAGGACTGCATCCATGTTATTAAGAATCACATCAACTTTTACAGTGAATTGCCCTTCATCTGTTGAAGGAAGTTTAATTTTATCGTTATGAAGAAATGGCTCAGTATAATCCATTTCTTGGCTATTTGGTAATGATAGTAACACTCTCTTAATCTCAAATTCTTTTGGAATCGAAAGTGTAAATTCCTGTCCATTCTTTTTATTTTTCTCCAATTGGACACTATCTGTTAGAGTTACCCCATTTGTTATTAAATCATTTTTCACTTGTTTTACTTTTTCTGACAACGGAATACTATTTGCTTCACGATTAGGGATATAAGCAAACTCTTGATTGTATTTATTGGTTACAGCTATGACATTTTTTAGCTGTGTGACTGTTTGATTACTTAATCCTAAGCCATCTAAGTCATTACCATTTATGGAAGGCAGTAGATCAATTTGCTTTTGCAATTCAGACCGGGCATTGTTATCTGGAACTGAAAAAATATGATTCATCGATACACTTTGCTCTTGCCCTGAGCTATTTTGTATCTCCTTTTTGAGCTTATCAGTAATTGCTTGCTGCATATCTGATGCCAATGTTTCCGACAACTCTGTATCCAATTTATCCATTTTTTCCTTCGTGTTTGTCAGATACTCTTGAAGGGCTGCCGATTCTGATAAAATAGTAGCCGATTGATTATCCTTTTGATGAAATTGATCATTGATGGCATTATTGGCGGAATTTAAAAATTCTAATTGCTGCATGACATCATCATTGTTCATTTCACGGTTTAACAGGTTAAGCTGGCCGGAGAAACCTTTTGTTAAAAGACCATTAGCCGCATGCATTTTTGTGTAATCCAAAAAGCCGGATTGATAGGTATTGCTTGCTGCTACATCCTCACCCAGGCTAGTCTCAAATCCTTTTAATAGACCCTGTAAGCCGGTAAAGTTATCTCTTGATATCTTGGTGTTACTCTCCACCGCTCCAAACTGAGCGGTGTAACCTGCTAATGGACGATGGATTGTATGATTATAGAAGTTTGTATATACTTGCTCTTTATTGACCAGTGTACCGATATTGTCTTGAGCATCATGTAAATTGCCGATGACACTGGCAAAATAAACATCAATAATTTGGCGATTAAAATCCCCTAAGATGGAACTCGCTGTTTTCTCCGCCTTCGCTTTCAAATTACTGTTATCCGAAGCATTAATTTTGTAGTTCAAAACTACCCGCTCTGGTGATTTCGAATCTATTGATAATGCCTTTTCGGTAAAATCATTCGGAATAACAATCATCATATTGTAGACATTCCGCGTTAGGCCGCTTTCCGCAACGCCACGACTTACAACATACCAGTCATGGGTATCATCTTTTTCAATGTTCTTTATAAATTCAGCACCAAATTCATAGTTCTTATCATTAAATTGTGCACCTTGATCTTCATTGACCAATGCTACTGTCATTTTCTCATCATCATTATTGGCCTTGCTTTTGGATACTTGATTCAATGCCAGATAAGAGATTCCTGAAGATAGCGCAAGGATCAGAACTAGAAATAATATGACACCTCGCTCAATCTTTTTCATTCACTCAACCCCTGAAAATTTATTAGTATGTAATAAAGTAATAATTTCTATTTTTATTGTTTAGGAGATGTTTGAGACTCCCTGCTATGACAAACAAAGAATAAAAGCCACACAACGATTGTCGCGTGGCTTTTGTTTTATTGGGAACATAGTCCCGAATGACTTATTCCACTGATCCTACTCTTCCAGATGTCAGGCAATCGGATTAATTAAGCCCAAAATTCTGCGATAATTGCTCATCTTGCTGAGCAACAGCATCCGCCGTCTTGTTCAATTGTGTGTTAATTTCTTGCATCAATTGAGCAAAATTTTGTACCTTTGGCTTCAATTGGTTAAACTGATCATCAAATCTTTGGAAGGCACGGCCTTCCCATTCACCGCGAAGTTCATTTTGTAAATTAGTTAAGTCTCTTAAAATTTGCTCAATTTGTTGTGAACTTTGCCCATAGCGAGTCGCTTTAGCTTTTAACTCCGCTGGGGTCATACGAATTTGTCCAGCCACTTGTTCTCCATCTCCTTTACCTATAGTTGGCCCTGGAATTGATTCATCACTTTTTCCAGACCATTATCACTACATTGGAAGTAAATTCCTATCTATTTTTTTATCATAGGTTCATTCAACATTCAAATCACCCCGGATTGGCGTACGTTTTTTTCTAGTACTTTCTTTCTATTTATTTTTGAAATTAGAATTTTTTAGGAGGAACATGTAAAAATATGATTCTTTTTTAGCAAGACAATGGGATGGTTTTCGACCAAAAAATTAAGGAATATAAAAAATCGTAGAGCTATTTACCTGTTTTTTCAAATCAGATAAGATTCGAAATCCCCAACTCTCCCTTGACAATTTCATAATTGTTCCAGTGCCATTTAGGCTTTTTTTCGTTGAAATAAGAAGGTTTGTTAATCTCCAAAACAGTAAAAAACCTGCCTTGGTTAGGCAGGTTACAGTTAATTATAGATTTTATTCCACGATCTTCGCGTTTTTTAACTGCTCTTCCGTTAAAGTAATCCCTTCCTCCTGAGCTGCTTTTTTATTGATAATCAGCTCAAGGTTTTCAGGAAAACCAACAGGAATTTCGCTTGGTTTCTTTCCTTTAAGAATTTCAACGGCCATTTTACCGGTGGTGTAGCCTAGATCGTGATAGTCAAAACCATAAGATGCGAAGGTTCCGCGTTTTACAGAATCACCTTCACCGACAAAGGTTGGGATGTCCTTGGCATTGGCAACAGTTATCACTGACTCAAGGGCAGCAACGACAGTATTATCCTTTGGAATGTATAATACGTCTGCACGACCTACCATTGACTCAGCCGCCTGCTTTACTTCGGAACTAGCTGTTATCGTGGTTTCAACTGACTCCAGTCCGGCAGCCTCTATAGCTGTCTTCGCATGTTTTACATTTACAACAGAGTTGGGTTCGCCGTTATTATATATGATGCCCACTTTCTTGGCATCTGGAATAAAGGTTTTAATTGCGGCAATCGTATTCTTTATCGCATCAGGATGCGTATCAGATGTGCCTGTCACATTCCCGCCTGGCTTTTCTAAGCTTTGGACAAGCTCGGCCCCGACCGGATCGGTAATGGCAGTAAATAAGATTGGTATATCTTTCGTCTGATTAACCACCGCCTGAGCGCTAGGTGTGGCGATAGCCAAAATAAGGTCATTTTTGTCTGCGACTAAATTTTGGGCAATGGACGTATTATTGTTCATGTCCCCCTGGGCATTTTGGTAATCAAGCTTCAAATTCTTTCCTTCTTCATAACCGGCATCCTTGAGAGCCGCGATAAAACCCTCTCGAGCAGCATCAAGAGACGGATGTTCAACAATTTGTGTGATTCCTATTTTCACAACTTTCTCTTTTTCCTTTCCTCCCGTTTCCTTACTTCCCCCACTGCACGCGGAAAGCAATAATAAAACTCCACATAATACTAACGCTAAACTCTTTCTCATCTGTTAATCCTCCCTAAACTAATCCACTATTTATGTAGTCTCGTGGTGAACAATCAAGAAACCGATTTCCTTTTTTAATATATCTTTCGAAAATTTATAATATTCAGATTCTATCATGTCCACTAGTCTAAGACAATAGTAAATTTCATATTTAGAAAGCAGCACTGAGATAATAAATAAATGCTCTTATCGTAAACTTTGTTGCTGTGTTCGATTCGTGGCCCATTCGGACAACTTTCGAGATTTCAAAGGAATCGTGTCCGAACACTGGTCGTCTTCGGACCGCTTTCGTAGTTTCAAAGGCAATCGTGTCCGAACATCGGTTGTCTTCGGACAGATTTGGTGATTTCAAAGGCAATCGTGTCCGAACATCGGTCGTCTTCGGACCGCTTTCGTAGTTTCAAAGGCAATCGTGTCCGAAC
>NZ_VEED01000023.1:0-45888 GCF_007678255.1 Bacillus sp. X1(2014) | reverse complement strand
CAACATTGGTCGTCTTCGGACAGATTTGGTGATTTCAAAGGCAATCCTGTCCGAACATTGGTCGTCTTCGGACAGATTTGTTGATTTCAAAGGCAATCCTGTCCGAACATTGGTCGTCTTCGGACAGATTTGGTGATTTCAAAGGCAATCCTGTCCGAACATTGGTCGTCTTCGGACAGATTTGGTGATTTCAAAGGCAATCATGTCCGAACATCGGTCGTCTTCGGACCGCTTTCGTAGTTTCAAAGGCAATCCTGTCCGAACATTGGTCGTCTTCGGACAGATTTGGTGATTTCAAAGGCAATCGTGTCCGAACATTGGTCGTCTTCGGACAGCTTTCATGATTTCAAAGGCAATCCTGTCCGAACATTGGTCGTCTTCGGACAGCTTTCATGATTTCAAAGGAAATCGTGTCCGAACATTGGTCGTCTTCGGACAGATTTGGTGATTTCAAAGGAAATCGTGTCCGAACATTGGTCGTCTTCGGACAGATTTGGTGATTTCAAAGGCAATCGTGTCCGAACATCGGTCGTCTTCGGACCGCTTTCGTAGTTTCAAAGGCAATCGTTTCCGAATTATAATTCCTTCTGTAGATTTTTATGACTATATCGGTTCCAAAAACAACAATAATACCGAAAATAGCATAAATAAAAAAAGCATTAAACCAGAATAATCAAGGTTTGATGCTTTTTTGAGAAATAGTGATATTACATTAGGCCTTCCATTCATCTAAACATATATATTTATAATAGCTTTTAATTTTGTCGATACATACTCAGAATTTGTAGATATTTCCCGGGAATTTGTTGAAATTTGAAAAATAGTGAAATTTTAATTGATTATGGTCGTGGGGTAGAATTTCATTTGTATTGGGTATCGCAATGGTTTTTCTAATCTTTCTTTTTGTGGGTGCACAAGACACTTAGTATATCGCCTAGCGATACGAAAAAAATATATCGCCCTGCGATACGAAATACAAAATAGAGCCACCTAAACAGGCACTTTATTTTCGAAATATCGATAAAAGCCCTCCCCATTTTATTTTAGGTTTTTCTATTGCTTCTTCTAAGCGTTTATTAAAATCATTTTGTGAACGCCATTCTTTTTCCAGTTCGTCCCGTATATTTTGTATCTCTTTTTGTAAGGATTCACTTTTTTGTATTTCTTGTTGCATCAATGTTTCATAGTGTTTATTTTGTTGTTCAGTTAATTTTTCAATTTTTGCATTTGTTTTTTGCGCTGAGTTTGCAATACTAGAACTTATAACATGGTGATCTTGCTGAAGTCGGGAAACCGAGGTTTTCAGCCCTGACATATCGTTTGTCAATTGGACATTCATTTCACGTGCAGCAGCAAGTTCATTGACTAAAAACATTAAGACCTCTTTTAATTGATTGGGGTCTTGAGGTAAGTTCCCAAATATTTCCTGCACCGCGATCTCCGTTTCATTCGATCCTTCTAATCTTTCTTTTTGTTCATACACAATGTCCTTAGCCGTATCGTCTAGGGGCTTGTCCGTATCGCGTAACGCTATAAGCGCTTCGATATCAGATTGAACAAAGATACGTCGGTCGCCATCCTTCAAAAACTCATATCCATTCCGCTCTAAGATTTGCCCATACTTTCGAACAGTGGGCGTTGCAATCCCTACTTCTTCTGCCGCTTCTTTGGAAGAGAAAGCACGTTCATTCGGTTGTATATCACGTCGCATATCGGACCTCCTTTTCTATTAAATATGAAGGTTTTTAGACTTTTTTGCAAGACATATCGCCCTGCGATATGAAATGATTCTGCCCATCGATATGGGGGAAATATCTCAAAGAAATGAAAAGAGGCTTCCCAAACGTTCAAAGAACTAATGGAAAACCTTTGTTATCACTTTCCTATAAGCGCCTCAACTTCCCCCTTAGTCGGAAGAGCAGAGATTGCTCCTTTGCCTGTTGTGGTGAGAGCACCACTTGCATTGGCAAATTGCAATATTTCTGTTTGATTGCCCCGTAATACATCCTCGAGATTAGCCGGGTTTGCTTTCAATTCTAGCAATTGATATAAAAATCCGCCCATGAAGGCGTCACCCGCTCCAGTAGTGTCCACAGGATTAACTGAGTATCCTCTCGATTCAATCCTTTCATCCTTTAAAAACAAATCCGCACCAGCAGCTCCCTTTGTATAGACAACTGCCTTCACGTTTCCAACAAACAACGATTGAATAGCATCCGACTCATCTTTTATTCCCGTAATAAAATTTAGCTCTTCATCGGAAACTTTTACGATATCCGCAGTCGGTAGAAATTCGAGAATCGCCTTACGACATTCTTCTGGATTTTCCCAAAGCGGCAGCCGTACATTTGGGTCAAAGCTGACCAAGCCATCCGCATCTGAGACAGCCGCTATTGCTTTTTTATGCGCCTGTTTCATTGGGCTTTCCACAAGATCAACCGAGCAAAAGTGGAGAATATCTCCCGCTTGGAACCATGCTGGCACGATTTCCTCCTCACTTAACAACAAATCAGCGGAAGGATTACGGTAAAATGAAAAATCACGTTCCCCGTTTTCTTTTAACGAGACAAAAGCCAAAGCCGTATTCGCTTCCCCAGTTCGGTATACTTTGTTCATCTCAACACCAGCCTCGACAAGCTGCTCGACTAAAAAGTCGCCAAACGCATCGTTTCCTAATTTAGAAATCATCGCTGCTTTCTGCCCATATTTCGCAACGGCCGCGGCCACATTTGCCGGCGCCCCGCCAGGAGCCCTCTCAAAAGAAAAAACATCCTTTAAAGCCACCCCTTTTTGAAGTGGAATAAAATCAATTAACACTTCACCAATCGAAAAAAGCTTTCCCATTCTGTCACCTCAAGTAAGTCTAATAAATTTATATGATATCCCATTTAACAGCCTTTACCTTCGTTTGGCCACCACGAGCAAACACACGGATTCCATTACTATTTTTACCAGGAAAAATCCGTCCCGTAAATACTTCTTCCCCATTATTTACAAACACTTCGACAGAGGAGACATCCACAAAGATTCGGAACGAAATCTTTTCAGCGTCCAACCTACATTTCCTTACGGTACCAAACTCCTCAGCAAAAGATTCGCCCGACCCAGTCCGGTCAAATACAACCTTTTTCGCAACCGCATCGTATTTAATCACGGTTTTCTCTATTTCTCCGACTCGAAGTTCTAAACCAAACTCCTCTGCTGTACTATCAGAGAATTCCGCAAGAAGCTCATACACGTCTCCCTCGAAGTGATCCAAACTAACATTTTCATTATCTACTACTTGACTGGTTTCCACCTTTTCCCCGCGCAGCAATTCTAGCTCAGGCACTGGCTGCTGAACCAGCTTTCCATCTTTAACCGATAGCTCCCGAGGGAGTGTTAAACAGTGTGCCCACCCATTTTTATCAGTGGGATAATCAATCTCCGGTAATCCCATCCAGCCGACTAAAATCCGTCTCCCCTGATGATCCACCGTCGATTGTGGTGCGTAAAAATCAAACCCACGATCCAACTCATGAAATGCACCATGCTTTAATTCAATATTCTCTAGATCTATTGGACTTCCAATTACATACCCTGATTGATAAATGTTTTGATAATGATCGCCTTCCGCCTTTAACCCTTGTGGGGAGAAAAGGAACACACCTTGCTCGTCCAGCTCAAAATAATCCGGACATTCCCACATATAACCGAAATCTTCACCTAAACCAGTCTTCAATTCACCCGCAAACTGCCAATCTTTTAGATCACTAGTGCGATACAAGACGACACTTCCTGTCTCATTTTTCCTTTGAGCGCCAATTACCGCGTAGAAATGATCCCCATGCTGCCAAACCTTTGGATCGCGAAAATGATCGGTATAGCCACTTGGAATATCACCAATCACAGGTGCATCCATTTTCACAAGGCTTCCATCCGGATTCAGTACAGCCAAACATTGATACGGGTGTCGATTCCAATTTTCATCACGCGTGTTGCCAGTGTACATTAAATATAATTTCCCAGCATGTTCAATTCCACTTCCAGAATACGCCCCATGACTATCAAATTCATTCGACGGCTCAATGCCCATTCCAACATTTTTCCAATGAACAAGGTCTTTAGACTTCGTGTGATACCAATGCTTCAACCCATGAACCGGTCCAAGCGGAAACCATTGATAGAATAAATGATATTCCCCGTTAAAATAACTAAAGCCATTCGGGTCATTTAACAATCCTGTCAGCGGCTGAATATGAAAAGTCTGCCGCCATGGACATTGATTCACAAGTTTAGCTAACGCTTGAATTTCCTTTTCGTTTACGTCGTCCATGCTTCTGTATCGTTGTTCGGTTGTCCATTCCATGCTGATTCACTCCTAATACAGAAAGGAGAATCACTGGATTCCCCTTTTCAGTCTTTTATTATGCAGCTGCTTGACCAGATGTTTTTTTGTCTGCTATTTTTTCTTCTCTCTTCGCTAAAACAATCGTAACGATAAATGCTACGGCAAACGCAATGGCCATACCGATCACATAAGAAATAATTGAATCTGGACGAATCGAGATAATTCCTGGTATACCCGCTGCCCCTAACGCAGTCGCTTTAACCTTGAACACCGTAACAAAGCCAGATCCCACAGCAGATCCAATAATGGCACCGATAAAGGGATAGCGTAATTTCAAGTTAACCCCAAACATCGCTGGTTCCGTAATCCCTAATAAGGCAGAGATCCCAGCTGCTGAAGCGGTTCCTTTGATCTTGGCATTTTTCGTTGTCTTTAGCACAGCAAGTGTCGCGGCTCCTTGTGCAATGTTTGACATCGCCGCAATGACGAAGATAAACGATCCACCCGTTTTCACAACATCGGCAAGCAATTGCGTTTCTACCGCAATAAAGCTATGGTGCATACCTGTAATAACAATTGGTGCATAAAGTAAACCGAAGATGATTCCGCCAATAACACCTGTTGTGTCATATAACCAGACAATTCCATCTGTTAATAGATTACCAGCTGAGCGTGTTAGTGGTCCTACCAAGGTGAACGTTAAAACTCCGGTAATAAAGATAGACAATAATGGTGTTAATAGATTATCTAAAGCAGAAGGAACAACCTTCCGTAAAGATGTTTCAATTTTTGCTAGAATAAAAGACGCGGCAAGAACAGGAAGTACGGTTCCCTGATAACCCACCTTTTCAATTTCTAGGCCAAAAAGATTCCAAACAGGGACTTCATTTTTCAGTAACGCGGCACCGTAACCGTACCCATTTAATAAATCCGGATGAACCATTAGCATTCCAAGTGTGGCCCCAAGGAAAGGATTACCTCCAAACCGTTTCGTTGCTGAAAAACCAATTAGAATTGGTAAAAAGACAAAGGCTGCATTTGCAAAAGTATTAATGAGTGCAGCTAAATCCGCCATTTCTGGATTAGCATCCACTAAAGATTTTCCTTCAATAAACAAGTCTGGAGCCGTTAGGATATTGTTGATTCCCATTAGTAAACCACCAGCTACAATCGCTGGGATAATCGGAACAAAAATGTCTGACAGCATTTTGACGAATCGCTGAACTGGATTCAGTTTCTTCGCTGCCACGTCTTTCACATCACTCGTTGACATTTCCGTTTGACCAGACATCTCCGCCAAGTGCTTATAGACCTCGTTCACTGTTCCAGATCCTAAGATAATTTGAAACTGACCTCCCGTTGAAAAGGTCCCTTTCACAACATCCATGTTATCCAACGCTGCTTGGTTAACGATTGATTCATCATGTAAAACTAGACGTAAACGTGTGGCGCAATGCGCTGCAGCAGATACGTTTTCCTGACCACCAATGGCATTAAGAACTTCCCGTGCAATTTTTTTATGATCCATCTTAATCCCTCTCTTTTTCTTTGATTTGACTTAGGAACCGGTTCCAAAGTTAGGTAAAAAATAAAACCCTTCATTTACGGAACCGGTTCCAAAGTATAGTAAAAAAATAATTGATTAAAAGAGAAACCGAATTCGTTTGTTACCAAGTGAAAAGGTTCTCTTGATTGGAACCGGTTTCGTTGTTTTTATTATAGTGGACGATGAAAGAAATTGTCAACGCTTTCTCGCTCAATAATTTCAAATTTAGAAATGGTTACTTTTTCCACAGGGCGCTCATTAACTAACTCTACAATATGTTTTGCAGCCGTTTCCCCTGCTTCTTTGTAAAAAAACTTCGCCGTCGTCAAGCCCGGATGCATGATCTCTGTCACATCATATCCACCAAAACCTGTTAACGCAATATCTTTTGGAATTGTTAGCCCCTCTGAATACGCAGCCTTCATCACCCCAAGGGCAATATTATCGGTCGCACAAACAATGATAGAAGGTTGAAATTCATGGATGATTTCGATGGCACTAGCTTGCGCAGCTGGAATCTTGAACAAAGTCTCATAGAAGCGAACCTCACAATCCTCTACTTCTTGAATTGCCTTTTTAAAGCCCTGCTTTCGCTTCACTCCAACTGAGATATCCCGTTCCGTTACGCCTAGATAAGCAATTTTCCGATATCCTTTTTCAAGGACATACCGCCCCATTTCATAACCTGCGCAAAAATCATCATGAATCAGACTATAAAAATCCTCATGCTCTTGTCCTATTAGCAGAACAGGAACTTTAACGGCTTCAAACGCCTCGATATGCTGATCAGTGATTTCGGTAGCAAGCAAAATAATCCCCGCCATCTTTTGATTGGCAAAGCTATAAATGCTTTCAATCTCTCGCTCCAGATTTTGACTTGTATTGGAGATCAGCATTTGATAATTCATCTGCTTTAATTGCTCATCAATACCAATTAACGTTTGCGAAGAAGCGTAGGAATCAAGCCGAGGGACAATTGTGCCAATAATATTCGTTTTCTTCGCTTTCAAGCTCTGCGCAAATGGATTCGGAGTATACCCGGTTTCCTTGATCGCTTGTTCAATTTTCTTCTTCGTCGCTTCCCCAACAGAGCCGCCATTTAAAAACCGAGAAACCGTACTCTTCGCCACACCCGCAAGCTTGGCAATATCTAAAATTGTACTCATGATCCTCAACCTCATTACATTTCAAATTCATATACTCATTATAGTATCATGGAAAGTCAACTGCATTAAATTTTGAAGCCAGGATCTTGATGATTTAAGCGCGTAAATAAAACATAAAACAGATACTGAGCACCTGTTTTATGTTTTGTTAATCTTGATATTAATTAATCTAAAAACTAAGGTCTTCACCGTTAGTTGCAATCACTTTCTTATACCAATCAAATGATTTTTTCTTTGTTCTTTTTAATGTTCCATTTCCTTCGTCATCCATATCTACATAAATAAAACCATATCGTTTTTTCATCTCTCCAGTTCCTGCTGAAACTAAATCAATGCAGCCCCATGGTGTATAGCCCATTAATTCAACACCGTCTAAAGTAACCGCCTTTTTCATTTCTGCAATATGATCCCGGAAGTATTGGATCCGATAATCATCCTCTACATATCCATTCTCATCGGCTTTATCAATGGTTCCCATTCCATTTTCAACAATAAAGAGAGGTTTTTGATATCGGTCATAAAGTTCAGATAAAGTGTATCTTAGCCCAATTGGGTCAATAGCCCAACCCCACTCCGTTTTTTCTACGAAAGGATTTACATCCCCCATTTGTCCGCCGGTATCGGTATTCTGAACGATTTCAGTATGGTATACACTGCTGCGGTAATAACTAAATGATAAAAAATCTGAAGGATACGCCCTGATTATTTCATCATCCCCTGGTTCCCTTTTTATAGTTACCCCCATCTCTTCAAAGAAGCGGTCAGCGTAAGATGGATAATACCCTCTCATCATGATATCAGAATAGATCAGAGCTCCTCTTCGATAATCCAAAGCTCCAAATACATTTTCCGGCTTGCAATCTTTCGGGTAAATGCAGCTTAATGCAACCATACAGCCAATTTTTGCATCAGGAATAATCTCGTGACAAAGCTTATTGGCAAGGGCACTCGCAACAAACATATGGTGCTTTGCTTGAAAACGTACCTGCGCAGCAGCCTCCCTGGTTCCCATAAAGGCATAACCATTTAATACATTAATTTCATTAATGGTGATCCAATACTTAACTAAATCTTTATACCTTGTAAAGACTTCTTTGCACATTCTTAAGAAACAATCAATCGTCTCACGTCCGCCCCAACCATTAAAATGTTCAGCCAAATAAGCAGGAGTTTCAAAATGATAAAGAGTGACTAAGGGTTCGATATTATATTTTTTGCACTCTTTAAAAATATCCTCGTAAAATTTTAGCCCTTCCTCATTTGGTTGTTCTCCCTCAATTCCACCATTTGGGAAGATACGTGACCAACTAAGAGATAGCCGGAAACACTTAAACCCCATTTCTCCCAAAAGGGCAATATCTTCTTTGTAATGATGATAAAAATCAACCGCTTTATGGCTTGGATAATAAACATTTTCATCAATATAGCCTGATGCGCCTTCTGGTATCGTATCAACTTTCGGGTCCCCAGTAGGTCGTCGGTTTACCAATGTTTTTGTTCCATTATTTAACTTAATTGTAATTTTTCTCGGACGGTCTGCAGAACCATTTTTTATGAAGTCACTTGTTGCAAGCCCTCTTCCACCTTCATTGTATCCACCTTCATATTGGTTTGCTGCAGTAGCTCCACCCCATAAAAAATTTTCTGGGAATGTTTTTTTCATTTCATTTCAATCCCTTTCTAAGAATGAGTATGTGAAATAATCTTGAATAAAAAAAGCCCAGTATTGGGCAATTAAAAAGGACAGACGTTTTTTCAGTTGTTTTAAGCCTTTTTGATAAGTTTATGCAATTCAATGATTTCTCTCGCTAAATCTTTTAGGGTCAATGAGTTCATCAAATGATCTTGTGCATGAATCATAATAAGAGGAAGATTGAATTCATCTCCGCCTGCTTCCTTATGGATTAAATCAGTTTGAACATGATGTGCTTCATTGAATGCAGAATCTGCTTCGGCTAGTTTTGCTTCCGCTTCATCGAAATTACCTTCTTTAGCTGCATACATCGCTTCCATTGCTAAGCTTTTTGCATTTCCTGAATGAAGGATTAATTGAAATGCATGATTGTAAAGTTCCTCTTTATTCATGATTAACAGCCTTTCATATGATTTACTAGGAGAGGACAATATCCTCTCCTGTCAATTTTGGGTCCCAAAACTAATACCCCGTCTCTTTCTCAGGCGATAATTTCCTTTGCTTCACCTTTGTTCATCGCATCTTCTTCTCTCTTTTTCGCTTTATCATATATTCTGAAGAATGGAAGATAAATTACAAAAGAAATAGCAATGTTAACTACATTCATGATAGCACCTGAAATATGTCCACCAGAAGCAAGATATCCTGAGATAATTGGCGGCATTGTCCAAGGCACTGCAATACCGGATGGTTTTGCGACCAATCCCATATCCATTCCTAGGAATGTTACAATAACGGTAACTATTGAAGTAAGGACAAATGGAATGATCATAATTGGGTTTAACACGATTGGCATACCAAAGATTAATGGCTCGTTAATGTTAAATATACTAGGAGCAAACGCCAAACGACCAAGACTTTTCATTTGTTGGGATTTAGCAAACATGACCATTGATAGAACCAAACCAAAGGTTACACCTGTTCCACCGATGTGGACGAAGTTATCCCAGAATTGTTGTGTAACAATATGTGGTAGAGGTTGGCCAGCTTGATAGGCCGTCATATTGTCACCCATCGCACCAAACCAAATTGGTTCCATTACACTTTTAACAATGTTTGTCCCGTGTAATCCAGTAGCCCATAATAAAGTTACGAATAATTCAGCAACAATGGTTCCACCTAGGGTAAGACCTACCATTTTTAGCGGGTCACCTAAAAGGGTCGTAACTAAGCCATTGATACTTTGATAAGGAGTCAATTCAACAAGTAAACGGATTACCCAAACCACTAGAAGAACAAAAAATCCTGGAATTAAAGCTGCAAATGATTTACCAACACTAGGCGGTACACCCGCTGGCATTTTAATAACAATATTTTTTTTAACGGTCCAACGATAAATTTCTGTAGATATAATTGCAAACAGTAACGCAACAAACAAACCTTTACTGCTTAAAAAAGCTTTTGAAATAGCACCAGTTACCAGAACTCCCTCTTCAGCTCCAGCAGGAGTAAATAAGAAACTAAATGGTGTTGTCAACATGAAAGCAGCAACTGAAATAGCCCCTGCACTCATCGCGTCAAGTTTATAACTTTCTGCTAGCCGGTAAGCTACTGCGAATGCTGCAATAAGTGACATGATATTGAAAGTTGCATCTACTGGATAACTTAATTTTGCAGCCCATGTTGGGCCAAAAATAGAAGTCATCCAATCAGAATAACCTGGAATCGGCAAATTAGCCACGATCAAGAAAAATGAACCAATGACAATGAATGGCATGGTCGCGATAAGACCATCACGAAGAGCCAATAAGTGTCTTTGCGCACCAATTTTTCCTGCAACAGGCATGACTTTCTCTTCTAGAAAGCTGTTGAATTTACTCATTTTCTTTACTCCTTTTATTATTTATTATTGGCTAGATTTATAGCTGTTTTTAAAACTTCTGCTCCATTACACGTCCCGTAGTGGATTGGATTGATGGCATCCACTGGAATGCCCTTTTCTTCACCTAACTTTTTCATATTTGAAAGAAGGTATCTAACTTGAGGTCCTAAAAGAAGGACATCCGCATTGTCAATATGTTGATTGACTGAGTTAGCTGCAACTGCCCAGATTTTCCCTTCCAAACCTTGTTCTTGGGCTGCTTTTTCCATCTTGGTTACCAGTAAACTTGTACTCATTCCGGCTGCACAACATAATAAAATATTCATCGATTTATTCCTCCTATTATTCATAAAAGTTATTTTGAAAAACAAAACATTAATTAAACTAACAAGCTAATTAGCCATTGTTTTAAGAGTGCTTAACCTCTTTATGTTTTATAGTTTACGTTGAAAGCGTTTAATTTTACAGAAAGGTTTTTTCCGTTAGGTAACGGAAAAATAATAAAAATTGGCTGTGTTAAACTAGTCATTTGATTTCCGTTCCAGGCACTTCGCTTTCCGCGGGCGTGCCGGGGAGCCTCCTCGTCGCTGCGCTCCTGCGGGGTCTCCCCTGTCCCGTACTCCCGCAGGAGTCTTCGTGCCTGGAACGAAGGGCAACAGTGTGCCAAAATCAACATTAACCTTCCTTAAACACAGCCTAAAAATTATAATGAAGTTACTGTCATGTAAAGTTTAGCCCCAAACTAAAAAAGGGAATTCCTTTTGGAATACCCTCGTTCTTTTCCTATGCATAAGTTAAGATTCATTTAATATCTTAATAATTTCTTCAGCTGAGTCACTCTTTATAACTTTTTGGACCGTTGTACTGTTTTCAATTAGGGCAATGAGTCTTTTATACATCCTATCCAGATCACCCTCTGGTACTTTTCTTATGTTCAACAAGCAAATAAATTGAACCCTATGTTTGTCTGTCCATTCGATTGGCCTTTTTAATGTGCAAACGGTCCAAAATGTTTCATCTGTTTCCGGCGTAAGCGGATGAGGGATGGCCACAAGATTCCCAAAGCTAGTTGGAGCGACCTCCTCCCTTTCCAATACCAAATTCACATAATCTTTGGAGACGAGTTTTTGTTTGTATAATTCATCACACATAAAACGGATAACGCTTTCTTTATCCTTCAAGTCTTTATGAATAAAAACTTTCGATATATCTAAATAGCTCTGACCCTCACACTCTTTTCCTGAAGATACACCTTTCCTAATATTAGCAATATCTCCTTCCCCTAAAAACGTATTAACAACAAGTACTGGAACGCCTATCTCTTCTTTTATAGGGATTGTACTAATAATAAAATCAATAGACGATAGATCGTATTCTTTTAATTGATAATAATTGGTTGTAGACACAATATCTATTTCATCATTAAATTCATTTCGTAATCGATAAAACAAAAGCTTTGCACTTCCCACACCAGATGCACATACCACAAGTACCCTTTTTGCCCTTTTCTGCCTTGTCTTCATTCTTTCTAATGCCACTCCGATATGTAAGGCAATATAAGCAATTTCGTGTTCTCCTACTTCTCTCTCCAAATATTCGTCGATGCATCTGCTCGCAATGGCTGCCCCCTCAAAGGCACTAGGATATTTTCGTTTAATTTCCTCTAATAATGGATTCCGAATGTTCATATTATAGCGTAACCTGTTCATTGCAGGCCGTATGTGCAAAGTCAGCGCTTGAATGAATTCGGTATCGTCTTGGAAATTCCAATTTAATTCGTTTTTCAATCTTTCCAGCATGCAATGAATGATGGTGCCCAATTCATCAAATTTACTAAATTCATTCAACGTATTCTTATGAATTAATTTTGTCCCCAACAAATGGACAATAATATAGTCAATCTCAGATTTGGGAAATTCCAAATCCGTAAAATCTTCTACCTCTTTTACAATTTCATTGGCCACTATTTTTTCAAATGGATATTTTCCTATTAAATCTTGTTGAAGGTTTTCAATGACAAATCCTTCTTCAATTCTCTTGCATCCTATTGTGATATGGGTTGCCAAATTTTCGAGTGCTATGTCTGATACCTCAATTTTGTATTCATTCACTTTTTTTATGATCGTTTCCTTTACCTTTTCAAACAGATTTTGATCCAAAAGTTGAAAGGAATTACTGTCAATGTTTAAGTTGCTATTTCGCCGTAGAATATTATTTGAAAAACATAGCCGCTTCATATATTCATCGCCTTCTGCCTGGGAACCATGATGCGGTCTAGTAACTAACTTTAAATGATAACTTTCCAATAATTCACGGACGATTTTTAAGTCATTTTGAAGCTTTGGCTTGGAAACAAATAGCTCTTCTTCAAGACTTTCTAATTTTATAGGTTCCTTTTCTAATAAAAATCGTTTTAACATATACAAAACCCGATTTTCCTGTTCAGAAAAATCAGATTGGCTTTCATTTATTGGATCATTCGCATTAGAAATAAACTCCTGCTCAAACACTTCATAATCCCTTATATCTAATAGATACCCTTTTCCTCGAACTGATTCAATAATGATTCCTAGCGAAGTGGATTGTGATTGAAGTTCTTTGATCTCGGTACGAATAGTTCTATCACTCACACCAAGTTCTTTGGCCATCCATTCGGCTGTAACAGGTTCTTGCTCCTTCATTAAAGATAATACGATGTCCTTCTGTCGTTTCGATACCATTTATCTACTCACCTTTCCTAATGAGTTGATCATCATACAATTAACTGCTTTCCATCTTCTGAGGTATAGCACACTAATTAAATAATAATAACAGTTTATCTCTTAAAATGAATGTTATATCTCCCCGTCTAAAAGTTCAATTTTCTTTTAACTGTTAATAAATTTATACAAAATAATGGATAGGCTTGGATTTTGGGATGATTTACAAAAACTGCACATCTCTAAATAATCATAAAAAAGAGGCTTCACATAAGTTTACTCAACTTATGTGAAGCCTCCGCTTAATTCCTCTATATTCTTTAGGTTATCTTAGAGTACAGGCATTTTATTTATCTAATTAATCATGCATAGGAATGAATGTTTGTCCAAATCCCTACACTCTTGATTTCCTTATACTCAGGTTTCCACATAGCCTCTTCAATAGCAGTCTCAACATCTTGGATATCCACTCTTGCAATTCCTTCGTGTATCGCCGCATTAACGACTTCAATGGCTACATATTTTGACACTTCATGTAGTTTTTCAATGGATGGCAGCAGGGATGCTCCAGGTGTGCTGACGTCAGACATTCTTGCAACCGCATAGGCAGCTGCTGCGAACATTCCTTTTGAGATCACTTCAGCTTTTGCCACAATGGCTCCAAGGCCCAGACCCGGGAAGACAAATGCATTATTTGACTGGCCAATTTCATAGGAAACACCGTTGTATTCCACATTGGCAAACGGGCTGCCGGTGGCAATTAGAGCCTTGCCATCTGTCCATTTCATCAGGTTTTCCGGCACTGCTTCAGTCAATGCAGTCGGGTTGGACATTGGCAAGATGATCGGACGCTCAACGTGTTTGGCCATTTCTTTTACAATTTCCTCGGTGAAGGCACCGGCTTGTCCAGAAGTACCAATCAGGATGGTTGGCTTCACCTTCTGAACAACTTCCATTAATGAAATAAGCCCGTCCTCATTCTTATCCCAGTCTCTGACTTCATCCGCCTTTCTTACATAAGGCTTCTGGAAGTTTAGGACGTCTGGTGTTTCATCCGTTAATAACCCCCGATAGTCAATTGTCCAGAAACGGTCATAGGCTTCTTCTCTAGTCAGTCCGTCAAGAACCATGGAATCAGAGATTTGGTCAGCTATACCGATGCCAGCAGCCCCTGGTCCGAAGACAACAATACGCTGGTCCTTCAGAGCAGTTCCTGTTACTTTTAATCCAGACATCAAAGCAGCAAGGGTCACTGCACCTGTTCCCTGGATGTCGTCGTTGAAGGTAAGGATTTTGTCACCGTATTTGTCCATGATCTTACGAGCATTCACGTTGCCAAGGTCCTCCCAGTGAATAAGAACCTCTGGAAAGAACTTTCTTGCAGTCTGAACGAATAAATCAATGAATTGATCATAACGCTCACCACGGACACGGGCGAATTTGTTGCCAATATAGATAGGATCGGCAACCAAAGCCTGATTGTTCGTACCAACATCTAGCACGATTGGCAGAACTCGGCTAGGATCAATACCAGCTGCCGCTGTGTATACGGCAAGTTTACCAATCGCAATATTAATTCCGCCTACCCCTTGGTCCCCAATACCCAAAATGCTTTCAGAGTCGGTAACGACGATTAAATCGATGTCGTTTTTGGGCTGTCCAAGATTATAAAATGCCTTTTCAATGCCCTCAGGATCATCAATTGAAAGATATAAGCCACCCGGGCGGCGGTAGCTGTGAGAGTATGACTGGATCGCCTCACCGACAGTAGGAGTGTAGATAATTGGAAGCATCTCTGCTAGGTGTTCTTTCAATAATCGGTAAAACAGAACAACATTGCGGTTATATAAATCATAAAGAAGACCGTGTTTAAATAGATTCGTAGTTCGCATCGAATATTGTTCATAAACCCTATTTACTTGTTCATCAAGGGAAAGCACTTGGGAAGGTAACAGACCGTCAAGTCCAAGGTCTTCCCTTTCCTCTTTCGTAAAAGCCGTTCCTTTATTTAAAAAAGGATTAGTAAGAACTTCTTTTCCTTTTAAAGTTGTAATAATAACATTCTCAGGTACATTCATGGTGTGGTGTTTCCTTCTTTCTATCTTAAAATAGCTATTCGGACAATACCGGAACATAGATTTGTTACCTATCTATGTTAATAACATTCTCCCTATCACACTAGGTTTTTTAATTTAATGATCCTGTTTTGTAATTAAACAAAGCAGACAGTAAAAACCTTCTGACTGCTTTGTTCTATCTTCTACCTTTTTTATGTTTATAAAATTTACGTTACTTTTAATCAGGCTGCCCTTGCAATCGAAGGTTTCGATTTTTTCTTCCCGGACCGTTTAAATACATAGCTCACAATAATCGGACAGACGATGGCAGAAATAACACATGCAGCTGCAACTTGTGCAGTGGCTGAAGATGCTACTGCAGCTAAGGTTGGATCTGCTGCTGCCACAACCGCTGGTGTAGCTACCGCATTACCTGCAGTTGACCCTGTCGCTAAACCAACGATAGGATTTTCTTTAAATAACTTCAATAGAAAGTAAGCTCCAATTCCAGTGAAGGCAGCAATTAATCCTAGTAATATCCCAGGCCCCCCAGCTTTTACAATCGTTGAAAGATTCATTCCGGCACCTAATGGGAATGAGAAGAATGGGATTAATAATAATTTACTGCTTCCAAGGAACTTTCTCATATCAGGATCAATATTTCCTAAAATCATTCCAATTACGATTGGAATTAATACTCCTAGAAGTGTTTGAAAAGGAATGGTGGCAAGGCCGGATGCACCTAATGCCACTAATGTGAAAAATGGACCGTCTTTTAAAGAAAATAACGCATATGCGCCTACATCCGTTTCGTCACCATACGATGAAGCAAGAGATGCATATAACCCGCCATTAGCATTTAACAACGCTGCAAGGATGGCTAATGGTGTTAATCCTAGTATTCCGGCGGGACCAAAAATCGCTGCTACAGCTAAACCAATACCAGCACCCACGATAAATTTTCCTGTTAATAAAATTGCACCTTTTTTTAATGCCTTTGGTGCTAATTTGAAATTAATTTGTGAACCAATTAAAAACATAAAACATGCCAAAATGGTTGATGAAGCTTCTTTACTGAATAAAGCTGTTGTAAAACTTCCAATTTGTAAAACTTGCGGAAAAAATGTATTTGTTAATACCCCTAAAAAAAGTGGAACAACCATGAGACCGCCTGGAATTTTATCAAGCGTTTTCTTTATTGGAATTTGCATTTTTATATCCTCCTTTGTCTTGCTACTTGTCTATCATATTCCCCATTAAACCGTTTTCATAGATTATGAAAGTTTAATAATTCTTTTTGTAAATAAAAAAAGTAAGCAGTTTCAAAAACTGCTTACAGAAAATTTTTTATTAAATGCTCTTTAAATTTGTTATATTCATGCTGGTATACTGGCCTACCGACCGTTCCATAAATAACCTTGACTTCCAGAATTCCTAAGTCCTTTAAGAAATTCAGATATTTTCTTGCCGAAACCCTTGATATTCCTACAACATTTGCTACTTCATCAGTGGAAAAAGGCCCGTCCTTCAATCCATGAATTGCATCCCACACCTGCTTTAAGGTATCCTTCGTTAACCCCTTGGGCAGTTCTTCAGCTACAACAGCTTCGTCTCTGTGCAAAAGTAAGTGATCGAGCTCCTGCTGACTAACGGAATCCTGTTTATCAATAAACCGAGTTTGCTCAAGGTAAGCAGCAAGTGCAGCGTTAAACCGTTCAAACTCGAAAGGCTTAATTAAATAGTCGACAACACCATACCTTAATGCCTTCTTAATTCGTTCAAGATCTGTGGCCGCTGAAATGATGATGACATCAATTTCAAGGTCATTTTTCCGAAGGTACGCTAACAGCTCTAGGCCCTGCTTTCCCGGCATAAAAATATCCAGAAGAATGAGCTGAATATCATTCTTTCCCAAAAATAGAATGGCTTCAGCTACTGAATTGACTGTTGCAGCTAACCGGAACCCATCAATTTTAGCAAGATATTGTTTATTTATTTCTGCTACCATCGGGTCATCCTCGACAATCATAACATTAATCATTCTATTCATCCTCTGCTTTATAAGGTATATACACGGCAAAATTTGTTCCCTTTCCAGGCTTGGACGATATAATCATGTCTCCTTCCAGTCTTTCAATTGCCTGTGCCAAAAGATATAACCCGAACCCGCGGTTGTCCCCTTTCGTAGAGAAGCCTTTATCCAGGATTTTATTTTGGAGTGATTTCGTGATTCCCATCCCTGTGTCCTTAACCTCAATCGTTAAAATATCCTCTGCATAGTCAAGTTTAAGGTCGACTTTTTTGTATGGACTGTCCGCAATTGCCTCCATTGCATTATCGAGAAGATTTCCAATGATTGTGATCAACTCATGTGTGATGTCCGAGTTTGCAGGCTTGGGAAGTTCACTTACACAATCAAAAGATAAAGAAGCACCCCATTCTCTGGCAAAGCTTAGTTTGCCAATTAAAAATCCAGCAAGAACAGGATCTTTAATCTTCTCCGTTACAAAGCCCATTTCTGTTTCACGGTGGTTAACCGTTTCACTCACATAGTTAGCAAGTGTATCATATTGTTCAGTTCTAACCAGGCCAAGAATGACATGAAGTTTGTTCATGAATTCATGCGCCTGGGCACGGAGAGCATCCGCATAGTTACGCACACCTGTGAGCTGTTCGGCCAACAACCGGACTTCGGTTTTATCACGGAATGTAGCGATTGCCCCCACTGGCTTATTCTCCACAACCACCGGTACCCTGTTTACTAAAATGGTCACCCCATTCAGGATTTGTTCTTGATCCAATTCGGTTTCACCCGATTTTATAATGCGAGTTAACCGTGTCTCTGGCAAATAAGCTTCAATGTTCATACCCATAGGATTCTCTTCAAGACCGGCTCTCGTAAAAAGCTTACTGGCTGCCCTATTCACAAGTGTGATTTTCCCTTCTTGGTCGATGGCTATGATTCCTTCACGCACAGACTGAAGCATGGAACTACGTTCTTCAAGCAGCTTAGCAATTGCAAATGGCTCAAGTCCTAAAAGGGTTTTTTTTATGTATCTTGCCAGACCCACCGCACCGATTACACCTATGAGGATTCCAATTAACGTCCCTATAACGATCCCCATCCGTCCTTTATGGACCGCCTTTGTAACGTTTTCTAAAGAAATTCCTACAGCAACCGCACCGACTTGTTTTCCATGTGAATTCTTTATTGGAGTAAATGCTCGCATGGATCGACCGAGCGTTCCCTTTGAAATGGAAACATACTCCTTTCCTTTAAGAACTGGCCCTTCATCTCCTCCCCTGAAGTGCTTCCCCACTTTACTGGGATCTGGGTGGGAAAGCCGAATTCCTTTCATATCCATAACGACAACGAAGTTAACATTTGTTTTATCTTTCACTTGGCTGGCATATTCTTGTATACCCGCATGACTAGTTCTCCCATCTAAAGCATCAATCACCAGTGGGCTTAGGGATATCATCCTTGCAATATGGAGGGATTTTTCTTTCTGTGTTTCCTCCACACTGGCGGTAATTCTTTTGCTTATGATGAAATCAGTTATTCCAAGTGATAAAGCGACGACAATGCATACAAATATAATAATAATGGCTTGTAAACTAAGTTTGCCTTTCTTCATAATCTCCTCCAGCTATATCAATAATGTTAGTATGTATAAGACTTAAGCATAAAATGACAAAAGACTGCTAAGCTCATAAAAGAGCTTTAAGCAGCCTTTATCATAAATCATCCAATTAGAAAAATGGCCTCCGCCATAATTGGATATGGTGCCTGTCACCCCAATTCACTTTTGTTACATGGTGACAAAAGATTTCCGTGCTACACCTGTTTCTACAGCTGCAGTTGCAACAGCTTTTGCTACTGCAGATGCTACTCGGGCATCAAAAGGGTTAGGTATCACATAGTCTTCTGATAGTTCTTCTTCTGAAATGAGTGAAGAAATGGCGTATACGGCAGCCTTTTTCATTTCTTCATTTATTTCTGTTGCTTGAACATCTAGAGCTCCCCGAAAAATCCCTGGAAAAGCGAGCACGTTATTGACCTGATTTGGAAAATCTGAACGTCCTGTTCCTATTACTTTTGCTCCAGCAGCTTTTGCCTCATCTGGCATAATTTCTGGAACAGGGTTTGCCATTGCAAAAATAATTGCATCCCTTCTCATGGTTAAAATCATTTCCTTTGTTACTGCACCTGCAACAGATACACCAACAAAAACATCTGCACCGACGATGACTTCCTCTAAGCTTCCCTCTGCATTGTTACGATTCGTCTGTCCAGCAATCTTTTCTTTAATTGGATTCATTCCATATTGACGATTTTCATAAATGGCACCTTTTGTATCACATAGAATCACATCATACACACCAAAACGATTTAGCAATTGAGCAATTGCTACACCCGCAGCACCCGAACCATTTATTACGACTTTAATTTCTTCCATTTTCTTATTTACTAGTTTAAGAGCATTTACTAATCCGGCAACCGTTACAATGGCTGTACCATGTTGGTCATCATGAAAAATAGGGATATTTGTTTCATTTTTCAGGCGTTCTTCAATTTCAAAACATCTTGGAGCTGAAATATCTTCTAAATTTACCCCGCCAAATGTTGGTTCAAGGTGCTTAACTGTTTCAATTATTTCTTCAACATCCTGTGTATTTAAACAAATAGGGAATGCATCTACGTTAGCAAAATTCTTAAATAAAACTGCTTTGCCTTCCATTACTGGCATCGCTGCTTCCGGCCCAATATTCCCAAGCCCTAATACTGCTGAGCCATCTGAAACGACGGCAATGGTGTTACCTTTCATCGTGTATTCATATACTCTATTTGGATCTTCATAGATTTCCATACAAGGCTCTGCGACACCAGGTGAATACGCTAAGCTCAAATCATTTGCATTATTAATCTCTACCTTTGCTTTCACTTCTAATTTCCCTTGTTTATCCCGGTGGATTTGTAACGCTCTGTCACGCAATGTTTCCATGATTACCTCTCCCTTTTCAAGAAATATTACTTCGACCCAAAAATTGTTCCAAAGCTTATTTAAGCTTTCCATGCTTCTGTGCTCTATTTCACAATCATCCTTAGAAGAAAACAACTTATCCGTTTTGAAAACGCTTTACCTCGAAAGCACAATAAATATAACCCAATCTTATAAATAAACAGACTACTTTAATAGAATATTTAATTAATTAAAGCTTTTTTGTAATTAAAAAAACCATAAGTTTTTCCAAGCATGGGAATATCTTCACCGAAGCTTTCCTTTCAGAATTTAAATCTCTCAATTTGAGCAATACCCGTAAAGATAGTAAACAACATTTTCACAAAGATGATGAATTGGAGAAATAAAGAGCTGATTTACAAAGTCTTAACGTTGGATTAATGTGGCATTAACATTGTCAGATTATGATTAACCCGTAACAAACAGTAATTAACATTAAAAATTCCACACTAAATGGAGGCGCACTTTTATGAATTACACATTCAAGAAGAAATGTTACAAGTCTATTCAAGCTGTGATGTTAGGAGTGAGTGTAATAGGATTAGCTGCTTGTGGAGCTACTAAAGAGGAGGCTGCTCCAGTTGTTAAGGATTCAAGTTCGTTAACCCTGAAAGAAATTGAAAAAAAGGCAAAAGAAGAGGGAGCAATTAATAGTGTCGGTATGCCTGATTCATGGGCTAACTGGGGAGAAACGTGGAATGATGTTACGAATAAATATACCTTGAAACACAGTGATACAGATTTGTCGAGTGCTGAAGAAATTGCAAAAATGGAATCTGAAAAAGAAAATGCAACAGCCGATATTGGTGATGTGGGAATATCTTTTGGACCAATTGCTGAACAAAAAGGTTTAACACTTCCATATAAAACTTCTCATTGGGGTGAAATACCAAAATGGGCGAAAGATGATAATGGAGATTGGGTTGTTGGATATCAAGGAACAATCGCATTTCTTACTAATAAAAATTTGGTGAAAAATCCACCGAAATCATGGAATGACATTTTAGAAGGAAATTACAAAGTAACGATTGGAGATGTTCAACGCGGAGCGCAGAATCAGATGGGTGTTCTTGCTGCAGCAATGGCTTTCAGCGGTGATGAAACGAATATTAAACCAGGACTTGACTTCTTCGCTAAGCTTGCTAAACAAGGTCGTCTTAGTCTAACAGATGCTAAACCAGCTACCATTGAAAAAGGCGAAGTAGAAGTTGCAATTGTTTGGGATTTCAATGCACTTAGTTATGCTAGCCAAATCAACCGAGACCAATTTGATGTATGTATTCCAGAAGAAGGTTCGGTCGTAAGTGGTTATACAACGATCATTAATAAGTACGCGAAACATCCTTATGCAGCGATGGCAACAAGAGAATATATCTTAAGTGATCAAGGTCAAATTAACTTAGCAAAAGGATTTGCTCGTCCAATTCGTGATGTAAAACTTCCACAAGAAGTAGCAGACAAATTGCTTCCAAAAGCAGAATACAAAAATGTAACACCAGTAAAAGATCAAAAAGCTTGGGAAAAAACTGCTACTACTTTACCACAATTATGGCAAGAAGAGGTGTTAGTAAATGTCAAATAAAGTTATCGCTATTGTTGTTGATGGCATGAGATACGATAAAGCGTGTGAAGCACTTGGATTTATTCAACATTTAGTAGAAACAAATCAAGCGGCACTTTATAAAGTGAAGTCAGAGCTTCCGAGTCTTTCTCGTCCATTATATGAAGTGTTACTAACTGGTACACCTGCATCAATGAATGGAATTACATCTAATCAAGCTGTTCGTCTATCTACTGAGAAAAGTCTCTTTCATTTAACGAAAGAAAATGGCTTAAGAAACGGATCGGTTTCGTATTACTGGGTAAGCGAACTTTATAATCGTGCACCATTCCAATTTATTGAAGATCGTGAGCAAGATGACGAGTCAAAAGCGATTCAATATGGAAAATTCTATTGGGATGATGACTATCCAGATAGTCATGTCCTAATGGATGCAGAAGCTTTGCGTAGAAAGTACGATCCACACTTTTTATATATTCATCCGCTAGGGGTAGATGTAAAAGGCGAAATTTATGGTTCGGAATCGAAAGAATATCGTGAACAAATTTTAAAAATGGGAAGCTTATTAGCTCAGCTTCTGCCAATTTGGATTTCAGAAGGTTATCATATTTTAATAACTTCTGACCATGGAATGAGCGAATACGGCAACCATGGTGGCATAACTGATGGTGAGCGTGATGTTCCACTATTTATCATTAGCCCAAAAGTTAAGCCAGGTGTTTACAGTGAGGTAATTCCTCAATTAGCTTTTGCACCACTTGTTTGTGAGCTTTTAAATATCAACCCGTCAGATAAAATGATTTCATATCGATTACCAGGACTAAAAGAAGAAGTTACCCTTTAAGTGAATGTTCAATGCATCAATAAAATGAACACTGGAATTGGTTTAACTGCCTTATTGTTAAACCAATTCCAAAATTGTTAAACATAGAGGAGCGAGAAGTGTTGCGAAAAATGAATAAACAAAAAATTTACTTATTAGCTCTCTTATTGCCATTTATACTATTTGTAATTGGTTTTGAAATTGGGCCAATAGTGGCAATGATTAAAAATAGCTTTTATGCAGATGATGGAATTCACGTAACAATTAATCAATATTTAACAGTATTTAAAAGTAAATTTTATATGCAAGGAATTAAAAACAGCCTTCTTATTTCATTATTTTCAGCTGTAACCTCTGTGATTATAGCGGTAATTGTAGCTTATTCGTTTACTAAGTTTTCTCAAAAAGTACAAAATCGATTACTAATGCTTACTAATGTGACTTCGAATTTTGAAGGGATTACCCTTTCATTTTCATATATTATTTTACTTGGAAACAATGGATTATTTACATTACTTTTTCACAAGATCGGTTTAAAAGTGTTTGCAGATTTTAATTTATATTCATGGACAGGACTAATTCTTGTTTATATTTATTTCCAAATTCCGCTTGCTGTTATGTTAATTTATCCGTCTTATCAAGGAATAAAACAACAATGGAAAGAAGCTTCTTCACTATTAGGAGGATCAAAAGTTTCATTTTGGCTTCGAATTGGAATACCCGTACTTTTACCTAGTATTGTAGGTACATTTAGTATTATGTTTGCAAATGCGATGGGTGCTTACGCTACAGCCTATGCGTTGGTCGGTAGCAACTATAACTTATTGTCATTGCAAATAGCCTCTTTAGTTGCAAGTGACGTTACATTAAAACCACAGCTGGGTAGTGCGTTAGGAGTTCTTCTAGCATCGACTATGATTGGGGCAATGTGGTTCAACGAACGAATGATGCGTCGCATTAGGAGGGATTTACGATGAAATCTTCAAAAATCTTGTATAAAGTGATTGTTGGAATACTAGTTTTGTATTTATTAATTCCACTTGTCGGAACATTTTTATTCTCGATTGCTGGTAAATGGGATCATTCAATTTTACCTGAGAGTTATACAATCCATTGGTATAGTGATTTATTTCAAGATACACGGTTTTATGATGCTATCGAAAGAACACTGTTTTTAATTGTTGTAACTGTAGGTCTTAGTGTCCTTATTATGCTTCCAACTATCTTTATCGTCACTGTCTATTTCAGTAAATGGGAAGGTTTGCTTCAAGCAATAGCGATGCTTCCTTATGGAATTCCTCCAATTGTTGGAGCGGTTGGATTAATAAAGCTATATTCAAATGGACCATTTCAAATTTCCGGGACACCGTGGATACTAATTGGTGCTTATTTCATAACCATTCTACCATTTATGTATCAAGGTATTCGCAACAGCCTTCGAACACTTAATGCTATCCAACTTGTAGATGCAGCTGAATTACTTGGTGCTTCAAAATTTCAGGCATTTCGTACAGTGGTACTTCCAAATATTATGTCTGGTATTTTAGTATCTACTTTATTATCAGTTGCTTTATTATTTGGTGAATTTGCTTTTGCAAATTTGCTTGTCGGAGGCCGATTTGAAACGATTCAAATTTATCTTGCAGACAAACTAAACAGCAGTGGTCACTTAACTAGTGCAATTGTAATCACATATTATTTATTGATTTTATTTTTAACTGCGACCGTATTAAAACTATCGTTTAAGAAAGAAAAAAACTCAGTTGTATCAAATAAGAAGCGATTTCTTACGTTTTTAAAAAAACAATATCATCATAAAACTACTACTTTAGAAGGTGAAAATTAATGAGCTACGTAACCATCGATCAAGTGACTAAGGGATATGATAATCAAGTCGTTTTAAACAACATTTCTTTAACATTGAACAAAGGAGAATTTGTTACACTTCTTGGGCAAAGTGGTTGCGGAAAAAGTACGTTACTGCGTTCAATCGCTGGACTTGAAAATGTAGATGTAGGAAGTATCTTAATTGATGGAACAGATATTACTAATTTATCACCGCGTCAGCGTGAAGTCGGTATGGTGTTTCAATCTTATGCACTTTTTCCGAATATGAACGTTTTTGATAACATCGCATACGGACTTAAAATGAGGAAGGCAAAAAATATTGATTCAAGAGTAAAAAAGATGATTGATATGGTCGATTTAAATGGAAAAGAAAAGTCTTATCCTCATCAGTTATCTGGAGGGCAACAGCAGAGGGTTGCTCTTGCTCGTGCCCTGGTTATGGAGCCAAAAGTACTTTTATTAGATGAGCCGTTAAGTGCACTGGATGCTAAAATTAGAAAAAGTTTACAAAAAGAATTAAAGAGAATACAGAAGGAATTAGATATTACAACTATTTTTGTAACACATGATCAAGAAGAAGCAATGACGATGTCTGATCGAATCTTTGTCATGAATAAAGGAAACGTTGTACAATCTGGTTCTCCATCAGAAATCTATACCACTCCAATCAATACATTTGTTGCAAAGTTTATCGGAAATTATAATGTTTGTAACATGGAGGTTTTCCATAAACTTGTCCGTAGTAAGGAATTAAAAGGAAATGAAGTCGCTATCCGTCCTGAAGTTATACAATTAGTTTCTTCTGGAGAGGATAGCTTGGATTTACAAGCGAACTGGGGAATTAAAGGAATTGTTAAAGATGTAACCATGACAGGGAATGTTTTAAGATATGAAGTTGAAACAGAGTTGTCAGCCTTCCATGTAGACTATCTTCACCACCGAGGGAAAATGTTTGAGCAAGGAGCACGCGTTCATATTCTTGTACCGAAGAAAGAATGCATTATTTTATAAATTATTAATGATCGTAGGGGGAAGAAATATGTCTGTATTGCCAGAAGAAAGAAAGAATGAAATTTTAAAAGAACTGAACAAAATGGGAAAAGTAAAAGTTATGGAATTAGTTGATCAATATAATGTTTCAGAGGAAACGATTCGACGCGATTTGATGATATTAGAGGAAAAAGGACTTTTAAAGAGGGTTTACGGCGGAGCGATTAAAACAGTCTTTGAATTTGAGGAACCTCCATTCACACAGCGTACAACGGTGAATCAAGAAGCGAAAGTTAAGGTTGGTGAAAAAGCAGTAGAACTCATTTCTAACGGAGATGTGATTGTCATTGATGTAGGGACAACCATGCTTGAATTTGCGCAGTGTATTGAAAATAAAAAAGACATTACGATTTTAACCAATTCTCTTCCTGTGTCGTCTGTGTTGACCGAATCGCTCAATCAAAATAAGTTTACAGGACAAATTCTATTACTAGGTGGTCAAATTGATCCAAAGCAGCAATCGATATGCGGCGGTCTCACAGAACAAATGTTAAATCAATTTAATATTGATAAAGCGTTCATTTCAGCTGGTGGTGTTTCTATTCAAAGTGGGGTTAGTAATTATCATTTACATGAAACATTAGTCTCACGCAAGATGGTCGAGGTATCAAAGCAAGTTGTATTGCTAACGGATTACTCTAAAATTGGTGTCGATACATTTTGTAAAATTTGTCCTCTAGAAAAAGTCGATGTGATTGTCTGCGAGCAACCATTTCCAGAGGAATGGAGAAATCATTCAAAATTAGAGGAAATCAATTGGATTCAAGCATAGTCAATCCTTAAAAGGACATATCGAAACGGATGAGAGAGTTCTCTCTCTTTTTTGATTAGATTTTTATTGATAGCAGGTAAAAAAGCTAGAAAGAAAATTTAATAGATAGAATGAGAAAAGGAGCTATATAGCATGAATTTCATTGCGATAGATTTAGACGGAACATTATTAAACGACCAGAATGAAATAAGTGAAGAAAATATAAAGGCGATTCAATATGCTCAAGGTAAAGGCTTTGAAGTAGTTATTTCAACAGGACGGGCTTATTTTGACGTTCAAACAATTTGTGAAAAAGCCGGGATTTCTCCATTTGTAATCGGGACAAATGGCGCAACCATTCATTCAAAAAGCGGAAAGTGCATTTCTTCTATTACGATAACTAAAGATTGTGTCGAATCTATTCTCCAATGGTTAGATGAAAGGAATTATTATTACGAAGTGTTTACTGATAAAGCCATTTATACTCTTAAAAAGGGAAGAGAACATTTCCATAATGAGATTCAAAGTTTGAAAAGCGCAGATTTGAATACAGATATGAAAGAATTAGTTGAAGTAGCGGAAAGGCAATTTGACCAGTTTGGATATGTTTTAGTTGAAAACTATGATGATATCTTAAAACAGGAGGAAGAATTTTATAACATTATAGCATGTTCTTTTGATAAAAAGAAATTAGAGGAAGGATGGAACCAATTCAAAAAGTTTGATGAGTTGATGGTTGTTTCATCTGCTGATCATAACATTGAAATTACTAGTAAAAGAGCTTCAAAAGGAATGTCCCTTGAAAAATTGGTCTTCTCGATGAACGGCTCCTTAGATCAGGCTATGGCAATCGGGGACAGCAACAATGATTTATCCATGTTCCAGAAAGTTGGATACAGTGTAGCGATGGGAAATGCGAAAGATGTCATAAAAGCTGTTTGTACAACGACAACCCTTAAAAATGATGAGAATGGGGTAGCTTATGCGATTTATCGATATATGGAGAACTTCGTGGTTCAAAAATAAGTGTCAACGCCGAAGGAGAGAGCGATAAAATGGCATGGATCTATATCATAATAGCAGGACTTTTGGAAATTGTCTGGGTGATTGGTCTTAAATATTCACACGGATTCACCAAAATTATACCTAGTATAGTAACGGTAGTTATTATAATCTTTAGTTTCTTTTTACTTTCAAAAGCTTTACATTCAATTCCCTTAGGAACTGGTTACGCCATTTTTACTGGATTGGGAACGGTGGGAACAGTAGTAACGGGGATACTTTTTTGGGGAGAGACTATTAATCAACTAAAAGTATTTTTTGTAGCTTTAATGATATTAGGGATAATTGGAATAAAAATTAGTCCATCACAACCTAAACATTAAAGGAAATGAAATGATCTATACAAGGTTTGGGGATGATTCAATGGCTTGGTTTTTTCTTCTTATTGCCGGATTTGCCGAGATTGGTAGTGTTATAAGCCTGAAACGTGCAAATGGGTTTAAAAAATTACTCCCCTCTGTAGGGTGTCTTTTTTTTGGGAGTTTAAGCTTTTATTTTCTTTCTTTGTCATTAACTTCTCTTCCAGTGGGGACTGCTTATGCAATATGGACCAGTATCGGAACTGTTGGAAGTGTTTTAGCAGGAATGATTTTCTTTAATGAACCTAGAAGTTTAAGAACAATCCTATTGATTATGTGTATTATTACAGGGGCTGCAGGTATTAAAATAACTTCTGGACATTAAGATTAAAAAACCACTCCCTAATTTATTAGGAAGTGGTTTTTGCTATTGATATAAAAATAATTTACATGACGACTTCTCAAAATGGGGGGAAAATAGCCGTAACTATTTCTCAAATGTATGGCTCAAGAGACTTACATCATGCCGCCCATTCATTTTTATATAAAATAGAAAGAAACAGGTTTTAAATAAACACCAATATATAAGCGTTTTTGAAGTTTCCCTTCAATATTTTTAAATAAAAAGAAGCGAAGACGAGTACAAATCCGAGGACACTAAATTGAAGAGACCAGGAAATTTAATTAATTTTTATCAAACTTTTAATTAACGTTGTGCTCTTCTTGCTTCTAATTCAGCTACAATTTCATCATGCGGTTTTTCCCACTTATAGACAAAAGCCATAATAAGAATGGCTACTACGCTTAAAATAATTGGCAGCCAAATGTAGTTTAAAGAAATCATTTGCAATGCTGTTGAGGATTGCTTTTGATGGGCAACATAACCACCAGCAGCAAGTAACCAAACTGGAATGGCACCACCAAGACCTGAACCTAGTTTAGCTGCTATTCCTGAAGAGGAAACAAGAATTCCCAGTGCACGGACACCAGACTTCCATTCACCATAGTCTACAGTATCCGCCAGTGGTTTATTGCCAGCCGTCGGCCAGGTTTAGATCTAATGAACTTACTTCATTGCCATCTACAAAAAGTTCCCCATCTGAGATGGTAAACTGTTTATTTAAGTAATAAGTACCATTTTGGAAATCTTCCACTGCTGAAATCTCGTATTGCCCATCCGCCAGGCGACCTTGATAAAGGCCGTATTGGATCCAGCTAGGATAACCGGCTGTCCAGTTTCCATCCAAAGAAGTGATTGCAACGTAACCATCGGTAACAAGGTTTTCCCCATTATACACAGTACCTGATAATGTTACAGGGGCAACAGCAATGTCAAGCTGCTCCGCTTGTTCACCATTTACATATAATTGTCCTGATTCGATAGTGAACTCTGTGCCAGGACTGTAAGCTGTGCCATCATTAAGATAGATATCATAGACTTTGTATGTGCCATCTGGCAGGCGGAATTGGAATCTGCCATCCTCAGTGGTTAAGCCCCCCGCTTGGACAGGATTATCTGCATCGCCAGTTTCCATGATGTACATGTTCCCCATGATCGGATTTCCATTTTCCGTTAACGTTCCTGTCACCGTGACCGCAGGTACAGTAACCTCAAGCAAATCCGTTACCTGACCATTCACATATGTCTTCCCGTCCACAACTGAAAAAGCGAAATCCATAGACGCTGCGGTTCCATCATCTAAACTAATTTCTTTTACTGAATAATCCCCATTTGCTAAACGCAGGGAGAAGGTTCCATCCGGGTTTAGGTTTTTCCCATTAGAGTAACTTCCGTCTGCTGAACTAATCCACATGAAGCCATATGATACAGCAGTATCTCCATCTTTCACTAATCCATGCACAGTAACTGGCGGAATCCGCAACTCTAGTAAGGATTGCTCATTGCCATCGATGAATAGCTTGCCGTTAACAATTTCAAACTTCTTATTAAACTGAAGGTTTTCGCCTTCATCAAATAGAAACGTGTTGGTGACTTGATAGCTGCCATCCTTCAAGCGCATCGAGTAGATTCCATTTTCATCTGTTACGCCATCATAGTACTCCGTCGTTCCGTCTTCAGAAATTTTTTCAACATTAATCGCACCTTGAAGGGCAGTCCCTGATTCGACAAGCTTCCCTTGGAAGGAAACAGGCGGCAGGTTAATGTCTAAAGTTGAAGCTGGCTCTCCATTTTGAAGGAGTTTTCCATCACGTATTTCAAATGGAATGTCAACCCTATTAAATCGGTTTTGTTCATCAATAGTCCTAATGGTATACTGGCCGTCCGGGAATCGATACTCAAAGTTCCCATTTGCGTCAACAGGTGTCCCGAACATATAATAATCTGTCTCGGACTTCTGCCATTCAAAATTGACATACGCATTCGTCAGGGACTGCACACCATCAGAGACTGTTCCTTTTACGTTAATATCGGGAACAGTAATGGTAAGTAATGGAGTCTTCTTCCCATCGATATAAATAGCTCCGTCTACGATTTCAACGGTGATAGGATCTACTGAAATAAAGGTTGGGTGATAAACACTAATGCTATAGGTTCCATCCGCTAATTCCCTTAACGAAAATTCCCCTTTTTTGTTTGTTAACACACTTTGAATAAATTGAATATCATCTTCCAGGCGTTTTTCTACAAGAATCGTAGCCTCAGTTAATGGAGTAGTAGAGTCTGCTGCCTTCCCTGCTATTTTGTTGACAGGGATGGTGATGGATATACTCGTTTGCTGTTCATCTCCAACATATACCTTGCCATCATTGACTGTGAATGCTAACTGATAGCGATAAGAGCCATGATCCACTTCTATATCGAACAGGAAATATTGCCCATCTGGTAATGAAGCTGAAAAGCTTCCATTGCCTTTTGAGGATACTGTATAAATATCTTCTTGATATTCATTATATTTTGAGATAATTAAATCTGCTTTTAAGCCCTTTTTTCCTTCCTTTAAAACACCGTTGAAGTTACCGGATGTTTCTGAAGGAGTTTTTCCCTTTTTCGTTTTGGAAAGGTTGATTTCCCCTCCGGTTGAACCTTGAATCTTACCTTTACTTACGACAAAACTTTGGTTTGTACTATACCAGGAATTACTTTTGTCCTTGATCCCTTTTACCGTATATGTACCGTCAGCCAACTTTGTTTTAAAGGCTCCGTTTGTGTCTGTAATCGCCTGAATCCACTTTAACGTTCCTTGTTCCTTAATCATAACTTGGGTATTCTTTAACGGTTGGCCGTGCTCTTTAATCGTCCCCTTCACCACATCTGCTTTGGCTTTGGTTGGTGCAGCGGCGTTTACAGGACCGTTTGATACACCCAGGATACATACAATTATTAATAGCATGTACATTAGTTTTTTTCTCATTTCTCATCCCCCTCTTAAAGTATTTTAAAAATATAGTCTCTTCTTGGAAACTACCATTTTTTTCCAACTTAATTAATTCGATTTTTTCTAAATAACTCCTCTAGGTATTTTGGCATATATTTTATACTTGATGGAAATTTTCGAGAAAATCAATTAAAAAGAGCTTTTCGTTCATAAAGTTGTCGAAAGGAATAAAATGAAACGTGTCGAAAATTCCCTATAATAAGTCTAAACGGCCTTAACCCCTTAGAATACAGGGATAAAGCCGCCTAGTATCGTTTATTTCCACTGTCTACTTCATGGGCAGTTCAAAAATCAAGGGTACCAATATCATTTTGTGATTGTAAAAAATCCTGTAGACCACAAACGTTGTTTTTGTTTTTTGCGTGTAGTTCTTCCACAACTGCACGCTTTTTATTCTTCATCATCTTGATTAGCTTCTTTTCTATACATGTTAAAAAGCTCAGCCTTAGTAATAATTATCCCCGACTTTGCTAAAGACTCTACTCGTTCATCAAACAACTTCCCAAGAATTACTTCTCTTTCTTCCTGTACACCGTAATGCAAGCAGTCATGATCTCGACTGCACAAGACCGTCAAATTGCTAATACAATCCAAAGAGCATTCAAATTCATTTTGAAACTCTAAAGGGATAAGATGATGGACTTCTTGGTAAGGTCTCCGTGTTTTTCTAGCTGTAAAAGATGCTCATATGACCGCCAATATGGAAGAAAAGGCCTCCCAACAGTTTAGCAAACTGATGAAAGACCTTCTCCTATAGTTAGCTTTTATGTCATAGGTTGCCGTGTTTTTATAAAACGAGGACAAATCCGAGGACAAGAAAAGCATATTATCATTTTAGACGTTGATATAACAAGGCTTTGAAACCCTAATTACATCATGCCGCCCATTCCACCCATACCGCCCATATCAGGCATACCCATGCCTGAGCCAGCAGGTTCTGGTTTGTCTGCAACAACTGCTTCAGTTGTTAAGAACATAGCCGCTACAGATGCAGCATTTTGTAATGCAGAACGCGTAACTTTAGTTGGGTCAACGATACCAGCTTGAATCATGTTTACCCATTCGCCATTTGCAGCGTTGAAACCAGTGCCGATTTCTTCGCGCTTTAAGCGGTCAACGATAACAGATCCTTCAAGGCCAGCGTTGTGAGCGATTGTGCGGACAGGCTCTTCCATCGCACGTAATACGATGTTGATACCAGTTGCTACGTCGCCTTCAGCTTGGATTTCAGCTACTTTGCTGTATACGTTAAGAAGGGCTACACCACCACCGGATACGATACCTTCTTCAACTGCAGCACGAGTAGAGTTTAAAGCGTCTTCGATACGAAGTTTGCGCTCTTTTAATTCAGTTTCAGTTGCAGCACCAACTTTGATTACTGCTACACCGCCAGCTAATTTAGCTAAACGCTCTTGTAATTTTTCACGGTCAAATTCAGAAGTAGTTTCTTCTAATTGAACACGGATTTGGTTCACACGTGCAGCGATCTCATTAGTATCTCCTGCGCCTTCAACGATTGTTGTATTTTCTTTTGTTACAACAACTTTAGCCGCACGGCCTAAAGAGCCGATTTGTGTAGTTTTAAGTTCACGGCCTAACTCTTCAGTGATCACTTCACCGCCAGTTAATGCAGCGATATCTTCAAGCATTGCTTTACGACGGTCACCAAAGCCAGGAGCTTTAACAGCAACAGCATTGAATGTTCCGCGAAGCTTGTTAACTACTAAAGTAGAAAGTGCTTCACCTTCAACATCTTCAGCAACTAGTAATAGCGGCTTGCCTTGTTGAACGACTTGCTCAAGAACTGGTAGGATTTCTTGAATGCTAGAAATCTTCTTATCAGTGATTAAGATATAAGGATTTTCTAAAACAGCTTCCATTTTATCTGTGTTAGTTACCATGTAAGCAGAAGTGTAACCACGGTCAAATTGCATACCTTCTACTACATCTAATTCAGTTGTGAAACCTTTAGATTCTTCAATAGTGATAACGCCGTCGTTGCCAACGCGCTCCATTGCTTCAGCAATTAATTGGCCTACTTCTTCGTCAGCTGCAGAGATGGAAGCAACTTGTGCGATTGATTCTTTGTTTTCGATTGGTTTAGAAATTGCTTTTAATTCTTGAACAGCAGTTGCAACAGCTTTTTCGATTCCTTTACGGATACCCATTGGGTTCGCACCAGCAGTTACGTTCTTTAAGCCTTCGCGAATCATCGCTTGAGCTAGAACAGTTGCAGTTGTTGTACCGTCACCGGCAACATCGTTAGTTTTGCTTGCTACTTCAGCAACAAGTTTTGCACCCATGTTTTCGAATGCATCTTCTAATTCGATTTCTTTTGCAATTGTTACACCGTCATTTGTGATTAGTGGTGAACCGAATTTTTTCTCAAGAACCACGTTGCGCCCTTTAGGTCCAAGAGTAACTTTTACTGCATTTGCTAGAGCATCAACACCACTAAGCATTTTGCGGCGTGCATCTTCACTAAACATAATCTCTTTAGCCATTGTTTAAAAACCTCCTCATATTGTTTAACTGTTTATTGTAAACTTATCTATTTGTCAGGCACGAACGCCCTCGTATTAGTTTTTAAAGGGCGCTGCATTTTTTCTAATTAAGCGCCAACGACTGCAAGAATATCTGATTCGCGCAGGATTAAGTATTCAGTACCTTGATATTTAACTTCTGTACCGCCGTATTTTGAGAAGATGATACGATCACCTACAGAAACTTCTAGTGCTACACGCTCTCCGCTTTCAAGTACGCGACCAGTACCAACGGCAACAACTTTTCCTTCTTGAGGCTTTTCTTTCGCTGAATCCGGTAATACGATCCCGCTTGCAGTTTTTTCTTCTGATTCAACAAGCTCAATGATAATACGATCACCTAATGGTCTTAACAAATCAAACAACCTCCTCAAAGATATATGTAATTCTGACTTATTAGCACTCTCTATTAATGAGTGCTAACACAATTATTATAATAATGAATCTCAAAATCTTTTGCAAGTGTGAAGCATAAAATTTTACAAAAAAAATTGAAAAGCGAAACCGTCTAATGATCCTTCTGACAACCTTATTAAGTATTTGAAAGACACAATATTCTATACCTATTTTTTAAAAAGCTTTCTAAATTGAAACAATCCTGGTTTTAAGAGTAGAATGAAGAATAGTATAGATTAAGGTTTAAGCGATTTGGCATCCTTGAAATTGGATGATTATAATGACCTATTTTGCAAAATTTATAAAATGGAATCTAAAGGGGACTAGATATTTGAAACGGAATTATTGGATGATCATAATTGTTTACATCGCCATGCAGTTTTCCAGTTTAATCGGTGTACCACTCTTTTTGTATGGATTTAAATATTTTGGGATTAACCAAAGCCTTGCGGTTCCTTCATGGCTCCTCGCTAGTTTTACAATTGCCTTATTAATCATTCTTTTACTGCTGCGGAAGGAAATGAACGATCACAGCTTCCGCAAGAAGGAAGGTTCAATTGGTCATTCAGTGATATGGGCCTTTGCCGGAATCTTCCTTGCTCTCTTTGCCCAGTATGTTGCGGCAATCATTGAGAACCTATTAGGGGTGGAAATGGGTTCTGAAAACACAAAGGGTATTCTTAAGATTATCGAGGCTTTTCCTTTAGCGATTATTGTTACGAGTATCATTGGACCCATCTTAGAGGAAATCGTTTTTCGCAAAATCATTTTCGGATCGCTTCATAATCGCTATAATTTCTTTATATCTGCACTTATTAGTTCGGTCATTTTCGCTGCAGCACATATGGAATTCCAGCACATTTTGCTTTATTCCGCGATGGGCTTTACGTTCGCTTTTCTTTATGTCATGACTAAATCCATTTTCGTGCCAATATTTGCCCATGTCGCGATGAATACCATGGTTGTCTTGGTTCAGTCTATATATAAAGACGATATTGAACGACTGCAAAGACAAGCCGAGGCCGTTCAAAACTTTATCGGAGGATTTCTATGAGACGTTCACCATTGTTTTCCGGATTGATTTACTTTCTTCTTGGCGGGTTATTTACCTACTTCGCCATTGATCATGTTCAAAGTAGCGGCTGGGGGTTTTTCAGCTATCTCCTTATCCTATTAGCCACCTTTGACTTTGGCTCAGGCCTTAAAATGATCATTTTTCACTTCAAATACAAAGATCAGTTAAAGAAAAAGAATCAGAAAAAAAATTAAGGTGTCAGGCACCATGTGAATTCTTCCTTCACATGTGCCTGACACCTTTTTACAATTCGCTGATTGGAAGTCCAAATTCGCCAATTAAACCCTCATATTCGCTGATTGGATAAGTAAATTCGCTGATAGAACCAATCACAACTTGAAAATCTCAAAAAAGAGGACACAATACTATTTTTAAAACACTTATTTCGACACTTTCCCCTTGTTAATGACCATCCGCTCTTTCCCGAGGATAAAGATAAATAGGAAAGCTAAACCTGCTGGGACGAGTGCCCATGTGAAGGTGTGGACGATCGAACTTGAGAGTGCATCTGTGATTTTGTCGAGAAATGGTGAGGGAATTAGTTTTCTCGCTTCCTCCGATAATAACGCACGAGAATCCCCGAAACTCTGTCCCTTTGGCATCAGTCCCATTCCTGCAAAAGCATTTTCCAATCCTTCCTTAAGATCACTTCGTTGAATCGTACCAAAAATGGTAATCCCGATCGTCATTCCTAAGGACCGTATAAAGTTACTGGTTGATGTGGCAGAGCCCCTTTGTTCGATTCCAAACGGATGAATCGCAGCCATGCTTAACACTGAAAAGGAAAAGCCGACCCCTAAACCGATAATTATCATGTAAAGAGTCAATACCGCTCTCTTTGTATCCGGTGAAATCGTGCTCAATAACAATAAGCCGACAATCAAAATCACTCCGGAGATAAACATGATGTTTCGGTAACTCATCTTTGTCGTCAAGAAACCGCCCGCTTGTGCAGTAACGACCGAACCGAGCATCATTGGCAATAATATCAACCCAGAGTTGGTGGCCGTTCCGCCATACACCCCTTGCACAAAAATCGGAATGTACACCGTTGCTGCCATAAATGCTGCCCCGTAAAATAAGCCGACAATCGTACTGCCTGCAAACAAGCGGTTCCTAAACATCGAAAAGGATATAATCGGATCCTTCGCTTTAGTCTCCACAAATAAAAAGATTAAAAACAAAAGCCCAAATCCACCAAACAAGCTCAAAATCACCGTAGAATCCCAGTCATATTTCTGTCCCCCAAGTTCAAGCGCAAACATTAAACAAACAACCGCTCCAACCAAGGTTACTGCTCCCGACCAATCAATAATTTGTTTTTTGTGAATTGGAGATTCCTTATAGGCGATGGTAATAAAGATTAGTGAAAGAATCCCTAGAGGCATGTTAATATAGAAAATCCAATGCCAGCTGATATAGTCTGTTATATACGCCCCAAGCAATGGCCCAAAAATACTCGATAAGCCAAATACTGCTCCGAACAGACCGCCCATTTTCCCACGCTTTTCAGGAGGAAACAAGTCAAACATAATGGTAAAGGCAATCGGAACCAGTGCTCCGCCGCCAATTCCCTGGATCGCCCGATAAATGCTTAATTGTGTGATGGTTTCAGCCGTTCCACACAATGCCGAACCTGCCATAAACAGGATTAATCCAAAAATAAAGAATCTTTTTCGCCCATACATATCCGATAGCTTACCGAATATTGGCATCCCCGCCATCTCAGCGACCATATACGCAGAAACAACCCAGACAAAGCTTTCTAGTCCCCCAAGATCGCCAACAATCGTTCCCATCGCTGTAACGACAATCGTATTATCCATCGAGGCCATCAAAATCCCCAGTAATAGCCCCGCAACCACTAATCCTAATTTACTTTCTTTTGTCACCATCACATTTCTCCCTTATATCTTTGTCGTTATTTTTACCGTTGCCTTTGAATTATGTGTGAAATCGTCCCTGTATTCCACCACTCCAATTTGACAGCCAGGGCCAATTTTCACCTTGTTACCGCGGACAATATCTGCTTTTGTATTTTCAAGGTAAATGTCATCCCCTTCAATAACTTTCACACTAAGAGACCCGATTTCTTTTCCAAATGGCAGCAGTGTGTTACTCTTTTTTTTCACCGTTATTTTCCCGCCGCCGATTTCCTCAGCACTGCTCTCTCCGAAACGAAGACCAACCTTAATGGTATCCGCCGTCAGTAAGCCTTTAATCTCAAAACCGCCGCTCGAGTCAAATGTCTCATATTCCACATCACCATTCACCGCAATACTTCCTTTAATGTTTGCCTCATCTCCAGTAAGTCCATCGCCGACTTCCAGCAATCCTAAAATCTTAATTTTTTTCAAGTGAGCATTGCCGCCGACCATCATCGTCCCCATCACAAGTGTATCCTCGGCTTCTATATTCCTTTTGACCTCAGCTTCACCAAATACTTTTACCGAGCCTGTTTTAACATTTTCGGCAGCTTCACTTGTGCCATATACTTTGAGAGCCGAACATTCCACATCAGTCATAATGGTCCCTTCCCCGCGGATACTGATTTTATCATAACAGCCGCCAGGGTAGCTTCCCGATCCATTGATAATAAGATTTCCGTTCTTTTCCATCATCTCGCTTTTCCCTCCTTTAAATCTTTCTGTATTCAGCAACTACGGTCTTTTTTTCCATCGAAAATTCCTCTGTATATTCAACTAGGCCAATCTGACAATTTGGACCAATCGATACCTGGTTTCCGCGGACGATTTTGGCGGTTGTATTTTCGAGTTCAATTTTGTCCCCTTCGATTAATTCCGCTTCCAGCTGTGGTTTATAAAAGGATTTAAGCAAATTACCGACTAAGGATGAACCTTTCTGCTTAACCGTAATCGTTTGCCCGCCGATTTCTTTTGCTTTACATTCTCCAAACATCTTTATGTCGATATGGTCGGCATTTAGAAGTCCGCCAATCGTAAACTGCGATTCTGCTTTAAAGATTTCCGCTTCACAATCCTCACTTACCGTAAAGATTCCCTCAATTTTTATTTCCTCACTTTTGACCCTGCCGCCTATCGTTCCTTTACCAGAGATCTTTAGTTTTTCCACTGTTAGGTTTTTGTCGATCCGTGCAGATCCATCAATCGATAGATTTTGGGCCTCGAGATTCCCTTTGAACCTCCCATTCCCGTTCACCTTTACTTTCTCAGAAATAACATTGCCATTAAGGATACCTGAACCATTACAATCAAGTTCCATGCATTCTAAATCGCTGTTAATCGTCCCTCTGCCATTTAATGTAACAACGCGGAACTGCCCCCCGTTGGATGCCCCGAAGCCATTAATCAGCAAGTCTCCTCTGCTTTTCGTATCCATCGTCATTCTCCTTTATAATAATTTCGCTTTAATCTCTTCCATGCACTTCATCAGTGAAAGCACAGTGACAACCTTCGTGCTGCTATCAAAGTGAAATTCTTCAGCATTTATGAGTAACAGACAGGATGACATCCCCAACTTCCGAGTAACCACTAACTCGCAGCTTTTTTGCTTTATTAATGCTGTATGGTCCTTTAACACCTGCAAGACCATTTTCCCTTCCTCTAGGTTTATTTCACCCGATTGAAGCAATTTCTCTAATACAAACACTTCTAGCATCCTTGTGAAATTAAAATCCAGACTCCCCTTTTCCTGTTCTAAGTAAAAATCGACAACGGTTGTCGAAACAATGTTACGTTTTACTAATTGATCTTTGCTATAATTTAAATTTGCTACATTAGGAGAGAACATATCCGCTAGCTCATCTAAGGATAAGTTCTCTTTCATCGTTTGGATTTTTTCGATTCTTTCTAAGATCTTTTCCTTAGGAAAAAAAGTTTCTTGTCCTGTAAACGTAGACTTGCGCACAAACCATTCTTCCGGGATTAAGTCCTTTCGTTTCCATCTATATAGCTGCCCATAAGATATTCCCGCTAATTCTAATAGGTCTTTCTTTGAGATTAATTCCTCACTCATAATGAAAACCCCTTTCCATAAACAATATAACATAACACTGTTACGCTCGTAAAGTGCAAATGTAAATATTAGGTTGTCCTAATTATGATTCAAAAAAAGGCCCTTCACGTTGATTAACGCGAAAGACCTTTTAGACCTATTCTTTTTAACTTTCCTTAACTTATGAGCAAAATGAACCTGCCAAAATAGGGGTCAGGACCATCGCATTTTTAATACATATCTAATCAACACAAAAGAGCTTTCCACAAATTTTGTGAAAAGCTCTTAACTACTTATTGTTCTTCTTCCTCTAATTCCACCGTCGGATAATGCTTTAAAAAATAAACAAGCGATTGCAGTTCCACTGCTAAGTCAATATGATGGACCCTAATTTGTGGAGGAACATTTAAGCGTGCTGGCGTAAAGTTTAATATCCCCTTTACATTTGAACTCACAAGTCGATCAGTAATCATCTGTGCAACTGGAGCTGGAACCGTTAATATCGCAACGGAGATATCTCCCTCAGATAAAACCTTCTCCAATTCATCCATATGATAAACCGGGACCTCGCGGATCGTTGTCCCCATTTTATCTGGATCCACATCAAAGGCACATTCTATTTTCGTGTTATTATTTTTTAAAAAATTATAGTTTAAAAATGCTGTACCCAAATTCCCTACCCCTATTAAGGCAACCTTTGTCAGTTCATCCTGGTCCAAGGTTTTACGAAAGAAGGAAATCAAATAATTGACATTATACCCATAACCTTTTTTTCCTAATGCCCCGAAATAAGAAAAATCGCGGCGAATCGTGGCTGAGTCTACCTTTACAGCTTCACTTAGTTCGGCTGATGAAACCCTTTGCTTACCGGAAGAATGCAGGTTTTTAAGAAATCGGTAATAAAGAGGCAGCCGTTTGGCTGTCGCCTGTGGTATTTTCATTGTTTCATTACTCATAATCTCCCACACCCCATGAATAATTTAGTTAAATATCATTTAACTTTTTCGTGTCTCTTAAAATCACCATTTTTACCGCCCGTTTTTTCGACAAGATAAGTGGGTCCAATTACCATACCTTTATCAACGGCTTTGCACATATCATAAACCGTTAAAGCGCACGCAGAAGCAGCTGTTAACGCTTCCATTTCCACCCCTGTATTCCCCTTGGTTTTAACGGCAGCAGAAATATTTAAACGATAATTCTCTTCAGATTCCTGTTCCCAGGAAAAAGAAATATTAACCCCTGTTAAGGGAATCGGATGACACATCGGAATCAAATCCCACGTCTTCTTTGCTGCCATGACTGCAGCTACCTGAGCCACTGCTAAGACATCGCCTTTTTTAATTTCGTTATTCGTAATTCTATCGTAAATTTCTTTCCTTACAGTAATGCTGGAATGAGCAAGTGCCGTCCGTGCCGTTTCTGGCTTATCACTGACGTCGACCATTTTTGCTCGGCCTTCTTCATTAAAATGCGTAAATTCTGCCATATAAAAAAATCCTCCCTTCAAATCATACACTATTTTTCCTTATCTGTCTGTGAAACTTTGAACGAAAATCAAGGTTTTTGTCGATTTTAAGACTTTGAGCCACCTAATCTGCATCGCAGTTTATTGCCGACATACGGGGAATAAGGTACACTAAACCTATATATAGAGGTGAATAAGAATGATTTTGTTACAGGTTAATCAACTACAAAAATATTATGGTGCTGACCTTATTTTATCGAATATTAAATTAGAATTACAAACCCGAGACCGTGTGGCTCTAGTTGGGCGCAACGGGGCAGGAAAATCGACATTATTGAAGATTATTGCCGGCCACTTGTCGCATGATGGCGGTGAAATCATCAAGCCAAAAGAAGTAATGATTGGCTATTTAGCACAAAATACTGGTTTAGAATCCACTTTGTCGATTTGGGACGAGATGCTGACTGTTTTTGAACCACTGCGTTTAATGGAAAAGTCACTCCGAACTCTTGAAGAACAAATGGCCGACCCCCATGTATTTGAAGACAATGGAAGATACGAGAGAATCTTAAAAGAGTACGACCATCTTCAAGTGAAATTTAAGGAGCAGGGTGGATATCAATACGAGGCAGAGCTCCGTTCGGTCCTTCATGGGTTAAATTTTCCAGACAAGACCTTAATGATATCCAGCTTAAGCGGCGGGCAGAAAACGCGGCTTGCTCTTGGTAAGCTGCTATTAACCAAGCCTGATATCTTAATATTGGACGAGCCGACCAACCATCTTGATATAGATACACTTTCCTGGCTGGAGCAATATTTGCAAAGTTATCACGGGGCTATTTTAATTGTCTCCCATGACCGCTATTTTTTAGATAAAGTGGTTACGCAGGTCTATGAGGTCTCCCGCAAGCAAATCCAACGCTTCACAGGCAACTATAGTTCCTACCTAGATCAAAAAGCGGCAAATTATGAACGTGATTTAAAGCTTTTTGAAAAACAACAGCAGGAAGTGGCGGATCTACAGGATTTTATCAACCGGAATTTAGCACGTGCATCAACGACCAAACGTGCCCAAAGCCGTCGCAAAAAGTTAGAGAAGATGGAGTTGATGGATCGCCCTCTAGGGGATGAAAAGTCGGCAACTTTCTCGTTTGAGATTGAAAAACAAAGCGGCAATGACGTGTTAACAGTTGATTCCCTTGCTGTCGGTTATCAGGGGGAAAAGGTTTCAGAAGCCATTTCTTTTCGCGCCTATAAAGGAGAAAGCATTGCCTTAGTGGGCCCCAATGGAATCGGTAAATCAACCTTATTAAAAACCATTATTAAAAAACTTCCTGCCTTAGACGGAACCATTCTCTATGGAACAAACCTTTCCATCGGATATTACGATCAGGAACAGGCAGAATTAACTTCCAACAAGCGTGTTTTGAATGAGCTCTGGGATGATTACCCGTTAAAAAACGAAAAAGAGATTAGAACAGTTCTTGGTAATTTCTTATTTTCCGGTGATGATGTCTTAAAAATTGTCTCCACCTTAAGCGGCGGGGAAAAAGCTCGACTTGCTTTAGCTAAGCTAATGTTGGAAAAAGCCAATGTTTTAATTTTGGATGAGCCTACCAACCATTTGGATTTAGATAGCAAGGAAGTTCTTGAGAATGCATTAATCGATTACCCTGGCACGATACTCTTTGTCTCACATGACAGGTATTTTATTAACCGAATTGCCACAAAGGTCTTAGAACTGAGCCGCCATGGCAGTACAGAGTATTTAGGGGATTATGATTATTATGTAGAGAAGAAATTGGAGCAGGAAGAGCTTGTTGCCCTAGCGCTAGCGGATTTTCAAAAAGGGGCTGTACAAACAGAGGCATTTGAAAAAAATACTTATCAACAGGATAAGGAAAGTAAAAAACAAGAACGCCAGCGCAAACGAAAATTAGAAGAAGTGGAACAAAGAATTGAAGAACTGGAAGAACAAATTCAGGAATTCGACCAGCAACTATGTGATCCCGATATCTTTCAAAATCATGAAAAAGTATTAGAAATCAACTTAAAAAATGAAAAAGCCAAAGCGGAACTCGAGCAACTAATGGAAGCATGGGCGGAGCTGGCAGAGTAAAAACCGAGCAGTGCTCGGTTTTTTTCTTTCTAATAAGACATATATCGACAACATTCGCTAAATGCACTTTTTTAAAAAATTATTCACTTTTCCACAAGCTTATTCACATTGTAAACAAAGTATTTTCAATGCTTTTTTCACTTTTCCACAATATCCACAATAATAACCCTACTTATCCACATTATACACAGAATAAAGGCCACTTATCCACAATTATGATGATTTTTATGATTTTTTAAAAAATCTTATCAACAAAAAAACTCTTCTTATCCAGAAGAGTTATTAATTATATAATTCAATATCAAGCCCAGGATTGGCGTTTAACGTCAAATTTGCTCGAATTCCCTTTTCAAACATCACACTGCCCGCCGCAGCAATCATTGCCGCATTATCTGTACATAACGATAATGGCGGTATAACTAATTCAATCCCAGGTTTCTGTGAAAAAACCTTCTCTAACGCCTGTCTAAGTCCTTTATTTGCGGCAACCCCGCCGGCAACTAAAACTTGCTCCACACCGTACTCCGCGACAGCTTTTTCTGTTTTAGTGACTAACACTTCAATGACGCTGTCTTGAAAGCTTGCAGCCAAGTCTTCAGGGGCAATCACCTCACCGCGTTGCTCAGCATTATGGACCGTATTAATAACTGCAGACTTTAAACCGCTAAAACTAAAATCATAGGAGCCTTCCTCCAGCCATGCCCGAGGTAAGTTAATCGTCGGATTTCCAGTCTGCGCTAAGCGGTCAATATGAGGTCCGCCAGGGTACGGCATATTCAATGTACGCGCTACCTTGTCGTAGGCTTCCCCTGCAGCGTCGTCCCTTGTTTCCCCAATCACTTCAAAATGACCATGTTCCTTCATATACACCAGCTCGGTATGCCCGCCTGAAACGACGAGAGCAAGGAGCGGGAATTTCATTTCGGTTACCAGCCGATTTGCATAAATATGTCCGGCAATATGGTGAACGGGAACTAATGGTTTATTTTGCGCAAAAGATAATGCCTTCGCAGCATTCACCCCGATTAACAGGGCACCGACTAGCCCAGGTCCCTCTGTGACAGCAATTGCATCTATCTCGGCAAATGTAATATTTGCTTGTTTTAATGCTTCCTCCGTAACAATAGTAATTTGCTCAACATGGTGGCGGGAAGCAATCTCCGGGACAACACCACCAAAACGTTTGTGACTTTCAATCTGCGATGCCACAACATTCGCAACAATTTCACGTCCATTTTTAATGATTGCGACAGCAGTCTCATCACAGCTTGTTTCAATTCCCATAATCCATTGATCTTTTATCATAAATTTACCCACATCACTAAACCATCTTCCTGATTATCAGAATAATAATTTTTACGAATTCCTCCATTTTGAAAGCCTAGCTTTCGATATAGAGATTGTGCCACATGATTGGACACACGCACTTCAAGTGTCATGCTCTTTGCTCCCATCTCCCGGGCTACTGACATCATTTTTCGCAATATAGCTTCCCCCAGTTTCCGGCCTCTAAATTCAGGCAAGATTGCTACATTCGTAACATGGGCTTCGTCAATGACAATCCATGCCCCGCAGTATCCAAGAATTTTATTATTTTCTTCTAAAACAATATAAACAGCAAATCGATTATTGTGTAATTCATTATAGAAAGCTTCACGACTCCATGGAGTAGTAAAGGATGCATGCTCTACCTCTAAGATTTGGTCAATATCCTCTTCCCTCATGTTACGAAAAACGAATGAATCTACCATAACTCTCTATTCCTATCCATTTCATATTTTTCCTTTCGCTTCTAACCATTTCGCTTCTGCTTCAGCTAAACGGATATAATTTGGAACAAAAGAATGTATGTCCTCTCCAGGTTTATCCTTGCCAAGAAAGGCAAGCTCAGATGGACGAGGGTTATGTTCCGTAATGGCTGCAAAAACAGCCTGTGATCCCAAATGGTCAGCGATTGTTGCTTGATGGAGTGATACATCATTTCCGATAAATAAGATTGATTTACCTGCTCCTTTTAGAGACTCTGCCCAATCCGCTAACATGACCAAGCCATCCTCTTGAACCGTTAGGAATTCACTGCCATGATTTTGATATAATCCCGTATACACTTGTCCCCTTCTGGCATCAAATAGAGGCGATACATAGCCATCAAAATAACGGCTGACACCTGCTGCTAGGATTTCAAGGCTCGAAATACCGACAAGTGGTATGTTTAGGGTCCAGGCTAACGTTTTAGCAATGGTAACCCCAATTCGAACTCCTGTGTAGGAGCCTGGTCCTTTGGCTACCACAATCTTCGTTATATCAGCCGGCACCCGCTCACAATCTTTCATTAGTGTTTGAATAGCAGGCATAATTCGAACTGAATGGTTCTTTTTTAAATTGGTGATATATTCACCAATTACTTGGTTCTCTTCTAAAAGCGCAACTCCTAATGCATAATTAGAAGTATCAATCGCTAATATGGTCATGAAAATGTCTCCTTACATAATTGCTCATATCTTTTTCCTTGTGGTTTGAAAACCATTCGTCTTTGGTCCCCTTCTTCACGATACAAGAAGATGGTTAATCTTTCCTCGGGAAGCTGCTCTTCAATCAAATGAGCCCATTCCACTACCGTCACTCCGTCCCCTTCAAAGTACTCATCAAATCCAAGGTCTTCAAAGGCATCCGCAACCCGATAGACATCCATATGATATAATGGCAATTTTCCTTTATATTCTTTAATAATGGTAAATGTCGGGCTGTTGACGGTTTTCTTAATTTCTAAGCCTTTAGCCAACCCCTTTGTGAAGGTTGTCTTTCCTGCACCTAAATCACCTTCCAGTGCTATGACATCCCCTGGTTGTAAGCACCCAGCCAATCTTTCGGCAAATTGGGAAGTCTCCTCAGAATCCGTTGTAATTCGTTCGAATTGTTTCATTCAATCACCTTTTTATTTTAACATCGTGGCACATATCTTCATTTTACCTTATTTATCTGCAAAAAAACCTTAGGATTGCTCCTAAGGGTCCTATTTCATATGTAGTTTACCTGATTTTTTACAATTGAGCAAAAAAGGGCATAAAAAAAGACGAAACCTTGTTTCGTACTCATTTTACAATATAAATGGCGGTCCGGACGGGACTCGAACCCGCGACCTCCTGCGTGACAGGCAGGCATTCTAACCAACTGAACTACCGG
>NZ_VEED01000022.1 GCF_007678255.1 Bacillus sp. X1(2014) | reverse complement strand
TCGTCGCTGATAACATTGTTGACAAAAGGAATTAATTTGACCCCTTTTTCTTTTTACACAATTATACGGACTTAATCAAGGTTTTCCGACTATGCAAAGCAAAACCCCTCATTTTGACACTTTTCAAGTCAATAGGCGGAATATCTCCGTCTATTAAAGGTATTTTTAAGGATAATTTTTAATTAAGCGAAATTTCTCCGTCTATTTATCAGGGGTCAGTCCCCCACTACGTTAAAGCAGTGGGGGACTGACCCCTGCATTTTGTGGCTGGAAACCGAATCGTAACCGTTGTTCCATTACCTTTTACGCTATCAAAGTCGATGGTTCCTTTATACTTTGTAGCAATGTTAAAGCAAATCATCATCCCTAGGCCCGTTCCTTTACTTTTTAACGAGTAAAATGGTGTACCAAGAGAATCCATTTCTTCCTTTGACATTCCTTGTCCACTATCAATTACTTTAATTTCAACCAAGTCCCTTTTACCCTCAGCGGTAACTATAACCACATCACCGGCTTTTGATGCTTCAATGGCATTTTTAATGATATTAATTAATAGCTGTTTAAATTCAATTGTATTCGCAGCGATATAACAATCCTCAACCATCCTTAGTACAAGCTTTTTATCATGTAGGAGACCGTATGTGTTAAGTAGATCCGTTACACTTTGAAGAATACTCTTTACGTTTACTAGTTCAGTTTCAGTGTCTTTGTCGGGCTTGGCAATGGATAGATATTGAGAAATTACCTGTTCTGCCGTGTTTAATTCATTAATCATTAATGAGAAATGCCGCTTACTATGTTCAATATATGTATTATCTTTCTCGTATAACTGTAAGAAGCCTTTAACCACTGTTAAGGGATTTCTAATCTCATGTGCCACAGCAGCAGCGAGCTGCCCAGTTGTTTTCAGTCGTTCTGAATGTTTAATTTGCTCATAATAGAGCTTCTGTTTCTCCAGCCGTCCATGCGATAAGTAAAAAATAAAATAAAGAGTAGCTTGGCTTCCGAAAAAGTTAATAATATTACCGATTAAGTCTTTACTTATATAAGGATAAAGATCCCCTCTATCATCAAGGGCAATATAGCTAAAAAGACTTATGATTGACAAAGTATTAAATAGTAAGGAAAGATGAAAAAGTTTTGTATCAAAAAACAAGATTGAAATGGCCGGAATAAAGCATAAAAATATAAAGTTAGACGAGGTATTCGGATATAAAAAGAAGATGGTATAAAAGTATGTAGATGCTATGACGATCATAATAATTCTAAGAAAATGTGACGTATATAAAGGATAAATTAATAAACAAATAGAACAAAGGAAAACTAAAACACCATGCATAATATAGCCTGGTCCAAGATGATGAAGAAGTGGATTACCTACAAACAGCCCAAGTAGCATAAGTGCAATCACCACTACCACCGTGCTGTAATATAACCTTTGATTAATTTGAGTATTTTTGTTCTTCATACTTTTCCCTTCTGCAGAAAGCCCAAGCTTATTTTGTATCAAACCACCTATATTCTATCACATATACTTTATGGAAAAGAGTATCCACATTCTTGGAAAACAAAAAATCCGGCTATATAGCCGGGTCTTAAACTCTTCCTTTTCCCTAGCCTTGATATACAGCATATTTCCGCACCAATCTCGTCGATTTTTCACCCCTATGAATTCCTTCCTTATTTCATTTGACTTCATTGGTTTATCATACTTTATGTTAAATAAACCTTTACTAAAATATTGGTCTAGTTTTATTAGTTATCAAATATATTGTTAATCGGGTTTTTATCAAGTCCTTCACAACTTTTAATCTCTCTATAGTTAAAGAAATATTGATTACTAATCATTCATTGGTTTGTTGGATGATAAAGGCCTAAACATTGTTTATCTCAGGAGGAATCACATGTCTACAACTCTAGGAACACAATTTATCCCAGTTGCTCTACAATCCTTTTCAATTCGTTCTAACACCATCACTTCAGCCGCAACTTTAAGCCAGGACCGATTACAGTATCACAAAGCAGTTCTAGAATCCGTGGGAATTACTTCCCTATCATCCCTTGGAACACTTAATTTATCAGGTAATTTAATACCTCAAGCAGGGCTTACAAAGCCTGATCCTAATTTAGCGGCAACGACCACACAGGCATACTTCCAGTCGGCGTATAAAGTAGCGAACACGGCAACCACACCCGTACTTCAACCTGTTGGAGGCCAGGCCACTATTTTGAAAGCAGTCCCATTACCATCTAAAACAGTAACTGCTGCCTCCGTACCGGGTATTACCACACAGATTAATGTAGATACCGCTTATTGGGTAGCAACAGAAATTAATTTACAGGACAATACAACAGTGGTCCTAAAGCAACCTCAGCGTTATCTTATTTTAATTGCAGAAAAAATTACAGTTGGCCAGAATGTTACGTTCACATGGGAAAGGCCAAGTAAATCCAGTCCCGCTAAACTTGGGAAACCTGGAACACCACCTCAAGCAGCAACTTCGACTACACTAGTAGGCATTACAGGGACAAATGGTATACATGGTGTCAAAGGCGGCAGAGGCCCCGATGGAAATAGTGCACCTGAATTAGAATTATGGGTTCTTGATATGATTGGACGTCCTGCTTTTGATTTAAGGGGGCAGGATGGAATCACCGGTGGTTCTGGTCAGGACGGCGGGAATGGCGGGCAAGGAGGAAAAGGAAAACCTGCCCAATTAGACTGGTCAGGATTCTGTAAGTCAGGGGCAGGTGCTGGCGGCAACGGAGGAACTGGAGGAAATGGAGGTCCGGGCGGAGATGGCGGCAATGGCGGATACGGTGGAAAGCTTTCCTTTTATGCCCCTCAGAACGTGATCAATCAATATCTTCAAGGTTTTTACATAACCGTGGATGGCGGCCGCGGTGGAGCTGGAGGTCAGCCTGGTTATCCCGGTTCAGGCGGCCCTGGAGGACCTGTTGGAGATTCTCTTAAAGCAAACTTTGGAGCCGTTTGTGGACCTGGACCAAGAACTGCTGGATCAAGAGGACCTGATGGTGCTTACTCCGGCCAGGGTGCCAGCGGGTACAATGGTGGAAAACTTCCGGAACCAATCAGTATGCGTTCCATCGATCCTGATGATTTTCGCAGAAAACTTCTAGAACCGGCAATTTTTGAAGCAACTCCTGCCTATGCCTATGTAGCGGAAAGCGTAACCTTAACAGGCAAACGTTTTACGAAATCGGATGTAGTGCTAATCGATGGTTCACCTGTGCCAACAAATGTTTACAGTGATACTTCCCTGCAATTTTCGGCTCCTTTTATAAGAGGGGGGCAGCACACACTTCAGGTAAAACAGTTGGATGGAACATTATCCAATAAAGCCTCTTTGTATATTAAGCCCAAGGTCGACTCTGCTCAGCAAGATAATAAAGAAAATGAACATATGCGAGTCAAGCCAGGGCAAAAGGTAACATTAATAGGTAGTGGATTTTCAGAAAATGCCATTGTTCGGATCAATGATCAAGATATGCCGGATGTTACTTTGTTAAGCCCGACCCAGCTAGAGTTCACATTGATTAGACCATCTACAATTGAAGAAAACCCATCAGGTGAGCATGCGGTAGCGCGCGTGATTTTATCAGATGGAACGCCATCTAACACCCTCAACTTAGTATTGGATACCTTTCATATGCTTGTCATTGGTGATTCAGTATCTTGGGGTCAAGGCTTACCAGAACATGAAAAGCACTATTCCCTCGTCGGTAATGCCGTCAAAGCCCGAAATGGAAATATCGGATACTATACCCAAGTGCTTGCACATTCTGGGGCAACGATTGGAGTAGATGATCATACAAACACTCCAGCAGTTGATGGAGAAGTGCCTGTTTCTTATCCGACCATCCTACAGCAGTGTGATCTATTTGTCGGGGAACAATCTGAGGTAGATCTTATCATTATGGATGGAGGAATCAATGATGTTAATATGCGAACCGTTCTGAATCCTTTTATTAATGATGATTTGAGTGCCCTTCATCGGACTCACTTTCTTAAAAATAGTAAAACTTTATTCACTAAAGTGGCAACTACCTTTCCAAATGCCAAGGTAATTGTAACTGGATACTATCCCCCTGTTTCTGAACACAGTGATTTAAGCGCTGTAGAAGTTTTACTTGTCGCTTTAGGAATTGCAACTGAGGGGCTGCCTGGCGGTGTTGTTGCTGGATTTTTGACTGAACATCACCTACAGATCATCCATGCTAGAAGCCTGCAGCTTGCTACCGAGTCAAAATTGTTTCTCCAACAAGCTGTTGATGAAACAAATGCTGCCTTGACTGGCGAAAAACGTTTTTTCTTTGCCGATCCAAATATTGGTGTTGAACACTCTGCGCTTACCAATGATCCTTATTTATTCGGGATTAATTTAGATATGTCCCCACAAGATTTTATCGCTGCTGATCGGCTGGTCTCTTGCACAGAAGCTGGCTGTACGGGAATAGACTTTGAAATCTGCAAACGAGCTTCAATGGGTCATCCTAACAATAAAGGGGCAATTGCATACGCAAATGCTATCTACCCGTTTTTATAAGTAAAAAGAAGACGAATCCACGCGGATTCGTCTTTTTGCATGATTAGTCAATAAGAAAATAGCTTATTTCAAAAAGAACATAAAAAATTACGGTTCCTGATACAAGTCTGATTTTCATTTTGCCAATGAAATGACCATTTTCGTTACCAATATGTGCACATTCGTTATTTCAGGTTCTTCGGTAACTTGGACGCTACTGATCCTCCCTGCTTTTCAGGTCTTTTAGCTTTTAGGCCGGATGCCCAAGATACTTTAGATTCATACTTCTGACTTAGTTCCTTGTTGACCAGGTTTTGTAAACGATCTTTGTTCTTTTCCAGGGAATCCTCTATTGATAGCAGGCGTCGGGTAGGGAAGGAAAAGCCCGCTAAAATGGTTGTTATAGTAGCGTCGGTTTCTGAGAAATACGTCCCTTCGAATAATTGTAAAGGTTCTCCAACCCTTTCAAAGATAGATGGTACATTAATTAGCTTAGACAAATTCTCTGGTCCTTCATAGATTAAACCCGCTCGAATAACGCCCGCTGATTCAACAGGACAGAATATGGAGTTAATCCAAGATTGGTGAATTTCTCTAGATACGTCAGACGTTGTTTTAGCGTCTGTGACCGTGGCAGAGCATATGAGCGTTACTCCTCTCGTGTAAAGAATATTCATTAGGTCCGACTCATCAAAGTTACCATAAAATGAACTCTTATTCGTGACTCGCAGTACATTGTTAATTGCTTCCATGACTTGTTGATTAGAAGAAAGATAGATCTGATGTTTGCTGGATTGTGGATTAATCTTACGCATCTGATCATTGTCTACAAGGAATACAGAAGAGATGGTTTCGATTTTGGAAATCTCTTCAATACATTGAGAAGCATTGATTCGATTTCCGGCTAACACGTTTCGCTCAGGTAAAATAGCAATCGCACCAATGTTGACGCCAGGCAGATGGTCTAATAACATCTCAATTAATAAAGGGCTCATACCTGATCCAGTACCACCGTCGGTAGAGAAGGCCACCAATAACAGCCTTATGTTCTTAAAGGAACCCTTTACAAAGTCAAGCAGCTCTCGATAATTTTCTTTAACAGCTCTTAATCCTATTGATCTATCTTGACCAGCACCACTATAACCAGGGACAAAATACTTCTTTTCCACCCTCGTGTTTACTATCCCATCACGTTGGTTCGTGTTGATTAGGGCGGTTTGAAAGCCCAAGGTTGTTGCTATCTCAGCAATATTACCGCCTGCTTGACCTACACCCAAGATTCCAATTGATTTCACCAGATCGCCTCCTTATCTTAATATGATAATACTCAATTTTTATGAATTTAGACTTTTTCATTTTAAAAATGGTTTTTTAATTTGTTTAGTAAAGACCCATATCTTCAAACATGACTCTTTTTAAAAAGGAACCAAATGTAAGCGAATTAAGCTCCCAGCAATATTGGGAGCTGTTATTTTGCCTTTTATTTCTAGGCTAAAACGCGAAAAGCCGAGAAATTAACCCTCGGCTCATTGATTAGCTTTAATGTTTTACAACTTTAATGGTTCTCTTACTGCTTTTATTACCCGCCTTATCCTTTGCAGTTACAGCAAGTGTAGTTCCTTTTTTCTGGGCTTTAATCTTGACTGAGAATTTTCCTTTGGAATCGGCAGTTGCTGAACCTATAGATTTACTTCCTACTTTCACCGTAACTCTTGAGTTCGCTTCCGCTTTCCCTGTTACCTTTTTGTCGTTATCATCTACTTTATAAACAGTTGGCTTTTTCGGCGCAATAACATCTGCAACAGTTACCGATGCTTTTGCACTTACATTTCCTGCACCATCTTTAGCTGTAGCTGTTAATTTCGCACCTGCTTTTTGAACCGCTATTTTAACAGAAAAAGCTCCATTAGATGCTGCTTTCGCCGTTCCGAGCACTTTGCTTCCATTTTTAACAGTAACTAAAGAGCCAGCCTCTGCCTTTCCAGTTACTACTTTGTCGTTATTATCAACCTTTTTAACAACTGGCTTACTTGGTGCAACAACATCTGCAACAGTCACTGTCACACTTGAACTCACATTTCCAGCGCTATCTTTCGCTGTGATTGCTAGCTTTGTGCCTGCTTTTTGAACAGCAATCTTTGCTGAGAAAGCTCCAGTAGATGCAGCATTGGCAGTCGCTAATACTGTATTACCACTTTTAACAGTAACGGTAGATCCGGATTCTGCCTTTCCAGTTATAACAGTATCATTATTATCAACCTTGTTTACACTCGGCTTATATGGCGCAACATTATCTATAAATACAGTAGCGATAGCGTATAAATCATCTGCTGTATTATCATCATATAGGTCGTTATCATTGTCTATAACGCCTACATAGTATGTACCGCCTTTAGCTTGGTATCCTTTAAATTCAAATCCGTCCTCAACGTACGAGCCTAAATATACTAATTTATCATTCTCAACAAAATCCTTCTGAATGGCACCGAATCCTAAATCAATCGCATCTGAGTTAGTGCCGCCAGCTACTAATAAAATTCCATCCCTAGGCACAACTACTTTATGAATGTCTACATCATACAAAGGAAGTAATTGACCAATCATTGGTTTTTCATATGAAATAGCATCCGCAAAATCAAATTCATCGTTGTACTCCGTTTCAAACAAATAATCTTCATTACTGGAAATACTACTACTCGCAGCACCCATTTTATTAAAACTTTTTGCCGAATAAGATGGAGAACCTTTTACCTCTTTTTGAAGTTGATTAAATGCATGAGAATCGATGATACCTTGTTGGAGTGGCTTTTCAACCTGACGTTCAATTAATTTCTTTGAAAATTGATACTCATTTCCTTCTGCCTTTACAGTACCTGGAGATAGAGGTGAAACTAATAACCCTGCTGCAATCAATGATAAAATCCCTTTATTACGCACACAATCCCCTCCTTTTTTCGTTATAATGAACACATGTTATACCCTATACTACTACATACGTCCAGTAACGAATATAAGATTCTATACTCATTTATCGACAAAAAATATATTATTAAAGATTAGGGATTACCCCTTTAAACAACAACAATGATTGTCAAAATAGCCTATTATTTAAGAAGGAAACTTAAAGACCCATGCAGAATAGTAGAAAAAATAATAAGTTTAGCTATGCAATTATTTAGGCTCTGTCGAGTAGTATTGATTTTGTTATTTGGAAACTGGTGGGAGTGAGGATTATGAGTCAACCATTAAAGAGGACGAAATACTGTGATTTATTAGCTCAAGGCACAACTCAAGAAGGGGTGGATATTTCAGCAGTAGAGAAGATTTTTGTTAAAGAACTTAAGCGTGAGGAAATTAGGTTTGCATGGTATAAGGAGAAAAATGGGTCAAGACATTTTCAACCGAGGCCACTCGACCTCACCGAAAGGGAACTGTTAGAACTACTAAAAGATGGTGTAAATAAGGGAGTTTTCTCAAATAAGTTTAAGGAAGAACTTAAAAATATCCTTTAGAAAACGGAGGCCCTAGATGTACTAATTTACGTTTTAAAATAATTTAACTGCTAAAACTACAACTCTGTAAATTATCCAAGGAATAGCTAACAATATTAGTGAGTCTAATCTAATCAAATTATTGATCTCCCTACCAACTTAGTTATTCAAAATAAGAAGGGTTACAATCGGAATAACCGAATTTGTAACCCTTCTATTTTTTACATTATATGTTAATTAATTGACGTATGGTTTGAAATAGCATTGATGATCGTTTCCCAATCGTCAGAATGAGTTTCATGACCTGTCCCTTTGAGGGCAACCAACATGCTGTTAGGAATTTCATCTACTAGAGCAAGCGCATGTTCAAATGGCAGAATGGTGTCTTCTGTCCCATGGATCACTAAGGATGGGACATTAATTTCCTTTATTTTATCTTCATAAAAGTCATCACCTTTAAGAAGGGAATGATTAAACATGCTTAGTAGATTGTTAGCTCGGTTGATTTCTTTGGTAACCTGCTGAAACACTCTCTTTTCATCAAATGTATGGCTTGAGCCGCAGAGAATTTTTGAGCCAGCAACTAAGTAATTGGCAACTGTTTTTTCATCGGACCAATCAAGTGTACCTGCATTTGCATGGTAAGCCAGGACTTCCTCATCCATCGGGGGCAAATTTCTGTTGTTTTCATCTGACCCAAATAAACTCGATGACATCAAAGTCATCGTTAGAACTCGTTGCGGATAACTTACGGCTATAACCTGAGCAATCATACCACCTAAGGACATTCCAACCAAGTGAACTTGTTCAATTTGGTAGGCATCAAGGACTCCCACAGCGTCATTAGCCATATCTACCACAGTATAGTTGGAAGTCCCTGGATCGTAGGTTGTGGAACGCCCGACATCGCGGTTATCATATCGAATTACAAAACGTCCTTTATTTGCTAATTGCTGACAAAATTCATCATCCCAATAAACCATCGAACACATGGCACCCATAATCAATAAGACTGCGGGATTGGCTGGATTACCGAAGCTCTCTGTACATATATCAATTCCGTTAATTTTAAATATTCTTTCACTCATGATTAGCTCCTCATTTCATTCTAATTTGGTAAATTCGAATAAGGTACAACCAAATAAACCTACCCACTTTATTAAAAATGAATGAGCATAATTGAACTGTACCTCAAACTAACGTAAACGAATGAATTTAATAATCATGTTTTTGCACTCCCTTTTAAGAAGTAAATAAGGGTTTCTAGCCCACATTTGATTATAACATTAATCAGCAAAGCTTAATATAGAGGCTATTGTGAGGTTTTGTGGATTACTTACTTATCGATAATGAATTTGAGACAATTTTTGACTAAACGACACCCAATCGACTAAATTCCGTATAGGCTATACTAATCAATCGTTTGTTTAAAACAGGTGTAAGTTCTGTCCTTTACTAATCTTCCACCGCCAAGCTGGAAGGGAACTTGTCGATAAATGTTCATTAATTTCGCAGGAAATAACCAAATGTTCCACAAAATCAGATGGTTTTCTCGTAAACTTCCATTATTCTATCAAAACTCCTCTTTTTCGAAACTAACCAAACGTTTGACTAAAACCATTCTCAGCAAGCTCCATTCCTAGCATTATCCCTATAGATGCTCAAAAAGTATGTCGAGGGATGTCTTCCCTGCCTAGGACTTCTTTTCAACAGCTTTTGGTTAATTTTATAATTATGTTCCTCCCACCCTTTTCTTTTAAAAAAAGGTCAGTAGCTCACAGATTTAACGCAGTGGGCTACTGACCTCAAATTTCTTAATAGTAAAATCCCCTCTATAGATGAGAGGGTTATCCCTACCATCTGCGAGATTCTTTCTTTAGATAAAATTTAAAATGCTTTATTCGGTTCGTACGTGGGCTGCTGATTTTCTGCCTGGTATTGTTGACTTTTTGCTAAACCTTCTTGTACATTTTCATCTAATGAAAATTCTGTATCACCTTTATTAAATTGATTGGCTAGATTTTGAGCTGCTATTACTTTTTGTTGTTCACCTTTTACACCAGACGAATTTTCTTCCTTTTTCATTATATATCTCTCCTTTGCATTAAACATAACTTTATTGATATACCAAAGGCAGATTAATTATTCATTCATCGAAAAAATAAAAAACCGTCTATATATATATATGAAACGGTTTAGCGAGATTAGCTATATTTATTTAATTAATACCAACATCCTTTAATCAGAAAGAACGAATGATTAAATCTGAATAAGCATAATGATAAAAAAAGCTGATTGGAGTTGATGGCTTGACCACTTTCAATCCAGAAAAACTATCTGTTGAATACAAAGACGGTGTTACGGCCACGGAACCTGTTATTCCAAGATATTACACACTAACTCACTCTGATTTAACTGGTGAGCTATTTTTAGCCATTGGAAAGCAGTATGCTTGGGATAAGATCAATCCTTTGAGGGATGAGGTATTAGGTGAATGGAAAACAAACGGAACTTCCTTAAACTATTGTGTTTATTTATATATAGATCAGGGAGAACTTAACCAAAAGGTAGCAGCAAAACGCACGGAAGTATTTAAGCGTGAATTACCTCTTGCCTTATCAGCGATTCGATACGGCGATCGTTTTTTATTCAACGCATACCCTATTCTAGATCATGCTTCCATAATCGTTACTTTTATGTCCGCCTACCCTCAATTTTCCAGCCAAGAGAATTGGGGGAATTTCCGCCGTTTTTCCAAATAAAATCACAATCGAGGGGTCTGACCCTAATCATTAGTGACAACCATCGACCATCTTCCACAAGTTTCCCTTCTAATCAAACGTTTGATTAGTTTCACTGCATCCATTGGTGGATCTAGCTTAGTCCTCCACTACGCAAAAATAAAATGTTGAAATATGCGTGAAAAATAGGAGAAAGATGTCGTTTTTGCCGTTATCGTCACCAGCCGACACTCTTTCGACTAAATACCATAAAGGCTATACTAATCAAACGTTTGGTTAAAACTTCTGCAAGTACTGATGTATATGAATCCCCGTAGCAAAATAGCTAAGAAGAGTGTCGAAGAACATTTGTTAATTTCGCAGGAAATAATCCATCTTTCAACAAAATCTGAAGGTTTTCTCAAAAACTTACATGATTCTATTAATCCCCCACTTTTTCGAAACTACACAAACGTTTAATTAAAAGTTATTTCAGCCCGCATCATTCCTAGATTCTTCACTTTTAATACCTGAGAAAAATGTCGTGAATCCCCCAAAAATACAGCACCAACAATTTTTTTAAAAAAATATTTATTTTTAAAGGAATTCTGTTAGTTTAAATTGAATAACTCTCAGAATTACTTAAGAAAAGGGTGCATTATATTGGAAAAGAAGGAATTTTGGAGATTAATTGAAAAATCTAGAGAATTTGATCAATCGGAATGGTTAACAGAGGAATTAGCTCGAAAAGGGTTAGAAGAAGTAGTAGACTTTGAATTTTTATTTCTAGAATTAATGAACGCTAGTTATCAATCTCGTTTATGGGGAGCAGCATTTGTTCTGATGGGCGGCTGTTCAGACGATACTTTTGACTATTTTAGAGGATGGCTGATTGGACAGGGCGAAGAAATATATAACAAGGTAATGAAAGACCCTGAATTTTTAGCAGAATACATTAATGAAGAAAACCTTGATGAGGAAGGCTACCCTCAAAATGAAGAATTGCTTTCGGTTGGGTTTGATGCCTATACGCTTATAAAGACGGGTAAAAATGAATGGGATGACGATCTACATAATGAGTTATTAGAAGTGCTTGATAAGAAGGGGCTGCAAGATGTAACAGACATAGAGTTTGATTGGGAAGAAGAGGATCTAGAAAATCTATTTCCTGTTCTATGGGAAAGATTTGGAGAAGAACCACTAGGTTAATAGAAAGGAGGTAAAGAAAATGCAAGATTTAGATTCACTGTTGCAAGAATATGAATTACTTCACAAAAAATCGGATATTTTAAAATCCGCAAAACAATCAATTAAAGTCATTAAAAATAAAGTGAAGTCGGAACAAATTCCGTTAGGATCCTCTAAACTTGGTGGTCTACCGGATTTGCCGCAAGATTGGGAGTTTCCTAAATACAAAAATGGTTATCACTCTTTTTTAGGACAATTTAACTTAAAGGAAGTAAAGCCATACGACAAGGAAGGTATTCTTCCGAGTAATGGAATTCTTTATATATTTTATGATGTAATAGAACAGCCATGGGGTTTTGAAGAGGACGAAGGTTGTTTTAAAGTTTTATACTTTGATGGGGACGAAAAAGAGTTAAGAAGGAAAGAGTACCCGGAAGAGACCGAAGACTACTCCCCTTTACCTGTTTTTAAAGTTACATTCGTAAACAGACTGACACTCCCAGAGTATCCAGAGGATATTGAGTTTAGCGAAGAGGATGAAGAAAACTACTCTGAAATGAGGCATGAACTTATTCAACCAAGTGATGATGATGGAAATTACGAACCGGCTCATTACATGTTAGGGTATCCACTCAGTATTCAAAATGATGTATTTGATGAATTTAATCTTAACCCGGAAGAAGCTGTTCTTCTCCTACAGATCGATTCAGATGAAGAAGATATGGAATTGCTTTGGGGAGATTCAGGAATTATCTATTTCTGTATAGATAAGACCTCATTAGTTAATAAGCAATTCGATAAAGTTCAATTTACACTGCAATGTTTCTAAGTCACTATGGTACTTTAGTTAAGTAGGGGTCTGACCCCCACTCTGCTAAAGTTTAAAGTGATAAAATACGACAGTGAGGCAGAGAGCAAATGCTCTCTGCCTTTCTATACTTACCAAATAAAAAGAAAGCCAACATAATGTTAGCTCTCTTAATTTAATCCAATTACCTTTCTACATATCTCCAGATATAATAAATTGTTTTTCTATTAAGTTATTAATTGATAGATGAACTAACTAAATTTTAATTCATCACTTTCCAAAATTCTTCAGACACTACTTGATAACCTGCGAGACTCAAGTGAATATTCAATGGATTTGGAAGGTAGTCTGCAAAATTTGCTACATTAATAACTTGTGCAGTTGGTACAAATGTATCACCATTCTGTACAGCTCGAGCTTGAATCTGTCCATTAAATGCGAGTAATAATTGTTCTAACTGCGCTTTTTGCTGCGCATCAGTTACATATGGGAATGGATTGTAATATCCCATCACATATACCTTCACATTTGGATTCAATTGATCGATTGTGCCTAAAATTGTGTTCAATTTTTCGGAAACTTTAACAATTTCTGTTGGTGCTTGAGCTGGATTAGCTTGAACGACTGGAAGCAGGTCATTCGCACCAATATCAATCGTTAAATGTGTTGCTTCTTTTATTTCTTTTTGGACGTCTGCTTTATTGAAATCAGCTATGACATCATCCGTTTTATATCCAGAAACGCCAAAGTTATCAAAATCTAGTAACTGATAGGACTTTTTAAACTTCTCTGAAATATAATTTGGGTATCCCCAATCTAAATCTACTCCGTCTACCGGAATTCTATCTACTCCATAAGGAGTCATACCGGCCGCTAAGGAATCACCTAAAGCAACATATTGAACTTGAATTCGCGCTCCATCTGCACCTAATTTATAGCCATCCACTGTTGTATTGACTGCCATTGACCCATCTGCTTTATTGAAATAATACCATTTGACACTGATTTGCTTCCAGCCTGTTACCCTTGACCCATCAGAATTGAGGTAGTACTTTTTCCCTGATAAATCTAACCAACCAGTTTTCTTCACACCAATGCTGTCTAGATAATACCATTTTCCATTCACTAATACCCAACCGGTTTTCATCACACCTGAGCTATCAAGGTAATATTTTTTGCCGCTTACTGTAACCCAGCCGGTTTTCATCACACCTGAGCCATCCAGGTAATATTTTTTGCCGCTTACTGTAACCCAGCCGGTTTTCATCACACCTGAGCCATCCAGGTAATATTTTTTGCCGCTTACTGTAACCCAGCCGGTTTTCATCACACCTGAACCATCCAGGTAATATTTTTTACCGCTTATTGTAATCCAGCCTTTTTTCATCACGCCTGAGCCATCAAGGTAATATTTTTTACCGCTTATTGTAATCCAGCCTTTTTTCATCACGCCTGAGCCATCAAGGTAATATTTTTTACCGCTTACCGTAATCCAGCCTTTTTTCATTACACCTGAGCTATCCAGGTAATATTTTTTACCGCTTACTGTAATCCAGCCTTTTTTCATCACGCCTGAGCTATCAAGGTAATATTTTTTACCGCTTACCGTAATCCAGCCTTTTTTCATCACGCCTGACTTATCGAGGTAATACTTTTTACCACTTACTGTGATCCAGCCTTTTTTCATCACACCTGACTTATTAAGGTAATACTTTTTACTTTTAACTGTGATCCAGCCCTTTTTCATCACACCGTTTTTGTCTAAATAATACTTAGAACCTTTATATGTAAGCCATCCAGTCTTCATTACACCGTTTTTGTCAAAGTAATAACGTTTATTATCAATAACCTTCCAACCTTTTTGTTTAACACCTTTAACATAGTAATATCGTTTTCCATTCGTTTTTTTCCAACCGCTCTTTTTGGCGCTTGTAGTTACTTTTGAACTTACCTTCGAACTTTCCTTTGGGCTTACACTTGAACTATTGCCATTGGGATAATGATATTCCCCGTAGGAAAGCCCCCATTTTTCACAGTTTGTCCAACAATAATGTCCCCCGTTAGAGTCCGTTCTACCTGGATGTGCATAGGCAGATAAAGGGACCGATAACATGACCAGCGTACAAATTACAGCGAAGAGTGATTTCTTCATAGTTTTCCCCCTAAAAATAATTTTCTCAATATTGCAACAATGTAAAATATTGTATTAATAGTATAGTATATAAGCACTGTTATTAGAAGGGTTTTATAGATAAATAGTATGAAAACATTCTAAATTAAGACTGTGTATTTTTGCTATAAAGGTGAAAAATACTAGGTATATACTATGACCTTCCTCCTATGACGACCATCATAGATTGATATTTGCTTGGAGCTATAAAAGATTGATCAAATAGAAAACCACCGTATGCGACGGCGGTTCAGTTGATCGATTCTACTTATAATTATTTATTGGTCTACCGGAAAGACTGATTGCAACTGCGCCCCCAATCCCTACAGCAAACCATCCTGGTGCTAAAGATAATTGTATTCTACCCATTCCATTTACTCCAGTTGTCTACTTAACAGCTACGATAAGGAACGGCAAAATGAAAAATGATGCCAGAGTCGTCCAGAGAATACATTTTGAAACGATTTTGGGGGAGGCATTAAATTTTTCCGCGAGAATGACAGCGTTGACGGCAACCGGCATACATGCCAGAACAAAGAGAACCGATTGCAAGATACCATTAATATGTAGGACGAATAAGCAAAACATCGCGATGAATGGTGAAACAAACATGCGAACAGTCATCCCTGTCCAAAATGTTTGTTGAGATTGCACTTTATGCTTGGAGGTTGTCACACTTACCATCTGGACCCCTAAAATGGCCATGACAACCGGGGAGTAAGCTTCCGCAATCATGGCAACCCCTCTGGCAATTCCATCGGGCAAGGAAAGACTTAAACTACGAAACACAAAGGCTAGCAAAGCAGCATAAATGGCCGGAAGAGAAAATACGGATTTGATTGCATTTTTTATTGAAAAATGAGAGCGTGCAGCAAAGTAAACTCCTATTGTATTAACAATGACCATTTGGATGATCACATACACAGACGCCTTATCCAGCCCTAGTTTTCCGAACGCAAGCAACACGAGTGGAAGCCCATAATTGACACTGTTAGTAAAGGAAGATATCAGCGTTAAACCGGCAATTTCACTCGCCGGAAATTTAAAGAGTCTCCCAATGCCGTTAGCAAGCAGCCACAGTAGGACAAGATTAAGCAGTGAAAACGCAATCGTTTTAAAAATATCATCATGGGAAACTTTCGCTGTCAGTAAGGTATCTAATATGATGGCAGGACTTAAATAATATAATGTAAGGGTTAAAAGTGGTTTCGTATCCAGTTGCTTAAAATGCCCTAGGAGCGCCCCCGCGACCACAGGAATGGAAAGTGGAACAATCACTTGAAAAAGGGTTGCCATAACAGTTTGAATCATGTAACCGAGCTTCCTCTCTACTCTATTTCTAATCATTTATAAAAGTGATCTAGATAATTGTACAATATTCTTCTCCCGTTTATCAGAAAATTTATTTCGATATGATAATACATGGTGTACTAATGGATTGGCCCATGCATCTTTAAATTTCCTACTTCCGGCGGTGACTAGGCACAGGATTTCAGTAACAACCATCGACCATCTTCCACAAAGGGACATGGATACCAATCCGTATTTGCTCCGGGCCCCGATCTCTGCAGTCTCTGTTTAATGACTCATTTTGGTATGAATGACTTCCATTTTTTGTTCACGGAATACAGCTTGAATCCGTGCAATATTTGGAACTACCTTCCCTTCTAGCCTTTGAAAATACTGCTTTTGTTTTATCAAAGACACCATGACCTCTTGCTGCGTCCTATACCTCATATCCACACACAACAAAGCAGTTTTTTTCTTATTCATAACGGACAATTGAGGTTATTAGTATCACCAGAACAGTCTCCTATCTTCCTTCTAATAGACTATAACAGAATTCAAATATAGTATTTTTGAATTATATCTCATTGAATAAATTTTCCTGTTTTTTAAATTTTTGGAATATACTGTATTTTGTGATTTAAAGTTATGCTACTATATTGAGGAATTATTATCACCTGGAGGGACAAAGGATGAAAAAGAAAAAAACACTCGGATTGGTACTTACTAGCGGAATTTTGGCAACTTCTATTGCATACGGTTCATCATCTGCTTTTGCAGATCCAATTACTACCCCAAACGGACCATGGGTAACGGACCAACAGAACCTTTCCTTTGAAAGCTTAATGTCCAATGAACAATTGGAAGCCAAATTAAAACAAATGGAACAAGCATCTAAGGGCAGAATGAAGCTCGAGCAATATGGGACATCCAATGATGGCAATCCACTATATGTAGCGAAGCTTGGGGATAATGCCCCGAACAAAAAAAGGGTACTAATCTATACACAAATACATGGCAATGAACCGCTTGGAACGGAAGCGGCAGTTGAATTAATTCAAAAGCTATCAGCTGGAGGACAAGAAGCTGATAAAATTCTGGATAAGGTTAGCATTTGGTTTGCACCCCGGATCAATCCGGATGGAACAGCTAATAAATATGAAGGTAAGCCATTCCCAACCCGATACTCTCATCAAACGTGGAATCCGGCAGAATTAGGCCTTCCTGCTGATACAAAAGCTCCTTGGTATTATAATGCAGAAGGAAGCGAACGGGCTCAAAATAATGATGGAAAAGTTGTTTACGGAATTCCTGGTTTTGACCTGAACCGCGACTTCCATCCCAACTATGATTTTGATGTAAACGAAGAAATTAAAAAGGATCCACAAAAAGTGGCAAATATCTTAAATAGCACTAGTACAAATAACGGCGCCCAAGCATCATTAGTCTTTTCACCAGAAACGCACGCTCTGACAAAAGTGGTAAAGGAATTTGATCCAGATGTCGCCATTGACCTTCACCATCGTGGATTCAACCAATTATCAGAAGAAGATAAGCGTTCCGTTTCGATTCAGCTGTTAGCCTTATTTACAACAAAGCCTTACGTCGATCCTTTCAATGGAAGAACATATAAAGTCGATGAAAGTGTAGAAACCTTGAGCAAAAAGGTAAATGCGGTAGCCTATGAATCCTTACAGCGTGGAAATTCCTCTTTCGGAGCGATTCAGAAATACCCTCAAGTTAACTATCCAGGTTCTGGCTTAGGGGCTATACAGCTAAATGGCACAGCGACCATGTTGATTGAAATTAAAGGACAAACTCAGACATTGGGTCAAAAGCAAAATGGAATGTTAAAAGAAACCGCGAAAGTGCCCGTCATGGCGGTTCTAAACAGCTTAGCTGATGGCTCCCTTGAAAATGCAGATCCTGCAGTGTATGATGCTATTCCAGATTATGCGTTGCCAGTAAGCCCCGGCGATAAAAAAGACAATTAAGAATCAGCAAAGGGATGGGTCATTGCCCATCCCTTTGCACCTGAAGTATTTAGAATATCCAAAGCTATTACTTAAAGGAAACTATATAGATAACGCAGTCATAGAGAATTTCTTTGGCTTATTAAAATCTGATTACTCTACTTAAAAGAAATTGAGAAATATCGAGGAGTGACACGCATCGAATCATTCTACATTCTCTTTGTAACTAACATATTGCATAACACCATCAGCCATATTGGTAAGCAAGTTCTTCAGATAAACTGAATTAGAAAGGTTCTTATCTTCCGTTGGGTTGGTCATAAATCCAAGTTCCACCAGTGTGCAAGGAACTTTGGACCAATTGAAACCAGACATGTCACCTCTGTAAGAAATCCCGTTTACTTTAACTGATGCATTCTTCTTTGTTTCATCAATGATAAACTCGGAAGCTTTTAAACTATCATTGAAGATTTCTTTCGTGTACGGGCTGCTCTCCGCCGGAGTGAGAACAGACAGACCATGAACATTTCTATTTGTTGCTCCATCCGCATGGATACGTATAAATAAATCAGCGTTATTTTGGTTGGCAATCTCCGCTCTTTCTCTGTTACTGATATTTACGTTGTTAGTAGTTCTAGTGAAAATAACCTTTACCCCTCTGCTTTCCAATAATTGACCTAAAATGAGGGATGCTTCCAATGTTAATTTATATTCTGGTTTTCCAGTGGAAACTCCTGAAGTTCCACCAGTAACCTTCATCTTCGTTTCCTTAGCACCAGGACCGACTGGCTCAGGAGCGGTATTAGCTCGATCCTGATGACCCGGATCAATCACCACTAAAAATTCGTTTTGAACTTCTTCTTTTTTCTCAGAATTAGTGGATACTGAAGAGGCACGAGAGCTCTCAGGAACGGCATTTTCCTGGACTCCCTTATTCGATGCCTTCACATTCTCTTGAGAGACACTATTTTCCCCTCCTACATTCACTGAGGCTGTAGAATCCTTTTTTCCCTGCTCTTCTTTTTTAACTGTGCTTACTCTATCCTCTTGCTGTTTATTATTACTTTTCAACAAATTTTTCTTCCCCACTGAATGGCTAAAATATAAAACTAGTGCAATTACCATTATCAGAGAAAGCAAGATAACTCCTAAATTAATTGTTTTAGACTTCACTGTATTGACCTCTCACTGTTCTGAATCATTTCCACATTATATTTTTCAATCTCGCTTAACGTAATCCCATCATAAGAGGCATCTTCGTGATACCAACTTTTTTGCTGAAAATAGGAATTCAAATTCTCCGAATTGAATATATAGCCATGACGGGCATATATTTCGTTTCTTGCTAATCGAAGTTCTTCAAGCGTCAAATTTGCTAGTTCACTTTCTGATAATCTCCGCTGATCACTACCAGGCATGATAAAACCGGTTTTTTCCAGATTCTTGATTAATTCCACATTGGATTTTTCTATCTCACTCAAAGTGACTCCGTCATAAGAAGCATCTTCATGATACCAACTTTTTTGGTTAAAATAGGTCTGTAAATCCTCCGATTTAAATAAGTAGCCATGACGGGCATATATTTCGTTTCTAGCTAACCGAAGTTGTTCATAGGTCAAGTTTGCTATTTCACTTTCTGTTAATCTTTTCGTATTGCTTTCAGGGAAGATATACTCACCTGGATTTGTCGCTGTGACTTCTTTCGTAACCTGATTTGTCCCCTCTTCCTTATCCGGTTCCACATCCACACTTACACTCTCATCTGCACTTGCCATTTCCTGTCCATTGGACGAGTCTACGGCATCCTCCGAAGAGAATAACTTATATCCTCCGGTAATAACACCAATTGCAATAAGAATGGTTACTAACACAGGTGCCACTTTACTCCTTTTTACCGGTTGAGAGACGGTTGATTGATTGAGTCCATTTTGATTATTCTGCGTCACAACCGGTTGTGTTGAGCTTTGTTTTACAGGAATTCCATTGGCCGCTTGTGAAGGTTGGCTAATTGGGCTGGTTGGGAAAGCAACCATCTGATTCACTGATTGGTTCTTTGGTATGGACCCACCACCGATTTTTCCCACTTGGTGTATAGGCTTATGTGGAACACTCTTGTCCAACGCATGGATCCAACAATCAATGGCCCACTCAACAACACTTTGTTCAATAGCTGTATTTTGATGGACCCTAGTGACCAAACGACTATATAGTGCATAGTCAACCTGATGATCAGCATTCTTGAATAATTCATTGACTACGTTTTCTTCTGCTACTGAAACTAAGGCTTTGATTTTCCCTTTACTTTCAATGGCCCAATCCTGTAAGATGCCCTGTAGTCTTTTGGATTCGGAACAAATGGTAATGCCATAAATGTTTAATATGTTCTTTAATACATCCTGGGTGGACTGTGTCATAACTAGCCTCCGTCTAATCAGCCAATAATTATTCCTTCCGCATTTCTAAGAAATTGAATTTTCAATCCATCTTGTAGAGGCGCCGCTTTTTGTGATTCAATGTCTTTTTCCGCCCCAGCTTTGTTAATTCCCTTCCATGCGGCGGTTGTTTTGTTTCGCAGCCCCCATACTGATGGGTTATTTGGATTTTGTACAATTTCCCCTACCACTTCCATCCATTCTTCCTCTGAAGCAGTGGGGTCAATGTGGCGCCGAGTAATAGCCGTTCCTTTGTTCAATAAAACATACTGCTGGCCAGCTGCTGTTTTAAGCAAGAGTCTAGGAGGCACCCCTACTGACTTTCCACAATGCCAACATTGCACTTCATTTTTCGATTCACTCCAAAAGTTTTCCGCTGAATCTTGCCCGCATTGAACAATGCTGTCACCTAACTGTAAAAACAGCTTCCGCCATTGGCTTTCTGTTACACGCTGTTTCGGGTTTTGTAACCCTACTGTGAAAGCCTGTATAAACCTTTCCTTTAAGGGTTCCGGGCAAACTTCCCATCTTTTCTTTGCAGTAAAATAATCTGGATCGTTAGGAAGCTCATTCGTTCTGTTGGTAGGATCAAAAATAAAAACAGGCTGTTCACCATAAATTTTCCTTTTGGCGGTAAGATCCCACGAACGGACACTATATTCCATTTGGCCATGGAACGGGTGATGCCAAATCCATAATTGAAATAACAAAACTGCTAGCGAATGTAAATCAGTGTCTGTAGATGGCCTTGCTTCGCCTCGAATAATCTCTGGAGCCATGTACTCCATAGTCCCCCATACTTGTGTTTCCGATTCATTGTTAATTCCAATGTTATCATTATCACAGATTAAGACTTCTCCATTTTGGGGATCGAACATGATATTCCCGGATGATATATCTCGATAACATCTCCCACTCAAGTGAAGCATTCTGTATGAATCCGACGTAGCATAGGAGATTTTACATAGAGCTTTCATGTTAGGAGTGGGTTTTCTCTTTGCCCATACTTCCCCTAATTCGGCAAATCTCTTTGTATCTATTAAATCCATCAAATAACCAAACTGAGAAGTTCCAGCTGATACGACAGTGTCGATAGGCCAGACAAAACGCCTTCCTGCTTCTCCACTTGGAGCGCCCGTTTGCACGAGATCTCGTATCATCTTTTTCTGTTCCTCATTTGCTTGTTCGTGGTTATACCACTTCAATGCTTTGGTGCCTTTACTATGGCCTTCAACGAGGTAAACAGCTCCTTGCCCGCCTTCTCCCAGCTTCCTCTTAATGGTTAAAAGCTCTCCTGTTGTTTCTGTAAGCACCTGTTGACCGATTTGTAACGTCATATGAATCACTCTCCGATTTTATCTGCTTCTCTTGTTAAACAGGATTTTTATCCCTTCTTTATCTTGTCTTGAGCCAAAATGGATGATAGGCGTTTCCTCTTGCTTGCTTTCCGCTACTTTATTTATGCTCTCCTCCTCTGATAATGGCTTATGTCCCAATCGATCAGCAGAATCCATTTGTTCGTTGATCTTTTTTAAAAGAGAATCCTTTTTCTTTTTTTCATCATCTTGATCATTCAAAGATTCTTGGTTCGTAACTTTGTCCTCTACATCATTTATAATAGTGTTAAGCGGTTCATTTACCCTTGACCCTTGCAACTCGATTGCAGCTAAGGTTATATCATCACCACTCCCTCTCATCGAATAATCAAACAGGATATCCGATAATCGGTTATATTCGGAGACGTTGCCAGACTCTTTCAAAGCCGAATAGAGACTGCTCATAAACTGGTGAAAATTTCTTTCATCCTCAAAACAGTTGGATAATCCATCCGTACTCAGTGCCAGGAATTGCGTTTGTGCAGGAAAATCCATCCGTGCAGCTTTCCAAAAACGATTGGCTTCGGTTGATGATAAGGAATACGTGGCGCTTCCAAGCAAATCATCTTCTTGTTGAAAAGGAATCGTACAGTTTCCTTGACCATCAACTAATACCACATCACCATCACCTAATTGTCCAAACAGTATTTCGTCCTTGGTTACCAAAGCCACTAGTAAAGTTGTCCCATATCTTGTGTAAACCTCTGACCGGTTTTTGGTATCAAGTCCATAATCATTTGCGTGATTTAAGACTTTCTTTCGCCATTCCCTTATTACTTGTTTTGGGAAATCATCTCTAAATGTTCTAAATAAGAGAGTATTAGAGTCTTTAAGTTCTTCATAAAATTCCCTTATTAGTTCCACTGCTACTGTTGAAGCTAATTCAGAACCATATTGACTCATGTCATATCTCTTGTCACCATGACCATCCGCAATCGCCAGAATAAAAGGGTGGTCACTACCACCATCATTAAAAAAATCGTAAGCATCCTGGCATGGGATATTATGTTTAACGTGTGACGCACCCCGAACACAGGTAATGTTATAGTATCCGTAATTTGACTTTCCGCTTTCACTCATTCCTTCTTTGTACTTACTATCGTTCATAGTTTCTCACCCACTCTATTAAAAAACATCAAAGTCATCATCTGGCGTAGTTTGAACAGCAGGAGGCGGTGCAGGAAGAACCACATTTTTCTGACTATTGTCTGAGCCAACATGACTTTTTCCGACAGATGCCCCCACCGTTGCAGTCACACTTGCCCATTTGATGTACTGGATTAATTGTTCCGGTGTTTTTGCTTTCAAAACCCCTATTTCATTGTGGCTCACAAACTTTAATAATTCCTTTTCGTCATATTCATGCTCTTCCCCGATGGCAATAACCAATCTGATTGCTCTTTTCCCCCATGGGAGTGAATTAAGCTTTTGAATGGCCTTGTTATAATCCTCTTCTGAATCTGTACAGAACCCATCAGATAAGAGAATACATACTGGCGGCAACCCTCTTCTATTCATTTTTTCAATGTCCAATTCTTCCGATAGCAGGTCAATCGCTTCCGCCGTTGCTGTTAGGCCTTGTACATGTAAGTCATTCCATGTGAAATTTTCAATAGGCACTGGAGTCGGTCCAACATGCCACTCCGCATAATCACTAAATTTAATGGCACGCATCATTACTTGTACTTCCGGGTGTGAAGCGACTGCGTCTCGAATCTCCGGAAGCACATCGCGAATAGCTTGATTCAAGATCTGCATCTTAGCTCCCTTCATAGAACCTGAGTAGTCTGCTAACCAAAAAAATTGTAACGTTCTCTTCGCGATATTTCCTTCTAATACAGGCATTACATTTGTCATGGTTCTATCCCCTTTGAATTTCTCTAATGAGCCCTAAAGCCTAATTTAATTCTATAATATTTTTCTATTATTGGAAATTAATTGTTATAAAGTTTGTTTTTAACTTTTTATCTTTGATTCTCCTTTTTATAACCCCCCCACCTTTTCCATTTTTAAAGCGCTTGATTAATCACTTCATTAACAAATAAATAGTCATTTCTATTATTCCAATTATGGGAAATAAGTTAATAGGGTTGTAATTCTTCTTTCATTTATAATTTTAATTTTTATATATCTTTTTACCTATAGCGAAGGTATGATTATAGTAAAAAAGTATAGGGGGAGATTTATGAAACGCTTTATTTTTAGCATATTTACAATAGGAATAATCTATGGAGTTATTAATCTCGTATTAGTTGGCGGTCAAAAACTTGCGAACAAAGATGAAGAAGCTAAATTGGAGGAACTAAAGACGGAACTATCAGACCTTGAAGCTAGTATCGGCGGCTATGAAGACCTTATTATCCGAGATAGAGGATGAGGTAACAGGTTTGAAAGAGGAAGTAGAAGATTATGAATCAGAATATCCAGATGTGATACCAGAGGACTATTATGAAGATTATACTTCAGCAGTAGATAGTTACAATGAACAACTGGATACATACAATGAAGAATACGACAAGTACATAAGTGAGATAGATAACTACAATGAAAAAGTCGAAGAGGCAAATGCTGTAGCTAAAGAGATTGGTTCCACTTACTATGTAGTTCCTATGCCTGGAGGTAAGCATTAATGAAGAGGCTACCTTTGAATTGTTTTTGTGGAACATCTCCAGTATAGCTATTGGCACAGCTATACAATATGAAGGCGAATAAGCAATAGGATTATTTATTTAAAACAGAAGTGATAATTTTTGCAGTATCAATTAATTTTTATGGGGGAAAAGATGAAAAAGAAATTTATTAGTATATTAATAGTCGGTGCAATCACTCTTGGTTCAGTAGGAGTAGCTGATGCTGCAACTTCTTTTGTTAAAGCCTATTTAGTAAAGAGTTCAGTTACGATTGATGGCAAAAAGGTTACTTCGAGTGTCTATAAAATAAAAAAAGATTATTACATAAAGGCTAAATCATTAAAAACTGGAAATATCGACAGTTCCGTTTCTTCTAATAAAATAGTAATTAAAAATAAATTGAATGAACAAGTTAAAGGACTTCAAACGCAAATCAACACTTTAAAACCAAAAGTGGCAGTTTTACAAAGCCAAGTGAACACGTTAAATCCTAAAGTGTCAGAGCTACAAAGGCAAGTGAACACGTTAAATCCTAAAGTGTCAGAGCTACAAAGGCAAGTGAACGAATTAAAAGCGAACATTGAAAAATTGACCATTGGCGAAGACAAACAAATTGATTTAACAACAGGTTTTTATACGGTAGGTTTGGACTTACCAGAAGGCACATACACAATTAATGCTAAAAGTGGTCTTGGAAGCTTAGTTATTTATGATGCAAGTGATAGTTTACTTGTACTTGAAATGATGGGATTAGATCAGTATGGTACTCCTGTTATACACAATGTACGATTAGACAAAGGAAGCAGAATTGAAATCAAAAGCAAAGTGATACTAACGTTCGGCAAAAAATATTAAATATTCCAGTTCTTCTTGTTTATCAAGCAATTATTAACATTCAAAAAAGCACACTACTTATTATCTACCTAGCATAACAACTAGATCAATAATAATTTTCAATTTATGTAAGTACGAGGTATAGATACAAGTAGATAAAAAAACTAGATAATGGGGGATTTAATTGTGTTTGTTATATTCTTTTTGGGGTGGCTAGTATTTTCAGGATTATTTATTTTCTCATTGTTTAAGAGAAACAAAAAAGCAAAAAGGAATTTTATATTTGGATTATTATGCTTCGTATTATTTATTGCCTTAACTCCTAAAGATGACAAGGCTCCAAAGAAAACCGAAGCTAAACAAGTACAAAAAACAGAATCGGAGAAAAAGAAAGAAGCTGAAGTAAAAAAGTCCGTGAAAACACCCGAACAAATTGCTAAAGAAAAAGCTAGGGCTGAAGCAGAAGCTAAAGAAAAAGCTAAAGCAGATGCAATTAAAAAACAACAAGAAGCTACTAAGAAAAAAGAAGCAGCAATTAAAAAGGCCCATAAAAAATACCAAGAATGGATAGAGAGTTTATTTTCTCCTTGGGATGGATCTATTCGTGAAGTAAATGACATGATTAAGGAGAATATGAATGACCCAGATTCATTCAAACATGTTGAAACAAGATACTCAGATTTAGGATTCGAGAAAGGAATTCGCTTTATAGTAAAATTTCGTGGGACTAATGCTTTTGGCGGAGTAGTGACTAATCAATTTACTGGAACAATTGATTATAAAACAATGATGATTCATGGTAAAATGGTTGAATAATTATGTATAGGAAGCATATATCTATTTGATGGATTGTAAGTATTTTAATTAAAGAAACAGTTTAATAAGACAATTTTGGTAGACCACAATTATGAGCTGCACCCCAATTGTTAGACACAACTAACAATTGGGGTGCAGTTTTTCTATGGCCAAATATTCATTTGATTTAAAACTAGAGGCATTTTTAGCCTATTTAACTGGGAAGGAATCTACTAGAGAGGCTGCAGACCGTTTCATTGTAAGCACCCAATTATAAATAATTATTCTCAAAAAATCTCATGTACTTGTGGTACGGTTCTCCTTGATTCATTCACCTATTGCATTGGATTTTCATAAAGTCTGATCGTCATTACCAATCTTCCCCAGCAGTTATATCAAAATTATATCCCTGTGGGATATCGCGTCCTCCTCTCGATGGATTCTGAACCAAATCGCTAATCTTTGGAGGATGCGGTGATTGAATGACAAACTCCATTAGATTTCCGTGTAGTTTTTCATACGAATATTTACTTAACACCTTATGCCAACCATCTAATTTTTCTTGGGTGATCTTAAACTGTTCGAAATAGACCTCGATTAATTTCATAAGTGTGTAAACCTCTTTTTTACTCGTCAAAGTTAAAATCCTCCTCAGACATTTTCTTCTTCTCTTCTTGCTGATTGAGATAGGATTCAAACTTTGTCCCAAATAGCGTCTCCGGACGAAGAAATTTATTCCACTGAAGATCAGACTGCCATTCTACTGACTTTAAATCAATGACCCTTTTAAAATCCTCAAGCGTAAAACCCTCTCCATATCTGGCATGAATCAATTCCTTTGTTTTAATCGAGCCTGGTCTAAAGTTCTTTCCCGCCTTCTCATTTAAATATTGGATAATTTCAGCATACGGAATGACCTCTTTCACGGTTGGACTGACATCCATTTCCTTCGTATACTCCGCCTCTTCCTCCGTTGCTAGTTCCTCTACACTTACTGGACCTTGAATGGCACTATCTTCAAGCTCTTGCAGTTTATCATAGTCAATGCTGTACCATTTCGTCTTGTCCATTTTCATCTGATTAAAATTAGCAGATAGAAGTAATCCCTTCGTTTCTAATGAAAGAATCGTCCGTTTAATGGTACTAACCGACCAAAATGGAAGCTGCTTCCGCCACTCCTCATACGTGTTATACACCCAGGTTCTCCCCTCAATCTTATGCTTACTAATTCCGAGCCAATAATGAATTTGCTGCAGCACCACAGCCTCATTCAAACCAATCTTCACCGCCAAACTGGGGATAATCATGACTGGACTTTCCTTAATCAACAACCTACTCATCTGAACCTCTCCTTTAAACCTTTATGTAAAGGAACCTTGATTCGTTCTTAAGATGATTTTAGCCAACCGATTGGCTTACGTTCCTTCTACCTCTTATATAGAAATGAAAATGAAAAAAGGACAGGGTATTAAAAAATATTTTTGGGGAGTTCGGAAGTGGAATACGACATATATTTTTTTCTCTGTAGTAATCTTTGAAGTATTTTATGAAGTAATCTATGGTATTACTCGGGTCAACGAGGGTATCTCTTTGTGTCATCTTAAACCGATCTTAACATCAGAATGATAGAGAGAAGCTTTTCAATCTGAACGGATGTAAAGTTCACACAAAAAAAACCGCCAAGAAGACGGTTAAAACGGATCGATAATAGTTAATTATAGGCCGAACTGGGATCTGACCCCGAGATCGCCAATTGGATCATTTTCATGGAACTTAAGCTTGAAATAATAGCAACGATGGTACTTTTCAAATTCTACTAATAAACAAGGCTAACTATCTTGGTCAAATGCCGGGCAGTGACAAGCATTGGGATTAGTGAACTATCTGGGCGTGACATGCACGGTTTCTAAGTTTGCTCATGCATCTTTACATTTCCTACTTCGGACGGTGACTAGGCACGGGATTTCAGTGACAACCATCGACCACCTTCCACAAGTTTCTCTTCTAATCAAACGATTGATTAGTTTCACTGTGGCCATTGATAGATCAAGCTATGTCCTCCACTATGCAAAAATAAATTGTTGAAACATGCACGAAAAATAGGAGAAAAACGTCGTTTCTGCCACTATCGTCACCAACCGACACTCTTTCGACTAAATATCATATAGGCTATACTATTCAAACGTTTGGTTAAAACTTCTGTAAGTACTGATGTATATGAATTCCCGCAGCAAAGTAGACATGAAGAATGTCGAATAGCATTTATTAATTTCGCAGGAAATAACCCATCATTCAACAAAATTAAATGGGTTACTCATAAACTTACATTATTCTGTTATTCCCCCACATTTTCGAAACTCACAAGCGTTTAATTAAAAGTTACTTAAGCTCTCATCATTCCTAGAGTATGCTCTTTATTTCATTATTAATAAATGATCATGCTTTCGAAATATCATCCGATTATACATTTAAGAGTATTGCCTATCAAATTCCCACTCTTTTTTCATAATCAATAACTTCATCTTGAATTTGTTGTTGGTTTAAAAATACTGCATGACCGATAGACTTATTTGCCAAAAAACTGAAACCATTAAATTGCTCTAAAAAATGAAAAACAGCAAACGCATCATAAGTGGTATCAAAAACAAATAATAAATCACGTTTATTCCTAACAGGATAATACGCTGCCTTTTTAGTTTGTAAGTTAAGTAAGAAGCCTGTATCACTAAATTTCCCTTCATAGGTAGGGATCCGACTAATAAGAAATTCAAGTCTAGAACCAGAGAATTCCAAAACAAAATATTGACTAGCGGTATTCCCTTCTTTTGTTGGGTCTCTATAAATAACAAACTCTTTATAATAGCCTTGTAAAATATCTTCATACATCTGAATCTTACTTTCAATTGTTTCCCAAAATACTAATTCACATTTTGGTTCCTTCTTAGTACTGGCATAGTTTTGCAAAGCTGTATCCGTACTATCAGTTGTAATAATTATGTATGTGTCAACTTTATTAGGAAAGTTCTTCACCTTGTCATGTTCCTTATCAATAATATCGGTTGTTAACTGACCAATTTCATATCTTTTACATTGAATGGCTACATTCTGCTTTCCTAAGGTAGGTATCTCTCTAAAATAGGTGTCAACCCCATCCTGGGCTTGCCCATGTCGTCCATATAGATTACTAGTTACCATACCATAAATCTTTTCGTAAAGTGCACAAATTAATCTTTCGAAGTCCTGCCAATTAGCGGGACGAGCCAACTTTTTATACATTTAAATATCCTCACCATCAATTTATATTTATAATCTTTCTTTTCTGTACCTAACACCTATGTTTTTAACACTCACTGCCGTCATAGCTTTAAAACATTAATTGCTTAAATGCGTACATCCTTTTTTATTTTCTTACCTATATACTGTATATATTCATTTAATGGAAAGGCCATTATTTTTTCGGGTTGGTCAAATTTAATTCCATTATCTTTAATTTTTTGCAGTATCTGAGGTACTGATATTTTATTTGTATAAATTTCCCAATAGATATTTAAAACAATTTCTTTCCACTTTCTAGAGTTACCTGTAAAATATGCTTCTCCATTTACATAATGATTTAATATTTCCTCTACCTTCCAGCCTGGAAGTTTGGAAGTTACCCCAATCACAGTTTCTGGGATATTTAAGGCTCCATTAGAAGGACTAGAGACTACGTTTTGGGATGCTGTATCTTTTACTATTGTCTGTGCATGTTCTTGAACTTCACTCTCAACACCATAGAATTCTGACATATGGTTTACCACTTGTTTTAACCAGTATGGTTCCCTTGCTGAATTTTTCTTTTGCAAATAATCCATATCTCTCTTTAAGTCAGTATCCATTTGCTGCTGACTACGACCTGAAAAAGAAACACCCTTTGTTTCAAAATATCCCCTTGTTGTTTGAATTTCCTTTTGTTTCTGAGCTTCACGAGCCTTGGCAAATTCTCTTAGTTTACTTTCCTCTTCTGCTTTTTTAGTATTTTCCAATTCTTGTTGCTTTCTTAGTTCTACTTGTTCTTGATATATTCTTGTAAGTTGCCTTTTAAGTTCTTCTTTATACTCATTTTCATTCTTTTCTGTATATGTGAAATTAGATTGCTCCTGGTTGATCATCAATGCTTGTTCTAATGGGATTTTTATTGGCTTATATACTGTCCTTGTCTTCTTGGGGTTGTGAGTTTCTTGTAAAAATCGGATGATATTTACTTCACGTTCATGAGGGGAAACATAAACCATACTTTTTACTTGAAAACTATAAGGACGATTATTGAGTAGAGTATTTTGCAGATTTTGGTCCAATCCTTTAATAAAACTCGTCCATAAATGATCTTGTTTTGATTGACCCACACACAATAATTCTCCGTCTACTAAGGATACATGATTTATTTCAGACTCATATGCTAACCAATAACTGTCTATTAAAAAAATTGGGGTGAAATGATGCTGAATATATGTATTTTTACGTTTAATTAAGCTATTTGCATATTTTATATCATTTTTTAACCCTGTTAAATAATCAATCGCCCATTTTTGGCCATTGGTAAACTCTAAAATAAAGTCAGGAACAAAAGAAAGCGTACTCTTACAATGATATCCGTCAGTCAATCGTATTTTATTAGTTTTACACGCTCCTTCTAGGTAAGTTTTTAATATTGCTTTACCTGCTCGATGTGTAGGAACATCTTCTAAATTCTCCTTTTGCCGTGTGTATGTTTTGTGGTTTTCACTAAATGAACATTGCTTCTTGTCAAAATGTCTAAAATGGAAAGTTTTATCAAGGGTTAATACCATCTCCACACGCTCATTACAACAAAAACACCGAAAATCTCCTTTTTGTGAGAACCTCCGAAAGCGTTCATTTAACTTTTCTTTCACTTCTTTTCGTTCATAGCCCTTTTCTTCTAATTCTAAACTTAAACTCTCAATGTCTATCTTGTAATCATTTAATAATGCAATATTCATTTTTCTCCCCCTTTGTACTTATAAATTGATTTATCTCTTCCATTCAGTAGTTAGAATGTAAAGGAACACTGACCAAAATATGTAAATTATATTTTTAGTATAATTCAATCTTATATTATATGAAACAACTAATTCGTAACATTCGACCTACTCCTACAGCTGCAATAGGGTACATTCGACTAAATTCTATTTATGCCATACTAATCAAACGCTTGGTTGAATGGGATGCAAGTACTGAATCAGAAGCAATTACCACCAAAGGAGACAAGAAGATTGTCGAGATACGCTCGAAAATTCCGCAGGAAATAACCCTCTTTTCTACAAAAAAAGATTAGTTTCTTCCAAACTTCCATTATTCTGCTAAAACCCCGCCTTTTCGAAACTACACAAACGTTTGGTTAAAATATGCCCCCGCACGCTCCACACATAGTTTTCTCACTCTAAATGGCCAAAAGGATTGTCGAGGGACGCCTTCAAAAATCACTCCTCAGAGGGGCAGTTCTCCTGTTTTTAGTCAAGTTAGCCCCTGGACCATAAGAACCGGGCCAGCCATCCCCTCGGTCTACAAATTGATATGAAAAATAGCTAAAATGGCAAAAATCGGCCTCAAAATTCACTTTTGACCCCCAAAATGACACGTTTTATTACAAAAACGGCTCCAAAAGTGAATTTTGGTCGTTCGATTCGTACTGTAAAAACCGCTATCGTGAAGGTGCTGGAATTGTTAACTTGACGATTGAAAAGCACAAACTAAGCGGTAGAGGGTGTTACAAAATGGCGGGTTTAAAATCAGGCTATATTGAAGGATTCGAGCAGTATTCACAATTTAGTTCGCTGAAGGAATTGAATACACATATCGAGAAGTGGTTAACAGACTACAAGCATGATTTTTCTAAAGGAGAATTAGTTGGGTTTAAGCGGCTGGTTCGTTTTTCTGCAAAAATACTTGGCGTATGCAATGCCAAAATTGGTACCATCTTAAAAGCGATTCACGAAGAATACGACCTTAATGGAATCTCGCGCTCTACTTTTAAACGGATGATTCTAAAAGCAAAAGAATTAGGAATTCTAACCGTTTATGAAACAGAAAGAAAGAACGGTTCGCAATCTAGTAACTTGTATATCATCAATCGTTATCCTGCAAATGAACCACCTAAAGAGGAAATCCTGGACTACCCTAAAGAAACTAATAATCTTTTAAAAACTGAAAAAGATCAAAAGATAAAAGAACGTAAAGAAGAATCGCCCGAATTAGATCATACTTTTGTGAGCGACCGAGTTCCACAACCATTTGTCCAGCTGGTAAAATGCTTTTTTCCTGAAGCAAAGACCATCGAAGAGTATTGGAGGACGGTGAATCTAGCTGCAGCCAGCTACAGTTGGGAATTTGATTTCCATCACATCCAAGATATTGCCATCCAATCCTTTAAGCAGCTCATAAGAAGGTTAAAGTTCAAAAGAAATGTCAAAAATCCATTCGCCTATTTTTATGGAATCGCAGAGAATAAGTTTTGCGTACTTTTTCATGAAATACTCATGGATAAGTATGATTTATGTGATGCGGAAATTGAGTTTAGTTTAGGTTTGGGAGTGAGCCTCAGCGACGATTCTTATTGTTATTAAAATTAGGTCAGCCCCATGATCGTTATAGTCCACTCTGTCACGTAATTGTCACGAAAATAGTCAAATTTTGTAGAATTTACATACTATAGTACGCAGTAATAAATACCTAATTATTATTTAATTAATACGAGAGACAAATATAATTTCTACCACAGCAATGAATCTCAATAGAGCAAATTAGGAAAAGAATCTTACATGCTAAGTGAGCATTTTACCCACACGCTGCCAAGGTAGTAAGGGATATTCCATACATATAGGCGAGAGCACAGTCTTCCTTTCCTACGGGCAGTACATGACAGTTATAGTAGTAGGTAAGCCTTTTTCAAATCCATTAGATTTTAAAGGAGAGGAAGACTATTTTTATTCAAAAGAACTATTTTATTGAAAAGAAAATGATCTTACTGACAGGAGAATATGATGGTTATGGCAAGCTGTGTGCACGAGTTATGGCAGGAGGTGTGTCTTTTCTGGTGGGTCGCTCACCCATACAACTATTAGATGACGCCTTAACGTACATTGGGTTTGACCTAAAAGGGGCCATTGGAAGTGCCAAACTTATTCTTGGTGAGCGGTCGAGATGTCCAATCATCGTCAATCCTTACCAAGGTATTTGCCTGTTTCCAAACAAGTCACCAAATAATGCTGATTGTATTTGGTTCAACCCCGACCATATTGTAAATACAAGAGCGATGGGAAGATATCAGACAGAGGTCGAATTAAGTAACGGTCACTCCATTATCGTTGATTCAAGATTAACTTCTTTTAATAATAAAATTCACAAAGCCAATAAATTAATGCAGTTATCTATGAAAAGAGGAAACCAGCCTGGACCTATTCTTTTCTATCTTGAATCCCCAAAAGGGCATCAGTTAACCAAAGAGAAAACAGGAAAATATAATTTTAGTAACTTAGAGGATAACCAAAAATAAAAAATACAATCTATTCAAGTGATTGGTAGAAAGGGAGTAACTCTTTGGAAAACTTCGGAATTGTACTAAAGAAATTAAGAAATGCACAGAATCTTTCTCAAGAGGTGTTGGCCGACCGCTGCGATCGACATCCGTCCTATATTAGTCTACTAGAAAGAAATCAGAAAAAACCGAGCTTAGATACTTTTGTTGCTCTTGCATTCGGATTGGATATGACAGGTTCTGAAATGTTAAAGGTAATTGAACAACATCCTGAGAACCGTTGGTTAATCAAAACTAAGAAGAAAAGATGAATAATTAGAGTTGGGGTTCCTTTGCAAAACAGCCATCATAACCGCCAGTGTGGTAACCGTAGAGAACTTAATGAGATATAAAAGTAGGGAGTCCGAGGCCACCATTTCAAGAAGTAGTGGCCTTTTCCCTGTCTCGAATAACTCATTTCATGATCTGATGGCTCAAAAAATGGTATCGATCGTTCTATTCATTGCAATACTATTCCAACTCTTTCCAGTCGATACGAATGTGCTAGCGTCATGATAACTACGAATCTAGAATTTACAGAATGGACCTCTATATTGGGAGATGAAAAGATGATCGCATCTCTTCTAGATCGACTAACCAACAGGGCTCATATCCTCCTCCTTAACGGAGAATCATATCGATTTAGACAAAGTAGGAACAACGGGACGATGGCGATAGTGGACTGGTGCGCGAGGAGCTTAGGGTATATTGCCCCTCGAGCAAGATACCCTAAGCTCCCTATTCTCCGCAAAATATGGAAATAACTCAGAATGAAGTGGCTCAATTTTGAAGTGATCGATCTGACTCAAATTAATATTGACAAATACAAACGTGTCTCTTCCAATAATTTATATTGAATCCAATATCCAAAAACAGTAAAATATTTTCATGACTATTAACCTAGTTAATTTAGAGGGAACACTCTACCAACATCGGAGGAAATATGAAAAAAAAGGGTAAAAACAAATGGAAAATCCTAGGTACTAGCTTTTTGGGCATCATTTTACTCGCTATTGCGGGCCTAGGATACGAATATTATCAATTACAGCCAGATAATCATTTTACATCAGTTCCTGTTGTAAGTTCTGGGAATAATGAAAAGCAAGTAAATAAGAGTGTAGATATAAAAGAACCTGTATTTAACTTGTTATTAATTGGTTCCGATGAAAGAAAAGGTCAAAATATAGGGCATTCTGATTCAATGATGCTTGTTCATGTTGATTTAACCAAGCATGAATATGATGCAATAAGCATTCCACGTGATACCCGTGTCCATTTAGAAGGCTATGGATACACAAAGATTACGAGTGTCCAATATATTATGCAGGCAACAAAAGGGGCCAAAAAAGGGGTAGAGGCTGCTGTCAAAGCAGTTGGAGAATTAACCGGTGTTCCTATCAATTATTACGTAGAAACCAATTATGGCGGCTTTCAAGCGATGGTTGATGCCGTTGGAGGTATTGATATGAATGTCCCATTTGATGTTAAATTAACCCATCCTTGGTATAGTGAAAATAAAAATAAAGTAATAAGTACTGGTACACATGCTTTAAATGGAAAAATGGTCGCAGAGGTTGTCCACGAACGCTATTCTCTAAAAAACGGAGAGTATGGTCGTCAAAAACTCCAAGAAGAAGCTCTAAAAGGAATTGCTAAGAAAGCTCTTAGTCCAAGTAATATCAATAATCTGCCTTCACTCGTAAAATCCATTCCTGATTTTGTAATAGCAAGCAATATGTCAACTTCCGATATGTTAAGTCTTGGACTTGCAGCAAAAGACTTCGAACCGAATACACAATTGGAATATCACCAGATTCCAGGTGTTGGAAAAAGAATGTATGATGACATTTTAAAGGCTAATAACTATCAACTGGTAATTGATAAGGATAAAATCAAAGATTTAATATCCACTCATTTTTAAAATACTGTTTAAGAAATTACACACAGCTATAAAGTTCAAATCACAGGAGAACTGTTTTCAGTTCTCTTTTGATATTTCCGTTATCTGGGTGAATGTTCGGTAATTCAGCAACATTATCTGTTCCCACCACCGATTGTTATCTAAATACCATTCAATAGTCCGAGCAATCCCATCTTCAAAAATATATTCAGGTCTCCACCCTAACTTCTCTATCTTCGCAGAATCGATAGCATACCGTTTATCATGGCCCAAGCGGTCTGTTACAAATTCAATTAAATCATTTGACTTACCTAAAGTACGAATGATCGTTTTTACCACTTCTAAATTACTCCGCTCGTTATGTCCGCCAATATTATAGACATCTCCCATAACACCTTTATGCATGACAAGATAGCCGAAGAGTGGTCCAGGACATGCAGCCAATCACGTACATTCTTGCCGTCACCATATACCGGAACCTTTTCATCATTTAGGTAGAGAAATGGTCAATGGGATCAGCTTCTCAGGGAATTGAAACGGACCATAGTTATTAGAGCATCGCGTGATATTTATCGGAAGTCCGTATGTTGCATGATAGGCCCTTACGAGAAGGTCTGAAGATGCCTTACTTGCACTATAGGGACTATTTGCTTGTAATGGCGATTCTTCAGTAAGAAAATAGTCGGGTCAAAATCCAATTCACGATAGACTTCATCGGTTGAAACATTAACAAATTTCTTAACACCCACCTGTTTAGCAGCATCTAGTAATACCTGTGTCCCTAAAACATTGGTTCGAACAAAGATACTTGGATCAGTAATCGATCGATCGACGTGACTTTCCGCTGCAAAATGAACAACATAATCAAACTTCTCCTGTTCAAGCAGCTAAATGATCCCCTCACGATCCGTGATATCAGCCTTAATAAAATGATAGTTTGGCCTCGCTTCAAAATCACGGTGCTTAGTTAAATCACCCACATAGGTCAGTAAATCAAGATTATAAATATCGTATAGAGGGTATTTACTCATCATATAATGAACGAAATTCCCACCAATGAATCCCGCACCACCAGTAATCAGTACTTTTTCCCTTTTCACCCCGTTCTCCCCTTTCGTGTTGTTTTATTATATATAATTTATAAACTAATTTTGAAAAATAAAAAACAACCTCAAATTCGAGGTTGTTCGGTAAACGCTTTCAATTTATTGTTGTGATTCAAGGAGTTGATCTCCCCGTTTAGCTGCAACCATAAGACTCATTACTGTAAGCATAGAGAAAGATCCAACAAATAAGCCTGCAATAAAGATAACCATAGTATAACCTCCCAGAGTATATTCATAATCCGTAGTAAGGCGATCATATTCGGTAGCTGGCTGGCATAGTTGTGAAAACCTTAGCCCCTATAGTTTTGCGCCTCCATCTTTCAATGGGTTTGCCCTTTCGTACGAACTATGTGCTTATATTGATAGTATACTAATTGTTACTAGTAATAAATAGCCCTAATAACCTATTTATATGTTAATAATGTGGCAAAAACCCAGCCTTCGCATTCATGATCCTGTTCGACATGACTAAGAATAATTTGTTGCTATTCATCGAACGATTTAGATATAACCGTTCACCCACACATGGTTAAATAGTGGTAAGCAACCAGTTTCGAATTGGAGTGATAACATGGCAGAAAAAGAAGATGGGCGAAATTTTGGTAAGGGCTGCCTTTGGGGGATCCTTTTATCAATCCCTTTATGGGCAATCGTCTATTTTATACTACGTAAAATTTTTCACTAAAGGAACAGCAGTCCCTTATTTATGATATATACTAATTTGATTAATAGATTTTTTCTTCCCTATGGGAAAGTCTATCAAATGAATTTGTCGAAATATTTAGTCTATTATTTGCATATTTCTACTTTATTCTCCTTCCTTATTTGGGTATTATATAGAAAAGAAAAACTGAAAGCGTTTACATATAATAAAAAATTGAACCGTGCATCACCAGATTTATCTACAACTAACAATAGGAGTGGATTTCATGGACAAGCAAGGGAATCTTTTATTAGGATTATTGTGGGGGACGTCTTTAAGTGTTCCATTATGGTTTGCGTTTTTCGGTTGGATTAAATTAGTTATTCAAATGATTCATTAGTATGGTAAATATAAATAGGATAAAAAGAACAACAGACTACGCCAGATAAATTTTATCACTAGATTTCAAATCCCGACTTACGATAGATCTATGAATATTTAACATAAGTCGGGAAGATTTAGGTTTCATATTAGGTATGAGAAACGATGATCTCACATTCCCCATCTACTTCAAATTCTCCAAAACCAACAGGAAGAATCAGATGAGTCCCCTTCTTCAACTCATATTGCTCCTCATGATGAATTAATGCGCCTTCTCCATTAATCACACTAAGAAGCAAATATTGATCATTCATAGAAAAAGAAGCTTTCCCTTGAACATCCCACTTATTAACGGAGAAAAACTCCGATTCCAAAAAGGTTGTAATTCTTACATTCCCCTTCTCTTCCACTTTAGACTCACTTACTAAATCATGATGCGGAACAGTGGTGACTTCGATCGCCCTTTCTAAATGAAGGTCCCGCAAATTCCCGTCTGCATCCCTGCGGTCATAATCGTACACACGGTAGGTGGTGTCAGAGCTTTGCTGGGTTTCCAATACTAAGGTGCCTTCACATAATGCATGAATCGTTCCACTTGGTACATAGAAAAAGTCACCTGGCTTAATCTTCACTCGGCGCAATAAATTGTTCCATTCACCCTCATTGATTTGCTTGATTAATTCTTCCTTTGATGCAGCATTATGGCCAAAGATCATGTCCGCATCTTCTTTGCAATCAATGATATACCAGCATTCTGTTTTTCCCAGTTCGCCATTTTCATGTACCATAGCATAAGAATCATCTGGATGCACTTGAACCGATAGATCCATGTTCGCATCCAGTATTTTTGTTAAAAGAGGAAAAACCTTCTCTTTCGGGTGGCCGAAAAGCTCTGGTTGCTCTTTCCAAAGATTGTCCAAGGTTAGCCCTGCATAGGGACCATTTTCAATAACGGAAGGACCATTCGGATGAGCAGAGATCGACCAACATTCCCCTGTATTCTCTGTTGGAATATCATATCCAAATTCCGTTTGCAGCGTGGTACCTCCCCAAATTCTCTCTTTAAAAACAGGTTTTAAAAACAACGGTTGCAAAATCAAGACCTCCAGTAGTATACGTAAAAAATCGAAAATCTAAGTTGTACGAATCAGTTTTCTCTTTCTATTGATAAAAAACATTAATGTTAACCCAAGTAATGCCCCAAGGGAATCAAACAAGACATCCCTAAAAGATGAAACTCTTCCTGACATAAACGATTGATGATATTCATCTGTAACCGCATAAAGAAAGGTTAGCACCCATGAAAGAATATAAGAATATCGATAGATTTCAAGAGATTTAAACAATAATAGAGCAAGTATCCCGAATACCGTAACATGTGTTGCTTTCCTTACGACCAGGTTCAACACATTAATCTCTTCATGGTCCGCACTTGGTGTGTGAATAGTATTATGTTCCTTCACTACTACATGTTGAATTGCTTTGGATGTTTTTTCCCCAGTAAAATATGGAAGCTGTGTGAAGAAAAAGATTAATGCCATCCAAAGAATCACTGCTAATAGCCACCCTTTTCTGCTATTCATCTGTTCCACCTTCCCTTTAGTAAAACAAATAATCCCTCATGCCCACGATTTTAAGCAAGGAGGATTTATCATTTACTCTGCTAAAATAGTATTCACTTTATCCATGACAGCATTTTGGAGCGCAGATAACTTCTCCTCACTGTCTCCCATAGAAGTGCCTTTTACTCCAAAGTAAAACTTCGCCTTTGGTTCTGTTCCTGATGGACGTAAACATAACCAAGAACCGTCCGCTAAATGATACTTAAGAACATTGGATGGTGGCAAATCAATCTTGCTTTCAGTTTCATTTGCGTACCTTACAGAAGTGGAGTAATCCTCAATAGCTGCAACCTCAATTCCAGCCACTTCACTTAATGGCTCATTCCTAAAGGTATCCATTAATCCAGCAATTTGTTCTGCTCCATCTTTTCCTTTTAAGGTAATCGATTGTAGTGATTCTTGATAGAAACCGTACTTTTCAAAAATAGCCAGAAGCCCTTCATACATGGTCATGCCTTTGGATTTGTAATAAGCAGCCACTTCAGCCGCAAAGATAGCTGATTGGACAGCATCCTTGTCACGGACAAAGTCGCCAATCAAATACCCATAGCTTTCTTCATACCCAAATAAGAAGGTAGAAGCGCCTGTCTGCTCAAACTCATTAATCTTTTCACCAATGAATTTAAATCCAGTGAGGGTATCCATTGCTTGAATCCCGTAATGCTCAGCAATCGCTCGGCCAATTTCGGAAGTAACGATGGTTTTGATGACAACACCACTTTCAGGCAGCGCTCCTTTTGCTTGCTTTTGTGATAACAAATACTCCAGCATTAAGGCACCCAATTGGTTGCCGGTCAATACTACGTACTCTCCTTCGCCATTTTTGACTGCCACACCTAAACGGTCAGCATCTGGATCCGTAGCCATGAGAATATCGGCATTGATTTTTTCTCCATACCCAATGGCTAATTCAAAAGCCGCATGCTCCTCGGGATTTGGTGACTTAACGGTAGAGAAGTTTGCATCTGGCAGCTCTTGTTCCTTAACCACAGTCACATTCTCAAAGCCAAATGCCTTTAGTCCAGCACGAACTGGCTTATTCCCGGTACCGTGTAATGGAGAATAAACTACTCGTATGTCTTTTGCCACGCTTGCAACCATTTCTGGGTTCAATTGAAGTGTTTTTAATTGTTCTGTATAAGCATGATCTATCGCTTTACCTATGTAGGTTAATAATCCGCTTGTTAGAAGTTCCTGCTCGTCTGCCACTTCGACCATTAACTCATTTTCTACTGTATTCACATAACGAATAATCGTATCGGCTGCTTCTGGTGGAAGCTGACCGCCATCCTCGCCGTAGACTTTAAAGCCATTGTACTCTGGCGGATTATGACTTGCTGTGATTACTACACCTGAAAAGGCGTTCAAATACCTAACCGCAAAAGAAAGGACAGGTGTAGGACGAAGTTCGTCAAATACATACGCTTTGATACCATGCTTTCCAACGGTTTTAGCTACTTCTAACGCAAACTCAGGAGATTTATGGCGGGAATCATAGGCAATAACAACACCACGTTGTTTCACTGCTTCCCCTTGTTCCACAATATACTGTGCAAGCCCTTCGGCCGCCCTACGGATTGTGTAAGTATTTAAGCGATTAATACCAGGTCCAAGCTCTCCCCGCATACCGCCTGTACCAAATTCTAAATGTTTATAAAAACTATCCTCTAATATTTTCTTAATGATATCCATTTCTAGTAACTTTTCTTTTAAATCATGATCTAGTTTATTAAAATTAATCCATTTTTCTGCATTATCTAACCAAGTCAAAGTACCTTCCCCCTTATCTAAGATGTATAACTAGGATTATTTCCATATTTTCAGGATGTCATTTGCTACGATCAATTACCTAAATTAACATCATCTTTGTCATAAAATCGAGTGTGATGATTTTAAAACCTATAAAGTTGACAAGTCAATTATTGGTAGTGTGAATAGAGAATTGAGAGATAGTAGCTCTTCTAATAATAATGAAGCGGATAACGTATTTTGATCCTCTTTCATGGATGCTCGATTCAGGATTAATAGAGGTACTTTAGCATCCATTGCCTCCCCAATCATTCCCCATCATGCTTTGGAAATCACTAGGTCTGATGCAGCAATTTATTTTGAGATTCCAAATATCACTTGGTATTGGAACACATTTGAAGGATCTACCTCAAAATTGGAGGATACACAATCTGGGCTGTCCCAAATACGAAGCTACTATTCCCTAGGTCTATTTTCATCCCTAGACCTAAAAAGATAATCTTCTTATCTTCATTTAGGTTCACTAACCTAATTCTTTGAATCTCTATTAAATCAACTTCTCTAGAAAAAAATCTATAAAGAATTGTAGGTACATTCAAATTTTCATTACTCCTGGCCAACGAATAGAATGAGTCATCTTTTGATAGGCTTCTAGATATTGTGTAAATTCACTGTCATCACATAAATCATGATAGGCAGTATACCAAGTAAAGTTAGAAAAACCCATAGAAGGAATACCTGTTCTTGAGCTGATTCAAATGGGAGTGGCGAAATATCTGAAATAACTAAGTCAATATGGTTTATTTTCATAATCTCTTGCTCCTGTTCAACCTTGAAATCCCAATCATTAATGAAGTTTTTATATTCCTCAAATAATCGCAAGTTATCAGAATTGACCGAATTATTTTCCAAAAAGTAACCAACATCTGTCTTTATGGTTCGATAACATACACGATTAGAATAAAGGGACTCCTTAATAAAATATATAGTATACGAATAACAGACAAAAATGTGCATTTTTGGGTCCTTTAGCATTTTCCATATAACTGCAATACTTCTAGAGGATGCCCTACCCATATTCAGAAATATAATTTGCAATGATCTTCATATGATTCACATCGACAATAAAAAAGAAGGGAAAGGACCTTGGCCCTCTCCCTAAAAACTATAGAATACTTTTGATTTCATTTCTGTAAATTTTTTTATTTCAAATTAAGTTTAGTTGCATATTGCATATTAAAGTAACTTTGATATTCCCCACTAATGATTTGCTCCCACCACCATTTGTTGTTCAGGTACCAATTAATAGTATGAGCAATACCAGTTTCAAATGTATAAGTTGGTTTCCAACCTAACTTCTCCAATTTAGTTGGATCGATAGCATAACGCTTATCATGACCTAAACGATCTGCAACGAATTCTATAAGGTCTTCGGACTTGCCTAAAGTACTAATAATGGTTTTAACAACTTCTAAGTTTGTGCGCTCATTATGCCCGCCTACATTATAAACCTCACCATTTACACCTTCATGCAAAACTAGGTCAATCGCTGCACAATGATCAAGAACATGAAGCCAATCACGAATATTTTTTCCATCACCGTAAACCGGTACCTTTTCCTCATTTAATACTCGGGAAATCGTTAAAGGAATTAACTTTTCCGGAAAATGAAATGGTCCATAGTTATTAGAGCAGCGAGTAATATTAACAGGTAAGCCAAATGTTTCATGATATGCTCTAACTAAAAAGTCAGAGGATGCTTTACTTGCACTATAAGGACTGTTTGGTTGTAATGGGGTTTCTTCTGTAAAGAAAGTTGTCGGATCAAAATCTAACTCACCATATACTTCATCTGTTGAGACATGAACGAATTTAGTCACCCCAATTTGCTTTGATGCATCGAGTAAAACTTGAGTTCCCAATACATTGGTTTTCACAAAGATCCCAGGCTCCGTAATTGAGCGATCGACATGACTTTCTGCAGCAAAATGAGCTACATAATCAAATTTCTCTTTTTCAAAAAGTGCCAACATTGCCTCACGGTCAGCGATATCTGTCTTAACAAAATAATAATTAGACTTGTTTTCAATTTCACGATGCTTGGTTAAATCGCCGGCATAGGTTAATAAATCTAAATTATAAATATCATAATTAGGATACTTATTCACCATATATTGAACAAAGTTCCCTCCAATGAAACCTGCTCCGCCTGTTACTAGAATCTTTTTCCTATTCATTATTTCACCTCATGTTGTAATGCTTGTAAGTATCGTTCTAAAGAATCCTGCCAAGTTGGTAATGGAGTAAAACCATTGTCCACTAATTTCTGCTTTGACATCCTTGAGTTCTTCGGTCTCACGGCTCTTGTTGGGTATTCCTCCGTTGCAATGGCATGAACCTTTACTACCCTATTTGATAAGTGGAAGATTTCCTTAGCAAATTCCGCCCAGCTACAAAAGCCTTCATTTGTGGCATGATACGACCCGAATTTATCAGTTTGAATCATATCCATCAATAATTTGGCTAAATCAAACGTATTGGTAGGTGATCCCACTTGGTCACCAACTACGTTTAGCTCGTTACGAGACTCAGCTAACCTTAGCATCGTTTTAACGAAGTTATTTCCATTCAATCCGAAAACCCATGAGATTCGGACTATGAACCAGTCTGATAATAGTGATTGGACTACTTTTTCTGCTTCATATTTCGTTTTTCCGTAATACCCAACTGGGTTAGGGATATCTGTTTCGACGAAATGAGCCTCTCCCAATCCATCAAATACATAATCCGTACTGATAAACATGAACTTGGCGTTTACTTCTTTGGCTGCAGTTGCTAGAAATCTCGTCCCATTCACATTAACATGCCAGCAATTCTCCTGGTCATCCTCCGCTTTATCCACAGCCGTATACGCTGCACAATGAATAATAGCATCCGGTTTTAGCTCTCTCACGTATTGATTTACGGCATATTCATCCGTAATGTTTAAATCCTTTTGGCCAATTCCAATCATGTTTAATCCACGATTTAACCCTTCATTAACCACATCATATCCTAATTGACCTGTATATCCTGTTACTAAAATCTTCATTATAACTCTCCGTAACTAAAGTTGTTTTCAGCATCCGCAAAGAGAGGTGCTTTTTCATCCTTTGTCGATAAAACTGGGGATATCTCTATTGGCCATTCAATGCCAATGGCTGGATCATTCCAAATAATGCCTCGATCACAATCAGGGGCATATAACTCGTCCACTTTGTACTGAACTTCCACATCATCCGTTAAGGTCATAAACCCGTGGGCAAAACCTTTTGGAATGAGTAGTTGTTTCTTATTCTCAGCTGTTAATTTCAATCCAAACCATTTTCCAAACGTTGGGCTCCCTTTACGAATATCAACAGCCACATCGAATATAGATCCTCTTGTACATCTTACCAGTTTCGTCTGTGCCTTAGGATTTAACTGATAATGCAATCCTCTCAACGTCCCTTTGGCTGCAGAGAATGATTGATTATCTTGAACAAAATTAATATGAATTCCAGCTTCTTTAAAAATCGTTTCATTATAAGTTTCCGTAAACCAGCCTCGGTGATCACCAAAGACCTTTGGTTCAATGATTAGCACACCTGGTAAAGAGCTTTCAACTATTTTCACAACTACACCCCATTTTTAATACTTTATACTGCCATTTGCTACCTTTAGCAAATATTGACCGTATCCTGTCTTTGAAAACTTTTCTCCCGAATCAAGTAAAGTTTCTTTTCCAATCCATCCATTAATATAAGCAATTTCTTCAAGAGCAGCAATTTTAATCCCTTGATGTTCTTCAATCGTCTTAACAAAATTGGTTGCTTCTACTAAACTTTGATGGGTACCTGTATCTAGCCATGTAAAGCCACGTCCAAGAAGTTCTACGTCAAGTTCATCCATTTTCAAATATACTTCATTAACAGATGTAATTTCTAATTCCCCACGATCAGAAGGTTTTACATTCTTTGCAATTTCTACTATCCGATTATCATAAAAGTACAAGCCTGTAATCGCGTAGTTTGACTTTGGAAACTCGGGCTTTTCTTCTACACTTAGCACCTTTCCAGTCTCATCAAATTCGACCACGCCAAATCTCTCTGGATCTTGGACATGGTAGCCAAAAACAGTTGCCCCGCTTTCTTTTTGAGCTGCTCTTTGAAGAATTTTTCTCATACCCGATCCATAATAGATATTATCTCCTAAAATCATAGCAACCGAGTCATTACCAATAAACTCTTCTCCAATAATAAAAGCCTGAGCCAGCCCATCTGGACTCTCCTGAATTTTATACTGAAGAGATATACCAAATTGTGAACCATTTCCGAGTAATGCCTCAAAACGAGGTGTATCCTCAGGAGTTGAAATAATCAATATTTCACGAATCCCTGCTAGCATTAAAGTTGATAGCGGGTAAAAAATCATTGGTTTATCATAAATAGGTAATAGTTGTTTGCTTGTGACCATCGTTAATGGATAGAGACGTGTCCCGCTTCCACCAGCTAAAATTATACCTTTCATTAATAAAATTCCTCCTAATTTAATCTAATTTACTTATATTTATACAAGAACCTAATGTAATCAACAACTAGTTTATCCACCCCTTGTTACGCCAGAGCATGTTCACCTAATTCTGCATCATTTGGCATTGCAGTAAAGTCAACTGGGAACAAAAAGTTCCTTTTGAGATTATACTAGAATGCTTAGGTTAGCTCGATTCAAACTTATAACCTCAAGTACTTGGTCTCCCAAAATAAAAACTTATTATTTTGGATTGTAAAATCTTTAGCATGCAAACCTTGAGCTCCGTATATAGAATATCCGTTACGGGGTCTTTATACATTCCGTACCGGATTCTTAGTGTTTAAAAAACTATCTTCTTAACAAATTTTTATTGTATTGAATATTGAAAATGTTTCTTTAAATCTCTTTCCAAACTATTATAGGAAGGAAAGCTATCCTTAGTACATTATTTAACCACGAAACTATTATTAGGAATGCTCTAGATCGATTTATTGTCTATACCAAGCTGGTATCTACACCTAACACGATAGAGAGCTTACTACGTATTGCATCTGCTACGCTCTTCCTTTTTAAAATCTTAGATATTTTAATTAATAAATACGAAAAGCTACGCATGCGTAGCTTTTCAATTTACGGCTATATCATATTAGTTTTACTCTTTAAATAATTTAGAAAAGCCACTAGAACCGTCCCCTATGGTATTTAAGAGGTGAACAGATCAGTATCAAGATGAATTACTGAAAAGAATTTTTCGAACCAAACTATTGAATTTTGTTTGTAGAAAAGTGTTAAACGATATTTTATTAAGACTGTCAATTTACTTGACGGTTACACCCTTCTTTTCAAATGCATTAAACTTCAGCCTGAGTAGGTGTCTAACCCCCGAATTACCAGCTTTAAACCAAAACACCGTAATGACAATTGCAAGACCTGTGACTAATAAAACAATTATACACAATGTGTCTTGAATCTTAACTTCTCAATATAGCCCACTTAAATTCTAAATATATTCTAAACCTCTTATACATAAAGCTAATTAAAGCTTATCAATTATATCAATAGTTCCTTTTGTGAACCACGCCTTAACATCAGATATATTAATTCCCATGCCTGCTGCGTTTTTAAACCCTTTTCCTGATTTTCCGCCATAATGATGGATATATTCTTCGTGATTTCGAACAGCATTAATAGATTTTCCTTCTTTAAGAACTAGACTCTGCAATTTCGTAACGCTCCAGAACCAAGCAAACTCCTCATCAAGTTTATATTTATCATACAATTCACGATCAATCAACATACAATAACCGTCTGCTCGGTATGGCTCATCCTCAACAACACCATAAGAAGCAATTCCACCTTTGCTAGGATGCAATTCAGCAAGCTTTTGCAACCAATCGTCTGAATTAATTCTAATATCGCTATTCAGCAACAAGATTAAGTTGCTATCTGAAGAACAATATGAGCTTGCAATATTATTTCCCTTGGCAAATAAGGAATTTTCTTTATTTAAATAAAGTACATCAATTAACCCCTTAGCTTTCAAATAACGTAACAATAGCTTTGTGGTTATTCTAGAGGCATTATCAACAACGATCAACTCATATTCTATACCTCTTGTTTTCTCTTTAACCGTTTCGATACTTTCTTTAACAAATCTAGGGGCATTATGCGTTAACATCAAAATACTAACTTTCATTTTGAACATCTCACTTTCTTAATCACAAAACTCACAGTCCTTTTAAAATCTTTTTGCCAGCAATTAGCTAACAAAAAGATTACTACTGTGACAAATAGTATTGCTGCAGCTTTTAGGAAGAACTGTCCCCAATTATTACTAGCTATTTTCCCAACATTCAGACTCTCAAACAATAATATGCACATAACCAAAATAATGTTGTACGCATGTTTAAAGAAGTATCGAGCCGAACTTATACCAAAATAATTCTTAAATAATAATATTGGTTCATACCAAAAATAAGTTATTAACCTTGAAATAACTGATGCAAATATAACTCCAGACAAACCAATATAGCTTCCTAATAAAATTGATAATACAATATTTATTATTGCTGTACACAACATTACATACTTCGTTTTTCTATATAATCCGGTAGCATCTCTATAAGACCACAACGGCTGGAGAACAACACTCAAATAAAAATTCAGCATACAAGCAATCAAAACATCTTTATTTAAAATATATTTTTCTCCAATCCAAAGAAATACAAAATCATTCATCATCATGTACACACAAATTCCGGAAACACTACTTAAAAAGAAGCTGAATACCTGTAATATAGAAAATATTTCATATCTTTTGTCTTGTTGCTCGGTAGCTATAAGATTTCCTATACTTCCATTTAATGAAGCAAAAATTGTGTTGATAAAAACTGACAACCTACTAATGACCAGTCCGTAATTCGAAAAATATCCGACTACAACAGTTCCTAACAACATGGAAATAATCGTATTATCCGTACTATTTAACAAAACCGAAGAAAATTTATATAAAAATCCGGATTTGATATTATCAACTATACTCTTTTTTTCCTTTTCTGATAAATCAGACTTGACTTTTATGAACGGATATAGTTTATCCGCCTTCTTTGCACACCATACATTATTAACCCATGTAGATGCAACATCTAGAATAAGATACAATAAATAACTTTTAGTTATATATAAAACTATGATTTGTGCAATTGTTGTTCCTATTTTTACGCTACTTGCGATGCGTGAAACTATATAATTATTTTGGTCTGCATTTAAAATTGATACTTTATATACAAAGAGATAAGAAAGAACCGTCTTTAACAAGAATAATAAATAATATCCATATAAAAATTTAATATCACTTTCTAAATTAACAATTAAATGTAAAAAGGGTAACAATGCAATACCAATACCCGCTACTACAGCAGCTATAACATTATAGATTTTTTTATAAAATGTTAACAGTGATCTTATTTTATTCTCGTCATGTTTAGCAAGTGGTTCAAAGAAGCTATATACCATAACGGTGCTCATACCTAAATCTGCCAATGAGAGTATCGATAGAATTTCTGTAAATAGACTGTTAACACCTAGATAGTTTTCATTTAGAAATTTAAGAAATATTACTCTAGATACAAAACCAAGTATCATGATGATAACCTGGTTCAACACACCAAAAGTTATATTTCTCATCGATTTAGATGTTCTGCTGTTCATTATTTTCCCTCAAATTGTTGTTTCCATATACTAATATTATCCTCTGGTATTCTAATCTGTGTTTCCCATTCCTGTAATATATATGACTCTAGCTTCTCTTTTACTTCCGTTCGTTCCAAAACAGGCAAATTAGTATCTTTAGCCACCTCTTTGGCCCGATTATCTATTGAGATAATAATACTGCGTTTTCTATGATTGAGAGCATGTATTCCAGCATGTAACCTTGTTCCCACAAAATCAATGGAATCCTTTTTCAAAATTTCATTGTAACTTATTAACGTGTTATTGATACACTCTAATTTATCAAACTGAGGATAAGTGCGTAAGTATTCTAAATCATTTCGCCCTTGAATCCATACATAGACCTTTTTATACAATTTTATGAGCGTGTCTAGCATGTACCAATCAAATTCTTTATTTTGATGGTAATCAGTAATAGTAGTCACAACAAAATCAGCTTTTGTTTTTGGTATACTTTGACAAAAAGATTCCGTTAGGCGCCACATTGTTGGGCATGCGGTATTAATTACATTTTCAATTCCCATTGAACGCAATTTATTTTCTGTATAAGAATCTCTAACCGAATGAAAAACCTGGTTGTCCAAGTACGTTTTATAAAACAATTTCGTAAATCTATTTTCTTTCTCAGAATATGCATTCCATCCAGTTCCCATCAAACATAGGTGTGCCAAATGAGATGGATTAAGTGAACGTTGCCACAGCCCTAATAAATTCATTTCAGAAGAAAGAATATTAGTTCCAGTAATAATCTTTAAAGACGATGGTAAAAGAAGTCTTCTTTCAGGCTTGGTTGGTTTTCTATGTGTAGGAATACGCTTCTCGACATTCAAACTCATGTCCTCAAATATATTATTACAATAGAAATTGATTATCTGATCACCTAAGTTATCACTGTCCATACTAGTATCATAAATCGTGATAGTGTCACTATGATTTTTATTTCCAGTAAGTTTATTATAGATCCACACATTAATATATTGAATTGGATACCTACTTCTAATTTTATCGAGCATATTAATCATTTTATCCCCCTACAAACTTTTTCCCAAACACGCCCAGCTTTATTAAGGATAAGATTAAACACTCCCCCTAATTTTTTGCCAAACATTTTATTAATTTTTCTAGTTCTTGTTAACTGACGTTTTTCCTTATCATTAAACCAAGAAGCATTATAGTGATGAATAGTACATGTATTGTCTGTTATAACTAGCTTTCCTGTTGAAAATTCCTTAGGTGAAAAATAGTCTGTAGGATAAACTGTTATACCATTTACCAATTGTTTTTCATTATTTCTCACAAGCCCAATTTTTTCAAGAAACTCAGTAATATAATATGGACTAGGCAGCGCATTGATACTTCCATTCGGTTTTAAGAATTCAATCGAATCATACATGTCACGCAAACCTTTCATAACTACATTACCCTGTTCTGCACCGAATCCGATACCACCATTTACAAAACTACCTTCTTCAAAACCTAAATAGCCATCATTGTCTAACAAAAAATCGAGATTTCTTACAATTTCTACATCAGTATCAAGATAGATTCCACCATGAGTATAAACAATGTCAAATCTTGCGTAATCAGGAACAAACCCCCATTTTTTATTTGTATACGCTTCATGCATATATTTATTTTTAGTTAAATCATAATTTGTTTCGTCCCAGCGAACAATTTTATAGTCGGGACAAAACTTTTTCCAACTTTCAATACACTCTTTATCTTTTTCAGGTAATTCTGCTCCACCAAACCAACAATAATGAATTATTTTAGGTATCAAATTTTTTCTTCCTTTCAACCTTTGTGACAATAAAAATTGTCATAATTATCCTTCACCACTTTTATATCCACCAAAACAACACTCATAATAGCATCGCTCTATATACTGCATGAAATCATCAAAATTATGAAACAATGTTTTTTTGTAAATACTGGTAACTTTCGCTCTCGTTACCTCCTAAAGTCATTACACTTACCATGACTTATGCAATTCATCATCTTAGTATCTATTAAATACTGTATTTCCTCTCTTCAAAGCCGCCGAACCCTTTCTTTGAGAAAAATGAAAGGGATAGCCATAATAAAATATACCCAATATGCTATATCCACAAATAAAGTAGCATAGAAACTGTCAATAATACTAAACAGTGCAACACATGCTGCCATAACCATATACGCGTTAAATTTTCTATCATCGGATCTACTCTTCTTTATAGCCACTACAAAAGTAGTAAGAAAAAATGCAAAGTACAAACCCAATCCAATATAGCCATTCTGCAAGACAACCATCGCTACGCCATACTGCCTATAGTTCATATAACCAAAGGATTCATAAAAGGGACTAGTGAAAAATTGCGAGGTTTCAACAGCTCCTATTCCATAGCCAAATAAATATAGCCAAGCATTGTCCTTAAAGAAATACTGATTTGCAACTTCCAATAAAGCATTTCGCGTAAATGTCACTGTACCAAGATATCCTGCATTCATATAATCATTAGCCTTGTCGAAATCCACTAAGAAATCAACACTACCTGGGAAGTACCTATCTAGAATATTTAGTCCAACGAATATAGCAATTATTGCTGCAATACCGAATGAAAATGTTCTCAAACTTTTTCTGGCAATGATTAATGCAAACATAATAATAATCAGGAAAAATATATAATTACCCTTTGTCTCCGATAAAGCTGCAATAGCAAAATATGCAAAAAGATACAGTGTGGTATGCCTCAGTGTCCAGTTTTTATTAAGATATTGTGAAACCACATAGGCAATAACAATGTTAATAAAAATCGTTGTCGCACCGTTGACCCCCTGTGCAATTCCAAAAATGCCTCCTAAATTATCGCCTCTAATTCCAAATACAGTAAATTGCATAAGCGTAATAATAAAATTAATCCAAAAGATTTTAGGTAGTACATCAAAAAATCTTTCAATATTTTTCGATGACAATAAAACAACGCACGAAATAAAGAACAAGATATAACGGTATATATTTCTCATGCCCCATACAGTCAACAAGAGAGACACACCATTTCCGATAATTCCTATTATAGTAGCCAATAAGAACAACCAGAAAATCACTTTTAACATTTTCATGCCCTGTACTCTGTTAATAATCGGTAATTTTCTTATAGCAAATATGAATAACAAAATATTCAAAGCATCTGCGACATAAAATAAGGCATTGGAAAGATGAAGTCCTGAGTTTACCAAGCCTCCAAATGATACTATTCCTAAAATAAGCCAAACAAAATGTACTGGACCAACCCGTATTTCCATGCATTATTCACCTCGCTATGTCTCCGAAAATCCAGCTTATCTGTCTAATTATGTTAATAGGGCTAAAATAGTCACTATGTTCATACTGCACAAGTGCCTTTTCTTTCACAAAAGAAAGGTCAATTTCTTCAGGATCGCTAAACACGCGCATATATCTCTCATCATAAAAAGGCATATCAAGCAATTTCTTATTATTGGTAAGTAGCTTCTTGTTAAATGCTATCGCCTCGCATGTTCGTAATGAAACCCCCGTCTGGCCTTCCCGCACAACTTCTACAATGCATTCTGTATTATATGCAAATTGTAGTTCCTGCTCATAAGGGATTGTGGTATTATAAATCACCCCAGGTATTGCAACTTGTTCTGCTTCCTTAACTCCTGCAATCATAAATCTACAACCATCAATAGCCGATGAAATCTTAGAAAAGGTCTTTTGCAAAATATCAAGTCGTCCTTGTCCATAGCCAACGAAAAAGGCAGAACTATAATCGTCTTTGCACTTTCGAACAGATTCAGGCTTTGAAAATGTCGAATAAATTCGCTCAAAACCGTGTCTGCGGCAGTCATCTTCATCAAAAGAGAAAACCACATCAAACAGAGGTATCATTTCAATGGATCGCTGTGCACTCGGATTACTAAAACTATCATATAGTATCATAGCAAGTTTTACATTCGGATTGCATTGCTTAAACTCTCTCAAATATTTATTACTAAAATGATAACGAAGAGAGCCGTTGAGTAAAATTACGCAGTATTCCTCTTGAGGACTAAAATTATATTGATGTAACCGATAAAAGGGATTCCAAATTGACTTAAACGGTAGAAAAAAATGCCGATTAATTCGGTCACAAAAATGGATATTATAAAGTGGTAATAGCACTGATGGAATCTGCATTCTTGGAACTTCTTCAATTTCAAATCCTTGCGTAGCTGCTGAAAACAAATCAGCAAACATCTGCCTGTACAGGGCATGCTCATCATCAACAATCAGGTATTTCATTTTTCCATCCCCTTTTCAACCTTACGAGCAGGGATACCAACAATAGTAATGTTCGGCTCAAGGAAAGACTTATTTACTACTGCATTAGCGCCAATTTTGATACCATTTGCAATTGTAACCTTACCAATAATTTTTGCGCCCACACCGATTTTTACGTTATTTCCTAACGTAGGGCATAACGGCCCCACCCCTGCATTACCAAGGCAATTGTCTCCGTGCAATTCACAATTTTCACCAATGCGACATTCACGGTTAACAACAATACTGCCATTATGGTGAATCACAAGTCCCTTTGCAAAAGAATTTTCCCAGATTTCAACACCAATTCTGCTGCCAAGAACATTTTTTTTCCTACGATACAATAAATACAATATTTTATCAAAAATTGATCTGTGGCGGTTATTATAAAAATATTCACATATTCTTAAATACTTAATGTACCGCCAGTTGTATGTTCTCTGATCATTCGTCAGAATATCTACAAACGAATTTGGGTACAGCATTTTCTCATACTGCAAATATTCGTGTAAGTCTTTCAGTGTCTTAATCATACGGTTATTTCTCCTTCTTTTGACAATAAACGACTTCTGTCCACCCCATCACCGGCTTTTCATCCTCAACAGCAGAAAAACCATATAATGAAATTGTTTTCTTATAGCAAAAAACAGTAGCTTTCTGAGCATGCTACAACGATTTTTTTTAAGCTGGATCATTGCGTTTTGCAGCACCTCATCATCGACAATACTACTAATGTTTATAATTCTTTCATGCAGACTACAGTCAGCGACTGAAATCTGTTTCATTGCAGCGATTGTATTGCCGAGATATGGATACACTAGCCGTCTAGACACACGTTCTGGATAATGTAACTCATCATTCGCTTTCAGACACATCTGGTAAAAGTGTCTGATTCTTGCGTATCTATCCTTACGATAAGTACGTGTTAACGAAGCTCCATTTTCACAATAATAATATAGTGCCTCTGGTAGAACTGCCACCTTTTGGACATGTTTGTACAGGAAAAGAAGGGAGTATATATCTTCTGAAATGACCTCACGTTCCGAAACAAATCGCCATTGTAGTTTATTGATAAGCTTGGTTGAGTACAGACATGACCATGCACTCATGTTCAGTTTAGATGCCACACCGGTTTCCGGGCTTTCCGAAATTAACTCTGGTAGAAATTCATTCTGTACTTCAAAATTACTGAACACGTACTTTCGCAGACTAGGTACGCATGTTCTTGCAATCGAACCATCTGTTTTAACACTGGTGTATCCAAAGCAAACCATATCAGCTTCTTCTTTGCGTGCCAAAGAATAAGCCTTCTCTATTGTATCTAGTGCAATATAATCGTCACTATCAAAAAAGCAAATATACTCCCCATGTGCATTCTCTATGCCTGTGTTTCTCGCCATACCAAGACCAGCATTTTGCTTATGAATAACCTTAATTCTATTATCTTTTTCTGCCCATTCTTCGCATTTCTGTGGACACTGATCGGGTGAACCATCATCTACTAGTATAATTTCCAAATTTCTATAACTTTGACCAACAACACTTTTGATGCATCGATCTAAATACTTCTCAACATTGTATATTGGAAGTACTACTGTAATCAGCTCATCAGACATTGCAAACACCTCCTAAACTAAGAAATATTTTCTCTATTCTATTGCTTAGTAAAAATTGAGGAAAAGAAGGGATAAGAACCGGATGCCAATAACCCCTCTACCAAATTATTTAACTAGCCCTGCTGTTCTAACAACATCAACCTTTTGTCTGCTCATGCCAAACAAACTCGTCAACTTTAGTACAAACATTAACATTGTTCTGTTCACACTAGATCCCTATCATCCTTCTGTTAAAGTTACTCCAACTTTTTGATATACTTTCTTAAGCATTTCATAATGAATATCCTTCGTGTAACTTTGCTGGAATAAACGCAAAGATGCTTGTTCCAACTGCTTATATGCTGGACAATCTAGCTGCTCAATCTTTCCAAGAGCTTCACGTAACGATAAAACATTTCCGCTTTCAAACAGATACCCATTGCCCTTAACCAACTCCGGAATACCACCAATGTTAGCTCCAATGATCGGTCTTCCGAGCTGGAGTGCTTCAATTGCAGAATAAGGACCGTTTTCATACCACTCAGAGGGTAAGACAACGGCCTTGGCATTTCCCACAATATCAGTTAATTCCTGACCGTTCTTAAAGCCCAATAGCTTTACATTTGTCAGCTCGTTCTGAGTTACATATATAGCCAAATTTTTTTCCAGTGGCCCCGTACCAACAACATACAACTGCATAGGCATTCCTTTTACAGCATTAATTAGTGTAAGGATACCCTTTTCTTCAGACAAACGACCAAAATATAAATAATACTGCTTTGCATCTGCTGATTGATTAACAATTGGTGCTTCACTATCCAAAAAATTTGGAATATGAATAATTCTGTCCGATGATACTCCGAATTCCTCAAACTTTCTTTTGTAGAAAGCACTAGGAGTAATAATTGCACCAACTGCATCATAACTTTTACGCCATTTGTGTAAATATCCTTCCGCAACATTAATATAGCTTTTTAACGTTGATTCCTTTACACAACGATTTACAGCGCAATGATAGAAATGTCCATCTTTGCAAGCTTCGCAGATTTCACCATGGTGCATCATTTTGTAATTCAGACAGACCATTTTTAAATCGTGCGCTGTATAAACAGTTGGGATATGATATTTTTTAATTACATCCAGGATTGAAGGAGATATTTGATGCTGAAATATATGAAGATGAATCAAATCTGGACGTTCTGCCTTAATTAGCTTCTCAAACTTTCTTTTCGCCTCAAAAGAATAGATGATATTTACCGCATCCCGGGCTTTAGTAAACGCTCCACCACTTGCATTATAATTCACATGGTCAACAAAATACTCGCTATAAGGCGATTCGAAGTTCTTCTCATCCTTCATGGAGAAGTCTATAACTGTATGACCATGCTCTTCAAGCATCCGCTTCAGTGCAAAATAATACGTTTCACTTCCGCCTTTAATATAGTAAAACTTGTTGACCATTAAGATTTTCATTGTTTCACCTCATTCGGATTGAGAAATACTTCCTCGTACAAATCCACGATATGCCTCCAGCTATAAGCTTCTGCAATTCTTTTTTTAGCCTTAGACCCTAACTCTCTAATCTTTTCTTCACTCATCTGATCAGCCATATTAATCAGTTCTGCCAGCTTACCATCCTTCTTACTCCAGTAAAGAGCTGCACCCTCTCCGACTTCTTTATTGAAACCAACATCGAGCAACAAGTTCAAATCTGTGCTACTGAGAGATTCCAAAAGACTTGGATTTGTGCCTCCGACCTCATGGCCGTGCAAATACCCATATGCGTTCTCACGAATTTTCTTAAGTAATTCCTGATCATACACAGTGCCAACAAACTTAATACGCTTATCGTTTTTGAAATGTAGCTTTTTCTCCAACTCTTCAAGAAATGCATCATTAGCAGTGGTTATAATAGCAAAATCTTTCTTGGATTTTGACCGCATGAATTCTCTGATCATTGTCTCGAAATTATTTTCCGGCACAAAGCGACCAACTACCAAATAAAAGCCTTTCGAAGTTAGACCTTTCTCCTGTAACCAACCAGTATATTTAAGACCGTCGTCCCCCAATACAGAATGCTTAGTATCAGAACCGTAGGCAATAAATGTAGTCTTAGGATGATACTGTTTGTAATCCTCCTGGATATACTTTTCAATGTTCTTACTATCGCAAATAAGTAGGTCAGCATGCTCCACCATAAGCTTTTCGGACAACTTCCAATATTTCCTAACTGGCGCGCTCCACTTTGCACGTTTCCATTCATGTCCATCTGGATTGACATATAATACGCCGCCTAATTTATGAAGCTCCTTCTGAAAATAGGCCGCAAATGGGCCAATACGGCATGCAAGTACATATACAATGGGATGAGAAATTTTATTTTTCTTAATATAATCACAACACTGCTTTAAAGCCACAACATCGTAGTATATCGCCTGTGCAGGCCCGATATTGGGCACTTTAATGTTGAAACATCTGGCGTTGTGATACTCAGATTCACTAAACTCAGTGCTTTTGCAAGCGACATGATATTTAATATTTATATTATTTTGATGATATTCTGTCAGCTTATCAACAAAGGTCTCGTATCCGCCATAAGCGCCCGGTATTCCTTTGGAGCCAACAATAAATACATGTTGCATCTCTTTTATTCTCCTCATTAAACACATATTAGCTGTGTATTAATACGCAATTTTTTCCAAGTATCTGCTCAAAGCATCCCACCAAATCGAAATCGGCACAAAACCATCCTTAATCAGTTTGTCCTATCCAAGTCTGCTATTAAAAGGACAAACTAACACCGCTGTTTTATTTCGAAGGTCCAAACTTCTTGATTGTCTGCACCCTAAATAGGTAGCTATATTTATCCAATTCCGGGTAGTCGACGTAACCTAAGTGACCGTGGTAACTAGCTACATTTATTTTTGATATTATTTCATCATGATTGTTGTTCCTGTTTTCTAAAACGCATCTTTCGACCCAAATAATACTAGGACCGTCTTTAAAATGATTTTTATATCATATAGGAAGGAACGTTCTCGGATATATTGAAGATCCAATTCCACCATTTCTTCAAAACCCACACTGTTTCTCCCACTCACTTGCCAGAGGCCAGTACAGCCTGGTGTGACCAATAATCGCAGCATGTCATACTCTGAATATACAGCTACTTCTCTTGGAAGTGGCGGACGGGGACCAACCAAACTCATATCTCCTTTTAAGACATTAAATAGTTGGGGCAATTCATCAATACTCGTTTTTCTTATAAATTTTCCAATCTTTGTAATCCTCGGGTCATCCTTCATTTTAAACATGGCGCCAGATACTTCATTATGCTTTAATAGCTCTTGTAACTTTTCCTCAGCATTGGATATCATCGAACGGAATTTATACATTTTAAATTCTTTTCCATTCAGTCCAACTCTTTTCTGTGAAAACAGAATTGCTCCCTTTGGATCTTCGATTTTAATTAATATAGCAATAATAATAAAAAGGAAACCTAAAAGAATAATTCCAAATGAAGAACCAACAATATCTATTAATCTTTTTGTTAATAAATATGTTTTTCCGTCATTAACATGAAATTTCTGGTTTTCTAAATAAGATACTTCTTGATTTGCCAGATTAGACAACCGTGACCCCTTCCTTCTCTCTATAACATTACTTTTTCTTTTTCTAATGAAGAAACTAGATTTTTTAGGTAATCTAGCATATCGTCATGGAGGTCATCATGCTGCAAAGCAAATTCAATCGTTGTCTTCACAAAACCGAACTTTTCACCGACGTCATACCGTTTGCCTTCAAAGTCATAAGCAAATACTCGTTGGATTTCATTTAAGCGTTGTATTGCATCAGTTAGTTGAATCTCTCCACCTGCACCTTTTTCCTGACGGTCAAGGAACATGAAGATCTCTGGGGTTAGGATATAGCGGCCCATGATTGCTAAATTTGATGGAGCTGTACCAAGTTGTGGTTTTTCAACAAAGTTATTAACTTGATAACGTCTTCCATCCTTTTTTGACGGGTCAATAATTCCATAACGGTTTGTTTCATTATCAGCTACTTGCTGCACTCCAATTACAGAAGAAAACGTTTCTTCGTATTGATTAATTAACTGTCTTAGGCAAGGAGTCTCGCTTTGAACAATGTCATCTCCTAAAAGGACCGCGAAAGGTTCATTACCAATAAAGTTTCGTGCAGACCAGACAGCATGTCCAAGACCCTTTGGCTCCTTTTGGCGAATATAATGGATATCCGCTAGATTTGTAGCATACTGAACTCGTTCCAAGATATCATACTTTTCTTTCTCGATTAAATTCTGTTCCAACTCCACCGCATTGTCGAAATGGTCTTCGATTGCTCGTTTTCCTTTACCAGTTACAATGATAATATCTTCAATCCCAGATGCCACAGCCTCTTCCACTATGTACTGAATGGTAGGCTTATCAACGATTGGAAGCATTTCTTTTGGCATTGCCTTTGTTGCTGGCAAAAATCTCGTCCCCAGCCCTGCAGCTGGAATAATGGCTTTTCTTACTCTTTTCACTGTTAATTCCTCCACTATTATTCTTTTGTTTATCTAATGAACTCTTTCCTTTGCTAAAGCATAGGGGCAAAAAAATAAATATCTAATGGAATTGCAAGTGCTTTCACACTTATTCTTTCATTAGATATTTATTGTTTTATTAATAATCGGGCATCTAACCCGGCCTCACATCATGCTCTTGACGACAGGCGTCTAAGGTCCCTCGAAGGAACCCACAGCACAATCGAGTGCCCCCATCGATATCGGACAGGAGGCGTCGCCGATCAGGCGATTTAGCCTGATAAAGTGGTAAGTTAGTAATCCGCAAACTCTCATTGGCTTAGTTGGTTAAAATATATTAAAGAACTTCTTCTTTCTAATTCGTTCAGGAACTTCTTTATAGATATGACTGCCCTCAATCACCAGTTCAGCATTCTCTTGGAATAAATAAACCATCTCAGTCCCGTATTTTGCTTGAACAATGTCGAATGCTTCTCGCATTTTAAACTTACGATTGCTTGTATTATGAGCATCCGATGCAATGAAGTGAGTAAGGTTTGCATCGATTAATTGGAGGGAAAAAATTTTAATCTTTTTTCCAAAGTCCCCGCAGATACTAGCAGCAGTAACTTGTGTTAATGCTCCCTTTTCCACAAGTCGGAATAGGATTTCTGGCCGCTCTATAATTTCTTGATTACGTTCCGGATGAACAATCACCGGAATGAGTCCTTTTGTCTGCAAATCATAAAACAACTTCTCCGTGTATCTCGGAACATGGCCAGACGAAAATTCAACCAATACATATTGTGTATGATCGATTGGTAGAATTTCACCTAGCTCATATCCCTCAACCATTTCACCATAGATCCGTGTTTCTTGACCTGGCAGAACCTTTAAATCTATCTTTTCTTCTAGTAAAGCCTTGTTCAATTCTCTAACTCTATCAATAATGGTTTGTTTGGGGTTTTCGTAACGATTGTTCAAATGATGCGGTGTGGCGACAATCGTATGAATTCCTTGTTCGACAGCCATTTTAGCCATATTAACACTATCCGACAAATTTCTTGCCCCATCATCTACGCCCGGTAATATATGACTATGCAAATCAACCATTGGTCACACACACTTTCCAATAAACTGTTATTTTTCAACGACAATTATCATAGTAACACGTATCAGGGATGGAATTTGTCGAAACTTGTCACCTAGATCCATAATAATAATAATAATCTCCATTTTGTACTTCTTTATGATTCAAGACGACACCTAGTAATTTACTTTGGGCATTTTCCAGTAATTCCTTACCTTTTTTCGCTTGATCGATTTCTGTTTTCTCGCTAAATACAACCAAAATTGAACCATCGACCTGATTCGCAAGGATTTGCGGGTCAGCTACAGCTAATAATGGCGGGGTATCAAAGATAATATATTCGAACTGTGACTTCGCATCTTCAATGAATTGTTCCATTGATTTCGAGCTTAATAGTTCAGCAGGATTTGGTGGAATCGGGCCGCTCGTTAAGATGAATAAGTCCTTCTCCTGTGTTTCAAGAACTGTTTTTTCAAGTTCTCTTTGCTTTGTTAATACCGTCGTAAATCCAAATAAGTTATTCATCCCAAACGTATGGTGAACCGTTGGTTTACGTAAGTCAGCGTCGACTAATAATACCTTTTTACCAAGTTGTGCAAAGGTAACAGCAAGGTTCGCTGCTGTCGTCGACTTCCCTTCCGAAGGACCTGAAGAAGTGACCATGATGGCCTTCAGTTCTTCATCTACAGAAGAGTATTGGATATTGGTTCGAATCGTCCGGTATTGCTCAGAAATCGGTGACTTCGGATCGATTGCTGTGACAAGCTTACGGCTCGCGTCTTTACTGTTCAATTTCTTCTTTTTAAGCGCCAATGTCCTCACCTCTTCCTGTTGATTTTCTACCAGCACGACGTGCGACTGCCTCTTCCATCTTTTGATCATCAATCGTTGCTATGACACCTAGGATTGGAAGACCTAAAATCTTATCTATATCTTGCTCGTTTTTAATTGTGCTATTAAAGTACTCAAGTAAGAAAGCAAGTCCGACACCGGCCATTAAACCAACAACAAGTGCGATAGCCACGTTTAATAATGGTCTTGGTTTAATTGGTGATGGATTTTCTGAAACATCTGCTTTTGCCAGAATGCTCACATTATCGACACTCATGATACTTTTAATCTGTCTTTTAAAGACTTCTGCCGTTTTATTGGCAATTTGTGCAGCTACAGTCGCATCTGGATCCTGAACAGACAAGTTTACTACTTGGGAATCCTTTTCGCTTCCAACGGTAATCTTCTCTTTTAATTGAGAAGCTGTCATGTCTAAATCCAGTTCTTTTGTAACGATGTCTAAGATTGCTGGGCTTGTGATGATTACGTTATAGGTATTAATTAATTGAAGGTTGGTTTGAACTTCATTCGTTTGATATAAGGATTGTTCATTTTTCTTTTGGTTCACAAGAATTTGTGTAGAAGCCTGGTAAATCGGGGTTAAGAAATAATAACTAACCACTCCACTAATGATGGCAGCAATTACAGTTATCGATACGATTAATACTAATCGTTTTTTCAATGTCTCGAGCAGCTCTTTTAAACTAATAGTCTCTTCCATTTCGTCCTCCTAAAAGTTTGTTACAAAACATTTTCTATTATATCACATTTATTACAAAACATTGACTATCATATCATAATTTGTCAGTTATTTTGTTTTGTTGTCTAACTAATTATTACTTTATCTATTAAACACCTTTTTTACATTAATTTGAAGAGGTAATAGATAATTGGTAGGAATTACAACACAAAATATTCTAATAACTTTCATATGGAGGTAAAACTATGGTCAAAAATACCTAGTATTATAGATAGAGGCTAACCTCAGATTTCTCAAGTTAGCCTCTGGTTTGTATCTCCCGAACCTGTTTGAGTGCTAATGTTAATTTTTTGTAAAGCTCCCCTAAATTGCGGCATACCTAATCCATTCCCTTTAAAATCCCCCTAAAAAACCACAGACAAAACCCACGTGTTATCATAAAGGTTAAAAACAGCGAACTCCAAGTCCAATACCATGTCCAGCCGTGATACTCTACTAAATCAGTATATTTTTCAATCACTACCTCTGGTACGGTCAGTGCCGTGCAATAGGCACTATAGTAAAGAAACTTTAGGACCTTTTTGTAGGAGTGTGGATAAAACACATTAAAGATGGCAGCAACAGCTGGGTATACAAAAAATTCATACGTGAAGCTTGCACGGTTGGCGTCTGCAAAGAGCCTAACAGGATAGGAAATAAGCCCATACTGAACCACTAATAGGCCTAAGATCCATGTGAGCGCCTGCGCAAATAAAAAGGCTGTAACCGCTAAACGAATTTTATTTTTCGGAATGAGAAATAGCAGTCCTATGGTAAGTAGCCAAACGCCAAGTAAAATCCACCACTCCAGTTTCATTCAGCTGCCTCCTGTTCCACTCGAAAATTCTCCTTGTTTTTAAAAAACCACTGATGAATCCAGTTTGTGACTGCAAAGATACAAAATAAATCGATCCACGTAAAATACCAGGCATAGTGGACGTATTCGATCAGATTTGTATACTTCACAAGGATGACATCATAAACCGTCAGGAAGGAAATCCAAACGGACAGATAGATCAGTCGAATTTTATATGAACGTTTGGGCTCATATCCGATATAAAACCCACAAAGGAGTGGGTAAAAGAAATACTCCGTCGTGATCAGCAGATCTGTTGCTTTTGGAAATTCACGTACCGGAAAGGCTAGCAGGTTAAATTCGACATGGATGAGTGAATTTAGCCATAAAAGCGATTGACAAGTAAGGAGAGAAAATAGTAATTTTCTGTACTGATTCTTCGGCGTTAAGAACATATAGGCCATTACACCACTGACCCACATAGCCAAAATAAATATGTAATCTACTGACATCAATGAGAACCTCTCTTATACTGGCTGCTGCTTATGAGTAGAGGTTGTAGAACCTCTCAACTATTTTAGTGACACGTTGAAGTAGCGAAGCATAAACACAATAATAACAACTGAGATAGGGTAGGTAAGTAACGGCCTTGAATAATGGAGGCGTATCATCACATACATCAAGGTATAAAAGAATGGCTCCATCCAATACGCGTAGCCATTATTTAGAATCAGCAGATGCATTTTATAAAAAGGATATTCGACAATCAGCGAACCAACGATCCACTTCATAATATAGAGAGCTTGCCCACTCTTTGTTTTTGAATAGGGGTAATGACTTAGATAGAGCAAGACGATTGCCGGGAGGTTGATAAAGGTAAAAACTACATCCACCATCGTATGTGATTTTGGAAATACTTCCGGGTTATGTTTCCAAAGCATATGATCTTTGCAGAGGAGATTGTAAAGCAAGTTACAGGTGCTTACGTAAAACATGGTGAGGATGTATTTTTGCCAATGCCGCCAATCACCCTTCCAAAACGCCATCCCTATTAGGATTACGGTTAATAATGCATTCATAGAACTCCCCCCACAATGGTGAGATGACCAATAGGTAAATGGCCGGTCACTCGCCTCTATCCATCCTCGACAAAAGATATTTTTAATTGAAAGTATTTTCCCCTAATGCTTGAAAAATAACCGAAATTTGGCTGAAGGCATACGAAAAGGCTGACCCCTAGTTGAGTCAGCCCTCTTGTTTATTTCACCCTAACGCCACTGGAGTTAAAGTAATATCTTTTGCCGCTAATCGTTTCCCAGCCCGTTTGCATGACTCCACTGGTGTTGAAGTAGTACTTTTTGGTGCCGAGTTTCAGCCAGCCGGTTTTCATCGTGCCATCGCTGTTGAAATAATACTTCTTGGTGCCGAGTTTTAGCCAGCCCGTCTTCATTGTTCCATCGCTGTTGAAATAATACTTCTTGGTGCCGAGTTTTAGCCAGCCCGTCTTTATTGTTCCATCGCTGTTGAAGTAGTACTTCTTGGTGCCGAGTTTTAGCCAGCTCGTTTTCATTGTGCCGTCGCTGTTGAAGTAGTACTTCTTGCTGCCTAGTTTCAACCAGCTTGTTTTCATTGTGCCGTCACTGTTGAAATAGTATTTCTTGCCGCTAAGTGTAGCCCCACCGGTTTTCATGGTACCGTCGCTGTTAAAGTAGTACTTCTTGCTGCTAAGTGTAATCCAGCCAGTTTTCATGGTGCCATCGCTAGCAAAGTAATACTTTTTCGTGCCTATTTGCACAATGCCCGTACGGCGCACTCCATCCGATCCAAAGTAGTACTTTTTCGAATTGAGCGTTAACCAGTACGTTTGCATTTCGCCATTTTTATTAAAGTAATACACCTTTGAGCTGATCGTTCGGAAGCTATTTGTTCTCAATTTACCATCTGTTTCAAAGTAGTAGCGTTTACCGCCTAGTGACAGCCAGCCTACAGTCATTGTTCCTGTTGTTGTATTAAAGTAGTATTTGCTGCCATTGGCATCGACATACCACCCGATTGGCGATTTTACCACCTTAACCACCATTTCACTCATGTTCCCACCTTGGTCTATCGCCTGGATAAACACTGAATTGTTTACCGGCTGCTTGGGAATAGTGATAGAAAAGTGACCTTTATCGTCTGATTCTCCGGTATAGGTTTGATCTAATATGATTACATTTACGGTAACGTTTGGCTCCGTGATGCCTGTTACAGCGGTCGAAATGATATTGATGTCGTCCACTGTTGGTGCTGATGGCGGATTGATATCGATTTCTAACACTTCGACAGTTTTGCTGCTCGTATTGCCTGCGGTGTCGATTGCTTGGACTTCAAGGATGGTGCCCTTTGTTTGTGCAGGAATCGTGATGTTGAATGTTCCGTTATCTGCTGCCACACCATTTGCGATGATTTCACCGTTTTTCAATACCTGTATTGTTTCACCAGGTTCAGACGTCCCGCTTACTGTTGGGTTCGTCGTTGTTGGTGGAAAAACGAAGTCTAATGTAAGCACTGGTGCTGTTTTATCTTTTACTGTGAGTGTTAACTCTTCACTGCGACTGTTTGCAGGATCGATTGCTGTAACAACCACTTGTGTACCCGCTTTGATTGGGATAGACCAATTAAGAGTGAACAAACCATCCGTGCCAGCTGTCGCTGTGCTGATGGTCTTGCCTTCAGCTCGCATTTCCACTGTTGTTCCTGGCTCAGCTTTTCCAGAAATCATTATGGTTTGATCAGTCAGCTCTTCATTGATTTCAGGTTTAGCTGGTGGCGTTCCTTCTAGGACGGTTGCTTTTGCCGGTTGACTTACATTTTTGGCTGCATCCGTCGCTGTAAGTTCGATTACTGTTCCCACCGTTTGTTTACTAATTGGAATGCTGAAGTATCCGTTGCCATCAGCTGTTCCTGTTATTTCTGTGGTGTCGTTTATTTTTAGGGTAATGAGGGCATTCGCTTCGGATGTACCGCTTACCACTTCGCTTTGGTCTGTCACTGGATTAATTTGCGGCATTTCTGGTGCCTGTTCATCAAGAACGGATATGGTTGTTTCACTTGTACGCTTATAGCTGTCTGTTACGCTGATTGTAAGATTCGTTCCCCCAGTTTGGACAGGGATTGGAATTTCGAACGTTCCGTCTGCTTTGGTGTTCCCGCTCGCAATGACGGTACCATTTTTCAATACGTTGACTGTTGCTTCAGCATCTGTTGTTCCTTTGACCATTGCTGAGCTGTCAGAAATCGGATCAACCTGTGGGGCTAATAACGCACCCATTGGATAGCCATTGGTAAATGGCTTATAAGCGTATGGCTCATAATTGAGTCGATCCCCATAGCCAGAATCACTGCCATCATAAACGGAACGGTTCACTAACGTAGGGTCGGTGGTACCCCAATAGTTATTGGTACCATCTGCTGCCCATCCTGGTGATGGCCCATCGAGTTTTACCGCAAGCCGAATCGTACCGAAAAAATTGTTTTCGGTAATCGTAATTGGTGCCGTACTTGTATCCCTGCGGCTAAGCTTAACATCCGTATAGCCAGAGCCGTCATTGATAAACGTATTTCCTTTTACGCTCAAGTTCCCTGGTTTAGGTCCTGTAGAGGTAAAACCGATTTTCGCTTGGTCGTGAAAGAAGCTATTTTCAATTGTTGCAAAAGTGCCACTTAGTGAGAGATTTGCCTTTGAAAATTCACTATTTGTCACTGTCACCTGTAAGTCTTGAATGTCCATGCTGGTATTGCTGACCACGGTATGGTCCAACTGGATAGCCGCCTCTTTGGTCCAAGTCGTCCAGGCACTGATATACATGCCTTGCATTTTAATCGGCTCTGCCGCTGTTCCAAGAGCCTTCAACTTCCCATACACCGTGAACCCATTTCCAGTCCCAGGCTTACTGATTAACTCAACCCCCGGCTCAATTGTTAGGGTCGCATTTTTGCCAATCTGCACCCATGCATTAATATAATACGGGGATCCCTCCTTTTTGAACACTGTATCTTCCGTAATATAATTTGTAATAACCGTGCCTTCCGCATAGACCGGCGTATGACCCCAAGCCAGCAACACCAGCAGAGGAAGTGCCGCACTTAGCGCCACACGCTGCAATAACTTTCTCATCTCTTTTCCCCTTTTAATAGTCTCTTAGATTTAATATCATAACCTGTTTTAAAATTTTGTTAAATAGGACAATTTGTGGAATTTGGGTTGTTTATTGAAAACGTTACCAATTTTAATAACTATATAATAGAAGGAACTAGGTTTTTCGAGGGTGCCAGGGGGACGAATCTGGTGGCACAACGCAGAGGTGTGGATTTCGCCAATTTGGACTGGGATTTCGCTAAACTATAGCGGGATTTCGCCAACTTTGATTACTATTTCGCCAAACCCCTTTTTAGTTACCTTATTTTAAGAACATTGGAACGGAACTGGCGGCACACCGCTGAGGTGCGGATTTCGCCAATTTAGACTGGGATTTCGCTAAACAATGGCGTTATTTCGCCGACTTCTGGAGTTATTTCGCCAAACCGGGGCAGGATTTCGCCAACTTTGACTACTATTTCGCCAAACCCCTTTTTAGTTACCTTTTTTGAAGAATTGATCCTAACCAAACTCAGTGGAAAGAATCTATTTTTACCTTTGAAACAGCAAAGATCCCCTCTCTGACTTAGAGGGGGGAACTAATTTGAGCGTGTCATCATGCCAATACCACTTGCTGATAGTTATTTTTACATTAACGAGCAGGATATATCAATTATTTACCGCTCGTTATTTTCATAGGAATGACCTCTTTTTTGCCATCCCACTTAACAGTTACCTTTATAATTTCATCCTTATCTTGTATGTCGCCGCCAGTTCCCTTTGAACTGGTCCGTATATATTTGGTGCCTGGAGGGCTTTCTGATCCTCCTTCAGACTCTCCGCTAGATTTATAGTTATAGCTGACAACTGAATGGGCGATATCCTCATAATCACCTTTATATTCTAGCAAAAAGCTTTTTTGATTTTCATCATAATGGGTGGATGTTTTGCCTTTTCCTGAAAATAGTATAGTTGCCGCCCAATGGGTTGATTCACCATGAAACTGATAATTATGTTCAAAAGGTGTTGTTTCTTTGCTATTACACCCTGTTAAAAGTGAGCAAATGAAAAGGGTGAAAAAGGCTGTTCTTGCATAATGAAAACTTAGAATTGAAGACAATTTGACTCCATCCTTCCTCATTAAGTTGAAAAATTCACTATAGTTTCCTTTTTATGTAATATTAAACCTCCTGATAAATGGTAAAGTAAGTAATAATAGGTGATTGAATCTTATCAGGGGGGTTAGTATGTTAGGTCATTTAGGATTTTCATATGTAGGTCTGATCTATTTGCTGATGTTATGGATTCCAAACGCCATCTGGAGTAAGAATAAGCCAATTGACTATAACACTACAAACGAAAACAAACTATTAGTACTGTTTGAGCGTGTGGGGCAAGCGTGCTGTACTTGCAGCATACTAATTTTTAGCGATTATAACATTTCCCCATTTTCAGCATGGAGTTGGTGGCTAATAGCCTCATTCCTTCTGATGGTTCTTTATGAGATTAGTTGGATGAGATATTTTACTCATGAGCATACGGAGGAAAATTTTTATCGGAGTTTTTATGGAATCCCCGTCCCTGGTGCTAGTCTGCCTGTCATTGCTTTTTTTCTATTAGGTATTTACGGTAAAGTTATTTGGCTAATCGCATCCTCTATTATAATAGGGATTGGACATATTGGCATACATATTCAGCATTTAAAAGCGATAAAACATGTTTGAGAGTGAACCACGGGGACGGTGAACCGTCGCCTTGGTTAAAGTTTATATTGCCCGGATGGATAGAAAGATACATACAACAGCGGAAGTAAATAAGATGACAGCCGTTACACGACTCCTCCTAAACTTAATACCATAAGCAATAAAAAAGATAGCCGCAGCTAATTTAGAACCGCTTTGAAAATAGGCATGATTCGAAAAATATGAACTACTAAAAATCACTGAAATAAGCAGAGTGGTAGAGATTAGTAGTTTAAACCACAAAGGCTCTGTTAGGAATTGTTTCATCATAAATTTTATCCTATTCATGTGGGGGATAACTCCCTTCAAAATTGTTCTTCCTAACTAAGAATATGGTGTGTGGTTTGTTTAAATACGTCAGGAGGATAAAAGAATACACCAACATTCTATCAATTACTTAGGAACTTGAAAATTAAACGTATTGCCGACATCCGAGGAACAATTACTTAAATGGTACTCTACTCCATTTTCATTATTTGAACTTACGATATCAGAACAAGTAGCACTTTGTTTTCCGGTCGCTCCATAACTATCTTGTGAAGCATCGTAAGTGTATTTTATTTCCTTACCATTATAATCCAAGTTATAGAAAATTGGGTCCCCTTCTATGGTATAACTTGTTATACGAACTTTATCCTTAACGCCATTATTCACATTTTCAATAAATTGATTAAACTTCTCCAAATTGCTTATTTCTCCGTGTACGTTAACGATATCGCCATTTTTTATAGCTTCTTCGGAACGATAAGGCTTTTTTGGATTATCTGTTGTACTCTGCTGGCAGCTTATTAAAAGCATCGATAAAAGAATGGTAGATAAAACAAATATACCTTTTATTTTCATAACGCACCTCCATAAAATTAGACGTGATTACTTACTAATAGTTCCATTTATTTATGATTCCGCTCACTTTAGTTCATTAAAAAAATAAAGCTACCAATGGCAGCTTGATGTTCAACTATTTCACCCGGTATTTATGTAGCTTTTTTTACTTTCTAACACTCTTCACGAAGTGGTGAATCTTGCTTTTAGCCTTTGGGCATTTTACTCATATCCATGTACAACGCGTTCCAGCGATGACCGTCCGGATCAGCAAAACCGCAGCCGTACATCCAGCCACCTTTTTCGCCCGGCTTACCGAATACAGTACCGCCTGCACGTTCGGCTTTTAAGGCGAGCTCATCCACTTCCTCCCTAGAATTTGCCCCTAGTGAGAATAACACTTCAGTGCCCTGCCACGAATCTGCATCTGCATTACCAGTAAACCCGCGGAACGTGGATTCCGGGAAGAGCATTAAAACAACCTGATTGTCACCGACGATCAAGCTGAATGAGCCGTCTTGACTTACATACTTTTCATTCAAACGAAAACCAAGTTGTGTATAAAACTCCTTTGCCCGTTCTGGGTCTCGCACTGGCAGGTTCAACCATAATTCTCTCGACATACTAAAAAACCTCCTGATATAAGAATAAACATATTTTTCTATTACTAAACCCAAAAGGAACAAGCCATAGCCTCACCACAATGGTTTGTCATGATCTCTCTTCTTTTTCTCCAATTGTTTGTTAAGCAGTTTGAGAAAATGTAACTGAGCTTTTGGACTATCCATTAATCTCTTTACCCGAAACGGACTATCTAAATATCGCCGTGTTCTATAATTCATCACAAACAATTTTCGATACTTTTCTTCCTGATACAATTCTTGAAACCAAAGCAGTTTATTCAATTGATGGATATGGGAATCAATTCTTCTTGTGTCAATACTTCTCCATTCATACAAAGGGCCTGTGATCGCTATGATAACATCAAGAATATAAGATACTTTTATATTGTTTACCTCCTAAGGGAGACCATGGGGGCCATTCTGGTGGCACAATTTACCCTTTTAAAAACTACTATACCCATCCCTTTTGAAATAGCAATATTGGACAAACTATTACGCAAGTAAATTTCCCCATAAATTTATATTTTTTTACGATAAAAATTGTTTTTGTTAGTTAAAACGAGCGTTCCTCTTTAATTAAGATAGTTTAAGTGCAAAATTTCACAATTTTTATTGTGGAATAAAAAAAGGCAACCTTCTTCTTGAAGAGTCGCACCCGCTACTTTAAAAGTCATTAGTTTTCTTGTATTTTTCAAAAAGATATTGAAATCCATATAAGAAAAAAGCCTTGTAAAAGAAATATAGAAAGAATTGAGATTCGTTAAATTGAACTAATTTATAGAGTTTTAATTTTGTGAATAACCTTGTAATTGGAGATACAAAAATTGCTTCGCCAATAGCATTTAACATAATAAACTTTTTAAAATTTCCGTATCCCCATTTTAATGTCCATAAAGACATCGCCAACATTGGACCTATGAGAAAAGGAAATTCATTTTGAATAAAGGATTGTGGTTTATTATAAAAAGACCACCATCTGCGTTTTTTTCCAATTTGAGCATCCAAACTACATAGTAGAACAGCAAGGATTGAGGCTGGTAAAAATCTCTTTATAGTCCGCCATCCTAACAAAGGTATTGTAAGCCACGAGAGTAATATCATTACAATATTAAGTAACCACTGTTTTTTCATTGACATATTACTACCCCCTTACCATAAGGAATTATTTAACTTAGTATATCTCCTTCTTTATTTAGCTATTCTGCCCCTTTAGTGCAACAAGAAAAGCTGCCAAAATGACAGCTTGATATACAACTCTTGCACCCGTTACTTTAAGTGTAATATTTCACAAAGTTAGTAAAGAAAAATCACATAAAAACATTCCATATCACTATTAATGGTATTTTTTGGATGGTATACTAGAGGTGAATTACTAACAAATAATGAAAGGAGTTTTACGCAAATGGAGGTAACATTTACAGTAAGTAAATGGGATGAAAAGCCAGTCGATGAAACTAGAAAAGATTTCCCTATTAATATTGCCCACGTCGAATATGATATTGACGGCGAATTAAAAGGAAAAGCTTTTGTTGAATATTTATTATATTATTTAGAGTCAAGTGTAGATGATGGTCATTTGGCTACTTCTAAAATTTCCGGATTTCTACATTTCGAAGGAACTTATAAGGAAAAAAAGGGAACATTTACAGCTATAGAGCAAGGAATATTTGATAAAGGAAATTTAGATTCTCCTGCAACAATCATCAAAGCTACCGGTGACTTAGAAAGCTTGAAAGGGTCCTATAATTATAAGTTTACAGGTCAATCCAGTAAGATGATTCTAGATTTTAATTTCTAACAAAATACCCCTGCCGAGTAAAAAGGGCATCCTGTAAAACCAGGAATGTCCTTTTCGTCAAACGCTTTTTTCACTATCCTGATCCGTTAGAGTAAAAAGCTACCGCAGCAACTCATTGTTCAACTCTTGCCCCCATTTGTTTAAGGAGAAAATAATCTATTTCTCATTCTTCCATTTTATTTTTAAGGTCTTTTTTTACTTCTTTAAGCTCAGATCTTAACGCCTTAACTTGTCACTATTTCAACATTACCATAATTTATTGAAAAGATTGATTGCTAATTTGTTATTTCAATTAACCTGTCCTTTACTAAAAGAAGAAAAAGAGCGACCTTCATTATTGAAGCATCGCAATCAATCGTGTTTCCTTCTGAATCAACGTGCATTATTATTACATCACTGACTTTTTACTTATATTGAAGTTTTTTGACTAGAACCAACATTTTTGTTGCATCATGACCAGATACTAGCGGAAAGGTAAGGGATGTAGAGAATACTTTAACACCGGAATCCTTGCTTTTTTATCCTTACCTCGCCCATCCAGCAATGGTCGTTATATTCTCCGGTTTTGTCCTGCAGCAGCCGCCAATCAATCGGGCACCGCATTCATACCAGTGATGCGTACTGTCGCCGTAAGTTTCTTCGGATGATGGCCCATGCCAAGTTTTGGTGACTGCATCGTACCGCTCGCCTAAATTTGGATATACGATGATGGGTTTGTCTGTGTGACTGTGCACTTTTTTTATCAGCGAAGAAATGTACTGGGGCCGCGTGCAGTTTATGCCGACGGCAGCCACTTGATCATGTTTATCCAGCCATTCAGCACATTCAGCAATCGGGGTTCCATTACTAATATGCAGCCCGTCTTTTGCACTGAAGCTGATCCATGCATAGGTTCTGGGAAACTCTTCTAACAACCTGACGATTGCTCTGGCCTCCATCAGACATGGAATGGTTTCGCAGGCTAGGATATCGGCACCGGCATCAATCAGGGCTTTCATACGGGGCCTATGGAAATTCATAAGTTCATCTTCGGTCAACGTATAATCTCCTCGATATTCAGATCCGTCAGCAAGAAATGCGCCATATGGCCCTACTGAACCGGCTACTAAAGGCTTCGGCCGGTTTGACCGGTTCTCGAATTTTCCCCAGAATTCATCGCGTGCTTTTAAGGCTATCTGGACGGATTTCTTGATGAGAGTTAGTGCTTCAGCCTCGCTTAAACCGCGTCGGGCAAATCCTTCGACAGTTGCCTGGTAACTGGCGGTGATAGCACAGTCAGCTCCCGCTGTAAAATAATCCGTATGTACCTGTTTGATAAGCTCCGGATTTTCCATAAGTATGGTTGCCGACCAAAGGCTGTCGTTCAAATCACAGCTATGACGCTCAAGCTCAGTTGCCATAGCACCGTCTAATATAACTAGCGGGAATTTCTGTAATATGTTTTCAATAGGATTCATTGTAGTACCTCCGCTACAGTCAATTTTCTGTGATCCCGTAGAAATGATGAAAGGACAAGACTTTCCATTTCTTAAATCATCAGTGTTCATTGAGTTCATCAATATAGACCAAAGTTGGAAAAATGTCTAGGCCGTTACTTAAGTTAAACAGAGTATAGGTAGAGTCGAAACGATGAATTTGGTTAAAAAGGACAGATTCTCCTGCGGAGAAGTCTGTCCAAAGTAAGGTGAAATTCATTCAACAATGGATTGGATTATTAGCTTAACAGTCTGACAACCGAAGATTTTGTACGTTTTTTTATTTCATTTACAGTTTTTTACACCAATCCCGATAGTATCAGTAGTATATTCCATTTTAATGGATCTCTAACACCAGACCCTCTCTACTTAATATTCTCTATATACTGATCGAGTTCATCTTGAGAATCTAATAGATTCTTCTTTCCACGATTTTTAATATAGTAGTAAAAATAACATAAAGCAATGAAGGGTACTCCGCTATACAGAGCAATTCGTTGGCTTTGATCGAAAGCAAGTCCTACACAAGAAGCGAAACATAGAACAAAAGCAGTGATGGGCACAAAGGGATAAAGAGGTGTACGAAACTTCAAATGTGAAATATTCCCCCCCTCTTTAATAAAATGCTTACGAAACATATACTGCGATAACACAATTCCCATCCACACAATAACCACGGCAAATCCTGAAATAGCTACAAGCACTAAATAAACCGTATCTGGTGCAATTACACTAGAGAATAACGACAAACTGGCTACTGCCATACTTACAATTAACGCATTAAGCGGCACTCCTTTTGAGGTTACCTTTCCTAAGAGGGGGCTTATTGTTTTTTCGTTGGAAAGAGACCATAACATACGAGTAGATGCATAGAGACCGGAATTTGCTACGGATAATAAAGCCGTAAGTATAACGAAGTTCATGATATCAGCTGCATAAGGAATTCCTATATTATCAAAGACCATAACGAACGGACTTTCAATGACTCCTGCTTCTTTCCATGAGATTAATCCAGATAATACAAATATAGCTCCGATAAAGAAGAAAACAGTTCTCCAAATTACATTTCTAACGGATCGGGGAATGTCTTTTTCCGGATTTTCGCTCTCTCCCGCTGTAATTCCAATGAGCTCTGTTCCTGAAAAGGCAAAGTTTACGGAAATCATAGCCATTAAAACTGGAAGCAGCCCATTAGGAAAAAGACCTCCTTCACTAGTAAAATGTGAGAGCATCGGGGCAGATGCATGGCCTTTCATTGGTATGAAACCAAACATCGCGGCTCCCCCCAATATGATAAATAATATAATGGTAATTACTTTAATTCCGGCAAACCAAAATTCTGCTTCTGCAAAAAATTTTACTGAAAAGGCATTTAGTAGAAAAAGGATAATCGCAAAGATGGCACTCCATATCCAAACAGAAGTATCAGGGAACCATCGCTTCATTAATAGACCAGATGCGGTAAATTCCGATCCTACTGTTACCACCCAGGTAAGCCAGTACATTACACCAATGGTAAATCCGGTAGCAGGACCGACATACTTTGTAGCATACGTTTGAAATGAACCGGTTACCGGCATGGCTACAGTTAATTCACCAAGGCACAGCATAACAAGATACATAATCAATGCCCCAACCAAATAAGCGAGAATCGTCCCTCCTGGTCCAGCTTGATTAATGGTATAGCCCGTGCTTAGAAAAAGGCCCGTTCCAATTACCCCTCCTAGCGAAATCATGAACAAATGTCTGCTTTTCATTGTACGCTTTAACTGATTTTGATCAGAATTATTTGCCTGTAGCATCCAGTTTCCTCCCTTGGTATAGGTAACCATCGGCCAACCTATTAGGTCAATTCCTATTAAACTAGCATTATACCACTGAATTGTCTTATTATCTTTTAACGGCAACCTTAAAACAAACAACTTTTGGTTCAGTCATTTCTTGAAGTGAAAATTTAATGCCTTCACGACCTATACCAGAACCTTTTACCCCCCCAAAAGGCATCGCATCTATTCGATAATCGGAGCTGTCATTTACGATAACCCCGCCTACATCCAGCTTACGTACAGCCGCCAAAGCATAATTTAAATTTTGAGTGAAAATACCTGCTTGTAAGCCGAAAGCCACATTGTTAGATTGAAAAATAGCCGTATCAAGATCAGGAACACTATAAAGGGTAACAACTGGTCCAAAGACTTCTTCCGTTGCCAGCTTGCAATCAGCTGGTACATTCTCTAAAACAGTTGGGTAATAAAAAGATCCCTTTCGTTTGCCACCACAAAGCAATTTTGCACCGCTTTCAACGGCTTCATTAACCCAACTCTCCACTCGCTTGGCTTCCTTTTCTGATATCATTGGCCCCATATCAGTTTCCTCTGAAAATTTATTACCCACTCGATACTTTAGAGTACGAGTAAGGAACCTTCCGACAAAGTCCTGATAAATCCCTTCTTGCACATATACTCTTTGCACTCCGAGGCAATTTTGACCAGCAGCCCAAAAGGCTCCGGAAACAGTTGATTCAACGGCTTCTTCTAAATCAGCGTCTTCTAGAACGATAACCGGTGAGTTCGATCCTAATTCCATACTGAACTTTTTCATGCCCGCCTTTTGCATAATCGCTTGGCCAGTGGAAAGTCCCCCTGTAAAAGATATCATTCGTATCGCTGGATGGGTAATCAGGCTTTCTCCCATGTCACTTGGATAACCGGTAATGACGGATAAAACTTTAGGAGGCAAACCTGCTTTTTCAAATGCTTCTGCCAATAAAAGAGCGCTTAATGGTGTAGCTGGTGCTGGTTTAACGATGATCGCATTTCCAGCAGCAATAGCTGGCCCCACTTTATGTGCAACTAGGTTTAATGGATCGTTAAAAGGCGTGATCGCCACAATGATTCCAATAGGAAAACGATAATAATATCCCATGCGATCTTCACTTCCCGGCATTTGGTCAAATAAAATCGTTTCTCCATTCATTCTCCTTGCCTCTTCAGCACTAATACAAAGAGTCTCAATACAGCGTAATACTTCTTTTCTTGCCTCTTTAATTGTTTTACTTCCCTCACATGCAATCGTGGTTGCAAATTTTTCTTTATGCTCATAAATCCAGTCAGCAGCACGATTTAGAATCGTAATTCTTTCGTGTGTCGTCATGTCAGCAGCAATTTTTGCTCCCTTTTTTGCCTCCTCTATGGTTTGAAGTACATCTTCCTCATTAGCGGCAGGGACAGTTGCGATTAAACGATTATCTTGGGGGTCGAAGACTTTAATGCTATTGGAGCGGGATACCCACTTTCCAGCTAGAAACATCTTATTTGCTTTTGTCTGTGTCTCTATAAATGTCATTATGTAACCACCTCATATGACTAATTTTTCACTTTGTAATTTAATAGTGCAAAAGATTACAATTGACCGCGGCTTATATTAATTAAATCAATCAGAATAGAGAATCCAGTTTCCTTTCGGCCAGCTCCGGCACCAATAAGCGTGATCGGACCGGCTAAATCGCAATCATATGTAATCGCATTTTGTGCACCTGAGACTCCAGCTAAAGGATCTGTAATCGGTATCGCTTCGGGACCTACCTTCGCGATGACTTTATCACCATCTTTTATACATTTAGCAATAAGTTTCCATTTTTTCCCCTTAGATTTTGCCCATTGGATATCTTGTTGTGTAAGATGACTAATTCCTTCACATTCTACTTCTTCTCGTTTCATCGGAACATTCATGACAATATTAACAAGAATAGTAGCTTTATATTGGGCATCATACCCCTCGATATCACTTGTAGGATCTGCCTCTGCATAGCCAAGAGCTTGTGCCTCAGCCAATGCTGCCTCATAACTCAAGCCTTCTTCCATTTTAGTTAAAATATAATTGGTCGTTCCATTTAAAATCCCACGTATTTCGGAAATATTATTTCCTGCCAATGCAACGAGGGGCATTCTCAATGCAGGTGTTCCGCTCATAACGGTTCCTTCAAAGCCCCATCGAACATGATTCTTTCTGGCTAACTCAACCAGCTCTTGGTAAGCTAAAGAAACTGGACCTTTATTGCTCATTACTACATTCTTTCTGCTTTCAAATGCTGCTTTACAATGATCGATGGCAGGTTGGCCGGTTTTTACATCTGTGAAAGTAATTTCTACAATGGTGTCCGCATTACTTTCACAGATTGTCTGAAAACTATCCCATCCTCTTACCAAACCAGGGCTTTCCGGGTAACAATCAAGTTTCCCTGTTTCCTTTACAGCTTGTAATGCTTTAGCAATATCCAAGCCTTCTGGATGATAAAGAGATCCCTTAAGAAAATCGGAAATGGCAACAATTTTTACATCCAAGCCAAGTCCACTGCGTAACAATTCACCTTTTTCTTCTAAAATTTCTGCAAATCCTTGACCAACTACACCAAAACCAAGCAACGCAATTTTATGTGTCATACTCAATACCTCTTCCATTGTTATATTTTCACTTGCTGCTATTAACAGGAAATTGCGATTCTAAATGGGAAAAAGCTTGTTCTAAATCCGAAATAAGATCTTCTGTATCTTCAATCCCTACGGAGATACGAACCAAACCTTCCGGAATACCAAGAGCTTTCCGTTCTTCAAAAGTACATTCGACATGGCTGGTCGTTCTTGCTGGTCCGTATATCGTTTCAACAGCTCCAAGATTTCCAGCTTTGTTTGCATATTGTAATTTTGGCAATAAAATTTTGATTGCCTCCATTTCATCTTTCAATACAAAACTTAATATTCCGCCGAAACCCTTCATCTGTTTCTTTGCAATTTGGTGATGTGGGTGTGTTTCTAATCCAGGGTAATAAACTGCTTCCACAAACTTTTGCTTTTGCAGATACTTTGCAATCGCCATTGCACTCTTTTCTTGCTGCCTGACACGAAGTTTTAACGTTTTCATCCCTCTTAAAATAAGATAAGCTGACCACGGATCCATGGTTGCTCCATTAATTTCGCGATAGTGATAAACTCTTTTCATCAGTTCTTTGGAGCCGCACACTACACCCCCTAACGCATCGGCATGTCCGCTTAAAAATTTAGTGGCACTATGGATGACGATATCAACTCCTAATTGAATTGGATTTTGATTAATAGGAGTAGCAAAAGTATTGTCTATTATCACCAATGCCCCCACCGATTTCCCGGCTCTCACCATTCTCTTAATATCCGTAATTTTCATGGTAGGGTTGGTTGGAGACTCCAAATATAAAACCTTACATCCTTTGACCACTTCAGCTTCAATTTCTTCATGATTTCCAGTGTTGCATAACGTTACATCTACATCGATATGCGGCAAGAATTCAGTAAAGATTTTATTAGTTCCCCCATAGGTGTCTTTTACGGATATTACTCGGTCTCCAGGCCTTAAAAATGTATATAAGGTGCTGCTAATAGCGGCCATTCCTGATGAGAAACCAATCGCTTCCTCCGCTCCCTCAAGAATTCGTACTTTTTCTTCAAAAGCTTGCACAGTTGGATTTGTCATTCGATTGTAAATATGTCCAGGTTTATTTCCGAGAGCAACCTCTTGCCACTCATCCACGTCATTGTAATTGTAGGCTACACTAAGCACCACAGGAACTTGGGTTGCATTATAAGCAAGAAATTCTTTTTCTCCTGCCCATACAGCTTTTGTACCGTCTTTTATACCTTTAAAGTTTCTTTCACCCATGTTTCTACCACCTCTCATTTTTATAACTTTGAAAATGTCCTTTTGTATCCCCACTAAATTTCATTAAAAAAATCCCTCTTTACACTAAATTTTTTACACATCTTATTTTTAATGTGGTTCGTACTTTGGACACCTTCTTACTAAGACACTTTAAATTATACAATATATTGTATAATACACTGAATTATCTGAAAAATATCTCTATGAAGATTATATAATGGACCTTTTCCATTTTCAATGTTAAATTTTAAAATTTAACTGTTTAGTTTTAATAATTAAGATTTATTTGTATTGGCTTGTCTAAAAAAACACCGTCCGCTTCTTCCCTATTCTTTTAATTTTCCAAAAATAAGAATCTAATATAAATTGATTCATAACATATTAGAATTGGATACAATAGATTTAAAAAGGATAATGAGTTACTTTGGGACGATATTGAAGAGATATTGAAGAATTTGGGTGCTCATGCTAATATAAAAAGCAAGAATTTCCACTTTTTTTAACTTTGGGGGGAATAACTATCAAAAAGAGGTACCGATCATTAAAAGATCATGTATACGATTATATAGCCACAGAAATTCAGAATGGAACATTACTTCCCAATCAAAAGATAAACGAAATAGCACTAAGCGAGAAATTAGAAGTAAGCAGAACACCTGTGAGGGAAGCCTTAATCCAACTAGCTTCTGAAAATTTACTAGAGTTCTTTCCTCGAAGAGGATTTATCGTTAAAGAAATTGATACCAAGAAAAAGCTCGATGTTTTTAGTGTTGTTGGTGTACTAGATGCCTTTGCAGCCACTTTAGCTCTGGACAATTTGACCGAAGATGACATGGAACTAATGGAAGAGTTGGTTAGGAAAATCGACCTTTCCATTTCTCAGAAAAATTATACAGATTATCAAAAATACCAAAACCAATTCCATAAAGTATACATTGATAAGTGTTACAACTCTACATTAATTGATCTTCTTGATTCTTTACAGAATAGTTTTGTTAGGCAGATTTATTTAAGTAAAGACGAAGAAAAACTCTTTACAGTATTAGAACAAATGAATGAACAGCATAAACAAATTATTGATTACTTTAAGAATAAAGACAAAGATAGCTTAGAGCACCTGATTAAGAATGATCATTGGAAAATAACTCATATCGATATGATATAGAATATATGGGGCCGGTTAAAATGATTTACTAGAAAAATAATTTGAGTCATATGATTTTCCTAGGTACATTTCGATTCCCCGCAAGACATGAAATGGCGCTCTTGTCAGCGCCCCCAGCCTTCCTCCACGATATGAAACACCTACCTCATGGCCTTATGCTCCATTTCGAAAAAATTTCCCCCAAGAAAAAACAGCGAATAGCATATACCATCGCTGTCTACATTCCCTAAATTAACCTGTAACGTTTGAATAAATCTCTTTGCCAAATCCTGATGAAAAAATAGTACAGGTATTAATAGCAATGAAACATTAAGGTGCAGCCAAGTGTTAGGTAACTTACTAATGTTTGATCAATTGAACCTAATAACCTTGTTTAACAAACAAAAAGAAAGAGCTTTTTTGAAAAAAAGATTAATCCAAACACGCTCTTAATATATTCTTCTTCTTCTAAAATTGTAGCTAATTCCCAACTAGTAGCTTTGATAAACATTTTCTCAACTGAAATGATGCTTTCTGCGCTATACCTTTACTTTGGTACTCAGGAAGAATAAACATTGGACTTATCCAATGCTCCTTCTATGTAGAAAAAAACTTTAATCCAGTTTGATTGACGACTTCAGGCCAGCTTAACTTTAACCTGCGACAAATGGTTGTACTATAAACTTGTCCTTTCCTCTTCAACAAATCATAATCCCTTTGGTTGGTTGAACCAATCCGTAGCAATTCTGTTTTCAACTCTCCAAGTATCTCTTGTCTTGTTTTCAGTCTACTCACCTCTTATTGATTTACAAAAAATCGAGCCAGAAAGATTGATAATGCATGTCCCCGCTTTAAAATGTTTTTTAGGAGCGGATTAAATTTGTTATACAAAATATTGAGATGTCTAACCATTTTCATCTATATAATCAATTACCGACTTATTCCTTTTAAGATCAATGAATAAAGTACTTTAAGGGGTAAATCAATTTTCTGAATACTAAGCCCTGCTTTCTGTAACGCTACTTGACTGGCAGGTACCGACCCCATTCCGATGATAAACACTCTTTTGCGTTTTTTAGTTCCCTTAACCTTTCTTTGATCAACTCAATTTGTTCCTCGGTAATAATAAAATCCTTAAGACGATCCTCAAAATGAGCAATTCGTCTTTCTAATTCCTCTATAGTAAGGCTATTAGTATTCTTCATAAATCTTCCAACTCCTTTTATTTGGTGGAACCCCTGGAATTTCTGGTGCCAATGCAACGTATATTGCTTTTAAAGCTTCCAAGGGAAATTAACAAAGAAGGGCCAACAAGGCCCCTCTATTAGGAATTAAAGTTACAATTTTAGATTAATAAGTAAGATTTAATACAGTTACTTTTTCACGCGTCATCGATTCAATGCTCTTGTGGATACCTTGCGCACCCATTCCGGATCCTTTTACACCGATAAATGGGAAATGATCCGGGCCGCGTTCGGTACGACCGTTTATTTGAACTGAGCCTGTTTCAATTTTATTCGCAATCGCAAATGCTTTATTAATATCTTTGGTAAAGACACTTGCCTGTAAGCCAAATTCAGATTCATTCGCAATATTGATCGCTTCTTCATCAGAGGATACACGGATTATTGGAAGCACAGGTCCGAACGGTTCCTCCCAAGCTACGGTCATGTCTTCTGTCACATGATCAAGAAGAGTAGGGTAAATTAAATTGTGTTCACGCTTATTTCCTGTTACAAGGGTTGCGCCTTTTTCTATGGCATCCTCAATTAATCCTTGAACAAAGTCAGCAGACTGTGTATCAATTAACGGGACAACCGTGCTGCCGTCTTCCGGGGAACCTACCACCAGTTTTTCAATTTCTTCTTTTAAAATCGAAGCAAGCTCGTCCGCAACACTGTCATGAACTAATACGCGTTTAATCGCTGTGCAACGCTGACCGGAATAAGAAAATGCACCGCTGATAATATGTTTCGCCGCTTCATTTAAATCAGCATCTTCACGCACAATACCAGGATCTTTCCCACCAAGCTCAAGTACAAGTGGAATCATGCCCGCTTTTTTCGCTAAGCGAGTTCCGGTATTTGTTCCACCTGTAAAGGAAATCATATTAATTCCTTTATGCTCCACCAAGTAATCACCAATAACCGAACCACGACCTGTCACGATATTGACAAGACCTTTTGGAAAGTTTGCTTTGTGAAGAGCCTCAATCATTTTTATCCCGCTGATCGCGCCTTGTGTAGCAGGTTTAAAGATGACTGCATTCCCGGAAATAAGTGCAGGTGCCAGTTTAGCAGCAGCTAAATTGACCGGATAGTTAAAGGGAGGGATGGCTAGGACTATTCCAAGTGGAACACGATCAACAATCGCAATCTTAGACTTAGAACCGCCTGGGAAGCTATCTCCCTTTAAACTCTCTCCTTTCATATGCATCGCTTCTTCTACCGTGTAACGAATGAAACCGGCAGTACGTACGACTTCACTCTTTGCATCAGTAAAACTTTTCCCAACTTCTTTCATGATGATTTCAGCAATTTCCTCTTGCATGTTTTCTAATTCATCTGCCCATTGATACAAAAATTTTGCCCGTTCTTGAAGTGAAGTATCTGCCCAATTTTTTTGGGCTGTATGAGCATAATAAATTGCCTCATCTACCTCTTCAGTTGTAATTGCCTGTACTTCTCCAAGCACTTCATAAAGATAAGGTGACGTGATTTTAATTGTTTCACCAGACTTACTTTCTCTCCATTCCCCATTTATATAAAAAGGATAAGTTGTTAAGGATAATACGTTTGTTGGCATAATAAATCCTCCTTGAATTTTTTAATATATTTTGAATATATTGCAACAAAATGAGTTGGGACACTATTCGTCCTACATAGACATAAAATGTCCCGATTGGTGTAAAAAAAATTATTCTTGTTACTATTTTATTCTTGCAAGATCAGTCATTCCTCCATTGGGACCACTTTAGATTATATTTTTTTAATATTTCAATTTTCCCATTTCCATAAAAGATTGGAATCCTACCAAAAATATTATGGATTATATTAAGAAAAATAAAAATAGTTTCTACAAAAGATATCAAAACATTACAAAAATAGACAAAATTCAATCATTATAAATCCTAACTATCCATATATCAAAAATTCTAAGAAAACTTATTGCACTAACCTGCCCCGTTAGCTGAATAACAAAATAAGGATCGCCGCCGCAATCCCCATTCTTCAACTCTTGCACCCGTTACTTTAAGTACAACATTTCACAAACTTTTATTTATTACCCCGTTAAAGATGTGTCCAAGTATAAAGAACCTTTTTTAGTAAAGCCTACTGTATACATTGGTGAAAGACATGAGAATATAATTAGCACTACCACATACAGTATTTTCTTTTTAAATGACATTTCTTTAAGGTGTTTCAAACATTTAAGATCTTCCTACTATAGTTTAAACAATTCCTCAAAGGTATCCGCAAGAGCATACAACTGATTATCTCTCACGGACTTAAGTTGTTGTATAAGAATTTTGGCTTTATGAATATCTGTATCATGCAAATTTTCTACAGGTTTGTTGTTCTTCAATCTTTTTACTAGTTTTAACAACATATCGCATAGTGTTTGTTTGAATTCTTTTAAATCATCAGGGTAAAGGTTAGAAAGTTCATTATATTGGCTAACTACATAGTGGATTTGCGTAAAAGTAAGTCCTGGCTTATGTTCAAGGGCAAGAGACAATACATCAAAATGAGGATGTTTTTTCATAAATTTGTATAAGTTGCCCATTGCTTCCTGGAAATTGCTTGGGGAAACGGGATGTTCCTGGTGATAAGAAAAACATTTAGGGTCCAGGATAAAGCGTGCACTTTCTTTATACAATCGGTAACCCAACTCCCAGTCCTCTGCACCATATCCTTGGAAGGACTCATCAAAATATCCCGTTTTTTCCAATTGCTTTCGATGCACCGAAACATTCCCTGTTAAAAACGCAATATAGGGAAGTGTATAATTCCTTAGGTCTGAACCAAAATCACGTAAACCCGTGTTTAGCATGTTAGTAAAATACCAGTTCGGAAACGAAAGTCTTTTATAGCTATAATCGTCGATGTTTTTATTGGTAATAAGTGGATAAAGGCTATCCGAGCCAGGATGATTTTGGATATAATTTTTATACGAAAATTTAAAGAAAGAATCGTTGCCTACAAAGGAATTTATATGACTCCATTGATTTTGATTATATTTAGATGTTAGAAACGTGTATATTCCCCGATAGTGCATTGCTCCACAAACAACTAAATTTTCCTCGTTCTGATGATGCCTAAAGTGATTTTCAATAAAGTCGGGTTCTGTAAGCATTTCAGCATCCAGAAAAATGATGATATCTCCTTTTGCATACCTTAAACCAAGGTTACGTGCTTTAGATCTTCCAATATTTTTTTTTGGGCGTATATACTTAAAATTAAATAAAGGATTGAATTCCTCTAGAATTAAGTGTGTATTATCCGTCGAGCAATCATCTACTAAAATTACTTCATAATCAGCACGACTAAAGGTTTGCTTGTTCAAACAATACAGCGAAAGGGAAACATAATCGTATTTATTGTACGAAGGCATTATAATACTTACTTTTAGGTCTTTTAATTTTTCTTTCTTTACGTTTATATCATTATTGACGTTTTTTGAATGCATCATGTCCAATCTATTCCTCCCTCTTATAAATTTCACTTTATAATCTATGTAAAAGTGGACAGAGGAGATTGGACGTGTATTACTTTTTTTAAAAAAGTTCAGTGCAATAAGAAAAACTAGATCACCATCTATAGATTCGTGGTTTATTTCACCCAGTTAGGAAAATGAGGACCGAAGTATTTACCGATTTTCTCAGCCCCTTTCATTACACGTTATATCCTTTCTTCAGATAAAAACCAGTTTTCCTTAGTTATTTCAGTCCTGTCAATTATGGGCGAAACAAAGTATTCAGTTTCTTTTGTAAACGCCGTTTGATAAGAAAATAATGCTCTGCGGGAATGGTATGCTTTACATACCAATATGACCTTTTTCGGGTGTATTCCATTGTTCCAAGAACATCCAAGCAGAAACTTGCCTTTTCAAATATACTCATTTCCATATATTCCTTTAAAATGGATTCTTGAGGAGTCTCGCCTGTAATTCCAATATTTCTTAAGAATTCCCAATCTATGGATTCTAAACTTGGGTTAACCCCATGACGGTAATATGTAATGTGCAAGTCCCTGTTGATATAAAGATACGGCATTTTCCATTAGTTGAGTCTCACTCGCACCAGGAATTAAAATAACATCTGATGGAGCCATTTCAGTTTCAACAAAAATGAACTCAGTAATGCAATTGAATGGAAACGACATTATGTATTGTCATTTACAAAAAAGCTTTCAAAACTTCTTTTCATTTCTTGCGTGAATTCCTTCTTAAAGTAACCTGCTCCTTTAGTGGAACAAGAAAAGGAGCTGCCGCTGCAACCCCATTCTTCAACTATTGCACCCGTTACTTTAAGTGAAACAATCCACAATCTTTTTTGGAAATTTACCTAAAAAAGCTGAATTAATTAATAGAAAAATAAAAGGACTCCCTTTTTGAAAGTCTTAATGCATGTACCTCTTTGTATTAATCTAATCTTCTCGATTCGCATCACCGTCATTAGCTTCATCGGCTCCTTCACCGAGATTGTTACCCATCACTCCACCTGTAATTGCTCCTACTACAGTACCAATCGGACCGTAAGCAAGACCCACGGTAGCACCAGAGACCGCACCAACAACAGCACCTACAGCCTCACCAGCATCTTTATCGACTCGATTGCGTTCGTTTTTATCAGCCATTCATTTCACTCCTTATTAAAAAATGGGAGTGCTTTTCCAGTACAATCCCTTAACATATTTTGTCCTCGAAATACAGAATTACACGATGAATAATTTACTCCCTTAAATATCCTAACCGTCAAGACAACAACAAAAATGCCACCAATTTTGCAACTATTGCACCCGTTAGTTGAAGAAGCACCTTCTCATTTGCTGCACTTTTTCTTCGTATTGTTCATTAACTAATACAGACTCTATTTAATCATGTAATCATGGATATGATTTTTCACTACCTCTAGTCATTGGTCTTTAATTTATTTACTATTGATCCATGCTTGTCCAATCACTTTTACTATGAACGCATAAGTTATATTATCCACACTTTTCCTTTCATAAGATGAGTCACTCTAGTAGACGGAACTACTGGAGTGGTTCTGTTTTCCCTAAATATGCAATATATCTCAAATGCGACGTTAATCATTAATTACTTCTTCAACTCCCTCAGTTTAATACGATTTTCTCCCGAATACTCGCTTATTCGCAGGATTTCATAACCTTTGATATAGGAATAACAATTGAATGCAATGAGATTAGATTATTATGGCTTTCGTGTAGGCATAGTTAAATAGAGGA
>NZ_VEED01000021.1 GCF_007678255.1 Bacillus sp. X1(2014) | reverse complement strand
TTCGTCGCTGATAACATTGTTGACAAAAGGAATTAATTTGACCCCTTTTTCTTTTTACACAATTATACGGACTTAATTTCGAAACGAGCTCCATTCTGCATTTAACCGAAAAAACTCCACTTATTTTACTTTGCTGGTTACTCGATTAAGGACAAGACATCTTAATTAAAAAGGAGTGAGTCCCGAGAGAACCTCATTTTGATTCATTACGGTGAGTTTTATATAAATGGCATATATCAGGACTTGTTTTTTTCCTAAAGCAAGCCCGTTCTCTAAAAAATATGCAGAAGTGGGCTCAAAAGTAACGGTTAAGAAGGGAGCCGCTATACTTGGAGTGGCAACAGCCGACAGATTTGGAAAGTTTACGATAACATTAAAGACATTACAAAAGGCGAAGACGGTGTTAGCTGTTACAGCTGCAGATAAAGCGAATAATGTAAGTAAAGCGGCATATGTCACCGTGAAAGATAGAACAGCCCCGAGTGTTCCGAAAGTGAAAAGTGTGACGAAGCGATCCACCTCGGTAACTGGAAAGGCAGAACCTTCATCCAAAGTCTATGTTAAATTAGGCAGCAAAGTCATTGGCTCAGCAACCACTGATAAGAAGGGAAATTTTAAAGTGAAAATCAAGAAACAAAGAGCTGGAAAAACCATATATGTTTATGCAAAAGATCCAGCCGGAAATACTAGTAAATCAGCTAAACTGAAAGTAAAGAAATAAGGCTAACATGCGAAAAAGTGTAAAGCTGACACATTGTTTTGTGTCAGCTTTTTTGTTTGGTTTCAATAGGTGAAAGGGGGATAAACGAGTATAATGATGGTGGAGTTGATATAGATGAATTCGAATAAAGTCAACGCGCGGATTGACGCACTTGATTATTTACGAGGTTTTGCCCTCATGGGAATTATTTTGGTTAATATTATTCCATTATTGTCAGTGGGATTACCGCTTTCCAGTACCAGCGATGCAACGTATTGGAGGATTTTATACTTATTTGTAGAAGGGCGCTTTTATACGATCTTTACATTTTTGTTTGGTGTGGGGTTTTACCTATTTATCTCGAGATCAATGGCGAAGGGGAAAAATGGGTATGTGTTATTTTTACGGAGGATTCTTGTGTTGTTTATATTTGGGTCTGTCCATGTACAATTCCATCCAGGGGAAGCATTAATGATTTACTCCGTTTGCGGTCTGATTATCTTACCATTTTATAGAGTGAACAAGGTTGTGAATCTTGTTTTTGGACTGGGCATGTTGCTCGTCATAAGTTTGTTTGCTGAAAAAATATTTATGGTAGTCCCGTTGATGATGTTAGGAATCGCCGCCGGGCAGTTTCAATTATTTGAACGAATGACAAATCAGTGGATAGTAACAACTGTTTTTACAGGGGTTATGTTTGTTTTAAGTGTAGCAGGTATTATTTATCAGGATCAGTATGCCACGTTTGCATTTGGTTCAGGTGATGAGTTTCAGAAAACACAGCGATTCTTACGGATCGGAATCATGATTGGTCCGATTGTCTCTGCTTTTTATGTGGGGATGCTGCTTGTGCTTCTGAATTTTCCCATCATCCGGCGGATTCTCTCGCCCTTAAAAAGCTACGGAAGGATGGCACTGACCAACTATGTTTCACAAACAGCACTAATCCTGCTCGCCGGAAACGTTTTAGATTTATTCAATCAATTGACGTATATCCAATCTCTTTACCTGTGTGTTGCGATTTATGTCATCCAGCTTATTTTTAGTACACTCTGGCTTCGGTTCTTTAGATTCGGGCCATTGGAATGGGTTTGGCGTCTGTTAACTTATTTCGAATTCCCCCCAATGCGAAAAAGCTATCTTCATGATAGTTGACCCGAAAAGAATAGGTCAGTTCTCTAGTGCTAAATAAAAGCTAAAGGACTGACCTTATTTTTGTTTATGGTTTATGTCAGAGAAGATGGTTATTTTTCAATTTCTACATCATGTTCCTTTGCCAGTTTATTCAATTTGGTTTGATAATCTCGAAGATGTTTTCGTGCATCCGCCAACATTTCGTTGGCTTTTTGAATCAAGTCTGCATCCTGTTCCTCTATCGCCTGTTTAATGATAGCAAAGGCGTTAAATTGTATTTCTGCCCCTTCAACATATATTTCGTGAATTTCTCTTACCTCATCAGTTTCAATCTTTACAGAATCTAGTTCTTTAATAAATTCGCTGTAATTGGGAATGACATCACGATTTAAGACATCGTACATGGTCTGGTCATCCTGATAGTTTGTACCCGAGACTCCTTCATAGGCCGAAACGGCGGTTCCTTCTAATTTCGCAGCTTCCTTCATTTCTTTATTTACATAATTAAGTAAATCATCTTGAACAGGGTCACTGGAGCATCCAGACAATAAAATCATTATGGGTAAGAATATAGCCAATAGCCATCTTTTCACTACATTCACCTCCTAATGCCCAATTTATGAGGTCCAGGAAGTCCAATATGAGTATGGAACGGATAATTTTATTATTCAGTAGGTGTGTAGTTTTGAAAATTAAAATCTGGGACAAATGTATGATATTGGAATTGTAATTGAAAGAAGTTCTCAATTAGTGTTGACTTCAAATTTCTGAATGTTATAATCAACTTTATAAGCTGATGATAATGATTTTCATTATCATTATTATTATTATCATCGAGAGATCGCTAGAATGATAGAAATGATGGGGACAATTATGAAGAAACGATATTTACTGTTAGCGTTAATATTCTTATCGGCAACCTCGTTATTTTTAGGTGTTAGCAGTCTTTCGCCACTAGACTTGCTAGACTTCCAAACAGAGGAAACGCAAATTTTCTTGGTGAGCAGGGTACCGAGACTCGTTGCAATTCTACTCGCGGGGGCAGGGATGAGTATCGCTGGATTGATTATGCAGCAACTGAGCCGGAACAAATTTGTTTCTCCGACAACCGCTGGAACCTTGGATGCCACCCGACTTGGAATCCTTGTCTCCATGTTGGTATTTGCCAATGCAACCATGCTTGAAAAAATGGTTGTAGCCTTTGTGTTTGCGCTTGGGGGAACCTTTTTATTTATGCAGATTCTTGACCGAATCAAGTTTAAGGATGCTATTTACATACCGCTGATTGGCTTAATGTTTGGTAATATTTTGTCTTCGGTTACCACTTTTTTTGCTTACCGAGCAGACGTCATTCAAAATATGTCGGCTTGGCTCCAAGGGGATTTTTCAATGATTATGAAAGGTCGTTATGAACTCCTCTACATAAGTATCCCAATTTTAGTCATTGCCTATTTTTATGCCAACCGCTTTACCGTGGCAGGAATGGGTGAGGATTTTTCGAAAAATCTAGGTCTTGCCTATCGAAGTGTGGTAAATATCGGGTTGATACTCGTTGCCCTAATTACGGCATCCGTTGTCCTGACCGTCGGAATTATCCCATTTCTCGGCTTAATTATTCCGAATATTATCTCTATTTTTAAAGGCGACCATCTACAAAAAACGTTGCCGCATACAGCATTTCTAGGGGCTATTTTCCTATTGGTTTGTGATATTTTAGGCCGGGTGCTCATTTATCCATATGAGATTTCAATCAGTCTTATGGTTGGTGTGATCGGCAGCGGAACGTTTTTATATTTGCTATTTCGGAGGAAGGCCTATGCGTAATCCGTTGAAAATGGCCTGTCTCGTATTGCTTGCGGCGGGATGCTGTGCCGTATACCTGATTCATGATTTAAATGGAAGCTTTGATTATGCGTTGCCAAGGCGGGTAACAAAGGTACTTGCCATGGTGCTGACGGGCTTTACCATCGCATATGCCACGGTGGTTTTTCAAACGATTACACATAACCGGATTTTAACGCCAAGCATTATGGGATTAGATGCCCTTTATCTTTTATTACAGACGGTGATTATTTTTTTCCTAGGTTCTTCCCATCTAATTGTCACCAATAAACAGATAAACTTTTTACTTTCGGTTGCAGTGATGATTGTGTTTGCTCTTTTCTTATATCGGTTCTTGTTTAAAAAGGGCGGTCAATCCATCTACTTTTTATTATTGATTGGAATTATTGTTGGGACATTCTTTTCGAGTATCTCGACGTTTTTACAAGTTCTGATTGATCCAAATGAGTTTCTGATTGTTCAAGACCGGATGTTTGCTAGTTTCAATAATATCAATTCAGATCTAGTGTGGATGGCGATTGTTATCGTATTGCTTGTGCTGATTTATGCATGGCGGTATATAAAGTATCTCGATGTTTTATCACTAGGGCGGGAGATGGCGATTAATCTAGGAGTTCCATATGATTCAATTGTGAAGCAAATGCTTGTCATTGTTGCTATCTTTATTTCAATCTCAACAGCACTAGTAGGACCGATAACATTTTTTGGATTAATAGTTGCCAACCTGTCCTATCAATTTTTTCATACTTACAAACACAAGACTTTGATAAGCGGTGCGGTTCTCATGAGTATCATTGCACTTGTCGGGGGACAGTGGTTTGTTGAACGGGTCTTTACTTTTTCGACAACGTTAAGTGTCATTATCAACTTTATCGGCGGTGTCTATTTCATCTATTTACTGCTAAAGGGGAGGAAAACTGCATGATAACAGTGAGATCATTGTCAAAGTTTTACGGAAAAAACCTGTGGTAGAAGATGTTACGATCAATATTCAACCTGGAAAAATAACATCGTTTATAGGCCCAAACGGCGCAGGGAAATCCACACTACTGTCGATGGTCAGCCGTTTGCTCGATGCCGATACAGGTGAAGTGCTGATTGATCAATCAGATGTTCGCCGGATGAAATCGAATGATTTTGCCAAGCGGGTTTCAATTTTAAAGCAGTCGAATTATATGAATGTCCGCCTCACAATCCGAGAACTTGTTTCCTTTGGGAGATTCCCATATTCAAAAGGGCGGTTAACGCAGGACGATGAACGGATTGTCGACCAATCGCTCGAGTATATGCATTTAATTGAAATTCAGGATAGATTTTTAGATGAATTATCCGGTGGGCAGCGCCAGCGTGCCTTTATTGCGATGGTGATCGCGCAAGATACAGAGTATATTCTCCTTGATGAACCGTTAAATAATTTGGATATGAAGCACTCTGTTCAGATTATGAAAATCTTACGGAGATTGGTCGATGAGCTGGGCAAAACTGTCGTTATTGTTCTCCATGATATCAACTTTGCATCGGTCTATTCTGACCGGATTGTTGCCATGAAGGATGGAAAGGTCGTGAAGGATGGGCCGACCGAGGAGATTATTCAGTCAAAGGCGTTGAGTGAGATTTATGATATGGAAATTCCGATTCAGGAAATGAATGATTGCAGAATCTGTGTTTATTTTAAATCATAAAAAAGGGGAGTTTTAAAGATGAAAAAATGGAGTTTATTTACGCTAGTTTTTGCCATGATTCTTGTGTTAGCCGCGTGTGGTTCAAAGGAAAAGGGGCAAACTGAAACGGCATCTGCCAACAATGAAACAGCAGAGAAAATGACGATTAAGCATCAATATGGCGAGGCTGAGGTGAAGAAGAACCCGGAAAAGGTAGTCGTTTTTGATTTTGGTGTCCTAGATACCCTAGATGAGTTAGGTATTAATGTCACAGGGGTACCACAAACAGCGGTTCCATCCTATTTGAAAAAATATGCGGATAAGAAATATACGAATGTCGGAAGTTTAAAAGAGCCGGACTTTGAAGCCATTCACGAGCTGCAGCCAGATGTGATCTTTATCTCAACACGCCAAGCCGAATTATATGATCAGTTTGCTGAGATTGCACCAACTGTCTTTATTGGCATTGATTATGCAAAATACATGGAATCCTTTGAGAAAAACATGAAGCTGGTTGGTGAACTGTTTGGTAAAGAAGACAAGGTAGCGAGCGAACTAAAAGATATTAATGCTAGTATTGAAAAGTTAAATCAACAAGCTTCGGCTTCTAATAAGAAAGGTCTCATTCTTTTAGCGAATGAAGGCAAAGTCAGTGCTTACGGACCAAGCTCCCGTTTCGGCGTAGTCCATGATGTCTTTGGATTTGGAGCAGCCGATAAAGGCATCGAGGTGTCCACGCATGGACAGAGTATTACATTTGAATACATTATGGAGAAAAATCCTGACGTATTGTTTGTGATCGACCGTGCTACGGCAGTCGGTGGAGAAATTGGTGCAAAGGAAATCATTGAAAATGAATTAGTTAAAAAAACAACGGCCTTTAAGAACAATAAGATTGTCTACCTTGATGCAGACACCTGGTACCTAAGTGGCGGTGGCTTAAAATCTGTTAAATCAATGGCTAAAGAAATTGAAAGTGCATTATAATAGTTTAAAAAAAAGGTAAATAAATGTAAGCACGCAGTTTGATAGAAATATCTGTCTAAACTGCGTGCTTTTTCTTTGAGCCGAAAAATAACAAAGATACCGGCCAAATCGTTACAGTCGGTGCCCATCATGATTCTGTTCATGGGGGACCAGGGGCAAACGATGATGCTTCAGGGGTATCTGCCGTTCTAGAATTAGCGAGGATTTTTGCAAAAGCGCCAATTGATACGGAAGTTCGTTTCTTAACCTTTGGTTCAGAGGAAAGAGGTTTAGTAGGATCATCTTTTTATGCTTCCAAGCTTCCGCAAAGTGACGTGGACCGTATGGTTGCCCACTTCCAAATGGATATGATCGGCGGCCGGGATGCCGGAGCGGATCATCCAGCGGGCGGCTTAATTATGTATACCATTGACGGTAAGAAGAACCTAGTTACCGATTTAGGAGCTGCAGCAGGAGTAAGGACGATGAATGTAGCTATTCCTTATGGACAATTAGGGCGAAGTGACCACCAGCCGTTCCATGAATTGGGAATTCCATCCGCACTGTTTATCCACTCACCGGTAGAGCCGTGGTATCATCAGCCAACGGATACATTAGATAAAATCAGCAAGGAAAAGCTGCAGCAGGCTGCGGAGATTGTAGGTGCATCCGTTTATCAAATTGCCCGTCCGGAAACGCCAGCATTAGAAAAGGCACGTGTTGCAGCAGGATCCGTTGACTACAATTTTGAGGACCGCCCAGTCGATTAATCAACCCCCAAACAGCCCTTCATAAAAAGCGAGAGACACGCTTGGCCGCTTCCCAGTGGTCCAAGCGTTTTTTTGTGTATCAACACCTACCCGCGGTTGTCCGTGTATGGAGGACAGAATGAACAATAGTCTCCTTCTGTGGTACCTGACACCGCAGTTTACACCATACTTGACACCTAACTAATACCATACTGATATCCCACTTGTAAAATTCTTCTTTTCTTTATCGAAAAACTCTGTAAAATGGAGATTAAGAGTATAATTGATGTGTTTGGAGAGATCTCTATGTCAAAGTTTTTCCCGATTTTTACGAATGAGAAGGATTATGTAGTTTATAATCCAGATGATTTAATCGACTTATTTTTAGACTGTACAGCGGACGGGATTTGTATGGTTGATATGGAGAATCGGTTTATTCGAGTGAACCAAATGTATACAAGAATATTTGGTTATACAGAGGACGATGTAATAGGTAGAAGAATTGATGAATTTCCTAATCCGGACATAGTGAATGAAACGATAGAACTAGTTAAACGTGGTGAAGCATTTTCCGATATGGTAACTCAACAATACCATAAAGACGGGTCCATTCTTGATATTGCAGTTTCGTATTCGCCTTTTCGAAATCGTTGTGGGGAGATTATTGCCGTCCTGGCAATCTTTCGGGATATTACGGAGCATATTAATATTGAAAGAGAACTAAAAAGAACACGCGAACTGTACAAGTTAATTACAGAAAATGCCAACGATATGATCAAGGTGTATTCAAAGGATGGTAAGATTGTCTATGCTTCACCCTCACATGAGGCCGGGATTGGGTATACCCCCGACCAATTAATAGGTAAAACTGTCTATGATCTTATCTTACCAGAGGAAATTGCCCATATTAAAGAGGTTTGTCAAAGGTTAATAGAAACAGAGGAACCTCAACTGCTTCAAACGCAGGTCAAAACGGGTGGGAATGAAGTAATCTATTCGGAGACCACTATTTCTCCCATCTTTAATGAACAAGGTGAGATTGATTCCTATGTCACAGTTGGCAGAAATATCACAGACCGGATTAAAAATGATGATGCACTCCGAAATTTAGACCGGCTTTCAATTATCGGTCAATTAGCTGCCGGGGTTGCTCATGAGATACGAAACCCTTTAACCTCATTAAAAGGTTTTTCAAAGCTTTTGAAAGACACGAACAACAAAAAAAAGCAAGATGAATATTTATCAATCATCATGAACGAACTAGATCGGATTGATATCATCGTCAATGAATTTATGTCGTTGGCAAAGCCACAGGCGATTCAATTTGAACAAGAAAGCTTACATACAATCTTAGAAAGTACGGTTAATATTTTACATCCACAGGCATTGTTGCATAATGTACAGATTAAAAATCATTATCGAAAAAATGATATCATTTTAAATTGCAATCCTAATCAATTGAAACAGGTTTTTGTTAATTTTTTAAAAAATGCAATTGAATCGATGCCATTTGGCGGGAATGTCAATATTGATGTCCATAGGATGGAAGGCAATTATGTGCAGATACTTATTTCAGATGAAGGGATGGGAATTGACACCGAGTTGATGCGCTATTTGGGAACACCCTTCTATACGACGAAGGACAAAGGAATTGGACTCGGTCTAACCGTCAGCAATAAAATTATCCAGGAACACAACGGCATCATGAACATTGATAGTAAAATGGGCAAGGGCACAACCGTTAAAGTTGAATTGGAATGTGTTTAAATTTGGAGAATAAAAAAGGGTGTCAGGCACCACGGTGTTTCGTGATGTCTGATACCCTTATTTGGTGTATCGATTTGCATAGCTGGAAGCAACAAAGGCGTTTGGTTTGATTTTTGGTTCAACGCCCATAGATTCAATTCTGGTAACCATTTCTTTCACAAACTCACTCGTCTTGTTCCGCTTTCCTGCACCAATATCAATATGCCCCTCCATGGTGAAGGTTGCTCCTTGATAGATATAGGGAAGGACAATGTTAATTAACTCATTTTTCCTTTCTTCGGTGAACATAGAAACAATTTCTTCCGTTAATGATAGTTCAAGAGATATCCGCTCATGCAAGTGCGTCATTTTCCTAGGAATGACCACCTTCCTTATGCATGCCCATACGCCTTTTCCCTTATTCTGAATGACAAGCCCGGTAATAAAAACAGTCGTAGATTTATGGACTTGAGAATCTGTGCCGACCATTAATTTATAGTTTCCATTTGGATCTAGCTTCATAAATGATACGATTCGTTCAAATACTTGCTCGAATGACATTCCATTTTCTTGGAGATTTTGAAACAAATCTTGATAACCTCCGCTTTTTTTCATATTGAAGCACCACATCTTTCCTTTCCAACTGAAAAAGTTTAGTCTTGCCTCTTATTCCTATCTTATGGAAAGAGTTATATAGTCGTGCAGCCATTGAAATAAATGATCTTCTTAGAAATGTATGTAGAAAGGTGCGCAAAAATGCCAGATGGCTGCCTAAGGTGTCAGGCACCGCTCGTGGACAAATGCCTCACTTGTACGAAAACGAAAAATTCGATCAGCTTTTTTTCTAAAAACAATTATATGCCTAACAATATTTGTGCCAGTCCATCATTAGATAAAGAAAAGAATCTAATATGAATAGGGATGGATGGAGATGGCAAAGAGAAACCGGGGGAAAACAATCAGCTACCTGCCTTCAAATGGGCGCGGAACCTGCCCGATATGTGAAAGAACAAGAATCAAACTTCTATACCCACATCAAACAGAAACAAACGAAACCATCAAAGTTTGCAAAAACTGCCGGGATAAAAAGTATTAACAAACTAAAGGTGTCAGGCACCACTCGTGGACATTTGTCTTTTTCGGGGGCCTGACATCTTTTCTTTTTCGATGGGAAGGTCTTTAGGGCTTAATGTTGAAATAATATAAAATAGCTGGTTAGAGCAAGTCATTGATAATGAGGAATGTCTATGAGGAAGAATTTTCAGTGGTTATTTTATTTGTTTTCACATGGGGCTTGGTGGTATATAACGGTTATTTCGGTATCCCTTTTTCTCTATTCCGAGACTCATGTATATGACTGGCTGCTAAGGGGGTGCGAAGGTAAAGGCTGTACGGACCTTTTCCTGCTGTCCTTAAGGGAGGCAGAAGGATTACAATCCTATGGAATTTCAATGTCCTTTTACAGTGGAATCCTTGTGGTTCTTTTACTTATCCAATTCTTATCCTTTTTTTCGGCAGGCTGCCTCCTTTATGTCTATGGGTTGAGGGATCGAATTTGTTTGTTTACGTCGATGATGCTCATTGCAACTGGAACGCTGATGAGCATAAGCAATCCGCTTATCTTACAGGCACCACATTTACAAAGCCTTTTTAAAGTGGAAAGTTTTGTAGGTGAATTATATTTATTCTTTTTCTTTCTATTCCCTGATGGAAGGTTTCGACCAAGATGGTTGTTGGTCCCTGCGTTTATCGGATTAGGAGGAAATATTGGAAGCTATTTTTTTGCTGGATCAATCATTGATCCATTATCGTGGCCTATGGCCGCTCGAACTGGTACATGGATTACCCTGCATCTCCTGGTTATTCTTTCGCAAATCTATCGCTATCGACATGCCGAAACGAGGCAATTGAAGAGGCAAATTCGATGGTTCGCTGTTAGTATGAGCGGTTTTATCCTCTCTGTATTGGCGCTTCTTTTATCCACCAATTTCAGCGAGAATGGACTAGTAAAACTGGGTATGTGGTTTGTTTATTACTTGGCCCTTTTGTGCATGCCATTTTCAATTGGAATTGCGATACTGGAGCAGCGGCAACGTCATCTATCCACGTTATTTAGCCGGACCATTGTCTATTCCTTCGTTACCATAGTCATTATGGGCGTATATGTGCTGATTATCGGATCTCTGGGCATCCTATTTAACTATCAAAACAATATCTTTATTTCTCTTTTAGCAACCGGGGTGGTGGCCGTACTTTTTCAACCTTTACGGGAAAAAGTACAGCTTTCAGTCAATCGTTTAGTATACGGGGAGCGTGATGACCCATATAAAATCTTATCCTCGCTAACTAAACGCTTAGAGTCAACGATGTCGAATTCATCGGTCCTTCCAACAATTGTCGAGGAAGTGGCAAAAGCACTCAAACTTCCATTTGCAGCCATTGATATAAAAATGGAGGGACAATTTCAACGAATCGCTTCGTTCGGTCAAGAAATTCAAATGAAGTCAGAATTTCCACTAACAATGCAACAGGAATGTGTCGGCATTCTCACCGTTGGTGCTCGCTCGTTACAGGAGACCCTTCCTCCAGAGAAAGTCTATTTGCTAAATGATTTAATCAGGCAGGTAACATTGGCAGTGCAAACTGTTCGAATATCAAGGGAACTGCAACATTCACGTATCAAACTTGTCAGTTTAAGAGAAGAGGAACGACAAAGACTGCGAAGGGATTTGCATGATGGGCTAGGTGCAAGCCTAGCTAGTATCTCACTAAAAATCGATACATTAGTTTTTCAAAATGAAGTGGGGCAAACGGTGAAAAATAGATTACTTGAATTACAAGATAACCTTAGGACTGCAATCGGAAATATTCGTCAATTGGTCTATAACTTACGGCCGCCTGCCTTAGATGAATTAGGATTTATTTTTGCAATGGATGAACTTAGTAGACAATATGAAGACAGTTCGGTAAAAGTATTTATTGAGGCGGATAATATAGATTTCCAGCTTCACGCGGCCATTGAAGTCGCGGCCTATCGGATTACTCAGGAAGCAATTACGAATGTGGTTAAGCATTCAAAGGGATCCATTTGTAAAATCACGCTAAAAACAGATGATACACATTTAATAATTCTAATAGAAGACAATGGAATCGGATTACCCGAGAACCGAAAGAGAGGGATTGGTTTACATTCGATGAGAGAGCGTGCCGAAGAAGTCGGTGGTGAATTTCTTATTCAAAATAAGCCGGATACTGGAACGACGGTCAAAGCCCGATTGCCATTGTGGATGGAGGGATAATAAAGACGGATGCGAATTTTAATTGTAGAGGATCATCCGATGTTTCGGGATGGATTATTAAAAATGTTAGAAACGGTGGATGAATTTGAGGTAGTGGGTGAGGCCGCATCTGGGGAGGAAGCAGTCGAGTTGGCCGAACGGCTTACACCTAACATCATTCTAATGGATATCAATCTACCGAAGATAAGTGGTATTGAAGCAACAAAAAGAATTGTAACGAAAACACCGGATATTGGTATCCTCGTTTTAACAATGTATGATGATGACAGCTCGGTGTTTGCAGCGATGAGAGCAGGTGCAAGGGGCTATTTATTAAAAGAGGCGAATCGGAATGAGATTGTTAGAGCAATCCAAGCAGTAAGTGAAGGAGAAGCGATCTTTAGCCCAGCTATTGCTAGGAGAATGATGTTTTATTTTGAAGCGAAGATGAAAGTATCAAGGGTAGATGTCTTCCCGCAGTTGACTGATCGAGAACGAGAAGTCCTTGACCATATCGCTAAAGGGAAAAATAATGCCGAGATTGCAAGCAATCTAGGATTAAACCAAAAAACTGTCCGTAATCATGTTTCCAATATCCTAAGTAAATTGCAAGCGAGTGATCGTGCCCAAGCAATTATTATGGCGAGAGAAGCAGGGCTTGGGAAAGACAGATAATAATTTTTTATGGAACCCAATTTTTAATGGGGTTCTTTTTTTGGGCAAAAACTTCCCGATTACTCGGGACGGTGGTCACAAGACGCCGGGACATCGGGCTTGTTAAAGTTAAGTTAATAAATCGAAGGGAAGTTGATATCATGACTTTTAATCAAGTTGTTCGTCTGTTGGCTGTATTTAGTATCATCGGAGGTTTTTTCCGTGCACTGATGTGTCCGCTAGCTCTAGTCTGGGGGATGAATAGTCCTCAAGAATTAACCGCAGGTGTCCTTGGAACCATATTTATGGGATTAGGGATTTTTGGATTGTATTTAACGAATCAAAAAGAGTTTGGCAAACTGGGCTTTACTGCATTTATTTTATATGCCATTGGAAGCTTTATCCTAATGGGGATGGTGTTTTCTACTTTAGTTTTTGCAACGTATGATCCAAAGGTATTGCAGATGGATATGCCGCCACTTCCTATCATGGTTGCCGGTCCATTCATGATGGTGACCGTGATGCTTTCGATGATATTACTAGGAATCGCTGCTTTAAGGTCAAAGGTATTTTCAAAAGTTCCAGCTATACTTCTAATAACGGGTCCAATTCTTAACTTTATCCCAATTGTGACCGACTACTCCGTACTTGCCTGGGGCATTCCGTTTATGTGGTTTGGCATTGAGGTCCTAAAAAAGGTCAGAGGAAACGCTACTACAATAGTAGAAACGTTAGACACAAATTTATAATGAGATAACAAAGGCACCCTAATCATTAGAGGTGCCTTTGTGTGCCTTAAACTGGCATGTCGAGTACGCGTGAGATGGACAAATTTGCCGTGAGTGTCTTTTTGCGGTGCCTGACACCAAAATATGTCTTTTTGCCCGTATTTGGTAATGATTGGGTTTTCTGTTTGGTATATTGGTAGGATGGAATTATTTCAGTTTTCGTAATAAAATTAGTCTCACATAATAAAAATACACAGAAACTAATAATAATACATAGGCGGAGGGTTACAAATGAAGAAGAAGAAAACAGTTGCTGGCCTATTGGCAGTAGGGTTGCTAACGTCAACTCCATGGACAGTAGGATTTGCTGAGGGACCAAAGTGGACAAACGTGAATGTATACGAAGAACAGGATGGGAGCAAGTTTAATAGTGAAAACTACGATTTTGTGAAATTCTCTCAAATCGGTGCAAAGTTAAATGCCATACAAAAACAGTCTAATAGAGTAAAAGTGGAGGTTCGCGGAACTTCAGCGGATGGCCATCCACTTTATGTTGTAACCATTGCAGATCCTACTACGCAAGGGGAGTTTGGGAAAATTCAATCCCTAAGAAAACAAATGTTTAAAAACCCTGGTAAGGCGCAAGATTGGATTGCCAATAATCCGGACTTTAAAGTTCCAATCATGATCAACGGTTCTATTCATGGAACAGAATTCGTTGGTTCTGATGCACTTCTTCAGCTTATCGAACGCTTTGCAACACAGAATGACCAGGAGACCAAAAATATTTTGGAAAATAATATCCTTATTTTCAATGTCGTTCAAAATCCTGATGGACGTGTGAATGCCACTCGTTTTAATGGAGAGGGTATTGACTTGAATCGTGACTTTATTACCCAATCACAGCCAGAAACAAAAGAAACAGTTGAACTAATTAAAGAGTGGAACCCGATGGTATTCCTTGATACTCACGGATACGTGAAAAATTATGCAGTGAACCGCCAAGGTTTAATTGAGCCATGTACGCCGCCTCATAACCCTAACTATGAGTACGACCTTTATAATAAGTGGGCTTACAAACAAGCGGAAGCAATGGAAGCATCAATAATGAAAGATAAGGCTAATTTCACAGGAAGCCTGTATCAAAGCATGGTAGGTGCTTACGTTCCACAGCGTGATGATGCTGCTGGCTGGGATGACTACCCGCCAATCTTTACTCCAATGTACGCGATGTACCACGGGGCTTACGGCCATACACTAGAGGCACCAACCAATGATTTAGATGGTGTGCGTTGGCAGTATAATGCCATTTTAGGGGCACTGAAATTTGCTACAGAAAATAAACAAGACATGATCGCAGACCAAATCGAAGTGTTTAAACGAGGGATTAATTTTAATCATCCAACCCATGAAGATGGTTTCTTCCCGAAAGCCTATATCCTGCCAGTTGACGAGAAGGACCCAACTGTAACGAATAAGGCCGTTAATCACTTAATCAATAATGATATTGATGTGGTTCAAGCGTCGAAAGCCTTTACTGTAGACGGAAAAACCTATGCAAAAGGAACCTATCTTGTTCAAATGGACCAAGCAAAGGCTGGCTTAGCTAACACGATGCTTTGGGATGGGGAAGACATTTCTGATGATACTCCAGCTATGTATGATATTTCTGCATGGAGCCTGCCAGAGCTATGGGGATTTGAAGCTGTCCCTACACAAACTTCGGTTGCAGTTACCACTACGAAGGTAAATCAAATTATCGAGCAAGGCTCTGTCTCAGGTAAGGGGCCATTCCTGATTCCAAACAGCTCGGTTAAAGCTGTTAATCTAGCAAATACATTGTTACAACAAGGTATTCTTGTAAAGCGTGATGCCAAGGGGAATTTCTACACAGAAGCAGCGGCGAATCAAATTTCAGCAGCAGTAAAAGCTTCAGGATTACAGGTTGCATCGACAGCAAAGGTGCCAGCAGATGCAGTGGAGATTACCAACTTAAAGGTAGCCATTCTGAAGGATGGCGGTATGGGAAAAGTCCAGTCCCACAGCGGAACGAAGCTTGCATTGAAGCGACTTGGGTTTAAAGTGACAGAACTAACGCCAGTGGAAGTCGCTGAACAAGGGCTGCGCGGATTCGATGCATTTGTATATAGTGGAACAGAAAACCTTATTTCTACTAAACTATCAACGGCAAACCGAGAATTTGGCTTCCAAAATGCTGGTCAGTTTGACTTGTTTAAGGCGAATGTTACTGAATTTGTAGACCAGGGCGGAAAATATATTGCTGTTGGTGCAGGTGCATCAAAAGCAACAAACACTCTTGGACTTACCGACGATGTAATTAATTCTGCTGGATCGAATAGCAATGGAATCGTGAAGGTTAACTATGAAGGAACCGGTCTAACTGCAGGTTATGACCAGAAGGACCTTGGTTTTGTTTATCGCCCGGTCTGGTATACAGGTACTGATAATGATAAAGTTGTTGCAAGTCTAGCAACCTCTGATGATTTCTTTATGGCAGGGCATTGGATTGATAAAAAAGCCGATGCTAAAGGACAGGCTGTAATCGTAAAAGAGCGGGATAAGGATGTAACCCTAATTGGATTGGAAGCAGGCTTCCGTGATCACACAGATTACCTCTTCCGCCTCTTATCCAATGCTATTTTTGAAAAATAAAAATGAAGTGCAGGCCTGGTTCAGTGAAATGAATCAGGCCTTTTGTGTACTAATCCTAAAACAAATAAAAGGAGCTGACCCGTAAGGCCAGCCCCCTCTCAAGTTATTTAATTGTAAGTGTTACAGAATTATAGTTATTCTTCTCTTTACTTATTGGGTTATAATTCTTCTCAATGTTTCCTGCTGCGTCTACAGCGAACCATTTCAATGTTGTCGTTTTATCAATTTTTAAAGCTTCGGCATCTTCACGTATACCGCTTAAATTAATTTTTGCAGATTCAAAGGTAGGACGGCTGCCGTTAAGGGTATAATAAATAGTCGCAGGCTCACTAGTCTTAAAGGTAACATCTACTGGTCCAGTGAATTTACCGCTCCCAGGTACAGCTTGGGAAGTCGGACGCTGATGGTCCTTCGACTGATTGTAGGCAACTTTAAACATACCTATTAAACCGTTAGCAAATTCCATGGCTTCTTCGTGACCTTCTTCAAAAGGTGGCTGGAAGCCAACCGGTTTCCACGTTTGTGTTTCCTTATCCCATAAATCTGCTCCTACTTCGAAATCCCAAGCATAAATCCCTTTTTCATACCATAAGTAGTCAGCGGAATTTCCTGCTGCAGAATAAAGAACATCAGGAACCGGGCCCGTGCGACTCGGAAGAATGACCGTACCACGATAATCCTGAATTTCGTTAAGAATAGTATCTGAAGCTGCCCAGTAGAAGGCCTCTTCACCGGCAGATGGTCGCGGAAGGGTTGTACGAGTCGCATCGTAGGCCCCAGGTGACCACATAAAATAGCCGCCATAGCTGTGAATATTCATGGCAAATTTGATGTTAGGATTTTCATCGGCTAACCAAACCAAGTTTTTAGCCTCTGGTTCGGAGGTTTCCGCAGGGCCCGCATAGGTTCCACTAGTACAATTTGTTGTGGATGCACCTATAAATCCATCAAACGCGGATCCTACAGAATGGTTTCGGTTAATATCAACTCCCCAAGAATTACGATATCCTGGATCAGATTGGGCAGGAGCACAATAGTTGGTCATATTTTTCCGCTGCATGTTGTAATCATAGAAAGTGTAATGTGCTCCGTCAGGGTTTACAGACGGTACAAGGAAAATATCCAAGTTATCTACAAGGCGTTTAGTTTCACCGTCGTGTGCATAATTTCGGAGTAACTGCTCGGCTGTTTCAATCGTTACTAGCGGTGTAACCCACTCACGTGCGTGTTCTTGAGCGTAGCCCAATACCCCTGGCTTGGAGCCATCACGATGTTTCCCGATTCGAATCGCTTTTACGGTGAAAGGCTCACGGGAAATGTTTGCTGGTGCTTTTAAACCGTCCGTTAATGTCGCAGTATCTGGTAAAACAGTTCCTGTCCCAGTGTTGCCGCGATATGTATTGGCGGTGATGAGTGCACTTGCAGAAGAATCAGCATTAATCGCATCTACCACTTGTTTCGCCGTACTGGTAATCTGACCAGAAGAGTCAGTTGCTAAAGCGACTAAGACTTTTTTCCCTTCTACGTTAATTTTTAATAAAGAATTATTACTTTCTGGATTCTTGAACTCTATTGAAATATCATTTCCGCCTTCATGGCCCCAAGCTTTTGATGTAACAACAACAGACGATGGCTGTGTGCTGCCTATTTGAGCTTGTGCAAGACGTCTATATCCATTTGTTTTATTAGGCATTTCAATGATATCTACTAAATCAGGAAACTCTTTTGCTAGTTTTTCAGCCCGTTCATATAATTCTGTCGGATCCATATAATGGTCAACAAAGTCTTTAACATAATGTGTTTGTGGATTCCCAGGCTTGTCCGCTCCGAGCCAATCCGTAACAGGGCTTGAAACAGTTCCACCAAGGCTGCTTGCTAACTTTACAGAGGCTGGGATAGCGCTCACGGGAACCTCAAGATAATGATATAAGTATTCGCCAGCATCCACCTTTCTGGAAAGTGTGGCTGACTTTTCAACGCCGTTTTCTGTCCAAGTGGCTGTTAGTGCGGTGCTTGCTGAAGCACCTGCAGTTGATTTCGCTTCGATATAGAGAAAGGTTTCAGATTGGTTTGTGTAGTGATTGGCGCGAAGAATTTTAAGCGAATCCTCAGCAGCCGTCAAATTTGTCTCTTGTTGTAAAGCCGTTTGTCTCTCTACCGTTCTCGCATTCCATTGCTTTTCTGTGATCAGTGTGTCTTTCACCTTAATTCCAAATGTTTTTAACATAGCAATCTCAGTTGGAGTAACAACCGCGTCCACTTCAAAAATTCCATTGTTTTCACTGGCCCGGTGTGTAAGGTCAATGCCTAACTCTAAAAGTTTATCCTTTGCATTCTGATTAGGTACTTCTAGTTGCACGATTGAGAAGGATTCCGCCTTTGGCAGCGGTAGATCGGGCTGCCCAGCTGCGCTGGCGGATGTACTGAAATCTGGATTGAATACCGAAAAGCCTAATCCGGTCATTGCGGTCATGACCATCAAATTTTTTTTCCATTTTTGTCTCTTTTTCACGAAATTACTGCACCTCCTGATTTATCACTAAATTTTGATGATACAAGCCAATATTAAATATAATTTTGAGAATACCTTGTCGAAATTCCCGAGCGGTACCCATAATTCGTCCTACAAAAATTTCGATTTTCGAAGAATTGGATGTTATTTTAGAAGAATAATTTTTTAGGGAAAATTATCCACTAAAAAAGTTATAGATGTATTGAGAAAACTGTCGATTTAGGAGAAATCTGCATGAAAGGTAGATATCCCATAAAACCGTTATGACAAAATCCAGCTTGATTAGCATTAAATATACTGTCAAATACTGTCATATATTACATGTTTATGGAGATTCTTTTTTGGGGCATTCTTACCGCGTTTTTCTTACTGGATCAGCTATAAACTATATAAGGAACTATATTGGACTTTATAAAAAACAGCTATCCCATAAATTATCTCAGCCTGCACGTTACCAGTGATAGGAACGATCACAATGCCTTATTGACGCTGATAAACAGGGACTTTCTTGTGTCAAAAATCAGGCACTAATGCTTCTATAGAGCAAGTAAGACACTCTTTTTTAAAAGGATATAAATACTACTTGTCGAATAAACATAATTGTAAAGAATTGGTTTGGAGATGGTTGAAGGGGAGCAATTAGAAAAATAGATGCGAAAAGGGGTGGGATGATTGACGAAACGTATCGTAAAACAGAATGAATTAAATTTTTTAAAGCGGGAACTTAAGTACTTTGAAGATTCGGAGATTCTGCAAGCTGGAAAGGCCCAAGAGATAGAGGCACTTTACGAAGTACAGAAACTTTCGTTTACAAAGACACTTTTGTATGTGGGTTCGATTTTAATTGGTGCGGGAGTACTCAGTTTTATCGCGAGCAATTGGGATGAAATTGGAAGAACAGTGAAATTCCTTTTAATCATTGCCTTGTTTATTGCTTGTAATCTCGCGGGCTATAAAATGGAGAAGAACTTTCCTAAGACATCGAAGAGTCTTTATTATCTAGGCTGTCTTGTATTTGGGGCGGGGATTTTTCTTGTCGAGCAAATGTTTCATCTCGGAACCAATTCTCAAAATGCCTTTTTATGGTGGTCCCTTGGCATTTTGCCTTTGGCTTGGGTTTTACGGGAAAAATGGATTTTACTAGCATCTTCCCTTTTTGTCCTCAGGTATATGCTTGATGGCCATTACCTCCAAGGTGTAGACATCCCTTTTTGGACTCTGCTTTGGATTGCCGCAATTTATATTCTTAATGAAAAAATAGGTTTTTCGAAGTTGACTGGTTTTGTCACTGGCTTGCTGTCGCTGGCATTCATAGGAACGATTATTAGTTATTTTATCAATGGCAATACTTTTGATGATTTTGCTTATGTGTACGGTCTAATCTATTTGATTATCGGTGTCGCACTGGTTCTTTCGAAAAGGAAAATTAAAGAGGTTTACGTTGTATTGGGCTACCTCGTTCATGGTGCGGCAGCACTATTATTATCTTTTGAAGACAGTTGGCCGTTCGATTGGATGTACATTCCTTTTTCCATCCTCTACCTGATTTATGTATTGTATTTAATCAATAGAGGAAGCCTGCTCAGTATCATCATTCTTTGCGTAATGATTTTTCGTTTTTATCTTGATTTATCCTTTGAGTTTTTACCAAAATCGTTTGTCTTTATCATTGGAGGATTCTTGTTGCTAGGTTTCGGCTTTTATTTTGAAAAACAAAGGAAAAAAGGGGTGAGTGTGCATGAATAAGCGTGCAAAGCAGTTAGTTTTGGCTTGTTGCGTGCCAGTGCTCATTCTTTTAGGTATGTGCGTCAAGCCTCTTTATACCTTGTTAACGGGGGAAGAAATGATCCTTCAAACGAAACCATTGGATCCATCTGATGTATTTAGGGGCGATTATGTAACCCTGCAATATGAAGCGGAAGAGGTACCGATAAAATTGGTAGAGCCATCAGTGGTGACAAGATTACAGGACCGTGGTGGAGAGTTTGAGGTTTACGTTCTAATGGAGGAAAAGAATGGTGTCCACACACCTATTAAAGTCACCCTTACTAAACCAGATAAGGGGGAATTCCTCAACGGGACGATCAGCTATATCGATAAAGACAACCAGGGCCAAGAAATCGCTTTTATTAGCTACGATTTGGATAACTACTACCTTGAGGACAACACAGGAACAGAATGGGAAAAAGCCTCAGCAAAAGGAGAAATACTAGCAAAACTAAAAGTAAACAACGGATATGCCATCCTGACAGATATTTTCAAGAAGTAAAAGTGGATGTTAAAAGTGGTGTCAGGCACCGTTCGTGGACAAAATCCTTGGTTTTGTCTGCGTGGAGAGGACAGTGATCCTCCCTGGTGCCTGACACCTTTCGTTGTTAACTATAATTATATTTTAGTTGACAATAGAGTAGCCTACCCTTTATTTTAAGATTATAACTATTAATCGGGGTGGAAGTATGAATCGTAAATTAAGAGCGTTGGATTTAACATTAGTGGGAATGTTTGTGGCCCTTATGGCAATAGGGGCTAACATCACCTCTTTTGTACCATTTATGGTGGTGGGCGGAGTTCCAATTACGCTGCAAACTTTTTTTGCTATTTTAGCAGGGGCAATTTTGGGGAGCCGCTTGGGGTCAATTGCCATGGTTGTTTATATGTTAGTAGGACTTGTGGGCGTTCCTGTTTTCTCCAGATTTGGAGCAGGACCTTCAACCATTTTCAGTCCTACCTTCGGCTTTATAATATCGTTTATTTTCACAGCATTTATTATTGGAAAGGTCGTTGAAAAGAAGAAAACCGTGCCAGCCTTTATCGTTGCGTCCCTAATCGGAATGGCTGTGAACTACTTCTTCGGTACAAATTGGATGTACTTTTCCTACAAGATATGGGCTGCTGCACCTGAAGGTTTTACTTACAAAATGGCCTGGCTATGGATGGTAGTGCCTTTGCCAAAGGACATCATCTTAGCAGTCTTAGCGGGAATCATGGCCCACAGACTCGAAAAATCAGTCCTATCCAAAGGACAATTTAAACATTTAAAGCGTGTTTCCTAAGATAATTTGGATCAAATTGAATGTCCGCCTTGTGCGGACATTTGTCTTTTGGTGGTGCCTGACACCACTAACGACACCATTAATGTCATCATTATTTCAATTCCACTGATGAGAGAGTATTTTCGACGGATACTCTGTTTCGTCCAAGTTGTTTGGATTGTAGCAGGAGTTGGTCCGCTTGTATGTATGCCTTTTCCATGGAGATTTGATCATTTGCTGTATAGAAATACAGTCCAAATGATGCTGTGTAAGAAATAGACAGATTCTCACCATTAAATTCTATATCCACATGATTGTTTTTGACCCCGTTTAGCATCCTATGTACAAGTTCCAAAGTATCATCGAAATTTCTCTTTCTAAGACAAAGAGTAAATTCCTCACCGCCGCTTCGGAACAAATAATCGTTTTCGCTGAGATAGCTGTTTAATGTCCCGGCGAAGTGCTGAATCACTTTATCACCAACGGCGTGATTGTAATTATCATTAATACTTTTAAATTTATCGATGTCAGCAACGACAATCCCAATTCTTTCCCCGGTTCGATTTAACTCGGCCAGTTTTTTATCCATAAAGGTTCGATTGAAGACTCCAGTTAAAAAGTCTGTATAGGCCATCTGCTCGAACTTGTCACGTTCCAGTTTGTGTTGGATACTTTGTGATTTGGAATGGTAGGACCGGCTTACAATGTAGTTCAGAATAAAAAGGCTGATCAACATCTCCCATTTATCCTCTTTTAAAAAGAGAAATAAAAGCCCATTTGTAAAGGCCACTGTGCCATAATCAAGCCAACTTCTGCTTTTTAAAACAAATTTGATACCCTCTTTTATGGTTTTAAAATCTCCAAGAATATATAAGGCAATGACCAGGAAGATGCTTGAAAGAATCAAAGAAAAACTAACTATTATCAACATTAAAATCCAGAAGCCAAAAGGGAAGCCATTAAAGCTCGACTGTAAGTGGAGAAACAAAAAATAGGCTATTGAGTTAGTAATCACGAATGACCCAATATTGTATAAGGTATCTAAAAATTCATTTGGATCAGCAGTTTGGGTCCACTTTTTATAAAAATATACTGTAAAACGATAAATGAATTCAAATACGAATAAGCCTAACGGTCCAGCAAACAGTGCAAAGGAAGAATCGTAACTAATTCCATGTTCCCAACTCGTGCTGCCACTTTTAGATAAGACTCGAAGGTGATAATACAGACTAGAGAATAACCAAAATAAAGCTAATGCTTTAAAGAAATCAGTATGATTAATTAAAATAAGATCTGAACTAATAGCTATGACCGAGGCAGTAAGAAATAGTGAAATATCGTATAGTCTAGCTTTTAGCATAAAAGTTCAGCTCACTTTCCGAATGCCTAGCCATTCGTTTATATTTAATAATATTTCCACATTACCAAATGCTTTAACATTATTTCTTATTTTATAAATCAAATTATCAATGACTTTAAATAAAAAGTGAAAAACTAATCAAACGATTGATTAAATTTTGGGGAAGCCATGGGTTCATTAGTTTCTTTGAAAAGTGGAAAAACTAATCAAACGTTTGATTAAATTGTGTCAAGTGTCATAAGAGTCGAATAAGTCTTGAAATAAAAAAATAATAGCTATATATTTTGTGTGTGAACAATTACACATAAAAATAAGTAGACTAGGCAAAAATAATTAATTGTCGGCTTTTACCTATAAATTTAGAAAATAGTGTTACTTTTTTACATCAGAAGAGGAGGCTTGACAGCAGCATGAATGAGGAAAAGGTTGGAATAGTGAAAGTAGGGACCATTCCACAGGTTGTTAGTACGGTAATCGATCAATTGGTCTATAGCCTGCAAAAGACAGGCAATTATCATGTTATGGGAATTCAAACCAATATATCAGTGAACAACCAGTTAGAATATCTTTTCTTTAAAGAGCCAGAGAGCGGAAAAAGGCTGTGCTCCTTTTCCAATGCCAGTTGGTTACAACAGCATGACAATTTGGTAAAGAATTTTGATATCCTTTATATCTTTTATAACGAGGAAGAAGAAATAGACATTACTAATCTTATAAAGGATGATGGATGCCAAATTTTATTCATTCCTATTAACATATTTAGTGAACAGAACCCGGATATCTATCATCTTGGATTTGATAGTGCAGTAAATGAAGCTGTAAATAATATCCTAAAAGTTAAAGATACAGCGGGCTCCCTGCTATTCTCAAATAAAAGGTCATTCCTGATTAATATTCCTGGAAAAAAGGCAGGAGTTTTCCTAAAAACTGCTGCGGCAGCTCTTCAATGTGAAATAATTGAAGAGGTCTCAAATGCAGAAATAGAACGGGTAACTGATAAGCTTACACAAAGATATCAAGAAGGAAGCAACTATGCTCTTATATTATTTAATGAAACAATTGAAGAAGTTGATATTAAGGAAAAAATTTCGGCTGCATTAGATTTGGATTTTCGATCCGTCGTGATTGATGAAGCTCAATGTATTGGAGGATATCCAACAGTAAGTGATCGGGTCTATGCGAACGAATTAGCAGAAAAAATGGTTCAGTGGGCAGGAGAAGGTCATTCATTCGAGATCGTTCGACTTGAACGATCTAACCAAATCAAAATAGATTCGTTTAAATGATAGAAGAACTTATACTTCATTCCATTTATGGCTTTAAAGATTCCCCAAAAAAGTAAATTACTTTGATAGGTCATAAAAAAAGGCGTCATCCTAACATTGGGATGACGCCTTTTGGGTATTTTGACCATTATTTTTTAAGGGCATTTACTACTTCATCAATCGTTTTCTCACTAGCTTTTAGACCGTTAATGGTCCAGTTGGATGGGTCGTTCATTTCATATACATGTCCATTTTTAACCGCATCAAGGCCATTCCAGATGGAACTCTTCGCCAAAATGTCTAAACCAGATTCGCCTTTTTTGCTGACAAGGAAGATGTGATCTGCTTTGATTTCTGGTAATTTTTCAAGAGCAATCGGATCCCACTGGACAGCAGCTCTGCCAAGACCTTCAACGAAAGCAGGCTGTTTAATGCCCAAATCCCCATAAAGGACATTGGCACTGAAACGATTGTTTTCCATTAAATAAAACTTATCAGCCATAACCCAAAGAATAGCGGCTGATTCATCACCAATAGCATCATGAATTTTTGTTTTCGAATCCGCCACTTTCGTATCGTAATTGGCTAGAGCCTCTTTTGCTTCTTTCTGTTTACTTAAGATTTCACCCATTTGCGTCAGTTGTTTACGCCAATCAGCATTTACTTCGTCCTTATAAACGTAGGTTGGAGCGATTTTTTTATACTCTTCATATTGTCCTTTTTGAATGGCAGTTGGAGAGCTGAAAATAATTAAATCTGGGTTGTTATTGATTACTTGTTCAAGAGGAAGATCCCAGCCGATTTTGGGAACATCTTTTAACTCTGGCTGTAAATAATCTAAGACCGTATCGCCAATTGACCATTGTGCAGCAGGTCTTACCCCTAATGCCACTAGTGAATCCTCTAAATAAGGAGCGATGATTCGTTTTGGATTAGCGGGGATTGTCACTTCACCCTTCGCATCGGTTAATGTCACCTCAGCATTTTTCTTTTCTGTTGTCTTGTCCGTTTTTGTATTATCAGAATTACTGCAAGCACTTACTAAAAATAACATCAGTAATAAAGTAAAAGATAAATAAAAGCGCTTTTTAAGCATGCTTAAACCTCCTAAGATAGTGAATACCTGTTATAATGGTAATGATAATCATTTTCATTTGTAGTGTCAATCAACAAAACCCTTCGATTTAGGTTAATTTGTGAAAGAAGTTTGAAGGATATTTTTGGGAGTCGCTTTTATACTGTAAACGTATTGAAAAATGCGTGGTTACTATCTATACTTAATGATAATGATTATCATTCCTTTTACTATTTTCATTTTCGATTTAATAATATATCCAATTTTTCTTTTTTTATCAGAAGAGGTGTTAGTTTTTGAGTGCAAAGCAGCAGGAGGGCGATTCGGTTGCTCTTCATCATAATAGAATTAGAACATCCATTAAAGGAACTTTCGTATTAATCACAGGAATGATACTAATCCTAATCTCGATGGGATTATCTATTGCTTACGGGGCAGCGGATATAAAAATGGCTACTGTTTGGGAGGCTGTCTCCCATTTTAATCCTGATATTACAACACATCAAATAATTCAAGAAATTCGTATGCCCAGAGCAATCGGGGCTGTATTAGTTGGTGCCTTCCTTGCTGTTTCAGGTGCAGTAATGCAGGGCTTAACACGGAATCCGCTTGCTTCTCCATCTATCATGGGCGTGACGGATGGGGCAGCTTTTGCATTAGTCATCACTCTTGCTTTTATTCCAACCACGACAATGATGGGGTTGACCTTTTCATCATTTGTAGGGGCAGGCCTTGGCGTAATCCTCGTTTTTACGATTGGAACTTTTTCAAAGGGAGGATTGACCCCAGTAAAACTCGCCCTGGCCGGGGTGGCAGTGGGTTCGATGCTTAGTGCATTCTCAAGTGCCATTGCTCTTCATACACAAGTGGCAAAGGACATGAGCTTTTGGTATGCAGGAGGATTAACCACCGTAACTTGGGAATCAATTAAGATCCTTTTAATCACTGGTGGGGTTGGGTTATTACTCGCCCTTTACATCTCAAGGTCAATCACTATCCTTAGCTTAGGCGAAGAAGTTTCCAAAGGGCTTGGACAAAATACAATTTTAGTAAAATCACTTGGCGTGATTGTCGTATTAGTACTAACCGGTGCTGCTGTATCGATAGCTGGTGCTATTGGATTTATTGGATTGGTAATTCCGCACATTACCCGATTTATCATTGGTTCAGATTACCGTTGGATTATTCCGATTTCTGCTGTACTTGGAGGACTGTTACTCGTTCTTGCTGATATTGCAGCAAGAATGGTGAATGCCCCGTTTGAAACGCCAGTTGGAGCCGTAACGGCGATCATCGGTGTTCCTTTCTTCTTATACCTGGCTCGTGGGGAAAGGAGGGGGCTGTAATGAATCAATCGAAAGCAAAACAGAAAAAATTTATCGTCTTAATTAGCCTTTTATTTATTTTAACAATTATCACTTTTATCATAAGTTTAAACCTTGGTGTCGTACGGATTGCTCCCATCGATGTTTTCAAGACATTAATAGGGCAGGGAACAGCCCGCGACCAACTCGTTTTAGTTGATTTCAGATTACCAAGAATGGTTTTGGCCTTACTGATTGGTGCGGGATTAGCAGTCTCTGGCGCCATTTTGCAAGGTGTGACGAAAAATGAACTAGCCGACCCTGGAATATTAGGTATTAATACAGGGGCAGGATTCATGGTCATTTTGTTTATCTACTTTTTTCAAGGTTCTATGAACAGTGTCAGCACACTTGGCATTTTCTTAATGCCCTTGTTCGCCTTAATAGGAGCGGTAATTGCGGCTTTTCTAATTTACGTATTGGCATGGAAAAAAGGAATTGATCCTGTCCGGTTAATTTTAGTCGGGATTGGTGTCAATTCAGGGTTTGGCGCTGCGATTGTTATTTTTCAACTCAAAATGAATCCGCAAGACTTCATGCAGGCGGCTGTCTGGCTTTCTGGTGATATTTGGGGAACGAATTGGAAGTTTGTCGCCATTCTCGCACCGTTAATTTTGCTGCTTATTCCTTTTGCTTTATACAAAGCACACATCCTAAATATCATGAATTTAGGTGATCAGGTCGCGACGGGCCTAGGGATTCATGTAGAAAAAGAAAGAAGAATCTTGCTTCTAGCAGCAGTGTCGCTTGCAGGTTTCAGTGTCGCGGCTGGGGGAGGAATTGCTTTTCTAGGCTTAGTTGCTCCGCATATTGCGAAACGATTAATTGGGCCAAAGCACCAGTTATTTTTGCCAATAACAGCCGTATTAGGGTCGTTTGTGCTTTTATTGGCAGACACAATTGGTAAAAATCTGCTTGCCCCAACCCAAATACCAGTGGGAATTGTAGTGGCAATATTTAGTGCACCATATTTTATTTTTTTACTAATGAAGGCCAAATAAAAAAAGGGGGAACGGATTGTGGTTTCACTTTCTACCGAGAATCTTCAGATTGGTTATGGAGACAAGACGATTGTTGAAAACTTGAATTTACACATAAATAAAGGGGAAATTACCACCATTATCGGCGCAAATGGCTGTGGGAAATCCACTATTTTAAAAACATTAGCACGTGTCCATGCAGCCAAGTCTGGGATCGTCTATTTGGATGGAAAGATGATTCACAAGGTCCCAACAAAAGAAATTGCTAGGAAAATGGCTGTTCTTCCGCAAAGCCCCGAGGCACCCAATGGATTAACGGTTTATGAATTGATATCATTTGGACGTTCTCCGCATCAAAGCGGATTTGGCAAACTAACGGATAACGACCGGCAGGTGATTGAATGGGCGCTAGAAGTGACTGGACTTAGTTTATTTGCCGATCATCCCGTTGATGCTCTTTCCGGCGGACAGCGTCAACGTGCTTGGATTGCAATGGCCATTGCCCAAGAAACCGATCTCTTGCTGCTTGATGAGCCAACCACCTACCTTGATATGGCGCACCAGCTAGAGATTTTGCAGCTGCTTGAAAAGTTAAATAAGGAACAAAACCGGACAATTGTGATGGTGATTCACGATTTGAACCATGCATCGAGGTTTTCTCACCATATGGTTGCACTGAGAAAGGGTACGATTGTCAAAGAGGGAAGTGCAGACGAAGTGATGACCCCAGACGTATTAAAAACGGTCTTTCAAATCGATGCTGAAATTGTTAAAGATCCACGGACAAAAAAACCAGTCTGTCTTTGTTATGATTTAATTCAAAAAGAGCCGGCGTTAGACAGTCGAAAAGTCATGAATTTCTAGTGAAATGGGATTAGATGGGATGGGGAATGAAATGAAATTATACGATGTTACCATCATCGGTGGTGGTCCAGTTGGCCTATTTACTGCTTTTTATTGCGGGATGAGAGAGATGGAAACAAAAATAATAGAATTTCTCCCATACTTAGGGGGGAAGGTTTCCTATTTCTATCCAGAAAAGGTGATCCGCGATATTGGCGGGATCCCGGCTGTTTCAGGGGAAAACTTAATTAAACAGCTGGTGGAACAAGCGCGAACCTTTCAGCCAACAATTGTTTTAAATCAACAGGTTGTTGGGTTAGAAAGGTTAACAGATGGGACGTTCCTATTAACTAGCCACAATGGAGAAAAGCACCATACCCGGACCATTATCTTAGCGACTGGATTCGGAACATTAAAAAGTGCAAAGCTTGACGTTGAACATGCAGACCAATATGAAGGACGAAACCTGCGGTATGCAGTGGAAAAGCTGAATGACTATAAAGATAAACATGTGCTTATTTCTGGTGGAGGGAATTCCGCTCTTGATTGGGCGAACGAGCTGCTCCCGATTGCGCGTCATATTACCGTGATCCATCGCAGACAAGAATTCTCAGGACTTGAACGAAACATCAGCAATTTGCGTAAATCAACCGCGACCATATTGACTCCGCATGTTTTGGATGCGTTACATGGCGAAGATGGACGAATTGGGAATGTTACCGTTAAAAATATTGAAACAAACGACACTCAGATCATTGAAGTGGACGAAGTTCTCGTCAATCATGGTTTCTGTATTGACCTTGGCCCCATCAAGGGATGGGGATTAGAGTTTGAATTTGGAAACATCAAAGTAGACAGTAGAATGCAAACTAATATCGAAGGTATCTTTGCAGCCGGGGACGTTGCCAACTACCCAAATAAACTTCACTTGATAGCAGGTGGATTCTCCGAAGGTCCAACCGCCGTTAATAGCGCAAAAGCCTACATAGAACCCCAAAAAGAACTAAAACCCATCTACTCCACCACTCATTTTTAAGATTGGTGTCAGGCACCGATCGTGGATAATTGTCCTCTTGAGAAGGACATTTCATTATGAAGCAGGCACCATCCAATCTATTGGAGGGTGCCTGTTTGCTGTTAGGTGCTTTGTTTAATTGAACGGGTTTGGAGGTATTTATGTCTGATATAAAAAATTGCGGTCATGATAATCGATATTCCTCCAAATAGGACGCACATGAACTGAAGGCCGATTAGGTCTAAAAGGAAGCCGCTAATGAGCAGGACAATCTGATAGGTGACACGGTCTAGCATGTTTCTAAACGAAAAAAAGCGGCCGTGGAACTCTTTTGGTACCTTCGTTTGAAAAATGGTCGCAGCTGTCGGGAAAAAACAGCCGACAGAGAATCCGAATATGGCAAAAGCCACGATAGTTAATACCGGTACATCAGCTAAATAAAGAAGCAGCTGGGAACCCCCAATTAAAAACGAACAGGCGAATAAGATAATGTAGGGGGACGTCCGGTTACTGATCAACTTAATGAGAAAAGCGCCAATCATAAAAGAGATTCCCTCAGTTGTATATATCCAGCCTTTTATCGCTGAACTGTCTTGGAGTTCACTAATGTTAATAACCACAAGGTTAAACCCACCAAGAAAGAGCACCGGGACGAGAGTCATGATAAGTGTCATCAAGACAATCGGCAAACCTTTAATAATTGGAAAAACGTCTTTAAAACTTGTTTTTTCAGTTGGACTATTTTTTGCAATCTGAAGAGTTTTGGATTCATCGATATCTATGAAAAAGGTGAGGATAAATAATCCAATATAAGCCACCAAAGAACCAACATAAAGCATTGATAAAGGCAGGATAACCAACAAAATCCCGGCCACCGCTGTTCCGACAATGCGAGACAGGGTTGAGACATTCATATGAATACCGTTTAATTGAAGCAAATCCTTTTCAGACACAATCAACGGAAGCGCTGCTTGAAGTGCTGGAAAATAAAACGCTGCAGAAATCTGCAGCAATACGAGGAACACGACCATCCACCAAATCGAACCTGTTGCAATCGCAATTAACATGAAGACAACACTGATAGCCCTTACAAATCCAGCCAGAAGCATAACGGTTTTCTTACTTACTTGGTCTGTAAGTCTGCCAGCATAGGGGCCAAACGCAATCCCAGCAAGCAAACCTGCAGCAAGAAGAAGCGATTTTAGAAAGTCTGATGGGAGCTTCTCTTGCATAAATTCCAAATTACCAATAACACCGAGCCACAACCCAAGACCCGCAATAAATTCCCCTGTTAACAAAATCCAAACATTCTTATTCCTCAACATACAAAGTTTCCCTCAATCCTCTATTCAAATCGTACTATCTGAAAATATAATACTATTCAAAATAGTAACAGATAAAGGTGTCAGGCACCACCCGCAGACAAATGTCCACAGGTGGTGCCTGACACCCTCGTTTGACACCGTCGCTGATACATTCGCTATTTAAAGCGGAACCTATTTAAATCGAAGTTTGTTGGAAATTTTCCTTCCGTATTCAATGACTCTTTCGATTAGGAAGTTTTTTCGTTCTATTGTTATATTGAAATTGACATATCCAATGCTAATTGCGCCAATTAGTTCATTTAATTGGTTAAAAATAGGCGCAGCTACGGATGATGTGCCTTCAGTTCTCTCCCCGTGGCTCTCCCCATAGCCCACTTTCATTATTTGATTTAATGCAGTTAAAAAAGTATCTCTATCTTCTGCAGCTACTAATTCATTTACGATTTTCTTCCTTTCACTTGGGGGCATATGGGCTAACATGACTCTATTTGCTGCTCCAATGTTTAGTGGAATGCGTAATCCTAATTGATCATAAATGCGGATCGGATTTTGCTGGCAGTCAATTCTTTCAACGATTAATGATTCTAGGCCAATTGGTTTACTAAAATAAATACTCTCTTCTACCTCAAGCATTAATTTTTCCATCTCGGGCCGAATTAATCCTACAAAATCAAAGGTATCATACATCTGTAATCCATATTCTAGCCAGGTGTTTCCCATTGAATAATGTTTTAGATTTGGATCCTGTTGTATAAGTCCATGTTCTTTCATTGATTGTAATAGACGATGCATTGTGCTTACAGGAAGGTTACACTCCTTAGATAAATCAGTAATTGAAAACCATTTCTTTGTTTCATTTCCAACAAGAACTTTGATCACCTGCATGGCTCGATCGATAGTTTGCATATCTCCAGCTCCTATTTAAATTAAGTATCTAAAAAAATAATGAGAACAATTATTCAGTAAATTCAAAATATAATTGACATGAAATTATTACTACTATAATATCATATTATAAGTTTTCCTGTCAGGGGAAACGAATTCCACTATGCGGAAAAAGAAAGGAGGATCTACTTTGGCATCATCTATGTATAAAAAACTCAACACAGTTATTGTTAAACACCCAAAAGAAGCATTTATTAGTCAAGAACATTTAAAAAAGGAATGGAAGAAATTCAACTATATTCATGAACCTGATTTTTCAAAAGCAGAGCATGAATTTGAACAGTTTCTTTCTATTATCAAACAGCATGTCAATCATATTGAATATTTACCCGCGTCAGAACTTGTAGGATTAGATTCTCTCTATGCCCATGACCCTGTTAAATTTACGAAAAAGGGCGCCATTATTTTAAAATCAGGGAAAAAATTACGACAGCCTGAAGCCGAAGTGTACAAACAATTTTTAATAGAAAAGGACATTCCTATTTTAGGTGAACTTACTGGTGAAGCATTAGCTGACGGGGGAGATCTTGTTTGGCTGGATGATCGCACATTATTAATTGGCCGTGGCTATCGAACGAATGATGAAGCGATCCGCCAAATCAAGGAAATAACTAAAGGTTTAGTGGACGAATGTATCGTTGTCCAGCTTCCGCATGACCAAGGGGAGGACGAATGTCTACATCTTATGTCTTTTATTAGTATCGTAGATGAAAACCTAGCTGTTGTTTACTCGAGATTAATGCCAGTCTTCTTAAGACAAATTTTAATTAAGCGAGGCTTTGAGCTAATTGAAGTTCCGGACGAAGAGTATCATCAACTAGGCTGTAATGTCCTTGCCTTGGCGCCGAGAATTTGTATGATAGTTTCTGGAAGCCCTTACACTAAGCGAAAATTAATGGATGCGGGGGCAACCGTCTATGAATATGAAGGAAATGAAATCTCTTATTTAGGAACAGGTGGTCCGACATGTCTCACCTGCCCTGTTATCCGCACATAATTGAAGGAGGAAAAAATATGTTTAAAAATACAATTGTCAAAACACCCGGGGAGAGCTATATCCATGGCTTAACAACTTCTGATCTAGGAAGTCCTATTTTAGAAAAGGCACTCGAGCAGCATAAAGCTTACATTGATGCACTAAAAACCTGTGGGGTAGAAGTAACCGTCCTGCCTAGTCATACGGATTTCCCAGACTCCACCTTTGTAGAAGACACGGCAGTGCTGACGCCTAAGTTTGCGGTTATTTCAAACCCAGGTGCCCCTTCACGTAACGGGGAAATTATCGAGATGGAGTCGACAATAAAGTCCCACTATGAAAACATCTATTATATCAAGTCACCAGGAACCCTTGACGGCGGCGATATTTTACAAATTGAAAATCATTTTTATTTAGGACTTTCTGAAAGAACAAATTTGGAAGGGGCTGAACAATTAAAGCAAATTCTTGAATTGGAACATTACCAAGCAACTATTGTTCAACTGGAAAAGTTTTTCCACCTTAAAACTGGTATTTCTTATCTTGGAAATCAAACAGTTGTTGTCGCAGGCGAATTTATTGATCATCCAGTTTTTAATTCCTATACGAAAATTATCGTTCCACCCGAAGAGGAGTATGCAGCGAATTGTATTCGCGTAAATGACTATGTCATCATTCCAGCAGGTTTTCCTCAAACAAAGCAAAAAATGAACGAGGCAGGTTTTCAGACGATTGAGCTCGACATGTCTGAATTTCGTAAGTTAGATGGCGGCTTAAGCTGTTTGTCACTACGTTTTTAAGGAACGTTGGATTGGAGACTGCTAATAGACAAGGGGTGTGTGGGAGATGGTTGAACGAGAGGGTCAGCAGAATCAATTAAATCGATCAATGAAACGTCGTCATTTGTTTATGCTTTCGTTAGGCGGAGTCATTGGAACAGGGTTGTTTTTAAACGCTGGTTATACTATTAATCAGGCCGGAGCTGGCGGTGCATTAATAGGTTATTTATTTGGTGGGATCATTTTATACTTGGTCATGGTGTGCCTAGGGGAACTGGCTGTCCACATGCCTGTAACAGGCTCATTTCAAACATATGCAAGTAAATTTATTAGTCCTTCAGCTGGATTTTCGTTAGGCTGGATGTATTTCGTTGGTTCAGCCACTACGGCTGGGGTTGAATTTACTGCAGCAGGAATCCTAATGAAACGGTGGTTTCCTGATGTTTCAGTCTGGATATGGTGTGCTGTTTTCATCGCCCTGTTATTTGTCCTTAACGCTCTTACAACCAGGGGATTCGCAGAGGCGGAATATTGGTTTGCAGGTATTAAAGTGGTTGCTGTTATTTTCTTTATTATTATTGGTTTCGCTGCTATTTTTGGAATCATTCCATTGGCTGACCGTCCTGCACCATTTTTAGAAAACTTAGCACCATCAGGATTGTTCCCTGCGGGTTTTGTCATCCTTTTTGTTACAATGATGAATGTTATCTTTTCCTATCAGGGGTCTGAACTGATTGGAATTGCTGCTGGAGAAAGCGAGGAGCCGGAAAAGAACATTCCGCGAGCCATTCGAAACGTCCTTTTTAGAATTATCGTCTTTTATCTAGCTTCTATTGTTATATTATCGGCCATCTTCCCATCTAAGGAACTGGGACTATTGGAAAGTCCATTCGTAACCCTTATGGATATGGCGGGTATTCCTTTCGCACCAGATATTATGAATTTTGTTATTCTGACAGCGATATTATCGGTCGGAAACTCATGTATTTACGCGTCGACCCGTTTACTATGGGCAATGGCACAAGATGGAATGGCTCCAAAATGGTTTGGAAAGCTATCAAAACGCAAGGTTCCATTTGCTGCACTAGTATTTACGATGATTTTTTCTCTATTATCCTTGCTAACTAGCGTCATTGCAGCCGACACTGTGTTTGTATTGTTAATGTCGATTGCCGGCATTTCTGTTACGATTTCGTGGATTGGTATTGCCCTCTCGCAGTTGTTGTTTCGGAAGAAATACCTGCAAGCTGGTGGAAAAATAGAGGATTTACAATATAAAGTCCCATTCTATCCTTTAATACCAATTATTTGTATCGTATTCTGCGTTTCGATCTTAATATTCTTGGCCTTTGATCCGACCCAATTAGTCGGTTTACTAGTAGGTTTAGGATTTTTAGCCGTATGCTATATTTCCTATTATTTTAAGAACAAAAAGGACAAATTGAGCACAAATAACGATGTGAACTATCGATAGAGTGTCAGGCACCATTCGTGAACAATTGGTTGTATTTGTCCATCCCCGATGGACAGTTTCGAATCACCATTTTGTAAATTAATTAAAGGAGTAATGGGTAATGAATCAGCTAAGTTGGGGGACACCAGAGGCACTTCGTAAGCTTTTGTGCGAAGTGGTGAGCTGGAGAAGCATGACATTAACAGAGGGTGAACGTAATTTTCCTTCAAAGGTAGAAGCGAAACTGCAAGGCTTGGACTATTTTCAGGACAATCCTACTCAATTGCTTCTTCACGATGCCGATCAGGGCAGGCGGTTTTTAACTGCTTTATATAAACATCCTGCAGCGAAAGAAACCATCGTTCTCATTAGTCATTTTGATACAGTGAATACGGAGGAATATGGAGATCTAGAGGTTTTTGCTTATCAGCCAGAAGTGTTAACCAACATGCTCCATGAAAGATTGGATGGACTGCCAGAAGATGTGGTTCAGGACCTGAAATCAGGAGAATATTTATTCGGCAGAGGTACGATGGATATGAAAATGGGACTTGTAATGCATATGGGATTAATCGAAAAGGCAACTGTCGAACAATGGCCGATTAATCTTCTCTTGTTAACCGTGCCAGATGAGGAAGTAAATTCAGCGGGTATGCGTGCTGCTGTCCCGAAATTATTAGAACTAAAGGAAAAGCATGATCTCACCTATAAGCTTTTCTTGAATGGAGAACCGGTATTTTCACAAGAACCGGGTGATGAAAATTATTATGTGTATTCAGGTTCCATCGGAAAAATTATGCCATCTGCGCTTTTTTATGGGAAAGAGACTCATGTTGGTGAACCACTCAGTGGAATCACCGCGCCATATATCGCATCGTTTTTGACACAGAGGATGGAGTGGAATTTGAGCCTCCAAGAAACGGTGATGGGAGAAACAACCCCACTTCCGGTCACACTACAACAAAAGGATTTAAAACTCGAATACTCTGTTCAAACACCATACCGCTCATCCGCCTTATATAATGTGTTTTTAATGGAGCGGAATGCGGAAGAGATTATGGATATCTTTGAAAAAGTTGCATCCAATGCTGCTAGAGCTTGCAATAAAGCCTACATAGAAGTCTGCAAAGAGCAGTCCGTCGACCCTGTTGGTGAAGTCCGTGTATTACGCTATGAAGCTTTACTTAAGCATGCGATTAATAAATTTGGGACGGATTTTATCGAAGGAATCAAAGCCACCATTCATGCAAATTCAGAATGGGATGACCGTGAGAAATCTATCCGAATTACCGATGCTTTAATGATTCGATGCCAGGAACTAGCACCGGCGATGGTTTTACTATTTGCTCCACCTTATTATCCAGCAGTAAATTCATCAAATGATAAACTCATTTCACAATGTGTGAAATATGTGAAAGAGCAAGGTCTAGCAAAATTTGAGTTGCCTATTCAGCAAGTCCACTATTTTAATGGAATAAGCGACTTAAGCTATGTTAATTATCAGGACGATGGGGAAGGATGGACCGTTTTCAAATCAAATACACCGGTATGGGACACAAGCTACAGTATCCCATTCGATGCGATGCAAGAACTCCAGGCCCCTGTTTTAAATGTCGGTCCACTCGGAAAAGACGCCCACAAACGAACGGAGCGTCTTCATATGAAAAGCGCATTTGAAGAAGTTCCAGCTCTTGTCGAAGGTATGATAAAAATGATGATTAATGTATAAAGAAAAAACTGATTCGAATCATCGAATCAGTTTTTTCTTTATCTAGAGAGTCTACTCGAACTTAAATGTTCAATTTTTGTTAAGAAAATATAAAGAAAAATAGGCCTTTTTCAGGAGTGGGCGGTCCGAGAAGATGATGGAAGGATAAGGCTTTTTATACAAGTGCCATATACTCTCGTACGAAATTCCTATCTATTAACAATGTAAAAAGTTATTCGTCTTTACAATGGTTTACATTCACTTAATAACCCCCCTCTATAATGAGAGTCGTATAACAACTTTAATTGAGGGGGAAATACAATTGTTTAAGAAAAATCTGATTAAAAAGGTCCTTCCAGTCGCTGTCCTTTCTACATTGGCATTTAGCAGTCTTATCGGACCTGGAGCTGGTACTGCAAGCGCGAAATCCGAAAAAACAATTACAAACAATGCAGAAATTAAAAATGTCATTTTCCTGATTGGTGATGGAATGGGCGTTTCCTATACATCGGCCTATCGTTATTTAAAGGACGATCCCTCTACTAAAAAAGTTGAGCCAACTGAGTTTGATAAATTTTTAGTTGGACAACAGACTACATATCCGGAGGACACGAAGCAAAACGTAACAGACTCAGCATCTGCAGCAACGGCAATGGCTGCGGGTGTCAAAACCTACAATGCTGCCATCGCCGTTGACAATGACAAATCCGAAGTGAAAACTGTCCTTGAAGCTGCAAAAGAGCAGGGGAAATCCACAGGGCTAGTTGCTACTTCAGAGATTACACATGCAACCCCGGCATCCTTCGGTTCTCATGATGTAAACCGTAATAACATGAATGCCATCGCTGATGATTATTACAATGAGATGGTTAACGGAAAACACAAAATTGATGTCCTTTTGGGAGGCGGCTCCGATTTATTTATCCGTCAAGATCGTAACCTTACAAATGAATTCAAAACGGACGGATACAGTTATGTTTCAACCCTTCAAGAATTGAAAAAAGACAAAAATGACCAGGTTCTTGGTCTATTTGCAAAACGCGGTATGCCTAAAATGATTGACCGGGGTTCAGAGATGCCTTCCCTTGCAGACATGACGACTTCTGCGATTGAGCGCTTAAATCAAAATAAAAAAGGATTCTTTCTAATGGTGGAAGGAAGTCAAATCGACTGGGCCGGCCATGATAATGATATTGTTGGTGCAATGAGTGAAATGGAAGATTTCGAAAAAGCATTCAAAGCAGCCATTGACTTTGCTAAAAAGGATAAACATACACTGGTAGTAGCCACAGCTGACCATTCAACTGGCGGCTACTCAATCGGTGCCCGCGGGGAGTATAACTGGTTTAGTGCCCCTATCAATGCTGCACAGCGTACGCCGGATTATATGGCGGAGCAGATTGCAAACGGTGCAGGTGTGAAAGAAACGTTGAATAAATATATCAATCTTACTTTAACAGATAAAGAGATTCAGTCCGTTGAAGATGCAGCTGCTGCGAAGAAAGTAGTGGATATTGATAACGCGATTGAACAAATTATTGATACCCGTTCATTTACTGGATGGACGACTGGAGGACACACGGGTGAAGATGTAAATGTATATGCATTCGGCCCAGCCAGCGAACGTTTTGCCGGGCAAATCGATAATACAGACAATGCTAAAATCATCTTTGATCTGCTTGAAAAAGGCAGCAGAAAAACAGTCATTGAAGACAAGTAAGGCAAGTTTCTCACGATAAAGTGTATGAGGAATTGGCAAGAGTTATCCCGTTGCGCTTTTAGCAACGGGATAACTTGCTAAAAAGACGTTTTAATTTGATAGGAGGAATCGATGTGAAACAGGCAATGATAATTATTATATTTTTTTTCCTATTGACTGGCTGTTCATTTGTTTCAACTCAGACGACTCATGAGGATTCTGATACCAAATCATCAGAGAACACTTCTACAACACCCAAAAAGATCTCTACAGATGATCATGATGCTTATTATAATAGCCCTCAGGTTACCGATGATTCATCTTTACAAAAACAAGGCCAGTCTGTCACGGATGAAAAAGGAGAGGCTACTTTAAAAACAATGAAACAAATTAATAAGGTCTATCATTTTGGAGATATCGAGTACACCATCAAAGAAATGAAACTGCTGCACTACCGGCCAGATTATAGCTTAATTGACTATTTCCACCCGCTAACGGAGGAAGAGGAATTTGATTTCATCAAAATAAGTGTTGATATTAAAAACCACTCCAAAGAGAAGCGGAGTTTCGCCCCAGTAGCCCTATTTGAAACGAATACGGGAGTGAAAATGGATTGGAAACAGGATATGTATCTTGAACATTTAAATGGGGAGCTCCAAGGAGGCCAAATAAAGCGAGGAAGTCTCGGTTTCATCGTCGACCAAACAAAGGGTAAAGATATTGAATGGATAAAAATCTTAACAAGTGACGTATTTAATGATCAACAAGAAAAACTAGAAGAGGCACAAAAAATTCAATTACATTTTTAAGGAGAATGAAAAGGTGTCAGGCACCACTCGTGGACAAATGTCCATGAGCGGTGCCTGACACCCTATTAACACCCTATATTCCTTTCGCAATACATTTGCTCATTGATTCAGTAAACCATAGGGCGATAATAGATAAAATAATATAATACCACGGGTCCCACCAGACTAGGCTGTGCAGTATTTCTATTCTGCTAAGAAAGATGTTGACCGCAAACATGCACAGAGGTGTGACCACATATTTTAACCACCTTGGAAATAAGGGGAATTTCGTAATCCCTACATAGAAGAGACTGGCACATAAATAAAAAATTGCCCCAAAAGCAGTCGTATCTTTGGACTGATTAGTCCACCAGCCTAAATGATAATATCTGTTGGTGAAAAGCATAATCGGGAGAATGTGGAAAGACCCGGTAAAGGTGCCAACAATCAAAAATAAAATGAAGGAATGGAGTTTTCCTTTTATGGGGAAATCCATTTTTTTGAGTAAAAATTTAGCTGAAAGAAAATAAAAGGGTAGTCCAAGTGATGTGTAGCCTATCTTCCACCAATGATGCGAATAAATATGAAGTTCGAGAAATAACCACTCAATCCCCGCAAATAGCCCGATAAAAGATACAATCCAAAGCCAGCTTTTACGGAAGAGGGCAATGAAAGTTGCAGACACTGGCAAAGCCAAGGCATTGGATGCAATTGCCCCCATATTGCTATCATATATTCGATCATGCTTGAGGATTTTCGGATAATATTGATAACTACCTAAAAGATTATAAATAACTGCCTCAATCATATACCCCAAACCGACCATTGCTAAAAATAGCAGGAGACTCCTTCTTACCCCTTTTTTATAACATACATAAATCAACAGAACTATACTTAAAAATCCTAATCCGAGATAGCATAATGAATTAAGATTCACTTATACACACCCCTTCTTAAAAAATAGTATCTAAAACAATCTGGAAGATTATTCATTTCATTTGCGATTCATGGAATGTTGGCCGCAAGCCCTGGTTGGAACAATTTTTGAAAAAGTATTTGATAGGGTTATAGTATAATTAATATATAAAATTCTAATTGTACAGGTCATCTTCTGGGGGGATCACATTGACAGTCGGGGAACTATGCCGAACACTTATTGTAGACGATGAAATGTTAATCAGACAAGGGATTAAGCACTATATTAATTGGGAACAAGAGGGGTTTATGATTGTTGGCGAGGCTTCGAACGGCCAAGAAGCACTTGAATTAATTGAAGCGACCGACCCGCATATTATCATTACAGATATCGTGATGCCCATCATGGATGGGGAGGAATTAACAAGAATTGTGAAGGAAAGATATCCTCATAAAGAAATCATTATTTTAAGCAGTTTTGGAGAATTTGATTATGTTCGTTCCACATTTCAAAGCGGTGTGGTTGATTATATATTAAAGCCTAAGCTTAATGCAGAAGGCCTTTTAAAAGCACTGAAAACAGCCGCAAGCCGAATTCCTGCCTTTCAGAAGATGGATCAAAAATTAACAGGAAATCTCCCAATGGGGCAGATTATCGATAAGCTCATTTCAGGATATGAAGTAAATTATGATCCTGATATAGTATCTCAGGCTTTTCCGTATAGCCACTTTTGTTTAATCGGCTTAGATTTGAGAAACCACCACCAATCCAGAAAAAATGCAGAATTTCAAACAAGAATCCAGGGGGAAATCGAGGAGGCATTTCAGAATAGCTTAAGCCAAGTTGTTCACGAGCCCATACGTGTGAAAGAAAATATCATCGGATACTTAATGAATGTGAATATGGACAATTTTCCCGAGGTCATTAAATTAGCCCGCCAGTTTGCACAGGCCAGTCCGGGAATCAGTCTTGCATTGTCGAATACGTTTACAGATCTTTCATTAGTAGGGAACATGTACAAGGAAAGTCTTATAAAATTATTAGATTATCACTTTTATTTTTCGAATCAACCATTGTTAATGGAGCAGGATCTCCCTAACCCGCCTTCCAAACCTGAAAAATTTAATTTGGATTGGTTTACCGAGGAATTAAAGCGAAAACATTTTGACTCAGCTTTTCAGTATTTACAAGAACATATCCAGGTCATGTCTTCTTGTTATACGATGGATGTCTTTGAATATAAAGCTTTCTTTGGCAACATTATTTTCAACATCACCATTCTCCTAAGTAATATGAAATATGATGTAACAGAATTGGACAATGCGAAGTATTCCTATTTTAGATCGATTGATGAAGCGCCTTCAGCAAAGGCTACAGTTGAATTAATGGATCATTTTATCGAAGAAGCGAAAAAATGCATCTTTTCTGTGCAAAGCGAGCCGGAAGATTTAAATATGAAAAAATTAATGGAGTATATTGGAGACCATTATGCTGAGCCGCTTACCCTAACTGGCGTGGCAAAGCATTTTCATTTTAATCCATCTTACCTTTCCAACTATTTTTCAACCCATAATAAGGAAGGATTCATTGAATATCTAAATAGAATCCGAATTGAAGAAGCGACGAAATTGCTTATAGAGGGGACGGAATCGATCTCTGAAATTAGTGGAATGGTTGGTTACTCCGATCATAGTTATTTCTGTAAAGTTTTTAAGAAAATCAAGGGATTGTCTCCAAGCCAATACAAAAGAAAGCAAAAACTAAGATAAGAGATGGTGAATTATGAGATTTATTCCCGAACGTTTTAAACATAACGGATTATTTATCGTTATGTTTTTCATTACGGTTTTAATGATTATTACAGTGTCGATCACGATTACATGGACAACGATTCGGATGTCGGAGCAATTTTTTATTAAAAAGTTTAGCGTGACTAACTCAAAAGTAATGAGTCAGGTAAAGGAGAGCTTCGAATCCTTTAACTATTCAGTCGTTCTTGCATCGAACAATCTCCTTCAAAGCACTACGATTAAAAGGATTCTTAAGTCGGAGCAATTCAGCAATAAAGAGAAACTAAGTGCCTATTTTAATACGGGTCAACAGTTAAAGCGGATCGAAACTAATTTAGATGCCTATGAGGAAAGCATTTTTGTTATGGGACGAAACGGGTTCAGCTTTGCAACGGATCGTACGTACTGGCCAATTACAGAAGAAGAGTTAAGGACTAGTGCCCTTACTAGTAATACGTTTAAGCAGCCGAAGAAACTGATATACCAATTGGACAAGCGAAATGATGGAACGAATCGCCAGTTCATTGTCGCATCAAAGGTGCTAATGGAACGAATCAACGGTACGGTTTATGGTTCAATGTTTTTTGCGTTTGATGAACGTGAATTTAGAAAATTCTTCACAAGCTACACAGGCCCTGGAAATAATGTGTTTGTTGTAGATAAGCAGGGGGTCATTGTTTCTAGTAATCAGTCAAAGCTCATTGGACAAGCACCAAAGGGCTTACTTAGCTATGCAGCTAAAATTGAAAAGAGTTCAGACCGTTATATTATCGATACCTTTATGGGAAAGGATCAAATTATCTCGATGGAGTATCTTCCATCTTTTGATATGTACTTGTTTAATATCATTGACAAGCAAAGAGCAGTCGGAGACCTAATTGATAAAACAGATATTGTGCTGATCTCCATGGGAATCGTCTTTGTGGCACTTATCATTGTCTTGCTCGCCACAAGGAGATTGACCAATTCATTATCAAGTCTGGTGAAGCAGATTGAAGATGCCTCAAAACATGAATTCCACCAATATGTTTCTGCAAGCGGTACCTATGAAACCATGAAAATTGGCAATGCCTTTAATTCCATGCTTGATGAACTTCATTTGTATGTCGACCAGCTGGTGGAATCCCAAAAGCAGAAGCGTAATGCAGAATTAGCAGCATTGCAGCAGCAAATCAATCCACATTTTTTGTACAATACACTTACTTCTATAAAGTTCATGGTGCAGCAAGGTAGTAAAGAAGAAACCGAAGCAACTATTAATGCGTTGATCTCCTTGCTTCAAAATACTATTGGCAATGTCAGTGAGACGAACACGATTGGCCAAGAAGTGGATAATTTAAAAAACTACGTCCTTATAAACCAAAAACGGTACGGGAATCGGATTAAGGTGAACTATTTTATCGCGCCAGATTGTATAGAGTACCATGTACCAAAGCTGATTTTACAGCCCTTTATGGAAAATTCATTCTTCCACGGCTTCAACCATAAGCCGGGCGGGTACATCAATGTTCTTGTTTGGAAGGAGGAACATACATTAATCTGTGAAGTTGTTGATAATGGAGATGGTATGGAGGTCTCTTCTGAACATAAACTCCCAAATACAAAGCGGAAACAACAAATGTTTTCCGGAATTGGCGTCCGGAATGTTCATGAGCGGATTCAGCTGATTTACGGGGAACCGTTTGGCGTTACGATTACCAGTGAGTTAGGTGAAGGGACGAAGGTTCGACTAGAGCTTCCGATTTCAATAAAGTAAAAATAGTCATAATATCTAAAAATAGTCCAAATGAATCCTTTGGAAGCGTGTTCATGTTACAAAGATATTACCATCCAATAAAAATATCGTCCTAACGAAAAGGTTCGAACAGGTGATAACATAATATGTGTAGGTTAGATAACGCTTACAATAATAGAATGTTGGGGGAATATCAATGAAAAAAGTACTAGCACTCTTTTTAGTTAGTATATTGATGCTAACTGCCTGTTCCTCGGGATCAAAAAATGAGACTTCCGACAAAGGCAAAGAAACAAATGAAGTAACCGTTTGGGCATGGGACCCAAATTTCAACATTAAAGCGATGAATATAGCAAAAGATGCTTATAAGACTGAGAACCCAGATGTAAACATTAAAGTAGTAGAACACGCACAAGATGACATTATTCAAAAGCTTAATACCAGCTTAAGTTCTGGGACAACAAAAGGACTGCCGAATATTGTCTTGATTGAAGACTATCGTGCGCAAAGCTTCCTTAAAGCGTATCCAGATATGTTCCATGAGTTAACAGGTTCATTTAATGCGGACGATTTCGCACAGTATAAAATTGCTCCTACTAGCTTGGACGGCAAAAACTACGGCCTTCCATTCGATACTGGTGTTACAGGATTATACGTAAGAACTGACTATTTAGAAAAAGCGGGATACAAAGTTGCAGACTTACAAAACATGGACTGGAATAAGTACATTGAAGTAGGTAAAAAGGTTAAAGAAGCAACTGGTAAAGCAATGCTTACTCAGGATCCAAAAGACCTTGGTCTTATTCGTATGATGATTCAAACGAGCGGTGCTTGGTACTTAAAGAACGACGGCGTTACACCTGACTTAGCAGGCAACGCTGCTTTAAAGGAAGCATTCCAAACATATAAAGCTATTTTAGACGCAGATTTAGTAAAACCTGTCTCTGACTGGGGTCAATTCGTAGCAGGATTCAACAGCGGCGACGTTGCAACTGTTCCAACTGGTAACTGGATTACTCCATCAATCAAGGCAGAAGCATCACAAGCAGGCAAATGGGCGGTTCTTCCAATGCCAAAACAATCTGGAATTGCAAATTCAGTGAACGCTTCTAACTTAGGCGGAAGCTCTTGGTACGTGTTAAACATCGATGGTAAAGAAAAAGCTGCGGACTTCTTAGGGAAAACATTTGGTTCTAATGCTGATTTTTATCAGACTTTGAATAAAGAAATGGGAGCGATTGGGACTTATAAGCCTGCTGCAGAAGGAGAAGCTTATAAAGCTGCAGATGATTTCTTCGGTGGACAAAAAGTCGTTTCTGACTTTGCTGCTTGGACAGAGAAAATTCCTCAAGTTAACTATGGTATGCACACATATGCAATTGAAGACATTTTAGCGGTTGGCATGCAGGATTACCTAAAAGGTAAAGATTTAGATAAAGTATTAGAAGATGCCCAAAAGCAAGCAGAAGAACAAATTAAATAACAAAACAAGCTAGAAAGTAACAAATCTTAGATTTAAAGAGATTTTGCCTTAGAAATTCGCCGGCTCTGCCATTCTTGTATTGGAGCTAACTGATGTATCAGGCGACTTTCTGAGGCGTTTTCTTTTCTTGAACTTACTACGTAAGGAGTTGACTAAAATTGATATCAGCGAAAGAAAGCCACACTCAAGCCCTTCCAAAATCAAATTCCGGTCGCAAAATTCGGCTGAAAAATAATATCATTGGCTGGTCCTTTGTTATTATCGCTGCCGTAATGATCTTTTTATTTTACTTCTACCCAATGATTCAGGCTCTTATTTTATCTTTTCAAACAGGAGTTGGTGCAAATCTAACCTTTACAGGTATCGATAATTATACGCGGTTATTTAAAGACCCAACATTCCTAACCACGGTAAAAAATACAGTCATTTATCTAATCATTCAAGTACCGGTTATGATCTTACTGGCTTTATTTCTTTCTGTTCTACTTAATAATAAAACGTTAAAGTTTAAGGGCTTTTTCCGAACAGCCATCTTCTTACCGTGCGTAACCTCATTAGTTGCCTATTCCGTCATCTTCAAATATTTGTTTGGTCAAGATGGAATAATTAATATGATGTTAATGAAGATTGCACTCATTTCGGAACCGATTCAATGGCTTACCGATCCTTTTTGGGCGAAAATTGCCATCATTGTGGCGATCACTTGGCGATGGACAGGTTACAACATGATCTTCTATCTATCTGCTCTTCAAAACGTCGATGAGTCAATCTATGAAGCAGCTAGAATTGATGGGGCTTCTCCAGTTCAACAATTTTTCAAAATAACGATCCCAATGTTGAAGCCGATTATTCTATTTACATCAATTACTTCAACAATTGGTACACTACAGTTATTTGACGAGGTCATGAATATTACCAAGGGAGGACCGGGTAATGCGACAATGACCATTTCTCAGTATATCTATAATTTATCGTTTAAATATACCCCGGACTTTGGGTATGCAGCTACTGTCTCATATGCAATCGTAATTATGATTGTCATCTTTTCGATCATTCAGTTTAAAGCGGCAGGTGATAATAATGAGTAAGCTAAAAAATACATTCAGCTATACAGTCCTAATCATCGCAGCAATTGTCTCAGTGTTTCCATTTTTATGGATGATTGTAAGCTCGACAAACAAGTCTGTTGACGTAACGCAAGGAAGGATGCTTCCTGGCAGTCACTTTATGGAGAACCTTCGCAATCTGCTGGACACCGTTGATCTTGTGCCTGCATTAATAAATTCAACTAAAATCTCAGTATTAACAACCATCCTTGCAATGCTTATTGCGTCTTTGGCGGGATATGGATTTGAAATTTATAAAAGTAAATCGAAGGATTTTGTGTTTAATATTTTGCTAGTTTCGATGATGATTCCTTTTGCGGCTTTGATGGTACCGCTCTTTAGAATGTTTGCTTCTATCTCACAATCCTTCTCGATCATTGGGATTGATACAATCGCAGCAGTCATTTTACCGACGGTTACAACCGCCTACCTGATCTTTTTCTTTAGACAAAGCACAAAAATGTTTCCGAAGGAAATTCTTGAAGCTGGAAGAATTGATGGTCTATCGGAATTAGGATGTTTCTTTAAGATTTATGTTCCTACAATGAAAACTACTTATGCAGCCGCGGCTATCATAACCTTTATGGCTAGCTGGAACAGTTATTTATGGCCGCTGGTTGTATTGCAGTCAACTGAAAACCAGACGATTCCCCTATTAATTTCAAACTTAGGTTCAAGCTATTCCCCTGATTTTGGAATGATTATGACGGCAATTGTAATTGCTACCTTGCCAGCAGCTCTTATCTTCTTCATCATGCAAAAGCATTTCGTTGCCGGTATGATGGGATCTGTTAAGTAAAAGAATTTTGGAAATATGTAAAGAAAGAGTGATCATGATGACAACAATTCCAAAACTAGATTGGCTTACCGATGTGAATGTGTTTGCCGTTAATCGATTACCGGCTCATTCAGACCATTTTTATTATGAGACAATCGAGGAAGCTAAAAACGCTGCTCCCATGGCTTTGCGCCATGACTTAAACGGAAACTGGAAATTTAGCTATAGCGTTAATCCGGACAATCGTCCGGAGAATTTTTACCAGGTGGACTTTAATTGCTCTGGCTGGGGAGACATCACTGTACCAGGGCATATCCAGCTTCAGGGTTACGGAAAACCACAATATGTGAATACCATGTACCCATGGGATGGCCTTAATGAGATTCGTCCGCCAGAAATTCCACAAGACCATAATCCGGTGGGTAGTTATGTGAAGATGTTTACTGTACCAGAAAACATGAACGATAAGCCGGTGTACATTTCTTTTCAGGGAGTAGAATCGGCGTTTTATGTGTGGCTAAACGGGAAGTTTGTCGGCTATAGTGAGGACTCCTTCACGCCAGCTGAGTTTGAGCTTACCCCATTTTTAACAGAAGGTGAAAATAAATTAGCGGTCGAGGTTTACCAGCGAAGCACAGGAAGCTGGCTGGAAGATCAAGATTTCTGGCGCTTTTCAGGAATATTTCGTGATGTCTATCTCTATACCGTACCAGAGATTCATGTCTATGATGCTGATATTCGTGCAGAACTGAATGATGCTTTTACGCAAGGTACGCTTAAAGTAGACCTCAAGCTATTGTCTGATAACTCTTCACCTTCAAAAATTGTAACAGAGTTGTACGATAGAGAAGGCAGTTTAGTATCTACCCGTACGATTGACACTGGTGACGGAAAATGGTCAGCAGCAATGGACGTTGAGAGTCCAAAATTATGGAGCGCAGAAAGACCGAATTTATACAAGCTTTATATACAAGTTTATAACGAAAAAGGCAGTTTGGTAGAAGTGATTCCGCAAAAAGTGGGCTTCCGTAGATTTGAACTTATCGATAAAATTATGCACCTTAACGGTGAACGGATTGTATTCAAAGGTGTGAATCGTCATGAATTTAATTGCCGGACTGGCCGTGCGATTACGAAGGAAGACATGCTCTGGGATATTAAAACGTTAAAACAGCACAACATAAATGCTGTCCGGACATCGCACTACCCGAATCAGAGCTATTGGTACGATTTATGTGATGAATATGGTGTATATGTCATTGATGAAATGAATCTGGAAACGCACGGTTCATGGCAGAAGATGGGAGCAGTCGAGCCGTCCTGGAACATTCCCGGGAATAAGCCGGAATGGGAGAATATTGTAATGGATCGGGCTGTCTCCATGGTTGAACGGGATAAAAATCACCCGTCCATCCTGATATGGTCGTGCGGGAATGAATCCTATGCAGGTGAGGTCATTCTTAACGTGTCTAAATATTTCAAGCGAGTGGACCCAAGCCGCTTGGTTCATTATGAAGGTGTATTTCATGCCCGCGAATATAATGATACCAGTGATATGGAAAGCCGCATGTATGCAAAGCCGGCGGATATTGAGGAGTACTTGAATGCAAATCCCCAGAAGCCATACATTAGCTGTGAGTATATGCATGCCATGGGAAATTCACTTGGCGGGATGTACAAATATACAGATTTAGAGAAGAAGTATCCAATGTATCAAGGCGGTTTTATTTGGGATTACATTGACCAGTCGCTTATCAAAAAGGATCGCTATGGAAATGAATTTCTTGCCACCGGCGGTGACTTTGACGACCGTCCAACCGATTACGGCTTCAGTACAAATGGTATCGTTTATTCCAATCGAGAACTTTCACCTAAGATGCAGGAAGTCAAATATCTATATCAAAACTTTAAGCTAAACCCAGATCAGACCGGGGTATCGATTATTAATGACAGCCTTTTCGCTGATCTAAATGACTATGAGTTGGAATACGCCCTATATCTTGAGGGCAAGGAATTGTATCGAAACAAGCTAGATGTTAATGTAGGACCTCAAAGTTCAGGAAGAGCTGAATTTAAGCTGCCTGCTGATATCACGAGTGCTTCGGGGGAGTACTGTATTCAAACCTCGTTGATCTTAAAGGAAAACACACTCTGGGCTGAAGCTGGTTATGAGATTGCGTTTGGACAATTTGTGTTTCAGGTAAAGGCGGAAGAAAAGTCTGCCGCTGTTCAGGGAGAGTTTAGAGTCGTTGAAGGCGATGTCAATATAGGTGTCCATGGCAGGGACTTTACGATCCTGTTCTCGAAACAGGCTGGCAGCCTCGTGTCTCTTAATTACGCGGGGAAAGAGATGATTGCTCTACCGCCAGCACCATTATTCTGGCGGGCAACGACGGATAATGACCGTGGCTACTCCCAAGGTTTCTATTCGGGGCTTTGGTACGCAGCCAGTCTGACCAGAAGATGTGTTGCTATTGATCTTAAAAATGACAAAGGTCAAGTGACCGTTGCCTTTACTTATAAATTATCAATAAGTGAAAAAGTGGCAGTGAAAATAAGCTATACGGTTTTTGCCGATGGTAGTGTTCGTGTGAAATCGGTGTATCATGGTGCAAATGATCTTCCGCAGATGCCGATTTTTGCCGTATCCTTTAAGGTGCCTGCAGATTATGATCAACTAGAATGGTACGCCATGGGCCCTGAAGAGAACTACTCAGACCGTGCTATGGGTGCAAGACTGGGCATCATTAAAAATCAAGTATCAGATAATTTGTCCGGATATGTGATGCCGCAAGAGTCTGGCAATCGAACTGGAGTACGTCGCGTTAGGGTAACAAATAAACAAGGACAGGGTATAAAAATATCGGCAGCGGCTGAACCATTAGAGTGCAATTTTTCGCCATATACAGCTTTTGAACTCGAGAATGCTCAACATCATTATGAGTTGCCAAATGTTCATTACACCGTTGTGACGGTTGCAGGCAAGCAAATGGGCGTTGGCGGAGACGACAGCTGGGGCGCACCGGTGCATGATGAACACCTGATTCATGCTGACAAAGACATGGAATTCGAGTTTGTGATCAATAGAATTTAATCAATATATTTAGCACTTACAAGGGAAAGAGTCTGGGTTTACAGCTCTTTCCCTTAATATTAGAAAAGAAGTCAAAATGGTGAAGGAGAAAGCGATGCTTATTCAAGTGAATCAAAAGGAAAGGCAGTTTCATTTAACAAATGGCCAAGTAAGTTATATTTTTCACGTTATGAAAAATGGGCAACTCGGCCATCTATATTACGGAAAGGCGTTACGACACAGAGACGATTTTTCCCATTTGCAAACGTATGATGTCCCGACAGGAGCAACTACGCATGTATATGCTGACGATCCAGCATTTGGATTAGAGACGTTGCGTCAAGAATTCCCTGCCTACGGAAATTCAGATTTTCGCGAACCAGCAATCAGTGTTAGTAAATCCACAGCAAGTCATATTCCAAACTTTACATATGAATCGTATCAGATTCTAGAAGGAAAACCTCGTCTTGAAGGTCTCCCAGCCACTTATACAGAGGACAATCATGATGCAAGTACACTTCAAATCCTCTTAAAAGATGAGTTCTTGCAAGCGGAATTGCAGTTAAATTATACAATTTTCCATGATAAATCTGTCATCACGAGAAGTGCTTCGTTAAGAAATGCGGGTTCTGAAGAACTGGTTATAGATCGATTCATGGGAGCATCGCTCGACCTTCCGGATAAAGATTTTGTATTCACCCATTTAGCCGGGACATGGTCACGGGAGAGGCATGTAAAGGAAAGAAGGCTCGAAACAGGCATTCAGTCTATTTCCAGCCTGCGCGGGGCCAGTTCTCACCACCATAATCCATTCTTGGCACTAAGGCGTCCTGAGGCGACGGAGCATACTGGTGAAGTATATGGCTTTAATTTTATCTATAGCAGTAATTTCTTGATACAAGTAGAAGTCGACCACTACGATATGGCAAGACTTACGGTTGGGATTCATCCATTCGGATTTAAGTGGAATTTAGAGCCGCAAGCATCATTTCAAACCCCGGAAGTGGTAATGGTGTATTCCGATAAGGGTGTAAATGGGATGAGTCATGCTTTTCATGCTTTATACCGTGAGCATTTGATTCAAAGTCAATGGAGGAAGGCCGTGCGCCCGATTCTAATTAATAACTGGGAGGCAACCTACTTTGATTTCGATGAAGAAAAACTTGTGAAGATTGCAAAATCAGCAAGTGAACTCGGAATTGAGTTGTTTGTCCTTGATGATGGCTGGTTTGGCAAACGAAATGATGATACCTCCTCACTTGGTGATTGGCACGTAGACTTAAATAAGCTTCCGAATGGTTTGGATAGTCTGGCCAAGAAAATTACCGAGACTGGGATGAAATTTGGGCTTTGGTTTGAGCCGGAAATGATCAGTCCGAATAGTGAATTATTTAACGAGCATCCAGATTGGGCAGTAGGTATCCCAGGTCAGCACTATACTTTGGGGCGTAATCAGCTGGTTTTAGATTTTTCAAGACAGGAAATCGTGGATTATTTGTATGATAAAATGTCAGCTATTATTAAACAAACAAACCTAGCCTATATTAAATGGGACATGAATCGAAACATTACCGAAGCATTTTCGAATAAACTAGCTGTTCATCAGCAAGGCGAGTTTTTCCACCGCTATATTTTAGGAGTTTATAATCTCTATGACCGATTAACAAGTGAATTCCCACATGTGTTGTTTGAATCGTGTGCGGGCGGGGGCGGACGGTTTGACCCCGGGATGTTGTATTATGCACCGCAGGCTTGGACGAGTGATGATACAGATGCGATTGAAAGACTTAAAATCCAGTATGGCACGTCCTTTGCATATCCGGTTTATAGTATGGGATCTCATGTTTCGGCTGTTCCGAATCACCAGACATTACGGTCCACACCATTACAAACAAGGGCAAACACTGCTTACTTTGGAACATTTGGATATGAATTGGACCCACTCAAAATGACCGAAGAAGAACGTAAGGAAATTAAACAGCAGGTTGCTTTTTATAAAACTCATCGAGAGTTAATTCGTGATGGTCAATTCTATCGCTTGTTGAATCCATTTTCAAATAACGAAACGGCTTGGATGGTGGTAAGCCAAGACCAGTCGGAGGCATTGGTTGGCTGGTATAAAGTATTAGCAACTCCGAATCCTAAGAAACAGCAATTGCTGCGGCTCAGTGGATTAGATGAGTCAAAAAACTACAAGGTGGCTGGCTGTGAGCGCTGCTTTTATGGTGATGAACTAATGACGGTTGGATTGCAGCTTCCCACGGAGTTTAATGGTGTCAATGGCGGGAGTTTTGAACGTGGGGGAGACTTCCAATCACATGTCTTTTATATAAGAAGTATAGAGGATAAATTAAATTAACATAATAATGAAAGATGGCCTCGGACTGTACCGGGGTCATTTTTATTTTTATACACAAAATTAAAATCTTAAAAAATATGTATTTGACAAAAAGCGCTTACAATATTATGATAATACCAGAAAGTAAATTAATTTAATTAACTAATGAGGAGCACATAATTTGTAAATATTTCCTCATCCTAGAAGTAACCAAAAATTTTTACCTAACTAAGGGGGATAAAAATGGTTAAGAAAAAGAAATGGCTTGGTATAGCTTTAACTGCTGCTATAGCACTCGGATCTTTAGCAGGATGTTCAAGTGCGAAGGACAAAGATAATTCAGAAGGCGGAAAAGGGGAAAAAATTACTTATTGGGCACCTTTCTCTGGTGCGGATGGTCCACGTATGAAGACGATTGTTGAAAACTACAATAAATCACAATCTAAGTATCAAGTTGATTTCCAAATTGTGCCGCAGTCTGACTATTATAAAACTGTTGACCTTGCCTTTTCAGGTCAAAAAAATGCTCCAGATGTATTAATCATGCATACTGATCAGCTAAAAAATTATGCAGATAAGAATTTATTAAAAGATTTAACTGATACAGTCGAAAAAGCAGGTGTTAAAGCGGAAGATTATGCTGAAACTGCTTGGAAGGCTGGCGATATTGGTGGTAAGCACTATACCATTCCTTTAGATATTCATCCATTAGTAATGTACTATAATAAAGATTTATTTAAAGCAGCTGGTTTAGATCCAGAAAAGGCGCCGACAAATCGTGAAGAGTTCTTAGCAGCTGCAAAGAAACTAACAGATTCTAGTAAGAATCAATATGGTTTTGTTGTACCAACTCTATGGCCAAACCAATTCATTTTCCCAACTCTATTATTCCAAAATGGCGGAGAATTAATGAAGGATGGTAAGCCAAACTACAATAGCCCAGAAGCTGTTGAAGCGCTAACATTCTATCGTGATTTAATTCAAAAAGAAAAGGTTTCTCCTGAAAATGTTCAACAAGATGGTGAAGTAACATTATTCTTACAAGGTAAAAACGCGATGCACCTAAATGGCCCGTGGATGATGGAGCAGTGGGATAAGGCTGGAATAAACTATGGTGTTGCTCCTGTACCACAATTAGGCACTAAACAACAAGCGGTTTATGCGAATGGACATAATTTCGTGATTCCTGCTACTGTAACAGATTCTAAAAAAATAGATGGTATTACTGATTTCTTAAAATATGTTGCTGGAAACACAATGGAGTGGGCAAAATCAGGACAAGCACCAGCTTCAAAAGCAATTTATGAACAAAGTGAAGAATTTAAAAGTATGAAGCAACAGCCGATCGTAGCTTCAGAATTTGAATATGCTAAGTTTGCTCCTGTCGTTGCCAACTGGGGTCAATTGTCTGACCCACTATGGGCTGAAGTTAACCTTGCTCTTCTAGGCAAGAAGGATCCGCAAAAAGCATTAGATGATGCGAATAAAAAGGCAGAACAAGTAATGAATAAGTAATCATTAAAGGAGGCGGACGGTAGGTTGAATACCTGTTCGTCTCTTGTTTTTCCACTAGTAGGTAATAGAAAGGAGGAAGGTAAATGAGAAATACAAGTTGGAAATCCCAATTGACTTCAAGTCTTTTTGTAATCCCTTACTTGCTGTTATTTGTTGTTTTTCTTTTAATTCCTATTGGCTATGGAGCATGGATAAGTTTGCATAACTGGGATTTATTAAACCCTGTCCATGAATTTGTAGGATTTAAGAATTATACAAAAATCTTTGACTCTAATTCATATCTTAATGAACTGTTTTTCGAGGGTCTTAAAAACACCTTCCAATTCGTTGTATATAGTGTTCCTTTATTGGTTGTAGTGGGATTAGGTTTAGCATTGTTAGTAAATGCACTGCCTGGTAAATTTAAAGGTTTTTTTCGTACGGTTTACTTTATTCCCTATTCTGTTTCTGTTTCGGTCGTAGCAATTATTTGGTTATGGATTCTTGATACAAACAGTGGATTAATTAATCAATATTTACAAAAGATGAATCTGCCATTAATTCCATGGTTAACAGACATGCCGTGGGCCTGGATTTCACTTGCTATTGCGACATTATGGTGGACGATTGGTTTTAACATGGTTATTTTTATCAATGCACTAAATGATGTTTCTGAAGAACTATATGAAGCGGGTTCTCTTGATGGCGCCAACCGCTGGCAGCGATTTGTGCATATCACGTTACCTAGTATTAAACCTACGATGCTATTTGTCGTCATTACATCAACGATTGCCTCCTTTAATATATACGGGCAGCCATATTTAATGACACGGGGAGGTCCAGGGACTTCAACAAAAGTTCTGTTAATGAATATTGTCGATGAAGCCTTTAAGCAGCGGCAATTAGGGAATGCAGCCGCCATGTCATTACTTATGGCCTTGATTATGATCGTTATCTCAATATTGCAATTCCGAATCACAAACCGAAAGGAGTAGTTCAGCGTGCAAAAAACACCGTTTAAAATTTTCATTGTTATTCTTGCGATTATCGTTGGCTTGATTTTTATCGTTCCAATTTTATGGATGCTGGCTACTTCTTTTAAAACAGATCAGGAAGCATTCACGGCAGGTCTAAAGTGGATTCCGAAAGTATTTACTCTTGAAAATTATCAGTATAGCTTAGGAGGAAATTCAGATACACCTGTCTTACAATGGATGGGCAACTCCTTATTTGTTGGGATTATTGGAACTCTAATTGTTCTTGTTGTAGATACACTGGCAGCATACGGTCTGGCCCGTTTAGATGTTCCTTTTAAAAAATTGTTAATTAGCATCTTTATTGGATCAATGACGATTCCGTGGGTTATTACGTTTTTACCACTATATATGGAGTTTAATAAGTTCGGTCTATTAGATACCTATGCAGTACTAATTCTTCCATATTCTGCAAATTCATTTGGTGTCTTTCTTCTCTATCAATATTTTCGAGGCTTTCCAAAGGAACTAGAGGAGGCAGCATTCCTAGACGGTGCAAATAAATGGCAGGTATTTGTAAAAATCGTTCTGCCATCTGCACGACCAGTTATTTGGACATTAGCTATTTTTACATTTATGGGTATATATAATGACTTCTTATGGCCGCTTGTAACTACAAATTCTCCAGAAATGAGAACTATTACAACTGGTATTGCCATTATGCAGCAAGGAAGTTTCGTTTCATCACCGGGCAGGTTAATGGCTTTAACGTCCATTGCAACCATACCAGCCGTATTACTGTTTATCATTGGTCAACGTTCCTTTATAAAAGGCGTGAATCAATCGGGAATTAAATAGGATTATTTTATTAGGAAGGATGGAGAACAGCATGTCAGTACCTCGTAATGAATATCCAAGACCGCAATTGGTCAGAAAAGATTGGGTTAATTTAAATGGCGAATGGGACTTCGCTTTTGACGATAACAATGTTGGATTAAAGGAAAAGTGGTTTCAAAATGGGGACACTTTTGATCGGAAAATTAATGTTCCATTTGCCTATCAGACAAAACTAAGCGGTATTAATGATCCATCATTCCATGATTATGTATGGTATTCCCGAGATTTTACTGTGCCTAAAGGCTGGAATAATCAGCGAGTTCTCCTGCATTTTGGGGCAGTAGATTACCGTGCATGGGTTTATGTCAATGGAGAGTATGCTTGTTTTCATGAAGGCGGCAACGTTTCTTTCTCTGTCGACATTACTGATCATTTAACATGGGGCAATGAAAAGGTTGTTGTAAGAGTCGAAGATCCATCTACCGATGAGACGATTCCCAGAGGAAAGCAATTCTGGATTGAACAATCGGATTCGATCTGGTACACGAGAACGACGGGGATATGGCAAACCGTATGGCTTGAACCGGTTAGTCCTACACATGTTTCAAAATTAAGATTAACACCCGACATTGACCGTGGAGATATAATTGTAGAATTTGAGGTCTCAGGTGAATTTATTAACAAAAAAGCAGACATCGAAATTAGTTTTCAGGGTGAAAAGGTAGCAAAGGATACGATTGAGGTATTTGAACCGTATAATAAGCGTTCAATTAATTTATATAATCGCCAAATTTTCAGAACTTCTTTTCACCTTATCGGCTGGAATTGGTCACCAGAGAATCCAAATTTATTTGATATTAAATTCATTTTAAAAGATGAAGATAATCAGGTAATTTTAGACGAAGTGGAATCCTATTTCGGTATGAGAAAGATCCATATTGAAAATGGAATGGTTTATTTAAATAATAAGCCCTATTATCAAAAATTAGTTCTTGATCAAGGCTATTGGCCAGAAGGATTATTAACCGCTCCAACGGATGACGATTTGAAAAAGGATATTGAATTAGCTTTAGAAATGGGCTTTAATGGCTGCAGAAAGCATCAAAAAGTCGAGGATCCTCGTTTCCTTTATTGGGCAGATAAATTAGGATTTCTGGTTTGGGGAGAATGTGCAGCCTTTCCGTCCTATAGCGAGGACGCTGCCTCTCGATTAACCAAAGAATGGATTGAAATCATTGAACGGGATTACAATCATCCATCTATCGTCGCATGGGTACCTGTCAACGAAAGCTGGGGAGTGCCTTTTATTAAAGCTAACAAACAGCAGCAGCACCATTCTTTAGCGATGTACCACCTTATTCATTCTCTTGATCCAACACGTTTAGTCATCTCAAATGATGGATGGGAGCTTACAGAAACGGATATTTGTGCGATTCACAATTACAATCATGGATCAAATGATGAAAAGGTAAAATATGAGGATTTTAAAGAGTCCTTGCTCACAAAAGAGAATCTATTAAACTCAAAACCAGCTGGCCGTGGAATCTATGCGGACGGATTTGAACATAAAGGTGAACCAATCTTATTAACAGAATTCGGAGGAATTGGCTTCAAAGTTGGTGAAGACAGTGGATGGGGCTATACATCTGTGAAGGATGAACAGGAGTTTATTGCAGATTATCGCAGAGTAATGGAAGCGGTCTATGCTTCTAAGAGTCTACATGGCTATTGTTATACACAGTTAACAGATGTAGAGCAGGAAATCAACGGATTGTTATCTTATAACAGAGAACCAAAATGTGAGTTAGCAAAAATTAGAGAAATAAATGATATGTGGCATTCTAATATTGTGAAAGCTTAAGTTAGGTTATTCTGCTTGCTTTTATAAAATTATTTCAAGAAGGCTCGCCAGTCGGCGAGTTTTCTTTATACCATCGGGAACGAAGGGAGTTTAAATAATGAACTTGTTACAAGAAAAATTTGCAGAACTTGAAGGACAGACAATAACTACTTTTACGATGATTAATGATCAGGGTATGGAAGTAAGTACCATCGATTATGGCTGCACGATTACCAAGATCCTCGTTCCTGATCGAAACGGGACACTTGAAAATGTGGTTTTGGGCTTTGATACAATCGAAGAATATCAGCAGCATTCTCCATATTTCGGTGCTGTGGTCGGCAGGCATGCGGGCAGAATAGCTAATGCTGAATTTACATTAGATGGTACCACGTATCATCTCGCAAAGAATAACTACGATAATCATTTGCACGGCGGGATAAAAGGCTTCGACAAGGTGATTTGGGATACAGAGGTAATTGAAGAAAAAGATTCTATGGCCCTTGTATTTACTTATTTAAGCAAGGATGGGGAAGAAGGGTATCCTGGAAATTTAAAGATGAAAATAACCTATACCTTAAATAACAATAATGAGCTTCAAATATCTTATGAAGGTGTCTCCGATCAAAAAACCGTAGTTAATGTCACCAATCATTCTTATTTTAATTTAAGCGGCAATTTAAAAAGAGACGCTCTTAATCATAAGTTAACTCTAAAAAGTAATCAATTCCTTGAGTTGAATGAGGAGTTGATACCGACAGGGGAGGTTCTATCTGTAGAAAATACATCTTTTGACTTTCGATTCGGACGGAAGATTATCGATGGAACTGCTACAAATGACGCTCAGAATATACTTGCAGGAAATGGATATGACCATCCTTTTCTACTAGAGGATAATCAAAATAAGGAAATCTATCTGTATGAGGAAGAGAGTGGAAGAGGATTAATGATTGAAACGAATCAGCCTGCTGTCGTTCTTTACACTGGTAATCAGCTAGCAGACGATTTTTCAATTCGAGGTATTACCTCAAGAAAGTACCTTGGTTTATGTTTAGAAACACAGGGTCTTCCAGATTCGCTCAATCATCCACATTTCCCACCTGCAATTTTAGAAAAGGATCAGTTATACTATTCCGTTACTAAATACACTTTTACAAATTGAACAAAAAAAGAGTTGAATCCTATGATCCAACTCTTTTATTAACCTTATGCTTTAAATAGTTTCTTTAATACTAATGTCACGGCCCCTAATACCATACCGGTTTTCCCTAATTTGGAACAAACCACTTTAATTTCTTCATGAGAGCTTTTAAAAGTATATTTCTCTATCCTTTTTTTTAGTTGGGACAAAACAAAATCTCCTACTTCGAAAATACCCCCTTCTACTATTATTTTCGAAGGCTTTAAAATATTAATCATATTAGCTGCGGCTAGTCCAAGGGATTGACCGGCCTTTTCTAATAGCGATATAGCAAATGGATCCCCTTCCTTAACAGCTTTATAGACCATGTTTAAGGAGAGCTCAGTACTGCTATTTTTCAACCATTCTGTGAGAATTGTATCCTGATGATTTTTAAGTTCTTCCTTAGCTTTTTTTAAGATAGCAACTTCAGATGCATAGGCCTCTAAACATCCATTATTACCGCACTCGCATAGGGGGCCATTCACATCTAAAATAGTATGTCCGACTTCTCCAGCTGTATAAAAAGTGCTTTTATAAATTTCGTTATTTATAAAGATTCCAGAACCAATCCCTCGTCCCACACTAATACAGATGAAATCGGAGACGCCTTTCCCTTGCCCAAACCAGCTTTCAGCAATTGCTAATGCTCGTACATCATTTTCGACAATAACAGGGATATTGAATTCTTCTTCTATTCTTTCTTTCAGAGGTATATTTTCCAAATGTAAGTGTGGAGAAAAAATGGCCACGCCTTGCTCTGAATCAACAAGTCCATGCATGGCAATGCCAATACCAAGGATTAACTCTCTATCTATATGTTTAGTTTGCAGCACATGATGAATGCACTCTATCATCATGGTCATAAATTCAGGTTTAGTTGGCAGTTCGGTAATATCTCTACTGAAATCGGTTACAATCTTTCCGTCCATTGTGGTTAAAATAACACGAATTACCTCTGCTGCGGCATAAACTCCGATTATATAATAAGCGGAGTAATTAATCCGGAGTAGAATGGGCTTTCTCCCGCCTGACGTTGCGCTTGTTGATTGTTCCTCTACTAGAAGATTTTTTTCAATCAATTCAGCAACCAATGAACTTATAGTTGGTGGGGTTAATTTTGTTAATTTGGCAATTTCTGCTCTTGAAATTGGTTCTTTTAATCGAATCATGTTTAAAACGGTTGATTGATTAAGTAACTTCATTTTTTCGAAACTTCCAGTTTTGGGGTCGAAACTCAAATGACATCACGCCTTTTTTATCATTAGTACCCTTAAGCAGTTGTTTAAAAAGGTATTATTTTCTTATTTATTACTATTAATTTTAACACAAATACCAAGTGAAAAGTACCTAATACCATATTATACTCATAATATATTTGTGATTTTTAAGTAAACTTTTAGTAAAATACTTGAAGAGTTTTACTAAGGGTAGTAAAATTATGATGAAAATAAAAAGTTAACTACCAAGTCCCTGACTACTGGAGGAATTTGAAATGAACGTAATCACACTTAATAAAGTATTTTTAGATATGTTTCAAGTATTGCCCAAGCAAGCCTTTTTCTCTCCTGGAAGGATTAATTTAATTGGTGAGCATACAGATTACAATGGCGGGCACGTGTTTCCATGTGCGATTACCTATGGTACCTATGCTGTAGCAAGGATGCGGGAGGACAAAGTGATTCGCCTGTACTCCACCAACTTTCCTGATAAAGGAATCATCGAATTTAACTTAAGCGAACTAGACTATGAGAAGAACCATAATTGGGCTAATTATCCCAAAGGTATGATCCGTTATATTCTCGAGGCGGGATATGATATTCCATTCGGATTTGATTGTGTAATCGAGGGGAATATTCCGAATGGTGCAGGACTTTCTTCGTCAGCATCCATTGAGCTTTTAACCGGAGTGCTTGTAAATGGCCTATTTAATTTAGAAATCCCGCGCCTAGATCTCATCAAGATTGGCAAGAGGGTAGAGAATGAATTTATTGGTGTAAATAGTGGAATCATGGATCAGTTTGCGATTGGCATGGGAATGAAGGATGCAGGTATTTTATTGGACTGTCAAACATTGAAATATGAATACGCACCGATTCACCTTGAAGATTACAAGATTTTAATTATGAATACAAATAAACGCAGGGAATTAGCCGATTCGAAATACAACGAGAGAAGAGGGGAGTGTGAAGAGGCACTCGTGCAGCTTCAGCAAAAGCTGCCAATTGATGCGCTTGGTCAATTATCTGAAGCAGAGTTTGATGAAAATCAGTATCTAATTACTAATGAAACTGTTCGTAAACGGGCAAAGCACGCAGTCTACGAAAACATGAGAACAATTAAGGCGCTCGAAGAACTTAAATTAGGTAATCTAGAAGCATTTGGACAACTCATTAATCAATCACACATTTCCTTACGTGATGATTATGAAGTTACTGGAATTGAGCTGGACAGTTTAGTAGAGGCCGCATGGAACCAGCCAGGCGTTCTTGGTGCGCGAATGACTGGTGCAGGATTTGGCGGCTGTGCAATTGCGATTGTTAGAAATGGAGAAGTTGATAACTTTATTGAGAATGTAGGAGCAGCTTATCTTGTCAAGATTGGCTACGAGGCTGAATTTTATGTAGCGAGCATTGGTGATGGGGCAAAAGAAATTCGATTGGAGGAAACGATTTAAATGAGCATTCTTGTATTAGGCGGTGCGGGCTATGTCGGTTCACACGCTGTATACCAGTTAATTGATCAGGGGTATTCAGTCGTTGTCATTGATAATTTGCAAACTGGCCACGCGGATGCAGTTCATCCAAATGCATTTTTTTATCAAGGTGATATCCGCAACCGCGAGTTTATGCGTTCTGTTTTTGAAAAAGAAAGTATTGACGCGATTATGCATTTTGCTGCCAATTCTCTTGTCGGTGAATCGATGGTAGAACCATTAAAATACTTTGATAACAACGTATACGGAACACAAATTGTCCTTGAAATGATGAAAGAATTTGCCGTCAAGCACATCGTATTTTCTTCAACAGCAGCTGTTTATGGAGAGCAAAAAGTGGTGCCGATTACAGAAGCGGCCGCAACCATTCCTACGAATACGTATGGCGAAACCAAGCTGGCAATGGAAAAAATGATGTCTTGGTGTGAAAAGGCATTTGATCTTAACTTTGTATCACTTCGCTATTTTAACGTGGCTTCGGCAAGAAGCGACGGGCAAATTGGTGAGGACCACAATCCTGAAACCCATCTGATTCCAGTTGTCCTCGAAGCGGCATTAAAGAAAAGAACAGCAGTGACGATATTTGGGGAGGATTATGATACAGCTGATGGCACTTGTGTCAGAGATTATATTCATGTCGAGGACTTAATTGATGCCCACATCTTAGCACTCCGCTATCTGCAAAATGGCGGCGAAAGTAATATTTTTAATTTAGGATCAAGTCAAGGATTCTCGGTAAAAGAAATTGTTGAGACAGCTAAAGAAGTGACAGGTATTGATATCCCTGTGAAAATCGGTGAACGTCGATCGGGAGACCCGAGTACCTTAATAGCTTCTTCGGAAAAAGCCAAAAAGGTATTGGGATGGAATCCTACGAGAACATCGATTCATCAAATTATCAGCAATGCCTGGAACTGGCACCAGCATCACCCTAATGGATATCAGAAATAGAGGGGATCATAATGATTTATCAACTAATACAACAATTAATTAATCAAGCGATTGCCACTCAACTTATTGAGCGGGAAGATGAAATCTATGTGCGCAATCAAATTCTGGCATTGCTCAAGCTAGCCGAGTTTAAGGAAGTAAATCTGGCGGAGAGCGGCCGCTTTGAAATCCCTGATTTACTCGATTTAATCGTGGACTATGCATGCAATCAAGGGATAATAGAAGAATTATTTGATGAAAAAGAGATATTTTCTAGTAAAATAATGAACTGCTTTATCGCACGTCCATCGACGATCAATCATGTGTTTTATGAAAAATATAAACAGAATCCAAAAGCAGCAACAGAATATTTTTATGAGTTAAGTAAAAATAGCAATTACATTCAAATGAAGCGGATTCGGAACAATATTGAGTATAAAACCGTCACAGATTATGGTGAACTGGACATTACCATTAATTTATCGAAACCTGAAAAGGATCCTAGAAGTATCGCGCTTGAGCGGTCGGTACAAAAAACGGATTATCCGAAATGCTTACTTTGTGTTGAAAATGAAGGCTACGAAGGCAGAGTCGGACACCCTGCACGCTCCAATCACCGAATGATTCGCGTCAATCTATTAAATCAGCCATGGTATCTCCAGTATTCACCGTATGTATATTACAATGAACATTGTATTGTCCTATCAGAAAAACATACCGATATGGTCGTTAGTGCCACGTCTTTCTTACGGTTATTGAGCTTTGTTGAGCAATTTCCTCATTACTTTGTTGGCTCTAATGCGGATCTGCCAATTGTCGGCGGTTCAATTTTAACCCATGATCACTATCAAGGTGGAAATTATCAATTTGCGATGGCGAAAGCAGGAGATGATTGGACATTTCAAATGGCTGGACATCCAAATGTTGAGTGTTCTGTTGTAAAATGGCCAATGTCCGTCATTCGTCTTCGCTCTTCTCAAATTAGTGAGTTGGTTGAAGCAGGTTCACATATTTTTGAGCAATGGAAAAATTACAGTGATGCGACGCTTGAAATTTTGGCGAGAACTGGAGAGACGCCGCATAATACAGTGACGCCGATTGCACGGAAAAATGGGGATGTGTTTGAACTGGACTTGGTGCTTCGTAATAATCGAACAAGTGATGAGCATCCACTGGGCATTTTCCACCCTCACGCCGATGTACATCATATTAAAAAAGAAAATATCGGCCTAATTGAAGTAATGGGACTGGCAGTTTTACCTGCACGATTAAAGGCTGAACTTGGAGAAGTGGAGAAGTACATCCTCGGTAAAGAGGCAGATATTGCCGAATACCATTTAGAATGGGCGGAAGTGTTAAAATCCCGCTATCAAGATGTTGCCAATGATGCGAATGTGGAAAGCCTGGTAAGAGAAGAAGTAGGAAGGAAATTTTTAAGAGTCTTGGAAGATGCAGGAGTGTTCAAGCGGGACGAAGCAGGGCAAGCTGGGTTCCAGCGTTTTATTAATTCTTTGTAAAAATATGGAGTGATATCGATGAAAATATTAGATAGAATATTTGGCAGTTACGAGGGAGAGCCTGTTACAGAATATACCTTAGTCAACGATTATGGCATGGAGGTCTCTTGTCTGAATTTCGGGTGTGTAATTACTAAAATCATCGTCCCTGACCGCCGTGGAAACTTTGAAAATGTAGTACTTGGTTTTGATAACTTCGAAGATTACACAGAATGGTCACCGTATTTCGGAGCAGTTTGCGGCCGGGTAGCTGGAAGAATTGGCGGTGCAAGTTTTGAATTGGGCGGTAAAGAATATCAGCTTGCAGACAATAACTACCCTAATCATCTGCACGGAGGCAAGAAGGGTTTTAACTCTGTGATTTGGAAAACTGAAATCATTGAGAAAGAAAATGCTGTCGGGTTGAAGTTTTTTTACCATAGTCCAGACGGAGAAGAAGGCTATCCAGGTAATTTAGACACCACTGTCACGTACATTCTAAACAATAAAAATGAAATCGATATTAGTTATAAAAGCGAAACGGATCAAAAAACGTTAGTCAACTTAACAAATCACTCGTATTTTAACTTAAGCGGAAATATAAAAAGAGATTGTTCGGAGCACATTCTTAAATTAGATAGTGATCGATTTTTAGAGTTGAGAGACGATCTTATTCCTACTGGTAAGTTGATTGATTCTAAAAATACTCCCTTTGATTTCAAGCATGGCAGAAGGTTGAGTTCTGGGCTGAATTCATCTTATCCCCAAAACGTGCTTGTCGGGAAGGGTTACGACCACCCGCTTGTTTTTAGACAAGAGGGAGAAAATACGATGATCCTAAGCGATGATGAAAGCGGCCGCTCGCTCCTTGTTACGACCGATCAGCCATGCGTCGTCCTTTATACAGGGAATTTCCTAGAAGGTCCTTACTCAATTTCAGGTGTCAGAGCGGAGAATTATTTGGGTGTTTGTCTGGAAACGCAAGGATTTCCTGATGCAATTCACCATCCAGAGTTTCCTTCTGTCATTTTAAATCCAGAGGAAGTATACCATTCTAGAACAGTGTATCGTTTTTTTGCTAATACATTAGGAGACTGATTCATGGCTACCATCAAAGATATTGCACAAATAGCAGGGGTATCGATTGCAACGGTATCCCGTGTTTTAAATTATGACACTACACTTTCTGTCAGTGATGAAACGAAGAAAAGAATTTTCGAAGTGGCAGAGGAACTATCATATAAAAAGAAACCAGTCCGCAAGCAGGATTCGGGTAAGATTGCTCTTTTACAATGGTATACGGAAAAAGAAGAGCTGGAAGATTTATATTACATGTCCATCCGGCTGGGTGTTGAAAACCAATGCCGGCAGCATGGGATTCAGATCGATAAATATTTTCAAGACAACTATGGTGATCTGAAAGATGACGATATTCAAGGGCTGATTGCGATTGGAAAATTTAGCAGGAAGCAAGTGAATGATCTCGTTAAGTTTACCAAAAATATTGTCTTTGTTGATACCTCACCAGATGAAGATCGGTTTGATTCGATTGTTATTGATTTTGAACGTGCTACAAAAAAAGTGCTCGATCATTTTATTCAAAAGGGTCATGAGAGAATCGGGTATATCGGCGGCAGAGAAGTGTTTAAGGATAAAACCTCTATGATTGAAGACCCAAGAGAGGTGACATTCAAGCGCTATTTAGCAGAAAAAGGACTGCCCAATGAAGAGTATATGTATGTAGGTAACTTTACTGCTGATGATGGCCATGCGTTGATGAAGAAGGCGATTCACGAACAGGGGGATCAATTACCGACGGCTTTCTTTGCAGGTAATGATTCACTTGCGGTTGGCGCATTAAGGGCGCTGTTGGAGGAAGGGATTTCCGTTCCTGATCGTGTGAACATCATAGGTGTCAATGATATCAGTATCTCTAAATATGTTTTCCCATCCTTAAGCACTGTTAAGGTACATACCGAAATCATGGGTGAAACCGCCGTTGACACACTTTTGGAAAGAATCGCAGGCAGAAAAACAGCCAAGAAAATATTCATCGCCACCGAACTAATCATTCGTAACAGCAGCTTCTAACCTAAGAAAAAATTAAAACAGACCGATTTGTCCACCTGTGGTGGAAAAATCGGTCTGTTGTCTTTTTGTGGTGCCTGACACCATTTATTTATTTAAAGACTGAGCTGCCAGCCATTCCATAATGGTAGTTGTTTTTCCGTTGATTATGTCTGTTGGAGCATTATTGTATACATAAATCCAAGACCAGTGTCCGTTGTATTCATAAGGAGTTCCGTCCGCTTTAGTGTATAAACCGGATGTATCGACTACCTTATCAAATAATGATAAATGGACATTGTCTGCGCCAGCGTCAACTAAGCGTTGATACGTAGGTTCAACATATTGTGTTGTGATAACTACTGGATCGGTTTTAGCGGCAATGAACCACATTGGGAGATCCTTCATTTTTTGAATTTCAGCATCTGTAATTAACGTGTCCTTTAATGCTTCGCAAGTTGGGAATGCAGCAGCAAAGTAATTGGTATAATCCCTCGCCATCAGCATGGTCATATACCCACCGTTAGAGTCTCCGCCAATGTATATTCGACTGGAATCAATATCTTTGTGATTAGCTACATAATCCTTAATCAAGGACATTAAAGCATCCTCATATTTGGAGGTTCCATCCCCTCTTCCGGTATAACCGTCCATCCAAAAAGTAGGTGTTTGAGGAGCCAGAACGTAGGCACCGTCAAAGTAGGATTGAATATCCTTTGAAGCAAAGTTTGCTGCTTTATTGGCAGAGATTGCAATCGTTGGGTCTGATCCGCCTTCTCCAGCACCATGCAGCCAGATAATTAATGGGTTTTTATGATTGTCTTTCGCCGGAGTATAGTCAGCGTATGTTAAACTAACATTTTCATAAGTTGCTTTCCCCGTTGAAAAATCATCTACCAGTTCTCTTGTTTCCCCAGCGAATTGGTCGACAACTAATCCTGAAATCGTTCCTGCACTTGTTTCAATATCTTTTTGCTGTGTGATGGTATATTTCATATCAACCCAATCATTAAAACCAGTAGTCGCCCAATCATAGTTAAGAGGGGAACCTAGGGATACTTCAGGGCCAATTTTCATTTCTAAGACCACATATTTCCCTGTTTGGACCGCAGGATTGCCGTCTTTATCTGCTACGTATGCTTTCGTAATGGTTCGGTTCCCTTCCTCTAGGAACGATGTTTTTAACCGTTTATCGCTTCTGGCCACATGTACGTTGAAGGTATCTGTTGTAACAGAGTCCTTTGGAATCGGTTTCCCAATATTGACAATTACCTTGGTGGTTGCGGCTCCCCAATCTTCAATTTCTGTCACGGTTTGATAGGATGTTGGCTGAGTATTGATTTCCTTAGCGAAAACATTTGTATTGAGTGATAAAGTCATGGCTGCAGCCATTGCGGCTACCATTGCTCTTTTTTTCATTTTTTTAAGCATCTTCCTTTACCTCCACACTGTTATTTTTGGGGATGTTCATATAACTCTACTGATTGTATTTTGATAGTGTTTCTAATTGCACATCAGGACCATTGTCATTAACTACTTCGGCAATAATATCTTTGTCCACTTTAAAATTCAGCGTCCCTCTGATATCGGAAGAAGAAGCGCCAATCTTGAATTGATAGGTTCCTTGTTCAACAATCCAAGAGGAAGTAGACTCATCAAATGAAGCAATATCCTTTGGATCGATAAAGAAGTTGAAGGTCTCTTTTTGACCTGGCTTAAGCTCCCGGGTTTTTCCGAATGCTTTCAACTCAAGCGCTGGTTTTTCTAACTTACCGTCAGGTGCACTTACATATAGTTGTGGTGCCTCTTTTCCAGCCAGTGAACCGGAGTTTGTCACTTTAAACTGGACTTTAATTTTATTCGATAACGTATCTTTATTTAATTTAAAGTCGCTATAATCAAACGTTGTATAGGATAGTCCATAACCAAACTCGTAAGCTGGTTTAACATTAAAGGTAGAATAGTAGCGGTAACCAACGTAAATATCTTCCTTATAATTTACTAAGTTTGAATTACCGTCCGAGCTTGGGAAGTTCGCATAACTTGGCGAATCTTCTAATTTTACTGGGAAGGTTGCCGGAAGTTTCCCTGATGGATTCGCTTTACCGGAAAGAACATCTGTGAGGGCATTACCTGCTTCCATACCTGGCTGCCAAGATAATAAAATGGAGTCGACAGAATCTCTCCAGCTAACGGTGTTAAATGGAGCTCCGACATTCAAGACCACGACAACCTTTTTATTAACGGCGTGATAGGCATCAGAAACTTTTTCGATTAGTTGTGATTCTTTTTCTGACGGTTCAAAGGTTGTTGAATTTCCATCTGCCCCTTCTCCAGATCCTCTAGCAATCACAATCACACCAATATCTGAATTCTGTGCCATATATGCAGCATCTTCAGCGGTAAGATTTTCATTCATTTCAGCACCGCTGGCATTTGTGTTAACAGGTATATATCCACCATTTTTCAAGCCTTCTGGAAGTTGTACGGAATGGGTTGGTGTTACATAGGCGCTTCCGGTTCCCATCAAGAACATTTTTGAAGCGGCATTATCTGTTGTACATGCAGAAGCAGGTGTACCAAAACCACAGCTTGGCATGGTATAGGAGTTGCCGACTAAACCGACTTTTTTCACTTTTTTATCGAAAGGAAGTGCTTTATTTCCATTCTTTAATAAAACCATGCCTTCCGGTGCTGCCTCTCGTGAAAGTTTTGCATTAGCTGCTGCAAGGTCAGAACTTACACTTTGTTTCGTATCATCAACGGTACTTAATTTTTTGAATGTCGGTGACTTAACGACTAAATTAAGAATATTCTCGATGGCCGTATCAAGTTTCTCCTCTTGAAGTGTACCATCTAAGATGGCTGCTTTTACCGCCGCTTTACCAACGGCATTCAAGCTTGGCATCGACAAGTCATTTCCGCCATTTAACATCGCTATACCATTTTGTTTAGAGCCGCCCCAGTCGGTCATGACCATACCGTTAAAGCCCCAGTCGCTTCTTAAAACATCATTTAACAGCCAAGAATTATGAGCAGAGAAAGGTCCATTAATAGAATTATAGGAACTCATCACTGTCCATGGGTTCGCTTCTTTTACTACCCGCTCGAATCCAGCTAAATAAATTTCTCTTAAGGCGCGTTCAGAAATAACCTCATTGACTGATTGTCTATTGGTTTCCTGATTATTTGCTGCATAGTGCTTCATACTTACGCCAACACCCTGGTCTTGGACCCCTTTTGTAAACTCAGCTGCCATTTCACCGCTTAAGAGTGGATCTTCTGAATAATATTCGAAGTTTCTTCCGCCTCTTGGATCTCTATGAATATTCAATGCTGGTCCTAAGATGACATCAATGCCGTAATCCAGGGTTTCTTTTCCCATCGCACTAGAAACCTGGTACATTAGATCCTTATTAAAACTTGCAGATAATGCCGAGGGAATGGGGAAACCGGTTGTCGACTTATTGGCTGTGGATCCAAACCGGAGCCCCGCTGGACCATCAGCAAAAGTAAGCTTTGGAATACCAAGCCTTGGAATAGCAAACGTTCCACCAGCAGCCCCTGTTACTGCCGCTCCAGCTCCTCCAATCAAATCGACCTTCTCGTCCAGCGTCATCGCCTGAATAACTGCTGGAATGGAAGCTTGGTCTACTAACATCGGTGTTTGCTCCTGTACAGCACTGGTTTGTACAGCACTATTGTCTGTAGTAACCGACGCGCCATTAACTTGCGATTGTGGCTGTTCCGCTGCTTGTACGCCTGAAATACCTGATGACAATAGCATTAAACTAAACATGGATGAACTTAGAACTTTGTAATAACTTTTCAAACCTAACCACTCCTTTTATAAATGAAAACCCTTACAACAAAAAAGTTAACATGTAAAATATCATTCGATAAGTTAGAAGAGGTAGCATAAAATTGTGATTTACTAGATTAATTTGTCATTGACTGAATATTCAATAAATTAATAAAAAATCAAGGGTAATTCTACATATTTGTTAGACATTTTCCGACAGGACTTTAGATATAGGTTGATATAACGGTAAAGGAGGCTCATTCTAACACTTTTTGAGTAAAACAAAATAGTGAAGATATTCGCAATATAATCCAGAAGATTATTAATTGTCAGAAAGTTTGTTTAAGTTAAACTAGCAAATGTAAGCGTTTCGATTTTTCTTGTGTAAAAAGGTTAAACTAATTTGAGGGGGAATTAGCATTATGTTAAAAAAACTAAGGAAAAAGAAAAAGTCAAAATTTCTAGCATTTACTCTTACATCTTCATTACTTCTCTCAGGACTCACCTATGACATTGCATCCGCTCAAAGTCAAAATCCAACATCCGTAAAGCAAGCTCTAACTTCTACTGAACAGACATCAACGCCATACTTAACAGATGCGGCATCGATTGACCGTGTGATTCAAGCGATGACCCTCGAGGAAAAATCAAAATTCGTTGTAGGGGTAGGAATGCCTGGATTTGGAACGCCTGCTTTTGAGGATGTAGTTGGAGCAGTAGGTGGTACATATGGAATTCCTCGGTTAGGAATCCCTGAACTGCGTTTTGCCGACGGTCCGGCAGGCCTGAGAATCAGACCAACCAGAACAGGACAAACTCAAACCTACTATGCAACCGCTTTCCCAATCGCAACATCGCTGGCCTCTACTTGGGATACAGCAACAGTAGAAGCTATTGGTAAAGCTCAAGGAAATGAAGTAAAAGAATATGGTGTCGATATGTTATTAGCACCAGCGCTAAATATCCATCGTAATCCATTAAACGGCCGAAACTTCGAATACTATTCAGAAGATCCTTTAATTTCAGGAAAAATGGCTGCAGCGATGGTGAATGGGGTACAATCCAACGGGGTCGGTGCCACAATCAAGCACTTCGCAGCCAATAACCAAGAATCGAATAGGATGAACGTTGATACGGTAGTTTCAGAACGAGCATTACGCGAAATTTATCTAAAAGGATTTGAAATCGCTGTTAAGGAATCTAATCCATGGTCCGTAATGAGTTCTTATAACAAACTAAACGGAACATACACATCCCAAAGTGCAGACCTATTAACAACCGTTTTACGTAATGACTGGGGCTATAAAGGCTTTGTAATGACTGACTGGTTTGGCGGGAATGATCCTGTTGAACAAATGAAAGCACAAAATGACATGATAATGCCAGGTGCGGCAAACCAGTCAACCTTAATTAAAACGGCTGTTGAAAGTGGAAGTTTAGACGAAAAGGTGCTAAATCGGAATATCAAGAACATTCTGAACGTCCTCATCCAAACGCCTGAGTTTAAAAAGTACCAAAATACAGACAAGCCAGACTTAGCGGCCCACGCCCAAACAGCTCGAAAAGCGGCTGCTGAAGGGATGGTTCTTTTAAAGAACGACAAAATGCCTTTACCAATCAGCAAGGATCAGAAGATCACATTATTTGGTAATACCCAAATTGAAACCGTTAAAGGTGGAACAGGAAGCGGAGATGTTAATGCGGCTTACACCACCTCGATTGTAGATGGTCTAAAGAGTGCTGGATACCAGTTAAACCAAAATGAATTAGGTAAATATAAAACATATATCGATACACTTCGCTCGCAGGAGCAATACAAAATAAAACCAAGTCCATGGGGAGAAGATTTTGGTAAGTTAATTCCAGCTATTCCTGAAAAGCCTCTAGCAGATGACGAAATTTCTGGAGCTTCTCAGGCCACGGATGTTGGTGTCATTGTCATTGGCCGAAATTCTGGAGAAGGTGCAGACCGTAAAGTGGAAAAAGGGGATTACCTACTGAGTGATGCTGAACAAGACATGATTGCGAACGTATCCGCAGAATACCATAAGCAAGGCAAAAAAGTAGCGGTTATTCTAAATATTGGCGGACCGATCGAGGTAGCCAGCTGGCGGGATAAGGTCGACTCAATCCTCTTAGCATGGCAGCCTGGTCAAGAAGCAGGATATGCGGTTGCCGATGTGATTTCCGGTAAAGTCAATCCGTCCGGAAAACTGCCAACTACCTTCCCTGTAAAATACAGTGATGTGGCATCGGCCGATAGCTTCCCTGGTACACCTGCTGAGAACCCAACACAGGTAGTCTATAACGAAGACATTTATGTCGGTTACCGTTACAACACGACGTTTAATGTAAAGCCTGCTTATGAATTTGGTTATGGATTATCCTATACTGATTTCAATATTAGTCATGTAAATATCAGCGAGGGCAAGAAATTCAAAGACACGCTAAAGGTATCAGCTTTGGTAGAAAATACAGGGAAATTAGCCGGTAGAGAGGTCGTTCAAGTCTATGTTTCCGCTCCGGATGGAAAGCTTGAAAAACCTGCTGTGGAACTCAAAGCTTTTGATAAAACAAAAGAACTGAAGCCGCACCAACGTCAACTGCTTCAATTCGAACTTAATGCCAAAGACCTTGCCTCCTTCGATGAAGAGAAAAATGCATGGGTTCTTGAAAAAGGCACCTATACTGTAAAAGTTGGTGCATCCTCAGAAGACATTAAAGGAACAGTCACGTTTACGGTAGACCGCGACATCGTCGTTGAAAAGGTGAACGAGGCATTAGCGCCTAAAGTTGACTTTGAACGACTTACCAAATAATTTTTAATAAACATGGATAAGCAGCCCTCATTGAAAGTCAATGAAGGCTGTTTATCTTTTGGTAAAAATGAGGATTCTAGTCAAAATATTTTCATTTTTTGGAGATTGTCGAAAATTGGTAAGTTCCGTATAATATGCATTAACAATGCACGAGGATTGGGGATGTTATATGAGCAAGTTATCCATCGTTGCCTATACAGTAGGAAGTTTGTTTTTTCTTGTCAGTTGCTCATTTTCAATATTTTACGGATATAAGGTCGTTACCCACCATTTGCCCAAAGAGGAAAAGGCAGTAAAAAAGTATAACTACCATTTTATTCTTGTTCCAGAGGAGTTAGATAATGATTATTGGAAGCTTGTTGAAGAAGGGGCAAAGGCAGCAGCTAAAAAACACGATGTTCTCTTAGAATATGCCGGACCAAAACAATCCAATCTGGACGATCATTTAAAAACAATTGAAATGTCGGCGGCAGCAAAAGTGGACGGAATCATGACACAGGGACTGAGCGATGACCAATTTAGCCCACTTATCAATAAGGTTGTAGCAAAGGGAATACCTGTCATTACTGTTGATACAGATGCAGCAAATAGCAGAAGGCAGGCTTATATTGGGACAGACAATTATTATTCTGGATTTTTGGCAGGGAAGGCCTTAATTAAAGATACAAAGGGAAAAGCAAATGTAGCGATAATTACCGGCAGCTTTACTAGGAATCACCAAATTCAAAGGGTACAGGGCTTTAAGGATGCCGTTCAACCTGAAAAAGGGATTCATATTATTGCTTTGGAAGAATCAGAGATTAGCCGGGTGAAAGCTGCAGAAAAGGCTAACCAAATCATGCAGGAACACCCTGAAGTGAATGCATTTTTTGGAACAAGCGCTCTGGACGGCATTGAAATAGCACATGTGGTAGAAAAATATAAAAAGCAAAATCAAATATACATTATTGGATTCGATACACTTCCCGAAACCATAAAATACATTCGGCAGGGAACCATTAAGGCAACGGTCGTTCAAGAGCCATATCAAATGGGATACGGTGCCGTGGAAATGATGATTAATATTATTGAGGGAAAAAGAGTACCTCCTATTGTCCATACAAATACTCGAATTATCGGTGTAGAGGACCTTCCTGTCAGAGGAATGGGGGGAAGAAAGTGATGTTATTTCGTATCAGATCAAAGCTGCTTTTATATTTTATTGTGCTTGTTGTTTTATTATCTTCTGTCGGCTTCTTTTTTTATAACAGCAGTGAAAAATTAGTAACGGAATATGACGACAGTTTTGAACGCTTTCTGTTGTTGAATGATATCTCCCAAAGAACCAACTTAATGACGGAAAAGCTGCATGCATATATTTTAGACAAACAGCCTTCCTATCTAAGAGATTTTCAAAAAGAAAAGCTGAAGCTAATCAAGGATCAAAATAGATTATATGAAGTAATTCATACAAATGAAATTAATCTTACAAATTATAAAAATATGATCGATAGCTTTATAGACGAAAGTGATGCAACTTTAGGGGCTTTTAAAAAGGACGAGATTAACAAATATTCGAATCATTTTAATGAGGTTTTAAAGATTAATGGTTTTCTTCAGGAAAGCACTCTGGATTTGTTAAATAATAAACTGACAGATTATCAAAAATTTTATGGCCAGATGGAGCAGCAAAACCATTATTATAAATTGATGTCGATTTCGCTTTTTGCGGCTGCTTTTTTCCTTAGCACCTTGTTAGCGTTATGGATTTCCGGCGGGATTACGAAGCCAATTAGTTTGCTATCAAAAGCGGCAAAGGAAATTTCAAAAGGAAATCTATCAGGAGAAGATATAAAAATTACCTCAAAGGACGAGTTAAAGCCATTAACGGAAACCTTTAACCAAATGCGCACGAATCTAAGGCAATTGGTAAAGGAGATCAAACAAAAATCGGAATTGGATAAGCTGTTAAAGGAATTGGAGCTGCGGAGTCTGCAAAATCAAATCAATCCACACTTTTTATTCAATACATTGAATACGGTTTCAAAACTGGCTTATTTAGAGGAAGCAGAACAAACGTCCAGATTGATTGAAGCTGTTGCGGCATTACTGCGGTACAATCTCGGAGATGTGAATAAGGCCTCAACTCTTCGTGATGAGGTGAGAATTGTCAGTGAGTATTTTTATATTCAAAAAACGAGATTTGGAGAGCGGATCCAATTTATTACAGATATCCAGGAAGACTGTTTGGATATTGAGATTCCGGTTTTAATTTTGCAGCCACTCATTGAGAACGCCTTCATTCATGGGGTAGAGGAATATGAAGAAAATGCAGAGATCCGCCTGAATGTATACCGACACAATGACCGAATTTACGTGGAAGTTATCGATAACGGGGAAGGGATGAGTGAAGCTACTAAAAAAAGATTTCTCAATTATGTGGAAGGAACAGCAGCAGAAGAGTCTTTTGTTCCTGATAAGTCAAAGGGCCATTCCAATGGGATTGGAGTGAAAAACGTAATTAGAAGGCTTCAACTCTATTACCAGCGAAACGACGTAGTGGAGATCGAATCAGAATTGAAGAAAGGGACCACGTTTAGACTGACCATTCCTGAGGTAGGTAAAGGGGGACAAGAGCTTGTTGAAAATACTTATAGTAGATGACGAAATACTGGAGAGAAAGGCATTAACAAAAATTATTAACAACTCTTCGGATACAGTCAAGGTCATAGGAGAGGCTCCCAATGGAAGAATAGCCATTGAAATGGCTAAAGAACATCAACCTGATATTATGTTTATGGACATAAAAATGCCTGGGGTTGATGGAGTCCAAGCAGTAAAAGCGATTAGAAGATTCGCCCCCGGTATTCGGTTTATCATGGTGTCGGCGTTTAATACCTTTGAATATGCTAAAGAAGTCATGCAGCAGGGGGTAAAGGAATACATCCTAAAGCCGAGCAGTAAAAAGGATATTCTTGAAAGCTTACACCGTGTCTCGGAGGAAATCGTTGAAGAACGGAAGCATAGGGAAGAGCACGAAAACTTAAGGCAAAATCTTAATCGTGCTGTTTCCATTGCCCAAAAGGAATGGGTATCATCGCTTTTGGTAAATCAAGTCCAGGACATTACGTTTGATGAATGGGGACAATTATTAGGTGTTGAAATTACAAGTGGATATATAACGCTGTTTTCCTTTCAGCCAATACAAGAAAGCGAAATAACGACAAACGAAAAACAATCTTGGTATTTGTGGCTCAAGGAAAACGTAAAATCTTTGGTAAAAGAAAAAGAGGCTATTTTTGGGCCGATGACGGACAACCAAGTTCCAGTTTTATTCCTATCCCAAAAAACGATAGAAAAAAGCCAGTTTAAATCCATCGTAAGGTCTACTATTGAACGGCTATTTGCGATTTTTAATAAAGAATCTTTCAAAGGTCAATTGCGGATTGGAATTGGCCGACCTTACCATTATGCACATGAACTGAATCATTCCTACCATGAAGCAGTCATGGCATTAGAACAACTGCTAAAAAGCCCGAATCAAAGGTACTTTTTTTCGGACAGACAAGAATCAACAGAACGGCCAGATCAATCTGGGATACTTGAGGTTGAGAAAAAGCTCTTGGATGCCGTCCGGCAGGGAGATGTGAATCAAGTCCTGTTAACTTTTGATTCATTTGTCACGATGCCTACGGAAAATAATGAATTAAGTGCTCCATTGCTAAAAAAGTCTTTTGATGAATTGTTTGTTCTGATTTCGCGAATGCTCCATGATTTAGGAATCAGCTATCAACAACTCCCATCTATTGATGAAACGGAAGAAGCAATGAAGATCGTAGAAAAGGGAAAAGCCCATCTGTTGGCGGTAGTCCAGCATGTACAGGTCTGGCGTAACAATCATGCCAAAGGAATGCTGCATAAAGCAAAGGAATATATTGAAATTCACTATGCCGATTCCCTTACTTTGGAACAAGTTGCTGAATATGTGGAACTTAGTCCTTTTTATTTCAGTAAATTATTTAAAGATCGGTTCGGTTTGACGTTTATCGATTATTTAACAGAGAAAAGGATTTCAAAGGCAAAATCGGAAATGGCAGACCCCGGAAAAAGTTTAAAGGAAATCTGCTATTTAATCGGCTATAAAGATCCGAATTATTTTAGCCGTGTTTTTAAAAAGCATACTGGTTTGTCTCCTACTGAATTCCGTAAGGCTTCTGTAAATTAATAATTTTACTAAAAGACCAATCCGCAAAATGGGTTGGTCTCTTTTTTTACAAATATTACATTTGGATTGCAAGCGTTTGCAAAATAATCTAGGTAATCGCAAATTAGTGCTAGTGTTTTGAACTATTGCAAAGTTTCGTCCGATGCTAACATATAGGTAAGGGCTTACATGGAGGCTAAGTTAAGCAGATTAGATGCTTACCAGAGTCTTTACTAAATAGTAAAAGGAGAATGACAACATGTTTAAAAAGAAAAAAGGGTTAATTCTATCTTTGACAGTTGCGTCTAGTATTCTATTAGCAACAGGCTGCAGTGATTCAACTAGTGGTAAGGATTCTGGTTCAGGCAAGGATAGTCTTCCAGCAGTTGGTGCGACCATTTACAAATTTGATGACAACTTTATGTCTTATGTGCGCCGTGCAATGGAAACTTCAGCTAAAGATAATGTAAAGCTAATGTTGAACGACTCTCAAAACGACCAAGCAAAACAAATTGAACAAGTCGATACACTTATTGCCAAAGGAGCTAAGTCTCTTGCCATTAACCTTGTGGATCCAAAAGCGGCTCAAACAATTATCGACAAAGCGAAACCAAAAAATATTCCAGTCATTTTCTTTAACAAAGAGCCAGATGCCAGCGTATTAAAAGGCTACGATAAAGCTTACTATGTTGGAACTACATCTTCAGAATCAGGTGTTCTTCAGGGGCAACTTATTGCTAAAGCTTGGGAAGCTAACAAAGATAAATATGATAAAAACAAAGATGGTAAACTTCAATACGTATTATTAAAAGGTGAGCCAGGACATCCAGATGCAGAAGCACGTACAAAATTTGCAGTGGATACTGTAAAAGAGAAAGGTATCCAAGTAGAAGAATTAGCAATGGATACGGCGATGTGGGATGCAACAAAAGCGACTGAAAAAATGGATGCTTGGTTAGCTAAGTACAGCGATAAGATTGAATTTGTCATCGCTAATAATGATGGAATGGCCCTAGGTGCGGTTGCTTCTCTTGAAAAAGCGGGCTACTTCTCTGGCGACAAGTTTATGCCAGTTGTAGGTGTAGACGCGATTCCAGAAGCACTTGAAATGATTGAAAAAGGCAAAATGGTTGGTACTGTCTTAAACGATGCTAAAAACCAAGGTAAAGCTACCATTGATCTTGCAGCAAATGCAGCAAAGGGTAAAGACGTATTAGACGGAACAGAATGGAAGCTTGATGATAATAAAGCCGTACGTGTTCCTTACATTGAAATTACAAAAGATAATATCCAAGTGGGTAAAGACGCTTATAAGTAGAAAAGTGGAAGCGCCTTGTCCAGGGGCTGCACAGCCCCTTGGCGCTCTTCGAACGAAGGAAAAGGGATCGCTTTTCTTTCGTTCGGAGTAAGACTCCTTCGAAATTGGAGCTGGACACCGTATGTTTATAAAAAATTCATATAAGGCACCTAAAACTGTGTCTTATCTTCAAATGGTTTAACAAGGAGGTTCGCTCATGTCAGAATCCAGAACTACCAACTTACTTGAAATGCTAAACATAACCAAACGATTCCCTGGGGTACTTGCTTTAAATAATGTGTCCCTTAAAGTAAAGCCCGGATCAGTACATGCCTTAATGGGCGAAAATGGTGCCGGAAAATCAACACTAATGAAATGCCTATTTGGGATTTATTCGATGGATGAAGGCAAAATCCTTTTTGATGGAAAAGAAGTCTCCTTTGCCAATTCAAAGCAGGCCCTTGAAAATGGCGTATCAATGGTGCACCAAGAACTTAATCAGGTTCGTCAACAGAATGTTATGGATAATATATGGCTCGGCCGTTATCCAAAAAAAGGTATTTTCATAGATGAAAAGAAAATGTATGAGGATACAGCAGCGATTTTCAAAAGCCTTGACATCAATATTGATCCACGCAGTAAGGTGAGTACGCTATCTGTTTCAGAAATGCAAATGGTCGAAATTGCCAAGGCTGTTTCTTACCATTCAAAAATCATCGTTATGGATGAACCAACCTCATCACTTACTGAGACTGAAGTAAATCATCTATTTAGAATCATTAGAAGACTGCAAAGTGAGAATGTAGCAATTATCTATATATCTCACAAAATGGAGGAAATCTTGAAGATTTCTGATGAAGTAACCATCATGCGTGACGGTCAGTATATTGCGACCAAAAGCGCGAAAGATCTCACCACTGACGAAATCATCAAACTGATGGTTGGCCGTGACTTATCGCAGCGCTTCCCCGCTAAGGCAAACAAGCCTGGGGATGTCATTTTGAAAGTCTCTGATCTGACGGCAGAAACACAACCTTCTTTTTCTAATGTAAGTTTTGAACTAAGAAAAGGAGAAATATTAGGGATTGCCGGCTTAGTTGGATCCAAACGGACAGAGGTTGTTGAAGCATTGTTTGGGATAAGATCGATAACCTCAGGAACGATTGAATTAAATGGCAAGGTGGTCAAAAATCACTCGCCGCAACACGCCATCAAAAACGGCTTTGCCCTTGTTACTGAAGAAAGAAGATCAACGGGTATATTCCCTGATTTGAGTATCAGTTTTAACTCGATTATTTCAAATATGAAGCAATATAAAACTAAAAGCGGTTTCCTATCGGACCGAAAAGTTGCTGATGATACGCAATGGGTGATTGATTCAATGAAAGTAAAAACCCCATCGCAAAAAACATCTATCGGCAGTCTTTCAGGGGGTAACCAGCAAAAGGTTATTATTGGACGCTGGCTGTTAACCAAACCGGAAATTTTATTGCTAGATGAACCGACACGAGGGATTGACGTTGGGGCAAAGTTCGAAATTTACCAGTTAATCAATGAGTTAGCCGCTGAAGGAAAAGGAATTATCATGATTTCTTCAGAAATGCCAGAGCTTCTAGGAGTTTCTGACCGAATTTTAGTTATGAGTAATGGTAAAGCAGCTGGGATTGTCGAAACGGCAACAACATCCCAAGAAGAAATCATGAGCTTAGCAGCTTTGTATTAGGAGGAGATGCAAATGAATAAATCAGCTACACAAAAAGGCAATATAACCAAGTTGCTCTTTGATAATGTGATATATGTATTTTTAATCTTACTAGTCATTGGAATCGTAATCGCTTCTCCTGACTTTCTATCAGTGACAAATCTTATCAATATCCTAAGTCAGTCATCTTCCCGGATCATTATTGCGCTTGGGATGGCTGGAATTCTGATTACCGCTGGAACAGACTTATCTGCTGGACGGATGGTTGGGCTAGCAGCTGTGGTGTCTGCATCTTTGCTGCAAGCTGGTGATTATGCTTATAAAATGTATCCGAACCTTCCAGAATTGCCGTTAATTGTCCCAATCTTAATTGCCATGATTGCAACGGGTTTAATTTCTACATTAAATGGTGTAATTGTAGCCAAGTTACATGTGCCGCCATTCATTGCCACATTAGGTATGATGATTGGTGTATACGGAATCACTTCTATTTACTTTGACCGCCCGCCATATGGCGCACAGCCGATTGGTGGATTAAGCGAAAAATTTACAACATTTGCCCAACGCGGGATTCCAATTGGATCCTATGAACTTCCATATCTTGTCATTTATGCAATTATAACAACTGCAGTTATCTGGGTTATTTGGAATAAAACACAATTAGGTAAAAACATGTTTGCGATCGGTGGAAACCCTGAAGCAGCAAAGGTTTCAGGTGTTAACGTTGCAAGAAACCTGATCATTATCTATATGATTGCAGGTTTATTATATGGATTCTCTGGTACGCTTGAAGCTGGTCGTGTTGGTAGTGCAACAAACAATACAGGAAACATGTACGAACTAGATGCCATCGCAGCCTGCGTAGTCGGTGGTGTATCACTATCAGGTGGTATCGGGTCTGTACCAGGCGTCGTAACCGGGGTATTAATATTCCAAATCATCAACTACGGTCTAGCCTTCCTTGGTGTAAGTCCATACATCCAATTCATCGTAAAAGGACTTATCATCGTCGTAGCAGTAGCATTCGACATGCGCAAACACGCAAAGAAAAAATAAGTTTAATGGTGTTGGTGTCAGGCACCGTTCGTGGACAGTTGTCCAAGAGCGGTGCCTGACACCTTTTTTCATACAAACTATCAAACAATTTGTATGTGAGATTTTATGTTCTGTCTAATGACAGGGCTTGGCCGTAGTGTATAATGAATATATTGACTGAATATTTACATAAAATTTTAAAATAAGCTAAAATTTGGGCTAAGAGCTGCATAATGATCATATTCCGCAAATGTCCGGTTTAATCCTCCATGAGATTTTTTAACCAATGAATCATGCACGTAATCTCACTTAAAAAAAGGGAGTGTTTAATCATGCAAAGACAAAAGTTATTGATTAATGGAGAAAGACTGAAAACGACACTAGAACAATTTGCAAACTTTGGCCGGACCCAAAACAATGGGGTCACAAGGTTGTCCTTATCAAAAGAGGATATTCGAGTAAGGGACTATTTCCGTTCCTGCTGTGAGGAATTATGTCTGACCGTCACGATTGATGATATGGGCTGCATGTATGCAACACTAGCTGGAATTGAGGATAAACCGCCAATTCTCATTGGTTCCCATTTGGATTCGGTGAAAAAAGGCGGCCGATTTGATGGTGTTTTAGGAGTTGTAGCTGGCTTAGAAGTCGTTAGGACGTTGGTTGAGAATCAGATAAAACCACAAATACCAATAACGATCGTTAATTTTACAAATGAAGAAGGAGCCCGGTTTGAACCATCCATGATGGCTTCAGGGGTGCTCTCTGGTAAATTTGATAAGGAAGTAATGCTGAAAAAGGTAGATTCAGAGGGAATTACCTTTGGTGAGGCTTTAAAGGCAAGCGGCTACGAGGGGGAAGTAGAGAATCGGTTGAAAGAGGCCGCGGCCCTATTAGAGCTTCATATTGAACAAGGCCCGATCCTTGAAAAAGAGGACCTCTCGATTGGTGTTGTAGAGTGTGTCGTCGGAATGGCCTGCTATGAGATTGAAATAACAGGGGAATCTGATCATGCCGGCACCACCCCAATGAATATGAGAAAAGATGCCCTGTTCGCTGCAAATAACTTAATCAATGAAATCCGCAGGCGGTTGGGGGGATTAGATGAAGACTTAGTTTTCACGATTGGCAGGGTGAACGTGTACCCAAGCATCCATACGGTCATTCCGAACAAGGTCGTCTTTACCCTTGAGGCACGCCATAAAGATATGGAAATTGTCCGTACAGTTAAAAACTTCATCGAATCACTCCCAAATTTAACTTCACTTAATGAAGGCTGCGAGGTAAAAACAACCAAATTATGGGGGCGGGACACCGTCTGGTTCGAACCAGAAATCTGTAAGGCACTAGAAGAGTCCGCCCAGGCACTTGGTTATTCCAATAAAAGAATGGTTTCGGGTGCAGGACATGATGCCCAGTTCATTGCCAGCTTCGTACCTACTGCGATGTTGTTTGTTCCAAGTATTAATGGAAAGAGCCATTGTGAGGAAGAATTAACAACGTGGGAAGACTGCGAAAAGGGGATCAATGTTTTATTGGATACAGTCCTAACAATGCTTTCAAAATAGGTACAGTTGAGTAAATTTTTAAAGTGACCCTTCCGCTTGCGGAAGGGTCTTTTTTTACATGAAGCACTTATTCATATATCCCTCAAAAGTTATATGTTGTAAATTTTATTATAAAAGTGTAAAATTACACTATTATATAATCTCGAAAAAACCAATAAAAAGGAGCGGAGACATGGGGAAAATAGTAAAGTTCTTATTGTTGTATTTTGGCATCGTACCACTAGTTTTTAGCTTTTTCGCATTCGCGATTATGACGGAATTTGATAATACTTTGCTTGCAGCACTTCCTGGATTAATTGTTGCGGGGTGTTTGACCGGGTTCCTCGTAAGCAAGAAGCACTTGAAGCAGGAATACATAAAGAACTATCTGCTCCTTGTTCTTGTTCCGCTTGCCTATACGGCGGTCCTTTGGGCCCTATTTATGCTGATTAGCAAAGGGTTTTACGGTGCAGATGCTTGGTTGTTTTATAGTATTTTTCATTTGGTATACGCGCCAAACTATTTTATTGCCATGCTTATGGGAGAAGGAAGATTATTTCTGGGGGCACCATTAGCATACGAGCTTTCCTTTATTTTAGGAACAGCGCTTGCCGTATTAATGGGGAGAATGCTCCCAGCCTTCAATAAAAAGCAACTGCTGTCAGTGATAATGATATTTATGCTTGCAATCGGTACTGGTGCCGCTGTTCAATGGCATCGCAGTAAAACGGTCCTGCCATCCTACGGGTTTGAATATGGAGGAGGATATTCGAGTACAGACCTTTATCCATATGATGTGAATAATCCAGATAATATTCTGCCAAAGTTGAAAACTGCTTCAACTTTCACGATTAAAAACCCAAGTGAAATGCCTATTTTAGATGGGGCAGAAGCTGCGTTCCCGGTGTATTCCGCTTTTGCCAATGCAGCCTATGAAAATATTGAAAAGGTGGTTCAAGAAAATGAGGAAGTCGTCACCTTTACTAATACCATTTATGCCTATGAGCGGCTTTTAACAGGTGATGTCGATATTTACTTTGGTGCAGAGCCATCAAAAGAACAGCAGCAAATGGCGAAAGAGGCAGGTAAAGAACTGGTCATGACCCCAATTGGGAAGGAAGCATTTGTCTTTTTCGTAAATCCAGATAATAAGATTGATAGCCTATCTGTTTCAGAGATTAAAGGCATTTACTCTGGAAAAATTAAAAACTGGTCAAAACTAGGCGGCAAGGATGAAAAAATTATTGCTTTCCAGCGTCCTAAAAATTCGGGGAGTCAAACGCTTCTGGAAAAAATCATGGGTGATACGCCTATCATGAAGCCTCTAAAAGAAGATGTACCTGAAGGGATGGGCGGGATTATTGAACAGGTAGCCGACTACCGAAACTATGACAATTCAATTGGATTTTCGTTTCGGTTCTTTGCAACGGGAATGAAGGCAAATACAGATATCAAGCTGTTGGCGATTAATGGGATTGAACCAAGTCCTGAAAACATCGCTAGTGGAAAATACCCTTTCACGGCCTCCTTATATGCGATCACAGTGAATGACAACAAAAAAATGCAAACAATCCATCCATTCCTGGAATGGATGCAGGGACCACAAGGCCAAGAAATCGTTGAAGATATTGGTTATATAAAAGTAACTAAGGATTAGAAACTCATTTACCATGACGCAAAAAAGCGAGGAGCACATGAATATGCTCTTCGCTTTTTTGTAGTTGGGGACTGTTCTTTCGTTTTAAAGTAAATTCCTGAAATACGGAAAATTCCGCATTCCCGGAATCACATTCGTAAATTATTCCAGAATTTCGGAATAAAAGATCGATACATTGGTGGATCTTAGTGGTTTCCGTATTAATTTAGTATAATAACAGTGTGATAATACTGAAAATTTATACTCTTTAAAATTAATAAACAAAATTGGCATGGAACTTGCAGTTAAAATAGTAGACTTCAATTTGCAAACGCTTACGAAATGAAATGAAGTTCAATCTAAACTTATAAGGGGGATTTAAATGCAATTATTTATTATTCTTTTATCGCTTGGGCTATTAATGTTTGTTGCCTACCGAGGGTTTTCTGTTATCTTATTTGCTCCAATCTGTGCACTTTTAGCAGTATTACTTGTTGACCCGATCCATGTTTTACCATTCTTTTCCGGCGTCTTCATGGAAAAAATGGTCGGATTTATTAAATCGTACTTCCCTGTTTTCTTATTAGGAGCGATTTTTGGTAAAGTGGTTGAAATGTCAGGGATTGCAGAATCCATTGCGAAGACGATTGTCCGCTGGCTTGGTGCAAAACGTGCGATGCTAACCATCGTATTATTAGGTGCAATTTTAACATATAGCGGTGTAAGTTTATTTGTAGCTGTTTTTGCTATTTATCCGTTTGCCGCCCAAATGTTCAGGGAAGCGAATATTCCAAAGCGCTTAATCCCAGGGACGATTGCACTTGGTGCTTTCACATTCACTATGGATGCCCTGCCGGGGACACCGCAAATTCAGAACGTTATTCCAATTCAATTCTTTAAAACGAATATTTATGCCGCTCCAACTCTTGGAATTATTGGTGCTATTTTTGTATTAGGCCTAGGTCTCTTATATCTTGAAACACGTAGGAAAAAGGCTGCAAAGGCAGGAGAAGGTTACTTTGGGTTTGGAACAGAGAATGCGGCGGCATTGGCTGAAGCCAATCAAAAGGATATGGCGGTTCCAGATTTAACATCTAAGCAATCAGTTTTAAAACAAGTTATGGCGTTTGTACCGCTTATCTTAGTAGGGGTTACCAATAAACTGTTCATCACATACATTCCAAAATGGTATCCGAACGGTTTTGATTTTTCTGCAATTGGTCTAAAGGCGTATGTAGTAGATGTTCCGACTGTTGCCGCGATTTGGGCAATTGAAATGGCTCTAGTCGTTGGGATTATTACATCACTTGCTTTTGATTGGAAGCGAGTAAAGATAAACTTTAAAGAAGGCTTAAACCTAAGTATTGCCGGAGCCTTGCTTGCCACCATGAACACAGGAGCAGAATATGGTTTTGGAGGAGTTATTGCTGCTCTTCCTGGATTTACAAAAATCAGTGATGGAATTTCCAGCACCTTTACAAATCCGCTCGTTAACGGTGCGGTTACAACTAGTTCCCTTGCAGGGATTACTGGTTCTGCCTCAGGTGGTATGGGGATTGCGTTAGGTGCAATGGCTGATAAGTACAACCAGGCAATTGCGGCGGCAAATATTCCGCCAGAAGTAATGCACCGTGTTGTTGCCATGGCATCCGGTGGTATGGATACACTTCCACATAACGGTGCTGTTATCACGTTACTTGCTGTTACTGGATTAACACACAAGCAATCGTACCGCGATATTTTCGCTGTTACGATCATTAAAACAGTGGCTGTTTTCTTTGTTATTGGTCTCTACACCTTATTTGGAATTATCTAAAAATGGTAAATATAGAATCATAGTTTTCTAGTTATTAAGGAGGATGCTCGGATGAGCAAGGCATTAGATGGAAAAACAGCGTTTATTACAGGTTCTGCAAGTGGGATAGGATTAGAAATTGCGAAGACTTTTGCAGAGGAAGGAGCAAAAGTAGTTATCTCTGATTTAAATGCTAGTAAAAGTGAAGAAGTGGCCTCTGAACTAAGGGAGCAAGGATTTGAAGCACTAGCAGCCCCATGTGATGTGACCGATGAGGAAGCATTTAAAAATAGTCTCGAGGCTGCTTATCAAACTTTCGGAAGCATAGATATTTTAGTCAATAATGCAGGAATGCAATATGTTTCACCAATTGAAGAGTTTCCTACTGAAAAATTTGAATTACTTGTCAAAATCATGTTAACAGCCCCCTTCATCGGGATTAAAAATGTATTCCCAATCATGAAGAAACAAGGCTTTGGAAGAGTCATCAATATGGCTTCCATTAATGGTGTTATTGGGTTTGCAGGTAAGGCTGCCTACAATAGTGCTAAACACGGTGTCATTGGCTTAACCAAGGTTGCTGCATTAGAGGGCGCAGCCGATGGAATCACTGTAAATGCTTTATGTCCTGGTTACGTCGATACACCGCTCGTCAGAAATCAATTAGGAGATTTGGCAAAAACGAGAAATGTCAGCCTAGATCGTGTCATTGAAGAAGTACTCTTCCCGCTAGTTCCGCAAAGGAGGCTCTTATCGGTATCAGAAATTGCTGATTATGCTGTCTTTCTAGCAAGCGATAAAGGAAGAGGCGTTACTGGCCAAGCGGTCATTCTAGATGGAGGCTACACGGCTCAATAATTGAAATAATGAATCCTATTCGATTGTTCGAATAGGATTTTCACTTTTATTGAAATACCTCCAATTCCTCAATCCTCTGTCGTTATTTGATATAATGACAATGTCTAATGTGCAAAGGTGGGATAAGAATGTTCGAAGGGTTTGAGGGAATCCCTGTTAATTGGCATAAGCAAATTATTAATTTATTAGCAGAACGAATAGTTGTGGTGGATCACAAAGGGATTATTCTTTATATAAATGAAGCATATTGCGAGTTTTTAGGAACAACCGTGAAAGATTCCGTCCACCGGCCAGTACAGGATGTCATTGAAAATTCACGTATGCACATCGTCGCCAAAACAGGACAAAAAGAGCTTGCTGCCCTTCATCCCATCAATGGAAGTGAAATGATTGCTAACCGTTTCCCTATAATTGAAGATGGGAAAATAGTAGGAGCGGTGGGAACAGTCATGTTTCGCACACCAGATGAATGGCAAATGTATAAAACAAAGATACAAGGACTAGTGGAAGAATTAAAATATTATAAAACAAAAGTTGAAAAAGAGTTGAAAAGTAAATACCATTTCAACCATTTAATTGGGAATAGCCCAGCTTTTGCGGCAACGAAAAAACTAGCAGAAAGAATTTCTGAAAGCAACTCATCCGTCCTATTAATTGGGGAATCAGGAACAGGCAAGGAATTATTTGCACATGCCATTCATAATAGCAGCATGCGTGCCTCCCTGCCTTTTGTTGCAATCAATTGTGCATCAATTCCAGAACATTTACTCGAATCGGAGCTATTTGGTTATGAAGATGGTGCATTTACAGGGGCAAAGAAAGGCGGCAAGAAGGGTCAGTTCGAAATTGCTAATAATGGGACACTCTTTCTAGATGAAATTGGTGACATGCCACTCTCGATGCAAAGTAAGCTTTTAAGGGTATTGCAGGAAAAAGAGGTGCAGCGAGTTGGTGGTCAAAGATCAATAGCTGTAGATGTCCGGATAATCGCTGCTACACACCGTGAATTAGAGGTGTTGGTGGAGGAAGGGAAATTTCGACAGGATTTGTACTATCGATTAAATGTAATCAAGATAGATATCCCTCCCCTAAGAGAACGAAAAGAGGATATTCCGCTTATTTCCCAAAATCTATTGAAAAAATTAGAGAGGAGATTTTATCGTAAAGGGATCGCGCTGTCTCCTTACGTAGAAGAAAGACTAATGCAGCATTCATGGCCGGGAAACATCCGGGAACTTGAGAATGTATTGGAACGTTCCATTAATGTTTTAGATGGAAAAACGATTGAAGTTGCCCATCTGCCATTATACCTGCGGGACATGGAAATGGATAATAATTATATTCCTGCAGCCCATCCTTCGAATAATCAGCAGGCGTTAAAAGGGGAATTACAGATTTCTTCATTAAAAGAAATACTTGCGAAGGTGGAAAAGGAAGCAATCCTTAATGCTTTACACATAACGAATGGCAATAAGCAGGAAGCTGCTAAAGTACTTAAAATTGGGAAAACCAGTTTTTATGAAAAGTGCAAATTATATGATATTAAATAGTAATAAATACCCGTTCGAATCAAGATGTAATTTCCTTTTTTAAAAGCTTATCATTACTATGGTAATAGGCACGACTCTAGTTTATGATAAAAGGGAATATTTCGAGAACAGTTAGAGTGGGTGGAAGCACAATGATCTTGTTAGACTATATTTTTAATCTTGCAATCTTTTCACTATTGGTTAGTACACCTTTAGTCATCTCCTCATTCATTAAGCATAAACCATTTAAACTAGCTCGCCCCTGGGGATCTGTTTATGCGGGGGTGGTTTCCGTACTTCTCGTTATGCTGTCTTTCCAGCAGCAAGGCTATTCTTACGATATCAGGTATGCACCTATTATTCTTATATTTGCTTACCTTGGTCCACTCGCAGGATTAATTACAGGACTGTTTTCATTACTCGCAAGACTGTGGACAAGCGGTCAATGGGAACCAGTTCTTATTGGCTGGGGATTGTTGATGTTTGGTTTCTCAGTTATTTACTTCTTTATTAAACGCTTTACGGCGATTAAAAGGATCGTCATAATATTTGCTGCTTATATTGTGATTTATGGGATTACGGTCTTTACTTTTAAGATATTTATTGATAACCCTATCTTTCATTTACAATATTTATTATTTGTGATGTTAGGGGTGATCATTGGCGCATTACTCATAGAGTCATATGAAAAGCTGCATAGATTAAATAATAGGTTAACAGATATGTATAAACTGGTAGAGGCAAGTGAATCAAAATACCGCCTTATCGCTGAGAATACATCAGACCTTATAATGGTTATGGATAAAGAGCAGGCAATCAGTTACTTTTCTCCTTCACACGAAATAGTTTTAGGATTTCAACGCTGTGAATTGGAGAGTTTCGAATTATGCAAGTTCATTCATCCTGACGATGTGAATCGGTTTCGAAGTACAGTTAAATTGATGTTTGACCAAAAAGAATCACAATCAATGGAATTCCGATTAAAGCACAAAGACGGACATTGGATTGAATTTGAGTCACGCTGTATGCCTGTAAAGGGAGAGAATAATCTCATAGCTAATATTGTTATTATTAGCAGAGATATCTCTGAACGAAAGCAGGCAGAAAATATCCTTTTGCGCTCGGAGAAACTATCAATTGTCGGGGAGTTAGCGGCAGGCGTGGCCCATGAAATAAGGAATCCTCTAACCACTATAAAAGGCTTCATGCAGCTTCATAAAAGAGGGGATAGTTCGATTGATGATTTGCTCTTAAGTGAATTGAATCGTATTGAAACGATTACCAGCCAACTGCTTACTTTGGGAAAACCGCAAGCGCTTCAATTAGTCAGGACGAATATCCTCGATTTGATCGAAGATACCCTTGAACTTCTAGCGCCTGAAGCTATGATGAGTAATATCCAATTCAAACTGGATTTTGATGAAACATCCTACTTTATTACCTGTGAGAAAAATCAATTAAAACAGGTCTTTCTTAATATTTTAAAGAATGCAATGGAAGCAATGAAAGAAGGGGGAGAAATTCACGTCAAGCTTCAAAGAGGACCAGATGATGAATGTATTATTTCTATTCAGGACCAAGGGTGCGGGATTCCTGAAGAATTACTTCCTCGATTAGGTGAACCATTCTATACATTGAAAGAAAAAGGAACAGGCCTCGGCCTAATGATTAGCCATAAAATCATAAAACAACACCAGGGCATCATTACATTTAGCAGTAAAGAAAAATTAGGAACAAAAGTTGAAATAAAATTCCCATCGGCCAGTTGAAAATTGTAAAGGTGTCAGGCACCACCCGTGGACAAATGTCCACGGGTGGTGCCTG
>NZ_VEED01000020.1 GCF_007678255.1 Bacillus sp. X1(2014) | reverse complement strand
GAACACGGAAGTTAAGCTTCTCAGCGCCGATGGTAGTTGGGACACGCGTCCCTGTGAGAGTAGGACGTTGCCAGGCAAATCAAGGACAACCTGAAAGGGTTGTTCTTTTTTGTATATACAAAAAAATATTTTTTCACTAAATGTTTTTACCATCAAACATTGCAAACACTAAGGTATGATTGGAAAACAAGTGGGTGGTTTGATGGATTGGATGGATTTGCTGCATCACTATAAACTGACAAGCATTTTATTTGCAGCTATTATTGCAAGAGTCATTGTTTTTATCATAAATAAAACCGTGCACAACTTTTTTCTAAAAACCCATTTCATTGAAGAACGGAAAGAGCAGACGATTGAAAGCATGATTCGCTCTTTAACCAAATATACGGCAACTCTCAGTTTCATCTTTTTTGCCATATCTCAATATGTTAGTAATTTTGGAAGAATTTTGGCTGGGGCAGGTATACTCGGGGTAATCCTTGGTTTTGGGGCGCAAAGCATCATTAAGGATATTTTATCAGGTATTTTCTTGATTTATGAAAAGCAGCTGCATAAAGGTGATTTTATCACCATCAATAATACCTTTAATGGAACAGTTGTCGATATAGGATTAAGATTCTTAAAAATTCGAGAATGGAGTGGCAAGGTTTTAACGATCAGCAATGGTGAAATAAAACAGATTCATAATTTCAATATTGAACAAATGCGGGTGATTGAAAGAATAGTGGTAAGCTATCGGGAAAATCCTGAGAGGGTGTTTGAAATTCTTGAAATTGCCTGTGAAAAAATCAATGAGCAGCACGAAGCATGTTTAAAATTGGACTCCGCTAATTGTCCGATAGAACCATTCCAAGTATATGGGATGACCACCATCAATTCAGGTTACCGAGGAATTGAATATACGGTTACAGGCCTTGTTGATGATACTTTATACTGGGATGTGGCAAAAGAAGCGAGGCGGATTATCGCTCAAACACTGTTTGATTATGAAATAAAATTGGCAGAAGACACAATGTTAGTAAAGCCGGTTGACAATGTTTTTTTAAAAGAGGGCAAATGAAAGTGGAAAGAGAGGTACTTACTGGTAATGGGTAAACAGAAAATGCAATTTGAGGTACAATCAAATGAGAGTATTGAGGACTGCTTAAATAGAATGAAAAAGTTGGGCTATACGCCTGTACGCCGAACGGAAAAGCCGATATTTCAAGAAATAAAAAAAGGCAATGAGACTATTTATGAACCATTTGCCCGTCAAATTATCTTTGAAGGCACTTTAATAGAGTAAAACACGAACATTAAGGTAATATTTAAAAATAATGTTCGATTAATTGGTTGACACCTAACGAAGATGATTGTAAGATATAGAAGTGAATTAATCAATAACAATTTATCTTTACCCTCGTATATCCATGGGAATATGGCCCATAAGTTTCTACCCAATAACCGTAAATTATTGGACTATGAGGGAAAGTCAATATGTTCGGTATGAATTAAGGGCAGGACCCTTAATTTGGTATCCACTACCACTATGCCCGAACAAATGGCTTTCTCTTACACGAGAAGCCATTTGTTTCGGGTTTTTTATTTGGGAAAAAAGGGGGATTTGCGATGTCCATTCTTGTTGGAGTAATCATGGGAAGTAAATCGGATTGGGAAACAATGAAACATACGTGTGAAGTTCTCGACCAGTTTGAAATTGCTTATGAAAAAAAGGTGGTATCTGCTCATCGGACACCTGATTTGATGTTTACATATGCGAAGGAGGCCAGAGAAAGAGGTTTAAAGGTAATTATTGCCGGAGCTGGCGGAGCGGCCCATCTTCCTGGGATGGTAGCAGCCCAAACCACTTTGCCAGTAATCGGGGTTCCTGTCCAAACTCAGGCCTTAAAGGGGTTAGACTCATTGCTGTCTATCGTCCAAATGCCGGGTGGAGTGCCCGTAGCTACTGTGGCAATAGGCAAAGCAGGTGCAACGAATGCTGGTTTACTAGCAGCTCAAATCCTAGCAACGGGTGACGCTGAATTAGCCGGGAAATTAGAAGCAAGAAGAGAAGCCACTAAACAAGAAGTATTAGAAAGTAGTGATCAACTTGTCTAACAAAACGATTTTACCAGGAGCAACGATTGGAATAATCGGCGGCGGCCAACTTGGCAGAATGATGGCTCTAGCGGCAAAGGCTCAAGGCTTCCGGATTGCTGTGTTAGAACCAACGACGGACTCTCCGTGCGGACAGGTTGCAGATATTGAGGTCATTGGGGCTTATGATGATCGCGAAGCCATTCGTAAATTAGCAGAAGTTAGTGATGTCATAACTTATGAATTTGAAAACATTGATGCAGATACACTAGAGTGGTTATGTAACCAGGCAAATGTACCACAAGGCCCGCGGTTATTAACAATCACGCAGGACAGGATTAAGGAAAAAGCAGCGATCCAACAAGCAGGTGTAGAAGTCGCACCATATGAAGTGGTAAACAGCCTCGAGGAATTATTTTTAAAAATAAATAACATCGGATATCCGGCTGTCCTGAAAACGGCAAGAGGCGGATATGACGGCAAGGGCCAACTGGTGATTAGAACACCGCAGGATTTGTCAAAGGGTGAACCATTACTGGAACATGGGGCTTGTGTATTAGAAAAATGGATCCCTTTTGAAAAAGAAATATCAGTGATCGTGACACGTAAGCTTGATGGAGAAACAACATTTTTTCCAGTAGCTGAAAACATTCATAAAGAAAATATTTTAGATACAACGATTGTTCCAGCTAGAATATCAGAAGTTTCACAGAGTGAAGCTGTTCAGCTGGCAAATAAGCTGGCCGATTCGTTACAATTAGTCGGGACGCTTGCTGTCGAAATGTTTTTGACTAATGATGGGACCATTTATATTAATGAATTAGCACCACGACCTCATAATTCTGGGCATTTTTCGATCGAAGCTTGCGAAACGTCACAGTTTGAGCAGCATATCCGGGCTATTTGTAATTGGCCGTTAGGGAAAACGGGGCTATTAAAACCGGCTGTTATGGTCAACCTATTAGGAGAGCATCTTGAACAACTGTATAAGGAAATACCAGCCTTGAATGACTGGAAGATTCATTTATATGGAAAAAAAGAAGCAAAAGTAAAACGAAAAATGGGGCATGTGACTATTTTGCGTGAAAGTGTCGAGGATGCCCTTGCAGAAATTAACGAGAGCAGCATCTGGAAACCAGTAAAAGAAAAGATCGGGGGATAAAACATGATTGATCGTTATACACGACCGGAAATGGGAGCAATTTGGACAGAGGAAAACCGATTTAATGCCTGGCTTGAGGTAGAAATACTAGCCTGTGAGGCATGGGCAGAACTAGGTGACATCCCAAAGGAAGATGTGAAGAAGTTACGCGAAAATGCTTCTTTCAATATTGACCGCATTAAAGAGATTGAAGAAGAAACACGGCATGATGTAGTTGCTTTTACCCGCGCGGTATCTGAAACATTAGGGGAAGAGAAGAAATGGGTTCATTACGGTTTAACGTCGACGGATGTTGTTGATACGGCCCTATCTTACATCTTAAAGCAGGCCAATGCGATATTACAAAAGGACCTGGAAAACTTCATTGAGATTTTAAGAAATAAAGCAATTGAACATAAGCTTACTGTCATGATGGGACGGACACATGGGGTCCATGCTGAGCCAACAACTTTTGGCTTAAAGCTTGCGCTATGGTATGAAGAAATGAAACGGAACCTAGAGCGATTTAAGCAGGCAGCAGAGGGAATCGAGTTTGGGAAAATCTCTGGAGCGGTTGGTACTTATGCAAATATTAATCCGTTTGTAGAACAGTATGTTTGTGAAAAATTAGGACTGCAAAGAGCACCAATCTCCACGCAGACCCTACAGCGTGACCGTCATGCCCACTACATGTCAACTCTTGCGTTGATTGCCACTTCCATTGAGAAGTTTGCTGTTGAAGTCCGTGGGCTGCAAAAGAGTGAAACGCGTGAAGTCGAAGAGTTCTTTGCAAAAGGCCAGAAGGGATCTTCGGCAATGCCGCATAAACGGAATCCAATTGGTTCCGAGAATATGACAGGAATTGCTCGTGTAATTCGCGGGTATATGCTTACTGCCTATGAAAATGTACCGCTTTGGCATGAGCGCGATATTTCTCATTCATCAGCAGAACGGATCATCCTGCCTGATGCAACGATTGGTTTGAATTATATGCTGAATCGTTTTGGCAACATTGTGAAGAACTTGACGGTTTATCCAGAGAATATGAAGCGTAATATGGACAGGACACTAGGCTTAATTTATTCCCAACGTGTATTGCTTGCGCTAATTGATAAAGGTTTATCACGTGAAGAAGCGTATGATACGGTTCAGCCAAAGGCTATGGAAGCTTGGGAAAAACAAGTTCCTTTCCGCAGCTTGATTGAAGCAGAGGAAAAGATTACTTCACTGCTATCAGAAGCTGAAATTGCTGATTGCTTTGATTATAACTACCATCTGCAACATGTAGATACCATTTTTGACCGCTTAGGGTTGAATGAATAAGGCTTTATGTGACCGAAGACATGAAAAATAAAAGTGTAAAGTAACATAGAGAGGTTCTAAGTGACCGATATCGAGAAAAAAGCGAGAACTCGGTCACTTACGCTCCTCCCTCACTCTGAAGATTCCCAATATTGCAAAACAGGAGGCGTTTTCCAATGAAAAAACCTTTATACGAAGGAAAAGCAAAACGAATTTACTCAACTGACGATGAACAGATTGTTTTGGTTGAGTATAAGGATTCAGCAACCGCCTATAACGGACAAAAGAAGGCCGACATAACTGGAAAAGGGCGTTTAAATAACGAGATTACTAGTTTGCTATTTTTAAAGCTTAAAGAACAGGGAATTGAGTCTCACTTTATCGAACGTGTATCCGAAATAGAACAACTAGTGAAAAAAGTTACCATCATTCCGCTTGAGGTAGTTGTACGAAACATTGCGGCAGGAAGCCTCGCCAATCGTTTGGGAATCGAAGAGGGACGTGAGTTAACAACTCCAATCGTAGAGTTTTACCTGAAGAATGACGAACTAGGTGATCCTCTCTTAACAATTGATCACATCCTTGAATTGCAAGTGGCAACTGTCGAGGAGACTGCAATTTTACGAGAAAAGGCACTCCAAATTAATACCGTTTTAGCAAGCTTTTTCAATGACCTTGGCATACGTCTCATCGATTTTAAACTTGAGTTTGGTAAAGACGCCGAAGGCACAATATTACTAGCCGATGAAATCTCCCCTGATACCTGCAGGCTGTGGGATAAAGAAACGAATGAAAAGCTCGATAAGGATGTATTCCGACGTGATTTAGGAAGCTTAACAGATGCCTATGAAAATATTTTAGCGAGATTGGGAGGACGTCAGCATGTATAAAGTAAAGGTATTTGTCACATTAAGAGAAAGTGTTTTAGACCCGCAGGGGAAAGCTGTAACCAACTCATTACACTCTTTAAACTATAAGGAAGTAGCCGATGTCCGCATCGGTAAATATATGGAATTAACGATTGAAAAGTCTGAGCGTGATATTAATGAAGTAGTCAATGAAATCTGTACCAATCTTTTAGCTAATCCTGTTATCGAAGATTACCGTTACGAAGTAGAGGAGTGTGTTACTCTGTGAAATTTGCAGTAATCGTCTTCCCTGGATCGAATTGTGACATTGATATGTTCCATGCCATTCAAGATGAACTCGGAGAGCAGGTTGAATATGTTTGGCATGATTCTGAAAGCTTAGATGAATTTGATGGAATTCTGCTTCCTGGCGGCTTTTCATATGGCGACTATTTGCGTACGGGAGCCATCGCTAGATTTAGTAATGTCATGAAGGAAGTCATTAAAGCGGCAGAAGCAGGAAAGCCGGTCCTTGGCGTTTGTAACGGATTTCAAATTCTGCTCGAAGCAGGGTTGCTGCCAGGTGCAATGAGACGTAATGAAAGCTTATCTTTTATTTGCAAGCCAGTGGAGTTAAAGGTAGAAAACAATCAGACGATGTTTACGACTGTATACAGTAAAGGCGAATCCATTGTCATCCCTGTCGCCCACGGTGAAGGAAACTACTATTGTGACGAGGAAACCCTTGCAAGTTTGAAAGAAAATAATCAAATTGTCTTTACCTATAATCAGAATCCGAACGGAAGTCTTGCAGATATCGCAGGAATTACCAATGAAAAAGGAAATGTCCTTGGAATGATGCCACACCCGGAAAGAGCCGTAGATGAATTGCTCGGCAGCGCCGATGGTTTAAAGATGTTCCAATCGATTGTAAAAGCTTGGAGGGAAGCACATGTTGTCAACGCTTGAACCAAATCCTACTCAGATTAAAGCAGAAAAAATTTATCAGCAAATGGGTTTGTCCGATGAAGAATTTGCAATGGTTGAAAACATTCTTGGCCGCACACCAAACTATACCGAAACAGGTCTTTTCTCGGTTATGTGGTCGGAACACTGCAGCTACAAAAATTCAAAGCCTATTCTAAAAAAATTCCCTATTACAGGTGAAAAGGTACTTCAAGGACCTGGGGAAGGTGCTGGAATCGTTGATATCGGTGACGGGCAAGCGGTTGTTTTTAAAATCGAGAGTCATAACCACCCATCCGCAATTGAGCCATATCAGGGCGCAGCAACGGGTGTAGGCGGGATCATCCGTGATGTTTTCTCAATGGGAGCTCGTCCAATTGCAATGTTGAACTCACTGCGTTTCGGTGAACTAGATTCTGCCCGCGTCCGTTATTTATTCAAAGAGGTTGTTGCTGGGATTGCCGGTTATGGAAACTGTATCGGTATTCCAACGGTAGGCGGCGAAATCCAGTTCGACCCTTGCTATGATGGAAATCCGTTAGTGAATGCGATGTGCGTTGGGTTAATTGACCATAAAGACATCAAAAAAGGGCAAGCACATGGTGAAGGAAATACGGTGATGTATGTTGGGGCAAAAACTGGCCGTGACGGTATCCATGGTGCAACATTCGCTTCTGAGGAATTAACTGAACAATCAAGTGAAGACCGTCCAGCAGTTCAAGTTGGCGATCCATTCATGGAGAAGCTATTGTTAGAAGCTTGCCTAGAACTGATTCATTGTGATGCACTAGTTGGTATTCAAGATATGGGTGCAGCCGGACTTATTAGTTCATCTGCAGAAATGGCCAGCAAAGCTGGAATGGGCATTGAGATGAATTTAGACTTGGTGCCGCAGCGTGAAACAGGAATGACTGCCTACGAAATGATGCTGTCTGAGTCCCAAGAACGGATGCTTATCGTTGTTAAAAAGGGAAGAGAACAGGAAATCGTTGAGCTCTTTGAAAAATACGGCTTAGAAGCCGTAGGGATTGGAAAGGTTACTAGCGATAAACAGATGCGTCTATTCCATAATGGAGAAATCGTGGCGGATGTTCCGGCTGATGCACTAGCGGAAGAAGCACCGGTTTACCATAAGCCATCAAAAGAACCAAGCTATTTTGCTGAATTCCAAGCGATGGAAAACGAAGTTCCTCAGATTGACGATTTGAAAGAAACATTAGTAAGCCTTTTAAGCCAGTCAACTGTAGCTAGCAAGGAATGGGTTTATGAGCAGTATGATTACATGGTGCGTACCAACACAGTCGTTTCACCAGGTTCTGATGCGGCGGTTGTAAGAATCCGCGGCACACGAAAAGCGCTGGCAATGACAACGGATTGTAATTCACGTTATGTCTATTTGGATCCGGAAGTAGGCGGGAAAATCGCCGTAGCTGAAGCAGCACGTAATATTGTATGTTCTGGTGCAGAGCCTCTAGCGATTACAGATAACTTAAATTTCGGTAACCCAGAAAAGCCAGAAGTGTTCTGGCAGATTGAAAAAGCAGCCGATGGTATGAGCGAAGCCTGCCGTGTCCTTGAGACACCGGTTATCGGCGGAAACGTTTCTTTATATAACGAAACTAGCGGCACAGCGATCTATCCGACACCCGTAGTAGGGATGGTTGGTTTAGTAACGGATCTTGATCATATTACAACGCAACACTTCAAACAGAGCGGCGACCTTATTTATTTAGTAGGGGAAACAAAGGATGAATTCGGCGGAAGTGAGCTGCAAAAGCTTCTGAACGGAAAAGTATTCGGTAAAGCCCCTGAATTAAATGTAACGATTGAAAAAGAAAGACAAAACCAGGTTCTTGCTGCAATTCGTGCAGGAGTAGTAGAATCCGCGCATGATTTATCAGAAGGCGGTTTAGCGGTTGCATTAGCTGAATGTCTTTTCGCGAATGAAAAGCTCGGTGCAGAAGTAAACATCGCTGGAAATTCAGTGTCAGCTTTATTCAGTGAAACACAATCTCGTTTTCTTTTAACAGTAAAAGCAGAAGATAAGAGTGAGTTTGAAAGTTTAGTAGACGCAGTACAAATTGGAACAGTGAATGATTTAGCAAAACTGCAAATCACAAATGGTGAGTCAACGGTACTTGAAGCTTCGATTGAAGAATTAAAAGTGGCCTGGAAAGGGGCGATCCCATGCTACCTGAAATCAAGGGATTAAATGAAGAGTGTGGCATCTTTGGTGTCTGGGGACACCAGGATGCAGCACAGCTGACCTATTACGGACTTCACAGCCTGCAGCATCGCGGCCAGGAAGGGACCGGAATTGTGGTCTCAGATGGCAAACAGCTTAAAGGGGTAAAAGGTGAAGGACTAGTTGCTGAGATTTTTACCACGGAAGCGATGAAGGAACTGACAGGCACATCAGCCATCGGTCATGTTCGTTATGCAACAGCAGGAGGCGGCGGTTATGAGAATGTTCAGCCGCTCTTGTTCCATTCACAAACAGGGAGTCTTGCGCTTGCCCATAATGGAAACTTAGTTAATGTTAATTCATTAAAACATCAGTTGGAAGCTCAAGGGAGCATTTTTCAAACAAGTTCTGATACTGAAGTATTGGCGCACCTAATGAAAAGAAGCGGCTACTCCGATTCAAAAGACCGTGCCAAAAACGCGCTTTCTATGTTAAAAGGGGCATATGCTTACTTAATCATGACAGAAACCGAATTAATGGTGGCACTAGATCCGCACGGATTAAGACCTCTTTCGCTTGGTTCCCTGGGTGATGCTTATGTTGTCGCATCGGAAACCTGTGCCTTTGATGTCATTGGAGCAGAATATATTCGCGATATTCGACCAGGAGAACTATTAATTATCAATGATCAGGGGCTAGTATCTGAACAATTCGCTGTTAGTTCAACAAAAGCGATTTGTACGATGGAATATATTTATTTTTCAAGACCGGACAGCAATATTCAAGGAATCAATGTGCACACCGCCCGCAAAAATATGGGTAAAAGATTAGCAATAGAGGTACCAATCGAAGCCGATGTTGTCACCGGTGTTCCTGATTCAAGTATCTCAGCGGCAATCGGGTATGCCGAAGAAGCAGGGATTCCTTATGAAATGGGATTAATTAAAAACCGTTATGTCGGTAGAACCTTCATCCAGCCTTCTCAATCGTTACGGGAGCAAGGGGTAAAGATGAAACTCTCGGCCGTTCGTGGTGTCGTGGAAGGGAAACGGGTTATCATGGTCGATGATTCAATTGTGCGCGGGACGACGAGCAGAAGAATTGTTAATCTCTTGAAAGAAGCAGGGGCGACAGAAGTACACGTTGTAATCAGTTCCCCGCCTATTAAGAATCCATGTTTTTACGGAATAGATACATCAACAAAAGAAGAATTAATTGCCTCTGATAAAAGTGTGGAGGAAATAAGAGAACTTATTGGAGCGGATTCATTAACCTTTATCAGTGTGGAGGGCATGATGCATGCCTTAGGCCAAGAAGGCACGAATGGCTATTGCCTAGGCTGTTTCACAGGGAATTACCCAACTGAAATTTATCCAGATACACTCCAATATTATTATCAGAAGTAGGAAGGAGCGAGCAGCGTGGCAAATGCATATAAACAAGCAGGAGTTAATATCGAAGCCGGCTATGAAGCAGTCGAGAGAATGAAAAAGCATGTTCAAAAAACAGCCCGGGCTGGTGTCCTTGGCAGCCTAGGTGGATTTGGCGGTATGTTTGACTTATCTGCACTGCAATTAAAAGAACCTGTTTTGGTGTCAGGCACCGATGGGGTGGGCACGAAACTAATGATTGCTTTTTGGATGGATAAGCATGATACGATTGGGATTGATGCGGTCGCCATGTGTGTCAATGATATTGTTGTTCAAGGGGCGGAGCCCTTGTTCTTTCTTGACTACATTGCCTGTGGCAAAGCACAGCCTGGAAAAATTGAGGCAATCGTAAAAGGGATTGCGGACGGATGTGAACAGGCTGGCTGTGCGCTTATTGGCGGTGAAACGGCGGAAATGCCTGGATTATATAGTGAAAATGAGTATGACCTTGCAGGGTTTACGGTTGGTGCCTGTGAGAAATCACAGCTTATCACTGGTGAAACCATTCAGGAAGGTGATGTCCTGATTGGCTTAGCCTCAAGCGGCATTCACAGCAACGGTTATTCATTGGTTCGTAAAGTGTTTAATGACTGGTCGTTACTGGATTTTGTCGATGAACTTGGCTGTACATTAGGAGAAGAATTACTCAAGCCTACAAAAATTTATGTAAAACCGATTTTGTCCGCATTGAAAAAGTTCCAGCTAAAGGGAATGGCTCATATTACGGGCGGCGGGTTTATTGAAAATATTCCTCGGATGTTACCAGAAGGTCTAGGAGCCGAGTTGAATGAAAAAAGCTGGGAGATCCCACCTATTTTTAAATTGATCTCTTCCCATGGACAAATTGATTATCAAGAGATGTATAATATTTTTAACATGGGTATTGGTATGGTAATTGCTGTGAATCCTGAAGATGCAGCGGACGTGTTAGAACACTTTAGACAATCTGGGGAAACTGCTTCTGAAATTGGCGTTGTAACCAGTAATCAAGGAATTAGCATCAAGGCTAATGGTGGCCGCCTATGAAAAAGATAGCGGTGTTTGCATCAGGGAGCGGCAGTAATTTTCAAGCAATTATTGATGTAGTTCAAGCTGGCGACCTTGATGCCGACATTTCTCTTTTAGTTTGTGACAAACCAGGCGCTCTTGCGATTGAAAGAGCCAGAGCAGCGAGGATTCCAAGTTTAGTTTTTAGCGCAAAGGATTATCCTAGTAAGGAACATTATGAAGAAGAAATTTTAGCCCAATTAAAGGCTTATGGTGTAGAATTCATTGTCCTGGCAGGATACATGCGTTTGATTGGCCCGAAATTGTTAGCTGAGTATAAAGGAAGAATCGTCAATGTCCACCCATCATTGCTTCCTGCTTTTCCGGGGAAGGATGCGATTGGGCAGGCATTGGCAGCTCAAGTGAAGTGGAGCGGAATTACTATCCATTATGTTGATGAGGGAATGGATACAGGTCCAATTATCATTCAGGAACGGGTTCGAATTGACGAAAATGAGACAAGAGAAAGCCTGCAGCAAAAAATCCAGAAAAGCGAACACAAGCTTTATCCATCCATACTTCAAATGCTATTGACACAAGGAGATGTACTCAATGACACAAAAGCGAGCGTTAATTAGTGTTTCTGATAAAAATGGAATTACGGAATTTGCCAAGGAGTTAGTCAGCCTAGGATACGAACTGATTTCTACGGGAGGCACGAAAAAAGCTCTACAGGAACAGGGAATTCCTGTTCTTAGTGTGAGTGATGTAACCGGATTTCCAGAAATCTTAGAAGGTCGTGTGAAAACATTAAATCCATTCATTCATGGCGGTTTGCTTGCGAAACAAGATGATGTTAACCATCAACAGCAGCTAGACGAGCATGGAATTCAAGCGATTCAACTCGTTTGTGTCAATCTTTATCCATTCCAGCAAACCATTGCAAAGCCAGATGTAACCGTAGCAGATGCGATTGAAAACATTGATATCGGCGGACCAACCATGCTGCGCGCTTCTGCAAAAAACCATCAATATGTAACTGTAGTTGTCGATCCAACTGATTACCAGACGGTTATTGACGAATTAAAGGCTGATGGCACAACAACGTTTGAAACGAGAAGAAAGCTTGCTGCTAAAGTATTCCGTCATACAGCAGCTTATGATGCCTTAATTGCTGAATACATGACCAATTTATCAGAAGAAGAAAATCCAGAGACATTAACGGTAACCTACGAATTAAAACAAACACTTCGTTATGGAGAAAATCCACATCAAAAAGCTGCTTTTTACAAGAAGCCACTTGGTTCGACGTTCTCGATTGCCAATGCGGTTCAGCTTCATGGAAAAGAACTTTCCTATAACAATATTAATGATGCTGATGCAGCCCTGCAGATTGTTAAAGAGTTTTCAGCACCAGCTGCAGTAGCTGTAAAGCATATGAACCCATGCGGTGTAGGAACAGGTGAAACTGGTTTTGAAGCATTTACAAAAGCATTTGAGGCCGATCCTGTTTCGATTTTTGGCGGAATTATTGCCTTTAACCGGGAAGTGGATGCCGAAACAGCTGCTAAGCTTCATGAAATTTTCTTAGAAATTATTATTGCGCCATCTTTCTCTGAAGAAGCGTTAACGATTTTAACAGCGAAAAAGAATCTGCGCCTGTTAACCATTCCATTTAATGATGCCAAAAAGCCTGAGTTTAAGATGACTACAATTGAAGGCGGATTGCTCGTTCAAGAGCAGGACCGTTACACGTTGGAAGACGCGAATGTTACGATTGCAACGAAACGACAACCAACAGATGCGGAATGGGCAGCATTGAAGCTGGGCTGGAAGGTTGTTAAACATGTGAAATCCAATGCCATTGTTGTGACTTCAGAGGATATGACAATCGGGATTGGAGCAGGACAAATGAACCGAGTTGGAGCAGCGGAAATTGCCCTTAAGCAAGCTGGTTCAAAAGCAGAGGGAGCAGCCCTTGCATCCGACGCCTTTTTCCCAATGGACGATACCGTTGAAGCAGCTGCAAAAGCTGGTATTACAGCGATTATTCAACCAGGTGGATCAATCCGTGATGCAGATTCAATTAAAAAAGCAGATGAATATGGAATCGCCATGGTATTTACGGGCGTAAGACATTTCAAACATTAATCGGTTGGAGGGCATTCGAATGAACGTACTGATTATCGGCCGCGGCGGTAGAGAACATGCGATTTGCCGAAAAGTAAGTGAAAGCGTGAATGTAGAAAAAGTATTTGTTGCACCGGGGAATGTCGGAATGACCGATGTAGCGGAGCTTGTCTCGATTGAAGAGTCAGAACATGAATTACTGCTTCAATTTGCCAAGGAAAACCGTGTTGGCCTGACGATCATTGGGCCTGAAGTTCCTTTGCTTGAAGGATTGGCGGACAAATTTGAAGCAGCTGGTTTGGCTGTATTCGGTCCGCGTGCTAACGCAGCCGAGATTGAAGGCAGTAAGTCATTTGCAAAAGAACTAATGGAGAAATATAAAATTCCTACCGCTGACTATGCTGTGTTCACTAACTATGAAGAAGCCCGAAATTATATCGAAGAAAAAGGGGCACCGATTGTCATTAAGGCAGACGGATTGGCTGCAGGAAAAGGTGTCACGGTTGCGCTCACGAAAGAAGAGGCGCTTTCCAGCATAGAAGAAATGCTAGTTGATGCAAAATTTGGTGCTGCCTCTTCTCGGGTGGTAATTGAAGAGTTTTTAGCAGGTGAAGAATTTTCATTGATGGCGTTTGTAAATGGAGAGGTCGTCGTCCCACTTGAAATCGCTCAAGATCATAAACGTGCCTATGATGGGGACCTTGGTCCAAATACAGGCGGAATGGGAGCCTATTCCCCTGTTCCACAAATTGGTGCTGAGACGATTCAAACTGCGGTTGAAACGGTCCTTCTTCCGGCAGCTAAAGCAATGGTCCAAGAAGGAAGAAGTTTTTGCGGAGTTCTTTATGCCGGCTTGATCAAAACTATAGATGGACCAAAGGTGATTGAATTTAATGCCCGTTTTGGTGATCCTGAGACACAAGTTGTTTTACCAAGATTAAAATCGGATCTTGTTCAAGTCATCTTGGAATTGTTAGCTGGTAGAACCCCGGTTTTAGAGTGGGATGAGCAAACAATGATTGGTACTGTAGTTGCGGCAAAAGGATACCCTGAAGCCTATGAAAAAGGGGCAGTGCTAACTGGGTTGACTGAATTTAATTCCGAAGAGGTGTTTACTTTTCATGCTGGAACCGCTAGAAATGCGGAAGGTGAGTTTGTGACTGCAGGAGGCAGGGTGCTTCTTGTTGGTGCTAAGGCTGAGAATATAGTGGAGGCACGCGAAAAAGTGTATCATGAACTTGAAAAGTTAACGTCTTCTGGTGTTTTTTATCGAAGAGATATCGGGGCAAAAGCAATCCACCCCGTGAAGAGTTAACGAGCACGTCCTTTACCGCTTCAACGGATAAATGTATAAAGAAGTGCCACGATGCTGCCAATAATGGCAATTAAAACAAACGACATATCCGTTAGATACTCCCAAAACATGAATACTCAACTCCTATGGAGGGCTGACCGCTGATGGTCAGCCCTCTTTTTTTGCTTCAAAAAAGCGTAAATTTGTTTTTTTACAAATTATTTATACGAAATATTTGATTTTTCAACCATAGGTTGAACTATTTTTACAAATTACCAGATTATTCAACCAAATTTTAAATTATTGTTACAAAAACTTGAAAATATTTACAAAGACTATCCAAAAAGCCATAAATTCACTTTAAGTTGGATTATAAGGTACCATTTCTTCGCCATTTTGGTTAGTTAACCCTTCCATCCCGTCCATTGAATCCATTGCCTGATCGTGCTCAGAAATCATGCATTGGCATTTTTCAAATAAGGCAGTAAGCGGGCAAAAGCGGACAATTCCTTCGGCCACCTTCATGGCCCCGCACATAGCAACAAATAAATAAGAATCGCGCCAAGGGTGTTTGACAAGCTTAGAGGTTGTCCAAGAAAGAATCGTTAATCCAATGGTGATGCGGATTAAAGCATTAATAATACTGATATTTGGTCTCACATTCATTATGTTCACTCCTTCACAAAATATATACAATTATTATCAATTCTTTAATGCGTTAAACAGCAAAATATGATAGTATAGTATCTAAAGTATTTTTTGAAAGGGCTTTCTTTGTTGTTAAATCAACTTATTATTATATAGATAGTTTTTTTGAAAAAGGGAGGAAGACGTATGCTGGAACAACGCTACCGCTGGAAAAACAAACACTTACGCATGCATGTTTCCATTTTGGATGGAAAAGCGTCTCCAACCATTTTATTGAAAAACGCCTTGTACTTAAATCAGACGTTTCGAAAGTGGTTGAGAGCGAATATTTGGATATATGAAGATCGGATTATTTATGTGGGCGAAAACTTGCCAACTCAACTTGATAACTGTGAAATCATCGACTGTACCAATGAGATTCTTGTTCCCGGTTATATCGAACCACATGCTCATCCGTTTCAATTATATAATCCCCTAACGCTTGCAGCATATGCATCCCAGTTTGGGACGACAACGTTAATCAATGATAATATGGCTCTTATTTTACATTTAAATAAAACGAAAGCGTTTTCATTATTGAAAGATCTCCGTTCGATTCCAACCACTATGTTTTGGTGGAGCCGTTTTGATCCTCAAACTGAAATTTTGAATGAAGAAGAGATCTTTTCACATAGTAATGTTAAATCATGGCTTGAGCACGATGCGGTCCTGCAGGGCGGGGAATTAACAGGCTGGCCGAAACTGCTTGACGGTGATGATATGATGCTCCATTGGATCCAAGAAGCGAAACGGATGCGCAAGCAAATTGAAGGGCATTTCCCTGGAGCTTCAGAAAAGACATTGGCAAAAATGATGCTGCTTGGGGCAGACTGTGACCACGAAGCGATGACGGGTGAAGAGGTATACAATCGCTTAATGCAGGGGTATATGGTGTCATTAAGGCATTCCTCGATTCGGCCGGATTTACCAAATATATTAGACGATATGAAACGTATGGGTATTGATGCTTATGATCGATTAATGCTAAATACAGACGGTGCTTCCTCGACTTTTTACGAGCAGGGAGTCACTGATACGACGATTCGCATTGCCATTGAAAAAGGTATTCCAGTCATTGATGCTTATAATATGGCAACGGTAAACATTGCACGTTATTACAAGATTGATCATCTCCATGGTACAATTGCCACTGGCCGGGTAGCCAATATTAACTTCTTAACGAGTATTGAGGATCCAACACCTAAATCCGTTCTCGCAAAAGGGAAATGGGTGAAAAGGGATGGAAACCCAATTGCGGATGCCTATCCTCCAATTACATGGGACGAATATGGACTAAAACCATTGGAAGTGGATTGGGACTTGACTTTAGATGATTTGCAATTTTCGATGCCATTTGGAATCAAGATGGAAAACGCCGTCATCACCAAGCCCTATTCGATTTCGATCGATGCTTCAGGAGATGAACTATCTTCGAATCATGATGAATGCTATTTTACCCTGATGGACAGAAATGGGAAGTGGAGAATTAATACATTATTAAAAGGATTTGCTAACAACTTATCGGCATTGGCAAGTTCCTATTCCAACACAGGAGATATTATTTTAATAGGTAAAAATAAACAAGATATGCTTCATGCTTTTAATAGAATGAAAGAATTAGGCGGCGGTATTGTGATGGTTGAAAATAGTCAAGTAGTTTGCGAGCTTCCATTAACTTTACATGGAATTATGTCAAACGTTCCGATTAAAGAGCTAATCTCCCAAGAAAAACAGCTGCTGATTGAGCTGAGAGAGCGGGGTTACGGATTTTCTGATCCTATTTACAGTCTTGCTTTCTTTTCTGCGACACATTTGCCTTATATTCGGATTACTCCACAGGGAATGTACGATGTAATGAATAAAACAGTACTCTTTCCGTCAATAATGCGTTAAACTGTAAGTGAGTAAAGGATTAAAGTGTGAAAGTAAAATGAAAGTAAATAGGGGTGTTCATGAAAGTGAAAAAATGGGCTGTATTCGTGTTAGCTTTCCTGTTACTACTTTCTGGCTGTAGTAATGAAAAAAAGGAAAAGGAACCTGTTAAGAAGGAAAAAACAGTAACACAAACAGAGACTCAGCAACCTGAAGAGAAACCAGTCGACCCCTATTTTTATCCATTAACAGGGGTGGGGGCTAAAACAAGTACTGATACCAGAGCTGTAGCTGTTATGGTTAATAACCACCCAAAGGCAAGACCACAATCAGGTCTAACCAAAGCGGATTTTATTTATGAAATTCTTGCTGAAGGGGATATTACACGCTTTCTCGCCGTCTTCCAGAGTGAAAAACCTAAGAATATCGGTCCTGTAAGAAGTGCAAGAGACTATTATATTTTCTTAGCCAAGGGACTTAACGCTCTCTACATTGCGCATGGATATAGCCCGGAGGCAAAGAAACTCCTTAATAGTAACTATATTGATAACCTTAATGGTATGGTCTATGACGGGACGCTTTTTAAACGTTCGAAGACCCGTAAAGCACCTCATAACTCCTATATTACGTATGAAAATATTTTAAAAGGTGCAAAGCAAAAGAAATATTCGATGGAAAAAGATCCCGCCGCATTTACGTTTTTAACAGAGGAAGAAACGAAGAGTATTACTGGTGCTGAAGCAAAATCTGTGAAGATTAAGTATTCTAATGGCGGCATTTCCAACTCCAAGTTTGAATTTGATACAGCCTCTGGCAAATATAAGCGCTTTTCAGGCGATGAGCTAATGGTTGATTTGGATACGAAAGAGCCTATGTTAGTTGATAATATATTTATTATTGAAGCTAAGCATCGGTTTATCGATTCATACGGGCGAAGGGAAATTGATTTTAAGTCTGGCGGCAAAGCATATCTGCTGCAAAAGGGTAAGGTCAATCAAGTGGAATGGAAGAATAAGAACGGAGAAATTGTTCCAGTCAAAAATGGAGCAGAAGTTCCACTGGTACAAGGGAAAACATGGATCAATGTAGTGCCAACCGATCCAGGTCTCGAAAAGAGCATTTCGCTTAATTAATAGTCACTTTTAACAACTAAAGGGGTAATAAAATGCAAATTAATAAATTACGTGGAAAAGAACTTGACCAATTATTTCAGGCCGTTCTTTCATTAAAAGATCTTGAAGAATGCTATCGCTTTTTTGATGATTTATGCACGATTAATGAAATACAATCTTTAGCACAGCGTCTGGATGTGGCAAGAATGCTTCGCGAAGGGAATACCTATCACAAAATTGAAACAGAAACCGGAGCGAGCACAGCTACCATATCACGGGTAAAACGTTGTTTGAACTATGGGAATGATACGTATGAAATGGTGCTTGAACGAGTAAAGAACAATAACACTTTAACTGAACAAGAATAAACAAGCCGGAGAGAATGCTCTTCGGTTTTTCTTTTTTTTGAATCCAGCTCCAGCGCCTAGGGGCTCATAAGCCAATCCGTCCTTAAGGTAAAAAAGCAACCTTCACGCCGGCTCGTCTAGACTCGTGCCCCTGAACAAGGCGCTTCCGCTTTTTAATTTGGTTAAATTTAGATTTACTGTATTGTTTTTTTATCGATTCAGCTAGTGCTATAATGGTGTAATGGAATTGATGATGTGGGAGGATATTTTTGATGTATGATTTTCGCGAGTGGCGGCATGTGTTCAAACTCGACCCAAATAAAGAACTATCGGATGATCAATTAGAAATCATCTGTGAGTCTGGAACGGATGCAATAATCGTAGGTGGTACAGATGGGATTACACTAGAAAATGTCCTCGATTTAATGGCTAGAATTCGTCGATATTCGGTGCCATGTGTCCTTGAAGTGTCAACGATTGAGACAGTTACACCAGGGTTCGACCTTTACTTTATTCCAACCATCCTAAATAGCAGTGATCCCAAATGGATTACTGGACTTCACCACCAAGCCGTTAAGGAATTTGGTGAAATCATGGATTGGGAAGAAATTGTCATGGAGGGCTATTGCATATTGAACGAAGAATGCAAAGCTGCAAAATTGACAAATGCAAATACCGAATTAACAAATGAAGAAGTAACTGCCTACGCGGTTATGGCTGAAAAAATGTTTCACCTTCCGATTTTTTATATAGAATATAGCGGTAAATATGGGGATCTAAACCTGATTGCTGACGTGAAAAAATCGCTTGAGAAGACGATCCTTTTCTATGGCGGCGGAATTTCAACCATCGAACAAGCTAAAGAGATGGCCAAACATGCAGATGTCATAGTCGTCGGAAATGCGATTTATGAAAAATTTGATCTAGCATTAGAAACTGTGAAGATTAATCGGTAGATCATTGCTTATGTCGAGGAAAAACGTTAAGATAAAAATAAGAACATATGTTTGTTATGGTGGTGGATTATATGCAATATTTAAGTGATAAGCTATTAAATGGACTCAATCCAGAACAGCAAAGTGCTGTTAAAACAACCGATGGGCCGCTGTTACTAATGGCCGGAGCCGGAAGTGGTAAGACAAGAGTGCTTACCCATCGTATTGGCTATTTAATTGTTGAAAAGCGGGTGAATCCTTATAATATTTTGGCGATTACATTTACAAATAAAGCCGCTCGAGAAATGAGAGAACGGATTGGGAAAATGATGGGCGGAGCAGCCGAAGAGATTTGGATTTCCACCTTTCACTCGATGTGTGTAAGGATTTTACGCAGGGATATTGACCGAATCGGTTTTAATCGTAATTTTACAATTCTTGATTCAACTGATCAGCAATCCGTAGTGAAGACAATCCTAAAGGAAAAAAATATTGATCCGAAGAAATTTGATCCACGTGCCATCTTAGGGTCGATTAGTTCCGCAAAAAATGAATTGATTGATCCAGAGGAATATAAGAAAGCAGGCGGAGGCTATTTTGAAGATGTCGTCGCTAATGTGTATGAGGAATACCAGAAGCGATTACGAAAAAATCAGGCACTAGACTTTGATGACCTCATTATGATGACAATTCAATTATTCAAACGCGTTCCGGATGTTCTCGAATATTATCAGCGGAAATTTCAATATATTCATGTCGATGAGTATCAAGATACGAACAAAGCCCAATATCTACTCGTAAAACAATTGGCAAGTCGTTTTAGAAATTTATGCGTAGTCGGGGATTCAGACCAATCCATTTACAGATGGCGCGGAGCGGACATTGCTAATATCCTTTCGTTCGAAAAAGACTATCCAAATGCAACAGTTATTTTACTAGAGCAAAACTACCGCTCTACAAAAAGGATTCTTTTAGCTGCCAACAAAGTGATCGAAAACAACCTGAACCGAAAAGCGAAGAATCTTTGGACTGAAAACCCAGAAGGGAATAAGCTGGTTTATTACCGAGCCGACAGCGAGCAGAGCGAAGCGCAATTCGTTGCTGGGAAAATCAAAGAATTAACTCGGAATAATGAGCGCAAATTGACCGACATTGCCATTCTTTATCGCACGAACGCTCAGTCCCGTGTGATGGAGGAAGTACTTCTTAAATCAAATATCGAATACTCCATCGTCGGCGGGACAAAGTTCTATGACAGAAAAGAAATTAAGGACATGCTTGCTTATTTACGGTTAATCTCGAATCCTGATGATGATATCAGCTTACGCCGGATTATCAATGTGCCAAAACGCGGAATTGGATCAAGCTCACTCGATAAAATCGCCAATTTTGCTGATATGCATGACTTATCGATCTACCAAGCGCTTGAGTCTGTTGAATTATTAGGACTAAGTCCGAAAATTACGAAGGCAGCACGGGAATTTCGCGATTTAATTGGTAATTATACGAATATGCAAGAGTATCTTTCTGTCACAGAACTGGTTGAAGAAGTGCTAGATAAAACGGGGTACCGTGAAATGCTGAAGGCGGAGAAATCGCTGGAAGCGCAAAGCCGCCTCGAAAACCTTGAGGAATTATTATCGGTGACGAAAAGTTTTGAAGATGCAAGTGAAGATAAGAGTCTAGTAGCCTTTTTAACTGATTTGGCACTAGTTGCTGATATTGATGCACTCGATGAAGATACTCAGGAGAAAGTTGATTCGATTACGCTGATGACCCTTCACTCGGCAAAAGGTTTGGAATTCCCAGTTGTTTTCTTAATTGGAATGGAAGAGGGCGTCTTCCCGCATAGCCGTTCATTGATGGAAGAAGTAGAAATGGAAGAGGAACGCCGTCTTGCCTATGTAGGAATCACTAGAGCGGAGCAAACACTGTTCCTGACCAATGCCCAAATGCGGACATTATTTGGAAGAACCAATATGAACCCGCCTTCCCGCTTTATTAAGGAAATCCCTGCGGACCTGATCGAGGGAGTTGAACCGGCAGAGAAAAAGCTGAGTTCGCCATTTGGCTCAACTGGTAAAACATTTGGTTCTGCGCGGAGCGCCTCATTCGGAATGCCAAAAACATCATTTAGTACACCTGCTTCGGCAAGAAAACCAGTTATGCGGCCCGTTTCCGCTTCATCTGCTGGAGAGGAAGTCGGCTGGAAGGTTGGCGATAAAGCCCAGCACGGAAAATGGGGCACCGGAACTGTTGTCAGCGTAAAAGGACAAGGGGAAGGAACGGAACTCGATATTGCTTTCCCGAGCCCGGTTGGAATCAAACGTCTGTTAGCCAAATTTGCTCCGATTACGAAAGCATAAATACCTAGAGAGAAAAGCTTCATGAGCCGCTCAGGAGCTGCTCATGAAAATCCTTTCAGAAAGGACTGGATATATGGACCTTCAAACTGCAGAAAAGAGAATTGAAGAAATAAGCAGCCAGCTAAACCACTATGGCTATGAATATTATGTGTTAGACAAACCTTCCGTACCAGATGCTGAATATGACCAATTAATGCAAGAGTTATTGGAGCTTGAGGAACAGTTTCCACAATTAAAAACGGCAGATTCCCCATCCGTAAGGGTTGGCGGTACGGTTCTTGATGTGTTTGAAAAGGTGGAGCATCGTACACCGATGCTTAGTCTTGGCAATGCCTTTAACGAACAAGACTTAAAGGATTTTGACCGCCGTATCCGTCAAGCGGTCGGTGATGATTTTTCCTATGTTTGTGAGTTGAAAATAGATGGACTTGCTGTTTCATTAAGATACGAAGATGGACTTTTTATCCAAGGAGCAACCCGTGGAGATGGGACCATTGGTGAAGATATTACCGCTAATATAAAAACGATTAAATCCGTTCCTCTCCGTCTGCGTGAAATTGTGTCGATGGAGGTCCGCGGGGAAGCCTATATGCCAAAACGTTCGTTTGAAGCTTTGAATCAAGCACGAGCAGAACGTGGCGAGGAGCTATTTGCGAACCCAAGAAATGCAGCAGCAGGGTCGCTGAGACAACTAGATCCAAAAATAGCTGCATCTAGAAGGCTAGATGTCTTTTTATATGGTATCGGTAATATTAGTGAAAACAGCGGGATCGATTCGCATAGTGAAGGTCTAGATTACCTGGATCGTCTCGGTTTTAAAACCAATCAGGAGCGAAGAAAATGCTCTTCCATTGATGAAGTCATTGATTATGTCAACAGCTGGGTGGAGAAGCGCCCACATCTTGCCTATGAAATTGATGGGATCGTTATTAAAGTAAATTCTTACGCCCACCAGGCAGCACTTGGGACAACAGCAAAAAGTCCGCGTTGGGCGATTGCTTTTAAATTCCCTGCAGAAGAAGTAGTGACGACCCTTTTAGATATCGAATTAAGTGTAGGCAGAACCGGTGTGATTACCCCAACGGCAATTCTTGAGCCAGTTAAAGTGGCAGGGACAACCGTCCAACGTGCCTCCCTGCATAACGAAGATTTAATCCGTGAAAAAGATATTAAACTAGGCGACAAAGTCGTTGTTAAAAAAGCGGGCGATATCATTCCTGAGGTAGTTAATGTCTTGGCTGATCAGCGTACAGGAGAAGAAGTGGAATTCCATATGCCTACGCATTGCCCTGAATGTGAGAGCGAACTTGTTCGTTTGGAAGGCGAAGTAGCCTTGCGTTGTATCAATCCTAAATGCCCGGCACAACTTCGAGAAGGTTTAATTCATTTTGTTTCCAGAGTGGCAATGAACATTGAAGGCCTAGGGGAAAAAGTAATTAGCCAGCTCTTTTTAGAAAAGTTAATTGAAGATGTCGCTGACATTTACAAGCTGACCCGTGAACAGCTGTTAGCCTTAGAAAGAATGGGTGAGAAATCAGCAACTAATCTAATCAAAGCCATCGAAAACTCAAAAGAAAATTCATTAGAAAAGCTTTTATTTGGTTTAGGAATTCGTCATGTAGGGGCCAAGGCTGCCAAGACGCTCGCGCAACAATTTGGTACAATGGACAAACTCGCACAGGCTTCTAAAGATGATTTACTGGCCATTAATGAAATCGGTGATAAAATGGCGGATTCGATTGTCGCCTATTTTGAAAAAGAAGAAGCAGTCGAGTTAATCAACGAATTAGCCGCTGCCGGAGTCAATATGGAATATAAGGGTGCACGACCCGTAGCTGCTGATGAGTCCGACTCTATTTTTGCAGGTAAAACAGTGGTTCTCACTGGAAAGCTTGAACAATTATCCAGAAATGAAGCCAAGGATAAAATCGAAGCGCTTGGCGGAAATGTGGCGGGCAGTGTCAGCAAAAAGACACATCTTGTCATTGCTGGTGAGGATGCGGGGTCAAAATTAACTAAAGCACAAGAACTAGGAATTGAAGTGTGGGACGAGGAGAAACTCCTAGCTGAATTAAATAAATAAGAGGTGTATCGACGTGAGAAAACTCTCATTGCTCGCTCTCTCCCTTGTCTTTTTGCTGAGTGCCTGTGCACCAAATTTTGAGAAGCAAAATGAAACGGTGCAAACAAAGGAGAAAGTAGAAGGGAAGGCAATTATTCCAAAGTATAATATTTCGGACAGCTATTATCGGACGATATTGCCATTTGAACCAGGGGAAGCACGCGGATTGGTTGTTAATAATATTAATACAAGATATGACTTAAACGAGTTTGAAATGGGGTTAATGCGAATTGCCCAAAATTCGTTTGATACCGAAAAATATTTGTTTCGTGAAGGACAGGAAATCAAGGAAAAGACCATCAGACTTTGGCTAAACCGGAAATTTACCAAAAAGCAATTAAATGATAAAGAACTAAAAGAGGCTGACAACATCGGCTTAAATCCTTTGGATACTGGTAAAAAGGGTGAACCGAGTTCACCGATTTATTTAGCCCATATCTTAGAGCACGACTATTTAATAAAAAATGATAAAGGGAATGTAACGCTTGGTGGTGTGACGATTGGCCTTGCTTTAAATTCTGTTTATTATTATAAGAAAACAGCAGACGGAGATACCTTTGAACAAAAAATCCCTCATTCAGAATTGGTCAGGGAAGGAAAGAAAATTGCAGCAGAAGTAGTGAAACGCATGAGGAACATAAAAAGCTTAAAGAATGTTCCGATTACGATTGCCTTGTTTGAACAGGCAAGTAAATCATCCGTTGTTCCTGGTAACTTTATTACTTATGCCACTGTCGACGAAGGCAGTGCAGCCTTAAACAGCTGGGAAAAGGTAGATGAAAAGTACTTTCTTTTCCCATCCACTGCTGCAAAGGATGCACACCGTGATGATTTGACCGCATTTTTAAACTTTAAGCAGGATGTAGAAGAGTACTTTCCTAATTATAATGGTGTAATCGGCAGAGCCTTTTATATCGGAGGTCAACTGCAGGATTTGAATATTAATATCCCCATTCAATTCTATGGAAAAACGGAAGGGATTGGGTTTGCGCAATATGTAACCGGACTTGTCATGGAACATTTTCCTAAGTATTTATCCGTTTCGGTAAGTGTTACTTCTGTAGATGGACCTGAAGCCTTGATTGTCCGCAAGGCGAATGAAACCGAACCATTTGTCCATATTTATCAATAAGATCCGGCATTATGCTGGGTCTTTTTTTTTATCCAAGCATGGGTCAAAAAACTAATCAAACGATTGATTAAATGTACATGAGGCCATGGTACATCTGCTTTTTTTAGGAAATTAGGAAAACTAATCAAACGATTGATTAAATGTACATGAGGCCATGGTACATCTGCTTTTATTTAGAAAAATGGGAAACTAATCAAACGATTGGTTAAATCGTGTTGAGACTATGATAAATCAGGGTAATTAAAAAAAGTTAAATAAACTAATCAATCGTTTGATTAATTCTTAATAGAGGTATGGACTAAGTATTAGTTGTTGGATTTATTACATCTTTTTTTTTAGTTGCAACCCCATTTATGTTTGAATTTAGGCCTTTATTTCGATTCGCTGATTGAACCAGAATATTCGCTGATTGAATACAGAAATTCGCCGATTGAACCTAATAATTCGCCGATAGAATATATTTCTCTACGATTTCAGAGTAATTAGAAGGGGATGTACATAGAAAAATAACAAAATTTGAGAAAAATTCACTAAAAGAGAGAATTCCACTACCTTTTATAGAATGGAAACCCTTCTATTTTTTAGAATTGACTATCAATTGCTACAAAGAAATGAAACATGTTAGAATGAAAAGTGGATTGTAAACGTTTTTAATACATAGGAGGTTTAAGAAATGGTCCAACCTTACAAACACGAACCCTTTACAGATTTTACAATTGAGGAAAACCGTCAGGCCTATCTAAAAGGATTAGAAACAGTTGAAAGTTATTTAGGTCAGGATTACGACCTAGTTATTGGCGGAGAAAGAATCAAAACTGAAGATAAAATCGTTTCCTATAACCCTTCCAATACGGAAGAAGTCATTGGCCGCGTGTCGAAAGCAAGCCAAGAACTTGCTGAAAAAGCTATGCAAGCAGCCGTTGAAGCGTTTAAAACTTGGAAAAAAACAAAAGCGGAAGTTCGTGCAGATGTACTTTTTAAAGCAGCGACGATCATTCGCCGCCGCAAGCATGAGTTTTCTGCTCTTTTAACAAAAGAAGCTGGTAAGCCATGGAGAGAAGCAGATGCAGATACAGCAGAAGCGATTGACTTCCTTGAATATTATGGACGCCAAATGCTGGCCATTAAAGATGGTGTGCCAGTTAATAGCCGTCCAAACGAATTTAACCGTTACAATTATATTCCACTAGGTGTTGGAATTATCATTTCACCTTGGAACTTCCCATTGGCGATTATGGCTGGTACGACAGTTGCAGCGATTGTGTCTGGGAACACCGTTCTATTAAAACCAGCTTCTACTACACCGGTTGTTGCAGCGAAGTTTGTAGAAGTTATGGAAGAGGCAGGTCTTCCTAAAGGCGTCTTAAACTTTGTACCAGGCAGTGGTGCCGAAGTGGGCGATTATTTAGTTGACCATAAAGATACCCGCTTTATCAGCTTTACTGGTTCACGTGATGTTGGACTTCGCATTTTCGAACGTTCTTCAAAAGTGAACCCAGGTCAAGTATGGATGAAGCGTTTAATCGCTGAAATGGGCGGTAAAGATACAATCGTCGTTGATAGTGAAGCAGACCTTGAGCTTGCAGCACAATCAATTGTTGCGGGTGCATTTGGATTCTCAGGTCAAAAATGTTCAGCATGTTCACGTGCAGTTATCGTTGAGGATGTTTATGATACCGTCTTGAACCGTGTGGTTGAATTAACGAACCAATTAACGGTTGGTGATCCTACAGAGCAAGGAACATACATGGGTCCGGTGAACGACAATAATGCGTTCAAGAAAATCATGGAATACGTTGAAATCGGCAAGCAAGAAGGGAAGTTAATGTCTGGCGGCGAAGGCGACAATTCAAAAGGTTACTTCATCAAACCAACTGTTATTGCGGACCTTGCTCCAGATGCACGTATTATGCAGGAAGAAATCTTTGGTCCAGTAGTTGGATTTACAAAAGCGAAAGATTTCACTCATGCTATTGAAATTGCCAACAACACAGAGTATGGCTTAACTGGTGCGGTAATCACAACGAATCGTGAACACCTAGAGCAAGCTCGTGAAGACTTCCATGTGGGTAACCTATACTTCAACCGTTCTTGTACTGGAGCGATTGTTGGCTATCAGCCATTTGGCGGCTTTAATATGTCTGGTACTGACTCCAAAGCAGGCGGTCCTGACTACTTATTGCTTCATATGCAGGCAAAAACAACTTCTGAAATGTATTAATAATAAAAGTAAAGCCCCTTCTCGAAGACGAGAAGGGGTTTCGATTTTCAGGAGGTTTTTAATAAGTGTACCAAACAAAAGGATTTGGTCATCATCGCCATAATGAAGACCACTTTCTTTGGTTTCCTGAAGGGATATGGTCATCATTGTCATAATGAAGACCACTATCTTTGCTTTTCCGGAGGGAATTGGTCATCATCGCCATAATGAAGACCACTATCTTTGTTTTTCCGGAGAGGTTTGGTCATCATCGTCATAATGAAGACCACTATCTTTGGTTTTCCGGAGGGAATTGGTCATCATCGCCATAATGAAGACCACTTTCTTTGTTTTTCCGGAGAGATTTGGTCATCATCGTCATAATGAAGACCATTTTCTTTAAATCTTCCGGAGGGGTTTGGTCATCACGGTAATAAATTTCAAAAATCATTTCCAAATTGACTCTTATAATACGGAGAAGGGATTTTTTATTATTTTGCTACATCTATCACAAATGGAACGGTAAATACTTTGCCATCATGCTGAAATTGGCCCCACACCTTATAGATCCCTTTTTCAGGGAACACGGTCATAAAGGTTACCTTGGGACCATTTTCTTCTGTTGTCATCGGATGGATGTGCAAATACTTCTCCACATCAGCGCTGATAGCGACCGCGTGTCCCATCGCCCCTAAATAGGGCTGTAGATCTTTAATCGGTTGGTTGCTGGCAGCATCACTTATCGTAAAATTCATGTGAACGGTCATTCCTGCCATCAACTCGTCAAAGGTGAGTGTTACTTTTTTTCCATCCACGACTTTGGTCAGTTTCCGATCTGGGACAAGAGGCTTTTCTTTTACCGTCTTTCCTTCAATCTGAACCCAGTGGCTTTCTATACTAGGGTCCCCTCCACCCTTAGGAGTAAATTCTGAGAGAAGCATATAATCTCCGCCGGCAGGAAACTTTGTGGTAAAAGCAAATTCGCCATTTCCCTTATAATTTGGATGGATGTGAGAAAAATAAGCTAAATCCTTACTAAAAACAAATAGATGCATTTTTTTCTCGTGAACCGTATCAAACGATTGAATCGGTTTATTTGAATCATCCTTAATGAACAGTGAAATGGGTATTTCCTTGTTTGCTTTTGGATGATCCGCGATCTTCCATTCGGACTTTGTAGGGATGACATCCGTAGGAGTAGTACTCATCCCATGGTCCATTCCCGACTTAGGGACTCTAATCGGATTACAAGCAGATAAAAGCGCCATGCACAAAAGGGGCACAATGACAATGGACTTTTTCAGTGGGAATTCCTCCAGTCATAGACAAACTTACTTTCTATAAAATACATTACCTAATTCAACCAATGCAAGAATTTTATGTAATTAATAAGTTCCATTGCATAGAAATAATGATAATATAGGAATAGGCAGAAGGAAGTAAAATATGGGGGATTATAGAATTGATTCCATTATATCTACTACACGTCACAACGGTTGAACACAGTGAAAGTTTACTATGGACCTTTTTACTCTGTAATATTTTTGTTGTCACAGCAGGGATAGTATTTATTTATAAATTATTTCGACAGAAGCCTGTTCGAACCGCGGGAATAACGTTTGCGATTGCTTTAGCCATCAATTATATTCTCATTGCCATCTTTGGGGATATATTCGACCTGCTTGGATGAAGTAAAGAGGGGAGATGTTATCGTTGAAATATTACCGTTTGTGGGTACTTGCCTTCCTATTAAAATTCATTGGGTCTGCATGGGATGCTTCTTATCATTTTAAATATTTATTTGAGGAATATTCAATTCCCCATATTGTCAATACGCTCGGATTTATCTTAGGGGCCTTTTTGTTATTACAAGAGTGGCGGCGTCCCCATTATATGGACCGGTTTTCAAGAAATCTTATTACCATTGGATATGTCTTATTTCTCATTGGGATTCCCTTAGATTTTACGTACCATATTGCCTATGGTATTGATTTAACAACCTGGAGTCCGACCCATTTTATATATTATATCGGAACCACTATGATGATTATTGGCGTATGGCGCGGGTACTTTATCCATACGAGAGAAATTCAACCGTCATGGAAGTCTCTTCATACGTGGTTTGCGATGTTTCTCCTTGAATGCTTGATGTTTCCAAATATGCAGCAGGAAAATGGTGCGATCTCATATGATCAATACATTCATGGAAAGTCGATTGCTTCAAAAGAAATCCTTGAATTAATCTCAGACCCCGCCTCACAGATCTTTGGCGGCATTCCAGAATGGGTATATCCGATATATTCCATCCTTATGGTCGCTGCCCTAACAATTCTAATCATTCGCTTTTGCCGGGATTATACGATCCCCGTCATGGCAACGGCACTTTATCTCTTATTACGATTTATCGGAAAAGCAGTTTTTGCCGCTGTTGGCTATCCAACCTCCTATGTTCCCATTACGCTATTATTCATTCCGTTAGGCTATTTATTAATAAGAAAAGACACTCGAGTGGCAGGTCTTGTCGGCAGCCTTGCTTACTTTCTCGCTTTGTATCTGATCCATACTTCAGGTATCCTCATCACACCGCCATTGGAAATATGGGAACTTGTACCGGTCGCAGTCATTGGGGTGCTTGTCCCAGCTATTAATTTATGGGTCCAACCATTTCTATTACAAAAAACAGAAAAAAAGATAGTTTAGGAAAAAATAGCATACTTTTGTGTGCTATTTTTTGTTCGCTATAACTATGACAAATATGTGAAAACATTCACAAAAATAATTAGAATGTGATGAACTTCACAATTTTTTTCGGCGCTAGCATTTACAATTTAACTATAAAGAAAACCTTAATAATCTTAAAAAATATTGATTTTAACATATAAGGAGCGATCCAATAATGAAAAAACTAGTGATGATCGGAAACGGGATGGCAGGGGTTAGAACAATTGAGGAGATTCTAAAAGTATCAGTTGAACCATTGGAGATCACTATTTTTGGCCAAGAGCCGTATCCAAACTACAATCGGATCAAACTATCAAATATCCTTCAAGGAGATACAAACTTTGATGATATCATTATTAATCCACTAGATTGGTATAAAGAAAATAATATTCAATTATTTACTGGTGAATCCATTGTAAAAATTGATGTGGAAACTAAACGAGTGGTTAGTAATCTTGGCCGAGAAGTCGAGTATGATGATTTGATCATTGCTACGGGTTCGAATTCTTTCATTTTGCCAATCCCAGGCGCAGATAAACAAGGTGTGACAGGGTTTCGTGATATCCATGATTGTGAAATGATGATCAAATCAGCACAGCAATATAAAAAGGCTGTCGTCATCGGCGGTGGACTCCTTGGACTAGAAGCTGCCAGAGGCTTGCTGAACTTGGGGATGACCGTTGACGTCGTTCATCTCATGCCGCATCTGATGGAGCGCCAGTTGGACCCAGTTGCTTCCTCATTCCTTAAGGCGGAACTCGAAGGACAAGGCATGAATTTTTTAATGGAAAAAGAAACGGTGGAAATTCTCGGTGACGAACGCGTTACCGGACTCCGCTTTAAAGATGGCTCACAAGTGGAAGCCGACCTGGTTGTCATGGCAATTGGAATTAAGTCGAATACAGAAGTAGCTAAAAACAGCGGAATTTATGTGAATCGCGGCATTGTTGTCAATGACTTCATGGAAACGAGTGTCCCGCATGTGTATGCAGTCGGGGAATGTGCAGAGCATCGGGAAATTATTTATGGTTTGGTTGCTCCTTTATATGAACAAGGAAAAATCCTTGCGAGCCGCATTTGCGGTATCGAAACGAACCCATATGAAGGCTCTGTTACAGGTACCCAGTTAAAGGTTGCGGGCGTTGATCTTTTCTCTGCAGGTGAAATCTTTGAAGATGGCACGACTAAATCGATCATGATCTACAATGAATACGAAGGTCTCTATAAACGAGTGTTAACTAGAAATAATCTTATCGTAGGGATTGTCCTCTACGGTGACACAAAAGATAGTACTAGATTATACCGGATGTTGACTAAAAAGGAAGACATCAACGGAGTGTCAATTTTCCATACAGAATGCAGTGCTGAAGGCGGCAGTGACGATGTGGCTTCTATGCCGAATGATGAATTAGTCTGCGGCTGTAATGGAGTCACAAAAGGCGCCATCGTTGAAGCGATTAAAACACAGGGTTTAACCACTTTAGACCAAGTGAGTCATTGTACGAATGCCGGACGCTCTTGCGGCCGTTGTAAACCAATGGTTAGCAGTATTCTCGCTCACACCCTTGGTGACCAATTTGATGAAGCAGCTGCACAAAAGACAAGCCTATGCGGATGTACAACTTTAAGCCGTGATGAAGTAGTGGCCGAAATCAAAGAAAAAGGCTTAACAAGTGTGAGAGAGGTCATGAACGTACTGGAATGGAACAATGAGGAAGGTTGTACCAAATGCCGACCAGCCATTAACTACTACCTTGGTATGATTCACATTGATGAATACAAAGATGACCGTGACTCTCGTCTCGTCAATGAAAAAATGCATGCCAATATCCAAAAAGATGGAACTTACTCTGTTGTTCCAAGGATGTATGGCGGGGTAACCACAGCAGCAGATTTGAAAAAAATCGCTGAGATTGCCGAAAAGTATGAGGTACCGCTCGTGAAATTAACGGGCGGGCAGCGAATTGGCTTGTTCGGGGTGAAAAAAGAAGACCTTCCTGCCATGTGGGAAGAGTTAGATATGCCATCTGGTTATGCCTATGGGAAAACACTTCGTACGGTGAAAACTTGTGTCGGTGCACAATTCTGCCGCTATGGCACACAAGATTCCATGGCCCTTGGAATTGAATTAGAAAAGAAATTTGAACGCCTCGATACCCCGCATAAAGTCAAAATGGGCGTATCTGCCTGTCCACGAAACTGCTCTGAAGCAGGCATTAAAGACATTGGCTTTGTCGGCATTGATGGCGGCTGGGAAATCTATGTGGCTGGTAACGGCGGGGTTGACCTCCGTGCTGGTGACCTTTTATGTACAGTGAAAACACAGGACGAAGTGATGGAGATGACCGGTGCCTACCTGCAATATTACCGTGAAACAGCTAATTATTTGGAGCGTACGTCTAAATGGGTAGAACGCGTCGGCTTGGACCATGTGAGAGAAGTGCTTGCTAACGAGGAAACGCGAAAGGCATTAAACGAGCGCATGGATAAAACATTGAAAAAGTATATTGATCCTTGGAATGAAGCGATTCAAAGTGAAGAAATCAAAGATAAATATTATGCAAATCATACAATCAAGGTAGGGGAGTGATTCCAAATGCTTCAAACAATAACTCGGATTCCAGTAGCAAACTATTCAAATATAAAAGTTCGGTCAGGCTATTCTCTTAAAATCGATGACACTGATATCGCACTTTTTAAAGTTACGAGCGGAGAAGTTTATGCGATCGAAAATCGCAGTCCACATCCAAAAGGCGGTGTTCTTTCAGAAGGCCTAGTTAGCGGTGAATATGTATATTGCCCTGTGTATGATTGGAAAATTTCTTTAAAAGATGGTAAAGTACAGGCACCGGATGAAGGTCAAGTACGGACATTTAAGGTAGAATTAGAGGACGAAATCGTGTTTATTGTCAGATAGAAGGAATGGGAAGGATTGCTGCTGGATGAAGTCAGGAAAAGTATTTTTAGTGGGAGCAGGACCAGGGGACGTTCGATTAATTACTGTAAAAGGTTTGGAAGCCATTAAACAAGCCGAAGTCATTTTATATGACCGGCTTGCCAACCCCAAACTATTGGAGTTTGCTCCTGCGGATTGCGAACTGATTTACTGCGGTAAATTACCCAATCGCCATATTATTCGCCAAGGAAATATCAATGAACTATTGGTAGAGAAGGCGCTGGAAGGTAAGCGGGTAGTCCGCTTAAAAGGAGGAGACCCTGGCGTGTTTGGCAGAGTTGGTGAAGAAGCAGAAGCCCTGGCCAAACATCAAATTCCTTTTGAAATCGTTCCAGGTATTTCATCGGGGATCGCGGCTCCTCTTTATGCAGGCATTCCTGTTACCCACCGCGAGTATGCTGAATCATTTGCAGTCGTCACCGCCCATGATAAATCGAAAGAGGGCAAACCAGTTCTCGACTGGGAAGGACTGTCCCGTGGTGTAGATACCATCGCATTTTATATGGGGGTCAGTAATTTACCGTTTATTTGCGAAAATCTAATCACATATGGGAAGCCGGCCTCAACTCCAGTCATTTTGATTCAATGGGGTACGTTTGGCCGCCAAAAAACATTACAAGGGACGCTGGCCGATATTTCTAAAAAGGTCGTGGAGGCTAAGTTTAGCAATCCGTCGATTATTCTTGTGGGTAAGGTGATATCCCTCCGTGAAAAAATCAGTTGGTTTGAAAAGTTGCCTTTGTATGGTCGGCAAATTCTGTTGGCCCGTACGAGTGAAGGCTCTAGTGAATTAGCAAAGGCATTAATCGATGGCGGAGCTGATGTAATAGAGTTTCCAAAATGGAAAAAAACCATGCTGCCGATTGATTTAACCAAGGTGGCTTCTTATGAAAAAATTCTCTTTACCTCACCAGAAAGTGTAGATGAATTTTTTACAGCGGTGGTCGAGCATGAAGTTGATATTCGAACGATTCGTGCTGACTTCTTTGGAGCCTCACGTAAATCAATAAACGCACTTAAGAAGCGTGGCTTTATCGCGGCATATGAAGATGAAATGCACTACTCCGGATCTACGCTTATTGTCGGAGATGATAGCATTTTGAAAAAAGAGATGGATGGGGCTGAGTTCATGGCGACCAGCAAGAAAGAACTAGACCATCAGTTCCTGCCTCTTTTTAAAAGAATGTTAGATGAAGCAAACTTGAACACGATGATATTCCCAAGCAGTGCCTCGGTGGAATGCTTTGTGAACGCATTAAGTGAGTGTGATTTGAATGCCGTTGAATTGTTGGAAGGGCTGCAGGTGGTCAGCATGGGTAAACAAACGGAAGATGCCGTTGTCAGTGCGGGCCTTCCTTCACATGGCTTCCCTGCAAATCCAACGAGGGAAGCTTTGGTTGAATTTTTAGCGGCAAGACCTGTTGAGGAAGTGTAAATGGTGAAATCAGGCTATCCAGTGATTCTAAGGTTAGAAGGAAAAAGCGTGGTTGTGGCAGGAGGCGGAAAAGTAGCCGAACGGAAGGTAGAAGGACTGTTAGGAACTGGTGCGAATGTCGTCGTTGTGAGCCCGGAGGCAACAGATGAAATCAGAAGGCTTAGTTGTGAGGGAAGAATCATTTGGAAACAAAAGTCTTTCTCGGGCAGCGACATTGCCGATGCCTTCCTGATTTTTGCGGCGACAAATAGTCGTGAAATCAATCAGTTGATTCAAGAATCAGCAGGTGCCCACCAACTAGTAACAATTGCCGATGATCCAGATGGCTCTAATTTTCATGTCCCAGCACACGTTCAACGCGGGTCTTTAAGCATTGCTATCTCAACAGGCGGAGCGAGTCCAACCCTGGCGAGCCAAATTCGCGAGCAGCTAGAGCAGCAGTTCGATGATTCTTATGAGGGCTATCTTGACTTTCTTGCTTCGAAACGAAAATGGATCCTGAGGGAAGTGGCAAATCCAACCTTGAAGAAAAAACTATTAAAATCTATTGTGAGCCCGGAGTTCTTAGCCAGTGACCATCGGGAAGAGGACTTTACCCAATTATATGAAACCCTTTGTAAAGAAGCGCATAATAGCAACTAAAAGGATGTCTGCGGACATTCTTTTTTTGTGGACATTAATCCAAGGTCAGGTAGTTTTTACCTATTTTTATAAAAATTTTCAGAAAAGTAGTTCCATTTTTAAAAAGTGTGTTATATAATACAAAACGTAGATTGTTTCTGTATTATAACAAAGAGGTGATGTAGTTCATGTCGACGCAAACAACAGGAATTGAAGTGGTGGGGGCAATGAAAGCCCAGTATGAAGAGATCTTAACAGATGAGGCATTAAATTTTATTGAAGAGCTAGAGCGAAAGTTTGGCGGGCGAAGAGTAGAACTGTTACAGTACAGGTCAAAACGCCAAGCGGAAATAAATAATGGAACATTGCCTAATTTCCTCCCGGAGACAAAGCATATACGGAACGGGGACTGGACGATTGCTCCTTTGCCTGATGATCTCCAAGATCGCCGGGTCGAAATTACCGGACCGACCGAACGGAAAATGGTGATCAACGCTTTGAACTCTGGCGCAAAAGTATTTATGGCCGATTGCGAGGACGCCACTTCACCAACCTGGGAAAACATAGTCGAAGGACAAATCAACTTAAGAGATGCAGTAAATCGGACGATATCTTTTGAAAATGCCAATGGCAAGAAGTATGAACTAAAGGACGAGACAGCGGTGCTGTTTGTGAGACCACGCGGCCTGCATTTAGAAGAAAAGCATATTTTGCTAGATAGCAAACCTATTTCAGGAAGTTTCTTTGATTTTGGAATGTACTTTTTCCATAACGTAAACCAACTGCTTGCGAGGGGAACAGGTCCCTATTTTTACCTGCCAAAGCTAGAAAGTCACTTGGAAGCAAGGCTGTGGAACGATGTATTTGTATTTGCGCAAGAGAAACTGGGGATTCCGAATGGAACTATTAAAGCGACCGTTTTACTTGAAACCATCATGGGCGCCTTTGAAATGAACGAGATTTTATTTGAGCTAAAAGACCACTCCGCAGGATTGAATTGCGGAAGATGGGATTATATCTTCAGTTACTTGAAAAAGCTGCGTCAACAAAAGGATGTTATACTACCCGATCGCTCACAGGTAACGATGACTGTTCCGTTTATGCGTTCTTATTCGTTACTAACGATTCAAACCTGTCATCGCCGCAAGGCACCAGCGATTGGCGGAATGGCTGCCCAAATTCCAATTCGCAATAACCCGGCTGAGAATGAAGAAGCCTTTGCTAAAGTGCGCGCTGATAAAGAGCGTGAAGCCCGTGACGGTCATGATGGAACATGGGTAGCACATCCAGGTCTGGTCCCGGTTGCTCTGGAGGTATTCAACCGTGAAATGCCGGTTGCCAACCAAATCCATACGAGCAAACAACTGAAGATTACTGTGACCGCTCAAGATTTGCTTGAGTCACCAGGTGGGACGATTACGGAAGAAGGCGTTCGTTTGAACATCAATGTCGGGATTCAATATGTAGCTTCGTGGCTAAGAGGCAATGGCGCAGCCCCGATTCACAACTTGATGGAGGATGCAGCAACTGCTGAGATTTCACGGGCCCAGCTGTGGCAGTGGATTCGCCACCCCAAAGGGATTCTGAACGACGGAAGGAAAGTCACAGTGGAAATGTATGAGCAATATAAGCTGGAGGAATTGCAAAAAATTAAACAGGAAATGGGTGAACCGGCCTTTGAGGGCGGCCGATTCGACGAAGCTGTTGAATTGTTTGACCGGTTGATTCTGAATGAGGAGTTTGCGGATTTTTTAACTCTGCCGGGGTATGAGCTGATCTAGTTTTTAACAAAAAATACTTAATAGATTAATAGGAGGAATAGAAAATGACAAATTCAAGAGTCACGCAATTACAAGAAAGCTGGGAAATGGATAGCCGTTGGAGAGGGATTACGAGACCATACACTGCCGAGGATGTTATCAAACTTCGCGGGTCGATTGATATTGAGCACACATTGGCTCGAAAAGGGTCCGAAAAACTTTGGAAACTATTAAATGAAGAAGACTATGTAAATGCCCTAGGTGCGTTAACCGGTAATCAGGCAGTCCAGCAAGTAAAAGCAGGGCTAAAAGCCATCTACTTAAGCGGCTGGCAGGTAGCAGCTGACGCCAATCTGTCCGGACATATGTACCCTGACCAAAGCTTATACCCAGCGAACAGTGTACCAAATGTGGTCAAAAAGATTAACCAGGCCTTGCAGCGTGCAGATCAAATCCACCATGCGGAAGGCGATCACTCTGTCGATTGGTTTGCCCCAATTGTCGCTGATGCTGAAGCCGGCTTTGGCGGTCAATTAAACTGTTTCGAGTTAATGAAAGGCATGATTGAAGCAGGTGCATCCGGCGTCCACTTTGAAGACCAGCTTTCTTCCGAGAAAAAATGTGGTCACTTAGGAGGGAAGGTATTGCTGCCAACACAAACAGCGGTTCGCAACCTGATTGCTGCTCGTCTAGCTGCGGATGTTATGGGGGTCCCAACTGTACTAGTAGCCCGGACAGACGCTAACGCAGCTGACTTAATCACCAGTGATATTGATATAAATGATGCACCGTTTATTACGGGTGAACGTACAGGCGAAGGTTTCTTCCGTGTGAAAGCGGGGATTGACCAAGCAATCTCCCGCGGGCTGGCTTATGCGCCATATGCAGATCTTGTTTGGTGCGAAACATCAGAGCCGAATCTTGAGGAAGCAAGACAATTTGCAGAAGCCATTCATGAGCAGTTCCCAGGTAAGCTTCTGGCATATAACTGTTCACCATCCTTCAACTGGAAAAAGAAACTCGATCAAGAAACGATTGCGAAATTCCAAGTAGAACTTGGGAAAATGGGCTACAAGTTCCAGTTCGTTACTCTCGCTGGCTTCCATGCTCTAAACCACGGCATGTTTGAGTTGGCCCGCGGCTATAAAGAACGCGGCATGGCAGCATACTCCGAATTGCAGCAAGCTGAATTTGACAGCGAAAAATATGGCTACACGGCCACACGTCACCAACGTGAGGTAGGTACAGGTTACTTTGACCAAGTTTCCATGATTATTACAGGTGGGACTTCATCAACAACCGCATTAAAAGGCTCAACTGAAGCCGAACAGTTTACAGGGAAAAACTAAGAGACGATCCTTCTCTCCGTTTTGGGGGGAAGGATTTTTTAATGGGGGTTTACTTGGATGGGTTTACTGCCGGATAAGCCAAATTTACTCTCGAATAGACTAATTCGCCCAGCTTGAACCCCCATTTTTGGTATGTAACGTTTTTTAGGTTATCATCATAGATAATAATAGCCTTTATATGGAGTTGATTTATTTGAAAAAGACAACCGTTGACGAGGTTTTACAGCAGGGAATCTATGGACCGCTAGAAACAAAACCAGATGAGCGGCGGAAATTCTTAGGTACGCTCCGAGAGCGGATTGTCGTAGCTCTGACAAAAAGCCAAGTGGGAGAAGCAAACGTATATCCTCAAGTTGAGAAGCAGATGAAAGAAAAGCCGAAGTCCCACCTTTTCTTAAATGGGAATATGAGTTATGAAACCCTTTCGAAATATGTAAAGCTAGCCACAAAATATAAAATTGAACACACTCTTGTGACCAATAAAGACCACGACTCGGAAATCGGCTTAGTATTAGCCATGGACCACGCGATTGATAAGGAAGATATATATATCACAAACAAGGAACCAAAAGCGGTCAAGCAGGAAGGTAAAAAGAGTAAGGGCTTTTTTTCAAAAATATTTAACCGATAAAAACATGGTCCTCTTGAGATATTCATGAGGACCAATATCGTCAAACTGTCTTTAATACTCCTCAGATTTTTACTCAACTGCCACTTCCACTGTAGCATGCAGCTCAATCCCCACATTCCCCTGAATCGCACGGCTAATCATACATGATGTCTCCGCCTTTTTGGCCAGTCTCTTAGTCATTTCCACTTCTTTATCAGATGCACCTGGTTGCAAGACAATCAAAGGTCGATGAATAATCCTTTTATAGGTAAAAACCCCCTTGGTAACATCGACAATCCCCTCTGACTCCATTGTTAGGCTTTCCTTCTCTAAACCGCTCCGTTCCATCATCGCCGCAAGGGTGATAATATAGCAGGTCGCAGCAGCCCCCAGCAGCATCTCGTCGGGATTGGTGCCGACACCAGGCCCATCCATTTCTGGTGGGATGGAGATCTTCGTGACCAAATTCCCTGCCTTAATCTCTCCAACATCGTTCCGTAAACCCGGCCAGTTTGCCTTTAAACGAAAAACATGTTCAGCCATTCTAAATTCCTCCAATTCCAGTTTGAGTCCCACGACTCGTAAAAAATATGGTAAGGTTATTTTTGATATGTAATAAATGGAGCAGTGATGAATGAAAATTATTTATAAAATGACCCTTTTCCTAATTCTTTGTTTATATTTAGCCATTCTTTCGAAATTCATTTTGTTTAAATACATCCCGTTATCTGAGATTATTAATCATTTCAACTTTACGTATGATGAATATCATTGGCGGTCGAATAATTTTGTCCCTTTTAAAACGATTAAGTTTTACCTGTTCTTAGCTGATATCAATTTAATTATTCGGATTGAAAATCTAGCAGGGAATATCATCGGTTTTATGCCATTTGGATTTATCTTACCATTGCTGGCGAGGAAGTTTCAAAAACTTAGCGCCGTCACCCTTGCCACCTTCGGCTTAAGTCTGGCATTTGAACTGCTGCAGCTGATTTTTGAATTCGGCAGCTTTGATGTAGATGATTTAATATTAAATACGCTGGGTGGAATCCTAGGGCTTTTGCCTATTAAACTTGTTCTTCTGGTGAGCCGTTTTAAAAAGAAGACCATGACCGAAAATATCAATTAATGAAAAAACCACCGATGAATCCTCAAAACGATTCACCCGTGGTTTTTTCTTCACCCGAAACAGGAACACTGTCTGCTAACAATTGAATATTTTTCGTTACCTTTGTGCTATAGGTAAAATCACCATAGCAGTACGGGTAGCGGAAATTAGTTTTATTGCCGCCACACGTATAAATGGTTGGCTTTTCTTTTACCCGCTGGAGAGAAAATTCCTTCGCCAACGCCTCACTATGTTTCCCGCCATGCTGAGCTACAAAGTTAATATAGCCAATTCCCATGTTGTAAGATTGAATAACGGTCTGGAAATCTACTTTTTTCTTATTCCCATAACTGAGGACGCGCTGAAAATGTTTCACACCAACCTGAATACTTTTTTGTGGATCTGTTATTGTATTTCTTGCCAAACCTGCCGATTCTGACGCCTGCATAGGGTCCCCGCCTTTGCCGCGGCTTTCCTGCTGCATTAAGGCGACAACTACTGTGGTATGACTTTCGAGATGATATTTCGCTAATTCATCATGTATGATAGGTTGATATTTTTTTACATCAGCAAATGGATCCTTTTCGACAAGAAGAGGGGAGCCTTGTTTTTGAAAATAATTTTGGAACATGGCTAACGCGCAAAAAAGGATGAACAGCACAAAAAAGGTTTTGAATTTCTTCCGTCTACGTTTTTTCAAGCAGAGCCCTCCCATCCATGACCATTATAAGGGATGTTGCCAATAATGTCTGTGATAAACTTATTAGAAAAATTTGTATTATTAGGAGAAAAATAGATTGAAATTTCAGGAATTGTGAACAAAAATAAATTCCCTTGACCATACTGATGATGGAATCATTGCGGTAAAGCGGAAAAGTTTGGTATCATCATTAGTATTGATATGACAAGATTGAAGGGATAGGGGGTTATACTATGTCACGAATTTCAAAGGATCAGGTAAAGCATGTAGCCAATCTGGCAAGATTGGCCATAACCGAAGAAGAAACAGAAAAGTTTACGAAGCAGCTGGATGCAATTATTACCTTTGCTGAGCAGTTAAATGAATTGGATACGGAAAATGTGGAGCCTACATACCATGTACTGGATATGAAAAATGTCTTACGTGAAGATAAATCCAAACCTGGATTATCGCGTGAAGAGGTACTAAAAAATGCGCCTCTGCATCAGGACGGACAGATTAAAGTACCATCGATTATGGGGAAGGAGGATTAAAAGGTGAGTTTATTTGATTATAAAGTTGCAGACCTACATGAACTTTTTACAAAAAAGGAATTAAAAGTATCCGACCTTGTCGATGAATCCTATAAGAGAATTGGACAAGTTGAAGATAAAGTTCAGGCATTTTTAACGTTAGATGAAGAGCGAGCACGTCTTTCTGCTAAAGCTTTAGATGAGAAGGTCAATGGTGAAAATGCCAAAGGTTTGCTATTTGGGATGCCGATTGGCTTAAAAGATAACTTAGTTACAAAAGGACTTCGGACAACCTGTGCGAGTAAAATCCTTGAAAATTTTGATCCGATTTATGATGCGACTGTTGTTCAAAAACTGCAGCAAGCAGAAACAGTAACGATTGGAAAGTTAAATATGGATGAGTTTGCCATGGGGTCTTCCAACGAAAATTCCCATTACCAAACGACACGTAATCCATGGAATCTTGAGAGAGTTCCAGGCGGCTCTTCAGGCGGTTCAGCGGCAGCTGTAGCAGCAGGAGAGGTCCTATTTTCACTTGGTTCCGATACGGGTGGTTCCATCCGTCAGCCAGCTTCTTTTTGTGGTGTTGTAGGATTGAAACCAACCTATGGCCGAGTTTCCCGCTTCGGTCTTGTTGCCTTCGCTTCATCCCTTGATCAAATTGGCCCTATTACTAGAACCGTGGAGGACAATGCCTACCTGCTTCAAGCAATTTCCGGCCTCGACCCTATGGATTCGACCTCTGCGAATGTAGATGTGCCAAACTTTGCGAGTGGTTTAACTGGTGATGTGAAGGGCCTTAAAATTGCTGTACCAAAAGAGTATCTTGGTGAAGGTGTCAGCGAATCAGTAAAACAGTCCGTCTTAAATGCCTTAAAAGTACTAGAGGGTCTTGGAGCAACATGGGAAGAAGTTTCCTTGCCGCACTCGAAGTATGCGCTCGCAGCATACTATTTGCTGTCTTCCTCAGAAGCATCAGCAAATCTTGCCCGTTTTGACGGAGTCCGTTACGGCTACCGTTCAAAGGATGCTGAAACATTAATCGATTTATATAAAAAATCCCGTGCAGAAGGCTTCGGTGATGAAGTAAAGCGCCGGATTATGCTTGGTACATTTGCATTAAGTTCAGGGTACTATGATGCATATTACAAAAAAGCGCAGCAAGTTCGAACATTGATAAAGCAAGACTTTGAAAATATCTTTGCAAAATATGATGTAATCATCGGTCCTACTACACCAACACCTGCTTTTAAAATTGGTGAAAATATTGAGGATCCTTTAACAATGTATATCAATGATATATTAACGATTCCGTTGAACCTTGCGGGCTTACCAGGAATTTCAGTACCGTGTGGTTTCGATGGCGGGTTACCGTTAGGATTACAAATCATCGGCAAGTATTTTGATGAAACAACGATCTATCGAGTAGCACATGCATTTGAACAGGCAACAGACTTTCATAAAGAAAAGCCTGTATTATAGGGGGTGAAGAGAATGGAATTTGAAACAGTGATTGGACTTGAAGTCCATGTTGAGTTAAAAACAGAATCTAAGATTTTCTCGGCGAGCCCTAACCATTTTGGGGCCGAACCAAATACAAATACAAGTGTCATCGACCTTGGCTACCCAGGTGTATTACCTGTCCTTAATAAAAAAGCAGTAGAATTCGGGATAAAAGCAGCGATGGCGATTAATTGTGAAGTTGCCACCCATACCAAGTTTGACCGGAAGAACTATTTTTACCCGGATAATCCTAAGGCCTATCAGATTTCCCAATTTGATAAGCCAATCGGGGAACATGGCTATATAGATATTGAGGTAAATGGCTATACGAAGCGAATTGGCATTACACGTATCCATTTGGAAGAAGATGCAGGAAAGCTAAACCATGGCAAAGGGTATTCACTATGTGATTACAACCGTCAGGGCACTCCGCTTGTTGAGATTGTTTCTGAACCAGATATCCGCACTCCTGATGAGGCTTATGCGTATCTTGAAAAATTAAAATCGATTATTCAATATACAGGTGTTTCTGATTGTAAAATGGAAGAGGGCTCACTTCGTTGTGATGCGAATATTTCGATTCGCCCAGTAGGGCAAAAAGAATTCGGAACGAAAACAGAACTGAAAAACCTTAACTCCTTCAATTTCGTCCGTAAAGGTCTTGAATTTGAAGAGAAGCGTCAACGAGAAGTGGTTACTGCGGGTGGAACAATCGAGCAGGAAACACGCCGTTTTGATGAAGCAACGGGGGCTACTCTATTGATGAGGGTCAAAGAAGGTTCGGATGATTATCGTTACTTCCCTGAGCCGGACTTAATGGATTTGTACATTGATGAGGACTGGAAAGCCCGCATCCGTGCTGAAATTCCAGAGCTTCCTGATCAACGTCAAAAGCGTTATATAGACGAACTGGGACTACCTGTTTATGATGCAAAGGTGCTAACGGTTACGAAAGAAATGGCGGATTTCTTTGAAGCGACTGTGAATGGTGGAGCGGATGCAAAGCTTGCCTCAAACTGGATCATGGGGGATGTTTCTGCCTACTTGAATGCTGAGCAAAAGGAACTTCATCAAGTAGCATTAACTCCAGAAGGTCTAGCTAGCATGATTAAGTTGATCGAAAACGGCACGATTTCTTCAAAAATTGCTAAAACCGTATTTAAAGAGTTAATTGAAAACGGCGGCGATGCCGAGCAAATTGTGAAGGAAAAAGGGCTAGTCCAGATTTCCGATGAGGGCACCCTTCTTAAAGTCATTTCAGAGGTGCTAGATGCAAATCCACAATCAATTGAAGACTTTAAAAATGGCAAAAATAAAGCTGTTGGCTTCTTAGTAGGGCAGTTAATGAAAGCAACGAAGGGTCAGGCCAATCCTCAAATAGTTAATAAGTTGTTGCAGCAAGAACTACAAAAGCGTTAATACGAAGGCTGGCAGAGTGCAATCTGCCAGCTTTTTTATGTCGAGCGAAGTTCGACATTGTTTTCGCCATTTCCCGGGAAAAAACCTATATGTTAAAAGGGTTTATCCTTTATCTAATCAAACGTTTGGTTAGTAAGGAATAATAAGGAATGGTGTCGAAACAAAAGAATTTCCCTAAGGAAATCTTAGTATCGACAAGTTTTTTATTTTTTCGTGTGAAAAATGATAACTGGTTCGACAAAGAGTTTTCACAATATAAGGCTGATACCCTTTAGTTATATGGCTTCATAGCTAACTAATTAAACGTTTGGTTAGTTTTATTAAAGAGTGTTAATTCAGCAATATTTTTAGGCCTTTTTGCAGTAAAAACTTAATTCATAAGGGTAACCAGCTAATTTAATTAAACGTTTGATTAACTTGTAGTGAGTCGAAGGATATGGAAATTAAAAGAAAAAGGACGAATAGGAGAAATTGTTACCCTATTTACCGACAAACTTCTTACCTGATTCCATAGAAAAACCCTTTATTTAAAAGGGCTGGAACCAGAACTAATTAAACGTTTGGTTAGTATTATTTTTAGATGAAAATAGTCGAGTCGTGTAAGAATTTAAGCTTTGTCTTAAAAGGCTATCATCGCACCGCGCTCATCAAAAATGGCAGTAGGGTTCCAAGCTACTTCCCAGAGATTGTTTTCTGGATCGGCAAAATAGGCTATGCGTCCGCCCCAGAAGACATCACTTGGCTCTCGCAGTATCTTTGCCCCTGTGCTGCGAATCTTTTCTATCGTTGTATCAACTTGTTCCTGTTGATCAACGTTAATGGAAAAGGTCACACCATGAAAGCTGTTTGGAGAGTATGTAAATTCAATTCCGGTATCCTTTGCTAACTCGGCAATCGGGTATAACGAAAGCAGGACGCCCGCCGTTTTAAAGACAGCGAATTGTTCCGAGCTTATCTCCGTTTCCTCCCATCCCAACGTTTGATAAAACTTTCTAAGAGCAGGCAAATCATATGCGCCGATCGTAAGTAAACTAACTCTTTGTGGAACCATGAGCGAATCCCTCCATAAAAATGATTATTTATCTAATTTTCTCCCAATGACTCAAATTATCCTTCAAAACCAGCAAATAGTAGATAGTTTAAACCAACGAATAAATGGTAAGATTTTAGGAAGGTGAATATCTAAAAAAAGTGAGGTGCACGGATGACCATTTATATTGCGCTGCTGAGAGGAATTAATGTTGGTAAGAATAATCGAATCAAAATGGCCGATTTAAAAATTTTATTAGAAACGCTGGGTTTAGAAAAAGTAAAAACATATATTCAAAGTGGCAATGTTTTGTTTGAATCAAGTAACGATGCATCCCAACTTAGCCGACAATTAGAGGAAGAAATAAGTAAGACGTTTGGTTTTCCGGTCCCTGTTATTTTAAGAACAGCCGAGGAATACGAGCAGATTATCCGTGATTGCCCCTACTCTATGGAATCATTGAAAGAAGGAGAGAGTATCCAACTTGCTTTTTTAGCAGACGAGCCTTCCCAAGAGAAAATAGATCATTTACGCAGTTTCAAAAGTGAACCGGACGAATGTTTTATTAACGGAAAGGAAGTATATCTGTATCTAAGGCAAAGTATTCTCGATTCAAAACTAGCAGGACAGCTCCCAAAACTAGAGGTTCCTGCAACAGTGCGAAATTGGAAAACTGTCATCAAACTATCGACCATGATCGAAAAGTAAATACGCTCGGATCAATGGGATCCGAGCGTGTTTATTATTTTTCGCTTTTTAACAAGCGAACACTTTCAGTAAATTCTTTTTCAATCTCATCATTTTTTCGATACGTCAGCATACTGACAACGACAGCGACAATAAGGTTGAAAACAAAGCCTGGAACAATTTCATAAAGAGTGTCACCAAGGCCGACATTTTTCCAAACGATAACGGTGACCGCCCCGACGATCATCCCGAATAGGGCGCCCCAATTCGTAATCTTTTTCCAGAATAAACTTAGCAAGATAACTGGACCGAAAGAAGCACCGAAGCCTGCCCATGCATATGCGACAAGATCTAAAATCGTGCTATTTTGCTTGAATGCTAGTGCCGCGGCAATGATTGAAACGAGCAGTACTGCCATTCTTCCTAAGAAGACAAGCTGTTTATCCTTAGCATTTTTGTTCATCACCATTTTATATAGATCTTCAACAAGTGCACTGGAAGTAACGATTAATTGGGAAGAAATCGTACTCATAATCGCTGCGAGAATGGCAGCTAAAGCAAATCCTGCGAATAGAGGATGGAATAAAATTTGGCTTAATTCAATGAAAACTGCTTCTGGATTCTTTAAGACATGCTCAGGATTGTTATGGAAAAAGGCAATACCAATAAATCCTGTAAAGATCGTACCAATAAGCGAGATAATCATCCAGCCCATACCAATGCGACGGGCGCTTTTTGTTTCTTTAATTGTTTTGATTGCCATAAAGCGGACAATAATATGCGGCTGTCCAAAATAGCCTAGGCCCCAGGCCATTGCTGAAATAATTCCTAAAAAGGTTGTCCCTTTTAATAAATCAAGTTTCGTAGGGTCAATCGCGCGAATCGTTTCCATCGTTTCAGCAGGGCCTCCTGTGTGGAAGATACCAATTGCTGGAACAAGGGCAAGGGCAATCAACATCATTAACCCTTGAATAAAGTCTGTATAGCTTACTGCCAAGAATCCACCAAATAAAGTGTAGGCAACCGTAACGCCGCCAACAATAAGAAGTCCGGTATGATAGCTTGTGCCAAATGAACTTTCAAAAAAGACAGCTCCAGAAACCATTCCTGATGAAACATAGAAAGTAAAGAAAATAAGAATAACAATACCTGAAACAATACGGAGTAGTTTTGTGTTGTCTTTAAAACGGTTCTCAAGGTAGCTTGGAATCGTAATTGAGTCATTGGCCACTTGAGTGTAAGAACGCAAGCGAGGTGCCACCAATAGCCAGTTTAGATAAGCTCCAATTGTTAAGCCTACGGCGATCCACGCATCTGCTAAACCGGTTACATAAATTCCGCCGGGTAATCCCATTAGAAGCCAGCCGCTCATATCAGCTGCCCCTGCACTTAATGCGGTTACAGCAGGTCCTAAAGACCGTCCCCCAAGCATGTAGTCTGTAAGATTGCTAGTCTTTCGATAAGAGTACCAACCGATAAAAAGCATAGCGGCAATATAGATTCCAATCGAAAGTAGTTGTAGTGATTCATTAGACATAGGTGCCCTCCTTCATTTACTTATCGTAGAAAATACTTTCAATAATATTTCCTATTTATAAAATATTCTATCAACTTTAATTTTCTATTACTAGTGTTAAAATATAGTTTTTTTGAAATAGGAAAAAATACTTGTGGAATAACATTGGCGTATCTCACTAAGCAGTTCTATTGTAACTGATTCTTAAAACGACTATTATAGGATAAAATGAAAGAGGTGCAGTGAAATTGGATTTAAACCAATGGTTTCAAAAAGGATTAACTGTTGATGGGTACATAAATGCTATGACTACCAATAAAGAGGAAATGCTTGCGATCTATGAGGGCTTCACCTTAACGGAAGAGGATAAGAATCGGATTGAGGCATTAAGGCCGCAAAACCTACGTGCGATTGTCCTATCAGAAGATTGGTGCGGCGATGCGATGCTGAATAACCCCATCTTACTAAAAATAGCTGAAGCGGTCGGGATGGAAGTTCGTTTTGTACTCCGAGACTCGAATTTGGAGTTAATGGACCAATACTTAACTAATGGTACATCGAGGGCCATACCTATCTTTATTTTCATTAATGAAGAAGGAAATGAAGTCGGTGTCTGGGGACCAAGAGCACCTGAATTGCAGGCTTTCGTAATGGAAAAGCGTGCTGCCTTGCCAAATAAGGATGCAGAGGATTTCCAAGCGAAACAAACAGAATTGTTTAAGAGCCTTAGAGCAACCTATCAAACAGATGCCTCCATTTGGCAGACAGTTGCTAATAGTATCCTGGCGACACTTATAAAATAAAATGAGGATCCCTAGGCAGTTATAACTGCCTAGGGATCCTTTTACTTACATTTTAAAGCCGCCCTTTGGCGGGATGCGATCATTGATCAAATTTTTATCATTTATTTTAGGCTCGATGCCCAACATAAAATTGCGTATGTTAGAGCGATGCAAATAAATTAAGAATAGCGAGAAAAAAATAAAGATAAGGTCCAATTCGATTTTAGAAGATACTAAAGAATAGATGAGAAGACTAATGCCAACCGTGATGGATCCAAAAAATACATATTTGGTTAAAAAGATAACTAAAAAGAAAGCAACATACGCGATGACCAGGAGATAGACGTTGGCGATTAACAAAGCCCCGGCAGTGGTGGCGATCGCTTTTCCGCCTTTAAAGCCTGCAAAAATTGGAAAGCAATGACCAACAACAGCTATTAAACCACAGTAAAGGGGTTCCACATCAAGATTGAAGTAAATTGGCAGGTAGGCTGCAACAGCGCCCTTAGCGAGATCAATAATAAGGACGAATACAGCAGATTTTTTACCAAGAACCCTCAGGGTATTGGTAGCTCCTGGATTTTTACTGCCATGTTCGCGGATATCCACTCCAAAGATCAACTTGCCCACAATCAAAGCTGTGGGAACGCTTCCGATTAAATAGGAAGCCAAAAGCAACAACCACAACATATGCATCATTCCCTCAACCAGTATTTTAGTAGTAAATTCCCATTATTCCTAGATTCTATCATATTTAAGTGGTATTATTTTGTAGAATTCTGAGTCTTATGTAAAGAAAAGGGATCATTCGAAATGTGATCAATAGATTTTGGCCAAGTTGCTAATACCTATGCAAGTTCATGAGAAGATATTCCGATGGCCTTAATGGGCCGTCTAGTTCTTCTATTGAGATGATATACCACTAATACCTATGAAAAGGATGATCGATTTGAGTCAGAAGCTAAAAATTCAAAAACCGAAAATGCCCTCCAGCTTAACTCCATTTGATTATAATGATAGAGAAGATTCTTATATTAACATGGCGATTATAAGCGACTGTTCGATCTCACAAGAGGAAGTTGAAAAAGTGAGATTCGAAGAGGTAGTGTTTAGAAATGTTACCTTCCTCGATGGCTCGTTTCGCTTTATTCAATTAACCGATGTGATTTTTGAACGATGCGATCTATCCAATGTGGATTTTACGGATGGAATTATCCACCGGGTCGAGTTCCGTGATTGCAAATTATTAGGGTTAAATCTTTCAGATGCTACCCTAAGGAATGTCCTATTTGAAAACTGTAATCTGAATATGGGCTCGTTTGGATATGCCGACTTGAAGGAAATGAGATTTGAAAATTGTTCTCTTAGGAGTGCTGATTTCTACGAAGCCAAATTTAATAAACTTGATTTTAAAGATTCCGATCTTGATGATGTGAACTTTACTGGTACTACACTAAAAGGAGTGGACCTAAGTACTTGTAAGTTTAACCGCTTAAATCTATCACTTGATAGTGTGGCCGGATGCATGGTTTCTCCAGATCAGGCGATTGGATTTGCGAGGTTATTAGGATTGGAAATTAAAGAATAGTAATTGTTAAAACCGTGCGGCCGATACCCGCACGGTTTTTAGGTTCAACCTCATGGTATGATGAAGAGAATTAAAAAAATAATTTTTTTAAATAGTGTAGGGGTAGGTTTCTATCCTTTCGTCTATTAAGTAGTAAGAAAAAAAGAAAGGGGGAGAGAACGATTAGTGATGCAGCCTTAATAGAAAATGTGCTGGACGGCAATGATCATGCCTTTCGACTTTTGGTTGAGAAGTACCGCAATGATGTGTTCCGGACCATCTTTGCTGTGCTTCGAGACCAAAAGGAAGCAGAAGATGCCGCACAGGAAGTATTTATGAAAATCTATACTTCTCTCCCCCAATACCAAAATCAAGGATTTAAAACATGGGTGACTCGAATTGCCGTTAATCATGCCATAGATGTAAAACGAAAACAGGTGCGAAGACGAGAGGAAGTGGCGGAGGACCTCGAACAACAATCTGCCGGGTCACCGAGAGACAGTGTCGAAAAAGAGATTATCGAACTAGACCGGAGAAGGCTCGTCAGGAAAAAGCTTGATGAACTGCCCGAAAATTATCGTGATGTGATTTACGGATTTTACATCGCGGAAAAAAGTTATCAGCAAATGGCAGATGAACAGAATGTACAGGTGAAAACAATTGAAACGAAGCTGTATCGGGCCCGTCATTGGATGAAGAAGAATTGGAAGGAGGACGATTTTTCATGAAGCATTACAGTTTTGAAGAGTGGTTGCAATACGTAAACGACGAAGTTAATGAGAATACCAAAGAGGAATTAGAAAACCATTTATACTCGTGTGATCAATGTCTTGACCAGTATTTAATAGCTGTAGAAGCCAGTGAATCATCACTTCCAATTCTTTCAGACAGTAGTGACTTTACCGACTTAGTCATGGCAGAGGTTTCGAGGCAGAAAACTGTGGTGCCTGACACCGTTAGAAACCTGAACACTATGTCAATTGTTCCTCCGGTGCCTGACACCAAAATGACCAAAATGAAGGAAAAACCTTTTTATCAGCAAGCGGTGTTTCATTATTTATTAGCCGCGGCAGCGACATTATTATTAACCTTTTCAGGAGTCTTTCAGTCGCTAGCGGCGTATGCGAATTCGATTGATAAGCCGCAAATTCAGGAAAAGAAGCCTTCGGTGACGGAGGGCGTTATTAATAAAACTTTTGCATGGATGGATTCACTAGAAAAAAAGGAGGCAAATAAGAAATGAAAAATCCGACAAAAGCATTGACCTTGTCCTTATTTCCAGGTCTTGGCCATATTTATTTCGGCAATATGTTTCGCGGCGTATTTTATCTACTAACCGTGATGGGATTGGCATTCGTCACTGTCATTGGGTTGGTTACGAATAATGAGGAAGTTGCCATCGTGACCTTTATGTTAGGATTGTTCCTTTACCTCGTTAGTTTTATTGACATGGGGGTGCAGGTTTCCAAACATAAGAAGGCGCTGAAGTCAGCTAATCTAGAGGGGCAGCCAAGCCAGGCTTCCCAAGATTCAGAACGGTTTTATACGATTGTTTTATCATTTATCCCAGGTTTAGGCCACTTCCAAATTGGGTTAATGACCAGGGGATTAACGCTTTTGGCGACTTTCCTAGGACTTGGGGTCATGGTCATATTTGTGACAGCCCTATCCAACCGCGCTGAATTTATGGTCTTTCTGGCAGCTCTGCCAATTATCTGGGTGTATGGATTTTTTGACGCTGTGCAGCAGGTAAACAAAAAACAGCGCGGAGAGGAACTTGTTGACCGGACGATATTTGAAGACTTTGAGATGCGCCGGGAAGATGGTAAAAAGAGCAAATCAATTGCGACCTTTCTCGCGATTTTTCCAGGGGCGGGACATCTGTATCTTGGTCTGCAGCGCCGTGGAATTCAATTAATGGCCGCGTTTCTGTTTTCCATTTATATATTAGATACATTACGACTAGGGATCTTCTTATTCTTAATTCCGATTATCTGGTTTTACAGCTTTTTTGATGCAATGCAAAAGGTTTCAAGATACGGGGAAGAAACGATTGAGGATGTACCAATTATTGCATATTTCCTCAATCATCAAAAATGGGTTGGCATCGGGCTTGTCTTAATGGGTCTTTACTATCTCGTGATGAACATCTTTCTTCCAGCTTTTTCACCATTCCTAAACAGGCTTATCAATATTGATGTGATGTATTGGGTCCAAGGATATCTTCAAACAGGACTTGTTTGTCTCTTGTTGATTGGCGGGGGAATTAAGCTTTTATCTGGAAGCAAACAAAAGCGGGAGGCTAAGAAGCATGAGTAAATGGGGAAAAACAATTGCAGGTGCAGCTATAATCGGATTTGGGATTGGGTTCCTGTTTAGAAAAAGAAAGGGTGGGGAAGAAGCATGAGAACTTGGCGTGTTGGAACATTTTCAATGGGGGCCTCGCTTTTATTTCTTGGCCTCTTTCTCTTTTTTTCAAAGTTTTTAGGGTTAGAACTTGTCCAAGTAATGACAGCTTGGTGGCCGCTATTATTGGTCGTCCTCGGGATAGAGATTCTCCTTTATCTATTTTTGTCACGACAGGAAAAGCCGGTGTTAAAATATGATTTCCTAAGTATCTTCTTTGTAGGTGTCATCGGAATGGCGGGGATTGTATTTGCAATCGTAAGTACGACAGGCATCTTGGATAAAGCTGAAGAAGTGATGGCAAGGGAAGAGCGCTCGTTCGAATTGCCTGCTTTTTCCTACCAAATGGATAACAGTATCAAACGAGTGGTGGTTAGGACGGTGGACCATCAGATGACGGTCGAATCTACCGATGGAAAAGAGGTTTCGATGTTCGGCACCTATCGGCTGCAAACCTCCAAGAAGGCAGAGTTATTAAAAAATGCAGAGGATCTGGTTTCCGTAAATCAAAAGGGGGATACACTTTATTTAAACATGAAGTCACTGCCAAACGAAATTGGTCCTTTCCATGCATATGGGGAGGTTGCAGCGACACTGCTGGTTCCAAATGATGTGAAGCTTGAAGTGATAGGCAGTGATAATTCACTGATCTTAAAGCCGCGCTCTCTTGTCAGCGACTGGAATATCGAGAGAGCCTCATCCATTGCGATCAATGTACCCGCAAAAAGTAATTTGAAAATTGATGCAGTGGGTGTAGGAGAGGTAAGAGGAAAGGAGGGTGACTGGAGGGTCTCAAAGGTAAAGACGGCTGATGGAATCGATAATGGCAGGAAAAATGCGGTATATCAGTCTGGCGAAGGAAAGTATCACATCAGCATTGCGGATGCTTATGATATTAGTCTTCAAACAAATCAGTAAAAATCTTGAGTCTATTTTTGCAAAAAAATAAAAAAACGTTATGATAAGAGATGGATGTTTGAAGGTAATATAGTATATACGCATGTCTTGATGTTTGTAAGCAAGAATAATAATTGGTAGAATATTGAAGTGAGCGGATAGCTATTACCGATGTTGATTTCAAAAATAGGATGATGAAACGATGAAAAGAGCAAGACTGATTTACAATCCTACTTCAGGCCGTGAAATTCTAAAGCGGAATCTTCCAGAAATTCTTCAAAAGCTAGAATTGGCTGGATATGAAGCATCATGTCACGCGACAACAGGTGCAGGGGATGCGACGGAAGCAGCACGGATAGCTGTAGAGCGTAAGTATGATATTGTTATTGCAGCTGGCGGCGACGGAACCATTCATGAAGTGGTTAACGGTCTCGCTGAACAGGAATATCGACCGAAATTAGGGATTATTCCGGCAGGTACGACGAATGATTTTGCCCGAGCTCTGCAAATTCCAAGAGATATTGGAGCGGCAGTGGATATTATCACCAAAGGGGAAATGATTCCCGTCGATATTGGGCGTATCAATGATCGGTATTTTATTAATATTGCTGGCGGCGGTAGAATCACCGAGATTACATACGAAGTACCAAGTAAATTAAAAACGATGCTCGGTCAATTGGCTTATTATCTAAAAGGAATGGAAATGCTTCCTTCCATTAAGCCTTCGAAGGTGTCGATTGAGTATGATGGGAAGTTATTTGAGGGCGAGGCGATGCTGTTTCTTGTCGGGCTGACCAATTCCATTGGCGGCTTTGAAAAACTAGCACCTGATGCCTCCATTAACGATGGGCTATTTTCGCTTCTGATTTTGAAGAAGACGAATCTTGCTGAATTTATTCGGATTGCGACACTAGCTCTTCGCGGGGATCATATCCATGATCCAAATGTTATCTACACACAGGCAAACCGGATTAAGGTTCATGCCACGGAAAAAGTTCAGTTAAACTTGGATGGTGAGTTTGGCGGATTGTTACCAGCTGAATTTGAAAACCTCTATCGTCACTTAGAGGTGTTTGTGCCACTTGAAGATATTCGCCCGAATGACCGCCCAACAGATTGGGAAGCGGGGAAAAGATATAGTTAAGAAAGTTCGTTCCATCGGGACGGGCTTTTTCTTTTTAAAAGGCACTATTACATTGCAATCAACATTCAGTTATAACAAAGCCTTTTAAAAAAGGAAAATGTGTAAGAGCCCTAGAATATTTTGTATCATGGACGAAAAATGGTTGAAGCGGTGGCAGAAAATGAAGGCGTTAATAACATTAGGTTTTTATAGGAGAGTGGACTAATTGAATATTTTATTTGAAGAATTATTTGATGATGATCTAGTCGGGAAAGCGAATACGAAAAAACCGAATTTAACAAGTTTAAAGTCTAATCCAACAATGAATAACGAAGTGGCTGTAATAGGTATTGATTTTCAAAATGATTTCTTGGAAGAAGGGAATTTAGGTGTTGCAAACTCTTATCAAGACGTAAGAAACTTTGCCAAGTTTGTTTATGAAAATATTGATGTGATAGATGACATATTTATGAGCTTAGATATTCATCAGCCGAAGCAAATATTTCATCCTGCTTGGTGGGTGAATGATAAAGGACAGTATCCAGAGTCTTTTACAGTTATTACCTATCAAGATGCGTTGGAAGGTAATTGGAAACCCCTTTACCAAGAAAAAGAAAGTATAGAGTATCTACGTGAACTTGAGGCAACTGGAAAGAAATCCTTAATCATTTGGAGTTACCATTGCCTCCAAGGTACATTTGGTGCCGCAATTGAAACGCAATTATCTAATTTGTTATTTGCTTTTTCTTTATACAAAGAGAAGGATGTACACTACGTGACAAAAGGGTTAAATCCTATATCCGAAATGTATGGGATAGTGAAACCCGAATATTCAAAAACAGATTTAACAGACAAAAATCTGCTAAGTAAATTGATGAATTATAAAAGGTTAGTTATTGGTGGAGAGGCTAAGTCTCACTGTGTTCTAGAGACGGTTAAACAGATTGTAGAAGAGTTTGAAAAGGTCAATCACAATGATTATATAATTTATGTTTTAGAAGATTGTACATCTTCCATAGCAGGGTTTGAAGAAACTACAGAAGATGAATACAAAAAATTAGCTGTAAGATACCCGATCAAACTAACAACAACTAAAGAACTTAAGTTTTAGTAGAGAAAGACATGGCAGATAATCGATAATAGTTAACTTCTGCAATATCCTTTCAGTATAATCTGAATCTTTTATATATAGATCTCAGTTTTGGGGGTTTCACTTTAGCTTGATTTTTTTCAGGATCCTCTTGTGCATTCTTCTAAAAACAAAATGACCCACCTTGGTCCGCATTGTTAAGAGGCGTGGTGGGTTCTGTTAATAGTAACATCTATCGGTTAGATTGTTTTGTCAATGGTAGAAGAGATGGTAAGTATATGTTCGAAATTCCAGAATCACTTTATTTATCCTATCTCCTGTAAGGAATCCTGTTCTTTCCTATAAAGATTGTCCCATAGCACATAAATTTTTCTGCGGCCGTTTGCAATGTCAGGGTTGAATTGGATAGCAGCGTTTTGACGGACAGTTTGAACGTTCTTCATTGCCTGTTCAAGCTTCTCATTGATATCATCGCTATCTATTCCAGCGTGTTTTGCAATCGAAATGCCAGCTGTTGTTCCTTGGGCCATGGCGATTTTCCCACTTTCAATTCCGGTGATATTTCCGGCAACAAATAATCCTTCGAGTGGAGTTTCCATTTTTTCAGAATGATGCGGAACATGTCCACCTAGTTCCGGAACGTATTCGAATGGGCAACCGGCAACCGCTGTAAGCTCTGCTAATGGATACAAGCCACCTGCGATACATACGAAATCGGCTTCAAATACTTTTTCCGTACCTTTGATTACATTTCCATTCGCATCAATATCTGCAGTGAGGACGCCTTCCACGTGCTCCTTGCCAAGAATTTCAAGAGCTGCTTTTCTAAGCTGCAATGGTGTGCCATTTACCTTAACACCGCCCTTAGGGAAAAACTTCATTGCTAATTTGCGGAATCCTTCATTTTTCATAAAGCGGCTGCCAAAACGCAACATTGCTGACGGGGCAAGATGGGCCGCATTTAGAAGCGACTTCATGACTTCCTCTGGTTCTCCGGCATTTTTGCTAAGCGGGCTCTTTTCAGGTAAAACAATGCGTTCCACATTAATTCCGGCTAATTGCAACTCGTTTAAAATCGCAAATGCTAGAATGTTAGCACCAATGATGATGCCTTTTTTGCCGACCTCGACACGATGTACATTGGTCATGACCTGTGCAGCGCCAATGGACATAACGCCTGGAAGAGTCCAGCCTGGCACAGGAATTGGAAACTCAGCTGCACCAGTTGCCACTAGCACATAAGGAGCTGTTAGTGTTCCTATATTAGTATGAACATTCCATGAAACCCCATCTTTTTCTAGGTTGTATACAGAAACACCGCAGCGGATATCTACTGATAGTTTTTGAGCTTCATTGTGCAGACGCTCTGATTCTTTTATTCCATTCCACCATTCACCAGACGGTTCCTGGTGTAATTGGCCGAGTAATCTTCCACCTGGTCTAACAAATTCATCAATGACGGTTACTTTTAAGCCATTTTCAGCACAGGATATGGCACCAGCTAAACCAGCTGGACCTGCTCCTACTACGATTACATCTATCATTGCTTCTCCACCATCCTTTTAACAATATTAGGATGCTGTTTCCCGCTTGCAACAACCATATTTTCCGTCACAACAGTTAAACAGGCTCTTACATTGGCCTGACCATTGACATTTACACGGCATTCCATGCAGTGACCGATATTGCAGTAGAACCCTCTTGGTGTTCCGCCTTCCTCATGAAAACGCAGTGTTCTCGCACCGTTTGCTAGCATGGCTGCTGCGATTGTTTCATTTTCATGGGCTTCATATTCTTTTCCATCAAATGAGAAAGGAATCTTTTGCCTATCGTCTAATTTTCCTAAAATAGGATGATCTATAATTCTAGTCATTATTTTCGCCCACTGTTCCAAAAGTTACAGGGCGAATTGGAGGCTGATATTTAAGTGGGATTTCGGCTTCGTTTGTATTCGGTACGACACTTTCAATGATCCGATCGACCGTTACTCTGCAAGTACGTCCTCCGCAGAAACCCATTCCTGCCCTTGTTCTAAGCTTTAGTTCCCTGGCTGTGCATTGATATTCATCCGCTGTTGCGAAAAGCTGTCCATAGGTAACTTCTTCACAACGACAGATCACAAGTGCTTCTTTGTTAGTCATTTGGAAAATCCCCCTCTTAATTATATGTAAAAATATAATGCAAGAATCGTACCAACTTTGAAGCCTGAATGTTAAATTAGCCTAAGCCGAGGCGTTTTAGACGATTGTAAAGGGTCGCTCGGGTGATTCCCAGTTTTTTCGAGCATTCTAATTTGTTGCCATGGGTTAATGTCAACGCTTTTTCAAGCACCTTCTTCTCATGCTGATCCATTTCCTCCTGAAGCGGCAAAATATCTGTGTCCAATTCCAAATAGTTTTCCTGAGGGTCCTTATCAGCCCCATCCGAGTGGATCAATCCCGAATGAAATGGTAAATATTCTTTTCGAATGACGCCATCTGTCGCAAAAACAACAAGACGTTCAACGACATTACGCAGCTCCCGGACATTGCCTGGCCAATCATATTGAAACAATTCCTTCATCACTTCCTGTGGAAAATGATGAATAGGACGCTGATAGCGCAGTGAAAAATCTTTTAAAAAATAATGAATCAGTTCAACGATATCCTCGTTGCGTTCTCTTAATGGAGGAAGTTTTAAACTGACAACATTGAGCCGATAATATAAATCCTCGCGAAATTGACCTTCTCTTATTGATTCCTTTAAATCCCTATTGGTTGCGGCAATGACCCGGAAATTAGCTTCTAGTTCCTTTTCGCCGCCAACTTTGTAATACTTTCTTTCCTGAAGCACTCGAAGCATCTTGACCTGCATGTCTAAAGGCATTTCGCCAACTTCATCTAGAAAAAGAGTGCCGCCTTTTGCGAGCTCAATTTTTCCTTTTTTCCCTCTATGATCAGCACCGGAAAAGGCACCACGTTCATAGCCGAATAATTCGCTTTCAAATAATGTTTCAGGAATAGCGCCACAGTTGATGGAAATAAATGGTGCGTCTGGCCCCTCGGTTGCCTCATGAATAGCTTTAGCAAAGACCTCCTTACCGACCCCGCTTTCTCCTAAGATCAATACAGTTGATCGAACGGTGCACACCTTTTTCGCCATTTGCACCGTTTTCTCCATCACAGTACTTTTCCCTTTAATGCTATTAAAAGGATCTGAAGGCCTGTATTTCGCCATCTCCTGTTCTAAACGGCGAACTTCTGAAGACATATTAAACAATTTTTCATTAAGAACAACTTGGCTTGTCACATCGGTTTCCGAAACAACTGCCCCAATAATACTCTCATTAAAGTAAACAGGGTTTGCATTTATAAGAACAAATAGATTAGATCTTGCTTGGTGATGCTTTCCCCGAATTCTTTTTCCATTGTGCAAGGATTCCAAGATTTCTAGATTCTTATGTTCAAAGAATTCTATGATTGGTTTGCCAATAATCTCATCTTTTTTAACAGAGAAAATTTTTTCTGCTCCTTGTGTCCAAGTACGGACACGCTCATTAGCATCAATCACTGTCACTGAGGCGTCCATCGTTTCAATGACAGTTTCATAGAAAGCCTTTAATTGATTGTAGGAATCATGCAAAAAATCAATGATTTGTTCATTTGTAATGCAGCCAAGGTCTTGACCGCTTGAATCTGTGACGGTAACGGCTGGATAGTGCTTGCAAACATCAGCCAGTACAGAGAAGGAGTCATCCAAATGAGCCCTTCCTAAAGTGCTTTCATTATCTACTTGATTTAGGTGGATAAAATTATTTTCAATTATTTCTTTGACTGACGGTAATTCAAACATAACAGTCTCCTTATAATGTAAAAATATTTTTACACTGTTTAATATTTTATACACTAGTTTATCAATAAATTTGACAATTGCAAACGGATACAAAGGGAATATTCGGAATAATCGTAAAAATAGTATGGGATTTGTTGTTTTTAAACATTTACCAAAGTTGGCACGCAATTTGCATTAATAAAATGATGTAACAAGAAGAAGGGAGGTTGGTTCTGTGAGACATCATTGTGATGTTTTGGTTATAGGCGGTGGAATCATTGGCTGTGCAATTGCCTATTATACTTCTAAATCTGGAAGAGATGTAACAGTAATTGAAAAAGGTGAATTTGTCAGTGGGACTTCATCCCGCTGTGATGGAAATATTTTAGCTATTGATAAAGATCCTGGCTTTGACAGTCAAATGTCACTTGTCAGCCAGAAATTAGTAGATGAATTAAGCAGAGAATTGAAACAACCTTTTGATTACCGCGCGCCTGGAAGCATCCTTGTCTGTGAAACAGAAGAAGAAATGGAAGCCGCACAAAAATGGGTTGACCGTCAGAAGGAGGCCGGTTTGCCATTCAGGATGTTGGATCGTCAGGACATCCGCCAAGATTCAAAGTATTTTGCTGATGATTTATTAGGCGGCTTAGAGTGTGCAACAGATTCAACAGTTAACCCATATCTTCTTGCCTTTAATCTTCTTGATGGTGCAAAGAAGATGGGCGCTAAAGTCCATAAACAAACTGTGGTTACGGGGATGAAAAGGGAGGCGGAGGGTACATTTACCGTTGAAACAACCAATGGGACGTTCACCGCGAACTATGTCATTAATGCTGCAGGTGTATGGGCTCCATATATTGGCGAGATGCTTGACTTGTCGATTCCAATTAAACCGAGAAAAGGCCATATCATTGTTGCATCACGCCAGGAATTTGTTGGGCCAAGAAAAGTGATGGAATTTGGCTATTTAATATCCAAATTTGGCGGCAAGCGCCAGGTGGATCCGATTACAGAAAAATATGGCGTAGCACTTGTTTTCGAACCAACAGAAAGTCAAAACTTCTTAATTGGAAGCAGCCGTGAATTTGTTGGATTTAATACAAAGGTCAACAATGAAATTATTAAAAGCATTGCCAATCGCGCCATTAGATTTTATCCGAAAATGGCTGACATGATGGTCATACGTTCCTATGCAGGTTTACGCCCTTGGACGGAGGATCATTTACCTATTGTGTCAGAAGTCGAGGGGATTCCAAATTATTACATTGCTGCTGGTCATGAGGGAGACGGAATTAGTCTTGCTGCTGTAACTGGAAAAGTGATAGAGGAAATGCTGAATAAAAAAGAGACATGCATCCCGATTGATCCGCTAAAATTTTCTCGATTTAAGGAAAGGGTGTTGATCTGATGAATGCAAATCGAGTTTTTACAACGATTGATACACATACGGGTGGAAATCCGACAAGGACTTTGATTAGTGGACTCCCTGAGCTAAAAGGAGCAACAATGTCCGAAAAAATGCTACATATGCAAAAGGAATATGACTGGATTCGTAAGCTGCTGATGAATGAACCAAGAGGACATGATGTAATGTCAGGTGCGTTGTTGACAGATCCATGCCATCCGGAAGCAGATATCGGAGTGATCTATATTGAAACAGGTGGATACTTGCCAATGTGCGGTCATGACACAATCGGTGTTTGTACAGCATTAGTGGAAGCAGGGCTAATCCCAGTTCAAGAACCAGTGACTTCAATCAAAATTGATACACCAGCAGGCCTTGTGGAGGCTGAGATTAAGGTAGAGAACGGAAAGGCAAAAGAGGTTTCCTTCTGTAATGTCCCTGCCTTCCTGTTAAAGAATGTGTCAGTTGAGGTCGAGGGAATTGGAATCGTTGAAGCAGACATTGCCTATGGCGGTAATTTCTATGGAATCATTGATGCCGCATCTGTTGGATTAGAGCTAATACCGGAGAATGCATCAAAAATCATTGAAAAAGCGATCAAAATTAGAAATACGATTAACGAAATAACGGATATCGTTCATCCGCAGTATCCATTTATACGTGGTTTGACTCATATTGAGTTTTTCACTGAGCCAACTCATGAGGAAGCAGATGTGAAAAATGCAGTTATCGTTCCTCCAGGCGGGATCGATCGTTCACCATGCGGTACAGGTACATCAGCCAAATTATCTGTCCTTTATTCCAAAAAGGAGATCGGCATCGACGAGGAATTTGTGCATGAAAGTATTGTCGGCTCTTTATTCCGTGGAAGAGTCCTTGAAACAACAGATGTTCAGGGTGTGGAGGCCGTCATAACTAGAATCGCTGGTTCAGCATGGTTAATGGGAATGCACCAGTTCTTTTATAACGAGGAAGATCCGCTTAAAGAAGGCTTTTTACTCATTCCCCCAATGGAACATGAAATGGAGGATGTGAAATGAACATTCAAAAGGCTTACACAGCAACTGATGTCCACGTAGCAGGCGAGGCTTTTAGAATTATTAAGGATGCACCATTTATTCATTATCAAAGTTTACAAGAGTTGAATGAACAATTTCCGCATGCCTATGAGGAAGAAATTAAACTTCTTTTAAATGAGCCCCGCGGATTTGCAGGCTTGAATGGTTGTTTGGTCATTCCGCCTTTTAAAAGCGGCGCCGATGCAGCGGTTGTCTTTTTCAATCATAACGGAACCGTTCCCATGCAATATGGCGGAATTGTGGCTGTTATCACTGCATTACTGGAATGTGGTCAATTAAAGGCAAAGCCGTCAAATGAATACAGCATTGAAACAGTCAGCGGTATTGTTACGGTTACGGCTGTGATGAAAGCCAATGAAGTGAAATTAGTTAAGTTAATAAGCGAGCCATGCCAGGTTGTACAAACCCATGTGGCATTGTCTTATTTAGATTTACAGACAGAAGTTACTCTTGTTCAAGCCGATCAGCAATATGCCATTTTTGATAAAGCAGAACTGCCTTTTGAGATTGAGATAGACAACCTTACTGACATTAATCAATGGGGACAAAAGGCGATTGAAGCCTTAGAAGGCAAAAATAAGGTGGATCGAGTAGTCATTCTGGATTATTCACAAAGAAGTGAAGGGAAAATCAAAACGGTCACATTCCGACCGGATGGCTATATTGTGCGTTCCCCAGGATTTGGTACAACAGCTGCTTGCAGCACCTACTTATTAGGAAATGGTGATGTTTCTGTATATAGTCCTATTGAAAATGAAAGCATTTTTAATGGCAAGCTGACAGCAGAACTTTTATCACAAATTGAAACTGATTACGAGTTTAGATTTTCAGCCCGTGGATTTATTACGGGTATGCAGACATATGTATTAGACCCGACAGATCCTTTATCAGCAGGGTTTTTACTAAAATAAAAAATTAAAAATTTAAGGAGGAAAATAAAATGACTAAAATTAGAGGAGCTTATCCAGTATTAATTACACCAATGACACAGGAGCAAGAAATCGATTGGGGCGGAGTAAAGAATAATGTTAATTACTTCATCGATCAAGGTGTGGCAGGTATTGTCATCAATGGAAGTACTGGCGAATTTGTCAGTCTATCAAAAGAAGAAAAATATCAAATGGTAGAAACGGTAATGAAGGAAGTAAACGGACGCATCCCTGTGATTGTGGGCACTTCAGGTGAGACAACAAAAGAAACAATCGAGAATACAAAGCAGGCTGAAGCGCAAGGAGCGGATGCTGCTCTCATCATTAATCCTTATTACATGAAGCCGAAGGAAAATGAAATCTACTACCATTTCAAAGAAGTATCTCGTTCTGTTAATCTACCAATCATGCTTTATAACAACCCATTTACTTCTGGGGTTAATATGAGCACAGATTTAATGTTACAGATTGGTAAGGAATGTGAAAATGTCACTCACATTAAGGAATCAAGCGGTGAAATTGGCAAGGTAAGAGATCTTGCAAGAAAAGGTAAGGGAGATTTTGAAGTATTCTGCGGTGCTGAAGAGCTTGTGATGGAGTCTTACTTAGTTGGTGCAACTGGCTGGATTTCTGTTGCTGGAAACATCGTACCAAAGCTTGTTACAGAAATGTATAACCATTTCCAAAACGGGGAGCTTGAACAAGCGTGGGCAATCAATGATCGTATTTTACCGCTTTGTGCATTCCTTGAAGGATCTGGAAAGTACGTGCAAATTGTGAAGAGAGCGATGGAATTAAATGGACAAGCCGGGGGTCCTGCACGTTACCCTCGTTTAGGTTTATTACCTGAGGAAGATCAACTGCTAAAAGAACTACTTGCCAATTTAGAAACAGTAAATAACTAAAACAGCAAAGGAGAGAGAACATGCAAGCGACAAACTACAATTTGAAACCGAAAGTTCAAGAATTCTTGGAAGGTGTGAAAGGATTATATATTAACGGTGAATATGTACCGGCAATTAGTGGTAAAACGTTCTCCGTCGTTAATCCTGCCAATGAAGAGGTTATTGCACGAGTAAGTGAAGCGCAAGAGGAAGATATTAACGTAGCGGTAGCTGCAGCAAGAAAGGCGTTTGATGAAGGCGAATGGACAACAATGGATGCCGCTGAACGCTCTCATCTAATCTATAAATTTGCTGATCTCTTAGAAGAGAACCGTGAAGAGCTTGCACAGCTAGAATCATTGGATAACGGAAAACCATATACAGTCGCTCTGTCAGATGACGTCGACGGAACGATCCAGCATTTTAGATATTATGCCGGCTGGGCTACGAAAATATTTGGTAAGACCACTCAAATTTCAAAGGATTATGTAACCTATACTCTACACGAGCCAGTTGGGGTTGCAGGGCAAATTATTCCATGGAACTTCCCGCTTGCAATGGCTGCTTGGAAGCTTGGATCTGCACTTGCAGTTGGCTGTACAGTTGTCATTAAGCCGGCAACAGAAACACCACTTTCTCTTCTTTACGTAGGAAAACTATTCAAAGAAGCTGGATTTCCAGATGGAGTTGTGAATATTGTGCCTGGATCAGGAAAAATTGCGGGAGAAGCGATCATCACACATAAAGATGTCAATAAAGTAGCCTTCACTGGATCAACAGCTGTCGGAAGAGAAGTCATGAAAAAGGCTGCGGATCAAATTAAAGGCGTTACACTAGAGCTTGGCGGTAAGTCCCCAGCGATTATTTTAGAAGATGCCTATCTTGAAGAAGCGATTGAAGGGGCGTTTAACGGAACGATGTACAACCATGGCCAAAACTGCAGTGCTTGTACACGTGTATATGTACAACGAAACATTTATGATAGAGTGGTAGAAGCTCTAGCAGAGAAAGCAAACGCTCTAAAGGTTGGGCCAGGTATGGATCCTGAAACAGAAATGGGCCCACTTGTTTCAGCTAAACAGCATCAAACGGTTCTTAATTATATTGAACAAGGGAAAAAAGAAGGGGCACGCCTTGTTGCTGGCGGTGAAAAAGCATTTGAAAAAGGATATTTTGTTCAGCCAACCATTTTTGCTGATGTCGAAGATCATATGGTGATTGCTCGTGAAGAAATATTTGGTCCAGTTATGTCGATTTTCGTGTTCGACACGATTGAAGAGGTGATTAAACGAGCAAATGATAGTGATTACGGCTTAGCTGCAAGTGTTTGGACAGAAAATATCAAAAAGGCTCACTACATTTCAGGTAAACTTCAATCAGGTACAGTCTGGATTAATGATTTTGGTCTTGAATGGGAAACAATGCCATTCGGTGGCTACAAACAATCAGGAATCGGCCGCGAAATGGGTGGAGAGTATGGTTTACAAAACTATACAGAAGTGAAAAGTGTATTTGTTAGCATCAAACAGGATGGGTCAATATAAGCAACAATGGGACAAGTGTATAAATGAACGGGAGCGGGACAGCATGCCTGTCCCATGTCCCTTTCCAAATCCTTTTATTATCTGAAAATTATTAATGTTATAAAAACGAATAACATATATAACGATTTATTTGAAGCGCTTACATAGGAGGGATAAGATGGAAGAATTGGTGAATAAAGCGTCGGGTATGGTTTGGAGTCTGGGGTTGGTGGCGTTTGCACTTGGTGCTGGATTGTTCTTTTCCATTATTACGCGTTTTGTGCAAATTAGATATTTTAAGGAAATGATTAAGCTTCTTTTTGATAAGGGTGAACCGGAATCTGGTGTGTCCTCTTTCCAGGCGTTTTGTATGGCTTTAGCAGGTCGGGTCGGTATTGGAAATATCGCTGGGGTTGCTACTGCGATTGCATTTGGCGGTCCGGGAGCAGTTTTTTGGATGTGGATCATGGCTTTATTGGGAGGAGCAAGTGCTTTTGTTGAATCGACTCTAGCTCAGGTCTATAAAGTAAAAGATGGGAACCAATACCGAGGCGGAACTCCTTATTTTATTGAAAAAGGTTTAAAAATGAAGTGGTTCGGGGTGTTGGTAGCGATTGTTGTTACACTGTGTTATGGAATATTAGTTCCAGGTATTCAGGCTAACACGATTGCTGTTGGATTTGAAAACACAATGGGTCTCAATAAAAGCATCACTGGTATCATTCTTGTGTCATTACTTGGCATCATTATTTTTGGCGGTGTTAAGCGAATCGCTTCTGTTGCAGATAAAGTTGTACCTTTTATGGCTTTAGGATATGTGATTGTCACGTTCGTTCTTTTAATTGCTAATGCATCAGAAATTCCAGCAATGTTTGGGTTAATTATTTCAAGTGCATTTGGAACAAATGAAATGTTTAGTGGTATGTTCGGTGCAGCGATTGCATGGGGTGTTAAGAGAGCTGTATTTTCCAACGTGGCTGGTGTAGGGGAAGGAACTTATAGTTCAGCCGCTGCTGCTGTATCTCATCCGGCAAAACAAGGTCTTGTTCAAGCATTCTCTGTTTATATTGATACGATCATTGTTTGTACAGCTACGGCACTTATGATTTTAATCACGGGCATGTACAACATTACTCCAGAAGGACAGTCTTCGATTGTCGACAATATCCCAGGTGTTGAAGCTGGTCCGATGTGGACACAAGCGGCTGTTGAAAGCGTTATCCCTGGATTTGGTGGTTTGTTTGTTGCGGTTGCGATCTTCTTCTTTGCCTTTACAACGCTAATGGCTTACTACTATATTTCTGAAACAACCCTCTTTTACCTTGGAAGAAATAGAAATTTAAAAGGGTTTAAAGCAGGCTTAATGATTCTTTTCTTAGGAATGATCTATATTGGAAGTGTCGAAAACGCATCCCTATTATGGGGACTTGGTGACTTTGGCTTCGGAAGCATGGCTTGGCTAAACTTAGTGGCTATATTAATGCTAACGAAAACGGCCTTAAAAGTATTTAAAGATTATGAACAACAAAGGAAAGCAGGAATTGAACCAGTCTTCGATCCTGTTAAACTAGGAATTAAAGGTGCTGATTTTTGGGAGGAGAAATTGAAAGAAAGTAAATCAAAAGATAAGAAAAACATAGAGGAAATGCGAGCGCGAACAGGAAATACCCTACATTTATAAATCTAATATTCCCTTATTGCCGTTGGGGATAGCTTAGCTAGTACTTCCCCCAACTTCTGGATTGATTCATTGATAAATATAAAAAGTGAGATGAGGATTAGTAAATTAAAAATTTGCTGGTCCTTTTCTCGTATGGGATTGTGAATTTAATCTAAAAAATTCACGCTGGCCATGAATGGGCGCTCGGACATTTTGAACAATCGCAAGGAGCCCTAGTTAAATAGACTTCCGGGTGTATTATTGGGTATAATGATGAAAAAGCTGAAATAGTACTTCGGAGGTCAGATGATGAAACACTTTTACCACGATGATAGTTTAACTCTGCATACGGATCTATATCAGATCAACATGGTGGAAACGTATTGGAGAGATGGGATACATAATAAACGAGCGGTCTTTGAACTATTTTTCCGCAAGCTTCCGTTCGGAAACGGTTATGCCGTATTTGCTGGTTTGGAGAAAGTGATTCAGTTTATTCAAGGTTTCCGTTTTAGCGAGGAAGACCTTGAATATTTGAAAAATGAAGTAGGTTACCAGGAGGATTTCATTCAATATCTGAAAGATATCCGATTTACTGGAACCATCTGTGCCATGGAAGAAGGCGAGCTTGTTTTCGGCAACGAACCCATTATTCGGGTGGAAGCACCACTAGCAGAAGCGCAATTGATTGAAACAGCCTTGCTTAATATTGTGAATTACCAAACATTGATTGCGACCAAGGCATCGCGTATCAAGCAAGTTGTAGGCGAAGAAGTAGCGATGGAATTTGGCACAAGACGGGCACAGGAGATGGATGCGGCGATTTGGGGAACAAGAGCAGCTTATCTGGCTGGTTTTGAATCGACAAGTAATGTCAGAGCGGGCAAGCTGTTTGGTATTCCCGTATCTGGAACACATGCCCATTCGATGGTCCAGGCATACAAGGACGAATATACTGCCTTTATTAAGTATGCCGAATCACACAAAGATTGTGTTTTTCTAGTAGATACATACGATACCCTCCGTCTCGGTGTGCCAAACGCGATCAAGGTGGCTAAGGAGCTCGGAGATAAAATTAATTTTATTGGTATCCGCCTTGATAGCGGTGACCTTTCCTACCTTTCAAAAGAAGCACGCAAATTGCTCGATGAAGCCGGATTTACTGATGCCAAAATTGTCGCCTCCAGTGACTTAGATGAATACACGATAATGAGTTTAAAATCACAGGGTGCCAAAATTGACAGCTGGGGAATAGGGACCAAACTGATTACGGCCTACGATCAAGCTGCGCTTGGGGCGGTTTATAAAATTGTATCTATTGAGGACGATAACGGTAAAATGGAAGATACGATTAAGATCTCATCCAATCCCGAGAAGGTGACGACACCTGGGTTGAAGAGGATTTATCGAATTATCAATAATACGAACAACCACGCCGAAGGGGATTATATTGCACTAGCCGATGAAAAGCTCCCTGAAAAACGGCTGCGGATGTTCCATCCAACCCATACGTTCATGAACAAAGTGGTTACCAACTTTACCGCAAAAGAATTACATGTGAGAGTTTTTTCAGATGGGGAACTTGTTTATGAAGTACCTTGCTTGGAGGAATCCCGTGATTATTTGAAGCAAAACCTTGTTGCCCTTTGGGATGAGTATAAGCGGATTACTAATCCTGCAGAATACCCAGTCGACTTGAGTCAAAAATGCTGGGATAACAAGATGAGGAATATTGAAGAGGTCAAAGATAAAGTTGCGGCCATGAAAGGCGACCAAGAAGAGAGCTTTTAATTAAAAAGGGCAGACTCCGGCGGGGATTAAATAATCCCCGCCGGAGTTTGCCCTTCATTTATTTTTGCTTAAAGAAATCCGTAAACGCATGGAAAATTTCAATCCCCTGGTAGGTAAGCATGCTTGCAGCTGATACGGAAAAAAAGCCAATAATAATAAAGCGAATCCACATTATAATTTCCTCCCTTATCATTGATTGGTATCAGAATGATTCGGGAGCACAGATCACATAGTTAGATTGATGAAATTTCGGTATTAGAAAAATAAAGCTTCTGATAAAAATGATGGATAAATAAACAAGTGGAGCGTCAATTACTGCTAGGATAACAGGAAGAACAAAAAGAAAGGGTAAGTCCATGGGCAGCTTCTTGTCATCATCCCATTGCCCTTTCACCTTGGCATCATCTATATTGATGATGGCCTTGATATTGGTATGAGAGTGGGAAAGTGAATATGAAAAGTGAAGAAAGGTGAAAGCAAGAAAGGCAAGGAGTAACGAAATCGTAAGGTTATTTTTCATCTTCAACATTATCCACTCCTTCCAATAATGAGATTGTTTTAATCATATACACTTTTAATATATTTGAAAATAAAAATATTCTGACAATTTTCTTGGTTTTTTCGAAAAAAAGGCTCTTTTCCTGAGCAAGTTTCGCAATCAACTATGCTTTGTGTTACAATCTTAGCAGTCAAAACGTGCAAAGGAAGAAACGAATGAGCAGAATCGTACCGGTTAATAAAAATGATTTTATAGATGTAGTGTTTGAAGATTTAACCCATGATGGGTCGGGTGTAGCTAAGGTAGATGGGTACCCGTTATTTGTTCCAAACGGACTGCCTGGAGAAAAGGCAAAAGTGAAGGTCATTAAGACAGGCAAAGGATATGGCTTTGGGCGGTTGGTGGAGCTTTATGAAAAAAGTCCTGATCGAGTCGAGATTGAGAGTCATGATATCCATAAATATGGCGGCTGCCAGCTCGAGCATATTAGCTATGAAGGTCAGCTAAAATACAAGGAAAACCAAGTTCGACAGGTACTTACACGGATCGGTAAACTAGAGGATGTCGTTGTCCATCCCATTTTAGGAATGGACCAGCCCCTTCATTACCGCAACAAGGCACAGGTGCCGGTGGGGGAAAAGGACGGTAAACTAATTGCTGGCTTTTTTAAACCAAGGAGCCATGAAATTGTTGATACGAACGAAAGTGTCATTCAACTGCCTGAAATTAATGAGGCAGTACAGACGGTGAAGGAAATTTGCAGTGAGTTAGGGATTCATGCCTATCATGAGGAATCACATAAAGGTGTGCTAAGACACATTATGGCACGTTATGGTCAGCAAACAGGCGAACTCATGGTAGTCATTATCACAAGGACGGCTGACCTTCCCCAAAAAGACAAGCTAGTGGAACAAATAGTAGCGCGGCTCCCAAAAATAAAGTCGATTATTCATAATGTGAATTCCAAACGGACCAATGTGATTATGGGGGCGAAAACAAACGTCTTATGGGGCAATGAAGTCATTTATGACTATATCGGCGATGTGAAATTCGCGATTTCCGCCCTGTCCTTTTATCAAGTTAATCCTGTTCAAACAAAGGTTTTATATGATAAGGCGCTTGAATACGCGGATCTTAGCGGAGAAGAAAGCGTGATTGATGCCTACTGTGGAATCGGAACAATTTCTTTATTTTTAGCACAAAAAGCACGGAAGGTATTTGGCGTGGAGGTAGTTCCAGAGGCGATTGAGGATGCGAAGCGAAATGCCGCATTAAACGGAATGGAAAATACCGAGTTTGCTGCTGGGGAAGCGGAGGTTGTGATTCCAAAGTGGTATAAGGAAGGGAATGACGCCGATGTCTTGGTCGTTGATCCACCACGTAAAGGCTGCGATGAGGCTTTGCTGCGAACGATCATCGAGATGAAGCCGAAAAAAGTCGTTTATGTATCCTGTAATCCAGCTACCCTGGCGAGGGACCTGCGGATATTGGAGGACGGAGGATACAAAACGGTGGAAGTACAGCCGGTTGATATGTTTCCGATGACGACGCATGTGGAGTGTGTCACGCAACTCATTTTAAAGGAAGGCAACTAACCCTTTGGGCGTTGCCTTCTTACGTTTCTTGTTTTATTTACGTGTGTCGAGAGCAGCACATTTCTTTTTTATTGGCTCTACGGATACTTATCAGTTAATGATTGGAATATAGTTCTCCTTGAAAGTGCTATTTACTGAAATATTCAATATGGTTTATTATGGAAGTTAAGGGTATGAAGGGGGGCTGACATGAAGACTATTATTCAATCATTAGTTATTTCCATTGTAATTCATTTAATCTATATAGTTGGAACTTTGGTAGTTGGCTATATAAAAACAAAGAGTTATATGCCCGATATTGAGAATAAGTGGGAAAATGTAGAAACACTTCAAAATGAAGTAGCTTTCGGGGCAGTAGGGTCTCCACTGTTTTTCCTATTTACCTTCATCGTGGTAGCATTGATTTGCGGATTAATAATTATTTCCTATGGGAAAATTGTTGGGTAAAAAATAATTAAATATCTATATATATATAAGAAACAAGATAGGAGAACCTACAATGATTGTAGCTTCTCTTTATTTTATTTTTCAACTTATTGATGGTTTCTTCTGTTATTCCATTTGACCAAGGTAACGAGGTAATCGGTCGATGTTGATCCGTAAATAAGCACTCTTTGGAACTTGTCGAAAGGGTTAGAACTCCTCTCATTTTACTCAAATTGTAATGCATGTAAGTTGTTTTTTAATAGTAGTTTCCCTCTATGTAATCTTGTTTTTATCGTACTATAATTTACCTTTAAACTATTGCTTATTTCCTTATAGCTTAAATCATCTAAATAATAAAGAGTTATTACATCTTTATAGATTTCAGGTAATTGGTTGATTTCAGTAATAACTTCCATTATTAAATTCTTATTCAATACTACAAATTCTGGTGTGAATTCCATTGAAGGCATATTTTCAAATAACGAGGAAGCAATTAACGACTGTTTATACGATCTTTTCCTTAGAACATCTATGCATTTGTTTGCAGTAATTCGATAGATCCAAGGTTTAATAGAATCACCTCTTAAGGTATGTAATTGCTTATAACAGGTTAAAAAGACTTCTTGCGAAATATCTTTTGCAATCTCAATATCTTTCATATAATAATAGGCTAATCTTTTTACATCATTTTCATATTTCTTAAAAAGCAAAGTTGCTATTTCCTCTTTATCTTTAAGTTTATTTCCTGTCAAAATATATCCTTGCATAATAAATTCCCTTTCTTGCTGAGCAAACAAGTCTAAGTGGTTTATACCCTTTAACTATTCTAACATAAAACAAATGGAATATATGTATTATTTTTACAATTATGGGTTTAATGCTCAATTTAAAACAACATTTAAAAATCACTCCAAATAGTGTTTGCTACCAACAATGTTTTCGTGCTTAGCAAAATAGTAAATCACCCTTAATACCAACGGAGTATTAAGGGTAGGAACTGATACTAATTTATTTTAAAGGGGATTCTTTAACAACCTTTACACCATCTAAAATAATTAATGTTGAATCATGAGCTAATTTTTTTATTTCTTTTAAATCACTGAATTCCTTTATTTTATATTCAACGTGTAAAGAACCTTCCGCCCCAGGATCAATCATTCCAGTACCGCCACTACCCATCGGAAGCATTTTTACATATTTACTTTCTTCTACCAGCTCCATTTTTGCAGCTAACTTTTTATTTGGTTTTATTACTACTTCGATCCCGTAATGATGCATACCAGGGTAATCAAAGTCACTCTGGAATGGAGTAGTTCCAGTATTTTTTATCTTAATATCGTAATGGAGAATCCTTTCTGATTAATTATTGTCGTTTCAATCCTTGTTATTTCAAATTGGTCTACTCTATTGAATCCAGTAAGAGTAAACAATGGAAGAACCAAGAATACCAATGTGAATTTTCTAATAGTGACGAACCTTCTTTTACATATATTATTTTCCTATTATTATTTATTTTGATTTTAAGTAATTATACAAATTGATTAAGGGTTTGGAGATAATACTTTCAGAATAACAAAGGAAAATGAGTTACTTATGAAGGCTATTCTCATTACCCTATTGGACGAAAAAGCAAGGAACAGAAAAGGGTTAAAGGAAGCTATTAAAAAATTAGATAGCAAAGGTAAAATAAGCGGAGAATTTCCGGTTATATGCAGAATGGAGCTCGTTTCGGGGTAAATAAGGGAAGGTTTTCCGCTTATGCAAAGAAAAATCTCCCATTTTCACGTATTTCAAGTCAATAGGCGGAATTTCTCCGTCTATTAATGCTTTTTTAAATAATCATTTCTAATTAAGCGGAATATTTCCGTCTATTTATCAGTTCAGTTTCTTAACCTGATCCCCGACCGAAAAGTGAGGACCCTCTTAATCCTAGATGCGGGAATCAGCAGCTTAAAGATCTTGAATTAAGAAAGCGTTCACACAATTGTAGAAAACCTTTTGAAAAGACTAAAATTAAGAGAATTCTAATGTGATATTATTTTATCTGTAGGAGGTAGCAAAATGGAAACAACACAATAAAAATAATTACTTCTTCAAACTTTGGCGTTTCTGTCCTTCATAATTTTCCCCATCAAAACAATGATCCCATGAAATCCTTATAGAATGATAACAACTAATTAATTATTCCAACGTTCCTGCACACCTCTTAATTGAATCTTCTCATTTTTCTTCCTGACCATTCTTTTTCCAACATTATGTTTCAGCCATAATATTTCAATCTATAAACAAACCTGAAAGGGGTGGTAAGCGATGTAAACTACTTATTTACATTTATAAGATTTCTATGGCCAAGTATATCATTTCTGGTTTACAAATTAATATTTAAAGGAGACTAAATAAATGGGCCACGATATATCAGGTTACAATAAAGCAGGCAAAGAAATTGCTTATGCTCGTTTCAGCATGGGGAATTATAATGCTGTCATACTGTACAGTTTACTTGGTGCAAATAAATACTATGCAGGAGTTAGTGGGTCTGGCGGCAGTGCTACTTTTTCAATACAACAAATTGAAAAGGCTTTGAATGCCTACAAGAAATTATATAATAATGATGGTTCCAAATCAGATAGTGATTTGAGAAATTGGGATCAAAACCAAATCAAGAATTTTATACTAAACTGTTTAGCAACAGCACGAAAAGAAAAGAATGTAAGAGTGTATTTTGGCTAAAATTTTTTAAGACTGTTTGCTGAATTCCTCCATTTCGCGACTTATCCTTATAATAATATGCCATGCATCCCCAAACCATTTTCTGAATTTCTTTTATCCCACAAAAAACACCTACTAAACTTAGACATTTAAGGGTTATCCCATCCTAATGAAAGGGCGCTTTTCTTGAAGAAAGAAGGCGTCTTTTTGTATGGCCCAAATTAATTTAAGAGGATAATAAAATACAACTATGATAACAAAATGAATAGAATGTTCATTTGAAGTTGTGCTAATATGGCAATACTAGATTTAGAGAAGGGGGAAGACATCCGATGAAAATAAATCAATTGATTGCCAACAATATTAACCGTTTAGATGCGGTCTTGCCGGAAAATCAGACGATCGGAATTGCTGGTTTGTCCGGATCTGGTAAAACCACTTTTTGTCAAACCATTGGTGAAGAATCCAAGAAGCGTCTCGTGTCCTTGTTGCCTAAGGCTGAATACCAGTATTTGTTTCCTAATATAATGGAAACGAATTTTAGTGCCATCAAGATGGAAGACATGCCTTTAGTTCTATTCCTAGGAAAATCATCGATCTCTTCTAATCCGCGTTCAACGATTGGCACACATACGGGCGTTTTTAAAGAGATTCGCGTTAGGCTTGCTGAAAAGTTTCAACTCTCGCCAGAAGTTTTTTCCTTTAATAATGCACTAGGCTGGTGTCCTGAGTGTAAAGGACGCGGTACGACCAAAAATGTCGAATGTAAAAAGTGTGAGGGCAGGCGCTACAATCCGGAAGTTGAACAAAAAAGAATAGAATTATGGAATCAGCCACATAGTATTTCCGATATCAACAACTTAAGCATTGAATCAATTTTTTCCCTTTCAGAGGAATTACATATTAGTGAAGCGAAACAACATATTCTTAAAAATATTATCAATATGAATATTGGTTATTTAACATTAAATCGGATCATGGGTACCTTGTCGGGTGGGGAAATCACACGGCTCTACTTGGCTGAATTTATGGCAGCTAGTGAAAATACTGTGATTATTATTGATGAAATCTCAGTGGGCCTTGATCATCAAACCTTATTGAAAATTATAGATCAGATTAAGCAATTGGGTTATAAGAATCAGATTTGGCTAATTGATCATTCTGATACGGTGCTAGATACAGCTGATGAGCAATTGTTCTTTGGACCTGGCAGTGGTAAATACGGCGGGAAAATTGTCGAAGAATCCCCTCGTCCCAAGCCCGTTTTTTGGGAACGAAATCAGGCGATACCAACAGAATACTATCAATTTCAAAACCTTTACTGTCGCAATATTCAAATGGATGAAATTCAAATTCCAAAAAATAGACTTGTAACCTTTACGGGTGAATCTGGATGCGGTAAATCGACCCTAGTCAATGAGTGTATCTCAAAGGATTTTCTAAAGCGATATCCAAAAGATAAACTGGTCATGGTAGGACAAGATCGAAACCAATCGATTACCAGCCGGTCAACCGTTGCGACGTTTCTTGATATTAAAAGGAAACTCACGAAATACAGCGACGAAATTGATGATATTTTTCAACGCTCCATTGAAGACATTATTGAGGACCTTCCAAATGAAGACATCGCTCATAAACGCTTGAGCCTATTAATCAAACTTGGACTTGGGTATTTGACACTGGAAAGGAAAACACAGTCCTTATCGACCGGCGAATTTCAATGTGTTCATTTAGTTTCTGAGCTGTTTTTAAACGCAAGAAACCCACATACCCTGTTTATTTTCGACGAACCTTCAAAGGGGTTATCACAAAATATTTTAAACCAATTCATTGATAGTATCAGGGGAATCCTAAAAGATGAATCTATCTCCATCATGATGATTGAACATAATGCCTATATGCTAGAAAGCTCAGATTTTATCGTTGATTTTGGGAAAAGACAGCTGGAACCTGTCAGGTATCTTGATGTTGTCAGTCATGATGATTATTTTCTTCAACATAATAGCACTAATAGTGTTGCTTCCTTGCATATTTCTTCAACACTAGAATCAAAGAAAGCGATTAACTACCTAAAAGAAAATCATATTAGCTATTTTAAAAACGCAGAAAACATCTATAAAGGCGGTATCTTGAAAAGCTTATCATCAATGGCCCGTTTGATTTATGGTGAATACGAATCTGATAAAATCGCACCCGTTATCGCGATTGATCTTGAAAGACACTTGTATAGTCAGTATAGTTTTCTTTATGAAATGGGTGGATTAATCAACCATATTGTGGCTGCACATCCAACCAATAAAGATACAAAGAGCTTCGATTTCTTTAGATTTTAATGTGGTCATACAAGACAAAACAGTGCCATTTTGGGATGGCTTATTACATCCGGACGTAATGGAAGTATTAAAATATTATCAATATCCGAAATTGCAATTCCTTTTTGATGAGATCAAGAATGAACTTGGTCAAGATATTAGTAAAAGCTACAATGAGATGACAGAAGCTGAAAGACATACTTTTTTATACGGCTATTGGGAAAAGTCATTTTATGATAAAGCAGGCAAGGCGCAGAGAAAATGGGAAGGTTTCAATACCATCATTGGGCGGTATATGTTCATTTCAAAATCTATTATTAAAGAGCATATGAAAGCATCAAAAGAGATGATTACCTGTCCAGTCTGTCAAGGAACCGTGCTAAACCACCATAAAAAACTTAAATTTGGTGACACGGATATTCGTGAGATTATTCAACAGCCTATTGATCAGGTCATTAAAACAGTAGGGAAGATACCAGAGCTTGAAAAAATAAAAGCAATTGTTGGTGGCGAGATGACACTTACGGAAGATGTCTCCTTGCTCCCAAGGGAAACACAAGTATCGCTGAAAATGCTTGAATTAGAACTAGCAAGCTTCGCCGGTTATGAAATGGTAATACAAAATGTTTTACCATTCTGGGATAGAATTAAAGGAAATATCGAGGCAATAAGCAGCAAAAATCTGATCACAATCTGTGACTTTGCCAATATTGACGAAACTAGAGAAACCATTATTGATAAGTATTTCACCAATGGAAAATACAAAAAACTAACATATGTCTATGAAGCGTTTAGTTACAAAAGAATTGTTACCCAAATTAATAAGATTAAAGCAGGTCATCCGTGTCCATTCTGTAAAGGAAAGAAAATAATTTCTGAAGATAATCTCCATGATGGCGTGTATAAATTAACGATCCCATGTGTTAGTTGTCATGCGAGCGGCATCAATGAAGAGGGTCGAAAGGAAATAGTCGAGGGCATACCAGTACAAACATGGCTAACTGGTAGCCTAGGTGATGTTGTTGCTGAAAGGTTACTCACGGAGGCTGTTGCAGATATTCCCATCTTCAATCGTATTCGTGAGTTGAATAAGCGAGAAATGATGGCGGTTTATCAATGCCTTGAGCAAAATAGTTAAATTCTAATCATGTTAATCTGACCCTTTATCAGAAAATTATGTACACCAAATTATTAATATGTTATAGTTAGTGAAAATTCCATATCGTGTAAGAATTGGTGCCAAGCTAAGGCTTGGCTTAAAAGGGAAGAACGGTGTAATTCCGTCGCTGTCCCGCAACTGTAAATCGGAGTGAATCACAAATACCACTGTCTATACGACGGGAAGGTGTGAGGAACTATGATGATAAGCCAGGAGACCTGCCAAATTCCAGTACACACCAAATACCTACGTGGAAATAGGTGGTGACATTCATTTGTACGACAAACGAGTTATGAGCAGCGTTGTTTAGGCATGCTGTTTAGATAAACTTTAACTTGATTGTAAAGCCGTTTCCATTTTGTGGAGACGGCTTTTTTGTATTTGGGAATTTTGTAACTATAAAAAGGAGGAATGAATAATGAATTTAGTAAGTACAGCGATTGGTTACCCGTACATTGGTGATAACCGGGAGTGGAAACGGTGTCTAGAATCTTATTGGAAGACAGCGTTAACAGAGGAGCAATTTAGTATAGAAATGAAAACGATTCGCTTAAATAATTTGAAGCGTCAGCAATCATTAGGCTTGGATTTACTAACAGTTGGAGATTTTACCTTTTATGACAGGATGCTAGACCATGCGGCAATGTTCGGAATGGTTCCAAATCGTTATCAGTGGACAGGTGATGAAGTAAATCTATCAACCTATAACGCAATGGCACGTGGGGCAAACGATGTTGTGGCTTGTGAAATGACAAAGTGGTTTAACACTAACTATCACTACATCGTTCCTGAGTATGAAGGTCAGTCATTAAGATTAACGAAGAATTACATCCTAGATTATTTTCTAGAAGCCAAACAGGAATTAGGTCTAATTACAAAGCCTACCTTAATCGGTCCTTTTACTTTTGTGAAATTAGCAAAAGGATACGATGCCAAATCCAAAGCATTGTTTATTTTAAAACTTCTACCGCTCTATGCACAAGTATTGCAGCAACTTGTCAATGCAGGCGCTCAGTGGATTCAAGTGGAAGAACCCGCACTAGTCCTTTCACTTACAGCAGATGATGTAAAACTAGTCCAAGAGATTTACAAACAATTAGCAGAACAAGTACCAGCTGCCCGAATCATGTTACAAACCTATTTTGAAGGATTATCAGCGTATGAAGAGCTATCTCAATTACCGGTTGCAGGGATTGGTCTTGATTTCATCCATGGTTCCGAAGAGAATATGGCCTCACTTCGAAAACATGGCTTCCCACAAGACAAAGTACTAGGAATTGGCATCGTAAATGGAAGGGATATTTGGCGTGCGAATTTGGCTGAAAAAGCATTCAATATAAAAGCTATTTTATTATTAAGCGGTGTAAAAGAAGCTTGGGTTCAGTCTTCATGTAGTTTACAGCATGTACCTGTGACAACGATGGCAGAAACACGTCTAGATGCCACATTAAAAAATGCTCTATCATTTGCTGATGAGAAAATTGTGGAGCTGACACAGTTAACAGCCTATGTGTATGACGAGGCGTGGGCAGGAAATAAGAGTGTGTCACAAAGTATGAAAGCAACCCAATCATTAGCGCAGCATGAGGCGCGGAAAAATGCACGGGTGAAGGAGCTTGAATTACAAGTAAAACCCGAACATTTTGCCCGTCCATTGACATTTAACGAACGCCAGCCTTTGCAGAATGAGGCATTAAATTTACCAGATTTTCCAACCACAACAATTGGCAGTTTCCCTCAGTCGGATCTAGTAAAACGTAAACGCACTGCCTGGCGGAGAAAAGAACTTACTGACGCAGAATATGCAGTGTTTTTGAAGGGGGAAACAGCTCGTTGGATCCAAATTCAAGAAGAGATTGGACTGGATGTTTTCGTACATGGTGAATTTGAGCGCACAGATATGGTTGAGTACTTTGGAGAAAAGCTAGAAGGTTTTGCCTTTACAGAAAAAGCATGGGTGGTATCCTATGGTTCACGCTGCGTCAAACCCCCAATTATTTTTGGTGATGTTGAGTGGGTTGCCCCAATGACCGTGAAGGAGGTTGAAGCGGCACAGCAATTAACGTCTAAGTATGTGAAAGGGATGTTAACAGGTCCTGTCACCATCTTAAATTGGTCTTTTGTCCGTGATGATATTTCACGTGAACAAGTAGCCAACCAACTTGCTCTAGCGCTGAGAGAAGAGATAAAAGCGTTAGAAGATGCAGGCATTGTCATTATTCAAGTAGATGAACCAGCATTACGCGAAGGATTGCCATTACGTAAAGAAAAGTGGGCGGAATATTTGGCATGGGCGGTCAATGCCTTTAAGTTAGCCACTTCCAGTGTGAAAAATGAAACACAAATTCATACCCATATGTGTTATTGCGAGTTTAATGACTTCATTGAGCCTATTCGTGCCCTTGATGCAGATGTTATTTCAATCGAAACGTCTAGAAGTCATGGGGAGTTGATTCAATCTCTTAAGCACAATCCATACGAACTTGGGATTGGTTTAGGAGTATATGATATTCATAGTCCACGAGTGCCTGGTGTAGAAGAGATCAGTGCAATATTAAAAGATAGTTTAGCGGTTATTCCAAAAGAACAGTTTTGGGTCAATCCTGATTGTGGTCTAAAAACACGTCATGAAGAAGAAACCATTGCATCTCTTAAAAATATGGTGACTGCTGCCCGGAAACTCCGGCAACAGCTGCATCAAACGGTGTAAATCCAAAGAGCCTTTTCCATTATTAGAAAAGGCTCTTTGGGTTGTTTAATTAAACATCACCACCTAGGCAAATGTGCATAAAATGATGAAAGCACAATAATGGAGGTGATGTTCCCGAATGATGTTCAATCATTATGATAGAAATAATCCATTCGATATTTATAGACAATACAAGCAATTACAGGCTCAAAACGAACAATTAACAAAAAGAATAAAAGAATTAAAGGGACTTTTAAGGAATCAGAATATAAGGGCGAATGACCAAAACTGGGAAATGCATTTAGCCGATCAGGGAAATACTAATTTTTCTAGTGCAACCTTGCCTGCTGATTTGACGTTATTGGCGTTAAAGAAGGATCCATTTAATAATGCTTCTGCATTGTTTAGTGTAAATCGCAATCAACTGTATTCGGCGGAACGGATTTCAAAAAAAACACTCTCTGCCACCGACTTAGATACCTATAAAGAGAGATGGAATTTTTCAATAGAAGAACAGAATGGGTTTCTTGACTTGATAGCAAGAGACGGAGTAATTTACGCTTCAACGATGACTAAAATTTATGCGATTCAGGATAACGGTACCTCTCCACAGACACTTTGGACCGTTGATAGCTTTGCGAACCGTCTCTTAATTGATCAAAATACGTTGTATTATTTAACGAGAACCACTGAAGGTTTGAATGCAATTGGTACGGTTGATGTAAATATGGGTCAAAAGAGATGGAATTATCCCTTAAAATTCCAAGAGCAGGTGGAAGGAGTTTTTGCTGCCGGTGATAACCGACTGTTTGCAAATATACGGAATCCAGTCCAAATGACATCCAAAATGTATGCATTCGACACCTCCACAGGCACTGTGCTTTGGACATTTAATCTTGACTCAAGTTTGCCTATTTATGGGGCTCCTGTCTATAAGGATGGGAAGCTTTACTTTGAAACAAAACCGGCAACTACAAGAAATATTTGGGCATTGGATGCCGCAAGCGGAAGAACATTATGGAAGTTTAGCCCAACGGGTATGTTTACACAGCCTCTATCTGTAACGAGTGATTCTTTAATTATCCTAGATGAGACCAATATAATTGCTGTAGACAAAAATACCGGAGTGCAAAAATGGAAGACCTTGTATGCAGAACAGTTTGTTGCTGGTGGACTTCAGACCGTTAGAGGGTCAAGTGGAATGGTCACAGCCTCTGATAGAATTATTTTGGCAAATTACAACAAAATAAAATTCTTTAATATCGCAAATGGTCAGCTTATTTATTCAACTCTCCAGCTGACGCCAACTACTGGCGCATCTGGCTTGCGACCAATCGGCGTCATCAAAGACACGATTTTTGTAACAGAGACTAATCAATTTCTATATACGTACGCCGTGCCAAAAACATCCCAGTTAGATACAGAAAAGCCAACGGCAACAATCGATTTACCAGCAGTCAGCCAGCTTTCTATTCAGGATGGGAAGAACCAAATTAAAATTCCCATTACCATCAGTGAAACGGCAGATATGGATGTAACCATTATTGATGAAAGCGGACAGTTAGTTCAGACCATTGGGTGGGGACGCCACTTGAAGGGTACATCCAATTTTTATTGGGATGGAAAAAACAGCCGTGGCTTTAATGTAATCCGTGGAAATTACTACCCAATTGTAAAACTCACAGATCTTGCTGGGAATAAAAATGAATATACAGCACGTGACAAATCAATTCTGATTACAGAAGGTTTTGGTTTAACCTTGAAAAATTCCAATTTGCGCTCTGTAGCCACCACTCAAAGCACCATCCTAACAACAATCCCCGCTGGTTCAGAAGTTGTTATAATTGGGGAGACAGGTGATTGGTATCAGATTGAGTACAGGATTATCAGCGCGGTTCTAAAAGGATATGTCTCCAAACCATTAATCAAAGTTCCATCCAATCAGGAGATTCAAGCAATCGAACATGCTAAGACAAGGACAAACGTCAATGTTAGAACCAATCCTGGAACTCAGTATGATACTAAGATTGTGCTCCCGATGAATACAGATATAATTATATATTCCGCAATCGGAGACTGGTATTCAATAGAATACAAGAAAGACATCAATACTCCGGATTCTGGGTATGTAGCAAAATTTACTGTAACCCTTCCAACAGTATCAACTGTTGTATACACTGTTGTTGCTGGCGATTCTCTTTGGAAAATAGCCCAGAAGTATGGTGTAACGATTGACTCTATAGTCAAAGCAAATAACCTCGATCCCAATCAACCGATCTATATTGGTCAAAAACTGACGATAGTGAAATAATCTTTTTCCATGTAAAGGTGAAGGCAGATTATATATGAAAAGGATGTATAAGAATTTATTTGACATTTCTAATCGAAGTGTTAACATTATCCATGCAAGGGGTTTTTTAAAAATGAATAGATAACAATCCGCTAGAGGTGCCTTTTTAAAGGGCTGAGATTGAAGTGATACTTCGGGACTCTATGAACCTGATCTGGGTTATACCAGCGTAGGGAAGTGGAAACATGGATATTTGAAGAAACATGTTTTATATTTCAAATTATCAACCACTTTCTTATCAAAAGGAAGTGGTTTTTTGTTTTCCACCTTATTTCATTGAGCTTCGGAATCTTGATTATAGGGGGTGACTTATATTTTAACTAGTGTCAAAGAGTTACATATTATCTCAAATGGTAAAATGCCGATCGAGCAGCTATGTGAAATTATCATGGATATTCACCCATATGTAACCGCGATTCACTTACGAGAAAAACAAAAAACAGCGAGGGAGCTTTTTCAAGCAGTTGAACTATTAACCACGGCAAACCTGCCACTATCAAAGATTATTATCAATGATCGAGTGGATGTTGCCTTAGTTACAGAGGCTGGTGGGGTTCAATTAGCCTTTCATAGTTTAGATGCAGCCATTGTAAAAGAGAATTTTTCTCAGCTTAGGGTAGGAAGTTCCATCCACTCCTACGAGGAAGGACAAAAAGCAAAAGAAAAGGGTGTAAATTACGTGCTTTTCGGCCATGTCTTCCCTTCACAATCAAAACCAGGAATGACTCCTAAAGGTCTCGAGGAATTATCCAGGATCACCAAATTAGAGGTTCCGGTTATTGCCATTGGAGGCATAACCCCTGAGAATACGGGGCGGGTACTCGATGCAGGGGCAAAAGGTATCGCAGTCATGTCAGGAGTTTTAGAAGCTCGCGATCCATTAGTAGCAGTAAAAGCTTATTTAAATGTATTAAGAGATGGAGATGGAAAAGGTGGAAAATTCATATGATGTTGCCATTATCGGAGGAGGGATTAACGGATCCTCTATTGCCTATCAACTATCAAAAATGGGAAGAAAAGTAATCATAATTGAGAAGGATAGATTGGCTTGCCAAGCTTCCAGTGCGGCTGCCGGTATGCTGGCAGCACAAGCTGAGATTGAACAAGATGGTCCTTTATTCCAGTTGGCATTAGAGAGTCAAGCAATGTTTTCTACTCTATCAAGCGAGTTATATGAATATACTGGAATTGATATCGAGTTTGTGAATAAAGGAATGCTGAAAATTGCTGAAACGGAAGAAATAGCAGTAGAAGTAAAAAAGCAGGTCAACTATCAAAGGAATTGGGATCCAACAATAAAATGGCTGGATGGAAAGGTATTACGAGAAATGGAACCGTCTTTAGCACCAAGTGTTGTTGGAGGGATGTATCTCCCCAACGATGGACATGTGCAGCCAGCAAAGTTAACACAAGCGTTTGCAAAAGCAGCTGTTTATTTTGGAGCGGAGATTCGTGAAAATACGGAGGTTCTTTCTTTTATTTTTGATAACGGTCAGGTTAAAGGGGTTAAAACGACCAATGGTATCATACATAGTGAACAAGTTGTCGTGGCCACCGGAGCTTGGGCAGCGAAATTAATGCTTGAATCTGGGCTGGACATTAGCGTGTATCCTGTTAAAGGGGAATGCTTTTCCGTTCGAACGGAGGAGCCGATTATTAACACGACTATTTTTTCCGACAAACGCTGTTATCTAGTACCAAAACGGAATGGGGAAATTTATATTGGTGCTACCATGATTGAAAATTCCTTTGATAACAAGGTTACACCAGAAGGGATTGCTTCATTAATAGAAAGAGCGACTAATTTAGTTCCTCAGATTAAGGAAGCAGCATGGGAGCGAGTGTGGTCAGGATTCAGACCACAGACAGGCGATGGAATCCCTTATATTGGCGAGCATCCAAGATGGAAGAGATTGTTCGTTGCAGCAGGGCATTTTCGAAATGGGATTTTATTAAGCCCTATTACAGGGAAAATAGTAGCTGACCTATTAGCAGGTAGACAGCAAGATGAGGCACTTCTTGCAGCTTTTCACCTTGAAAGACACAAAGAGATAGTTGGTTAGGAGATTAAAGATGGAAGTAATATTAAATGGCGAGTATATCCAATTACCAGAGCATGTCGTATTTGTTTCAGATGTTCTCAATCATTATGAAATCCATGAAAAGGTCATTGTCGTGGAAGTTAACGGTGAAATCTTAACCAAAATAGATCACCAAAATACTAGGTTATCAGAAAAAGATCGAATTGAAATAGTCCATTTTGTAGGAGGCGGTTGACATGTTAAAAATAGGTTCATTATCCTTTCAATCTCGTTTGTTTCTAGGAACGGGAAAGTATCCAAGCTATGAAATCCAAAAGGAAGCAGTGGAAGTCTCCGAAGCTGAAATCCTCACGTTTGCGGTAAGACGAATGAATATTTTTGAATCAAGTCAGCCGAATTTTTTAGAACAGTTAGACACCAAAAAATATACGCTGCTGCCTAATACAGCTGGTGCAAAAACTGCGGCAGAGGCCGTCCGTATCGCAAAATTAGCAAAAGCATCTGGCCTATGCGATATGATTAAAGTGGAAGTGATTGGCTGTGATAAAACATTACTTCCTGACCCGATTGAAACTTTAAAGGCGACAGAAGAATTAGTGAAGGAAGGATTTATTGTCCTCCCTTATACCTCAGATGATGTTGTTTTAGCTAGAAAACTTCAAGAAGCTGGCTGTCATGCTGTCATGCCAGGGGCCTCGCCAATTGGATCTGGTCAAGGTATCATCAATCCCGTAAACCTTAGCTTTATTATCGAGCAAGCCGTCGTTCCTGTTATTGTGGATGCTGGAATTGGCTCACCGGCAGATGCCGCTTTAGCAATGGAATTAGGAGCCGATGGCGTCTTATTGAATACGGCTGTATCAGCGGCCAAGGATCCCGTAAAAATGGCAAAAGCAATGAGACTAGCGATTGAAGCTGGACGTTTAGGCTATGAGGCCGGCCGAATCGAGAAAAAGAGATATGCTACAGCAAGCAGTCCAAAGGAAGGAATGAGTATCGGGTGATTAATCGGTACTCACGACAAGAACTTTTTTCACCCATTGGAAAAGACGGGCAGCAGCGAATTTCCGATAAACATGTACTCATAATTGGAGTGGGAGCACTCGGATCAGCATGTGCCGAAGCACTTGTCCGCGCTGGAATTGGTAAACTAACCATTGTTGATCGTGATTATGTAGAATGGTCCAATTTACAGCGGCAGCAGTTATTTACAGAAGAAGATGCCAAAAATCGAATTCCTAAAGTAATAGCGGCCAAAAACCGCTTAATAGCCATTAACTCTTCTGTGAAAATTGAGGCAATCATTGCAGATGCCTCTGTGTCAGAGCTAGATGACTGGGCCAAAAGAGTTGATCTTATTATGGATGCAACGGATAATTTCGAAACAAGAATGATCATTAACGATGTATCCCAAATGTATGGTGTCCCATGGATTTACGGTGCTTGCGTTGGAAGCTACGGAATCTCCTACACGATCATTCCTGAAAAAACACCTTGCCTTTCTTGTTTAGTAGAAACCGTTCCTCTTGGAGGTTTAACCTGTGATACAGCTGGAATTATTAGTCCAGCTGTTAACATGGTCGTTTCTTTTCAAATAAGTGAAGCATTGAAAATTTTGGTTAGTGACTTGGATTCATTGCGAAATAAACTTGTTTCTTTTGATTTATGGAAAAACCAATATAGTTCCATACAAGTAGATAAATTGAAAAAAAGGGATTGTCCTTCTTGCGGGGAAGAACGTACTTACCCTTATTTATCATTCGAAAATCAAACAAAGACAGCTGTCCTATGTGGAAGAGATTCAGTTCAGATACGTCCTTCGATTCCAATGGTTCGTGATTTGGAGGCTCTAGAAAAAATATTTGCGAATCAAGAGGGAGCGGCGGTACAGCGAAATCCATACCTTTTATCTTATACAGTGAATCCTCATCGATTAGTCTTTTTTAAAGACGGAAGGGTTCTGGTACACGGAACGAAGGATATTTCTACAGCAAAGGCGCTATACCATAGATACTTGGGTTAATAAAAAAGCAAATTGCCTAAATTGAAAAAATTAATTGAATATTTTTACAAATAAGTATAGTATTAAAAGTGGATATAGGGATATATGCTCTAGTCTACTTGTGAATTATAGAAAAAAGTCAGCGAACGCTTTTTATAGGCAATGAATCTCTAGACATGTTGATGCTAGAATTTAAGCCAAAATAAGCCGTAGATACTACGCTTATTTTGGCTTTTTTATTTTTTTTAAAAACTAAAGACAGGTGGGGGAAAATGGAGAGGGATGAGATAAAACGTTTAAACTTTTTGCTTCAAATATATATCGATGTCAATGTTGATAAGGATTTCTCTGTTTTATCAAAAAGTGCAGACCCATTCTTTATCCTGAGTATGGATGGGCAATTGGTCTATGTAAATGATGTTTGCGAAACACTCTTAGGTTTTTCCATACCTGAATTATTACAGATGAGGTTAGGTCGTATATTCCTCTCCACATGTTTGAATGAATCACAAACGTTTTTCTTCGAAAAAGGCCGTGAAAAACTGACAAATTTTGATGCAAAGATTAATATGAGACCCGAAACATTAATGGATGTAAACGTAACTGCATTCCCAATTCTTTTTAATAAAGAAGTGGTGGGGTCTTATGTTGTTTTAAAAGATATTACTCTAATTAAAAAGGAAAGACAATTACTATCGGAAAAACAAGCGGTGGCAGGTCAATTAGCAGCGGGAATTGCCCACGAGATTCGAAATCCAATCACAGCGATAAAAGGTTTTTTACATTTAATGGCCAGGGATTATCATGGGGAGCCTATGTATTATGATATTGTAGAGTCAGAGGTTGCCCGTATTGAAGTAATTCTTAAGGAACTAATGGTACTGGCTACACCAATCAAAAAAAAGTATGAAAAATTGGCGATTAGTTCCCTATTAGATCAAGTTACAGTATTAATGGAGTCCCAAATGTTATTAAATAATATTCAATTTGAAAAAAAGTTCAGTTACCTAGAAGACATTTTAGGGGATGAAAATCAATTAAAACAAGTATTTATCAATTATATAAAAAATGCAATTGAGTCCATGCCAGATGGCGGCAGGATCTTAATAGAAGGGTCCAGTATTGAGGGAAAACGTGTTCAGATTCGAATCATTGACCAAGGTTGCGGCATCCCTCCCGATATGATTAACCGTATAAATGAACCGTTTTATACGACAAAAGAACATGGGACCGGGCTCGGAATGCCGGTAAGTTATCAAATTATTGAAGAGCATAAGGGAAAAGTTCACATTACCAGCAGCAATAATGGAACCTGTATCGAAGTAAGTTTACCAACCTTCCCTTAAATTAAATGATTGCTAGTTGGGTAAATATCGTGTTAAAATATTAAGGTCTAATGTCTTGCAGTCATTAGTTATGGCAGTTAATATATATCCAGCAAAAATATATGACAATCACTTGTATGGTAAATGGAAGAAACTATAAAAATAGTCGTCTTAGCCGTGGCCTAACTTCTTTTTCTAGAAGTTAGGCCTTTTTATTTTTCTGAAAGGAGAAGTTAATGAGTAAATCTACACAAGAGAATTTGCTATATCTTAGCAGTACGTTTAGTAAGCTCCTCAAGCGCAGATTTGGCAAGGGTCCAGAAACTTGTACGATGATGTCAAAAGGAAACCGATTATATATATACATGCGAAACTTTATTACGCCAGCAGAGGAAGTTTTGTTGAAAAATAATCAGTTGATTTTAGTCCATAATTTTCGTTCAGCCGTAATCAATGCAGTCATCAATGAGTTTAAACCGGAAGTTTCTAAGCTATTCGGAGGGAAAATTGATCACTTTTTCCATGATTGGAATTATGATTCGAATACAGGAATTATTCTGTTAGAAAATGTTCCATCTACTGATGAAGTAAAAATGGAAGAAGATTTTGAGAAAACTCTTTTTAACTTGATTGATTTTGTAGGGACCCGGTATCATAAACGACCGGTTGGTTTAAAGGTAGTAAAGTTTACACAAAATATTTGTGCGATTGAAGCTAAAGAAGTCCTCTTACAATTAGAAAGTTTAGCGTATGAACAAGGAAATCTCGATCTGCTTCTTCATCAAGCAAGGGAAATCAAAAGCGGTTATTTGAAAAATAAGAGTCTCTTTGAAGATTTATTTAATCGCGTCATCGAAGATATATTTATTGTCTGGGATTATGAAAAGAACCGCAACTATCTCATTTTTGTTTTTTTCAAGGAATACCAATGAATCGAAAACATGTGGCAACAGGATTTTCCTGCTTATCACATGTTTTTTTTTAACAAGCTGGGCTTTGGTACATAATAAAATGATGGATTATTTGTACCTAATTAAGGAGTAGAAAAGGATGATTAATCAAAACAAGGAAGAATTTATTAGTAGTTATGTTAGTAAGTTGTTAAGAAAAAATTTTGGAAAAGGCCCGCAGACATGTCGGACCACCCTGTCCAAAAATCATCTCGTCACGTATATTCGTGGGTTTTTAACCCCAATGGAAGAGATCTTGTTACAGCAAGGACAGAATAGGTATGTTGACAATATAAGAGCCGTTATTATTAACCACGTCTTGAGTGAAATAACAGGGGTAATAAAAGTGACTCTGGGAGTCGATGTAGAAAAATACTATCATGATTGGAACTTCCCAAATAATTCGGGCATTCTTATTTTTGTCTTAGAGGAGGTAATAGGTCAGGTTAGTCAAGCGGGTATAGATATGCAAAGGTTAGAATCGGAGGTTGGGCGGATCAGCTGCTTGGTTGAAAAAGTACCAGATCATATACATATCTATCCCATCTCACCATCCGTTTATTTAGTTGAAAGAAGCGGTATATTTGTACCAATTGAAAAGGCATTAATTGATAAAGGGTTTGAAAAAGAACTTAGATTTACAAAGGATGAGTTGGAAAAAAAATATTTCCACCGGGAAGGCAGATTTGAGGATATTTTTAATAAATCAATAAGAGATATTTTTATTGATTGGAATTTTAAAGAAGATAAATCATTGATGGCCTTTATGCTTGGTTCATAAGCTTAGGGTTTATAGGTATAAAACAAGCTCTTCCAAGAAATTAGTAGGAAGAGCTTGTTGTGAATGGATCTGTTTATCTGCTAGGATCTCGAAGCGACCTTATTTAAAAACTGTAACGTTCGTTGATTTTGGGTGTTCTCAAATACCTCTTCGGGGGTACCCCTTTCTACGATAACTCCTTGGTCCATAAAGATGACTTGGTCGGCAACATCTTTGGCAAAGTTCATTTCATGGGTTACAATGACCATCGTCATATTCTCCTTTGATAAATCCTTCATGACCTTTAAAACTTCACCAACTAACTCGGGATCTAGTGCAGAAGTAGGTTCATCAAAAAGCAGTACTTTAGGGTCCATGGCCATAGCTCGGGCGATTCCCACACGTTGTTGCTGCCCGCCAGATAATTGATGAGGATACATCTCAGCTCGTTCTTTCAAACCAACTTTATCCAGAAGGGTTCTTGCTTTAGTTTCTGCTTCTGATTTTGATCTTTTAAGAACAGTGGTCTGTCCTTCCATTACATTTTCAATTGCTGTCAAATGTGGAAATAGGTTGTAATTTTGAAAGACCATGCCGGTATTTTTACGAAAAGAAACAAGTTCTTTTGCCTTCATTTTATGGTTTTGGTCAAAATTTATCGATTGTTCCGCAAGTTTAATTGAACCTTGATGAGGCACTTCCAACAGGTTAAGACAGCGTAGTAAGGTTGTTTTTCCCGAGCCGGAAGGACCGATAATCACGGCTGTCTTTCCAGTTGGGATGGTCAGGTCAATTCCTTTTAATACTTCAAGTTGCCCAAAACTTTTATGCAAATTATCTATGTGAATCATTGGATCACCTCCATTATTTAGCGACACTTCGCTCAAATCGAATCTCCATTTTTGTCTGGAAATAAGAAAGAACTGTACTGAAGATTAAATAGATAAAGGCGACTTCAATATAAATCCACAGAGGTTCATAGGTAGCAGCCGCGATTTGTTGACCTTTTTGGAATAGTTCCGTAACCGTAATGGTTGCTGCTAAGGAAGTGTCTTTTACTAAACTAATAAAAGAGTTTCCGAGCGGCGGCAATGATACACGAATGGCTTGAGGAATAATAATTCGTCTCATCGCCTGAGATTTTGTCATTCCAATTGAAAAAGCTGCTTCCCATTGTCCCTTTGGAATGGAAAGAATCGCTGCCCGAATAATTTCCGAACTGTAAGCACCTTTATTTAACGTAAAAGCAATGACCGCAGCCGGAAATGGATCAAGTGTTATTCCCATACTCGGTAATCCGTAAAATAGAATAAAGATTTGAACGAGTAAGGGAGTGCCGCGAAAGATCCAAACATAAAATTTGGCGACAGCGTTTAAGCCTTTCATATTGGATAGCCGTGCAAGTGCGATAAAGAAGGCTAATATTAGCCCTAGAATAAAGGTGATAATTGTTAATGGTATCGTAAACTGAATTCCAGCTTTTAATATAGGAAAAAAGGAATCACTAAGGATTCCAATAATTCGATCTATTCGTTCTTGGTCTGCAAACATATTGTTCCATTCCTTTACTTAGATACGTCCTCATTAAACCATTTTTTAGAGATTGCTAGGTACGTACCATCTTTTTTCATATCTGCAAGAGCGCCATTTACTGCGTCAACTAGCTCTTTATTTCCTTTACGGAAAAGAAAAGCATTGCTTGTTGCGTCTGCTTCTTCATAAACCTTTTTAATAGGAAGATCTGGACGCTGTTTTTTCAAGTCTAGGTATGAAAGGCTATCGTTAATTGTTGCATCAATTCGTTTTGAAGTGATTAGGTCGATAGATTGATTAAATCCTTCCACTACTGTATTAGTTGCCCCATGTGCTTCAGCAATTTTGCGGTAGTTACTGTCTAAAGATTGTCCAACTTTTTTACCCTTTAAGTCATCAAGTGTTTTAATATCGTTATTGTTCTCATGAACAACAAGAACTGCTTTTGAGACAATATACGGTTCTGACATATCGTATTTCTCTAAACGATCAGGACGAACAGCCACTTCATTTGCAACCATGTCATAACGTTTAGCATCAAGACCGGCGATCATACCATCCCATTTTGTTTCAACGAAAACGGGTTTAATATCTAATCTTTTAAATACTTCTTCAGCAATTTCTATATCAAAGCCTGTTAGCTTTTGAGAATCGTCATGATAAGTAAAAGGAGCATAGGTACCTTCTGTACCGATTGTAATTTCACCTTTTGCCTTAATCTGCTCATAAAGGTTTTTACTCTTAGCAGAACTTGCCTTTTCTTCTTTACTGCTACAAGCACCTAAAGCTACGGTAAGAAGGAGGGCTAAAAAAATAAGTGCGTATTTCTTCATGTTTCTTACATCTCCTAGTATTTTTATAGGTTTTATATAAAATAACCTTACTAGAATAATATACATCTAAATAAATGTCAATTTAAATGGGGGAAAATAGCCTAAAAAAATGAGTCCAAATCCTTTTTCAATAAGGAATTGGACTCTTTCTTGATATCTGAAAAATGTGTTTTATTTTTCTTCAAACCATAACCGCGTTTTGTCTTCAGGGTCACCATTGTAATTAATGCGAATTTCCTCGCCAGCTTCTATGTCGGTATAGGCATAAAAGTTAATGGTTCTTTTTTTTAGTTTCCGTTTAAAGATAGCGTTCGGTTGGCTGGAATGGTTAAATAGCGAACCAACTCCTAATGCTAATGCACATTCATCAAAATCTTTTCCCCACCAAAAGACATAGTCAATCAAAGTCGTTTTCTCCAAATACTTAAACTCTTCTTTCGGGAAAATGATTACAGGTGACACCTCTAATAGCTCATCTTTCTTGATATCACGTGTAGCAAAAATCCCTCGCCCATGTTGAGATTTCTTTAGCTCCAACATAACTCTGTATACCTCCAGTTTCCTTTCTAACATTTTCTGCTTTTTTATTAATGTATGAAAAAGGAATTGGTTTGGTATAGGTTATTTGGGGCGGAGCATATTAAAATTGAAAAAATCAAGTTAGCTCTTACCAGTTATTAAAATAAACCGATAATGCATTTGTAATATCATCTTGGTCATTTGTTTTAATCTGATAGTGGTCACCATCTAAAGACGTGGAAAAGTCACTAAGTCCCTGATTATTTAAAAAGCCGTCAATATTGGAAAGTTTCTCGCCAGGGTTCTTAAGTGTCTTATGTCCCACAAAATGATCATTCACATATACTTCATAACGGTCTTCATTTAATTTCAAGTTGGAGTCATCGTTATTAACTAATGGAAAGACACTATCCCTATTGATACCATTAAAAAAGCTTCCATAGATAGACTGTGGCAGGGATAGGAAACTATTAACGCTACATGTAAAAACCAAGCACTGGCATATGTTAAAGGCTTCCGTTTTCGGGTGCTTTCATATTAACACGAGAATTGACATACTCTTTTTCTTTATTTATCAGGGGTGTTTGTACTTATCGGTTGGGGGGCAGATTAAGCACCCGAGCTGATAAATAAACGGAAAAATTCCGCTTAGTTCGTAATTATTATTTAAAAGGGCTTAAATAGACGGAGAAATTCCGCCTATTGGCTCAAAAAATTTGAAAAGGGGAGATTTTGCTTTGCATAAACGGAAAATCTCCGCTTATTTACTTCGAAACGAGTCAAGCCCATTATTATGTGTAAATTCATTCCTGATGAAAAACAATGTTAAGCAGCTGATTTATTTTTTGTGTACT
>NZ_VEED01000001.1 GCF_007678255.1 Bacillus sp. X1(2014) | reverse complement strand
TAAGTAGAGACCTCGGAGAGGTCTCCCTCTGACAAAATAGGTGGAAAAACAGTGAAAAAGTCAAAAGGGGTTCGGAATGTAAACATTCCGAACCCCTTTTGTCGACAATCTGAGCAGGCGGAATTCCGCCTGCTTTTTTTGGAAACAAAATTTTTCCCCCTTTTATGTAGTTTCGCGTTATAATAGAAATTATTTCGAAACTAGAAAGAATAGGGGCTCATAAACATATGAAAAAGACAGAAACGCAAAAAGGAGTCATTCATGCCGGCTTTTCCTATTTGCTTTGGGGATTATTGCCAATCTATTGGAAGCTATTAGAACATGTTAATGCTAAAGAAATTTTAGCTAGTCGTGTTGTTTGGTCGTTTATTTTTATGATCGTCATTCTTCTCCTAACCAAAAAATGGGGACTTTTTCTCCGCACAATTAAAGGGTTTGCGAAAAATAAAAAACAATTGGCCGCTTTGACGATTGCCTCTCTGTTAATCAGTGTGAACTGGTTCATTTATATCTGGGCGGTTAACAGCGGTCATATGATTGAGGCGAGCCTTGGTTATTATATCAATCCATTAATCAGTATTTTATTAGGGATGATTGTGCTGAAAGAAAAATTAACGGTTTACCAATATGCATCCTTCGTCTTAGCTGCAATTGGGGTACTAATTATTTCTATTTCTCATGGGCAGTTTCCGTGGATTGCGATTGTGTTAGCCCTTTCCTTTGGATTATATGGATTAGCGAAAAAGTTGATCAATGTAGATTCTGCTATTGGGTTAACCTTAGAAACTCTAGTGATAACACCGATTGCTGTTATATATATCGGATTTTTATTTATTAGCGGTACCAATGACTTTTTAAACGCTGGGATTCAAACTGACCTGCTATTAATTGGTGCTGGGGTTGCAACAGCAGTACCGCTCCTTTATTTTGCAAAAGGCGCACAAAAGATCCCTTTATCATTATTAGGGTTTTTGCAATATATTGCTCCGACATTAACTTTACTTTTAGGCGTATTTGTCTATCATGAACATTTTTCAAAAATACAATTACTATCCTTTATGTTCATTTGGTCAGCATTAACGATTTATTCTTTATCAAAAACAAAGCTGTTACCTTCACAATCGTTCCATTTAAGAAAAGAGAAGAGCACTAGCATATAATGAAAAACCTTATCCGCTTCCTTGGATAAGGTTTTTTTGTGAGTAAATGTCTCTTTTTAAAGGAAAGATCGCTTTACTTTTTCCCAGAAAGAATTATCTTTTAGTTTAAGTGTTTTTAACTTTTTATCACTTATTTTTATGCTGATTTTCTCTACGTGACGGATGCTTAATGCTTCATTATCCATTCCCATTGTTGGATGGTCATTGCCTTCAGATATTACTTTAAGCGTAAGGGTTCTTTCACTGCCAACAATAAAGGATGAACCAAGTGTTCGATAATTATTGGTATTAACAGAGGCTACTTCACTCACCTGCATGCATGGAAGAAGTGGATCAACTAACGAACCATTCACCGATTTATTATAGCCAGTGCTACCTGTTGGTGTTGCGACAATAAGTCCATCGCCGCGGAAGGTTTCTAAGTGAAGCTGGTCAATGTAGACATCTACTACTAGTGTCTTAATGATTGAAGAGCGAATGCTGAATTCGTTTAAGCAAGGAAACGTCCCTTGCCCATCAACTTCTACTTCAATTAACGGATAACGGCGCACCTTTACATTTTCATTGGTGGCAATCGCATCAATCATTTTAGATCTATCATTAATCCGGAAATCACAATACATACTCAGGTTATCTTCGGTTGAAATCCCCGTATAAAGACAATCATCCCGGAAGCCAGTTTTTCTAACTGCTTGTAGAAATGTTCCATCATCTCCAACACTGGCAATGATATTTGCGTTTCGGTAATCAGTGACAATTGTAAATCCATATCGATTTGCTATTTCTACAAGCGGAGCCACTTTTGACAGCATGTCCGAATCTCTTTTGTGATAAAAGTAAATATTGCGTCTATTCTCCATATTATGTACCTCCCTGGTAAATGAGATTTTTGTAACATTATCCTCATCAGGAAAATATTCTCTAAGAAATAATGCTAGTCTGAAATTAGTTTAGCATTTTATTGAGACAATATGAAATAGGACTTAATTTTAAGATAAACAAAAAGGGGGACATACGTATTTATGAATGGAAAACGGTGGGCCGCACTAGGGATTGCAGCAGCGTTATTTTTCTTCTCGGTGGTCATTAATTTTTTATCCTCTTTTGCCTTTAAAGGATGGGAAACAAATTTCACTGATTTTATGGCTTCCGCGGAGCAGCCCTTTACAGAAGAGGTTGTCAATGAAGGGAATGAATTAAAGAAAATAGTGATTCTTGATGTAAATGGGGTCATCCAGGATACAGGGGAAACTGGCTCAATTCTGCAAAATTCTGGCTTCAATCATCAGGGCTTCATGAAAAAGTTAAACTATATTAAAGACGATGATTCGGTAAAAGGAATAATTATAAAAGTCAATTCCCCCGGAGGCGGAGTGGTTGAAAGTGCAGAAATTCATGATAAACTAACTGAAATTCAAAAAGAAACTAAAAAGCCAGTCTATATCTCAATGGGGTCCATGGCCGCTTCGGGAGGATATTATATTTCAACAGCAGCTAAAAAGATTTATGCGAGTCCCGAGACAATGACTGGCAGTCTCGGTGTGATTATGGAAGGGATCAATTATAAAGGGCTGGCCGATAAATATGGCGTTGACTTTGTTACGATTAAAAGTGGTAAACATAAGGACATTATGAGCCCAACAAGAAAAATGACCGAGGAGGAACGACAAATCTTACAGTCGATGATAAATAATTCATATCAAGGATTTGTCAAAGTTATTTCAGAGGGAAGGAAGCTTCCAATCCTGCAGGTGAAAAAAATAGCAGATGGACGTGTCTATGATGGCCGCCAAGCCAAGGAATTGCAGCTAATTGATGGTTTTGGCTACTTAGACGATGTGGTGAAATATATGAAAAAACAAGAGAAACTAAAAGGTGCACAAGTCGTTCGTTATTCAGACTCACTTGGACTGAGTTCCTTATTTACAATGCAGGCAAAGAAATTAATGGGTAAAGATATGGAAATGGCTGGCTTGTTGAAGCTCCTATCAAGACCAAATTCTCCAAGACTTATGTACCTATATTCGGAATAGGGGGAGTATCCATGGAAACGAATGAGTATCAAGAATACTCGAACGACAGTAAAGAGGAACCTTCCTTTCGATATGCAGGCTTCTGGATGCGCTTTTGGGCGTACCTTCTAGATTTGGTGGTAGTGGGAAGTATTGTTAGGATGTTGATTAAACCAGTTTTTCGAATGCTGGATTTTTCTTTATCGGAATCATCCATGTTTGCTCCAGCTTCAATCGTATCCGCATTAATCTTCTACCTTTATTTCGTGCTAATGACCAAGTATCTAAATCAAACTTTAGGAAAAATGGTGTTTGGATTGAAAGTAGTTGATTTAAAAAGTGATCAAATGACATGGGGAACGATCCTCTTTCGTGAATGGATTGGTCGATTTATTTCTTCAACAATCATCGTTGGATATATAATTATTGCTTTTTTACCCAAAAAACAAGGCTTGCATGATCTATTCACTGACACCTCGGTCATACATGTGGAACGGTGAGCATAAACCTATCAACATTGTTGGTAGGTTTATTTTTTTATGGAAAAGCAAATACTACCCGCTGAAAGGTTGTGATTGAAATTGTTCTGGGTGCTTATAGTTATGTCGATTCTATTGCTCTTTTTCATTCTCATTCTTTTTACTAAATTAACAATACTAATTAATTATTATCATCATAATGACAATGATGATTTAAAGATAAAATTTAAGATTTGGTTTGGATTAATAAAATATACAATTAACGTTCCGTTAATAAAAGTGGATGATAATTCTCCTAGCATTGTAGTTAAAAGTAAAACTAAAATGGGTGATTCCTCAGCTGAAACAACTAACGCAGACTCCAAGCAATTCACAGCTGAAGATATTGAAAATAATTTTTCAAATGCCAAAAAATTACTGCATCATGTGTTTGGGTTACATCGGATTGTAAGAAATTTTTTTCGAAAAGTTACGATGAAAGGCTTTGAGTGGAATACTTTGATTGGTTTAGGAGATGCAGCACACACAGGGACGATAACGGGTGCCATTTGGGCATTTAAAGGGAGCATAATAGGTCTTATTAGTCATTATTTAAAACTGAAAGAAATGCCAAAAATAACTGTGACTCCACACTTTCAGGCTGCCGTGATTCAGACAAGAATAACATGTATTATTCAGTTTCGTATCGGGCATGCTATTCTAGCAGGATTAAAACTATTTAAATTCTGGAGGGGCGGACTTCCGCACTTTAAAAAGAAAGCAAATTTTGCAAATGATAAAACAAAATCCATTTAAAAAAGGAGGAAACAGCCATGTCTGACCATCCAATTCAAGGTTTGATGACAACTGCAATGGAAAGCCTTAAAGAAATGATTGATGTAAATACGATTATTGGTGATCCTGTCGAAACCCCTGATGGCAGTGTTATTTTGACTGTATCGAAAGTAGGTTTTGGATTTGCCGCAGGTGGTAGTGAATTTAAACTTGAGGGGTCTCAAAGTCAAGGGCAAGGGCAAGGGCAAGGGCAAGGGCAAGGACAAGGTCAGAGTCAAAGTTCATCCCATCCATTTGGGGGCGGGAGCGGGGGCGGTGTCTCAATTACCCCAATTGCCTTTTTAATTGTTAACTCTCATGGTGTTAAAATGCTGCACTTGGATGAAAGCACTCATTTGTATGAAAAAATATTAGAGCTGGCTCCACAGGCGATAGATAAAATTCAGCAAATGTTTTCAAAAAAGGACCAAGGTCAACAGCAAAATAGTTTGCAGGGATCGAGAAACGAGCATAAATCAAAAGAAGAACTTGAATTATAGGAGAAAAGGTTAATCTTCCAGAAGATTAGGAAGGTTAACTTTTTTCATGTAATATGTGAAAATTCAAAAGCTTATTAATTGCAAATTAGATTTTGAAAAGATATATTTACACTGTACATATTTGAAGGGAAAGCGTTTACTACAATCGCTAGAACTTGAACACGACAAAGGAGGATGTAAAATGGCAAATGTAACATTTAAAGGGAATGCAATTACACTTTTAGGCAATGAAGTTAAAGTAGGGGACAAAGCACCTAACTTTACTGTACTGGCAAATGATTTGTCACAAGTAACCTTAGAAAGTACCAAAGGTCAAGTACGTTTAATTACCTCTGTACCTTCTTTGGATACTGGTGTTTGTGATGCTGAAACACGTCGTTTTAATGAAGAAGCAAACAGCTTAGGTAATGTGAAAATATTAACGGTAAGTGTTGACTTGCCATTCGCACAAAAACGCTGGTGTGCTGCTAGCGGAATTGAAAATGTACAAACATTATCTGATCATCGTGATCTTTCTTTTGGTGAAGCATTTGGAGTTGCTATCCAAGAATTAAGACTACTAGCACGTGCCGTATTTGTTGTTGATTCTAACGATACAGTTACATATGTTGAATATGTAAGTGAAGCAACAAACCACCCTAATTACGAAGCAGCACTTGAAGCAGCTAAGGCGGCAAAGTAAAATAATGAATAAGAAGGCCTCTGCATAAGCAGGGCCTTTTTCTATGCTTAAAACTTGTATAATATGTCGATACTCATTAAAATGAATAAGGAAATTAATGAGGGCGGGGATCAAATGAAAGTTTCTCCAGTGGAACAACTGTTTACGTTATTTAATGAAACTGCACTTCTTTTGCAGGAAGAATTAAACTGTACATATTTAGAGGCACTCGCTGAGACAGGAGAGAATTTATTCCAAGGCTCTATCCTGCAAGATGAGGTCAGCGAACTAACAGAAAAAAGAATGAAGAAACAGTATGGACAGATTGATTTAGAAAAGTTTTCAAACGATGAAATTCGGAAAGCTTATCAGCTGGCTATTTTAAAAGGGATGAACGATAGTGTTCAACCGAACCATCAAATGACACCTGATTCTGTTGGGATACTTATTGGCTATTTAGTGGAAAGATTTATGAAACAGTCAAATTTCCGCTTGCTTGACCCAGCAGTGGGGACGGGAAATTTGTTAACAACTGTTTTAAATCACCTTCAAAGAAAAATTGATTCTGTCGGCGTTGAGATTGATGACCTTCTTATTAAGCTTGCCTATGTTAATGCCAATTTACAAGCTCATCCTATTCAACTCTTCAATCAAGACAGTCTGGAGCCGATGTTTATTGACCCTGTTGATGCAGTAATCGCAGATTTGCCTGTAGGCTTTTATCCAAATGATGTCAGAGCTGCAGATTATCAAGTCAGTGTAAGTGAAGGGCATACTTACTCTCATCATCTATTCATGGAACAAAGTGTCCGTCATACAGTGCCAGGCGGGTATTTATTCTTTCTTATTCCTAATGGATTATTTGAAAGTGAGCAAGCACCACAATTACATGAATTTTTTAAAGAGCAAGTTATTGTTCAAGGATTGCTCCAATTGCCAATAAGTATGTTTAAAAATAAAAGTTCAGCGAAAAGTATCATCATCTTGCAAAAAAAAGGAGAAGGAGTAAAGCCTCCTAAGCAGGCATTGCTTGTCGAATTACCTACCCTTTCTAGTGCAGTAGAGATGGACAAAATACTATTCCAAATGGATAAATGGTTTCAAGAGAACAAAGGATGAACCGAGATTTTTCTCTAGGTTCATCCTTTGTTTTAATATAGTAAAATAAGAAATATCAGAATACATTTTCATTTGTAATGTAATCGCTGCCATGAGAAATTTGCCTTGAAATATAATATACACAATGATTCAATTAAGGATGGAAATAATCAAGAGTGGTTTGAGCAAAATAATGTTGTACTACTCAAAAAAATGCCAAACCAGTGTTGTTATATAAAAGGAGCGGTAACGATATGTCAAAAATTATTGCAATTAATGCGGGGAGTTCTTCCTTAAAGTTTCAATTGTTTGAAATGCCAAGTGAAGATGTCATTACAAAAGGATTAATCGAAAGAATCGGTTTAAATGATTCAATTTTTAATATAACGGTTAAAGGTGAAAAAATTCAAGAAATAATTGATATTCCTGATCATGAAGTCGCTGTAAAAATGCTTTTAGATAAATTAACGACTTTAGGAATTATTAAATCTCTTAATGAGATTGTTGGAATTGGACACCGTGTTGTTCATGGTGGAGAAACATTTACCGATTCTGTGCTGATCACTGACCAAGTGTTAAATAAAATTGAAGAATTATCTGAACTTGCGCCATTGCATAACCCAGCAAATTTAACTGGAATCAAAGCTTTCATGAGCGTATTACCTAATGTTCCAGCAGTAGCTGTATTTGACACGGCATTCCACCAAACGATGCCAGAAAGCTCTTACCTATACAGCTTACCAATGGAGTATTACGAAAAGTATGGTATTCGTAAGTATGGTTTCCATGGAACTTCTCATAAATATGTTTCACAACGTGCAGCAGAACTTCTAGGCAGACCTGTTGAACAATTACGTCTAATTTCTTGTCATTTAGGAAACGGTGCAAGTATTGCAGCAATTGAAGGCGGTATGTCAATTGACACATCCATGGGCTTTACACCACTTGCCGGGGTGACCATGGGTACTCGTTCAGGTAATATTGACCCAGCATTGATTCCGTATATTATGGAAAAAACCAATAAAACGGCTGAGGAAGTACTTGATGTACTTAATAAAAAGAGTGGTATGCTGGCTATGTCCGGTTTCTCAAGTGATTTACGGGATATTGAAATTGAAGCGAAAAAAGGCAATGAGCGCGCGAAGCTTGCCTTGGATGTTTTTGCTAACCGAATTCATAAATACATCGGTTCTTATGCTTCACGAATGAACGGTGTCGATGCTATTATTTTCACAGCAGGAATTGGGGAAAATAGTGACACTATTAGGGAAAATGTTTTAAGAGGTCTAGAATTTATGGGTGTTTATTGGGATCCAGCTCTTAACAAAGTAAGAGGCGAAGAAGCATTTATTAACTACCCACACTCACCAGTAAAAGTATTAATCATCCCAACAAACGAAGAGGTAATGATTGCCCGCGACGTTGTACGTCTTAGTGACATTCATTAATCGATAATATTTAGGCTGTGTTAAAGGTTAATGTGATTTTGGCACTCTGTTAATTGGAGTGGAAGGCACGAAGACTCCTGCGGGAGTACGGGGCAGGGGAGACCCCGCAGGAGCAAAGCGACGAGGAGGCTCCCCGGCACGCCCGCGGAAAGCGAAGTGCCTGGAACGGAAATTAACAGACACGTTTGACACAGCCAATATTTAAAAGGCAAAAGCTAGGGCATAGCTTTTGCCTTTTGTCTTTTTATCAAGGTAATTCTTTATGATATACTTGAAAAAGAAAGCCTTGCCGTGGGAGGAATCAAACATGCCATTAACAGACCGTGAAGAAATGGTCTTGAATGAAATACAGGATTGGGAAAGAAATTTATTTGAATTCGAGCCGAATGATTTCCAATTAACCTATGAAAAATTTCTGCAACAATCATTCTCATTATTGCCTGATAAGGTTCAAAGCCAATTCTTTTCGGTAATCGATAGCTGGCTGTTTCATTTACATAGCATAATCCAAGGCTCTCAACTGCAAATGGATGCAAAGGATAGAATTCTTTCATCGGGGAGAATCTTTCATAAGGATCTAGAAACAATTGAAGATCTAAAAAAATTAAGCATTGAACAATTACAATATATTGCTGAGCAGCAAATTGCCCGTCATCGTCTTTATTCCTTTGCGCAAGGGGGATTAGCCGGGACTGGTGGTCCGCTGCTATTAAGCACAGATATACCAGCGATAGCAGTGATTAATTTAAGGGTAGTCCAATTAATAGCGATGACTTACGGGGTGGAAGTTAATACCCCATTTGAAATGATGACCTCTCTAAAAGTCTTTCACACGGCTACATTACCCCCAAGACTGCAAAGAGCAGGCTGGACTTCCCTGATGGAAGAATTAGAGGCGCAAGAAGACTATTATTTTTATGAAGGAAATGAAGAAATAACTGATATCACCTGGCTTGAACAACCGGTTCAACAACTTATGAAGGCGCTGGTCATAGCGCTGTTTAGAAAAAAAACGATTCAAGGAATACCGCTAGTCAGCATGGCCATTGGTGCTGGTGCTAATTATCAGTTAACTAGAAAAGTAACGGACGTAGCTCATAAATATTATCAACTTCGTTACCTACGTGAAAAAGAGGAGTTAATGGGATGAGTACTCAAGAACATAAAAAGGCCGCACCTAGAATAATTCATTGCAAAGTTATAACAGTTAGTGATACACGAACGAAGGAAACAGATAAAAGTGGAAAGTTAATGATCGACTTGCTCGAACATGCAGGGCACAAGATTGTTGATTACGTCATTGTAAAAGATGAAGCAGAGCCCATACAAGATGAAATCGTTAAAGGATGTGCAAGGGGAGAAATTGATGTCATTTTAACAAATGGCGGAACGGGGATTGCCAAGCGTGACGTAACTATTGAGACGATAGAAAAATTACTTGATAAAGAGATTGTCGGTTTTGGTGAAATATTCCGGATGTTGAGTTTTCAAGAAGATATTGGTTCTGCAGCCATTCTTTCAAGGGCCATAGCTGGGGTGGTAAAAAATAAAGCAATATTCTCTACCCCGGGCTCTACAGGCGCTGTAAAGCTCGCAATGAATAAGTTAATTCTGCCTGAACTAGGGCATGTAGTAAGAGAAATACAAAAAGACCTATAAATAGAGAAAACTCCCTTTTTCGATGAAAAGGGAGTTTTCTATTGATGGACTTTTGTTGAAAGAACTTCGTTTGCTCGGTACCATAGCCATAAATCATTAATAATGGAAGCGAGTTCCGCAATTTCCGTATTCAGTTGACATGAACGAGGAAAATTACTTTCATTGGAGAGAAGTGCTTGTTTCAAATTAATTTCGGTTTCAATTTCACTAATCCGGTCTGGAATCGAACCGCGGACTTGTTCCCAGTAAAAGAGAATCTTTTGTTGTGTTTCCTCGCTGTATTGGTCCCATTCCAAAGTTAATTCGGGCACTGGAATCCCAAGGCGATGATCAAAAGAAAAATATTCTTCCATACGATTGCCTCCAATCCGATTGACTACATTTTATTTTACTATACATTTACAACTCATTCACTACAAACCTATTTTTTTAAATTTGTAAAGAAAGCACGAAGCTTAAAATCAGCTGCGTGCTTTTCGACTCTATCTTAGGCTATATCTTTTTCTGTGCGAATAACAAGAACATCACAATGTGCATAACGAGTAATATGTTCAGAAACGCTGCCGATAAAAAACCTCTCGACAACATTTAATCCAGTTGCACCGCAGATAATCAAATCTACTTCGTGTTTTTTAGCTAAATCTCTAGGTATACGTATTTTGGGAGAACCATAATCAATTTCATATTGCACGTTAGTTAAGCCTGCATCCTCGGCTTGCTTTCGGTAATTTTCAAGCATTTCTTTTGCCAGTTCTTCTGCTCGAACTCCAATAACCGTATCATAAGCCTCAATTAATGCAAATGTTCTAGTGTCAATAACGTGGACTAATAATAGGGTGGCATCATTTCTCTTGGCCATTTCAATCCCTTTTTTAAAAGCCCAATCAGCTTCTTTTGAACCATCAATAGCGACTAAAATATTTCTATATTTAAGTCCCATGATTAATCATCTCCTTACTTAAATTATACATTATTTAACAAGGAATAACTGTTGCAACTTTTCGAACAATATAGAGGTAACCTTCAATGGAAAGGAGATTTGAATGATGGGAAAAAATGAACAAAACAAAAAGTTTGTATTTGAATTTAATGAGCATGGGACCAATGAAGTAAGCCAGCAAATTATGGATTCATATAATAGTGGATTTATTGGCGAAGGCACAGCAATTGCTGATAGTGCCGATTTTGCTGGAACCGAGAGCTAATTTTGTTGATGGTATGGAGGGGCTGTCCTTATATGGATAGTCTTTTTTTTGTGGACAAATGACATGGATTTTTTGTAAATAAGGGCCAATACCCAAGAATGTGCATTTACTTATGCATATTCTTTAGTGTGTCTATTAATAAAATGAGGAGGAGAAACATGAGTACAGAAATGTATGTAACGCCCAATAACGTAGATGTGAACTATAATATGGTGGATCCGGCAGATGAAAGGATACATGGATTCCACGGAGGATTTGGCCACTTTGGTGGTTTTGGCCGTCCGGGCTTTGGATTTGGCGGTTTTGGCCGTCCAGGATTTGGATTTGGTGGTTTTGGACGCCCAGGCTTTGGATTTGGTTTTGGCCGACCATTTGGTTTTGGCTTTGGCCGACCATTTGGCTTTGGTTTTGGGTTCCCATTCTTAACGGGGTTAGCAGCAGGTGCCTTATTAACCCCAGGTTGGGGATACGGATACGGATATCCTTACTATCCACCATACCCATACCCATACCCATACCCTTATTATCCTTGGTATTAATGGAAAAAAAGCTTTGCCATTTGGCAAGGCTTTTGCTTTATTTTTTGTCGAAATCAAATGTATTTAGTTAAACACAACAAGGGTACATCTTACTTGGGAAAAAGGTTATAATAAAACTGCCTTGGTTAATTTTACTAATTTGAATTTATTTGGAGGTAAACACATGCGAATCGGTGTACCTAAAGAAATCAAAAATAATGAAAACCGTGTAGCCATGACACCAGCTGGAGTAGTTAACCTGGTTAAGTTTGGTCATGAGGTTTTTATTGAAAATGGAGCTGGGCTTGGATCTGGTTTTTTAAATGAGGATTATGAATCAGCAGGTGCAAAATTAGTAGATTCAGCAGAAGAAGCATGGTCCATGGAAATGGTGATGAAGGTGAAAGAACCGCTTCCAAGCGAATATAAATACTTTCGTGAAGGATTAATTTTATTTACATATTTACATCTTGCACCTGAACCAGAATTAACAAAAGCATTAATTGATCATAAAGTAATAGGCATCGCTTATGAGACTGTTCAGTTACCAAATAGAAGTTTACCGTTGTTAACGCCGATGAGTGAGGTAGCTGGCAGAATGGCACCTCAAATTGGAGCCCAATTTCTTGAAAAAGTTCATGGGGGAAAGGGAATTCTACTATCTGGTGTCCCGGGGGTTCAAAGAGGAACGGTTACTATTATCGGCGGAGGTGTGGCTGGAACGAATGCAGCTAAAATGGCGATTGGTTTGGGAGCCAAAGTGACCATTATTGATTTAAATCCGGATCGACTTCGTCAATTAGATGATATTTTTGGATCAGATGTAACGACCCTTATTTCCAATCCTTATAATATCGCTGAAGCAGTGAAGGATTCAGATTTGGTGATTGGCGCAGTTCTAATTCCAGGAGCAAAAGCCCCGAAACTCGTAACGGAAGAAATGATTCAATCGATGAAACCAGGCAGTGTCGTTGTGGATATTGCAATTGATCAAGGTGGGATTTTTGAAACCACTGACCGGATTACCACGCACGATAATCCAACCTATGTGAAACATGATGTTGTCCATTATGCAGTTGCAAACATGCCGGGTGCGGTCCCAAGGACTTCTACCATCGCCTTAACAAATGTAACTGTTCCATATGCCGTGCACATTGCCAACAAAGGCTACAAACAAGCTTGTCTTAGCAATGAAGCATTGTTAAAAGGAATCAACACACTTGGCGGCTACGTAACCTATCAAGCAGTCGCAGAAGCACATGGGCTGGAATTCTTAGATACAAAAACATTGCTGGAAAAATAATAATTTAGTACGAAGAGGAGGGATGTGAATGTTCCTTCTCTACTTTTTTTATAAAATAAAAACCAGCTCCTAAAAGGAACTGGTTTGAAATACATACTATGTAGCCGCATTTGCCGTATTAATATAAGAAAGTTTTAAACCACCACTCCTCAAAGTGGGTGTTCTCAGAAACCCTTCCTGCATGTCCTCCAAGTCTTATAGACAGAGGCTTGTCATTCCAGTTCCAATGGTTAAACTCCCTTTTACAGCTTAAAGGTTAAAACTTTATTATGACTACGAACAACGCAGCTTGTATAAGTATAATATATCATTTCTTTCTAAATTTCAATGTAAAAAATTACAAATTACATTATTTTATGATCTGTAATTCTTTCGGGAAATTTGTGAGAACTTTTGCTCCATCAGCAGTAATATATAAATCATCTTCAATCCGTACCCCTGCCACACTTGGTACATAAATCCCTGGCTCAATTGTGTAAATCATACCTTCCTCAATAATGAGCTGGTTGGTTTCTGTTAGTGATGGGTACTCGTGGACGCTGATTCCGAGGCCATGACCGAGTCTATGTGGAAAATAGTCTCCATAGCCTGCGTCTGAAATAATTCGACGGGCAGTCAAGTCTACTTCTGCCGCTGTTACACCTGGTTTGCTTGCTTCAATAGCAGCAAGCTGTGCTTTTAATACGGTGTCATAGATTTCCTTTTGCTTGTCATTAATGTCTCCGTAAGCCACGGTCCTAGTGATATCAGAACAATACCTGTCAACAACCACACCCAAATCAAATAAGACAAGATCCCCTTTTTGAATTTTTGTTTCCCCAGGGTTTCCATGAGGAGAAGCGGCATTGGCTCCGGCAAGAACCATGGTCGAAAACGACATTTCTGTAACACCCTTTTGTTTTAAGGCGTACTCTAGGGCATTTAGAATTTCTAACTCTGTTTTTCCTTCCTTAATTTCACTAGCCCCGAATTCAACAGCGAAATCGGCAAGGGCACAAGCCTCTTCAATAATTTTTAGTTCCTTGGCGTCTTTAATCATTCGAAGCATGCGTAATTTTTCTTCAGCAGAAACAAAAGATGCTTGTGGGAATAATTTAGAGAGATTTTCATAGCGTTCTACATTCATATGTTCTTTTTCAATCGCTGCTTTCGATACGCCCTTTATTCTTTTATTAATAGAATTTAAAATCATTTCCCATGGGTTTTCGATATCACTGTAACCAAGAATTTCATGGTCCCAGCCTGACCGTTTGGCATCAGGTACTTCCATTGCAGGGCAGACAAGGAAGGGCTCTTCCGTCTGAAAGACTGCAAGTGCGAGCAGCCGCTCATGTGGATTGGTGTAATATCCGCTTAAATAAAATACATTCTCAGAAGAGGTTAGAAAACTAACTTCTATATCGTTATCCTTCATCCATGATTGAAGTTTCGTTAATCGTTGATTCATGTTAACTCCCCCTATGTAATTCATATCCTATTTGAGATTATCAATTAAAACATGAAAAGTAAACTTTCGTTGCATTTAATTCCTCTTGCTTAAATTCGATTTTTCAGGAATATACTAGAGATTATGGAAGGGATTCCAGTTATTGTATTGAACTAAGTAATAGAGGAAACGAGAGGAGCGATTGTGATGAAAATATCTTATCACGGACATTCAGTAGTACAAATCCAAACAAATGGAAAGAAAATTTTAATTGATCCATTTATTAATGGTAACCAATTAACAGACTTGAAAGTGGTTGAAACAAAACCTGATGTCATTATTTTATCGCATGGACACAACGACCATGTTGGGGATACGGTCGAGTTAGCAAAGAAAAATAATGCCCTCGTTGTAGCTAACCATGAGCTTTCAACTTACCTAAGCTGGCAGGGAGTGAATACCCATGGGATGCATATTGGCGGGGCCCATCAATTTGAGTTTGGCAAAGTTAAATTAACACAAGCCTTTCATGGTTCAAGCTATACAACAGAAAATAATGAAATTATCTATTGTGGGATGCCTGCTGGGATTTTATTTATGAATGAAGGAAAGACCATTTATCATGCTGGAGATACAGCGCTATTTTCAGATATGAAGCTGATTGGTGAACGCCATCCTATCGATGTTGCCTTCCTGCCGATTGGTGATAACTTTACCATGGGTCCTGAGGATGCAGCATACGCAGCTAAACTGCTAAAAGCTAAAACAGTGGTACCAATTCACTTCAATACCTTCCCGCCAATTAAACAGGATCCATTTAAGTTTATTGAGATGCTTGAAGATAAAAACGGTAGAGTACTCCAGGCGGGCGAAGCAATCGAAATTTAAATGTTCTAGGTGATTTACATACTTTTTTCTCTCCCCCATGCATAAATATGAAACAAGCAGTCTTTTTAGGGGAGGAAATTAAGATGAAAAAGAACAGATATTTACTTTGCCTGTTACTCTGTGGCTTCTTACTGTATTATGGAGCCCCGCGCTTATCGATTCATGCCGATGGTGCCGAAGGGATATTTTCATTAGCTTGGCTCGCATTTGCGTTAATGGTCATTGCCGGAAATCTAACAGGCTTGCTTTATAGCCCAAAAAAGCAAGGACAGAAACCTCAATTAGATCGACGAGTAAAGAAGAAATCCAGGTCCTTTTATTGAGAATTAAGGTCAATGTGAGAATCCGCATTGAATCAAGGCTTTTAACACTCTATAATAAAATTTATATGTAATCCAGATTATTCGTAATTGAATGATTGGAAGTTGACTATAAAAAGGGTGAAGGTCTTGGCCACAAAGCATGAACAAATTTTACAATATATAGATGGACTCCCAATTGGGGAAAAAATATCTGTGAGGCAAATTGCTAAGGCGATGACTGTAAGTGAAGGTACAGCCTACCGAGCGATTAAGGAAGCGGAAAATAAAGGATATGTCAGTACCATCGAGCGTGTTGGAACAATTAGAATCGAACGGAAGAAAAAAGAAAACATTGAAAAGCTGACTTTTGCAGAAGTAGTAAACATTGTTGATGGACAGGTGTTAGGCGGAAGAACAGGGTTGCACAAAACATTAAGTAAGTTTGTGATTGGTGCGATGAAATTAGAAGCCATGATGCGCTACACAGAGGCAGGCAACCTTTTAATCGTGGGTAACCGGACACAGGCACATGAACTAGCTTTAAAAGCAGGCGCCGCTGTACTTATTACCGGGGGATTCGATGCGGAAGAACATATTAAGAAACTGGCTGATAAACTCGAAATACCGGTAATATCAACAAGCTATGATACGTTTACGGTTGCTACAATGATTAACCGGGCGATTTATGACCAATTGATTAAAAAAGAAATAATATTGGTTGAAGATATTTTAACACCGCTAGCCGATACTTTTTATCTAAAAACCACGGATAAGGTGTCCAAATGGCACGAATTTAACCAACAAACTGCCCACAGCCGCTATCCTGTTGTCGATCAAAACATGAAAATCCAAGGGATGGTTACGAGTAAGGATATTTTAGGTCAAGGTATGGATACATCTATCGATAAGATTATGACCAAACACCCAATGTCTGTTAATGGGAAAACAAGTGTGGCCTCAACAGCTCATACCATGGTCTGGGAAGGTATTGAAGTTCTCCCTGTTACGGATGACGCTAATCGGCTAGAAGGGATCATCAGCAGGCAGGATGTATTAAAGGCCTTACAAATGAACCAACGGCAGCCACAGGTTGGGGAAACCATTGATGATATCGTTACCAATCAAATGGTATTAATGCAAGGGAGAGCAAAAGGAGAAGAGGTTTACTCTTGTGAAGTAACACCGCAAATGACAAACCAGCTGGGAACCATTTCGTACGGTGTTTTTACTACCATTGTCTCAGATGCTGCGAACCGAGTCTTACGATCCTATAAAAAAGGTGACCTTGTCGTTGAAAATATGACCATTTACTTTATTAAACCAGTTCAGATGGAAAGTACTTTGGAAATTTATCCAAAAGTACTTGAAGTAGGGCGCAAATTTGGAAAAGTGGATGTTGAGGTTTTCAATGAAGGCGTATTAGTCGGGAAAGCGATGATGATGTGTCAACTTCTGGATAGAAGTTAGAAAGAAAAGCTCCATCGCCTTGGCGCTGGAGCTAGACAGTTATCGGTATAAAACAAAGCCGCTTCATAGAGAAGCGGCTTCAGATTTTTATTTTTGCAGTTCAAAATTTTTTGCTTCCTCGATTGCGAAAGGAAGGTAATGTTTGTATTTCTTGAAACCGATCCAGCTGAATATTGCACCATAAACAATAAAAACTGCCGCAACAATATACATAACCGTTGTTTCAGAAATAAATAGCATGTGATTGACTCCGAATAGAAAGACAAAAAGCCCTAATGCAATATTTGATTTAGCCGCAAGCCATTTCTTTTCTACTAAACGGTTGCTTCTGATGTATTTTGTTTTATAAAATAGGTAGAAAGCAAAGAGTATAGCAATTAATATAACAAGTACAAACATATTATTTCCTCCAAGCATAGAAAATCTTCTATTATTGTACCTGTAAAAACAAAAAAATACCACCATGGTTTATGAGTTGGTAAAGGAGAAGCGCCCATGATTGAGCAAATATTAGCAGAGATTGAAAAATATGAAACCATTATAATTCATCGTCACGTCCGTCCAGATCCGGATGCATATGGTTCACAAGGCGGCTTGGCAGCCATTTTACAAGAATCCTTTCCAGATAAAAAGATTTATGCTGTTGGTCTAGAAGAACCAACTCTTCATTACATGCGCAGGCTGGATGTGATTGAAGATGAAGTTTACAAGGGTGCATTAGTGATCATTTGTGATACTGCAAATGCGGAAAGAATTTGTGACAAACGCTACACACTTGGTGATAAATTGATAAAAATTGATCATCACCCGAATGAAGACCCATATGGTGATTTACTATGGGTGGATACAAGTGCCAGCTCATGCAGCGAAATGATTTATGAATTTTATTTAAAGGGACAAGCTAAAGGGCTAAAAATGAACGATTCAGCGGCGAGACTTTTGTACGCTGGAATAGTCGGCGATACGGGCAGATTTCTATTTCCAAGTACAACAGAAAAAACGCTGGGCTATGCTGGAGAATTGATCCATTATAATTTTTCTCGTACCGAGTTATTTGACAAGATGTATGAATTAGATCTCAATATCGTTAAATTAAACGGATATATACTTCAAAATTTTGAACTTCAGGAAAACGGTGTTGCCTCAGTTAAATTAACCAAAGAACTTCTTAAAGAATACAATGCAAAACCAGCAGAAGCATCACTGCTTGTCGGAATATTAGGGAATGTAAAAGGGATTAAGGCATGGGTATTCTTTATTGAGGAAGACGAGCAAATAAGAGTACGTCTGCGTTCCAAAGGCCCGGTGATAAATGTAGTTGCAAGAAAGTTCAAAGGAGGAGGACATCCACTAGCGTCCGGAGCCTCCATCTATTCTTGGAGCGAAGTGGATGATGTATTGAAAGCACTTGGTGAGGTTTGTGAAAACTATTCTTTAAGCAAATAGAAAAATCGGCCCTCGTAGAAGGGGCCGATTTCTTATTATTCAAATTGAATCTCTAATTGAATAGATAGGTTTGTAAAAAATGCCATTTCTTTAACCTTTAGTTTATACCTTTTATCATTTATTTTTACTGGTTTATTTTCAATAATCTTTTTCAGAAGGTCTTTACTTTTATAGACTGTTTCAATATCCTTTGCAAGCATCATACTAATGTCATCCTTCACTGAGTCTTCTGTCTCTAAAACACTTAACGAATCTAATTTATATTTTTCCCAGTTTGTAATTCGAATATTGATTTTTTGTACTGTAAGCTGTTCGATGTTCCGCTTATTGATCTCTTTATATTCTTCTTGCCAAATTTTTTTCTCCTCGTTTAAGTCAACAATCTCCTGTGCTTGTTTCCGGATTAATTCGGTGTTCTCCTCCTGCCAGACTCCATAAATATATAAAAAAATACACCAGCTAATCGCTCCCCCAACGGCCATTCCAGCAAAAAAACGCTGCCAGGCAGGTTTTCGATATAAAGGAGGGATTCTCATGATGAGATATGCTCCTGGGTTAACCAATTAATAATTAGAGCTCCGGTCTGGGCACCGCCAAGGGCAGAGAGGATTAATAAGAATTGTTTAAAAAGATCCTTTGTATCTGCGTTAAATAAGCCCCTTTCAAACGTATAAACTGCGTCAAACGTTCCACCAATGGCGGATACAATGGCCCAGATTCTAAGTGCTGAAGATAAACGATATACCGTTGTCAACGGCGGCTGACCAGTTAGGAAAGAAGCAATCCCCCCAATTAGTGATCCGCCAAGTACGACTCCCAAGGCAATAAAGTAGCTTTCAATAAAAGCAGGAAAAAAACCAATCTCTTTCATCATGTCAACCGCCTCTACACGTAGTCATTACCTAATACTCATGTATATGGACAAACATGTGGAAATATGAATTAAGAATTGTCTAGCTACAGCGCCTAGGGGCTCGGGTGCATAAGCCAAGCCGTCATGAAGGTTAAAAAGCAACCTTCATGACGGCTTGTCTAGACTCACGCCTCTGAACAAGGCGCTTCCGCTTTTCTAATAAAAATGAGAACATATTTTCTTTTTTTGCAATTAAGTTTTATAATAGAGGGAGAGATTATCGAATTAAGGGTGTGACAATATGTCTTTTATTCACCTGCATGTATATAGTGCATATAGTTTATTATCAAGTACGGCATCTATCCCAGATTTAATAAAAAATGCACAGACAAAAGGGTTTTCTGCCATCGCTTTAACGGACAGAAACGTCATGTACGGAACCATTGAATTTTATAAGTTATGCAAAAAAAATAATTTGAAACCTATTATCGGGATAACAGTAGATGTGGAAAGTGATTACACCTCAAATGAATCCTATCCACTAGTCTTACTCGCTGAAAATGATCAAGGTTATAGAAATCTTTTAAAGATATCTAGTACCGTTCAAACTAAAACGGATCATGGAATCCCATTAAAATGGCTGAAACATTATTCAGACGGTCTCATAGCAATTACTCCTGGGCTCGACGGAGAAATTGAACAGTTACTTTTAAATGGCAACGAGGAAAGGGCTAAAGAAGTAATTAAAAAACTAGATTCCATCTTTGGCAACGCTAGCTTTTTCCTAGCGATTCAAAATCACCAACTCGAACAAGAAACAAAAGTTAGAAATAAGCTAGCTTGTTTGTCAAATGAACTGAATGTCCCAATGGTAGCCACAAATCAGGTCTATTATTTAGAAAAAGAAGATATGTTTGCTCATGAGTGTTTGTTAGCAATTAAAAATGGTGATAAATTGCAAGATGACCACAGAGAAAAGTTAGAAAACGATCAGTTCTATTTAAAAACTGCAAGTGAAATGATCGATTGCTTTTCTGATATCCCCGATGCATTAGAAAACACAATCCGGATTGCCAACAGATGTCAATTTAACATTGAGCTAAATAAAACCTACTTGCCTGCATTTCCAACGGAAAAAGGGATTCCTGCTGAGGACTACCTTGATATGTTGTGCAAACAGGGATTAAGTGAACGGTTTTCCTCTCCGACACAGGAACATTTTGAACGGTTGTCCTATGAATTAGCAGTCATTAAACGGATGAAGTTTAGCAATTATTTTTTAATTGTTTGGGATTTTATGAAATACGCACGCGAGAATGGGATTTTAACTGGGCCAGGAAGGGGTTCAGCAGCGGGTTCACTAGTTGCCTATGTTTTATACATTACAGATGTGGATCCATTAAAGCATAATCTACTATTTGAGAGGTTTTTAAATCCTGAACGAATTTCTATGCCGGATATAGATATTGATTTTCCAGACCACCAGCGTGATGAAGTGATTAACTATGTAGCTGAAAAATACGGGGACCTGCATGTCGCACAAATCGTTACCTTTGGAACGCTTGCAGCCAAAGCAGTACTTAGAGATATTGGGAAAGTATTCGGATTAAATTCTAAGGAACTTGAACATGTATCAAGGATGATTCCGTCACGATTAGGAATCGACCTTAAAGGTGCCTATAAGGAATCAGAAGCCCTAAGAAAGTTTATTAATGAAAGTCCAATGAATAAACACCTTTTTGAAACAGCTTTAAAACTAGAAGGACTGCCGCGCCACACTTCCACACATGCAGCAGGTGTAGTAATAAGTGAGAAGCCGCTCATAGATTTAATCCCCATCCAACGAGGGTCTAACCATGTATATTTAACGCAATTTTCAATGGAACATCTGGAAGAAATCGGCCTCTTAAAAATGGACTTTCTTGGCTTGCGAAACCTTACATTGATCGATTCAATAGTAACCTCGATCTTACGGAAAACAGGTAAGAAAATAAACATGGGTTCCATACCATTAGATGACAAATTGACCTTTAACCTGCTAGCCAAAGGTGAAACAACAGGTGTATTTCAGCTTGAATCAGAAGGGATGCGCAAGGTTCTAACTCGTCTAAAGCCTTCCCGATTTGAAGATATTGTTGCAGTCAATGCTTTATACCGCCCAGGACCAATGGAAAATATCCCGCTCTTTATTGATAGGAAACACGGTAATCAGAAAGTTGAATATCCACACCCTGATTTACGGCCAATCCTTGAGAATACATATGGTGTTATTGTCTACCAAGAACAAATAATGGAAATAGCTTCAAAGATGGCTGGATTCTCATTGGGTGAAGCCGATTTACTAAGACGGGCTGTTGGGAAAAAGAAAAAAGATATTCTTGATAAAGAGCGCAGTCATTTTGTTCAAGGGGCCCTAAAAAAGGGTTATGAACTTACCTTGGCTAATGATATTTATGATTTAATCGTTCGCTTTGCTAACTATGGCTTTAACCGAAGTCATGCAGTTGCCTATAGTATGATTGCCTATCAATTGGCTTTTTTAAAAGCAAATTATCCGGTTTATTTTATGGCAGGCCTGCTTACCTCGGCAATTGGAAACGATACGAAAATAGCACAATACGTGATGGAAACGAAACAAAAAGATATCACAGTCCTGCCACCATCCATCAACTACAGCGGTTACTCCTTCCAAGTTGAGCAAGAAGGAATCCGTTTCAGCTTGGCAGCGATAAAAAGTGTAGGGGCAGCTGCCTTAAAAGAAATCTTTCAGGCTAGGAAAAAGAAAAAGTTTGTTGACTTATTTGATTTTTGTATTCGGGTATCTCCTAAAGCCATCAATCGAAAAACGCTCGAGTTCCTTGTTCATTCTGGCTGCTTTGACGAATTTGGTGAAGACCGTGCCGTTTTGCTTGCAAGTTTAGATGTAGCACTGGAACATGCACAAATATTTAAACCAGCTGACAATAACCAATTTGATTTATTTGAAGATGAGTTCATGCCCAAGCCGAAATATATGCAAGTCGATCCAATCAGCCAGGAAAATAAGCTGACATTTGAAAAAGAGGCACTTGGTTTTTATCTATCTGACCATCCGGTATCTATTTACGAAGAGCAGCTGAAGCGAAGTGGTGCACACTCCTTATTTGGAATAAATCATAACAATCAGCGGGTATCTTCTGGAGTATATATCACCTCGATGAAATCAATTCGTACCAAAAAAGGTGATTCGATGGCTTTTTTAACAATAAGTGACTCAAGCGGTGAAATGGAAGCCGTCGCATTTCCTAATGTATACAAGAAATATTCGCACTTATTAGGCCATGGGAAGTTTACATTGCTTGAAGGGAAAATCGAAGAACGTGATGGAAAACTGCAATTTATCATTCAACAAGTTTTTCATATAGATGAGTGGCTAAAAACAAAAATACGTAAGCAATCAATTTTATATTTGAAAATAATAGAGGAAAAACAAGATGACAAATTTCTTCAGCAGATTCACCAACTAATTAAAGAAAACCAAGGAACTGCATCTGTCATTTTACACTATGAAATAAGCCGAAAAACAATAAAGTTAGGTGATGAAAATAATATCAATCCTACCCTTGAATTATTGCAATTATTAAGAGAGATACTAGGGCCGAAAAATGTCGTTCTAAAGGAATAATTCTTTACAACTATCACAGATATGTTATAGTGATAATGAGACAAGTGTGGTCTGACCACCAAAAATAGCGGGCTGCATAATTGGGATGTTTGTAAATTTCTGTAAAAATTTGAGGGGTGGATATCTTGACATTACGTGAAGAAGCATTACATATGCATCGAATTAATAAGGGAAAGTTAGAGTCGAAATCAAAAGTTCAAGTCCGAAATGCACATGATCTTAGCTTAGCTTATTCACCAGGTGTTGCAGAGCCATGTAAGGATATCTATGAAAAACCAGAATTGGTTTACGAATATACCATGAAAGGGAATATGGTTGCCGTCGTTTCCGATGGAACAGCTGTTCTTGGACTGGGGAATATTGGACCAGAAGCAGCCCTTCCTGTAATGGAAGGTAAGGCGGTGTTGTTTAAAAGTTTTGCTGGTGTTGATGCGTTTCCAATCTGTTTAAACACAACCGATGTAGACAAAATTGTTGAAACGGTGAAATTGCTTGAACCTACATTTGGCGGCGTTAATTTAGAAGATATTGCTGCTCCAAATTGTTTCGTCATTGAAGAACGATTGAAAAAGGAAGCAAACATTCCTATCTTTCATGACGACCAGCATGGTACAGCTATAGTTACGGTAGCAGGGCTTGTTAATGCACTGAAGCTAGTTGGCAAAAAAATGACTGAAATTAAAGTAGTTGCAAACGGTGCCGGAGCTGCTGGGATTGCAATTATTAAATTGTTATATAGTTATGGTGTAAGGGACATAATTATGTGTGATACCAAAGGAGCTATTTATGAAGGGCGTCCACAAGGTATGAATTCCGTGAAAGCAGAAGTTGCAAAGTTTACAAATCGGGATAACCTATCAGGAAGCCTTGAAGATGTAATCAAGGGTGCTGATGTATTTATTGGGGTTTCCGTTGCAGGTGCACTTTCTAAAGAAATGGTTGCATCCATGAATTCTGATTCTATTATTTTTGCAATGGCCAATCCGGACCCTGAAATCATGCCAAATGAGGCAAAAGCTGCAGGAGCAAAAGTGGTGGGAACTGGACGTTCAGATTTTCCAAACCAAGTTAACAATGTTCTAGCCTTTCCAGGAATTTTCCGTGGTGCACTCGATGTTCGCGCTACACATATAAATGAAAAAATGAAAGTCGCGGCAGCAGAAGCTATCGCCAACCTGATCAGTTCAGATGAACTTAATGCTGATTATGTTATTCCAGGACCTTTTGATCCAAGAGTTGCACCTGATGTAGCCGCAGCTGTGGCAAAAGCAGCGATGGAAACAGGTGTTGCCCGCATTAAGGTTGATCCAGAAGAAGTAAAGGAAAAAACAAAGAGGCTCGCTATTATTGGTAAAAGTGAGTGATACGTAAGTGGTAAACAATACTAAGGTTTATTTAGAGATTGTTAAGCAACTACGAGAAATGATTACCATTGATGGTTTAAAAACTGGGGATAAGATTCCTTCTGAACGAGAATTGTCTGAGCGCCTGAATTTCGGGCGCTCTTCCGTTAGAGAGGCCCTTAGAGCATTAGAACTGCTTGGATTAATTGAAACTAGGCGTGGTGAAGGGACGTTTATTCGGGATTTTAGGGGGAATCATCTCGTTCAGTTGCTTAGTACATTTATTTTACAAGATGAAAAAGCGAAACGAGACGTGTTTGAAACAAAGAACTTTATTGAGATGGATTGCCTTCGATTAGCCATTCATAAAATTGATGATCAAAGTATTGTGAACTTAAAAAAATGGTTGGATCAGCAAGGGATTATAGATGATAATGATTTTTTTTATCAAATAGTTGAAATAGCTGATAACCACCTCTTCGCTAGAATTTGGTCCATCTTAAAGGATTATTACTATTCTCTGGATTCAAGTAAGATGATCTATTCTCGTGAAGACTATGTATTCTTACTTGAGGCATTATCCGATAAGAATGAAGCAAAAATATTGACTGCTTATTACAAGCTACGGAATTTGTCAGTTTTTAACGACAAATACTAACAGACTTTGAACGCATTTTATCTTATAGTGAAGGTTATCCAAGCCCAAGAAAACAAGGTGTTTTTTAACTATTAGTGGTCTGACCACCGATGGAAAGCTAATAGGTATGAAGTAAAGCAATAATAGAAAAACTTTTATTATGTATTAATTGGAGAAACTTGCCATTTGGCGTTACCGTAACACAAAGGAGGTAGAATTTTTGGCGCTTAAAGATCTTTTTTCAAAAAACCAGACAAAAAAGAAGAAATACGCTCAAATACCGACGGAAAATGCAAAACATGATGTTCCTGAAGGCATAATGACAAAGTGTCCTTCATGTAAGAAAATCATGTATACAAAAGAATTGTTAAAAAATCTAAAGGTTTGTTTGCATTGTGGACATCATTTTCCAATGAACTCTAGGGAACGTTTAGACAGTTTCATTGATGAAGGAAGCTTTGTAGAATTTAATGAAAATATGATTTCTAAAAATCCATTAAATTTTCCTGACTATCTTGAAAAGCTTGAAAAAGATCGGGAAAAAAGCAAATTAAATGAAGCTGTTGTAACTGGAATTGGAACAGTTAACGAGTATAAAATTGTTCTTGCCATCATGGATGCTTCGTTCCGAATGGGGAGCATGGGGTCTGTTGTCGGCGAAAAAATTACACAAGCTATTGAAAAAGCGGATGAGTTAAATGTCCCTTTTATAATTTTTACGGCATCAGGCGGGGCCAGAATGCAGGAGGGTGCACTTAGTTTAATGCAAATGGCAAAAACTAGTGTGGCGTTAAAGAAGTTTAGTAATAATGGCGGCCTAATCATTTCAATTATGACTCATCCTACAACTGGAGGGGTTTCCGCGAGCTTTGCGTCATTAGGTGATTTTAACCTTTCCGAACCTGGTGCGCTCATTGCATTTGCGGGGAGAAGAGTAATCGAGCAATCCATCCGTGAAGAATTGCCAGAGGATTTTCAAACATCCGAGTTTCTTTTAAAGCATGGGCAACTGGATGCGATCATCCATCGCACGGAATTAATCGAGAAAATCACCAATATTCTAGAAATCCATCAACCTGGAGGTGTGCTCAGATGGTAGGAGAATTAGAATTTGAACGCCCCGTAATCGAATTAAGGAAGAAAATCTCTGAGTTACAGGAGTTCACCAAAACAGCTGATGTTGATTTAAGTTCAGAAATTGAAAAATTAGAAAAAAGACTTGAAAAACTCGAGCAGAGCATTTATGAAAATATTAAGCCATGGGACCGAGTACAAATTGCTCGTCTTCCTAACAGGCCGACAACATTAGATTATATTCCCTATTTGTTTGAGAACTTCTTTGAATGTCATGGAGACCGTACCTTTGCTGACGATGAGGCAATCGTAGGCGGTGTTGCTAAATATAGAGGATTACCAGTTACAGTCATTGGTCACCAGCGTGGAAAAGATACAAAAGAGAATATTCGTAGAAACTTTGGAATGCCACATCCAGAAGGATACCGTAAAGCACTTCGATTAATGAATCAGGCGAATAAATTTAATCGTCCGATTATTTGTTTCATTGATACAAAGGGTGCCTATCCTGGGAAGGCCGCAGAAGAACGTGGACAAAGTGAAGCAATCGCACGAAATTTGTTTGAAATGGCTGGTTTAAAGGTTCCTGTAATTTGTATCGTGATTGGTGAAGGCGGCAGCGGTGGTGCTCTTGCACTTGGAGTAGGTAATAGGATATATATGCTTGAGAATTCAACTTACTCGGTTATTTCTCCGGAGGGTGCAGCAGCTATTTTGTGGAAAGATGCATCGTTAGCTAAAAATGCAGCCGAAACGATGAAAATAACTGCACCTGATCTAAAGGAACTAGGTGTCATTGATGATATTATTCCAGAAGTTAAAGGTGGAGCTCAAAGGGACGTCATGAAACAAGCTGAGGAAATCGATCATGTACTGAAGAAAGCCTTGGAGCAGCTTCTTAAGCTGTCAGAGGAGGATCTTATCACTGATCGTTATAATCGTTTCAGAACAATTGGTGAATTTGCCACAATTAATGATTACATTGGTGTTAACTAATATAATGTGCTCATATTTATGGGCACTTTTTTTTTGACCTTTTCACAAAATGTTCACGAGAATTCCACAAAAAAACCAATGTTCGCGCTTACATCTCAGGATGAAACGTTTTCAATTTACTGACTATTCCGTCTCTTATATTTACTAATACCATAAGGTTGTTATAGTTATTTCTTCATGTTATTTTATAAATATTCGCGGGTTTTATGTAAATAATAAAAGAGGTAATTTATAAAACTCATCGTTCCTTTATTTTTACAACATTTGGATTTTATACATAATTTCCCAATTAAATAACTGAGGTGATAGCAATGAAAAGAATAGGAGTTCTTACAAGTGGTGGAGATTCTCCAGGGATGAATCCAGCAATTCGTGCTGTTGTACGGAAGGCCATTTATCATAATTTAGAAGTGTATGGTATTTATGGAGGGTACACGGGGTTAATATCTGGTAATATTAAAAAACTCGAGTTAGGCTCGGTTGGTGATATTATTCAACGCGGTGGAACCATGCTTCAATCGGCTCGCTGTCCAGAATTTAAAACAAAAGAAGGACAACAAAAAGGGATTGAACAGCTTAAAGCACATGGAATTGAAGGACTAGTGGTAATCGGTGGCGATGGTTCTTACCGTGGGGCGAAGGCTTTAACAGAACATGGCTATCCGTGTGTGGGGGTTCCTGGTACGATTGATAATGATATTCCTGGAACAGAGCTTACTATTGGCTTTGATACAGCATTAAATACAGTAATTGATTCATTAGATAAAATTCGGGATACCGCAACATCTCATGAAAGAACTTTCGTCATTGAGGTAATGGGACGAAACGCGGGGGACCTTGCTTTATGGGCTGGTCTAGCGGGTGGTGCAGAAACAATTTTGATTCCTGAAGAAGGGTATGACATGGATGATATTGTCGACAAACTTCGAAAAGGGAACGAACGTGGTAAAAAGCATAGTATTATTGTGGTAGCAGAAGGTGTTTGCAGTGGTGTAGAGTTTGGTAAGCAGGTAGAAGAAGCAACCAACTTTGACACTAGAGTTTCTGTCTTGGGGCATATTCAACGCGGTGGCTCACCTACAGCGGCAGACAGAGTCCTAGCTAGTAGATTAGGAGCCAGAGCAGTTGAACTTTTGATTGAAGGCAAAGGCGGTCGTGCGGTAGGGATTGAGAAGAATCAACTGGTGGACTATGACATCATTGAGGCACTTGGTCGTGAACATACTTTAGACCTTGATTTATATAAACTTTCGATGGAATTATCTATTTAAGGATATTAAAATTTAAGAATTACTTTATGAGCTTTTTTAATATAGGAGGAAAACACGGATGTTACGAAAAACAAAAATTGTTTGTACAATCGGTCCTGCAAGTGAAAGTGTGGAAAAATTAACTCAATTAATTAATTCGGGTATGAACGTTGCTCGTTTGAATTTTTCACATGGTGATTTTGAAGAACACGGAGCACGCATTAAAAATATCCGTGAAGCAGCGAAACTAACTGGTAAAACAGTTGCAATCCTGCTTGATACGAAAGGTCCTGAGATTCGGACGAATAATATGGTTAACGGTGCAATTGAGCTACAGGCCGGAAAAAATATTATTGTCTCTATGACGGAAGTTGAAGGAACCGTTGATAAGTTTTCTGTTACATATGCTGGATTAATTGATGATGTTCATGTTGGATCTAAAATTCTTTTAGATGACGGCTTAATTGGTCTGGAAGTTACGGAAGTAGATAAATCAAATAAAGAGATCCATACGAAAATTCTAAATAGTGGTACATTGAAAAATAAAAAAGGTGTGAACGTACCAGGTGTATCGGTTAACTTGCCAGGTATTACAGAAAAGGATACACAAGATATTCTTTTTGGAATTGAACAAGGAATTGATTTCATTGCTGCCTCGTTCGTGCGACGTGCTAAGGACGTAGTAGAAATCCGTCAGCTTTTAGAACAGAATAACGCAGCGCATATCCATATTATCCCTAAAATTGAGAATCAGGAAGGTGTCGATAATATTGACGAAATCCTAGAATTCTCAGATGGTTTAATGGTAGCGCGTGGTGATTTAGGGGTAGAAATTCCAGCTGAAGAAGTTCCACTAGTTCAAAAAATGTTAATTAAGAAATGTAATGAGAATGGGAAGCCTGTCATTACAGCAACACAAATGCTTGATTCGATGCAAAGGAATCCACGACCTACTCGCGCTGAGGCAAGTGATGTAGCGAATGCGATTTTCGACGGTACCGATGCGATTATGCTTTCCGGTGAAACAGCTGCTGGTCAATATCCAGTCGAAGCTGTCCAAACTATGCACAATATTGCTTCCAGAGCAGAATCAGCATTAGATCACAAAGAAATTCTCTCAAGCCGCAGTAAAGATACAGAGCATAATCTGACTGACGCAATTGGACAATCTGTTGCACACACTGCATTAAACCTTGAAGTGAAATCCATTATTACCCCAACAGAAAGTGGACACACAGCAAGAATGATTTCTAAATATCGCCCGAAAGCAGCGATTGTTGCGGTAACTTCTATTGAGCAAGTTTGTCGTCGTCTATCCCTTGTATGGGGTGTTTACCCGCAGTTTGGCAATGTTGCGACCACAACTGACGAAATGCTAGATAACGCGGTTGAAGCGAGCTTAACTAGCGGTATAGTAAACCGTGGTGATTTAGTAGTCATTACAGCAGGCGTGCCTGTCGGTGAAGCTGGTACCACGAACTTAATGAAAATTCATGTGGTTGGAGATATCATTACAAAAGCACAAGGAATTGGCCGTAGGTCTGCGTTTGGTAAAGTGGTTATTGCACATGATGCCAAAGAAGCTTTAGAGAAGGTAAAACCAGGTTCCATTTTGGTAACGATCGGTACGGATCGTGACATGATTCCGGCGCTTGAAAAATGTGCTGCTGTGATTACCCAAGAAGGTGGATTAACTAGCCATGCGGCTGTTGTTGGTCTAAACCTAGGCATCCCTGTGGTTGTAGGGGTAGATAATGCTTTTGGTTTGTTAAAAGAGGGTCAAGAAATAACCGTTGATGCAAAACAAGGAGTTATTTACAACGGTCATGCTAGCGTCCTATAAACTGTTTGTATAAAAAGAAGGGGAAACCCTTCTTTTTTAATTCCTAACAAAATAATCCCCATTCGTAATATAATGAAAATAAGCCTTTTGGAAAGGGGACAATCTATGCGATTTTTATTTCTATTAATCATATTAATTCCAGCTCTGGATATTGGCGTACTGCTATTTTCAGGAAAGAAAATTGGTGTATGGCCAACCATTACTCTAATTATTTTAACGGGAATCATTGGGGCGTATTTAGCCAAGAGAGAGGGCTTGCAGACGATCCGAAGGGTGCAAGAACAATTGAGTTATGGACAACTTCCTGGAGATGCATTATTAGATGGAATATGCATATTAATTGGTGGAACACTGCTTTTAACACCTGGATTTATTACAGATGTTACTGGTTTCATATTCCTTTTTCCACCAACCCGCAAGCCAATAAAAATTTTAATCATAAAAATGTGGCAAAGAAGGATTAATAAAGGGAATATCAAAATTATAAAATAAAAGTCAGCTTCCGTTTAGGAGCTGACTTTTTTCCTTAAATCATTATATTTCTTTCCCCATAATAAATCCCCATAAATCATGAAAAACATTGGCCCGATAAAGAGTACTAATAATTACTAGAGTGACAGGACCAACAATTAATCCTAATAATCCAATTAGTTTAAAACCGACGAATAAAGCAATCAGTGTGGCTAATGGGTCGAGGCCAATATTAGACGATAGGATTTTTGGTTCCATAATCTGCCGTTGGACGAGAACAACAATGTAAAGAACGCCTAATCCAATGGCAAGTCCCATGTTTCCACTAATCGCAGCATAAATAATCCAAGGGACAAAAACGGCACCTGTTCCTAAATAGGGAATAATATCGACAATGCCAGTAACTAATGCAATCGTTATTGCATAATCAACTCGAAGAATAAGCAAACCTATTAGAATAATAACTGTAGTAATTGAGATTAATGTTAATTGGGCTTTAATAAATCCAAATAGCGCCCTTTTTAAATCCAAAAAAACCGATCTACTGCTTGTTTTTGCTTTCTCGGGTAAAAGTTTGCCGCCCATTTTCGAGAATCGGTACCAATCTTTACTAATAAAAAACGTAGCCAATAAAGAAAAGATTAAAACTGTCGCTGCATTCGGAAGCCAAGCAATAATATTGGGAATAATCCCGAATAGGTTCTGAATAAAATTGCCAACAGTTGTGCCAATTCTAGTCCCGACATTCTGAATATTACTAATAATGGTATCCTGCTGCCCAGAATCCAATTTTTTAAAGACACTTGATAATTGCTCATATATTGGCAGAATCTGTGCTGTGAAATAATTCTCTATATACTCTATTAACGTATCAAGATGTTTTGGTACCACAGTAGATAAATAATTTGCACCGGAAACAATTTCGGCTATTAGGAGAGTAATAAGTCCTGCAAATAAAGCAAAAATAATAATAAGGGCAATAAAAACTGCTAAGGCACGAGGCATCCTAGCCTTGCTTTCAAAAATATCAACAAGTGGATTAATTAAAAAGGCGATAATTAAACCAATTAAAAATGGATAGATTAGTTTTGATAAATAAAAACAACATAAAAGTCCCAAAACAATTGCTCCAATGACAATGATAAATCGTATCGTCCGGTATAAATACTTTAGATTCAAAGACAAACCTCCTTGTATCCGCAATTATCGTAATTCTAGTTTAACATTTTACGAAATAATCTGCATATTTTTCCAGATAATTATAATAGTGAAAATATTACAAAGGTTTTTTCAAGAATCATTCCAAAGGAAAAGAACAGAAAACTACTGTTAACATAAATTTCACTCAAAGGTAGATGTTATGTTACGATAATTTCGATCAGGAAGGGTGAAAACATGCTTAACGAGTCAGTCTTATTTTTACTATTATTGCTAGTTATTGGTTTTATCGCGAAAAATAGTTCTTTACTAATCGCAATTGCTGTTCTCCTTGCTTTAAAAATTGGAGGATTAGATACCAAAGCATTCTCAATTATACAGTCGAAAGGGATCAACTGGGGGGTAACGATTATAACCATTGCTGTATTAATACCAATTGCAAGTGGAGAAATCGGTTTTAAGGACTTAACAGGAGCATTTAAATCTTCTTATGCATGGATTGCCCTAATCTCGGGTATGATTGTGGCTATGCTTGCAAAAGGAGGGGTAAAATTACTAGCTGATGACCCCCAGATTACTACAGCATTAGTACTTGGAACAATTCTATCTGTGTCTATTTTCAAAGGTGTAGCAGTTGGTCCATTAATTGGTGCTGGAATCGCCTATACCGCAATGAAAATTTTTAGTTTTTTTACTTAGATTTTTTGTAAAATAATATTTTTTTACACTTTTCGAAGCCTTTTCATTCACAAAAATCTGATAATTGTTTATAATAGGCTTGTAAGCGTTTCTTTTTTTACATAAACCACATAAAAACGCTGATTTGTTTATTAACCAATTTTTTTCCTAAAGGAATAGATTCTAATTGTTTGCTTTTGACCCGAGCAATCGCTCAGTTAATTTTATGAATGTATAAGGGGAATATTTTTGCTTTACTGGTATGGGGAAATTTAGAATGAGAAGGAGAGATTTAGTATGACAGTAACACGCGGTCTTGAAGGGGTAGTGGCTACAACTTCCTCCATCAGCTCAATTATTGATGATACGCTTACTTATGTTGGCTATGACATTGACGATTTAGCTGTGAATGCTAGTTTTGAAGAAATCATCTATTTATTATGGCACCTTAAGCTGCCTAATGCTGAACAATTAGCTGAATTGAAAAAACAACTTTCTGACAATGCCGCCTTACCAAAAGAAGTAATTGCGCATTTTAAGATGTACCAAATTGATAAGGTACACCCAATGGCAGCACTTCGTTCAGCCGTTTCTCTTTTAGGTTTATATGATGAGGAAGCAGATTTAATGGAGCCAGACTCAAATTACCGAAAAGCGATTCGCCTTCAGGCAAAAATGCCTGCAATTGTTGCAACATTTGCTCGTGTAAGAAAAGGGTTAGAGCCAATTGCACCTAAACCAGAATTAAGCTTTGCAGCCAATTTCTTATACATGTTGACTGGGAAAGTACCAGAACCGATCGCTGTTGAAGCGATTGATAAAGCGCTTGTATTACACGCGGACCATGAATTAAACGCATCCACATTTACTGCACGTGTATGTGTGGCTACATTATCTGATGTTTATTCTGGAGTAACTGCCGCAATTGGGGCCCTTAAAGGACCTTTACATGGTGGAGCAAATGAAGCGGTCATGAAAATGTTAAAAGAAATTGGTACGCTCGAAAATGTTGAACCATATGTACGTGGCAAGCTTGAGAAGAAAGAAAAAATCATGGGCTTTGGTCATCGTGTTTATCGAAAAGGAGATCCACGTGCCAAGCACTTAAGAGCAATGTCTAAAAAATTAACTGAACTAACAGGCGAACCACAATGGTATGATATCTCTGAAAAAATTGAAAGTATTGTAACCGGTGAAAAGAATCTGCCACCTAATGTGGATTTCTATTCCGCATCTGTTTACCACAGCTTAGGGATTGACCATGATTTAATGACACCAATCTTCGCAGTAAGCAGGGTATCTGGCTGGCTTGCACATATTCTTGAACAGTATCAAAACAACCGCTTAATCCGCCCGCGTGCAGATTATACAGGTCCTGGTATGCAAAAATATGTTCCAATTGAGCAACGAGGTTAATTATTTACTTTTGTCGCAATAATTGGTCTAATAAGAATATATGATAAGGTTAGAGACAAACATCTCTAACCTTTCCATAAGTCATAACGCAGCTTTTTTACATAATAGGAGGGAAAATCAACTATGCAAGGCGAAAAAATTACAGTTACAAACGGTGTATTAAATGTACCAAACAATCCAATTATCCCATTTATTGAAGGTGACGGAATCGGACCAGATATTTGGGCTGCTTCTGAGAGAGTTTTAAATGCAGCTGTTGAAAAAGCGTACAAAGGTGAACGCAAATTAATTTGGAAAGAAGTTTTAGCTGGAGAAAAAGCATTCAACCAAACTGGTGAATGGCTGCCATCAGAAACACTTGATTTAATCAATGAATATTTGATTGCCATTAAAGGGCCATTAACTACTCCTGTTGGCGGAGGAATTCGTTCGTTGAACGTTGCTCTACGTCAAGAGTTAGATTTGTTTGTGTGCTTACGTCCAGTTAGATGGTTCGAAGGTGTTCCTTCACCAGTTAAGCGTCCACAAGATACTGATATGGTTATTTTCCGTGAAAACACAGAAGATATTTATGCTGGTATTGAGTATGAAAAAGGTTCAGAAGCAGTTAAAAAGGTAATTGACTTCTTACAAAATGAAATGGGTGTTAACAAAATCAGATTCCCAGAAACTTCTGGTATCGGTATTAAGCCTGTTTCTGAACAAGGTACTTCGCGTCTAGTTCGTGCGGCAATTAACTATGCCATTAAAGAAGGCCGTTCTTCAGTTACACTCGTACACAAAGGTAATATCATGAAATTTACTGAAGGCGCATTTAAAAACTGGGGCTATGAGCTTGCTGAGAAGGAATTCGGGGATAAAGTATTTACATGGGCTCAATATGACCGCATTAAAGCGGAGCAAGGTTCAGAAGCTGCTAATAAAGCTCAAGCTGATGCAGAAGCAGCAGGCAAAATTATCGTAAAAGATGCAATTGCTGATATCTTCTTACAACAAATTCTTACACGTCCGCGTGAATTTGATGTTGTTGCAACAATGAATTTAAATGGAGATTTCATTTCAGATGCACTTGCAGCGCAAGTAGGCGGTATTGGTATTGCACCAGGTGCTAACATCAACTATGAAACAGGACATGCGATTTTTGAAGCAACACATGGTACTGCACCTAAATATGCAGGTCTTGATAAGGTGAATCCTTCATCTGTTATTTTATCAGGTGTGTTATTGCTTGAGCACTTAGGCTGGAACGAAGCCGCTACAATGGTTATTAAATCAGTAGAAAAAACAATTGCTTCTAAAGTTGTAACATATGATTTTGCTCGATTAATGGAAGGCGCAACAGAAGTAAAAACTTCTGAATTTGCTAACGAGCTTATTAAGAACATGGAGTAAAGAATTGATGCAGATGTGGGCTGTTCTTTAATAGCCCCGCCTGCATTTTAAGGTTCAAGACCAACAAAAACGTTTAAAGGGGAGAGTTATAATGTCATTAAAACGTAAAAAGGTTTCTGTAATCGGCGGAGGATTTACTGGAGCAACTACGGCATTTTTACTAGCTCAAAAGGAACTTGGAGATGTAGTTTTAGTAGATATCGCTCCAATGGAAAACCCTACAAAAGGTAAGGCATTAGATATGCTAGAAGCAAGTCCAGTACAAGGCTTTGATGCTAATATTACTGGTACTTCAAACTATGAAGATACTCGTGATTCAGATATCGTCGTGATCACTGCTGGTATTGCCCGTAAACCTGGTATGAGCCGTGATGATTTAGTTCAGACAAACCAAAAGGTTATGAGAAGTGTAACTCAAGAAATCGTGAAGTATTCCCCTAACTGTACAATTCTTGTTTTAACCAACCCAGTTGATGCAATGACATACACTGTATTTAAAGAATCAGGATTCCCTAAAAACCGTGTAATTGGTCAATCTGGTGTTCTTGATACTGCTCGTTTCCGCACATTTGTTGCTCAAGAATTGAACCTTTCTGTTAAAGACATTACAGGTTTCGTTTTAGGTGGTCATGGTGATGACATGGTTCCCCTTGTACGTTACTCATATGCTGGTGGAATTCCATTAGAAACATTAATTCCTAAAGACCGTCTTGAAGCAATTGTAGAACGAACTCGTAAAGGCGGCGGTGAAATTGTTAACCTTCTAGGTAATGGAAGCGCTTATTATGCTCCTGCTGCTTCTTTAGTTGAAATGTGTGAAGCAATACTTAAAGACCAACGTCGCGTTCTTCCATCTATTGCTTATCTTGAAGGTGAATTTGGTTACGATGGCATCTACCTAGGTGTACCAACAATCCTTGGTGCAAATGGCATTGAAAAAGTCATCGAGCTTGAATTAACTGCTGACGAAAAAGCTGCTTTAGATAAATCAGTTGAATCCGTTCGCAATGTGATGCAAGTATTAGCGTAAAAGAATAAAAGAGAAATTCGGGGTTACAATGGTTCCCCGAATTTCTTTGTATTTGTTTGAAATCGCTTACATGGAGGTGGAGTTTTTTGCTTTTAGGTAAAAAGAGAAGGTTAGGACGTAAAATTGAAGAAATTACTGTCGGTGAAAAACTAGCTATGACAGAAAAAATAGAAGACAAGGATCTGCTACTTTATTTAGGATTAACTGATGATGCAAATCCCCTCTATATTCAGCATGATTATGCTTCACAGACTCCTTTTGAAAAGCCAATCGTTCCGAGCATTATGCTGACAGGTATGATTACCTCAGCCATCTCGAAATATTTACCCGGTCCTGGAAGTCATATTTTAAGTCAAGAGATCAGTTTTCCAAAACCCGTTTATCATTATGGGGCAGTTGAGCTTTTATTCGAAGTGGTTGAAGTAACAAGGGAAGAGCATACCATTGTAATTAGTGTGGTAGGAACCAATGAAAAGAATGAGACAGTCATTCAAGGCAAAGTCAAAGTTTGTCCGCCCCACCGATTGGAAGAAATTCATGGCCGGGCTTTAGAGAATTTTTAATAAAGTTATTAAGATGGAATGTGAACTGTTCACATTCCTTTTTTGAGTTAACAATAGAACGAGGAAGGTTCATAAAGCCCGAAAAGGGTGAGGACCTTCTTTTTAAGGTCAGTAAGAGCAGTTCATAAAGCCTCAAAAGGGTGTTGGTCTGCTTGTTCGGGTCGATATGAGCGGTTCATAAAGCCTAAAAAGGTAATACACTCGTTTGTTCGGGGGGATAAGAGTCATTCATAGAGCCTGAATAAATGATCCACCTGCTCGTTGGGGGCTATAAGATTGGCTCATAAAGCCCGAAGGATGATCTTCCACTCATTCGGGGCCCTTTGCAGAGATATATGCAAGAAACGAGATTTATGACAAGTCAATTCAAATATAATATGTATATTTTTTGTTCCCAATGGACTGATAGTTTTTCTTTAAATATTTTTTAATTGTTTTTTTTGCCACAACCCCACCACACCATTCATAGACCAAATTAGTTGTAATTTTAATATCAGGAAATAGAAGCTTTATTTCCTCTACATTACGCAAAATAGCAGATTCAATCCCTTCCACACATTCACATATATCACAGATAACTTTTCTAGCGCCTGTTGAAAAAGTTACATTAAATGAGTTACATTTTGCACAGGTGATACCTTTTTTTTGCTGATTATAATCATAAGGGGGGAGTCTAGTATAAGGTGATTCAATTTGATGTAGGGTAACAAGCTTATCAGCAATTTTGAAATGGCGATTAGTTAATTTTGCAGGAATCTTCTCCAGTTTTTTTATTAGCTGGTTTAATTGTGTCGGGAAAACAAAGGACTTGTTTGGAGGGGCTTCATATAATGTAAACTCGGGGTTAATAAATACAACGGATCCCTCAATGGGAATATTATATCCTAAATTTTGAAGTAACTGGCTGAACAAAAACTGGGTTCGTTTTAGTTGGTCCAGAGGATTTTTATAATCTTTACCGGAAATCTTTTTCAGCCTGTCAGGTTTGTAAATAAAGTCGCCATCATAATTTTTAACTTCAAAATGGTAAATAGCATCTTGGAAAATGATGGTGGTATCAATTTGAAATTTAGATCCATTAACCTCGAGCAGTAATTCGTTTAGTATAATGCACTGACTTTGAAGATTCTCAGTTAATTCGTCGAATTGAGTTTCACCCTTAAAGCCTTTTTCTAGGTTTAAATACTTTTTTTGTTCCTCTGCTGTTAAACCCATACGTCGGTTTAAAATTCTGAGAATTAATAATTCACCAGATTCATTTCGATTTTTGTAAGCCATATTCCACTTCCTTCCTCGTGTTTAGGTTAATTTTATAAAAAATAATGAGGGAATTTGGTAGAAGTAATGACTTTTTAGTTAACTTTTCAAAAGACTAACTCATACGAAGTTCGTTTGTTAAAGTTTTGTAAAGCTAGAAAATACACAAACTTTATTATTATAATGGAGGTAACTAAAAATGTGGGGGTTATTATGAAAAATAGAGTGCTTGTTGTCGATGATGAACAGTCAATTGTTACTTTACTACAATATAACATGGAGCAAGCGGGGTTTGATGTAATAACAGCAATGGATGGTGAAGAGGGGAAACAAATTGCTGAGACCCAATCCCCTGATATCATTGTTTTAGATCTAATGCTGCCTAAAATGGATGGAATGGAAGTTTGTAAGCAGTTGAGACAAAACAAGATTATGACTCCGATTTTAATGTTAACAGCTAAAGAGGATGAATTCGATAAAATCTTGGGGCTAGAGCTAGGTGCAGATGATTATATGGTGAAACCTTTCAGTCCAAGAGAAGTGATTGCCCGTGTCAAAGCAATCCTTAGAAGGACACAAACTCAAACGGATGCTGCACCGGTAAGTGGGGAAGAGAAGGGGGTACTACAAATAGGTAATTTAAAAATCAATTCTGATAAATATGAGGCTTACTTTAACGACAATCTGTTGGAGTTAACCTTAAAAGAATTTGAATTGCTTCTTTATCTTGCTCAAAATAAAGGGCGTGTTATGACTCGTGATCAATTATTAAGTGCCGTTTGGAATTATGACTTTGCTGGCGATACTAGAATAGTCGATGTACATATCTCACATTTAAGAGAAAAAGTTGAAGTGGACACAAAAAAGCCAGCCTATATCAAAACAATTCGGGGCTTGGGCTATAAACTGGAGGAGCCGAAAGGAGAATGACCAAATTCCGTAAAGGACTGCTAATATCACTAATCATATTAATTATTATTGTATTAGTTGGGGTAGGAATTTTGATAGGTCAATTTTTTAAAAGCTATTACCTAGAGTCTCTAACTCAACACCTGAAAATTGAAGTCTTGTGGGTTCTTTCCATTTGTCTTGGGATTGCCATCATTATTATTCTTTTTCTATGTGTAAGAATTACCTCAAAGTATACAAAACCAATTGAGGCCGCTACAAATGTTGCCATTGAACTTGCAAAAGGAAATTACCGTGCGCGAACTACAGTAAGTAGATTAGATGAAACGGGGATGCTTGGGTCATCAATCAATATGCTGGCCGAAAACCTACAAGAGCTCACTAAAGCACAAGAAATGCAACAGGATAGGCTCAGTGCATTAATTGAAAATATGGGCGCTGGTTTAGTGTTAATTGATAGTCGAGGGTATATTAACCTAATCAATAAAGGATTTATTGATATTTTCCACGTCAATTCTAGCGATTATTTAAATAAAGTTTATTATGAAGTGATTGAATATGAGGAAATTTGTCAATTAGTGGCTGAAGTTTTTCGGACGGAAAAGAAGGTTAGCAAACAAATACTTGTTCCACTATTCATTGAACGGAGATACTTTGTTGTGTACGGTGTCCCGATTCTCGGAACCAACAATGTTTGGAAAGGTGTATTGCTCGTATTTCATGATATTACGGAAATTAAAAAACTCGAGCAAATGCGCAAGGATTTTGTGGCCAATGTATCACATGAATTAAAAACCCCAGTCACTTCTATTAAAGGGTTTACTGAAACACTGATGGATGGTGCCATGAATAATAAAGAAACATTGGAAGCGTTTCTTTCCATTATTCTCAAAGAAAGTGACCGTCTCCAAACCCTCATCCAAGATCTATTAGATCTTTCAAAAATAGAACAACAGGGCTTCAGATTAAATATTCAAGAACTAGATTTGTACGAGCTATTAAAAGAAGTTATTACGGTTCTTAGTGGAAAAGCCCAAGCAAAGAATATCCGGATTAACCTCCTTTGTAAGCAAGATCAAGTGATGGTCCAGGGTGATTTAGACCGGTTAAAACAAGTGTTTATTAACTTGATTGCCAATGCCATGAACTACACTCCGCCTGAAGGGAATGTGGAAATTATCCTTCTCGAACACGGTGATAAGATACGAGTTCATGTAAAAGATACGGGAATTGGAATTAGTAAGGAAGAAATTCCGCGTATTTTTGAACGATTTTACCGTGTCGACCGAGATAGGAGCCGGAACTCCGGTGGGACTGGACTTGGACTAGCGATCGTTAAGCATTTAATTGAAGCCCATCATGGAAATATAAGTGTTAGAAGTGAATTGGGTGAAGGAAGCGAGTTTATAATTGAATTATATAAATATTTAAGGTGATTTTGGAAGGTGGATATAAATGGAAAAGAAGAAACTTGTCCTTATAGATGGTAATAGTATTGCTTACCGGGCATTCTTTGCACTACCCTTGCTTAATAACGATAAAGGAATTCATACGAATGCCGTTTATGGCTTTACGATGATGCTGATGAAAATACTTGAGGATGAAAAGCCAAGCCATATCCTTGTTGCATTTGACGCGGGAAAAACGACCTTTCGACATAAAACCTTTAGTGAATATAAAGGCGGCAGACAAAAAACTCCGCCTGAGCTATCAGAACAATTTCCGTTCATTCGTGACCTTCTAGATGCCTATGGAATCTCTAGGTATGAACTTGAAAATTATGAGGCCGATGATATCATTGGTACTTTGTCATTAAATGCTGAACATGATGGGTATGAAGTAAAGGTGATTTCCGGAGATAAAGATTTAACGCAACTCTCTTCACCAACCACTACAGTTGGAATCACGCGTAAGGGTATTACAGATATTGAGGAATATACCCCTGAACATGTCGCTGAAAAATATGGACTTACACCAGACCAAATCATTGATATGAAGGGGCTGATGGGAGACCCTTCCGATAATATTCCTGGTGTACCTGGTGTTGGTGAAAAAACAGCTATCAAACTTTTAAAGGAATTTACTACGCTTGAAAATTTATTAGCCTCCATTGACCAGGTTAATGGTAATAAGCTTAAAGAGAAGTTGGAAGAATTTAAGGATCAAGCCATAATGAGTAAAGAGCTGGCAACAATTGAAAGGCAAGCACCTATCGATGTAAATATAGATACGATCACTTATGAGGGTTTTACGCGCGATAAATTAGTCGCTCTCTTTAAAGAATTAGGCTTTCATTCGTTATTGGATAAGCTGGGAGAAGGTCCAGACATGGCTGATGTGCCAGAACTGGAAGAGATTGAGTTTCAAACTCCAGAAGAAATCACGGAAGAGATATTCGCAGATGATAATTATTTTTATGTTGAGATGTTAGATGATAATTATCATTATGCAGAGATTATTGGTTTCTCCCTCGTCAATGAAAACGGTCATTTCTACTTCCCTACTGAACAGGTAATACAATCTGATGTTTTCAAAAAATGGGCGGAGGATGAAAGTAAAAAGAAGACAGTTTATGATGCCAAGCGTTCTGAGGTCTCTTTACGAAGATATGATATTCATTTAAAAGGAGTCGATTTTGATATTCTGATGGCCTCCTATATCATTAATCCTTCAGAAAACATTGAAGATCTCGCCGCGATTACAAAACGATTTGATGTACATACAATCCAAACCGATGAATCTTTTTATGGGAAAGGGGCGAAACGAAAGGTCCCTGAAGTAACACAACTTGCAGAACATCTTGTCCGTAAAAGTCTTGCCATGTCTGACCTAAGAGGAAAACTAGAGGATGAATTAAGAAAAAATGAACAATATGAGTTATTTACCGAACTTGAAATGCCATTATCGCTTATCTTAGCCGATATGGAATCATGTGGAATCAAAGTCGAACAGGAACGCCTCCAGACAATGGGCAAAGAACTAAATGAGAGACTAATTGAAATTGAAGAAAAGATATGTGAATTAGCAGGCGAAAAATTTAATATCAACTCACCGAAACAGCTTGGCGTTATTTTATTTGATAAATTAAACCTGCCTTCATTAAAGAAAACAAAAACAGGTTATTCCACGTCAGCGGATGTATTGGAGAAATTAGCGGAGGATCATGAAATTATTGAATACATCCTTCTATACAGACAATTAGGGAAGCTCCAATCTACCTATATAGAAGGATTGTTAAAGGTGATCAATCCTAAAACCGGGAAAGTCCATACAAGATATCAACAAACCTTAACAGCGACAGGGCGGTTAAGTTCTATTGATCCCAATTTGCAAAATATCCCGATTCGATTGGAAGAGGGTCGGAAAATTCGTCAGGCCTTTGTTCCATCTGAGGAAGGGTGGATCATTTTTGCTGCTGACTATTCCCAGATTGAACTTCGCGTTCTTGCTGATATTGCTGGTGATGATAAGCTGATTCAAGCATTTAAGGAAGATATGGATATTCATACCAAGACCGCGATGGAGGTTTTCCACGTCAATAAAGATGAGGTAACCTCGAATATGAGGCGTCAGGCAAAAGCCGTTAATTTTGGAATTGTCTATGGAATCAGTGATTATGGACTATCCCAATCCTTAGGAATAACCAGGAAGGAAGCCGGTCAATTCATTGAACGCTATTTAGATACTTACCCAGGTGTCAAAGAATATATGGATGATATTATCCACTCAGCTAAGCAAAAAGGATATGTTTCAACTCTTATGCAAAGAAGGAGATATATTCCTGAAATTACTGCGCGTAATTTTAATATCCGAAGTTTTGCCGAAAGAACGGCTATGAACACGCCAATTCAAGGCAGTGCTGCTGATATCATAAAAAAAGCAATGATAGATATGGACGATGCATTAAAGGACATGGGGTTAAAGACACGGCTTTTACTTCAGGTCCATGATGAATTAATTTTTGAAGCACCTGAGGAAGAATTGGAAACTTTAAAGAAGTTAGTCCCAGATGTGATGGAAAATGCCCTCGAATTAAAGGTGCCATTAAAAGTGGATTATGCCTACGGGCCAACATGGTTTGACGCTAAATAAAAGGAGGGGGCTATCTTGCCAGAACTTCCGGAAGTAGAAACCGTTCGAAAAACATTAAAAAAATTAGTGGTTAATAAAACAATCGAGGATATAACTGTCTATTGGCCAAAAATCATAAAAACCCCACTTGAAGTGGAACAATTTGTCGATGCCTTGATTGGAGAGACTATTATCGATGTAGGCAGAAGAGGGAAATTTTTAATTATCTATACAGGAAATTTCGCTCTAGTTTCCCACTTAAGAATGGAAGGAAAGTATGGTCTATATCCTAAGAAGGAGCCCTATGATAAACATACACATGTTCTCTTTCATTTTACAGATGGGACCGAATTAAGGTATCGGGACGTTCGAAAGTTTGGAACCATGCACCTCTATAAAAAAGGGGATGAATTTTTAACGGAGCCCTTAATCGGACTGGGCCCTGAACCTTTTTCAGAGGAATTTACCGTTCAGTATCTGGCTGAAAAGCTGAAAAAAACGAATCGAAAAATTAAAACCGCTTTATTAGACCAAAAAGTCTTTGTGGGATTGGGTAATATCTATGTGGATGAAGCGCTTTTTAGGGCCGGCATCCATCCAGAACGTATTGCCAACACACTTGATGCAAATGAACTTAACCTTCTTCATCGTGAAATTGTTGCAACCTTAAGTGAGGCAGTTAAAAAAGGGGGAAGTACGATTCGATCGTATGTTAACTCTCAAGGTGAAATTGGAATGTTTCAGCTTGAATTATATGCTTACGGTCGAAAGGGTGAAGAGTGTAAACGGTGCGGGACACCTTTAGAAAAAATAACTGTTGGCGGAAGAGGAACCCATTACTGTCCACAATGCCAAAAGATCTCAGCAGAATAGAAAAAGTAAAAAGGTGAAAATAGAATAACATTAACCATGGATAGGCTCCTGCCATATACTATCGTAATGATTTTGGTGGAAGGAGCCCTAGACATCATGGTTCAGTTGTTATCACTTCTCATCCTGGCTTTTGCACTTAGCCTTGACAGCTTTAGCGTAGGATTTACCTATGGACTAAGGAAAATGATCATGCCGCTTAGGTCAATAATTATTATTGCAAGTTGCTCTGCTATTTCCTTAATGATCGCTGTGTCAATTGGACACGGACTTGAGAAAGTTTTATCACCAAGAATTACGGCAAGCCTAGGGGGAATAATCCTAATTGGTCTTGGTGCTTGGGTTTTGTATCAATTTTTTCGACCAGAAAAAGAAAAGGACGTACTAGATCAGGAAAAGACAATCGTGAATTTTGAAATCAAGTCCCTAGGATTAGCCATTAATATATTGAAAAAGCCGATGTCGGCTGATTTCGATCAATCTGGTACGATTACTGGGATTGAGGCGTTAATGTTAGGGTTTGCCTTGTCGCTGGATGCCTTTGGAGCAGGGATTGGCGCAGCGATGCTTGGCTTCTCTCCTTATTATTTAGCGTTTACTGTCGCAATTATGAGTTCATTGTTTGTTCTTTTAGGAATAAAAAGTGGAACTTTTTTTCATAAATTTGAATGGATTCAAAAGTTCACCTTTTTGCCAGGGATATTATTAATAATCATTGGGATTTGGAAATTATAAGAACCAGAAAGAGGATATGGGGATGTCATTAGTTATCGGTTTAACAGGTGGAATTGCCAGTGGAAAAAGTACTGTCTCTAACTTTTTTAAAGAAATGAATATCACGGTGGTTGATGCAGATATTGAAGCACGCCTTGCGGTAATGAAAGGTGAAACGGCTTATTTTAATATCCTTGCTGAGTTTGGCGAAGATATATTATTAGCCGATGGAGAAATCGATCGGCCTAAACTGGGCTCGATTATTTTTCATCAAGTCGAAAAACGGCAATTATTAAATGACATCGTTCACCCAGAAGTCAGAAGAAGAATGAAGGATAAAGTCGAAACGGCGAAAAAGAATGGTGAAGAAGTGGTTGTTCTCGATATACCGTTACTATTTGAAAGTAAACTTACGTATATGGTGGATAAAACATTACTAGTATTTGTTGACAATGAAACTCAATTAAAAAGATTAATCGCGAGAAATAACCTATCTGTTGAGGATGCAGAAGCAAGGATCCATTCTCAAATGCCATTGGCTGATAAACTCAGGCTCGCAGACGCAGTAATTAATAATAATGGTTCGGTCGAGGATACAAAAAAACAGCTTCTTGAAATCTTAGCGCAGTTTGGCATCAATAAAAAATAATATGAAATAATTAGGGAGAAGGAGTGACCTTCTCTTTTTTTATATTAATAAGTTATCTAAATTATAAAACATTTTAAAAATCCGCACTTTATTCATCACAATTCCACCTAAATATGTTATACTAATTACAATAATACAAGTATTAAGTATGACATTAATACAGAAGGGGTTGCAAAATGAAGACAAAAGTTGCGATTAATGGATTTGGGAGAATTGGAAGGATGGTTTTTAGAAAAGCGATCCTTGAAAATAAGCTTGATGTTGTAGCCATAAATGCTAGTTATCCTGCAGAAACATTAGCACATTTACTTAAATATGATACAAATCATGGACCATTTCAAGGAGAAGTTGTTCCATTAGATGATGAGCTGCTTGTAAATGGAAAAAGGATTAAATTATTGAGCAGTCGTAATCCAGAGGAACTTCCATGGAGAGAGCTCGGGATTGAGATTGTGATTGAAGCTACTGGGAAGTTTAATGCCCGTGAAGCGGCAGCATTACACTTAGAAGCAGGGGCAAAGAAAGTGATCTTAACTGCACCAGGAAAAAATGAGGACGTTACCATTGTTATGGGTGTTAATGAAGAAATGCTGGATATTAATGAACATGAAATTATCTCCAATGCATCATGTACAACCAACTGTCTTGCACCTGTTGCAAAGGTATTAGATGATAAATTTGGAATTGAAAGCGGATTAATGACGACCATTCATGCCTATACAAATGATCAAAAAAATATAGATAATCCTCATAAAGATTTACGGAGGGCTCGTGCTTGCGGTCAATCAATCATTCCAACGACAACAGGGGCAGCGAAAGCAATTTCTCTAGTTTTACCACAGTTAAAGGGGAAATTACATGGTATGTCACTTCGTGTTCCAACACCAAACGTTTCACTGGTTGATTTAGTCGTGGATCTTAAACAAGATGTAACCGTGGATGAAGTCAATCATGCCTTTATTGAAGCAGCAAATGGCCCATTAAAAGGCATTTTAGATTTTACAATGGAACCGTTAGTATCTGTTGATTTTAATACCAATGAACATTCTGCCATCATTGATGGTCTATCCACAATGGTGATGGGGACAAGAAAAGTAAAGGTTTTGGCATGGTATGATAATGAGTGGGGCTATTCTTCACGTGTGGTAGATCTCACACTGTTAGTTGCTCAGAAAATAGCAGAATCCTCCGAATTAAAGGTTGGATAAATAAACAAAAAAAGCTGTCGATTGACAGCCTTTTTTTTGTGCTATCTCGTGCCATTTTGGTGTAATTAGGCATAAAATAGTTTTGTTGAATTTATTTATAAAGTGATGAAAAAGCCCGTCCTAATAAAGTTTTTTATATTGATAGGTTGCAAAAAAAATATAAACAAAGTATACTAGTCATCGTGAACTTCTTGAAATTGGTAACGATTAATTACTTAAAGGGTTAGGACCTCTCTGGACTAACTTTCCCCCGTGGTAGTTATAAGATACCGTTTGTACATGATTTCAAGAAAGAACAAAAAGGTTAGAGGGGGACAAATGAATATGGAAACAATGGGACGTCACGTGATCTCTGAGCTATGGGGATGCGACTTTGAAAAACTAAACGATATGAATTTTATTGAAACGACTTTTGTTGAAGCAGCTCTTAAATCAGGAGCGGAAATCCGTGAAGTAGCATTTCATAAATTTGCTCCACAAGGTGTGAGCGGTGTCGTCATTATTTCCGAATCACATCTAACTATTCACAGCTTCCCTGAGCATGGATATGCCAGCATTGATGTCTTCACTTGCGGCGATTTAGATCCTAATGTTGCAGCAGATTATATTTCTGAGGCATTGAATGCCCAAACACGTGAAAATATAGAAATTCCACGTGGCATGGGTCCTGTCCATGTAAAACAGGCAAAAGTTCTATAATCTTTATAAAAATAATTAGTGAAGAGGTGTATCTTAACATACACCTCTTTTTATATTTTAAGCGAAAATGTTGTACAATAAGACCAAAGACAATTGGGGAGGAAAAGTATGGCTATGTTTGGTAACTTATTTGTGAGATTTAAGCAGCAAATTGAGACTTCAGACCGAATTGCGGATGATTCTTTAAAAACGCATTATTATAAGGCGAAGTTCAATCAAGTTTTTGATTCAGTTGAAAAGTTATTCCATGAAGATGCAGATTGCCAGATAACAACCGTTTCTAAAGATCATGGGGAAATTGCTGTTGAAATCAACAAACCAATTAAATGCTTTCTGATTGTTACTATTGTGTCTGTAAAACCAATGGAAACAGCAGTAGACTTTAATATATCATCTGAAAAAATTTCGATACTTGGTGCTTATCCTGCTTTAAAAAAGCGGATTATTTCTTATTACGAGCGAATTAATCAATTACATACCTTTGTTGGAATAAAAAACTCCTAATACTTACTTGTATAAAGATATTCTTTTTTATAAGATGAAAGTAAGCGTTTAGTTCGGGTTATACAGTGTAGATTTGGAGTTGATTACAATGAAATGCCCTTCTTGTCAAAATTATGGTACACGTGTCCTTGATTCCAGGCCTGTTGATGAAGGCCGGGCCACACGGAGGAGACGCGAATGTGAAGAATGTGGGTATCGGTTTACTACGTTTGAGAAGATTGAAGAGATCCCGCTAATTGTAGTCAAAAAAGAAGGTACCAGAGAAGAGTTCAGTCGTGATAAAATCTTACGAGGCTTGATAAAAGCTTGTGAGAAGCGGCCTGTGGCCTTAAAGGAACTAGAAGATATAACCCACGGTGTTGAAAAAGACCTGCGCAGTCAGGGGATTTCTGAAATAAAGAGTGAAGCCATAGGTGAAATGGTAATGGACAGGCTAGCACACGTGGACGAAGTTGCATATGTCAGATTCGCATCTGTCTATCGACAATTTAAAGATATCAATGTATTCATTGATGAATTAAAAGAATTAATAAAAAAAGAAAAATCTTAAGAGCTAAAGAGGTTTTTGGCTCTTTTTGACTTTATAACAGGGGAAGGTTGTAGTAATATGGCGCAGCATTGGCAGGAAATTCTTCCTATTGACCGTTATATCGTAACTGCTGATGGGCTACTGCATGATTATGACCGTAAAGTGCTGACGTTTTTATATCAGCCCTTGATTGGTTCAACTTGCTTTAGTTTATATATGACTCTCTGGGCAGAGGTAGAGGAAAACCGGCTTTGGTCTGAGTCCTCCACACACCATCTGTTGATGAATCTCTTAGAAATGAACTTAAAGGACATTTTCGAAGCAAGATTAAAGTTGGAAGGCATAGGTCTGTTAAAGACCCGTGTCAAAACAGATGAAGGAGGACGGTCTTTTTTATATGAACTTCGTCCTCCACTAAGTCCCGAACAATTCTTTTTAGATGGAATGCTAAATATATATCTTTACCGTAAAATTGGAAAAAATCACTTTTCTAGGTTAAAACGCTTTTTTAGTGACCAACAAAAGCCGGCCAATGATGAGTATGTCGATGTTACAAAAGCCTTTCAGGATGTCTTTGCTTCGGCGGCCCCAGGCAGTATGCAATATATACAAGGGATTTCTGAAGAATTACATGAGGAAGAAAATCAGCAGTTTATCGGAAGGGCGGAATCAAATCCGATTCAAATTGGTGTAGACACGTTTGATTTTGATACGTTATCTGCTGGGCTGAATGAATCACTCGTTCCAAAAAAAGCGTTAACACCAAAAGTGAAAGCTGTGATTAGTAATCTTGCATTTTTGTATCAAATCGCCCCATTAGAAATGAAAAATTTCATTTTAGGTGCTATTAACGAACATGATGAAATTGATATTGAAGACTTAAGAAAAGGTGCTCGTGATTGGTATCAGTTTGTTAATTATGACCAGTTGCCCAGCCTGATTAACCGAACCCAGCCTATTGTTCACCAAACGCAAATAACTGAACCGAAAACCCCGGAGGAAAAGTTAATTCGTTCTTACGAAACGACCCCGCCACTTATCGTTTTTAAAGAATTCTCCGGAGGAGTAGAGCCTTCGAATGCCAATTTGAAAACATTAGAAGAAATTATGATTAAATATAAACTGCCACCGGGTGTTGTCAATGTTTTAATTGAAGTGGCAATGAGAAAAACGGACATGAAATTTACTAAGGGCTTTGTCGAATCCATTGCTAGTCATTGGGCAAGGAAGCAGGTTAAAACAGTGAAGGAAGCAATGGAACTCGCGAAAAATGAAGAACACAAGGCAGCTGAAAGTAAAAAAACGGGGAAATCAGTTAGTAAAAAGCCGATTCGGACAGAGTTAATTCCTGATTGGTTTGATGAGGGCACACAGGAGGCAAAGAAAGAGCCATCGCAGGGAATTACCAATGAGGTTGAAGCAAAGAAACGGGCGATTGAAGAAAAATTAAAAGCGTTCCGCAAATAGGGGGTGCCGTAGTTGGAGAAAATCAATAAAACCTTAAATAGATTGGCTTCAAATGAAAGTTTTCAAAAACGCTATGAACAACAGCGGAAGCAAGTCCTGCAAAATCCTGATGTTAAAGCATTTCTATCACAGAATCAAGAAGCTATTGATTCTGTGATGATTGATAAAAGTATGAGTAAACTGTATGAATACATCAATCAGAGCAAGGATTGCAATAAATGTGAGTCCCTTGATGGCTGCATCAATTTTATGAAGGGGTATCACCCTGATTTGGTTCTAGCTCGAAATTCTATCGATGTTGTTTATAAACAATGTCCTAGGAAAATTATGGCTGATGAAAAGAAGAAAAATGAGAAGTTGATCAAGAGTTTATATGTCCCTAGAGATATCTTGGAAGCATCCTTTGAGGAATTTGAAGCGGACACAGGCCGACTTGATGCCGGAGATCAGGCGGCAACGTTCTTAATGAATTATGAGGCAGGAAAAAAACCAAAAGGTCTTTATCTTTATGGAAAATTCGGAGTGGGAAAATCTTATTTATTAGGGGCAATTGCCAATGAATTGGCGAAGAAACAAATTTCTTCGATGATTGTCTATGTGCCTGAATTGTTGCGAGAGATGAAAGGGTCAATCGCGGATTCCACATTGAATGAAAAAATTGAGGCTTTAAAAAAAGAACCGATCCTCATGCTTGATGATATTGGCGCTGAAGCTGTATCAAGTTGGACAAGGGACGAGGTGCTGGGTCCTATTTTACAATTTAGAATGCTTGAGAGTCTTCCCACATTTTTCACATCAAATTTTGACTTTAAAGGCCTGGAGCATCATCTAACTTACAGCCAGAGGGGCGAAGAAGAGAAAATGAAAGCAAGACGAATCATGGAGCGAATTCGTTCCTTGAGTATGCCTGTGATGGTTGAGGGTCCAAACAGAAGGTAATTTAAATTAAAGAAAGTAGTTTTAGGATTGTCGTAAACAAGTCGGCAGTCCTTTTTTTATACTTTTTTTCTGTAAATAACAAAAGCATGTACCAGCTAACTTCTATTTTAGCTAAGTCCCCCATATATATTAATACAAAGATTGGCTTAAAGGGGGGATTTGGTTGGCGGAAATCATCTTCCAATGCAAGTTGGATGCAGAAAAATTTTATGACCACTTGCTGAAGTACTTACCAAATAATCATGACAAAGAAACTATTCTTCTAATTGAAGATCGACATATAGTTAAATTTTTTGGCAATATGATATCGGTAGAAATTTCCAGAATTGTTAAACATGCTTTTTACGAATTCATTACCAATATTAAACGGGATGATTGGTTTAGAGAAATATTAAAAAGCCATTATTTTTACGATGAATTTGAAGAACAGCAACAAATTATCGAAATTATTGATTCTATTCTCGAGGGTCAAAGAGAAGACTTGTCTATTTTCTTGAATGATGCAAATGAAGAGATACAGATTAAATCTGCCATTGAGCATATTTTTTTGGATAATATCTCTTTTTCGTTTGACTCGTTTCTCAAATTTAGATTGCGTCCGTACTTTCAGTCGTTGCAAAGCTATGTTGAGATTGCTATTGATGAATATAAGATGGAGCAAGAATATCAAATATTTGTGCAAATGCTCCGGGAGTTTCTGGTGAATCGTGAGCCGAAAATGGAAGTACTCCATTTATTGCTCGACGAGGAAATCACTTTTTATAATGATCAGTTTGTAGAAATGAAACGTGCTGAATTAACAAGATTGATTGACCGTAAATTACTAGTTAATCATCCTGTATATGTCGATTCTGCATCGATTGCCCCATTATTATCACTTGCGCCTACAACTATTTTTTTGTATACAAAGGACCCGGATGAGCCCTTAGTAAGGACAATCAAAAATATTTTTGAAGAAAGAGTAACTATTAAATCATTTGCTGCACTAAGAGATGTGAATAAATGGGCAGAGGATCATCAATCTTCTGAGAATCAGGCTTGAGAAAGGAATTGTGTGAAAATTTGTCTTATTAGGTTGATGTCCCTTGATTTTTCAAAAATTAATCATTATAATTGCATACATAGTATAGTCATAGTAAAAGTAATGATAAGGACAACAGTATTTTTTACGGTTTTTAGAGAGGGAGATCATGGCTGAAAGTCTCCTAACACGAAAATAATACTTACCACCTTTAAACTTCAGCAGTGAACGCTTCATGCCTTATGAGGTTAGTAATTGTCTGACGGCTCTCGACCGTTAACAGACCAAAGTCAATTTCAAATTGTTATTATTTGAAATTGAAAAATTGGGTGGAACCACGTGTTTATTAAAACTCGTCCCTTTTCCAGGGACGGGTTTTTTTTATTTTTCAAAAAGCGGATTCTTGGGCAAAAATGACCCAAAACGCTTAATTCAAAGGAGGAATTACCATGTCAGACGTTGTTAAGATTTCGTTTCCAGATGGGGCAGTAAAGGAGTTCCCTCAAGGAACAACAACGGAAGATATTGCCGCATCCATCAGCCCAGGCCTAAAGAAAAAAGCGATTGCCGGCAAATGGAACGGTCAGTTGTTTGATCTTCGCCGTCCAATTAATGAAGACGGTTCAATAGAAATCGTCGTCCCAGATTCCAATGATGCGTTAGAAATTTTACGCCACAGTACTGCCCATTTGATGGCACAGGCGGTAAGAAGACTCTATCCTGGTGTGAATTTAGGTGTTGGCCCTGTAATCGAGGGTGGATTTTATTATGATATGGACCTTGAGGAATCATTAACTCCAGAAGATCTGCCAAAGATTGAGAAGGAAATGGCCAGAATCGTTAATGAAAATATTGAGATTGTTCGCAAGGAAGTAAGCCGTGCAGAGGCTGTACAGCTTTTTAAAGAAGCTGGTGACCCATATAAGCTAGAACTAATTGAAGCGATTCCTGATGAGGAAACAGTGACAATCTACGAACAAGGTGACTTTTTTGACCTATGCCGCGGAGTCCATGTCCCATCAACAGGGAAAATCAAAGAATTTAAGCTATTGAGTATTGCAGGTGCTTATTGGCGCGGGGACAGTAAAAATAAAATGCTGCAGCGCGTTTATGGAACAGCCTTTTTCAAAAAAGAAGACTTAGCTGAACACCTTCGCTTACTTGAAGAAGCAAAAGAACGTGACCACCGTAAAATTGGTAAAGAATTGAACCTTTTCACTAGCAATCAATTGGTAGGACAAGGATTACCGTTATGGCTTCCAAAGGGTGCAACTATCCGTCGGGTGGTTGAACGTTACATTGTTGATAAAGAACAACGTCTGGGTTATGACCATGTATACACTCCAATTATGGGCAGTGTCGATTTATATAAGACTTCAGGACACTGGGATCATTACCAGGAAGATATGTTCCCAGTAATGGACATGGATAATGAGCAATTAGTTCTTCGTCCAATGAACTGTCCGCATCACATGATGGTATACAAAAACAGCATCCACAGCTATCGCGAACTTCCAATCAGGATTGCCGAACTTGGAACAATGCATCGTTATGAAATGTCTGGTGCACTTTCAGGACTACAGCGTGTTCGTGGAATGACTTTAAATGATGCACATATCTTTGTTCGACCTGACCAAATTAAAGATGAATTCAAACGGGTTGTGAACCTCGTTTTAGCAGTTTACAAAGACTTTGATATTAATGACTATTCCTTCCGCCTTTCTTACCGTGACCCGCAAGATACTGAAAAGTATTTTGACGATGACGCAATGTGGGAAAAAGCCCAAGGTATGCTGAAGGAAGCAATGGATGACCTTGGTCTTGATTATTATGAGGCAGAAGGAGAAGCAGCCTTCTACGGTCCTAAGCTTGACGTTCAAGTGAAAACAGCACTAGGAAAAGACGAAACACTATCAACAGTGCAATTGGACTTCTTATTACCAGAACGTTTTGATTTAACATATGTGGGTGAGGACGGCAAACCGCATCGTCCAGTCGTTATCCACCGTGGTGTGGTATCAACAATGGAACGTTTTGTTGCCTTCTTAATTGAAGAATACAAAGGTGCGTTCCCAACATGGCTCGCTCCAGTCCAAGTACAGGTGATTCCGGTATCTCCTGGCGCACATTTCGATTATGCGAAACAAGTACAGGAGCAGCTTCAGAATGAAGGTTTCCGTGTCGAATTGGATGGACGTGATGAAAAAATCGGTTATAAAATCCGTGAAGCACAAATGCAAAAAATACCATATATGCTGGTTGTTGGGGATAAAGAGGTCGAAAATCAGGCTGTTAATGTCCGCAAATATGGCGAGCAAAACTCAGAAACAAAGCCATTCTCAGAGTTTTTAACTTCATTAATTGCTGAAGTGAAAAGAGGATAAACAGTAGAAAGGGAGGTTCGCCTCTCTTTTTGTTTTGTCTAGCTCCAGTGCCCAGCGACTAGTGTACTTCGCTCGCCTCCTACGATAAGTCAACATCGAATCGCTAGCGCTCTTCGTGTTTCCTTTATCTTGTTCGGAGAGCTCCAGTCCATAGGTCGCTAAACGGGCACTTCCACTTTTCCAAAAAAAACTATTGAATAATTATTTATTTCTTGCTAAAATAAATTTCGTTGTCAAAGAAAATAGTTCGTTTGACATTGTATCTTTGCTTATGTTATATTTACTAAGGTGAAAAATTGAATACTTGTTTTTGGGAAAAGAAGAAGCACCCGCTTCTCACCTGATTGACGCAATAGGCAGTTGGCAGGTTTTACTTGAACTTTTTGGTTTCATTAATTTTGTTCTGTAAAGTGTGGGTGCATTCATCCGCACTTTTTTGTTTGTGCAATAATAGCACTGCTAAAAAGTTTTATACCTGTTGATGTGTAGCGTCCTACGTTTAGGTTTGAAAGGGCTTGTAATGATTTTCTTGACCAAGATGTTGTATTCGTGATAAAACCTTGGAGGTGGCTAATTATTAGCAAAGACATGTTGTTAAATGAGGGCATTCGCGCTCGCGAAATTCGCCTAATTGATCAAAATGGCGAGCAGTTGGGGATTAAAACCAAAACTGAAGCCTTAGAGATTGCCGGAAGAGTGAACCTTGATTTGGTACTTGTAGCACCAAATGCAAAGCCTCCAGTCGGCAGAATTATGGACTATGGCAAATTTAAATTCGAGCAGCAAAAGAAAGAAAAAGAAGCTCGTAAGAATCAAAAAATCATCACCACTAAAGAAGTTCGTCTCAGCCCGACAATTGATGAGCATGACTTTAATACAAAGTTACGCAATGCAATTAAGTTCTTAGAAAAAGGCGACAAGGTAAAAGCTTCAATCCGTTTCAAGGGCCGGGCAATTACCCATAAAGAAATTGGTCAACGTGTGTTAGACCGTTTTTCAGAGGCGTGCAAGGAAGTTGCAACGATTGAATCACATCCAAAAATGGATGGTCGAAGCATGTTCCTAGTTTTAGCACCTAAAACCGACAAGTAATAAGGAGGATATCCCAATGCCAAAAATGAAAACTCACCGTGGCGCTGCAAAGCGTTTTAAAAAGACTGGTTCAGGTAAATTAAAACGTGACCACGCTTATACAAGCCACTTATTTGCTAACAAATCTACTAAAGCAAAGCGTAAGCTTCGCAAAGCATCACTTGTTTCTAAAGGTGATTTCAAACGCATTCGTCAATTATTAACTTACATGAAGTAAAAATTAAGTGATCGATTTATATATTGGAGGGAAATTAAATGCCACGTGTAAAAGGCGGTACAGTTACGCGCAAACGTCGTAAAAAAGTTCTTAAATTAGCAAAAGGTTATTTCGGTTCAAAACATACATTATATAAAGTAGCTAACCAACAAGTTATGAAATCTTTAATGTATGCTTTCCGCGATCGTCGTCAGAAAAAACGCGACTTCCGCAAACTTTGGATTACTCGTATCAATGCAGCAGCTCGTATGAATGGTCTTTCTTACAGCCGTTTAATGCATGGCTTAAAGCTTGCTGGTATCGAAGTAAACCGCAAGATGCTTGCTGAATTAGCAGTAAGCGATGCAAACGCATTTGCTGAATTAGCAAACGTTGCAAAACAAAACATTAACAAGTAATTAGAAAAGCGAAAGCGCCTTGACCAGGGGCGACAGGCATAAGACGAGGCGGCGAGAAGGTTGTTTTTTAACCTTCTTGACGGATTGGCTTATGACCCCGAGCCCCTAGGCGCTGTAGCTAGACATATCAAAAGCCATTCTCTTATGAGGATGGCTTTTTCTATAAGGGGGATACGGGGGATGGTTATATGGGTAGTGGCATATTTGATCATGAATATAGCAGGACTTGTGATTATGTGGGAAGATAAGAGGCGGGCTAAAAAGCATGAATACCGAATCCGCGAGCGGACCTTATGGCTAGTGGCGTTATTTGGCGGTGCTATAGGTGCGACAGCAGGCATGCAGCTTTATAGACATAAAACGAAGCATACTTCATTTAAGATTGGTTTCCCGGTCCTTGCAGTGATTGAATTAGTTCTGTTAATCAAGTTTTTATTATAAAAGCCGCGTCTTTGCGGCTAAACAATGCATACGTAATCAATTAAGTTACATAAAAATTTCTTGAAACGAGGTTCGAAATGGAATATCAATTGAAAGTTAAATTAATAGACGATGAGGCTGTATTACCCCATCGAGCATATGAAGGTGATGCTGGATTAGATTTATTTTCTATTGAAGAAAAAATAATCAAAGCAGGGGAGGCAGCCTTAATAAGAACGGGTATACAAATTGAATTACCTAAAGGAACGGAGGCACAGATTAGGCCAAGAAGTGGTCTAGCCTTAAAACACTCTATAACTGTGCTTAATAGTCCGGGGACTATTGATGAAGGGTACCGAGGGGAAATAAAAATTATCCTTATTAATCATGGGAAAGAAGATTTTACGATTGAAAAACAAATGAGAATTGCCCAAATGGTTATTGCCCCAGTCTTAAAAGTTAACCTTATTGAAACAGAAATATTAGAGGATACGGGTAGATCAGAAGGTGGATTCGGTTCTTCCGGTAAATAAAAGTATGATTGGACATTCGTTCCTTCATTAGAATTTGGACTTTGCAGCTTCCAACTTCTTTAAAAAGGTGAGAATGTCCATTTCATAGTTTTTTGAGAGTAAAAATTAGTATGGTCCCCCTTTTATACGAATTAGATAAATGATCGGATAACTACCATAATACTCAATACTAAGCCGATTAATGAAAGAATAGAAAAAACAACTAGTTCTTTTATTTCCTTTTTTCGTATTAAACGTAAAGCTTCCCAGGAAAAGATTATAACGAAGGTAAAAATCATCAAAAAAATCTTAAACATTTTCCATTCCTTTTAATGAAGTATTTCTTCACTTACTTAAGCCGATTCTTCTAACATAAACTTTTGAATTGATGTTTACTTCTACTTGTGAAAACTCATGGTTCCAATTCTTCTTATAAAATGTATTCCATGCTTTTGGATATTCTCGATAAACGGCTTGGCCAAATCCAAATATGTCTGATTGAAAATCTTTTTGAGCCGTATTTACTACTAATTGAATTCGACCCTTAATCTCCTTTTCAATATTTTTTTGGATCTCTTCGATTACTTTTGGATTAAATAATACTAGCTTTGAAGTATTTTCAATTGCACTCATTTCTGAGGCAACATTAACTGTAATTTTCATTTGTCCATGTTCATGATGAGGAAGGATTTGTGTTTTTGATCTAATAATATCAAAACTAATATTTCCCCCGCCTTTTTCCTTTGGGACTGTAATAGTAATGACTCCTCCTTCAATTTCATTACGAAGCCATAAAATTCCCCGGGTTTCAGTTTCATCCATCCAACCTATTAGCTTGTCTTTTTTAAATACAGCAGCCCCATTAATAGCCTGTATTTTTCCTGATTCATTTTCTGTATCTACTTCTACTGAAGTTAATTTATACTGAGGGGCATATGGTTCTAATCCGTCTGTAAGAAGCATGTTTAAAAAGTCCCTGACATAAACCTTTAAACCTACACTTAGCTTTGCAAGTTCCTTCGTTTCCTCTGCTGAAACACTTTCTAAATTTGGTATGTTTTTAATAACTTCGGAAGCCGCTCCTTCTGTAAACATAATAAAACTGTTCATTCGAGGTTGATGGAACCTTGTATAAAAGTCAATAATATTAAAAATTCCCTTTCTAGCTAAAGACTCACTGATTAACAAGACCCTGCTTTGAGAAAAGAATACACGTCTCGATAGCTTCATTTGTAAATTTCGGTACGCTTCAGAAACCGTGACACCTTTCTCTGAAATGACAAATGTACTGTGATCTTTTCCTCCTCCACTACTTCCTCCAGTTGGTCCTAGCTTAGTTGGTATGGCCACTTGAAGGGTTAAGCGAATCATATTGTCTTCCACAAGGTCTAATCCAATCGCAGTAACAATGGCAATATCATTTACTTCAATCCGGTTCCAACATCCTGTAAGCAAAAAAACGTTTATGACTCCTAATAGCAGTTTTCTAATCACCTTCATAATCCCATCCCGTCCTTTTAAACGAACTAGTTTTTACGGTTGCGGGGACTTAATCTCCTCAAATTTCTTTTTCCTGTTTGTTCTGGCCGTTCATTCATCCTCCACCAAGGAGCACGAACAAAAACATCTTTAAGGTTGTTAAAATTAAGTGGGGCAACTGGGGCCAAATAAGGAACACCAAAGGAGCGCAGTTGAACAAGGTGAACTAAAATAAAGAAAACTCCTAATAGGATTCCATAAAACCCTAATGTTGCGGATAAAAAAATCATTAAAAACCGAAGGATCCGAATAGCTCCAGTTAGGGTATAACTAGGAAACATAAATGATGCAATGCCTGTAGTGGATACAACAATAACTAATGGAGCGGAAACAATTCCCGCCTCAACAGCAGCTTGACCGATTACTAATGCTCCAACAATACTAACTGTTGATCCAATTGGCCGCGGCAGCCGTAAACCTGCTTCACGTAATGCTTCAAAGGTTATTTCCATTAATAGGGCTTCGATAACCGCTGGAAAGGGCACCTTTTCCCGTGAAGCTGCAACACTAAACAAAAGATTGGTTGGCAGTAATTCCTGATGGAAGGTAGTCACAGCGATATAAATGGAGGGAAACAATAGTGCAACCAATAAAAATAGATAGCGGATGAATCGAATAAAGGTTGCCATAATAAACTTTCCATAATAGTCTTCAGGGGAACTCATCATTTGAAAAAAAGTAACAGGAACAACAAGAGCAAAAGGGCTATTTTCAACGATAATCCCAATTCTGCCTTCCAGAAGGTTACCGACCACTCGATCAGGCCTTTCAGTTTGCAATATTTGCGGAAACACAGAGAAAGGATGATCCTCAATAAGCTCCACAATGTAACCGCTATCCTCAATCGCATCAATATTAATCTGGTTTAATCTGCTGCGAACTTCTTCAATGATTGAATGTTGTGCAATTCCATCAAGATAGGTAATGACTACTTCGGTTTGGGAAAGGTTCCCGATCTGTATACTTTCGAATTTAAGCTTTGTTGTTCTTAATCGTCTTCGAATCATACTTGTATTCGTTCGGATATTTTCAGTAAAGCCTTCTCTTGGTCCTAAAACGACCGCCTCGGATAGGGGTTCTTCAATGGAGCGCTTTTCCCATGCTTGTTCACTAATAAAAAGGAATTGTTTATATCCATTAATCAATAAAACAGTGTCACCTAACAAAATATGATTAATCACTTCCTGCAGTGTTTCCCCTTGTTTTACTTGAGCTGAACTTAGTTCTTCTACGATGGTCTCAATTGTCGGTTTAGGGTTATTTAGGAATGCATTATTGTTTTTGAGTAAAGGAGTGATGACGTTTAATTCAATTCTTTCTATACCTACTAATCCATCGAGATAAAAAATCATAGCCGAGTATGTAGAATTTATTTGAAGTTCACGATATCTGAAATCTGAAGCCCCTTCAAAATAATGCTTTACCTGTAAAAAATCTTCCTGAAGAAATCCTGATAATTGATCGTTTCCTTTTTCCTCCTGAGTTTTGACTCCGTTTTGATTTTGGAAAGTCGAATATAATTTTTTAATCCGTCTTAAAGTTTTCAATGAACGTACCACCCTTATTGATTAAATGAGACTATAAAAGGCCCAATTTTTTACGAATCATTGCGGTAAATAATATTAAAATCGGCACAATGATTTGTAATAGAGTTAAAAAATATGGAACAAAAAACTTAAATCCAAAATCTATATGTTCAACATAATTAGATGAGGTTATTAGTGATAAGGGGGTAATAATTAACCCTAGTGATATCAGTACGGAACGAGTTTGTTTTAACTTGAATAATTGAGATATGGCAACGGAAGCACCGAATGTAAATCCTCCCACCTTAAAAAATACACCTGCTACCATCATTAAAATAACAAGGGCATCAAACCGCTCAAGAAAGTCTGCAACAGAAACCATTTGAGTTGCAGCAAGCAGGGTAAAAAGATCTCTGCTGTAAATTTCCGGTCCTAGCGTAGAAAGCATCATAATAGAATTAATTGTTAATAGGATTCCTCCGATTACTAGAGCAGACAATCCTATCTTTCTTATATGTTTTTTATTGCTTAAAAAAGGAAAAAACATCATAATGACAATGGTTTCGCCAAAAGGGAAGTTTATGGCAGTTGGAATTGATTTTTTCAATAAAGGTTGTACTCCATTACCTAAAACAGGAGTTAGATTTTTTACATCAAATGGTTCAACGCTAAATAAGAGAAGCCAAATCAGGATAAGTGCAAAAATATAGATAGGAAAGATGATTTCCGCCATTCGCCCCAAAGTCTCTACTCCGCCCAGCAAACAATAGATCATTAACACCATAAAGCTTCCTATTACTACTAAGATTGGGGTTTCAGTTAAGATGGTGGTGACAATCAGATCCCCCAATTCTCTGCACGCTCTTGCGGCAGAATAGGTAAAATGCACAATATAAAGCAGGATTACGGGATAGGAAAGAAACCTTCCGATTATCTTTGGCAGCATCTGAACGAGTGTATCCCCTGAATAATAGGTTGATAATTGAGTATAAACAACCATTAATAGTAGACTGGATACCATGCCGATTAGGATATAGATCCATGCATCCTGCTTCGTGTCAGCCCCTAAACCCAGAATCATCGCTGTCCCTAATACATAGCCTGCCATTAAATAAACAAGCTGGATTGCACTAATTTTTTCCTTAATCATTAATTTATCTCCCTTTTGCAGTAAGAAAAGCTTATGAGATACAAAACAACCCATTCCTAACAAAGTATTCCTTTTTATTTAATATTCTCCATAGAGATACATGTTATCCATGAAGCCTAGATTCCATGAACTACTTAAAGATTCAAAGGATGGTGCGTTATTTCATCCAATCAGGCTAAATTTGTAACTTAACAATATACTTCTGTATAATAAAATTGTACCTATACAAAGGGGGCGAAATAATGACAAAACTAGATGAAACCTTGACGATGTTCAAAGAGTTAACGGATGCCAAAGGAATTCCTGGTAATGAGCGTGAAGTTCGCGAAGTTATGAAAAAATACATAGAACCATTTGCGGATGAACTCACAACCGATGGACTTGGCAGTTTAATTGCTAAAAAGGTAGGTAAAGAAGGCGGCCCGAAAATTATGGTCGCTGGTCATTTAGATGAAGTTGGCTTCATGATTACCCAAATTGATGATAAAGGTTTCCTTCGTTTTCAACCGGTTGGCGGCTGGTGGGGCCAGGTCATGCTTGCCCAGCGCGTGACGATTGTAACGAGAAAGGGAGATGTAACCGGAATTATCGGATCCAAGCCGCCGCATATTTTATCACCAGAAGCACGCAAGAAACCTGTGGAAATTAAAGACATGTTTATTGATGTAGGTGCTTCAAGCCGTGCGGAAGTTACGGAGTGGGGAGTTCGTCCGGGAGATATGGTTGTCCCTTATTTTGAATTTACCGTTATGAACAATGAAAAGATGTTATTAGCTAAAGCTTGGGATAACCGGATTGGCTGTGCCATTGCCATCGATGTGTTAAAGCAGCTGAAAGGTGTAGACCATCCTAATGTTGTCTATGGTGTCGGAAATGTTCAGGAAGAGGTTGGTTTGCGTGGTGCCAAGACGGCAACTGCCAAAATTGACCCAGATATCGGTTTTGCGGTTGATGTCGGTATTGCCGGCGATACACCGGGAGTTTCTGAAAGAGAAGCCATGAGTAAAATGGGCAAGGGTCCACAGGTTGTCATTTATGATGCCTCTCTTGTAGCCCATAAAGGGTTGCGCGATTTAGTGACCGATACTGCTGATGAATTGAACATTCCTTACCAGTTCGAATCAATTCCTGGCGGTGGTACGGATGCAGGGTCGATCCATTTGACCCATAAAGGGGTTCCAGCATTGGCCATTACGATTGCGACTAGATATATTCATTCTCATGCAGCGATGCTCCATCGTGATGATTACGAAAACGCGGTGAAACTGATTGTGGAAGTTATCAAGCGTTTAGACCGTGAGATGGTTGATAAAATTACGTTTGAATAACTTATTGTGAGGTCCCCGGTAGAACTTTACCGGGGATTTTTTATTCGAGTTTTTGAATCGCTGATTGAAAGGTGAAATTCGCTGATTGAGCATGAGAATTCGCCGATTGAAAGGTGAAATTCGCTGATTGAGCGAGAGAATTCGCCGATTGAATGCCCAAATTCGCTCAATGAACCAAACATTCGCTCATTGAGTGTCTGAATTGCAGATAGTCTTTATATATCAACATTAAAACATTTATTATTGCATCTAATTGAACTGAAAGTTTAAATCTTTACAGAAAAAAGCTGTCAACCTTAACTGATTGACAGCCCTTTAACCAACCTATGACTACTTTAACCCACTTTCAAGAGTTGTTAGCATTTCTTTTTTCTCTTCTTCGGATGAATTTTTCCAAATGATTTCAAATAAAACACCGAGACCCGGGAGCATTTTTTCTTCCCCGTTTTGAATCGCATCAACAATCGTATCTTCTAATTGGTCTTGTGTATTCCCAGCAACATTGTGAACAATCGCGTTACGTAAATTTAAATTCATGTATATGCACTCCTTTTCAATAAATAATAAAGTCTAAAACTCTGAACCTGGAGAACTGTCTAGCTACAGCGCCTAGGGGCTCGAGACATAAGCCAATCATTTCGGAAGGCAAACGGCGCCTTCTGTCAGTGCTTGTCTTATGCTTGTCGCCCCTGGACAAGGCGCTTTCGCTTTTCTTTTAATATGTTTTCTATTTTTGGTTTTATTATGTATTTTTATTAGGCTATAATATAAAAATCATCGTTATTGTAAAAGGAGAGCGGGTTTTGAAGCATATTGAATCAATAAATAATCCGAAAGTTAAACTATGGAAAAAGCTGTTAACGAAAAAAGAGCGGGATAAATCAGGAACATTTTTAGTGGAAGGCTTCCATTTAGTGGAGGAAGCGCTGAAACAAGGAGAACAGATTTTAGAAATCATTGTTTCTGAAAAAGTGGATTTACCTTCCCGATGGGATGCTAGTTCCACACCAATCACACAAGTTACTGAAGAGATATCAAATTCATTATCTGATACAGAAGCACCGCAAGGAATTTATGCTGTGTGCAGAATCGCAGCTGCGGAAGTACATAATGCAAAAACCTACCTGTTCATTGATGCAGTTCAGGACCCAGGCAATCTCGGAACTATGATCCGCACGGCAGATGCAGCCGGGATTGACGCTGTTGTGGTTGGACGTGGAAGTGTAGATATATATAACTCTAAGGTTCTAAGGTCCGCACAAGGAAGTCACTTTCACTTGCCGATAATTAGAGGGGACCTTCATGAGTGGATCGAAAAGCTGCACGAAAAAAATATTCCTGTTTATGGTACAGCACTTGAAGGGGCCTCTGCATATACTGATATTTCTACAGGTGATTCGTTTGCCTTAATTGTTGGAAATGAAGGAAATGGTGTCGGCAAAGATATTCTTGCGAGTACAACAGCTAACCTTTATATCCCGATTTACGGGAAAAGTGAGTCACTAAATGTGGCCGTTGCAACGGGAATCCTCCTTTATTATTTGAAAAAATAGGCGTAAACTAGTTTGACCTTGCGTGGAGAATTATTATATAATAATGAACAATATGGAATATTAAATGACGATGACGGAGAAAAGTATCTTATTTAAAACCATTTAGGGAGAAAGTGCCGCGACTGAAAGCACTTTTATGGTAAGGATAAGAGAAGTTCACCTCCTGAGTTGGCATCGGGACCACGATTAAAAGCAATAGCTATTCAGCTACTTCCGCTTTCCGTGTAAAGATGCACCGGCATAAGCCGTTATCCGAATGAAGCGAACACAATGTGTTTTACATAACGTGTTTACAAGGGTGGTACCGCGAAACTTTAACCTCGTCCCTTTCCAGGGATGGGGTTTTTTTGTTTTTCTGGTGCCTGACACCAATTACCGATTATTATTAAGGAGGAATTGACATGCAAGAACGTTTAAAGGAATTGCAGGAAGAGGCTATTCAAAAAATTGAACAGTCCGGAAGCTTAAAAGAATTAAATGACATCCGTGTTGCCTACTTAGGAAAAAAGGGGCCAATTACGGAAGTATTGCGCGGCATGGGGAAACTTTCTGCTGAAGAGCGTCCAGTTATGGGGGCACTAGCAAACGAAGTTCGTGAAGCGATTGCCGAAAAAATTGAAGCCAAACAGAAGGGATTAGAAGAAGCTGCTGTTCTAGAAAAGTTAGCTTCTGAAAGTATCGATGTTACTCTTCCAGGCCGCCCAGTGAAGGTTGGAAATCACCATTCGCTAACAAGAATCATTGAAGAAATTGAAGACTTATTTATCGGTATGGGTTACCAGGTAGCAGAAGGTCTGGAAGTTGAGCAGGATTATTATAACTTCGAAGCTCTTAATTTACCGAAGGGCCACCCAGCCCGCGATATGCAGGACTCTTTCTATATTACAGAAGACATCCTTCTTCGTACTCATACATCTCCAGTTCAAGCCCGTACGATGGAGAAGCACCAAGGCAAAGGACCGATCAAGATTATTTGCCCAGGTAAAGTGTACCGCCGTGATAATGATGACGCGACACACTCCCACCAATTTATGCAAATCGAAGGTCTTGTTGTCGGTGAAAACATCCGGATGAGTGACCTAAAAGGAACTTTAGAAGTGTTTGCGAAAAAAATGTTCGGGGAAGATCGTGAAATCCGTTTACGCCCAAGCTTTTTCCCTTTCACAGAACCATCTGTTGAAATGGACATTTCTTGTAAAATTTGCGGCGGCGATGGCTGCAGCGTTTGTAAACGCACAGGTTGGATCGAAATTCTTGGAGCAGGAATGGTCCATCCTAACGTTCTAGAGATGGCAGGATACGATTCTAAAAAATACACTGGCTTCGCCTTCGGTATGGGAGCTGAACGAATTGCAATGTTAAAGTACGGTGTCGATGATATCAGACATTTCTATACCAATGATGTTCGTTTCTTAAAACAATTTTCAAAACACGAGTAAATTGGAACGCTTCAACCCGTTGAAGTTGAATAAATAAAGGAGGATGACGACATGTTCGTTTCATATAAATGGCTCCAAGATTATATCGATTTAACTGGAGTAACTGCTGCTGAATTAGCAGAAAAAATTACAAAAAGCGGTATTGAGGTTGAGGGAGTCGAAATCCTTAATGACGGCATTCAAGGTGTCGTTGTTGGTCATGTTCTTGAACGAGAACAGCATCCAAATGCGGATAAATTAAGCAAGTGTCTTGTCGATGTTGGCGGAGAACAGCCGGTACAAATCATTTGCGGAGCGCCAAATGTGGCACAAGGGCAAAAGGTTGCAGTGGCAACAGTAGGTGCAGTATTACCAGGTAATTTTAAAATAAAACGCGCGAAACTTCGCGGTGAAGAATCGAACGGAATGATCTGTTCGCTGACAGAGTTAGGAATGGAAGGAAAGGTAGTTCCGAAAGAGTATTCTGAGGGGATCTTTGTTTTTCCAGCGGATACAGAGGTAGGTGTCGATGCCCTTGCCGAGTTAAATCGTGATGATGAGATTCTTGAACTTAGCTTAACACCAAACCGTGCCGATTGTTTGAGCATGCTGGGTGTTGCCTATGAAGTGGCAGCGATTCTTGGCAGAGACGTCAAACTTCCAGAAACGAACCTGCAAGCTTCAACTGAAAAAGCATCTGATTATGTAAAAATTACGGTCGAAGCAAAAGAGGATAATCCATTATATGTAGCGCAAATCATTAAAAATGTAAAAATCGGACCATCTCCGCTCTGGATGCAAACACGTTTAATGTCTGCGGGAATTCGTCCACACAATAATGTGGTCGATATTACCAACTACATTCTGCTTGAATATGGTCAGCCGCTTCATGCATTTGATTATGACCGCTTAGGTTCAAAAGAAATCCTTGTCCGCCGTGCAACAGATGGGGAGAAATTCGTAACGTTGGATGATGCTGAACGCACGTTAACATCTGATCATCTAGTCATTACTAATGGAACCGAACCAGTTGCGCTTGCCGGGGTTATGGGTGGAGCAAATTCAGAGGTAACTTCAGATACAACAACTGTACTACTTGAATCCGCTTATTTTAACGGGGCAACTGTCAGAAAAGCTTCTAAAGACCATGGCTTAAGAAGTGAAGCGAGCGCTCGTTTTGAAAAAGGTGTTGATCCTAATCGTGTTCGTGCCGCTGGAAATCGTGCTGCCTACTTAATGGCAAAATACGCTGGCGGTGAAGTATTAGAAGGTGCAGTAGAGGCGGATACAATGACAGTTGAGCCAGCTGTAGTTTCTATCACTTTAGAAAAAATCAATCGAGTTCTTGGTACAGACCTAGTGATGAATGACGTAAAAGATATCTTTGATCGCCTTCAATTTGGTATCAGCATTGAGGAGGATACCGTAACCGTAACGGCTCCAACTCGCCGCGGTGATATTAAAATAGAAGAAGATTTACTAGAAGAGGTGGCCCGTCTTTACGGCTACGACAACATCCCTAAAACATTGCCAGTTGGTTCAACTACCCCAGGAAGGTTATCAGAGTACCAGAAGAAACGCCGTATGGTTCGACAATACCTTGAAGGAGCAGGATTGTACCAAGCAGTGACCTATTCCCTTACAAGCGAGGAAAAAGCAACTCAATTCGCGCTTGAAAAACGAGATACTATCCGTCTTTCAATGCCAATGAGTGAGGAGCGCAGCATCCTGCGTTTAAGCATTATGCCACAGTTGTTGGAAGTATTAAAATACAACAGTGCCCGTCAAAATGAAAGCTTAGGTGTGTATGAAACCGGGGCTGTATTCTTAGCGAATGGTACAGATACTCTTCCATCAGAAAAAGAACACTTAGCCGCCGCTATTACAGGGCTATGGTCAAGTCATTCTTGGCAAGGAGAGAAGAAGGCAGTCGACTTCTTCGTGATCAAAGGAATCCTAGAAGGAGTGTTTGCTAAACTTGGTTTACTAGAACAGGTTCAATTTGTTCAAGCGCAAGTTGACGGCATGCACCCTGGACGTACGGCTGACGTACTCTTAAATGGGGAGAAAATCGGCTTTATCGGCCAAGTTCACCCAACAGTTCAAAAAGAGCTTGATTTAAAGGATACCTACGTATTTGAGCTCTCATTGAAACCAGTACTTGAAGCAGAAACACCAGCATTACAATACCAGGCCATCCCACGCTTCCCGTCCATCACAAGAGACATTGCTCTTGTGGTAAACAGAGAAACGGTGTCAGGCACCCTAAAAGAAATTATCGTAACAGCGGGTGCGCCGCTTCTGAAGGAAGCTGAAGTGTTTGATTTATATGAGGGAGATAAGATGGAGGCAGGCAAGAAGTCTATTGCGTTCTCTCTAAAGTATGTTGATCCGGAACGTACGTTAACAGATGAAGAAGTGACGAAGATTCATAACCGAGTACTTGCTGCGTTAGAAGAAAAAGCAGGTGCAGTTTTAAGGGGTTAACAAAAAGCTAGTTCGAAGATTGTTTTCGAACTAGCTTTTTTTTCTTAAATGAAATTTCCGGTTCGCTGATTTATTTCTTTGTGAAATTAATAGACAAACTTTATTAACAAATTCCGCTATTATTCGGCAGGGATTACCTGCTCCTTTCAGAATTATATTAGTAAAATGAAAGGAGTGAAAAGATTGGTTATAAAAGAAAGGACAATTCCATTAGTACTTCTTATTTTAGAGGCGTTATGCCGACGTCTTCCATTGAATTACCAAAAGTATCAGCAAATTTTAGAGGAGCTGGGGAGGAGACAGGCTGGTTACAAAGGTGAAGTGAGTCTTGATTATTATTTACGTCTCCTGCCAATTGATAAATACCTAATACTCCACGATTTAAACCTTCCTGATGGTGACTACAACTGCCAAATTGATACCCTTCTCCTAACATCACAATTCGCCCTAATTGTTGAAGTGAAGAATATGGCTGGCAAATTAATATTTGATACAGAAAATGAACAGTTTATTCAAATAAATAATGAAAAGGAAAAAGGCTACCCTGATCCAATTGCTCAATCCGAAAGGCATAAAAAGTTTCTAGAAAAACTAATGGCAGAACATAAATTTCCTCCAATTCCGGTCGATTACATAGTAGTTTTAAGCAATAACTATGCTTCATATGTCATCAACGAAAAAACACTCATAAAGTAAAACCACGAATATGTAAGTCAGATGTTTTCCTTAATAAAATTCAGTTTTTTGAAAAGCAATATGTTACTTCATTCATTCATGCGAAAGACCTCCGAAAACTGAGTCGACTTCTCGTAAAAATGAATAAGGTACCGACTAGCTATGTTTTGAAAAAGTACGGAATTAACAAAGCTGATATATTAACTGGAGTCTGTTGTCCTCACTGCAACTACTTACCACTTGTTCGCAAAAAACAAAAGTGGTATTGTCCTTCATGCGACAAATTTTCAGTAGATGCGCATAAAAATGCCCTAATAGACTACTTTTTACTGATTGATTTAAATATTACTAACCAACAGTTCCGAGAATTTACCCATCTTGATTCAATTAATATTGCGGGTAGAATGCTGCGTTCCGAAAATCTTAAAAGTACAGGATCAAAAAAGAATCGAATTTACTTTCCTGTTACTTTTCTATGAAATTACGTGCCAAAGTTCAATGCGCAAATAAAATAGGTCAATGCGCAAATAAAACTGTGCAATCCGCAAATAAAACGGCTCAATCCGCAAATAAAACCGATTTATTCGCAAATAACAAGTTTTATAACCGCTCAATAGACGGTGAATTGCTATTTTGTTGTTGAAAATGTACTAATTTTTTTAAAAACAATGCATGCAATGAACAACACTACTTTTATTAGATAAAATTCATTCATTTTTTCGATAAATCTAACCATTTACAAATTAAATACAACAGAGGATGTCAAATTTGCGACATCCTCTTTAAAATTCACGTACAATTATATCTTTTCATAAATCGAGTCATAGTTTTTCGCTAAAGTGATATCCAAATCAGTTAACCCCCCGGCATTCCATGAGGTTAATCGCAGTGTCACTAATTTATAATCAATCGCCATGAATGGATGATGATTTTTTTCTTCTGAAAGCTGTGCAATGACATTTACAAACGCTACGCCTTGTAAAAACTCACGAAAGCGGTACTTTTTCACAATGAATTTTCCGTCCAATTTCCAGCCTGATAAGCTCGCAACAGCTGCAGTAATCTCCGATTCACTTAGTCTATTTGCCAACCTAAACTCCTCCAAACGCTGTTTTTATATATCTATTCGAAAAACAGCCCAAAAAATCATATCAATTTCGTTTTTTACTAACAAGGGCGATCGCTTTGTCCGTATTGGCAAAGTGAAGCTTTACATAAGACGGAAGGATGTCACGGCCTTTACTCATGATTAGCTTTGCTGCAGCTACATCCACCTGTGCCCCTGCACCTTTTGGAATTTTGAAGCCTGCAGACTCGCTGAGTTTATCAATATATTGGATGAAGGCATATCGTGCGAGAATACTTGCTGCAGCAACAGCGAGATGAATTCCTTCTGCTTTCGTACTAAAACAAACATTTTCTTTGGCCACTGCTTTTTGGCCTTTAATATGCTGAAAATAGGTACTGCCTTGAACAAATTGGTCGATAAGTATTGCTTCAGGCTTCTCAGGCGAGATTTTGTCTAATACATTTAAAATCGCTTGATTATGTAAGAGCGCCTTCATTTTTCCCTGCGACATTCCTGCTTTTTGAACCTGATTATACTTTTCGTTTTTTAATGTCATTAAACTAAAGGGAATAATATCTTTAATGACCTTCGCAATTGCAATAATTTTTTCATCGTTTAAATCCTTCGAATCCCGCACGCCTAATTCTTTCATCAATGGAATATTTTCCTTTTTCACATACGCAGCCACGACTGTAATTGGACCGAAAAAGTCTCCCGTCCCAACTTCATCTGAACCAATCACTGACATTTGACTAATCCCAATAGGCAGGTCGCCTTTCGCTGGTGATTTCGATTTAGAAGGAGAGGAAGGCTTGTTTGAGGTGGCACTTCCCCATTTACTGGCCTCTTTTTCACTATCGTTTCCTTGGAATAATACTTTGCCAGATTTATAAGCTGTAATCATACAGGCAGACGTTTTTGCAGCAAACACACTGCCGGGAATGTTTTTATCTAATAAACTTTTTCCGTAATAGTTTCTCATTTCCATGATCTTATTCATATCTAGATTCAATACAACATTAGCCATACTATATACACCACATTTCTAAATAAAGATAAAATACGCTTTAACTTTTCCACAGATAACGGTTCATGTTATGATAGAGAATAGGATTCTCTGAATGGAGGCATGACGTTGTCGAATAATCAAAAAAATAGAACTACCGTAGATATATACGGACAACAATATGTTATTATGGGTTCCGAAAGTCCAAGTCACATCCGGCATGTGGCCTCATTGGTTGACAATAAAATGCGCGAAATCAGTTATAAGAATCCCAATTTAGATGAAACCAAACTCGCCGTTTTAACAGCTGTAAATGCAGTCAATGATTTTCTTCAAATGAAAGACGAATTAAATCGGCTACAAAAAGAACGACAAAAGGAAAAGGACTAAAATACCATGTTGGATTTAGCAATTATCATTTTTTTAATTATTGGATTCTTTGTAGGCCTGAAAAGAGGCTTTATTCTGCAGCTTTTTCATTTAATAGGTTTTATTATTGCATATGTAGCAGCATATTCATACTATGAACAGTTAGCACCGAAGTTAACATTATGGATTCCTTATCCGAACTTCGGTAATATGTCTTCCCTAAAAATCCTTGGCGACAGCAGTAATATGGAAGCCGCCTTTTATCGTGCGATTGCCTTTGTCATCATCTTTTTTGCGGTAAAAGTGTTATTGCAAATTATTGGTTCCATGCTTGACTTCGTTGCTCATTTGCCTATCTTAAGGCAATTGAATGTTTGGGCAGGAGGAATTCTAGGTTTCGTTGAAGTGTATTTAGTTATCTTTATTTTATTATATATTTCAGCCCTTGTACCAATAGAATTTATGCAAAATGCTTTGGATCAATCGATCATGTCAAAAGCAATTGTGAATAACACGCCGATCCTTTCACAGCAAATAAAAAGCTTGTGGATTGAATATACAGCTGCTTTAACTTCTCTGTAGCAGAGAAGTTTTTCTATTCATGCCATAAAGTAGGCTAAAATGAAAATGCTAATCAGTAGGTAGGTGACTTATTAATGGAAGTAACTAAAAAAGATTTATTACGATTATTAGAAACGATTGCCACTTATATGGAGTTAAAGGGAGAAAACCCTTTTAAGGTATCTGCTTTTCGAAAAGCGGGCAATGCCTTGGAAACAGATGAACGAGACTTAACAGAAATTGAAGATTTTACAACGATTTCTGGAATAGGTAAAGGGACGGCCGCTGTCATAGATGAATACATAAAAGAGGGTACATCTTCTGTTTTAAATGAATTAAAGGCGGAAGTTCCAAGAGGACTAATCCCATTACTTCAGCTCCCAGGTCTGGGGGGGAAGAAAATTGCCAAACTATACAAAGAGTTGAAAGTTGTGGATGTTTCCAGCTTAAAAGAAGCATGTGAAGCAGGAAAGGTTCAAGCACTCGCTGGTTTTGGTAAAAAAACAGAGGAAAAAATTCTCGGTGCCATTGCCAATGTGGGTACAAGGCCTGAACGGCTTCCGTTAGCCTATATGATCCCCATTGCGGAGCAGATTGAAGCTACACTAGAGAATTTCAAGGATATTGAGCGATTTTCACGTGCGGGAAGCCTGCGCAGAATGAGAGAGACGATTAAGGATCTTGATTTTATCATTGCAACTAATCAGCCTGAACATGTGCGCGAACAGCTATTACAATTAGCAAACATTAAAGAAGTGATTGGAGCTGGAGAAACGAAGGTTTCCCTCGTTTTTGCCTATGATTACGATATTTCTGTCGATTTCCGCCTGGTAAAACCCGAAGAATTTATCACAACCCTGCATCATTTCACTGGATCAAAAGACCATAATGTCCGAATGAGACAACTTGCGAAAGAACGCGGTGAAAAGATCAGTGAGTATGGCGTTGAAATCATCGAGACGGGGGAAATTCTCACCTTCTCATCAGAAGAAGAATTTTTCAAGCATTTTGATCTTCCCTTCATTCCTCCAGAAATAAGAGAGGACGGGAAGGAAGTCGAAACATACAGTGCAACTGAGGAATTAATTGAGTTAGCAGATATTAAAGGGGATCTTCACATGCATTCCACCTGGAGCGACGGTGCCCATTCCATTGAACAAATGGCTGATGCATGCCGGGCAAGAGGTTATCAATACATGGCCATCACTGACCATTCACAGTATTTAAAAGTGGCTAATGGTCTTACACGCGAAAGACTACTAATGCAAAGAGAAGAAATTAACAGACTGAATCAAAAGTATGATGATTTTCTTATTCTAGCGGGTGTCGAGATGGATATTCTTCCAGACGGCAGCTTGGATTATGATGATGAGTTGCTAGCTGAGATGGATTTCGTGATTGCCTCCATTCATTCTGCCTTTTCTCAACCAAGGGAAAAAATCATGGAGCGTCTAAAGACGGCGTTAACAAATGCCCATGTGGATTTAATTGCTCATCCAACGGGCAGGAAAATCGGCCGTCGCGAAGGATACGATGTAGACATTGATTTATTGATCCAACTTGCCAAAGAAACTAATACAGCACTAGAACTAAATGCAAATCCAAACAGGCTTGATCTAGCAGCGGAGTATTTACGCAGAGCACAGGATGCGGGAGTAAAAATCCTTATCAACACAGATGCACATAAAATGGATACACTAAAGCATATGGAAATCGGTGTTTCCGCAGCCAAAAAAGGCTGGATTAAAAAATCATCCGTGTTAAATGCACTGGATAAAAATGACCTGCTAGAATTTTTACATAATCGAGAATAGGAGGTTATCTCCATGCAAGAAAAAGCTTTAAAAGTACTAGAATTTACTAAAGTGAAAGAACAGCTGTTAGAACATGCGGCATCTTCTCTTGGGAGAAGAAAAATACAGGACTTGGTGCCTTCTATTGATTTTGATGAGGTGGTTAAACTTCAAGCAGAAACAGATGAGGCATCGACAGTGTTCCGGGTAAAAGGGAATGTACCACTTTCAGGTGTTCATGATATAACTGCACACATCAAACGGTCTGTCATTGGCGGTGTGTTAAGCCCGCATGAACTTATTCAAACAGCTAGTACCATCCATGCAAGCAGACAAATGAAACGATTTATCGAGGAGTTTGCTGATGAACGAACAGAAATTCCGATTTTGTCTGAACAGGCAGAACGAATTATTCCGCTGACAGACCTTGAGCATTCGATTAAACATGCCATCGATGATAGCGGAGAAGTATTAGACAGTGCAAGCGACCTGCTACGGTCATTACGACACCAACTGAGGTCAAATGAATCGCGCGTTCGGGAAAAACTAGAAAGCATGATTCGTTCATCGAATGCCAGCAAAATGCTTTCCGACGCAATTGTCACGATTCGAAATGACAGGTTTGTCATTCCTGTTAAGCAGGAGTATCGCGGCCATTACGGCGGGATTATTCATGACCAAAGCGCATCAGGACAAACCCTTTTTATAGAACCGCAAGTGATTGTCCAATTAAACAATCAACTCCAGGATATTCGTGTGAAGGAACAACTCGAGATCGATAGGATTCTAACAGAGTTATCGGCCGCAGCGGCAGAACACGAGAGTGAACTTAAAGTCATCGTCGAGGTCCTTGCCAATTTAGATTTTATTTTTGCAAAAGCAAGGTATGGAAAACGTATAAAGGCGTCCATGCCGATCATGAATAATGAAGGAAGAATTGCTTTATATAAGGCAAGACATCCACTTATTCCAATCGAAGAAGTTGTGGCCAACGATATCATGTTAGGAAAAGAGTTTACAACAATTGTTATCACAGGTCCGAATACAGGTGGAAAAACGGTCACCCTAAAAACACTTGGCTTGTGTACATTAATGGCCCAGGCTGGTTTGCAAATTCCGGCTTATGACGGCTCAGAGCTTGCCGTTTTTGATGCAGTTTATGCTGATATTGGCGATGAACAGTCCATCGAACAAAGCTTAAGTACCTTTTCATCCCATATGGTTAATATCGTGGATATCTTAAACCGCGTCGATTTTAATAGTCTTGTACTATTTGATGAACTCGGGGCAGGCACCGACCCACAGGAAGGTGCGGCCTTGGCGATTTCCATTTTGGATGAGGTCCACAAGCGGGGTGCTAGAGTCATTGCAACGACACATTACCCAGAGTTAAAAGCATATGGGTATAACCGTGAGGGTGTCTTGAATGCGAGTGTCGAGTTTGATGTGGAAACATTAAGCCCTACTTATAAATTGTTATTAGGAGTTCCAGGGCGGAGCAACGCGTTTGAAATCTCCAAACGCCTCGGCTTAAATGAACGGGTCATCGAGGCGGCTCGCTCGCATGTAAGTGAAGATACGAACCAAATTGATAAGATGATTTCATCACTGGAAGACAGTAAACGACTGGCAGAAAAAGAGCGAGAGGAAGCTCGTGATTATTTAAAGTCTGCTGAGAAACTCCATCAAGACTTGCAAAAACAACTAATGGAATTTTACGAGAAAAAAGACTCGATGCTTGAAAAGGCCGCAGAAAAAGCTGGAGAAATCGTTGACGAGGCAAAGAGTGAGGCTGAACGGGTCATCCGAGATCTTCGCAAAATGCGTACGGAAAAGCATGCCGATATTAAGGAACATGAATTAATTGAAGCAAAACGGCGCTTAGAAGAGGCTGCACCAGAAATACCAAAATCCGCTGCTAAACTCACAAATAAAAAAACGAAGAAACATACGTATATGCCTGGCGATGAGGTAAAAGTACTTACCTTTGACCAAAAAGGCACACTGGTTGAAAGAGTTTCTTCGAATGAATGGCAGGTACAAATCGGAATTCTCAAAATGAAAGTAAAAGAAAAAGATATGGAATATATGAGCACCCCGAAACAGGTCGAAACCAAACCGATGGCGATTGTAAAAGGCCGGGATTCATATGTTAAACTGGAATTAGACCTTCGCGGCGAGAGGTATGAAGATGCTCTCCTTAAGGTGGAAAAGTATATTGATGATGCGCTGCTTTCCAGTTATCCACGTGTATCAATCATCCACGGTAAAGGAACGGGTGCGCTGCGACAGGGTGTTCAGGAATACTTAAGAAACCATCGATCTGTCCAAAAAATTCGCTTTGGAGAAGCTGGGGAAGGCGGATCAGGCGTAACCATCGTAGAGTTTAAATAATGTCCGGGGAGTTTTGGCAATGGACCAGTTTTGGGAGAACGAATATATTCAAATAGCTGCTAATTATAGTGTAGTCATTTTATGTTTGGTCGTCTTTTTAGCTATTTTTGAAATGGTGACCAAATATAAAAATTGGGAAGAAATCAAAAAAGGAAATTTGGCTGTGGCGATGGCAACGGGGGGGAAAATATTGGGGGTGGCCAATATCTTCCGCTGTACAATCGAGCAGAACAATTCCCTGCTTTCCATGATTGGCTGGGGAATTTATGGATTTTTGTTATTAGTTGTGGGTTATTTTATCTTTGAATTTTTAACGCCAAAATTTAAAATTGACGAAGAAATTCAAAATGATAATCGGGCAGTTGGGTTGATTTCGCTGGTGATCTCGATTGGTTTATCGATTGTCATTGGTGCAGGTATTACGTAAGGGGAGAATAAAAAGTGGAGACATTAGCTAAGATACTTCTCGGATTATGCGGCTTGTTTTTGCTAATCGGTTTGATCTATATGTTATTTTTTGCGTAAGTCAGAATCACCGCTGAGGAACAATCAGCGGTGATTTTTTAACTTTATCGTCAATTGTTTAATGTGTAGTACTGTAATATAATAGAAGAGAAGTTTGAATTTTTATAATTATCCACATAGAAAAGGGGGATATTATGTATGAAGCAAAACCTTGGCTAGCACTGTATCCAAAAGAAATACCTGCCACACTCGAGTACTCCAGAGAGCCTGTTCAGCAATACTTAGTGAATTCTGCAGAGCAATACCCTGAAAAAATAGCGATTCATTTTTTGGGAAAAGACATCACCTATAAACAGCTTTATGAAGATGCCATGAAGTTTGCCGGTTATTTGCAGGAAAACCTAGGTCTATCAAAAGGTGATCGGGTTGCAATCATGCTGCCTAACACACCACAGGCTGTGATAAGTTATTTTGGGATATTAATAGCAGGCGGAATTGTTGTTCAAACGAATCCGTTATATACGGAACGTGAATTAGAATATCAGATGAAAGATTCAGGCGCAAAGGCAATCATTACACTCGACATCCTCTATCCACGCGTATCTAAAGTGATGCCGCAAACAGATTTACAACATATAATTGTAACCGTTATCAAGAACTACTTACCATTCCCTAAAAATCTAATTTATCCCTTCATCCAGAAAAAACAATATGGAATTGTCGTGAATGTAAAGCACGGAGGAAGTACACATTTACTTTCGGAAATAGTAAAAATGAAGCGACAAAAAGTGAAGCAGGTTGAATTCAATTCTGAGGAAGATGTTGCACTCCTTCAATACACAGGAGGAACAACAGGATTTCCGAAAGGCGTCATGCTCACCCATAAGAATTTAATTGCAAATACCAAGATGTGCCAGGCCTGGCTGTACAAATTCAAGCCAGGTGAAGAATCAGTTCTCGCAATCGTCCCGTTCTTCCACGTGTATGGCATGACAACTGTGCTCATTTTATCAGTAATGCAGGCAAACAAAATGATCTTATTACCTAAATTTGATGTTGAGACAACATTGAAGACCATACACAAACAGCGCCCGACAGTGTTCCCAGGTGCACCAACCATTTATATTGGTATCTTAAACTATCCTGAATTGAAAAAATATGATTTATCATCGATTCATTCTTGTATCAGTGGCTCAGCCGCACTTCCAGTCGAGGTACAAGAGAAGTTTGAAAACGTTTCGGGTGGAAAACTTGTTGAAGGTTATGGGCTAACGGAAGCCTCTCCAGTCACACATGCGAACTTTTTATGGGATGCCCCTCGAGTAAAAGGCAGTATTGGTGTGCCGTGGCCAGATACAGAAGTAAAGGTTGTATCAACAGACACAGGTGAACCAGTGCCGATAAAGGAAATTGGAGAAATCGTAATAAAAGGGCCGCAAATCATGAAAGGGTACTGGAATCGTCCAGAGGATACAAAGGAAGTCTTGCATGATGGATGGTTATATACAGGTGACCTTGGCTATATGGATGAAGATGGCTATTTCTATGTAGTTGACCGCAAAAAGGATATGATTATCGCTGGCGGGTATAATATCTATCCAAGAGAGATAGAGGAAGTATTATATGAACATCCGGATGTGGTTGAAGCAGTCGCAGCAGGAATACCCGATCCGTACCGCGGAGAAACGGTTAAGGCTTATATTGTCTTAAAAGAAGGTTCATCGGTTACGGAAGAAGAAATGAACCAATTTTCACGAAAATATCTTGCAGCATACAAGGCACCGAGATACTATGAATTTAGACAAGAATTGCCCAAAACCGCTGTAGGGAAAATTTTAAGAAGGATGCTAGTTGAAGAAGAGAAACAAAAAATAGAAGAAGAAAACCAAAAACACGCATAAGTGTTACCTCTTTTTTTTGACAGAATAAGCCTGTCCATCTGTCATGAATAAGAAAAGGTAATGAGATATCTTGACAGATCAAGAGATAATAACTATTATTAAAATATGAATGATTGTTCATTCATATTTTTCTTTTTTAATAATAGACTGTGTTAATGGTTAATGCTGATTTTTGAACTCTGTTGATTGCAGTGGAAGGCACGAAGACTCCCGCGGAAAGCAAAGTGCCTGGGACGGAAATCAACAGACAAGTATAACACAGCCTAACAATATTAACCGTATTAACTGAACGAAACTTTCTTTCAAAGGAGGGATATAGTTGAAAAAAAGCAGGCCAAAATACATGCAAATTATTGAAGCTGCGGTGATTGTGATCGCAGAAAATGGCTACCATCAAGCACAAGTTTCAAAAATTGCTAAGCAAGCTGGAGTGGCTGATGGAACCATATATCTATATTTTAAAAACAAGGAAGACATCCTTATCTCTCTCTTTGAAGAAAAAATGGGAAGTTTCATTGAAAAAATAGATACAATGATAGCAGGAAAAGGGACAGCGGCAGAGAAGTTATTAATGATGGTAAAAGCTCATTTTAGTATGCTTTCTGAAGACCATCACATGGCAATCGTGACACAGTTGGAGTTACGGCAATCGAATAAGGATTTGCGGCTCCGAATTAATAATGTTCTAAAAGGTTACCTGCAGGTAATCGATAAGATTGTTATTGAAGGGAAGGAAAGCGGAGAGTTTTCCAGCGACCTCGATATTCGATTGGCCAGGCAAATGATTTTCGGTACAATCGATGAAACTGTGACATCGTGGGTGATGAACGAGGAAAAGTACGATCTAGTTGCACTGGCATCTCCAGTCCATCACCTCTTGATTAATGGCTGTGGAAGCCGGTAAATATGAAAATAGGGGGAATTCCAATGGAATACTTAAAATGGTCTTTTCAGGACAGTATTGCCACAATCACAATTGATCGTCCACCGGCAAACGCCCTTTCCTCAGGACTATTAAGGGAATTGTCAACTGTGCTCGATGAAATTGAACCTAATCGCGAGATCAGAGTGATTGTCATTCATGGGGAAGGGCGCTTTTTCTCTGCAGGTGCAGATATTAAGGAATTTACCACGGTTACTACTTCTGAAGGATTTTCTAATCTTGGGAAGTTTGGACAAGACTTATTTGACCGAATGGAAAAATTCCCGAAACCGATTATTGCTGCAATCCATGGAGCAGCGCTTGGCGGGGGGCTTGAACTAGCAATGGCATGCCATATCCGCTATGTTAGTGAAAAGGCCAAACTAGGTCTGCCTGAATTACAGCTTGGCTTAATTCCAGGATTCGCTGGTTCGCAGCGCCTTCCTAAATATGTGGGCGTGGCAAGAGCTGCGGAAATGCTGTTCACTTCTGAGCCAATCACAGGTGTTGAAGCAGTCCAATTTGGTTTAGCGAATCGTGCCTTTCCCGAAACAGAAGTAGTCGAAGAGGCGTTAAAGCTAGCAGGAAAAATTGCGAAAAAAAGTCCTGGGTCCATTAAAGCAGCGATTGAATTGTTAAATTATGCAAAAACGGACGATTTCTACGAAGGATCCAAAAGAGAATCTGAGTTATTTGGTGAAGTGTTTATTTCTAACGATGGAAAAGAAGGCATTCAAGCCTTTATTGAAAAAAGAGAACCACATTTTAAGGGTGAATAAACATATCTTTGCAGGTATAATTGTAAAGGAAGCCCTTTTTTTTATAAGTAATTTTCTTAATCTTTCAAACTGAGCGAATGCTCGAAATTTTATTAGGAGGGAAATCATGAATATTTATGTATTAATGAAAAGAACCTTTGATACCGAGGAAAAAATTTCGATTTCTGCTGGAAAAATTAATGAGGATGGTGCTGAATTTATCATCAATCCGTATGATGAATATGCAATTGAAGAAGCAATCCAAGTTCGCGATGCTAAGGGTGGAGAAGTTACCGTTATTTCTGTTGGAACTGAAGAAGCAGAAAAGCAATTACGTACTGCGCTAGCAATGGGTGCAGATAAAGCAGTCCTTATTAATACGGAGGATGATGTTGAAGGCGGAGATCAATTTACTACAGCAAAAATCCTCGCTGAATATCTAAAAGATAAAGATGCGGATTTAATTATTGGCGGCAATGTAGCGATTGACGGTGGAACAGGCCAAGTGGGACCACGTGTTGCAGAACTGTTAAACATCCCTTATGTAACAACTATTACTAAGTTAGAAATTGACGGAACAAATGTAACCGTTACCCGCGACGTAGAAGGTGATTCAGAAGTTATTGAAACCAGCCTTCCGCTGTTAGTTACAGCTCAACAAGGTCTAAACGAGCCGCGCTACCCATCCTTACCAGGAATCATGAAAGCAAAGAAGAAGCCGCTTGAAGAATTAGAATTAGATGACCTAGACCTTGAAGAAGACGATGTGGAAGCAAAAACAAAAACGATCGAAATTTATTTACCGCCTAAGAAAGAAGCAGGCCGCGTTTTGGCTGGCGATTTAAATGATCAAGTAAAAGAACTTGTTCATCTTCTTCATACCGAAGCAAAAGTAATCTAACTGGTTTAATACAAATTTTGTTCTCAGGAGGTATATGGAATGTCAAGAAAAGTAGTAGTTTTAGGAGAAGTTCGTGACGGTTCATTACGTAATGTATCATTCGAAGCGATTGCAGCAGCAAAAACAGTTGCTGAGGGCGGAGAAGTTGTTGGTGTTTTAGTGGGCGATTCTGTAAGCGCTCTATCGACTGAGTTAATCCAATTTGGTGCGGACCGTGTGGTTGTGGTTGAAGATGAGAAATTAAAACTTTATACATCGGATGGTTACGCTCAAGCACTTTTAGCGGTGCTCGACCAAGAAAAACCAGAAGGATTGGTTATGGGTCATACCTCATTAGGTAAAGATCTTTCCCCAAGAATTGCCGGAAAATTAGCATCAGGTTTAATTTCCGACGCCACAGCTGTTGAAGTAGCAGGTGGTAATGTTGTGTTCACAAGACCGATTTATTCCGGTAAAGCCTTTGAAAAGAAAATTGTTACAGAGGGCTTAATTTTCGCAACAGTACGACCAAATAACATCACCCCATTAGAAAAAGATGATAGCAGAAGCGGCGATGTATTAACCCTTTCTGTAGAAATCAAAGACCTTCGTGCAATAATTAAAGAGGTCGTCAGAAAAGCGAGCGAGGGGGTTGACCTAAGTGAAGCAAAAGTGGTTATTTCAGGAGGCCGCGGTGTAAAAAGTGCGGATGGATTCCAGCCACTTAAAGAACTTGCAGCCGTCCTAGGCGGAGCGGTAGGTGCTTCCCGTGGTGCCTGTGATGCTGACTATTGCGATTACTCGCTGCAAATTGGCCAGACTGGCAAAGTTGTCACACCAGACCTTTACATTGCCTGTGGTATTTCTGGAGCTATTCAACACTTAGCGGGAATGTCCAACTCAAAGGTAATCGTTGCTATTAACAAGGACCCAGAAGCAAATATTTTCAAAGTAGCAGATTATGGAATCGTCGGCGATTTATTTGAAGTAGTACCATTATTAACTGAAGAGTTTAAAAAATTGAAGGTACACTCATAATAAGAAGAGCGGAAGTGTTTAGTTACTATAACTAGACATTAGAAAAGCGAGCGGAAGGTCTCCGCTCGCTTAATTTTTCGGATACTTAGGTTCATACTTGGGAAGAATTAACGATGTGGCTAAGCAATTTATTAGCTTGATTTTTCAAACTTTGTTATACTTTCGATAGTAACTCAGTAATCATTAGGAGGGCAATATAAATGGCAATTTCACATTTAACTGATCAAAACTTTTCGGCTGAAACTGGTTCAGGCCTTGTTCTTGTAGATTTTTGGGCACCATGGTGCGGACCTTGTAAAATGATCGCTCCCGTTCTTGAAGAACTTGATTTAGAAATGGGCGATAAAGTAAAAATCACTAAACTTGATGTGGATGATAACCCGCAAACTGCAGCAAACTTTGGTGTAATGAGCATCCCAACTTTATTAGTGATGAAAAATGGCGAAGTTGTTGACAAAGTTGTCGGCTTCCAACCAAAAGATGCACTAGCAAGTGTTTTAGAAAAACACGTGTAAATAAAATGAAAATGCCTTAGCTTGGAAATAACCCAGCTAAGGTTTTTTTTCTGTATAGGAAATTATAAAATAATTAATTGTTGATAAATTTAATTAGTTCTCTGAATCCAGCTCCAGCGCCCAACGGCTAGTGTACTTCGCTCTCCGCCCTACGATAAGTCAACATCGAATCGACTTGAGCTCCGTGTTTCCTTTATCTCGGTTGGAGCGCTCCAGTCCATACGCCGCTAAACGGGCGCTTGCGCTTTTTGTTCTTTTTCCAAGAGACTACTACTTTCAATTATGCGCAGTTTCCTTTAATATTTTAACAGTAGATTATATATAAGACGGGAGGGAGTGGCCGGAATGAATGAAACAATTAAGCAAAAACTGACGCTGCTGCCGGATCAGCCTGGCTGCTACTTAATGAAAGACCGTCAGGGAACGATTATTTATGTCGGAAAAGCAAAAGTATTAAAAAATCGTGTCCGTTCCTATTTTACTGGATCGCACGATGGGAAGACATTAAGACTTGTCAATGAAATTGAGGACTTTGAATATATCGTCACCTCTTCGAATATTGAAGCACTTCTGCTGGAACTTAATCTTATTAAAAAGTATGATCCGAAATACAATATCATGCTGAAGGATGATAAAACGTATCCGTTTATTAAGTTGACAGCGGAAAAGCATCCTAAACTTATTATCACAAGAAAAGTAAAAAAGGATAAAGGGAAATATTTTGGTCCATACCCCAATGTGACAGCTGCGAATGAAACCAAAAAGCTTCTAGACCGAATCTACCCGCTCCGTAAATGTTCAACACTGCCGGAGAGGGTCTGTTTATACTATCATTTAGGACAGTGCCTGGCACCATGTGTAAATGAAGTTCAGGAAGAACAGTATAAACAAATGACGGATGAAATCACCCGCTTTCTAAATGGTGGTTATAATGAAATAAAAAAAGAGCTTAAGGAAAAAATGGCTGCTGCGTCAGAGGAATTAGACTTTGAACGAGCAAAAGACTATCGTGACAAAATCATTCATATTGAAACGATTATGGAAAAGCAAAAAATTACGATGACCGATTTTACAGACCGCGATGTATTTGGCTATGCAGTCGATAAAGGCTGGATGTGTGTACAGGTCTTTTTTGTCCGCCAAGGAAAACTAATTGAGCGGGATGTTTCCATGTTCCCCGTCTATAATGAGCCAGAGGAAGAAATCTTAACATTCCTCGGTCAATTTTATTCGAAAGCCAATCACTTTAAGCCGAAAGAAATTCTCATCCAAGATAATGTCGAGTTAAGTTTAGCTGAACAACTGTTAGAAGTTAAAGTGCTGCAGCCCCAACGTGGACAAAAAAAGGATCTTGTGCAATTGGCGATTAAAAATGCAAAAATTGCACTGAATGAAAAATTTTCACTGATTGAAAAGGATGAAAATCGAACCATTAAGGCAGTTGAGAATCTGGGAGAATTACTGGGAATCTATACGCCGCACCGAATCGAAGCTTTTGATAACTCTAACATCCAAGGGACGGACCCTGTATCAGCGATGGTGGTTTTCATTGATGGCAAGGCGAATCATCGAGAATACCGTAAATATAAAATCAAAACCGTTCAAGGGCCGGATGATTATGAATCGATGCGGGAAGTAACAAGAAGAAGGTACTCACGTGCGTTAAAAGAGGAACTTCCTCTGCCTGATTTAATCATCATCGATGGTGGAAAAGGGCATGTTGAAGCCGTACGTGACGTATTGGAAAATGAATTAGGGTTAGATATTCCACTGTCTGGACTCGTAAAAGACGAAAAGCACCGGACATCACAATTGCTGTATGGCAATCCATTAGGAATTGTTCCGCTCGGGCGGAACAGCCAGGAGTTTTATTTACTCCAAAGGATTCAAGATGAAGTCCACCGTTTTGCAATCACCTTCCATCGCCAACTGCGCGGAAAAACTGCGTTTCAATCCTTGCTTGATGATATTCCGGGGATTGGGGAGAAACGGAAAAAGTTATTGTTAAAACAGTTCGGCTCGGTGAAAAAAATGAAAGAAGCAAGTAAGGATGAATTCATAAATATTGGAATTCCAATGAATGTTGCCGAAGAGTTAATCAAAAAACTTCAATCCTAGTGATTGTCAGAAAAAAAGGAACATGCTATAATTAGTGAAAATTTAATTTACTATCACTTTTACGTATTAAAGTGAAGGTAGAGGTGCGAGCTTCAAGAGTAGTGGTTCTGAGAAGGATGAGCTTCTGAGACGGATCATGAAAGGGGATGTTCGCCGAAGTAAAGATGGTCTCATAACTTTCTTTGCTGGTCCCGTATTGAATAAATGCTGGATTGTCAAGACTAATGTCTTGGAGAGCTATCTTACATTGTAGGTGCGAGAATTTTTTTCGTGTTTTAAGCAATGAGATGCCCTTCTCATTGCTTTTTTGTGTTTAATTGGGGAAAATATGAATTACTTCTAGAGAAGGGGAAAACAAACATGGGGATAATTGTACAAAAATTCGGAGGCACTTCGGTTGCTAATGTAGAAAGAATTTTAAATGTCGCGTCATGTGTAAAAGGTGAAGTTGACCGGGGAAATAATGTGGTGGTTGTTGTTTCTGCAATGGGTAAATCGACGGATACACTCGTCGGTTTAGCAAAGGAAATTTCAGCGCAGCCTAATAAACGAGAAATGGACATGCTGTTATCGACTGGGGAACAAGTAACGATTTCGTTACTGTCCATGGCTCTCAACCAGCAAGGGCTTGATGCCGTTTCCTTTACTGGCTGGCAGGCTGGTATTATGACAGAACCAGTCCATGGGAATGCCCGGATTTCTAATATTAAAACTGCAGCGATTGAATCACAACTTGAATCCGGCAAGGTGGTTATTGTTGCAGGATTCCAAGGAATCACCGAAGACGGTGAAATTACCACACTTGGCCGCGGTGGTTCCGATACTACAGCCGTTGCTCTCGCTGCAGCCCTTAAGGCAGATAAATGCGACATTTATACTGATGTAACGGGAGTTTTTACAACGGATCCAAGATATGTGAAGAGTGCTCGCAAGCTCTTATCAGTATCGTACGATGAAATGCTCGAGTTAGCTAATTTGGGTGCAGGTGTACTTCATCCACGAGCAGTGGAATTTGCTAAAAATTATCAAGTTCGGCTTGAAGTTCGTTCGAGCATGGAGAAGACAGAAGGAACAGTTATTGAGGGGGAAGCAGCAATGGAACCAAACTTAGTAGTCCGCGGAGTCGCATTTGAAGACGAAATAACAAAAGTAACAGTATTAGGATTGGCCAATTCATTAACCAGTCTATCTACCATCTTTACAACACTTGCTGAAAATCATCTAAATGTGGATATTATTATCCAGAGCACAACAGAGGGTGGTTCTGCGAATTTGTCATTCTCTATTCATACGGATGATCTATTAGAAACATTAAAGGTCCTAGAAGACAATAAAGCAGTGCTAAATTATGAGCAAATTGATGCTGAAAACAAATTAGCGAAGGTGTCGATCGTCGGTTCAGGGATGATCTCCAACCCTGGTGTCGCAGCAAAGATGTTTGAGGTACTCGCCGCAAACAACATCCAAATCAAAATGGTCAGCACATCAGAAATTAAAGTTTCGGCCGTAGTAGAAGAAATAAATATGTTAAAAGCCGTAGAAGCTTTACACGAAGCATTCGGACTTGCAGTTCAATAAAAAAGAATGGTGTCAGGCACTATTCGGTGCCTGACACCATTTTCGATTAGTTTTTTTCCCATTTCACTGTGAAAACAACTTTATTGGATTTTTTGACTGGATGTTCGAAGGTTTCGGCGTTGGCTTCTTTTTGCATTTCAATTTGTTGAGCCAGGAATCCTGCTTCGAGTTGGAAAAAATGTTCAGCCTTGGACTTAACTCGTGAAACAATGAGCGGACTAATTAATTCAAATTGGAAATCTGTTTTATTTTCTTTCACAAGTTCCAACTGGCCCCATGAGGCCTTTGCAAAGAAATCAATAATCTGTTCTAGATCCAGTAATGGATATTTTCGTGCAAGTCGTTTTCCGGCCCAATATAAAATTTCAGGTGTATCTTTCCCTAAAATCTCAGGCAAAAGAACTTCCCTGATTAATTCATAGCCGAAGATGGATATGGTTTTTGGTTCATCAGTATCAATCATTTCATTCATAACTGTACTATTATTCACAAGCTTCCCCTCTTTCTATCATTCTATTATATACGCTTTTTGTTAATTTTCAGTACAGTTTTTCTAGTTATTATGAATCAAATTTAGCTTTATTTTTTGTTATTTTGCAATATCTTACCTTGTTTTTCATGATAATTATCATTCCCGATAAAGAAATAATAACAACCGTTTTTTCTTGGTAATTAATTGAAGGAATTCAAGAAATGTTGAGAAAAAACCCATTTTTTTAGCGAGGATATATAAATTATTATAATATCAATATATTTAAAAAATTTTAGTTTTATGCGAGTGATGTGTATCCGTTTTCTTGACGCTCTTAACTGATGGGAGTAAAATGGACATGTCACATAATTGTCACAGTGGTGCGAAGTTTCGACAATAAGGGAATTAAATTGATAGAAACTGAACATCATTTTTTTAAACATTATAGGGGGGTAAATTTATGGCGGGTAATCGAGAGTTTGTTTATCGGAGATTGCATTCGTTGCTTGGGGTTATTCCAATCGGTATCTTCGTGATGCAGCATCTGGTTGTGAACCACTATGCAACAGAAGGGGTAGAATCCTTCAACAAAGCTGCGAACTTTATGGGGAATCTTCCATTTCGCTATGTTTTAGAAACTGTAATTATTTATTTACCGATTTTATTCCATGCAATCTATGGGCTGTATATCGCTTTTACAGCTAAAAACAATGCAAGTCAATATGGCTTTTTCAGAAACTGGATGTTTTTGCTCCAACGTGTGTCTGGTGTGATAACTCTAATTTTTATCACATGGCATGTATGGGAAACTCGTATCGCGGCCGCATTTGGACACGAAGTTAACTTCCAAATGATGCAAGATATTCTTTCATCACCATTCATGTTTGGTTTTTATGTTATTGGTATTATTTCAGCGATTTTCCACTTTGCAAATGGATTGTGGTCATTCTTGGTTAGTTGGGGCATCACTGTATCCCCACGATCTCAAGTGATTTCTACATACGTGACAATCGTGATTTTCTTGGCTCTATCTTATGTTGGTGTAACAACACTACTAGCTTTTGTATAATAAATCACATGATTGATCGGAAAAATATTGGATTTTGGATTAAGGGAGTGAGTCACAAATGAGTAAAGGTAAGGTGATCGTAGTCGGCGGCGGTTTAGCTGGCTTAATGGCAACGATTAAGGTTGCAGAAACAGGAACACCAGTAGAATTGTTTTCTTTAGTACCTGTTAAACGCTCTCACTCTGTTTGTGCCCAGGGTGGTATTAATGGAGCGGTAAATACAAAAGGTGAAGGCGATTCCACATGGATTCACTTTGATGACACTGTTTATGGTGGAGATTTCTTGGCTAACCAGCCGCCAGTAAAAGCAATGTGTGATGCAGCACCTGGAATTATTCACTTAATGGACCGTATGGGAGTTATGTTTAACCGTACTCCTGAAGGATTACTTGATTTCCGCCGCTTTGGTGGAACACAGCATCACCGTACTGCATTTGCTGGAGCAACCACTGGTCAACAGTTACTTTATGCATTAGATGAACAAGTTCGCCGTGAAGAAGTGGCAGGTCTTGTAACGAAATATGAGGGCTGGGAATTCCTAGGTGCAGTTGTTGATGACGATGGTGTGTGCCGTGGGATTGTTGCTCAAAACTTAAAAACAATGGAAATTAAATCCTTCTCAGGCGATGCCGTCATCATGGCTACAGGAGGCCCTGGGATTATTTTTGGAAAATCAACTAACTCTGTTATTAATACAGGTTCTGCTGCTTCAATCGTTTACCAGCAGGGCGCTTATTATGCGAATGGAGAAATGATTCAAATCCACCCGACTGCCATTCCTGGCGATGATAAACTTCGCTTAATGAGTGAATCGGCTCGTGGTGAAGGTGGACGTGTTTGGACATATAAAGATGGAAAGCCTTGGTACTTCCTTGAAGAAAAATATCCTGCCTATGGAAACCTCGTACCACGTGATATTGCAACACGTGAGATTTTCGATGTATGTGTAAACCAAAAACTCGGAATCAATGGCGAGAACATGGTATATCTTGATCTTTCTCATAAAGATCCACATGAATTAGATGTTAAACTCGGTGGTATTATCGAGATTTATGAAAAGTTTATGGGTGATGACCCTCGTAAAGTTCCAATGAAAATCTTCCCAGCTGTTCACTATTCAATGGGTGGCCTTTGGGTTGATTATGATCAAATGACAAACATTCCAGGGCTATTTGCAGCTGGTGAATGTGATTACTCACAACATGGTGCGAACCGTTTAGGTGCCAATTCCTTGCTTTCCGCCATTTACGGTGGAATGGTCGTTGGTCCAAATGTAGTGAGATACATCAAGGGTCTTGAAAAGAGTTCTGATGCCGTATCTTCTACAGTATTTGACCGTCATGTTAAAGAACAAGAAGATAAGTGGAATGCTGTTATGTCTCTAGATGGAAATGAAAATGCTTATATTCTTCATAAAGAGCTTGGCGAATGGATGACGGATAATGTAACGGTTGTTCGCCACAATGACAGACTATTAAAAACGGACGAGAAAATTCAAGAACTACTAGAACGTTACAAAAAGATTAACATTAATGATACATCTAAATGGAGTAACCAAGGGGCAGCCTTTACTCGTCAATTACAAAACATGCTGCAATTGGCTCGTGTTATTACGATCGGTGCATACAACCGGAATGAGAGCCGTGGTGCACATTATAAGCCTGACTTCCCTACACGTAATGATGAAGAATTCTTGAAAACAACAATGGCGAAATTTGTTGACAGTTCTTCAGCACCGGCTTTCCATTACGAAGATGTTGATGTTTCATTGATTAAGCCACGCGAACGCAATTACGCAAAAAGTTAAGGGGGAGTAGAAAAAATGTCTGATAAAAAAATGGTGAAATTTATTATTTCACGTCAAGATAACGAAAATGCTGCTCCTTATGAGGAGGAATTTGAGGTTCCCTATCGCCCGAATATGAATGTTATTTCGGCGTTAATGGAAATCCGTAAAAATCCTGTCAATGCAAAAGGACAAGCATCTACCCCAATTACCTGGGATATGAACTGTTTAGAAGAAGTCTGCGGGGCTTGTTCGATGGTCATCAACGGCAAACCGCGTCAATCTTGTTCAGCACTGATCGATCAGTTGGAACAGCCAATTCGATTAGCGCCAATGAAAACATTCCCTGTGGTACGTGACCTTCAGGTTGACCGTAGCAGAATGTTTGATGCCTTAAAGAAAGTAAAAGCTTGGATTCCTATTGATGGGACCTATGATTTAGGACCTGGTCCACGTATGCCTGAGACAAAGCGTCAATGGGCATATGAACTTTCTAAATGTATGACTTGTGGCGTATGTCTTGAGGCTTGCCCGAACGTAAATAGCAAATCAAACTTTATTGGTGCACAGCCGCTTTCACAGGTTCGTCTTTTCAACGCACATCCAACGGGTGCTATGAATAAGGCAGAACGACTTGAAGCGATTATGGGCGATGGCGGACTTGCTAACTGTGGTAATTCACAAAACTGTGTTCAATCTTGTCCAAAAGGTATTCCATTAACAACTTCTATTGCTGCATTGAACCGTGATACAACCATTCAAGCTTTCAGAAGCTTCTTTGGAAGTGACCACGCTTAATAAAATGAAAAACCTTCTTTTCTTATCTGGAAAAGAAGGTTTTTTGTCGTATATGGGCGAATAATTGCATTGGTTCTTTCGGCTGCTGTTTGTTATACTCTTATTAATGTAAAGCCCGAGCCCGGTAGAAAAGGATGGTTTTTAGAGGTGAAATATAAATTTCCGCTGTTCATTATTTTGACAGGATTCGTTTTAGTAGGGATTTGGCTCTGGCAATTTATCAATGTGAAGACGCAAACCCATGCATCGCTCCAGGAAGCGAAGGAACTAATTGCCGATCAGCCTGCTGTTGCTCCTAAAAAGAGGGGTGAAAACAGTCCTCCTCCTAATATGGGGGAAACAGTCGGACTATTAGCCATTCCAAAAATTAAGGCAGAGTTAGCTATTGTTGAAGGAACGGATCCAGATGACCTCGAAAAAGGCGTCGGTCATTATAAGGGTGCCTATTTTCCTGGTGATCAAGGGCAAATTGTTTTATCGGGACACCGTGACACCGTTTTTCGTAAATTAGGAGAGTTAAAGCTTGGTGATTCGCTAAAAATGGAAATGCCGTATGGTTCATATACTTATGAAATCATTGATACGAAGATTGTCCAGGCTGATGATACGAGCGTTATTACGCTCCAACACGAGAAAGAGGAATTAATTTTAACCACCTGTTATCCCTTTAGTTATGTAGGGAATGCACCAAAGCGATATATTATTTATGCATCACTCAAAAGTTCCTAGGGATTAGGAGCTTTTTTTTACAAAAATCAATCTCCTTTCAGTAAATATAGTCACTACATTTGTATTGTTCACATAAGATATGTTGACTAAATATATACCCACCCCGTGTTCATAACTGGCGAAGGCAAGGAGGGTTACAGTACTTGAAGGAGAATGTTTATAATCATAAGCCGTTACTCACCAAACGTGAAAGAGAAGTATTCGAGTTATTAGTACAAGACAAAACAACGAAAGAAATCGCTGGTGAATTATTTATAAGCGAAAAAACGGTTCGGAATCACATTTCAAATGCCATGCAAAAGCTTGGTGTCAAGGGGCGTTCACAAGCAGTTGTAGAGCTCCTTCGGATGGGAGAGCTAGAACTTTAACATTGACCGGCATCCTTCTTGGGAGGCCGGTTTAATTTTGAATAGATAAACATAAAAAGGTAAGCATTCTCGAATCGAAATGCTTACCTTTTTTGTTACAATGCGGATTAATGATACTTGAAAATACTTCTCTGCTTAATTAAAAGCAGGTATTCTTACCATCCTTTTAAACCACGAGGATAGATTACTTAATAAGAATGCCGCTCTAAGTCCCAGAATGAGTATGGTTGAAAATAAGCCGTAAGATATATTCAAAGTAATCCCTCCACATTGAAGTTTTAGTGTTAATAACTAACACTAGGATTATTGTTAATCTGAAAACTAATTTTATTCGGCGAACTGTATTTTTCCCCTAATTATGCGATTGCGACTTGGTGTAACTATATTCTACTTCATCCCTTTGTTCATTGTAGTCGACATGCAAATCATGTTGATTGAAAAACCACAAATCCCTTTCTTCAATATAAAATAAAAAACCTTCTGCTTCGTATTTCACAATGATATCAATAGGATCATTATCTACGGTGAAACCAAGCGAAAACCCTTCTTGGACAGGGCTGTTTCCATATACTTTCGGATAAAACTTTACTTTATCCCCTTTTTTTAATTCGACCTCTTCTTTAAACCAGTTTAGTGCTGACGTGCTAATTACAATTTCCATTCTTTTCTCACCTTTGGCTTATTATTCAAATTCTACCTTATTATACTCCAAAGAGTGGCAAACTAATATTTTTCTGATAGTTTCAGCTTGAATTTTTGGAGAAAAAAGTAGAAAATAAGAAGAAACATGAAGTACGACAATGAGGAACAATAGTTTTTATATAGATTAATGTTTCAGGGAAAGAAAGCTTTTTATAGGAGTGTTTGAGATGAAACTCGAGAATTCACAAAGAGCAAATGGGGAAATTGTTGCAAATATTGAAAAGGATTTACGCTACATTTCTGGCATCATTAAGCAAAAAGGAAGAGAAATGTTAAGTACTTATACAATTACACCTCCACAATTTATTGCTTTGCAATGGCTCTTTGAAGATGGGGACATGACAATCGGGGAACTTTCTACTAAAATGTACTTGGCATGCAGTACGACAACAGATCTTGTTGACAGGATGGAAAAAAATCTCCTCGTAGAACGGGTGAAAAATCCAAACGACCGTCGTGTGGTGAGAATACATTTGCTTGAAGAGGGCAAAAGAATCATTGATGAAGTAATTAAAAAGCGTCAAGTTTACTTAGAAGAAGTGTTGGTTGATTTCACTCCGGAAGAAATTCAGGTTCTTCAAAGAAGCTTAACGAAATTGCATCAGGAAATGCGTTAAAAGAGGCGATAGGTTTTGAAACAAGCTATTGGTGTGATAGATTCGGGCGTTGGCGGATTAACCGTTGCTAAAGAGGTGATGCGCCAGCTTCCAAATGAGAAAATCATCTATTTGGGAGATACAGCGCGCTGCCCATATGGCCCGAGAACAACTAGGGAAGTTAAGAGGTTCACATGGGAGATGACCTCTTTTTTACTAGAGAAAAAAATCAAAATGCTCGTCATTGCCTGTAATACGGCTACAGCTGCGGCATTAGACGAGATTCGTAAGGAATTGCCGATTCCGGTCTTAGGGGTAATTAATCCAGGAGCACGAGCGGCTATTAAGAAGACAAAAAATTATCGTGTTGGAATTATTGGCACTGAGGGTACTGTAAAAAGTGGGGCATACGAGAGAGCGTTAAAGTCGTTAAATAGCCGGCTTTTTGTTAAAGCACATGCCTGTCCAAAATTTGTTCCGCTTGTGGAGAGTAACGAATTTGCAGGTCCGATTGCGGAAAGAATTGTTGACGAAGCCCTCAAGCCGATGCTCAATGAAAAATTGGATACGCTGATTTTAGGCTGCACACATTATCCGCTGTTAGAGCCTGTGATAAAGAATGTCATGGGTGAGTCTGTCAGCGTGATAAGTTCGGGTGACGAGACAGCACATGAAATAAGTGCAATCCTTCAGTACAATGGTTTATTAGATACATGCGAAGAAGATCCAGAGCATGAATTTTACACCACTGGTTCCAGACGAATATTCTCAAAAATCGCCTCACAGTGGCTGGGATATCCAATTACCGATGTCAAAAAAATAAAACTATAAATAGTTGGTGTCAGGCACCACTCGTGGACATTTGTCCACGAGCGGTGCCTGACACCTTTTTTTGACACCTTTTTTTTCATAAGTCGGTCTAATTTATCATAAGGCTCGTATATATGTTAGTACAAACTGTCTTAGGGGGGAAATAGTTATGTCTAAAAATAAAGCAAAGATCCTTGTGTCGACTGTGCTGACATCATCAGTTCTACTGTCAGGTTGTGGATTATTCGGGACTGAAACAGAAAAGAAAATCGATCCGCCAAAGAGTGTGACGATCAAGGAGGATACAACAAGTAAGAAAACGACCGCTACAGAAGCAAGTAAGGAGGCGCAGGCAAACACCGTCAAAACAGAACTATACCTGGTAGATAAAGACGGCTATGTCGTTCCGCAAACATTGGATCTGCCGAAAACCAGTTCGGTCGCTAAACAGGCGCTTGAATATTTAGTGGCAAATGGTCCAGTGACTGATCTACTCCCAAATGATTTCCGGGCGGTTCTCCCAGAGGATACGGAGCTTTCTGTAAATATTGATAAAGATGGCGTTGCAACGGTTAATTTTTCAAAAGAGTTTAAGAATTACCAAGCTGAAGATGAAATGAAAATTCTCCAATCTGTCACTTGGACATTGACACAGTTTGATAATGTGAAAACTGTGAAACTTAAAATGAATGGACATGATTTGACGGAAATGCCTGTGAACGGTACACCGATAAGCGAAAATCTTTCCAGAGCAACCGGAATCAACCTTGATACAACGAATGTTACAGATATTACCAATACTAAACCTGTAACTGTTTATTATATTGGCGGTGAAGAGGGCTCCTATTATTATGTACCTGTCACACGCCGGGTGAGCAATAACGAAAAAGATAACTACGTAGCTATCGTTAATGAATTGATAAAAGGACCAAGTGAAAAATCAACTCTAGTATCTGAATTTATGTCAGATGTAGAGCTCCTTGAAGCTCCAAAATATGAAGATGGAAAAGTCACCTTGAACTTTAATGAGAATATTTTTGGAAGCTTTAAAGAAAAGGAAATTTCACAGCATTTATTAGATTCACTAGTGCTGTCCCTAACTGAGCAAGAGGGCGTAGAAAAAGTTGCTATTCAAGTTAAGGGTAAGGCAGACATTAAAAATGATAGCGGGAAGAAATTAACTGAACCTGTAACTCGTCCAGAAAAAGTCAATACAGGTAGTTTTTAAAAAATAATTTTTGTTATACTATATAGTGACAATGAAAGAGGTTGGCTTGGATGCCGCCTCTTCTTTATTTGGTATTTAAGAAAATGAATGTACCAATTCAATAATAAAAGGAGGTAGTAATGGTGCGTGTTGATGGTAGAGAGCCGTTACAACTAAGACCCATACATATTGAACCCAATTATTTAATGCACCCCGAAGGATCTGTCCTAATCTCTGTAGGGAATACAAAAGTGATTTGTGCAGCGAGCATCGAAGACAGAGTGCCTCACTTTATGAGGGGGGAAGGCAAAGGCTGGATTACTGCCGAGTATTCTATGCTGCCCCGAGCAACAGAAACAAGAAACATTCGCGAATCTTCTAAAGGAAAGGTTTCCGGTCGAACGATGGAAATTCAGCGGCTAATCGGCCGCGCCCTTAGAGCAATCGTCGATTTAAGTGCTCTAGGTGAGAAAACAGTTTGGATTGATTGTGATGTTATCCAGGCCGATGGTGGTACTCGAACAGCCTCAATCACAGGAGCATTTGTTGCAATGGCCCTCGCTTTAAATGCATTTTCCGAGAAAAAGTCCTTTGCTAAATTCCCGATTACGGATTATTTAGCGGCGACAAGTGTCGGGATCCTGCTAAATAATCAAACGGTCCTGGATTTAAACTACGCTGAGGATTCTAAGGCCCAGGTCGATATGAATGTAGTCATGACGGGCAATGGAGAATTTGTTGAACTGCAAGGGACAGGGGAGGAAGCGACTTTCTCCTACGAACAGCTTCAAGGCCTGCTTGGTGCTGCTCAAGAAGGACTAATGGAACTTTTTGAACACCAAAAAGCAGTACTGGGTGAAGAAATTACTCGAAAAATAGAGTCGCGAAGACAAAAATGAGAGGCGATCAAATATGAAAGAAGTTATTATTGCAACTAAAAATCCAGGAAAAGCGAAGGAATTTGAACATATCTTTTCATCACGAGGGATCACGGTTCGTACCTTGCTGGATTATCCAGAAATTTCTGATGTTGAGGAAACTGGCACAACATTTGAAGAAAATGCGACTTTGAAAGCAGAGGCGGTCTCCAAAGCACTAGGGAAAATGGTGATTGGCGACGATTCAGGCTTGATCGTGGATGCCCTTGAAGGGAGACCCGGGATTTATTCAGCACGTTATGCGGGTGAACCAAAAAATGACCAGAACAATACTGATAAAGTACTGTCTGAATTAGAAGGTATTCCTGAGGAGAAGCGGACAGCAAGGTTCTACTGTGCCTTGGCAGTCGCAGTTCCAGGCAAAGAAACAAAAACGGTGTCAGGCACTTGTGAAGGACGTATTCTTGAAGAGAGAAGAGGTACCAATGGGTTTGGCTATGATCCGGTTTTTTATGTACCTGAGAAGGGCTTAGCGATGGCCGAGTTATCATCAGAAGAAAAAAACAAGATCAGCCATCGTGCGAATGCCTTGAAAAAACTAGATGTAGTCATGGATTCTATTTTAGAAAGTGCGGAGCGTTAATGAGCAAAGTTTTAATTGTTAGTGATAGTCATGGATTAACAAAGGAGCTCCGTGTAATAAGAGAAAGGCATCTGGATGAGGTTGATTTAATGATTCACTGCGGTGATTCAGAATTATCTCCAGATGATGAAGCGATTTCCGGCTATCTAACGGTAATGGGAAATTGTGATTTTGGGGGCGGATATCTACTAGAGACAATTTCTGAAGTGGCTGGGCGGAGGTTTTTTATTACCCATGGCCACCGGTATTCGGTTAAGTCCTCCTTAATGAATTTAAAATACAAAGCGCAGGAAGTAAACGCGAATATCGCCTGTTTCGGACACTCACATGTCCTTGGTGCGGAAGTGATTGATGGGATCTTATTTTTAAATCCAGGCAGCATCCGCTTGCCGAGGGAACGCTTTGAAAAAACTTATATTATTCTGGATTTGCAGATTGAAAAAATTAAAATGTCGGTGTTTGAAGTAAGCGGCCAGGAGGTTACCGAACTTGCCCGCGAGTTTGTATTGTCATAATTAAGAGGGAGAATTCCTCTCTCTTTTTTCTTTTTATAAAAAATATTAGAAAGTGTGTTGACTTTTTGATATTACGATAATATAATAAATCTTGTCTTAAACAACATATTTGTCCCAGTAGCTCAGCTGGATAGAGCAACGCCCTTCTAAGGCGTGGGTCGGGAGTTCGAATCTCTCCTGGGACGCCATCTAATTTTACTATCAACACTACATATTGAATTTAAACTCACCATTTGACGGTGAGTTTTTTTTGTCTTTTATTTATGCTAAACTAATTCCCATGACAATCCTAAGGACGGTTTTTTTATGAAAAAAAGGGAACCTGTGAAACGAATAGATAATATAGTCTTTTTTCCCGGACTTGAAGAAAGATTAACTAACAAGGGTCTCGAGAGCCTTGAGAAGAAAAAATTTAACGAAGCGATCAATCTATTGGAGGAAGCAAGAGAATATGACCCTGACAATGATGAAGTCTTGATTGGGCTGGTTCTTGCTTATTTTGAAGCTGCTTCTTTTCAAAAAGCGAAAGAACTCGCCAAGGAAATGCTCCATAAGGGGATTGGTGACTACCTCCAGATGGTCGATCTCTATTTGACAGTACTGATCCAACTCCATGAATATCATGAAATCGTGTCAACCGTCGAAGCACTTTTAGAAGAAAAAGAGATTCCGCCGGAAAAACATGATCATTTCCTAACGATCCTTCAATTCAGCCGAAGAATGGCAGAGAATCGTCAACTAGATCTTGAGGAAATCGAACCAGAGGAAACAGCGGTCCAAGAGTTAAACCTATTTGCAAATGATAATCTAAATGAACAACTGCTCCTCATTTCAAGTCTAGAAGAGAAAAATATTCGCCCCTATCTCCATGAAATTACAGATTATTTAGAAGCGGAAGCAGGTCATCCGTTTTTAAAAACCATTCTCTTAACTCTTTTGAAAGAGCAGGAAATTGATAGAGAACTTATTATCAGGAAATTTGGCATGAAAAAGAAAGTTATTCCAACACAACTTCCCGAGGTTAGAGAAGAACCAAGAATGCAAGCGATAAAAGTGCTTGTCGAATCTCATCTGGAAAGCGAAAACCCTGGTCTTTTTGAAAACACGAGCGGAATGGTTGAGCGTAATTTTTTTATAACCTATCCGTTTGAACTAGAGCCCGAGAGTACTCATGCATGGGCTGCAGCTTTCCACCACTTGGCACAAGATTATATGGGGATGGATACGAGAATGGATCTTCTTTCCAGCGAATACGATGTATCTGTTAGTGAAATTGAAGAAGCAATCGCAAAAATTGAGGTAATTGAGAAAATTTCTTATCCTAATATATAGGCTCGCTGTTGAAAGAAATCAATCCTATGTTATAATGTAGTGGTTGCATTGTGTAAAAAACTATATTTTACATTTAAAAAAAGGAAATTGGCTTTGATAGAAAGTGATTTCCAAACTACTCAAATTCGTTAAGAATGATATGAGAATAGATTGTTGGAGGGAAAATGTATGTCAGTAAAATGGGAAAAGTTAGAAGGAAACCGTGGCGTTCTTACTGTTGAAGTAAGTGCGGACAAAGTAAACGAAGGTTTAAACGCGGCATTCCAAAAGGTTGTAAAGCAAGTTAACGTTCCAGGTTTCCGTAAAGGAAAAATGCCACGTCAAATGTTCGAAAAGCGTTTTGGTGTAGAATCTCTTTATCAAGATGCATTAGATATTCTTCTTCCAGAAGCATACGGAAGCGCAATTGACGAAACTGGAATCGAGCCAATCGACCGTCCAGACATCGACATCGAGCAAATGGAAAAAGGTAAAGAACTTATCTTCAAAGCTACTGTTCAAGTAAAGCCTGAAGTAACATTAGGCGAATATAAAGGTTTAGAAGTAGAAGCAATTGATACAAACGTGACTGACGAAGATGTTGCTAATGAATTAAAAACTCTTCAAGAGCGCCAAGCTGAACTTGTCATTAAAGAAGAAGGTACTGTAGAAAACGGTGATACAGCTGTTCTAGATTTCGAAGGATTCGTTGATGGCGTTGCTTTCGAAGGCGGAAAAGCTGAAAACCATTCACTTGAAATCGGATCTGGATCATTCATCCCAGGTTTTGAAGAGCAATTAGTAGGACTAGCTGCTGGTGAATCTAAAGACGTGGAAGTAACATTCCCTGAAGAATACCACGCTGCTGAACTTGCTGGTAAGCCTGCAGTATTCAAAGTAACTATTCATGAAATTAAAGGAAAAGAACTTCCTGTATTAGATGACGAGTTTGCTAAAGATGTGGATGATGAAGTTGAAACATTAGATGCTCTTAAAGAGAAAATCAAAACTCGTTTAGAAAACAGCAAGAAGCACGAAGCTGAGCATCATTTACGTGATACTGTTGTTGAACAAGCTGCTGCAAATGCAGAAGTTGAAATTCCAGAAGTTATGGTTACTAACGAAGTTAACCGTATGCTTCAAGAATTCGAACAACGTTTACAAATGCAAGGTATGAACCTTGAACTATACTTCCAATTCTCAGGTCAAGACGAAAATGCTTTACGTGAGCAAATGAAGGAAGAAGCTGTAAACCGCGTACGTGTGAACTTAACACTAGAAGCGATTGCTAAGGCTGAAAACCTTGAAGTAACTGACGAAGATGTTAATGCTGAACTTGAAAACATGGCTGGCATGTATAACATGACTGTTGATAGCATTAAACAAGCTCTAGGCGGACTTGAAGGCATCCAATCAGACCTTAAACTTAAAAAAGCAGTAGACTTTCTTGTTGAAAACAAGAAATAATTAACCTGTTTATTGCAAGGCACGATTTAAATCGTGCCTTGTTTTATACTTTTTTTAAAATACATATTATAATAAGATTTAACAATGGGCAGGAAAATATCTAAGACATAGCGAAATTAATATAAAATAATTTCCAGACAGCATTTAGATTTATTTTTATCATAATGGTTAAGATTAAAGAATACATAAGTGATTTAAAATGAACTACACAAACAAAGGGAAACCTATTTACCTTAAGCTTTTTATTTCCAGTCCATTGGCATTCTGTGTTACAATGCAACATACATACTAATCAATAATTAGAGAGAGACTTGACTTTTGTTTGTGTAATTCGCTGCTTCGCATAGGATACTAACATGATTTAAGGGGTGAAAGGATTTGTTTAAATTTAATGATGAAAAAGGTCAATTAAAGTGTTCCTTCTGTGGTAAAACACAGGACCAAGTTCGTAAATTGGTTGCCGGGCCTGGAGTTTACATATGTGACGAATGTATTGAACTTTGCACCGAAATCGTTGAGGAAGAACTTGGAACAGAAGAAGAAGTAGAATTTAAAGATGTACCGAAGCCGAAGGAAATTTGTGAAATTCTTGATGAATATGTTATCGGTCAAGATCAAGCGAAAAAATCCCTTTCTGTGGCAGTATACAATCACTATAAGCGCATCAATTCCAATAGTAAAATTGATGATGTTGAACTTGCAAAGAGTAACATTTGTATGATTGGACCAACAGGAAGCGGTAAAACATTACTAGCCCAAACATTGGCTCGTATTTTGAATGTACCATTTGCAATTGCCGATGCTACTTCACTAACGGAAGCTGGATATGTTGGGGAAGATGTTGAAAACATTTTATTAAAATTAATCCAATCTGCTGATTACGATGTAGAAAAGGCTGAAAAAGGGATTATTTATATTGATGAGATTGATAAAATTGCCCGTAAATCAGAAAATCCTTCGATTACAAGAGATGTTTCTGGTGAAGGCGTTCAACAAGCTTTATTAAAAATTCTTGAAGGTACGGTTGCAAGTGTTCCGCCACAAGGTGGACGAAAACACCCGCACCAAGAATTTATCCAAATCGATACAACCAATATCCTCTTTATTTGCGGAGGAGCATTTGATGGAATTGAACCAATTATTAAGCGCCGTTTAGGTCAAAAAGTAATTGGCTTTGGATCAGATGTTAAGCAGCAGGATGTTGCTCAGAAAGAACTGCTTTCTAAAGTATTACCAGAAGACTTACTTCGCTTTGGATTAATTCCAGAATTTATTGGACGTCTTCCAGTGATTGCGAGCCTTGAGCAGTTAGATGAAGCAGCATTAATTGAAATTTTAACGAAGCCGAAAAATGCGCTTGTTAAACAATATCAAAAAATGCTTGAAATCGACGATGTTGAGCTTCAATTTGAAGAGGGCGCTTTGACTGAAATTGCCAAAAAGGCAATTGAACGCAAAACTGGTGCACGTGGTCTCCGTTCCATCATTGAAGGAATTATGTTGGATGTCATGTTCGACCTTCCTTCTCGTGATGACATTACCAAGTGCGTCATTACCAAAGAAACAGTCATTAACAATGGTGTTCCAAAACTCTTATTAGAAGATGGAACCGTCGTTGCTGAAGAAAAATCTGCATAATTGTACCGAAAGGCCTGGCACTTGCCAGGTCTTTTTGTGCTTATTATTGGTATGGAGCGAATTTTTCGCCCTAAATGAACGGATTTTCATGATCAATGGGCGAATTTCCCGTCTTAATGAGCGAATTTCATAGTCCAATGAGCGAATCTCTCAGTCCAATCAGCGAATTTTCGTAATCAATCAGCGAATTCCATGGTTCAATCAGCGAATTTTGGCAGCCAATCAGCGAATATCCCCATTCAATCAGCGAATCCAATTCCACTCCATCTCCCGAAACAGTTTCTTACGAATATGTGGTTTATTCCATCCCACTGCAGGAAATACTTATTAATATATATTTAGTAAAAAGTTGAAGTGCAGGAGGGAAATGTATGAGTTGGACGGGGATTGCCTTATTTATACAGCTATTCTTCGGAATCATAATTGGGCTGTATTTTTGGAATTTGCTTAGGAATCAGCGTACACAAAAAGTATCCATTGATCGGGAATCCCGTAAGGAAATGGATCAACTTCGCAAAATGAGATCTATTTCACTTTCAGAACCATTAGCTGAAAAAGTAAGGCCTTCAAGCTTTCAAGATATTGTCGGCCAAGAAGATGGAATCAAATCATTAAAAGCAGCACTATGTGGACCAAATCCCCAGCATGTGATTATTTATGGACCGCCTGGAATTGGAAAAACAGCAGCTGCACGCCTTGTTTTAGAAGAAGCGAAGAAAAATCGTAAATCACCCTTTAAACCTGAATCTGTTTTTATCGAGCTAGATGCAACGACTGCGCGATTTGATGAGAGAGGAATTGCTGATCCGTTAATCGGTTCTGTACATGATCCAATCTATCAAGGAGCAGGGGCCATGGGACAAGCAGGAATTCCGCAGCCAAAGCAAGGGGCAGTGACCAATGCTCATGGTGGGGTCCTTTTTATCGATGAAATTGGAGAATTGCATCCGATTCAAATGAATAAGCTCTTAAAGGTATTAGAGGATCGGAAGGTTTTCCTTGAAAGTGCGTATTATCATGAGGAAAATAATCAAATTCCGACCCATATCCATGATATTTTTAAAAATGGCCTTCCAGCCGATTTCCGGTTAATTGGCGCTACGACAAGGACACCAAGTGAAATTCCCCCTGCGATTCGGTCCCGTTGTATGGAAGTTTTCTTTCGGGATTTAACACAGGAAGAAATCGTTGAAATTGCGAATAAGGCTGCCCAAAAAGTGAACCTACAAATCAACGAAACAGGCGTCAATACACTATCGAACTATGCAAGGAATGGGCGCGAAACAGTTAATTTAATTCAAATTGCGGCAGGACTTGCGATAACAGAAGAACGCGATTATATCAAGGATGAGGATATCGAGTGGGTCATCCATGCGAGTCAAATGTCACCAAGAATGGAACGAAAAATTAATGATTTATCCCATGTAGGTCTTGTTAATGGCTTGGCTGTTTATGGGCCAAATTCGGGTGCGCTCCTAGAAATTGAAGTGACCGTCATCCCTGCCAAAGATAAAGGGACAATCAATATCACAGGTATTGTTGATGAAGAAAGTATTGGCGGACAAGGCAAATCGATTCGCCGGAAGAGTATGGCGCGCGGTTCCATTGAAAATGTAATAACGGTTTTACGATCAATGGGTGTCCCAGCTAACGACTTTGATATCCATGTGAATTTCCCGGGCGGTGTTCCAATCGACGGCCCATCGGCAGGAATTGCGATGGCGACTGGCATTTACTCTGCGATTTATAAAATTCCAATCGACAACACGGTTGCCATGACAGGAGAAATAAGTATCCATGGAAATGTCAAACCGATTGGCGGGGTGTATCCAAAGGTAAAAGCTGCGAAAAAAGCAGGAGCAAAAACAGTGATTATTCCAGAGGAAAACATGCAAACGATTTTAAATGAGATTGATGGAATAAAAATTATTCCCGTTTCCCATCTGCATGAAGTATTTGAGATTGCGCTGGTAAATGATTATCAAAAAATGGATGCAATCCCTGCATCGATTGAGCTATCTAAAAAAGAGAGTATCTAATTAAAACTTCGGTTTGTGATCCATCTGCAAGCCGAAGTTTTTTGCCTATTTTATCAAAAGTTTTCTACCATTATTATAGAAAGAAATCGGAATGATTGGGGAAACTAAACGTATGCTGAAAAGAGAATCAACCCGCTTTCTCTAAAAATAGACACTTAAAAATAAATAGGATAGAATTGTACAAAGACCATTCTGATTTTGTAGTGAAAAATTGTTTGCATGTGGAGGTGCAGTAATTTGACGAAAAAGAACGAATTGATCGTCCCCCTCCTGCCGCTTCGAGGATTGCTCGTCTATCCGACCATGGTCCTGCATTTAGATGTTGGACGTGAAAGATCAGTACAAGCACTTGAAAAAGCAATGGTAGATGACCATTTAATTTTCTTAACCACTCAAAAGGAGGTTTCAATTGATGACCCTTCTGAAGAGGATTTATACACGATAGGAACATTAACAAAAGTAAAACAAATGCTTAAGCTGCCAAACGGCACGATAAGGGTCTTGGTAGAAGGATTAAATCGTGGGGAAATCACTTCATTTCATGATGAAGAAGACTACTATGCGGTTACAATCGTTACCTATGATGACCCAATTACGAAGGATGTCGAAGATCAAGCCCTAATGAGAACCATGCTTGACTATTTCGAACAATACATAAAATTATCGAAGAAGATTTCTGCAGAGACCTATGCGTCTGTTGCAGATATTGAAGAGCCTGGCAGAATGGCAGATATCATTTCCTCCCACTTACCGATTAAGTTAAAGGAAAAGCAGGAGATTCTGGAAACGACGGATATCAAAGAAAGAGTGAACAAAGTAATTGATATCATCCATAACGAAAAAGAAGTCTTGAATTTAGAGAAAAAGATTGGTCAGCGTGTTAAGCGTTCGATGGAACGGACACAAAAAGAGTATTATTTACGTGAGCAAATGAAAGCGATACAAAAGGAATTAGGCGATAAAGAAGGCAAAACCGGTGAAATTGCCGAGCTTACGAAAAAAATTGAGCAAGCAGGCATGCCTGAACATGTGCTAAAAGCGGCACAAAAGGAATTAGACCGGTATGAAAAGGTACCAACCAGTTCAGCAGAAAGTGCTGTGATTCGAAACTACCTTGATTGGTTAATTAGTCTCCCTTGGTCTAATAAAACGGAAGATGACATTGACATTAACCGTTCAGAAAAGATCTTAAATCAGGACCATTATGGTCTTGAAAAGGTGAAGGAACGTGTCCTTGAATATTTGGCGGTTCAAAAGCTGACCAACTCGTTAAAAGGACCAATCCTCTGTCTAGCAGGACCTCCAGGGGTAGGTAAAACAAGCCTGGCCCGTTCGATTGCGACATCGCTCAATCGTCATTTTGTTCGTGTATCACTTGGCGGAGTGCGTGATGAATCCGAAATTCGAGGCCATCGCAGAACATATGTGGGTGCGATGCCAGGACGAATCATCCAGGGAATGAAAAAAGCAGGAACCATTAACCCTGTCTTTTTACTCGATGAAATTGATAAAATGTCCAGTGATTTCCGCGGAGACCCATCGAGTGCCATGCTCGAAGTTCTAGACCCAGAACAAAATAGTAATTTTAGCGACCATTATATAGAAGAAACCTATGATCTCTCTAAGGTCATGTTTATAGCAACGGCCAATAATCTATCAACGATTCCTGGACCGTTATTAGACAGAATGGAAATTATCACAATTGCCGGCTACACTGAGCTTGAAAAGGTTCATATTTGTAGTGATCATTTGCTTCCAAAACAAATGAAAGAAAATGGTCTTTCCAAAGGAGTTCTTCAAGTCCGCGATGATGCAATTCTAAAAGTCGTTCGTTACTACACACGGGAAGCTGGTGTTCGAAGTTTAGAACGTCAGATGGCAACTCTTTGCCGGAAGACCGCAAAAATTATTGTTTCCGGTGAAAAGAAACGCGTCATCATTACCGAAAAGAATATCGAAGAGTTTTTAGGAAAAACAAGATTCCATTATGGAATGGCAGAAAGCGAAGATCAGGTCGGAGTAGCAACTGGGTTAGCCTATACAACTGTGGGTGGAGACACACTCCAGATCGAAGTATCTTTAGCTCCAGGTAAAGGGAAACTTGTATTAACCGGGAAGCTTGGCGACGTCATGAAGGAGTCTGCGCAAGCTGCGTTTAGTTATATCCGTTCTAAAGCGGAAGAACTAGGTATTGAAGAAGATTTCCATGAAAAATATGATATCCATATACATGTGCCAGAAGGTGCAGTTCCAAAAGATGGACCATCAGCAGGAATCACGATGGCAACAGCACTGGTATCTGCATTGTCAGGCCGGCCAATCCGCCGCGAAGTTGGGATGACAGGAGAGATTACGTTAAGAGGAAGAGTCCTTCCGATAGGCGGTTTGAAAGAAAAGACCCTTAGTGCCCATCGCGCTGGCTTAACGAAGATTATTCTTCCAAAAGATAATGAAAAGGATATTGATGATATCCCAGAAAGCGTAAGGAATGAACTGGATTTTGTCCTTGTTTCCCATGTGGATGAAGTCTTGAGGCATGCCCTTTTGGAAGGTGAAGTGCAATGAAGGTAGTAAGTTCAGAAATAGTCATCAGTGCTGTAAAGCCAGAACAATATCCAGAAACAGATTTACCTGAATTTGCGCTTGCTGGCCGTTCCAATGTTGGTAAATCATCTTTTATCAATAAAATGCTCAATAGAAAAGGTTTGGCGAGAATCTCTTCTAAGCCAGGAAAAACACAAACGTTAAATTTCTACTTAATAAATGAAATGCTTCATTTTGTGGATGTTCCAGGTTATGGGTACGCGAAAGTCTCTAAATCAGAGCGGGCAGCGTGGGGAAAAATGATCGAAACCTATTTTACATCACGCGAGCAACTAAGAGCAGCTGTGCAAATTGTTGACCTTAGACATCCACCATCGAAAGATGATGTGATGATGTATGATTTTTTAAAGCATTATGAGATCCCTTGTATTATCATCGCAACAAAAGCGGATAAGATCCCAAAAGGGAAATGGCAAAAGCATTTAAAAGTTGTCCGAGAGACATTAGACCTTGATAAAAATGACCAAATGATTCTTTTCTCTTCAGAAACAGGACTTGGGAAAGATGAAGCATGGTCAGCACTTCAAAGCTATATGTAAATAAGAAACGCCTGGCAATTGCGCCAGGCGTCATTTTTTTTTCTTTAGTAAAAAATAAATACCAACGACGATGAGCAGGGCGGGCCAAAACTTCCACACGAAACTCATACCGTTTTGGAGTAAGTCAAAATATGCAGTAATTTTATCATAAAATAAGAGGAGAACAGCTAAAATAAGAAAGAGGAATGCTTGAAATAAACCAGAATTCGTCTTTTGAAAGCGCAGGAAAAAACCTGCAGAAATAATTAATATCAGCATTCCAATCGTGTTACTTGGCCAAAAGGACATCTTGCCGACCAGATGAAAATGGAGTCCAAAGCCAGCCATTATGACCCCAGGAAGAATTGCCTCGTACTCGTGTGCAGAATACCCCTGACCTAGAAAAGCAATTCCGACAATAATCAACAGTGTCGGCCATGTGAAAAATTGTTGAAAAATAGTTATGCCGGATTGCTGCAACAAAAAGTAAGCACCAAAGCCGATAAGAATGATCCCAGGAAAAACTCGTTGATTCTTCATTAAAAACACCACACTTCCAGTAAGGTTCTCTTGAATCTTGTCCATTTTTTTGGTACTGTACATAAGGAAGTATTTTAAAAAAACATTTATCATGATTAAGAAAGTCTAAAGGAAACGTTGATAAACTGTCCCTATTGGGATTGTTAATCGGCGACTTTACTTTAATATATTACCATATAGTTTCGTTTTCTGTTCACATTTTAGGAGGAAAAGTCGAAATTGCTCATGATATAATCATACTAGTTAAGTTGTAATATCTATTGGGGGTGTCCTTACAAATGCATACATTAGTGATCGGTATAAACTATAAAACTGCCCCTGTTGAAATTCGCGAGCGGTTGTCATTTAATGAAGCCGACCTTGCGGATGCCATTAAAAAGCTAAATACTAAAAAAAGCATCCTAGAAAATATCATCTTGTCTACATGTAATCGTACGGAAATTTATGCGGTGGTAGATCAATTACATACAGGCCGCTATTATATAAAAGAATTTCTGTCAGAATGGTTTGGATTAGAGCAAAAAGAATTTTCTCCGTTCTTATTTGTGTATGAAGATGATGGGGCGATCGATCATTTATTTAACGTGACTTGCGGACTTAATTCCATGGTTTTAGGAGAAACACAAATCCTTGGACAAGTTCGTACGAGCTTCATGTTGGCACAGCAAGAAGCAACGACTGGTACTGTATTTAATCACTTGTTTAAACAAGCGATTACCCTTGCCAAACGTGCTCATTCAGAAACTGATATTGGTGCCAATGCCGTTTCTGTCAGCTATGCTGCCGTCGAATTGGCCAAGAAAATTTTTGGATCACTTGCCAACAAACATGTGTTAATTTTCGGAGCAGGAAAAATGGGAGAATTAGCGGCTCAAAACCTTCACGGAAATGGCGTGAAACAAGTTACTGTAATTAACCGAACGTATGAAAAGGCGATCGATTTAGCGAATCGATTCAGCGGTAAAGCGAGAACACTGGCTGAATTAGAGAAAGTATTAGTGGAAGCTGATATCCTAATCAGTTCAACTGGTTCGAAGGATTTTGTTATTTCAAAAGAAATGATGGCCGGCGTTGAGAAAAAACGCAAAGGGAAGCCGTTATTTATGGTGGATATTGCTGTACCGCGTGACTTAGATCCAAGAATCGGTGACCTTGAAAATGTCTTTTTATACGATATCGACGATTTAGAAGGAATTGTTGAGGCCAACTTGCAAGAGCGCAAGAAAGCAGCCGAAAGAATCATGCTCATGATTGAAAAAGAAATCGTGGATTTCAAGCATTGGCTTGGAACGCTTGGAGTGGTGCCAGTTATCTCAGCACTGAGGGAAAAAGCCCATGCCATTCAATCTGAAACGATGGTAAGTTTGGAGAGGAAATTGCCAAATTTATCAGAACGCGACTTAAAAGTTTTAAATAAGCATACAAAAAGTATCATCAACCAGCTCTTAAAGGATCCGATTTTACAAGCAAAAGAATTGGCTGCGCGCCCTGACGCAAATCAGGCAATGGAATTATTCATGAAAATTTTTAATATTGAAGAGCTTGTCCAAGAACAACATTCGAAAGCAGCCGAAACCAATCAAATACCGGTTACAACACCGCGGGCTTCCTTTCAGTCATAAGGGGTACATTCTATGTTTAATGTCTTTATGACAAGGCTTCACGAATTAACCGTTGTTCTTTACGCCTTTAGTGTGTTGTTATATTTTTTCGATTTTCTACACCATAACCGGAAGGCAAACCGTATTGCTTTCTGGTTACTTGCGTTTGTATGGATTTTGCAAACCGTCTTTCTCGGAATCTATATGTATAAAACAGGCAGATTCCCTGTATTAACGATTTTTGAGGGACTTTATTTTTATGCTTGGATCTTGGTTACATTATCCATTGTGATCAATCATTTATTACGGGTTGATTTTATCGTTTTTTTCACGAATATCCTAGGCTTTACGGTAATGGCCATTCATACATTTGCCCCAATACAATATAGTTCGCATATCATGGCGAAGCAGCTTGTTTCCGAATTATTGTTGATTCATATTACGATGGCTATTCTTTCATATGGTGCATTTTCCCTATCCTTTGTTTTCTCATCATTATATTTGCTTCAATATGATTTATTAAAAAGGAAAAAATGGGGCACAAGGCTCATACGTCTTGCCGACTTAGATAAACTCGAAAAATCATCCTACATATTGGCTGTGATCGGTGTGCCAATGCTGCTGCTGAGTTTGATTTTAGGACTGCAGTGGGCCTTTCTTAAGGTTCCTGGGATGCCATGGTACGATATGAAAATCGTTGGATCATTTCTGTTATTGATAGCCTATAGTATCCTTTTATATTTGCATAGTATGAAAAATTTATCTGGCAGAAAATTGGCCATTTGGAATACAGCGGCATTTTTAATTGTCCTAATTAACTTTTTCTTATTTGGTAGATTATCATCTTTTCATTTATGGTATGCGTAGTGCATAACCACCTCAGGAGGCACATTCATGAGAAAAATCATTGTAGGTTCTAGACGAAGCAAACTGGCTTTAACACAAACAAATTGGGTGATGGATCAATTGAAGAAATTGGACCCTCGTTTCGAATTTGAAGTGAAAGAAATCGTTACAAAAGGGGATCAAATTCTTAACGTTACTCTTTCAAAAGTTGGCGGTAAAGGATTATTTGTAAAAGAAATCGAGCAGGCTATGCTTGATAAAGAGATTGATATGGCCGTGCATAGTATGAAAGACATGCCAGCTGTTTTACCAGAAGGACTGACAATTGGCTGTATCCCATTCCGTGAGGATCACCGTGATGCACTAATCTCCAGAGGACATGTAAAGTTAAAAGATTTAAAACCTGGTGCAATTATCGGGACAAGCAGTCTGCGCCGCAGTGCTCAGTTATTAGTGGCGCGTCCAGATTTAGAGATTAAATGGATTCGTGGTAACGTAGATACAAGATTAGCAAAATTAGAAACGGAAGAATACGATGCGATTATTCTAGCAGCTGCAGGCCTTTCCCGCCTTGGCTGGACTTCAGATGTAGTTACTGAATTTTTGGATGCTGACCTATGTATTCCAGCGGTGGGTCAAGGCGCATTATCGATCGAGTGCCGTGAAGATGATAAAGAACTTCTAGAACTATTTGAAAAATTCACTTGTAAGAAAACAGAAAGAGCCGTTCGTGCCGAGCGTGCCTTCCTTCAAAAAATGGAGGGTGGGTGTCAGGTACCAATTGCCGGCTTCGCCTACGTGGCTGAAAATGATGAAATCGTCCTAAATGTGTTAGTAGCTTCACCAGAAGGACATGAAATCATTAAAGAAGAAGTGAGAGGACATAACCCAGAAGAGCTTGGAGTTCAGGCTGCTGACCTTTTAATTCAAAAGGGTGGTAAGGACCTGATTGAAAAGGTAAAACGGGAGCTTGAAGGTCAATGACCCAAACGTTACCTTTGCTTGATAAGACTGTTCTTGTACCTAGAGGCGAAGGTCAAGCAAAATCCTTTTCACAACTTGTTGAAAGGTACGGAGGGATTGCAATCGAAATCCCTCTTATTGCCTTTCGGCCGATTGAAAAAAATCAACGCCTTCATGATGCAATGATGGCACTTGATACATATGACTGGATTATTTTTACTAGCAATGTCACAGTTGAAACCTTCTTTTCTTTTTTTAAAAAGAAAGAGACGGATCAATCGTTTCCGAGAATCGCTGTGATTGGAAAAAAGACAGCAGAGGTTTTGGAAGCAATGGGATTCTCACCTGAGTTTGTTCCGTCTGCTTATGTGGCAGAAACGTTTGTGGAAGAATTTAGCCCATTATTGGATAGGGATGCTCGGGTGCTGCTTCCGAAAGGAAATCTTGCCCGAGAGTATATCGCGAGATCCTTAACGGAACGGGGGGCTCAAGTGGATGAGGTTGTCATTTATGAGACATACCTGCCGGATGAAAGTCGAGATAGGTTGGCTCGGATGCTAGCGAATCAACATATTGATATACTTACCTTTACAAGCCCTTCAACGGTTGATCATTTAATGGATGTCGTTAAAGAGTATGGATTGGATAAACAGCTTGGTAACTGCCTTATTGGCTGTATTGGTCCCATTACCGAGAAAAAATTACATGACTATGGATTAACGGTTCATGCGTCACCAAAAGAGTATACCGTAAAAGAAATGATTAATAGTATGATTGCTTATATAGAGACGGAGGAATAATCAATGGAACTTCAATTTAAACGTCATCGCCGCTTACGCTCGAGTGCGAGCATGCGTTCACTTGTTCGTGAAAATCACCTCAAAGCAGAGGACTTCATTTATCCACTTTTTATTTATGAAGGCGAAAATATCCGCAATGAAGTATCATCCATGCCTGGTGTTTACCAAGTTTCGATGGACCACCTGGAAGCAGAAATGGAAGATATCGTAGCACACGGAATTAAGTCAGTTTTACTATTCGGCATTCCGAAAACGAAAGACGCATGCGGTGAGCAAGCCTATCATGACCATGGGATCGTTCAGGTAGCTACTCGGTTTATTAAAGAAAAATTCCCTGAAATTATTGTCGTTGCTGATACATGTCTTTGCGAATATACAAGCCACGGGCATTGTGGAGTGGTTGAAGGGGAGAAGATTCTTAACGATCAATCTCTTGAATTGCTTGTAAAAACGGCTATTGCTCAGGCAGAAGCAGGGGCAGACATTATTGCCCCATCTAACATGATGGACGGCTTTGTTGCCGCTATTCGTGCTGGGTTGGATGAAGCAGGCTTTACTGAGATTCCTATTATGTCTTATGCAGTGAAATATGCATCAGCGTTCTACGGTCCATTCCGTGAAGCAGCTGAGGGTGCACCGCAATTTGGTGACCGTAAGACCTATCAAATGGATCCGGCGAACCGGATGGAGGCATTTAGAGAAGCAGAATCGGATGTCGCTGAAGGGGCAGACTTCCTAATCGTGAAACCAGGTATGCCGTACCTAGACATCGTCCGTGATATGAAAAATACCTTTAATTTACCGATTGTTATTTATAATGTAAGCGGAGAATATGCAATGGTTAAAGCGGCAGCACAAAACGGCTGGATTGATGAAAAAAACACCGTACTTGAAATGTTAATGGGCATGAAACGTGCGGGTGCAGACTTGATCATCACCTATGCTGCAAAAGATGCGGTTCGCTGGTTAAGAGAAGACCAATAATTCGAAAAGAGGGAACGGTATGCGTTCGTATACAAAGTCGATAGAAGCATTTAAAGAAGCCCAAGCTATTATGCCTGGCGGAGTAAATAGTCCGGTTCGTGCTTTTAAATCAGTAAATATGGACCCGATTTTCATGGAACGAGGCAAGGGTTCAAAAATTTATGATATTGATGGCAATGAATATATTGACTACGTCCTTTCATGGGGACCGCTCATCCTTGGTCATACGAATGACCGAGTGGTTGAAGGCTTAAAAAAGGTCGCTGAACTTGGAACAAGTTTCGGTGCACCGACATTAATGGAGAATAAACTAGCTAATCTTGTGATTGAACGTGTCCCATCCATCGAAGTCATTCGCATGGTATCATCAGGAACAGAGGCGACAATGAGCGCGCTTCGCTTAGCTAGAGGATATACAGGCCGTAACAAGATTTTGAAATTTGAAGGATGTTACCACGGCCATGGGGATTCCTTGTTGATTAAGGCTGGTTCTGGGGTGGCTACACTTGGTTTACCAGACAGCCCGGGTGTACCTGAAGGGGTAGCCTCAAACACCATCACAGTCGCTTATAATGACCTTGAAGGCGTAAGATATGCGTTTGAACAATACGGTGAGGATATTGCTTGTATCATTGTTGAGCCTGTTGCTGGGAACATGGGGCTGGTTCCGCCGCTTCCCGGATTCTTAGAAGGTTTACGTGAGATAACGTCAGCGAACGGCTCATTGCTAATTTTTGATGAAGTTATGACAGGCTTCCGTGTGGGTTATAACTGTGCTCAAGGCTATTTTAATATCACTCCTGATATCACATGTCTTGGTAAAGTAATCGGGGGCGGACTTCCGGTTGGAGCGTACGGTGGTAAAGCAGAAATCATGAAGCAGATTGCCCCAAGCGGTCCAATTTATCAAGCGGGCACCCTTTCTGGTAACCCACTTGCGATGACAGCAGGTTATGAAACATTAAGTCAATTAACGCCAGAGCATTATGCGGAATTTATCCGTAAGGGTGATTTATTGGAAAAAGGCTTCAAGGCAGCTGCTGAAAAATATGATGTTCCAATCACATTTAACCGTGCAGGTTCAATGATTGGCTTCTTCTTTACTAATGAAGCTGTCATTAATTATGATGTAGCGAAATCATCCAATTTGGAATTCTTCGCAGCATATTATCGTGAGATGGCACTTCAAGGAATCTTCTTACCGCCATCACAATTTGAAGGCTTGTTCTTATCAACAGAGCACTCCGATGAGGATATCGAAAAAACTATCCGTGCAGCGGAGATTGCCTTCTCGAAACTTAAATAAACTATTTTTTGGCACCCACCTGGTTTGGTGGGTGTTTTTTGTATGGTTAGAAGCTTAATTTGTTGGGCCAGTCTGGGGACTGGCTTTTGAAGAAGCAGTTTGAAAATTGGGTTTGACGGAATAGATTGGAGTTTTGTAGAAATAATTGTCAAAGTTGGCGAAATAAAGTCCCGGTTAGGCGAGATAATCTCGTAAACCGGCGAAATCCCTACTCAACTTGGCGAAATCCCCCCTCCTAGTAAAGGCAGTACCCCAGATCAAACAGAGATCGAGGCCTGGGCAGTCATTAAAATAGGTAACTAAAAAACTGTTTAGCGAAATAGTTTAGAGTTTAGGCGAAAAAAAGATCATAGATGGCGAAATAAAGTCCTAGTTTGGCGAAATAATCAAGTGATCCGGCGAAATCTCCACTGAACTTGGCTAGATCCCCCATCCTAGTAAAGGCAGTACCCCAGATCATACAGAGATCGAGGTTTGAGCAGTCATTAAAATAGGTAACTAAAAAGCCTATTGGCGAAATAAATTGAAGTTTTGGCGAAATAATGATCAAAGTTGGCGAAATAAAGTCCTAGTTTGGCGAAATAATCAAGTGATCCGGCGAAATCACCACTCAATTCGGCGAAATCCCTGCCTCCCACAAAACATAAAAACCTCATCCAAATCTCTAAACACGAAAACTACGTTTCTTTTCCACTCAAAACAACACTTTTTATCATAAAAAATCCCCTTGGGTCATAGAGTGTAAGTGACATAGTGATTTTGCGTGAAGGAAACGAAAGGAGGAGTCGCTTTGTCCCAAGAGAACCAATCGTGCCTACGCTTTTCCTTGGAGGAGTCTTTGTGGTTTAGAAAAGGACAGGAAGTCGAAGAGCTTATTTCCATCTCTTTAGACCCGGACATTACCATCCAGGAAAACGACCAGTACGTAACCATAAGAGGTTCGCTCGAACTCACAGGCGAATATAAAAGTTACGAAACTAACAGTGAAAATGAAGAAGAAGGTGTAACATCTCAAAAGTTTGTGGAAAGGGTCGATAACCGGGAGGAAGGAACCTGTGAATTTTCGCACCGATTCCCTGTCGACATTACCATCCCAAATAATCGGATTCAGAGTATTTACGATATTGATGTTCTCGTTGAATCGTTTGACTATTCGATTCCTGAACGCAGCTGCTTGAAGCTGGCAGCAGAACTAACAATTAGCGGCTTATATGCCACCGAACAACAACAACCGCAGGAAGAGGCTACTGAGATTGAGGTCGTCCATCGTGCTGAACCTGAATATGAAGATGTAGAAGAAGTAGAAGTTGAATTGGAAACAGTTCAAAGCAGCTACCAAGATAACTTCTTATTTGAAGCAGAGGCAAGAAAACCGCAAGAAGAAGAGAGTGTAGACGTCTTACCTAAATTTCCGACCTTCAATTACCAACCGCAGGAAGAAATTGAAGAAGAGGAAAACGAACCTACATGGGATTTACAGGAAACAAGAATTGAAGAGGACCAACCATCATGGGAGTTGCAAGAGGCCAGAAATCAAGAAAACCAACCTACAGAGGAATTACTAGAAGTAAGAAATGAAGGGTACCATTCATCATGGGACATAGAAGAAGTTAAAAGTGAAGAGAGCCAGCCAGCGTGGTATTTCCAGGAAGCCAGAAGTGAAGGAACCCAGCCACAACAAGAGCAAGGGGCCGTTTTGGAAGCTGCGCCACAACCAACAGAGCATGTTGAAGAGGAAGTCAGTCATCAGGTAGAAGAAAGCTCTTCGTCACCGGAGGAAGCACCACCGAAGAATACTAAAAAGAAAAAAGCGGCCAAAAAGAAAAGCATGACGTTAACAGAGTTCTTTGCTCGAAAGGATGATAATGCGGATCAAGCAAGAGTTAAGATTTGCATCGTCCAAAAGGGAGATACCGTGAGCAGCGTAGCAGATCGCTATGATGTATCCGTACAAAACCTTCTGCGTGTCAACAATCTTGAAATCAATCAAGATGTATATGAAGGTCAAGTATTATATATTCCTAGCAGCTTTGCAAAAAAATAACTAAAAGAGATGAGCGGGTTTTTTGACCTGCTCACCTTCTTTTCATGAAGAAATATCGTCCACCAAGCGGCGATTATGCTTTTCCATTGGAAAGAGAGTTGAGTTTTCATGAATAACCCCAATCATCTAGCCACACTTGCACCGATCTTAAAACAATATCTTATTGAACCTCAATTTGTAGAGGATTTTGGCACCGTCCTCAAGGTTTATTCAAATAAAGGAACCTTTGCTTTAAAAAAAATTGACCCGTCGACTGGGACAGATTTCATTCGCCATGTCCATCTTCTTTACCAAAAAGGATTTAACCGCATCGTTCCGATTTATCCTACCATGGACGGCAGGTATGCAGTTTTACATGAAAATAATCTTTATTACTTAATGCCATGGATGTCAAATGAACAAAAGGAAGACCGTGAGCATAGAAATCATCAGCTCTTTCGTGAACTAGCACGCCTTCATACACTATCCGCCAAAGAAATTACCATGAATAAAGAAGAAAGAACCGAGCACTATGAAAAGACTCTTCAACAGCATGAAAAACAACAGGAATTTCTCGATGGTTTCATCGACGAATGTGAAAAAAAGACCTACATGTCGCCGTTCGAATTGCTATATTGCCTCTACTACAATGAAATCAGCCAAGCGCTGAAATTCTCAAAAACGAAATTTGAAGAATGGTATGAAAAAACGAAAGACAATGAAAAGGCGCGTATGGTGATCACGCACGGAAAATTGTCACCTGAGCATTTTTTATATGATGATAAAGGGTATGGATTTTTTATAAACTTTGAGAATGCTCACTATGGCTCACCGATCCATGACCTTCTTCCATATTTATCAAGAGCCTTAAACACTAATCCAAAGCGAAGTGATACGGCCGTCGATTGGGTATATCATTATTTTAAATACTTTCCATTTAGAGCCGACGAAAAATTATTATTCTACAGCTATTTAGCGCTCCCGATTCCAATCATCCAAGTGGCAGAAAGTTACTATCGTAAGCAGCGTCCCAAAAATGAGTTAAAATATGTACGCCAGCTGCAGCACCGCTACTGGCATTTGAAAAATTCAGAGTATGTTGTCATGAGAATGACCGAGATTGATGCGCAGGCAGCAGCAAAAGAAGGAGCCCAGCAGCAGTAACCTTGCTACAAGGGCTCCTTAAACGATTTCAAAATAAATTGACACAGCAATTGCGACAAATAAAGTTAATAACACGATATCGAAGAATGTAGGAATGATCAATGTTCGAATAAATTGGAAGACCACAAACGGAATAACTAATTGCGCTGCAACCCTCCGACAAGTCCGAAACCAGGGTTGGTATTTAAACTTATTCAAATTTCTCTTCACCAAAAACCCCCCCTTTTTATTTTCTTTATGTATATTCCACAAGAGCGGAGAATTCTCCAAAAAAGAAGCATATAGTATAAAAAATAAAAAAAGTGGTTATCATTATTGACGTCAAACCCTTTTTTTCGGTAGTATAACAATATAATTTAATTAATAAGCAACGACAGGGAAGAGTACGATGCAAACCTGCTTTATAGAGAGGGAAATCAATAGCTGAAAGATTTCCTAAGCAGACAGTCGGAAGGTCGCCCACGAGCTTCTTCTGCGAACGGATCCTAAAGCATCCTATTAGTTGAAGACGGACTAAATCCGTTATCTACATAAGTGCCAATCAGTTTTTTTGATTGGAAAAAAGGTGGTACCGCGAAGCAAACTCCATTCGTCCTTTTATGACGATGGGGTTTTTTATGTTGAAAAGGAATCAAAGGAGGAACAAACATGGAAACAAAGGAACTAACAATGCCTACTAAATACGATCCACAAACGATTGAAAAAGGTCGTTATGAATGGTGGCTGCAAGGTAAATTTTTCGAAGCAAAAGATGATGAAAGTAAGCAGCCATACACGGTTGTCATCCCACCGCCAAACGTAACGGGGAAACTTCATTTAGGCCATGCCTGGGATACAACTTTACAAGATATCGTAACCCGTATGAAACGGATGCAGGGGTATGATGTTCTTTGGTTACCGGGGATGGACCATGCGGGAATTGCTACCCAAGCAAAGGTAGAAGAAAAACTTCGTAACGAAGGTAAAAGCCGCTACGATTTAGGCAGAGAAAAATTCGTTGAGGAAACCTGGAAGTGGAAGGAAGAGTATGCTTCTCATATCCGTCAGCAGTGGTCAAAACTAGGATTAGGCTTAGATTACAGCCGTGAACGGTTCACACTTGATGAAGGCTTATCAGATGCCGTTAAAGAAGTGTTTGTTACTCTTTATAAAAAAGGTCTCATTTACCGCGGAGAATATATTATTAACTGGGATCCATCCACTAAAACAGCTCTATCAGATATCGAAGTTATTTATAAAGATGTTCAAGGTGCATTTTATCATATGAGCTATCCGCTTGCTGATGGTTCAGGACATATCGAGGTAGCGACAACCCGTCCAGAAACGATGCTTGGCGATACTGCTGTTGCCGTTCATCCTGAAGATGACCGTTACAAGCACCTTATTGGTAAAAACGTCATTCTGCCAATCGTTGGCCGCGAAATTCCAATTGTTGCTGATGATTATGTCGATATGGAATTCGGATCTGGAGCGGTTAAAATTACACCTGCCCATGACCCGAATGACTTTGAACTTGGTAATCGTCATAACTTAGAACGTATTCTTGTTATGAATGAAGATGGCTCGATGAATGATAAAGCCGGTAAATATAAAGGTTTAGATCGTTTCGAATGCCGCAAGCAAATCGTGAAAGACCTGCAGGAACAAGGTGTTCTTTTCAAAATTGAAGAGCATCCGCATTCCGTGGGTCACTCCGAGCGAAGCGGTGCTGTGGTTGAACCATATCTTTCTACACAATGGTTTGTTAAAATGCAGCCACTCGCAGATGAAGCGATTGCCCTGCAAGATAAAGAAGCGAAAGTAAACTTTGTTCCAGACCGCTTCGAAAAAACTTACCTGCGCTGGATGGAAAATATCCGTGACTGGTGTATTTCAAGACAGCTTTGGTGGGGTCACCGAATCCCGGCTTGGTACCATAAGCAAACAGGTGAAGTTTATGTTGGAACCGAAGCACCTGCAGATGCGGAGAACTGGGAACAGGATAAAGACGTTCTAGATACTTGGTTCAGTTCGGCATTATGGCCGTTCTCTACAATGGGCTGGCCGAATACTGAATCAGCCGATTTCAAGCGTTACTTCCCAACCGATGTGTTAGTGACTGGCTATGATATTATCTTCTTCTGGGTATCCCGAATGATTTTCCAAAGCATCGAGTTTACTGGGGAGCGTCCATTTAAAGATGTACTCATCCATGGTCTCGTTCGTGATGAGCAAGGTCGTAAAATGAGTAAATCACTTGGAAACGGCGTAGACCCAATGGATGTGATTGAAAAATACGGTGCTGATGCGCTAAGATATTTCCTTTCAACAGGAAGTTCTCCAGGGCAGGATTTACGCTTCAGCTTCGAAAAAGTAGAGTCCACTTGGAACTTTGCCAATAAAATTTGGAATGCTTCCCGCTTTGCGTTAATGAATATGGATGGCATGACCTATGATGAAATTGATTTCAGCGGCGAAAAATCTGTTGCCGACAAGTGGATCTTAACACGCTTAAATGAAACGATTGAACATGTGACACGACTTTCTGACCGCTATGAATTCGGGGAAGTTGGCCGTGCTCTATACAACTTCATTTGGGATGACTTCTGTGATTGGTATATTGAAATGGCGAAATTGCCATTATATGGTGAAGATGAAACGGCAAAGAAAACAACTCGTTCGATTCTAGCTCATGTATTGGATCAAACGATGCGTTTGTTACATCCATTCATGCCATTTATCACCGAGGAAATTTGGCAAAACCTTCCACATCAAGGAGAGTCAATTACGACAGCGAAGTGGCCTGAAGTAAATCCAGCTCTTTCTGATGACCAAGCAGCACAAGAAATGAAATTGCTCATGGAAATGATTCGTTCTGTACGGAATATTCGTGCTGAAGTTAACACGCCTATGAGTAAGAAAATCAAAATGCTTGTAAAAGCGAAGGATGAAACAGTTCTTAAATCGCTTGAGAATAACCGCAGTTATATTGAACGTTTCTGTAATCCTGAAGAATTGCAAATGGGTGTGGAGCTTGAAACACCAGAAAAAGCCATGACAGCTGTTATTACTGGCGTTGAAATCATCCTGCCACTGGCAGGCTTGATCAACATTGACGAAGAAATTGCTCGTCTCGAAAAAGAATACGACCGCTTAAATAAAGAAGTAGAACGAGTTCAGAAGAAACTAAGCAATGAAGGTTTCATGAAAAAAGCCCCTGAAAGTGTTGTAGCTGAAGAGAGGGCAAAAGAAAGTGATTATCGTGAGAAGAGAGCGATTGTGGAAGCTCGAATTAAAGAATTAAGAGGGTAAACTAAATGGTGAGGCGAGTCCAGCAATGGAGTCGTCTCATCTTATTACACATACAAAAAGATGGGGTGTCACGGATGTTTACTACATATAAAGAAGCCCTAGAATGGATCCATGCAAGGTTAAGACTGGGCATCAAACCAGGTTTAAAGCGGATGGAATGGATGATGGACAGACTTGGCCATCCGGAAACAAAAATGAAGACCATTCATATTGGCGGTACCAATGGAAAAGGGTCTACAGTTACCTATCTTCGTTCAATTCTTGAAGCAGGGGGATATACGGTCGGTACCTTTACCTCGCCCTATATTGAACAGTTTAACGAACGAATTAGTGTTAACGGCAAAGCAATTAGCGATGCGGAATTGCTTCAGCTAACAAATATCATCCGCCCGTTAGCGGACGAATTAGAAGCAACGGACCTAGGCGGCCCAACGGAGTTTGAAGTGATTACCGCCATGGCGTTTCATTATTTCGCAAGCTTGAACAAGGTTGACATCGTTATTTTTGAAGTGGGGTTAGGCGGTCGCTTTGATTCAACCAACATTATTCAACCGTTAGCTTCCATCATTACCAACATCGGTCTAGATCACACCAATATCCTTGGGTCTACATACGAGGAAATTGCTTTTGAAAAAGCGGGAATTATTAAAAATAATACAGCCCTTTTTACAGCTGTTAAACACTCCGGCGCGCTCAAGGTCATCGAGGAACAAGCTCAAAAGAAAGAAGCACCAGTTTATCGCCTAGATCAAGAATTTACGATTAACGGCCATAAATCCTTAGTTAAGGGAGAAGTCTTTAACGTTGTTACACCATTTCAAGCCCTCGATCAGCTGGAAATCAGTATGATGGGCCAGCATCAAACGGAAAATGCCGTACTTGCTGTGATAGCCGCCCAATTTTTACATCAAAAGGGCGAGTTTATCCTAACTGAACAAGCGATTCGAGGAGGATTAAAGAAGGCGTATTGGCCAGGCAGATTTGAAATGCTGTCAGAAAGTCCATTAGTCATCATTGACGGGGCCCATAATGAAGAAGGGATTACGGCTCTTACACACGAACTATCAACTCGATATCCAAATCGCAATATCCAGATTGTCTTTGCTGCGTTAACGGATAAAAAGCTGGACGAGATGATTGGGAAACTAGATAGCATTGCTACACAAATTACTTTTGTTAGCTTTGATTTTCCGCGTGCGGCGAAAGCAGAGGAATTACTGAAAATCAGCCATTCAGCCAACAAACTTGCCGTAGATGACTGGGGTTCGTATCTTTCAGAGGAAATAAAATCACCTGATAACAATAGCATATTAGTCATAACAGGATCACTTTATTTTATTTCAGAAGTAAAACCATTTTTATGTCAGTTTTTGAAAAATAAGAAAATTTCTTTATGACAAGAAATTTTTCCGATGGTAAAATAATTTTATCAATATAAAACAAGAGAGGAGGATAAGCATGAAGGTTAAACCATACATCAAGAATTCGATTTTTCTGACTTGGATTTTAATGGTCCCTGCTGGAACTTGGTTCACCTATCAGACTTATCCTCCACATATCTCCGGGCACTGGTTGGATGTCTTTGCCTTTTTGCTGTTAACCTGTGTGGTTGCAACGATGCCCATTGTCATAAATAATATGTTTATTTTCTTAATTCAATGGGTGGCGCTTGCTACCTTTTTAAGATTTGGCTTATTTGTTGAAATCATTTTTGCTCAAATAGCCGTTCTTGTTTTACTACTAAAGTTACGGATCCTCCGCAAAGGTGAATTATTCCGATTACCGCTTAACTTGAATATGTTTTTCCTCGTTTCCTTGACCAGCGGCCTGGTCTACCACTGGCTTGGTGGAGAGATAGGCCCGAATTTTACAGAAAACTCTAATTACTTATGGATAGCCATGTTATATGCGGTAGTAAGTTATGCTATGAATCAAATCATTGTCTCTTTCAATCTTTATTTTATTTACAAAAGCAAAGAATCCTATTTTGGAAAAGATTTCATTGTAGAGACTATAACTACTTTCATTACCTTCCCGATTGGGTTTGTGCTGTATATCCTTTATAATCAAGTCGGCAGTTTAGCTCTGTTGTTTGTGGGGATTCCTTTTGTCAGTTTATCTATGATTTTCAGACTTTATTATTCTAGTGAAAAAATCAATGAATATTTACAAAAGACTGCGGAGATTGGTCATCAGCTGGCCGAGCGTTTAAAGGTTGATGATGTGGTTGATTTGTTGATTCAAAAGGTTAGTGAAATGCTGCCCGTTGATTATGCCTATATCTTGGAAGTAACCAAGAATGATGAACTTCAAGTGGTTCGCGGGGTCAAAGAGGGCATGTCTAATCATTTCCCGCCTGTCAAGAAAAACCAAGGAATAATCGGAATGGTGTGGGCCGAGCAGAAAACATTCTTATTTAAAGCAAGGAAAGAATGGCGGAACTATTCGAACGGTCATCTACCCGATGATGCCGAAAGTGTTCTAGGTGTACCAATCGTTCGAAGCAAAAAAGTTCTTGGGGTTTTAGTACTTGCTTCCAAGCGAAAGCGGGCATTTGAAAAATTCCAGTTGATGATCATCGATATCCTTTGTTCCCACTTTGCGGTTGCCATTGAAAATGCTAAGCATTATGAGATGACAAAAATGCAAAGTGAACGCTGCTCGTTAACGAAATTGTATAATTATCGTTATTTTGAGAACCTTCTAACTGAAGAATTTGAAAAATTAACCCAGTTCGAACGTCGGAAATTATCGCTAATAATTCTTGATATTGACCATTTTAAACAAGTCAATGATACGTATGGCCACCAAAGCGGAAATGAAATTCTGTTTGAGCTTGCCAGCAGACTAACAAAGCTTATTGGGCATACACGTGGAACCGTCGCTCGTTATGGAGGAGAGGAATTTGTCGTCCTTTTACCTGATACATCAAAGGAAGAGGCCTACCTAATTGCAGAACAAATAAGGCAAATGATCGCCAATTGGCCATTTACACTCAAACAGTCCTTGGATTTAGACAAAATGCAGCAGAAGGTAATGATAACCGCCTCGATTGGAGTGGCAACAGCGCCAGAGGATGCGGAAGATTCTCTAGCGTTGATTCGGCATGCTGATCGAGCACTTTATGTTGGGGCGAAGCGGGCAGGGCGGAATCGGGTTGCGGAGTATTCGACGTGTTGATTTTGAATTTTGTAATAAGAATGAAGTGACCCTTGAGTTAATTTCTTGAAAAAGGGGGTCACTTTTTTATATTTAAATAATTTAATACTGGTCTTCATTTCTATTGAAAAGTAGATTTCTTACTGATAAACTAAAATTGCATTAAATTGTATTAAATTGTAAAACCTATACAAAAAATGTCGTTTATTGATAAATTAATAGAATTCTACATTCGGTAACATTTAAAGGGTGATTTAATACATGAAGAAAGTTTCTTCCTATTTCTCTTCTCAAAGAGGGATGACTCTGATAGAAATTTTAGTTTCAATTATAATTCTTTCCATTATTATAGTGACATTATTAACTATGCTTATTCAATCTTCTCGAACAAATAATACTTCAAAGAATATTGTAAATACAACGTATTTAGCTGAAAATAGTATGGAAGAAATCAGGAATTTTGTGGTTTCTACAACTTTTTCATCTTCCACAACTTTTATGAGCAATTTAACTATAAGTGGTTATGATAAATTAACAATAACTGATCTCGATAAAATAACTGATTACGATAAATCGTCTGGATACTTTTATAAAAAAATTAATAACACAAAGGGTCATTTTATTTTGGTAAAGTTAGTACCTAAAGAGGCTCCCCTGGTTAAAGTAACTGTAAAAGTATACAACAATGAGACTAGTTCAAAAAGACTAGAAGCCCAAATGGAAATGTTAATATCTTGGAAACAATAACAGGTGGATTATTAATGACTAAATATAATAAAGGTGTTACATTAATCGAATTATTGGCAGTCCTCTCACTATTATCAATTGTAATCTTACTTGTTGCATCAGTACAATTATTTGGGCAGAATCAATCAAGGAATCAAAAAATTGAGATTCAGAGCCAATCTGATATTAGACTTGCTCTCAATATGATTACAAAAGACATTAGAAGTGCAAAAAGTGGTCCTGAGAATGTAATTGTTACTATACCAAACACTGAATTTCAAATAAAAACAGAAAATAATACTACGATCGTTTACAAATTTGATGGCAATAAAACTCTGTTAAAAGATAGTCAACCCTTGGTAGCTAACATTAAAGAATTTATCTTAGATAAAAATGCGGAAAAAATATCATTGACACTCACTTCAAATGATGCAGGCCCAATATCTCTTTCAACAACAATTTATTTTAGAAAATAGGTGGGACGATGGAAGGCAACAAGGAAGGTCTTTTGAATACTATTAAAAATGAAAAAGGGATGGCGTTAATTTCAGTTTTAATAGTCTTTGTGGTAATCACCATACTAGGCGTTGGTATCATTACTCTTGCAGCATCTAATATGAAAATGAGTACTGGAGAAAGAGACAATCAATCAGCCTATTATATTGCTGAATCTGGAATAACCAATGAGATGAAAGTTATTAATAGTTTAATTCCTGATATGTATAAAAGTTCCACAATTTTGTCGGACTTTTTTTTGAAATTTGATAATGAATTTGTTTTGAAAGAAATACCAGTCTATGATAATTTTGAGGAATCTTTTGGACAAAAACCTTACGCAAAAATTAAAATTGAACCTGTTTCTAATATTAACGTATTAAATCCATTTACTAGAGATTATAAAATTACCTCTACGGGTACTATAAATAATCGTTCTAGGTCTGTTGTTAAAATAATTCATCTTACTTGGAACCCAAAAAGCAATATAAAAATTGCATCCGATACAGTTTTGTTTTTAGGAACGGATTTGGATTGGCATAATACTCCTGCTGAGATTATTGGGACAGTAGGATTGGGGAAAGATGCGTATACTAAATTTACAGGTAGTAAAACACCTCAAATAAAAGAGTATGCAGATGTAACAATAAATGAGCCTGAATTTCCTGTATATACAATACCGCCTAACTCAAGAATCTTTACAGATAGCAAATTAATAATGGATAATGATATGTATTTCAGTCGAATTACTGTTAATAGTAATAGCACCCTGGAAATAAATGTTGGTGATAAAAATAGAAGTATAATTGTCGACAGGCTTGAGTTTTTAACAAACGGTAAACTAAAAATAAGTGGAACAGGGAATCTAACAATCTATGTAAAGACTTTAAGTATGAGTAGTGGGACTATTATTAATACTGACGGCGAAGCTAGTATTAGTAAGCTTAATATATTCTTAGAGGGCTCAGGGTCTCAAATAAATAATGGTGTAATCTATGGGTCAATGTTTACAAAAAATACTCCTGAAATAAACACTAGTTTTTCTATAAATGATACTACTGGAGTACAAGGCAGTTTTATAACAGGTGGTAGAGGTACTATAACTTTAAATAGTAACAGAACCCTCGCAGAACAAAAGGCAAAAATGATATTCGCCCCGTTAGCAAATATTGATGCACAGTTAAATTTTAAAGGAACAATAGTAGCCAAGACTTTCACTTCTAATGGTAATAACCATGGTTTCGTTTTTACACAACCAGTTAATCCACCATTCTATATTGATAATGGGACAGTAAATATATCTGTTAATAATTTGATAACATCTGAACCAATAATGGAAAAATAATTTAGTCATTATTATATGGAATATTGAATGTTTAACCTTAGCACACTTAAAATCCCATTCTTTGGTATTTGATATTGGGAAACATCAGATGCCAAGAGAAGGGTTTTTTTTATTAAGAATAAAGTATTTTACAATATTTAGTATGGGAATCTTTTATTTTTTTTTGTGTAAATAGGCGAAAAGTAATATAAAATTAGAAAAGATGCTACCTAATGGAATAAATAGAAGGGGGTTGGATAGATGGTGCCAATAATATGGGCCTTTGGTTCTATGCTTATTGTAATGATCGTTTTATCCTTTATACCGATTGGATTCACAGTGAAAGGAAAGGTACTCATTGTTTTAGTAAGTTTTGTACTTGCTCTAGGAGGAATTGCTGCAGCTTTAGTTGTCCCGTTATGGGAAACTGCCTTAATGCTAATTGCACTCATTTTCTTTGCATCGTACATTATGGAGAAAAGAATTGGCGGCGCTTTGAGATTTAAAGAAGTTGTAGAAGATTTGAATGATGAATATGAAGCTCCAGTCTCCATTTCAACTGTTGAAATGGCAAATGATAAAGAGTCTTTGGAATTACAAGTCCTAGAAGTAGTTGATCCATTTACAATGAACTTATCTGAAACAAGTAAATTAGTGGAACAACCAATTTTGGAAATAGATAATCAAAACGAAAATAATATACTAGATTCTGAGATTTCGTTTTTATTAGAACGAAAACCAGAAGAAGAAGTGGACAAACCTACTAAAGAATCACATCAAGAAATTGGCTATTTATCCGATATTGAGAGTTTACTAGCTCTCGAGGCAGAAAAAAGGGTGGAAGATGTTGAGGATTTGCATGTGGAAATCAGAGATTTTTCAAAAAGTGACCAACAGAATCTAACTGATCAACTCAATGACGAGGCAGATCCTCTAGACGACTCATTATTTGATTTTCTGCTTGCGGAGAGAGAAGTAGCTTCTGAGAAAGAGGATATCTTAGAAGAAATTAAACCAAAAGAAAAACTCATTTTACAAAAGTAATTTTATTAATTTGAAAATATAATACCCATTTTTCAAACAGAACAAATAGAAAGAGTTTGAAGGGAGGCAAGAAAAGTGCACAAAAGTCAACAAATGGTCAAATTGTTTATTGTACTCTTCTTAAGTACTGCATTTATATTTAGTTTTTCCCATTATGGGGCGAAAGCATTTGAAAAAATTACAAGTGCAGATGGGAAGTTCTCCGATGGTACCACGATCGGTGCTTTAGATGTTTCAGGAAAGACAAAAGAGGAAGCTAAAAGTCTATTAGAGGCAAGATATGTTGAATGGGTTAAACAGACAGCGATCCAACTACAATATGGGGAAAAAACAGCTTCATTTGACCTAAATCAATTCCATTTAGATTCTCAGCAAACAATTAATTCAATTAAGGATGGGCAGAAAAATCCTGCTTTTATTACTGTCGATAAGTTACAAGTTGAAGAGCAATTAGAAATATTATTTTCACAAATAAAAACAAGTGATTTTGATATAGCTAAGCTCACAACGAGCTTAAATACAATAGCTTCATTATTCGAATCCGGTTCACAGACCTTAGACCTTCATAAAGAGTTCTTATTGGCTGGAAAAATTAAAAAGGATGCTATCATAAATTCTGCGGTAATTTCAATGGATGAAGTGCCGTTTGCCTTGCAAACGGTCATTGAGGCAAACCCTGAAATAGAAATATCTGAGGGCGCGACTTTCTCGTTGTTAGATTTTGCTAAAAAGCAAAAAATTGATGATGTTGATTCTCTAAACGTAATCGCCACTGGTATTTATCAAGCGATCTTACCTTCAAACTTTACAATTGTAGAAAGAAATATTGGCAGCACTTTACCTGCATACTCAAAGTTAGGTTACGAAGCGATGGTAATCCTAACGAAAAAGGCCGACTTGGTGATTGAAAATCCTAATGAATCAAAGTATAAACTAAAACTCATCTTAGAAAACAAGCAACTGAAGGTTACATTAACGGGTGAAGAGTTAGTGTACAAATATCAAATTAAAACGAAAGAGAATCAAAAGTTAGCATTCAAAACAATCATACAATATAGTCCGCTTCTTCTCCCAGGAAAATCAAAGATTCAAACAAAGGGGAAAAAGGGTCAAATTATTAAAGTTTATCGGGAAGTTTATCAAGGTGAAGAAATTCTTAAAAGTGAATTGATTTCAGAGGATTATTATCCTCCTTCATACCAGATTGAAGTTCATGGACTTGCTGGCAGTGTACAAGCAGGTACCCAAACGACTGATACAACTAATAATTCAGATGGCAGCAGTAACCAAACTACCGATGCATCAATTCCTGATGGAAATCAAACAACAACTACAACAGATAATACCCAACAAGATTCTAATAATGATAACCTATGGGGAAAGCCAAATGAACAACCAAAATAAAAGCAGGGATGTAAAATGAGGCAATCAAGAAAACGACTAGGAGATTTGTTAATTGAAGAAGGCTTAATTACTCCTGAGCAACTTCAAGCTACATTAGATGAAAAAGATGCTTCTCAAAAACTAGGAGATGCCCTTCTACAAAGAGGATATTTAACAGAACAGCAATTAGTTGAAGTACTTGAATATCAACTCGGAATTCCACATGTCAGTCTGTTTCAATATCCATTTGATACAAATCTTTTTTCACTAATTACAAAAGAAACGGCAAAAAGAAATCTAATCATCCCGTTAAAAAGGGATGGGAATAAGCTTTTTGTCGCAATGGCAAATCCAATGGATTTTATTGTTATTGATGATTTGCGTCTGTCGACCGGTTTTCATATTGAGCCGGCCATTTCGACGAAGGATGATATTCTCCGTACTATCAATAAATATTATGATGTCGATGATGGACTTGATGAATTACTTGATGAACTTCCATTAAACGATCGTGACAGAAATGAAGACGTAACCGATCAAAATTCTCCGATTGTTCGTTTAGTGAATCAGATTTTGACAAATGCAGTGATCAATCGAGCAAGTGATATTCATATCGATCCACAAGAAACAAAAGTGGTTGTCCGATACCGAGTTGATGGTGTTCTACGGAACGAACGCGTTCTCCCACGAAATATGCAAAGTGTATTAACAGCTAGAATAAAGATTATGTCTAACCTTGATATTACTGAGCATAGAGTACCGCAGGATGGTCGAATTAAGCTGAATCTCGACTTTCATCCTGTCGACCTTCGTGTCTCAACGTTGCCAACGGTTTATGGTGAGAAGATAGTAATGCGTCTGCTAGACATGGGTTCCACTTTAAATGATTTAAACAAGCTGGGTTTCAATTCCTTAAATTTGAAGAGATTCAGTGAAATGATTGAAAAGCCTACAGGCATTGTCCTTATTACCGGGCCAACAGGATCAGGAAAGTCCTCGACCCTTTATGCTGCACTTAATAAGCTTAACAGTGAAGCAGTTAACATTATTACCGTTGAGGATCCCGTTGAATACCAATTAGAAGGAATCAATCAAATACAAGTCAACCCGAATGTTGGCATGACCTTTGCCGCAGGACTTCGCTCGATTCTTCGACAAGACCCCAATATTATAATGGTCGGGGAAATTCGTGATAAAGAAACAGCAGAAGTGGCAATCCGTGCTTCGTTAACGGGACACTTAGTATTAAGTACCCTCCATACCAATGATTCCATCGGGACTGTTACCCGGCTGATTGACATGGGGGTAGAACCTTTTTTACTAGCCTCTTCATTAAGCGGAATTGTTGCTCAGCGCCTAGTTCGAAAAGTGTGCAGAGATTGTGCGGAAGTTCAAGAACCATCAAAGCGGGAGGTAGACATCTTTGCCAAGCGTGGAATGAAGATTGACAAAATCACTAGAGGAAAAGGATGTTCATCTTGTAGCATGACTGGCTATAAAGGCAGGTTAGCTCTTCATGAAGTGCTGGTCATAAATGATGAAATGACCCGGGCGATGATGAACGGCGAATCTTTTCAAAAGATGAAGGAATTGGCTAATAAAAATAGGACCATCTTTTTATTAGATGATGGATTATTAAAAATAAAACAAGGGTTAACGACAACTGAAGAAGTATTAAAGGTTGCAATTCTGGAGTAGGAGAGCATGAAAATGAAAGAAAAAATTGACGCGATTTTACGTGCAGCTATCGAATATAAAGCTTCGGATATTCATTTAACGGTTGGTGTTCCCCCGGTGATGCGAATAAATGGTGACTTAAGAAGATATGGAACAGAGAAAATTATGCCAGATGATACTGAAGGTATGGCTAAGGCGATAATTCCTGAAGGCTTGTGGGAAATATTTAAGGAAAAAGGTGAACTGGATTTTTCTTATGGTGTTCCTGGGATTTCACGATTTCGTGTCAATGCCTATCATCAGAGGAAAAGTGTTTCAATTGCCTTAAGAACAGTCGCCTCAAAAACACCAACAATTGAAGAATTAGATTTACCAGATATCATTTCTAAATTGGTTGAGAAGCCACAGGGGCTAATCCTCGTAACAGGACCAACAGGGAGTGGGAAATCAACTACACTAGCATCGATGATTGATTATATGAACCGTACGATGCGTAAGCATATTATTACCTTAGAAGATCCTATTGAATATCTACATCGACATGGGACTTCGATTATAGATCAGCGGGAAGTTGGCTTTGACACCAATAACTATGCGAGTGGTTTAAAGGCAGCACTCCGTCAAGATCCAGACGTTATTCTTGTTGGGGAGATGCGTGACATCGAGACCATGTCAATCGCGATAACAGCCGCTGAAACCGGTCACCTTGTTTTAGGGACGCTTCATACATCAAGCGCACCGACCACTATTAACCGGATCATTGATGTATTCCCATCGGGACAACAGCCACAAATACGAGTACAGTTAGCTTCTGTATTAGTTGGGGTTATTTCTCAGCGTTTATTTCCGACTACGGATAAAAAAGGGCGGAAAGCTGCTACTGAAATATTGGTAAATAATGCTGCAATCGCCAACCTTATTAGAAATGAAAAAATTCATCAAATCCAAAGTACGATGCAAACGTCCCGAGCTCTAGGAATGCATACACTTGAAATGAGTATAAGAGACCTTTTAGATCGAAACTTGATTCAAAAGGAAGCTGCATCCCAATACTTGCATGAAAAGATGATGATGAATGGCTAGATATAAATATACTGGACGTGACAGAAAAGGAAAACGGCAAGGCACTGTAAATGCAGGTTCTAAGCGGGAAGCGATGGAGAAGTTGAAAGAAGAGGGAATCAGGGTTATTGAAATCACCCAGGTACCTGAGACCCTTATGACTAAGGATTTAACGTTCGGGACCCCGGTGAAACTGCAGGATTTTGTCATTTATTTAAGACAATTCTCGACTTTAATAAAAGCAGGGGTAACCGTTGTCGAAGCAACGTCAATATTAGCCTACCAAACTGAAAGTAAAGCCTTAAAAAAGGCTTTACTAGATGTGGAACAAGAGATGCGGGAAGGTAATCCTCTTTCAGAAGCTGTTGCCAAACACAAGAAAATCTTTAATCAAATGTTTATTAACCTCGTTAAAGCTGGGGAAGTCAGTGGTAATTTAGATGAAACACTAGATCGCTTGGCTGAACATTTTGAAAAACAACATTACACTCGGCAAAAGATAGTTTCTGCTCTTTCTTACCCAATAGCGGTAGGAATTATCGCTATTATTGTTGTTATTTTCTTACTTGTTGCGGTTGTTCCAACATTTGTATCGATGTTTGATGATATGGGCGGGGAACTACCTGCAATCACAAAGTTTGTTCTTTCTGCAAGTGACTTTATGCAGTCATTTTGGTGGATTGTTGGACTTTTAATTTTTGCGATGGTCTTCTTGGTCGCCTATTTTAAGAAAAATAATAAAACTAAATACTATTTTGATTATTATTTGTTGAAAATTCCTGTTTTTGGGAATTTGTTGCAAAAAGCAGCACTTGCGCGGATGATGCGAACACTTAGCTCATTATTCTCAAGTTCAGTTCCCATTCTACAAGCGATGTCCATTGTAGAAAAAGTCGTTGAAAATGAAGTTCTAGCAAAGGTAATTCGAAAGTCGCGGGATTCACTAGAGAAGGGTCGTTCTATGACAGAACCCATGCAAAACCACTGGGCTTTTCCACCATTAGTTACTCAGATGATTGTAATTGGTGAGGAAACTGGGGCTTTAGATGCAATGCTATCAAAAATTGCTGAATTCTATGAAAAAGAAGTAGAAAATGGAACAGATCGGTTAAAATCATTAATTGAACCATTAATGATAGTCTTTTTGGCAGGTTTAGTAGGGACTATAGTCATGTCTATCATGGTTCCAATGTTTACTATGTTCGACCAATTTCAACAGATGAATCAATAATAGACAAAAAAACAATAAATTGTGAGGAAATGAGACAAAATACCAAAAATCTCTTTTCATTCCTTTGTCAATTAATGTATACTACAAGAGACAATATTACTAGGTTCATAGAACCATAAAGGGAGATGAAATTAATGCTTCAAAAGTTAAAAAATAAGCTAAAAGATCAAAAAGGTTTTACATTAATTGAATTACTTGCAGTAATTGTTATTTTAGGGATTATCGCGGCAATTGCAGTACCATCAATTCTTGGATTAATTGATAACTCTAAGAAAGATGCACATGTTGCTAATGCTCAACAAATGGTAAGTGCTGCGAAGATGGTAGTGGCTTCTAATAGTAGTTATCAAACTGGAGATGTATATTTGAGTTTGACAGACCTAGAGACAATGAAGTATCTTGATACTGTTGATAGCCCTGATACGGACTATACAAAGGATAAACCTAGCACTGGCACCAACTATTCTTATGTTAAACTTTCAGCAGGAAAAGTAGTAGAAGTAAAGTTAGTCGCAGGTGATAGAGTACTAAGTGAAACAGCTGCAGATGCTAACAAAGGACTTTCAACTAAAGAAATAGATAGACAAAGTTTAAACAAATAAGATTATTAGTAATATTGGGAGAATCTATTAATGGTATGAAGATATTATTGTTATTAATATTTGTATATGGTTGTATCTTCGGTTCATTCTTTAATGTAATTGGCTTACGCGTGCCATTAAAGAAATCAATTATTATACCCAGGTCTGCTTGTCCTGTATGTGGCCATCAGCTAAAAGTTTATGAACTTATTCCTGTGGTATCATATCTAGTTCAAAGAGGAAAATGCCGCGGCTGTCAGTCGCGGATTTCTCCTATCTATCCAACTTTTGAATTACTCACTGGATTACTTTTTATGACAGCACCACTTGTTATTGGCTGGTCTGGAGAATTAGTAGTTGCTCTAACACTAATTTCAATGTTTATGATTATCATTGTTTCAGATATTCACTATATGCTTATCCCTGATAAAATTCTAATCTGGTTTGCAGGGATTTTTTTATTGGAGCGGATATTTTGGCCGCTAAGCCCTTGGTGGGACAGTATTCTTGGTGCATTAACTGGTTTTGTCCTCCTTCTAATCATTGCCATTGTCAGCAAAGGTGGAATGGGCGGCGGGGATGTAAAACTTTATGCCTTAATTGGATTGGTATTAGGTTTTAAACTAGTACTTTTATCCTTCTTTTTTTCAACATTATACGGAGCAGTTATTGGCGGATTGGCATTACTTTTTAAAATTGTAAATCGACGTCAGCCAATTCCATTCGGACCCTTCATTGCAGCTGGAACCTTAACAGCTTATTATCGGGGAACGGATTTAATTAATTTGTATATACACTTCCTTGATCAAGGATTTTAACTAAGGGGTTTTTTATATGGCTTTTTCCCTTTTTACACCTAAAAACCGAATAATTAATTTAGTTTTGAATGATCATTCCATTCGTTTTCTTGAGCTAAAGCAGGTGAATCCTCCTTCTGCTCAAAGATGGTGTGAACGATTTCTCCCTCCAGGTATTATAAGAGATGGGAAAATTACCGATATTGATTCATTGTCAAACATTTTGGAAGAGTGTATTGAAGAATGGAAAATTCAAAGACGTCAAGTTCGCTTTATTGTCCCTGACCAGCTTGTAATTATTCGGAAAGTGTCGATTCCAGCTGAAATTCAGGATGATGAAATTCAGGGATATCTGTATTTAGAACTTGGTTCTAGTATCCACTTACCATTTGAAGAACCAGTCTTTGACTTTTATCCATTAAAAAATGATGGAAAAACAAGGGATTTACTTTTATTTGTGGCGCCGGAACAGCAGGTAATGGAATATGCAAACTTACTCTCTAAACTAAAGCTAAACCCGATTGCTGCAGATATATCTCCGCTTGCATTGTACCGTTTATATCATCAACTTGATGATTCAAGCGTTAATGAAGTAATATTCTCTGTCCAATTTGACTTGACCAGTGTTAATTTATGTATTTTTGAAGAAAATGTACCGCTGGTTATGCGTCAATTTCCTTTACCATTTAATGTAGATATTTGGGAGGTAAAGTCGGACATGGCGGGCAAATTGGTATTTAAGTATATCGGCGAGTCAGAGGAGTTAGTGATTCAGTTTGAAGATATTTTTAGAGAGATTAATAAATTAAGTGACTTCTACCGTTATACACTTAACAATGAAAAAAGTGATATTACGAAATTTTTACTGAACGGTGATCATCCGATGCTTCAAGCTATCTATGATGAAATGATTGAGAGATTGGATGTACCTGTTGAAATGATTTCTCTTGAATCTGACTCTAAAGGAAAAAAAGAAAATCTACCTCCTAGTCAATTACTGTCCTTAGGTTTGGCATTAAAAGGGGTGCAATAATGTTAGTAGAAATTAACCTGCTTCCCCAAAAGGAACCGAAAAAAATTGGCTTTATTATCACTTTGTCTAGTTTAGTTGTTTTATTGTTACTTATTGGTACATTTTACTACTTGCAAACCAATACTGCTAAAAACGAAATCGCATCATTAGATAGACAAATCACAATGACCAAAAAAATTGCTGATAATGAAAATAAAAGTACAGAAACTGCTGCAGCTACTAGCTCTGTTAGTCAATTAAAGAGTGCTATTGAATGGGCTAATGAATATCCAATTCAGACGCTTCCTGTCATGCGTCATCTGACCTCATTGTTGCCTGAGCGCGGCTTTATTCAGAGCTTTGCCTATACAGAAGCGGGGACTATTTCACTTACAGTTCAATTTGATAGTGCTAGAGAAGCTGCGTACTTTTTAGATAATCTTAATAATTCAAAATGGATCGAAGAATCAAGTTTGAGTTCATTATCGGCTGCAGCAACTGCAGATTCGACTACTGATAACTCTACTAATGCAACAACTAGTCAATCAAGCACAACGAATTCTTCAAATGATTCAACAACTCAAACAACAACCCAGACGAATCAAGCAGATTCAAGTCAAAGTGGGACAAACCAGGATTCAACTACTAATATTGGTAGTCAAACGAATTCAACATCAGGAACAACAAGTGAGCAAGCAAGTACCAATACCTCGACATCAAATACAAATTCGACCAATAACTCAATGACTGCATCCAGCAGTAAAACAAGTAAGAAAGAGAAGGATAATATCCTTCCACGCTATACCGGTCAATTTGAAATAAAGTTGAATAAAGAAGTTGTTAAGAAGAATATCAAAAAGAGCAAGGACAATGAGGAAGGAGTGACTGCTTCATGAAGCTCCGTTTCTCAAAAAAACAAGGACTAATCATTGCTGGTGTCGCTCTTTTAGTCGTATTATATATCGTTTATGCTCAATTCTTTAAACTGGCTCCTTTAAAATCAGATTTAGAAATGAAGCAGCAGTCACTTGAGTCTGAACAAAAGTTATTGGAAATCGTCAGTCAAAAAAACGCTGAGGAAACCCAAAAAACTTCCGAAGATACGAAGGAATTACAGAAAAAGTTACCTGTTAAGCCTTTACAGGAACAGTTAATTCTGGACTTAGAAAAAGCAGAAAATATCTCTGATAGTAAGATTAGTTCCATGAGTTTTTCAAAAGACGTGGATGTAACGACCACTGACCAAACAAATGCTGAAAATGCTAATGGTCAACAAACTACAACAAATCAAACTGAAACTGCTCAAACATCAGCTACTCAAGACCCGGCGGCACAACAAGCGGGTACCACCCAAACTACAGGCATGAAGAAACTGACCGTTTCATTGAGCGTAGAATCACCTAGCTATGAAAAGCTAGAAAAGTTCATTGAAACACTTGAATCTTTAAAACGGATTATCGTGGTTGAATCGATCAGTTATTCAGGCGGTCAAGAGATCACAAGTTTAGATCAAGAAGATCAGCCTTTAACCTACAGTCTGACAATTTCTGCATTTTATATGCCAACTCTAGATGACTTAGCGGGAGAGTTGCCAAAGATTGATGCACCTAAACCAGCTGGTAAAGACAACCCACTAAGCCAATTCTCTGCTACGACGGACACACAGCCATAATTATCACCATAACAAACTAGTAAATAATTTGGCGAAAGTCTACGATAACAAGACGACAAAAGTCTTGTTATTTTTTTTTGCCTTTGTGATAGGATGAAGCCAATGACCCATCGGAAGAGAGAGGAGTACGGTTTTGTGGACAAGCCTAACAAAGGCAATACAATTAAGATCAAATTAAATGCAGAAAACCCGCCCATTCAAGAAGTTCCTCCCAAAGAAGAGGTTGAAACTAATATCGATCCCGTTCCAAGAATAATAAAAATTAATACGGAACTTACAGAATCAGATGTTACTAGTGAAACGGCAGCAGCACAGGAATCAGTTGACGAAAGTTTTGACTGGATTATTCCTGAGTCCTCCGATAATGAAATTGAGGAGTTCAAAATTATACCGAGTCAAACGAGCAAAAAAACGTCTCTACCCAAAATAACAACATTCACATCGAATATCAAAAAGAAAAATAGCCGGCCCTTAGGTTCCATCTTAATTTCTGCTGCATTCGCTATTTTAATCGGAACAACAATTGGAATAGTGATGCTGAAGTTAGTCATCACATCTCCATCTGACAAAACGGTGACAACAGTACCAACTGAGGTCACGGACAAGCCTGCCAGCAGTACTGAAACGAAAACAGCAGAAGCCAAAAATACTTCAGCTGCTTCCATTTCCCAGTTAACGACCTATGTCATTCAAGGCGGGGTTTTTTCGTCAGATTCTGGAGCTAAGGAAACTTCGGATAATCTATCCGCGAAAAATGTTCCATCCGAAACAGTAGAAATGGATGGCAAGTATTATTTATTTCTAGGTGTGGCTGACTCCATTGAAGGTGCTAAAGCATTAGGAGCCCAATATAAAGAAAATGGTATTGAAGATGTATTTGCAAAACCCTTGTTATTAGAGGAAAAAAAGTTTTCTAATATTACAGATAAAGAAAAGACCTTCTTAAAAGCAGTACCGACTATCTATCAAACGCTCTCACTTACCACCTCAAATGCGGTCGTGACAAAGGATCTTTCGGAGGAAGCAAGTAAAGTACTTAAAGACATCGAATCACCATTAAAAACTAGTGTAAAAAATGAAAAGATTAAAGATCTAAAAGCAGAATTGGTCAGTGCAAACGAAAAAGTAAATGCATTTCAAGAATCAAAAGACGAGAAAAATCTTAGAGACGCCCAAGAGCATTTACTAAACTTTTTGTCGATATATTTCTCAAATTAATTTATATCGACACTCATCGATATTTTCCGGGAAATAAGGCCTATCAAATTCTTGGTAGGCTTTTCGTCTTTTCAAAAAATGAAAAACCTCTGCATAATTTTACAAATTCCATCAAAATTTAATTATATAAAAATTGTTTGCTACTGTAATTTCTGATAGGATTGAATTGTATCTCCCTAATACGTACCCTAAAGGTAAGGTGATCGAATGCAGAACCTCATTTTAGCCTCTTCTTCTCCACGGCGAAAAGAACTTCTAGAAACTCTCCGTTTAACATTCGCGATCTCAAGCAGTGAAGTTGATGAAAGTTTTGACCCAGCTCTCGCTCCTAAAGATGTAGTGATGGAGTTAGCCGACCGAAAGGCACAAACCGTTTTTAAAGAAAACCAGGATGCCTTTGTAATTGGCTCGGACACCATTGTTGTTGCGAATAATCAAATTTTAGGAAAGCCCGCAGATGAAGCAGAAGCGTTTACCATGTTAAAAAGCTTGTCAGGTCGTCAGCATGAAGTATTTACAGGTGTTTCAATTGTGTCGAAAGCAGGGACAACAAAGTTTTATGAAAGAACAGAAGTTTGGTTTTGGGAGTTAACGGACGACTCAATACGGGCGTATGTAAAAAGTGGTGAACCGCTTGATAAAGCAGGTGCATATGGCATTCAGCAGCTCGGAAGCATGCTTGTCAAAAAAATAAATGGAGACTATTTTGCGGTTGTCGGACTGCCTGTTTCACGTTTGGTTAGAGAATTGAAAAAGGCAGGCTACCAGTTGCCGTATTAAACTTTTTTGTTCATTAACTCCCTTAATAAGGGAGGAAAAAAAGTGTCCACCAATACATTAATGATCCGTGATTTCCCTCAAGATGAAAGACCCAGAGAACGGTTTGTTCAGCATGGCCCACAAAGCTTATCGAATCATGAACTGATCGCTATTTTGCTGCGAACCGGAACAAAAGACGAGTCGGTCCTGCAATTATCCAACCGGCTGTTAACTCATTTTGAAGGGTTACGTCTATTAAAAGCAGCGACATTAGAAGAGATGACCGAAATCAAAGGGATTGGTTCTGCCAAGGCCATCCAAATCCTCGCCGCAGTCGAAATTGGCAGAAGGATTACCAACCTCGACTATAAGGACCGCTATGTCATCCGCTCCCCGGAAGACGGAGCAAAGTATGTCATGAATGATATGCGCTTTTTATCACAAGAGCATTTTGTTTGTTTGTACCTAAACACAAAGAACCAAGTTATTCATAAACAAACCATTTTCATCGGAAGCTTAAACGCCTCGATCGTCCACCCAAGAGAGGTGTTTCGCGAGGCGTTAAAGCGGTCTGCCGCCTCAATTATTGCAGCCCATAACCATCCTAGTGGCGATCCGGCTCCAAGCCGCGAAGACATTGAGGTCACGAAGCGGCTTGTCGAATGCGGAAAGATTATTGGCATTGATCTCCTCGATCATTTAATCATCGGCGAGAATAAGTTTGTGAGTTTGAAGGAAAAAGGTTATTTATAAACTATGATTTTATTTGACGTTGAGTTATAATAATGGTTATGATTTTTTAGGACTTCTTAAAGATTAAACTAGATAAATATTAGGAAAAAAGACATGATAGTAAAGTGATTATCTATCTATTGGAGTTTTTGCATTACGGTTCAGAAAGGGAGATACAAAACTATGTTTGGAATTAGAGCAAGAGATCTTGGGATTGACTTGGGGACTGCAAATACCCTTGTATATGTAAAAGGAAAAGGAATTGTTCTGCGCGAGCCATCCGTTGTGGCAATGCAGACTGATACAAAAAACATTGTCGCCGTTGGTAATGACGCGAAAAATATGATTGGACGGACACCGGGGAATATTGTCGCAATGAGACCGATGAAGGATGGCGTCATCGCTGATTTTGAAACAACTGCTGCCATGATGAAGTACCATATTCGTCAAGCACAAAAAAGTAAAAACGTGTTTACTGGGAATCCTTATGTTATGGTTTGTGTGCCTTCTGGGATTACCGCAGTTGAAGAACGAGCAGTCATCGATGCAACGAAACAAGCTGGGGCTAAGGATGCGTATACGATTGAAGAGCCATTCGCAGCAGCAATTGGTGCAAATTTACCAGTCTGGGAACCAACCGGCAGCATGGTCGTTGATATTGGCGGTGGAACCACCGAAGTGGCGATCATTTCATTAGGTGGAATCGTTACAAGCATATCCATTCGAGTGGCTGGCGATGAAATGGACGATTCGATTATTACTTATATTAGAAAAAACTATAATTTGATGATCGGGGACCGTACGGCAGAAACGATTAAAATGGAAATTGGCTCGGCTGGGGACGCTGAAGGCGTCGACAATATGGAAATTCGCGGCCGAGATTTATTAACAGGCCTACCAAAGACGATTGAAATCACGGCCAAAGAAATTGCTGGTGCATTAAAAGATACCGTAACTGCGATTGTCGAAGCAGTCAAGAATACATTAGAAAAAACACCACCTGAACTTGCGGCAGATATTATGGACCGTGGGATTGTTCTAACCGGCGGCGGTGCACTGCTCCGAAATTTGGACAGGGTTATAAGTGAAGAAACGAAAATGCCGGTGCTGATTGCAGAGAATCCGCTTGATTGCGTGGCCATTGGGACAGGAAAAGCATTGGATCATATTCATTTATTTAAAAATAAATCAAGAGATTCGCGTTAGATTAGATTGTGCTATTCGGCACATAAGGCATATTTAAAATTAAAAAAACGATACTTTTTATCTAGAAAAATAGAGGTGTATAATCATGCCACAGTTCTTTCTGAATAAACGTCTGATTATTTTGCTTGTCAGCATCATTGTTCTCGTGGCATTGATTGGGTTTTCTTTAAGGGAGAGAAGTAAACTATCCTGGCCGGAGCAATTTCTAAAAGATACCACCGGCTGGGTTCAATCCCTGGTTTCAAAGCCTACTCATTTTGTGACAGGCTTTTTTGAAAATCTCCAGGATTTGCAAAATACATACGATGAGAATAAGGAATTAAAATCGCGGGTTGAAAAAATTGTCAATCTTGAAGCACAAGTACAAGAGCTGAAACAAGACAATGAAGAATTACGTGACATTCTCGGTGAAAAAAGAACCCTGAGAGACTTCAAACCATTACCAGCTACCGTAATTGGCAGAAACCCTGATCGTTGGCATGAAATGATTATTATCGACAAAGGCAAATTAAATGGCATCAAAAAAAATATGGCTGTTGTTACGGCAACCGGCTTGGTAGGTAAAGTCAAAAATGTAACACAATTTAGTTCAACCATTCAACTGTTAAGTGCTATGGATCCAAAAAATCGTATCTCAGCTGTTGTGCAGGGCAAGAAAGATGTATATGGATTTGTCCAAGGGTTTGATGACAAACGAAAACTACTTTTAGTTAAAGCCATACCATCCGGGGAAAAAATTGAAAAAGGGCAAAAAGTGATCACATCTGGCCTAGGCGGAGTTTTTCCGAAAGGACTGCTGATTGGGAAAGTGGTTGATGTAAAGCCCGATCAGTATGGATTAAATCAAACGGCTTTAGTGCAGCCTGGTGCAGACTTTTATGATATTGAAAATGTTATTGTTATTAAAAGGTTAATGACCCAGCCAGTAGATATGCAATCAACAGATGGGAAGGAGAAAGATTTGTGAGAAAATTCCTTCTTCCTCTTTTATTTTTGTTGCTTTTTATTGTAGAAAGTCTTTTTGTGGAGTATTTACCCGAGAAGGTTTTCGGGTTTGAACGAATATTTGTCCCTCACTTTCTTTTTATTGCTATTTTGTTTTTAACGATTTTTGTCGGAAGAAAACATGGAATTATTTATGCGGCCATTTTTGGACTTTTATTTGATGTCGTATATGTTGAAATTATCGGGATCTACTTTTTCTTATTTCCATTTATCTCTTATCTGATTTATAAGCTATTGCAGGTTTTACAATCTAATATTATTACGGCATTTCTTGCGGCCGTTCTTGGTGTTTCACTATTAGAGATTGGTGTTTATGAAATGAACTATTTAATTCATGTAACAGACCTTGATTTTATCAGTTATATGAACTTGCGTTTTTACCCAAGCCTTATCTTAAATGCAGTTGTTACGCTCATTGCTGCCTACCCATTAAAGTGGCTTTTTGAAAAACATTCGGAAGCAATAAGAGCCGAATGATTTTTCATTAAAAAAGAGGAGAATGGACGCATCGTGTCGAAATTTTATTAGGATAGTATGACTATTGATTCGAAATAGGCTAGAGGATCCATATTCCTCTCGAACTGGCTTGTTTTCGAAATTGCTTTCTTATTATGAGGTGAAAAATTCTCCATGAAAAAACGGCAAAATGTTACAATAAAGGGGACAAAGGAAGGACTTGTCCTTCATCTTGATGATAGTTGTTCCTACGAAGAACTAAAAAGGGAACTTGATCATAAACTTTCAGCCAACTCCAGTACACAGGATGAGCGTCATTTAACCTCTGTCAAAGTGGAAATTGGTAACCGCTATTTAACGGAACCGCAGCGGGAAGAACTAAAAGAATTGATTCGCCAAAAAAAGAATTTTGTTGTGGATGAAATTGAATCGAATGTAATCACGAAGGATGAAGCTGAGGAATTATTGGCCGAAACGGAGGTAATGACTGTTTCTAGAATTATTCGTTCGGGACAAGTCCTCGAAGTCCCAGGAGACCTGTTGTTAATTGGCGATGTCAATCCAGGTGGAACGGTCATTGCAGGTGGAAACATCTTTATCATGGGAACGTTAAAGGGGATAGCTCATGCAGGTTGCTATGGGAATGATGACGCAGTCATTGCCGCATCCAGCATGAAGCCATCTCAGCTTCGAATTAGTGATTGCTTAAATAGAGCACCAGACAGCTTTCAAAGCAATGAAAAACGGGAAATGGAATGTGCATACATCGATGAAAGCCGTCAAATCATTGTTGATAGATTACAAGTGTTAATCCAATTAAGACCAAATTTAACGAGATTAGAAGGGGGACATTAAAGTGGGAGAGGCAATCGTAATTACATCCGGTAAGGGTGGCGTAGGAAAAACAACAACTTCTGCTAATATCGGCACATCCTTAGCCCTTCAAGGTAAAAAAGTATGTTTAGTAGATACTGACATCGGTCTTCGTAACTTGGATGTAGTCATGGGACTTGAAAACAGAATTATTTATGATCTTGTCGATGTTGTTGAAAAAAGATGCAAAATCCATCAAGCCCTTGTGAAGGATAAACGTTTTGATGGGTTATTATACTTATTGCCAGCAGCACAAACCGTTGATAAATCAGCCGTGAAGCCAGAGCAAATGAAAGAATTAATCGTCGAACTAAAGCAGGACTACGATTATATTATTATTGATTGCCCAGCGGGTATTGAGCAAGGGTTCCAAAATGCGATTGCTGGGGCTGACAAGGCGATCGTCGTGACAACACCAGAGGCTTCTGCCGTCCGTGATGCGGACCGGATCATTGGTCTGCTTGAGAAACAACCGAATATGGAGTCGCCAAAATTAGTCATCAACCGGATCCGAAATCATATGGTCAAAAATGGGGATATGCTCGAGATTGATGAGGTTACACAGCATCTTTCCATCGAACTCATCGGCATTGTCGCTGATGATGATGAAGTGATTAAAGCTTCTAATCACGGGGAACCAATTGCCCTCAATCCGAATAACAAAGCATCAATTGCGTACCGAAATATTGCGAGAAGAATCCTTGGTGAATCAATCCCGCTGCAGTCACTTGAAAATGCAGACAAGGGAATGTTTACCAAAATTAAGAAATTTTTTGGTGTCCGTTAAAAAAGTGCCGCTATATGTCAGCCTGTCCACTCACTTGTGGACAGGTTGTTTTATTTTCAAGACATACTCTTTCATTCCTCTTCATAGACTTGTACAAATTAGTGTGAAAAGGGTGGATGGAAATGGCGCGGTCTACACCGGAAGAAATTCGGCGACGAATCGCAAAGCGAAAAAATGATAAAGGAACAACATCTGTAAAAAGTCCCGACCGCCAAATTGCTTGGCCAAGTGACGATGAAAAATATGGCTTTCATCAGTACACTCCTCCAGAGGGGAGTGATAGCGAGGATGGGCATCCATTATTTAAAAAGGAAGTTTTCTTTTTTAAAATATTGTCCTCTATCCTCCTATTTCTAGTGGTTGCGATATTATTTCGGAACCATTCCACTGCCTTTGACCCAGCGAGAGACATGGTGACTAAAACAATGGACCAGGATTTTAAGTTTGCGACCGTATCAAACTGGTACGAAAGCAAGTTTGGAAAACCTTTAGCCCTTTTACCTTTTTCGGATAAAGATCAAACGGAGAAAAAAGAGGTGGTTGAAACTGAGTTTTCCGTCCCAGCGATGGGGAAAATCCTCGAAAACTTCGAAAAGAACGGGCAGGGAATTATGATTGAAACGGGAAAAGGGGCATCCGTCCAAACGATTAATGAGGGCTTTGTTATGTCTGCAGGTGTAAAAGAAGGCCTTGGGAAAACAGTCGTCGTTCAACATGCCGATAAAACGGAAACATGGTATGGGAATTTAGATGAAATCGACGTTAAGTTATATGAGTATGTCGAAAAACGACAAGTAGTTGGCACCGTCTCTGGATCCACTGGTGATGATAAAGGTAAATATTACTTTGCTATAAAAAAAGACGATAAATTTATCGACCCAATTCAGGTGATACGCTTTGAATAAAGCTATTAATTTATTTCGATTGATCAGCATCCATCCATTACTATGGATTGTCATTGCACTTTCCGTTGCCACAGCTCATTTCCTCGAGGTTTGCTTACTACTAGGAATCATTTTCATCCATGAATTGGGGCATGCGGCTGCGGCTTCTTTTTTTTCATGGAGAATCAAAAAAATCACCCTGCTGCCGTTTGGCGGGGTTGCCGAAATGGATGAGCATGGCAATCGCCCGTTAAAAGAAGAGATGATTGTCGTTCTAGCCGGGCCGCTCCAGCATGTGTGGATGGTAGCTTTAGCCTATGGATTGGTTAGTATGGACCTGATATCTGTGGACCTTTTTCACCTGTTTTTTAGCTATAATATGATGATACTCATATTCAATCTCTTTCCTGTTTGGCCGCTTGATGGCGGGAAACTGGTATTCTTACTGCTTTCATTAAAAAGTTCCTTCCCCAGCGCCCATCGCTTAACGCTTATCCTTTCCTTGGTTAGTTTATCGATCTTTTCGCTGGTTATTGTTGTAGCAGCCCCAACACATATCAATGTCTGGGTCATCATCGCCTTCCTTTATTTTTCGCTATACCATGAGTGGAAGCAGCGCCGCTTTATCTTTATGAGATTTTTATTGGAGCGCTATTATGGCAAGAAATCAAGTCTGCAAACATTGAAACCAATTGAGGCCAATGAAGAAGATTTACTTATTCATGTCTTAGAAAAGTTCCAACGCGGCTGCAAACATCCAATCATCGTCGAGGCTGATGGCAAGGAAAAGGGAATGCTAGATGAAAACGAACTCTTACACGCCTACTTTACCGAAAAACGCCTGACCGACAAAATCAGCGACCTTCTCTTTTCTTATTACTGAGGTATAATAAAAAGAAAAAAGTGAGGTCGCTTGTTTGGAAACATTAATAGTTAACTACAACTCACGGGAAAAGCGATTGGCTTATATAAAAGATAACCGTGTGGAAAATATCGTATTTGACCGGCCAGAACATCGATCACTGGTCGGTAATATTTATTTTGGGACTGTGACGAAAGTATTACCCGGCATGAATGCCGTGTTTATTGATATAGGCGAGGATAAAAATGCGTATTTACACCGGGATGTGCTTCCTTCGTATCTCTTATCACAAGATAAACAAAAAAACGTCAGCTCGTTCGTCCATCAAGGAGAAAAAATGCTTGTTCAAGTTGACAAGGATGCGACCGGCACGAAAGGTGCCCGAGCAACGGGGATTATTGAAATCTCGGGGCCTAATCTGATTTACATGCCCAAGGGTCGTTATGTGGCCGTTTCAAAAAAAATTGCTGATGATAGGCAGCAAGCAGCACTACGCCGAATCGGCAGTCACTTAAAAACCGACGAAGAAGGGATGATTTTTCGAACTTCCTCCCCTACTAGTAGCGAAGAAGAAATACATTCTGAACTAACAAACCTGCGCGAGCAGTATCAACAACTGTTGCAGAAAACGGCAGGCCTTAAAAAGCCAGGGATTATTTTTCAAAAAGATACTTTCATCGAAATAATCTTGGACAATGTGGGGAGAATGAAAGACGGAGAAGTAATCGTCGATGACTTATCACTAAAAAAGCTGGCTGAAGAGCGAAATAATCAGGTTAAACATAGTTATTACAATGGAAAAGAGAATATTTTTTCAGTACATAATATCGAGCATGAAATTGATAAAGCCCTCAAACGGATTGTCTGGCTTGAACATGGTGCCTACCTAATTTTTGATGAAACGGAAGCGCTGACGATTATTGATGTGAACACAGGCAAATTTTCTGGGAAGACGGATTATCAGGAAACGGTGTTAAAAACAAACCAGTTGGCTGCGAAGGAAGTTGTGCGCCAGCTGCGTCTGCGTGATATTGGCGGAATCGTCCTCATCGATTTTATCGATATGAAGCGTGAAAAGGACAAGCAGGCTATTCATGCTCTTATCGAATCGGAATTAGCCAAGGATCAAAAAAGAACAAAGATTATTGGCTTTACCCCGTTAGGCATTCTGCAACTAACTCGAAAGAAAACAAAGGTTACTCTTTCAGAGGCACTCGAAGTGAAATGTCCTGTCTGTGATGGGACAGGCCGGATTCTCAGTCCAGAAACGGTTGGCTTTCGGCTTGAACGAGAGCTATTAGAGCACCGCTATACTGAATTTGAGGCTGTCCTGGTGGAAACGACCGCTGAGGTGAAAGAACAGCTACTAGGCCCAAATCAAGCCCACCGGGAAGCCTTAGAAGAGCTCTTACATCTTAAGTTGTTTTTTTCGATTCAGCCGTCTAACCGCCATTATTATGTGATAAAACAGTTTGGCAGTGCTGATGAGATTGCGCAAAAAAGTTTGAATGAAAAATGATCTTCCTAAAATTCTATTGACACTTTTGCCTAGAATATGTTAGGATTTTAATGTTATGTTTGTAGCGCACCCGTGCTACAACCGCACAGAACAGGTCCTAAGTCTTTAACGTAAGTTTAAAGCGCCTGTGTATGGCGAGTCTGAGTTTATAAGGAGGTGCAGTTCATGTACGCAATTATCGAAACTGGCGGTAAGCAATTGAAAGTTGAAGAAGGCCAAGCTATCTACATCGAAAAATTAGATGTTGAAGCTGGTGAAACAGTTACTTTTGACAAGGTTCTTTTCGTTGGCGGTGAAAACGTAAAAGTAGGTTCTCCTGTTGTTGCAGGTGCTACAGTTACAGCTAAAGTTGAAAAACAAGGCCGTCAAAAGAAAATCATTGTTTTCAAGTACAAGGCGAAGAAAAACAACCGTAAGAAGCAAGGTCATCGTCAACCTTACACTAAAGTAGTCATCGAAAAAATCAACGCGTAAGGTGTTGAATCATAGATGATAAACATTACGATTTATCGTAAACAGTCCGGAACGATTCAATCATTCGAAATGAGCGGACATGCATTGTTTGCAGATCGTGGGAAAGACATTGTTTGTGCAGGCGTATCAGCCGTATCTGTTGGTGCGATTAATGCGGTGCATGAACTAACCGGTGTCACTCCTGATCTTGAACATCGAGCAGATGGTTTTCTCCGCTGTGTGATTCCTGAAGATCTTCCAGAAAACACACAAGAGAAAGTGCAAATTCTTCTCGAAGGAATGGCTGTTTCATTACGGTCGATTGAAGAAGAATACGGAAAGCACATAAAGATTACCTTCAAAAAGCAGGAGGTGGAATAAATGTTATTAAAATTAGATCTTCAGTTGTTTGCATCTAAAAAGGGTGTAGGTTCTACAAAAAACGGACGTGACTCTATCGCAAAGCGCCTTGGTGCTAAGCGTGCAGACGGACAATTCGTAACTGGTGGTTCAATCCTTTACCGTCAACGCGGTACAAAGATTTACCCAGGTGAAAACGTTGGCCGTGGAGGCGACGATACACTTTTTGCAAAAGTTGACGGCGTTGTGAAATTTGAACGTGTCGGCCGTGATCGCAAAAAAGTGAGCGTTTATCCAGTAGCTCAAGAAGCTTAAGGATTCTTTGAAAACTCTAACCTGATTGGTTAGAGTTTTCTTTTTGCCAGCGAATTTTTCCTTCCATAATATACTTCGGGAAACGCTACGTAGATGCTTCTTTTTGCCTCTAACTAACTTTCATCACAAAATAAGCTTACTCATGGTTCATTTTTTGATATACTATCAGCAAACTAGTGTTGTGACACTTAATGTGGGAGTGTACGTATGGAGAAAGATTGGGATATTGTTGAAGTGCTGCGGCATGCTCGGCATGATTGGTTAAATAGGCTTCAACTAATAAAGGGGAACTTAGATTTAAACCGAATCGACCGGGCAAAAGCGGTCATCGATGAAATAATTATTGAAGCGCAGCATGAGTCAAAGCTTTCAAATTTGAAAATGCCTTTGTTTGCCTCACTATTGTTAAAATCAAATTGGGAGAATCCTTCTTTTAAACTTGAATATGAGGTCCTTCATGATACCAAAGTTGATCCAATCAATGAGAACCTGTTAACAAAGTGGACATCTCATTTATTTACCTGTTTAAATGAGACGATTGAAGCGTTTCAAGAAAATCATTTATCCGTAACAATTGACCCGGAATCAAAGGGGATTCGTTTCTTTTTTGATTTTAGCGGGATAATAATAAAAAGCGAAGTTATCAATGAATTCCTTTCAGAACCATATAGTCTACTCGACATCGTGGTCAAGGACTTCACAGAAAGCGAATTCGCATTAGAAGTGTATATACCTTATCAAAAAAAATAGGAAAAGCTAAGACTCTTTTCGTGACATTTTTTGATTTGAAATGCAGACTGGAGGAATAAGATGTTTGTTGATCAAACGAAGATTTATGTAAAAGGCGGAGACGGCGGTAATGGTATGGTCGCGTTCCGTAAAGAAAAATATATACCAAAAGGCGGTCCAGCAGGCGGGGATGGCGGGAAAGGTGCCAATGTTGTTTTTGAAGTAAATGAAGGCTTGCGCACATTAATGGATTTCCGTTATCAGCGTCATTTTAAAGCACCGCGCGGGGAGCATGGCATGTCCAAAAACCAGCATGGTGCCGGTGCAAAGGATATGATTGTCAAGGTACCGCCTGGAACAGTGGTGATTGATGCAGATACGAAAGAAGTAATTGCTGATTTAGTTGAAAATGGACAACAAGCAATCATCGCCAGAGGCGGCCGTGGCGGGCGCGGAAATTCACGATTTGCCACCCCTGCAAACCCTGCACCAGAGCTTTCTGAAAATGGGGAACCAGGTCAAGAGCGGGAAGTAATCCTTGAATTAAAACTGCTTGCTGATGTCGGCCTTGTTGGATTTCCAAGTGTCGGGAAGTCAACGCTTTTATCCGTTGTATCTTCGGCAAAACCGAAAATTGCTGAGTATCATTTTACAACGATTGTTCCGAATCTTGGGATGGTCGAAACGGAAGATGGGCGCAGCTTTGTTATGGCAGACCTTCCAGGTTTAATTGAAGGGGCAAGTGAAGGTGTGGGCTTAGGACATCAATTCCTGCGGCATATTGAACGGACAAGGGTGATTGTTCATGTGATAGATATGTCTGCGATGGAAGGCAGAGATCCATTTGAGGATTATCAGACCATCAATCGCGAATTAAGTGAATATAATTTGCGATTGACCGAGCGTCCGCAAATTATCGTTGCCAATAAGATGGATATGCCGGAAGCTGAGGAAAATTTGAAAAAGTTTAAAGAGCAGCTCGAAGAGGATTATCCAATCTTCCCGATTTCAGCCGTAACAAGAAAAGGTCTTCGTGAATTATTGTATGCTGTTGCAGATAAGATTGAGGAAACACCTGAATTTCCACTTGAGCACGAGGATGAAGAGGAAACAACGGGTGTGCACCGTGTTCTTTATAAGCACGAGGCAGAACCGGAAGCATTTAAAATTACAAGAGAACCGAATGGCACATTTGTCGTCTCTGGTGAAAAGACAGATAAACTCTTTAAAATGACAGACTTCTCGAGAGAAGAGTCCGTTCGCCGTTTTGCACGTCAACTTCGTGGTCTTGGTGTAGATGAAGCCTTGAGGGAAAGAGGAGCAAAAGACGGGGATATTGTGAAATTAATGGAGTTTGAATTTGAGTTTATTGAGTAGAAGGGAACGTGTCCAAAAGAGAGTAAGGTAGAGTGATAAAAATGGATAAAAAATTTTACTTAGTGCGTGAAGATGTTTTGCCGGAAGCAATGAAGAAAACGCTTGATGTAAAAGAGATGCTGGAAAGAGGTAAGGCAGAATCTGTTGCGGATGCTGTTCAAAAAGTAGATTTAAGCAGAAGCGCCTTTTATAAATACCGAGATACTGTTTTTCCTTTTTCAACCATAAAAAAAGAAAAGATTATCTCGCTTTTCTTTCATTTAGAAGATCGCTCTGGTACACTGTCCCACTTGCTCAGTGTCGTTGCAAACTCAGGCTGCAATATTGTTACCCTTCACCAAACGATTCCGTTGCAAAGCAGGGCAAATGTAACACTCTCATTAAACACTTCAAACATCACGATGGAAATAGATGAGTTACTTGAGGAACTTAGGAAGCTCGAGTTTGTAGAGAAGGTAGAAGTGCTGGGAACAGGTGTGTAGAACAAACTACACCTGTTCTCAGCTCTCTTTTTATAAAAATAAGGAGTGGGGAAACAGTGAAAGTTGGATACTTAGGACCAAAAGCTACATTCACAGAATTAGCCGTAAAAAAGGTATTTCAAGGATATGAACATGAGCCCTATCAAACAATTCCTGCAAGCATGGATGCCATAGTTGATAAAGAAGTTGAATTGGCTGTTGTTCCAATTGAAAATGCGCTAGAAGGATCTGTGAATATTACACTCGATTATTTAACACAGGAAGTCCAAATTCCAATAATTGGTGAAATAACCTTGCCGATCAAGCAGCACTTGATGGTACATCCCGATAATCAGGAAAATTGGCAGAACGTCAGTAAGGTGTACAGCCACTCCCATGCGATTGCCCAATGCCATAAATTTCTACATAACCATTTAAAAGGTGTCCCATTTCAAAGCGTCTCATCAACAGCGGCAGCCGCATTAATGGTAATGGAACACCCTGATTTGAAAATTGCAGCAATTGCCAATGAACTGGCTGCTCAGGAGTACGGGTTATCGATTGTCAAAAGAAATGTACATGATTTTGATTATAACCATACGCGGTTTGTTGTTCTCTCTAAGAAAGAACTTGATTTTCAGGCGATTAGCGGATCAACCAATTATAAGACAACACTGATGGTTACACTCCCATCGGATCGCGCTGGGACTCTTCATCAGGTGTTATCCGCCTTTGCTTGGAGAAAATTGAACTTATCTAAGATTGAATCAAGACCGATGAAAACCGGAATTGGCAATTACTTTTTCATTATTGATCTCGAAATGAAAGTGGATGAAGTGTTGATTCCCGGAGCAATAGCAGAAATAGAAGCATTAGGCTGCGGTGTTACAATACTAGGCAGTTATCCATCTGTTATGGTGAGTTTAGACTAAACTAAAAGGGACCCGATCGGGTCCTTTTTATGTGGGGTTTTACTTATGATTCAATTAAAAAGCCTTCTGCTTTTAAAGCTTTTTCAGCTTCATCTAAGACTTGGATGCTTGATGCTGAGATCGTATGAAGGTGGATTCCCTCGGTTAGTTCCGATAATAAAGAGGCTCTGGTCTTTTGCATGTTTGCCATGAATTGTTTCACCTCTTGGCGATTAGAAACCATAATTGATGCCGTCAAATCTCCATAAACCTTGTGTTCAATTTTGACATCCTTCACAAAAACTCCATGGTCAACGAGCAAATTCAGCTCTTTTTCGGTGTCATTAGGTGAATGCCTGCAGGCAATTGTCCTTTCAAAGGAATAAGTGCTGTTGTTTTGCTTTAAATAAATATAACCTTGGCTCGTTGCAATAATGGGTTCATTCTTTGCTTTAAGGAGCGTGATATCACCGACTATCACCTGCCTGCTTACATTGGTTCGATTGGCTAATTCACTTCCGGTCACTGGAACGGGACTGTCTTTTAGCAGTTGTAAAATGAAAGACCTCCTTTCTTCTCCCAATATTTTTTTTTGCTCTACCATATAATTCCTCCTATTTTCTATTGCTGTTTCCCTATTTTAGCATAGTTTAATTTTTTTATATAACCGTAGTTGCCTTGAAGGCATGAACGATATTCACGATCCTCTCACCCAGTTCGACTACATCTTCCAAGCGCGTCGATTGACCAAAAGAAATACGGATAAATTCTTTTGCTTCATCAGAGGTTAAACCTAGTGCATGGGCCACTTTTGCCGGGGATTGCATACCCACCTGACAGGCACTGCCGGTTGAAATGGCAAATCCTAGCCGATTGCATTCAAGCATCATCCATTGACCCTGAATACCAGAAATCCGGAGCCCGATGATATTTGCAAGCTGCTGAGAGGCATCGGCTGCTTGATATATTTTCACCTTATCTTTAATGGGCTCAAGTGTCTCAATAAAAGCTTTCCGCAGTAATCCATATCTATTTATATCCTCTGGCAATTTTCCGATTATTTTCTGTGCGGCAACTGTCAGCGCAGCAATGGCCGGAACATTGACTGTACCTGGACGAAATCCGCGTTCATGAGAACTTCCTGGAAAAAAAGGCTCCCATTTGAGTTGAGGATCGACATATACTCCGCCAATACCTTTTGGGCCATAGATTTTATGACCTGAAAAAGTAAAACTGCTGACAAGTTGAGCTAGTCTTTTTACATCTATTTTTCCAAACGACTGAACAAAATCACTGTGGAAATGGATTTCGTTGGCCTTGCAAATCTTTGCGATTTTATCGATTGGCTGGATGGTGCCAATTTCAGAATTCACATGCTGCAGGGTGAGTAGAATGGTTTCTTGCTTAATTGAATGGACCAGCTGCTCTTGATCAATCAGGCCGTTTTCATTAAGCGGGAGCAGGGTGATTTCATATCCAGCTTCCTTTAATCTCGAAAGGACTCCATGGATGGATGAATGCTCCGCAATGCCTGCGATTATATGCTTACCCTCTTTTTTAGTGGAGGACAATAAGGCTTCGATTGCTAAAAAATTCCCCTCTGTTCCGCCACTTGTAAAGAACAGCCCATTTTTATCTATACCCATTAGACTGGCCAATTCTTCTCGGCAATTTTCCAGTAAGGCAGCTGATTGTCCACCAATATCGTGGAGACTGCTGGAGTTACCAAAGTATTCTGTTGCCACTTTTAAATACACCTCAGCTGCTTCAGGGTCTAGTGGAGTGGTCGCTGCATAGTCAAAATATTTCATGATTCTTCTCCCATTCAATTTTTTTTAGGACGGGCGATTCTACTTTTCTATAAAAATACTTGTTTTTAGTTTAATTCTATGTAAATATATATGTCAAGACACCTGTTATGTCAGGAGGGTCAACATGGCAAATGATGATGTATTAATAATTGGAAGTGGAATAGCCGCTTTACAGCTGGCTGTTCAATTATCTAGCAATTTAAATGTGAGGATACTCACAAAGGAAAAATTAAGGACAGCCAATTCTTATCTAGCTCAAGGCGGGATCGCGGCAGCACTGGGGGAGAACGACCACCCCTCTAAGCATGTGGTCGATACACTTGAAGCGGGAAGATTTCACAACAATCAAGAGGTGGTTCAGGAAATTATTACTGCGGCGCCGGAACTTATCAAGAACCTGGCACGACAAGGCGAGATCTTTGATAAAAATCAACATGGCGAATTGTCTCTTGGGATGGAAGGGGCACACAGTGAGAAGAGAATTGTTCATGGCGGCGGTGATGCTACGGGTAAGAACGTAATGGAGTATCTGATCACTGAGCTCAAGCAAAAGCGAAATATCAATGTCGAAGAGAATGTCTTCGCTTATGAATTACTCCTTAATAGAGAACAGAACATTTGTATTGGTGTTAAAGCGAAAACAGCCACTGGGTCCATCCTAAGATTTTATGGACATCATGTAATTATTGCAACGGGGGGCTGTGGTCAGCTATATACTTACACTTCTAACGCCAAAACCGTCTCGGGTGATGGGATTGCAATGGCTTATTTAGCCGGCGCGGACATCGTCGATATGGAATTTAATCAATTTCATCCGACGCTCTTATATATAAACGGAGAAACAAACGGCTTAATTTCTGAAGCCGTAAGGGGAGAAGGTGCCATTCTCGTTACAGAAGATGGGACCCGAATCATGGAGGGGGTTCACCCGTTAAAGGATCTCGGACCGAGGCATGTCGTCTCCCAACGAATCTATGAATACTTGAAAAAAGGAAAACAGATCTATTTAGATATAAGCAACATTGAAGATTTTAGGGTGCGATTTCCTTCGATTACATTCCTATGTGAGGAGCAAGGGATCCAGATTGCGGATGGGAAAATCCCTGTAGCTCCAGGCAGCCACTTTTTAATGGGCGGAATTAAAACCGATTTAATCGGACGATCTTCCCTAAATGGACTATATGCGATCGGCGAATCCTCCTGTACAGGTTTACATGGTGCCAATCGCCTGGCAAGTAATTCCTTGTTAGAGGGATTATTTCAAGGGGAACAGTTATCGAAGTGGATAAATGAAGGATGGAAAAGTCCCCAAATAAAAACAAAACATCAGGATTGTCAACCTAAAGGGGAGAAACCAGTTCATTTACCGCGTGTCCAACAAATTAAGGATTCGATGATGGAACGGGTGGGAATTGTTCGTAATGAAGTGAATTTGAAAAAACAGCAAGCTTGGTTACAGCAATTCAAGGCCGAAACGATCCATTTAGATACGTGTACCACTCAACAGATAACAAAGATTTTTATGCTGGTCACAGCCAAGCTAATGACAGATGCAGCGTTAAAACGGACAGAAAGCAGGGGCGGGCATTTTCGAAGTGATTGCCCAAAAGAAGATGATCACCATTGGTTAAGGAAATCAATCATTCATAACTATAAGCAAGGAAGGGAAAAGTCCAATGAACACATTGAAACTGCGCTCGCAACTTGAGAAGTTTTTTATTGAAGATATTGGGGAACAGGATATGACCACTGATTTAATTTTTGCAGATGAAACAGAAGGCGAAATTGTTTTTCTTGCAAAAGACAAAGGGATTTTTTGTGGAGAAGAAATTATTAAGACAGGGTTCCAGTTGCTAAATAATGAGATTTCCACGCGTGTGTTTGTGAAGGATGGCCAAGCAATTAACTATGGTGACAAGTTAGCCCAAGTTTCTGGGAAAATAGCTGACTTATTAAAAGGGGAAAGAGTGATCCTGAACCTGATCCAACGAATGAGCGGGATTGCCACGCTCACACGAAAAACGGTCGAAACCCTTGATAGCGGCCATACGAAAATATGTGATACCCGGAAAACTACTCCAGGGCTTCGCATGCTTGAAAAGTATGCCGTTCGCTGTGGAGGCGGATTTAATCATCGCTTCGGTTTATATGATGGGGTCATGATTAAGGATAACCATATTTCATTTGCTGGTTCTATTACGAAAGCAGTGGAAGCGGTTCGGAAAAAGGCAGGTCATATGGTGAAAGTGGAAGTCGAAGTGGAATCGAAAGATCAGGTGTTAGAAGCGGTAAATGCAGGGGCAGATGTGATCATGTTTGATAACCGGACTCCGGATGAAATTAAAGAATTAATTCAAATGGTTCCAGCGACGATTGTTACTGAGGCATCCGGCGGAATCCAATTGGCTAATATAGCTGATTATCGCGACACGGGTGTCGATTATATTTCCCTTGGGTACTTAACTCATTCTTACAAAGCACTAGATATCAGTGTAAAAGTGCAGTGGAATAAAGGAGATGAGTAGCATGAATCTAATAGCCACGTTACAAAAAAATATGATTCCTGAAAAATACAAACAAATGTCGAGAGAAGAGCTCGAAAATCGGGTTATAGAGGTGAAAAAGGAACTTGGTCCTCGTCTGTATATTCCTTGCCATCATTATCAAAAAGACGAGGTTGTACAGTTTGCAGATGCCACCGGTGATTCCTTACAACTTGCACAATTATCAGCAAAAAATACAGACGCCGAATTTATTGTTTTCTGTGGTGTTCATTTTATGGCAGAGACAGCCGATATTTTAACGAATCAAAATCAAAAGGTTATCCTGCCAGATATGCGCGCGGGCTGTTCGATGGCTGATATGGCTGATCTTCAGCAAACAGAAAGAGCATGGGAAAAGCTCCAGGAATTGTTTGGAGATACGATTCTTCCATTAACCTATGTTAACTCAACAGCAGCCATTAAATCGTTTGTGGGTGCACATGGCGGGGCAACGGTTACTTCTTCTAATGCCGAGACGATGGTTAAGTGGGCATTTGAAATGAAGGAACGAATTTTATTCTTACCCGATCAGCATCTTGGACGAAATACAGCCGTTGAATTGGGGGTAGGATTAGACGAAATGGCGATTTGGAACCCAATTACCAATGAACTGGAGTTTGAAGGTGACACTTCAGATATTAAGGTCATCCTCTGGAAAGGTCATTGTTCGGTTCATGAAAATTTTACGGTACAAAATGTGATTGATACTCGCTATAAATATCCTAATATGCAAATCATTGTTCATCCTGAATGCCGCCGCGAAGTAGTAGAATTATCCGATATGGCAGGGTCAACGAGTTATATTATTAATGCTATCGAAAAGGCGGAGCCTGGAACAGCTTGGGCAATCGGTACAGAAATGAATCTTGTCAACCGCTTAATTCAAAACCATCCTGATAAAAATATCATTTCGTTAAATCCGCATATGTGTCCATGTTTAACGATGAACAGGATTGACTTGCCGCATTTGGTTTGGAGCCTTGATACACTTGAAGAGACAAATAATATTATTAAAGTTAGTTCTGAGGTTGCCGAGAATGCAAAGTTAGCGCTTGAGCGGATGTTGACAAATTCATAATATCAGTTGAAAAGATGCAATTTTCCATAATTGCATCTTTTTATATTTTATGCGGGATTCATATTCTTTTGAGAAAATGCATAAGTTTTTGTGAAGAAGGATAGCACTTTGCCCATTTTCACATAGACTATATGGACTTATGCCATAGGAGGGGAAATCAGAGTGAAGATCCATATCGTACAGAAAGGGGATACTCTTTGGAAGATTGCCAAGAAGTACGGCGTGAATTTTGAAGAGCTGAAAAAAATGAATTCACAGCTCAGCAACCCTGATATGATTATGCCCGGTATGAAAATAAAGGTCCCAACTTCAGGTGGAACTATAAAAAAAGAAGCACCAATGGGATCTAAACCAGGTACAAAAATCAATTTAGGATCCAAGAAAGAACAGCCGCTTGCTGAGCAGCCGTTAGTCAAAGAGAAACCCATAAAAGAAGCACCAATCAAAGAAGCGCCGATTAAACAAGCACCAATTAAGGAAGCACCGATTAAAGAAGCGCCAATTAAGGCGGCGCCAATTAAAGAGGCTCCAATCAAGGAAGCACCAATAATCAAAGAAGCACCAATAGCACCTTATACTCCAAAAATGCCCATACAAATCGTCCCAGAAATAGATATTAACAATTATTACATGATGAACATGCAAAATATGACAGTACAACAACCACAATTGCCGCCTAAACCTGCAAATATTCTGCCAGAGATCAAAGAAGTACCAAAGAAAGAAATGCCAATTAAGGAAATGCCAATTAAGGAAATGCCAATTAAGGAAATGCCAATTAAGGAAATGCCAATTAAAGAAATGCCAATTAAGGAAATGCCAATCAAAGAAGCACCAATCAAAGAAACACCTGTTGTTCCTGCACCGCCTCCAGTGATGGAAGCACCTGCAGCGGTGGCGCCGTTACCGGATAATTGTGTTCCAGTTACTCCAATTATGCCAGGACCTGGATTCTGTCCTCCATTTGGCGGATTCCCGATGCCTATGAACCCATTCATGGCCTACCCACAAGGACAAGGAGGAATGATTCCGATGCCGCCTGTCATGCCTAGTGGGTTCCCAGGAAATCCTGGGGCAGCGCCATCTGTTGCAGGAACATCATTTGTTGCACCGCAATTCGATGATGAATCATCCTTTATGCCACAATTGCCTGTTATGAACCCGGCCTATAATCAGGGGGCTGTAATGGGGGCTCAATCACCACAGGCACCAATGGGTTACCCTTACATGGATCCGTCAGCATTCGGCCAAATGCCACAAGGATTTGGCCAGCAGATGCCGGCAGGCTTCGACCAAATGCCACAAGGATTTGGCCAGCAAATGCCAGGAGGTTTCGACCAAATGCCACAAGGATTTGGCCAGCAAATGCCAGGAGGTTTCGACCAAATGCCGCAAGGATTTGGCCAGCAAATGCCAGGAGGCTTCGACCAAATGCCGCAAGGATTTGGCCAGCAAATGCCAGGAAGCTTCGACCAAATGCCGCAAGGATTTGGCCAGCAAATGCCAGGAGGCTTCGATCAAATGCCACAAGGATTTGGCCAGCAAATGCCAGGAGGCTTCGATCAAATGCCACAAGGATTTGGCCAGCAAATGCCAGGAAGCTTCGACCAAATGCCGCAAGGATTTGGCCAGCAAATGCCGGCAGGTTTTGATCAAATGCCACAAGGATTTGGTCAGCAAATGCCGGCGGGCTTTGATCAAATGCCACAAGGATTTGGCCAGCAAATGCCAGGGGGCTTCGGTCAAATGCCACAAGGATTTGGTCAGCAAATGCCAGGAGGCTTCGGCCAAATGCCAACAGGTTTCCCAATGGAAAGTCCTTCAGGGTTTGAGACAGCACAAAATCCAGCTGGCTTTGCACCATCTCAGGTAATGCCTGGAAGCATGTATGGAAATCCTGCGATGGGAAATCCGTATGGAATGGGTGTACCGTATGGCCAAATGCCATTTGGATACCCGCAAATGAGTGGTCCAGTGGGTGTACCTGCTCATTTCGAATCTCCAGAAATGACTGGACCTGGTTCGTTCATGCAGCCACCACAAGGTTTTCCCATAGGTGGTGGAGGTGATTGCGGCTGTGGAGGAACACCGGCAGGAATGCCAGCGGGAATGCCGGCACCAATGGCGATGCCGCAGCAAGCACCAATGGCGATGCCGCAACAAGCACCAATGCAACAACAGGCACAAATGCTTCAGCGTGAACCAATGACTCCAAACTTTGAGCCGCCAACCCCGCCAATATACAGTGCACCATATACAGGGCCTGTTAATGCAGCACAGCCTCCTTATATGAATCCATATGGTATGGGTCCGGTAGGAACAAGTCCTTATGGGATGCCGGGTTACCAAGATGAGAGCCTTTAAAACACCAAATCATAAAAAGGGAGACGATGATTATTTTGATCGTCTCCTCTCTTATTTTCAATCACAGTTCTATGAGCGAATCCTTCAGATGGTTCCGATTCGAAAATCTGTTATTTATTTAAGAACAGATAGAAATACTTACGTTTTAAAAGGGTATCATACCAACAATAGGCTAAGACTCCAAGAAGCCTTTACAGCCACCCTGAAAAAAGAAGGATTTACAAAGACCTATTTATTTTTGACCTCTCCTGTGAGAGAACAGCTGTTTTTTGAAGGAACCTACTTTGGATGTATGGAATACATACCTCCAAATAAATCGGTATTTTCGTTCCACTCACATAAAAATCGTCAAGAAGGAATTGAGTTATTAGAACAATTTCACCAAACCACGGCATCGTTTGAAGCACGCTATCGAACCTTGCTTCCAAAAGGACATCTCATCGAAAAATGGTCGGAACGATTAAATGTATTTTCCAATAATCTTCCCTATCTTGGCTATTTTATCAATGAGACAGTGATCAAGGAAATGCTCGATTGGGCAAACTGGTCACTGGAAGGCATGGAAAATAACCGGAGTTTCTTTCAAAAAGAACCCCCTCTCATTCTCCATGGGGACGTAGCCCATCATAATTTCTTAAGGGATACAGGGGGACAATTAAATCTTATTGATTTTGATTTAATTAGCATTGGTCCTGCTTCCTTTGATTATTTACAATATGCTAACCGGATTTTACCTTATCTTGATTGGTCGTTCGAAAAACTTTCAAGTCTGAAACAAATAAAGAAATATTTACACGAAGCCGCTTTTTTATATGCATTAGCCTATCCAGCTGATATTTTTCGGGAATGGAATCGAATGATTCGTGAAAAATCGTATATGGACCATATGAAATATAAGCAAGTAATGGATTTAACGATCAATCAGTTTTATGCAAGAAAAAAATTTATTGATCATATAAAGGGGTTAGTGGACTAACCGGAGTTGGAATTTTCCGTCTGAATGAAATCCCCTCAAAAATAACACCCTATTAATGAGCATGGGTTTTACATGCTCAGGATGTTAATGGAGGGGGTTTTTTCGCTTGAACAAGAAACAGTGGATGATTCCTCTTTCAGCCACATTATTGTTGGGGCTGGCTGGATGTGCAAGTAATAATGATCGTGCAGGGGTTAACGATAACAATAAAAATTCTTTAAATCCAGTCGGATATTACTCCAATGAAAACCACCCAACCACAAATAATGATCTTTTTAGAGATGACGACGGGGCAATTACGGAAATGATGGATCATTCTCTAGGCGATGAGGATCTAGTTACGAATGAAAACAGAAGAAGGCAGCTTCAAACTAGGGATGGAAATGGGAATCCAACGAATCCAACAAAACCTTTAGCTTCTCATGACCGTAATTTCCTCCAACGAGATAATCGCTTTAGTACGAGTGATATGAATTATCACGGTCATCTGAATGTTAATACCAGAAATACTGGAGTGGCTACCGACCCCGACTTTCAAAATAATGTTACGAATAAAATCAGAAACAAAGTAGGTGCGGTTCCGAATGTACAGGCCGTTCGATCCGTTGCCTATGGAAATACGATCATTGTTTCTGTGAATTTAAATAACCATGGTAAGGCTGCGGCTACCAAAAGAGCAATTCAGAAAGCAGTACAGCCATACGCAAATGGAAGAACGGTAAAGGTCATCATTGATGAGGGAACCCTTAGCCGTGACCGTAACTTTTATAATGATAGTCAGCAGGAAAAGGGTGGAAGATAATTCCTTCCAGGTTGAGGGTAAAGCATTAAGCTTTACCCTTTTTAACATGTAATGGAGGATAAAAAGGCAAAATAAGGCTAAACTAGTACTGTATAGAATGTTCAATTTTTAACAATAAGAGGTGAGTAGCATGAGGTTTCATTGGATGGCATGGTGTAGGTATATGTTCGCCGGAATCGCTGTTCTTCTCTTCATGTTTATTTTTAATGCCGAGGAAATGACCATTATTGGCTCGGCCGCTCCCATGGATAACCATCAGAAAGAGGAAAAAACTGAACCTCTAAATATGAAGGTTATTTTGGAAAGGGTTTATTTGGATGGGGAAATAAGTCAAGAAGTGGTCAATGAGACATGCTGGTCTTTGGAAAACTTTTGGGCTAAGTATGATCAATGGCAGCTGATTGACATTGACGGAACGACATTGGTTTTTCAAAAGCAAGTCAATGACATATCCCCCTTGCTAAAGGCAAATGGCTTTTTTGGAATTACCGAAGATGGTGTTTTGAGCATTTTTAATGGAAAACCTGGCCAATTAAGAATTATACAATCATTTTTTCAAATAGATATTAAGAAGCTGGAAAGCACAAAGCAAGAAGAATTGATTCAAGGCATTCCAATCAAAAATAAGGATCGATATGTAGAAGTTTTAGAGACATTTAAGCCATATACTTTAAAAAAAGAATAGAAATACCTATCAATCAGACTGATGCCGCCCATTCAGCCTGGTTTTTTTTTGAAAATAGAGGTCGATTAGGGTGTTTCTTTAGTTCTATGAGCGAATTTCATAGTTTAATGAGCGAATTCCGGACTTCAATGAGTGAATCACAAACTTCAATCAGCGAATATCGCAAATCAATCAGCGAATCCATATTCCGAATAGTTTGATGTTTCTCCCAATAGTTATTTTCTATAACTAACTCAAAATTGTATGGTAGAATGAAATACAGTGCAAAACTAGGGGAGAGAATTCAAGTGTACGAATTTATTAAAGGGACCGTCGAATTTGTCGGGCCAGAATATATAGTGATTGAGAACAACGGAATCGGTTATCAAATTGCAACGCCCAATCCGTTTATCTATGCAGGTAAAATGGAAACATTGGTAACAGTGTTTACCTACCATTATGTTCGTGAGGACATCTTCGCGCTCTACGGTTTTGAAACAAGAGAAGAGAAAAAGCTTTTTACAAAATTATTAAATGTTTCAGGAATTGGTCCCAAAGGGGCACTGGCCATCCTTGCTTCAGGTGAAGTGCAGCAGGTGGTTACGGCTGTTGAAAATGAAGACGAGAGTTTCCTTGTCAAATTCCCGGGAGTTGGGAAAAAAACGGCTCGTCAAATGATCCTGGACCTAAAAGGAAAATTACAGGACATTGTTCCAGACTATTTCCCCAATTTATTTAATGCCGACCAACTTGAGCTACCTACACAAAAGGGAAATTCAAATTTAGAAGAAGCCATTCTTGCCTTGAAAGCATTAGGTTATTCCGAGAAAGAAATCAATAAGATAACACCTGAGTTAAGAAAAGAACAAATGTCTACAGACCAATACATTAAAAAAGCCCTGCAGCGGCTTTTAAAATAGGTGATGATTCATGGAAGACCGGATTATATCTAGTGAAGTTAACGAGAGCGAGATGAGCATAGAACAAAGCCTAAGGCCGCAAGTTCTCAGTCAATATATAGGACAAGATCAAGTTAAGGAAAATCTCGATATTTATATAAAGGCTGCAAAAATGCGGAAGGAAACGTTAGATCATGTGCTGCTTTATGGTCCGCCCGGATTGGGGAAAACGACACTTGCCGTCATTATCGCCAATGAAATGGGCGTAAATATCCGAACCACTTCAGGACCGGCAATCGAAAGACCCGGTGATTTAGCAGCGATTCTTACTGCACTTGAGCCTGGAGATGTATTATTTATTGATGAAATCCATCGCTTGCAACGGACAATTGAAGAAGTTCTTTATCCGGCGATGGAGGATTTTTGTCTTGATATTGTTATCGGGAAGGGACCAAGTGCGAGGTCTGTCCGCCTTGATCTCCCACCGTTTACTCTGGTTGGTGCGACAACGAGGGCAGGTTCCTTATCGGCCCCATTACGCGACCGGTTTGGAGTTTTAAGTCGTCTCGAGTATTATAAAGAAGACCAATTGAAAAATATTGTCCTGCGAACAGCCGAAGTGTTCGGGACCGAAATTGATGGCCTATCAGCAGCAGAAATTGCTCGGAGATCACGGGGGACCCCGAGGATTGCGAACCGCCTCCTCCGCCGGGTGAGAGATTTTGCCCAGGTAAGAGGGGATGGAACAATTGATCTTGCTCTTGCACGAGAAGCGCTGGAACTCCTTCAAGTCGATAAACTCGGCTTAGACCATATCGACCATAAATTGCTAAAGGGCATTATCGAAAAATTCCGAGGTGGACCCGTCGGCCTGGATACCATTGCAGCTTCAATTGGAGAAGAATCTGAAACGATCGAAGATGTCTATGAACCATACTTATTACAAATTGGCTTTTTACAAAGAACTCCACGTGGCAGAGTGGTAACCCCATTGGTTTATCACCATTTTGGTATGGAGGTTCCTCCCCCGAGATAACATACGTTAGGCTCTGTCCGGTGGAAGGTTTCGCATTTCTTATTAAAAAATAGATTAGGGTGTCATAATATGAAGGTAGATTTATTTGATTTTCATTTACCGGAGGAATTAATTGCGCAGGTACCATTGCACAATCGGACCGACAGCCGCTTAATGGTGCTTGATAAACAATCCGGTGAAATAAAGCATGAAGTATTTAAAGATGTGATTGAATATTTGCGTGAAGGAGACTGCCTTGTCTTGAATGATACAAAGGTACTTCCTGCACGTCTTTTTGGTGTCAAAAAAGATACGGGTGCCAAAATTGAAGTGTTACTCTTGAAACAGCTGGAAGGAGATAGTTGGGAGACACTAGTCAAGCCAGCAAAAAGAATAAAAGAAGGAACCGAAATCGATTTCGGCGATGGATTACTTACGGCCGTTTGCACTGGAACTTCGGACCATGGCGGGCGTGTCTTAGAATTCAAATATGAAGGCATTTTTTATGAGGTGCTTGACCAGTTAGGTGAAATGCCGCTCCCACCATATATAAAAGAGCAGCTAGAGGACCGGGATCGGTATCAGACAGTGTATGCGCGTGAACCTGGTTCAGCCGCAGCGCCAACAGCAGGTCTTCATTTTACAGACAGCTTATTAGAAGAGATTAAAGCAAAAGGTGTCCATATTGCCTTTATTACCCTCCATGTCGGACTAGGGACTTTCCGTCCTGTGAGTGTAGACGATGTCTTAGAGCATGATATGCACTCTGAATTTTATATGATGACAGAGGGGACAGCACGGCTGCTAAATGAGGTTAGGAGTAATGGGGGCAGAATAATTTCAGTAGGGACAACCTCCACACGCACCCTTGAAACCATTGCCTCAGCAAATGATGGACATTTTATAGAAGGTAGCGGCTGGACAAGTATTTTTATTTATCCCGGCTATGAATTTAAAGCTATTGATGGTATGATTACGAATTTTCATTTGCCAAAATCAACCTTGATTATGCTTGTCAGTGCGTTAGCAGGCAGAGAACATGTTCTACATGCTTATGAAACTGCGGTTACTGAGCGGTATCGTTTTTTTAGTTTTGGTGATGCGATGTTGATCATCTAAGGATTGCATTAGGAAGGAGACAAAATATTGACTGCTATTCGTTATGAATTAATTAAGACATGTAAACAAACGGGGGCCCGGCTAGGCAGAGTCCATACCCCGCACGGATCATTTGATACTCCTGCATTTATGCCTGTTGGTACACTTGCTACTGTAAAAACAATGTCACCTGAAGATTTAAAGGAAATGGGTGCGGGAATCATCTTAAGTAATACCTATCATCTATGGCTCCGACCTGGACACGAAATCATCAAGGAAGCGGGCGGATTACATAAGTTTATGAACTGGGACCGAGCAATCCTTACCGATTCAGGTGGGTTTCAGGTATTTAGTTTAAGTGAATTCCGTAAAATTGAAGAAGAAGGAGTCCATTTCCGCAACCATATGAGTGGTGAAAAATTATTTTTATCACCAGAAAAGGCGATGGAAATTCAAAATGCCCTTGGCTCCGATATTATGATGGCCTTTGATGAGTGCCCGCCATTTCCTGCCACTTACGAGTATATGCAAAAGTCTGTGGAGCGAACATCACGCTGGGCGGAGCGTTGTTTAACCGCGCATAGCCGACCAAATGACCAAGGCTTATTTGGAATTGTTCAAGGTGGAGAATATGCGGAACTTCGCAAACAGAGTGCGAGAGACCTTGTTTCCTTAGACTTTCCAGGCTATGCTGTTGGAGGTTTGTCAGTTGGTGAACCGAAAGATGTCATGAACCGTGTCCTTGAGTTTACGACACCATTGTTACCAACGAATAAACCACGTTATTTAATGGGAGTGGGATCACCAGACTCGTTAATTGACGGCTCGATTCGTGGAATTGATATGTTTGACTGCGTATTACCAACACGAATTGCCAGAAATGGAACATTAATGACCAGCACAGGCCGTCTTGTCGTGAAAAATGCACAATTTGCGCGTGATTTTGGCCCGCTTGATGAAAATTGTGATTGCTACACTTGTAGAAATTACAGCCGTGCATATATCCGCCACTTAATAAAATGCGATGAAACGTTTGGAATTCGCTTAACGTCTTACCATAATCTCTATTTTCTGTTAAGATTAATGGAGAAAGTCAGACAAGCTATTATGGAAGACCGGCTTGGTGATTTCAGAGAAGAATTTTTTGAACGTTATGGTTTTAACAAACCGAACGCGAAAAATTTCTAATAGATGTTTATTGAAAGGAGGGAAACAGGATGTCTGGAGGAATTGGTACAATCATTCCATTAATATTAATGTTTGTGTTATTTTATTTCCTATTAATTCGCCCGCAACAAAAGCGCCAAAAAGCGGTTCAGAAAATGCAAAACGATTTAAAAAAGGGTGATAAAATCGTTACGATTGGTGGACTACATGGTTTTATAGATTCAATTGATGATAATAAAGCCGTTATTAAATGTGGAGACGGAAGCCGTCTTACATTTGACCGTAATGCTATTCGTGAAGTCACTGCTGATGCAGGCGAAAGCGTTAACCTTTCAAAATAATAACAAACAAAAAAGGAAGCCGCGTGTCGGCTTCCTTTATTTTTTAGATTATGCAGATCTTCGAGAATTGTTTGTAGAAATATTTACCCCTAAAATACCACCCATCATCGCAATTAAAGTGTAGCAAGTATGATAAACTACTTGTTCGGCATTAAACAAGCGATCATATCCTAGGTACTGGAACAAAAAGACTATGACGGAGTAGATTATTCCAGTCACTCCCCCAATAAGCCAGCCCTTTTCTTTTCTTTTTCCTCCAGATAAAAAACCGCCTCCGAAAAGACCGATAAATGATAATGCTGTAATTACGTATTGGAGTGATACCTCACGTGCAGACGTGAACCTAAGGATAAACGCAAATATTAGGCTGCTAATTACAGCAAAAACGAGAATAAAAATTAATCCGTACAGAATGGAAGTGCCAAAGCTTTTCGATTCGATTTTAACTCTCCCCCTTCAATTGCCCTCTAGGCTGGCATTTATATAAACGCTTTAGTGCCGGCCCCTTAATAAGTTTCTTCCTAGTACAAGCGTATTCGTACAAGAGGAAAAGTAGAATTAAAATTTAGTTCCTTTTTCACGATTGAGATATTATTGGCAGTTTATTCCGCTCATTTTTTATCTAATATTGCAAACAATACAATGGAATGTAAATAAAGGGGCGACAGTTGTGGATAATTATGTAACGATCGGTTTACGAACGCTATTATTCTATGCCTTAATCCTAATCATTTTTCGTGTGATGGGGAAACGGGAAATTGGGGAATTAAGTATATTAGATCTTGTGGTTTTCATTATGATTGGTGAGTTGGCTGTCGTGGCAATTGAAAAACCAGAAACAACATTATTTCATACGATACTCCCCATGGTAGTATTGATGATAATTCAAATATTGTTTGCCATTATTTCTTTAAAAAGTAAAAAATTTCGTAATCTCATTGATGGACAGCCAAGCATTATTATTAACCGGGGGAAAATTGATGAGAAGGCGATGCGGAAGCAACGGTACAATTTTGATGATTTAATGACACAGCTCCGTGAAAAGGACATTCGCAGTATTGCTGACGTTGAGTTTGCAATTCTTGAATCCTCCGGTAGTTTGTCCGTCATTGAAAAGTTAAAGAATGATAACGCAGAATCTCAGCAAGGTGATATTACAATCCCTTTAATACTAGATGGAAATATTGATGATGAAAATTTAATTAGAATAAATAAAACAAATCTCTGGCTGCGCCAGGAGTTGAAAAAACAGGGTTATCGGGATGTTAAGAAGATCTCATTTTGCAGCTATGAAAATGGAAAGTTCTTTATCGATTTAAAGGATGAATGAACAAAAGACACGCGCGTGCGTGTCTTATTTCTTTAAGCAAATAAGTTTCCAATCCAAGGAATCCGTTTTAATTCATCCCTTTTAATTAGACCTAAAATAAGTACCAAAGCGATATAGGAAATGGCCATGGCTAGCAATGATAATAGGACTCTTATAGTTAACGCTTCATTTAGAAATAGGTGGGCAAATATCCAATAACCAAGCCATCCAGACCCGCCCATAACTAGGAATCCCTTTATATAATCGCGAACATAAAAGGAAAAGGAAATCTTTTTTAGTACAGTGGCAAAGTGAAGAACAGTCACTAAAACAAAGCCGACGAGAATCCCTATTGCTACCCCATTAATACCAAAGGAGGCTTGGGATGCTAGTAAAAAGATGACTGCTGTTTTAACTATAGCACCAATCAAGCTATTAATCATAGCTGCCCGGGCAAGATTCAATGCCTGCAATACTGCCTGTAATGGTCCTTGATAGTAATAGAATAGGAAGAAAGGAGCCATTAAACGGATGAAATAAGAGCCCTTTGCTGAGCCGTACATAAGTTGCATTAACGGGTCAGCCAATACGTAGAGAACAACAACGGCCAATCCACCGGATAAGAAGGCAAACCTTAAAGCCTGCTGTAATCGGTATTCAATTAATTTTTTGTTGTTTTGGGTATTGGCTTCACTAATCGCAGGGACGAGTGAAGTGGCTAATGAAAAAGTGATGAAAGACGGTAACATCAATAGCGGCATGGCAAAACCGGTTAAGGCACCATATTGTTTGGTGGCTTCGACGGTAACGACACCTGCAAGGGCTAAGCTATGAACCACAACAATTGGTTCAAAAAACCATGCCACTGACCCAATCATCCGGCTTCCCATGGTCGGCAGGGCAATATCCATTAATTCTTTAAATGTTTGTTTCCCACTATGAACAAATTGAAAGAATTTTTTTCGGAGTCTAAAACGTTTTTTTAATTTAAAGGTAGTCATTAAATAAATAAGTGAGACAAGTTCACCGATCACCGAAGCAATCATGGCAGCAGCGGCTGCATATTCAATTCCATATGGTAGAAACGCTTTTGTCATCACGGCTATCAAGGAAATACGTACGAATTGTTCTAAAATTTGTGAGATTGCAGATGGACGCATCTGTTGTCTTCCTTGAAAGTACCCTCTTAGCACTGAGGAAATAGCAATCACGGGAACGACTGGAGCTATGGCAATTAAAGGATAAAAGGTCCGTGGGTCCGTAAACAATGTTTTCGATAGCAGTGGTGCAAGTAATAATAGTGCTGGGGTAAAAATAAGGGATAGTGAAATCGTTATCGCCAAGGAAACAACAAGAATTTTTTTAATCTCTGCAAAATTTCCTTTCGCTTCTGCCTCAGCTACATTTTTTGAAATAGCCACAGGCAGTCCCATCTGAGTAAGCGTCACTACAAGGATAAAAGTAGGAAACGCCATCATGTAAAGGCCCACGCCTTCTTCTCCTATACTTCGAGCTATAACAATTCGATTTATGAAACCAAGGACTCTTGTGATAAGGCCTGCGATTAATAGGATAAAGGTCCCTTTTAAAAACTTCGACATGCGGATTCCCACCTTCTCAAATAAGAAGAATTCATATACAATTAACTATATGCGTAAGGGTGGACAAAGCATGACAAGTTGTAACAGCTTTTTGGCAAGGTTCAATTAAAGGGGAGATTTTCCAAGGAGGCAGTCGTAATGGATGAAAGTCACAGATTCGAACATTTTCGCCCCCAGGTCCAGCCGGCCGTAGCGAGTAAACTTTTAGAGTTTCAGCTGCTAGGGCTTGATTCGGTATCAGAGCAGGAACTTTGGGATTTTTTAATTAAGAAAAAGTGGAAAAAAATCAAGGAAGATATGAAACTGTACGAAATAATCCAAGAAATACTGTCTGTTAAAGCAAGTGATTATCTCAATTTCGCGACAATAGAGGCCTATAAAGCTTCTGAGTTCTCCATTCATGATGAGGATGAATTAAAGGAACTGTTAAAATAGAAATACTATATATTTTTGATATTATTGTAAATTGACAGCCAATCCATCTTCTTTCATAATGAAGGAAGTGACTTTTTTCTTATTTTTACATAAGGATGAGACGGGGTACAGTGCTGATGCACATGCATTAAGGAGGAACAATACATAATGGTAAAGCGTAGTAGAATCGTTGCTTTCTTGCTTGTGGTCCTAATTATCGGAAGCACAATGGGAGCAACTACCAAGAACATATTAAACAATATTAAACTCGGTCTAGACCTGCAAGGTGGATTTGAGGTCTTGTACGATGTTAAACCAGCGAAAAAAGGACAAAAAATTGATAAAGAAGTAATGGCTAGCACAGCTGAAGCACTTGACAGACGGATCAATGTCCTTGGTGTAAGCGAACCGAATATTCAAATTGAAGGGAATAACCGGATTCGTGTTCAACTAGCTGGGGTTACCGATCAAAATCAAGCACGTGAGATTTTATCTACCCAGGCAAATCTAACTTTCCGAGATGCTAATGATAAATTGATGATGGATGGCTCTGACTTAAAACAAGGCGGTGCTAAGCAAACCTTTGATGAAAATGGAGCCCCAAGCGTTTCCCTTACATTAAAGAGTGCAGATAAATTCCGTAAGGTGTCCGAACAAATTATGAATATGGCACCAAATAATGTCCTTGTTATTTGGCTTGATTTTCAAGAAGGAAAAGACTCTTTTAAAGAGGAAGTAACAAAAGAAAACCCAAAATACTTATCAGCACCAACAGTAAAACAAATTTTTAATCAAAACACCGTTTCGATCGTTGGTAGTTTCACAACTGAAGAATCACAAACTTTGGCTTCGCTCTTAAATGCTGGGTCGTTACCAGTTAAGCTTGATGAGGTATACTCCACTTCTGTTGGGGCTAAGTTCGGGGAACAGGCATTAAATGAAACGGTTATAGCTGGAATCATTGGTGTCATTATTATTTATCTGTTTATGATTTTCTATTATCGTTTTCCAGGACTTATTGCAACCGTTACATTAACTATTTTTACTTATCTAGTTTTATTAATTTTCGATTGGATGAATGGTGTTCTTACTTTGCCGGGAATTGCCGCGATTATTCTAGGAATCGGTATGGCAGTTGATGCCAATATTATTACTTATGAACGGATTAGAGAAGAACTAAAGGTAGGCAGAAGCATTAAATCTGCATTCCAAGCTGGTGAGCAACATGCATTTACAGCCATTTTTGACGCAAACTTAACGACAATGTTAACAGCGGGTGTTTTATTCTTTTACGGGACAAGTTCTGTAAAAGGCTTTGCAACTATGTTACTTGTGAGTGTACTTATGAGCTTTCTTACCAATGTTTATGGTGCAAGGCTGTTACTAGGGTTATGCGTCCACAGTGGTTTATTAAATAACAAACCAGGATGGTTTGCTGTACGCAAGTCCCAAATTAGATCTATTAATGAAAATGTAGATACAACCGAACTGCCGACTAGATTTGATAAAATTGATTTTGTTAAACTTAGGAATAAAGTATTCATCCTATCGGGAGTTCTCATTGTTGCGGGAATTATTGCTATTTCTATTTTCCGTATGAATTTGGGAATTGATTTTTCAAGTGGTACACGTGTAGAGGTTCAATCAAAAACACCTTTAACAACTGCTCAAGTTGAAAATGCTTTTACTAAACTAAATTTAACACCAGATGATGTTGTCATTTCTGGTGATAAAAAGGAAATTGGGGCAGTCCGAATGATTGGGGTACTGTCAAAAAATGAAATTGCCACTTTAAAAGCAGATTTTAAAAAGCAATTTGGCTATGAGCCGAATGTTAGCACTGTTTCTCCTACTGTTGGAAAAGAATTAGCGAAAAATGCCTTTTTTGCTGTCTTGTTTGCATCAATCGGTATTATTCTCTACGTTTCGATTCGATTTGAAGCATATATGGCAATCGCAGCGATTGCGGCCATCCTTCACGATGCCTTCTTTATGATTGCTATTTTTAGTATTACAAGACTAGAAGTAGATTTAAACTTTATCGCAGCGATTTTAACTATTATTGGGTACTCAAACCATGATACGATTGTTACTTTCGATAGAGTTCGTGAGAATATGCAAAAGAAAAAACGGCTTAAAACAGTTCAGGATATTGCTGATGTGGTAAATGTAAGTATTCGTCAAACATTAACTCGGTCATTTAATACTGTTTTAACCGTCCTTATTACGGTAGTATGCTTAATGATTTTTGGAAGCCCGTCGATTTTTAACTTCTCCATCGCTTTATTTGTTGGATTAATTGTTGGTGTGTACTCTTCCGTCTTTGTCGCAGGTTCTTTATGGTATGTTATGAAATGTAAAGAACTGAAGAAGAAGGGCGTTATTAAAACGGTAAAAGAAAAAAGAAAATATTCTGATCAACCACAAGTGTAAGTTTTCGAAACAAACCGCAGACCCTCTGCGGTTTTTCTTTTGATTGAATCCTGTTCTGCAGTCCTGTATAATGAGAAAGTCTGAGGGGTGAACATACACATGTTAAGTTCGAAAACTAGATGGATTGTTCGGAAATCCGATGAGCAACTTATTAAAAAGCTTGAAACTGAATTAAAAATTACGCCTCTTGTCGCTTCACTGCTTGTTAACCGTGGCTTTGATACCGTTGAATCAGCGCGGTATTTTTTATTTGGAAAGGAAGAGTTTCACGATCCTTTTCTTTTAAAAGGGATGGACATAGCAGTTAATAGAATTCGTCAAGCCATTGAACAACAAGAGCCGATTCTTATTTTCGGTGATTATGATGCGGATGGAGTAAGCAGTACATCTGTATTAATGATTACGCTTCGAGACCTTGGTGCCAATGTTCAATTTTATATCCCTAACCGTTTCACGGAAGGATATGGTCCGAATGAGACTGCATTCCGGCATGCTGCGGAAAATGGAATAAAATTGATTATTACTGTGGATACTGGAATATCGGCTGTCCATGAGGCAGCCATTGCCGAAGAGATTGGATTGGATTTAATTATTACTGATCACCATGAGCCAGGTCCGGTATTACCAACGGCACTTGCAATAATTCATCCAAAGCTCCCTGATAGTACTTATCCGTTTCGTGAGCTGGCTGGAGTAGGTGTAGCCTTTAAATTAGCCCATGCCCTCTATGGAGAAGTACCAGAGCATTTGTTAGAAATTGCTGTGATAGGAACGATTGCTGATTTAGTCTCTCTAAAAGATGAGAATCGACTGATTGCAAAAAAAGGACTTGAAAAGTTAAAAACAACCAAAAATATTGGCCTGAAAGCCATTTTAAAACTGGCAGGGGTCGATCCTCTGTCAATAAATGAAGAAACGATTGGTTTTACTCTTGCTCCAAGGATTAACGCTGTAGGCCGTTTAGAAGATGCTGACCTTGCCGTCCAGCTAATCTTAACGGATGACCCAATTGAGGCAGAGACCTTGGCAGCGGAAATGGATGACCTAAATAAGTCAAGACAGTCAATTGTTAATGCAATTACGACAGAGGCGATGGACGAGGTTGAAACACACTTCCCAATTGATACCAATAAGGTTCTTGTCATTGGAAAGGAAGGCTGGAATGCTGGTGTCATAGGTATTGTTGCCTCCAGACTGGTTGAAAAGTATTACCGGCCGGTGATTGTTTTAAATTTTGACCCGGAAAAGGGAGTAGCTAAGGGTTCTGCCCGTAGTATTGCTGGATTTGATCTCTTTAAGAATTTATCAACCTGCCGTGACATTCTGCCTCACTTTGGCGGGCATCCAATGGCAGCTGGAATGACCTTAAAACTAGAAGATGTTGCTGAACTTCGCAGACGGTTAAATACACTGGCAGAAGAGCAGCTTACCGATGAAGATTTTATTCCGGTGACCTATCTTGATGAGGAAATTCAACTTGAGCATGTTAGTTTATCATCATTAGATGAGATGAGTCTTTTAGCTCCTTTTGGTATGGACAACCCAAAGCCAAAGGTTTTAATAAATAATGTTGATATTACAAGTATCAGAAAAATTGGCAGTGATCAAAACCATTTAAAGCTCCTTGTAAAAGAAAAGGATGCAAATCTGGATGGGGTCGGGTTTGGGTTAGGCCACTTGGTGGACCATATCTCACCTGCATCAAAAATTTCATTAATTGGAGAATTATCTGTCAACGAATGGAACAATATACGTAAACCACAAATTTTTATCCATGATATCGCAGTAGAGTCCTGGCAATTATTTGATTATCGAGGACAAAAGCGAATCAACAGTCTTTCAAATACAGTCCCAGCAGAAAACCGGAAATTTATTATCTTTAATGAAGAGCATCTTGGAAAAATAAACCCCAATTTGATGGCCGAGACCATCCTAATTCAGGATATAGAGGCAGCAAAGTCTTTGGATGCGAAAAAGGCGAATATTGTTCTGGTTGATTTTCCATCATCGAAAGAGATTCTCAAGGTTTTATTTAAAGGAAAACAGCCTGCGAGGATTTATGCTTATTTTTATAAAGAATCTAGTGATTTCTTCAGCACGGTTCCGACGCGTGATCATTTTAAATGGTTCTATGCTTTCCTCTTAAAGAAGGGGCCGATTGATCTTAAACGTAATGGTGATGACCTTGCTAAACACCGCGGTTGGTCACAGGAAACCATTAACTTTATGTCAAAGGTGTTTTCTGACCTAGATTTTGTTACAATAAACAATGGATTTATCACTTTAAAAACTGGAGCGCAAAAGCGTGACTTAACGGACTCTCGAACCTATCAGTTAAAACAAGCACAATATGAACTTGAAAGAGAGTTATTGTTTTCGTCCTTTCAAGAATTAAAAGGCTGGTTCGACCAAGCAATTCAAGAGTCGGTTGAATTTGAGGAGGCAATTACAGAATGGACTTAAAGGAATTTATTACAATTGTGCCTGACTGGCCAAAAGAAGGAATTAAATTTAAAGATATTACTCCTTTAATGAATAATGGTGAAGCATATAAATATGCAACTGACCAAATCGTTGCTTATGCCAAAGAACGTAAGATAGATATTATCGTTGGACCTGAAGCCCGTGGTTTCATTATTGGCTGTCCTGTGGCTTATGCCTTAGGTATTGGCTTTGCCCCTGTTCGTAAAGAAGGAAAGCTTCCTAGAGAAACCATTAAGGTAGGTTATGGTCTTGAATATGGGAAAGATATTCTAACCATCCATAAAGATGCGATTAAGCCTGGGCAACGCGTCCTTATCACGGATGATTTGTTAGCCACTGGTGGAACAATTGATGCTACGATTCAATTAGTGGAGCAGCTTGGCGGTGTAGTTGCCGGTATCGCTTTCCTAGTTGAGTTAAGCTATTTAGAAGGCAGACAAAAACTTGATGGTTATGATGTTTTAACATTAATGCATTATTAAACCATTAGTGAGGGCACTCGAAGCGCGAGTGCTCTCTTTATATAATTAAAGACTATGTTAGAGGATATTATTTATTTTGGCACCCTGTTGATTGGAGTGGAAGGCGCGAAGACTCCTGCGGGAGTACGGGGCAGGGGAGACCCCGCAGGCGCTAAAAGCGCCGAGGAGGCTCCCCGCAACGCCCGCGGAAAGCGAAGCGCCTGGAACGGAAATCAACAGAGCAGAATAAAAAAACTTCTCAATCCCTTTACATCTTGGCTATTTTTTTCGATAATAGTAACAATCATTCATATTCAAGGTACTAATTTTAGCGAATGACATTTATATAAATAAAATGAGACGAAAATAAAGGTGATTTCATGGCGAATGATTTAGTGTTGACTGCCGACCAAGTCATCGACAAGACTCGGAACTACTTAAATGAGGAACATGTTGAATTAGTAAAAAATGCATACGAATTCGCAAAACATGCTCATCGTGAACAATATCGAAAATCAGGCGAACCCTACATCATCCACCCAATCCAGGTTGCGGGCATATTAGCTGACTTGGAGATGGATCCTGCTACGGTTGCTGCTGGTTTTCTTCACGACGTCGTTGAAGATACGAGTGTATCCTTAAAAGATATAGAAACAGCTTTTAATGACGAAGTGGCGATGCTTGTCGACGGGGTAACAAAATTAGGGAAAATTAAATATAAATCTCACGAGGAACAGCAAGCAGAAAACCACAGAAAAATGTTTGTGGCCATGGCTCAGGATATCCGGGTTATTCTGATTAAGCTTGCCGACCGTTTGCATAATATGCGGACACTTAAACATCTTCCTTTAGAAAAGCAACGTCGGATTTCAAATGAAACACTTGAAATTTTTGCACCTTTGGCACATCGTCTGGGGATCTCTAAGATTAAATGGGAACTCGAAGATACCGCATTAAGATACTTAAATCCGCAGCAATACTATCGAATTGTAAACTTAATGAAAAAGAAGCGAGCCGAACGCGAGCAATATTTAGAGGATGTCATTGAGGAAGTAAAAAGCCGAATGGGAGAAGTGGCTATTAAAGCAGAGCTTTCTGGCCGTCCTAAGCATATTTATAGTATTTACCGTAAAATGGCTTTGCAAAATAAGCAGTTCAGTGAAATTTATGATTTACTAGCCGTACGCATCGTCGTGAACAGTATTAAAGATTGCTATGCTGTCTTAGGGATCATTCACACCTGCTGGAAGCCAATGCCTGGCCGTTTTAAGGATTATATTGCGATGCCGAAGCCGAATATGTATCAATCGTTGCATACCACGGTAATCGGGCCAAAGGGAGATCCACTTGAGGTTCAGATTAGGACAAAAGAGATGCACCGGATTGCGGAATTCGGGGTTGCGGCTCACTGGGCATATAAAGAGGGCAAAGAAGCACTCAACGATAGCACTACTTTTGAACAAAAATTAACCTGGTTTAGAGAAATTCTTGAATTTCAAAATGATACTGCCAATGCGGAAGAGTTTATGGAGTCATTGAAAATCGACTTATTTTCCGATATGGTGTTTATTTTTACGCCAAAAGGCGATGTGATCGAGTTGCCATCTGGTTCTGTCCCTATTGATTTTGCTTATCGAATTCACTCTGAAATTGGCAATAAGACGATAGGTGCAAAAGTGAATGGCAAAATGGTTACCCTTGACTATCGACTTAAAACCGGCGATATTATTGAAATCCTTACATCGAAACATTCATACGGCCCAAGTCAGGATTGGTTGAAGCTCGCACAAACATCGCAAGCGAAAAACAAAATTCGTGCCTTCTTTAAGAAACAGCGCCGAGATGAAAATGTTGATAAAGGTAAAGAGTTAGTTGAAAAAGAAATTCGTAATATGGAATTTGATATTAAAGAAATATTAACCACAGACAATCTGAAAAAAGTTGCTGAGAAGTTTAATTTTTCCAATGAAGAAGATATGTATGCAGCCGTTGGCTACAATGGAGTAACAGCCTTACAGGTGGCAAACCGTCTGACGGAGAAATGGCGTAAAAAGAGAGATCAAGAACAGAGCTCAAATATTACCAACGCCATAACGGATTTAAAAACCTTCCCAGCAGCCAAAAAACGTGAATCCGGTGTCCGTGTTTCTGGTATCGATAATTTACTGATCCGATTATCTAGATGTTGTAACCCTGTACCTGGCGATGAAATTGTCGGTTTTATTACTAAAGGGCGCGGGGTATCTGTTCATCGTTCGGACTGCACGAATATCGATTCCAATGATGCCCAGTCAAGGTTGATCCCGGTTGAATGGGAATCTTCTTTAAATGACCGGAAAGAATATAATGTTGACATCGAAATTAGCGGCTATGACCGCAGAGGGCTTCTGAATGAGGTGCTTCAAGCAGTAAATGAAACGAAAACCAATATCTCTGCTGTTTCTGGTAAAACAGATCGAAATAAAATGGCTACAATTAACATGTCGATTGCAATCCATAATGTGGCGCACTTACAAAAAGTGGTCGAGCGCATAAAACAGATCCCAGATATCTATTCAGTACGTCGAATGATGAATTAAGGAGTTTCAAAATGCGTGTAGTTGTTCAACGAAGTAAAAATGCCAGTGTAACCGTTGCCGGGGAAGTAACGGGGCAAATAACCAAAGGGCTTGTCTTACTTGTCGGTATTACCCATGATGATAAGGAAGAGGACGCCGCCTATCTAGCTGATAAAATTGCCAATCTCCGTATTTTTGAAGATGAAGATGGAAAGATGAATTTCTCTTTAGTGGATGTTGGTGGTGAAATTCTCTCAGTATCGCAATTTACCCTTTACGGTGATTGTCGAAAGGGAAGAAGGCCCAATTTCATGGGAGCGGCACGTCCAGAACAGGCTGTTGAACTTTATGAGGTTTTTAATAGCATGCTCCGTGAAAAGGGAATTCGTGTTGAAACCGGCATATTTGGTGCCATGATGGATGTCGAATTAATCAATGACGGTCCCGTGACGTTGATTATTGAAAGTAAAGCATAAAAAAGGCTTAGCACTTAAATATAGTGCTAAGCCTTTTTGGTTATGGATTTTCTTTAAAATATCTGGCCAATCCATCAAATAAACCTGAAGCCGCATTTTCTTGGAATCCAGAAGACCTTATCATCATTTCTTCAGCCGGGTTGCTTAAATAACCTAGTTCCATTAAAACAGCTTTTTGACTATTTTCACGGATGACATGGAAATCACCAAATCGAACCCCACGACTTGTCATTTTTGTATGGCCGACGGTTGATGCAAAAATGGATTCAGCAAGGGGTTGTTGATAGGAATGATAATAATAGCCAGTCATACCATGGGTACTTGCATCTATATTGCTATCGTAATGGATACTGATAAAGGCATCGGCATTGTAGGTACGGGCCATATTCACGCGGGAGGCAAGTTGTAAATAAGAATCATTTTTTCTCGTTATGTAGACATTAGCCCCTGCTGCCATTAATTTATCTGACAAAAGCTGTGCCGTCCGAAGTGTGAGGTCTTTTTCATATGTACCACTGACCCCCGTTGCCCCTTTATCCGTACCGCCATGCCCTGGATCAAGGACAATCGTTTTATTTTTAAGATAGCCTTCAGAGCCTGGTTTTTTAATCTGTGCTTTGGTCCCGTTGATGGAGACCAGCCAGCCAGCAATATAACCAATTCTTCCATCCTCTAATTCAATTTCATACCAGTCATTGATGATATTTTTTACGGAATACGTTGCGCCTGTATTGGTCCGTTCGATAACATCTGATTGTACATCTGGTCCTTTGCGGATATTTGTTCCGTCATTTATTATCGTAATGATATTTTTCTTCGTGGCTTGTCCAGTTTGAGATCTGGAGGTCTCTATCTCAAGAAACCAACCGGCAACCCATCCAAAACTACCAGACTTATATTCTATTTTTGCCCAATTATTCATTTCTTCTACGATCGTAAAACTTTGCCCCATAGTTACAGTCCCAATGGCGTTGGAATTTAATGAGGCGCTGGAGCGGACACTAAGGCTGTCGGCTGTTACTGTTCCAATCATGCCACTCTTTTGTGCAGTTTCTGTTGTTGAGGAAACTGTCGCTTCGTCGTTAATAAATTCAGAATTTACCCATCCTTTTAAATTAGAAAAACCAATCTCCAGCCAATTATCTTGTTTCGAATAAATGGTTACGTTTGTCCCATAGGTAAGTTTCCCAACAACTGGGCTGAATGCGGAAGGTTCCTGGCGCATATTTAAGGTATCAGCATTCACGTTACCGTAATTAGTTTTTATAGCCGTATTTGCTGTGACACCAGTGTTATTTGAACTTGTTTCTTTGGTGACGAGCCAATTAACGAGCCAGCCCGTTTGACCATTGGCAAGTTCAATTTCAATCCAATCGTCCTGTTCTGTCACGATTGGATACGTTTCGCCCCGATTTACTATTTTAATTAGCGGGTAACTCAGACCCGGGCCTCCACGGACATTGACAAAATCGGTAGAAATCGTAATGGACTCTGTTGCTGCCACACTTTTACTATGAGGAAGAAAGGCTCCAATAATAAGAATAATAGATAATAGCAATAAACTACTTTTTTTGACCATAACACCCTCCTTTTCTATGTATTTTATTTTAGCGTATAAAAAGCTGAAAATCATTCCTAAATTGCTAATATTGACCAATTTGATGAGAAATCCCTATCAAGGATGCAAGTTTTTCACGAATGGTGGAGATAATATCAATAATGAAGAAAAGGCTGAGGTGATTAGTAATGAGAGCAAGTGAAAAAGGAATGAACATCCAATCGATGGATGGACGGCTTTTCGGTGTTGATTTTCATGATTTTATTCAAAAGGAACAGCATGCAACCTCGTTTGAACTTGCATCAGAATTCGGAATAACAATGGGTGATGTCAGAAAGTTAAAAAAACATTTAGAAAGATCATAAATGGCTATTGACAATACCTGCGATGCTCCGTAATATTAATTAAATAAAATGACATATTGTGATATACCAATGATGGAGCATAGTAATTAAGCAAACTCATGAATAGAGAGGAAATGTCCTGGGCTGAAAGCATTTCTACATGGAACTTAATGAAGGAACACTCCGTAGGCTTCTCTCTGAAAAAGGGCACCCTCTAGTAGGAGAAGAACGTAGCAGGCGTTAACTGTTAAAGAGGAAGGCATGTTTTTTATGCCTTCAACTAGGGTGGCACCGCGGGATTAATCAAACTCTCGTCCCTTGTATTCATACAAGGGATGGGAGTTTTTTGTTTTTTAATGGAAACAAGGGAGGCGTCCTGTCTACTTACATAAGAAAAAATAAGGAGGTTTTCCACTATGTCCATAAGCATTCCTCGAGGAACGCAAGACATTCTACCCGGTGAGGTAGAAAAGTGGCAACTGATTGAAGCTAAAGCCCGTGAACTTTGTGAGAAATATCAATATAAAGAGATTCGGACCCCAATATTCGAACATACAGATCTTTTTTCAAGAGGCGTTGGCGATAGCACGGATATTGTTCAGAAAGAAATGTACACTTTTGAAGACCGCGGCAAACGAAGTCTTACACTTAGACCAGAAGGTACCGCAGCTGTTGTCCGCTCTTTTGTGGAGAAAAAAATGTTTGGTCTGGCTAATCAGCCAGTTAAGCTTTACTATATGGGACCAATGTTCCGATATGAACGTCCACAAGCAGGACGCTTTCGCCAGTTTGTCCAATTCGGAATTGAAGCATTAGGCAGTAATGACCCTGCCATTGATGCTGAAGTCATTTCCCTAGCAATGAACTTGTATAAAGAAATGGGTTTAAAAAAGCTGAAGCTGATTATTAACAGCCTTGGTGATAAGGAAAGTCGCAGTGCTCACCGCAATGCACTTGTTGATCACTTCAAACCAAGAATCGGCGAGTTTTGTCATGACTGTCAAAATCGCCTTGAAAAAAATCCGCTCCGAATCTTGGATTGTAAGCAGGACCGCGAGCATGAATTAATGTTAACAGCACCGTCGATCCTTGAATTCCTAAATGATTTTTCTAAGGATTATTTTGAAAAATTACAGAAGTATTTAACCCAATTGGATATTCCTTTCGAAGTTGATGCCAACTTAGTTCGTGGACTCGATTATTACAACCACACGGCATTTGAAATTATGAGTAATGCCGAAGGGTTTGGTGCGATCACCACGTTATGCGGAGGCGGCCGTTATAATGGTTTAGCTGAAGAAATTGGCGGGCCTGAAACACCAGGTATCGGCTTTGCATTAAGTATTGAACGCTTTATTGCGGCTCTTGAAGCAGAAGGGATTGAACTTGCGGTCAACGAAGGCATTGATTGTTACCTTGCCGCACTCGGCGAAGAAGCTAAAGATTATACTGTTGGATTGTTACAGCAACTGCGGCGGGCAGGCTTTTCAGCAGAAAGAGATTACTTGGATCGAAAAATTAAAGCTCAATTTAAAGCAGCTGACCGTCTAAAAGCTAAGTTTGTAGCGGTTTTAGGCGATGAAGAGCTTAAAAATAATAAAATCAATGTAAAAAATATGGCTACAGGTGAGCAAGTAGAAATTGATTTAGCAACTTTTATTAAGCAATTCCAAGAGTTGCAGGATTAAGAGGGGGATAATTATGTTTGGCAGAACATATTTTTGTGGGGAAGTACCAGAATCAGCAGTCGGTGAAAAAATAACCTTGAAGGGTTGGGTCCAAAAAAGACGCGACCTTGGCGGATTAATTTTTATTGATCTTCGCGATCGTTCAGGGATTGTTCAAGTAGTTTTTAATCCAGATTTATCACAAGAAGCATTGCAAATTGCTGAAAAAATCCGTAACGAGTTTGTTTTAGATATAGTTGGAACTGTTGTGGCTCGCGAGGCAGCAACCTTCAACGATAACCTGAAAACTGGAAAAATTGAAGTGCAGGCAGAAAAAGTAACAATCATTAATGAAGCAAAGACACCGCCATTTATGATCTCTGATAAAACGGATGCGTCTGAAGATGTCCGTTTAAAATACCGCTACCTTGATTTCCGTCGTCCGGTTATTTTTGAAACCCTTAAGATGCGTCATCAAGTGACCAAGCAAATCAGAGATTTTCTTGATGGAGAAGGCTTCTTAGATATTGAAACACCTATTTTAACAAAAAGTACTCCTGAGGGAGCACGCGATTATTTAGTGCCAAGCCGTGTTCATCCTGGCGAGTTTTATGCCCTGCCACAGTCACCACAGCTTTTTAAACAATTGCTTATGGTGGGCGGCATTGAACGCTATTATCAAATTGCTCGCTGCTTCCGCGATGAGGATTTACGAGCAGACCGTCAGCCAGAATTTACCCAAGTCGATATCGAAACAAGCTTTTTAAGCCAAGAAGATATCATGGGCATGATGGAAAAAATGATGACAAAGTTAATGAAAGAAGTAAAAGGTGTAGACCTGCCTGAGGAATTCCCGCGGATGACCTATGACGAGGCAATGAGCCGCTACGGATCGGATAAACCTGATACTCGTTTTGGATTAGAGCTAGTGGATCTTTCCGAAATCGTTAAAGACTCAGGCTTTAAAGTGTTTGCATCGGCTGTGGCAAATGGCGGACAAGTAAAAGCAATCAATGTGAAAGGTGCAGCTGACAACTACTCACGTAAAGACATTGATGCCTTAACAGAGTTCGTTGCTGTATATGGCGCGAAGGGGCTTGCATGGCTTAAAGTTGATTCTGAAGGGCTAAAGGGTCCGATTGCTAAATTCTTCTCAGAAGATGACGCTCAAGCGCTTAAAGCGACCCTTGAAGCGGGAGAAGGAGATTTACTTCTATTTGTTGCCGACAAGAAAAAGGTTGTGGCCGATGCTCTAGGGGCCCTTCGTCAAAAGTTGGCTAGAGATTTAAATTTAATTGACCCAAGTTTATTCAATTTCTTATGGGTAACGGACTGGCCGCTCCTTGAGTACGATGAGGAAGAAGGCCGTTATTACGCCGCACATCATCCATTTACAATGCCGTTTAGGGAAGACCTTGAATATTTAGATTCTGATCCTTCCAAAGTGCGTGCTCAAGCATACGATATTGTCTTAAATGGATATGAGCTTGGCGGCGGATCACTCCGTATATTCGAACGTCCGATCCAAGAAAAAATGTTTAACATTCTTGGATTTACACCCGAACAGGCAAATGAGCAATTCGGTTTCTTATTAAATGCGTTTGATTATGGAACACCGCCACACGGCGGGGTCGCGCTTGGATTGGACCGTTTGGTTATGCTTCTTGCAGGAAGCACAAACCTAAGAGATACCATTGCATTTCCTAAGACCGCTAGCGCAAGCTGCTTGTTAACGGACGCTCCGGGTGAAGTTTCTGAGGCCCAATTGAAGGAATTATATTTGTCACTAAATGTTAAAAAATAGCGGGAATTCGCTTTCATGAAACCTTGAATCAGCTTTTTCAATATGCTATTATAAAAGCAACAAAGAAGAGTCCTGAGATGTACGTTGCGTTGCCTGAAGTTTTGACCGAACATTAATTATCCGGGAGTCTAGAGTTTCCTGATTGCGTAAATGCCCCACTCTTATACGGGTAAGGGGACTTACAATTTCGGGAACAGGGCACCCCCCTGCTGAATGCGGGATCAAAACTAAGGATGTTAAAAGTGACGGCATAATTGGGACTCTTTTCTATTTGCAAAAATGATCAACCTCCTGGACAATTCGGGAGGTTTTATTTTGCTTTTTACTTCATTATTCCTATCAAGATACTTGTTTTTGATGCAGTGTATGATATATTTTTAATCGGGAAAAAGAAACATAACGAATTTAATAATTGGAGTGAACATTATGCTGCATCAATTTTCACGTAACGAACTTGCCATCGGTAAAGAAGGCCTAGAAATTATGAAAAACAGTACGGTCGCCGTTTTAGGTATCGGCGGTGTCGGTTCTTTTGCTGCCGAAGCTTTAGCCCGTTCAGGCGTTGGACGGTTAATTTTAATAGATAAAGACGATGTAGATATTACCAATATCAATCGCCAGTTGATCGCTTTGCTTTCCACTGTTGGAAGGCCGAAAGTGGAAATTATGGAGGAGCGGATTAGAGATATTAATCCTGACTGCGAAGTAATTTCCTTAAAAATGTTTTATACAGAGGAGACATATGAGCAAATTTTTAGCCACAATTTAGACTTTGTGGTTGATGCCTCAGATACGATTATTTATAAAATTCATTTAATGAAGGAATGTTTAAAAAGAAATATTCCCATCATTTCAAGTATGGGAGCAGCAAATAAAATGGACCCAACCCGTTTTAGGATTGCAGATATTTCAAAGACCCATACGGATCCGATTGCCAAAGTCATTCGTACAAAACTGCGTAAGGAACGAATCCACAAAGGAATTCCGGTCGTATTCTCTGATGAAAGTCCTATTGTGATTCGTGAAGATATTAAAAAAGAAGTAGGAAATGAAAATGCACCAATCCGCAAAGCGCAAATGCCGCCTGCATCAAATGCCTTTGTTCCATCAGCCGCTGGTTTGATTATGGCGAGTTATGTGGTGCAACAATTATTAAGCAGCATTAAGATTCAACGTGTATCCGATGAAAAATAAGTGTTTTTGTTGGCCCTGAACTTTTATTGGTTTGGGGCTTTTCTTTTGTTAAGCAGTTTTTGGAGGAAAATTTTTCTATAATAAGATAAACTAGTGTGAGAATACATAGAGAGGAGAGAGAATTTGGAAAAAATTGTCGAGTTGAAGAACGTAACGAAAGTCATTAAAGGACGAACGATCATAGATAATATTAGCTTTCAGGTAAATAAAGGAGAGGTATTTGGCTTTTTAGGTCCAAATGGCGCCGGAAAAACAACAACGATTCGAATGATTGTAGGATTAATGGCGATTACATCCGGAGACATCGAGGTTGGCGGTTCCAGCATAAAGACTAATTTTGAAGAGGCTGTTCGTCATATCGGTGCAATTGTGGAGAATCCGGAAATGTATAAATTCTTGACAGGGTACCAAAATTTAATTCACTATGCAAGAATGGCAAATGGTATTTCCAAAGAGAAGATTGCTGAAATAGTAGAACTAGTAGGATTAACTGATCGGATCCACGATAAGGTAAAAACCTATTCTCTTGGAATGCGCCAAAGACTAGGATTGGCTCAGTGTCTCTTACATGATCCGAAAGTCTTGATTTTGGACGAACCAACAAATGGATTAGATCCTGCTGGCATCCGAGAAATCCGCGACTATGTCCGTCTCTTAGCGCGTGAAAAAAATCTCGCTGTGATTGTTTCAAGCCATCTGCTTTCGGAAATGGAAATGATGTGTGACCGGATTGGCATTATCCAAAATGGCCGCTTAATTGATGTGCAGCTTGTCCAGGAACTTGTCCACGGCGCTTCTGAAACGACCTATGAACTAGAAGTAGTCCCGGCGGATAAAGCCTTGAACCTGATTGAAGCTCATTATCCCGATGTTCGAGCAAATCTTTCAAGGAATGGAATAACTGTTGAACTTCCAAAATCAAAAATTCCGATTCTAATTAAACAATTCGTATCAGAAGATATTCAAGTTTTTGCGGTCAAAGAAATTGCGAAGACGTTAGAAGATCGTTTCCTTGAATTGACAACTGAAAAGGGGGTGCCAAGCCGTGGTTAACTTAATTAAAAATGAATGGATGAAAATTTTTAAACGACCTGGGACCTATGTAATGATTGCCATCCTTGTAGTTATTACCGCTATCTTTGGCATCTTTCACAAATATCAAGAAAAGGATTTCAACCTCGATAAAAATTGGGAACAGACTTTAGTACAGGAGAATGAAGCCCTAAAGAAGCAGATGAAACAAAGCACTTCAAAGCTGGAGAAGCAATTTTATAAAGAGGAAATCGCAATAAATGATTACCGCATTAAGCATCATATCCCATTTAATGAAAAATATAATGTCTGGACATTTGTAAAAGATGCGTCCCAACTGATTATCCTGCCTGGATTATTTACAATTATCATTTCAGCAGGAATTGTCGCCAGTGAATTCAACTGGGGAACCATCAAATTGTTATTAATACGACCGATCAATCGCAGCAAGATATTGATCTCGAAATATTTGACTGTATTATTGTTCGCATTATTAATGCTAGGCATTTTATTTGTTTTCTCGGCTTTGCTAGGGGCACTTCTTTTTGGAATGCCAGACCATGCTGTACCATATCTGAATTATTCTAATGGTCAAGTAACTGAACAACCGATTGTCATCTACTTGTTAATTTATTACGGATTAAGTTCGATTGATACGATTATGTTAGCGACTATGGCATTTATGATTTCATCTGTATTCAGAAATAGTTCCTTAGCTATCGGCTTATCATTGTTTTTATTGTTCACCGGGGCTCAATTTACTGTCCTATTGTCCCTTAAATTTAGCTGGGCAAAATACATCTTGTTTGCGAACACAAACCTTATGCAATATGTGGAAGGGACACCAATGGTCGAAGGGATGTCGATGACATTCTCAATCACCATGCTGCTCATCTACTTTGCCGTATTCCAACTCTTAGCCTTCACAGTCTTCAAGAAACGAGATGTGGCCTCATAAAAAAGAGAAGGGTGTCAGGCACCATGTTTAGAATTCACATGGCGCCTGACACCCTATTTTTTTCTTGTTAACTTTTCGTATACGATGGCGAGGGCCTGTTCGAATTTTCCAGTTTTCTTTGGTTGGTAGTATTGTTTGTGTTTTAACCTGTCGGGTAGATATTGCTGAGGGACCCAGCCGTTCTCATAGTCATGTGGGTACTTGTAGTCGATTCCTCTGCCAAGTTCCTTTGCTCCTTTATAATGAGCATCCTTTAGATGGTCAGGTACTTCGCCAACGATGCCTTTTTGGATATCTTCGAGTGCAGCCTGAATAGCCAAAACTGCCGAGTTCGATTTTGGTGACAGACATAATTCAATCACCGCATTTGCAAGTGGGATTCTTGCCTCAGGAAAGCCAATTCGCTCAGCCGTTTCAATCGCAGCTAATGTTCGTGCACCAACTGGTGGATTTGCTAATCCGACATCTTCATAGGCAATCACAATTAATCTTCGGCTGATACTTGGCATGTCCCCTGCTTCGATTAATCGGCCGAGATAATGGAGTGCAGCGTTAACGTCGCTTCCGCGGATCGACTTTTGAAACGCTGATAGGACATCATAATGCCCATCCCCGTCTTTATCGGCAACAAGGCTCTTTTTTTGCAAACATTCTTCTGCTGTTTCTACATCGATATGAATGATGCCATTTTCATCTGTATCTGTTGACAGTACAGCTAATTCTAAGGCGTTTAGTGAACTTCTTACGTCCCCATTGGATCCTTGAGCAAAATGCAGCAAGGCTTCATCCGCTATTTCTACCTTTATCTTTCCGAACCCGCGTTCCTCATCCTCGAGGGCACGATTTAATGCCAGTTTTACTTCATCTGGTGTGGGTGGTTTTAACTCGAAGATCTGACAGCGGCTCCGGATGGCAGGGTTAATGGCATGATAAGGATTACTCGTGGTAGCACCAATTAAAACGATCATCCCGTTTTCTAAGTAGGGTAATAAAAAATCCTGCTTCCCTTTATCTAACCGATGGACCTCATCAAGAAGCAAAATAACTTTTCCCGACATTTTTGCCTCTGCGGCAACAATTTCCATATCTTTTTTATTATTCGTGACAGCATTAAGTGTGCGGAAGGCATATTTGGTGCTTCCGGCAATCGCACTGGCAATGGATGTTTTGCCTATACCGGGCGGACCATATAATATCATCGAGGTCAGTTGTTTCGCTTTCACCATTCTTGATATGATTTTTCCATCGCCAACCAAATGCTGCTGCCCGACAACTTCTTCAATCGTTTTAGGCCGCATCCTAAATGCTAAGGGTTTTTGCTGCATGGTACATCTCTCCAAAATTTAATACAATCTAACTATATATAGCCTTACTTTACCATTTTCCATTGAAAAAGCATATTAAAGTAGAATATGATATAATTTTAATGCCTATCAAATTACTAAGGATTTTAATTGATATTTTATAGATACGAATAGAGGTGCGATATGAAAATTTCAACAAAAGGTCGCTATGGTTTAACGATTATGATAGAGCTTGCCAAAAAGCACGGCGAGGGTCCAACATCATTAAAAACAATTGCACAAGCGAATGATTTATCCGAACATTATTTAGAACAATTAATAGCCCCATTGCGGAATGCAGGTTTAGTAAAAAGTATTCGTGGTGCATACGGCGGCTATATCCTAACTAACATCCCATCTAAAATTACTGCTGGTGATGTGATTCGTGTCCTAGAAGGACCGATTGCACCGGTTGAAGGGATTGAAGATGAAGAACCTGCTAAGCGGGAATTGTGGATTCGAATTCGGGATGCCATAAAGGACGTTTTGGACAATACTACCTTAGAAGATTTAGCGAATCATAGTAATGACGAAACTCCAGAAGGATATATGTTTTATATTTAGGGTAAAAAAGTAACATTGAGAACTATTTGATAGAAGGTGTAAATGTGGAACGAATCTATCTCGACCATGCGGCAACATCGCCTATGCATCCCATGGTAATTGAAAAAATGCTTGAGGTGATGCAAGCAACTTTCGGAAATCCTTCAAGTATCCATTCTTATGGGAGGGAAGCTCGTCACCTGATTGATCAGGCACGTTCGGTGCTAGCAGGCAGCATTGGCGCAAAGGAAACCGAGATTATTTTTACAAGTGGCGGAACAGAAGCAGATAATATGGCGTTATTTGGAGTCGCTGAAACGTATCAGCATAAGGGCAAACATATTATTACCACTGAAATTGAGCACCATGCGGTTCTTCATGCATGTCATAAGTTAGAAAAAATGGGCTTTGACATTACTTATTTATCAGTGGACCAAAATGGGCAAATTTCGCTGGCTGAGCTGCGAGCAGCCTTAAGAGAAGATACCATATTGGTGTCGATTATGTACGGTAACAACGAAGTGGGTACACTTCAACCAATTTCGGAAATTGGACTTTTATTAAAAGATCATCAAACAATCTTCCATACAGATGCTGTTCAAGCATATGGCGTTGAAGAAATTGATGTCAATCATAGTTTCATTGATTTATTATCTGTCTCTGGCCATAAAATCAATGGACCAAAAGGAGTAGGCTTCCTTTATTCAAGATCAAATATAAAGCTTTCTCCACGTTCCTTCGGCGGTGAGCAGGAGAGAAAAAGACGTGCAGGGACTGAAAATATTGCCGCGATTGTTGGTTTTCATGAAGCTGTTTTAATATCAAATGAAAATCGAGAGGCTAAGCGCAAACAATTCCTTGAATTGAAAAGTACATTGATCGATAAGCTGCGAGAGCTGGATGTAAAATTTGACATAAACGGATTACTTGAAAGTTCTTTACCTCATGTATTAAACTTAAGCTTTCCTGGGACAAGTGTGGAAGCAATGCTGGTCAATCTTGATTTAGCTGGAATTGCTGTATCGAGCGGTTCAGCATGTACAGCAGGCTCAATTGAACCTTCCCACGTGCTTGTTGCCATGTTTGGTAAAAACTCAGAACGATTAACTAATTCGATTCGTTTCAGCTTTGGCTATAATACAACCGTTGAAGACGTTGTTAAGGCAGCAGAAGAAACAGCAAGAATTGTTAAACGTTTGAAAAAATAAATTTAGTAAAAGCTTTTGGCAATAGAGGGGTGAAGATCATTGGAAACAAAAGATCCGAAAAACACAAGAGTGGTAGTCGGAATGTCTGGTGGGGTAGATTCTTCTGTAGCAGCACTTTTGTTGAAGCAGCAAGGCTACGATGTCATCGGAATTTTTATGAAAAACTGGGATGACACAGATGATACCGGTTTTTGTACAGCAACAGAAGACTATGAAGATGTTATACGTGTTTGTAATCAAATCGGCATTCCGTATTATGCGGTTAATTTTGAAAAACAATATTGGGATAAGGTATTTACCTATTTCCTTGAAGAATATAAAGCAGGACGGACCCCTAATCCAGATGTAATGTGCAATAAGGAAATTAAATTTAAAGCTTTCCTTGAACATGCAATGAATTTAGGGGCGGACTATTTAGCTACCGGTCACTATGCTCAAGTTGAGTATCGGGATGGAGAATATAAAATGCTTCGCGGTCTGGATGAAAATAAGGATCAAACGTATTTCTTGAACCAACTGACCCAGGATCAATTAAGTAAGGTAATGTTCCCTATTGGAAATCTGGAAAAACCAAGAGTCCGGGAAATTGCTAGGGAAGCAAACCTTGCTACCGCTACGAAAAAAGATAGCACGGGGATTTGTTTTATTGGTGAACGGAATTTTAAAGAGTTCTTAGGTCAATATTTGCCGGCTCAGCCAGGGAACATGGAGACATTCGACGGTGAAGTAAAAGGTAAACACGAAGGCTTAATGTATCACACAATTGGCCAACGTCATGGCCTAGGGATTGGCGGTTCTGGTGAACCATGGTTTGCAATTGGTAAGGATTTAGAAAGAAATGTCCTTTACGTCGGCCAAGGTTTTCATAATGAAAAACTCTATTCAGACTCGATTACGGCTGTAGGTGTCAGCTGGGTATCTGACCGGGAAAAACCAACTGAATTCAAATGTACTGCAAAATTCCGCTATCGCCAGGAAGACAATCACGTAACCGTTCGTCTCTTGGAAGATAATAAAGTGGAAGTTATTTTCGACGAACCAATTCGCGCGATCACGCCAGGACAAGCGGTTGTGTTTTACAATGGTGATGAATGTCTCGGCGGTGGGACCATTGATCAAGTATTTAAAAATGGTGAACGTTTAACCTATGTTGGTTAATAAAAGACCTGATTCCTCAATTGGAATCAGGTTTTTTTGTGAGTAATTCAAGAGTTTGGCGAAATAATAGTGAAAGTTAGCGAGATTCCTCCAGGGTTGGGCGAAATAATCATCAAACTTAGCGAAATTAAATCTCCAATTGGCGAAATCCCTACGAAAATCCGCGAAATCCTCAATAAAACACTCAAACATAACCCCTCTTACAACTCTTGAAATTATTTTTTTATAAAATATGATATACTTTCTCTTAGATTGGAGTGGTAATAATGGATAAAAACCAATTAGGTGTTCAATACATGCAGGAAGGCAACCTGGAAGAGGCGGCAAAGGCCTTTAATGAAGCCATTCAAGAAAACCCAAACGACCCAGTTGCCTATATTAATTTCGGGAATGTACTTTCAGCGGTTGGAGACGACGAAAAGGCTCTTAACTTTTATCAAAAAGCAATTGAAATAGATGAAAACGCTGCGGCGGCTTATTATAGTATTGGAACTTTGTTATTTAGCAAAGACCTATTCAACGAAGCTAAAAATATGTTTGAGACGGCCATGAAAAAAGGTCTGCAATCCAGTGACAATTATTTCATGTTAGGGCTGACGCTTGTTCAGTTGGATCAGGGGAAATTTGCACTCCCTTACTTACAAAGAAGTGTCGAGTTAAATGAGAACGATGCAGAAGCTCGTTTTCAATACGGATTATGCCTGGCACAGCTAGAATTAATTGCTGAGGCTGTCATTCAATTTGAAAAATGTATCGAATTGGATCCAACTCATTCCGATGCTTTTTATAATTTAGGTGTCTCCTACGCTTTTCAAGACAATCCTACCAAAGCATTAGAAATGTTAAATAAAGCACTCGACATTCAACCAGGCCATCTGCTGGCAGGTCACGCGAAAAAGTTATTAGAAAGTAACCAATAACAATCAATTTTTTTAGAGAAGGGAGGGAGCTAAATGGAAAAGCAGGACACGTTGGATTTATTTGCTGATCAGGGGAAATTTGTAAAGGGCAGACCGATTGTCACCATTTTTCACAATGAACAAAACCTTTATACGGTTTTGCGAATAAGAGTCGATGAAACAAATCATCCATATGAGGACAAAGAAGCTGTGGTCACCGGTTATTTTCCAAAAATCCATGAACAGGAGACCTATATCTTTTTCGGTGAATTTAAGGATCATCCCAAGTTTGGTCTGCAATTTCATACTAATCATTTCCGCAAAGACATGCCCCAATCAAAACAAGGGGTCATTAATTATTTATCGGGAGAGATGTTTAAAGGTATTGGGAAAAAAACTGCTGAAAACATTGTTGAAATCTTAGGAGAAGATGCCATCTCAAAGATTCTCAACCAGCCGTCCTTGCTTGATTCCATTCCAAAACTCCCTCCTGAAAAAGCAAAAATGCTCTATGATACATTAATGGAGCATCAAGGATTAGAGCAAGTCATGGTGGCTTTAAACCAATATGGCTTTGGACCTCAGATCTCCATGCGGATTTATCAAGCCTATAAAGATCAGACGCTTGAGATTATGCAAAAGAATCCCTACAAACTTGTGGAAGATATTGAAGGAATCGGTTTTGGCCGAGCTGATGAACTGGGTTACCAACTAGGCATAACTGGAAATCATCCTGATCGAATTAAAGCAGCCTGCCTCTACATCCTTGAAAATGAAAGCATGCAGACGGGTCATGTATACATACATGCTGAGGATTTATTAGAACAAGTAAAAGCACTTTTAGAAGAGAACAAACGTGATCAAATTGAATACATAGATATTTCAAATGAAGTCATCAAGCTGCAAGAAGAGGGTAAATTAATTGGTGAAGAGAAACGTGTGTACTTGCCATCCTTGTATTTTGCCGAAAAAGGGCTGGTAACGAACATCCAGCGGATCCTTGCACAAACAGAATATAAGGACCAATTTCCGGAGTCTGAATTCCTCCTCTCATTAGGAAGTTTAGAGGAACGACTGGGGGTGCAATATGCACCAACACAGCGTGAGGCCATCCAAACGGCGTTAATGTCCCCAATGTTGATTCTAACTGGAGGACCAGGGACAGGAAAAACCACTGTTATTAAAGGAATTGTAGAACTTTATGCAGAATTGCATGGCTGTTCCTTGGAGCTTAAGGATTACCAGAAAAAAGACGAACCCTTTCCGTTCTTATTAGCAGCCCCAACAGGAAGAGCCGCAAAAAGGATGAGTGAATCCACCGGCCTGCCAGCGGTAACCATTCATCGGCTCCTTGGATTTAATGGTCAAGAAGGATTTGACCGTGACGATGCAAGCCCGCTCGAAGGAAAAATTATCATCGTAGATGAAACCTCCATGCTTGATATATGGCTTGCTAATCAATTGTTTAAAGCACTTCCGGAGAATATACAAGTCATCATGGTAGGTGATGAAGATCAATTGCCATCGGTTGGACCGGGACAGGTCTTAAAAGATTTGCTGACATCTGAACGGATACCAACCGTTCGTTTAACAGATATTTATCGCCAGGCAGAGGGCTCTTCGATTATTGAACTTGCCCATGAAATTAAAAAAGGCTACTTGCCCGCGGATATTACGGTAAAGCAAGCGGATCGTTCGTTTATTAGATGCTCAACAACACAGGTTGCACAAGTGGTTGAGAAAGTAGCCTTTAATGCCAAAAATAAAGGCTATTCGGCCAAGGATATTCAAGTGTTAGCGCCCATGTATCGGGGACCGGCTGGGATCGACCGCTTAAATGTTTTATTGCAAGAAATTTTTAATCCTAATCCTGATGGAAAGAGAAAGGAAATTGCTTTTGGTGAGGTAAAATATCGGATTGGTGATAAGGTACTCCAACTGGTTAATCAACCCGAAAGCAATGTCTTTAACGGAGATATTGGGGAAATTATCTCGATTATCTATGCCAAGGAAAACACCGAAAAACAGGATATGATTTACATTTCCTTTGAAGGCAATGAAGTCGAGTATACAAGACAAGATTTAACTCAAATTACCCATGCTTATTGTTGTTCCGTCCATAAATCGCAGGGTAGTGAATTCCCGATTGTCATTTTGCCAGTGACAAGAAGTTATTATCGGATGTTACGTAGAAATTTAATTTATACAGCTATCACTCGAAGTAAACAATCCTTGATTCTTTGCGGCGAAGTCGATGCTCTTAAAATGGGTGTAGAAAGAGCGGATGAACTTTCTCGCCAAACCACCTTGTGCCAAAAGCTGCAAGAGTCAATTACAGCTACTCCACTTGTTGGTAAAAAGAATGAACCCAATTCCGCTAAAGACAATAATGACCTAGATGAAAAGATAGGCACTGTATTGTCCTACGAAGAAGAATTCATGCAGGCTAATCCAATGGTCGGTATGGAAAACGTTTCACCTTATGATTTCATGGTAAATGACTAACACTATGAATGTTCACAGGAGGTGGGACACTCTTTGCGGACATTCTCTTTATTGAAAGGACAGCCTGTTTTTGAGACAAACAGCGGTCAAAAAATTGGCGAGGTAAGTGATTTATGTATCTCGAGCACCGGTAAGGTAGACGGTTTATTGGTAAAAAAAGGCGTCTTTTTCAAACAATCCTTTTTTTTAGATATCCAAAAAGTGGCTTCCTTCGGTGCAGATGGGGTAATGATTAAGGATAACGCCTCATTGGTAAAGCTGAAAGATCCTCAATATACACTTACACATCAACAGCCATTAGACGGAATGATGATGCTTTCAAAAAGCGGAGAATCTCTTGGTTTGTTAAAAGATGTATATTTTCAGGAGGAATTGGGCACAATCATAGGGTACGAAATCACGGATGGCTTCTTTTCGGATCTTACGGAAGGCAAACAAGTCATTCAATCCGAGAAGCCCTTAGCAATCGGAAAGGATGCCATTATCGTTGACGTAAATAATACGTGAGGTGTCTTTTCATGTTAAAGTGTCCCAATTGTCAAAGCAAGGATATCGGTAAGATTGGTATTAACCAATATTATTGTTGGAATTGCTTTATTGAACTTTCAGTAAACAAAGGCCTAATCAATACCCATCAAGTCGAAGAAGACGGGTCACTTAGTTCCTTGGACGATTTGTTTGAAGAAGAAGAGCGTCGTTACACCCTTTAAGAGAGAAAAGCGAAAACGCTAAGCTAGACCGTTATCAAAGTGAGCAGAAACTTGTTTTTAACGTCTATTGAAGAGGTGAAACGTATGAATAAAATGATGACGACAATGATTGTGTTTGGTGCGGGGATGGCGGCCTATAATGTTGCCCAAAGAAATAATATGATGTCCGCCCGCAATATGAAAAGAATGACAAAAAAAGTAAAACGAGCGATATTCTAGAACGAATCCCCCTCAAACCAGAGGGGGATTTTATATGCATATTTCACCCACGTGTCTCTAACACTAACCTGAAGGAGGCTTGGAACGTGGAAATTCGAATGAAGTGGTATTACCGCATCGGTTTTTTACTCCTTTTATTAATTGCCATTTATGTTTTTCTAAAAATTCGCTTTGTTTGGCTGCCGATTCTAAGAGTCGCTGCCATTATTATTCTTCCGTTTGCGATTGGAGGATTTATCACCTATTTGCTCCATCCGATTGTAGAAAAACTACATCAAAAGGGACTTCACCGAGGACTTGCTATTTTTCTTATATATATTCTATTTTTTGGTGGACTCGGCATTTGTGTTTATAAAGGAGTTCCCGCGATCATCGACCAAATAAAAGATCTCTCTGAAAGTGCACCAGTATTAGCCGAACAATACAGAGAATGGATTACTATGCTTCAATCCCACACACGAGAATGGCCAGATGGTCTGCAAACTAGAATGGATGAAGGTATTGATGCGTTTGAAAAAAAGTTGGATTCCTTATTAACGGTCATCGTCAATATATTAATTAAGTTTCTTAATTCGGCATTAATTATGATGATCATTCCTTTTATTGCTTTTTATATGTTGAAGGATTTTCCATTGATAAAACGGGCACTATGGTATGTAACACCTAAACCATGGCGGAGAAAAGGAACACTATTCCTTAAAGATGTGGATGAATCACTTGGCAGCTATATTAGGGGACAACTCTTGGTATGTATCATTATAGGCAGTGTCTCTGCCCTATTGTTCTGGGTGTTCCATTTAAAATACCCGTTAATATTAGGTTTAATAGTTGGAATTACAAACGTCATTCCCTATTTTGGACCCATCATCGGGGCAGTTCCAGCCGTAATTATCGCTGCCACAACTTCCGTAAAATTGGTTTTAATTACATTAGTTATCGTGTTTGGTCTGCAATTTTTAGAAGGAAACATCTTATCTCCCATGATTGTTGGAAAAAGTCTTCATATGCACCCCTTAATCATTATGGTGGCATTGACAGCTGGGGGAGAAATCGGCGGGATTTTGGGATTAATATTGGCCGTTCCGGTCCTAGTTGTGATTAAAGTGGCCATTATTCACGCGAAAAATCATTTTATCCGAAGGAATGCAAAAGAACCTTCCATTTAAGCAGAAAGATTGATTTGACAAACTTTTTTCGGGTGTCTATAATTCGTGTTATAGAATCATTGTATGAAAATGTTGAAGGATAAAGTATGTTGTAGACCATCTGTATCGCATTTGCGAAGAAGAGAGGAGCTTCCCTAGCTGAAAGAAGCTCTAGATGAAGGACGACAGAAAGCTAATCTGGAGTGCAGCTAATCACTGCCGTATGCCTGCGTTAAGGGATTTTTGAGAGATGGATACGTTTAATTGTATTCATAATCAGGGTGGTACCGCGAGATAAGCTCTCGTCCCTGTTTTTGGGGGATGAGGGCTTTTTTGTATGCTTATTTATAAAAAGGAGGACTACATATGAAGAATTTAACAGGTTCACAAATTCGTTCCATGTTTTTAGAGTTTTTTAGTAAAGAAAAAGGTCACACCATCGAACCAAGTGCATCACTAGTGCCTCATGATGATCCATCACTTTTATGGATTAACAGTGGTGTCGCAACCTTAAAGAAATATTTTGATGGACGGGTTGTTCCTGAAAATCCAAGAATTACAAATGCACAGAAATCAATCAGAACCAATGACATTGAGAATGTAGGGAAAACGGCTCGACACCATACATTTTTTGAGATGCTCGGTAACTTTTCCATTGGTGAATACTTTAAGGTGGAAGCGATTGAATGGGCATGGGAATTCTTAACATCAGAAAAATGGATTGGCTGGGATCCAGAACTGTTATCAGTTACGATCCATCCTGAGGACAACGAGGCATATGACATCTGGCGTAACACCATTGGTCTGCCAGAAGAACGTATTATTCGTTTGGAAGGGAATTTCTGGGATATTGGTGAAGGTCCAAGCGGCCCGAATACTGAAATCTTTTATGACCGCGGTCCAGAGTATGGAAATGATCCATCAGACCCTGAGCTTTATCCCGGCGGTGAAAATGACCGTTATCTTGAAGTCTGGAATCTAGTGTTTTCACAATTTAACCATAATCCTGATGGCACCTATACACCACTGCCAAAGAAAAATATTGATACCGGGATGGGATTAGAAAGAATGGCTTCAGTGGTTCAAAACGTCCCTACCAACTTCGATACAGATTTATTTATCCCAATTATTCGGGCAACAGAAGAGATATCTGGTGAAAAGTACGGGTTAAACAAAGAAACCGATGTTGCTTTTAAAGTAATTGCGGACCATATTCGTACAGTTGCTTTTGCTGTCGGAGATGGAGCATTACCATCAAACGAAGGCCGTGGCTATGTTCTTCGCCGCCTTCTTCGCCGTGCTGTTCGGTATGCAAAACAAATCAACATAAATCGTCCATTTATGTATGAACTCGTCCCAGTTGTTGGCGAAATCATGGATGACTTTTATCCAGAAGTGAAGGATAAAACAGATTTCATTCAAAAGGTAATCAAGAGTGAGGAAGAACGCTTCCATGAGACCCTTCATGAAGGCTTAGCGATTCTGGCTACTGTTATTAAGAAGGAAAAAGAAAAAGGCAGTGATACTATCACAGGTGCTGATATTTTCCGACTTTACGATACCTATGGATTCCCTGTTGAATTAACAGAGGAATATGCAGAGGAAGAGGGTATGAGAGTAGACCATGCCGGCTTCGAGGTCGAAATGGAGCAACAGCGTGAACGTGCACGGGCAGCAAGACAAGATGTTGATTCGATGCAGGTACAAGGTGGAGTCCTTCGTGATGTAAAGGTCGAGAGTAAATTTGTTGGCTACGATGAACTAAAAACAAATTCCACTGTGGCGGCGATTATTAAAAATGGTGAACTTGTTGATAGTGCTGCAAGTGGTGAGGAAGTACAATTAATTCTTGATGTGACACCATTCTATGCCGAGAGCGGTGGTCAAATTGCGGACCGTGGAGTGATCGAAGGTAAAGGCAGCAGTGTTGCTGTTAAGGACGTACAAAAAGCACCTAATGGTCAAAACCTACACCAAGTCATTGTTACAGCTGGAACTTTAAAAACGAATGACAAGGTGAAAGCTGAAGTGGATGCCGAAAATCGTGTCAAAATTATTAAAAACCATACAGCGACACATTTGTTACACCAAGCCTTAAAAGACGTTCTTGGCGAGCATGTTAATCAAGCTGGTTCCCTTGTAGAACCAGATCGTCTCCGCTTTGATTTTTCACATTTCGGTCAAATTAAGCCAGAAGAACTTGAACAGGTTGAACAAATTGTCAATGAAAAAATCTGGAGAAATATCGAACTGGACATCAGTTTAAAACCGATTGCTGAAGCAAAAGCAATGGGAGCGATGGCTCTTTTTGGCGAAAAATATGGTGATATTGTCCGTGTAGTAAGGGTGGGCGATTACAGCCTTGAGCTTTGCGGCGGATGCCATGTGCCAAATACTTCTGTGATTGGATTATTTAAGATTGTTTCTGAGGGTGGAATTGGTGCTGGAACCAGAAGGATTGAAGCAGTAACCGGTGAATCTGCATACAAGTCACTAAATGAGCAGGTTGGTTTGTTAAAGGATGCAGCTGAGAAACTTAAAACCAATCCAAAAGAAATCGCTAACCGAATTGAAAGTTTGATGCTTGAAATCAAACAACTTCACAGAGAAAACGAATCTCTAGCAACCAAGCTTGGAAATATTGAAGCTGGAAACCTCGTATCAAAAGCAAAAGAAATTGATGGGGTCACCGTATTAACCGCAAATGTTCAAGGTGCAGATATGAACAACCTTAGAAATATGGCGGATGATTTAAAGCAAAAGCTAGGCTCTGTTGTGATTGTTTTGGGTTGTGCACAGGAAGGAAAGGTAAACTTGATTGCAGCGGTAACGAAGGATCTTATTGAAAAAGGTTACCATGCAGGTAAGTTAATTAAAGAAGTTGCTTCCCGCTGCGGCGGTGGCGGCGGTGGTCGTCCTGACATGGCTCAAGCTGGTGGTAAAGATCCAGAAAAGCTTGATGCAGCGCTTCAATTCGTAGAGGAATGGGTAAAATCCATTTGATATTGAAATAAAGTAGTGTAAAATGTAGTTAATATAGAATAATTTTCCTCTAATAAAAAGCGAGGTGCATGCAATGAGCTCATTTGACAAAACGATGCGATTCAATTTTCCTGAAGAACCATTTGAACATGATATCAATGATGTTCTTAATCAAGTGTATGAAGCTTTGCAGGAAAAAGGCTATAACCCGATCAACCAAATTGTTGGTTATCTATTATCAGGAGATCCTGCCTATATTCCACGTCATCGTGATGCCCGCAATATAATTCGCAAGCTTGAACGTGATGAAATTATTGAGGAATTAGTAAAATCCTATCTTAAACAGCAGCGAGAGGGTTAATAATGCGTGTATTGGGTTTAGATGTAGGCACGAAGACAGTCGGTGTTGCGTTAAGCGATGAATTTGGCTGGACTGCCCAGGGCCTCACCACTCTCAAAATCAATGAAGAAAGAAATGAGTTTGGTTTTGAGGATATTGGTCAATTAATAAAAGAGTATCAAGTAGAGAAGGTTGTCATCGGTCTGCCTAAAAATATGAACGGGACTATCGGACCTCGTGCAGAAGCGAGTATGCAATATGCCACTGAAATTGAAAAACAATTTGCAGTCCAAACAATTCTTTGGGACGAGCGTCTTACAACAATGGCAGCGGAGCGCGTGTTACTTGAAGCCGACGTAAGTCGAAAAAAACGGAAGAAAGTTATCGATAAGATGGCAGCGGTAATGATCCTGCAAGGCTATCTAGATAGTAAAAATTAATGAGGTGAAGAAATGGTAAACGAACACGATCACGAACATGAAGAAGAACAATATATTACCTTAGTAGACGAAAATGGTAATGAACAATTACATGAGGTACTTTTTACTTTTGATTCTGATGAATTCGAAAAATCTTATGTATTCTTTTATCCAGTAGGATCTTTTGATGATGATGAAGAGGATGTCGACATTCATGTCTATGCCTACATTCCAACAGAAGACGGCGGATACGGTCCGTTAATGCAAATTGAAACGGATGAAGAATGGGACATGGTTGAAGAAGTTTTCAATACATTTAACGAAGACCAAGAAGACGAAGAATAGAAAAGAGAAAAACCGGCCATTTCCATGGCCGGTTTTTTTATGGAGGACGTTTTAAAATCCGACAAATTTATTGTTAAATTGACATTTTTCTTACTATATGCTGAAATAATTAAGATGGTCTATTTTTTAATGCGCCGTTCTATGAGTCAAAGGAAAGGGGAGGCAAATGGCAACAGACAAAACAGATACAAAAAAAGAAGTTATTCGTAAAAAAATGTTAGAACATCAAAAAGAAGCAAAAGTTGTCAGAAAGATAGTTTTAATTATTTCCATTTTATTGCTATTATTTATACTCTTAATTAGTGGTGGAGGATATTTGTACATAGAATCAGCACTTAAACCTATTGACGCAGGCAGTAAAAAGTTTAAACAGGTTGATATTCCGTTGGGTTCCTCAGTAACAGGTATTGCTGAAACGTTAGAATCAAATGGCATTATAAAGAGTGCTAAAGTATTCAAATATTATGTGAAGTTAAAAAATGAAGGCGGGTTTATGGCAGGCGAATATCAACTAAGTCCGTCTATGGATGTCCCTGAAATCGTCAACCGCCTTAAGACGGGAAAAGTACTGGCACAAGCCAGTTTCAAAATTACGATACCTGAAGGAAAACAACTAAAAGAAATTGCTGCTATAATGGCGAAAGCTACTAAACAGAAGGAAAATGATGTTTTTAATAAATTAAACGATCAGGAATTTATTAAAACATTAATGGCAAAATATCCTGATATACTAACAGAAGAAATCTTAAATTCTTCCGTGAAATATCCTCTTGAGGGGTATTTATACCCTGCAACCTATCCGTTTTACAAAAATAATCCGTCAGTAGAGGAAATGGTTGCTGCTATGCTTACGAAAACACGGACGGTATTATCGGATTATGCAGAACAAAGTGAGAAGAAAAAGCTTTCTGTTCATCAACTTTTGACAATGGCCTCCTTAGTCGAAGAGGAAGCAACTGAAAAGGCAGACCGCAAAACAATTGCAAGTGTTTTTTATAATCGCATAAAAAAGGGAATGATGCTCCAAACCGATCCAACCGTTCTCTATGCACAAGGGAAACACAAGGCAAGAGTTTTATATAAGGATCTAGAAGTGGATTCTCCCTATAACACTTATCAGAATACTGGTTTACCTCCTGGACCAATTGCGAATGCCGGAAAGTCTTCGATTGAAGCATCACTTGATCCTGCGGAAACAGATTATTATTACTTCATAGCAACGGCAGATGGAGAAGTTATTTTTACAAAAACACTCGAAGAACATAATAAAGAAAAAGCAAAACATATTACTAGTAAAAAATAATGGATTCAACGAGGGAAACAATCGTCTTCCCTCGTTTTTGTATTGAAATTTATGATTGGTTTATGATAAAATGGTTCAAGTGTTTTAAATAAAGGATCCATAGCGTAACTCACAGTAAAGGTACCTAAGCAACAACTGCTTGGACGCATGAAGACGGATTTTTACCGTTAAATGCTTAAGATTACTGTGAACGCTATTTTTTCATGTCTAAAGAGCATTATGGATAGAGATAATAAAAGTATTTTACTTAGAGAATTGCTACCCATTGTGCAATTCTTATTTAAGGATAGAGGTGAGGGCAGCTTGTTAAATGAAAAGCTGCATTCTTATATAGATGGTCTTATTTCAGAACGAAATCCGTTATTAACCGAAATGGAAAACTATGCAAGTGTTCATAATGTTCCTATTATGGAACTTTCGGGTATAGAAACCATGCTTCAATTATTACGAATTCACCGTACGGAAAGAATTCTTGAGGTAGGCACAGCAATAGGTTATTCTGCTTTACGAATGGCTGATGCGCTGCCAAAAGCCCATATAGTAACAATCGAGCGTGATGTGGAACGGCTTCAATTAGCAGAAGAATTTATTCAACGTTCGGAACATCGCAATCAAATTACCTTGATCAAAGGTGATGCACTAGAGGTTGAGGATGTGGTGAAAGAACATGCCTCATTTGACGCCATTTTTATTGATGCAGCGAAAGGTCAATATAAAAAGTTCTTCGAGATGTATTCTAAATATTTAAGTGATGATGGAATGATCATTACTGACAATGTTTTATTTAAAGGACTGGTCGCAGAACCAGAAATTGAAACAAAAAGAATCCGTAATCTCGTCAAAAAAATTGATGAATTTAACCACTGGTTAATGAGCCATCCAGGTTATCATTCGGTCATTCTACCTGTAGGGGATGGGGTTGCGATAAGTAAAAGAAGAGGTGAGAGTATATGAAAAAACCGGAATTACTTGTAACTCCACTAACAGTTGATGATATCTTGCCACTAATTGAAGCAGGTGCAGATGCGTTTGTAATTGGTGAACAACGATATGGGCTGCGGCTGGCTGGTGAATTTACCCGTGAAGATGTACAAAAAACAATTGAATTAGCACATTCAAACGGTAAAAAAGTCTATGTGGCCATGAATGCGATTTTTCATAATGAAAAAATTGATGAATTAGATGATTATATTAAATTTGTATCAGATGCGAAGGCTGATGCGATTATTTTCGGTGACCCAGCCGTTTTAATGGCTGTCAGAGAGGTTGCACCTAATATGAAACTTCATTGGAGTACGGAAACCACTGGAACAAACTGGTTTACTTGCAACTACTGGGGAAGAAAAGGTGCGAAAAGAGCTGTCCTTGCAAGAGAAATTAATATGGACGCCATTGTGGAAACAAAAGAAAATGCGGAAGTGGAGATCGAAGTCCAAGTTCATGGGATGAGTTGCATGTTCCAATCGAAACGCTCCTTGTTGGGGAATTATTATGAGTACCAAGGGAAAGTATTGGAAGTCGAAAACCGCAAAATGGAAAAGAATATGTTTCTTCATGATAAAGAGCGTGAAAATAAATATCCCATTTTTGAAGACGAAAATGGAACACATATTATGAGTCCAAATGATATTTGTATCATTGATGAACTGCAAGAGATGTTAGAAGCGGGTGTAGACTCGTTTAAAATAGATGGAATCTTAAAAAGCTCTGAATATATTCTTGCAGTAACAAAGGCTTACCGTGAAGCAATTGATTTGTTTAGTGAAGATCCAGACGCGTATGAAGATAAAAAGGACGAGCTATTAGCTGCAATTGAAGAAATTCAGCCAGAAAATCGTTCATTAGATACAGGGTTCTTTTTCAAAGAGACAGTTTATTAAGGAGGGGTTCAACTATGAATACAGTTAAAGATAAGATTTCTGAAATTATCGATGGAAAACGTGTCATTGTTAAGAAGCCGGAACTCCTTGCTCCAGCTGGAAATCTTGAAAAATTAAAAATTGCTGTCCATTATGGTGCCGATGCCGTGTTTATCGGCGGTCAAGAGTATGGACTTCGTTCAAATGCAGACAACTTTACCTTCGAAGAAATGAAAGAGGGTGTAGAGTTTGCTAAGAACTACGGAGCAAAGATCTATGTAACCACCAACATTTTTGCTCATAATGAAAATTTGAATGGATTAGAAGAATATATCTTAGGCTTGAAGGAAACTGGAATTGCGGGAATTATTGTCGCAGACCCGTTAATTATCGAAACTTGCCGTCGTCTTGCGCCGGAAATTGAAATCCATATTAGCACACAGCAATCACTTTCTAACTGGAAGGCAGCCCAGTTTTGGAAGGAAGCCGGAGCAGAGCGGGTCGTTTTAGCACGTGAGGTAAGTGCTGAAGAAATTAAAGAAATGAAAGATAAGGTTGATGTTGAAATTGAGACCTTTATTCATGGTGCAATGTGTATTGCTTATTCTGGACGTTGTACATTGAGCAACCATATGACTGCAAGAGATTCAAATCGTGGTGGCTGCTGTCAATCATGCCGATGGGATTATGATCTTTACCAACTGGAAGGAAGAAATACAGAAGTGGCTCTCTATGAAGAGGGGAACGCTCCGTTTGCAATGAGCCCGAAAGATCTAAACTTAATTCAAGCAATCCCGCAAATGATTGAACTGGGAATCGATAGTTTAAAAATTGAAGGTCGAATGAAATCTATTCACTATATTGCAACAGTCGTTAGTGTATATCGTAAAGTAATCGATGCCTATTGCGCCGATCCTGAGAATTTTGTCATACAAAAGGAATGGTTAGCAGAGCTAGACAAGTGTGCTAATCGGGAAACAGCACCAGCATTTTTTGAAGGTGTTCCTGGGTATAAAGAGCAAATGTTTGGTAATCATAGCAAGAAGACAAATTTTGAATTTGTAGGTCTGGTTTTGGACTATAATCCAGAAACACAAATGGTTACGCTTCAGCAGCGCAACCATTTTAAACCAGGTGAAGAAGTGGAATTTTTTGGACCTGAAATTCAAAACTTTACACATGTAATTGATAAAATATGGGATGAAAAAGGTAATGAATTGGATGCAGCAAGACATCCGCTTCAAATTGTACAATTTAAATTGAACAAACCGGTCTACCCTAACAACATGATGCGAAAGGAGAACTAGCATGATGCGCAAACCGGTTGTTATTGGTGTAACCGGCGGCTCCGGCTCCGGAAAAACCAGTGTAACAAAATCCATTTATGAAACGTTGAAAGATCATTCCATTTTAGTGCTAGAACAGGATTATTATTATAAGGATCAGAGTAATTTACCATTTGAAGAGCGTTTGAAAACAAATTATGATCACCCGCTTGCCTTTGATAATGACTTACTGATTGAACATATCGAAAAACTTTTACGGTATGAAATCATCGAAAAACCTGTTTATGACTATTCAATCCATACACGTTCTGAAAAGGTTATCCCTGTCGAACCAAAAGATGTTATCATTTTAGAGGGGATCTTAGTACTTGAAGACGAACGGCTCCGAAATTTAATGGACATTAAATTGTACGTAGATACGGATGCAGATTTACGTATTATCCGCCGTTTGACTCGTGATATTAGAGAGCGTGGAAGGACCTTTGATTCCGTTATTGACCAGTATTTAAATGTTGTTCGCCCAATGCATAATCAATTTATTGAACCTACCAAGCGATATGCAGATATCATTATCCCTGAAGGCGGCCACAACCATGTGGCGATTGATTTAATGGTCACAAAAATTCAAACAATTCTTGAACAAAAGTCATTTTTATGAAACAATAGCAAGGAATAGTCTAAATATAAAATTTCAGACTGAAAAAATATTTTCTGTCGCGCGCCCTTTTAAAAGAGGACGCGCTACTATCTATTATGCTGATAGGCATAGATTTACATAAAGTACATACACAGTTCTTAAGGACTAGAAGGAGTGAGGGTTTTGGCTACAGAGAAAGTATTTCCGATGACACAAGCAGGTAAAGAAAAACTGATCCAAGAACTTGAATATTTAAAAGCTGTAAAGCGTAAAGAAGTGGTGGAAAGAATTAAAATTGCAAGAAGTTTTGGTGATTTATCAGAAAACTCTGAGTATGATTCTGCGAAAGAAGAACAGGCTTTTGTTGAAGGACGAATTACTACATTAGAAAATATGATTCGTAATGCCAAGATTATTGCAGAGGCTGCTATGGCAAGTGACTCTGTAACATTAGGTAGTTCTGTTACTTTTGTTGAGCTTCCAGATGGCGATGAAGAAACATATTCGATTGTCGGCAGCGCTGAGGCTGATCCATTTGAAGGGAAAATCTCAAATGATTCCCCAATCGCCAAAAGCCTATTAGGTAAAAAAGTAGGCGATCAAGTATCAGTTCAAACTCCTGGCGGAGAAATGAGCGTTCGCATCGTTAGTATAAAATAATCGTAATTATAACTATTTTTGGTCTTTCATTTGAATAATTGATTGAAAAAAGAAAACCTCGTCAAAACTTTTGACGAGGTGTTTTTTATGTGGCGAAAACGAGCGATCGGATGGCTTATTATTTCTATAATCGGTTTGCTATTACTTCTAGCACGTTTAATGCAAATACAGTTAATTGAGACGGAGACTTTTTCGAAACATAATGTAAATTTACTAGAAGAAAGTGTAAAACAGCGAACACAGGAACTAGTTATTGATAATGGCAGAGGGAATTTTCTAGACCGAAATGGTACCATGCTCACGCATAAAAAAGTGTCCGTTCTAGTCCTTTTCCCATTTTTAAAAAAAATGGATTGGGATGCTGGCAGGGTATCAGACATCTCAGGTATACCTGTGCAGGTTCTTAAAATGGCTGTAGAAGGAGCGAAAAAGCCATTTGCCTATGGCGATCCTGAACCAGTAGAACTTACGACTTCACAAAGGGATAGAATCAATTCTTTGAAAATCCCAGGAGTATTTGCGATTGAGAAAAAGTTCGAGCGATCAGAAGTACCGGCAGAACAATTAATTGGACTTACAGGAGAAAATGCAGCCGAATTACAAAAGCGTTACCCTGATAAAGAACTAGCGGAGAAAACATTGATTGGTGTATCAGGGCTGGAAGAGAGCTTTGATGAATTCCTCCTTCCAGAAGGAAAGTCCAAGCTGGTTTATCATGTCGATGGAGGCGGGGCCCCCTTGTTCGGAATTAATGTGAAATATGTGGATCCGGCCAATCCGTTTTATCCTGTTAATGTTCGGACAACTCTGGATAAGGATCTGCAGCAAAAAGCGGAGAATTTAGTGGATCAATATCAAATTAAAAAAGGAGGACTGGTTCTCCTTAATATTGAGGATAATAGCATCCTTTCCCTTGTTTCACGGCCAACCATCAATAAAAATGACCCCTACAAGGGTGCAGGAATGACAAATACCATGCTAAAACAACAGATCATGGGCTCTGTTTTTAAAACGGTTGTTGCAGCTGCGGCAATTGATCATAATCTTGATAATGCGCAGCGACTGTTTGATTGTAGTAAAAAAATCAATGGTAAACCAGAGCTAAGATATAATTACGGAATGTTGGATTTTTCCACTAGTTTTGCGAGAAGCTGTAATCGGACGTTTGGAGAATTAGCAAAGGAATTGCAAAATATAAACCCACACCTTTTAGAAGATTATGCAGATAAACTATCACTTACAGGTTCTGTTGGCTGGCATGGTGATATTTTTCATACAAATGAATTTAAGCAAATGGCTGATGAAGACAAAGGAAGAGTGTTTCTATCGGATGATGCAAGAAAGGATGCAAATATCGCTGCCATGTCTGGCATTGGACAGCATGAGGTACGGGCAACTCCTTTAGCTGTCGCTAATATGATGGCAACGATCGCAAGAGGCGGAGAAAAGGAGATGGTAAGAGCCGTCTCAAAAATTGAGTATAAGAACGGGACAACAATGGCTGATTTCCCAAAGCAAAACCTAAAAGGTGATAAGATCTCGCCATATACCGCAATGAAACTTCAGAGATTACTACGGGAAGTTGTAGTAAATCCAAACGGAACGGGAAGATGGTTCAAGGACTTGCCTTACGAAGTCGCAGGGAAATCCGGGACGGCAGAGACTGGAAAATTCCAAGCTGGGATGCAGCTGCATAATAAATGGTTTGCAGGTTATTTCCCTTACGAACATCCAAAATATGTCCTTGTTGCCGTGAATTTAGATGTGCTCGATTCGGAGGGCGGAGTAAATACTTTATTTGCTGAGATGGTAAAAATGCTGTATCAAAAAGATCATGGAATGCAATAGGAAATGGTTTTTCCTTCAAGTTCTCTTAAAATCATGTTAGAATATTGAGAGTCTATAAATGTCTGGCTCCAGTTTGAAAAGGAGCTTCTGTATTTTTATTTAGGAGGGAATAATATTGACTAATGACATTAATTCTAAATCACGTTCAGGTTATCGTGCAAAAAGAAAAAAGACAAATATCGTCTTAAATAGTTTAATCGTCGTCGTGCTCTTACTCATAATTTTTGTCGCATACAATATTTTTGCAACAGGTAATGATAATGCTTCACCAAAAAAGGAAAAGACTACAACAGAGCAAAAAGAAACAGCACAAAAGGATACGGAGCAAACAGAGGCAGGAGATGTCACCTCAACAGAGGACGACAGTGTTACTGATACTGCGGCTGATGAAGACCAACTAAGTGAAGAGACTTCCACAACGGATGAATCTGCTGCTACAGAAGATGCGTCTGCTTCGGAGGAAGGAGATGAATCACAGGAAGTGGTAACAGAGGGTGATGGGAATGGAGTAAAGGAGACTCAAGATTCATCATGGCAGCCTGTTGGTACAACTCAAACAGGCGAGCACATCGCTAATTATGATAAATCTTCCGCTGACTGGCAAGAAATGTTGAATGCCATTTCCTATGCTACTGGCTTAGACCAAGCCAACATGACAGTATATTGGCTTGGAAGAGATAAATCTACCACTAATGGCTCGATTAGCACAGTCGCTTCAAAAGATAATAAGCAGAAGTACAATGTCTACCTTCAGTGGGTGGATGGCCAAGGTTGGAAACCTACCAAGGTAGAAGATTTATCTGAGAATGACCATTAAAAATAGATAGTAAAAAACCTCTCAAATCCGAGAGGTTTTTTTATTTCTTTTTAAAATGGACAACGGCAGTAAAATATGTTTGACCATTTTCACTAACATGCATTTGGTGGGAAACGGAATGGACAGAAAGTAAAATTGCACGATTTTCGTCAATTTGGGATTCTATCTTTTTTTGTAAGGTTTTTAAATTATCTGCCTCAAAAAATTCCACTTTATCCTCAATAAGTTCAAATTGAAAATTCATATGATCACCTTCCTATTGTTTGTATTTTAGCTTTTTCCACGAATTCGCACAACGAAATTGTGAAGAACCTGATAAATATAATTAGTTGGGAACAGGTTTTTCCCTAACCCATATTATACTTATAGGATTGGTGCTAAATTTAATCGCGGGAAAAATAGGAGAAGTACTAGCTGTTTTATTAGCATGCTTTTTTCAAAAACGGTAGAATAGTGTTTGCGGATACGATGAATGAATCCGAGGAAGATTAAAAGCAGAAAAGTTACGACCTTTAAACAAAGCAAAAGAGCTATTAGAGGCGTAAAAAAATGAGAAAGAGGTCCAAGTATGAAAATCGCAATCATCGGAGCAATGGAAGAAGAAGTTACCTTACTTAGAGACAATATCGACAATCAAACACAAGAAACCGTCGCAGGATGTGAGTTTACTTTTGGACAAATGCATGGGGCAGATGTCATCTTGCTTCGCTCTGGCATTGGAAAAGTAAATGCAGCTATGTCTACAACTATCCTGCTAGAAAAATATAAGCCTGATTATATCATTAACACAGGTTCTGCAGGTGGATTTAACCCATCACTTAATGTTGGAGATGCGGTTATTTCAACAGAAGTCCGACACCATGATGTCGATGTAACGGCATTTGGATATGAATATGGTCAAGTACCACAGTTACCTGCTGCATTTTTGGCTGATGAAAAATTAATTACAGTCGCTGAAACTGCCGCACAAGAGCTTGATAATTTCCAAATCGTTAAGGGCTTAATTGTCACTGGTGACTCATTTATGGAAGACCCTGTCCGAGTTGATTTTGTCCGTTCCAAATTTAATGACTTGCAAGCTGTTGAAATGGAAGCGGCTGCCATTGCGCAAGTGGCCCATCGATTTGGTGTTCCTTTCGTAATTATTCGCTCGCTTTCAGATATTGCTGGAAAAGAATCCGAACTTTCGTTTGATCAATTTATTGATAAAGCGGCGACCAATTCTGCAACTCTTGTAATGAAAATGGTGGCAGCTTTACGATAGTAGAGGTGAAAACATGAAGGTTTACAAAAATGTTCATGAACTTATCGGGCATACACCGATTGTTGAAATTTCACAGTTTCCTTTGCCTGAAGGAGTTCGTATTTTTGCAAAGCTAGAATTTATGAATCCAGGCGGCAGTGTAAAAGACCGCCTCGGGATCGAGCTATTACAGGAAGCGTTTACTTCTGGAAAATTACAGACCGGTGGTACCGTGATTGAACCAACGGCCGGAAATACCGGGATTGGCTTAGCGCTTGCGGCTATTAACAAAGGAGTACAGGTGATACTATGTGTTCCTGAAAAGTTTAGCATGGAGAAGCAAGACTTAATGAAAGCGCTAGGGGCTAAAATTGTTCATACCCCAACTGAGAAAGGGATGAAAGGGGCAATTGCCAAGGCTGAGCAGCTTTTGAAGGAAATACCTGGTTCGTATTGTCCGCAGCAATTTGGTAACCCTGCGAACCCTGAAACCTATTATAAAACACTTGGACCGGAACTTTGGGATCAAATGGACGGTCAAATTGATATCTTTGTTGCGGGAGCAGGCACCGGCGGAACATTTATGGGAACCTCACGGTATTTAAAAGATCAAAAGAAAGCCGTTAAAACGGTTATTGTTGAGCCAGAGGGGTCGATCCTAAACGGTGGAGAATCAGGTCCTCATAAGACCGAAGGGATTGGAATGGAATTTTTGCCTGGCTATATGGATCCAGATTACTTTGATGCGATTCATACGGTTCCGGATCAAGCCTCTTTTTCCTTGGTCAAGGAATTAGCTATGAAAGAAGGCTTACTGGTGGGCAGCTCTTCAGGTGCAGCCTTTCATGCTGCATTGAAAGAGGCAGCGGAAGCGGAGCCTGGCACAAATATTGTGGTTATCTTCCCTGACGGAAGTGAACGTTATTTAAGCAAGAGGATCTTCGAAGGAGGTATTTAGATTGAAAAGGAAAACACAATTGATTCATGGCGGAATAAGTAATGACCCTGCAACTGGGGCGGTTACCTTTCCTATTTATCAAGTGAGTACGTATAAGCAAGAAGGTGTCGGAGGACATAAGGGGTATGAATACTCACGCACCGGAAATCCAACAAGATTTGCGCTAGAGGAATTGATTAAGGAGCTTGAAGGAGGCAAAGCAGGATTTGCTTTTGGCTCTGGGATGGCGGCCATGACAGCAGTAATGATGCTGTTTAATAGTGGTGATCATGTCATTCTGACAGATGATGTTTATGGCGGCTCGTTTCGTGTTATGACTAAAGTCTTGAATCGATTAGGAATTGACTCTACGTTTGTTGATACAAGTAAAGCCGAAAATATTTTAAGTGCAATTAAACCAAATACGAAAGCGATCCATTTAGAAACACCTACCAACCCGCTTTTGAAGATTACTGATATTGAGGCAGTGGCAAAGCTTGCTAAAGAACATAATCTGTTAACCATTGTCGATAACACATTTTCGACACCATATTGGCAAAATCCAATCGAACTTGGTGCAGATATTGTTGTGCATAGTGCCACCAAATACCTTGGCGGGCACAGCGATGTTGTAGCAGGTTTAGCTGTTGTTAACAGTGAAAAGCTAGCGGAAGATCTCCATTTTGTGCAAAATTCAACAGGAGGAATCTTAGGTCCGCAAGATTCCTATTTGTTAATTCGGGGGATTCGTACTTTAGGGGTTCGCTTGGAAGAGATGGAAGCCAATACAAAAGCTATTGTAGAATTTCTACAAGGACACGAGAATGTGAAAAGAGTTTATTACCCTGGGATTGAATCACATCCAAATCATCAAATTGCTAAAAAGCAAACCAGAGGTTTTGGTGGGATGGTTTCATTTGATGTTGGAAGTGCCGAGAATGCTGACAAATTACTTAGTAAGGTGAAATATTTTACATTAGCAGAAAGCCTTGGAGCAGTAGAGAGCTTGATTTCAGTACCAGCAAGAATGACCCATGCATCAATTCCCGCAGAACGCAGAGCAGAACTTGGAATCACAGACGGCCTCGTAAGAATATCAGTGGGCTTAGAAGACGCAGAAGACCTCATCGAGGACCTAGACAATGCATTAAAATCGTAAAACCATTGGGTGTCAGGCACCAAACCATTGGATGCCTGACACCCTTTTTTAAAATTAGGCTTTTGAATTAATTTAAAAAATTTTCACTAAAAAGGTTTACAAAGTGTTTACACGTGGATATAATTACCGTATAAAGTAAATTATTCCAAAAGGAGGTCGAAGAAAATGATGTTAACTTTAACTGGCAAGACAGTAGCAACAATTGGCATGACTGCAGCATCTACAAGTGTATATTTGAATATCAAACATTCGACCCGACTGGAATGGATTGCTTAATATTACGTTAAGTTACCATACATATCCATGCCGCAGGGAGAGTGACCCCTTGCGGTATTTTTGTGCCTACAAATAACCGGGCCGCAGGGGATAATCTTCTGCGGCCTTTTTGTGCCCTTTTTGAGAGCATTTTGGATATGTACAGCATAGTTTAAATTTGTTGAGACTGGAACTGGATTACAAAAAATTATTTAAAGGAGGTGGTTTTCCATGACACTTAATATTTTCTTCTTCTCAATTACATTTAAAAAACGTGAGATCAGTCTTCAAGAGGCTGCCAACCAGGAAATGGTTGAAAAGCTTTATGAGCAAAACAAGGATAAGCAAATTTCCATGTACCGCTATATGTAATGGAAATACTTAAAATAACAGAATGAAACAAGGAAGTGAACAAAAATGACTCTAAATATCATCTTCTTTTCAATCACAATTAAGAAAAGAAAAGTAAGCATAGAAGAAGCTAATCATCAAGAAATGGTTGAGAAGCTTTATGAACAAAACAAAGACCGTCAAGCATCCATTTTCCGGAGCATGTAATTAGTTGAAAATTTGAAAAAAAGAAAGGTGGTTTTATATATGAGGTTTTTATTAATACAAGGTCGGGGTGCAAGTTTCTGGATTATGAAGGATACCACCTAGCTGAGAATAAAAATTAGGAGGTAACGAGATGCCGCTGCATATCTTATTATTGTCGCTATTCTTTAAATCAAAGAAAAAAGTTCATAATGATATCATAGATAAATATAATTGCTAATGGCTTAAAGTTTTTGTTAACAAAACGTTCAAATATCCCTCCGATAGATACTGTGAAAATATGATAAATTCAAATTAGAAAGAACAGGATCTATCTAAGGGGTGGAGAGTATGTTCATGGTTGTGATGGCTATCGTCATTACTGCGGCAATCGGCTGCGTAATTTCAGCTGAACTTAGTGTAGAATAAAAAGTAAGCATCGACCACCAATCGGTCGATGCTTTTATTTTTCCTTACTTATCTGTCAACATTAAGAATTCATCAATATCATCAAGACAAATTCGAACGGCTTTCTCCCAGAAATCTGGTTGGGTTAAATCAACTTGTAAATGTTTCTTTGCAAGGTCTTCGACTGACATTGACGCTGTATCCCTCAACAAGGCAATGTACTTTTCTTCATAACCTTTGCCTTCCCCTAGCGCCTGTGCATAAATGCCTAGTGAGAAAAGAAAACCAAATGTATACGGGAAATTATAGAACGGAACACCAGTAATAAAGAAGTGTAGTTTCGAAGCCCAAAATAATGGATGATACTCTTCTAATGCATCGTTATAGGCCTCTTTTTGAGCTTCAAGCATTAACTCATTTAAACGTTCTACCGCGACAGGACCTTGTTTTCTTTCCTCATAAAAGCGGGTTTCAAACAAAAAGCGCGCATGAATATTCATCAATAAAGCAACCGTTCTTTGGATTTTATCATCAAGAAGAACCAGCTTTTCCTCTTCATTCTTTGCATTTTTTACTGCTGCATCCGCAACAATCATTTCAGCAAAGGTTGAAGCCGTTTCAGCAACATTCATCGCATAATTCCGGTTAAGATGATGGACACCCTTCATAGCAAATGTGTGGAAGCCATGACCAAGTTCATGAGCTAATGTTGAAACATTTGATGGTGTTCCAGAGTAAGTCATGAAAATGCGGGACTGATTACTTTCCGGAAAGAAAGTACAAAAGCCGCCAGGTGCTTTCCCAGGACGATCTTCCCCCTCAATCCATCGCTCCTCAAATGCTTTTCGAGAGAAAGAAGCCATTTTCTCACCGAAAATCGCGAAGTTCTGTTCGATAAATTCAGCTCCTTCTTGATAAGTAACCTTTGAAGCCTTCTTTCCATATGGGGCATCTAAATCGTACCAACTCATTTTTTCAATTCCTAAGAGCGAGGCTTTCCGCTCTAAATACTTAACGAGTTTTTGTTTATTATTCGAAATGACCTCCCACATGGTTTCCAACGTTCCCTTTTCCATACGGTTAATACTGAGAGGCTCTTTCAATATATCCTGCCAGCCTCTTTTCTGGTAAACGCTTAAGCGAAAGCCAGAAAGATGATTAAGGGTTTTGGCTAGAAAGTCAGCCTGTTCACCCCAAGCCTTCTCCCAATTTGCAAAAATTGCTGAGCGAATACCCCTGTCAGGGCTTGAAAATTTGTTAAAAGCCTGACCGACTGACAGCTGTTTCTCTTCTCCGTTTTCGTTAAAAGGGATTTTTATTTTTCCAACGATTAAATCATACAACTGACCCCAGCTATGATAACCATCCACACCAAGGGCACTAATTAATGCTTCCTCTTCTTTAGAGAGTTTGTCTTTTGCACGTTCACGCCGTTCCGTTAATATGTAAGAAAGTACATTTAATTGTTCATCTGTTAATAGCTTCGTCCAAACATCATCAGTGATCGATGTTAATGAACTGTCAAACTTACTAAGGGCTGTTTGGAAGGCAGCACTTAAGCTGGTTACTTTCGCGTCCAGGTTATAAGCCTTTTTATCGTCCGTATTTTGTGCCTGTAAACATCCAACAAAGGCACCTGCTTGACGCAGCTTTTTAGCCGCATGTTCAAAGTCTTCAAGTAATTCTTTCAAGAGTTTTGCGTCCTCAGTGGAATTGAGTGGCGACCAGTTATTCACTTTTGTTTGGAATTGCTCTATTAATTCTGAAGTGAGGATTAAGTGGTTTGCAAATTCTGCGGACTCACTGCCGCCTTTAAAAATTATGTCCAGATCCCAAACATCCAAATATGGAGTGACTGTCATTCTATATACCCCCTTTATGTATTTACAACCTAATTATATAAATATTTTTCAAAAAGTTCTATACACTACGCTTTCCGAAGGATAGAACGAAGCGGTGGAAATTACTATTATCTTCATATTTGTATTAGTTTGTATATAGTATAATTTAATTCTAGATTTCTATTTAAGGGAGTGGAAGTTCGTGAAAAAAATACTTCTCGTAGACGATGAACCAAGAATGTTAGATTTACTTTCCCTTTATCTAACTCCCAAGGGATATAACTGCATAAAAATGACAACTGCTCGGCAGGCAATTCATTATTTGCAAGAAGAGACGAAAGCGGAAATCATTTTGTTAGATGTAATGATGCCTGAAATGGATGGCTGGGAAGCATGCCAGGAAATTCGAAAAAACTGGGACATCCCAATCATCATGCTGACTGCACGAAGTGAAAAAAATGATATTGTAAAGGGTCTAAACATGGGGGCGGATGACTATATTTCAAAACCCTTTGATGAAGAAGAATTACTTGCACGTATTGATGCCGTTTTAAGAAGAAAAACAGGTTATACAGGAATAATTGGGTTTAAGGGGCTTGAATTGAACGAAGACTCTTTCAGTGTTTCTTTCAATAATCAGCAAATCCCTGTGACACCAAAAGAATTTGCTTTATTAGCTCTTTTACTTAAAAATCAGAATAAAGTGTTTACACGGGAACACCTTTTAACAACAATTTGGGGTTATGCTGCTCAGGCAGAGGACCGGACGATTGATTCCCATGTTCGGAATTTACGAGATAAATTACGAAAAACAGGGTTTCCAGTTGATGAATATTTGACAACCGTATGGGGACTGGGGTATAAGTGGATGGATAAGGATTCATAAATGAATACCTCATAGTTTAGTATGGAGGGAAAAAAGTGAAGAAAACAATGAAAGTCTTTCTTGGAATGTTGACTGGAATCATGCTGCTAGCTGCCTCAGGTTGTCAAGGCACAAGCCAAGATCAAAAGCAGCAGCCACAACCAGAAAAGAAAGAAAAAGTAACCTATGATATTATTCAAGCGAAATCATTAAAGGTAGGTCAGATTCTTGGTATTGGTTATCCAGGAAATGATTTTGCTTTGTACGTTGCGACAGATAAGGGCTTAAAAATGTTTAACGGCTCAAATTGGTTTGAAGCAACAACGAACCAACATGAATACTATAGTTTTCAAGCTGTAAGTACTGGTTTTATTGCAAGCGGACACCCGCAAAAAGGTTCGGGATTAAAGGACCCGCTTGGTATCATTCAAAGTGTCAATAAAGGACAAACTATCAGTAAATTATCCTTCTACGGTCAGTCGCTTTTTCATTTCATGGGCGCAAGTTATTCAGGAAAAGGTCTCTATGTGATTAAAGAAGACCCAAATACAAAAACCTTAGGTCAAGGTCTGAACTATTCTAAGGATAATGGGACCACGTGGAAAAATAGTACATTAAAGAATTTTAATGCGGATTCCTATGGAAGGATTGCCGTTCATCCGAAAAATGGGGATATCATCGCGATGCCGACACGGTCTGGTATTTATTATTCGACCGATAACGGAAATACGATGAAACAGATCACAAATCCATTTATGGTAACGTCTCTTACATTTAGCGGAGATACAGTTTTATTTTCAAGTGTGGAAAACAAGAAAATATTATTAAAAACGATTAATCCTGCAACTGGTGAACAAAAAAATATTGAGATTCCATTTCTAGATTATGAAAATCCAATTACTTACTTAGCAGTCAATCCTCAAGATCCAAACCAAATAGCCTTCACCACCATAAATAATGATATATATGAATCGATAGATGGTGGAGTTAAATGGAATAATCCGATGCAGAATGGAAAAACAGAGCTGAAATAAACTTTCGGCTCTGTTTTTTTGTTACTTTTTCTTTTTTTCTTTCTCAGCCCGATAGAATTCATGGAACATTTTCATTAAGGCGCGTTTTTCAATCCTTGAGACGTAGCTTCGTGATATGCCCAATTCTTTCGCAATTTCTCGTTGTGTTTTTTCCTTTTGCAGGTCTAGACCGAAGCGCCCGACAATTACTTCTTTTTCTCGGTCATCCAGAACTTCAATGTATTTCTTTACCTTCTCAAGTTCCATGTTCAACTGAATCGTATCGATTACATCTTCAGATTCTGACTTTAGTACATCAATTAATGATATTTCGTTTCCTTCCTTATCTTGACCAATCGGATCGTGTAAGGAAACATCCTTTTTTGTTTTTTTAAGGGCCCTTAAATGCATCAAAATTTCGTTCTCAATACAGCGTGCGGCATAGGTTGCTAGCTTTGTCCCTTTCCCTTCTGAGTAGCTCTCGATCGCCTTAATTAAACCAATCGTTCCAATCGAAATTAAATCTTCCGAGTCTTCCCCTGTGTTTTCGAATTTCTTTACTATATGCGCGACCAATCTCAAATTGTGTTCAATTAGCATATTACGCGCATGTGAATCCCCTTCTGCCATTAAGCGAAGATATTTTCTTTCTTCTGCAGCAGATAGGGGTTGAGGAAAAGCATTATTTTTTACATAGGAGACAAGGAATAAAAATTCTTTCATTAAATATCCGAGAGCTGTTAAGATTCCAGACATCCATATCTACCCCCGTCTTTTTTGGCTATTTCGCCTATTATTAATTCCTATGAAGGAAAAGGGAAATTGTGTCTGTCCATAAACTTTTTTATTTGAGAGACATTTTTTTTGAAAATAAAAAGCATCCATCGTCGGCGTGATGGATGCCTTAAGTTCAATAATTAGACTTTTTTCAGTTTAAATGGACTTACCATAAGGAATGATAGAATGATGGTAATAAATAGGAATGATTGCGATGGAATATAAGGTATGGCCAAGAAGCTAAGAGTGGCCAAGCAACCTGCTGCGGTAATGGGTAAACCTGTAAAATATCCATTGCTCTCTGATATATTGAAGCGTGCTAATCTAAAGGCACCACATCCAATGTAGAAAACGGTGAAAAATGAACCTGGTCCGCCAAATTCATGTAAAATTCCTTGATATAGTAATAGTGCAGGTGCTACACCAAATGATATAATATCACTCATGGAATCCAACTGTTTGCCTAATTCCGATTCGATGTTAAATTTTCTTGCAATCATGCCATCAAAACGATCCGCCAATGCCGCAATAAAAATTAACAGCAAGCTTAATCTTAGATTTCCATGGAGCCCGAATATTATTGCAAATCCGCCAAGCGATAAATTTGTTAAGGTGAGTACATTTGCTGTTTGCGATTTAAGTTTTTTTATTGTTTGATCAAGTACGTCCAACAAAAACATGCTCCACATCACTCCTTTTTTAAGCCAAAAGGGAATTCAAATTCGTTAATTTATTCTATAATATTTAATTTTAAGCGTTTTATGTCTTTTCGTAAAGAGTATTTTTACACTATTTGGGGGTAGTTCGATGATTCAAGGTCTTTATCGTTTCATGATTGAGTTAACAAATGGCAGGTGGACATCAGTTATTTTAAGAAGATTTGCCCGTTCTTCTGTTAGTCGTTTTATGATTCCTTCCTTCGCCAAGATTTATCACTTAAACCAAGAAGAAATGGAGAAGGAGTTGTCAGATTACCCTACTCTTCATGATTTATTTGTTAGGACATTGAAAAGGGAAGCAAGAATAATTGATAAAAGTGAAGAAACAGTTGTCAGCCCTGTGGATGCTGTTATTGAAGATGTTGGTCAAATTAGAGAGACTAGTGATATTCTGGTCAAAGGGAAGATGTATTCCATTGAAGAAATGCTCGGTGACCAAGAGTTATTAGCCAAGTATATACATGGTACATATATGATTCTTTATTTAAGCCCAAGTCATTATCATCGCATACATAGCCCTGTAAATGGGATTGTCACCAAACAATGGACACTTGGCTCTAAATCATATCCTGTCAATAAGTTGGGATTAAAATATGGGGTTCGAACGCTTGCAAAGAATTATCGGGTGATTACTGAAGCCAAAACAGATTACGGGTATGTAGCAATTGTTAAGGTTGGGGCAATGTTTGTTAATTCGATTGAAACCACACACAAAGGATCCGAATTAGAAAAGGGCAGTGAAATGGCTTACTTTAGTTTCGGTTCAACAGTTGTCTTGTTATTCGAAAAAGATATTTTTCAAATCGATTCAACCATTCATACCCCGAAAGAAATAAAAGTCGGAGAGAAAATTGGGGTTTTTAGATAGTACGAATAAAAATGGGCAAAAAGAAAAGCCCAATTAGGGCCAAGTTATGAAGACATTTTTATTTTATGGTATAAGGAACGGCGGAGCATTTCTGACTCAATTAGTCCAATAAAATCAGGACTTAGGTTTAATTCTCGTGCTTTAAAATATGATTCAATTAGTAATTCATCTGATAGTTTTCTCACGGCAAATTCCACCTCCGATTTGCAAATAAAGTGTTCTATTATAGGAATGATAAACATAAAATGGTATGTTCAATTGGTGTACCCTAAATCTACCAAATTTATTCCTATAGAACAATCGTTCCATTTATCCACATAATCTGGTGGATAACTTGTGATTACTTTGTTTATAAAATGATGAAAAGTGTATGATTCAATGGGTATAATGTTAATAACTTTATCCACAATATTTGGAAATGACGAAATTTGTCGAAAATTATTTTTGATGTTTTTTATCCTGTGTTGGATTACTACTCCTAACAAATGATTCTGCCAAAGAACATAGAGAGAAAAAGTATTAATCATGTATTATCATGTTTTGATGAATAATAAGTTTAAAACATCTTTTAATCTTTGAAACAAAGGTTAAAATTGGTTATGATGGTACATGTGAAAAAATAATGAACGAATTTAGATGTCAATGAGGTGTAAGCTTAGTGTTAAAACAATTTTTACCGAATGAGCATGTCAAAAGCATTCTTGATATATCTCCTGAGCAGTTAAGTGCCAAGGGAGTTAAAGGGATCATTACGGATTTAGATAATACGTTAGTAGAGTGGGACCGCCCCTTTGCTACTCCTCAATTAATTAAATGGTTTGAGGAAATGAAAAGACACAATATCCTCGTAACAATTGTATCTAATAATAATGAAGAACGAGTCAAAGCTTTTTCTGATCCTTTGAAAATTCCGTTCATTTTTAGAGCGAGGAAGCCGTTTGCAGTTGCTTTTCATAAAGCAATTTCACAGATGGGAATAAAAAAAGAAGAAGCTGTAGTGATTGGAGATCAGTTACTGACGGATGTACTTGGCGGAAACCGGGGTGGATTTCATACTATCCTGGTTGTACCTGTTGCGCAAACGGATGGCTTTTGGACAAAATTTAACCGTTTTGCTGAAAGAAGGATTTTAAATTGGTTTCGAAAAAAAGGTATGCTTCAATGGGAGGATTAATGTGTGAGTGAACATCAATATATATGTATGGGTTGTGGGGTAAAAGTTCAAACTGAAAACCCAGAGGAACTAGGATATGCCCCAACATCGGCTTTGGAAAAGGAAATGATTATCTGCCAGCGATGTTTTCGTCTTAAGCATTACAATGAAGTTCAGGATGTCAGCTTAACGGACGATGATTTCTTGAAAATATTAAATGAAATGGGTAAGTCAGATGCTTTGATTGTCATGATCGTCGATATTTTTGATTTTAATGGCAGCTGGCTGCCTGGATTACACCGTTTTGTTGGTAGTAATAAAGTGCTCCTTGTCGGAAACAAGGTTGATTTGTTACCTAAGTCTGTGAAGCATAGCAAATTAATTCATTGGATGAAACACGAGGCAAAAGAACTCGGATTAAAACCGGAAGATGTATTCCTTGTCAGTGCAGCCAAAGGGATGTATGTTCGGGAAACTGCGGCGGCCATTGATGAATACCGGAACGGTAAAAACGTCTATGTCGTGGGTTGTACAAATGTTGGGAAATCTACGTTTATCAATCGAATTATTAAAGAGGTAACAGGTGAAACGGATGTGATCACCACCTCCCATTTTCCAGGAACGACATTGGATATTATCAAAATTCCGCTCGATGATGAAAAGTCATTAATTGATTCTCCTGGTATTATTAACCATCATCAAATGGCTCATTTTGTAGATAAGCAGGATTTAAAAATTATTACCCCTAAAAAGGAAATCAAGCCCAAGGTATTTCAATTAAATGAAGGGCAGACCTTGTTCTTCGGCGGATTAGCTCGCTTTGATTATATTAGCGGAGGGCGTAGATCATTTGTTTGTTATGTCTCCAATGAATTAAATATTCATAGAACAAAAATGGAGAATGCCGATGAGCTTTATGAAAAACATGTGGGGGAATTGTTAACTCCCCCTCGTATGAATCAAATCGATTCTTTTCCGGAACTAGTGAAACAGGAATTTATCATCAAAGAAGCAAAAACAGACATTGTTTTCTCTGGTCTTGGCTGGATTACTGTCAATGAGGCTGGTGCAAAGGTAGCTGCTTACGTTCCTAAAGGAGTACAAGCATTAATTCGGAAATCATTAATATAAATAGATAATGCTTAATGGGTGGGGGAATACTGGTGAAAAAATTATATGCTGTTTTGGGGGATCCAATCGGACATTCAATGTCTCCGTTTATGATTAATGATTTATTTTCCTTTTATAACATGGATTCCGTTTATTTACCATTTCATGTGAAGGGGGAGAATTTACATGATGCTGTCAAGGGTTTAAAAGCGGTGGGTGTCGGTGGATTTAATGTAACGGTACCACATAAAAGCAGCATTATTCCCTTTCTGGATGGTATAGATGAATTAGCCTTAAATATCGGAGCGGTTAATACTGTAGTGAATGAGAATGGTCAACTAATTGGCTATAACACAGATGGTCCTGGTTTTTTAAAAGGGTTAAATGCTATATTCCCTAATTTAACAGGTCAAAAAGTTTTGATTATTGGAGCAGGCGGTGCAGCGAGAGCCATCTATTTTACGTTGGCTAAGGAAAACACTCAGAGATTAGACATTGCCAATCGTACAATGGATCGGGCTATTGGATTGATCAATGATTGCCCTTATTCCGTTGATTCTAGAGCGTGTTCCTTTGAAGAATCAATTGAATCACTAGGGGAATATGATTTAATTATTCAAACAACATTGATCGGCATGTCTCCCAAAATTTATGAGCAGCCAATCGCAGTAAATAATTTAAGGAATCAGTCAGTCTTTTGTGATATCATATACAATCCACTTGAAACACAATTTTTAAAAGACGCACGTCAAAATGGAGCAAGAATCCAAAACGGAATAGATATGTTTGTTTATCAAGGAGCCCTTGCTTTTGAAAAATGGACAGGTATATTCCCAGATGTAGAAAGAATGAGAGATAATGTGTTAAAACAACTAGGAGGAAGAACATGTTAACAGGAAAGCAAAAAAGATTCTTACGTTCAAAGGCTCACCACTTAGATCCTATTTTTCAAGTAGGTAAAGGGGGAGTAAACGAAAATATGATTAAGCAAATTGCTGATGCACTTGAAGCAAGGGAGCTTTTTAAAATCAGCGTTTTGCAAAATTGTGAAGATGATAAAACGGTCGTGGCTGAGCAATTGGCAGAGGGTACAGGAGCTGAAATTGTCCAACTTATTGGGAATACGATCGTCCTCTATAAAGAGTCTGTAGAAAAGAAAACAATCAAGCTTCCATAATCGAATGTATAAGGAGACGAGCGCATGAAAAAGGTGGGAATATTGGGAGGAACCTTTGATCCTCCGCATTACGGACATCTTTTAATTGCAAATGAGGTTCTTTCTAGCCTAGAACTAGATGAAATTTGGTTTATGCCAAATCAAGAGCCTCCACATAAGAAAAAATCGGAATCGATAACAAATGAAGACCGCCTGCAAATGCTTGAATTAGCCATCCAAGGAAATGATGCTTTTCGAGTCGAAACGATTGAACTTCATAGAAAAGGCCCTTCTTATACAGTCGATACGATGAAAATGATCAATGCCCAGTATTCCGACCATCAATTTTTCTTTATTATTGGCGCGGATATGATAGAATACCTGCCAAAATGGCATAAAATTGACGAATTGATTAGACTTGTCCAATTTGTTGGTGTTGAAAGACCTGCCTATAGCAGTCAAACCGATTACCCTGTCCTTTACGTAGATGTGCCTGCAATGGATGTATCATCAAGTATGATTAGGGCTAGGGTAAAAAACAAACAGACCATTCGGTATTTATTGCCGGATTCGGTCATTCAATTTATCGAGGAGAAGCAATTGTATGGAACGTGAAGCGGCATTAAAGCTTGTTAAGAAACAATTAACCGACCATCGCTATCAACATACCCTAGGAGTAATGGAGACAGCAATCGTCCTTGCACAGCAATATGGCGGGGATGAACAGAAAGCTGAATTAGCAGCCATTTTCCATGATTATGCAAAATTTCGGCCAAAAGAAGAAATGAAGGAAATTATCGCTAGTCAAGGATTCCCAGAGGATTTACTTCATTTTAATTCAGAATTGTGGCATGCACCTGCGGGTATGTACTTGGTGGAAAAGGAAGCGGGCATAAAAGATCCTGAAGTGTTAGATGCCATTCGCTATCATACATCAGGAAGACCGGCAATGACGCTTTTAGAAAAAATAATCTATTTGGCCGATTACATTGAACCAGGCCGTCATTTTCCTGGCGTGGATGAAGTAAGAGAAATGGCCAAAGAAAATTTAGATAAAGCATTAATTATGGCAATTAAAAATACAATTAGCTTTTTATTAAAAAAGAATCAAACGGTTTACCCTGATACATTCTATACGTACAATGACCTAATCGCGAAACTGGAGGATTGATTCATGAATAATCATGAACTACTAAAAATTGCAGTTAAAGCTGCAGATGATAAACGAGCAGAAGACATCCTTGCTTTAAATATGCAGGGGATTTCCCTCATTGCGGATTACTTCATCATTTGTCATGGTAATTCCGATAAACAAGTTCAGGCAATTGCAAGGGAAATAAAAGAAAAAGCGCAAGAACATGGATGTGAAGTAAAAAGAATAGAAGGCTTTGATGAAGCAAGATGGGTATTAATTGACCTAGGCGATGTCGTAGCCCATGTATTTCACCGTGACGAAAGAAGCTATTATAAGTTAGAACGCTTATGGGGCGATGCACCGATTGAAGATATCCTTAGTGAGTTAAATACATGAGTTATCAACAATTCGCTTATCTTTATGATGAATTAATGAAGGATGCACCCTATGAGGAGTGGGTCGAGTTCGTTAAAGATAGGTGCGTAAAATATCATGTTAAGGGCACTCGTTTACTTGACTTGGCATGTGGCACGGGTGAATTATCCGTCCGCTTAGCACAAGATGGTTTTCAAGTAACGGGTGTCGATTTATCTGAGGATATGCTAGCCGTAGCCCAGGCAAAAGCTGAGGAAAAAGGGCTAAGAATTCCATTCTTTCAGCAGAATATGGCAGATTTGGAAGGTCAGGCGGAATTTGATGTCATTGGTATTTTATGTGACTCATTAAATTATCTGCAAACTGAGGAAGAAGTTAGGGCAACATTTTCAAACGTTTTTCAGCATTTGAGCAATAAGGGAATTTTCCTCTTTGATGTCCATTCGATTTATAAAATAGCGCATCTATTCATAAATCAAACTTATGCTTCAAGTGAGGAAAATGTTTCCTTTATTTGGAATAGCTTTGCTGGAGAAAGTTTAAATAGCGTTGAGCATGAGCTAAGCTTCTTTGTGTTGGACGAACAGACCGATAAGTATGACCGTTTTGATGAACTTCATTTTCAACGTACATATACAGTACAGCAATATTCAAACTGGTTGGTCGAGGCCGGTTTTGAAGTGCTGGAAGTCAGTGCTGATTTTGAAAACTCAGCCCCTCACTCACAATCAGAACGCATCTTTTTTGTAGCAAGAAAACATAAAGAAAGCCATCTATAAAAAAAGATGGCTTTTTATCTTAATAAAAAAAGGAATATTGTCAGTTCTTGGCGAAATTAATAATTAGAGAATTGTGATTCCACTTTATCAAGGTCGTCTTTAAATTTTGCATGTGTTGCCTGGAAGATATGTTCAAAAACATCCCCGAGTTCATTATCCAATACCTTTATTCCTTCACCTGTAATTCCGCCCTTAACACATACCTTATCTTGTAGTGACGGCAAGGTGTAATGCCCTTGCTTCAATAATTCACCTAGTCCGACAATCATTTCACTAGCCATCGTAGTTGCATCGTTTTCATCAATTTCAGTCTCTTTAACTGCTGCTTTAATGAAACTTTGGAGTAAATAACTGAAGAAAGCGGGACCACAACTAACGATATCCGAGGCAGCCCTCGTAATTTTTTCATTGATATGGACTGGCACTCCAATTTTAGTGATTAATTCCTCAATCTTCGTCTTCCATCGCGCGCTGCAATTTTCTCCATAAGTAATCAGCGTTACCCCAGATAGGGCTCGATTTGTAATACTTGGAATTACCCTTGCGACTGAACAGGAGACCTTTTTTTCAATTTGGCTTGTACTGATAGGACTCGTTATCGTAATTACACATTTTTTTGGAGTTAATTGTGGTTTAATTTCATGTAAAATTTTATATACATCTAACGGTTTGACACAAACAAATACCAAGTCGGACTCAGCAGCTACTTCTCCTGGATTTGCCCCAACCTTTATTTCCTTATATTTATCTTTAAGCAACAAGGCTTTTGATTTTGTTCTGTTTGTAATCATCATAGAAGCAGGGGAAATGGCTTTTCCTTCAATCATAGCTTCTACCAACATGCTCCCCATATTACCAGTACCGATAATGCCTATATTCATTGTTCCGACCCTCCTCGCATGCAATTATTCTTTTATAACCATATGAAATCAGGAAGTGAAATATACCTTTAGAAAGGAAGGATCAAAGTGAAAGACTGGTTGATTGAACACAAGATTTCTGTTTTGCTGGGGGCTTTATTAGTATTAGGCGGTATTTATTATTTTTATGTTAGTGATTCTGCAACCTCTACCCCCGTTAACACACTTAGTTTGGAAGAAAAGTTCCAAGAGGATGAGAAAGAAACAGGAAGTATTCAATCCGACAAACAACCTGACTTACCAGAAAAAATTATGGTGGATGTGAAAGGACAAATTAAACAGCCTGGAGTATATCAAGCAAATACGGGTGAACGAGTGATTGATGTTATTAGCCGGGCTGGGGGATTAACGGACAAAGCAGACCAAGGCTTGGTGAATTTTGCTGAACATGTCAAGGATGAAATGATTATTTACATACCCGCAAAAGGAGAGGCGGGAATTTCATCATCTATCACCTCTTCAGGTAACCCTGGCTTGTCAGTTGGCAGTCAAAAGGAAGCAAAAATTAATATTAATAAGGCAGATGAAACAGAGTTGCAGAATCTTCCCGGCATTGGACCTGCTAAGGCAGCGGCCATCATCGAATATAGGAATACTAGTGGCCCCTTTAAAGCGGTCGAAGATTTAAAAAGTATCAGCGGGATTGGGGATAAAACATTTGAAAAATTAAAGGATTTGATTGCTATTTAAAAAATCTTTATTTGACCAAAAAGGACAAGCGCTATTACACTTATAGAGAACGATCAAAAAAGGGAGTGGGAGAAGTGGAGAGAATTTCTTGGGATCAATATTTTATGGCACAAAGCCATTTGCTCGCACTTAGAAGCACATGTACCAGGTTGACAGTGGGTGCAACCATCGTTAGAGATAAACGAATTATTGCCGGGGGCTACAATGGTTCCATAGCGGGCGGTGACCATTGTATTGATAAGGGGTGTTATGTGATTGACAATCATTGTGTCAGGACAGTCCATGCTGAAATGAATGCATTACTCCAGTGTGCTAAATTTGGAGTTCCAACCGCTGACTCTGAAATTTATGTCACTCATTTTCCGTGTCTTCAATGCTGTAAAGCAATTATTCAAGCAGGGATTAAAACAGTTTATTACGCCGAGGATTATAAAAATCATCCATATGCAATCGACCTTTTCAAACAGGCAAATGTTACAATTGAAAAGGTTGCTCTAAACGAGTCAGTGATTGATTTACGAATGGTTAAATAATAATTTTTCAAATGGGCGCCGGTTATGTACCGGCTCCCCTAAATATTTTATAAAAAGACATTATATATGGAGAAAATCGAATGAATGGAAAATATCTTTATTATGCAATTGCCGCTTTATTTGGTGTACTATCAGCACTTAATAAGTTCCTTCCTTTTTTTTTATTACAAGTTCTTGCTCTTTATCTTCTATATAAATACAAACGTTTTTCCGCTTTACAACTAACAAGTATAAATGTATGTTTTTTGATATTCTTTTTTATAGGACTTCATTCTAATTCAATAAATAAATCAGTTATCCCCGCTGCTACAACGACCTTTTCTCTTCAATTTACTCAAGACCCCAAAATCGATGGCGATTTATTACAAGTACAAGCATTAGAACAACGCTACAAGGAGAGTATTTTAATCCGATACAATATTCGATCTGAACAGGAAAAAGTGAATTTAAAAACAGAAATATTTTATCAAAGATTATGCACCGTATCCGGTACCTTGGAAAAACCGGCGATTGCCAAAAACCCTAATGCGTTTAATTACAGAACCTATTTAGCAAGGAAGAATATGTATTGGATAATAGAAGTACAAGAAAACCCGCTTAAACATTGCACTCCGCTGAAACCTTCTCCGTTAGTGGTAATCAAACAACTGCGTTACACAGGAATTAAATATCTCGAGTCTCATTTTCCAATGGAAATTGCTTCCCTTTCAGCTGCTTTAATTTTTGGTGATAGAAATTTATTTGACCCGGCTGTATTATCTGCTTATCAAAAAACGGGTATTGTCCATTTGCTTGCGATTTCTGGTCTCCATGTCTCATTATTAATCGCGATGGTTTTTTATCTTGGGATCCGCTTCGGACTTACGAGACAGTTCATGACTAATTTTCTTCTCATTCTTCTTCCAATCTATGTGATATTGACTGGTAGTTCGCCCTCCGTTATTCGCTCAGGCCTAATGATATTTCTTGTCTTACTTACTATGAAGTGGCGCACCCGCCTAAAGCTATTTCCGCATGATGCCATTAGTATGGCTTTTATTGCTTATTTGATAGGTAGTCCAATGGTGGTTTTTGATGCTGGCTTTCAACTCTCTTTTTCAGTGAGTCTTGTCATCATTTTATCTGCCAATAGTATTCTTACAGATTATACAAGGAATGTTACACGGATGCTTGCAACCTCAATGGTTGCACAATTAGGGGCACTGCCATTCTTGCTGTATCATTATTTTGAGCTTTCATTAATCGGCATTATTGCCAATATGGTCTATATTCCGCTTTTTTCATTTCTATATCTTCCGGGATTATATCTATTGTTTTTTATTCAGTTAATTTTCGGAAAAACTCCACTATTACTTACTAAATTCTTTTTAACTATTATTACTGTCGCTAATCACCTTATTGAATATCTCGCCGATTTTACTTTCTTTCATATTATCCCCGGAAGACCAAGTTTGATTTTCCTCATCGCTTATATTTTACTGCTGCTTGCTATATTTTATCTTTGGGAGTCAAAAATGTATCCCAATAGAATAGTTTACCTGATTTTTTTAAGTATCATGCTGATAATTTTACAAAAAAGTTGGAACTGGTTAACTCCATATGGGGAAGTAACAATGATTGATGTGGGTCAAGGGGATAGTATCTTAATCCATTTTCCACATTCAAAAGGGACCTATCTCATTGATACAGGTGGAACCATACGCTTTGCTGAAGAAAAATGGAGAGAACCTGCTGAAGCCTTTGAGGTGGGAAGGGATGTAGTTGTTCCATTTTTAAAAGGAAAGGGAATTACGCAAATTGATAAACTAATTTTAACACATGGGGATATGGATCATATTGGGGGGGCATTTTCAATTATTAAAGAGCTTAACGTCAAACAAATTATAATGCCAGCTGTTGTTGAACCCTCTAGTACAGAACTTGACATTATTAAAGAGGCCAAAAAACTAAATATTCCTGTCATAAGAGTGTCGGCAGGCGATCAGTGGACAAATGAAGAAAATCACTTTTATATTGTTTCCCCAGAAAAGAATTATTCGGGAGAAAGAAACGGCGGGTCCATTGCTTTTATTGCTCAATTAGGAGGTATAAGTTGGTTTTTCGGAGGGGATCTAGACCAAGCAGGGGAAGAGAAAATCATACATCAATATCCCCATTTGCGTATTGATGTATTAAAAGCGGGTCACCATGGCAGTAAAACTTCAAGTGCAATTTCTTTTATTAATCAAATAAAACCTAAAGTCGCACTCGTTTCAGCAGGTGAAAATAACCGCTTTGGTCATCCCCACCAAGAGGTGCTTGAGCGGTTAGAAAAAACAAATACGATTATCCTTCGAACCGATCAACAGGGGGCAATTACCTATAAATTTTATCATCAGAAAGGAACCTTTTTCCCGTATTTACCATAGGATAGAACATCTTAAGAATTAAAAAAGACTGCATCAATGCAGCCTTCTACCTTACACATATGTAGCCAATCATTACGAACCGATTACCTTAATGACTGTTGCAACAATAAACATTATGGCAAAAAAACCAAAAGAAACCCCAAATCCTACCCCTGAATCAATTGCGTCGTTTCGTTTACTTTGCACATCTTTCTCAAATTCATTCACAGTCTACCCCTCCTATTTCACAATATAGTATAAGTCATTCTCGAAAAAAAATCCAGCATACTTCAAATTGCTTTCCACAACTGACAAGAGTTGTCAAAATAGTGAGACTGATAAAAGGCTAAACTATATTTACTTAAGGAACTCCGCCAGACAATAGAATATCCTAGGGCTTCTATTGCAGGCGTTCATTATAGATAGGGAATTAGCACTTTTAAAATAGGAGCTAATTCCCTTTAAAATGCTTGTCAAAATGGCCAAGCTTCTTTACCATAGGTATGAATGGAAAGAAGGGGAGCGCTGAAACATGGTAATGGATAGTTGGAAAAAAATTAAGCAAAAGGAATTTGCTCCTATTTATTTATTATTTGGAACTGAGTCTTTTTTAATTAATGAAACAAAGCAATTACTACTCAATCATATTTTGACCGAAGAAGAGAAGGATTTTAATTTTGCTAGTTATGATCTAGAGGAAACACCCATTGAGGTGGCCATCGAAGATGCAGAAACCTTTCCTTTTTTAGGGGAAAAAAAAGTTATCTTTTTACATAATCCTGTTTTTTTAACAGCAGAAAAATCCAAGGATAAGGCGGTACACAACTTATCCAGGTTCGAAATGTATTTAAAAGAGCCCTCACCTTATTCAGTGTTAGTAATTTCCGCTCCATATGAAAAGTTGGATGAACGGAAGAAAATAACGAAGGAATTAAAAAGACATGCTGAAGTCGTTGAAGCAAAAAAGTTAAATGAACATGACTTAAGGAACTGGGTTAAGGGCAGGGCCAAGAACAGTGGAATAGAATTCGAACCAGATGCGATCGACCAACTATTGGCACTAGTTGGAACAAATATGTTTATGATTACCAGTGAAGTAGATAAATTGGCATTATATGCATCCGGTGAAAAAAGAATAGACATAGGTCTAGTAGAGAAATTAGTGGCACGATCACTTGAGCAGAATATCTTTACGCTAATCGAAAAAGTAGTTCAGCGAAAACTTGATGAAGCGTTAAGGATTTATTACGATTTGTTAAAACAAAATGAAGAACCGATAAAGATTTTGGCTTTACTTGCAGGACAGTTTAGGTTAATTTACCAAGTAAAGGAACTGTCGAGGAGAGGATATGGGCAGCAGCAAATTGCTGGTTACCTAAGAACGCATCCTTTCCGTGTTAAGTTGGCACTCGGACAAGCAAATAAATTTACGGATGAAGAACTAGCCCATTTAATTGACCTCCTCGCTGAAGCAGATTATCAAATGAAAACTGGCGGCATGAATAAATCATTATTGATTGAAATGTTCCTATTTCATTTAAAGAAATAAAAAAAACGATTCCTTTAAAAGGGAATCGTTTTTTTCTTCTCTAAATTAAAGAGCGTTAGTCTTTTTCATTAGACGAGATTTTTTACGAGCAGCAGCATTTTTGTGGATAAGACCTTTTGCAGCAGCCTTGTCTAATTTACTAGCAGCAGTTACTAATGCTTCCTTTGCAGCTGTAGCATCGTTAAGTGTAATCGCAGCTTCGACTTTCTTAACAGCAGTACGAGTTGCAGATTTAACGGTTGTATTTTGAGCATTACGAGCTTCGCTTGTTTTCACACGTTTAATAGCAGATTTAATATTAGGCATTACTTTCACCTCCTACAAAGAAATCGAGACACTATATGAACTCGACTTAACATTCCTAAAAAATAATTCAGAACATGAAATATTTTATCAAATGGAAGGCTATAATGCAATACTGTTTTCACAGAAGAATATCATTTGCATGATTTAAGATGGTAAGGGCAAAAATAGGAAATAGTTGCTAGACTATTGAAAGATTTGATGGGAGTGAATATTAATGGATGAGTCAATTGACTTAAGTCAATATTCTGTTCGAACGGATTTGGCGATTGAAGCAAGAGAGATGGTTCTTACACAGCAAAAAGGGTCTGTTGGGCAAGAGAAAGATCTTTCGCAAATTGAAGGCGTGATTATTAAGGAAAAAGATGTTGATGACATAAAGGTTTCTTTGGTCGAAGTAACCGAACAAGGGGCCGACCAGCTAGGGAAAAAAGCTGGTCGATATTTAACTGTTGAAGTACAAGGGATTCGCCAGCAAAACACAGAGGTACAGCAAAAGGTGGAGGAGATTTTTGCTAGAGAGTTCTCCTACTTTTTGGAAGGGTCTGGGATACAAAAAACGGATTCATGTCTTGTGGTAGGTCTAGGCAATTGGAATGTGACCCCAGATGCCTTAGGACCGATGGTGTGTGAAAATTTACTGGTCACCCGCCACTTGTTTCAGTTGCAGCCGGAAAATGTAGAGGAAGGCTTCAGGTCCGTAAGTGCCCTTTCACCTGGTGTTATGGGATTAACGGGGATTGAAACAAGCGATATTATTTTTGGTGTAGTGGAAAAAACAAAACCTGATTTTGTTATTGCTATTGACGCACTTGCATCTCGTTCGATTGAACGGGTTAATTCAACCATTCAAATATCCGATACAGGTATACATCCTGGTTCGGGGGTAGGTAATAAAAGAAAAGAATTGAGTAAAGAAACCTTAGGAATACCTGTCATTGCAATTGGGGTTCCGACTGTGGTAGATGCTGTGTCCATTACTAGTGATACGATCGATTTTATCCTGAAACACTTTGGAAAAGAGCTAAAGGAGGGTAATCGTCCTTCAAGAGCACTTGCACCAGCAGGGATGAGTTTCGGTGAAAAGCGAAAGTTGACTGAAGATGACTTACCGGAAGAACAGCACCGGAAAACCTTTCTTGGAATGATTGGGACATTGGAAGAGGAAGAGAAAAGAAAATTAATTTATGAAGTTTTATCACCAATTGGTCATAATTTAATGGTTACTCCTAAGGAAGTTGATGTTTTTATTGAAGATATGGCTAATCTAATTGCCAACGGTTTAAATTCTGCGCTTCATGGTGCTGTTGACCAAGGGAATGCTGGCTACTACACCAAATAAAGGAATAGTAAGAGGCATCTTTCAAATCTATTTATTTAAAAGGATGCCTCTTAAGTTAAATTTTGGGTTCTACCAATTCTAGTAGCTTCATATCATTTACTAGAATCAGTTTTGCGAGGTGGAACCATGAAAGCTAGAAATTCAGGAACTTTTGTTATGGTGCAAGGGACAAGTCTACTTAAAGCCACTGGAATATTGTTACTATTTATACTATTGATTTTCTCTATTAGTGGGTTATTAACCTCGTTAAAGCCACAGTATCGACCTATGTCGTCTTCGGTTAATCAGGCAGCAACAAATGTGAATGGGGAATTGCTCTATCAGTTAATGGGTTGGGAAAATCATCATTTTTTATCGGTTGAAAAAGATTGGACGTCAGCTCCTACATTAACGAACTTTGTATTTAAGCTATCAAGCAATATTAATTTAAATGATCCCCGTAGTCTCTTAGGTAGAGAACTCCCAGGTTTTTATGAATTTGATGGAAAAATACTAGTGGCAGGTGAGGGGACGAACTACACAAATATGCCAATTGAATCTGCCCCGCCGCTCGAAATAATGAAAGCGGAGCGAGAGGCAGCCTTGACAGATTTAGAAATTACTGAAAATCCATCTAGTGAAAATACACCGTCTATACCAGGTCAAACCACTGGTAAACGGAAGGTAGTATATCTATACTTCTCGCATAATCGGGAATCCTATCTGCCATATTTAAAAGGGGTAACAAATCCCAACCTTGCATATCATTCGAAAATCAATGTTATGAAAATTGGTGATCATTTAAAAACAAGTCTCGAGGATAGAGGAATCGGAACGAGTGTTAATAAAACAGACATTCAGGCGAGCTTAAATAAGAAGGGAAGGAAATTTTGGCAATCCTACGATGAATCCCGTCCGGTGGTTCAAGCAGCCATGTCTTCAAATAAAGATATAAACTATTTGATTGATATTCACAGGGACTCTCAACGAAAAGCACAAACAACCGTAGATATTAAAGGTAAATCCTATGCGAGACTGGCCTTTATTATCGGGGGGAAGAATCCAAATTATGAAAAGAATGCAAAACTTGCAAAAGCTCTCCACGAACTTCTTCAAAAGAAATATAAAGGCTTAAGCAGGGGTGTAATTATTAAAAATGCAGCCGGATCAAATAGTATCTATAATCAAAACCTCTCTGAAAATGCCATGTTGATTGAATTTGGCGGTGTCGACAATACGTTTGAAGAATTAAATCGTTCAGCAGATGCACTTGCCGATGTGTTTAGTGAATATTACTGGGATGCTGAAAAAGTTAACAAGGATGTTGAACAATCAACAAAAGAACAATAGATGTAAGGGAGCATTTTTTATGAAGATGTTCATGTTAAAGAGTGTATGCTTGGCTGCTCTCATGTTAATCTCTGTTTTAGTTGGTATGCAATTGGCTAATGATGGTATTCATAAAATGAAAGGCTATGATGATCCAAACTTTCAAAATGCTGTTAGTTTAAATGGGACAGACAGTAACTTGCAAGCTACCTTTTTGGGAAACGAAATCTCAAGTCATGATCTTGAGGCAAAGCAAAAAAAACTAGAAGAAATAAGTGCATATAATTTTTTCTCTACAATGGGGAAGAAGATGTCTGAGGGGATATCAGGCGCTTCTGAAAAGTTAGTTCATCTTATTGCTGATTAAAATAATCGAAGTGGCACCAGTTTGGTGCCGCTATTTTATTTCAGGAAATAATCTTATGCGACTTTTGATTGAATCTTGTTAATCGTATTGATATAATTCAAAATAGTGTATATGTGCGAGTATAGTAGGAGTGAAAGACCATGAACAATAATGAAAGACTCAAACGACAATCAAAAATTAGAAATTTCTCAATTATAGCCCATATTGATCATGGGAAATCAACATTAGCTGACCGGATCTTGGAGAAAACCAATGCATTGACCTCTCGGGAAATGAAAGATCAGCTCCTTGATTCAATGGACCTTGAAAGAGAACGCGGAATTACCATTAAATTAAATGCCGTCCAGTTAAAATACAAAGCAAAAGATGGAGAAGAATATATTTTCCATTTAATTGATACACCGGGACATGTCGATTTTACGTATGAGGTATCAAGGAGTCTTGCAGCATGTGAAGGGGCTGTTTTAGTCGTTGACGCTGCACAAGGAATTGAAGCACAGACACTAGCCAACGTTTATCTTGCCCTTGATAACGACCTTGAAATTTTACCAGTCATTAACAAAATTGACTTGCCTAGTGCAGATCCAGAGCGTGTTCGAGGAGAAATCGAGGATGTCATCGGTTTGGACGCTTCGGAAGCCGTGTTAGCTTCAGCAAAGGCAGGGATTGGAATTGAAGAAATCCTTGAACAAGTCGTTCAGAAAGTCCCTGCACCACAGGGAGATCCAGAAGCACCATTAAAGGCCCTTATTTTTGATTCTCTGTATGATGCCTATCGTGGTGTTGTAGCGTACATTCGTGTGGTCGAAGGAACCGTTAAGGTGGGCGATAAAGTCCGGATGATGGCTACTGGTAAAGAATTTGAAGTAAATGAGATAGGCGTTTTTACACCAAAAGCAACCATGCGTGATGAGTTAACCGTTGGTGATGTTGGCTTTTTATCTGCATCAATAAAAAATGTCGGGGATACTCGTGTGGGTGATACAATTACAAATGCAAAAAATGGGGCAACAGAGCCACTTCCAGGTTACCGGAAACTAAACCCAATGGTTTACTGTGGACTTTACCCAATTGATACAGCGAAGTTTAATGATCTGCGTGAAGCACTTGAAAAGCTTCAGTTAAATGATTCTTCACTTCAATTTGAACCAGAAACTTCACAAGCACTTGGATTTGGATTCCGTTGTGGATTCTTAGGATTGCTTCACATGGAGATTATTCAAGAACGGATTGAACGTGAATTTAAAATTGATTTAATAACGACAGCACCGAGTGTTATCTATCATGTTCATATGACAGATGGCTCCGAAATAAGGGTGGACAATCCTTCTGATTTACCGGATCCACAAAAAATTGACCGTGTAGAAGAGCCTTATGTGAAATCAACGATGATGGCTCCAAATGATTATGTAGGAACCATTATGGAACTCTGCCAACAAAAACGGGGAATTTTTGTAACAATGGAATACCTGGCGGAAAATCGGGTAAGTATTATCTATGAAATGCCATTAGCAGAAATTGTCTATGATTTCTTTGATCAATTGAAATCAAGCACAAGAGGTTACGCATCCTTTGATTATGAGCTCATTGGTTATAAACCTTCCAGCCTTGTTAAAATGGACATATTGTTAAATGGTGAAAAAGTGGATGCATTAAGCTTTATTGTTCATAAAGACTTCGCCTATGAACGAGGGAAGATTATTGTTGAAAAACTGAAGGAGCTTATCCCTAGGCAGCAGTTTGAAGTTCCAATTCAGGCTGCAGTGGGTCAGAAGATTATTGCTCGTTCTACAATTAAGGCTATGCGTAAAAACGTTTTAGCCAAATGTTATGGCGGAGATATTTCCCGTAAACGAAAATTATTAGAAAAGCAAAAAGAAGGTAAAAAGCGGATGAAGCAAGTAGGATCCGTTGAAGTGCCACAAGAAGCATTTATGGCTGTCTTAAAAATGGACGATAGCAACACAAAAAAATAAACTAGCTGGGGGTTAGGACAAGCCATTTTCTGGGCGAATTCTAGCCTCTTTTTGTTGAAGAATGAGGAAGTGAACGAAATGATTAAATCAGCCTATCTCCATATCCCTTTTTGTGAGCATATTTGCCATTATTGTGATTTTAATAAAGTGTTTCTAAAGGGGCAGCCGGTTGATGATTACTTAAAAGCACTTGAACAAGAAATGAAAATGACTTTAACCCAATTTCCAACAAATGGCCTTGAGACGATCTTTGTAGGAGGGGGTACACCGACATCGTTAAATGAAAAGCAGCTTTATCAATTTTGTGAAAGTATTAACAGAAATTTACCAAAGAGTGAGCATATAGAATTTACCTTTGAGGCGAATCCTGGTGACTTAACGGCAGAAAAATTAGAAATATTAAAAGAGGCTGGAGTTAACCGGATTAGCCTTGGAGTTCAAACGTTTAATGAGGAGCTACTGAAAAAAATCGGCCGTGTCCACAAAGCGAAAGATGTCTACCAAACAATTGATAACGCAAAATCCTTGGGATTTGAAAATATCAGTATAGATCTTATCTTTAGTTTACCTTCACAAACTTTTTCAGATTTTAAAGAGACATTAAAAGAGGCTTTATCACTTGATATCACACATTATTCTGCCTATTCCTTAATCATTGAACCAAAAACAGTTTTTTATAATTTACTGAAAAAAGGAAAACTGCCAACTCCTGGTGAGGATGTGGAAGCTGCGATGTACGAATTACTAATGGAAGAAATGGAAAAGCATGGATTCAACCAATATGAAATTAGTAATTTTTCTAAACCAGGGTATGAGAGCAGACATAACCTTACCTATTGGAATAATAATTCTTATTATGGGTTTGGGGCAGGTGCTCATAGCTATTTAAATCAGATAAGACGTTCGAATATTGGTCCCTTAAAAAGGTATATGGAGCAAATAAATAATGGGCTCATGCCGGTAATGGAAGAACATCAAACTTCAAAAATTGAGCAAATGGAAGAAGAAATGTTTTTGGGATTGAGAAAAACTGCAGGTGTCTTCATTCCTCATTTTATTGAAAAGTTTGCTAAAGACCCCCTTCAATTATTTGAAAAAGAGATTAATGAATTAACGGCAAAACAGTGGTTAGATGTGGAAAAAAATCATATATTTTTAACGAAAAAGGGGAGACTGCTAGGAAATGAAGTATTCCAGGCATTTTTAAGATAAGCAAGATTTTAATTATTGTCTTGATTAGAGTGGTTTACTGTTCTTTTTGATTGACACCATCCCCCTTCATTTGATAATTTATTAATATAATTAGCACTCGTTAACTAGGAGTGCTAACAGAGGTGATGAATGTTGTTAACAGATCGTCAATTGTTAATTCTTCAGGTTATTGTTGATGACTTTATTCGATCTGCCCAACCAGTCGGCTCAAGAAGTTTGTCGAAAAAGAAAGAGATTTCTTTCAGTTCGGCAACCATTCGTAATGAAATGTCCGACCTTGAAGAGTTGGGGTATATTGAAAAGACACATACCTCTTCAGGTCGTGTCCCATCGGAAAAAGGATATCGCTATTATGTGGATCATCTTTTGTCTCCACAGGTATTAAATCAACATGATACATCTATCATTCAGTCGATTTTTGCTGAGAAAATTTTCGAATTCGAAAAAATTATTCAAAGGTCTGCAAAAATATTATCGGACCTAACGAACTACACATCCATTGTTCTTGGCCCGGCTGTTAGTATTAATAAATTGAAAAAAATTCAAATTATCCCGTTAAACAAAGAGACAGCCGTAGCTATTTTTGTTACAGATACGGGCCATGTAGAAAATAGGACCTTTTCATTACCACCATCAGTAGATGCCAGTGATTTAGAAAAAACAGTGAATATTTTAAACGATCGTTTATCAGGCGTACCTCTCGAAGATCTAAATGATAAGATTTATAAAGAGGTAGCCATGCTTTTAAGACAGCATATCCATGATTATGACTTAATGCTGCATACTATCGCAGATTCATTAAAAATGCCAGTTAATGAAAAACTTTTCTTTGCTGGAAAGACCAATATGTTAAGCCAGCCGGAGTTTCATGATGTAACAAAACTTCGAAGCTTATTAACGATGATTGACCAGGAAGAATGGATTTATAATTTAATCAGAAATGATGCAGCTGGAATTCAGGTTAAAATTGGTACTGAAAATAAAAATAGTGTCATGGATAATTGCAGTTTAATTACAGCTACTTATTCGGCCGGTGTTGAGAATTTAGGGACGATCGCCATCCTAGGCCCTACAAGGATGGAATATTCCCGAGTCATTAGCTTATTACAATTTCTAAGTAAGGATTTAACTGCTGTCTGGACGAAATTGTATCAAAATAAATAGCTCGGGTAATATTGAGTAAGGGTGAAATACCTGTTTCACCCCCTTTTCCATGACAATGAATTATCCTATAAATGACAGCAAATGCTTTAAGGGAGGTGAGTAAGTTGACGAATGAGAATAATAAAACGCTAAATGAAGAAATGGAAGTTGAAAGTACTGAAAATGTTGAACTTACCGAAGAAAAAACGGTTGAGACTGTTTTTGACGAAGGTACAGCAACAGAACAGGCAGCGGATTCATTGGTTGATGAAAAGGACCAAGAAATTCAACTGTTGAAAGAAAAGTTAGAGGAAGCAGATAATCGATATCTACGCTTGCAAGCAGACTTTGATAATTTCCGGAGACGTACTAGATTAGATCAAGAAGCAAGCCAAAAATATAGAGCACAAAAACTTATTACTGATTTATTGCCTGCAATTGATAACTTTGAAAGAGCGATGAAAATTGAAGCAGATAATGAACAAACTAAGTCACTTCTACAAGGGATGGACATGGTTTACCGCAGTTTGCTTGATGCTCTGAAAAGTGAAGGTGTTGAACTGATTGAATCTGTAGGAAAAGAGTTTGATCCACATCAGCATCAAGCTGTAATGCAAGGTGAGGATGAGAACTATGGCTCAAACATTGTAACGGATGAATTTCAAAAAGGTTACTTATTAAAAGACCGTGTTATCCGACCTGCAATGGTGAAAGTAAATCAATAAAACTACATATTTTTTTCTAGGAGGAAAAGGAAATGAGTAAAATTATCGGTATCGACCTTGGTACAACCAACTCTTGTGTTGCTGTCCTTGAAGGTGGCGAACCAAAGGTTATTCCAAACCCAGAAGGTAATCGTACGGCTCCTTCCGTAATCGCATTTAAAAATGGAGAGCGCCAAGTTGGTGAAGTTGCTAAACGTCAAGCAATTACAAATCCAAACACGATCATGTCCATCAAACGTCATATGGGCACAAATTATAAAGTGGACATTGAAGGCAAAGAGTATACACCACAAGAATTATCTGCAATTATTCTTCAATACTTAAAGTCTTATGCTGAAGATTATCTAGGCGAGCCTGTTACAAAGGCAGTAATTACAGTACCTGCTTACTTTAATGATGCAGAACGTCAAGCAACAAAAGATGCAGGGAAAATTGCGGGTCTTGAAGTAGAACGTATTATTAACGAGCCAACTGCAGCTGCACTTGCATATGGATTAGACAAAACCGACGAAGATCAAACAATTCTTGTATATGACCTTGGCGGCGGTACATTTGACGTTTCAATTCTAGAATTAGGCGATGGTGTATTCCAAGTTAAATCAACCGCTGGTGATAATCGCCTTGGCGGAGATGATTTTGACCAAGTCGTTATTGATTACCTTGTAGACCAATTCAAAAAAGAAAATGGGATTGACCTTTCCCAAGATAAAATGGCATTACAACGCTTAAAGGATGCGGCTGAAAAAGCGAAAAAAGACTTATCAGGTGTAACTTCTACGCAAATTTCATTACCATTTATCACTGCTGGTGCCGCTGGTCCGCTTCACCTTGAAGTAACCATGACTAGAGCGAAGTTTGATGAATTATCTGCTCATCTTGTAGAGCGTACAATGGGCCCAACTCGCCAAGCATTAAGCGATGCTGGATTAACTCCTTCAGAAATTGATAAAGTAATCTTGGTTGGTGGTTCTACGCGTATTCCAGCTGTTCAAGAAGCGATTAAAAAAGCGACAGGACAAGAGCCGCACCGTGGGGTTAACCCTGATGAAGTGGTAGCGATGGGTGCTGCTATTCAAGGTGGAGTAATTACAGGGGATGTAAAAGATGTTGTATTGCTTGACGTTACACCACTTTCCCTTGGAATTGAAACAATGGGTGGTGTATTTACAAAGTTAATTGACCGTAATACGACAATACCTACATCTAAATCGCAAGTGTTCTCAACTGCTGCTGATAATCAGACTGCTGTTGATATCCATGTCCTTCAAGGTGAGCGTCCGATGGCGGCTAATAACAAGACTTTAGGACGGTTCCAATTATCTGATATTCCACCAGCACCACGTGGAATTCCACAAATTGAAGTAAACTTTGACATCGATAAGAACGGTATCGTTAATGTTCGTGCAAAGGACCTTGGCACAAATAAGGAACAACAAATCACGATTAAGTCTTCAACTGGACTTTCAGATGAAGAAATCCAAAACATGGTTAGAGAAGCTGAAGAAAACGCAGAAGCAGATAGACTACGTAAAGAGGAAGTTGAACTTCGTAACGAAGCAGATCAACTTGTCTTTACAACCGAAAAGACATTAAAAGACCTTGAAGGTAAGGTTGATGCTGGTGAAGTAGCTCAAGCTAATGAAGCTAAGGATGCGTTAAAAGCTGCGATTGAGAAAAACGAACTTGAAGACATCCGTGCGAAAAAGGATGCATTACAAGAAATCGTTCAAGCCCTAACAGTAAAACTTTATGAACAAGCAGCAGCTGCCCAGCAAGCACAACAGGGAGGCCCAGAAGCGGGAAACACTGCTGGTCCTAAAGATGATGTTGTTGATGCAGAATTTGAAGAAGTAAAAGACGATAAATAGAAAAGTGGAAGCGCCTTGTCCAGGGGCGACAGGCATAAGACGAGCTGGCGAGAAGGTTGCTTTTTACCTTCTTGACAGATTGGCTTGTGACCCCGAGCCCCTAGGCGCTGGAGCTAGACATTTATAAGAGTTTTCATAGCTCAGAAAAAAGTCAAAGTCAGAACTATGGGCTTTGGCTTTTTTTATTGCATTAACATTGTGATGAATGATACAATAACCTTTATGTGACAGATTCGGGAGTGGGTAATCATGAGTAAACGGGATTACTATGAAGTACTAGGTCTTAGTAAAAGTGCTTCAAAGGATGAAATAAAAAAAGCCTATCGAAAGCTTTCCAAACAATATCACCCAGATATAAATAAAGCAGAAGATGCGGCAGATAAATTTAAAGAAATAACAGAGGCATATGAAGTATTAAGTGATGATCAGAAAAAGGCCCATTATGATCAATTTGGCCATACAGATCCAAACCAAGGCTTTGGCGGCAGTGATTTCGGCGGAGGCTTTGGAGGATTTGAGGATATCTTCAATACTTTCTTTGGCGGCGGTGGAGGCGGTAGAAGACGTGATCCAAACGCACCAAGACAAGGAGCAGATCTTCAGTACACGATGACGGTTTCTTTTGAAGAAGCAGCCTTTGGGAAAGAAACAGATATTGAAATTCCTCGTGAAGAAACTTGTGGAACATGCAGTGGTTCTGGTGCAAAACCTGGAACAAAACCAGAAACATGCCAGCATTGTCATGGGACAGGACAGTTAAATGTGGAGCAGAATACTCCATTTGGAAGAATCGTCAATCGACGTACCTGCAATCACTGTAATGGGACTGGGAAAGAAATTAAACATAAATGTTCTACTTGCGGCGGTAAAGGAAAAGTACAAAAACGCAAGAAGATTCATGTTAAAATCCCTGCGGGTATTGATGATGGTCAACAACTCCGCATGTCAGGACAAGGTGAAGCAGGAATTAACGGTGGACCTCCAGGAGATCTTTATGTTGTATTCCATGTAAGGCAACATGAGTTTTTTGAAAGAGATGGCGATGATATTTATTGTGAAATGCCGATCACTTTCGTTCAAGCGTCATTAGGTGATGAGATTGAAGTACCTACCTTACACGGGAAAGTGAAATTGAAAATTCCTGCAGGTACTCAGACGGGGAAAAAATTCCGTTTAAAAGGAAAAGGTGTTCCTAATGTTCGTGGATACGGTGTTGGTGATCAATACATTATTGTTCGGATTATTACCCCAACAAAGTTATCAGATAAACAGAAGCAGCTTTTAAAAGAATTCGCAGAGCTTAGTGGCTCTTCTCCGATTGGTGAACACGAGGAAAGTTTTTTCTCAAAAGTAAAACGTGCCTTTAAAAGCGAGTAAGGATTGGAGTTGGTAGATGTGAAATGGTCTGAAATCAGTATTCACACAACAAATGAGGCGATTGAACCTATTTCTCATATTTTGCACGAAGCTGGGGCGAGTGGCGTAGTCATTGAAGATCCATTTGAACTGACAAAAGAAAGACAAGATCAATTTGGAGAAATCTATCAACTCAATCCCGATGATTATCCGGATGAAGGTGTGATTTTAAAGGCGTACCTTCCGGTAAATAGCTTTTTAGGTGAAACGGTGGATGCAATTAAAGAATCCATTAATAATTTGATTATTCATAATATCGATATCGGTAAAAATAAAGTGACAATAAGTGAAGTAAATGAAGAAGAATGGGCAACTGCATGGAAAAAATATTATCATCCTGTGAAAATTTCAGAAAAATTTACAATTGTACCGACTTGGGAGATTTATACTCCGGTCAGCAGTGATGAATTAATCATTGAATTAGATCCAGGAATGGCGTTTGGAACAGGAACACACCCGACTACTGTCTTGTGTATTCAGGCTCTTGAAAGAACTGTTCGTCCTGGTGACCGGGTTATCGATGTTGGAACAGGATCGGGGGTATTAAGCATTGCCGCAGCTATGCTGGGTGCCGAAGATGTTCGTGCATTTGATCTTGATGAGGTAGCAGTAACAACAGCAAGAGTGAATATTAAACTTAATAAAGTAAGTGATCGAGCAGTTACTGCCCAAAATAATCTACTGGATGGTGTAGAGGAAAATTCTGCTGATGTTGTTGTAGCTAATATTTTGGCCGAGGTTATTTTACGATTTACTGAGGATGCTGCAAGAGTTGTCAAACCTGGCGGAGCGTTCATTGCCTCTGGGATTATCCAGCAGAAAAAAGATCAAGTCAAAGATGCATTAATTGCTGTTGGCTTTGAGATATCCGAAACAATTTTGATGGAAGATTGGGTTGCTATTGTTGCCAAACGGATATAATGGTTGAATAAGAGGGGTAACATACCCCTTTTTTTCGTGCCATGCTTTTAGAACAGACTTTTCTTTAGTAAAATTAAGTGTATGGTTTAAGAAAGGGTGCAAAAGTGTGCAACGATACTTTGTTAAACAACGAGCAAACGATGGGCGCTATTTGATTAATGACGAAGACCGCCATCATATCGAAAAAGTTATGCGCATGCAAATTGGCGACAAAATTATTTGCGTTGATCTAGATGGGAAGCAAGCAGTATGTTCCCTTGCAGAAATTACCGATACAAGTGTTGTTGCAGACGTTGTACAATGGATAGATGGGGTTTCCGAGCTGCCCATTACAATTACGATTGCTAGTGGACTGCCTAAAGGGGACAAGTTGGAATGGATTATCCAAAAAGGAACAGAACTAGGTGCGCATCAATTCCTTCCATTTTCAGCAGCTCGTTCAGTCGTTAAATGGGATGAAAAAAAAGCAACGAAAAAAGTAGATAGATGGCAAAAGATAGCTAAAGAAGCTGCGGAGCAATCCCATCGTGCCTTTTTACCGGATGTCATGAGTGCGATTAGCTTTAAAGATTTGCTATTAAAGAGCAAAGATTTTCATTATAAATTAGTTGCTTTTGAGGAAGAGAGTAGAAATGGTGAAACTTCCATTTTTGCTGATACGCTAAAAAAAATCAATAAAGGCGATACACTCCTAATCGTATTTGGTCCAGAAGGCGGCTTAACTGATGAAGAAGTTAGGCAATTAAAGGATTATGAATTTGCAGTTTGTGGGTTAGGCCCGAGAATATTACGAACCGAAACAGCTCCTTTATATGCATTATCAGCAATTTCCTATCATTTTGAATTAATGAGGTGAAAAATAATGGCAACAGTTGCGTTTCATACTTTAGGTTGTAAAGTAAATCATTATGAAACTGAAGCTATTTGGCAGTTATTCAAACAAGAAGGTTACGATCGAGTTGATTTTGAATCAATATCGGACGTCTATATTATTAATACTTGTACCGTAACAAATACAGGCGACAAAAAAAGCCGCCAAGTGATCCGTCGTGCCGTTAGGAAAAATCCAGATGCGGTTATTTGTGTAACTGGATGCTATGCACAAACATCTCCTGCAGAAATTATGGCTATTCCTGGTGTTGATGTTGTTGTGGGAACACAGGACCGGATAAAAATGCTTGAATATATTGAGCAATACAAACGTGAGCGTCAGCCAATTAATGGGGTTGGCAATATCATGAAAAGCCGTGTCTATGAAGAACTGGATGTTCCTTCCTTTACAGACAGGACTCGTGCTTCTTTAAAGATCCAAGAAGGTTGTAATAATTTCTGTACTTTCTGTATTATTCCTTGGGCCCGAGGCTTAATGAGATCACGTGATCCGAAGGAAGTAATTCGGCAAGCACAGCAATTAGTTAATGCAGGTTATCAGGAAATTGTTCTTACAGGTATTCACACAGGCGGATATGGCGAAGACATGAAGGATTACAATCTTGCCCAATTACTTCGTGATTTGGAAGCAGTAAAAGGACTAAAACGTCTGCGCATATCATCCATAGAAGCAAGTCAGATTACTGATGAAGTAATTGAAGTGATTAAACATTCTCCTATTGTGGTCCGCCATTTGCATATTCCGTTACAATCTGGTTCGAATTCTGTCTTAAAAAGAATGCGCCGTAAATATACAATGGAGTTCTTCGGAGAAAGATTAGATCGACTAAAAGAAGTTCTTCCAGGCCTTGCTGTCACGTCGGACGTCATTGTCGGTTTCCCAGGTGAATCTGAGGAAGAGTTTATGGAAACGTATAATTTTATTAATGAGCATAAATTTTCTGAGCTCCATGTGTTTCCTTATTCTAAACGAACAGGAACACCCGCTGCTCGGATGGAAGACCAAGTCGATGAAGAAATTAAAAATGAACGAGTCCATCGTCTCATCACGCTTTCTGATCAATTGGCAAAAGAATACGCTTCAAGATTTGAAGGTGAAGTCCTAGAATTGATTCCTGAAGAAGTATCAAAAGAAGAAGCTGATTCGGGATATCTGATCGGATACACTGATAATTACATGAAGGTTATTTTCTCTGCCCCAGAAGATTTGATTGGTAAAATAGTTAAAGTTAAAATTAACCAAGCGGGATATCCATACAATCGTGGACAATTTGTTAAGGTAGTTGAGGATTCAATATCCAAGAAAGAATTGTTTATTGAAGAAGAAGCTGTCATTTAAGGACCATTTAGGTCCTTTTTTTTTATAGTGTTTAGGTTAAACTATTTACAGCAGCAAATTACTTCTAAAATTCATATGGAATTCGAAGGGAGTATGTACATGGCTACTAAAAATATTGCTGCAATGATTGACCACACCCTACTAAAGCCGGAAGCAACAAAACAGCAAATTGAGGCCCTTTGCAAGGAAGCAAAGGAATATAAATTTGCTTCGGTCTGTGTAAACCCTACATGGGTAAGCACCGCAAAAGAATTGTTGCAAGGCAGTGGAGTGATGGTTTGTACAGTAATTGGATTTCCATTAGGGGCGACTACTTCTGAAACAAAAGCATTTGAAACTAAGAACGCCATTGAGAATGGCGCAGAAGAAGTGGATATGGTCATTAATATTGGAGCCCTAAAAGATCATAACGATGAATTAGTTGAAAATGATATTAGAGCCGTTGTTGAGGCTGCAAAGGGTAAGGCTCATACGAAGGTGATTATAGAAACTAGTCTGTTATCCAAAGAAGAAAAAATTCGAGCCTGTGAGCTAGCCTTAAAGGCTGGTGCAGATTTTGTTAAAACTTCTACAGGATTCTCAACAGGTGGAGCGACAGCAGAAGACATTGCCTTAATGAGGAAAACAGTCGGTCCGGACATGGGTGTAAAAGCGTCTGGTGGAGTTAGAAGTACAGAAGATGTCCAAAAAATGATTGGGGCCGGCGCAACTAGAATCGGGGCAAGTTCAAGTATCGCGATCGTCAATGGTCTTACAGTCACTTCCAATTATTAAAAAAGACGGCTAATGCCGTCTTTTTTAGGTGATTTTAGATGGTCTATCATGTAAAAATAAAATCATCTTCCCAAATCTCGTTGCAAAAGGTAAAACAATGATTGAAGACACAACATTAAAAATGACACTGATGTGTGCTAATTGTACATTTTTTGTATCGGCAAGAAGTGGAGCATTTTCAGTAAGTGTTGGGATTAGTGGGATAAAAAGCAAGACCCCGAAAACATTGAGCCAAACATGCGCAAATGCAGCTAATCTCGATTCCTTCCCCCCGCCAATCGAAGCAATAAGAGCGGTAATACATGTACCAATATTCGCACCAAGGACAATAGCTATACCCGCATCTAGCTGCAAGAGTCCAGTTAATAAAAAACTCATTGCAATGCCAGTCATTGCAGTACTCGATTGAATAATAGCTGTTATAATTGTGCCGGTTAACAGGCTTAAAAGAATATGATCATTAATGGAAAGGATGAAATTATTAATATAATCCATTGATGTTAACGGGACAGCTAGCATCTCGAAGCCTTTCATAGCTGCGAAAACAGAGGATATTCCGAATAGCAGCATCCCGATACTTCTCGCTTTTTTATTTTTTAATAAAATAAGCAGTGCTCCACAAATGGCGAGAGGAACGAGGACTTTATCAATATTAAACGTAATTAATTCTGTTTTAAAGGTTGTACCAATATTTGTGCCAAGAATGATTCCAATTGACTGGGGGAACGTCATAATTCTTGCTGAAATTAATCCAATTGTAATCACCATTACGGCGGTACTACTTTGTAAAAGTGCTGTTATAAATGTCCCTGTTAGCATCCCTTTTAAAGGAGTGCTAGTCAATTTAATCAGCCAACCCTTTAATTTGTTAGCTGATAAATTAAACAGTGCAAATCGCATAATGGTCATCCCAAATATAAATAATAAAATGCAAAGAACAAATAATAATATGTATAGCATTATATGCCCCCCTCGCTTCATTGTATGGTTGTACTAAGAGGGACATGCCAGTTTTTAAGGGAAATATAGACAAGTCTACATTTATTTGAATAAAAAAATAAAAAGCTTGTTTTATCAATACGAATTTCAGTTGACCTTGTATCAAGGTTATATTATAATTGCAAGGTACATGGATTGAATGTTAGTGTGTTGTGTTTCGGAGGGAGGGAAAGAGAATGTCTAAAACCGTCGTTCGTAAAAACGAATCGCTTGAAGATGCTCTTCGCCGCTTCAAACGTACAGTATCAAAAACTGGTACTTTGCAAGAGGCAAGAAAGCGCGAATTTTATGAAAAGCCAAGTGTAAAACGTAAGAAAAAGTCTGAAGCAGCTAGAAAACGTAAGTTTTAAGAGAGGGTGTAATACATGAGTCTTCTCGAGCGTTTGAATAATGATATGAAACAAGCGATGAGAAACAAGGAAAAAGACAAACTCTCAGTCATTCGGATGGTTAAGGCTTCATTGCAAAATGAAGCTATTAAGCTCGGCACGAAAGAGCTCTCCGATGATGTTGAGTTAACAGTCCTTTCTCGCGAAGTGAAACAACGCAAAGACTCCCTCCATGAATTTGGTAAAGCTGGTCGTGAAGACCTAGTTGATAAGTTGCGCACGGAGTTGGCTATTGTTGAATTATATATGCCAAAACAGCTTTCTGAAGAGGAACTGGCAGAGGTCGTTAAAGAAACGATTTCTGAAGTCGGCGCAAAATCAAAAGCAGAAATGGGAAAAGTGATGTCTGCTATTATGCCTAAAGTAAAGGGTAAGGCAGATGGGGCACTTGTAAATAAACTTGTACAACAACACCTTTCATAGTATTCTGACATAAAGACTGCAGGTCACTGGCCTGCAGTCTTTTTATTTTTAATAATGAAACTTAATTCATCTACATACGTAATAAGTATAGTCGAGACTAAAGAAAGAAAGGGGGCTCTCGAATGACGCAATTTCTTACTGACCCGATTGTTGTAACCATCCTTTTATCGATTGCGGGAATCGGAATTGTATTGGAGTTATTTTCAACAAAATTTGGTGTGGCAGGATTTATCGGTGTGTTAGCGCTCACTTTATTCTTTTATGGCCATTTCCAGGCAGGTCTTGCAGGCTATGGCACGTTATTTTTATTTGTGGCAGGTTTAATCCTTATATTCCTTGAGTTCTTTTTACCCGGAGCGATTGCCGGCACTCTAGGGGTCGCTGCATTAATATTAAGTCTTTTTTTAGCAGGAGAGGATACAATTCAAATCGGTGTATCCATCTTAATAGCTATTTTCTTATCCGTATTAGTTTTCTTTATGATGATTAAGATTTTTAATAAAAAACTTGTCCTATTTAATAAAATGGTCCTATTTGATTCAGCTAGGAAAGAAGATGGATATGTCTCCAACATTAACAGGACCGATTTGTTGGGAAAGGAAGGTCTCGCTCTAACGATACTGCGGCCTGCTGGAACTGTTATTATTAATAATGAGCGAGTTGATGTAGTTAGTGAAGGTGGCTTTATCGAGCAGAACGCTCTCGTTAAAGTGATAAAAGTCGAAGGGGCACGTATTGTTGTAAGAGAGGTAAATTAAGAAGGGGGTTTAGATATGATAGCAAGTAACGGAACAATTTTTATCATTGCGGTTGTAGTCGTTGCCTTAATATTATTTGGGATCTTATTATCATTTGTGCCGGTTATGCTGTGGATTTCTGCTTTGGCAGCGGGTGTACGTATCAGTATCTTTACATTAGTTGGTATGAGGCTTAGGAGGGTAACGCCAAGCAGAGTGGTTAATCCCCTTATAAAGGCCCATAAAGCGGGTTTAAACGTTACTACTAATCAACTGGAGAGTCATTACCTTGCCGGTGGTAATGTTGACAGAGTCGTAAATGCTCTAATTGCTGCTCATCGGGCGAATATTGAATTATCCTTTGAACGATGTGCGGCTATTGATTTAGCTGGTCGTGACGTTTTAGAAGCGGTTCAGATGAGTGTTAACCCAAAGGTCATTGAGACACCATTTATCGCTGGTGTAGCTATGAATGGGATTGAAGTAAAGGCAAAGGCAAGAATTACTGTTCGTGCCAACATCGAACGACTTGTTGGTGGTGCGGGGGAAGAAACGGTTGTTGCTCGTGTCGGTGAAGGTGTTGTCTCCACCATTGGATCGTCAGATAGTCATAGTAAGGTGCTCGAGAATCCAGATTTAATTTCCCAAACTGTCCTTTCAAAAGGTCTAGATGCTGGTACAGCCTTTGAAATTCTCTCCATCGATATAGCGGATGTAGATATCGGTAAAAATATAGGAGCTGAATTACAAACGGAGCAAGCAGAAGCAGATAAGAAAATTGCTCAAGCCAAAGCAGAAGAGCGCAGAGCGATGGCAGTAGCTCTCGAACAAGAAATGAAAGCAAAGGTTCAAGAAATGAGGGCTAAGGTTGTAGAATCTGAAGCAGAGGTTCCGCTGGCAATGGCTCAAGCGCTTAAATCGGGAAATATAGGTGTAATGGATTATATGAACTATAAAAATATTTCCGCAGACACTGATATGAGAGGTTCTATCGGTAAGATGACTGGGGACAAAAAAGACGGTCAATAATCCACTTTGGGATATGAAAGGGGTGGAGATTATTGGAAAGTATCCTGTTTATGATTATCATCGGAATTGTTTCTATCGTTTTCCGTAATGCAAAAGGAAAAAAAGGAGAATCTAGAAACAAAACATTTTCAAAGGGAACTTTTGAGGAAATTCGAAACTTAGTAAAAAAACAACTGGATTTTGAGGAATCTCGAACAAATGGCCCGTTAAAAGCGAAAAATATTCCAACTGTCCCAAAAGATAATCTTGGACATCTTGAGAATAAATACTATCAACTAAAACAAGAGCCTGAGGTTAAACGGATCGGAATGTCAGTTGCCCAACAAAAGTCTGATAAAGTAAAAGTAAATCACAGACACGAAGATGGAAGAGAAATCTCCCTGAATCCAGATGAAGAAACTCTTATTAACGGTATTATTTGGGCTGAGATTCTTGGGGAACCACGGTCAAAAAAGCCATTTCGTCCAAGAAACAGTTAGTAGTAAATCAACTTAGTTAATACGAAAAAGGTGTGCTAGAACGTCCTTTCATTTCATAAATATGAGATGAAAGGGGGTTCTTTTTTTATGGCAAAAAACTGGGCCGGGCGGGTTCGTAACTGGATGGCTGAAAAAATGGATCTTCCTCAAGATGTCATGATGGATTTACCAAGGATAACCATGATTGGGCAAATTCATGTCTATATTGAGAATCATCGCGGGTTGTTGGTATTTACTGATAAAGAACTCCGCTTGCTGTTAAAGCAAGGGCAGTTATTAATAAAAGGTAAATCTTTTGTAATTAAAACAATCTTACCTGAAGAAATTTTGCTTGAAGGGAAAATTGATCAGGTCATTTATATAAATGAAAATCCGGGAGGAAAAAAATGAATAACCAGTGGATCGAATTTTTTAATGGCAGGGTTACTGTTAAAGTATCTGGCAAGGGCACTGAACGATTTATTAATGTCCTGACAAGAAATGATCTTCCAATCTGGAATATCAAAAGACATGGAACCGAGACAATTACGTTTAATATGAGGCTTAAAGATGCCAAGAATATCAGGAAATATGCTAGGAAAAGTGATTGCTCCATATCCTTCTTACGAAGGAACGGGGGCCCTTTTTTAATCCGGAGAATGCTGAAGAATAGTGGTTTTTTGGCAGGTGCAGGACTTTTCTTGTTGCTTTTAATGTTTTTATCCAATGTTATCTGGGGGATTGAAATAAAAGGAGCAAAACCAGCAACAGAGTATCAGATCCGTAAAGAATTGGACAAGATGGGCGTGAAAATTGGAAAGTTACAATTTTTTGTAGATAATGTGGAGGGTATCCAGAGGAAACTGACTAATAATATCGGGGACTTAACGTGGGTTGGTGTGGAGTTAAAAGGGACAACCTTTCACCTCCAAGTAGTTGAAAAGAATGAGCCAAAAAAACCGGAGCATTTATCACCTCGGAATCTAATTGCGAAAAAGAAAGCAATAATTGTTAATATGTATATTGAAAATGGTCAAAAAATGGTGGATATTCATGATCACGTTGACAAGGGACAACTCCTTGTCTCAGGTGTATTTGGACAAGAAGAAAAACCAGAATTGGTAGCTGCTAAAGGTGAAGTTTGGGGAGAAACATGGTATAAGAGTCACGTTGAACTCCCGTTAGAAACCAACTTTAAAGTTTATAACGGTAAAGAAATGGAAAAACATTTTATTTTACTTGGCAATTTTGAGCTCCCTGTTTGGGGGTTCGGTAAGCCAGAATTCAGTAATTATGTAACAGAGGAGAATGTTCATAAAATTCATTTCTTAAAGTGGGAATTGCCAGTTTCTTATCTCAATAAGACCCTTCGTCAGCGAGAAGAGGTCCAGCGTACCTATACTATTAAAGAGGCACAACAAATAGCCATTGAACTTGCAAAAAAACAAATAAAAGGGCGGCTAGATGAGGATGCTATCATAAAAGATGAAAAAATTTTACACAAAGCAAATAAAAATGGTAAAGTTATACTGGATATTCATTTTAAGGTAATAGAAAATATTGCGGTTGGACAACCGATTTCCAAGGAGACTAGTGAATGACAGAAAAGTTAACTACCATAAGTGTACAGCTTGAAAATCCTGCAGAGGCAATTAGTTTGCTAGGGAATTCTGATTCCAATTTAAAAATCATTGAACAGGAACTTGGAGTCACAGTTATTACTCGTGGTGAAGCTGTTAGTTTGTCAGGGGATGAAGAAAAGGTCTTACTGGCTGGACAGATTTTAAATAAATTAATGATTGTGATCCGTAAAGGGATAAACATTAGTCAAAGAGACGTCCTATATGCAGTGCAAATGGCGAATGCTGGGACATTAGAATATTTTGTGAATTTATATGAAGAAGAAATTGGCAAAAATGTAAAAGGAAAAACTATTCGAATTAAAACACTTGGTCAAAGACAATATGTGATGGCTATCAAAAAAAATGACCTTGTATTTGGGATTGGGCCTGCTGGAACAGGTAAAACCTATTTAGCTGTTGTCATGGCTGTCAACGCCCTTAAAAATGGACAGGTAAATAAAATAATCTTAACCAGACCAGCGGTAGAAGCGGGGGAAAGTCTTGGCTTTTTACCAGGGGACCTAAAGGAAAAAGTGGATCCATATTTACGGCCTTTGTATGATGCGCTTCATGATGTGTTAGGGGCAGAGCATACACAAAGATTAATGGAAAGAGGAACAATTGAGATTGCCCCACTTGCCTATATGAGAGGGCGTACATTGGATGATGCATTTGTCATCTTAGATGAAGCCCAAAATACAACACATGCACAAATGAAAATGTTTTTAACTCGACTTGGCTTTGGGTCCAAAATGGTTATCACTGGGGATCAAACCCAAATTGATTTACCAAAAGGGGCAAAATCTGGCTTAGTTGCAGCAGAAGCAATATTAAAAAATGTCAACGGAATCTCGTTTATCTTTTTAGAACAAACAGATGTCGTTCGTCATCCGCTCGTTGGCAGAATTATTGAAGCATACGAGAAGAAAACAGTCCAACAATAACAAGAGGGGTAGACCTATTTCAGGTTTACCTCTTTTTTTCTGAAATATGGACCTAAAACAAATCTTCTTCAAAGAAGGTGAAACTTGTACGAAAAACTGTTATCATTTTACATGAAGCAAAAACAGTGAAAATATGACAATTATTGAGAATTGATTTATGAACAAAATGAATCTTTTTTCAAGGGCAGTGGTTGGAGGGATATAGTTGGGTAAACTTCAGCAATACTTCATACGGATACGTAAGCTGCTGGATATAACTTTCTTTCTAGTACTATTCTTTATAATGTTAGGTACCGTATTATTTGCAGCGATGTATAGTAATGTAAAACCTGAGAAATTAGATTTAAGCCTATTTTCAGTTGCGGAAAAAACAATTCGTTCACCAGGAACAGTGGAGGATCGGAAAAGTACAGAAAATAAGCGTAAAGACGCACTAGATCAGGTGCAGGATGTCTATACATTAAAAAAAGAATACACACAAAATCGAGTGGATTTAATTAGCTCTATTTTTCAAGCCACGGTTGAAATGAATGATGAAATACAAGAAGAAATTAACAAGCATGCTGAGTTAGCAACGGAAGAAAAACCTGAACAACCTGAACCAAGTGATTCAGAAAAAATGGACCGATTAAAAGCAAAATTAACACCGAATGTCTCCAAAGGTCTGTCTGATCAAGTCTTTGCTGCTTTAGTCCAAGCAAGTCATGATGAATTATCGATTGCTAAGGATTTAACTGTAACAGCGATTAATAATGTCATGGCTCAGCGTATTTCAGCTGATGATGTTGAAAATGCCAAAAAAAGGGTTGAGGAAGAATTAAAATATACAACTTTAAATGATGATTTAAGAAGTGGTGTCATTGAATTGGGCAGGTATGCTATTATTCAAAATGAATTTTATGACCCAAATGCAACCGAAGAACTAAGGCAGCAAGCTGTAGAAAGTGTGGAACCAGCTAAAATCCTACAGGGGCAAATTATTGTTGAAGAAGGAGAATTAATTAACCAGGATATTTATCGACAATTAAAATTAGTCGGCCTCCTTGATAATGAACGATCGTTCAAACCTTTTATTGGCTTAATAGTTCTTATAACGATCATTCTATCAGCTCTCTATTTTTATTTTTCTCAAATAAAGTCTATACCAGGAAAAAGGCAAACGGACTTGTTATTATTTGGGATAATATTCATCCTTACGTTACTTATTATGAAAATCATCAGCATGCTGCAAATTTTTAATTATGCTGGAATCGGCTATTTATTTCCTGCTGCTCTAGGCGGGATGTTAATTAAAATATTAATTGATGAAAAGTTAGCCACGCTAATGTCGATTATCATGGCGGTTTGCGGAAGTATATTATTTAATGAAGGGGTTACAGGGACTTTAAACTTTTCAGAGGGGATCTATATCCTATTTAGTTCCTTAACGGGTATCCTATTTTTAAGTAAACTCAATCAACGGTCGAAAATTTTTCAGGCAGGCTCCTTTGCGGCACTTGTAAACCTGTTGACAATCTTAGCGTTAATGTATCTGCCGAATGGACAATTTACTGGAATTGAGTATGGATATTATCTTATTACAGCCCTTGTTTCAGGGATAGGTTCAGCAGTCCTAACGATTGGACTCCTTCCTTTTTTTGAGGCGAGTTTTGGGATTTTATCAACGATGAGGCTAATAGAACTTTCTAATCCCAACCATCCATTACTTAGAAAAATTTTAATGGAAGCACCAGGTACATATCATCATAGTGTGATGGTCGCTAATTTAGCGGAATCTGCCTGTGAAGCAATTGGAGCGAATGGGCTTTTAGCAAGAGTAGGAAGTTATTATCATGATATTGGAAAAACAAAGCGCCCTAATTTTTATATTGAAAACCAGATGCATCTTGAGAATCCACATGATCGTCTCCCGCCAGATAAAAGCGCGAATATTATTATTGCACATGTAACAGATGGATCTTCTATTTTGAAAAAATACAATATGCCCAAGGAAATTATTGATATTACGGAGCAGCATCATGGAACTACCTTGCTAAAATTCTTTTACCACAAAGCGGTCCAAGCTGATACGGAAGTTAAGGAAGAGGATTATCGGTATCCTGGACCTAAGGCACAAACAAAAGAGTCTGCAGTAGTTGGGATTGCTGATAGTGTCGAAGCAGCAGTTCGATCTTTATCCCAGCCTACGCCTGAATTAATTGAATCACTAGTTAAGAAAATTGTTGCAGATCGTCTTCAAGATGGACAATTAAACGAATGTGATATCACAATGAGAGAAATCGAAACGGTTTCTGAAGCGTTATGTGAAACTTTAAAAGGAATTTTTCACTCTAGAATTGAGTATCCAGAAATGATAAAGAAGGTGAAGCAAGCATGACATTACTAATTGATTGTATCGACGAAACGGAAACACTTACTGAAGAACAAATGCTTGAAATCGAAAGGGTAATTAACTTTGCCGCAAAAAAACAGGATGTGGAAGAGCACAGTGAGGTATCTGTCACATTTGTCTCAAATGAAAGAATTCAGGAAATTAATCGAGAATACCGCGATAAAGACAAACCAACCGATGTTATATCGTTTGCAATGGAAGAACTAGGGGAAGGTGAAATGGAACTAGTAGGATCTGATATGCCGCGGGTTTTGGGTGATATCATTATTTCTGTTCCTAAAGCTATTGAGCAGGCAGAAGAATATGGGCATCCTTTCTTACGTGAACTTGGTTTCTTAGCTGTACATGGATTCTTGCATCTCCTGGGTTATGATCACATGACTGAAGAAGAAGAAAAAGAAATGTTTACCTTGCAGAAGGACATTTTAGACGAATATGGACTCAAACGCTAAACCGGCACAGTTTGGAATTCTAAGGTCATTTTCATATGCATTCGCGGGAATTGCAACTGCCCTGAGGGCCGAGAGAAATATGCGCTTCCATTTTTTTAGTTCGATTGTTGTTTTACTTATTTCGTATTATTTTTCAATTACTAAAACTGAATGGTTATTTATCCTTGTGTTAATAGGAGGAATGTTTGCTCTCGAAATGGTGAACACTGCGATCGAACGAGTAGTAGATCTCGTTACAGATGAATATCATTTCTTGGCAAAACAGGCGAAAGATTTAGCGGCTGGTGCTGTCTTTGTATATGCCATTCTTTCTGTTGTCATTGGGATTGCGATCTTTTTACCTTATTTTTTAGAGTTATTTTAGACGATTAGAAATAGGGATTTGACTGCAATTTGAAATGGAATGATGAATTCGGTAAAATGACTTAACAGCGAAAAAGTAGACTTGCTGATTTATGAGAAAATTCTAATTTTTTAATTTTTTCCGGCTTTAAGTAATGATTTTCAATGGATTTTGAGGTAAAATAAAGGAACAGCAGACTTCTGCTGGAAGGGAAGAACACTAGTGAATATCGAATACCTAAATGAAGAAGCAAAAGTATGTGTATTTGTTGCATCGGAGGATCTCTATGCTAAATAATGAGTCCTCAAGCAAAGGTTATAAGTCAGGTTTTATTTCTATAATAGGCCGGCCCAATGTCGGGAAATCCACGTTTCTAAATCGCGTGATTGGCCAAAAAATTGCCATCATGAGTGATAAAGCGCAAACCACTCGAAACAAAATCCAAGGTGTGTTAACAGTAAATGATGCACAGATGATATTTATTGATACGCCAGGAATTCATAAACCAAAGCATAAATTAGGCGATTTTATGATGAAGGTAGCAGTAAATACGCTTAAAGAAGTAGATTTGATTTTGTTTATGGTGAATGCTGAAGAAGGGTTTGGCCGTGGTGAAGAATTTATCCTTGAAAAATTTCAAACCGTAAATACGCCAATCTTTCTTGTCATTAATAAAATTGATCAAGTTCATCCTGACAAATTATTACCAATTATTGAATCATATCAAGAAAAATATCCATTTAAAGAAATCGTACCAATCTCTGCGCTTGAAGGTAATAATGTGGAACGATTGCTCGAACAGATTAAGTCTTTCTTGCCAGAGGGACCACAATACTATCCAGCAGACCAAGTAACAGATCACCCGGAACGATTTATTATTACAGAGCTGATCAGGGAAAAAGCTCTTCACTTAACAAGAGAAGAAATTCCACACTCGCTCGCTGTTGTTCTCGACAAAATGGAACGACGAGAAGGTAAAGACATGATTGATGTCATGGCGACCGTAATTGTTGAACGTGATTCTCAAAAAGGAATCATTATCGGAAAGCAAGGAAGTATGTTAAAAGAAATTGGTAAACGTGCACGTGCTGATATTGAAAATCTTTTAGGATCTAAAGTGTATTTAGAGTTATGGGTAAAAGTTCAAAAAGACTGGCGTAATAAGATGTCCCAGCTGCGAGATTACGGTTTTAACGAAGATGAATACTAATAAATAAGCCCTAACTAAAATATTACCTTTTATTTTAAATTATGCATGGACACAATTAACAAATATTTCGTCTTATGATTTTTGCGCTGGCAGGCTATGATAAATGTAAGGTTTGGGACCGAATGAAAGCTAGTCTAAATATGAAAGGTGGGGTTTTCAATGATGGATTTTACGTGGAAAGTATTCCTCCAAACAGGTAATATTGACACATATCTTCTCATTAAGGAACTAGAGAAGGAAAACCAGGAAATACCCGGAAATCTGAATGATGAGCTAGCACAAATCGATTTTCCCGTTTCATAAGTTTGTCTTCGTGCTACTTTAGAAGGTGACAATAATGCTTCAGAAGTGTGAAGGCATCGTTATTAGAACAACTGATTATGGTGAAACAAATAAAATAGTGACTATATATACTAGGGAATGGGGAAAGGTTGGCGTAATGGCTCGTGGGGCAAAAAAGCCTAACAGCCGCCTTTCCTCCATTACACAACTGTTTACACATGGTTATTTTCTCATTACGAGAGGAACTGGTTTAGGTGGCTTGCAGCAAGGAGAAACTGCTACTTCATTAAGATCGATTGGTGAAGACATTTTTTTGACTGCATATGCTAGTTATATTGTCGAATTAACGGATAAATGTACGGATGAAAAGAAACCAAATCCTTTTCATTTTGAATTGCTTTTTCAAACATTAAATTACTTAAATGAAGGTTATGACCCAGATATCCTTGTGAATATTTATGAGATGAAAATGCTAAATGTTATGGGATTGAACCCAATCTTAAATCAATGTTCCGTTTGCGGCAGTACAGACGGACATTTTTCTTTTTCTATTCGTGAAGGTGGATTTATCTGTCATCGATGTTTAGATAAAGATCCGTACCATCTTAAATTATCAGCTGCCGCGGTTAAATTATTAAGGGTATTTTATTATTTTGATCTATCCAGGCTAGGAAATGTTTCTGTGAAAGAAGAAACGAAAGCAGAACTTAAGAAGGTGATTACTGCCTACTATGATGAGTATTCTGGTTTGCACTTAAAATCCAAAAAGTTTCTAAATTCCATGGATAAATTTCGCAATCTCTTATAATTGCCTTGTTGACAATGTTTGGAGTTTTCGCTATTATTTTCATTAATAAAATAATTGCAGTGACGGAGAAGAGTACTTAGTCATCCTCTATAAAAGCGAACCTAGGATAGTGTAAGCTAGGGTATAGGGAACTAACGAAGGCGTTCCTGAGCAATCTTTGTGTTTAGTAACACGATAAAAGAGGCTGCTTCTTTGCAGCAAATAGGGTGGAACCGCGGGTAACTCTCGTCCCTATGCTAGTCTAGCATAGGAACGGGAGTTTTTTTGTTTGTTTGAATAAAATTTACTTAAAGGAGCAATTTCTATGAATGTAACAATGGACCAAATCGTTTCACATGCAAAACACAGAGGATTTATTTTTCCTGGTTCTGAGATTTACGGGGGCCTTGCAAATACTTGGGATTACGGCCCGTTAGGCGTTGAATTTAAAAACAATATTAAGCAGGCCTGGTGGAAAAAATTCGTCCAAGAGTCCCCGTATAATGTCGGATTAGATGCAAGTATTTTAATGAACCCGCGTACGTGGGAAGCATCTGGCCATATTGGGAACTTCAATGATCCGATGATAGATTGTAAAAATTGTAAAGCACGTCATCGTGCCGATAAATTAATTGAAAATGCTCTTGATGAAAAAGGCATTGAAATGGTCGTCGATGGCTTACCATTTGCAAAAATGGAAGAGTTGGTGAAAGAACACAATATCGCTTGTCCAGATTGCGGCAGTCATGACTTTACTGGAATTCGCCAGTTCAACCTAATGTTTAAAACCTTCCAAGGAGTAACAGAATCTAGTACAAATGAAATTTTCCTTCGTCCTGAAACAGCCCAAGGTATCTTCGTTAATTTTAAAAATGTCCAGCGGACGATGAGAAAGAAAATGCCTTTTGGTATTGCTCAAATTGGTAAAAGTTTTAGAAATGAAATTACTCCAGGGAACTTCACGTTCCGAACAAGAGAGTTCGAACAAATGGAACTTGAATTTTTCTGTAAGCCTGGTGAGGAGTTGAAATGGTTTGATTATTGGAAGCAATTTGCAGAACAATGGTTATTGTCATTAGGCCTTTCAAAGGAAAATTTAAGACTTCGCGACCACTCAGAGGATGAATTGTCTCATTACAGTAATGCAACAACTGATTTTGAATTTAAATTTCCGTTTGGCTGGGGTGAACTTTGGGGGGTTGCTTCAAGAACAGACTATGATTTGAAGCAGCATATGGAATATTCTGGTGAGGACTTCCATTATCTCGATCCGGAAACAAATGAAAAGTATGTACCTTATTGTATTGAACCATCTTTAGGGGCAGACCGCGTTACGTTAGCGTTTTTAATTGATGCTTATGATGAAGAACAGCTTGAAGATGGTACATCTAGAACGGTTATGCATTTCCACCCTGCATTAGCTCCATTTAAAGCAGCGGTTCTTCCGTTATCGAAGAAATTGTCAGAAGAAGCACGTGAAGTTTTTGCCACTCTGGCTAAACATTTTTCAGTAGATTATGACGAATCAGGATCGATTGGAAAACGCTATCGCCGTCATGATGAAATTGGTACTCCGTTTTGTATTACCTATGACTTCGACTCTAAAGAGGATAATATGGTTACAGTTCGCGATCGTGATACAATGGAGCAAACGCGTATCTCGATACATGAACTAGTTAGCTTCTTGCAAGAAAAAATGATGTTTTAAGAAAAAACTCGCCGATTGGCGAGTTTTCTTAATAGATTCAATAGTATATAATATTCCTAATAAAGTAAGCTTTTTGAGATAACCGTTTCTAAATGGGAAACAAAGGTGGTGTGAACAATCGAACTGACCAAACGGCAAGAACATATTTTGCAAATTGTAAAAGAAAATGGGCCGATCACGGGAGAACATATTGCAGAACAATTGAACTTGACTAGGGCGACACTTAGACCGGATCTTGCCATTCTGACTATGGCTGGTTATTTAGATGCGAGGCCCCGTGTAGGGTATTTTTACACTGGTAAATCGGGGACACAACTTTTAACTGAAAATTTACAAAAAATATACGTGAAAGATTATCAGTCCATTCCTGTTGTAGTGAATGAAAATATCTCCGTGTATGATGCAATCTGTACAATGTTCCTCGAAGATGTAGGAACCTTGTTTGTAGTTGATCAAAACACGATCCTTGTTGGAGTTTTATCCAGAAAGGACTTGCTCCGAGCAAGTATAGGTAAGCAAGAACTGACTACTATACCTGTAAATATTATTATGACAAGAATGCCTAATATCACCATGTGTGAACGGGAAGATTTATTAATTGATATCGCTAAGAAATTAATTGAAAAACAAATCGATGCACTTCCAGTGGTTCGGGAAACAGAAAATGGATTTGAGGTTATCGGAAGAATAACCAAAACAAATATTACCAAAGCGTTCGTTGCGTTGGGTGATGAGTAACAAGATAACATGATGAGGGGTTGTTGAGGGAGAATGAGATCGTCAATTATTTATGTAGTATCCGATTCAGTGGGAGAAACCGCTGAATTAGTTACAAAAGCAGCAATAAGCCAATTCAATGGCTCCGGAATGACATTAAAGAGATTCCCTTATGTGGAGGATAAGGAACATATTGATGAGGTTCTTTCACTAGTTTTATTAGATAAAGCAATGGTGGCATTTACACTGGTAAAACCTGAAATGCGTACATATATTAAGAATCGAACTGAACAGGAAGGGATTATAGCTGTCGATTTGATTGGTCCAATTATGGATCAGATTCAACAGTTTAGTGGTAAAACACCATTATGTGAACCAGGACTTGTTCGAAAATTAGATGAAGATTATTTCAAAAAAGTGGAAGCAATCGAATTTGCCGTAAAATATGATGATGGCCGTGACCCAAGAGGAATATTAAAAGCAGATATTGTATTAATAGGGGTTTCAAGGACTTCAAAGACTCCACTTTCACAGTACTTAGCTCATAAACGATTAAAGGTAGCGAATGTCCCGCTTGTACCGGAAGTAGATCCTCCAGAAGAACTCTATAGAGTTCCAATCGAGAAATGTTTTGGTTTGAAAATAAGCCCTGAAAAGTTAAACAATATCAGACGGGAACGGTTAATTTCTTTGGGTTTAAATGATAAGGCAAGTTATGCCACGCTCGGCAGGATAAAAGCGGAGCTAATCTTTTTTGAAAAAGTAGTTCAGAAAATAAATTGCCCTGTTATTGATGTTACCAATAAAGCGGTAGAAGAGACGGCAAATGTTATCTTAAATTATTTTCATAAAGGGAGAGGCTAACACATAATCATTTGATTATGTGTTTTCTGCTGATAGAAAGTGGAATAATAACAAAAAAAATTATGGTAAAATGATAATAAATGTACTATAATAAAAAATTGTGATAAAAATATATCTTTTTAGGTTTAGACTTGCTTATGAACGAATAAACTATTTATTGTTAGATGTCAAGGGGACCCCCTAAAAAGAATTCGACATAACTCCTTTTACAAAAGTTATTTGTTAAAGAAGGAATATGCGGAGTAATGTAGAATTAATACTTATGTAAAAGGCAATCCGACTATTTATGCCGATGTAGATTCATGCCCGGTTAAAGCGGAGATTGTCGAAATAGTGTTGAAGTATAGCGCCCATGTTCTTTTTGTTGCTTTCTACGTTCAACATATCAAAGAAGAAAACTCTACATACAGACTGGAAATATGTTGATACGCACAGGCAAGAAAAAAGGGGAGTTTATGGAAAGGACTAAAACCTATTTAACATGAAAAATTTAAGACAAGATTAACGAAAATTTTGTCGAAATTTGCAGGAATTTAAAAGGTTCCTGCCGAATACCAAATGGAGTTGTTTTACATGGCAGAACGTATTGCCGAAGAAAAGATTAATCAAATTCGTCAGTCTGTTGATATTGTCGAAGTAATTAGCGATTATGTTCAACTGAAAAAACAGGGGCGAAATTACTTCGGATTATGTCCATTCCATGGAGAAAGCACCCCATCATTTTCTGTATCTATTGATAAACAAATTTTCCATTGCTTTGGCTGCGGCGCTGGTGGTAATGTTTTTTCATTTCTAATGGAGCTTGAAGGTATCTCCTTCCAAGAAGCAGCCATTAAACTAGCGGCAAAGGCTAATATTGACCTTGAAATCAACTTATCTGGCGGACATGGTGAGAAAAAGTTTTCAGAAGAGCACCAAGCATTCCTAGGTGCTCATGAGCTGTTACAGAAATTTTACCATCATTTGCTAGTAAATACAAAGGAAGGTCAACATGCTTTGGAATATTTGCTACAGAGGGGATTTACTCGAGAAGCAATAGATAAATTCCAAATTGGGTATTCTTTAAATTCATGGGATTATGTTTTTAAATTTCTTTCAAAAAGAGATTTTCCTCCTGAATGGATGGAGAAAGCCGGATTAATTATCAAACGTGAAAGAGATGGGACGTACTTCGATCGATTTAGAGATCGAATTATGTTTCCAATTTTTGACCGAAACGGCAATACGATTGCTTTTTCAGGAAGAACACTTGGGGCCGACGAGCCCAAATATTTAAATAGTCCTGAAACGCCAATCTTTAATAAAAGTAAGATTTTATACAATTACCATAATGCGAAGCCAAGCTTAAAAAAATCACAATTTGCTGTTTTATTTGAAGGATTTGCTGATGTCATTTCTGCAGATCGCGCTGGTGTGGAAAATGGTATAGCCACGATGGGGACTTCCTTGACAGATGAACATATAGCCCTCTTACGGCAAAATGTCCAATCCGTAACCATTTGCTACGATTCTGATAAACCCGGGATTGAGGCAGCATATCGTGCTGGAAACCACCTTAGCGATGGTGGATTCCAGGTAAAGGTTGCGATGATGCCAGATGGAATGGACCCAGATGAATATATTAAGAAGAATGGTCCCGAAAAATTCCGAAATGAAGTTATCGGTGCAAGTCTAACGTGGATGGCGTTCAAATTTCTTTACTTTCGCAGGGGGAAAAATCTGCAACATGAAGGAGATAGACTTGCATATATCGAAGTGATAATTAAGGAAATCAGCACTTTGAATAAAGCTGTTGAAAGGGATCATTATTTACGCCAATTGGCGGCTGAATTTTCACTCTCACTAGATGCATTAAAACAGCAGCAAAAGGAAATATTCTTTGCAGAAAAAAGAAAATCAACTGGAAATAAGCAACCTGTAAATAAGCCTATTTTAGTCCAAAAGCATGACAATAAACTTAAGCCAAAGCATTATACTGCAGAAAGACGGCTAATTGCTCACATGTTAAAGGATCGCGATGTAGCTTATAAAGTGCAGGATTTATTACAAGGTAATACGTTTAATATTGATGAACATCAGGCAATAATAACCTATCTGTTATCTTTTTATGAAGAACATTTCCAGTCTGATTCAAGTGCGTTTTTGTCCTATATTCAAGATGATAATCTCAGAAGAATGGTTGCAAACATTGAAATGATGCCCATTAACGATGAGTTAACCAATCATGAATTAAGTGATTATATCAAACAGGTGTTGAATTATCAAAAATTGTTAAAGATAAAAGAAAAAGAAGTGGAACAAAAAGAAGCAGAGCGACAAAGTGATTTTACTAAAGCTGCAGCAATTGCAATGGAAATCCTTCAATTGCGTAAATCTCTATAGATTCCATTTTTACTGTCTTTGATTCTGGAAGGAGTGGGACATATGGCTGCTGAAAAATCAGCCCGTTCAAAAGAAGTGGAAAATGAATTCACTTTTGAACAAGTGAAAGACCAGTTAACGGCACTGGGGAAAAAAACCGGCGTCCTTGCCTATGATGATATTGCCGAGAAATTGGCTAACTATGAATTAGATTCCCACCAAATGGAAGAATTCTTTGAGTTCCTCGGTGACCAAGGTATTGAACTAGTTGGCGATAGCGAAGAAGAAGATCCAAATCCTAAGCAATTAGCAAAAGGTGATGATGATGAATTTGACCTAAACGATCTTAGCGTTCCTCCTGGAGTTAAGATAAATGATCCGGTTCGTATGTATCTAAAAGAAATTGGCCGGGTTGACCTGCTTTCTGCTGATGAAGAAAAAAAATTGGCGCTCCGTATTGAACAAGGCGATGAAGAAGCAAAGCGACGCCTCGCAGAGGCAAACCTAAGGCTTGTCGTAAGTATAGCAAAGCGGTATGTCGGCCGTGGTATGTTATTCCTTGATCTTATCCAAGAAGGAAATATGGGATTAATTAAGGCCGTTGAAAAATTTGATTATCAAAAAGGTTTTAAGTTCAGTACGTATGCAACTTGGTGGATTCGCCAAGCAATTACACGTGCAATTGCTGACCAAGCTAGGACAATTCGTATTCCTGTGCATATGGTTGAAACGATTAATAAATTAATCCGTGTTCAGCGTCAATTACTTCAGGACCTTGGCCGTGAACCAACACCAGAAGAAATTGGTGAAGATATGGATCTTACACCTGATAAGGTAAGGGAGATTTTAAAAATCGCCCAAGAGCCTGTATCTCTTGAAACACCTATTGGTGAAGAAGATGATTCCCATTTAGGTGATTTTATTGAAGACCAGGATGCCACCTCACCTTCAGAACATGCTGCTTATGAATTATTAAAGGAGCAGTTGGAAGATGTGCTAGATACTCTTACTGACAGGGAAGAAAATGTACTTCGCCTTCGTTTTGGACTGGATGATGGCCGGACTCGTACACTTGAAGAGGTTGGTAAAGTCTTCGGTGTTACCCGGGAACGTATCCGTCAAATTGAAGCTAAGGCATTAAGGAAATTACGTCATCCTAGCCGCAGTAAACGCCTAAAAGATTTCTTAGAATAAAATAACATTAATAAATAGTTTACTTCATTACATGAAGTAGGCTATTTTTTTTGTATCAATCTTAAGTAACTGGATAATACCGTGATGGAAATGTAAGCACTTTCTGTATTTGAATCCATTTTACTGAATTGTCTCTCATTTTGCAAATTGACATGAGAATTTCCTGACATGGTTTTTCATCATTTATTTTTGTAAAAAAGGGATAAAACTTGTTTTTCCATTATTAGGATAGTGAAATATTTTAAGTATAAGATATAATTGATAGAATTTTTGTTATATCCATATAATAGAATATTTTTAAAAATTTTTAAGTATTGTGAAATAAAGATAATTCCTCTTATAATAATAAAGAAAGCGCATTCATTTGGTTTCGGATAAGGGGGATTGAATATGAATTTTGACTTAACTTCTGAGCAGGAAATGATAAAAAGAACAATGCGGGAATTTGCGGATGAGGAAGTCGCACCAAGTGCGATTGAGCGCGACCGAAAAAAACAATTTCCAGTAGAAATATTTAAAAAATTAGCCGAAATGGGAATTATGGGACTGCCTTTTCCAGAGGAATATGGTGGCGGCGGTGCAGATACGGTTAGTTTTGCAATTGTAACTGAAGAGTTAAGCAGGGCATGCGGTTCGACAGGGATTACCTATTCTGCGCATATATCTTTAGGAGGGGCACCACTAAATTTATTTGGCACCAAGGAGCAAAAGTTAAAATATCTAACGCCGATTTGTACAGGTGAATCATTTGGTGCGTTTGGTCTTACTGAGCCTAACGCTGGATCAGATGCTGGCGGGACTAGAACATCTGCACGTGAAGAAGATGGTATGTTTGTCATAAACGGAAATAAATGTTTCATTACAAATGCTAGTTATGCCAAGCACCTTTCATTGACTGCTATAACAGGAGAGAAGGAAGGAAAAAAAGAAATAAGTGCAATTATTGTTCCAACTAGTACAGATGGCTTCACTATTATTGATAATTATGAAAAAATGGGTCTACATTCATCAAATACAACTGAATTAGTGTTAGAGGATGTGCGAGTGCCAGTTGAGAACCTTTTAGGGAAGCGTGGAGAGGGTTTTAAACAGTTTTTAATGACATTAGACGGCGGACGTATAGGGATTGGTGCGATGGCTGTAGGAATTGCTCAGGGGGCCTATGAAAAAGCCTTAGCCTATGCAAAGGAAAGAAAACAGTTTGGAAAGTCTATTTCCTCTTTCCAAGCGATCCAGTTTAAACTTGCTGATATGGCAATGAAAATTGAATTGGCCCGGAATATGGTGTATAAGGCAGCTTGGTTAAAGGATCAGGGAAGACCATTTTCAAAGGAGTCAGCGATGTGTAAACTTTATGCATCAGAAATTTGCATGGAAGTGACTGATCAAGCTGTTCAAATACATGGCGGTTATGGTTATATGAAAGAATACCATGTGGAGCGAATGATGAGGGATGCAAAGTTGCTTGAAATTGGTGAAGGTACATCTGAGGTCCAAAGAATGGTCATTTCAAGGTTAATTGGATGTTAAAAAAATAAAATACCGAAAAAAAAGAACAGGCTAAGTTAGATATTTTCACTAATTTAGCCTGTTTTCTTTTTTTTATTAAGATTATAGTGATAAAATAAGTTTAGGGCTTTTCCTTCGGTTCTTTTTCGAGTAAAATAGTAGTTGTTTGTAGACTATTTTCATATTTACTGACGTTCGTACATAAGGGAGGTTATATCATGAAGCGAAATCCGGTTATTCCTTACGTTCTTATCATGGCTTTTGGAATTGTGCTGATGCTCATTTTGTCTTTCAAAGGTCTTGGTGATAGTAAAGAAATTGCGAAGGATAAAGGAGAAGGCACTGAGAAAACTGAGGTTGCCGCATCAAAGCCTGAGGACATTTACAAGCAATCTTGTATTGGCTGTCATGGCGATCAGTACCAAGGGGTTGTAGGACCATCACTTAAAGGTGTTGGCAGCAAGTATTCTAAAGAAGAAATAATGACCATTGTAACAAAAGGTAAGGGTACAGGCATGCCAGCAGGACTTGTTAAAGAAGAACAAGCAGCTGCAATGGCAGATTGGTTAGCAACAATTAAATAAGTAAAAAGGGTCCTTTGCATCTGTGAAGGACTTTTTTTATACTATAATAATTACATAAAAAAGTGGTGGTATGATTGAATACAGATAAATTGTCGGCTAGGCTGGCATCGGTTGCTAAATATGTTCCAAGTGGAGCCAGGGTTGCAGATATTGGCTCTGACCATGCATATTTACCTTGTTACCTAGCGAAAAACAAAGGGTTATCATTTGGGATAGCTGGTGAAGTTGCAGTAGGTCCATTTCAATTAGCTGAAAGAAATGTTTTAGCAGAAGGATTGACTAATATCATTTCGGTGCGAATGGGTGATGGTCTAGAGGTTATAGAAGATGGTGAAGTCGATTGTATTACTATCGCTGGAATGGGCGGAGCTTTAATTGCAAGTATTTTAGAAAATGGTCGAAGTAAATTATCGTCAGTCAAACGCCTTGTGTTACAACCGAATATTAGTGCGATTTCGATTAGGAAATGGTTTATTGATAATAATTGGGAACTAATTGCTGAAGAAATACTTGAAGAAGATGGGAAAATATACGAAATTTTAATCGGAGAAAAGGGCGACCCGAATAAGCCGTATAATAAAAATCAAGATCTAGGATTGTTAGTAGGCCCATTCCTTGTTCAAAAGCAGGATGATACTTTTAAAAAGAAATGGACAGCAGAATTGAAGAACTGGGAACGTATATATGAGGCTCTTGAAAATGCTGCTCAATCACCTGAAACATTAGAAAAAAAACAAGAAATCATCGATAAAATTAAGCTTGTAAAGGAGGCTTTAACCAATGAAAATTCCTAATGGACACGAAGTCATTCAATTGTTTGAACAGTTCTCTCCCAAAGGCTTGGCGATGGAGGGAGATAAGATAGGATTACAAATCGGCCGTTTAAATAAAAAAGTTGAGCGAATCATGATTGCACTCGATGTCCTTGAAAATGTGATCGATGAGGCAATTGAAAAAAATGTTCATCTCATTATTGCCCATCATCCGATTATTTATCGCCCCCTTAAGAATTTGTTAACGGATTCCGTTCAGGGGAAAATCATTGAAAAATTATTGAAGCACGATATTGCTGTTTACGCAGCGCATACGAATCTTGACGTAGCAACGGGGGGAGTAAATGACCTTCTTGCAGAAGCACTAGAACTGGAAAATACAGAGGTTCTAGTACCTACATTTGAAACTAAATTAAAGAAATTAGTTGTTTTTGTTCCAGTCAGCCATGCTGAGGAAATCAGGAGGGTCCTTGGAAATGCAGGTGCTGGATTTATTGGAAACTACAGTCATTGTTCATTTTCAGGCAGTGGTACAGGTCGATTCTTACCAGGAGAAAATACTAATCCATTTGTTGGTGAAGCAGGCCGATTAGAAGAAGTGGAGGAAGTGAGGCTTGAGACGATTGTCCCAGAATCCATTCTCAAAAAGACGCTCACGGCAATGATCAAGGCTCATCCATATGAAGAAGTGGCCTATGATGTTTATCCACTTGAAAACAAAGGAGAAGTGCTCGGTCTGGGCCGTATCGGTAAAGTTCCAGAAATGACATTAGAAGAATTTGCGGAAAAAGTGAAGAAGACATTAGAAGTTTCCCATGTCCGAGTGGTTGGCGATTTGTCTGCAAAAGTTAAAAAGGTTGCCGTGTTAGGCGGCGATGGCAATAAATACTTCATGAATGCCAAATATCAAGGGGCAGATGTATATGTTACGGGGGATATTTATTATCACACCGCACATGACGCAATGATGCAGGGCTTGAATATGATTGATCCAGGTCATAATGTTGAAAAAGTAATGAAAAAAGGGTTAACAACAGTTCTACAGAAAATGTGCCATGATTCAGGTTTTGAAGTGGAGATTTTTCCTTCTGCTGAAAATACCGATCCCTTCCAATTTATATAAAAGAAAAGAACCGGTCATTAAGACTCGGTTCTTTCGTTTATTTTAAATCTATAATTTTTTTACCTTTGGTAAAATTCTGCTTAACTGAACTTTTTTGCGACGGTCCCATGTAGCTTCATTATTTGGATCAAATTGCTCGAGAAACGTAATAACTTCTTTGGTTATTGGTGTTGGGGTGGAAGCGCCAGATGTGACTGCAACGTTTTTGGCATCTTTAATCCAATCAATTTCTAACTCGGTAATATCAGCAATGCGATATGCTTTTGTCCCAGCAATTTCCTCTGAAACTTGTGCGAGTCGATTAGAATTATTACTTTTTGGATCACCGACAACAATAGTTACATCCGCTTCTGTTGCTTGTTCGGCAACTGCTTCTTGGCGAATTTGTGTTGCATGGCAAATTTCATTATAGACTTCAACATGTGGATATTTTTCCTGAACTTTTTTCATCGTTTCGGATACATCCCATTGACTCATCGTTGTTTGATTAGTGACCAGCAATTTGTCACTATCAATTGGTAATGCCTCTACATCTTGTGGAGTTTCAACCAAGTGCACCATTTCAGGTGCGACACCCACTGCTCCCTCAGGCTCTGGATGGCCTTTTTTCCCTATATAAATGACTTGATATCCTTGTTGTGTTTTTTCTTCAATTAGATCATGGGTTCTAGTCACATCAGGACAAGTAGCGTCGATCGTAACTAGACCTTTCTTTTTGGCTAACTCTCTTACTTCTGGCGATATTCCATGGGCAGTAAATATAACGGTTCCTGTATCTACTTTATCGAGAATATCCTTGCGATTTTTTCCATCTAGGGTAATAATCCCTTCTTCCTCGAACGCATCTGTAACATGTTTATTATGAACGATCATCCCTAATATGTAGATAGGGCGAGGTAATGTTTTATCTAAAGCCGCATTTCGAGCAATAACCATTGCATCAACAACACCGTAGCAATAGCCTCGTGGTGAAATTTTGATGATTTGCATCGTTAAGTCCCCCTAAAAAAGACATTGATTCATAGTTTTATTTATTTATTATATAAAACTAATAGATATAATACAAAGATACATTTTTCCTTAACATTTATAGGAAAAAAGAATGCTGTCACCAGCATTCTTCATTTAGATATACATTTTAGGAATAGAAGATCCCTTTTGGCGAGAAGTTTTTTGTGAAGAAACTGGTTGTTGATTGTTCTTGCTTTGCACTTTCTTTTTAGTACTTTTATTTTCAGATACTTCATGAGAAGATGATTCCACTGAGGCTGTTTCGGTTTTTTGGCTAGTTTCGTCTGAGGCTGTATCCGTATTTTTTGTGGCATTTTTAAATCCTTTATAAATCTTCCACATGGCGGGTATATTTTTTATCATTGGGCCATATTGTTGGACCATTGGACCGATTTGCTGAGCTGTTTTTAGTACCTGTTGGGTATTGTTTAACATGCTTGTTAGTCCCCCAGGGTTACTTAACGATTGGAGCAGGCCTCCACCTCCAGATGCTGCTCTACCTGCTGATTGCATCCCCATAAATCCGCCTGCTTGGTTACCTCTTCCGAATAATTTCGAAAGGATTCCTCCGCCCCCTGTATTCATCTGATTAGGTCTTCCAATCATTTGCCCCATCATCGGGTTATTTCCTCCTCCAAATGGGTTGGATGTGGGACCCATCATAGGGTTCCTGCTGCCAAAAGGGTTAAATCTGGGATTCATCATCTGATTATTCCGCCCAAATGGCCCAGGCCCCATTCCCCCCTGCATAGGCATTCTAGGTCTTGGTTGCATATTTTAGCCTCCTTTCAAATTGCCTCATGCTTTAAATTATGCATTTTTCCTAAATTGGTTTAGGTTATTATACACAGGACAAAGACTAAAATTAGTTGTTTAAAAGTTGGCAGAAGGTAGAAAATGATATTAAAACGAAAGAAACTGGAGTTTTGAAGGAATATTGACTATAATTGCATGATGGAATAAAAAGTGTTAATCATGCTGAATAAGAAAACTAATTAAAAGTTTTAATATAAGGAGAAAAAATATGAGAGAAAACCGTTTTGCTCGATTTACGTTTCAACCATTTATTATAGAAGCTATTAAAGGATTCGGTTTTAGCGAACCGACTGAAATTCAAGAACGTATGATTCCAGTTATTTTAAAAGGAGAAAGTGCAATTGGCCAATCCCAAACAGGGACGGGGAAAACCCTCGCCTTTGTTCTTCCTATTCTCGAAAAAATTGACCCGAAACGTTCGGAAGTACAGGCTGTCATTACGGCACCTACTAGAGAACTTGCCTCACAAATTTACCATCAAATTCTAAAAATAACGGAACACTGCAACCCAGAGGAAGCGATAATGACTAGATGCTACATTGGGGGAACGGACAAGCAGCGGACAATTGAAAAATTAAAAGTCCAACCACATATTGTTGTCGGGACTCCAGGAAGAATCAAGGACTTGATGAGTGATAAAGCGTTATTTGTTCATACTGCGGAAATACTAGTCGTCGATGAAGCAGATATGATGTTAGACATGGGATTTATTGAGGATTTGGACAGAGTAGCTGGAAAAATGCCAGAAAATCTGCAAATGCTTGTTTTCTCAGCAACCATCCCAGAAAAATTAAAACCTTTCCTTAAAAAGTATATGGAAAATCCAAAGACAATTCAAATTGAACCAAAAAGAAGGTCAGCAGAAAATTTAGAACACTACCTCCTGCCTTCAAGACATCGGAGTAAGAAGCAGCTGGTTCATGATGCACTTGTTGCGTACAATCCCTATTTAGCGATCGTTTTTACGAATACCAAAAAAATGGCTGAAGAGGTGGCTTACTTTTTAAATGAAAAAGGGTTAAAAGTCGGCCGAGTTCATGGTGATTTAAACCCGCGTGAACGAAAACAAATGATGAAGCAAATTCAGGATCTAGAGTACCAATATATAGTTGCCACGGACCTTGCTTCACGAGGAATAGATATTGAAGGTGTCAGCCATATCATCAACTATGAACTTCCTACCGACTTAGATTTTTATATTCATCGCGTTGGAAGAACTGCTCGCGCCGGATATTCTGGGATTGCACTTACAATCTATGAAGCATCTGATGAGGATGCGTTAAATCGATTAGAAAAAATGGGGATTCAATTTAATTACGTCGACCTTAAAAATAACGAACTAGTGAAAATTGATGAGCGTAATAAGCGGAAGACCCGTGTAAGACAAGAGGATAAGGCAGACCAAAAGGCCAAATCAATGGTAAAAAAACCAACTAAAGTTAAGCCTGGGTATAAAAAGAAAATGCAGTGGGAAATGGATAAAATAAAAAAACGAGAACGAAGAATCGAACAAAGAAAAAAATAATGAAAGCAGGGAGAGAAAAGGCATGCTGAAATTAGGATCACATGTATCAATGAGTGGAAAAGGCATGCTTCTTGCAGCAAGTGAAGAAGCAGTTTCCTATGGTGCAAACACGTTTATGGTATATACGGGAGCACCGCAAAATACAAGAAGAAAAAAAATTGAAGACCTTAATATTGAAGCAGGTCGCAGACATATGGAGCAGAACGGTATTTCTGAAATTATTGTCCATGCTCCATATATCATCAATATCGGAAATACAACAAATCCAGATACATTTGAACTAGGTGTTAGGTTTCTTCGATCAGAAATTGAACGAACTGAGGCGATAGGAGCAAAGCAAATTGTCCTCCATCCAGGAGCACATGTTAGTGCTGGAACAGAAGCGGGCATTAAAAAAATTATTGAAGGTTTAAACGAAGTTCTAACTGGGAAAGAGCAAGTACAAATTGCTTTGGAAACTATGGCAGGGAAGGGTTCTGAATGCGGTAAATCGTTCGAGGAAATAGCTATGATTATGGACGGTGTCAACTATAGTGATAAGCTATCCGTTTGCTTTGATACCTGTCATACCCATGATGCAGGTTATAATATTGTCGAGGATTTCGATGGTGTATTAAATGAATTTGACAAAATGATAGGGTTGGACAAATTAAAGGTCTTGCATATTAATGATAGTAAAAATGCAGTAGGGATGAGAAAAGACAGACATGAAAATATCGGTTTTGGCCATATCGGCTTTAAGGCACTTAATTATATCGTCCACCATCCACAACTTACAGATGTTCCTAAGATTTTAGAAACTCCATTTGTAGGTGAAGATAAGAATAATAAAAAAGCACCCTATAAGTTTGAAATCAATATGCTTCTCGAGCAAAAGTTCAATGAGAACCTGCTGGATTTAATCATGGAGTCATAAGGAAAAAAGCTGTGAAGATTCACAGCTTTTTACTTTTTGGTCAGTTGCGTAAATAATTTATTGACTTCTCGTGCGGTTGTTGGACCCGCAGTTTTTGCAATTTCTTTTACTAATTGAGCCCGTTGTGAATCATCAAAAATATTAACATTTTTCCCTCTTAAGTATTCCGCAATTTTCCCTGCTTGCTGCCTAGTCACAGAGATATTAAACTGTTCTGCGTATTTTAGCAGCTCTTCAGCGGTTATCGTATTGATTTTATGATTAATGATGCTCTGAAAAATTGTCACATTCACCACTCCTCACCTTAATGTATGATGGAGTTCACGGAGTGTGATAACAGATTTTCTGAAACAATTGTCTAATACAGTGTAGTTGCTTTACAATCCATCTGACCTATTGTATACTACTTGAGGTAAATCGGAATGATTCTTATAATTAAAAGGTGATGTGCAGATTATGCAATCAATTATTGAAATAAAAAAACTTTTTTATCGTTATGAAAAAGATGCGGTTCTAGAGGATATCAATATTACTGTTCCTCATGGTTCTTTTTTGGCGATTGTCGGACCTAATGGTTCTGGGAAATCAACACTGTTGAAGTTGATTTTAGGTTTACTAAAGCCGCAAAAAGGGGAAATCTATTTATTTGGTCAGGAAATAAATAAATTTAAGGATTGGCATAAAATTGGTTATGTTTCTCAAAAAGCTAATTCCTTTAACACTGGTTTTCCGGCAACTGTATTTGAAGTGGTCGAAAGTGGTTTGACGAAAAAGCTAGGAATGTTTAAATTTTTTAAAAACGAACATGCACAAAAAGTTCATGAAGCCTTGGATGCAGTGGGAATGACAAAGTTCAGGAATAGAAATATTGGCGAACTCTCTGGAGGTCAACAACAAAGAGTTTTTATTGCCCGTGCCCTAGTTAGTGAACCGAGTCTTCTTATTCTCGATGAACCAACTGTTGGTGTAGATGCCGAGAATGTAAGTAATTTTTATCAAATGCTTGGTGAATTGAATAAAAGTCGAGAAATTACGCTTTTATTGGTTACACATGATATTGGGACGATCTCCGATAAAGTCTCACATGTTGCCTGCTTAAACAAACATTTGCATTTTCATGGGGAAACAAAGGAATTTGAACAACTCCGAGCTGATGATATGTCAAAAGCCTATGGGCACGATGTTCACCTGCTTGCCCACCATCACGAGCACGGAGGCGTTATTAGATGATTCAGGGAATATTTCATTATGAATTTTTACAAAATGCCTTTTTAACTGGGATGATGATCGGCATTATTGCTCCGTTATTAGGAGTGTTTGTGGTTGTCAGGAGATTATCATTAATAGCAGATGCTCTAAGCCATGTGACTTTAGCTGGAATAGCAGCGAGTTTGCTTCTAGAAAGAAATGTGGCCATGATGGCAGGTATGAATCCACTATATATAGGAATGGTTTTTTCGGTTGGAGGATCCCTATTCATCGAGAAACTTAGAAGTGTCTACAAGCACTACCAAGAACTTGCGATTCCAATTATCCTTTCGAGCGGGATTGGCTTAAGTGTTATATTTATTTCACTCGCCAATGGCTTTAATACAGACTTGTTCAGTTATTTGTTCGGCAGTGTCTCCGCTGTTAGCAGAACAGATTTATGGGTCGTGTTTATTATTGGAATTTTAGTGCTTCTGGTAATTATTTTATTATATAAAGAACTGTTTTTACTATCTTTTGATGAGGAACATGCGAAGGCCTCCGGCATTGCAGCGAAAAGTATTCACTTCATATTTATTGTCATGGTAGCCTTGGTGATTGCGGCATCGATGAGAATTGTTGGGATTTTATTGGTGTCATCATTAATGACATTACCTGTTGCTGCCAGTATTCGGATAGCCAGAGGATTTAAGCAAACCATCTTCTTATCTGTTTTATTTGGGGAAGTTTCAGTTCTTGGCGGCTTGTTTACAGCTTACTACTTAGATTTGGCCCCCGGTGGAACGATTGTGATGATTGCCGTTCTTATCCTAATTATCTCCATCTTTTATAAAAAATTTTTAATCCATAAGGGGGGGCAGCCTGGTGAACGTTGATGAAGCGATTCAATATTTAAAGGAAAAAGGATTTAAACAAACTGGCAAAAGAGAAGATATGCTGCAATTATTTGCAGATAGTGATAAATATTTAACGGCTAAGGACGTATTGGATCACCTCAAAGATGATTACCCTGGTCTGAGTTTTGATACGATATATCGAAATCTCTCTTTATTTGTTAATATGGGAATTCTAGAGATGACTGAATTATCAGGGGAAAAGCATTTCCGTTTTTCATGCTCTAGACAACACCATCATCATCATTTTATCTGTTTGACATGTGGAAAAACAAAAGAAATTGACACCTGCCCGATGAAAGATCTAAGTGAAAATTTAAAAGGATACGATATTTCCGGACATAAATTTGAAATTTATGGTCTTTGCCCTGATTGTCATTAAAAAACAGCTTGTGGAGGCACAAGCTGTTTTTTAATAGGTAGTTGTTAGAACGTTTGTACCAATGGACGACTTTCCTTCATCCACTGTTCTACCCACCTCTTTGCTTCACTCCAGTTATTAACACGAATTACCCCATTTGGAATTGGATCTTGATTATATGGTGTATCAAATAAAATGACTGGAATCTGACACTCTTCATGTATCATTACCGCATTATCATGCTTATCCTCAAAAAAGATATCCAAACTGTGTTTTTTAACGGATGCGACTTTGTCATGTGAACCGATTAATTCGATGTGATCAAAGGTTAAGCCATTATCAATAAACCATTTAATTGTAATATCAAGTAGATGAGAACTACGAGCACTGATAAAAAACAATTCATGCTCATTTTCCCATTTTTTAAGGACATGTTCTGCTCCATTTGCAAGAGGGGAGTTGGCATAGATGGTCGGTTCGTTTTCTGTGAACCATTCAGCAAAAACTTTTTCAGAGACATTTACATATGGAGTATATTCATATTGGGTAACGTCCTCATACGATATGCTCAGGCCAAATGCTTTATTAATAAAAGGTAGGATGGATGATTTTGGACATGTTACAGTTCCATCGATATCGATGCCAAATCTTTTTTTCATGTGTAGACTCACTTTCTTATTTCTTTTTCCGTATCTCTTTATATTTTACCAAAGTATTGGGTTCAATAAAGTAACTATTTACAATTAATTTTTTGAAAATAGAAATAAAAAACTATTTTAGGCAAACATTGACATACTAAAATACATTCTGATGCAAACAATAATTAATGCTCCTATTACTGAAAGTGAGGGATTAGGATGGCAGACGAAAGAGACACGAAAGTGCAAGAGGCTCTTCAAAGCTCGACTATTGGTCAAGATATACCCAATTCTCCTACATCATTTAGGGAGGAAACCGCATCAGAATTTGCTGAACCCATTAAGGCTCACTACACTCTGAAAAAAGAAGAGTCTACACCACGGATTGGTGCTTCGGTTCCGATACGCTCTTCTGAATATAGGGAAGAGACAGCTGCAGAGATTGCTGCACCTGCTCCTCTTATTCGTAGGAGGGAAACCGAAGGGGGAAGAGAAAAAGCTGCTGGTGGTACAGGTGTTGGGACACTTGCGTTAGTGCTTTCGATTTTATCACTATTTGTTATGCCAATACTTTTTGGTGCTGCAGGGATTGTGTTAGGCTTCGTTGCCAGAAGAAGAGGGGCCAATGGTTTAGGTGCTTGGGCAATTGGTATCGGTGCAATTTCAATTGTAATCGGTATCTTTATTCTTCCGTTCTTTTAACGTAAACCTGCATAGGAGCAAAAAGAAACCCGGTGATTTCACCGGGTTTCTTAGATTTTTTATTGAGTGATTTTTTCTTCCTCTGCTTTTTTCTGAAAGTATTCTTCAGCAATTTGATCGATTTCCTTTTTCAATTCCTCAACTAATTGCGCTTCAGGAACCTTGCGGACAATCTCACCCTTCCTGAATAATAACCCTTCACCACGAGCACCGGCAATCCCAATATCAGCTTCACGAGCCTCTCCAGGACCGTTAACAGCACAGCCTAATACTGCTACTTTAATCGGTGCTTTAATTTTTTCAATATATTCTTCTACCTCATTCGCAATACTGATTAAATCAATTTCAATCCGGCCGCAAGTCGGGCATGAGATCAAAGTGGCAGCATTTGATGATAGGCCGAAAACCTTTAATAGCTCTCTCGCTACCTTTACTTCTTGAACAGGGTCAGCACTTAGGGAAACGCGTAGAGTGTTCCCGATTCCCTTGTGTAAAATAGTCCCTAAACCAGCCGCACTTTTTATGCTTCCAGCAAAAAGAGTACCTGATTCAGTAATCCCAAGATGGAGAGGATAATCAAATGCCATAGATGCTTTCTCATAGGCTTCAATCGCTAGGTTAACATCAGATGCCTTCATAGAGACAATAATGTCATGAAAGTCCAAATCCTCAAGTATTTTAATATGATGAAGAGCACTCTCAACCATGCCATCAGCTGTTGGATAACCATATTTTTCTAAAATTCTCTTTTCAAGCGAACCTGCATTTACGCCAATTCTGATCGGAATACCACGTTCTTTAGCAGCTTTAACGACAGCTTCGACTTTTTCGCGTTTTCCGATATTTCCTGGATTAATTCTAATTTTATCTGCTCCGCCTTCGATGGCTTTAAGAGCCAATTTATAATCAAAATGGATATCGACAACAAGTGGAATGTTGATTCTTTTCTTTATTTCAGGAATAGCATTTGCGGCACGTTCATCGGGACAAGCCACACGAACAATCTGACAGCCAGCTTCCTCAAGTCGTTTTATTTCAGCAACAGTTGCTTCCACATCATGTGTTTTTGTTGTGGTCATACTTTGGATAAATAATTCGTTACTCCCGCCAATTGTTAAGTTACCTACTTTAATTGGACGGGTCTTAGTGCGATGTATTATTTCACTCACGTGTAATTCGCTCCTTCAAAATGGGATTCGAATAAGGTTTATATAAACAATCCGCCTTTTATTTTATCAGCCTTTCACTATTTTTGACAAGAATAAGCATTATCCTCTTTATTTTGAGTAATCAGGGAAATGATATGTAGACCCAATTTGAATTTTTTCTGGCGTTTCCCCAGGGTTTAGTTTTCGAAAGTCTTGAATCAAGTCCGTAATCGAGACAGGAAGGGGTTTATCCAGTTGATGTTCAACAATTGATATCACGGTTTCTCCAGGTTCCACCTTTGCTTCAAACGAAGGGAGGTCAGATTGCTGTTGTAGTTTTGGTACTTCAATTTTGGCATCGACCTGCTGTGTTAGTGAAGTTGGGAGAGTACCGACAGTTAAGTCAATATATATGACATATATAATTAAAACGGCTAATAAGAAACCAAATAATTTTTTCATCGGACAAGCCTCCAAAATGACAGTTTGTACATAGGTATGCTTGTCCAATAATAAAAAGAACGAGTTTATAAAAAAAAGCGCCCGCAATGGGCGCAGTTTAGTTTACTTTTTTGGGTTTCGGTATTTCCTTTATCGCTAAAGATAATACGACAATTACGACAAACCAATTAATCATAAAGCTGCTAGGGACCGTTGTTTTAATGGCAGCCATGATGGTGAAAAAGAGGGTAGGCAATGTTTCGCTGTAAGCGGCCATTCTCCATAATTGCCGGTAATTTAAGTTTCTTCCAATAAGATTTTTAAGTAACAATCCAATCAAAGCCAATACTGTGACTTCAATAAAACTGCCAGCACTTGCAAATAAGTAAATAAATAATGCTCCTACAGGGATTATGATCCACTTCATACCGCCAATTCCGTTAATAAAATCCACGAAGTCACCCTTTGTGATGGCTAAACCTTCTAACATTGAATAGGGGTATGTTTCAACTCTGCCCCCAGCTGCAAATACAAATTGATCCTCCAATAATGCAAAAGCATTGCCTTCATCCGCTACATCATCGTCAGTAACAGCACCTGTTGGGTCGAGAAGGATTGTAAAGTCATTCCTATTAATGGTAATTGGAACTTTGGTATCCGCCGTTAAATGTCCGTCTTCAATAGAAAAATCAGGTAATTTATCATTAATAATTGTCTCTGCACTTTCCAGTCCAGAGGTAAGAGCAGTGCTTAAATAAATAACGGACGGGAGAATCGAAATGAAGGTTAAGAAAAAGACATATAAGATTGTCTTTCCGATTCCTTGAAACCGAAACAATGCAATATCCTTTGGAGAATAGATACTTTTATAAAGTTGTTTAAAAATATTCATAATGACCACCTCTACACAAATACAATAAATGCTTCCGCATCTATTGTATCTTTAGTAAAGGGTTTATACAAGAATGACACCGTCTATTTAATATTTGAAACCAAATATAAGTTTAATCGTATGAAGGAATGTGTACATTTAATAATAACAATAAGTTATGAGGGATGAGTAGAATGGAAATGATTTATTGGAGTATCATCATCGTATTATTTATTGTCGCATTTGTTGGTCTGATTTACCCGATTATTCCAAGTGTATTGTTTTTATTAGCTGGGTTTTTATTATATGGAGTCTTTTTTAGTTTTGAACCCTTTCAATGGTATTTTTGGTTGATACAAGGTTTGTTTATCGTCCTTCTTTTTATTGCTGACTATATTGCTAATATGATTGGAATTAAAAAATATGGCGGGTCTAAGGCTGGTGTCTGGGGGAGTACGATTGGTATTTTGGTGGGGCCTTTTGTAATTCCTTTTTTCGGAATTCTCATTGGTCCATTTATTGGGGCAATTGCAGCGGAATTAATCTTTAACAAAAGAAGTTTCATGGAAAGCATAAAAGTTGGATTTGGGTCAGTGATTGGATTCATAAGTAGTGTTGTCACGAAAACTATTATTCAAATCATCATGGTCATCTTCTTTTTCATCGTCGTACTTTAATAGAAAAAAGCCACCTGGGTGGCTTTTTTCAATTAATTCAGTCCACAAATTTCAAAGGAGCAGTTTTGGCAGTCGACTTCTTCTTTTAAATAGTTCAGTTTTTTTATCGTAAACTTCTGATTATCATAGGAGATAATCTTCTTTTCGCGGAGGTCTTTTAAAGCTCGTTGAATAACCTCACGGGTTCCGAATGTTAAATTAGCCAGTTCCTGATGTGTTAACGGAAGGTCAATTAAAATACCATCTTCTGTTTTTATTCCATATGAATTGCATAGACGGATGAGGATTGAATATAAACCGCCTTTTTTTCCATTCATAATAAGATCCTGGCATTTCATTTGTGCCTTTAAATAACCTGTACTTAACCATGTAACCAGAGCATTCATTGCCTCAGGGTCTGTAAAAATGAAATCTTCAAATTGCTCTTTTTTTATTAGAATCATTTCACAATCAGTCAATGTTTTTGCATAAAATTGATAATGAGGATTGTCTTTAAAAAGTTGGTATTCAACAATTAATTCTTGATCGTTTAAGATTTTTAAGATAAAATCCTTCCCTCGTAAATGAACTCTTCCAAGGGAAATACTCCCTTTAATTAATAAGTATACATACTTGGCAGCATCCTTTTCTTGAAAAAGAACTGAACCAGCTTTTATTTTTTGAATGGGTTCTTTTTTTTGAAAAAAAGCAGCTAATAAATTATATATAGAAGTACGGTTTAATTGCATAGTAAATCACTCCTTAAGTACCACTTCCCTTTGATTTAAATAAATAATTAATTAGGTGTCAATATAGCTATTACAATATTTGGGAGTGACAAAAGTCGGATATGACAAAAATCGTTGACAGATTGCCCTTTAGGAAAAGATGACAATTTTTCGAAAAATTACGAATGGCTATATTTTGTATAATATCCTACAAAACGGGAATGGTAACTATGTTAAGTACCTAAGCATTTTATTTGATACAAATAACCAACTTTGGTATCTTAAGGAGGAAAGCTTTAGAAATATTCGAAATTCTAAGGCCCATAAAATCATTTATACATAGGAGGAATTAAAATGGCATTTGAATTACCACAATTACCTTATGCAGAGAACGCACTTGAACCACATATCGACAAAGAAACTATGAATATTCACCACACAAGACACCATAACACATATGTAACAAATTTAAATAACGCTTTAGCTGGAAATGAAGAATTACTTTCTAAATCAGTTGAAGAAGTTATTGCTAATTTGGATGCGGTTCCAGAGGCTGCTCGTACGGCAGTTCGTAACAATGGCGGCGGTCACGCTAACCATTCTTTATTCTGGCAAATCCTTTCACCAAATGGCGGAGGTGCACCAACAGGCGAATTAGCTGACGCAATCAGCAGCAAATTTGGCAGCTTCGAAAGCTTTAAAGAAGAGTTTGCTAAAGCAGCAACTACTCGTTTCGGATCTGGCTGGGCATGGTTATCTGTAAACAATGGTGAGTTAGAAGTTTCTAGTACACCAAACCAAGATTCTCCACTAATGGAAGGCAAAACGCCAATTCTTGGTCTTGATGTTTGGGAGCATGCTTACTACTTAAACTATCAAAACAAGCGCCCTGACTATATTTCCGCTTTCTGGAATGTAGTGAATTGGGAAGAAGTGTCAAATCGCTACAACCAAGCAAAATAATGATAATGATAAAAGGCAGCCCTTGGGTTGTCTTTTTTTTTGTGAATAAGAAAAACTAGCTTGATAAAGACTACCCATAAGATAAAGGGGAGTTTTTGATGGCAAAAAAATTTAAGATTCTGGGTGATGTTAAACTAACGAAAGATTTATCACTATTACTGATTATCGGAGGGCTATACTCATTAAGCATTGCTTTGTCTAACACCTTTGTAAATATTTATCTTTGGAAGCAAACGGGAAAGTACTCAGATATCGCCCTCTACAACCTATCGATAGTGATTCTACAATTGCTTACATTTATCTTAGCGGGGCGATGGGCGAAAAAAATCGACAGGGTGATTGTGCTCAGAATTGGGGTCATTTTTTTAGCTTTATTTTATGTAATGGTTTTAGTATTTGGCACTAATGCTTCAACCTATTTACTTCTCTTAGGAAGTTTTTTAGGAGTAGGGTATGGTTTTTATTGGCTAGCCTACAATGTGTTAACATTTGAAATTACCGAACCAGACACGAGAGATTTTTTTAATGGATTTTTAGGGATATTATCATCTGCCGGGGGAATGATTGGCCCCATCGCGGCAGGTATCATCATTACAAGATTTGAAAAGTATACTGGTTACACGATTGTTTTTGGGCTCTCACTCGCATTATTCGCTCTAGCGGTTTTTATGAGCTTTTCTTTGAAACCACGTCCATCATCAGGCAGCTATTGCTTTATGCAAATTCTACATGAAAGAAAACAAAATGAAAATTGGCGTTTAATTACAAATGCTAACTTCTTTCAAGGTTTGAGGGAGGGTACCTTTGCATTTGTTATCTCTGTTTTTGTTTACCTTTCGACGGGAAGTGAATTGTCTCTAGGTACATTTGGTCTCCTTAATTCAGGCGTATCATTTGTAGCCTATTATTTTGCTTCACGATTAATTAAACAAAAAAATCGAAAAAAAGCGATTCTAATCGGTGGGATTCTTTTATATGCAGCTGTTCTGATAATTGTTTGGGACGTTAATTTCATCAAATTGCTAATCTATGGCGGGATGATTGCAATCGCTTATCCGCTTTTACTCGTCCCGTATATGTCAACTACATACGATGTTATTGGAACCGGATGGAAGGCTGCAGAAATGAGGATTGAATATATTGTCGTCAGAGAAATATACTTAAATCTCGGCAGGATTGTATCTATATTATCCTTTTTAGCAGCTATCACTTGGTTTAAAGCTGAAAACAGTATTCCCATTCTCCTTCTCTTTTTGGGTGCTGGGCATACATGCATCTATTTTTTTCTTAAAAGGGTACACCTACCAGTCCCGGAATGCGTTGAGTAAATTAATTACTCAGCGCCTTTTTTTCTTTGGTATTTCTACCTTAGAAATTGGTAAGGGTTTTTCATAGAAAAAAGCAGACTTATCCTATAAAATAGAGAAAGTTAAGCTTAAGCCGTGAAAAAGGAAGTGTTTTTATCCCTTGAATAATAAAAAGAAAAAAAAGAAGGAACATGTGCCATTTCGTTTAAACATGTTATTCTTTGTGGTATTCATGCTATTTTCTGTTCTCATTCTTAGACTTGGTGAATTACAAATTGTTTTTGGTGATGATTTTAAACGTGAAATTGAGCGGACAGAAGATGTTACAGTAAATAACCCTGTACCAAGAGGGAAAATGTTTGACCGTAATGGGAAAATTATTGTTGATAATACGCCATTAAACGCAATTACTTACACGAAATATCAACAAACAACCCAAGAGGAAATGTTGGAAAGTGCAGCGAAATTGGCAAAAATCATTGACAAAACTGAAGATGCAAAAAAAGTTCCTATTCGGGATAGAAAGGATTATTGGATTTTAAAACATCCCGAAGAAGCAAAAGCAAAAATTACTGAAAAAGAATGGGCACTCTATAAACAAGAAAAGTTAGACGATAAGCAAATTTATAAACTTCAGATCGATCGAATAACTGATAAAGAAGTAAAAAGTATTGTTGGCGAAGAGCTTGAAACTCTTGCAATCTATAGAGTTTTTAACAGTGGTTATGCTTTAACACCACAAATTGTAAAAAACAAAGATGTTACACCTGAAGAATTTGCGGTAGTCAGTGAAAACCTAGAAAATTTACCTGGGGTTGATACAACAACGGATTGGACACGAAAGTATGTATTTGGGAAGACGTTGAAATCAATATTGGGCGATGTTACTACCTCCGAAGCGGGGATTCCCAAAGAGCAATTAGAAAAATATATGGCACGTGACTACAGCAGAAATGACCGAGTCGGAAAAAGTTATCTAGAATTGAAATACGAGGATGTCCTGCATGGTCAAAAGGCAAAAGTGAAAAATGTAACAGATAAGACAGGAAAAATCCTTTCAACAGAAGTCGTTTCAGAAGGCAAAAGAGGTAAAGACCTTGTTTTAACGATTGATATGGATCTTCAGAAGAAGGTAGAAAATATCATCGAAGAAGAAATGTGGAGTGCAAAGCAAAAACCAAATACTGCCCTACTCGATCGTGCTTTCGTCGTTCTGATGGATCCCCATACCGGTGAAGTCTTATCATTGGCTGGAAAACAAATTAGTAAAGATAAAAAAGGAAAAACAGTCATGAATGACTTTGCTGGAGGAAATATTACAACTTCCTACAACGTTGGGTCTGCAGTAAAAGGGGCAACGATTTTAACTGGTTATAAAACGGGGGCAATTCAACCAGGTTCTACCCAATTAGACGAGCCATTAAGAATTGCAAGTTCACCAGTAATGTCATCATGGAGAACATTTGGCCGAATCAATGATTTAAGGGCACTACAGGTTTCTTCCAACGTATATATGTGGAAAACTGTCATTGCGATGGCGGGTGGACAGTATCGACCAAATCAACCATTGCCGCTCGATTATTCAGCCTTTGATACGATGCGGCAATCATTTAGTCAGTTTGGTTTAGGTACTCGTACAGGGATAGACCTGCCTAATGAGATGAGCGGCTTTCCAGGTCCTGAAAGAACTCCTGGTTTACTTCTTTTCCTATCGATTGGTCAGTATGATACGTATACACCAATCCAACTCGCTCAGTATGTCTCCACGATAGCAAATGGCGGGAATCGTATCCAGCCTCATCTAGTGAAGGAAATTCGTGAGCCAGTAATGGAAAATAATGAGTTAGGCCCGATTGTCGAGGAAATCCAACCGAAAGTATTAAACCGATTAGATATGAAGGAATCATGGATTAAGCGGGTTCAAGAAGGTTTTCGAATGGTCATGCAGGTGGGTGACGGTACTGCAGTAAGTTACTTTAAGAGTGCAGATTATTCCCCTGCAGGAAAAACAGGAACAGCACAGGCCTTTTATGATGGTTCTGATAAATCAAAGCGTGGCACAGAAGTAATGAACCTCAGTCTCGTCAGCTTTGCACCAGCAAATGATCCAGAGGTAGCCATGGCAGTTGTCGTACCATGGGCATATCAAGGAAACAGCGGTCCAAGTATTAATAACCTAATAGGGCGAAGAGTCTTGGATGCTTATTTTGATTTAAAGAAAGAGCGTCAAGAAAAAGATAAAAAATCAACATCTGAACAAAAGGAAGAAACCACAAGTAATAACGAGTAAATTCAACAACCCAAACACCTGTCTCTCAAGTCGGAGGCAGGTGTTTTTTTATGCATATTTACAAAAACTCAACATTCATTTACAAAACCTTTACACAAGATTAAAACTCAGTTAACAGTTTAGCTTTATTCTTATACATGTAAGGCGGAGCAAATAAAAAACAAACCTAAATTCACAGGGGGAATTAAACCAATGAAAAGTTATAAGAAACTTAGTCTAGCACTTACTCTAGCAGCGTTAATGGTATTTGTTGCTGCATGTGGTGGAGGAGCTTCTACTGATAAAAATGAAGGATCTTCAAATAAAGATAACAAAACCGCTGAACTTTCTGGCTCGTTAACTGTTTCAGGTTCCTCTGCGATGCAGCCATTAGTTGCAGCTGCTGCTGAAGAGTTTATGGCTGAAAATCCGAATGTCGATGTTCAGGTAAATGCGGGTGGATCTGGTACAGGCTTATCGCAAGTTGCTGAAGGATCAGTACAGATTGGTAACTCCGACGTCTTCGCTGAAGAAAAAGAAGGTATCCCAGCGGATCAGCTTGTTGACCATAAAGTAGCTGTTGTAGGTATGACTGCAGCTGTTAACCCTAAAGTTGGTATTAAAGATATCAAAAAAGCAGATTTAATTAAAGTTTTCACTGGAAAAATTACTAACTGGAAAGAACTTGGCGGTGCTGATCAAAAGATCGTTCTAGTAAACCGTCCTGACTCTTCAGGAACTCGTGCAGTATTCAATAAATTCGCACTTGATGGCGCAACACCTGCTGAAGGTATTACGGAAGACTCATCAAACACAGTTAAAAAGATTATTAACGAAACTGAAGGTGCTGTTGGTTACCTTGCATTCTCATACTTTACTGATGAATCTGTCACTCCACTTGCTATTGATGGAGTAGAACCAACTGAAGAAAATGTACAATCTGGTAAATTCCCAGTTTGGGCTTACCAACACTCATATACAAAGGGTGAGGCAACTGACCTTGCTAAAGCGTTCCTTGACTATTTAATGTCTGATGATATCCAAAACACTTTGTTAAAAGAACAAGGATATCTTCCTGTCACAAAAATGAAAGTAGAACGCGATGCTGAAGGGAATCAAAAAGACCTATAACAACAGGTTGAATATAAAAGGGTAAATGTTAGTAGGCATTTACCCTATTATGACGTATTTTAGGGGTGTTTGGTGCATTATGGAAAAATTAGAACCTGCAAAAGATAGATTGTTAAAGTCTAAGAAAAATTGGCTGGATGGGGAAATACGCGGGAAAATTCTCGTTATCTTATGTGCTGTCATAATGATATCAGCAACCATCTCAATCACCATTTTCTTGGGGTCAAAAGGGTTACAATCCTTTATAAAAAATGGTGTAAGTCTTATTGAGTTCATAACCAGTACGCACTGGAATCCTACAAATCAAGCAAAACCTGAATATGGGGCGTTACCGTTTATTTTTGGATCCTTTGCGGTAACCTTTCTATCAGCCATAGTTGCAGCACCATTAGGTATTGGCGGAGCGATTTTTATGACGGAAATTGCACCCTCATGGGGGAGAAAAATTTTACAGCCTGTCATAGAGCTTTTGGTTGGAATTCCATCGGTTGTTTATGGTTTCATCGGGCTTACAGTATTAGTCCCCTTTATTCGGGAGCATGTGGGCGGACTGGGTTTTAGCTTGCTATCAGGTACGATCGTTTTATCAATCATGATATTGCCGACAGTAACAACAATTGCTACGGATGCGATGAGTTCATTGCCTAAAAATCTTCGAGAAGGTTCGTATGCTCTGGGCGCCACTCGCTGGCAAACGATACGAAAAGTATTAATTCCTGCTGCATTGCCTACGCTCTTAACTGCTATCGTTCTAGGTATGGCAAGAGCATTTGGAGAGGCCCTTGCAGTTCAAATGGTCATTGGTAACGTAAGGGACTTACCAACAAGCTTACTAGATGCGTCAGCAACCTTAACAACCATTATTACTCTAAACATGGGCCATACAACCTATGGTAGCGTAGAAAATAATACGCTTTGGTCAATGGGCTTAATTTTATTAATCATGTCGTTTGCGTTTATTCTCCTCATTCGCTACCTATCTTCAAGGAGGAAAATGTAATGAACAGTAAGACTGCAGATCGAATTGCTACAGGCGTATTTATTACCATTGCAATCATAATCATTTCTATTTTAGTTGGTTTATTTTATTATATTTTGGTTAATGGACTTAAACATATTTCTCTTGAATTTTTAACCACTCCATCAAGTAATGTACGTGCCGGTGGGGGCATTCGCGACCAATTATTCAATTCGTTCTATATATTATTTATTACTATGTTAATCGCCCTTCCGTTAGGTATAGGCGGAGGGATCTATATGGCGGAATATGCTAAGCCAGGAAAAATTACAGACATAATCCGTTCTTGTATAGAAGTTTTAGCTTCGCTGCCATCTATTGTTATTGGGATGTTTGGTTTATTAATGTTCGTTAATTTAACAGGCTGGGGCTATACCATTTTAGGAGGGGCCTTAGCATTAACTGTTTTCAACTTGCCGGTAATTGTTCGTGTCAGTGAGGATGCTATTCGTGCAGTCCCAAGAGATTTGAAAGAGGCAAGTCTTGCGTTAGGGATTACCAAGTGGCATACGATAAAAACTGTTTTATTACCTAGTGCTTTTCCATCAATTTTAACGGGAGCGATTCTTGCTGCAGGGCGTGTATTTGGGGAAGCAGCTGCGCTATTATTTACTGCAGGTCTTTCAACACCAAGACTTGATTACGCAAACTGGAATCCATTTTCCCCTCAATCACCATTAAATATCTTTCGTCCGGCAGAAACGCTTGCTGTTCACATTTGGTCCGTAAACACACAAGGGTTAATACCTGATGTTGAAGAAGTTTCCAATGGGTCGGCTGCTGTTTTGGTACTATCGGTATTAGTATTTAACTTACTTGCAAGATGGATTGGAAGTATGATTCATAAGAAAGTTACTGCATCTAAATAAAAGGAGGGGAGATAGGATGGTTACAGCTTTTGAGGAAAAGGAAATGGTAAACCAAGCTGTTCGATCAAACAGCCAATTACAAAATGATCTTGTGTTAAAGGTAAATAATTTAGAAATATTCTATGGAGAAAAACGTGCAGTAAATGGAATTTCAATGGATATAGAAAAAAATTCTGTTACTGCCCTAATCGGTCCATCAGGTTGTGGTAAGTCGACTTTTTTAAGAAGTATCAATCGAATGAATGATCTCATTCCAGGTGCAAGGGCAGAGGGAGAAATCATTTATGAAGATCTTAATATCTTGTCGGAGCAAATAGATGTTGTTGCTCTCCGTAAGGAAATTGGGATGGTTTTTCAAAAACCCAACCCTTTTCCAAAATCTATTTATGAAAATATTACGCATGCCCTTAAGTTTGCAGGAATCAAGAAGAAAAACAAGTTGGATGAAATTGTGGAAGAGAGTTTGAAAAAAGCTGCATTATGGGAAGAGGTAAAGGACAGGCTTCATAAATCTGCACTATCTCTTTCAGGCGGGCAGCAGCAGCGACTTTGCATTGCTAGGACGATTGCTATGAAACCTACGGTCATGCTTCTTGATGAGCCATCATCGGCGCTAGATCCAATATCCAATGCAAAAGTGGAGGATTTAATCGTTGATTTAAAAAAGGAATATTCAATAATCATCGTTACCCATAATATGCAACAGGCATCTCGTATTTCTGATAAAACAGCTTTCTTTTTGAGCGGTGATATCATTGAATATGATAATACTGAAAAGATTTTTACCAATCCATCTGTTAAGAAGACCGAGGAATATATCTCTGGAAGGTTTGGATAAGGGGGAAAAATTGTGGCAAATTCAACATTAACCAGACAGGTTTTTGATATAAAAGATCTGAATTTATGGTATGGTGAGCATCATGCATTAAAAAACATCAATTTTCCGATAAACAAAAAAGAGGTTACCGCTATCATCGGCCCTTCCGGATGTGGTAAATCTACATTTATTAAAACCCTAAACTTAATGATTAATATGGTCCCAAATGTAAAAATGACGGGCGAAATTAATATTAATGACCAAAATATATTAGACAAGAAAGTGGATCTCGTTGATCTACGTAAACATGTTGGCATGGTTTTCCAGAAGGGAAATCCTTTTCCACAATCTATTTTTGATAATGTTGCCTATGGACCAAGAGTCCATGGGATCACAAAAAAGAAGCATCTTGATGAAATTGTCATTAAATCACTAATGGATGTGGCGCTATGGGAGGAAGTCAAGGACCGTTTACACGCACCTGCCTTAGGACTATCAGGGGGACAACAGCAAAGGTTATGTATTGCAAGAGCACTGGCAACCAAACCAGAAGTGTTATTAATGGATGAACCAACTTCTGCACTAGACCCAATTTCTACGCTAAAGATTGAAGAGATGATTTTAGAATTAAAAGAAAAATATACGATTGTTATTGTAACCCACAACATGCAGCAGGCATCAAGGGTTTCTGATAAGACTGCATTCTTTTTAATGGGTGAATTGATCGAACTAGATTCAACATCGACAATTTTTTCAAATCCAAGAGACGAACGGACTGAAGGATACATTACAGGAAGATTCGGATGATGAGGTGTCTACTATGAGTACAAGGACAATTTTTGATAATAATTTAAAAGAGTTAAAAGATTTGCTTCTAACAATGGCTGAGAAATCGGAGCATGCAATCAAAGAAGCGATGATTGCCCTTATTAATCAGGATATGGAAAAGGCCAAGCAGGTCATCGATAGTGATAATGAAATCGATGAGTTAGAGTATGAAATTAATGATAAGGCATTATTATTAATTGCAAGACAATCACCTGTAGCGACTGATCTTCGGAAAATAAATGTAGCTTTAAAAGTTTCATCTGAGGTTGAGCGATTTGCGGATATTGCAGTAAATATTGCTAAATCAGCCTTGCATATCGGAAATGAAAAGCATTTTAAAGAAATAATTGATATCCCAAAAATGATGGAAATGGCCTTGGAGATGGTTTCGGATTCCATACAGGCCTATTATTCAGAGGATATTACGGTTGCAAAAAAATGTGCAGAAAAAGATGATGAAGTGGATAAAATGTTTGGAAGTTTAATACAAGAATTGTTGAGTCATATTCCACAAAATCCACATGCAACCAACCAAATTATTCAATTGGCATTTGTTTGCAGATATATCGAGAGAATAGCAGACCATTCAACGAATATTGCCGAACATGTCATTTACCTAGTAACAGGAAACCGAGTAAATTTAAATGCCTAATGAATCATAGCGTTGTAAAAGATAAGGAGTTTTCTGCCTTATCTTTTTTTTCTTTATGGGAAATTACGAATCCCAAAGTCTTCCAAGAAACGACAATTTGCGTTTATTGTGCGCGGTCGCAACTGGTGGTACGATTAAATTATCATCTATTAAGAATAATTAGAGAATTCGTGCATATATTATTCAGTTGCAGAAATGGAGGACAAAATGGTTGATGAAACTACTAAGTTAAAAGGAGATGGCAGAAATATAACAAACCATCCATCTACAGACTTTTTTCCTCTTAAGGGGGAAATGGTCGCTAAACTAGTTACTCCCCGTAAAATGCTTCTCTTCTGGGAAGTTTCTAACATACCCCAAACAATTATGGATCGCTATTTTCATCTAAGTTTTGATCGTCTGACAACAGTTGTCCGAATTTATGATGTTACAGATTTGGATTTTACCGGTAAAAACGCTCACCATTTTTTTGAAATCAAGGTTCCGTATCAAAATGGACATTGGTTCATTAAAGGGTTAGTCGCAAATCGTAACTACGCAGCTGAATTAGGGATTAATATTTCGGATAAGGAATTTTTTCCACTGTTTCGCTCCAATATCATTTACACTCCAATGATGGAAATACCAAATCGAACTGACATCAATTATGATCTAATTCAACTGAAGCAATATGAAGAGCATCTGCCAAAATGGCTGGATCATAGTAGTATGTATCAATTAAACAAATGTGTATCTTCTAATAAAACAAATGAAACACTAAATAATGAATAAAAAGGTGTAATTCGATGAATATAATTGAGCAGCTACAACAAATGAAACCTAGTCCCCAACTTCCACAGGAAACACTTCAGTTTATTCCCGGTTTATGGGTTAACGGAAAATACTTTTGGCTCCAAGATTGTAAGGAAAAGGTCTTACATAATGAAGGAATTGTTATCAAAGTGAAACAGGAGCAACCCCACTCCAAAATACAATATTCAAGTGTCTATATTAGTAATCACAGCAAGGAAACGAAAGAAATTAAAGTTTTGGCCATGCATTACTATCCAATGGTTATTCAAGATAATCTTGTCTTTGTATCACCGACAGATAAAAGAATCTTTCATCATGCAAATAATAATATTTACTTGGTTAATGGAGAACATAATGGAGTTGGAATGAAGGAATACACGGCCATGCCGCAATGGAAGGTTTTTACTGATCAAATATGGAGTTCTCTTCAAATAGGGAGCCTAAATTACCTGCCAATGGCTAAAACGCCTGCTTCTAGTATTTTTTCAATAAAAATGTCGTTAGGTCCGCATGAGATTGGAAAAATGAACACGTGGACGATATCAGGTTCCAATAAAAACGAATTACTCTCAATGGAGCAAGCCCTTTTAAAATAAGCCTATGTTAAAGCTTATTGTATTTTTTGGGCACCATTTTGATTGGAGTGGAAGGCACGAAGACTCCTGCGGGAGAACGGGGCAGGGGAGACCCCGCAGGAGCGCAGCGACGAGGAGGCTCCCCGGGCCACCCGCGGAAAGCGAAGTGCCTGGAGCGGAAATCAACAGGGCACGTTTAACAGAGCTAAAATAAACAAAATCAATCCAATAATTATCTAAAAAAAACATACTAGCATTTCCTTTTAAAAAATGATATTATGGATAAGTCGTATGAATGAAATGCTTAATTGTTTGGAGGGAAATAAACATGCGCGTGAATATTACATTAGCTTGCACTGAATGTGGAGATCGTAACTATATTTCAACAAAAAATAAACGTAATAATCCAGATCGTCTTGAGCTTAAGAAATATTGCCCAAGAGAAAAACGTACAACAGCACATCGTGAAACAAAATAAGCAGTAGGGCTTCCTGCTGCTTTTTTTGTTGTCCAAAAATATAATGTGAGGTTATCTGTGATGAATAATAAAGTGTCTATTCGTAAAGATATGAAAGAGCAACTTTCCAGTCTTACAAAACCTATATATGAAGATCATTCAAATAAAATTGCGTGCAGACTTTATGAGGATTCAGATTGGAAGCAAGCACAAGTGATTGGAGTAACGATATCGAAAAAGCCAGAAGTTGATACATATCAAATTATTGAGAGAGCATGGGAATTAGGGAAACAAGTGGTTGTTCCAAAATGTGACCCCAAGGAAAAGAAAATGACTTTTAGAAGAATCACTGATTTTTCACAACTCGAAACAGTATATTATGGTCTATTAGAGCCAATTGAGGCATTAACTAATCAAATGAGCGCTGATAGCATTGACTTAATCATTGTTCCAGGTTTGGCCTATACCCGTGAAGGCTACCGTTTGGGTTTTGGAGGGGGTTTTTATGATCGATATTTACAAAATTATAGTGGTAAAACCCTTTCACTTGCCTTTGCTGAACAGCTGGTCCCACAGTTTCATGTGGAGGACCATGATATTCCTGTTTCGAAAATTATTACAAACGATGAGGTTATCAAAATAAGATGATTGAAGCCATTATTATCTTCATTTTTATCCTGTTAGGAGCTGCTTCAGGTTATCACTCTAAATCCTTGACCCGATCGGGTGCCTTGGCAGCAAGTATTGTTGGACTAGCCGTTTATTTAGGATTCGGTATAAATGGTCTTTACCTGCTTGGTGCTTTTTTTGCCTCATCAACTTTTTGGTCAAAATATAAGAGTAGTTCAAAGTACATAATAGAAGAAAAGTTGGCAAAAGGCGGTACAAGAGACTGGCGTCAAGTTGCTGCGAATGGAGGTGCTGCGGGGCTTTTCAGTATCATTTATTATTTTAATCATGATACGATTTGGTTAATTGGTTTTTTAGTCTGTCTCGCAAGTGCAAATTCTGATACATGGGCTTCGGAAATTGGCAGTTTAAGTAAACAGGCCCCCTTATACATACGTACCTTTAAGCGAGTCGAAAAGGGGACATCTGGAGCGATTAGTTTTTTAGGAAGTGCGGCTTCACTTGCAGGCTCTTTACTCATTTCGATTATTGGATTTTGGCTTTTTGATTTAGGTCTATTTTTAACTTGTCTGGTCTTTTTATTTGGTTATCTCGGGAATGTTATTGATACGTTGATTGGTGCCTTTTATCAGCAGGTATATGTATGTGGACAATGTGGTATTGAAACTGAGAAGAAGAGTCATTGTACGTTACCGACCACTAAAATAAAAGGGATGGTCTATGTAGATAATGATATGGTGAATTTTATTTCTGGCTTTATTGCTGCGCTGCTTGCAATCGTCATCACGTATTTAAATAAATAACTCAGCCTATCAAAATGAACTTTTAATACTATTATTATCATACTTTTACATGGAGGAATGGTCATGGTAAATCGCCGCGTAAATAGAGTTGCCCTTATAGGAACTGGATTTGTTGGATCAAGCTATGCTTTTGCACTTTTAAATCAGGGGATCACCGAAGAACTAGTTTTAATTGATTTAAATAAGGAAAAGGCAGAAGGAGACGCAATGGATTTAAATCATGGATTACCATTCTCTCCATCGCGAACAAAAATATGGTTTGGGAGTTATCAGGATTGCGGGCAGGCTGACCTTGTCGTGATCACAGCAGGTGCAAACCAAAAGCCAGGGGAGACAAGGCTAGACTTGGTAGAAAAGAATACAAGAATTTTTAAAGGAATCGTGGACGAAATTATGGCAAGTGGTTTCGACGGTATTTTCCTTGTGGCCACAAATCCAGTGGATATTTTAACATATGCGGTTTGGAAATTCTCAGGTTTACCAAAAGAACGGGTAATTGGTTCAGGGACGATTTTAGATACAGCACGATTTCGGTTTTTATTGGGTGATTATTTTGATGTGGACACCCGCAACGTGCATGCCTATATAATTGGAGAACATGGAGATACAGAATTGCCTGTGTGGAGCAATGCAGATATTGCTGGAACTTCCATCAGTGATTGGTCAAAAAACAAAACAGGTTTTAAACAAAAGGACCTTGATCAAATCTTTCTAAATGTTCGGGATGCTGCTTACCAAATCATTGAACGAAAAGGTGCAACCTATTATGGAATTGCTATGGGCCTGGTCAGATTGACCAAAGCGATTCTCCGTGATGAAAATTCAGTCCTCACTGTCTCCACTTATCTAGATGGAGAATACGGACAAAATGATATTTATATTGGCGTTCCGGCTGTAGTTAATCGTGAGGGAGTTAGACAAGTAGTTGAACTGAATTTAAATCAAGAAGAGCAAGCAAAATTCGAGAATTCAGTGAATGTATTAAAGAAAACAATGGAGCCTGTTTTTAAAAATTATTAATCAGAATTCAATCATTTTTATTGGATAATTTAATCGTTATCATCACAAAATAGATACAGGAGGGATGATGATGTCTCGCATATTAACATCCATATTAATGATTGGTTCTATAGGGTATTTGGTTTATAAGTACAAATTCCGACTTATTAATGTCCTGCTCGGGTCTAGTTGGATGCGCAGAATTGCAGTAGGCTCAGTTATGAGTTTTCCAGGAGTAAAGCAAAAAATGATGCAATCGATGTTTGGAAGACCATCTGAATGGTGAAAACCACAGATGGTTTTTTTGTTTTAATTTTGAGAGGTGGCAGCAAAAATAATCAACTTGTTTAATTATTGTAACGAGAGATTTCGTTTATAATGAAAGAGAAGCGGGAAAGGCGAATAAAATGAAAGCAGGTTTACCTGAAGCTTATTCTTACATAGGAAGTTGGGGGGAAATGAGTAATAGAGAAGGATTCATCTTTTGGAAGTTGGCCAATTTATTGATATCTAGTCATGGTTATCGTATTATTCAATTATTTGAAAATCAAAAAGAATTATGGCTCGAAAAGCTTGAAAATAAAAAAGCACCGATCATTCGTATACTGCATCATAATTTGGATTGGAGTAATGCCATGCAGCGGGATATTGAGTTTACTGCTGCCAATGGGGAAAGAGTCCGAAAACAAATTGGCCGTCATGAGTTGAATGTTGTTAACATCTACGTCAGTGAATTTCCGCCTGTTGATGAATACGAATTTCGTCTTACGAAGCCTTTTGTCCATTCGGATGGAAATAAGACCATGGTTACTTCAATTCTAATTGCACAGGGGCAATACGAGGAAGGGTTCAGACGTTTATCAGAGAGGCTTTCGCATGATTTTTCTTTTTCTATAAAAGAAGACTATTCAGAAGAAGATGTTGAGTTAATGAAGAAAGCCTCATTGGATTATGCGATAAAAAAAGTAAAGACGGAAAGAGAAATTCTATTAAGTGGTAAACCATTCTTTACTTATGTATTCATTGCGATACAGCTTGCTGTTTTTTTCTGGCTTCAAGTTCATGGTGGGAGCACCAATACTTCCACTTTGATAAAATATGGAGCAAAAGTCAATCAATTGATTATTGATGGGGAATGGTGGAGATTTATAACACCGGTTTTTCTTCATATTGGTTTTGTCCATCTAGCCATGAATACATTAGCATTATACTTTCTTGGTATAGAAGTAGAAAGAATTTTTGGCAGCCTTCGGTTTTTAGTGATTTACTTATTTGCCGGAGTTACAGGCTTTATTGCCAGTTTCATCTTTAGTACGAACTTATCAGCGGGGGCCAGTGGGGCAATTTTTGGCTGTTTTGGTGCGTTACTTTATTTTGGAGTTATTTACCCGAGATTATTTTTCCGAACAATGGGAGTAAATTTACTTGTTGTGCTCGGAATAAATTTGATGATTGGGTTCTCTGCATCCGGAATAGATAATGCTGGACATCTAGGCGGATTGGTTGGGGGATTCCTCGCCGCGGGTGTTGTCCACTTGCCGAAAAAGAAAAAATTACTGCTGCAATTTTTATTTTTAATGGCGTCCGCCGCACTGTTGTGGGGTTCTTTAACATACGGTTACAGTGCGTCTGGAAAATCTCATGATGAAAACTCCAGTTTGTTAATGGCCCAGGAATATATAAAACAAAACAATTATGATAAGGCATATAAGGTATTAAAGGAATCTGAAAAAAATGCTGTGAATGTATCGGAGAAAACTTATTTTCTCTTATCCTTTGTAGAAATTAAGAAGGATATGCTCTCTGAAGCCAAGACACATCTAGAAAAGGCAATAAAACTTGACCCAAGTTTTGATGAGGCGTTCTTTAATTTAGCACTTATTAACCTCGAACAAAAAGAATTGGAAGAAGCTAAAGAAAATGTACAACAGGCTATGAAGCTTAATCCGAATCAACAGAATTATGCTGATTTACTACAAGAGATTAATCGCCAACTCCAATCTTCTAATAATGGACCGCAGGAGTGAAGTTTCTCTAAAACTAAGATTATATTTTCTTGAGGATAGATGACTGGTTGGGTTATACTTTTTCTTGGATAATATTTTTTTCTCCATTAAATAATTAGGAGATATAGTATGAAAACAATTTATGATATTCAACAATTTTTAAAGAGATTTGGAACATTAATTTATATTGGCGATAGAGTAGCCGACCTTGAATTGATGGAAATGGAATTAAAGGAATTGTATCAGTCACAACTAATAGAACCAAGAGAATTTCAAACAGCTTTATTAATTTTGAGGCATGAAATTCAATTTCAAAAAGAAAAAAGTCAAAAATAAGATAGGTGATTTTATTGTCGAAACAATGGATTGTTGGTGTTGATCTTGGTGGTACAACGACTAAATTAGCTTTTATAACAATGGATGGCGAGATCGTTCATAAGTGGGAAATACCAACGGATAATACGGATGAAGGAAAAAACATAACCACTAATATCTCAATTGCAATTGATGAAAAACTAAAGGAACATGGTCAAACAAAAGATCATTTACTAGGAATTGGTATGGGGGCACCCGGTCCGGTTAACTATGAAGAGGGAATACTTTTAAATGTTGTAAATTTAGGCTGGCCTAATAATTATCCTCTAAAGAATAGTCTTGAGACTGCAACATCGCTCCCAGCTGCGATTGAAAATGACGCGAATTGTGCAGCGTTGGGTGAAATGTGGATGGGTGCAGGCAATGGAGCGAAGGATCTTGTTTGTGTTACCCTTGGAACAGGTGTCGGCGGAGGTGTTATTGCTGGTGGAAAAGTTGTTCAAGGTATTAATGGTGCAGCTGGTGAAATCGGTCATATTACTGCTATTCCGTTTGATGGAGCACAATGTAACTGTGGGAAAACGGGGTGTCTTGAAACAGTGGCTTCTGCAACAGGAATTGTACGCCTAGCCCGAACGGAACTTGCTAAGGGGATACAAAGTGAATTAACTTCAAAAATGGTTGAGAATAACACGATTACAGCTAAAGATGTCTTTGATGCAGCGCGCAACAATGATCGCTTGGCTCAGACCGTATTGAATGAGGTATCCTTTCACTTAGGTTTTGCGTTAGCTAGTATTGCCAATACACTAAATCCGGAAAAAATTGTTCTAGGTGGCGGTGTTTCTAAAGCTGGCGATATTTTATTAAATCCAGTAATAAGTAATTTTGAGAAGTTTGCTTTTTCAGCAGTTCGTGACTCAACAAAACTCGCATTAGCTACCCTTGGAAATGATGCAGGTGTACTTGGTGCTGCATGGCTTATCAAAAATAAATTGAATCAATAGTCTAATAAAGGAAAATCCGCATTGATACGGTTTTTCCTTTATTACTTTCCGCAAAATTTGCTATAATATTGAAATATTATAGTTCAAAAAACGTACTTATTTATGAGAGAGAATAAGAGAGGAGGAAATATTGATTAATGTGAAAAGGAATAGTAACCTAAATCCCATGTTTCTGGTCCTCTATTTATTTATATTAATCCTCATCTTAGGTGCATGCTCTCAAAACGAGCAAGTAAAACAAAAAGTGCCTGTTAAAAATGAAAAGCCTAAACCTCCAGTTACCACAACTTCTGGAGATAAGTGGAAATTACCGATTGCAATTCCAGAAGGTGAATTTTCCAAACTCGCCGGCTGGCTTTCTGAGAAACAAGTCCTCTATATTACGAATCTAGAACAAACTTCAAGTATATACCGCTACAATCTCTTTACAGGTAAAAGTGAATTAATATATAAAAGTGAATATCCCGTCATCAACGTACAAATTAGTCCTTCCCAAAAAAGCATTCTTATCCATGCTTCGCAATCACCATCTGAAGGATTGGTTACAATAATTGATACGAATGGGAGCGTACTCCTTCAAAAGGATTTTCCATCCTATGAATTAGCCTTTGAATGGAACCCATATAATGAATCTCAGATTTTAGTAACTAAATTTGCAGAGGATTGGAGTTTTCAAGTGTTTTTACTAGACTTGGGACAATCTACCACATCTGAACTTAATGTGCCTCAGCCTTTTATGAAGTGGATAACTGTTAATCAGATAGCTTGGATTAATTGGATTGAAGATCAGCCAACCTTATTAGCACCACTTACTGGTAGAAATTTAGAAACTGGGATCGAGAAGAATTTGTTTCCATCAGTAATAAATTTTTCTGCCTTTCCTGACTTACTCATGACAATCACCATAAATGAAAAAAAACAATCCATGTCTAGTTATTCATTTTTTGATAACAAATTACGTAAACTATTTACTTTTTCCATGCCGCAGTTAACAAAGTATTCTGATTGGTTAGTTCCTTTTTATGATTATAATGAAGAAAAAAGCCTATTTACTACCTTAAAGCCTCTATCAGGTGGAGAATCGGATACTTATTCAGAGGGTTTCCAACTTTTTACTTATAATCTTAAGAATGGGCGCAGCAACCTAATCATGGATGGTTTAGAAAACGAGCCAATGATACTATCACCAACTGGTGAGGCTCTCTTGTATGGGAATCGATATGAAAAAATTATCGATCTTGATGGAAAGAAATTATATGAATTGATAAAGGAATGACACTAGTATGGACAGTGTCATTTTTTTATTTTATTCTTCAGTTATGATAAAATCACGTTGAATCAAAAACTTAAAGAGGAAGGTATTCAGTCATGGCTATAGTAGATGTAACTGTAATTCCAATTGGAACAGAAACTCCTAGTGTTAGTAAATATGTAGCAAGTATTCAAAAGGTTTTGAAAAAAAATCAAGAGGAAGGGAAAATACGTTTTCAATTAACACCCATGAATACCATTATCGAAGGTGAACTTTCCGTTTTATTTGAAGTTATCCAAGAAATGCACGAAGTACCCTTTTCTGAAGGTATCCAGCGGGTCGCTACAACGATTCGTATTGATGACAGGAGAGATGTTCAGCGGAGTATGGAGTATAAAGTAGAGAGGGTAACCAACCTTTTAAATGAGGATTAATATATGGGTGTAGCTGGACACTCCAATCCATTCAAAATAAAAAGACTGCCGGTTGGCAGTCTTTTAAAACTCTTAGTGAGTTCCTGTTGGAAATCCAGAATTGATGATGGTCATAACTGTAAACCAACCAAAAACCACAAATGAAGCTACACCCCAAAATGCAGCTAAGAAATTTTTATTCTTTAGTGCTGATAATCCACCGAAAGCTGCAAGTATGGTTACGAGAGCAAAAATAATTACTAAACCCATGGAAATCCCCCCTTTTATTATTATAAGCAGGCATACATCAAACAAATTTAAGAAAATTATGTACCTATATTATTTACATTCGATTCTTATTTTATATTTTTTTCTTTCATTTGTCGAGAGCAAAAAAGAACTCGGGTGAATTTGTATTCTTTCTCTCTGCTTAATACATAGTGTAAAATAATGATATCGCAAATTCAATTGGAGGTACAAAAATATGAAATGGCAGCAAATCCCATTGGGAGCACTTCAAACTAACTGTTACATCGTAGAAAATTCAGACCGTTCATGTTTAATTTTTGATCCCGGCAGTGAAGGGAAAAAGCTAATTCAGTTGTTGAATAATAGAAAACTGAAACCTCTTGCCATTATCCTTACTCATGCACACTTTGATCATATCGGGGGTGTCGATGAAGTAAGGGACTTTTATAAAATTCCAGTCTATCTTCACAAAAAGGAAGAAAACTGGCTTGGTGACCCCGCACTAAATGGTTCACAATTCTTTATGATTCAAGATTCATTAAGAGTCAATCCTGCTGATCAAATCATTAAAAATGAAGGCGTTATGAAAATTGGTGATTTTGAATTTAGTATTTTTCATACCCCTGGTCATTCACCAGGAAGTATCTCTTGTTATTTTGAGGAGCAAGGATTTGTTATCTCTGGAGATGCCCTTTTTCAAGGTAGCATTGGCCGTACAGACCTGAGGGAAGGGAACGCATCACTGTTATTAAAAAGTATACACGATAAGCTGCTTGTATTACCTGAGGAAACGTATGTATTATCTGGTCATGGACCTGTGACAACCATTGGTGCAGAAATGGACAGTAATCCGTTTTTAAATGGATTTTAGCAATTAGGGGAGACAATATAGAAAAACCCTTCTCCGAAATGAGAAGGGTTTTTCTGGGGGATATTCTATTCTAATATGGGAGGGGATAAAGTTTAAGCTACTATCCTAACAATATTATAAAGTTTTCACTGTGTCAATAGTGTTTATTTGAAAAGGAGCATATATGAACACATTTTTTAATACATTATTTTCAAATTCACCCAATGAGTTAATCACCTACGAAAAATATATTGGTGCAGCATTGTATCATCCTGAATTTGGCTATTATATGAGGGATAAACAAAAAATTGGACGGCAAGGAGACTTCATAACGACAAGTAATATTTCTGATATATACGGAAGAATGATAGCAAAGTGGTTTTCTCAAATATGTAATCGGGCACAACTTAACCCCGTTTTTTGTGAAATAGGTGCTGGAAATGGACGTTTTGCCAAAGCATTTTTACAGGAATGGAAGGAAACGATTCAAACCCCATTAACCTATATAATAGTTGAAAGCAGTCCTTTTCATCGCAAACTGCAACAAGATTTGTTAATGGACGATTTTCCCATTGTCCAAGTAGAGAACATTAACGAAGTTACCGCATTTGAAGGAATGATTTTTTCTAACGAACTCTTTGATGCATTACCTGTTCATGTCATTGAAAAAGAAAACGAGGAACTTCATGAAGTTATGATAGGCATTCGAAACAATCAACTGTATGAGCAAAAGGTTCCTTTAACCAATGCAGATATCAAAATGTTTTTAAAGGAAAGCCAGATTGAATTAAAGGAAAAGCAGCGGTTGGAGGTCCCGTTAGCCATGGTGGAGATGATAAAGGGAATCTCCCGTACATTGTTAAAAGGGATTGTAGTAACAGCTGATTATGGTTATACAAATGAAGAGTGGATGGACCCTAGAAGAGTAAAGGGGAGTTTGAGAGGTTATTATCAGCATCAGATGATTGATGATATCTTGCAAAATCCTGGCGAAATGGATATCACAACACATATCCATTTTGATTATCTTATTCAAAAGGGTGAAAAGGAAAACTTAGAATTTATTTCAAAGCTGAGGCAGGATGAGTTTTTATTACAAGCAGGCATTCTGAAAGAATTAGCTAACCATTATGATCCCAATCCCTTTTCGGAGGTAAGCAAACGGAATAGAGCGATTCGCAGTTTGATTATGCCCTCAGGGATGAGTTCCTATTTTCATGTGGTTATCCAGCAAAAAGAGGTTAAATTAAAATTGAGTGATATTTTCATCGAATAAAGAAAAAACGCCGGAGTTTTCCGGCGTTTTTTTCTAATTGTTACTTAGTGTCCTGCACCAGGCACCATCATGAACGTTGTCCAATAAGTGAAGCCTGCGAAGAAAACTGTTAAATATGCTCCGAATACCCACAAATACATGCGCTCGGATAGTTTTAGATAGCTAAGCAGAACGAAAAAACCTGTTTGGGCTAAGAATAACATTGCCGTCTTATCCAGATCACCTAGATAAAACATTACTGTAAAAATGCCCGTCCAGAAACCACAAACTCTGAACATGCGATCCATATGTATCCCTCCTTTTACCCTGCGATCCCATCATTACAATATTATAAAGTAAAAGGAGGTACAATGTAAATAATGGTTTCGAATTAGTTTGTTACAAGCGCTTGATATGAACAAGTTTCACATCCAGAAATAATATTATCTTTTTCAATTAACTCAACTGATTCAAAAAGTGCTCCAAACATCCCCTTCAAAAATTCATGGTGCATACTACAAACTGTTTCCGAATGATCTTCTGCCACTTCTTTAAATGGACAATTGAAAATTTGGAAATAAATTTTTGTTTTATCGCCATTTGCTTCAAATTCAGGATAAAAACCTGCAAGAGTTGCGGCACTTTTTAATATTGTTAGCTTTTGGTCAAATTCTAATTCCTCTCCAAACGCTCTTTTTGCCTTTTCTTGTTCAATCAGCTCTGCACCAAAACGTTTTCCAGTAAGGAAAAGTGCTTTTCTTCCAACCTCTCCAAGAGAAATCATGGTTTGGATTGCGACTTTAGATAAGAGCATGTAGTCACGAAATGGAAAATGCAGCTGTATTACATCATCTGATAGACGATACAGTCTACTCGGTCTGCCGCCTTTACCAGTTTTCTTCGTTTCAGACACTAACATATTCACATCTTCAAGTTTTGATAAATGCAATCGTGCAACATTTGGATGAATATTAAAGTTTTCTGCCACTTCTTGTACGGTTACTTCTTGATGCCGTTTGGTAATGTATTGATAAATATAGTACCGTGTTGGATCTGATAAAACATTTGTTATCTTTAATGTTTGTTCCATCATTGTTCACCTCGGACCCCCATAATTTATTCCATTATAATACAGCCCTTGAATCATGGGAATGAGGTTAACAATGTTAACACAGTATGTTTAGAAAATGTTCACAATTAGCGACTTTATATTGTAACAATATATTAACAGACAACAAAGTTCGGTAATAAAGTCATTTGTCAACAGTAAAAGTATAATTATTTTAGGAAAATAAGGAATTTTGAGAAGTTACATTTTTCGTCTCTTTTTAACTTCAAAATAGAGGATGTATGGAAGAATACCGAACCAACGATACCAGAAAGAGGCTTTTGTTTCTTTTCGTTCGATACGAAGACGTTTCCTTTCATCCTTTGGTTGATCTGCATATTTTACGATCGTTTGAGTCATGTATTTTACATAGTCATTGGTTTTCATGGACACGCACCTGCCTTTAATTTTCATGTACAAGTATGCCCATATTTAATTATTTCAATTCAAGCCATTTGGATAATCGTTTGGTTCGTGAATCAAAATATCCCCTGCCGTTAGCTGTTATACCATCAATATTGAGGTGCAATGTGAAATTGACCTTTTGAATATACCCAATGGGTGTTTCAGTTTGGTAATCCATGGTTCCCTTTACAAACGTAATCGTGCCTTTGGCAGGCAGGTTGCCAGTCTTTTGATATATTGCTTCAACTTTTTTTACTGACGAGAGGAAATAATACTCCTCGAGCATGATTGTATTCGTTTCGTGTGCCATTTTTCTTTCGGATAACAATACTTCAATTCGGCCCGAAAGAAATAATAAAAAAATGATTAGAAGGCATAAGGTAAGTGGGTAGGTAAAGCCTTTCTCATTATTTATCATGGGATATTCAGCCAATTTCCCATTGAGAATGCAGTAACTGAATATTTTCTTCCCCATAGGTCAGTTACATCGATTTTAACAGCATTATTTATGAGTGTGAACGAATACTGTGAAACATTTTGTAGGAGTATTTCGTGACCAGTTGAATTCACACGGCGCCTAAGGTTCGTTCCGTACTTTTCATACTGAATGGTTTCTGCTTCTTTTGTTAGAATTAACCGATTCGAGATGACCTCTGCACGGCTGGAAAGCCGGATCTCCTTTTTTATTTGGCTCGAAAATACATCCCACTCCATTGTCTGTAAAGCTGCCTCCGTATCCTTATTATTAAGAATTATTTGGAATAATGGTGTCATAAAAAAAATAATTGTTGTGAAAATAGAAAAAGAAATAAGCACTTCAATGAGTGTAAAGGCATCTTCATTCAAGCAGCCCACAGACTTCGACTTCCGGAAGGAACGAATTTTTTTCAACTCTCACACACACCTCCTTTTGTCCCGCCAACTCACTTTCTTTCCAAATGATTTGATATTCAATTCCGTTTTGAATAGTAGTGGAAAATGATGTTCCCCAATTACTGACTAAATTCGCTTGTAATTCTTCGTACATCAACTGTCGGGCCTTATATTCTAATTCCAATTGTCGGGATTGTTCTCTTAGTTCGGTCAATAATGGCAGTAAAAACAAACTAAGTAAAAACAAGGCTGATAAGGAAAGTAGAAGCTCAAGCAGAAAATAGCCTTTAGAACTACTTAACATAAAACCGTCCCTTTCCAATTAACACGGTCATTTGATAGGTATTATTATTGGTTTGGATGAGTAAAGTACCAAACTGGTTCACATTTCCATCGTTTAGGAATTTGAAATATAAGGGTAGAGTACTTGTAGCAAGAATAATATTTTTTGAGTAATTTCGAATAACGATTGGCGGCAGTTCGGGTCTCAATAGCATGTAATACTTATACTGCGATGGAAGAATAACAACGGATACTTCATGTTGATGAGATATAGCATATTGTTGTGAATAATATAGGTCTGCTTTAAATTGGGTTAAAAAGGCCTCATCCTCCAGGACTGAGCGCTGTGGTTTTAAGGAGAAAACTGTAATTGAGGAGATAATCATGAAGATGGAGAGAACTAACAAGGACTCAATTAAAGTGAAGCCGTTTTGATCGTTTTTCATTAGGGATTAGTTACTTTTGCAATTGAGGTTACATTACCTTCAGCATCTATTGCAACTGTATTACCATTAGGACAACCCGTAGCATCTGGCTTTAAATATCCTTCTGCTTTTAGTTCTTCAATTGTAGGGACTTTGTTCTTATCCATTTCATATGCTTGAACTTGAGCTTGGACCATTTTAACGTAGGCCTCACAACCTTTCTTGTTGATATTTGAATTATGTTTGGCAACGTTTGGGATTGTAATAATTAACAGCACTGAGATTACCAGCATAACAATCATCATTTCTATTAATGTAAAACCCTTTTCATTTTTCATCATTCTAACAACCTCCATTTTTTTAAATACCATCAAGTAGGTGAAACATGGGTAAAAGAATAGCTAAATACATCGATACCACAAGGAATCCAATAATAATATAAAGAATAGGCTGAATGGTTGATAATCGTTTTTGAATCATTTCTTCCATGATTGTAATACAGTGCCTGCTGAAAAATAGCAGCTCCTGCTCCAACTTTCCATTTTCTTGTCCATGTTTTACAATCATCGGAAATTCTTTTTCGAAGAATAACATCGTTGCCAAAATTGACTCCAATCTTTCTCCGGTAATAAGTTTGCTTTTAATTGCGGTAGCTAAGTGACTGTAAAAAGGATGTCTGAGATTCTGTTCAAAGAGTAGTAGTGCTTCGGAAACAGATAACCCACCCGAAAGTAAGAAGCTTAGTTGAATAGAAAAGTAGTGAGTAAACAATAATTTGAGGATTCTGCCAACAATAGGAATGCGAACTAGATGGACCCTTTGTTTTAGGATGGAGAGCTTTCGAAATATAAGCAAGTAATAAATTGCTCCCAAAAGTAGGATAAAAAGCAAGATGCTGATCACAATCGGAAAATAACGATCAAAAGTGTAAATGACATTCATGAAAAAATTTGCTTCTAGACCAAGGGACGAAAAAAGACTTGTGAACCTTGGCAGTAATGTATTTTCTACGAAAATAAATAGAAAGCCTGTAATGATGATAAGCACTGCAGGATACTGAAGCAGTTTTAGAAGCTTGTGTAAATCTTTATCCTTAAGTAATGCAAGTTCACTTCCCTCCAGCAGAGCATCCGCAAAGCAGCCATGTTGTTCGGCAAAATAGACATAACCGACTAAGTCTTTTTGGAAGCCCAGATTGTTTAAGGCAACATGAAATGGTTGACCTTTTTTCAATTCTTCTAAACAATCATTAAGTTCCTCCTTTCGTTTTGAGGGTAATTGTAATGCTATGGACTCAATTGCAAGTGCAATTGGATATCCTCTTGCCAAAAGTTCACCAATTCTTCTCAAGAAATTCGCCTGTTCGTTCACTTTCCATTTATGACGATTCATCATCATACACCAATCGCTCGTATTCAGATTCTTGAATATAACCAAGGGCAATCCCTTTGTTTATTACATCTTTTAAGGTGCGGTAACGGGAATTTATTTTATCGCCTTGGGCAGTCTTCATTACACCGTGTAAATTTCTTCCTGATAATAGTTCAAACACACTTGCACGTTTCCATCGGCCATAGGAATAGCAACTAGGAGTGCAGTCCCCTTCACAAAAAGGGCAGGAGAGTTCAACCAATCTTTGTGCTGTTATGGCAATCAGCGTTTGTTCAACTTCTAACCAATTCACACCAAACTCTCGCAGGCGATAAACAGCTCCCTTCGCATCGCGAGTATGCATCGTGGAGAGGACGAGATGGCCTGTTAAGGCAGCTCTTACCGCAATTTTCGCCGTCTCAGCATCGCGAATTTCACCGACCATAATAATGTCAGGGTCATGACGAAGAATAGCCTTTAGACCAGCTGCATATGTTACGCCTGCTTTTTCATTGACTTGTATTTGCAGGACGGAGTCATAGTTTTTTTCAATGGGATCTTCGAGTGTGATGACATTTCGGTGAAATAGGTGGGCTGTTTCATTTAAAAGGGAATAAAGGGTAGTTGTTTTGCCGCTGCCAGTGGGCCCGGTGAAAATGATTAGTCCATGAGCATGTTTGAGAAGGGCGAGTAGTTTTCGTGTCATTGACGGGAATAGTGAGAGTTGGTGAAAAGGGATTTGTTCTTGCTGTGGCAGGAGCCGGATGACGAGGCTCTCTCTGTTATTCGAAGGAAGTGTGGATAGTCTTAAGCCCATTAATTGTCCGTCAACCTCACAGAAAAATGCTCCACTTTGAGGCCGTCTTCTTTCGCCGATATCCATATTGGCTGTGAATTTAAAATGTGAAATTAATCTGTCGCATTCATCTTTTGGAAGGGATAGTCGGGGAATGAGTTTGTTGGTTAATCGTATTTGAATGAGTGTGTCATTCTTCCTTGGTATAATGTGAATGTCTGTTGCCTGGTTCCGTGCCGCATCTGCAATAATTCGATTTGCTAAGATTTCTATCGAGCTAACAATAGGTACCACCGCCTTTATTATTTTTCATTTGATAATATTCGACAGCGTTCCTGCTTATCCTTCTTTATTTTCAAAAATATTTTTTATTTTTTCGGCAAAGTAATTTTAAGGTGTCAGGCACCATGTGAAGTATTCAAATGGTACTAGACACCCTTAGCTTTATATAGCTTTGTCGGTTAGATAGAAAAGGCCTCCGTTTATGAAGGAGATGGATATTTTTGGTTCGTATTGTTCTTTTAAGGCGAGTTTTTCCGTTTCATAGTTTTCGTTTTCTTCTTCGACATCTTCATAAAAATGGTTTAAGAGTCGTAAGTCCTGCTCCCAGCGTTTTCTTGCATCCTCTGCCCAGGTGTGATCATCTTTCTCAATTACGGAAGTTAGGTATGTTTCTATCCTTGACATCCCACTCTGCGGCCTCACTAATGGTGATAGGGTAAAGGAATAATCTGGTATTTTTGGTGTTAACGGTATTTGTAGAAGCTTGTCATGGAAATCTTCGACCATTGTTCCGTTTATGAGCTGTAAGCCAATTGACTTGAAAATATCACGTTTTCGGTCACATTGGTAGGAGATTTTAACATTCATACAAAGCCACGGCAGCAAAGGCGTCTGCCTGTTCTGGTGGCGATGATTCTCGTAAAGCCGCATATAGCAGGCTAGTTTCTTTGTCGAAGCAAAAATTTGATGTAGACGAGGAGAACCAAAATGAATGATTTCACCCTTCATGTTTTCAGGAGCGGCATCCTGATTCGTGATAAAGGTTAGCCTCATTGGATTTGGAATTCCGCCTGTTTTTTCTAAATAGTGCCAGTAAAATGGCCGGTTCATTAATTCCTTGTCAAGTTCCACTGTTAACTGAACAATTAAATATCCAGGGCCATTCTCCACAATTTCACAATCATTGGCCTGAAAATAGTTCAATAGAAAGTTATGAATTTCCTGCTGCTGCATGGGAATCTCCTTTCTTCATGTCTAGCTCCAGCGCCTAGGGGCTCGGGGTCATAAGCCAATCCGTCCTGAAGGTTAAAAAGCAACCTTCAAGTTGGCTCGTCTTATGCCTGTCGCCCCTGGTCAAGGCGCTTCCGCTTTTCTAATCTCTTGAGCAAATTCAATCATTGATGATAAATTTTCCATTTTTATACGCATTTCCCCTTCAGAAGAGGATTGTCCGAATATATCTATTAAATGTTCTTCGATATTGCCAAATTCCAACTTTGTTAAAATATCGTCAAGTTCGCCGATTACTTTTTCAAATAAATGGATCTTTTCGTAAAGTAGCTTTAAAATATGCTCCTCGACGGTGTTTTTAATTGCAAAGTTATAAATCATGACATCTTTTTCCTGACCGAGACGATGAATACGACCAATCCGCTGTTCGAGCCTCATTGGATTCCAGGGCAAATCAAAATTAATAATATGGTTGCAAAATTGAAGATTGATTCCTTCGCCGCCCGCTTCTGTCGCAATCAGAACTTGAGCATGCTTTTGAAATAATTCCCTCATCCAGTCCTTTTTTCCGCGCTTAAACCCGCCGCGAAATGGGACAGATGTTATTCCGTGCTGTTTTAAATACCATTGTAAGTACATTTGGGTGGCCCGATATTCGGTGAAAATAATCACCTTATCATTTACCTTTTGAATTAACTCTAATGCTTTTTCCGCTTTGGAATTTTTCTGAACGGCTTCGACCTTTTTCATTAAATACTGAATTTGTTCTTCGAAAGCTGGTGTAGGATCTTCCTTTTTTTGGAGCATATTCTTTAATGTATAAAAAACGGCCTCTCTGCTGCTGCATGCCTCGCGCTGTAATGTCATGACTGAGAAGGAACTAGTTTGGACCCAATTCCCTTCGCTTTTTAAGTTAGTAATTGACTCGTAGAGATCTTTCTCCTCTGGGCTGCATTCAATTGGAATCGTTTCGACATGCCGTTTTGTCCATTCGATTCCTGTATCCGCCCGCCGGTTCCGAATCATGACCTTGTTTACTAATTCTTTTAAATGCTCATCATCATTTAAGGATCGTGCATCACGCTTGTATTTTTCATAGAATGCAGTTTCGCTCCCTAAATGTCCTGGTTTTAATAAAGAAACCAGATTAAAAATTTCCTCGACTCGATTCTGAATCGGTGTTGCCGTCAATAATAAACAAAATTTCTTTTTCAGATTTTGAACAAATTCGTAATTCTTTGTTTTGTTATTTTTTAGTTTATGTGCTTCATCAATGATGATGAGATCATAGTCCTGTTGGTTGATGATGTCTCGATGCGGATTGCGTTTAGCCGTATCAATCGACGATACAACGACATCACACTGTTCCCACACATAGCTTTTTCTTTGTGATATGGCAGGAATGAAAAATTTGCTATTTAGCTCGATAGACCATTGTGTAACTAAGGAAGCGGGGACTAGAATTAATACCTTTTTCACCAATCCGCGTATCATATATTCTTTTAGAATTAATCCAGCCTCAATCGTTTTTCCAAGCCCAACTTCATCAGCAAGTATAGCTTTTCCGTTCATATTTTCAATCACTTGTTTCGCTGTTTCGAGTTGGTGTGGAAGCGGGGTTAAATTAGATAAATGACTTGGTGCCAATAAACCGTTGAAATCAGGAACAACGAGATGTTTCTCTACTCCAATTGCAAGTTTAAAAAGGTCCCAATTCCCCCATGGACCATCGTTATCGATTCTATGTAAAAAATCATCCTTCCAAGAGGAATCAAATTCAATTTCGATCGACATGGTGTCAACTCCTTTTTTACAATTTCCAGCTATATTCTTTTCTAATAAAGTTATTGCCCAATGTATAATTTTAATGGTAGGATGATAATAGTCTTGAATGTTTTAAATATTTTAATAAAGTAATTTATTTTATAAGTATAATTAGTATGACCAATTTGGATAATATTATAATGCGAATGATAACAAGGGGAGAGACTACCTATGTAGCGCCGAAGGAGCAAGCAGAAATGTGAATCTCTCAGGCAAAAGAACTCTTGTTTGACGCAGCTCTGGAGAGTGCTGATTAGACTTTTCAGCCACCAAAGGGGAAAGCCTTTAAAGGTAAACTTTCAGGTGCAAGGACAGAGACCTTCTTACGTTACATGGGAGGTTTCTGTCCTTTTTTATGGTTATCCTAAGAATAATATGTGCCAAAGATTGAAGGGGGATTAAGAATGTCTGAATTAAAACGAACTCCGCTTTTTGATGTGTATAAAGAATGGGGAGGAAAAACCATTGATTTCGGAGGTTGGGAGCTGCCAGTCCAATTTTCTAGCATTAAAGATGAGCATGAAGCTGTTCGCACACGTGCAGGATTATTTGATGTTTCCCATATGGGTGAAGTGGAAGTAAAAGGCACTAATAGCTTGGATTTTTTACAAAAAATGATGACGAATGACATCTCAAAAATTAAAAATGGAGGTGCCCAGTACACTGCCATGTGTTATGAAAATGGCGGTACTGTCGATGACCTCCTTGTGTATAAAATTGAGGACAATCATTACCTTCTAGTAGTTAACGCATCAAATATTGAAAAAGATTATAAGTGGCTTGAAGATCATCTATCTGGCGATGTCAGCTTAGAAAACTTATCAGATAAAACAGCACAACTCGCCCTTCAGGGACCACTTGCAGAAAAAGTATTGCAAAAGCTTGCTGGGAATACAGATTTGAGCGGGATTGGCTTTTTCAAATTCCAGCAAGAAGTAATCTTAAATGGAAAAAAAGCTTTAGTTTCAAGAACGGGTTATACCGGTGAAGATGGCTTTGAAGTATATTGTGATGCAGAGGATGTAATTGACCTTTGGAGAGATATCTTAGCTGCAGGTAAGGAAGACGGAGTAATTCCTGTTGGGTTAGGTGCCCGCGATACACTGCGTTTTGAAGCAGTATTAGCACTTTATGGCCAAGAACTTTCTTCAGAAATTTCACCACTAGAAGCAGGGATTGGCTTCGCTGTGAAATTATCAAAGGAAGCTGATTTCATCGGGAAAGAAGCGTTAATCCAACAAAAAGAACAGGGTTTAACTAGAAAATTGGTAGGAATTGAAATGATTGATCGTGGGATTCCTCGCCATGGATACCCTGTTTATAGTGGTGACAATTTAATTGGTGAGGTTACAACAGGCACTCAATCACCAACTTTAAAGAAAAATATTGGTCTTGCTCTAATTAATTCGGAATTTACAGGCCTTGAATCCGTTGTTGAAGTGGAGATTCGCGGCAAACGCTTAAAGGCTACTGTCGTTCCAACACCTTTTTATAAAAGAGAAAAGAGATAACAGAAGGGAGTTATGTTTATGAAACATCGCTATTTACCTATGACTGAACAAGATAAGAAGGCTATGCTCGAGGCAATTGGTGTTTCCTCTATTGATGAACTGTTTAGCGATATCCCTGAAAAAGTAAGATTTAAGGGTGAATACAATATCAAAGCAGCTAAGTCTGAAACAGACTTAATGAAAGAACTGTTTAAGATGGCTAGCCGGAACGCTGACCTAAAAAGAAATGTTTCTTTTATAGGTGCAGGTGTATATGACCATTACATGCCTGTTATTGTCGACCATGTTATTTCTAGATCAGAATTTTATACAGCTTATACACCATATCAACCAGAAATATCTCAAGGTGAACTTCAAGCAATCTTTGAATTTCAAACAATGATTTGTGAATTAACTGGCATGGATGTGGCCAATTCCTCCATGTACGATGGCGGAACCGCACTTGCTGAAGCAGCGATGCTTAGTGCTGGCCATACAAAAAGAAAAACAATCGTAGTCTCTAGTGCTGTACATCCTGAAGCACGCGATGTCCTTAAAACCTATGCAAAGGGACAGTACCTTAATGTGGTCGAAGTACCTGTAAAAGATGGAGTTACGGATCTAGATAAATTAAAAGGGCTTGTAAATGAGGATGTTGCAGCCGTTATTGTCCAATATCCAAACTTTTTTGGCCGAATCGAGCCTTTAAAAGAGCTTGAAGAAATTATCCACGCCAACAAGTCTATGTTTGTAGTTTCAAGCAATCCATTATCCCTTGGGGTGTTAACGCCACCAGGCAAATTTGGTGCCGACATAGTGATTGGTGATGCCCAGCCGTTTGGTATTCCAACAGCATTTGGCGGACCTCACTGCGGCTATTTCGCAGTTACTACTAAGTTAATGAGAAAAGTTCCTGGACGTCTTGTTGGACAGACAACAGATGACCAAGGCCGCCGTGGGTTTGTTTTAACCTTGCAAGCTCGTGAACAGCATATCCGTCGTGATAAGGCGACATCAAATATTTGTTCAAACCAAGCATTAAATGCCCTTGCAGCATCTGTTGCAATGACAGCTCTAGGTAAAAAAGGTGTACGTGAGATGGCAGCCGCCAACTTGCAAAAAGCGCATTATGCAAAAAATGCATTTAAAGAAGCCGGCTTTAAAGTGATTTATGACGGTCATTCATTTAACGAATTCGTTGTAAAATTAAATAAACCTGTCAAGGAAATTAATCAACAGCTTTTACAAAAAGGAATTATTGGCGGCTATGATTTGGGTCGTGATTATCCAGAACTTGTTAACCATATGCTGATTGCTGTAACTGAACAACGCTCGAAGGAAGAAATTGATACTCTAGTGAAAGAATTGGGGGATTTCCATGCATAATCAAGACCAGGCACTCATTTTTGAACTTAGCACACCAGGCCGCATCGGCTATAGTCTGCCAGAAATGGATGTACCAGAACTAGATCTCAATGGGCTTCTTCCTGATGGTTATATTCGCACTGAAGAGCCAGAACTTCCTGAGGTTTCGGAACTTGATATCATGCGCCACTACACGGCACTTTCAAGAAGAAATCATGGTGTCGATTCAGGATTTTATCCACTTGGCTCTTGTACAATGAAATATAATCCGAAAATCAATGAAAATGTAGCCCGCTTTAACGGCTTTGCACATGTCCATCCGCTGCAAGATGAAAGTTCTGTACAAGGTGCTCTTGAACTTTTATATGATTTGCAGGAGCATTTAATTGAAATTACCGGGATGGATGAAGTAACCCTCCAGCCAGCAGCTGGAGCGCATGGGGAATGGACGGGGTTAATGATGATCCGTGCTTACCATGAAGCGAACGGTGATATGAAACGTACAAAAGTTATTGTTCCTGATTCCGCACACGGGACGAATCCAGCATCAGCAACAATTGCAGGTCTAGAAACCATTACCGTTAAATCAAATGAACATGGTCTAGTTGATCTTGAAGATTTAAGAAGAGTGGTTGGAGAAGATACTGCAGCACTAATGCTAACCAATCCAAATACGCTTGGTTTATTTGAAGAAAACATTCTTGAATTAGCTGAAATTGTTCATGAAGCAGGTGGAAAGCTTTATTATGATGGAGCTAACTTAAATGCGGTTCTTTCAAAAGCAAGACCAGGAGATATGGGATTTGATGTTGTTCACTTAAACCTTCATAAAACGTTCACTGGCCCACACGGTGGCGGCGGTCCTGGTTCTGGACCAGTCGGTGTCAAAGCAGATTTGATTCCGTTCCTGCCAAAACCAATTATCACAAAACAAGGCGAAGAGTTTGTTCTTGATTATGATCGTCCACTGTCTATTGGCCGTGTGAAGCCGTATTACGGAAACTTCGGCATTAATGTTCGTGCTTACACTTATATCCGTTCGATGGGTCCAGATGGCTTAAAAGCAGTAACAGAGTATGCTGTATTGAACGCGAACTACATGATGAGAAGGCTTGCTGAATATTATGATCTACCGTTTGATCGTCATTGTAAGCATGAATTTGTCCTAAGTGGTAGACGTCAGAAGAAATTAGGTGTCCGTACGTTAGACATCGCGAAACGTCTGCTTGATTTTGGCTACCATCCGCCAACCATCTACTTCCCGTTGAATGTTGAAGAATGTATCATGATTGAACCGACAGAAACGGAATCAAAAGAGACATTGGATTCGTTTATCGATATTATGATTCAAATAGCTAAAGAGGCAGAAGAAAATCCAGAAATTGTTCAAGAAGCACCACATACAACTGTGGTCGGCCGCATGGATGAAACAAAAGCTGCTCGTAAGCCAGTCTTAAAATATCAACAGGCTTAATGGGATAGAAAGGTCAGATTCGAAAATGGAATCTGGCCTTTTGTTTTTTCAAAACAAAAAAGGCTTCGGAATGGGTTCCGAAACCTAATGCTTTTTGCTTATTTCTTCGTTTTTACTTTACCAGACCATTTTTTGAACCCGCCTTGAAGTTGGGTTAGGTCTCGGTAGCCTTTTCGATGTAAGAATTGTGCTGCACGGGCACTGCGCATCCCGCTTTGGCAGTATAAGTATACCGGCATATCTGGTCGAATTTCTTTCATGCGCATTTTCATTTGTGACATTGGGATATTACGTGATCCTAAAATATGGCCGCCTTCGAATTCGTTTGCTTCACGAACATCTATTAGTTGTGCCTTTCTGTATCCCGCACGGAATTCTTCTTCTGTTACCGTTTTAACAATCCTTTTCTGATAGAAATAGGTGAAAACGGAATAGATGATAACTGCTGCAATGATAATTAATAAGGGATAAAGTGAACTCAATTTCTTTTTGCTCCTTTCAAGCTTTCCTGCACTAGTTTATTATATAAGCCAATCTCATAAAGATAAAGATGAATGCTAAAAAATCTTTTCAAAACTGCCTAAATTAATTATAGCAGAAACATCTTATTTTGAATCTATATCAGATTTTGGTAGACTTAATTTCGAAATAATATAAAAAAATGAGGTATTTATAATGAAAAAAGAAGTTTGGCGTTTTATTGATACCGGAAATAGTTCACCATCTTTTAATATGGCTTTAGATGAGGCGCTGCTCGATTGGCATAGTGAGGGGAAAATTCCTCCAGTGATTCGATTCTATGGCTGGAACCCGGCAACCCTGTCAGTAGGATATTTCCAAAAAGTGGAAAAAGAAATTGATATGGAAGCAGTTAAAGCACACCAACTAGGTTTTGTCAGGAGACCTACAGGCGGGCGTGGAGTGCTACATGAGCACGAGCTTACCTACAGTGTAATCGTTTCTGAGGACCATCCAGAAATGCCAAATTCAGTGACAGAAGCCTATCGTGTGATTTCTGAAGGTATTTTAAAAGGATTTCACCATTTAGGACTTGAGGCATATTTTGCAGTCCCAAAAACAGCGGAAGAAAGGGATGCCTTGAAAAACCCTCGCTCAGCTGTATGCTTTGATGCCCCGAGTTGGTATGAACTTGTGGTCGAAGGCAGAAAAGTAGCCGGCAGTGCACAAACGAGACAAAAAGGAGTCATCCTTCAGCACGGTTCCATATTGTTGGATTTAGATGAGGATAAATTATTTAGTTTATTTAAATATCCTAGTGAAAGAGTCAAGGAACGAATGAGAAAAGCCTTTAAGGACAAAGCGGTTGCTATCAACGCGATTAGTCCAAGGAGAATTTCTCTTGTGGAAGCAAAGGAAGCTTTTTATAAGGGTTTTGCGGAAGGACTAAATATTGATCTTGAACCTTATCAATTAACTGAGGAAGAACTTGCGTACGTTGATAAAATTGCTAAAGAGCGCTATGAGAATGATGAATGGAATTATAAAAGATAAATCGCGACGATTGCGTCGCTTTTTTGTTTTCTAAAAGAAGCAACCTGCGAAATTTGTTAAATTTTCCTGATTTCTGACGAAAATCGACGAAAAGCTTTTGATTTCTATTAAATATATTATTTCTTGAGTTTGACAAAATAGTTGTTGTTCGTTCCGTATACAATATGTAGTGGTGTCGAAAATATTTTCGGTACTATATATTGATATTTAGTTGATTTATTCTGGGCGGCTATGATAACCTTAAAATACAAACCAACTAGATATAGCGTAATACTGCTAGATTTAGCACAATAGGTAGATATTTACATGAAGGAGTTGTTCTCATGTCTGTAGTTTTTAGACAAACAATGAATATTGATTTTGATAGGTTGAATGAGGATATCCGCTTATTCCCCCAGGTGCATCCAGTTACCCCAGATATGAAAATAACTCACAAAGGTGTTTCTCGTTTGGTAATGTTGGACCGCTATACCTTTAAAGACACTGCAAAAATTACCCTTACTAACGACGACTTCGTTGTTTTAACTATTAAAGAGGATCCGAAATTTCCAGCACGCGGCCTTGGATATATCCAGGAAATCGACTGGGAAAAGAAAAAAGCAAAAGTTCTAGTCGAAGAGGAATTTAGAGGAGTACTCGATGATCCTGAAGAAGCTAGCACAGGTGTGATTGTCAGGTCATTAGATGTGATTGAAAAGCCGTTAGAGCTCTTCTATGAGCAAATTGCGAAGCGTAATGCTACGGGGCTTGCTTCTGTAGAAGAAACGGTAGAGAAGCGAAGAGAATGGACAGAACGGTTTTATCAAGAACTTGTTAACATGAACTTCATTCCTGCTGGGCGAGTCCTTTACGGTGCTGGGGCAGATACCGATGTTACGTACTTCAATTGCTATGTTATGCCTTTCGTCCCAGACTCACGTGAAGGGATCTCTGACCATCGTAAACAGGTAATGGAGATTATGAGCCGCGGCGGCGGAGTTGGTACAAATGGTTCAACATTGAGACCGCGTAATACACTAGCAAGAGGCGTAAATGGTAAATCATCTGGTTCGGTTTCATGGTTGGATGATATTGCGAAATTGACACATTTGGTTGAGCAGGGCGGTTCTAGACGCGGAGCTCAAATGATCATGCTAGCTGACTGGCATCCAGACATTATTGAATTTATTATTTCTAAGATGCAAAATCCTAGAATCCTACGATTCTTAATTGAAAATACAAATGATGAAACGATTAAAAAACTTGCTAAAGATAAGTTAAAGTTTACTCCTCTAACTCTAAGAGAAACTGCAATGTATCAAGGAATTGTAAATTATAAAAACATTCAAGGCTTCGGTGGATTTGATGAAAACATCATTGCTGATGCAGAAGAGAAATTATTAACCGGTGGTAACTACACAGTACACAATTCTGAGTTCCTTACTGGGGCAAATATTTCTGTGTGTTTAACAAAGGAATTTATGGAAGCTGTTGAAAACGATAGTGAATATGAACTGCGCTTCCCATATGTTGAACAGTATGATCAAGAAGAAATGAAAATTTACAATGAAGAATGGCATAAAGTAGGTGACGTTCGCGAGTGGGAAAAACTTGGACATAAGGTACGGGTCTACAAAAGGTTCAAAGCGAAAGAACTATGGAACCTAATCAATATTTGCGCGACCTACTCAGCAGAACCTGGAATATTTTTTATCGACAACGCAAATGACATGACCAATGCAAAAGCATATGGCCAACAAGTCGTTGCAACAAACCCATGTGGGGAACAACCACTTGCACCATTTTCTGTCTGTAACCTTGCAGCAGTCAACTTGGCGGAAATGGCTGATAAAGAAACAAAAACTGTTGATTTTGAAAAACTTAAGAAAACAGTAGCCGTAGGAGTACGGATGCAGGATAATGTCATCAACGCAACACCATACTTCCTTGAAGAAAACAAAAAGCAGGCACTTGGTGAACGACGTGTAGGGCTTGGAGTAATGGGCTTACATGACATGCTGATTTATTGTGAAACTAAGTACGGCTCGCCTGAAGGAAACGAACTAGTCGATCAAGTTTTTGAAGTAATTGCAACTACTGCATACAGAACTTCGATAGAATTGGCAAAAGAGAAAGGAAGTTTTCCATTCTTAACTGGTGATACACAAACTGAAACCAATCGATTACGTCAAGCATTCATCGAAACTGGATATATGAAGAAAATGCCTGATGATATCCGCCAATCTATTTTAGACAGTGGAATTAGAAACTCTCATTTATTAACTGTTGCTCCAACGGGATCCACTGGAACAATGGTTGGAGTTTCAACCGGATTAGAGCCTTATTTCTCATTCTCTTACTTCCGCAGCGGACGTCTTGGTAAATTTATTGAGGTAAAAGCGGATATCGTGAAAGAATACCTAGATAAGCACCCTGAAGCAGATGAAAACAATCTTCCACACTGGTTTGTTACAGCGATGGAACTAACGACAGAAGCACATGCGGATGTTCAATGTGTCATCCAGCGCTGGATCGACAGCTCCATCAGTAAAACAGTCAATGCACCCAAAGGGTATAGCGTTGAACAGGTTGAAAAAGTATACCAGCGTTTATACCGCGGCGGAGCAAAAGGTGGAACTGTTTATGTTGATGGCTCACGTGATTCACAGGTATTAACACTGAAAGCAGAAGAAAACACCAATGAACAATTATCCATTTTTAATGAAAAACCAAAACAGCATGTGGTCCTTGTTGATACAATCAGCGAACTTCGTTCAACAAGTGTTACAATTGGATCTGAAGTAGGAAACACATGCCCGGTGTGCCGTACCGGTAAAGTAAAAGAAATGGGCGGCTGCAATACGTGTACCAACTGTGGAGCCCAATTAAAATGTGGATTATAAGTTTGTAAGTAATTAATGGGGGAAGAATTTCCCCCATTTTTTGCGTGATAAATGTCGATAAAACTGATAAATATTTTAAAATACTACAAAATAAATGAATTTAACTACTTGAATTTTTAGAATAAAGTCGAAATTTGTAATATAACTGTAATCTACCTGTTACTTCGGTGTTACTCTATTTTTGTATATTAATGATATCGAAGCACACAGGGGGATTAAACAAGATGTTGAAAAAAATCATTGCAGCCATAGCTATGACAATTATTCTTAGTTCATTGTTTACCACTATGGGTGATAAAGCGGAAGCAGCCTCTTATCATACAAAAGCAATCAAAGTTGCAAAAGCAAATCTCGGAGTTCCATATCGATGGGGCGGGTTATCACCAAGAGGATTTGACTGCTCAGGTTTGGTTAAATATTCTTATGGTAAGGCTGGCAAAGTATTGCCAAGAACGGCAGCTGAAATGTTCTACAAAAAAGGATACCGTGTTAAATCTTTAAAGGTTGGAGACTTAATGTTCTTTGCCCAAAATAAGGCAAGCAAACCAAGTCATGTGGCGATTTACATAGGTGGCGGTCAAATGATTCAATCTTCATCTTCAAAGGGAGTTTCCATTGCTTCTACAAATAATAGTTATTGGAAGCCAAGATTTATTGGAGCAAAAAGATTTTAATACAAAGTTAAGCGGTTTCAATATCGATAATAAACCAAGAACATTGTGCAAAAACAATGTTCTTTTTTATTTATAAATTTTTTACTTGTCTACCGTACTATTTATTAATGCAACTGCTTAAAGATGTAAAAATAACTTCATCTTTAGGAGTGGCTGCCATGTATATAGACGGCGTGTTTTCTGGAGGAGGTATTAAGGGGTTTGCACTAATTGGGGCCTGCGATGAAATAGAAGAAAAGGGAATGAGATTTGCCAGGTTGGCAGGAACAAGTGCAGGGTCAATCGTTGCCGCATTAATTGCTGCCGGTTATACAAGTAAAGAAATTTTCCAATTAGTTGACGAGTTAGACCTTTCAAAACTACTGGATGCCCGCAAAACACTAATTCCCTTCCCATTTGCAAAATGGCTGTTTGTCTATTGGAAGCTAGGACTTTATAAAGGAAACGAGCTGGAAAAATGGCTTTGTGAAAAACTTGAGGCAAAAGGGTTAAAAACATTCTCAGATTTGCCCCCTCAGGCACTTAGGGTCATCGCTTCAGACCTTTCAAATGGGCAAATGATTGTTTTACCCGATGACTTACAGAAATATGGCATTTCACCAGCCTCATTCCCCATTGCTAAAGCGATAAGAATCAGCTGCAGTATCCCTTACTTCTTTGAGCCAGTAAAAATGCGATCAATGGACGGAATGAATGTATTAGTTGACGGAGGGGTTCTGAGCAACTTTCCAATGTGGCTCTTTGATAAGGAAAATGTACAAAAAGTAAGACCAGTGCTTGGAATTAAATTAAACTCTAGTGAGTATGAGCATGAAAAACATAAGATTAAAAATGCGGTACAATTATTTGCTGCTTTATTTGAAACAATGAAAGATGCCCACGATTCCAGATATATTTCCAAAAAACACGTAAAGAATATAATCTTTATCCCTACGGAGGGTGTTTTATCTACTGAATTTTCTTTAACAGAGGAAAAGAAACGCGAATTATTTAATTTAGGAAAAGAAAAAGCGAAACAATTTTTGAAAACATGGGGATATTGATTTAGAATTGTCTTATGCCTATGCATAAAAATAAAAAAAATCGAGCGCTTATAGAGACGCTCGATTTTTCTTTTTCCCCTTTTTGCCGTCGATTACGGTCAAATGTGCAGGTGATTTCTTTTTTGTCTTGTTGCTTTTCTTTAATGATGCCAACGTCCCGAGAGAGGAGGTCTTAACAGTTCCTTCCCCACTCTTTTGTTGTAATCGTTTTTTTGATTTTTTTGCTGCTTTTAGAAATGCCCGCTGCTCTTTTTTCTGAGGGCTTGAGCCGGTAAACTTTCGAACTAGGAAATAAACGACTAAAACAACCAGTGCCATGACAGCTATACTTTGAATAAAACCGGCTGGATTAGCTGTAAATGTACCAATAACACCAAGTAATGCTAGAATGATAAGTCCCCCAATAACCACATTAACAAATGTCCGATTTTTCAAGAAAGCCACCTCCCTAAGAGCATCTTAAGCATTTTTATAATCTTTTAAACACGATCAAACAAAGATTTAGACAATTTCTTCACTTTCTATGGAGAACTCAGTTTCCTTCTCCATTTTTAATAACCGGTTAAAAGAAAGAATCGCTACTTCCACTTGGTCATCTTGTGGTTCCTTCGTTGTTATTAATTGAAGCCAAAGACCAGGTAACCCAAGATATTTTAAGACAGGAACATCTCTGAGTTTGTTAGTCACTTGAAGGATTTCAAAAGCGATTCCTAGAACAACCGGGATTAAAAGGAGTCGGTCGACAACCCTTAACCAAAGCGGAGTAGTCGGTACAAACATGTAAACAAACACACCTACAATTACAGTAAATAAGATGAAACTACTGCCACAGCGGTAATGGAGTCGAGAATGAGCCTGCACATTTTCAACAGTTAACTCTGCCCCTGCTTCGAACGTATTAATTACTTTATGTTCAGCACCGTGATATTGAAACACTCTTTTTATCAATGGTGTAAGGGAGACAAAATAAATATAGGATATTAGTAAGATCAGTTTAAAAAAGCCTTCCACTAGCACTTGAGCAAAATCTGAAGGGAAAATTGGTTTTGTTAAAACGGCAAGGAACACCGGAATTAATGTAAAAGCGAATTTACCAAATAAAAATGAGATGACACCGATTGCTGCTACACCAAGATACATGGTTAATTTTGAGACTTCTTTTTCTTTTATCATTTCATCTTCTTTTGGGTCAACATCAAATCTTTCCGTTGAGAAGTTTAAATGTTTAGATCCATTTGCACTAGACTCTATAATGGCAATAATCCCACGAAGAAAAGGGATTTTTTTTAACATTGTAAAATAAGGATTTGCTTTACGCGGCAAATGAAAATATTCTACAGATTGATCCTTCCTGCGAACCGCAGTTACATAATGATGTTTTCCACCAAACATTACACCTTCGACAACCGCTTGGCCGCCATAAACAGGTTTTTGAGAACTAGACATATACATAACACCAACCTAATCAAAAGTTGCACAACAGCAGAAGTAGAAAAAATCTGTATGTACTTAATTCTATTCTACTAGAAAAATGAAAAAACCTCTAGGAATGACATAATATTTCCAATTAAAAAGTTTTTTTTTATGCAAGGGATTGTATACCTAAGGACATAATAAAAAATGGAATTTATTATGGCCTTTGTTGACCCTGTTTTTTTAGGGGCAGTATCACAAGAATGACGGCAAATAAGGCAGCGAAGAAGCAGAAAGTTAATGGAGGTTGTTATAATGTCAAATGAGCAAAAAATAGGTAATTATCCTAAACCCATGTCCTTTCCGGTAATGGTCTTTTGGACAGGGTTATTTGGAGGCTTGTTCTGGGGAACAATTGGCTGGTTAGCTTCCTATTTAAGTTTTACAGAAATTCGCCCCACTGTCATCCTGGAGCCTTGGGCTCTAGGCGATTGGAAGCATGAATGGCTTGGTACAATCATTTCCATCATTTTAATTGGAATTTGTTCAGTGGTAGCCGCGTTTATTTACTATGCTGCCTTGAAGAAGTTTAAAGGTTTTTGGTTTGGTCTTGGGTACGGTCTGGTCTTGTTTGCAGTGGTATTCTTTATTCTCAATCCACTGTTTCCTGGAATAAAACCATTCTTTGATTTAAACCGAGATACAATCATTACTTCCATTTGTATATATATCGTATATGGAATTTTTATTGGATATTCCATAAATTATGAGTATCAAAATAATAAAGTTCAAGAGAAAGAGGAGTCAGCCTAAGTTTCGATTAGTCGGATTTGGTAGGTTGTGATAAAATATTTTTGTCCTCATTTGATTTGAAAAGGAGAGTGGAGAGTCATGGATAAAATAGAAAAATTAAGATCGAATTTTTCAACAAAGGGAATTGATGGGATTCTGATTACAAGCCCATTTAATCGACGCTATATATCTAACTTTACTGGCACAGCCGGTGTTGTGTTAATCAGTGCAGATAAAGCGCAGTTTCTAACAGATTTCCGCTATATTGAACAAGCAACTAAACAATGTCAGGGATTCGAAATTATTAAGACTACAGGATCTATCCCTGAGGAGGTAGCGGTACAAGCAAAGAAACTTGGCATTCAAAAACTTGGATTTGAAGAAGATTTTCTAACCTATTCCTCTTTTAAATTATATGATAAGGAAATTGAAGCTGAACTTGTTCCGATTTCTGGAGTAATTGAAAAGTTACGCTTGATAAAGACGGATTCAGAGCTTAAGATATTAAAGGTGGCAGCTGATATTGCTGATGCTGCATTTAAACACATCTTAGACTTTATTAGTCCAGGAAAGACGGAATTAGAAGTATCGAATGAGTTAGAGTTTTTTATGAGAAGAGTTGGTGCTACATCTTCTTCATTTGATACGATTGTTGCTTCAGGTCATCGCTCTGCACTTCCTCATGGTGTGGCAAGTGACAAAGTTATTGAGGCTGGAGATATTGTAACAATGGATTATGGATGTTATTACAATGGTTATGTATCTGATATTACAAGAACCGTGGCAGTTGGCGAGCCGGATGCCAAGCTTAAAGAGATTTATGAAATTGTTCTTGAAGCCCAATTACGTGGGATGGCGGGAATCAAACCAGGATTGACCGGTAAGGAAGCAGATGCAATCACACGAGATTACATAACAGAAAAAGGTTATGGTGAATACTTTGGCCATTCAACTGGACATGGGATTGGACTTGAGATCCATGAGGGTCCGGGATTGTCGCTGAAATCAGATGTCGTTTTAGAACCTGGAATGGTGGTAACATGTGAACCTGGCATTTATATCCCAGGTCTCGGCGGTGTTCGAATTGAAGATGACACGTTGATTACAAAGGACCATAACGAAGCACTTACACATTCTACAAAAGAACTAATCATACTGTAACGATTTTAGGAGGATTTTAACATGATATCTGTAAATGATTTTAAAACAGGATTAACGATTGAAGTCGATGGAGGCCTATGGCGTGTTTTGGATTTCCAACACGTAAAGCCAGGTAAGGGTGCGGCGTTTGTTCGTTCCAAACTTCGTAATCTGCGAAATGGTGCTATTCAAGAAAAAACGTTTCGTGCAGGTGAAAAGGTAGAGAAAGCACAAATTGATAATCGTAAAATGCAATATCTGTATGCAAGCGGCGATAATCACGTGTTTATGGATATGGAATCTTATGAGCAGGTAGAATTACCAGCAGCAAACATTGAATATGAATTAAAGTTCTTAAAAGAAAACATGGAAGTACACATTATGATGTTTAACTATGAGACCCTAGGGGTTGAATTACCAAACAACGTTACTTTAGAAGTAACTGAAACAGAGCCAGGGATTAAAGGTGATACATCTTCCGGCGGTACCAAAAACGCTACTCTTGAAACCGGACTTAATGTTCAAGTGCCTTTCTTTATCAATCAAGGTGATAAATTAATTATTAACACTTCTGATGGTTCATACGTTTCTCGTGCATAATTGTTATAAAGCCTTAGTCCGATATTTGTCGGATTAAGGCTTTTTTTTAACAATTTCTCCATAGTTTCTCCTAAGTTTCTGCACACTTTTTCACTACATTAAGGGTGTAGAAAAAACTAGAGGAGAAGATGAATATGAATATGACGCATTATATGGGATTGTTAGCAGACAATCAACCTTGGAATTTATTAATTTTTATGGCGGTTCCAGTCATTTGTGCAGAAATCCTTGCGATCTCGGAAATAGCTATATTGTTTACAAGGAAATTAGATGGTGCACTAAAAAAATTGAATAAAGTAACAGGTATCTTTGCAGGTTTTTATTTTACTGGAATCTTTATTTACCTTATGAGAACAGCATACATTCCATTAACTGTTAACGGAGAATGGAAAGGTTGGATTGACGTTGTTGCTGTTACTTTCTATTTACTAGGAATTATCCCATTCCTTGGCATGGCACTGCTTGATTTAGGAATTATTTTTAGAAATAAATCGGAGGAAGAAAAGCTGAAAATTCATGCTATCTTTGTAAGTATTTTTCTGGTAGTTGCACACATCGCAATGATATTTGGGATGATTGATCCATCACTTGGTACCGGTTCAACTTCTAGCCATGAAATGATGAATATGTGATAAAGAATGAATAAGCGATGAGGAAAAAGTTAATAACTTAAACTACTTAAAAAACTTCACGAAATAGTAAGATTTAGTTACTTTTTGACTAATTTCTTTTTGTTAAACTAAAAGAGTATTTAATACTATAGGGAAGGGGGGCAACAGATAATGAAACGAATTACATCTCTCTTGTTCCTTGGGATTTTGTTTGCCATTGTTGCAGCTGGCTGTAGTTCCAAACTAAGTGATGAAACTTGGAAACTTGATAAAAAACATTCGCCATTACCAGATTTTGTTCTGAATACATCTGAAAAAATCCAAGAAACATATGTTATGGCAGCAACATATCCAGAAGTGGTAGCCCAAGTTCCGTGCTATTGTGGATGTGTAAATGATGGTCATAAAAGTAACCTTGATTGCTTCATTAAAGGTATGGGGCCAGAAAATGCTGTAGAAGAATGGGATTCGCATGGTATAGCTTGAGACACTTGTGTCAATATCGCCCGGGAGGCGGTAGAAATGCATTTAAATGGTAAAAGCCCTGCGAAAATTTACGATTTATTAACAAGAAAATATGAAGATATTGGGGAGCCAACCCCAACACCCGAGCCTAAGTAAGGGGTAACCCATGAAAAAAATATTAATCGGATTTTATATTTTGATTATTATTGGTATTATTGTCTGTATAAGTAATAGTGGCATATTCAATAGCAAGAAGTCAGAGGCTATTGCCGCAGGTGAGATAATATACAAAAAAAATTGTATCTCTTGTCACGGTGAGACAGGAAAAGGAGAAGGCTCAAAAACTGGGACAACCTTAAATAGCCAGAATTTTTTAAGCAATGTATCCGATAAAGATCTTTATAATTATGTAAAGTATGGAAGAGATGGCACAGTTATGCCTGCCTATGGTCCAAGACTATCAAACAAGGAATTAAACAATCTTGTTGCTTTTATAAGAGACTGGCAAACAAAGGAAATAGAATTTGATGCCCCAAAAACAATTTCTGGTGATCCTGAGCGTGGGAAGGCACAATTTAACTTATATTGCCTTAACTGCCATGGTGAAGCTGGTGTTGGTAAGGAGAAAATGGGAACGGCACTTTCTAATCCACAATATTTGAAATACACTACTGATAAACAAATTTGGATTGATGCAGCGTATGGTCGTGAAGAAACACGGATGGGACCTTCATTAAAAGGTTTAGAAGGTGCACGTCAACTGAAAGAAAAGGATATTACTGATATTGTTACTTATATCCGATCATTGGAGAAGTAATAAATGAAATATAGTTGTAAGACCTGAATCTATCAAGTGGATTCAGGTCTTTTTTTGCATCATATGCTAAATGTGAACATTTTGTTGTGGATTTTTGACGAAAACGCAACGATTTATATCCTTTAACAAAATGTTCAAGAGTGATTCAACAAATAAGTTCGGATAAAGATTATATTTATTTCAAAGAGGACTATAGTAAAAAATAGTATTTTCTTCAAGTCAAGGAGGATTAAGATGCTAAAGAAAAAGTGGTTGGCATTATTCGTAATCGCATCATTTTTAACGAATTTCATTTTGCCAGAGGCTAGTGCTGAAACAGCCTTTCATGCAGAAAAATTTCCTTTTAAGGAAATGCAGATTCAAGTAATGCCAGAGTTTGATTATCCCGAAGGTTGGTCGCGTGATACTCCGTCCTTATTAGTTGGCCAGTACGGAACCATTACCAATAAAAGTGGTCAAGATTATGATGGCAAGATAGAGATTGCCGTTCCAGCAATGGATAAAGGCTTTGAAGCCTTCTTGGTAGCAGAATTCCCTGAAAAAGATAAGCCTGAAGTACAACGTCCGTATGATGTTGATAAAGAAAAAGGACTTATTACTTGGAAGCCAGCTAAGGCGATTAAGAATAATGAAACTTACGAATTTGTTATTGAGTACTATACTAAGTCGATCAATGTGAAGGACAACAAGACTTTTACATATGAGCTTAAAAATAAAGCTAATATCGATCTTTTAGATGTGATTTTTTATGCTCCCATGGATGCTAAGGAAATTGAAATTGAGCCAAAAGCAGAGAACAATTCGAAAAATGAATATGGAGAAGAGCTCTATTACTACCAATACCAAAATGTAAAAGCTGATGCAGGCTTAAAATACTCCTTCTCGTATAAAAAGGATGGTACTGAATCTACGATGGAGGCTATAAACAAAAAGCAGCCGCCAAATGATGAAAACCATAGTGGTGTAACTGCAACAGATCAAGTTGTTAAAAATGGTGGAGCATCCAATACTTCCAAACGTCCTATTATCGGACTCGGTGGTGCAGCAATCATTGGAATTGCGATAGTTATAGCAGGTCTCTTTGTGTTCCTAGGCTTAAAAGGAAATTCGCACTCAGCGTCTAAGGTTAACAAAAAAACTAAAACACAACCCAGGAACCAAACTCAATCGGCAAAAAAGGACAACAAAATAGCAAATTCTGAGGAAAAGAAAGAATTACGCAAAAAGTTGTTAACAGGAAAGATTGACCAGGAAATGTACGAAGAGGAAATGAAAAAATTAATCTAATGAGGTGATGAGTAAAATGAAAAAAAATACGATTGTAATGCTAGGTGGGTTTATTATTGCGGGTGCCATTGTTTTCCTTTTGATGGCAGCAACTCCTGGATCAAGTGGTGTTGAGTTAACAATGAAGGAGCTTTTGGCTACTCAAGAACAACATAAAAATGATTTTGTTACAGTTGAGGGTTTACTAATAGAAGACTCGATTAAATGGGATGCAAACAAAATTGAATTGAAATTTGATGTGAAAGATAACGACGGTAATGTTATGCACGTCATTCACAACGGAACTAAGCCAGATAATTTCTCAGAAGGTGTGATCACGATCCTCCAAGGGGCACCAACTAAAAAGAACACATTCGTTGCTGAGACAGTTAAAACAAGGTGCCCATCTAAATACGAGGGAAAAGACATCAAAGATTACGATCCAGAAACACATAAAGATAAGTTAAATAAAACACCGAAAGAAAAATAACAGGCTAACTTAAGAAGGTGACGAAATGTATTTATTTGCCAACGCAACAATTTATATAGGCTTAGCCATTGCGATTTATTCTCTCCTTATTATGACGTTGGGAATTAGCACAAAAAATCAAAAGTTCGTTAACAGTGGTAAAGGTGGATTAATTGCATTATTGGTTTGTTCATCACTTGCAATGCTATCATTATTTTACCTTTTAGCAACATCTCAATTTCAATATGAATATGTTCATGATTACACAAGCAGTGAACTCCCTATCATCTATAAACTCACCGCACTATGGGCTGGAAATGCCGGTTCGTTGTTATTGTGGACGTTTTTCCTAACTCTTTACACCTTTATGATTGCTTTCTCACGGAAGTTAAAAGGAAACCCAATGGTTCCATACATTTCTGCCATCTTACTTGCAAATGCGGTTTTCTTCTTCTTTATTCTAGGCTTTGTAGCAAAACCTTTCATTCTATTAGATGAGATTCCAATCGAAGGTAAAGGCTTAAATCCAATGCTTCAAAACCCTGGTATGATTATTCATCCAGTCACACTTTACTTAGGATATGTTGGTCTTGCCATCCCATTTGCCTTTGCGATGGCTGCACTAATCTTAAAAAACGTTGATGATTTCTGGATTAAAATGACAAGACGCTGGACGATTATTGCTTGGTTATTTTTAAGTCTAGGTAATATCTTTGGCGGGCAATGGGCTTATGTTGAACTTGGATGGGGCGGATACTGGGCGTGGGATCCAGTTGAAAATGCTTCCTTTATGCCGTGGTTAACGGCTACTGCATTCCTGCACTCTGTTATGATTCAGGAACGAAAAAACATGTTAAAGATATGGAATATTAGCTTAATCATTGTTTCCTATGCACTTACTTTATTTGGTACATTCCTTGTACGAAGCGGGGTACTGACATCTGTCCATGCCTTCGCCAATTCAAACCTAGGATTATACTTCTTAATCTTTATGGGCGTGGCGGTCATAGGAGCGCTTTATGTATTGATGAGCCGATACAACCTCCTTAAAAGGAGTGCAGGTGAATTTAACTCCTTTGTCTCTAAAGAAAGCAGCTTCTTAATCAATAATTTATTACTTGTTGGTGCCGCCTTTGCTGTATTTTGGGGAACCATTTTCCCTTTAGTATCGGAAGCTGTACGTGGTACAAAAGTTACGGTAGGACTTCCATTCTTTAATAAGGTTGAGGCACCGATTCTATTATCAATGATGTTCATCATGGCGGTTTGTCCGTTGCTTGCTTGGCAAAAATCTACCGTAAAAAATCTTAGGAAAAACTTTATGATTCCAGCTATCCTTGCGATCCTAGCAATGATTTTAATGGTAGTTTTAGGAATTCAAAAGGCCTGGGCAGTCATTGGTTATGGAGTTATCAGTCTATTATTAATTACCCATTTCTTAGAGTTTTATAGAGGTGTGAAAGCTAGAAGAAAGATGACCAAGGAATCTCCACTAGTGGCCCTCTATCGTTTAATGATTCGAAATCGGCGCAGATATGGCGGATATATCGTTCACCTTGGAATTGCCTTTATTACGATGGGGATTATAGGTTCACAGAATTATGATTTACAAACTATGAAAACAGTCGATTTAGGAAAGTCAATTGAATTAAAAGATTATCGAATCAACTATGATCGGCTAGATCAGAAAAAAGAAGGAATTAATGACATCGTTTATGCCGATGTAACTGTATTTAAAAATGGTAAAAAGCTGGGCACATATCAGCCTGAAAAGGTGTTTTATGGGAACTGGGAACAGCCATCTTCTGAAGTTGCCATTATTTCCTCACTTAAGGAGGACTTATACATCGTCTTGAGTGCATGGGAAGACGATGGAAAAGCTACCTTTGTTGTAAAAGTTAATCCAATGATGAATTGGTTATGGATCGGATCTTTCATGATAGTTATTGGTGCACTGTTTGCCGTTTGGAATGGAAAATATGGAAATGTTACTCCGAGATACACAGGAGTTCGCAAAGAGGTGTCTTAATATGAAAAATAAAATTTATATTGGGCTTCTCCTCATCTTGGTCGTTTTTCAAGGATCATTCCTTCGTGTGGAAGCTGCAAAACAGATTGACTATAAATCTGCCGAGTTCAAAGCAGTTGCTCAGCAGTTCGCCTGTACATGTGGCTGCGGCCAGGATCATTATGAATGTGATCCCAATACATGTAATCTAACAACTGAGTTTAAAGCAGACCTAGTTGAGATGATGAATAAGGGCTGGGATAAGGATAAAATACGTGAATATTACATCAATATTTATGGTGAAGAGATATTAACCTCACCGGAGAAAAGTGGCTTTAGTCTAACCGCTTGGGTCCTGCCGTTTGTTGTAATCGGAGCTGCTGGAATTGCTGTGTTTTTCATCATCCGTAAATGGGTGAAGAAAAAAGGAACAGAAGAAGGTGTAGCGGAATACGAAAGTCCCGAGGATGAAGTAGAAGGAGAAATCCTTTCATCTATCATTGATGAAGAACGCAAAAAGTATCTTTAGGATGTGAACAATATGCAAGATATCACCGTCATTTCGATGATTTTTACAACCATTTTAGCGCTTGCTTGTCTATTTCTAATCTTATCACCTTTATTTAAGTGGGATTCTTATATACAGGTTTCTTCCAAAGGAAAAGATATCAATGCTACAAAAGAAGCACTTTTGACAACTCTTAATGAAATAGAATTTGAGTTCAAGATGGATAAAATCTCACATGCTGATTATAAGCATTTAAAGAAACAATATGAGACAGAAGTGGCTAGTATTATGAAGGAAGAAGAAGAATTAATGCAAACGAATATCGACAGAGATTTAATGGATGAAGTGGAAAAAGAAATTGAAGCTCAGATGAAGACCTATAAGAACAAAAAGGGGGAAGGAAAGTGATCAAAAAAATCACCATTTTCTTCCTCGGGCTGATGCTGTTAGTCCCATTACATAGTTTAGCGGCATCAGATACAAAAGTTTCGATTGATATGCATTATATCGTGATTAGTCCTACAGAAGACGGTGGGACGAATATGATGAATATGGTTAACTATACAAATACCACTGGCCAAGAATTTAAAGGTGACGGAAAAAGTGAAGCAGTCTTAAATGTAACCCTCCCTGAAGGAGCTGAGGATCTTAACTTTTTAGATAATCAAATTGCTTTTAAAGAGATAGAAAAGGGTTTCATTACAACAACACCCATTCCAGCCAATCAAACGATGGTATTGCCGTACAGCTATAGAATGGCAAAGGGGAAAGAAATAGGTTTAATAAATGACTATCCCGTACAAATGATGCAGATTCTCGTTCCAGAAGGACGAGGAAGTATTGAAGTGAAGGGCGCTGAAGCGACAAGTCAAGGCAGCTTCAAATTTGATGACCAGAATTACTTTGGCTATAGTATTGAAGGACTTAAGGCTAACCAGACGTTTACTCTGGTTTATAACAAAGATGTTCAGCCGCCAGCAGATGAGACCAAAAAGGCGGAAACAACTAGCGAAGGTGGAAATAATAGCTCAGTCACACATACAGCTCCTGCTTTCCATAATCCTGGCCATTTAAGAATTTGGGCGCAGTCTTCATTACACCGTTTTAACCCGCACGTGTTCTTGATTATTTTAGTGGCGATTGTCATTGCAGGAATCTCTTATTATATCTATTTTAGAAGGAAAGCAAGAATACTAGACGAACGCCTTGGAGCAGATAAGGAAGAGAAGGCATTTAAACTATTAATGACCAAGCAAAAAGCAATTATGGATAAGATCATTGAATTGGAAGAATCCTTCGGTGATGGGAAGCTTTCAGAGGATGAATATCACGCAAAGCTTGAAGCTTATAAACAACATCTTGTCCAAGTAAAATTAAATCTGCGTAATTTTGTAGAGTAGCAGCTGGGATGGGAGAGACTGCAAATGATAGAAATAAAAAAGCTAACCAAGCAAGCCGATAATAAACTTATCTTGCGAGGTGTAGACCTTTTAATAAATAAAGGAGAAACCGTTGCTATACTCGGACCCAATGGTGCAGGGAAAAGCACACTTCTTAAAGTCCTGGCAACCTTAATAAAACCTACATCAGGACTGATAAAGGTTAATGGTTTGGATTTGAAAAAAAATCATATAAAAATAAAAAAAATAATGGGTTATTTACCCCATTCCAGTTTGCTTTATGATCATTACACACCGTTAGAAAATATTGTATTCTTCGGAAATATTTATGGTGTTAAAAATGTTGAACAACGAGCAACGGAGCTTGTTAAAGAGGTAGGATTATCATTCTTTTTGAATGAACCTGTAAAGAACTTCTCACGCGGGATGATTCAAAGGATTGCTATCGCAAGGGCAATCGTTCATGAACCAGAAATACTCTTATTGGACGAACCGCACACCGGGTTGGACCAAGGGGCGATTGGAATTCTGAACAACGTGATTCTGTCTATGAAAGCAAAAGGGACGACTACCTTGATGGTAACGCATGATTTTAAACAAGCGGCTGAAATCTGCGACAGGATTATTATTGTTAAAAATGGAAAGATTGTCGATGATTTTAACATTGAAAATCAAAACTTAGGATATGTTTCTGAAAAATATGAACAATTAGTGGAGGGAGTATCATGAACCTTTTTCGAACAGCCCTCTTACTAGCTAAAAAGGATCTATATTCCGAGCTTAAAACAAAGCAGATAATGGTCACACAAATGATATTTGCTGGTCTGGTGATTGTGGTTTTTAGCTTTGCCTTTGACCCTGCTAATAATACTACCAAAGCAGTTATTCCTGGAGTCATCTGGGTAATTATCGTTTTTGCAGGAATATTAGGTCTGAACCGGTCATTTATATCAGAGCAGCGGAATGATACGATGCAAGGATTATTGGTGGCACCAATGGAGGCAGCCGGCATTTATTTAGGAAAGTTTTTCTCAAATTTTACGATGATGCTGATCGTAGAACTTGTTTCGATCCCGTTTTTGTTCCTATTATTTGATTTCAAATTCTATGGAAGCATTCCATATTTTATCTTAGTAGTTTTCCTGGGAAGTTTTGGATTTATCGCCATCGGTACCTTCCTAGCTGCATTGGCAGCGAATTCTAAAAGCAGTGAAATGCTGCTTCCGCTATTGCTGTTTCCGATTACAACACCTATCTTAATCGGTGTGGTTCAAGCAACAAGAATCATCCTAACCAACATGGAGAAATTTTCAAGTGCCGTGGCGTGGATTCAGTTGGTTACAGCGTACGATGTTATCTTCTTTGTTGTTTGTTTCTTATTAATAGATTATGTGCTGGAGGTTTAAGTGATGAGTATGAATCTCGAACGGGAGAAGGCAGTGCTTTCTGGAACCGAATTAACTGTTAAAAAGAGCCTGGATCTGTCAAAGATTTTATTTGTTGCGACAGTTATATCTATGCTGGTTGCCCTGTATTTTATCTTTATCTTTGCTGCTGAGGAAGTAACGATGGGTGCTGCCCAAAAAATCTTTTATTTTCATGTAAGCTCTGCATGGCTTGCATTCATGGCATTCTTTGTAACATTTGTATTTAGTATTTTGTTTTTAATCAAGCGGAAAAGAATATTTGACACCTATGCCTATATTTCTGCGGAAATTGGTGTTGTGTTTACAATTATCGTTTTAACGACAGGTCCGATTTGGGCTAAATCTTCCTGGAATACTTGGTGGGTGTGGGAACCGCGGTTAATTACAACGTTGATTCTATTTTTCATCTATATTGCCTACATTATGATACGACAAATGGATGGAGTTTGGGATAAAAAAGCTAGGCTGGCTGCTGTATTCGGAATTATCGGGTTTGCTGACGTTCCAATTGTATTCTTCGCAATTCGCTGGTGGCAAACAAAGTTTCACCCAATTGTATTTGGTGAGGGACCTTCCCAAAAAGGTGGAGGTATTGAAGGTACCATGTTAATAGCCCTGTTTGTTTCACTTGCAGCATTTACCATTCTTTATTCTTACCTTCTTCATAAAGGTGTTTCTTTTGAAAAAATGAAACTTAAAGTTGAGCGGTATAAAGAAAAATTACGAGAAGACATGGAAAAATAGGAGGAATTAATCATGGGATTTGAATTTATGTATAGTGCGTATTCAGTGGCGTGGGTTGTTATTTTTTCATATATGCTAATTCTTGGTAAGAGACATACAAAATTGAAGAAAGAAATTGAATTCTTAAAACAACTGGAAAAATAGTTAGGATTTAAATTAGGGCCTGTGTAGAATTTGCAGGCCTTTTGCATAGAACCTTAGTGGTGTCAGGAGGAAATACGATGAACAAGCGGGTCATTAAATTACTCGTATTGATTCTTATTGTAGGTATGTTCGGTTTCTTTGGTTATAGTTTAGTAACAAAAGGAAAACATACAGATGTAGGGGATAAAGCTTATAATTTTTCACTGCCAAATTTGGATGGAAGTACAACCAAACTCAGTGATTTTAAGGGAGAAGTTGTAATCTTGAACTATTTTGCATCATGGTGCGCTCCGTGTAAGGAAGAGTTACCGGAATTAGAATCGTTTCAAAAAGAATATGGGGAAAAGTATAATTTTCTTATGATTAATCGCGGCGAGACCATGGATAAGATTAATAAAGTAACAGAGAAAAATAAAGCAGGAATGAATTACTTATTCGATTATAATGCCAAGGTCTCCAAAATGTATAATGTGACAGGGCAGCCTGAAACCTTTGTGATTGATAAGCAAGGAGTCATTAGAGAGCATTTTAATGGTCCAGTGACAGAAATGCAATTATATAATTGGGCAAAGAAATACGACAATTAACCACATAAAAGGATTGAACCATAAAAATTGGTTCAATCCTTTTTTAATGTGAAGGGGTAAATTTAAAATCTGCGATTACATCTGCTCTGACTTTTATTTGTCCTGGCTCTAATGGTGTGGAAGCCATTCCTTTCACGAAGGTTGCAGACTGATTAAATACAGGCTGGACCGTACTTCCTCCTTCAACGATTAGAATTGGTGTAGGTATTAACGCTACCTTTATAGTGCTTGCAATGGTTTTAGCTTTTTCAGTGGCATTATTTACTGCAAGAACTAAGGCCTGCTGATAAAATAAATCTTTGTTTTTTGCAGTAAATTGAACATTAGAGACGTAGTTTACCCCGTTTTGAACAGCAGTGTCTACCACATTTCCGATTATGGATAAATCATCTATTATTACCTTCAAAATATGAGTTATTTTATAGCCGCGAAAAATTTGTTTTCCTTGATCAAAATCATACTCGGATTCAATTCGATAATCGAAGGTTTGAATATGATTTTTTGGTATGCCCAGTGCAATAAGTGAGTTGATTACCTTAGTTGCTTCGGCAGAGTTCTGCTGTTGCGCTGTGATTAATTGTTTACTTTCAGTAATTATCCCCAAGTTCACTGAAGCCGAGTCAGGCTGTACGTCTATTTCTCCCTCACCCAATACTTTAATTAAGTTGCCCTTGTGTGGGTGTCCATTACGGTCAAGGGAAGGTGAATTGAAATTGTACACTTTTTAGCGCCTCCTTCATGAATATACATTCCTAATGAATACGGTTTACCTTATGATACGTTCCGAATATTAATTCCTGTTAACTTATCAAACTTTGTTCTAGCAATAACTAGGATATTGAAAAAGAATTGACAGATTTGAAAGTCATAATGTGACCAAGCAGGCATACATTTTAAATAATGAGAAATGTAAATTTGAGGAGGTTGCACACGTGGAAAAAATCCTAAATTTCTTACCAAAAAAAATAGCAGACATAATCAGCAAAATCCCTCCCAACCAAAAAGAAGAATTAGAAGAAATTCGTATTCGCATCAATCGCCCAATTGAAATAACAATGAAAGGGAAACCCAGATTTTTATCCTATATTATCCAACCAGAAGATGCTATTCATCTAATGAATAAAATCAGTCATTTCTCCATCTATACACTTGAAGAGGAGCTTAAACAGGGGTTTATAACTGTATCTGGAGGACATCGGATTGGGCTTGCTGGCAAGGTAATCCTTGAGGGTGGCAAGGTGAAGGCGATTAGGGATATCTCCTCTTTTAATATACGGATTGCCAGGGAGAAGGTAGGGATAGCAGAACCGCTTATACCATACATCTTTCAAGGCAGTTGGATGCATACCATGGTGATTGGACCGCCCCAAACAGGTAAAACGACATTACTGCGTGATATTGCAAGAATTGCTTCCTCAGGATTCAGTGTAAGGGGGATAGAGTCAAGTAAGGTCGGAATTGTAGATGAACGAAGTGAAATTGCCGGTTGTGTTAATGGGATCCCGCAATTGACCTTTGGTGACCGTTTGGATGTATTAGATGCCTGTCCGAAAGCTGAAGGAATGATGATGATGATCCGTTCTATGAGTCCAGATATATTGGTAGTGGATGAAATCGGCCGGAAAGAAGATAGTGAGGCGATCCAAGAGGCTGTTCATGCAGGAATCACTTTGATGATGACCACTCATGGGACGAGCATTGAAGAAGTAAAGAACAGACCATCTCTACGATATATTCTCGAACAAAAAATCTTTCAACGCTTTATTGTTCTAAATAGGTCATCGGGCCCGGGGACAATTGCACATATTTTAGATGCAAATGGTAATGAAATGAATCAAAAAGTGAGAGTGACATAAATGATTAAGCTAATAGGAGCGGTTTTCATCATTGTCGCGACAACCTGGATTGGATTTGAGATTTCCAGACGCTTTAGTGAACGGCCAAGACAACTCAGAGCGTTAAGGTCTGCACTTCAATCACTTGAAGCAGAAATTATGTACGGTCATACACCGTTACATGAAGCTGCCCGAAGGTTAGCCGACCAATTATCCAAACCACTTTCGACCTTTTTTGAAGCTTTTTCCAAAAAATTAACGGACACTGAGACAACGGTTAAAGAAGCCTGGGAAACAAGTTTAAGAGATATATGGAGTTCTACAGCTTTAAAACAAGGAGAATTTGAGATTATGAAGCAATTTGGGGAAACCCTAGGCCGGCATGATCGTATCTCCCAGCAAAAACACATTATGCTGACACTGACACATCTTGAAAGAGAAGAGGCAGAAGCGATTCAAGCACAAGCAACATACGAAAAAATGGTAAAGAGCCTGGGATTCTTGTCAGGATTATTACTGATTATTTTATTATTTTAGGGGGAAAAGCAATGGGGTTAGAAGTGGATATCATATTTAAAATTGCAGGTGTGGGAATCGTGGTAGCCTTTTTGCATACTGTTTTGGACCAAGTGGGGAAAAAGGAATACGCTCAGTGGGTCACGTTATTTGGGTTCATTTATATATTATTTCAGGTAGCTTCCATTGTAGACGATCTCTTTCAAAAAATTAAATCAGTATTTTTATTTCAATGAAAGGAGGGGCCCTAAGATTGAAATCATAAAAATCGTCGGCATAGCACTCGTAGCAACTTTTCTCGCTTTAATTGTGAAGGAACAAAAGCCAAATTTTGCTTTTCTCTTAGTCGTCTTTGTAGGCTGTGTTATTTTTCTCTTTTTAGTAGATAAAATATATGAAATTATTCATATGCTTGAAAAACTGGCAGTGAATGCAAATGTGAATATGGTTTATATTGAAACGATTCTTAAAATCATAGGAATTGCGTATATTGCCGAATTTGCGGCCCAGATTACCAAGGATGCAGGTCAGGGAGCACTCTCCTCTAAAATTGAGATAGCTGGAAAAATTATTATACTTGCAATGGCTATTCCGATATTAACTGTATTGATCGAAACAATCATCAAGCTGATTCCGAGTTAATGACATACCCGAAAAAGAGGTGTAGAAAAAGTTGAAGCAGCGATTGCAGTTTATTCCTATTATCATTCTCCTATTCTTTTTTTTATTGATTCCAAGTGTACAAGCTGCTGAAGAGGGTAAAGACCAATCCAATCCACTTTCCCCTCAGGAGTTGGTTGATGAACAGCTCAAATCGCTCGATATCACAGAACTTAAACAATTTTGGGAGGACATCAAGTATAAGTACGGGGGCTTCCTTCCAGAAAGTCAGAAAGGCAGTTTGTATGACTTTATTAGTGGTGAGAAAAAATTTTCTTTAAAACAATGGGGATTGGGAATAGTAAAATTTGCCTTTCATGAATTTGTTGCAAACGGTAAATTACTAGGGTCATTGATTATGTTAACCATTTTTAGTATGTTCCTTCAGTCGATGCAAAATGCTTTTGAGAAAAGCGCCATTAGCAAAGTTGCCTATTCGATCGTTTATATGGTGTTAGTCATTATTGCACTAAATAGCTTTCATATCGCAATCAGTTATACAAATGAGGCAATCGGTTCGATGATCTCGTTTGTGCTTGCTCTTGTCCCACTTTTACTTGCATTAATTGCAGCATCAGGAGGCCTGATTTCAGCAGCCTTTTTTCATCCGGTGGTATTATTTCTAATGAATATGAGCGGATTATTTATGCAGTATATCATTCTGCCACTCCTTTTTCTAGCTACACTTTTGAGTATTGTGAGTACAATGTCCGACCAATATAAAGTGTCACAATTAGCAGCGCTGCTAAGAAACTGGAGTATTGGGTTAATGGGACTCTTTTTAACTGTGTTCCTGGGTGTTGTCTCAGTACAGGGAGCTTCAGCTGCTGTTTCAGATGGAATAACAATCAGGACAGCGAAGTTTGTGACAGGAAATTTTATTCCTGTCATCGGCAGGATGTTTACAGATGCTACGGATACGATCGTTAGTGCATCAGTCCTGTTAAAAAATACGGTAGGTATTGCTGGGGTAGGAATCTTACTTATTATCGTAGCCTTTCCGGCTATTAAAATATTAATGATTGCCTTTATTTATAAATTTGCAGCTGCAATTTTACAGCCGTTAGGCGGCGGTCCCATTATTACCTGTCTAGACATTATTAGTAAAAGTGTCATATATGTTTTCGCTGCATTGGGAATTGTGTCACTTATGTTCTTTTTATGTGTAACAGTTATTGTAGCAGCTGGAAATCTGACGATGATGATCAGATAGGGGGGAGAAAAATGGATTTTTTAATAGAGTGGGTAACGAATATTATTCTCTTTATCTTACTAGCAACGGTAATTGATATGCTCCTCCCAAATTCAAGTATGCAAAAATATACGAAAATGGTGACAGGGCTCCTCTTAATTGCGATTATTCTAACCCCAATCTTTAAATTGATCTCCAAGGATTTTGAAACTGCACTTGGATCTATCCCTTCATATCAAGCCCCTGGAGAAAAAAATATGAAAAATTCAATAGATTTGAAGAAAAAAGAAATACAAGCATTACAACATGCATATATTTTAGAAGAAATGGCTGTCCAACTGGAAAAGGACGTGAAAGAGGAGTTGATGGAACAATACGGATTGGAGATAGCGAAAATTGACCTAGCTACAAATGAAGAAAGCGACCAAGCATTCCCTGAAAACCTCCAAAAGGTTATGGTTCTTCTGAAACAACCAGAAAACGAAGTGAAGACAGTCGAAGCAATTAAACAAGTTGAAATTAACACAGAAACACCTCTTCCATCTAAAAGCTCAACAGAAGAAACTGAAAAAATAGCCGCTTTTCTTTCGCAAAAATGGAATGTGACCGAAAAAACAGTTGAAGTTTCGATTGAAGGGGGGATTAATAACAAAAATGGATAATAAAAACCAGGGGCCATTTTCATGGCTTAAAAAGGTGCTGAAAATCGAAGGCAATTCTGAAAAAAAGCCAGGAAAATACCAATATATGATTGTTGTTTTATGCATTGGTGCAGCCTTTATGCTTGTTGGCAATATTGTTTTCAAAAAAAACCCGAGTTCAGCAGATATCCCGGTTACAGCCAGTGATAAGGTCGATGCCGAAGACGTACCTGCCTTTGGTCTAAACAAGAGTTCAGGCAATAAGGCCGTGTCCGAATATGAAGAAAAATATGAAAGTCAACTAAAAAAAGCCCTCCAGCAAATGTTAGGGGTAAATGATGTTACAGTTGTCGTCAATATCGATTCAACAGATAAAAAGGTCCTAGAAAAAAATAGGGTTTCCAAATCACAAACGACAGAAGAAACAGATCGAGAAGGCGGAGAACGTAAAGTTCAAGAGGCCTCAACAGATGAGCAGCTAGTCATCATCCGTGATGGCGAAAAAGAGGTTCCTATTGTGGTAGAAACAAAAAAGCCAGAAATTCGAGGAGTCCTTGTCGTAGCGAAAGGCGCTGAGAATATTCAAGTTAAAAAGTGGATTGTAGAAGCCGTTACACGCGCCTTAGATGTACCAAGCCATCGGGTAGCAGTAATGCCTAAAAAATAAAAGGGGTGTTTTTATATGTTATTGAAAAAACAAACAGTTTGGTTATTAACGATGTTAAGTCTAGTTGTAGTATTATCAGTTTATTACATTACTTCACCAGAGCAGAAGAGTAATGATCTTGCAGCTATACAGCAAGATGCCAAGGAGCAAAATAAAGGAAAAACAACTACAAAAACAACAACAAAAACAGAAGCTAAGGATGACAAAACAATTGTATCAACTGTAGCCGGTGATCAAGAATTTGAAGAACTTCGTATGAAGTTAGATGACCTAAGGAGTCAACAGCAAGAGGATTTAACGACGGAGCTTGCCTCGACTGACCTACCAGCAGTCGAACGCAGCAAAGTAAAGGACCAAATGGATAAATTGAATCAAACAGCACAAAAAGAAGAAATTCTTGAAACCCTAATTAAAACAATGGGCTATGAAGATGCATTAGTCAGAGCAGATGGTGAGGAAGTAAGAGTTACCGTTAAATCTAAGAATAAGCCTTCTGCAACTGAAGCAAATAAAATCATCCTACAGGTGAAAAAAGAAATTGGTGAAACCAATTATGTAGCAGTTGAATTTCAGCCAACTAAATAAGTTACGATCAAAAGGAAAGTCACCGACTTTCCTTTTTTTTTGCTAGAGGTCCAGTAAATAGGGTAAAATGATATGCTGTGAGACATCCACTGTCCAAAATTTCCTTTTGTTCATAAAAAATATTAAGATAGAGGTATAAGACAGAGGATGGGATATTCTATGGTGAAAATATACATCATTGAACTTTCACTAGATATTATCGTATAGTTATAGTAGTTAGTCATAATTTTTTTGTATGAGGGGTGTAACGCAATGTTAAAAGTTCAAGAAATTCGCGAATTAATAAAATTGGTGGACCAATCTAGTATTGATGAGTTCGTATATGAAAACGAAGGTTCAAAAATTAAAATGAAAAAAAATGTTTCGGCTACATATGTTTCACAAGTTAGTGCTGCTCCATCTGTCATTGAAGCTGTACCAACTCCAGTAGCACCAATTGTTCAAACTGCGACACCATCCGTTGCAGTTCAGGAAGTAAGCCAGGAAGTTCTAAAGCAAGAAACTGTGAAGGAAGCAGATACAACAAATCTTCATAAAATTGTATCTCCTATGGTTGGAACTTTCTATGCTTCACCAACTCCAGATGCTGACGTCTATGTGAAACAAGGATCGACTGTAACAAAAGATTCTATTGTATGCATTGTTGAAGCAATGAAATTATTCAATGAGATTGAGGCAGAAATTGACGGAGAAATCGTTGAAATCCTTGTTAAAAATGGTCAATTAGTAGAATACGGACAGCCTTTATTTTTAGTAAAACCTTAAGTTAGGAGCGATAACAGGATGATAAAAAAACTGTTAATTGCAAACAGAGGGGAAATTGCAGTTAGAATTATTCGTGCATGCCGTGAAATGGGAATTGAATCGGTAGCTGTTTTTTCTGAAGCAGACCGAGAAGCATTACATGTTCAGCTTGCAGACGAGGCCTACTGCATAGGACCAACTTCATCAAAAGACAGTTATTTAAATGTAACAAATATTATTAGTGTAGCGAGGTTAACAGCTTGTGATGCTATCCACCCAGGTTATGGGTTCTTAGCAGAAAATGCTGATTTCGCCGAGCTTTGCCGGGAATGCAATATTACATTCGTCGGTCCAAGCCCTGAAGCGATTACAAAAATGGGTACAAAGGATATTGCAAGGGAAACCATGCGAGAAGCCGGTGTTCCAATTGTCCCAGGATCAACTGGGATTATTAACGACATCGATGAGGCGCTTGAACTTGTGAAAAAAATCCAATATCCAGTAATTATTAAAGCAACAGCGGGCGGAGGCGGCAAAGGGATTCGCGTTGCCAAGAACGAACAGGAATTAGTAAAAGGCATTAGTATCACACAGCAAGAAGCGATGACAGCCTTTGGAAATCCTGGTGTCTACATTGAAAAATATATTGAGGATTTTCGTCATGTTGAAATCCAAGTCCTTGCAGACTCCTATGGTAACACCATTCATTTAGGAGAAAGAGACTGTTCCATTCAACGGAGACTCCAAAAGCTTCTTGAAGAAACGCCTTCTCCAGCATTAGATGGGGAAATACGAGAAGAAATGGGAACTGCGGCTGTAAAAGCTGCAAAAGCAGTTGATTATTCTGGTGCCGGCACGGTAGAATTTATATATGACTACCGCAATCGTAAATTTTATTTTATGGAAATGAACACACGCATCCAGGTGGAACATCCTGTAACGGAAATGGTCACTGGAATAGACCTCATCAAAGAACAAATCCGCGTGGCTTCTGGAGAAAAATTAAAGTTAAAACAGAAGGATGTAACTTTTACTGGCTGGGCAATCGAGTGTCGGATTAATGCCGAAAACCCGGAAAAGAATTTTCTCCCGTCCGCTGGAAAAATCAACATGTATCTTCCACCAGGTGGATTTGGTGTACGTATTGACTCAGCAGCATATCCGGGGTATACCATTCCGCCATATTACGATTCCATGATTGCGAAAGTCATTGCATATGGCGCAAGCAGGGAAGAGGCAATTTCAAGAATGAAACGTGCTTTAAGTGAATTTGTTGTAGAAGGTATCCATACAACTATTCCATTCCATTTAAAACTGCTCGATCATGAAAAATTTGTAGAAGGCGGCTTTAATACAAAATTCTTGGAATTGTATGATGTGATGAAGACTAATTAATATCTGGAGGTGTTTTTGATGAGTGAATTTAGTGTCTTGGAAATGGATCAAGGCAATAACGGACTCGGGAAAGTTGAAATTGCTCCTGAAGTGATTGAAGTTATTGCGGGCATTGCTGCTTCTGAAGTGGAAGGTGTCGCTGCGATGCGTGGGAATTTCGCAACTGGTGTGGTTGAACGTTTAGGGAAAAAAAACCACGGAAAAGGCGTTAAAGTAGAACTAACCGAGTCAGGAATAAAAGTTGATGTTTATTGTATGATGAAGTTTGGAATATCCATTCCATCTGTTGCAAGTAAAGTTCAAGATAATATTCGGCAAGCATTGCTGAATATGACTGCTCTAGATGCTGAGGAAGTAAACATTCATGTGGTGGGCATACAATTTGAAAACCAAAAGAATGAACCAGAGATTATTGACACAGAAGTCTAAATTTTGGAAACCAAAGGAGTTTATTCCTTTGGTTTTTCTATTTTTGGAATATAGTTTTAAATAAAAGTGCTTACATATTGGAAAAATAACAAGGTTAGAGTGCGAATCATTTTTAGTTATGCTATTATCGTTAATGTGAAAACTATTCCATGACTTATTACTATTGATGTGTATGAAAAATAGACAAAATTTAATTAATTTCTCTAAAGGAGTTAAAGGTATAATGAAAAGAAGAACAGCAAGGGAAAAGGCACTGCAGGCACTTTTTCAAATTGATATAAGTAATACAGAGCCTTCAGACGCAATTGAACATGTATTGGAAGGAGAGGCGGGTGACGAATATCTAACTAGACTTGTTCTAGGGGTAATCGAGCAAAAAGCCGAAATTGACAATTTAATCAGTGAAAATCTAGAAAAATGGTCGATGGACCGCTTAGCAACAGTTGATCGAAATTTATTAAGAATAGCTGCCTATGAAATGAAGTTCTTCCGAACGGAAATTCCAGAAAATGTCATTATGGATGAAGCCATTGAAATAGCAAAAATTTATGGAGATGACCAATCAAGTAAGTTTATTAATGGTGTACTATCAAAGGTTAAACATAAGCTTCTAAACAATTAAGGATTGAGAATTAACAATAGCAAAGGGTGAAGAGAAAATGACTGCTTTAATTATAAATGGAAAAGAAATTGCAGAAAAGAAAAGAATGGAAATAGCTGAAGAAGTTAGCAGGATAAAAAATCTTGGGGTTACTCCTGGACTTGCCGTGATCCTTGTCGGAAATAACCACGCTTCTCGGACATATGTAACAAATAAAGAAAAGGCCTGTAAAGAACTTGGAATGAATTCTGTTTTAATTGAATTGCCAGAGGAAATTTCCGAAGAGGAATTACTATCTAAAATTGATGAGTTAAATAGGGATACTAATATTCACGGAATCTTAGTTCAGTTACCTATTCCTAAACATATTGATGAGAAAAAAGTGATTGAATCGATTTCTCCATTTAAAGATGTTGATGGATTCCACCCAATAAATATTGGCAGAATGATGACAGGCCAGAATGCCTTCCTACCATGTACTCCTTATGGAATTATGGTCCTACTAGAAGAGACAGGTATTTCAATAGCAGGGAAGCATGTTGTAGTGGTAGGGAGAAGTAATATTGTCGGCAAGCCGGTTGGACAATTATTTCTTAATCAGCATGCGACTGTTACATATTGTCATTCGAAAACAAAAGATCTAAAGTTCCATACGAATCAAGCGGATATCCTGATTGCTGCTGTTGGGATAGCTAACTTTATCAAAGCTGAGCATGTAAAAGATGGTGCTGTCGTCATTGATGTAGGTATTAACCGTAATGAAGCCGGAAAGCTTTGTGGTGATGTTGATTTTGCTGAAGTCTCCGAAAAAGCCGGATACATTACACCTGTTCCTAAAGGTGTGGGGCCGATGACAATAACGATGCTTATGTATAACACCCTAAAATCTGCTGCAGAAAGCCTTGATCGCAATTAGAGGTAGGAATTGTCCTTATCTGATTTTTTAGATAAGGACTGTTTTTCGCTAATAGAAGTATTTTTTAATTATTGGGTAAAAAAGGAGTTACATATGCAGGAACAAAGATATTTAACTGTGAATGCTCTAACCAAGTACATAAAAAGAAAATTTGATGCAGACCCGCATTTACGAGATGTGCATGTAAGAGGTGAAATTTCAAATTTTAAACAGCATTCGAGTGGACATATGTATTTTACCTTAAAGGATGAAAAAGCCCGTATACTTGCCGTGATGTTTTCGAGTCACTCCCGGACGATGAAATTCACCCCAGAAAATGGAATGAAAGTGATCGTAAAAGGTGAAATTTCGGTTTATGAACCAAGTGGTCAATATCAAATTTATATAAAAGAAATGCTTCCAGATGGAATTGGGGAATTGTTTTTAGCATATGAACAGCTAAAACAAAAACTTGAATTAGAAGGATTATTTGCGCTTCAGGCAAAAAAGACAATACCAATGTATCCAAAAACAATTGGTGTGATTACTTCCCCAACAGGGGCTGCTATAAGAGATGTCATTACAACCATTAAAAGGCGATATCCTATTGCAAAAATCCTTGTCTTCCCTGCCCTCGTACAGGGGGAAAATGCGGCACCTTCCATTGCTAAAGCTATCTCTAAAGCAAATAGTATGACTGGAATTGATGTGCTAATTGTGGGACGGGGCGGAGGTTCCATTGAGGAATTGTGGGCTTTTAATGAAGAACTCGTTGCACGTACAATATTTTCTTCAGACATTCCTATCATTTCAGCCGTTGGACATGAAACTGATTTTACTATTGCAGACTTTGTTGCAGATTTACGTGCACCGACTCCAACTGGTGCAGCTGAACTTGCAGTTCCGCATATTGATGAGTTAATGGAAAGAGTCTTGCAACGGCAAACTCGCCTTCTTCGTACAATGAAAGGGAAATTTCAGTTAGAAAAAGAACGGTTAACACGTGTCCAAAAATCATATGCCTTTCGTTATCCGCATCGTCTATATGAACAAAAACTAGAACAGGTTGATAAACTAACTGAATTGCTTGTCCGCGGGGCGTCTAGGTTGTCCCAAATTAAAAAAGGGCAACACGAAATTCTTCATAAACGCCTGCAGAGGAACCATCCGAACCAATCTTTACAGGAAGCAAATAAGCGATTAGATCTTACTAATAAAGAAATGAAACGTGCCATGCTCCAAGTATTTTCAAAAAAACAAACTGAATTTGAACGAATTCTTTCCACCCTTGGGGCATTAAGCCCTTTAAAAATTATGGAACGTGGCTATAGTTTAGCATATTCGGAAGAGAACAGACTGATAAAAAGTATTCATCAAGTGAATATGAACGAACAAGTTCAGATTCAATTAACAGATGGCAGTCTATTTTGTAAAGTTGAGAATATTAAGGAGAGCGAAAAACGTGAAGACTGAAAATAAACTATCCTTTGAAGAAGCAATGACTAAATTAGAGCAAATTGTGGATAAGCTCGAAGAAGGTGATGTACCTCTAGAAGAAGCAATTATCTTCTATAAAGAAGGTATGGAGTTGTCCAAACTTTGCCATGATAAATTAAAAAGTGTTGAAGACCAATTAACACAGATTATTACGGAGGACGGTCGGACAGAGAGTTTTACCATTGACGAGGAGGTATAAGACTTGGGAACCGGGTTATTAGATGTATTTGCACAAGAACATAAACTTCTGCTTGATTCGGAGCTTAGGACTCTGGTTAATAAGCTTGATGCCCCTCCTATCATTAAGGAATCGATGATTTATTCCCTTGAAGCAGGTGGCAAACGTATACGGCCGCTATTACTATTCGCTACTTTAGACGCATTTGGAGTAGAGCCGCAAAAGGGGCTTCTTGCTGCTTCGGCTATAGAGATGATCCATACATATTCTCTCATACATGACGATTTGCCAAGCATGGATAATGATGATCTAAGAAGAGGAAAACCGACAAATCATAAAGTTTTTGGTGATGCAATAGCTATATTAGCTGGAGATGCATTATTAACTTATAGTTTTGAGGTAATAGGGAAAATTCCGCCTGAGATTGCATCGGATGCAACGAAACTAAAATTAGTGATTGAAATAGCAAAGGCTGCAGGAACAGAAGGAATGGTTGGCGGCCAAGTGGCTGATATGGAAGGAGAAGGGAAATCCTTAACCTTAGAAGAACTTGAGTATATACACATCCATAAAACAGGAAAGTTGCTAAGGTTCAGTGTTCTTGCAGGAGCGATTATGGCAGGTGCATCTCAAGATCAATTAGAAAACCTCTCAGCGTTTGCGCATCACCTAGGTCTCGCTTTTCAAATTCAGGATGATATTCTTGATTTAGTTGGGAATCAACAATTAATGGGGAAGCCTGTAGGCAGCGATACCAACAATCATAAAAGTACTTATCCGCAGTTGTTAACACTAGAAGGGGCAACTGCAGCATTGCATAAACAAATCAATCTGTCAAAGAAATATTTAGGCATGACAGGATTGAATACAAACCTACTTTTGGAAATAACTGATTTAGTTGCTTCAAGAGACCATTAATATACGGAATTTGAGGCATTGAAATAAGTGTGTTATAATTATTTTCATTGTAGAAAACGTTGTCAATGCCGTTATCACTCAAGTGTTAGCGGCTATTTTTTAATCAAAGTTAAATTTTCTGAATGTGTCCTTTTTACACAGCTACTAAACAGAGAATGCATAAACGTATGAAAGTGAGTGGTCCAAAAATGGATCTATTATCAATAAAAGACCCGTCCTTTTTAAAAGGCATGTCGAATACCGAATTGGAGGCTTTAAGTCAAGACATCCGAAAGTTTTTGATTGAAAAGCTGTCTGTTACTGGAGGCCATATTGGACCAAATTTGGGTGTTGTTGAATTAACTATTGCTTTACATAAATGTTTTAACAGTCCTACAGATAAGATTATTTGGGATGTGGGACATCAATCCTATGTTCATAAAATTTTAACTGGCAGGGCTTGTGAGTTTGATACATTGCGGCAGTATAAAGGATTATGCGGATTCCCAAAACGAACTGAGAGTGAGCATGATGTATGGGAAACTGGTCATAGTTCTACATCTCTTTCGGCGGCGATGGGAATGGCTATAGCTAGAGATTTAAAAAAGGAAAAATCTTTTGTAATTCCTGTGATCGGAGATGGTGCCTTAACTGGTGGAATGGCGTTGGAAGCCTTAAATCATATTGGTCACGAGAAGAAAGATATGATTGTTATTTTAAATGATAACGAAATGTCCATCGCGCCTAATGTTGGTGCTGTTCATAATATCCTTGGCCAATTACGTACAGCTGGAAAGTACCAATGGGTTAAAGATGAATTGGAAGTACTGCTGAAAAAAGTACCTGCAGTGGGTGGGAAATTAGCTGCAACTGCTGAGCGAGTGAAAGACAGCCTTAAATATTTATTTGTTTCAGGAATGTTTTTTGAGGAATTAGGATTTACCTATCTGGGGCCAATTGATGGTCATAACTTTGAAGCGTTATTTGAAAACTTCAGCTATGCCAAAAAGACAGAAGGCCCAATCCTTCTGCACGTCATTACTAAAAAAGGAAAAGGGTACCAACCAGCGGAAAGTGACAAAACAGGAACATGGCATGGAACTGGACCATATAAAATGGACACAGGCGCTTTCGTTAAGCCCGCAAAAACTCCACCGCCAGCTTGGAGCAGTCTTGTGAGTGAAACCGTTCGAAAGCTTGCCCGAACTGATGACCGAATTGTTGCGATTACGCCTGCGATGCCTGTTGGTTCTAAGCTCGAGGGCTTTGCTAGTGAATTCCCTGAGAGAATGTATGATGTTGGGATCGCTGAGCAACATGCTGCCACAGTAGCTGCTGGTTTAGCTACACAAAATATGAAACCTTTTCTTGCTATATACTCAACCTTTTTACAACGAGCCTATGACCAAGTTGTTCATGATATATGCAGACAAAATTTAAATGTCTTTATGGGGATCGACCGTGCTGGATTGGTTGGTGCTGACGGTGAAACCCATCAAGGTGTATTTGACATTGCTTTTCTAAGACATGTCCCTAATATGGTGTTAATGATGCCGAAGGATGAAAACGAAGGCCAACATATGGTATACACCGCACTGAATTATAATGATGGCCCTATTGCCATGAGATTTCCACGTGGAAATGGACTTGGGGTTCCAATGGATCAGGAATATCATAATATTCCAATTGGTACATGGGAGGTTCTTAAAGAAGGCGATGATGCAGCTATCTTAACCTTTGGAACCACTATATCGATGGCGTTAAAAGCTGCTGAGATCCTTGAAAAGAGAAGGGTATCCGTTAAGGTTGTAAATGCCCGTTTTATTAAGCCGTTGGATGAAAAAATGCTTACTGATCTTCTTGCAAAAAATTTGCCGATTCTCACCATTGAAGAGGCTGTTTTACAAGGCGGTTTCGGGAGTGCAATTCTTGAGTTTGCACAAAACCATGGCTTTTATCACTCACACATAGACAGAATCGGAATACCGGACCAATTTATCGAACATGGGGATGTTGACTCCCTTCTTGAAGAGATTGGTTTAACAACCGAAGAAGTAGTCAAAAGGGTTTCCATTCTAGCAAGAAAAAAACAACAAAGGGCTTAACAAATGAAAAATAAAGAACGGTTAGATGTATTACTAGTAGAAAGAGGTTTAATCGAAACAAGGGAAAAGGCCAAGCGGTCGATTATGGCAGGGCTTGTTTATTCCAATGAAGAGCGGTTGGATAAACCTGGAGAGAAAGTCAAAATTGATATCCCGCTTTCTATAAAAGGAAAAGTGCTTCCATATGTTAGCCGTGGGGGATTAAAGCTTGAGAAGGCCTTAAAAGTTTTCGATGTCAGTGTTGCAGATAAAGTGCTCTTAGACATTGGATCGTCTACGGGAGGCTTTACAGATTGTGCACTTCAAAATGGAGCAAAGATGTCCTATGCCTTGGATGTAGGTTATAATCAGCTCGCCTGGAAACTTAGACAGGATGAACGAGTTGTGGTGATGGAAAGGACAAATTTCCGTTATGTCACACCTGCTGATTTGATAGGAGAAATGCCGAATTTCGCTACAATTGATGTATCCTTTATCTCGCTAACTTTAATCTTGCCTGTTTTAAAAACGCTTTTAGTCACTGGAAGTGATGTTGTGGCGCTAGTAAAACCACAATTTGAAGCTGGACGTGAACAGGTTGGGAAAAAGGGAATTGTCCGAGATGAGAAAGTGCATCTTCAAGTAATTGATAAAATCATAAATTTTGCGATCCAACAAGGTTACACGATTAAAAACTTATCCTTTTCACCAATTACTGGTGGTGATGGGAATATTGAATACTTGCTTCACTTAAAATGGGAAGGGGAACGAGAAACGGGCGATAATCAATTACCTGTAACGCCGGTTGAAATTGTAAAGGAATCCCATTTAGAATTTAAAACAAAACAAAATTCAGAGGGATAGGCAAATGCTTATCCTTTTCTTCGTATTCAAGGCTCTTATTCAAAAGGTAAGATTTTTAAGAAAAAATGTACAAGTTTATGAAAATCGGCTAACATATGGGTAGAAGCACGTATTGGTACATAATAGATAGATAAATGTTTTTAATGATTATGGGGTGAGACAATGAATAAAGGCCAACGTCATATTAAAATAAGAGAAATTATTGCAAGTAACGACATAGAGACACAAGATGATTTAGTGGATGAACTGAAGAATGCGGGCTACAATATAACCCAAGCCACGGTTTCAAGGGATATTAAGGAATTACATCTTGTTAAAGTTCCCTTAAGCGATGGAAGGTATAAATACAGCTTGCCGGCCGACCAAAGATTTAATCCATTACAAAAATTAAAAAGATCATTAATTGATGCATTCGTGCGAATTGATTCAGCTGGTCACTTGCTGGTCATGAAGTGCTTACCAGGTAATGCAATGGCCATAGGTGCATTAATTGATAATCTGGATTGGGAAGAAATATTAGGAACCATTTGCGGTGATGATACCATGTTAATTATTTGCCGAACTCCAGAGGATACTGAAGTTATCACAAATCGGTTCCTAGATATGCTTTAATTGGGGGAATGTTCCTTGTTAGCAGAATTATCTATTAAAAACTTCGCTATTATCGAAAACTTGTCTGTAACTTTTTCAAAGGGATTAACGGTTTTAACGGGAGAGACTGGGGCAGGAAAATCAATCATTATTGATGCCATTCACTTATTAGTGGGCGGCAGAGGGTCTGCAGAATTTGTCCGGCATGGCGAAGAGAGGGCCGAAATTGAAGGGCTTTTCCAGCTAGATGACAGTAAACATCCTGTCATTTCTAAAGCTTTAGAATTTGGAATCGACATTGATGAAGGAATGGTTATTTTACGACGAGATATATCCCATTCGGGTAAAAGTATTTGCCGGGTGAATGGGAAGTTAGTGACGATTTCCACACTTAGGGAAATTGGATCAACACTGGTTGATATTCACGGACAGCATGAGCATCAAGAATTAATGGATGAGTCGAGACACTTAACATTGCTAGATCAATTTGGTGCGGATGATATTTACCCTTCACAAGCGGAATACCATCAAGTTTTTCGACGCTATGAGCAAACCTTACAAAGGTTAAAATCATTAAGTGAAAATGACCAGCAGACGGCCCACCGGCTGGATCTCATTTCATTTCAATTGGATGAAATCCAAAATGCTAATTTAAAGATTAATGAAGATGAAGAACTGTTTGAAGAAAAAAGAAAACTAAATAATTTCGAACGAGTTTTCGAAGCCCTGCAATCGAGTCATACGGCTTTACAGGGGGAACAAAAGGGACTTGATTGGATTAGTATGGTCATGGGGCATCTTGAGGATGCTGCTACTATTGATAACGCATATAAGGACATGTATGAAGCTGTATCAAATAGCTATTACCAATTGGAGGATGCTGCACGATCCTTAAGAACAGAATTAGATGCATTGGAGTTCGATCCGCAGCGATTGCATGAAATTGAAGATCGCCTAAATGAAATAAATCGGCTTAAACGGAAATACGGCAAAACAATTGATGAAATAGTAGAATACGCAGGTAAAATTGAAGAGGAAATTGAAACATTACAAAATAAAGAAACGCATATAAGCGAATTAGAAAAAGAATTAGCCTCGATAAAAAAAGACTTATTGCTTGAAGCAAAGCAATTAACAGAAATTCGTCTGAAATGGGCAGATAAACTTACAAAGTTAATACATAAAGAGCTAAAAGAATTGTATATGGAGAAAACAGTTTTTGAAATTCGCTTTGAAACTAATACCATGCAGTTTACCAAAAATGGAGTGGATCATGTCGAATTTTATATTTCCACAAATCCTGGGGAGCCATTAAAGCCCCTGTCAAAAGTTGCATCAGGAGGGGAATTATCACGAATTATGCTGGCTCTAAAAAGTATTTTCTCCCAGCATCAAGGCGTGACATCGATTATTTTTGATGAAGTTGATACGGGGGTCAGCGGCAGAGTTGCTCAGTCAATTGCCGAGAAAATCTATAAAGTGGCAAGTCTTTCCCAGGTGTTATGTATTTCGCATTTGCCACAAGTTGCTGCAATGGCCGATACCCACTTGTTTATTTCCAAAATAATTAAAGGTGGAAGAACAAAGACGTCTGTAACTCCTTTACAGGTTGAAGATAAAATCAATGAAATTGGTCGGATGATATCTGGATCTGAAATAACCGATCTCACTAAAAAACATGCTGAAGAATTATTATTTTTAGCCGCAGAAAGTAAGAAAAGTGGAAGCGGAGCACTGACACGACTAAATCGTTAGATATTTTTCCATTCAGAAAAGCAATAATTACTATATTTTTAATAAAAATTGTAATGCTATCCATTTTGGGTAGCTTTTTTATGTTGAACCAAGTTATAAATGATTGTCAAGGAGGCAAAATTATATATGTAGCCATTTAAGTGTAATGAAAAGAAGCGAGGAGAGTGAAAAAATTTGAAGTTAGAACTAATTAGAAAGATTATTGGTGGAATTCTCCTTGTTTCATTAATTAGCCTTATTTTTTTTCAGCCTATACAGCAATATCTCGCGATACCCAAGACTATTACGGTTTTCGAAGGACAAGACTATACTTTTCAAAAGGCTGTACCGGTATCAGCCTCTTTGGTTTCTCAAAATTCAAGTATCACTTTGGATGAAGGAAGTAACTCGGTTTCAATGACAGCATCAAAAAATGGTAAAAATGAAATGCTGTTAGAGTATGCGGGGATTCCGATAAAAAAGGTGGATGTCCGCGTTTTAAAAGATTTTAGGGTTATACCAGGTGGACAGTCGATTGGAGTAAAGTTAAATACCGTGGGCGTATTGGTAGTGGGTCACCATTTAATCAATACCATATCGGGAAAAAAATCTCCAGGTGAAATAGCAGGGATTAAAATTGGGGATATCATTACAGAAATAAATGGCAATAAAATAGAAAAGATGACAGATGTAGCACCATTTGTGCAAACTGCAGGCCAAGAAGGAAAAGCGCTCGACATGGTTATTAGTCGAGAGAGTGGAAAATTTACTACAAAACTAACCCCATTAAAAGACAAAGGTGAAAACATCTATAAGCTCGGTTTATATATTAGAGATTCTGCTGCAGGAATTGGAACAATGACATTTATTCACCCACAATCAAAAAAATATGGTGCTCTAGGGCATGTAATATCTGATATGGATACAAAACAACCGATCGTTGTAGAGGATGGACAAATTGTCCGTTCAACTGTTACCTCCATTGAAAAAGGGAGTAACGGAGACCCAGGTGAAAAGCTTGCACGGTTTTCTTCGGACCGTGAAATTGTTGGGAATATACAAAAGAATAGCCCATTTGGAATTTTTGGAGAAATGGTTAAAGAATTAAAAAATGGTGTTATGGATAAACCACTGCCGATTGCCTTATCGCATCAGGTAAAAGAAGGACCTGCCAAAATATTAACGGTTGTAAACAATGACCGAGTTGAAGAATTTGATATTGAAATCGTTAGCACAATCCCGCAAAAGTTTCCAGCAACCAAAGGCATGGTAATCAAAGTAACTGACCCTAAACTCCTTAAGAAAACAGGAGGAATTGTTCAAGGGATGAGCGGAAGCCCAATTATTCAAGATGGAAAACTAATTGGCGCTGTTACACATGTCTTTGTTAATGATCCAACCTCAGGATATGGGGTACACATCGAATGGATGTTAGATGAAGCTGGAATTAACATATATGAAATGCCGAAAAATAAAGCAAGTTAACATTGGGAGCAAAATAGGAAAAATCCCTATTTTGCTTTTTTTACATAAATTCTTTTCGACAAAAATAACCCAAATTTTAGAAAGTGCGCGTTTTAAGTCGAAAATACGAGAAAAACAAAGAAAAGTTAAGATTTTATCACTATTTTAAGAAATATTAAAAAAATGAGAGGAATTTTTGTTGCATTGTCGAATTTCTAATTTAGAATATAATTAAGACAATACAACTGATTAGGAAGATAAGTTGAAATAGAGTTTATGATTTGAACCCTGAGGAGGAACTGGAAGTGAAGAAAATTAAAGTATGTGTCGTTGATGACAATAGGGAACTAGTAGGATTATTAGAGGACTTTATTTCGTCCCAGGATGATATGGAAGTGGCAGGGATTGCTCACAATGGTCAGGAATGTTTAGAAATGTTAGCGCAAACCGATCCTGATGTTCTAGTGTTAGATATTATCATGCCTCACCTAGATGGTTTAGCTGTACTAGAGCGCCTCCGTGAAATTAAAAAAGGAGTTTTGCCAAATGTAATTATGTTAACCGCATTTGGACAGGAAGATGTTACGAAAAAAGCGGTTGAACTTGGTGCATCGTACTTTATTTTGAAACCATTTGATATGGAAAATCTAGGCAGCCATATTAGACAAGTTAGTGGAAATACTAACTCGTTTACCCGAAAATCAACAACCACCACATACCGTACTCAAACTGAACAAAAACCTAAAAACTTAGACGCCAGTATTACAAGTATCATTCATGAAATTGGTGTCCCAGCCCATATTAAAGGGTACTTATATTTACGAGAAGCCATCTCAATGGTTTATAATGATATCGAACTTTTAGGTTCCATTACGAAAGTGTTGTATCCAGATATCGCTAAAAAATATAACACGACCGCAAGTCGTGTAGAACGGGCCATCCGCCATGCGATTGAAGTTGCATGGAGCCGTGGGAATATTGATTCCATTTCCTCTTTGTTCGGATATACAGTGAGCATGTCCAAGGCAAAACCAACCAATTCCGAGTTTATTGCAATGGTTGCTGACAAGCTCCGTCTAGAGCATAAAGCATCTTGAAAAGAATAATAATGAATGAAAGCCTTCATCGTAGAAATGAAGGCTTTTCTTTTACTTTTAAAATTTGATCAAACATTTTAGAAATTTACTTCTTTTCGTTCTCCAATTCCATCAGTTTTTGAATAAGAATATGTTGAGGCATATGCATAAGCTGTTCTATCGGAACATTTAATTTTTGGGAAAGCTTTATGGCCGTTTCAGGTGATAACTGTAAGGGTTTCATTTATAATCCTCCTATATTTAAGTTGGGAAGTGAAGAGATGACTCAGATTTTTGCGCACCGTGGTTATTCCGCTTCTTTTGCCGAAAATACACTAACAGCCTTTATAGAAGCAGAAAAAGCCGGAGCTGACGGATTAGAATTGGATGTACAGTTAACTAAGGACGGAGAAATAGTTGTCATCCATGATGAAAAAGTTGATCGAACAACGACTGGGAAAGGGTTTGTAAAAGATTTTTTATATAAAGATCTTAGAAAATTGAATGCAAATAAAAAAAACAACAAGATTGAACCAATCCCCGCATTAGAGGAAGTGTTTGAATGGCTATGTACAAATAAATTGTTATGTAACATTGAACTCAAAAATGGACTCATTCCATATAAAGGAATGGAAGAAAAAGTCATTCAGCTTATTTACAAATATAAGTTAGTGGATAGAATTATTATTTCCTCTTTTAATCATTATAGTATCGTCTATACCTACAGTATAGCACCAGAAATAGAAACAGCCCCTTTATTTCTTGAGGGAATTTACATGCCATGGGTTTATGCCAAAGCAATTCGAGCAAAAGGGATTCATCCCAAACACTCTGCTATATCTGATGAAATTATCATTAAAACTATTGAAAATGGTATTGCCGTACGACCTTATACCGTAAATAAAGAAGTGGATATGCAGCGCCTTTTTAATATTAATTGTACGGCATTTATTACTGATGACCCAGTTAAGGCGTTAAAAATACGAAAGCAATTTGAAAAGAGACCTTAAAGGCCTCTTTTTATTTTTTAAATCTCTTTTGAACTTTGCTTCTTTTTCGATCGCGATGGAAAATAAATCCTGCGACAAAGCCTAGTCCTCCAACAAAAAAGATTAATCCAGTTAGAAATTGAAGTAATAAATTAGGAAATGGTGCTTGTACTATTCCGAATAACATATCACGCATTAATTTAATGCCAATAGCAGCTAGGATACCGGGAATTAATACAATCAAGAGGGCAATAATTCGCTTCATAAATAAATCCTTCCAATATCAAATTTTCAAAGTGAAAGCATTATTTTAATTATATCTCAAGAAAATATTATTACATAGATATAATTTGTCAATGATTGTGATTGGAGATAAAATAGTTATGAAGAAAGTTGCATGGATTTCTTGGATATTATGAAAAAATTTTCTTATAAGGGGTATTTAAATGCAAAACGTAATGATTGTTGGTGCAGGAAAAGGTGGTACGGCAATCTTAAAAATCCTAAAAGAATCTGAAGTTTTAACGGTAAGTGTTGTTATTGATCGGAATTTAAATGCACCTGGTATTTTGTTAGCACGAAAAGAAGGTATAAATACGGGGACTGACTGGCAGCCTTATTTAACTAATCAGATTGATATAATTATCGAAGTTACTGGAAATGAGGTAGTTTTCCAAGAATTAAGAAATGCAAAAAATAAACAGACTGTTTTGATTCCGGGAAGCGTTGCCTTTCTAGTTGCAAAGATTATGGAAGAAAAGGAAGATCTCATCGAAAAGCACAAAAATGAATCCTACCAGCAAGAACTTATATTTAATGCAACCAATGACGGAATGGTTGTTATTGATAAAAATGGTAAGGTCATCTTATTTAACACACGTGCACAAGAAATTATCGGTGTAACAAAAGAACAGGCAATAGGCAAATATGTAGTTGATGTTATTCCTACAAGCAGGCTCCCATATATCCTTGAGTCAAGAAGAATTGAAGCAAATCAAGAAATGGTTTTGGAAAATGATCGAAAAATTATTACCACAAGGATTCCTATTATTGAGGAAAATGGCACCTTGATTGGAGCATTTGCTGTATTCAAAGATATTACTGAAGTTGTTAATCTTGCGGAGGAACTTACAGATTTACGAGAAATTCAAACGATGCTTCAGGCTATTATTCATTCTAGTGATGATGCCATTTCTGTTGTGGATGAGTATGGCAGGGGAATACTTATTAATCCTGCATACTCACGGATTACAGGGCTTACTCAGGAGCAAGTAATTGGCCAACCAGCCACAGCCGATATATCTGAGGGCGAAAGTATGCATATGAAAGTGCTGCAAACGAGGAGAGCTGTCCGCGGGGTACCAATGAGAGTGGGACCAAGTAAACGAGAAGTTATAGTCAATGTTGCTCCAATTATTGTAAAAGGAAAATTGAAGGGCAGTGTTGGTGTTATCCACGATATGTCCGAGATAAAATCTTTAAATAGGGAATTGAATCGAGCAAGGCAACTCATTCGCAAACTTGAAGCCAAGTATACCTTTGAGGATATCATTGGTCAATCCGATGAAATGATGCTTGCCATGGAACAAGCAAAATTAGGAGCAAAAACTCCTGCAACCGTCCTCCTGCGAGGTGAATCGGGAACAGGGAAGGAATTGTTTGCACATGCTATACATAATGCCAGTGACCGGAAATATAACAAATTTATCAGGGTTAATTGTGCTGCGATTTCAGAAACATTGTTGGAAAGTGAACTATTTGGCTATGAAGAGGGTGCTTTTTCAGGGGCGGTAAGAGGCGGAAAAAGAGGCTTTTTTGAAGAGGCAAATAATGGAAGTATTTTCCTTGATGAGATCGGTGAACTTTCAGTGAATACACAGGCAAAGCTTCTCAGGGTTCTTCAGGAAAAAGAGATCATCCGGGTAGGCGGGACTAAGCCTATTTCCATTAATGTTAGGATTATTGCGGCAACTAATGTCAATTTAGAAAAAGGTATTGCTAAAGGCTCCTTTCGGGAAGACTTATATTATCGATTAAATCGTATGCCCATCCATATTCCTCCTTTAAGGAAACGTAAGGAGGAAATCCCTCTTTTAAATGAAAGGCTTATTCAAAAAATAAGTCAGGACTATGGAAGAAATGTAGAAGGTATTACCCCGGCTGCACTGAAGCAATTAATGGAATATGACTGGCCAGGTAACGTAAGAGAATTAGAAAATATTCTTGGAAGAGCGATTATTTTTATGAATTATAATGATCAGTTTATTGATGTTCAGCACTTACCAGAATTAAAAAATAAAAAGAATTTAACGGAATCATCTGTTAGCAATAGTACTGATTCAGTGGTTATGGATCGTACCTTATCAGATATGATGGAAGAATTTGAGGCTAAAATAATTAAGCAGACACTTCTTCGTTTAAATGGGAATAAAACATTAACAGCTAAGACGCTCGGATTGTCTGTAAGGAATTTATACTATAAGATTGAAAAATATACTATTGAAAAAAATAGCATGCAATAAATTTCATGTAATGAAAAAAAATGCACACTAAAGTGTGGGGAGTAAAGCGTTTTCATTAATGTTGGTTTGGCACGGAAATTGCATATTATAGTATGGGAGTTGCAGGAAGAGGGAGAAAGGGTTGATGACAACTTGTTGCTTGATTCACTAATTGACAAAGCAGCCCAAGTACGTAAAAACACCGTTGCAGTTGCTGCGGCAGAAGATTTAGAAGTCATTGAAGCGGTTATCGCTGCTTTAGAGCAAAATCTTGCAAAATTTATACTTTTTGGTGACGAAGAAAAAATCAAATCCATTATTAAAGAAAAACACCCGAACATCAGCGATCTTAATTTAAATGTTGTCAATGCTGATTCGAATGCTTCAGCGGCAGAATTAGCAGTAAAGGCAGTTTTTAATAAAGAAGCAAATGTCTTGATGAAAGGGAATATCCCAACCAATATCTTATTAAAAGCAGTTTTAAATAAGGAGTATGGACTTAGGACAGGAAATGTCTTATCACATATTGCTGCATTTGAAGTTCCTGGCTTCAATCGTTTTACAATCATTACAGATGCTGCAATGAATATTGCTCCCGATTTAGAACAGAAAGCACAAATTATTAAAAATGCAGTTTCCATTGCAAGGTCAATTGGAATAGATGTACCGAAAGTGGCGCCTGTAGCTGCGGTGGAAGTGGTTAATCCGGCTATGCAAGCAACATTGGATGCAGCTGCATTAACGGTAATGAATAAACGAGGGCAAATTCTGGACTGCATTGTTGATGGTCCCTTAGGTTTAGATAATGCTGTATCCGCGCTTGCTGCCGAACATAAAGGGATTCATAGTGAAGTAGCGGGAAGTGCAGATATTTTATTAGTACCAACAATTGAAGTTGGCAATGTGTTATATAAATCATTAATTTATTTTGCAAATGCAAAAGTTGGTGCCGTTATTGCCGGAGCAAAAGCACCAATTGTGTTAACATCCAGGTCAGATTCTGCTGAAAGTAAGCTTTATTCACTTGCACTAGCGTTATGCTGTGCTACATCAAAATAGATAGTAAATCATTTGAGGAGGAATTAATTTTACATGGAAATTTTCAAATACCTAGAACAATACGATTATGAGCAAGTGGTATTTTGTCAGGATAAACAATCAGGATTAAAGGCAATTATTGCTATTCATGATACAACTTTAGGGCCAGCTTTAGGTGGAACACGGATGTGGACTTATGCATCTGAAGAAGCAGCCATTGAGGATGCCCTCCGACTTGCTAAAGGAATGACATATAAGAATGCGGCGGCTGGATTAAATCTTGGCGGTGGTAAAACCGTTATCATCGGTGATCCAAGGAAAGATAAGAATGAAGCAATGTTCCGTGCATTTGGCCGCTACATTCAAGGATTAAATGGCAGATATATTACCGCAGAAGATGTTGGTACAACGGTGGCTGATATGGATTTAATTCATGAAGAAACAGATTTTGTAACTGGAATCTCTCCTGCGTTTGGTTCATCTGGTAATCCATCCCCGGTAACAGCTTTTGGTGTATACCGCGGCATGAAAGCAGCTGCGAAAGAGGCGTTTGGCACGGATTCTCTAGAAGGAAAAGTAGTGGCTGTTCAAGGTGTTGGAAATGTTGCTTATACACTTTGCGAATATTTGCATGAAGAAGGAGCACAGCTGATTGTAACGGATATTAATAAAGAGGCCGTTAACCGTGCGATTGAAGCATTTGGTGCTTTGGCTGTTGATCCTGATGAAATTTATGGTGTGGAATGTGATATCTATGCCCCATGTGCACTCGGAGCAACGATTAATGACGAGACCATTCCACAGTTAAAAGCAAGAGTGATTGCAGGTTCTGCGAATAATCAATTAAAGGATACCCGTCACGGAGATATTATTCATGAAATGGGTATCGTTTATGCCCCGGATTATGTAATTAATGCTGGAGGCGTAATCAATGTGGCAGATGAATTATATGGTTATAACCAAGAGCGCGCAATGAAAAAGGTTGAACAGCTATATACCACCATTGAAAAAGTTATTGAAATTTCAAAACGTGACGGCATTCCGACATACGTAGCCGCTGACAGGATGGCAGAAGAAAGAATTGCAAGAATTCGTAATTCAAGAAGCCAATTTCTCCAAAATGGTCATCATATTTTAAGTCATAGAATTTCAAGATAAACCTTTTTGACAAAAAATAGTTTTTGGAAAGCGCTGAATGGGAATTCAGCGTCTTTGCCTTTCATGGGGCAATTAGGTTGAAAAATAAAATTGGAGGTCAATACGTTGCACGATAATGAATATCGGATTCTCGTCATCAACCCAGGCTCGACATCCACGAAAATCGGGGTTTTCGATAATGATATTTCTATTTTTGAAAAAACAATTCGTCATGATACAGAAACAATCAACACATTTGCAAATATTATTGATCAATATGAATTTAGAAAAACAACAATTTTGGAAACACTGGATAATGAAGGGATAAATATTTCCAAATTGTCGGCTGTATGTGGACGCGGGGGATTACTTCGTCCGATTGAAGGAGGTACCTATGCAGTTAATGATGTGATGTTAACAGATTTACGGTCTGGTTATGCAGGGCAGCACGCATCCAATCTTGGCGGAATCATTGCTTACGAAATTGCTTCTGGTTTAAATATTCCTTCTTTTATCGTCGATCCAGTTGTTGTTGACGAATTAGAACCAATTGCGAGAATTTCTGGCTTTTCCTTAATTGAACGAAAAAGTATCTTCCACGCGTTGAATCAGAAAGCTGTTGCAAGAAGGGTTGCCAAGGAATTAGGGAAAAAATACAACGACTTAAATTTAATTGTTACCCATATGGGTGGCGGTATTACCGTGGGTGTCCATAAGAAAGGAAAGGTCATTGATGTAAATAATGGTCTTCATGGGGATGGCCCCTTCAGTCCAGAACGTTCCGGAACCGTTCCTGTAGGGGATTTAGTGGCTCTTTGTTATTCTGGTGAATATTATCGGGAAGAAATTATGAAAATGCTGGTTGGTCAAGGTGGTCTTGTAGGTTATCTTGGAACCAATGATGCGGTAAAGGTAGAGGAGCGAATTACAGCAGGTGATAAAGAGGCAGCGCTAATTTATGAGGCAATGGCCTATCAAGTGGCTAAGGAAATAGGGGCTGCTAGTACTGTTCTCTCTGGAAAAGTGGATGCGATAGTTCTAACTGGCGGCCTCGCCTACGGGAAAGGATTCGTGAAATCAATTACCGATAGAATCAATTGGATTGCTGATGTCATGGTTCAACCGGGTGAAAATGAACTACAGGCACTTGCTGAGGGTGCACTGCGAGTCTTAAGAGGCGAAGAAGAGGAAAAAATTTATCCTGGGAATTTTAAAACAGTTAAAATTTAAGGTTATGGGGAGGAAAAAAGAGTGGCACAAGAATATGATTTGGTAGTTCTTGGCGGGGGAACTGGCGGCTATGTCGCCGCAATTAGGGCCTCTCAGCTTGGCTTAAAAACTGCGATTGTTGAAAAAGGAAAACTTGGCGGGACGTGTTTGCATCAAGGGTGTATACCAAGTAAGGCACTGCTTAGGAGCGCAGAGGTTTTTGCAACAACAAAACATAGTGAGGATTTCGGTGTAATTACTAGTGATGTATCAATAAATTTTGGTAAAGTACAAGAGAGAAAAAATAAAATTATTGACCAGCTTCATAAAGGTGTACAACATTTAATGAAACAGGGCAAAATCGATGTCTATGAAGGTATAGGCAGAATCTTGGGACCGTCCATTTTTTCTCCTATGCCGGGAACTATTTCTGTTGAAATGAATAACGGGGAAGAAAACGAAATGCTTCTTCCTAAAAATGTGATCATTGCAACAGGTTCAAGACCAAGGACACTTCCAGGTCTTGAGATTGATCGTGAATATGTCATGACATCTGATGAGGCATTGCAATTAGAGTCATTGCCTAATTCCATTATTATTGTTGGTGGTGGCGTAATCGGAATTGAGTGGGCGTCCATGCTTCATGATTTCGGAGTTGATGTAACAGTTATTGAGTATGCTGACCGTATTATTCCTACAGAAGATAAAGAAATTTCAAAAGAAATGCAGCGCTTGATGAAGAAAAAAGGAATTAAACTGGTAACAAGTGCAAAAGTCCTTCCCGAAACGATAGTAAGAGACAACGGAGTAGCGATTTCTGCAGAAGTAAAGGGCACCGTAAAGGAATTTAAAGCAGAAAAACTTCTTGTTTCTGTAGGTCGTCAGGCAAATACAGAAGGAATTGGCCTAGAGAATACAGAAATACAAATAGAGAAGGGTTTTATTGCAACAAATGAATTCTTCCAAACGAAAGAATCACATATTTATGCGATTGGTGATGTGATTGGCGGATTACAACTTGCCCATGTGGCATCACATGAAGGGATCATTGCTGTCGAACATATTGCTGGAAAGGATCCTTCGCCATTGCAGTATCACTTAGTTTCTAGATGCATCTATAGCAACCCAGAGGTTTCCAGTGTGGGAATAACAGAAGACCAAGCTATTGAAAAAGGTCATAAAGTAAAAACAGGAAAGTTTTCTTTCCGGGCGATTGGGAAAGCACTTGTCTTTGGAGAATCGGACGGATTTGTGAAAATTGTTGCGGATGAAGAGACCAATGATATTCTAGGGGTGCATATGATTGGTCCGCATGTAACTGATATGATTACGGAGGCAGGACTTGCAATGGTATTAGATGCAACACCTTGGGAAATCGCGCATACGATTCATCCACACCCAACTCTTTCAGAAGCCATTGGTGAGGCTGCGCTTGCCGTAGATGGAAAAGCGATTCATTCTTAAAGTAATTTTTTCATTCGAATATTAGGAGGTAAGAAATAGATGACAGAAAAGCGTCATGATGCTTTAGGTTTAAATGACGGAAAAGTATTGGAAATGTACGAAACTATGCTATTGGCCCGCCGTATTGATGAGCGGATGTGGTTATTAAACCGTGCCGGGAAAATTCCCTTCGTTATTTCTTGTCAAGGGCAGGAGGCAGCACAAGTAGGGGCTGCATTTGCTCTTGATCGTGAAAAAGATTATGTTCTTCCGTATTATCGTGATATGGGTGTGGTCTTAACTTTTGGGATGACTCCGAGGGAATTGATGCTTTCAGGTTTTGCAAAAGCAGAAGACCCTAATTCAGGGAGCCGGCAAATGCCTGGGCACTTTGGCCAAAAGAAAAATCGGATTGTCACAGGTTCTTCTCCGGTAACAACTCAGGTTCCCCATGCTGTTGGAATCGCTCTTGCTGGGAAAATGGAAAGAAAAGACCTCGTAACTTTTGTAACTTTCGGTGAAGGCTCCTCTAACCAAGGGGACTTTCATGAGGGCGCCAACTTTGCAGGTGTTCATAAACTTCCTGTAATTTTTATGTGTGAAAATAACAAGTATGCGATTTCCGTTCCAATTGAAAAACAATTGGGGTGTGAGAAGGTTTCAGATCGTGCGATTGGCTATGGTATGCCAGGGTTCACTGTGGACGGAAACGATCCACTAGAGGTTTATAAAGCAGTGAAGGAAGCTGCAGAGCGCGGTCGACGAGGTGAAGGACCAACGTTGATTGAAACCATTTCTTATCGTCTGACACCACACTCTTCTGATGATGACGACCGTTCCTACCGTGCACCAGATGAGGTTGCCAAAGCAAAAACCCAAGATCCAATTATTACCTTTGGTGCATATTTAAAGGAAACTGGTGTCATGGATGATTCACTAGAAAAAGAAATAAATGACCGCGTAATGAAGCTTGTCAATGAGGCGACAGACTACGCAGAAAATGCACCGTACTCTGCACCTGAAGATGCGCTGAAATTTGTTTATGCGGACTTGTAAGGGGGATGAAACATGGCGATAATTTCATATATTGATGCCATTACAATGGCAATGCGAGAAGAAATGGAAAGAGACCCAAAGGTTTTTGTTCTTGGTGAAGATGTTGGTTTAAAAGGCGGAGTTTTTAAGGCCACCCAAGGATTATATGATCAATTTGGGGAAGAACGAGTCATTGACACACCACTTGCTGAATCAGCCATTGCTGGCGTAGGAATTGGTGCAGCGATGTACGGTATGCGTCCGATTGCCGAAATGCAATTTGCCGACTTTATCATGCCGGCAGTGAATCAAATTATTTCAGAAGCAGCGAAAATCCGCTATCGTTCCAATAATGACTGGAGTTGTCCGATGGTTATTCGTGCTCCCTATGGCGGCGGGGTTCATGGTGCACTATATCATTCCCAATCTGTTGAGGCGGTATTTGCAAATCAGCCTGGATTAAAAATTGTTATGCCGTCCACACCATACGATGCAAAAGGACTGTTAAAGGCAGCTGTCCGTGACAATGACCCGGTTTTATTTTTCGAGCATAAGCGGGCTTATCGGTTAATTAAAGGTGAGGTACCTTCTGATGATTACACCCTGCCAATTGGGAAAGCAGATGTAAAGCGCGAAGGAGAAGATATTACCGTCATTACGTATGGTCTCTGTGTTCATTTTGCCCTTCAAGCAGCGGAAAAATTAGCGAAAGATGGTATCTCCGTTCATATTCTTGATTTGAGAACTGTCTATCCTCTAGATAAAGAAGCCATCATTGAGGCGGCATCAAAAACGGGTAAAGTTCTTCTTATTACAGAGGATACAAAAGAAGGCAGTATTATTAGCGAAGTCGCTGCAATCATTGCAGAAAATTGCTTATTCGAATTAGATGCACCAATTATGCGATTAGCTGGACCAGATGTTCCGGCCATGCCGTATTCGCCAACAATGGAAAAATTCTTTATGGTAAATCCGGATAAAGTCGAAAAAGCGATGCGCGATCTAGCTGAGTACTAAAACGAAAGCCCTGGCAACTGAATGGGGTTAGGCGCCAGTGCTGGACAATAGGAGTGTGTAAATAGTGGTAATTGAACAAATTAAAATGCCTCAGTTAGGGGAGAGCGTAACCGAAGGTACGATAAGTAAATGGCTTGTATCTGTAGGAGATAAAGTCAATAAATACGATCCCCTGGCAGAAGTGATGACTGATAAGGTAAATGCGGAAATCCCATCCTCCTTTACAGGTGTTATTAAGGAGCTAATTGCAGAAGAAGGAGATACCTTAGCCGTTGGGGAGCAAATTTGCACGATAGCTTTGGAAGGTGGAACAACTGAAGAAGTTCCTGAAGCATCTGTTGCAGCAAGCCCGAGCACACCAGCAAGTGCACCAGAAAATGTGGAACAAGCTGAACAACAAGGCAATAAAGCACGCTACTCGCCCGCTGTCCTTAAAATCTCTCAAGAACATGGCATTGATTTAACTAGGGTGTCAGGCACCGGTGCAGGTGGACGAATTACGAGGAAAGATCTCTTAAAACTAATTGAATCAGGCAATATTCCTGAAGCGGGACAAAATGTAGAAGCGATAAATGAGCCTTCCGTTATCAAGGCACCAAAACAAGAGGCGGCTCAGCCAGTCGCCCAGCCAACGGCACCTGCTCAAGCTGTGAATATACCAGTAGCTGTTGGTGACATTGAAATTCCAGTCACAGGCATCCGTAAAGCGATTGCTGCTAACATGCTGCGAAGCAAACACGAAGCACCGCATGCTTGGACGATGATTGAAGTGGACGCCACGAATTTGGTGGAGTACCGTAACTTTATAAAAGATGAGTTTAAGAAAAAAGAAGGCTTTAATTTAACTTTCTTTGCATTCTTTGTGAAGGCTGTTGCACAGGCGTTAAAAGAATTCCCACAAATCAATTCTATGTGGGCAGGAGATAAAATTATCCAAAAGAAAGATATCAATATTTCAATTGCAGTAGCTACGGATGACGCACTCTATGTACCTGTCATTAAACAGGCCGATGAAAAAACAATCAAAGGGATTGCGCGTGAAATCTCTGAGCTTGCTGTCAAAGTGAGAACCGGGAAACTAAGATCTGAAGATATGCAAGGCGGAACCTTCACGGTGAACAATACGGGTTCCTTTGGATCTGTTCAATCAATGGGTATCATTAATTATCCACAAGCAGCTATTCTTCAAGTAGAGTCCATCGTCAAACGGCCAGTCGTCATGAATAATGGAATGATTGCTGTTCGTGATATTGTGAATTTATGTATGTCGCTCGATCATAGAGTATTAGACGGCCTCGTTTGCGGACGTTTCTTACAACGTGTGAAGGAAATACTAGAAAATACCTCAAAATCAACGACTTCGATTTATTAAAACAAAACAACCGCTACCAAGCATGGCAGCGGTTGTTTGTTTTTAGATTGCTTGAAATTTGTTTGTACCATAAAATAGTAGTAGGTAGAATTATTTGAATTTTAATTCAATTGAGTAGAGAGGGGGATGAGAAGTTTGAACAATTTAAGGAATCAGTCTTTTCCTTCATTATCAGAACAAGCATGGACAGAAAAAGCAGAGCAATCCTTAAAAGGAAAATCGGTTGAATCTTTACAAACTACTACATATGAAAACATTAATTTGAAACCGCTTTATACCCGTCAAGATGAGTGTCAGGTACCGGAATATCCAGGAGGTTCAGATTTTAGAAGAGGGATCTATCCATTAGGGTACTTGAAAAATGACTGGAAGGTTGCTCAACGACTATCCTATCAAACGGTAGAAGATCTGCAGTCGAAACTCCATGAATCATTTAAAAAAGGTCAATCAGCCATTTCATTTAATGTCTCGAATAATCTGTTAGGTGGGGATCAAAACCTAGGAAAGGTTTTAGCAGATTCATATACTCAATATCCCTTTTCAATCAACGCTAAAGAATACCAATCCACTTTCCTCACTGAATTAGAAGCAATAGTAGAACGCGAAGATGATAGTGAAAAAATCAGTGGATATGTTAGTTCAGATCCAGTTGCCATTTTTGCTATAGAAGGAGTAATTTCAGAAGCATTTCTGAAAGACTGGGTTAATACCATTTGTAATTCTGCTGTAAAGTTTCCTAACTTGCGTACAATTCTAATTGATACTAGTGCCTATCATAATGGTGGTTCAAGTGCGGCTCAAGAACTGGGGATTGCAATAGCTGAGGGGATATTCTATCTTGAACATCTTCAGGATGCAGGCATGGATCTAGACACGATTTTTACAAAAATGATTTTTCAATTCTCCATTGGCAGCAATTTCTTCATGGAAATCGCAAAGCTTCGAGCTGCCCGAGTCCTATGGAGCCGTGTGAGCAGTGTTTATGGAGCTAATGAAGACAGTTCCAGGATGAATATTGCTGTTGAAACTTCTATTCACACAAAAACTTTACATGACCCGTATGTTAACCTCCTCAGGGCTGGAAATGAAGCTTTTGCGGCCGTGGTTGGGGGCATTCAATACTTACATGTGAGTCCTTACGATGATCTTACAAGTGTCACTTCGTTTTCGGATAGAATTGCTAGAAATACTCAATTGCTTTTGAAGGAAGAAGCACATCTGCAAAAGGTTATTGATCCTGCTGGAGGTTCTTGGTATGTGGAACATCTAACCATTGAACTTGCTGAAAAAGCTTGGGAATTTTTTAAGCGTATTGACGCACATGGAGGCATTTTAGAAGTACTAAAATCTAAATGGCTGCAACAAGAGATAGCAGCGGTCTATGAAAAAAAGATTCATGATATCCAAACAAGAAGGAAAAGTATTGTTGGAACAAATGTCTACGCCAATCTGGATGAAATGGTTACATATAAAAACCCGCCAGAGAAAAATTCATATTTGGCAAATGGAGAAAACTCATTAATAAATATAGAGGCTATTCCAAACCGTAGATTGGCAGAACCATTCGAAGAATTACGAAAAAAGTCAGTTGATCTCGAAGGAAAAGTAGGATCTAAGCCATCAGTAGTTATGATTTGTCTCGGAGGATTAAAACAGCATAAAGCAAGGCTTGATTTTATGAAGGGATTTCTCGCAGCTGGAGGTTTGAAAGCGCTTATAAGTAATTCAATTGTAACTGTTGAGAATGCCAGACAATTTGTTTTAGAACATCCTGCAAAGCACTATTGCTTATGCGGAACGAATGATCAATACGAAATAATTGGACATGACATCCTAAAGATTCTTAAAACTGAATTTCCTGAGCGGACTTTTTACTTAGCGGGACTGCCAGAAAAAGAAAAACAGGATTTGTGGATGAATGAAGGTATTAAGCAGTTTATCCATGTGAGAAGCAATTGCTATGAAACGCTGTTGTCCATTCTAAGTGAGTTGGAGGTGAGTAAGGTTGAAGAAACAAAAGCCTGATTTTCAAAATATATCATTATTTGACGAACAGAAATTTATCACCAAAGAAGAGTGGCAGCAAAAAGTCGATCAAGAAATAAATGGTTCGATCGATGATTTACTGTTTGAGACGAATGAACAAATCAGTCTAAAACCGCTTTATACAAAAGAAGATCGTAATGATCTTCCGCATATTGATGATCTTCCTGGGCTCCCTCCTTATACACGAGGACCGTATCCAACCATGTATGTCAATCGTCCATGGACGGTTAGACAATATGCAGGTTTTTCAACAGCTGAGGAAAGCAATGCTTTCTATCGCCGAAATCTAGCAATGGGACAAAGGGGATTATCAGTTGCTTTTGATTTAGCTACACATCGCGGCTATGACTCCGATCATCCACGAGTAGTTGGAGATGTCGGTAAAGCAGGGGTGGCGATCGATTCCATTCTTGATATGAAGACATTATTTGAGGGAATACCGTTAGACCAGATGTCCGTATCAATGACCATGAACGGGGCAGTTCTGCCCATACTTGCCTTTTTCATCGTGACTGCTGAAGAACAAGGTGTAAGTCAGGAGAAACTGGCTGGTACCATTCAAAATGATATTTTAAAAGAATATATGGTCCGAAACACCTATATTTATCCGCCTGAAATGTCTATGAAAATAATAGCTGATATCTTTGAATATACGTCAAAACACATGCCAAAGTTTAATAGTATTAGTATTTCCGGTTATCATATGCAGGAGGCGGGGGCACCAGCGGATTTAGAACTGGCCTACACTCTTGCAGATGGCTTGGAATATGTACGTACAGGTCTTAAGGCAGGTATTGAAATCGACTCATTTGCGCCAAGATTGTCCTTTTTCTGGGCAATTGGGATGAATTACTTCATGGAAGTAGCTAAAATGCGCGCTGCTCGATTGATTTGGGCTAAAATGATGAAATCATTTTCTCCAAAAAACGAAAAATCATTAGCGTTACGGACACATTCGCAAACATCCGGCTGGAGTTTAACTGAGCAAGATCCGTTTAATAATGTCACACGAACGTTGATAGAAGCACATGCTGCTGCGATGGGGCATACCCAATCCCTGCATACGAACGCCTTGGATGAAGCAATTGCACTGCCAACCGATTTTTCGGCACGGATTGCCCGTAACACACAATTATTTTTGCAAGAGGAAACGGGGATTACTAATGTCATCGATCCATGGGCAGGCTCTTACTACGTTGAAAAATTAACAGATGAATTGGTTAATAGAGCATGGACACATATCGAAGAGATTGAAAATCTTGGTGGAATGGCCAAGGCAATTGAAACTGGCCTGCCTAAGATGAGAATTGAAGAAGCAGCTGCTAGAAGACAGGCGCAAATTGATTCTGGAAAGGAAACTATTATCGGCGTCAATCGTTACCGACTAGAAAAGGAAGAAGCGATTGATATTTTGGATATCGATAATACAGCCGTCCGGTTAAAACAAATTGAAAAATTAAATATATTAAAAGCTAATCGCGATGAGAAGAAAGTACAAGAAACGCTTACTGCATTAACGAAAGCGGCAGAAACAGGTAAACAGAATCTATTAGAATTGGCTGTACAAGCAGCAAGGGCGAGAGCCACGCTTGGGGAAATTTCTGATGCAATTGAGCAAGTGGCTAGCAGGCATAAGGCTGTGATTCGTTCAATCAGCGGCGTGTATAGCACCGCATTTAGCAATGAAGAAGAAATTAATGAAGTAAAAAGAATGACCGATGAATTCTTAGAAAATGAGGGCAGAAGACCAAGAATACTGATTGCGAAAATGGGTCAGGATGGTCATGACCGCGGTGCCAAAGTGATTGCCACGGCCTTCGCTGACCTTGGATTTGATGTCGATATTGGCCCTTTATTTCAAACTCCAGAGGAAACCGCGATGCAGGCTGTTGAAAACGATGTCCATGTGATTGGGATAAGCTCGCTTGCTGCAGGTCATAAAACGCTTCTCCCTCAATTGGTGGAAGAATTAAAATTGATTGGCAGAGATGATATTCTGGTTGTGATTGGCGGCGTTATCCCAGCACAGGATTATCAATTTTTATATGAACATGGTGCTTCAGCTATCTTTGGACCTGGTACAATTATTCCGGTTGCCGCACAAAAGGTCGTCAAGGAGATTTATCACAAACTCGGTTATGAGGAAGTGTCTCAATAATGTCTCATGATCAAAAGCCGGAATGGAGCGATCCAAACGAACCAGATAAATGCTCAAGTGTGATAAGAAAAGGTCAAGAGCAAGAGAGTCAAGCATCATCCATCCAACCAAATATCCGTTTTCAAAAGCGCAAAAGTTCTGAACCGGCGGTGGAAGAGCTTTATGAGGGAGTCATAAGGGGCGATAGGAGTCTTTTAGCTAGGGCGATTACGCTTGTTGAGAGCAATGCAGAGCAGCATTTTCAAAAAGCACAACAGCTCCTGCAGAAACTCCTGCCTAAAAGTGGGACAGCTATCCGAATTGGAATAACAGGTGTTCCCGGTGCAGGGAAAAGTACCTTTATTGAAACCTTTGGTACGTACCTTTGCAGCTTAGGACATCGTGTAGCGGTATTAGCCATTGACCCAAGCTCAAGCATAAGCGGCGGCAGTATCCTTGGAGACAAAACAAGGATGGAGCAGTTATCAAGGAACCCTCGTGCCTTTATCCGTCCTTCTCCTACCGCAGGAAAACTAGGCGGGGTTCATCGCAAGACGAGAGAGGCCATGCTAATTTGTGAGGCAGCCGGTTTTGATGTCATCTTAATCGAAACAGTTGGGGTTGGGCAAAGTGAAGTGATTATTAGAGATATGGTAGACTTTTTCATGCTGTTAGTTCTTACAGGTGCGGGCGACGAATTGCAAGGGATGAAAAAAGGGATTATGGAATTGGCTGATGCCGTCCTTGTTCATAAAGCGGATGGGGAGAACAAACAAATCGCTGAGCAAACGAGAAAAGAGTATAATCGTATCCTTCATTTTCTTCATCCCGCTACAAAGGGCTGGGCTACTAAAGCCTATACATGTTCTTCGTTGACTCAAGAGGGGATAAGCGAAATTTGGAATGTCATTCAATCCTTTGAGCAAAAAGGTAAAACATCCGGTGTGCTATTTGAAAGAAGAAGAACCCAGGCGAAAGAATGGCTCTATTCGCTGATTACTGACCAACTTCAATTTCATTTTTTTCATCATAATGGTGTGAAAAGTGCCCTATCTATTTTAGAATATGAAGTGATTGCTGGAGAAAAGACAGTGGCTACAGCTGTTGATGAGTTATTTACTATTTATTTAGGGTAGAAAAGTGAAGCTGCCATTAAATTCTTCTAAAGTATTAAGATTCTATATTTGAAAAAAACATATTTTTACTGTTAATATGTAGGTATAGGCATAAATCAAAGGAGTGAATTTAATGAGCATGGATTTTAATTTCTTTATGAATGATGTTGTGAAACAGGCACGCCAAGAAATCGTGTCTGCCGGATATAAAGAACTGAAAACACCTGAGGAAGTGGAAGCAGCACTTGACCAAAAAGGGACTACATTAGTTATGATTAATTCTGTCTGTGGTTGTGCGGGCGGCGTGGCGCGTCCTGCAGCAGCACATGCCCTTCATTATGATAAGCGCCCTGATCACTTTGTTACTGTTTTTGCAGGACAAGATAAGGAAGCAACTGAAAAGGCAAGAAGCTATTTCACTGGTTATCCACCATCCTCACCGTCATTTGCCCTTTTAAAGGATGGTAAGATTATTTCAATGGTGGAAAGACATCAAATAGAGGGCTATGATCCTGCAACAGTTGTATCCAAACTTCAAAATGAATTTGATCAACATTGTGAAGAAGTATAATAAGCGAATAAGAAAAAAGCCAAAATCATAAATTGATTTGGCTTTTTTTCTTGTCGAAATGAATTTTTTAATGTATATTTATTAATTATTTCGTAATTTTAATCATAATTTAGAGGAGTTTTTCATCATGAAAAATGTATTAAAAAATTATTTAGAAAAAATTCAAAATAGATTATGGGAGATTAGTGATACACTGTACAATCATCCCGAATTAGGGGATCAAGAATTTGAATCTAGTAAACGGTTAATAGAGTTCCTTGAAGAACATAATTTTGTTGTAGAAAAGGGAATCGTTGGCAGGCCAACATCCTTTAAAGCCGTTTATGATAGCAAGAAAGATGGCCCAACGATTGCTTATTTATCTGAATACGACGCGTTGCCTGAGGTTGGGCATGGATGCGGCCATAATTTGATCGGGACGATGAGTGCCGGGGCTGGAGTAACACTAAGTAAAGTAGTAGATGAAATTGGCGGGCGTGTGGTTGTCTTAGGAACACCTGCTGAAGAAACAAATGGTGCAAAAGTGCCGATGGCTGAACAAGGCATTTTTGATGATATCGATGCTGCGATGATTTTACATCCTGCTGATGAATCCTATGAAAGTGGTGAGTCTCTAGCAATGGATGCGATTCAGTTTGATTTCCGTGGCAGGACCAGTCATGCAGCGGCTTCCCCAGAGATGGGAATTAATGCACTGGATGCAGTCATTCAATTATTTAATGGGATCAATGCGCTTCGTCAACATGTAACTTCAGATGTTAGGATCCATGGAATTATTAAAGAAGGCGGAGTAGCAGCGAATATCGTCCCAGATAAAGCCGTAGCTCAGTTTTATGTTCGTGCCAAGGATCGCAGCTATCTAAATGAAGTGGTTCAAAAGGTAATTGGCATTGCAAAAGGGGCATCTTCGATGACAGGGGCAGAGGTGCATATCGAAAATTATGAATTAAGCTATGATAATATGGTGACCAATCAAACGCTGTCTCAGCTATTTACTGCCAATCTGTTAACTACCGGTGTTAAGCAGGTAAAGAAAGCGAAAGACTCCTATGGTTCCATTGATATGGGAAATGTCAGTCATGTTGTGCCAGCCATTCATCCTTATATTGGTCTTGATTCGCCTGGATTAATTGCTCATACAAGGGAATTTGCCGACTTAACAATCACTGATAACTCCCACCAGATTCTTTCAAGAGGAGCATTGGCTCTTGCATTAACTGGATATGATTTAATAACTAACAAAGAAGCGTTGGAAAAAATGAAAAATGAATTTAGTCAAACAGAAGTAAACTAACTTTTTTCTAAAGGCATCTCTTCTCAGGAGAGGTGCTTTTTATATGTTTATTAATATTATCTTAATATAGTCGAGTGCAGAATCTTTAGAAAATTTTTATATTGGAAAAACATCTTTTCAAAATAAAATCTATGTGTTAATATTCGTTTTGTTGAATAAAAATTCAAAACAAAATAAGCGATATATTTAATCATAGGAGGATACATCATGAAAAAAACAGTTTTATTTTTTACGATGATTTTAACATTAGTGGTTTTAGCTGCTTGTGGACAGAATAATAAAGACGGGGCAAATGGAGAAAAGACAGCAAATAAGAAAGTATTAACAATGGCTACTTCAGCTGATTTTGCTCCATTTGAATCAAGAGACCCTTCAGGTAAGGTCGAGGGCTTTGATATTGATTTAGCTAATGCCATTGCTAAAGAATTAGGTTACAAACTAGATATAAAAGACATGAAGTTTGATGGGTTAATCGGTGCATTACAGGCAAAACGTGTGGACATGGTACTTGCTGGTATGTCTGCAACAGAAAAGCGCAAGCAAAATGTTGATTTCTCAACAGCATATAACCATTCAGGTGAGATGTTTATCACTCTAAAAGATTCTAATATCAAAACAATCGAGGATCTTAAAGGAAAAACAGTGGGAGTACAGTTAGGAACCATTCAAGAAGAGGGTGCAAAAACTCTTCAAAAAAAGGTTGATTTTACACTAAAGCCATTAGATAATGCAACAACATTAATTCAAGAGCTATTATCAAATCGCATCCAGGTTGCTTATATGGATAAATCAGTTGCAACCGGATATATAAAAGAACAAGGTTTAGGCGGATTTGATGATCCGACAACAAGTTCTCCTGGTATGGCTGTTGCTTTTCCAAAAGGCAGTGACTTAACTGAAAAAGTAAATAAAGTTCTTAAAGACATGGAGGAGAATGGAAAACTCCAAGAATTAAAGGACAAGTGGTTAAAAGACCAGCAATAAGCATAAACTGAATTTCAACAAGACTAGTGCTGCAAAGAAAATTATAAAGTGAGGTGTAAGGCATGAATTTGGACTTTAGCCAAATTGTGCCTTATATTCCTTTTATTTTAGAGGGAATATGGGTTACATTAAAATTTGTTATTATTTCTATAATATTAGGTTTTATTCTTGGTACAATTTTAGCTTTATGTAAAATTTCACGAATCAAAGCATTAAATTGGTTTGGGGATCTATATACATCTATTTTTCGTGGGACACCGTTAATTTTACAATTGATGTTAATTTATTTTGCTATTCCGCAATTAACGGGATATGACATTTCACCCTTTTTATCATCCATCTTAGCTTTTGGCTTAAATTCATCCGCTTATGTTTCGGAGATTATCAGGGCCGGAATTCAAGCAGTTGATAAAGGTCAAACTGAAGCAGCCCAAGCACTAGGAGTTCCTTATCGTCTTATGATGAAGGACTTGATCTTACCACAAGCATTAAAAAATATTTTACCTGCACTTATGAATGAATTTATTACCTTAACCAAAGAATCAGCCATTGTCTCGACGATTGGTTATTTAGACTTGATGCGCCGTGCACAGGTTGTTGGAGCGGATACGTATCGAAATTTTGAACCATTAATTTTTGTTGGTTTCATCTATTGGATTTTAGTTATGGTGCTTACTTTGGCAGGTAAACGGTTTGAACGGAGGCTGAAGTACAGTGATTAAAGTGGAAAACCTCTATAAACAGTTCGGCAATAACGAAGTATTAAAAAATATTTCTACAAATATTGATAGTGGGGAAGTTGTCTCGATTATTGGACCATCGGGTTCTGGTAAATCTACCTTTCTTCGCTGCTTAAATTTGTTAGAGACACCAACCAAAGGGAAAGTTTGGATTAATAATCAAGAGCTTACCGATAGCAAAACGAATATCATGAAAGTGCGTGAACAAATCGGCATGGTTTTTCAACACTTTTATCTATTTCCTCATCTGTCGGTTTTGGATAACTTAACTTATGCACCGATGAAAGTAAAGGGCGAATCGCGGGAACTTGCTGAGAAAAAAGCCCGGGAATTGCTTGCACGCGTTGGTCTTACCGATAAAGAAAAAGCCTTTCCGAATAATTTATCTGGTGGACAGAAGCAGCGTGTGGCGATCGCTCGTGCACTCGCAATGGAACCGAAGTTAATGTTATTTGATGAGCCTACATCCGCACTTGACCCAGAAATGGTAAAAGAAGTACTTAATGTAATGAAGGATCTTGCGCAAACAGGAATGACCATGGCCATCGTTACCCATGAAATGGGTTTTGCTCGTGAAGTTTCTGACCGGATTATCTTCCTTGATGAAGGGGTATTATTAGAAGAAGGATCTCCTGATGAATTCTTTAATAACCCACGGACTGCCAGGGCAAAGGACTTTTTAGAAAAAGTATTGTAAAGAATCGCAATCATAAATATGAGACATTCTTGCAAAAGAATGCTTTAATAGGGATATGCTAAAGATGGTCTTAACGATCATCTTTTTATTTTTTTGCTGTGTTAAAGCTAAATGTTGATTTACACACTCTGTTGATTGGAGCGGAATGCGCGAGACTCCTGCGGGAGTACGGGGCAGGGGAGACCCCACAGGCGCGCAGCGCCGAGGAGGCTCCCCGGCACGCCCGCGGAAAGCGAAGCACATGGAGCGGAAATCAACAGACAAGTTTAACACAGCCTATTTTTTTATAATTTGGAGAGGTAACTATGAAATTTCGGATTGGATATCGGACAATTAAAACAGCTGTTGGGACAGCCATTTCAATTTTACTTGCTCAGCAGTTAGGACTGCAGAACTTTGCTTCTGCAGGAATACTTACCATATTATGTATCCAGGTGACAAAGCGGAGGTCGCTCAGAACGGCATGGGCTCGTTTTTTAGCCTGTGTATTAGCGATGCCTTTTTCGGCCGTTTTTTTTGAAGGAATCTCCTATCATCCCATTGTTATAGGGGTTATGTTATTTTTCTTTATACCAACGATAGTGATGCTGAAGGCGCCTGATGGAATTGTGACGAGTAGTGTTATTATTTTACATATTTATATGGCAAAAAAAATAACACTGGCAATTTTTTTTAATGAGCTCGGGGTAATCACCATTGGTATTGGAGTCGCACTACTTATTAATCTTTATATGCCAAGCGTTGAGAAAAAACTAAAGGATTATCAAAGTGAAATTGAGGAGAATTTTAGAATCATCTTCGTTGAAATGGTGCGTTATTTACGAACTGGGGATAGTAATTGGGATGGAAAAGAGATTACGGATGGTGCTCGTTTACTTGATGAAGCGATAGCCATAGCCCTTCAGGATGTTGAAAATCATTTTTTACGAGATGAGAATATTTATTTTCATTATTTTAAAATGAGACAAAAGCAATTTGAAATTATCGAACGTGTCTTACCAATTGTCACTTCTATTACCCGGACGGTAAAGCAAGGGCATATGGTAGCTGAGTTTCTGGAAGAACTCTCTGAAAATGTCCATCCTGGAAATACAGCTTATATTTATCTTGAAAAATTAAGAGAAATGAAAAAGGAATTTGAGGAAATGGAGCTCCCAAAGACAAGAGAAGAATTTGAAACGAGGGCTGCTCTGCTGCAGTTAGTAAATGAAATGAACGAATATCTGATTATTAAAAGTTCATTTAAGGGAATAAAAACATCGGCTAAAGTGAATGAACAGAAGAAGATTGAAGCAAACTAGGGGAAAAAAGGCAGGTGGCTGCTTTGATAAAAATTTTATCGCCAATCCTGATTGCTTTTTTCATGTCACCACTTTGGCCATTGGGGCCAAACCCTATGCCAGGCGATCCATTGCTTATTGTGAATAAAAGTAAAAATGAAATGGCTTTTATTAATGAAAACAAAGTACAGACGGTTGTAAGTGTCGGAACGGGAAAAACACAAGAACTGACGCCTGAAGGTCTTTTTACCATTACGGTAAAGGCCAAAGAACCTTATTTTCGGAAAGGGAATATCCCTGGAGGAGATCCTAAGAATCCACTGGGAGCGAGGTGGATTGGCTTTGATGCAAAGGGAACAGATGGAAGAACCTATGGCATTCATGGAACGAATCAGCCTGCTTCAATCGGAAAATATGTCTCTCAAGGCTGTATCCGAACTCAAAATGAAGTGGTTACCTCTCTATATCCTGTCATCCCATTAGGAACAAAAGTATTAGTTATTTCTTCAAAAAAATCATATGAGACACTTGCAAAAGACTATGGCGCAATGAAATAGGAAAAGGGACTGTTCGCTTGAACAGTCCCTTTTCCTATATCTATCTATAGAAATGAACCGATTCCTATTAGGAGAGTTGAGGCAAGCATAGCAAATAACATTAAATAAACAATGATTTTCCTCGATTTCTTACTATTCAATATGGGTACCTCCCTTAACATTTTGAAACTTTACTTATATTGTACAAGGAAATGCAAAAATGAACAACGGAACAACTAAGTAATTAAGGAAGGATTTATGAACTTTTTAACGAATAAGATTATTGTCGAATAAATTTTAATATTTAGAACAGAGGGGTAAAAATGATTAAAAAAGTCGACCATATTGGAATTGCGGTGAAGTCTATCGAGAAAGCGCTTCCTTTTTATACCGATGTGTTAAATCTGCCTTTGATTGGAATCGAAGAGGTGGATACTCAAAAGGTAAGAGTTGCCTTTTTAAAGGCGGGCAGTACAAAGCTTGAACTACTTGAGCCTACATCAGAAGAAAGTGCCATCGCCAAATTTATCGAAAAACGCGGTGAGGGAATTCACCATGTTGCCCTCGGGGTGGACTCGATTGAAGAAAGAATTCGCGAAATGAAGGAACAAGGGATACGGATGATTGACGGGCAGTCAAGACCTGGGGCAGGTGGGGCAAATATTGCTTTCATGCATCCAAAATCGACATCTGGGGTTTTATTCGAACTTTGTGAGAAGAAAGGGATGAAGGGGTAAAATGATAGACATCTATGAAAAAATAAATGAGTTGTATGATAAACGTAGAGAGGTTGAGTTGGGCGGCGGCGATGAGAGAATCGAGAAGCAGCATCAAAAAGGCAAACTGACTGCTAGAGAAAGAATCGATCTTTTAGTAGACAAAGGAACGTTTTTTGAGTTAAATCCTTTCATTGAGCACCGTACGAATGATTTTGGCCTTGATGAACAAAAGGGTCCAGGGGACGGAGTGGTGACTGGATACGGGAAAGTTAACGGTCGTCCCATTTATCTTTTCTCGCAGGATTTTACTGTTTTTGGCGGGGCATTAGGGGAAATGCATGCCAAAAAGATTGCTAATGTGATGGATTTAGCAGCGAAAAATGGAGCACCTTTTGTCGGTTTAAATGATTCCGGTGGGGCGCGCATTCAAGAAGGCGTTGTATCATTAGATGGGTACGGACATATTTTTTACCGAAATGCGATATATTCCGGTGTCATTCCGCAAATATCGGTAATTATGGGTCCATGTGCGGGCGGTGCAGTCTATTCACCAGCGATCACTGATTTTGTATTTATGGTGGAAAAGACAAGTCAGATGTTTATTACTGGACCTAAAGTCATTGAAACAGTGACAGGTGAGAAGATTTCAGCTGAGGAATTGGGTGGTGCGAATGTCCATAGCTCCATTAGTGGAAATGCTCATTTTCAAGCTGATTCAGAGGAAGAAGTGTTACTAAACGTCCGCAGGTTGTTAAGCTATCTTCCGCAAAATAACGAGGAGAAGGCTCCTAGGTTTGAGGTACAGGATGACGAAGATTATCGTCCAGATTTAATGGATGTTATTCCATTTGATACAGTTCGTCCGTATGATGTCCGCAAAGTCATCGAGCATGTGGTTGACGAGAACAGTTTCATGGAAGTTCAAAAGGATTTTGCTAGAAATATTGTTGTTGGATTTGCTCGAATTAAAGGTGAATCTGTAGGTCTTGTTTGTAATCAGCCAAAGGTAATGGCTGGCGGCCTGGATATTGATTCTTCTGATAAAGCGGCTCGATTTATTAGAACCTGTGATTCTTTTAATATCCCAATTATCACGTTCGAGGATGTGACAGGCTTCTTCCCAGGAGTTAAGCAGGAACACGGTGGGATCATTCGCCACGGGGCAAAAATATTATTTGCTTATTCCGAGGCGACCGTTCCGAAGTTAACAGTGATTTTAAGAAAAGCTTATGGCGGTGCCTATGTTGCGTTAAATAGTAAATCAATTGGTGCCGATTTGGTATTTGCCTGGCCAAATGCTGAAATTGCGGTTATGGGACCTCAAGGTGCCGCTAATATTATTTTTGCGAAGGAAATTAACAATAGTGAGAATCCAGAACTGACAAGACAGCAGAAAATTGATGAATACCGCGAAAAGTTTGCCAATCCTTATGTGGCAGCAAGCAGAGGGATGGTCGATGATGTCATTGACCCACGTGAAACCAGAATGAAAATTGTCCAAGGTTTAGAAATGCTTAGAAACAAGAAAGAGTCAAGACCTTACAAAAAACATGGAAACATACCACTTTAAAATAATAAAAAAATGACTCCCTGCCCTTTCATTTGATGATATCAAGAAGAAAGAGGTATACTGAAATAGTGAGTACATAATTGGAGGGTCAATCTAATGGTTAATCAGGAACGTCTATTAAATGAGTTTTTAGAACTTGTGCAAATTGACTCAGAAACGAAATTTGAGACTGAAATTGCCAAGGTATTAAAACAAAAATTTTCAGAACTTGGTCTTGAAGTGTTTGAAGACGATACAACAGCTGTGACAGGGCACGGTGCTGGCAATTTAGTTTGCACGCTAGCGGCAACGAAAGAGGGTGTTGACCCGATTTATTTTACATGTCATATGGATACTGTTACCCCAGCTAAAGGAGTAAAGCCTTCTATAAAGGACGGCTACGTGGTTACAGATGGCACAACAATCTTAGGTGCCGATGATAAAACCGGAATTTCTGTTATGCTTGAAACCATCCGTCAGTTAAAAGAACAAAACCTCCCACACGGTTTGATTCAATTCGTGATTACAGTTGGGGAAGAGTCCGGTCTTGTCGGTGCAAAAGCACTTGATTCCTCACTGATGAAAGCAAAATTCGGTTATGCTTTGGATAGCGATGGCTTAGTTGGTAATGTTGTTGTAGCTGCTCCAACACAAGCAAAGGTAAAAACCGTTATTTACGGTAAAACAGCTCATGCGGGTGTTGCACCTGAAAAAGGTGTTTCCGCGATTACGATTGCAGCAAAATCGATTGCGAGGATGCCGTTAGGACGAATTGATCACGAAACAACTGCTAATATTGGACGCTTTGAAGGTGGTCAAGCAACCAATATCGTTTGTGACCGTGTGGATATTTTAGCGGAGGCCCGTTCACTAATCCCTGAAAAAATGCAAACTCAGGTAAACAAAATGAAGGAAGCATTTGAAACAGTAGCAGCAGAAATGGGCGGCAGAGCCGAAGTTAATGTAGAGGTCATGTATCCAGGCTTTAAATTTGGCGAAGGCGACCATGTTGTCGAAGTGGCTCGTAAGGCAGCTGCAAAAATCGGACGTAGTTGTGAACTTCAGCATAGCGGCGGCGGCAGTGATGCCAACGTATTTGCTGGCTTTAATATTCCAACTGTCAATCTAGCTGTTGGCTATGAAGAAATTCATACAACCAAAGAGCGTATGCCAGTGGAAGAATTGTATAAACTAGCAGAAATGACACTTGCGATTATCGATGAAGTAGCAAATCAATAATCTAATGGAAGGAGAACCTAACCGCGGGTTCTCCTTTTTGATATACTAAGGGAAGAATATGCGTTAAGGAAGTGCCAGCATGAAGGAAATGTACCCGAAAAACGGAAAAGTCATTTTACATGTAGATATGAATAGCTTTTATGCATCCGTCGAAATGGCTTATGACCCCAATCTTAAAGGGAAACCGCTCGCAATTGCTGGAAATGTAGAGGAGCGCAGAGGAATTATTGTCACCTGCAATTACGAAGCTAGAAAATTTGGTGTCAAAACAACGATGCCAATTTGGGAAGCGAGAAAACTTTGTCCTCAGTTAATCGTGATGAAACCGAATTTTGAACGGTATCGAGCCGTTTCAATTGGCATGTTTGAGATTCTCAGGCATTATACAGAACTTGTAGAACCTGTCTCGATTGATGAAGGATACCTAGATATTACAGAAAGTTTTGAGTATGGAAGCCCGATCGAGATCGCTGAAAGTATTCAAAAGAGGATATTAGAACAACTAGATATTCCTTGCAGTATAGGGATCGCTCCTAATAAATTTTTAGCGAAAACCGCCTCAGATATGAAAAAGCCAATGGGAATTACCATTCTTCGAAAACGTGATATTCCCAAAGTTCTTTGGCCGTTGAATCCAAATGAAATGCATGGCGTTGGAAAAAAGACAGCAGACAAATTACAGACGATTGGAATTCATACCATTGGTGATTTAGCAAAAGGAAATGAGATTCAATTAAAAACACTGCTAGGCATTAATGGAATTCGATTAAAAGAACGAGCCAATGGGATTGATCATCGCCCTGTTGACCCGGAAGCAATTGAGGAATTTAAGAGTATTGGAAATTCAACCACTCTTCCTCGGGACGTCAGCAATCAGCAGGAACTTTTTCGTGTGTTAACTGCATTAGCTGAAACGGTTTCCGTAAGGCTGAAACGAAAGAAGGTTTTAGCTGGAACGCTTGGAATAACTATTCGCTATAAGGATCGAAGAACGATTACCAGAAGTAAAAAACTTCCCAATCCTATTAATCAAAATGAGGACATTTCTTCCTTTGCTCAGCAGATTTTTCTAAAAGCTTGGAATGGAGATGCTGTTAGGCTGTTGGGGATTACAGGAAATGATCTAGTTGATCATGACCATGCCTTTAAACAGCTAGATTTATTTTCCTATGAAAAGGATGCTAAAAAAGAGCCTTTACTTAATACACTGTCCAGTCTCCGTGAAAAATACGGTAAAAAAATCATTGAAAATGCAGGGGAGCACAAGGCTCCTTCCTCGGATAATATTGGTACTGGAACAAGCTTTAATAAAGATTTTCTCCAAATACCTCCTAAAAACATAAATGAACGAGACTAAAAAGCACCACTTTTGCTGTCATAACAAAAGTAGTGCTTTTTGAACTTTTTATTTACACATATCTACTTCTAAATCAGTTACTGGCCACCAGAAGAAGCCGTCTTTTTCTAAAAGCTCATCCGACGCTTTCGGTCCTGTGGTCCCGGATTGATAATTAGGAAAGTTTTCAGCCTTCGTGTTTTCCCAAACTGCCGAAATTTTATCAACAAAACTCCAAGAATAGGCCACTTCATCCCAATGGGTAAAATTCGTGGCATCGCCTCGCATACAATCGTAAAGAAGCTTCTCATAGCCTTCAGGAGTATTCATCGCATGGATGCCGGTATTGGCAAAGCTCATTCTTACTTCCTGAGCATCTAAGTGTCCGCCTGCTTTTTTTGCGTTTAGATGTAAAGTAATTCCCTCTTCAGGTTGAATATGAATCACAAGGAGATTTGGGTTTAACATTTTTTCCGTTTGATAATATAAATTCATCGGAATATCTTTAAATTGAACGACAATTTTGGTCGATTTTGTTGACATCCTTTTCCCTGTCCGAATGTAGAACGGAACACCAGCCCAGCGGAAATTATCAATCATGATTTTACCAGCAACAAAGGTTTCTGTATTTGATTCTTTGTCCACCATCGTCTCATCACGATAAGCAGGAACTGGAACATCCTCAACCGTACCCTCACCGTATTGGCCGCGTACAAAATAATCATTAACCTCTTCTCCCTCAACCGACCGAAGTGCACGGAACACACGAACTTTTTCGGAACGAATTTCATCGGTGGAGAGGTTGATTGGTGGCTCCATCGCAAGCAAGGCTACCATTTGCATCATGTGGTTTTGAAGCATATCTCTAAGGGCACCGCTTGTTTCATAATAACGGCCCCGTTCTTCAACCCCGAGTATTTCACTAGAGGTAATTTGAATATTTGAAATATAACGATTATTCCAAAGCGGTTCAAATATAGCATTGGCGAATCGTATTACTTCTATATTCCGCACCATTTCTTTTCCTAAATAATGATCGATACGATATACTTCTTTTTCTTTAAATGCACTTCTAATTTGTCTATTTAACTCGATGGCAGATTCCAAGTCATGTCCGAATGGTTTCTCAATGACGAGGCGTTTATAACCCTTTACCTCTGTAAGTTTGTCTGATTTTAAGTGTAAAGCAATTGTTCCGAAAAATTCAGGAGCCATGGCAAGGTAAAAGATACGATTGCCTTCTAATTGATAGTTTTGATCAATCTCATCTGCTAAATTTTTTAACAATGTGTAAGAGTTGGAATCACTAACATCATGCGATTGATAGTAAAAATGCGAGATAAAATCATCAACCTTATCTTTATTTCCTAAGGCTGAGATGACCGAGTCTTTGACTGAATGCTGAAATTCATCATTGGATAGCGATCTTCTTGCAACCCCAATCACCGCAAATTTAGTTAATTTTCCTTTCTCAAATAACCGGTAAAGGGAAGGAAACAACTTCCGTTTTGCTAAATCACCAGTCGCACCAAAAATCATAATTAATGAAGTCATGTTTCCAGTTTGTTCCAAAGTAAATACCTCTTTTCCTTTTATGTAAAAATGCATGTTACTCTTATGTTTATATTGTTTGATTTTATCTCATTCGACTAGACTTCGCAAAAATAATACAACGCAATTAGACAATTTCTTTTATTTTTCACATAATAATTCCTGATATTCACTTTTCACTACTGCCCTTAGGGGAGAAAATAATATTTGTTTGTGCTATATTATCAATATTGGAAACAAAGGAACGGAATTTGAGAGGAGTTTATTATTGTGGATATTTTTTTCCTAGGAACAGGGGCTGGAATGCCGGCAAAACTCCGCAATGTCACGTCTATTGCACTGAAATTGCTTGAGGAGCGGGGGTCTGTTTGGTTATTCGATGCCGGTGAGGCTACCCAGCATCAAATTTTACATACTTCTATAAAACCGCGGCGAATTGAAAAAATCTTTATTACCCACCTTCACGGTGATCATATCTACGGGCTGCCAGGATTATTATCGAGCCGCTCTTTTCAAGGCGGGGAATCTGAGGTAACGGTTTATGGCCCCAAAGGGATAAAAGACTATATTCATGTCAGCCTATCGATAAGCCAGACTTATTTGAAATATCCTTTAGTTGTTATTGAAATTGAAGAGGGAATTATTTTTGAAGATGAGCAGTTTACGGTGGAAGTCAGACGGCTTGATCACGGTATACCTTCCTATGGGTATCGAATTGTAGAAAAGGACAGACCTGGAACATTGCTTGCTGATAAGTTGAAGGAAGCGGGTGTACAGCCTGGACCTATTTTTAGAAAAATAAAGAATGGTGAAACCGTAACCCTAGATGACGGAAGGACAATTGATCCCAATGAGTTTCTTGGGCCGGAACAGAAGGGGAGAGTTGTTACAATTTTAGGTGATACCCGTTATTGCGAAAATGCAATTTTCTTGGCTAAGAATGCCGATCTATTGGTACATGAAGCAACTTTTTCTGCTAATGAAGAAAAGCTGGCCCATGACTATTTTCATTCAACCACACATCAAGCTGCCGATGTTGCAAATAAGGCCGGTTGTAAGCTGTTATGTCTAACCCACATTAGCTCTCGTTATGATCGAAATGCTTGGCAAGAATTAGTAGATGAGGCGAAAGAAGTATTCCCGAATACGAATATTGCTGAGGATTTTAAAGAAATAAACCTGCCGCTCAAGTAATGTAAAAACGCACTTACCATAAAAATTAGGTAAGTGCGTTTGATTTATACGATTCAAATCCAGCCGCGTTCGTATGGCTTTGGTCCTTCGATACTTACTCCAAGTTCCTTGGCTGCAGTCCGCGGCCAATATGGATCGCGAAGTAATTCACGAGCTAAGAAGACTAAATCTGCTCTTTCATTTTGTAAAATTTCTTCTGCTTGAATCCCTGTAGTAATTAACCCTACAGCGCCGGTGGAAATACTAGCACCATTCTTAATGGTTTCAGAGTATTTTACTTGGTATCCAGGATATACGTCAATATGGGCAGGGACAACCGCACCAGAACTTACATCGATTAAATCGACACCCTGTTCTTTCATCCATTGACTATAAGTTATGTAATCATTTGGTGATAACCCTTCTTCGTGGTAATCATGTGCAGAAACTCTCACAAATAATGGGCCTTCCCAAACGGTTGTTACTGCATCAATCACTTCTCGGAGGAATCTGTAGCGGTTTTGGGCAGAGCCACCGTATTCGTCGGTTCTTTTATTGGACAGAGGTGATAGGAATTCATTGATAAGGTACCCATGAGCTCCATGGATTTCAATCACATCGAAACCGGCTTTTGCTGCACGCTCCGCCCCTTTTTTAAATGCTTCAATGGTATCTTTGATGTCTGAAATTGACATTTCCTTTGGTATTTTCATGTTTTCGTCAAAAGCTAGTGCAGATGGGGCAAGAATTTCACCTTCTAATCTGGCTTTTCTGCCGGCATGGGCGAGTTGAATGCCTGTTTTGGCACCCTGCTCCTTCATCAGACCAACAAGCTCAGTAAAGCCCTCTATATGGTCATCGCCCCATATACCTAAATCTCTAGTTGAAATCCTTCCTTGAGGTGTTACGGAAGTTGCTTCAACTATAATCAGCCCAACCTGCCCGACGGCTCTGGTTGTATAGTGAGTTCGATGCCAGTTTTGGATATGGCCATCTTCGTTATGGCTCGAATACATGCACATCGGTGCCATCACAATCCGATTTTTAAGTGTGATACCCTTTATGGTATAGGGGGAAAATAGTTTTGCTGCCATTTAGAAGCCTCCCGAAATCAAAAATAAACATTCCTTTTTTAGTATAGCAAAAGGAATGTTTTATTGAAAAAACTTAGCTCCTACTCTTTTTCTCTGAGTTCGCTTAACCGATAGGTGGTTCCCCTCCAAACAATACCGCCGCGTTTAAAGGTTAGAAGGCTCGCCCGAATAATCGAATATATAAACAACAGGGCAGTGATTGGCAAAACCAAAAACATGAGCGGAGAGAATAGGGTTAATTTTTTTATGACCACTACATAAAGTATTCCGCTTAGCATGATATTTCCAAAGGATAATAGGGCAACAGTCTTGTTTCCGGAAAAAATCGTCACAAAGGGCAAAACGTTAGTGATAAAAACCCCGAGGATTGCAAAAGCCACCATGCTGATTCGGTAGTGTAATCCGGCAAATGTATTCTTTTCTAGGCCGATGAAAGCTTCTTTTAAACTTCCATACCATTCTACTTCGATTAAATGTAATGCCGTCACAATACTTTGCTGATAACCAGCTTTTTTCATTTTCATTCCGAGCTGTAAGTCATCATCCGGGCGCATTTTTATTCTTTCGTGTGTTCCAAAAGACTCATAAGCTTCTTTTAAAACTAGATTAAAAGCGCCGATTCCTGTTCCAATCTTTGATTTTGGGTTGTTGGCTAACCACGGACGTTTGAAATATGAAAAGCCAAACATGAAAAAGGCAACAAATGTTTTTAACCAAAACCGGTTAGCGCTTAAGTTTGGCGCAGCAGTTAGGTGATCCAAGTCATTCCTTTCAAAATAATGGAGCGCTTTTGCGAATGCTTGTTTTTCAAATTGTATGTCTGCATCAGTAAACAAAAGCCATCTACCTGAAGCTTGGCGTGCACCCGTGTACAAGGCGTTATTCTTCCCAAGCCAGCCCTCAGGTAATTTTTCAATATGGATGACCTTTATGCGCGGGTCTTTTGTTGTTAATTCGTCCATGATATTACCTGTGGCATCAGTAGACCGATCGTTGACGAGAATCCATTCTACATTTTTGTAGGTTTGCTCTAACTGGCTGAGGATACTTGCAGCTATTTGCTTTTCTTCATTACGGGCAGCAACCACTACAGACAACAATGATCCATGCTCTAAGCCTGCTTCTTTTTCTAATGGATCTATTGTTCGCAAACCAATTATTCCGTCTATAAGAAAGATAATCCAGACTAGAATTCCTAAAGAAAATAAGAGCGTTAGCATGCCTGACACTTCCCTAGCCTTTTTTCCTAGTTTAATGTAATAAAGGCAAAAAGCCAATTTAGGAAGGTTGGTCAGCAGTTTGAAGCTTAGAACTTAATTCCATTCCCATTTTTTTAGATTGGGCCGTAGCTGCTTTGATACAAGAAATGAATGCTTCTTGGACCCCATGTTCCTCAAGTACTCGAATCCCAGCTTCTGTAGTTCCGCCAGGGCTTGTTACATCTTTACGCAGCTGGGTAGAGGACTTACTTGAGTTTTTGACCATTTCGGCTGCACCAAGCAGTGTTTGTACAATCAATTCACTGGCCATCTCTTTTTCAAGACCTACTTCAACGGCACTTTTCTCCATTGCTTCAATTAGATAATAAATATAGGCAGGACCACTTCCGGAAAGGCCAGTAACGGCATCTAACTGTGCTTCCTCCACAACGGAAGCTAAGCCGACAGTTCCAAATAAGTTTTTAGTTGTTTCTAACTGAGAATCGGTAACACGATGATTCACGGCTACAGCAGTGGCCGATTTTCCAACAGCTGCCGAGGTATTTGGCATCGACCTTACAATCGCAAGTGGTATTCTTGCTAATGTTTCAATGGTATCCATGGATACACCTGCTAAGACAGAAACTACGAGCATCTGCTCTGTTAAGTGTTCACGAATTGAGTGAATGGCAGTGGCGACGTCCTTGGGTTTCATGGCTAACATCACAATGTCTGTTTGATCAAACAGTTCATTCAAATTATAAGTCGTTTGAATTCCATAACGTGTTTCTAAGGCAGTTAATCTTTCTTGATTAGAATTGTTTGTGATCCATATATTTTTTTTATCAATAAAACCATTTTCAAGAATTCCTGAAATGAATGCTTCCGCCATCGATCCTGCACCAATAATTGCAATTTTTTTCATGTATATTCCTCCTTTATTTTCCCGTGTCTAGCTTCAGTGCCTAGGGGCGACTGGCGCTGAAGCTTTTCTTAGAATAAAACAAAAAGACCCCTCATCCGTAAAGGACGAAAGGTCTAACTTCCGTGGTACCACCTTCATTACCCTCACATCATTTCCATAAGGGTTCACTTGACTCCGATAACGCCGGATATGCGTTAGGTTTTCCTAAGTGCTCCTAAGGTAGGTTCAATGATTAAGAGGGCGGTGAAGTCTTTCAGCCGTCGAACTTCACTCTCTTTCGCCATTTCTCATTTACTGGCCTTATTCATTGCTTTAACGAATTAAATTTTTACTAGATTATGCAAGATAAACAACCTATCTGTCAATAGCTAAATTTAGAGAATTTTTTATTTTTTCTAAAAAATTATGCAGTTATAATGACATTTGGTTAAAATATCGCTACACTTTAGTATATATAATAAATTTCACATAATGTTCATATCTATATCAATGGATTCTTTATTTGAAAATAATGATAAGGGGATTTAGGAATGACAAAATGGAAAGACGGAATAGCAAAAATTACGGTGCCAACTCCTTTTGCGGTTGGGGATGTCAATGTTTATTTGATTAAAGGCGATCGCTTAACACTTGTTGACGCGGGAGTGAAAACGGAAGAGTCCTGGATGTCGTTTAAGAAGCAATTAGAGGATTTAGACTTAAGTCCAGCTGATATCGAGCAAGTAATTCTAACACATCATCATCCCGATCATGTTGGGATGCTTGATTTTTTTCCAGATACCTTAGAAGTATACGGTCATCATCTGAATGAACGATGGATTCAACCTACAGAAGCTTTTTTTCAAGAACAAGAAGAATTTTTTCGTGTCCATTTTCTAGAGTTCGGTCTGCCTGAGGAATACTTTCCTTTACTTTCAAATTTAAGAAAAACATTGAAATATTCATGCAACCGCTCATTGACCGGACATCTTGATGAGGGAATGAGACCTCCTGGGCTAAATGAATGGCAGGTCATTGAAACACCGGGTCATGCCCAAAGCCACATTGCCCTGTACCGGGAAAAGGATGGGATTTTAATTGGCGGAGATTTGATTTTAGCACATATTTCACCCAATCCATTGTTAGAGCCTCCGGTCCCTGGTGAAATTGAAAGACCAAAGCCACAGATTCAGCATAATGACTCGATGAAGAAACTGCTTTCGTATCCTATTCAATGTGTCTATACAGGGCATGGGGAGGAAGTTTATAAGTTAGCAGAGTTGGTTGATAAACGATTAGTGCGGCAGCACGAGCGGGCCATGACCGTTCATAGCTGGTTAAAAGAAGAAGAGTTGACCGTATTTGAAATTTGTAAACGCTTGTTTCCGTCTGTTTACCAGCGCGAACTAATGCTGACCATTTCCGAAACCGTCGCACAACTTGACTATTTATCATCTATTGGGGAGATTAGTAGTAGGGGGACAAATCCTGTTCTTTTTCAGGCTAATTTTTAGCCTTGGAATCAACTCAGATGAGGTGTAGAAATGATTAGGGAACAATTAAAAGGTAAAAATATTGTGATAACTGGTGCTTCTGGAGGGATTGGAGCGGAAATCGCCAAGCTATGTGCTTCTAGCGGTGCCAATCTTGTGCTATTAGCCCGAAGTATTGGTAAACTCGAACAATTGCGAATGGATCTCCAGCAAAAGCATCCGGTTAAAGTGGTTGTTTATCAGTTGGATGTGTCGGATACAGTTCAGGTACAGAAGATATTTCAACGGATTTTCGATACAATCGGAGATATTGATATTCTTGTCAATAATGCTGGTTTTGGAGTTTTCCGTGAAGCCCATTTGGCGACATTGGATGAAATCAAGGGAATGTTTGATGTGAATGTGGTGGGGCTTATGGCCTGCACAAGCATGGTACTGCCGAAAATGCGTGAAAGGCGTTTTGGGCATATAATCAATATTGCCTCCCAAGCTGGGAAAATTGCCACGCCTAAATCGAGTGTCTATTCAGCCTCAAAGCATGCGGTTCTTGGTTACACCAACTCACTGCGGATGGAATTAGCAGATTTTAATGTACTTGTGACCTCTGTGAATCCTGGCCCAATCGCTACCAATTTCTTCAATATTGCTGACGAAAAGGGCACCTATGTTAAAAATGTGCAGAGATTTATGCTCAAGCCCGAGTATGTTGCTGAAAAGGTCGTGGACAGCATGCTGACGAAAACAAGGGAGATCAATTTGCCGCGTTGGATGAATATGGGAAGCGTCGTATACGTGCTCTTCCCCCGACTGTTTGAGCGGATTGGCAAACGGGCTTTTAATCAAAAATAAACAATGAAGCAGTAAGCCTCTTATCGGGGGCTTTTTTTGTTTTGAAGGTATTAATTAGCCTGTTAAAAATTCATACACTGTATCATTGATGACTTCATATAAGTTTGCAGCTGGTTCGTCCTCTTTTAATTGGAGTATTCGCTTTGTGAGCATCTCCAAATCCTTTTCACCAATAGGCATGGAGTCCGCTTCGTAATATTGTTTAAAACAATTTCTAATCATCTTCACAACTAGTTTTTTATCCATAAACATGCACCTCACTCACATTATACTATTTTTTATAGAGCTTCCATAAATGAATAAATGTTAAAAAAATTTCCATTGAATACGAACGCATATTCGCTTATGATAATGAATATAATAAAAAGGAACGAATGTTCGATATTTAAGGTGTGAGGGATCAGTCATGGTGGATTACAGCGTACTGCCGCAAAATAAAATTTTATGTGTAGACATGAAGAGCTTCTATGCTAGTTGTTCGGCTGTCATGCACGGCCTTGACCCAATGGAATGTTATTTAGCTGTTGTCGGTCAAAAAGAGCGGCAGGGAAGTATTGTCCTTGCTGCTTCGCCGCGGATGAAAAAAGAATTTGGCATCAAAACGGGTTCCCGGATGTTCGAGATTCCCAAAGACCCTAGGATTCAAATTGTTGAGCCCAAAATGGCCACGTATTTACGAATTGCAACAGAAATTTCGCGTGTATTTAATCGCTATGTTCCAAAAGAAGCAATTCATGTCTATAGCGTCGATGAAAGCTTTATTAAAGTGGATGGTGCGATGCAGTTGTGGGGGGATGCCCACACGATCGCCCAAAAAATAAAGAATGATATTGAACGGGAGTTTCAGTTGCCATGTGCCATTGGAATTGGCCCAAACATGCTGCTGTCTAAGCTATGTCTTGACCTTGATGCCAAGAAAAAAGGAGTGGCCGAGTGGACGTATGAAGATGTCCAAACCAAGCTTTGGAATGTATCGCCGCTTAGAGAAATGTGGGGGATCGGCAGACGCGTGGAAAAAACATTAAATGGAATGGGTATTTTTAATGTCGGTCAGCTTGCCCGCTATGATTTAGAAATGTTGGAAAAGAAATTTGGCATCATGGGAAACCAGCTTTATTATCATGCCTGGGGTGTTGATCTCTCTGAATTGGGTGCACCGCTTATTCAAGGGCAGATTAGCTTTGGAAAAAGTCAAATTCTGTTAAGGGACTATAAAGAGGAAGCGGAAATTAAGACGGTCATTTTAGAAATGTGTGAGGAGGTAGCGAGAAGGGCACGGACGCATCGAAAGGCAGGGAGAACGATTAGTCTCGGAGTTGGCTATAGTCAGGACGAATTTGGCGGCGGTTTTCATCGCTCGAGAACGATCGGACAGCCAACAAATGTGACGATGGAGCTTTATCGTGTTTGCCTTGAATTATTTCATGAGCATTACTCTGGAAAGACGGTGCGGCAAATTTCGATTGCCATCAGCAATATTGTTGATGACCTTGAGCTCCAGCTGGATCTTTTCGACATGGGTGCCTATAAGCGGCGTGAGCTTGGCTATGTGGTAGATACGGTGCGCAGACGCTTTGGCTCGGGTTCCTTGTTGCGCGCTGTTTCTTATACGGCTGCCGGAACCGCTAAGCACCGGGCTACACTTGTCGGCGGACATAAAAGATAGGAAAGAAGGAGAGGCGTATGATTCGTGATCGCGGAAGGATCAAATGGACATCGATGATGCTTCCTGAGCATGTGAAATTACTCAGGGATTGGGTGAAGGAAGATCGGTATGAACAGAAACGAGAGATGGATGAACAGCAGCTGGAATTGATGAATGAGATTTTGTCCGAAGCGATTGAGTATGATCAGTACGTTACAATTACCCATTACCGAAATCGGAACTATGAAATCGTGATTGGCAAAATCCATTACTGGGACGAACTGACCCAACGGCTTCATGTGCTGGACCGCTTTGAAGAGGTGCACCGGATTCCGATAGATGCCATTGCTGACATCCGGATGACGGAGACTTAAATCCATGAGCAAAGTTGAATCAACCTCACGTAACATGTGGTACAATCACCATATGCTAAACAGAGGGGAGTAATCAACGTGGAGATCAATATAACAGCAGCGGCAGCAGAAAAAATAAATCAAAGAGTTAATGGTCGAGAAGGCTACTTAAAGCTAAAATACGATACCGACGGCTGTGGTTGTGCGGTTAATGGGGTAGTGGCATTGTGGTTTGTCCCGAATCTAGATTCAGATGATATTGCGATTGAGACAAATGATCGAACGGTTTATGTGGAAAAATCAAAAACAGTTTTTTTTGATGAGCAAATGAAAATTGATTTTTCTAATACGGCCAATTGCTTTCAACTAAAGAGTCCACAGCAAATCCTTAATGGTCATATGAGTTTACTAATCAAAGAAAAAACAGACTGATCCATTTTGGACAGTCTGTTTTTAGCTTGGTAAGGCACGATCAACATACTTTTGTAAAAATTCATCAATTACCCGTTCATAATCAGCCCGGTTTTCGTTAAAGGACTGAGCGTGGCGGCCATTAGTAGCTAAATAGAGCATTTTAGGCCCTTTTTTATGTTCAAACAAATCCTTTGTCATGGTCGGAAGAATAAAATCATCCTTTTGGCTATGAATAAACAAAATTGGATGTTTGATATTTTCAATGACCGAAATCGGTGATACATTTCGAATCGAATATTTATCCCGCAGACGTAAAAGAGCATCACCAAGCGGCAATAAAAGGCTAGGGACGAGCTTAAAGTCCCTTTTAATGAGATAGGCAAGCTGCTCCTTAAAATCCGAAAATGGACAATCAGCAATATAAAAATCAGCACCGTCCTCAAGAAGCCCAGCATAGAGAAGCATGGTAGCGGCCCCCATCGATTCCCCGTGAATTCCCAGTTCAAGCTGAGGTCCTTTTTCTTTTTTGAGCCAATCGACGACAGTTTTTAAATCGAATTTTTCATAATGACCAAAGCTAGTGGTTTTGCCCCCGGATTCCCCGTGGCGGCGATGGTCATAAATTAATGTATTAAACCCCCGCGCTAAAAACAGATTAGCGTATTTAATCGAATTAATTTTCGTTTCGGTTACCCCATGAGAAATAATGATATAACGATTGGTCTGGTGCGGTTCAACGAGCAGAGCTTTAATCATATAACCAAAAGGGGAAGAAATATCTATTTCCCGCTTCGGCAAGGATTCAAATTCCTCAGGATTATACCTGCCAGCCTCTTTTTCCCGTCTTAAAATTAAATCCTCATCCTTCTTTTTCATATACATAAGGCGGTTTGTAAAATACAAACCAAGAGATAACCAGAATAACAACAAGGCAAACAAGGTTCGGAGTGTCTTCTTCAACAATGGCACCTCCCGTGTTTTTTTATATAAGGTATGAAAAAAATAAGCTCCAAGCGCCCATAAATTAACAGTTTTAATTTTAGCATAGAAAAAGCCGCTGGCACCAACGAGCGGCTTTGGAGCTGACAAAAAAATTTATTGCTCAGCGTTTTGTCTTTTGGTAGGGTGGATTGCTTTTTCGACTTCTTCAGCAGCCATCACTCGCTGTCCTCCACCTGCAGTTTCAGCATAGTTTTTTCCCTTTTGACTGGAACCTTTATCCCGTTTTTGGCTCAAAATAATCAGTCTCCCTTCAAGCTAGTCTCAATTAATAAGATGCATTAGTAGAAGACCGATTATTCACAGAAAGTAAATTTAGACAGTTTGCGCATGCAGACGATAGTATCCGCTTTCAATTTGTCTGGAAAGATGAGGGCGTACGACTTCAATCGCATCAATCAACTTATTCAAATCAACCCCGGTATCAATCCCCATCCGTTCAAGCATATAAACTACGTCCTCTGTTGCTACATTTCCGGAAGCACCAGGTGCAAATGGACAACCGCCAAGTCCGCCGGCAGAGGTATCGAATCGGTCGATTCCTGCCTGGAGAGAGGCAAAAATATTCGCAAGGGCAAGCTTTCGTGTGTCATGAAAATGGGCGGTTAAGAGTGTATGAGAAAAAAGCTTTTTCAATTGGGAAAACAAAGCAAAGCACTCATCTGGAGCTGCCATCCCGATGGTATCGGCAACACTTAATTCATCGACCCCTGCGTCAACAAATTCCTTGCAAAGCTTTATCGTATCACTCTCATTGATTTTTCCCTCATAAGGACAATAAAAAGCAGTAGAAATGCAGGCCCGAACAAAATAATTCTTCTCTTTTAATTCAGAAATGATCGGTACAAGTTCCGTCATACTATCTTTTGTTGTTTTATTAATATTTTTAAGATTAAAGCTATTGCTGACGCCAACAAACACAGCAACAGCCTGACAATCGGTAGAGTATACCCTGTCAATCCCTCTACGATTCGGAGCTAGAACAATATTTCTGTCATCAGCAACAAGGCAGTCGGTTACTATTTCAGCGGCATCGCTCATTTGAGGCACCCATTTCGGTGATACAAACGATGTGAGTTCCATTTCGTGAAGACCAGCATTTCTTAATCTGCTGATAAATTGTTTTTTTATAACAGTTGGTACAAATAACTTTTCATTCTGCAGTCCATCCCGAGGGCCGACTTCGATGATCGTGACCTTTTTAGGTAAATTTAGCATTCATTTTCCACCTCCGATAATCATACTTTCATTGTAGTGGTGTTAATTTCAAAAAAGCAAGAATAATAGAAATTTTGACAAAATAAAAGGATTTTTTCGTATTTTACTAGAAATAAGTAAAGGAAAAAAGTGATGAGGGAGGGAAAACAGCATGAAGAAAATTTGTACATCCTTCCAGGAGGCAGTTGCTGATATTCATGATGGGGCTACCTTGATGGTTGGTGGATTTGGGTTGTGCGGAATACCAGAAAATCTGATTTTGGCCTTAGCAGAAAAAGGCGTGAAGGATTTAACGGTCATTTCAAATAACTGTGGGATTGATGAGTGGGGGTTAGGATTGCTCCTAAATAATAAACAAATCAAAAAGATGATTGGATCCTATGTGGGTGAAAATAAAGAGTTTGAGAGACAGGTTTTAACTGGTGAACTAGAGGTAGAATTAACGCCTCAGGGCACACTCGCTGAAAAAATCAGGGCAGGTGGGGCTGGAATTCCAGCATTTTATACACCTGCTGGAGTAGGAACTCCAGTTGCAGAGGGGAAAGAAACGAAGATTTTTAACGGAAGAGAATACCTGCTAGAAGAGGCACTAACGGCCGATTTTAGTCTTGTGAGGGCGTGGAAGGGTGACAAAATGGGGAATCTTGTTTACCACAAAACGGCACGGAATTTTAACCCGATGATTGCGGCGGCTGGGAAAGTAACAATTGCAGAAGTGGAAGCGCTTTATGAAATTGGTGAATTAGATGCTAATTTTATTCATACCCCAAGTATCTACGTGCAAACAATTATCGAAGGAACACAGGAAAAACGAATTGAGAGATTGACAGTTAGTAAATAGTTTTGGGGAAGGGAGAGAGTACAATGGCGAATGAAAAAGTCTCTGTCAGAGAGAGAATTGCAATCAGGGCAGAGAAGGAAATCGAAAATGGCTTTTATGTAAACCTAGGCATTGGTATGCCAACCTTGGTTGCCAATTATATGTCAGCTAATAAACAAGTGGTCTTGCAATCTGAAAATGGTCTTCTTGGCATCGGGCCTTATCCAAGTGCGGACGAGGTGGATCCCGATTTAATCAATGCTGGTAAAGAGACTGTTACAGCGATTAGTGGTGCAGCCTATTTCGATAGCGCTGAATCATTTGCAATGATTCGCGGCGGCCATGTCAATTTGGCGATCCTTGGTGGAATGGAAGTATCCGAAACTGGCGATTTAGCGAATTGGATGATCCCAGGAAAGATGATAAAAGGCATGGGCGGTGCGATGGATCTTGTTCATGGTGCTCAAAAAATAATTGTAATCATGGAGCATGTTAATAAAAAAGGTGAATCAAAAATATTGAAAGAGTGCACGCTGCCTCTTACAGGTAAAGGGGTAGTCAATCGGATTATCACCGAGCGCGCAGTCATGGATGTGACGGACACTGGTCTTAAATTGGTGGAAGTAGCAAAAGGATTTACGATTGAGGAAGTTGTCAACTCTACGGAAGCCGCATTATCAGTGGACGAAAATGTGAAAATTGAAGCTTATTGATTTAGCCGCTCTGTTGATTGGAGCGAAGCCGCCTGGAGTGGAGATCAACAGACTAGTTAAAAGAACCAATAATATAGAAAAGCAGGCAGCAAGAAAATAAAGCCTGCTTTTTTCTGTGGGCACCTTTGCTGACATGATATAATATAAAGGAATTTTGACAACGGAGGCATTTTGGATGAAAAAGCAAAACAGACAAAAAAATCAATCAAAACCCAAAAAAGATGATTCAGCGGTCACGCTTGGCGATATGATCAATCCCAATTTATTTAAACAATTAAAAGAACAACAGGAACAGCTGAAAGCAGCAGAAGCAAAAAGAATAGAAGAAGAAGAGCAAAAAAAACGAGAAGAAAGAAGATTAAAAGAAAAAAACAAATCATTTGAAGAACTATTAAATGAAAGCGGCATGAATTGGAAGGAATTTAAATAAAAGGCTGTGTTAAAGGTTAATTTTGATTTTGGACTCTGTTGATTGGAGCGGAAGGCACGAAGACTCCTGCGGGAGGACGGGGCAGGGGAGACCCCTCAGGAGCGCAGCGACGAGGAGGCTCGCCGGACCGCCCGCGGAAAGCGAAGTGCCTGGAGCGGAAATCAACAGACTAGTTTTAACACAGCCAAATAAGAAATGATAAAAAGGAGAGCGGATAAACGCTCTCCTTTAACGATGTTCTTTATAGATACTTACTTTCGTTAATTCTCTAATGAGAGAAACTTCTTCAGCAGAAAGCGGCTGACTTCTAACTGCATTCACATTACTTCTAACTTGCTCTGGACTGCTTGCCCCGGTGACAACAGAAGCAACAACAGGATTTGCGAGATTATACTGAAGGGCGATCTCTGTAAAGGAACGAGAGTCCGCTAGTCTTTCCTTCAGCATTGGCAAGACTTCATTCAACTCGGTTAAGCTATAGTCTTGATAACCCTTATCAGTTACTTTCTCCAGCATTTTGTCACTTAAAAGGCCTTTGGCAAGTGGGCCGCGGGTTACAAGGCTTACACCATGCTCTTGTAGTAATGGAAGTGCTTCTTCTTCAGGGCGGCGGTCTAGGATACTATATTGCATCATCACTGAAACAAGACTAGACTTTTTAACATATTCCCTAATAACATTTGGGCGAATTGATGAAATCCCGTAATAGCGAATAAAGCCTTCCGATTTTAATTCTTCAAACGCTTCAATCGTTTTCTCAATAGGATCATCAATTGTCCCGCCATGCAGCTGATAGAGATCTATATAGTCTGTGCCCAGTCGTTTAAGACTTTGTTTGACTTCTTCCTTTATATATGACTTCGACGGGTCCCATGACCATCCTTTCTTATCTTGGCTCCAGCGGTTCCCAACCTTGGTGGCAATAATCACATTTTCACGTATATCCTTTAATGCTGCCCCAACAATTCTTTCGTTTTCACCAAAATCATATAAATCAGCGGTATCATAATAATTAATACCTTCCTCAAGTGCGGCCTCAATAATTTTTCGTGCCGTCTTCTCCTCGGTTCCAATTGACATACAACCAAGCCCTACTTCTGTTACATACAAATCTGAATTTCCCAGTTTTCTCTTTTTCAAAAAATCACCCGTCCTTTTTCTACAATTTTAATAAAGAAAAGGACAGACTACAATCGAAAGGCATTATTTTTGATTGACCTTTTCAACCCATTCTGAAACAGTGAGATGATCTTTATTATATTCTTTTAGTTTCTGAACTATCTCCCACCCTTTTCCGACAAGAATGATTCCCTTTTCGTGCACGTACACCTTCATCTCATACCCTCCAATTAAAGTATGGTAAAATGTATGAGCAGATTATTGGAATAGAACAGGAGTGACCCTTATGAGCAATCTTGAAGAAAAAACGCTCCAGAGCGAAGAGATTTTCTCTGGAAAAATAATCAGTGTTCACTTACAGGACGTTGAACTTCCGAACGGGAAACAATCCAAGCGGGAGATCGTTAAGCATCCGGGTGCTGTAGCTATTTTAGCGCTGACTGATGACAAAAAAGTAGTTATGGTGGAGCAATACAGAAAAGCACTGGAACGGACTATTGTCGAAATTCCTGCTGGAAAGCTGGAAAAGGGTGAAGAACCAGCCCTTTGTGCACGTCGTGAACTGGAAGAAGAGACAGGCTATGAGTGTAAGAGCCTTGAATGGCTCACCTCTTTCTACACTTCACCAGGATTTGCCGATGAAATCGTACATGTCTATGTAGCAACAGGTCTGACTAAGAAAGAAAATGCAGCCACACTTGATGAAGACGAGTTTGTTAATCTTGAAGAACTAACCCTTGAAGAAGCGGTTCAATATGTGGAAGAGCAAAAGATCTATGATGCCAAAACGATTTACGCTGTGCAGTATTTACAGTTGCAAGAGGCGTTGAAAAATAAATGAATCGCTACTATGTAGATTTACATATTCATATTGGTCGGACCTGGACGGGGAAGCCAGTAAAAATCACTGGGGCCAAGTCATTAACGTTTACGAATATCATTGAACACGCACGACATGAGAAAGGGCTTAATATGGTGGGAATCATCGATAGTCATTCACCTGAAGTCATTCTCGAAATGGAAAGTCTTATTGAAAGTGGAGATGTAGTAGAGCATCCAGACGGGGGCTTAGTATTTGGTGATTTAACGGTAATACCTGGTTCGGAATTAGAAATTTACGATGAGCAATGCAATGGTCCAATTCATCTACTGAGTTACTTTCCGAATCTTTCCGTTATGAGGGAGTTCTCCACATGGCTGTCAGGTCACTTGAAAAATATTCAACTAAGCTCTCAAAGGATTTATGCTTCAGGCCTCACTTTGCAAAGGAAGGTGAAAGAGTTAGGTGGAATCTTCATTCCTGCGCATGTATTCACGCCCTTTAAGAGCTTATATGGGAAAGGTGTCAATCAGTCATTAACTGAGGTATTAGACCCAGATTTGATTGATGCGGTAGAACTTGGATTAAGTTCCGATACGAATATGGCAGACCAAATTAAGGAGTTGCATGATTATACCTTTGTAACGAATTCTGATGCCCATTCCCTTGCAAAAATTGCTCGAGAATATCAAGTTATAGCGATGAAAGAACCAACATTTTTAGAATTGCAGAAAGCACTAAAGAAGGAAGATGGCCGGAAAATTGTCGCAAACTATGGTCTTGATCCATTGCTTGGTAAATATCATAAGACAGTTTGTGCAGAGTGCCTAAATCCCGCAGCAGATGACGATCAAATATGCAGCCAATGTGGAAATACCAAGATTATTAAAGGTGTAGCTGACAGAATCCTTGAACTGAAAACGGCTGATCAAGGGCCAGAAGATCGTCCGCCCTATATTCACCAGGTCCCGCTTGAGTTCATCCCTGGCCTAGGACCTCGCTTACTAGAGAAGTTGGTCGATCATTTTGGAAGTGAAATGGCGATTTTACATGATGTTCCATATGATGGGTTGAAAGAAGTCGTCCCCGAAAGAATTGCCGACCTAATCCTGAAAGCTAGAGAGGGGAAAGTAAATCTAGCAGCTGGCGGCGGCGGGAAATACGGAAAAATTTCAGATTAAATAAAAATGCCCCCGGTAGCAAAAGTTACCGGGGTTTATTTTGGAATCTATTAAAATTTGGTCATAGAAATACTAGACTGGCATACAATGTATTAACTGAATCGAGAATAGTGGGAGGAAACGCAAATGAAAAAACGATTGTACCAGTCCGATGCCGCTAGTTATTTCCGTGAGCATTCCTCAATATTTTTGTTTATTGTCGTCTTATTTTTGATGGGAGTAATCTTTGGGGCCATTGTAGTAAATAGTATGAGCATTACCCAGAAGGAAGATTTATTCTACTATTTATCCCAGTTTTTTGGCCAGGTCTCAAGTGGAAAAGATGCCGAAGACAGTGATTTATTCTTACAAAGCTTATTCCATAATAGTAAGTTTATTGGGCTCATGTGGATTCTAGGTATTTCAATCATTGGTTTGCCGGTTATTCTCATTCTATTATTTATTAAAGGAATGGTAGTGGGATTTACTGTTGGTTTCCTAGTCAGTCAAATGGGCTGGCAGGGATTTATGCTAGCCTTTGTTTCCATATTACCGCAGAATTTGATTATTATTCCGGTCTTTATAATGATGGCAGCATTATCAGTAATTTTCTCACTCCGAATGATTAAAAAACAATTTATGAAAAAATATGCCCAGCCAATCCTTCCTTTTTTTAAGAGATATATTTTTGCCTTGATTATAGCTGTGATATTTATATCTGCTGCATCCGGCATCGAGGCCTATCTTTCGCCATGGTTAATGAAAACCATCGTAACTTCAACTAGTTTAAAGTGATTATCTTATAATACTTATTATCAATCATTGTTTATTGTTATTTATAATAATTTTATTTTGATTCTCAATTGTCATCTGTTATAATGAGAATTAACAGTGGCGAGGGAGGGACTTCAGGATGGAAACTAGAATTGAGAGAATAAAAAAACAGTTGCATTCCGCAAGTTATAAACTAACACCTCAGCGTGAGGCAACAGTTCGTGTTTTATTAGAAAATGAAGAGGATCATTTAAGTGCGGAAGATGTATACCTCCTCGTAAAAGAAAAATCGCCTGAAATTGGTTTAGCAACTGTTTATCGAACGTTGGAATTATTAACGGAATTAAAAATTGTTGATAAAATAAATTTTGGGGATGGGGTTTCCCGATATGACCTCAGGCAGGAAGGTGCGGCCCATTTTCATCACCATCTAGTTTGTATTGAATGCGGTGCTGTTGATGAAATTCAAGAGGATTTACTAGAAGATGTAGAAGCTGTTGTGGAACGTAAATGGAATTTTAAAATAAAAGACCATCGTCTCACTTTTCATGGGATCTGTTACCGATGCCAGGATAAAGTGAATGATGACGAAAAAACTGATTAACCAAAGAAGCTCTCCTTGAAAAGGGGCTTTTTTCTTTTCTCCTTTAATACCAATGACTAGGTATAAAAATTGTCCGTTTTGGCATACATTTTACTAAACAACCTGAAAATGGGGGGATGTAGAGTGGGCCAATTTATTAAAGCAGCACTAAAAACCTTAAAAGTTTTTATTATATTCACAGGATGCACGATTCTTTTTTATTATGGTATCATGTTGGTAAATGAAGAATATCAAAATTATCATCGCTATGATGAACCGGAAGGATCCTCTCTCAAGGTTTCGAACGCAGTAAATGAGGATAATTCTTCTTTGTTTGATCGGTTGATGTTGTTTTATTTAAATGGGGAGTAAATGCGATGGACGAGCAATTAAAGGATTTTATGCATTACTTAATCGTTGAAAAAGGTTTATCCAATAATACAATTATGGCATATGAGCGAGATTTAAAAAGTTATCTTCATTATTTAAAAAATGTGGAATCAGTCATGATTTTAAATGACGTACAACGTGTCCATATCATTCACTTTTTAAGATTTTTAAATGAACAAGGAAAATCACAGAAGACCTTGGCAAGACACATCGCTTCCGTAAGAGCATTTCATCAATTTTTATTAAGGGCAAAGGAAACAGACCAAGATCCTTCCGTTCAAATTGAAACACCAAGGCTTGAAAGGTCCCTTCCAACTGTATTGAGTTTGAAGGAAGTAGAAGTCCTGCTAGAGACACCCCAACCACATGATCATTTTGGAATAAGGGACAAGGCGATGCTTGAACTGTTGTATGCAACAGGGATCCGGGTTAGTGAACTAATAGGTCTTGAGATTGATAATGTTCAGTTAATGATGGGATTTGTGCGCTGTAATGGGAATAAAGAAAGAATCATTCCGATTGGACGAACAGCTTCTGAGGCAATAAAACATTATTTAGAAGAAGGAAGACCGAATTTTGTATCCACAAAGCATCAGGATCATGCTTTGTTTTTAAACCATCAAGGGAAAAGGTTGACACGCCAAGGGTTTTGGAAAATTTTGAAAAAGCTTACAAAAGAAGCAGGCATCAATAAGGAACTTACCCCACATACCCTTCGTCATTCGTTTGCCACGCATTTGATAGAAAATGGGGCTGATTTACGAGCAGTTCAGGAAATGTTAGGTCATGCAGATATCTCAACCACTCAAATATATACACAGGTTACGAAAACAAAGATAAAAGACGTATATAGTAAATTTCATCCACGAGCTTAATAGAGTAGGAGAATTTAAAAAAACGTAAAATTGTCAAAAAGCTGCCTAAATTTTGGTGGCTTTTTTCCTTGTAATTTCTGAAACTTTTAGTACAATATAGATGTCAGACTTCTGACGAATAGATTTTTCATAAACCTAAATAATGAGGGCATCATATTTATGTGTAATTTTTATATTTGCAAACGTTTTCTATAGATAAAGGAGGAAGAATTGAATGGCTGCAAATACATATAAACGAATTTTTATTATCGTGATGGATTCGGTTGGGATTGGAGAAGCACCGGATGCAGAAAAGTTTGGGGACAAAGGTGCAGACACTTTTGGTCATATTGCGGAACGGATGAATGGTCTTAACATGCCAAATATGGGTAAGTTAGGCTTAAGCAATATCCGTGAAATAAAAGGAATTGAAAAAGCAATGAAGCCATTAGCATTCTATACAAAAATGATGGAAGCTTCTAATGGTAAGGATACTATGACAGGACACTGGGAAATCATGGGTTTAAATATACAAACACCTTTCCAAGTGTTCCCAGAGGGTTTTCCAGATGAGCTTCTTTCAGAATTAGAAAAGCGTACAGGAAGGAAAATTATTGGGAATAAGCCGGCAAGCGGCACAGAAATACTTGATGAGTTGGGTGAAGAGCATATGAAGACTGGGGCATTAATTGTTTATACTTCAGCTGATTCCGTTCTTCAAATTGCAGCACACGAGGAGATTGTTCCACTTGATGAGCTATATAAAATTTGTAAAATTGCCCGTGAATTAACGCTTGATGAAAAGTATATGGTTGGACGTGTGATTGCCCGCCCATTCTTAGGCGAACCAGGAAACTTTAAACGTACCTCGAACCGTCACGATTACGCACTTAAGCCATTTGACCGGACGGTGATGAGTGAATTAAAAGATGGCGGATTCGATGTCATTGCAATTGGAAAAATATCCGATATTTATGATGGTGAAGGCGTGACTCAATCCCTAAGAACGGTTTCTAATATGGATGGTATGGATAAGCTTGTCGAAACCTTAGATATGGATTTTACAGGAATTAGTTTTTTAAATCTGGTTGATTTTGATGCTTTATATGGCCATCGCCGGGATCCAGAGGGCTATGGGAAAGCTTTGGAAGAATATGATGCACGTCTCCCAGAAGTGTTTGCGAAGTTGAAAGAAGACGATTTATTAATGATTACAGCAGACCACGGAAATGACCCGGTAGCTCCAGGTACGGACCATACACGTGAATATGTACCTTTATTAGTTTACTCCAAGGGTTTGACGGAAGGTAAAGAACTTCCATTAAGAGAGACGTTTGCGGACCTCGGTGCAACAGTTGCAGACAACTTTAAAGTCAAATTACCTAACTACGGAAAAAGTTTTTTAAATGAATTGAAATAAAAGGGGAATGAAAAATGAACACTGAGAAAATTCAAAATGCTTCAAGCTTTTTAAAACAGAAATATGCAAATACACCTAAGGTAGGCCTAATTTTAGGTTCTGGACTAGGGGTATTAGCGGACGAAATTGAGAACCCAGTAAAAATACCATACAATGAGATCCCTGACTTTCCTATCTCAACTGTGGAGGGTCATGCGGGTCAACTAGTGTTTGGATTATTAAGTGGTGTAGAAGTTGTCGCCATGCAGGGACGTTTCCATTTCTATGAAGGGTATAGTATGGAAAAAGTAACCTTTCCTGTTCGCGTCATGAAAGAGTTAGGCGTTGACATGTTAATCGTGACCAATGCTGCAGGGGGAGTTAATGAAAGCTTCTCAGCAGGAGATTTAATGATTATTTCAGATCATATTAATAATATGGGAACAAATCCGTTAATCGGACCAAATGATTCCCAACTTGGTGTTCGTTTCCCTGACATGTCAGAGGCGTATACGAAAGAATTACGGGTTGCTGCAAGAGAAATTGCGAGCAGACTAAATATCAATGTCAAAGAAGGAGTTTATTTCGGTAATCCTGGACCTGTTTATGAAACACCAGCTGAAATTCGGATGGTACGAGTGATGGGCGGAGATGCAGTCGGAATGTCCACTGTCCCAGAGGTAATCGTGGCCCGACACAGTGGCATGAAGGTACTTGGTATTTCATGTATTTCAAACATGGCGGCGGGTATTCTTGACCAGCCACTTACCCATGATGAGGTGATTGAAACAACCGAAAGAGTAAAAGCTGACTTCCTTCAATATATAAAAGAGATAGTGAAAACAATTGCTAAGTAATTATTTTTCGTAAAGTGGTGATTTAGATGAGAATGGTTGACTTAATAGAGAAAAAAAGAGATGGACAAGAACTATCAGCAGATGAAATTAAATTTATTATTAATGGATATACCGACGGATCAATACCAGATTACCAAGTCAGCGCCTTAACTATGGCTATCTTTTTTAAAGGGATGACTGAACAGGAAAGAGCCGACTTGACTATGGCAATGGTTGAATCAGGTGACCAAATTGATTTAACGCAAATTGAGGGAATAAAAGTTGATAAACATTCTACCGGCGGTGTAGGTGACACAACAACGCTAGTGCTGGGACCACTTGTTGCGGCACTTGATGTGCCTGTTGCCAAGATGTCAGGGCGCGGCTTAGGACATACCGGCGGAACAATAGATAAATTAGAAGCGGTAAAAGGCTTCCATGTTGAAATTAAAAATGAAGAATTTATCGAGCTTGTTAATAAAAACAAGATTGCTGTAATTGGACAAAGTGGAAATTTAACGCCTGCAGATAAGAAACTTTATGCATTGAGAGATGTGACAGCAACTGTTGATAGTATTCCTCTAATCGCAAGTTCAATCATGAGTAAAAAGATTGCCGCTGGTGCTGATGCGATTGTTCTTGATGTTAAAACCGGTGCAGGTGCATTTATGAAAACACTGGATGATTCTCGTGAACTTGCAAAAGCAATGGTGCGAATTGGAAATAATGTCGGCAGAAGAACAATGGCTGTTATTTCTGACATGAGCCAACCGCTAGGTTTTGCGATTGGGAATGCCCTTGAAGTAAAGGAAGCTATTGATACATTAAAAGGTGAAGGTCCTGAAGATTTAACGGAATTATGTTTAACTCTAGGCAGCCATATGGTTTACTTAGCAGAAAAGGCGGACTCATTAGCAGATGCACGGACCAAGCTTGAAGGTGTAATTAAAGATGGTTCAGCGCTAGAAAAATTAAAAGTATTTTTAAGCTCGCAAGGCGGGGATGCGTCTATTGTGGATGATCCTTCGAAAATGCCGCAAGCAAAATATATTATTGAACTTGTAGCCAAAGAGGATGGCTATGTTTCTGAAATCGTGGCAGATGAAGTCGGAACAGCGGCAATGATTCTTGGGGCAGGAAGAGCAACTAAGGAATCTGTCATTGATTTAGCTGTGGGTCTAGTCTTAAGAAAGAAAATCGGTGACCAAGTGAAAAAAGGTGAATCCTTAGTAACCATTTACAGCAATTTCGAAAATGTCGAAGAAGTAAAAACAAGACTTTATAACAACATTAAAATTTCCGCAACAAAAATAGACGCACCAACCCTCATACATGGGGAAATAACCGAATAAATCGAGTATAAAGGGTGTCAGACACCATGTGAAGAATTCACATGGTGTCTGACACCTTATTTTTATTTTGTTTATGAGGAAATAACTGTATAAAGTTATTAATTTTGGAAAAAATGGATGCTATAAAGAATGGAGGGTTATGCGAATGAAACAATTTGTCTCTTTGATAGTGACAATTTTTTTACTTACAAGTGTATGGAGTACATCAGCATTTGCTGCTGAAGAAAAAAAGAATGCTGATATCGTCAACAATGTAAAATCCGCTATTTTAATTGAACGAGATACAGGAAAAGTGCTTTATGAGAAAAACGGGAATGAAGAGTTACCACCGGCGAGTATGACCAAAATTATGACTATGCTTTTAATCATGGAAGCCGTTGATAAAGGAAAATTGACCTGGAATGAAAAAGTCCGTGCAAGTGAGTATGCAGCATCGATGGGTGGGTCACAAATTTTTCTTGAACCTGGCGAAGAAATGACCACCAAAGAAATGCTAAGAGGTATTGCCATTGGCTCTGGAAATGATGCATCTGTGGCCATGGCTGAAAGAATTGCTGGCTCAGAAGAAGCATTTGTTGACATGATGAATGACAAGGTGAAAGAACTTGGTTTAAAACATACTTTCTTTAAAAATACAACAGGACTTCCAGTTAGTGGCCATTTCAGCACAGCAAATGATATGGCTATTATGGCGAAAGAACTATTAAAATATGAAGACATTACGAAATTTACTGGTATGTATGAAGCCTATCTTCGTGAAAATACAGACAAAAAATTCTGGCTTGTTAATACAAATAAATTGGTGCGCTTTTACCCTGGTGTAGACGGACTAAAAACAGGCTTTACTGCGGAAGCAAAATACTGCTTAACGGCCACAGCGCAAAAGAATGGGATGCGTGTCATTGCCGTTGTGTTCGGAGCACCTACTTCAAAGGAAAGAAACGCCCAAGTAACAAAAATGCTTAATTATGCTTTTAACCAATATCAAACGCATCCAATGTATAAACGAAACCAGATAATTGCCAAAGCAAGAATAAGTAAAGGACAGGAGAAGTCAATTGAAGCGGTAACAAGCGAGCCGATTTCACTACTTACAAAAAAAGGTGAAAAAACCGAGGATGTCAAACAAAAAATTAAGATTAATAAAAATCTCCAAGCTCCTATTAATAAAGGCGATAAGATAGGAACCATTCAATTAATAAAAGGCGGAAAAGTCTTTGTAGAAAGTCCTTTAGTAGCAAGTGGAACCGTAAAAGAAGCAGGATGGTGGACCCTTTATAAACGTTCATTTGGGATGTTCACAAAGGCCGGTAAATAGAAAAACGGAAGCTCCGAGGCGCTAAAGCTAGACAGTTTTCTAAACTACCCAGGTTGTGTCGAATCTTCCGAATATATCACTTCTTTTAGCGAAATGCGACTAGTTTTGTATTTACAGAAGGATATTAACAGCCCGAAAGAGAATTGTCTCACTATACCAGATTAAGGAGGACGGGATAGTGAGTCTTAAAATTGATATGGAAACAAAACATGACGTTCTATGTATTCGTTTAAGCGGTGAATTAGACCATCACACCGCAGATGAACTTCGCGAAAAAGCGATAACCGTGATTGAAAAAAATGAAATTCGTCATATTGTCTTAAATCTGGAACATCTCGCTTTTATGGACAGCTCTGGATTAGGCGTAATCTTAGGCAGATACAAACAAATTAAACAGGTCCACGGTGAAATGGTGGTATGTGCGATTTCCCCAGCGATACAAAGGTTATTCGATATGTCAGGTTTATTTAAAATCATCAAAATGGAACTGACAGAAGAATTTGCATTGCAAAGATTGGGGGTGGCCTGAATGAAGAACGAAATGAATCTTCAATTCAGTGCACTAAGTCAAAATGAGTCATTTGCCCGAGTAACCGTGGCCGCATTTATCGCCCAGTTAGACCCTAATATGGATGAGTTGACTGAAATTAAAACAGTTGTATCAGAAGCAGTAACCAATGCGATTATTCACGGATATGAGAATGATCCGAATGGAATTGTTTATATTCACGTAATCATCGAAGATAGTTTAATTGATCTAACTATTAAAGATATTGGATTAGGAATTGTAGATGTGGAAGAAGCTCGTCAGCCATTATTTACAACAAAGCCGGATTTAGAGCGTTCCGGAATGGGTTTTACTATCATGGAAAATTTCATGGATGAAGTAGAGGTTCATTCACAGCCAGGTCGAGGAACCGAAGTTAGATTACGAAAGCATTTACAAAACCGCAAAATGCTTTGCAATTAAGGAGACTTGCCAATGGATGTGGAGGTTAAGAATGATAAAGGTCAAACATATTTAAAGGATCATGAAGTAAAAGAGCTTATAAAAAAGAGCCAAGATGGCGACCAAGAATCAAGGGATTTAATTGTTGAAAAAAATATGCGTCTTGTTTGGTCTGTTGTTCAACGGTTTCTTAATCGAGGGTATGACCCTGATGACCTGTTCCAGATTGGGTGTATTGGATTATTAAAATCAGTGGATAAATTTGACCTTTCCTATGATGTAAAGTTTTCGACTTATGCGGTCCCAATGATTATTGGTGAGATCCAACGATTTATCCGTGACGATGGAACGGTTAAGGTTAGCCGATCATTGAAAGAAATGGGAAATAAAATCCGAAAAGCGAAAGACGAATTATCAAAAGTGTTTGGCAGAATACCAACGGTAAACGAGATCTCAGCCCATCTCGAACTCACACCCGAGGATGTCATTCTCGCTCAAGAAGCCAGCAGAACACCTTCTTCTATACATGAAACCGTATATGAAAATGATGGAGATCCTATAACTCTACTGGACCAAATTGACGATGGTAATGAAGGCAAATGGTTTGATAAAATTGCATTAAAGGAAGCTATCCGAGAATTAGATGAGCGCGAAAGACTTATTGTCTATTTAAGATATTATAAGGATCAAACACAATCTGAGGTCGCTCTTAGGCTTGGAATATCCCAAGTGCAAGTATCACGACTTGAAAAGAAAATATTGCAGCAAATGAAAGGCCGTATGGATCTCTGATTCATACGGTTTTTTTGTGCTGATAAAATAAAGTTTTTTGAACTTAGTTTACTGTCTATCAAAAGCGCCCTAGCGGCTAGTGTCCTTCGCTCTCCGCCCTACGATAAGTCAACATCGAATCGCCTTCGGCTCTTCGTGTTATCTAGCTACAGCACCTAGGGGCTCGGGGTCATAAGCCAATCCGTCAAGAAGGTTAAAGAGCAACCTTCTCGCCGGCTCGTCTTATGCCTGTCGCCCCTGGGCAAGGTGCTTCCGCTTTTCTGCTTTCCTTTATCTCAGTTGGAGCGCTCCAGGCCATACGCCGCTGACCAGGGCGCTTTCGCTTTTCTTGGTATTTTTTGGATTTCATGAAAAAAGTGCTTATTACTCATACTATTTATACAGGAAATCATTGTTTGGGAAGTGAATGTTTTGGAAGAAACAATATATATCCGTATGCGGAACCGTGTTCAGGCTCCGCCTCATGAAAAAGTATTGTTAAATGATATTGCCCAAGTCATTGCGCCTGACGAAGTTCTTTCACGACTACAAACTATGATCATTCATCAATTAACAGCAACAGATCATAATATCGTTATTATCGATGTCATGAAAGTTATCCACTTAATTAAAAGTGAATTTGAAAGAATGGAAGTTCAAACGATTGGACCTGCTCAAACCATCATTGAAGTCATGAATAAGAAAAAGGGGGTTCATCTGCCTTTTTTCCTTTTAATTTGGTTTCTCTTATTTTTTGGATCAGCCTTGGCAATAATGAATTTTCATGATGATGTAAGTATGAAAAGTGTTCACGAAAAAATATATACGATCATCACTGGAAAAAAAGATTCAAAACCATTACTGTTTCAAATTCCCTATTCAATTGGATTAGGCATGGGAATGATTCTTTTTTTTAATCATGTCTTTAAGAAACGTATAAACGAAGAACCCAGTCCCCTTGAGGTAGAAATGTTTAATTATCAAATGGATTTAGATAATTACGTAGTTATCCACGAAAATAAAGAAAGTATAAAAAAAATCAGTGACGATTAAGATCATTTCCATCCTTTTTTTAGGTATAGCAAGTGGACTGGCAGTAGGTTCTGGGTTTGTAGCTTTTCTAACGGTATTAGGGATTATCCCGAGACTGACGCAACTAAGTAAAACAATGAAAATGATCCAGCACTATGAGTGGGCAGTTGTGTTAGGAGCACTCGCTGGAGTAGGTGCAAGTCTGAGAGATCCTGTTTTACATATTCCTTCTTTTTCATTAATTCTTCTCGGAATTACAGGTGGAATTTTTTATGGGATGCTAGCTGCAGCCCTCACCGAGGTATTAAATGTTTTGCCCATTCTTGCCAAAAGAATCCGATTGGATGGCGAGATTGTTATATTAATCATGGCAATCGTATTAGGAAAAATAGCGGGGTCAATATTTCAATGGGTTTATTTTGTACATCATTAACCCTATTGGGAAGAATCTTTAACTTGGGCAAAGAAAGGACATCACACAATGAGCATTCGGAGGCGCGTTATTTTAATTACTGACGGTGATGAATATGCTAAGAAAGCAGTAGAACATGTTGCCAAGGAAGTAGGCGGCAGATGTATTTCTAGTTCCCAAGGGAATCCGTCAACCTTAACCGGCGAGAAAATTGTCCAGTTAATAAAAAAGACCCCTCACGATCCTGTATTAGTGATGTTTGATGATAGTGGCATAGTTGGAGAAGGTGCTGGTGAGAATGCTTTGAAATATGTAGCGGGGCATAAAGATATTGAAGTTCTAGGTATTATTGCGGTTGCAGCAAAATCAAGACATGAAGAATGGTCGAGGGTGGACGTAAGTATCGATCGTGATGGAAATTTAACTCCCTATGGAGTAGATAAATTTGGTATACCTGAGCTTGAAATCGGGAGAATAAATGGTGATACAGTATACTGCCTTGATGAATTGGAGGTACCTATCATCGTAGGAATTGGTGATATTGGCAAGATGGCTAGACATGACTCCTACAAAAAAGGTTCCCCGATAACGAAAAAAGCAGTGGAGCTTATACTTGAAAGGAGTGGCTTCCATGTCAAGAAGTAACGAACAAAACTGGCCAATCCCTGAATCAGTAAATGAAATTGAAAACTATATGAAACAACGGGTTGGCCTAGGGAAAAGCTTTGATTTTGGTGTGAGGAAATTAAAAATCCTCAAAAAAGACGTACATATCTACTATGTAAATGGCTTATGTGATTCCCGCTTCGTAATTGAATTAATTGAAGAATTAGTTGAAATCAATGACCATGAAAAATTATCATCAGATTTCTTTAAGGTAATTGAAAATAGGCTAATTAATCAATCGGTTGAACAAGCTACTACACTAGATTACATTGTTGATAAGGTTTTGTCCGGATTAGTTGCTGTAGTAATGGAAGGGGAAAATACAGCTTTTGTCGTTGATGTCAGAAGCTATCCAGGCAGGCAGCCTCAAGAACCTGATACAGAAAAGGTGGTTAGAGGTTCCCGTGATGGGTTTGTTGAAAATATTATTTTAAATACTGCGTTAACGAGGCGGCGTATTCGGGATGAACGTCTTCGCTTTGAAATGCTAAAGGTTGGAGAACGGTCAAAGGCAGATGTGGCTTTAGGGTATTTAGAGGATGTTGCAGATCCAGATATGGTCAATGTGATCAGGAAAGAAATTCAAGCAATTAAAACAGATGGAATTCCAATGGCCGATAAAACCATAGAAGAATTCATTTTAAAACAGGGTTGGAATCCCTTCCCGCTCGTAAGATATACGGAGCGTGCTGATATCGCTGCAACACATATTCTGGAAGGGCATGTTGTAATTTATGTTGACACCTCCCCAAGTGTCATAATCACTCCAACGACATACTTCCACCATGTACAGCATGCAGAAGAATTTCGCGAATCTCCTGCAATGGGAACATTTTTGCGTTGGACGCGTTTTTTAGGCGTACTAACGTCTATTTTACTCCTCCCACTATGGATGTTATTCGTATTAGAACCATCCTTATTACCTGAAAGATTATCGTTTATTGGACCAAATGAAACAACAAATATCCCGATTATTGTTCAAATTTTCTTGGCTGATTTTGGGATTGAGTTTTTACGATTGGCCGCCATACATACACCCACTCCACTTTCGACTGCAATGGGTTTAATTGCAGCGGTATTAATTGGACAGATTGCGATTAGCGTGGGGCTGTTTGTTCCAGAAGTAATCTTGTATGTTGCAGTTGCAGGGATTGGTTCCTTTACAACCCCAAGTTATGAATTAAGCGTAGCAAACAAAATTGGACGATTAACTCTGTTAATTCTTGTGTCGTTGTTTCATCTGCCAGGATTTGTTATCGGGGCAACAGTATTCTTTCTTTTCCTTGTAAAAATACGTGCCCTTAATACACCATATCTGTGGCCTTTCCTTCCTTTTGAACCGAAAGGATTTTTGCAAATCATTGTGCGCAGAGCCATACCAGGTTCTATCCTTAGACCAAGTATTGTTCACCCTAGAAATCGTTACCGGCAGCCTCCTAAAGCAAACGAGAAATAATTGCACTTTTCTAACAGGTATGCTAAAGTATTTTTAATTAAATAAAGGGATAAAGCATGAAAAATAGGCAGTATCTTTTGTAGATTCTGTCTATTTATTATTATCTTTTATGATTGTCCGCATAAACTATAGTGAGCGATTGGGAGAGAGGGAAGGGTATGTATTTTTACGGGACAACAGGCGTAAACAAAAACGGAAATCTAGAAATTGGCGGGGTTGATTCTATTGAGTTGGCGAAAGAATATGGAACGCCCCTATATGTATATGATGTAGCATTAATGCGTGAAAGGGCTCAATCCTTTAAACGGGCCTTTGAAGAACAAGAAATCAAGGCGCAGGTTGCCTATGCTAGCAAAGCCTTTTCAACCATTGCAATGATTCAACTCGCCGAGGAAGAAGGATTGTCACTAGATGTCGTATCGGGCGGAGAATTGTATACTGCTATTGCTGCAGGGTTCCCTGTCGAGAGAATTCATTTTCACGGCAACAATAAGAGCCGGGAAGAATTAGAAATGGCATTGGAACATGAAATTGGCTGCATCGTAGTGGATAATTTTTCAGAATTGGACCTTTTAAAAACCATTACCAAAGAGAAAAATGCTCATGTTAATATCTTGCTTCGGGTGACCCCTGGTATCGAAGCCCATACACATGATTATATTTTAACAGGGCAGGAAGATTCGAAATTTGGGTTTGATCTTCAAAATGGACAAGCGGAAGATGCGCTAAAAATTGCACTAACAAATGATAACTTTGAAGTCCTTGGTCTCCATTGCCATATTGGATCACAAATTTTTGAAACAACTGGATTCTTATTAGCCGCCAAAAAGATTGTCGAAAAAATGGAAGCATGGAAAAGAGAGCTTTCCTTCGAAGCAAAAGTATTAAATTTGGGCGGAGGCTTTGGAATCCGCTATACGAAAGAAGATGAACCCATTCCACCTTCTCAATACGTGAGTGAAATTATTCGAGAAGTAAAAAAGTTAACAGATAGCTATTCTTTAACAATGCCGGAAATTTGGATTGAGCCAGGACGTTCGCTTGTTGGCGATGCCGGAATTACTCTTTATAAAGTGGGTTCATCCAAAGAGGTTCCTGGTGTACGAAAGTATTTAGCTGTGGATGGTGGAATGAGTGATAATATTCGACCAGCCCTTTATCAGGCGAAATATGAGGCTGTTCTTGCGAATAAACCATTAACTAAAGCAAAAGAAACTGTATCAATAGCTGGGAAATGCTGTGAATCAGGTGACATGTTGATTTGGGATTTACCGTTACCAGATGTAGGGGCAGAAGATATTCTCGCCGTTTTTTGTACAGGTGCCTACGGCTATTCAATGTCGAATAACTATAACCGCATCCCGCGTCCAGCAGTTGTATTCGTAGAAAACGGAATAGCAACCCTTGTGGTTAAGAGAGAGACATATGAGGACTTAATAAAATATGATTTGCCACTTAAATAAAAAAACTGCCGCAGAAATTTTTCTGCGGCAATTTTTTTATATTTTAATGCTCATTGATAATATTGGCACGATGTTGATTGGAGCGGAAGGTGCGAGACTCCTGCGGGAGTACGGGGCAGGGGAGACCCCACAGGCGCTTAAGCGCCGAGGAGGCTCCCCGGAAAGCGAAGCCGTGGAGCGGAAATCAACATCCCCAAGTATAATATTAAGAGAATATCGACTTAATCGTATCAATCAGCCAGGTGAAAAATTGTTTTAACTTATCTAAAAAACCTTGCCCTTCTTCCGACTGAAGAAAATTAGAAATTCGATCCTTCGCTTTATTTAGTTGATCGCTAACTTGATTCCAGTCAATGTTTAAATCCTTTAGCTTGTTAAAAAAGTCTATTAGCCGCTGCATTTCTTCATCTGTTAGCTTTACATTTAAATCCTTTGCGGCTTGTTCGATAATATTTTGTAATTCTTGATCATTTTTTGGTTTATTCTTTGCAATTTCTTCTTTAATCTTAGCAATTAACGCGGCTGCATTCTTATCACCAATGGAGTCACCTAGTTTCGCAGTTTCGACCATTTCTTGATTTGCTGCCTGTTTTACATCTTCCGGAATGGTTTTATCAGCAGATATCTCGTAGGCTTTTATAATCCCTGTTAATGCTGCAGTTCCAGAAACAGTAATCGGGGCCGTTATATAAATTTTTGCATCCTTTACCCCTGCTGTTATTAGGGCATTGATGTACATCTCGTCCGTAACCCAATTAATATTCTTCGTTTCAACCGTTATACCCGCACCTTTCGGTTGGATGGTGATCGCCGATGATGAAATGGCTTTTGTCCCGATCAGCGATTTTGATACATATTTCCCTAAATACTGGTGTTCTTCCTCGTTTGTGACAGTGACAATCTGAACATCATCAGGAGCACCCATTTCTAATAAAAGTGTCTTCTTCTGATCTTCAGTTAAATTTTGACCTAATGTAACAATCATGTCACCTTCTGCTACATCAGCAAAGGTGCGAATTGGATTGAAAATTAAAAAAGCCAAGATGAAATAAATAATAGTTTTTTTCATAGTTTCCTCCTCGGAATTTACAGGTAATCATGAAAGTATAGAGATTCTGTTATTATAATATAACCTAATTCAATAATAATAACGTAAATAACAAGCTTGAAGTTTCATAGAAAAGTAAATCTTGCTCGAAAAAATGTAGAATATGTAAGTAGAATAGCTTATTTTTGTAAAATAGTGTAGAATGAAGGTCAGTACAACATCTTCAATATTCTTTTGGAGGAAATATTTGAATGAAGAGAAGCAACTGGATTATATTTTGTATTCTTATTGGTGTGTCGATTTTATGGGGAATTATCTATTGGATTTTTATCGGACCGAAACACTAATAATAATTTTCATTGATGATTGACCATTTATTATGTATCATGGTGATTGATGAAACATAATAACTTTTAGTACATATAATGAATAGTGTTTAATATTCAGCTACTTGGTAAAAATATACTATTGTTAAACCATCACTTTAATCGGTTTATTTAATTTAATGAGGGATCTAAATGTTAATTCGTTATAAGAAAGCTTTCGAAAAAATAGCCATGGGATTATTGTCTTTTATGCCCAGCGAAAAGGACTTAAAAAAGCTTCAGCAAACTATGAAGGAATATGAAACCGAAGAGCAATTGCAGCTGTTTCTTTGGAAAGAAGAAGATATCATCGGTCTGTTAGGTGTCTTAATTCATAATGATACTAATTCTTTAGAAATCTTACACATCTCGGTTAATCCCTCACATCGGTATCAGGGAATCGGTAAAAAGATGGTTAAAGCTCTAAAAGAAATGTATGCTGAAAAAGAAATTACTGCTAATGAAAATACAGCCGCTTTTATCGAAAAATGTGACTTTTGCTAGTCTTACCTTCAAAAAGGCAGTGAATAAGAATTTATTCGCTGCCTTTTCGTGTCTTTAATGACTGCATTCTTTCTTCGATTATACTGGTTCTGTCGCGTAATTTATGACGGTCAATAATGAATTTATTTGTCATATCACTTTGGTTTCCCCAAAAAAACCCTTTTTGTTCACATGTTTTTTTCGCTAATTCACTTAAGGAAGTGTCAAAGATCGGGATAGAGATGCTTCGATAGCATTCACCATTCTGAAGTAACGATATTTGTTCCTGTAATAAATGGATAAGCCTCACGGGGTTTACTCCAAGTTTAGTTATGGTATCCGGTTGTAATTCAAAAATTTTAATTGCTTTAGCTAACGTCCGCTGTGCACCGCTAAAATTATTTCGACGATGATGATAAAGAGAAACGGATAATAATATGAAGCCAACCCAGATAGAATTTTTGTTTCTCGAATCTGTCTTTTTCCAATAGTCTTCAAGGAGTTCATGGCATTCAAAATAATCACGGTCTCCATGGAAATGAGCTAAAAAATGGATATACTCGCTCGGGTACAAGCAATCCCCCCCTTATTTTAATTATGTATAGTGTATCACAGTTATATGCTGTCTCGGATAAATAAAAAAACCCGTCATGAAAGACGGGTCCAGTAAGTCTAACGTTAATGGCTGCTTTAATGAACTGGTTTTGTAGTAGTTCTTCAGCCTTCCTGTCTAATTAATAAACCCAGGAAGCACCAACGATAATTAACAAGATAAATAGAACTACAATTAAAGCAAATCCGGATCCAAATCCATCAGACATATATATTACCTCCTAAAAATGATGTTTTGTTCTTTTCCTTGTCATCATATGTAAGATATTTGTCCATTGTTATGGGCAAACATCATGATTTGATAATATTCCCTCATGAAGTGGATTTTTCTATTGGATAACCTTATTTAATCCTCTATACTATTAATAGTCGAAGTGAATAATTAACAACTTATATTTAAAGAATTTTGGTGAAGTACAATGCCATACCAGGTGAAAATTGATGCATTTGAAGGACCGTTAGATTTGTTGCTCCATTTAATTAATGGGCTTGAAATTGACATATATGATATTCCAGTTGCTCAAATAACCGAGCAGTATTTAATGTATATTAAGACAATGAATGAGCTTAAATTAGATGTTGCAAGCGAGTTTTTGGTAATGGCTGCGACATTACTTGTCATTAAGAGTAAAATGCTTTTACCCAAACATGAGGAGGATCCAGGTTATGAGGATCCCGATATTTTATATGAAGAAGACCCAAGAGATGAACTTGTTGAGCGGCTAATCGAATATCGAAAATATAAAGAAGCAGCACATGACTTAAAATCGATGGAAGTAGAGCGTGGGCTTATTTATACAAAGCCGCCAAGTGATCTCTCCGAGTTTACGAAGGAAAGCCAACCTGAAAAAGCAGAGCTAAATGTTTCACTATATGATATGCTTGCTGCTTTTCAAAAATTAATGCGACGGAAGAAGCTTCAGCGCCCAATAGCTACAAAGATTGCTCGCCAAGAAATATCGATTGATACCAGAATGACGGAAATTATGGCTGAATTAAAACAGCTTAAAGGTCGGAAAAACTTTAATGATTTATTTCCTTATCCTACTAAAGACCATATTGTAGTTACTTTTTTGGCTATTTTAGAGCTAATAAAAAGAAAAGAAATCGATGCACAGCAACAAGAGAACTTTGGAGATATTTATGTTGAAGCAGTAAAGGAAGGAGCAGAAATGATTGGACATCATTAATTGGAACAGCATTCTAGAGAGCCTTTTGTTTGCTGCTGGAGATGAAGGTCTTTCATTAAAACAACTAGCAGAGGTCCTTGAAGTAAATGAACTAAAAGCAAATGAAATCATCGGTGATTTGAAAAAAGAATATGATCGTGATACGAATAGGGGAATTATGATTGTTCAGCTTGCGGGAACATACCAACTTGCCACGAAAAAAGAAAATGCTGCCTATTTAAAAAAGTTAGTTGATTCCCCGCATACGTCTACATTGTCACAAGCAGCATTAGAAACGTTAGCGATCATTGCCTATAAACAGCCAATAACTCGGGCTGAAATCGAGGAAATACGTGGTGTCAAAACAGAGAGACCGTTGCATACTCTGATGGCAAAAGCATTGGTCAAAGAGGTTGGTCGTGCGGAAGGGACTGGAAGAGCCTATTTATATGGAACGACAAAAGAGTTTCTTGATTACTTTGGTTTAAAGAGTATTGAAGAACTACCTAAGCTTCCCGAAAAGGCTGAAGAGGAATTTGTTCAAGAAGAGGCAGATTTATTTTTTGAGAAATTTCAGGACACGATTAATTCTTAATTTTCAAATACTTATCCGAATTTATGATAAAATGAATCTAAGTAAATTATTCAATTCTTTCTAGGTGAGTTGATAAGATTTATTTGCCATATTTTCATTGGCCAAGGAGTGAAATTAATTTGTTAATTAAAGAGTGCAAAGGGTTTGAATTAGAAAAAGAAAAATCAAATACTTCTGAGGATTTTTTTAACAGAAGCATCGTTACCTTTTATGAAGATGGACAGGAAAAAACCCTTCATGTTCTATATGTAAGGTATTTTGATGAAATCCGTCATGATTTTACACCATACCAGCAAGACCCAATTTTTGTTCAGCAAGATCATGATATTGCCTTTAAAGATATTGTAGCGTTAGTCTGTCTCGTGAAAAACCCAGGTCTGCGCAGCCGGAAACGGCTTTATATTAATTCTAAGCAGGAATTTGCTTCTTATTTTCAAGATATCAATTTTAATAAATTACCTGAAATATTTCTGTCTCTAAATCAAAAAAAATTATATGAGCTTCGTTCTCCGCTTGATTTTATTTTGCAGCCACAGTAAGAATACTAAACGAAGAAAAAAATTCAGGGGGTACACAATGGGGAATACATTGGTAAAAACACAATTAAATGATGTAAAGAGTTTTCTAGGAAAGTCCATTTTAACATTGGAGAATTTTTTAAATGAAGCAACTATTTCACAATTAAACTTAGAGAATGAAGAAGATCGTAACTATAATAAATTGATCTTTGCAAATTTACGAAAATTAGCTGTTTATAGCGAGGAAGGGTTAGATGCATGCTCCGTTATTTTGCAGGGCAACCCTTTTCAAAAAGCAGCAGCGGAAAAGACTCTTTATAAAATTTACCATCAATGTATTGAAGAGTTTTTCTCACCGAAGAATGATGCGTGGTATGAGGACAGTAGGTCAGCTTACACTGGAAGAAATTCCATTAAATTTTACCGTACTGTATCAGACAATATCGTCCAGTTGGTTAAAAGTTTAGAAGGTGACTTTCAACGAATCAGGGAAGAACTTGAGTATTATGAAACTGACTACAGAACAAAAATGATCCAATCAAAATAAAAAGCGGAAGCCTCTAGGCGCTGCAGCTGGACTGTTATCATAGTTCAAAAACTTAATATCTTTATTCTAAAAGGCTGTCCTACTAGGGCAGCTTTGTTTTTGTTCTTATTAAACCGTATCACTCATACCATTTAGGTAGATTACTTTTCAACAACAAGTCAGGAATGAGGGATGGCATGGATAAATTTAGTCAATATGTTAACGAAATGTTTGAGTGGAATGAGCAAATGAAGCAGTTTCTTCAATCGGAAAAAGAGGGCAGCAGCAGAGAGTTATGGGAACAACTGGATAATTTTACAGAGTTAATTGAAAGCACAAGAACGCAGTTATCGAATGAAGAACTACTAACATTACAAGCTAAGGCTGAATATATCCATGAACAAATGGAACATTACTTTAAAAGAAAACAAGCGAGCGGTGACATTTGGGTGGCAGAGAAAAGAGTTCCTGCAGGTGGGCATACACTGCCTAACCTCCCCTATCCCTATAATGCTTTGGAACCTTATATATCAGAGGAAATTATGAGACTTCATCATGATAAGCATCACCAGGCATATGTTGATGGATTAAATAAAGCAGAACTTAAACTTAAAAAAGCAAGGGAAACAAATGATTTCGCATTGATTAAGCATTGGTCAAGAGAACTTGCCTTTCACGGCTCAGGGCATTATCTTCATTCAATTTTTTGGAAAAACATGAGCCCGCATGGAGGCGGGAGTCCACAAGGACCGTTGAAAAGTGAAATAGAAAAATACTTTGGCGGTTTTTCGGCATTTAAGAAGCAATTTACTGAGGCGGCTAAACAAGTTGAAGGGGTAGGTTGGGCCATATTGGTTTGGTCACCTCAAGCAAGACATTTAGAGATTTTACAATCTGAACGACATATGCTATTGACCCAATGGGATACTTTTCCACTCTTGGTATTAGATGTTTGGGAGCATGCTTATTATCTTCAGTACAAGAATAAAAGACCTGAATATGTAGACAACTGGTGGAACATAGTCAATTGGCATGATGTAGAAATGCGCTTTGAAAAAGCAGCAGACAGGAAATGGACAGCATTATAATTAGGGAAATGAGTATGGAGCAGACGGCACTATGTCGTCTGCTTTCGTTTTTCTACAGCAAGTTGTCATAACAAGCCTTGTCCTGCATAAACTTGTACAAGAAAAATGAAAAGCAAAATGAGCTTTGACTTAAGAGAAGATAACTTTACAAGGGAACGAGGTTAATCTAATGAGAATGATTTGGAAGCTAGTTATGTATTCCCTCATAGTCTCACTATTCATTGCTAACATTCCTCAAAAGGTGGAAGCTTCTGTTTCCGTAAGTGCAGCAAGTGCTGTTTTAATAGAGCAGAAATCAGGGCGTATCCTTTACGAGAAAGATGCCCACACAAAAAGAAGAATCGCGAGTATTACGAAAATAATGACTGCGAAGCTAGCTATTGAATCGGGGAAAATGAATGAATATGTAAAAGTAAGTGAACAAGCAACTCGGGCGGAAGGATCATCTGTATATTTAAAGCCAGGTGAAAAAATTAAATTGAAAGATTTAGTCTATGGATTGATGCTTAGGTCTGGAAATGATACAGCTGTAGCAATCGCCGAATATGTGGGTGGAAGTGTAGAGGGGTTTGCTTATCTAATGAATCAAAAGGCAAAGCAAATCGGGATGTTAAATACCCATTTTTCCAATCCTCATGGCCTTGATGATCATGAAGATCATTACTCCACAGCTTATGACATGGCTGTGTTAATGCGTTATGCCATGCAGGATAAAACCTTTAAAAAAATCTCTGGAACAAAGGTTTATCGAGCACCAAATCCTACGGAAGATTGGGACCGTGTTTGGAAAAATAAAAACCGCTTGCTAACAAAATATAAATATACCACCGGTGGAAAAACAGGGTACACAAAACGGGCAAAACGAACTCTAGTTACAACTGCAACAAAAGGAGATATGAGTTTAATTGCAGTAACCCTGAACGGACCTGACGATTGGAATGACCATATTTCTATGTATGAAAGTGGTTTTAAAGGGTTTGATATGGCTGAAGTATTAGCTGAGGGTAAAATTGATGGTATTAAAACAAAGGTTTATAAGAATCACCTATATGTAAAGAAATCAATTGTCTATCCGGTTACGAGCGAAGAAGTGGATTTATTTTCTATAAAATATAAGCTGAATAAACCGACACCAAAATTTGATAATGATAAGAAGAATGATGCAGTTGTGGGTAAGGCTGAGGTTTACTTAGATGGGCGAGTTGTCCAAGAGACCCCCATTTACTATCAAAATGTGCCTGTAAAGAAAGAAGGATTGTTTGATTTTGTAAAGAAAATTTTTCTGATTTTCATTGGTGTACAGGCCAATGGTTAATTATATCTGGATGTTTATGTTCATTGTTGGTTTTATTTTTGCACTCATCAATGGAACAATGACTGAAGTGAACAAAGCAATCTTTGATGGGGCGAAAGAAGCGGTGACACTTTGTATCGGACTTATTAGTGTTCTGGTCTTTTGGCTTGGAATGATGCGAATTGCTGAGGAGTCTGGTCTTCTAGAGCGCCTTTCTAGACTTTTTCGACCGCTTGTTAAACGGCTTTTTCCGGAAGTACCAGTTAACCATCCAGCAATGGGATATATATTATCCAATATGATTTCTAACATGTTTGGATTAGGGAATGCTGCCACTCCATTAGGAATTAAGGCAATGGAAGAATTAAAAAAGTTAAATGGAGGAAAGGATTCGGCTAGCAGATCCATGGTCACCTTTTTAGCCATTAATACGGCAAGTATTACGATTATTCCCACTACTGTCATTGCGATTAGAATGAACTATCATTCAGCATCTCCTACCGAGATTGTCGTTCCTACAATTATTGCGACAATTATTTCCGCACTTGGTGCAATCCTAATTGACCGTTATTTCTATTATCGCAGAAACAGAAAAGGATGAAGAGGCATGGAGCTCATTTCGGTAATTTCATTAACTTTTATTCCATTACTCATTGGGATCATACTATTATATGGTACGATCAAACGCGTCTCTACTTATGAAAGTTTTGTTGAAGGTGGAAAGGAAGGCATAAAGATTGCCGTTTCCATTATTCCCTTTCTTGTTGGTATGCTTGTGGCTATTTCCGTCTTCCGGGCATCAGGTGCACTAGATGCTTTAATGAATTGGATTCGCCCACTCATGAAAACAATGGGAGTACCTGCAGAAATTGTGCCTTTACTAATTATAAGGCCAATTTCTGGGAATGCAGCACTGGGGATGACGAGTGATTTAATTGCTGTTTATGGTCCTGATTCATTTATTGGCCGTTTAGCATCAGTTTTGCAAGGGAGTACTGACACGACTTTTTATGTGTTAACCGTTTATTTTGGAGCCGTTGGGATTAAAAAAATGGGGGATGCCCTAAAAGTAGGGCTTCTCGCGGACGTTGTCGGCATTATTGCGGCGATTGCAGTTGTTGCTTTCATTTTTGGTACAAATTAATACTGAATGTAGCATGTTCTATTGGACATGCTATTTTATTTTTCCATTATAATATCCGTTACTTTGAAAAGTGAAGGAATTGTGTCATAATTCATAAGGATAGGATGCATTTTTGTGCAGTCTAATCGTTTTATATAGATAAATTCGAGGTGGAATAATGGAAAGATTACAAAAAGTAATTGCTCGGGCGGGCATTGCTTCTAGAAGAAAAGCGGAGGACCTAATAAAAGATGGGCGCGTAAAGGTTAATGGAAAGGTTGTTACAGAACTTGGTCTGAAAGTTTCTACATCTGATAGGGTAGAAGTAAATGAAATTCAGATTGAGAAAGAAGAACCTGTTTATTTCCTTTTATATAAACCACGAGGAGTTATCTCAAGTGTTAATGATGATAAGGGGAGAAAAGTAGTCACAGATTTCTTTCCGCATTTAAAAGAAAGAATTTATCCCGTTGGACGTCTTGATTACGATACATCTGGTTTATTAGTGTTAACCAATGATGGGGAATTTGCTAATTTACTAATGCATCCTAAAAATGAAATTGATAAAGTTTATGTAGCAAAGGTAAAAGGAATTCCCTCAAAGGAAAATTTAAGGAAATTAGAAAGGGGCATCCGTTTAGAAGATGGAAAAACAGCCCCTGCAAGAGTGAAATTGCTCTCGGCAGACAATAAAAAACAAGCCGCGATTATTGAAATAACCATCCATGAAGGTAGAAATCGTCAGGTTAGAAGGATGTTTGAAGCGATTGGCCATGAAGTGTTGAAATTGAAGCGTGAACGCTACGGTTTCTTAACACTAAATGGTTTAAGAACAGGTGACGCTAGAGAACTGACACCACACGAAGTTAAGCAACTTAGAGCACTCGGGATGGGGTCTGCCAAAAAAAATTCATAAAACCGTCACAAATTACGTTCTGTGTTTACACTGTGAATATATTGGAAAATGCTATAATTAGACAAACTGTGACAAGTGGTTATGGGAGGGTTTTTTATGAAAAAGCGGCGATTAGTTATGAGATCCGTCATCTTACTTTTACTAGGTGCAGCCGTTGTTTATACATTGTATGCAAATTTTACAAAGGATACGAAGCAAAAAGTTGCGGTAGGTGAACAGGCTCCTGATTTTGCATTGGTAGATATGCAAGGAAAAAAGCACAAGCTTTCAGATTACCGTGGACAAGGGGTATTCCTAAATTTCTGGGGAACATGGTGCCCGCCATGTAAAAAGGAAATGCCTTATATTAATAATCAGTATCATCAGTATAAGGACAAAGGCGTTCAAGTCTTGACAGTAGATATTCAAGAATCCGAGCTTGCAGTTAATCAATTTGCAGAGCGTTTAAAACTGGATTTTCCAATTATGATTGATACTGATAAAGAAGTCATGAATACTTATGGAATTGATCCGCTTCCAGCTACATTTTTGATTAATAAGAATGGCGAGGTCGTAGATTATTATACAGGTGAACTTACGGAAGAAAAAGTAAGGGAGTTTATGGAGAAAATTAAACCTTAAGGTTGTAGGGAGTTTTTTCGAATGAATGATGTTAAATGTGAATGTGGGCATGTGAATCCCCATGGAACCGTTTTATGTGAAGCATGTGGAAAAGAGCTGATTATTCAAACAAATGCAGATCAGCTTATCGATATGCGCTATGAAGGGAGTGCACGACGTTCACAAACATACAATAAAACTATTATTGATAAAATATGGAACTTTTTTTCATCAGTAAAAGTTGGAGTTTGGCTGATTATTATTACATTAATTGCCTCATCACTTGGTACCATTTTGCCTCAAGAAATGTATATCGATTTACCTGCAGATGTCTACTACGAGCAAGAATATGGCTGGTTTGGTAAATTATATTACCAATTGGGATTCAATAACCTATATAGTTCTTGGTGGTACCTAGTCTTGATTGCAATGATTGGAATATCGCTAGTCATTTGTAGTCTTGATCGAGTTGTGCCATTATATAAGGCCCTTAAGGCCCAAAGAGTAACTAGACATGAGGGCTTTTTAAAACGTCAGCGTGTTTTCGGAGTGAACGAAGCAGCGAGTGAAAACGATTTTTCGACAGTTAAGAAACATTTACAAGAAAGACGATACCATATTCGTGAAGAAAATGGCGATATTTTAGCGGAAAAGGGACGATTTTCTCGCTGGGGTCCATACGTAAACCATGTGGGTTTAATTATTTTCTTGTTCGGCGGTGTGCTGCGCTTTATTCCTGGGATGTATGTTAATGAAGACCTTTGGGTGCGAGAAGGTGAAACGGCTGTTGTTCCAGAGACGGATGGACAGTTCTATCTTCAAAATAACAAGTTCATTCTGGAGCATTACGATAAAAATAAAGATAAGACCTTTGAAAAGGCGATTGATAAGGCCGGGGAAGTTGTAAAAAATTATCAATCTAACGTTGTTCTATATAAACGAGTTGGACAAAATCTCCCTGGTGAGAAACCAACTCTTAAAAAAGTCAAAGATTATAAGGTCCGTGTAAATTTACCACTCACATATGAAGGCTATTCGGTTTTTCAAGCTTCATTCAGGAATGAATTAAATAAAATGTCATTTGGTTTGACAAATAAACAGACAAATAAATCCATGGGTGAGCTTACAATTGACTTAAGAGACCCAAAGATGAAGTATGACCTTGGAAATGGCTATTCGGTTGAAATACTAAACTATTTTCCTGACTTTGAATTTGCAGACAATGGCGAGCCAACCACAAAATCACGCGTACCAAACAACCCTGCTTTTGTCTTTCGAATGGTGACTCCAGACAAGCCAAAAGGAGAAACGAGTTTTGTAGCCATCAAGCAAACAATTGAACCGTTCGGTGATAACCAATATAAGATGGCTTTCAAAGGAATCGAAACGACAAATGTTTCAGGCTTTATTGTTCGCAAAGATGCAACTCTATGGGTGATTATAATAGGCGGAATCATCTTTATGATTGGTGTGATACAAGGCGCCTATTGGAATCATCGCCGCATTTGGCTGCAAAACAAAAACGGCGAAGTTTGGATTGCTGCGCACACAAATAAAAATTGGTACGGACTAAAACGAGAAATTGAAAGTGTATTGGCAGGTACAAATCTTAATATGCCAATCGATCAATCGCAAATTGAAGAAACGGATAAGGGGGGAGTCTAGTTGGCAACAATAAGTAGTAATTTATTATTTATTTCTTTTATACTATATTTAGTTGCAACCCTATTTTTTGGTGGGGCGATTAAATCAAAAAAAACAGGGGATGAGAAGCAAGGAACCAATAAGTGGGGGAAAATAGCTGTCTTTTTAACGATTATTGGCTTTATCTCGCAGTTAGGTTACTTTATCACGAGATGGATTGCAGCCGGGCACGCTCCCGTAAGTAATATGTTTGAGTTTACGACATTCTTTGGAATGGCTCTAGTTGGTGCATTTATTGTTATATATTTTATTTATCGAACCACCTTACTTGGATTATTTACCATGCCTGTGGCTATTTTGGTTATTGCTTATGCGAGTATGTTTCCGAAGGATATTTCGCCATTAATACCAGCGTTACAAAGCTATTGGCTCCATATTCATGTTACTACTGCGGCAATTGGAGAAGCCATCTTAGCAATTAGTTTTGCAGCAGGCCTTATTTATTTGGTTAAGGCAATTGATCAAACAAAATCCAGCAAACAGACATTCTGGCTTGAAATAGTGATGTTTTCACTAGTTGCAGTCATTGGTTTCGTTGCTGTATCTTCTATCTTTTCTGGTTTGGGTTACCATGAAAAATTTAATTGGGTGGATAAACACGATAACGCGGCTGTGCTTGAATATACTCTGCCTGCACTTTCTGGTCCACATGAAGGAGAATTAATAACTAAAGAAGGATTTAATCCGTTGTTTGAGGTTCCAGCCTTTATTAATGCGAAAAAATTGAATACAGTTATCTGGTCATTGATGGCGGGTCTTGTTATTTATGGCATCATTAGATTAATTTTAAGAAAGCGAATTGCAGCAGCTCTACAGCCGATTGTTAAAAACATTAAACTAGACTTTGTGGATGAAATTAGCTATCGATCTGTGTTAATAGGTTTTCCTGTCTTTACTCTAGGTGCACTTATTTTTGCAATGATTTGGGCACAAATGGCTTGGTCACGATTTTGGGGCTGGGATCCAAAGGAAGTATGGGCATTAATTACTTGGTTGTTTTACGCAGCATTTTTACATCTTCGCCTTTCAAAAGGCTGGCATGGAGAAAAATCCGCATGGCTAGCTGTTATTGGTTTTGTCATAATTATGTTTAACCTGGTTGCAGTAAATCTTGTTATTGCTGGACTCCATTCCTATGCAGGTTAAATTGCTTTAAAGCTACATTTTATAGCCTTCACTTTTATTAAAGTGAGGGCCTTTTTAAAACTTAAATGTTTTATAGTTTGTCAAAATATTGACACAACTTTTCAGGCGAATTAGCAGGAAATTATAGCATAAAACAATAGTGTTTTGTAAAATAAACTCCATGGGGGGATTAATAATGGATAAAGACGTAAAAATTTTAGTGGTAGATGATGAGGAAAGAATTCGTCGCTTATTAAAAATGTACTTAGAGCGAGAAGATTATATAATTGATGAAGCAGAAGACGGAAATGAAGCATTAGAGAAAGCATTTGCTAATGATTACGATGCCATTCTCCTCGACCTAATGATGCCTGGTAAGGATGGAATTGAAGTTTGTCGTGAATTAAGAGAAAAAAAAGCAACGCCAGTAATCATGCTTACCGCAAAAGGTGAAGAAATCAATCGAGTTCAAGGATTTGAAGTGGGCACAGACGATTATATTGTTAAACCATTCAGTCCACGAGAAGTTGTCTTAAGGGTTAAAGCCTTGTTAAGAAGATCATCACAAACTAGTTACCTGCAAACGGAAACAACAACGAAAGACGTAATTGTATTTCCGCACCTAACAATTGATAATGATGCACACAGAGTATCAGCTGATGGTAAAGAAGTTAGTTTAACTCCAAAAGAATATGAATTACTTTATTTCTTATCGAAAACCCCAGATAAAGTTTTTGATCGTGAACAATTACTTAAAGAAGTCTGGCACTATGAGTTTTTCGGAGATCTACGTACAGTAGATACCCATGTAAAGCGTCTCCGTGAAAAATTAAACAAAGTCTCCGAGCAAGCGGCAAGGATGATTGTCACAGTATGGGGTGTAGGCTATAAATTTGAGGTTATTAATGAATGACCTTTTTAAGAAGTGTTGTAGGAAAGCTATGGTTAACGATCCTTTTATTAGTTTCAGTTGTTCTATTCATCTTAACAATCATGCTTCTCGAATTTTTCCAAAACTACAATACTCTTGGGATGAAAGAGGATTTAACCAACACAGCCGAGAAGATTGCTAACGTTTTAGAAGGACATACGAATGGAGAATTATCACTTGGATTAGAGATATCCTGGGAAATCATCGATAAAGTGAATAATGTAGTCATCATCAAAAATGAGAATGAAATCTACTACTCTCCAAACACAGAAAAGACGAAAAGATTATCATTGACTGATATTAAGAATGACCCAAATTTATCACAAGTCTTTAAACGAGATGTTAATGTAGAAAAGGTTTCTACTCTTACGTTCAGTGAAAATGATGATGATGAAAAGGGAACGAAGTTTTCGATTATCGGTGTACCTTTGCATCTTCCTGGGGAAGAGCATAGTGCCGTCTTTATTTATCAATCAATGGAAGTCATGCAGGAAACAACTCATGAAACAACGAAATTTATTTTACTTGTGGCTGGCGTCGCAATTATTCTTACAACCATTTTTGCATTCTTTTTATCTACAAGAATTGCTGCTCCGTTAAGAAAGATGAGGGAAGCAGCATTTGAAGTGGCTAGAGGGAAGTTCGATACCAAAGTTCCAATCCTCACGCACGATGAAATTGGTGAATTAGCAACTGCGTTTAATCAAATGGGCAGACAATTGAAATTCAATATGAGTGCACTTAGCCAAGAAAAAGAACAGCTATCAAGTATCTTAAGTAGTATGGCGGATGGAGTTATTACTTTTAATCGGGACGGTACAATCTTAATTACTAATCCCCCAGCTGACCGTTTTCTACAATATTGGTATTATGAAATGGGTGGATTTAGTTCTGATTCTGAGGCTATCCCAACAGAGGTAATGGATCTTTTTCAACAAGCAGTAGATACTGAGTCAGAACAAGTTGGTGAAATCTCGTTTCAAGGCAGGCATTGGGTCATCCTGGTAAGCCCATTATATAGTAACCGATTTATCCGCGGTGCTGTTGCTGTTTTAAGGGATATGACAGAGGAACGGCAGTTAGATAAAATGAGACAAGACTTTATTGCGAATGTATCACATGAACTTAGAACGCCTATATCGATGCTGCAAGGGTATAGTGAGGCGATTGTAGATGATATTGCTGAATCCCAGGAAGAGAAAAAGGAAATGGCAAAGGTCATCTACGATGAATCATTGCGGATGGGCAGACTTGTAAATGAGTTGCTTGATTTGGCCCGAATGGAAGCAGGACATCTTCTATTAACAAAAGAAGAAATTAATATTTCATCATTTATTAATCGAATTATCCATAAGTTTCAGGGATTAGCTAAAGAGAATGAGATTCAATTGAATGCTGAAATTGAGATGGGAATCACCTCTATTTCGTTTGATCCTGATCGTATTGAACAGGTACTAACTAATTTAATCGATAATGCGATCAGACATACACCTAAAGGCGGTTCGGTTAAATTAAGTGTCACATTAGAAGAAATAGGAATTATGATTAGAGTAAAGGATTCTGGCTCTGGTATTCCCGAAGAGGACCTGCCATTCGTCTTCGAACGTTTTTATAAAGCCGATAAAGCCCGAACTAGAGGAAGAGCAGGTACAGGCCTAGGACTAGCCATTGCTAAAAATATTATTGATGCACACCATGGTCATATTTCTGTTCAGAGTAAACCCGGTCAAGGAACGACATTTTCCTTCGTGCTGCCTCGAAAATAGTAAAATGAACAAGTTTTTTGCCGATTGTTCTTGATACACGAGGAACAATAAAGAAAAAATTAGTGTTAAATCAAAAGCTCATCCATAAATAGGATGAGTTTTTTTATCAAACTTTTAGGAAATCAATTCCAGATTATACCTTTCATTTTGTCACAAAAAAGTCTATATTTATAGGGTGAAACTTTTTATACATATAAATCGACTAATATTATGAACGGGGAGGGGAATTGATGGACTCCGTTTTCGATGAACTTTATCAAAAATACCATCACGACGTTTTTCAATTTCTATTTTATATGGTTAGAAACAAAGAACAAGCAGAAGATCTTGTCCAAGAGGTGTATATAAGAGTATTTAAATCCTATCGGCGTTTTGAAGGGAAAAGCAGCGAGAAAACATGGCTGTTTTCGATTGCGAGAAATGTGGCCATAGACTTTTTTCGAAAACAAAAGGGATGGAAAGAGAGATTACTGGAAAAATTCGATTGGTCAACTGATCAACTGAAAGATGGATATCCGATTCCAGAAGAAATTGCGGTACAAAGGGAAGAAATTCGCTGGGTATATACTTGCCTGGAATATTGCACACTGGATCAACGAGCTGTGATAATTCTGCGGTATATACAAGATTTATCTATTGCTGAAACAGCCCAAGCATTAGGATGGACTGAAAGTAAGGTAAAAACTACACAACACCGTTCCTTAAAGGTTTTGAAGAAGCATATGGAATTTTCTTATGAAAAGGAGGGAACAGCTAGTGAAAAAGTCAGAGTGGAGCGATAAGCAGCTCGAAGAATTATTAAGGCAGATGCCTAAAATACAAGATGATCGCAATCCTCGTGACATATATCGAAATCTTCCAATAAGAAAAACAAAACCAAAACAATGGCTGGTACCTGGTCTTGCAACTGTTGCTGCCTTGCTCATATTTTTTATCTTAATTCCTAAATTAATGGTCGGGCCACAATACTCAGAGGATAATGCTAGTCAAGAGAAATCATCTGTAGAGCGAGATATACAAACGGCAGATAAAAATTCAACGATTGCTTTAAAAAAGGATGATACAAGTTCAAAAGCAAGAACATTTTCAGGAGCGGATAAGATTCAAACTTTGAAAACGGCTATTTATGATGAAGAAGTGGGCAAAGGAAAGGTGTTAACCTACTGGATTCCTGACCCACAAATACAAATTCTTGTACCTGTTTCAATGATTATTAATGATTCAAATGAAAGAACTTGGCTGGAGTTATTTAATGAAAATATGGTGAATTTAAAGGAGCAAGAATGGGGGTTAAGTGAATTCTACCCTCTTAATGCTTCATTGAAACTTGATAATAAGAATAAAGCGATCATAGTGGATTTGCCATTAAACCACCAATATGGACAAGGTTCAGCGACAGAAACAAATTTTATAAATGTACTGCAAAAAGATATCTCCTCCAATAGTGATTTAAAAAAGATAAGATTTTCAACTAATGGTGAGCCTGGTATTGAATTGGGGAATTATGGTCATCAGGAAGAAGTAAGCATACAGCAGCAAAAGAATCATGCATTCTTCTTTTACTATTCAGATGGTAATGAAATACCCTTCCTAGTGCCATCTATAGAAAAATATAAAGATATTAAGATGGCTGTTGAGGATATGAAAAAGGATCAGCCTACACTAGGATTAAAAAGTTCGCTTTTACCTGCACTGCCGATTGATGAGGTGTCAATTAAAGAGAAAACGTTAATTGTATCAATGAAGGAAGATGCGAACCTTCAAGATGATCAACCGACAATAAACGCATATGAGTCACTGTTATTAACTGCAAAAGAATTCGGGCTAGAAAAAGTCCTTATTACGAATCCGCCAATAAAAAATATTGGTCCATTCGACCTCTCAAAAGAGAACAAAGTACCGCTGGCCCCTAATCAACGTACATTACAATAATTTTTTAATCAACCGTTAAAGGTTGATTTTTTTATGAATATTATTTATCATTTCTCCAAATTATAACAAGTATGCCTAATCACTCCACCGATAAGGAATATGTTCTAAAGGTGAAAAAAACTACATATTGTGTGGAGGAGGAAAAGAATTAAGGAGAGTGACTAAAGAAAATGCGAGATTACATAAAAAGGGTTATTATTGCCCTAATTATGGCGCTATGTGTCAGTTTGTTATTTTTAGGAGGAAGGCATTCAGAAGCCAGTATGAAGATTGATAAAGAGGTTAAGGATGGGTGGATATGGCCTGCAGATGGTATAGTTTCTGATACTTATGGAACAAGGATGGGTAAACATAAGGGGATAGATATCGCTGGAAAAATAAATACACCTGTACTGGCCGTGGCTGACGGCCAAGTGGTGAGATCTTATTACTCTAATACATATGGAAATGTAGTGTTTATCAAACACCCAAGTCATATAGTGACTGTCTATGCACACTTAAACAAGCGAAACGTGTATAAAGGGCAAAAGATTAAGCAAGGGACAGTAATAGGGAAAATGGGGGAAACTGGACAAGCTACCGGGACACATCTCCATTTTGAAACGCATCAGCAAGAATGGAGATATGATAAGAAATTTGCCTTGGATCCAGAAACGATATTAGGAAAAGCAGACACAGGGGAGATTGTACGCGGAGGAATTGCGGCAAGTAATCACGATGTATTAGAGGCGAGCTCACATATTAATGAGGATAAAATCAAAGTGACGAACCATCAATATATCGTCAAACAGGGTGATACATTGTATTCCATTTCGAAGAAAAAAAACATCTCGGTGACACGGATTAAAGAGCTAAACCACCTTTCCACCGATCTGATTAAACCTAAACAAATATTAAATGTAAATTAATCTCGGGCAACAAGACCCGCAGACTGTTGTCTGCGGGTCTTGTTGTTCAAACCTTTTACTTAACAAAAGTGATGTTCTACAGTATAATTAAAATTGTAATTTAATATCGATCTATCTTCGGGGCAGGGTGAAATTCCCGATCGGCGGTATTTGAGTAAAAACTCATAAGCCCGCGAGCCGTTTTAGGCAGGATTTGGTGAGATTCCAAAGCCGACAGTATAGTCTGGATGGGAGAAGATGGAGGTTCTGCAGACGTTCAAAAATTATATATTAATGAACGTTTATTAAGCGTGCCTTTGTAAACTCCCTCAAGCAATTATTGCTGAGGGAGTTTTTAATTACATTGGTCTCGTCTGTTTGCTGAACCTCTCTTCCTTAACGCGATGGATCAAAAAAGGAGAGAGGAAGATGAAGAAAATGCAGAAAAAGAGGAAAATGAACGTTAGGGCTTATGTGTCAATTGGAATGCTGAGTAGTATTGCTTTTCTGTTAATGCTAATACAATTTCCATTGCCACTATTCCCAAATTTCTTGTTTGTCGATTTCAGTGACATTCCAGCATTAATAGCCGCATTGATTTTTGGACCGATTGCAGGAATTTTAGTTGAATTTTTTAAAAATGTCCTTAATTATATTCAGACAGGAAGCCAAACAGGGATTCCTGTGGGGCATATAGCCAATTTTGTTGCCGGAATTGTGTTTATCCTGCCAACTTATTTTGTATATAATAGACTTAAGACTAGAAAAGGTATGACGTTAGCATTAATTATCGGGACGGCAATCATGGCAGTAATGATGAGTATTTTAAATTACTTGGTTATTTTACCTGCATATACCGTTCTAATGGGCTTTCCAGATATGCGGAATTTAGTATTGCCAGCAATCTTACCATTTAATCTTTTAAAAGGTCTCATGATGTCAGGCATCTTTATGCTTCTGTTTATACGAATGCAAGCATGGATCAATAAATATGCCGTTATTAAAAGCGCCTAAGTAGTTGAAGGACAGGGGGATCATTCCTCCTGTTCTTTGTTTATTTTCAAAAATAAAAGCCCCTCACCTAAAAAGGAGAGGGGCAGCAGCTTAAACAAATTATCCTAAATATTATTCAAATTTAGTTGGATTGCCATCAAAAGCTTCGTCTGCTACTTTAATGGAATCAGTAGGACAACCCTCAAAAGCATCCATCATGTCATCGATTAATACATCAGGAATTTCAACAATTCCTTCATTATCATCAAGAGTTACGTATGCGATACCTTCATCATCGTAATCATAGATATCTGGTGCTGCTGCGCCGCAAGCTCCACATGCAATGCATGTTTCCTTATCAACAATTGTATACTTTGCCATGAAAAAAACCTCCCAGTAAATTAAAAAAATAAGACTCATTTCCATTATTAATATGAAAACGGATAACTCATATCTATTGTAAAACTGTATCGGCAACTTTTCAATAGAAAAATGCCTTTATCCCTTTAGTTTATCCAAGTGATTTTCTAAATCTTCCACATTTTTGGTCATCAAGTTCCCATATTTCATGGTAGAATAAAGAAATAAAATGGTGTTTTTGGTCGAATATCTGTGAAATAAGTGGTGGGAGGGTTCGTATGCTCCAAATTGAATCCATCATTCTTTATAGTATAAAACAATTAAATAGGGAACGGACCATTTATGCGGTCTATCACCTTCTTAATGGAAAAAAGTCATCGCAAACGATCCAAGATGCCCATTTATTTTCGTTGAAAAGTTTTTTTGGGATTTACGAACAATTATCAAGGGAATCTTTTGAAGAGATCATTCATTCGATGAGTGAAAAAAAGTGGATAAAAAAAATCGGAGAACATCGATTTATATTAACTCTTCTTGGAAAAGAACTCCTAGAAAAAACACAACTCCCCAAGTATATTAATGGCTGGAACTATCATCAAATGACATCCTTATTTTGGGAAAGGTTGTCCTTATTAGTGCAGGTGATATCCAATTTAATGTTCGGAGAAACAAGATATATTCCAATCCAAAAAAACAAAGAGGTTCATAGTTGGTTAAAATCTACTCTAAAAAGTATTAACCTGCCTAGGATGGAAATGGGGACAACTGTTTATTCAGAATTAGAAGAATGTTTTGACGCAGGAAATGGATTTGACCCTGCGATTGTAGTAATTCGGTTAACAGGTTATCAACAAATTGGCTTAACCCCTCTTCAAGCAGCCAAACAGTTAAATTTAGATATTCATGATTACCAACTTGGGTTTACAAATACACTTCATTATTTATTGCAAAAAATTGAGGAAGATGGTAGTGAGTTTGAAATTTTGCCTTTTTTAGTCAAAGGTCTAATGAAAAATGATGAATTAACGTTATCTACTAGGAAAACACAAAGATTATTAAATCAAGGATATACACTTGATATGATTGCAAATATAAGGCACTTAAAAATAAGTACAATAGAAGACCATCTGGTTGAATTAGCCTTAAATATAGAGAATTTCTCTATTGATACTTACGTAGATATAGAGTTACAAAATAAGATCTTAGAAATTTCACATCAAATAGCAACTAAACAGTTAAAGTTAATTCGAGAAAAGATAATAACTGCAACATATTTTCAAATTAGGTTGGTACTAGCGAAATATGGTGATAGATAATGGAACTAGAAAAAGTATTAAAAGAACATTTTGGTTTTCAAAGTTTTAAGACAGGACAAAAAGAGGTCATCACATCTGTCTTATCTGGTCAACATACTTTGGCCATGCTCCCGACAGGAACAGGGAAATCATTATGTTATCAACTGCCAGGGTTAATGTTAAAGGGTCAAGTTTTAATAATATCTCCTCTCCTCTCACTGATGCAGGACCAAGTGGAGCATTTTAAGAAATTTGGTGAAAAGAGAGTAATTGCTTTAAACTCCTTTCTTAGTGCAGATGAAAGACAAAAAGCACTTCATCAACTTAATCAGTATAAGTTTATCTTTATATCACCTGAAATGTTATTGCTGCCTTTTATCCTCCGCAAACTACAAAAACTTACTATTTCATTGTTTGTGGTCGATGAAGCACATTGTATTTCGCAATGGGGCTTTGACTTTCGACCAGATTATTCAAAACTAGGTGAAGTTAGAAAAAAGTTTGGCAATCCGCTCACACTTGCGTTAACTGCAACCGCAACAAAAAAAGTAAGAGAGGATATCATTCGTTCACTTGATTTGGATGAAATTAATAAAATAGAGTCAACGATTGACCGGCCAAATATCAGTTTTTATGTTAAAGAATTATTAGACTACCGAGAAAAGCAAGGGATTGTCTGTGAGCTTGTTGCTAATTTGAAAAAACCAGGAATTATTTATTTTTCAAGTAAAAAAATGGCGGAACAAATGGCTTCATTATTAGCAGAAAAAGGAATTTGCCGTGCGATGACCTATCATGGCGGATTGGACCAAAATACAAGAATACTAATTCAACAACAATTTCTCTATGGACAATTAGATGTTATATGTGCAACGAGTGCATTTGGCATGGGAATAAATAAAGAAAATATCCGGTTTATTATTCATTATCATATGCCGATGCAAATAGAATCGTATCTCCAAGAAATTGGAAGGGCAGGTCGAGATGGCAAACCAAGTATTGCCATACTTTTATATACGTCTGGGGATGAACAACTGCCGATGCAACTTGCCGAGAGTGAATTACCATCAGAACTGCAAATAGACTGGTTGTTTAAAATGATAGACGAGAAAAAGATTTTAAAAGATGGAAAAATTACTTTAGATATCAAGTTAATGGATCTTGGCGGTTTCTCAGAAATTCAATGGCGGATTATTGAGGACTTTGTAATAAATTCGCCGCTTGAAACAATAAGTCTTAAACAATTACAAAGCCTTTTTAAAGAGTTTGTTCAGGAAAGATTAGCAATTAAAAAAAATAATATTTATCGAATGAAAAAATGGGTTGAATCTAGATTTTGCAGACGTGAAAATATTTTACAGTATTTTGATGAAACATTATTAAACAAGGTAAATAAGTGCTGTGACATTTGCGGACTTCAAATAATCGATTACCAAACTAGTAATTCCAGTAATGATCCTTTGGTGGAAAAAACGGAACAAAACTGGAAAGAATATCTTGCCAAAATTCTAATCAATAGTGAGTTGAGGGAATGAAAAAGAAATATTTTGAATTAATAAATGGATTAACTGATAGAGATTTGCTTTTTCATCTGTATATGACACAAGTAATTCTCTGTGTCATCTCATTCCTATTGGGGTTTATATTTTTTGACCATTTCTCCTATTTAGAGACTATAATTTTGGATGACGCTCACATTTTTACAATTGGGATTCCTGCAGGATTAATAGTTGTGATGTTAGATGTACTTTTAATGAAGTTGCTGCCTTCTTCTTATTATGATGATGGGGGTTTAAATGAAAGAATCTTTAAAAATAGAAATGTTTTCCATATTGTACTGATTGCTTTTTTTGTAGCGTTTAGTGAGGAATTATTGTTCAGAGGAATCATACAAACAAAAGTAGGACTGGTTTTTGCGAGCATTATTTTTGCAATTATTCACTATAGATACCTTTTTAATTGGTTTTTATTTGTAAATATTGTTGTATTAAGCTTTTTGATTGGACTAATTTTTGAATGGACCAATAATTTAGCTATTACAATTGTTATGCATTTTATTATTGATTTTTTATTAGGTGTTTATATAAAATGTAAAAGTCCAACTAGAGAAGATGAACGGGGAGGAGTACGGCTATGAATAGCGAAGAGCCTTACAGGGACCAGGCGGAACGTTTAAAACAACGAATAGAAAAAATTAATGAGAAAATGGACCTCAAAGACGACTTGCCGCCTCGTGAGCGTATACATCGGCAAAAGAAGAGAAGAACAAAGTGGAAGCTAAAGTATCCAGTTATACGGTTATTAGTTTTGTTCTTTATCCTTCTTCCAATCATTATCTTTAGTGTAATTTCGTACCGTGATGGTGCTACTAAAGTTAATGGAGTTCCGAAAAACACTGAGGATTCTGTTGGATATGAAACCATTAATTTAGAAACTTCAGATGATGAAGAAGAACCAAAAGTTGAAGATTTGGATCAATCGAAGGAAACAAATCCTGTGGATAATACAACAGTACAACCTAGCAACGAGGTAAAACAGGCTGAAACCACAGAACCCATAAAAAAAACAGCAGAAGTCTCGACAGAACCACAAAAAAATTCTACTGTAACACATAAAGTCAAACCAAACGAAAACCTATATAGAATAGCCTTGAAGTACTACCATTCTCCCAAGGGGATGGACATCATTATGAAAGCCAATAATCTTAAGAGTAAACAAGTTAATGCAGGACAGATTTTGAAAATACCATTAAACAATTAGCCGATCCGATTGTGATCGGTTTTTTCATGAAAAAAACATAATAGAAGGGACAAGTTCATATGTATATTTATAGAAATGGAGGGTGATAACATGGATTCTCCAATCCAATTACTTGAAAATACGGATCAGGCAACAAAGCAAGCGCTTGAAAATGTTAGAAAAAGGAAAGAAAAGTTTGATCGGTTTAAAAAGCGGCATATCCTTTCAATCTGGGCAACGATTGTTTTGGCCGTAAGTTTTTTTGTCTATTTATATCTAACAGTTGCCAGCATTTATTCCTATTCCTTTGCAGCGATGTTCTCTGCCTTTGTCAATGATTCTAATAATTTAACCCTGTTAGTCTTTTGTGTAGGCATGTATGGAACGATGAACTTGTTGAAAGAGAAAAAAGACAAAGCAGAAAAAGAATACCATGAATTACGCTGTGAAATTGTAGACCGAAGTAAAGATTACTGGAAAAAAGAAGAAGAATGGAAAAACCGCCATATTGTCTTTGAAATGATGAAAACGAAATATGACATTAACCTATATCACGAAAAGAAATAAGAAGCAGACAACAGCTGCTTCTTATTTGGTATTAAAAGATTGTTTTTTTGCCTCGTTCATCCTTTAATATTTCGACGGCTTCACGGAAGCGTTGTGAATGGATAATTTCTCGTTCACGTAAAAAGCGAAGGCTATCATTGATATCAGGATCATCACTTAAATTAATCAACCACTGGTAAGTAGCGCGGGCCTTTTCTTCTGCTGCAATATCTTCATATAAATCTGCAATTGGGTCACCCTTTGCAGTTATATAAGTAGCTGTAAATGGAACACCTGCGGCATTATGGTAGTATAATGCGCTATCATGGTCGGCATAATGTGCATCCAATCCAGCTGCTTTCATTTGATCAGGAGTGGCATCTTTCGTTAATTTATAAACCATCGTGGCAATCATTTCAAGGTGGGCAAACTCTTCTGTGCCGATGTCTGTCAAAAGCCCGATTACTTTATCTGGAATCGTATATCTTTGGTTTAAATATCGTAGTGCTGCCGCGAGTTCTCCGTCAGCACCGCCATACTGTTCAATTAGATATTTTGCTAACGTCGGGTTACACGTACTGACTCGAACAGGATATTGTAGTTTCTTTTCATATATCCACATTTAACTCACCCTCCTCTAAAATAATCTAGATAATTATCCAGCTCCAGCGCCCAGCGTCTAGTGTACTTCGCCCTTTTCCCTACGATAAGTCAAGCACGAATGCGCTAACGCTCTTCGTGTTTCCTTTATCTCAGTCAAAGTGCTCCAGTCCATACGCCGCTAAACGGGCGCTTCCGCTTTTAAACTTGCCATGGCCAAGGGGTGTCATCCCAATTCCAAGGATAACTGGAGTAACTATTACCAAATTGCAATAATGGACCAAATTGGCTTTCAAATGCCTTTTTCAGATGTTTTCTTTCTTTTGCGTAATGATTAAATTGATTGATGGCTTCAAGATCATCATTATGTGTATCAAGGTAGAGGGTTAGTTCAACTAAAACAAAGTCAACAGCTTGAAGCTGTTCCATTAATTGATAGTATTCGGCGGGAACCTGTTTCATGTAGGCAGTCCCCCTTTTGCCTTCTCTAATGTGTTAAAGTAAGGATCATAAAAGTCTTTCCATAAAGTGCCGGCTCTCAGTGCCTCAAGTGGTGTAAATTGTTGCAGGTTTGGTGGTTGAAATCCCATATATAAATGTGGTGGGGTAGAGTAAGTTTTTTCGAGAATCGGTTTGCAAGGGTCAAATGGACTCGCATATGGATGAAAGGTTTTGAAGTGTGTATTCATTTTAGCCCTCCCTTTATTCAACATCAGTTAATAATATGAAATATCCCTTTTTCTATGACATAATCTTAAATGCAAAAGGGTTTTTTCCAAGCCTTATAGAAGTATACTAAATGAAGCACGATTATATTTCGAGGTGATGGGATTTGTTCGTAAAAAATATTATGATTCCAAAGCATGAATGTTTTACTTCCCAAGAAAATACTACACTAAAAGACGCTTTAGAAAGTTTGGAAAAATATCAGATTGATGGACTTCCGGTATTAAGTGGAGATAAATACGTAGGAGTGGCGACCAGATACAACATTTATGAGAGCTATTTTCAGTCTGATAAACAAAAGGATGAGTATTTAACCACAACATTTGTAAAAGATATTGCTACACATCATGATAAGATTCTAGAAGGTGGAGAATTATTTGAGAAAACACTTCTTGATTTAAAGGATTTTCCTTTATTAGCAGTTGTTGATACCAACAAAACCTTTCTGGGTGTAGTTACGCGCTCTGATGTAATTAGTTCTTTCGAAAGTGCATTTGGGGTAAATCGTCCTGGTGTGCGGATTGCCTTTACATCAGTCGAAACAGAAGGACGAATTGCACGTTTGTCTGAAATAGCACATCAATTCCACGAGCATATTATTTCTCTGGTAACCTTTGATGAAACAGATAAACTTGTCCGAAGAATTGTTATGAAGATAGAGAAGAAAGACAATATCGATAAATTCACCAAGAGGCTGGAAGACCATGGCTTCAGAATATTAAGCATCCAAGAAGATGATTAACTAGCAGTAGGTAAGATTTTTAAATCCTTCTCATACATTGTATGGGAGGGGTTTTTTATGTTCATAAAAGTAGTTAAGTATTTTGTGATTTTTTTATGTGGATATATACTAATCAAATGGATTTCAATTCCATATCCTTTTGTTTTAGCTGATTTCTTTATAAGCCTTGTCGTAAATCCCTTAAAATTTTTTGCAGCAACATTGGTTTTTTTTATCGGATTTCTCTTAACTGGAAGAGTCCTATCAGAACTTATCGCAGGAACAAAAATTGCTTGGCAAAAACGAAAAGTAATTGGTGTTGACCTTCTCATAGAGTATCTCTATCTTCTAATTGTTTTTTGTCTTCTCTTTTATTTAGGTTTGGTACAAACGATTGTCTTTTTTAGTTTAAGTCTTTTTTATGGTATGATTTCCATTGAACGTTAGTTAAGAAATGGGGAAAAGAGAAATGGTTATTACATTAGTTTTCTTGTTCATCATTGGTGGATGCCTGCTTTTATACATGCTACGAGAAGCTTTTTTAAATAATATCATTGAACATGAATTTAGCTTTCCTGACTTTCCTAAATCACTTGGCAATGTTTCTATTTTTTTTATTTCGGATATACATAGGCGAACGATTTCTGATAAAGTGGTAAATCCTGCAATTGGGAAAGCGGATATTGTTGTAATCGGTGGTGACTTAACTGAGAAAGGAGTCTCATTTGAAAAAGTAAAGGCAAATTTAATGAAATTAAAACAAATTGGTCCAGTTTATTTTGTTTGGGGGAACAATGATTATGAAGTGGATTATCATAAATTGGATGCCATTCTCCTAGAGTTGGGTATTAAAGTTTTAGCTAATACAGCTGTTACCTTTGAATCTTCAGAAGGAGAAAAACTTTGTTTACTCGGTGTGGATGATTTAAGCCAAGAACGTGATCGCCTTGATTTGGCCTTATTAGATGCGGAAGAAAGTGGTTTTAAGATATTAGCCAGTCATTATCCTAATATTACAAATAAGATACTTCCAGAGCATAAAATACGCTTAGTGTTAAGCGGGCATACACACGGTGGTCAAATCCATATTTTGGGATATAGTCCTCATGAGCGGGGGAAGATAAAAAAGCTGGATAATACGGTCCTTCTAATCAGTAATGGATATGGTACCACTGCCATTCCGCTTCGGTTAGGTGCACCGGCTGAATGTCACCTGATTACCCTGAATGGCAAATCTGAAAAGGAAGGATAAATATAGACAATTCACCAACAGAACCCTGAGGCATACACTGAAAACAAGAGTTATGTCACGGCAGGGGGCAAAATCATGCGCTTAGAACGCTTAACAGCCAATAAAATAAAGATTTTTCTAACCTCTGATGATTTATTTGACAGAGGACTCTCCAAAGAAGATATTTGGAAGGACTCCATTAAATGGAATCAGCTTTTCCATGATATGCTGGAAGAGGCAAGTGAGGAATTTGATGTTGATATTCAAGGTTCTGTTGCGGTAGAGGTGTTCTCCCTCCAGGCTCAAGGGATGATATTGATTATTACCGTTGATGAAGTAATAGAAGATGAAGAAATTTTGTATGATGGTTTTATTGAGATGCAAGTTAGGGTTGAAGGATATGAGGACCTGTTATATGAATTTGATGAATTTGAAGATATTATTGGTCTAGCCAAAAGACTGTCTACTGTCAATATTTTCGGCGGGAGTCTCTATGCTTGGAACAACCGCTACTATTTATTAATGGATAATCTAGAATCGGAAAAAAATATAAAAGCAGCCTGTGTTTTATCCGAATTTGGAAATGCATCTATACTTAGTCCATATGTCCTGGCTGAATACGGTAAACGAATAATCGAACAAAAAGCGGTGGAAACCATTCTTCATTTTTTTAAGTAAAATTACTTGTTTTTAGATAGGCAATGTTAAAGCTTATTGTTGATTTTTGGCACCCTGTTGATTGGAGCGGAAGGGGCGAAGACTCCTGCGGGAGGAGGCTCCCCGGACCGCCCGCGAACCGCTCACGCCTGAAGCGGAGATCAGCAGGCATGTTTAACATAACTTATAGATAAAAAAGGGCGCCCACCGCCCTTAAAAGGGAAAAAGATATTGAACAATAATATTTAGCCATTACATTTGTAACCCTTTAAAAATGCTAATGGCAGCGTTTACATATTTGATCTTTTTTTATACTTTTCTTCTTGCATAAATGAATGAAAGGTGTATACTTGTGTCTGAAGATGACAACATTCGCAGCATTTTTTTAGGGAGGATTACAAATGGTAGCCGAAAAAGAAAATGAAAAGACTAATCAAGAGGAAAAGCATGATGTGTTGAAATCGACACAAACAGTTATACATAAGGCCCTTGAAAAGTTAGGTTATCCTGAAGAGGTTTACGAGCTCTTAAAAGAGCCATTACGTTTAATGACCGTTAAAATTCCAATTAGAATGGATGATGGTTCCATAAAAATTTTTACTGGTTACCGTGCACAACATAATGATGCAGTGGGACCAACAAAAGGCGGGATTCGTTTCCATCCGGGTGTGACAGAAACAGAAGTGAAAGCCCTTTCGATTTGGATGAGCTTGAAATGTGGAATCGTTGACCTGCCTTATGGTGGTGGTAAAGGCGGGATCGTTTGCGACCCTCGAGATATGTCCTTTAGAGAGCTTGAGAGATTAAGCCGAGGTTACGTTAGAGCAATTAGTCAAATTGTAGGACCAACTAAAGATATTCCAGCTCCAGACGTATTTACTAATTCGCAAATCATGGCATGGATGATGGATGAATATAGTCGGATAGATGAATTCAACTCACCAGGCTTTATTACAGGTAAACCGCTTGTTCTAGGCGGGTCTCATGGGCGTGAGTCTGCAACTGCAAAAGGTGTGACAATCTGTATCCAAGAGGCTGCCAAGAAGAAAGGTATCGAAATTGAGGGCGCACGAGTAGTGATCCAAGGTTTTGGTAATGCTGGAAGCTTTTTAGCTAAATTCATGCATGATGCAGGAGCAAAAGTAATTGGGATTTCCGATGCCTACGGTGCCCTGCATGATCCCGATGGCTTAGATATCGATTATTTATTAGATAGACGAGATAGCTTCGGAACAGTTACAAAGTTATTTAATAACACGATAACTAATAAGGAATTGCTGGAACTGGAATGCGATATTCTCGTACCTGCTGCGATAGAAAATCAAATTACTGAAGAGAATGCTCATAATATTCGTGCGAGCATCGTTGTTGAAGCTGCAAATGGTCCAACAACACTCGAAGCAACGGAGATTTTAACAGAGCGTGGAATTCTCCTTGTACCAGATGTTTTAGCTTCAGCGGGCGGTGTAACCGTTTCTTATTTTGAGTGGGTTCAAAATAACCAAGGTTACTATTGGTCGGAAGAAGAAGTGGAAGAAAAGCTTGAAAAAGTAATGGTAAAATCCTTTAATAATATTTACGATACTGCTCAGACCCGTAGAGTAGATATGCGTCTTTCTGCATATATGGTTGGGGTTAGAAAAATGGCAGAAGCGAGCCGCTTTAGAGGCTGGATTTAATAACGGCCTCGGGCTAAATATTATACTAAACCATTGAAACATAGTTTAAAAACTCCTATCATAGACGATAGGAGTTTTTTTCATCCATGTGATTGTATTAAGGAGTGTACCGATGATGCCAATAGAAGATATCATAATTGTTGGTGGTGGACCCTGTGGATTAGCAGCAGCCATCGCCCTTCAGGATAGAGGAAAAGAACCATTAATCCTTGAAAAGGGAAATGTGGTAAATTCCATTTATCATTATCCAACTCATCAAACATTTTTTAGCACGGCAGAAAAGTTAGAAATTGGGGAAGTCCCATTTATTACTGAGAGTTATAAACCCAAAAGAAATCAAGCCCTTGTCTATTATCGAGAAGTCGCTAAACGAAAACAGCTCCGTATTAATTCTTTCGAACAAGTAAATAAAGTTCTTAAAAAGGATGAGATATTTCAAATCTTTACTGATAAAAATACTTATAGTGCACGCCATGTAATTATTGCGACTGGTTATTATGATCATCCAAACTATATGAATATTCCGGGTGAAAATTTACCCAAGGTATTCCACTATTTTAAAGAAGCCCATCCGTATTTCGATAAGGATGTTTGTGTGATCGGCGGGAAAAATTCAAGTGTTGACGCGGCCCTTGAACTTGTTAAAGCAGGTGCGAGAGTGACCGTTTTATATCGTGGTGATAAATATTCACCAAGTATTAAGCCTTGGATTCTCCCTGAGTTTGAATCGCTAGTTCGAACAGGAACCATTTTAATGGAATTTAACGCCCACGTTAAAAAAATAACAGAGAATCAAGTTATTTATACTAAAGATGCTGAAGATAAAGTGATAAGCAATGATTTTGTATTTGCCATGACCGGATACCATCCAGACCATCAATTTTTAAAAAATATGGGTGTAAAAATAGATGAAGAATCAGGAAGGCCATTCTTTAGTCCGGATTCGATGGAGACAAATATAGAGGGAATATATATTGCAGGTGTAATTGCAGCTGGAAATAACGCAAATGAAATATTTATTGAAAATGGCAGATTCCACGGAGAGGCAATCTCTCGCTCAATTATAGAAAAAGATGCAAAAAGGGTGACTAAATAATGAAAAAGGTAGTTTTATTAACGACAGGTGGCACTATTGCAAGCAAGACAAATAAAGATTCAGGAAAATTAGCGTCAGGAGCAATAACGGGCGAAGAATTGGCAAGTATGTGTAATTTGCCAAAGGACATCGAAGTAGTTGTTGAATCTGTTTTTCAGAAAGCCAGTATTCATATTACCTTCGATGATCTATTACTATTGAAGGATAAAATAGAAAGCTATTTTAAGGATGACGATGTTTCAGGTGTTGTTGTCACACATGGAACAGATACGATGGAGGAAACTTCCTATTTTCTCGATTTAACAATTAATGATGCCAGGACTGTGGTCGTGACAGGTTCACAGCGCTCACCAGAGGATGTGGGAAGCGATGTATATATTAATTTACGACATGCAATTTATTGTGCTTGTTCTGAAGATTTAAGGAATGCCGGAACAGTGGTTGTTTTTAATGAACGAATATTTGCTGCACGTTATGTGAAAAAAGAACATGCATCTAATATTCAAGGCTTTAACTCATTTGGGTTTGGATATCTAGGCATTATAGATAATGATCAAGTTCATGTTTTCCAAAAACCAATTAAAAGAGAGTATTTTGAGATTAAAACTTCCATCCCTCAAGTTGAAATCATTAAATGCTATATTGGAGCGGATGGGAAATTTATCAAGGCAGCACGGGAGGCAGGAATTGCTGGAATTATTCTAGAGGGAGTGGGACGTGGTCAAGTTGCCCCTAAAATGATGACAGAAATCGAAAAAGCCATTGCTCAAGGAATGAAACTAGTTATAACCACAAGCGCAGAAGAAGGTTCAGTTTATACAACCTATGATTATGAAGGAAGTGCCTTTGACCTATTTAATAAAGGCGTAATTCTTGGAAGTGATAATGACTCTAAAAAAGCAAGAATTAAATTGGCAGTTGCACTTGCTAGTAATTTGAATGAAATTAGATTTTAAGTTTTAAACCAATCAAAAGATAATACCTATTAGCATTTGGAATGAATCTTTCATTTTCTTTATAGAGAAACCATGTTACGATTAAGAAAATGGATTTGAAAAGAGGTTCATCATGCTGGGAATATTATCAGCCGGACTTGCCCCCGGACTGGCATTACTAAGTTACTTTTATTTAAAAGATGAATATGAACCAGAGCCAATTTCTTTCGTTTTAAGGACGTTTATGTACGGAGCATTGCTTGTGTTTCCAATTATGTTTATCCAGCATGTCCTTGAAACAGAACATATAGTAAAAACTGAAATATTCAATGCATTCTTTAGCTCAGGCCTGTTTGAAGAGTTCTTTAAATGGTTTATCCTCTTTTATGTTGTTTATCAACATGTAGAGTTTGATGAACCCTTTGATGGAATTGTTTACGGAGTAGCTGTTTCACTTGGTTTTGCTACAATCGAAAATATCTTTTACTTAATAGCGAATGGAATCGAACATGCCATGACACGTGCATTGTTACCTGTTTCCAGTCATGCCCTATTTGGTGTAATTATGGGCTTTTACATTGGAAAGGCAAAATTTACAGAAGGAAGTAAAGCCAAGTGGGTCATTCTTTCCTTGTTTTTGCCATTTATTCTCCATGGAGCCTATGATTTTATTTTAATATCACAAGAAAATTGGCTTATGATTATTTTTCCATTTATGATATTTCTTTGGTGGTTTGGTCTAAGAAAAGTTAAGAAGGCAAAAATCTTAAGTGCCAATCATCTGAAAAAACAATATTCAGTACAAAAAACCCTTCAATCATAAAGAAGGGTTTTTTATTTATTTAATTGGAATAAAAAACCCATTAAAACAAAAAATAGGTTTACTGTTAAAAAGATTTACAATGGGGGTTAAAATTCCATGAAAAAGAAGAAAATCCTAATTAAGTTATTTATACTAATCCTTCTGATCGTGACATCATCGATTTCTGAAAGCAAGGAGGTGCGTGCTTTCTCTAATCAGGTAATTCAAAAGGGGGCGGTTGGAGATGATGTCATTGAGCTTCAATCAAGACTCCAGTATTTGGGTTTTTATAACGGTAAGATTGATGGGGTTTTTGGCTGGAGTACATATTGGGCGTTAAGAAATTTTCAATATGAATTTGGGTTGCCGGTTGATGGGCTTGCAGGGTGGCCAACAAAATTAAAACTCGCCAAAGCAAGTAAATACGATGAACAGTTTGTAAAAAAACATATTAATACTGGCAAAAAGTTTACACATTACGGTGGGGTAGATCAAAGTAAACAGGTTGCACCAAGTCCTGCGAAACAGGCGCCAGCTAACCAGGCACCAGCTAATCAAGCACCAGCTAACCAGGCACCAGCAAAGCAAGCTCCAAAACAAACGGTGCCACAAAAAAACACAGCACCCCAGAAAACAGCACCTAAAAAACCTACGGCAGCGAATACACCAAATGGATTTTCGCAAAATGATATTCAGTTAATGGCTAATGCCGTTTATGGAGAATCGCGGGGAGAGCCATATACAGGTCAAGTTGCTGTGGCAGCTGTTATTCTCAATCGTGTAAATAGTGCCACATTCCCAAATACAGTTTCAGGAGTGATTTTTGAGCCTGGTGCATTCACAGCCGTAGCCGATGGGCAAATATGGCTTACCCCAAATGAAAATGCAAAGAAGGCGGTTTTGGATGCGATTAATGGTTGGGACCCAACTGGAGAGGCACTTTATTATTTTAACCCGGATACCGCTACCAGCGGGTGGATCTGGGGACGACCACAAATCAAACGAATCGGGAAACATATTTTTTGCAAGTAGAGAGGTGAATTAAATTGATAAGAGGAATATTAATTGGAGTTCTCTCTGTCGGTGTTGCGGGAACAGCATACTGGGGCTATCAAGAACATCAGGAGAAAAATGCCGTTCTATTAAATGCGGAAAACACGTATCAACGGGCATTTCATGACCTTACCTACCAAGTAGATTTGTTACACGATAAAATTGGAACAACCCTTGCAATGAACTCAAGACAATCATTGTCTCCTTCCTTAATTGAAGTGTGGAGGCTTACCTCGGAGGCACATAGTGATGTTGGACAATTGCCGTTAACCTTGCTACCGTTTAACAAGACTGAGGAATTCTTATCTAAAATTGGGAACTTCAGTTACCGTACTGCTGTCAGAGATTTAGACAAGGAACCACTGTCAAAGGATGAATACAACACATTAAAGGTATTATATAAGCAATCTGGTGATATACAGAATGATCTCAGAAAAGTACAGCATATGGTTTTAAAAAATAATCTTCGGTGGATGGATGTTGAACTTGCTTTGGCATCTGGAAAAGAAACAACAGATAATACGATTATTGATGGCTTTAAAGCTGTAGAAAAGACAGTAAGCGGCTACACTGAATCAAATATGGGTCCTACTTTTGCAAACATGCAGCAAAAGGATGAAAATTTTAACAAAATTGAAGGAAAAACTATTTCTAAGCAAGAGGCTATCCAAACCGCTAAGAAATACATCAAGATTGACGGAAATTCAGAGGTAAAGGTAACAGGGAATGGGAAAGGTTCCGACTATGGTTTTTATAGTGTTTCTATTAAAGATAAGAAAACCGGTGAGGAAGGAAGTATGGATATTACGAAAAAAGCCGGCCATCCAATCTGGTTTATTAATCAACGTGATGTAAAAAAACAAGTTCTTAGTTTAAATGATGCAGATAATAAGGCGGCAGCTTTCTTAAAAGAAACGGGCTTTAAGGGTTTAGAAATCTTTGAAAGCACACAATATGACAATATTGGAGTATTCAATTTCGTTTCTTCCATAAACGGAGTTAGAATTTATCCTGAATCAATTAAAGTAAAGGTCGCACTGGATAACGGTGATATTATTGGTCTATCAGCAGAAGAATATTTAAAGTCTTTTCAGACAAGGAAAATAGAAAAACCAACTATTTCTGTGAAACAAGCACGAGCTAAGGTAAATCCAAACTTTAAGGTCATGGAAGATCGTCAGGCGATGATTATTAATGACCTTAACAAAGAAGTTCTTTGCTATGAATTTCTAGGAACAATCGATGATGATACGTATCGAATTTTTATTAATGCAAAAAGTGGTGTTGAGGAAAAAGTTGAAAAGTTAAAAAATGCTGAGGCAGTTTATGAAGACGTGTTATAAGGAAAAGCATTTGCTTTTCCTTATATTTTTTTCAAAAAACTCCAATAATAAGTATATAAATCAGTGGAGTGGATGTCATGAAAAAGGTAGAAAGAATCTTAATAAAAATTGTCATCGTCCAATTTATCTTTCTATTTCTAACCCAACTTTTTTTTCATCAGCTAAATATACTTCCCCAGGTAAAACAATTGACAAAATATGAAGGAGTAAATGAAAATACATATACTGAAATTCTTGAAACCTTTCAGGGGAAATGAGAAAGCAGGCCAGCCTGCTTTCTTTTGATTGTCCAATATTAACTAAAAAAATAGTTAAAAATTTCATATTTTATCATGGTAAAAAAAGAAGCATTCCAATATCTTGTGGTAAAATAAATAATAGACAACATCTAAGAAACTCATGATGACAAATAGGAGGATTTATGGACAAGAAAATATCAATTGCAATAGACGGCCCTGCTGCAGCCGGTAAAAGTACGGTTGCAAAAATAGTGGCAGAAAAACTTTCCTATATTTATATCGATACGGGTGCAATGTACCGAGCTTTAACATATAAGGCAATCGTAAATCAACTGAATTTAGAAGATGAAGATGCATTATTGGAAACATTATTATCGACAGACATTAGATTACAGCCATCTGATAAAGGTCAGTTAGTATACGTAGATGAGCGAAATGTTACAAATGAAATTCGTTTTGCTGAGGTTACCAATTCCACTTCGTATGTCGCTAAACACCAAAAGGTCCGTGAAGAAATGGTCAGAAGACAGCAAGCATTTGCCACGGAAGGCGGCGTTGTGATGGATGGGAGGGACATCGGTACCCATGTCTTGCCTAATGCCGAGGTAAAGGTATTTTTACTTGCTAGTGTGGAGGAAAGAGCAGAAAGGCGCCATACGGAAAATATCCAAAAAGGCTTCCCGTCTGACTTAGAAAAATTAAAAGAAGAAATTGCTCGAAGAGATAAAATCGATTCAGAGAGAGAAGTGGCACCATTGAAAAAAGCGGATGATGCTGTGGAAATCGATACAACCTCTCTATCAATTCAAGATGTTGTAGAAAAAATAATGGTGTTGGTGCACGAAAGGATTGGATAGGCGTGACGTTTTATGACTTTGCTAAATCAGTGGTTACTGGAATATTTAAACCACTTTACAGAGTTGAAGCTATCGGTTTAGAGCATTTCCCCAAAGAAGGTGGTGTCCTTCTTTGTGCGAATCACATTCATAATTTTGATCCCATTATAGTCGGTATAATGGCCCCACGTCCTGTTCATTACATGGCAAAAGAAGAGATTTTTTCAGTACCTGTTTTGGGAAATATCGTTAGAAAATGTAATGCCTTTCCAGTGAAAAGGGGATTCAGTGATCGAGAAGCACTTAGAACGGGCTTAAAAATCCTAAAAGATGGTCATGTTTTCGGTCTCTTTCCAGAGGGCACAAGAAGTAAGACCGGCGAACTAGGTAAGGGACTTGCTGGAGCAGGCTTTTTTGCGTTAAGGTCTTCAGCAGCAGTTGTCCCATGCGCGATCATCGGTCCTTACCAAAGTTTCCGAAAATTAAAGGTTGTCTATGGAGAACCTATTGATTTGGAGGAAATGAGAAAAGAGAAGGCGTCAGCAGAACAAGTTACTGAATTAATTATGTCCAAAATTGATAAACTTAGAAAAGAACATCAATAGCTTCTGCTTGACAAAATAGTCTATTTGTAAGAAGTTAATGGAAAGAGTTTTTTTTTGAAAATTCACTGCTTTTTTATTATTTTTTATATGTGTTGTATGCTGCGTGGCATCCACCAGATCATATATAGAATTTTGAAGTAAATGGATTAAGGAGGAATACATATGTCGGAAGAATTAAATCAAGTAGAAGTGAGAAGCTTTGAAATCGGGGATAAAGTAACTGGACAAGTTACCAAAGTAGAAGAAAAGCAGGTGCTAGTTGATATCCAAGGCAGCAAATTAGATGGAATCATCCCAATCAGTGAACTTTCAAGTCTGCATATTGAAAAGGCGTCTGATGCAGTTGCTGAAGGTGATGAATTAGAATTAGAAGTGTTGAAGGTTGAGGAAGAAGCAATCATCCTTTCAAAAAGAAAAGTTGATGCAGAAAAGGCTTGGGATCACTTGGAAAATCAATTCCAAAGCGGAGAAATTATTGAAACTGAAGTAAAAGACGTTGTAAAAGGCGGTCTGGTAGTTGATCTAGGAGTTCGTGGATTTGTACCTGCATCTTTAGTTGAAGCTCATTTTGTTGAAGATTTTAGTGATTATAAAGGTCGTAGCCTAACTTTTAAAATTGTTGAACTTGAAAAGGAAAAGAATCGTTTAATCCTTTCTCATCGAGCAGTGGTAGAGCAAGAAAAAGGTAAGCAAAAACAAAGTCGACTAAGTGCTGTACAAGTAGGTCAAATTATTGATGGGACAGTTCAAAGAATCACTGATTTTGGCGCTTTTGTTGATATTGGCGGCATTGATGGTCTAGTTCATATTTCTCAATTATCCTATGACCATGTTGATAAACCATCAGATGTTGTTCATGAAGGTCAACAAGTTCAAGTTAAGGTTTTAAGTGTTGACCGTGATAGTGAGAGAATTTCCCTATCGATTAAGGAAACACTCCCTGGACCATGGTCAAATCTTTCCGAAAAAGCGCCTAAAGGCAGTATTTTAAAAGGTAAAGTAAAAAGATTGGTCTCTTATGGTGCATTTGTTGAGGTATTCCCTGGTGTGGAAGGCCTTGTCCATATCTCTCAAATCGCATATAAGCATATTGGTACTCCACATGAAGTATTAAAAGAAGGACAAGAAGTAGACGTCAAAGTCCTTGATGCAAATGAGTCTGATCAACGTCTATCATTAAGCATTAAAGAACTACTTGAAAAAGAGTATGAGGAAAACCAAGACTATGAACTTCCTGAAGAGTCAAAAGGCTTTCAGCTAGGAGAAGTTATTGGTGATAAATTAAAGAATTTAGGAAAATAATGGTGATATAAGTGTCTAGATCTGAACGAAAATGGGACCATATTCGTTTTGCCCTTGAAAATCGGCAAAATCATTCTTCAGCTTTCGATGATATTAAATTTATTCACCAGGGACTGCCCAATATCGGTGTATTCGATGTTGGATTAGACCATGAGATTGGCGGACTTTATTTAAGTTCGCCTATTTTTATCAATGCCATGACTGGTGGTGGCGGTGATAAAACATATCGTATCAATAAAGAACTAGCCATCGTCGCAAAAAATACCGGTTTAACGATGGCCGTTGGGTCACAAATGGCTGCATTAAAGGATACCTCCCAAAAATACACATATGAAGTTGTCCGTAAAGAGAATCCTTCTGGAGTTATTATTGCAAATTTAGGAAGCGAAGCATCTGTAGAAGATGCAAAAGCCGCGATCGATATGATAGAAGCTGACGCTCTGCAAATACATTTAAACGTTATTCAAGAACTAACTATGCCCGAAGGAGATCGCGATTTTTCTGGTGCACTTAAAAGGATTGAAACAATTGTAAAAGAGACAAATGTGCCTGTAATTGTAAAGGAAGTTGGTTTCGGAATGGGGTTGGAGACAGTCAAAGAGCTATCATCCGTAGGTGTAAAAGTGGTTGATGTAGGCGGCTCTGGCGGGACAAATTTTGCTGAAATTGAAAATAAACGCAGAGATAAAGCATTGTCTTTTTTTAATCATTGGGGGATCCCCACTGGTGTTTCTATTCTTGAGGCATCATCTGTTTCGGAGCATCTTTCAGTTATTGGTTCAGGAGGATTTAAGTCAGGACATGATATAGCAAAAGGATTAGCACTTGGGGCGAATGCAATCGGCATGGCAGGCTATTTCTTACCAATCCTTATTAAAGAAGGGGTAGAGGTTTTGCAACAAGAAATTGAAGCCCTTCATTATGAATTGACGATGATCATGACTGCATTGGGAGCTAAAACGATTTCAGATTTAAGGAAGGCACCTATAATTATCTCAGGAGAAACCTATCATTGGTTACATCAACGTGGCGTCGATACCAAACCATTTTCCCAGCGTTCCATAAAATAAAAGCTCCCGCTCGCGGGAGCTTTTATTTTTATTTTTTTCCGTCGTTTAGCCCTCTTGCCTCTTCAGGGCCGGATAACTTAGTTGCACCTGGATAGTGCAACGCCTGGTCACGATCTGATTCTACTCTTCCACTCGCCCGTAACTTTTTTTCTTGTCGGTCTTTTCCCATTCAAACACACCTCCTCTTAATAAGATGATTCACACAGGAAATATTATTCAAGGAAGTATGAAAGTACATAAAGATTACCAATAATGAAAATAATAGGAGGTGTATGAATTGGAAGGGGCAATCTTTTATTGGGTCTTTTGGGGTTTTTGGATTTACTTGACCTTTATTCTGGAAAAGCAAAACCCATATCGATTAAAACTGGCTGCAATCGTATTAATAGTACTAATATTATCTAATGTCCGGTTTACTGCAGGAGATTTTCAAATACAGGCAAGCGGGTTATTTATGTTAGCGATATGTTATTTTTTTATAAGCCAAGAAAAACGAGGAGCACTTATATATTTTTTCATTTGTTCAATTACCGTATCAATTGCCTACGTGACCTTTCATTTATTTGAGATATTTGATCCGATTTGGATTATTTTTAAAAAGGAATGGATGATGGGAATAACATTGTGGTATTTAGCCTTATTATTGCAGAAAACTTTAAAAGGGCGAATACTCATTATTTTTGCTGGTGCCATGCAAGGGGACATTTTATATGCCTTTATATTAAATAAATTCGAATTTCCGTATGAAATAGGGACCTTTGCATACCTAGATGTTTGCTCATTAACAGTACTCCTGCTTACAGGTTGGACCGCGTTAGAGAATATAGGACCTATTCTCCAAAATCATTTCCGCTTTTTGGAAAAAGGGAAGCAAAAATCATCTTGAAAGAGATCCAATATAATTAATGACAGGTTAACAGTAACTCACTTTTCGGTTTTTTCCATTGCGGGAAAGGATTAACATTGTTAAAATAACATAGTTAGGCCCTTCTAGATCACAGAAGGGTTTCTTTACTTCATAAGGACTAAAGGGAATAACCCCGCATTATCGGGAAGAAAGCCCCCCACTGATGTAATTTCACTCTATGCTAACATACTAATAGTATTTAATTATAAGAAAGAAAGGATGGCGATTGTAATTGGTTAAACCTGTTATTGCCATTGTAGGACGGCCCAACGTAGGAAAATCAACAATTTTTAATCGGATTGTCGGCGAAAGAATATCTATTGTGGAGGACATTCCTGGAGTTACAAGAGATCGTATCTATAGTTCTGGGGAGTGGTTAACACATGACTTCAACCTTATCGATACAGGTGGAATTGATATTGGTGATGAACCGTTTTTGGAACAAATTCGACAGCAGGCTGAAATAGCCATTGATGAAGCAGATGTAATCATCTTCTTAACAAACGGCCGTGAAGGGGTTACAGCAGCTGATGAGGAAGTAGCTAAAATTTTATACAGGTCTAAAAAGCCCGTTGTATTAGCTGTTAATAAAATAGATAACCCTGAAATGCGCGATCAAATCTATGATTTTTATTCATTGGGATTTGGCGAACCGATTCCCATTTCAGGCTCACATGGACTTGGTTTAGGGGACCTTTTAGATGAGGCCGCAAAACATTTCCCCAAAAACAAAACGGTTGAATATGGAGAAGATGTAGTGAAGTTTTCCTTAATTGGACGCCCCAATGTAGGGAAATCATCATTAGTCAATGCTATATTAGGCGAGGAACGTGTAATCGTCAGTAATATTGCCGGTACCACTCGTGATGCTGTCGATTCTCCATATACATATAATGGGGGAAAATATGTCATCATTGATACAGCGGGAATTAGGAAAAAAGGAAAAGTCTATGAAAGTACAGAAAAATATAGTGTACTTCGTGCTTTAAGGGCAATTGAACGATCTGACGTTGTTCTTGTTGTAATTAATGCCGAAGAAGGAATCATTGAGCAGGACAAAAAGATTGCTGGGTATGCACATGAAGCAGGCAGGGCTGTCGTTATCGTGGTCAATAAGTGGGATGCGATTGAAAAAGATGAAAAAACGATGAAAGAACTTGAACAGAAGATAAGGGAACATTTCTTATTTCTTAGTTATGCTCCAATTGTGTTTTTATCTGCAAAAACAAAAAAACGGGTTCACACGTTGCTCCCAATGATCAATACCGCTAGTGAAAACCATTCAATGAGAGTTGAAACCAGCGTGCTCAATGATGTGATCATGGATGCTGTTGCGATGAATCCGACACCAACAGACAATGGCAGACGCTTAAAAATATATTACACTACACAAGTGGCAGTTAAACCGCCGACCTTCGTTGTGTTTGTAAATGAACCTGAATTATTGCACTTTTCATATGAACGCTTCTTAGAGAACAGAATCAGAGAGGCATTTGGATTTGAAGGAACCCCTATTAAAATTTATGCGAGAGAAAGAAAATAAAGATAAGGTGGGTGTGATGTAAAGTGAAGGATACGAAAACAGCAATAGCCGTTATTGGAGCTGGAAGCTGGGGAACCGCTTTGGCAATAGTGCTGGCAGACAATCGTCATGAAGTTCGTCTTTGGAGCCATAATGAGGAGCAAATCAAAGAAATTAATGAAAAGCACACCAACAAGAAATACCTTCCAGAGATTGACCTTTCAGAGTTGATTGTTGGATACTCATCATTAAGAGATGCTTTAGCAGACGTGGATACACTTATATTAGCCGTCCCGACAAAGGCAATACGTGAAGTAATCGGTAAAATTCGTACCGTACATGCAGAACCATTGACAATTGCGCATGTTAGCAAAGGGATTGAACCTGATTCATTACTGCGCATCTCTGAAATTATTAAAGAGGAAATGCCAAAAGATTTATTAAAGGATGTTGTTGTTTTATCCGGTCCAAGTCACGCAGAAGAAGTTAGCCTTCGCCACCCAACAACGGTAACTGTAACTTCTGAGAATATGGAAGCAGCGGAAAAAATACAGGATTTATTTATCAACAATAATTTTCGCGTTTATACTAATTCAGATGTCATTGGTGTTGAAATTGGTGGTGCCTTAAAAAATATTATTGCACTTGCTGCGGGTATTACTGATGGGTTGGGCTATGGCGATAATGCTAAAGCGGCATTAATGACTCGAGGGTTAGCTGAAATAGCTCGACTTGGTACGAAAATGGGTGCTAATCCATTAACGTTTTCTGGACTAGCAGGCATTGGTGACTTAATTGTTACATGTACAAGCGTCCACTCAAGGAACTGGAGAGCAGGAAACCTATTGGGTAAAGGGAAAACCCTTAATGAGGTTTTGGACAACATGGGGATGGTAGTGGAAGGTGTTCGAACCACCAAGGCAGCTTATCAGTTAGCCCAAAAGTATGATGTGAACATGCCGATTACCTTTGCCCTATATGATGTACTATTTAATGAGAAGAGCGCAGCGGATGCTGTAGATGTTCTAATGGCCCGCGGCAAGACGCATGAAATGGAAGATTTGGTTAATGTCTTAGAGGAACGAAATATTGAAGATTAAAAAATGTAACATAATGGAGAAATAGGGGCCTTATGTTTTAGGTTGTTTTAAAGCTTATTGTTTATTATGGCACCCTGTTGATTGGAGCGGAAGGCACGAAGACTCCTGCGGGAGGACGAGGAGGCTCGCCGCATCGCCCCGCGGAAAGCGAAGTGCCTGGAGCGGAAATCAACAGGCAAGTTTAACAGAGCCATGTTTTAAAAAGTTTTTCTTAAATAAATGGGCGTTCGGTGAAACGCTTTGTGTCTAGATTGCATACAATGCAACGAAGCAACCTAGTAGTTATACGCAGGTATGGGTTATTTAGTCGTTAAAGCTGAAGTAAAGAATTCGCCCCTCTTTACTTCAGTTTTTTTTATTTCGTTCAAAATTTTTCTAGAAAAGTTATTGCTTGTGATATAATTAATCTTCGAAAAAGGGGGAGTTAAGTTTGTCGCCAGCTATGTTTAAAATGTGGGTCTCGATTGCAGGTATGGGTTTTATGTTCCTGGCAATTATCACAATTTATCTAAGTAGATATAAGCTAAAAGGAGTATTCAGAATTGTTACTGCAATTATTGCTTACTTACTAATGATTATTGCCGGAATAACGCTTCTAATTGTTTTTCTAACATAATTGAGGTAAATACATAATAAAAGGTGATTGTATGAAATGGAATGTAATTGGTTGTTTTCTAGTATTTACTGCTCTTTTCCTAACTGGATGCATGTATCCTGAAGAGGAATTAGCAAAAAATCAAATCCCATATAAAGATCAAATTTTAGCTGTTCAAACAGCAGTAGATACCTTTAAGGAGGATAATGGAGGGATTCTTCCGATAAAAACAAAAGAAGCAGAAACCCCGATTTATCAAAAGTATCCTATTGATTTTAAAAAAATAACTCCAAAATATCTCGCTGAGCCTCCTGGTAACGCATATGAAAGTGGAGGGATTTTCCAATATGTCCTTGTGGATGTTGAAACCCAGCCAACTGTAAAGTTATTTGATTTAAGAATGACAGAAGCGATCCGTGATATTAAATTACGGATCAAAACAAAAGGGTATCCTCCCTATAAAGAACAAATTGCCAAGAATGTTTTTACTCTTGATTATAAACAATTAGGGTATAAAAAAGCCCCTTTTGTTGTAAGTCCATTTTCAAATCAAAATTTATCTTTTGTCATTACAGGCAGTGCTGAAGTGTATGTAGATTATCGCCCAGACTTATATCAAGCCATGGAAAAAAAGGATACGAAGGTAAAACCAGGTGAAGATATTCGCCCAATTTTAGTGAAGGATTCCTTGTTTGTGCCTGCATATTCCTTACCATATACCTGGGATTCTAAGACGAAAGAACCAGTATTTTTAGAAGAATAAATAGTCATAACCCTTTTCCGATGAAATATATTGTAGGAGAAGGGTTTTTTTTGGCTATTCCCAAAAGAAAACATATATTGAAACCCTCCATAATAACAAATGTTCAGACACTACAGATACAAGAGAACCTATGAATTTTTAATAAGGGGGTAAAAAAATTTTAGAAAAGTGTCATAACATAGTAGGACAACATCATAAACATATATTGTCCAAAAATACCTAAAATGGATGTTTAATCCCACTTTACTCAATGATCGGGAGGGGATCACTTGGAAAAGGTTGATATTTTTAAAGATATTGCCGAGAGAACAGGCGGTGATATTTATTTAGGCGTAGTAGGTGCAGTACGGACTGGAAAATCAACATTTATTAAAAAATTTATGGAGCTTGTTGTTTTACCGAATATAAACAGTGAAGCTGAGAGATCACGTGCACTCGATGAGTTACCTCAAAGTGCTGCAGGAAAAACAATTATGACAACGGAGCCGAAATTCGTACCAAATCAAGCAGCAACAGTTCATGTTGATGATGGATTAAATGTCAATATCAGGCTGGTTGATTGTGTAGGCTACACGGTTCCAGGTGCGAAAGGCTATGAGGATGAAAATGGTCCAAGAATGATTACCACCCCTTGGTATGAGGAACCAATTCCGTTTCATGAAGCTGCTGAAATTGGCACAAGGAAAGTGATTCAAGAGCATTCAACCATTGGGGTCGTTGTAACAACTGATGGGACCATTGGTGAGATTCCAAGGAGTAATTATATTGAAGCTGAAGAAAGAGTTATTAACGAACTGAAAGAAGTTGGCAAACCGTTCATCATGGTCGTTAATAGTGCCCAGCCATACCATCCTAGCACTGAAACTCTAAGATCGAGTTTAGCAGATAAGTATGATATCCCAGTAATTGCAATGAGTGTTGAAAGTATGCGTGACAGCGATGTTCTTAATGTACTGCGTGAAGCACTTTACGAGTTCCCAGTCCTCGAAGTCAATGTGAACCTGCCAAGTTGGGTAATGGTCCTTCGAGAAAACCACTGGCTACGTGAAAGCTATCAAGATGCAGTCAAAGATACTGTAAAAGATATCAAGAGATTAAGAGATGTTGACCGGGTTGTACAACACTTTAGCGAGTTTGAATTCATTGAAAGAGCTGGTTTAGCTGGAATTGAAATGGGCTCGGGTGTCGCTGAAATCGATTTATATGCACCAGATGAATTGTATGATGATATATTAAAAGAAATCGTTGGAGTAGAAATTCGCGGGAAAGATCATCTTCTTGAATTAATGCAGGATTTTGCTCATGCAAAAGCAGAGTATGACCACATTGCAGATGCATTAAAAATGGTTAAACAAACGGGTTACGGTATTGCCTCACCAACCCTTTCAGATATGAGTCTTGAAGAACCAGAAATTATTCGTCAAGGTGCACGATTTGGTGTAAGGCTGCGAGCTGTAGCACCATCCATCCATATGATAAAAGTGGATGTGGAATCGGAATTTGCGCCAATCATTGGTACTGAAAAACAAAGTGAAGAACTAGTGAGATACTTAATGCAGGATTTTGAAGATGATCCGTTATCCATCTGGAATTCAGATATCTTTGGCCGCAGCTTAAGTTCCATTGTTCGAGAAGGTATCCAGGCAAAGCTTTCCTTGATGCCAGAAAATGCAAGATATAAATTAAAAGAAACATTAGAGAGAATTATTAACGAAGGTTCAGGTGGCTTAATTGCCATTATACTTTAAGCTATGGACTCCAATTCGGAGTCTTTTTTTCTTTGAGAAAAGTGGCAGGAGCAGGGGACAACTTCCCATTATTTCAAAATATCTACCAAAAAGGGTCAAATAAAGTAGAATTTTGTTGAAACAAAGAAAAGATTACCATAAATTCATGAATTCTTCTTGATAAGCTGTTTTGATTATGATAATCTTTTAACTGAATTACATTATAGCGTTTGAACCCTTATTTCATAAGGGTTTTTCCTAAAAAAATAGATTCTAGTTACCAATTTCATTATTTATGTTAATTTTGGTAATAAAACCGCGCTATGACGTATAGAAATTAGAAAAATTGTTTAGAAATGTAGATAAGTAATCTTATTTACGAATCTTGATAATTTCTTTGGGAGGAGGTGAATGGCATGAACAAGACAGAACTTATTAATGCAGTTGCTGAAGCTAGCGAACTTTCTAAAAAGGACGCAACTAAAGCAGTTGATGCTGTTTTTGATGCGATTTTAGATGCTTTAAAAAATGGTGATAAAGTACAATTAATCGGTTTTGGAAACTTTGAAGTACGTGAGCGTGCAGCTCGTAAAGGTCGTAACCCTCAAACAGGTGAGGAAATCGATATCGCTGCTAGCAAAGTTCCAGCTTTTAAACCAGGGAAAGCGCTTAAGGACGCAGTAAAATAATTACATAAATTTATTGCTATAAGCGAATGCTTAAGCAAAAAGGTCATGGTTATGTCCATGGCCTTTTTTCTATTTTTTTGCTTGAACTTTAATGATTGTGCTAATATGTATTTGTCATATATACTTGACTGAACATTAGGAGGAATTTTTATATGTCACAAGTAAATCGTGCCCAAATTGAAGATGCGGTACGTTTAATATTAGAAGCAATTGGGGAAGACCCAAATCGTGAAGGACTTCTTGATACACCAAAACGAGTGGCAAAAATGTATGAAGAAGTTTTTAGCGGGTTAAATGAGGATCCAAAGAAGCATTTTGAAACAATCTTTAGTGAAGACCACGAAGAGTTGGTATTGGTTAAAGATATACCGTTTTATTCCATGTGTGAACATCATCTTGTACCTTTCTTTGGAAAAGCGCATGTAGCTTACATTCCCAAAAATGGTCGTGTGACCGGATTAAGTAAACTAGCAAGGGCAGTAGAAGCGGTAGCAAAGAGACCTCAACTTCAAGAACGGATTACTTCCACGATTGCGGACAGTATGATGGAAAAATTAGAGCCGCATGGGGTAATGGTAGTCGTTGAAGCAGAACATATGTGTATGACCATGCGAGGAGTTAAAAAGCCTGGTTCTAAAACAGTAACCACAGCTGTCCGAGGTATTCTATCAGATGATGCGGTTGCACGGTCTGAAGTGCTCTCGTTAATTAAGTATTAGTCCTATTTCTAAGAAGATTTGAGGTGTATAAATGGAGAAGCGAGAAAACCAAAACAGTGAGTATGTTGTAATTAAGGCAATCGACGATGGGGTTAATGTTATCGGCTTAACTAGAGGCTCTGATACCAAATTTCATCATTCAGAGAAGCTTGATAAAGGAGAAGTCCTAATTGCTCAATTTACAGAGCATACTTCGGCTATAAAAATCAGGGGAAATGCTAAAATACTTACACACCTTGGTGAAATAGAAAGTGAAATAAAAAAATAATCCTAATCACACTGTTTTCATCTTATTTCATATTAACCAAAATGATTATTTTGTGAATTTCTGCCTTAATAATACCTTTTATGTTATAATGGTGTCTGCCTTGTTTTTAGAGAATGATTAGGTATTTTTCATTATTAAAGGCTAAACGGCATGAATTTTACTATGCAAATAGGAAATAAGAATACATAAAGACATTACTAGGGGAAGCAAGGGTGATTTAATTGCTGGACATTCGACAAAAATTTACAAATATTCGAGAGCAGGTCGAACAAAGAGTTTGTGATACATACCTGCTCAAATATATTGAGATTCCGATTATAGATGAAGATAAACTTCTTATTTTAGTCTCAATTATGGAACGCCTCGAATTGTCATTCAGCGATATGCAAAACTACGCATTATCAACAATGTTAATACAAATCGCCCTTGATACCCATGAACGTATATCAAATGCATCTGTTGACGAAAAAAATCGTCAATTAACTGTTCTTGCGGGGGATTATTTCAGTGGCCTATATTATAAGCTTCTTGCGGAATCAGAAGATATTTTGATGATTAAGGCACTTTCTAAAGGAATTAAGGATGTAAACGAAAATAAAATTTCTGTTTATCACCATGAATTGGTTTCTGTAGAGGAGTTAATGACAAGTATTAAGCGGATAGAAAGTTCCTTACTTGCTCGGCTCTCTGATTATTTTAAAGTAGACCTCTGGAACGAATTTCTTGAAAGTTTGCTGCTGTTTAAACGCTTATTGAATGAAAAAAGTCAATTTATTAAGGCAGAAAGATCCGTCTTATTCGAGGCCTTGACATCAATTGTTTTCCCAATCCAAAACTTTAAATTAAAAGAATTATCTAGTGATCAGAAAAGTCATTTGTTGCAATATTGTGACCAGTACCTTGAAAATTCAAAAAAAGTAATAGAAAAAGGATTAGAGCAACTTCCTTACTTAAATGAACTGCTTGAAAATAGAATTAATTCGCTCTTAAACCAATACCAGCCATATGCAAAAACTTTTGTGGAAGAAGGGTAATAAAAACATGCAGGAATCGAAAGAACAGCGGGTACACAATGTGTTTGAAAAGATTTCCGATAACTATGATAAAATGAATTCTGTTATCAGTTTTCAACAACACATCAAGTGGCGGAAAGACACGATGAAAAGAATGGATGTAAAACCTGGTTCACGAGCCCTCGATGTTTGCTGCGGCACCGCTGATTGGACCATAGCATTAGCTGAGGCAGTGGGGCAGGCAGGGGACGTTACAGGTTTGGATTTCAGCCAAAACATGCTTAATGTGGGGATTGAAAAGGTTAAAGAACTGGGATTAAAACAGGTGAAATTAGTACATGGTAATGCTATGGAACTCCCTTTTCCAGATAATAGTTTTGATTATGTAACGATTGGTTTTGGCTTAAGGAATGTCCCTGACTATTTGCAAGTATTAAAAGAAATGCACCGTGTTGTAAAACCTGGCGGTATTGCTGTCTGCTTAGAGACCTCACAACCTACTTTAATCGGATATAAACAGCTCTATTATTTTTACTTTCGTTATATTATGCCGATGTTTGGTAAATTGCTGGCAAAAAGTTATCGTGAATATGCATGGCTGCATGAGTCAGCACGTGAATTTCCAGGGATGAAGGAACTTGCTAAAATGTTTGAACAAGCAGGCTTCGCAGATGTAAAATATAAATCATATAGCGGCGGTGCAGCAGCTGTTCATATTGGCAGGAAAAATTAATTTATTGTACATGAAGACAGGATGAAAAGCTGGGTGAATACAAATGAAATTAAAAATGATGTATTCATTTTTGAATTCGGATATTAACTTGATCGAAAAAAAGTTAGAAGAGACCATCCATGCGGAGTCCCTTCTGCTAAAACAAGCATCTATGCATACATTACAAGCCGGAGGAAAAAGAATTCGTCCTGTTTTTGTTTTGCTTGCTGGTAAATTTGGAAATTATGATATACATGTAATGAAAAATGTTGCTGTTGCACTTGAATTAATTCATATGGCTTCACTTGTCCATGATGATGTGATTGACGATGCGGATCTTCGTCGAGGGCAGCCAACCGTGAAATCTAAATGGGATAACAAAATTGCTATGTATACAGGTGACTTTGTTTTTGCTCTGGCGATAGAATTAATGACGAACATTAGAAACCCAATTGCTCATAAAATTTTATCTAATACCATTGTTGAAGTTTCACTTGGGGAAATTCAGCAAATAAAAGATAAATATCGTTTTAATCAAAATCTCCGAGATTATCTTCGTAGGATTAAGAGAAAGACTGCTCTATTAATTGCTGTAAGTTGTCAATTAGGAGCAATTGCAGCAGATGTAGAGGAATCCGTTCATAAAAAACTATATCGTTTCGGTTACTACGTCGGTATGTCTTATCAAATTATCGATGATATTTTAGATTTTACGTCTACTGAGAAGGAACTAGGAAAGCCGGCTGGTGGAGACCTGCTGCAAGGAAATATTACTGCACCTGCTCTTTATGCAATGGAAAAGGCTGAAATACGTGCAGAAATTGAAAAGGTAAATGAATCCATGGCTCCCTCAGAGATTAAGAAGATTATCACCATTATTAAAAACTCAGATGCAATTGAAAAATCAATTGCACTTAGTGATCTTTACCTTAAAAAAGCTTTGGCAGAATTAGAAGGGTTACCTGCGAATAGAACCAAAAAAACCCTTCATGACTTAGCAAAATTCATTGGAAAACGAAAATTCTAAATTTCCTTGTTAAATTTTCGAAAAAATGATAATATTTTTCATGGATTGTTTTCTAAAAACATTCAATATACATAATAATTTATTTTTAGGAGTGGAATTCATGGAAAAAACATTTTTAATGGTAAAACCTGATGGTGTACAACGTAACCTAATTGGAGAAATCGTTTCACGTTTTGAAAGAAAGGGCTTTCAATTAGTAGGGGCTAAATTAATGAGCATTCCTAATGAACTAGCCGAAGAGCATTATGGTGAACATAAAGAGCGTCCATTCTTCGGAGAATTAGTAGATTTTATTACTTCAGGACCAGTTTTTGCAATGGTTTGGCAAGGTGAGAATGTGATTGCTACTGCTCGCCAAATGATGGGTTCTACTAATCCAAAGGATGCTGCTCCTGGAACGATCCGCGGTGATTTTGGATTAACAGTTGGAAAAAATGTTATCCATGGGTCTGATTCACCTGCAAGTGCTGAGCGTGAAATTGGCTTATTCTTTAAAGATTCTGGGGTAGTAGAGTACAATAAACTAGTAAACGAATGGATCTACTAATTGAAATGAAGAGAGGCATTTGTATAAGAAATTATACAAATGCCTTTTTTTATATGAGAAATTTATTCTCTCTTTTCTGAATAGTTATACTATGTTTATTGCGCAGTATATGGTATATTGATACAAAATTCTTTAATGAGTTGAAGGGGGAAAGTAATATGGGAATGAGATATTTAACAGCAGGAGAATCCCATGGGCCGCAATTAACAACGATAATAGAAGGCCTCCCTGCAGGTATGCCATTATTATTGGAAGATATAAATGAAGAATTATCCAGGCGTCAGAAAGGTTATGGACGCGGAAGAAGAATGCAAATTGAAAAGGATACAGCCCAAATTGTTTCTGGTGTCCGCCATGGGTATACTCTCGGCTCACCCGTTGCATTAGTAGTTCATAACAATGACTGGAAGCACTGGACAAAGATTATGGGGGCAGAACCGCTAGAAGAAGGACAAGAAGATGAGATAAAGCGGAAGGTAACACGTGCTCGTCCGGGGCATGCCGATTTAAATGGTGCAATTAAATATGGTCACAGAGATATGAGGAATGTCCTTGAACGTTCTTCTGCACGTGAGACCACCGTCAGAGTTGCAGCAGGTTCCGTAGCCAAAAAGCTTTTATCATTAGTGGGTGTTGAAATTGTTTCCCATGTAGTTGAAATAGGAGGAATCAAAGCTAATATTGATCGCTCCATTTCATTTAATGAATTGAAGGAAAAAACAGAAAATTCTCCTGTTCGTTGTGCTGACTCTAACGTAGAAAGTGATATGATGGCTGCAATTGATGAAGCAAAGAAAAATGGGGATTCGATTGGCGGAGTAGTAGAAGTAATCGCTACGGGAATGCCAGCAGGTGTAGGAAGTTATGTTCATTATGATCGGAAATTGGATGGGAAATTAGCAGCCGCTATTATGAGTATAAATGCCTTTAAAGGAGTAGAAATTGGCATAGGCTTTGAGGCTGCAAGGAAACCTGGTAGTGAAGTACATGATGAAATTGCATGGGACCAAGAAAAAGGTTATTACCGGAAGTCTAATCGCCTTGGTGGATTTGAAGGTGGTATGACAACAGGCATGCCGGTTGTGGTCAGAGGGGTAATGAAACCTATCCCGACATTATATAAACCTCTAATGAGCGTTGATATTGATACAAAAGAGCCGTTTGCAGCAAGTGTCGAGCGTTCAGACAGTTGTGCAGTACCTGCTGCAGCTGTTGTTGCAGAACATGCGGTTGCTTGGGAACTTGCCAATGCTTTGGTTGAACAATTTTATAGTGACCGTTTTGAGACTTTTGCAGAGGAAATTAAAAGACAGCGGGAATATGCGAGGGAATTTTAATGGAAACCATTCAAATCCATACAGATTCAAAAAGCTATGATGTCTATGTGGGAGAAGGAGTAAGGAAAGAAATCGGCCCTTTTTTGGCGAACCATTTTGACGGTCTATCTAGAATATTAATCATTACCGATGAAACGGTTGCAGAGCTTCATCTGGAAAAATTATTGTTTGAGTTGAAATCGTTAAACCCTGTAATTTTTACTGCTCCTAGTGGGGAAAAAGCAAAAACATTTGAAGTTTTCTATGCTGCGCTTTCAACAGCACTTGAAAACAAACTAGACCGGAAATCTGTCATTCTCTCCTTTGGAGGGGGGGCTGTTGGAGATTTGTCAGGATTTGTTGCAGCATCCTTTATGAGGGGCATTCCATTTATACAGGTACCAACTACTATATTAGCTCATGATAGTGCCGTTGGCGGGAAGGTAGCCATTAATCATCCGCTCGGGAAAAATATGATTGGGGCTTTCCATCAGCCAGAAGCAGTTTTTTATGATTTAGCATTCCTTAAAACACTACCAGTTCATGAAATTCGTTCTGGTTTTGCTGAGGTTATTAAACATGCACTTATTGATGATATCGATTTCTATAACTGGTTAAAAGATAATGTGCAAGACCTTCAAACCTTATCATTAGAGATGTTATCTGAATCTTTAATAAAAGGTATAAGGGTAAAAGGTAAAATTGTTGGTCAAGACGAAAGAGAAACGGGGATCAGGGCTTACTTGAATTTTGGCCACACGCTAGGTCATGCCATTGAATCTGAGATGGGTTATGGGAACTTTACGCACGGGGAAGCAGTGATGATAGGAATGATTTATGCCCTAAAGCTAAGTAACCAATTACTAGGACTTACTTTCGATATCGAAGAATTTACTAACTGGATTGAAAGACTAGGTTATGAATCAAAAATCCCGGGAAATCTATCCCATGAAAAATTAATCAACAAAATGAAGCAGGATAAAAAGTCGGTTAGGGATGAGATTCGCTTTGTTCTACTTGAACAATTGGGTCAGCCACAAGTTAAGGAAATTTCGGAAACAATCCTATACGAACAATTAAACAGTAATTAATAAGGGGGGCTTTTCTTGATTAGAGGGGTAAGAGGAGCAATTACGATTGACCAGAATACCGAGGAGGAAATCATCTCTGCAACAGAAGAACTTTTTGTGAGGTTAATTGAAGAAAATCATATTCAACCAGATCAAGTTGGATCAATTTTCATTTCAACAACCGACGATGTTAACGCAGGATTCCCTGCCAAGGCACTTCGTAAATTTGAGGGGTGGACGTATGTCCCTGTGATGTGTATGCAGGAAATTCCTGTTCCCAATTCGTTAAAGAAGTGTGTCCGGGTCATGATGCATGTCAATACAAACAAACCACAAGAAGAGATTATTCATGTATACTTAAAAGGTGCAACTGTTCTAAGGCCCGACCTTGGCAGCAGTCTAGCAAAATAGGTAAAAACAGTAAAAGCTGTAATAGAATAATTTATTACGAACGGAGTGAGTAAATATGAGATGGAAAGAGCAGTTATTACAACTGACTCCTTATCAACCAGGGAAATCGATAGAAGCAGTGAAGAGGCAATATAAACTTGACAAGATAGTGAAGCTAGCATCAAATGAAAATCCTTTTGGATGCTCATCTCAGGCTTTAGATGCACTTCAATCAAATCAAACAAGTTTGGCAATCTATCCTGATGGTTATGCAACTTCTTTACGAGAGACACTTTCAGCCTTTTTACAGGTTGAGGAAGAAGAATTAATCTTTGGAAATGGCTCAGATAACTTAATTCAAATCATTTCAAGAGCACTGTTACATCCGAATGCTAATACAATTATGGCTACACCTAGCTTTTCACAATATAAGCATAACGCAGTGATTGAAGGGGCGGTTTGTAAGGAAATCCCGCTTGTAAATGGAAACCATGATTTAGATGCCATGTTGGCTGCCATTGATGATCAGACCAATGTCATTTGGCTATGCAGTCCTAATAATCCTACCGGTACCTATATACCAGAATCTAAGTTAAACGCTTTTCTTGAAAAAGTTCCTGCTGATATTTTGGTCGTACTAGATGAAGCTTATTATGAATATGTTGTTGCGGAAGATTACTATGATTCCATCAAATTAGCTCAAAAGTATGAAAATTTAATTGTCTTGAGGACTTTTTCAAAAATATATGGCCTCGCTGCCTTAAGAATAGGCTATGGGGTTGCCAATCGGGCAATCATTAAAGCACTTGAACCAGCTCGGGAACCCTTTAATGTTAATTCTTTAGGTTTATTAGCGGCAGCTGCAGCCATAAGAGATCAGGAATTTATAAACAGCTGCAAAGAAAAAAATAGGCAGGGGCTTGAACAGTTCTATGAATTCTGTAGGAAGTATGAACTCGATTATTACCCATCACAAACAAATTTTATTTTAATTGATTGTAAAACAGATGGGGATTTGGTATTCGAAAATCTAATGCAGAGAGGATATATTGTTCGTTCCGGGAAAGCTCTTGGTTTTCCTACTGGGGTTAGAATTACAGTGGGATCATCTGAACAAAATGAGGGTGTTCTTAATGTATTAGGAGAGTTTTTATCACAAAAGTAATACAGTTCTGCTTTGTTTTTAGGGGGAGTTATCATTGAAAGGCCGTGTTTTTGTTATAGGCTTAGGATTAATTGGAGGTTCTCTTGCCCTTTGTATAAAAAAGGAACATGGGGATGCAACGATTGTAGGATTTGATATTAATAGTGAACAGGCAAGACTAGCAAAAATGCTTGGAGTCATTGATGAAATAGCTGAAGATATCCAAAGTGGTGCAATTGATGCTAATTTAATTATTATTTCTGCACCTGTAAATGAAACAGAGGAAATTATCCAATTCCTTGCGGGTCTCCCTCTCCATCCAGAGGTAATCATGACAGATACAGGCAGTACAAAAAGCAAGATTGTTGGAAGTGCCAAAAGCCTAAAAGAACGAGGAATTACATTTATCGGCGGGCATCCAATGGCGGGATCACATAAAAGTGGTGTTTCTGCTGCCAAAGAAATATTATTTGAAAATGCATTTTACCTGTTAACACCGCAGGAACATATAGAAGATTCAAAGGTTGAACAAATAAAATTATGGTTAGCTGGGACGAAAGCCAAGTTTTTAACTATCACACCAGAAAATCATGATTATCTTACCGGAATTGTCAGTCATTTTCCTCATATCATTGCTGCCTCGATTGTTCGCCAAACTGAAAAGTTAGCAGAAGCAGAGAGTTTAATTCCACGTCTTGCAGCAGGCGGGTTTAGAGATATTACCCGGATCGCCTCAAGCAGTCCGAAGATGTGGAAGGATATTCTCCTCCACAATCGTGAGATATTAATTGAACTGCTCAATCAGTGGCAAGAAGAAATGAATGATGTCAAAACGCTGCTTGAAGATGAAAACAGTTCGGCAATATATGACTATTTTCACCAAGCAAAACAATTCCGTGATGGCCTGCCTCAAAAAGATAAGGGTGCGATTCCGGCATTTTATGATTTATTTGTTGATGTACCGGACTATCCAGGGGTGATTTCCGAAATCACCGGTTATTTAGCGAAAGAAGAAATTAGTATCACAAATATTAGAATTTTAGAAACACGTGAAGATATAAATGGTGTCTTAGTAATTAGTTTTCAAACAGAAGAGGACCGGCAAAAAGCTGAACGATGTATCGGCTCCTATTCTAGTTTTGCTACATCTATTGGTTCTTAAAATGATATATAAAAAAGGTGATTTTTCATGACGTCTCTAAAACTGAAGACAAACATAACACACTTAAACGGAGAAATAACGATTCCTGGGGATAAATCAATTTCGCATCGGTCAGTTATGTTTGGTTCGATTGCTCACGGTGAAACCAAAGTATCCAATTTTTTGCCTGGGGAAGATTGCTTAAGCACGATTTCGTGCTTTCGAAAACTTGGAGTGACCATCGAAGAATCTGATGGTCAACTTCGCATTATTGGAAAAGGATTTGAAGGGTTAACCGAACCCAATGAAGTATTGGACGTTGGTAACTCTGGAACAACGATCCGTTTATTAATGGGAATATTGGCAGGTAGACCATTTTTCTCCTCCCTTGTTGGTGATGAGTCAATCGGGAAACGTCCAATGACGAGGGTAACAAACCCATTATCGGATTTAGGTGCAAGAATAGACGGCCGTAACAACGGTTCCTTTACCCCCATTTCTATTCGTGGTGGTGAATTAAAACCTGTAAATTATCAACTTCCGGTTGCAAGTGCACAAGTTAAATCTGCATTAATTCTTGCAGGGCTGCAAGCAGAAGGACAAAGTGTGATTATTGAGCCTGAAGAAACACGTGATCATACTGAAAGAATGATCATTAAATTTGGCGGAGAAATACACAAGGATAACCAAATGATTATCGTCAATGGCGGTCAAAAACTAACTGGAACGACAGTTTACGTTCCTGGGGATATATCGTCTGCAGCATTCTTTTTAGTTGCAGGTGCAATAATTCCTGAAAGTGAAGTTGTTTTGAAAAATGTCGGACTAAACCCAACAAGAACAGGAATTATCGAAGTAATGAAAAAAATGGGTGCTGACTTAGAAATTGTTCAAAACGAGGAATCTTCATTTGAACCTATGGGAGATCTTATTATTAAGACTTCCAGTCTTAAAGGTACTGTTATTGAAGGAGATTTAATTCCAAAATTAATTGATGAAATCCCAATAATTGCCCTTTTGGCCACTCAGGCTGAAGGTACAACAATTATCAAGGATGCCGAGGAATTAAAAGTTAAAGAAACAAATCGAATTGATACAGTTGTTCATGAACTTAAAACCTTAGGTGCTAGAATCGAAGCAACTGAAGATGGAATGATCATTCATGGTAAAACCAAATTAGGTGGTGGAACTGTCTCAAGTCATGGCGACCATCGAATTGGAATGATGCTGGCCATAGCTGCACTCCTTTGTGAAGAAAAAGCAGAGCTAGAAAACCCAGAAGCCATTTCCGTTTCATATCCGAACTTCTTTGACCATTTAAATAGCCTTATAAAGTAAAGCTGCATTTCAATGCACCAAGATTGTCGAGAAAGAATATTCTTCTCGGCAATTTTTTTATTTTGTCATAGCATTATAACCGACTTTTATTGAGTTTAAAGTCTTTATGAAAACACTCTGTTGATTGGAGCGGAAGGCACGAAGACTCCTGCGGGAGTACGGGGCAGGAGAGACCCCGCAGGACCGAAGCGGCCTCGAGGGGCTAGGCGCGCTGTAGCTGGACTGGCTCCCCGGCACGCCCGCGACCGCTCGTGCCTGGAGCGCAAATCAACAGACATGTTGCAAAGCTTATATATTAATATTCTTTATATTTTATTTGCTAAATAGCATAGTTTTTAGAATTTTCGCATAGCTTGTCTTAAAGAGAAAAGTGAAAGTGAAAAGTACGACACAATGAAAAGGGTGGTGGATAATGTATATCATTGAAAATGCCAATCTCCTGAAAGACAAGCAATTAAAAACATGTTCACTATTAATTAGTAACAACCGAATAGAGAAGATTGACTCGCATTTCAAACATTATCGGCTCATAAAAATGAATGCCGATCCATATATTATGGCCCCTGCCTATGTTCTATTTAATTCAAATATTCCACAAATAAGAACCTTTCAAGAATTAAAAAAGTGTTTGAGAGAAGATTTTTTGTTGAAAGGTTGCACCACCTTGTTCACCTATGTTAATGTTTCCTACGAAAATGAATTATCCACAAAGATATCTGCGCTGAAAACGGCTCTCTTAAGCAGCCCAATTGACTATCTCATTGGGGTAAGAATACCTGTTCGTTTGATTACTCAATCGTTTATTAGGAAATGTAAGAAGGAAAAAGTACCGGCTATTTTTGTTGACCTTCAATCCCATGAAGAATTAGAACAAATTCCCTGGGGTTGGATTAAAGAAGCAATGTTCCCCTTCAATAGTCCGTTAATCCCAATAATTTCTTCAGTTCACAAGAAGGAAGTAAAGAGTGTTTTGTCGAAATGGAAAGGTATCATGAAAAGAGAGAATATCCCGGCTCTTTATGAAGAAATTGAAGAAAATAGCCCATTGGCTGTTTCTGTTTTAAATAAAATTGGTGTATATCCGCAAAAAGCAAGTTTAATGTGTGGTACAGAAGTGAGTTATAATTTGTATACAAAAATAAATGAAAGCCAGAATGTTGATGATATGAATTTATTTCTTTATCATTGTGATAGACTCGTAGTGACTGTCCACAAGGGGGATGTTCTACGAGCAGGTGGTGAAGTGATATTTAAACCTGGAAATGGAGAACATGTTAGGGTGCGAATCCCATCCTATTTTTCTCTGTCAATCTAGGAGAACGAGAGGTAAGTGTCAATGGAACGAGTGAATAAAATTATTAACATGTTAGAAAATGGTCAACATAATGAGGCCTTAACTGAATATAATGATGTATTACAAAATGGCATGCCTGATGAAAAGTTCCTTCTTGGCGAAGAATTGTATCAATATGGTTTCCTAGAAGAGGCAAAGTCACTAATACAAAATTTATTAGAAACATTCCCTGAGGAAGGTGAGCTTCTAGTCCTGTTAGGTGAAATATTAGTTGAAGCCGGGGAAGACGAAGAGGCAATTCTTATTCTTGAAAAGATATCAGAACATGATGCTAATTTTGGACAATCCTTACTTTTATTGGCCGATCTTTATCAAGTTCAAGGTTTATATGAAGTTTGTGAAAGAAAACTTCTGAAGGCAAAGGAATTGTTGCCAGATGAAATCATTATAGATTTTGCTATAGGAGAACTTTACAGTGAACAAGGTGAAGTGACCAAGGCACTGGAAGCATACGAAAAGGTTCTAAAAGAAGAAAATGAAATAGCTGGTGTAAATATAGATCAACGGATAGCAGATCTCTTAAGTGTATCTGGAATGTTTGAAGAAGCATTGGTTTATTATGAAAAGGCAATAAATGAAAAGTTAGAGATTAACACTTTATTCGGCTATGGTTTTACTGCACTTCAGGCTGGATATTATCAGACCGCTATTGGAAAATTCACTGAATTAAAAGAGCTGGATCCAGAATATCATTCGCTATATTTACACCTTGCTTTAGCATATGAAAGGGAGGGAGAACTTGAAAATAGTTTACTTACCATTCAAGAAGGCATAAAACAAGATGAATTTAATAAGGAGTTATTTTTCCTTGGAGGGAAAATAGCAACCCAATTGGGGAAAGCGGAAGATGGAGAACAGTATTTCCGCGAAGCACTTGCCTTAGACCCAGGATTTATTGAAGCAGCACTAACATTAAATAAACTCTTTTTCCTTCAAGAAAGATATGAGGACATCATTGATTTAATTACTGAACTTGATATTAAAGAAGATGAAGAACCCCAACTTTTGTGGGATGCAGCAGTAAGCTATCAGAAGCTAGAAAAATTTTCTTACGCATTAGACAAATATGAAAGTGCATATACTTTTTTTAAGAAAAATGAAACTTTTTTACAGGATTACGGTTATTTTCTAATTGAAGAAGGAAAAAGTGACCGCGCCGCCGAAATTTTTAAACAGTTGCTTAATGAAGATCCAACAAACGGGGAGTATATGGATTTACTTGAACGTCTTACAGGGTTGAAAGATTAAAAAAAAGCTGATTTGCAGAGGAGGGAAACTATCATGGCAACCCCTGTTTCTGTCAACGAGAAGAAGGACTTTATTCGCTGGTTTTTAAATCATTATCAATTAAAGAGAAGAGAATGTGTTTGGATTCTTAACTATCTTATGAGCCACGATCAACTTATGGAGAAGGTCCATTTTGTGGAGCAAGCACAGTATTGTCCGAGAGGTTTAATTATGTCTACACATTGCGTCGATAAGGTACCATTTAGATTCTATAAAGAAAATGTGATGACAACTGATGCTGAAAAATCCTTTCACGATATTCGCTTAAATCGAGATGAGGATATTTTTATCCAATTAAACTTTCATGCTTCTAATCAGGCACACCAGTATGCTGCGGTTCTCGAAGAAAATTTATATGTTCCTAAACATCTGCAAGTGAATGAGAAGGATGGCATCATTGCAGAACAATTACTGCAGCGGAGTATTGAACACTTTCAACGTGAGAAAATCCTTCAATTAATCGATGAGGCCCTTGATAATCAAGATCGAAAGGCATTTCAAATCCTGACGCAAAAACTTAATACATTAACATTGACTGAACAAAAAGGAAGCGTGCGATAAGCAGCTTCCTTTTTGTTTGGAATTTTTCTAATTATAGCTCTATATCTTTTATTGTTTCTGTAGAAAATGATATTATAATAATAGTGAAATCAAAAGGTTGGTGCATAGATATGAAATGGACACCTCAAGATATTGAGACGTATTTGAATGCCAAGGAGTATGTAGACACAGCTGTTGTACCGTTACTGGCCGTTTCTATCGGGGGAGAGATGAAACAGTCTGCGACCGGTGCGGAATTTATCACATTGCTAACAGGCCATTTAGAAAGGCAATTTACAGGAAGATTATTATTATTGCCTCCCTATACATATCTGAAGTCCAAAAATGGAGAAGATACTATTAGTGATTTGAAGGATTGGGAGGATAGCCTTACAAAGGGGGCGTTTAAACACGTATTTTACATAACATCCGAAATTGAATGGAGAACACGAGAAGGAGAACTATCTGGAACCGTTTTATGGCTTCCATCCATCCCGCTTGAACATATGAATGATTCACAGAAAATGGCGGTTGTTGATAGTCAAGTAAAACAATTATTAGATCTTTTTACGCAAAAATGGCATGAAAATGAGTAAAACCATCTTTTAAGCATGTTTTTAAAATAGTATGATATTGACCTAACCTGAAGATTGATATATCATTGTTATGTCCTAGTTTTATATGTGTTTAAATTTTGTCCGTTGGACTTAACTTCATGAATAGAGGGGGGGATATAAGCATGAGTAAGCAACGCGTTTCAAGACGTCAATTTTTAAGCTACACATTAACAGGGGTAGGCGGCTTCATGGCTGCTGGTATGTTAATGCCAATGGTAAGATTTGCAGTTGATCCTGTTTTAAAGGCTGAAGAAGGCGGAGATTTTGTCGCAACAAAGCAAAAGGTTTCTGAAATAACAAACGAGCCGGTTCGAGTTGACTTTAGCTTTAAACAAAAGGATGCATGGTATGAGTCTGAGGTTACGGAAACTGCATGGGTTTATAAGAATGATGCAGGTAAGATTGTAGCCCTTTCACCTGTGTGTAAACATTTAGGCTGTACGGTTAACTGGAATACGGACAAGGAACATCCAAATCAGTTCTTCTGTCCATGCCACTATGGCCGTTATACAAAGGATGGAACCAATGTTCCAGGTACACCACCACTTCACCCGCTTGATGTATATCCATTTAAGGAAAAAGACGGTTTTCTTTATCTAGGTAAAGCTGAACCACGGAAGGAGGCGTAACATGTTAAACAAGATTTACGATTGGGTAGATGAACGTTTAGATATTACGCCTTTGTGGCGCGATATCGCAGACCATGAAGTACCTGAGCATGTTAATCCAGCGCATCACTTTTCAGCGTTTGTATACTGCTTTGGAGGTCTGACATTCTTCGTTACAGTCATTCAAATTCTCTCTGGTATGTTTTTAACCATGTACTATGTACCAGATATTAAAAACGCATGGGAATCGGTTTATTATCTTCAAAATGAAGTTGCTTTTGGACAAATTGTACGTGGTATGCATCACTGGGGTGCGAGTTTAGTACTTGTAATGATGTTCTTACATACACTACGTGTTTTCTTCCAAGGTGCATATAAAAAACCTCGTGAATTAAACTGGGTAGTCGGAGTGCTTATTTTCTTCGTAATGCTTGGCTTAGGTTTTACAGGTTACTTATTACCATGGGATATGAAAGCGTTATTTGCAACAAAAGTAGGTCTGCAGATTGCCGAAGCAACACCATTTATCGGCTCACAGGTTAAGGTTTTACTTGCAGGACATGAACATATTGTTGGTGCACAAACATTAACCCGCTTTTTTGCGATTCATGTGTTCTTCTTGCCAGGTGCATTGCTTGGATTAATGGGAGCCCACTTCTTAATGATTCGTAAACAAGGTATTTCTGGACCACTATAAAAAACGGCTTTTTTATACAATCGTTGTTTTTCTACTAACTACGGAAAAAGGAGGGGGATTGCTCGATGCATCGCGGTAAAGGATTAAAGTTCGTTGGTGATTCACGTGTTTTAGCACCTTCTGAACGAAAAAAAATGATTCCGAAGGATTACTCTGAATACCCTGGTAAAACAGAGGCGTTCTGGCCTAACTTCCTTTTGAAAGAATGGATGATAGGAGCCGTATTTCTTGTCGGATTTTTATGTTTAACCGTTGCCCATCCGGCTCCGCTTGAAAGAATAGCGGACCCGACTGATACTGGGTACATTCCATTGCCAGACTGGTATTTCTTATTTTTGTATCAATTACTAAAATATTCATATGCATCCGGACCATATACGGTTATCGGAGCAATGATTATGCCAGGACTTGCATTTGGAGGCTTACTATTAGCTCCGTTCCTGGATAATGGTCCGGAACGACGTCCAATTAAGCGCCCGGTTGCAACTGCAGCTATGCTTTTGGCATTAGCTGGCACCGTATATTTAACGTGGGAATCTGTTGCGACACATGACTGGGAACAGGCTGAACGTCAAGGTAAAATTGTTGAGAAGGTTGATATTGATAAGTCGAGTGCCGGCTATAAAATAGCTAGTGCCAATACATGTATTACTTGTCACGGTGATGATCTTTCTGGTGGTGCCGGTGCGCCTGCATTAGTTGGAACGGGTCTATCTGCAGATGAAGTGGCGAAAATTGCTAAAGAAGGTAAAGGCGGGAAAATGCCAGCCGGAATCTTCAAAGGTACTGACGAAGAACTTAAAACACTTTCTGAATTTATCTCAGGCCTTGGTAAGTAATAAACGAATTGTTAAAAAGCTGACGAACGATCGTCAGCTTTTTTCTTCATGAAAAAAATCATGAAAGGAGCTTGCTCGTGAGTTGGATATACCCACTCTTGGCCAATCGGTCAATTATGAAGCTGTTATTATTTATAAATATAGCAGGAACCATTTATGGATATTACTGGTATGGATGGCAGCTAAAAGAAACACCTGCAATTTTCCTGCCATTCGTTCCTGACAGCCCAACAGCTAGTTTATTTTTTGTTTTCGTTCTGATTGCCTTTCTATTAAGGAAAAATTGGCCTTTAATAGAGGCTCTAGCGATTGTCACACTTTTTAAATATGGAATTTGGGCAGTGGTAATGAACATTCTCGTCTACTTTGTCCAAGGAGAACTTGATGCAGTTGGCTATATGCTGATATTTTCTCATTTCGCAATGGCTGTTCAAGGTATTTTATATGCTCCATTTTACCGTTTTAAATGGTGGCATTTAATCATTACAGCGATCTGGACCTTACATAATGATGTGATTGATTATGTATTTTTTATGTTGCCAAGCTATCATATGCTTGACCGCTACACCCCGCAAATTGGGTATTTTACTTTCTGGCTCTCGATTTTTTCCATCGCACTTGCCTATTATTTTTCCATTCGGCCAAATCGGTATAAACTTGAAATAAAATAATCCAATATGGTCTAACCTTGTCCACCTCTACATACATTTTATTAGTAATGAAAGGGGGGACAAGGATTGAAAATCAAATGGTTATTTTTATTTGCAATTATCATGATGCTTACTCCCACAACTATTTATGCAGAACAACAATCGCCAATGGAGAAGCTTGATGATATATCAGATGAAGCACTCCAAATGGTTAAGTTTCATAGATATGAAGATGCAAAAAGACTCCTTGATTATTTTTCAGATCAGTTCACTAGTATTGCTGGTTCGGATCCACCATTAACCATGGATGAGGTAAGAATAATTAACACCTCCCATGATGAAGCAATGGAAGCGGCAGTAAGTTCCAACATGAAATATGAGGAACGAATAAATAAATTAGTCAAATTTCGACTTGTTATTGATGCGATTGCTACAAGTCATCAACCGTTATGGGTTGAAATGGAAGATCAAATTATGACTGCTTTTCATCAAGCAAAAGATGCTGCTAAAAAAGGTGATTCTGGACACTTTCATACAAACTTCAACTCATTTTTATCTTTGTACAATGTCATCTATCCAAGTATGAAAATTGATGTGTCCGTAGAAAATGTACAAAAATTAGATGCTCGGATTGATTTTATTAATGAATATCGTTCCCTAGTAGTAAGTGATACGAAAAGTCAACAGGAATTGGATAAACTAGATACTGACTTAGTCAAACTCTTTTCTAACATGGAAGAGGATGAGGCAGATCCTAACATTTGGTGGGTTATTATCTCCACTGGAAGCATTATTATCATGACCCTGTCCTACGTTGGCTGGAGAAAATATCAAGGTGACAAGAACCAGAAAAAAGACCGATCGAAAGATTGATACTAAAAAAGCAATGTCCAACGACATTGCTTTTTAATCTATTAAAGGCATTTTATTTTCATCTAGGGTGAACCCTTCTCCATGAACATCATGGACAATGGTAATGGAAACAAAGGCATGCGGATCGACCGAGGTTATTACATTTTTTAACCGGACGATTTCATTTTTAGCTACAACACAATATAACACTTCACGTTCACTTTTTGTGTACGATCCATAACCTTTTAAGGCAGTTACTCCTCGGTCCATTTCCTCCATAATTTTTGCGGCAATTTGTTCATTTTTTTCAGAAATGATCATTGCACCTCTTGCTGAATAAGCGCCTTCCAAGATGAAATCGATGACTCTTGCACCAATAAAAACAGCTACAAGTGTATACATTGCCTGTTTATAATTTAAATACGTAATAAGTGATAAGGCGATAACACATGCATCAAATAAGAACATCGTTTTTCCCATATTCCAGCCTGCATATTTTTGGACGAGCCTTGCAATAATATCGACTCCGCCCGTTGTTCCACCATATCGAAAGATCACTCCTAAACCAATGCCGGTTAAAACCCCAGCAAATAATGCCGCTAATGTTAAATCACTTTCAAGTGGCATTTCAATGGAATAGCGTTGAAATATCCATAGAAAAATTGATACTCCCACTGTTCCTATAATGGTATATAAAAATGTATTCCGTCCTAACAATTTCCAGCCAATAAAAAAAAGTGGAATATTTAAAAATAGATTTGAATAAGACGGATCCCACTTGAACAAGAAATAAAATAAGAGTGCAATCCCAGTGAAACCACCCTCAGCCAACTTGTTTTGCATATTAAAATTGACAAGTCCAAACGACATGATTGCAGCTCCTAAAAGGATGAACAATATGTTTTTAAATTTAAGTCCTGATAACATTCATAATCCCCCCTCTGCCATAAATTCTCTTATATGGCGGTTTTTATTATATCGAATTAAAAAAGCTAGAGCAATGAGTTGTAAAAAAGAGCATTAATAAATGAAAACATTTGTAAAACAGCAATAATTTAGCTAACATAAACAATGAATAAGAAAATGGACATAAGTATCAGTCATAATAACGAGGTGTAGACAAATTGGCCAAGGAAAAGACGATAAAAGATCTTCAGCAAGAAGTAGATTTGTACATTAGTCAATTTAAAGAGGGTTACTTCAGTCCGCTAGCCATGCTGGCGCGACTTACAGAGGAACTAGGGGAATTTGCCAGAGAGGTAAACCATTATTATGGAGAGAAACCAAAAAAAACTAGTGAAACTGAAAAAGCGATTGAGGAAGAGTTGGGGGACCTTTTATTTGTATTAATTTGCTTTGCAAATTCTTTAAATATTAGCCTCGAAGATGCACATGATTATGTCATGGCAAAATTTAAGACAAGAGACAAAGATCGTTGGACAAGAATTAATGAAGGAAAAATGGAGTGAATATTATGGAAAAAATAAAAATTATCATCGCAGGTCCCCGCGGCAGAATGGGGAGCGAAGCTGTAAAGTTGGTCGCTAATACTGAACACTTTGAACTAGCGGCTGTTGTAGATCATAAGTATGATGGTATCATGCTAAGCGATTTGGAAGGTTTTCATTCAATACATAATGTGCAAGTTTATTCTAATATTGAAACATGCATGCAAAATGTTCAAGCAGATGTGTTGATTGACCTAACAACACCTGAAGTAGGTATGCACCACGCAAAAACTGCGCTTGCCTACAATGTACGCCCAGTTGTAGGTACGACCGGTTTTACCACTAGTGATTTAGAGGAATTAGAAAGTATTTGTCAGGAAAAGAATTTGGGGTGTATCATCGCTCCGAATTTTGCCATAGGTGCTGTGTTAATGATGAAATTTTCCCAATTGGCTGCAAAATATTTTGATGATGTAGAAATTATTGAATTACACCATGACCAGAAGTTGGATGCACCGTCTGGAACTGCGGTAAAAACTGCTGAAATGATTTCTTCAGTTCGAGAGTCAAAAAATCAAGGTCACCCAAATGAAAAAGAAACAATAGTAGGTGCTCGAGGAGCAAATTTTGATGGAATGCATATTCACTCGGTCCGTTTGCCGGGATTGGTCGCGCATCAACAGGTGTTATTCGGCTCAGATGGTCAGACTCTAACAATCAGGCACGATTCCTACCACCGAGGATCGTTCATGTCTGGGGTAAAAGTGGCAGTGGAGTCTGTGATGACACATAATACCTTTGTTTATGGCCTTGAAAATATTTTAGGTTAGGAGGAGATATAATGAATATTGCTTTAATTGCTCATGATAATAAGAAAAATGATTTGGTGCAGTTCGCGATTGCTTATCAGAATATTTTTTCGAAGCATTCTTTATTTGCTACTGGGACAACTGGGCAAAGAATTAGTGAAGCAACGGGGTTGAGTATTACACGGTTTCAATCCGGACCGCTTGGTGGCGACCAGCAAATCGGTGCCATGATTGCCCAAAATGAAATGGATGCAGTTTTCTTTTTCCGAGATCCATTAACCGCCCAGCCACATGAACCAGATGTTACTGCATTAGTAAGGCTATGTGATGTATACTCCATACCCCTTGCAACTAATATGGGAACTGCAGAATTGCTAATAAGAGGTTTAGAACTGGGGCTTATTGAATGGAGAAATATAATTAAAGAGAATGGTGGACTTAATGATTAATCAACACCTTCAAGTCCTTGCATTTGGTGCCCATGCAGATGATGTCGAGATAGGCATGGCGGGGACTATCGCAAAATTTACATCTGAAGGAAAACGTGTGGGTATCTGTGATCTAACAGATGCCGACCTCTCCTCAAATGGATTCGTAGAATTAAGAAAGTTAGAGGCAGCGAAAGCAGCTGAAGTGCTAAAAGTTTCATGTAGAACCTCCCTAGGCTTACCAGATAGGGGTTTATTTCTTAAAGAAGAATACATAAGAGAAATTGCAAGGGTCATAAGAAAAAATAAGCCTCAAATTGTGTTTGCACCTTATTTTGAAGACCGCCATCCAGACCATGGAAATTGTGCTAGTTTAGTGGAGGAGGCAGTTTTTTCTGCTGGAATACGAAAATATGTAACAGAAGGAAATGAACCTGCCCACCGAGTAGAAAGAGTTTATTTTTATATGATTAATGGTTTTCATAAACCAGATTTTGTAATCGATATATCTCAATACATAGATAAAAAGCTTCAAGCATTAAGGGAGTATAAGAGCCAATTCCAGCAAACAAAAGAAACCTACAATACCCCGCTCGTAAATGGGTATATTGAAACAGTAGAGGCAAGGGAAAGAATGTTTGGCAAGCTCGTTGGTGTTACATTTGCTGAAGGGTTCAAAACGAAAGTTCCTATTCTTTTGAATCGAGATCTGATAGGAGAATAACCATGAGGAAATTAAAAATTGGAATTACTTGCTATCCGACAGTTGGCGGGTCGGGTGTGGTAGCAACGGAATTAGGAAAAATGCTGGCTGAAAAAGGTCATGAAATTCATTTCATTTCATCTAGTATTCCTTTTAGATTGAACAAAATTTATCATAATATCTATTATCATCAAGTTGAAGTGAATCAATATTCCTTATTTCAGTACCCACCTTACGATATTGCTTTAGCAAGTAAAATGGCGGAAGTAGCTAATCGGGAAAAATTAGATTTGCTTCACGTTCACTATGCTATTCCTCACGCGGTTTGTGCTATATTAGCCAAGCAAATGAGTCACCGAGATTTTAAAATCGTCACTACCCTACACGGAACAGATATAACTGTCTTGGGGTATGATCCTTCGTTGACAGATGCGATTAAATTTGGAATAGAAAAATCTGATGTGGTAACTGCTGTTTCGAAAGCGCTTGTGGATCAAACTTATGATCTCATAAATCCTGATAAAACAATCGAAACTGTCTATAATTTTATTGATGACCGAGTCTATAAAAAAATGGATGCACTTGCTTTGAAGTCAGATTTTGAGATAAGGGAAGAGGAGAAAGTGATCATTCATGTTTCCAATTTCCGTCCAGTAAAACGAGTGAAAGATGTAGTGAAATCTTTTGCAAAGATTGCATCAGCAATGCCTGCAAAATTACTGTTGGTCGGAGATGGTCCCGAAATGACCATCGTTTGTAAGTTAGTCAGAGAACTGGGCTTAGAAGATCAAGTCATTTTTCTAGGTAAACAAGAGAGTTTAGAGGAATTGTACTCTATTAGTGATTTAATGTTGTTATTATCGGAAAAAGAAAGCTTTGGACTTGTTGCCTTAGAGGCGATGGCATGTGGTGTCCCTTGTATAGGGACAAATGTTGGCGGTGTACCAGAGGTTATTAATCATGGTGTCAATGGATTTATTTGTGAAGTAGGAGACATAGAGGATATTTCCAGTAAAGCATTGGCTGTTTTAAATGATGCGAAGCTTCATCAGCAATTTTCTAAACAGTCCATTTACACAGCAAAAACAACATTTAAAGCGGACCAAATCGTTGAACAATATGAGCAAATATATTTTAATTTACTGAATTAAGGTGAAGGAAATGACAGACCCATTCCAAACTGCAATTCCTGTCATAAAAAAGCTAGAGGATGCCGGTTTTGAAGCCTACTTTGTTGGCGGATCAGTGAGAGATTTTCTTTTAAAAAGAATGATTAATGACGTGGATATTGCGACAAGTGCAACACCAGATGAAGTGAAAAAAATTTTTCCGAAAACAGTAGATATTGGAATAGAACATGGAACGGTTCTGGTCCTGGTAAATAACGGGGCATATGAAATCACAACATTTAGAACAGAATCTGAGTATGAAGATTATCGTAGACCGAAAGAGGTTACGTTTATTCGAAATTTAAAGGATGACTTGCAGCGCAGAGATTTTACAATGAATGCCATAGCAATGGACAGGAATAGAAAACTGATTGATCCATTTAATGGATTTTTAGCGATTCAGAATAAAATAATTCAAACCGTCGGAAGCCCACGTGACAGATTCCAAGAAGATGCCTTAAGAATGATGAGAGCGGTACGGTTTGTTAGTCAACTTTCATTTCAAATTGAAGCGGGAACTGTCACCGCATTAGCCAGTTTGGTTCACTTACTTGATAAGATTGCTGTAGAGAGAAAAAGAACCGAGTTCGAAAAACTGTTAATCGGTAAAAACAAACCCCCAGCTCTAAATATCCTTCTTGATACCAACATCTATTTATATTTGCCTGGTTTAAAAGGAAAGCGGCAATCGTTAGAGAAAATGATTAGCTTTGAAAGTAATACTCTCAATATTAATGAAATGTGGTCATTATTAATTTTCTGTTTACAATTAAAAGAAAAAGAGATCGAGGTATTTCTAAAAAACTGGCGGCTTGCAATTAAGGAAATAAGAGAGATTGGGCGAACGGTCCATTTCTTATATAAAAGACTTGAACAAGAATGGTCTGTTTATGACCTCTATTCTGCGGGCCGTGATACGATTCTTTCAACAGAAAGACTCTACCTTGTGATTAAACGAATAAAGGATACTCGATCGATTGAACATTGGGTAGAACTGTATGATTCTCTTCCGATTAAAGAACGGGCAGAAATAAATGTATCAGGGAATGACTTAATGGATTGGTACAATAAAAGAGGCGGCCCATGGCTAAAGGAAACGCTATTAGATATTGAAAACAGTATCCTATCTTGCCAACTAGAGAATAACAAAGAAAAAATCAAGGAGTGGCTAATGAAGTGCAATCAGAAATAAGAAAAGAATTACTTGATGCCTTTACAAATGCCGGAGATGCCTTTTTGTCAGGTCAACATCTAGCTGAACTCATTGGCTGCTCTAGGACGGCAGTTTGGAAGCACATAGAGGAACTAAGAAAAGAAGGATTTGAATTAGATGCAGTTAGAAATAAGGGATATCGAATTCTGAAAACCCCAGAAAAAATAACTGCGGATGAAATAAGACTTGGTCTTACAACTCACTTCATGGGGAGAAATATCCATTATGAGGAGACTGTTGAGTCTACTCAGAAGATTGCCCATCGCATGGCTTCTGAAGATGCCCCAGAAGGAACGGTCATTATCGCCGAAGAGCAGTTGTCAGGAAGAGGCAGGATGGCCCGTAAATGGCATTCTCCAAAATATACAGGGATTTGGATGAGCATGATCCTGCGCCCCAATATTCCTCTTAGTAATGCGCCACAATTAACATTATTAGCAGCGGTTGCAATTGTTCAAGCCATTGAAGAATTGACAGACTTAATCCCAGATATCAAATGGCCTAATGATGTTCTAATTAGTGGGAAAAAAGTCACTGGAATTTTAACTGAGCTACAGGCTGAAGCCGATCAAATTCATTCGATTATTATTGGAATAGGTATAAATGTGAATCAAAAGACAGAAGATTTCCCAGCAGAAATTCAAGAAATTGCCACGTCCCTTTTTATTGAGCAAAAAGAAACTGTTTCGAGGGCAGAATTAATTAAAAGTATCCTCAAGAACTTTGAAAATTTGTATACAATGTATTTGGAACAGGGCTTCTTACCAATAAAGCTTTTATGGGAGGGCTATGCCAGCAGTATCGGTAAGTACATTAAAGCGAGAACATTAACGAAGACCATTGAAGGTAAAGCACTCGGAATCACAGATGATGGAGTGTTGAAACTAGAGGATCAGACTGGTTTCATTCACCAAATTTATTCAGCGGATATTGAGTTATAAGGCTTGAACTTTTCGAGAAATTTGCTATAATTCATTCCAATGGGCAGTATCCATGGTGAACTGCACCTTTATGTAATAAACAACAATTTAAAAAGGTTTCTGCCTAGATCCGTTTAACGGACCGGGACAGAGGGATGAAGCATGTAATTGAGTAATAGGGATCCTCTGCCTTCAGATGGATCTTTTTATTTGCTCTTCGAAATCTTCTAATTCCCTCTCCCAACTAAAAGGAGGGAAAAATGGATGAAACAAGTAACAGATTTTTTGAAAATGAAGGAAAATAACGAAAAAATTGTCATGTTAACTGCGTATGATTACCCTTCTGCTAAACAAGCAGAAGAGGGTGGAGTGGACATTATTTTGGTGGGAGATTCCCTTGGTATGGTTGTCTTAGGGTATGATTCAACCATACCGGTGACGCTTGAAGACATGATCCATCATACGAAAGCAGTAAAACGAGGTGCTAAAGATACATTTATTCTCGCAGACTTGCCATTTTTAACCTATCATTTATCTGTCCGAGATACTTTATTGAATGCAGGCAGACTCATTCAAGAAACAGGCGCACATGCAGTAAAGCTTGAAGGTGCAGATGATGTAATAGAAAAAATATCTGCTCTAACGAAAGCAGGCATCCCAGTGTGTGCTCATTTGGGATTAACTCCACAATCAGTTGGGGTATTAGGCGGGTATAAAGTACAAGGGAAAGATGCCGAGGCAGCAAGAAAACTAATAGATGATGCGAAGAAATGTGAAGAAGCAGGAGCATTCGCTATCGTCCTTGAATGTGTCCCAAAACAATTGGCTGAGGAAATTACACAAAGTCTTTCTATACCTATAATTGGTATTGGTGCTGGAATTGAGGTGGACGGTCAAGTGCTCGTTTATCATGATATCCTTGGATATGGTGTTGAGCGTGTACCGAAGTTCGTGAAACAATACCATTCCGTAAATCCTTTTATGATCGAATCTATTCAAGCATATGCAGCAGATGTTAAAAACAAACAGTTTCCTGAAGATAAGCATTCATTCACAATGAAGGAGCAGGAACTCAAAGGGCTTTATGGAGGTATAAAATGAGGATAATCACCACAATTAAAGAAATGCAGGAGTTAATTTTGAATCAAAAGTCCCAAGGAAAATCGATTGGCTTTGTTCCAACGATGGGTTTTCTGCACGAAGGACATTTAACGCTGTTAAATAGAGCTAGACAAGAAAATGATATCGTCGTCCTCAGCATATTTGTGAATCCTTTACAGTTTGGGCCGAAAGAGGATTATGCTGAATATCCGCGTGACTTTGAGCGTGACCGTGCCTTGGCTGAAAGTGAAATGGCCGATTTTCTATTTTATCCAAGTGTAGAAGAAATGTATCCGACCGACCTTTCAGTCAGAGTTACCGTACAGGAGCGCACAGATGTTTTATGTGGTAGTTCACGCCCTGGCCATTTTGACGGCGTTGCTACAGTCATTACAAAGTTCTTTAACATTATTATGCCAACACGTGCATATTTTGGGAAAAAAGATGCTCAGCAAGTTGCGGTTATTGAAGGGTTAATTTCAGATTTTAATATTCCTGTAAATCTTGTAGCAGTAGATATTGTCCGGGAAAATGATGGACTGGCTAAGAGTTCCCGTAATGTTAATCTCCTGCCGAAGGAAAGAAAAGAAGCACCTGTTCTTTATCAAAGTCTTCAAGCAGCAGCTGCAGCTATAGATGCAGGTGAGAGAGATCCAAATAAATTAATTCATATGATTCGTGAAGAGATTGGTAAAGAATCATCTGGTGTAATTGATTATGTCCAAATCTACTCCTATCCGCAATTAAAACCATTGGCAAAATTAGAGGGTACAATTATTATTGCGCTCGCTGTAAAATTTACAAAGGTTCGTTTAATAGACAATTTAATTACAAAAATAGATTGATAGGTAAGAGGAAATGGAGGAAGAGGATATGTTGCGCAACATGATGAACGGAAAGATCCACCGTGCCACAGTTACTGAGGCAAATTTAAATTATGTAGGCAGTATTACAATCGATGAGGACATTTTAGATGCAGTCGGAATGATTGCAAATGAAAAAGTTCAAATTGTTAACAATAATAACGGTGCCCGCTTAGAGACTTATATAATTCCTGGTGAAAGAGGCAGTGGAGTCATTTGTTTAAATGGTGCAGCCGCCCGTCTTGTTCAAAAAGGTGATATCGTCATTATTATCTCTTATGCGCTGATTGCTGAAGAAAAAGTAGCTGCACATAAACCAAAAGTAGCGATCATGGATGAAGATAATCGGATTAAAGAACTCATTCATGCTGAACCTGCATTAACGATCATGTAATCCCCGTTCAGGGGATTTTTCTTTTTTACTTAGAGTTTTATATAATATACATAATAAAAATAATCGTAAAGTTTATGGTAGAAACTAGAGCTCCTAGTAGTGTATACTTTTTCTTTTAAAGATTATGTGATACCGTTTTAATGAACGAAGGTTTGGGGTGTTAATAAATGCGAAATAAATTCGTCGTAATCGATTTGGAAACAACGGGAAACATTCCAAAAAAAGGTGATAAAATCATCCAATTTGCAGCTGTGGTCATTGAAAATGGGAAAATCACAGAAAAGTTTTCATCGTTAATTAATCCCAAAAAATCCATCCCCATATTTATTGAAGAATTAACTGGATTAAATGATGATATGGTGAAAGATGCGCCGCTTTTTTCTGAAATTGCAGAAAAAGTCATGACTTTACTTGATGGGGCTTATTTTGTTGCACATAATGTTTTGTTTGATTTGTCCTTTCTTCAAGAAGAATTAATCCAATCAGGCCAAGAAGGGTTCTTCGGTCCTGTTCTAGATACGGTTGAATTGGCGAGAATCCTATATCCGACAGCAGATGGTTATAAGTTATCTGATTTAGCGGAGAGAGAAAAATTGAATCATGATCGCCCCCATCAAGCAGATAGTGATGCACAGGTAACAGCTGAACTTTTACTTATTCTTTTAGAACGTTTGACTTCATTACCAATCACAACAATAAAACAGCTTGCTCATTTATCAGGGGGATTGAAAAGCGACCTTCAACAGTTGCTTGATGAATTACTTGTTAATAAAGAAGAAACTGTCGAAAGTTTATCTGAGACAATTGAGATATTTAAAGAACTTGCTTTAAAAAGAATTCCCAACCATATAAGGCTGCATGCTGAAGATAAAGAATATCGTTTTCCTGCATCTGAAGCTGAAAAAATCGAATTGGTCAGTCAGGCATTTGAAGCTTTTGAGAAGAGAACTGGCCAATTTAACATGATGGATACAGTCTACCAGGCTTTTCAAAGTGAAAATCATGCTGTGATTGAAGCTGGTACAGGTGTAGGAAAATCACTTGGCTATTTGCTGCCATGTGCTTACTTTTCTAGAAAAAATAAGAATCCTATCGTTATAAGTACACATACTATCCATTTGCAAGAACAAATTCTAAAAAATGAAATACCGCTCTTGGCTAAACTTTTGCCCTTTCCTTTAAACACTGTATTGCTAAAGGGTAGAAATCATTATCTTAGTTTAGAAAAGTTTCACCAGACGCTAGCAGATGATAACGATAATTACGATACTGGATTAACCAAAATGCAAATTCTTGTATGGCTGATCGAAACAGAAACCGGTGATCGGGATGAGTTAAACCTTTCAAGCGGCGGGCAGATTTTTTGGAATAAAATAAAGAATGAACCATCAATTTTTTTACAAGACGAAGCATGGCAAGAAAGAGATTTTTATTTAAGAGCAAAAAGAAAGGCTGAAGTAGCTGATCTTATTATTACAAATCATTCTTTATTATTAAGTGATATTAAAGGTGAAGCGGCTATCTTGCCTGAATTTTCGTATGCCATTATTGATGAAGGGCATCATTTTGAAAAAGCTGCAAGTCAGTTTTTTGGACATACATTAGATTATTTATCTACCCGTCTCCTACTAGGTCAATTTGGACTATATGAACAAAAACAGCTCTTTTATGATTTGGAAAAACTAATTGATTCTATACCAAGAAAAAGTGAGATCAGGACCACCTCAACTAAGGTAAATCAACTTATGGCTGATCTTATTTTTGAAATGGATGAATTTTTTCAATTGATTGCTCTTTTTGCGAGATCCAAGATGGCGAATAAAAAAGGAGTGAATCGTGCCAAAATTCGCTTTTCACCCAATGACGAAGCAAAAGAAAAAAAGGCACTAGTTCACAGTGCTGAGAGATTTGCCTTTTTACTAAAGGACCTTTATTCAGAAATCAGTGAACGTCTTGAATGGGTTAAAAATGAAAGTAATTCTTTTTCACGAATAGAAGAAAATAAATTGGAGGAGATCCTTTCATTTCAAATCGAATTAACAGAACTTAGAGAAACGGTGATCAATTCCTTTCTTAAAATAACGAATGATGTAAAATGGATTGAAATAGATATACGCTCACCGCAAAATGTTACTACCTTTATGGTACAGCCAACTTCCGTTGCAGGGAAACTAAACGAACAATTCTTTCAATTAAAAAAAGCGGTAGTATTTACTTCGGCAACGTTAACTGTAAATAAATCATTTGATTATTTTATAAAGGAAATGGGTTTAGACCCCGTATCTACAGTACAATTAAATATTCCATCTCCATTTGCATATAATCAACAGGTGCAGCTTTTAATTCCAGAGGACTTACCAGAAATTAATACAGTATCTTTGGATGATTATGTGATTTCAATTACTGAGCATATTATTACAATAGCTGAAGCAACTAAGGGTAGAATGCTGCTTCTATTTACCGCCTATGACATGCTAAAGAAAACCTATGAATTAATCAAAGAAAGTGGTTTTTTACATGACTATGCAATGATTGCACAAGGGATAACCAGTGGAAGCAGAACAAGGCTAACCAGAAACTTTCAGCGGTATGATAAGGCCTTATTGTTAGGGACAAGCAGTTTCTGGGAAGGCGTTGATATACCTGGTGAGGACTTATCCTGCCTTGTTATTGTCAGACTTCCGTTTAGCCCGCCAGATGATCCTTTAACAGAGGCGAAATGCCAGTTAATCGAAAAACGGGGGGGAAATTCCTTTTCTGAATACTCCCTTCCAGAAGCAATACTCCGATTTAAACAAGGTTTTGGGCGCCTTATTCGAACAGAAAGTGATCGTGGCATCATTGTGGTGTTTGACAAAAGAATTGTAACCACGAAATATGGAAAGGCATTTTTGAAATCAATTCCTCCAGTTCCTATTAACCGAGGAAAGATGGATGAATTAGTTGAAATTATCCAGTCGTGGTTATAATTTGAGGGACATCAATTAAAGTTATTCTGGATAAAAATTGGTAAATAAACACATCCTTAATATAGGAGGTGTGTCATGAGAACCTTACTAATTATCTTGTCATTTTTTCTTCCGACCACACTCATGGTAGAGGCATCAGGTCCATCATTAAATAATATTGAAAATATTAATTTAAATATTAAAGACCATGAAGTTGCAGTCACTTTTCTGGGGTTGTCGGCAGGGGAAGCAACACTAATCCAAGGCGCAAATAATGAGAATACCTTGATAAATACCGGAGGAAAAGAAACTGCTGCGGAATTAGAAGGGTGGCTTTTCCTGTATGATGTGAAGGAGATTTCTAAATTAATCCTTACACATAACGGAACAGAACTCTCTAGACAACAATTAAATCGTCTAATCTCGAAATATAATATCAAAGAAATTATTACAACACCTAAATTTTCTGCTCAAGTCAAAAAAGAGTTAGATTCAAAAAATAAGCCTGCAGTTATCTCTTGGGGGCAGGGTACAAAGAGACCTATCCTGCCTGAGATGAATGCTGAAGTCCAATTTGTGGGAAATGATACGAATGAAGGTATGGATCTAACACTTGATTTTTTTAATCATCGAATATTCCTTATGACTTCATTCACGCCAAGGGCAGAAGAAACACTCTTGGAGAAAAATCTGGAGAATATTAATGTGTTTAAAATCCCTAATGGTGCACCGGAAAATTCCTTATCTGAGAAATTAATTCAATATCTAAATCCGCAAATTTCAGTCCTTTTTTCACCAGAAGAAGAGGCGCATGATCCAGATATACTAGTCGATCTTCACGAAACGTGGTCAGAAATTTATTCAACGAAAAAACATGGAACCATAACAATAAAATTCACAGATTCAAATTATGAAATCATAACCATACCGATTGAAACGGATGAATAAAAATTTTATTAGAAAAATCATAGCATCTTTGACCCGCTTTTTGCTTCCACCTGTTATAATAATGGATAAGATTTATCAAAAAATGTAGATAAATAGGAAAAATATTGGAGGATAACGGATGGAAAGTAAAATAGAAGTTTTATCAACAGTGAAAATCCAACACAGTCCGGATTTGTATAAAATTGTTGACGCCCTTAATCGAACCTTGAAACAGGAAGACCTTATGTTTGGACTTGCACTGGATCAAGCGAATCAAAATACAGCGATTTTTACGATTTATCGTACATAAAGAAGTGAATTAGCAATGAAAAAGTGGATTATTGTTCTATCAATAATAGTATTAGCCTTTTGTGGGTTATTGATAAAAGTTTATTTATCAGCATTGGATCCTGTGAAAACAGCAGAGACAAAAGCTGTCTCACGTGCTCAAGAGGAAATCTCACTAAAGGAAGTAGAAGATTTTCATATTTATAATGGTATTGAAACGGTTAATGTCATTGAGGGAAAAAGTAAGAATGGCGACAAAATTATCGTGTGGATGCCTGCGAAAAGTAAGGAAATTTTCGTAAGAAAAGCTAAGAATGGTTTAACCAGGGAAGAAGCCATTCAAAAACTTCAACAAGAAAAAAGCCCGAAGAAGATCATCTCAGTTCGTCTCGGTATGGAAAAGAATATCCCACTGTGGGAAATTTATTACCGTTCTAATAATAATTTAATAAATTATTACTATGTTCACTTTGATACAGGTGAATGGCTAAAAAAAATTGAAAACCTATAACTAGATGGAGAGCGGAGGAATTGGAATGGTAGTGGAATTAGCTAATCGTGTAAAAGCACTTACACCTTCAACGACATTAGCGATTACGGCAAAAGCAAAAGAACTAAAGGAACAAGGGGAGGATGTTATCGGTCTAGGTGCTGGTGAGCCTGACTTTAATACTCCACAACATATTTTAGATGCTGCATATCAATCCATGACTGAGGGGCAAACGAAGTACACCCCTTCTGCTGGCTTGCCTGCTTTAAAGAAGGCAATTATCAAGAAATTTGTTGATGACCAGGGGTTAACATTTAATCCTAATGAAATCATTGTTGGAAACGGCGCAAAACACGTTCTTTATACCTTGTTTCAAGTGGTCTTAAATGATGGTGATGAGGTCATCATCCCAACACCATATTGGGTCAGTTACCCAGAACAAGTAAAATTAGCTGGAGGCGTACCAGTTTATATTGAGGGATTTGAGAAAAATCAATTTAAAATCACACCAGAGCAATTAAGAAAGGCAATTACGAAGAAGACAAAAGCCGTTATTATTAATTCGCCTAGCAACCCTACAGGAGTCCTATATACTGCTGAAGAACTTTTGGAAATAGGCAAAGTTTGCCTTGAGGAGAACATTCTCATTGTTTCAGATGAAATATATGAAAAACTAGTTTACGGTGAAAATAAACATATTTCAATTGCTCAACTTTCTCCTGAATTAAAAGAGCAAACAATTGTTATTAATGGCGTTTCCAAGTCACATTCGATGACAGGTTGGAGAATAGGGTATGCAGCTGGTAATAAAAAAATTATTGAAGCGATGACAAACCTTGCTAGCCATAGCACATCTAATCCAACAACAACTGCCCAATATGCAGCAATTGCAGCTTACACTGGTTCACAACAGCCAGTAGAAGAAATGAGGAAGGCATTTGAAGAAAGATTAGAAATTATTTTTACTAAGCTTGTTGCAATTCCAGGTGTGACATGTGTAAAACCACAAGGAGCTTTTTATCTTTATCCAAATGTAAAGAAAGCAGCAGAGATAACAGGTTACCAGAATGTGGATGCTTTTGTAGAAGCCTTACTCGTGGACGCAAAGGTTGCAGTTATTCCTGGGTCAGGTTTTGGAACTCCTGATAATATTCGTCTTTCCTACGCAACCTCTTTAACATTGTTAGAAAAGGCAGTGGAGAGAATCCACCAATTTGTTGTTTCAAAATCAAGCATGGTCAATAATTAATTAATGTAAAAAGTCTGCGAATAGCTGCAGGCTTTTTGCTTTTAGTTACCAAAGATGGATGCCTTATACTCTTACTCGGATAGATCGTTCATGATATACTTAACAGGAGGTGTCCTGAATATGAAAACAAACTTATTAGCATGGATTCAAGAAGGGAACATTACCGTTCCTACATTATTATTTTCTGAATATCGTAATTTAAATTTAAATGAATATGAACTTGTTCTATTATTAAATATACTCACCTATTTAGAAAAAGGACATGAATTTCCTACTCCAGATGAACTTTCGGCAAGAATGACAATAACTATTTCTGAATGTAATGAAATGCTCAGAAGACTGATTCAAAGAGGCTTTATTCAAATCACAGATGGATATAATCATGATGGTATTCGGTATGAAAAGTATTCCGTTGAGCCTTTATGGGAAAGACTGATAGAACAGTTCTTAAAAAATAATCAAATGAATAAAGAATCGGATAAGAAAGCTGATGAAACAGATCTTTATACGTGTTTTGAAAAGGAATTCGGACGTCCACTTTCTCCGTTTGAATGTGAATCTCTGGCAATGTGGATGGATGATGACCATCATGACCCAATGATCATCAAAGCGGCTTTACGTGAAGCAGTAATGTCGGGGAAATTAAATTTCCGCTATATTGATAGAATTCTTTTTGAGTGGAAAAAGAATGGAATAAAAACAATTGAGCAGGCCAAAAACCATGGTCTTAAATTTCGTCAAAAGCAAACACAAAAGGGAAGTATCAAAGATGAACCACATCAACCAACTGTCCCATTCTACAACTGGTTAGAACAATAAATTCGATGAGCGAGAGATACTTCTCTCGTTTTATTTCATTTTAAATAGAAGTAGGTGAAAGATATGCTAAATAACAGCCAAATCCGTTATTGCCTTGATCAAATGGGTGAAATGTTTCCTGATGCCCACTGTGAGCTTAACCACTCAAATCCATTTGAACTAGTCATAGCTGTAGCTCTATCAGCCCAATGTACCGATGTGCTTGTCAATAAAGTAACCAAATCATTATTTGAAAAATATAAAACACCAGAAGATTACCTAGCAGTTCCTCTTGAGGAATTGCAAAACGATATTCGCTCGATTGGCCTTTACCGGAATAAAGCTAAAAACATTCAAAACCTTTGTAGAATTGTATTAGAAGAATATAACGGTGATATCCCTACAGACCGTGATGAGTTAACAAAACTGCCTGGTGTTGGCAGGAAAACAGCGAATGTTGTGGTGTCGGTTGCGTATAATATACCTGCAATTGCAGTAGATACACATGTGGAAAGAGTTAGTAAACGATTAGGTATTTGCAGGTGGAAGGATTCTGTCCTTGAAGTGGAAAAAACATTAATGAGAAAGATTCCAAAAGAAGAGTGGTCACTCACACACCACCGCCTGATTTTTTTTGGACGTTACCACTGTAAAGCTCAAAATCCACAATGTCCAAGCTGCCCATTATTAGAGCTTTGCAGGGAAGGAAAAAAGAGGATGAAAGGGCAGGTAGCAAGCAATGGATAAAAAGGAAGTGGAGATTTCTACCCTTCTGACAGAATGGAAAAATAGTAAAATGCAATTGGAAGTATTATTTCGTGAACGTGAGTATAAAAATGCAAAATTGTTGATGGATAAGGGGATTCAGTTGTTTATTCAATTTCTGGCGTCGTCCAATGATTTGCCAGTTACCTTGAATGAATCGCTTAATTTTAAACTGTTAGAGTTTAAGCCGGTTAATGTGGAGGAACGATTAGCCTTTATTACCTCAAGGCCAGCATTATATCATTCTTATCGACAACTATCAGAGTTAATGATTGAACAAGAAAAATTGTTTGTAAAGAGAAACATACTAAAAAAAGCGTCTAAACCAAATGGTTAGACGCTTTTTAATGTTTTCTGGTTGCTAGGTTTAGCCAGGAGTTCCTACAGCAGGCTGCTCCCCTGTCCCGTTGTCAACTGGGGTATCTGGTGGGGTGGTTCCTCCTCCATTTCCTTGATCCCCGCCGGTTTCACCAGTGCCATCACCAGTGCCATCACCAGTGCCATCACCAGTGTCATCACCAGTACCGTTACCAGTACCGTTACCAGTACCGTTACCAGTACCGTTGCCAGTACCATTGCCAGTACCATTTCCGTTACCAGTACCATTTTCGTTACCATTTCCAGTACCATTTCCGGTCCCTGGCGGGATGCCTGGTTCGGTACCCGTGTCAGGGTTAGTTTCTTGGGCTGGAATTTCAAGTGTTGTCGTTACGGGATCGCTTTGTCGATCTCCACTAATCGCAATAATGGTGAAGGAATACTTTGCACCCGGTACCGCAGGAATAGTTAATGACGTTTCTGCTTGAGTATATTGTTTCTGTTCTGTCCCGTTATTCACTGTAATAGAGAAAGTAACATTGGATTTTTTAGAGTGCTTCCAAGATAATCCAATTGTATTGCTTGACTGATCATAGGTTGCTTTTATATTTTTTGGAGCAGCTAGTTTGTCGTACTTTGTTGAAACTCGATTAGGTGAGTGACCCTTCACTGCATACTCTGTAATAATTTGACTTGATGGTGTATATTCACTTGCTAAAACTGGAGGCATAGAGCCTCTCTCAATCCTTACTCTTTGAACGCTGCTAGGCATTTTAAAGTCAGGTGTATCGATATCCTTCGATACATGTTCCATTACGTTCTTAAAAATTAATTGCGCGATACGTTGATTATTTCCAACCGCATTAATAGGGGTGCTCCGGTTCTTATAACCAGTCCAAATGGATGCGGTGTAATTGGTGGTATAACCGGTGAACCATGCATCAGGAACAGATCTGCTGCTTGGAATATCCCATTTTTGAATTTCTTCATCTGTATAGTTAGTTGTACCTGTCTTCCCGGCAATTTCAAGTCCAGGAACACTCGCTCTTGTGCCTGTACCAGGATATTCGAGAACACTTTCCATCATACTTGTAATCATAAAAGCAGTAGAGTCTTTCATTACCACTTTCGGTTCTGGAGCAGTGCTTATCACAGTACCATCACGTAATTTTATTTTCCTAATCGCATGTGGTTTTGTGTATATACCTTTATTACCAAATGCACTGTAGGCACCTGCCATTTGCAGAGGGGATACACCCGTTTTAAATCCACCAATTGCATAGGATTCAAAAATTTCCTTTAATGGGATACCTAAATTTACTGCAAAGTCTTTTGCTTTATCAAGACCAACTTGTTGCAAGGCTTGAACAGCTGGTGAATTTCTTGATAGTTGCAATGCCGTTCTGATGGTCATTGCTCCCTTATAGCTTTGGTCCCAGTTCCCAAACTTTTTCCCAGAAGAATAAGTAATGGGTTTATCTTCAATCATTTCATAAGTGCCCCAGTTTAAATACTCAATTGCAGGCGCATAATCAAGAACTGGTTTAATAGTTGACCCAGGTTGACGCTGGGTATCTATTGCATAGTTAAATCCACGTTTTACTTTTTGATTTCTGCCGCCTCCAATGGCACGGATTTCACTTGTTTTTGTATCCAGAAGAGCAACCCCGGCTTGGAAATCATCATCAGGATAGTCAATCACGTCATCTTTATTAAGGATGTTCTCTACATAGGATTGTGCATTCGGATCAAGTGTTGTATGAATCGTTAAGCCATCAGTAAAAATATCAAAATCAGATGTTTCTTTCACTTCATCAATGACTGCATCGACAAATGAATCAAAGGGTTTCTCCTTAACTTCTCGCTCTTTTTCATTTAAGACGGTATCTTTAACTGACACTTTTTTCGCATCTTCCATCTCTTGCTTAGAAATAAATCCATGCTGGTGCATTAAGGTTAAGACGATGTTTCGTCTTTTTTCAGCTAAATCAGGATGATCGAAAGGGTTATAATTATTTGGACTTTGCGGCATTCCAGCAATCTGGGCAGCTTCCGCTAGAGTTAAATCCTTTAATTCTTTTCCATAGAAAATTTTTGCAGCGGTAGCAATCCCATGACTATTTTCAGAAACATATACCTTATTTACATACATTTCGAAAATTTGGTGCTTTGTATATTGCTGTTCCAATTGATAGGAAAGCCAAGCTTCTTCAACTTTCCGCTTTAAGGTTTTTTCTGGAGTTAAAAATGAGTTTTTAACCACTTGTTGAGTAATGGTGCTGGCACCCTCAGAACCAAAGCCATGTTGGATATTTGCTAGGACAGCGCCACCTAATCGAATCGGGTCAATTCCATGGTGCTTGTAAAAACGATAATCTTCTGTTGCTAATATCGCATTTTCGACTACCTGCGGAATATCTTTATAGTTAACATATTCCCGATTAACAGCACCCACTTCTGTTACAAGTTTGTCATCTTTATCTAAAATCTTCGAAGGGATTGGATCTTTTAATAATTTCGGGTCAAGTACGGGAGCATCCTTTACTAAGTACGCGAAAGTACCCACACCAGCCAGTATACCAATAATTCCAAGGGCTACTAATGTTAGAAAAATTTTCTTTACAAGTCCTCCAGATTTTTTCTTGGCTTTTGGTTTACCTTTAGATTGGAGCTTCTTTCTGCGCTCCTCTCTTGATTGGTATTGTTCAGACATTGTAATATTCCTTCCTTTCGAGCCTTTTCTCAATTGTAAAGCTTATCTATAATTTTAATATAGTCAATTCGGGGTTGAAAACCAAGTGGAATCAGATGTCCATCTTGTTCCACTTCTTCTTTCGTAATTGATTTTCTACCTCCATTTGTCATTCGCTCCCAAAAAATTAACAAGTGTTTTGCTTCAAGTAAGAAAACTTGTTCAAACTTTGTAAAGCGAAGAATTACAAAACATATACCTCCTTGATTAAGAACTTCTTCCATATGCAGTATCTGATGTTGATGAAAATTCTTTAATGGAAAAGAGGTGGGATTCTGTGTTTCTTTTGCTTCGAAGTCTATATACCTTCCTTTATAAACACCATTGTAATCTGTCGTTGATGCCAATTTGAAATAAGCCTCTTTTATTACAGCCGCACTCCGATTGGGATAATCAACTTGGACTATTTGCACAGGTGTCGGTTTCTTATGAATAACTGCTACTTTTCTCTCTCGGTAATATTCATTTGTTTCGTTTAAATCTTCTTCTAGCGTCATACCTCTGTTACTATAAGAACCATTTTTCCTTTTTTTACTTGTACTTTCAGTGTCTGCGCCTTGTTCTTTAGGTATGTACCTTTTTCCATTTGGATAGTTAAAATTCACTTTTTACACCTCTCAAGCTATTCCTTATCATATCAAATCTTAGCAAGATTGGGGTGTATAAAATACTTTTGCATACACAGTCTAATAACAATTGTACCGAGAATGCCGAATTTATACATGATGCATTTTTCATAAAAGGAACAAACGCTAAAATTGTACTAATAATCTATTAAAAAACATAAGGGAAGATGAATATGAATCATCTTACAATACAGGAACAAACAATCATTCGTCAAATACGAGAAGAAACAAATAAAAAAAATGCCGATAATATCTCAAGGACAGAAGCATATTTATCATTTTTTAAAAAAAATCCGGATATCATTTGGGCTTTCTTAGCAAGCATGGTTTCAAGAAATGGTGGATGGAATATGTGTGACCTGCAAGGGTCCATCTTTCCTCATTTGATCACAGACATGACGAGAAAACAGCTTTTTTTAACCTATGAACGGGCAAATTGGCTTATTTTTCAAGATGTCTATCCTCAGTTGTTGGTCTATCAATATTCGACGAAAATGAATCGACAAATGTTTCATTTACTTCCTTATTTTCATGTTTCAACGTTTATCCAAAAGGAATGGTATCGATATTGGAAAGAAAACGATAAGAATAGGCTAACTACTTGTTTAATCATAAATGAGCAAAATGTCATTCAAACGCCTGTAATCGAACACCCTGTTTATAAAAAAAAGGTTTTTCAAACAAAGCTTTTTTCATTTCAGGATTGGCTTCATTTCAGCTGCGTTTTGTTTCCAACATGTGGAGGAGAATTATACGGTGCTAGTGTCAATGGCTTCAAATCACTTTCGAAACGAATTCATTTAGGTAAACGACTTGCCAGTATTCTTTTTCACCCGCGACTATTTCCTTATTTTTATGAGTTTGCAGTAAAAACTGCTCATACTGGTTCAAGATATGATTATGAACAATATTTTAAAATAAAAACAGGACAAAAAACACCGATATTACGTGCGACCTTTCCAATTATAGAGCATAATCAACATAAATTTGAAGATTGGAGTTTGCATCGGAGGGTTTCCCCTAGGTGGTTATACTTTCCCGTAGACAATCGTCACCCAATTCATTTGACAGATTGGTACTTTACCAAATCAAATCAACTTCAATTAATGCTGGCACTCCAAAAGACCTTACAGTTAAAAAAGTGGAATTAGAAAAAGCAAGGGAAGTCTCCCCTTGCTTTTTTGGATGATAAGAAAGTTTTTGAACTTAGATTACTGTCTAGCTCCAGCGCCCTAGCGGCTAGTGTCCTTCGCGTTCCGCCCTACGATAAGTCAAGCACGAATGCGCCTCCGGCTCTTCGTGTTTCCTTTATCTCAGTTGGAGCGCTCCAGGCCATACTCCGCTGAACAGGGCGCTTGCGCTTTTCTTAGTTTTATTCAGCCGGACGATTTTCACCGACAAGCTTTTTATCACCGTAACCTGTTTTTTTTGCTTCTTCGGCTGGTTTTGATTGCTGATTTTTGTTTTGTTTATTATTTTTTGGCATTAATAGCACCTCCAATAATAGAATGTGCGCTTTTTAATTTTTCATGCAAGTTAAGTTGGTGTCGAAACCTTAAGGGAAATATGCCATTTTACCACTACCTTTGGCGAATAGAAACTAGTTTTGTCAAGGCAGAAGGAAGCAAAAGAAAGAAAGAGAATTATACTAAATAGAAAATGCTGGGAGGGGTTTGATTGATGAATAAGCCATTGTCCGATAAAGAAAAGTTGATTTCTATGCTTACAGAAATATATGATCAATTAGAAGACTTGGAAGTGGTGCTAGAAGCATCCTTCTCAGACCTGCGTAAAAGTTTAGATCAAGAAGAACAGGATAAGATAATGGAATCAAAACAAAAACTTTTTGGACTTGAACAAACAATGGATAAAGTTAACTCTATTTCAAACATAGCCGGTGAGCCTTACAACTTGAATTGGGCTTTTAATTGCAGTTAAAATAACAATATCAATGAAAGTAGCATGGAACAAAACTTCATGCTGCTTTTTTATTTTTTGGGAGGAAGGTTTTTTTCGAGATGTCTGAAGAAATTATTGTTCTAACAGAAAAACTACTAGCTTTTAACAGCTTATTCATGAAGTATTATCAAGAGGGGCGAACAGAAGGGATTAAACATGATTTTCATGAAGTCATAAAGCCATTTGCAAATGAAGTAAAGGATATAAATGACCGATGGAAACTGGCTATGAAGAAATGGCTTTCAAACTCAAACCATAAACATCTTCATTTGAAGCAAATTGACACTACTTCTGAACATATTGATCAACTTTCTATCCAAGCCTTTTTCCCAGAGACCAGTAAAACAAGGTTTATTAATGCAAATCGCACGGTTGAATATTTCCTTCTAGAAATATTAAAAGAGTTGAAAAAATAGCAAAAGAGATGCAACAGCATCTCTTTTATCTGTATTAAGAATGTTCGATGAGGGAGTCTTTATGTTCCGTTTCAGGTATTACCGCGCCTTGTTTTTCAAGTTCACGGACAAGAAGACGATATTCTTTAATATTAATATCGTTATGAATATACGCTTTCTTAGCAAAATCCATTAATGCATTAACATCATCAGTTGTATAATCCCTGCTTTGAATAAATTTGCTTTTTAATTCGCGAATGTCCATCTCTATTAGCTCCTCCTTCATCCTTTTTTCTATCGTATCACGAAAGTAATGGATTTCTAGTTTTTAAAATATTTAAACTTTAGACAAAATTCTTGTCATTATGACATTGGGGAATCTTTTCTGGAGGAATCACCATTCCTTCCTGTTCTTCATAAAGTGTAGTAGATAAAATGCGGAGGAGATGTTTGCCCATGTTTGGAAAGAAAAGACCAACCAATTACTTCAATTATGGATACCCGGGGCAAATGATGCACCAAGGTCCAGTTGGTCAGCAGAGAAATCATCAGCAATTTACCAGTAATCCACCATACTTATATCAAAGTCCACCTCAAAACTTAGATTGGACATTATACCAACAGCAAAATCCACAAAACCCATATTACCAGCAAGCCTACCCGCCATATATGCAAAACTATCAACCTGGCCATGTTTCTCAAGGTTCTTCGTACAATAGCCAGTCGTTTTCACAAACGGATTCGCAATTCTTATTCCAAAATCCATTACAGCCTCAAGAAAAGATGGTTCAAAAACCACAGTATATGCCAATGAATGGCTATCCCGCTATGAACCCATATCCAAAACAAAGCGCAATCCCCAAACAGCCTGGAGGAGTCCAATCCTTTATGAATTCTTTTAAGTCCCAGGATGGTTCGGTAGATATTAATAAAATGGTGAACACAGCGGGGCAGATGATGAACGCTGTAAATCAAGTGAGTTCGCTTGTCAAAGGATTTGGTGGAATATTTAAAGCGTAAAGAAAAAGACGGCTGCTGTAAGCCGTCTTTTCATATGGAGATATATAGTTGTTTACTCCTCAATTTCAATCATTTTTCCCTTTTCTTGTGGAATTCGGACTTTTAACAATCCATCACGATAGGAAGCTTTGACATATTTTTCGTTAATTGTGTGAGGAAGGGAAATGGTTCGGGATGATTTTTGTTGTAAGTATTTTCGTCGATAAATCTGGTTATGCTCATCTTCGGTAGTTTCAAGTTCTCTATTTTCCACAGAAATAGTCAAATGATTACCTGAGATATTTAATTGAATCTGCTCCCGTTTAACCCCAGGCAGTTCAGCTGAGATGATATATTCGTTACCTGTTTCAATTGTGTCAACTTGGAAGTTTGCCCCTGGTGGAAATGGACTTTTGAAAAAATCATCGATTGACTGTAAAAAGCCCTTAATCGGTTTTTCATGGAAAAATTCGTTCATCGATTTCATTAATTCACCAAAAGAATCAGTTCTAGGCTTTTTTGAATTCTTATCATTCGGCACCATAGATGACATATGGATTCCCTCGCTTTCCAGTTTTTCACTTGCCAGTATATGCAAATAAAACTGGGTATGTGCCGCCATAAAATTTTGAACGATTTTTTACAATTACTTTAAATGTGACATATATCACATTTAAAGTCTGGGTTGATTAGTATAGTAAAGCAGAAAAGAAATGGAAAGTGAGGAAATAAAATGTTCTGTTATCAATGTGAACAAACTCCAACTGGCGGCTGTAATGTAATCGGAGTTTGTGGAAAAGACGAGACCATTGTTAGTTTGCAAGACACAATTATCTTTGCCTTAAAAGGTATTGCAGCATATCGGACACACGCAAATCAATTAGGGTATACAGATTCTTTTGTAGATGCGACCACACACGAAGCTTTGTATATGACCTTAACGAATTCCAATTTTAATGTACAAGAACATATTGACATGGCGATGAAGGTCGGGAAGTCAGCGGTTCGTGTAATGGAGCTGCTAGATGAAGCTCATACAAATCGACTTGGAATCCCTGAACCAATCCGGGTCAGCCAAAACAAGATTGAAGGTAAATGCATAATCGTTACTGGACACAACTTATTTGCTTTGGAGGAATTATTAAAGCAGACAGAAGGAATGGGGATCAATATTTATACCCACTCGGAAATGCTTCCTGCTCATGGTTATCCAGCATTGAAAAAATATGCCCATTTAAAAGGAAACGTTGGAAAGGCTTGGTATGATCAGCGTCGGCTGTTTGAAAAATTTCCTGGAGCCATCCTAGCAACAACTAATTGTGTCATGCCCATCAAAGGTTCTTACGCTGACAGAATGTTTACATATGAAGTGGCTGGACTTGAAAATGTAGAGAAAATTATTAATGATGATTTTACCCCATTAATTAATAGAGCATTGAAACTTCCAAATGCCGCTATTGAATCTGATGAAACATTACTTACCGGTTTCCATCATGAAACGGTCCTAGGCTTAGCACCAGAAGTAATCGATGCAGTTAAAGCAGGAAAAATCAAACGCTTCTTTGTCATAGCTGGCTGTGATGCTCCAGGTCCTGGCGGTAATTATTACCGGGAGCTTGCTACATCACTTCCACCGGAGACTGTAATATTAACAACCTCGTGTGGAAAATTCCGCTTTAATGATGTCGACTATGGGGTTGTGCCGGGGACGAATATTCCAAGGTATATCGATTTGGGCCAATGCAATAACTCTGGATCAACAGTAAAAATTGCGCTAGCGCTTGCAGATGCATTTGGATGCGAAGTGAATGAACTTCCAGTCAGTATTGTTTTGTCATGGTTTGAGCAAAAGGCCGTCGCGATTCTACTAGGTCTTTTTAGTCTTGGGATTCAGGATATTCGAATTGGTCCAAAACAGCCTGAATTTATTTCTGAAGGTGTGTTACAGGTTCTACAGAATACCTTTAATCTAAAATTGATTGGTACAGCACAAGAAGACATGCAAGATATGCTTCAATTATCATTAATATAAAGAAAAAAAACCGCAGCATCGATTGGCTGCGGATTTTTGTTAATGATAAGAAAGTTTAAGTTTTTGAACTTAGATTACTGTCTAGCGCAAGCGGCCCTAGCGGCTAGTGTCCTTCGCTTTCCGCCCTACGATAAGTCAACATCAAATCGCCTCCGGCTCTTCGTGTTTCCTTTATCTCAGTTGGAACGCTCCAGGCCATACGCCGCTGACCAGGGCGCTTGCGCTTTTCTTATATTAAATTAATCTCTTCCATGAGAATTTCAACATCTACAATCATGTCGCCTTCATCATCTACTTCAATTAATTCATCTTTTTTCATTTTTGTAAGTGTTCTGCTAATAGTTTCCCTAGTTGTCCCTATCATATTAGCAAGATCTCTGTTCGTAAATTCTGATTTTAAGAGGAGTGTCCCATCTTCTTGTTCTTTCCCATGTTTTTGGGCAAGTCGGATCAGAAGTTTTACAATTTGTTCATAGGTATTATTTAGAATTTGCTCTTCCAAACGGTTTTGTAAATCAACAATTTTTTCTCCCAACACTCTAAACACTTTAATACATAACTCGGGGTTATCAATCAAAACGGTTTCAAATTTTGAAATTGGAACAGCAATTAGTGTGGATGGCTCAAGTACTTCTGCATAGGCAGGATAATCACCTTTTCTGAAAAAGCCTACATGGGGAAACATCTCGCCTTTTTTAGCAATAGCGACAATTTGTTCTTTGCCGTTAATGTCGCTTTTGTAGATTTTGATTTTTCCGTCATAAATAAAATAAACATTTTCAAGCGGGTCTCCTTGGAGAAATACATGGCTTTGCTTTTTCCATTCTCTGGAGATTGCGATATCAGTGATTTTTGTTAGTTCAGTATCATTTAATTCTCGAAAAAGAGTAAAATCAGCGAGCACCTTTTTAATTTCTTCAATTTTCATTCAATCACCTTCACAGTCATAGTCAGTTATTATCTATTGTAACAAAAAATATAAAAATAGTTTATGGTATTAATAAATGTTAAAGAATAGATTGAACTTTTTATAAAAGAGGAAAAAGATACCACAGGATTAAAAGCATAAATTAATCATTTTTACTTTTGTTACGAACGCTCATTCGGTTAGAATAGAAGTATTGAGGTGAAAGGGCATGAAGTTAAGAAAAAATCTACAAGAAATATTAACTGATTTAAAAATAAATGATCAATTCAAGGAAAATATCGTTACTTGGCATACACTTGAAGAAAAGCAGGCTCAAACAGTTCCGCTTCCCAATGACCTTCATCCAGCATTAAAATCTGCATTAAATGGCAGGGGAATAGAACAACTGTATACACACCAAAACGCAGCCTATGAAAAAATTAGAGACCGTAAAAGTATTGTTGCAGTAACTCCTACAGCTTCAGGGAAAACCCTGTGTTATAATCTGCCAGTCTTGCAAACAATCCTAGCAAATCCAAGCGCACGCGCCCTTTATATGTTTCCTACTAAGGCTCTAGCACAAGATCAAAAGAGTGAAATCAATGAAATTATACAAGCAGCTGGTATAGACATCAATAGTTATACGTATGATGGGGATACGCCAGCAAATATTCGTCAACGAGTAAGACAAGCTGGACACGTGGTGATTACGAACCCAGATATGCTACATTCAGCTATTCTGCCGCATCATACCAAATGGGTGTCCTTGTTTGAAAACCTTAAATTTGTTGTAATAGATGAACTTCATACGTATCGAGGTGTGTTTGGCAGCCATGTAGCCAATGTAATTAGAAGGCTAAAACGGATTTGTAAATATTATGGGAGTGACCCTGTGTTCATTTGTACTTCCGCAACAATTGCGAATCCACTAGAGTTAGCCGAAACCCTTACAGAAGAAAAAATGCAGCTGATTGATAACAATGGGGCCCCTAGTGGTACAAAGCATTTTCTCTTTTATAACCCGCCTATCGTAAACAAGCCGTTAAACATTAGGAGAAGCGCCACGCTAGAGGTGCGGAAAATTGCAGGGGAACTATTAAAAAATAAAATTCAAACAATAGTCTTTGCGAGAAGCAGAGTAAGAGTCGAAATTATTCTAACCTATTTGCAAGAATTAGTGAAAAACCAATTGGGTGCAAAGTCTATAATGGGCTACCGAGGCGGATATCTCCCAACCGAACGAAGGAAGATTGAAAAAGGGCTCCGTTCAGGTGAAATTTACGGTGTAGTCAGCACGAATGCTCTAGAACTAGGAGTGGATATTGGACAGTTGCAAGTTTGTATTATGACGGGCTACCCAGGTACCATTTCCAGTGCTTGGCAGCAAGCGGGAAGAGCTGGCAGAAGGCACAGTGAAGCACTAGTTATTATGGTAGCAAGTTCTAGTCCGCTTGATCAATATATCATTCAGAATCCTGATTACTTTTTTAATAAAAGCCCTGAAACAGCAAGAATAAATCCAGACAATCTTATTATCTTAATCGATCATATGAAATGTGCTGCCTATGAACTTCCATTTAAAGCTGGAGAGCAATTTGGAAGCGTGGAAACAGAGGAATTGCTAGAATACTTAACCGAGGAACGAGTTCTTTATCATAATAGTGGAAAGTGGTATTGGATGAATGATTCCTTCCCTGCACATAACATTAGTTTACGATCGGCATCACAGGAAAATGTCATCATTGTTGACCAATCTGATGTGGCCAATGTCAAAGTTATTGGGGAAATGGACCGCTTTTCTGCGATGACGCTTCTCCATGATGAAGCCATTTATTTACATCAAGGTACCCAATTTCAGGTTGAAAAACTCGATTGGGAAGAGAAAAAGGCCTTCGTAAGGGAAGTAGATGTAGACTATTTTACTGACGCAAATTTAGCCGTCCAATTAAAAGTGCTTGAAGTGGACAAACTTCAAGAATTAGAGGAGGCGGAATTTGGCTATGGGGATGTTAGTGTAAGAGCGATGGCAACCATATTTAAAAAAATAAAATTTGAAACACATGAAAATATTGGGTCAGGACCAATCCATTTGCCTGAGGAGGAACTGCACACCAATGCAGCTTGGATTTCCTTAAACCAGCCTTTGTCTGAATTGGGCCATGAGCGACTAGAACAGGGGCTTGTTGGGACGGCCCACTCACTAAACCATATTGCCCCTTTATTCGTAATGGCGGACCCACAGGATATTCATGTCATTCCACAGGTGAAGGCTGATCATAATGAAAAACCAACCATTTTCTTTTATGACCGCTACCCAGGCGGGATTGGCTTAAGCGAAAAAATACACACCGGGATGTCAGAAGTATTTATGGAAACAAAGAATATGATTAACGGATGTCAGTGTGAATATGGCTGCCCGTCCTGCATTGGTACGGACACTGTTAGTGAAGCAGCGAAAAAGGATGTTTTAAAAATAATTGAAGCATTTTTAAAATCCTCAAACTAGGAGAAGGAAGATTAGCGATGTCGTTAAAAAATAAATTAAATCGTTTAAAACCACATCTTTCTGTCGGGGGATCATCAGAAAAAATGAATACTCCTCCAAAAACAGCTAACATTGAGGTGCCTTTCAAGGAAAAATGGGAACAAGCAAACGTGTTCCCGTTTTTTTTAGACGAGGACTACTGTTTAATCAGAGAAGTGAAATATCCACTCTCACATCAGCACGGGCATTACTGTTTTCGTGATTTCCTCACTGCAGTCGACATTTGGAACAAACAACCCGTCAATCATCCATTATCTGCCGAAGGACATAAAGCGGAAGAATTATTCTTTTTTGATACCGAAACAACGGGGCTTGGAGGAGGAGTAGGAAACACCATTTTCCTTCTCGGCTATGCAAGCGTTTCGGGCGATTCCCTCATCTTAAGACAACATATTTTACCTAATCCGGGGGCTGAAGTAGCTTTATATCAAAGCTTTCTAGAGAAAGTCAATTATAAAACGCTCGTGACCTATAATGGGAAGTCATTTGATTGGCCGCAGGTAAAGACTAGGCATACCCTCGTTAGAGAGCATGTCCCCAAGCTGCCACAGTTTGGGCATTTTGATCTTTTTCATGCGGCGAGAAGGCTTTGGAAGCATAAATTAGAGCGTTTGAAGTTAGCTATCGTTGAGAAAGAGGTACTTGGTGTGGAAAGAGTCGATGATATACCTGGCTTTTTAGCTCCAATGATTTATTTTGATTTCATTGATAGTAAACAACCAGATGGGATGTTGGGAATTCTAAAGCATAATGAAATTGATATTTTATCTCTTGTTACCTTATACACGCATATCACGTTCCAGCTTTGCGGGTTTGATACTAATCAGACTAGGCCGGAGTCTTTTGAGGTAGGGCGCTGGTTTGCAGCTTTAGGTGAAAAGAATCAAGCAGAGAAAGTATTAACCCAACTTGTTAATGGAAGTGACATGACATCCATTCAAGCTAAATTTTCGTTAGCTTTACAAAGCAAAAGAGAAAAAGACTGGGTAAAAGCGGAAAAGCTATTTTCAGATGTTGCGGATTCTGGTAATAAACGGTTGATGTTAGAAGCCTGCTTAGAACTTGCAAAAATTCATGAACATAGAATTAAAGATTATCAACTTGCTATAGATTATTGTCAGAAAGCGATCATGCTCGTGTCTCAATCGGAACAAACTCCCATCATTTCAGGTCAATACAGCTTAGAACAACTTCAGTTCAGGCTTAAGCGGTTAGAGCGGAAAATGGCAAAATAACTGCAAAAATGATTGATTTTTATAAAGTTCACTTTTTTGTCAAAAAATCTTTGTAATTTGTTTGAAAAACCAGCATTTCCATATTGTTAAACAAAGCCGAAAGTTGTAAAATTTGAAATTGGATTGAAAAAAATGAAATACAAAACATTTTGGAGCTGGTAATATGTACAAAGCAATTTTATTTTTATTTTTCGTTGTCGTATGTTTGACTGCAGTTATTTTTACAAGTTTAAAAGATAGCTTTTATTCTTTTCTATAAAAAACATATGCCTAGTAAATTTAGTAAAAAGCTAGGCATTTATACATATTTAAATAGAAATCAAGGAAATGAACTGTTCTCAAGGAAAAATAGGTATTTTCATTAGTACAAGAGTAATCCCTTCAACATAGGCTGTAATGTAAACAAAATTCTGAAGGGAGATTTTCATATGTATCTTGGAACTAATTTTATGCCGCCAGTTATTCATCCGACTCAACAAATTGTGAACCATACGTTTTCAACAACAGTGGTTCCCCATATTCACCCTGTCCACACAACTACGGTGAATCATCATCTGTTTCAACACAAACATTTTTGCCCGCAAACTGCATCATGTGCTGAAGAGGTATGTAACCAGCAAATTAACTGCTGTAACCCTTGTGCACCAGTAGCTCCACTGCCAGCAACTCTGCCGGCTGCAAATGCTTTACCAAATGCAATGCCTGGAGGTCCTGGATTTGGCCCAGGAATTGGAGGCCCAGGAGGCCCAGGATTTGGCCCAGGAATGGTTGGTCCAGGAGGCCCGGGATTTGGCCCAGGAATGGTTGGTCCAGGAGGCCCGGGATTTGGTCCAGGAATGGTTGGTCCAGGAGGCCCAGGATTTGCACCAGGACCATTTATGGGACCTAGACGCTAATAGAGAAACAGCGATTACAGGGGCTTTCTAGCCCTTGTTTTTTATTTATTATTACTACATGATATGCTGTTCTTGTCCAAATGTTTGTCCATTTTTAAAAAATTTTTCTTTATGGAGGAGAACATTTTAGATGAAAGTTCTAGCCATATCAGGTTATAAACCGTTTGAATTAGGGATTTTTAAGAATGATCACCCATCAGTCCTGTTTATTAAGGCTGCCATAAAGAAATCATTACTCCCAATGGTGGAAGAGGGATTGGAATGGGTGCTGATCAGTGGTCAGTTAGGTGTAGAACTGTGGGCTGCTGAGGTTGTTTTTGAATTGCAAATGGAATTTCCTGATTTAAAACTAGCGGTAATTACTCCATTTCTTGACCAGCAAGCATCATGGAAGGAAAATAACCAGGAATGGTATGAATCTATCCTTGCACAAGCAGATTTCATTGATTCTGTTACGAAAAAGGGATATGAAAAACCATGGCAATTTCGATTGAAAAATCAATTTTTTATTGAAAAAAGTGAAGGGCTCCTCCTTCTTTACGATCATGAAAAGGAAGGAAGTCCAAAATATCTTTATGAAATGGGTTTGGAATACCGGAAGAAACATCCATACCCGATTGAACTTATAACATTTTATGATTTACAGATGATTGTGGAAGAAGAACAGATGAAGCTGTCTGATTTTTAAGTTTTAGTCATTTTTACAGCTGTTATTCCATATATTGAATTGTTTTAAAAATCATAATACTGACAATACAAATGAAAATTGACAAAACTACATATTTTTGAAAAAATAATAGGTAGTGATTGGCGAATACTGAGGTGAATGGAATGCTGTCAGATAAAGTAAAATTAACAGCGAAGGATATTTTAGAAAAAGAGTTTAAGTCTGGAGTACGTGGTTATAAACAAGAAGATGTTGATAAGTTCTTAGATCTAATCATTAAAGACTATGGAACTTTTCATCAGGAGATTGAAGATCTTCAACAGGAAAATCTTCGGCTCCGGAAACAGCTTGAGGAAACGTCAAAAAGGCAGCCAGCAGCTCAACCTGCAGGAACAACAAATTTTGATATCTTGAAGCGATTATCTAATCTCGAAAAACATGTTTTTGGCAATAAGCTCTACGATTAACAAAAAATAGGAAGATTTCCTGACAATAACCATTGAATTTCCAGCGTGAAATACATATAATAAATTGTATTCATTAATAACGTTCGGGTAATCGCTGTAAGATACATTTGTATTCTTGCAGAGGAAAGTCCATGCTCGCACGAGCTGAGATGCTCGTAGTGTTCGTGCCTAGTGAATTCATAAGCTAGGGCAGTTGGGGCTAGCATCCAACTGACGGCCGGGAAAATACCTAAGTCCTTTTAGGATATGGTATGAATACCTATAAAAGTGCCACAGTGACGTAGCCTTTCCAGAAATGGAAAGGGTGGAACGGGTAAACCCCACGAGCGAGAAACCCAAATAATGGTAGGGGCACTTTCTCTGAGGAATTGAACAAGGAGAAGGACAGGCTCAAATTCGAGCCTGTAGATAGATGATTACCACCTAAGTACGAGACACACCCGTGTCGTTTGTAGTACACTGGTACAGAACATGGCTTACAGAACGTTATTAATGGGAATGTATGCTGGATATAAACGGCTCTCCTAATAAGGAGAGCTTTTTATTATTATAGATAGACAATTGCATTCAATAACTAGTTTTTGTCCATAATGAAAGCGAATGAAAGATAACTTTTTTAAACACAAACATACATACTAATGAAATCAATTAAGGGTGAAAAAATGGGAAAATATCAAATAATAGCAACTGCGGCCATGGGGCTGGAGGCTTTAGTTGCCAAAGAAGTCCGAGCATTGGGATATGAATGTGAAGTTGAAAATGGAAAGGTCACCTACACAGGGGATGAATCTGCGATCGCACGTAGTAATTTATGGCTTCGAACAGCAGATAGAATAAAGATAAAGGTCGGAGAATTTAAGGCGTACACCTTTGATGAACTATTTGAAAAAACTAAGGCACTTCCATGGGAGAAATTCTTACCTGAGGATGCTGAATTTCCTGTGGTTGGTAAATCCGTTAAGTCAAAGCTTTTCAGTGTTTCAGATTGCCAGGCAATTGTTAAAAAAGCTGTTGTGGAACGGATGAAACAACACTATAAGCGAAGTACATGGTTTGAAGAAAACGGTGCTTATTTTCGCATCGAAGTGGCATTACTAAAAGACGTTGCAACTATAACCATTGACACGAGTGGTCAAGGGCTGCATAAACGCGGTTATCGAGTGGATCAAGGTGAGGCACCCCTAAAGGAAACTCTGGCAGCTGCACTGGTTCTACTCACTAATTGGAAAGCAGACCGTCCCTTTATGGACCCTTTCTGTGGTTCTGGAACGATACCGATTGAAGCAGCAATGATCGGGCAAAATATTGCTCCAGGCTTTAATAGGGAATTTGTATCGGAACGCTGGAATTGGATCCCAGCGCAAGTTTGGGATGACGCTAGAAATGAAGCGGAGGACTTAGCAAATTACGATCAGCCATTAGATATTTTAGGGACAGATATTGACCATAGAATGGTGAAAATTGCCCAAGATAATGCTTTTGAGGCTGGATTTGGGGACTTGATCCAATTTAAACAAATGCAGGTTAAAGACATTTCTACAAATAAGCAATACGGTGTCATTGTTGGGAATCCCCCTTATGGTGAAAGACTCGGGGAGAAAAAAGCAGTCGAACAGATGTATAAGGAAATGGGCGTTGCATTCAATGCACTTGATACATGGTCTAAATATATCTTAACTTCTAACGAGCAGTTCGAACAATTTTATGGTAAACCCGCGACAAAAAAGCGAAAACTCTTTAACGGCTTTATTCGTACGGATCTTTATCAATATTGGGGAAAGAAACCTCCTCGTCAAGATGATTTAAATCAAGATAAGTAATTCGAATGAATCATTATTTTTGTTGGATTATATGAAAGTTTTTTGGGGAGGGTACCATGCAAAAACGCATGCCATTTGAGATTGCAAAAACTGAGTCCTTTTATGAAAAATTGGGTGAATGGATCGGGGACTTATTCTATGATATATTGCCCGAAGCAGGATTCGAATTAAGAGATGAACAAATATATATGGCATTTCAACTTGAAAATGCCTTCAAAGATAAAAAAGTGATGTTTGCTGAAGCAGGAGTTGGAACGGGGAAAACAATTGTTTACTTGCTTTATGCGATCATGTATGCACGCTATACGAATCGCCCAGCTGTCATTGCTTGTGCAGATGAGACTTTAATTGAGCAATTGGTGAAAAAAGAGGGAGATATCGCAAAGTTGGAGAAGGTTCTTGGACTAGATATCGATGTCCGCTTGGCTAAATCTCGAGATCAGTATCTCTGTTTAAAAAAGCTGGATCAAACGAAGAACAATGATTACTCCGATGAGATTGCAAGTATATATGAAAACCTGCCTGATTTCGTGCATACTGTTGGCTCCATGCAAACCTTTGAAAAATATGGCGACAGAAGGGACTATCCAACTTTATCTGATGAGATGTGGAGTGAAGTTAGCTGGGATGCTGTCCAGGATTGTTTTTCTTGTGAGAAGCGGCACCGCTGTGGGCTGACCTTGCACAGAGAGTATTACCGCCACTCTGAGGATTTAATTATCTGTTCCCATGATTTCTATATGGAGCATGTTTGGACAAAAGAATCGAGAAAACGTGAAGGACAGCTGCCGTTATTACCCGAACATTCTTCCGTTGTTTTTGACGAAGGACACCTTCTTGAATATGCGGCACAGAAAGCTTTAAGCTATCGTTTTACGGATTATACCTTAGAAACACTGCTCACAAGACTAATGGAAAATGAAGTCCGTGAAAAGACCTTATATACAATAGAAGAAGCTTTATTAGATAATGAAGCATTTTTCGATGGTATTTCACAGTTCTCCTCACTTTCACAGGGATCTGAAAAACAAATGATTACTAAGCACCCACTAGTATTGAAGACATGCAGGAAACTTCTGACCACTCTTCAATCATTAGAAGAGGAATTAGTATTTGAAAGTGAGCTATATGTAATTAATGAGTACGATTTGAAAATTGTTGAGGAATACTTGGAACAAATCACTTATTCTTTATCACTTTTTCTTCAGGAGTTAAATGGAATTACTTGGTTCGAAGAAAAAGGGGGAGAACGGACACTAGTTATTATGCCAAAAATGGTTGAAGAAGTAATGCGGGAAGAAGTGTTCACACAGAAAAAACCGTTTATTTTCTCGTCTGCAACGCTTGCAAATCAAAAATCCTTCGATTATATTTCAGCAAGTCTTGGTGTTGATGACTATCTATCATTCTCAGTGTCATCTCCTTTTGATTATGAGAATAAGATGGACCTTTACCTGCCTGCCTTTAAACATGCAGACCTGGACGGAAAAATTGCCTATATTTTAAAGGGAATTCGAGAATCAGAGGGACGAGCCTTAATTCTTCTCAATAATAAAGAGGAGTTAGCGTATCTTAAGAAAAATCTTTCTGGAGAAGTCCCATACCCTATTTATTTTGAAGGCGATGAAGAAATAAGCACACTTGTTTCTAAATTTCAGAATGAAGAACATGCAATTCTTTGTTCGATCCATCTGTGGGAAGGTTTAGATATTCCAGGGAGATCGCTTGAAAATGTGATGATCTTTTCGCTTCCATTTCCACCGAATGATCCTGTCTTTACGGCAAAAAAGGCGGGCGTAGATAACCCGTTTGCCGAGGTTGAATTACCTTATATGCTCCTTCGCTTACGTCAAGGTGTGGGACGCTTGATTCGGAGTGAAAAGGATAACGGGGCGGTCCATATTTTTGTAAATGAAAATATCGACCCAGATGTATTAGAGAGGGTTAAAGAAGTTTTGCCTACTGAACCTAAAGCATAATAAAAAACGGAAGCACCGTAAAGGGTGCTTCCGTTTTCATATATTACCTGCCTAATAATTTGAGTCCTTCAGGGGTCATTTTATCTGGAGACCATGCTGGTTCCCAAACCAGATTAACATCTACTTTATTTGTTTCTTCAATCCCTTCAACACTATAACGCACCCCGCTTGTTATGCTGTCATGGAGAGGGCAGCCTGGTGTAGTTAACGTCATCGTAATCGTAACATCATTTGATCCTGTAATCTCAATATTATAAATTAAGCCGAGGTCGACTACATTTATGTTAAGCTCAGGATCGTTAACACTTTTTAACGCACTAATAATTTTTTCTTTGATATTCATCATAAACACCTCATTATTTTTTTAAAACTCGAAGGATACTGAATGCAATAATAATAAATACAATCGACAGGATGGTCTGACCGACATTAAACAGAACAGTTATATGAAAAGTTAAGGCACAAAAGACAGCCAGAATCGCAAAAATAAATATTGAAAACAAGGGGGTAACAATTTTTTCATTCATCAATTCTTTTAAAGAAGGGACCTTGCTTTTTCCTATTTCCTTACTATATTTATAGGTCCACCATAGAAATGGAACGATTTTATATAAATAACTAACAATACTTAAGACGACCCAGAGTAATAAATAGGCGTAAACAAGTGCTCCTATAAGGCTCGTGAATTGGTGATTCCACAGCATGATAAATGCAGCCAAATGAATCAAATTTCCTAATCCAATCGCAACTAGCGCAAACGTAAATGGTTTATCTAACGTTTTTTTTAATCGTTTTTTGATAATAAGGCTAATATGCCAGCTAAAAATAGTAAAACCAACGAAGAGTAAAAAGAATCCTATTTTCAATAGCAGACTATTATTGGTAAAGAATGCAATCAGTGATAGGACAAGACCAGAAATATAAAACGCAAATACATATTTTGCTTGGACCATCGGAAAACCATGGGATAAGGAAAACATCGGCACCATCTTGTAAGAGAATCCGAAAATTAATAGTGTAAACCAGCCCGTAATCCCCATTAGCAAATGAGCTTTAAAGATGGATTGATAATATTCACCAGCAAAACCCGTTTTTAAGCAATATATTAGGGTAATCCCTAAGGAAATGGTAATGAATAAACAAACTAGCGCTGAACCTACAAAAGCAGTAAGAATAGTTGGCTTTGCTTGTGATTTAAGGGTCATAAACATTTGGAATAAGAACATTAAGATCCCAAGCAGCATGAGGATGCCAGGCAGCATCGCATTTTGCGGCGACCAATATAACATCCCTGAAAATGAAACAATTCCCATGGCTGTTACGAAGAATTGAATAAACCCGAATTTTTCATTCCATATTTTAGTTAGGAAAGCAACTGGTACCAATTGATACATAGATCCCATGGCCGCCATTAATGACCAGCCTAAAACTAATAAATGGGCTGAAGACCAGATGACAGGAATTCTAAAATTCCCTGAAGTCATTAATTGACCATTGATTAATAGTAAAATTTGTGAACCTACTAATGCAATTAAACTAAACAAAATAAATGAAAATGGAAGTTTAATATTTGTTTCACTTCCCAAATTTTGAGGAAGCATGATCATTCACCCCGCTTACCGGAAGATTTCAATTTTAAAACTTCCGTCACTTTGTTGTTCTGTTCGTTGTTGATAACCCAATTCCTCAAGTTGCTCATAAAGAAACATGGGTCTTCTATCATTTATGATTGTTAATGTTTCATTTTCTCCTAGTGTTTCCAAGGCAGCTAAGGTTCTCATCATTGGTTGTGGCGGTTCTAAACCGCGATTATCTAAAATCATACTATTTCCCCTTCTTCCTTAAGCTTTCTTTGTGAAAGTTACTTTCCAATGCTTCTTATCAATTTCTTTCTCCTCGTGGGTGAAGCCTTTTGCTTTTAATACCGTGAAGAGTGGTACAGGTTTAAAGGGGGCATGAAGGATAAAAATATCATTTCCCTTTAACTCCTTAATTGCCTCCATAATTTTTTGGAAGGGTTCAATTTTATTCTTTAAATCTTCTCGTACATCTAGTTCAATAATTCTCCGCTCCATTGTATTTACAACTCCTTTTTATATAATCGAGATCAATTTATTAATAGAACAATTCCTGTTGAAGTGCTTCCCGGTCGATTAGATAAAAACCTTCTTCATCAAGCGTAATAAAGTTTTTCTTTTTCACTTGATTAATAGTTCTACTTACCGTTTCTCTTGAAGTACCAATCATATTAGCTAATTCACGATTGGTGAACTGTGTGGTGAGTCTATAACGACCATCAACCATTTCGCCATTAGATTTACAAAGTCTAATTAGTAGTAAAATAATTTGTTCAAAAGTATTATGGAGTACTTGTGCTTCTAATCTTCCTTGCAAATCTACTATTTTTTCCCCCAATACTTTAAAGAGTTTAATGCAAAGCTCTGGGTAGGTAATAAGGATTTCTTCAAACATATCAATCGGAATGATAATAAGGTTAGCCTCATCCATTACTTCAGCATGGGCTGGAAAATTTCCCTTTCTGAAAAATCCTGCATGTGGAAACATTTCGCCAGGCTCAAGGACGGAAATTAGTTGTTCTTTACCTGATAAGTCTGTTTTGCAAATCTTAATCTTCCCACTATGAATAAAAAAGACTCGGTCAAGTGGATCCTCCTGCATAAAAACATACATCTTTTGTTTATAAAAACGAGTTTGTGCAATCTTTACGATTGGCTCTAGTTCTTCTGCTGACAGTTCTTTAAAGATAGGGACAACAGATAATCTTTTAATTATGTCCTCTTGCCTCATTAACATCACCTTCGTATTAGTAAATATGATTTAGTTAGATTGTATCAATGTTTTACCTGTCATAATGTGACCTCCATCATAGTTAGCTAGTTTTTATGAAAATTATTCTCAGTTAAACAGGTGTGTGGGAAATATCACAGGAAAACAATGAAATGGTTCACTTTGTGTCAAACTTGTGAAAGTTACAATACGAAAGGTATTGAAACATGAAAGGATGAAGGGTTATGGAAATACAACGAGGAATACCACCAAAAAAAGTGGTGAAGACGAATAAAAATGCATTACTGAAATCAATATTAGTGATCACGATATTACTCAGCTTCACTGTTTTACTAGTTGGGGGGTATTGGATTTTTAAAGAACAGGCACCAAGACCAGTCGAAGTAACCAATGAAAAAGGTGAAGTTCTATTTACAAAGGATTCCATTATGGGTGGACAGGCCGTTTTTCAGAAGTATGGATTAATGGATTATGGTACCGTTTTAGGCCACGGTTCATATATGGGTCCTGACTATACGGCGGAAGCATTAAAGCTATATACAGAGGGAATGCAAGACTTTAAGGCAAATGAACAATATAGTAAAGACTTTGCTTCTTTAAATGATGATGAAAAATCAGTAATTAAAAATAAAGTAATCAAAGAAATGCGGAAAAACCGTTATGACTCAAGCAGCGATACAATGAAGTTAACAAATGCACAGGCGTTTGGACTTGAAAGAGTTAGAGAGTACTATAAAGAGGTATTCACTAAAGGTGACGGCTGGGGATTAAAGCCAAACCTAATTAAAGAAGGCGACATGCCTAAAACAAATCGTGCTTATGTTGCATCAGGCGACCAAATCACTCAAATATCAGATTTCTTCTTCTGGACTGCCTGGCTTTCGAGTACAGTCCGTGAAGGTGATAAAATTACTTATACGAATAATTGGCCATATTATGAAGACGCGGGCAACCAATTATCCTTTTCAGCAGTTTGGTGGAGCGGGGCCAGCATTACATTATTTGTATTAATGGTAGGAATTATCCTGTTTGTGTTCTACCGTTATAATTTTGGTATGCAGGAAGCGTATAAGGAAGGTAATTTTCCACGTATTGATCTACGGAAAATGCCAGTAACAAGCTCACAAGTGAAAACAGGGAAATACTTTGTGATTGTTGCTGCTTTATTCTTTGTACAGTGTATGTTTGGGGCCTTACTTGCTCACTATTATATCGAACCAGATAGCTTCTTCGGAATGAAGTGGATTCATGATATTCTTCCATTTAATATTTCAAAAGGTTACCACTTGCAGCTGGCTATCTTCTGGATTGCAACAGCATGGCTTGGAATGGGAATCTATGTTGCACCGCTTGTTGGCGGATATGAACCTAAGAAACAAGGTCTATTAGTAGATATTTTATTTTGGGCATTGGTTGTTCTTGTTGCCGGTAGTATGGTTGGAGAATGGCTTGGTGCAAATGGTTATTTAGGAAACAAGTGGTTCTTATTTGGTCATACAGGTTGGGAATATATTGAACTAGGGCGTGTTTGGCAGCTTATACTTATTGTTGGGATGCTTATCTGGCTGTTTATCGTTTATCGAGGAGTTAGGGCAGGTCTTAAGCGAGAAACAGATAAAGGCGGATTGATTCACCTATTATTCTACTCAGCTATTGCTGTACCAGCTTTCTATATTTTTGCCTTATTCATCAACCCAGGAACCAGCTTTACATTTGCCGATTACTGGCGCTGGTGGATTATCCACTTATGGGTAGAAGGTATTTTTGAAGTGTTTGCAGTTGTAGTTATTGGTTTCTTATTAGTTCAACTTGGGCTAGTAACGAAAAAATCTACCGTAAGACAACTTTATTTCCAATTGATCCTGCTCTTGGGCAGTGGGGTAATCGGAATCGGACACCATTATTACTACAATGGTTCTGCAGAAATTTGGCTGTCTCTTGGCGCTGTCTTCTCTGCATTAGAAGTTATTCCGTTAACATTGTTAATCCTTGAAGCATATGAGCAATACAAAATGATGCGTGAGGGTGGAGTGAATTTCCCTTACAAAGGAACATTCTGGTTCTTAATCTCAGTTGCCATTTGGAACTTATTTGGTGCAGGTGTGCTTGGATTCTTAATTAACTTACCTGCAGTCAGCTATTTCGAACACGGACAATTCTTAACCCCAGCACACGGCCATGGTTCGATGATGGGTGTGTACGGTATGTTCGCATGTGCAGTACTCCTTTATTCATTAAGAAACATTGTGAAACCAGAAGCATGGAATGATAAATGGATTAAAATCAGCTGTATCCTGTTAAACGTTGGACTTGCAGGAATGGTATTCCTATCATTACTTCCAGTTGGTTTCATCCAAATTAAAGAAGCATTTAATCATGGATATGCTGCTTCTCGTTCAGCATCTTTCCTACAAAAGGATATTGTTGAATCATTATTAACTTGGCGCGCGGTGCCTGACACCATTTTCTTAATTGGTGTAGTAATATTGTTAGTATTCTGTATTAAAGCACTCTTTAATTTACGGAAGCCAACCCACAAAGAAGGAGAAAAACTTCCAGTTAAGGATTTATCTATGGATGAAGATTAATAGTAAAAGATCCGCAAAGGTCAGCTTTGCGGATTTTCTTTGCTCTTTTTCTCAAAACACTCAAAACAATAGAGCTCTTTCTCTTCTGTATGGATCCCGTTAAAAAAACCATCCAAACAATAGATTTCTTTACTACAGCATGTGCACTTTCCAATGAGTTCCTTCATTGTCATCCCCCCGTATAAGCAAAATCATGTTTTTGGTGTGATACCTCTCACTAAGTTTTCATACAGGTTTCAATATAATAAAAGAGAAGTTAACAAAATAATAGGAGTGATAATAATGCAAACATACGCAAAAGTTATCAATGTACCAGACTTCCCGCCACGCGAGAAACATCCTACCATTTTTAATGGCTTTGACGAACTAGCATCTGGTGAAACTATGATGATTGTCAATGACCATGATCCAAGACCATTATTGTATCAATTCATGATGGAAAGACCGGAGCAATTTTCTTGGGAGTACCTTGAAGAAGGTCCAGAAACTTGGAGGGTAGCTATTGCTAAAAAGTAATTCCATTAAAATTTAATTCAATTAATCTTGGTTTACTTAACCATCACTAAATTTTCCAATCTATTTATTTTCCAGGATTCATCCTCTTTTCCCTATATTTCTATTTTACAACAGAATTTCTTTCTGTTGTTTTTTTATTCCCATGGAAACAGCCATTCACCTATTTTTCTGAATAATGTGTTAAAATTTAAATGGGAATCTGAAGGGGGATATTGAATGAATAAGGTACTACTAGAAAAAGAGTTTATGGAATATGTGAAAAAAATGTCAGCATATAATGAAGCATTAGGATTAATTTATTGGGATTTAAGGACAGGGGCTCCGAAACAAGGGGTGGAGCAACGGTCTGAAGTGATTGGAATGCTTTCCTCCGAAGTATTTAAAATGTCAACCTCCGAGGAAATGGCAGCATACATAGCAAATTTAGGAAAACTGCCATTGTCCGAAAGAACTAGAAAAATTCTCGACGAATGCAAAAAAGAATATGAACGAAATAAAAGAATCCCCGCTGAAGAGTATAAAGCGTTTGTCATTCTCCAATCTAAGGCCGAGAGTGTTTGGGAGGAAGCGAAAGAACATTCGGATTTTTCGATGTTTAGTCCTTACTTAGAAAAACTGGTTGCTATGACTAAGAAGTTCGTTAGCTACTGGGGACATGAAAAAAATAAATACGACGTATTATTAGATATGTATGAGCCAGGCATGACGATGAATGTATTAGATCAAGTGTTTGGTGAACTAAGAGAGAAAATTGTACCTTTAGTTAAACAAATTTCAGAGTCGTCACATAAACCTAAAACTGACTTTCTGTTTAAAAAATTCCCTAAGGAAAATCAACGTGAACTGAGTTTAAAAATTCTCGAAAAAATGGGTTATAATTTTAAAGCAGGCCGTCTGGATGAAACGGTTCATCCTTTTGCAACAGGATTAAACCCTGGTGATGTTCGTGTGACCACCAATTATAATGAAAACGACTTCCGGACCGCCGTTTTTGGTACGATACATGAAGGCGGTCATGCTTTATATGAACAGAATATTTCCAAATATTTAATTGGTACACCGCTTTGCACGGGAACCTCTATGGGAATTCATGAGTCGCAGTCCCTTTTTTATGAGAATATTTTGGGAAGAAGCTTTTCATTTTGGAAAAATAATTACCAGCTGCTGAAGGACTATGCAACTGGACAATTTGACCAAGTGGAAATTGAGGATTTTTATCGCGCAATTAATGAATCTAAACCATCATTCATAAGAATTGAAGCGGACGAACTAACATATCCGCTCCATGTGATCATCCGTTATGAAATTGAAAAAGGGTTATTTAATGATGAAATTGATGTGAAGGACCTACCAAAGATATGGAATGATAAATATGAAGAATATTTAGGTATTCGTCCTGAAAATGATGCATTGGGTGTACTGCAGGATGTCCACTGGGCAGGAGGCAGCTTTGGGTACTTTCCTTCTTATGCCTTAGGGTATATGTATGCAGCCCAATTTAAGCAGAAAATGGTCGAAGATCTTCCAAACTTTAATCAATTAGTAGAAGAAGGGAACCTTATTCCGATTAAAGAATGGCTAACAGCTAATATTCATCGATATGGTAAAATGAAAAAACCGCTTGAAATCCTACAGGATGTTACCGGTGAGGGCCTTAATCCCAAATATTTAATTGATTATCTGTATGAAAAGTTTGGAAAGGTATATAGATTAAATAAATAAGAAAAGGCTTCAATCGAAAAGATTGAAGCCTTCTTACTCACCATTTACTCCAGGTCTGGAAGCCTTTTGAGCCCGGAGGGGAATTTTGAATAATATCAATAAATGGAATGGTGTAAGCGAAAAGAATTAGGGCTGCAGCAATTCCTAGCCATAATTTCCAGTTTTCAAAGACCAGTGGTGCTTTTTCTTCAAGATTCTCTGCCACTGCTACAGGGAATTCTTCTTCCCCTTTAGGAGCAAAGAACGCAAGATTGATGAAAATGATAATCACTAGGATAATTCCTAGGAAAAGAATTGTTCCACCCACTGCTTGTGCAATTTGATATGGAATCCATTCAGCTGCTTGTTTGGCACCACCGTAAGTAGAGAAAGCAGAACGTCTCGGTCCGCCTAAAAGGCCTTGGAAGTGCATGGCACCCGACATGAAGGCCATTCCAATGAACCATACCCATGCTTGGATGATCCCTAATTTATTCATAGCCTTTGTTAATTTCCGGCCGGTTAAATGAGGAACCAGCCAATAAGAAATTCCAAAGAAGGTTAAGACAACGGATGTAGCAGCCGTTAAATGGAAGTGACCTGTTACCCAGATGGTGTTATGCACCACTTGGTCCATTTGGTTGGAAGCGTTAATGATACCACCAGCACCAGCAGGAATAAATGAAGCCATACCAATAAACGGAACGGTAAACCTAGCATCGCCCCATGGCAGAACTTTAATCCAGCCAAAAAGGCCTGTTGCTCCTTTTGAGCGACCATATCTTTCAAATGTAGCAAATAACGAGAAAGCAGTCATTAACGATGGAATAATAACCATGAATGTTAAGATAACCTGTAAGAACTTCCAAGCAGGGTCAATCCCTGGTTCTGTTAATTGGTGGTGAAAACCAACCGGAATCGAGAAGAGCAAGAACAAAATAAATGACAAGCGTGCTAATGAATCGGAGAAAATTTTCCCGCCGATGATTTTCGGGATAATCGCATACCAGCACATGTACGCAGGTAACAACCAGAAATAAACAAGTGGGTGACCAAAATACCAAAATAAAGTCCGGCTTACTAATACATCGACAGTATCTACTAATCCAAGCGACCAAGGAAGTAATTGGAATAAAACCGTAGCTGCTACACCTAATGTAGCAATAATCCACATAACAGTATTAATAACAGCCATAAAACTCAATAATGGACTTGGCTGACCTTGGTTGTTTTTCCGCCATTTTGCATATGTCATAATTTGAGCTGAACCATCAATCCAACTGCCAACCACTACAAAAGTTAATCCTAAGTAAAAAATCCAATGTGCTTTAAGTGGAGCATAAAAAGTGTAAAGAACGGATGCTTCTTTAAGTAGAACCATGGTTGCAGCCATTAAGGTTCCTACTAACATCATCCAAAAACCGATCCAGCCTGTTCGGCGGGCAGCATTTGAATGACCGCCAGTGGTTCTGCTTACGGCAGCATATTGAAATCCCATAATAAAAAAAGTTGTTAAAACTAAGCCCATTAACACACCATGGACGGTTAGGATTTGGTAATAATCAATTCCCCATGGAAGCTCCCATTTCCCGGAACGGACAAGGGTTTGTAATAGCCCCATTAAACCACCAAGTGCAAGAGCAGAGAAGGCGACAAAAAAATGCGCCATTGAAAGCTTTGCATCACGCGGGTCTACTTTTACTTTCGTTGTTATGGAGTTAGCCATTATTTTTTCACCTCAATCATCGAACTCATTAAATGGTGTCCAGCACCACAATATTCGTTACATACAATTAAATATTCGCCTGCCTTATCAAACGTTGTCGTATATTCACTGACATAACCAGGCTCTAGCATCATGTTAATATTTGTTCCAGCGACCTCAAAGCCGTGGACGACGTCTTTTGTTGTAGCAATAACTTTCACCTTTGCTCCAAGTGGTACTTCCACTTTTACAGGATTATAGGAGAAAGCCGAAGCAACATAGACTAATTCATAATCCCAATCTTTGCCTTCAACCTTATGTAATCCTGGTTTATCAAATGGTTTTGTTTGATCGACCTTATCTACATTAATCGTCGTTAAACAGCTTGGCGGCTTGTTTCCAAGATAGAACGCGCTTACACCTACAGTTGTTAAAAAAACAACCAAAGCGCCAATGCCAAAAGTAAGCCAAATTTTCTCGAATTTATGCATATGCATAATTTTTTCCCCCTTCAATCATTAAAAACGTTCAACAAACAAGTAATAGACACTTACCCAAGTGACAACAATAAAAGCTCCTAATAAGAAAACGGACGCTAATGTCCCTTTAAGAGAAGAGCTGTCTTCCATTTCTGTTTTATTGTTTGTTTTAAGTTCCGCCTTCGCCATCCCCCGCACTCCCTTCAGAGTAATAAAATAAATGATTAGTTCTCTTTCATAATACAAAACAATTGTGATGAAAAAACAACAAACTTCACAATTCACAAATTGTTCATTCCTTAGGTATCTACTATGTTAATATTATAAAATTGATGTAACAGTGATTTATATCACAATAACCCAGGGGTATTTGTGAATAAAATGTGAACTATCACACTTCCCCTGTGATTTAAGTAATTGAATAATCCTTCTCAAAAGATAAAAGACAACTTTTTGGAATCAATGTCACACTCTAGGAGTTCGAAAATATGATAGTAATAAATCTTATTTTCCTCCAGAAAAGAGTGGATTTTTGTGGAAAAATATTATTGTGATCGATGTCGTCTTTTGTATGATAGTATTGAAATTTGTAAAGTCTGTGGAACGGTAGTAAAAAATAAAATTAAGATTGAAGTTCAAAAACAACCTGATAAAAAATAATTTGAGAGAAGTATAATACTTGCTATATATAAAGAAAGTTGAAATTGGAAAACATTAGCTAATGAACGAATTTAGCATCCATTATATAATTTAAGAGCACAGCAACAACCTTCAAAACGTTTGCTCCCTTTAAGGTGGAAACTTCGGTTTCTACCTTAAAGGGAGCTTTTTTTTGTGCTCGAATTTACGCATAAAAATCTTAAATCTGGAAAAAATACCCTTACATAGCTTGAAGGAGAAAAAACATGCCAACGATTATTTCAGTTGCAGAGGTAACGCCGTCATTTGAAGTAAACCAAAATCAAGCATCGGAGTTTGCTCGCGAGCTGTTCTCCAATTCCTTTAAGGACATTGAAAGACTTTTACGCGCGTTTCAAAATGGCCAGATTGAAAAAAGGCATTTTGTAAAAAATATTGATTGGTTTAAAGAAGATAAAACGTTTGAAGAAAAAAATACGGCTTATATTGAGTCAGCAGTTGAACTGGGAAGAGAAGCAATCGTGAAGTGTTTACATAACACTGATTTCTTAACAAGGAATATTCCCTATCAGGACATTGATGCTATTTTTTTTATTTCAACCACCGGTATTGCTACACCAAGCATCGAAGCCAGAATTATGAACTTACTTCCCTTCCAGCCTCACACCAAAAGGATACCAATATGGGGCCTTGGTTGTGCAGGTGGTGCCGCTGGGTTGTCCCGAGCCTATGAATATTGCCTTGCTTTTCCTAACGCAAAGGTACTTGTTCTCTCAGTGGAACTTTGCAGCTTAACTTTTCAGCGCAATGACCTATCGAAAAGTAATTTCATAGGTACCTCTTTATTTGCTGATGGTGTGGCCTGTGCGTTAGTTTGTGGTGATGATTCAAATTATTGTGATTACAGGAAGAAGAAGACTTCCCCCTTTATTATTGCAACTCAGTCAACGCTAATGCCAGATTCCTTAGACGTAATGGGATGGGATATAAAGAGTAACGGGTTATATGTGGTTTTCTCACGTGATATTCCTCACATAATTGAAAATTGGTTAAAGCCGAATGTAACTGAGTTTTTAAAAGAAAATCATATAAACCTTGAAACAATAAACTATTTTATTGCCCATCCTGGTGGAAAAAAGGTGATTGATGCTTATGTAAAATCATTAGAAATCCCTCCTTCAATGACGGAGGTTTCACTTGATGTGCTAAAACAGTTTGGAAATATGTCATCAGCGACAATACTTTTTGTGCTGAATCGATTCATGGAGAAAGAAATTCCCGAAGGGGCCTATGGTCTCGGTACCGCTCTAGGGCCAGGGTTTAGTTCAGAACTGCATTTATTGAGGTGGCGGTAAATGGATGGATTTCTTGTATTCGAAATCATCATTGGCTTTATTGTTCTTCAACGTGTAGTTGAACTTGGAATCGCAAAACAGAATGAAAAATGGATGAAGAACCAAGGTGCTATCGAATTTGGAAAAAACCATTATCGATTTATGGTGTTTATGCACGTACTGTTCTTCATTTGCCTTATTGCTGAAGAAGTTTATGGGAATCGGGAGCTTTCTTATTTTTGGCTGATCCTCTTATCAGTTTTCTTTGGAGCGCAAATCATTAGGATTTGGGTGATTACCTCACTTGGAAGGTACTGGAATACGAAAATTCTTGTCTTAAGAGATGCAAAGGTGATCAAAAAAGGTCCTTACCTTTATATTAAACATCCAAATTATTTTGTGGTTGCGATTGAATTAGCTGTCGTTCCTCTACTATTTAACTGCTATATAACGGCGTGTCTTTTTACTATTCTAAATGGAATTATCCTTATGATTCGGATTCCGGAGGAAGAAAAAGCCCTTAAGGAACTGACGGAATATGAATGGAGATTCCAGGACTGCAATCGCTTTCTTCCTAAAGTTGTTAAAAAAGTGTGACAATTAGAAAAGGACTATTGAAAATGATTATCACCTATGTTAAACTTTGATTAACAATGAAAATCATTCTCAACAACCTTGATAAGGAAGGTGTTACATATGACTTTTGCTTTAGTTGGCGGAACTGTTATTATTTATGCATTTGTCATGAAGCACGTTTTAAAAAACGTTACCCATTGAAATGAATATCTATTTTATTTGAGCCAGGGTTGTTAACCTTGGTTCTTTGTCATTTTTGGGAAAAATTTGTTTTAAGCAAATGAAGTGTCAGGATAGGAAAAGTTTAAATTATCGTATAAAATAAAAAATATTACAAAGTTGTTAAGGGGAATAAGTAATGGTAAAAATAGCGAACCAAGAAGAAGCCATCCAGACATTGAAATCGAATATTGTTTCAATATACGAGTATTTAATGGATCAAGAAGATTTTGAACATGCCAAAAAAATTAAGCAATTAGCCAGAAAGCTAGAAAACAGAGAGTTTCTGATCGCCTTTTGCGGTCATTTTTCTGCAGGAAAGTCGACAATGATTAACCAACTTGTGGGTGAAAAATTACTGCCATCAAGCCCGATTCCCACCAGTGCAAATCTGGTGAAGGTAAAAGCAGGCGAAGATTATGCTAAGGTCTTTTTTAAAAATGAAACACCTCGTATTTATTTAGCCCCTTATGATTATGAATTAGTAAAGAATTATTGTAAAGACGGCGACCAAATCGAAGAAATCGAAATAAGTCACAGTGATACCGGTCTGCCTGAGCATACTGTCATTATGGATACACCTGGTATTGATTCAGCTGACGATGCCCACCGAATTGCAACGGAATCGGCCATCCATCTTGCTGATTTGATTCTTTATGTAATGGATTATAACCATGTCCAAGCAGAGTTGAATTTTTTATTTACAAAGGAATTGACTGAAGCAGGGAAAGAAGTTTACTTAGTCATAAACCAAATTGATAAACACAAAGATGAAGAACTAAGTTTTCAGGAGTTTCAAAACAGCGTGATGGATTCGTTTGCTTCATGGGGAGTAAAACCGGCAAGGATTTTTTATACATCCTTGAAGCATGATACCCATCCCTTTAATGAATTTACTGATCTTCAAGGATTTATTGCGGATAAATTGGCCTCTAAAGACCAATTATTAGTTCCATCCATTTTTCAATCCTTAAAGAAAATTAGCCATGATCATATCCAGCAAAGACGGAAATTAGAGCAGGAGGAGTTGGCACCAGTCCTTGCGATTCTGAATGAATTATCTGAGGCAGAACAAAGTACATTGACAAACGCGGCTGAAGAAGTGGAAGGAAATCTCAATACATTAAAAGAAGGGGTTGCAGGAAAGGAGAAGGAATTTGATCATCAAATTGCCCAAATCCTTAAAAACGCCTATCTGATGCCTTTTCAAACCAGAGAATTGGCTGAAAGCTATTTGGAATCATGTCAGCCAGAATTTAAAATTGGATTTTTATTTTCTAAGCAAAAAACAGCAGAAGAGAGAAAGGTTAGGCTAGAGCGTTTTCATCATGATATCCTTGATCAAACGAAAACCCAGCTTGAATGGCATGTCCGTGAATTTTTACTGAGCACATTAAAAGAAATAGGGCTTGATGAAGGGGAACTGCAGGGATTGGCGCAGTCTTATTCCATCGAAGTTCCGACAAGTCTTTTAACGGAAGCAGTAAAGTCTGGGGCACGAATATCTGGTGAGTATGTATTACATTATACAGAAGATGTGGCCAATGAAATCAAAAGACTGGTACGAATCCAACTCACGAATTTTAAAGAAGAGTTTCTTAAAGCATTAAAGGAACGAACGGCCAGATTAGTTGAGAAATATGAACATGAACTCAATAGAACGGATCGGTATGTTAAGGCATTAACAGAATTAAAAAAATCTCAGCAGAAAATTACCCTGATGGAAACAAAAATCGAAGAGTTATTAACAACGGATGGCGCGCTAAAAGAAGATGTTTACCATCTTTTTGAACAGGATGTAGAAGAATTTGAAGTAGTCAGGGCACAGCCAACATCTAGCACTCGTGTAACTGCCACCACTACTTCTAGGCCTGAATTTGTTGATAAATCCATAGTTAAGGAACCGGAAGTTAATGCATCGAATGACCATTTAATAAAAACAGTAGAACGTCTCAGTCAGACTTCAGCATTAATCAAAGACATTCCAGGATTTCAAAAGCTCTCAGCTGAATTAGTGGAAAAAGCAGAAAGACTTGCAAACAAAGGATTTACCGTCGCATTATTTGGTGCTTTCAGTGCAGGAAAATCTTCCTTTGCCAATGCACTTATGGGTGAAAAAGTTCTACCTGTTTCACCAAATCCTACCACTGCTGCGATTAATAAAATTAAACCCGTTACGGAAAATCATCCTCATGGCACAGTGCTTGTTAAATTTAAAGATGCATCAGCCATGCTGGAAGATGTTAATCGTTCTTTAAAAGTATTTGAACTTCAGGTTGCAGATTTAGAAGATGCATCCAAGAAAATAGATCAGATTATGCTGCAAACAGGCCAAGAAGGCGGCGTGCTAGAAAAGACCCATTTTGCCTTCTTGCAGGCATTTATGAAAGGCTACGCATCATATGGGAATTTGTTAGGAACCGTTCTCGAAACGGATGTTGCTGAATTTAGCGAGTTCGTCGCAAAAGAAGAAAAATCCTGTTATGTCGAATGGATCGAGCTCTATTATGATTGTGAGTTAACCCGAAAAGGCATCACACTAGTTGATACACCTGGAGCAGATTCTATCAATGCCCGTCATACTGGGGTAGCCTTTGATTATATTAAAAATTCAGATGCGTGTTTCTTTGTTACTTATTACAACCATGCTTTTTCTAAAGCTGACCGTGAATTCTTAATCCAGCTTGGTCGTGTGAAGGAATCATTCCAAATGGATAAAATGTTCTTTATTATTAACGCAATCGATCTCGCTGAGAGTGAAGAAGAGAAGGAAACGGTGATTGATTATGTTGAGGATCAACTTAGCAAATATGGGATTAGAAATCCTCATCTTTATCCTGTGTCTAGTTTGCTAGCTTTAAAGGAAAAAACGGATTCTAATCCAACCTTTGAATCAGGAATGAATAAATTTGAACAGGCATTTTATCAATTTATCACCAATGAATTAACAGAAATGGCTATTTCTTCAGCAGAAAAGGAAGTAACTCGTGTCCATGATTTAATCACAAATCTGATTCAGAGTTCACAGGAAGATCAATCGGTTAAAGAGAAAAAACGTGAGGATATTAGAAACCAGCAAGCGCGTATTCAAGAGTTATTTACAAACCAAACAGTTGGAAATTTACAAAACCGTTTGCATCAAGAAGCAAATGAGCTGGTTTATTACATTAAGAAGCGGGTATTCTTACGCTTCGGGGATTTCTTTAGGGAGTCATTTAATCCAAGCGCCCTAAGGGATGATGGACGTAATTTAAAAAAGGTTTTACAAGGGGCTTTGGATGAATTTCTCGAAAGTCTAGGGTTTGATTTTGCTCAGGAAATGAGAGCTACTACTGTGCGAATTGAGCGCTTTTCGGAAAAACAATTGGCTGATTTCCAAACAGGTCTTATTCGGAATCTCCAAGAAATCAATCCTGACCTCTCCTTTTCAGTATTTGAAGTGGAGCATAAAGCAACAATCGAATTTCCAAATGCATTTAAAAATATAGATAAACAAGTATTTACGAAAGCAATGTCTTATTTTAAAAATCCAAAATCCTTCTTTGAAAAAAATGAAAAGAAACTAATGAGTGATGAACTTAATCAAGTACTCGATATGCCTGCGGAGGAATATTTAGCAGAGGAAGCGAAACGATTAAATAGTCACTATAGCGATGAAATCTCAAAGGAATTCAATCGCCTATTAGAACAAATGATCGAACAAGTAAATGATTTTTATTTTAGCCATCTTTCGGCCTTAGACGGCGGAATCTCTATTGAATTTTTAAAGGATATCCAAACAAAGTTGGCAGATTAGATTTTTAATGGGAAGTAATAGATTCGAGGAGGATGCACTAGTGAAATATATTAAAGATCAGGAATGGGTTTTAAAATGCTTACATGAGAGCCACATCAGGATCGTTGATTGCCGGTTTTCGTTAGTTGAACCAGAAAAAGGCAAGCAAGAATACTTACAAGGTCATCTTCCCGAGGCAGTGTTCTTTGATTTAGAAAAAGACCTGTCAAGTCCGAAACAAACCTATGGCGGCAGGCATCCAATGCCTGTGCAAAAAGAATTTATCTCCAAACTAGAGAATGTAGGTATTGATGAAAACAAACTAGTTGTTGCCTATGATAATGGTGAAGGAGCGTATGCTGCTCGTTTTTGCTGGATGCTTCAATACCTCGGCCATGAAAATGTCTATGTGCTTGATGGCGGATATAGATGCTGGGTAGATGCAGGACATCCTGTAACTAAGGAAATTCCTGTCTTTGAAAAAACTGAATTCCATTTCCGGGTTCAGCCAGATTTGCTGGCTACGACGGAAGAAGTAAAAGAAGTAGTTGAAAAACAGTTGAATCATAAAACCTTAATCGATTCACGGGAAGAAAAACGCTTTTTAGGTATAGAAGAACCAATAGATAAAAAAGCTGGGCATATACCTGGAGCAATCAATAAGCCATGGATGGAAGGATTGAGTGAGAATCGCTATAAACCTTCCGAGATTCAGAAACAAAGGTTCGAAAATCTCGATTCCGCTAAGGAAATAATTGTATATTGTGGATCAGGGGTAACAGCAGCCCCTAATTACTTAGCTTTAAGAGAAGCTGGTTTTGAGAAAGTAAAGCTCTATGTTGGAAGTTTTAGTGATTGGATCTCATATGAGGATAATAAGATAGAATAATATTTTGGGGCAACTTATGTTATAATGGTAATCGTGTTGTTTTTAAACACCCAAATAAGGAGGTCCAAAATGACGAATCAAAAACCTTCACTGATGCTTGTTGATGGTATGGCCTTGCTATTCCGTGCTTTTTACGCTACAGCAGTTACTGGACAATTTATGATAAATTCAAAAGGAACACCCACGAATGGAATTCATGGTTTTGTGAAGCATTTATTCACAGCAGTAAATTCCTTCAAGCCCTCCCATCTTGCAGTATGTTGGGATATGGGAAGTAAAACCTTCCGTACGGAATTGTTTTCTGATTATAAAGGGAATCGGGGAGAAGCTCCAGTTGAGCTTATTCCACAGTTCGATTTAGTAAAAGAGGTTGTTGCCTCTTTTGATATCCCCAATATCGGACTAGCTGGATATGAAGCCGATGATTGCATTGGAACCATTGCCAATCAATCAAAAGACTATGCACATGTATCGATCCTAACCGGTGATCAAGATATGCTGCAGCTGCTCGATGACAGTATTTCCGTAATTTTGTTGAAAAAGGGCTATGGGAATTATCTTGTTCATACGCCAGAAACCTTTTTGGTAGAGAAGGGGATCACTCCTAGGCAAATGATCGATTTAAAAGCTCTGATGGGGGATACTAGTGATAATTATCCTGGAGTAAGAGGAATAGGAGAAAAGACCGCTCTTAAGCTCCTAAAGGAGTTCGAACATGTTGAGGGTATTATCTCCAATTTAGATCGTTTATCCAAATCCAATAAGACTAAAATTGAACAGGATTTAGAAATGCACCATTTATCGAGAACACTTGCAGAAATAAAATGTGATGTACCCGTTAGTTGTGCCTTGGATGAGGCTGGCTTAAGAATTGAAAAAGAAAAAGCATTGAATAAGTTAATGGAATTAGAACTTCGTGGATTGCAGCGTCTGCTGCCAATTGACGAAGTGTTTGTTTCATAAAAAAATGAGGTTGTCCATTCGAGACAACCTTATTTTTTTATGGATAAACAAGATTTGTTGAAACTGGCTGTCAAAAGATTGGCAGTCAGTTTCATGTTTATCATCTTATTTTGTATTTTTTTTCTTGGCGGCATTTTCTAATTTGCTTTTCGGTTCTTCCGCAAACTCGGCATCTTGACCATAGCCTTGAGGATTAACCCCTGGTGCTTTCACGCCTCGATTTACTTGTCCATTTTTACTCATCTACGTCACCTCCCACTTTTTTTAGTATTTCCAGTTGGAATAATAAAACTCAGGAATTCGAACAATAGTAGCAGGGGTGATTTGATGAACAAAGGTGTTTATTTAGCGCTTTTTAGCATAGGACTAGCACAAGGAATGAAAATTCCGATCCACTATATAAAAGAGAAAGAATGGCGCCCTGAACTATTCTTTGGAACCGGTGGGATGCCTAGTTCGCATTCAGCCGGGGTTTCTACCTTAACGACATACATTGCCATGCAGCGCGGCCTGCCAACATTTGATTTTGCCCTATCCCTTATCTATGGATTAATTGTCATGTATGATGCACAAGGGGTTAGAAGACAAACAGGGGAATTAACCTTAAAGGTAAATTCCATGAATGAGTTAATTGAAAAAATTCATAAAGAGGAAAGTGTTGAATTTAAACAGGACTCTCCAAAAAAGTTAAAAGAGATGTTAGGTCATGAACCAGAAGAGGTTGTTGGCGGGGCTATTCTAGGTGTTTTGGTGGGAGTCATTGGTCACTTATGTACAAAAAAGAATAGAAAATTATCAAAATTTAAGTTAAGATTTTAAAGGGATGTTCAGAGTTTGTTGGGAGAGGAATGGCAAAGTCAGTGGGAACAGTCGAAGATTATTTGCATCACTTGAAAGGAAAGGGTTTTCAATTCCAAGAGGATGCAATTGGGTTTATTTTCTTTGGGAAACACTATACAAACGCTTCTGATGAAATGATTAATACGGCCATTGAGATGACTCTTAAAGCACAGAGAAGTTTTGATGGAAGTTTTTACGTATCATTATTAGAAACCTTAATTTCAAACAAGATCAGCACAAGAAAAGAAGCGATACGATTTGTTAAAGAAAAGGAACTATTAGCGATATAAACATGAAAAAACTCCCTTTTTAAAGGGAGTTTTTTCATGAAACTTTATCTTCAATACTCTTACTTCTTTTAAGTAAAGTAATTTTTTTGGTTGGAAGTTCAGCAAATATCATGCCTGCAAATATAAGGAAACAGCCTACTAAAGCACTATAGGATAGTCGTTCATGGGCCCAATAAAACCCTGTAATAGCAGCAAATACCGGCTCCATCGCAAAAATCAAGGCTACTCTTGTTGCTGAAGTATACTTTTGGAAATTGGTCTGAATTAGAAAGGCCAGTGCCGTTGCAAACAAGCTTGTGATGATTAAGGCAACGAGCACTTCTTGTCTAAATAGTATCTCGGGATTAAATGACTTCCTCCAATCTTCAAAAAGGAAAGAGGATACAATTGAAAGAAAAGCTACAGTTGTAATTTGAATAACCGTTAACAGCAGTGTTGGATATTTATTGCTAAATTTGCCAGTATAAATAATTTGAAGGGCAAAACTGATCGCACAAATGAAAACAAATCCATCTCCCTTATTTAATGCAGTAACATCAGTCATTGTCAGCAAAAATAAACCAATCGTCGCTGTCAACACACCTAAGACTGCATTTCTGGTTGGAAACTGTTTTAATAACATCATGGAAAACAATGGGACGAGGACTACGTTTAGCCCTGTTATGAATCCTGCTTTAGAAGAAGTAGTATATAATAGCCCAATGGTTTGCGTAGCATACCCAAGAAATAGCCAAAATCCAATGAAAACACCGGATAAAATTAACTTTCTATCCAATTTTTTTAACTGCTCTTTATCAAAAAGGAAAAGGCAGAGAATTAATATGATAGCTGCAGCAAGAAAGCGAATGCTATTAAAGGAAAATGGTTCAAGGAAATCAATAGCATTTTGAACTAATACAAATGTTGTACCCCAAATAACGGTGACAAGGAGCAAACTTAAATCAGCAAATAAAGGTTTTTTCATGAGTTTCATTGCTCCTCGGGAAGATTTTTTCGAATCGCCTGCCGTGCTAATTCATCAGCTACTTTATTTTCAGCACTCGGAATCCATTTCATAAAAAATAAAGGAATTTGTTTGGATAAAAGTAATGCGTGTTCAAGTAATGGTGTGTAGAGCTTATTTTTAACAAACTCTTTTTCAACGGCCTGATTAACTAATTGAGAATCCGTTCGAAAAGACAAAACGGAATCCTGAACCCCTTTTTCTAAACATATTTCTAATGCTTTAATAAATGCATGATATTCTGCTTCATGATTTGACATGTTTCCAAGGGGAATGGAATATTTTTCAGTAATGCCATTTCCTTTAATAAAAATCCCGGCCCCGCTTGGTCCAGGATTTCCAGCACTTGCCCCGTCAATATAAACTTCAATCAATTCTGTTTCCTCCATAAATGTACTAATGAAAGTTTATCATATTTCTTTTAAGGCAGAAAATATTTATTCTTATAACAACTATGAAGAAGTGGGTATGATAAGAATATATCAGAATAGGTTAGGATGAAGTGGTAAAATTGCCTGATAGGGATCGAATATTTTAAATGCCATTGAATTCTTTAAAGAAAGGTTGAAGACATTGAAATATCGGTTAGAGTGGATGTATAAAACTAAAAATAGTGAAAAGGTTCAGTTTTCCTCTGAATTGGTATCAGGTGAAACTGCTATACAAATCGGAGAAGAGCTTGAAAATACTGGGAAAGTATCAGATTTGTTTTTTTACGATGAGAAAGGAACATCTTGGATCTTAAAGGAAATGAAAAAGTTAATGACTGAAATTGAAGAAGATCCTCATGAAATAACTGTATACTTTGATGGAGGCTTTCAAAAGGAAACCAATCAAGCGGGTCTCGGAGCGGTTATTTTTTTTAAACAGGGGAAGAAGAAATACCGTATTCGAGCGAATGAACGGATTGATGAACTTGAAACAAACAACGAAGCGGAATACGCTGCTTTTTATTATGCTTTGAATATTTTAGAGGATTTAGGTGTCCATCATTTATCCTGTGAATTCAAAGGTGACTCCCAGGTTGTGTTAAAACAGTTAGAGGGGGAATGGCCATGTTATGAAGATACCCTTAACAACTGGCTTGACCGAATTGAGGGAAAAATTAAAGCATTAGGTTTAATACCTAAATATACGTCCATTAATAGAAAAGATAATAAAGAGGCAGATAAACTGGCGACACAAGCATTAGAGGGAAAAGAAATATTTGCAAAAACATTAATTCTTTAGGAAATGGGTGTGAAACTCTTGTGAAGGAAATCAACAGAAGAGAATTATTGAGTCATGTAGAATCGTTAATGGCTCAATACTGTGAAGGCTGCTTTTTACATCAACATATGAAAAAAGAAGGCGGGCGAAGAGCAGCACACCGATTTTGCATTTCCCAGTGTACAGTAGGAGAACAACTTCAGGAGTTTGGGAAAAAATTAAGTTAATGAATGTCACATAGTACTTTCAAAAATAAAAAGGCTGACGATATTCGTCAGCCCTAATTGGTTAGTTTAAATTATAGTTTTACAACGTTAGCTGCTTGTGGTCCACGGTTTCCTTCAACGATTTCAAAAGAAACTTCTTGGCCTTCTTCTAAAGATTTGAAGCCTTCGCCAGTGATAGCGCTGAAGTGTACGAATACATCGTCGCCGCCTTCTACTTCAATAAAACCGAAACCTTTTTCATTGTTAAACCATTTAACTTTACCGTTTTGCATTTACTTCTTCCTCCTAAGCCTTTCAAGCCACCCTTATGGTGCCAAAGATAAATATTATCATGTAGACGATCTGCACTAGTATAAGAATGCATATAGTAGATACATGATGCTTTAAATATACAATATTGAAAATTTACAGTCAAGGAAGGACTTAGGTTTTTTAGTTAATTTATCATAGATTCTATGAAAATATTTGGATATCGTTTGCAGGTACTAACATAAAACTACTTTTGCATCATATGTTTAAATAACCACTATACATGCAGGAGGCAGATACATGTACCGATTTTCCATTGAAGGTGCGGATTGGATATTAAGATTTTCACCGCAAGTTTATATTGATTCAGTCGAAAAACAGGCGATATTTATGGCTCTGCTTCATATCGGTGCTGATTTAAGTAAATATTCTCACGGAAGTGCCTTTATTATTTTTACGAAAAAAATTGGTGCAATAGTTTTCGAAGTTGAGAGAATTCCATCTTTAATATTAACAGTTTCAAATATTATCCCTGATGAAAATTGGTATGATGATCCAGAGCTTACCACTTTAAAACAAATAAAGTAATGATAAGTTTATCCTGGATGGCCATAAAATGGCCATCCTTTTATTTATTCCCAGCTGACTCATTTTTCATAAATTCGTCAAGGGAAATACTGGATACCCAGTATTTTATCTCTTTACTAACTATCGAATTAATGGGTAAAATGGACATCGGGATGCTTGTAAAAAAGGGAGCAATCATATGAAATTAATTATTGCCGAAAAGCCGGATCAAGGTTCGACCTTAGCATCAATCTTTAAACATAAAAAACAAAATGGTTTTATTGAAATTTTTTCAAATGATGTTTTTCCAGAGGGAGCCTATGTAACTTGGGCCATAGGACATATATGCCAATTAGTCTCACCTGAAAAGTATCAGCAAGGCTGGAAAAAATGGTCTTTAGATCATTTACCGATGATCCCCGAACAGTTTGAATACGAGGTAACAAAGGATAAGGCAAAACAATTTGCCGTCATTAAGAAATTGGTCTCTGACCCAAGAGTTACTGAAATTATTCATGCGGGTGATGCGGGGCGTGAAGGTGAGTTAATAATTCGCAATATCCTCAGGCTTACAAAATGTCACAAACCTATGAAAAGGCTTTGGATTTCTTCGTTGACAGCCAACAGTATTCGAGAGGGTTTCCAGAAGCTTTTGGATGAACAACAGACGCGGAGTTTATATTTTGAAGCCTATACCAGGGCTTGCGCTGACTGGGTGGTTGGTATGAATGCCTCACGGCTCTATAGCCTCTTATTACAAAAACAGGGATTTTCTGATGTTTTTTCAGTTGGCAGAGTTCAAACCCCAACATTAGCCCTGATTGTTAAAAGAGAACTAGAAATAGAGAACTTTAAGTCGGAACCCTTTTGGGAGGTTCTGGCACATTTTAATATGGATGGTAAAAAGTACACGGGAAAATGGCAGAATGATGGCGAAACTCGAGTAAATAAAAAAGAGTTAGCAGATAAAGTTGCTGCTTTTTGCAAGGGTAAACCCGCTGAGGTTAGTGAGGTTCAATCAGAAAGAAAAGAATTTCTCCCACCACTCTTATACAATCTATCGGCTCTCCAAGCTGAGGCGAATAAACGGTTTAAATTCTCTCCGAAGAAAACACTAGATGTTATGCAAAAGCTCTATCAAAAAGGAAATGTCTCATACCCTCGTTCCGATTCACGGTATGTAACGAAAGAAGAAGCCAATACTTTCCCAGATATCTTAAACAAATTAAGTCATATTAAGGATTACGAGAGTTTCTTCCCCTTGCCAATAACGTCTATTTCAGAAAACAAACGCTATGTGAATGAAAAGAAGGTCACGGACCACTACGCGATTATTCCAACAGAACAAATCCCAAATGTAGAGCGACTTACCCCAGATGAAAAGAAAATATATGATTTAGTCGTAACAAGTTTAATAGCTGCACACTACAGTAAGGCGATTGCGGAATATACTACTGTAACTACATTGGTAGATGGCAGGGCGGCATTTATCTCAAAAGGTAAGGTACAAATTGAAGAAGGCTGGCGAAAGGTACTGAAACCAAAAGATAATGAAGATGAGCCTGCACTGCCAAAGTTAACAGAGGGTGAGCAAGGTAAGACAGATAAAGTGGAAGTGAAAGAAAGTAAAACTCAGCCTCCAAAACGTTATACCGAAGGTCAATTGATTACATTAATGAAAACGGCCGGGAAGCAAATAGATGATAAAGAGCTTGAAAAAATCCTTACTAAAACTGAGGGGCTTGGCACGGAAGCGACGAGAGCTGGCATCATTACGATGCTAAAGGACCGCTTATATATTGAGGTAAACAAAAATTTAGTTTATGCCACAGCAAAGGCCAAAATCCTGATTGAAGCCATCGGCAAAGAAATTTTAGCTTCACCTGAAATGACCGCCAAGTGGGAACAGAAATTGAAGGAAATTTCAGAAGGATCTGCAGCACCCAAACACTTCATGGAGCAAACGAAAAAGATGGTTTTTCATTTAATTACGTCTAGTATAGACCAAGCGGCAAATTGGTCGTTTTCAGATGAAATGCGTGAAAATTTTGCACCAGGAAAGCAAAAGGGAAGAAAGCAGTCAGCTGCCAAACTAGGGACTTGTAAAAAATGTGAGGGGTCGGTAGTGGACAAGGGCAGTTTTTACGGCTGTTCCAATTACCAAAAAAATCATTGTGACTTTACTATATCCAAGAAAATTTTAGGTAAAAACATTACGCAAAAGAATATTAAGCTTCTATTATCAGAAGGGAAAACAGAGCTGATTGAAGGGTTTGTTAATAAAGAAAAAACTTTTAATGCCCGGCTTTATTTAGACGAATCTGAAAAAAGGGTCAAATTTTTATTTGAACAAAAGCCTCAAAATAAGGAAGTATTTATAGATAAATGATAAAGTTCCTTGTCACTATTTTTTTATTATAGTACACTTTTAGTTGAGTAATTTTTTTGGAGGGTAAGGGATGCCAACACCAAGTATGGAAGATTATATTGAACAAATATATATATTGATCGAAGAAAAAGGATACGCTCGGGTCTCAGATATTGCCGAAGCGCTGTCTGTACATCCCTCCTCAGTAACGAAAATGGTGCAAAAGCTTGATAAAGATGAGTACTTAGTTTATGAAAAATATAGAGGTCTCGTGTTAACAACAAAGGGTAAAAAGATTGGTAAACGCCTTGTCTTTAGACATGATTTGCTAGAGCAATTCCTAAAAATCATCGGTGTAAAAGATGAAAATATTTATAACGATGTTGAAGGGATTGAGCACCATTTAAGTTGGGATTCCATCGATCGAATTGGTGACCTTGTTCAGTTTTTTGAAGAGGATCAAAAGCGAATTGAAGCATTAAATGAAATTCAAAAGCAGAATGAAAATGAATAATAAGAAGAAAGCACCTAGCAAATGTAAAGCTAGGTGCTTTTAATATAAATCTGGGAACTGGTCAAAAGATTGGCTGCTTTCTGGTATTAAAGACATTTTCCCATGTTCTTCCTCTATCGCCTGAACCCCTTGGATTAGACCGTCTTCAGCCTCTTGTAACGCCTTTCGATACGAGATAATTCTTCCCTCGGAAGTAACGAAGTTAATAATTTCACCAAAGTAATTGCGATGAAGTGCGACGATTGATTCCATTTAAACTCCCCCTTTTAGATTTTTTTTGAATCCTCTTACGTTCTCTATATTCTTTCTATTTTTACAAAAAATAAACTTAAAAAAGCATCGGAAGTTATTTTCCGATGCTTTCTGCTAACTCCAAAAAAAAGGAGTTTCTTGGTAGACATAATAATTGAGCCAGTTTGAAAAGAATAAGTGGCCATGGGACCGCCAGCGATTTATTGGCGGTTGGGTTGGATCATTATTTGGGAAGTAGTTTTCGGGAATATGGATTTCAAGGCCCTTATTCACATCCCTTTCGTATTCCTGTGCCAGCGAATCTGATTCATATTCTAAATGACCGGTAATCATGACATGCTTTCTGTCGCGAGATGCAATTAATAAGGCTCCAGCATCATCTGAGGCAGCTAATAATTTTAAGTCTGTATTCTTTTTAATCGCTTCGATCGAAACATCTGTATAACGGGAATGCGGAGCGTAAAACTGATCATCAAAACCACGAAGCAAAATATCATTTTGTTCAAAAATCCGGTGGGCATAAATTCCGGAGCATTTTCTCTGTAATTCAAATTTACCAATTCCGTAATGATAGTGTAGTGCAGCTTGGGCTCCCCAACAAATATGTAGTGTCGAAGTGACATTATCATTGGCCCAATCCATTATTTCTGTTAACTCTGACCAATATTTCACTTGATCAAATTCTAACAGCTCCACCGGAGCACCAGTAATAATCATCCCGTCAAATTTCAGGTTCTTCACTTGTGAAAATGTTGTGTAAAACTGTTCGAGATGCTGTTTACTCGTATGGGTAGATTCATATGAATTCGTTTTTAAAAAATTAACATTTACTTGTAAGGGCGAGTTCCCTAATAATCGTAAAAGCTGTGTTTCTGCTCTTTCTTTTTCAGGCATTAAATTCAGAATGAGTATATTTAACGGTCTGATGTCCTGAGCAATTGCACGTTCATTGTCCATGATGAAGATATTTTCTGTTTCAAGAATTTCCCTTGCTGGAAGAAGTTTTGGAATGTTAATTGGCAAGTGACCATCCCCTTTTCTGGTTTAATTTCATGCGTTTATCTAAATACTACATCCATTAATATAACTACTACATACGACATGAAGTCAATGAATATTTATAATATTTAATATTTATATTATAAACATTATTCTAAATTCAGAAAAGATAATAATTTGTTCATAATTAACAATCGGATTGAAAGCGCTTTTTTGATACAATGAAACCGTAGGTCAATTCTAATGCTGAATGCGGGGGATAAAGGTGGTATTAAAAACAATAGTGAAATCAGACATTGAAATTGCACAAGATTCAGAGATGAGACCAATTGTTGAAATAGCAGAAAAAATTGGTCTGGAAGCGGATGATTTAGAGCTCTTTGGTAAATACAAGGCCAAAATTTCAAACGAAGCTCTTTCTAAACTGAAAACAAAGGAAAGTGGGAAAATAATTCTTGTCACTTCCATTAATCCAACACCGGCTGGCGAAGGAAAGTCAACCGTGACGGTTGGACTGGCCGATGCTTTCAATCAACTTGGTAAAAAAACAATGATTGCTATAAGAGAGCCTTCCCTAGGCCCTACTATGGGTATTAAAGGCGGAGCGACTGGTGGCGGGTACTCACAAGTCCTGCCAATGGAAGATATCAATCTACACTTTACTGGAGATCTTCACGCGATAACGACTGCAAACAATGCACTCGCAGCATTAATCGATAATCATCTCCAACAGGGTAACGAACTTAACATTGATCAACGCAGAATTGTCTGGAAACGGGCAGTAGATTTAAATGACAGAGCTTTAAGAAAAGTAATTATCGGTCTTGGCGGCCCGTTACAAGGGGTGCCGCGGGAAGATGGTTTTGATATTACGGTCGCATCAGAAATTATGGCGGTTCTATGTTTAGCCACAGACTTAGGAGATTTAAAATTACGATTATCACGGATGGTTGTAGCTTATAATTATGATAAGAATCCAGTGACTGTTGGGGACCTAGGGGTGGAAGGTGCTTTAACGTTATTGTTAAAAGATGCGGTTAAACCCAACCTTGTACAAACAATTGAACATACACCAGCCCTAATTCATGGCGGTCCATTTGCAAATATTGCCCATGGATGTAACAGTGTAATTGCTACAACTACAGCAGCTAAATTAGCGGATTATGTTATTACAGAAGCAGGGTTTGGTGCTGATTTGGGTGCAGAAAAATTTTTACATATAAAATCGAGAAGTGCAGGTATTAAACCGGAGGCTGTTGTTATTGTTGCAACGATTCGTGCCTTAAAAATGCATGGCGGTGTAGTGAAAAGTGAGTTAGCTAATGAAAATATTCCATCATTAACGCTTGGCTTTGCAAATCTAAAGAAACATATTGAAACCATTCAGAGCTTTGGATTACCAGTAGTTGTGGCTGTTAACAAATTCATCACCGATACCAAACAGGAAGTAGACACCTTACTTGAATGGTGCCAAAGAGAAAATGTGCCCGTTGCCTTAACCGAAGTCTGGGAAAAGGGTGGAGCTGGCGGCATCGATCTTGCTAATACACTGTTAGCTGTAATGGGCAAGGAAGAAAACCATTTTAAGCCGCTATATGACTTATCTGATTCGATTGAAAAGAAAGTTCGGACAATTGTTCAAAAAGTTTATGGTGGAAACGAAGTTGAATTTTCATCAAAAGCAAAAAAACAATTAATTGATTTTGAAAAGTTTGGCTGGTCAAATTTGGCCGTTTGTATGGCGAAATCCCAGTACTCTTTATCTGATGATCCATCAAAGTTAGGCAGACCTTCGGATTTCAGTGTGACAGTCAGGGAATTTAAACCATCAATCGGGGCTGGATTTATTGTCGCCTTAACAGGAGATGTCATGACGATGCCGGGATTACCAAAAAAACCGGCTGCCTTAAATATGGATGTCGATGAAAACGGGAATGCAATTGGGCTATTCTAAGAGGAGAGTCGAAAGTTTATGTTTGATCCAACCGCATTTGATAATATGAAAGTAGTGATTGAGGGGGCTCTTTATGATCTGGATATTAGTGGAGAGATCGTAATTACCGATCGAAACGATTCCGTTAATATGGCTAAAATGTCACGAACATTTGACATTTCGTTCCAGTTACCCGAAAAAAAGGTAACGGCGACAATCGAACTGCAATCAGGACTTGTTAATTTAGCCGCGGAGCTTTTACCATCCTTACAATCAGAGGAGCAGGCAGGATGTATATTAAGTCTGCAATTTCAAACAGCCAAAGATGAATTGGACATGGATTTTACGGCACTAAAAGCCCTCCTAGAGGATATTTGGGGGCCGACCAGACCAATAACTCAAAGAGTACTCTATGATCCGTTAAGCATTGATCCAACGCAAGCTCTTATAATAAAGATTGAATTTGACCGGCTGATTCATGAAGACCAAATCGAGGACCTAGTCGAAATGACGGAGTTTATCATCACAACGCTAAAGAAACTAAACGAGGAAATCAGTTAAAAATCCAAAACCAGCTTTTCTTAATGAAGGCTGGTTTTATTATTGTTCTTATAATATTTACAATATTCTAATTTTTATGTACGATTAATTTACATACTAGTTCAAAATTATTAAAAGGGGAGATGAAGTTGATCAAAACGGCATGGGTTACAGATAGTACGGCCTATTTAGATGAAGAATTAAGAAATCATCCGGATTTATATACTATACCGTTAACAATTTTACTTGATGGCGAGGAATATTCAGATGGGATTGACTTAACATCTGCTCAATTATTTGATCGACTAAAGCAGCTTAAAAATCCTCCAAAAACATCACAGCCCTCTATCGGGGCATTTCAAGCGCTATACGAAAAATTGTCAGAGGATTATGACCAAGTGGTTGCTGTACTTTTATCAGGAAAGTTAAGTGGTACGGTATCTTCAAGTGAGCAGGCAGCAAAATTGGTTGATATTCCGGTTACCACGTTTGATTCTACCATTCTTACTTATCCGCTAACGGCCTTGCTTAAAGAGGGAATAGCTTTGCTAGAGGCTGGTGCTAGTCTCGAATCGGTAATCGACCAACTTGAAAGGATAAAGAAAACGAACGAGACTTATGTCCTTGTGGGAAGTTTAGAACAACTCCACCGAAGTGGCAGAATGTCAGGCTTGAAATTCTTTCTCGGCAGTATGCTTAATGTTAAACCGATTATATCCATCGTAGACGGGGCATTGAATGTAAAAGAAAAAGCAAGAAGTGAGAAAAAGGCGAAAGAAAGAATATTGGATTATTTACGATCATCCTACGAGCAGCATCACTTTAAAGAAGTATATATTTTATATGGATTGCATGAGGAACAGGCGACCAATTGGGAAAATGAAATCAGCAAGGAATTTCCTGATTTAAAGATAGTTTGTTGTCCCTTAGGTGCAGTGATTGGCGTACATGCAGGTGAAAATACGCTTGGGATTAGCTGGCACAATGGATTGAAATAACTTTTTCTTGAACGGAGCATACTAATTTTGCATTCAATTTTAAATGAGAGGAAGATGCACAATTAGTAAGCAGGGTAAACAAAATGCGAACCAAACGAGAGAGCAAATTGAAAAACAAGACAAACGAAATGATATCGAACTCGGCAGTGAATTTCAGATTGGTAATACCAAATCGCAAAGTCAGAAAAAAAGTGGACGTCAGGCAAATAAAAAATAATCCCGATTCTTCGGGGTTATTTTTTATTTGTTTTTCATGATAAAATAGCAAGGGTGAAAGTGGGTGTTCGGGAAAATGAAAAACCAAGTGATAGAACAAACAGAAAATTATGTCCGCAACGAATTAGGGGAAGATGCTACTGGCCACGATTGGTTTCATGTGGATCGTGTTCGAAGAAATGCCCTACATATTTGCAAGGAAGAAACGGCAGGAGATCCTTTCATTATTGAAATGGCGGCCCTCCTCCATGACATATCAGATGAAAAGCTCAATGAAAGCAGTGAAATAGGGGAAGAAAAACTGGAATCCTTTTTACAAACCCTTCCACTGACAGATCATGATAAAAGACATATAAAACAGATTATCGCAACGATTTCCTTTAAGGGTGGACAAACGACAACACTGTCCACGATTGAAGCAAGAATTGTTCAGGATGCTGACCGTTTAGATGCGATTGGAGCCATCGGGATTGCGAGGGCGTTTGCCTACGGCGGCAAAAAAGGGCAATCCATCTATGACCCAAGCATTTCTGTAAGAAATGAAATGACTTTAGAAGAGTATCGAAAAGGGAAATCGACAAGTGTTCATCATTTTTATGAAAAACTGCTTAAATTGAAAGACTTACTAAATACAGATACTGCTCGAAAAATGGCAGAGAGTCGTCAACAAATGATGGTAACTTTTTTAGAACAATTTTACCGAGAATGGGATGGACAAGTATGAAAATGCTCACAGTTGAAAATGTTTCGAAAACTTATGGGGAAAAACAACTCTTTAACTCTATTTCCTTTACGATTGGAGAAAAAGAGCGTGTCGGGTTAATCGGAGTAAATGGGACTGGTAAATCATCACTTTTAAAAATTATTGCTGAGCTGGATACGCCGGACGAAGGCAAAATTATGACAAGCAAAGATTATTCAATTACATTTTTAAACCAGCAGCCAGATTTAGATGGGGATAAAACAGTGCTAGAACAGGTTTTTCATGGTGAAGCCCCAATTCTCAAACTAATGCGTTCCTATGAAAAAACATTGCTGGAGCTTACTAATTCTCCAAATGATACGAAAATCCAAGAAGACCTTTTTCGTTTGCAAAAGCAGATGGATGCGCTAAATGCCTGGGATGCAAGCACAAATGCGAAATCGATTTTAACGAAATTAGGGATTGAAGATTTTACAAAAAGAATCGGTGAGATGTCAGGGGGGCAAAAGAAGCGAGTCGCATTAGCACAAGTTTTGATTGCTGAACCTGATTTACTTATTTTAGATGAACCAACTAACCATCTTGATTTTGATTCAGTGAAATGGTTGGAAGATTACTTAAGCAGATATAGTGGTTCGATTTTGCTTGTCACTCACGACCGTTACTTTTTAGACCGAGTGGCCAATCGGATGTTTGAACTAGATGGCGGTCAAATATATAGTTATAAAGGCAATTATGCAGCCTTTTTAGAAGCAAAAGCGATTCGTGAAGAGAATGAGGCAGCGACTTTTGAAAAAAGAAAAAATCTTTTCAGAAGAGAACTTGAATGGATCCGGCGCGGTGCAAAAGCAAGAACAACAAAACAAAAAGCCAGGATTCAACGATTTGAAGAGCTGGATGAGAAGGTTACTAACGGAAAACCAGCTACTGAAAAACTTGACATTACTCTAAATGGAAGCCGTCTTGGAAAACAAGTATTTGAACTGAAGGATGCTTCCAAGCGATTCGGTTCAAGAACAATCCTAAATCACTTTAATTTGTTAGTAAAACCTGGGGACAGAATGGGGATTATCGGGAAGAATGGGACCGGTAAATCAACTCTGTTAAATATTCTTGCTAAACAAATCCCGCTGGATGAAGGGGAATTCATCATGGGTCAGACCGTGAAAATCGCTTATTATACCCAGGAAAGTGAAGACATGGATGAAAATAAGCGGATGATTGAATACATTAAAGAGACAGCCGAAGTTGTAAACACCTCGGATGGTAAAACAATCTCAGCGGCGCAAATGCTCGAACGCTTTTTGTTTCCGCCATTTACGCACGGTACACCAATCCGCAAGTTATCGGGTGGTGAAAAACGACGTTTATACTTATTGAAAATACTAATGACAGCACCAAATGTGCTTCTATTGGACGAACCTACAAATGACCTTGATACACAGACACTGACCGTTCTCGAAGATTATTTAGAGGAATTTCCAGGAGTGGTGATTACAGTTTCCCATGACCGCTATTTCTTAGATAAGGTGGCTGAGCAGCTTCTCGTTCTACAAGGGGAAGGGGCAATTGAATCCTTCTATGGAAATTACACAGAGTATCTTGAAAAGGAATCGGCATTAGAGGCACAAAAAACAGTCACTGTTACCGCTAAGCCAACAAAACCAATTGAAAAAGAAAAAAAGAAAAGAATGACCTATTCAGAGAAAAAAGAATGGGAATCCATTGATGAAGACATCGAGACAACGGAAACCCGCCTGGAAGAAATAGCTTCAGAAATGGCAAAGACAGGCAGTGATTTTACAAAGGCACAAGACTTAATGAAGCAAGAAACTGAATTGAACGAGAAACTTGAGCATTTAATCGAGCGCTGGTCATACTTGGCCGAACTTGCGGAAAAGGAATGAGGTGGTCGTGTTGAAAATTAAGGCAATTGAACCAACGCCAAGTCCAAATACAATGAAAATCATTTTAGATGAAGAACTTCCCATGGGGAAAAGCCATAATTATAAAAAAGAAACTGCTGCTGATGCTCCAGCAATGTTTCAAGCTATCCTTCATATTGATGGAATAAAAGGTGTTTATCATGTGGCAGATTTCCTTGCCATTGAACGAAATGCGAAATATGATTGGAAGGAATTATTGCCGCAAGTACGCCAAGCATTTGGAGAAAAAGCGGAGGAAATTACCCAAACCAATCAGATCAACGAACATTTTGGTGAGATTAAGGTTGAAATCCAGATGTTTAAAGATATTCCGCTCCAAGTAAAGCTTACGGACGGCACATCAGAAAAACGATTTGGAATGCCGGAATACTTTTTAAAAGCAAGAGAACGGGCACAGCTGCCTGATGATCATTATCTTTTACTTAGAAAGTGGCAAAATCAAGGCGTCCGCTATGGAGAGTTTGAGCAGATCGGACAGGAAGTGGTGGACGAACTTATTGCTGCCTATCCTGAGGTGCGGCTTGAAGAATTGGTTGCAAAAGCTCAATCCACGGATCCTAAGCCTGAATTAAAATATAGTAAGAAGCGCAAAAAAGTATCAATAGAAGAGTTAGATAATCCGGATTGGCAAATTCGCTATCAGGTTCTTGAACAAATGGATGACCCAGAACTAAAGGATTTACCTGTCCTGGAAAAAGCGTTATCAGATGAAAAAGCTTCGATTCGAAGGCTGGCAACCGTATACCTCGGTATGATCAAGGAAAAGAAAGTATTGCCGTTACTATATAAGGCACTGAAAGATAAAACGGTGACTGTTCGCAGGACAGCAGGAGATTGTCTATCAGATTTAGGGTTTTCGGAAGCCACAGAGGAAATGATGCAGGCATTGCAGGATAAAAGCAAGCTTGTCCGCTGGCGGGCAGCTATGTTTTTATATGAAGCGGGTGATGCAAAGGCACTTCCGGCATTAAAAGCTGCCGAAAATGATTCGGAGTTTGAAGTCAGTTTGCAAATAAAAATGGCGATCGAAAGAATTGAAGGCGGCTCAGAAGCAAAGGGTTCTGTTTGGAAGCAAATGACGGAAGCTAGGAAGAGCGTTGAATAAAATTGCAAATAGGCAGTAGATTAGGTATTCTAAAGTGGATGAACCGAAACGGAGTGATTAAAATTGTCAAATGCATATGAAGAATATATGAAACAAATGGTTTTACCGATGCGCGAAGAATTAACAAGAGCTGGTTTTGAAGAGCTCGCAACAGCACAAGAGGTAGAACAATTTATGGAAAATGTGAGTGGAACAACGCTTGTTGTTGTAAATTCCGTTTGTGGTTGTGCGGCTGGGTTGGCTCGTCCCGCGGCAACGCAAGCTGTCCTAAATAGCGAGAAAAAACCGAACCATATCGTAACCGTGTTTGCTGGACAGGATAAAGAAGCAACCGCAAAAATGCGTGAGTATTTTGAAGGAATTGAACCATCATCTCCTTCAATGGCATTATTAAAGGATAAAAAAGTTGTTCATTTCATTCCAAGACATGATATTGAAGGAATGCCGATGGAATCAGTAATGCATAATTTACTTGGGGCGTTTGAAGCCCATTGTTAATTAGGATGTCAACCGACATCCTTTTTTTTATGTAGTGTTGGACGGAAATTTTTCCAATTATGTGAAAAAAGAAGTATAATATTTTCTATAATAACTAATTTAAGATAATAATAGAAAATAGATAAAGAAATAGGTGATTAATAATGAACAATTGGGTTCGTAAAACGTTATTTGTACTAGTATCCGTTTTAACTTTTGGACTTGTTACACCAACACAGTTAATAGACCATATAAACGCAGAGAATCTCACGGATCGTGATGTGTTTGAAGCACCGTCAACAGAAAATGCCTATGGAAAAGAGAACAGGTTTGAGGAAACAGCTAAGTTTGATAGAGATAAATTTATAGAGGAACTGATGAAACAGGCGGAAATCCAGTCCTATCAGAAATTTGGTACTAAAATAAAGCCTGTCATCGAAAATGAATTCAAAGAAATTATTTTACCGAATATCGAAAGAGCTCTTGAGGAAATGGCCATTCAATTTCCTGAAGAAGATTTAAAAAATCTCACTATTACAGAACATCCCGGGGCAGGCCATTCGGAGAAAATATTTAATATTAATAATCGAGGAACCGGTAAAGATGTCCTTCGTTTCCATGTGAGACGTGATAATCCGCCACAAGAAGGCTATTGGTTTAATTTTCATTATCACACCTATCATGATGATTTCCAGAATCACCATGAATTAGGTGCCATTTATTGGGCTAAAAATACACCACCCAAATGGATGAGTTAAAGTGATTTGCTAATAAGCACAAAAAAAATTTATTATAATAATTGAAACCTTTTTATGACAAACTCGTAAATAGACTATTACCTAAAATGGAGGAATGAAAAATGGCAGTAAGTTTATCAAAAGGTCAAAAAGTGGATTTAACAAAAACCAATCCAGGATTAACAAACGTGGTAGTTGGACTTGGATGGGACACGAACAAATATGATGGCGGTAATGATTTTGATTTAGATTCATCTGTTTTCTTATTAGGAGAAAATGGAAAAGTAACGAATGAAACTGACTTTATTTTCTATAATAATCCCCAAGGAGCAAATGGTGCTGTTGTACATACTGGTGATAATCGCACAGGAGCTGGAGATGGTGATGATGAGGGTGTGCAAGTAAATCTTACATCGATCCCTGCTAATATTCAGAGGATTGCCTTTACGATTACGATTCATGATGCTGATAGCAGAAATCAAAACTTTGGTCAGGTTTCAAATGCCTATGCCCGCATCTATAATGAAGCCAATGGAGAAGAATTAATCCGCTATGATTTAGGTGAGGACTTCTCAATTGAAACAGCTATTGTTGTCGGGGAATTATATCGCCACAATGGTGAATGGAAATTCAGTGCCATTGGCAGCGGCTATCAAGGTGGTTTAGCGGCACTTGCCACAGACTTCGGCTTACAAATTGGTTAATTGTTAATTGTGAAAGATCCAGTTTTATACTGGGTCTTTTTACAAAAACTTTCTTAACAACTTGGGAGGAATTATTCTAAATGTCAGTTATTAATCATATCTTGGACACATATGCACAATTTTTTGATTTAGATATGTGGGGTAAGATATTATCAGATCCGGTCAGCTGGGGACTTATTGGGACTCTTATTATTTTAGAAGGGCTGCTTTCTGCGGATAACGCGCTTGTCTTGGCCGTAATGGTTAAACACTTGCCGCCTGAAAAGCGGAAAAGAGCTTTATTCTATGGTTTATTAGGTGCATATATATTCCGATTTATCGCAATTGGAATTGGAGTATACTTAATCAAGTTTTGGGTCATCAAAGCTCTTGGGGCAGCATATCTTGCTTGGTTAGCGATTAAGTATTTCATCGATAAGCGTAAAGGCGATACAGGTCATGATGAAGAGGAAGCAGAAGGAATTAATCAAGGCGGCTTACTAATCCGTTTATTTGGTACCTTCTGGGGAACCGTAGCAGCAGTTGAATTAATGGATATTGCTTTCTCGGTCGATAGCGTACTTGCTGCATTTGGAGTCAGCAACCAAGTTTGGATTCTGTTTGTAGGTGGTATCCTCGGTGTGTTAATGATGCGAGGTGTTGCTGGTGTATTCCTTACCTTAATTGACAGAATTCCAGAACTTGAAACCACTGCTTATATCTTAATTCTGATTATTTCTATTAAGATGGCACTAACCTTACCATTATTTAACATTCATATTGAATCATTACATTTCTTTATTATACTCGCTATAACATTTGGAGCTACCTTTATTGTTCACTTCATGAATAAGAAGAAGGAAGCCAGTAAACAAAACCAATCATAATCTATTGATTAAAAAGGGGAGCTGACGAGAGTCCGTCTCCTCTATTTTTTAGCTTTAAAAGAGGAGAAATTGGTTATGGAATTTTTTACATACTTTTACCAGGATGAAATTAAACGCTTCTTCTTTCAAAAACCGCAGACATTTACTAAATATTCTAACCGTGAACTCCTATCCTATGGTTTAGGAGCTACTCTTTATATGCCAGCGACACGCCCAAATATTCATCAAGAAATACTATCCAAAAAACATGAAGGATTAACCTCTCTTGTCATCGACTTAGAAGATGCCGTAGGGGATCACGAGGTAACGGATGCGGAAGCAATGCTCATCCATGAATTGGTAAAGTTACATGCTGAAATAAATAAGGGATTCCTAAGCTATACGGATCTCCCACTCATGTTTATCCGAATTCGAAATGTTGAGCAGTTTAAAAGGGTAACGGCTCAATTAGCTGATGCCATTCATCTTCTGACGGGAGTAGTTCTTCCAAAATTCAGCGCCGAAACAGGTGAAGAACTATTATTAGAGGTAAGCAGTTTACATACTAAGCAGCATCCATTTTATGCTATGCCAGTTTTGGAGACAGCTAAGGTCATCCAAAAAGAAACGAGAATGGAAGAATTAATAAGTATAAAAACTCTACTTGATCGTTACAAGGAATATATTCTAAATGTACGAATTGGGGCGACCGATTTTTGTGGATTATATGGAATACGCCGAAGTGCAGATACAACGGTGTATGATATTGCTGTTTTGAGAGATTGCATTTCTGACATAATTAACGTCTTTCAACGTTTTGACAGTCCCTACGTTGTTTCTGGTCCTGTATGGGAGTATTTTTCTGCGAAAAAAAGAATGCTCAAGCCACAGTTAAGGCAAACCCCTTTTCGTGAAAAGTATGGTGATGAAGGGCTGAAATGGCGGGCAAAATTAATTGATGATCATATGGATGGATTAATTCAGGAAATCCTCATGGATATCGCAAACGGGCTAACAGGAAAAACGATTATCCATCCCACACATATCAAAGTCGTTCAAGCCCTTAATGTGGTTTCCTACGAAGAATTCATTGATGCCAGCAATATCATAGAAGCGGCTACAGGAGAAATTGGCGTGATGAAAAGTAATTTTGCAAATAAAATGAATGAGATTAAACCTCACTATTATTGGGCTAAAAAAACCATCTTAAAATCAAAGTTATACGGGGTGCTGCATGAAGAATTCACAACCATTGACCTTATCAAAAAAGAAGTATACGTATAATATTTTAGACTCGATTGAGACCGAGATTGAAGTGACTGAAAATCCGTATGAGCTGCCGATCCAAGAGTTATTTACCATGGCGGCAAGGATCAATAAGAAGCGTTCTTTCCTTTTCGTAAGTAAGGTGCTGGGTAAACACTTACCGGTAAATCCCCATAAAGGGCTGTTGACTGCTGCCCTCCTAGGTGCAAGATATTTTGAAATGGTAAAGGGAATCAAATATGTAGAAACTGAGAAACTATTAACCTCGTTTTATAGAGAAGAATTATACAAGAGTAAGGCGTTTATTCCTGAACAAGTCTGTCCAGTAGTGATTGGCTTTGCTGAAACAGCCACAGCCCTTGGTCATGCTTTCTTTGATTGTTTTCAAAACGCCGAATATTTCCATACCACTCGGGAAGAAATCATGCAGGTGAGACCGGAAATTACCTTTGAAGAAGAGCATTCTCATGCAACATCCCACCGCTGCTATATTCCGTTGGAGATGATTCAAAATGGACGAGAAATTATCCTTGTTGATGATGAATTGACCACAGGTAAAACGGCCTTAAATATTATCGAATCGATTCATAGCAAATTTCCGAGACAAGTCTATACGATCGTTTCCATTTTGGATTGGCGTTCAGAACAGGATCGAAATAGATTTCAGCAGGTTCAACAGGACCTTGGTATAAAAATCAATGTCGTAAGTCTGATAACGGGTACTGTCCAGGTGAAGCAGATTCGAGAAATCGCGAATCATTCACCAATCATCGAAAGTGAAGATTATGCTAAGGCATCCGTAGAATGGATTGACCTATCTCCATTTTTTTCGAACACCACCCTTTCTGTGGATAACCCAATGAATCAATCAGCATTTATTCACGAAACAGGGCGATTTGGTCTTAGTAGTTCAGACAATAATTATCTTCACCAGAAAGCCTCTCTAGCTGCGGCAGTATTGAATCAAAAAAGATCGGGGCAAAGGACTCTTTGCTTAGGAACCGGAGAATTTATGTATCTTCCTATGAAACTCGCGTCTCTATTGGGCAGTGGAATTTTATATCAATCGACTACCAGAAGCCCTATCTTTATTGAAAACAAAGTGGGTTATGGGGCAAGGTTCGGAGAGTCTTTTCCAAATCCGGAAGATTTATCGATCACTCACTTTGTTTACAACATCCCGCCAGGATTCTACGATGAATTATTTGTTTTCATGGAGAGAAAAGTAGAATCAGAGAGTATACAGCCGCTTCTGAAAGAACTGGAGAAATTACGAATAAAGATGATTAGACTCGTCTATTTTTCTAATAATCGAGGGGAACAAGATGAAAATCACAACCAATAAACCAGCAAGCATCGGAAGTTATAACGCGGAGGACGTTCAATTTCTATTAAAGGATTTAAGTGAGATTTCCTTAGAGGATACCACAGAGAATCGAGAAATAAAGGTTCAATCAGGTGTTCACTATAGTGAATCGTTACCTATCGAGTACCAGCCGCCAAAAGCCTATGTAGATTTATTCTGGTCCACTCTCAAGGAATATAAGCAAAAAGTGGCCTTATGCATCGGGATTGTTGCCGAACGAATCTATCAATCGAAAGGTGATAAGACTGTCCTCGTGTCCCTTGCACGTGCAGGAACACCGGTTGGAATCTTGATAAAAAGATATATACAGATGAACTACCATGTTTCAGTGCCGCATTATAGTATTTCTATCATTCGTGATAGAGGGGTCGATGAAAATGCCTTGAAGTACATTTTAACTCAACACCCAAATGCTGAAATTCAGTTTGTTGATGGATGGACGGGTAAGGGGGCCATTTCGAAAGAATTGACAAAAGCCTGTCACGAGTACAAAAAAAATTACGGGGTCTCACTGGATGACACATTGGCAGTAATTGCCGATCCCGGCTATTGCACGACATTGTTTGGGACAAGGGAAGATTTTTTAATCCCAAGTGCTTGTCTTAACTCAACCGTATCTGGGTTGGTAAGCAGAACTGTTTTAAATGATTTATATATCGGCAAGGATGATTTCCATGGAGCGAAGTATTATCAGGAATTGATTCCCATCGATGTTTCCAATGAATATATTGATTTGATTAGTAGGGAATTTGAAAGCATTTCTGTGGAAGCGGCTGAAGTCGCTCGAAACATGGTTGTCGAAAGAATAGAAACGGGATTCCTAGGTATGGAGGACGTCAAACGAATTCAAACTGAATTTGGCATTGAAAGCCCTCATTTTATTAAACCAGGGGTTGGAGAAACAACGAGAGTATTACTTCGCAGGGTTCCATGGAAAATTCTAATGCGCGATCCTTCAAGTCCATTCGTCAAACATATTCTAATGCTCGCAGAAGAAAAGGGAGTAGAAGTCGTACCATATCCAAATTTAAAGTATTTATGCTGCGGCTTAATAAAATCGGTTAAGGTGAGTAACCAATGATTTTTGCATCTGACCTAGACCGTACAATAGTTTATTCGCAACGGGCGATCGAGGATCTAGGTAACGATGATCCGATCGTCCTTAAACCAGTTGAAAGAAAAGACGATAACTGGGTTGCCTACATGACTGAAACATCCTATTCAGCATTAAAAGAGTTAGCAATGAATACTTTATTTATTCCAGTTACTACAAGGACAACAGAACAATTTAACCGTTTTCAAATTTTTAAGGATGACATTCCAATTAAATATGCAATCACTTCAAATGGGGCCAATATCATTTATCAGGGTATGTTGTTGAAAGATTGGTCAGCACATATTATCAATCGTATGACTGAGGAATCAGTTACCCAAGAGCTGCTGCTAACTAAGCTGAAGAAGGAAGGTTTCATCTTTGATGGGCAAATGAAGCAGGCGGAGAATTTATTTTTCTATTTCATTTTGAACAGTCTTCCACCTGCTTCTGATCTCCAAGTGATTCATGAAGTGGCAGTTCTAAATGGATGGAGAATCTCCTTACAAGGAAGAAAACTCTACTTTATCCCTCGAGCAATTAGCAAAGGGGACGCTCTTGAATATATCTCAAAACGAGAAGGAATGAAAGTAATTGCTGGTGCGGGGGACTCCATACTAGATTGGGACTTTCTGAAAACCTGCCACTATCGTTTTGTCCCGTCCCATGGGGAACTGGCAAGGGTGTCAGGCACCAATGATTATACTCTGACAAAAAATAAGGGGATCGGTGCAGGGGAGGAGATTATCCTGCAATTTCTACAACTGCTTCGTCTTACAATTTAATCTTTTTATCTTTTCGTGTAATAACGAAAAAATAAACACAGGAAAATAAACTATACGTTCCTAAGCAGAATAGGACTGACAAGGCTAATGATTGCAATATTGGAGATAGTAGAAACGTAAAGATGAAACTGAAAATAAATAAATCAAGATAAACAAAAACATCGGAAACCATTACATCCATAACGGTATCCAATTCCTCTTGTATCTGCTCCATCCGCGGCCGCTTATATAAAAAACGCATTTGAGTCACCTACTTTAGTGTGAGTACTCAATAATATGTAAGGACAAGGAAAAAGGTGAAAAATGAGGGAATTACCAGTTGTATGAAACATTTTTTAAGGAGTTTCGTATAAACAAATGAACCAATTAAATAACTGTGATATGATGTTATGGAAACCTTACATAATTTTCTAAACGCTTGAAAAAAAAGCTTTCGCTTCTAGAGGGAAGGGATTATGAATGAATCCACCATATAATCAGTTAAAGGCCCAACCTGTCGCCCTTTCATATGAAAATTGGCAGGCTTTGCTGAAGAAACCACTGCCAGAGCGGCCATATTTTTCATTAGAAAATGGCACCATTCACATTGGGCAAGTAATTGGGAAGTTCCTTGGAATACCTATCGACCAGGATCACTATTATAACCAGCTCTTTGATTATGTGAATAATCCGGAATGGAAACTGCATTTATTAAGCGAAGAGTCACTGGATAAAACGATTAATAACCATCACTTTCAATCCATTCAAAAAGTCATCAATATCCATCGAGAACAAAAGCTGTCCATCAACCGATTTACAGCTTTTCTTGAAGGGGAACAGCTATTGTTGAAATCCAGGGTCCCTGTTATTCATCGGAAACTGCGCGAAGCGATGATTGCAACATTAGAGATGTTCGCGAAGGTTGAAAAAGACGGTTTAGTCAACCATGATTTAAGGCGGGTTCTGGTTGATCTTGTGAAATGGTCCATCAATCATTTAGAGCCAGTTTTGGAAAAGTGCGATCCACAAAAAGAACTGCCAAAATTTTTGTGGTATGGCGATTTTAAGAAAAGTCACCAATATTTTTTATATTATTTAATAAAGCTAGGCTGTGATCTGGTCATTTTCCACCCAGAAGGTAAGGATATCTTAGAAGGGATGATGAGTGAGCCGGTTTTCTCTCATGAATACCCTAATCGGATCCCTGCAGAACCATTCCCTAAGGCAAAGCGCACGCGTAAAGCAACGGTTGCTTACCGTGCTTCCAAAGAAATAGAGACCATTTTAAACCAAGAGGGTTCTGGCCTTTACAAGCCATGGCAATTAAGGGATTACACACCATCTTCGATTACGTTAAAAACCACGTATGATGAACTTTTTATCCTTGGAAAAGAAATAGCAATGATTAGGCCTGATTTTGAGGTAGGGAACGGACAAGTTAAAATTCCTTCCATCTTTGCTAAGGTTCAGGGTGTGAGTAAGAATCGTAAAGAGTACTGGGACCGCTTGCAATCACTGAGTGAATTAGATCATAGTTTACTGATTCGCCGCTTGCCGATCACGATGGAAAGCACAAGTGATTTTCGCTTTCATTATCGAAATGCATACGGAAAGGATGGCTTGATTAACCCTGAAATCATGATGAAGTCACATTATTGGCCTTACTCGTTCCTATCAACCGGCTTACAAAAGGGAATTGCTAACGCGGTGAGAAGAATATGTGATAAACCAGGTTTTAAGCCCCTGCCAACGGAAACGATAGAAGACGTAAAAATGTATTTATTTACGCAGGCCTTGTTTATGCCTAAGCCGATTATTCAGTTGATAGAGAAATTTGACTACTCCCAACATGTACCGAAATTAATCATTTTTAATAATGAACTAGCTGGTATGCTGACAAGGTCCGATGCAGCACTGCTTTTACTTTTAAATCAATTTGGGATCGATATCATCCTTTATAATCCTCCTGGCCATAATGATATTGAAAATTTTCTAGACGAACGGTTATTTGATAAGCATTGGCTCGAAGATGTTGTTTTTGAATTGGAGTTTAAGGAACCGTCCATTTTCAAAAAAGGGCTTTTCCAAGGAATCTTAAAAAATTTAAGGGGAGATTAATAAGTGAATCTTACGCCTAATCCATCAAGCGGCTTAACGCCCGCAGGTACAGATGACATCCTCACAGAAACGAAAGTTTCTGACATTAAACTTGCACTTCGGAAAGAACCAGAAATTCAAAATTTGGCCCGTACAATTGATGAACGTGACCAGATTCAAGTGCTAGAGTTTGGGAAGGAACCTGCTGTTCAAATTTCCCGTTTTTCTGACCAGATATTAAATAATATGCGGACAACGAAAGTAGAGGACTCAGGTGAACTCCTTAAGCAACTGGGCCGCATCATGGATAAGTTTGATGCAAAAGACTTTCAAAAGACGTCAGGCGGACTTTTCGGAAAGCTCTTTAAAAAGGGTGAAAAGATGGTTGAAAAGCTGTTTGGCAAGTACCAAACCATGGGCTCTGAAATTGATAAGGTATACATAGAAATATCCAAATATCAGCATGAAATGGTTGATTCAACCAATATGCTCGAACAAATGTATGAGCAAAACTATCAATACTATTTGACACTTGAAAAATATATTGTTGCTGGTGAAATAAAAGTAGAGGAATTAAAGAATAATCAACTTCCACAGCTTGAAGCACGGACAGCAGCTGGTGATCAGATGGCCTCCATGCAATTGGACTCGCTTAAAAATGTTATTGAGTTATTGGAACAGCGCATCTATGATTTGGAAATGGCAAAAATGGTTGCTCTGCAAACTGCTCCTCAGATTCGCCTTTTACAAAGAGGAAATACGAAACTGATTGGTAAAATTAATTCGGCATTTGTCACGACCATTCCGATTTTTAAGAATGGGTTAATTCAAGCGATGGCAGCGAAAAGACAAAAGCTAGTGGCTGATTCGATGAGTGAATTAGACCGCAGGACAAACGAAATGCTTCTTAAGAATGCGCAGAACATTTCGCAGCAAAGCACCGATATTGCGAGACTAGCTGGTGGTCCAAGTATTAAAATTGAAACGATTGAAGAATCTTGGAACATTATCATAAAGGGTATGCAGGAAACAAAGGCGATTGAAGAGGAAAATAAACGAATGCGGGTGGAGGGCACAAAACGTCTAGAACAGCTGCAAGATAACTTTAAAAAATTGAAGCAATCTTAAATAAGATTTTTGTTGATATTGCCACTGTTGATTGGAGAGGAAGGCGCGAGACTCCTGCGGGAGTACGGGACAGGGGAGACCCCACAGGCGCTTTAGCGCCGAGGAGGCTCGCCGGAACGCCCGCGGAAAGCGAAGTGCCTGGAGCGGAAATCAACAGCCAAGTTTAAAGTGCTTAAAAATATAAAAATTTCTAATAGGAGTGATTAATTTGGCTATTAATTTACAAAAAGGTCAACGAGTGGATTTAACAAAGAGTAATCCTGGATTATCTAAAATCATGGTCGGTTTAGGCTGGGACCCAGTTCAAAGCGGCGGTGGAGGCGGCTTATTCGGAGGCTTGTTTGGCGGCGGCAGTGCGGCTAATGTGGACTGTGATGCCTCAGTTATTATGCTGGGCGCAAACGATAAGCTTCAAAACAACAAAGATGTCATTTACTTCGGAAACTTGCGTAGCAATGATGGCAGTGTACAACACTCAGGAGATAATCTAACAGGCGATGGTGACGGCGATGACGAGCAGGTAATGATCGATTTAAGCCGTGTTCCGGCCAATATTCAGAAACTTGTTTTCGTTGTAAATATTTACGACTGTGTTAAGAGAAAGCAGCATTTTGGAATGATTAAAAATGCATTTATCAGGGTTGTAAATCCAGGAAATAATCAAGAGTTACTTCACTACAACCTAACAGACAATTACAGCGGTCTAACATGCCTTGTGACAGGAGAAATTTACCGTCACGGCAATGAATGGAAGTTTGCAGCAATCGGCAGTGGTACAAATGCAGCAAGCCTTAGTGAAGTCGTTCGTTCCTTTAGTTAAGTAGGGTAAAAAGTTCAAATAGAGGTGATTCCTTTTGGGTATTAACTTGTCAAAGGGGCAAAGAATTGATTTAACAAAAACAAACCCAGGCTTAACGAAAGTAGTTGTGGGCCTCGGCTGGGATACGAATCGTTATCATGGCGGAAATGACTTTGACTTGGATGCATCGGCGTTTTTAGCTGACGCAAATGGCAGAGTCGTAAACGATTCGGACTTTATTTTTTACAATCAGCTCGTCCACCCTTCAGGTTCGGTTGAGCATACAGGAGATAATCGAACGGGTGAAGGTGACGGAGACGATGAACAGATCAAGATTGATTTCAGTAAAGTCCCATCACATGTGCACCGGATCGCCATTACAGTAACCATACATGATGCAGAGGCAAGATTTCAAAATTTCGGCCAAGTATCCAACGCTTTTGTTCGCCTAGTTGATGAAGATACGGAAAATGAGATATTGCGCTTTGATCTTGGCGAGGACTTTTCCGTAGAGACAGCCGTTGTTTTTTGTGAACTCTATCGTCATAATGGCGATTGGAAATTTAATGCAATTGGCAGCGGTTTTGCAGGTGGATTAGCAGCCCTTTGCCGAAATTATGGTTTAGAAGTGTAACTTTAAGAAGCTGCCGTTATGGCAGCTTCTTCCCTTTTTTTATCCAGTAATTCCTTATAATTTTCCGAAACCGCATTCGCGTTCCCATGTTATAATTCAAGTAATCTATGAAATGACAAGGGGATGATAGGGTGCGAAAAACTATCGTTTCAGTATTAATCGCTGGATTGTTTCTATCATCAATCACTACTTCGCAAGCATCGTATGATGGTGTTTGGCTTGGAGATTATTCGACGAATTCTGTACTCTACCAATCCCTTAAAGTTGATCAATCATTATCACTTCTCGATCAAATTATTGTCTTACCTAAGAAAAGTTTTGATCAAAAAGAAGCGGCTGTAATGATTAACAGAATTGATTCCATCCACGACTCTATTTTAAAAAAAGTAAAAAAACACGGAATCCGCTTGAAACTCTTTACCGGAAGACTTACAGATAATCCGACAGCAAGTCATCTAAAAGGGAAAATTCCAAGAGGATATACCAATAATGTAACCTGGGATGAAGTCCCTGGGATTGGCGGTTCGAAGGTGGTATTGGTTAAAATCGGTGCGAGTGATAAAGGGCATGGCCACGGCTCTATAAATTTGGAATTACATGAACTGGCACATTCCATCGATCATTATGTGTTTAATGAAATTAGTGGTTCGAAAGAATTTTTGAATATGTTGGAATTGGAACATGAACAATTGTTTCCGGGAAACAGTTATTTTCAATATCCAGAAGAATATTTTGCAGAGACTTTTGCAATGTACTATTTAAATGCTGATTCGAAAGAACTATTACGGACGAAAGCACCGAAAACATTTGAATTTATAGCCAGCCTTCACTAAAATAAATTAAGATGAATTGAAGTTAAGGGAGTTGTCCGGGGTGAAGCAATATTTAGATTTGTGTAAGCATGTCCTTGAAAATGGAAACGTAAAGGGCGACCGAACAGGTACAGGAACGATTAGTACCTTCGGGTATCAAATGAGATTTAATTTAGCGGAAGGGTTTCCGCTCATGACTACGAAAAAGCTGCATTTAAAATCAATTATCTTTGAACTACTTTGGTTTTTAAACGGTGATACTAACGTTCGATATTTACAGGAGAATGGTGTTCGTATTTGGAATGAATGGGCCGATGAAAACGGAGAATTGGGTCCTGTTTATGGTCACCAATGGCGTTCATGGACAGGGGCTGACGGTAAAACTGTTGATCAGATTAGCGAACTCATCGACCAAATCAAAACAAATCCAAATTCACGAAGACTGCTGGTTAATGCTTGGAATGTGGCGGAAATTGACAACATGGCGCTGCCACCGTGCCACTGCATGTTCCAATTTTACGTGGCAGACGGTAAATTATCCTGTCAGCTTTACCAACGCTCAGCAGATGTCTTTCTAGGCGTCCCATTTAATATTGCATCCTATGCGCTTCTGACGATGATGATTGCTCAGGTATGTGACCTTGAACCAGGCGAATTTATCCATACATTCGGTGATGTTCATATTTATCAAAATCATCTCGAACAAGTAAAGTTACAAATGGGGAGAGAGCCTCGTGCCTTGCCGGTTCTCAAAATAAATCCGTCCGTTAAAGATATCTATTCTTTTGAGTATGAAGACTTTACACTTGAAGGGTATGACCCACATCCCCATATTAAAGGAGTGGTCAGTGTATGATTTCCTTTATTGTCGCGATGGACGAAAATAGAGTAATTGGGAAAGATAATCAACTGCCTTGGCATTTACCCGAGGATTTAAAGTTCTTTAAGCGGGTTACCATGGGTCATCCGATTGCGATGGGAAGAAAAACGCATGAATCCATTGGCCGAGTTCTTCCAGGCAGAGAGAATATTGTCATCACTCGCCAAGCTGATTATCGTAGTGAAAATTGTACAGTTTTTACCTCGGTTGAAAATTTTGTCACGTATTGCCAGAAGCAAAACGATGAAATCTTTGTAATTGGCGGAGCAGAAATATTCAAAGAGACATTTGCCTTCGTGGATCGTCTTTACATTACACATATTCATGATGAATTTGCAGGCGACACGTTCTTTCCTGAATTTGATTCAAGCGATTGGGAACTAGTGTCTAATGAAAAAGGCCCTAGAGATGATAAAAATCCGTATGATTATGAGTTTAGAATTTATGATAGAAAGTCTAATGTGTAATTAATAATTTATCATTGACTTCATGAAGTTGTAATTGTTAAATTATCAGTAGTAATTTATAATGTGTTAAGCAATACTAAATATCATAAAGATATTGCTCTAAGTAGATATTGTGAAATTACTATGAATTATTGATGATAAATTACCTAAAAAGGATTTTTGGTAATATAATCATAGTAGCAATAATAAACAATTAAAGGGGATGTACATCCATGTTTTCTAATATCGGAGTACCCGGATTGATTTTGATTTTAACACTTGCATTAATTATATTCGGACCTAAGAAACTTCCAGAAATCGGCCGTGCGTTCGGACAAACCTTAAAGGAATTTAAAAAGTCCACACGTGAACTTACAGATGATGTCATGAAAGACATTGATGAAGAAAAGAAAAACTTGACTAAATAAGGTGTGAGATTTCCGTCTTACACCTTTTCTTCTTTAATCTTAGTCAATAAAAAATAATCACCATGATTTAGGAATTTTATGGTACATTTCGTATATAATCCTAATTGAAGTTGTTTTACTTAGAGTACAAGCACGTGCTCTTTTTTAATCTTTTGAAATTGGCAGGGGAAGTACATGGATGATAGAGAATTAAATTTGGTGGATCATTTAGAGGAACTGCGCAAACGGATTATAATTTCTGCACTTGCCTTTATAGTTTTTTTTATTGTCGGTTTTATTTATGTTGATGATATCTATAAATGGTTTGTTGGAAATGAAAAACTACTAGTTCTCGGCCCTAGTGATATTATGTGGATCTATTTCATGCTGGCAACCGTTATAGCCGTGGCAGGAACCATTCCTGTCCTCGCCTTACAAATTTGGCTGTTTGTGAGACCAGCATTGAAACCGATTGAAAGAAGAATAACCCTATCCTATGTTCCAGCTTTATTTTTCTTATTTATTATCGGTTTAGCCTTTGGATATTTTGTCATTTTCCCAATGGTGTTAGACTTTTTAGTGAACATAGGCAAAGATATGTTTGTCACAAACTTCACTGCCGAAAGATATTTTAGCTTTATCTTGAACATGACCCTGCCATTCGGGGTATTGTTTGAACTTCCGGTTGTTGTTATGTTTTTAACTTCGCTGGGAATCATTAACCCGTTTGTCCTTTCAAAAATTCGTAAATATGCCTACTTCGTACTTATTATCATTGCGATTGTTATTACACCACCGGACTTTATGTCTGATTTTGTCGTAACCGTACCACTTTTACTGCTGTACGAAATCAGTATTAATTTATCGAAATTTGTTTATCGTAAACGGTTGAAAAAGCAGCAGGAAGAGGATACAGAAGAGATGGTTGAAGCGTAAATAAGCTGTAAAAGCAAAAAATGAGCCCCCATTCCATTAGGAATGGGGGCATATTTTTTAGCTTTTGTTCTGTTCTTTCATCCATGACTGAAATTTTTTGTAGTTTCGATACTCATGAAAGTCTTCTTTCTTTAAACCATCCTCAATCGCCTGGCGGATCAAAATCTTCCATTCCTCATCCAGTTCGCTGTCCCCATGGATCTTTGGTTTAGACTCCTCTAGCAGGTATTGAACGCTAGTGTCTAAAGGTTCAGCGACCTTAACTAAAAACTGAAGCAATAAAACCATACGAATTCCCATTATTCGATTAGTAAACAGGCCAATCAAATTGACCTGTTTTTTTGTTGAGTAATAACAAACGACTAGGAAATATTTCTTAATCCAAGCAGAATAAGACACATTTCGTACCAAATTGGGTGTATAATATACACAAACGGGTGAAAAAGAGGATTGATATTTTGTTATTCAAAAGCCTAGAGTTCAAAAATGTTATTGGACAGAAGGTTAAAATTATTGAAATTCCTGTATTGGAGGAAGATAGCGCTTATAAATTTATGATCCAAGTCCGTTTACAGACGTATGTTACGTCGCTCTATGAGGAAAAAAGCTTGAAAAAATGCTATTCCTTTAAAGATTATCTGAAAAAGATCATGAAATGGCCTGATTATGAACGCTTGTTTAAAATAGGAGAATTAAAGAATAACGCTTAATACATTTAGAGCATCACAGGGGATCCCCCAGCGGTGCTTTTTAATGTTAAAAACTCATCAAAAGTGATGTATGTTATTCCTTTCCACTTCACTTAACTGTATAATACAAAGCAGTACTGGTAGGGAAGTGACTGTTTTGAGCAAAATTAAAATTGTAACCGATTCAACGATGGACATGCCGTTAGATATGGCCGAAAAACTTGGTATTGTAGTAGTACCATTGTCCGTAACTATAAATGGAGAATCCTACTTAGATAGAGTAGAATTAGATCCTGCTGAATATATAGAAATGATGAAAAAGTCAGAGGAATTACCGAAAAGTTCGCAACCTTCTACTGGGACCTTCCTTGAAGTATACGACCGGCTCGGGGATGAAGGGTATGAAGTATTATCGATCCACATGACAGGAAAAATGAGCGGTACCGTTCGTTCAGCTGAAAGCGCTGCCCAGATGACGAAAACAAAAGTCACCGTTGTTGACTCGTTGTTTATTTCGTTGGCGCTTCAATTCCAGGTCAAGGAAGCAGCGGAAATGGCGAAACAGGGGAAAAGTATCGAGGAAATCTTAACACGCCTAGACAAGATACGCGAAAATACCAAACTTTATATTATGGTCGATACGCTTGAAAACATGGTGAAGGGCGGAAGAATCGGTAAAGGGAAGGCTTTTATAGGCTCGTTACTAAATATCAAGCCGATTGCGTCTCTTGAAGGGGCAGAATACAACCCAGTTGCCAAGGTTCGAAGTCATTCCCAGGTGGTTAAATATTTGGCTAAACAAATTGCAGAAGATGTTAAAGGGAAAACCATACTTGGCGCAGGCATTGTTCATGCCGAAGCGATCCAACTTTCATCTAAACTTAAAGAAGCAATCATAGAATTAACAGGCTATCGGGATATCTCAATTGATTATACCGGTCCTACCATTAGTACTCACACGGGACCTGGTACAATCGCTTTAATGTATTATACGGAATAGCCAAAAAGGATGGTGCCTCATTTCCGGCCACTATCCTTTTTATTTACCATTTACCAACTCCGTGTTTGATAAGGGGATCGAAAGCCCCAGCCTATCTAAATGCTTGCGAATCCCACTGCGTTCCCAGGTTAAGAGAATGTTATTTTCCAAACTTTTTTTCGGATAAAAGATACCGACCTTCGTCAGTTCATCAAAGGTTAAACCTTGTCGGACGTATTTCTCAATGGTTTCATCGCGCCGGTCAATAATAGCAAGGAATTTCTCCATCGCCAGTTTAAACTCCTGCCTCGAAAATATCCCTTTCTGATGCCCAGTAATATAGGTATCTGCATCAAGTGAAAGCAGGCGCATCCCTGAAGCAATGAAATCTTCGATATTTCCATCTGTCCCATTATACCAAGGTCCAAAGGATGTCATATCATAATCCCCAACAAATGCTACACCTAATTCAGGAAAGTAAGGGCAGGAAAAGCCGCTTGTATGACCAGGAGTGTGTAAAAATAGTACCTTTACATCCCCAAAGGTATAGTCCGTTTCATACTCATACGTACCTGAAATTTCCCCTAGATTTTTCACCCATTCTGGTGGAAGAGATTTTTTCCAGCGGTCCACACCTTGGTGCCCCCATTCTTGATAGACGCCATTCGCTCGTGCAACCCCTTCAATCGTCAGTGACGTTTCAAATTCAATCGGATTAATGATTTTGGTTGCATCGGGAAACAAATGATTGTGAAGGGTATGATCGGGATGGTAGTGGGTATTAATGATTAACTCAATCCCGTATTCGCGGTCCACATCCAACAGAGCTTTAGCATCTGCCCCACTATCGATCAATACCTTTTCAGAACAATCAATGAAAAGACTGCGGGAATAAGGGACTTTACTGTAGTTAGTGCCTTCCAAAACCATAATTGGCCCAATTCGATCCATTCCTATCACCTCAAAGCATGTTTTATCATAAAAGTTACGTAAATTAAATTTATGAATGATTATTCATTCATAGTAACACAAATCATTAAATATGGAAACAATTGTGGTGCCTTACACCCACTCAGTTTCTTTTGGATAATATTAGATGTTCTGGTAAAGATAAAAAAAATTGAATGGTTAAGGTGTTGCTTATGTTTAAGCGGAAATCAGAAAATAAACGGTCAGAGGATAAGAAGCCGCATAGTTTAAATGTGGATGAACTTAAGTCAGAATTGGAATCAGAGATAGGCGATTGTTCAGATCTGAATTTTCGCACCCTTAAAAAGAATGGGAAGAAAATTGTCTTTTGCTTTTTAAGCAGCCTCATTGATAAAACAAGCTTTGATGAATTTCTCTTGTTACCTGTCCAGCAAAGTACACAAACTGAATGGACAACGGAAAGTCTAGCACAGATCTTGCCGATTGCAGAACTTTCTGTTGCCAATCAATTAAAAGAAGTTGTTTCCTCTTTAATAGAAGGAAAGTCGTATATTTATATCGATGGTGAACCTTATGGGTTACTAGCCAATGTCGGCTCAACGGTGGAGAGATCGCTTGAAAAGGCTGAGACCGAGTCGCTTGTATATGGTCCTAAGATTTCTTTTACCGAGTCACTTATCGGCAATCTAAATATTATCAGGAGTAATTTGAAAGACCCCAACCTATGTATGGAAGATATTACTATCGGAAAAAGGGTTAAGACTCCTGGAAAACTTGTCTATGTTAAGGATATTGCAGATGAGGAAAATGTGAGTACCTTTCGGCAGAGGATTACGGATTTAGAATATGATTACATACCGGATACGACGGTCTTGGGGCAGTTAATTGAAGATAATAGTTGGACGATCTTCCCGCAAATTATGTCAACCGAACTGCCAGACCGGGTCACTCTTTCCTTGATGAGGGGGCGAGTGGCAGTATTGATGGACCGGTCCCCGTCGGCTATTTATGGTCCAACACCCTTTCTTAGCTTTTTTGAATCGACAGAAGATGTTTATATGCGTTGGAATATGGGATTTTTCCTACGGATGCTGCGGATTATTTCGATTTTTCTATCGGTATTATTGACTCCGGCTTATGTAGCCGTTTTGACCTATCATTATGAGGTTATTCCATCAGCACTGCTCATTTCACTTGGTCAATCACGGGCAAATGTTCCGTTTCCACCAGTCCTCGAAGCCTTTCTCTTAGAATTTGTTATCGAACTTTTAAGGGAGGCGGGTGCAAGGCTGCCTACTAAAGTAGGTCAAACAATGGGTATCGTTGGTGGTATCGTCATCGGACAGGCAGCGGTACAAGCAGGATTTACAAGTAATATCTTAATTATCATTATTGCACTAAGTGCCCTTGGTTCTTTTACATCACCTAGCTATTTAATGGGTACTGCCATTCGGATGGTTCGTTTTCCAATTATAATCTTAGCTGGTATTTGGGGGGGGATCGGGATTATGTTTTCGTTTTGTTGTATTCTCGTTCACCTTTTAAGATTAACCACCATTGGGAGGCCCTACCTTACGCCTGTCTATCCCTTTAGGTGGAGGGACTTAGGATACAGTATTTTTAAATTTCCGGCCCAATATTTATCCTACAGGCCAGAAACAAACCGTCCTGTGGACAAACAGCTTTTTCCTAAACATAAAGGTGTTGAAAAAAAGGATGTAGATGAATAGGAGCGGTCAGGATGAAAGTAAATGTGCAGCCAAAAGAAGGATTATTGGTTAATGCATTCCTGGTCATGTTTTTTATACACGCTACACAAACAGGCGTAGGAATTGTTGGATTACCCAGAATTGTCTATTTAGCAGCAAAACACGATGCGTGGATCTCTGTTTTTCTCGGAGGATTATTATCGGCTTTTGTCTTAGCAATGATAGTTCTCATGCTTAAGAAATATGATAGTGCGGATTTATATGGAATTCAGGTAGACGTGTTTGGAAAATGGCTTGGGAATGCGTTGAATGTTTTTTATATGATGTATATGGCGATAAGTTTTTTTGTTGTCCTGATGAATTATATTGAAATTGTGCAGGTGTGGATTTTTCCAGAATTACCCACATGGCAAATTTCGCTTGCCTTGATCCTCTTAACTATTTATGCCGTTAATGGTGGTATTCGAATTATTGTTGGTGTAGCTTTTATGTCAGTCGTAGGGACTCTTTGGATGATTTTCATCTTACTTGTACCTATGCAATATTCAGATCCAAAGAATTTGCTTCCTCTCTTAAACACAGATTTGAAGCACATTATCAATGGGGTCTATAAAACCTCTCTTTCACTTATGGGTTTTGAATTGCTTATGTTCCTATATCCATATGTAAAAGATAAAAAAAAGCTTTTCTTGTACACACAAATTGGGAATTTATATACAACGATCCTTTTCACAGCTGTGACAATGGTGTGCATTACATTCTTCGCTGAAAACGGGTTAGCACGGACCATTTGGCCCGTCTTATCGATGTTTAAAATTGTTAGGTTACCTAACTTAGAACGGTTTGAATTTATAGCTGTCTCATTTTGGATGTTAATCATCCTGCCGAACATGTGTTCTTATTTATGGGCGGCATCTAAGGGATTTAATCGGATTATTAATTGGAAACAAAAAAAGGGGATTTGGATCATTGGTATCCTTGTTTGGGGTGGGTCGTTTTTTATTAAAGCAAGGTATCAAATGAATGAATTGACTGATTTTGTTGCTCAGCTCGGCTTTTTATCGGCCTTCTGTTATCCTGTCCTTCTTTCAATGATTGTTTTGGTGAAAAAATGGTTTCAAAGGAGGAAGAAATCAAGTGCAGAAGCTTCATAAATGCAAACTAATTCTTTGGACAGTTTGTTTGATGACGATAGTTCTCTGTGCCGGATGTATACAACAAAAGCCACTTGAAAAATTAGGACTAATTACAATCTCAGGATATGATTTAGAAGGGAAAAATAAAATAAAAGGGACAGTGGTCGTGCAAAAATTTGATCCGATGACCCGAGCAGCCACGGTCGTAATTGAGTCCATCGCAAAAACAAGTAAGGGATTAAGACAACAACAGAATCTTCAATCCAACCAGAAGCTTGTTTCAGGACAGCTACGGTCGGTTGTCTACAGTAGGGAGCTTGCAGAAAAAGGAATTATCCAGCTTGTCGATACGTTAAACCGCGATGCTGCGATTGGGAATATGGTCTATTTAACGATTGCTGATAAATCTGCTTCAGAAATTCTGCAAATTGAAAACAAGAATAAAGGGAAATTAAACCTCGGGACATATATGTACAATTTAATTAAACAAAATGTAGAGGGTGAACAGGTTATCTCTCCGACTCTTCATGAGTTTAACCATAACTATTATGATATTGGAAGAGATCCTGTGCTCCCAATCCTAAAAGTTAAAGGTAAAGATGTGATTATTGATGGGGTGGGCCTTTTTCAAGATGACCGCTTAGTGGACGAATTGAGGCAAGGGGATCTTTTTTATTTGAAAATATTAGCGGATAAATATAATGCGGGTACAAAAGAAATGGGGTTTAAGACGGAACAATTAAAAGAAATCATCTTGAAAAATGAAAATTACACGAAGAAACCTATTTTCAGTAAAATATATGTGACGGTTGATAATATTCGGAGCAAGACAAAAATTAAATTAGTTGATAAAAAAAATCTCCGTTTTACCGTAAATGTTACTCTGGATTCAAGGGTACTAGAAATGACTCAAGCATTGGATTTAGGTAAACCGGCATCCATAAAGCTGCTTGAAAGAAAGTTCGATCACGCAATGAAAAAGAAAATGGATGAGTTACTTCTTCATTTTAAGGAATTAGGAATTGACCCGATCGGTTTTGGAAATGAATACGAAGCACATCTAAGAGGAAAAACGATCACAAAGGAAGAGTGGGACAGGGTATATAAGGATGTAACATTTGATGTTCACGTCAAAAATACGATAGAACGAACCGGAGTAATCGATTAACAAACCAATTCCTTTCTTCTTTTTCAAATCTTTGTTAAACTAATCACGAAATGGAAAAGAAAAAAGGTTGCAGGTGATCGTATGAAAGCACGGTTTATATTATTTATCTTAGTTCTATCAACTCTTATAGTGACGGCATGTGGACAAAAAGAAATAGAAAATGCTGTCGATTGGCCAGTGAAAGATTTTACAGCAACCAATCAAGACAATAAGTCCTTTGGATTAAAGGATTTAAAGGGAAAAGTGTGGATTTCAGACTTTATTTTCACCAGCTGTGCAGATGTCTGTCCGCCGATGACAGCCAATTTGACGAAATTACAAAAAATGGTTAAGGATGAAGGGTTGAAAAATATTGAACTTGTGTCATTCAGTGTCGACCCTACAGTAGATAAGCCGGAAGTAATGACACGATATGCGGAGCAATTCCAAGTCGATTTTAAAAATTGGACCTTTCTGACAGGCTACTCACAGGCCTATATTGAAAACTTTGCCTTGAAAAATTTCAAAGCACTGGTAAAAAAGCCTCAAGAGGGTAATCAAGTCATTCATGGAACATCCCTTTATTTAGTAGACCAAGAAGGCCATATTCGAAAAACCTATGATGGTTACAAGAATGTTCCCTTTGATGAAATAATTCATGATATGAAAGCATTGCAATAGACCTTTGGACGGGTCTATTTTTTTTGGGAGGAATAGGATATAGTACATATTGTTTTGAATGATTCAGGGCGTGCTATAATAAAAATAATTAAGAGGGTAGGTGAAAATGAAGATGAAAAAGCTTTTCCCCCTTCTAATTCTCTCGGTATTATTCTTAAGTTCATGTAATTCAGTTGACAAGTTGACACTTCATTCTGAAAAGAAAACTGCTGCACAAGCCTTTGCCCAAGTTCCCGCAGACTTTGTCCCTCGTAAATTAACAGTCTTATCTGCTGGTGATTCACTAACCCAAGGGGTAGGCGATAGTACAAACAAAGGCGGCTACTTGCCATATTTAGAAATGATGCTTGAAAAAGAAAAGGGAATCAAGGAAGTTGATTTCTATAATTATGGTGTAAAAGGCAATCGAACAACTCAGCTTTTAAAAAGATTGAAGACATCAGACATGAAAAGTGCGCTCCAAAAGGCAGATTTGATCATATTAACAATTGGCGGAAACGATATTATGAAAGTGGTCAAGGACAATATTGAAAATCTTCAACTCTCCAAGTTTACCGCCGAAAAAGCATCATATCAAAAACATTTAACGCAAATTTTTGACCTTATTCATCATGAAAATCCCCATGCACAGGTTGTTTTAGTGGGGTTATATAATCCATTTTCTAAATGGTTTTCAGAAATTAAGGAGTTGGATGAGATTGTAGCTGACTGGAATAAAGCCGGACAAATGGTCATTGCCAATTATCCAAATGCCTATTTTGTTTCAATTGAAGATATGTTTTTAAATGCAACAGAAGACATTTTATTTACTGATAATTTCCATCCAAATGACAAAGGCTATGAGTTGATTGCACAAAGGTTAAACGATACCATAGAAGAACAAGTATTACCTGGATTGGATAAGCCGCCATATATGGTTAATACAGAGGAGAATTAGATGAAAAACAAATGGAAAATTGGATTCCTGAGTTTGCTGGGAATCAACCTTTTGTTCGCTATTATTATTTTGTCCCTAATGATGTTCCCATCTGAAGGCCCGGAAACCAGCAAAACGAAGGGGCTGGCGGGTGAACATGTTTCCTTTCATGTTAAATCCAACAAGAATGATTTAAATCAGTTAATCAATCATTATCTTAAAGAAGAGGCTTTGGGTTCGATTGACTATCAAGTCGTTCTGGGGGATGAAGTCGAACTGTATGGTACTTTGCCGCTTTTTAGTGAAGAATTAAATATGAAATTAACCTTTAAACCTAGTGCCCTCGAAAATGGTGATTTGGTATTAAAGCAAAATTCAATGACAATCGGGAGTTTACACCTTCCTATTTCATTCGTTCTTAATTTTATTAGCGATAATTATAAAATCCCAAAAGGTGTCGAGATCAGACCTAAAGATAAACTGATTTATATCAATATGCAGCAACTAAAATTAAAAAGTGATATTAAACTAAAAGCGGACAAATTTGACCTGAAAAAAGATGACATTAGGTTTACGATATTAGTTCCAGTGAAATAGGTGCCTCGTTAAATTAGAGGCACCTATTTTTAATCCTTAATTTTGATGAATTGGAATCCTGGTTCATTATTTGCAAGACCAACGAACACAATCGTATAGCTTTCATTTGGTAAAAACTGAACTCTCGGCATCGGTAATAGCACGTTTTTTGTGTCTGCCTCCCTAATCTCCAAATCTACTGTCATAGGTGTTAAACCTAAATAATCAGTAGCCTGTTTATACGATACTTTTGGGAAAACCACATCTCTGTCTTTCACTGCGATATCTAAGGGCGGGGAATCTGGAGATAAGTTGATAAAGCGAACTTTCGATTCATTTGCTGGGACTGTTGGTTTATTTTGGAAAACTAACAGGCGCATCTTCTTCACAGAGTCAATGGCTGCAAGTGTGTACGATTTTCCAGGTTCAACTGTAATCTTTTTATTTAAAACACTGTCGACCATATTTCCCGCTGGGTAAATATCAATATGATGCTTTCCTGCTTTTAATGATAGGTAACTACTTACATTGTTAAATGGTAAGTTCCTTATCACTCGGTGCCCATCAATATAAATATCAACGTTTGGAGAATCAGGGGAGGTGTGGAGGACGCGAATAGTCGCTTCACCTTGCACTGGTTGAGGATTTGTTCTCATGAAGTTCATCGCTTTATTCATATATTGGATATGTTTTAGGTAATAATGCATGTGTAAGTTGGGAAACGAGTATTTATAAAATTGAGCCAACAAATCATACATTGCTGCTTTTTGAAGATAATCGGGATGAGTTCTTTTCTCGGACATATTATCAACTCCTATCAAATGGATTACACCATAATTTATTCAAGCTTAAATAGGTAGGTGTCTAACTTCTTCTGCTCAAAATTGGAATTTTTAATTTTTTATTTACAAATGGGAATATTACACATATACTTATAACAAATATATTTGAAAGTGGGTGACGTGCAATGTTAATTGAAACAATGAGAGCAATCAGTCAGTTGAATATTGTTAGTTGCACAGCCCAATGTTTATCTCGTTAGGGTTCCTTTGTACATTTATTCCAATAGCGAATAAACCATGGGCTGTGTGTGCCTATGGTTTTTTTATTATCTGAAAAATAATGATTCGCTGGAGGAATACAAATGAATTTAGTAATAATCGGGTTAACTGAAATGGTAAAACAACATTTTAAAACTATAAATACAAATGATGAAATGATTCTAGGTCGTGTCGCACTTGAACATAAACGAATGTATCGGGTCTGGACGGAGCATGGGGAATTATTGTGTGAGGTTTCTGGCCGATTTAATTTTAATGCGCTCAACCGTGAGGACTTCCCGGCTGTTGGAGATTGGGTAGCACTTAAGCCCAGAATAAATGAAGGGAAAGGAACTATCTTAGCCATCATGCCGCGGAAAAGTAAGTTCTCTAGGAAGTCAGCTGGGCTTACCTCAGAAGAGCAAATTGTGGCCACCAACGTCGATACGGTGTTTCTCGTGAATTCATTAAACGAGGATTTGAAGTTAAGAAGGATTGAACGCTATCTATTACTTGCATGGGAAAGTGGGGCAACTCCTGTAATTGTTTTGAGTAAAGCAGACCTTTGTCAGGATCTTGATTGTAAGTTAGCTGAGGTTGAAGCAGTAAGTATGGGAGTTCCTGTTATTGCTGTGAGTGCAGAAACGGAGAGTGGTTTAGAGAAATTAGAACCATTTTTGCAGCCGGGAAAAACAATTGCTTTGCTTGGATCCTCAGGCGTAGGTAAATCAACATTAACGAATCGTCTTTTAGGTGAGGAAAAACAAGTGGTTCAGGATATTCGCTTGAAAGATGATAAAGGACGTCATACTACGACACACCGTGAATTAATCCTTCTTCCCAATGGCTGTGTCTTGATTGATACACCAGGAATGAGGGAGTTGCAGATTTGGGAAAGCACGGACGGTTTATCGGAAACCTTTTCAGACATAGAAGAACTAGCCACTTCTTGCCGCTACCGAGATTGTCAGCATATGAATGAGCCTGGCTGTGCGGTTTTGAGGGCGATTGAAGAAGGATTGGTAGCAGCCGAACGGTTAACAAACTACAATAAACTGAAAAAAGAATTAGCGTTTATCGAACGAAAGGCGGATAAACGGGCCCAAGCTGAAGTCAAGAAACAATGGAAAAATTTGAACAAACAAATTAAACAGCAACGGAAAAGCTATTAATGGAAGGCTGAACAAGTTAGGTCGATATCGACCATGACTTGCTCAGCTTTTTTATGGTCTCTGAAATTTTATTTTTACTAAATCTTTATGTATACTTTTAATCAAGAAAATATAGTTAAGGGGTGGGAACTTGGAAAAGCAAAATCAAGTTGCAACATTTGCCGGCGGTTGTTTTTGGTGTATGGTAAAGCCGTTCGATGAACAGCCAGGGATTAAAAGTGTTATTTCCGGCTACACAGGCGGAACGGTAGAAAATCCAACGTACCAACAAGTATGTTCAGATACAACCGGTCACTATGAAGCTGTCCAGATTACATATGATCCAGAAATTTTTCCGTATGAAAAATTACTGGAGTTATTCTGGCAGCAAATCGACCCAACCGACCCTGGCGGTCAATTTTATGATCGTGGACAATCGTATCAAACGGCGATTTTCTACCATAATGAAGAACAAAAAAAGCTTGCTGAACAGTCGAAGCAAGCATTACAAGAAAGAGGCATTTTTAGCAAGCCGATTGTCACACCAATCTTGCCTGCAAAGACCTTTTATCCTGCAGAAGACTATCATCAGCAGTATTATAAGAAAAATCGGGCACATTATGAGTCTTATCATGTAGGATCAGGGCGTGCGGGGTTTATTCAAAGTCATTGGGGGGAGAAAAAGTGAAAAACAAAGATCAATTAAAAATGGACTTATCACCAATTCAATATGAAGTCACACAAAATAATGGCACAGAACCACCGTTTCGAAATGAATATTGGAATGAAACAAGAGACGGCATTTATGTGGATCTTGTCTCAGGGAAACCACTGTTCAGTTCATTGGATAAATTCGATGCTGGCTGCGGGTGGCCAAGCTTTACAAAACCAATTCAAGACGAAGAAGTGATTGAGAAAGCTGATTTCAGTCATTATATGACGCGGACCGAGGTAAGAAGTAAATCGGCCGATTCCCATTTAGGACATGTATTTAACGACGGACCAGCGCCAACTGGTTTGCGATATTGTATCAACTCTGCTGCCTTGCGGTTTATTCCAAAAGATAAACTCGAAGAGGAAGGGTACGGGGAATTCAGTAAACTATTTGAAGCAAAATAAAAAGCCGCACTATGCGGCTTTTTATTTTGCTTTTTGTTTAGAAGAAGATGTCATCCCGCCTGAGAGAATAAATTTCATCGCATCCTCGGGCTTAACGTCAATAATTTCGACTTGTTCCTTGGGAATTAAAAACGTGAACCCGGCCACCTGGAAGGTTTGTGGAATATATACGGCCACATGGTCTTTTAAGGGAGAATAAAAGGCCTCTAATTGTTCGGAGGTAATAAAACCTAGACTCCGCATCTCAGTTCCTGGAATGACGACAAGAGCAACTTTGGAAAAGGACTTCTTCTCACCTAGAAAGGATTGAACAGTGTCTTTAATAACGGAATAGATCGTTTTAACAACAGGAATCTTATCGAGAAGTCGATCAATTAACCTGATAATCTTTCCTGAGATATATTTCGTGGACAGCCATCCCAATACTGTAATTAAAATAAGGGTCGACAGTAATCCAATACCAGGGATGTAATCCTCTTTTAAATACGGCCTCAGCGTATTACCCATTAAACCGTCTAAAAATAGAAAGGTTTTGTAAATGACATAGACCACGAGGATAATAGGGACAATCGTTAAAATACCGTTAATAAAGTTTTTCACTATTGATTTCATCGTTTCACCTACAATTTTTATCATTGTCTTACATAATATAGGCGAATGCACATGCGGGTCAAGTACCTACTACATATTGTATCAGTGTTAAGAAACAATTTCGCGAGGAGTGAATGTGCATGTATTACGGACATGGTGGTTTTGGTGGTTGTGGTGTTGGTTGTGGTTACCCTGCATATCCAGTAGGAGGCTGTGGAATCGGCAGTGGGTTTGCGTTAATTGTCGTCCTCTTTATCCTATTGATCATTATCGGAGCAAGCTGGGGCTGTTAATAGTAAACTAGAGGCTGACTCAAATCGAGTCAGCCATTTTCTATTTTTTGCGGTTATTTTTACAAAAAAATGGAGAGGCAAGGCCGCTTCATTCCTATATATATTACCCAATCGTTACTTTTTCTTTCGGATATTTAATCTTTTCCTTAGTGCCTTTGCCTCTTAAAATGAGTAAACATGTAACAATTCCGACTCTCCCAATAAACATAAGGATAATAATTAGAATTTGGCCAAAGGTAGACAAACGAGGTGTTAACCCTAGTGATAACCCATTCGTCCCGAAAGCAGACGATACCTCGAAGATGACCTCCAGAACAGTCCCGTTTTCAGTAATCGATAATACTAAAATGGAAAATAAACATAATAGCGCACCTGTCGTGATGACAATAAAGGATTTAAGCACATCCTCACTTAGCAATTCACGTCTAAAGATCTTGATTGAACTTTTTCCTTGAGCATAAAATACAATGGCTAAAATGATGATCGCAAATGTAGTAGTTCGGATTCCGCCGCTTGCGCTACTAGGGGAGCCTCCAATGAACATTAATATGGACAAGAATAGTTGGTTGCTCGGTGTAAAGTCATTAATATTCATGGTTGCTAAGCCCGCACTTTTGGTTGTCACCGAATTAAATAACGAGTAGAAAAAGGATTGATGCCAACTTTTATTTGTAAAAAAGTGATGGCTATCAAATATATAGATAAATATGGCTCCTACTACGGTAAGAAGGACAAATGTTATGGTTGTTAACTTTGTGTATAAAGTGAAATGAAATTTCTTCCTCTTATTAAGGTTTATTAAGAATTCATAAACCTCCACCATCACTGGAAAGCCAATCGCTCCCACAATCATCAATACAATGATCACCGACTGTACATAATAATCACCGCTAAATGGACTGAGTGACTCATCCGTCAAATCAAATCCCGCATTGGTCGTGGCGCTGATGGATGCGAAAAATCCATGTTTAAATGCAGATAATATTCCTTCGTAATAATTCAAAAAACGAATCCCTAAAATGATTCCACCCACAAATTCAAACGAGATAAAAATAATTAATATTCGTTTTGCCAATTGAACCAATCCGGAGAGTTTCGATTGATTTTGATCAATCATAATCAATTGTCGTTCTTTTAAGCCTACCTTTTTGCCAAGCATAATCCAAAGGAATGTACTTAAAGACATGACCCCTAATCCACCCAATTGGAGAATTAAGCATAAGAGAAAGATACCAAAGTTGCTAAAAGTATCTTTAATGGAAATCACACTTAACCCGGTAACACTTATCGCACTAGCCGAGGTAAACATGGCATCAATAAAGCTGAGTGTAACATCCTCACGGTGGGCCATCGGGATTTTTAATAATAGTGTCGAAATGACTAAAGCAGATAAATAAAAAATAACGATTAATTGTACCGTTGAAATCTCTTTTGTTTTTAACTTTATTTTTTTAATTGTGCTCATCGGATTCATTCCTTCTGTATTCTAAAAGTAATTTTATATGAATCATTATGAAATGTAAAAGTTTCCTTACATTTAACTGTCTGGCTTCCTCTTTTCTTTGTAAATAACACGAAAGAAACATATAAACCATTCATACAATTTCTATAAGGACTGCCTAATTTATAAAGGAAGTGAATCCCTTTGGATCATTCTTTTCTCATAAAGCCAATGCTCGATGACATTTATCCCGTTATTGACTATGGTCAAGGAATTTATTTATTTGATATGGATGGAAAAAAGTATCTAGATGCTGCTTCCGGTGCAGTAACAGCCAATATTGGTCATGGTGTACCAGAGATTATTGAAGCAATGAATGAACAAGCAAAAAAGGTATCCTTTGTGTATCGCTCCCAATTTACAAGTGAGGCAGCAGAGAATTTAGCGAAAAAAATGGCAGATATGCTTCCTGGAGATCTGAATTGGTGCTTCTTCGTGAACAGTGGTTCTGAGGCTACTGAGACGGCGATGAAAATGGCGATTCAATATTGGCAGGAAAAGGGGGTGCAAACGAAATCTAAGGTGCTTTCAAGATGGGTGAGCTACCATGGGATAACCCTGGGAGCACTTTCCATGTCAGGGCATACAGCAAGGAGAGCAAGATTTGTTCCACTTTTAGAGGATTTCCCAGTTATTCATCCCCCTTATTGCTACCGCTGCCCATATAACCTCGAGTCATCAAGTTGTAATTACTTATGTGCCCATGAGTTGGAAAGGACGATCAAGCGGATCGGTGCCAATCAAATCGCTGCTTTTATCGCTGAACCAGTGATTGGCGCTGCAGGAGGAGCCATAACCCCACCCCCTGGTTATTACAAGGTCTTAAAGCAAATTTGTGAGGATCATGACATCCTTTTTATCGCTGATGAAGTCATGACTGGCTGTGGCCGAACGGGAACCATGCTGGCTTGTGAACAATGGGGAATCACCCCTGATATTGTTGCATTAGGAAAAGGGATGGGTGCGGGGTATGCACCGATAGCCGCAGCTATCGCAAGTGAAAAAGTCATCGAACCGATATTGGCTGGTACCAAGGCCGTAATGAGCGGTCATACCTTGAGCGCGAATCCGCAGGCATGTGCGGCTGCATTGGCAGTCCTTCAATTTTTAGAAGAAAACAATATTATTCAGGAGGTTGAAAATAAAGGGAATTATTTACTTGGCCAGCTTGAAAATTTAAAGCAACACTACTCGTTCATTGGTGATGTCCGGGGCAAAGGGTTATTGCTAGGAATCGAGTTTGTCCAGGATGCCACAACCAAAACACCATTCCCTAGAAATGCGCATGTAACACAAAGAATGGTTGAACTAGCCAAGGAAAAAGGGCTGATTATCTATCCTGCTGGTGCAGGAATGGATGGGATTAATGGTGATTCAATCATTATTTCACCACCACTAACCATTATACAAAAAGAGATGGATGAACTGGTCCATTTGCTAATTGAAACATTTAAATGTTTCTCAGAGTCAACACAATGAATAAAGGAAAGGGGGGAAACAGAAATGGAAAATCCGTTTAGAAAAGTGACTACATTAGAGGCAGCCATGGAATATTTCCATGATGGAATGACGTTGATGTTTGGCGGGTTTGGCGGGGTCGGCTCACCTCCTGACATAATTGATGGCATTCTTGAAAAAGGAGTTCGTAATCTTACCCTAATAGGGAACGACACAGGTTTCCCGCATATTGGCATTGGAAAATTAGTAAGCAAACAAAGAGCATCTAAAGTTATCGCCTCTCATATCGGTTCCAATCCGTTTGCAGGACAGCTGATGCATGAAGGAAAACTAGAGGTTGAATTTTCACCACAGGGAATATTAGCTGAACGAATTCGTGCCGGCGGTGTCGGTCTTCCTGCAATTCTGTCTGATATCGGTATGGATAATGAATTAGTTGTGAAAGACAAACCGTATATTTCTTTAGCAGATAAGAGGTATTTGCTTGAAACGGCCCTAACTGCCGAGGTGTCCATTGTTTATGCGAAAAAAGCCGATGAGTATGGAAATTTAATTTATGACAAAAGTGCCCGCAATACCAATCCGCTTGTTGCTATGGCAGGGGATATCACGATTGCGGAAGTAGAAGAAATTGTCCCGCTTGGCAGTCTTGACCCCGACACCATCATTACTCCTGGAGTGTTTGTGGATTATGTGATTTTATCGAAGGGGGTCAATTGGAAATGGGCATGGGAGTAGATGTTCGAAATCAAATGGCCAAACGAGCTGCTGAGGAAATTCATTCTGGTATGGTTGTCAACTTAGGAATAGGAATCCCATCGCTCGTTCCGAACCATCTTTCAAGTGAGACAAAAGTGATGTTTCATGCGGAAAACGGTATTACCGGGATGGGTCCTAGCCCAAGTAAGGGTGAGGAAGATGAAAATTTATGTAATGCAGGAGGATTTCCAGTTACGTTGAACCAGGGAGGGTCTTATTGTGACAGTGCGATTTCGTTTGGAATGATTCGCCGCGGCAGAGTGGATATAACCATTTTAGGATCGCTTCAGGTAAGTAATAGCGGAGACCTTGCAAACTGGATTGTCCCAGGGAAAAAGGTTCCAGGAATGGGCGGAGCAATGGAACTTGCACAAAAAGCGAAAAAAGTCATTGTGGTTATGAATCACTGTGACAAACAGGGGAATCCCAAAATTGTTTCATCCTGTACATTACCGTTAACTTCATCCGCCTGTGTGGACTTAATCATAACTGAATTAGCTGTTTTCATGGTAACGGAAGAGGGTTTGCTTTTAACAGAGTTATTTGCCCCTTATAGTTTAGAAACGGTTGTCAATAAAACTGGCTGCGAATTCAAAATACGGGAAACTGTTCGTATGATTCCATACTAAGCAGAATTATTCTGAAGGAGTGAATCGTTTGAACAATGATGAAATGCGAATCAAAAAGTGGATAAAAGAGAATCGTGCTCGTGGAGCGAGATTGTTACAAATAATGGTACGAGAAAATAGCACGCGGGGAAACGAAAGTAGTACACAAGCGATTATCATTGAAAAATGCAGACAGTTGGGCTTAACCCTTGATATTTGGGAAATCGGCGGTGATGAGTTAACATCTCACTCAGCCTATTGCTGTGATCGTAAGAGTTTCGAAGGAAATCCCAATCTGGTAGCTGTGTTAAAAGGAACTGGCGGCGGCAAGTCGATGATTTTAAATGGCCATATCGATGTGGTCCCAGTTGGGGATGAATCAAGTTGGAACCATGACCCATTTAGCGGGATAATTGAGTGTGGAAAGCTGTATGGGAGAGGCGCAACAGATATGAAAGGCGGCAACGCAGCGTTATTAATGGCGATTGAGTCATTAATTGCGAATGGAATCAAACTGAAAGGTGATGTGATTTTTCAAAGTGTAATAGAAGAAGAAAGCGGTGGGGCTGGTACCCTTGCAGCTGTTCTAAGGGGTTATCATGCGGATGGGGCCATTATTCCTGAACCGACGAATCTGCGAATATTTCCGAAGCAGCAGGGGTCCATGTGGTTTAGAATAACCGTCAAAGGCAGGGCAGCACACGGAGGTACGAGATACAAAGGAATCAGCGCGATTGAAAAAGCGATCTTAGTCATTCAAAGATTACAACAATTAGAGAAAGATAGAAATGCCAGAATGACCGATCCACTCTTTGACAAAATTCCCATCCCAATACCCATTAATATCGGGAAACTTACGAGCGGCGAATGGCCATCCTCGGTGCCTGACACCGCAGTAATCGAAGGTAGGATGGGCGTATCTCCGGAGGAAACGATTCAATCTGCACAGCAGGAGATGGAAAAATGCTTGCGTGAATTAGGAATTCATGACGAGTGGCTTCATGAGAATCCACTTAAATTGGAATGGTTTGGTGGAAGATGGCTGCCAGGAAGTCTGGAAAATGATCATCCTTTGATGGCTGAATTGACAAAGAGTTTTATAGAAGTTAAGGGGGATAGCCCAACCATCGAAGCAAGTCCATGGGGGACGGATGGCGGTATTCTTTCAACGATTGGGAATACTCCCGTGGTGGTATTCGGGCCGGGTATAACTGAAACTGCTCACGATGCTAATGAGCATATTGTTCTCGAGGATATGTTTGTGGCAAGTGAGATTATCGCGTTAACTCTATTAAGATGGTGTGAGGTTGCAGAATAAATAGCAAAATTTTCCCTATTTAATAATCATATAATTGTTAAAATTGAAATATATAAATGTCTGGCTTATCTAGGGCCAGACATTTCTTCAAATTGCTAGAAAATTAATCAAAATGAGGTGAGTGCAATGAATCAAACGGCATCCACTATTTTTCTAGAGGAGGATCATTATTTCCTCGAAATTTATCTTGATCCATTTAATAAACGCATTCGTGTCGATGATTATCGTGGCAATACAAAATTGTTGTTAGAGAAGGCCGAAGAACTCGTCTTAGAACACAAGGCTGAAAAATTAATTATTAAAGTCCGCCGTGAAGATTACTTCACTTTCTTGGAAAAAGGCCTTCAGCCAGAAGCGGTAGTAGACCGTTATTTTCTTGGCTCAGATGCCTATTTTTTTTCAAAGTTTTATACCTCAGAGCGAAAAAAAAATGATCATTGGGTGATTGAGGACGGGATGATCCATAGTATTTATAAATTAGACACCACCGTTCAAAAGGCATTTCCACCGAAAGAATATGAATTAAGAAAGGCTGATGACAATTGTGCTGAGGAACTTGCCGCACTGTACAGGCAGGTGTTTCAAATATATCCAACTCCTTTGCATGAGCCAGAATATATTAAAAAGACCATGAAGGAAGGAACGATTTATTACACTTTCTTCCACTCAGGAAAAATTGTTAGTTCTGCTTCTGCTGAAGTTAATTCTCTTTATAAAAATGCAGAATTAACGGATTGTGCTACATTGACAGATCATCGAAAATACGGACTGATGAAAATTATTCTCAAGGAACTGGAAGAGGAATTACAAAGGAAAGGAATATATTGTGCATATTCCATTGCCAGGTCATTATCCTTTGGAATGAATGCCGTCTTATTTCAGTTAGGCTATTCCTACCGAGGAAGGTTTATGAATAATTGTTATATCTATGATAAGCTGGAAAATATGAATATGTGGGTAAAAAATCTGGCAAACTGCTAAAAATTCGGCTTCATGTGCCAAGATTTCGGCACCTTTAAATAGAGGACGAAGGGTAGTGATGGAATGGTGTTGTTAACCACTTTAACACAAGAAGTTCTAACCGCTATTCTAAAAGGCATTGATGAAGGAATTCATGTGGTGAATACAGAGGGGAAAACCATATTTTATAATGAAGTAGCGGCCGCTCACGATGGCATGGACGTGAAGGAAGTCCAGGGAAAGTTTTTACTAGACGCCTTTCCCTCCCTTACTGAAAAGTCGAGTACCTTGCTAAAAGTAATTAAAACAGGAAAGCCTATTTATAACCAAACACAGGTCTATATGAACTTGCATGGGAAAAGAATCGATACCATAAACACCACCTTGCCAATTTTCCTCGGGAATGAAATCATTGGCGCGGTAGAAATCGCTAAAGATTATTCCCGAATGAAACTTCTCGCGGAACGATTATTAGATTTACAAAAAGGCTTGAATAAAAGCAGTAGGAAGAAGACGTCAAAACAAGTTACTTATACATTAAATGATCTATTGACGTTGAGTCCAGCGTTTCAAAGGATGAAAGATGAGGCTAAGAAACTGGCAAAATCAGATGCTCCTATTCTTGTCTATGGTGAGTCGGGTACAGGGAAAGAATTATTTGTGCAAGGCATGCATCATGAATCCCATCGCTCAAATGAACCATTTATTGCTCAAAACTGTGCAGCCATTCCTGAAACACTATTAGAAAGTATCCTTTTTGGCACGGCAAAAGGAAGTTATACCGGTGCCGTTGATCGCAAAGGGTTATTTGAACTGGCAGATGGAGGTACGTTATTCCTGGATGAATTACATACGATGCCGATTGAGCTCCAGGCGAAGCTCTTACGGGTTTTAGAAGACGGGATGATACGAAGGGTTGGAAGCTCACAAAGTATTTCTGTAGATGTACGTATGATTGCCGCCATGAATGTCTCCCCTAGCAAGGCTCTCCAAGAGCAAACACTTAGAGCTGACCTTTACTACAGATTGAATGTCTTTACCTTTTCACTTATCCCTTTACGGGATCGAAAAGAGGATATTCCTTTAATAACAGAACATTTTATCAATGTATTTAATCAAAAACTCCACAAAAATATCAATGGATATGAGAAGAAACTGGGGCTCTTTTTAACGAATTATCAATGGCCGGGGAATGTACGGGAATTAAAACATACCATTGAATATATGATGAATGTTTGTGAAGCAGAGCAGTTGAGATATGAAGATTTACCGAGTTTATTAAAACATCTTTCTAGCACAGCCATAATTAACAACTGCGAACTAGACAATCTATCATTAAGGAAAAATATCGAAAAATTAGAGAAGGATCTTATCATGAACGCCCTTGAATTATCTGCAGGGAATATTAACCAAGCAGCAAAGCTTTTAGAGATTCCTAGACAAACACTACAATATAAATTGAAAAAAATTATTGAATAAGGTGCCGAATATTCGGCGTTTTTTATTTTTTATATAAGAAATTATTACTCTGAACTTAGTTAATTATCTAGCTGCAGCGCCCAACGGCTAGTGTCCTTCGCTCTTTTCCTACGATAAGTCAACATCGAATCGTTTACGCTCTCCGTGTTTCCTTTATCTCAGTCAAAGCGCTCCAGGCCATTCGCCGTTAAACGGGCGCTTCCGCTTTTATCATTGGCACATATCTTGCATATTATTTTAGTGAAGCAAGATGGGAGGAACTGACAATGAAACAATTTTTATACAAACCAAGCAGGCATTGGAAAGATATAGAGTTATGGAAAGATGTGACCGAAGAGCAGTGGAATGATTGGCTTTGGCAGTTAACAAATACGATTCGAACGTTAGACGATTTAAAAAAGGTAATCAATTTAACACCTGATGAAGAAGAAGGGGTAAGAATTTCAACGAAAACTATTCCCTTAAATATTACACCCTATTATGCCTCCTTAATGAATCCAGACGACCCGCGCTGTCCGATTAGAATGCAATCGGTCCCAATTTCAAAGGAAATTTACAAAACGAAATATGACTTGGAAGACCCATTATATGAGGATGAAGATTCACCGGTCCCAGGTTTAACGCACCGTTATCCGGACAGGGTTCTCTTCTTGGTAACCAATCAATGTTCAATGTATTGCCGTTACTGTACAAGGAGACGTTTCTCAGGTCAAATTGGCATGGGTGTTCCTAAGAAGCAGCTGGATGCCGCTATTTCCTATATTAGAAAAACCCCGCAAGTTCGTGACGTTTTGATTTCAGGAGGGGATGGCCTGCTGATTAATGATAATATCTTGGAATACATTCTTAAAAATCTGCGAGAAATCGATCATGTTGAAATTATCAGAATTGGAACACGAGCCCCTGTTGTGTTTCCGCAGCGAATTACCGAAAACCTCTGTAATATTTTGAAAAAATATCATCCCATCTGGCTTAATACCCATTTTAATACGTCCATTGAAATTACCGAGGATTCGAAAAGGGCTTGTGAAATGCTTGCGAATGCCGGTGTTCCAGTTGGGAATCAATCTGTTATCCTTGCAGGCATTAACGACAGTGTGCCAATCATGAAGAAACTGATGCATGATCTTGTCAAAATCCGCGTTCGCCCATATTACATTTACCAGTGTGATTTATCAGAGGGGATAGGTCATTTCCGAGCACCAGTTTCAAAGGGACTTGAGATTATTGAAGGGCTCCGAGGACACACTTCAGGATATGCAGTACCAACTTTTGTGGTTGACGCCCCTGGCGGAGGTGGTAAAATAGCCCTCCAGCCGAATTACCTGATCTCCCAAAGTCCGGAAAAGGTTGTTCTTAGGAACTTTGAAGGAGTAATTACCTCGTACCCTGAACCGGAGAATTATGTCCCGGGCAGGGCAGAAAAATATTTCCATGAGGTTTATCCAGATATGGAAGAGAAGCGATCACTCGCAGGAATCGCGGGTATCATGAATGATCAGCATTTTAACCTTGTTCCTGAAGGGGTAACTCGGCTAAATCGACGCAAAGATTACAACCAAGACCCTGCCCACACCACATTAAAAGATAAACGCAGCAAACGGGATGAATTAAAGGATAAGAAGTTTAAGGCATTGACCCAGAAAGAAGCGGTAGGTCAGAAACCAGGCAATGAAGGCACGTCAGCTGAAAAAATGAAGGATTAGGAGTGGTGTAATTGAAAATGGAATGTGAGTGGTGTAATAGCTTAAATGTGGTGAGATTAACTGATTCTGTGTTTTGGGAATTGCCTGATGGGACACGGGCAATTGAAATAACAGAAACCCCTACCCATTCCTGCCCTGACTGTCAGATGATTTATCAAAGTGAACCAATCGTAAAAGAGATCGAAAATCAGTTGTATTTAATCGATTGTAAACAGCTTGGAAAAGTGGTCAGCTTTGAAGAATTAATGGCAATTCCAAGATTATTAAAGAAAAATTATTTTGATTTTTCGTCCTAAAGAAGCAGCCTTACTCGCAGGCTGCTTTGCTTTATACTTTATTCATTCCGAAACGCTGGACGCCTATCATTGAATCCGTTATAGTATTTCTAAGAAATCTGGATGAGAAAGGCGTTTCGAAATGATCAAATCCTTTTACCATTTTTTAATGAAGTTTAGGCATCCAGCTCCAAAGGATGAAATTAGTTTATTTGCGAATCATGCGTATTTAGATCATAGTTTTCCTAAAGTGTCGGAGGACTACGATGAAATCAGTTCTTATCTAGAGCTGAATGGCCATTATTTAGAATCCATGACTGTTTTTGATGAGGCCTGGCAGCAATATTTGTTAACTGAACGCAAAGAATAGGAAATTAGAATCGTCTCTTAATGAGGCGATTTTTTCATTTTACAAATGCCATGCGCTTTTATGTAAATGGTGCATATACTATTGTAATCAAAACTCACGACTTATTATTGAGAGGATGGGAGGAAATGGCAAATAGAAAAAAACCGAAGTTTAAGATCGGTGATACGGTCGTGATTACCATATATGGAACTGTTGGCAAGGTAACAGATGTTAAATGGCTAGATGGGAAGTATGTATATGAAGTAAATAAAAGTGACGGATTATTCATTGAATCCGCCTTACAATTACTTTCAGAATTCGAAGGCGTTGTGATGGAGAAAGAACAAATTGACATCGAATATAATTTTTTCTTCGGTGATCTAGTTCAAGTAAGCGGTTATGGCGCGGACTTATTTAAAGTCGTAGGCTTCCGAACAGAAATTTGGCGCTATAAGGAAGATGCCTGGGAAGATGTCATTTATGAGTTATCACGAGTTAGTGATGGTGAATGGCTTGAAGCAGGTGAAGAAGAATTAACACTTGTAGCCGATGCAGAAAATGCTGATACATTCATTCAAAAACTAGGTCTCCTATACTTAGTGAATAAACAAGAAAAGGTAGTCGAAAATCCAAAAGTCCAGAACATGATAAGAAAATCAGAATTTGAAGAAATTGAAAGAAAAAAAGAAAAGAAGGAACTAATTGATAATTTATTGGACATATTTAATGATTACCGAATTTTATATGAAATGTTTCAGGATCAGGAATATTATCAAGTCATGCGTGTGATTATTAGAAAATTAGAAATTCTTGTTAGTAATGATGGCAAAAGCCATGTATAATTACCACTTTGAAATTTCAAATAGTAAATAAACAACAAACGGGATTCCTGCCCATTTTATGAGGAAAAACATTCCATCTAAAAACTTTTCAATTAATTGGAGAGTAACACTATTCTCCCGATTTACATCATCTATCCATGCCTCTAATTTTACTTGTAAATTTGACATCCGAATCCACCCCTTGGAAAGTTCTTTTCATTCATCCTATGCTTGTCCAATCCCAAAAAGACATCTCTCCTGCTTAATTTTCCAAGTTTATTTTAGAAATTTGTTCACAACCAATGGATATTCCGTTTGCTCCTTAAAGTAACTAGCATGAAAACGCCATGTACATCATACATTCACTAAAAAGGGGGGCGATGCTATGAGAGAAATTGAAGTTTTTATTGATACCGAAGAGATTGCCGAATTTTTCTTTCATGAGCTTGTAAAAAGGGGATACGTTCCTAGCGAAGAAGAGCTAGAAGAAATTGCAGACATCACCTTCGAATATCTAATTGAGAAGAGTATTATCGATGAAGAAGATGATGAATAAAAAAAGGAAAAGAAGTTTTCCTTTATCATAGATTTAAACGAAAGACGAGCATTCTGTGCTCGCTTTTTGTTGTGTATGTTTTATACAAAATAATTTTGTAATTAATTGAAACCTTTACTTTAGGGTTACGTATTACTAGTTACGAAGCAGAGGAGGAGATTGAGTTGTTTAAAAAAATCCTTAAATTGATTTTTGGAAGCAAATCACATCATCACAAGTATAGTTCCTCAAGTGATGCCTGGAAGAAAAGGAATCATTATAAGCAAAACAACCTAGGGCACCATTATTATAAAAAGAAATATAAAAGTAGTAGTTTTTTCAGCAGCTAACGTAATCGGGTGTTTTATTCATGATGAAGAAAATTGCTTTACTCATATCAAATTTATTTGAAAAACCATTTCCCAAAGATAAACTGATTGCTGAGCGATACCAGGTAATCACCCATCTCGGAGCAGGTGGTTATGGTCATAGTTATTTGGTGTATGATTTGGAAAGTAGACAGAAGAAGGTTCTAAAAGCCTTACGTCTCCATAAAAGATTGACCTCATCCGGGAGAGGAAGTTTTGAATTAGAAAAAGAACTGTTAGATTCGATTGATCACCCAGGGTTTCCTAGGTATTTTGAAGAGGGGATCTATAACAACATACCCTTCTTCACCATGGAATTTATTGAAGGCATGAATTTCGAACAACTCATTTTTTTAGAAGGAAGGAAAATCTCAGAAAAAGAGGCCTTTCAAATTATCAATAAATTACTTACACCACTAGAATATTTGCACAACCGTAAAATAGTCCATCGAGACATTCGAATACCCAATGTCATTACGGATGGATCAAACATTAGGCTGATCGATTTAGGGTTGGGTAGACATTTCCATCACGAAAATGAGGCAGTAAAAACAAAGGAAAAGCATTTGCGTAAAGAAATAAATTTCCAAGCGGATTTCTATGGACTTGGACATTTCCTTTTGTTCTTGCTGTATTCTAATTTTACTTTTTCAAATGACATACATGAAAAAAGTTGGGAAGAGGAACTGAAAATTTCGAACCATGCAAAACACATAATTAGAAGGCTCTTGCAGATTGAGCCAGCGTATGAGAACTGTGCTCAAATAAGAGCTGAAATAATAAATTTATACTTAATTTAGGAGGAAGAACGATGTCTTTTTTTAACAAAGTATTTGCCAGTGTAGGAATAGGGTCTGCTGCTGTGGACACAAAGCTTGAAAAAGATACCTATATGCCAGGAGAGACAGTTAATGGTGTAGTTGAAATTAAAGGCGGCAAGGTGGAGCAGAAGGTGGATGAGATTTATCTTACCCTCAATACCACTTATTTAAGAGAGTCAGATGACAAAAAATATACCGTCACTGCAGCTATTGATAGGTTCAGATTGACTACTCCTTTTGAAATTCGTCCCAATGAGAAAAAAGATATCCCATTTTCCTTTCAACTTCCCTTCGATACACCACTTTCCATTGGAAGGTCAAAAGTTTGGGTAACAACAGGCCTTGATATTAAAGGCGGTGTCGACCCAAGTGATAAAGATTATCTTAAAGTTGTTCCGAACCCATTGATGTCGGCTGTGTTTACTGCCATTGATCAGTTAGGCTTTAGAATTCGTGAGGCCGATTGTGAAGAAGCACCTCGGCGATTACGAGGAAGATTACCATTTGTTCAAGAATTTGAATTCGTCCCAACTTCAGGAGCATTTCGAGGCAAACTAGATGAATTAGAAGTTGTTTTCTTCCCATCAGGGAATGGAAGCCTCGATATTATGTTTCAAGTAGATAGGCGTGCAAGAGGGTTATCTGGCTTGTTCTCGGAAGCTTTAGGGACAGATGAGACCAATGTGCGCCTGTCAGTATCAAATGCAGATATCCCATATTTACAACAAAAAATTCAAAGTGTTATTCAACGATATTCATAAAAGCGAAGGAAATAGGGCTAAATGGTCCTATTTTTTATATCGTTCCAAGAACTTGATTCGCTAAATTTTCACAAGAAACTCCCTGTCTGGATAAAAAAAGCGCTATTCGACAAAAAAAGTAGGAGTTCTATGGAGGAATCGACAGGCGCCATCGCTAATTATTAGAATAGACATTAAATTCTAATAATTGGAGGTTCATGATGATCAAGGTATTAACAAAAAGAGCTAGTATGCAATATGATGTAACGATCTTTCAAACTCCAAGGTATCGGGAACATAAGGGTCATAAAGAGGTTTATCGGACCATGGTTCCAGCATCCAGCCGTAAAAAGTGCTTAGAGGAAACCTTTAGCCGCTTTAATGTGACCGATAGAATTCCTGCAAATTATAAAGGAAGATTTCTCTCCACTGGAGATATCGTTTTAATTGATGAAGGCCGCGGCGGCCAGCATTATTATCAATTAAAACCTGGTGGATGGTTTCCTATAAACAGAATCGTTCTCCTATAACTCTAAAAAACCTAAGGACAATTCCTTAGGTTTTTTTTACGTTGCTAAACGGATGATTCCGCTTTTTTTAATGTTTTCGACCGCCTGTTGCATTGTGCTCTTTTGCATGTGCTTCGTGTTCAGCTACGATTGCCTCAGCAGGGATATGGTTATTTTTCTTCGGTGAATTAATACGGCTTCGATGTTTTTTACCCATGAATAATCTCCCTCCAATCTAAAAATAGCATCCCACAAATTAAAAAATTCATGTCTATTTCATTGCAGTGTTTTTCATTGGAAAATGTTTATGATATATTGTCAATGATACAGTTTTATTCATTAAATACTGTGCGCAGTTCTTGATTGGAGGATTTTAAAATGAGTGTACATATCGGTGCAAAAGAAAACGAAATAGCAGAGACGGTATTACTGCCAGGAGATCCGCTAAGGGCAAAATATATTGCAGAAAACTTTTTAGAAGATGCAAAATGTTACAATGAAGTCCGGAATATGTTTGGTTTTACAGGGACATATAAAGGAAAGCGAATTTCTGTTCAAGGAACTGGAATGGGCGTACCCTCCATCTCAATTTATATAAATGAATTGATGCAAAGCTATAATGTCCAAAATCTAATTCGTGTAGGAACGTGTGGTGCAATTCAAAAAGATGTAAAGGTTCGTGATGTTATTCTGGCTATGACCAGCTCTACCGATTCAAATATGAATCGACTTACCTTTGGTCATGTCGATTTTGCCCCTACAGCAAACTTTGATTTACTTCGTAAGGCATATGATGCGGGGGTAGCAAAAGGGCTTAACCTGAAAGTAGGAAATATTTTCACAGCAGATTCGTTTTACAATGATAATGCAGAATTGGAAAAGTGGGCTAAGTACCAAATTCTTGCGATTGAAATGGAAACGACAGCACTTTATACTTTGGCCGCTAAATTTGACCGTAAAGCACTTTCGGTTCTAACTGTTAGTGATCACATTCTAACAGGTGAAGAAACGACAGCTGAAGAAAGACAGCTAACTTTTAACGATATGATTGAAGTAGCATTAGAAGCAGCTATAAAGGAATAATCACCACAAGCCTCTTCCAAATAGGATGAGGCTTTAAATTTATGTAAATAACAGGAACTCACCACCAAAATGGAGAATTAATAAAATACATACTTCTCTGTGACAAATATCATCGAAATGCGGTTAAAATAGACTTAAATTAAAATAGTATGATTTCGAAATTATTCCTTTGACGAAATATAGGTTCCGGGGGTATTGTATATAGTATTAGAGGTGATTAAAATGAAAGAGCTGCTCAAATTAGATATTACTGGAATGACATGTGCGGCCTGTTCTACCAGAATTGAAAAGGTTCTAAATAAAATGGACGGTGTACAAGCAAATGTCAATTTGGCCATGGAGACAGCCGCTATTTCTTTTGATACTGAACAAGTTTCAAGTAATGATATTATTGCTAGAATAGAAAAACTTGGCTACGGTGCACGATTTGATGAAGCAAAACAAAAGCAGCAATATAAAGAGGAGGAATTGCAGCGGAAAAAACGAAAGTTTCTACTTTCGGTCATTTTGTCTATTCCACTTTTATATACGATGCTTGCTCATATTCCAGTGGACCTAGGATTGGCAATGCCACACTTATTGATGAATCCTTGGTTTCAATTGCTTTTGGCAACCCCTGTTCAATTTTATATTGGCGGGCAATTTTATGTGGGTGCTTTCAAAGCATTAAAAAATAAAAGTGCAAATATGGATGTTCTTGTGACTCTAGGAACTTCTGCAGCCTATTTTTATAGTCTTGCTGAAGGAGTGAAAACAATGGGAAACCGGGCCTATATGCCGCATCTTTATTTTGAAACTAGCGCCGTGCTGATTACTTTAATTCTTTTAGGAAAGTTATTTGAAACGATTGCAAAGGGGAAAACTACGATTGCCATTTCTAAATTGCTAAGTCTCCAAGCAAAGGAAGCTACATTGATCAGAGATGGGAAGCAATTGCAAATCCCTATTGAAGAAGTGAAGGTTTCCGACTTTTTATTGGTGAAACCAGGTGAAAAAATTCCCGTTGACGGTGAAGTAACTTTAGGGCAATCATCTGTTGATGAATCCATGATAACTGGTGAATCGATCCCGGTCGAAAAAGCTGTGGGCGATACTGTCATAGGTTCGACCATTAATAAAAATGGAACCTTGACAATAAAAGCAGTGAAAGTGGGTAAAGACACAGCACTTGCTGGAATAATAAAAATTGTCGAAGAAGCGCAAGGCAGCAAAGCGCCAATTCAACGTGTCGCTGATACCATTTCAGGATATTTTGTTCCAATTGTTGTCGCTGTATCGTTGATAACCTTTTTGATCTGGTATTTCTTTGTGCGCCCTGGTGAGTTTTCTTCCGCACTTGAAACAGCAATAGCTGTTCTTGTGATTGCCTGTCCATGTGCACTCGGCCTGGCTACACCGACATCCATCATGGTCGGAACCGGGAAAGGAGCCGAAATGGGAATTCTCTTTAAAGGCGGAGAGCATTTAGAAACAGCTCATAAAATCAATGCACTCATCCTCGATAAAACCGGCACAATTACAAAAGGACAACCTATGGTGACTGATTTTATTGCATACGAAGAGGAGAAAAAAGTTCTCCAATATCTTGTATCCGCTGAGAAGTCTTCAGAACATCCATTAGCAGAAGCAATTGTTAAATATGGGATCGAAAAAAGATCAAGTACTCTTCCTATTAAACAGTTTAAAGCTGTACCAGGTTATGGAATTGAAGCGAAAATTGGCGATGATGAAATTTTCGTGGGCACCCGAAAGTTAATGAATCTTAAAAATATTGCCAGCTTAACGGGAGAAAAAGATCTGTCTCGTTTAGAAAACGAAGGAAAAACAGCCATGTTTATTGCTATAAATTCTACGATCGTCGGTGTGGTTGCAGTAGCTGATACAGTGAAAGAAACAGCCAAATTAGCCGTGCAGCAGTTACTTCATTTAGGTATTGATGTGTTTATGTTAACCGGTGACAATGAGCGGACCGCTAAGGCGATTGCACATCAAGTAGGAATCACACATGTTATTGCGGAAGTACTGCCAGAGGAAAAGGCTAATCATGTGAAAGAATTACAGGCAAAAGGACTTAAAGTGGCGATGGTTGGCGATGGCATCAATGATGCCCCAGCTCTTGCTGTTGCGGATATTGGAATTGCAATCGGTACTGGAACAGATGTGGCCATTGAAGCAGCGGATATAACAATTCTTGGCGGAGAATTAACCTTGATTCCAAAAGCAATGGCTTTAAGTAAAAAAACGATGCATAATATACGTCAAAATTTGTTCTGGGCTCTTGTATACAATACAGGGGGAATACCGATAGCGGCCTTAGGATTGTTGGCTCCATGGGTTGCTGGTGCAGCCATGGCATTTAGTTCAGTATCAGTTGTGTCTAATTCCCTTCGATTGAAGAGAATGAATATATAATAAAAAAGTGAGGTAATCGTCATGGAGAAAACAACATTACAGGTTTCAGGAATGACATGCGGACATTGTGAAAAAGCAGTCAAAACAGCACTTCTAGATGTTGAAGGGGTAAGCGAAGTAAATGTTTCACTAAAGGATGGCAAGGTTGAAGTAGGTCATGATTCCAGCAAAGCCCCAGTCACAAAGCTAAAAGAAGCCGTCGAAGACCAAGGCTATGATGTAGAATAGATACGAACGGCACTTACTATTATGTAGGTGCCTTTTTTTGTGAACATCGATTTCCTGTGAATATTATTATTTTCATTAACTTTTCTTTGTTAATTTTAAGTAAAAGATGTTATTCTAATCACTAAGAGTTAATTTTTATGGTGAATGAAAGTGGTGAAGGCTTTGGAAGATGAGAAAATTGGACAAGAAAAAGTGAAAGATACCAATATGGAACAAGATCAGGCAATCGAAAACAAAACCGGATACATACGATTAAAGAGATTTCATTTTATCATGCTATTGTTTATGGTGGTGTTTCTTTCGGCGGGGATTACAACATTTGCACTTGCGTTCGGGGAAGAAAAGGTAGTCACTGTAGGAGCGGAACGACCAGAATTTACTAAACTTTATGAAGCATTTGATACATTGAAGAGTGGTTATTACAAAGATATTGATCAAAAAAAGGTCATTAATGGGGCAATAAACGGAATGGTTGAGTCGCTGGATGACCCTTATTCAGATTATATGAGCAATGAAGAAGCCGAAAGCTTTCATGGCAGTATTTCTTCTTCGTTTGAAGGAATAGGTGCCGAAATTCAGGAAAAGGACGGACATATTGTTATTGTCTCTCCAATCAAAGGCTCTCCAGCTGAAAAAGCTGGCTTAAAACCTAATGATATGATTATGTCCGTGAATGGAAAAAGTCTTCAAGGCATGAATTCAACTCAAGCAGTAACCCTGATTCGTGGCAAAAAGGGTACGAAGGTAGAGTTGTCCATCCAACGACCTGGAACAGATGCACCAATGACAGTCCCAATTATTAGAGATGAGATTCCGATTGAAACGGTTTATGGTGAAATGGTTGGTGATGGAATTGCAAAGGTTCAAATTACCAGTTTTTCAAGCAATACAGCAAAGGAACTTGTAGAAAAACTCAATGAATTAAATGGTAAAGGTATGAAGGGTCTCGTATTAGACTTGCGTCAAAATCCAGGAGGTCTATTAGACCAGGCCATCTCGATTTCGAGCATGTTTGTTCCTAAAGGGAAACTTATTTTAAAAGTTGAAGATCGTAATGGAAAGGTTAAAGAGTATCCGTCGCAAAATGATGGGAATCCAAATCTTCCATTAGTTGTCTTAATTGATAAAGGCAGTGCTAGTGCATCAGAAATCCTTGCAGGGGCTGTAAAGGAATCTGCAGGTGTAAAACTAGTTGGAGAAAAGTCTTTTGGGAAGGGAACTGTACAAACGGCTTCTGACTTTAAGGATGGTTCAAATCTTAAATTTACAACTGCTAAATGGTTAACACCAAACGGAAATTGGATCCATAAAAAGGGGATTAATCCAGATGTGGCAGTTGCCTTGCCTGATTATGCAAGCTTAACAATCATTAATCCGGATAAGGAACTAAAACAATCTAGTTCGGGAACAGAAGTTCAAACTGCCCAGAAAATGTTAAAAGCAGTTGGATATAACCCAGGCCGGACAGACGGATTCTTTGATAAAAAGACAAAAGCTGCCGTCACAGCTTTCCAAAAAGCTAATAAGCTGCCAGCTAATGGAATTCTAAAAGGCGATTCTACCTTGAAATTAATGGACTTATTAAGAGACAAAATTAAAAACAATGATACACAAATGCAAGAGGCGATCAAAGTATTAAAAGGAACGATGAAATAAACGTTAGCGGCCCGACTTCCTTTGAAGTTGGGTCCATTTTTTAGATTGCCATCTATGAACAATGGAAAGGGATACTACAATGAAAAAAGCTGAGGTTTATATTTTATCCGGTTTTTTAGGGAGCGGGAAAACCAGCCTTCTTAAACAATTATTAGAGGATGAGCATGGAACAGGAAGAAAAACAGCAGTCATAATGAATGAATTAGGTAAGGTCTCTATTGATTCTGATGTAGTCGACGAGGAAGATGTTACTTTAAAAGAACTGCTGGGCGGTTGTATTTGCTGTTCCATTCAGGATAAGCTTGAAGCCCAAATGCAAGCTCTATTGGTTGAGAAAGAGCCAGAAGTGATCTACATCGAGACTACCGGGGCTGCACACCCTGTGGAGGTGTTAGATGCGATTCTTTCTCCCTTATTTGCAGATAAATTAATCATAAAGGGGATAATCACCACCGTCGATGGCACAAGATGGTTAGTTCGAAAATCATTAAGTCCACAACTTCAGCAATTGGTACTTGAGCAGGTGAGACATGCGGACTACATTCTTGTTAACAAGTTGAATGAATTAACAGAGAGTGAGCAAGCGCAGATCACTTTTGAAATTCAGTCGATTAATCCGAATGCAAGATGCCTTTTAACTAATTTTTCACAGGTTTCTATTGACCAGTTGCGAAAGCTTTCTGTTTCAGTTGAAAAGGTTGCCCAGCCAACCCATCTTAATTTAACGACATTTGTATACCAATTCGAATCGGCGATTAGCCAAACTGAATTTGAGGATTTTTTAAAAAAGCTGCCTGATACAATTTACCGTATTAAAGGGTATGTTAAGTTTGGTTTTTCGAAGCTCCCTTTTTTATTTCAATTTTCTTATGGTATGCCGTTATATTTGAAAGAGGATATGAATATGCCATTAAACCTTGTCTTTATCGGTGAGAGTATTGATTGGACCGGAATTAAAACGCAATTAGAAAATCTTGAGAAATAACAAAAATAACGGGATTGAATGAATGATAATTTCCTCTTCAGGTAACTCTTTTAATGTGGCAAAGTTTATTTTTTAAAAGGAGGATGCGATGAAGAGGGTAGTTATTTTTTTTGTATTAATACATATCCTCCTAAATGGTCAAGAGGTTAAAGCAGCATCAACCATTAGTTATAAAATTGAGATGTTGAACTGGAAAGAAGTTAATCAAATTCTGCCTAAATACACAAAATTTACTGTTTTGGATGTAGAAACGGGTAAAAAGTTTAAAGTGCAAAGACGGGCGGGGAGCCACCATGCGGACGTCCAACCCTTAACCACCAAGGATACTAAGATCATGAAAAGAATATACGGGGGCAAATGGAGCTGGAAACGCAGGGCCATCATTGTTATTCATAAGGATCAATGGATTGCGGGTTCCATGCACGGGATGCCCCATGGTGCGGGTGCACTGCAGAATAACTTTCCAGGACACTTTTGTATTCATTTTTATGGCAGTACCACCCATCGAACGAACTCAATGGACTTGTCGCATATGCTTATGGTACTGAAAGCTTCAGGGAAATTAAATCAGTATTTAGGTAAAGCGAATCCCTATGAAGTAATAAATGCCTATGTAGCAGGATTTAAGCAGCAAGACCGCCAAATTACATCACAAGCCTCACTGCAAAAAATTAATTGGAAGCCCATTTTAGAAAATGTTGAAAATATTAGACTGTCTCGAATCGAATTACTCCCAGCAGAGGATTTAACGGAAGAACTCAGTTTGGACGTACCCGTGGAAATTGACTGGTATATTAAAAATAGAGGCAGACAAACCTTTAGGGGAGACATTCACCTGATTAGATTTTCACCGCTGGACGCTTGGAAAGTGGATTCACAGGAATTTCTTAAGGAAAATAAACTTTAATAACAAAACAAAAACATCCTCATATTGGACACTCCAATTGGGGATGTTTTTGTTTGAGGGTGAGGCTATAACGGCTGTTCTCCAAATTTGATAAAGGTACGTTCATCCTCTATTAACCCGCAAGCACCGCATTGTATTCGATAATCGGGGCCATTGTAAGGGAGATGAAAGGGCTCTAAATCGTTTTCAGCATACTCTTTAATCACGGCCCCTGATTGTGGGTCAAGTTTAACAGAATGAGATACTTGTTGAATCACATTAAAACGGCTGCGATTCGTCTTGCAATTTGGACATTTATAAGGTGTTGACATCTTAGGATTCTCCTTCCTTGGTGTTGTTAAAAGTTATTTTTTGCAATGTGGTAAGTAAATATGTAACAATGCAAGTGAAGACAAAAAGGGGGGATTGTTTTTGTCTAGTGAAAAAGTGTCCTTTGATCATTTATTAGAAGAATATCGGCTGATTTGGAATCATCGGTTACTTGATACGATAGGGAAAAGCAGTAAGGAGACATTGATAGAAGCAATAAAAAGAGAACTTCTCGATGAAAATTCACACCCGAGAATCAGAAAAAGCAAATTTGAGAAATATTTTTTTGCCATTAAAAGAGTGAGTGATTCAACAGTTTCGCTAGAAGCTAAGGTGCTGTTAATAAAAATTCACAATAAAGTGATGGAAGAATTAGGATAGGAGAGGGAGATTTTGAAAAAGTTTTTCGTTTTTCTAGTGATTGTTCTTTGTTTAAATATTGTTGTGTCTTGTAATAAAAAAGATCAAGAGGATAATCTGCCGCAAATGGTAGAAGTAGACTTGTCCATTAAACCCAATCCAGGTGAACTGGGCAAGCCAGTCACATTTGAAGCGAAGGTAACCCAGGGAAAAGATCAAGTGGAGGATGCAGAAGTTATCTTTGAGATTTGGCGTGCGAAAAATGACACCCATGAAAAAGTGGAAATAAAACATTCTGAGAATGGAATCTATCGCCTAGAAAAAGCTTTCAATCAAGAAGGTACGTATTATATCATCTCACATGTTACTGCTAGAGATATGCACAACATGCCTAAAAAGGAATTTGTTGTCGGGACCCCGAGTGAACCTGAGGATGCTAATGGAAAGAACACAATGGATATGGATAATATGAAGGAATCAAATGAGGGTCAATAACAGGAAGGACAGCAGATTTGCTGTCCTTAAAATTTAAAGATTTTTACATTGGTTTAAATTTCTGTAACGTCTATTTGTGAATATTGCAAATCAATATTTTTAGGGATTTTAACTTCAAGCACGCCATCTTTGAAGGTAGCAGTTGCCCCTTTCTTTTTTACAATAGCTGGAAGGGTAATCGTGTGTTTATCTTCATGATGAGGGATATGCTCTATAATGAGTTGATTGGATGTGTGATAAATTCGAAGCTGCTTAACCCATTCCTCCTGTTTTATTGAAATTCTAACGTATACAAAATTATGAGTTTCAAAGGCAGTTGAATGTAAACGATCGCTTGTGGTTAATGGGGGGGATACCGATGATTGGAATCCCTGGAACATCTCCGCTGGATTTATTCCGGTATTCATATTTCCAGGCATGAGCTTCCCTAATACATCCTGCACATAATTATTAATTTCTTCCGGCTTCATTTTTGTCATCTTATCCTTTATATTCTTATCAAAAGGGAATATATTCCACGGGAACAATGATCTCACCCTTTCCGTGTTACTTAGATATTTGTATCATATGCTAACACTTGCCCATGCGTTATTAAAACCTAAGTCAATATGAATGAATGTACAAAAATTGCGTATAAACATGTCTAGTTAACATATAGTTAAGGGAAGATTCTAAACATAGAGAGGTAATGATTGTGAATAAGAAAACGGCTCTGATTACGGGGGGAGCAACTGGTATTGGCAAAAAAACTGCATTATATCTAGCGGAAAATGGTTATCAACTAGCCATAAACTATCGTAATAGTGAAACAGAGGCTATTTCTTTAGCGAACCAATTGACTGAATGTTTTGGAAACAAAAATATTGTTGTACAAGGCGATGTAGCAAACAAGGAGGATTGTATCCGAATTATTAATGAAACACTGGCTGCTTACCGTACAGTGGATGTTTTAGTCCATAATGCTGGTCCTTACATGCATGAACGAAAAAAGCTGGCAGACTACTCCTTCGAGGAATGGAACTATGTAGTCCAAGGAAATTTAAGCTCCGTTTTTTATTTGACTAAATTAGTTATCCCTTCCATGCGTAACCAAAAATGGGGGAGGATTATTACATTTGGATATGATCGCGTTGAAACTTCACCAGGTTGGATATATCGGTCAGCCTTTGCTGCAGCCAAGACAGGTTTGGCCTCACTTACAAGGACTATAGCGATTGAGGAAGCGGAACATGGGATTACGGCAAATATGGTTTGTCCAGGAGATATCATTAACCAATGGAAAGAAAGTAATATACATGATGCAAGGGGAATGAATGGTAATGCCCCGGTTGGCAGGTATGGAACAGGGGAAGATATAGCAAGAGTCATTGCATTCTTGGTTGACGAAAAATCAGATTTTATTACAGGTAGCATCATCCCTATTACTGGAGGGTTAGATGTATTAGGAAAGATCCATAAGAATTAGTATAATTTTTTGAACTATTTGATTTTCTAGAATGAAAACTGCTCTTTTTGTTGACAATAGATAATAATCATCAATGAAAGGAGCAAAGAATATGAGTTTTAATATGAACAGAATAAACCCTAATCAAACCCAGGTATTTTTTCATGATGGCCGCTTTGAAACACTAACCAATGAGGAACTAGACGAATTTTTGCTCCAAATGGGTCTTAATGACGTGAATGAAACGATTGAACAAAACGTAACGGAATAATATTTTGAATAAAATTCTAAACAAAAAGCAATCGGACAAGTCCGATTGCTTTTTTATGCTTCCAACAATTGTGAATCGTCTGATTGAGCAGCGCCATTCCGCATTAGGTAGAAAGTGTACTGATCCTTAGGTATTTCATACAAATCATATACGTTACCATTTGCGTTCAATTGTTCATATATAGATTTTCTTGTTTCGTTTGCTTTTATTACGTAAGGTAGTTTTTCAGCTGCTTTGATTGAGCGAATATTAACCTTGCGTATTCTCATAAAGACGGTCTCGATGCCTAAGTCATAAAAAAGTTCTTTAAAAAAGGCATCTTTAGCCGGATTATTATATCCTTTGCCATGATAAGGCTTGCCTAGCCAAGTTCCTAAAAAACCGGCGTTGTCCTCAATATCAAACAAATTAATGGTACCGATCGGTGCACCCCATTCATCAAGAATCGTTCGTGAAATCAATTCTCCTTGGTCTTCGGCCTCAATCGTTTGTTTAGTCATAAATAAGAATTCTTCATAAGAATCAGCTTTTTGGCGCACAAAAGGGAAGACATCAGGGTGTGTCATTAATTCGTACAATGTGTGGCTGTCATGAAGATCACGTTTTTTAAGCATGAATAACCCTCCATTAGGGCATTCCGATCCCATGTCAAAAGAAACGGTCCGGTCCACCCTCGAAATTTTTTATAAAGTTACTAAAAAATTTCGGGGTGGGAATCGAACCCACTAGAACCAGTATAACTGGTGGCGCACCATTTGCCTTCCCTATTTCATTTTTTTGTTAACAAGAATTTGTTCGTAAACCCCCAAAGTTTTTCAGGTTTTTATCGGCTTCACTAGAGTATAATACAAGAAAAAAGCTAAAAAATAAATAGGTTTTTTGTGGATTTTTCGATAATATTTTTTACCAAATTTCAGCATTATTCTACGCTTCTTGATAGACCATTTCGCCGCTAATCATCGTCCATTTAGGTTTAGCTAAGTAGTGAAAAGGATGATGGCTCCAAAGTACTAAATCGGCTTCCTTGCCCTCCTCGATACTGCCCACTCGACTGTCTATTCTTAAGTTCTTGGCTGGCAGAATCGTGATTCCTTCTAGAGCTTTATGCTCAGATAACCCCTCCCTGACAGCGAGGCTTGCACAAATATTTAAGTATTGGATGGGTGTATAGGGATGATCGGTTGTAATAGAAACTTCGACACCGTGATTCGTCAGTTCTTGATAGGTTTTCCAGGTTTTATTCTTCAGTTCGACTTTGGATCTTCGTGTTAAGGTTGGACCGACTGAAACCTTCAAATCGATCCCAGAAAGTTCACTTGCAATAAGATGCCCCTCAGTACAATGTTCAATTCTTAAATCAAGATTAAATTCTTCTGCGAAACGTAGAGCCGAAATAATATCATCAGCACGATGTGCGTGGATTCTAACCGGAATTTCTCTTTTTAGGGCCATGATGATAGGGGCGATTCTAGGTAAGTCTGGATTATCCGCATGGATTGCTTGGTAAAAAGCCTCCCTAAGCATCCCCATAATCCCCATGCGAGTAATGGAATCACTGTTGCCATGGCTATGAATTCTTTTTGGATTTTCCCCTAAGGCCATTTTTAAGCCTGAGACCTCTTGGAAAATCATCTTTTTAATATTTTTGCCGGTCGTTTTGATGACTGATGTTGTTCCTCCAATGACATTTGCACTCCCAGGCATAACATTAACTGTGGTGATACCGCTTTTAACAGCGTCAGAGAATGCGGGATCCAAAGGGTAGACCCCATCAATTGCCCGGATATGAGGTGTGAGTGCCTCGGCAGTTTCATTGGCATCATTCCCAGCCCATCCTGTTCCTTCATCATAAAGGCCTAAATGTGTATGGACATCAATAAAGCCTGGAAAAAGAAATTGGTTCCCGCAATCGATGATTTTTACATTTAAATCAGTTGTAAGATTCTTTCCAATTTTGAGGATCTTCCCCGCATCAATTAACACATCTCCATGTGGGATTGGTTTCGATGTTATCGGGTATACCGTTGCATTTTTAAAAAGTATTTTTGTCATAATAAAACCTTTCTTCACATTGATAATAGTTATTTTATCAATTTTAACAATTTAGGTGCCTAGGGAGAAGTTTCAACCCGAAAAAATTTTTTATGCAAAGTCGTTTCATTTTGTAAAAGAATTAAGTGGGTCTATAATGACAAGTAAGTTTATCGTTAACAATGAGAGGGCGGGGCAACATGGAAAATCAAGTTGGTTTGGTACTAGAAGGTGGAGGAATGCGAGGTGTTTACACTGCCGGGATCCTTGAATACTTTTTAGAAACTCAATTATTTTTCCCTTATGTAATCGGGGTTTCTGCAGGTGCATGTAATGCTGCCTCCTATTTGTCGAAGCAAAAAGGAAGAAATAAAACCGTTACGATTGAATATGCTTCTGACCCAAGATACATTTCATGGAAAAATTATTTTCGAAATCGGCAATTTTTTGGAATGGATTTTATTTTTGACGAAATTCCAAATAAACATGTCCCATTCCATTATGATGTTTTTTACAATAGTCCTTCAGAATTTGTTGTGGGGACAACAGATTGTCTGACAGGAGAGCCTGTTTATTTTAAGAAGAAGGATTACGGGGATGACCTTTTAACCGTGATACGGGCATCAAGCTCCCTTCCATTTATAGCACCTGAAGTCCGTTTTAGAGATAAAATATTACTTGATGGGGGTATTAGCGATCCCATTCCAATCAAGAAAGCACAACTGGATGGGTTTGCAAAAAATATCGTCATTCTTACAAGGAATGAAGGGTATTTGAAAAAGCCCTCGAAGTTTCATTTTCTTGTTGATCGTAAGTATCCCGAATACAAAGGCCTGCAACAGTCCATTAGGAATCGATATCAAATATACAATGAAACGGTCGAATATGTTGAGCAGGAAGAGAAAAAGGGAAAGGTTTTGATTATCCGTCCATCGCAGCCATTGAAGGTCGGTAGAATGGAACGGAATCCTCAAAGACTGGAAGAGCTATACAATCAAGGCTACGAAGATGCCAGAGCATCTATGTCAACGATAATTAACTATATTAAGAATTAAGAGAAGGGACCATTTCGTCTCTTCTTTTTTATTCTAGTCGTAATCTCCTATCATTTTTTTTGTTAATAGTAAATAAACTAAGAAAAGAGGAATTGATAAGGAGTTATCTAGATGAAAATAAATGAATATTACCGGGATACAGCTCATTTGAACTTAAATGGTAGTATTGCTTCTCTATTGCCAGTTATCATAATCATTGCTGGCAACCTTTCTATTTTTAAAACGAAAGAAATCATGTTATTAACGATCCCATTTCTTATCTATAGTTTGGTTAGTTTTCAATTCTATCTATTTAGAAGGCGGCAGTCGATTTCAATTGACAGGCAGATGAGGAAATCAGAGGTCGGAAGAATGTCTTTTTTTGAATCACGCCATTTACTAGTGCTCTTTCTGAACACTAAATCTTCTAGACTACTATTTTACTTTCCAAACGGGCATCTTGCTGGGATGATTAAGAGATATCGAGGCAAAGGGACGAAGAAGCTATCTTTTTCAAAAATTTATGCACTCTATTCCATGGAGGACCAGAACCAAGCAATCGGTTACTATAGGGTTAATGGTGGAAAAACGATAAAAATAGAGGTATTTAATCATCGGAGGCAATACTTAGGCAGTTTTGAGCGAAGAAAAAAGGATTGGAGAACATCCAAAAAGGAATTACTAGATTCGAAAGGAAAGTTTATTGGTGCCGTAGAAGGTGCTGTCGCTTTTATGGATGAACAATTCATAAACCACGATCACTTTCAGGAAGCACGTCTTCGTCGTGGATGGATGCCATTGGAATGGAGTTCCTTGTTTCCAGAGCCGAATACACCGGTACTTTCCATGAGAGAGACTTTATCTGATCAAGACAAACTCCTTCGGATGTCATTTTTGATTAATGAGTATTTTATCGAAAGATAGAAGTTTCGACAGTTTCCCTCATAGACATTGTTTGGTATGATAAATAAAATACTGATATCAGGTTGTGGGGGATGAACAATGGAAGTCCAATTAATAAAAGGTCATGGATCGGGAAATGACTTTCTAATCATTGATGAAATGTCGAATGGATATGCATTTTCGGAAAGTGAACGTGCGGAACTCGCGAATTTGTTATGTAACCGTCAGTCTGAATTAGGGGCAGACGGGATTCTTTTCGTGATGAATAGCAAAAATGCGGATGGTCGAATGCGAGTCTTTAACTCAGATGGGTCTGAAGCATCAATGTGTGGAAATGGATTACGGCTTGTTGCGAGATATGTATGTGAACATCTTGGCCAAAATAATGCCGTAATTGAAACAATGAAAGCAAATTTAAAGGTGAGCAAACAAAACGACCTGTTACCAGATATCCATACTTATCAGGTGGAAATTTCTCCAGTCTTGTTTGAATTAAGGGCTCTTCCATTAAATTTAAATAAACCAACTCTTTTCAATGAAAAAATTGAAGAACTATCAGCAGATTTAAGGTTTTCAGCACTGGCGGTTCCCAATCCGCATCTAATTGCTATTGTTGAAGCAGCACAGCTAGAAGGCGACCTTCAAAAACAGCTTAGTGAAAAAGTTAATGGTCCTAATGATTTGTTCCCGGACGGAGTCAATGTAAGCTTTGTTAAGCACTTACAGCCTGGTTCTATTTATGTAAGAACATTTGAGCGTGGTGTAGGTTTTACCAATGCCTGTGGGACTGCTATGTCAGCTTCCACGCTCGTCACATGTTTACAGGAATTAAATGAATTGGAAAGCGTCGTTAATGTTTATAATAATGGCGGCAAAGTCCAATGTGTTGCCCATGAAAGCGAAGGAAAATATTCGATTGACTTAATAGGGAATGCCACCTATCTTTATAGTGCTACAGTAAATGTTGACCTAGAGAATCGTTCGTTTACAGTTTCAGCTAAAACAGAACATTCTGAACAGGTTTCTTATGAGCAGTTGCAAAATGAAGCAAAAAAGTTTGTTGAAACGAATATGAAAGGATAGGGTGCCCCTATCCTTTTTTTTTCGTCCCTTTTTTTAATACCTCCAACACAGGTCCAAACGGTTGAATCGATTTTGATTGAAAATAATCTGAAAAGGGATCTCCTTGTTGGCGAATGCGCTTTAATGTATTTTCCATATTAAACGAAACAGGTTTGAGTTTTTCAGTTACTTCCTCCCAATAAAGGGGTGTGGCGACACCAGCATGTTCATTTCCCCGCATCGAATAGGGGGCAACAATTGTTTTCCCTTCGCTATGTTGCACATAATCAACATAAAGTCTGTTTCCGCGGTTTTTCTTCATTCGTTCAATCGTGAAGGAGTCAGGATCCTTTGAAATCAAATATTCAGCAATAAAGCTAGTAAATAATCTTGTATCGTCATAAGAGAATTCATTTTCCGGCAAAGGCAGGTAGATTTGCAAACCTTTGTTTCCGGATGTTTTAATGAAGGCGATTAAATTTAATTGATCGAGGACTTCTTTGATTAGTAGTGCTGCTTTTACCGCCAATTGAAAGTGCTCCTTAGAGGGCGGATCTAAATCAAAAACAATCTCACTTGGTCCCCTGCTATCGATGGTTTGAAAGGGGATGTGGAACTCAATCGCTAATTGATTGCCAAGCCAAACGAGTGTTTTTAAATTATTGCAGAGGATATACTCAATCCCATCATCTGTGTGTGTTTGCACAAATTCTGGGGCATAATCTGGACAGTTTTTTTGATAAAACGCTTCACCGAACATCCCGTGCGGATAGCGGATAACGGTTAATAAGCGATTGTTTAAAAAGGGCAGCATATAGGGTGAAATTTCTCGCAAGTAGTGAATATAGTCTGCTTTTTTAATCGCTAAATTTTCCCATAATGGTTTATCAGGGTGGGTTATATCTAGGTCTCCGGGCAGGTTTTTTTGTGCAAAGATAAAACGATCATATGTACACTCAGCGGGTTCTAAATCAAAACGAAATCGGTCAAAATGGGGCTCGCGCAGTTGGTTTTCATATAGCTCTAAATATTTCACCTCTAGGCATATGGCCGGTTCCACAATGATTAGTTGTCCTTCTTCACGGAGCATATTTTGTTTAATCGTTTGCTGGAGTGCTTGTTTTTCTTCTGGTTTAAAACCGAAAAGGACCTGACCAATTGGATGGATTTTTTTGTCCATATACACACTTACATAAAAATATCCATTGGTTTTATCATAGGCGTTGATAAAACAACTTACATATTTCCAATTTTTATACTTTAACCACTGTAAGGAGCGTTTTCCTTCCTCCCAAAGACTATTTTTTTGTTTGGCAATAATTCCTTCCCCGTCAGACAATACAACCTTCTCCCAAAGCGGCTCAAATTCATCATGTGCCTGGACAAGTTGAAGAAGTTGTTCGTTGTAAGGGTCAGCCCCGAGTGCAAAACCGACTTTTTCGAACAATTTGATGAGTTCCTTTTTGCGTTTTTGAAAACTAAGTGAACGTAACGGTTTTCCAGCGCTCATGAGTATGTCAAACACCATTAGGCGGCAAGGGGATTTTCTGGCTTGCTCGTTGATCTTTTTTTCTGATTTTAATCGCCCGCGAACTTGAATCATCGAGAAATTGGCCTTGTGTGTGTTTTCTAATAAGACTAGTTCTCCGTCTAAATGTAAAGGTAGAAACGGTTTAAATTGATCTTCGTGTTCTAATAAAAATTCCTTAATTTCTGGGAATTGGGGGAGAAGAGATTTTTCATTCCGGCTAATTAGTTTAATCCCATGAGAACTCCATTCTAAAAGGGCGCGAAATCCATCATATTTTACTTCATAGAGCCATTCAGGATGAACAGGGAGATCGAATGTAAGACTGGGCAGCATCGGCTTCATGGATAATTGGTCCCTTCTTTTTCATATATTTTGTTTAAAAATACTTAGATTCATTCTTTTCCAGATGTTTTTAGGAATGTGAATGTCTTAGTAACGCAAAATAAAACAAAAAGATTGGAGAAATACACGATGCATACGATGTGGAAAGGCAGTATCAGTTTTGGGCTTGTAAATATACCCATCAAACTCCATACAGCAACAGAAGATAAAGATATCAAACTTCGAACCCTGCATAACAAATGTCATGCTCCGATTAAATATGAGAAGATATGTTCTGTCTGTGAGGAAGAAGTGAAACCAGAGGATATTGTTAAAGCGTATGAATATACAAAGGGAAAATTTGTCGTCTTAGATCATGAAGAGCTTGAGAAGTTACGTAAAGAAAACGAGGATAAAGCGGTTGAAATTGTTGACTTTGTTAAAATGGACCAAATTGATCCCATATACTACGATCGTAGTTATTATATGTCTCCAAGTGAGGGTGGAGGCAAGGCCTATTCCTTGCTAAGAAAAGCCTTATTGGAGTCACAAAAAGTGGGCCTTGCTAAAATTATCATTCGTTCAAAAGAGCAATTAGCAGTCATACGTGTGTATGAAAATGTTTTAGTCATGGAAACCATCCACTATCCAGATGAAGTTCGAAAAGCGGGTGATGTACCGAGCGTGCCTGCTGAAGATAAGGTGACGGAAAGAGAACTTGATACTGCGATCATGTTGATTGACCAATTGACAACAGATTTTAACCCAGAAAAGTATACGGATGATTACAGAACTGCATTGCTTGAGTTAATTGAATCGAAACGAAATGGACAAGAAACCGTATCCGCAGCTACGAAGGAAGTTGCTTCAAATGTCACGGACTTAATGGCCGCATTACAAGCATCCATTGACAGGACAAAACCTTCAAAAACAGCTGCGCCAAGAAAGAAAGCAGCACCTAGAGTCAAAAAACGAGCATAGGAAAGTGTTGACAAAACCGATTCGAATCCACGAATCGGTTTTTATATTAGTTCTTTCAACCAATTAAATCGCATATTTTTTAGAAATATAATTTATTGGGGGAGATACGCATGGCAACTAATGTCCTTATGATTGCTGATCCAGGTATCGATGATTCTTTTGCCATAATGTATGCCTTACTAAATCCAAAAATTAACCTGGTTGGTATTGTCAGTGGTTATGGTAATACCCCAAAAGAAAAATCGGTTAAGAACACAGCTTATCTGCTAACTTTAGGAGGAAGAGAAGATATTCCAATTATTGCAGGGGCCGCAGGACCTCTATCAGGTGAACCAATCGTATATTACCCAGAAATACATGGTAAAGAAGGATTAGGACCCATAAAACCACCAGATACGATCAAGAATACAAAAGTTTATGATATTAACAAAGTTATTGAAATTGTTAATCAATTTAAAGGGAATCTTGTGATTGTATCTGTCGGAAGATTGACCGAATTAGCATTGATGTTTATCTTATATGGAAATGACGCATTAAAAGGAGTCAACGCTTTTTATATTATGGGTGGGGCTTTTTTGGTCCCGGGCAATATTAGCGCTGAAGCAGAAGCGAATTTTTATGTTGATCCAATTGCGGCAAATTCGGTTATGGAAAAAGCACATAATATTTTTTTATTTCCTCTCAATGTAACCAATAAAGCCCTCATCACACCCGAAATTATTGACTTTCTAAGCAAAAACAGCCCTACACCTTTTCGTCTATTACTAAAACCAGCATTTGATTATTACTATAAAGCATATCAGAAAAATGTCCCGGGTATTAAGGGAGCACCACTTCATGATGTCGTCCCACTCATGGCGTTAACAGAGCCTGAGTTGGTGAAATATATTCCAAGACGAGTAAGAGTCGAGGAATTCGGGAATGCCAAAGGAAAAAGTATTGCTGATTTTCGTCCAAAACCGGATAAAGAACCCGTAGTTACTCTTGATTACATCGGTATAGAAGCGGATATACAGAAATTTGTCGTTAACTTTATGGAAGTATTTTTACAAGGTAATTTTAATAAAGAATAATGAAACTCATGTCCTAGAGTTTCATTTTCTGTATGTTTGAGACAAGTCTGGTAAGCTATTATAAATTCTGAAATATTTTCTCTGAATTTCCTAGTTTTTGAAATTCAATTGACGATATGGCCAAAATCTGTTAAAATGAAGATACGCTTTTAAGTTAGTTAAATATTTATTTGTTTAGGTAGCCGTAACTGCACGAAGATGTGGGTGATGTCTATTACCCAAACGTGTCAGTACGTCTTTTTTATTTTTTTTAACTGAAAATTAAAGTGAACAATTATTTTGGAGGTTATTTCATGAATAACGGTAAAGTTAAATGGTTTAATGCAGAAAAAGGTTTTGGATTTATCGAAGCAGATGGCGGTCAAGACGTATTTGTTCACTTTTCAGCAATTCAATCAGAAGGCTTCAAAACTTTAGAAGAAGGCCAATCAGTATCTTTCGAAATCGTTGAAGGTGCTCGTGGACCACAAGCTTCTAACGTTAAAGCAGTTTAATTCTATTAAAATAAAAAGGTGATGCACTAGATTTAGCATCACCTTTTTATCTATAAAGTTTTATATATGAAAAACTAGTTTTAGGTGGCAATAGGACACTGCTAAATGATGTATTTCCATATTATTTAGCTAACAAACAAAATAGTAAAAACAGTCATGCACTAATTATAAGGGGTGATCGTTTTGGCGTTTGGTAGAAAAAATGATGAGGAAATCAAATTAGAAGAAACGAAAATATGGGTATGTAATTCAGCAACTTGTAAATGCTGGGTACGCGATAATTTTAAAAGCACAGATGTGCCATTATGCCCGATTTGTAAAAGTGAAATGAGTTTAACAACAAAAGAATTACAAGTAATTCATAACCATAGTAAAAACTTTATGTAATAAGCAGCAGGGAGCGATTTAATCACTCCCTGTTTTTTTAATCTTTAGCATGCTCTTTACAATAGGCAAGGACTAATGCCTCTTCATCTTCTTCAAGAGCAAAATCCAGCACATTTTCACTCCCTTGTTCATAAAGATAAAAATTGGTGATTTTTTCACCATTTTCATCGCTAACAAAGATGGTTCTTAGGCCAATTCCTTTATCTGAAAATAGCTCATCTTCTTCATCAACTTCTAATTCTAGGAAAAACTCATAACGGTCACCTGATAATAGACCGAATGGATCTTCTAATTTTTCAACAGTGTGTCCAGTAATGTTCAAGTGTATCATCCTCTGCAAAATATTCATCCATACTATTATACACATATTTGTTTCAACAAGAAAAAATTGAATCGTTTTTGATATTTTTAGCGTGAATTGTGATTTTTTACATAGGTATAATCCCTTAATAATGAGGAATTATACCTTTTTTTATTTTACCCTAATAAAAGAACCTGTTGATTGGAGTGGAAGGCGGCGAAGACTCCTGCGGGAGTACGGGGCAGGGAGGCCCCGCAGGTGCTTCAGCGCCGAGGAGGCTCCCCGGCACGCCTGCGGAAAGCGAATCCGTCTGGAGCGGAAATCAACAGCTAATTTAAACACAGAACCTAATTTTAAGAGACTTTTTCAATATCTCTGGTGTTTTTTTATATATTAAAAAACAGGACAACCTACATATTATACTGTGGTAATTTATAAATTTTCAGAAATCGTTCAAAATCGTTCAAAATTTGATTGTTTTTGAAAGAAAATGATTGATATTTGCAATCGTTTTCAGTATTATGTAGTTATAGAATAAAAAATCTAGGTGGTGATGACATGTTAACACCAGAACGTCATCGAGTGATTCTACAATTATTAAAAGAGAAAAATGTCGTTAAAATTACCGAAATTATGGAGTTAACGGAGTCTTCGGAGTCAACTATACGCCGTGACCTTTCACAATTAGAGGACCAAAAGTTTTTAAAGAGAATACATGGAGGTGCCTCAAGATTACAAGGGAAACTTCAAGAGCCCAGTATGATTGAGAAATCTTCCAAAAACCTTCAAGAAAAGCGACTGATTGCAAAATACGCAGCCAGTTTAGTTGAAGAAGGAGACAGCATTTATCTTGATGCAGGGTCAACTGTAATTGAAATGATTGAATTCCTCCCTTTTAAGGATATCGTTGTTGTCACGAATGGGTTCATGCATTTAAAACCATTATTAGAAAAGGGTATAACCACTTATTTAATTGGCGGCTTGGTGAAGCCTAATACTAATGCTTTCATCGGAAGGGGAGCCATAGAATGCTTAGACCTTTACCGTTTTGATAAATGTTTCATAGGAGTGAATGGCATTCATCCACAATTTGGGTTTACCACGCCAGATCAGGAGGAGGCCATGGTAAAGCAAAAGGCTATTTCACTTTCAAGAGAGACGTATGTAATAGCTGATCATTCAAAATTTGCCGAAATCTCGTTTGCCAAAATTGCAGATATACACGAAGCGGCCATTATTACGAATGAATTGGATGACGAATCAAAAAAGCAATACTTAAATAGAACTACAATAAAGGTTGTGACAGCATGATTTATACATTGACGTTAAACCCCTCTGTTGATTATATCGTTAAACTAGAGAGCTTTCAGATTGGTGAGTTAAATCGAACAGTCGATGAGGCGAAATTTCCAGGCGGGAAAGGAATCAATGTGTCAACAGTTTTGAACCAATTTGACACTAGGAGTATAGCACTAGGTTTTGTTGGTGGTTTTACCGGTGCTTATATTGAGCAATATCTTCAAAAGGAAAAGATTGAAACAGATTTTGTTCAAGTCGATGAAGATACACGAATCAATGTAAAACTAAAAACGGGTCAAGAGTCCGAGATTAATGCAAAAGGACCGAAAATTACCGAAGAAAACTTCTCATTACTAAAGCAAAAAATTAAGCAATTAGGTGCCAATGATTTATTGGTCCTGGCTGGGAGCATTCCTAGTAGTTTACCGAAAACAACCTATGAGGAACTGGTCAAAATTTGTAGTGAAAGCAGTGCACAATTTGTAGTGGATGCAGAAGGAGATTTATTGAAAAAAGTTCTCCCTTATCAACCATTATTAATCAAACCGAATCATCACGAGCTTGGGGAACTATTTGAAACAACTATTACCACCGCGGAAGAAGTCATTCCCTACGGGAAGAAACTCGTTGATATGGGGGCAAAAAATGTAATTGTTTCGCTTGCTGGTGCCGGGGCGGTTCTGATCAATAGTGAAACAACACTATTGGCAGAAGTTCCAAAAGGAGAAGTGAAAAACTCAGTAGGTGCAGGTGACTCGATGGTCGCAGGTTTCTTAGCCGCTTACGTGAAAACTAGAAATATTGAAGAATCTTTTCGCTATGGTGTGGCATCAGGAAGTGCAACAGCCTTTTCACTTGGTTTATGTACGAAGGAAAAAGTAGAAGAACTTCTTCCACAAGTTCATATAAAAGAGATTCGATAAGGGAGAGAATGTCATGAAAATTACTGAATTGTTATCGAAAAATACGATTCTATTAAATATTGAGGGCAATCAAAAAGAGGCAACGATTGATCAACTAGTAAATGTTCTTTATACTGCTGGCAAAATATCTGATCGTGCTGAATTTAAAGCAGCCATTTTAAAACGTGAAGAGCAAAGTACAACGGGAATTGGAGATGGAATCGCCATCCCGCATGCTAAAACAAAAGTAGTAAAAGAAGCAGCAATTGTCTTTGGAAAATCAGCTACTGGTGTGAATTATGAATCATTGGACGGAAAACCTGCACATTTATTTTTCATGATTGCTGCCCCAGATGGTGCGAATAATACACATTTAGAAGCATTAGCACGGCTCTCTGGTTTGTTAATGAAGGCGGAAGTTCGTTATGAGCTTTTAAAGGCGACGACTCCAGAAGAAATTCTTGATACTATTAACCGCTTCGACAAAGAAGACAAACAGGAAACCGTACCCACGACAGAAACTAAGAAAAACTTTATCGTTGCTGTAACGGGTTGTCCAACGGGTATTGCCCATACCTATATGGCGGCTGATTCTCTAAAAGCAAAAGCAGCTGAAATGGGTGTGGACATTAAGGTTGAGACAAATGGTTCTGGCGGTGCAAAAAATGTCCTGACAAAAGAAGAAATTGAAAATGCAACAGCAGTTATTATTGCCGCAGATATCAATGTTGAAATGGATAGGTTCAAAGGTAAGCATGTGATTCAGGCAGCGGTGGCTGAAGGAATTCGTCGTCCAGAACAATTAATTAACAAGGCACAAAATCAGGATGCCCCGATATTTAAAGGGAATGGCAGCCAAAGCGAAAAAGCAGCCGATCAAAAAGGTTCACGTACAGGATTTTATAAGCATTTAATGAATGGTGTTTCTAACATGCTTCCGTTTGTTGTTGGAGGCGGGATTTTAATTGCGATATGCTTTATGTTTGGTTATAACTCATTTAAGCCGGATGATGCTACTTATAATCCTATTTCTGAAGCCTTAATGACGATTGGCGGCGGTAATGCATTTGGACTCATTGTTCCTGTTTTAGCAGGGTTCATTGCTTTAAGTATTGCAGACCGTCCTGGTTTTGCACCTGGTATGGTTGGCGGTATGATGGCAGCAAGTGGTGGAGCTGGTTTCCTTGGCGGTTTGGTCGCAGGTTTTCTAGCAGGATATGTTGTCCTTCTTCTTAAAAAAGTATTTGCTGGACTTCCTAGATCTTTAGAAGGTATTAAGAGCATCTTACTTTACCCGCTTTTTGGTATCGCAATAACAGGCTTTATCATGCTATATGTAGTCAACAAACCAGTTGCTTGGTTAAATGGAACGATTGCTGATTGGTTAACAGGACTTGGGACAGGTAATGCAGTTTTATTAGGTATTGTTCTTGGACTTATGATGTCCTTTGATATGGGGGGGCCAGTAAACAAGGCTGCCTATGTATTTGGAACAGGATTATTATCAAGTGGTGTCTATGAGCCGATGGCGGCAATTATGGCTGCAGGTATGGTTCCACCGTTAGCTATTGCTCTTGCAACGACATTCTTCAAAAATAAATTTAATGATCAAGACAGGGACGCAGGAAAAGCTTGTTATGTTATGGGCTTATCCTTCATTACCGAAGGCGCGATTCCCTTTGCTGCAGCTGACCCATTACGTGTTATTCCTTCTGTTATGGCTGGTTCGGCCATCGCAGGTGCACTATCGATGGCATTCGGAATTGGTCTCCGTGCCCCACATGGTGGAATATTCGTCGTCCCATTGGTAGAAAATGGTGCCCTTCTTTATGCACTCGCCATTTTAGTGGGCTCTGTTGTTTCAGCATTATTAATCGGTTTTCTAAAAAAACCAGTAAAATAAAACGTATCAAAAGAGCTGAGGACTAACCTCAGCTCTTTTGGTCTTGTGCCGTTGGTTTGATCGCTATCAATGCGACAATGGCTGCAATAATACTTAAACTACCTAATAGGATAAAAATCCAATGAGTTTCTTTCTTTAGTAACAATGCAATAATCGGCGGTCCCGCCGCCACTCCAATAAATCTCATTGAACTATAAATTGATGAGATGGTGCCTCTTTCTTCCTTTTCAACACCCTCAGTAATCAGGGCGTCTAGACAAGGAAGCCCTAAACCAATACCTACACCGCTAATTAGAAACATGGTAATTACGTACCAAAGTTTTATCGAAAACCACAAGGCACCAATCGATAGGGCTGTAGCAATCACCCCGCCAAATGTAATCCATTTCATAAGAACTTTATTTTTCTTAATCACTTTTCCGCTGATAAACGAAGATAAACAAAGTGCACCAAGTGGTAAAGCTAGAAAGAATCCTTTCTTGATATCCTTAATACCATATTCTTTTTCAAAAAGCTCAGACAGATAAAACAAAATTCCAAAAAGGACAAACATTAAGATTCCGCCAATAAAAAAGATGGCATATAGCCAGCGGCCCTTTTCAGTAAAGGTTTTCTTCACATTGATGAAAAAAGCTTTAAATGGGATTGGTTTCTCTGTTGATTTTGGACTTTTGACCAGGAACATAATCATCAAAACAGAAATGACACAAAATACTGGAAAGGAAAAAAACGGCATAAACCAAATGAATCCCGCAAGAAAAGCCCCTAAAATAGGACTTAATACCTTTCCGAATGTATTCGATGTTTCAATTAGTCCTAGACAGCAGCTAACATCATCCTCATTTTTAAACATATCACCAACCAATGGCATAACGATTGGAGCTGCTCCAGCTGCTCCAACCCCTTGAAGGGCCCGGCCAGCTAAAATAATCCAATAGGCATCATCCATTTTCCACGCAGCAAAACCTGAAATCAGCCCGCCAATTCCAGCAATGATAAGGCTTGGAATAATGACCTTTTTTCGACCAATATGGTCTGATAAATAACCTGCAACAGGTATTAGGAAAATAGCAACAATCGAATAAACAGTAATAACCATACTGGTTTGAAAGGAAGAAACCGATAATTTTTTTTCCATTGAAGGTAGAACAGGTATTAACATGGAGTTACCCAACGTCATGACTAGTGGAATGGAAGACAGTGAGATGATTGCCCACTTCTGATTAGCTATTTCATTCGATCGCTTTTGTCCCGCTGCTGATTGTTTCTTTTTCGCAGCTTTTGGATTTTGGCTTAAATGCTCAATATGCTCCATTAATCTTCAATCCCGCCTTCGTTATATGCTACTATTACTATTCGCTTATTCACTTTAAAAAAACCTTGTGAAAGCATCCTTTAAATGGAATTAATAAATTGGCCAATGATATAAAGCCTTAGAGGAGGAAGGTGAATTTTCAAACTAATTTAAAAATTTATAAATCTTTTCCTTGACTTCAGCTTGAAATTTGCGTAGGATATAAATCAAAGTTAAATAATTAACTCGTTGAACAAGAGGAGTACACTAATTTATTTCTTCAAAGAGAGTCGGGGTAGGTGGGAGCCCGATAGGAAAGGATTTGTGGAATGGACTTGTGAGAGGCATCTTGAATCTAAGTAGGGATGCACGGGTCTCCACCGTTAAAAGGATAGGATATCGAACAGATTGTTCCGTATCTGAAGAGGAAGCAGGGAAATCAACTGCTTCAAACAGAGGTGGCACCACGACCATAGAATCGTCCTCTATATGCGTAAATTTTTGCGCATATAGAGGGCGATTTTTTTTTTATTTTGAAGGGAGTCCTAACATGAAAACTAAAATAGATTATTTCATAAAGGAAATCAAAGGAGACACGCTTACACCAATTTCCATCTTAAAAAAAATAAACGGGAAAAAGAAATTCCTCTTAGAAAGTTCACATAAGTATAATGATTCTGGTCGATATTCCTTTATTGGTGCAGAACCGGCCTTTGAACTTATTTCGAGGGGAGATCGGAATGAGATTCTTAAGCGGAATGGTGAAAAAGAAGTTTTAACGGGAAATCCTCTAGAAGTGTTAAAAACACTTATCCCGCCAAGGGGCTTTGAAGAGTATCCCTTCCCGTTTATTGGAGGGGCAGTTGGATTTGTAGGTTATGACATTATTAGGCAGTATGAAGTGATAGGAGAGGAATTTCCAAACGGTATGGAAATGCCGGATGTACACTTAATGTTTTATGAAGAAGTAATAGTCTTTGATCATCTCCAAGACAAGGTTTTGATTTGTGGTTGTCCTTTAACAAAGGAGAGCGACACCGCTGTAATTGAAAAAAGAATCGAGCGCAGAATAGAAGAACTCAAACAGCCTACTTTTTACCCAACAGAAGAGCCTTTTAATTTTTCAGGCTTTGTCTCTGAAACAACAAAAGAAACCTTTATCAAAAATGTAGAAATTGCGAAGGAGCATATTTTAGCTGGTGATATTTTTCAGGTGGTTCTTTCGAGGAGGATGAAATCAGCATTTAATGGAGACCCATTATCACTTTATCGCCAACACCGTGCAAATAATCCAACACCCTATATGTTTTATATTGATTATGACGGCTATACCGTGATTGGCTCATCTCCTGAGAGCTTAATTAAAACAAGAGCACAGAAAGTTATTTCGAATCCTATCGCTGGTACAAAAAGACGCGGGAAAACAAATGAAGAAGATTTGTTGATTGAACAAGAATTGAAAAATGATGAAAAAGAACTGGCAGAGCATAAGATGCTAGTTGACCTTGGCAGAAATGACCTCGGAAAAATTTGCGAATTTGGGTCCGTTCAAGTGGATAAGTATATGGCAGTGGAGAAATATCGTCATGTGATGCATCTTGTCTCAGAAGTAAGCGGTCATTTAAATTCTGGCAAGACAGCCATAGATGCGCTTGCTGCCTGTCTGCCTGCCGGGACTGTCTCAGGAGCTCCTAAGGTTCGAGCCATGGAGATTATTAACTCTTTGGAAAAGTCAAAACGAGGGTTATATTCAGGAGCTGTTGGATATATATCCGCCGATGGAAATATGGATTTTGCCCTTGCCATTCGGACGACGATTTTAAAAGAGGGTACGGCTTATATTCAAGCCGGAGCTGGGATCGTGTATGATTCAAATCCAGAGTCCGAATATCAAGAGACGATAAACAAACTAAACTCTTTCTTGGAGGGTGAGAAATGATTTTACTGATTGATAATTTTGATTCGTTCACATTCAACCTCTATCAATATCTAGGAGAACTAGGGGAACAGACAACAGTTTTTAGGAATAATCAGCTAAGCATGGAACAAATCAAGGAATTAAACCCTAAAGCAATCATTCTTTCCCCGGGACCAGGAAAGCCAGAGGATGCCGGAATTTGCATCGAATTAATTCAAACATTTTTTAATGAAATACCAATTTTAGGGATTTGTCTTGGCCATCAAGCCATCGGTGCAGCATTCGGTGGTGAGATAAAAAGAGCAGCCCTAATCAAGCATGGTAAAACATCATTCATTTCGCATCAGTGCGATGGATTATTTGCAGATCTACCCAACCCATTAGAAGTCATGCGCTATCATTCATTAATTATTGAAAAGTGTAGTATTCCTGAAGTGCTCGAGTGCATCGCTCATTCTGACGAAGATCAGGAAATTATGGCGATCAGACATCGTGACTATCCTGTTTTTGGGCTTCAGTTTCATCCGGAGTCGATCGGTACTCCTTCCGGCAAACAAATCCTGAATAACTTTTTAAATGAGATAGAGAGGATGGAGAAAAATGAAGAATTATTTACTCCAATTAGCTGAACGTGAATCATTTTCTGAAAATCAGATGGAAGAAGCGGTTAGTTGCATTTTGGGTGAAGAGGTTTCAGAATCCGAAATTGCTGCCTTCTTAATGGGCTTGAAATCAAAAGGAGAAACAGTTGAAGAAATTACCGGAATAGTAAAAGCAATGAAAGCAAATACACTGAAATTTAAAGAGAAATTTTCTGGAGTTATCGATAATTGTGGGACCGGAGGAGATGGTTCTTCAAGTTTCAATGTAAGTACTACTTCTGCTTTTGTGATTGCTGGTGCTGGAATTCCTGTTGCCAAGCATGGCAATAGAAGTGTTTCGAGTAAAACAGGAAGTGCCGACGTACTCGAATACTTAGGAATTAATTTAAATCTTTCAGCAGAAAGAACAGAAGAAATTCTGCAGGAAATTGGCTTATCTTTTTTATTTGCACCAAATGTTCATCCGAAATTAAAGAAAGTCATGACCGTCAGAAGACAATTAAAGATTCCAACGATATTTAACTTTATCGGACCACTTACAAACCCAATTGAGTTGGACTATCAATTGTTGGGTGTGTATCGGAGAGATTTATTGAATGTGTTTGCTGAAGTACTCTTAAAGTTAGGACGCAAGCGGGCCATTGTCATCAATGGAGCAGGCTTTATGGATGAAGCATCGCTTCAGGGGGAAAACCATTTAACCATTTTAGAGGATGGTATCATTACTAATCAGTCATTCTTTCCTGAAGAAGTCAATCTTCCACAATATGATAACAGTTGTATTAAGGGTGGTGACTCCAAGGAAAACGCTGGGATTTTGATTAATGTGTTAAAAGGGGAAAAGGGCGCTTACCGCGACACGGTAATACTTAATTCGGGGCTCGGAATCTTTACAGCTGGAAAAGCAAGTTCCATTGAGGAAGGTATCCACGTAGCAAAAGAGATCATTGATTCTGGAGCTGCTTATGAAAAATTAACCACTCTAATTGAAAAATCTCAAGCAGCAGGGCAGAAAGAGGCGATATAAGTGGCAACCATTTTAGATAAAATTATTGAACAAAAGAAAAAAGAAGTTCTATTCCTGCGAGAAGGGAACCAACTATTCGAAGAAACAAACCAGCCGAGAAGATCATTTATTCAAAAACTTAAAACAACTGATCAAATATCGATTATCTCAGAGTTTAAGCGGGCATCGCCTTCGAAAGGGATCATTAATAATTCGATTGATCCTGCCTATCAGGCGGGATTATATGAAGCATATGGCGCGTCAGCTATTTCTGTTTTAACGGACCAAACTTTTTTTAAAGGATCTTTCTCCGATTTAAGAGCAGTTCGGAGTAAAGTGAATCTGCCGATTCTCTGTAAAGACTTTATCATAGATGAATTGCAAATAAAGCTTGCCGCCTCAAATGGTGCGGATATTATTTTATTGATAGTAGCTGCCTTAGATGAACAGAGATTGGTTGAACTTTTTCAATACGCTAAGGAGCTAGGTCTAGAAGTATTGGTCGAAGTTCATAATCGGGAAGAATTGGAAGTAGGACTAAAGACTGGTGCAAAGTTGATTGGGGTAAACAATCGTGACTTAAAGACCTTTCATGTCTCCCTGGAGGTGACGGAGACCTTAGCATCGATTGTTAAAAACTCTGGTGCGTATCTCATTAGTGAAAGCGGGATTCATCACCAAGAGGATGTAGCACGCGTTAGAAATGCAGGAGCTAATGGAATATTAGTGGGCGAAGCGTTAATGAAAAGTCCAGATGTGAAACAATCCTTTTTAGACTTTCGCTTGCCACTTATTGGAGGTGTCATTAAATGAAAGTGAAAATTTGTGGAATCACTGACGTAGAAACTGGGATAGAAGCGGCTCGTTATGGTGCTGATGCTATTGGGTTTGTCTTTGCAGAAAGTAAGCGCAGAGTCACCATTGAGAAAGCGCAAGAAATAATTGGTTATTTACCAGTAGAGGTTCATAAGGTCGGTGTTTTTGTAAATGAATCACGTGAAGAAATTGAGAAAATTGCTTCTACTGTAGGCCTTACACATATCCAATTACACGGAGACGAAACAGGACGATTTAGTAAATCGCTGTCATTGCCTGTGATTAAATCAATAAGTTTTCAAGGAAATGAAGGCTTAGCAGCATTGGCTGATTATCCATGCGAGTTTATTTTATTAGATAGTCCTAAGGGCAAATACAGAGGTGGAAATGGAACGGTATTTAATTGGAATGAGGTTGACCCTACCTTAATTAATAATCACAAAATTATCCTTGCCGGTGGTTTGCATGCAAAAAATGTGGAAGAAGCGATAAAGATTATTCGACCATATATGGTAGATGTTAGCTCGGGGGTAGAAACCGATGGGAAGAAGGATTTAGAGAAGATTAAAACATTTATAGAAAAAGCGAAAAGCACACCTGTAGGGAGGTAAAGGGAATGAACACTTATACATTACCGAATGAGAAAGGCCACTTCGGCATTTTCGGAGGAAGATTTGTCCCTGAGACATTGATGAAAGCAGTAATTGAGCTTGGTGAAGCATATGAAAGCGCGAAAAAGGATCCTTCCTTTCAAGTGGAAATTCAAGAGTTATTAAAAAACTATGTTGGTAGAGAAACGCCATTGTATTATGCAAATAATCTTACAAGACATGCCGGAGGAGCTAAGATTTTTCTTAAAAGAGAAGATTTAAACCATACAGGTGCCCATAAAATTAATAATGCTATTGGGCAAGCACTATTAGCCGTACGTATGGGCAAGAAAAAAATCGTTGCTGAAACGGGAGCTGGCCAGCACGGTGTAGCAACTGCGACCGTTTGTGCTTTACTAAATCTTGATTGTATCGTGTTCATGGGTGAAGAGGACATCAAAAGGCAGGCCCTTAATGTTTTTAGAATGGAATTGCTGGGTGCAAAGGTTGTAAGTGTTACCTCTGGGAGCGCCACATTGAAAGATGCAGTAAATGAGGCGTTAAGATACTGGGTAGAAAATGTTGATGATACTCACTATTTATTGGGTTCGGTAATGGGGCCGCATCCATTTCCACAGATGGTCAGGGATTTCCAAAGTGTGATTGGTAAGGAAACAAAACACCAATTCCAATTAAGCGAAGGGACACTTCCAGATGCCGTGGTAGCCTGCATTGGCGGCGGGAGCAATGCAATGGGGATGTTCTATCCTTTTATCGAAGATGAAGAGGTTAGTCTCTATGGTGTAGAAGCAGCTGGACAGGGTGTTGATACAAAGTACCATGCAGCCTCCTTAACTAAGGGAAGTCCAGGGGTATTACATGGAGCACTCATGTATCTTTTGCAAGACCAAGATGGTCAAGTTCAAGAAGCACATTCTATCTCGGCCGGATTAGATTATCCTGGTATCGGACCGGAGCATAGCTATTTACATGACATTGGTCGTGCAAAATATCATTCGATTACCGATAAAGAGGCACTAGACGCTTTTCAGCTTTTATCTAGACTGGAAGGAATCATCCCAGCCCTTGAGAGTGCACATGCCATTGCTTTCGCAGTTAAGCTGGCAGCAGAAATGGACGAATCCAAAAAAATTGTAGTGTGCTTATCAGGGCGCGGTGATAAAGATGTAGATACGGTGAAAACACGTTTAGGAGAGGAGAGATAAGAAATGAACCGTTTTGAAAAAACTTTTGCAGCATTGAAAGAGAATAATACAAAAGCGTTTGTTCCATACATCATGGCAGGAGATGGCGGGCTGGAATGTTTAGTTGACCGCCTTAAATTATTAGAGAAATTTGGTGCAACGGCTATTGAAGTGGGGGTTCCATTTTCGGATCCAGTGGCCGATGGACCAACCATCCAGCAGGCAGGAATTAGAGCACTTGGAAATGGTACAACTCTAAAAGGCATTATTACAGAACTAGGAAAGGCACGAAAGGAAATTAATGCTCCAATCATCCTTATGACTTATTTAAATCCAATTTATCGCTATGGGATCAATGAATTTGTCCAAGATATTGGGAATGCAGGTGTAGACGGGTGTATTATTCCCGATTTACCGATAGAAGAAGAAGGAATTATTACATCGCTGCTAGAAGAGGCTGAAATAGAATTAATTCGACTTGTCACGCTCACAACACCTATTGAGCGAATCAAGACCATTGCAAATAAGGGCAAGGGATTTTTATACACGGTAACAATTAAGGGGATTACAGGTGTGAGAAATGAATATGATTCGGAATTGAATCAATTCTTACAGAATGTAAAAGCTCAAAGTCCAATCCCTGTCTTGGCTGGATTCGGCATTTCAAGCCAAGAACAGATAGCAGACTTAACAAAGTACTGTGATGGAGTTATAGTTGGCAGCAAAATTGTCGATCAATTTCATAATGGAAAACTGGTTGAGATGGAAAAGTTAATGTCTGTTTTTAAACCAATATCCAAAATGGTATAAGCACACAGCATAACTGTCTCGCCTTGAATGCAAGGGATGTTTCCTGTATAATAGGTACGTAGGAAAACCTAATTTACACTAGTTAACTTTTCTCGAAACTTCCCGTTGTGGAAGTTTTGTTTGTTTTCTAATAGATATTTGATTTATTCAAAAAGAGTATTTTTTAAGGAGCGTAGATGATATGAAAGAAATGACGGTCGAAGAACTCTTCACGATAAAGAACCCGGTAATCATTGACATACGCTCGCCAATTGAGTTTAATGATGGCGCTATTCCAGGAGCGATTAATGTACCATTATTCACTGATGATGAACGGCAAGTAATCGGGACAATTTATAAACAAGAAGGACCTGCAGTTGCTAAATGGAAGGCGATGGAAATTGTTTCCCCTAAAATTCCTGACCTATTGCACACGATAAAGAATACCATTTCAAACGATACCGAGCTGATTATCCATTGTTGGCGAGGTGGGATGAGAAGTAAAGCTGTAGTCACGTTTCTCGAGTTTGCAGGTATTTATGCTAGTAGGCTAGTAGGTGGATATAAAGAGTACCGCCACTTTATTCTTGAACAGTTACCAACAATGCTTCCTGGCAAAGCTGTTGTCCTTCATGGACTAACAGGGGTTGGGAAAACCGAGGTCTTAAAGGTCTTGAAAAAAAGAGGTTATCCAATTTTAGACCTTGAAGAGATGGCAGGGCATCGTGGTTCGATATTCGGAACGATCGGGCTAGGGGATGGTCATAATCAAAAAACATTTGACTCATTATTGTTTAAAGGGCTTACCGAAATAAAGGGTGCTGAATACTTTCTCGTGGAAGCAGAAAGCAAAAGAATCGGAAAAGCCGTCCAAACCGAGGAACTAATGGATAAAAAGATGAGAGGGATAAATATCAACCTAAATACCCCGATTGAACAAAGGGTAACACATCTTGTGGCGGGATATGTCCTTCCTTACCAGAATGAACCATGGTATTTTGATAAGATTTCTGATGGGATTGAAAAGGTGTTAAGGCGTATTAAAGCAATTGACATCAGAAATTCACTCATCCAAGCGTTATCCGATCGAAATTACCCGGATATGATTCACCTTTTACTTGAACACTATTATGATCCGCGTTATGACCATGCGAAACTAGAGTATGAAGGGGATTTCTTTGAGATCTTTGCTGATAATCCGGTGGATGCGGCTGACAAGATTGCAGGAAAACTTACTGAATTATCTTTTTATCCTAATGAGTTAACAAGTAATGAAATGAAAATGGGATGAAATTGAAAAACCGCTGAATCCTTTCAGCGGTTTTTTCGAGTTAACGGTTTTTAAATGGTCTTAGGCCACGGCGTTTGATTTCGTCTTTTAAAATCTTAATCCATTCTTTTTCCTTGTCAGATTTTAATGCATCCCGATACGAAACAACCAATTGCTCATTACTCATAATTTTCATACTTATGAATGCCTCCTCAAGAAAATGGATTGAATATTCAGTTTTTATAATTGTAATGTTTTTTTGGTCATTTGAGAACCCAAAATTAATAAAATTTTAAAATACTTCACAATTTCTTAATACATTGATTTTGTTGCGCACCACCAGCCATTTTGATTATACTAGGAGTGGGACAAAGAACGAAAGGAAGTGTGCTCCAATGATTCATCTATCATGGCGTGATCGGGAAACAATCAAAAAAATAAAATGCGTTCATACAGATGCCAAAAAATATCTTGTCAATAATGCTTTAACAGCTGGTAAAGTCTATGATGTAAAAAATGAGACTGAAGAATTTTATTACATTGTTGATAATACAGGAAAAGTAGGCGGCTTTTACAAGGAATATTTTCAGAATGCATAATAGGAGGACTGTGGGAGCATAGCCCGCAGTCTTTTCTTTTTGAACAGGGGGAATGATTATGGCTAAATTATGGAACGATTTATTTTCGTTACAAGGGGAAACGGTAAAATTAATTCCTGTCAGTATGGACCACTTAGACGGTTTGTGGGAAGCTGCTGAACCAGAAGAAATATGGACGTATATGGCAACAAAAATTCGCTCAAAAGATGATATGGAACAAATGATAAACGCTGCCATCAAAGCACGTGAACATGGAACAGATTATACCTTTACGGTTGTAGACAACAATAATCATATCATTGGAAGCACACGATTCTTAGATATACTCCCAAACCATAATAGTGCGGAAATTGGCTCGACATGGTATCACCCGGCTGTATGGAGGACTAAAGTAAATACTGAATGTAAATTTCTTTTATTAAGCCATGCATTTAATGTTTGGAACCTTACACGAGTCCAATTAAAAACGGACTCTCGAAATATAAGATCCCAAAAGGCGATTGCTAGAATCGGTGCCGTTAAAGAAGGCATATTACGGAAAGATCGGAAAATTTCTGATGGGTACGTAAGGGATACGGTATTTTTTAGTATCCTTCGTGATGAATGGGAAGACATAAGCACCCAATTAAAAGTTCAGTTGCAAAGATAATAAAAATGCCAGGCTTATGTGCCAGGCATTTTATTTATATTGACTATTTTGCATTTGGGAAGACTCGACGGATAATATCAGAAAACTCGTCCATGAAGCCTGCAACAGGTCGTCCATTTCGAATATCTCTGGAATACGTATTCATCTGGTCATAAAAATCAGGGTTAACTGAAATATAAACGTTATCAATGTTTTCATCAACGGATTTGACTGCGCGTGCAATCTTATTTTTAATATTTGAGGTCAACTCATTCCGTGATGAACGGTCCAATTTAGCAGCAACATAAGCATTATTATCATTTACAATAATAACTGCATCATCGACTTCGGATAAGTTGATTACTTTATCCATTGCCCTATCCGCTAGTCTTGTTTTGGTTTGATTGTTATTACGTACGTTATTTCTAGTATTATGTTTTCTCATGCGGTCTAATTCGGGATCACTGGTATCAGCGCTCGAAATCGCAGGTCCGACTTGATGGGGATTATAATTTACACGGGTTATGTCACTTGCATTTCGTTGCCCTGTAGAAACTTCATTTTTCATATCATTATTAGCGCAACCAGTTAAATAAAGAATTGGAATAAGGGAAGCAATGATGAATAAGTTGATTTTCATGTTGTCATATCACTCCTTTATCTGAATACTACAAAATTAGGTTGCCATAATTGTAAAAATCTATCCAAAAAAAAGAAGCATCCAAGGACGCTTCTTTTTCAATCAGACTATTTTTGTTTGACTTGAACTTTCGGTGTTTTATTTGTTTGATAAAGACTTTTGCTAATCATTGTTTGAATAATCAGGAACGTACCGCCGACTACCCAATAAAGGGGAAGGGCTGCTGGTGCGTTGAATGAAAACATAACAATCATTAATGGGGAGAGTAAACCCATATATTTCATTTGGTCTGCCTGTGCGGAAGGCATATTCGACTGGGAAACTTTAAACTGGAAGTAGTAAATAACCCCAGCAATAATCGTGATAATGATGTCAGGATTTCCTAGACTGAACCATAAAAACTCATGGGTTTTTATCTCTTCTGAACCACGAATCGCATAATAGAAACCAGTTAGAATAGGCATTTGGATGAGCAATGGTAAACAACCCATATTTAATGGATTAACCCCATGCTTTTTATAAAGCCCCATCATTTCTGCTTGAAGTTCCTGCTTTTTCTTTGGATCCTTTTCGGTTTTCATTTTAGTCTGAATGACATCCATTTCAGGCTTTAACACATCCATTTTTTCCTTCATGGCCATTTGATTTTTATACTGCCTTAACATAAGCGGCATTAAGGCAAGCCTGATAATCAACGTTACAAGAATAATGGACAAACCATAGTTTCCATTAAATAGTTCCGCTAAATAATGGATAAAAGTTGAAAAAGGTTCGACAAAATAAGTATGGAAAAATCCACTATTGTTGTTTCCATTTTGTGCTTGAGATGAACATGCAGATAATAATAAAGTCGTTAAAGCTAACAATGTGACAATAATGAAAGATGATTGTTTGTTTTTCATATTTCCTCCTAGAATGGTTTATAAATATTTATTAAGAAAAAAGGGAGGAAACAGGTTCTTCAGAATCATCCTGTGAATATTCTTTTCTACGAAAATATATAACAATTCTTTTCAGAATAAAGCTGCCATTTAAACAACTTTTCTTAAGATAAAGTACCAATGGGTGAATAATATTTGTCCTTGCCGGATCAGATAAGGAACCAACAAAAGAATATTCCACACTCCATGCCCATAATAATTTTAAAGCAATTCCTAAAAATATACTTACATAAAGAGCGTTAAGGGCATTTATATCTGAACTGTCGATAAGCAATTGAAACAAATATTATCACCTCACTTAAATGTCAATGATATGAGTATATAGGAGATAGGGTAAAGAATCAATTTAATACTTGCCAAAATGCCAGTTTATGAAGATATTTACTTATTAGCCAATAGAGGAAGTATCAAAGTGGCCAAATTATGCCCATTATCTAAAAACACTGATTCGATTGAATCAGTGTTTTTGGATTGGTGCATTCCAGTGTGCAGTTATTTTCTTAAAGGCAAACTCCACGTTTTCTTCTGTGGGTGGCTCAACTGAATGGAGTTGATATTCATGTCCGAGTGCTTCCCATTTATAAACACCAAGTTTGTGGTAGGGAAGAATTTCAATCTTTTGGACGTTTTTAAGTGTTCCGATGAATTCACCAAGCTTTGTTAAATCTTCAGGATCATCTGTTACCGTAGGGACGAGCACGTGGCGAACCCAGATAGGAACGTGATGGTCGGATAAGAATGTTGCAAATTCAAGAATATGGTCATTGGCCATTCCTGTTAATTGAATATGTTTTTTCCGGTTAATATGTTTCAAATCCAATAGGATTAAGTTAGTATACTGGAGCAGCTCCTCTAACTGGTCAACAAAAAGCTTTGAATGAGAGAAGCAGCCACCGGAAGAATCAATGGTCGTATGAATCCCTTTCTTTTTACATTCCTTAAACAATTCTGTTAGGAAGGGGATTTGCAGCAATGGTTCACCACCGCTCACTGTAATTCCACCGCCAGAAGACTGAATGAAAGGCAGATAGGACATAAGTTCATCCATGATTTCGGAAACGGTCATTTCTTTACCGGTGCCAATTTCCCATGTATCAGCATTATGGCAAAACTGGCACCGCAATAGGCAGCCTTGTGTAAAAATAACATAGCGGATACCTGGTCCGTCGACTGTACCTAATGTTTCGATTGAATGAATATTTCCGTTCATGATGATGATCCCCCTTAGTTTATCAGGAATCCCAATAAAAGGGCCCCAGTTGATTTAATTATAGTGATTCGTGGAATGTTCGATTAATAACGTCCAACTGTTGTTCTTTTGTTAATTTAATGAAGTTAACTGCATATCCAGAAACACGGATTGTTAATTGTGGGTAAAGCTCTGGGTGTTCCATTGCATCAATTAATGTTTCGCGATTAAAGACGTTAACATTTAAGTGATGACCTGATTTAATAGCATATCCATCTAGAATAGATACAAGGTTACGAGTTTGGCTTTCTTCTTCTTTACCTAATGCGTTAGGTACGATTGAGAAGGTATTTGAAATTCCATCCATCGCATAGTTGTATGGAAGCTTCGCAACCGAAGATAGTGAAGCTAGTGTTCCTTTTGTGTCACGGCCGTGCATTGGGTTAGCGCCTGGTGCAAATGGTTCTCCCATACGACGTCCATCAGGTGTATTACCGGTTTTCTTTCCGTAGACTACGTTAGATGTAATCGTTAAGATAGATAGTGTGTGAACAGAATCACGGTAAGTTTGGTGCTGACGAAGCTTTTTCATAAAGGTTTTAAGTACTTCTACAGCAATCGCATCGACTCGGTCATCGTTGTTTCCGTATTTAGGGAAATCGCCAGTTGTTTCGAAATCAATTGCAAGACCATTTTCATCACGGATTACTTTAACTTCTCCGTATTTAATAGCGCTTAGTGAATCAGCAACAACGGATAGGCCTGCAATACCAGTAGCCATTGTCCGTAGAATCTTCGTATCATGCAACGCCATTTCAATTCTTTCATAACTGTATTTATCATGCATATAGTGAATGACATTTAAGGTGTTGATATAAAGACCAGCAAGCCATTCCATTACAAGATCGAATTTTTGCATTACTTCTTCATAGTTTAATACTTCAGATGTAATTGGCTGATATTGTGGTCCCACTTGAATTTTTAATTTTTCATCTACGCCGCCGTTAATAGCGTATAGAAGTGCTTTTGCAAGGTTGGCACGGGCACCAAAGAACTGCATTTGCTTACCAATTTCCATAGCTGATACACAGCAAGCAATTCCATAGTCATCGCCATATTCTGGGCGCATAATATCGTCGTTTTCATATTGAATCGAGCTAGTTTTGATGGACATTTTCGCACAATATTTCTTAAAGTTTTCAGGTAACTGTGGTGACCATAAAACTGTTAAGTTTGGTTCTGGTGCAGCACCCAAGTTATCCAATGTATGCAGGAAGCGGAATGAGTTTTTCGTAACAAGGGAACGACCATCATTTGCCATACCGCCGATTGATTCTGTTACCCAAGTAGGGTCTCCACTGAATAATTCATTATAGTCTGGTGTACGGGCAAATTTTACAAGACGAAGCTTCATAATAAAATGGTCAACTATTTCTTGTACTTCTTCTTCCGTAATTGTTCCGTTTTGTAAATCTCTTTCAACGTAAATATCTAAGAATGTTGACACGCGGCCAAGGCTCATTGCCGCACCGTTTTGTTCCTTAATCGCTGCTAAGTATCCAAAGTACACGAATTGGAATGCTTCAGCAGTATTTTTAGCTGGTTGACTAATATCAAATCCATAGCTGTTTGCCATTTCTTTTAATTCTTTTAAAGCACGAATTTGTTCAGCAAGTTCTTCACGAAGGCGCATATTGTCTTCAGTCATTACTTTGCTTGTGTTCTTTTGGTCCTTTTGCTTTTCTTTGATTAAGAAATCAACACCGTAGAGAGCAACGCGGCGATAATCCCCAATAATACGGCCGCGGCCATAAGCATCAGGAAGACCAGTAATAATTGCAGCTTTACGAGCAAGCATCATTTCATCTGTATAGGCATCGAAAACACCTTGATTGTGAGTTTTACGGAAATCAGTAAAGATTTTTTCAATTTCAGGGTTTAATTGGTAACCATAAGCTTCACAAGCTGCTTTCGCCATACGGATCCCACCAAATGGCTGCATTGAACGATTAAACGGTTTATCGGTTTGTACCCCAACAATTTTTTCAAGGTCTTCGTTAAGGTAACCAGGTCCATGGGAAGTAATCGTAGATACGGTTTCTGTGTCCATATCTAATACGCCGCCCTTTTCACGCTCTTGTTTGGTTAATTCCATTACCTGTGCCCAAAGTTTAGTGGTTGCATCTGTAGGTCCTGCTAAAAATGAATCATTTCCTTCGAAAGGAGTATAGTTATTAAGGATAAAATCGCGAACGTTAACTTCTTTTGACCAAGCACCGCTAGTAAATCCAGTCCATTGTTCCATTATTAATCACCTCATATTTTTTATAAAACAATATAACAGTTTGGTTGTTCTTTCTATAAATCGAGTGTAACAGATTTATTGTGAAAAAAGGCGCGTATATTAGTACTAATTGTTAACGTTTTGTGAAGTCTTATTTAATGGGGATAATTAGCACTGTTTTCAGATTGTAAATAATGGTTTTTAGATTCGGATTTGAATCTGTACTATAATTATTTGGATGAATTGTGAAACTGTTATATATGAAGAATTTAATAATAATAAGGTGTCAATAGTGAAAAAAGTGAAACAGCAGTTCTTTTCGCACGAAAAAACAGGAGAAGGATCTCCTGTTTTAATCTACTACTATATAAGCAATCATTGGACCATTATGTGAGCGATCGGAATGGACTTCACAAATTAACCGATACGTACCTTCTTTTTCGAATTGTAAGGGAACAACTGTTTCTTCGCCTTTTTTAACGGTCCCTTTTATTTTAGTTCCTTCTATATAAAAGGGGTGTTCTTCACCGTTTATTCCGCTAATAAATAACCTTACTTTTTCACCTTTCTCTAAAAATACTGTCCCAGGATCCCAGCGATAAGCTTCCATTTCTTCTCCATTTTTCATTTTCGTACTGAATTCTGCAGTAACCATGTGAATTTCACGGATATCTTTCGAGTTCTGCTGATTAAAAACAGTTATATCCCCAGCTTTTAACATGAACCAGGCTGACAAGGAGAAAAGTACAACCCCTATTGCAACAAAGAAAAGGAGTGTTTCCTTTTTAAAGACTAAAAATTTCATTTCGTACCCCCTCGTAAATTTGTCCTACTTTATTCTTATGCTAAGTGGGGGAGAAAACTTGTCTATTTTTTTGCAACATTTTGAGTTGTTTTGTTTTGGTTAACATTTATACATTCAAAAATGGTTGAACATAAATAAAAGTGTCTAGAATAAGTAGTACTCCCTATTGAGTGAGATAATTTTTCTTTGTTTTTCTATTAGAAAAGTTTATAGTAAAAACAGGAAATGTGTTTCTATGTAAATTAGATGTTGCTAATTAATTCGCAAATAATTAGGTGGTTAGCTTGTTGGGGATTAGAAAAGAAAGAATATTAAAGACGCTAAAATTTATTTTTCCGTTGTTACTGTTAATCTTTGCAATTATTGAAATCAAAAAATTTACTCAAAACATAAATATGCACTTACTTAAGGAAGAACTAAGTCAGCTTGATATGGTGCATCTTCTATTTATATTATTCATCACCTTTATAGCTGTCTTACCCATGTTGCTTTACGATGTGGTATTAGTACGAATATTAAAATTAAAAGTTCCAACCAGAGATTTATTAGAACAATCATTTATTGCTAATTCGTTTTCAAATTTAATTGGCTTTGGTGGAATAATCGGGGCAATGTTAAGGACGTATTTCTTTCATAAGCACGAACCGGATAAACGTAAACTTTTAGGGGTTATTGCATCCGTATCATTATTTTATTTAACTGGTATTTCAGTGCTATCATGGATCGTCACAAACAATTTTCGTAACTTCCCGTTGTTTGTTGACACAAAATGGCTCTATTTTGCAGTGGTGGGTGTTGGTTTATATTTACCACTATTTTTAATATTACATATAATAAAGTCCAAAAAAGGAAGTTCATCTCTAGTTAGTGCCAATAGCACCTTGAAGCTAATTATGATATCCATAATCGAATGGTTTGCAGTATTTTTAGCCATTTGGATTTTATGCTGGACTTTAGGAATTTCTATCTCTGCAGCAAATCTTTTTCCTGTCTATATTGTAGCTGCATGTGCGGGTATCATTAGCATGATCCCAGGCGGATTAGGTTCGTTTGATTTGGTATTTATTTGGGGAATGCAAGATTTACATATCCCTGAAGAAAAGGTACTTGTATTATTACTATTTTATCGGATTGGCTATTACTTTCTCCCATTTTTTATTAGCCTTGTTTTCTTTGTTAAGCTTTATTGGAAAAAGTGGAATCAAACTTGGAATGATCTTCCTAAAGCCGTGGTTCAAAGATTAAGCCATGTCATTTTAACCATGCTGGTTTTCCTTTCTGGTTTAATCCTACTGTTATCAGCTAGTGTGCCTGGAATTATGTCCCGGTTGAAGGTTGCACAAGAACTTTTATCCTTTCCAATTATTAATGTATCGCACCAATTATCTGTTGCAGCTGGGTTTTTATTATTAGGTTTATCTCGGGGAATTGAATATAGCGTAAAGAGAGCCTACGAGCTAACGATGTTCGCTTTAATATTGGCCGCACTGTTCTCTATCTTTAAAGGAATTGATTATGAAGAAGCGATCTTTTTAATTATTGTCGCTTTGTTGCTCCGGATGTCAAAAGGTCAATTTTATCGAGAGAGTTATGTGTTAACTTGGGGTAAAACGATTTTTGATATAATGATTATTCTTGTGATCACTTCAATGTATCTCGTGATTGGTTATCTGAATTTACCGATTTCTAAAATAGAAATACCACCTAAACTTTTGCCCTATGTGATAGTTGATTATCACGATTTATTTATGAGTGCAGCAATTGGGCTTGTTATCGCGCTATTCATTATTATGTTTGGATATTTAATCAGTCTGCCGAAAAGTTGGATTTTAAAGAGATCTGCAAACCATGAAAAAGATATTGTTGACCATTTATCGAAGTATCAAGGGAAGGTGTTATCACATTTAATTTTTTTACATGATAAATTCATATTTTGGAACAGTAAAAAAAATGTATTAATTTCCTTTCAGCAATTTGCAGACAAACTGGTCATTCTTGGAGATCCCATTGGGGAAAAAGACGAAATATCAAATGCAATAGAGGAATTTCAGGAGATTGCTGATTTACATGGTTATACGCCCGTTTTTTATCAAGTAAGTGATGATATGCTTCCATATCTACATGGGCATGGCTTTGCTTTTTTTAAGTTAGGTGAGGAAGCATTTGTTGACCTGAAATACTTCTCCTTAGCAGGGTCCAAAATGAAAGGGTTGCGAGCATTACGAAATAAATTTGTTCGTGCTGATTATTCTTATGAGATCATCACCCCTCCACATTCAATAGACCTTTTAGAAGAATTAAGAGAGATATCAAATGAATGGCTGCAAGGAAGAGAGGAAAAAGGTTTTTCACTAGGTTTCTTTTCTGAGGATTATTTAAACAAGGCGCCAATTGCGATTGTAAGAAATGAACATCAGCAGATTCTTGGTTTTATGAGCATTATGCATGTATATGATGATTATCAAACAATTTCCGTTGATTTAATGAGGTTTAAACCAGAAGCCGCATCAGGTGCAGTTGATTTTCTTTTCTTGAGCTTATTTGATTGGGCAAAAGAAAAAGGGTATGATCGGTTTAATATGGGAATGGCCCCATTGGCAAATGTAGGACTGTCAAGGTTCTCATTTTTAAGCGAAAAAATTGCTGCACAAATTTTCCTGAATGGCCATTTTTTTTACCACTTCCAGGGTCTGCGAAAATTTAAAGAAAAATATACAAATATTTGGGAACCCAAATACTTGGCCTATCGAAGAAAATCATCTTTACCAATAATCATGGCGCAAATTACTATGCTAATATCGAAAAAAAGAAATTAGTCCAATTTCCGGTTGGTGTGATACCAGCCGGTTTTCTTTTTCTAATCACTTTCCAATCGATTTCCTAATTTAATCTATTATTTTGCAATACAATCTGTTAAGATTTAATAGGAAATAATGTAAAAGTTGGGTGTTATTTAATGAAAAAGTTAGTATCTCTTATCTTCGTAATCTTACTCGTTTTTTCGAACCATTTAAGTCCTTTAGCAGCTAACAATGGGCAACCTAACCTAAAAAGTAAAGGGGCTATTCTTTTAGATTCTGATACAGGTGCCGTTCTGTATCAAAAAAATGCAGATAAAAAGATGTACCCTGCTAGTCTAACAAAAATAGCCACAGCCATTTATGCGATTGAAAAGGGCAATTTGAATAGTCTGGTTACTGTTAGTGCTAATGCTGTGAGGCAAGATGGAACAAGGGTTTATTTAGACGAAGGGGAAAAAATTACTTTAAAGCAATTGATCGAAGGAATGTTAGTTAATTCAGGAAATGATGCAGCCGTAGCTATTGCAGAACACTTAGATGGAAGTGTCGAACAGTTTGCAGTACATTTGAATACCTATTTAAAAACAACAATAGGTGTAAATCACACCCATTTTATCAATCCCAATGGTTTATTTGATAAGAACCATTATACCACGGCGAGGGATATGGGGATCATAACTAATTATGCCATTAAGAATCCTGTCTTTGCAGAAATCTTTGGAACGAAAGTACTTAAGTGGAAGGGGAAATCATGGAAAACGAACATTCTAACCCACCACCGCATGCTAAAAGGGGAGTTTGCCTACCCAGGAGTAACCGGAGGGAAAACAGGATACACAGTTAAAGCAAAACAAACACTGGCTACCACTGCAGCCAATTTGAAAATAAGGCTGACTGCTGTGGTTCTAAATTCTGATCTACCAAGAGATAAATATGATGATACGGCCAGTTTGTTTGATTATGGATTTAAAAACTTTCAACATGCAACACTATTGCAAAGTGATATTTATAAATTAGACAATAAAGAATACTTCCCGGAAAAGAATACCTTAATTACAGAATCCACCAAAGGGAGTACGAGGGTATTAAATAATCAGGGAGTACTTGCGATTAAAAGTAATAATAATGGACAAGTAGTTCAGTTCGTTGCACTTAAATACAAAGAGCCGGCTCCTGAGAAGGTTAAAGTAAAAAATGAAACATCCTCTAAAAATAAACAGCAACATCAAGAAAAGCAGTTATCCAATATTAATCTCATATATGGTGTTATAATTATTGCATTAGCAGGGATAATTATTGGTTTAAGAAATAAACTTACAAGGAAATTTTAGGATATAAAAAAGCCATGATAAGTTGGACCTTATCATGGCTTATTTTTGTGTGATATTTTTCATCCGATACTCACTTCTAACATCTACCTTCTATAATAATAATAGATGAAAACAAAAAAAGACTAAAGTGTATCCTTTAGTCTTTGAGATTTGGATTAATTATTGTAGTCTGCTTTCTACTTGTTGACATACTTCGTCAGCGGATAGACCGTTTGCGTCAATAACTGAACCCTTTGTACTGGTATCCTGCATACCCATTACGTTGGAATCTAGTCCTGTAACAACACAACAATCGCAATTCTGGGCGTCCGACTCCTGCTTTAATTCAACTACATCATATCCCTTTTCACGCAGGACTTGTTGAACTTGTGTAAGAGATTGTTCTACACCAATTTTTGCCATACAAAACACCTCCTCTTCTAGATTATCTTGCCTCACTTTATCTGAATTATTCGGAATAACTAGCATTAATCCTCCAAAAACTAATAGGGGAGGTGTACAAACATGGGAAAACGTAAAAAGGATCCATCAACAATAGGCTTGGCTTCCCCGCAAGTCGAAGGACAAGGAACAACAACAACCGAGACAGGTTCTAGAACAGAACCTTCATCAAGAAGAAAACAGAAGAGAAGCTAATGAAAAAGGGTCACCTCAAACGAGGTGCCCCTTTTGTCCAATTAACTATTTATACATTTCAGCCACTTGTTTCTGTATTTCATCATTTTCTAGGTATTCATCATAGCTCATTTGTTTATCCATTAAGCCATTTGGAGTTAATTCAAAAATTCGATTGGCAATGGTTTGAATAAACTGATGGTCATGGGAAGCGAAAAGCAATGAACCCTTAAAATTAATTAATCCGTTATTCAACGCAGTAATTGATTCTAAGTCTAAATGGTTTGTTGGTTCATCTAATAATAGAACATTTGCACCATTTAACATCATTTTAGAAAGCATGCAGCGAACCTTTTCTCCTCCGGAAAGGACACTTGCCTTTTTAAGAACCTCTTCACCAGAGAAAAGCATTCTGCCTAAAAATCCACGTAAAAAGCTTTCGCTGTCATCTTTAGGTGAGAATTGACGAAGCCAATCAACTAGAGTTAAGTCGCTGTTTTCAAAATACTCGGAGTTATCCTTAGGGAAATAAGCTTGTGAAGTGGTGATACCCCATTTATAGGTACCACTGTCTGCTTCCATTTCACCCATTAGGATTTTAAAAAGTGTTGTTTTTGCTAGTTCATTTGTTCCAACAAGGGCAATTTTATCGCCTTTATTCACAAAAAAGCTGATATTATCAAGGACTTTAACACCATCAATGGTTTTTGTTAATCCTTCGACACGTAACAAATCATTTCCGATTTCACGGTCTGGTGTAAACCCAACAAATGGATAACGACGAGAAGAAGGTCTAATATCATCAAGAGTAATTTTATCAAGTAACTTCTTCCGAGAAGTAGCCTGCTTTGATTTCGAAGCATTTGCACTAAAACGCGCAATAAAGGCTTGTAATTCCTTAATCTTTTCTTCTTTCTTTTTGTTAGCATCAGAAGTCAATTTAGATGCTAATTGGCTTGATTCATACCAAAAATCGTAGTTGCCAACATAGATTTGAATTTTACCGAAGTCAAGGTCAGCGATATGTGTACAAACTTTATTTAAAAAATGACGATCGTGGGAAACAACAATTACTGTATTTTCAAAGTTAATTAAGAATTCTTCAAGCCATTGGATGGCTTTGATGTCTAGGTGGTTAGTAGGCTCATCCAGTAGTAACACGTCAGGTCTTCCGAATAGTGCCTGTGCAAGCAACACTTTCACTTTTTCTGAGCCTGTCAATTCCGCCATGGTTTTATAATGAAGGTCTTCACCAATCCCTAGACCTTTCAAGAGAATGGCTGCTTCTGGTTCTGCTTCCCATCCGTTTAATTCAGCGAATTCTCCTTCTAGTTCAGCTGCTTTCATACCATCTTCATCTGTGAAGTTTTCCTTCATATAGATTGCGTCTTTTTCCTGCATGACTTCATACAGGCGCGTATGACCCATAATAACTGTCTTTAATACTTCATACTCTTCATATTCGAAATGGTTTTGTTTTAACACAGCCATCCGTTCGTTAGGTCCGAGCTGAACAGTTCCAGATTGTGCTTCAATTTCACCAGAAAGAATTTTTAAAAAAGTTGATTTTCCTGCGCCATTGGCACCGATTAGTCCGTAGCAGTTACCAGGTGTAAATTTAATGTTTACATCTTCAAATAATTTTCGGTCTCCATATCGTAAACCTACGTTACTTACAGTAATCATATTTAAAACATCCTCCAAAACAAAATATCTACTGATTATACCATTAAAACAGAAGAAGAGCGAATTCTTTTCGTCAATAAAAAGTTTATAAGAAAAATTTTCTAAAAAAATTTCTCCGATTTCACACTTTATTCATATTTTTGTTGTAGAATTGGGTAAAGAAGCAAGTAAAAGAAGGTGTGAGATGGATGACAAAAAATCAACTAACTGAACTTGTTAACAAGTTAAAAAAGGCTGGTATTAAAGCGAGCTTAACCAAACCAAAATCCAATTACCTCTTGTCACTGCAGAAAATAAAAAATTACCCTTCTTCTGTGAACTAAATAACAAGCATTTGCAAGGGACAAAATCTAGGAAATAAAAAGCGATTAATCCAAATGGACTAATCGCTTTTTTGTTACTCTAATTCATCCATTACTTGATCGTAGACTTCTTGTTTGTCAAAGTCTTCTCCCATTGGAAACTTGTCAATAAATTTATTGTTTTCATCTATCAAAAAAGTAAATGTGGAATGTACGAATTGTCCGTTGCCAGGATCTTTAAACTGAAACTGCATTGCATCGGTTACTTTTTTGATATCTGCCCGGTCTCTTTTAATGTTTTGTTTATCTCCTGTTAGGAATAACCATTCCTCATTATTTTGAATCTCAAATCCTTGCATATAGTCTGATAATATCTCTGGTGTGTCACGATAGGGATCGATGGTAATTGTTAAAAACTCAATATCTTTCCCAAAAACGCCAACCTTCTCAAAATCTTTTTTCAAGTCAATCATCTTTTGTGTTGTGGTTGGACATATATCAGGGCAATGGGTATAGATAAACTCAACCAGTTTTAATTTGGTTTTATCCTTACCAAAGATATAGGAATCACCATTTTGGTCTATCAATGTAACATCTGCAGGTATTTTAGCATTTGCATCGCGAATTAGAAAGAAAGAAATTCCTGCTGCAATACCGATAAACACAGCAAGACCGCAAATTAAATAGATCTTTTTCATATGTATCCCTCCTACATTTAAGATAAAGAAGTTAGCTGAAAAAAGATATGGATAATTTGTGAACAAAATTTCGTGCATTTAAAATGTTGTTCCATTATACTGTAGTATTATTGATTGTATTTTTGGAATATTTAAATATTTTCTAAAAAAGGAGGGAGTCTAGTGAAAAAAGTGTTAATTTTTTCTTTTCAAATTGCCACTTTAATTGTAATTTATCAAACGGGAAGTCTATTGGTACGTTTTTTTCATTTACAAGTTCCTGGAAATGTAATTGGTATTCTTCTCTTGTTAATTCTACTCTGGACCCGTGTTATCAAAGTGGAACAAATAGACTTGGCAGCAACATGGCTATTAAAGCATTTAAGCTTTTTTTTCATACCAATAGCAGTTGGCTTAATGACATTGGGACCTATCTTTCTAAATAAGGGCCTCCTCATTTTAATTGTCTTGATTATTAGTGCCTTTATTGGACTCATATCGGCGGGTAAAGCAACACAATCTGTAATAATGAAAAAAGAAAAGGTAAAAGTGAATTATCATGATCACAGTGTATAGTATTTTTCTAACGATTACTGTCTATATATTTTCACGGAAATTTGGGCAAAGATATTCATCGCCCCTTACTAGCCCTGTATTTTTAAGCACATTAATTATTATTGTTCTGTTAGTAGGTTCACATATTACATATCATGAATATACGCCTGCTAAAAAAATTATGACTTATCTGCTCGGACCTGCAACGGTTGCATTAGCTGTCCCGATTTATAAGAATCGGACCTTATTAGCTCAATATTTGGCTGCGGCATGTGCAGGGTTATTAATAGGGACAATTACAACGATTTTATCCGCCCTCATTATTGCTAAATGCTTCTTTCTTTCAAAAATGTTACTACTGCCATTAACGATTAAGTCAGTAACTGTTCCAGTTGCAACGGAAGTTGGCAAAATAATAAAGGGTAATGTTTCTCTCATCGCTGCTTTTGTGATAATTACTGGAATGATTGGTGCAATGTTTGGGCCAAGGCTCTTGAATCTGTTTAAAATTGATCACCCGTTTGCTCGTGGCTTATCAATCGGGACAATCGCTCATGGCATTGGTACGGCTGAAGCTGTCAGAGAAGGGGAAATCCAGGGAGCCGTTGCCGGCGCCGCCATGGGTATCGCAGCATTGTTAATATCGTTTGTCATTCCTTATATCATTCCATTCTTACTATAGAGGAACAATGCATTTTTATTTGCATATTCTATAAAATGAAGAAATTGACAAGTGTTCCCATTTATTATATTCTTAATAAGAATTAAACTTTTCTAAAAACTTAGGTGTTTAAAGGAGTATGTTTTATGTTAGGTGTCGTTCTTAACTAATCCAATCAATTGGATATGTTCATTCCTAATTCCCCTTTTCAAATTTTACTTGATTTAGGGCTTATTTAGTTATGTTTAGGAATGGAGTTAAGAACAATGGGCATCATTAGCATACATCTTTACCAATGTAGCTGTGTACATCCGTGTAGACAGTTTTTATTTTGGGTAAATATTTTTGTATGTAGGATGAATGAATGAGTTTATTTCATGTAGCCGCAATGACATTGTTCATTGCGGCTATTTTTATTTTTGTTTAACTAGGTTGTTGATTTCCGCTCCAGGCGCTTCGCTTTCCGCGGGCGTTGCGGTGAGCCTCCTCGGCGCTTTTAGCGCCTGCGGGGTCTCACCTGCCCCGTACTCCCGCAGGAGTCTTCGCGCCTTCCGCTCCAATCAACATAATGGCAATATCAACAATTATCACCATAGTCAATTATTTAGGAGGTTAATAAAGTGAATTCACATACTTTTAATACGTTGGAATTTCAGCAAATCAAAGAAACCATTGCAAATTTTGCCTTAACGAAAGAAGGGAAGGCAAAAATCGAGTGCCTGACACCATCGACCAATTTGAAGCAAATTGAAGCATGGCTTGAAGAAGTGTCTGAGGCTGTCGAGATTTTAAAAAAGAGTGCTAGTGTTCCTGTTCATGGTTTGGATGGGATGGATGCATTGTTAAATAACATGAATAAAGGAGTTGTACTTAGGGCTGACCAGCTGGCTAAGCTTTATGATTTTTTGGATTGCTGTGGGAAAATGCGCAGATATATGAAAGATAAAGTATACTATGCCCCAAGAGTATCTTTTTACGTCGATGGAATTGATGAATTGCCGGAACTTGCGGGTGAGATTATCCGCTGTATCCGAAATGGCCGAGTTGATGATTATGCTAGTAAAGAGTTATTAAAATTGAGGAAACAAATAGCGATTCAAGAGGAAAGGCTAAAAGAAAAAACACTTCAGTTGATTCGCTCCAATAAATATAAAAATTATTTACAGGAGAATGTAGTCAGTCAGCGAAATGGCCGCTATGTGATCCCTATTAAAAAAGAATATCGGAACAAAATAAAGGGAGTGGTCTTAGATACTTCTGCTTCTGGTTCAACTCTTTTTATGGAACCTGAAGAGATTGCGATGTTTCAAGACCAATTAAATTGGTTATTCGGGGATGAAGAGGTCGAAGTTCAAAGGGTTTTAAATTATTTAACGGGATTGGTTGAAGAAAAGGAGCAGCAAATTCGTATTGCGATTGAAACGATGGTTCATTACGATTTTTTATTTGCAAAAGCAAAGTATGGACGCTCGATCAACGGCTCAAAGGTAAGTGTAAACGAATCTGGTGAGTTAAATTTAATTTCTGCAAAACACCCGCTTTTAGGGGAAAAAGCTGTCCCTCTTTCCTTTACTTTAAGTAATGAACAGCATGCATTAGTCATTACCGGACCAAATACAGGCGGCAAAACTGTAACGATTAAAACGGTGGGTCTCTTAGCCTTAATGGTCCAATGTGGTCTTCATATTCCGGCTGCACCAGAAAGTAGTCTGAATATATTTGAGCGCATTCTAGTCGATATTGGGGATGGGCAAAGTATTACTGAAAATCTTAGTACGTTTAGCTCACGGATTGTTAATATTATTGAAATATTAAAAGAAACCCAGCATCGCACCTTGGTCTTATTAGATGAATTAGGTTCAGGCACCGACCCTGGTGAAGGAATGGGGCTCGCTACAGCTATTTTAGAAACTTTGTATGAAAAGGGGGCAACGATCCTGGCAACAACCCATTACAGTGAAATTAAAGTTTTTGCTGAAACACATCCTGGATTTATTAATGGATCGATGGAGTTTGATTTAACCAGCTTAAGTCCGACCTATCGTTTACACATTGGAAGAGGAGGAGAGAGTCAGGCCTTTGCAATTGCTTTAAAACTGGGAATACATCCGAGAATTCTTGAAAGGGCTCATATCATTACCTATAAAGAAGAAAAGCAATATACAACAGATGTAACAGATGTCTGGAAGCTAAAGGAATTGGAAAAACAGGTGATTATTAATAAGTATAAGGATGTGACCAAAAGAACGAAAATGGAGGTAAAAATCCCTCTCTTCCAACAGGGAGACAATGTGAAAATTTCACCTGCAAATGAGTTTGGGATTATCTTTACAGGTCCGGACCCTCTAGGAAACTATGTCGTGCAAATAAAAGGGGAAAAGCAAACAATCAACCACAAAAGAATTACTTTATATATCGCAGCAAAAGAATTATATCCTGGTGATTACGATTTCGATATAATTTTTCAATCCAAAGAAAACCGTAAAAAAGATAAACTGCTCTCAAAAGGACATCAGGAAAATATAACAATTGACCATAAAGAGGGAAATCATTAACAAAAATCAAACCCTCAAGCCCAATGGCTTGAGGGTTAGTCTTCTTCTATTCCTTTTTAATTGCAGCAAGATATCTTTCCGCAAGTAATTTCTTTACTTCATTATAGCTCAAGCCAGATTGTTTATTTAACTGTTTTACTTCGTCAATATCGGTTCCCACTTTTGTATATCTTTTTTGATTGAACATCTTTTTAACAACTCCTAAAGAATTCTGGAAATGAAAACCCACTTTTTTGTGCATACTAATAAAAAAGGAGGCGGTTCCCATTTTTTACGGTAAAAGAGCTAAAGAAGAAGAAATTGAAACGGTCCTGGTTAATACTGAAATCTATTCATGCATAGCCGAAGCCTGTATTGGGTGGATGAGAAAGGACTTCGTTGCAGATGACTTACTATGCCCAATGTGTGGCAATGAAATGCTTCAAGAAATGAGAGAACTTCCGCAAATTTAAGAAAACACTATTCACTAAAGACTGTCATGGATTATTGACAGTCTTTTTCTTTTCCTTCTATAAATTTTCATTTTGCTGTTGGATTTCATCTCCGCTAATTAAGGTATTTGCTTCTTCTAGATTTCTAAGCTCATCTACGGAATCCCCTGAAACTGTTTTCGTATTATTAATAACAGTCTCTTTTATAATGTTTCTAGTTCGGTAACTATGGGAATCGGCCTTTTTAGCCATGCATATCATCTCCTTATGTAAAGGTTTTACATCAAGAAAAAGGATTATGCCTTCCTAAATCTCTCCTAAAAGGTAAAAATTTAATAATCATCACATGACATTTGAAATAAGAAAAAAACTCTCCAAAGCGGAGAGTTTTTTCAAGCTATTCTTCTTTTTTTGCTAAACATTTTTCACATTCCATAAAATAGCTTTCTGCTTGTTCCTCCATGTGCTGACCACATTCTGAACATTGCTTCTTTGGTAAAGTACGGAAAAACTCAACTGGACTAATTAACATAATAAAACTCCTCCTTTATTAATACAGTTTATTAATATCGTTCTTGTTATAGTACAGTATAGACGAAATAAATTAAAATGTGTAGACTTTTTTTAAAAAAATTAGCCTTTTTTTTAAAATATAAGTCTTTTATCACATAAATGTTCATTTGGTTTTTTTATTCTTCATGGACTGGTTTTATGTAGGTTAAAATAATAGGAAATCGACGTATCTGAGAATTTTATACTTCCATAACAATTCTCTTTCCATTACAATCATAGTAGAAAAGTATTAGATATGGGGGGATGCTGGTAAATGAATGCAATGATCGGTACTTTTCAGCCGTATTTCATCGTAATTGCCATTGGTTTGACCATCATGGCATCATATACAGCATTAGATATGTTTACATTAATAAAGTCTACAGAAAAAAATAAGCCGCATCTGTTTCTGGGTGGCACATTTTCAATTGGCATCGGGATTTGGATTATGAATTTTATTGGGCTCATATCCGTAGATACAAACAGGTTTGCCAGTTATCATATTCCACTTACGATTCTTTCAATAATTATCGGTATAGCATTTTCAGGAATGGCCTTCCTGTCTTTATTAGGAAAACGAATGACGTTTTATCATTTAATCTTAAGTAGTTTATTTCTAACGATGGCCGTTTTTGCAATCCATCTAATCGGTTTATATGCCATGAATGTTGTTATTAAATATCATGTAATATTGCTTCTTTTTTCAGGATTTTTAATCTTTGCTTCCTTTTTATTTTCTTTATGGATTATTTTTTCTTCAAAAAGTTTTACTCGAAATAACCAGGTTTGGTTAAAGCCAATTAGTGCGATTATTATGTCGTTAGCCATTATTGAAGGTCATTTTCTATTGAGGAGAGCTTTAGTCACGTCTTTCAATGAAAGGCTGAATGGGTCAAGTGCAGCTAGTCCCTTTTTTATTTATTTGGTATTATTCTTATCTATTTTAATTATTGGAGGGCTAATTGTATCAAGTACGTTAATTAGTAAACAATTAGTAACATCTGATACAAACCTGAAGGACATTAAAGCAGCTCTCGATGCCTCGACCATTGTTGCTATAACAGACCCTAAAGGAAATATCATTTTTGTTAATGATAAATTTGAAGAGATTTCCAAGTATACAAAGGAAGAAATTATCGGTCAGAATCATCGGATTTTAAATTCTGGTTACCATTCAAAAGAATTTTTCAAGGATTTATGGTCCACGATTCAATCAGGAAAGATTTGGCGGGGAGAAATCCGCAATAAAGCGAAGGATGGGTCATTTTATTGGGTTGATACCACGATAGTGCCATTTTTAAATAAAAAAGGAAAGCCTGTCCAATATATTGCGATTCGCTCTGATATATCGGACAGAAAAAAGGCAGAAGGTCATCTGAAGGAAACCATTAAAGAGAATATTGATATTAAATTTGCTCTTGATCAATCCTCGATTGTTGCATTTACGGATGCAAAAGGAGTTATCACAAGTGTCAATGAAAAATTCTGTGAGATTTCAAAATACAGTCGAGAAGAAATTCTTGGCAGAGATCACAATATTTTAAATTCAGGTTTCCATTCAAAAGAATTTTTCAAAGATCTTTGGAAGACAATTGGTTCTGGAAATGTGTGGAAGGGTGAAATAAGAAATAAAGCAAAGGATGGCACCTATTATTGGGTTGATACCACGATTGTTCCTTTTTTAAATGATCAGGGCAGGCCATACCAATATCTTGCCATCCGGAATGACATAACCGAACGGAAGAAAACAGAGGAAGTCCTGCATCGGCAGGATAAATTGGCTGCGGTTGGTCAATTAGCTGCGGGTGTTGCCCACGAAATCCGTAATCCACTCACTTCAATGAAAGGATACGCGGAATTTTTACAGCTAGATGAAAAGGACCCGGAGCGGATCGAGTTTTTGAGCATTATTCTCGATGAAATTGAGCGAGTTAATACTATTGTTGAGGACTTTATGGTATTAGCAAAACCAAAGGAAGTTGAATTAGAAGAAAAGAATGTCGTACCAGTGATAAAAAATGTTATTTCATTACTTGAATTTGAAGCCCGAAAGAAAAATGTACGTTTAACTTTTGATTGTAATCAGGAGATTATTCAAATTGAATGTGATGAAAACCGTTTAAAGCAGGTATTTTTAAATTTCATCAAAAATGGAATTGAAGCTATGCCAAACGGTGGAGAACTTCATGTTAAAACAATCATCCACGATAATAATGTTCAAATTTCTATTCAAGATACAGGTGTGGGTATTTCTAAAGAGAAATTAAAGAAACTTGGCGAACCCTTTTACACAACTAAGAAGAACGGGAATGGCTTAGGATTGATGGTGAGCTTCAAAATCATTGAAAGTCATAATGGGAAGGTCTTTGTAGAAAGCGAACCAAATAAAGGTACCACCTTTAATATCTTATTGCCTGCCAAAACTGCTTAAAAAACGGGAGAAATTCTCCCGTTTTTTTATTACTCAATTTGTCGAAAAATAGACACATATATTGTGAAAAATGAATCTACAATTAAAATAAATAGATTATTATTATTATTATATAGTTACAGATGTTTTTATAGAGGAGTGAACATGTTGGGAGAATCTAATTTAGTCAAAACGATCTGCGGATATTGTGGAACGGGATGTGGTTTAGTCCTTGAAGTTCAAGATAACAGAATCATGAAAATCCGAGGTGACAAGGAAGCACCTGTCAACAAAGGACAAACATGTGTAAAAGGTGCATTTGCCTATGAATATGTACATGCTAAGAATAGATTAACATCCCCATTAATTCGTAAAGCTGGTAAGTTGGTTGAAACGTCGTGGGATGAAGCCTATCAATACATTGCCGCTAAATTATCAAGCATCAAAACATCATGGGGACCAAATGCAATTTCTATGTTTGCTTGTGCACGGAGTACAAATGAATCCAATTATATAACACAAAAATTCATGAGAACGGTCATCCAAAGTAATAACATTGATGGCTGCAATCGAACTTGACACGCTCCTAGCGTTGCCGGTCTGGCAACTGTTTTTGGAAGCGGTTTCCCAACAAACACTCTGGAAGATTTTGAGCGGGCAGAAGTGCTGCTTTTGATGGGCTCGAATACAACAGAGGCACACCCAATTATCGCTAATCGCATCAAAAAGGCGGCAAAAGCCGGCCTGAAAATAATCGTTATTGATCCAAGAAGGATTGATATGGTGAAAGTTGCCCATCGTCATCTGCAAATAAATGTCGGGACAGATATTGCACTGATCAATGCTTTCATTCGGATTATCCTGAAAGAAGAGTTATATAACCCTGAGTTTATTAAACAATTTACGGTCGACTTTGAGAAACTTGAAAAACAAGTTGAACCATATACTCCTGAATTTGCTGCAAACATTACTGGCTTGCAAGCGGAAGATATTGTCGCTACAGCTAGGGAGTATGCTTCAGCAAGCTGTTCAATGATTGCGTATACACTTGGTATTACAGAGCATCACTGTGGCGTTAATAATGTATTTGATATCGCCAACCTTGCTTTATTAACTGGAAATATTGGAAAACCAGGAACTGGAATTATGCCATTAAGGGGCCAGAACAATGTTCAAGGTGCTGGGGATATGGGATGCCTGCCCAACCAATTAGCTGGAGCAATGAGTTTAGCAAATGACCAATTCCGTGCCCGTTATGAAAAAGAATGGAAAGTTGAATTAAATCCGCAGGCAGGCGATACACAAACTCGTACATTTGACCGCATAGAAATGGGTGAACTAAAGGCTCTGTATATTATTGGTGAAAATCCTCTGCTTGCCGATGTTCATATGAACCATACGAAAAAATTGCTTGAGAAACTAGATTTATTAGTCGTTCAAGACATTTTCATGACCGAAACAGCCAGAATGGCAGATGTTGTTTTACCTGCGCGTTCATGGGGAGAGGTAGAGGGTACTTATACCAACACAGATCGAAGAATTCAAAGGGTCCGCAAAGCAATTGAGGCACATCCCAATGTGAAAGAAGATTGGGAAATCCTTTGTGAATTATCGACATTAATGGGTTATCCAATGACCTATAATAATAGTAAAGAAATTTGGAATGAAGTGAGGAAACTTGCTTGGGAGATGTATGGCGGCATATCTTACGAACGGCTCGAAAAAGAGTATAGCATCCACTACCCATGTCCAGATGAAAATCATCCAGGTACTTTTATCATGCATGAGAGGTTCCATCAGCAAGAAGTACCAACGAAAAAATCACCATTTGTTCCGGTAGATTACACAGCTCCGTTAGAGTTACCGGACCAGGAGTATCCATTTACCCTCACGACAGGCCGTCGCTATGAATCCTATAATACCCATTCTCAGACTCGTCATTATGCCTCTGGTGTAAAGGTGAAACAAACAGAAGAGACCCTAGATATCTCTCCTGCTAATGCAGCAGCTCTAGGTATTATTGATGGAGAAGTGGTCAGGGTTCGTTCACGAAGAGGGGAGCTTGAGGTGAAGGCAAAGGTTACAGAACAGGTGGTACCAGGTTTGGTCTTTATGAGTTTTCACTGGAGTGAAACACCAACAAATGTTTTAACATTAAATGAATACGACCCTATTTCAGGAACTGCCGAATACAAGGCATGTGCAGTTGCAATTGAAAAGGTATAAACGACACATATTCATCTTTAGAACGCAGTTTCGTAACTGCGTTCTTTTTATAAAAAAAGGATCTGTTAAAAGATTAGTGTTGATTTTATAGCCAAGTTGATTGGAGTGGAAGGCACGAAGACTCCTGCGGGAGGCTCCCCGGACCGCCCGCGGAAAGCGAAGTGCCTGGAACGGAGATCAACAGCCTAGTTTAATAGTGCTTAAAATAAAAAAACAAGCCGGGATTACCCGACCTGCTGTGTAAGAGATTTAGCTGCAGTTGCTTTTCTTTGATAATAATACCAGTTAAGCGCAAATGATATGACATAAAAACCGATAAAGAAGTAAAAAGCAGTAACTGGTGTGCCAGTAGCTTTAACAGACCATCCGAACAACTTTGGAATAAAGAATGAGCCATAAGCTGCAAATGCTGCCGAGAATCCGATGACAGGTGCGGCTTCCTTAGGAATAAAAAGGTTTGGAATCATTTGGAATGTTGAGCCTGAACCAATACCAGATGCAACGAAAAGAACTAAGAAAGATACTAGGAATCCAGTAAATTGTTTTCCATTTAGGAAGTAAATAACCCCCGCTGCACCAATGCCCATGATTACTAAAACATATGCAGTGACTTTAGCACCGCCAAGTTTGTCAGCCAACCAACCACCTACAGGTCTAGCTGCCGCTGCCACTAAGGCTCCAAGGAAGGCAAGTGAAATATGCTCAGGAAATTGTGACCTTAAAAGGAGCGGGAAGGCCGCTGAATAACCAATGAATGAACCAAATGTTGCTACATAAAGAGCTGTCATAATCCAAGTGTGTTTACGTTTTACGATCACAAATTGATCCGCTACGGATTGTTTTGCTCCAGGAACATTATCCATTTTAAACATCGCTAGGATTGTTAAGATTACAATTGGAATAACCCAAATAAATGCTGCATTTTGTAACCAAACTTTCTGACCATTTGCTAAAACTTGGTTGCCGCCAACTAGTGCAAAAGTTCCTGAAGTAACAATTAATGGTGTAACGAATTGAACAACAGATACCCCCATGTTACCTAAACCGCCATTAATACCAAGAGCTGTTCCTTTTTCTTTTTTCGGAAAGAAAAAGCTGATATTCGCTGAAGAGGATGAGAAATTACCGCCGCCTAGACCACAAAGAGCTGCTAGAGTTAGCATAATTGAAAATGGTGTCTCCGGATTCTGAACGGCAAATCCAATTCCAATCGCAGGAATCGCTAAAACCGCTGTGGAAATGACGGTCCAGTTCTTACCGCCAATCGAGCCAACTGCAAATGTATAAACAAAACGTAGTGTTGCACCAACCAAACCAGGAACAGCTGCAAGTGTAAAGAGTTGTTCTTCAGTAAAATGGAAGCCAATGTCGTTTAGTCTTACGGCAACCACGGACCAAATTTGCCAGACAATAAATGCGATCATCAATGATGGTACGGAAATCCATAAATTTCGTCGTGCATGTTTTTTTCCTTCTGCTTTCCAGAACTTTTCATCTTCTGGGTTCCAGTAATTAATTCGGGCCATTATTTATTCCCCCTAAAGTGTTTTAAATTTTATTTTCAAAAGAATTTGTTGTTTGTGTTATTACTATAAATCAGATGGTAACATGAAATTTGTGACGTACGTCACAAAAATGGTGAACGAACTGTGAACTCAGGACGGATGACAAAAAGTTGTAATAATTTAATCCATAAGCATAACGAAAGGAGACCTTCCACGGGGAAAGGTCTCCTTTCGTTATGCATATTTAAAATTTTTCGTTATCCTCATAAAACATACCTACATAGTTCTTTGTTTCTCCAACGTCATCCTTAATGGCTGTAATGGAAAGCCATTCTCTGTATATTTCATTATTTTTACGTTTATTCCAAATGTACCCTTCCCAAACGCCATTGGTCTTTAGACTCTCCCACATTTGATTGTAAAATTCATTCCCGTGTTCCCCGGATTGAAGTACACTTGGGGTTTTACCGACAACTTCTGCTTGACTATATCCAGTAATTTTTGTAAATGCAGGATTTACACTTTGTATGATTCCGTGAACATCGGTTACACAAATGCCATCTAAAGCATGGTTAACGATCTTAGCCGAAATATCTAGCTTATCTTGGTAATACAGCCAAACTACAATAACCAGACTTGCTAATGAAAACTCAGAAAGGGACATAAACCCAATAGCATAATGTCCAGTCCAATTAAAGAGAATGGTAAGAATAACTGGAGGGAAAAAACCACCAAGCCCCCCCATGGCTGAAACAATACCATTCACAATACCAGCTTGCTTTGAAAAATATAATGGGACTAGTTTAAAAATCGCACCATTACCAATCCCCGCAAAGAAAGCAACTAATAAGCAGCCGAATGAATAAATTGGCAGCGATGGCTTAAAGGACAATAGAAATCCTGCAAAAGTTAAGCTAAAGAAAACAGCCATTAAAATTAGAAACGGATTAATTTTATCACCTAACCAACCCCCGACTGGTCTAAAAATTGTGGCCAAGGCAATAAAACCGGCTGTCCGGAGTCCTGCATCCACTTTATCCAATTCAAAATGATTGACTAAGAACGATGGTAAATAAATGGTGAAAGCTACGAAGGAACCAAACGTGATAAAATAAAATAAACTTAGAAACCATAGTTTTGGATTTTTATAAACCTCTTTGATTTGGTCAGGTAAAGAAATGTGAACTTTTCGTTCTTTTCTGTCCCCTAATATAAAATTTAAAAGGGCAAAGAGAAGTACAACTAGCAGGTAGATTTTTATCGTATTTCTCCAACCATATGCGGTAGCAAGAACGGGCGCTGAAAAAGAAGTAATGGCCGTTCCAATGTTACCTGCACCGTATATTCCATTAATAAATCCGTGCTTTGATTTTTCATAATATTTTGGAAGGGAGGTAACACCAACCGAAAAAATAGCACCGCCAATCCCAAGTAATAATCCGCCAATGATGAGCGTAAGCAAGGAATTAGCATAGCTTAACAATGCAATAGGAATAAGTAGTATAATGAAACTAATTGAAAATAAAAGACGAGCACCATAGCGATTCGTCCAATAGCCAATCGGAACACGAAGCAGTGAACCAAGGATCACAGGGACCGCTGTGGCCCATGCAATTTGTGATGAAGTAAGTTGAATATCTGCTTTAATAAAGGGCATAAGTGATGATATAAGTACCCAAACCATAAAACCAGCAACAAGGCTTCCAGTTTGTATAAAAAGTTGTTTTGATCCTTGTTTCATAAAAATCCCCCTTTAATTCCCATGCCATGTTATTATTTCCTCAATATTACGTTATAAATAGTTAGAAATCTGTTCATTAGCATGGAAAATTTTTCTTCTTGTATTATAGAACAACAAGCATTTAACTTTCAGTGAGGTATGACACACTTTTGACACAAACAACAAATTAAATTTTTAGGAGGAAGGAAGAAAACAATGCTGCGTAAAAAAAAATATATAGATCCGCCTAAAATTCTTGTATTGGGTTTTGGTCTAATTATTTTACTAGGATCATTTTTACTAACTTTACCGTTCTCAACAACAAATGGGGAAGGCCTATCGTTTATAAATGCATTTTTCACAGCAACCTCAGCAACATGTGTTACAGGATTAGTAGTTGTTGATACCGGAACTACTTTTTCAGTGGCCGGTCAAGTGATTATTTTATGTATGATTCAAGTCGGCGGTCTTGGCTTTATGACCTTTGCTACTTTTTTTGCCTTCTTGCTAGGAAAAAGAATTTCTTTAAAAGAAAGGATACTGCTCCAAGAGTCGCTCAACAATTTATCAATGGAAGGAATTGTACGCCTTGCACAAAGGATATTAATTTTTACAGCTGTAATTGAATTTACTGGGGCTTTGCTATTATCGATTCGTTTTTCCTTTGATATGGATATTGGTAAAGCGATTTATTTTGGAATATTTCATTCGGTATCCAATTTTAACAATGCAGGATTTGATCTAATGGGTGAGTTTCATAGTTTAACAGGTTATGTTGATGATCCTACGGTAACTCTAACGATAAGTTCATTAATAATTTTGGGTGGAATCGGGTTTATCGTTATGAACGAACTTTTTGAATATCGAAATTCCAAACGGCTATCTTTACATACTAAGATTGTTTTAATGACCAGCATTACGCTGTTAGCAGTTGGTACTGCAGGCATATTTCTATTTGAATATTCTAATGGATTAACACTAAAACCATTGTCGTTTTCTGGAAAAATTCTTGGTTCCTTCTTTCAATCAGTTACCGCAAGAACGGCAGGGGCTAATACATTAAATATTGGTGATTTAACACAATCTTCCTTATTATTAATCATCCTTCTTATGTTTGTTGGTGCATCGCCTGGGTCGACTGGAGGAGGGATTAAAACAACAACATTTACTACTCTGATAGGTGCTGTTTGGTCACAAATCCGCGGGAAAGAGGATGTGATTTTTTACCGTCAACGAATTGAATATGAAACCATTTATAAAGCGTTAACCGTAACATTTAGTGGGATTTTCCTTGTCATGCTTATGACACTTATATTAACCATTTCGGAACATGGGCAAGATTTTTTAGCCATTTTATTTGAGGTAACCTCCGCATTTGCAACAGTTGGACTTTCAATGGGATTAACTCCAGAACTATCACCACTTGGCAAGACACTGATCATTTTTACAATGTTTGCTGGCAGGGTGGGTCCACTTACCATTGCATATGCGGTGACTATACGAAGAAATCCTGATGCCTTCCGGTACCCTAAAGGAAAAATCACAATTGGGTAGTATTCTGGTTTAATTTTTTACGATTTGGATTGGAGAGATATATAATGAATTTTCTAGAAAAACAGACTGTGAATGAACGAATCGAACTAATGAGTAATCTGTCGAAACAATTCCTATTAAGAGCACATCAAATAGACATTGAAGGCAGTTTTCCTTATGCAAATATAAGTGACCTTAAAGATACTGGATACACTACATTAACTGTACCTTCTAGATATGGGGGTAAGGAGATAGCGCTTTATGAATTAATTCGACTCCAAGAAACAATAGCTGAAGGTGACGGAGCTACCGCACTTTCGATTGGTTGGCATATGGGTATAATGATGAATCTTAATGAGAAAAAAACATGGAAGGAGCCTGTTTTTAAGTATCTTTGTGAACAAGTAATAAATGGTTCATTAATAAATAGTGCCCAAAGTGAGCCGAAAACTGGTAGTCCTACTCGGGGAGGAAGACCGGAGACATCGGCAGAAAAATGCCAAAATGGCTGGATAATAACAGGAAGAAAAACATTTACGACCATGTCACCGGTCCTTGATTTCTTTATCGTTAGTGCAACAATCAATGAAACCGATGAGGTGGCAAATTTTCTAATCCCACGGAACACTAAAGGACTTGTGATCGAGGAAACTTGGGACAGTATTGCATTAAGAGGCACCGGCAGCCATGACCTAATATTGAATCACTGTTTTGTCCCTAACGACCATCTTGTCGAAGAGATTAGTTCCGCTGGGAAAAAAGCAAATGGTTGGCTCTTACATATACCAGCTTGTTATCTTGGCATAGCAAAAGCCGCCCAAAGATATGCCATTCAGTTCGCAAATGAGTATTCACCTAATAGTATCGTAGGGCCGATCATCGATTTACCAAATGTACAACAAAAACTGGGTGAAATTGAACTAAAGATAATGCAGTCAGAGTACTTTTTATATGGGGCTGCCAAACAGTGGGATGCATCAAATGATGAGGAGAGAGAAAAAATGGGGGCACACTTAGGGGCTGCCAAATTAACCGTGACCAATTTGGCTATTGATATTGTTGACTTAGCGATGCGAATCGTTGGGGCAAAAAGTTTGTCATTAAGCAATCCATTGCAAAGATATTATCGGGACGTACGTGCCGGACTTCATAATCCTCCAATGGATGACATGACTTTGCAATTATTAGCTAAGTATAGTATTAACAAAAAATGACCAAAAGTTGGATAACTTAAATTCAAACTTTTTGGATACCTTAACCTATAAGGAGTGATGAAACATGCCAAGAGGTAAAGAATTAGAACAACTCCCAATGGCTAATATTGCGCCTGGAGCAGGAAATGATGCTAATAGGAATAACAGAGAGGTTCTTGGTGGAATCGTCCAAGGAGAACAACCTCAACCAAGTGATATTGAAAAGGAAAATGAAGATATGGTGTAAGGCAGGAATCTCAATCCTGCCTTTTTAATTTGGATAAATCAGTGGTTACATTTTTCACAGAAGTTGGATTATTCTTCCACTAATTCGCCTATATCAACATTGGATCGTTCTTCCAGTGGCCCACGTAAATGAACTGTAGCAGTATGCCCATCTTCATGTAGTTGGTCAATCCATACAGATACACCATTATACTTGACCTCAATATCAGCGGATGAGGATAAAATCTGTTTAACTCGATTAACATTCATTCTTTTCACTCCTAGTCATATTTTGGTTTTATTGAGAAATTGTAATCGCTTTCTTCTATTATATAATTGCAATTTTTCATTAATATGGGTAGTCAATATGTACACCATTGATCGTACCTGGCTCATCAACATCTTCCATGCTATTCAGATAATTATTGAACTCTACCTGCATTTCCTTCGGTGCACCAGGCTTTAAGTGCCAATTTCCTGGTTCATCAACAAAATATGGACTCTTTGTAAATTCAGGCCTTATTCTGGGCATAAGATTCTCCTTTGAAATTTTCTTCTTTCCTCTGTGTATATACTTTCCAATGTTTACATAGTTCATTCAAGCAAAAGTGACTCCATTTTTTTAAAATATAAGGCTAAATTCATATTGCTCCCTCATACATTCAGGTTTAATATATGTAGAAATGGTGATTAAAGGAACGTATCACTTATTAATAAAAATTTGAAACTAAAATAAAACATATTCGTCTTATATTATTGAGGACTCGAAAATAGTCATGTCCAACAATTAAATGACATAGAAATAGAAATGACCAAATTATAAAAAGGGCTAAAGAATTAGCAAAGAATGTAGAGTTATGTTGATAAGAAATGGAAGATATAACATGGGTTTTGTTTTTATTTTGAAAAGAAATGTGATATAGTAATTGAGGTTCGTTTACCGTAGCTTAATTGGTAAGTGAGGGGAGAAATTTTTAAATGAATAAAATTAGACTACCTAAAACATTAAAAAATAGTCATATTACATTCTTTGCAGCTGCAGTTGTTTTATTTTGGATCAAGACCTATGCTGCATATCAAATTGAATTTAACTTAGGAATTGAAAACAATCTACAAAAGTTTCTACTTTTGATAAATCCTTTAAGTTCAGCGCTATTCTTCTTTGGTATAGCATTGCTGTTTAAGAAGCATTCAAAGTTAATAATGATATTAATTAACTTCCTTTTATCATTCTTATTGTATGCGAATATCGCCTATTATCGCTTCTTTAATGATTTCATAACAGTGCCAGTTTTGATGCAAACCAAAACGAATGCTGGACAGTTAGGTGACAGTGCACTATCGTTAATGTCTCCTTTTGATATTTTATATTTTACAGATATGTTTATTTTAATTGCTTTAGCATTAACAGTCTTCAAAAAAGTAACGGTATCGAACAGAAAAACCTATAAAATTGTTCTATTATTTTCAATCACTACTTTTCTATTTAATTTAGGTTTAGCGGAAAAGGATCGTCCACAACTACTGTCACGTTCTTTTGACCGAAATTATTTAGTAAAATACCTTGGTGCGTACAACTTTACCATTTATGATGTTATCCAAAATATTAGGTCATCCAGTCAGCGTGCGTTGGCTGATAGCAGTGATATTACCGATGTTGAGAACTATCGTAAAGCAAATTATGCTGCCCCAAATCCAAAATACTTTGGTAAAGCTAAGGGTATGAACGTAATTTATATTTCGATGGAATCCTTCCAAAGTTTTATGATTAATTATAAAATGCCTAACGGACAAGAAGTAACACCATTTTTAAATTCATTGGCACATGACAATAATACCTTCTATTTTGATAATTTTTATCATCAAACAGGCCAAGGAAAAACATCGGATGCCGAATTCTTAATGGAGAACTCACTTTATCCAATGGCACAGGGTGCGGTTTTTGTTAACAAAGCCCAAAACACCTATCAAGCAATGCCGTCGATTCTAAAAGGACAAGGATATAGTTCCGCAGTGTTACATGGTAACTATAAAACATTCTGGAATCGAAATGTGATCTATAAAGCATTTGGGTACGATCAATTCTTTGATGCAGAGTACTATAGCATGTCAGATGAAAATACAAAAAACTATGGAATGAAAGATAAACCGTTCTTTAAGGAATCTATTCCATTACTTGAAAGCTTAAAGCAGCCGTTTTATACAAAATTTATATCTCTGTCTAATCACTTCCCATTTGAAATGGATCCGGAGGATACAAATTTTCCTGCCGGTGATTACGGGGATACAGTTGTAAACCAATATTTCCAATCTGCAAACTATATGGATCAGGCGTTCCAACAGTTCTTTAATGATCTAAAAGCAAACGGTATGTACGATAATACCATCATTGTTATGTATGGTGACCATTACGGCATTTCTGAAAACCATAACGATGCAATGGCAAAAGTTATGGGTGTGGACGAAATCACTCCTGCAATCAATGCAAAACTACAGCGTGTACCATTATTTATTCATGTACCTGGTGTAAAAGGAGGAGTTCAACACCAAGTGGGCGGGGAAGTCGATGTACGTCCAACTGTTCTTCATTTACTAGGTATTGATACGAAAGATTATATGGAATTTGGATCAGATTTACTTTCCAAACAACACCGGAATTGGGCATTATTTAGAAACGGTGACTTTGTAACATCAGATGCCATCCAGATTAATGAGAAATGTTACTCCTCTGCAACGGGTGAATTATTAGAGGATGGTACGATTTGTAAGGATGTCGATAGCAAAGTCAATATGGAACTAAATATGTCTGATGAAATTGTTTACAAAGACTTACTACGTTTCTATAAGCCAAAAGGTTATACACCAATTAACCCTAATGATTATGAATATTTAGGTCCAAAAGGTGACAATGGGACATCAGATGAATAACACGGTTAAAGAGAGAAGAAACGATAACTTCTCTCTTTTTCTTTTGTTACAATTATTATCGGAATTAATATTAAGGGGAACTTGCAATGAACAAGAGAATTCATCAATTAATCATTTCATTACTTGTCATTATCCTTATCATTCTAACTGGGTGTACTGAGAGCGAAATCTCTAAGGAGAAGAATGACACAAAAACAACCTCAATTAATAAAAAGAAAGAAGTGAATACGAATGAAACGATCGATGCTTCACCATCTCAATCAGAAGTTCCAGAGCAGAAAACTGCTAATAAGAAATTACTTCCCGCCACCATTGTAAGAATGTCGATGGAGATACTGTTGAGATTAATCTTAATGGGAAGGTCGAAAAAGTCAGAATGCTCTGCGTGGATACACCAGAGACACACCATCCCCGCTTGGGTGTTCAACCCTTCGGACCAGAAGCGTCTGAGTATACTAAGAAGATTCTCGCTGTAGGTACAAAAGTCGAAATAGAACCTGGAATTGGCGAAGGCCGAGATAAATATGGCCGTTTACTTGCTTATATTTATGTAAATGGAAAAATGTTTAATGAAATGTTGCTTGAGGAAGGTCTTGCACGAGTCGCCTATATCTATGCACCCAATACCCAATATGTTGATGAATTTTATGCGATCCAAAAGAATGCACAAAAAAAGGGCATAGGCATTTGGTCCATTGAAAATTATGCTCTAGAGGATGGGTATAACACTGATAATGCCAAGAGCACGGATGAAAAAGGGTCAACATCAAACACATCATCCGTAAATATGTATGAAAATAACCCAAATGATGATCAAGAAACTAACTTGGATTGTAAAGGGAAAATTAAAGGAAATGCCAATTCCCATATTTATCATGTACCAGGCGGTAGTTATTACGAATCCACCAAAGACAACATCGTCTGGTTTTGTTCAGAAAAAGAAGCACAGGATCAAGGCTATCGAAAGTCGAAACGTTAATATACTTTTGTTTATAGGTAGCAGCAGGCATTTATATGCTTGCTGCTTTTTAATAATAATGGATGTGTCGAAGGGCAATGATGATAGTATAACTATGTTGATTGGAGCGGAAGGCACGAAGACTCCTGCGGGAGTACGGGGCAGGGGAGACCCCGCAGGAGCAAAGCGACGTGGAGGCTCGCCGTACCGCCCGCGGAAAGCGAAGTGCCTGGAGTGGAAATCAACATCCCAGTTAATAAGGGCCAATAAAAAAATAGCCATGTACCAATTGTTATCATATAATAAATAAAATATATTATTTTAAAAAAGTTAGGAGAGGGATCGCATGAGAGACGTTACCTTATTGAATATATTTGAACATCATATTGCCCAAAAATATTTGAATCGTTCAGGTCTTGCCCATGCGATTGCGGTTGCCTACCATGCCTTTCAATTAGGGAAGGAACATCAACTGGATGTAGACATTGCTGCAAAAGCAGGACTCCTCCATGACATGGGGCATTATACATGGTATAAAAATGGAAAATGGGATTATGACTTATACAAACAAAATGACATTCACCCAATCAAAGGGGCGGAAAGGGCCCACAAGCTCTTGATTCGCCTTGGTGAAAATCCAATCAAAGCAAAGACAATCGCACTCGCCATTTTATTTCATACCGACTCATTTTTGCCATCCAACGATATTGTCCGTACACCCTTACAGCAAATTGTTAAATGGGCCGATGAAAAGGATGAAGAAGAAGGCGGCATGCATCATTATCGGACGATTGATTATGAAAGAGCCAAACAAAGCATTATCCGCTTAGACGAATGGATCGACAAAGAAAGTATATAAATTAAAGGCGGTGCAGAAGCACCGCCTTGTTTCATTCATTTACTGCCTAGTAAAACCCTCTTCTTTTAAGAACATCTCAGCTTCCTCATAGGTATCAAAGGTAGCATCCAGGTTTAATCCGTAATAGATATTCCAGGATTCATTTTCTTCCACTAGAATAAGGACACTATTTTCATTATCTACCCAACGTTCCTCTTTTGAATCCCCAATAATCGCTTCTTCTGCAGCCGATTTTTCAACTGGTGATAGGGATTGAATTGATTGTTTTAACAATTTACGGAGTTGGTCTTCGGAGTAATCACGGATATTGACCATTCCTTTTTCATCCGTATCATAATTGTCCAACTGTCCGGCATAAATAAATCCATTCCCGTTTGGGTGTAAGTGATAAACGATGTTTTTCTTATCAGAGACACTGCCTTCGAACTGAAAATTGACTCGTCCCAGTGATACATTTTTTCTTTCCAATTCAGGAAATGATTCGATGATCGCTAATTTTTCATTATATGTAAGCATAGTTTCCTCCAAAAAATTAAATAAGCCTTCATACATCATACAGTTATTTTACCCAAACGTAAAATCTTTAAGAAAAGGACCAATTAGAAGACCTTTTTTGTAGAATATATTGGAAAAAATATAAAAATGGTGTAAAATTACACTAAATAGAAATTTTTGGTACAATTACCATTTTGTAATGATTGTGGGGAGATTTTATGGATTGGAATATACGAGAAGAGCAACGGAAAATTTTTAGAAAAGAACTATATACCCTACGCGAGGAGGGCTACCTTTCTGAAGCAATAGTTGACACAGTTGCAAGAGCACATCACCAATACCATTTAGATCTAATCGAAATGGAGGCAAAACCTTCAGTAAATGAAAAAAGCGGGCAGGTCCATACTCCAATACCCAAAAAACCTGCGAAAGTGATGAAGACACGAACACCAGAAGAGATTCGTGAAAGGAATATTACGTGGTTATTAAACATTGGAGTAATCTTCTTGCTTATCGGAGGATTGTTTGTTGCAACAAGTAATTGGGAATCTATGACAAGTTTCATGAAAAGTGGGTCCATTGCAATTGTTGCTATCTTATTTTATGGAATTGCCTTTTTAACAAAAAAGGTATTGAAAATAGAGAAAACAGCTTTTGCCTTTAGTGTTCTTGGAAGTTTGTTTTTACCAATTTTTATTCTCTCATTGGGATGGTTTGGGCTTTTAGGATCCTATTTATCAATTACTGGAGAAGGACGTTATTTACTCGGAATGCTGGGTAGCTTGCTGCCAGTTATTGTTTACTATTTATTTGCCAAAAGCTTAGCATCAAGATTATTTGTTTGGTTCGCCTTTGTTTCGGTATCTCTAGGTATGGCCTTTCTTTTAGCTAGTTTCCATTTCGAGATTGATTTCTTCTACTTAGGTATGATGATTTTCAATGCAATCACTATTTTTGTATATCATCAGTTAAAGAATAAGGAATCAAGTAAACTTTTTACGAAGGAATTTATCCCTTATATCCAAGTGAATCTCGTTCTGTCTACATTATTTATGTTGTTTTTATTCGATAACAAGGTCGCTTACAGCTTCAATTTGCTGTTAACAGCGATTATATATTTATCGATGATGTATGTAAGCGGGCGGAAAGAATATCATTTCATTTTCAGTATGATGATTGTTTATGGTGCTTATCAGTTAATTGAGCACAGCTTCCTGGATTATTTTGGGGCGATAATTTATGCTCTGGTTGGATTTGGAATGGTCTTTGTTCCAAGGGCTTTGAATAACCAATTTTCATTAAATAAAGCATTCCAATATACTAGTGCAGTAATATCAGGTATGGCATTTATTTATATTAGTCTCGAAGGAATTCTCCTGCGTGCAGGGAATCCGTCAATTGTGCTTATGCTTGCGTATTTCGTCATTGCAGTTAACTTTGTTTATTTGTCTCATCACGGTTCAAGAAGGTTATTTCCGTATTTAAGCGCGGTTTTTTCAGCCTCTTGCATTTATGAAATCATTGCATTGATAAGCAAACCTTTTGATATCATAAATTTCTCACTACAATTATCAATCACAGGTTTTATCCTATTTAGTTTGTTTGGAATTGTGCACCTTTCAAAATACGTAAAGATCATACAGACTGCCTCCAGAGATGTAGGTTTGTCGATCATGGTGCTTGCTATGATGACTGCTATTTCGTTTTTATTGTGGTGGGAGCTTGGTGTTCTCTTATTCCTATTTATAGTTGCAGCCTATTTGGTTTATAAGAAGGAAGAAAGGAACTTCCTAAAAGAAGCCGCTGTATGGATTACACCTAGTTTACTTGGGCTTTCCATTGCCGCTTTTGGAGAAGAAATGAACAGTAACTTTTCTTTTTATCTTAAAGAATTTGGGTATGGAGTTAATTTTGCTATCGCGGCCATCCTTGTATTATTATCAGGTTTTGTGTGGAGAGCAGTAGGGGAAAAGAGGTTGGATAAAATCTCTTTGTATACATCCCATGCACTTTATACTGTGGCCATTCTCCAAGCATTGTTTAATCAAATAAACCATATTTGGGTTCAACCGCTTATATTAATAGTTGGAATCGGAATGTATTATTATTTGTATAAAAAGATCGGTACGAAGTGGGTCCCATTTTTGGTCAGTATCGCAGCACTTATTTCGTATTTTTCTATCATCCAAGCCATTTTGCTGAAATTTACTTTTAGTCTTACCATGAATTCCCTAATCAGCTCTTCTGGTGCAGTGATCATGCTGATAATCTCCTATCTTTGCCGGAAAAATGATTTGAACCTATCATTTGCATTTGGTTGGGTAGGACACAGCATTTATCCACTGACGCTATTATTCACATGGTTCGCATTTCAGAAAGACTGCATTTACAGCTTTATCTTGGCGTTGTTTGTCTATGCTATTACCACAAAGTTAATGACTGTAGAATGGAAAATTAAAGCCTTTCTTTATGGCAGTTTTACTTCCTTATTCTTTATAGTTACAACCGTGTTAGATCAAATAATATATCAATCTTTTGGAAACTATGAGTATGTGTTTACTAGTGCGATACTTATATTGTTTGCTTTCTTCGCAAAAGATGAATATAAAAAAAGGACTGCTTATTATTTAATACCATTTTCAATAATTGGAATTGTGTTTACGTTGATTACCTATCCATTTGATTTGCTGCCATATCTTGTCACACTTGCCTATGCATTTGGAACCGTATTTTATATGCATAAAATTCAGTGGGATGTTCTTGGAATAGTTCCTTTATTTTTAGCTTTTATTGCAACTGTAGAATTCACCTATTCGAGTGACCTGGGTGAACTTGCTAAAATGCTAGTTACAGGAGGAGTAGGAATTGTTCTATCGGTGATCGGACAATTGGTTTATAAAAAGCTGGTTGAATATGGGCCGAAATTTCAGCAAATAAAAATAGACGGTTTTACATTTGTTTCATTCATGTTTTTCGGGCTTATGTATTTGTTCGAGGATCCATTCATCTGGAGTCATGCAATACCTGGCTTGCTGATTGCAATTTCAATTTTACTGCAAAGAAAAAGAGTACCTGAAAAGTTATCTGTACTAATGACCATACTTGGGGGAGCCTATTTATTACAACCATATTATTCAATCATGGCTAACCTTCATATTCCGCCATTATGGGAGCGGGAAGTGATTGTTCTTCCCTTTATTATTCTTATTATTTTCATTCGACGTTGTTTAAAAGGTCGATATGCAGAGATAACGAAAGCTGTTCAATGGGGAGTCCTACTCATCGTTTCCTTATTATTTATTCAGGATGGTTTGGCGAGCAACACAATTTATGATGCAATTATTGTTGGGACACTTTCCTTGTTGTCGCTGCTGGCAGGAATGTTCTTACAAATTAAATCATATTTCTTTGTAGGAGCTGGCGTATTATTATTAAACGTATTCCTGCAAACAAGACCGTACTGGGGGAATATGCCGTGGTGGTTCTATTTATTAATTGCCGGACTAATCTTAATTACGGTTGCCAGCTTTAATGAATGGAATAAGCAAAAAGTGAATAAAGGAGAAACCACCTTTATTATGATTCTTAAGGAAAAAGTAATCGGTACAATGAAAAAGTGGGATTGAACGTTAATATAAATAATGTTATAATAGGGTTAATAAAATATTCTGTTGTATCTGGAGGAGCCTGTCACCAAGGGATTACTATGTCCCTTGGTTGACGGGCTTTTTTGCATTTTCAAAAAGGGTCTGTTAAAACACAGACCCTTTTATTTTTAGGCTGTGTTAAAGGTTAATGTTAATTTTGGCACTCTGTTGGTTGGAGTGGAAGGCACGAAGACTCCTGCGGGAGTACGGGGCAGGGGAGACCCCGCAGGAGCATAGCGACGAGGAGGCTCCCCGGCACGCCCGCGGAAAGCGAAGTGCCTGGAACGGAAATCAACAGACTAGTTTAACACAGCCATTATTTAAAAAGGAGTGGTGATTGGATGGAGTTAATTTTAGAATTAGCAATTATTTTATTTGCCTCAAAGATTGCCGGAGATATTAGTGTTAAATTAGGCCAGCCATCAGTTTTAGGAAAGTTATTAATTGGGGTTATTATCGGACCTGCGGTCTTGGGGCTAATTTCAGAAACGAAAACCATCGCAGACCTAAGCCAAATTGGTGTGATCATGTTAATGTTTATTGCAGGACTTGAGACTGATATCCATGAATTTAGACGGACGTGGAAGGCATCAACCTTTGTGGGAATCAGCGGAATCATCGTTCCTTTATTGGCAGGTTACCTGTCAGGAGTTTTGCTGGGTATGACAACCATCGAAGCATTATTCTTAGGTTTATTACTATCTGCAACTAGCGTAAGTATTTCCGTTCAAGCACTTAAAGAGTTAAATAAGATTCAATCTAAAGAAGGGACAACAATTTTAGGTGCAGCGGTTATTGATGATGTGCTTGTGATCATTGCTTTAGCCTTCCTCATGAGTATGGCTGGAGACGAAGTGAATTTAAGCATGATGATAATAAAAAAGATCCTCTTTTTTACGTGTGCTATTTTAGTAGCTTGGAAGGTTGTTCCATGGCTATTAAAAAAATTTGTTCCATTAAAGGTCACAGAATCGCTTGTCTCGGGTGCACTAATTATTTGTTTCCTATTCGTCTTCACAGCAGAATTAACAGGTGTTGCGGGGATTATTGGTGCCTATATTGCTGGGGTTGCTATTGGACAGACGGAATATAAACCTAAAATATTTAAGAAAGTGGAGACCATCAGTTATTCTATTTTTGTGCCTGTATTTTTCACTTCGATTGGTTTATCAGTAAGTTTTGATGGAATCTCTCAACATTTGGGGCTTATGTTGGGCCTTAGTATCCTTGCTATTTTAACCAAGTTAATTGGTGCAGCTGCTGGTGCAAAAATGGCACGCTTTTCTTGGAAGAATTCACTTGGAATTGGCGCTGCCATGGTTTCACGAGGAGAGGTTGCGTTGATTATTGCCACAATTGGTTTGGAAACTAAATTAATTACCCAAGAACTTTTTGCTGTATTAGTGGTAGTTGTACTAGTGACAACCATTGTTACACCACCGATGATGAAGTACTTTTTCAATCAAGGTGATAAAGGAACAACGATGAAAAACACCGCATGATAGAAATAGAGAATTTTTAATATTCTAAAAAAATCCAGGCCAAATAGCATTGGCTGGATTTTTATTTTTTTTAGATTAATTAAAGGGGTACCCCCACTATTTCAATGAAATCGTCGAATGATCTATCAAACAATAACAAACTAACATTCAGGAGGTTAGAAATGGGTACTGTACTAATCGATATCGACAAATTACTAGAAGCAACGTCAAATCTAACATCTGAGAAAAATAATCATATCGTTAAAAAAGTTGAAATTGACCTTTTACTTGAAAATACCCGAGATTGGTAGAATAGTATTATTGAAAAGATAATTCTTAGAATGCCTCCATTTAATATGGAGGCATTCAGCTTGTCGAGAAAGGTTAGTCTCGGCAGTTTTTTATTTTGTCCTCTTCAATTGCCTTATTAAGTTCTTCAAAGTATTCACGAGTCTCTCCTTCAACCTTTTCTTTTGTGAACTTATACATATTATCATTGACCTTTAAGTGCTAATCATAAGTAATGGTGAACTGGATTCTTGAACTTCAAACCTAAAAACTAGCGGTAGGCAACGTTCATTCTTATTTCTCCATCTAAAAGATATACAATATAATATAATTATATTAAACAAGTTAACGCGGTGAATTGTTAAAGAAATTGAAATAAAAAAGGCTGTCGAAAGTTTTTCGATAGCCTGAAAATGCCTCCACTTAAAATGGAGGTATTTTTATTTTTTAACAGCAAAATGTAGGTTATTTACCATGGGAATTATGGATTTACAATTATGTTGCTTTAAAGCGAAAAAATATTTTTACGATAACTCTTGATTTTCTTTGAAAAAAATACTAGAATAATTTCTAATATATTTAATTTTTTGAAAATTGATATTTTAGTATTTGAGGGGGATTTAGCTAGATGAAGAAAAATGGAAAAGTATTATCTATTGCTTTAGCAGGAATGATGCTGCTAGCTGGCTGTGGGAGTAAAGAATCCGCGGGCGGAACTGAAAAAGGTGGAGCAGATAAGGAGTTCAAAGTAGGTATTACCCAATTTGCACCACACCCATCTTTAGATGCTGCGACAGAGGGCTTTAAGAAGGCCTTAAAGGATAAAGGGATTAAGGTTAGCTTTGATGAACAAAACGCGCAAGCAGACATGAACAACACGCAAACAATTGCGAATAATTTTGTCGGGGACAAAGTAGATTTAATCTTTGCTAATGCTACGCCTAGTGCAACGGCTGCATTGAATGCTACCAAAGATATTCCGATTATCTTCACATCAGTGACAGACCCAGTGGGTGCTGGACTAGTAGAGGCTTTTGATAAGCCAGGCAAGAACATTACTGGAACAACAGATAACCATCCAGAAGCAACGAAAAAGACAATCAGCTTTATTACGGACGAAGTGAAAGCGAAAAATGTTGGGGTCATTTATAACTCAGGGGAACAAAATTCAGTTGTTCAGGTGGAAGAAGTTGAAAAGATTGCTAAAGAGAAGGGTGCTAAACTAGTAAAAGTATCTGTTTCTACTACAGCAGAAGTGAAGCAAGCCTCAGAATCATTAGTTGGACGCGTTGATGCCATCTACATTCCTACTGATAACACTGTTGTTACTGCACTTGATTCAGTTATCGCCGTTGCAAACAGCAAGAAAATCCCGTTGTTCGTTGGTGAACTTGATTCCATGAAAAAGGGTGCGGTTGCCGCAAGTGGATTTAGTTATTACGATCTTGGCTATCAATCAGGTATCATGGCAGCTGACATTTTAAGCGGCAAAAAGAAAGCATCTGAAATTCCTGTTGAACTTCCTAACAGCTTAAAGCTTGTTATTAACAAGAAGGCTGCTGAAGCCCAAGGTTTAAAAGTCAATGATGCTTGGAGTAGTTTAGGTGAGTTTTACGAAGGTAATTAAATGATATTTTTTAAGGAGGAGCCTTCTTTTAGAAGGCTGCCTCTTTGTCACTATATAAAATATTGCATCTAAGACGGATGCTTTATGATAAAAGAAAGGATGATCTCAATGTTTACAGCCATATTTGGATCATTTGAAGCAGGTATCATCTACGCGATTATGGCACTGGGCGTCTATCTTTCCTTTCGTATTCTGGATTTTCCAGATTTAACGGTTGATGGGAGTTTTGTCACTGGAGCAGCGATTTCAGCAGTTATGATTGCGAATGGTACCGATCCATTTTTAGCTACAATTATGGCACTATTTGCAGGTTTTGCAGCAGGATGTATGACGGGACTTCTGCACACATTTGGAAAGATTAATAACTTGCTTTCCGGTATTTTAATGATGATTGCACTTTATTCAATAAATCTGAGAATTATGGGACGTTCCAACATCCCTTTATTAAATACAGATACAGCTTTTACGAAAATCAGTGGATTTTTTGAAAAGACAGGAATTGATTCATTCTTCAATAATATTCTTTCCATGGTCGGTCTCGGTGATAGTCTGCCGGAAACATGGGGAATTCTTCTTTTTATGATTCTCGTTACATTTGTGATTAAATTCCTAACGGATTTGTTCCTAAAAACGGAAATTGGTCTTGCTGTTAGAGCAACTGGAGATAATAAACGAATGATTCGCAGCCTTTCTGCTAATACCAATCTTCTTGTTGTGTTTGGCTTAGGTTTATCTAATGCATTAGTAGCATTTTCGGGTGCTCTAATAGCCCAGCAAGGTGGATTTGCAGACGTAGGTATGGGAATTGGGATGATTGTCATTGGCCTTGCTTCCGTTATCATCGGTGAAGCCCTATTTGGTACAAAAACAATCGCTCGGACAACTCTTGCTGTGATTGGCGGTTCCATCATTTATCGAATCGTCGTAACGTTAGCCTTGCGTGTAGATTTCTTAGACCCAGGTGATATGAAGCTAATTACTGCACTTATTGTTATTATTGCACTTACTGCTCCAAAAATCATTGAAGGTTCTAAAGAGAAAAAGCGGAAAGCCCGACGAAGATCAGAGCGAAGGAATATCATCCAGGCGAATACTTCAGCGAAGGGGGACAATCATGCTACACTTAAATGAAATTCATAAGATTTTTAATGAAGGGACTCCGGATGAAAAAATCGCCATCGATCATGTGAATCTGACCCTTCAGCCTGGTGATTTTGTCACTGTTATTGGAAGTAATGGTGCGGGGAAATCTACATTAATGAATATCATTTCCGGTGTGTTAATCCCGGATGTCGGTGAGGTTCATATTAACGGAAAAAATGTTACCAATATGTCAGAGTTCAAGCGTTCAAAAATGATTGGACGTGTCTTTCAGGACCCAATGGCAGGAACGGCTCCAAGCATGACCATTGAGGAAAATCTTGCGATGGCGTACTCTCGTAACAAAATGAGGACCCTGCGCCAAGGGGTAACCAAAAAGCGGCGTGATTATTTTCGTGAGGTATTGGAATCACTGCATTTAGGACTGGAAAATCGACTCAGTGCAAAGGTAGGGCTTTTATCAGGTGGAGAACGCCAAGCATTATCCTTATTAATGGCAACTTTCACAGAGCCATCGATCCTCCTTCTGGATGAACATACAGCGGCACTTGATCCGTCAAGAGCAGAATTAATTACAAATTTGACGAGAGAAATTGTCGACAAATACAAACTAACCACATTAATGGTGACACATAATATGCAGCAAGCGATTGATTTAGGAAATCGCTTAATTATGATGGATAAGGGTCAGATTATTTTAGAGGTCAGTGAGGAAAATAAGAAGCAGCTGACAATCGAAAGTTTGTTAACGGAGTTTAAACGGATCCGTGGTGAACATATGGCGAGCGATCGTGCGATTCTTTCCTAATCAAAAAATTTTTTGTAAGTCTATTATTCTATTGAATAATATTTCCAATATGATTTAATTAGAAACTTCCCGAAACGGGTAAGTTTCTTTTTGTGTTTTTGGGAAATAACGCAAAAATAATCCTGTTTTCTTTAGCACCAAAAAGCGTTATTGCTTTACACCCTATCCTTGATAGGACAAGGTTCTTTGAATTAGAATTAATTCTGAATATTATTACATTTAGTTAATGGGGGTTTCTAAATGAAAGAAAATAGAGTAAGAGCAGACCAATTAGCTAATGACTTCTTTCCGGTTCGAGACGTGGATTATATTGAGATTTACACGGGTAATGCCAAACAGGCATGTCACTTTTTCTGTACAGCATTCGGTTTTGAACCAGTAGCATATTCGGGTCTTGAAACAGGCAATCGTGAAACCGCTTCCTACTGTTTGAAGCAGCGAAATATTCGTCTTGTACTAACAGGTTCTTATACTGAGGAAGGGTCAGTAGCCCAATTTGTTAAGAAACATGGAGACGGTGTGAAGGATATTGCGCTTTTAGTTGATGATGTCAAGAATGCGTTTGAAGAAGCTGTGAATCGAGGTGCGATTGCCATTGCGGCCCCATTTGAAATAAAGGATAAATCAGGGGTGGTTAAAAAAGCCGTTCTAGGTACATATGGAGACACGATCCATACGTTAATAGAACGAAAGGATTATCAGGGAGTGTTCTTACCAGGATTTGAACCATATTCTGCGCCAGTACCTGTTAAAGATACGGGTTTAATTGGGATTGACCATGTCGTTGGGAACGTAGAGCGAATGGAGGAATGGGTAGAGTATTATGCCAAGGTAATGGGCTTTAAAGAAATGAAACATTTCTCTGATAAGGATATTACGACAGAATATTCTGCGCTTATGTCAAAAGTTATGCATAACGGTGGGCGGATCAAGTTTCCAATTAATGAACCGGCGGTTGGGAAACGAAAATCACAAATTCAAGAATATCTAGAATTCTATAATGGTCCGGGTGTACAGCATTTGGCCATATTAACGGAGGATATTGTCTCAACGGTTGCGATTTTAAAGCAAAATGGAGTTGAATTCCTAAAGACTCCTGATACTTATTATGAATCCTTAAGTGAACGGATAGGGAAAATTGATGAAGAAATTGAAAAGCTGCGTGAACTTAATATTCTAGTAGACCGAGATGATGAGGGGTATTTACTGCAAATTTTCACCAAACCAATTGTTGACCGTCCAACATTATTTGTTGAAATTATTCAACGGAAAGGGGCACGCGGTTTTGGAGAAGGAAACTTTAAAGCATTATTTGAGTCCATTGAGCGGGAGCAGGAAAGACGAGGAAATTTATAAAGAATAGCAGTTTAAAAGGGCTAAAGGGAGAGAGATCTCTTCCTTTTTTAGAGTTCAAAAAGTGAGGTGATAAATGCAATGGAAATCTCCCCGAAAACACTGGAATGGAGAGAGGCATATAAATTATTAGTTGGCTCAATTCTCCCCCGTCCAATTGCTTTTGTTTCTACAGTAGATGAGAAGGGCACTGCTAATGCGGCCCCATTTAGTTTTTTCACGGCAATTTGTGCGGACCCCATGCTCATTTGTTTTTCACCAATGAGAAGGGGAACAGATGGAGCTAAAAAAGATACGCTTGTAAACATTGAAAGCACAGGTCAATTTGTCATTAATATTGTTAGTAACAGTTTGGCAGAGCAAATGAATGACTGTGCGATCGAATTTAGTCCGGATGTCGACGAAATGGTGGAAGTGGGTTTAACGAAAGAACTTAGTATTAAGGTCAAGGTGCCGCGTATCAAAGAATCGCTTGTCCACCTAGAATGTGAACTAGAACAAGTATTGCATTTTGGTGATAAACCTGGCGCTGGAAGTCTAGTAATTGGAAAAGTAGTTCATGTCCATGTAAACGATGAACTGTTGGATAAGGGACGGATTGATACTGCGAAACTGAAGCCGATCGGGAGAATGGCAGGAAATATTTTTACAGACCCCATAGCAAAAATGTTTGAAATGAAGAGAAAAACCTAGAAAAGGTGAGTGTCGTGAAATTCGTAACGTTTGAAAAACCGGATGGGACATTCCGAGCAGGATGGTTATTGGATCAAGAATATGTAGTAGATATGTATGAAGCCTCAAGTGGAATACTGCCAAGTAATCTCCTGGATTTTCTAGAAAATAGTGAGGCTAATCTAGAAAAGGCGGCCAGTTTCTCATTTACAAAGGGGCAAAAAGGAGTATATCCGTTAAGTGAGCTCCGTTTAAAGGCGCCACTGCCACTCCCTAGGAGTTTTCGTGATTTTTATGCATTTGAGCAGCATGTGAAACAAGCAAGGGAGAATAGGGGCCTCGGAATGATTCCAGAATGGTACGAAATCCCTGTTTTTTACTTCTCGAATCATCTTGCCATAAAAGGACCGGGAGAAGCGATTATTAAGCCGGAAACGTGTAACTGGCTTGATTATGAGCTTGAAATTGCCTGTATCATTGGTAAAGAAGGTAGAAATATTTCTGCAGATCAAGCGGATGAACATATTTTTGGCTACTGTATATTAAATGATTGGAGCGCAAGAGACCTGCAAAAGAAAGAAATGAAAGTTGGTCTTGGTCCTGCCAAGGGGAAGGATTTCTCAACTTCAATTGGACCATGGATTGTGACAAAAGATGAGTTAGAACCATTTAGAGCAGGAAAAGGGTTTAATCTTTCCATGAAAGCCACTGTAAATGGACGACTTCTTTCCGCAGGGAATATGAAAGACCTATTTTATTCCTTTGGAGAGATGATTGAGAGGGCTTCTGCAGGTGTTACCTTAATCCCTGGAGAGATGATTGGTTCAGGAACTGTCGGCTCTGGATGTATTCTTGAACTTGGAGATCAGGTGCATCGCTGGTTAAAGCCAGGTGATCGAGTAATATTAGAGATTGATCATCTTGGCATGTTACAGAATGAGATAATCGCTGAAGAGAGGTGAATTCATGTTTTACCGCCAAATGGGGAAGATACCGCACAAACGGCATACGATGTTTAAAAAAGCTGATGGGAGCCTATTCAGAGAGCAAGTAATGGGGACACGGGGATTTTCAGGAACCCAATCGATTTTGTATCACCATTATATGCCAACAGAGGTGGTGAGGACGGAATTAGTAAGTGGTTACTTGCCAGAATATGAGGAGCAGCAGCCTCTAAAACACCGCCATTTTTTCACCAATATAGTGCCGGCCAAAGGCGATGCCCTGAAGGCTAGGGAATATATCTTAGGAAATCAGGATTTATTAATTGGAACCGCCCATGTAACTGCACCGATGACAAGCTATTATCGGAATGGTGATGGCGATGAAATGCTCTATGTCCACTATGGAACTGGAAAAATAGAAACGATGTTCGGCACCCTATCTTACCGTCAGGGTGACTATCTCATTATTCCAATTGGGACCATATATCGTGTCATACCCAACGAAAATGAAGAGACTAAAATGCTGTTTGTTGAATCGTTCAGCCAAATCACCACACCAAGAAGGTACCGAAATGAATATGGTCAGTTATTAGAACATAGTCCATTTTGTGAAAGGGACTTTCGAGGCCCGGAAGAACTGAAGACATTCGACGAAAAGGGTGAATTTGAGGTTTTGACAAAATCAAGAGGGAAGATAACTTCGCATATTTTAGGGCATCATCCCCTTGATGTAGTGGGCTGGGATGGATATTTATATCCGTGGGCTTTTAACATCGAAGATTTTGAACCAATCACAGGGAGAGTTCATCAACCGCCGCCGGTCCATCAAACTTTTGAAGGGAATAATTTCGTTGTTTGTTCGTTTGTTCCGAGGCTATATGACTATCATCCAGAGTCCATACCAGCGCCATATTATCATAGCAACGTGAACAGCGACGAACTTCTCTATTATGTGGAAGGTAATTTCATGAGTCGAAAAGGGGTTCAAGAAGGTTCGATCACACTTCATCCAGGCGGTATCCCCCATGGCCCACATCCGGGAAAAACCGAAGCAAGTATTGGAAAAAAGGAAACGCTGGAACTAGCTGTTATGATTGACACCTTCCATCCATTAAAAATTGTAAAAACCGCACAAAAAATTGAGGATGTTAATTATATGTATTCATGGTATGAGAAATAGGAATGAAATTTATTAAGCGAACAATCCAATAATCGAATTGGATTGTTTTTTTATCTGCAGGTAAAAGTGGTATTGTAATAATATGTTATTTGAAAATGAAATGAGGTGAAGTCATGGAGTTGGAACCAATACTATCTAAATTAAAAAACCATACACCAAAGATCCTTGGCAGTGAAAAATTTTCAAAATATGCTGTTATGGTCCCACTCATTGAAAAAGAGGACGGGATCCACGTTTTGTTAGAAGTTCGTTCCCTTGAACTAAGAAGGCAGCCTGGCGAAATTTGTTTTCCAGGGGGGAGGATTGATGCCCAGGATATCGACGAAAAAGCAGCCGCTATCCGAGAAACCGTGGAAGAATTAGGTGTCAGTCATGAGTTTATCTCAAACGTACACCCATTGGATTTTATGATTTCACCTTTTGGAATGATGATCTATCCTTTTGTTGGCTACATTAAAACACCTAATACGATTGTGCCTAACCCTTCAGAAGTCGGTGAGATTTTTACTGTACCGCTATCATTTTTAATAAAAAATGAACCAGAGATTTATAAAATTGAATTTAAGGCAGAACCCGAGGTTAATTTTCCCTTTGACCTCATTGTAGGGGGAGAAAATTATAATTGGCGTACACGAGGAATCGAGGAGTATTTCTATCGTTATGATGGAAAAGTGATATGGGGACTTACTGCTAAGATTCTTGCCCATTTTATTGAATTACTACGGTAGTTCTAGTTTTTATAAAAGAGAGGATTTCCTAGCAGAAATCCTCTCTTTTTTTTGTTTGTCCACTACAAGCGGACAAATGTCCACACAAAAAAGAAAAAGCTTGATTATTTTCTGAATATGATTAAAATTAAGATTATATTTTTTAATTAGGGAGATGTAGGGATGAAGGTCGTAAAGTTTGGCGGGTCCTCGCTAGCATCAGGAAAACAAATTGAAAAGGTATTTAAGATTGTTGTTTCAGACCCCAAGAGAAAAGTCGTTGTCGTTTCTGCCCCTGGGAAAAGGTTTCCAGAAGATAATAAGGTAACCGATTTATTGATTGAATGTGGAGAACTATGTCTACAAAATAAGGACCCAAGGGAACAATTTGAGGCCGTCCTAGAAAGATACTCCTCGATCGCCGAGGAATTATCACTGTCAAATGATGTTATTATCGAAATTCAAGAAGATTTAGCCAAACGGTTAAGCGCTGATAAAACAAAACCTGATCGTTTTCTGGATTTGTTAAAAGCAAGTGGTGAAGATAACAACGCCAAATTGGTTGCTGCCTATTTCCGTAAGCAGGGTGTAGAAGCTTCTTACATAGATCCAAAAGAAGCGGGGCTGCTTGTCAGTGATGAGCCAGGTAATGCTCAAGCACTGCCTGAAGCTTATAGTCAGTTATATTCGTTGCACGACCGAAAAGGGATTCTAATTTTTCCAGGATTCTTTGGTTATAGCAGGGAAGGTGAGGTGTTTACCTTTTCAAGAAGCGGTTCCGACATTACTGGATCCATCTTAGCAAATGCCCTTAAAGCTGACCTTTATGAGAATTTTACCGATGTTGATGCGGTGTATTCCGTTAATCCCTTCATCGTAAAAAATCCGAAGGAAATAAAAGAACTGACTTACCGGGAAATGCGTGAACTTTCCTATGCGGGATTCACCGTGTTACATGATGAAGCACTTGTTCCGGCGTTCAGAGCAGGAATTCCTGTTCAAATCAAAAATACAAATAATCCAAGTGCACCTGGTACAAAGATTGTCTATGAACGCGACAACACAAATGGACCAGTAATTGGTATTGCGAGTGACCAAGGATTTTGTAGTATTTACGTAAGCAAATACCTGATGAATAGAGAGATAGGCTTCGGACGGAAGCTGTTAAACATCTTAGAAGACTTCGGATTATCTTACGAACATACCCCATCAGGAATTGATGATGTTTCCGTGATCCTCCGTGAAAATCAAATGGATGCAGAAATGGAGAAGGCAATTGTTGAGAGAATTGAATCAGAGCTGCATGCTGATCAAGTGAAAATTGAACACAGCCTCGCGCTTATAATGGTGGTTGGTGAGGGCATGCGTCACAATGTAGGCACAATGGCAAAAGCCTCCAAAGCTCTGGCAAAAGCTCGTATTAATATCGAGATGATTAACCAAGGTTCTTCAGAAGTAAGCATGATGTTTGGTGTAAAGGAAGTAGAGGAAAAGAGAGCGGTTCAAGCACTTTATGAAGAATTTTTTGTGGCTGTCACGGTTTAATATCTTATTTTCAAAAAAAGGTACGTCAAATAGGACGTACCTTCTCATTTGTGATTTTTTAACTTTCTCCGAGTTCGAATGCCTGCTGACACGGCAATAATCAATCCGCCAATCGTATCAGCAATTAAATCTGTCATTGTATCCTTATTTCCTCCACCCTGTAAGGTCATATCGAAAAATTGGTCGGAACTAAATTCATAAATTTCCCATAATACACCGCCGAGTGCTGCAAAGGACAGCGTGAATAAAAACACAAACCATGGCGAAATTTTATCTCCCGCATTTCGATGAATCAAACGTTCATATAAAGCAATTCCAGAAAAAGCGAGAATGGCTCCACTAATCAAATGCATAAAAGTATCCCACCAACCAAGACCATACCAGCCGAGGATTGAACCTAGATATTGTGAACCAACTAAGAAAATTAAATAAGAAATAACAATTGGTAAATTAAATTGTAGTTTGGTGAATAATGCCAATAATAACGGAATCGCACCGCAAACAATTCCTCCAATTGCAACCGATCCTTGAAAAGTTACATCCTTTGAATAGTAGTAAACACATAAAACAGCCATGAATAGGACATAAATGAAACTTAATATGATGACAAGTTTTCGATTCAACAATATTCACCTCTTTAAACTTTATGTTTTCGAAAGTATGCGTAAATGGCAATTAATAGTCCTCCAGAAAAGCCACATAATAAGTCATACATGGTATCTTTATTTCCCCCAAGCTGCATGATATGAGTAAAGGTTTGATCCCCTGCAAACTCATAAATCTCCCAAAGTACACTTGCTAGGACAGAGAGGGAAAGAACGAAAATTGAAATAATCCAACTCGAGGTGTCCTTTCTTACTTGTTCAGGAATCATTAATTTATATAATGTTATACCGACACAAGCGACATATACACCTTTATAAAAATGAATGGTCGAATCCCACCATTTATATTTAAGATAAAAATCCCCTATAGACCCTAAATACGTGGTACAAAAGATAAATAGATAAAAACCAACGATGCTTGGAAGATTAAATGGTATGTTGTTCTTAAAGATTAGCAAAACGGGCAACCCGCACACGATTATCCCTCCGAGGGCTACTTGCCATTTTGAAGATGGCCCTTTAACAAGGAAAAATATAAATAAGACAATCATAAATAACATAAATATACTACCTAGAATGATAAGTATTTTCCGTTTCAATGACTCACCTCATTAATCATGGTTCATTACAATTATGTCCAATAAAAATAAATGAAATCACTCAGATAATTTTGTATGGAATACTCGCATAGGCACATACAAAAGAGTATATTGGAAAGGTAAGACAATGTTGGAATAGTCCAAGATAAAGATGGCTGCGGAGGATGTTATGCAAAAGGCACAAATACCGACTTACGAGCGAATTGCTATAGATTTAGCAAATAGAATATATGATGGGAAATTTAAGGTGGGAGAAAAAATTCATGGGAGATCTACCTTAGCAAGTGAATATAAGGTTTCTCCTGAAACTATCCGAAGAGCAATAAAGATTTTAGAAGATGTCGAGATTGTTCACTCCACAAAAGGTAGTGGAATTGTTATTTCTTCTCGTGAGAATGCTTATAAATATATTCAACGGTTTTCAAATCTCGCAAGCATTAAGGATCTAGAAAAGCAAATGAACTCTCTTATTTCTGAAAGAGACAAGCTCGATGAACAGCTCTTTGATACACTCCGAAAAATTATGGACTACTCAGGAAAGCTGCGTCATACGAACCCACTGGCCCCCATCGAAGTAGAGGTATTTTCGGATTGTATTCATATTGGAAAAACCATTTCGGAAGTAAAGTTTTGGCAAAATACCGGGGGAACTGTTATCGGGATGAAACGAAAGGGAGAATTAATTATTTCACCAGGTCCCTATGCATTAATCCAAGAGGGGGATGTCCTCCTTGTTATTGGTGCTGATGAAACATATGACCGAGTCCTTCATTTTATGGAGGAGTAAAAAGAGTTTTGAAGATGCAAAAAAAGCCGGTTTTTTTAGGACCGGCTTTTTCTTCATATACTAATTTTCTAATAAACCTTCACTTTCTAAAAATTCCTTTGCAACTTTGGCTGGAGACTGTTTAAGGCTGTCGACCTTATAATTCAGTTTTCGCATCTTTTCATCAGTTAACTTACCTGCCAAGGAGTTTATCACTTTTTCTAGTTCTGGATGTTCCTTTAACGTTCCCTCTTTTAACATCGGTACCGCATAATAAGGCGGGAAGAAATTTTTATCATCCTCTAATACCTTTAAGTGGAACGCTTCAAGTAAGCCATCCGTTGAAAAGGCATCGATGACATCACTCTTATGGTTGGCTAATGCCGTATAGCGCAACCCGCCATCAACGGGTTTCACCTCTTTAAATTTCATATTATACGTTTTTGTAAGTCCGATTAAGCCATCCTCACGATTTGGAAATTCGATGGTCGGACCCATGGTTAATCCACTGCTGACTTTGGCTAAATCAGAGATCGTCTTTAAGCCAAATTCTTTTGCTGTATCTTGACGAACAGCTAAGGCGTAAGTGTTATTAAATCCAATCGGTTTTAACAATTCAAAGCCATATTTTTGCTTGAATTCCTTCTGGACAATATTGTAGACCTTGTCCGGATCACTCTGGGGCGGCTGATTTAATATATTTACTAATCCTGTTCCAGTGTACTCTACATACATATCAATGTCCCCATTTTTAAGGGCGCTGAAGGCTACCTGACTGCCGCCAAGATTTAATTTTCTCTCTACTTGAATATCAGTCTTATTTTCTATTAAATCCGCAAGCATATTCCCTAAGATTAATTGTTCACTGAAATTTTTAGAACCGATCACAATTTTATCCTCAGCGTTCACCTTTGAATATACAGTAAAAGCACCGGCAATGATGATGACAATACTTGCAAAACTAATCATCATTTTTTTAGTGGTTTTCCCTGTCTTCTTTGCTGAAGTCTGTTTGCTTGTATAGGAAAGTGAGGATTCAAGTTTTCCTACGATAAAATCAATAACTAGGGCAAGAATACAGGCAGGAATAGCCCCAGCTAAAATCATATAATTATCGACCGTTTGCACACCGGAGAAAACGAGATATCCTAGTCCGCCAGCACCAATGAAGGCAGCAATTGTCATTAATCCAACAGCGGTAACCGCTGAAATTCTGATACCCGCCATAATCATCGGGAAGGCTAGTGGTAACTGAACCTTTCTCATCGTTTGACTCTTGGTCAGACCGATACCTCTGGCGGCTTCCAGAATATCCCCATCAATATTCGTTAAACCTGTATACGTGTTTTTGACGATCGGAAGCAATGAATAAAGAACGACCATAATAATGGCTGGAGTACTGCCAATCCCAACGAATGGAATAAGAAACCCAAGTAATGCCAAACTAGGGACTGCTTGAATCACATTAGTTGTTCCAATTATCGGTTTTGCAAGCTTTTGCTCTCTTGAGATTAATATACCAAGCGGGATCCCAATAATAATCGCTACTAGGACAGAAATTACACTTAAGTAAAGATGTTGGCCAAGCAGACTGAAAATCTGATCATAGTTTGTGGTTAAATAATTCATAAATCCACTCATTAAAAGGCCACCTCCAAATCGATTAACTGGCTGCTTAATGCAGAAAGAATGCTGCTTCTAGTAATAAGTCCAATCAGCTGGTTATGACTGTTCACAACAGGGACATAACCAATTTTGTGCTCATTCATTGTTGCTAAAACTGATATCAAATTGGCATCCTGTGAAACCGAAAGAACATTTTGTTCCATTACCTGATCGATTGAGATAGTTCGATTGAGCAGTTGGATGCCCTTTAATGTCACTAAACCTTTAAGGACATTATTTTTATCTGTAACCATTAGGCTATCGACTTTTTGGTCCTTCATTATTTCAATTGCCTGAAGCACCGTTCGCATTGAGGTGATTTTAACAGGATTGGGGATCATAATATCCTCAGCCATTAATAATTCTGGATTGTTCCAAACCCGTCTTTTGCCAATAAAGTCTTCAACAAAGTCATTGGCAGGATTTTTAAGAATGTTTTCAGGTGTATCATATTGGAGAATATCCCCGTCTTTTAAAATACAAATTTTATCTGCTATTTTAATAGCTTCATCCATATCATGGGTGACAAAGATAATCGTCTTGTTTAATTCTTTTTGCATCTGGAAGAGTTCATCTTGTAGGGAACTTCTTGTGACAGGGTCTAATGCGCTAAATGGTTCATCCATTAAAATGATATCGGAGTTGGTTGAGAAAGCTCTTGCGACGCCAATTCTTTGCTGCTGGCCGCCGCTCAATTCTTTGGGATACCGATGCAAGTATTCTTTAGGGTCTAAACCGACTAATTCAAGCAGTTCGCCCGTTTTAGTGGCAATCGCAGCAGGATCTTCCCCTTTAAGTTTTGGAATTAACTCTAAATTTTCTTTAATAGACATATGTGGAAATAAACCAGTATTTTGGATGACATAACCAATATTTCGACGCAGTTCAATTGGATTCATCGTCGAGATATCTGTCCCATTGACAAAAATTTTCCCTGAGGTTGGCTGAATTAATTTATTAATCATTTTCAGTAAAGTCGTTTTCCCACAGCCGCTGGGTCCGATAAAAACAACCAATTGACCAGCCTCAATTTCCAATGAGAAAGGCTTAATAATGGTTTTGGTTCGATACTTTTTCACAATGTTTTTAAACTCTATCAATTTCATTCCTCCTTGTTAAAACTAGGTGCTGATTAAATGCAACAACTTAATGGTAACATAAAAGTTGTTTCTTTGTCTAATCAAGTTCCATTTTACTTCTTTCCAATTAGAGAGCCTTTAAGTACAATGAGGTAAGGAAAATAGCACTTTGAGTAAGCAGGTGATGAGATGAAAAAAATTTTAATTGTTGATGATGATGAATATATCCGCAATCTTGTAACAAGTTTGCTGATGAGAGAGGGATTTAAAACCATCTCAGCGGAAAATGGGGGAGCCGCACTTGAACTATTAAATAAAGAGGATTGTGATTTAGCGGTAGTAGATATCATGATGCCAGTCATGAATGGATACCTATTAACAACTGAAATTCGAAAAGTGTATGATATTCCGATTATTTTATTAACGGCCAAAAGCCAGATTGAAGATAAGGAAAAGGGATTTGAATCAGGTACGGATGATTACTTAATAAAACCGTTTGAACCCAAAGAATTAATATTTAGGGTCAATGCCCTTTTAAGAAGATATGGAAAATCTGGTGAAGCGAATATTAAAGTAGGTACCTTATACATAAATAAAAAAAGCTATGAAGTTAAAATCAATAATAAGACCTTTATGCTCCCGTTAAAGGAATTTGATCTTTTAACCTTCCTTGCTACGCATCCTAATCAAGTGTTTAGCCGTGGTCACTTGATTGAAAAAATATGGGGTCATGATTTTGAAGGGGATGAAAGAACTGTAGATGTCCATATCAAACGGTTACGCGAGAGGTTTGCGAATATTGCCGAGGATTTTACCATCAAAACGATTAGAGGGGTAGGATATTCCCTGGAGGTTCTTTAACTAATGATCATGAAATCTTTATATAGTAAATTCGCCTTTATTACAATCATGATTATGGTAGTCAGTGGAATTATTTCTTTTTTTCTTTCCAATGCTTATTACCAGATCACATTAAAACAGGAAAATGATGAGAAAATCATGAATTTTGCTTTTGAAATAGCTGACTTTGCTAGTAAGCACCCTTTGATTAGTCTCCAGGACTATTTTGACCATATCGGGTCGATTGGTTACCAAATACTTTTGGTTAATAATGAAGGGGACAAATATTATTTTGGCTCATCGTTTAGAGAAAAGAATTTACATGCAGATATTCCAGAAAAAGTTTTAGATGGCGAGGTTTATCATGGGATTCGGAATTTTCCTCATAAAACCTTTGTAACCGGATTTTTTGCAAACGAATTAAAAAACTCAGTCGGTGTCCCTTTTCAGTATAAAGGTGAAGAATATGCCATTTTTATCAGGCCAGATATTAAGCTGATGTTTAACGAGATGCATATTCTTTTTGGATGGCTGCTTATCATTTCAATTTTATTAAGCGTTATATTGGTTCTTATTAGTACTAAATATTTAGTCAATCCAATAAGAAAGCTTAATAATGCAACGAGAGCAATTGCGGAAGGAAATTTCTCCATCAAGTTGGATATTACTCGAAGCGATGAACTTGGAAATTTAGCCGTCAGTTTTATGAGGATGACGGAAAAATTAGCAAAAGTAGATTCGCTAAGAAAAGAACTAATTTCTAATATTTCTCATGATATCCAATCACCACTAACCAATATTAAAGGGTATTTAAACTTATTGGAAAATAGCAACAAAAGTGAGCAAGAAGAGCAACAATATTTACGAGTAGTTCAATTCGAGGTAGACCGACTCTCCAGGATGACAAAACAACTATTACTTCTATCCACTATTGAAAGTAAAAAGGATTTAATGGAGGTTAGTCCCGTAGATATTGCAGCACAGCTCAAAGCTGTTATTCATCAATGCGAATGGAGCACCTTAGAAAAAGGAATAATGATGAGTTACTCACTCTCTGATGCCACGGTTAAAGGGGACCCAGCATTGTTATATTCTGTCTGGGAAAATCTGCTGACGAATGCGATTAAGTATAATCGTGAAAACGGTACAATTGATATTGAATTGGCTGAAACGGATGTAGAAGTTGTCGTGGTTATTAAAGATTCAGGGGTGGGATTAAGTCAAAAGGAAATAGAAAGAATTTTTGACCGTTTTTACCGGGCGGATGCCTCTAGAGCACGGTCTGTCGAAGGGACAGGATTAGGCTTATCAATCGTCAAATCCATCGTTAATTTGCACCATGGAAAAATTGATTTAGAAAGCACAGAAGGGAAAGGGACTTCTTTTACTGTGCTCCTTCCCAAATTGTAAAATAACGTTCATCTTCCGTTCATATTCGAACAGTATTCTGTTTGTGAAATGAAAGGGAAGGTGAATTTTTTATGTTCTCATTACCATTTAAGGAAATGACATTTTTTAAAGTGAGATATTTGTTAATCAGTTTTATTCTCTTTTTTGTAGCGATACTTATTTTTGTCATTAGTGGACTTGCCAATGGCTTGTCGATGAATAATGCTTCTTCGATCATTAACATGCCGGCACACTCTTTTTACCTGCAAAAAAGTGCAGAGGGTCGCATTGATCGGTCGCATTTAACGGTGGATATAGAGAAATTGACAGCAAAAAGTGAGGCTCAGCCAATTGGTGTTCAAATGGGAGCCATTTCTAGAGTGAATTCAGAGGATAGACTAGATGTTACCTTTATCGCCGTCCAGCCTGGCAGCTTCTTAGAACCGAATAGAAGGGATGGAAAGAGTTTAGAGAGTGGCGGGGGAAATTCTGTCTTACTAGATCGCTCGTTATCTGGAACAATTAAGATTGGAATGATCGTAAAAGATGCACGAAGCGGTATAAGCTTAAAGGTAGTTGGATTCCTTGATGATCAAACTTTTAGCCATACACCAGTTGCGCTTATTTCCCTTGACACTTGGGAGAAACTCGCTGGTAAACTAAACAAAAATGAATATAACGGCATTGCCATAAACAAAGCTGATTTAGGATTAGAAAAAAAAATTTCTAGCTTAATTAAAAATGGGGAATGGGTAGAAAAGGATCAAGTGGTCAAAGGTATTCCTGGGTATACGGCTGAACAAAATTCACTTTATATGATGTTATCTTTTTTAATAGTGATTGCTGTTTTTGTTTTAGCCGCATTCTTTTATATTATGACCATACAAAAAACGGCACAGTTTGGCATCTTGAAAGCCATCGGTGCTAAATCGAGTCAATTGGTCAAATCAACTATCTTTCAGGTTATTTTGTTAACCATTGTTAGTATTGCTGCAGCTATTGCCTTTACTAAGGGCTTTATGTCAATACTTCCCGATGATATCCCGTTTATTTTCGATTTGGTGGATATCGCTAAATTTTCGGGGTTATTATTTCTTGTGTCGATATTCGGCTCATTATTATCGGTATTTAATATTGTGAAGGCCGATCCAATTCAAGCAATGGGGAGAGTAGAATAGTATGATGATGGAACCGTTAATTTTAGAGCAGGTTGAAAAATCGTTTAAAGATGGTGATAAAGAAAATCATATCGTGAAAAACTTATCCTTCCGTTTAAAAACGGGCGAAGTGGTTGCAATCATTGGTCCTTCAGGGTCGGGAAAGTCCACGTTTTTATCGATTGCAGGTGCCTTGCAATCTCCTGATAAAGGAAAAGTCATTGTAAATGGCACCGACATTGCAACCTTTAGCGATATTGATAAAGCGAACATTAGATTAAATCACCTAGGTTATATTTTCCAAACTTCGAACTTAGTCCCTTATTTAAAGGTAGAAGAGCAATTGAGTCTTGTTTTAAAAATGGCGAATCAGTGGACCAAGGAAAGTAAAAGAAAGATTAACGAGATGTTAGTTGCAGTTGGGATGGAGCAACGATCAAAATTTTATCCACATCAGTTATCGGGTGGAGAAAAGCAACGAGTTGCCATTGCTAGAGCATTTATTAATGATCCTGAAATCATCTTAGCTGATGAACCAACAGCCAGTCTAGATTCGAATCGTAGTATGGTCATTATTGAGTTAATCTCAAAAATCGTTAAGGAGCAAAACAAATCTGCTATCATTGTTACTCACGATGAACAGATTCTCCCGCTATGTGATCGGATTTACTTAATGAAGGATGGACAACTTATTGAGCAAGGAAACAGAGATTAAATGAAAAGAGCTAGCAATCTGAGTGATTGCTAGCTTTTTAGATTTAAAGTTGAATTTTGCAAAAGAATTAACAAAAGATGTTAAAATGGAGATATTACTAAATACCAAAGAGGAGAATTTATTATGAGCTTTGTTCGAGACAAATTCAGTGCGAAGTTTTTCCTTTTCCTCGTGTTTGCTTTTCTGTTGATTCATGTGCCGTTCCTAGGAAACTATGTGAAAATCATCAATACGCTTATCCATGAATCGGGTCATGCTTTAATCGCTCTTTTTGGAGGGAATGTCGAAAAAATATCGTTATTCATGAATTCCGAAGGGGCCACGTATAGTAATCAGTCAACATGGATTGGCAGCTTCTTAACTAGTCTAGGTGGATACACTTTTGCGTCATTTATGGCGTTTCTGTCCTTTTTATTAATTGGTAAGAAAAAGCAGAATTTGTTAATAGACATATTGTTAGGTTTTATTGGCTTGAATCTTATTTTTTGGGTACGGAATCCTTATGGTTTGTTTTGGCTGTGCTCATTTGCGTTTGCTTTTCTTTACTTACTCATTAAAGGGAGTCAAAATTTTAGAGATCACTTATTACTGTTAATTGCTTCGATTCTTTTAGTTGATTCCGTTCAAAGTGCTTATGAAATCTTGTATATCAGCGTATTACAGCCACAGTCTGCTGGGGATGCCGCAAATCTTGCTCGGCTTACAGGAATCATTCCGGCGCCAATCTGGGGGATATTCTTCTTTATTCAGGCACTATGGTTTTGTTATAACGGATTAAAAAGAGGTTATTATAAACTTGAAGGATAAGCTATAAGGGAATTTTTTATCACTTTTAATAAAAAGTTGAGAATTGTTGCATAGGATATTACAGTGAGCAGCTAATATAGAAGGAGGCGAATGAAAATGAATACGTTAGATGCGATAAAAACGCGCCGAAACATAAAAAAATTCAAATCCATGGAGATTGAGCAAAATTTAATCCTTGCGTGGTTAGAGGCTGCCACAATGGCACCGAATCACCGAATGACAGAACCATGGGAAATTTATTTTATTGGAACGGAAACGAGAGAGAAGCTAAACCATAAAACAAATTTTGGAAATGCACCGGTTGTGTTAATGATTTTATCAAAGCAAGGTGCGACCACTGTTGAGACAGAGGAAAACGCAATGGCAACTGCCTGCTTTATCCAAAATTTTAATTTAGCTGCATGGGCAGAGGGTGTCGGGACCTTTTGGTCTTCCATTGGTATTACACCAAAAAACAGAGAGATCCTACGTGTTCCGGATGGCTTTGATATTATTGGCGTTTTGGGAGTGGGCTATCCAGAAGTAATTCCAGATCCAAAACCACGTACACCAATTCAGAACAAAATAAGTAATTTACCATAACAGGAAGTGAAAGAGCCAACCGAACAAGTCGGTTGGCTCTTTTAAATAACTAGATTGCATCATGGTATTCTAATGTAAGCTTGTCGATGATTTGTTGAACAGGTAGAATATCTTGAATTTCGCCCACTCGCGCACCTGCAAAAACAAGTCCATTTTCGACATCACCATTCATTGAAACCAATAAAGAATCCATTGTACAAAAGCGGTAAGAACAATTTTTTAAGCAATCAATGCATTTAGCGATTTTTAATTTGTCAGGTCCACTGATTAATTTTGCAAAATGATTATTAATCGCCCTGCCTTGAAGTCCTACAGTCGTTTTTACTAAGACCAAATCCTCTTTCGTTGCCTCGACATATTTTTGCTTAAATGCTAATGGTGCATCACATTCCTCGCTTGCGACAAAGCGTGTCCCCATTTGGACACCAGATGCACCCAGGGAAAGGGCTCTTGAAATATCTCCGCCAGTCAGAATTCCTCCTGCAGCAATCACCGGGATGGAAACTGCTTCAACCACTTCTGGCAGGATTTCGAACATTGGGCGATCGGTACCAAGGTGACCACCTGCTTCAAAACCTTCAACGACAACGGCTGCAGCACCAAGTCTTTCTGAAATTCTTGCTAATTTAGCAGATGAGACAATTGAGATTACCGGAATACCTGCTTGTTTTCCCCATGCATACATATCTCTAGAAATTCCAGCACCCGAGATAATAAAATCAACTTTCTCTTCAAGAGCAGCTTTCATTTTTTCAGCAAAGTCATTCATCGCGAATAGAACATTTACACCAATATATCCGGCATCTTTAATCAAGCTCTTCGCCTTTCTAATATGTGTTCGCAATTCGTCCGTTGAAATCCCTGTTCCTGAGATAATCCCAATTCCCCCAGCATTTGCGACGGCTGATGCCAATTTACTAAGTGAAATACCTACACCCATACCACCTTGCATAATGGGAACCTTAGGCATCATATGACCTATTTTTAGTTGTGGAAAGTTCAATTTATAACCCCGTTTCATAATTTTTAGTAGAAACTTCTCATGAATCATACCACTTCCATTTAGGCATGTCTGTGATTACTATCACCAGGTCATAATGGCAGGTTTTATCATTTACTAATATGTTAAAATAAACATAATGGTTAATTCATAAGAACTTACTGTATAAAAAATTTGATGAAACCAAACGATACGATATGAAGTTAAAAATGGATGGTGGTAATTGTCATGATAATTTTTACTGATATTGACCTTGATGGGCTTGGATGCGGGCTAATTGCGAAACTTGCTTTTGGAGAAGAAGCTAATGTATTTTACTGTTCTTACAGGAATTTAAATCAACGAGTTGAAGCCGTTATTAAAAACCCAGAGAATAATAATGTAGAGATCTATATTACCGACCTGGCGGTAAACGAACAAGTCGAAAAAAAACTCGAGGAGCGGTTTAAACAAGGCAAACCGGTTCAAATGATTGATCACCATGTGACTGCATTGCATTTTAATGAATATAAATGGGGAAGTGTTATTCCCGAGTATGAAACGGGAAAGAAGACATGTGCAACCTCATTATTCTATGATCATCTGATTACGAATGGAATCATGGATAGAAATAAGGCTCTTGAGGAATATATTGAGCTGGTACGCCAATACGATACATGGGAATGGGATGAAAACAATAATGTGACGGCGAAACGCCTAAATGATTTATTTTACATACGGAACAGAGAGCAGTTTGAAGAAGAAATGCTGAAAAGGTTAACGGAAAATACCGAATCGTTTATGTTATCTGAAACGGAAAATATGCTTCTAGATATTGAGGAGCAAAAAATTAACCGATATATTTATTCAAAAAGCCGACAAATTGTTCAAACCTTTGTTGATGATTATTGTGTAGGCATTGTTCATGCAGAGCAATATTTATCGGAGTTAGGAAATGCGCTAAATAATTTATATCCGCATATGGACATGATTATTCTTTTGAATATGAGTGGAAAGAAAATGGGTTTTCGAACCATTCATGATGAAGTAAATGTAGCAAAATTTGCAAAGAGATACGGTGGGGGTGGACATCCAAAAGCATCTGGATCTGAAATGACAAGTGAAGCGTTTAAGCAATTTGTAGTGGATGTGTTTGAAATTCTTCCTCTTAAACCAGATGCAGATCGGAATGAATTTAACCTGAAAACTTCTCACTCTGGGACCGCTTTTCAAAATCAAATGGGTGAAATTTCATACATCATCTCTAGCGGTGATAGTGAATATTATATTGTGCACAATAAGAAGAAATTGGATCAAACCTTCGCTGAATTTGAGGAAGCAGAGCGTTACCTCAAAAGAAATTATCTTTCTTGGCTTCAGTATGACCAAGATTATCTGTATCAGTTATCTGCCGCATTAAAGATGCCAATTGATAAGATAAAGGAAAACCATGCAGAGATTATCAGTAATTACCTAGTCGATATAGTTAAGGAATAAAAGAGAGCTTGGGATCCCCAAGCTCTCTTTGTGTGATAAAAAGGAGATAACCAAAATTAAGGTTTCGTTAAGACGGGAATGGTAGTATAATCGTAGGTATTTGTTAGTGTTATTTCAATATCGTAATTATCGTGAAACAGAAAGTAATTCTGCTAACATCTTCCTGTAATATTCAAAGGGTATAATAGTGGTAATCACTAAATTTATATGGTGTGGGTTATTGGAATTAATAAAGAAACAAATTAACATTATCTTAAAATACCTTTTTGATTAAAAATAATGGGGTGATAGGATGGCTTCAACTTCAAAAAGGAGTAAGTATTTTGACAATGCAAAATTTATTTTGATTTTTCTGGTCGTCTTTGGGCACCTGATAAGTCCATTAAAAGAGCAAGACGGGATTCTATTTACTTTATATACCATCATTTTTCTCTTTCACATGCCAGCATTTATCTTTATCTCTGGATACTTTGCAAAGGGATTTAAAAAGAAAGGCTATATATTAAAGGCAATTAAAAAAATATTATTGCCTTATTTCATTTTCCAAATCATTTATTCCGTTTATTATTATTTAAATGGGCAGGAAGCAAGTTTAGAGTTCGATTTTTTACATCCACATTGGTCACTATGGTTTTTAATGAGTTTATTTTGTTGGAATTTATTACTCTATGTTTTTGCCAGATTTAAATGGGTAGGATTTTGTTTCTCCATCGGTTTGGGAATAGCCATAGGATTTATTGATGATGTGGGTAGTTATTTAAGCCTGTCTAGAACGTTTGTCTTTTTTCCGTATTTTTTATTGGGATTTTTACTCAATGGCGATCAATTGAAAAAAGCGATTCGTTCCAAATATTCGCGTCCAGTTGGATTAGTTATTATTCTAGGAACTTTGTTATCTTTAGGGTTCAGTTTCCCGCATAACGTCGTGCCATGGCTCTTGGGAGATACTTCCTATGCGAATATGGGACAAGAAGAATGGGTGGATGGACTTTATCGTGGCTTCCAGTATTTGCTAACGTTAATTGTCGTCTATGGATTTCTCACGGTTATACCTTCCAATCCACTTAAGGTATCGGAAATAGGTGAAAGAACGTTGTATGTTTATTTGTTCCACGGTTTTATTATCAAATCACTTGAGGTAACCGTTCTTGACAAAAATTTATTTAATATTTCAGGACAATATCATCTACTGATTATCCTATCTTTCGTCATTTGTTTAATTCTTGGCAGCTACGTCACTAAAAAATATACTCGTCCTCTCGTGGAATTAAAGATTTGATTCATAAAGGGGAAATAAAAAGAGCCGAACATATACCAGTTCGGCTCTTTTAAATGTTATAAGAATCCAAATAAGGAGCTTACAATATTTTTCTTTTTTCGTTTACCCTTACTTGAATCAAATACAATAGGGTCATCTAATTGAGAAGGTATATTCACTTTACTAAGGATCTTTTGAAATTGTTCAAGTTGTTTAGTTAATTCATTTACTTGAGATTGCAAATCTTCTATTTCACGCCTGTGCTGTAGAAGTTGATATGAAACAACAGAATCCGCCTTGGAATGGAGTTCGATTTCTAGTTTACTAACTTTTGCAGTCAAGTCTTCAAATGCGTAATGGTTTTCTACAGCCTTAGCAGCACCTTTTCTAGGCACCTTTTTCTCTTTGATTGGAGTGATTTCCTGGATTAGTGTTCCATTTTGGAGTTGTTCATGGATTTTTTTTAATACTTCGATATCCTCGCTGTTAAAATGATAATGCCCGCGCTCATTTCTTTCCATTGGCAACTCGAGCTGTTTGACCCAGCGTTGGACAGTACTTGTAGATACGCCTAATAACTTTGCTACTTCACTAGTATTCATTTCGAATCCCTCCAATGAATTAATTAAATCTTAACCCATATTAAGACCAGAATTTCCACCATTTCTTGTCTTTAGCTGCTGCTACATCTCGATAACTGTTCAACATTTGTTGAAAGGCAATTTCTCGTTGTGTAATTTCTTGTCGGTATTCATTACGCTCTTCAATGAAGAATTCGCGTTCTTTCGTCATGGCCTCGGTTAAACTTGAAATTTCGTTGTTTGTCACATCCACATAGTGGGATAATTCCTCTGAAGTTTCGGATAACTGCTTGGAGAGTGTATAAATTTCCTGAGAAGTTTCGATCGACACGTTGGCAATGTTGTTAGAAAGGTATTGTAAGGAGTCTGCCGAGAGTTCAGATGCTTTTTCTAGGGTCTTTGATAAATCTTGGATTTCAGCCTGTGTGATAGCAGACGATTTATAAATAGAGTCAGAAATGGACTTAACCGTTGTATAGGTTCCTTTGTTTATTTCCTTTTTTACTTCTTCCACTACTTCTTTTCGCACAACACTACGAATTTCATTTTTTACTTCGCTTAAGAAATTTTCCTTGTACGTATCCATTGCTTCGAAAAACTGATGCGCATCAATAGCATCCTGTATGGTAAATGGCGCGGATGGTTCTGAAAGGACCTCGAGTGAAACTTCAGTAAACTCTGGCACTAATTCACTTTCAGGATGCAATTTTTTGTACAACATTTTCCTGATTTCTTCCATATTTAATTTATTCTCAAACATTTTTTTTATTTCAACTAGTTTGTCAATCTCTAATTCTGTATAAATCCTTGCCCCTTGCTTTGATCGGGGAATCTCGAGTAATTCCTCTAAATCTTTTTCCCACTGACGGATAACGCCTGGTTTAATATTTATTTTTTTTGCCGCTTCTTTTAAGGTATAGGTCTTCATTAAAAAAGTCATTCCTTTCTATTTATCTAGGAAATAATTCATCATGTTTAAGTTATTCACCATTTGGTATTACTTTTTCCTGCAAGATGACAAAAGCTATCAAAACAAGACGGAAAACATGAAATAACAACATTTTTTTTGCGAAAAACATCCGATAAAAAAATATTTGCAAAAAAACAATTGAGAGTAATGAAATAGAGGTTTAATATATGAAGTGAAAAAGATAAAGAGAGAAGGAGCAATATGTGGATAGCAGCGGCCTTTATTACTATGGTTTGCTTTGGGGCAAATAATACTATTTTTAAGTGGAGTACGGGGATGAGAGTCTCGAAGGTTCATATACAGTTCTTTTTTTATTTTGTAGCCTTTGTATTAACATTAGGATTTGCGATTGTAAATGAAACCGTCCATCTAAACGTAATGACTATTCTGCTGGGAGCCTTGATTGGTATATTAAATGCAAACGGCAATATCCAAATGTCTAAGGCTTTTGAAAAAGGGCCTGCTAGTTTGACCTCGCCATTAATAGGCACGAATACTATATTTCCAATTGTTTGTGCAGCCTTTGTTTTTCATGAACAAATTACACTGATTCAGTGGTTAGGAATTGTATTTATGTTGGGATCTGCCATGGCCATTCAGTATTCAAATGAAAAAAAGCGAAAGACCAATTATCTTTCTTGGATGATTCGTGTAAGCCTAGCTATTGTATCCTTTGGAATATTAGGAATTTTAATGAAAACAACCTCATATTTGCATCTCAATTCATTGAATATCCTCATTTCTATGTATGGTGGCGGAAGTATCTATTTAATCATTTGTAGTGTCCTGACGAAGGAAAAATGGCAGAGAGCAGAAGTCAATGTGGGTTCGATTGTAGGTCTAATTAGTATATTGGGTTATAGTTGTTATTTCTACGCGCTTAAAACAGGGACAGCAAGTATCGTCTTTCCAGTAGTAAGTTTAAATTGTCTAGTCGTTGTTCTAGCTGGATTTCTACTTTATAAAGAAAAACTAAAAAGGTATCAAGTTATTGGAGTTCTTACTGCCATTCTTGGGATCATTTTTACGAAGTTATAAAGAGCTAATTTTATTTGTTCAATAAAAAGTGCAGAGCCTTTCAGTTTAATTGAAAGGCTCTGCACTTTTTTTATCTAGCTCAAAATTTAGTTAATGAGACCCAGCATTTTCAGTCCATTAAAAATACCAGAATCAGTGACCTCTGTCGTTTTATGTTTGGTATATTGAAAAAGATCGGGATGTCCGTTTCCCATCGCAAAGCCTTCCCCAACATTTTGAAGCATTTCCTTATCGTTCATTCCATCTCCAAAGGCGATCGAACTTTCCTTTTCGATTCCAAGTCTCTGTAATACTACTTGAACTCCAAAACCTTTGTTCACGCTATCTTGAATGACATCATAACAATGGCGCATCCCATCTACATTGACTTGGGATAAATGGATTCCTTCTTCATTTTTCTGATAAAGGGAAGGATCCTCTTTTTTTAGGTTCACTAGCGTCATCCCTAAGACAGCGCTATTGACTGAAGGTGAATACGGTTCATTTTTATGTAAGTGAAATTTGTGCATAAAGTCAATGATACTCTCCGCTTCTATATTGGTAAAAACGTTCTTACTATTTGTATAAAGGACCACTTCATGATGGTTCTCTTTTGCAATTTCTAAGAATCTCTTAACGGTTGAGCTTTTCATTGGTTTCTGGTATAGGTCCTTACCTTTAAAAATGGCATAGGCACCATTATAACCAATGAATGAATGGATATTCAACTCCTTGCCAAGCTCATCAATTTCATGAAGTGGTCGGCCGGTTGCTAAGAAAACTTCCACCCCTTTTGCTTGAACTTGTGAAATAGCTTCTTTGGTGGAATCCTCAATTGTATCATCAGGCCTCAATAAGGTTCCATCGATATCTAAAAATAAAACTTTGTAATTGGTCACGTCCGCAGCTCCTTTTTCAAAAAATGTTGGGTTTATTCTACCACTTTTCGATAAAGGAAGTCACATTCATTTAATTGTGTTGGTTTACAAAGTTTGGAGGAATAATAGAAGGGATAGACATCAAAATGAAAAAGTGAGGCAAAAAATTATGAAAAAGATGTTCCTGCTGGTCCTGTCTCTTCTCATCTTAGGACTCCCCAAAAATGTGGCAGCCAAGCAAATAGTTCCGATTCTAGTCTATCACTCCATCGACCAATATAGTGGTACTGGGTCCAAGGAGCTGTATGTGACACCAGAAAACTTTGAGAAACAAATGACCTATTTAAGAGATCATGGGTATACCTTATTAACTTTCGAACGTTGGCAGGATATAAAATCAGTCCCAAAGCCAATATTTATTACCCTAGATGACGGGTATAAAAATAATCTCCATGCGTTTTCAATTTTACAAAAGCTGACAAATAGAAATTTTCGTCCCACTGCTACCTTTTTTGTGATTTCTGATTTCATCGGTAGAACGAACCGCTTAACAAATTCGGATCTAAGAATGGTTGTAAATTCAGGATTAATCTCAGTTCAGTCACATACATCGACACATCCAGATTTAACCAAAGAGAATAACCTAAAATACGAACTGAAGGAATCGAAAGAAAAGATTCAGAAAATAACAGGGAAACCGGTAATTGCAATCGCATACCCCTTTGGGAATACCAATGAACATGTGGTGGCAGAAACAAAAAAATATTATCAATTTGGACTCACAACCACGCCAGGTCCATTTTCTCTGACGGGCTTTAAAAACGAACTCTACTATTTACCGCGGATTTATATAAAATATTCAACCACTCTCAATGATTTTGAACAAGCGGTGCAGATAAAGTAAGTAGAGAATGAAAAGACACTGTAAACTGTGCGAAATCTCTATGTAATCAAACAACGTTATAATAGTGAAAACATAATCTAGACTCTATTAGGGCGGGTGTTTATATGGAAGAGACAATGGCAAAATCCTACTTACAAAAGTCACTTGACGAGTGGAAGGATGATATTTCGTTAGTTTTAAATGAGATTGCGAATGAATATGATGAGGTAGCACAGGAATTAAAGGTATATTCATACAAATATGGGATTACCAAGCAAGTGATTCAATCGACAGTAAATGAAGAAATCATCGAAAAAATCCGTGACATGTACCATAAACCTTTTGAAGAAAGCTACAATCAGCTCAAGGAATACATAAAGGACTTAGAGGAGAAAAGGCGTGTTTTTCAAATGTTTATTCAAAAGATTGAGGAAGTAACCAAAAAAGAATCATCGAAAATTACTACTTATTAACAATACCTACATCCATCAATAACATACTTAGGCAGCCTGATCATTTTGATTCGGCTGCTTTTTTATTTGGCTCTAGTTAAAGGACCAGTGCATCCATGTCATGCATATATTGAAGTAAAAGATTAATTGTGAGGTGTGAAACAATGATTACCGCTACGATTGGCAGCAAAACCTTTCGAATCCCAGATAACCTTGAGGAATATTTTCAACCGTTTCGCTCACAAGTGATTGGGATAAACCAGGAATTTGAATCTCCTCTTGGAAAAAAGAAAATTGTTTATGCGGATTGGACGGCCAGCGGGCGTCTTTATCGCCCCATTGAACAGAAGATTTCAGAGGTATTTGGCCCATTTATGGCCAATACACATACAGAATCGAATATAACCAGCTTAATGATGACGGGAATATATAATCAATCCAAACAAATTATTAAAGATCATGTAAATGCCGATGAACATGATGCCCTGATCCTCGATGGATTTGGGATGACATCAGTTATTAATAAGTTTCAAAGATTATTAGGAATTAGAGTACATGAACACTGGAAATCGCGGCTGGCACTTCCAGAGAGTGAGCGGCCAATTATTTTTATTACGCATATGGAACATCATTCTAACCATACGTCATGGCTTGAAACATTAGGCGATGTTGTTATTTTGCCTCCAGACCAGGATGGTAATGTGGACTGTAATCAGTTAGTCCAGATGCTTCAGCATTATAATAATAGAAGATTGAAGATTGGTTCGTTTACAGCATGCTCCAATGTAACAGGGCTGCAAACCCCATATCATCAATTAGCGAAAATTATGCATCAACATGGCGGAATCTGCTTAGTGGATTTCGCAGCATCAGCTCCGTATGTAACAATTAATATGCACCCTGAGGATCCCATGGAAAAACTTGATGCCATCTTTTTCTCTCCGCATAAGTTTTTAGGAGGACCGGGCACTAGTGGGGTTTTGGTTTTTGATACTCGACTTTATTCAAATCATGTTCCAGACCATCCAGGGGGTGGAACGGTGAAGTGGACGAATCCATGGGGCGGGCACCAATATTATTCCGAAATTGAACTTAGGGAAGATGGCGGGACACCTGGGATCCTGCAAGCGATTCGGACCGCCCTATGCCTGAATTTGAAAAATCAAATGGGTGTGGATAATATATTGAAACGAGAGAAGGAACAGTTAAGTATTCTATTACCTAAATTAGTTGAAATACCGGGTGTTCATTTATTGGCTGGACATAAAAACGAACGACTCGGAATTATTTCGTTTTATATTGAAAATATTCACTACAATTTAATTGTCCGCCTGCTCAATGATCGGTTTGGAATTCAAGTAAGAGGAGGATGCTCTTGTGCAGGGACCTACGGGCATCATCTCCTTCAAATTGATAAACCCTCCTCAATACAAATTTCTAAGAGTATTAACGAGGGGGACTTGTCGCAGAAACCAGGATGGGTCCGGTTCTCAATCCATCCAATTATGACAAATGAAGAAATAATGTTGTTTATAAATGCGATACGAGAAATCACCTTAAACATTAATGAATGGAAGAATGAATATCTTTATGATAAGGCAAGTAATGATTACTTTTATGTCGACCACAAAAGGGAGGACATGGCCCCGCTATTTCGGTTTGAATAATGAATGAGGTTACCCGCAAACTTGTTTGGGCATATGCTGTCAGGAGAAAGGTGGGGTCTTATGATTCATACAGTTAAGCCAGGGGAAACATTGGGGATTATCTCTGCAAATTATCGCGTAAGTCTCCAACGCCTTTATGCAGCTAATCCTGGGGTCGGGCATTTACATGTGGGACAAAAAATTCAAATTCCAGGTCTGCCAGAGCCTTCAACGATTCCCTATTCCATACAAATATCTGTTGGTAAACGAAGACTTTCATTATACAACAATGGCAGACTAGTGAAAATTTTTCCTATTGCAGTAGGGAAGATGTTGACGAATACTCCTACAGGTGATTTCGTGATTGTTAATAGACAATATAATCCCGGGGGACCATTCGGCGTATTGTGGCTGTCTTTATCAAAACAGGGCTATGGTATTCACGGCACCAACAATCCAAGTTCGATAGGAAAAGCGGTCTCTCATGGCTGTGTAAGAATGTATAACCGGGATGTCATGCAGCTGGCTGATATGGTGCCCAATGGCACTCGAGTAATGATACGTCCTTAAGTGAAAAAAGGCAGATTTTCGAATCAGCCTTTTTAATTTGTTTAGAATTCGTTTATTTTATCTCACAATCTTCACAAATAGACGAATCAAAATTATAATTTTTAATATAAAGGAAGCAATCATTAGCCGAGAGGAGACGTTTCTTTTGAAAAAAGTATATATCATCCATGAAAATAGCGACTGGACCATTCATCTTACAAAGAGGTTAGACGAACTAGGTGTGCCTTATGAAGAATGGCATCTAGACAGTGGACGTCTAGACCTTTCAAAAGAACCACCAGAAGGAGTTTTTTATAACCGAATGAGCGCGTCTTCGCATACAAGAGGACACCGTTTTGCACCTGAATTTGCTGGACAAGTCCTTGCTTGGCTAGAAGCCCATGGTCGAAAGGTTTTTAATGGTTCTCGCGCACTTCAGCTGGAAGTTAGTAAGGTTATTCAATACTTAGAACTAAATAAATACGGAATCCAAACACCTCGAACCATCGCAGCTGTAGGAAAGGAGCAAATCCTTGAGGCGGCAGTTGAATTTATGAATAAACCTTTTATTACAAAACATAACCGAGCAGGGAAAGGGTTGGGCGTTCAGCTTTTTCAATCCTTAGAGGGATTAAAAAACTATGTAGAAGGACCTGCTTTTGAAGAACCAGTGGACGGCGTAACATTAATTCAAGATTACATACAAGCACCGGAGAGTTTTATTACGCGCTGTGAATTTATTGGTGGGAAATTCGTATATGCAGTCAAAGTAGATACTTCTGAAGGATTTCAATTATGCCCGGCAGATGCCTGCCAGATTGGGGATTTATTTTGCCCTGTTGGTGAAGAGAAGGAAGAGAAACCAAAATTTGAAATCATTAATGGTTTTTCAGACCCGATTATTAAAAAGTATGAGCAGGTACTTGCTGCTAACCAGATTCAAGTAGCCGGCATTGAATTTATTCGTAATGGAGCAGGCGAAATTTATACGTATGACATCAATACAAATACTAATTATAATTCGGAGGCTGAAGCAAAGGCAGGAAAATTTGGAATGTTAGAGCTTGCTAAGTTCTTGAAAGAAGAGCTAAATCGATTGATAGTTTAGTTTTTTATATTTATTCAAATAGAAATATCAGGCGTGAACTCCTTTGTGATTTCACGCCTAAAACTATTTGTAATTACCCTTAATTATTCTGCTTTTGCTGCTTGAATTTGAAGGTTGATTTTTACTTTATCAGCTACTAGGACGCCGCCAGTTTCAAGGGCAGCATTCCAAACTAGGCCATATTCAGAACGATTAATCGTACCTTCTGCACTGAAACCAACTTTTTCATTACCCCATGGATCTTTTCCCTGACCTTCAAAAGTAACCGCAAAGGTTTCTGGTTTTGTAACTCCGCGAAGTGTTAATTCACCTGTAACGTTGTATTCACCATCGTCAGTTTTTTCAATTTTTGTCGAGCGGAATGTCATAGCTGGATGATTGGCTGCATCAAAGAAATCTGCAGAAACTAAATGTCCGTCACGATCCTGATTTCTTGTATCTACACTTGCTGTATCAACGGTAAATTCAATATTTGCTGTTGTTAAATCTGTTGGATCTGCTTCAATTGTCGCATCAAATTTGTTGAAAGTACCTTTCACGTTTGCAATCATCATATGACGAACAGCAAAATCAACACTACTGTGTGATGCATCAAGAGCCCATTTTGTTTTAGTCATTTTTGAATTCCTCCAATATGTTTATTTTTAATTATTTTATCTTGAAATCTAAATAACTTAATTCAAGATAAATTATATGTTGCTGACAAACATATTGTCAATTAGATTTTATTAATTTTTTTTAAGATTTTTCCAATACTATCATTATAAGTTAAAATGGCAGAATGAATTTTCTATAAGGGAGAGGTTGTAGATTTATCGGTGCTGTAAAGTAAAATTTGACAATAAAAAAAACGCCCAAAAGGCGTTTTTGATTCGTAGTGATAATCTTCTTGAAAATGTTGAGTCAGCATGATAAAATGACAGTTGGCATAAATTATTTATTATGCAATTGTTTAAAAAATACCTATTATAACATTAACACAATTCGATTCAATTGTCAACAATTGACCAAAACTTACCTGGAGAGTGGTTGGATGAGCGATTTACTAAGCAAAGACTGGCAAATGGAACAAACAAGAGTCACTTCAGTGGTAAAAGAAATCGATAAAAAAATAAATAAATTAAAATCAAATGCAGGAAAAGTAGGTGCAGATGTCCTTGAGATTCGAAAGGAATTTTGGGAAGACGTAACCGTCAATTTAGATGAACCTGATGATGTAATTGAAACAGCTGCGAGTATTAAACAGCAGGTTGAACTCCTCTCTGAACGTGAGCGGACACATAAACAGTTGGATAAACAGCTTAACACACTGTCTAGATTAAAGTATTCCCCATACTTTGGCCGGATCGACTTTTTTGAAAAAGGGGAAGCCGCGATGGACCAGGTATACCTTGGAATTGCATCCTTGATGGACGAACATGATGAAAATTTCTTAATTTATGATTGGCGTGCACCCATATCAAGCCTCTATTATGACTACTCACCAGGCCCAGCTCAATATAAAATCCCAGAAGGAACGATTGAAGGTGAAATGAGCTTAAAGCGTCAATTTATTATTAAAGCCTCCGAGATTAAAGGGATGTTTGATACAGGGGTCACGATTGGGGATGAAATGCTTCAGGAGGTCCTTGGAAACAATGCGAGCACTCAAATGAAAAGCATTGTTGCTACTATTCAACGAGAGCAAAATGAAATTATTCGCAATGAACGTGCAAAAATATTGATCGTTCAAGGAGTTGCGGGGAGTGGTAAAACGTCTGCAGCCCTGCAACGGGTTGCCTACCTGCTCTATCGTTATCGTGGGACCTTAAATTCAGAAAATATTATGTTATTTTCGCCTAACCCGCTATTTAATAGCTATGTTGCTACAGTTTTACCTGAGCTCGGGGAAGAAAATATGCAGCAATCCACTTTTCAGGAATATCTAAATTCTCGATTAGGGAAGGAATTTGATGTGGAAGATCCTTTTACCCAGATGGAGTATTTGCTAAGTGGGAAGGATGAAAAGGATTATCATGAAAGAGTTGAGGGGATTCGCTTTAAAGCAAGTTTGGACTTTAAGAATATTATCGAACAATACGCGAAGGGTTTATCTCAAAAGGGACTAATTTTTAGGGATTTAAAATTTAGAGGAGATGTATTAATTTCTAAAAAGGAGATTCATGATTATTTTTATTCTTTAGAGGATCACATTACCATACCTAATCGAATGAAGCTTGTTAAAGAATGGTTGTTAAGAGATCTAAAGCGAAAAGTTAGACAAGAGCGATCAAGAAGTTGGGTGGAGGATGAAATCCAATACCTCGAAAAAGAAGATTTTATGGAGGCTTTCAAAAAGCTTCAGGAAAAGAATCAATTTTCCGGTAATTCATTTGATGATTTTGAGCAGGAGCAAAAGTTTCTTGCAGAAATGGTCGTAAAAGAGAAGTTCAAGCCATTATTTACTCGAGTAAAAAGTTTACGGTTTGTTGATGCTCCACGAGTTTATTGCCAGTTATTTAAGCAAGCTGAATATATGGATAAAAGCCTGCCGGTTGAATGGAATAAAATTTGCAGACAGACGATGGATAAATTAAATGAGAAGGTCATTCCATATGAGGATGCCACACCATATGTGTATCTCCAGGATTTAATTGAGGGGCGTAAGTCTAATACGGCGATACGGCATATTTTTATTGATGAAGCACAAGATTATTCCCCATTTCAGTTTGCTTTTATTCAAACCCTATTTCCTTATAGCAAAATGACATTGCTCGGGGATTTTAATCAAGCAATATTTTCTGGTGCTACCGGTGCGGAAACTGTTCTAACTAACCAAGTCAAAGCAGGGGAGGAAGTCGAATCGTTTGTCCTTTCCAAAACCTATCGATCGACTAAGGAAATTGTCGACTTTACCAGTACGTTGATTGAGGGCGGGGAAAAGATTGAACCCTTTAACCGCAGGGGCAGAAAGCCGTTAGTTTCAGTCATTGATGAGGATGGTAGAACAGGATTAATTGTAAGGAAAATAAAAGATTTTCAAAATGAAGGACATCGTACTATAGCAGTTATTTGCAGGACCTCTGATGAAAGCATAAGGGCCTATCGTGCGCTTAAGAACGAGATTTCATTGCATCTAATTGAGAAGGGAACAATCTCCTATGAAAAAGGGATTCTTGTCATTCCTTCTTACCTAGCGAAAGGAATTGAATTTGATGCAGTAATTTTGTACGATTGTTCCCAATACAAGGAAGAAAGTGAACGGAAATTATTTTATACTGTCTGTACAAGAGCCATGCATGAACTGCATCTGCTTACCACATCAGGGATTAGTCCTCTAATGGAAAAAACGCCAAACGATACTTACTTATTCGAAAAAACAAGTGTAATCTAACAATAAAGAAACTGTATGTCTCGTTGTAGAAACATACAGTTTCTTTTAGTTCATATAAAAGTATTTTCTTACCACCTTTTATACATGCTATCTACAACAAACTAGGAAACGAGGTATACACTTGCTAAAGGAACATCGAAGTCTTATTCTTTTCATTCTACTTTTTTCTATTGTCCTTATTTGGTCGGCAATTCATCCGCATGATCGTTTCACGTGGTGGCTAGAGGTGATTCCGGCACTTATTGGTGTATTTATCTTATTATTAACCTATCGTTTCTTTCAATTTACAACACTTGTTTATTTTTTAGTCCTTGTTCATGCTTCAATCTTATTTATTGGCGGTCACTATACATATGCAGAAATGCCGTTGTTTAATTGGTTTAGAGATATTTGGGACTTGGATCGTAATTATTATGACCGTCTTGGCCACTTTGCTCAAGGGTTTATTCCAGCGATCATTATCCGTGAATTATTGATAAGAACTTCTCCGTTGACCGATTCTAAATGGCTGCCCGTTACGGTGATCTGCATATGTTTAGCCATTAGTGCAACCTATGAATTAGTTGAATTCACTGTGGCTTTGTTGACTGGAGAAGCAGCTGAGGCATTCCTTGGAACGCAAGGGGATGTCTGGGATACCCAATGGGACATGCTGTTGGCGTTAATTGGTAGTATTATTTCCTATATTACTTTACGTTTCATCCATACACGCCAGCTTCAAAAAATTGAAACGAGAGATTAAATCTAAACGGATCAAAAACCAGCAGAATCACATCTGCTGGGTTTTTTATTATTTCTTCCATTGTTTTTGAACTTGTTCTAATGCAAGTTGGAATATTTCATCCTCTGGAGTTTCACGATTGGCGATGACGTTTGTTAAATAGCTTTTTCCTTCGAGAGTTACTGTTACTTCTACTTGTACCATAAATAAAATCTCCTTTTCTATAAATAAAATAATTGGTTTTGTAATGTAATAAAAATTACACAACGATTAAACGTATTTAACAATTTGAAAAATTATGACATGAATTGTTCGACATACATTTCTAAAGTATTTAGTTTTGATATAATCATATTAGAAAAACTATAAAATGGAGGTTTCTAATTTCAATGTATTTTGAAGAGGTTAAAAAAGAAACGTTATATATCGCACTCGAGATGATTAACTCGAATCCTAAATATAATATTTTTGAAAATGGTAAAGAGGCCAGGACACTTGCTGACATGGAAGAAGAATTCTTAAATCCTAATACAAATAGTGCTTTTATTAAGTTAGATGACACGTATATAGGAATAATTGATTACTTAATAGAAAATCCGAAAGACCATTACCCGTGGCTGGGTCTATTACTGCTGCATGGTGATTATCAAGGATATGGGTTCGGTGCACAGGCATTTGCAGTCTACGAAAATGAAATGCTGAAACGAGGTAAGAAAGTCGTTAGAATTGGTGTATTAAAAGAGAACAAACGAGCACAACGCTTTTGGGAAGCATTAGGATTTACATATTATAATACAGCAACCATGAAAAATGGAAGTGGTATTTTTTGTTATGAAAAACAAATTGGACAATAACTTTTGACTTGAAGTTATACTTCCAAATACATAAATTGCTCCGCAAAGAGTTGAACTTGATCTTTGTCGATTTGGTTTTTTTTCAGTAGTGATTCTGCGATGACCACATGTGCCTGAATAGACGCATTTCTTTTTAAATCTCGTATGGATACATCTCCGTTTAACAAAAGGATTGCTTTTTCTTTAATGTCTTGATTCTTAGATGACTTGTATAATAGGTAGGCAATGCATGTTACCTTATCCACAATTAACACTCCTCTATAATCAAAAATAACATTTTTTTACTATTTCGACGAGAAGCAACGTGTTTCCTGCTAATATTCTGAAAATTTATAAAAAACTTTAGAGATTATGTTTTTTTATAAGAATCATGGATACACGGTCTATTAATCTGAAAATTCAAATAAATTATAATAAAGAATCTTCCCGGGGGCGGTTGTTAATGTTTGAATTTAAGGAAGAAAAACTTTCTGGATTTGAGGTAGTTAAATCAATTGCCAAAGATGGTTTTCACATTAATGATGTCAAATATGAAAGCCCTTCCAAAGGCGAGGTTTCTGCCTATCTATTCATACCTGATAAACTAGGCCCTCTTCCTGCAGTCATTTATATGCACCCAAGTCAGGGAAATAGAAAAACATTTTTCTGTGAAGCCCAAATGCTAGCAACCAAGGGCTATATTACCCTGCTTATTGAAGCCCAATACTTAAGAGGGAATGGAAATTTAAAGTTACAAGGAAAGAACGAGTTTACAAAAACGATTGAAGAAATGGCAGATATTCAAAAATACATTCAAACAGTAATGGATATAAAAAGGGGAGTCATATTGCTTAGTGAGCTAGGAAAGGTGGATAATTCCAAGATCGCTTTTGTCGGTCAAGGCATAGGGGCAGCGTGGGGTGGAATTCTTTCAGGTATTGATACTCGCATAAAAACTTTTATTCTGATCTCAGGATATGGGCAAGTGTCAGAGATGCAAATGACAAGTGAACATCCAGTAGCCATGCTAATTCGTGGCTTTTTACCTCCTGAACGATTTGAATATTTTATATCGAGTCTTAAGAAGTTGGATGCGATTCATTATGTTAAAAATGCTTCGCCAGCATCGATCTTTTTCCAATTTGCCGAAAATGATGAATACATCAGTCGAGACCAAGCTGCCTCTTTGTATTCAACTGCCAGCACGCCTAAAAAAATCAGTTGGTATGATACGAATCATTTATTTTCCAACGGTGAAGATGCCCTCTATGACCGGATAGAATGGCTGAATGTACAATTTACTGGACAGAAATCCAAGTTTTCAAAAGAATCGACAACGAGCTGAAAAAATTACTTTTAAAACGGAAATCTTGTTGAATATTGCTAATTTGATATGATTTTTATATAATATTGAAGGGATAAAAGAAACGATGAAAGTATTGTGGAATATTACCTTTCGTCCCAATCGGGATGGAAGGTTTTTACCTTTTTACATAAGATTTAGGAGGAAAATCAATGAAACAGGCCTTAATCAAGGACTTATACAGAAATACCGAAAGCTATATTGATCAAAAGGTAGAATTATCTGGCTGGATTCGTACCATTCGTGATTCCAAAACTTTTGGTTTCATCGAATTAAATGATGGCAGCTTTTTTAAAGGTGTACAGATTGTATTTGAAGAACAGTTAGCGAACTTTAAGGAAATTGCCAAACTCCCAATCAGCTCATCTATTAGGGTGAAAGGGGATTTTATTCATACTCCACAAGCAAAGCAGCCTTTTGAAATTAAAGCAACTGACATTGTGATTGAAGGTACGTCAAATGTGGATTATCCATTGCAAAAGAAGAAGCATTCGTTTGAATACTTACGAACAATTGCTCATTTACGACCAAGGACAAATACGTTTTCAGCCGTTTTTCGTGTAAGATCGCTTGCATCCTATGCGCTCCATAAATTTTTCCAAGATAAAGGGTTTGTGTATGTTCATTCGCCAATTATTACCGGTAGTGACACTGAAGGTGCGGGGGAAATGTTCCGAGTAACTACCTTAGATATGGACAATCTTCCAAAAAATGAAGAGGGCAAAACGGATCTTAGCAAGGATTTCTTTAACAAAGAAACCAATTTGACAGTAAGCGGGCAGTTGTCGGCTGAGGCGTTTGCTTTGGCATTCCGAAATGTCTACACCTTTGGCCCAACATTTAGAGCAGAAAACTCTAATACTGCAAGACATGCGGCGGAATTTTGGATGGTTGAGCCTGAAGTTGCCTTTGCTGAACTGCCAGATATTATGGATTTAGCTGAAGAAATGGTGAAATTTGTAATTGGCTATGTATTAGAGCAGGCTCCAGAAGAAATGAATTTCTTTAACAGCTTTATTGAAAAAGGTTTACTAGACCGTTTAAATAATGCCTATACGGCGGACTTTGGCCGTGTGACCTATACGGAAGCAATTGATATTTTACGGGAGTCCGGTGAAACGTTTTCTTATCCAGTTGAATGGGGTCTTGACTTGCAAACCGAGCATGAACGCTATTTAAGTGAAAAGGTATTTAAACGACCTGTATTTGTTACTGATTATCCAAAAGAAATCAAAGCTTTCTATATGAGACTAAATGAAGACAACAAAACAGTTGCTGCAACAGATTTATTAGTACCGGGAATTGGTGAATTGATTGGTGGCAGTCAGCGTGAAGAACGTGAAGAAATCCTAGCAGGAAAAATAAATGAACTTGGCATGACTGAAGAAGATTACTGGTGGTACCTGGAATTAAGGAAGTATGGCGGCACGAAGCATTCAGGTTATGGTATTGGTTTTGAGCGTTTAATTATGTATCTAACAGGAATGACTAATATTAGAGACGTAATTCCGTTCCCAAGAACAACAGGGAATGCTGAGTTTTAAATAAAAAGAGAAGACCAGTTTCGAACTGGTCTTCTCTTTTTTGATTATTATTGGTCCTTTAATTCCTCTTCGAAAAAGAATGTTTCCGGGTGTTCCTTAACAATATAAGAGTATCTTTTCATGTTTTTTACATATTGTGATTTTAGAATGGTGACGACTTCGCCAGTTTCAATAATATTTACTGATTGTCCGTTTTTGTATAGATTGGTTGAGTTTTTCAATTTAACACCCCTTTACCTATTCCTTATTTAGTATATCATAAAATCCTTAAACCCATTGCTATCTTATTGGATAATTAACCCCGATTGAAACCTTAAAGCCGACTTCCTTTCAAAACAAGACGTAATGTGTTATGCTTTAATGAAAGTGAGGTGTCATTTTGACAAATTATAAGGCAAGAAAAAGTAACCTCAAAGAATTACTATCCAAAAACGGTATGGACTTGGAAAGTTTGGAAAGGAAAACTAATATTCCTCAAACTCAACTCAACGACTACTTGTCAAAGAAAGTAATGAACTTAAATACTGCAATGACCATTTCCAAAGAATTGAATTGCCGGATTGAAGATTTATATATTTGGTCTTCAGAGGAGAAAGAAGCATAGAAGCATAAAAAACAGACTCAACATAGAGTCTGTTTTTTGTTTCAAAAAAATAGTACGCATTTTTGCGTACTATTTCTATTGGAATTAATGGTTTAAGTCACATTCCTTTAAAGGAATTATCTTAGTTTTCTTAGTGAATTTATATCCTAGCCATACAAGTAAGAATAATGGCAGGCCGATGTAGGAGACTAATACTCCATTCCAATCGATATGATCACCCATGAATGCTGAATAGTTTTGTCCTAAGACAACAAATCCACATACAAGAAAAGCAAAGATTGGACCAAATGGGAAAAGTTTTGATTTATATGGTAATAAGCTTAAATCTTTACCTTGGGCAATAAATGCCTTTCGGAAACGATAATGACATACTGCAATCCCTAGCCAAGCGATAAAGCCAGACATCCCGGAAGCATTTAATAACCAGACATATACTGTTCCGTCACCAAAGAATGAAGCAAGGAAAGCAAGTGTCCCCACTAAGGTTGTTGCAAATAACGCATTAACTGGGACGCCTCTTTTGTTTAATTTACCAAGAAATTTTGGGGCTTTACCTTGGCGGGCTAGATCCCAAAGCATCCGGGTGGATGCATACATTCCAGAATTTCCTGCCGATAAAACTGCAGTTAAGATTACTGCATTCATGATTGATGCAGCGAAAGCAATTCCTGCCTTTTGGAAAACCAAAGTAAAGGGGCTCACAGTAACATCGCCATTTGCTAAATTGTCGTTTGTATAAGGAATAAGAAGACCTATGACTAAAATCGCCAATATATAAAATAATAAAATACGCCAAAACACTTGTTTTACTGCACGTGGGATGGCTTTCTTTGGATCCTCTGTCTCACCAGCTGCCACACCCAAAAGTTCTGTTCCTTGAAAGGAAAAGCCTGCAGCCATAAAGATGCCTAGCATCGATAAAAACCCACCGTGGAATGGAGCATCACCAATCGTGAAGTTTTTGAAGCCAGGTGCTTCGTTACCCATGATACCGAAAATCATTAACGTCCCAGTTACAACAAAAATAATAACGGTTACCACTTTGATTAAGGAAAACCAATATTCTGCCTCTCCAAAACCTTTGACAGAAAGGTAGTTTAAGAGAAACATAATCACTAAAAAGATACCACTCCAAATAAATGACGGTGTATCTGGAAACCAAAATTTCATGATCATCGTTACAGCTGCTAATTCTGCAGCAATTGTAATTGCCCAGTTATACCAATAGTTCCAGCCAAGCGCAAAGCCAAGGGATGGGTCGACAAATTTAGTGGCGTACGTACTAAAGCTTCCTGCAACGGGCATATAGGCACCCATTTCAGCTAAACCTTGCATCAAAAAGAAAACCATCACACCAATAACAAGATAGGATAAAATGGCTCCGCCAGGTCCTGCACTATGGATGGCGCCGCCGCTGGCAAGAAAAAGTCCTGTTCCAATCGTTCCGCCAAGGGAAATCATGGTGAGATGACGAGATTTTAACCCTCTTTTTAATTCCGATGGGGCTTTTTGTATTGTTAAATCACTTGTATATTCAGACTCTTTTAATACTCTAGCTGTTTGCATAGTCTTGACTCCTCTTTTCTTCTTTTTTTCGAGAAGGAGTTTGGAATACAAAAAATGCCATCGAGGAATAATCGATGGCATTGTCAATACCCCGCATCATACCTTCCGAAAGATAGCTCAACACGATTAACTGGTAGAAATAATCGTGACAGTTCTGTTCCTATTTGAAGACAGACCCAGCATACTTTTTGAAGAGTTAAAAGTACACTTCGGCAGCTTTTCCTTTCAAGCAGAGTCATGGATGTCTCTCACATCTCGTCCTCTTTACTAATAAAAACCGCGACCTCTACCTCATCGGTTTGATGAGGATTTATCATATGAAATTAAATATACTAATATAGTATAGGAGTTTTTATAGAATTGTCAATATGCAATCTTCTAATTATCATTATACAGATAATTTATTTTATTAAAATAAATTTTTTATTTTACTTTAAGTGAGAGTATCGAGTATTATTTTTAAAAAGAATTAATGCCTGTTGGTATTAGGAGGATTTTTACCATGCAGATTGTTGGAATGATGTTGGGATCTCTAATTATTGTGGTTGCGTTTAACCTTTTCTTAATCCCACATGAAGTATTGAGCAGTGGATTAAGTGGAATTTCAATGATATTAGGGATGATCTCACCGGTGAATACTGGAGTGGCAAATTTTCTGCTAAATTTCCCTTTGTTAATTATTGGATATAAAATGTTAGGAAAAAGATTTATCGTGAATTCGATCTTTTCGGTTATTGTTATCTCGATAGGACTGTATGTAATTCCCGTATTTGCTATCGCAGATGATAGAATTCTTTCATCTATTTTTGGTGGTGCGTTAACGGGCTTAGGTGTCGGAATAGTTTTCCGTTGTTCCGGATCGACTGGGGGATTTGACATTATTGGCATGATCGTAGCCAGAAAAAGGGATTTTCCAATTGGTACTTTACTTTCAGGCATGAATGCGGTAGTTATTATGATCAGTGGATTTTTGTTTGATTGGGATTCTGCACTTTATACCTTAGTATCCATTTTTGTGACAGGTAAAGTAGTCGATGCAATCTATACGGATCATGCAAAATTAACTCTAATGATCATTACAGATAAAGGCGAAGAGATGAGGAATCATTTACTAAAAAATTTGTATCGAGGCTTAACTGTATTGGACGGTGTTGGCGGATACTCAAATAACCAGCGGAATGTATTGATAACAGTCATTTCCAGATACGAACTTAATGAAGTGAAAAACTTAATCACGGAAGTCGATTCACGTGCCTTTGTTAATATTACAGAAACGATTGAAGTAATGGGGCTGTTTCATCGGCCAAGTCCATAAATAAAGGGTTACATCTATTAAATGGATGTAACCCTTTTTGTTTCATCGGGAATTTCCTCGTTTTTTTATCCATTTCAATAACACATGGATAACCTCTTCAAGATCCTTCCCAGCTGGAGTTAATTCATATTCCACTTTTTTAGGTGATGTGGCAATTACCCTTTTAACAATCAATCCTTCATTCTCTAGATCACGCAAGCGCTCGGTTAACAAGCGATCAGAGATTCCAGGAATGGATGTAACAATTTCATGGTATCGCTTAGGTCCCTCCAGCAGTGAAAAAATAACAGAACCCATCCATCGTTTACCTATAAATTCAATCGCATTATGAAAATTTGTACATATATGCTTAATTTCCTCTGAGGAAGGAGACATACACTTTTGGTAGTTAGATTCACTCATTTAAAATCCCTCTTTTTTACTATTCTAACTATATCATATCATAGTTTATTTTCTTGACGAAAGGTACTTACTAATAGTAAGATGGTTTAGTACTTACTATTAGTAAGTTAAATTTATTAGGGGGAAAACTCTCATGCAAACTACCTTAACGAAAAGTTTATCTGAAGTGATTAAAGAACGTCACTCCGTTAGAAAATATGATTCAACTTATCAAATTTCCAAAGAAGAAATAAAGGATATGTTAAAAGAAGCTATTCAAGCCCCGTCCTCAAGTAATCTACAGCCTTGGCGTTTTATTGTGATCCAAGACCAGGAGCTAAAAAAGGAGCTTAGAGCAGTAGCTAATAATCAAGAACAAGTTGAAACAGCATCAGCGGTTATTGCTGTCTTAGGTGACAAGGAAATGTATAAAAGTGTGGAAAAAGTATACCGAAGTGCATTTGAAGCAGGATTTATGGATGAGGCCAATATGAATCGATTAATTGAGGGGACCAATAAAACTTATCCATTTGCTTCAGAAGAAGTCTTAAAAAATATTGCTTCATTTGACGCTGGCTTAGTGTCGATGCAATTGATGTTGATTGCTAAAGATCGAGGATATGACACCGTTCCGATGGGTGGATTTGATAAAGAAAAATTTGTGGAAATGTTTAATGTTGAAGATCGATTATTTCCAATTGTGTTGATTTCAGTGGGGAAGGCGGCAGCACCTGCATTTAATTCCACTCGTTTGCCGTTGGAAGATGTTTTAATAGAATATAAATAAAAAAGGAGGCGCATGAAAAATTCTCATGCGCCTGCTTTTTTCTATATGATAATAATTATAAATTTTGAAATTAGATTACTGTCTAGCTCCAGCGCCCTAGCGGCTAGTGTCCTTCGCTTTCCGCCCTACGATAAGTCAACATCGAATCGCCTCCAGCTCTTCGTGTTTCCTTTATCTCAGTTGGAGCGCTCCAGGCCATACGCCACTGACCAGGGCGCTTGCGCTTTTCCTAGTTGTTAATATACTTTTCGAATACATAGCCGAAATCTTTGACTATATATTGCTTTTTACTGTCTTCTAACCATTGAAAAGCTGCTTGATTAAGCATTTTGAATTGTACAACCAAATTACTGTCTGCACTTGTAACACGACCTAAAGTAGTGGAGGCAACATCTAAGCTTTGTTTAGCAAACTGAAGGGAAATTTCATTTTCATGTGATATTTCTGAAATTTTAATTAGGGCTTTATATAAATCCTTAATTTCCTCAATATGTTTTTTATGTACATCAATGGAGAAAGGCACTGAACCAATTTTAAATTTAATTTCGACGTCAAGGTCAACCGTTCCAGCTGTTTCAAGATAAACGTCTGAGATTCGGTTGGTAGCATAACTATAACGATGGAGCATCCTCTTTTTGCTGGTTGCACTTGTTCCATCTAAATGGATAAGAGCATTATTGGTAAAGCAGTATTCATCTGATTTGGATTTGATAAGAAAATAAATTTTTTCATTGTCTTCATGCATGACATAATCGTCTGCGTCTACCTTGTCATAATTCTCTGGTTTAATAACAGCACCCACATCACTTAAACCTAAAATATCGGCAGCTACTTTTCCAAACATGGATCTCAACCTCACTTTTTTTATTAATCTATCCTTTTTACGAATGGGGGATAAGAAAGTTTCATCTGTATCCAAAAAACTTTATGCGGTAAAATATGTTTGTATACATATGAACTCAATAAAAATTACAACTTGATAGTTCCTCTATTATAATGGAAAATACACTATATACATATTAATAACGTAATAGAAGGAGTAGAGATTATTGCGGCCGATTATTTTAGGTATCTTAGCGGCTTTCTTTTTTGCATTTACATTTATCCTCAACAGATCGATGGACCAGGCAGGGGGCAGCTGGATTTGGAGTGCATCTTTAAGGTATTTCTTTATGGTCCCTTTTTTACTTATTATTGTCATTGGAAGAAAAAATCTTAAACCCTTGCTTTGGGATATGAAAAAAAATCCAGGTAGTTGGCTATTATGGAGTTCGGTTGGTTTTGGATTATTTTATGGCCCTATTTGTTTTTCTGCAGCATATGCCCCAGGGTGGCTCATTGCAGCTACTTGGCAAGTAACCATTATCTCAGGGTCTTTGCTGGCTCCATTTTTTTACGAAAGGGTTATGACTGAAAAAGGTCCAATCCAGCAAAAGGGAAAAATTCCATTTAAGGGTTTGGGGATGTCAGTAATAATCCTACTAGGAATTATCTTGATGCAAATGGAACAGGCCAATCAAATATCAATTGGTGTGATTTCCCTGGGTGTTCTTCCTGTGCTGATTGCTTCATTTGCTTACCCATTAGGAAACCGAAAAATGATGGATATATGTGGCGGACGGCTGGATGTCTTCCAACGTGTATTAGGGATGACCTTAGCTAGTCTTCCATTATGGATTGTATTATCGATATATGGACTTTTTACGATTGGCACACCAAGCAAAGGGCAAATAGTCCAATCCGGACTTGTTGCAGTAACCTCAGGGGTCATTGCCACCATATTATTTTTTAAAGCAACCGATCTTGTTAGAGGAAATATGCAGAAACTTGCGGCCGTTGAGGCGACACAATCTGTGGAGGTATTATTCGCTGTTATTGGAGAATTATTACTACTAAACAGCACCTTCCCGACGCTGCTATCTTGGTGGGGTATGGGATTGGTCATGGTTGGTATGATCCTGCATAGCTTTTTTTCGCATAAAAGTAACCAGAAAATTATTCAGAATGAACGATCGCTAAAAATGAATAGTTAGAAATGATTAATCCTTATCAAATAAGCTTGATAAGGATTTTATATTGCTGCTTTTAGTGAAATTAACCGTTTAAATAAGGACTTAAGACATCAATGGTTTCTTGAATCTTCTTTGCATTACGCTTATACATTGCTTTTGATTTTTCACAATCGGTCTCAAGCGAAAAAATCTCTAAATCAGCCTGAATTTTTTTTAAGGTAGCAAGTAGTAGTGGACGTTGTGCGGGAGCTGGAACTTGAATTTTATCATCATATAGATCTACCGTGAGTTCTCCGTATGAATCCACTTGTCCTAGGAATACATTATCAAGTGTTACATCTAGTTTTTCTAACTCTGTATATAACCAGCCTCTGCCTTGTCCTGCACATCTTAACGATTCATCAACAATATTTCCATCCATGATAACCGTTTGTGGTTCTTTCTCATTCGGCATTTTCATTTGTAAATCTTTGGGCGTAAGTGGTTGGTTTTCTCTTTTTAATAACGCACTTAAATTTCCTCGTGGTTCCAACACTGCAAATTCTACATCAGCAAATTTAAAAATATTCTTCTGTCTAAGAAGAGCCGATAATTCATCGATGGTATATTTTTCTTTTTTCAAGTTTTCTTCTAAAATTTTTCCGTCCTTAATAACGACAGTACTTTTTCCCTCAGCAAAATCACTAAACTTTTTACTTTTTATAGCTAAAAAATTCACTAGAAAAGTTACGAATCCAAAAACGACAAGTGCCAGTGCACCATGGAACATATTGCCTTCCAAACCCGTTACGACTTCTCCGGCAATACTTCCAATGGTAATACCTGCAACATATTCAAAGAATGACAGTTCAGATATTTGTTTCTTACCTAGTACTTTGGTGGTAATAAATAAGAGTACCAAGAAGACTAACGAACGGACTATTATAAAAACCCAATCTGGCATCATTTCTCACCTCAAGATTTATGACCCTTTGTATTGGGGTTCATGTCGTTCAAGTTCTAATACACGGTACTGGAGATCCTTCTTTACTTCTCCAACCGTTAACATGGCTTGATTAAATGTAGCTTGTGCTTCACTGTCTAAAGAATTTAGCGCGAAGGAAGCCAGTTGTGCTTCGATTCCTTTCATAGTAGCTAGACATTGCTTAACATTTGAAGCGATGGTCACAAGTAAACTTCCTTTCATAAGGGATTTAAAATATCAAAAAGGGGTTGGCAAAAAATGCCAACCTAAAACTGCATTTTATTGATTATATTGAGGCTCTTCATTGAGAATTTCTTGAAGGCGCGGTTCAAGGCTATCAAGAACAGATTGAGTCTGTTGTGCCGCTTGTTGATAAAGTTGCTTTGCATTTTGGTTATCAGTGGCTAGTGCAAATGTTTCAAAACTTGCCTGAGCACTTTTTAGTCCTGCCAATGCTTGTTTTACTTGTGTTCCAACTGTCATAAGTAATCCTTCTTTCGTTATATAATTGAAATACAAAAATAGTATGCGGATATTTTCGGTGGTTATGTATAAAAAGAATCGGATAAAAATCCCATTTAGCAAGATATCATAATAAGGAAAATTCTGAATATTAACGAAACATTTTTTTTAGTTTTCGTCAAATGTATACGGGGGGATATTTTTGCTATGGATAAAGAAAAAAGAGTCGACTGAGGAAAATCATGTAAAACTGGTTGCGTATACGATTATTTTGTACATTTGCAGCATTTTTGTGCCATTAATTGTGGTGCCAACATACCAAAGTATGGTTTATTATTCTCGGTCGCAATGGTTTTTTTCGACGCCATTTTCTGCTTATATCACTTTTATGGGTGGCATTATTTATATCGCAGTCATTTTAACTCTCTACCTTATTTTTAGACAGAGATGGGAAGGTAATTGGTTTAAAGTGGTTTTGGGGGCAATGATTCTAGCTAGTATCCCAGCATTTATCTTAAGCTTAACCAACTATTATTATTTGGATAACGAGGGTATTCATTATAATACATTGAAAAGCCTAAAAGAAAAGGAATATAGATGGGATCGTATTTCAAAAGTCCATATTCTATACAGAAACCACCAAGGTACAACCAGTTTTTATCAATATCGATTTGAGATGCCAGATGGCAGTGAAATAACGATTCCTAGTAATGATAAATTGGTTGAACATAAATGGCGAGTGGAAAATAAAATAAAAGAAAACAAAATTCCTACTACCGATAATTTTAAAAATCCTATAGTGGATTAATAAAAAAGTCTTCCTTCAAAACCTCTGAAGGAAGACTTTTTTCATGTAAGTACATGCTCTAAAATAAGTGGCTGCAATGCTTTTGTTTGATCAAAAAAGATAAAACTGTCGTACCGCTGACCCATGTTTGAGGGAACATAATTACCGAAATGTTCATATTCTGGCCTATAAACCACACCTATTGCACGATGACCAATGGTAGTTGAAAACTCATCACGGTTCTGATCGGAGAAAAGTAAATATTTATTAGTCGGACTGGTCTTATGCATTAGTGATTCCCAACTTCCAAATTGAGCAGGAGGTACCTGCATGATTTGAACGTCTTTACCCCATTCAGTAGCTGCAACCACAGTACCAGTATAGGTCCCGAATCCGACGATAAATACATTTTCCGTACCATTTTGTTCCCTAATAATCTGGCCGACATTTACCATTCCTTCTTCTTTCATGTCGGTTGCTCTGGCATCACCGACATGGGTATTATGCTCCCAAATGATTGCTTTGGCATGATCTCCATAAAAGTTCATCACGGAGTTGAGGGCTTGTACCATGTGGTGATCACGGACATTCCATGATTTCGAGTCACTTTTGACCATTGTTCTGTAATATTCTTCAGCATTTGCGGTGACAAGGGCGTTTACCTCTATATTCAGGCTGCTTTCCTGATTGTCTTCAAATTTCCATTTGTTTTTCTGGATGGAGGCGAGAAGTTCGAGTGCTTCTCTCGTACAGTCTTCAGAGAGATATCCTGCTGAAACAGCATATGTTTCATGATTGCGGTTGAAGGGTTCAAAACACGAAAAAGCTTTTTTCGCGGCTTGAAGGCTCCGAGAATTTGTTTTTTCTAAATAGCGAATAATTTCATCCATACTTTCCCACAGACTATAGACATCCAAACCATAAAAACCGACTTTTTGAGAAAGATTTTGTTGATTATATTCCTTTAGCCACTCAATAAGTCCAATCATTTCTTGGTTAGCCCACATCCAAGTAGGCCAGCGATTAAAGCTTTCGAGTACCCTCCGTACGTCGTTCGTCGATTGGTTAAAGCCCTTAATGTATTGATTGATACTTTGGCAAGAGGGCCAATCACCTTCAACTGCAATAAAGGAGAAACCTTTTTCTTTAATTAATCTTTTGGATAGCTCTGCTCGGAGTGAATAAAACTCAGAGGTTCCGTGAGAAGATTCCCCAAGGAGCACATATTTTGCATCGCCAATTGCATCGATTAATGGATCGAGATCATCAGTTGTTTTAAAAGGTTTCGCGTATTTATTAATAGCTTTAAGCATAAGATGTTAAGCATCCTTTCCATTATACTTAAAGATAATTTACCCCTCTCTGTAAGCACTTAAATATCCAATGATTCACATAATTGACACATATAGTCCGTAAATTCAAAAAATTCCGTGTTATAATTTAATTGTAAAAGATAGAATAAACATTAACATCTTAGGAGGCTCAACCATACGTGTTCGTTCCGTTTTGTGAACGAGTAGTAAGGTCAATCCTTAATAATCATTTGGCAAGTGGAGCGATTGTTTTCCCTCTATAGAAAGGCGAAATCGAAAAACAAAATCCTTTCATAATTGGTATCTATGTTATCCTTAGAAAACCATATCAAAGGAAAATGTTTAAGATTTTATCAATGTGAAATTTTATTGAAGCTAACTAAAAAGGATAATTGCCATGAAGCTGAAAAACCCAAATGGTGAAGTAATGAGTCTCTATCGGTAATTCCGAAAAATTTTGTTTCTTTTAGGAATTTGAATTCCATTAATTCCATTAATTCCATGTGAATTAATTCCTTCAACGGAACAAACACACATTAGCTCATTGTTCAATGAACCCCTCCATTTTTAGTTTGAAAAAGGCTAGGGGGATTGATAATTGAAACACAATAGGCTAATTTCATGGTTGGGTCTCCTAAGATGTAAATAAAACTAAGGAGTTACTTCATACACTGAGGTAGCTCCTTTTTATTTTTTTGTAGGGGGTTAAAGCTTAGTATTGATTTAGGCACCCTGTTGATTGGAGCGGAAATCAACAGGCAAATTTAACAGAGCCTTTTTGTAAGAAAAAAAGCATTTGATTATAATTAGCAAGATGAATCCGATATAATATAATTAGGAAATTATTTTTGAAAGGGGCCAGATAATGTCGGGAACGCAAGAATTGACTTTAATCGAACAGCAGGCAGCAATTATGGCGAAAATTCAGCATCGTAGATTAACGAAGAGAAAGATTTTTCAAAGAATTCTATTAATAACACTAGGGGCCACCTTAATGGCTGTAGGACTAGAAATATTTCTTGTTCCTAATAATGTTATTGATGGTGGTATCACTGGAATTTCTATTATGCTTTCGTATGTAACAGGTTGGAAATTAGGGATGTTCCTCTTTATTCTTAATATACCTTTTTTCTTTATAGGTTATAAACAAATAGGGAAAACCTTCGCCTTATCCACACTTTATGGAATCATCATACTTTCGATTGGAACCACTTTACTGCATCCTGTGCCAGCCTTTACACAAGATATTCTCCTTGCAACAGTATTTGGGGGAATTGTTCTGGGTATTGGAGTCGGTTTAGTCATCCGATATGGTGGCTCATTGGATGGTACTGAGATTTTAGCTATTCTTTTTAATAAAAAGCTTCCTTTTTCTGTTGGGGAAATCATTATGTTTTTTAACCTCTTTATTCTAGCGTGTGCAGGTTTTGTATTCACTTGGGACCGTGCGATGTATTCGCTTATTGCCTATTTTGTAGCTTACAAAACGATTGATATTACCATTACAGGGCTTGATGAATCCAAATCGGTGTGGATCATAAGTGATAACGCAAAGCAAATCGGTGACGCAATTATGAATCGTCTCGGTCGTGGTGTCACTTATATCAATGGTGAGGGTGCATATTCAGGTGATGATAAAAAGGTAATCTTTTGCGTGATCAATCGTCTTGAGGAAGCAAAATTAAAGGAAATTGTGACTGAAAATGATGACAGTGCCTTTTTAGCAGTAGCAGATATTGCGGAGGTCCGTGGTGGAAGATTTAAGAAAAAAGATATCCATTAGTTACTAAAAACTAGTAATTTCTTTAGAATAATCTAATGGAAATAAAGAATAAAGTAAATATTTTGTCGTTATGAGACCTTGTTTGTGACAATGCATGTAGCATCTTTTTGAATTATGTCGGTTAATGCAGAATTAACGGGATGTTTAGATGACATTTTGTCGTACCTTGCGCTTACCTAGGAAATAAATTTACAAAATATGAATTATTTCCAGAAAAGATGGCAGAATATCCTGCCATCTTTTAGTTTAGAAAGCGCTTTCTTTGTTTGTTTTAGAATAAAAGCTCGAAAACCTCGTTCAATTCATTCGCTCTTTTCTCATCCTGCTCCTCTTTAGCATAATTAATTTCTTTCGGGAGAATTTTATTTAGAAAATTGATTTCTTTTTGGTTTAAATCTCGAACAAAGGACCCTTCAGAGCTATATTGGCCTTCCGATAATTTACGGTATATAGGACCGCCTTCAGAATGATCATCGGTATAATTTGACAAGATTTCTCGTAAGTAACCCAAAGTCTTATCCATTGTTTCACCAATCCTTTCATTTAATATTTTTGGGGCCAAACCTTATTAATATTCATCAGAAAAAAGTATAAAAAATATGTGTTAAAGGTTATTGTTTATTTTGGCACTCTGTTGATTGGAGTGGAAGGCACGAAGACTCCTGCGGGAGTACGGGGCAGGGGAGACCCCGCAGGAGCAAAGCGACGAGGAGGCTCCCCGGCACGCCCGCGGAAAGCAAAGTGCCTGGAACGGAAATCAACAGTCAAGTTTAACACAGCAAAAAAATAAAAAAGCCACTTCACCTATTGAGGAGAGAGGCTCTATTGTATTACTGTTTGGTGCAAGTTATTATTCGGTAACTTAAAATATCTTGATACTTTAAGACGATATTCCCATGTTCATTTAATATTTGAAATAACTCAGGTTCAAAATTGTTTGAGAAATGAAATTCAGTGGAATGATTACTATGACTTATATTCGTTTTCTCTGTTTTTATAACAATATCTTGGAACCCTGCCTGATTAAATAAATTTCGCCAATCTTCTTCTAGCAATAAAGAATCCAAGGCATAAAAATTCATTATTTCGGTTTCTTCGTTAGGAGTAAGTTTGGAGTTAATGGTCATCTCATTGGCTATTAGACGTCCGCCTTTTTTTAAGACTCGAAAAAATTCACTAATGGCAACGGGTTTGTTAACAAAGGCTAAAACAGATTCAGACAAAATAAAATCAAAAGTATCATCGTTAAATGGCAGTTTTTCAATTGACGCTTGAACCAACTTGATTGGTAAATTCAATGACTGAAATCGCCTTTTTGCTTTTTCAATCATGATAGGATTAATCTCCACACCAACTACCTTTGCAAAATAATGCTGATATAAAAATGCAGCTGTTTGGCCAGTGCCGCACCCAGCATCTAAAATACGTGATTTATTTGAAATATCTTCATTCGACAATATATATTTTGTTAATGGAATTCCACCAGGATGTGCTCCACCCACACCAAATTTGGCTAAGAAGTCAAAATAAGTTAAACCTCCCATAAATTAAGACACCACCTCATTTATCTTGTAGCAGTTTATGTAAAATATAGGTAAGAGGTTCTTTCGAATTACGGCTTGATTAGGGCAGGTGTAATTAAATATTATGTAAACTGTAAAGAATCTAACATACCAGTAAATAACTAAATAAGTTCTTATTTCTTGCTATATGCTCTGTCTAAAAAGAGCAAATTAAAGAAATGGAAGGGAAGAATCCTTTCCATTTCAATTTGAAGGAGTGCTTTGGATGAAAAAAATAAAAGCTCAACCGTTTCTCAAAATGTTTGCAAAAAAACGTAAAAGTAGAGGAGCCATGTGGGCGTCTCTATTAGGCATTGGCTTAAGTGCTGCTGTTTTTGGAGTGACAAAGGGAAAACGTAGGGACCTTGCACTTCCTATTCAAAATATGGTGAAAAATTTTACACCTAAAGCAAATCTTAGTCTAATGGATAATGCTGCATTAACCGAGTTTTCAGAGGAGCTATTAATGAGTGCACTAAATAATAAAAAGCAATAAGAAAAAAGTCCGCAGATTGGCTGCGGACTTTTTAATATGGTGGAGTTGGGACTTTTTTCGGTATGTAATTAATATTTTCAGAAGAGTAAACACTTATAATTAACAAATGGCCTAATGTCCTTGCTCTAATTAATACTGGTTGATTATAGGTATTCTTAAACTCAAAATCGGGTCCATACCAACTAACAGTCGCGTCTCGGCCTGGTGGAATATAAGGAACCTTTCTTGAATGAGAAAACCGCTCCACAATCTTGATGCCTGCATTGTCAACTGCATTATAAAGGGTTGAGGATACTTGGCAAATTCCGCCGCCGATGTCTTCTGTGAATTCCCCTCTAACGATGACTTTGGCACGTAAATACCCCTTCGCAGCTGTCCGTTTTCCGACTACTCTGTTAAAAGAGAATGTTTCACCCGGAAAAACCACCTGATTGTTAATTGCTTTTGTTGCCAGTTCTATATTGTTAGATCTTTTTTTATTTCGTGGATTAAAAGACGTAACATAACGTCCAATCCTCATACTGCGAATATCACTCAGTAATTCACTATCCACTTTTGGATAAACTGTAAGGAAAGGTAATTCCATGACCTTCGTTTGTCCAGTACTAAAAATATAGGCATAGAATTGCTCTGTAAATGTTTGACGATGGATTTGGGACCCTGCCTTTTCTGGAATAATACCACCATTCTGATCCAAGTGGGCATTTTCCGGTGCGATTGAAAATTGTTTATCTAAGTTATCCAAAAATTCATAGTACTTTTTAGAATTTAATAAGGGCAGGCCCGTTTGGGAAATGGTAAAATCATCACGATTAATGGTGGTAACTGTATGGCCATCCTTTGTAATAGTAAAACGATCTGGCGCTTCAGTAACCGGTTGGGTTAAAAGGAAATATCCCATTAACAAAGATAAAATCATACTCAGCAACCCCCTCACTATAATATTGGTAGAAGTAGGCTAATTCATGTAACCATAAAACAGATTCATACATTTTTGAAAAATATATAAGTAATTTCCAGTTTTTTTCTTTACAATAATCAAAGAATATAATATTCTCGTTATTGAGAATGATAATAAAATTAGGAGCTAATATTATTATGATAAATGAATCAGCTGTGGACGTTATATTGCATCCCGTTCGTATGAGAATCATCCAGTATTTAATTAATCAACAACTTACAGCGCAGCAATTAAAAGAATTCCTTCCCGATATCCCACAAGCTTCATTGTATCGCAACCTAAAAAAATTAGTTGAAACTGGAGTCATTCATATTGTTGATGAAATTCCAATCAGAGGAACTGTCGAAAAAGTCTATTCCATCCATGAACCAAACAAGGTAACCTTTAGTCCCGAAAACTTAAATAAGCTTTCAAGAGATGAACATATGAGCCTATTTATTAAATTTATGGCAAATTTAATGGGCGAATATGATCGATACTTAGATCAGGACAGCATCGATCTAGTTTCGGATGGCGTCACGTTCCGACAGGCATCCATCCACTTAAATGATGAGGAGTATGTGGAATTTATAAAAGAACTTTCAGCTGTTTATTTAAAAGTAATAAATAACGAACCAAAAGAGGGGAGGAGAAGAAGGACAGTAGCTACCATCGTGATTCCAGAGAAAAGGAAAAATTAGGTAAATTAAGAAATGGTCATCATTTTGATGACTATTTTTTTGATTCTACTGAAAAATTTGTTGAAATATAGTATATTAATAGATGATAACAGCAGGATAGAAAAGTGCTAGCAGATTGCTATTAAATACATAGGAGTGAATAACATGTCTGAAAACCAAAGAATTCAATTAAATGTAAGAATTACAAAAGAAACCTCGAAGTTGCTAGATGAAATTGTCGAATATTACCAACAAGGATTGAAGCTCGGCCGAATTTATAAAGGAGATGTACTAACAGATATCATTGAAAAGTCTTATGAAGTAATGAACAAGCAAAAGAGATCATTTACAAAAAGGTTTTAACTTTAAGGCCAGGAATTGTTAATTATCAGCATGATGGAAACGAATGAACCTTTCTGGCCAGCCCTCCTCATTTTATAATCCCATACTTTTTAATTCCCAATCAACAACTAATTAATTAAAAGAATATTTAGAATTTAATTTGAATATTTAATATTTACAGGTATAATTAGATGAAGAACATACCAACTGGTTAGTATGAAAAGGAGTGGAAAAAGTGGATTTTTCATATTCTCAAAGAGTGAAAGAGTTGCAGGGAAAATTAACTGCCTTTATGGAAGCAAATGTTTATCCTAATGAGCGTATTTACGAGCAACAATTAAACGAACAAGAAAGCCGTTGGAGTGCCGTTCCACCCATCATGGAGGAACTAAAAGAAAGGGCAAAAGCAGAAGGTCTCTGGAATTTATTTTTACCAGAAAGTGAATACGGGGCAGGGTTAACTAATCAAGAATATGCCCCATTATGTGAAATTATGGGACGGTCGTTAATAGGACCAGAAATATTTAATTGTAGTGCCCCTGATACCGGTAATATGGAAGTTATCGTCCGTTATGGGACAGAAAGACATAAAGAACAATGGTTAAAGCCTTTATTAGCAGGTGAAATTCGTTCGTGCTTTTCGATGACCGAACCAGCTGTGGCTTCTGCCGATGCGACCAATATTGAAGCCAGAATTGAAAGAGATGGGGATGAGTACATCATTAATGGTCGTAAGTGGTGGTCCTCAGGGGCGGGCGATCCTCGTTGTAAGATAGCGATTGTCATGGGCAAAACAGATCCCTCGGCGAACCGTCATGAACAGCAATCAATGATTCTTGTTCCACTAGACTCCCCAGGTGTAAAAATCGACCGAATGCTCCCGGTTTTTGGATATGATCATGCACCGCATGGACATGGAGAAATTACGTATGAAAATGTACGCGTACCAGCTGAAAACATTCTATGGGGTGAAGGAAAAGGATTCGCAATCGCCCAAGGCAGGTTAGGCCCCGGAAGAATACATCATTGTATGAGATTGATAGGTGCTGCAGAACGAGCTTTAGAGGAATTATGTAAGCGTGTTCAAAGTCGGACGGCATTTGGAAAAACTTTAGCAAGCCAAGGAGTCATCCAAGAATGGATTGCTGATTCCAGAATTGAAATTGAGCAAGCAAGACTGCTCACCTTAAAGGCTGCCTATATGATGGATACCGTTGGAAATAAGGAAGCAAAGACAGAGATAGCGATGATTAAGGTCGTTGCTCCTTCAATGGCATTACGAGTTATTGATCGGGCCATTCAAGCTTTTGGGGCCGCTGGTGTATCTAACGATTTTACTCTCGCGGCACAATGGGCTAATGCAAGAACATTACGATTAGCTGACGGACCTGATGAAGTACATCGTGCACAGTTAGCTAGACTTGAATTGAGGAAGTATCAATAGAATCAAGACATAGATGAAGGGCTGGAGGAAATATGAAATTGGAAGGAAAAACAGCGATTATAACCGGGGGTGGGGGTGGTATAGGCCGTTCGACAGCTATCCGATTTGCGAAAGAAGGAGCAAGGGTTGCTGTAGCAGATATTGACGCAGCTATTGGTGAAGAAACCGTTAGTTTAATTAAAAGAGGTGGCGGCGAAGCGATTTTTTTAAAAACAGACGTAACCGATTCAGAGCAATTAAAAGCTTTAATCGACACCACGATAAGCTCGTTTGGGGCTTTACATATTTTGTTCAACAATGCTGGAGTGGGAAATTCCGAAGTACGAAGTATTGATTTGGCTGAAGAAGAATGGGATCGAGTCATTGATATAAATTTGAAGGGTGTTTTTCTTGGCATAAAATTTGCCATACCAGAATTAATTAAAGCAGGAGGTGGAGCCATTATTAACACTTCCAGTTTACTAGGATTAAAAGGGCAGAAATATATGTCTGCCTATAATGCCTCTAAAGCAGGGGTTGTCACACTGACACAAAATGCGGCACTTGAATACGGGAAATACAACATAAGGGTCAATGCGATTGCACCGGGAGTGATTGACACCCCGATTATTGATCAGTGGAAACAAAATGAGCGGAAATGGCCAATTATCTCGCGAGCAAATGCGCTTGGGAGAATTGGAACACCGGACGAGGTCGCCAATGCAGTATTATTTTTAGCATCCGATGAGGCTTCATTTATTACCGGTACAACTCTATCTGTCGATGGCGGCGGCTTAATTTTTTAGAGATATCTAGTTTTATCAAACATTTTGGGGAGGAAAATTGATGAGTGAAATGAAAGCCTGGTTGGCTCATTATCCGGAAAACATTAATACAAATGTTACCATTCCAAATATACCATTAAGTCAAATCCTTCAAGAAACGACTGATAAATATCCTAACAATGCTGCACTCTCGTTCTATGGAAAAAAATTTAGTTATCAACAATTAAACGCACTGGTCCAAACCTTTACCTCTGCCTTGCAGCGTAATCAAGTTCAAAGAGGTGACCGTGTGGCAATCATGCTTCCTAACTGTCCTCAATACGTTGTTTCCTATTACGGAATTCTAACAGCAGGAGCGATTGTGACTCAGGTGAACCCGATGTCAGTGGAACGGGAACTAGAATATATTCTGAATGACTCTGGTGCGGAAACCATTGTTGTACTCGATACCTTATATCCAAGGGTGAAAAGTGTTCAAGCAATGACCAAGCTAAGGAATATTATTGTCGTCAGCCTGCAGCCCTCAGGAAATGAATTTGCACCGGATCGAAGTTTTGAAGGTTTTTTATCTGAAAGCAGCGGAAATGTCCTACCCATCGAGATAGACCCTGAGCACGATGTAGCCGTCCTGCAATATACAGGTGGCACCACCGGAAGATCAAAAGGAGCGATGCTGACGCATCGAAATGTATTAGCAAACGTCATTCAGAGTTATGAATTCTTTAAAGAAGAAATGGAAATTGGGAAAGAACGTTATTTAACGGTCATTCCACTCTTCCATGTTTTCGGGATGAGTTCTTGTATGAACCTATCAATTTATACAGCTTCTGAGTCTATTATGCTGCCTCGGTTTGAATTGGAGGAAGTATTAAACACGATTAAAAACGAACAACCAACTGTTTTTCCGGGTGTTCCAACGATGTATGTTGCCATCACCAGTCATCCTCGTGCGGAAGAATACGGGATTAATAGTATTAAAACATGCAACAGTGGAAGTGCGCCGATGCCGCTAGAGCTGCTCCACAGTTTTGAAAAGAAAACTGGGTCAATGATATTAGAAGGTTATGGGTTATCAGAAGCCTCCCCAACCACTCATTGCAACCCGCCGTTTTCAGAACGGAAACCGGGAAGTGTAGGGATTGGCGTCCCTTCGACTGAATACAAAATTGTAGACATCGCAACAGGGACGATAGAAGTACCTGTTGGTGAATTAGGGGAGGTCATCATTAAAGGACCTCAGATAATGAAAGGATATTGGAACATGCCGGAAGAAACGTCCAATACTCTCCGTGACGGCTGGTTATTTACAGGCGATATTGCCAAGGTGGATGAAGATGGTTATTTATATATCGTTGACCGGAAAAAAGATTTAATTATTGCAAGTGGCTTCAATGTTTATCCGCGTGATATTGAAGAGGTGCTGTACCATCATCCAGCTGTACAAGAGGCGGTTTGTATTGGAGTTCCAGATCCTTATAGAGGGGAAGGTATAAAAGCAGTAATAGTCCTTAAAGCAGCCAATACAGTTACTGAAGATGAAATCATCCAATATTGCAAGAAAAACCTGGCAGCCTATAAAGTTCCTGGACTCGTGGAATTCCGCGAGCAGCTCCCGAAAACCAATGTTGGAAAGATTCTCCGCCGCGCTTTAAGGGATGAAATGAAAATTAATTAAGGTCTTTTCTTTAGTTGAGAATAATTACGGAAAACAATTTAGATGGTCGAAATCCTCGTTAGTGCTTAAAGGGGCATTATTGAATATGATATAATTCTCATTAGACATATTAGAGAATGCGAGGACATAATGTGAAGGAAAAAATTACAGCACAAAGCATCAGTCTATTTGAAAAAAAGGGTTTTACTGAAACGTCCATTCAAGACATCGTTGATTCACTTGGTGTAACAAAGGGTACATTCTACTATTACTTTTCGAGTAAGGAAGAATTGCTAATGGATATCCATCTTGGTTATATCGATGGTTTACTTTATAACCAGGAACATATATTAAATGACACTTCAAAATCATTCAAGGAAAAATTATCCGCGAATGTTTATATGCTAATTACGAACATAACAACTCAAGGGGCAGCTGCTAAAATTTTCTTTCGGGAAATGAATAATTTAAGTCCCGAGCATCTTAAATTAATTGAACAAAAAAGAGATCAATTCCGACTTAACATCGAAGGACTAATTCGTTCAGGAATGGAAAAAGGGGAGCTCAGGCCAGATTTAAATGCCCCGATTATCACCATGGGGATTCTTGGTATTACCAATTGGAGTTACCAATGGTTTAATCCAGATGGAAAATGCACTGACGAGGAAGTTGCGGAGATTTTTGTCGAAATGATCTTAAAGGGAATTCAAGACAATTGACGAAAAAAGGTATAGGGGGGTTTTTGGATTATTAATCCCCCCTTTTTTAAGTAAATACTAACCGGTTAGTATGGTTTCGAATTTTTTAATTTGAGAGGAGGAATACGGTGCCCCATCAAATGAGTAAAGATACCATCCCTGTCCGTCAAGGGGAGGAATTAAACCTGTCTGTTCTTGATATGTTTTTACAAGAAACCATTGAAAATTTGCCTGGTGGACCACTTGAAATATTACAATTTTCCGCCGGTCATTCCAATCTGACGTATCAAATTAAAAAAGGGAAGTGGGAAGCGGTATTAAGACGTCCGCCTCTAGGTCCTGTTGCACCAAAAGCGCACGATATGGAGAGGGAATATAAAATTCTATCTGATTTGCACCCGATTTTTCCCGTTGCTCCAAAGCCCTTTTTGTTTTCTAATAATGAAAAAATTGTTGGAAGCCCCTTTTTCTTAATGGAAAGAAAAAATGGAATCGTAATCGATACATCCTTTCCTGAGGGAATTTCTGTATCGGATGATATCTGTCGGAGGTTATCGGAAGTAATGGTTGAACAGCTAGTAGAATTACATGCAATTGACTACAAACAGACGGGCCTGGCTGCTATAGCTAAGCCGGAAGGGTTTATGGAAAGGCAGGTCTATGGCTGGATTGGGCGCTATGAACGGGCAAAAACGGATGAAATCGATTGTATTGAACCTTTGAAGAATTGGCTGGTGGATCATACACCCAAAATCCATGAGTCAACTATTATTCATTACGATTATAAATTCAACAATGCCATGTTTAATCAAAATTTAACGGAAATGGTTGGTTTGTTTGATTGGGAAATGACCACCGTCGGAGATCCCCTTGCAGACCTTGGTGTAGCGATGGGATATTGGAATCAAAGCGATGATTCGGAACTGTTGATTAATGGGTTAGGGAAGGCACCGGTTACGGCTGTCCATGAAGGGTTTTTGACAAGAAAAGAATTCATCGAACTTTATGCCAAAAAGAGCGGCAGGGATGTTACTAATCTCAATTTTTACTTAACGTTTGCTTATTTTAAACTGGCAGTTATCGGTCAACAAATCTATTACCGCTATAAGAAAGGTCAAACAACTGACATTCGTTTTGCCAATTTTAATTATTTCGTGAAAAATTTAATTCAGCATGCAGCAAATGTTGCAGATGAGAGGTTTTAAAAGGGAGCTGGGTGTGAATGACGAAGATTCACCTTCTCATGAAGAAAGAGGAAATCTGCGCAGAGAAAATGGCGGATGGAAATAAAATAGCGGTGGTCTTAGATATACTATTAGCCACTACGACAATTGTTTCGGCTTTAAAAGATGGTGCAAAGGAAGTGATTCCAGTCTTGCACTGCAATGAAGCCGTCGAACAGGCAAAATTGTACCAACTGGGTGAATATATTCTGGCTGGAGAATTGGACGCCAAACCAATTGAGGGATTTGTTTATCCTAGTCCCACGTTAATCCGGGAATCGATCAACGGTAAAACATTAATTTTATCAACGACGAACGGTACAGTTGCATTAAGAAAATCATCTGCAGCGAATAAGGTTTACGTTGCCTCCATGCTTAATAATCCAGCGATTGCCGGTGCTATTCAAAAAGTAACGTCGGAACAGACTATTCTGATCATATGCTCTGGTAATTCAGGAGAAACCAGTTTAGAAGACTTTTATGGGGCAGGACACTTAATAGATTGTTTAGTAAAAAATAGTGAATATGAATTGACAGATGCGGCTAAAACGGCACTATATTTCTACCGGGGCCAAACAGATGCATATGAAATTTTACTAGATTCCTATGTTGGCAAACTGCTTGCTAAATATGATCAGCAGCAAGAGATTAGGATTGCAGCTTCCAAGGGCATAACAGCGATTGTCCCTATTTTACAAGATGGAAAAGTCGTGGTCGAAACAATTTCTGTATAAATCGATTATGAAAGTAAAGTTGAAAGGAAGATGAATATGAGCCAAGGACATTTGTTGGTTGAAAAATTAGGTCCGGTCTTGTCTTTGACATTAAACCGTCCAGAAAGTCTTAATGCGTTTAGCCCTGAGATGATTATTGGATTAAAGGATGCGCTAACTAACGCCCAAACAGATGAAGATATTCAAGTAATTGTGTTATCAGGAGCCGGCCGGTCCTTTAGTGCGGGTGGTGACGTGAAAACCATGGGGCAAGCAGATTCTGGCCAAGTTTACGACCATATTGGAAAACTGAATGAACTCATTTTGTTAATGAAAGACATAGAAAAGCCGATTATTGCCGCTGTCCATGGATTTGCTGCCGGGGCAGGGTTTAATTTAGTCTTAGCCTGTGACTTAATCGTTGCTGCGGAAGATAGCAAGTTTGCCCTCAGCTTTTCCCAAGTAGGTTTAATCTCAGATGGCGGTGGCTCTTATTTACTTCCAAGATTAATTGGCCCGCATTTAGCAAAACAATTCTTCTTTACGGCAGAGCCGATCCCTGCAGAACGACTCTATCAACTAGGAGTCATAAATTATTTAGTTCCATTAGAAAACCTTCAGGAAGATACAACAAAGTTTGCGTTAAAATTGGCTCATGGACCTGGAAAAGCTTACGGAAAACAAAAAAAATTGATTGACCAATCATTTACCTCTTCACTTGAGGATATCCTTGAACAGGAGCGCTTGATCCAGACATTAATGGTACAAACAGCTGATCACAAAGAAGGTATTACGGCTTTTAAGGAAAAGAGAAAGCCAGTATTTAAAGGAAAATAGGAGTTGACAATCATGAAAGCAATCCAATTAACAGAATTTGGTGGGCCCGAAGTATTACATGTAGTCGATATTGAAAAGCCAGTCCCAACTGGTCATGAAGTTTTAATTGAAATCAAAGCAATTGGTGTCAACTATGCTGATACGGCAAGGAGAGAGGGGCAGTATGTTGTTAAAACACCGCTGCCTTTCATTCCAGGAGCGGAAATTGCCGGAGTTGTTGCTGCCGTAGGTGAGCAAGTGACGAAAGTGAAACCAGGGACAAGAATTGTGACCTTAATTGAATCAGGAGGCTATGCCGAATATGCATTAGCCGATGAGCGGGCACTGATTCCACTGCCAGAACAGTTAGATTTCCATACGGCTGTTGCTCTGCCGCTTCAAGGCTTGAGTGCTTACCATATTTTAAAAACAATGGGCAGGTTGGAAAAAGGTGAAAGCGTGCTGGTGCATGCGGCGGCAGGCGGAGTAGGAACCATTGCTGTCCAACTCGCCAAGTTGTTTGGGGCAGGTAAGGTCATTGCTACAGCAAGTTCAGATGAGAAGTTAGCGTTGGCAGGGGAAATGGGTGCAGATGTCCTAATCAATTATACAGAGTCGGATTGGGAACAACAGGTTCTGGAAGCAACAGGCGGGAGAGGGGTAAATGTCGCCCTTGAAATGGTGGGCGGGGATGTTTTTAATAAAACAGTGAAATGCCTTGCCACTTTTGGACGTCTTGTTGTGTTTGGTGCTGCAAGCGGTGAACAAAGCAAATTCTATCCGTCATCACTGATGGCTAGAAATCAATCAGTGATCGGCTTTTTCTTGCCGCAGATTATGAGAAAGCCAGAATTGTTGCAGCCAAGTTTAGTGGAGTTACTTACATACCTCGGTGCGGGACAATTAAAGCTCACCATTGGCGGGGTATTCCCTTTAGAGGAGGCTGCAAAGATTCATACCCTTCTGCAATCCCGGAAAACACAAGGGAAGTTAATTCTTGAACCATAAATAGCTGATAATCCACTCGTGAAATTGCACCTGGGCAACTCATTTTCAAATTTTAGTTAACACTTTGAAAGGGTGAACAAATGATGAAAACAGTTGAAACAGTAACAGGTCCAATTCCCGTTGAACAATTAGGGAAAACACTTATTCATGAACACTTTATTTTTGGTTATCCCGGATACCAAGGAGATGTTACTCTTGGTCCGTTCAATGAAGAAGAAGCACTTGAAGCAGCCATTGGTGTAGCCCGCCTCTTGCAAAGTTATGGTGTAGAAACGGTGGTTGACCCGACACCAAACGAGTGCGGCAGGAATCCATTGTTTTTAAAGAAAATTTCCGAAGCCACAGGGTTGCAGATTATTTGTGCCACTGGATTTTACTATGAAGGTGAAGGAGCACCTCCATACTTCAAGATGAGACAGGGCTTAGGATCTGCCGAAGAGGAAATCTATGAAATGTTTAAAACAGAGATTACCGAAGGGATTGCTGGAACGGGAATTAAACCGGGAATTATTAAACTAGCTTCCAGTAAGGATGAGATTTCTGAATACGAGAAAATGTTCTTCCGTGCTGCGGCTAGAGTACAGAAGGAAACAGGGATTGTTATTCTGACACATACCCAGGAGGGAACGATGGGACCTGAGCAGGTAAAGCTGCTAATTGAGCAAGGTGCCGACCCTAGCAAAATTATCATTGGCCATATGTGCGGCAACACCAATCCAGACTATCATAAAGAAGTCTTGGAACAAGGCGTAAGAATTGGTTTTGACCGTTTTGGGATTCAGGTTTTGGTCGGTGCTCCTTTTGACCAAGAAAGAGTAGCGACCTTGATGACCTTAATTGAAGAGGGGTATGAAAATCAAATTTTACTAGCCCATGATTCGGTCAATATTTGGCTGGGCAGGCCCCCAGTCATGAACGAGCAAGTCACACAAATCATGGAAAACTGGCATCCGGCCCATATTTTTGAAAATATCTTACCTACGTTGCGTGAAAATGGTATCACCGAAAAGCAAATCGACAAAATGCTTGGTATAAACGCAATTTCATTATTCGCGGGCGAGCCCGTTAAAGTTAACTAAACCAATGAAGAGGACTTGAAGTTGATTCAAGCCTCTTTTTTGTGGAAAAATATTAATAAATTATGAACAAACTATTAATTAGTCAGGAAGAATTGTATTTATTGTTGATATGCTTAAAATTTGAGATAAACTTAATAAAAAGAACACTTTAGGTATCAGTAGGAGTTGAATTATTTTGAGAATATTAGTGATTGAAGATAATAAAAGTGTCTGCTCTATGATTGAAATGTTTTTTGCCAAAGAAGGGATTGAAGGGGAGTTTGTGAATGATGGTCTTGAAGGCTACAACCGTATTAAAGGAGGAACTTGGGATGCGTTAATTATTGATTGGATGCTCCCAGGTATGGACGGGGTAACCATCTGCCGTAAAATTCGCCAAGAAAATTACACAGTTCCAATCATCATGTTAACAGCCAAAGACAGTGAGTCCGACCAAGTGCTTGGTCTTGAAATGGGTGCTGATGATTATGTGACCAAGCCATTCAGTCCGTTAACATTGATGGCAAGAATTAAGGCAGTAACACGGCGGTTCCAAACCCAAGTACCTAAGGAAAGTGACGATTTCCTTCAGACTGAACATTTTAAAATTAGTAAAAATACGCGTGAAGTGATTGTCGACGGCAGCCCAGTCATAAACTTAACACCGAAAGAGTTTGATTTACTTTACTATATGGTTGAACATCCCCGCCAAGTATTCTCAAGGGAGCAATTGCTGGAACGGGTGTGGGGCTATCAGTTTTATGGGGACGAACGGACTGTCGATGTTCATATTAAACGTCTTCGGAAAAAAGTTGAAACAACCGCACAGCCATTCTTCCATACTGTATGGGGAGTAGGGTATAAGTTTGATGAGTCAATCAAAACGGATGAAGTTTAGATACATTTACCAACAGTTTTTCAGTCATATTAGTATTATTATTGTGGCGTTTTTAGTTCTAAGTCTTTTGTTTGCTCATTATGTAGAGAATTTGGTTTATGAGAATAAAGCAAATGAATTGATCTCGTATGGAAAGTCTATTCTATCCGAGATTGATGAAACCCCGCAAGCGGCGGGCCAAATTATTAATCGTTATAGTTCGGTGTTAACAACAAGAAAAATGAGCTTTAGTATGTTTGATCAAGATGGAAAACTATACGCTGTTGGTAAACAGGGTCCAGCCCCTGGGGGGTTATCTGACAAAGATTGGGATCGGATTTCAAATGGTCAAACTCTTGTGGTAAATAGTGATTATAAAAGGTTCGGCCAAGAAGGGGTTACTTTTGTTGTATTACCATATCTTAATAACGGAACCTTTATAGGTGGAATTCTATTAACCTCACCGATTAGTGGCTCAAGTGCCATGGTTCATCGCGTCAATCAGTTTATTATGTATGCCATTATTATTGCACTGGTTGTGTCGTTTCTACTTAGTTGGTTTTTATCAAGGATTCATGTGAACAGGATTAAACGTCTTCGTGAAGCAACCTCCCTTGTCTCAGCGGGAAATTATCATGTCCACGTTGCCTCTTCTAATTTTGATGAGATTGGTGAATTAGCAAACGATTTTAATCACATGGTTGATAAAATAAATACTTCGATGGAGGAAATTGAAAGTCTAGAAAATAGACGAAGACAATTTTTATCTGATGTTTCCCATGAAATGCGGACGCCGTTAACGACCATTAGCGGCGTTATCGAAGGATTGAAAAATGATATGATTCCAGAGGAGGATAAAGAACGAGGAATAAATCTAGTTAGCCAAGAGGCCAAAAGACTTATTCGGCTTGTTAATGAAAACTTGGATTATGACAAAATTCGATCTAATCAAATCCAGTTATTCAGAGAAGAGTTTCAGCTCCTCGAGTTACTTGAAATTATTCAAGAACAGTTATTGCCGCAAGCTGAGGATAAAAATAATCAGATTGTTATTCAGGCAGAACCAGATGTTATGGTTAATGCTGACTATGACAGACTGATTCAAATTTTAATTAATATTACTAAAAATAGCATTCAATTTACCAGGGACGGTACTATATGGCTTCGAGGAAGAGCGGAGGGGCAGTCGACCATTATTGAAGTGGAGGACACCGGAATTGGTATCGAACCAAGTGAGATTGAAAATATTTGGCGCCGTTTTTATAAGGCTGATATTTCTAGGACCAGTAACCCCTATGGCGAATTTGGGTTAGGCCTTTCGATTGTTAAGCAATTGGTTCTCCTTCATAATGGAGAAATTAACGTCTTCAGTGAAGCGGGAAAAGGAACAAAATTCGTCATTAAACTATAAAAATTGCGAGAAGCTGCGGGCTGGTGCCTGCGGCTTTTTTGCGTAAAAACGATAAAAATTCGTAGATATTTCTAAAAGCCGTTATAGTTTGTTAATAATTTCTTAAGATTTGCGAGGTAAAGTAAAGACAAGATAAAACATGCTTAAAGGAGATTGAATGAGATGGATTATAAAAATGATAATGAATTCGATAAAAATCAACAAAATACAACTGATCTAACAAAAATTACAAAAGCAGAAGAACAATCAAAAGAGTCAATTAATGTAAACCATATCGAAGAAAATTCCTATGCAGTAGATGCGACCTTCACGGTGGAGACAAACAGTTCTGTGAATCGTGAGGATCTAGAAGAACAATTTGAATTTGATTCCTCAACGGAACCAACGGTCACACCAGGAATGGAACAAACCCGTACCATCAATCAGGGAGATCAACTGAATAAGAAAAAACGAAACGTAAAAGGATTTGCCTCCACACTTGCAGCAGGGGTAATTGGGTCTGTCTTGACATTAGCAATTTTACCACATACAGACTACATAAAAGATCATTTCCCGAAAGTGGAGTCTCAAGAGGCAATTAGTTCTCAACAAGGAACTGCGGTCAAACCTGTAGTGGCGCAGCCAACGGCTGCATCTTCTAATTCAATTGCGGATACGGTGGAAAAGGTATCGAAGGCGATAGTCGGGATTGTTAATTATCAGCAACAACAAAATAATTTTTATGGGAATTCAAGCTCTTCGCAAAGTGTGGAAAGCGGTTCAGGATCGGGGGTTATTTTTCAAAAAAACAATGGTACTGCCTATATTGTTACCAATAACCACGTGGTAGAAGGGGCAACGAAACTGGAAGTATCTTTGTATGACGGTGAAAAAGCAACGGCTGAAGTGGTTGGTACTGATGCTTTAACGGATCTAGCAGTTTTAAAAATTAACGCCAAATACGTAACTGCAACGGCAGATTTTGGTGATTCTTCCACACTTCGTCCAGGCGACCAGGTCTATGCCATCGGGAACCCGCTTGGACTTGATCTTTCAAGGACAGTTACCCAAGGGATTGTCAGTGCAACCAACCGAAGCATCGCCATTACAACCTCCGCTGGAAATTGGGATACCAATGTTATTCAAACAGATGCAGCAATCAATCCAGGGAACAGCGGGGGTGCTTTAATTAACCCACAAGGACAAGTGATTGGTATCAATAGTTTGAAAATTTCTGAAAGTGGTGTCGAAGGGTTAGGCTTTGCAATTCCTAGTAATGACCTAATTCCAATTGTGAATCAATTAATTAGCAGTGGAAAAATTGACCGCCCCTATCTCGGGGTAGGACTTGCTGATCTTGAACAAGTCCCACAAATGTACTGGCAAAATCTGCAGAATTCTACAAAAGGTGTCATGCTTACAAATATTGAGGCAAATTCAGCAGCTGCAAACGCTGGACTGCAAGTAAAGGATATTATTGTTTCTATGAATGGAACAGAAATTACCAGTTCCTCAGATTTACGTAAATATTTATATACCAAAGTAAGCAAGGGTGATGAAATAAAATTGGGAGTTTACCGCGATGGAAAACAAATCACTGTAAATGTGAAACTTGCGGAGTAATTGGAGGGAGTATCAAGAAAAATGTTCTTATTAAAGCAAAACAAAATAATGGTAATAATCCTATCAGTACTTATTGTAACGTCGGTAATTTTACTAAGTTTTACCCTTAAGAAGGAAGATACGGTCGCAAAGTTTAATGGTGAGGCCATTAGTAAAGACGAACTATATAGTGAAATGGTTGAACAGTACGGTTCTGCTACCGTGGAAAAAATCATTAGTGAAAAAATTGTGGCTGCAGAAGCTAAAAAACAAAAAGTCAGCGTTAAAGATAGTGAACTGAATCAAGAAATCGAAACTTTAAAAGCATCCTATGGTGGCGAAGAAGCCTTCAATCAAGCACTTGAAACCAACAATACTTCTTTAGCATACCTAAAACAGGATCTAAAAAATTATTTGACGATTAAAAAATTGCTAGAGCCGGAAATTACCATTTCTGAGGAGGAAATGAAAACTTATTTTGATGAAAACAAAGATTCATTTGCCCAAGCTGAGCAGATTAAAGCAAGTCATATTCTTGTGGCTGATGAGAAAACTGCAAATGAGGTCAAACAGAAACTTAATGATGGCGGTGATTTTGCAAAGTTAGCGAAAGAATATTCGACTGATGAGAGTACGAAGGATGCTGGTGGCGACCTTGGCTATTTTGGAAAAGGAACCATGGTCACAGAATTTGATAAAGCAGCATTTGATCTTGCCGTTGGGGAAGTTAGTAAGCCAGTAAAAACGGAGTATGGGTACCATATTATTAAAGTAGAGGCTAAAAAGAAGGCAAAAGAAGCAAATTATAATGACAGTAAGGCTAAAATAAAAGAAACATTAATAGATCAGAAAATTGATTCTGAGTACACAACATGGCTAGAGAAAAAGAAGAAGAGTTATGATATTGAGAATACCTTGGAAGAAGTCTAACCAAAAGATCTAGAGGTGAATAACAAGATGAATCGGGTCGGCAAATACGCAGCGAATGATACAGTAGATGATCTTGAACTGATGCATATGGTTTTTGAACTTCCTGAAAAGGATAAAATGATTATGTGGTCAGAAGGCTATATTGATCTTGTGATCGAGAAATTGCCTGAGTATGCCCGAGATGTATTGGAGAATCGCAAGGAAAAATGGGAAGATACGAAAGCCTATTATGAAAAGAAGATTGAAGATATTATTAACCAAGATGAGTTTAAATTGATGCAAAAGGGCGAAAGGAAGGAGTTCGCCCTTTTCGTCATGGAGCGTTATCCAGAGTATCAATCATTGCTTTTTTTAATCTACGATGGGAATCTAAAGGATGATGATTTTAGAAAATTTGTCTATCGCAGGAGGCAGGGGTCTCGCAAAAAGTACCTTCATTAAATGGGGATTGGCGGAATAAGTGTACAAGTTGGCGGAATTCCTCTGGAGTTTGGTGAAATAATCTTGCAGTGTGGCGAAATCCACCCGAGGGTTCGCGAGATAATCGCCCTAGTGGCGAAATCTGAATTGCCAACCTTTAGATTAATCAGAAAAAATGGGCTTGCAATCGTTATCAGAACTATTTACAATGTAAATAACTAATTGGAAACGGAGGTGGAGAAGAGATGAAACGTTCTATTTTTGCACGGTTACTTTGGCTGGAAGCACTCAATATTTTTCGTGCAATTTTTCATGGTGTAATTTTCAAAGGGGGAAGTCTGCCCTTTTTTCAAAATTACAAAATGAATATGGAACGATAACACATCTCTTTACCCACTATAAATAGGCAGGAGAGAGTGCGCTGATTTGCACTCTTTTTTCATGTCTAATTTTAAGCAGCCGCGGGTCATAAAAGATGCCCGCGGCTTTTTGTATAAAAAAGAGGGTGTTCATCTTAATCTTGATTAATAAGGAGAATGAACATGATTATTTGCAGTGTAAACCATATTGCCAAATCATTTGGTGGAAATATAATTTTTAAAAATCTATCCTTTGAAGTACAGGAAGGCAGTCGGGTGGGCCTTGTCGGCCGTAACGGCGGTGGTAAAACAACGTTATTAAAGCTTTTAGCCAACCAGGAAACGGTTGATGAAGGGGTTATTCATTGGAAAAAGGGTCTGAAGATTGGTTACTTGGCCCAGATACCTGATTTCAAGGAACTAACAGGTAAAGAAGTACTAAAAACATCTTTTGAGCAATTATCAGCCACCGAAACTAGGCTTCGGCAATTAGAGGTTGAAATGGGAGATGAAATTGCACCAGAGCACCTCCAAAGATTAATGGATCAATATGGAAAGCTCCAGGATGAATTTATCTTAAATGGCGGTTATGAAATGGATGCCCAATTGGATAGGATTGCAAACGGGTTGAATATTACCGACCTGCTTGATAAACCCTTCTCATCATTAAGCGGCGGGGAAAAAACAAAAGTTGGATTGGGTTTGAGTTTATTGAAAAATCCCGAGCTTCTACTCCTGGATGAACCGACTAACCATTTAGATATGAAAGCGATTGAATGGCTGGGGTCCTTCCTAAAAGAATATATAGGAACGATTATTCTCGTCTCTCACGACCGTTACTTTTTAGATGAAGTTGTCACAAAAGTGCTGGAAATGGAAGATGGAGAAATTGAACTGTACCATACGAATTTCAGCGGTTATGTGAAAGAAAAAGAAGAGCGGCTCTTAAGAGAATTTCAGGAATATCAAGAACAACAGAAAAAAATTAAAAAAATGAAAGAAGCGATTAAGCGTCTCCGTGACTGGGCAAACCGCTCCAATCCACCAAGTGCTGCGCTTCATAAACGGGCTACCAATATACAAAGGGCATTGGATCGAATTGAAAAACTAGACCGCCCAAAGATAGACGTCAAAAAAATGGCGATTGATTTCGAAGCCCATGATCGAAGCGGTAAAGATGTAATCGTTATAGAAGACGTTGCGAAGAGTTTTGGAAGCAAGAACTTGTTTGACCAAGTAAACATGCTCGTACAGTATAAGGACCGTACTGCAATTGTCGGGGAAAATGGCACTGGCAAATCGACGCTTTTAAAAATGATTCTGAAGGAAATTGAGCCTGATAAAGGTGTTGTAAAGGTTGGGAGTAATGTAAAGGCCGGTTATCTATCACAACATGTCTTTACTGATATTGGCGATAAACAGCTGATTGATGTCTTTCGGTCTGAAGTAGTTGTAAATGAAGGAGAGGCTCGTCATATTTTAGCCCGGTTTTTATTTTACGGACCAGCCGTTTTTCGGAAGGTAAGTCAGTTGAGCGGCGGGGAGAGAATGAGACTTAGACTTGCCCAGTTAATGTACCAGGATATTAATCTTCTAATTCTGGATGAACCGACCAATCATCTCGATATTGATTCTTGTGAGGTGTTAGAAGAAGCGCTGGAACAGTTTAATGGCACTATTTTAGCTGTTTCCCATGATCGCTATTTTCTCAATAAATTGTTTAAGAAAATATACTGGCTCAAGGATGGGACTGTTTGCTATTTCGATGGGAACTATGATTGGGCGAAAGGCAAATTGGAAGAAACAATTGAGATAAAACAGCCGGAAAGGCCAGTGTTGACGAAAACTTCCCCACCTAATGCATCAAAGGTGGAAGAAGTAGGGGCAGCCTTGATTGAGGAAAAAATTGAGCAAATTGAATCGGAAATTCAGCTTTTAAAACAAAAACTTGGTGAGGAAAGTGAACTTGAACTGCTGCAAAGAATTTATCTTGAATTAGAGGAGTGGGAACATAACCGTGACCGTCTCTACCAACAGCTAGAAGAAATCATCTAAAAAGAAATAGCTCCCCTTCAACATTTGGGGAACTGCAAAGGAGTCGCGCGTTTGCGGCTTCTTTTTTTGTGGTAGAAATTCCTTTTCGTATGGGGTATTTTTCCTTATAATTAGAGATGTTTCTTCAATCAAGGGAGGGGTCCTGTGGATATTAATTTTTCTTTAAAGCAAGTATCGCTCCTTTTAATCGTTACCTTGACAGGAGTGGTTTGGTCAGTCATCTTTCATCACCCACTTGTCACAGGGTTTTTCCCAGGCTACCTCATACTTGCGTGGTTAGCTATGAAAAAAAATTTACGTTTAAAACAGATTCTACATATCAGTATTCTGGGTGTGAACAAAACTAGAATTGTCATCTTAATCCTATTTCTGGTAAGTTTTTTACTGCCTTCTTGGTATTTATCGGGGACTATTCAGCAGATGGTGGAAATTGCCCTACATTTTATTGTTCCAGATCATTTTTTTGTCTTATCCTTTCTTTGTGCAATGGTATTTTCAATGCTGCTGGGAACAACGGTCGGGACTTTAAGTGCAATAGGCATACCAATTATTGGGACAGCCATCGTCCTCGAACTTCCCGTCGAAATGGTGGCAGGCGCCTTGGTTTCAGGTGCATTTGTAGGAGACAGAACATCACCATTTTCAAGCGCCCATCAACTTCTGTCGCATACAGTTGAATTGCCAGTAAAAAGACAATGGAAAGCGATGCTTTTTACTACGTTAGCCGCTATTTTTCTATGCTTTTGCTTTTATGGAGTGGCGGACTATCTAGTCTCAGGAACGGATGGTTCTACGCAGCAACTTGTAAGTTGGAATGATCTATCAGCTATTAAATTTATACCGCCAATTATATTAATTACATTTGTCCTTTTAAGAATTAGTATCGTTTATTCCTTTTTAACTAGTATTCTTTCAGCTTCAGCCATTGCTCTTTTCAATGGTACTACCTGGCCAAAACTGGGATTTTCATTGTGGCATGGAATCGAGGGTCTAGGCGGCGGGTTCCTTCATATGTACGAATTGCTCTTATTTCTAGCTTTAGCAGGAGCATATAATGGACTTTTGGAAGAAATGAATGTCATTCAGCCTTATTTAGATAGATGGTTACAATCATCTCGCACTCTAACTGGCGACACTTTAAAAACACTTTTGGCTACATTTTTGATCACATTAATCGCAGCAAATCAAACGCTGCCGATTATTCTCACAGGCAGGTCTTTCCTGCCCCATTGGTCTAGAAAATATGGAAAAGAAGAGTTAGCCCGAGTTATGGGGGATACAACCATGCTGTTTCCAGGGGTGGTGCCTTGGAGTGTTCTTGCCATCATGTGCAGTACCATTGTCGGAATACCAATTTTGGCATACCTTCCATTTGCACTTTTTTTATGGATTTTACCCATTTTAACGATTCTAGTATCCTTAGTAAAACAAGCACGAAAATCCAAGGAAAAGCAGACAGTATTAGCCTAAAATGGAGTCCGATGCGACTCCTTTTCTGCAATCTGATATGAATCACTCCGAATGAAGTCCTTAATTCTTTCATATATGTGGTAATAAAGAATTTGGACAAGGGATGATCAGATGCTGAAAAAGTTGGCGATAATAGGATTCGGGAGCACGATGATCGGGATTGGTATTAATGGGTTTATTCTGCCATTACATATCATTAATGGAGGGTTTTTAGGCATCAGCCTGCTGCTAAAATATATTTTGGATTTTAAAGTTGGAATGACTTTTATTTTACTGAATATCCCTGTTTACATGTTCGCCTTTAAATCAGATCCTGGGTATTTTTTTAATGGTGTGATGGGAGCAATCTGTTCCGGTATTATGATTGAATTGCTGGTACCATTGAATGGAATGTTTCATTTGTCCATCCTGAGCAGTGTGATTATTGGAGCTGTAATCATTGGAAGCGGGGTTGGGGTGATGCTCCGAAATCATATTAGCCCAGGTGGAATGGACCTGCTGGCACTGCTCATCGCCAAATGGTCAAATGTCAATGTGGGTGTCATTATGTTTGTGATGGATGCGTGCATCATTATTACAGGTTTGTACCTTCTTCAAGATGTGAAACTTTTTTATTCGCTGATTATTGTTGCGATTGTGGGACTACTAGCAAGCCTGATTACCACTAGGAATATTGAGCAGAACGTAATAAAGTAAATATTTCATATTAGGGGTAAGATGAGTAAGTATAAAAAGGTTAGTTAATAAGGAGATATACGATGGAACCTCTCAGAGATCTTCTCAAGGAAAATTTAAAGGTTTTATTTGTTGGTTTTAATCCAAGCATTCGCTCTAGTGAACTTGGGCATCATTATGCAAGTCCAAACAATCGTTTTTGGAAGATATTGTACGAGTCAGGGTTAACGCCACGGAAATATGAAGCAATGGAAGATGAGAAGCTTTTAGATTTAGGATTTGGATCTACTAATATTGTTGAAAGGCCAACAAAAGCAGCGGATGAAATTACTAAAGAAGAGTATACGGAGGGAAGTGAAATCTTAAAGAAGAAGGTCGTTCAGTTTAAGCCAAAGGTAATCTGCTTTGTTGGAAAGGGAGTCTATCAGCAATACAGTGGTTTAAAAGTAATTCAGTGGGGAAGGCAAACCAAGTGTCTTGTACCTGGAGTTGTGGATTTCGTTGCTCCATCATCAAGTGGTTTGGTTCGAATGAAAATGGAAGAAATTATTGAGATTTATAAAGGGCTAGTCCCTCTCCTATCAGAATAAAACATCGTCGGGAGATGCTGCTCCCCGGCGATGTTTTTCTATTCTTCGAATTTATTTTTATAGTGGGACAAGGCGATAAGAGGGAAAATATAGCGATAGCTGTGATAGTGAATGTAAAAACCTCCGGCCATACCTTGCCCCTTCGGATAAGCAGAGGTCCAATCTTCTTTTTCAAGGGAAGTTAATAAAAAGGTGATTCCATTTCTAATTTGTGATGTAGGTTCTTCTGAAGCAGCAATCAAGGCATCGATTACCCAGGCAGTGTGCGTTAAGGTGCTAAATCCTAATGGCACATAAGCCTTGTTACTATCACTATGGCACGACTCACCCCAGCCGCCATCTTTATTTTGGATAGTATGTAACCACTTCACGGATCTTTGGACAGCAGAATGATGATAAGGAATCCCGTTAGCTAATAACCCTGTAATGGCCCCCCATGTTCCATAAAGATAACAAATACCCCATCTCCCATACCAAGAACCATCCTTCAATTGATTACTTAAGAGCCATTCAATCCCTTTATGGATCGCTTTATGGTCACTAGATAGATTCGTGTAATTCCCGAAAAATTCCAGGGTTCGCCCTGTAATGTCAGCACAAGATGGATCTGTTAGCAAAAACTCACCTTTTTCAATGGGGAGGAATTCGAACAACTTTGTATCGGTATTTCTTTCAAACGCGCCCCAGCCGCCGTCGTCATTTTGCATTGATAAAAGCCAGTTAAGACCTCTATCCCAGGCATGTCTCTCAAGCGGATTCATTCTAGAAATAGAGCGGAGTGAAGCTGATGTATCGTCCACATCCGGATTCATCGTATTGACATCTGAAAATCCCCATCCTCCGGGCATAGTCTTTGGATTATGAATGACCCAATCACCAAATTTATGATGCTGTTGCTTTAGAAGATATTGATTGGCCTTTGTCACCATTGGATCATTTGTGGTAACCCCAGCCGACTGCAAAGCATAACCAATCAACGAAGTATTCCAGACATTCGCTGTTGTGTACTGCATATGGGGATGGCCGTTGATTTCGCATTTCATCGCAAGCAACCCATTCACAGCCTTTGTGATTATGGGATCTGTTTTCTTATACCCATGGGCAATTAGGGCAAAAATCATCAAAAAGGTGGAACTGTAATAACTATAAAAAGTGCCGTCAGGTTCGAGGTGATCCAGCATGTACTTTTTAGCCCGCTCGACCGCTAATTGATGGAGTTGTTCAGGTAAACCCATTAATCTTTTAACTCCATCTTTGATAAATGAAAGCAGGGAACGATATTCCGAGGAGCGAAACCAAGGATTTTCATGATGACGGTGTAAGTGCAGCTCTGAAAGATTCGGGCTCATCGAAGTCTTAATAAAAAACTTTTTATCGGCAAGTAAAATAATTGGCGTTAGATTGGCCCGGCCGAAAACAGAAAGCGAGTAAAAGTTAATCGGAAAATAGTGTGGTAAAAGTATAAATTCAATGGGAAGAGGAGAAAAATCTGGCCAAATATATTGACCCGTTAAAGAAAGCATCACTTTGGTAAAGATACTTACTTCCTCCAAGCCGCCTTTGGATATAATATATCTTCTCGCTGCACGCAAACGCTTGTCATCCTTCTTGGCATACCCTGAATACAACAATGCATAATAGGCTTCCACGGTGGCGGTCAAGTTGCCATCGCCTTCATCATAGAAAAGCTTCCAAGCCCCATTCTCCTCTTGCTTACTAAAAATCCTCGCAACCAAACCCTGAATTAATTCTTCATCATTTAATTCCAATGTCCGCAATAAAATGATCATATAGGCATCTGTTGACAATCCTGTTTCAAAGGGGTAATTCCAGGATCCGTCGGGAGTTTGGTCTGCTCGAAGCCTATCAACAAGCCAATCGATGCCCTTGCTAGTATTGATCATAAGGGTTTCTCATTCCTCTCCCAGTAAAATATTCTCATTCATACATATTCCATTGGAGGAAGGAGAATTCGTAAAGGAGGTCATGAGCCATATTTTTTACGAGAAATCGCCAGAAGACCACACTTGATTTAATTAGAGACGAATTAAAAAATAAGAGCAAACAAGCAGGGATTCCGCCAAAACTAACGAGAGAAGAAGGAACGCTTTTAGAACAAATAAGAGGAAGGACAGCAGTCCATAACTTAAATAATGTCACAAGAACAAAAGCCTACTTGGAATTTTACCTCCTTCATCCTGAAATCCACTGGGCATTCCTTGGACATATGGTCTCACGTAATGGCGGTTGGAACATGACCGACTTAAAAGGAGAATTTCTCACCCGTTTGCTCTCAAAAAAAGATAGTGAAACGTTCTTTGCCTTTTTAGAGCGTGGGAATTGGCTGATTTTCCAAGATGTATACCCGCAGTTTTTGCTGTACCATGAAAGTTTAAGGCAAAATAAACCATTATTTTACTTATGTTCTTTTCTCAACATTTCAACCTTCATGGAAACAATTTGGAATCAATTTTGGCTTAAGCATGAAACCTATATCCTTGCCATCGCCCTGGTTATCAATGAACAAAGTTATTTGGAGAAACGAGTGGTCCAAAATCCACTATACCAAAAGGGCGTGTTAGATAAATTTGAATATATCCTCCAAGATTTGCTTTCGTTTAACCATATTCTTTTTCCATATGGAAAAAGGAACCTAGCTGGGCAAACACTGCATCAGTTTGAGTCATTACGTGAGCGTATTCTACTTGGAAAAAGATTATATACCATCATTTTTAAAAACAAAGAGCGGTTAAAACAAGTGTTAGATTGGGCAAAAACCCATCCGCATACTGGATCAAGGAAAGATTACTGGCCGCATATTTTTAATAACGTTAACGAAGGAATTCCAGGCTTTGCCTATCAGACACGTTTAAAAGCCTGTCAGCTTAGGCCGCGTGCCAGAAAAATTTATAGTCCAGCCCTTGAGTACGCTTGGAAGAATGTCATTCATACGGAGGCTGAAAAAGGGGACTGGTTTGATGATGTTCGTGTGGTGGATTACTTAATTGAGGACCATGAAAAAATGGACGGGGAGATAATAAATGAATACTGTAAAACACTTGAACGACTCGAACTCGCAGCCATCGCGAAAAAAGCCCTATCGATTTTGGACTAACCCATCAATCTCAGCGGTGTTTTTAGCTACTTTGCTTGCAACGTATTTAGATTTATTACTCGTAGGTAAAGGTATGTATAAGTTTCCTATGAGGCCAATCCCAAATGTCTTTTCCATAAATATTGGGTTTACACTTGTGGTGTTGCCGGTGTTGATTTTCGTGTTTCTTCGGGTTATGGACCAGTTGAATAAATGGGGGAAGGCAGGCTTGATCTTGTTTATCAGTCTTTTAATGCCCATTTTTGAAAAATTAGCGGAATTGATGGGATGGTTTGAACACGCGGAGCACTGGGAACATCTTTATTCGTTTTATGGGTATTTGCTATTTTTATCCTTTATTTATTCATTTTACAGCTGGATGGCGAAACGAAAAGGTTAACAGACAAAAAGCCGAGATTTTCATCTCGGCTTTTTGCGATGTAACCCTTAGTTACACCTTGCCCCTTCCGTCCGTACAGTGGTTAAGTGTCCCGCAACAAGCGAATGTCGGAAGGGGTACTAATATAATACCACAAGCGTGTTAGAAATATAACCAATCGAAGAAAATTGGGGTCCCAAACTTTCTTTTCTTCATTGAAAAGTGTATGATAAAAATGATTTTTACATAAAGGAGTGTTTTTTAATGGCTAAAAAAGGATACATAGTAATGGAAAATGGAGAAAAGATGGAGCTTGAATTTTACCCTAATGAAGCTCCAGGTACAGTTGCGAATTTTGAAAAATTAGCGAACGAAGGATTTTACAATGGTGTGGTATTCCATCGTGTCATCCCTGGTTTTGTAAGCCAAGGAGGGGATCCAACGGGAACTGGGATGGGTGGCCCAGGCTACACAATTAATTGTGAAACAGAAGGAAACCCTCACAAGCATGTTCCAGGTTCCTTATCAATGGCGCATGCGGGTAGAAATACAGGCGGCAGCCAGTTCTTCATCGTTCATGAATCACAGCCACATTTAAATGGTGTTCACACTGTTTTTGGTCAAGTGACTTCTGGACTTGAGACTGCTCTTAAAATGAAAAATGGTGACAAAATGAAAGAAGTTAAAGTATTTGATGAGGAGTAATCCTTAGAAGGAGGGAGCAGCTAAGCTCTCTTTTTTTTGTCTAATTTATGATTGGATAGGGCAAATTAACCTCAAAAGTCAAATTGGGGGTCATTTATGAAAAAAATTGTTTTCGTGCTTATTCCTTTTCTGTTATTTTCTTTTCAACCATCTGCTAAAGCAGAAAAAACAGAATCCAAAAATTTGAAGGCTGCGATTATCATTGATGATTTTGGCGGGGGCACAGGTGGGGTTCGGGACTTCCTCGAAGGAGGTATACCGATTACTGCTGCAGTCATGCCGTTTACCGAGCACTCTAAAGTACATGCGGAATGGGCACATAAATATGGCATTGAAGTGATGATTCATTTATCGATGGAACCGAAAAGAGGAAAAAGATCGTGGCTTGGGCCAAGACCGATTACGAATGATCTTTCACCTGCAGAAGTAAAACAAATTGTCGAGGATGCCATAAAGGATGTTCCGTATGCCGTAGGGATCAATAACCATATGGGTTCCCTTGCCGTTGAAAATGAACAAATTGTTCGCGCAATAGTTGAAGTGGCTAAGAAAAAAAGATTATATATTATCGATAGTGCCACAAGCCCAAATACAAAATTCCCGAAAATAGCCAAAGAGCTAGGTGTTCCTATCCTTAAAAGAGATGTATTTTTAGATGACATATCCTCCACTTCGCATGTATACAAACAAATGATTAGACTAGCGAGGGTAACTGAAATTAAAGGTACAGGAATTGCAATTGGGCATGTTGGTATTACTGGGAAGGTATGTTCAATTGGTGTCTTTCAATCGATGGACGAATTCGAAAAACGAAAGATAAAAATTGTCCCTGCTTCTTACCTGTTTTCCGGCAAATCAGTAGAAAAATACTTTATACCATTAAAAAAGGGCAGTTAACCACTGCCTTTTATTTCGCATTCATTCTACTTTCACAATTGCGCTATTACTGATAAAATGTCTCCTATCAAAATAAATAATAGGCTGTGATAAAGGTTAATATCGATTTTGGCAATCTGATGATTGGAGTGGAAGGCACGAAGACTCCTGCGGGAGTACGGGGCAGGGGAGACCCCGCAGGAGCAAAGCGACGAGGAGGCTCCCCGGCACGCCCGCGGAAAGCGAAGTGCCTGGAACGGAAATCAACAGACAAGTATAACACAGCCAAATAATAAGTAAGCAAGGGAGAAGGAATCGTTAAAAATGAAATTTGTATCATGGAATGTCAACGGCCTTAGGGCGTGTGTTAAAAAAGGATTTTTGGATTATTTTCAGGAAGTAGCTGCAGACATCTTTTGTGTGCAGGAAACGAAACTGCAAGAAGGGCAAATTAATCTGGAGTTGGATGGTTATCACCAATATTGGAACTATGCAATCAAAAAAGGATACTCGGGTACCGCTGTGTTTACTAAAAACAAACCGCTTTCTGTTCGGTATGGAGTCGGGACAGATGAGTCTGAAGATGAAGGAAGAATACTTACCCTAGAATTTGATGATTTTTTCTTAGTTAATGTTTATACTCCAAATTCACAAAGAGATTTAGCCCGAATTAATTTTCGATTGGAATGGGAAGATCGAATCCTTCAACATATAAAAGAACTAGATCAACTAAAACCAGTGATCCTATGCGGGGACTTGAATGTTGCTCATCAGGAAATTGATTTGCGCAATCCTAAATCCAATCTAGGCAATTCTGGCTTTACGGAAGAAGAACGTGGGAAAATGACTTCCTTACTTGCAGAGGGGTTTATTGACAGCTACCGTCATTTTCATCCCGATCAAGAGGGAGCTTATACCTGGTGGTCTTATATGGCTAAAGTACGGGAAAGAAATATTGGCTGGCGAATTGACTATTTTATTGTCTCTGAAAAGTTACAAGAGCGACTTAAGAATGTGGACATTCATTGTAATGTAATGGGAAGCGACCATTGTCCGATCATATTAGAAATCAATTGACTCAAAACAATTAGTTTTTCTTATTGTAAATCATAAATAACCTGTCATTTTCTTTATGAAGTAACTGCCATATAGTAATTATAAAGGATGTTACCGAGGGGGAAATGACATGGATATTAAAAAAGATGTAAAACAACAGTTTGGAAAAAGTGCTGATTCGTATGTAAGTAGTGCCATCCATAAAGATGGGAATGACTTGCAAAAACTTGTGCAATTGGCGACGATCACTGGAGAAGAAGAATTACTGGATATTGCCACTGGCGGAGGACATACAGCTAATGCGTTTGCTCCTTTGGTTAAGAAAGTCACCGCTCTGGATTTAACTCCTGAAATGTTAAAAGCAGCAGAAAAATTCATTCGAGGTAATGGTCATTTAAATGTCGGTTTTAAAATAGGGGATGCAGAAAATCTTCCATTTTCAGATGGAGTATTTGATATTGTTACCTGTCGGATTGCTCCGCACCATTTTCCTAACGCAGATAAATTTGTTGAGGAAGTTCAGCGGGTATTAAAGCCAACTGGTCAGTTTTTACTTGATGATAATGTAGTTCCAGAAGAAGATGACTATGACTTATTTTATAATACGGTAGAAAAATGGCGGGACTACAGTCATTTCAGAGCTTGGAAAAAGAGTGAATGGCTCCGTATACTTGAGGTGAATGGATTTGAGGTTTATGAACTACATCGTTTTGAAAAAACATTCCGATATGAATCTTGGTGTAACCGAATGAATCTACCAGAGAACGAAAAAGCTAAGTTATCCGACTACATCCGAAACTCCACTCAAAAAGTAAAAGAGAAATTCAGGGTGTCAATTGAGAATAATCAAATAATCTCATTCCAAGGTGAAGCTGTTATTATGAAGGCTTTAAAAAGGTAAAAAAACCTTTGCAGAAAGAGTGGATTTCTTTTTGCAAAGGTTTTTTCAATTTAAACATCGTTAAGAGCTGTTCCAATTACATCAAATTCCGGCAATTTTTCTTCCAAAACGGATTGGTGTAATTGCTCTTGTTCGCTAGGAGCAATGAATCCAATTTCATCCTCTTTTTTAAGGAAGTCCATACTCACTTTAATGTCATCTCCTTTTGCTATACCCAAGTACAAAAGTATTTTTTCCTATAAAAAGTAATCTAAACCTAATTATTTATCTTTTCTATAGGTATGAAATTAATAATGATAATTGCAAGTCCAATAATTTCTTCGGAACCGGACAATTCAATTTATATAAATTGAAAGGAAGTGGTTGACGAATGGTTAATAGGGTAGTATTATATTCATTGTCGCTGAAACGAAATAATTAACCTAAAGGTTAAAAAAACATTTCGAAATGAAGTTGACGATGATTCACTGTTATGTTAGAATAACAAATGTCGCTAATCACTCGATTGGTTGACGAAAGATTAATAGACTTGTCCTTTGAAAACTAAACAAACAAAATCGTGCAAACAATAAATTTTAGTTTCTTTTAAGAAACTAAGCCAACGTAACAAATGAGCTAATCAACTTTCTTGGAGAGTTTGATCCTGGCTCAGGACGAACGCTGGCGGCGTGCCTAATACATGCAAGTCGAGCGAGACTCTTCGGAGTCTAGCGGCGGACGGGTGAGTAACACGTGGGCAACCTGCCTGTAAGACTGGGATAACACCGGGAAACCGGTGCTAATAC
>NZ_VEED01000019.1 GCF_007678255.1 Bacillus sp. X1(2014) | reverse complement strand
TATGGGCCTATAGCTCAGCTGGTTAGAGCGCACGCCTGATAAGCGTGAGGTCGATGGTTCGAGTCCATTTAGGCCCACCATATATTGTTCCGCAGTAGCTCAGTGGTAGAGCTATCGGCTGTTAACCGATCGGTCGTAGGTTCGAGTCCTACCTGCGGAGCCAAACGGGGAAGTACTCAAGTGGCTGAAGAGGCGCCCCTGCTAAGGGTGTAGGTCGGGTGACCGGCGCGAGGGTTCAAATCCCTCCTTCTCCGCCATATTTTATGGCCCCTTGGTCAAGCGGTTAAGACACCTCCCTTTCACGGAGGTAACACGGGTTCGAGTCCCGTAGGGGTCATAGAAGACTGATAACAATTTTGTTATCAGTCTTTTTATGCATACTTTTGCTAAAATTCGATTGTATTCAATATTTAACTGGGCTGCTAAAGATCTATTGATGTACCGTGATGTTTTACTTCAACCAGAAATTCTCCTCCTTTATTCCTAGCCTAAAATACCCTCTTGGGCTCTTAAAGCACTCATCAGCGAACGGATAACTCCTTACTAAGAAATGATATATTAATATAATATTTTCACTCATGCCTTTTTCGAAACTCTGCTGGCAACGCTTACATTTCTGCCTATTAGGCTAATTTTGAATTATATTTCAAATAACATTTTTGGGCTGAAAAATAAAAAAAATTAAAAAATTTTTATAATTTTTTGACGATTAATGAAGGATATATTGAAGAATGGTGTCGAAAAATGGCGAACTTTAGTTTTTAATGGAATATAGTATCGATTATTGTCAGAAAAGATAAAAAAGTTTTATGAGGAATATTGATAAAATACACTTATAATTGGTTTTTGAAATACATATTTTCATTGAGGATGAGGAGAGCCATGACAGTGAATACGTTTTTTCCGACTGACTATCAGTTGCATTTATTTCATGAGGGAAATTTTTTCCAAAGTCATCAGCTTTTTGGCGCTCATATCTTTAAGAATTCCGATAAAATTTATACACGATTTTGCGTATGGGCCCCTAATGCTTCGGAAGTTAGGCTTACGGGGGATTTTAATAACTGGAATGGTGAAGGGTATGAATTGCAAAGGGTTAACGATGAGGGAGTATGGATTCTGATTGTAAACAGGGATCTAACAGGAAAGCTTTATAAGTATGAAATTTTCTCACAAACAGGTGAGAAGTTGTTAAAATCAGATCCATTTGCTTTTTATTCTGAAATAAGACCCAATACAGCTTCGATTGTTTATTCGTTAGAAAATTATAAGTGGCAGGACAATCAATGGATGACTCGAAGAGGAAAAAAGCCACTTCTTTCAGAACCAGCCGTGATTTATGAGGTGCATCTAGGGTCTTGGAAAAAGAAAGAAGATGGGGAGTACCTAACCTATTTAGAACTGGCAGCAGAACTTATTCCATATGTATTGGAACATGGTTTTACCCATATTGAGATATTACCGCTTGTTGAGCACCCGCTGGACGCATCGTGGGGCTATCAAGGAATTGGTTACTTTTCGGTAACATCCAGGTATGGAACGCCGGATGAATTTAGAGAATTCGTTGATCAAATGCATCAACATGGTATTGGAGTTATTCTTGATTGGGTTCCTGGTCATTATTGCAAGGATGCGCATGGACTTTATCGTTTCGATGGGACGCACATTTATTCCTATTCAACCGAAAGTGATCGAGAAAATGCTGTATGGGGAACAGCAAACTTTGACCTTGGAAAAGGTGAGGTACAAAGTTTCCTTATCTCTAATGCGCTATTTTGGATTGATTATTTCCATATTGATGGATTTCGTATGGATGCAGTAGCAAATATCATATACTGGCCAAACGGTACTAATGAAAGACGAGAGAATCCATTTGGCATTAACTTCTTGAAAAAATTAAATAATCAAGTACACGAGCATAATCCAAATTTTGTAATGATTGGGGAGGACTCAACCGAATATCCAAATGTTACAACCCCAGTTAATTACGGTGGACTTGGCTTTGATTATAAATGGAATATGGGTTGGATGAATGACATGTTGGAGTACATGGAAACACCACCGTTTCTACGGTCTCATGTTCACTCCAAGGTAACGTTTTCATTTTTATATGCCTTTTTAGAAAACTTTATGCTTCCTTTTTCTCACGATGAAGTAGTTCACGGGAAAAAGTCATTATTAGATAAGATGCCAGGTGATTATTGGGAGAAATTTGCACAGCTAAGACTTTTGTTAGGTTATATGTTTGCCCATCCAGGAAAAAAACTTCTGTTTATGGGCTTTGAATTAGGACAGTTTGCTGAATGGAAAGATAAAGAGCAGCTTGATTGGAACTTATTGGACTATGAAATGCACCAAAAATTAAATGCTTATGTCAAGTTCCTAACAAAAGTTTATAAACGATCAAAGGCTCTCTATGAACTTGATTATTTACAAGACGGATTCCAATGGATAGATGCAGATAACAGTGCACAATCTATTTATTCTTTTATAAGAAAAGGGAAAAAGGAAGATGAAACTCTAGTTGTTATTTGTAATTTTACAGGCGTTAGTTATCCTGTCTATACCATTGGTGTTCCTAAAAGTGGTGAATACCGCGAAATTTTCAATAGTGATCATGAAGAATACGGTGGGGCTGGATTGGTTAATAAAAAAACAATCATTGCAGCAGAAGAGCCATACCATGGCCAGCCGCATTCAATCAATTTAACAATTCCTGCGTTTGGATTTCAAATCATCAGACCGGTTAAAAAGCGAAAGGAGCGAAAAGGTAATGGCAAAGAAAAAGTGCGTAGCCATGTTATTAGCAGGAGGAAAAGGGAGTAGGCTTAATTCGCTGACAAAGGATCTAGCGAAACCTGCGGTTCCTTTTGGAGGGAAATATCGTATTATTGATTTCCCATTAAGTAATTGTGCCAATTCAAACATTGATACAGTCGGGGTTTTAACACAATACCAACCATTATTATTAAATTCCTATATTGGGATTGGCAGTGCCTGGGACCTTGATCGAAAGGATGGCGGGGTAACTGTACTCCCTCCATATGCCGAATCTTCTGAAGTAAAGTGGTATACGGGGACCGCCAGTGCCATTTATCAAAACCTAAATTACCTTAAACAATACCAGCCAGATTATGTGTTAATTCTCTCCGGTGACCATATCTACAAAATGAACTATGAGAATATGCTAGAGTACCATATTGAAAAAAGAGCGGATGTTACGATTTCCTTAATAGAAGTTCCATGGAACGAAGCCAGCCGTTTTGGGATCATGGATACGGATGAAGATTTAAGAATTACCGATTTTGATGAAAAGCCAGACAATCCGAAGAATAATCTTGCTTCAATGGGCATTTATATTTTTAGCTGGAATATACTTAAAGAATATTTAGAAATGGACGAACGAAATCCTGATTCAAGTCATGATTTTGGTAAAGATGTAATCCCGATGCTTTTAGAGGAAAATAAGAAGTTATATGCCTATCCGTTTAAAGGATATTGGAAAGATGTGGGTACAGTTAAAAGCCTTTGGGAGGCTAACATGGATTTGTTAAGTGAAGATTGCGATTTAGATTTATTTGATCACGGATGGAGGATTTATTCTGTCAATCCAAACCAGCCGCCGCAATATATTTCTTCAGATGCAATTGTAAAAGAGTCACTTATTAATGAAGGGTGTACGATTGAAGGAGAAGTTGACAAATCTGTTCTATTTCAAGGTGTGACGGTCGGTAAAGGAACAATTATTAAAGAGTCTGTCATCATGCCTGATGCGATCATTGGCAGTAATTGTTTGATTGAGAAAGCGATAGTTCAAGAAGATGTAAAGGTTCCAGATGGGACCGTTATTCGCTCGTTTGATGATGAGATTATTTTAGTTACTAATGAAATGTTAAGCGGGCTTTATCCTGCTTTTTAATAAAATCCAGGAGGGACTTTGATTGAAAAGAAAGCTTTTAGGTGTAATTGACGCCACAACATATCATGACGATTTAGAGGATTTATTAACGCATCGCTCACTCGCTGCTCTGCCTTTTGCAGGGCGTTACCGGATTATTGATTTTGTGTTATCAAATATGGTGAATTCAGGTATTCGTAGTGTGGCAATATTTCCAAAAATGCAGTACCGTTCACTGATGGATCATTTGGGTTCCGGTAAGAATTGGGATTTAAACAGAAAACGGGATGGTCTTTTCTTTTTCCCTTCTCCAATCGTTGATTTTGATGGAAATAAAATCGGCTCGTTTGAAAATTTTGCAGCAAATTTGGACTTCTTTTATCGCAGTACGCAAGAGTATGCAATCATTACTAATTGTAATACAGTGTTCAACATGAACTTTAGACCAATCCTAGATTGGCATAGTCGTTCTGGCTGTGACATCACCGAAATCCATCGCAAAGATGGAGGTTCAATGGAGATGTACTTAATTAAAACATCTCTCCTGATTAAGTTAATTGAAACACGAAATGAAACAGGGTATACATGTATGAATGATGTCGTTAATGACCTTCAGGATCTTTACTCTGTTTGTCACTATGAATATGACGGTTATGCCGTGATGATAGATTCAATCGAAAACTATTTTTCTACTAGCATGAATTTATTACAGCCCGAAGTATGGCAACAGCTATTTCCAAATGATCAGCCAATCTTTACTAAGGTTAAGGATGAACCACCAACGAAGCATGTAAAGGGGTCTGAAGTAAGAAATTCAATGATTGCCAATGGCTGTGTAATCAATGGATCGGTAGAAAATAGTATTATTTCTCGAGGAGTAAAGATTGGCAAAGGTGCCGTTATTAAGAATTGTATCATCATGCAAAAGTGCCAAATTGAAGATAACTGTTATCTTGATTCCGTAATTTTAGACAAAGACGTTAAAGTGGAGGCCGGAACGCATTTGTCTGGCACAGCACAATCACCAATTGTGATTCGTAAAGGGACCAAACAAGGAGCGTTGATGAACTCGTGAAAGTACTATTTGCAGTGTCGGAATGTGGACCATTTGCAAAATCGGGAGGATTAGCCGATGTTGCAGGTTCCCTTCCAAAAGAATTAAAGAGTTTAGGAACTGATGTTAGAGTCATTCTTCCAAAATACGGAACCATTGCAGATGAATTTAAGAGTGAAATGAAAAAGGTGAAAGAGTTCACCGTTTCTGTAGGCTGGAGAAATCAATTTTGTGGTATAGAGGAACTTACCTATCAAGGAGTAACCTTCTATTTTATCGATAATGAATATTATTTCAAACGAGAAGGTTTATATGGATATTATGATGATGGGGAAAGATTTGCTTATTTTAATAGGGCAGTTTTAGAAACAATCGCGGAGCTTAATTTTTATCCCGATGTGCTGCATTGTCATGATTGGCATACGGCAATGATTCCTTTCCTTTTACGGACAGAATATCAAAAACGAAAAGAATATGGTCACATACGAACGGTGTTTACCATTCATAACCTGCAATTCCAAGGGATATTTCCGAAAGAGGTATTAGGAGATTTGTTAGGAATGGATTATAATTCTTTTCATTCCGGTCACTTAGAGTTTTTCGGAAATATTAATTATATGAAGGGGGCACTTGTCGCAGCGGACAAAATTACGACAGTAAGCCCAACCTATAAAGAGGAAATTCAAACACCTGCTTATGGTGAAAAATTAGATGGTTTATTAAGATCAAGAAAAGAGGATCTGATTGGAATTCTAAACGGGATTGATGAAGATTTTTATAATCCTGCAAAAGATCCATTAATTTATCAAACTTATACGGTTAATCATCATCAGAAAAAGATGGTAAATAAAAGTGAGATCCAAGATCACTTTGGATTGCCTCAGTCGTCACGTACACCTTTATTAGTGATGATTACAAGACTGACAAAGCAAAAAGGCCTTGATCTAGTTAAGTGTGTACTTCGTGAAATTTTGCAGGAGGACGTCCAGGTAATTGTCTTGGGTACAGGGGATTATGAATACGAAGAACATTTAAGACAGGCGGCACGGATTTATCCTGAAAAATTAAAAGTTCATACAGGTTTTAATGAAGGGCTTGCCCATAAACTTTATGCAGCTGCCGATTTATTTTTAATGCCTTCCCAATTTGAACCTTGTGGGCTTGGACAATTGATCGCCATGAAATATGGAGCTATCCCGATTGTTAGGGAAACAGGCGGTTTAAATGATACAATAAACTCTTGGAACGAATTTACAGGAAAAGGAAACGGATTCTCCTTCTCCAATTTTAATGCCCACGATATGCTCTATACGATTAAACGAGCTCTAAGTGTTTACCATGATTCACATTCGTGGAACTCCATTGTAAAACAAGCAATGGAAATGGATTATAGCTGGGCACAGTCAGCGTATAGCTATAATCAATTATATGCAGAGATCGTTGCAAGGAGTGAAACACATGTTTTCTAATACGGTCGAGTTTAAAGAAAGCTTTCTAAAAAGGATTGAGATGGTATGTGGGAAGAGCTTCTCAGATAGCTCAGCCAGAGACCATTATCAAACACTTGGTATGATGATTGGTGAATTTGTTAGTGCAGATTGGATTACTACAAATGAGAAACATCTAGCAGCAAAGGGAAAGCAGGTTTATTATCTCTCCATTGAATATTTATTGGGGAAATTACTTAGACAAAATCTAATCAATCTCGGGGTGGAAGAAACCGTTCAAGTTGGTTTGAGAGAATTAGGTATAGATTTAGGTGAGCTAGAGGAATTTGAGGCAGATGCAGGCTTAGGAAACGGCGGCTTAGGAAGATTAGCCGCTTGTTTTCTAGATTCATTAGCTTCTCTAAGCCTACCTGGCCATGGTCATGGAATTCGTTATAAACATGGTTTATTTGAACAAAAAATTGTTGATGGCTATCAAGTTGAATTGCCGGAACAATGGTTAAAAAATGGTAATGTATGGGAAATACGTAAAACTGATAGTTCTATTAAAATTCCTTTTTGGGGTAAAGTCGAAGCAAAGATGGAAAACGGCCGCCTTGTTTTTCATCACCTAAATACTGAAACAGTTACGGCTGTGCCACACGATATGCCTGTCATTGGGTATCAGTCAAAAACAATTAATACATTAAGACTCTGGAATGCTGAACCTTCTCAATTTCCCTTACATAAGGATATCTTAAAATATAAACGGGAAACGGAAATGATCTCGGAGTTTTTATATCCTGATGATACCCATGATGAAGGAAAGATTTTACGCTTGAAACAGCAATACTTTTTAGTATCTGCCAGTATTCAATCTATTTTAAAGACCTATCGAAAGCAACACAGCAGCTTGAAACAACTTCATGAACATATCTGTATTCATATCAATGATACGCACCCTGTATTAGCCATTCCAGAACTAATGAGGATTCTGCTTGATGAAGAAGAGTATGATTGGGAACAGGCATGGAATATTACCAAACAAACCATTTCCTACACGAATCATACGACATTGTCTGAGGCTTTAGAGAAGTGGCCGATACATATTTTCCAACCGCTGCTTCCAAGGATTTATATGATTGTAGAAGAAATCAATGAAAGATTTTGCAAGGATTTGTGGGAACAAACTCCTGGGGACTGGGATCGGATTAGGGAACTCGCCATTATAGCCGATAATTATGTGAAAATGGCTCATTTAGCCATTGTTGGAAGTTTTAGTGTTAATGGTGTGGCAAAACTGCATACAGAAATTTTAAAGAAGCGTGAGATGAATCAATTTTATCAACTGTTTCCTGAGAAATTTAATAATAAGACAAACGGAATTGCCTATCGGCGCTGGCTGTTAAAAGCAAATCCAAAATTATCTTCATTCATTACAGAAACCATCGGTTCCGATTGGACCTATCAAGCAACAGAACTTTCCCAACTGCTCCATTATCAAAATGATCCTTCGTTTTTGGAACAACTGTTAAAAATAAAAAATGAAAACAAACAAACGCTTGCGAAAGTTATTCTCGAGAAAACGGGAACTGCGGTGGATACTAATGCTATTTTTGATGTACAAGTAAAGCGTCTGCATGCGTATAAGCGGCAGCTTTTAAATGTTTTACATATTATGCATCTGTATAACCGGCTAAAAGAAGATTCAAGCTACCCTGTTGTTCCTAGAGTGTTTATTTTTGGTGCCAAAGCATCGCCAGGCTATTATTATGCAAAGAAAATCATCAAATTAATAAATTCTGTAGCGGAAAAGGTAAACAATGACCCAGTAATCGGCGATAAAATGAAAGTGATCTTTCTAGAAAATTATCGTGTTTCGCTTGCGGAAAAAATCTTCCCTGCAGCAGATGTGAGTGAACAAATCTCTACTGCAAGTAAGGAAGCCTCCGGGACAGGAAATATGAAATTTATGATAAATGGAGCATTAACGGTAGGAACTTTAGATGGTGCCAATATTGAAATTCGTGAATTAGTCGGTAATGACAATATATTCACGTTTGGATTAACCGCTGATGAGGTTCTACACTACTATCAGTACGGCGGTTATCAATCTGATGAATATTACCACCATGATTATCGGATTCGCCAAGCAGTAGATCAACTTGTTAATGGATTTTTCCCTGGGGCAAATAATGAATTTGAACCAATATTTGATTCGCTCCTTCAGGAAAATGATCAATATTTTGTCTTAAAGGATTTTGCATCCTATGCGGATATACAACGTTCAATTGGTGAAACATTTACTGATCGATTACGTTGGCAGCAAATGAGCTTAAGAAATATCGCCCAAGCTGGTTACTTTTCAAGCGACCGTACCATTAAGGAATACGCTGATGATATATGGGGGATTAAGCCCCTGCATTAAAAAAAAGCTTCTGCCAGAGCAGAAGCCTTTTTTTATAGATAATGCCCAATAAATATTCCAATCGCTAATAAAAATCCAAATATAGTATTTGTTTGTGCCGTAGCTTTCATGGCTGGTGCCATTTTAATTGGAATCGTGTTTTCAATAAAGCCTTTAGTAGCCTTAATAGCCTTTGGAGCGCTAAGGATCACAAGTGCTGTCCAAACTGGCAAAATACCCAAAATGATAAGTCCCAAGACCCAAAGAAATGAAAAAGTGAACATCCCTGTTAATAAGTAAATGGCACGTTTTTTCCCAATTAGAATGGCCACTGTTTTACGCCCGTTTTCTTTGTCGCCATCTAGGTCGCGGATGTTATTTGATAACATAATCATCCCAACCAATATCATACTTGGAACAGAGACGAGAATACTCGTGGTGCTGACTGTTCCCGTTTGGATAAAGAAGGAGATTAAAATAATCAGCATTCCCATAAAGAATCCGGAAAGAATTTCACCAAATGGTGTATAAGCAATCGGGAAAGGACCTCCAGTGTAAAAATATCCCACAGCCATACAAATTAACCCCACAGCTGCTAACCACCAGCTGCTATTAGCACAAATATAGATCCCTAATAATAAGGCAATTCCATAAAAGACAAATGCCAGATTTAGGACTGTTTTTGGCTTTATTCCGTCACGAACAATGGTGCCGCCAATTCCAACAGATTGAGCAGTATCCAGCCCGCGTTTGAAATCGAAATATTCATTAAACATATTGGTTGCAGCTTGAATCAATAAACTCGCTATAAGCATGGCAAAAAATAGACCAAAATGAATGTTCCCATGTTTAAGTGATAGGGCCGTACCAAGCAGAACAGGTACGAATGCAGCAGTTAATGTATGGGGACGGGTCATTTGCCACCATACTTGAAAGCCGCGGTTTGATTCAACTACAGGTTCAGAATTCTTCTGTATAGTTGGTTGCATATTCTTCTCTCCCTTTTTTAGTTTCTTTCTCTATATAAAAGGTTAGGTTCGATGTAAAAATGGGCCGTGCCCAAAACTAAGTGTATGTAATTCAAGGAATAGTGTCAATTAATTTTTCCTATCAAATCTAGAAGATTATACCTGTTTGATTATTATTGGATGGTTGGTGGGAAAATGATAAAAATGAAAAAATCAATGTGAGAGCTGATTTTATCAATTAGGTGAAATCTTAAGATATAATAGGGAATGGAGCAGGTTTGCTAGTGACAAGTATTACTGACTTCTTTACAATGAAGGTAGTATGCTAAAAATTGCTTTAATATGAATGGATAACAGTCATTTCGGCTGTTTTGGAGGGATTTGTTTGATTACCATTCAAGAATTGGAAATAATGGAACGTGGTCTTTTGGCTGTCAAACGCGCAAAAGAACTAGGCCGGCCCATTTTAATTAGTGAAGTTCATAAAATGGACACGATAAACCCACTATCATTTTTTAATATAGGAAAAGAACAATTTCGCGGTGAACGATTCTTTTGGAAAGACCCAACAGATGAAACCGTACTTATTGGACTCGGGATTTCTAAACAAATTCAGTCGGATCAGGCTTCTGACCGCTTTTTTCATGTTGAAAAAGAATGGGAAAAATTTTTAAGGGATAGCCTTATTTTTAATCCATATACCGAAATGGGTGTAGGGCCAGTTATGTTCGGCGGCTTTTCGTTTGACCCCTACAAAGAAAAAACCGACCTGTGGTCGGAGTACGCCAATTCTTTGTTCCATCTGCCGAAATATTTATTGAGTATTATTGAAGGTCAAACGTTTTTAACAACAAATACGGTTTGTACTCCTCATGAGGATCCTCACTTATTTAAAACAGTAAGCGAAGAGAGAAATGAAATTTTAAATGCTCTCCATCAAAATGACCCCAAAAATTCGGCCGCTGCACTTCTGGAAATGAAAGAGATTGGACCTGAGATGTGGAAGAAAACTGTTGATGGAGTTGTGAAGGAATTAACAGATGGTCCGCTAAAAAAGGTTGTGCTTGCTCGTGAATTGAGGCTTGTGTTTGACGGCCAAGTTATGGCAGAGGATGTCCTAAATAATTTGTATATGCAGCAGCATGAAAGCTTTATTTTTGCATTTGAATCAAATGGTGATTGTTTTATTGGCGCCTCCCCTGAAAGACTGGTGAAAAAGCAAGGAAATGAAGTGTACTCAACGTGTCTTGCTGGTTCCATCTCACGAGGCAAAACAGAAGAGGAAGACCTAAAATTGGGTCAGATGTTATTAAATGACCAAAAAAACTTGAAAGAGCATGGCTTTGTTGTGGAAATGATAAAAGAAGCTCTGGAAGAATCTTGCCAAGAAATTATTTTACCTAAAAAGCCACATTTAATGAAGATAAGAGATATACAGCATTTGTATACCCCTGTGGTCGGAAAATGTCATAAAGATGCTTCACTGATGCTATTGGTCGAAAGACTACACCCAACACCAGCCTTGGGCGGACTTCCGAAAGAGGAAGCAGTTGTTAAAATTAGAGAAGTAGAACAACTGGATCGTGGTTTCTATGCTGCCCCATTAGGCTGGATGGATTATAGAAAAAATGGTGAATTTGCTGTTTCCATTCGCTCTGGACTCATTCAGGGGGAAGAAGTTTCGTTGTTTGCAGGATGTGGAGTTGTAGCAGATTCTGACTCAGAAAGTGAATATTTGGAGACGAGTTTGAAATTTAAACCTATGCTCCGAGCCCTTGGAGGAAATTGATATGGATCATCAAGAATCATTAACAGCCTATATAGCAGCTATTGTTTCAGAACTTATCTTCACGGGAGTAACCGATGTGGTTGTCAGCCCTGGTTCTCGGTCCACTCCTATGGCGATGATTATGGCAGAGCATCCTGATCTTAATGTTCATATACATGTGGATGAACGGTCAGCTGCTTTTTTTGCTTTAGGAATAGCCAAGTCTTTAAATAAACCAGTTGCAATCCTTTGTACTTCAGGTACGGCCGCAGCGAATTATTTCCCTGCAATTGTTGAAGCGCGGTATGCACGAGTACCTTTGATTGTGTTAACTGCAGATCGGCCTCATGAACTCAGAGAAGTAGGTGCACCACAAGCAATCGATCAAATCCATTTATATGGGAAACATGTAAAGTGGTTTTCTGAAATGGCTTTACCTGAAAAAAGTGATGAAATCATTCGTTATGCTCGAACCATTTGTGCACGAGCGGTAGCCATTGCAAAAAGTGCGCCTTCTGGTCCTGTACATTTGAATTTTCCTTTTAGGGAACCATTAGTACCCAAGCTGGATGATGAACTCTTCCAGCTTCGTGAACGTCCGAACGGCTATGTGAAAGTTCATACTGGGGATTTAACAATGGCAGAAGAACAATTTAAAGAAATTGCCGAAAAACTGTCAAAAACAAATAGAGGAATTATTGTATGTGGAACTATTGTCGATGATATTTTTTCTGAGGCTGTAACGCGGCTAGCTGAAAAACTTAAATTCCCGATTATTGCTGACCCCTTGTCACAGTTAAGAAGTGGGAAACATAGCCTTGATAATATTATTGAAGCCTATGATACCTTTTTAAGAAACGACGATGCAAAAGTCTTCTTAAAGCCGGATGTTATTCTTAGATTTGGAGCAATGCCCATTTCTAAAGCATTAACAATTTTTATAAAAGAAAATGGAGACGCTGATCAGTATGTGATCGATGGCGGCGGTGGGTGGCGTGACCCAGCATCGTTATCAACAAATATGATTTTCTGTAATGAATCGTTATTCTGCGAGAAAATAGAAACATATACAGATGAGAAATCTTCTGTCGATTTCCTAACAGCTTGGAAAAGGGTTAACCAAATATCAAAAGAAACGATGATATCGCTTAGCGATATAACAGATTTAAGCGAAGGCAGACTGTTCTATCAATTAGCTGATATGCTCCCTGAAGGAGCTGCACTATTTGTAGGCAATAGTATGCCAATCCGTGACTTAGATAGCTTTTTTCTTAGTAATCATAAAACAATTAAAGTAATGGCAAATAGGGGAGCGAATGGAATCGACGGTACCGTTTCTACGGCTTTGGGTGCTGCATTAAACTCATCATCCTTGTACCTTGTCCTTGGTGATTTAACCTTTTTCCATGACTTAAATGGGTTGATTGCAGCAAAACTATACAATATAAATATTAATATAATTCTAATCAATAATAATGGCGGCGGAATTTTCTCCTTCCTCCCGCAATCAGAGCATCCGGAAAACTTTGAACTTTTGTTCGGTACTCCGCTCGGAATTAATTTTGAGCATGCTGTTAAGATGTTTAATGGAAATTACATAAGAATAAAGGATTGGGATCATTTTGGTGCGGAAATGAGGAAATCCATCAATTCGACCGGGATAAATGTATTCGAGTTGGAAACCAACAGAGAGCGGAATCGTGACGAACACCGCGAATTTTGGGGCTATGTTTCCCAGGAAATATCAAACTTTGTCAAAGGTGAACAATAAATGTATATCGTTATCGATGGGAGCCGTTACTATGTCGAAGTTTGTGGTGACGAACTTGGCCCTGTTCCCCTTGTATTGCTGCACGGTTTTACGGGAGACTCTGCCACTTGGGCTCCATTTTATGAAAGCTGGGGAAAGTCGACAAAGCTGATTATCCCTGATATTATTGGACATGGAAAAACAGAGTCCCCCGAGGCACTGAATCGATATCAAATGAATGCTGCTGCTTCTGATTTAAACACGATCCTTGATCAAATGGAGATTGAGCAAGTAGATCTTCTTGGTTATTCCATGGGTGGAAGACTTGCATTAACCTTTGCCATTTTGTATCCAGGGCGTGTCCGAAAATTAATACTTGAGAGTACTTCACCAGGCCTGGCGACGGAAGTCGAAAAAAAACATCGCCGTATGAAAGATGCCGAACTTGCTAACTTTATTAAGGAACAGGGAATCAAAGCGTTTGTGGATTATTGGGAAGAGATTCCCCTTTTTTCCACCATGAAGCGCCTTCCAAGGGAAACTCAGAAAAAGATTAGGGAACAGCGTTTGAATAATTCGCCCAACGGCCTAGCCAACAGTTTACTTGGAATGGGCACTGGGTCCCAATCATCTTGGTGGGGCAGGTTAAGTGAATTAACTTGTGAAGTTTTGCTTTTAACAGGTGCGGAGGATCATAAGTTTTGTTCGATTGCGAGTCATATGATGAAGGAGCTAAAAAATAGCTCTTGGGTAGTGATTGAGGAAAGCGGGCATGCAATTCATGTGGAAGAACCTGAAAAGTTTGGTACAATAGTAAGTGACTTTTTGTCGAATGAAAATAAATAAAGGAGGAGATTATTTTGACAGTAGAATGGATTGCGGGACGCAAATATGAAGAAATTTTATATGAAACATCTAATGGTATTGCCAAAATTACCATTAACCGTCCACATGTACATAATGCATTTACACCGAGAACAGTTTCTGAATTGATTGACGCATTTGCCTATGCGCGTGATGATGCAAGTATAGGGGTTATTATCCTAACAGGTGCTGGAGATAAAGCATTTTGTTCGGGTGGAGACCAAAGTGTACGCGGCCATGGAGGATATGTCGGCGAGGATCAGATTCCGCGCCTAAATGTTCTTGATCTTCAACGCCTTATCCGTGTGATTCCAAAACCTGTTATCGCGATGGTAAAAGGATACGCGATAGGCGGCGGCCATGTTCTTCACGTTGTTTGTGACTTAACGATTGCGGCTGACAACGCAGTATTTGGGCAAACTGGTCCAAAGGTTGGAAGTTTTGATGCAGGCTATGGCTCTGGTTATCTTGCAAGAATCATTGGTCATAAAAAAGCTCGTGAGATTTGGTACTTATGCCGTCAATATAATGCTCAAGAAGCACTTGATATGGGCTTAGTTAATACGGTTGTTCCACTTGAAAAAGTAGAAGAAGAAACGATTCAGTGGTGTAATGAAATTCTTGAGAAAAGTCCTACAGCCTTGCGCTTCTTGAAGGCAGCAATGAATGCAGATACAGACGGCTTAGCTGGACTACAACAATTTGCTGGGGATGCAACCCTGCTTTACTATACAACAGATGAAGCAAAAGAAGGACGCGATTCCTTTAAAGAAAAACGTAAGCCTGACTTTGGGAAATTCCCACGTTTTCCTTGATCATATTAGTAAAACGATAAGTTTAAGTTTTTGAATGAAGATAACTGTCTAGCTCCAGCGCCCAGCGGCTAGTGGACTTCGCTCTTTTCCTTTCGATAAGTCAACATCGGATCGCTAACACTCTCCGTGTTTCCTTTATCTTAGTCAAAGTGCTCCAGTCCATACGCAGCTAAACGGGCGCTTGCGCTTTTCTCAGCAGCTTGATGGTCTCCATCAAGCTGTTTTTAATCGAAATGGGTCTTTTAGCTAGACAGATTAAGAAAGGTGAACCATTATGCAAAATGAAATGATGCCTAATTTTTTGAAGAAAAGAGCGTTTCTAACTCCTAAACGAACTGCGATTTATTTTCAAGAAGAAGTAGTAACCTTTGAAGAACTTTACCGACTTTCTTACCAGGTTGCAGGGAAACTACAAGGAGTAGGTTTTCAAAAAAACCAATATGTGGGTGTTTTATTAAAAAACAATATTGATACAGTTGTTATATTATTTGCCCTTCAGTTATTAGGAGTTAGATCCGTGATATTGAATAATCGCCTCTCTCCTTCAGAACTTTCCTGGCAGCTTAACGATTCAAAGGCAGTTTCATTAATTCTTGATGATTCTTTTTTTGAAACCAAATCCATCATAAAGAAAAGAATTCCATCGCTAAAAATCTTAACAAAAGACGATATATTTTCCTGTGTCACGCACGTGCCGAATATCATTGAAGAAATATCGCTTTCCGATATATGCACCATTATGTATACATCAGGAACCACAGGTAATCCCAAAGGGGTAATTCAAACCTATGGAAATCACTGGTGGAGTTCCGTTGGTTCAGCCTTAAATTTAGGCTTTATGGAAGGGGATTGCTGGCTATGTAATGTTCCATTGTTCCATATTAGCGGCTATTCCATACTCATGCGGAGTGTCATTTATGGCATGCCAATTGTTCTTCATGACCATTTTGATGTGGAAAAGATAATTGCTGATATCAATGACAAGAGGGTGACGATTATGTCTGTTGTTGGAACTACCTTGACAAGAATCGTTGAAGCTCTTGAAGAACGGCGCCTTTCAAAACAATTCCGCTGTATGCTTCTTGGAGGTGGACCCGCACCATTACCATTACTTCAAGCATGTGTCGAAAAAGATATCCCTGTATTCCAAACTTATGGCATGACCGAATCCTCTTCACAAATTGTTACACTTGCACCTGAATACAGTTTGACAAGGCTGGGTTCTGCAGGCAAGCCGTTGTTCCCCTCACAAATCCAAATCGTAACTGAGGATGGTAATGTGGCGCTGCCGGATATTCCTGGTGAAATTGTCATTAAAGGCCCCAATGTTACTCCTGGCTATTTATTTCGACCGGAAGTTTCAAAAGAAAAGTTTAGGAATGGTTGGTTCCATACCGGTGATATTGGTTACCAGGACGAAGAGGGATTCTTATATGTCCTCGACCGGCGTTCAGACCTAATTATTTCAGGGGGAGAAAATATTTACCCCGCAGAAATAGAAGCTGTCTTATTGTCACATCCTGATGTGAGCGAGGCAGGTGTGACACATGCAGAGAATGCGGAGTGGGGGCAGATACCAATAGCCTTTATTGTGACAAGAAACGGAGCAAACCTTTCGGGCGAAGAACTTAAACAATTTTGCCAACAAAAATTGGCCAAATATAAAGTGCCAAAAGCATTTTATTTTACGAAGGAACTGCCGAGAAATGCCTCGAAAAAACTGCTTCGACGAGAACTCCGTGAGTGGATAAAGGAGGGCATCACCATTGATTAAGCTAAACTCCATCGAGATAAATGTCATTGAAATGCCGTTAAAGGACCCGTTTCTGACCCATTTAGGTACGGTAGAGGTGCGTGAGGGGATTATCATTAAAATAAATAATTCAGATGGTGTTTCAGGATACGGTGAGGGTGTTGCTTTTTCGACTCCGTGGTATACAGAAGAAACAGTTAAAACAAGTTTACATATGATCACTGATTTTCTAATACCACTTCTTCAAAAAAATCCCATCGATCATCCTCGGCAGGTGTCTCAGCTTTTTAGTTCGGTACGTAGGAACAATATGGCTAAAGCTGCTTTAGAAACGGCTTTATGGGATTTATATTCAAAATGTCATTCGCAGCCATTGTCAAAAGCCCTTGGAGGCATATATTCGGCTGTTGCAGCAGGTGTGGTGGTCGCGACGGATTCAACTACAAACGCACTCCGGCAGATTGACCAATATCTTCAGGAGGGGTATCAGCGCATTAAAGTAAAAATTAGTCCAAAACTAGACTATTCCTTACTGTCTGAAATTCGCCGTGTGTATCCTGATATTGCAATCATGGCTGATGCGAATTCTGCCTATACATTAGCTGATATGGATCGAATTAAAGCTCTTGATGACTTCAATTTAATGATGATTGAGCAGCCGCTCAGCGTTGATGATATCCTTGAACACGCGTTGCTTCAAAAGGAAATCAAAACACCCATTTGTTTAGATGAAAGTATTAACAGTTTTGATGATGCACGAAAAGCAATCGAGTTCGGAAGTTGCAAAGTGATTAATATTAAAGTGGGCAGGGTCGGAGGTTTGAATGAAGCGAAACGTATTCATGATTATTGCTTTGAAAAGGGGATACATGTCTGGTGTGGAGGGATGATTGAATTCGGAATTTCCAGGGCCCATAATATTTCACTTGCTTCTTTACCAGGCTTTTCAATCCCAGGGGATATTTCTTCATCAAACCGCTTTTGGGAAGAAGATATTATTACTCCGGAAGTAAACGTTCATAAAGGTTCTGTAACCGTACCTTCAAGTCCTGGGATTGGTTTTGAGATTAACGAGAAACGACTTCAGCAAGTCTTGCAATTGAAAGAGAAATTTGTATTTTAGGAGAAAATATAAAAAATGAACCAGGTTAGTCTGGTTCATTTCTGTATCGATTTAGTTGTTTAAAGCTGTTTTTAATGATTCAAGATTTTGATTCATTAATGAAAAATATGTTTCTTTCTTTATAATATTCTCTTTCGATAATATAGCAAGGTTATGAATAGGTAATGCTTTAGCTCCAATTTCTTTTTGAACGATTTTTCCAAGTTTCGATTGGACATTTTGTTCGAATAGCATATAGTGTAATCCTTCGTCCTCCGCAATGGAAATGATTTTTTCTAACTCCTTTTGAGTAGGTTCATTGGCAGTCGAAAGACCTGATATACTAATTTGTTCAATTCCATATCGTTTTTCCCAATAACCAAACGCTGCATGTGTAACGATGATCTTTTTATGCTTTGCCTTTGTAATTGTCTGTTCATAATTGGTATTAAGTTCATCTAATTTAAGGGCAAGTTGTTGAAAATTTTTATTGAATAGATCTTTGTGCTCCGGCATCTGTTTAATTAATGCATCACGGATGACAGCTGCCATTTCCTTTGAATAAATTGGGTCAAGCCATACATGTGGGTTGACATCTGTATGTGTGTCTGTGTCATGGTGATCTTCTTCCTCATCATGTGTATCCGTCGATTTTGGGAGATCAATGTTCTCTGCGGTAGGTACTAGTTTGACATGTTCATTTTTCAATGTTTCTTTTGATTTTTCTACAAACCCTTCAAGCCCAAGCCCGATATAGAAAAATAAGTCTGAATCAGCTAACTTCATCATATCCCTTTGGGAAGGTTCAAATGTATGTTCATCTGCCCCAGGTGGATAGATCGTGTTAACATTTACATATTTTCCACCTATTTGTGAAGTAAAGTATTGAAGTGGAAATACAGTGGTATAAATGGTTAACTGGTCCTTCTTTTTTTGGTCTTGTTCTTTACCATTTGAACACGCGGACATGAACAGACTTAGTGGTAAAAGAATTGATAAGATAAGGATGATTTTCTTCATAGGAACTCCTTCATATGTTTATAAATCGGATTTATTACGATTTATTTCCGAAATTTTTTTTGAATTCTGAATTAATATAACTACATAATACGGAACGATTCCGATTTCCATTAGTATCTTACAAAAAATTTTCTTCAAAAGCAAGTATAAAATTTTGTTTCTTCATCAAATATTATGTATGCTTAGATAGAAAAAAGGAAGGGTGGTTAACTTGAATAACTCAAAATTGTTGAATGAGATTCTAGACTTTAATGAAAAATTTGTGGAAGACCATGAGTATGAAAAGTATGAAACAACCAAATTCCCAAATAAACGAATGGTCATCCTAACATGTATGGATACAAGGCTGCTCGAACTATTACCCAAAGCATTAAACTTGGGAAATGGCGATGCGAAAATAATCAAAGATGCTGGTGCCTTGATCTCACACCCATTTGGCAGTGTGATGAGAAGTATATTGATTGCTCTTTATCAATTAAAGGCTCAAGAGGTTTTGGTGATTGCTCATTATGATTGTGGGATGAGCGGTATGAAGGCAGAACCAGTAATTGAAAACATGAAAGAACGGGGAATATCGGAGGAAACGATCGATACGCTTACATATTCAGGGATTAATATAAAAGAATGGCTGCATGGGTTTGACAATGTAACCGAGAGCGTAGAACACAGCGTAGATATTATTAAAAATCATCCATTAATGCCGAAGGATGTTCCTGTGCATGGCTTAGTTATTGATCCTAAGACAGGGAAACTGGATCTTATTGTGGATGGTTATAAGAATTAATGTGAATCCTTTTCGGGAACTGGGTCTAACCCTCCCGGATGAAACGGATGACATTTTGATATCCTTTTAATCGTAAGCCAGCCGCCTTTTAAGGCACCAAACCGTTGAATTGCTTCTGCCCCATAATGAGAACATGTCGGATAAAACCGGCAGGTGGGTGGTTTTAATGGTGAGATAACAACTTGATAAAACCGAATAATAGTTAGGAAAAATTTTTTTACCATTCGTAACACTCCTTTATGACAATTATCTACAACATACCATAAATTAAAAGTAACGTCTAAATTGTTAAATAAATGTAAGTGGATGAAAAAACTCGGAATTTATTGTATGATACTAGTAGATAAAAAAAGGAGTGATTTCGATGCCTTCAGTTGAAAGCTTTGATTTAGATCATAACGCTGTTAAAGCCCCTTATGTGAGACATTGTGGTGTTCACAAAGTTGGTAGTGACGGTGTTGTTAATAAATATGATATTCGTTTTTGCCAGCCAAATAAACAAGCAATGAAACCAGATGTGATTCATACATTAGAGCACTTGCTTGCTTTTAATCTTCGTAAGCATTCTGAGAAGTATGACCACTTCGATATTATCGATATTTCACCAATGGGTTGTCAAACCGGTTATTACCTAGTTGTTAGCGGCGAACCTACTGTGGAGGAAATCATTGATCTTATGGAAGATACAATGAAAGATGCCCTTGAAATTATTGAAATTCCTGCTGCAAATGAAAGACAATGCGGTCAAGCAAAACTGCATGACCTAGAAGGAGCGAAGCGTTTAATGCGTTTCTGGCTTGAGCAAAGCAAAGAAGACCTAAAAAAGGTTTTTGCTTAATATTATAAAAAATTCCTATTCGACGTGAATAGGAATTTTTTTAACCTTTCTTTTCATCCTGATTTTTTTCTTGGTCAAGATGCGGGTTATTTTCTATTGGGTCTACCGTGTGTTTATAAGTGTAGGCTTTAGAAGTGGTGCCCACGGCTAGAATTAGAACTACGATAACAATCATGATACAAATTACGGCTACTACATACATTTCTGTAGGCGGCCTCCTTTTTTACTCTATTGTAACATGATTTATGTTTTGTTGAGAAAAGAAAAAGGGAAGCCCTCTGTTTTGGCTTCCGTTTCTACACTATTATGTATAATCAATGAATATTTCGAGGATGATAAGTATTCGTGCGATGCTGGCCGTACTCTTCTTGGGCAAATTTACCTTTTAAACTTTCAATTAAATAAATGCCCATTAGATTATATAATTCCTGTTTATCCATGTCTTGGATTAATGCAAGTAAATCCTCATGTGACATTTCTTCTAAGAAAGCAAATGCCAGCATATCAATATCTTCTTCGTCACCGGTTAACTTATTTCGGTACATTTCATATAATTCATCGACTAATTTCATTTTGTACACCTCCTTGTTATATTCTTTTCCCTTTTAAAGATAAAATAATTCTAACTTTCGTTTTTGTAAATTGACAGAAAAGTCTGTTTCTTTGGTGTGTGTTTATTATACCGTATTCGTTCTTAAAAAATGAATCGAAATTTGGCAGAGAATAAATTTTTTCTATTTGCAAATTACTAATGAGTAAAAGGGGATGAACATAATGGATGAGCAAAAGAAAACCTATTATATTGATGTAGGGAGCGGTGAAATTTCGCAAAGTGCCACAAGTTCAACATGGAGTTATAAAATCCAGGCAAGTGATGAAGAAATTACTCAACTGCGTGAATTATTTAATCAAAACTATTCAACCGAATGGAAGAACTTCTTTCGAGCCCATGTTCCATATGTCGAGTATCATTACGACCGTGAAAACGATGCTTATGATAATACACTCCAACAAGTGTACGGAATGCTGCATAAGCTGGGTGATGAAGAATCAAAAAGTCACATTGAAAGCATGAATATATTACCAAAATAATTTGTAAGAAAAATCCTTCCTTTAGGATTTTTCTTTTTTTGATTATAATAAGAGCAATAAATGTTGAGGCGGAATATAAGATGATACATTTTTTAGATGAAAATGGAAATCAAGTTGAATTGTCTTTTAGTTCAAATTCTTTTCAAGAGAAAGCAAAACATGTGTTAGTCATCTGCCAACATGGGGATGAGTGGCTTTTGACCAACCATAAAAAAAGGGGACTTGAATTTCCAGGAGGAAAAAGTGAGTCTGGGGAATCACTCGAAGAGGCAGCAAGACGAGAAGTATTTGAAGAGACAGGTGCAAGATTAGCTGAACTAACATTTTTGGCTGAGTATAAAATTTCTGAACCTAACAGGTCATTTGTAAAAATCGTTTTTTGGGGGAAAGTTAAAAGGATAGAGAAAACGTCTGGTTACTACGAAACCAATGGCCCCGTGCTAGTTCAAGGTGATATTTTATCGGAGCGATTTGGAGATACATACAGCTTTATAATGAAAGATCAGGTTGTTGAGCAATGTGTAAAACTTATACAAAAGCTAAAAAGTGAAAGGGAATAGCAGACAATGTCTAGCTCCAGCGCCTAGGGGCTCGCAGGTCTAATCCGTCAGAAGGTTAAAGAGCAACCTTCTCGCCGGCTCGTCTTATGCCTGTCGCCCCTAATCAAGGCGGCTCCGCTTTTCTATATCTGCTATTCCTTGATAAGTTTTTTCTCGAGTAATTCTACGAGTTGGTACATAATAGTGGCAATTACGGCAATAATCAAGAGTGATAAGAAAACAAGGGTGAAATTAAATACTTGGAAGCCATAAATGATCATGTAGCCCAGTCCTCTGGAGGACACAAGGAATTCCCCAACAATAACACCGACCCATGATAAGCCGACATTTACCTTTAAGGTAGATATAATCGTCGGAAAACTAGCAGGGAGAATTGCTTCCTTGAAGCATTGCAAACGGGTGGCTCCGAATGTTTGGAGTACCTTTAGATAGTTCGGATCTACCTCTTTAAATGAGGTATAAACAACGATCGTGGTAATGATAATCGAGATTATCGCACCCATGGCAATAATTGACGGATATCCTGGCCCAAGCGCAACAATCAAAATCGGCCCTAATGCGACTTTTGGCATGGCATTTAAGACGACTAGATAAGGGTCTAGCACCCTTGAAATCATTGGTGACCACCAAAGAATAGCCGCTAATAACGTACCGAGAAGTGTGCCAAGAATAAATCCTAAGACCGTTTCTGTTAAGGTCACCCCAATATGGTTGACTAATGTTCCATCATTAATCTTTTCCAGAAGCAAGTTCCAAATTTTCGACGGAGAACTAAAAAGAAGCGGGTCAATCCACTGTTTTTGACTGAAAAATTCCCAACTAGCAAAAAAGACGACAAAGATAATTGCTTGATAAAATCTCACCCATCTTTTTTCAACTTTTAACGATTGAATATAGTTTCTATGGAGGAGTTCTAGCTTAATCTTTTTCTCGCTCAAGAGATTCCAACTCCTTCCATATGGTTTGAAAGATGTTTGAAAATGCTTCATGATTTCTTGCTTCAAACGGGGAGATTTTTCTTAGTTCATCGGGCATTGTAAATGTTTTATAAATCCTGCCTGGACTAGGTGAAAGCAAATAGACACGGTCACTCATAGCAATTGCTTCACCAATATCATGTGTCACGAGTATAGCGGTTTTGCCAAAGTCATCTAATGTTTGTGAAACTAGGTCTTCAAGTTTCAATTTTGTTTGATAATCGAGAGCAGAAAAGGGCTCATCGAGCATTAGCAGTTTTGGTTCTGTGGCGAGGGTCCGGACAAGCGCTACCCGCTGCCTCATCCCACCAGATAACTGCCTAGGCAGTTGTTTTTCCACACCGCTCAATCCGATTTGCTCTAAGAGGTTAAGGGTCGTCGTTCTTGTTTGGTCATTCAACTGCTTCGATAATTTCAGACCTAACAGAATATTCTCTTCAATCGTTTTCCATGGAAACAAATAATCTTGCTGGAGCATGTAACCGATTTGGTTTTTGGCGGTAGTTACAGGCTTATTCTCCAACAAAACAGTACCTTGTGTTGGTTTAAGCAAACTAGAGATAATGGAAAGCAAAGTCGTCTTACCACAGCCGCTAGGGCCGAGAAGGGAGACAAACTCTCCCTCCTCAACGGTTAATGAAATATCGGAGAGGGCCGTGGCAGCAGAGGCTTTAGTAAAATAGGTGTGATGAATATTTTGAACGGACAAAAAACTCATGGAAACGGCCTCCCTTTCTTTTATTCGTTAATAATCTTTTCAGCTACCTTTGTGTTTACAAGTGTTTGATGATCTACTTCTTTTGGAAGTTCTCCTGCTTCATTCATGATGTTCTGAAGATTATCCCATTCCGCCTGATCGAGGATTGGATCTGTGGCAAAGGACCCTTGAGTTTTATAACGATCCACAACGGTGGTCATAATGGCTAAGTCTGTGTCCGGGAAAAATGATTCGACCGCTTTAGCAATTTCTTCGGCACTATGGGATTCGACCCACTGTTGTGCTTTGTAAATAGCCCTAGTAAACTTTTCGATGGTTTCTTTATTTTCATTCATATAGCTTTTCTTGGACATAAAAGTGGTGTATGGAACATGGCCAGATTCTTTCCCGAAGGATGCAACAATATGACCTTTGCCTTCTTTTTCAAAAATACTCGCAGTTGGTTCAAATAATTGCACGAATTCGCCCGTTCCTGAGGCAAAAGCATTGGCAATATTAGCAAAATCAATATTCTGGATTAAGTTCAAATCATTATGTGGATCAATGCCATGCTTCTTTAAAACAAACTCGCCAACCATTTGCGGCATGCCGCCTTTACGTTGTCCTAAGAAGGTTTTTCCTTTTAACAGATCCCACGAGAAATTATCTATCTTTTCTCTAGAAACGAGGAATGTACCATCTGTCTGAGTTAATTGGGCAAAATTAATGACCGGATCATTTGCGCCTTGCGCGTATACATAAATCGAGGTTTCCGATCCAACAAGAGCAACGTCAGCCCCTCCGGAAATTAATGTTGTCATGGTTTTGTCGCCGCCTGGTGTTGTTGTCAGCGTCACATCTAAGCCTTCTGCCTTGAAAAATCCTTTAGCTAGAGCAACATATTGCGGAGCATAAAATATGGACCTAGTAACTTCAGCGATACGTACCTTTTCAAGCTTCTTCGTTTCATTTTTGGTGGTACTATTACAAGCGGCTAGTGAAAACATAAGTATAGTGATGAGAAGCAAGGAGAAACTGAATTTTAATGATTTTTTCATGAAGCAAGCCTCCTTAAATTTAAAAAGAATCTGGGCTAATAACCTAAGATATCGTATGAAGTGGAAAAAAATGTGTGAATGCCTATGTGTTATAAATTTTACAAAAAGAGAGAAGATGTGTAGATGAACCATAACCTTGAAGGAAAAATCGTTGAGATGATGCGTTTTCCTTCTCCAAATCCAACAGTTGAATTAAAGGTCATCACCTACCTTTCCAATGGTTTAAGAGTCAAAGGAATGTTGGCGGAACCTATTGGAAAAGGTGAGTATGATGGTTTCCTTTATTTACGCGGAGGCATCAAAAATGTAGGCAAAGTTCGACCAGCAAGGATTGCCCAGTTTGCCGCTGAGGGGTTCATTGTTTTCGCGCCTTATTATCGTGGCAATCAAGGCGGTGAGGGCAATGAGGATTTTGCCGGGGACGACCGAGAAGATGCATTTGCGGCCTTTTGGCTGTTAAAATCTTTGCCGAGGGTTCTGGATATACATATTTTTGGGTTCTCGCGTGGTGGAGTGATGGCCCTTTTGACTGGAATCCAGTTCCCTGAGACTGCGTCTGTAGTCACCTGGGGGGGAGTAAGTGATATGTTCCTTACCTATATGGAACGGAAGGATTTACGAAGAATGATGAAACGAGTGATTGGCGGGACCCCTCATAAATATCCGGAACGTTATCAAGACAGAACCCCAATCTATTCCTTAGAAAAACTGACTGCTCCAGTCCTAATTATCCATGGTGTAAATGACAGTAATGTCTCTGTCGAACACGCCTATCGCCTGGAAAGAAGGCTGAGAGAATTAGATAAGCCGGTTAATTGTTGGTATTTTAGTGAGTATACACATTACTTCCCGCCTGAAATAAATAGAAAAGTCGTTTCGGATTTATCAAAGTGGATGAAAAGTCAGCGTAAAAGATGATAATATATAGATAAAACAAGCAGAGGAGCGGATTTAAGATATGGGTATGCCTCTTGAGTTAAATACGATGATCGTGACAAAAGGAAGAGAGAAACGAGTAGAGGAAAATGTCTTTACATTAGAAAAAGAAGGGTACAGGCTTTATCCCATCGAGATTCCAATTGATGTAAGAAAAACAATGGATAGTGATTCAAGTGGTACAGCAGTCATAAAAAAAGTCGAGTTGCAGAATAACAGCACGACTATCACCTATCAATTAATTTCATTAAATTCAACGAACTAAGCAGGGTTTTGCAACCTGCTTTTTTTTTTTTGAATGCTGTTTTGGGAATAATTGTTGTTTTTGGAACCGATTTAACCATAAAAATCTACGGAAGGAATATAATTCGGACATGATTGTCTTTGAAATCACGAAAGCTGTCCGAAGACGACTGATGTTCGGACACGATTGCCTTTGAAATCACGAAAGCTGTCCGAAGACGACCGATGTTCGGACACGATTGCCTTTGAAATCACGAAAGTTGTCCGAAGACGACTGATGTTCGGACACGATTGCCTTTGAAATCACGAAAGCTGTCCGAAGACGACTGATGTTCGGACACGATTGCCTTTGAAATCACGAAAGCTGTCCGAAGACGACCGATGTTCGGACACGATTGCCTTTGAAATCACGAAAGCTGTCCGAAGACGACCGATGTTCGGACACGATTGCCTTTGAAATCACGAAAGCTGTCCGAAGACGACTGATGTTCGGACATGATTGCCTTTGAAATCACGAAAGCTGTCCGAAGACGACTGATGTTCGGACACGATTGCCTTTGAAATCACGAAAGCTGTCCGAAGACGACAGATGTTCGGACACGATTGCCTTTGAAATCACGAAAGCTGTCCGAATGGGCCACGAATCGAACACAGCAACCAAGTTTACGATAAGAGCCTTTTGAAAAAAATATTATAAATGTGTAATAAACTTTCGATACATACGTCTTATTAATAGATTTATTAGGATAAAGGTTTTTGGGAAGGGGGATTGGATTGGAACGCGGCCATCAAATAGAGAAATGGTTTATTCAATATGAGCAGGATGTTACAAATTATCTTGTTTATTATACAGGTTCGGTGGATGTTGAGGATTTGGTTCAAGAGACCTTTTTACGGGCATTAAGAGCCTTAAGTCAATTTAAAAATGATTCAAGCCCGAAAACATGGCTGATATCGATTGCAAGAAATACAGCGATAGACTTTTACCGAAAGAAATCTGTTTGGAACAGAATTAAACAGATTTTAGATTATGAATCCCCTAAGCTTCATGAACAAGATACCGGGGAAAAAATTGTTAGGAAAATGGAATATGCCTATTTGTATGAAGTAATTAATGAGTTAAAGCCCACTTATCGTGATGTGATTTTATTAAGAGGTATTGCAGAACTTTCATCCGAAGAAGCAGGTCAAGTCCTTGGCTGGACGGAGAATAAAGTGAATGTTACTTTTTTTCGGGCAGTGAGAAAACTAAATGAGCGCTTAAAGGAGGGGGAGTATTTTGAGTCAATTAAAGGATAAAGAATTACTGGAGATAATGGCCGATTTTCCAAAGCATGAGTTAACTGCAAAGCAGAGAACCGCTTTGCAAAAAGCAATTAGTGAGGCAGGCTCTCAGAAACAAAGCAGGCGATTTAATTTTCAAAGACTAGCGGCAATAGCAGCTGTGTTTATGTTGGCAATAATTGCTCCAATCCTTTATTTCACAAACCACGGTGAAGATTTAAGCAATTCGGGGTCTATAAAGACAGAAGTTGTAAAAAAGGGCGAGTTTTTTGCTTTAATGGATAAGAGTGGCACACCATATTATCCTGATAGCAATTTTGGTATACCAAACAAAGTTAGCCTGCTTGCTCCACTTGTGTGGATAGCGAAGGATCAAAGGAGTGTTTCGAAAATAGCAGTCTATTTATGGGGTGACTATGATAAGGATTTTGCCAATAAACCTTTAAACATAATGGCAACCCATGTAAAAACAGGAGTTAAAGAACATCTTGCAACAACCGTAATATCAGGGGGGATGTATGGGGCAGATGGTCATGCAATGACAAGTTTTAGACCATTTACTTTTTCTGGTGAATATAATCTTGAATTTATGGCCGGCAATAAAAAGGTTGGTGAATTTTCAATTTATGTAATGGAGCCTTATATCACAATAGGTGATTCCACTCTAATGATTTCCCAAGAAGTTTTATACGCAGGTTTCTATGAAGATGCTGCTATTGAGGTTGAGGGAGAAAACCTTCCACCTGAAATTGAATTAGAGATATTTGAATTAGAAAATGCAGAAGAATCAACCTTTACCTTTAAAGATAAGACCGATTACACTACCACTGATGGAAAAAAGATTTCCATTTATAAGGGAGATTTCGACCTTAAAAAAAGCGGCAAATATCGGTTTACTTTATTAAATAAATCAGTACCGGTAGAAGTAAGAAAGCCCATATCGAAATGATATGGGCTTTTAGAATATAGAGGGCGCTTTTCGCTTACGCAATTGGTCCGCCTTTTTGTTCGATTTCTTCTGAGACGTTTGTGAATTTTTTGAAGTTTTCTCGGAACTGTGTTGCTAATTCTTCTGCTTTCTTCTCATAAGCAAACGGATCAGACCATGTTTTACTAGGCTGAAGAACTTCATCTGGTACTCCCGCAATATGAAGAGGAATATTTAAGCCGAAAATTTTATCCTTGGTTGTTTCTACATGATTTAGTTCCCCTTCAAGCGCCGCCTGGATCATAGCACGGGTATAGGAAAGTTTCATCCGATTACCGACTCCATATTCACCGCCGGTCCAGCCTGTATTCACAAGAAATACATTCGCATTGTGCTCAAGAATCTTTTCACCTAACATTTCTGCGTATCGAGTTGCAGGCAGCGGCAAGAATGGTGCACCAAAGCAGGTAGAGAAGGTAGCTTGTGGTGAGGTAATTCCACGCTCTGTTCCGGCTAGTTTTGAAGTATAACCACTTAAAAAATGATACATTGCTTGTTCCTTAGTTAGTTTTGAAATAGGAGGCAATACACCAAAAGCGTCAGCAGTCAAGAAAATGATAGTGTTTGGATGACCGGCAATACTTGGTTCAACAATATTATCAATTGCATGAATCGGATAAGCGGCACGTGTATTTTCTGTTAATGTGCCATCATCATAATCAGGTATTCTGGATTCCTGATTCAACGTAACATTTTCCAATACCGTTCCAAAGCGGATTGCGTCAAAAATTTGTGGCTCTTTTTCACGAGAAAGATTAATACATTTTGCATAGCAGCCTCCCTCGATATTAAAGACACCAGTGGATGACCAGCCGTGCTCATCGTCACCAATTAATCGACGATTTGGATCCGCCGATAAGGTGGTTTTTCCAGTTCCGGACAAGCCAAAGAATAATGCAACATCGCCTTCAATGCCAACATTTGCAGAACAGTGCATGGAGAATATATTATTTTCAGGAAGTAGATAGTTCATGACCGAGAAAATAGACTTCTTCATCTCGCCTGCGTATTCTGTTCCACCGATTAAAACAATTCTTTTCTCAAATGAGATAATTACAAATGCTTCCGAATTTGTACCATCGATTGCTGGATCGGCCTTGAAATTAGGGGCAGAAATAACGGTAAAACCAGTTTCATGTTCAAGCAGCTCTTCTGCAGTCGGGCGAATAAATAACTGGTGTACAAATAAATTTTGCCATGCTAATTCATTTACAACCTGGATAGGTAAACGTGATTTTTTATCGGCACCAGCAAAGCCTTTAAAAACAAAGATCTCATTTTTCTGTTGTAAATAATTAATGACCTTTTGATAAAGCTTTGTGAAAACCGGCTCTGAAATTGGTTGATTGGTCGTGCCCCATTCAATTTTGTCCTTCGTTGAATCTTCTAAGACAATGAATTTATCCTGTGGTGACCGGCCCGTATATTTACCGGTAGCAACACTAATTGCTCCCGTAGAAGTTAGTGCTCCTTCTTGACGAGTTAAGACTTTCTCTACCAATTGAGGAACAGATAATTGCACATGAACATGACTTTCATTTAACAATTGATTTAATTCATTAGGAGTATCAACAGAATTCATTTAATGAGACCTTCCTTTATTTAAGTTTTTATAATGTTAATAATACAAAAAGTATAACACATTAGTTGAATTGATGTATCCTATTCATCTAAATTTATATATTTTAAAACTTTAATTGAAGATATAAAAAATATTTATAAAAGGATACTCTCTTACATCGTATTATTCCATTTTAATGAGGAAGATATTTCTAAAAAATTCATTGACATTGTTATCCATTATGTTATTATTCTAAGTTGAACGGATACTCTCTTATCCTGAGCTGGTGGAGGGACAGGCCCAATGAAACCCAGCAACCTGCAGTATGAAAAGATTAACCACTTTAAAAGGTCCTTTTCAAATGCGAAGGTGCTAATCTGACGCAAGGCTATTGCCTTGAACGATAAGAGCGAAAGGCCCGAAAAAAACCTTTCCTCTATGGTAAGGTTTTTTGTTTTGTATAAGTCCTTTTATGAAATGAGTCTCTAATAAAAATCCTTTGTTAATTACATACTAAGGGAATGAGTACCGTATCAAATTCTCGAGGTTTAAGAAGTATACCTGTAACCTTCGAAAAAAACCTCGTGATCTCATAATATAGGAGGAATTCAGATGTCAACAAAACGTCGCTTGTTCACTTCTGAATCAGTTACTGAAGGTCATCCTGATAAAATCTGTGACCAAATTTCTGATTCCATTTTAGATGCTATTTTAGCAAAGGATGCTAATGCTCGTGTTGCGGCTGAAACTTCAGTAACAACTGGATTAGTGTTAGTTGCAGGGGAAATCACGACATCTACATATGTGGATATTCCAAAAATCGTTCGTGAAACGATTAAAGGGATTGGTTATGACCGTGCGAAATACGGCTTTGACTCCGAGACATGTGCCGTTTTAACATCTATTGATGAACAGTCTCCAGACATTGCTATGGGTGTTGACCAAGCCCTGGAAGCCCGTGAAGGTCACATGTCCGATGAACAAATCGAAGCAATTGGAGCAGGGGACCAAGGTTTAATGTTTGGTTTTGCATGTAATGAAACGAAAGAGCTTATGCCTCTTCCGATCTCGCTTGCACATAAGCTTGCCCGTAAATTAACAGAAGTGCGGAAAGATAATGTTCTTGATTACCTTCGTCCAGACGGAAAAACCCAAGTAACGGTGGAATATGATGAGAACGATAAACCGGTACGGATTGATACCATTGTTATTTCGACTCAACATAACCCAGAAGTAACCTTAGAGCAGATTCAACGTAACTTAAAAGAATATGTCATCAACCCTGTCGTACCAAAAGAACTTATCGACGAGAAAACAAAGTATTTTATTAATCCAACTGGCCGTTTCGTCATTGGCGGACCACAAGGAGATGCAGGCTTAACTGGCCGTAAAATTATTGTTGATACGTATGGAGGATATGCTCGTCATGGCGGTGGTGCTTTCTCAGGTAAGGATCCTACAAAAGTGGACCGTTCCGCTGCGTATGCTGCACGTTATGTTGCTAAAAACATCGTCGCTGCAGGTCTTGCTGAAAAATGTGAAGTTCAGCTTGCTTATGCGATTGGTGTGGCACGACCTGTTTCGATTGCTGTTGATACGTTTGGTACTGGAAAAGTAAGCGAAGATACATTAGTCGATCTTGTTAGTGAAAACTTTGACCTTCGCCCAGCAGGTATCATCAACATGTTGGATCTTCGCCGTCCAATCTACAAACAAACTGCAGCATATGGTCACTTTGGCCGTACAGATGTAGACCTGCCTTGGGAGCGTACTGACAAAGTAGAGGCATTGCGAGCACAAGCAAATATATAAATAGAAAGAGGGGAGTTACATACGACATGTAACTCCTGTTTTTATTTGTACGTCTTTTTACCTGTACAATGAATCGATATTTGCATAAAATGAAATGTTTATGCAGGCCAAAAGAAGTGAAAAATGTGGATAGTAAATTTACCTATTGTTCACAGTGCATTTTTTTTTAAAAAAGTGGTAGTATTAGAGGGTATGTTTTTTGGATTACATCCTTATAACAGGATATTTAGAAGAGGTGAGGTACATAATGTGTGGCTTTATAGGTTGTGTACACGATACAACACAAAACTATAGTGAAGTACAAAAACAACAATTTAAAAATATGAACGATATTATCACTCATCGTGGACCAGATGATGATGGTTTTTATTATGATGATCATATTCAATTTGGATTCCGACGTTTAAGTATCATTGATATTGAGAGCGGTCATCAACCGTTAACCTATGAAAATGAACGCTATTGGATTATCTTTAACGGTGAAGTTTATAACTATGTTGAGTTGCGTGAAGAACTATTATCTGAAGGTTTAACGTTTGCAACAAGTTCTGATACGGAAGTTATTATTGCCCTTTACAGTCATTTAAAAGAAAAAGCCGTTGAAAAACTGCGTGGAATGTTCTCTTTCGTTATCTGGGATAAACAGGAGCAAAGCCTTTATGGGGCACGCGATCCATTTGGAATTAAACCGTTCTTTTATTTTGAAGATGGTGACAGAACGTTTTTTGCGTCTGAGAAAAAGAGTATTTTGTTAGGCCTTGAGAATGATGTGCTCAATTATGATTCTTTGCAGCATTATTTGACTTATCAATTTGTTCCGGAGCCATACACATTGTCTGATGGGATAAAAAAATTAGAACCAGGTCATTATTTTACTAAAAAAATTGGCTCTCCAATGGAAATCAAAAGATATTGGAAGGCACATTTTAAGCCGGTTCAAAAATCAGAGCCTGATTTTGTAAAAGAAATTAAAGATGTCCTCTTTGATTCAGTTAAAATGCATATGCGCAGTGATGTTCCGGTTGGTTCGTTCCTTTCGGGCGGGATAGATTCTTCCATTATTGCATCGATTGCTAAAGAATTTCACCCTGCCATTAAAACCTTCTCAGTAGGCTTTGAGCATAATGGTTTCAGTGAAATTGATGTCGCAAAAGAGACTGCAGAAAAGCTTGGTGTTGAAAATATCAGTTATGTGATTTCACCGCAGGAATACATGAATGAAATTCCAAAAATCATGTGGCATATGGATGACCCGCTTGCCGATCCTGCTTGTGTACCGCTATATTTTGTTGCTCGTGAAGCAAGAAAGCACGTAACGGTTGTTCTGTCTGGTGAAGGGGCGGATGAATTATTTGGCGGTTACAATATTTATCGTGAACCACAATCCCTAGAGGTATTTAACAAAATTCCAAGAGCAGGTAAAGTCCTCTTAAAAGGGATCGCGGGTATGATGCCTGAAGGAATGAGAGGGAAAAGCTTTATCGAACGTGGTGTAACGCCAATGGAAGAGCGTTATATCGGAAATGCAAAAATGTTTATGGAAGAAGAGAAACGCGAACTATTAAACGTCTATCGTGAAGGATTAGATTATAAGGATATCACAAAGCCTCTTTACGCGGAATCCCGGGGCTATGATCCGGTTGATCGGATGCAGTATATTGATATTCATACTTGGATGCGCGGTGATATCTTACTAAAGGCGGATAAAATGACAATGGCTCATTCCTTGGAATTACGCGTTCCATTCCTTGATAAAGCCGTTTTCGAGGTGGCATCCAAAATCCCTACCAGCCTAAAAACAGCTCATGGGACAACGAAGTATATCTTGCGTAAAGCCGCTGAAGGTGTCGTGCCTTCCCATGTGCTAGACCGTAAGAAGCTAGGCTTTCCTGTTCCAATCCGTCACTGGTTGAAGGATGAAATGAACGAATGGGCCAAGAAAATCATCCGTGAAAGTAACACAGATCATTTGATTAATAAATCCTATGTATTACAATTGCTCGAAGATCACTGTCAGGGTAAGGCAGATAACAGCAGAAAAATCTGGACTGTACTGATGTTTATGGTATGGCATCAAGTTTATGTGGAAGATGTCTATTCCTTTCAGAAAGATTATGCATTAGAAAAAGCATTGCAAACATCGAAAAATTAATGAATAAAGCACCCAAGTTTTCTTGGGTGCTTTTTTATTGGGTTTTAGGGTTGAATGGACTTATAATATTGCCCCTTCTCCGCATATTCTGTAGAGATTCTAACCATATCTTTAATGTCGTCAGGTGTTAATTCTCTAATAACTTTTGCGGGTCTGCCAAATGCTAAGGTATTAGGCGGGATCTTTTTTCCTTGGGGAACTAAACTGCCGGCTCCAATGAATGCACCTTCCCCAATTTCAGCATTATCAAGGATAATTGATCCCATTCCGATGAGTGCTTTTTTTCTAATGATACAACTGTGCAAAATTACCTGGTGTCCAATGGTCACTTCGTCCTCTAAAATTAGCGGGTTATTGGGACTTTGGTGTAAGATAGAATTATCTTGGATATTTACTTTCTTACCAATAATGGTTGGGGCTACATCACCTCTAATGACAGTATTAAACCAGACACTTGATTCTTCACCAATTACAACATCACCAGTAATTGTCACATAGTCGGCAATATAAGCAGTATCCGCGATGTGAGGATACTTATCTTTATAAGGATAGATCATTCTTCTCGCTCCTTTTCCATGATGATATTATTTTATCGGAAGTAGGAGGCGATTAAAAATAATTCGTCTTTTTGAATTGGTGAAATTTAGGAGCATTGGAAATTCATTCACTAATTGGTTATAACTACTATAGGGGGGAACACTATGTGGAAGTGGGAAGCAGAAGGAGAAGCGAAAGCAGTCATCGTGATGGTCCATGGTGCGATGGAACATCATCGCCGCTATGGATGGCTAATTGAAATGTGGCGTTCAGCTGGATTCCATGTGATTATGGCAGACCTTCCAGGCCAGGGGATGACAACAAGGGCCAACCGCGGTCATATTCATTCCTTCGATGATTATATCTTTGAAGTAAAGGATTGGATTCAGGCGGCTTACCGCTATAATTTACCAGTATTCCTACTTGGTCACAGTATGGGAGGATTAATTTCAATCCGACTTTTACAGGAAGAGAGACTGAATGTTGCTGGAGTGATTCTTTCATCGCCGTGTTTAGGATTAGTTCACACTCCGTCTAAAATTCTTGATCTTCTTTCACATGGTCTGAATGTGGTTTTTCCTTCACTACGGATAAATTCTGGATTATCGGTCCAAATGGCAACAAGAAACGAAGAGGTTCGTGAAGCAGATTCGAATGATACCCTTTATATAACCAAAGTATCGGTTCGATGGTATCGGGAATTAGTGAGTGCCATGAAAGAGGCCTTTCAGGCGCTTGAAAAAACACAAGATATCCCCATGCTTGTCATGCAAGCTGGAGATGACAAAATAGTCAATAAAAGTACCGTAAAAGAATGGTTCAATCATGTACCACTTTCTGAAAAAAGATTTAAGGAATGGCCAAAATGCTATCATGAAATTTTTAATGAACCAGAGCGGGAAGAGGTATTTGAATACGCAAAGGATTTTGTTTATAGTCAATTAAAAGCAATCGGATATATTGTTTAGAAAGGTTGTCGGTTTCAATGATGCCAATCACCCTTATGTCGAGGGTATACAGCAAAATACTACCAGCAGTACACAAAGAATTGGCTTATTGGAAAAGCCGTGCAGAAAAAATCCCGAACGAGGAACTGAGGACTCAAGCCCTTGCAAGTATCAATCATAAAACATTCCATTGCGAGGGTGGGGCTATCCTTGCCCTAACCGCAAAAGAGGATTATAAAAAAGCAATAAAATTTATCGTTGCCTATCAAACGATTAGTGATTATTTGGATAATCTTTGTGACCGGTCTACCTCACTTGACCCTGAGGATTTTGCAGCACTCCATGAATCCATGGCAGATGCGCTTGTCCTTAAGGCAGATAAGAAAAATTATTACCGGCTCCGCGAAGACCAGGACGATGGTAATTATTTAAATGATTTATCGGAGACCTGTCGCTCTGTCCTAAGAGATATTAAGAATTATGAAGAAATTAAAAATTATTTACTTGAACTATGCCAGTACTATTGTGAACTGCAAATTCACAAACATGTCATCCATGAGGAGCGGGTCCCACGTCTTGAGAGATGGTTTCAAAAAAACCAACCCCACTTGCCGGAAATGGAATGGTATGAATTTTCAGCTTGTTCGGGTTCTACCTTAGGGATTTTTTGCCTTGTCTCCTACGCTCATCGTGAAGATTTTCAGTTGAGTGATGCGGATAATATTCGAAATGGATACTTTCCATATATTCAGGGCTTACATATTCTTTTAGATTATTTTATTGATCAGGAGGAAGACCTTATAGGGGGAGACTTAAATTTTTGTACCTATTATGATAATGAGGAAATGCTGTTTCAGCGGTTGAACCATTTTGTCAGAGAAGCAGATCGTCACACGGAATTTCTTCCCCATAAAAATTTCCATCGTTTGATTAACCGAGGTCTGTTGGGAATTTATTTATCAGATTCCAAGGTTCGAAAACAGAAAAACGTTCGGAAATTAGCCAAAGGAATGATTAAAACCGGCGGTTGGATTAGCTATTTCTTCTATTTTAATGGTCTCGCCTACCGCTCCGTGCAAAAATCAGTCCCAGCTTTTGTCACAAGGTTAATTTCAAAATAAAAACCAGGCACTTGGGCCTGGTTTTTATATTTTCTCAATCGCAATGATAAATGCAGGACTATTTTGTTGATTGATAAATTGGTACTGAAGTACATGTGCCTTTTTTTGGTCAATTTGTTGGCAATAATCCAGCAAGGAATCACGTTCCTCGGCACCGCCTTTGTGGCCATGATAAATAACGAGAATGATAATCCCTTCAGGAGCAAGCATTTCCAATAGTTGTTGAAGGGCAGCAATCGTTGTTTCAGGTCGAGTAACAATCGTTTTATCACTGCCAGGCAGATATCCTAAGTTGAAAATTGAAGCGGTAACTTTACCTATACAGTTGTTAGGGATCATTTGGGTTATGTGTTCGTGCCCAGATTGAAACAGTGTAACTCGCTCTGACAGGCTTTGCTTAATCAACCGTTCCTTACTTGCGGCAATTGCTTCCTCTTGAATATCAAATCCAAATACGTGGCCTGAGGCTCCAACAAGTTCTGCTAAGAAAACTGTATCGTAACCATTTCCAACTGTCGCATCAATCACGACATCCCCAGGATGTACTGCTTTTTTTAGTAAATTTTTCGCAAACGGAAGAATCTTGTCAATTTTCAAGATTGTTTCACCAAATGACTTTGAAAAAATTTCCCCTGGAAACTCTCTCTTTGCTTTAGTTCTGCATCAATCGCATTTAAGACTTCCCACTTGTTCACACTCCACATCGGTCCAACCATCAAATCAATTGGACCATCACCTGTAATCCGATGAACAATCATTTCGGGTGGTAAAATCTCTAATTGGTCACATACTAATTTTACATAATCATCTAGGGACATAAACTCGAGCATTCCTTTTTCATATTGCTTGACCATGGGTGTTCCTTTTAACAAATGGAGCAAATGAATTTTTATTCCTTGAACCTCTAATTTTGCAACTTCACGAGCAGTTTCCATCATCATGTCATAGTTCTCAAGCGGTAATCCATTTATTATATGGGAGCAGATGCGAATCCCATGCTTTCTTAACTTATCAACCCCATCTTTATAACACTGAAAATCATGGGCACGATTGATGAGTAAGGCTGTCCGTTCGTGAACTGTCTGGAGACCAAGCTCAACCCATAAATAGGTTCGTTCATTCAGTTCCGCTAAATACTCTACTACATCATCGGGCAGACAATCAGGACGCGTAGCAATCGATAAACCCACGACACCTTCCTGCTTTAGAACGGATTCATATTTTTCACGCAGTACATCTACTGGTGCATGGGTATTTGTAAATGCTTGAAAGTAGGCCATGTATTTGCCGTCTTTCCATTTCGTGTGCATTTTTTCTTTAATATCATTGAATTGAATTTCTAGGGGTTCGACTCGATTGCCGGCGAAATCACCAGACCCTGACGCACTACAAAACGTACAGCCTCCGTGTGCAACCGAGCCATCCCGGTTCGGACAATCAAAGCCGCCATCAAGCGCGACTTTAAACACCTTATGACCAAATTCTTGGCGCAAGTGGTAATTCCAAGTATGGTAACGTTTATCATCAGAAGCATATATAAAAGGTCTTATCTGAACCAATCAGAAAACCTCCTTTTAAAAAATTAAAAAACGAATAACATCAATTTTATCATGAGGTGGCCAGCTAATCCAAATGTAATTATTTACGGAACTCGCTGGTAATAATTATTCAACTGTTTATGTTATAGGAAAGAAAATGGAGAACAAAATAAGAAATGAAGCATTATGCTTCTCACACGGGGATTCCAGTTATTATAGAAGGGGGTTCTTAGATGGCTACTCGCGACTCTATGGACGATTTAATGCAACAGGTTGAGGACACAGTTCGCTTTGCCCAAGAACAATACAAACAAAGCAGTCTCCAAGAACATTATAATGATGATGATTACACAAAGGCGCTGCAGCAGGTTGAAGATACTTACCAAGACATTGCCAAAATGGCACTTAGTGCAAACTCGCAGCAACGTGAACAGCTCCATAGAATGAGACTCCAGCTGCAGCAGCTTCAGAATACCATGATACTAGAGGGGGAAAACCTTTGAAAAAGCGTTCCAAGCAACAAAACCCTGAACAGAAAACACGAAATGGAATAAATAATCAAGATTTAGAGCTTGGGCAAGATTTCGATCTTGTTAAGCAAGCCAAGAAGAATTATGAAAAATCAGGTGGGCAGCCCGTAAAATCTAAATTCCACCAAGAAAAAGGTCAGTCCTCTTAAAACAAAGAAGAATCCCTCAAAATTTTTTCATTTGAGGGGTTCTTTTTTTAAAATGTTTTTTCGGAAAAATATTGAAAAAAGTGCAAAAAATCACTTGGAATAACAATTTTACATTAAATGCACCTTGAAAATAGAAGGAAAACCCCGTTCACAGGTTGGTAACAAGTGGTGTTATTTGTGTGATGTGCGTCACAGTTTTGCCCTTTTATATCATGGTTTAAATAAGGAGTAGACCACTTTGGGTTAAGGTACAGAATGTACTTTACTTTAAAAAGAGAGAAAAGAAATTCTATGGGAGGTGAAGGAATGGTTAAAAAATTTCTGAAAATGGACAAAAAGTTTTTAATTGTGTTGGCACTTCTAATTGGTGTGTTTTTATCTTTTTCAACGGTTAAAACAATGGCCTACTTGGATTCTCCTGGTTTTTGTCAAAACTGTCATACGATGAAATCCGTGCATAAGTCATTTATGGATTCTACGCACTCGGATTTACAGTGTAATGACTGCCATCTGCCTCATAAAAGTGAAGTAGGGAAATTATTTTTTAAAGGCCGCGCTGGGATGACACATATTTATTTCAACACACTCGGATCAAAGAAGATTCCGGATGTGATTGAGGCCACCGATCGCACAGAAAAAATCATGAATGACAACTGTAGTTCTTGTCACAAGAGTACGCTAAGTAATGTATCTCATGATGCAAAGGAAAAGTGTATATCCTGTCACCAAACAGTACCACACGGGAAAGGCTTTAAAGATGATAGTTATAATAAGCCACCTGTTTCAGGCGAATTATTAGAAAATAAGGGAGGATTTTAGAAATGGGAAGGTTTCGATATGGGGCATATCTTCTCCTGCTAGCAATTGTTTTGATTATTACTGGGTGCAGCAACGAATCTAGTGAGAAAACAGCGTCCGCTGCAGGAAAGCAGACTACAGGCCTCTCAGCCGATGAAATTAGTAATGAAGCGTTTAAGGACTTATTTCCACTTCAATATAATAGTTACAAAAAGAATGAGAAAATGGAAGATACTACTTATGGCGGTTCTGAAAAGCGTAGTAAGTATGAGGAAGATAAAGAGCCATTGCTACCCATCCTCTTCAACGGATATGGATTTGCGACCGAGTATAATGAAGAGCGTGGACATACATACGCTTTAGAAGATATTCGCAGCGTTAAACGGATTACAGATAAATCGGTTGGTTCTTGTTATACCTGTAAATCAACAGCTGTTCCAAAAATGATCAAAGAAATGGGTGACAGCTATTGGGGGGCTAATTTTAATAAAGATATTTGGCCAAAGGGTGAAGCGATGGGTCATTCCCCAATCGGCTGTTCTGATTGTCATGATCCAAAAACAATGGATTTGCGTGTGACTCGTCCAAGCTTTTATAAGGCATTAGAAGCGAAAGGCGTAGATACATCCAATCCAACCAAGAACGATATGCGCAGCTATGTTTGCGGTCAGTGTCACGTGGAGTATTATTTTGCAGCCGATAATAGTGAAGTAACATTCCCATGGGCAAAAGGGTTTAAACCCGAAGAAATGTATGAGTATTACAGCACCATTGCTAAAGAAAAGGGTTTTGAAAAAGACTGGATTAGTAATATTTCTGGGACTCCGATGTTAAAGTCGCAGCACCCCGAATATGAAACACATTCATCAGGTACACACGGCAAAGCGAATGTTTCTTGTGCAGACTGCCATATGCCATATGAGCGTGTTGATGGAAAAAGAAAAATCACCTCCCACTGGTGGACTTCTCCACTTAAAACAATGCAAACTTCATGCGGTCAATGTCACGGCGACCGTGATTTAGATAAATTGAAGGACCGTGTCCTTGAAATTCAAGAAGCGAATGTCAGTGCATTACACGAAGCACAAGACATATCTACAACATCACACTATTATGTAAATAAAATGATTACTTCGGGTGTGAATCAAGAAAAAGTCAAGCAAGCGCAAGAATATGTTAGAAAAGGACAATGGTTTTGGGATATTATCGCAGCTGAAAACTCTGCCGGATTCCATAATCCACAGGGTTCTATGGATTCACTGAGAGAATCAGTTGTCCAATCCAACAAAGCGGTCCGCCTTGCCACAGAAGAGCTTGTTAAAAAAGGCATTGACATGGAAAAGCTGGACAAAGAAATTGAAAAAGTGAAAAAGGCCGTTCTCGATGAAAAGGATAATGAGAAGAAAAAAGATGCAGCTGTGAATAGCTACTTCCCTGCGCAAGCACCGGTAGTACCAGCAGTGCCTAAGAAATAACCTTTTATATTTGTGTCAGGAAAACACTGTTGCTTTTATGTGGACAGTGTTTTTCTTTTTTCTTATGGTTTTTTTTTGAGGAGAAATTGAGTTTGGCGGAATCTTCATTAGATTTGGCGGGATAAACGGGAAACTTGGCGAAATCCATCGAAGTTTGGCGGAATAAATAAGAATGTCGGCTGGACCAATTCAGCGGAATCCAATCCAGTTTGACGAAATCCAGCATCAAGTCAGTGGGAACAGCAAATCTTCACACCTCCCCTCACTGGAAAACAAAAAGCATTGCGCCCAGCTAGAAAAAATAATAGAATATATCCTTGGTAATTGAAATTGTAATATGTAAAGGGGCGTTTTATACATGCCACGTGCCTTATGGCTCTTAATAATAGGAATGGTCGTTAATGTCACAGGCTCATCATTTCTGTGGCCTTTAAATACAATTTATATACATGATTATCTAGGGAAGTCCTTATCAATCGCTGGAATTGTCCTAATGTTAAACTCAGGGGCAAGTGTAATTGGAAACCTATATGGCGGCAATCTATTTGATAGAATAGGCGGCTACAAATCTATCATTTTAGGAATTAGTATTACCCTTACAGCACTCATCGGCTTAACGTTTTGGCATGGGTGGCCCGAATATATTGTCTTCCAAATCATCATTGGATTCGGTACCGGTATTATTTTTCCATCGATGTTTGCAATGGCAGGGTCAGTTTGGAAAGAAGGTGGGCGCAAAGCCTTTAACGCCATTTATGTTGCCCAAAACCTTGGGGTGGCCTTGGGTGCTTCCCTTGGCGGGATTGTTGCCGCGTATTCCTTTCAACTCATCTTCCTTGCCAATACCATTATGTACGTCCTCTTTTTGCTTATTGCGCTATTTGGCTATAAAGGAATTTCAGTGGAGTCTGGAAAACAGGCAGCCGAAATAAATGTTCCAATCGTTAAGAATAGAAAAAACCTGTATGCCTTATTAATACTGTGCTCAGGTTATTTGCTGTGCTGGGTTGCCTACGTTCAATGGACAACCACGATTTCCTCCTATACACAAGAGATCGGTATTTCATTAAAGCAGTATAGCTTATTATGGTCGATTAACGGAGCTTTAATTGTCGTTGCCCAGCCACTCCTAAATAGTGTCTTGAAGCGCCTTTCTGCGTCACTTAAAATGCAAATGATAATTGGAATTAGTATTTTTATTGTTTCATTTATAGTTGCAGGAAAATCAACTGTGTTTTCAGGTTTTCTTGTCGGAATGATTATCTTAACCATCGGAGAAATGTTTATCTGGCCAGCCGTTCCAACTGTCGCCTTTAACTTAGCACCAAAGGGCCGTGAAGGCTTCTACCAAGGAATCGTCAACAGTACCGCCACAGGCGGCAGAATGATTGGACCCTTATTGGGTGGAATAATTGTCGACATCTATAACATGTCCGCATTATTCATAGTATTGATTGGGCTATTCCTAATCGCAATCATAACTACATTACTTTACGATCGAAGCCTAAAAACAAAAATGGTGTCAGGCACCATCCATGGACAAATCTAACGATTGTCCACGTGAGGTGGACATAGTGACGATGAGTTAAAGTGGAGTATGTAGTAAAAAGCAAAGTTCCAAAATATAGGGATTTTGCTTTTTACTTGCTTTTGTTAAACGAAAAAGCAGAGGTTACAAAGTTAAGATACTATTTTTACCACATTTTATATTTTTTTATTTTAATTATTGTCAACGCTAAAAACAGGGTAACATACATCCAAACAAAATTTCCCCTCCGTTAACCCTGATCCTATCCGAGCTACTCTTATTGATTCAGTATCATCAATTGTTGTTGAGATTGTATTGCCAGGAGGAACGGTGAATTTAAAAGGATTTCCTATAGTTCTAGTCACAATAACCTGAATGGCTGCAGAGTTCCTAGCGCTATTGAATACGGCAATAGTTACAGTAGCATTGGGCTCAATGCCCTTCCTCCAAATCTCCAATTTTGAAACCTGGTCGCTCAATAACAAATTCCCACATATATTATTACATACCATCTCGCTTATTTCCTGGTCTGGGGATAAACAGGAGCCAGAATCAGGGGCAGATTCAGGGGCAGAATTGGTATTGGTATCAGAATTAGAAAAAGACTTGAATGGTTTACTCCAACTATAAAACTTGGGTCCCATAAGAAAATCATTCCTTTTTAATAATATAGAATGTAAGTTAACATCTCTTTGCTTGGGGAAAAGCCCTAATTATTTAACCTTACTTGCATATTCATTAAAAATTTATTACAATAACCGTAATAGTTTATATGGAAAAGACTGTGATGAGGAGTAGTAATGGTTAATACCCGTGTGAAAGAGAGTTGACGGCTGGTGAAAGTCAACCGGGTACATCATGAACTCGCCTTTGAGTTGCAAGCGTGAAGGATTAGTAAGGCTTGCCGTTTTCCGCGTTAAGGATGAATGAAGCGAGTGTTTACGACACTAATGTGGGTGGTACCGCGGGAAGATACATACAATCCTCTCGTCCCTTTTTTGGGATGAGGGGTTTTTTTATTTTTTTTTAGGAGGAAGAGCAGTATGAGTTTCGATCACAATCAAATCGAACAGAAGTGGCAAAAGAAATGGGAAGAAGAAAAAACATTCAAAACAAGCGAGGAATATGACAAAAGAAAATTCTACGCTTTAGATATGTTTCCATATCCATCAGGTGCAGGACTACACGTTGGACACCCTGAAGGGTATACTGCAACTGACATTCTTTCCCGCTTAAAGCGGATGCAGGGATACAATGTGCTTCACCCAATGGGCTGGGACGCGTTCGGTTTACCGGCAGAGCAGTATGCATTAGATACGGGGAACGACCCAGCGGAATTTACTGAACAGAATATCAACACTTTCCGCCGCCAAATTAAATCATTAGGATTCTCTTATGATTGGGATCGGGAGGTTAACACTACTGACCCTGAATACTACAAATGGACTCAATGGATTTTCTTAAAGCTATTTGAAAAAGGTCTAGCCTATATTGATGAAGTGGCGGTAAACTGGTGTCCGGCTCTTGGAACAGTTCTCGCAAACGAAGAAGTCATTGATGGCAAGAGTGAACGTGGCGGGCATCCTGTTGAACGCCGTCCGATGAAGCAATGGATGTTAAAAATCACTGCTTACGGTGACCGTTTACTTGAAGACTTAGAAGAACTAGATTGGCCGGAAAGTTTAAAGGAAATGCAGCGCAACTGGATCGGCCGTTCGGAAGGTGCGGAAGTAACTTTCTCGATCGAAGGCCACGAAGAGACATTCACAGTATTCACTACTCGCCCTGATACCTTATTCGGTGCTACGTATGCGGTGCTTGCTCCTGAACATGCATTTGTTGATAAAATTACAACTACTGAACAACGCGCTGCGGTTGATGCTTATTTGGATAAAGTAAAGACGAAGAGTGATTTAGAGCGTACCGATCTTGCAAAAGAGAAAACAGGCGTATTTACTGGTGCATATGCGATCAATCCTGCAAATGGCGAAAAAATGCCAATTTGGATTGCTGATTATGTATTAGTTAGTTACGGTACAGGGGCAATTATGGCGGTACCTGCTCACGACGAGCGTGACTATGAATTTGCAAAAGAATTTAACCTGCCAATTAAAGCCGTTGTCGCAGGTGGAGATATCGAAAAAGAAGCCTATACAGGCGATGGAGAACATATTAACTCTGAATTCCTAAATGGCTTGGATAAAGCTGAAGGCATCCAAAAAATGATTGCTTGGTTAGAAGAAAAAGGAATAGGAACGAAGAAGGTCACCTTCCGTCTACGTGACTGGCTATTCAGCCGCCAGCGTTATTGGGGCGAACCGATTCCAATTATCCATTGGGAAGATGGCACAATGACTGCTGTTCCTGAAGACCAGCTTCCATTGATGTTACCAAAAACGAAAGAAATCCGGCCATCTGGAACAGGGGAATCACCACTAGCAATTATTTCTGATTTCGTCAATGTGGTGGACCCAGAAACAGGTAAAAAGGGTCGCCGAGAAACCAATACAATGCCGCAATGGGCAGGCAGCTGCTGGTATTACTTACGTTATATTGATCCGAAAAATGATCAGGCACTTGCTTCTCAGGAAAAATTAAATCATTGGCTTCCTGTTGATATCTACATTGGCGGTGCCGAACATGCCGTCTTACATTTACTTTATGCGCGTTTCTGGCATAAATTCTTGTATGATATCGGCGTGGTTCCAACTAAAGAACCATTCCAAAAGTTATTTAACCAAGGAATGATCCTAGGTGAAGGAAATGAAAAAATGAGTAAGTCAAAAGGGAATGTAGTAAACCCTGACGATATCGTTGGCAGCCATGGTGCTGATACTCTTCGCCTTTATGAAATGTTCATGGGACCGCTTGATGCATCCATTGCTTGGTCGACAAATGGGCTGGATGGTTCCCGCCGCTTCTTAGATCGGATTTGGCGTTTATTGGTTGAAGAAAACGGGGAATTAAATCCAAAGATACAAGCAAATGAAGAAGCCTCTAATTTAGAAAAAGTGTATCATCAAACGGTGAAGAAAGTGACAGAGGATTATGAGGGCTTAAGATTTAACACAGCGATTTCACAAATGATGGTATTTATTAATGAAGCCTATAAAGCTACGGTTTTACCAAAAGAGTATATCGAAGGATTCGTTAAATTGATTGCTCCTGTTTGCCCGCATATCGCTGAGGAGCTTTGGGAAAAGTTAGGTCACAGTGAAACCATTTCTTACGAAGCATGGCCTGCCTATGATGAGGCAAAACTAGTGGATGATGAAGTTGAAATTGTCGTCCAGGTTAATGGGAAAGTAAAAGCAAAACTAATGGTACCTACAGATGCAAGTAAAGAGTCACTTGAAGGAATCGCAATGGAAGATGCCCAAATTAAGGAACAAATTGAAGGAAAAACAATTCGCAAAGTTATTACCGTTCCTGGGAAACTTGTAAATATCGTCGCAAATTAATTAAAAGAGCTGCCCCTTTTCTGGGGCTGTTTTTCCTAAAGGGGATGGATTTGATGGAAGAAATTCAAACGATTACACCAGAAGAATTACAAAAAAAGCTTGAGGCAGGGGAAAAACTTGAGCTGGTTGATGTAAGGGAAGATCATGAGGTTGTATTTGGGATGGTCCCAGGGGCAAAGCATATCCGTATGGGTGACATTCCTGATCAACTCGACTATTTTGACAAGGAAAAAGAGTATATCTTTATCTGCCGCTCCAGTGCACGAAGCGGAAATGTCTGCCATTATTTGCAGGATCAGGGATATAAGGTCCGTAATATGGTTGGCGGAATGCTGGCATGGACTGGAGAGACGGAATACACAGAATAACTGATTCCTCGGGTTCCAAACAAAAATAAAGGGGAGGAAGACCACTGGAAAAGCCGGTAGAGTCTGTCCTCCCTTCTTTTATTAACGGATTAAGCGAAAACACGCTTGTACAAGGTGATGCAAAATCTACCTCTATCTTCTGCACCTGAAACAACTCCAAAGACAGCTGGGTTATTAAACGACAATGAAACAGTGTTTCCTGCTGGCACGGTTTGGACAGTGGCATTAACCGAAAAATCAAATGGTGAATTTCCAGTGTTAGTCACTGTGAAAGTACCTTGAAAATAGTCGCTTGGTGTAGGTGCTGTCCACAATGCCTGGCTAAGCGCTCATTCAATGATACCACAAATTTCTTCAGTAAATATCTGTGCTTCTGGACAGCAGAATGATGTTTTATTTTTATGTGTTCCACACATGTAAATCACTCCTTCCTTTTTAAATAATTGACTTAACTCTACTAATAAAGGAAGCTTGTCCTGTGTGCTACACACCAAATACGGATTTTTGTAATATATTCATATGGAAAATAGAATAGCCCTAGTAGTGTACTACTAGGGATACTTCAATTATTATCGTATGTTCAGATAGTATGATGGATTAAGCGAAAACACGCTTGTACAAAGTGATGCAAAATCTGCCTCTATCTTCTGGCCCTAAAGTAACTATCAAGCTAACTGGATTATTCGCCGATAATGATACAGTGCTCCCTGGTGGTACAGTTAAGACAACGCCATTTACCGAAAAAATAAATGGTGAATTTCCAGTGTTAGTCACTGTGAAAGTACCTTGGAAATAGTCGCTTGGTGTAGGTGCTGTCCACACAGCCTGGTCAATCGGTCCCTCAAGGTTGCCACAAATTTCTTCTGTAAAAATCTCTGCCTCCGGGCAGCAAAATGATGTTTTATTATGAGATCCACACATATAAATCCTTCCTTTCGTTCTTTTAAATTATTTTTAACTTCTGTATATTAAATGCTGCTTGTCCGGAAGGTGCTATATTACAAATGCGGATTTTTGTCATTTATTCAACGGGAAAATAGAGTCACCCCAGAAGCGGTAGCCTCAGGGGAATGCTGTATTACAACCTAAAGAAAGTCTCATCTCATAAAAAAAACCGATTCCCTGTAAGTTAAGGAATCGACTTTAGATGGTATATGGTTATTTAAAGGTATACATCAGGTACCACCAGTAGTTGTATCAAAGCCGCCGTGTTGTCCCATTCCAGGACCGCCATCATTTGAGAATTGCCCTTGTTGATTGCTAATTCCATAGAGTGGATCAGTAGTTGTTGAAGACTGATCATTGTTATTAAAATTATTGGTCGATCCATCAGTTTGCGATGAGCCTCCACTCGTGGATTGATCAAAACCATGCCCGTGCCCATAGCGTTCTTGTGGAGAAAAGCCATCCTGCGATTGCTGCGGCGGCTGAATGGAATTATTATTTGCTGTTTGCCCTTGATTAAGCGCTATTTGATTGTTATTAGGTATTCCAAAATATGAGACCAATCCGGCTGCTAGAGCTAAACTTCCAAAACTAACGCCCCATGAGATTCGTTGTTTTTTATCCATGTATATACTCCTTTCAAAATAAAACCGTCTTTCTAAAAGGAAGTTTACAAGCTCAAACTTAAAATAAACTTAACTTTTATTAAAGATTGAATTTTTAAAATTCAGAAAAGTGGTAAGAATAGTAGTAAAAAAGAGAGGGAGAGAACATTGATACAGGTGAAGTTGTTTGATCGGGAGCATGAGAAGGATTTGGAAAAGGAAATGAATCGTTTTTTAAAAGGGCTGGACGAAACAAGTCTGCTTGATATTAAATATAATGTGGCCGCAATGGCAGAGGAAGAAGAAGAGGAGCAGATTTATTGTTTTTCAGCGATGATTATTTACAAGGCCTGACAATTTGTCAGACCTTTTTATTTTTCGCATATAAGGCCGCATTGGTTCCAGCTAATCTTCCAGTTACAAGTGCAGAGGTAATATTATAACCCCCGGTGTACCCATGGATATCTATGATTTCACCGCAAAAATATAAGCCATTCATTAGTTTCGAGCTCATCGTTTGAGGCTCAATTTCTTTAACTGACACACCACCGCCCGTGACAAATGCTTTTTCAAGAGGCAGGGTGCCATTGACTTTAATAGGAAAGTGCTTGCAGCTTTTTGTAAAACTACGAATTTTTTCATTTGAAATAGTGCTGCCTTGTTCAGATGGGTCCATCCCGTTATGCTCTAATAGAAATAGGAGATAACGTTCAGGGACGAGCCCTTTGAGCGTATTTTTAATGCTTTTCTTAGGCTCACTTTTTACAAGTGATAGAATTTCTTGAAAAACTTCTTCTTCTTTCTTATCAGGTAAGACATCAAGGCTCATAGTTACTTCTGTTAACTTCCACTTTTTCAATGCTTTCACCACGAACTGGCTGCAGCGGAGGACGGCTGGACCGCTTAGCCCAAAATGGGTAAAAATCATATCCATTCGGTGCGAGATGAGGGGCTTCCCTTTTGGGTTCAAGACACTTAAGTCGATATCTCTTAACGACAACCCTTGAAGGACTTTGTTTTTTATAAATGGTTCATTTGAGGTCACTGGAACCTCGGTTGGAAAAAGTTCAGTAATGGTATGGCCCGCTTTTTCAGCCCAAGCATAGCCATCACCTGTAGAACCTGTGTGAGGGACAGACTTTCCCCCGACAGCAATCACGACGGATTGAGCGGATATGGTTTGTCCGTCTTTAAGCACCACAGCCGAAACCCGCTCATCCTCATAAATGAGTTCGCGGACAGGGCTATTTTTAAAGACTCGTACATTAAGTTTTTCTAATTGATTAAGTAATGCGTCCACAACGGACTGTGCTTTATTAGAGACTGGAAACATCCGGCCGTGATCTTCTTCCTTTAAGGCGATTCCTAATTTCTCAAAGAATTTAATAATATCTTCATTACTAAAGATAGAAAAGGCACTATATAAAAATTTTCCGTTTCCCGGCAAGTGCTTGATAATTTCCTCAATCGGCAGGCGATTGGTCACGTTACAACGTCCGCCGCCAGATATAGCTAGTTTTCTGCCTAGTTTGTCACCTTTATCTATTAAAAGAACTTTTGCGCCTTTTTCACCAGCAGCAATGGCAGCCATTAACCCTGATGGGCCGCCGCCGATGACAATTACATCATATTCCATATATACACCAACTTTTTATTAATCCATCACTCCATTATAAACATTTATCATTAAAATAAAACGAATGTGCCTATATTTTCATAAATTTCACTTGGTTGTTAGTAGCGTCCGGGGGCAAGAAGTTGTAAACTACTATAGTGTGCAAAAAAAGTAGTTTTCATATTTGTGAAAAGGCGCACGTATTTCTTCGGGTAGGAAGGGATTTTATGCAGTCTAAGCTATTAAGAGGAACATTTATATTAACGCTAGGAACGATACTTTCAAAGGTTATCGGCTTAATTTATGTTATACCTTTCTTTCAAATTGTCGGTCGGGAAGGGACTACACTTTATCAGTTTTCCTATGTGCCGTATACGATTTTTATTAGCATTGCAACAGCTGGTGTGCCCCTCGCTGTATCGAAATTTATTTCAAAGTATAATGCTCTTGAGGAATATGCAGTTGGCAGGAAGCTTTTTAAATCGGGTTTGGTCATTATGTTGTTAACTGGGGGAATGGCTTTTTTAGTGATGTATCTTGCGGCACCAACGTTAGCTGAAATGAGTGTTGGTGATAAAAAGGCAAATTTAGATAATGTCACAACGGTCATGCGAGCTGTAAGTTTTGCGTTGATAGTTGTCCCATTTATGAGCCTCATTAGAGGATTCTTTCAAGGACACCAATCGATGGGCCCCTCTGCACTTTCGCAAGTTGTGGAGCAAATTGTCAGGATTGCGTTTACCCTTCTAGGGGCCTTCGCCGTCTTGCATATTTTTAATGGCACAATGGTAACAGCCGTAAGTGTGGCGACATTTGCTGCCTTTATTGGCGCAATTGGCGGTTTATTCGTTTTATTTTGGTATTGGTATAAACGAAAACCGCATTTAGACGAACTTCTTTCACATGATAAGGGCACAATTGATATCTCTCTTAAGGATATCTATAAGGAAATTCTTATTTATGCTTTTCCGTTCGTATTAGTGGGGATTGCCAACCCTTTATTTCAGGCGATTGATCAATTCACCTTTAGTCAGGCAATGGCAGAAATCGGGAAAGCGAAATTTGCAGAATCCTTTTTCTCTATTTTGAACTTTGAATCCCATAAAATTGTCATTATTCCAGTTTCTCTGGCAACGGGATTTTCGTTAACACTTGTCCCAAGTATAACGAGGGCCTTCGTTGAAGGGGAAGGAGCAAGCCTAAACCAACAGTTAAATCAGACCTTTCAGGTCCTGTTATTTTTAACGTTACCTGCAGCGATCGGTCTTTCGTTATTGGCAGAACCAGTATATACAGCGTTTTATCAGCATGATGTAATTGGTACGGAAGTATTAAGGGCATACGCACCTGTGGCCATTCTATTTTCCTTATATTCTGTTACTGCTGCCATATTACAAGGGATCAACGAACAAAGATTTACGGTGTTAAGTTTACTTGTAGGATTATTAATTAAACTGTCGCTAAATATCCCGCTAATAAAAATGATGGAAACAAGAGGGGCAGTATTGGCAACAACACTTGGATATGTTGCTGCCATCCTGATCAATTTGATTGTTATTAAGGCATATGCGCGTTATCCATTCCGGCTTGTTTGGAGAAGAAGCTTGTTAATTGTCATCTTTGCTGGATTTATGTGGGTGGGCACAGAATTAATGTACAAACTATTATTGTTATTTCTTTCTCCGGCATCAAAAATTCAATCTGTTATAATGATCGTTATTTGTGCGGCAGTGGGAGCTGGAATTTATTTTTATCTTGGCTTAAAATCAGGACTTGCCAGCCGTTTATTTGGAGATAAACTTGATCGGATCATGAACAAATTAAAATTACCTGGGAGGAAGAGAAGCGTTGAGAATTGATAAAATGCTTGCAAACCTCGGCTATGGAAGCAGAAAAGAAGTTAAGCAGCTGTTAAAAAGCAGTGCGGTTAAAGTGGATGATGTGGTTGTAAAAGATGCAAAACAGCATGTGGATCCATCCACCCAAACCGTGACACTAAACGGAGAAATTATCGAATACAGAGAATTTATATATTTGATGATGAATAAGCCCCAAGGAGTGCTATCAGCCACAGAAGATAGTTCTACCGAAACAGTCATCGATTTACTAGAACTCGAGGACCAAGTCTATGAACCGTTTCCCGTTGGTAGATTGGATAAGGATACAGAAGGGTTGCTGCTAATCACCAATGATGGTCAATTAGCACACCGCTTGCTTTCACCGAAAAAGCATGTTCCGAAGACGTATTTTGCGGTCATTGATAGTGAAGTGACTAACGACGATATTGAGGCGTTTGCTAATGGCGTTATCTTGGATGATGGTTATGAAACCAAGCCAGGTGAATTGAAAATTTTAAAATCTGGCATCCGGTCCGACATAGAATTAACGATCACGGAAGGGAAATTTCATCAGGTCAAAAGAATGTTTGAATCCGTTGGGAAAAGAGTTGTCTATCTCCAACGGATTTCGATGGGCCCGTTGCCGCTAGATGAGACACTCGAATTAGGTGAATATCGAGAACTAACGGATGAAGAAGTGGAGTTACTCCGAAATTATCAAGTAAAATAGCCTTATATATGAAAAGCAGCCTAATTGGAGCTGCTTTTTCTCATTTTAGAGTACCAGGTATGGCTTTTTTCTTGAGTATTTATTCTTATTGTTGAATTTTAAGGTTCAATCAGCGAATTTTTTGCATTCAATCGACGAATTTCAAGGTTCAATCAGCGAATTTTTGCATTCAATCAGCGAATTTCAAGGTCCAATAAGCGAATTTCCTAATTCCATCAGCGAATCTCGAATTTCTACATAGAAAAAATGATCATCATCATGATCGTGAATATCTTCATTATGTTCCTCCCCTCATGTGTTAATAATAGCAAAGTCATTCATGGATGGAAAAAAATCAATTTACCACACGAAAAAAGGACAAGGTATAAGCCTTGTCCTCAATATTAAGCTTGTAAAAAAGATTGTAACATCCAGTTATGTTTCTTAAGTTTTCCAATTAAGCCTAAAAACATATCGCTAGTGACTTCGTCATTATTTTGCTCGGCGACTTCCATCCCAACTTTTAACTCATCAATGATTAAAGAAAAGTCATGGACGATTGCTTGTACCATTTCCTCGGCTGTTAGTGTTTCGTTCGTTTCTTCAATTGTTGCATGTTGAAGATACTCTTTAAGAGTAGAAACAGGACGGCCTCCAATTGTTAATAATTGTTCTGCAAATTCATCAATTGTAGCGGCTGCTTCTTCATATAATACTTCAAATTTTCCGTGCAAGGTAAAGAAGTGAGGACCTTTCACATACCAGTGAAAACGATGTAATTTAGTATAAAGTACATTCCAGTTTGCAATTTGTTGGTTGATCATTTGTTCGATTGTCATTTAGCATTCCTCCTAATTTCTTATCTGAATTAATTATAACACATATTAGTTAAAAGTAAATATTAAATTATAATTATTATAAATAAGATAAAAAACAATTAAATAAGTAACAAGCTTCATCTCTGGGTATCTTAATAATATTTACTTGAAAAGGATACCTTAATATTAAGGGGGAACTGTCATGAAACTTACACACGAGCAGGCAATTGAGTTACACGGCTTTAATAACTTGACGAAATCGTTAAGTTTTAATATGTATGACATCTGTTTTACGAGAACAAGGGAAGAGCGTGAAGCTTATTTAAAGTATATTGATGAACAATACAGTGCGGACAGGCTCCAAAAAATATTAAAGCATGTTTCAGATATCATTGGTGCCCATGTATTAAATGTTGCGAGTCAGGACTTTGAACCGGCTGGGGCGAGTGTGACCCTGTTGGTTTCTGAAGGACCGGTTGCGAATGCGCCAGATGAATCATTTGAAGAATCACCAGGCCCATTGCCAGAATCTGTAGTTATGCAGTTAGACAAAAGCCATATCACGGTTCATACATACCCTGAATTTCACCCGGATGAAGGAATCAGTACATTTAGAGCGGATATTGATGTATCCACATGTGGAGAAATTTCACCGCTAAAGGCGCTTCATTATTTGATTCGCTCGTTTGAAACGGATGTTATGACGATTGATTACCGCGTGCGCGGGTTTACAAGGGATAAATCGGGGCACAAGCTCTTTATTGATCATGAAATCAATTCCATACAGAATTATATCCCTGAGGATGTTAGTGAATTATTCGATATGATTGACGTAAATGTTTATCAGGAGCATATTTTTCACACGAAATGCAAACTGCGTGAATTCGATTTAAATAATTATTTATTTGGATATACCAAAGACACTTTAACCCCTGATGAACATATTGAAATCACTGAGCGGTTAAAGATTGAGATGGATGAAATCTTTTATGGGAAAAATATTGTTCAGTAACACAGAATTAGAATCAAGAATAGGGTCACGTAGAAGGGGTCTACGTGACTTAAACAATGTCAAAATCAAGATCTTAAAGTCATGTAGATGCAAAGCCTAAAAAAAAATCCGCTTGACGTGCAACCATATGGTGTTATATAGTTTTTATATGAAACCAAATGGTTTCGTAATTTTAAAAATATCGCAGCAAAATTCGAGGAGGCAATTATTTTGAGTAACGCGTCACAGGCAACATTAGAGGATATAAAGTATACCTTAGTTTATAATGCTCCGATTGCAAAAGTATGGGATGCAGTGGCTACAGCAGAGGGTCTAAGTGCTTGGTTCATGCCGAATGATCTTCAGGCAGTTGAAGGTCATGAGTTTCATTTAAATGCAGCACAATTTGGTATGTCGCCATGTAAGGTAACACATGTTGATCCTCCAAACCGTCTATCTTTTAATTGGGGGAAAGATTGGACACTCACATTCGAACTAAAAGAACTAGATGATAAAACGGAGTTAACATTAATTCATGGAGGTTGGGATGCGAATAAAGTCACTGAATTTGGTCAACCGCATACTCCAATCCGTGAACATATGAATCAGGGCTGGGCAGGTCTTGTGAAAAAATTACAGGGATATGTTGAGGCATAAATGGCAGCTTCCTCGGCAAAGCATGATGTCTTTCAAGCCATCGCTGATCCAACAAGAAGAAAGCTGTTAAAACTACTTAGCAAAGAAGAGATGCCTGTAACGGCAATAAGTGAGCATTTCCCGATAAGCCGTACTGCTGTCTCAAAGCATCTCCGTGTATTAGCGGAGGCGGGGCTGGTTAATGAACGGAAAGCAGGCAGGGAAACAAGGTACAAACTTGAGCCGGAACCTTTATTTGAATTAAAAGATTGGCTCCAATATTTTGAACTATTTTGGGAAAATAAATTGTCGGCACTTAGGCTATTTGTCGAGACAGATGTAACCGAAGTCGAACATCTTCATCCAGCGAAGGAAAAGCCTGAGGACAAATAGCATAAAAAAAGTGATACCCATGTAATGTTTGGTATCACTTTTTTAGTCCCTAATGAGAAGCCTCCACAGAAGGTTTGGAATGTTGAAGGTGACTTGTCACCCATCCAATTCCTCCAGCTATTACTAGATATAAAAGTAAGATTAGTATTTGCTGTTGAAGCCTTGCCCAATCTCCTAGCGAGATCACCTCTTGGAAGCTCCGTAATGAATGAGCCATTGGTAAAATGCTGCCGATTTTGCTAAGGGCAGGGTTACTCAATTCACCTGGGAATGTTCCGCCACATGTTGCTAATTGTAAAACTAACAGTGTGACAGCCATAAATTTCCCTGCAACTCCAAACACGGTCACTAACATAAGGATGAACGTCATGAAGGTTAGGGATACAATGACGCTTGATAAAATAAACATTGGAATACTTGCCACATGTACTTTAAATCCAAAAAGTACGACCAAATCTACAAATAAGACCTGAATTAATGCAATCAAGTACTTCAACCCGAGTTTATTTATAAAATGCTGCGTTCCATTAACCATTAAGTCTTGTCTGCGTCCTAATGGAAGGATGTTCGCAGCCATAATTCCCCCTACATAAAATGCCAAGGACAGAAAATAGGGTGTAATTCCCGTACCATAATTCGGAACCTCAGATAAATCTGATTCTACTAATTTAACCGGTTCTGAAAACATGGAAGTTATTTGATCATTATTATGGATACTCGACGTTTGGTTCGCTGCATCATTTAATTTAGTGGCTAACTCATCTGAACCAACTGTCAATTGATCTAAACCATCTACTAACTGATTGGTGCCGTTGTCCAGTTTACTTCCGCCATTTGCTAAAGAAAATATTCCATCGTTTAATGAAGCAAAACCATTTTTCCATTGAGAGAAACCATTGGAAAATTGTACAGTTCCCTCAGACAATTTTTTTGCCCCTTTCGAAGCATCCTCCATTTTATTACCAAACTGCTTCATTCCATCTTGGACTTTTGCTTGTCCTTGAACTAATTGCTTTGCACCTTGCGCAAGTTGGGCTTGACCACTGCTCAATGAATCAGCTGCTTTTGATAGACCAGTTGACATGGCAGTAATTCGTTGGAAGGTCGGATCATTTCTCATCTCAGGGTGATTTTGCAAAAATTGCTCCACGGCTTTCGTTAAATCATCTGTCGTGTTTTTCATCCTTGCTTGCCCTTGGGATAACTTTTCACCACTCTGAGCTAGAGATTGCATACCTTCCGTTAATTGTTCCATCCCAGTTTCTAAATTTGCGTGACCGTCAGAAAGCTTTTCCATGCCAGTTGAAAGTGATTGTGAGCCCTCTTTTAAGCCATCAAGCCCCTGAGTTAATTTTTGTTGACCTTTTGAAAGCAGTTGACTTCCATCCTCTAGTTTTTCTGCACCATCATTTAAGCGGTGGACACCATCTGAAAGCTGAACCATTCCCGTTTTGACATGGATTGTACCTTGATTAATTTTTGACGCCCCGTCACCGGCAGCACGTAACCCGTCTGCTAATTCAACAAAATTTGAAAATACACCATCTGCGTAGGATTTTGTAATGCTCGCTGCTATTTTTGCTCTCATTTTTTCCGTTGCAGTAGTACTAATTTGTGAAGCAACGAAGTTTTTCCCTGGATTTATTTTATACTTCAGTTTTGCCTGTTCTGGATGCTCATCCATTAATGTACTGACTTTTTGTGAAAAATCTTTTGGAATTGTCAGCACCATATAAAATTTCCCGTCTTTTAACCCTTGATTTGCGGTCTTTTCAGAGAGGAAAGAGAAATCGAGATCCTTGTTTTCTTTTAAGTTTTTGACAAATTCTTTACCTGCATCAATCGACTTGTTATCCATCTTCGATCCTTGATCTAGATTAACAACAGCGACAGGTAGTTGATCTAACCGTCCATAGGGATTCCAATAGCCCGCAAGAAAGAAACCGGAATATATTAACGGAACGATCAATAGAAACACTAAGGCAATCCTTCCATGTTTATGATGCCACATCATCTTTAAATCTCTAAATATCAAATTAATACCCTTCATAGTTACCCCTTTAAATGTGAATTTTGAACATAAACACTATGATAAATAATTTTTTATATATTGTATAATATATAATTAGTTATCAATTAGTAGCTTTTAAGCTATTGAAGGGGGCGTAATCCATGGAGCTTTTACAATTAAAATACTTTCAGACCGTTGCCAGACTTGAGCATATGACCAAAGCAGCAGAAGAACTTCAAATTGCCCAACCCTCCTTAAGTAAAACCATAGCCAGACTAGAGGATGATTTGGGGGTTCCTTTATTTGATCGAAAAAATCGTCAGCTTCGGCTAAACGACTACGGAATGCTGTTTTTAGATCGAGTTAATAGGATATTTTTAGAATTAAATGAAGGGAAAAGAGAACTTGTGGAAAGGGCTCATCAGGGGCAAACGCAAATTACTTTAGCTGTTAGTATTCCAAGAGTCCTTCCTGAGTTATTAAGTTCTTTTTTAAAGTATTATCCCGATGTGAAATTTCAACAAGTCCTAGAGTCAACTTCCTCCATGAAAAGCCAACTTGAAAAGGCTGAGATAGACTTTTGTATATCATCCGTACCAATTGAAGGGGAAGATATTGTCTGGGAACCTCTAATGACAGAAGAGATTTACTTAATTGTTCCCCCGGAACACAAGCTTGCGTGGAAAGAGCAAATATTTCTCCAGGAAGTAAAGAACGAGCCTTTTATCGGTATGAATTCAGGTTTCGGGTTTAGAAATCTAACAGATGAATTTTGTCGACAGGCAGGATTTGTTCCAAATATTGCTTTTGAAGGGGATGAACCGGGGGTAATAGGGGATTTGGTTAAACAAGGATTAGGGATTGCTTTCATTCCCGAAATTTCTTGGATTCATCGTTTGAACCCCTTTCCAAATAAACTGAGAATTATTGAACCCAAATGCAAACGAACCATTGGGTTGGGCTGGTCAAAGAGGCGTTATTTATCTGAGGCAAGTCAACAATTTCGTCAATATGTGATCGAATACTTTTCGAAGATAACTGTGTGAAACAGGAAAAGGCTAGCAAATAAAAATTGCTGGCCTTTTCTGTATCTATTAAACGGGAATTTTATTCTGCCCATTTTTTCTAACAAGAAAGGAGAGAATGATCAGCAAGCCAATTGTCGCTAAGCTTACCGCTGTACCAATAATATTATTTTCATTAAACACAAATCCAATAAAGATAATACTTAAAGATAAAATCGCAAAAATCGTCGTATAGGGGAACCAATTTACTTTGAAAGCCGGTTTATTCCTGTAAAGTGGTCTTAGTTTTAATTGTGCAGCACAAATACTTATCCAGAGTACCATTACTGTAAATCCTGGAATAGTCATGAGATAGCCGATTACCTGACTAGGTGTTAAATAGGCTAAATAGACACCTGCTAGTATGCATACACTTGTTAGCATGATACCTGTTAATGGGATTCCCTTTGCAGAGAGTTTTGCTAACATTTTAGGTGCAACACCACTTTGTGCCATTGAAAATAGTGTTCTTGAAGTCGCATAAATTCCTGAATTTGCAGCAGATAGTACAGCTGTTAAAAGGACAAAGTTCATAATATGTGCAGCTCCAGGTAACCCGGTTGCGCTAAAAACTTGAACGAAGGGACTGTCTGCACCAGTAACTTTATCCCAAGGCATGAGTCCGCAAATAATAATAATTGGTAAGATATAAAAAATAATTACACGCCATACCGCGCCTTTAATAATTTTAGGCATTACTCGCCCGGCATCTTTTGTTTCGGTAACAGCAACCCCGATTAATTCCGCACCACCATAAGAAAACATGACGACTAAAAAAGCACTGAACGTTCCGCCTATTCCGTGCGGGAAGAATCCGCCATGTGCTGTATAGTTTGAGAGTGGATCCTGAACCGAGCTAGGAATGATACCAAAGAGGAGTGAAAAGCCTAAGATAATAAAGGCCACTAGTGCAATGATTTTAATTCCTGCAAACCAAAATTCAAACTCCCCATAGTATTTTACTTGAGTTAAATTGATTCCTACGATTACAACTGCACAAAGGAAACTTAACAGCCATAAAGGTATCGTAGGAAACCAAAATTGTAGAAAACTTCCCGCTGCTAATAATTCAACAACAGTTACAAGAGTCCAATTAATCCAGTACAGCCATCCCACGATATAAGAAACTTGGAATCCAAATGCTTTGTTTACTAAGTGCTGTACATTTAAATTTGGAAAAGCAAGCGTCATTTCCCCTAGGGCAGCCATTATGATAAATAGTAATAGACCGCCGATTAAATAGGCAACTACAACACTAGGTCCAGCAATGGCTAATGTATCGGAACTGCCTTTGAATATCCCCGTCCCAATCATACCAGCCAAAGCAATAAACTGGACATGCCTTGGTAATAATCCTTTTTGTAAGTTCTGATGATTTTTTTTCATATCTTCTCCCACTATTCTTTTTTACTTAGACGCTTTTAAGCGCTAAAGTATTTTTTTATAATAATATATTAGCATACTATTAAAAACTGTCAAATGGAGTCATAGACTGAGCAGATAAGTGATTCATTTAGAACTTTGTCACAGGTTAAAAAATTAACCAAAAGAATTTTTTTTGGTTAAAGGAAACTTTGTTTGAAGTGGCGAATATAAATAAAGTAAATTAGGAGGATGATTCATATGTTCTTAACCCCTCGATTGCAGCGGAGAATTTTCATGTATTCATATGTTTTTAGAAAGCTCGGCATCTTAAGTGAACAAGAATATAATAAAATCACTAATTATGTACATGGCCAGCCTGATCAATAGACAAACAAAAAGCACCGAGAGAATCTCGTGTGCTTTTTTATGCTATCATGTTAAGTTACTTTTCGTGTTAAGAAGACATTTTAACTCTCTTTTGTGTAGTCGTCCATTTTCCGCGGCTTGGACTTATTACCAAGTCATTATAGGCTAAGACATTTAAATCTCGTTGTATGGTGCGAGGAGTGATACCAAATTCCTCTACAAGTTCCTGCGTTGTGACAGTTCCATTATTGCGAATAAACATGTAGATACATTTGATGCGGTTTAACATCCGGTTAGTCGAAGGTTTCAAAGAACCACTCCCTATCCTTTTTTCAAACCTATGGCTTAATCCCTCTACCGACAGCCTGTTTGAAGATTCCTCTTCAATAATATGTAGTTTTCTTTTCCGCGCAGACAACTCCTTTTTATGGATAATTACTGTGGATACGTAGATGTTGTCCATCTATCCTTATTGTACCCACAAAATCTGAAAATTTCCACCAATATACTTTATTTTACAAAATAATCTTCAAAAATTAACAAAAATTGTTCGGTTATTCGCCCTCCCTTGCAGTACTCTTACTATAGGTTATGGGCTATAATGTATGGATTATGACAAATTATTTGAATTTTTAGTTAAATTATTATTCTTGATTTTTCATAATAAAAAATCAAAGCTAAATTGATAATAGATTTAGAATAATGATATGGTTATTTTAGTACTGAATAAATAAAAAATAGAGGGGAAATGGGAGAATGAAATTTGCAATCTTGGATGGAAAAATAATTGAGCGAAAAGAGGCAAAGGTGGATGTAGAAGACCGTGGCTATCAATTTGGGGATGGAGTGTACGAGGTGATCCGTGTCTACAACGGAAAAATGTTCACAGTAACCGAACATTTAAATCGTTTAGTGAAAAGTTTAGATAGTATCGGAATCAAACTCCCATATACGATGGATCAATTAACAAATTTGCTGGAAGAATTGATTGAAAAAAATAACCTTCAATTAGGAACGATTTATATGCAAATTTCGAGAGGAGTCGCCCCTCGCAATCACGCCTTTCCAACAGAAAATGTGAGGCCAAGTCTTGTAGCTTATACGAAGGAAGTATCTAGGCCTTTAGAGAGTTTGAAGATAGGCGTAAGAACAATCGTTACAGATGATATACGCTGGCTGCGCTGTGATATAAAAAGTTTGAATTTGCTTGGCAATTTATTAGCAAAACAAAAAGCTGCCGAAGTGGAATGCTTTGAGGCAATTCAACATCGCAGCGGAGATGTGACCGAAGGAAGTTCATCAAATATCTATATAATTAAAAATGGCAAGGTAATCACTCATCAGTCGGATAACTTAATTTTAAAAGGAATTACAAAAGATGTAATTTTGCAAGTCTGCGAAAGAAATAACATTGTAGTTGAAGAACGAACATTTACACTTGATGAACTTATTAATGCTGAGGAAGTGTTCCTTTCAAGTACGACGGCAGAGGTAATGCCGATTATTGAAGTGGACGGGAAGCGTGTAAGGGATGGTTTGCCTGGTCCTGTCACCAAAAGACTGCAGGAATTCTTTGAGCAAGAAATTGAAAAACAATGCGGAGCCCTTAAGGACAAGATTCTTTTTTAGAAATGAAGACGTGAACACAGAAAGTGTCCACGTCTTTTTACTTAGAATTGGAATAGGTCACTGGATAAATACCTCTCCCCTGTATCGCAAGCAATACAAACAACGACATCATTAGGGGTTAAACGTTTGGCAACTTCTATCGCAGCAAAGCATGCCCCACCCGAGGATGGCCCGACAAGAAGACCTTCTTCTACAGCCAACCTGCGTGCAATATCATAGGCATCTTCATCATTGATTTGATGGATTTCATCATAGACATCCTGATTAAGAATATCTGGAATAAATCCTGGGCTTGTCCCAACAAGTTTGTGCTTGCCAGGTTTTCCGCCTGACAAAACAGGCGAGCCTTTTGGTTCCACGACGTGAACTGTTATATTTTCAAAATGTGCTTTTAATGTTTCTCCTGTACCCGTAATCGTTCCCCCTGTTCCGGCGGTGGCAACAAAGGCAGCAAGCGGTTTGCCGAGTTCGTTCATTGCTTCAATGATTTCTACAGCGGTAGTATGACGGTGTGCATCTGAGTTCGCATGATTTTCAAATTGCATAGGAACAAAGCTATTGGGAATCTCATTAGCTAATTCAAGGGCTTTTTTTATGGCCCCTGGCATTTTTTCATCCCCAGGTGTAAGGATAACTTCTGCACCGTATGCCCTTAAAATACTGATTCTTTCTTGTGTCATCGTATCAGGCATGACGATAATCGATTTATATCCACGTGCAGCGGCATTCATGGCAAGGCCAATGCCTGTATTTCCACTTGTCGGCTCGATAATAGTGGAACCTGTTATTAATTTTCCAGCCTTTTCAGCTTCTACAATCATATTATATGCTGCACGGTCTTTTACGCTCTTACTAGGATTAAAGTATTCCAACTTTAAATAAACCGATGCCCCATCCTTGGGTGCTAATCGATTTAGTTTAACGAGTGGTGTATCTCCGATTAGTTCAGCTATATTATTGACTACTTTCAAGAAGCCCGCGTCCCTTCTATCCTTTGAAGTTAATACCAAATAATTAGTTTCCTATCTAATAATAAATAAATATTAAGTCTTTGTAAAAAAATCCGCTAATTGTCTGTCTGCTAATAGATACATTTAGGACAAAATAGACTAGAATTATTTATAGAAGGGAACATAACTATGGAAAAACGATCCCATTATTTCTTTGCCGTAAGAATACCAGAGCATACGAAACAAGTAATGAGAAATCACATGGAAAAAATCAGGGAAATGATCCCATTTAGCCGATGGGTGCATTATCAGGATTTACATATTACCCTAGCGTTTCTTGGCGGTGCCCCACCTGATAAATTAACAGAAGCAGATAAAGACGTTAGAATTGCCCTTAGCGATGAGACTGCACTTACATTGAACATCAACAGACTTGGTTTTTTCGGTAGTGTTACTTCACCCCGTGTTTTCTGGGCCGATACAGAGGAAAGCACGCATTTACAAACCATCAGAAAAAAAGTATTTTCCGCCTGTGAACAGGTAGGGTTTCAACTGGAAACAAGACCATTTCGTCCCCATATTACTCTTGCGAGAAAATGGATGGGGGAACATCCTTTTCAAAACGAGATGCTTAAACTGTGGGAGGAACTCCAGCCTATGCCCCTTTCATTTGATGCTGTTGATGTGGTTCTATATCAAACACTCCTGAACAAAACACCAAAGTATGAAGCCATAAAAATATATCCTTTAACCATTACAAACACATAAAATAAATAAAGGTTGGTATTATGAAGCAAATTTACTTTATTATAAATCCTAAAGCGGGCAACGGTCATTGCTTTAAGATATGGGAAAGAGTGGAGCACCAACTAAAAGTTAATCATATAAAGTACCTTGCATTTTTTACTGAATCCCCTGGACATGCCAAGATTCTTGCAACACAAATCGCGGAAAAGAATTCTGAGCAAAAGATTGTTATTGCCGTGGGTGGAGATGGAACGATGCACGAGGTGATGAATGGGGCGGTCAATAATAATAACATTACACTTGGATTTGTTCCTGGTGGATCCGGAAATGACTTTTCTAGAGGCTTTCAAATTCCAGGAGATCCTGTTGAAGCTTTAGCCGTGATACTCCGTCTAGCAAAACATAAGGGTTTGCCAATCGATATTGGGAGAATAACATTGGCTGAATCAAATCAGTACTTTTTTATTAATAACATGGGTGCTGGATTTGATGCCATCATTTCCTATGAAGTGAATCAATCCCGGATGAAAGCCATATTAAATAAACTTTTGTTGGGCAGAATGGTTTATGTTTATTTTTTGCTAAAAAAATTATTTACTTATAAAACCTCAACAATTGATTTATCAATTGACGGAAAAAAGCATATATTTGAACAGACATGGTTTGTAACTGCTTCCAATCAACCCTATTATGGCGGTGGGATGAAAATTGCCCCTGCCGCTGAACCAGATGATGGCCTTTTTGACATTACCGTAGTCCATCAATTATCAAGATGGAAACTGCTGCTTGTTTTTATAAGTGTATTTTGGGGAAAGCACATCCATTTTAAAGAAGTGAAAACTTATACGGGCAGGAGTGTTTCCATCCATTCTCCAACAAACCTTTTTGTTCATGCCGATGGGGAGCATATTGGATTTACACCATTGAAGATAGACCTTCAAGCAAGCGCTCTGGAAGTGTTAACAAGAAGAAAACGTCCAAAAGAAGTGGAGATGAAAGAGAGGGACTCGAATGATTGCTACTGACCGAAATTTCTTTGCCTATCTAGATGAGATGAAGATCATTACGATTCTTCTTCCTCTTTCCTATCATCACGGATTATCATCCTCCTTTTCGATTACAAGTGATTTTCAAGAGCATCCATTGAAAATAATCGAGAAGGTGCAAATAGATAATAAAATGAAATATATTTGCGAATTTTCAAAGGATTATTCCTTTGAAAAACAATATGTGATTATCGATGAGCATGGAGGAAAAACAGACCTCCAAATTGGTGCCGTAATTCGAACAGAAGAATTTGACGAGAAATTTTATTATAACGGAAATGATCTCGGTATTACCTTTCAACCGGGGCTAACCCGGTTTAAGCTTTGGGCACCCACCGCTACCCAGGTTAAATTAAAGTTACGTCCGCCTAATAGCAGTTTTTCAGAAATCGTAAAAATGAGACGAGAAGATCGTGGTATATGGTCTGTTGCTATAAGCCGTGATATAGAGCTCTATCAATATAGCTTTCTTATCTTAGTCAATCAAGAATGGCGTGAGGCAGTGGATCCTTATGCAAAATCCGTGACTGTTAATGGTGAACTTGGTGTGATTGTAAGACTTGATAAAACCCAGCGACCGCGTCCTAACTTACCTGCCATTGAAAATTCAGTGGATGCCATCATATATGAGACCCACATAAGGGACTTAACGATTCATCCAAAAAGTGGTGTGAAGAATAAAGGTCTTTATCTTGGTGCTGGCGAGCAAAATACAAAAGGAATGGATGGGGAACCTACGGGGTTAGCGTATATTAAAGACTTGGGTGTTACCCATATTGAATTCCTGCCTTTTCATGATTTTGCTGGTGTGGATGAACTGCATCGAAATAAGGAATATAATTGGGGATACAATCCTCTTCATTTCAATGCCCCTGAAGGAAGCTATTCAACGAATCCTGCCAATCCATATTCAAGAATTATCGAATTAAAGCAGTTAATTGATCAAGTTCATAGTCTTGGCCTCAGAGTAATCATGGACGTGGTATATAATCATGTATATGTTCGTGAGACTTCCTCTTTTGAAAAGGTGGTTCCTGGTTATTATTTTCGTCATAACGAGATTGGACTTCCGTCAAATGGTACGGGGGTTGGAAATGATATTGCCTCGGAACGCAAGATGGTCAGAAAATATATCGTGGATTCAATTCAATATTGGTTGGAGGAATATCATATTGACGGATTTCGTTTTGATTTAATGGGGATCTTGGATGTGGAGACGATGAAAGAGGTAAGGAAAGTTTGCGATAGTCTTTCAAAAGGGACAATAATCATTGGCGAAGGCTGGAACCTCAACACACCACTTTCAACAGAGCAGAAAGCAACAATTGGAAACCAGGCAAAAATGCCACATATCGCTCAATTCAATGATAAATTTCGTGATTCTATCAAGGGAAGCTCATTCAACTTATTTGATAAAGGCTATGCCTTAGGTAATGATCATTACCTCGAGGCAGCTAATGAAGTCATGACTGGCAGCATCGGTTATACGAAACAGGGGCCGGGTACTTTTAATGAACCTTTTCAGTCATTAAATTATGTAGAATGTCATGATAATCACACGATGTGGGATAAACTTCTAGCATGTCTCCCCGATGCGGATGATTCTTTACGAATAAAGTATCATCGACTCGCCACAGCAATTGTTTTATTGTCTCAAGGAATCCCCTTTTTACACAGTGGCCAAGAGTTTTTTCGAACAAAAAAGGGGGAGGGGAATAGTTACCGTTCCTCTGATGAAATCAATCAACTGGACTGGGAAAGAAAAATTATTTATAAAGATAACGTAGAATATGTAAAAAGACTTATTCAAGTCCGTAAGAAATTTGCTTGTTTCCGAATGAGAACTTCTGCAGAAATCAGGTCAAATATTCAACAAATTCCATTAGCCTCACCCTTGTTGGGATATTGGTTTAAAGGTGATAATGAACTAATTTTATTAATCAATTCCACGACAAAAAAGCATAATATTACGTTACCAAAAGGGGATTGGTCAGTCTTAGTTGATCATAAAAATGCAGGGATTACTTCCAAGGGGATTTTTTATAGGGAAGAAATAAGTATCGAACCAGTATCCATAAATGTTTTGCTAAAAAAATAGTTTCTGCAGATATACTTGACGAAAAAAGGTAATCCGAGATAAAATTTAATAAGATGGCTATTGTGTGCAATGGTTTCAATAGCTTTTTTTTTATTTTAAAAAAATAAAAGCTGTTGATGAAACTGTGGTAATATAAGACCTTCCGGCAACGCAGGTTATACCTCTGATATAGGGGAATAAGCCCATAAGAACGGCATAAATTGAAGGTGAGCAATTTTGGATCATATACTAGGACAAGAGTGGGAAATTACCCCTGCTGGAGGCAAAACAGGTGAAGCCTTTTATGCAAAATATAAAGACCAAAGGCTTTTTTTGAAACGGAATTCGTCTCCGTTCCTTGCTGTACTCTCAGCAGAAGGCATTGTCCCAAAGCTTGTTTGGACAAAAAGGTTGGAAAGTGGAGATGTAATTACTGCACAGCAGTGGCTTCCCGGCAGAGAACTAAAGCCGTCAGAAATGAATCAAAAACTCGTTGCTAGACTGCTAAAGAAGATTCATTGCTCAGAGCCAATGTTGGGTATGTTAAGCCGGATAGAGACATCTCCTTTACATCCAGAGCCTATATTGCAATCGGTGGTAAACGAGTTAGATGAACAGGTACTTTCCTTGCCTGAAGTGCAAAATGCAATGAGCTTTTTAAAAAAGGAAGCATTAAATGTCTATTGCGATGAGAAAGTGGTTTGTCATGGAGATGTTAACCATAACAACTGGCTGCTTGCTGAAGACAACCAGTTGTATTTGATTGATTGGGATGGGGCAATGATCGCTGACCCCGCCATTGATCTAGGATTGCTCCTTTATTGGTATATTCCAAAAGAAAATTGGCAGGATTGGTTAAGCATGTACGGCAAAGAGCTGACCGATAACCTAAAGTTACGAATGAAATGGTATGTTACCATTCAGACGCTTTCTTCAATTCAATGGTATAAGAATAAAAATCGCTTGGAAGAAATGAACAAGTGGATAAAGTTCTTAGATGAAATTCGCTAATCAGGAAAATTGGTCAATATTACTTACCCAACTTGATAAGTTTGCTTGGTTAGATAAAATATGTTGATCCAAATCAGCTGTACCAACTCCATGGTGGCTGTACTGATATACTTCCTGTAAGATATTCTTAACATTTTGATCAACCTCTGTGTTTACCATTAGAGATTTCACTAATCGCTCTAATTGTTCACATTCTGCAACAGACCCGCAGCAATCGGTTTGATGATTGTTTAATATATCTTTTAATAAAGTGACTTGGTCATCATGACTTAATGGCATGAATGTACACCCTCTCAAGTGTTTTTTAAAAACAAGAATTCACACTGTTAGGTTGTGAATTCTTTTTTTGTTTATGCATGACCTTATTTTCCATTAAGTTAAACTTGTACTGAAAAATGGTGCATGATATATGTAACGAACAATATTATTTTTAGGAGTGTCATAAATGAGAGTTAGACATAAACCTTGGGCAAAGGAAAAAATCGAGCAGCATCCTCAATATATTGTTGCCAATCCTGAAGAATATAAAGGAAAATGGCATGAAGTTTTTAATAACGATCAACCGCTTCATATTGAAGTTGGTACAGGCAAAGGTCAATTTATTACGGAAATGGCAAGAGCTAATCCGACGATAAATTATATTGGTATTGAATTATACGATAGTGTTATCATTACTGCTTTAGAACGATTAATTGAAGCCGATTTACCAAACCTCAGGCTCCTTAATGTAAATGCGGTGGATTTGCCGAAATATTTTGCCAAAAATGATGTGGACCAGGTCTATTTGAACTTTTCTGATCCATGGCCAAAATACCGTCATAGAAAAAGAAGATTAACATATAAGGACTTCCTAAAGCTTTATGAGGATATTATGGTTGATGGTGGAGAAATCCATTTTAAAACAGACAACCAAGGGTTATTTGAACATTCTCTAATTAGCTTTTCGGAGTACGGATTATTATTAAAGTACATTAGTCTAGATCTTCATAAAAGTGATTATGAAGGAAACATCATGACAGAGTATGAAGAGAAATTTTCAGAAAAAGGAAGCCGTATTTATCGCTGCGAAGTAAAATATCAAAACTAACTTTTTCAGGACAGTTCATTATTGAGCTGTTCTTTTTATTTCTTCAAATATATACAAAATGTTAATATATAGAAAAGGAGCAAAGGGGGAAGTAGGGTTGCAAACAGTAAAAATTGGCGGTGTCACCATAACATGGTTATCTGGAGGTGTAACAAATTTAGATGGCGGTGCTATGTTTGGGGTTGTTCCGAAAGGAATGTGGTCGAAGAAATATCCCTCCAATGAAAGAAACCAAATTGAATTACCAACGGATCCGATGTTCATTCAAATGGATGGGAAAAATTTCTTAGTCGAAACGGGAATTGGTAAAGGGAAATTATCAGAAAAACAATTAAGAAATTTTGGTGTAACGAAAGAATCAGAGCTGGTTGAATCTTTAGCTAAGTTAGGTTTACACGCAGAAGATATCGATTACGTCTTGATGACTCATTTGCATTTTGACCATGCAGGGGGCCTGACAAAGCTAGAGAATGGACATTACGTTTCAGCCTTTCCTAATGCAAAAATCATTACCTCACAAGTAGAATGGGATGAAATGCGGAACCCTAATATACGCTCGAAAAATACATATTGGAAAGAAAATTGGGAAGCGATTGAAGCGCAGGTAGTTCCTTTTGAAGAAAAATGGAATTTAGGAGCGCTAACCATGGTTCATACCGGCGGTCATAGTAACGGACATTCAATCCTTATTATAGAGGACCGTGGAGAATTGTTGATTCATATGGCTGATCTGATGGCAACTCATGCTCACCAACCTGTATTATGGGTGATGGCTTATGATGACTATCCAATGACTTCGATTGCAGCCAAGGAAAAATGGCTTCCATACGGATTACATAACAACGCATGGTTTAGTTTTTATCATGATGCTTTTTACCGGGCAGTGAAATGGGATTCGGACGGCAAGCAAATTGTTGAAAGTATTAAAAGAGAAAATTAAGCAAAAAAATAGCCGTAACCTGTCAGGTACGGCTATTCTTACTATGAAACTAGATCGCTGGACAAAGAACGAACATCCAAAAGTGTACCTGTTTGGGCATCGGCAATGAATTCGAATTGCTCAGTTGTACCATCATTGTTTTTAGAAATGCCGCCTTTGTAGACGAGGTAATTGATGTGCTGCTTTTCATACGGCTCTGCTTCCATATGTATCCATGAACCATTGATTGGACCATTCTTGGTAAATTGCTTTTTTACTTGTTCTAATACTTTTTCTGCCGATACCTTAGTTTTACTATCGATGAATTCTTTGGCAGCATAACCGCTAATCATACCGACCGCTGCACCGAGGAGAAATGACTTCCAATTCATAAAGGACCTCCCAAAGATAAAAATTTGGAAAAGATAGGATTCTCTTCTCAGTATATCGTATTAATGGATAGGAACATACTATTACATGTATTAAATTCAAATGATGGAAAGAGAAACCAAAGTTCTGTAAAATTAAATATATACATAAATTAACCCGAGAAACCTAAAGGAGCTCAAAAAATGAACGATCAAACCTTAAAGCTTTTTCAAACATTAACAGAACTTCCCGGTGCTCCCGGAAATGAACATTTAGTCAGAAAATTTATGAGGGAACAATTATCTCAATTCTCAGATGAACTTGTTCAAGATAATCTTGGCAGTATTTTTGGGGTGAAAAGGGGAGCTGAAACGGGCCCTACTGTAATGGTAGCAGGTCATATGGATGAAGTAGGCTTCATGGTAACCGCGATTACAGAAAACGGAATGCTTCGCTTTCAGCCGCTTGGCGGCTGGTGGAGTCAAGTAATTCTTGCCCAGCGTGTTCAAGTGATGACCAATAACGGCCCAGTGATTGGGGTTGTTGGTTCGATACCGCCACATCTATTAGACGATGCAAAGCGGAATAAACCAATGGAAATTAAAAATATGCTGATCGATATCGGTGCAGACGACCGTGAGGATGCGAAACGGATAGGGATTAAGCCAGGGCAGGCAATTCTGCCAATTTGTCCATTTACACCAATGGCCAATCCGAAAAAAATATTAGCAAAAGCATGGGATAACCGCTACGGTTGTGGCTTAGCTATTGAGTTACTCCAGGAATTAAAAGACGAAACATTACCAAATACACTTTATTCAGGGGCAACGGTCCAAGAAGAAGTCGGGTTACGTGGTGCTCAAACTGCGGCTAATATGATTAATCCAGATATCTTTTTTGCACTCGACGCAAGTCCCGCTAATGATATGACGGGTGATAAGAATGAATTTGGCCAATTAGGGAAAGGGGCATTACTTCGAATCCTTGACCGGACAATGGTCACACATCGCGGGATGAGAGAGTTCGTCCTCGATACTGCTGAAACACATAAAATTCCGTACCAATATTTTGTTTCACAGGGCGGAACAGATGCCGGCCGGGTCCATCAATCAAATGAGGGTATTCCAAGTGCGGTTATTGGTATTTGTTCGCGTTATATTCATACCCATGCCTCGATTGTTCATGTAGATGATTATGCAGCTGCGAAAGAACTGATTGTTAAACTAGTCAAGGCTTGTGACAAAACAACGGTTGATACAATAAAAGCGAACAGTTAAGTTAATTTTTTAGGGGGCATTTTATGCTCCCTTTACTTTTTTGCTGTGTAAAACTAGTCTGTTGATTTCCGCTCCAGGCACTTCGCTTTCCGCGGGCGTTGCGGGGAGTCTCCTCGGCGCTCTTAGCGCCTGTGGGGTCTCCCCTGCCCCGTACTCCCGCAGGAGTCTTCGTGCCTTCCACTCCAATCAACAGAGTGCTAAAATCAACAGTTAACTTTAACACAGCCTACTTATTCAAAAGGAGTTATCATCATGAAAATTATTATTGGGTCAAAGAACCCTGCTAAAATTAATGCAGTGAAAAATTGTTTTACTGAGAACCATGAATTTGTTGACTTAGATATTCCATCAGGAGTTAACGAACAGCCGTTTTCTGATGATGAAACAATAAAAGGGGCCATAAACCGAGCAATTGGTGCCCTCCAACATGGAAATGGAGACATTGGAATTGGACTTGAGGGCGGTGTTCAAGAAACGAGTTACGGATTATTCATTTGTAACTGGGGGGCACTTGTATCCAATGATAGGGAACCGATTATTGCCGGAGGAGCAAGGATCCCTCTTCCGGAAGAAGTAGCAGTCAGATTAAGGGCAGGTGAAGAGCTCGGACCGGTTATGGAAGATTATGCGAAAAGTAAAAATGTAAGGAAACAAGAGGGAGCAGTTGGTATTTTTACTAACGGAATGGTGAATCGCTCTGAAATGTTTACTCATGTTATGAACCTATTAGTGGGACAATACAAAAGGAGCAGATGATTGGACTGAAAAGCAGTCTAACTGCTATGATTTCAGAAGAAAGCATTGAAAAGTGCAAAAGATTCTTACGGAGGCGTTGATTTTGAAGAATTTAGAGTCAGCAGAGCAATTTGAACAGCTTCGCGATCATGGAAAAACAATTTTCATGTTTTCAGCAGGCTGGTGTCCAGATTGTCGAGTTATTGAACCGATTTTACCAGAAATAGAATCCAAATTTAATGAGTATACATTTATTCATGTTGATCGAGATGAGTATATTGATATATGCCAGCAATTAGATGTCTTCGGAATTCCAAGCTTTATCGCATTCGAAAACGGAAACGAACTAGGCCGATTCGTAAGCAAAGACCGAAAAACACAAGAAGAAATAGAAAATTTTATCTCAGGTTTAAAATAATTTTTAATCACTGTTGATTGGAGCAGAAGGCACGCCCGCGGAAAGCGAGTGCCTGGAGCGGAAATCAACAGACTTGTTTCCAGAACCAAAAAATTATGAAGAACTCTCCATCACTTTGAGATGGAGGGTTTTTCATGTAAAATAGAAAAGCAGCTCCAAAAATGGAGGAATTCAAAATGAAAATGGATAGCAGAAAAATGAAAACCGAATTAGAGAGACGCCTGTCTCGTGAAAATCGGGTGATTTCTTATGATCGAGAGAAGGATCAACTGCGCTTTGAAAGTAAAGAGTCAGGAAAAGGAATAACAGTCGCTATACCTGGAATTATTGCGAAATGGCATATTCAAAAGGAAAAAGCCATCGATGAAGTCGTTTATTATATTGAAGAAGGTCTTCGTGCGATGGAGGACGCAATTCAGTTAACCGATCATGAGAAAAAAATCTTCCCCGTAATTCGCTCCTCATCCTTCCCAAAGGAAGCAGAAGAGGGAGTGCCATTTTTAATTGATGAGCACACAGCGGAAACAAAAATTTATTATGCCTATGATCAAGGCAATACCTATCGGTTAATCGACTCTCGTATCATGGCGAAAGAGGGTTGGGAAGCAACAAGAATTAAGGAAATTGCTTTATTTAATGCCAGATCCCTATCTACTCCATTAAAAGAGGATCAAGTCGCCGGCAACAGCTTTTACTTTTTAAACACAAATGATGGATACGATGCAAGCCGGATCTTAAATAAGGTGTTCTTAAATGAATTCGAAAAGAAGATAACGGGGACGATGGTGCTTGCTGTTCCACACCAGGATGTGTTAATTATTGCTGATATTCGTAATGATCGAGGATATGATGTAATGGCGCAGATGGCCATGAGTTTTTTTGCAAACGGTCATGTACCAATTACAGCTCTATCATTTTTATATGAAAATGGTGAATTAGAACCTATTTTTATTTTAGGAAAAAATAAATAATTAAAAATAGAAAAAGGATCACAGTCACAGTGATCTTTTTTCATTGATTGATTATTCAGAGTGTATTTTGCCTCATTTGAAAGAATTATGTCGAAAAAATCTAAAAAACTGATAAAATAAAGTGATAGATTTAAAGTAGTTAGTAGAAAGAGTGATAGTTTTGAGCTGGTTCCAAAACCTATTTCAAAAATTAAGAAAAGAAGATGATGATGATGATGAATTTGAAGGTTACATAATACATAAACAAGAAGGTCTGCCGTTTCTAAACAAAAATGAAAGTGTAAAGGATTTAGAGACAAAGGTGTCCTATCAATACCCAAAAGGCAGTAATCATCCTTTTCATCCGCCAAAACTTAAGGAAAAACCCAAGCCAAAAGAACAAACATTACGACAAAAAAGAAAAAATTCGCTGCCAGAACCGGATCAGAGAATCATTAGGGAAAAACCAGAAGTTAAAATGGTTAAACAGGAACCGCCTAAACTTAAAACAGAACCAACTAGTAAGAAGAGCGGTCCCTTCCAACCGACAGAAATTCCTTCTCCCGTTTTTGGGTTTAATCGGCCGAAGAATACGAAGAATGTTATCGAGCATGAATTAAGCCACTTTCTAGAAGAGGATGAAAAAAATCTGATTGAAAGTTTAACTCCTCCAGAAAGGGTGGCAACTGAAGTAGAAATCACTAAACAATCAGAAATTGAAATGGAAATCCTCAATGTGGAAACAACTCATGGAGAAATCGTTCAGAAAGAATTCATAGAACCACAGGATGGAGACTCATTTGAAGAGGTAAAAGAATTAATAGCAGCAACAAATGATGTGGAAGAGGATTTACCAGAATTCGAGGTTACATTAGAACCAGAGACCATTTTAGAACCAGATTCCGTTTCAGAACCAGAGTTCGTTTCAGAACTAGAGTCTTTCTCAGAACCTGAGATCATTCCAGAACCAGAAACTATATCTGAACCCACAGTACCAAAGCGTTCTCATTTGCCATTTAATGTGATGATGTTAAAACAAGATAAACAAAAATGGGAAGAGCGGAAGAGAAATAGGGTAGTGGAAGCACAAGTTATGCAGACACAAGAATATGTTCAGTCGGAAAAGAATAACCAAGTGATCGACCTAATCCCAAGAATAGAAGAGATCACCCAGGCTGAACCAGATGATAGTCATTATGTGTTCCCAACATCTAGTTTGCTAAACCCTCCTGTGACAGTGGGGAATGATACGAAATGGTTATTAGAGCAAGAAGAAATTTTAAACGAAACCTTACAAAACTTTAATGTCGGCGCCAGTGTTGTTAATGTAACACAAGGTCCTGCGGTTACTCGTTTTGAAGTTCAGCCGGAGCCAGGGGTTAAGGTAAACAAAATTACCAACCTAACTGATGATATAAAGCTAAGCCTTGCCGCAAGAGACATCAGGATGGAAGCTCCAATACCAGGAAAGCATACGATTGGGATTGAAGTACCAAACCAAAAGTCACGTCCTGTATTTATTAACGAAATTATTCAAAGCAGTACTTTCAAAGAATCTACCTCTCCCTTAACAGCCGTCCTTGGCCTGGATATTGCCGGAAAGCCGATTGTCACAGACTTGAAGAAAATGCCGCACGGTTTGATTGCTGGTGCGACAGGATCAGGGAAGAGTGTCTGCATTAACACTATTTTAGTTAGCTTACTTTTTAAAGCCAGCCCTGAAGACTTAAAGCTATTATTAATTGACCCAAAAATGGTCGAACTCGCACCATATAACCGTATTCCACATCTTGTCAGTCCTGTTATAACGGATGTTAAGGCAGCAACAGCTGCATTAAAATGGGCGGTTGAAGAAATGGAAAGACGTTACGAATTGTTTGCCCATACCGGTGTTCGTGACATTAATCGCTTTAATGAGCTGGCAATAAAGCATAAACAATATGCGGACAAACTTCCGTTTATTGTTATTATTATCGATGAGTTAGCCGATTTAATGATGATGTCCCCAGCAGATGTGGAAGAAGCTATTTGTAGAATAGCTCAAAAGGCAAGAGCATGTGGGATTCATTTAATTGTTGCCACACAAAGGCCATCTGTTGATGTAATCACGGGCTTAATTAAAGCCAATATTCCTACGCGAATTGCCTTTTCTGTTTCTTCTCAGGTGGATTCACGTACAATCATTGATATTAGTGGGGCAGAAAAGTTACTTGGCCGTGGTGATATGTTATTTTTAGAAAATGGTTCATCTAAACCTGTCCGTTTGCAAGGAACGTTTGTCTCGGATGAAGAAATTGATCTGGTTGTAGGTCATGTTAGGGAACAGCGCGAACCGGATTACTTGTTTGAGCAAGAAGAATTATTAAAAAAAGCTCAAGTAACGGAAACGGAAGATGAACTTTTTTATGAGGCCTGTGAGTTTATCATTGACCAGGGCGGAGCATCAACATCAAGTCTGCAAAGGCGTTTTAAAATAGGCTATAATCGTGCGGCTAGATTGATGGATATGCTTGAGACTAGTGGCTATATTACTAGTGCAAATGGAAGCAAAGCGCGTGAAGTATTAATTACCCATGCAGATTTAGAATCCATTTTAGAGGCTAATGCAAATAATTAATTGAGAGTATTCTTTCATTACAAGGATAAATAATATATAGTGAATAACTAGTCAGAATCTAAAGAATTTGTTTGCAAATAGTTTTTCGAGCTGATTAATGATATAATAATTAAATATGTTTTTTAGAGGTTATTGAAGTTATAGTGTACAATAGCCCTCTGTTTTCTTGTTAGCAAATACAGACAGATGTCATATACTGTTTTACAGATAGACGTTGTTGGAGGTTCTTCTATGACTATTTACCATTTTGTCGGTATAAAGGGGTCTGGAATGAGTGCACTCGCACAAGTTCTGCATGATATGAAATTTAAGGTGCAAGGCTCCGATGTCGAAAAGCGCTTTTTTACACAACTGGCCCTTGAGCAATCAGGGATTACCATTCTTCCTTTCCAAAAGGAGAATATCAAGCCAGGAATGACGATTATTGCAGGAAATGCTTTTCCAGATACACATGAGGAAATTCAAGAAGCGATGAAACTTGGGCTTCCTATTGTTCGTTACCATCGGTTTTTAGGTGACTTTATGCAAAACTTTACTAGTGTAGCAGTTACTGGTGCGCACGGAAAGACTTCTACAACAGGCTTACTTGCCCATGTAATTGAAGGAGCTAAGCCAACATCATTTTTAATTGGTGATGGGACAGGTAAAGGAAAAGAAGGCTCAGAATATTTCGTATTTGAAGCTTGTGAATACAGAAGGCACTTCTTGTCTTACTTTCCTGACTATGCGATTATGACGAATATTGATTTTGATCATCCTGATTATTTTGCAAATATTGATGATGTCTTTTCAGCGTTTCAAGAAATGGCAATTCAAGTGAAAAAAGGAATATTTGCCTATGGTGATGATGAACAGCTTCAGAAAATTCAGGCAAAAGTTCCCGTCTTGTTTTATGGTTTTGGCGAGGAAAATGACTATCAAGCAAAAAACCTTGTGAAGACAACTACTGGAACGACTTTTGATGTCTTCATTCGAAATACATTCTATGACACATTCACCATTCCAACCTTTGGCGATCATAGCGTATTAAACGCACTTGCCGTTATCGGTCTGTGTCATTATGAAGAAATTAGTGTAGAAGTAGTCAAGGACCAATTAATCACCTTCCAAGGTGTTAAGAGAAGATTTTCGGAAAAGAGAATCGGTTCCCAAATATTAATCGATGATTATGCCCATCATCCGACTGAAATTAAAGCAACGATTGATGCGGCAAAGCAAAAATATCCCGAGCGTAAAATTGTGGCTGTTTTCCAACCACATACCTTTTCACGCACTCAAGCGTTCCTTGAAGACTTTGCCAAAAGTTTAAGAGAAGCAGATAAAGCCTATTTATGTGAGATTTTTGGGTCTGCTCGTGAAAATCATGGAAAACTAACAATCAAGGATCTTCAGGCAAGAATTGAAGGTTCCGAAGTCATTACAGAAGAACATACTTCAGTATTAAATGACTATGACAATAGCGTCATTATTTTTATGGGTGCTGGAGATATTCAAAAATTCCAGGAATCCTACGAAAAACAGTTAGCGAATTAATAAAGAAAGGATGCCAGCAAGTAATTGGCATCCTTTCTTTTTATTTTAAGTTTTCGGGATTTAAAACATCTAACTCTGGAAGAACAAATAGGCCATCTTTTCGAATTAGAACATCGTCAAAATAGATTTCTCCACCGCCATACTCCGGCCGCTGAATGTTAACCATATCCCAGTGGATATTGGAATGGTTGCCATTAAAGGCATCATCATAACATTGCCCAGGTGTAAAATGGAAGCTGCCAGCAATTTTTTCATCGAACAAGATATCTTGCATTGGATTAAGGATGAACGGATTAACGCCAATGGCAAATTCTCCAATATAACGTGCACCCTCATCGGTATCGAAGATTTTATTAATCCGACTAGAATCATTTGAATCCGCTTCAACAATCTTCCCTTCTTTGAAGGTTAACTTCACATTTTCAAACGTAAACCCTTGGTATGGTGAAGGAGTGTTATACGTAATTACGCCATTGACTGAGTCACGTACAGGAGCCGTATAAACCTCACCGTCAGGAATATTTAATCGTCCCGCACATTTTATGGCTGGTATATCCTTAATGGAAAAGCTAAGGTCTGTTCCTGGACCTGTGATTCGAACTTTGTCTGTTCGATCCATTAGCTCTTTCAGACTGTCCATTGCTTTATCCATTTTTCCGTAATCGAGGTTACAAACATCAAAATAAAAGTCTTCGAATGCCTCGGTACTCATTTTAGCTAATTGAGCCATGGAAGAAGTTGGGTAGCGAAGGACAACCCATTTTGTCTTTGGAACACGAATGTCGCGATGAACTTTTTTACCTATCGTATTGCCATGGATTTTCATTTTATCGTCCGGGACATCGGATTGTTCACTGATGTTATCACCGGAACGAAGACCTATGTATGCATCCATTTTACTCATTACATTTGCTTCGAATTCGGCCATCATATTAAATTGCTCTTCTTGTGCTCCGAATAAGAGTGAGCGGTCTACCTGATGGTCCTTTAACAGCACAAAAGGGTACCCCCCGGCTAAGTAGGCTTCCTTTACGAGTGCGGTCACAAGCTCACGCTGCAGCCCAAAGTTCTCGATTAAAACCTTTTCTCCATTTTGAAGCTGGACCGAATAATTAATTAAGTTTTTTGCTAGTTTCTCAATACGTGGATCTTTCATTACTATACGCCTCCAACCAAAAATATATCCTTACTCACATATTGTAACCGAATCAAGCCTTAAAGTTGAAAAATAAAACATTTGTGAACATGTCGTTGAAAATTTTTTAGAAGAAAAGGCAGGAAAAGAGGACAAAAATATGGAAGTAGTATAAGATAATTAGCGAGGTTTATATCTATCCGTGATGGGATATACATATTGATAGGATTAAGGATTAAGGCGGAGGTGCACGATGCAAATAATTTTATACTTAAGCGTAGCCTTGATAGCAATCGCATTTTTTGTGCTTGTCATCTTTTTATCGACAACGCTCAAATCATTTCAAGTTACACTTACTAGTGTTTCAAAAACATTAACTGGATTAGAAAAACAGTTAGATGGTGTAACAGCTGAAACGACCCTACTTTTACAAAAAACAAACGCATTAGCAGATGATCTCAAAGAGAAAACGGAAAGTTTAACAAGTGTTGTTGATGCCGTCAAAGACGTGGGCACAACAGTCACTAAATTTAATGGAACACTAAAAAATATTACAAAATCAGTTGATAACCAGGTTGAGGAAAGCAAAGAGAAAATTTCGCAAATTGTGCAATGGAGTAATGTCTTTCTGGAATTAAAGGATAAATGGCAGGCAAGAAAGCATGAAAAAAATGAGATTAGCTTAAACCAGGGTAAGAAGATTAGATCACACTAGAAAATAGAGGAGGAATTTGAAGATGTCAAATAGGGATTTTGATTCAAGAGAGACGAATCAAGCTCGAAATGAAGAGTCATCCAATAGTTTTCTACTTGGTGCAATTATCGGAGGAGTAGTTGGTGCTGCTGCAGCACTCTTTCTGGCTCCCAAATCGGGAAAAGATCTTCGGAATAGGTTTAGTAACCAAGCTGGTTCCATTATTGATAAGACATCGACAATAAGAGAAAATGTAATAAGCAAAAGTAATGAATTAGTCTCTAAAAGTTCCTCCCTGTCCCAAGGGATTGTCCTGCAATCTACCGGACTATTGGATAAGGTAAAAGGAAAAATAACAAGTCAGAACGAACAGGTAAACGAATCAGAATCGAACTATATTCCGATTCAGCCCTTAAAAGAAAAAAGTAAAGCAAAGAAATCCATCGAAATTGGGACCGTAGACAGCAATGAAATAAGAAGAAAAATTGAAGAAGCAGAAAAGGCATTAGAAGAGGAAGAAAATAAGGTTAAACTTTAAAAATTGATGAGTTGAATCAGTTTATTTGTGATAGAAACGGTGGAGTGATAAAATTACTTCACCGTTTATTTCATTTTTGGAGGAATGTACACATGTTAGAGAAAATTGATACCGTAGAACAATTTGATGAAGTATTAAAAAAGGAGAGTAAGTTCTTTCTTTTAAAGCACAGTTTAACGTGTCCAATTAGCCATGCGGCTTACAAGGAATATGAAAAATTTGCAAATGAAAATCAGTCTGTACCTACTTATTTCCTAGCCGTCCAGGATTCTCGTCCATTATCTACTGAAGTGGCAGAAAAATTCCAAATCAAACATGAATCGCCGCAAACGATCCTATTTTCAAATGGGGAGCCATTATGGAATGCTTCTCACTGGAAAATTACAAGCCGTTCCTTAACAGGGGCCGTAGGTGAAAATCAATAAATCTATATTGGTTTCTTTAATGGACAAGCTGATTTCGTTCTATTATCACACAAAGTGCTTTAGTGCTTAAAAGCGTTTAACCATTAAAGAAAAAATTAGTGACAAATAAAAACATATCCGATATAATAAGCCTAATTATAAAAATGTAAATATTTGATTGTACACGTTTAGCTTTTCACAGAAGAACATATATGCATTCAGAACTTCTTCAAAAGGTGATCTGTTTAGCAAAAGAAAAGGCGGGGACGAAGGATGGGCAAAAAAATCGAATTAGAACAATTGAGGGCACGGGTTGATGAGCTAAACTTAGAATTGTTAAGGTTAATTAATGAGAGAGCACAGCTAGTTCAGGATATTGGCCGGGTGAAAGAAAACCAAGGTGTATACCGTTACGACCCAGTGCGTGAAAGAAAGATGCTAGATAAAATAAAAGAGCATAATGATGGTCCTTTTGAAAATTCGACCATTGATCATATTTTTAAAGAGATTTTTAAAGCAGGTCTTGACCTCCAACAGGATGACCATAGTAAGGCGTTGCTTGTCTCTAGAAAAAGACAGCCAGAAGATACCATTGTTACATTAAAAGGTGAAAATATTGGCGATGGGAAGCCACACTTCGTATTCGGTCCGTGTGCAGTTGAATCCTATGAACAAGTGGCAACTGTAGCGAAATCCATGCAAGAAAAAGGCTTAAAGCTTCTTCGTGGCGGAGCTTATAAACCAAGAACTTCTCCTTATGATTTCCAAGGGTTAGGGGTAGAAGGCTTAAAAATCCTGAAACGTGTTGCTAAGGAATTCGATATGGCAGTAATCAGTGAAATTGTCAACCCTGTTGATATTGAAATGGCGATTGATTATATTGATGTCATTCAAATTGGGGCACGTAATATGCAGAACTTTGAATTGTTAAAAGCGGCAGGTTCCGTAAATAAACCTGTTTTGTTAAAAAGAGGGATTGCAGCAACAATCGAAGAATTTATTAATGCTGCCGAATACATTGCATCACAAGGGAATAGCCAAATTATTCTTTGTGAGCGTGGCATAAGAACTTACGAACGTGCCACAAGAAACACTCTTGATATTTCAGCGGTACCGATTTTAAAGCAAGAAACACATTTACCTGTCATGGTTGACGTAACCCATTCTACAGGTAGAAGAGACCTGTTATTGCCATGTGCGAAAGCTGCTATTGCAATTGGTGCAGATGGTGTGATGGCTGAGGTACATCCAGATCCGGCCGTAGCACTTTCCGATCAAAAGCAGCAAATGGATCTCAATCAGTTTGATAAATTCTATAACGAACTGCTTGCTTCCAACTATGTTCGGCTTTAATTGGAAGTAAATGTATAAAAAACCTTCTGCATTTTCTTTGCAGGAGGTTTTTTTGATAATATTTAATAATTTTGCAAAAAATGTTGACAAATGCAATTGCGGCTTTTCCCTTCTTATCGTATCATTAAATACATATTAAAGATTGTTTACGTTCTCACAAACAAAAACAAAAAACTAATGATTAAGTTTATACAACCTGTTGTAAAATAATGAAAACGATGATCGTTTTAGGAGAGTGTGTATTAGGTGAATATTACAATTTATGATGTCGCAAGAGAAGCAAATGTTTCGATGGCTACGGTTTCCCGTGTAGTAAACGGAAATCCGAACGTTAAACCAGTAACAAGGAAAAAAGTGTTAGAAGTAATTGAAAGACTAGGCTATCGTCCGAACGCTGTAGCGAGAGGATTGGCTAGTAAAAAAACAACAACTGTCGGGGTAATTATTCCTGATATCTCAAATATCTTCTTTGCAGAGTTGGCTCGCGGGATTGAAGATATTGCAACGATGTATAAGTACAACATCATTTTAAGCAATTCAGATCAAAACAAAGACAAGGAATTACATTTGCTCAATACAATGCTTGGCAAACAAGTGGACGGGCTAGTATTCATGGGTGGCAATATTACAGCAGACCATGTTGAGGAATTTGAAAAATCACCTGTACCAATTGTACTTGCGGGTTCGATTGAAGAATCGAACACGATCCCTTCCGTGAACATTGATTATGAGGAAGCGGTATATGATTCCATCAAGGAATTTATCGAAAAAGGTCATAAGAATATTGCCTTTGTCGTGGGTCCACTTCATGAACCTAAGAATACAATCAAGAAATTGAGAGGGTATCAAAGGGCATTACAGGAATCTGGTATTGCTTATAATGAGGAACTTATTGTGGAAGGAGATTATACCTACGACTCTGGGATTGAAGCAATTGAAAGACTTCTGGAAGTCTCTGCTAGACCTACGGCGATCTTGGTTGGTTCTGATGAAATGGCTCTTGGAGTTGTGCACGGTGCAGAGGACAAAGGATATAAAGTTCCTGAGGATTTTGAGGTCATCACATCTGATAATACAAGGCTGTCATTAATGGTGCGTCCGCAATTAACAACCATTGTTCAGCCGTTATATGATATTGGTGCGGTTGCGATGCGACTATTAACCAAATTGATGAACAAAGAAAAGGTGTCAGACCAAATTGTGGTTCTTCCCCATCGAATTGAACACCGTCGTTCCACAAAATAATTGGAAAAATGGGTTGACCAAATGTGGTCAACCCATCTTTTTTATATAGATTCACTTTTTTGCTGGCTTCGAATCGGGTAGAGTGCTTTTTCAAGGGTTAATAAATTTTTTTCGGTAATCTCTGCTTTTCTTGGGATGGGGGTATATAAATTTTCTGGATCGTCCCATTCTTTTGGTAGTCCGACCGGAGATTCTTTTTGCCAAGCATCCAGCCATTCTTGTGGCAAGCTGCCATAACAGTTTGAGTTTTCAGTCATCTCAAGCCAAATGAGGGCCCAAGCTCTCGGCACCACCCGCCAGATATCATAACCGCCGCCGCCAACCGCAATCCACTTTCCGTTACAATATTGATGGGCAATTTCATGGGCTATTCTAGGTATTACGCGATAAGTTTTCATGGTTGTAGAAAGATGTGTTAATGGATCTAAATAATGGGAATCTGCACCGTTTTGGGTAAGAATCACATCGGGTCTAAAAAAATCTGCTACTTCTCTAAAGGCATGTGTATAGGCGTAAAGCCATGATTCATCTTCGGTAAAAGCATCAACGGGTATGTTAAATGAATAACCATAGCCCACTCCTTGTCCGCGTTCATTCACATTGCCTGTGCCAGGGAATAAATATCTTCCTGTCTCATGAATGGACAGTGTGCATACCTTTGGATCATCGTAGAAGGACCATTGAACGCCGTCTCCATGATGAGCATCTGTGTCCACGTATAAAACACGAGCATTATATTTTTCCTGTAAATATTTGATGGCGACCGAACTGTCATTATATACGCAAAATCCTGACGCTTTTCCCCTGAATCCGTGATGTAGTCCACCGCCTAAATGGAGAGCATGCTGAGCCTTACCAGTCATAACTTGATCGACAGCTGTTAGTGTCCCTCCAACAAGTAGGGCGCTCGCTTCATGCATGTTAGGGAATATAGGGGTATCTTCTGTACCGAGACCATAGTTTTCTGCTATATCTTGAGACAATTGACCATTGCCTGCCTTTTTGACTGCTTCTATGTAACTCCGGTCGTGAATTAAGGCTAACTCTTCATCAGAGGCTATTCTTGGCGGGATGACACTTTCTGAATGAAGCGCATTCATCTTTTCTAATAAGTCCACTGTTAATCTAAGCCGGAATTGGTCAAAAGGATGGTGTTTACTGAATTTATATTTCAGCAGCTCATCTGAAAATACGAAGGAACACTTATCACTCATATTGAAATCCCCGGAAGATTAGGCCAAAGCACATGAAAACCTGCCTGTTTGAGATCTTGAATCAATACAGTAGGATTCATTGTCTGTAATCTAATCACAAGTATTTTGTACTGATCATCCATCTTATCAGGATAGACGAGGACACTCAGAATATTTGCATTCCGATTCTTAATCACAGTGGTTATTTCACTAAGTTTACCGGTAAGATTTGGGACTTTTATCTCAATTTGAGAACCAGGCTGATGGGCACCCGTTAATTCCACCATTGTCCGAAGTAAATCTGTTTCAGTCACGATACCAACCAATTCTCGGTTATTTATGATGGGAAGACAACTGATTTTATGCTCATAAAAAAGGCCAGCTACTTCTTCTACAAAATCGAGGGGATGACCAGTAATAACGTTTGGCTCCATAATTGCGTTAAGTGGTTTTTTCATATCTTCTGGATGCTCATTCACATGGAAAATAGATGGAGTTGCTTCATGGATTTTTGCCACTGTGACAAGGCCCACTAAATGTTTTTCATTGTTGATAATTGGGATATGGCGTATTTTTCTTGACTCCATTAATTGAATGGCATCCGCAATTGTATCTGTCGGAAGAAGTGTGGCGACATCTGTTTTCATGATTTGTTCTATTATCATTGGAACATCCTCCTTAGCTTAAGCATTTATCATGAACAAAGATTAAGTTAGTACATAAACCGGTTCATAAATCTGAGACGGTCAAATTTTTGAATGGTTTCTCGATCGATTCTTTTTCCCATCCGAGCCATGAGACAGTTGGCAGGGTGCGAGCAAATTTCGGGATCATCGGTTGCATACCATTCAAGACCGCCCGCATTCATCATCTTTTCCATGATCTTTCTGTACTCCCACACATTCAGTTTGGTACCTTTTAAATCCCAGTGCCAATAGTACTCAGTTGTGATGATGAGGTAATCTTCCATTGCATCATCCATCATGCCGACAATAAGAAGATTTTTACCAACAGAACAGCCTCTATATTTTGGAATGACTTCGATTGCACCTAATTCGATTAAATTTTCAATTTTGCCCTCTGACCACCGTTCAAGTGGATCAGGGTATAGAAAGGTTACATAACCCACAATAGTATTTAGATGTCTGGCAATAATAATTCTGCCTTCTGGAAGGTTTGCTATTCCAATTAGGGCCTGATGCTGCTGCGTGGGCTGGCGAAAGGCAATAAGATCTTCATGGAAATCGAAGCTTGCTAGTTTATCTGCAGTAATAGGTCCTTCAACAATAATAGAACCATGAGGTGTTTTTAATTGTTTGGCATTGTATGTCTTTTTGTGTTCCATACGGTCACCTACCTTGGGAAAATCACTCCATATTAATTCTATTATACATAAAATCTATCAATGATAAGTAACTTCACAAAATTTTCTGTAAGATAAAATAATGTTTTCTAGGCATTTAGTCGATAAAAATAAAAAATGCATATAATTTACTTTTTAAAAAATTGCGAATAGTATATATTTGTACTATAGTAATTTTAAAATAAGGTCAAAGGGGGAGATTGAATGAAAGTGGAAGCGTTACCAGTCGTACAAGGGGATCATAATCTAGTAAATTATCAAGAAAAGTACAGAGATTTTGATTGGAAGGAAACGGAAAAGGAATTTTCATGGAGTGAAACGGGTCTTGTCAACATGGCTCACGAGGCCATCGACCGTCACGCGAAAACCTTCCGGAAAAATAAAGTAGCCCTATATTATCGAGATGGTTCTAGAAATGAAAAGTATACTTTTAAGGAAATGAAAGAACTATCAAATAAAGCGGGCAACGTGTTAAAAACATTCGGTGATGTCGATAAAGGCGACCGTGTCTTTATTTTTATGCCGCGCTCTCCTGAACTTTATTTTACTGTATTGGGTGCCATCAAACTTGGTGCGATTGTTGGTCCTTTATTTGAGGCATTCATGGAAGGGGCTGTCAGGGACCGCTTGCAAGACAGTGAGGCGAAAGTTTTAGTTACCACGCCTGAACTGTTGGAACGTGTACCTGTTCAAGAGCTGCCAGCGCTTAAATCTATTTTCCTTATTGGCAGCAATGTAGATGAACAAGGACCATATATTGACTTTCTGAAAAAATTTGAATCTGCAAGTAAAGAGCTTCAAATTGAATGGGTAGACAGGAATGATGGTCTCATTTTGCATTATACATCTGGGTCTACTGGGAAACCAAAGGGCGTACTGCATGTACATAATGCCATGCTTCAGCATTATCAAACAGCAAAATGGGTGCTCGATTTAAAAGAAGATGACGTTTACTGGTGTACGGCAGACCCAGGCTGGGTTACAGGTACCTCTTACGGAATCTTCGGGCCATGGTTAACAGGAACATCGAATGTGATTGTAGGAGGGCGCTTTAGTCCGGAATCTTGGTATCAAATGATTGAAGATTTCGGGGTAACAGTCTGGTATAGTGCACCAACGGCATTCCGGATGTTAATGGGTGCAGGTGATGAGTTAGTTAAGAAATTCAACCTAAGCAGCCTCCGTCACGTCCTAAGTGTTGGGGAGCCTTTAAACCCCGAGGTAGTTAAATGGGGGTCAAAGGTATTCAACAAGCGCATTCATGATAACTGGTGGATGACAGAAACTGGTGCTCAGCTGATTAGTAATTATCCTTGTATGGAAATTAAGCCTGGTTCAATGGGTAAACCAATTCCAGGTGTAGAGGCAGCGATTGTTGATAATCAAGGAAATGAGCTGCCTCCATATCGAATGGGGAACCTTGCGATTAAAAAGGGATGGCCATCGATGATGCATAGGATTTGGAATAATCCTGAAAAGTATGAATCTTACTTTATGCCAGGTGACTGGTATGTCTCAGGCGATTCAGCATACATGGACGAAGATGGCTATTTCTGGTTCCAAGGACGTGTGGATGATGTCATTATGACTTCAGGAGAGCGCGTGGGACCGTTTGAAGTAGAAAGCAAGCTTGTCGAACATCCTGCCGTTGCTGAAGCAGGTGTCATCGGTAAACCAGACCCAGTTCGCGGGGAAATCATTAAGGCGTTCATTGCACTGAGGGACGGGTACTCGGCAACGGATGAACTAAAAGAAGAAATCCGCCAATTTGTCAAAAAAGGATTGGCCGCCCACGCAGCTCCACGTGAAATCGATTTCCGTGATAAACTGCCGAAAACAAGAAGCGGTAAGATTATGAGACGGGTACTAAAGGCATGGGAACTAAACCTTCCAACTGGTGACCTTTCTACGATGGAAGATTAAAAAGAAACCAATCAATAGCTAAATAAAAAACGCACCGACACATTTGCTGTCGGTGCGTTTTAATTATTTATGGTGTTGCCGGATCAGTCGGTTTCGGCTGAGTTGGAACGTTAGGGTCATTCGGTACGACAGGATTAGTTGGATCAGTTGGTATGATCACACCTGCATCGACTAAATTTGATGGAGCAGACTCCTTACCGGCTATATCAACTGCTGTTACATAGAAAGATCCGGTCCCAACTTTAAATGAACGCTTAGAACTATTGACTACACTTCCTACTTTTTTAGCGCTTACCCCACCTTGATAGATGCGGTAACCAACAACATCCTTATCCCCTGAGGATGACCATGATAAGGTATTTCCATTTGCTTTTACGTTAACACTAGCAGGGTTCTTTCCGTTATCGGACATTCTTGCGGTTGAAACAAGAATTTTTCCCCAACGATCCTTCTGTGGAATCAATTGACTATAATTGTGGAAGTTACTTCCAACAATCCGTTTAATAAAATCAGGATTTAAGACGAGACCAAATTGGGAAAACTCTTTTGGTGTAGAGTCTAAGGCTAAATATTTTTTGTCACCTACCGTGACATAGTTTGCTTCAATCAAGCTATCGTCTACTTTAGTTGGTACATTATTGACATTAAAGTAATCACTTTCAATTAAGCCTGCTTTTGAACAAGCTTCAGAAGGAAGCATTCCTGAAACAGCACAATAGGAGCGTTTCACGATTCCTTTTGGCATTTTAAATGACTTGTCTGGATCAATTAAATCCGGCCTAATTTTATAGGCAGCGTTCATTAACTTTGCCCATAAGTTATTGGTCCGTGCACTATAAGACATTCCAGATGTCTGGAGCGATTTTGGTGTATCATATCCTCTCCAAAGACCAAAGGTGACATTAGGGTTTGAAGCAACAAACCAGGAGTCGATATATTGATTTCCTGTCCCTGTTTTCCCTGCCCAGTCGCTGCTAAAGTTTAATTGGTTTCTAACACCTGCAGCCGTCCCCATTTTAACAACGTCTCGCATCATATCAATGGTTAAATAAGCTGTTTGCGGTTTAAAGACTTTAACAGGAGTTACTTTATGCTGATAGATGACCTTGCCGTTTTTATCAACAATTTTATCAATCATATAGGCATCAACAAATTTTCCATCGTTAGCAAAGGTGCTGAATGCATTTGTATTTTCTTCAATCGTTACCCCATTTGTCATTGAGCCAATCGAAGTAGCTAGATTTGTATAATCGTCTTTTCTTAAAGAGGTAAATCCCATTTTTTCAAGATACTTGGCAGGTCGCTGATCAACGATACTCTTGTAAAGTTTAACAGCTGGAACATTATAGGATTTCGCCAGGGCATATCTTGCTGAAACCAGTCCACTGTAGCGATAGTCATAGTTTTGCGGCCATGGATCACTTCTGCCGGGCGCTAAAGCTAACGCTACGTTTGGAAGCGGTGTGCCTGGAGCAGCTTTTCCTAACTCAATCGCCGGAGCGTAGACTAGAAGTGGTTTCATAGTCGAACCGTTTTGTCTAATTGCACTGGTTGCGTGATTAAGCTGTTGATCATCATAATTCCTTCCAGCCACAAAACTGATAATCTTTCCAGTTTTGTTTTCAATCAATTCTGCCCCAACCTCGGCGGGTTCCATAACCGTTTTAACTTCACCAGTTTCAGGATCCTTTTTTTCCTGAGGTTTATCAGGTCCGTAATATTTATAATTATCTTTTACCTTCTGCATGGCATCATAGATTTTTTTGTCAATTGTCGAATGAATCTGGTATCCATTCTGACGCAGTGCATTTCTAGCCAAGATTTGATATTTATAAGCTAGGTTATCATCGTTCTTTAACTGTTTTTCTGAAATCCCATCATCTTTTGCTAAAACAGTAGTCAAAACTTCAATCGAACGCTTTTCAATTTCGACTGTTAGCCAAGGGTATTTTTCGAGTGGGTTAGCAACTGGTTTAATAAAATCCTTTTTAATATCGTAGGCAGAAGCCTCAGCATATTGCTTTTGGGTAATATAACCACCGTCAAACATTCTCTTTAAGACTGTTTTCATCCGTGTAAGACCTGGTTCAAGATATTTTGGTTCTTTTATCGTACCTTCTCTTGTGAAAGGGGTATATCCGAATGGACTTTGAGGCAATCCGGCAATGAAGGCCGCTTGTGGTAGTGTTAAATCACTTGCCTTTTTACCAAAAATTCCTTTTGCTGCCGCTTGAACACCAGCAATATTTCGTCCAGACGAATTTCTCCCTAACGTAGAAACGTTCAGATAGGCTTCCAAAATTTCTTTTTTATCAAAAAATTTCTCTAAACGAAGGGCAAGTAAAATTTCACTCGCTTTTCTTTGAAATGAAACTTCATTAGTTAGAATTTGATTTTTTATTAATTGCTGTGTTAGCGTACTGCCGCCGGATTGAACCGCGGAATTTGTCACTTCTTGGAAGACAGCCCGGAATACGGCTTTTGGTACGACACCTTTATGTTTGTAGAAGTATTCGTCTTCGGTTGCAACAACTGCGTTTACCAAATAATCGGAAACATCTTCTAATTTTACTTCCTCCCGTTCTAAATCTGTACGGAGTTTTCCAAGATATTTATTATCGGCAAAATATAACTCAGAGGTTTCTGTGTAGTTATAAATATCCTTTTTCATGCTATCATAGGAGCGGACAGGTTCATCTTTAACAAGTGAGGCAAAATAACCAGCACCGACACCTGCAGCAAATGATCCACCTAGAATTACCACTGTTAGTACAAGGAGAAACAGATTCCAAACGACTTGATATGTGATTCGTGCACTTTTAACCGTTTTTCTATGGGTAAATATGTTCAGTACGGATTTTGCTTTATCGATCCATGCTTGTAATTTTTCAACCATCTATAGTATCACCTCATCTAAAATCACATACATTATAGCATATCAATGGTATAAAAACTGACAAAGTTCTACATTTATCTGAAATTTCCAGTTATGTTTGACAAGGTACTATAATTATGGTAAAAAAAGCTATACATTAATTTAATAAGTATGCTGTGAAGGGAACCAACTGTAGTTCTTCTATCCCTGTTTGAAGAGAGTCAGCGGTGGTGCAAGCTGATACATATAGAAGAATGAATTACGTCCTGGAGCTTTCTCTGTGAAAATTGATTGATAGTAGCGGAGAACGGTCTTAACCGTTAATTTTTTGAGTTGGAGGAAAATTTCCTCAAGCTGGGTGGTACCGCGTAATTTTTACGTCCCTGCATTTATGCAGGGGCGTTTTTATTTTTTACAAATTTGGAGGTAATATTTATGGAATTGTTACAAGATTTAGCATGGAGAGGGATTATCTACCAGCAAACCGATGAAGAAGGTTTGAAGGATACATTAAGTAAGGAGCCAATTTCCTTATATTGCGGTGTCGATCCAACCGCAGATAGTATGCACATCGGCCATTTACTGCCTTTTTTAACACTAAGAAGATTTCAACAGCACGGACACCGTCCGATTGTATTAGTTGGCGGAGCAACAGGATTAATTGGTGACCCAAGTGGAAAAAGCGAAGAACGAAAGCTGCAAACTCTTGAAACTGTTCAAGATAACGTAGCGGGTATTAAGAAACAGCTTGAATCTATTTTCCAATTTGAAGGCGAAAATGGGGCGATCATGGTTAATAACTATGATTGGGCAGGCTCTATGGATGTTGTTACCTTCTTGCGTGATATTGGTAAACATATCGGTGTGAATTATATGCTTGCAAAAGACACCATTGCCAACCGCCTTGAGACAGGTATTTCATTCACAGAATTCACGTACACCATTTTACAAGCGATGGATTTCCTTCATTTATATGAGCATCACAATTGTAGATTGCAAATCGGAGGAAGTGACCAGTGGGGGAATATCACTTCAGGGTTGGAATTAATCCGTAAAGTTCAGCCAGAAGGCTCGAAGGCATATGGGTTAACGATTCCACTTGTGACAAAAGCAGACGGAACAAAGTTTGGGAAAACGGAAAGCGGTGCGATTTGGTTAGATCCTGAAAAAACAACACCTTATGAGTTCTACCAGTTCTGGATTAATACAGCTGATGCCGATGTTGTTAAATACTTAAAGATTTTCACATTCCTTTCGCACGATGAAATTGAACAATTAGAAAAAGCTGTTCAGGAAGAGCCTCATCTGCGTAAGGCCCAAAAGGTGTTGGCAGAGGAAATGACTCGTTTGATCCACGGAGAAGATTCCTTACAACAGGCAATCAAAATTTCTCAGGCATTATTCAGCGGGGATGTAAGCAGTCTTTCTGCTGCAGAAATTGCGCAGGGCTTTAAAGATGTACCAGCATATACTTCACAAAATGAGGAGAATTTGGTCGATCTTTTAGTTGCGGCAAAAATTTCCCCATCCAAGCGTCAAGCACGGGAAGACATCGCAAATGGTGCCGTTACAGTAAATGGCGAAAAAATCACGGACACAACTTATGCTTTAACAGAAAATGATCGAATCGAAGGACAGTTTACAATTATTAGACGAGGTAAAAAGAAATACACCTTAATCAAATTTTAATAGAAGAAGGGCTTTGGAGATCAAAGCCCTTCTTTGGGTTAAAACACTTAATTTTTGTAACAACGTGTTAAATCCATTCGTCTAATATACAGAGGAAATTGCTGTCTGGGGGTGAATCAAGTGAAATTTTTACTACACTTCATATTTATCATTCTCATCGCATTAGTGACATTTTTCGGATTAGGTCCTGTGTTATTTGCAGACGGTGTTTTACAAGAAAGACTTTGGACTGCCGCTATTGTTATCGTTATCTATATCATACTAGCGTATTTATATCGGAAATCAATCCAATGGGTCAATCGACGATAGAAAAAGCCCCGGTACCAACATGTTAAGATAACTTTATGGATAAAAACCAAAAAGGCACAACTAGCTATTATTCACTAGTTGTGCCTTTTCCAATATGACAGCTTATGCAGCTTGTTCTTCGATGTGTTCTTTGACTTTATGACCTTCCCATTTTGTGATAACAATAGCAGCTAGTGAGTTACCAACAATGTTTACACATGTACGGGCCATGTCCAGCAGCCTGTCTACGCCTAATATAAACGCCAAGCCCTCAACTGGAATACCGACACTTCCTAAGGTTGAAAGCAGGACGACAATTGAAACACCAGGGACACCTGCAATTCCTTTTGAGGTAATCATTAAAATAAGGACTAATGTAATCTGTTGTCCAATGCTCATATGAATGCCATACATTTGAGCGATGAACATTGCTGCAATCGCCTGGTACAAGGTTGAACCATCGAGATTAAAGGAATAGCCAGTCGGAATCACGAATGAAGTAATCCCTTTCGGACAGCCGATACGCTCCATTTTTTCCATAATTTTCGGAAGGACAGTTTCCGAACTTGCTGTGGAATACCCTAAAATTAATTCGTCTTTCAGATAAGCTAATAGCTTAAAAATATTATAACCCGCTATTTTCGCAACAATGCCAAGGACCACAATAATAAAGAATATCATTGCGCCATAAACGGTCATAACCAATTTTCCTAACGGTATTAATGATTCCAACCCAAATTTCGAAACCGTAACCCCAATTAAGGCAAACACCCCAAATGGAGCAATCTTCATAATCTGATTGGTTACATAGAACATCGCATCAGCAGTACCCCTAAAAAACGCGATAATCGGCTTGCCTTTTTCACCGATTGCGGCAACGCCAAGTCCAAACATTACGGAGAAGAAAATAATTGCCAACATGTCCCCATTTGCGAACGCCTGCACCACATTAGTCGGTACGATATTCACAATTGTATCAATATGGGAGTGTGACTCCGTTGCTTTTTCAGTCGTTACATAGGAGCTGATGTCCGATTTAACGAGTTGTGAACGGTCCACGCCTGTACCTGGATGGAAAACATTGGCGATTAACAATCCAACAACGATTGCGATCGTTGTAATAATTTCAAAATATAGTAGCGTTTTACCGCCGAGCTTCCCTAATGATTTCATATCTCCCGTACCGGCCACACCGACAACAAGGCATGAAATAACAATCGGCACGACAATCATTTTAATTAATCGTAAAAAGATGTTTCCAATCGGCTGTAAGAATTGCTCAATATGAGGATTTCCGTAAAAAATGGCACCCACAATAATCCCAAGAATTAAACCAATAAAAATTTGCCATGCTAAACTAATTTTTTTCACTCGCTTCTCTCCCATCGATAAGTTTTTTGATATCATTAAAGTAGAATATAACCTGTAAACGTTTTCAACATTTACATCATACCTGTAGTACTACGATAAACTACAAAAAACTACAAAATGGATTAAAAATATTTTTACAATTAACAAAATTTTTTTTACGATAGAAAGGGAGTGATTCTATTCGCGATAAATTATTAGCGTATTTATTTATGATAATTGCTGTGCCCATTACCGGCGAATTAAAGTTTTACCCCTTAAGCGGTGCTGATTTAAGATTTAGCATGAGTACAACTGTATTCTTCTTCATTTTGTTATGGTCACGAAAAATCCATCCCGTTTTAGCAGGCTTTTTAACGGGAAGTGCAGTTGTTTGTTTTCGGATGATTCTGGACAAGGTACAGGTTGGCTCATTCGAATTCCCTATCCATTTTCCCGTGTTTTTTTATTACATGGTCTTCGGCATGTTTTTCCATATTTTCAAGGTAAAGAAATTGTATCATCGGCCGCTTCTCATTGGTCTGCTTGGCATGGTGCTCGAAATCATGGGGAATGTTACCGAAATGGCCATTCGCCATTTTACAACCGATATGAAAATGACAACTTCGAGCTTCTTGATTATTATAGGGGTAGCGATCATCCGCAGCTTCTTTGTCCTCGGTTTTTTCAATACAATCTTAGTACGGGAAACTAGGTTGGCTGAAGAGCAGCAAAAAAAGCGGACTGAAGAGGTTTTACTATTAGTCTCAAATTTGTATGTAGAAATGTTTCAATTGGAAAAATCAGCGAAAGATGCGGAGAAGTTAACCAGCGCCTGCTATGCAATTTATCGTGATTTGAAAGCTCTAAACAATCAGAAACAAGCGCAAGCGATGCTGAAAATCGCCGGGGAATTACACGAGATTAAAAAAGATAATCAACGTATATATGCCGGTTTGTCCAAATTAATGGCCAAAGAAAAATTAGATGATTTTATGAACATTCAGGAAATCATTTTTGTTGCAGCCATCTCGAATAAAAATTATAGTGAGTTGCTCGGGAAAACGATTGATTTCCAAGTAAGAATTTCCGGTGAACATCCGGAGTACCGTACTTTTATCCTCCTTTCCCTAATCAATAATCTTGTCGCCAATGCTGTGGAAGCTATCAATCAGGAGGGGCAGATTGTGGTAACGGTTGAAAAGGTTCAAGACCTAGTCAAAATAACTATAAAGGATAATGGAAACGGGATTTCTAACAAAAACAAAGTGTATATTTTTGAACCAGGCTTTACGACGAAATTTGACCAAGCCGGAATCGCTTCTAATGGAATTGGTTTATCCTACACAAAAAATGTAATTGAAGATCTTGATGGAAAAATTAACCTGATTGAGTCTTCAAAAGAAAAAGGAACCACCTTTGAAGTTCAGCTTCCGGTTGTGAATTTAACGAAAAAGGGGTGATTTACAGTGAAATTTTTTATTGTCGATGATACCCCAACTATCAGAGGGATGTTATCCAATATTATTGAAGAAGAGGGATTGGGTTCGGTTGTGGGGGAGGCAGCTGACGGGTCTGAAGTAGATGCACATACCCTCGATATACAGGAAGTTGATATTCTAATGATTGACCTGCTCATGCCCATCAGGGACGGGATTGAGACAGTCAGAGAAATTGCTCCCTCCTTTCGGGGAAAAATCATCATGATCTCCCAAGTCGAAACGAAGGATATGATTAGTGAAGCGTATTCCCTAGGTGTCGAGCATTATATCACAAAGCCGATTAACCGGCTTGAGGTGGTAAGTGTCATTAAGAAAGTAAGTGACTATCTGTTACTGGAAAAATCACTTCATAACATTCAAAAGTCATTAAGCTTTTTAAATACACATAATACAAAAAACCGGCTGTTTGAGAACACTCTCCCAAGTAAACAACCTTTGTTTCCGTCCTCTGCTAAAAGCATCTTGCTTGAACTTGGAATTGTTGGCAAAAACGGTGAAAAGGATTTGCTGGATCTTCTAGAAATTTTGCATCAATGGGACATGGAGGGAAATCGGGAGCTCCCGCCTATGAAGGATCTTTATGAGCAGGCTGCGAAAAAACGGCTTGGTTCGTCCGCCTCTCCGGAGGAAATAAGAAAAGAAGGCAAGGCTGTGGAACAACGGATCCGCCGCATCCTCCAACAGGTGCTCGAGCATCTTGCTTCACTGGGATTAACCGATTATGCCAACCCAACATTTGAGTACTACTCATCCAAATTGTTCGACTACACCCAAGTAAGAATGAAGATGCTCGAACTGGAAGGAAAAAACCACACCACAACTACCCGAATCGACATTAAAAAATTCCTCTATGCTTTGCAAATGGAGACAAAAGGCAGACTCTTCCCTAGGTAGATTGCATCTCGTTCAAACAAGTATCCTCTTTGAAAAAACAAAAAAGGGCCAGGGCTGCCCTTTTAGATGTTTGCAGTAATAGATTTTTTAATAGAATTTTTTCTTAACCATGAATGTCATGAAGAAAATAATCACAAGCAATCCGATTTCGTTAAGGGCGTTTCCTCTATTTAAAATAAAGTGGTTAAAACAACAGTTATGATATTCCATTAAAGGGCGCTTTTCCGGAATAGGTAAAGCGTCTTTTTGTAATGAGTTAGGTTCTAGAACTTATGTTAACATGTATAAGAGATTGTGAAGGTTTCTACTTAAACTATAGGGTGCTTGAGGTTAAGATCTTCTGAGCTTTCATCGTGGCAGCTCTTTCTTGTTGAACGAAAGGGGTAGTTTAGTACAAGAAGGTATTTAGCAAAACTATATTGAATTATAATTAGAATTACGTTATCGAAGCGGGGTTAAAAAGTATGGAGGATTTTAAAATTCTAATATCAAGATGGGAGCAAATACTTCAAAAATTAGAGAACAATAACGGCAAAATCCACCCAATCGAAATTGGAAAGAAAGCAACGATACAGGAGATAGAAGCTAAAGAAAAAGAGTTAGGTTATCATTTACCTTCTTCGTATAAATACATATTACATAACTTGGGAAAATCACTTTCGTTTTATTACTCATTTTCTGAAGATACAATAATTCCTAGTGAATTTACGGAAATATTCTCTGGAGAGATAAATTGGAATATTGACTTCCTTCAGAATTTAAATATGTTAGCTAACGAACTAATGGAAGATGGGGAAGATTATGGAAGGTCACTGAGGGGGAAATTAGAGTTTTCTCAAGCTGGAAATGGAGATATTTATGCGTTTGATATGTCTGTTGAGAGTGATGAGAAACCAGTTATTTATTGGGATCATGAAGAAGACACAGTTACTTATGTTGCGGATTCGTTTATCGATTATTTATTTAGGATTACTGAACTAGGGTGTATTGGTAGTGAAAAATGGCAGCTTGAATATTTTCTAAGTGATACGGGGTTGAATACTACAAGTCCAGTAGCAGTTAAGTGGAAGCATTGGTTTGAGTCATTTTCAGAGACAACCTTAGATGATGTGAAAAATAACATGGAACAGCTAATAGCTTATGTTGTTTATCGAAAGAAATTAGATGAAGAAACAATCGACTTTCTCCAGAAATTTAATAGAAATGAGTTATTTGACTTCCTTATAGAAGAATTACATAAGAAAGAGGCATTTAATGACCAAAAGATAATATGTGAGATTATCGGAAGAGTTTTAGGAATTTACGCAGAGACCTGGGTTAGAAGCTTATGGGAAACTAAACAAAATAATATGGATACTAGATTACGTTCCTATCTAACTTCAATGTGTATAAGTAAGGATAAGGGACTATCTTTAGTATTTAATTTTCTTGAACAAGAATCTAATATAAAGATAACTGGGTATGAAGCACTTTCCCATCTTGGTGATTTTCATTCGAGGGATGTTATTTCGTGGATGGAGAATCATGTTAAATTTCCTGTGACAGAAGGTTGGGACGACCTCTTCGTAAGGTCAAACTTTTCATGGGATGACTTAGAAAGGTGGACCTCTTTAGAAGAGAAGCATGAAGTAACTGTAATTCACGCATTAGAAATGTATGTTCATGAGAAGGTCGCAAAAAATAAATTTACTCATGTTATATCAGATCTTCCAACAAAGTCGGAATTTATTGATTTTCTTGTTCAATTCCGTGCTAAGCAAGTGATAAAAAAGAGGATAATACCCATAGAGAATGTCATACAAAACATAAAAATATTTTATTAAGTTTGTGAAACAATGTACTTAAGCTAAAGGTCAACCAGAAAAATCTGGCTAACCTTATATTACGAACGGGTGCAAAACTTGAAGTTCAAGCTGCCAATTTGGTGGCTATTTTTTATCGTACTAACGAAGCAGGTTAAGTCAACAATGTCCCTTAGTTCAAATGCCTCCCTAAAATTTAAGTAAGTAATATTTTAATTCTGAATGGAGAAAATACATTAGAAAAATGATTTTAACCGAAAAGGGAGGAAAGGAAAAAATGACAAAAGTACATGATATAATGTCAAAAGATGTAAAGGTATGTACACCCCATGAGCCAGTGACAGCCGCAGCAAAAATTATGCGTGATATTAATTGTGGTTCCGTACCGGTTTGTGAGGGTAAAAAAGTGGTGGGATTAATAACTGACCGCGATATTGTCCTTAATTGTGTTGCTGATGGAAAAGACTGTAGCTCAATCCATTGCCATGATGTTATGACTTCAGATGTAATTACCTGTTCTCCGGATACAGATGCACATGATTGTGCTCGTTTGATGTCTGATAATCAAATCCGCCGTATCCCTGTGGTCCAAAATGGAGAATTGGTTGGCATTTGTGCTATTGGTGACCTGGCAACAGTTGACATTCATATTAATGAAGCAGGGGATGCGTTAAGTGATATTTCTCGACCGCTTCAATAAGAAATTTTCAGAATAAAAAAAAGGAATAAACCCAGGGAAGCGGGTTTATTCCTTTTTTAATTCAGGCTTATTTTATTCTCATTATTTTTGTAAGTCGATTTTAAAACTACATTAACCTGACGAGTTAAAGATTGTGAGGAATTGTACTTAAAGTAACGGGTGCATTTCTTAAATATCCTACTGCTAATTTTGGCAGATTGAAAGCAATTCTCTATAAGGAGAATTGCTTTATTTTGGTATTATTCTATCCATTTCATTTTCTCTAAGATTCTTATCACAATTCATCCCAATATAAAAAGACATACTCTGGTTCATGCTCTTTTTTCAACTCATCAATACTTGCTATTTTATCTAAAGTTTTCTGTTTATTCGTATGTAAAGTATTACTAGCGTTTTGTTTTAAGCCCTTTTCATCCATGATATACACTCTCCTTTTTAGGATAGTTTGTGCCTTGCCCCTTTTCTTATTCTTGTTTTTTCAAGGTAAATGGGTTCCTGTTTTAACCACAACAGGCCATATTGGTAAATATGGATTTGCCTCTGCAACAAATATGCATGAAGGCGGTAAAAAGTCTCCAATTGGAACAGCATTTGGACGTTATGGAAATCCGGGTACCAAAATGCCTTACCGAAAAATCACAATCGATGATGTTTGGGTAGATGATCCAACATCAAAACTTTACAACACTTGGCAATCAAGAAGTAAAACTCGAGGTCAATGGAAGAGTGCTGAAAACTTGAATATCTCAGCTTATACCTACGGTTTCGTTATCAACTACAATACACAACGAACTCCATATAAAGGCAGTGCTATCTTCTTAGGAATGATTTTGTTAGAACCTTCCCCAAAAAGCCCCCATTTTCTTTGGGGGGAGAATACAATATTAGCAGAGTAAAAATAAAAAACCCTAGAAACGTTGATAAAACGCAGTTTCTAGGGTTTTTGTGATTGTTATTTAATAAGCAAATCAATTAACGAGAGTAGAATTCAACGATAAGAGCTTCGTTAATTTCAGCAGGTAATTCAGAACGCTCAGGTAAACGAGTGAAAGTACCTTCTAATTTGTCAGCATCGAAAGTTAAGAAGTCAGGAACAAAGTTGTTCACTTCGATCGCTTCTTTGATCACATCAAGGTTGCGTGATTTTTCACGAACACTGATTGTTTGACCAGGAGTTACGCGGAATGATGGAATATCAACGCGTGAACCATTAACTAAGATGTGGCCGTGGTTAACTAATTGACGTGCTCCACGACGAGTACGAGCTAAACCTAAACGGTATACAACGTTGTCAAGACGTGATTCAAGAAGAACCATGAAGTTTTCACCGTGGATACCAGCTAATTTGCCAGCTTTATCAAAAAGATTACGGAATTGACGCTCAGTTACGCCATACATATGACGAAGCTTTTGCTTCTCTTGTAATTGTAATCCGTATTCAGAAAGCTTTTTGCGTTGGTTTGGACCATGTTGTCCAGGAGCGTAAGGACGCTTTTCTAATTCTTTACCTGTGCCGCTTAGAGAGATTCCAAGACGACGGGAAATTTTCCAGCTAGAGCCAGTATAACGAGCCATGAATGACTCCTCCTTCGTGTTTTTATTTTGGTAAAATAAAAACCGTTATGAGACTCTTTGACAGCCATTTTATTTTCATGCACCTTCGCCCTTGCAGCTAAGGGTTACGAGATACACCATCATTTAAATATGAGGAATAAAATGAGACTATTCAAAGTGAACACAATAGGCTGCAATATTTTACACAAAAAGTATTATATAATTTTTATTCCCTTAAAGTCAAGAATATTTTTTAAAGAGTGCGTTCAGAAGAATTTTGTCGAAAATATTATTTTAATAAAAGTTAATAATTTATACAAATAAATATCGCCAAAGTGTCTGAAAATTAACTATAATTAAGGAACGATGTATATATCTGGAATTAGATCGGGTGAAACCTAAATGGATATTCTCGAGTGTGATTTACAGTGGCAAATAAAAAGGTACAAACAATTAATAGAGATTACAGAAACACTTCATTCATCGTTGGATGTAGAGAACCTTTTGGCTGAATTATGTGTTACTTTGAAAGAATTATATCCTGACACCTCCTTTTCCCTATTGCTTTCACAGGATACATATAGTCATAATGAACTTCCAATTATTGAACTTGAATATGATAGTGAAAATATTGCAGCTATCAAAGCTTATGGATCAGGAGAACTTCAATTTGAGTATTCCACTACTGGTGACCATGCCATTATTTATGCCCCCCTAAAAGGGAGACAAGTAACCTATGGTGTTTTGCAGGTTGTGACAGCAACAGCGGCTGAATTCCATGAGTTTGAGGTAGAGTTTATTAGTTTACTGGCGAGCGCTGCGGGTAGTTCTTTAGAAAATGCTTCTCTCCATCAACAATCAAAGCAGGAAATCTTCAATTTACAATTAATCAACGAAACTTCGCATTGCTTAAATTCCAACCTGCGATTAGTTGATACGATGACATATATGTCAGAACAAATCATCTCTTCCATTGATGCACAAGAAGTTGGATTTTTCTTATTCACCAACGAACATGCTAAGGTAAAAATACTCCCAGGCTCAACACCCTACTTTTACACACCACAAGCCAAATTTTATATTGATTATTTAAAGGGAAAAATTGAACGTGAAAAAAATCCTTTATTTATTGGAGATTTCACCCTCCATAACATAAAAAATACACCAAGATTTCATTCGATACTCGCAGTTCCAATGATTCATAGCGAAAAATTAAAAGGTTTTTCCATTGTAATGCATCAAAAGCCCTATTTCTTTTCTTTTGATACATTTAAACTCCTTCAGTCACTTATTCATCATTCATCGCTTGCACTAACCAATTCTATGCTCAGAGAAGAGTTGGAGCATATGATTATTACCGATCACCTAACAAAGCTCTATTCACGTAAATTTTTGGATGAGAGAATTCAGAGGTCAATGAAAGAGTCCGGAGAGGGTACTTTTATCCTTCTCGATATTGACAATTTTAAAGAAATAAATGATTCATATGGACACCAGGTGGGAGATCAAGTTCTTGTACAGGTGGCTAACCTGATAAAGAACAATATCCGCGGAGAAGATATTGGTGCCCGTTGGGGCGGGGAAGAGTTGGCCCTTTATCTTCCAGGAGTCCCATTAGACAAAGGAACTGCTGTGGCTGAAAGATTAGTGAAAAAGATAGCTGAATCCTCTGATCCGCATATTACAGTTTCTTGTGGTGTTTCTTATTGGAATAAGGAACAGGTCGATGCTTACAACTACTTATTTAAACGGGCAGATGAAGCACTGTATATTGCAAAGGGGACTGGAAAGAACAAGGTCGTCATACAAGAGCAAAATATAAGAGTTAGTTAGGTAGGCACTCATGTTTAAGAGTGCCCTAACGATATTTACCTAACTGACATATTATAAAATAATTATATGTAAACGTTTTCAAACAGGAGGAATCCAAAATGGGGAAAAAGAAATCACGGTTTGAAACGGAAGTTATTCATTCAGGCTACAAGGCGGATGAACATCAAGACAGTTTAGTTCCTCCGTTATATCAAACATCTACCTTCACTTTTGCCAACGCCGAACAAGGGGAAAGAAGGTTTGCTGGTCAGGAAGAGGGCTTTATTTATTCTCGCTTAGGAAATCCAACTGTGAAAATATTAGAAGACAGGATCGCAGTTCTTGAACAAGGGGAAGCGGGCTTAGCGTTTTCGTCTGGAATGGCGGCCGTCAGTGCAGTGTTAGTGGCCTTAACAAAGACTGGGGATCATATTCTTTGTTCACAAGGAGTTTATGGTTGTACATTTGGATTGTTAGAGTTATTAAAAGAGAAATATGGAATTGACCACGACTTTTCTTTAATGAACTCGGCGGAATTATTAGAACAAGAAATCCGTCCAAACACCGCTTGTATCTATATTGAAACGCCGATAAATCCTACAATGAAATTGGTAGATTTAGGATTAGTGGCGAGGGTAGCGAATGAAAAAGGGATTCCTGTTGTGGTTGATAATACATTTTGTTCCCCTTATATTCAAACCCCTCTAACACTAGGTTGCGATGTTGTCATTCATAGTGCAACCAAATATATCTGCGGACATGGAGATGTCATTGCGGGGCTTGCCATAGGGAGGAAGGAGTTTATTAAACAGGTCTCAAAGACGACCCAAAAAGACATCGGTGGGATTATCTCACCTTTTGATGCTTGGCTACTATTAAGAGGGATGAAAACACTGCCACTTCGCATGGACCGCCACTGTGAAAATGCCAGTAAATTGTTTCTTTTTTTGAAAGACCATCCGAAAATCGAAATGGTTTATTTTCCTGGAGATCCGGAACATCAAGATTTTTCGATCGCTAAAAAACAAATGAAACAACCTGGCGGGCTTATATCTTTTACGATCAGAGGAACAAAGGGGACGGCGCAACAGTTGATGAATCAGCTGCAATTAATAAAAATTGCTGTTAGTCTCGGTGATGCCGAGACATTAATCCAACATCCTGCAACAATGACCCATGCCGTAGTACCAGAAGAGGAACGAAGAAAAATGGGCTTTGATGACACCTTGCTTCGGCTATCCGTTGGTCTAGAAGCATGGGAGGATCTTCAAGAAGACCTCGAACAGGCACTGGAAAAGATTTAATAGAAAAGAGCATAAAGGAAAATTTTAAGAGGTGCTTTTCTTAAAATAAGTTGTCTTGTCCTTAGTCGAGTTACAGACAAGAGTAAATAAGCGGAGATTTTCCGGTTAAATGCATAACGAAGCTTGTTTCGGGGTAAATAAGGGAAGTTTTTCCGCTTATGCACAGCAAAATCTCCCATTTTCACGTTTTTCATGTCAATAGGCGGAATCTCTCCTTCTATTTTGGTTATTTTTAGTCAAGCCCATTATTATGTGTAAATTCATTCCTGATGAAAAACAATGTTAAGCAGCTGATTTATTTTTTGTGTA
>NZ_VEED01000018.1 GCF_007678255.1 Bacillus sp. X1(2014) | reverse complement strand
ATTCATGTTACTAAATTTTTTGAAGCACCAGAGGCATCCGAGGGTTTAAATATTTTAGAGTTTAGCGGAAAAGAATATTTGTGAAGTGGTACACTTAAACTAACAGGTGCAATAGTTAAAGATTGGGATGGCTGCGGCGATCCTTTTTTATTGATAAGCTAACGGAACAGATTAACGCAAGAAGGATATTTTTCTATAATCTTGAATACATAATAAACGTGCTGATTTTTTGGGGGATGTTATGATTGATAATCGAAGTTTAAAAACTAAAAAGTGAGGAGATTGATTTTATGCAAGTTATATCCAAAATGTTTTTAGAACAACTCGACATGCATTGCTATGAGAATGAGTGGTTTGCATCCATGGATCAGGCGCTTCATGGAGTCATCGCAGCTGAGGCAGCATGGACAAGTTCGGGAATCAGCAATTCGATTTGGCAGATTGTCAACCACTTGATATTTTGGAATGAAGACGTGATCCATCGAATTAAGGGCACAGAGAATCCGCATAAAGCAGAAGGCAATGATGAAACCTTTGGAAATCCGGGGGATCCAGAAGACGAAATTGGTTGGGCCCAGACAGTGCAGCGCCTTTATGAAGTCATGAATAAATTAAAAACGGTCATTGCGGACCTTGACGATGAAAAGTTAACAGCTCCGTATGCTGCTAACAGTTACTCTATTGAGCGGTTACTCAGCAATATCATGATGCACGATACGTATCATCTCGGCCAAATTGTTCTGTTGCGAAAGTTACAATCCTCTTGGAGTGGCGTTGATTGGTCCTAACGAAATGAATGAGCTGTTTCCGTTAATGCCCAAGACTGTTGTTAAAGTGCGACTTAATTCGTTTGGCAGAAAGACCCTCTGAAGGAAAGAAATTAGAGGAATTTGATGTTATGTTAACGCTAAGGAGATTTTAAAGCATTTATAATTTATAATTCCAGCCGCCTTTCTCGGCGGCTTTTCTTATTGAAGTGAATTGTGCTTATGTTAAAGAGGGGAATGCTTCGTCGAACCATTTTATTAATTTTATAAACAAAAAGCACCGATATTACGGTGCAAATTGTTATGTATTGTACTTTACATATTTAACTGTAAATTCATGTTTTGCGATAGGAAACGGAACACGTTAACAATTTGTGGTTTTTTTAGGTTTTTCCGACGATGTAAACCACTCATTATCTCTATCCATTTCCACCGAAAACACTCCAAATTGTGTTGTTAATTTTTCACAGATACTTTTTCATATTTCCTTGGAAGACAGTGGTAAAAACAGCTTAACCCCCCGTTTATTAAATGGAAGTATTTTTAAATCTGCTAATAGATGACTGATGTAACCAGCAAAACACGAATAGAAAACACCATCAATCCCTAGTGAAGCTTGTAAGTTGGAAGCAATAACCCCAAAGAAAGCAATGCCTAAAATCGAATGGGTATAACTCCGATGAGAAGTAAAGGAAGCAATAATTATGTAAATTCCAAGCAGAATTAACCATAGTTCCCCTAAAGAGAATCCGCCCGCCAGGACAGCGATTCCTGTAATGGTTAACATATGTCTTTGCTTAATGAAGGATGCAACCAATACAATCAAACATCCAATTCCAATCCCCAGCCATCTATCTATCATTGTTTTTTCAAAGAAACTATATAGAATCATGATTACTCCAATGATCATAGCAGAAAATTGAATCACCTTATGCGACAAAGTAATTTTTCCACGAAGCTTCCCGTCAATATCAAGATCAGGCATTAATCCTGAGACGCCTCCTAATCCTACAAACAAGAGTGTCGCAGAAGGAGAAGTATGAAATGTATTTGCAACTATAAATCCAGTTGTTGCCCCAATTACCGCGTGTGATGTACCATTCAAACTAATTCCACCTCTATTAATTATTTATGTTGTAAAACTGACTTTACTATTTTACAACAAAACATCTGTTCTGTTTAGAAGTTTAATAGATTTTAAGTAAACTTTAGGGAATTACATTGAAATGGATAGATTGACATAGACAGAAGTATTTGTAGTAAAAATGACAATAAACACGCTGGGTTAACTCAACGTGTTTTTCAAACTTCCTTTTATGATCATTTTGATCGACATTATTGATTGCCAGAAACATTTATAAATAGTCCGTCCAGCGGGTGTGGATAACGAAATTGTACTAATTTTCCCTTTGGAATTTCTGGTTTTACAACTACCGTTTTGCACTTTTCTTGATTTTCTTGAATTCTTGCTGTTATTTGGTCTAAATTTCTCCCATCAAAATATGGTGGATAGTTTCGGTCTAATTGCATACATTTTCACTCCTCTTAATTGAGGCAGCACAGCCATCCTAGTTAAGAACTTTAGACCTGTAACTTTGCGTCCCAATCTTTCGAAAGGTTTGCCTTTATCTAGTTTTTAGTAACAATGGACTAGATTTATAGTACTATAATTATTGTGAAAAGCGATTATAAATAATTCGAAAAAGTTCGACAAAAAATGATAAAATCAAGTGATAAGAGAATACAGTACGTTTTGCACCCAAATCCCTGCCGAAGTTCGTTATCATTCGGATTGGGGGGCTAACCTTCATTCTTCTATCTCATTTCCCCCAAAAATAATTTGACCATTTAAATCATAAACGGTTACCTTAACTGGCAATGTAACTTTATCTTTCTGGAAAGTAACATACCAAACCCACAAATTATCCCGAACGAAAAACCTGTTTGGCTGGATGTTGCCTTCACTATTTATTACAATGGTCTTCGCCGTGTCTTCGGCAAAACCGTATATAACCGAAAAATTCTTTAGGACATTATTTTTAACCCGCCAGTCGATTGGTCCTCGCTCAACTTTCTCCTCCTTAAACTCTTGGAAATCCATCATTGGAAAAATGAATTTATTAAAATTAGTAAACTCCTTATTTGTAAGGACAGGAAAGATTCCGGTACTATTCTCGGCAAAAACTAATTTTGAATTAGCATCAAATAACAAAATTCTTTTGCAATCGCCAAATTGTGTTTTTACTCTTTCACAGATACTTTCTTCCAAGGATGTAGTAGGAATAGTGGGTTTAGACGAGATTGCAGGTTTAGTTGGAAAAGTAGGGCGTGATGACAAAAAATAAAATACTGCAATTAACCCAAAACAGAGTACAGCTATAAAAATATTTTTACTCATTTCAATCGCCCCTAGTTCAAAATAATTTTTATATACTGACATTTATATGATAAAACACACGCAGTTTAAGACATCAAATTTAATTCAACTATAAAGGACTACACTAATATTAACAACATTTTCCATGTGGTTTAGGGGGATCAGAGTTGAGGAAGAACTTAGATCAAAAAGCATTAAATAACTTTTAATAAATGGGCAAATACACTTATTTATATACGCTTTTGTTAATAGGAATTAATTGGAATTACATGATATAATGGGGGAAATTGCTGTAGGATTTATGTATTCGCGTCTCATTCAGTTCGGAATTGCCATTATGGGTCTCGTTTTTTCTACGGCTATTGCTTGGTATGAAGGAAGTGCAATTTTAGATAATCGATGGGAATGGAAATATTCAACGCCATTTTCTCAATTTTTGAATGGGCACATACTTAGTAATAGCGATATATCACAATTAGATTATTTTGTTTACGCCGCTAAATTTCAACCCACTTTCCCTTTGATTATGCAAATAAGTGGATTATATTTGTTAATTCTTATTGGGTTCCATACATTAAAAAACAAAAATAAATGGTTTCCTTTTTATCTAACTTTTTTAGGTGTGGTTTTATTTTTGTTTAGTTCCTTTATATTTCACTAGTAGTTTAATAAGTGGATGTTTGTGTACGTTATATGCTGTGGTATCATATTGGCAAGTTTTATATACCCATAAAAACAAAATTACAAATTAACCTTCATTTGCTACTAGGGGCGTTTCTTCAATTAGTGGCCTTTGTGTAAATATAAGATTTTTGGCGGATCCCTTATTCATACGTTCACCTAGAGATTCAAGGGTCCGCTTGACATCGGCTATCCGCCTTTCTTATTCATTATCGGTTTTCAATATATTTTACAACATCACCGACCGTTTGGAGCGTTGCTGCAGTTTTTTCACTAATTTCAATTGCGAATTCATCTTCAATTTCCATCGTCAGATTCACCATATCAAGTGAATCAGCTTCGAAGTCGTCTTTAAATGATGCCTCTTGTTTAATAGTCTCCATTTTCACACCGAGTTGATCGGCAATAATAGGCTTTAATTTTTCAAATGTGGTCATGGGGGTAGCCTCCTATGTATTCGTAGCAACCATTATAACAATCAATTTGGAAGCGTAAAACATGAAAATATTGCCAATTTCCTACTTTTTAAACTGGAGTAAGAGAGAAATAGCTCAGCGTGCAGCTGAATATATGGGAGGGAGAAGTTGTGGTACGGTCGGTCAGGCACGAACGCCGATTTCCTCTTGTTTTGTTCCCAACCGATAAGAGCGGACCAACATGATACCAGATGCGGGAATCAGTATCTTTTTATCAAGATTTGAGAAAGTACTCTCCTTAATTAAGGTAAACACTGAAAGTAAAATAAACGGAGATTTTTCGCTTATGGAGCACTATGGAACTCGTTTCGGGGTAAATAAGGGGAGGTTTTCCGATTATGCAGAATAAAATCCCCCATTTTTACGTTTTTCGATTCAATAGGCGGAATCTCTCCGGCTATTTAAGCTAATTTCAATGCTATTTACAAATTAAGTGGAATTTTTCCTTCTATTTATCAGTTCGGGTGTTAACCTGGTCACCAACCATAAGAGCGGACCCCCCATGGTCCCCTAAGCCATTCAGCAGCCTTTTCTCATTTAACTAAAAGTGCAAATTAGTGGAAGAGGTATTAAGATATTATTGTTATAATATGGATAAAAGTTGGTAGTGGAGTCTACTGGTTAATTTAATAGACTTTAAAAGGAGGTACATAATGGAGTTAATTTTAGCAAGTGTGTTTTCAGCTATCATAATATTTATTACTGTCTTTTTTATGATGAAAGTATTCATTTTCGCATTTAAGAAGAATGATATTTCACTTCGGAAATGCATTATTTTATCTACTTCTTCAATAGTAATTGGTTTATTAGTGGCAAGCATTTTACCCTTTGGTTTTCAAAAAATAATTGATTTTATCAACTAACCTCTTCTAAAGCTCCATAGAAAACAATATGTTCTGATTTAAATCGTGAGAAATAGAAGAGATGGGAGAGAGTATGGTGAATACATTTAAAGAAAAAAGAAAAGCCCGAAGAGATAAGAGAAAAGAAGAAGGGAAGGAATCCATATGGTGGGAAATTCTTGATATCTCTTTGGATATAGCGGAATTAATTTGACCTATTCTCATTCGGTCTATTCGGTCAGTTTCTAAATTCCTGGATCATCATTAATTTCCAAGCAGTAAACAGTCACATGGTGCTTGGTAATGATCTTCATGCGTATACGGCTTTAGCTCTATATAACAAGGGCTAAGGCCTTTTATCGTTTATGAAGGATTAGTATACTTGTACATCGATTAACCGATGATATTTAAATCAGTAAATTTATAAGCGTCGTATTTGAATGTTACTCAAATATAAATTATACTTTAGTTAAGTAACATTGAAGAGGTGGTGATTCGTTGGAAACCGTGGATGCACTTAGAGACTTAGAACAAATAAATGATATGAAAAATTACCTTATAGAACATTCATATAGGGATTATTTATTGTTTGTTGTTGGAATTAATACCGGGCTTAAAATATCTGAACTGCTTTTGATTAAGGTAAAGGAACTTTTTAATAGTGACGGGGAAATGAAGGATTTTTATCATTACTCTGAACTGGAGAGTGAAAGGAGGAAGTCTGTATATTTAAACAAAAAAGTGAAAGAAGCGGTAAAGTCTTACCTAGACCAGGTTGACAGCGATCAACAAATATATTTATTCCAATCTCGTAAATTCAAGAAGCCGATTACACGACAACAGGCCTATCGAATCATCCATGAAGCAGCCGTTAAGGTAGGCATTGAAGGAAAGATCGGGACAAATTCACTAGCGAAAACTTTCGGATTTCATGCCTTTAAACAAGGTGTCTCAATTGCACTCTTACAAAAACACTTTAATCATTCCACACCAGCGGAGACACTAAAATTCTTAGGAATAACAAAAGAAGATTTAATTACAACTCAAATCGATGTAAATTTATGAGTTGATTAAATCCATAGAGATGATAAGTAAAGGGAAGAGAGGAAATATATGACTACAAACAAAACACATAAAGCAAATAAACTAAAATTTATACTGCGGGGATTCATGGTCATTATCGGGGGATTAATCGCTGCATATGGACTAGAAACGGTTCTAATTCCAAACAACGTATCTGATGGAGGAGTGACGGGCCTTAGTATCGTTGGTTCAGAACTATTTGGTTTACCATTAGGTATTTTAATTGCTGTTATCAACGTTCCCTTTATCTGGTTAGGATATAAGCAAATTGGTAAAAGTTTTGCCTTATTTTCGATTATCGGGATCGCTTCTCTAGCAGTTGGAACAAGTCTTTTGCATCATACACCTGCTATAATTGAGGGGGATACTTTGTTAGTTACAGTGGTAGGCGGAATTATCCTTGGATTTGGGATGGGGTTAGCCTTACGTAATGGCGGTGCATTAGATGGAATAGATATGCTGGCCGTCCTCCTATCGCGAAAATTACCGTTTGGTACAAGTGATCTCATTCTTTTCTTAAATATATTTGTATTTATTTTTGTTTCCATTGCATTTGGTTTACAAGGGGCGATTCTGTCAGCTATTGCTTACTTTATTGCTTCGAAAGTGATTCACATTGTCGAAGAAGGATTAAGCGGATCTAAAACCTTCAATATTATTACCACTCAGCCAGAATTAATGGTAGAGACCATCCGCGATCGGTTAGGTCGAAGTGCAACGTATAAAGAAGCTTATGGCGGCTTTTCCCATGAAAAATTTAAAGAAATCACCTGTGTCATTAACCGCTTAGAAGAAACAAAGTTAAAAGAAATCATCAATGAACTGGATCCAAAATCTTTTGTTACCGTATATGACGTAGCAGAGGTGAAAGGCGGTAATTTCAAAAAGCATAACATTCATTAGCTGAATGGGTGTTATCAGAACCTTGAAAAGAAAAGAATGCACAATTTGTCGATAAATAGGTGAAAAAATTAAGATAATAGTTTATAATCATTTAGTCATAGAAAATAATATATAATTGCATTTATGCAAACGAGGTTCTAGCCCCCCTCATTAAAAAAACTAAGATGAAGCAGTACTTCTATCTTGGGGTACTGTTTTTTCTATTTGAAAGGAAGTATAGAAAGAAATGTTGAAAAATGAGAAGGCCATTGTTGTATTTAGTGGTGGACAAGACAGCACCACTTGTTTATTTTGGGCATTAAAACAATTTAAAGAAGTAGAAGTTGTTACGTTTGATTATAATCAAAGGCATAGTTTAGAAATTGAATGTGCCAAAAATATAGCCAATGAACTTGGTGTCAGGCACCATATTTTAGATATGGCCTTACTAAATCAATTAGCACCTAATGCGTTAACGCGTTCAGATATTGAAGTGACTGATGGCGGTGAAGGGGAACTTCCCTCCACATTTGTGCCAGGTCGTAACCTATTATTCCTAACTTTTGCTGGTGTTTTAGCACGTCAAGTTGGGGCTAAGCATTTAGTCACAGGTGTGTGTGAAACAGATTTCAGCGGCTACCCAGATTGTCGTGATATTTTTATTAAATCACTAAATGTTACCTTGAATCTTTCTATGGACGATAATTTTGTCATTCATACCCCATTAATGTGGATCAACAAAGCACAAACATGGGCACTAGCGGATGAATTAGGCGCATTGAATTTTGTGCGTGAAAAAACATTAACCTGTTACAACGGTGTGATCGCGGATGGATGCGGTGAATGCCCAGCCTGCGTATTACGAAAAAGAGGGCTTGAAGACTTTTTAAATGGGAGGTTTTAACGATGGGTTTTCGAATCGTTGATAAACTTCAAAAAATAAATGAAGACATTCATCCACATCAATTAAAATATCATCATAAACGTGTGCTAGTAAGCAAAGAATTTACCTTCGATGCTTCGCATCACTTGCATTGTTATGAAGGGAAATGCAAAAATTTGCATGGCCACACATACCACGTTATTTTCGGAATCAGCGGATTTGTTGATGAACGCGGCTTAATGATCGACTTCGGTGATATTAAAGAGATTTGGAAAAATGAAATTGAAATATTCCTTGATCATCAATACTTGAATGAAACACTGCCATACATGAATACAACCGCGGAAAATATGGTGGTTTGGATTTATGAGAAAATGAAGGAAGCATTAGAAACAGAAGAGCGAATGGAACAATATCATGCAGCAAGAGTGGAATTTGTCCGTCTCTTTGAAACTCCGACCAGCTATGCAGAAGCTCGAAGGGAGTGGATGGAGGAATGAGCAAGATTCCTGTTCTAGAAATCTTTGGCCCGACCATCCAAGGAGAAGGGATGGTCATTGGTCAAAAAACAATGTTCGTTCGGACGGCTGGCTGTGATTATTCTTGCAGCTGGTGTGATTCTGCCTTTACATGGGATGGCAGTGCCAAAGAGGATATCCAGCAAATGACTGCTGAAGAAATTTGGGCTGAACTAAAAAGAGTTGGCGGCGATAATTTCTCATTTGTGACGATCTCAGGGGGAAATCCCGCACTACTTAAAAACTTAGATGTGTTTATTGATTTATTAAAAGAAAAAGAGATTAAAATTGGCATCGAAACACAAGGGAGCAGATGGCAAAACTGGTTCTTAAACGTTGATGAACTAACGATTTCTCCGAAGCCGCCAAGTTCAAATATGGTCACCAATTTTGAAATCTTGGATTCTATTTTTCAAAATTTAAATGAAAATGATTTTAAACATCAAGTGAGCTTAAAAGTCGTCATCTTTGACGAAAACGATCTTGAATATGCGAAAACGGTCCATAACCGGTACGCGGGTATTCCTTTTTATCTTCAGGTTGGGAATGATGACATCACGAATGTGAATAATAATGAATTAATTCAAAAACTATTATTGAAATATGAGTGGTTAGTCGATTGTGTGGTTGCTGATTCAGAGCTGAATGATGTAAAAGTGTTACCGCAATTACACGCACTTCTTTGGGGAAATAAGCGAGGCGTATAGGTTCGAATAAAGAATACAGTATTAATTGTAAGCCTGTTTAGAACAACCAATACTCGGTACTTAAAAATGTCGCTTTCTAAGCGACCTTTTTTTGTCTAATTCTTGTTATCCTAAATGCATCAAGGAACGGAGGATGACAAGTATGAAAAAGAATATAACAGAATTAGTGTTTATTTTAGATAAAAGTGGATCAATGGCAGGGCTCGAGACAGATACCATCGGTGGTTTCAATGCGATGCTGAAGAAACAACAAAAAGCGGAGGGAGAAGCCTTTGTTACGACTGCATTATTCAATCATCGTTATGAATTGTTACACGATCGAATGAATGTTCGAGGCATATCTCCGCTAACCGACAAAGAGTATGAAGTTGGGGGTACCACTGCGTTATTAGATGCCATCGGTTTTACGATACAAAAAATGGTAAATGTGCAAAAGAGAACTCTTGAGGATGAAAAGGCAGAAAAGGTGTTATTCGTGATTACAACGGATGGGATGGAAAATGCCAGCCGTGAATTCACAACCGATAAAATCAATAAAATGGTTCGTCATCAAAAAGAGAAATATGGCTGGGAATTCATCTTTCTTGGTGCGAATATCGATGCGGTCTCAACGGCTGCACAATTTGGAATCGAAGAGGACTTTGCAGTGGATTACCATGCGGACCACAAAGGAACGCAATTAAATTATGAAGCGGTCAATGAAGCCGTAAGTAACCTTCGCAGTGGCAAAAAGATTGATCGAAGCTGGAAAGAGGGAATTGAACGGGATTATAATCAGCGGTCAAAAATAAAATACTAGATTAAAAGCCTGTATTATGGATTACACATTCAACCATAATACAGGCTTTTTTGTCTATAAATTTTATATATTGAGATGTATGAATCTAACAACATCAGCTATTTTTTTATGACTTAGTGTCAAAAAAACTCATTCTAAATCGCATATGATTGTTTTGATTTAAGAAGATATCCTTCTATAAACTGAGCTAATCCATCATTTTCATGGTGTCCTGTAATAAAATCGGCGGCTGCTTTAACCTCTTGACTCGCATTCCCCATTGCTACACCAGTGCCAACATGACGAAGCATTTCGATATCATTGGGTCCGTCTCCAATGGCTACAACCTCATTTGGGCTGATTCGAAATTCTTGAATGAGGCTTTTTATAGCAGACCATTTGGAAACATTAGGAGCAAGCAATTCAAACCCGTCTTGCCAATTGATGACTTCTGCTTCCGTTTTAAACAAAGCGGAAATTTTTGGACACGGTGTACCTGTTCGAACGCTATATTTAAAAACCTCTTGATAATTTGCCTGTCTTAAATCTCCAACATAATATGGAGGAATTTGCCCAACTTTTGTCCAATAATCAATTTCTTCATTTGTTTCCTTGCAATAAACACCATTTGCTGTATGGATAATAACATTCCAATTATTTTCAGCGGTCAAATGGTGGAATCGTTCCTCGTTCAGTTGGACGGTTTTCATCTGCAAAGTTTTTCCTGTCTCTGCATCGTGAATAGCGGCACCGTTCAAACAGATCATAGGAGTTCGTAATCCAATTTCTTTATGGTAAGGAACTGTTACTTCATAGTGTCGACCAGTAGCAAGGAAAACCTTAACTCCCTGATTAATGAGCGAATTAACAGCTTCCATATTTCGGCTGGAAATGGTGTTTGAGGATTTTAGTAGTGTACCATCCATATCAATAAACATTGCACGTACATTCATTTAAACTGCCTCCTCATTCGTTGTTAATCCAATCATAACATCTGAATATTAAAGTCTTGTAAACTCAGTGTACAGATTAAATTAAGTTTATGTGGAAGCAACTGATAATCTAAAGGTGGATGGGCTCATTTAACTTCCCTTAAACCCTTCCATTCATGAATCTCTTGAATACCTTCCTCACAAACTCCATAGGAACGCCAGGAACAAGTCTTACACACAATTTGAATATCGGAGGGGACGGCAAACTTTCTGATGCATGACTCAATATCCGCCCAGGTAAGAATTTGGCCGATTTTAAGTCCTATTTTATCTAAAATAGCCTGATCTCTTTCATATATATTGTCGTCTTGGCAGTGGTAAATACCTGAGTTGGGGTATTTTTCACACAACTGATCGGGACCCTTAACAAGCTGAATGAGCGTCTCCGGGTTATTTCTCAAGGTTTGATGCAATTGTGTCATATTTTTCACGTACTCTTCTGAATAGCCCATTCCCCGATAGCCCAAAAGGCAAAAGAGATGATGTCCTCGCAGTTTATACATGATTCTCCTCCTAGTTCATAGATGTTAACTGTGGTTTTAAAAGAGTTAACATTGCTTTTTTTCATCATAACATATTACACCTGAACAATTGATTACTTTTTTGTTTTCTCTAAGAGGAGCAATAAATTCCAAACACTTACAAACATCACCGACGGTTGTAGCGTACCTGCAATTTTTTCACTAATTTCGATCGCATATTCATCTTCAATTTCCATCAAGTCGGTACCATTTCTCCTCCTTGACCTCTAACATTGACTAAGTTTCACCATCGATAATGATGCGGCATTTATGTTGTTGTTCCCTAAAATTGGTAGTAGTGTATCTGTAGCAGTTCCTATATTTCTTAGCTCAATTGTGGAATTTTTGGGTATACAGATAATTGCTTGTCCTATAAGCATTAGCGTTGCATTATTCACTTGTCTTGTAATGCCAAAGTTGGTTAAATTTCCAGGAACCAAAGAATGATTCAAGAAAATACCATATATCGAAGTTGAAGCAGGACCATCAATGAGTAGCGTATATTCTATTTTATAGTCTCCTGATTTCAAGATGGTTATTGTACTGCTATTCTGGGAAAATTTAATATTTTCCAATGAGCCGTGTTGATTAAATCGTATATTTTCATTGGGTCTTACTAAGATTGGTTCAGTTCCTACAAGTGTAACATAACCATATGCCGCAGAAGATTTCTTGCTATTTCGATCAGACAATTTTATATCACCACCTTTTTAATCTGCTATTATATGATATTAGTGAATGAAGGAAATGATTGTACGATTATTCAACTTGAGATTCCTTATAACATTTGTGTTGGCCATATAATGCCATGAAGCAGCTAAATATTTTGCTAGCTTGTAAAGTGGTTAAGTTTCTGTTTTTAATATTAAGGAAATGTAGTATATTAAAAAAATCAAACCTATATAGCAGTCAAGCCCTTCTATAATTAGGTGGGCGGCGAAAAAACGGAATTAGAGTAGATAAAATCCAACTCTTTTAAGGAAAGAGTTGGATTTTTTTGGGATGTAAACAAAAAGGGGAGAAATGATAGATGAAAATGACAAAATTAATGGCAAATATATTGCTATTGATCTCTTCAGTCTTTTGGGGTTCAGGGTTCGTGGTAACAAAAATAGCATTGGACGTAAATGTGTCTGCTGGTTTTATAAATTTTGCTCGGGGTTTTCTCTTTGTTGTGTGTGTACTACTGTTTTTTCATAAAAAAATATTTAAAATGACCTTCAAGGACTTTAAAGTAGGGTTAATTGCCGGACTCCTTAATTTTGGCGGATTTATTACACAAACGATTGGTGTAATGTATACCACTCCATCGAATAATGCTTTTATTTCTGCATCGTATGTGGTGATTATTCCTTTTATTACTTGGATTTTTTATGGGAAAAAGCTTCAAGGAAAAAGTTTGATTGCCATCGCTGCTTGTATATTAGGAATGGCTATTATCTCAGGAATAACGAATGAAGAGATAAACATGAATATTGGAGACGTATACACTCTTTTCTGTGCGTTTTTTTACGCAGGTTCTATTGCCTACCTTGGGTATAGCACTAGAACAACTGATTTTAGTATTGTTGCGTTTTTACTTGCTGCTGTACAAGCAATAGGTGGATTGTTGTTTTTCCTCTTAGTTGAGAAAGGGCAGATATCGAACGTTAATTGGTCAGTTGCCATCGTTCCATTGTTATACATGGGAATAGTATGTTCGTTTGTGGGTCAAACAGTACAAGTTTTAGCTCAAAAACATACATCAGCAACATCAGCTGGACTTATCATGATGCTTGAATCTGTATTTGGAAGCATTTTTTCTATAGCTTTTGGTTTTGAACCATTTACCATGAAGTTAGTAATGGGAGGAACGATCATTTTGCTTTCAATTATGCTTATGGAACTCGAATTTAAACAGTTCTTATTCAAGAGCAAGGAAACAGTTAAAAATAAAATATATTCGGGGAGGTAAAACATGAATTACATTTCACCGAAAGAAGCGATGTTAAGGGTGAATCGTTGGCCTAAAGATACCATCGCTGCGGGTCGTCGTCATACCGTTGGGCTTAAATCGGACGGTACGGTAACGGCTGTGGGTGATAATAAATGTGGCCAATGTGATGTAAGTGGCTGGCGCGAAATAGAGGCGGTCGCCGCTGGTAATGTTCATATGGCGAAGAACACGGGTAATGCTCATACAATCGGTCTTAAATCTGACAATACGGTGGCGGCTGTGGGTTGGAATAAGCATTACCAATGCGATGTAAACGACTGGCGCGATATTGTAGCAGTTGCGGCGGGTTGGTGTCGTACCATTGGGCTTAAATCCGATGGCACGGTGGTAGCAATGGGACGAAATAATGAAGGTGAATGCAATGTAAGCGGCTGGAATGAAATTGTGGCGGTCGCGGCGGGTGACTGGCATACAATCGGTCTTAAATTGGACGGCACAGTGAAAGCTGTGGGTAATAATCGGTATCGCCAATGTGATGTAAGCGACTGGTGCAATATTGTGGCGGTTGAGGCGGGTTATCTTCATACCATCGGTCTTAAATCGGATGGTACAGTGATGGCTGTCGGTTTGAATAAACATGACCAATGCGATGTAAGCGGCTGGAGTGGTATTGTGGCAATAGCGGTGGGTAGTAATCATACCGTCGGCGTAAAATCGGACGGTACGGTGGCGGCTGTGGGTTGGAATGAGTTTGGCCAATGTAATGTAAGTGATTGGCGTGATATTGTGGCGATAGCGGCGGGTTGTGCCCATACAGTCGGCCTAAAATCGGACGGCACGGTGGTCGCTGTGGGTGATAATGAATATGGCCAATGCGATGTAAGCGGCTGGAACGGCATCCAACTGCCTGGAAATTAGTTTTTAATAACCCTAAGCCCTAAGCCATAAGCCAGAGTTGAACAAAACGAGTTAAAGAGAATTGTTTTAGAAATAAAGCTATTCCTTTGGTTCGTTTTGTATAATTTCGAAGGATTTTTTTCCCCAATCCTTGAATCTTATAGGGAACTATTGGGATGAACCTATTTTGACACTAAATAATAATCTATCAATAATGGGGGAATTTACATGCGCTTAAGAGACAAAACATTGGAAGAATTAGAGGATCTGGAGGAAGAGTTAACTAGCCAAGAAGAGGAACAGGGGACTCCAAATTACTTAATGAGAATCAATTTATACAAAGAAATGGTTCGATGCCTTGATCAGCTGGTTCGGAAGAAGAAGGATGAATACCGAAGTTCTTTAGAATATGTGAAAAGAAAACTAATCTTTCACCTGATTGAATATGGATCCTACTTAAAAATGGTTGATCAAAAGGATGATCGTTTAGCTTTAAAGTGCCTAAAAGATGCTCTGAAATATGATCCTAAGAATCCAATTGCAGCTTACCGAATTGGGTTTTTGTCATACAAGTACAAAAGGTATTCAGAAGCCCTAACAAATTTCGAGGACTCTTTAGAAAATCACAAATATAATTCTAATGGACAGTATCAATTAAATAGCCAGCAATTGGTTAATGCCCATTTGTATTTGACAACCAGTGCATTACATATTGCCAATCAGAGCTACGAACGGATGAATCAATTACCTTCTACAGGGACTGTAGAATTTCCCAACAATGAATTTTCAGCACTGATAAAAAATATATTAGATAATGAGCAGTTTTTGCAGCGCCATGCCTTTTATAAGGTAAATCGTAACGGGAGATGGACATGTTCAAAAATGGAATGTGAGACAATGTTTAGCTCCCCGCCACCTGACACCATTGTTTTATTTTTTAATGATCGAACAATTAACATAGCTTTTGAAGGGGAAGAAGCAGAATTAAGTCCTGATCAAGGATACTTGCTGCGGCATTTGCTTTTAAAAAGTTCAGAACATCATCCAACGACTCGAAACGCCTTCTCGAATGTTGAAATTAGACCGAACACCTATACTCAAAATGTTACCAGGTTAAAAAATAAACTAACCCAAAAAGGATTCCCTCCCATCATCGAGAACACGAGATATCGAAACGAGACAGCATACTACTACAATCATGCTTATCCATTTTATGTGATGTATAGGGTGGATGAGGAAATTGAATATATATGAAAGAAGGCGATGACAGGGGTGTCATCGCCTTTTTGCGATAATAAGACCATCAAGTAAAAAGGAGATGGTTTGATGAAAAGCTGGAATCAATTATTCATTCGTCAAGGATTTATGGTCGAGGAGGTTCGTCCAAATGTATTTCATTGTTTAAAAGAAACAGAGGATAATATGGCATTTTTATTAGAGAGTTTGGATAGTCTCGCCGTTTCATATACATTAGAGAAAGGTTTATTAACCTTACATGGCCCTACAATAGCTGAAGAAACATGGATAAATGGTGTCGACTATGAATACCGAGGCCGCGGCGGGGATTTGTGGTTTCGTCCTGGATTGGATCAGCCGAAGGTTAAAGAGCTTGATACCTATATCTCCGGTATTGTAAGGCAGCTTAACCGGCTTGGCTTTTATACGAATATGAGCTGTGACGGACATGAACGAAGAAATCCACGTCTTAGCTTTATCGATAATGTTGACGTGGAAATGGTCACTGAGATCTTTTTAGCCGTGGGTGTTTCAGGAATTCATTGGGGAAATAGGGGAGTAAGGTTGAGCATGAACATCTCACGTTCAGCACTACTTGATATTGCGGAAAAGCTATCTTCTATTCGCAAAGAATTGCTTAAGAATGGTGCAGATTTTATTAGAAAGCAGTTTTTCTTTAGTCAATTGGAACAGCTTTTATCCATTCCGGGAGAAAGCGGGGATGAGGATAAAGTACGGCAATTTGTGATGGAGCAATTGAAGAATCATGTAGACTATATGACAGTTGATCATACTGGAAACATCCTGGCGCAAAAGAAATACGGAACGGGTCATGGACCAACGATCCTTCTTAATGCCCATTTAGATACGGTTGAGCGAATAGAAGAAGGCAGGAAAATCGTGATGGATGGATTAAATTGGTCAAGTGATAGAGGCATTCTTGGTGCTGATGACCGGGCAGGAATTGCGGTGATTTTGGAAGCAGCAAAGCGTCTTTACACCTCGGACTTCAATGGAATAGTAAAATTCATCTTCACAGTGGAAGAGGAAATTGGCTTAATCGAAGCAAGAAGTGTGGATGAATATTTCTTGTGGGATGTAGATGCTGCAATTGTTGTCGACCGTCGTGGTTCGGGGGACATTGTTACTTCCTGCGGCAGCTACCAGTCCTTTTGCCATGAGAATTACGGAAAGTTCTTTGAAGAAGCGGCCATACGAATCGGAATAGCAGGATGGAAAACAACAGCCGGTGGAAGCAGTGATACACGAATATGGGCAATGCAAGGTATCCAAAGTGTCAATCTCTCTGCCGGTTACAGCCATGAACATACATCGTCTGAAACATTGAATATTGAAGCCTGTTATAACACGGCTGCCTTAATAATCGAGGTCTTCCGTGACTATAGAAATCTGCAAAGAACCTTGCGTCAAATCGAAAGGCTGGAATTGCATGAAAGGAGTGAAGTAAGATGAACCACATATATGTGTTTGTGTATGGCACGTTAAGAAAAAATGAGAGTAACCACTATTTAATGAAAGGTGCTACACTAATCGCCAGTCAAGCATGGGCGAATGGGCGTCTTTTTGATACAGGTCATGGTTACCCGGCATTGAAGGAATCGATGAGCGAAAAAGTCTATGGTGAATTGTACCTTGTATCCGAGGAACAGCTTCATAGGCTGGATGAATTGGAAGGATACCGTCCAAATAGTAGAAATAACTTATACATCCGCAAAAAGCAAGTTGTATTTTATGAAAATGGTAAAATTGAAGCCTATCTATATTTCATGGCGGAACATCATGAAGCCATGTTGAAAAATCATATTGAATCAGGTGATTGGAAGGTTTATAGATTTGAAAAATCGGATTAACCTCTCCATTATTTTTTACAAATAAAAGTAGTAAAAGCCGCCAACACAAGCTGAATTAGTAGAAGATATATTGTGGAGCCATTTTGCATTAGGAGTAGCTAAAGTAAAATGATTGAAATAAGACCCTTCGATTTAGGTAAAATCAAGGGTCTGACAATAAAAAGAAAAATCACCTAATTATGAGCCTTTTCAAGGGCTAGTTTTATTCCAAAACCAATCAATATAGTACCTGTAATTCCTTCAATAATATTTTGTGTTATATGTCTTCTCATAAAAGCACTAATCTGATTAATTAAAGGGACATAAAGTAAAAACCATAAGGCTGTCAAAAAAGTGTAAGTGATACCCATTAAAAGAAACGGAATAAAGGTATGGCTAGTTGAATCAACAAATTGAGGTAAAAAGGTTAAGAAAAAGACAGCAACTTTAGGATTTAAGATATTGGTGAGGAATCCTTGTTTAAAACAGGATGTGTTTTTTAACTGTCTCTTTATATTCATCTCAACGCTTGCAGCTTCGCCCTTTTTCTTCAATGACCATAATGAAACGGAAAAAGAGTTGAAGAATGGGCTGCTGCAGCAGCCTTTTTCTTGTTTCACTAACGGACAATGGATGAAGGGGTTCGTTTTCAACATTAAAGCAGTAAAAATTTAATTATTTTTTATTAACGAACCCGTTTATCTAAACAAGTCAACGTGATATTTGATGAATTAATCTATATTAAAATATTAATAAAGGAGGTTTTATTTTTGGCTTGTCCTTCTTTTGAAAATGCTATGAATTTGGCTGCGGGAAATGCACCTCAACAAATTGTCATAGGGGATTTTAACAACGATGGTATTTTGGATCTTGCGGTTACGAATACAGGTTCAAATACTGTATCCATTTACATTGGAAACGGAAATGGCACCTTTTAGGAAACGGAGATGGCACCTTTCAAGCTCAGGCAGAAGCAAAAATACTGCGTGATATTCTTAGTATAATGATCTACTCGTTTCTATTCTTTAAAGAATTTTTAAGGAGACAGTCCTGACCCAAACAAAACATTTGCTATCGCCCATACTCGTCTTTTTCAAAATTACAATGGCATTGAATTTATAAATATGCATTGGCAACAAGTCTATCAAAAACATCATATACCCGGTTGAAGCTCTACGTAGTTTAAATGAAAAGATTGGGATGTCTTTGCAACATTACCTATGAATCAGGAGGATAAAGTCTTAAATGATAGGGCACTCTCCAAAGGCACATTTTACACTCCAAGTGGTTTTTAAGAATTTAACAAATCCTGGAAGTTGCTAAATAATTTGTCCATGTCAAGAATTCCTTTTCTAGCATTTACTATAAGTGTAGACAAGCTTACTTTGGAACATGTGGTTTTGAAGGTCTTCCTAGACCTTCATGGAAAAATTGAAATCCTTAAGCATAACGGTTCTACTTGTAGGGATGTTTAAATTGAAAAGAAAGAGGTGAAGTTGATGGGATGTGGTTGTGGTGGCAATCGGAATAATAAAAATACCAACCAAAATGATTACAATAAAAAATACCAAGAGAGGATTAAAAAGTATAAAAAACAGGAACAAAGTAATGTAAATTCTAACAAACAGGTAAACGATGACAAACAAAGTAATTGACAAAAGTGAATGTCAAAAGTTGTAACAGCAAATGAGATTTATATACGAAGCCTTAGTCTTTTTACTCCCCAGAGAAAAAAAGCAAGATGGGGGATACAAATCAGTTGAGGTCAAACTGGTGGATATGTTCCCGCAAACGGGGCAAGTGGAGTGTATCTCGGAACTCATTTTAAAGAAAGGCAACTAACTTGAACTGCACTCCAATTTTTAGCCACTCTTTAAAATTGGAGGTACAGTTCAATTTGTTTACGATTTTCAAATTTTGGAATCCAATGGAGTATATAAGAAAAGTAGCTTATTCGATAAGAACCTCATAAGCCCTAGGATTATTTTGCTTTAAATGCTCATAGAGTCTGATTCTTGTTGTTTATAATCCTTGTAAAACATAGTTGAGATATTTAGTTTCTTTAGCTTTGAGCATTCTGCCCGTTCGTATTATGTGATGACAAGCACTAACCCTTTTTTTCTTCATATACATGAAAGGATTTACTGATTGAAGAAAGGGGGAGGCTGCATTGTATCCAAATTATCCCCACCAGCCTATCTATCCATATTTCTATGACTATAGACAAGGACTATTTCAAAAAATTCTTGCTTGTTATCAGCAAAAGCGATGGATCAGATTATCTTTCCGAGATGGAACAACTGCCGAAGGTTTAATAAGGACCTATGATCCTTTTAGAGGAGTATTAATTTATGTACCGTTGCAAAGGTATACGATTTCGTGTGAAGGTGTCAGGGTGGACTCTCTGCAAAAAGCACAGAAATGTATTGGTAAAAAATCCACTTTGTCACTTTCTAACAATATTAGGCTAACTTTTACCATTGAAGGTGTTGACCAATCTCAAAATATAGGAGGATGGGTTAACCTAAATGAAGTTATGTCGGTATCTGGAAAGGTAGTTGACGCGAATTGTATTTAAGGAGCCGTAATTGTTAAATAAGCGAATGCAAGGGGCACATTGGCGATACCCTCAATAAAATAAAAGAAGCCATCATTTTTTCAGGGGAGGGGTGTGCCATGAATGCCTACGTGCTAGGTTTTCGAGAGATCGACCATAAACAGCTTATGGCTGTTGGGGGCAAGGGGAAAAACCTTGGAGAACTGACGAGGATTGAGGGAATTCAGGTGCCAGTTGGCTTTTGCATTACCACAGAAGCCTATAAAAAAATTATCAGCGATAACAGACAATTTGACGCCTTCCTGAATCAACTCTATCAGCTAAGTGCCGATGACAGGAGCGAAATCAGTGTAATTAGTGGAAAAATCCGCAGCCTTATCGAGGAAGCGGAAATACCCCTGGATTTAGAAACAGAGATCATTCAGTATCTGTCAGAGTTTGGCGAGGAGTGGGCTTACGCGGTTCGTTCCAGTGCCACTGCCGAGGATTTGCCTCATGCGTCCTTCGCAGGGCAGCAAGATACGTTTTTAAACATCAAAGGAAAAGAAGAAATCCTTCGGCATATCCGCAAGTGCTGGGCCTCCCTGTTTACAGATAGGGCGGTGATCTACCGCATCCTGAATGGATTCGACCACCTTAATGTCTACTTGTCCGTCGTGGTCCAAAGGATGATTTTCCCAATTGCTTCAGGGATCTTGTTTACGGCCGATCCTGTTACATCCAACCGTAAGGTGATATCCATTGATGCTAGCTTTGGACTTGGGGAAGCACTTGTCTCTGGTTTAGTGAATGCAGATAACTATAAGGTTCGAGATGGAACCATTATTGAAAAGACGGTCTCTTCCAAGAAACTAGCCATTCAGGCATTAAAAGAGGGAGGTATAGAGGAAAAGGAGATAGAGTGGGAACAACAGAATAGGCAAACCCTTACAGATTCGCAGATTTTACAGTTGGAGCAAGTAGGTAGAAAGATTGAGGCGTATTTTTCCTGCCCGCAGGACATCGAATGGTGCCTTACTGAAGAGGCTATATATATCGTGCAAAGCCGCCCCATCACAACATTATTTCCAATCCCGAAAGATACCGATGGGCAGAACAGGGTTTACTTGTCGTTTGGCCATCAACAAATGATGACAGATGCCATAAGACCATTGGGTATGTCCTTTTTAATGGATCTATTCGATGAATTTCCACTGCGTAAAGCGGGTGGAAGACTGTTTCTTGACCTTACTTACGACCTAGCCTCACCCGTTGGCCGAAGGATCCTTCCTGCTACAATGGGCAAAAACGACCCTCTCTCTAAGAATGCGATTTTAAGCTTAATGAACAGAAAGGATTTTAAGAGTTCATTGCCACGGGGAAAAAGAGTATTCAAATTTGGCACTGAAGGACTATCTTGGACTCTTCCCTTACACATAATCAACATCTACAGAAAAAACGACCCCAAAATCACCCAGGATCTCATCAGTCTAAACGAGGCATCCATAACGGAACTGCAGGAACGGATAACAACCGTATCGGGAGAAGAACTGTTTTCTTTCATTAGGAAAGACCTTAAGAAATTAAAAGAACTCTTTTATGATCCTCGAGGATTAGGAGTCATTATGGTTGGGGTATTAGCATGGGACTGGATCAATAAAAAAATGGAAAGATGGTTGGGGGAAAGGAACGCGGCCGACACACTTTCCCAATCGGTGCCAAACAACGTTACATCTGAAATGGGTTTTGCACTCATGGATGTATCGGACATCATTCGGTCATATAATGACGCGATGGAAGTTTTACAAAATGCCCGCGATGACACCTTTTTCGAGGACCTAGCCGAATTGGAAGGCGGGCGGGCAATTATTAGCGCTTTTAGAGGGTACCTTGAAAAATACGGAATGCGCTGTTCTGGAGAGATTGATATCACAAGGACCCGTTGGAGAGAACAGCCCATCGCACTGATCCCGATGATTCTTAGCAATATAAAGAATTTTCCTCCTCATTTCGGCAGAGTTAAATTTGAGCAAGGCAAGAGGGAGGCAGACCTAAAGGGGCAGGATCTTCTGAAACGATTGGAGCAATTGCCCGACGGCAAACGAAAGGCAAAAATGACAGAGAAGATGATCAGCGTTTTGCGGAATTTTATCGGCTATCGGGAATATCCCAAGTACGCTTACATTAGACGTTTTGATATCTACAAGCAGGCGCTGATGAAGGAGGCCGCTCTACTTGTCCGAAACGGGGTCATCCAAGAAAAAGAGGACATCTACTATTTAACCTTTAAGGAGCTTTATGATACCGTTCGAACCAACCATTTGGATTACAAGATAATTAATGAGAGAAAGAGGAATTATCAAGTTTTTGAGAAGTTGGCACCACCAAGGGTGATGACGTCTGAGGGCGAGGTCGTAACTGGTGCATACATCACCGATTATATCCCTCAAGGTGCCTTGGCGGGGACCCCCGTATCATCCGGCATAATCGAGGGCCGGGCACGTGTCATATTAAAAATGGAAGAAACTCAATTAGAGGATGGGGATATTCTCGTAACCAAATTCACGGATCCTAGCTGGACTCCGCTGTTTGTATCTGCCCAAGGCTTGGTGACGGAAGTAGGCGGGCTAATGACCCACGGATCCGTCATTGCGCGCGAATACGGTCTTCCGGCCGTTGTAGGAGTGGAAAACGCCACGAAGGAAATAAAAGACGGGCAGAGGATCCGAGTGAACGGTAATGAAGGGTATATTGAGCTATTATGATTTTATGTTTCATAATAAATAGAAAACTATGTAATTAGCATAAGGTTATCGACTTCTTCTCACTAAAGACACCGCCAACGTCTGGTCACCCAATCCTGGCAGGGATTTGGAGTGAAAAGTGCCCAATACCTTTCCGCTATCATGTTACTGAATGTCCAAACACCTCCACCTCCTGTTGCATATATTGGATTACTCTAATCCACTATGCGAGGAAGGTGAGTCTATGAAGAAAGTGGCCATCTTGGGAGGCGGGGTGGCTGGCCTTAGTGCTGCACATGAACTGGCAGAAAGAGGGTTTGACGTAACTGTATACGAAAGTAAAACAATTCCGGGTGGAAAAGCACGGTCGATTCCTGTTCCCTATTCCGGTACGAACGGGAGAAAAAATCTACCTGGAGAACACGGATTCCGTTGCTTTCCAGGTTTTTATCGCCATATCATTGATACGATGAAACGAATCCCTTATGACCAAAAGCAAAGTGTTTATGATCAATTAGTTACGGCTCGGGAGATGGGACTTGCCCGCTTTGATCATGAACTAGTTGCCATCTCCACTTCCATTCCGAAATCGATGACCGGCATCAAAAAGAACTTGAAAGCATTGTTCGATTCGGATTGGGGACTTAATGAGGAAGAAGTGGTTTTCTTTACGGAGCGGCTTTGGCAGGTGATGACGAGCTGCAGGGAACGAATCATGGATGAATATGAAAGAATTAGCTGGTGGGATTATCTGGATGGAGATAACCAATCAAAGAACTTCCATGAAGTGTTTGCTTCCATTTCCCGGTCATTGGTCGCCGCGAAATCTACAGAAGCAAGCACCAAGACCTTCGGTACGGTTCTTTCCCAACTTCTTATGGGTATCCTTACGCCAACAACTGATTCGGACCGAGTCCTGAACGGTCCGACCAATGAGGTGTGGATTGACCCATGGATCAGGTATTTGAAACAAAAAGGAGTTCATTATTATACCAATGCATCCGTACGCGGCTTTCAACTCAAAGAAGGCAAAATCACGGGTGTCCATATCGATAGGTCTGGAAAGGACGAGTTTGTCAATGCAGACTTTTACGTAAGCACTCTCCCGGTGGAAGCCATGGCCCCGTTAGTTTCCTCTGATATACTTAGGGCAGACCCGGCACTGATAGGGTTGAAGAAGCTTGCCAAAGATGTTGATTGGATGAACGGGCTCCAGTTCTTTATGAAACGGGATGTGCCTATCGTAAACGGCCATCTGATCATAATGGATTCTCCGTGGGCGATTACGGCCATTTCACAAAAGCAATTTTGGAACGGGAAGGATCTTGAAGCATATGGGGATGGTCAGGTTAGGGGCATTATTTCCGTTGATATTTCGGAATGGAACCAACCAGGCATGCTTTTAGGAAAAAAGGCAATCCAATGCACGAAAGAAGAAATTAAAGATGAAGTATGGGCACAGCTGAAAAAAGCCTTAAATCATGAAAAAGTGTTGCTCCGGGATGAGGATGTTCACTCTTGGTTTTTGGATCCGGACATTCATTTCGACGATTCTGGCAAAATGATCAATAGTGAGCCGTTGCTTATAAACAAAGTTTTTGCGTGGAGCTTAAGACCCCATGCCTTTACAAAGATCCCCAATCTCTTCTTGGCTTCCGATTATGTGCGTACAAATACGGATCTGGCGTCGATGGAAGCCGCCAATGAGGCGGCCCGCCGAGCGGTCAACAGTATACTTGATGCGGCTGATTCAAAGAAAAGGAAGTGCAAGATATGGGACATGTATAAATTTGACCTATTAACTCCCTGGCACATTCACGATTGGATACGCTATAGGAAAGGGCTCCCCTGGAATGGCTGTTCCTCCTTCTGCTCAAGGGCTGTCTACTTGCTCCTCTATGCAGGTAAATATGCTTGGGGAAAAGTCCAACAGTCCAGATGGTTTTGGTAGCCTAACTTGAACGCAACGCATTCAACCATATTACAAAAGGTAGTACATGGAACGTGAACGTGTGCTTCCTTTTGTATTGTAGGTATATAAAACTCTACTTTTTTCCGGAAGATGATAAGGCATCCTTCTAGAGTCATTTTAAGAATTTGTTTCTTGATTTTCTCAATCTTTACTATTGTGCAAACCTTTTACAATTTCCAGCTGCTATAGAAAATAATGGAGTTCGTTTCGGGATATGAGGAAGGAATTCATGAGTATTCCTGCTATAGCAGGGTATTTTAAGAGGTGAATGAAGAATTCAAGTCGGATCCTGTTTATCTATTCGACCTGACAGTATTGGTGAAGTTGAATTACTTGATACCAATCATGTCTTTATATATATAATAAGAAGGGGAAATAAACTAGAAAAGGTGATAATATGAGTCAATTATCTGAGTTATTATCTAAGCAACATAATCAAAATGTTGAGGAATTAAAAGAATTGCTCCGAATTCCAAGCGTCAGTTCTTTATCCGAGCATAAAGAGGACATCCAAAAAGCAGCTTCATGGATTGCTAATAAATTAGAAAGTATTGGAATGGAACATGTGGAAATCATCCAAACAAAAGGTCATCCGATTGTCTATGCGGACTGGCTTCACCAGGAGAACGCCCCAACTGTTTTAGTGTACGGCCATTATGACGTGCAGCCCGTTGACCCTCTTCATTTATGGGAAACGCCTCCGTTTGAACCAACGATTCGTGATGAAAAAATCTTTGCCAGAGGGGCAACCGACGACAAAGGGCAGACATTCTTACATATCAAAGCAGTGGAAACACTATTGAAAACAGAAGGTAAATTACCGGTAAACGTTAAGTTTTGCATCGAAGGAGAAGAAGAAATCGGAAGTCCTCATCTTCCGCCATACTTATCCGAAAATAAAGAGAAATTGTCCTGTGATGTAGTCGTTATATCTGACTCTGATATGTGGGACAGAGGCGTTCCTGCCATCACCTATTCTTTAAGAGGACTTTGTGCACTGGAATTTTCCCTAAAAACCGCTAATTCGGATTTGCACTCAGGCATGTTCGGCGGGGGAGTCCAGAACGCCAACCATTTATTAGTGAAGCTGCTTTCAACCCTTCATGATGCAAACGGAAAAGTAAATGTGGATCATTTTTATGATGATGTTGTACTTCTTACTGATTTTGAAAAGGAACAAATTAAAGCGTTAGGATTTGATGAAGAAAAGCTAAAAAAATCATTAGGGTTAACAGATTTAACCGGAGGGGAAAACAATTTCCCATACCCAGAGAAAATCAGTTCCCGGCCAACATTAGAAATCAACGGATTATGGGGAGGATTTCAGGGGGAAGGAACAAAAACGGTCATCCCGAATGAGGCACATGCAAAAATCACTTGCCGTCTCGTCCACAATCAAAACCCTGAAAAGATTCAGCAATTGATCAAAAAGCATCTAGAAGAACATGCGCCAAAAGGCTGCACCGTAACAGTGTCTCTTCAAGATACCGGGAATCCATTCTTAACGCCGATCGACAGCCCGATGATTCAAAAAGCGGCCGAAGCGTATGAAACCGTTTATGGAAGAGCACCGGTATACAAAAGAGAAGGCGGTTCGATTCCGATTGTATCGGATTTCAATCAGTCTCTAAATGCGCCTGTTGTCTTAATGGGATTTGGATTGCCCGATGAGAATCTTCATGCACCCAACGAACACTTTAACTTAGAAAACTTTGATAAAGGGATCTTAACCATTTGTTCATTTTTAGAGCTTCTTAAGAAGTAAAATATTGCCTGACACCACCTACTGTGGTGTCAGGCACTTTTATTTTTCCGCTTCTTACTACCTTAGGTTTGGTCATCATCCGCTTGATGATGACCTTTTCCGCTTATTACTACCTGAGGTTTGGTCGTCATCCGATGCAGGTGTTTGAATTTAAAGCTGAGTGTGTAGTATCGTATACACGAGGAGTGATAGCATGAACGAAACGATTGCATTATTAAAAAATCATAGCTCAGTTAGGGATTTCGACACTGAAAAGGATGTCAGCGAAGCACAGATCGAAGTGATTGTTGAGGCGGCAATGGCTGGTCCCAATTGGATTAATGGTCAGCAAGTGACCGTGATTGAAGTCAGGGAGCCTAAAAGGAAAGCAGCCTTGGCGAAAGCAGCAGGCAACCAAAAGTGGATTGAGGAAGCTCCTGTTTTTCTAATATTTTGCATGGATTTTTACCGGGCGAAGCTTGCTGCTGAAAAACATGGTACGGAGTTTAAAATTGTCGAGGACTTAGAAGCAATTATGATCGGTTCAACAGATGTTGGAATCGCGCTAGGAAGCGCGGTTATAGCAGCTGAATCGATGGGGCTCGGGATCGTTCCAATCGGAGGATTAAGGAGAAATCCACAAACCTTTGTTGATCTATTGAAACTTCCGGAATATGTTTTTCCAATTTCAGGTTTGGTCATTGGGCATCCACGAAATGTACCCGATCAAAAACCAAGGCTGCCACTTAAGGCAACCCTCCTGAAAGAACAGTATGATGCTAAGATTCAAATGGAAATCATTGACCAATACGATCAAACCATATCATCCTATATGTCTGAACGGACGAGAGGACTAGATTCCAGTGACTGGTCAAGTAAAATCGCCCATTTCTATAATACCGGTTTTGAACAATACGCTAAAAACTCCAGTCCTACGGTTAAAAAGCAAAGATTTCAATACAAGTAGAAAAAGTGGATCTTAACCTATATCCTGTAATGTAAATCTCTAACGTTTAGGGAATAAAACAATGACATATGAACAAATTCAAAACGTGTCTCAGCATTACGAGTCTGCAAATATTGAAAAGTAAATGAAGGGAAGGCACTAACTAAGGTAGATAGTGCCTTTTACTTTGTAAAACGGGACAGCACAGTTGAGAGTATATTAATAACGATCGTCTTTGAAATATGGAAAAACGCTTTTCTATGGGCCGCGGGCCTACGAGCTCAATAAACCGACCAGCTGAGCTTGAAGTTTCCGGACAACATGAACCTAGAACATTCTCAGCGGATTTCGAGGAGCCACCACCAGTCATTGTCATCACGGCCCTCAAAGCCGGTTACCTCCTGTTGGCCGGCCGTCCATTGGGGATGGCTGTGCCCGCGGTGGGAGTGGAGCGCATGGTTGGTGTTCAGGTGAACAAGTCGGACACGTCGCTCCGCGGTCCACTGACCGCCACCGTCGACCTCGACCCGCCAGTTATCGTTGTCGTCGCCCTGACCACCGGTGCCAAAACAGGTCACTTCCTGCTGACCGGTGACAGGGGAAGGGTGTCCATAGTGGCTGTGAAGGTTTCGCCCAGTGAGCACGTGCTCGAGACGGATCACGTCGCCAGGTCGGACTACTTCACCGTTCCTGTGGTTCGCTTGCGTTCCATGAGGTCCCTTGATCCTCCAGAGATCATTGTCATCTGCCCCTTTGAAGCAGGTGACCTGCTGCTGCCCTGAGCTGCCGCTGTGGCCGTAGTTCAGTGCGTGCGAATGGAGTGTCAGCCCGGTCCACAGATGACTTACCTTAATGGTCTGACCGTATCGGACCGTATCATTGGCCGCCGGCGGCTTGCTCGTGAACACGGGCGGTGTCTTCTGCTGGTAGTCGATTACGAAAAATCCCCGCCAAGGGTCGGTGTTCGTGGCATCAAAGTGAGGGTTTCCTCGTTCGGAGGACAAAATTACCTCCGATCCTATCGTGTTATTATCGTAAACGAACACTTTCATAATGTCAGCCTTTGAGTGCCACTCATATCCATAGGCTAGAACCTGGTGATTCTTCGATCCGATCTCGCCGAGGCTGGTTGCATCAATCAGCCCGAGGGCGACCGGACAACCAGCGTCAATGAGCGAGCGTAGCTTTGGAAATTCTTCCTCCTTCGTCCAGCGTGTGACCCCCTTACCTCCAAGAAGTGTAGAATGATCGGACGCTAAGGTCCAACGAACATACTTGATGGAGGAAGGAACAAGGAAACTGTCCATCAGTCGACTGTAAATGTAATCCGCAAGCCAGTGTCCATCCGGGGGAACCTGTGCGCTGAACAGGTTCCCGGTGTATTTCGGAACTGGAATGCCCTTGAGGAAGTAGTCGAGCGCGGCAAAAGCCATTCCGCCGCACCGCCCCTGTGTTGTCACCTGCCCATAGCTAGGAATATTCGCTATAGCATTGACGAATTTGTTTGGAAACGAGAAGCCGTGAACCGCTGGGTCAAAACCAAGCTTTCGAAAATGGCGCCAAGTACCCGAGTCCCACAGCGCTTCTCCCTGGGTCGTATAAATCACCGCATTCCCATCGTCTTGAAGAATGAGGTATGCTCCGGCGTTCCCTGCGGTCCCAGAAGACCATACCTCCTCTCCATTTGCCTTGTAGACGACAAGGCAGCCATCATTGCGCATGACTGCTTTCACAGCACCACTACCGTCGGTGCCGGACGCCCAGACAGGGATGTGTTGGCCCTTATGTATTTCGTAGAGTACGAAGTTTCCATCGCCCTGCATGATTAGAAATGCTCGCTCATTGTTCGCGGTGATCTGCTGGTTTGCAAGGAGTTCCTGCCCTGGCTGAAGCTGGTTGGTCATCCAATTATCACTCCATTTTCAAAAGTTTTGGTACCATTTTTATGGTAAAAAATTAATGTTTTTTCTAAGACGATTTAGTAAGTAGCTAGCGAATAAACCTGAACTACGAAACATTGAAGCATAAATTCCTCTTCCAACACTTCATTGGAAAATTATAGTAGCTAATTACCAGATATATATTATCAATCAAATTTGTAAAAGGGTGTCGATTGATAAAGTAATAATTAAGTTTTCTTTCAGCATTTACCGATTTCTTTCACCAAGATTAATCATAAACAAATAGAACATTAAAATAGGGAATGGGGTAAAGAAGTCGTTGAAACGGATCCTCTGTTTATTGAATTCAAAAATGGAAATATTATCAAAAAAGAGTATATTTATGAAGAAACACGTTCATTTCTAAATAGTAAAACCTGTGTAATAGTGTTAGGGACATCGGAGGACTTTAGAGCTGCTGAAGACGAACAACGATTTGCTCATTTACCTGAATGGGAACGTGAAAATAGAATGGTGGCATCGATGTAGTTGAAAACTTTAAAAATTATATAGAATTACCTACAAAATATGATGTGAATGATAATGGAAAACTTTTGCCTAACTGTAGGAGATCAACGAAAGCAGGAAGACTTATCTAAGGCAATTAGGGAAAGGGTGCCTATAGAAGATTGAAGGACAAAATTATAGATTGTGGAATGGAAAGCAAATGGTATTCATACCGAGAGGAGTGTTTAAAAGAAATTGCGATTAAAGGGTGTCGGGGAAAAAAATAGACTTTATTGAATAGAAATGACAAGAGGTGATTACTAATACAAAAGGCAATCACCTTTTCTTATTGATATAAACCAACTGATTGTTTGTCAACTTTTTCATTGAAAAATCATAATACCTCATAGGCAGTGCAATTTTCTTAAGAGTTTTCATTGCCATTTCCTTTGTAATAATTTATGAATAACCGCACTTGTAAAAGAGCCTAATACAGCACTTCCTGCAATGTCAGAAGGATAATGAAGTCCTACCCAAATTCGTGACAATCCCGTTAAAAAAGAAAACCCCAACATAATAGATCCAAGGATACGTTGATTAAAGAGGACTATTGTTGAAACGGCAAAAGTTAGTAGAGTATGTTTACTTGGAAAGGACGAATTGAATTTAGAAGGGGTAAGTATGTCTACTCTCCCATCTATAAATGGACGGGGCTTAAAATAAAATAACTGAATTATAAAATGCAAGAATAACGAAATCATGATAGACACTACTGCTTCAATAGATACATTCTTTTTTTTAAAGTGCAAAATCACTAAAATAATAAAGAAAACAAATTTCATCTTTTTGGAAATAAGTATCATAAATTTATCTATTATTAAATGACGTCCGGAAAGCAAATTTATTAAATGAAATAGTTTAACATCCAAGCTTATTCACCTCTGATTACTGGAAGGTTTTGGATAAATTGATAAATGACATGATTCAATTTACTTGCTGCTTTTGTTGGGACCTGATGTTTAATGCCTTCAACAAAGGTTATTTCATTTTGAGGTAGTTTCGTATGTAGTTGGTTTGCATAACGAAAAAATGTTTTATCTTTTCCACCATAAATGAGGGAAATTGGCATAGTAATGTTCTCTAATTGATCGGAAATGTTATAGTTCAAACTGTAATCATAGTATTGCACGATGTTTCTAGCATCTCCTTTTTTAGCTTCTAGTAACATCTTGTCGAACAACTCTTTTGTATTTGAATTGCTATTGGATATTGACCGAGCTAAAGCAGGCAATGCCCCCATCTTTGCAAGGTTTTTAGCAAGGCGTATTCTGTTTTTTAGACGCCAGTCACTTACCTCAGACATTCCACTAATAATGATTCCACCTAAAGCACGCCCTTTTGATGTTGATAACAAAAATTCCAATAGAATAGATGCCCCTGTTGAATATCCGCATAAAAAGGCTTGCTTAATATCCAAATGGTCCATTAGTTTTTTTATATCCTCGACAATTAGTGGATAGGTAACAGGTTTTCTAGAAAAAGGACTCCTTCCATGTCCTCGTATATCAAAGGTGATAACCTGAAAATAACGAGATAGTCCTTCTAACTGGTATATGAAATTTATAGAAGTTAGAACGGGTGGATGAATAAATATGATTGGAATCCCTTTACCTTTAACAGTGTAGTAAAGGGTACTCTCATCAACTTCGAGGATTGGCATTGGATCACCTCAACTTAATAATACCTTGATTTGCTTTCATTTATTATTAGGTTTATTTTGTTGAATCATACAAAAAAGACTTAGTCTCCCTAGCTTTTTTAGAACTTTTAAATTGTGTCATCTGCATCTTTTTGTTGTTTTTGAAACATTTTTTGTAAAAAACAGAAGATTGACACTATGATAAATGATATATAAAATATTTTTATATATTAGAAGAATAAGATTGGGGCAATGACATGATTAAAGCTGAGATGAACACCGTTGTAACTCTATGTCAGCTTCACACAGACCTATCGGAACAAGACATACAAAAGATCGAAGAAGTCGTTCAAAACCTGCAATTAATAGCCGACTTAAATCAAGCAAATGTGTTTGTCGATTGTCAAACAAGAGAAAAAAAGCATGCGATAGTGGTGGCAGAAGCAGCACCTGCAATGGCCAGTTCTGTTTATAAAAATCCGGTAGTCGGAAAGTTTGCCTACGAAACGTTTGAGCCTGCTGTTTTTTATGCGTTTCGGACGGGCAAGCCGCTTTTTCTCAATCATGCCCTAACCCAGGAAGGGAAAAAAGTCGAACAAAGCGTTGTTCCGATTGTTGGAATCCATAACCGGGTGATTGGTACGTTGATCATGGAGAAAGACAACAGTGATAAGCTCCAAAGTCAAAATAAACTGAAAGCGTTAACAGAGGCGAATGAGACGCTTAGCGAACTCTTACTGGGAATGGCTGAAAATCGCCCTTTTATTCCAGAAGTGATTGAGGAAGCTCTATTCATTATTGACGAGGATTTACGGATTCAATATTCGAATCCTGCTGCGATGAATCTTGTTTTAGAAATGTGTTCGGAGGAATGTAAAAGCGGCAAACTTTTTACTTCCTATTTTCCAAACCTTGCAGAAATGTGCAGGCTGCCGGATGAACTTGTGATCCAAGAAATCATCATTCAAAATAAAGTCTTTCAAATGAAAAAAATTGCTCTTGTGCAGCATGAGAAAAATAGCGGATCATTTATCATTTTTCGTGACTTAACAGAGCTGCGCGAAAAAGAGAGGGAGCTTACCGTAAAGACCGTGGCCATCCGGGAAATCCATCATCGCGTAAAAAATAACTTGCAAACGGTAGCGAGTCTTCTTCGGCTGCAGATGCGAAGAGGGGTCCCCGAAGAAAGCAAGTTTCATTTTATCAAGAGCCTTAACCGAATTGTAAGTATTGCCTCTGTCTATGAAATCATCTTATCCAATTCTGAAAATCAGGATGATGTAGAACTTGTTAGTTTAATAGAAAAAATCGGGAATATGCTGGTCTTTAGTGAAGATCATGAAGGAAAATTGATTTCGATCGACTATTCGGGCCCTAAGATCTTTATTAAATCGAATCTAGCTGTTTCCGTTGCTCTTGTTATAAATGAATTAATTCAAAATTGTGTGAAGCATGCATTTGCTGAGATGACTGAGGGCCAAATTGATGTAGTCATCAAGGAAGAGGCTTCTACCGTAAGGGTCCTCGTAATTGATAATGGAATTGGCTATACTCCTTCCATGAAGCCGTCATTAGGACTTGATATAGTTAAAATGATGATTGAACACGATTTAACAGGCCATTTTTCCATTGATGGAACAAGGGAAGGAACGAAAGCAATCGTCGAATTTCCCTTTGCGAGGGAGGTTTAAGGAATGAAAAAGCGAATTATAGTTGTTGAAGATGAATCCATTGTCCGATTGGATGTTTCCCTCATGTTAAAGGATGCGGGCTATGATGTTGTGGCGGAAGCAGCTGATGGCGAGAAAGCAATTGAATTGGCCTACAGCCTTAAGCCTGACTTAATGATCATGGATATTAAAATGCCGAAGCTGAACGGATTAAAGGCCAGTGAGATTATTTCCAACAAATTCAATATCCCGATTTTGCTTTTAACGGCCTATAGTCAAAAGGAATATATAGAAAAAGCGAAGAAGGCAAATATTTTAGGGTATCTCGTAAAGCCGATTTCGGAGGCAAACTTGATTCCTGCGGTTGAAATTGCTTTGAAGCAGGCAGAAAATGCTATTCTTTACAAAGAAAAAGTAGAAGAAATGAATCGGGAACTGAAAAACCGAAAGATGGTTGAAAAAGCAAAAGGAATTTTAATGAAACAATTGAATTTACCAGAGGAAACGGCTTACAATAAGATTAGAGACCTTAGCATGAAAAAACAAATGCCCATGGAAAAAGTGGCAAAGTACATTATTTTGAAGTACCCAAGTTAGTTTACAAGTGAATAGATGAAGCAATGGTGCTTAGTAGGTTTTATTTTTTATAAAAATAAAGTCTATTAGGCATTTTTTTATTAATTTGAGAGGTGGGTGTGTCGTGAGCGAAGAGAAAAAGCGGTTTATACAGGAGTTTGTCCCTGGGAAACAGGTAACTTTAAGCCATATTATTGCTAATCCGGACCCGGATATGTTTGAAAAACTGGGGATCCAGGAGGCTGGTGCATTAGGGATTTTGACACTGACCCCAAGTGAGACGGTGATTATTGCCGGAGATTTAGCCACCAAATCGGCTAATGTCAAGTTAGGATTTTTGGATCGCTTTACCGGAAGTCTAGTGATTGTCGGCAATGTTTCAGAGGTGGAAATGGCGATGCAGGAAATCAACCGTTTCTTGCAGGATACGCTGAAATATACCCCGGCGGAGATCACGAAGTCATAGAATCAGAGAATAGAATTTTTCATGAAAGGGGGAAATCTGATGACGAAAAAGAACCGAGCCATGCTGATCGGTTCCATTGGGGCCGGAAAATCGACGTTAACGAATGCTTTGCTTGGCCGGGAAATGCCTGCTGTCAAAACGCAATCGCTGAATTACTATGATTGGATTGTTGATACCCCAGGAGAATATTGTGAAAACCCGTTCTACTATAAAAATATCATGGCAACAGCATTAGAAGTAACCCATGTCTTGTTTTTACAGGATGCGACCAAGAAGAAAATGATTTTCCCGCCAGGATTCAGCAGCGGAATCAATAAAATACCCATAGGGGTTGTCACAAAAAGTGATTCTGACCAGGCTGACGTTGAACTAGCCATTTCTTTGTTAAAAAAGGTAATCGTAACCAAAGGTCCGATTGTCATTACCTCTTCCTTAAAAAATGAAGGAATAGAGGAGATCCGGAATCTGGTAAACTTCCATTCGACACAGGAAATGAAGAAATATCTTGAAGGAAATCCATCCCCTTTTGTTATTTTTTGAATGAAAACCTTTACAATATACAGAAAATAATTTATATTATGAATAACAAATGAATTTAATGGCAATGGCGCCTCTTTTAAACTATCTAATTTGGGATAGTTTAAAGGGGGCGCTTTTTGTTTTTTGGGGGAGTTGAGATGAATTTCAAAGGCCCGCAAAAAGAAGAAATGATCAGTGCGGGGATCGATATAGGCACAAGTACAACAAAGTTGGTAATCAGCCGGTTCACTTTAATGAATATGGCTGGCGGGGCACATGTGCCGCGAATTGAAATCATTGACAAACAGGTCATCCATCGCAGCCCGATTTACCGGACACCGTTGCTTTCACCAACCACGATTGATATTGAAAAAATTGAAGACCTTGTCAGAAAGGAATATCAGAAAGCTGGTATTAAGCCGAAGGATATTCAAACGGGGGCAGTGATTATTACGGGTGAAACAGCCACAAAGTCAAATGCAGAAGTCATGCTGCATCAGCTGTCTGACCAGGCTGGGGAGTTTCTAGTGGCAACAGCTGGTCCTGACTTAGAAGGAATTATTGCCGCTAAGGGATCGGGCGCCTATGAATATTCGATAAATACAGGGAAGGTTATCGCCAACATCGATATCGGCGGGGGTACCGCCAATGTGGCCGTTTATAAATCTGGCAGACTTTGTGGAACCTGTACGCTTCATGTAGGCGGCAGATTAATTGAATGTCACGATAATAAAATCCAGAGTATTTCTCCGCCAGTTAAGAATTTACTGAGACACTGGGATTTAAGGATGGTGGAGGGGCAAACTCAAAATCCATCAGCGATAAAACAAGTAACCGATTTTATGGCAGATGTCATTGTGCGGATGTTAAAAAAGGCACTCACAAACGAGGATCTAACGTTGCTGCTAGGGCATGCACCTAACTGGGTGGAAGATATTGAGGCGATTATGTTCTCAGGCGGGATAAGTGAATGCATTTATCAGCATGAGACCAGTTCCGTACAGTCGGCCAAATACGATGATATCGGGTTGATGTTAGCCGCCTCCTTAAAGGAAAGCTCAAGTCTTGCGGAGTGGACTTGGGTAAAGCCGCAGGAAACGGTTCGGGCCACAGTACTGGGCGCCGGAATGCAAACGACTGAAATCAGCGGTGCAACCATTGAAGCCGATCGTCGTAAATTGCCGATCAAAAACTTGCCGGTTTACCAGATTCGACTCGAGGGTGATTTTAAAACAGAAATAAACCAATTATCCAAGCGGATTGAGGAAGCACTCGATCTCTATGACCCACAGCGTGACGGACAGAATTTTGCGGTTTATTTTTCAGAATTGCCTTACTTAAGATTCCGTGAAATCGATGAATTTGCTGAATCCATTCTCAAAGCAATGAAACAAAAACCGAACCAAACTCAAGAGTTGGTCCTTGTGCTTGACCGGGATTATGCAAAAGTTCTCGGGCAAACACTCAAGAGGAAGGCACCAGTGCAATCCGTCATTTGCATTGATCAAATTAAAGTTGAAAATGGGGACTATTTGGATATAGGCCAAGTGCTCGAAACCGATGTTGTTCCTGTCATCATAAAAACATTAACATTCCAGAAATGACGAAAGGGGGCATTCTTATGAGATTAAAGTCCACCTATTTAGGTTCTGTCTATCAATTTTCCTCTCTAAAAGATTTATTTGCGAAAGCAAATGAAGAAAAATCCGGCGACCGCTTAGCAGGGATTGCTGCTGAGACCGTTCAGGAAAGAATTGCAGCGAAACAAGTGTTGAGCTATTTAACACTACAAGATATTAGGGAAAATCCCATGCTATCTCCTGAAGAGGATGAGGTTTCAAGGATTATCGAGGGTCAGATCAACGAACCCATCTATCAATCGATTAAAAATTGGTCTGTTTCGGAGCTTCGCGAGTATATCCTGAACGATACAACGACAGGTGAAGACTTGAAACGCCTCAGCCGAGGTCTGAATAGTGAAATGATTGCAGCGGTGGCAAAGATCATGTCCAACCTCGATTTAGTCCATGCCGCCAATAAAATTGAAGTTTTATCCAAATGCAATATTACGATTGGTCAAAAAGGAGTGCTAGCCTCTAGGCTGCAGCCAAACCATCCGACGGATAATGTCGACGGGATGATGGCCTCAATGAAAGAAGGGCTTGCGTATGGGATTGGGGATGCAGTAATTGGAATAAACCCGGTAGATGACTCCGTTGAAAGTGTAAAACGGTTATTGCATGCGACACATGACTTTATTCAAAAATGGGAAATTCCAACGCAAAACTGTGTGCTTGCCCATGTGACATCTCAAATGAAAGCGGTCCAGCAGGGGGCCCCGGCAGATATGATTTTCCAGAGTATTGCCGGAACCGAAGCGGCGAATCGTTCTTTCGGGATTAGCGCTTCCCTCTTGGAGGAAGCCAATGAAATGGCGAAAATATACGGTACAGGAACGGGTCCACAACGTTTGTATTTTGAGACTGGTCAAGGCTCGGAATTATCCGCCGAAGCTCATTATGATATCGACCAATTGACAATGGAATCCCGGAATTATGGCTTTGCCCGCTACTATGACCCGTATATTGTCAATACGGTCGTCGGCTTTATCGGACCAGAGTACTTGTACAACAATAAACAAGTGATTCGAGCGGGTCTTGAAGATCATTTTATGGGAAAAATGCATGGCATTCCAATGGGCGTTGATATTTGTTATACGAACCATATTAAAGCAGACCAAAATGACATTGAAGATCTTGGCGTGCTGCTTTCCGCGGCAGGGGTGAATTTTATTATCGCTGCGCCAATGGGTGATGATTGTATGCTCAATTACCAGAGCTTAAGTTATCACGATGTTGCGACATTAAGACAGACGCTCAATAAACGGCCTGCACCATTATTTGAAGCATGGCTGGAGAAAATGGGGATTTTTGAAAACGGGAAATTAAGTAAATATGCAGGTGACCCGACGATTTTTTCGCGATAGGAGGTGGAAGAAATGAATCCTGAGTTAGTGGAACAAATCACGAAAATGGTGGTAGAAAAATTGCAGGCGAAGACCGTTGCTGGCAATGTGTCGGTAGAAGAGGTTAAGAAAAAGACGAACAATGATACCTCGGAAAAAGTGGAAGTGAAATTTTGGAACCACCGGACGAACCATGTGGAAGCACAATGCAACCAAAGTCAGGGCTGCCCGGAGTCAGTCTCTGAAAAAGAATTGATCCTTGAACCAAAGCCGCCTGTAGGACTTGAAAATCCGATTAATAAGGAAGAGCTGGATCTTTTAATTAGCAAAACACCGGCAAGAATTGGAATCGGCCGTGCGGGATTAAGGCCCAAAACGGACACATGGCTGAAGTTTCGCTTTGACCATGCGGCCGCAGTCGATGCCGTTTATGGTGATGTCGATCCGAAAATCCTTGAAAGCTTATCCTTATTAAAAGTTAACACGAAGGTTACCGACAAAGAGGTCTATGTCCGCCGTCCTGACTTCGGCAGAAAGCTCTCTGATGAGGCAAAACAATTAATTGATCAAAAATGTAAAAAGTCTCCGTCGGTTCAAATTATTGTTTCTGACGGCTTAAGTTCGAAAGCGATCGAGGAAAATTTAGAGGATGTCTATTTATCTCTTAATCAATCGCTTCAAAGCTTAGGGCTCGATGTCGGAACACCATTTTTTATCGAAAAAGGCCGAGTGGCGGCAATGGATGATGTTGGGGAGATCCTAAAACCGAAAGTGATTGTTTACTTGATTGGTGAACGCCCTGGCCTCGTGAGTGCGGAATCGTTAAGTGCGTATCTCTGCTATGAACCACGCCACGGCACCATTGAGGCCGACCGGATGGTCATTTCCAATATTCATAAGGGCGGCATTCCACCGGTGGAGGCCGGCGCCTATATCGGAACGGTCGTGCAAAAAATATTAAAATATGAAGCCAGCGGTGTTTCGCTAGTACAAAAAGAGCAATAAGGGGAGGGTTGATAAATGGCATTAGAACGAATTCATGCAAATATCTTGGCAGTTCGAATTATTCCAAACGTTGACCCTGCCTTAGCAGCTCAGTTTCAGTTAAAACCCCATCAACGGAGTTTAGCGATTTTCACCTCAACGATTGACGATGTCGGCTATACAGCTCTTGATGAAGCAACGAAACGTGCAGATGTTGATGTTGTCTATGCAAAGTCCTTCTACGCAGGTTCCGCGCATGCATCAGGGCCATTGTCTGGGGAAATGATCGGCGTGTTGGCAGGTCCAAGTCCAGATGAAGTGAAAAGCGGGATGGATGCGGTGATTCATACCGCAGAAAATGAAGCGTATTTTGAGGCAATCAATGAGGAAAAAAGCCATGCATTGTATGCAAATGTCGTGGCAAGAACCGGTTCTTATCTATCAGCTGAGGCAGGGATTAATCAAGGAGAAGCACTAGCCTATTTGATTGCCCCGCCGCTTGAGGCGGTGTATGGAATCGATGCGGCGTTAAAGGCTGCGGATGTAGAGCTGGTTAAGTTTTTTGGACCACCTTCGGAAACAAACTTTGGAGGTGGGCTATTGACCGGGTCGCAATCGGCATGCCAGGCGGCAGCGGATGCTTTTCGTGCTGTGATTATCGAGATTGCGAGAAATCCACGACAGTATTAGATTCCTATTTAATTGGCGGATAATGCTACATACGTGTAATTTTACACAAAAAACAAGAGAGAAAGGAGTGTCCCTGTTGCCATTTGATTTAGATCTACAATCCATTCAGGAAATGCGGGATGCAGTTCAGAAAGCGAAAGAAGCACAGCAAAAGTACTTGGCGTTTTCCCAAGAACAAGTCGACAAAATTGTGAAACGTGCTGCCGAAGCGGCTGCGGCCAAATCTCTTGAATTAGCCCAGATGGCGGTCGAAGAAACCGGAATGGGTGTGGTCGAACATAAAAAAATGAAAAATGATGTCGGTTCACTTGCTGTCTATGAATCTATTAAAAACGAGAAGACAGTTGGAATCATTAACGAGGACCCTACAAAGAAAATAGTCGAAGTCGCCTCACCTTTTGGGGTGATTGCCGGGATCATTCCAACAACAAATCCAACTTCGAGTGCGATTTTTAAAGCATTAATCGCCCTAAAAACAAGAAATGGAATCGTATTTAGTCCGCACCCACGGGCAGTGAAATGCTCAGTCGCCGCTTTAAAAATTTGTTTGGAGGCAGCGGTGGATGCGGGAGCGCCGGACGGAATTATCGGCTGGATCTCAAAACCAACAATGGCAGCAACCACTGAATTAATGCACCATCGTGATATAGATTTGATTTTAGCAACTGGCGGTAAAGATTTAGTCCGTGCTGCCTACAGTTCAGGAAAGCCTGCCTATGGTGTCGGTCCTGGAAATGTGCCCGTCTATATCGAAAAAACCGCCAATATCGAAAAAGCGGTCAAAATGATCGTCCAAAGCAAAACATTTGATAACAGCACGATTTGTGCAACGGAACAGGCGATTGTGGTGGACGAGAATGTCAAAGAAAAGGCCATAAGGGAGCTTAAAAATAATGGCGCCTATTTCTTAAATGAGCAGGAGAAATCTCATTTAGAAAAATTGATTTCACCATTGCCAGGAAAACTCAATCCGGCAATCGTTGGTCAAAGTGCTGTCAAGATTGCGGAATTGGCGGGTATTTCTGTTCCAGCAGACACAACGATTTTAATTGCGGAAGAAACCCGGATCGGGAAGGACGTTCCTTTTTCCATTGAAAAACTGTCGCCGATCTTTCCGATTTATACAGCAGAAAGCTATGAAAGTGCAAAAGAGCTGTGTGTGAAAATCTTACATTTAGGCGGGATGGGACATAGCTTATCCCTTCACACCAATGATGACAATGTGGCCCGTGAATTTGCGTTAGTAATGCCGGTATCACGATTGATGGTGAATACTCTTTCTTCCATTGGTGCGGTTGGAGCCACCACGGAATTGATGCCATCGCTGACACTTGGCTGTGGATCATTTGGCGGTAATATTACTTCAGACAATCTTACGGCCCGCCATTTAATCAATATTAAAAGAATGGCCTATGGAACAAAAGAGGTTAACGTTCCAGAACCATCCAGCAAAAGTGCTTCTCCACAGTGGGGGGCCAGCAACCATGTAGATGAGATTGTGAATCAGGTTTTAAGCAATGTAAATGGATCGGATCAGCTAGATCCGCAGGTAATTTCTGAATTGGTAAATCAAGTATTAAAAAAATATCAAATGAATTAATAGGAGGAATTGACAATGGCTAGAGAATTAACTGCATTAGGAATGGTAGAAACAAAAGGTTTGGTAGCATCCGTGGAAGCAGCAGATGCAATGGTAAAGGCAGCAAACGTCCATTTAGTCGGAAAAGTACATGTGGGCGGCGGGCTTGTAACGGTTCTTGTCCGCGGAGATGTAGGTGCGGTTAAAGCGGCAACAGAAGCAGGCGCGGCAGCAGCTGAACGTGTTGGTGAACTATTATCTGTTCATGTCATCCCACGTCCGCACAATGAATTAGAGAGCATTTTGCCAAAATTAGAAGTGGAAGTGTAAGAAGTAAGGAGCCAATTCGATGAATGAACAAACCATTCGAACTCTTGTTGAAGAAGTGATTCAGCAATTGCTAAAAAAGGACTCCAGACCCAATACAATCCCGATGGCTGTCTCTGCACGCCATTGCCACTTAAGTCAAGCTGATTTAGATACGCTTTTTGGCAAAGGGTATGAGTTAACGAAAAAAGCGGATTTGTCTCAGCCAGGCCAATTTGCGGCAAATGAAACGATTGTAATAGTCGGACCAAAAGGAAGCATTGAAAAAGTGCGAATCCTCGGACCCGCCCGTTCGTTAACACAAGTGGAAGTCAGCAGAACAGATGCAGTAAAGCTGGGGTTGAACCCGCCCCTAAGGGGATCGGGCAATATTGCTGGTTCTGCTCCGATTACACTGGTAGGGCCCAAAGGAAGTATTTTTAAAAATGAAGGACTGATCGCAGCCCAGGCTCATATTCATATGAACCCGGAGGATGCCGCTAATTTTGGTGTAGAAAACGGCGAGTATGTACGAATCCGAACAGAAGGGGAACGCCCGGTTTCGCTTGAAAGAGTGCTGATTAGGGTTTCACCGAGATATCGGCTTGAGATGCATATCGATACCGACGAAGCAAATGCCGGGTTCATTACAAGCGGTCAGGCTGGTTTCCTTGTCAAGGATGGGGAGCCTTTAGTAAAACCCCAGCCTGTGACCAATCAGGTATCACCTGAACCAATGGAACCAAAAGAAGTTCATTTTCAAAAAAATCTCTTAACCAAAAGAGATGTGCAGGCATGCCAGTACGAGATGATTTCGGTTCGGAAAGGCACCATTGTGACTCCATTGGCTCGGGATGCCGCAAGAGAGCTGAAAAAAACCATCCAAGTTATGGATTAGGTTAAGGGGATGATTTTTTGTTAGTTGGAACGGTGATTGGAAATGTGTGGGCGACAAGGAAGGAAGAGAATCTAACAGGATTAAAATATTTATTTGTCCAGCCGGAGCTTCCTTCCGGGGCGCCGATCCATTCACCGTTTATTGCGGTGGATCGGATTGGTGCCGGAGTCGGAGATAAAGTGATGGTCACAACGGGAAGTGCGGCGGCAAATATTATCGGTGAGCCTAGACTGCCGATTGATGCTGTCATTATCGGAATTATCGATTCTATTGATGCAGAAGGAGGTGCGTAAAACGATGTCAAAAGCCTTAGGAATGATTGAAACAAGAGGACTGATTGCCTCGATTGTTGCCGCAGATGCAATGGTGAAAGCAGCAGATGTACGTTTAGTAAAAAAAGAAAAAGTGGACGCCGGACTCGTTTCGATTTTAGTAGAAGGAGATGTCGGGGCTGTCCAAGCAGCAGTCGATGCTGGCAAGTATGCAGCTCAAAGTGTCGGGGTGCTGGTAACCGCGCATGTGATCCCGCGTCCGGATGAGGGAGTAGGGCAAATGTTGGCACAGACGCCGAAAAAGGGCGGGGAGAAACCAAAACCAGCAAAACGGGGTCAAAAAGCTAAACAAGATGAACCTCCAGCACAAACGGAATAATTTTTAAAAGAATGGAGGAAGATACATGGCTTTCAAACGTAAAAAAATTGCCGTAATTGGTGCAGGATTTACCGGTGCAACAGCAGCGCTGATGATTGCGCAAAAAGAATTAGGAGATGTCGTTCTGGTTGATATCCCGTCTCAAAACGATCCGACCAAAGGGAAGGCACTGGATATGCTGGAAGCCAGCCCCGTCCAAGGCTTTAATGCAAATATAACGGGTACCTCAGATTATGCGGATATACAGGATGCTGATTTGGTGTTAATCACGGCAGGACTGCCGCGGAAACCGGGGATGAGCCGGGATGATTTGGTTTCTACCAATGCAATAATTATCGAGCAAGTCTCGGAAAATATTAAAAAATATGCGCCGAATAGCTACATTATCGTTTTAAGTAATCCGGTTGATGCGATGACCTATGTTTGCTATAAAACAACAGGGTTTCCTAAAAATAGGGTTATCGGTCAGTCCGGTGTCTTAGACACTGCTCGTTTCAACACGTTTGTCGCACAGGAATTGAAGGTATCAGTGGAAGATATTTCGGGTTTTGTCCTTGGCGGGCATGGTGATGATATGGTCCCATTGGTTCGATTCTCTTATGCCGGCGGAATCCCGCTTGATAAAATTCTCCCGGCTCACCGAATGGAAGCGATTGTGGAAAGAACCCGTAAAGGCGGCGGCGAGATTGTCAGTTTGCTAGGTCAAGGCAGTGCCTACTACGCCCCGGCAGCTTCGATGGTCCAAATGGCTGAAGCCATATTAAAGGACAAAAAACGAATCTTGCCATGTATTGCTTATCTGGAAGGGGAATATGGCTATCAGGATTTATATCTAGGGGTTCCAACGATCCTTGGCGGCGATGGAATTGAAACGGTCATTGAAATTGCGTTAACGCCTGAAGAAAAAACAGCCCTTGATCAATCAGCCCAATCTGTTCGGAAGGTCATGTCGATTTTGAAGACACGATAATATTTGGATAAAATAACCTGTGAATCCTTCTACAATTCTATATTAAACTAGTAACCACTAGTTTTGAAAATAGTCATGTATGGGATATGGTTTCAGTTTAATATTTTCAAGAAATTTACTTTGAAAGGGGAAGGGTTTATGGAGCAGGGAAACAACCATTTACAAAAAGCGCTTAAACCAATCCATCTCTGGGGTATTGCCGTAGGGATGGTCATATCCGGCCAATATTTTGGCTGGAACTATGGTTTTGAATCAGGCGGCACCATCGGCCTCGGCATTGCCGCACTGATTATTATTGTCTTTTATACAACCTTTATTTTTAGTTATTCAGAGCTTTCCACTTCCATCCCTCATGCCGGCGGGCCGTCTGCCTACGCCCGAAAGGCAATGGGGCCGTTTATGGGCTTTATTACCGGTTTAGCCTGTTTACTGGAATTTGTTTTTGCCCCTCCAGCGATTGCGGTTTCGGTTGGCGCGTATATCAATTTCTTAATCCCAAGTATTAATGCCGTTTATGCAACGGTCGGAATGTTTATTTTATTTATTTTGGTCAACCTCATCGGTGTAAAAGGTGCCGCTATCATTGAGTTAGTGGCAACGGTATTGGCACTAATCGGTCTCGCGATTTATTATGTGGCCGGTTTACCTCATGTTCAATCATCCAATATATTTAATGATATGGCTTTTAGTCATGGCTGGTCCGGTGTTTTGGCAGCGATTCCATATGCCATTTGGTTCTTCCTTGCGATTGAGGGGGGAGCGATGGCAGCAGAAGAGGTGCGCGACCCGAAGAAGGATATTCCAAAAGGATTTATTTCCGGTATTTTAACGCTTGGTGTGGCTACGATTTTAACCTTAGTCGTAACGGCAGGACTTGGCGGTGGTACTGGTAAACCGGCGGATTATCCACTTCCTCAGGCATTGGCAAGTATTTATGGAGAAGGCAGCTTTATTCCAAAATCAGTTGCCATTATCGGTTTATTTGGTTTAATTGCCAGCTTGCACGGTATTATTATTGGTTATTCCCGTCAAACGTTTGCCCTGGCTCGTGCAGGATACCTGCCTAAGTTTTTGTCTAAGCTTTCGAAACGCGGGGTGCCGCATTGGGGCTTGATTGTTCCTGGATCGATTGGCGTGATCGCAGCAGGCTCAGCAAACTTTGCAAATGCGTTGATTATCCTCTCCGTTTTTGGTGCGATTACGATGTACTGCTTAAGCATGGTTTCGTTGTTTGTGCTGCGTAAAAAGGAACCAAATTTGGAAAGACCATTTAAAGTGAGCTATCCTGTCGTACCGGCAATTGCATTAGTATTGGGTGTTTTCTCTTTCTTCTGCGTGGTAAAATACAGCGTGTTAACGACAACTCTTCCATTGTTTGGAGTGGAGCTGCCTTTGGCTGGTGTGATTCTGACGATTTTTGGTGTGGCGATTGTCTACTATTTCTTAGTAGGATCCAAGAAACTTCGTCCAATGTCGGAGGAGTTTGTTTCCATTGAGGATGTGACTTCTGAGGAAACAGGGACAGAGGAGCAAATAGGATAAAGTTCAATAGAAAAAGATGTTCCATTGGAATGGGGCATCTTTTTTGTATTAGTTGAAAGGATTGGATACAGGCATTGCCAATTTGAAGTAGGTTCATACGTAAACGGGAAAGGGTAGGCAGCTGTTAAGAAGCATAAATACATTAAATAAGTTGGCATGGACTGCCTTGACTGATATAATAGTAAAATAATAAGTGAAATTCGATGAAATGTGGGGGAACCGGTGTGGCCGGTTGAGATTTAGTCCGTGAGACGATGACCCTTGGAACCTGATCTGGTTGATACCGGCGGAGGGAACATATTCTTAAACAAGTAATTGTTTGCTGATATGCACTCAGGTTTCTATGCCTGGGTGCTTTATTTTGTTTAAGCAAGTTTTTGCCTTCTAACCAACACTTAGATTTCACTCTATTTCATTTGTTTCACTTTCGATTTTATTTTACATTTGGGGGATTCAACATGAAGAAATGGCTCGTACTAGTCCTATCAGTCCTTCTAGTGACTGGATGCAGCAGCAAAAAAGAAACAGAAAACGCAACAGGAAAAAAACAGCCTCTTAAAAAGGTCTCGATTGTACTGGATTGGACGCCAAATACCAATCATACTGGATTATATGTAGCAAAAGAAAAAGGATTCTTTAAAAAAGAAGGCTTGGATGTGGATATTATCATGCCGGGTGAGACCGGAGCTGACCAACTAGTAGCTTCTGGCAAGGCACAGTTTGGTGTTGGCTACCAAGAAGCGATTACCCAGGCACGTATACAAGGGGTGCCGCTCGTATCGATCGCTGCAGTCATTCAGCACAATACATCAGGATTCGCTTCACCAGTTGGCAAACAGATTCAATCTCCGAAAGATTTTCAAGGAAAAACATACGGTGGATGGGGCTCGCCAGTCGAAAAATCTGTCATCACTTCTCTTATGAAAAAGGAAAACGCCGATGCTAATAAGGTGAAAATCGTGAACATGGGGGATACGGACTTTTTTACGGCTGTGAAACGAGACATCGATTTCGCTTGGATTTACTATGGGTGGACTGGTGTAGAAGCAGAACTTCGTAATGAAAAAATTAATATGGTTTACTTAACAGATTACTCTGACAAACTGGACTACTATACACCTGTTTTAGAAACAAACGAAAAAATGATTGAAGAGAACCCAGAAACGGTTAAGGCATTCGTAAATGCCGCTGCCAAGGGGTATGAATTTGCCATTAAAAACCCTGACCAAGCTGCAGATATCCTGATTAAAGCAGCACCGGATTTAGATCCAAAGCTGGTAAAGAAGAGTCAAGAATGGTTGTCTCCGAAATATCAGAATGATGCAAAAGAATGGGGAATTCAAAAGCAAGAGATTTGGGAAAATTATGCACAATGGATGTATGAGAATAAGCTTCTTGATAAGAAATTAGATGCGAAAAAAGCATTTACAAATGAATTTTTACCAAAACAATAGGGGGTAGAAAGATATGGCGAATGCACTAATCAGCATTCAAATCATCCCGAAAACAAAGGGTGGAGAAGACGTCATTCCATACGTTGATGAAGCCATTAAAGTCATTGCTGAATCTGGTGTGAAATATGAGGTACACCCGTTAGAAACAACCATGGAAGGCGAACTTCACGAATTATTTAATGTGATTTCAAAAATGAATGAACGAATGATTGAAATGGGAAGCAAAAATGTCATTTCTCAAGTAAAAATCCTTTATCAGCCAACAGGCATTGCCATGGATGACTTAACGGAGAAATATCGATGATGAGGAAGAATCTTGTAAAAGGGTGGAGACCGATTTTGGTTCTCCTCCTTTTGTTTGTGATTTGGGAGATTGTTGTTAAACTAGCAGAAGTGCCGGAATGGCTTCTTCCGCCACCATCAAAGATTTTCACAGAGGCCATTGCTGGTTGGCGTGATTTTTATCCAGATGTGTTTTCAACGGTTAAAATTTCACTATTTGGATTTGTAGTTGGAGCATTCATTGGACTGGCAGTCGCCGTTTTATTCCATCTTGTTCCTGTTTTAAGGGATTCCTTCTATCCATTGTTGATTTTATCACAAAATGTTCCCATTATCGTTCTAGCTCCACTGTTGGTCATTTGGTTTGGGTTTGGCTTATTGCCGAAAATGATTGTCATCACTCTTGTTTGTTTCTTTCCCATTACAGTGGCCGCATTGGATGGATTTAGCCAAACTCCTTCAGAGTTGAAGCATTATATGAGGATGGCAGGTGCATCTAAAACACAGCTATTTTGGAAATTGGAGCTTCCGTCTTCGTTGCCCTCTATTTTTTCAGGCTTTAAGGTTTCTGCCACGTATAGTGTAATGGGTGCCGTTATTTCTGAATGGCTTGGTGCTAAGCAGGGGATTGGTGTCTTTATGACATTCGCATCGTCGTCTTTTCGAACGGACCGTGTATTCGTTGCCATTTTTACGATCATGTTCTTAAGCCTCTTCTTTTTCTTTTTCATCGTTTTACTTGAACGAAGAGTGGTCCGCTGGCAGCCGAAAGGGGATGAGAAAAAATGAGCTATCTTCGATTTCAACACGTTTCAAAACGTTTCCTGCAAAATGAAGTACTGAAAGACCTTGATTTTTCCATTTATAAAGATGAATTTGTTTCTATTATTGGTCCTTCAGGCAGTGGGAAAAGCACCATTTTCAATTTAATTGGAGGAATTCTTTCTCCAGATGAAGGGGAGATCCTATTAGACGGCCAATGCATTAATGGCAAGCGTGGTTTTATTAGCTATATGCCTCAAACTTCTTCTCTTTTCCCGTGGAGGACGATACTTGAAAATGTCCTTCTTGGCCAAGAGCTTCAGGGAAAAAAAGAAGTAAAAGCAGCACGAGAGATGCTGGCGATTGCAGGACTCTCTGATTATGAAAACGCCTATCCTCACATGCTATCTGGAGGAATGAAGCAGCGGGTTGCTTTTATCCGTGCCTTATTGAGTCCGCAAGAGGTGATCTGTCTTGATGAGCCTTTTTCCGCTTTAGATGAGCTAACCCGGTTTGAAATGCAGAAATGGTTAATGGAAATGTGGGAATCACATCGAAGGACGATTCTTTTTATTACTCACAATATTGAGGAAGCACTGTATCTATCCGATCGAGTCATGATGCTTTCTGGTAAGCAGGCAACGGTCGTTTCAAACATAGAGGTTCCTTTTGATAGGCCCCGGCACGAAGGGATTCTGCTGGATGAAAGCTTTATTCAATGCAAAAGGGATATATATTACCAATTAGTAGGTGAAGTCAAATGAAGATGATCGACGCTCATATCCATTTGGATCGCTATCAGGATGAGGAAATCAAACGGATGGTATTGGATTCTGCCCATATCGAAGCCTTGATTTCTGTATCCTTTCATTTGGATTCCAGTAAAAGAAACCTTTTGCTTTCACAAAAATATCCAAAGGTAAAACCTGCATTTGGCTACCATCCAGAACAAGCATTGCCTTCTGAAAACGAGCTGAACGTGCTGCTAAATTGGATGGAAGACCACCGTGATGGAATGATTGCGGTAGGAGAGGTGGGGCTGCCATTCTACTTAAGGCAAGAACAGGAGATTTCGATTGCTCCTTATCTTGAAGTATTAGAAGTGTTTATTAGGAAGGCGAAGATATGGGACAAACCGATTGTTCTTCATGCTGTTTACGATGATGCACCTCTTGTTTGTGACCTTCTCGAAAAATATTCTGTTTCCAAAGCGCATTTTCACTGGTTTAAAGGGGATCAGAAAACAATGGACCGAATGATTAGAAATGGCTACCATATTTCTATTACCCCGGATGTGGAGTATGAACAAGAAATCCAGGAGCTTGTCAGCGTCTATCCTCTTGAACTTATGATGGTTGAAACAGATGGTCCTTGGCCATTTGAAGGTCCATTTGCAGGGAAAATGACTCATCCCAATATGATGGAGGAATCCATAAGGAAAATCGCACTACTCAAAAAGCTTTCCGCTTCGGAAGTTTCAGATGTCTTCTATCAAAACACAAAAGGGTTTTACCATATAACAACTTGAAGCTGCCGATCAAACATTGGTAGCTTTCTTTATTTGGAAATAATGAACAGGAAACCAATTGATTCATAAAGATCCAATATTGTTGGAGTGCTACGCAACTATTTTTTAGAATCCCAGTTATTATCTGTTATTATTTTACTAAAAGGAAAGAACGTAGCAGTAAAAATAAAAGTTTTATCAATCTTTCGAGGTGGACGGGTTTGACAATCACAAACACGTCAGCCGTAAATCTACAAGTAAAACAAACTAAAAAAGGCATTGTTGACAATGCCTTTTTTGTTTTAACTAGTTTAGCTGAATAACAATGTAAAAGTTAATTTTGATATAAAATGTGCTACCAATGCAAGAAGTGCCTGTAAAAGAAAACCTAATACTAAATAACTTAGAAATCTTTTTAAAGTTAATAACCTTTCAGAGATAAGAAACTTTGCTGTCAAAAAGGAATAGGGGAATATGATAAATATAGTTGTAATTATCCCTGGCACATAGACTTTGAAAAAAATGAATTGAAATAAATGACCAACCCCGTTCGCTAATAAAATACCAGGAACTAAAAACGACAGGTAAGTGATAGGCTTAATTCTGAAAAAGGTTCTTCCTGAATACGCTTTTAAACAACCGATCGAAGCAAGAATCCATATAAGAGTAAAAGCTAAGGCAAATTCTTCTGTTGTAACTCGAAATGGAATAATATTTGAATTTGCAATGAGGAACTTTTCTACGGTAATGATTACTTCTATATCGTGAAGTAAATAGAGGAACGGAAATAGTATTATTAACATTTTAAATTTAGAATCCATAGTTTTCATACCTCATTCTTGAAAAAATAAAATAAAATCGATAGTTAAGATATCTGATCATTTGTGGATAAATCTTCTGTTAAATAATACCATAAAATTACCAACATCCTTTAAAACTACATACAAAAGAATAAGAAAATGTAATGATAAGGAGGAGAATGTTTATTCATGTAGCAAATCTATAAAATTATCATGTATGGGAAATGCTCTCTTCTTTATAAATTGGGCAAGATTGTGAAATTACGATTTACAAAAAGGGTAATACCCTAAAGGGTTCTCTCTTAGTCGAATAGCACTGTATTTAGTAAGAATGATCGAGTTATAAGCTCGGTGAAAATGCGTAAGAATTTACCGTAACAGGTTAAGTTGACGAACTTCCCAATGTACGGGTCTAAACCTGTGATACATAGAAATGTGTTTTAGTTATAAAGAAAATAGTAGATTAATAAAATCCTATAAAGGTGAAGCTTCTTGCTATAAAACAAGGAGAAATAAAACTGTTACAAAGAGGTGAATATATTGAAAACTTATCGGTTACCCATTTTCATTTTAGTTATGAGCCTTATATACATATTTGCCATTCCCAGCAAACCAGAAGCAATCAAAATGCTATTTAAATTAATCCCAATGTGGCTAATTCTTTTCTATGCTTATAAACAAATACTTGATAAAAAATCACGCCCTCATTGGATTATATGGTCAGGATTATTTATCTGTATGCTTGGTGATGGGCTAATTAGATGGTTCGTTATCGGCTTAGCAGCCTTCCTAATTGGTCATCTGTTTTATATAGCAGGGTTTTCCCGTTATTGGCGTTTTACAAAGCTTTCACTTCTTATGATTCTACCTATTGGATTATATGGCTTTGTTATGGGATATCACGTAATCGCTGCATTGCTTCAGAATCATATGGATACTTTAGTAGTTCCCGTACTTATGTATATTGTGATAATATCCCTGATGAGTTGGATTGGATTTTTTTTCCATAATATATGGGCAATAATAGGAAGTATTTTATTTGTCCTCTCAGACTCAATTCTCTCATGGAATATGTTTGTTTCAGAGATTCCCCATTCCGATATTTTGATAATGACAACCTATTATACAGCGCAATTTTTAATTGCACACAGCTTGCGCTTCTTTCCTAGTTTAGGTAGCTATTCTTCAATTGAAAAATAGGCGAGATTTATTGTCTCGCCTTTTATGTTTTCTGTAGCAATTACGGGTTAAAGGAATAATACAATCTGATTATGAATATTAAAAAATGTAATGATAAGGAGGCGAGTTAGAACTGCACTTAAACCTATTTATACTGTGGATCGAATAACACACCTATTCTTGAATGTTATTAAAAAGTTACCAGAAGGTGCAGTGTTCAAATTTAATAAGGTTAACGGTGGACCAGGAATTGTTGTTATGATTAACGTTTACCTCGCCTACGTAGTTTCATTTGAGTTTAAAGAAGGTAAAATCAATTCCATTTACATGGTGGCGAATCCTGATAAGCTGAGCCGGTTAAACGAAAATTTCAAAGGGTAATTTGAATAAAAAGAGGTGAATTATGGGGTCAAATAATCTTTTGAAAGACGTAGTTATGAGAGGACAATATCGAAAAAAGAAAGCAAAGATACTTCAAATTGATAAGCCCAATAAAATTGTTGAAAGTTGTTACGTAGGAATCGGAGGAATTGATCAGTGGATAACTATACGTGGTGAGGATTATAACAATCCAATCCTGTTATTTGTTCACGGGGGACCAGGTAGTACCTATTCCATTTTCACCCCATTGTTACGTTCGTGGGAGAAAATCTTTACAGTTGTCCAATGGGATCAACGAGGTGCAGGAAAGACGTTTCGGAAAAACGGTAAAGAAGCTAGTGGATCCATCACATTCGAAAGACTTACTCAGGATGGCATTGAAGTGACAGAATACTTGTGTAAGAGAGTCGGTCAACGAAAGGTGATCTTGATTGGCAGCTCTATTGGTAGTTTGATTGGTTTAAAGATGGCAAAACAAAGACCAGACCTTTTTTGGGCCTATGTAAGCACAGACCAGAATGCCCCCGATCTTAACGGTCGTTTATATATATTAACACTGGATGCCCTTAATAAAGCAAGTGTTTCAAAAGGTGTTAAATTGGTTGAAAAGATGGGATCAATTCCTTCCGAATGGACACGAACAGATTATGAAAAAAGGAACCGATTTCTTGTCAAAGCTATAAGAGGTGTTCCTAATATGATTACGGATTTAATATTGCCTTCATTAGTTACTTCCCCTGAACATAATGTAAATGATATATTTGACTATTTTAAAGGATTGTCATTTTCCCTTGATCACCTTTACAAAGAATTAGTTCCCTTTGACTTTAATAACATAGGAAGAAATTTTGATTTACCATTTTTTATTTTTCAGGGAGATACAGATATTATAACACCTACTGAATTGGCTAAAGATTATTTTGATGAAATATCTGCACCATATAAGGAATTTGTTCCAATCAAAAATGCTGGCCATCTAGCCTGTTTTGCCCAACCTAATCAGTTTCTTGATGAACTTACTGAAAGGGTGCTTCCACTAATTATCACCTAAATATTAATGGTGGAATTTGTGCTTAAACCTTCTAATACAAATTAAATGGAACATCTATTAAGGAGGAAGAAATAATGACAAATGAAAAATTAAATATCGGAATTATCTTAGGAAGCACTCGTAAAGGTCGAGTTAGTCCTCAAGTAGGTGAATGGGTTAAAGGAATTGCTGACAAACGTAGAGATGCAAATTATGAAATCGTGGATATTTCTGATTTCCAATTACCGTTTTTAGGAACAACCGATGGAACTGAACCTGGAATTGCAGCATGGAATAAAAAGCTTTTCAGCTTGGATGGATTCGTATTCATCGTTCAAGAATACAATCACAGTATTACAGGAGCACTAAAAAATGCACTTGATTTTGCTCGTGAAGCCTGGAATAACAAGGCGGCTGGTATTGTAAGCTATGGGGGAACAGGCGGCGCTCGCGCAGCTGAACACTTACGTGGAATCTGTGGAGAATTATTAATAGCGGATGTGAAGGTTCATCCAACATTATCTTTATTTACTGATTTTGAAAACTTTACAACCTTTAAACCATCTGAATTACACCTAAAAAATGTTAATTTAATGCTTGACCAAGTTATAGCCTGGAGTGGTGCATTAAAAGCCTTGAGAAAATAATTAAATTGGAAAAGTGGACTGCGCCCCGAATATCAAACGCTAAAAAAAGTGTCTGATATTTTTTTAATCTAGTCAATTATGGACCTTTTCCACAGTTTTCTCAAAATAAAAAGGCTTGTGAACTGTTGCACTTGAACTAGGGAGTACATTGCTTCAATAAGGGTGCAATTCTTTAACAAAGGATTCGTATATTTTTGTTTAGGACCATTAAGTATCAAGAAGGAAAGTTAATTCTATTTGAGGAATGAAGACTTTTATTAGGATAGGAGTGAATAAGCAAATATGAAACTAAGGATGCGCGTCCTTATTTCAGGTGCGAGCATTGCCGGTCCGGCACTCGCTTACTGGCTTCACCGGCACGGATTCTACGTGACTGTAATAGAACGTGGACCAGCATTGCGCACGGGTGGTTACGGGGTTGATATCCGTGGTGCAGCCATTACGGTGCTTAAGGGGATGGGGATACTCGGTCAAGTTCGTGCAGCTGACACGAACATGACTGGAGTTTACTTCGTGAACAGCAAAGGCAAGATCGAAGGTCAAATAAGCGAAGCAAGTATGGGGAACCAGCAGGGTGTGGACATCGAAATCTTGCGTGACGATCTTAGTAACATTTTGTACGATTTAACCAAGGACACTGTTGAATACATTTGGGGTGATTCGATTACCGCCATACATGAGACTGAAGCTGGTGCTGAAGTTCAATTTTTACACGGCAAGCCACAGACATTTGACCTGGTCATCGGTGCGGACGGGCTCCATTCAAATGTGCGCACCTTAACTTTTGGCGATGAAGCACAGTTTAAACGAACGCTTGGCTGTTATATCTCGATTTTCACTCTCGAAAATTACCACAACCTCGACCACCGCCAATTGTTTTATACGATACCAGGCAAAACCGTAGGTATGTATAGCGCTCGTGACAATACCGAAGCAAGGGGTATGTTCTTGTTCCAATCAGCGGCATTGAAGTACGACCGCGATGATACAGAATCTCAAAAAAAACTTGTAGAAAATGCCTTCTTAGGCAATACAGGGTGGGAAACCTCGCATTTACTCAAAACCATGAAAGATGCAACAGACTTTTATTTTGACGAGATCTGTCAAATTCACATGCCGACATGGTCAAAGGGGCGGATTACATTGGTAGGCGATGCGGCGTATGGCCCATCACCTTTATCGGGTCAAGGCTCTAGCCTGGCGATTGTCGGGGCTTTTGTATTAGCTGGTGAACTTAAAGCTGCAGATGGCGATTTCGCCCGTGCATTTGTTGCCTATGAACAAAAAATGAGAAAGTTTGTTGAGAAAAATCAAAAAATAGGACGAATAGCTGCAGGTAGTATGATTGAAAAATCAAACTTTAAAATCTTTCTACGCAATTTAATGTTGCGCATTCCCGCCATTATGGTCGTACAATTTAAGATGATTTCGAAAATGATAGCAAAAGCTGCTAACGGGATAGAGCTGAAAGATTATTGATATGGATAGTTATAGAGAGTTTTAGCCCAACATTTAATCCCGACAAAACGCGTGCCAGATGAGCTTTATCAACGAGTACGTGAACATTATGACGAGAGACAATCTGTTGACCTTGTACTGATAATTAATCAAATCAACAGTTGGAATAGAATTTCTATTTCAATGGGGAATACAGCACTGAAAAATAAGTACTCTCAGCGAACTTCTAATAGTGTTCGTCTCAGATTGTAGAATAAAGGCATCCAAATGAAACAGTTTGGATGCTTTTTCGTTCTTAGCGTTGCTTTTTAATGTAACTATTTAAAAGTTTAGCTTATAATCGTAGTTTTTGGGGGATTTAGTTTTATTTTTGCTATGTATTTCGGTCTGATGCTTGCGTTAGGAATATAGTTTTCAATTTTCACGATGAAGATGTATTGCAAAAAAAATAACGGTGGTATTACACAACCGATTCCGTACTTGAAGATACAGCGAACCAGAGAATACAATTTAACAAACTGAGAAAACAGCACTTTTATGATGAAATTGGTATTTTTTATAAAATCGTTTAAGAATTCTTTAATATTAGTTTTATGGTCTAGAAAGATTTGTTTGTTGTTTACATTTTTAGGTAAAAAGTAAAAGTGAGGGAATGATAATTGCTAGGGAGGAAGTAATTTTATTACGATTGTAAAAAAGAAAAAACGTAATTAAATACAAGGGAAAACAAAATCACCCTAATCCATTTAACTTTTGGGTTCGAGAGATATTTTTTGAAGAAAAACAAATACGAATAATTTGAAAGTGGGCTAAGAAAAGCCATCATGATTTGCAGACAAATTAAAGCCATGAAGACAGATGTTGTTAAGGTGAAATCAGGAAATTGTTTAGTCAATTAAGTTTAAATAATCCATTATGAAAGGAAAATTTGAATGAGTGATAAATCATGGAGAGTTGATACATACCAAGAAGGAAAGTACAAGATAAGTGTTAGAAAAAATTTGGAAAATGACCGTGTGGATGAAGGAGATTTCCCTGAAAAGGGATTTAAGGAACAAACTAACCGTAAACATAACTCATAAGGAAAGTTTACTTCAATAAATTAAGAAGGGATACCTCGAATTGAGATATCCTTTTTTCAATTGAACATTATGGTACCTTTAGAGACCTCGTTGAAGAACAGGGAGGAAATTATAATCATTTTATGTCGTATTTGACCCATTTTATGAAAGTGTGAATTATTTCAATTATTTATCCAATAACCCCTAATGCAAAAGTGATAAACAATTGTTTTAATTATGAGTTTATCTGTAAAAAAATGGGTATTAAAAATGTAGAAAATATAATATAAATAAAATTAAGTATTGACCCAAACTATTTAATAAAAGGAGGAAAAAATAATAGTCCTATTAAAACCATTTATGTACAAACCTCATTATGCACCAGATAAACCTTATCTTGTGTATTCTGTCGATTGTGACATCCCCGACAAAGCAAGTGGATATATACAAGGGTACTGGAAATGTACACATTGTGAAAAGGGGAATCAATTTAGATTTTATGTTAATGCTGACCAAAAGAGATACTTAGGAAAATGTCCAGATTGTAAAAGAGAGTTTACTCCTATTAATGATTCTGAATAATGGGATTCGAGGAGGATTAGGTATTATATTTCTAACATTATATGCAATAGAAAAGAAGTTACATGTTCACTAACGGGTCTTGAGTTTAAGATCAGAGCTGTCATTAAGGCAGCTTTTGGTTGTTGAACTAACTGGGCGGTTATACAAACCTTGTAGAAAATATATACAATATTAATTTAGTCATAGTACAACAAAGACACTAGGAAACTGGTCAGGGCGGGAAGGCAGCAGCCATAACTAGTGAAATGGTGTGGGCTATTACATAGGACGAAATAAAAATACGCTAAACACTGTGTTAGTGAAAGGCGCAGCACCTTATCTAAAGAAACAGAAAATTAGTAACAATAAAATTTCTTATTAAATCATATAATTTCTTAATATATTTAATCGTTTTTCTGTTGATTTTATAACAGAAAGGTGGACAACCAATGAAAGTTGAGTCTTTTTTAAGTGCTGCACCTCATAAAAGTGTAAGTGAAGATTCTATCGTGTTAAATGAAAAGGTAAATGTTTATGGGGTATTTGATGGGGCAACTCCCTTAATGCCATTCAAAGATGAAAACGGAATGAACGGTGCATATTTAGCATCTAATATATTTAAAGATTATTTCTTTAGACTCTACCAAAGTAACCTTTCATTAGTTGAAGGAATGATGGCTGCTAATAGAATGTTGAGAGAACACATGGAAAAATACAAGGTGAATCAGGAAAAATATGAAAATCTTTGGTCAACATGCGCTGCAATAATAAAGATTGAAAATGATGGAAAGATTTCTTATGCTCAGCTTGGTGATTGTATGATCATGGCTGAGTACCAAAACGGAACCATCAAAGCCTTAACAAGAGATACGGTAAAAGATATAAATTATAGAGCAAAATTATTGCGTGAGGAACAAAGAAACCAAGGAGTTAAAATTCAAGATGAGGAGTATTATAATGATCGTACTCAACAGCTTATCTTTAATCGTTCATTAGCTAATAAGGAATATGGTTATACTGTAGCTAATGGAAAAAAAGAAGTTTTACATTTTATTCAGCATGGTCAAGTGAATAGCAGTGAAATCAAAACATTATTAATGATAACAGATGGCTTTTTTCATCCAAACTATTCAATTGAAGAAACATTTAGAAAGATACATACATTCGGTTTACAAGTATATTCTATGGAATTAGAACAATATTAGATAAGAAATAATCTTCGCTCAGATGATAAGATGGGGATCATGATAAAGCTTATATGATGAGGAGAAGTCTACATGAAAGCAGAACCGGGATTAATTAAAGATATGAATTTATCGTTTAACGAACCGCTTATTGCAAAAATTTGCTACAACTCCTGTACTACAAGAGTTTAAAAAATATCAGCGAAGGTTAGTCCCCATTTATTTGGGAAGTAACTTTCGCTTTTCTTAATTGGTAAATAAATTGCTTAAATGCTTTAATTTTTCGATAGTGCGATAGATACTAATTTTTTTGCAATCGAGCGGGTTTATCGAGTTACGAAAAAGCCTAATTTCTCCATTTTTATGCTGAGAAAATTGGGCTTTTTATTTTAGAATTTCCTAAACGTTGTAATCTGCATTTTCCTGACGCTCCCCCCTTAAAAGAGGATTTTGACTTCCAAATGAAAGGGTATAAGCAGGGTAAATGGTTAAAGTACTATTGCATTATTTTTGACAAATCGGTTCAAGGTGAGTAAGGTAACTGAGTAAGATGCAAACAATAGTGGATGAAGTATCTTTTATCACATTTTTCATGATAGGGTTAAAACTCTTACGATATATGAATTTTCCTTAAAATTGTCGTAGTAGAGATGAAGTAATCTATCATTATCAGGAGGAATTATTATGTCAAACTCTCAAACTATAGATAGGGTCGGACAGCAAATGTTCGTAGATGTTATCCGTGAACGTCGATCTGTTCGTTCATATGATCCAACAGTGCAGATCTCACGCGAAGAAATGACCGAAATGCTGGAGCTCGCAACGTTGGCTCCTTCGTCTTCGAACCTGCAACCATGGCGGTTTCTAGTCATCGATAAACCGGAGTTGAAGGAAAAGCTTTTGCCAATCGCGTTTAACCAACAACAAGTAGTCGAGGCTTCTGCTGTTATTGCTGTGCTTGGCGATGTAGAAAGCTACAAGAAAGCCGAAAAAATTTATGGGCAGGCAGTGGAAGCAGGCTTTATGCCGGATGATACGGCTAAATCATTCATCGAACGAACAGTTGGCATGTACTCAAACTTGCCGCCTGAAGTGGCTCGCCAAATCGTATATACGGATGGAGGCCTAATCTCGATGCAGCTCATGCTTGTCGCCCGATCCAAAGGTTACGACACTGTTCCGATGGGAGGGTACGATAAAGCGAAGTTCGTAGAAGCTTTCGGAATTTCCGAACAGTTTGTGCCGGTTATGCTCATTGCTATTGGGAAAGCAACAAAACCAGGACATCCTACGACACGTCTTCCTATTGAGGATGTAGTGTTCTTTAACGAATTGCCAGTGGAATAATACAAAAGAAACGAAGGATTTAAAATCAAAAAAGTTTATTTCAACCCCGTTCTTTCATAGAACGGGGTTATTATGTGATGAGGTTATAATATCAAAGTTCTTTTGTTTTCGGACTTCCGTGTTTTAAGAATCTGTACATATTTTACTAATAAAGATAAACGCCTTCACCAAAAAAGGCAAAATTTAATTATAGAATCTATTTTGGTTCTATCCTTCAATCAGAAACCATTTGAAAAATCGTGTTCATGGGATAATCGGCTTGGTAAAAGCCTTTATTGATCATGTTGCACAGTTCAAATCCCTTGTCTTGACATTCCCCATGGAACTATTTTGCATATTTTCCAGCCAGAATGGGCAATTTTTATCAGTATAATACCTTGGTGAAAAATGCTTTTTTGGGGGGAATAATTTGATTTTTAATAAAGAGCAACTAAGAGAAGAAGCGCATAAAACAGCATTAACCCACGATCCTTACATAAGTCGAAAGAAATCAACACGCTTTATTCGGTCAAATGAGTCGGACTTTGAGAAATTGCGCAACTTTGTTAACGACTTAAGAGATAATCGTTCATCCTGTTCACAGCCAGCCGAAGATTGGTTATTAGATAACGCGGAATTTTTGGAAGAGCAGGTGCTTGTAGTAAACCAAGAGTTAACGAAAAAGTTTGTTAACTCTTTACCCCACCTAAAAAAAACGGGGGATTCTAGAGTTTATTCTATTTGTACAGATTATCTTCAATTTAACGACGGGCATTTAGATATGGATTCGTATATTTCCTATCTCCAGTCTTATCAGGAAGTTTCCGTACTGACAATGGGTGAAGTTTGGGCTGTGCCGCTTATTATGAGGGTGGCTTTGATTCGTCGGTTGGCCGAAATCATGGATACAGTTAAGGAAAGACGCGATGTTTGTGTGTTGGTTGAAAAGTTACTTTCCGATATCGAGACCACGGAGATCACTCCAGAAAAACTGAAGCAAGTATTAGAGGACGCTGGACAAGAAATGCCTCTTTCTGGACCGATGATTGTCCATTTGGTAAAACATCTGCGCGAACGAGCTGATTATACAGCAACAGTCGGTGAATGGCTCATTTGCAAATTGGAGAATGGACCAGAGAGCCTTGATCACATATTGTCATATGAATATCAGCTCCAAGCAGCCTTTCAAGTAACGACAGGTAACCTGATCACTAGCTTGCGTAAGCTTTCTCGATGGGACTGGAAGGAAACCTTTGAGCAAATTAGCATGGTTGAGCAATCACTAAGGAAAGAGAGGACCGGCCTTTATGCGCAACTTGATTTCTCTAGTCGTGATACTCTCCGAAAGAGGGTCGAGAGGCTTTCGAGACGTTTAAATCTGCCGGAAAATCTTGTGGCAGCACAGGCAGTGGAGCTCGCTGATAAATATGGAGAGAAACTATCAAGTAAGGCAACGCAAGAACAGGAAAATAGCGAGGAACGAGCAGATACATATGGAAAGGAACTTAACGAAAAATATAGCAAGGATAAAAATCGTCAATTATTTGTTGCCTATTACTTATTAGATCCTAATGGCATAATGCAATTGAGACAAGCGTTAAAGATGTGTGGTAAGCCACGAGCTATCCCAGAAACAGGGTTAATGCGCCGAGCCACAGGGACGTATTTTAATATGTTAGCCGTATACTTCGTTGTGTTTTTGATTGGCTTTTCAATCTGGATAGGTTGGGATGAATTTTTTACACCCCTTCAATGGCTTGCTATTCTAGGAACTCTTTTGTTCCCAGTGACAGAATGGGCGGTTACTTCAGCTCATTGGTTCATTGAACGAGTCAAAGGTCCAGTCCCATTATTGAGATTTGATTTTTCAAAAGGAATTTCCGCTGATGCGAAAACGATTGTCGTGATTCCAGTCATCTGGTCATCGATAACAGAAGTAAAGGAGTTGACGGACCGGCTTGAATTGCATTATTTGGCGAATCGGGATTCCAATCTCCACTTTGCGTTACTTGGCGACTTCAAGGATGCGGAGACAGAGTCTCTCGAACAGGATGAAGTCATTTTAACAGCGGCTAAAAAAGAAATTGAACGACTGCGAACTACCTATTCCAACACAAACTTTCATCTCTTTCAGCGAAAGCGGCAATGGAACCCGTCAGAGGGTGTTTGGATGGGATGGGAGAGAAAGCGTGGAAAGCTAGTCGAATTTGTAGAGCTTCTAAAAGGGAGAAAGGATACCAGCTTTGCTTTAATAAAAGCCGATTTGACTATCCTTCAGGATGTGCGTTATATCATTACTCTCGATTCAGATACGCAGCTTCCACTGGAAAGCGCCCAGCGAATGATTGGGACGCTGCATCTACCCTATAATCAACCGATTCTAAATGATACCAAGACAAGAGTAATCGAGGGCTACGGGGTGCTTCAACCAAGACTCAGTATGAGTCATGAGGCCTCAATGAAATCCCGTTTTGCCAGTCTATTTTCAGCAGATCCAGGGTTTGATCCATATGCGTTTGCCGTTTCTGATCCGTATCAAGATGTACTGGGTCAGGGGATTTTCACCGGAAAAGGAATATTTAATGTGGATGCATTTTATCAAGTGCTATGTGAACGGATTCCGGATAACCGGGTGTTGAGTCATGATTTACTTGAAGGAAGTTTCCTGCGTGCAGGGCTACTTTCCGATATTGAATTAATTGATCATTATCCAGCGAAGTTTATCGTCTTTCAAAAGCGGCTGCATCGCTGGGTAAGAGGAGATTGGCAGCTATTACTATGGTTGCTGCCAAGAGTGAAGAACCGAAGAGGTGAACTGCTGCCAGTCGATATGTCTGTACTGACTAAGTGGCAGATCATTGATAATATGCGGCGGAGTCTAATGTCTACGTCACTATTTGTTACCCTTCTATTAGCAGTCACGATCCTTCCGGGATCTCCTTTACGCTGGATCGCATTGGTGACTGCGACATGGTTCTTGCCGGTTCTTCGCCAGCTTGTTACCTTTCAGTCAAGTTTAATGAATCTGCGTAGTATTTTAAACACGGCGGCTCAAGTCTTGTTAGGGATTGTCACCATGCCGTTTCAAATAGTCCTTTTGCTCGATGCTATTGTGAGATCGTTGTATCGTTTATTGTTTTCAAAAAAACGGATGCTCGAATGGGTCTCAACAGATGAAGTGAATCGTAATAGCGAACGGAAGGAAACTCCTTTGCTCCAATCCATGTTAGGAGGTTATGTTCTTTGTCTTTTGTTCTTGGCGGCAACCTTATTTAATGAAAATACAGTGGTGCAGATCATTGGACTTACATTAACTGTGATGTGGATATGTGCTCCACTTGTCATAAGGTGGCTTGATCAACCGTCTCCACAGGAACGTTTGGCATTTTCGGAAGAGGAGCTCGAAGAATTAACGAACCTGGCTCAGCAAATATGGTCTTTTTATGAAGATTTTGTTACCGAAAAAGAGAACTGGCTGCCGCCTGACAATGTGCAAATGGAACCGCCGAACGGGGTAGCGCATCGAACTTCTCCTACCAATATCGGGATGTATCTTACCTGCGCTTTAGCGGCGAGGGATTTTGCGTTTATTGATACCCCTGGATTAATTTTGCGGTTGGAGCGGACATTGGAGACACTTGAGCGGATGGAAAAGTGGGAAGGGCATTTATACAATTGGTATGACACGGAGACACTGAACCCATTATCGCCAAGGTATATATCAACCGTTGATTCAGGAAATTTAGTCGGCTGTCTGATTACGGTAAAAGAAGGTTTAGCCGAGTGGCTAGAATCCTTTGATAAAAAGGAAACTCCGATTTACCACTTTCACAACGATGAAAAGCTGAAAACTGCTTTTTCCGAAGAAATCGCACCGGATGTTTCGAGACAACGTAGTGGTAAGAAGGCAAATATTATTTGGCGCGATAGGGGTCAAATGTTGCTTAAACGGATTGGAAAATTGATAGAGGAAACCAATTTCCAGCCATTATTTGATCATAGAGCTAATCTTTTTTCCTTAGGATACCATGCTGATCGAAATACACAGGATGAGGTGCTATATGATTTAATGGCGTCTGAGGCAAGAATTGCTAGCTTTGTCGCAATTGCGCTTGGTCAAGTGTCTGTGTCCCATTGGCATGTACTTGGAAGAACGATGACAAGAGTAGGAAAACGGCCCGTCCTCTTGTCCTGGTCTGGAACCATGTTTGAATTTTTAATGCCATGGCTGTTAATGAGGACCTATCGAAATACCTTGTGGGAAAAGACGTATGCTGCGGTTGTGGATCGCCAAATTCAATATGCACAACAGCGAGGCGTGCCATTCGGGATCTCTGAGTCAGGCTATTATGCGTTTGATTATCAAATGAATTACCAGTATCGGGCCTTCGGTGTTCCGGGTCTCGGATTTAAACGGGGACTTGAACAAGATTTAGTTACTGCACCGTACGCAACGATCATGGCTCTGCCATTTGCAAAGGATCAGGCTTTGGATGCTTTGAAAAAAATAGAGCAGTTAAATGGTCGAGGTAAATATGGCTTTTATGAAGCAATGGATTTTACGCAAGAACGGCTCCCTAATGGTAAGCAACATCAGGTGATTCAAAGTTTTATGGCCCATCATCAAGGGATGAGTTTCCTAACCCTGGCGAACCTATTGCTGCCAAAAACAATGGTAGAGAGATTCCATCGGAATAAACAAATCCGTTCAGCAGAATTACTTTTACAAGAGCGGATTCCTAAAACGCCGAAGTATATTAAGCATCCAGCCTTGGGACGTGTGCACAAGCCGTATTCCAAAAAAGCTCAGGATGTTCCAACTGTAAGAGAATATATTTCACCTGACACAAAGGTTCCTGAGGTCAACGTTCTCTCAAATGGTTCGTTCACAACAGTGGTAACGAATACCGGCAGTGGTTTTAGCCAGTACAAAGGCTTATTGCTCTCCAGATGGCGCGAGGACCCGGTAATGGATCCATGGGGGAGCTATGTTTATATAAGGGATATCTCCCAAGATAAATTATGGTCGCCGTCGTACCAACCATGCCGAGTGGATTCTCAGGAACAACACGTAAAATTTGAATTAGATCGTGCCACGTATATGCGGGAGGATGGAGATGTTAAGACAAGTATGGAGATTTGCGTTTCATCGGAATGGAATGCGGAGCTGCGTAGAATAACATTAACCAATAGCGGTGAGGAAGCAAAAGTTTTGGAGGTTACTACTTTTGTTGAGCTTGCTTTGTCCAATCCTATCGCAGATGTTGCCCATACTGCCTTTAGCAAGCTTTTTATTCGGACGGCTTTCGATGCTGGATCAGGCTGCCTTATCGCTGGCCGAAGACCTCGTGAAGCAAAGGACCAGACACTCTGGTCGGCACATTCACTCATGGTGGAGGGTGATACCCTTGGATCGGTAGAATTTGAAACCGACCGCGCTAGCTTTATTGGCCGGGGCTATCGGCTATCCAATCCCCAAGGAATCCGGTCTCGCCTTCGTGGTAAGGTTGGTTCAGTGGCCGATCCAGCCTTTGTGATGAGACGGCGGATCTGTATTGAACCTGGCAAGGAAATTCGATTAGTGGCCGTCACTTCGGTTAGTGAGACAAAGGAAGATGCAATCGAAATTGTCCGTAAGTTTGCTCCTAGTCAAGCTGTGGAACGTGCGTTTCAATTATCATGGAACCGAGGACAGATTGAAATTCGTAATCTGCATTTAACGAATCGAGAGGCAACTGATTTTCAAAGGCTGGCAGGTCATATTTTATATACTCCTCCGCTCAAAGAGGGCCGTGGAGAAAATATTTCAATCAATACAAAAGGTCAGTCTGGACTATGGAGTTTTGGTGTATCTGGTGATCGACCGATCGTCCTCGTCAGAATTGAAGACCGAAGCCAAATGCCGTTCGTTGTAAAAATGTTAACAGGTCATGAATACATAAGGAGACTTGGTCTTTTATTCGACCTTGTTCTCCTTAACGAATCGGAGGAAGGCTATCAACAATTCTTGCAAGAAGCACTTCAGCAGGCGGCAGAACATGGAGTGGACCGTTTTGGTGCAGGTTTATCTGGAGTATATGTGATTGCCTCTAATCAATTGGCTGCGGAGGACAAAGCATTGTTAATGGCCGTAGCTCGTGTCGAGTTCCGCGCAGGCGGTGCTAGTATAGAAACTCAAATGCGATTGCCTAAGGTTGAAACAGAAAATGAACCGCTTAGGTCTGAAACGAAGAATGGGTTGCCGGACCAACTTAATCCGGTGTCTTCTGCAAGAAATAAGTACGTTTTTTCTGGTCAAAACATCCAAGTGGAAACGAAAGATTGGTTATTTTTCAACGGGTGGGGCGGGTTTTCCCCCGATGGAAAAGAGTACCGGCTCATGATTAAAAATGGAAACCACTTACCGGCGCCGTGGATTAATGTACTGTCCAATCCTCGTTTTGGCTGTCTCATTTCCGAGATGGGAACGGGTTATACCTGGTGGCAGAACAGCCGTGAATGCAAGCTAACGCCATGGTCCAATGATCCCGTCCTTGATCCCCCCACGGAAACAGCCTATTTAAGGGATGAGGAAAGTGGTCAGGTCTGGTCAGTTGCACCATCCGCAGACCATTCAAACGAACCATATAAAATAACGCATGGCAAAGGATTTACAAAGTTTGATCACGAAAGAAACGGCATTAAACACGAAATGATGGTATATGTACCATTAGAGGATCCGGTGAAAATCATCAAGTTGAAGCTGCAAAACAAGACTACGGAGCAAAGGCAGATTTCTATTACCTATTATGCCGAATGGGTTTTAGGGGTTCAGCGACAGACGAATGCACCATTTATTGTGACGGAATGGGATGAGTCTGAGCGGGTCATGATCGCCAAAAACACATATCAAGAAACCTTCCGTGATGCCACCGCATTTTTGGGGATGTATCCGCAGCGGGGTGCTGATACGGGCCCTGACCATTCAAACGATCTTACGTGGACCGCGGACCGCAACGAATTTATTGGACGAAATGGAAGTATGGAACATCCAGCGGGAATGGATCGTGTTGGTTTGTCATGTCGGACAGGCACGCATTACGAATCTTGTGGTGCGATTCAGACTAAGCTCACGTTAAACTCCGAGGACGAACAGGTTGTCTATATTTTATTAGGATGCGACGATTCTAAAGAGAGCGTCTTACAGCTAACTAAGAAATACAGCCAACCTACTGCTTGTGATCAAGCGATGGAGGAGATTACTGCTTTTTGGGACCACCATTTAGGCCAAATTCAAGTGTCAACCCCGTCAAAGGAAACCGATTTTATGTTGAACGGGTGGTTATTATATCAGTCCCTTGCCTGTCGAATATGGGCCAGAACGGCCTTTTATCAAGCAGGAGGAGCATTTGGCTTTCGCGATCAATTGCAGGATTCGCTAGCACTCCTTCATACGATGCCAGAAAAAACAAGAGCACAAATAGTGCTCCACGCCTCCCACCAATATTTAGAGGGAGATGTGCAGCACTGGTGGCATGAAGAAACTGAACGTGGAATCCGGACGACGTTTTCTGATGATTTATTATGGATGCCGTATGTGGTTTCACGTTACATCGAGCATACTGGTGATCGAACGGTTTTGGACGAAGTCGCACCGTTCCTAATGAGTGAACAGCTTGCTGAGGGTGAACACGAACGCTATGAACCGACCGTACGTTCTTCTGAAACGGGAACTGTATATGAGCATTGCCTGCGAGCGATCGATCGGGCATTGAGCCGGATTGGCGAGCATGGTTTGCCATTAATCGGAGTAGGTGATTGGAATGATGGCATGAATCAGGTTGGTGTGAAGGGACGAGGCGAAAGCGTGTGGCTCGGTTGGTTTATTTGTGACGTGCTGAACCGATTTGCCGAGGTTTGCGGATTACGTGGGGATTCTGAACGGGTGGAGTCATACCAGACAATGCGGAAACAGTTAACAGACTCTCTCAACAATGAGGGCTGGGATGGTCAGTGGTACAGACGTGCTTTTACCGATGCAGGACAATGGCTCGGCTCCATTCAAAATGAGGAGTGCCGGATCGACGCCATTGCTCAATCATGGTCCGTAATCTCAGGCGCGGCACCAATGGATCGTGCTGTTCAGGCAATGAACTCGTTCGACAGGGAACTCGTCGAGCAGGACCTTGCTATTGTTCGGCTATTGACTCCAGCTTTCGATCAGACTGAACCAAGCCCTGGATATATACAAGGTTATCCACCAGGAATCAGGGAGAATGGTGCCCAATATACACATGGAGTTATTTGGGGCATCATCGCTTGGTGTCAGCTTGGTAACGGCGATAAGGCAATGGAGATGTTTACAATGCTTAATCCGATGACGCATACTCGTACCGACCAAGAAGTAAGAAGATATACAGGTGAGCCCTACGCAATTGCCGCTGATGTGTATACGGCAGAACCGAATCAGGGACATTCAGGATGGACATGGTATACGGGTGCATCAGGGTGGTTTTATCAGGCCGGTATCGAGTGGATCCTAGGGATTCGGCGACGAGAAACTCGTCTTTATATTGACCCGCGTATTCCAGGTGAGTGGCCGGGATTCTCTGCTACGTACCGATTTGGGAAGACTCCTTACCACATTAACGTTAAGAATAGGGCTGGTGGCAGTGGAAGCGAGTTGACCGTCGACGGTGTGCAAATTCCGATTCTTGAAAAGGAAAAAGCTGCAGGACCATTTGTGGAATTACGAGATGACGGACTCGACCATCATGTGGAATTGATAATTTAGGAAAAATAAAAACATTGGTAACCTCCCTTTATTCAATAAAAATGCTCGGGATTAATTGAACGGATCTAATAGTGGAGTGGAAGGATTCAATGACGGCATTATCCAAGCAGTTGCCTTTTTGGGCCATGCTTGTGATAATGCTTTTTTCATTTGCACTCGTGCATGTTCGGCGGTGGAGTCCAGAACGTCAACCATTTATTGATACAGGTGCTTTCAACCCTTCATGATGCAAACGGAAAGGTATACGTTGACCATTTTTTACGATGTTGTTGTGGAGCTAACAGAATTTGAAAAGGAACAAATTAAAGCTAAATAATATACTTGTTAACTGCTACCTGTTGTTCTTAAATGATGAAGAATTAGAATATTTTTCCTTGGACAATACATACTAAAAACATAATTTAAAACAATTGCAGAAAGGGACGGAGTTGATGATTTATTTTCTGAAGTTTTTAAGAGGAAAGCGCTCTTCTCGGTTCCATCAAACAAGCAATAATTCTAAGCTTCAGAAAAAAAATATGGAAGATGATGTCCTGGACTCTGATTTATCCCAAAGTACAGAGAATCTCCAACTGCTTTTTTCTCAAGCACCGGATTTAGTGATTCGTCGCTTTCCCATCGGTCCGAGTAAAATGGAGGCCGCTTTGGTGTACTTGTCCGGTTTGACGGATAAAGATGCAATCCATAATTATGTTCTAAAGCCATTGATGCATAGCTCCTTCGATCCTAATAAGGAACTGCCAGTCACAATAGGAAAGATCGAAATGGTCTATACGTGGGGGCAGATCGAAAAGGCGATTTTAGAAGGAGATAGCGTTTTATTGTTAAATGGGCAAATCACTGGGTATCAATTGGATACAAAAGGGGGGCCGCAAAGACAGCTTACTATTCCTCAAAATGAAATTTCTCTAAAAGGTGCTAATCAAGGATTTGTGGAAACAGGGAGTCAAAATATTGCCCTAATCCGCAGGTATATTCCCCATCAGGAATTAATCTTAAAAGAGATGACAGTCGGTATTCGAGGGAAAACTAAGCTTTCCCTCTTATATTTGGGAGATGTGGCTTCTAAAGACGTACTAAGAGAACTGGAAACGCGGATTCAAAATATTACAGTAGACGCGGTCATTAATACCGGCGAACTTATCGAGTTCATTGAAGATAATCCCTATTCACCGTTTCCGCAAATGATGTTGACGGAAAGACCTGATACAGCTGTATCCCATATTCTTCAGGGAAGATTTGTGATAATTATGGATCATTCTCCAAACGCATTGATTGCTCCGGCAAACTTTATGTCCTTTTTTCAGAATGTGGATGATTACGGAACCCGTTGGTTTATTTCTTCCTTTATCCGAGTCATGCGTTTTATAGCCTTTATGATTGCCTTATTTTTGCCTGCCATCTACGTTGCCTTTATTTCTTATAATTTTGAGGTCATCCCGATGGAGCTTTTGCTTACGATTGCTGAATCAAGGATACAAGTTCCTTTCCAACCTGTGATGGAGGCTGTGATTATGGAAATGATCCTTGAATTGATGAGGGAAGCGGCATTAAGGCTGCCGACTCCAATCGGTCAGACCATTGGCATTGTAGGCGGAATTATCATTGGTCAGGCGGCTGTTCAGGTAGGAATTGTCAGCAACATTATGATTATCATCGTGGCTGTTACAGCCATCGCTTCTTATAATATCCCTAATTATGATATGAGTTCTTCCATCAGACTATTAAGATTTCCGCTGATGTTATCCGCTGCCATGTTTGGAATTGTCGGGATTGTGATCGGATGGATGACTATTGTCGGCCACCTGACGAGTCTTGAATCATTAGGGACACCTTATGGAACTCCTTTGGCTCCTTTCCGATTTGCCGATATGAAGGATGCGTTTCTGCGCTTTCCTTTATGGGCAATGAAAAGCCGCCCTAAAGGCACAGGAGCTATTCCAACTATTCGACAAGGGCGAAATCGCACGAAAAGGTGAAACGATGAAGAAATATGCCTATAATGAAATCACTCTCATGCAGTATATTTTTTTGATAAATGGAACACAGGTCGGGACAGGCGTCCTATCTCTCCCGCGCATACTTGCGGAAAAAGCTGGAACCGACGGCTGGATCGCGATCCTGATTGGCTGGTTTTTCTCTGCCGCTGCCAGCATTTTTTTGGTTAAAACGTGCGAAAAATATCCTGATGAAACCCTTATCGAAATTCTTATCCGATTATTCGGAAAAATTGTGGGAAAAGCAGCCGTCATTGTTTACATGGTGTACTTTGCTTTTTACGCATGGGCCATTTTTGTGAACGGCAGTTTATATATTAAGGCATGGTTCCTGCCTAAAACCCCTAATTATATTATTTTATTGTTATTCTCGATACCTACTATAATTGTAGCCCGTAACGGGGTTCGCGTTTTAGGCAGATACTCCGAATTGTCTTTTTACATGGTAATGTGGATTCCATTGTTTTTCTTGGTCCCGCTAGGGGATGGAAATTGGCTGCACCTTCTTCCGGTGCTTAAAGAAGGGTGGGGACCAGTATTATCCGCTGTGCCGACCACTATTTTTTCCTTTTTGGGATTTGAAGTCGCTTTCTTCTTGTACCCCTTTTTACAAAAAAAGCAGCATGCGGTTCTCGGAATCACGATTGCGAACACCTTAACGATGTTGTTTTATGTATTTGTAACAATTGTCTGCTTTGTCTACTTTAGCCCCGATGGGATTACCGAATTTAATCAGCCCGTATTGAATTTACTTAAACTAATTGAGTTTCGTTTTTTGGAGCGTTTTGACATGGTTTTATTGGCTGTATATCTGATAGTTGTTTCCACGGCCTGGATGCCTTGCATATTCCTTGCGGCCTTTTGTTCTAGTCAATTGCTTGGAAAACAGGATCATAGCCAGCACGTCATTATTTTATTATTAATCATTATTGGATTGATCTTTTGGCGTGATCCTACTTGGATGGAATCGGAAAAGTGGCAGCAATGGGTTGTCAATGGAGGGCTGCAATTGGCATTCGTAGCTCCTCCCTTTTTATGGATCTATAGCTGGATATATGAAAAGTTTCGTCGGAGGGTAAGCCAATGAAAAGGAAGATACTACTTTGCCTATCACTTGTGGCTTTGATGATGACCGGATGCGTGGACCAAATGAATGTTGAAGATGTCACTCTGACACTTATTCTAGGTTTAGATTTGGATGAGGAGGATCATTTAGTGGTGTACATGTCAAGTCCGGTGTTTAATAAAGAAGCAAAGGTAAAAGAGGAGAAGGTCGAGGTGAAAGCTGTTACGGTTCGAGATTCCAGGGAACTGTTTGATACGACGGTAATGGCTTTGACATCGGGAAGCAAAACGCAATTAATCTTAATCGGGAAAAAGCTGCTCAAACGAAAGAATTGGATTGATTATATCGATGCTTACTACCGGGACCCCAAAAATACGGTAACCACAAGAGTTGTCGCAGTAGATGGTCCTGTTTCGGACGTCATTTTTTATAGACCACAAGATAAGCCGCGTCTTCCTTTGTATTTGGCAAATTTAGTGGATACAGCCTCTAGAAGAAATGTCACTGTAAAAACGTCCCTTCAGGAATTTCATGAGGAAACGACGGAAAAAGGGATGACAGCAAGTATTACCGAGATGAAAAAAACGGACAAAATCATGTTGACAGGCACCGCTCTGCTGGATAATCAAAGCAGATATAAGTTAAGTATAACACCGCGTGAAAACAAATTATTACGCATCCTGCAGAATAAAACAAAAGGTGATTTCCCATTTACCATTTCAGTCCCTTTGAAATCGAATGGACGGGATAAACATTGGTTAAGCTTTAGTACCCCAAGCATCGAGGTAAAAACAAAAGTAAAGTATGACAATCATTTTATATTTGACACAAACGTAAAAATGAGAATTGCCATTACAGAACGGCTTTTTCCATTCAATGTAAGGAAAGACACTGCGAAACTGCAAAAGAGTATTGAAACGAAACTACAAAAAGATTTTGAGCGCTTAATAAAGAAAACGCAAACCGCGAGCATTGACCCTTTTGGATTTGGGATATATGCTAGAGCCTATACATATCCAGAGTGGAAAAAAGTCCAAAATCAATGGGGAAAAGCCTTTTCGAAGGCTGATGTAAACGTCAAGGTAAGTGTAACCATTGGTGGGATGGGAACGATTAAGTAACACGGTTCAATGATGTTATTTCATTTCGAGAATGAGGAAGAAATTTATGAGTTTTCCAGCTATAGCGAGCTATTTTATATGGGAGAGGTGACCTGATGAAAATTCTGATTACATTGTCGTGATCTATTAGAATTTACGAAAGATTAACAAAATATTAACCTCTTCCCTGTATTTGATTACGTAGGTATTTGTGATAATTGTGAATGGGAGTTTTTTTCTACAATACTCTAGAATAAATCAAATATTGGGAGGTAAGGAAATGTTAAAGTCAAAAGCAATTCTTGGATTAGCAATTGCAGGGACAATGTTAACGGGTCCACTACAGTTAAGCGGGTCTCCAGTATTGGCAAAAACTGAGGCAAGCCAATTGAATACTGGCAGTGTAAATGGCAAACTTAAAGAAATCGGTAACTATCAGACAGGAATGAGTAATAAAGACGGTGGTATGGCAGAAATCGTAAAATTCAATAAAGACAATCAAAAAATGTATCTTGTTAATGGGGCAGCACAATCTGTTGATATCGTTAGTGTAGCAAATGTCAAATCCAATCAAAAAACAGAGTTTAAAATCGATACTCGACTTAATATAACTGCGATGGGGCAAGCACACGGATTTTCAGTTGGAGATATCACCAGCATTGATGTCAATACGAAAGAGAAGATTATTGCGATTGCTGTCCAAGGCGCTACATATAAGGATCAAGGCAGTATTGTCATTCTTAATTATGATGGGGACTATATCAAGCATTTTGAGGCAGGCGTGCAGCCTGATATGGTGACTTTCAGTCCTGATTATAAGTATATTCTTTCTGCAAACGAAGGAGAGCCAAGGGAAGGATATTCTACTGCTGGAGCAATCGATCCAAAAGGTTCTGTAACCATTATCGACATTAACAAAGGAGTAAATAGGGCTACTGTTCAAACAATTGGCTTCAAAAAGTTTGATACAGAGGAGGCAAGATCAGAACTTGTTAGAAACAACGTTCTTCTTAAGCCAAATACATCACCGTCTGTCGATTTAGAACCGGAGTATATCACGGTGTCGGATAACAATCACTATGCGTATGTAAGTCTTCAGGAGGCCAATGCTTTAGCCACCATTGACCTCAAAACCCAGGAAATCATTAACGTGAAAGGACTTGGTTTTAAAGATTTTAGTCTTGAAAAGAATGCGCTGGATGCTTTAAAGGATGGCCAAGTGCATCTTGCCACACAGAACCTGTATGGTATATACATGCCTGATGGGGTTGCTGCACAAAAAATTGGCGGCAAGAATTACATCTTTACAGCGAATGAAGGAGATGCAAAAGAATGGGGAGATTATGTAGACACAGGCTCTTATACCTTCCCAGGCACAAAATACAAAATTGATAGTATCTTAAATTCAGAGAGAGACGGGCTAGAAGCAGGTAAGAACTATATATATGGCGGTCGCTCCTTCTCCATTTGGGACGCGGATACAATGGAACAAGTATATGATAGCGGAAATGATTTTGAAAAGATAACAGGTAAACTTTACCCTGATGCGTTTAATTCATCAAACAACAAAACGGAACTAGATTCCCGAAGCGGGAAAAAAGGACCTGAGCCTGAAGATATTAAGGTTATGAAAGTAAATGGTAAAACATTCGCCTTTATCGGTTTAGAAAGAATAAGCGGCATTATGATGTATGATGTAACGGATATCAAAAATGTAAAGTTCTATGATTATATAAACCTAAGAAACTTTACAGGAACCGACATTGCAACAAGCGGAGACCTAGCCCCGGAAGGACTTTCCTTAGTCGAAGCAAAGGATAGTCCAACTGGAAATCCATTGCTACTGGTAGCAAATGAAGTGTCCGGTAATGTGAGAGTTATCGAAATTAGTGGAAAATAAGTGGTATTGATTATATATAAGATTCCCTTCTGTCCTTCTTATGGAAGGGAATTACATTTTTATCCGACTATTTTTTAATCATAGTTCAGTGAGGCTTGAAAGGAAAATGTCAGAATAAATTACAGAAAAAACAGTGGTAGCATCAGTAGCAGGATAGACAATGGAAGGGAAGGACATTATGTTTCTGTCCTTTGTTTATAATTATGGTTGTTAGAATAAATAATTTTTAAAAAATTCAAAATATATTGACAACGGGTGGAAATCAAAGTAAATTATGTATTAGTAGGAAATATAATGATGATAGGTTATAAAGTTATAATATTATAAATTAGGTGTGATTTTATGAAAATAGATAAAAATAATCATGTTCCTCTTTACCGTCAAGTGGAACTTGTATTAGAGGAAAAAATTAAATCCAAGCAGTGGGATATAGGCTATCAGCTGCCAACAGAACAGGAATTAGCTGATCTGTTTGATGTGAGTACCATAACGGTCAAACGGGCTGTCATTGAATTGGTAAACAAAGGGTATCTTTACCGGCAAAGAGGGAAAGGTACTTTTGTAGCGGGTTCCACGAATGAACAAGATATTAATGTGTTCTTCTCCAAAACAACTGAAGAAGAGGAACATCCTCATGAATTAATCGGTTTTTCGATTGAAAATGCGGAAAACGTCGTGGCAGAAAAACTAGATTTGCAACCTGAAGCAAAAATCATTAAGATCAAGCGGTTAAAAATTGAGAATGAAGTACCAGTAGCACTTGAGTATACGTATCTGCCCTATGATCAATGTCCTGGCCTCTTGCCAAATGAAATAAATAACGAGCTTATCTACAATATTCTGAGAGATAAGTTTCATATTTTGTTAGGCAGGGCTAGGTTATTAATAAAGCCGTATATAGCTTTAGGAGAAATGGCCGAATGGCTTAAGGTTGAACCAGGTACGCCAGTGTTCGAATGGGAGAGATTTACGTATACCAAGCAAGGAAAGGTAATTGAATACTCGAAATTTTATGTACGCCATGATCAAGTTACCTATTACACAGAGATTCATTTTTAGATAAGTATAAAAGTATAATATTATAACTTAATAAATTATAATATTATATTTTTTTGTAAGCGCTTATCTGAAAATTCTAAAAAGTACATCAATGTTTACTATAATAATATAAAAAGAAAGGGAGGAAAGTAGAGTAGCTAAAGCTTTTTCCACATATAAGAGAACTATATTTGAGGAGGAGTAAAAATAATGAAAAAAAGAAAATTGTCGGTAGTTCTATTAATTATTCTTGTACTGGGTATTATTTCAGGGTGCGGCAGCCAGACAGGCAGTTCGTCGACGGAAAAATCAGCGGGCGAAGGCAGTAAAACATTAGTATTGGCTGCCTACGGTGGGAGCTATGAAAAGAAGATGAAAGAGACACTTATTCCAAAGTTTGAAAAGGAATACGGTGTGAAAGTAAAGTATATTACTGGCAGTTCTGTTGATACTCTGTCAAAACTTCAGGCACAAAAGGATAAGCCGCAAATCGATACTGCTTTCATGGATGATGGACCGCAGGCTCAGGCAAAAGCTTTTGGTTTACTAGCGCCATTGAATGAGAGCATTGTTACAAACTTGAAAGATGTTTACGATATTGCCAAAGATAAGGACAATATCGGAGTTGGTTTTGGAATCATTACTACTGGATTAGCTTATAACAAAGATACCTTTAAGCAAAATGGCTGGGAACCAATTAAATCCTGGAATGACTTAGCAGATCCTAAGTTTAAGAATAAATTAGTTTTGCCATCCATTGCCAATACGTATGGTGTGCATATGCTTCTCATGTCTGCAATGGCAAATGGCGGAAGTGCACAGGATATCGAGCCTGGATTTGAAAAAATGAAGGAAATTGCTAAAAATGCCGTGACATTTGATAAAACAGCTGACGTTTCTAACTACTTCTTACAGGGCCAAACAGTCGCAAGTGCATGGGGAAGCAGCCGCGTGTACACGTTACAGGATACAGGATTCCCAATTGAATATGTGATTCCAGAGGAAGGTGCACCTGCACTTTTGGCAACCGTTAGTGTGGTAAAAGGCGCCCCAAATGAAGAACTGGCACAAAAGTTTGTGAATTTTATTTTAAGTGAAAATACCCAAGTGGAATTTGCAAATGCCTTATTTGACGGACCTGTAAATAAAAATGTAAAACTTGATGGGGATATTACCAAGAAGATTGTTTACGGTGAAGATGAAATTGCAAAGCTTGTGAAAGTGGATTGGGAGTATATCAATACAAAGAGAGCGGAATGGACAGAGAGAGCCAATAAGGAAATTGAAGTAGCCCACTAAAAAAGAGGTGATAAGATGAGCTATTTATGCCTTGAAAACGTTGTCAAAACCTTTGATAAAACAGAGGTTGTGAAAAAGATGAACCTTGAAATCAAGCAGGGGGAGCTTGTTTCTTTCCTTGGACCATCCGGCTGCGGAAAAACAACAACCTTAAATATGATTGCTGGGTTTCTAGATGTAGACGGAGGGAAAATCGTGGTGGATGGGAAGCCCGTTCACCTGCTTCCCCCTAATAAAAGAGATATGGGCATGGTTTTTCAAAACTATGCTCTCTTTCCCCACATGACTGTATTTGATAATGTTGCCTATGGTTTAAAGCTTCGCAAGGTCAGTAAAAGTGAGATTAAAAGTCGTGTGACTGAAGCGCTAGAGATGGTCCGGCTGGAAGGCTATGAAAAACGCTTTCCAAAAGAACTATCTGGCGGTCAGCAGCAGCGTGTTTCACTAGCAAGAGCACTCGTGATCAAGCCGAAAGTTTTGCTTTTAGATGAACCACTAAGCAATCTGGATGCCAAACTTCGTCAAGAAATGCGTGAAGAAATCGTGGAAATTCAAAAAAGGGTTGGGATTACGACCATTTTTGTCACTCATGATCAGGAAGAGGCACTTGCCATTTCAGACAGAATCGCGGTTATGTATGAAGGCAGAATTGAACAGCTCGATACTCCTGTGGCTATTTACAACCACCCACAGACTGATTTCGTTTCTAGGTTTATTGGCGAAGTCAACCAGATTCAAGGACAGGTGCTAGAAACATTAGGTGATAATCAATGCGTAGTGTCTTTTGATGGCTATGAACAGGTTATAAGGGATTTTAGTGCCAAGGATTATGTGATTGACTTTTATATCAGGCCAGAAAAAATCCAAATTTTGCTGGATGATTTTGAAGGTCTTAAGGTTAAGGTTGAAAGGAAAATGTTCTTGGGTGCGAAAACCCGGTACATTTTATTAAACAAGGAGAAACATGTAATTGCCGATATTCCCAATACGATGTTAAATCCTGATGATATTAAAGAAGGGCAGCATGTAAGTATTAAATGGAATTCAGAAGATTTATTAGCGCTCAAAAAGTGAGGTGACTTGATCTAATGCAGGCTGAAACAGCGTATCAGGAAAAGGAACTGCTAATCAAGGAGAAAAAAAAGAATTTAACGAAAAAAAAGCTTGATTATTTGCTTTTATTACTTCCGACCCTTGGTATCTTTATTTTCTTCTTTTTGCTTCCTTTGTTCTTCCTTTTTATCACAAGCTTTAAGACTTTTGACGCAGCAAGCGGAATTGGCCATGACTGGACGCTCCAGAATTATCTTAAATTTATTTCAGATAAATTTTATCTTGGGGTGGTATGGCGTACGGTAAAAATAGCGTTGATTACTACTCTGGCTGCGATTGTTATTTCGTTTCCAGTAGCCTTTCAAATTTCAAAAGCAAAGGGTAAGATCAAGAATTATTTAACCCTTTTAGTTCTGTCCCCACTGTTAATCAGCATGGTGATCCGTTGTTATGGCTGGGTCATTTTGTTATCGAATAATGGGGTGGTTAATAATACGTTAATGAATCTTGGGTTGATTGATAAACCGTTAACCCTGCTTTATACGGAGTTTAGCGTGGTCATAGGAATGGTGCACGTTCTGTTTCCTTATATGGTTTTAAGTATTATGGGTTCGCTGGAACGAATTGATCCTTCTGTGATCCGTGCTTCACAAAATCTTGGTGCCAGCTCCATTCGAACCTTCTTCTCCATCACTTTGCCATTAACGCTGCCCGGTATATTTGCAGGTTCCGTTATGGTGTTCAGTTTAGGAGTGAGTTCCTTTGTAACGCCTGCGATTTTAGGTGGTCCGCAGGTAAAAGTGATGTCATTCCTTACATATGAACAGGTTGCAGTGATGCTGAATTGGCCTTATGGTTCGGCCATTGGGTTCCTATTAATCTTTATAGCCACTATTACCATCATTATTTATAGCAAATTGCTTACCAGTTCCAAAAAAGGGGTGGCCATTCAATGAGAAAGGCATTACCAAAATTCGGTTTAAATCTCTTCTGTCTGCTGGTCTACATCTTTTTGGCTGCCCCGATTGTTGTTATTTTATTGTCTTCCCTGACAACCACTGAGTTTATTGTGTTTCCACCCAAAGGGATCACCTTAAGGTGGTATGTCGAATTAATTAATCATCCTGAATTTATGCAGTCCTTCATGCTAAGTATCACTGTTGCTTTTGGTACCGCAATCCTTTCAACGATTATCGGAACGATGGCTTCTATAGCGGTTGTCAGATATCAATTTAAAGGGAAAACAGCCATCATGCAATTAGTTGGTTCACCTCTGTTGATCCCTTCCGTTGTATTCGGGGTAGCGCTTTTGCAGTTTTTTTCTTGGATTGGTTTGGCGGCGAGTCCGGCAGCTTTAATTATTGGTCATATTATCTTAACCATTCCTTTTGTTATGCGTCTGGTTGTAGCTAGTTTAGTAGGGTTTGATCGTACGATTGAGCAAGCTGCAATGAATCTAGGGGCGGGAAGCCTCAAAGTATTCTTTCAAATTACACTTCCAATCATTAAATCTGGGGTCATTGCAGGAGCAATTTTTGCCTTCATTACCTCTTTCGACGATTTAACAGTTGCATTATTTATTGTTAGTACGGATGTGGTGACACTGCCTGTGCGGATTTATACCTATATGCAATATCAGTATGATCCTATCATCACTTCTGTTTCTAGTATCATGATTCTTCTAACCGTGGTATTAATGATCGTCATCGAAAGAGTATTAGGCGTAGGAAAAGTATTTGAGTCGAAAAATTCATAAGAAGGTGTTTTTATTGCACATCAAACATCATCCCCTTTTGGGGAATCAGCTTCAAAAACAAGTAACAATCTTTGTTAATGATGAACCGCTAACTGCCTATGAACACCAATCCGTGGCAGCAGCCTTGTTGGCGAATGATATAAAAAAATTGGGCCAGAGCAGGAATTTAATTCAGCCAAGGGGTTTGTTCTGCTCACGAGGCAGATGCTGCAGCTGTTATATGACAGTTAACGGGGAGGATCATGTACGAACGTGCATGGTTAAGGTCGAAGAAGGCATGAAGATTTATCCGAATGATGGAGATCCAGATGTAAGGAGTGAAGTACGTGGAGACTGATGTTCTTATTATTGGTGCTGGTCCCGCAGGCCTTACTGCCGCTTTGGAAACAGCCTCAAGAGGTTTAGATGTAACCATTGTAGATGAGTCTTTGTCTATAGGCGGACAATTGATTCAACAGACCCAGGTCCTTCATTCGCTGCCTTCTTCCTATCAGCCTATGCGGGGGTTTGAGCTGGCTGGACTTTTAACGAGATATGTAGAAGATTCCCACATTCGTTGTTTGCTAGGTCATCGCGTAATTGGTTTTTACAAGGATGGTAGTGTTGGTCTAACAGATGAAGTCAATGTATTTCCACTTAAAGCGAAAAAAATTATCGTGGCTACCGGTGCCGCTGAAAATGCGATCGCTTTTCCGAAATGGACGCTCCCGGGAATCATGACCATAGGTGCAGCCCAAACATTAATAAATCGAGATTTTGTCCTGCCTGGTAAACAGGCGATTATCGTTGGATCCAGTGATTTTGCGATGGAAGTGGCCCTCCAGCTTTCTGAGATCGGTGTACAGATAAAGGGGATTGTTGAAAATAATCCCACCGTAACGGCACAGGATGCAGAAAAGGTGGAAAAGGTTGAGAAAAAGGGTATTCCGATTTTTGTGAATTCATCCATCAAAGAAGCTAGGGGAGTTGGAAAAGTCGAAGAAATTGATATCGATCAGAGAGAACAGATTCTAACCCTAAGTGTTGATGTCGTCTGTATTGATGGCGGCCGGTCGCCAATTCTAGATGTATTTTACCAGCTTGGCTGTTCCTTCGGTTATCAAAAAGAACTAGGAGGCTGGGTCCCACAATACAACAAATATTTACAAACTGACCGGGAAGATGTTTTTTTAGCAGGGAACGCTGCCGGAATCAGTTCTCAGGGTGCTTTACTAGTAACTGGTATGATCGCAGGGGTTAGTATTTGTGCATCTTTGGGTGCCATCAGTAAGCACGAGGCCGATAGCGAGACCCTGGCCCTATGGAGAGAACTCGAGATTCTGGAGACGAAGCTTTATCAGGAGATATGGAAAGCAAGAAATCAGCATGTTGAAAACTTTGAACATCCAGTCCTTAAGGACCAATTTATCTCTTAGTTTAAAAAATTAAGAGACAAGAAGGTGAATCAATTGGATAAAACCACGATTATTTGTCGATGTGAAGAAATTAGTTACGAAGAAATCGAGGCGGTTATTTCGAATGGCGCCAAAAGATTTGATGATATTAAAAGAATGACACGCTGCGGAATGGGACCATGCCAGTCAAAAATATGCACTAGCTTGGTGTCAGTTATTATTCATGAGAAAACAGGAATACCTTTTCATGAGATTCCTTTACCACGTATGAGGATGCCGATCAGTCCAATTAAGCTTGAAACACTTGCAACCAATAGTACCTCATTTTCCTCAGTGAAATCTGTTTTAGATGAGGTGGAGCTAGAGGATGGGAAGGTGAGATAAATGGAAACAAGTTATGAAACAATCATTATCGGGGGAGGGGTCGTCGGCAGCAGTATCGCTTATCACCTTTCGGAACGAAATAGAGATGGAATTCTGGTGCTGGATCAAAAATTCCCACTGTCGGGAACTTCAGGATCCACACAAGCGTGGGTATGGGTTCATAATAAAACACCATCATGGTATGCGGAATTTAATATGTACAGTGCCGAACTTTATCCTTATTTATCAAAAAAAATAGGGGATGTGGAATATAAACGGACTGGCGGGCTTTCTCCATTTTTTAATGAAGCGGATCGTGAAAAGGCGTTACGGCTTGCGGAGTCCTACAAAAAAATTGGCATCAAAATTAAGGTTTTATCCCGTGAGGAGGCCTTAGAAAAAGAACCATCGCTCAATCCGGAGGTTGTCGGCGCAACGTATAGCTCCATTGATGGAAATGTCAATCCTTTTCGGTTAGTGGATATGTATATGAGGGCGGCCAAGAAAAATGGGGTTCAATACTCTACTTATAATAAAGTAACGGAGATTCAAAAGCTTCCTGGAAAATTCATTGTTGTCTCGCAAAAGGGCACGTATGCTTGTAAGAATCTTGTTCTTGCTGGCGGCACCTGGTCAAGAGAATTAGGAAAATTAATTGACATCAGCGTTCCGGTCAACCAGTTAAGAGGTCAAATTCTTGTTACCGAACCCCTAAAACCGTTTTTAAATTATACGATCAGCGGGTTAAGACAGGCCTATAATGGGGAGGTATTAATCGGATATTCCATGGAAGAAGAAGGCTTTAATAGAGCAACTACATTGGATGTCATTCAAGAAACGGCGAATATGGCTGTCCATTATGTTCCGCAATTGAGAAAAGCCAAGGTTGTTCGCGCTTTTTCAGGAATTCGAGCCATGCCGGAAGATGGTTTTCCTATTCTGGGGAATATCCCGGGTATTGAAAACCTTTATGTGGCCGCTACCCATAGCGGTGTAACTCTATCGCCGCTAATAGGAACGCTTATGACTGAATTAATTCTCGATGGGGAAACATCGATACCAATTGATCGCTATTCCATTAGTAGATTTGATATGGCCATTAGATAAATTCGTGTCAATTTGACATTTTTTTAAAAATTTATCATCTGGTTAAAGGAGGGATTTGTATGCCACATTTATTCATTAGAGGAGTTTCGATTGATCAGGTTAAAACGATTAGTACCTCTTTAGTACAGGATTTGGCAGATTTATGTGCATGTGGGACCGACAATTTCACCTTAGAAATTGTCAATTCAACCTATATATTTAATGGCCATGAAGTTCCTTGCCATCCATTAATTGAAGTAAAATGGTTTGATCGCGGACAGGAAATTCAAGACCAATTTGCCAAAATTATAACCAAAGGTATTCAAGCACTCGAAATTCCAGAGGTAGAAGTCGCATTCAGCACATTTCAGGAGTCCGCTTATTATCTGAACGGTAAGAGTTTTGCCTCATCGTGACATAAAAGATTGTTATTTATTAAAATAACTTTTAAAAAAATGGCGTTCCTAAACGAATTTCAGTTTGGGCACGCCATTTTTATAAAATCAATTGATACTCTAGGTTCTACATAAATTTTTAAGTAACCAAAGGAGGTATGTACGATGACACAATATGTACAAAAAGGAAAAATTCAAGTGGCTCAGGAACTCTATGAATTTATTAATTCAGAAGCCCTTCCAGGAAGTGGGGTGGATGAGAATCAATTTTGGTTCGGTTTTGAAAAGTTAATCGGCGATTTATCCCCTAAAAACAAGGAATTGCTGGCGGTTCGTGATAATATTCAAAACAAACTTAATACATGGTATCGCGAAAACAGTAATGACTTTGACTTCCAATCCTATCATTCCTTTTTTAACCAAAATTGGTTATCTTGAACCGGAAGTAGAAGATTTTGAGATTACAACTGAAAATGTTGATAGCGAAATCACCGCCCAAGCCGGCCCGCAGTTAGTTGTCCCAGTCAATAATGCCCGCTACGCCATTAATGCAGCTAATGCTCGATGGGGAAGCCTGTATGATGCCCTATACGGAACAGATGCCATCAGTGAAGAAGAGGGTGCGAGTCGTGAGGGCAGTTACAATCCTGTCCGAGGTACAAAGGTGATAGATTTTGCCAGGAATTTTCTTGACAAGTCCGCTCCATTGAAGGATGCCACTCATAAGGACGCCGTTTCCTACACAGTAGCAGATGGGACACTAAAGGTGACATTAAGGAATGGTTCGACGACAAGGTTAATAGATGAGGCAAAGTTTGTCGGCTACCAGGGATCTAAGGAAGCCCCATCTGCCATTTTGTTGAAAAATAATGGACTTCATTTTGACATACAAATCGATCAGAATCATTCGATTGGGAGAACGGATGAGGCTGGTGTGAAGGATATTGTCCTTGAATCCGCAATTACTACCATTATGGACTGCGAAGATTCCGTAGCTGCGGTAGATGCTGAAGATAAAGTGCTGGTCTATCGAAATTGGTTGGGACTTATGAAAGGAAATCTTTCCGCCATTTTTAAAAAGGGCCATAAGACGATAACAAGGACGCTTAATCCGGACCGCCATTACTTATCTGCTGCTGGAGAGAAAATTACGTTGAAAGGCCGTTCCTTGCTATTTGTCCGCAATGTTGGACATTTGATGACCAATAGTGCCATTTTAGATCAAAACGGTAAGGAAGTTTATGAAGGAATTTTGGATGCGGTGATTACAAGTCTTATTGCCAAACATCCGCTTTTAGGAAATGGGCCATACCAAAACTCTGAAAAGGGCTCTGTCTATATCGTTAAACCTAAAATGCATGGTTCAGAAGAGGTTGCTTTTGCCAATCAGCTTTTTGACCGCGTGGAAAAACTGCTTGGACTCGGGAGCAATACGTTAAAAATCGGTGTGATGGATGAAGAACGCAGAACCAGTTTGAACTTAAAGGCATGCATTAAGCAGGTGAAAGATCGGATTGTTTTTATTAACACCGGGTTCCTTGACAGAACCGGTGATGAAATTCACTCTTCCATGGAAGCGGGTCCGATGATTCGCAAAAATGATATGAAATCATCTAAATGGCTGCAGGGCTATGAACAATCAAACGTGATTGCTGGACTTTCAAGTGGTTTAAAAGGCCGTGCACAGATTGGCAAAGGCATGTGGGCCATGCCTGATTTAATGGCGGAAATGCTGAAGCAAAAAATCGGTCATGTAAAAACCGGAGCAAATACAGCTTGGGTGCCATCTCCAACTGCTGCGACATTGCACGCATTGCATTACCATGAAGTAGATGTCAGAGAGGTGCAGAACCAAATGCTCCATCTGACTGCAGACTTTCGAGAGGATATCCTACAATTCCCAGTAGTTAAAAAACCTTCCTGGACTCCTGAGGAGATTCAGGAAGAACTTAACAACAACTGTCAAACTCTTTTAGGCTATGTTGTCCGCTGGGTTGACCAGGGTGTTGGCTGCTCAAAAGTGTTAGATATCAATAATGTGGGATTAATGGAAGACCGTGCTACATTACGAATTTCCAGCCAGCACTTGGCAAACTGGCTCCACCATGGAATTTGTACAAAAGAGCAAATCCTTGAAACATTGCATCGCATGGCCCAAGTAGTAGATAAACAAAATGCAGGAGACCCTTTGTATCGGAACATGGCTCTGAACTATGAAGAATCCGTTGCCTTCCAGGCCGCCTGTGACTTGATTTTTGAAGGCTATGATCAGCCAAATGGCTACACGGAGCCGATTCTTCACCGAAGACGTGCAGAAGCAAAGGCTAAATTTGCCGTAAAACAATAATTTCCTCATCCTTTTGATAAAAGAGTAGGGAACGCAGTCACATTAGGAGTTGCCGAGGCTGTTGTCAAAACGGGAAAGGCTCGAAAAAAATTTGAAATAAAATACACTGTTTGAAAGGGAGTATCGCAATGAAATTTACTAGATTTACTCAAGGTTCGACCGTTTACTCAGGTGTGATTTCCGAAAACACAATACAAGAAATTAATGGAGATATTTTTGGCGATTGGGAGTATACAGGACAAATATTTTCTATGACCGACGTAACACTGCTGGCACCTATAAAGCCTAATCAAATTATTGGAATTGGAGCAAACTATGTTTCTAAACTGGAAGACCGACCTTCAGAGCTTCCAGAAATTCCGGTATTCTTTTTTAAACCAACATCCTCCGTTATTGGGCCTGAGGAAGATATCATCATTCCAGAAGGGATCGAAAAGGTGAAATTCGAATCAGAGTTAGCCATTGTCATTGGTAAGGAAGCTAAAAATGTTCCTGAATCAGAAGTGTTGGAATACGTGTTCGGATACACGGTTGGAAACGATGTAACAGCTCCTCAATTTTTTCATCAGGACGGGCATTGGACCATTGGAAAGTCCTTTGATACCTTTACACCACTAGGGCCAGTTATTGAGACAGAATTAGATCCATTTACTGTGAAGGTGGAAGCAAGACTGAATGGAGTGGAGAAGCAAAATAGTCCAACGGAGCTAATGATTATTCCAATCCGAAGAATGGTAAACTATCTGACAAAAGTGATGACCCTTAAGCCAGGGGATATCATTTTGACTGGCAGTCCGCTTGGAGCAGAGTTTGTCGGTGCCGGAGATACCATTGAATGTATAATTAAAGAGATTGGGACATTTAGTAATTCATTTGTTTTGGCACAAGAGCAAGTTAAATCTTAATCATACTAAATAAGTGAATATGAATTAACGTAAACCTATTATCCTATTATTAGGAATGGAATTTGACTGAAATGGGAATAATCAAGTTTTAAAATATTAACAATAAATATATTATGTTAACTTTCTATTCGTTCGTAATTTAATTTTATTAAAAAATTAAGTAGTACTGATAAATGGAAGAAAAAAAGAGGACGACACGGTATGATCCAACCTTTTTGGAAGATTTACCGGGGATTTTTTATTATTTATAAGGAAAAACATACCACAACAAGGCTAGAGAGAAAGAAACAGTCGGAATACTGTTATGAAACAAATCTTACCCAAAAAGGAACTTATGTTTTTCCTTTAATGTTGTTGTATTTTTCTACACTTAGTACGATAAGATTCTCCGGGCGTATTATATTTTGCTGAGGTAATTCAAAATTAGTTTGTTGAGGATCAATGCCCTCTTCCAAAAAAACTGCAGGCTCTTAAAAGTATCTTCGATAAGTTTTTTTATTTTCAGACTGTAGCAAAGAACAATCAACTCTTGAAGCAATAATTACGACTGATTCAAAAAAACAATTTATTATCAGATATAGAAATTCATTGTCCAACTCAACGTGTACTGAATATTCCTTTAGAAAATGATATAAAATGTTACAACTATCGTGGCAACACATGGTGGGGAAGTAGAGATACAGTATGAGTTTCTGCAGCCTGCTGTTATAATGATGCCCAGGTGGCAGAAATTGTTCAGTCAGCAGCTGAGACAATCGTTGGGAAAGAAAATACGATACTGGCAGAACCAACCGTGGGTGGTGAGGACTTTTCTTTTTACCAGAAAGAAGTACCTGGCTGCTATGTTTGGCTTGGTTCTGGGAATCAAGAAAAAGGGATTAAATATGGGTGGCATCACCCGAAATTTATGATTGACGAAGATGCCATTAAAATTGGAGTTAAATTAATGGTACAATCCGTTCTTAATTTATTGAAGAGATAAAACTTTAACTTTGGCACAGGTCTCATTTTCACCGCCAATAAGAAATAATTAGGAATCCTGCTTTTTCCAGAAGGAAACAGCAGGATTTCCTTTCTAATCGACATTCAAATGAAGGGAGAATTTAATCCTATGGAAGCAAATTTCATGGAGAGTTTAAATTTTACGATTGATAGAAACCGTCTTTGGGACCGAATAATGGACCTAGGAAAAAAAGGGGAAGAAGACAATGGCGGGGTCACTCGAACATCATTTGATCAAAAGGATATCGAAGCACGAAAATGGTTTCTGAAACTTTTAGAACAAGCGGATTTATCCCCTTATATGGACACAGCTGGGAATATCTTTGGGCAAATAATCGGTAAAAATCCAGAACTACCTGCTATTCTTATTGGGTCTCACCTGGATACCGTTAATTCAGGCGGGCGTTTCGATGGGGCCATGGGTGTTCTAATGGGTGTTGAGGTCCTTTGTACTCTGAAAGAAAAGGGAATTGAACCTGAGAGAACGATAAAGGTTGTATCCTTAACAGATGAGGAAGGGGCTCGTTTTAATTATGCTTTTGTCGGCAGTACCGCTTTGGTTGGGACAGAAGGGTCGGAAAAATTAAAGAAAAATTTAGCTTTAGCAACAGATAAAGATGGAATCTCCTATCTAGAGGCAATGAAGCAAGCCAGTTTAGAAGGGGAATATTTTAATCACATTAATCCAGACCTTTTAGAACAAGCTCAGTTAGGTAAAAATGACGTAAAAGCTTATCTTGAAGTACATATTGAGCAGGGCAAAGTGTTAGAAAATAAAGATTTAGCTGTTGGAGTAGTTACGGGAATCTCTGGTGGAGAATGGGCGGAAGTAACCATCATGGGAGAAGCGGGGCATGCAGGAACGACCTGGATGAAAGAGAGAAAAGATGCTTTAACAGCTGTAGCAGAATGTATATTAGCGATTGAGGACATAGCGGAGGACAGTAGCGGAAGTGTTGCGACAGTAGGAAAATTGGAAGTAAAACCTGGAAGTAGTAATGTCATTCCTGGGAGAGTGGATTTTACACTTGATGTTCGGGATATATCGAATGAACGGCGAGAAAATACGGTTACTAAAATCTATAATTCCATTCGGACAATTGCTGCAAACCGTGGTTTAGGGTGTAAAATCAGGCAGGTTCAATCCCTATCTTCTGTGATGAGTTCACCAATAGTGATGAAAGCAGTAAAAGATTCTCTGCAAGAATTACAGCATCCTGTTTATGAATTACCAAGCGGGGCTGCTCATGATGCGATGGTGTTGGGAGAACTTACAGACATTGGAATGATTTTTGTAAGGAGCAAGAATGGCATAAGTCATCATCCAGATGAGTGGAGTTCTTTTGAAGATGTGGTTCTTGGGTGCGAGGTACTATACAGGACAACGTTAAAACTACTATAAATAATGAATCACTAAATTTTCATAAACTGCGGAGCCAGGTCCAATATTGGATCTGGCTTTTTTCCTATTAAAACAGCCTAACACTAACTGGGGACCTAGAAAATTAATCGATAAACCGACTTAAAAAACATCCGTATATTCCAATGAGTTTCCTTCTAACTAATTGTGAACCTAAGAAAGATAAACGCCCTCAAACTTAAATAGGGTCAGTCCCATGCGAATCACTGCATTAATGGAACGTGGGACGATTACTATTAAAAATCCATCAGAACCGTTCCTCCGGCCGTCAAACAGTCTTATTTAAATGTCCAATAGTTATTTAAAATAAAATTGATGATGGGGATTAATAATGTTGTTATTAGCTCACCGATTGAATAATGAAGTGAAAGTACATTTACAACTAAATACATAATAACGAAATTCAAGGTGAAACCAATGACAGAAACAACGAGAAAACGCAACAATTGATTGTAGGAGAAGTCGCTGCCAAAGGTATATTTTTTGTTTAATAGAAATGAAATAAAACTCATGATGATAAAGGAAATTGTTGATCAAAAAATCGAATCTTTATCAAAAAGTTCAACCAAAATGAAAACAGAATGAAAATAAATGAGCACGCTTATGCAGCCCACAACACTGTACTTAATAAATTTAAGAAATAGTTCTTTACTCACCAGCATCATTACAGACTCTCATTATAGTCTTTTAAACGCCATTTTGTGATAGCATTCTTAAAAGGAATATCTTTTGTTACCATCTTATTTATGGTTCTTCGTTTATAGTTGATAAGAAAAAGCAAGTGTAAAAGGGTTAAAGGCAGTAAGGATTTTTTGTAAGCTAAATATTTGGGTTCCCAATTAGAAGTAAATTTACTTTTAAATTCTTTTAAACCTTTAAAATTGTACATGGAATTTCCGTAAAGATAGGCTAAACGAATAATTTTTTCACTTGTATTTGAATGTTGGCAGCTGCCTACATTTGATAATGGTGTCATGCCTAAACCACAGGTTTGGTAGCCGTTGTTTTTTGCCCATTGAAAGATATGAATAAATAAAACATCCATGGTTCCATAAGGACTATTTGAATACTTTCTCATCAATGGTAACCTTATTTTTATAATCAGATGCTAGAGTTGCAAAAGCAATGGCTTTCCCTTCAGGGTTGTGTAATAGGGCGATAGGGAAACGTGAAACATATGCTTTGCTAAAAGAGACGACCGAAAACCCTTTTTCCTTCTGACTTCCTAACCATGAATCTGAAATATCTTTTATTTCGGAAAGCAGGTGATTAGAATAAGGGGGTTGGACTACGCGGAAAGTATTAGAATTACGCGTAAATTTATTCCATTTGGTTCGTAATTTTGCTCCTTGTTTTCCTTGTAAAGAAAATTGTTGGAGATTCACTAACCCCTCTTCGCCACCTTGAGAAATCGAAAACCCGAATCATGGTAATAGTGCATAAACTGTGGGCTTATTTGATAGAAAACAGGTTTAAAGCCTCTGCTTTTGCTATATTCACAGAATTCTTTTATGGCATCCTTAATTTTTACTTCAGCTCCAATTGGATCACCTAACACTATAATTTATTAGCTATGCGTTTATATACGATTAATACATCTCGCTTTTTCGTCCTAAAAATTTCTTTATCTTTTAAGAAAATCAAATGAGAGACATGATTTCCTCCATTTTCTTGTAAAAAAGAAGACAATTCATCATATTGTAGATCGATGGGACCTGTGAGAGACTTCATTTTCTCCTCTTGTTTATTTAAGGATGTATTCACATCAAGCATGAAAGTTTTTCCTCCTGAAAAAAATCAACAATTAAATAATAACTTAGGAATGGTTAATTGTTAGTGTAGGATTATTGTGAATTTAATAGAATACCGCAGGGACGGTTCTCATGGTTCAAATTGAATAAAGTAGACCAGAAGAACCTTCCCCATGGTCATTCTAGATTGGATTGAAGAGATTGAAGAGATTGAGGAAACAGGAGTTGTAATAGAGGAGATCGGAATGAATTGCGATTAAAGATGAAGGGAACCGAATCTGACAGAGTGGGGGATTTACTAGAGTGTGGGAAGTAATCGAACAGGGTGAAACGTACAGTGTATATAAAGGAACGGTTGAGGACGTTAGGAATGGAATAAAAGTAAGGCAATTACTATGATGCAGGGGAAGGAAAATTTGATACTCTTTTAAATTAATACTGAAGTGAAGATAGAGGAAATGATGTGATTTCGTTTCGTGACATGAAGAAGGTATTCGGGAGTGTTCCAGCAATAGCGGGATATTTTAAGAGGGAGATATGAAAGTGAGAGAGAAGGGAACAAACCCACATCTAGGATGGTCCGACCGGAACCGTCAAACTGAGCTCCAACAAGCTTTGCACTTCTCCACTTTTATATCCAGATTGCCTAAAAAAATACGATGCAATAAGAGATTCACTTCTTATCGCATCGTATGGATTATTTTACGACTTTAATCGTCCGGTATTTTTTATTACCAGCCTTATCAATCACGTAAACTTTTAAATAAGTATTAGCTTTCTGAGTTTTTATAGTTACTGAAAATTTGCCATTTGAATAAACCGACCCTTTGCCAATAAGTGTACTTCCTCTATAGATTTTCACTGAAGCGTATTTTTCGGCGCTTCCAGTTACAGTTTTAGATTTAGAAGTGACCTTATTAACACTTTGAATAGCTGGTGGAGTCTTATCAACGACTTTTAAACTCTTCGATGCACTTACATTTCCTACTTTATCTGTGGCAGTTACACTAATTGTTGTTCCGGCTTTTTGCTTCGAAATCGTAAATTTGTAGTTGCCGCTTGATGCCGCTGTTGTGCTTTTTTGGTACTTACCGTTGATTGATAATTTCACAGTGGTTCCAGCTTCAGCTTTCCCTGTTACAGTAGTCGAAAGATCTGAAACACTATTCATCGATGGTGTAACGGGTCTAGTTTTATCAATTGTAAATTTAATTGTTGTTGTGTTACTCTCTTCATCTTTTACAACTAACGTGTATTTGCCGTCTTTTGTAACTGTAGCACCATTTTTGAAAATAGCTCCATTTAATAAGGCGGTACCTTCATCAAAAGTAATCTTTACATCTTTATTATAATTCGAATTATTTTTAACCCCAGTTACAATTGGAGCAACGAAATCTTTCTTTTTAGCTAGATAAGCAGATGAGATATAACCTGATAATGCTCCATCAGTAGATTTAACTGGGAACCAAACATAGTGCTTTTCATTATAATCTTTGCTACCTAGCTTAGTGTATTCAAAAGCTCCATTGATAATAAACGTCTTATTTAAAGGATGTTCACTATATTTAGAATCTTGGGTAGGCTGCTCTCTTAATTTCGTCTTATTTTCGGTAACTAATACAACGTCACCTTTTTTTAGCAAATAACCTGACTCATGGAGCACATCAGTTAAAACATAGTCAAATTTATTAAACTTAAAAACTGTACTGTTATCTGTTTTGTAATCGAAATCATTATACTCAAATGGATACTGAGCTAAGTCGGTATCATCGTAAAAGCTTCCATTTTTAATTTTTCTAAATACTTGATCTTGATACGTATTCCAATTTCTAGATCCATCGCTACGGAAAATTGGGCTGTTCGGTGGCACTAAGCCATTGTATGCCATGACAGGAAAATACCAGTTTTCAATGATTTCTCTTCCAGCACCCGCTATTCTAGGTATTCTAGGATCACTAGAAGGATTTTGTAATTCATACTTTTCATTTAAAATATTCACCCCTGTCTCAATATTATAAATGATATCGTCCTTGAGTCTTTTAACGGTGTCTATAGTTGGTTCTTTAAATGTAACTTGCATAATACCGATTCCTTTTTTAATGTCAGAAACAACTTCACCGTTTGCATCATACTGCCTCCAAGCAGATTCTTGCTCAGCGACCGCTTTTACAACTTCAGGTGGTATATTCTTACTTAATGCAGCGTTCGTTAATAAACAATTAATTTGTTGATAAGATGGATTTTTACCTGTCTGAATATCACCCATTGACAAACATTTTGTAGCCCAATCCATTTCTTCTGCTGATGCTTTTCCAGCAACTAAACCAACAGAAAGAGTTGTTAATAAACCAAATTTTAATAAGATCGATTTCAATACTCCACTCCCTAATCTATGTAAATATTTGTCTATCTCTCTATTGTATCATAAATAGTTTGAGATCTTTTTATATTCTTAAGCAATTAAAATTGTAAAAAAAAGTGACTCGGAAAATTGAGTCACACACAAAATAATATATCTTTGAGGTGAGGAATATTATTAGTCACCATTCCAATGATAGATTATTTGCACAACGCCAGACGAGAATGTTCTTGTATTAACCATTTTTAAATTTATTCTCTGCTTTATATCAATAAACATCGGTTTTCCTTCTCCCAAAACAACAGGGTGAATAGATAATCTAATTTCATCAATAAGCCCTAAATTTATAAAAGTTGTAATGAGATTTGCTCCACCATATAGCCAGATGTCTTTACCAGACTCTTTCTTTAATTTATTTACTTCTTCAAGAATATTATCATTTATAAATATTGCTTGATTATCAGGCTCTTTTTGTGTTTTGGAAAACACATATTTCTTTTTACTATGAACTAATTTCCAAATATCCTTTTCGATATCAGAGTTTTCACTTTTTGGAAAATATTGTCCCCATAAATCGTAGCTTTTTCTACCATATAGAATAGTATCAATTTGATTCAAAAAATCAGTGAACCCCATATCAGGGTCCATTATGCACCAATCAACCTCTCCATTTTTCCCTTCTATAAAACCGTCTAAAGTAACTGCTAAATCTAAAATTATTCTTCTCTGTTGAATGTTATTTGTCATAGCTCTTCATCCTTTTATCATTCAGTTTTTGATTCTTCTGCCCTGTTGAATAAGGATTATACAACGAATATAAATAATGGCAGGTATACCAATGCCGAATGTTTGTTCTTACCCTGATTTTATCAATATTCAGGTCAGGTATCAAATATCAACATTTACGCTTTAACCTACCCTGTCCTTTTTCACTTTTTATTTCTATATAGAAGAGAACGGATGACCAAATCGATGGAATCACGCATCCAAACTAGAGAATAAAAAGGAGAAGTAGGAATGAACAATTTGTTAATGAAAGAAGATCCTGTCACGATTATTCCGTCATTGGCTGTAAGGATTGGCCTAAATGAGGCGGTAGTTTCCCAACAAACACATTCTTCGCTAAAGATTAGTAAGGATGTGATTATAGGGAAACGGTAGGTGTATTAAACCTATTTGGATTAGCAGAAGCAGCTGCCCCTTTGGTCGGTGAGTACCATCAAGCGGACTGTACATAATCTTGAACGTCAGGGCTATTTAATCTCTGGGACTTGGAATAAAGTGATCTTCGACCATACGAAGTGGTATACGGGAAGAATCACAGAGTGAACCCCAATTGGGTCAAAATGATAACTTGATTCAAAAGGAGTCGGTAATCATTCAGTTGAATGTATTGAACAGACTAGTTTAAACCAGCAAAACCAGAGGATGGAAGGATGAAACTGAGGAGGAGTAGAACATGAGGAAGAAATTAGCGGGAGCGGCCTTCACCGTAGCTGCATCACTTATTGCTGCTCATCCTTCAGAAACAATCACAGTTGAAAATCGTCCAGTCAACCATACTGCCAAGGACGTGTTTATTGGAGGAGAGGTGGACCAGGCACTTGAGCAAATCCCTATTACAATAGTGGAAACCATCGATGGGGATACAATTAAAGCAAGAGTAAAGGGGGAGGTTGAAACCATTCGTTATATATTAGTCGATACCCCTGAATCGAAAAAGCCAGGAATGTGTGTCCAGCCATTTGCAGAGGAAGCTTTCCAAAGAAATAACGAGTTAGTAAGAGACGGAAGTCTATCATTGGAGCTGGAGGAAGGACCGTCAAGAGATTCCTACGGCAGATTACTTGCATATGTTTATGTAGACGGACAGTCCGTTCAAGAAACACTGATTAAGGAAGGATATGCACGGGTAGCGTATATCATGAATCCACCCTATAAATATCTTAACCTATTTAGAACTGATGAAAATCTAGCAAAAAAGAGCAAAATAAGGATTTGGGGTACGAAGGACTATGTGTCGTATAGTGGGTTTATTGGGTGTGAGCGATAAAAAATAGCTCTACTTTATAGACCTTCGAAAACCATAAGCGGTCATAACAATTCTACTATTTTATTTTGAATAGTATTTCTTAATTTACAAATAATAATTCTAACACAACTCATATATTGGAAGGAATTCAAATTATGGATGAAAGAATAATTAAACTTACTTCGTCAGAAATAGCGTCTCTTTGGACATCTTATATGAATAATAGTATGTCAATTCAAATTCTAAACTATTTTCTAAGAACTGTTGAAGATTCAGAAGTAAGGTCAATTATTGAAAAAGGGCGTAGCATTTCAGATGAAATTCTTGCCAAAATAACTGAAATTTATCAACAAGAAATTTCCCTATTCCGAATGGTTTTTCAGATAGTGATGTTAACCTAAATGCCCCTCGGTTATTTACAGATTCATTCATGATTACTTATGTGAACCATATGTCTAAAGCAGGAATGTTGGGTTTTAGTGGTTTTTTATCTATGTGTACAAGAAAGGACATTAGAAAACTCTTTAAGAACGCACTACATATGACTGCTGATTTATATGATGAAAGTTCGGAGGTTCTTCTTGAAAAAGGACTATATATTCGTTCACCTTATATTGATTATCCTCAACAAAAGGATTTTGTGGACAGCAAAAAATATTTAAGTGGTTTAAATCCATTTTCTAACAAACGACCACTAAATGCAGTAGAACTTTCTCACTTAAGTATGAATATACAAAATAATTTAATCGGATCTAAATTATCCATAGCTTTTGCACAAGCTTCACCAAGGAAAGAAGTTATTAAACTTATGCTACAAGGAAAGGACATTTCTGAAAAACACGTTAAAATTTTCTCTACTACATTACTTGATAATAATTCACAATCACCTATATCTTCTGATGTTTCGATAACCAACTCCACTGCAGAAGTATTTTCTGATAAATTAATCATATTCCATCAAGGGTTATTAACGGCTGCAGGAACGGGCAACTATGCAACAGCCGCCGCCGCAAGTCAACGAAGTGATTTAATATTAAATTATGAGAGACTCTCCCTTGAGATTGCACAATATGCTAAAGATATTGCGTATTTGATGATTCAAAATGAATGGCTTGAACAACCGCCTGGAACTTTGGATAAAGTAAAATTAGCACAACAAAAAAAGCAAAATTAAACTTACAAAAGTCAATTTCATCACCATGTATTGTATTTATATTAATAGTTCATTATTCAATAAAAAAGGCAAGCACAATTATGCTTACCTTTTCTTTATTACAATGTGAATATTTGATGTATTTTATTTCTCAAACCTGCCCGGTAGTTCAAATTGACAGTTTGCACCTCAAAACGGAACCCTCAATAAACTAAAATTAGAGCTTTTTTTGTTGATACTGGAAAATAAAACCACTATAGTAAAGTGGGAGAGTGTAATGGTGTGAGGGGTCAGTCCCCCAGTGCTGTGACGCTTTACTAAACTGAGGGTCTGACCCCAATTTTCAAAAATCAATAATTAAAGGAGTATTCAACATGACATTAAAAGTAATTTCACCCAAAGCTCTTTATGAGAAGCTTCAAAATAATGAATCTATCTTCCTCCTCGATGTACGTGCTGAAGAAAAATATAATGATTATCATATTACAGATACAAATATTAAGAATCAGAATATCCCTAAGAATATAATCTTCGATCTTGAGGAGAAGGGGGTAGAAGGGCTGCAATCTTTGCCCAAAAACAGTGATATTCTCATAACATGTACAACCGGAAATTCCGCCAGAAAATGTGCAGAAATTTTATCTAAAAAAGATTACCAAGTTACATTACTTGATGGTGGGATTACCGCTTGGAAACAATACATAGACACAAAACACAAAGACTAGAAGGATAGGGTCAGACCCTCAACGTGCTAACGCTTTAGCGTACTGAGGGTCTGACCCCGTTCCGTCAGTTGTTTAATATTTTAGGCAGCATTTCAGTGAAAATCTCGACATACATAGCTACTAGCATTATTATTGCTGGGATGGAAAGAATCACAAAGCTTACGTAGGCAAGTTTCTGTCTGCCCTTTGATTGGTCGAACCATTTTGTATGGTACTCAATTAGTAATGCAAGAATGATAGATCCGATAAAAAATGAAACTGAAAATAAGGCTATTCCTAATGGTGCTTGTGGTCCAAATAATTCATTGCCAGGATTGGATAGAAACAAAGGAGTTCCATAGATAATTAATAGGAACAAACCAAATAATAACCCTTTAACCACCCAACTTTTTCTTGAACGATGAAAAAGAAATGTGTAAATAATACTGTTTGCTAATGTTACAGCAACACCGAGTATTACAATTAACAGTGTTCCTGACAAATGAAATCCACTCGCTAGGTGAGGAAAGAAATAAGCAATCATTCCCATAACTAATCTTAACAAGAGCCCAAAAATTACCCCTGTAAAAAGAGCTGCAATATAACCAATACCGTACATTCTTGCTGTTCTTGCCCATCGATTGGAACTTGTTTTCTTGACCACCTCACTGTTTACCTGTCCATTCATGGCAATGTCTCCTTACTTGGATAAAATGGCTAACACAATATTTAGTATATTCAGAATATCTTATCCCTAGGATAGGAATTATATTAAGATTCTTAAATCACCAATGGAATTAAAAAATTATTTATAAATGAGGTTGAGCCTAAAGTTTAATGCCAACCGTTTCGTGTGAGCGTCTTTCAAAAGGGAGGATTTACGGTGTCGGAACTCAATGTTCGTTATGGTCAATTATCGGATTTAAATGGACTGATTCAATTGGACCGAAAGCTATATCCTCAAGATTGGCAAGTTAAGCATTCATTTGTAGAACGATTACTTGAACGAAACAAAAGAGTATATAAAATTGTAGAGGACAATGGAGAGTTAAAAGGCTATAGCAGTTTAATTCCTTTAGATAAAAGAACGTATGATCAATTATTGTTGGGCCAAATAGATGAATCAAGAATTTGTCATCATACGTTAGCTTATAAGAAAGGGAAAGAAGTGTATATTTATTTTTCTTCGATTATTGTCGATATCTTTCATGAAGACAGGAAGAAATATAGCAGGGCATTAATACTGGAATTGCTGGATTGGATCAAAGATATTCAGGAAACTGGAGTCGTGATAAAGGAATTCGGTATGATCGCGATTACAGAAGCTGGAAATCGAATCTGTCAACGTTTGGGATTTAAAAAGGCAGGGGAAGTAAAAGAGCATGGTGAAACCTACAATGTATATAAAGGAACGGTTGAGGATGTTAGGACTGGAATAAAAGTAAAACAAATGATGGGATGAAGGGGAGAAAATCTACAGTTCATAGTGCCTGAAACCATTCAGTTTTGATTGCTGCTTAGGCACACTTTCTTTTTTTTGAACTCCATGGGTACTCCAACAGGGAAGGTTCTATGGGGTCAAACTTATGGCACCTGGCGTTTTTCTACGTTAAAATATAAACGTATGAATGGTCAAAGGGGAAATGATCTTGAAAAAATATCAAACCTTACTTTTCGATGTTGACGATACGTTATTAGACTTTACTGCCGCTGAAGCGCTAGCCTTAAATCTGTTGTTTGAAAGTCAGAATATCCCGCCAACTAAGGAAATGGAAGACAATTATAAAAAAATAAATCAAAGACTGTGGAGTTTGTTTGAAGAAGGAAAAATATCCCGAGACGAAGTGGTCAATACCCGTTTTTCCCTTTTATTTAAGGAAATGGGTCAACTGGCAGACGGTGTTTTTTTAGAAAAAAACTATCGGGGCTATTTAGAGGAAGGCCACCAATTAATCAGTGGTGCGTTTGAATTGGTTTCTGTACTACAAAACCACTATGAATTATACATTGTCACAAATGGTGTTTCAAAAACACAGGATAAGAGATTGCGTGATTCCGGTCTTCACCCGTTATTCAAAGGAATCTTTGTCTCGGAAGATACAGGTTTCCAAAAACCAATGAAGGAATTTTTTGATTATGTGTTTGATCGAATTCCTAATTTTTCACCAGAACAAACTTTAATCATCGGTGACTCTCTAAGTTCTGATATTAAAGGCGGACAGCTTGCTGGGCTTGATACTTGTTGGTTCAACCCGAATGCCAAACCAAACAACACTGGTATTTTTCCTACCTATGAAATCCATGATTTGAATGGGCTGTTTACAATTTTAAATTTAGAAAAAAGATGATTGATTAAAACAATAGCCGTCATGTGACTTTTCACATGACGGACTTTTTTTATTTATTGTGGGGTGAACTGTTGAGGCTTTCCGTTTGTTCACCAGAGGACTCACCAATTTCATCACTTGCTTCTTCGACTGTGTCCATTTTTTTGTTCTTCGTCTGAAAAATATCTTTAGATACGGTGTTAAGCTTATTAACAAAGCGATTAAACCCAAAACCTACAAAGAAAGCAATGCTAATCGGAGCATAAGGAGTGTCTTGATAGTCCGTAAATTGAATTAAAAGGATCCCGCTTTGGATAATAGTGACAGCCACGACTGCCGTACCGGTAGCAAATATAGGATAAAAAATATACATAATCCATTTTCGATAATCATGTAACTCGTCTTCCATATAGTGAGTACAGAACATGTATAGATGTCTAAGGGAACCGCCAATGGCACCAGCGAAAAAATAATACAAAAAGATTTTGATATCAGAAATGAATGGAAGAAAATTTTCCAGTGCACCGGTACCCAACATGCCGACCGCAAGGAAACTGCCAAAAAACAGAAGGGAAAGGTATGTCAAAATAACTGCTTTTAACCATCTCTTCATTCGTGACACCTCCTACTTGTTGCCATCCTATGTAGTTGCAGTTTAAAATGTCACTGGCTGACAAATTAAAAGACAAAGGTACCTTGGCCATTCATTGACGTTTATATCAATTTGGAAATTTTCGATTCATAGAGGGCTTATATCATTTTTTGTAGAATTATTTTAAAGGAGTATATATAGTTGTTTGCATTCATTTTAATGCTCAAACGATATCTATGAGGAAGTGGGGAAATTGATATGGAAAAAACTAGTGTGGGTCTCAACGAACAACAAGAACTAAAAAAATACAAATTACTAGGTGCGGATCGCAAACTTTTCGTGAGTGATTCTCCTGGAACTTATGGTGGCCATAAAGGAACCAAAATTTACGGACGAATGGACTGTAGAACAGCATTACGTGCGCTTGAAAGAGGAGGCTATGAGAAGTATCGAGTGTTTTTTGCTGACGAGCAAACAGCCATTGCAGCAGGATATCGACCATGCGCGGTTTGTCTTCCTGACAAATACGCCATCTGGAAACAGCAAAACATGAAAAAGTAATGGATTCATCATTTGTTGTAATCTAGGTTAGATTAAGGTGAAAATAAATATTTTTCACATAGAATAGTAAACAACGAAAGCAATCGTATTTGCTAGATTTGTTTTGGCAAGAAATTAGAGTTATTTACAATTCAACCTAATCGTCGTACAAAAGGAGGCATATGGAACGCTAACTGGTTCCGTTATCTATCGCAAACATTAAAAATGCTACTTTAAATGAGTGCCGAATTGGATGCTAATTTGCCACTCATTTTTTATTGATGTATAACGATTTGTGCGGAAATTACGCAAATATTTGTATAGTAAAATGCACCCCAACTGGTTTGATAATCTGTGCATCCCTGCCAAATCCAAGAAAGTATTCGGCAAAGAAGTTGACAATTTGAATTCTAATAATATAATAGTCATATGACTTTAGAACAAAACGATATGCAACGAATAAAAATATTTAATGCCTTAGCAGATGAAAAAAGGATCGCAATCATCCGCTTATTGTATTACGGAAACAATCGCCCGATGTGTACGGATATAGGAAGGAGTTTAGGCGTAAGTAAGTCCAATGGTTCCTATCATTTAAAAATTTTATCCGAAGCAGATCTGGTGAAGATTGACCGTGAGGGTGTCATAAAATATGTCTCATTAAATGAGGAGACATTCACCCGCTATTTACCTGGGTTTTTGGCTACACTTTAATGTAGCCTCCTTTTTTGGTTATTAGTTCTAAAGTTTTATGACTTTGATACAATGGAGGAGAAATAGATGAATCAAAAAGAGAATAGGTTGATTATCACATTATGTTTAATCGTTTTATCCGGGGTAGCCAATTCACTTCTGTTTAATGTTGCCTTATTTGAAATGATGAATGGGCTTGAGGTGACAGCTTCCAAAATTAGCTGGGTGGTTATTTCCTATACTTTAGTGATTGCCTGTGGTTCGATTACTTATAGTAAGCTAGCCTCTTATTTTCAAATTAAAAGTTTGTTGATTTTTGGGATTAGTTTATTCGTTACAGGTTCCCTTATAGGGTACACGACGAATGATTTTATCGTTGTGGTCTTGGCCCGTATTATTCAAGCAGCGGGTGGTAGCTCGTTTATTGCATTATCCATGATCCTGACGAATCAGTATCTCACCTTCCCTAAACGCAATCTGGCTTTAACATTAATAGGTGCCTGTCTATCACTTGGTTCAGGAATAGGATTTTTGCTCGGAGGCTTCTTTACTCATTTTTGGGGCTGGCACTCCCTATTTTTATTAATGAGTATGGCTATTTTTACGTTGCTAGGAATTATTTTGTTTGTGCCCTCCGGATATGCCAATCATAAGAAGCTTACCCACCCGTTTGATTTTTTAGGCTTCCTTTATTTATTGACTTTTGTCGTGACGTTTATTTTAGGAGTCAAATTAAATGGATATTTGCTAATCATTACAGTTTTATCTGTATTTTTTATGGGGATCCATGGAAAACGTCAAGATGTCGGGATATTTATGGATCTGTCAGTTTTTCGATTCTATGCCTTTAATCGGTTCCTTTTGCTTAGTTTTATTAATAGTGCTGCCATGGTGGGAATTATTTTTCTTTTTCCGTTATTAGCAGGACAGCAGTTTCATGTCTCTGCTTTGAAAACTGGCTTTATTTTGGCGGGGATATCAATCTTTTCCTTTTTGTTGAGCTTCGTAATAAGACCAGCTATAACCCGCATCCAAGGGAATGGTCGATTGGTCGTTGCTGTCGTCTTTCAATTCATTGGATTTCTGCTATTAGCCATCTTTGGAGTAAACCAATTTGCAGTGGCTAGTGTTGGCGTTGCCCTTATTAATATAAGCTTTACAATCCTTACCATTGTCATCAATATTGATATTCCCCACACGATAAAGAAGGAAAAAAGTGCAATGGGGCTGGGGATCTATAACTTAATCAACTTTTTAGGAATGTCATTTGGCCCTTCAATAGCGAGCCGAATCCTAAACGTGACATCAAGTTTCAGCCTGAGCTTTGGATTTTTCGTTAGTCTATTACTTGTTGCATTGCTACTATCATGCGTGAGCAGCATTCCAGTCTCTTCAAGGAAGATAAAGCAGTCACGTCAACTGTAATCTTAAAAAACTGGTTAGATATTTTCTAGCCAGTTTTTTAGTGCTTAAAACCATTTGAATGGTTCTTTTAGCTTGGACGACTTTCATTCGTACACGGTCACAATAATTCCATCCATATTGTCACCTGAGATAGCCCTAGAAGGCATTGCAAAAAAAAACGCTAAGATAAACGGAAAGTGGGAAGACCATCAGGTTTTGGCCATCATTAATCCTAAAGATTAACTGATAAAGACACTTTGAAAATGTTGACTTCGTTAATTCAGATTGGAGTTGGCTGAGAAATTTGTTAATTAAAATGAAAGTACAATTCATTGTTACTTTCTTGCAACAATGCCTTTTTTACTGGTGTTTTTTGATAATGGAACGAAATCGTTATATTCCTACATAAAACTTAGAATACTAACAAAAAGGGAAGAACCCTTGAGGGGTGAAGCAGTTTTGGAAACATTATATCGTACGTTCATAATTTTTGTTGCGGGATATTTGTTTTTAAGGATTACTGGAAAAAAAGCTGTATCCCAAATGAACACTATTGATTTATTGTATATTTTTGTCCTTACAAATATTATCAGTACGCCCGTTGAGACTAGTAATGTATGGAAGTCATTAATCTATGCTGGAATCGTTGTGATCCTTTATAAAATTATTTTGCGTTTATCCTTACATAATCAATTAAGATGGCTTTTATATGAGCGTCCAATTGTGCTGATTCGTAACGGGGATATAGATCGAAAAGGACTGAAAAAGGCGAAGATGCCATTGAACGAATTATTGTCCAATTTACGAGTGAAAGGCTATACCGATACGCAAAACATTGCCTTTGCAGCCATGGAAGAAACAGGAAATATTAGTGTGATCCCGAAATCGCAATACAGACCAGTTCAACCGGATGATTTAAATTTAAAGGTAAAAAAAGAATACCTTCCAATTCCACTGATAATGGACGGTCAAATCATTTATCATAATTTAAAATATTTACAACTAAACCAAGGGTGGCTCATGAATGAGGTAGATAAAAAGGGAGAAAAAGTAGAGAATATTATGTTAGCAACTTTTTTAGAAAATGGAACGTTATTTATTGATAATAAGGAAATTAAAAATCATAAAAATGATCCTCGCTACTATAATCCTGGGAAAGGCAATTAATGAAGTTTAAATAACCCTTTTGCATGACATATTCTTATTTTTTGTAAATATCATAATAAAGCAGATAACTTACAATTTATATGCGAACTAATTGTGAAGGGGTGGGGGTATGGCTAAGATAGGAAAAGATGATTTTGTAAATGGGTTTGTTCCGCATCATAATCATGGTTCCGTTGATTACACCTCGATGGAGGCTGGGCATGTTCATCAGTGCTTAGATGTTACGTCTCCACCGATACAAACTCAGGATGGCAGCCATATTCATTATACTGAGGGATTTGTTGTTTTCGAAAACGGGCATAACCATCATTATAAAGCTTATTCAGGTCCGGCTATACCTGTTGGTAATGGAATGCATGTCCACTATTATGATTTTTATACATCAGAAGAAGATGGACATAAGCATCATGTTAAAGGTGTTGATCAGCCGGCTCCAGGAAATAAATAGATTGGCAGTGGGCTTCTAGATAATCAATAATGAAAATTAGCAGGATGAAGGGAAGGGTTTGGACTGGGTTCCAAATCCTTTTTCATTGTTCTGCGACCAAATTACACCTACATAATAAACATGTGACCCAAAAAAAATTGAACTTAAAAATGTAACTTTTCCATGTTTCTTCTGATGACTTCCGGGGTAGACATACGTTAGATGGGATGCCATTTATATCCCGCATTAGTATATTAGAGGAGGTATTAGTATGAGAATGGAAAAAAGAATCGTTGGAACCTTTAATTTAGAGTCAGAAGTCTTGTATGCGATTGAGGGATTGAAACGTCAGGGGCATAGTGAAACAGATATGATGGTGGTGGCAGAAAATAGAAGTAACATTCCATTGATTACTTCACATACGGGAGTAATGGTAGAAGCGGACATGCAAATGAGTACCTTAGCAGGTGTTATGATGGACAACTTTGTTACCATGATGACGGCAGGAATGGGCGGAAGGCCCGCAAGAACACTGTCCAGCAGACTTATTGAGAGAGGAGTGTCAGAAGTTACAGCAAAACAGTGTGAGGAGGAAATAAAAAAGGGGAAAATCACTTTGCTGGTCGATACGTATGGAACTTATGAAAGCCCTATTAATAAAACATATGAAACACAATATGAAACTGAAAAAACAAGATCAGTTCCGCTCAGTGAAGAACAGCTAGATATTACAAAACAACGTGTCCAAGTCGGAGAATTACAGCTTCGTAAAGAAGTAGTTGAAGAAGAACGAACTGTTCTTGTTCCACTCATGCGTGAAGAAGTATATATAGAGCGACGTCCTGTCATCGATGGAAATTATGACGGGCGCCCGTTTTCAGGGGATGAAATCATTCGTATCCCAATTACGGAAGAACGAATAGAAGTAACAAAAAGACCGGTAGTCGTTGAAGAAGTGATTGTAGGCAAAAGAAAAATACAAGAAACAAAGCAGGTACAGGATGTCATTAAAAAAGAAGAAGCACGGATTGAGCGTTCTGTCCCTTCGTCAATGGAATCATGGGCGCCGGTCAACCATTTGACTGATGTAGGACAAGAAGAAGCTAGTGATGAAAGCCCAAATAATTTGAGTGTGGAAGGAAATCCTGATAACACTACATTTGTAATGTCAGAGGATCAAACAGATGAAACCCGTGAAAAACGTACTGGCTCCGTCGCTATACAAGCCGAAAAAAATAAACCTGAATTATCTGCCAGTAAAAAAGACAAAACGAGCGGGGCTCTAACAGATTCTTCTGATATGAATAAAAATGACGGTGAAAGTTCAGTAGCGAATTCAGCAGCTTCTTTGAAACTAGAAGCAACTCAAAACAAAGAGGATTATATCAAAGAAGAGAAAAATAAAAATAACAAAAATATTAAAAATAAGCAGAAATAAAGAAAAAACACATCAAACTAAATAAGCTTGAATGTAATAGGAAGTCCTTAGAAACTGTATAATAAAAGCTGATTTTCAAAGGAATTGTTTGAATTATTAGCAAATTTTCTTCCGATCATCGATTATAGATCGATGATTCGAAATAAAAGTTTAAAGATTAAACGCTATTTAATGATGGAACAACGAAGATAATTTCAATTTGGTGAGAATGCTGACCGCTGCGGCGGTCTTTTTACTTGTTGTATTAACGAGGCAGGCTTGTTGAAGAAGGAAGACGGAACATCCAGTGCTGAGATATAATTTTGATATTGTGTATTTGCACTTTCCACTTATAAATTTGAAATGGAGAATAACTAATGTTTTGGAAAAGAAATAGAAACTGCAAACATACTTCATTTAAATTCGAAGCTGATTTTGTGGCGGATCCAATTTGGTGTAACGATTGTGGTGAGAATCTTGATATTGAGGATTTCCCTTTATCAGAAAATTTAAGGGAGGCACTATTGGAATGGGGATCGGTATATGGTAAATGGATTAAAACTAGAGGAAATCACAATGAAAAAGGGTTCGAATTATTTCAAGAGGTGAGGAAACTGTTAGGAGAAAAATATCCTATCATTTTTGTTCCATCTAAATCAGCAAAACTGTATATCATCTTGAAAAATAATTGAATTTTTTCTTCAGCAAACGGGTGCATTATTGGAACAACGGTAATGCCTTTTCTTATTGAAGTAACTGGCAGGTTACTTTAAGAATGATTATAATTGAATAAAGAACTTCAGAGGTGTTGCTGTTTCTTAATTAAGGAGGTATATGATGAAGTTTTTTATAAAGTTAAATATTATTAGTGCCTTATACGGTATAGCGTTGTTTATAGCAATCGAACTCATAATAAATGTATCTCATATTAGTATGTTAACTGGCTGGAAATGGGATAATGTTTACATTGTAATTGCTGCTATTAATGTTATTGGACTTCTACTTTCGACAATTTTATTCATTTACTTAACAAAAAAATGGAATATAAGTAGAAAATACAGCTATTTGTCACTCCTTTTGTGGGTACCATATTTTATTCTTTTTTTCTCTTTTTTCCCTGTTGTTTTTCCTATTAATGTAGGAGTAACACTATTTCCGAGATTTAGCCTTCTGATTTATGGGTCTGTCATTCTTTATCCAGTTTACATATTATTTATTAATATATATGCTTCACCTCTAAGTACAGATTATGAGGAAATAAAGCATTAATAATGCAGGTCACTTTTTGCAACTTATTCATCTCGCTTATTAATTAAAGGGTGCTTTAGTTTAACAAAGAGTCGTAGCTGCGGCTCTTTTTCTTGTTCCACTAACGGAAGCAGTTTAATGGAATAAGGAATTTTACCATAACTAGGTTAATAACATTATGGATTATATATAGGGAATATAAATTTGTTGGAGTTAAGATTATAAGGATTTCAGCTTTAGCTTAGAATCCTTTTTAAATTATATTTTATTCGTTTTTTGAAGTGTTTTAGCAGTATAATAGTCTTGGTTTTTTTACAGATATTTATAATAAGGGGATAATTCATGAAGAAATTAACTTACATATTTATGGCGTTTTTATTAGTGTTCCTTGCAGCTTGTTCATCAAATGAAACAACTGGCAAAGAGGTAGAAAAAACGAATAGAGAAAGTGGAGTCAGTCCAAGCGTTCCTGCCACTAGTACACCAACGATAACAAGTGGTAATGGCGACTTTGACTACAGTAAATATACACTAATTGTAGTAGATGGCGGAGATATGTCAGGTTCAAGAAAGCCGAATGTAAGAGTTGATGTCGGGTATGGCGACAGGGAATATTGGGCTTTTACAAATGAATACGGACAGCTAATCCGTGTTGAAGCAAAAAATATAACACTCCAAAATCCGAATACTGAACATGTTTTATCGTCTGGGAGATACTATTCTGATGAAGCAAAGGTTCCCGGTACAGAGAGTCAAGAATTAGATGAAGGGCATGTGATTGCTGACTCACTTGGAGGAGTATCTAACGCATATAACATTACACCTCAAGACAGCATTCTTAATAGGCACGGCGATCAAGCATATATGGAAAAAGTGATTCGAGATGCAGGAGGTTGTACAGATTTCGTAGCAGTGATTCAATATCCAAATACACAAACGCAAATTCCTAACCATTATAAATTCACATACAAAATTCAGGGCAGATCCATTATAGATGAATTTGACAATGTAAACCCAGATGAAGTGAACAAAAATTTAGGGGAAACGAAAGGTACGAGCAGTACCCCACCGAAAACAGACAATGTACCAGCAACCGAAACGGTAAGTAGTAATGAAGATGTTAGTAAGGTGGATACCAATCATAATGGAAGTGTTACGATCGCTGAAGCCAAAGCTGCTGGCTTTAAAATGCCCATTACGCGTAATTCATGGCTCTATAAATATATGGACGATCGGGATGGTGATGGACTAGTAGGTGAGTAAACAAATCGGCTATATACACATATAACACAAAAATGAAGAAAGGCTGCTATTTTTGGCAGCTTTTTCCTTTTTGTACTAACGGGGCAGGTGTGCGGCCGAGCCTAGGTCGTATCATATAGCGGGTGGGATTCCCGTCGAGTAAGAACTAGCCATTCGCTCGTAGCGAGTCTTGGAGGGGTAAAGGTAACTTTAGTCTTTAAGCGTAGACAGTTAGGTGGCGGGCCGAAAGCCAATTGGTTGAAGGGATTGAGCTCCATAATGTTAGTAAATCGAGAGGGCTGATGCTTTACCTGCAGCAGAAAGCTACATTTTTATCCTTCGTTAGGGGCAAGATGGATAAAACCTCTCTGGAGTCAGAGACCTTGGCACGTTACACATCGATATGATACGGCAACTCGGGAGACCCTACCGGTCTTTTCTTGTTAGAAGAGTATGGTGTACAAGCGATAAAAAGCAAGGAGACCAAATGCTGTGTAGGGAGTCGGATAGCAGCGTAGTACCAATGAAGTTGGGTAATGCCGATGGAGGAAGGGCTAGCTACCAGTTATCGCCCTTACTAGGGAAACATTTACTACACTCAGAGGTAGGGATAAATGGAAACAAAACTACTAAGGATAGCAGAAGTAGCAAAATCTCAATCTAAGAGATTAGCTACATTTTGTAAATGGTAACTAGGAGGAGCCGTGTGCATTAATAGTGCAAGCACGGTTCTGTGAGGGGGTGGAGTACAATCTACCGCAAGGTAGAAAGGCTCCCTTCTACTCGACTAGTGGAAGATGGGACCATAAAAAAGACCATTCCAAATGTTCTTTTTTATGGTCATAAATTTTTCAAGTATATTAAAGATCCTCAAATAGGGTTAATATAAGTTTGTTCAGAACACCTTTTTCTCGTAGAAGGACTAATGACTTTTCTTTTAACGATATTTGGCTAAAGAAAAGGGTCATGTCCTTTTTATGCATCTGGGATGATCGTAAAAGCGATTGTTCGAACTGGAGCATCTTTCCCATTGTTCTCGCTCGGAGCATGATAATATTTAGTCATTAATTCAGTTAATTCGTTCTCAAATTGTTTAAACCTCTCATCACTCATCTTTAATTCCACTAGAGAAAAAGTGGCACCATCCTCTGGACAGTTTTGATTTTCTAATTTTTCAAGGTAACTCTGATATTGAGACATAACTGATAATTGGTAATATGAGACATAATCAAGCTTCTCCTGATGAGATGCTTTTTTCCATTCCTGCACATTAACTCTAGCCTCATTTTCATTTAATGTGTAATATTTTTCAGACACAGATTTTACTTTTCTTTCTTTCATAACTCGGATAATACCTGCATCCAGCAAAATTTGTATATGTCGATAGAGTGTTGCTTTGGGTACTTCTTTAATAATCTCCACCATTTCTAAGGGTGTTAGACCAATTTCTTTATCCCTCATTAGTGCTTGTAAAATTTTCATTCTTACTGGATGCATTAATATTTCAACCTTATTAATCATAGGAATCACCTTATTCATTAGTTATTAATCTCATTATAAATAATGAGATTAAGTATTGCAATGCACTCGCTTTTGCATTATCATTATCAATAATGAGATTGAGATTGATGAGAAGAGGTGAATGGAGTGCAACTACACTATGAATGGGAAGACATAAAGCAAATTGATTTTATGGCTTTTATCCCTTTTATCCTGCCATTTATTGTTTTAGGTTCGTTATTGGTTTTCATTGCCTTACTGGATTTATTCCGTCATAGAAAAATGAGGAAAAATTTACCTATTTGGACGATGATTATTATTTTTATCAATATTATTGGTCCAATTCTATACTTTGTTTTGGGACGAAAGGATCGTGAGAGTTTTTGAAATTGGAGATTAGGAATGTAACAAAAAAATTCAAAGATAAAATCGCCGTAAATAATTTCTCTATGGAGTTGCAATCAGGAGAATGTGTCGGTTTAATAGGACCAAATGGCGCAGGGAAGTCCACATTAATAAAAGTAATTGTAGATATGATAAATCAAAATGCAGGCGAAGTTATGCTGAATGGGAAGAAAATATCAAAAATGAAAAGAGAAATTGGTTATTTGCCTCAGTACCCTGAATTTTTTAACTGGATGACAACGAAAGAAATGCTTATGTTTATGGGGCAGCTGTCTGGAATGAAAAAAGGAGAATTAATAAACTCGATACCTAAAATTTTGGCAAAGGTAGGACTTGAAAGGGAAGAAAACTTAAAAGTTGGGACATTTTCTGGCGGAATGAAACAACGTCTAGGTATTGCACAAGCACTTCTGCATAAACCTTCACTAATTGTGATGGATGAACCAGTATCTGCATTGGATCCAATCGGTCGAAGAGAGGTATTAAATCTTATTCAAGAAATTAAAAAGGAAACAACTATTTTATTATCTACCCATATACTAGGCGATGCAGAAGAAATATGCGAAAGATTTGTCATGATAAAAAATGGCTGCAAGATAGAAGATACAACTATTGCAGAACTATTAAACCGTAATAGTAACAACCAATTAAAATTAGAAATCTCGATGGTAAATCAAAATTGGATTGAAGATGTAAAAAAATTACCTTATGTGAAATGGGTTGAGGTAATTGGGAATAAAATCAAAGTAAAAGTCGAAAATATCGACAAAAACAAGGATATGTTACTTAAAGATGCATTGGAGAAAAGCGTGGACATAGTAAAATTTGAAATCCATCATGATACTTTAGAAGAAATCTTCATAAAATGGGTGATAGAAAAATGAATCGTATTATTGTAATGACAAAAAAGGAATTTGTTCAAATGGTACGTGAATTCAAAGTGATTTGGTTACCCATTGTCTTTCTACTTTTAGGTATAACTCAGCCAGTTGTTACCTATTATTTGCCTTCCATTCTAAAAACTTTAGGTGGTAGTCAGGGGATTACGATTGATTCGAGTTTTACAGCTCAGACTGGCGGAGAAATTCTAGCCAGCACATTAGGATCTCAATTTGATCAGCTTGGTATCCTAATTATTGTTATCTCAATGATGGGGATCATTCAATCAGATAAAGTTAATGGGATGTTAGGTTTTATTTTAACAAGACCGGTAAGGGTTCTTTCTTATATAGGTGGTAAATTGGTTTCAAATTATTTATTGATTTGTTTTAGTTTAGCGCTGGGATACTTTACTTCCTATTTATATGTTTACTACCTTTTTACGAGTGTGACTTTTTCCGACATAGTGGTCGCCTTATTGTTTTATCTTGTGTGGGTTTTATTTATGATTTCATTGACTACAATGATCAGTACCATTTTTAACAATCAGGGTCTAATTGCCTTGATATCGATCGTGTTCCTTTTGATTTGTAGAGTAATCGTGGGTTTAAATCCAGTTATTGATTTTGCCAATCCAGCAGTGATGAGTAAATTCGCAATGGAGGTCTTAATCACAGGATCCGTAAATTCGACCATTATTGGAAATCTATTCACATCGTTTTTTTGTATCTTACTGACGTTCCTTGTAACAAAATATTGGATTGATCATAAAAGGTGGAAACATGAATAAATAGAGCATATTAGAAATGAACAATATTAACAGAAAAATGAAGTGAAGTTAAAGAGAAAATAGAGTTATTGATCTATTTGTGAATTATTGTATTTAAAGTAACGGGGGCTTATGTTGAAGAATAGGGGTTGCTGCGGCATCCCTTTTTCTTGTTCAACTTACGTAGCAGGTTAGCTTAAGAAGAAACCATTATGGGTCATTCGAATAAAGCGATAAATTAAGCACAAAATGAAAAGGGTAATGAATTCCGTAATACTAATAAGAAGAAATGTAGGAGTGAAAGTATGGATAAGAACAAAGGGAAAACACCAAATGTATCAGGAAGTTTTCAAGTGATTGAAGACGACCGAAAAAAAACTATTGAGGAGTTGAGAAAAGATAACAAATTAGATGAAGAAACGGAATACTATGCACGAATTTTTATGGAAGAGTAATACTTGAAGGGCTGGCAGCTATTGCCGGCTTTTTTTGTTCTTCAACTAAAGAAGCAGTTTAGCATTCCTGTAGATCGTTATTTTTCGACTTTGAAAAAAATAGGACTCCTAAGTAAGATATGAGTATAGACACCA
>NZ_VEED01000017.1 GCF_007678255.1 Bacillus sp. X1(2014) | reverse complement strand
TGCAACGGAGAAACGAAGTATTTCTTCCATTGTCTTGCCATTAATTTTTTCTTCTGGATTATAATACTTAAATGCTAGCGGGTTTTTAGATGCAGCACCTTCAAATTGAATTTTATTAATTGTTTCGAAATAAGCCATGGGATTATTCCTCCTAGAGTTTTATGGGTTCAGAACAACAATGTAAATGCTTACAAAGGTTTCTGAAATCTCTTAACCTTTGATACTCAAAGTATAACATCGTTAACTTAGTTTGTCTATCAGATAAACTAAGATTAAATTTTTTTTGAAAAGTAAATCAAAGATCTTGTATAACTATTTGGTTAGTATCTACTTTAGTGGAAAAATAAAGTCTTTATAGATGTTTTCATTTAAAAACCCTCGTCTAGTTATAGCGAAATGTTTCTATTATGCTTAATTTAAGTATTTTTTACAAAATCTTAGTTGAATCAATATACAAAGTATCTTTGTTCAGTTATAATAAATTTGTAATAATCTAAACTATTTAATGGGGAGATATGATGATGAAAAACTCAAAGCCCAATGAACCAATAGTAACGCATATTTTTACAGCAGATCCTTCCGCACATGTCTTTGAAGGTAAGCTTTATATTTATCCTTCTCATGACCTTGATCACGATGAGCCATCTAATGATAATGGTGACCAATATAAGATGGAAGATTACCATATTTTATCCATGGATGACGTAAATGCACCATGTGTAGACCACGGAGAGGCTCTTCATTTAAAAGATATCCCTTGGGCAAGTAAACAGCTTTGGGCACCAGACGCTGCTTACAAAAATAACACGTACTATTTGTTTTTCCCAGCAAGAGATAAAGATGGTATTTTCAGAATTGGGGTTGCGACAAGCCCTAATCCGGCAGGACCTTTTACACCTGAAGAAAATTATATACCAGGCAGCTTCAGCATTGACCCTGCTGTCTTGGTGGATGAAGATGACAAAGCATATGTTTATTTCGGCGGTCTTTGGGGAGGACAGTTGGAAAAATGGCAGACAGGAACATTTACCTCAGATGCTGAAGGTCCAGCCGCTACAGAACCTGCTTTAGGACCAAGAGTAGCTGAATTAAGCGACGATATGCTGACGTTTAAAAGTGAACCACAGGAAATTTCCATTGTGGATGAAAACGGTAATCCAATTCTTTCTAGTGACGAGGACCGAAGATATTTTGAAGGACCATGGGTTCATAAATACAATGGTCTTTACTATCTATCCTATTCTACTGGTACCACTCATAAAATTGTTTATGCGGTAAGCGAAAATCCACAAGGTCCATTTGTGTTCAAAGGGACGATTCTTACACCTGTAATTGGCTGGACCACACATCATTCGATTGTCCAGTTTAATGATAAATGGTATCTATTTTATCATGATTGCTCGTTATCAGATGGGGTGAATCATAAGCGTTCTGTGAAATACACGGAACTAAAATATAACGAAGATGGAACGATTCAAACAATTGACCCTTATGGGAATAAATAATCATACTAATGACTGGCTCTCACTTATGGGGGTCAGTTTTTTCTATATACAGAGGTCCTTGTGGTCATATTCTCCCCATTAAAAGCGCCTATAACCATCCACTGGTTTCCCTTCAAATATTTTCCGACATCTTTTTTAAAATTTTTATTGCCATTTATATTAGTTGCTGATATTATTGAAGGTGCGTAAATTGGAAAGCTGTTATTCAATATATCTGGATCTTTCCAAGCAGATAATTTTTGACCACTTCCTTCAAGAAGTTAAGGCCATACGGACAGCCGGGTCAAATGCCGAATGGCAACTTTAGTTGCCTTATTGATTGAGTTAAAAGCTCAAATTTTATAAGTTGGTTACTTTACAACCAGTGCATATGCACACAACTTGTGAAACGGTCAATAAGAGTAGTAAAAGTAATTATTTGCTATATAGACTCTGATCCTATTAAGATATATTTTGAATATTATAGAGCTTCCTTACTGATTTTTTAAGGACCTTTATCGTAGTGGTTTGATTTCTATTACGGTATACGTATGCTTTTTTAATATTGATGATTATATCTAAAGCAAGTGTTGTGCGCGGTTATGCGTTATGATTCACTTGCTTTTTTTGTTGTGAACTTTTAGAGGAATTAAATTTCTCTCAGCTTAAAAAAAATTAACCAGTTAGGAGATTAAGAGAATGGGAAAAGCACTTATTATTGGCGCCGGCGGCGTGGCATCAGTAGCAATTCATAAATGTGTACAAAACAGTGAAGTATTTGAAGAGATTTGCATCGCAAGTCGTACAAAATCAAAATGTGATGAATTAAAAGCGAAACTAGATGGCGGTAAAACCAAAATCACGACTGCACAAGTGGATGCTGACAATGTTGAGGAATTAATTGCCTTAATTAATGAAGTAAAACCAGATATCGTAATGAACCTAGCTTTACCATACCAGGACTTAACAATTATGGATGCTTGTCTTGCAACAAAAACACACTATATGGACACAGCAAACTATGAGCCAGAAGATACCGCTAAATTTGAATATAAATGGCAGTGGGAATACCGCGAGCGTTTTGAAAAAGCTGGAATTACCGCTCTTTTAGGCAGCGGCTTTGACCCTGGTGTAACAGGTGTATTCTCTGCTTATGCTCTAAAGCATTATTTTGATGAAATCGAATATATCGATATTCTTGACTGTAATGGCGGCGACCACGGCTATCCGTTTGCAACAAACTTTAATCCTGAAATCAATATCCGTGAAGTTTCTGCTAACGGAAGATACTGGGAAAACGGTGAATGGGTTGAAACGGAGCCAATGGAAATCAAACGCGAATATAACTTCGCTGAAGTTGGTCAAAAGGATATGTATTTGCTTTACCATGAAGAGCTTGAATCTCTTGCGCAAAATATCCCAGGAATTAAGCGTATCCGTTTCTTCATGACATTTGGCCAAAGCTATATTACACACTTAAAGGCCCTTGAAAATGTGGGAATGACTTCTATCGAACCAATTGAATTCGAAGGAAAACAAATTATTCCACTTCAATTCTTGAAGGCTGTATTACCTGATCCTGCTTCCCTTGGTCCACGTACAGTTGGTAAAACAAACATCGGCTGTATCTTTAAAGGGAAAAAAGACGGAAAAGATAAAACCTATTACGTCTACAATGTTTGTGACCACCAAGAGTGCTATAGAGAAGTCGGTTCTCAAGCCATCTCTTATACAACAGGCGTTCCTGCAATGATCGGTGCAGCGATGATCATGACTGGCAAATGGAATAAACCAGGCGTATTCAATATTGAAGAATTTGATCCAGATCCATTCATGGAAGAGTTAAACAAATGGGGACTTCCATGGGTAGAAGACTTTAATCCTGTGCTAGTTGATGAATTGCCTGAAGAAGCAAAAGAGCTGGAGCTTGTTCGTTAAGATGCGGTTTGAAGAATTACCAACACCGTGTTATGTCGTTGATGAAAGTCTTGTGGAAAAAAATCTCAAAATCCTAAACGGTGTCATGAAACGCACAGGTGCTAAGATTGTTTTAGCGCAAAAGGCATTTTCGATGACAAAATTCTACCCTCTTATTGGAGAGTATCTAAGTGGAACAACTGCAAGCGGTTTGTACGAAGCACGACTAGGTTACGAGGAAATGGGCAAAGAGAATCATGTCTTTGCCCCTGCCTATCGCGCAGATGAAATCGATGAAATTATCTCAATTTGCGATCATATTATTTTCAATTCTTTCTCCCAGTTGGAGAAATTTAAAGATAAAGCACTTCAAGCTGGCAGGAAAGTTGGCTTGCGCATCAATCCGCAATGTTCTACTCAAGTGGGACATGAAATCTATGACCCTTGTTCACCAGGTTCAAGGTTCGGTGTCACTAAAGAACACTTTCGTCCCGATTTGCTTGATGGCGTTTCAGGGCTGCATTTCCACACCCTTTGTCAACAAAACTCTGATGACTTAGAAACGACTTTAAATGCAGTCGAAGAAAAGTTTGGTGAGTTTCTTCCGCAAATGGAATGGATCAACTTTGGCGGCGGCCATCATATCACAAGAGAAGATTATGATATTCCGCGGCTAGAAGCGTGCATTAAAAGAATGCAGGAAAAATACGGCTTAGAAGTTTACCTTGAGCCAGGAGAAGCAATTGCTCTTAATGCAGGCTACTTAATTACCTCCGTACTTGATTTACATCAAAACGGACTGGAGATTGCAATTCTTGACACATCTGCTACCTGCCATATGCCTGATGTCTTGGAAATGCCGTACCGTCCTCCTCTATTTGGATCAGGGCAAGCTGGCGAGAAACCATTTACCTATCGCCTTGGCGGGCAAACCTGTCTGACTGGTGATGTTATTGGCGATTATTCTTTTGATCAGCCATTAAAGAGCGGTGATCGTTTAGTTTTCGGTGATATGGCAATCTATACGATGGTCAAAAACACTACGTTTAACGGGATGCCATTACCTGCCATCGCTGTTCAAGATAAAGATGGAGATTGTCAAGTTGTGCAGCAATTTGGCTATCAAGATTTTAAAATGAGACTAGCTTAATAGAATAGTAGAAAAAAAGGGAGAAGTGCAAGTAATGCACTTCTCCCTTTTACACTATTCCCTAATCTAAAATCCTATCAATCTTTGAAATACTTCTGTGCTCGACGTTACCCAAGCAAACATCACCTTTTCTTTAAAAATCCCCTTTGACAAACACTGTCTTAATAGCTGTAAAGAATTCTTTGGCAGCTTCCCCCTGTTCGCGTGAGCCTGTACTTGATGCTTTCATTCCACCAAATGGAGCCTGAAGTTCTACACCAGCACTTTCCGCATTGATTCTTACGAGTCCTGCTTCAATTTCATCGACAAAGCTTAATAATGAATTGATGTTGGAGGTAAAGATAGAGGCACTAAGGCCATATTTTGTATCATTTGCAAATTCAATTGCTTCTTCTAATGATTCTGCTTTGATTAACGCGATTACTGGTCCAAAGATCTCCTCTTGGGCAATCCTCATTTGGGGTGTTACATTTTCAAAAATTGCTGGAGAAATAAAAAATCCGTTCTTGAATTCTTCTCCCGGTAAAACTTCACCGCCCAAGACTAGGGTTGCTCCTTCTTCTCTACCAATTCCAATATATTTTTGTACAGTGTTAAACTGGGCTTCACTTGCACATGGCCCCATCCAAATACCTTCTTGTAAGCCATTACCCACTGTTATTTTTTTCGTTTCTTCAATCAATTTTTCTTTAAACTCATCATAAACCGCTTTGTCCACAATCACTCTGCTTGAAGCTGTACATTTTTGCCCAGTTGACCGGAAGCCTCCACTGATTACACCTTCAACCGCCAAGTCAATATTAGCATCCTTGGTGACAATCACTGGATTTTTCCCGCCCATTTCCATTTGGAATTTAATGCCACGCTCCGATGCTGCTCTGGCTACATTTTTACCAACACCTTCCGAGCCGGTAAAGGTAATTGCATTTAATAGAGGATGTTCAATTAGCGCCTGGCCGATAACAGACCCTGAACCCGTGATAAAGTTCAACACCCCTTCAGGCAGACCAGCTTTTACGAAGCAATCTACTACCTTCGCTACCGTTACTGCACCTTCTGTCGCTGGTTTAAGTACAATCGTGTTACCATAAACAAGGGCCGGTGCGATTTTCCAAATAGGAATCGCAACTGGAAAGTTCCATGGAGTAATGACCCCAACTACACCAAGCGGTGACCGTTTTGTAAACATCAAAGCATCTTTATCGGAAGATGGAATAACATCTCCTTCTTTACGCATACCCTCGCTTGCATAATAGCGAAGAATGGCAACACCTCTGGCCGTTTCCCCTTTTGCTTCAGGAAGTGTTTTCCCCATTTCTCTTGTCATCGTCTCAGCAATATCGTTTAGATTTTCTTCCATGATATTAGCTGCTTTAAATAGTAATTGTCCTCTTGCCGCTTGACCAAGCTTGCGCCATGCTTTTTTTGCCCGATGTGCAGATTCTACAGCTTTATCCAAATCCTCTTTTGTAGAACTCTGGACATATCCAACAATTTCCTCCTTATTGGCAGGATTAATACTTTTGATTACTTCTTGAGAGGCAGATTCTACCCATTCGTTATTGATAAAATTCTTATATGTTTCTGTTTCGTATATTGTTTGCATCATTTACTTCTCCTTTTCTATCGGCATTATTTACAAATAAAATGTTGTTTTCTTAGCTGATTTATGTAGGTTGGCTGATTTACCGCTTCCTCGCCAACTCCAAAAAACTTATTAGAAAGTTGGGCCGATTCTCCAAATACCAAAATCATGTTGTTTCAAAATTTCAGCCTTTGTTAATTTACCTGAAGAGACCTTCGTAATTTCATCAAAAATCCGCTGACCGACTGTCTCAATTGATTCTTTTCCTTCGATGATCGTGCCTGCATTCAAATCAATGTTTTCTGACATTCTATCAAAAATACCGGTATTCGTTGATATTTTAATAACTGGGGCAATCGGAGATCCTGTCGGCGTTCCTCTTCCAGTGGTAAAAAGAACGACTTGAGCCCCGCCGGCCACCATTCCTGTCATCTGTTCGATATCGTGTCCTGGGGTATCCATCCAAACCAAACCTTTTTTTGTAGGCTGTTCGGCATAATCAATAATTTCTTGCAGTGGTTTGCTTCCTGCTTTCGTGGCTGCACCTAAAGATTTTTCCTCTAGTGTGCTAAGACCACCTCTTTTATTTCCAGGGCTCGGATTACCTGTACGGATATCGACACCCATTTGCAGTGATCGATTTTCCATCGCCTGAATGATTTGATACGCTTTTTTCGCAATTTTATCATCAACTGCCCGTTCTGCTAATAAATGCTCTGCACCGATTAACTCTGTTGTTTCAGCTAAAATAGCTGTTCCCCCACGCTCAATAATCATGTCACTGACCGTTCCAACCGCTGGATTGGCAGATAAACCTGAACAAGCATCAGACCCGCCGCATTCTGTTCCAATAATTAGTTCACTAATATCACATAACTCTCTCATTTGCGCTGATGCATCCTGCACCATTTTGGCAGCAATCTTTGCTCCTTCTGCAATGGCAGATAATGTACCGCCATGGTCTTGAATGGAAACCACTTGAACAGGTTTACCAGTTTTAGCTAACTCTCCTGCCACGCTTCGAGCTTGGTGCGTTTCACAACCGAGACCAAGCACAACGACACCATATACGTTGGGATTAGCTCCCATCCCTACATACGTTCGAAACGTTTGTTCATAATCTACACCGACCTGGGCACACCCATGCTGATGAATGAAAGATACGGTGCCTGACACCAATTCTGTAATCTGTTTGGCTGCCTGGGTCGCACAGGTAATGGTCGGTAATATTAACACATGATTCCGAACGCCAACTCTTCCATCTGCTCTTCTATATCCCCAAAATTTATTGTTAGTTAATTCCAATTTGATCACCTCTTCCACGTATTCCTTCAATATTATGAATATGAACATGTTCTCCTGGTTCAATATCCTGAACGGCTCTGCCTATTACTTCACCGTATTTTATGATATTCGCCTCTTTTGAAATCAGCCTGATAGCGAACTTATGACCAAACTCAATATCTTTTTTTACTTTTACTGATACGTTTCTTTCTTGGCAAGTGAGCGTTACAGTTGCATCAGCAGGAATATTCTCCATGGCTGTTGCCACATTATCTGCTGGTTTAATGATTACCGCTTTATAGGTATTTTCCATTTGACTAAAGGCTCCTTCTTCCATTAATTAATTAAGGGCAGGATGATTGTTTATCGGTGCTTTAACCGGATTGCTTAACACTCCAATTTCAGGAATTTCGATTTCGATTAAATCGCCATCCTGTAACGTAAATTCATTGGGAGGAACAATGCAGGTACCGGTTAATAGGACTGTTCCATCGAAAATTTCATTATCTCTTAAAAGATAAGATACTAGTTCGTCGTATTTTCTTTTTAATTGGCTGGTGTTGGCGAATCCCTCCACTACCTTTTGGTCATGGCGATAAATCCTGCAAATAATATCAAGCTGGTACGGGTCTGCCACTGCGTCTGCAAGCAACAGGGCGGGACCAATAGAGCATGAATTCTTCCAAATTTTTGCCTGGGGAAGATAAAGCGGATTTTCTCCCTCAATATCCCGAGAGCTCATATCATTTCCAATTGTGTAGGCGAGGATTTCACCTTTCTTATTGATAACAAGCCCCAATTCTGGTTCTGGGATTTGCCAATTGGAATCACTGCGGATATATACGTCTGTATTAGGACCTACTAATCTAGCTGCAGTCGATTTCATGAAAAGTTCTGGGCGGTCTGCGTCATAGACTTTATCGTAAAACGTTGTGGCGTCTAGTTTTCCTGCTGTTGCTTCATAATTTCTCGCTTCCTTACTTTTCTCATACGTTACACCAGCTGCCCATACTTCCGGGGCTTCGATTGGCGGCAGTAAGGTAAGAGACGCTAACTCCAACTTTTCTGGCTGTTCTGTTTTGATCACTTCTTGAATAAGGGCCAATGGTGACTGCTTGGTATTCTGCGCGTACTCCACTAACTCCATAAAGTCCTGATATGGAAGAGGATAAACCTCCGATTGATTCGTTAAAGCTGCTAAGACCGATGTTCCCTTTTCATTTTGATACCGGATGACCCGCATACTCATTCTCCTTTTTTCTGCTTAATTTCATGACGATTTTTGACTGAATGTTCCGTTAATTTACATCATTAAACCTGGTAGCCACAGGGAAATCTGCGGGATAAAGGTAATCAACAATAACGCGATGATTAAAACGATATAAAAGGGGATGACTTCTTTTAAGAATGCTTCTATCTTCACATTAGCTGTTGAACAAACTGTAAAAATAGCTGTTCCTAGTGGCGGAGTAATCGTCCCGATTCCAATATTAAATAAGAAGACCATTCCTAAATGGACCGGATCAATTCCATATGCCTGACCCATTGGTATAATCAGCGGCGTTAAAATAACAATGGCGACATTTCCTTCGATAAACATCCCTAAGATTAATAAAAAGACATTCAAGATTATTAGAAAAGCAATAGGTGTACTTACCATATCTGTTACATATTGAGTGGCAATATGCGGGATTCTTTCCCAAGTAAGTATCCAGCCAAATGCAGAACCTGCAGCAATAATAATTAATATAGAGGCAGATGTAGATACAGACTCTTTAAGAGCTTCTTTTAAATGCGGGATTTTCATTTCCCGATAAAATATAAAACCAATCAATAAGGCGTAGACAATTGCCACGGCTCCTGCTTCAGTTGGTGTAAAAATACCGATACGAATCCCGCCAATGATGATGAATGGCAGTAATAAGGCAAGAATGGCATTCTTCGTAGCAACGGCCACTTCTTTAGGCTTAGCCATTTTGTCTCTTGCAGGAAGATACCCTCTTTTTTTAGAAACGATGTGAACGGCAATCATCATGAGTACACATGTCATCAATCCTGGAACAACTCCGGCCATGAATAACTTACCAATCGAAACATTTCCGATATAACCATATAAGATCATACCAATCCCTGGGGGAATTAATGGAGTGATAAGGGACGATGCACCAATAACAGAGGCAGAAAATCCAGGAGCGTATCCTTTTTTAATCATTTCCGGATGCATAATTTTCGCTTGCATCGCTGCATCTGCTAATCCGGAGCCTGAAAGACCTCCCATGATCGTACTTAACACGATACTTACCTGAGCCATTCCTCCAGGAAGATGGCCGGTCATCACTTCAGCAAAATCTGCGATACGGCGTGTAATTCCTGTATAGTTCATTAAAACGCCGGCAACCACGAAAAAGGGGATAGCAAGAAGTGGGACAGATTCAATACCGGCAATCATTCGTTGGGCGAGCAGCATTGGCTCGATATCTACCGAAAGTAGGAAGTAGATTAAGCAGCTTCCAATGATCGCGTAGGCGACAGGAATTCCAATTAAAAACAGGGTGAATAAGGAGATGGATGTAATCGCGATTGTCATAGTTTCGCCTCCTTCTGAAGAGTAGTTTGATAATCTTTTATTTGCTTTTCACTGCTTTTTAATTTCGCCTTCATCTTACTGATACGAGAAATAATATGTATGGCCGAGAAGATTCCACATAGAACAACAGCCACATCAATGTAGATATAACTAACTCTCAGTACAGGAGTTAATCGCGATGATGCCTGTGCTGTCAACTGACTGCCTAAGTAAACAAAGACGAATAAACTAATAAAGGTAAGAAGAATTTCCCTAAACAAATCAGCCATCTTTTTTAATGAAGGATTTAGTTTTTCTACAAAATACTCGATACCTACATGCCCATTTTCTTTTTCAACCACACTCGCTCCTAGGAAGGTAAACCAAACAAATAAAGCCAAGGTCATCTCTTCCGTCCATTGTAATGGTTCCCCTAATACAAACCTCATAAATACTCCCATTACTGAAACAATAACAATTAAAACAAGGGAAATGGATGCGAATATGCTATCTAGTTTTACTATCCAACCACCTAATCGTTTCACCATTTGTCTTGTCACCTCTTTTTTTGGTATGTAAGCTGCAACCTGCGATGTGATCAGAACAGGTTATATTTGTGGGATGGAATCATTGATTCCAATCCCACATCATTAACACCTTAGTCCTGTAATCTATTATTCTTTAATAATCTTTTGAACCTTGTCATATAATCCTGGGCTCCAGTCGTCCATTTCTTCATAGACTGACTTTGTAGCTTCTTTAAAGGCTGCTTGGTCCGGTTCAATAACTTCAACCCCAGCATCTTTTAAGTCTTTTAATACAGATTCTTCAGATTCCTTTACTTTTTCACCCATGAATTTACCTGCTTCGTCCCCAGTTTCCTTTAACACTTTCGCAACATCATCAGGCAATGTATCCATATAAGACTGACCGGAGATCCACTGTGTAATCATATTCGTATGTGCTGATAAAGAAAGGTACTTCGCTTTCTCGTATACTTTGGATCCTTGGATAACAGGAAGCGGGTTTTCCATTCCATCAATGACACCTTGCGCGATAGATGGATAAACCTCTCCAAGTGGCAGCGGAGTAGCCGTTGCTCCCATTTTCTCCATGATCTTAATCGATAACGGATTGCTTGGGACACGGACTTTAAGCCCTTTCAAATCTTTCGGTTCCTTCACAGGTTTCGTCGTGATTAAGTGACGGTCACCATAAATCCATTTTGTTGATACGATATGGAGACCTTCAGCTTGTAAATCCTTTTCTAAGCCTTTGAACCAATCACTGTCCGTTACTTTAAACAAATCATCATAGCTTTCCGTTAAATAAGGAGCAGAAAGAATACCGATATCTGGAACGTAATCCATTAAAAAGCTTGCATCTGCAATATGAATAATATTGGCGCCCGTTTTCATCTGTTCAATAACATCTGCCTTTGAACCAAGCTGGGAACTAGGATAAAGCTCAATCTTAATTTTCCCCTTACTCTTTTCCTCAGCAAGCTTTTTCCATTCTTGTGCAGCTAAATCCAACGGCTCACCTGGCTGATTTTCATAGCCGATTTTAACGGTATAAACTCCCTTTTCCTTTGACGAAGTTGATTTTCCACAGCCCACTAACACCATTGAAATACACAAACATAGAACTAGTAGAATTGCTGAACCCCTTTTTCTCATTATTCTCCCCCTAATGTTCGATTGATTTTTTCTGTAACCCCTTATATACATTTGCTAATGAATCACTTAATCCTGACTAGTAACTGATTGCTTTTGCTCTTCGTTTTTTACCATAGGTAATGTCATTTGATTGGTTAGCTCACCAAGTTTCTCAATCCTAATGGTTATCTCATCACCAGCTGTCAACCAATCCTGTTCATTCTCCGGTAGACCAAGAATAACTCCTTCAGGTGTTCCAGTGATAATCAAGTCACCTGGCTCTAGTGTTATATAGTTGGAAATATAACTAATAATCTCATCGCAATAAAAAATCATGTCAGCTGTATTGGAAGATTGTCTAACCTTACCGTTTACGATTGTTTCAATTTTCAACTGATTTGGGTCGCCGACTTCATCTGCAGACACAAGATACGGTCCAACCGGACAAAAGCCATCAAGTGCTTTTCCTAAAAGCCATTGATTCGTGCGGAATTGAAGATCCCTTGCGGATAAATCATTGGCATTGCAATACCCGGCCACATACTCAAGTGCACTTTCCTTCGAAACATTTTTGGCCTTTTTACCAATTACGATTCCAAGCTCTGCTTCAAAATCAACTTGCTTCGCATCTGCCGGAATCTCAACTTTATCTCCGTGGCCTGTTAGGGAATTGCCATACTTGTTAAAAAGTACAGGCGTTTTAGGCGGTTCCATATTTGATTCTTCTGCGTGCTTCCGATAATTGAGGCCCACACAAATGATTTTTGCACTTTTCGGTACACATGGTCCATATTGAATCTGATCCTCCGGCAGTGTGAAAGCGCTATTATTCTTGTTCAAATTGACGAAATCTTGAAAAAATTCTTTCGAGTCCTCATCCGCTTGCAACCATTCTTCTAAAGAAAGAGGAATTGTATTGGATTTATTAGCAACTTCCCAAGCCTTAGCAATGTCTAAAATACCTGCATCTGTTTTCACACCAAATTTCGTTTCACCATTTGAAATAACTTGATAATTTACTAGTTTCATATTAATTTCATTTCCTTTCCATATTAGTTTTACGCATTTTTTCCAAATGTTACGCCGCCATCAATATACAGCGGAGATCCCATCATAAAATTCGATTCATCCGATGCAAGGAAAAGAGCTGCTTTTGCTACATCCTCCGGACGACCCAAATCACCACTTAGCTGTCTTCTTCGAATGCCATTTAATCCTTCTTCATAATTTTCATAGGACTTTTTCAAATAGTCTTCAACAAAAGGAGTAAGAATTGTCCCTGGTAACAGAGCGTTCACTCGAATATTATAAGGGGCATAATCAACTTGCATGGATTTAGATAATGAGAGAATCGCTCCTTTTGTTGCCGAGTAAGAGGCTCTGCGGGCAAGTCCAATTTCCGCAATACAAGAGGACATGTTGATAATAGTGCCCCCTTGCTGCTCCATCATGTGCGGCAGTACATACTTACATGGAAGGAAGACGCCTTTAATATTGACATTTACCACCTGATCCCATAATTCCTCACTAGTTTCATGGACAGCGCCAACACCGGAAATCCCAGCATTATTAAACAGGACATCGATTCTTCCTTTATCTTCTACGACTTGACTTATCATTCGTTCTACATCAGTGGCCTTTGTTACATCTGCTTGAATAAATGAGGCTTCACCACCTGATTCGATAATTTCCTCCACTGCCTCGTTTCCTGCCTTATTAGATAAATCATTCACGATGACAGAGGCTCCTTCTTTCGCAAAAAGCCTAGCGGTCGCTTTTCCGATTCCAGAACCAGCGCCTGTAATCAAAATTACTTTATTTTTTAATCTCACTTCGCTCCCTCTTTCATCAAAATTTTATTGAAGACACAAATCCAGCTCTTAAAGATATTTCTTTCGCTAAATTTATGATTTCTGCTTGTGCTAATTCTTTTTTCTCGTCCCATTTCGAAATCGGCATCGTGGCACTAACTGAACCAATCATCCTGTTCTCATGATTGAAAATTGGAGCCGCAACACAATAGAAATTCTCTACAGCCTCTTGGTATTCGATAAAATAGCCCATTTCCTTAATGCTGACTAATTGCTCCCATAGCTCTTCTATGTTAGTAACCGTAAAGGCAGTTTTTGGCATCAGAGAATCTTCGGGATATAATCCTTTCAATTCCTGATAAGTATATTGGGAGAGTTGAACCTTCCCCATTGCTGTAGCATGTGCTGGATATCTCATCCCTGGATTGGTAGAAACGCTTACAGGTGATGACCCTTCTTTTTTGGCAAGATAAACAATTTCCTTTCCATCTAATATGGAAAGTTGAAGAGTTTCATCCAACCTCTCAATTGTCGGAAGCGCTGTCAAATTAAATGTGTCAATAAAATCAAACTGTTTAAAATAGAAAGGAGAAAGCATTCCTAGTCTGGTTCCAAGTGAATATGTACCATCCTTTTCTTTCTTAACCCAATTTAAAATCTCTAACGTATTTAAAAGTGAAAAGATCGAACTTTTATTAATGTTTAGTTCATTAGAGATATCAATCAAGCGATATTTCGCTGGATGATAGGCAATAATATTTAGTATATTATCAACACGTTCAATAGCTGGAACCCAATACTTTTTCTCCATGTCATCAAAACCCTTCAGCTGAACTGGTTTATTATAGTAAACCAAGTTTATAAATTAATCTAAAAATATACTTGGTTTATTATTATAAACCAAGTTTTATATTTTCTATACACATACTATATCATGGAGATTTTCACTAGGCAAGGGTTGTATTTGAAATTTTCTAAATAATCATTTTACCTTCTTATCCCCTAGAATTCCTTACTTAAAAGCTTTACTAGTAAAGAGTAAAAAAATAATGGTAAAATTCCGTTTAAATGCGGAACTACCCATATTTCCGAATAACAGAGTCAAATAGTAAAACTAAAGGACAAAAGCCATTCATTGCTTTTGCCCTTCAGGCTAAATCAATATTTATTTGTTCCAGTCTTTGCTATTGTTGTGGACCTTTACCTGCAGAAAAATCGATTCCCAATTCTTTCAGTTGAGCTTGGGCCTCTTCTCTGGTAATCGTACCTGCTCGTTCTTTTTCCATAATATCCTCGGCTTGTGCTTTCGTATCTTCATCAAGATTGGAGAACATATCAGCACGGTTGCCCCCGCCTCCGCCAGGGCCAGTGCTTGCAGGAGTGGTAATTCCGGATTCGTTCAGCCATGTGATCGAATCCTCAATTTTAAAATTAACTACCTTTGTACCTCCAGAATAATCTCCATCCTTATAGAATCCATTTGCATTACTTCCAGTCGTTGATCCGCCTGAATAAAGGGTGTAAGTACCGCCTTGTTCAAGTTTTTGAGAACTGATCACTACGGTTTGGTAGTCCTTTTCCGGTGCAAACGTTACGATGGTATTTCCTTTACTGTCTTCCAAATGGAGAAGGGTTCCTGCCTTCTGTGTTTCAGGATAGGTCATATGCATAGAGTACTGTTTTGAACTATCAGTTGGAGCCTGCGCCATTCCGGCACTTCCTGCAGCAATCAGGGTGCCGCCGCTTATGTCAAAGGTTCCGTTATAATCAAGCGCCCCGTTGCCAGCATTGGTCGGGCCGCTGACCATTACTGTTCCGTTCGTCATTGAAATAGAACCGTTTGAATCCAGCCCATCCCCCTCTGCATTTACAAATACATTGCCGCCCTTAATGGAAAGTAAAAGATTTTCAGAAGAGGAGGACTGCATGTCCGGATTGGAGCTGTCATTACCTCCGCCAATATTAATACCATCATCACTAGCATTCACCTCGACATTGCCATCAGCAATAGTGATGATCTTACTTTCCATTCCTTCATAACTCTTCCGAATTGTGATATCTCCGCCTTTCGTGAGGATGGCTGAATCCCCATGAATCCCGTCATCACCAGCAGCAATCGCTAATTTACCTCCTGTAATCGTCACGCTGTTATTACTATGGATGGCATCGTCAAACGTATCCATATCAAACGTTCCACCGCCGATTGCCACCTCTGTTCCAGCTTTTAAGCCTTTTGCACTCTCAGATTCCTCTTCCGTGGCCGTTGTCGTGTTATTCGTTTGACCTGGCATTGGACCGCCTGCTTCTTTTGTGGCAATCGTCTCAGGACTTCCTCCGCCTGTGGTTATGGAAAAGTCTCCATCGGCAATCCATAAGGAGGTTACTGCTTGGATCCCATCATTTTCAGCTGTTAGGTTGAATGTTCCGCCTTCAATCGCAACAATCCCTTTTGAAGTATCTTTATCGTTTGTTGATTTGACTGCATCCCCGCCTGCTTTAATTGTGAACTTTCCGGATTTAACCGCCAACAAATCGCGGCCCATTAAGCCATCATCAGCCGCTTCAATTTCAATTGTCCCGCCGGTAATTCTTAATTCATCCTTACTTGTAATGCCGTTATTGTAATTACCTTTAACCGTCAATTTCCCTGTGCCGTTAATGGTGAGATTATCTTTACTGAAGATGGCTGCATTCGGTTTATCATCCGAGCCTTCTAATTCGTATTGTTTACCATCCGTGACAAAGTTTTCTGTCCCTTTTTCGAGTGAAATGACTGTTTTTTCGGCTTTCTTCACATAAATAGGTACATTCGTGGCGGAATTGATTTCCACTCCATTTAGCACTAGCCGGACAGTTGCTTTATCTTCTGCATCGACAATGATCTGTCCGTCATTTAATTTCCCACTGATGACGTAGGTTCCTGATGTTTTGATCGTAATGATATTGCCATCTGCAACAGCCCCGCTGGAACCTTCTATGACAGCTCCTGTACCATTTAATTGAATCGATGTTGAATCTTCGCTTTTCCATTCACTGTACAGATCCTCTTTGTCATACGTCACTGTCCTGCTGATGACGTCAGCAATATTTTTATCACCAATCGTACTCAAACTTTCTGCGTTTACCTCCGTTACGCTGTTGCTTGCCGTGTCTGTGTTGTTACTGTTGCTGTTACTGTTGCTGCAGCCAAATAATAATGCTGTACACAAAAGCGGTGCTGCCAATTTTGTATATCTTGATTTTCTTTTCAACATAGTTAGCTCCTTTATGAAAAATAGTATTTTTAAAGTTGGTATTTTGCCTATGAGCCACATTATTAGGGATGAACCTTAAGCTTACCTTAATAAATCTTAGAAATTTAAAAATAAAAATTCTTTGCTTTTAATAGAAGAAACATGAATTCGCTAATCTTCAAAAATTTTTTCTTAAGGATTGTTTAAGGTTGGTATTTAATAATATCAATCATGGAACGACACATAGAGGAGAAGATGGACATGAAAGCAATGAGCTTGAACGGTGTGAGAGGCAGGTACGAATTGAAGCATGAAATTTCCAAAATGGATTGCTTCTTGCTGCGGAATAGATTAAAGCATGTAATGCAGTCCGACCCCCATGCCAAAAATGACGGCAAATATTTAATACGAAGTGTTTATTTTGACAACTTCGACAATAAAGTTCTGAACCAGAAGAAAGAAGGCTTTATTGAAAGGGATAAGTTTCGGGTCAGGCTGTACGACAAGAATACCAATTTCATTAATCTTGAAAAAAAGAGTAAGCGCAACAATATGACGTATAAGCAAAAGTGCAAAATTACAGCTGAGGAATATGAACAGATTCGTCTAAGCAACATTGCCTGGATGGAAACCGACCCAAGACAGCTCATCCAGGATTTATTTGTACAAATGAATTTGTTTCAATTAAAACCGGTTGCAGTCGTAGACTACGAGAGGGAAGTATTTATTTATGAATACGGAAACGTCCGAGTCACCTTTGACAGTTCGATAAAGACAAGTTTCCGTAACAATGAAGTCTTGAATCCCGATCTACCGATGGTTGAAACGACACCAGGCATTGTCATCCTTGAAGTAAAATATGACGAATTCCTGCCGGATACGATTAAATACCTGCTCCAGCTCGGTGACAGGCAGCGAGGCACTTACTCAAAATATCAGATTAGTAGAATGTTTGGATAATAGTAGAAAAAAATTGGAGGAAAAGAATATGGAAATCACAAATTTTAAAGATATTTTTAAATCAAAGATTTTGGAAAAAACCAGTAGCATTTCACTTGTCGATGCCCTAATTGGGATGCTTGTGGCATTGACTTTGGGACTGTTCATCTACATGATTTATAAAAAAACATTTACTGGGGTTATCTACTCCCACACCTTTAATATCTCGCTCATCATTATGGCACTGGCAACCGCTCTAATTATTATTGGGATTTCGTCCAACGTTCTCTTATCGCTCGGTATGGTTGGTGCCTTATCGATTGTCCGCTTTCGGACCCCTATTAAAGACCCGATGGATATTGTTTATATCTTCTGGGCCATCGTCATCGGTATATTATGCGGTGCCGGCTTCATCGCCCTTGCGATCGCAGGCTCGCTGCTAATCGGCTTAGTCCTATTCGTCTTTGTTAATAAAGTTAAGATTGAGAATCCTTATCTGCTAGTAATTAGATACAATGAAGATTCCATCGAAAACTCATTGGATCATGTTATTTCTGGCCACGCCAAAAAACAGTCCCTAAAATCGAAATCCGTTATGCCCGGTAATGATTTTGAAGTCACCTATGAAATCCGCGTTAAAGAGAATGATCTGAGTTTCATCAATAATATCTCTGGCATTGAAGGAGTAAAATCAGCCATAATGTTAAGCTATGACGGCAATTTTACAGCTTAATTCCACATACATGAATGAAGCTGATTATTTTGAACATAATCAGCTTCTTTCCTTTTTTTAGTTTTATTTACCGACTTTATATAAACTACATATAAAATTTCACCCTTAGACAAAATGTGACAAAGTTCACACTATAAAATCTAGTAGAATAGTATTAAAATTAAAGTATAATATAATATATTGTCGTTTGGATGAAAACCAAGAGCTAAAGGTCGAGGGACGTCAATAGCAGGTTGTTAGGTATGCGGGGGGAATCTTAGTGGAAACTGTGTCAAAAGAATCAGTAGGAGAAATAGGTCAACGGCGGGCAAAATCAACGAAATGGTATAAGAACTGGAAGTTCATTACAACAGGTATAATCGTTATCATCGCGATCACATTTGCGGCAATGAGCTATTATCAGGCAAATTACTTTAATGCACATATTGAGATTAATGGCACAAATGTCGGAGGACTAACGGCTGATGAAGCACTCAATAAATTAAAATCATCTGTCTTAAAAAATAAGGTCTATGTTGGACAACAACAAATTTTAGATGGAAAAGATACGAAGATGGAATTTACGGAGAAAGATCTGTCCGGCGTTAAAAAGCTATTAAAAAGCCAGTGGTCACTTTTTCCTTCTTCAAAGGCGAAAGAATATTCATTGTTGCCGAGTAACATCGATCAGTATCGAAGCCAAGAAATGAAAAAACAAGTCGAAGAGAAGCTCGTATCAATGAATAAGAGCTTAACTCCGCCTAAAGATGCGAAGGCAATTTTGGAGCAAGGTACAATTACCATCTCAAAAAGTATAAATGGTGAGCAGTATGATGTTGCCAGTCTATTAAAAGACTTCGATAAGCATGGGTATACTAGTGAAATCCATTTGAACCCTGTATACATTCAGCCAATTAAGGAAGACAGCACGATTGTAAAGAATGAAGAGAAAAAATTGCAAGAGCTTCTTCAACAAACCGTTGAGTATAAAGTCCAGGACAAAGTTTATTCTTTAAAAGGCAGCGAATTAATTAAAAATGCTTCTATTTCAAAAGATTTAAAGGTTAAGATTGACAAAACCAATATTAAAGAGAAAATTGCAAAAATTAATGATTCCCAATCTACATTAGATAAAAATTTTAAATTTAAGACCCACTCAGGTTCAGTCGTAACAGTTAAAGGGCAAGGCTATGGCTGGGCTTTAGACGTGGACAAAGAAACCAAACAGGTTAAGTCCGCTTTTGAAAAAGGAAAGACCTCCATTTCTGTATCTAATACAATCGGACATGGTTGGAGTGGTGAAGGCTACGGTTACGATACCACAACAAACAATGGCATCGGCGATACATATGCGGAAGTGTCGATTGCCGAGCAGCGTATTTGGATTTACAAAAAGGGGAAATTAGTCATCACCACTCATGTTGTGACCGGTAAACACAGCACTGGTAATGATACATCAAAAGGTGTGTGGTATATCCTCTATAAACGAACACCTTCCATACTTACGGGCAGAGAGCTCGGAGGAAAGCCGAGTTATCAAGTAAAAGTTGATTATTGGGCACCTTTCACAAATGATGGACAAGGATTCCACGATGCCGGCTTCCGGTCAAACTGGGCAAGTAATGCCTACTTAAATGCAGGATCGCACGGCTGCGTCAATACACCGCCTAGCGCAATGAAAACCGTATATAATAATCTCAGCACATACGAGCCGGTGGTCATTTATTAAATAACCACCTTAGAATCAGGAAATCATGGATTTCCTGATTTTTTTATTCAAATCTTTTTCGTATGTTTAAGTTAAAAATGGGCATTTTCATGTCATGAATGTGCCTGTAATTTTTTACGTAAACTTCCTACCAACCATAGTAAAAGAGGGATTCCTACCATATTAACTGGAAGAGCAAAATTGATCCAATACTTATTCAAATAAATGAGGCTATACGTTGGATTGGGAAAGATAACCGATATTCCAAAAAAGACGGGAACGGTAACCCAGAGCATTTTTCTCCAATTTTTGATATGGAACAATTGTGCCGTTCCATAATTGGCTAAAAAGAAGTAAAGGGATAATTTAATAAAAATACTAAGGATCCAGACAAGAACAGCCAAGATTTCTAAGTTCTGTATAAAATCCATCACTGTAACATAGCTGACCGTATCAAATGCAGGGTGCCGCAGCTTTGATGCAATTTCTGGTCCCAATATCAGCAATATTCCAATTACCACTGAACTAACAAGCCCTGAAGCTGCAGCAATTCCCCAAACCGCGCTTTTTACTCCCTTTTTTGGATGGTCCATAAATGAAAGGAGCATTAACATCATGACAGACTCACCAAGAAAAGAGAGCGGAGTTAAGGTTCCTCTCATAATTGGCAGGAGCCCCGTATCTGAAAATATTGGCAGAAAATTGCGGTAATTAAAAATGGAGACTGATAAAAACAACATAATGAGAACGGATAGGAAAACGATGGGACCAAACACTTCACTGCACCGTCCAATCCCTTCAATACCCCCACTGTAAGTTACATAGATTAGTGTCAGAAGCATGGTTAACACTAATATCCACATTGGTGTTGTGGGAAGAAGGACGGTATTGGTAAAGTCTGCAAATTCTCTTAAGATATCACCGATAACAGAATACCATTGAATAAGATAAACAATTACAATAAGCAATCCAAACCACTTGCCAAAAATAAGCTGACTATATTCAACAAGTGTTTTGCCTGGATATAGAAGGGCGGCCTTTGATGACACATATACAATCAAAATACCTAAAATTCCGGCCAGGCAATAGCATATCCAGGTATCTTGCTTAGCAATCTGAAAAGTTGGGGAAATGGTAATCAGAATCATATTTCCCGTTTCGAAAGTGAACATCAGCCAAAAAATTTGCAGTGCTGAGAGTTTCATTTTTTGACCTCACTTTCTTTATACAACAATGATGGCCCATTCATTCCAATATCCGTAATCTTAACGTCAGCTTTTACTATAATCTTAGCCTCTGAAAATTTCTTATCCCAATCATTTTTCAAAGATTTCCAGAATTTTGGTTTCTTTCGATGGATCACTTCACCAAATCCAAAGATATCCAAGCCGTACTCATTTTGTACCTTATTTATCGTTTGTTGAACTTGTTTTTGGGCATAAATTTCAAATTCCTTTTCACGATCTTTAAGATTATGGTTGTACGAAACGTCCAAGTTTGAATTGCTTTCCGTTAAGGACCCCTCGCCCTTCAAAGTGACTATGATCTTAATTTGATTATGCTGACTAATTTGCGGTTTAATTTTACTACTAATTCGATTTAATTGGAGACTAGCGTTACTATTCTTTTTTGCCATACTGATCGTAAACTTTTTCAGAATTCCCATTACCCACAGCATATGTTTGTTTTCTTCCATATTCAAAAGTCCCCGCATTTTTAGGTTTTGATCAAATATTGCCACACCTGCGACCCGTAATAGCGGTGGATTAGCTGATCCCACTTTCCCTGCTTTATTTCCATTCTGAGAACTGCTGAACTCAAGAACAGGCATTGTGGGGCGTAGACCGTCACTGTTAGCTGCCATCATGAAATTTAAGTAAGTCGTGTTCCCTCTTCCTCCCGATTTTTCATGAATACTTAGAGCCGCAGTAGCAGGTGGCTTTTCTAAGGGATTGGTTAGAGAAAGTGCTTCTTTAGCGGTCGCGCCCTTAATGACAAATATATCCGTTCGCAAACTAACCTCGGGACTTCTTTGATTTGCATCCATCATTTTCTTTAGTCCACGTCGGGCAAATTGCTCACCAAGAATAATGACACGCCGCTGACCAGCAAACAACTCCCTTGGAAGTTTTAACTGTATGTTATCCAAACAGTCGCTTGGATTTTTCCCCTTCGCAGAAATCGTAAAAAAACCCTTTTCTCCTCCTGTACCGCCCTGGGTTTGCATATTAGAAGGAATGACAATTTGACCGCTTATTTCTACTCTATTATTTTTTGCACTATCATATCCTGAAGCCAGCCATATTGCCCGTTCATTTAATTCTTTACTGTCCCAGCATCCCGAAATGAAAATAAAGGAAAAACAACATACTAAATGAAGAATGCTCTTTTTCTTCATTCGTCTCTTCCCCCTTTTTTCGGATTTGGCATTTGTCCAGAAGGTACCCTTGGTTTATTACTGCCAAAGGTAAAAATCGGACCAAGCTGAGAAGCCCATCGAGGTGGTCTGATTAATACTCCCTTTAAATCCCGGGGAATCTGTGGGGCCACAGGATTAAAATACGGAACCCCGAAAGAGCGGAGATTGACAAGATGAATGGTCAGAATAATAAAGCCTAAGGTGATACCGTATAATCCAAGAATCCCAGCAAATAGCAGCATAGCAAACCGGACCAGCCGCAGCGCTGTTCCCAGGTTGTACCGTGGAATGGAGAACGAGGCAATTCCGGTTGTAGCTACGACAATAACCATAGGGGCAGAAACAATGCCTGCTTGTACAGCAGCCTGACCCACGACAAGTGCCCCAACAATACTGACAGCAGAACCCACAGCTCTTGGCAGTCGAATCCCAGCCTCCCTTAGTCCTTCAAATACAAATTCCATAAGCAAGGCCTCAATAATGGCCGGGAACGGAACACCCTCCCGAGCAGACGCTATACTTACAAGAAGTTTAGTGGGTAAAAGTTTTGGATGATAGGTTGTAAGCGCGACATATAAAGATGGTAAAAAGAGTGTCATATTAAACAAAATATACCGAATTAGCCGGATAAAACTGGTATATAAAAACCGTTCATAGTAATCCTCAACAGCCTGAAGTCCATCCCAAAATGTCATGGGGACAATGAGGGAAAATGGAGTATTATCAACAAGGATTGCTACCTTTCCTTCCAGTAGGTTAGCCACAACAATATCCGGCCTTTCCGTATTTTGAATTTGCGGGAATGGAGAAAATGGCATGTCCTCAATAAATTCCTCTATGTACTCAGATTCTAGGATCGCGTCAATTTTAATACGGCCCAACCTTTTACGTACCTCTTCCAATAGTGAATCTTTAGCAATACCCTCAATATAAGCAATAACAACATCGGTTTGAGAAAGTTCACCAATGGAGTAGGGCTCCAATTTCAATTTTGAACTGCGAATTCTTCTGCGTATAAGAGTAGTATTTGTCCGGATAGATTCTGTAAAGCCTTCTCTTGGGCCTCTAATAGTAATTTCTGTTGCCGGTTCTTCCACATTCCGCATTTCAAATTCTGTTAAACTGACAAGTAAAGCTTGTGATTCACCATCTAATAATATTCCGACATTTGCCTTCAAGACCCCATTAACCAATTCGTTAATCTGTGAAACAGTTTTAACAGGAGTGGCAGATAAAAGTTGTTTCTCCATGATTTGTACAATTGATCGAATTTCAACGTTATCATTGGGAAGCCCCTCAAATACCATTGGTTTAAACAGCATATTCTCCAGAGTTTTTGTGTCAGTTAACCCATCTAAATAAATAAGAAGAATTTTAGGTTTGCCAGTTATATATATAGGACGAAGGATAAAGTCCGCACAATTTTGAAACATTTCTTTTAAAATTTGCTCGTTTTCCGAGAGATTCGAACTGAATGGTTCGGTAGTTTCTGCTTCAGGAGACAGTGAAATGATTTTCTTCAATTCATCTAACTTTTTTCGTTTGCGGAACCGAACCATTCTTGTGCCCCCCTTTAATTCGCTGTGTATTATTTTTCCAATGAAGGAGGTTTATATGCACTTTTACTGAGGATAAGATGCAATATTTTACAATTATAAAAAAATTGCTCACTACTCAAATTAGCCCTTAAACTCTCTAGTCTCTGGAAGCATGTTTTTGCTATGAATAGAATAAAATCGAAAAAAGGACAATTTCCTAGAAAGGTGATCAAAGTGAAAGAAATTACCTTTAAAGCATTTGCAGTGACCCATGAAATTGACTTGAATAAAATTGCCATCCATTGCGGTATACCAAAAAAATTCACCTGGGAACAACCTTTGATTCTGAGAGGCGCTATTCTAGAATCGATTCTCCATAGCAAAGTAGACGATTCGCAAATGGTGCTGGTCTTTTCTTTTGGCAGTATTGTCTTCATTAATCATTTATGTGTTGATGAGATCGAGAGTTTATTGTATTACGTCCATTCCTTCGAACCGGATTTTGATATTAAGCATGCGGACAGATATAGCGACGATTACTGCATTCATATTACTGAAACAGAGAACCTTGAATTGACGGATGAATATGTAGTCGTGCCTGAATATGAGGAATTTTACCCTGAATTGATCTCTACTGTCATTGCAAAATCTGTGGCGCTTGAAAAAACAGAAGAGCAACTTGGGAAAATCCACGACAAACTTGAAACCATGATCGACAGACTGGAGAAAGGCAACCTGCGAATCGGCAACAAGGAACTGGCACGGACCACAGCAAAAATCGTCCGTCATGAATACAATACCCTTGCGTATATCATGATTTTGGATAAGCCTGATATTACCTGGACAAGCAGCACTGCCAGCGATTTTTACGATAGAATGGTGGAGTTTTTTGAATTGAATGATCGTTATAAAATATTGAAAAGCAAAACAGAGATTCTATATAATATCATGGACGGTTTTTCCACCATCAGCCATTCGATTCGGGGATTATTTGTGGAATGGATCATCGTAACACTTATTGTCATTGAGATTGTCCTGACGGTTTTGGAAATTGGCGGATGGTTATAAAAAAGGAGAGACACCCAGTGACTTCTGCCTGGGTGCCTCTTTGCTTTGATTTGCTATTAGAATAAACCTCTATTTTAAACTCGCTTTCATCTCTTCTACGGATTCTACCTCAAATCCTAAATCAAGTAACATTTTGTGATCTTCCGATTCTTCTTGTCCAGTAGTTGTTAAATAATCACCGACAAAGATGGAATTGGCTGCATATAAACCCAATGCTTGAAGTGACCGGAGATTAACTTCTCGACCACCTGAAATTCGAATTTCCTTCGTTGAATTGATAAAACGAAATAACGCCAAAACCTTTAAACAATAAAGAGGGTTTAGTTCTTTTACTCCCTCTAATGGAGTACCATCAATCGCATGTAAGAAATTAACTGGAATTGAATCCGCATCAAGAGCTTTTAAGCTGTTTGCCATATCGACTACATCTTGCTTTGTCTCCTTCATTCCTACAATGACACCTGAACATGGAGACATTCCGTATTCTTTTACTGTTTCCACCGTATTAACTCGATCATCGTATGTATGGGAAGTTGTGATGTTTGCATGGTTGCTCGCTGATGTATTGATATTATGATTGTAACGATCTACTCCGGCATCTTTCAGCTGCTTCGCTTGTTCTGGTTTTAACAGTCCAAGACAGGCACAAACTTTCAATCCATATGTTTCCTTTATTTCCTTTACTGCTTCCACTACGTGATCTACATCTTTATTAGATGGACCTCTACCGCTGGCAACAATACAGTACGTCCCAATATTTAAATCATGTGCACGTTTTGCGCCTTCAAGTATCGTATCCTTATCTACCATTCTGTAAGAATTAATCGGTGCTGTCGAAATAGAAGATTGGGAGCAATAGCCACAATTTTCTGGACAGAGTCCAGATTTTGCATTCATGATCATATTCAGCTTTACTTTTTTTCCATAATAGCGCTTTCTAATTTTGAAAGCTGCATGCATTAATAGAAGTACGTCATCATCAGGACATTCTAATATTGAAATCGCCTCCTGATTTGTTATTCCCAACCCATCTAACACTCGATCCGCAAGCTCCATCCATTTATTCATCTTTATCCCTCCATTTTATTTTAAACACTATATGTTCTTTTATTGTAAACCATTATAATAAATAGGTTAACAATAAAATGATATAATCGTAAATAAAATTAGATTCGCTCATTGAAACACTAGATTCGCCCATTAAACTGAAAAATTCGCCCATCGATGGGACAAATCGATGACAAAGCGCAAAAAAAAGCGGAGATATCCCCGCTTTTTTCTTGAAAATCTTCGCATTCTATTGAAAATATAAACACTCTTTTCTCTCTAGTCAGGCAAAATTCCTCTTACCATACTCTAAACGCTCTCACGGTAACGCACCTTTTGTTTTTTATCAATCTGACCGTCTAACCAGCCGACCAGGTCTCCTAAAAACTTTTCTTTTCCCGCTTCATCAAAGGGACGATGCTTGGTCAAAGGGTACTCATATAACTGTTTATCCTTTGAGGAAACCATGTGATAAAACTGATTCAACTTTGTTGGTGGTGTAATTTTATCGTCAAGTCCATATTGCAATAATAACGGCAGTTTAATCGATTGTGCCTGATTTTCTAGACGTGAGATTGCTTGGACCAATGCACTTCCCAATCCAGGTGTAACGATATTGTGACGTAAGCGGTCGGAATAGTATTTAGCATGCTTGGCAGAATTTTTCTTCAATAAGAAGATATTTCGAGATTTATTGATCCTGTAGTCTGGTTTAACCTTCCCCATCAAGGTTATGCCTAACTGCTCAAACGGTTTCACTTCGTAAGAAACTGCCGGCGATATAGCAATAATCCCTGAAATGCCTTCACTATGATCCAAGGCATAATCAAGAGTAATCAAGCCGCCAATGCTATGCCCCACAATATACAAAGGCAGATCAGGCTGATCAAGGGAAACGAGCTTTCGAAATTCGTGTAAATCGCCTCGAAAATCATCCCAAGACCGTATGAATCCCCTTTTGCCGGCGCTTTTTCCATGACCGCGCAAGTCCAAGGCATAAACCATATATTTATTATTAACCAAGCTGGTGCTGAGATTTTGCAACCCTCCACTATGGTCACCATGTCCGTGAACTAAAATAACTGCTGCTTTTGGAGCTGTTAATGGTTCGATTACTTGAAAGAATAGTTCTGTTCCACCGACACCATTAAATGTCCCTTCTGTAATCATCTGTGATAACCCTCCTGTTGCAAACACTATTTAAAAATGGATTTGAACATAGAAAACTTATTAAATCCATTTTAGTATAAAACAAGGTAAAAGCAATTATATTCAAAAAGGTTAGGAAACAGTGCAAAGGACAAGCATACATAGAAAGATAGCAGATGATTTTGCGGAACTCCTTGCCCAATCTAACTCTGCGAATGCCTAGAGTCTATATAAATAAGAAGAGGAACGCTTTTTGCGTTCCTCTCTTTTTATTAACATTTATTCCTCCCGTAGGAACCAATCCTAGTTAAGAAAGCATTTCTTCTTTTTCTTTTCCGTATTTATTATTCCCCTTTTTTTCCTTTTCCTTTAATACATAGCTGAGTAAGTCTAGTACAATACGGGCTGCTACTTGTCCGGTCATGCCCGTTGGATCATATGGCGGGGCAACTTCTACTAAATCAAAACCGATGACTTCTCCTCTTTTGGAAATTCCTTCAAGCAATTCATTAACCTCATCATAGAGGAAGCCGCCTGGAGAAGGTGTACCTGTTCCAGGCGCAATTGACGGATCGATTCCGTCGATATCAATCGTTACATAATATTTTTCTCCTGCAGGAATTAGCTCCAGCACTTCCTTAAGTCCCTTCTTTCTCATCTGACGAGGTGATAGGATCACGCTGCCATAAGCTCTTGCTGCTTCGACGTCCTCTTTTTTGCTGCTGCTAATCCCGCGAATGCCAAACTGAAATATCTTCTGAACGTAATCCAGTTCAGATAAGCGGCGAATGCAATTTCCGTGACCATACCGCATTCCCGAGCGATGATCCGCCCAGTCTAAATGGGCATCAATTTGAATCACATGAAACGGACCTATGTCTTCTAGTCCTTTTCCGACTGCTGCTGTGATGGAGTGATCGCCGCCTAATACAACCGGCATAGCACCTTTGGAAATAATTTTTCGGATTGCTTCTTCTGTATTCTCATGGCACTGCATAATATCTCCGTGTACCATGTCTACATCACCGCAGTCGACTACTTTCCATTCAGGCCCGAGGTACATAATATCGTTTTCAATATCATAAGCACCATCCAGACCGAAACTATATAATGTAGAGCCTTCGCGGATTCCTCTAGGGCCCATCCTTGCTCCTGATTTCCATTGTGTACCCATGTCATTAGGCACCCCAATGACCGCCACATCTGCGTCAAGCTGGTTCAGGTCCGCACATATTGGGTATTTTCCAAAAGTACAAATTCCTGTAAAAGGTAAATTTAAAAACTGTTTTTCATTACGATTAGACATTCATGTTGCCTCCTTCTAGTTTTGCATCCTCGCTTTTTGCTAATGCAAGGTTTTCTGCCAGCGGGCCAGATCTTAACCAAGGATTTTAAATTTTGCTTCTATACTTTTTATGCAATTAATTTTCAATTAAAGTTGTGGTTTTCACCTCATAAGTCTTTTGAAATAAGTTCAGATAGTCTTCTTTTGTCAGATCTCTTGAATTCGCCTGAGTACACAAATGTTTAAAGGCTCCTTCCGCTAGAAAAGGGAAGTCTTCGGGATTTACATTTCCTAAATCTCGGAAGCTAGGAATCCCGATTTTATTTGCCAGCTCTTTTAACAGCACAACACCTTCGTACGCCGTTTCCTCAACTGTTTTTCCTTCAGGATTTGCCCCAAGCTTGATTGCTACCTTGGCGTGCTTTTCTGGGTTTGAAGGGATATTAAATTCAAATACATGTGGAAGAAAAATTGAATTCGCCACTCCATGTGGAGTATCATAGAGTCCTCCAAGTGGTTCGGCCATCGCATGTACAGCCCCAAGATCCGTGTTATCAAAGGCGATACCTGCAACTAAGCTGCCCAAAAGCAAATTTTTCCTAGCCTCTAAATCATGACCATTTTCTACTGCTAACGGAAGGTATTTGGCTATTAATTCAATAGCATATAGTCCCAAAGCATCTGAAAGTGGTTGAGCAACTTTGCAGGTATAAGCTTCAATTGCATGTGTAAGTGCATCCATTCCTGTAGCTGCTGTAATCGATTTAGGCAATGTTAACGTCAATTCAGGATCAACAAGTGCCAGTTTAGGAGCGATTTTCAAATCTAGTATCGCCTCCTTCTGTTTCGTCACAGTATCCGTAATGACAGAACCTCTTGTAACTTCACTACCGGTACCTGAAGTTGTCGGAATACAAATTAGTGGTGGGATTTCCCGTTCTAGTAAATTTACGCCGTAACGTTCTCTTAGCTCTCCTCCATGTGTAAAAAGTGTACCAATTGCTTTAGCTGTATCCATTGAGCTTCCGCCGCCAAGACCAATTAAGAGATCGATATTCTCGTTTTTAAACTGTTGATAAGCACTCTCGCAATCTACATCTTTTGGATTAGGTGATATTTCATCATAAACAATATAATTGACACCTTCTTGATCTAAAGACTGTGTGATTTTTTCCAAAATTCCTGTTTGTGCAAGTCCTTTATCTGTAATAATGAGGGCTTTATTTCCACCTAATTCTTTAGCCCTTTTCCCAATATTTTTTACTTTCCCATTCCCAAACTCTATAGAAGTAGGCAGATTAAAATGAAAATCCCATAACATAATTAATTCCTCCTTTGTTTTTTGAATATTTAGAATTTAAAATTTATATTTTTAATTAATTGCTAAACCATTCAGTTGGCTTAACATCTAAATTAATATTGATTTGTTTTACCTCAGTAAACGTATCCAAGCCAAAGGTTCCTAACCCGCGGCCAATCCCGCTCTGCTTGTAACCTCCCCACGGTGCTTCATTATAGGCGAGGTTATAAGCATTAACATAAGTAATTCCGGCTCTTACTTTTTTAATAACCCTCAAAGCTTTGGCGCCATCTTGTGAAAAAACACCTGCTGCAAGCCCGTATGAAGTATCATTTGCCAGCTGGATTGCTTCCGCCTCATCTTTAAACTTTTGAACGACAAGAACTGGACCAAAGATTTCTTCCTGAACAATTCTCATGTCAGGTTTGGTGTCAACAAATATTGTTGGCTCAAAGAAATAACCATTTTCAAGCCCGTTGCTTGTGATACGGTTGCCACCGCAAGCTAATGTAGCCCCTTCGTTTAAGCCAATTTGAATATATTCAAGGATCTTCGTCATATGGTCTTCACTTACAAGCGGACCCATCTCGGTAGACGAATCATTACCAGGGCCTACCTGAATCTTTTTCGCTCTTTCTACCAATCTAGCAATGAACTTATCATGAATGCTCTCTTCTAACAGTAATCGGGATCCCGCATTACATACTTGACCGGCATTGGTAAAAATCCCATTCAAAGCATAATCGATGGCTGTCTCAAAATCTGCGTCAGCGAAAACAATATTTGGCGACTTGCCGCCTAGTTCGAGTGAAATGTTTTTAATATTTCCTGTTGCTGAATTCATGATTCTTCTACCCGTTGCTGTACTACCGGTAAAAGAAATCAGATCCACCTTTTGGCTTTCCGCTATTTCATTTCCTACTGTTGAACCACCTCCCAAAACTAAGTTTGCAACACCAGCTGGTACCCCCACTTCTTCCATGATCTCAAATAATTTGTAAGTGGTGACTGGAGTGATTTCAGCTGGTTTAAATACAAGCGTATTTCCCGCAGCAAGCGCAGGGGCTATTTTCCAAGCTCCCGTCAACAATGGAAAATTCCACGGAGCGATAAGTCCGCATACACCCACAGGTTCCCGAATAACCATGGCTTGCACAGGATCGGCAACAGAATACGTTTGACCATTTGGCTTTGTCACTAACCCAGCATAGTATCGAAAGCAATTCACGGTATCAGCAATATCAAACTCTGATTCTTTAAGAGGTTTTCCCGTATTCTCTGTTTCAAGTTTGCTAAGCTCGTCTGCCTTTTCTTCAATCTTATCCGCTATTTTAAATAAATAGGTTGCACGTTCAGATGCCGGTAAGTCTGACCAAATTCCAGAGTCAAAAGCTGTTCGTGCAGCATTAATCGCCATTTGGGCTTCTTCTCTACTTCCCTGCGGGGCCTCAGCCATGATATTACCGTTTGCAGGATTCACAACATGACTCTTATCTCCTCTTAATGAATCCATCCATTCACCATTAATAAACATTTTCAACTTCAGCATTTTTACAAACCTCCAGTATATAATTTTTACCTTACCTGTTGAGGGATAACCTCTCGATCAATGTCTTGGACATTTTGTGGAATCAATTCTTTATCAAAATGAAACTCAGGAAGTGGTTGGCGGAACCATTTCGTCATATAGACAAGATAAATCAAGCCGCATGCCATCCAGATGCCCCCGAGAATCAACGCGTCCCTTTCTAAATGCGACCATAACCATATCGTAAACGCTGCGCCAATGAGTGGTAATAATAGGTACCGAATGCAATCCATAAAAGAACGCTTATGATTTCTGATAAAATAATGGGCGATAACAGACAGATTTACAGATGTAAAGGCAATTAACGCTCCAAAATTGATAAACTTAATAACTTGTTCTAGGGTTAATGGAATTGCGAGTAATGAAACTACGCCAATCACAATGATGCCAAGTGACGGTGTTTTAAATTTAGGATGAATGTATCCAAATATATTTTTGGGTAATACGGAATCTCGTCCCATCGCATATAACACTCGCGATGCACTTGTGATTGAAGCGATTCCTGAAGAAAAATTACCAATAATCACTGCTGTAATAAAAATGGACTTAAATAAATTTCCTCCGATCAGCACTGCAATTTCAAGGGCTGCAGAATCAGCATGTTTGAATGCAATGCCCGGATGCACCAATTGTGCTAAGTAAGAAGAGCCAATATACAAAACTCCGATAAACAATAGCATGATGATAATGGCTCTTGGGATCGTTTTTTCGGGATTGATTGTTTCCTCTGATAAAGTGGTGAGTGAGTCAAAACCAAGAAAACTAAAGCAAAGAATGGTAGCTCCTGCCAAGATAACAGATAAGGAAACATCTGCATCAAACAATGGCTTCATGGAGAAAAGACTCCCCGCCCCTACTCCTTCTGATAAACTTTTGAAGGATAATATCCAGAAAAGGCAAACAAAAATGACTTGAGCAATAACAAAAATTTTACTCGTTATTGCTGAGATCTCCACACCTAGTATGCTCGGAGATACGATGCTTGCAGTCAACACAATTACCCACACATAATGCGGGATTCCAGGAAATACAGCACTTAAAAAGACAGTGGACATCAAGCAGGTAACCATAGGCGTTAATATATAATCAAGCATAATCGTCCAACCTACAATGAACCCAACCTCAGAATTAATAGATTTTTGCGTAAAGGAATAGGCTGACCCTGAGATCGGGTAGGCTTTCGCCATCTTGCCATAGCTGAGAGCTGTAAAAAGTATTGCTAGAAAAGCAATAATGTATGCAGTCGTAATAACACCTCTTGAGGTAACGGCAGCAATTCCATAGGTATTAAAAAACACCATGGGGTTATTCCATGCAATCCCTAAAAATACAACCTGTGACAAAGTAAGTGTTCTTGCAAGCGCTTTCTGTTTCATAACTCAACTCCCTCCGTATTAGTAAATTTAATTCTTAGATGATTTAGAAGATTTCGTATTTTTATTGTAAACCTTGTTGTTACACAAAGGTCAATAGATGTATTATATTTTTTAGAGGGGTGATTTCATTGAAGATAAAGGAAAAATTAACCATTGGTGAAATGGCGAGATTAAGAGGGGTAACAACGGAGACTTTACGCCACTATGATCGGATTGACCTATTCAAACCTCAATATGTCGATCCCGATTCGGGGTATCGCTACTATTCTATTTTTCAATATGAAGTTTTAGGGACCATTAAAGAGTTGCGGCAACTTGGGATGAGTACGGACGAAATAAAGGATTATTTTAATGAACGTAATTTTAATAAGTCCTTGGACATTCTGAAAACCAAGCATACGGAACTTGTGTCAAAACTGAACGAACTACATGACTTGGAGGAAAATATTCGGGGTAAAATTGGATACTTAGAGCATGTAGCGAAAGAAAAAGAACTTCAATCGGTGTTCTTCCGCGAAATAGGAAGAAGGAAGTTAAATACCTTAAATGAAAAAATAAATAATAATTTGGAACTCAGTTATGGTGTTATAAGGTTAGAGAATATGCTCACCGAGAAGACACCAATTCTGGCTAGTAATAGACTAGGCATTATCATCCAGGAAGCGGATCTTAGAGCGAAACGATTTGAAGAACCATCCATTATTTTTGTAGTGGCAAAAAATAAAGAAAAAATACCAAAACAGTGTCAAATGACGGTTCCTGGTGGGTTATTTGCGTGTATTCGTTATAACGGGGAATTATTATGGAATCGAAGCGAAAGTTTGAGTAAGATATTGGAATATCTTGATGAAACCGGATATCACATAACCGGCGATGCGCTGCAAATTATGCACGTCGATATTACAATCACAGATAAACCAAATGAGATTACATTCGAAATTCAAGTTCCCGTTCAAATAAAAAAATCTTTTCAATAAAAACACAGGGGTCAACTACCCCCTGTGTTGAATTACCTTTGATTCTCTAACGATAAATTCAATCCTTTTTGATAATATTGCTTCATCATTTCTTCAGGAACCATATTTCCACCAGTCCCCCAAATAATATGTGTACCTTTACTCATTTTTTTCGTTAAATTATGCTTCAGTAAATAATCGGTTCCTTCTTTAGATAATTTAATCGGTCCTATCATGCCTGCTAGTGCTGAAGGTTCTAAATGAATCCCCTCTGTATCAACTAGTTCCTTTAATAGCTTATACAACTGTTCATCGCTAACCGTATAATTACCACTTAGAAACGGTTCTATAGTTTTACCTACAAACCCTGATGGTCTTCCTACAGCAAGTCCATCAGCGTCTGTTACATTATCAATACCAAAATCTTGCACAGAAATTTTATCATGAAGTCCAGTCATTAAACCAAGTAACATACATGGAGAGTGGGTAGGTTCTGCAAAGAAACAGTGAACATGGTCTTGATACATTAACTTCAATCCAAACGCTATACCACCAGGACCACCGCCAACTCCACATGGAAGGTACACAAACAAAGGATGATTTTCATCAATTGTTATTTCTAGCTCTTCTAATTGTTTTTGTAATCGAGATGCTGCTACTGCGTATCCTAAAAATAGATCATAAGAATTTTCATCATCTACAAAATAACATGTAGGATCCCCTTCAGCTTGGAGTCGACCTTCCTCAACCGCTTTACTATAATCCGATTCATATTCAATTACATTAACATTTTTGCTTCGAAGTAAGTCTTTTTTCCATTGTTTTGCATCAGCCGACATATGAACGGTCACATTAAAACCTAACTTTGCACTTATGATGCCTATACTAAGTCCTAAATTTCCAGTCGAACCTACTGCGATTGAGTATTGGGAGAAGAATGTTCGAAACCTATCACTATCTAAAAGGGAATAGTCATCTTGAATCGTCAACAATTGATGTTGAAGAGCTAATTCTTCTGCATGTTTGAGAACTTCATAAATCCCGCCCCTTGCTTTTATAGACCCTGATATAGGAAGGTGACTATCACACTTAAGCAATAAATCACCTAATATAGGTTGTCGATAATTCTGCTCTAAGGATTGTTTCATGGAAGGAATTCTCACCAATGGAGATTCTATTATTCCATTCATCTTTTTTGTTTCTGGAAAAACCTTGGCAATATATGGAGCAAAACGTTTCAATCTTTCCTCTGCATCCTTTACATCGTCTTGAGTAAGAGGGGATTTTTTAATTCCTGTTTTAAACTTTTCAATTTTAGGATTTAACCACAATATTTCATTCATCGAAATGAGTTTGTTTAGTAAAGGATAGTTTTCTTTCCATGTTTGTAAATCTCCGAATTCAATCTCTTTCACTTTAATAGTCCTCCTCATTGACTTGATAATAGTCTTCAAAACAATGTAAAATATAATTTAATAATTGTTAAATGCAGTTTAACATAGATATTTTTGGTTGTTAAGTATTATTTAAAAACGTTAAATTTAAATTAACGGTTTTTACCAAGGAGTGCATAGTAATGGAAAATATTGATATTGGTAAGAAGGTTGAAAAATATAGAAAAGCTAAAGACTTAAGCATTAGAGAATTAGCAAAGTTAGCTGAAATAACGCCTTCAATGTTGAGTCAAATCGAACGAGGCTTAGCAAACCCTTCTATTCAGACTCTTAAAGTTTTAGCGAAATCCCTAGACGTTCCTACATTTAGTTTTTTCATGGAAGAAACAAACACGGCTGATTTAGTTGTTAGGTCTAGTCACCGAAAGAAAATGATCATTGAAAACTTATCCTATGAGCTAGTTTCACCTGATTTTACTGGAAACCTGGCAACAGCCATTATGAATTTCCCACCGAAGACTGCTTCATCTGAGAAACAGTTGGAGCATAAAGGAGTAGAAGTTGCTTATGTATTAGAGGGGAAAATTAAAGTGTTTTTAGATGATGAAGAATACATATTGGAATCTGGCGATAGTGTAAAAATACCAGCACAAATGAAGCATAGATGGGAAAATAACTTTAATGAACATGCTGCCATACTTTTTTCGGTGACTCCACCAATTTTTTAATTTTCTTATTTAACAAACGCTCGCAGATTACTTAAAGATATTTACATTTTCTATTTATGGTTTCGAGCTGCTTTTAAAAAGCAGCTTTTTCAATTGGAAACGAGGCAGCATTCCAGTAAAAGAATACCTTTAATAACAACCAATTAAAGGTATTTTTTTATAATGTGTCTTTTCTTGGTATAATAGATAGTGTTTTTAATATTACATGTATGGTGAATAACTGATTTAATGTCAATTCACTATTTATATAGTTGGTAAAGATAAATTTTAGGAAGTTTTATCGTTACGAAAAGAGGAGGAACATATGAATAAACAGAGTATATACGGATTAACGATTGATCAATTAGCAGCCTGGCTTGAAGCGCACGGCGAGAAGAAGTCGAGAGCACAGAAAGTTTGGGAATACCTTTATCGAAAGCGTGTCACAGCATTCTCGGAGATGACGGAAGTTAATCCAGAGTGTGTTCAACTATTAGCAGACAACTTTGTAATCCAAACCTTACAGGAGCACATTAAACAAGAATCGGCTGATGGCACGATTAAGTTTTTGTTTAAACTGCAGGATGGCAATTTGATCGAAACGGTTTTAATGCGGCAGAAATACGGCCTTTCCGTTTGTGTGACAACACAAGTTGGCTGTAACATCGGATGCAGCTTTTGTGCTAGTGGGTTATTAGCGAAAAGCCGCGATTTATCCAGTGGTGAAATTGTTGAGCAGATTATGAACGTACAGCTGCATCTGGACAAAAAAGGCCAAGGAGAAACCGTCAGTCATGTGGTCGTGATGGGCATTGGTGAACCATTTGATAATTTTGACAACCTATTGGACTTTATCAAAGTAATAAAAGATGATAAAGGGCTTGCCATTGCGGCTAGACGTATCACCGTATCAACCAGCGGTCTTGCGGACAAGCTGGTTGAATTCACGGATAAAGGGCTGCAGGTAAACCTGGCAGTGTCATTACATGCGCCAAATAATGAACTTCGGACGCGTATTATGAAAATAAACCGTGCGATTCCTATTGAAAAGCTAATGAAAGCGATGGAGTATTATGTAGATAAAACTAACCGACGGATTACGATTGAATATATTCTGTTGCGAGATGTAAATGATCATAAACAAGAAGCCGAGCAGCTTGTCGATCTGCTCCGTCCACTCGGGCAGAAAGTCTATGTAAACTTAATTCCATATAACCCAGTCGATGAACATAGTCAATATCAACGAAGTGAACAGGAATCAGTATTGTCATTTTATGATACGTTGAAAAAGGGCGGGGTTAATTGCAAAATCCGTCAAGAGCATGGAACAGATATTGATGCGGCGTGCGGACAGTTACGAAGCAAACAAATAAGAAATGCTTAAGTACAGTTTTTGTAGACATAAGACCGGGTAGCGATACCCGGCTTTTTTGTGTCGAAGCGGAGTTCGACATTCTTTTCTCCATTTCCCGGGAAAAAATCCTTTTAATCAAAGGGTTGATTATGTATCTAATCAAACGTTTGGTTAATAAAGGATGCTGGGGAAATCTGTCGAAGCGTGATTAATTCCCGAAGGAAATCCTAACATCGACTAGTTTTTAACTTTAATAGTGAAAAATATAATAGTGTCGACAAAATTTGTTTCACAATAAAAGGCTGAAACCCTTTATTGGCATGGTCTCATGGTTATCTAATCAAACGTTTGGTTAGTTTTATTTTTGTCGAAATAAGTCCAGTTGCGTAAAAAAGGTATCTAAATAATCTTTAGACACCTTTTTTAACTATATGCTATCGTTACTCGGTAAACTTTTTAAAAATTAATGTGGTATTATGTCCGCCAAATCCTAATGAGTTGGATAAAACGACTTGAACATCCTTCTTCTTCGCCTCATTGGGAACATAATCTAAATCAAGTTGTTCATCTGGCGTTTCATAGTTGATGGTTGGCGGAATGACTCCATCCTTGATTGTTAAAACAGAGAAGATTGCTTCAATTGCACCGGTTGCACCCAATAAGTGGCCAGTCATTGATTTAGTGGAACTGACCGATAAATGATAGGCATGTTCTTTGAAAACTTCTTTAATGGCTAACGTTTCATACAAATCATTATAATTGGTGGATGTCCCATGTGCATTGATATAGTCGACTTGTTCAGGGGAAATATCCGCATCGTCTAATGCTAATCTCATAGCCCTGCCAGCCCCTTCTCCGTCTGGTGCAGGTGTGGTAATATGATGGGCATCACCAGTCGCGCCATATCCAATCAATTCTCCATAAACTTTAGCGCCGCGGGCCAGTGCGTGTTCTAGTTCTTCGAGGACCACAATTCCAGCCCCTTCCCCAATCACAAAACCATCGCGATTCTTATCAAAAGGCCGGCTTGCAGTGTTCGGATCAGGATTTTTAGAAAGAGCTGTCATATTCGAAAATCCAGCTACGGTCATCTCAGTTATCGTCGCTTCTGTTCCTCCCGCAATCATCATCTCCACATCCCCTTTTTGAATGACGCGGAATGCATCACCGATGGAATTGGCACCAGATGCACATGCAGTGACCGAACAATTGTTGATTCCTTTAGCACCTAGCGCAATCGAAACTTGTCCAGCTGCCATGTCTGGGATAAACATTGGAATCGTAAACGGGTTGACCCTTCTTTGTCCTTTTTCAATAAACTTCCTATGTTGTTCCTCGAATTCACCTAGACCGCCAATTCCTGAACCAATCCAGACACCGACCCGTTCTGCTGGAATGTCTTCTCCGATTTGGATCCCCGAATCCTTTACAGCCATTTGACTTGCTGCCACCGCAAACTGGCTATAACGCCCCATCCTTCTTGCTTCTCTTTTATCCATAAACTCTTCTGGTACAAAGCCTTTTACTTCCGCTGCGATTTTAATATCGACCTTTTCTACATCAAAGATGGTGGCTGGTCCAATCCCCGATACACCATTTTTAATGTTTTCCCATGTTGTTTGAGCATCATTCCCCAAAGGAGTGACTGCTCCAATTCCTGTAATCACTACTCTTTTACTCATTATAATGCTCTCTCCCACCCAGTTATTAGTTACCTACACTCTATAGTGTAACGAATTCAGAGGGGATGGACAAATTGATTTCAGACGATTTTCAGATTCAGATTACTAGGATGTAAGAAAATGCTTTAGCAATATAACACTATTTTGGACAGGTGAAGGCTGTTTTCAGTTTAAAGAACCAATACATTAATCGTGCATTTCTACCTTTTTGCGTATGAGGATTCATTTTTGTGCTGAGGCATTTCATGAATTGTTTGTCACAATAACAAGGGGAATTCCCTTGGTCTAAACAGCGATCATGGTGGTAGCAGCAGTTATCTACATCATTAATGGGTCTTCCCGGTCCGCTGCACCCTGGCCCACACCAGCGATAATTTGGGAAAATACAGAGAGGCAGGCTCTTTTTTCTACGTGTCAATATCTCCACCTCCTAGAAATTGATTACTATATTAATATGAAAAAATAAAAAACCTGATTAGACTTGTTTTATAAAAAAGATGTTTATCAAAGCCTTAGACCATTCCTGTAGGAATTTGTTTTCGCTAGCAGGTAAATGGTTCTCTAACAAGCTATGTTGGAATATAGATATAAATATAAAAAATTCACTTGAAAGGGGAATCAATTCTTATGGATTTTTGCATCTCTTGCGGGAGTGAATTATCCAAGTATGAAAGGAATCGAAGTGAATGCTGGGAGTGCATGGATACCACCACGGAAGCTTATACAGAAGAAGAATAACAATTAAAGAATAAATGGCCCCTAGTCCAATAAGGACAGGGGCCATTGTATATTTACCTATTGTGAACATGAACTCAAATAAGGATGTTCTAATGCTCTCTCTTTGTTACTGATAATTCTTTTATTTTCTCAACCCAATCCTTGAACGTTCCAAATTCACTTGAATCGAACCCGAAGTGTGTCTTTATGATGTGGACAAATTCGCTTTCATGATCGTGGAAAACTCCATCAGAATAAATAAGTTGAAAGATCTCAGTTAAGACGATATATTTGGAGCGTTCACTTTTAAATTCTTTTAAAATGTCCTCTATGGAGAGTCCTTTTAACTGATAATCCTCCAGCCCCGTCTCCCTTTGATATTTTCTTATTAAGGAATTTTCATATATAGATAATTTGCCGTCAATTCTGGCAATCATTGCAGCCAATTCAAGAAATGCAATTTTCTCCTTTTGCTCTAGTTCTTCTAGGAACATTACACATACCTCTCCTTATTGTCTTTGTTATATTTATACGAAAAAATTCCCATTAGGTTTCATTTATTCGGTAAGCTAGAAAAAGTGAATAAAGTTAAAATCATTACGACTGTACTAAAGTTGGCAAATGATGTCAAGGAGGTCCGCTGATGCTGCTTATACTCATGATTCCAAAGGTAAGCAGTTGATGTTCATTTATTGATTTACTCTACCCCAGTATATATACGTAAATTAAAATTACTCTTATCGCTTTATTTTTTGATGGCATTTTTTAATGGATAAGTTAATAAGTATAGTACGACAGTAGTATATTTATTAGGAGGGTCGTAATGCATAGTGGTGAAGGCTTACATCCTGATACAGGTGTTACATCCAGATTATTTGTTGAGCGATCATTAAATGAAATACGTTTTTGGGCCAGGATTATGAAAGAGCATTCTTTATTTCTTCGATTAGGTTTTAGAGCAGAAGACACACAACTTATTCAGGAGGCCAATCAATTCTACCGATTGTTTGAAAACATTGAACAAAGAGCACATTCCTTTAACAATCAAACAGATCCTGAACAAATAAGAAGATTTAATACAGAAGTCCAGCAAGCAGCAGCCAATATTTTCGTATTTAAACGAAAAGTATTAGGATTAATTCTCACATGTAAATTGCCAGGAGCAAATAATTTCCCTCTATTAGTCGATCATACAAGTAGGGAAGCTAATTATTTTAGAAAACGCCTAATTGAGTTAAATGAAGGGAAATTGCAATCCCTTCCGGATGCGATTATTAAAGAAAATGTCTTCTTCTTAAGAATTATGGCAGACCATGCCAAATTTATTGGTCATCTCCTTGATCCATCAGAAAGGAAACTAGTTGATGTAGCACGGAATTTCAGTAATGATTTTGATCAATTGCTGTATCAAGCAAGAGACTTAGATTCTATGAAGCCACAATCTCAGACCGTTCCTCTTTTAGATCAATTCTTGGATCAAAATCGTGTGTCGGTTTCCTCTCTACGGGACTTCAAGAAAACCGCTCGTGATTTAATTGAACAATGTAAAATTAAGAGTATCATTCATCCGCTATTAGCAGATCATGTTTACCGTGAAGCTGATAGATTCTTAGAAATAATTGATATGTTTGATGCCCATCTTACAAGAGGCAACCCACAATCTAGAGAGTAAAAGATTGAAGAATAAGGGAATTATGTCCCAGCAGAGGATAGAATAGAAGTGAATCAGTTGGCCATTTTATTAGCCCCATTTAGTTCATCAATATTAATTAAAATTTTATATTTTATAAAAAACAGTGCTAATTCATTTGCGAATTGCACTGTTTTTTTTCTTTTCAAAAACTTTTAAGTTCTTAAAAGCAATGTTTACAATTTTCCAAATACAAATTTTCCATTAAAAATAACTGCTTCGCGCTCAGTTGTTCTTGCAACGGCTTCAGCAGAACATGAGGCATTTACAAGAACAAGATTTGCTTTATCACCTACCAGCGGCCAGGCTACTTCTCCGTCTTTCGTTAATGGAGTAGGTCCCCCAGTAGCATACTTTAGTGTCTGAGCTAATGAACGTTCATCACTTTTCCGGTACAATTCACTATATCGAGTTACCTTTTCTAGAACATCTCCTGTACCATATGGCCCCCAAGAGTCATAAAAACCATCACATCCTAAATAAACATTAACTCCATTTTGATCGAATAACTCAATTGGCGGCAAAGTACTTGTAATTGGAATCGTAGACATAATCGACATTCCTAACTTGCTCATTTTTGCTGCGATTTCTTCCTGTTGTGGGACTGCCACTTCTCCTAGACTAAATGCATGGCTTACAGCCACGCGATTGTGCCATTTCGCTGCATCTACCATTTCTGCCAATTTATCTACTGTATAAAAACCAACATTCCCTCTGTCATGTAAATGGATATCAATATCTGCATCAAATTCTGTTGCTAGATTCATCACCTCATAAAGTGATTTTTCGATATTACGATCAATTCCAGCTGGGTCTAACCCACCAACTAATTGGGCACCTGATCTCATTGCCTCTTTCATGAGCGGAATAACATTTTCTGTTAATAAGCCATGCTGCGGGAAGGCAACAATTTCGTAGGTTAGCTTATCCGAGTAATCCTCCAACGCTGTTTTTATACCTTCTAAATTTTTCAAACCAATATAAGGGTCAATATTTACATGTGTCCGAATGTGTGTAGACCCATGTGAAAGTAGTAAGTCAATCATGGCACTGGCACGCTGTTTGGTTGTTGGCGCTAATTCCTCCAGCTCCATAGCCTCCATACGTAATCGGTCCTTCAAGTTTTTTGCAGGGATCGGAGACTTCCAATCAAGTGAAAGATAGGTTTTATCCAAATGGTTGTGCATTTCTTTAAAAGCAGGTATTGCCAAATAACATTTACCGTCAACAGTATTCTCATCAGATGGAATGATGAAACTCTGCTGTTGTTTATCAACAATTTCCCCATCCTGAATTTTCAAATGGAAAAGTTCTGTCTTTGTTTCATAAACTCCTTTTTCATCCTGTATATAGCCTGTCTCTAACCGAACATTCGTCAACCAATATGAGGTAGTCATTCTTTCTCCTCCTTTATAAGTTTAAACACGCACTATGTCTGTGTCTTCTAGTTTACTCTCAACCTTTTTCCCTTTGAAAAACAATGCTTCTACCGTTGCTCTTCTTGCGACTGCTTCTGCTGAACAAGTTGCCTTTACCAGCATCATCGTTGCGTCATCACCAACCTTTGGCCAAACACGCTCACCTTTTTCATTCAGTGGTGTTACACCGCCCGTTCCGTACTTAAGAGCAGTGGTTAAAGAATATTCGTCACTCAGGCGGAATCTTTCAGCAAGAACCCCAAGCTTTTGGATCGTGTTTCCAGTTCCAAAGGGAGACCAATGGTCTGTAATACTGTCATGTCCAACAGATACTCGAATTCCTAATTTATCAAGAGTTGGTATCGGAATTGTCGCACGATTTATAGGAACAGTAGTTGTAACATCCATCTCTTGCTCTTTTAGAATTGCAGTGATTTCATTAAGCTCCACACCATCCAGGTCACCTAATGCAATCCCATGGCTTATCGTTGCTCTACCTTTAAGTCCAGATTCCTTCGTATAATAAGCCATGCGTTGAAATGTAAATGCCCCTAATGTATTCGGATCATGTAAATGAATATCTACACCCTTATTGTTTTCAACCGCAATATCAAAAATAGTGTTTAAGGATTTCTCAATGTTTCGATCCACCGTCGCAGGGTCGACACCTCCAACTAATGTCGCGCCATTCTTCATCGCATCACGAATGAGCTGAACTGAGTCACTTTTCAATAAACCATGCTGTGGAAAAGCAACAATCTCATAGGTAAGAACATCCTCATATTTTTTCAAGGCATTGACAGTTATCTCTAGATTTTTAAGTCCAATCACGGGGTCAACATTACAATGTGTGCGAATATGGGTGTGGCCGTTTTTAATCAATAATTCAATCATTTTCTCTGCGCGCTCCTGGGCTGTCGGCAGGAGCTTGGGCAACAATTCTTTTTCTTCTTCTAATCTAGTAAAAATGCCTTTTATGATAGGTGTACATGCTTTCCATGGTCCACCATAATAGGTCTTATCGATATGAATATGCATATCTCTTAAAGATGGCAGTAGTAGCTGACCATGAGCATCGTGCTGATTAGCAATTGTATTTGGAATTTCATTTGTAATTTCAGTAATTTTATCTCCTTCAATTTTCAAGTGGCAAATTTCTGTCTCGGTTGCGACAATTCGATCATTTTCATAAATGAACCCTTTTTCTAACCGGACATTCGTTAACCAAAAAATTGTCATTCCTATTCCCTCCTAAGTTATAGAACTAGGAAAAGTACTTTTTAACAAAGTACTTTTCCCCCTTGAACAGTATTCATAAAGTTCCTTATTTAATTACCACATCATCAATCATTAGATAGTTGGCAGCATTTAACCAAAAACCACTTACATTTTTACTATAGGCAGCCAAATGTTCATAATTTCGAATGGGAACATATACGGCATCGTCAATCTCTTTTTGCATTACTTCTTCATATAGCTTTAATCGTTTTTGCTCATCCGTTTCTTTTCGTGCTGATTCAATCATTTTGTCTACATCTGGATTACTATAGTAGAAATGGTTCCCTGCAGCTCCCTGTGATGCTGAATGGAATAAGTTATACTGGTTGTAATCTCCGTCGCCTGTTGCATTTCCCCATCCACCAATAGCCATATCGTGCTCACCTTTTTCAATCATGTCAATGTACGCACCATATTCCATTACCTGGATTTTCACATTTATTCCAATCCCTTTTAATTGTGATTGCATCACTTCAGCCATGTTAATACGTTCTTTTCGGTCACTGGTTAATAAAGTGACATTTAATCCTTTTTCATAGCCAGCTTCTTTTAACAATTTCTTTGCTTCATTTAAATCATAATCATAGGCTTTAACCTTATCACTGTATCCAAGCACCTTTGGACTCATCGCTACATTAGCAATAGTTCCAACGTTATTATAAACACCTTTAATAATGGCTTCTCTTTCAATGCCGTGGCTGATTGCCTTACGGACTCTTACATCATCAAACGGTTTTTTCTTTGTGTTAAATCCAAGATATTCAACAGCTAGTCCTTCTGTACGATAGAGCCCCATTTTATCGGAAGCTTCAATACGCTCAATCTCAGTTACAGGAACTTGGTCATTAATATGCGCCTCACCTGTTTCAATCATCGCTAGCCGGGTTGCATCTTCAGGAACGACTTTGAATACTACTCTATCAATATTAGGTTTCTTCCCCCAGTAGTTTTCATTTCTCTTCAATGAAATTTCTTGTCCAGTCTTCCATGATTCAAACACGAATGGACCTGTACCAACTGGATGTTGTGATAAAGATTCCGGGTTTTCTTTAAGTGCTTTTGGACTAATAATACTACCTTCTTGGCTGGCCAAAATAGAAAGCAGTGGAGCATAAGGATACTCAAGTAATAATTGAACGGTATAATCATCGACAACTTTTATTTCTTTAATCATTGAGAACTTCTCACGTTGCGGTGATTCCGTTTTCGGATCTAATATACGATCAAATGTGGTTTTAACAGCTTCAGCATTGAATGGTGCTCCATCATGAAATTTAACGCCTTCTTGTAATTTAAATTCCCATGTTGTGTCATTTAAGACATTCCATTCTTTCGCTAGCTGTGGCTGAATTTTGAAGTCCTTATCTGGCGCAATTAGTGTCTGATAAACTTTTTGATAAACGATATTCGCTGAAGGAATATCCGTAATAAAAGCTGGATCAAGTTTCGTAGCATCAGAAAGTCTTACAACGGTTAATGTGCCGCCTTGTTTGGTTGCTTCATTTTTGCTTGCTGAATCATTTGAAGAAGTTGATTTTGTTGAACAAGCTTGAGCAAATATCATCATTAAGCCGATTAGAATAAATAGTAGACTCTTATTAATACTGCGTGCTTTTCTCTCCATTTTTACATGCTCCCCTATTATGTTATTTTGTAAATTCTGACCTTTCAATCGGTTATCCACCATCCTTCCGCTGGTGCTTATCTGCATTATAAAAGACAATCAACAATAATATTTACAGAATATTTACTTAAATTTTAACTATTTTGACATATTATTTAAAAAATATTTACTTTTCACCCAATTTTGATAATTTGTACATAACCCAATAAAAAGTCTGAAGGTTTAGAAGGGGGTCCAGAGCAACGGTTAATTACACCTTGTCTTTCCAAAAATTAAAATAAGGAGGGTTTTACATGTCAGTTGAAGTAAACACAGAAACACCAATAGTAATCAAACAAACAATGAATCTACCGAAACAATCTAAATTTAAAGACTTCCTTTCTATTTTAATCGTTAATAAAGCAGCAATGGTCGGTGCAATTATTATCCTCTTTTACATTTTAATCGGATTATTTGCACCGCTCTTAGCCCCCTATGATCCATATAAAATTATATTAGAAGATAAATTACTGCCTCCATCGAGTGATCACTGGATGGGAACCGATGATAAAGGGAGAGATATATTAAGTCGTATTCTGTATGGCTCGAGACTTTCGATGGGAGTCGGTTTTGCTGCTGTAGCCTTTGGCGCATTCTTCGGAATCCTTTTTGGACTAGTTGCTGGTTATTATGGAAAATGGATTGATTCGTTCATTATGAGAATGATGGACGTCATGCTCGCTTTCCCTGGAATCTTACTAGCTTTAGCCATCATTAGTGCTCTAGGACCTGGTCTAATAAATGTAACGATTGCGGTTGGAGCTTTTTCCGTTCCTTTATTTGCTCGAATTGTCCGTGGTTCTACATTAGAAGTGAGACGTCTCGAGTATATTGACGCCATTCGGTCACTTGGCGCAAATGATTTTACCATTATTTTCAAACATATTTTACCGAATATTCTTTCTCCAATTATTGTCCAAGGAACCTTACGTCTTGCGACGGCGATTTTATCAGCTGCTGGCTTATCGTTCCTAGGTCTGGGCGCACAGCCTCCTTCTCCGGAATGGGGAACGATGCTAAGTAATGGAAGAGATTTCTTATTCTCCGCGCCGTACATTGCGATTTTCCCAGGTTTAGCGATTTCTATCCTCGTTTTGGGTTTTAATATCTTTGGTGATGGATTACGCGATGCCTTTGACCCTAGAATGAAAAAGTAAAATTTAAGGAGGTAAGTAGACAATGTTGATGTTTATTTTACGCCGTTTAATCCAAACGATCCCCGTCGTAATTGGGGTAACTTTTGTCGTATTTTTTATCATGCAACTAGTCCCCGGTGATCCTGCTGTTTTGCTTGCAGGTGAAGGAGCATCAAAAGAAACAGTTAATGCCATTCGTGAGCAATTGGGGTTAAACCGGCCATTATTAGTTCAATATTTTGACTACCTTTTGAATGTTTTTCAAGGAGACTTTGGCACTTCACTTAAGAATAGCCAACCAGTCCTCGATGAAATAATGGTGAGACTACCGATCACAATGGAGTTAGCATTTTTTAGTATCCTTATCACCATCGTTTTAGGTATGGCTGCAGGAATTATTTCAGCGGTTAAACCTTATTCACTGACAGATACAAGTGTGATGTTAGTTGCCCTACTGGGAATTTCCTTACCGAGCTTTTGGTTTGGTTTAATGATGATGTATTTTTTCTCCGTCAAACTGCAAATTCTTCCGGTAGCAGGATGGGATAGTATCCTTCATGTCATCCTCCCTGCTCTTACATTAGGGGCAGGCGGTGCAGCCATAGTTGCACGGATGACTCGTTCCAGTATGCTTGAAGTCATTAGGCAAGATTATATCCGTACAGCTCGAGCAAAAGGACTGCGCGAACATGTCATTATTTATAAGCACGCATTACGAAATGCCTTAATTCCAGTAATAACGGTTGTTGGTTTACAGTTTGGTGCTCTGCTTGGCGGAACTGTTTTAGTTGAATCCATCTTTGCGATTAACGGGCTTGGCCGAATGATTGTTGATGCAATCCGAATGAGGGATTTACCCGTGGTTCAAGGGGGAGTTTTAGCTGCCTCACTAATCTTTGTGATCGTGAACTTATTTGTGGACGTATTCTATCGGTTCTTTAATAAACGAATTGAACTAAATTAACGGGTGGTGAATAATGATGAGTGAGAAAAATAATCCAATTTTAGAGGTTAAGGGATTAAAAACACATTTTTTTACAAAACATGGCGTTAGTAAAGCTGTTGACGGGATTGACTTTACCCTTCGAAAGGGAGAAACATTAGGGATTGTCGGAGAATCGGGCTGTGGAAAAAGTATGACATCGCTTTCCATATTACGACTAATCCCCTCTCCTCCGGGGAAAATTGCCGGTGGGCAGGTTCTTTATAAAGGGAAAGATTTAGTCACACTTTCAGAAGACGAAATGAGGAAAATCCGTGGAAACGAAATCTCGATGATTTTCCAAGAGCCGATGACATCATTAAATCCTGTCATTCCTGTTGGAGAACAAATTGCTGAAGCATTAAGATTGCATCAATCGATGAGAAAAAAGGAAGCGTGGAATAAGGCAGTTGAAATGCTTAAGCTTGTGGGAATACCTTCTCCTGAAAAAAGGGCAAAACAAGAACCATTTCAATTAAGCGGCGGTATGCGCCAGCGTGTAATGATCGCGATGGCACTTGCCTGTACTCCAGAAGTGTTAATTGCCGATGAACCAACAACAGCCTTAGATGTAACCATTCAAGCTCAAATATTAGAGCTCATTAAAAATTTACAAAAAAAGATAGGTATGGGCGTTATTATGATTACGCATGATTTAGGAGTTGTTTCTGAAACATGTGATAAAGTTGCCGTTATGTATGCCGGAAATATCATTGAACATGCGCCAACTGAAAAGATTTTTACAAATCCAAGGCATCCTTATACACAAGGACTGTTAAATTCTTTACCGAAGATCCATGAGGACCAAGAAGAATTACAAACGATCGAAGGGAGTGTCCCAAGTCCATATAATTTGCCGGCAGGCTGCCGTTTTGCTTCAAGGTGCCCACATCAGAAACCTTTGTGCCACTTGAAGAAACCTGAATTAATGGAACTAGATGATGGAGTTAAAATACGCTGTTGGATGTACACGGACGAATGGACGAAACATGAAGAAAAAGAGGGAGCTGTTAAATAATGGTGACTGCTACAAAGAAAAAAGTATTATTAAAAGTGGACCATTTGAAACAATATTTCCCTGTTAAATCTGATTCCATTTTTAAACCGAAGGCATATGTAAAAGCAGTTGATGACATTTCTTTTCACCTATACGAAGGAGAAACATTAAGCATAGTTGGGGAATCTGGCTGTGGTAAATCGACAACAGGACGCGCGATATTACGTCTCGACGAACCAACAGATGGAACTGTATATTATGATGATATAGACATTTTAAAGCTCAATAATAAAGAGATGAGAAAGCTTAGAGGAGACTTGCAAGTAATTTTTCAAGATCCTTTTGCCTCACTTAACCCCCGTCAAACGGTAAAGCATATATTAAATGAAGCAATGGCCATTCAAAATGTCGTTGAAAAATCGAAAAGGTTGGAAAGAATGATTGAGTTATTGGGGTATGTCGGTCTTCCACAAGAAGCACTTGAGCGCTATCCCCATGAATTTAGTGGTGGGCAGCGTCAACGAATTGGGATTGCCCGCGCACTGGCAGTCGATCCTAAATTAATTATTTGTGACGAAGCAGTTTCTGCTTTGGATGTTTCTATCCAAGCCCAAATCCTAAATCTATTAAAAAAACTGCAAAATCAGTTTCATCTTACCTTTTTATTCATTTCACACGATTTAAGTGTAGTTAGGCATATCTCTGACCGAGTAATGGTTATGTATTTAGGTAAGGTCGTTGAAGTTGCTGACAAAAAGGATCTATTTGATTCACCGCTTCATCCATATACAAAGGCATTATTATCATCCATTCCTGTACCAAATCCAGTCTTTAAAAGAGAACGTGTCATCTTAAAAGGAGATGTCCCTTCCCCCATTGACCCTCCGAGCGGATGTCGTTTCCATACTCGCTGTCCGTTTGCAACGGAGAAGTGTAAATTCGAAGAATCTGCCTTAAGAGAGTTAGCTGAGAATCATTTTGTCAGCTGCCATTTCGCAGAACAACTTTCGCAATAACTGTTATATTAGAAATAAAAAACTTTATAATATTAAAATAGGGAGTATTTTTAAACTCCCTTTTTCTACATCTAAAGGAGAATCTCGTATAATGCTTAATATTGAAGCTTTCTCCATCTACATTATGTTATGTGTCTTAGCCCCTTTAATTGGTGCATTTACTTTGCTGTTCTTATTTATATTTGAAAAACGAATTGATCTTTTAGAAAAACAAACAAGGGAAATTGCTCTTGAGAAAGAACTGCAAACTGCCCTATATAATCAATTAAATCAGGAAATCCAACCACATTTCCTCTTTAATACATTAAATTCCATATTAAGCCTCGCAAGATTAGACAGAAAAACAGAATTAATTCACTCGATTGAATCTCTTTCAAGATTGCTTAAGTTTAAATATAAAACAAATACACCTTTAATAACAATTAATGAGGAATTATCCTATATTAATTATTATTTGGAAATACAAAAAATAAGGTTCCGAGACAGACTTCATTATGAAATATCAATGGATTCAACGGTCGAAAAGGCAGTTATCATCCCTTTTTTAATTCAAACTCTTGTTGAAAACGCTTTTAAGCATTCATTTGACAAGCATATAGGTGAGGCTTTTTTAAAGATTATTATTGAAAAGAACCAGACGGAAGTTTATGTTACTGTATGGAACAATGCCTTAGATGGACAGGAAGTTCATTCACATAAAGATGGGCTGGGTTTAGATAATATTGCAAAAAGGCTTGATCTGCTCTTTCAAGGAAAACATACTTCAGTAAAATTAATAACATCAGAAGATGGTACCAGTGTGCTAGCCGTTTTCCCACTTGTACTAGGATAGGGGGCATCGAAATGAATATCCTTTTAGTAGATGATGAACCACTGGAATTGGAACTGCTTGAATATTTAATTCAAAAAGAGTTTCCAAACTGGAAATTTTTTAAGGCTCTAGATGCTTCACAAGCCATACAAATAGTCAAAAAACATGACATCTTTCTTGCATTTCTTGATATCCAGCTTCCGGGTAAATCTGGTTTGGAATTAGCGATGGAACTCACACGCTCATATTCAATGGATATTATCATGGTTACTGCTTTTCAAAATTTTGAATATGCTCAGCTTTCGATAAGAATTGGTGTGGTTGATTACATTACCAAACCTGTCATTGAAGAAGAACTTTTGAACGTATTAAGAAGGTATGAGCGATTGGGACGGTATACAGATCAAATCGTAAACGCTTTACAAATTATACATCAGGAATATAGTGAAAAATTAACATTAAATTATTTAGCTTCAAAGATACACATTAACCCTGCCTATTTAAGCAGAAAATTCCACGAAGAAGTAGGTATGGGTTTCTCTGAATATTTAAATGAATATCGGTTAAAGGAAGCTCAAAAAATGTTAATTAATCATCCTGATTTAAGTATAAGCACGATCTCAGAAAGATGTGGTTTTAATAGCCAACATTACTTTAGTCAAATCTTTCGGAAAATAACTGGACAATCACCGAGTGACTATCGCTTAAAGGAGACCTACCGTTGAATAGAAGTTCTTATCAATTATATATAAGCGGTACGATTAAATTGGGGGTAAGCTTTGGGGTCGTTAGTCTATTAGCGAGGTGGATAACAGGAAATACGATCCTTTCTTCTCCAGAAACCTTAATTAAATACGGATTAACTGGTGGAATAGGCTATTCTTTAATGGGAGCGTTAGCCCTCATATTGTTTGGATTTTTAGCAAAAATCATTAAAGAAAAATTCCCCGATGCGCAAACGATTGGAGATGTACTGAGGAAAAAGTTATCACCAAGTGGGTATTGGTATGTCATTATTATACTTCTCATTACCAGCATGCAATCCCTGTTTATCCAAGCAATGGGTGCTGGAATCCTCATACATATCCTATTCCCAATGCCGGTTTTTATAGGAATGTTATTGTTTTTAGGCTTTTGTTTTTTTCTAGGCGGTGTTGGTGGAATGCAGCGGCTCCATCAGTTATCAGGTGTTAATGTCTCATTGATCTTCGGAGCTGTTTTGATCATTCCTGTCTATTTTTATATTCAGGAAGGTGTCCATCCTGTTTATGAAGGAATCAAGCTATTTCATCCTTATATTTTATTCTATAAAAATACAGATTCAATTTTGTTTATTTTCACGGCCATTTTGATTGGCTTTGGGCAGGTTTTGATTGATCGAGCCACATGGCAGCGAGTTTTTATCATCAAAAAAGAAAAGGTTCGAATCACTTTTACTCTTGCAGGAGTAATTTGGGCCACAATTCCGCTTGCCCTAACCTCCCTGCTAATGATTATTATGTTTGGCAGAAGCTATAAAGATATCTATTCGTTGCTATTTGAACTTGTAGATAAAATACAATCAACCATGCTCATTGTTTTATTCGTGCTTTTTTGCTTTAGTACGATTTCGTCAGCAATCAGTGCGGAACTACATGCTACGACTACCTTGGTTGTAAAGAATATTATTGAACTATTTCGCCCTTTAACTGACCGTGAAAGATTTAAATTCACTTATATTTTTTCAGGAAGTATTTGTGTTTGTTTACTAATTATCGTGAGTATTTTTAACCCTGCACCGCTGCAATTATTGTTTTTCTCTGGGAATATTTACGCTGCCCTCATTGTCCCGATATTATTTATTATTCTTAGTAACAAATCAATTCCATTAATCATTCCCTTTTCCTCGTTGATTGGTGCCTTGGGAAGCTATATTTTTATTCCGCTTAATAATAATTTAACTATCGTCTGGATTAGCTTCATTATTTCTGGAGTTATTTGTCTATTAGTTTATATTTTCCAAACAGTAATCGCTAGGATCAAGGATTAATGGAAGATTGGAGGGAAGCCACTATGGGAGAAAAGCAAGTCATTTATGATGATTCATTCTCGGAAAATACAGATTTATTACCAACGAAACCGGAAGCTAGAACATGGAAGTTTAGCCATTACTTCTCCATTTGGATGGGTTCGGTTCATAATGTTCCATCTTATATAACCATTGGTGGTTTCTTTGCGTTAGGGTTGTCAATATGGCAGGTATTTTTTATCATTATGATTTCATCTATCATACTCTCAGGAATGATGGCATTGAATGGCCATGCAGGGGGAAAATATGGAATCCCTTTCTCCATCTTGCTCCGGATCATTTTTGGTAACAAAGGAGCAATTATTCCAGGGGTATTAAGGGGGATCATCGCCGCAATTATGTGGTTTGGTCTACAAACATATGCTGGAAGCCTTGCAGTAACTATTTTAATTGCAGAATTTTGGGCGCCTTATCCAACGTTAGGTGCAGATTGGAATTTTTTAGGATTAAATTTGGCCAATCTTATATCCCTTCTCCTCTTTTGGTTGATTCATGTCTGTTTTATTTTTGCAGGGGTAGATGCGTTAGGAAAGTTAACTAAGTTCCTATCTCCAATGGTATTTGTCGTTTTTGGTGGAATGTCCATTTGGGCAATAAATTTAGCAGGTGGAATCAACCCCATCTTACACTACAGCGAGAAAGGTGTAGAAGGAAATAGTATTTTGGTTATCTTAAGCTGTATTTCAGCGATATTAGCAACATGGGGGGCACAAATACTAAGCGTTTCTGATGTTACAAGGTATTCACGCACCAATAAAGGCCAATCATGCGGACAAATTGCAGGGCTTGTAATTACTTATTTATTGTTTGCTGTTGCAAGCATTACCATCGTCATTGGGTCTGAAATTGCTTTTGGAGTTCCTATCTGGAATGTACTTGAAGTAATTAATCGATTTGATAGTAAATTTGCCACTGTTCTTTCTCTACTAACCATTTGTTTAACGACCTTATCTGTAAACATTTTAGGTAACATTATTCCAACAGGGTATCAATTAGCCTCATTATTACCGAAAAAATTAAACTTTAAATCAGGTGCCTTCATTGGTACCGTTAGTGGATTACTAATTATGCCATGGAAGCTAATGGAGAGTCCTACTACCATATTTACTTTTTTAAATATGGTCGGTGGAATGTTAAGTCCTGTAATAGGTGTGATTCTTGCTGACTATTTTCTTATTAAAAAAAGAGAAATCATTTTACAAGATTTGTATTTCCCCAAAAGTATGAGCCGTTTCTCAAACGGAGTTAACTGGCCTGCACTATTTGCCACTCTATTCGCTGGGTGTATTAGCTTAATTGGTAGATTTATTGATTTCCTCGAACCTATTTATAATATATCATGGTTTACAGGGATCATTGTTTCAGTCATCCTATATGTACTATTTATCTATTGGAGCAAACGATTACATTCCAATAGAACTGAAAAGGATTTGGCAAATATGACAAAAGGGGGATGATATTTTCATCCCCTTTAAAATGTATATCTAATTAATAGAACCACAAACCAAGTTACCTTGGTAAAAGACAGCCTTCCGGTTTGAACGAATCAAAAATATTATCATTTCCAATGGCCACATTAACCCCATATTGTGATATCAGGCTTACAGGAGGATGTTTCTGCCAATTGGGAGGCTCGTTACAAGGGAAATCACCACTAATGTTTGTAGTTTCGCAATTTAATAACCCCTGCAGTTTTTACGCCTTAGTAAGTTACCAGCACCCTTTGTTCGGCTTTATCAGACTTAAAAGCGGCCCTCTCTACCGCATCGGCTACCATTTCATGGACTTTTAAATCCAGCGGATGGGGTACCAAATCTCCTGGTTTGGTGCCTGCTGCAATTGCTTCCGCCGCAGCGACTAACATCTGATGGGTGATTACGGCGGAACGGGCATTAAGCGCACCGCGGAAGATACCAGGAAAGCCAAGGACATTATTAACAGAGCGGCCGTCCGCCGCATAGGCAGCCCCGGCTTGCAGAGCCTCTTCCGGTTCAATTTCTGGTTTCGGGTTAGACAACGCGAGAATGATTTGCCCTTGATGCACCCACTCCTTTTTAATGAGTCCAGGAACGCCGGTAGTTGCGATGATAATATCAGATTTTTCCATCAACTCTTCAAGGCTCTCAACAGGATTCCCTCCGTAGCCCTTCAGTCTCTCCTTCGCTTCGGAAGACTTATCCGCTCCGAAAACATTTTTTACTCCGTAGGCCATAAACATTCGACAGATAGCCAGGCCTGCTGCCCCAAGACCAATTTGCCCTACTTGTGCTTTTTCCAGGTCGACGCCGGCACTTTTACAAGCGGAAATAGCTGCGGCTAGTGTCACAACCGCCGTACCATGCTGGTCATCATGCATAACCGGAATGTCCAGATCCCTCTTAAGGCGTTCTTCTACCTCAAAGCAATGCGGAGAGCCGATATCCTCCAAAAGGATCCCGCCAAAGCCAGGTGAAATATGTTTCACCGTCTGTACAATTTCATCTGGATCTTTCGTATTTAAAAGGATTGGAATGCCATTGATGCCGGCCAACTGATCGAAAAGGGCAGCTTTCCCCTCCATCACAGGCATCCCCGCAACCGGGCCAATGTCCCCAAGGCCGAGAATCGCCGTCCCGTCAGTGACGATGGCTACTGTATTGCCGATATTCGTATAAATCTTCGCTTTCTCCGGCTCCTTCTCGATCACCCGGCAAACGTTTGCCACACCTGGCGTGTATACACGTCTTAAGTCAGCAAGCGATTGAATCGGCATCTTGCTTTTCATCTGAATTTTGCCGCCTTCATGCGCACGAAGAACATCATCTGAAACGGTATGAAGACGGATGCCCTCTCCGAGTTGGCGAACTGCCTCCAATAATGATTCGAGCTTCGCGTCATTCTCCACTTGAACCGTAATATTGCGCTTCGTATAGTTCGCTCCTACATGTACTGTTTCAATGTTTCCGATATCACCCCCGGCAAGCCCGATTGCCGTCGCTACCTTCCCAAGATTTCCGGGAGTGGACGGGGTTTGTACAAGTAAAGTGCGAATCATGTTTTTATTAATCATAACGGAATACCTCCAAATACATTCAAATAAAGGAAACATCCATCAGGGGGGGGTAAAGAATAAAGGCTACAACCGCAACGTCCTGTTGCAACAACGCCTTTACTAGTACCTCCTGTACGTCGAAAGATTAACCTCCACGTCTTCCCTAGCACATCCTGAACCTCGCTGATGGTCTTACTCCCCGTTAAAACGGGATAAAGGATTAGAGCGAAGGAAGAAGTCCTTCGCCCCAAAATATTGATTATCTGAAATCTAGCATTAAAGGTTTAAGAAAATTAGTTGTTTTTTGTGGATGATATTGTTGGTGATTAATTAGCACGCTTATGCAATGCTTGTCCATCCATATTAATCTTTTCGGTATACCAAATAAACTTTCCTGTGTATCCATAAATTAAAGCAATGGCAAGTGAAACAAAACTTAACCACATGAATGGCAAATAAGATAATGTAGATACACCTAGAATTCCGGCCATAAAAATACCGTTGTCGGACCAGGGAACCATCCCCGATGTCATCGTACCACCGACCTCTGAGTTGCGAGACAGCACTCTTCGGTCAATTCGTAATGTGTCGTAGCTCTCTTCCATGATTTTAGGTGTTAAAATTAATGATACATACATCGCACAACCAAATACGTTTGCTAAAAAAGCCACAATTAGTGTTGAAAAGGTCACATTTCCCGCGGATGTTAGCTTGTGCTGGAACTTGGAAACGATCACTTTTAAAACACCTAATTGCTCTAGTAGTCCACCAAATCCCAGACCGAAAATAATGACAACGACAGACCCGAGCATTCCTTCAATTCCACCGCGATTCAAGAGCTTGTCCATAAAATCGATGCCCGTATCAGCAGAAAAGCCAACGTAGGCGGTACCAATTGCATCATCAAAACTCATCCCCTGGAACACAGAAGCCCAAATGGCACCAAGGAGAGCACCAGCGGTAATAGTCGGCAAAGAAGGCTTTTTTAGCGCAAGTAGAATGATGACAAAAACAGCCGGAACCAACATCCAAATTTGAATATCAAACATTTCAAGTAATGAAGTCTTTAGAAAATCGACCTTGTCCAAATCGACATTTTTTCCACCGTACATAAATCCTGCGATGGTGAAAAGAATTCCGGTAATAATAAAGGCTGGTAGAGATAAATACAACATAGCGCGTACATGCGCAATCACATCCACTTTCGACATTGATGCTGCGAGCACGGTACTGTCAGATAATGGCGATAGTTTATCTCCGAAATAAGCACCGGAAAGAACTGCTCCCGCTACAAGCGGAAGCGGAATTCCAAGACCTTCCCCGATTGCCATCATCGCTATTCCCGACGTTCCAACCGTTCCCCATGACGTACCAGTTGCCACAGACGTAATAGAGCAGATAACAAGAGTTGCAAGTAAGAAAATGCTTGGATGAATAAACTCTAAACCATAATAAATAAGTGTTGGCACAACCCCGCCGGCAATCCATGTCCCAATAAGGGCACCAACCGCGACTAGAATTAATATGGCCTCAAGGCCTTTTGAAATCCCCTTTGTGATCATCTCTTGAAGCTCTTGATAACGATAACCTAATCGTATTCCAAGCAAAATAACAAAAAACCATGAAATAAATAGCGCAAGCTGTATTGGCAAGTTAAAAATCGCCGTAAAAGAAAAGACAACAGCTAGAAACAAACCGAGGACACAAATAATTTCTAACATGGATGGTAATCGTACACTTTTCACCCTAATTCCCCCTTGAAATAGACAAAAAAAAACGTTTTCAAATCATTGATACAAAAACAGACCGTATTTCTCCCTTTATTAACCTATAGAAAATTGCCTTATTTAAGATTATAGTAAACACTCAAACTACTCTTTTTCATCGAGCGGAATAATAATATGTACCTATAAGCCTATCAAGGGTTTCTGTTTTGATAGGCCTATCACTACTCTTTTAAGCCAAACTCGACTTATCTCTATAAATTTAGCTCCTATTGAAAAGAGCACTACCGGAAATACCAGGATTCGTCATTTCATAAGGATTTAAAATTAAATCTAGCTCTTCTTCTGTTAACACATCATATTGCAAACAAAGCTCCCGTACCGATTTACCTTTTAAAATAGCTTCGCGTGCAATGCGCGACACTACTTCATATCCAAGATGCGGGTTAACAGCCGTGATAATACCCACACTTTTTTCTACATATTCTTTTAACCTATCTTCATTTGCTTCAATACCTGCTAAACAATAATCTGTAAAGCTTCGGAAAGCATTATTCATAATGCTGAGGGACTGAAGTAAATTAAAGACAAGTACAGGTTCCATAACATTTAATTCAAGCTGTCCTGCTTCCGATGCCAGGCAGATCGTATGATCGTTTCCGATTACCTGAAATGCAACCTGATTGATGAGCTCCGCCATTACAGGGTTGACTTTTCCGGGCATAATGGAAGAACCCGGCTGACGTGCGGGTAATGTAATTTCACTAAGTCCCGTGCGTGGACCAGATGCCATTAAACGCAAGTCATTTGCAATTTTTGACATGTTTATCATACATACTTTTAATGCCGCTGACACTTCTGTATAGGCATCCGTATTTTGTGTCGCATCCACAAGATGGTCCGCTCCGACAAGCGGCAAACCACTAATATCTGCAAGATGTGCAACAACATTTTCGATATAGCGGGGGTCTGCATTTAATCCTGTTCCCACTGCCGTTGCACCCATGTTTACTTCATATAAATGTTGGCGCGTTTGCCCAATACGCTTAATATCACGTTCTAATACACGGCTGTAGGCTTCAAATTCTTGTCCAAGGCGAATGGGCACGGCATCTTGAAGGTGTGTGCGTCCCATCTTAATAACATGATCAAACTGCCGGGATTTTTCTTTAAAGGTATCAAGCATGCTTTGCATGGTATTTAACAACTTCTCTAACAGATTAAGCGTTGAGATATGAATGGCTGTCGGGAATACATCATTGGTTGATTGCGACATGTTCACATGACTATTTGGGCTTAACTCAGCATAATCACCTTTGTTATGGCCAAGCAACTCAAGTGCACGATTCGCGATGACTTCATTCGCATTCATGTTCATCGAGGTACCTGCCCCGCCTTGAATGGGATCAACGATAAAATAATCATGCCATTTGCCTTCAATAATTTCATCCGCTGCTTGGACAATCGCCTCTCCTAACCCTTCATACAGACGTTTAACGTCCATATTTGCAAGTGCAGCCGCTTTTTTCACCATCGCCAACGCTCTAATCATCTCTACGTGCACTCTGTATCCGGTAATAGGAAAATTCTCTACAGCTCGTAATGTTTGGATGCCGTAGTACACATCTTCCGGGAGTTCCTTTTCTCCGAGAAAGTCCTTTTCAAGTCGGTATGCCACTGTATTTTTCAACATATTTTACCTGCTTCCTCATCGTTCTGAAGTGTTATATCATCTGCAATCGGTGTTTCCATCATTTTTTTGACTTCTTGAGGGTTCTTTGTCTGGCCTAAAACCCACATTAATTTAGGGACGATAGCTTCTGTATTCATATTTCTAGAGCGAATGATTATACTTTGGTCCACTTTTCGCCCTACTTCATATATACTCATATCTTCCCCTTCCTCTAAGCATTGGGTAGTAATCACGACTGAGATTCCGCATTCTGTCATTTTGTTCAATTTAGCCAAAATGTCTCTTCCTTGAAATGGAATGCCACCGCTTCCATAACTCTCAATCACAATACCTTGATATAAGTTCTTTAAAGAGTCAAAAAATTCTGGTTTTATCCCCGGGTGCAACTTCATCAGAAAAACATCCGTACAAAGGGACGTATTTAGCTTAATTCCTTTCTGTTTTGTCACATTAATTTGTTTATGATACTCAATCGTATTTTCGGTGATAAATGCAATATAAGGGTAGTTAATACTTTCAAATGCATCGTAGCTTTTTGTTCTCAGTTTAATGGCCCTTGTCCCTTGAATGACTCTGCCATCAAACACAACATATACTCCTCCTACGCCTTCGCAAGCAAATCGAATGGCATCGGACACATTTTTCCTTGCATCTGTTTTCTTATACGAAATAGGAATTTGAGAGCCTGTAATGATAATAGGTTTATCCACATCTTGCAGCATATAAGAGAGTGCTGCTGAAGTGTAAGCCATAGTGTCTGTTCCATGAGTGATAACGAATCCATCATAGTCATTGTAATTTTCAAAGATAGTTTCTGCCATGTTCACCCAGTATTCCGGCTGCATATTTGTGCTATCGATGTTCATCAAAGCAATATCATCAATCTTGTAGCTTTGATTTAATCCTGATAAATGGCTTAAGAGTTCATCCGCTTTGGCTGCCGGAACCAGTCCGTTTTCCCCTTGAACTGAAACAATCGTTCCGCCAGTGGTTAACAATAGTAACTTTTTCACCTATATCTCCTCCTTTAAAAAATCGCTTGCCTCAACCTGGAAGTGGCAATAAGTATCATTAAATTAACACAGCTAAAAATTAAGAAGAATTAATCGCTTTATACGCTTTACGCGTACATCAAAGGTAATTATAGTAAGGAAATTTCAAAAAATCAAGTAAATTATTATTCAATACGCGTACATTTTATTTGATTAAGATGTTATAATAAATTCAGATAAAGGAGCGTAGGAAGATGATTTTAGGTAGATTAACTACATTAAGAAAAAGTAAAAACTGGTCCCTGCAAGAGACTGCTGATCAGCTTGGAATTGCCAAAAGCACCTATGCAGGATATGAATCAGGTTATCGCCGGCCCTCATTAGAAGCAATTAAATTAATGGCTGATTTGTTTGGAACATCCATTGATTACTTACTCGGCAGAGTCGACCATCCAACCTTCCCATCCGAAGAAGATAAAAAAGGGTCAGTTGAACAACTTGAATTAACTGAATTATCTACATTTAAATTAGCGGTCGATGGAACCCCGCTTTCTGAAGAAGAAGTACAACAATTTGTTGCCTTTATGAGGGCTAAGCGAGAGATAGAGGAGAAATCCCGCCAACATTTGTGACAAGCAATAATCTACTAGAAGTAAGCATTGTTGGCTGCTTCGGTTGCGGCTTATTGGAAAGGTAATAATTTACTAAGTGTTTCAAATAGAAGAGAAAAAAATACTTAGAAAAGTGACTCTTCCAATTTGTTAAAAAGGATACGAATGGGCTGGACGGAACTGCCTATTCGTATCCTTTTTTTATATTATATAGTTAACATAAAAGAAGCGCTTGGCCGAAGCCATCGCAGTATTCTGACTGTAACGATTTTTGGTTTAATTGTCGGAATTAGTGGTGCCGTTTTACTTGCAAGACATATTAAAAAGCTTGGGCTTGAGCCCCATTGCCATTACAAAAATCCTCGAGGAACGCAGCACCATGCTTCAGTCTGTTCATGAAGGAATTGTAGCAGTTGATAATGATTCTACGATTACTCTGGTAAATTAAATTAATATCTAGCAAATGGAACCTGAAACCAAGTTACCTTGATAAAAGACGGCCTTCCGGTTTGAACGTCTAGCAACGACTTCAGCCGAACAACTTGCTTCTACTAAAATCATATTGGCTGCATCCCCTTCTTTAGGCCATTGCTTTCTGCCTTCTTTGTCTAAAGGCGTCAACCCGTTAGTAATATACTTTAATGCTTGCGAGAGTGAAACTTCATCTGTCCAACGACACCGTTCAATTAATCGGCCAACCCTTTCAAGAACATCTCCATTTCCAGTCGGCCACCACGAATCAAAAATATTATCATTTCCAATGGCCACATTAACCCCATATTGTGATAGCAGGCTAACAGGAGGAATGTTTCTGCCAATTGGGAGGCTCGTCACAATTGAAATCCCTGCATCCCTTAATAAATTTGCCATATCAACGGCTTCTTCTCTTGATACATCTCCAAGTCCAAAAGCATGACTGATTGCTACTCTTCCTTCCCAGCCAGCTTGCTTTGTTAAATAGGCAAGACGTTTCATTGTGAAAGTACCTAAGTGACCAGGATCATGTAAATGCAAATCGATATCGGCATTACCTTCTACTGCTAAATCCATTAATTGTACCAAAGATGCTTCAATATTATTGTCGACCGTTGCTGGATCGACAGCGCCGACAATCCCTGCCCCATTTCTCAAAGCCTCCCTAATCAGCCCTACTGTCCCTGGACGGAGTAAGCCATGCTGGGCAAATGCAACAATTTCAGCGCTCATTTTATTGGAATAAGATTCTAGTGCGTGCTGAACTCCCTCTAAATTTTTCAATTTCACCTCAGGATATATATCAACATGCGTTCTAACATGGGTGGATCCGTATGATAGTAATACTTCAAGCAAGGCTTCCGCACGTTTTTGTGTGCTAGATGAGATAGAAGCCAGGATATTCTTTTCAATCTCACATCGTTCAATTACACCTGAAGCAGGGATACTAGCCCGCCATTGATCACCCATATAGGTTTTATCAAGGTGAACATGCTTTTCGATGAAAGAAGGAAGCAAAAGCATTCCTTTTGCATCTATTACAGGTAACAAAAATTCAAAGGGCTCAGAAGGAGTAATTATTTTTGAAATTTTTCCATCCTCTATTAATAAATGACATACCTCAGTCATCGTTCCTACAACTCTTCCATTTTCTTCATTGTACCCTGTTTCCATACGTGCATTCTTTAACCAATACTTGCTATTCATTTCTATTCATCCTTTCCTTATTAACCACCATGGTAAAAGAGGTTACCCAAAAATAGGTATCCCTCTTTTATACCGTAGCTTATTGAATTGACACATCATTTATTTCTAAATAGCCTGATGGACTAATAGAAAAACCTTTTACATTTTTTCCTACCGCAGCTAAATTCTCAATCACTCGAGTAGGAATGTAAACTGCCTCTTTCATTTCTATTTCTTGTGACTGTGCATATAATGCTTTTCGTTTTTCTTGGTCTTTTTCACGGCGTGCAGCTTCTATTATCTGGTCAACCTCATTATTACTGTAAAAGAAGGTATTTCCCGCTCCCCCCTGCGAGCTTGTATGGAAAAGGTTATATTGATTATAATCAGCATCACCAGTAGCATTTCTCCAGCTAAGGATGAACATCTCAGAGTCACCCTTATTTACTTGGTCAACAAAGGTACCATACTCCAACACCTGTATTTTTAATTTGACACCAATACCTTTTAACTGTGATTGTAGTACTTCTGCCATATTCACTCTTTCTTTGCTGTCCATCGTTTTAAGTGTAACTTCAAAACCATTAGGGTAACCCGCTTCAGCAAGTAATCTCTTTGCTTCATTTAAGTTATATTTATACGATTTCATATCTGGATGGTAACCGAAAACCTTTGAGCCTAATAGGGAATTAGCCCTTTTCCCCACATTATTGTAGACACCTTTAATAATGGAATCTATTTCAACAGCATGGGCGATGGCCTTTCGAACCTTTTCATCATTAAATGGCTTCTTTTGAACATTAAAGCCGATATACTCTGTTCCATATCCTTCACTACGGTAAACATCGATTGCTTGTGAAGCCTTTACAGTATCCATCATTGGTACAGACAGGGGTTCAGCTATTTGGGCTTCACCTGTTTCTAGCATAGAGATTCTAGTAGTTTCCTCTGGCACAACCTTAAATACGACTTTATCGACCTTCGCCTTATCTCCCCAATAACTATTGTTTTTTGTTAATACAATTTCTTGTCCAGGTGTCCATGATTTGAAAACAAATGGACCTGTCCCATTTGGTTCTTTAATAATGCTTTTCCCGTATTTCTCGATAGTTTTTGGACTTATAATCCCACCTTCATGACTAGCCAAAATAGAGAGTAATGGGGCAAATGGCTCTGATAAAATAAATTGAACGGTGTAGTCATCAATTATCCTTACTTCTTTTACCATTTTAAGGACAATAGCTCTAGGAGATGCCACTTTCGGGTCTAATAGTCGATCAAATGTAGCTTTTACAGCATTAGCATTAAAAGCTGACCCATCATGAAATTTAACATCTTCTCGTAATTTAAACTCCCATGTCGTATCATCTAGTTGCTCCCATTTTTCCGCCAGCAAGGGCTGGATTTCAGCATTATGATCCCGACCAACTAAACCCTCATAGATTTTGCGATGGGTAACACTTGCAGCATTGATTGTTGACATAAACTGATGATCTAAGTTTTCTGCATCTGACAATCGGGCAATCACTAATGTACCACCGTCCTTAGATCCTGTTTTTTTGCCATTGCCTTTTGTGCTGACATCCTTACTTGTCGAACAGCCGGTAATGACAAACACCATAAACATAATCAGAACAAATCTACCTAACCCCCATTTTTTCACCATGGAATATACCTCCTGAATATTTTTAACATCTTTAAAACCGTTTATCTAATTATAAAAAATATTCAGATAATTTAATTTCGAAAATATTTACTTTATTTTTCATTATCTTTACTACTTTTGTTCATTTTAGATAGAATCTACTATTTTAAATGATGGAGTAAATAATTCTCTTTCAGTCAATTGCTGATAATCTCTTTCGAAATATCCTTTTCTCATTTTGTTAAAATATTGTTGTCCCTTGGTTTGCAATTCTTCTAAATCAAAATGAGGTATTTTTTGGTCCTTCATTACAATCCTTCCGTTTATTATGGATAGTTTCACGTCTCTTCCTGTTCCGCTCATAATCATCGTTCGGATTGGATCATCGAGAACGCCTAAATGATATCCATTTAAGTCAATTGCAATAATATCCGCTTTCGCCCCAACAGCTAAACGGCCGAGGTCATTTCTTCCAAGGAACGCAGCTGCCCCAAGTGTGGCCGCCCGAAAAAAATCGGCGTACGTGGAATCCTCGACTTCCTTTTCTATGAATCGAGAAAACATGCTGCCTGTTCGAATGTTTTGAAACATATCTGGCGGAAATGTATCTGTTCCAAGTGCTAAATTGATACCTGCCCGTCTATATTTAGCAAATGATTCTAATGCCGAAGCATGCCTGCCAATGATTAAGGGACAATGAATAACCGTTGTATTCGTTTCTTTCAGAAGTGCTATATCATCACCTTTACCTGAATGTGCTTCACTATATCCAGCAATAAAGTGAGCATGCGGAATTCCTGTTTTTGACCCTAAAAAACCAAGGTCATATAAATAGCGAATAGGAGTTACACCGTGCTTTTCAACAATGGAATGATATTCATAGGTTCCTTGTGCTGCATGAAGTTTAATTGGCACTCCCAATTTATCACTATAGTATTTTGTTTGTGTCAAACTTTCTGACGTTTGACATTCAATTCGTTCGGGTGCCAGCATCCCCCTAACTAATCCATCATAAGCTCCGTCAAATTCTTCTACAAACCTTACAGCATCATTTAATCCAGCTTTTCCTGCTTCTTCATCCCAGTACAGATGGATCGTACCATCAGGTTTTACCACCCTGATTCCAGATTGGTAGCTTGGCCCAAGATAGATTCTTAATCCCAAACTTCCAGCATGGTTTGCTGCAGCAGTAAGCTCTTCATACGTTTCTGCCCATTCTTTATAAAGTACCGAGGTAATTGGCATCGCAGTAGTAACCCCATGGAGAATCAGTTGTGAGTAGGCATAAAGAGATTTAAAATTTTCTTCTTTAGCTGTCATGACTTCATGGTGTCCGTTTTTTATATATTGTTCAGACCAAAGCAGGTTATTCTGTCTGTTTGTCCTTGCCTCTAAATGTAAAATATCGTGATCAATATCACCTAATGCATTTAAATCGATAAACCCCGGACTAATGACGGAGTTCCCCATATCGATTACCTTATTCACTGTGCCAAGGTAATTTTTGCCGACAAAGATGATCTTATCATTTTCGAAAACAACTTCCGCGTTTTCAATTAAGACGTGGTCTTCTCCATCGTAACCAATTACGTATCTTCCCTTTAATTTGGTTTTCAATTCAATTAACTCCTTTCATTATTCAGAAGTAAGCCTATTTAACTCCCATAAGTATCATTATAAAAAAAGTAATTATTTTATATATTCAAAATCATTACCCTTTTTTATAATATTTCTACTTCTTAGTGTTTAAATAAAGATAGTAATCTACAACTTTTTTTATAAACTTCGTCTTGCAATCTCCATTTTAATTTATTTTCATTTACCTTCATGAAGGACGTGAAATAGAGCAAATGGACGCACTTAAACAGTTAATTGAATTTCTGCACATTCACTTATCTAAATAAGAAAAAGCAGTCAATTATAAAGAGGGTTGACTGCTTTTCTTGTGTTCACGTGTAGGACAGAAATCCTACTTCTCATTTTGTTTGTGAAAATGCTCAAATAGATGATCACAATCTTCTCTTTTTTCTACTTTGATCATGTTAAGCACACTTGTATCTTCTCCTGTTAAATATTTGCGTAGGTGCATATCAGAAAAACCATAATCATGAGCATCATCTCTTGTGTTACAATAATGAACTTCTTTAACGCCTGTCCAAATGATGGCTGAGACACACATTGGACATGGTTCACAAGTTGCGTATATTACACAATCAGATAAATCCATGGTTCCAAGTTTCTTACAAGCTTCTCGAATAGCAACCATTTCTGCATGTGCAGATGGATCTGTATCTCTCATCATCGTGTTACTTACTGCAGCAATCACTTCATCACCACGGACAATTGTTGCGCCAAATGGACCTCCAACTTTATTGTTCATTCCTTTAATTGTTGCCTCTGCAGCCATTTTCATATAATCCATAATCAAATTCCTCCTATTATTTATTGAACATAAATTTTAATAAATATCCTTAAAAACTTTGACTATGCTTCTACAAAAAAACTATTGGTTATTCGGTTTACTATACTTTCCAAAAATAGTGTATAGAATAAACGAAACAATCAAAACCACTAAAGAATGCAAAATCATTCATTTTAGCTAAAAGTGGTACATTCTTAAGAAATGCACCTGACATTGGAAGAATGAAGCTCACTGCTAAAACACCCATTGCAATTGGATTATAGCCCTTCTTATACTCCCCATTACTGCTTTGTGGTACATAAATATTATCTAGGTTTAGCTTTCTCTTACGATGAATATAGAAGCTGGAAAGCATAATCCCTGCGATTGGTCCAAAGATGGATCCAATAAAGCTATAGAAGAAGAACAATGTTGTTGTGCTAGATACAAGCTTCCATGGTAAAATTAAGGTTCCAACAATCGCTGTCAAGATACCTGCTGACTTTACAGTAAATCTTTTTGGAAATAGAGATGTCATTTGTAATCCTGAAGGCAATAGGTTTGCAAACACAACAAACGCCGTAGCACCAACGTTTAGGGCTAATATTAATACTACTACAGAAAATGTATTTTCAATTTTATCAAGCGCATGAACGATATTGAAAATAGGCTCACCAAATGCAATTTCAGTACCAGCAATTAAGGCAACACAAGTGATGGCAAAGAGAATATACGAAAAAATAAATCCTAGTGGTAACCCAATAATAACGTCTCTTGGCGATTTAGCTCGATGAGTAAAATCAGCCATGTTAACCACTGGACCGGCCCAGTTAGATACTAACGCACTTACGCAGGCTATAAAAACAAGTGGGCTAGAGGACGGATCTTTCGGTACATACGATAAAATTGGTCCAAAACCACCCGCCATGTTGATTGCCCAAACTGCTGCACCAATGATAAATACGTAAACAACAGGTGAAGACCAATTTCCAAATTTACCTAAAACGTTCATTCCACCTAAGAACAATAGAACGGTAATCGTCCAAAGAATGGCATAGGAAATCATCGTAGGAACAGTTAAGCCAAAAATATTAAAATCTCCACCTAAGGTCATATAATTCGGAATGAATCTCGTAAAAATAACATTCAAAGATTCCGCCCCAACGACAGTGGTAGTACCAAAGAATACCAAACCGGCTATTAGACCACGACATAACGCAGGGATGATGGCTCCTTTTACTCCGAAGGTATCTCGAAGCAGCATAGCAAATGGGAGGCCATACTTTGATGCTGAATAACCGTTTAAAACATAAAATGTTGATACAATAACTGCTGAAAGCATGACGGCTAATAGTACTTGCTTTGTATTTAATCCTAGAATAAAGAATCCTGCTACTGTCATATAAGACATGATATTATGGACGGCGCCCATCCATAGTGTCGTATAGTTTGATATGCCCCAATCTCTTTGGCTAGGCTTCTTTGGAAGTAAATCATCTGAATAACCATATGATTTATATTTATCATAGGCTTTTTCAATTTTAGCTTCTTCCATATTTACATCTCCTTGCTTAGCTATAAAATTTGTCCATTACCTTACAATATGAGTTCCTGCGCCTTCATTGATTGCTTCTTTTAAGCTTTCTGGGTTTGTGATAATGACCCTCGAACCATTTTTTTTCAAAAAACTTAAGCTAGCCTCAATTTTAGGAAGCATGCTTCCTGGAGGAAAGTGGTTTTCAAGTACATATTGTTTGGTTTCTTCAACCGTAATCTTTTCAAGTGCCTTTTGATTTGGCTTGCCAAAGTTAATACAAACTCTCGAAACACCCGTGGTAATGATCAATGTTTCCGCTTGAACCTGTTCTGCGAGTAGACTCGTTGCAAAATCCTTATCAATGACTGCGTCGATTCCCTCAAACGCATTGTTATTGTTCCTTACTACAGGAATCCCGCCCCCTCCAACAGCGATAACCACAAATCCAGCATCGATTAATGTTTTAATCGCATCTTTTTCAACAATGTTAATTGGTTTTGGTGAAGGGACCACTCTTCGATAGCCGCGGCCTGAATCTTCTATGAAACTCCAGTCTGGATGTTCTTTTTTCATTTCTTCAGCCTGCTCTAGTGTAAAAAATGCCCCTACAGGTTTTGTCGGATTTTTAAAATTGGGGTCATCAATACTCACTTCTACCTGTGTAATAACCGTAGCGACCTTTTTGTTAATACTCCTCTTGGCAAATTCATTGATTAAGGCCTGTTGAATTTGATAGCCAATACCGCCTTGCGTATCTGCACCACAATTGACTAGTGGAACTGCCGGCATACCAGTGACTTCATTCGCAATTTCCGACCGTCTAAGTCCAAAACCTACTTGTGGACCATTACCGTGGGTGACTACTACATTGAAACCTTCTGCAACCATATCGGCAATATTTACTGCTGTTTCGCACACCGCTTCGTATTGGTCCTGAACCGTATCACGGCCATTATCGCGGACTAATGAGTTTCCTCCAATTGCAACTATTACTAATTTTCCCATCAAATTTTCCCCTTACTTTCATTTGCTTTTTTCACTAGCAATTCAAGAGATTGTTCCTTATGCAAATGATATAACGGGTTAGTCGGATCATTTGCAATCGCATTCTCAATTGCTTCAATTGCTTCCTGATGTTTACCTAGAGTCCTAAGGCTGTTCGCCTTATGGAAAGAAAAATCATAGCGGTTTGGCATTAGTGCAAGTAATTTGTCCATTTCAACAACAGCATCCTCATGCCTGCCTAGTTCTCTTAGGTAATTGGATTTATGATAACGATAAAAAGTTTCTGTAGTGTTTAATGCACAAGCTTTATCATACTCTGAAAGCGCTTCCTTCGTTTTCCTCATTGCTCTTAAACAATTGGCCGTATAGAAATAGAAGTCTAAATCCATTGGGTCAAGGGCTAATGCTTTGTTGTATTCCTCAAGTGCTTCCTCATATCTCTTTAATTCTTGTAAGAAATAGCCTTTGTAGTAAATCAAATCAAGGTTTTGACCATCATGTTCAAGGTCCTTTTCAATTTCCAAGATAGCTTCCTCAAAATGACCGCTTCTAGCAAGTTGTTTAGCCTTTTTAATAGATTCATTATTTTCTTCAAATTCCTTGTTCAAGATGGCTGAAATCTTATCGTGGCCCATTTCTTTCGCATGCTTTAATGCTGATTTCCCGTCTCTATCAGGGAGAAACACATCTGCACCGGCGTTTACTAGTTCTTGAATGATATCGGAATATAACCGACCGCCATTACCCAGAATTACGGACTCAAGCAGAGCGGACCAGCCTAAATTGTTCACATGATTCACTGGAACCCCAGCATCCAAGCAAACTTGAACGGTCTTCAAATAGCCTTTCTCACTAGATGGAAGCAATGCAGTGCCTCCAAAACGGTTCACACTATTTAAATCCGCACCATACTGGAGCATTAAGCTTAAAATTTCATGAAATCCGTTTGCACCGGAACAAATAAATGGAGTTAGCTGTGTTATATCTCGTGTATTTACGTCACTGCCGGCCTCAAGTAATAATTTAACTACATCAATTTGATTTTTTTGTGTTGCTGCCATTAACGCTGTTCGACCTGCAGCATCTTTATAGTATACGTCTGCACCCTCATCTAAAAGCTGTTTTGCAGTTGTTAGATTACCCTGCTCACTTGCTTCAATCAGTTTGCTGTGTAGGGAATGATTTTCCAAAGACATTCTCTCCTTTTGTTGTGTTCCCATCATGAAATCTATCAATCTAAATAAGATTAAATCGGTTCTGGTCCTAAAAGGATTAGGACCAGAATCTATTACTTAATGTTCTTGCTTAGAGCAAGTAATGCCTTTTCAAATGCTTCAACTGGTGGATTAGTGATTCCTGCTCCAATCATTCCAATTCCCGCTTCCTTATGGGCTATTGCCGTATTAATGATTGGCATGATTCCCGTCTGAACGACCTTTCGAACATCGATTCCAGTCGGAATACCCATGAAATTCAACAATGGAATCGTTACGTTTGGATTTTCTGTTGTTGTAATTTCTTTCATTTTTTTAGAGTAGCCAATTGCGTCTTCGATTGTTCCGCCTACAAGAGCAACAATAGCAGGGGCTGTAGCCATCGCAAATCCACCGATTCCATAAGTTTCGGTGATTGCGCTATCCCCAATATCCAATCCAGAATCTTCAGGCTTGTACCCAGCAAACATTGGACCAATTACTTTTTGCGCCGGACCTGTAAACCATGTTTTTCCCGGAATTCCACTTACACGGATACCGAATTCAGTACCATTACGCGCCATTGTTGTTACAATCGTACTATTTTCAATGCCATGTGCTGCGTCAAGAGCACATTTCGCAAGAGCCATCCAAGTTGGACCAGAGAAATAATCACTGCTTGCAACAAACTCAAAAACTTCTCGTTTTTGTTCAAGTGTAAAATCTGTTTGAATAATATAAGGTGTTAACGCCTGGATTAAAAGCGTTGTTCCGGCAACGTTGCGGTTATGACACTCGTCACCCATATGAAGGGCTTGAGCAAGCATTAAACGCAAATCAATTCCATTCGAATTTAACTTCATCGCTGCACTTAGGATTGGACCGAAAACATCGCGCATCCAAACTAAACGGTCAATAACACTTTGATCATTAGCACCCATTCGAAGGATTTTTGATAGCTGCTCACTCAAGTTTGTGTAAGCAATATTTCCATAGGTTTTATTCTCTACAATGTGCATATACATCGATGCAGATGTTACACCAGCCATTGAGCCCACACAGTTGTGCTCATGACATGGAGAGAAGGTAATTTCACCAGATGCAGCCAGTTCTGCCGCTTCTTCTAAATCCTTTGCAAGTCCTTCAAATACAATTGCCCCAGTCACAGCCCCCCTCATCGGACCATTCATTTTATCCCAAGTTATTGGAGGTCCTGCGTGAAGAATCGTTGATTTTGTCATACCTGGCACACAATCAATTGCTTTTTCAAAACCAACTAATACTGGCTGTGAGTTAATAATTCTTTCAACAGCTACCCTATTTGCTGCTTCAATTTTTTCAAGAATAGATGGATCCTCAAGCATATCAAGGGCTGCAATAAGTTCAGGGTTGCCTCTGCCTGGCGGGGTCCACTCTAGATGAGTTACTTCTGTATTTTGTTTTACTAAATCATCCTTAAATGACTCGATTCCCACGTTAATAACATTAAGTTTTTGATTAAAAAGCTCATTTATTTTACTCATGGCTTATTCTCCCTTCAAAACAAATTCTCTTGCCAAAAGGCCTGCATTCTGGCTGCTGCTGGCATGTGTTACACCTGCAGCTAACAGCTTTTCTACCTGTTCTTCAATGTTTTGAGGATCCAATTCTGTTCCAAGAACGTATCCGATAATTTCAAGATGCCTTCCCTCTTGTTCTGCATTTTGCTTTGCTTCAATGATTGCAGGAAGCATTGCTCCAACTGGGTCTTCGTGTGCCCCATATCCTAAAACAAAGTCCATGACGATGACACCAACGGATGGATCTTTCGCCTCTTGGATAAATCTCGAAATTCTTGTAGACGGATCAATCATTGGATGTGGCTTACCTTGTGTGAACTCATCATCACCAAAATCAATAAATGTATGTTCTTGACTAATATTTTTATCTTGCAAGCGATAGTTCGGATCTCTTTGGATATTACTGTAGACATTATCGAACTTCTCCATTGCAGCATGCATGGCCTCATCGCAAAGGGTACCGCCGCTGAATAGCCCGCGGATATATTTTTGTTCTGGTGTTAATTTGGTGCGAACCTCTTCAATAAGTGGTATGTTTAGTGCCCGTTTATTAATTTCGCTTTCATCAGCACCAGCCAATAATACCGCTTTAAGCGCAGCCTCTTTAGACATTTTCGCAAAATGTCCGCCAGCTTGTTTGACCTTCTCTTCATCTCCACCAACAAACCAAACAACAACTGGTTTCTTGCATTGTTTTATTTGCGCTAATACTTTCTCTTCAACACTTGGTGCAGGCGGCTTTGATACAAGAACAATGACTTTCGTGGCCTCATCCTTCTCAAGTGCTTTGATACCATCAAGCATCATGATTCCGCCAATTTCCTCTTTTAAATCTCTGCCGCCAGTTCCAATCATCTGTGTGATTCCACCGCCGAATTCATGAATACGTACACTTACTTCTTGGCTTCCTGTTCCTGATGCCCCAACGATACCAATGTTCCCTTTTCTTACAGCATTGGCAAAGCACAGGGCAACATTGCCAATTATTGCTGTTCCGCAATCTGGTCCCATCATTAATAAACCTTTTTCATGGGCCAACTTCTTTAACTCAATTTCATCTTCTATGCTTACATTGTCGCTAAATAGCATGACATGGAGATTGTTTTCAAGAGCTTTTCTAGCTTCTCTCGTGGCATATGCTCCATTTACAGCAATTACTGCTAGATTAGCTTCAGGAATACCTTGAGATGCTGATGTGATCGTTGAATATTTGACTTCACTTTTCTCAGTGGAGGTTTCCTTTTTTGTCATTAATTCTTCAATACCAATGAATGCGCTTTCACATATTTCATCATTTGCAGCATTAACCACAATGATTAAATCACTTGATTTTGCCTCTTCCACTTCTGATGTCATTAATCCCACATTTTTCATTACTTCTTTATTCATTTCTGTACCCATTGCGATAATAGCCTGTTCAACGCCTTCTATTTGGTTCGCTTTTGTTGACAGTGACATCAAAGATACAGAATCAAAATAGGTGTTTGCTTTTACAATTGCTTTTACTGTCATGATTGACCTCCTGCTTTAAGATTGGCTTTCAACCCACAGACAAGCCCTAAGGCTAAATCTGTTCCTGATGAAGAGCCGATATTTAGTACTTTATTTAAAGTGAGAAATAAGTCTTCTTCTTCTCCATAAAGTATGGAATGGATTAAGTGAATAACAGACTCTCTCACTTGACCAATTGATGCCTTTTTTAATGCCATATAGCTTATTTCATTTGTTAAGTTTTTTGCATTCTGCAACACTTCTTCACAAAATGATTGATGTAGATAGAAAGGGCTATTCCTCAAATTAATGATCGTAAATAATCCAACTAGGTAGTCATCGCCTGAGGGAGTTAATCCTGGACCAAGACCTATTAACGAAACAGCATGATGCAAGGCACTGGTCATCCGGTTATTTAATAATCCCTCTAATAATAACTTGGTTCGTTCTTCGAGCAATTTAGACATTTCAGCCTCAAAAGGACTTTGGCCAACTACTTTCCCTTTCATTCCTCCAGCTTTCCCATGGATATCGATGTATTCCATCATTCTTTTTAAATTTCGATTGATGTTTTCAGTGTTCGCAGGGTACTCTGGTAAAATACTAAACCATTTATCAGCATGATTCGTAGATATGGCAAGCTTATTTGAAATGTGCAATACATTATTTTTTACATACACTGCAGCATTGACATCGATATTGAATTCTTCCAGGCTGGGAGAATGAATCACAAGCGTATTAGGTCCATTATCAATTTGGGCGCTGGCAATCGTAAATAATTCTTCATTTTCATGACAATGGATATTAATAGTCCTTTTAAATGTGCTATGAACAAACCCAGTTAAACCCGAATTATTAATTCTTTCGATAAACCCAAGTTCACCAGATTTCGCATTCCTCGATTGTGGCACAACATTGATCTGGAACGTCTGTACATGCAGCCCCTTTCAAAGGATATATTTGTAAGGTACAGTATAAAAATAAGTCTCAACTTTCCATTTCCCTAAAAGGGAAAATTTGTTTAACTGCTATTTTAGTTTGACAGGTTATGACCTTACATGATTATTTTAGATAGAATGCATAAAAACATCATCGTTTAAGCAAACCAAAAAAAGTAGAAATCGTTTGTGCATGTTACACAATTAAATATGTCGATTTTTCGACAAAGGAGTGATAACCTTGCTGACCGTTAAGGATTTATTTGAAATACAAGCGATTGATGGCTTAAAGATAGTTGCTGGGGAAAAAGGAATTGATAATGAAATTTCAATTGTAAATATCATTGAAAATCCCGAGGCATTTGACTGGCTTTCACCTAATGAACTCCTTTTATCAACGGGTTATATTTTTAAAGATAATGAGGATTTACAAATTAGAATACTTAACGAGCTTTCAGCTATTAATTGCGCTGGTCTCGTTGTTAAAATGAAACGATACTTCGAAAAGCTCCCACAGAAAATGATCGATTATGCAAACGAATTGGGTTTTCCACTGATTGAGTTGCCTTTTGAATATACCTTATCAAAGGTTATTTCTATTATTAATGAGAAAGCATCTGGACGTTATGATTTATTAAATAGAAAAACCCTAGACATGCATAACTTATTTTTTCGAATTACACTGGAGGGCGGAGGGATTGAAAGGATTTCTTCCATGTTATCGGGCTCTATTAATAATCCAATTATTTTCGTTGACCCGGATTGGAAGTTGCTTCACTACACAGAACATCTAAATAATAAGGTACCTCTTTCATACTGCTTCAATCTTGTTAAAAATCGACCTATTTTCAATAAAGAGTTTATTCAGTCTGTTCCTAAAGAGATAAGTGAAATGAAAAAAAGTATTCAACGCACTTATTACTTAGAAAAAATGGAAATAAAATGCCGCATCCTTCCTATCGCAGTTTCAAATAATATTTATGGATATATTGTTGTATGGCAGACTGTTCAAGATTTAACGGAGTTTGACTTTATTATTTTAGAGCAGGCTTCAACTATAATGGCACTGGAACGTATAAAAGCAAAGGAGATCGAAGAGGTAAAGTTAAAAATCAAACAGGATTTCTTTGATGATTTGCTGACTGGAAAAATAACATCCGTCGAAACTATTCACACCTTTAGTGAAATGCATGGATTAAATCCGAGTTATAGTTACTACTGTATAGTCATTAATTTAGAATCAAAGGAAGATGACAGTTATGATGATATGGTTGCAAGGAGGGTTCGGTTGGAGAACAAATCCAGAAAATGCGTGGACATAGTCTATAATCTTTCGAACTATTCAAACGCTGAGGTCACATGCTTCCATAGAAACAATCGTATCATTATAATGATTGGAAAAAATGACAATAAACCTTCTCTTTCGGTAAATGAGATAAAACAATACGGGATTAAAATTTATAATGTACTTGAAACGGAAATAAATAATACAACTTTCTTAGTTGGAATTGGCCGTCAGTACGAAACCATTCATTCCCTTCATAAGAGCTTTTCTGAAGCCAATGAATCTATTCGGCTTATGGAGAAATTTAATATACGAGGGGGAGTATCTCATTATGAGGATCATTCCATCTATCACTTTTTGGACAGTAATATCAAAGATTCAGAATTAGAAGAGTTTTTCAAGAAAAGCCTTGGGAAAATCTATGAGCATGATCATTTACATGGGACAAGTTATATCATTACGCTAGAGAACTATTTTATTAATAACCTTAATATTAGTGAAACAGCAAAGGCGATGTTTTTACACCGAAATACGCTTATTTACAGAATCGAGAAAATTAAGGAAATCTTAAATACTGATTTAAAAAACTCAGAGGAATTACTGCAAATACAATTAGCTTTAAAAATATTTAGACTCTTAAATAAAAAACTTCCTATCAATTCTTAAAATAGATGGGTCCCGTTCTCTATGAACCATGGGACCCATCTATTTTTCGTGGGACAAGAAGTCGATAAGACCTTATTCCGATAAATGGTATTGAAGGAATTCAATCACTTGTTTAAATGCACCTTGGACAACCGGATTATCAAAATCCTTATCAAATACATGCTCTCCATTTGGAATTGTGATTAACCTGGTTTCAACCTTTTCTTTTATTAGTGATCCTCTCATAAATACCGATTGTTCATATGGAACATCCTCATCCTTTGTCCCGTGTAACAGTAAGGTTGGTGGATAATCCCTAGTAATATTTTGCTTTGGACAAAACTTTAAGAGTGCATCCTTATGTAATTTTGGATTTATCCCCGTAATCTCTTGGATCCATATCCCTTGTTGTCGAGCATACACATAATAGAGAAACCTCTGTTCAATCGATGCCTCTGTAATCACTTGGTCGGAGATAAGCCTTCTAGCAATATTTTTAGTGACATGGTCCTTTTGTAAATAAAAACTGCTGGGATTTGTTGCCCAATTCCCAATGATATCTCCATAGCCATAAAAAGAGACAATTGCACGTGGTTTGTGTGTAAATGAACCCGTACAAAGCGCCAAAAAACCACCTGCAGAGCTACCAACAACAGCAATTCTTTTCGGATCAATGGAAAATTCATTCGGTCCTTCTGATATTAGCCACTGTAATGCATCTTGAACATCATCCAGAATGTCCGGCAATTTTGTCTCAGGAGCTAGCCTATAGTCGATAGAAAACAAAGCAAATCCATTATCATTATAGAATTTTATCATCTCATCACTTATTTCTTCTCTTGTCCCCCAAACAAGCCCACCACCATGAATATAAACTATAACCGGTGCATGATCATTGCTATTTCCATAAAAATCAGCCTTTATCGAAAAACATTCATTACTCTTATATATAACTGTTTTCTTCATTTCAACACTACACGTCCTTCTTGTAAGTAAAATCGAATTGCTAAATTGTAGATTTTTTTCTAGTCTAATAAAATCCAAACGGTAAGCCATTATCTTAAATTGGAATAATCCCTACTCTAAATTTACGACAAATTTTACGTTTTATAAATTGTACAACATGCCTAATAAACACCCTATATTTTTGGTCTGGGTAAACAATAAGGTTATTAGAGTTTCCTAAAGTAAGAAAATGGAACAAAAAAGGCAGACAGTGGTACTGTCCGCCTTTTTTGTTTACTTTTAGTGAAACTAAGTTTTACCCATTTTTCACAGTAATCTTTCGGTGCAATACATGCTTTACTGCACTAACATATTCGGCAACGGCCCGTTGACTGATAGCCGCGTTAGGAGTAAGTCCTTCAAATCCATGGTAACATCCAGGATAAAGGTGGAATTCCACATCAACACCAGCCTGGCTAAGCTTTGTAACATAGGTAAGTGTCTCATCACGGAATGGATCTAATTGCCCTACACAAGTATAGGTATACGGAAGTCCCGTCAGATCGGTTGCTCGAGCCGGGGCTGCATACTCTGAAACATTTTCTGTGCGATTTTCCCCATTGAGGTACATGGACCAGCCTTTTTCATTGAGGTCATGGTTCCAAATCATATTTCCGGTTATTTCTAAACTTGATGGTGTATTATTTTGATCATCAATCATCGGATACAACGGCATTTGGAAACATAATTTAGGGCCATTTCGATCGCGAGCCAATAACGCTAGGGCTGCAGTTAACCCTCCGCCTGCACTAGCCCCTGCTGCCCCAATCCGGGACGAATCAATGCCTAATTCATTCGCATTTTCAGACATCCATTGTAGGGCTGCATAGCAATCTTCCAAGCCTGCTGGATATGGATCCTCTGGAGCTAAACGATAATCAACCGAAACCACCACACAATTCGCATCAATGACAAATTGCTGACACAAGACATCATTATCCTCTGGCGTTCCGAGGACATATCCTCCACCGTGAATCCACAAGAGACCTGGTAACCTCTCATCTTTTTCCTTTGGTTCATAAATTCGTACCCTAACTTCAAGGTTAGCCTCTGGACCTGGAATCATCCGGTCATAAATAGCAACATGCTCATCTATTGGTATTTCGAGAGAATGTGCTGCCTCCGCCATAAACTGTCTAAATTCCTTCAGGTTGTCCAAATCAAGCGGTGGAAATAATTCGAGCGTCTCTCTCAATTCAGGATCAATTCTATTTTTCATCGATATTCCCCTTTACTAGTAATCTTATTTTAGAAACTTCAACAATAATTTATACGCTTACAAAATACGGGATATGACTTATTTGGACAACATTCAGTTATTCAGGTATTAAAACTTAAGGATACTTTATAAAACACTTGAAATTTTCCAATTATTTAGTTACCTTTTGAAAATAAGGGGGAATTGCCGTGATTAGAAAACTTACGGACCAAGACCATCAACGGGTTCTTGCTTTTTTAAGTGATGAACCATCTATGAATCTATTTATTATCGGGGATATTGAGGCATTCGGTTATTCTTCGGAGTCTCAAGAACTCTGGGCTGAGTTTGATGAACAGAACATGATTATTGCTGTACTTCTTAGGTTCCATCAATCTTTTATACCTTATGCAAAAGAAGATTTCGATACGAGCGGTTTTGTATCGATTATGAAGAACTATAGCCAGCCTATCCTCTTATCCGGAAAATCAGAAATCGTAGCGAAATTTGAGCCATATGATGAGCTCCAGCTTGGTAAAAAGCAAGTGACTTATTTTGCTGAATGCCGTACGGATGAATGCCTGTCTCCTGATAATGTCGTATATAAAAAGGCTAGCATCGAGGATGTAGATCAAATTTTAGAACTCCGCAAATCTATTGAAGAATTTTATGTCAGAGATGATGCCCGGGACGTATTGATACAATCCATTGAGGCGAATACATCTAGAACCTATTTTACAGAAGATAATGGTATCATGACTGCGTGTGTATCAACTGCAGCTGAAAACTCAATGTCAGCAATGATTGTCGGAGTGTGCACCAGAAAAGAATATCGCCGAAAAGGGCTCGCCACTTCTATTATGAAAAAGGTGGTTCAGGATGTCCTAAATGAGGGCAAAACACTTTGCCTTTTTTATGATAACCCTGAGGCCGGCCGAATTTACAAACGGCTTGGATTTAAGGATATTGGAATGTGGTCCATGCATCGCTGATTTGTGAATAATTCCCCCCATACTACGCATACTACACTGTAGGTTTAGGGGGTGAGAATATGCCAAATCAACAAAACAACCAACAAAAAGGGAAAACCAATCCAAATCAACAAGGGTCGGGGTCTCAGTATCACCAAGAGCATGCGAGTAATGTTCCAGACTATGGTGCAAACACGGTTGACCCCAATGCTTTTACTAATGCAGTTGAAAACAATGAACAGTCATGATTTCTGCTTAGACGCCCATTTGTGGCGTTTTTTTTTCGGCATACTATTAGGACTCAAGAATTTGTTTAATATTTTTTAAATCTTTCATGTTTGCTCGTTTCATCATCGGAGCCATAAATGGTGCAAATACTTTTGAAAAACCGGTTGGATTCCCTTTATTCCTTAACGTCATCCTTGTACGATTTCCCTCGATAGATTCCCAAGTATAGATGGTCTCCATAGGAAACGGGCCCTGAGCTGTTTTCATAACTAGCTTTTTTTCTGATATAAATTCAGTTATCTCATAGATATAGGCAAGTTCCCTTCCAAGAAAATGGGCTTTAAAAGCCACTCTTGTACCCAACTTCAATGGTTTTTCCGTTTGCCATTCGGCGGATTGAATATTTACATACCATTCCGGGGCGTTGTCAGGATTAGCTGCATAGTTTGATACTTCTCCCACCGGTCGCTCGATTATTATTTCTGTAAAAACATCTACCATTATTACCCTCCACTATCTGAATTGATTGGCGTACGCTTTAATTTTTCAAAAGTGCCTTTTAAATAAAGAAAGACAAGCAAATAAATACATAGAGTCACGAGATAAATCGGAAAAGAATACGAAAACTTCCAGCCCTTGTACGTGAATACATGTAACTTAAAGCTAAGGACCTCAACTACTAATGAAATGAATGCCCATGCTACTATGTACCAAAATACCCCGAACCCTTTTACCCTCCATTTATCATAAAAATAAACAAAGGTATATCCGAAGGGCGGGTAAAGAAACCAAGTAATAAAATCGAACCATTCATATTTTTCTACATCCATTTATATCATATAGATCAAATTTGGTTTCAGCTAATATATGATCAATGACTTGAGCATATGTCATGCTAAAAAGAAGCATAAGAAGGGTAATAGAAAGCGGAAATCGCTTTGGAAGACTTAGCATAAATGTATAAGTAACTGCTATGGAAATCGTTATAAACCATTCGTTGGTATCGAAATCTTCTGGTAATACTAACATTATTGTTTCAACTCTTTCAATACTAATTTTCGAAACAAAAGGTGACTTCCAAAACTAATTAGCCAAATGATGACCCATTGTACAATATCCTTCTGCCAATTCCAGTTCACATAGTTTACGGCATTTACTATTTTCGTTAAACTTTCCAGCCCCGCAATCAACAAGATTGTAAAAAGCGAAAGTCCAATTTTCACTGACTTATGATGCGTGGAATATAGGCGGTCGATATTCCATGCTAACACAAGAGGATATAATACAAGAAAAGTCAGATAAAATGTTACAATTCCTGCAAGCTTATCTGATAATTTAATACTTTTAAGGTTTAACATAACAATATCCATCACATTGCTATCAAGATATATGACAAGGATCATAATCAAAGCTAATTCGAGTGTGTTCAAATTTTTAGGCATGACCGCAAAATATATGATCACAAGTGAACATATTGTTGAAAAAATCACCAATGACATCTGTGTATCTTCCTTTATCCTTTTGTCCTGTCTAGGTATTAATTTCTAGTTTCTTCATCTTTCTAGTTAATTATGTTAATATCCTAAAAACATAAAGACATTGGTTCCTTATTTTTAGAATTATTTGATTTTTTTATTCTAGAGAATGGCAGTAGGTGCTGCTTAAGTGGTATAGTTAGATAATAAAGTTACTTTCAATTTAAAATTTCTATAATACAAAAGCCTACTAATCAACAAGATAAAGTAGAGAATCGACAAGAGGTGTTAACCATGAAACAAGATATTGCATTTATTCAAAGAGAAGTGTTAAAGGAAAAGCCTGATTTTGCATCACTTGGTTTTGGAAAATATTTTAGTGATTATATGTTTGTTATGGATTATCAACATGAAGTCGGCTGGTATGATCCAAGAATTACTCCTTATGAGCCCTTAACGCTTGAACCGTCCGCGATGGTTTTTCACTATGGACAAGCAATCTTTGAGGGAATGAAAGCCTATAAGACGGCTGATGGCGCAATCCAGCTTTTCCGTCCAGAAAAAAACATGAGACGTTTGAATGAATCATGCGAAAGACTATGCATTCCACAGATTGATGAGGAATTTCTATTAAATGCCATTAAACGATTAATTTTGACTGAAAAAGATTGGGTTCCTGAAGGTGAAGGGACTTCTCTCTACATTCGTCCGTTTATATTCTCAACGGAACCGTATCTTGGCGTCCGCCCTGCGAAACAATATAAATTGCTTGTGATTCTCTCTCCATCTGGAGCTTATTATGGAGACCAATTAAGCCCTGTTAGAATTTATGTAGAAGAACATTATGTTCGTGCTGTTATTGGCGGAGTAGGTCATGTAAAGACTGCTGGAAATTATGCAGCCAGTCTGAAAGCACAGGAAAAAGCAGATGAAAATGGATTTGCCCAAATTCTCTGGCTTGATGCTAAAGAGAATAAGTATGTAGAAGAAGTTGGCAGTATGAATATCTTCTTCAAAATTAATGGCGAAGTGGTCACACCGCGTTTAAACGGAAGTATTTTACCAGGGGTTACCCGCGATTCCGTGATTGAATTACTAAAATATTGGAATATCCCTGTACGAGAAGAGAAAATTTCAATTGAAGAGGTATTTGCAGCACATGCACGCGGCGAGCTTGAAGAAGTGTTTGGTGCAGGAACAGCTGCTGTTATTTCCCCTGTTGGCGAATTAACTTGGAATGACCAAGCGATCACAATAAATGACCGCCAAATCGGTGAACTCTCTCAGCGTATTTATGATGAAGTGACCGGTATCCAACTTGGGAAAAAAGAAGATCCGTTTAACTGGACAGTTAAGATTGAACAGGTAGAAGTTTAAAAAGAATAGTGGGCCGGGCAATCGCCCGGTTCTTTGTTTTGTGGCGAACAGTGCCTTCACTGTTCGCTTATTTTTTTGAATAAGAAATCCCCTCTCTAATGTGTTGAAAAGTATCTTTGTTACACAAAATATTTAAGAGAGGAGACCTGCAATGGAATTTTTTCTACTTATACTTTTATTGCTTGCTGTCATTGGATTATCTAGTTTCATCCATCACTTTTTGCCATACGTCCCAGTACCGCTGGTTCAAATTGCACTCGGGGTGTTACTTGCTTCGCTGCCGTTAGGCATTCATATCCCGATGGAGCCAGAATTGTTTTTTGTGTTGTTTATCGCCCCCCTGCTTTTTCATGATGGAAAAAATGTATCACGGCACGCATTATGGAAATTACGAAAACCAATTCTCTTACTTGCCCTCGGTCTAGTATTTGTTACCGTATTTACGATTGGATATTTAATTTATTGGCTGATTCCGTCGATTCCATTGCCGGCCGCTTTTGCTTTGGCTGCGATTCTTTCTCCGACAGATGTCGTTGCTGTGAGTGCCATTTCGAGCCGGGTGAAGATACCGAAAACGATTATGCATATCCTTGAAGGAGAGGGACTAATGAATGATGCCTCTGGATTGGTTGCATTTAAATTTGCGGTTGCCGCAACGGTAACAGGTGTTTTTTCATTAGCTCAGGCAAGCGGAAGTTTTATAATCATTGCTATTGGCGGTCTAGCTGGCGGTGCACTTCTTTCGATACTAATCATTCAACTGAAAATCTTTATTCGCCGGCTGGGGATGGAGGATGTGACCATCCACATGTTGATCCAACTTCTCACTCCATTCGTGATTTTTTATCTTGTGGAGCATGTTCATCTCTCGGGTATTTTATCTGTCGTTGCGGCAGGTATTGTACATACCATCTACCGGGAGCGCGACCAATCCCCTGCGATGAAATTGCAATTGGTTTCACAAAACACGTGGACGGTACTTATCTATATTTTGAACGGATTGGTGTTCGTCCTATTAGGTCTGCAGATCCCAAGTGTTATCAGTGAAATTTTCAAGGACCCGCTGTTTAATAATTGGGAAGTGAGTAAGTATATTTTCATCGTATCAGTTGCACTTCTCTTCTTGCGCTTTTTATGGATTGGCGCGGCCTGGAAATGGGAGTGGCTCAAAAAGGAAATCGAAATGCCCTCGATGAGAGCTATTGGGATTATCACTATCTCCGGAGTTAGAGGGGCGGTCACCCTAGCTGGAGCATTTACCATTCCATATGTCCTAGCCGACGGATCTCCCTTTCCTCAGCGTTCTTTAATTATTTTTATAGCTGCTGGAGTTATCCTAGTGACGCTCATAACAGCCAGTATCTTCTTGCCCATACTTGCTAGAACGGAAAAAGTGAACGCTAATGAACAACGGAAAGAAATGCTGCGAGAGGCGAAGCTGCGGACGATTGATTCAGCCATTCGTTCGATTTGTGAATTGATGAATGATGAGAATCGTGGAGCAGCGGTCTCGGTTATTGCCTCATACAATCAAATCCGAAATCGACTGAACACTGAAAATAATAAAAACTCCGAGCACTTAAAAATACTCGAAACTGAAATTCGGATGAATGCTTTGGACGCTGAAGCCCTCTACATTGAAACATTAAAAGTAGAGGGGAAAATAGACCGAGAAACTTATTATTTGTCTAATGAACATATTCAGAGGATGAGGCTTGCTGTGACCAATCGGATGCGCTTTAGAAGATTATTTATTGGGACATTGGCTAAAAGAGGTGTATTAAAACTAATTCAATTAATCATGCCGAAAAGCCAGCAACAACTTGAAACCCGCCAGGCACAATTAAAGAAAATGATTCAGTTAAAAATGAATATGGCTAAAGCCGCCATTAAGTCTTTAAATAACCAGATGACACCTGAAAATGAGCATGTGTATTTAGTGATTATCGGAGAATATAGCGAAATGCTCACGAAATTTAAATTAGCAAAAAAGGGTGCCGACTCTGCTCATTACAGAGATTTACAAAGGGAATTGCGTGTAAAGGCTTTCCAGGCTGAAAGAGATGAAATTCAGAATTTGTACGAAGAAGGTGAAATCACCGCCGATATCATCCGGAAAATTCGCAAGCAGATCAATATTCGGGAAGCCTATTGGATGGAAGAAAGCAGTTTGCATTCCCATTAATGGTAAATTTGATAAGGCGGCAGGAAGCATTTCACTGCCGCCTCTTTCCTTGGAAAACAAAAATTTATCCACCTAATCCGGTATAATAATCTCCAACATCCCTTCCTAATTGGTTACCACGATCACCTTGTCAGCATAGAGATATGTTTTCCTCTATAAAGGGTAATTTGTCTTCGAAGCCAATCCGATTAAACACGAGCTTACCAGTTTGAATTTCCCATCTAAATACATTTCTGCAATGATGGGGAAATCACGGAATGGCTTCACATTCCATCTAACAGCGTTCCTTCAAACATTGGCCCAAATGCAGATTCGCATAAGTGAACTTCCCTAGTCACGCAAAATTCACATGTTCCGCAATTTGGAACCCAGGTTAAAGCTACTTTCACGTTGGTGACATTTGCCCCAACCGATTCAACAATTCCTGCTCCCTCATGTCCAAGAATTGTTGGTGTCGGCGTATTCAAGTCATTTAAAGAGTTTAAATCACTGTGGCTCACACCTGTTGCTTTAATTTTCACTAGAACTTCATTCGCTTTTGGCTCACTAAGTTCTACGTGTTGAATGGATAAAGGTTCGCCGATTTCAGGCATTTTTTGCAATGAGTTCATCTGATATAATTGATTTTCTAGCTTCCTTCTTTACTGACATTCTAAAGATTAACGTCATGAAGATAGCGAGGATAGCCGCGCAGGCACAGAAGATGAAGTATCCATTATATCCACCGTTAGGTCCGTATGTTTTAAACAATACAATATTGACGATAGGCATTAAAATATCAGGTGTATAGCCTATAAAGGATACAACTCCAATCGCCAGACCGAGTATCTTTTCATCTACCTTACAATCTCCAAGTAACGACCAGTAAAGACCTCTAATGGTATAAATCATTAAACCTATCATGACGACTTGGATTTTAAAGTAAATGAGAGGCATCGTAATTGGTAAGATTGATATAGCAATTAAAAAAGTGGCAGCTAACCCTAAGGCGATCATGAGGATACTGCTTTTCCCAAATTTATCACCTAAAAATCCGCCTAACAACCCGCCAATCGGCCGCATCCAAAGCATTAATACAGTCACTTCACCTACAGTTGCGGCATCAATTTTGATGTTCGTTTGTAAAAATCCACCCTGATAATATACGGCCCAGGTCACAATATAAGACATAAATATGATGCCGCCTAGCAGCCATATGAACTTATTACTGAATAGTTGTTTGAAATCGTTCACATTAATTTTTTTACTGGTTTCTGCCGCTTTAGAAGAAGATTCTTTTTTAATAGAAGATTTGTCTTCTTTAACAAAAAATAAAATGAGTACGGATACCAAAATAAGCGCAGCAGAGTACATGTAAACCACAAATTGTAACGCTTCTTTCTTATGAACCAATGCTGTACTGTCTCCCAAAACGTTTGTAAAAATAAATAATGCTATACTTGCCAATATGGCCTCTACTAATCCACGGCCACCATCTAAAGCACCAAAAAATCTTCCTTCTTCTTCCTTTTTAGAAATTAACTTTACAAGTTTTAAATGAGCTGCCCAAAAGGTGAATACGGAAAAAAATCCCCAAATACCAAATATCACTAAAACCATTGAATAGCTCGGAACTTGAGCAAACCATAGTCCGGTAAGTCCACAAACCAAAAGTGAAATGAATAAAAGTTTTTTTGCGGAAAATCGATCAGCAAGCCAGCCACTTGGAGAGTATCCCACAAGATAAGCCACACCTAAAACGGAAAAAATGCCATTTAATTGTTTAAGAGTAATTCCGTATACTTCCAAAATCGTTTCTTGATAATTTGTTTTTAAATAGATAAGTGGAAATATCGATCCTGCTGCTAAAACAATGAGGAAAAATTGGAAATACCTTTTATAATTTTTCTCTGCCACAAAATCACTCTTTTCTTAACTAAAAATGGGATAAGATAGTTTTAAAATTTCATCGGTATGAACTCTCACCTTTTTAACGACAGTATCGTTAATGGTATTGTAGAGTACGTGATTATTTTGGTTCGGTATAAACGTTTGTTGAGTTTTAACCATTTTACTTGCAGCCTCATAAAAATCTTTGTAAATCGATAGATGTTGGCAGACACATATAGCAGCTCCTAAACAAGCACTACTGCTGCCTGCACGTCTGTGAACTGGCAATCCAAAAAGATCCGCAATAATTTGCATTATCACATCACTTTTGGAGCCCCCGCCTATTACTACTAAATCATTTAACTGTACGTCTATTTCCTCTAACATATCATCAATATTGTTTTTAATATTAAAAGCAATCGCTTCCAGAATTGAACGGTATATATGGTATTTTGTATGGCGCTGATCAAAACCAATCATGACACCTTTTCGATATGGTATAGATGGTGTCGATAACCAGTCTAAAATGGTAATCAGACCGTCACTGCCGACTGGAACATCTTGTGCTTTCATATTCAAGTATTCCTCTTCCAATACACCTAGTTTTCTTGCTTCTGTAATGAGTTCTTCACCAATCAGCTTTTTAAACCAACTCACGGTCCACATACCACGTCTTATTCCATTTGATTCATAAACATATTTAAATGGAATACATGCAAGCGTTGGAAAGAAATTAAGGGCATTTTCCTTAAATTCATTTCGTAACAGCATGGACGAAATGAATGTTCCAAGCGAGATCATGATGGTACCTTCGTCCTTAATTCCGGAACCCAGCGCCTCTACAGCTTTATCGTTAGCTGTCGCTACTACTGGTATATCATGATGGAAACCAAACTCCTCGACCAATTCTTGTCTCAGCATTCCCAGCTTTTCGCCTGGTTTTACAAGATCAAATACCATGTCTCTTTGCAATCCATTTGCCTCAAATACTTCCTCGTCTTTCGACCAATCCAACGTTTCGCGGTCCAATGGCCAGTGAACTTCATAATTGGAAGCAGTGTCTTTAAATTCCCCTGTCAACCGAAAGCCTAGATAACCAGAGGTAGTCGTCACATACTTTACTTGATCATCAGAATGTACATATGGTTTGTTAAGTCTGGAATCCATCCAGCTTATCACAGGATAAGCTAGATGGCCCTCTTCCTTTAATAAAACACGACAACATCTAATGGTACAAAGTCCAATTCCAGCAATGTCTTTAGGATTGCCAGTAAAATGGGCTAGACAATTTTTAATAGCTCCGTACACACTGTCCCATAAATCATCATCGGGATGGATGACAACCCCTGGCTCAGGTGATAGAGTTTCTCTTAATTGAAAAGATCCGAAAGCAACTTCATTACCTTCAACATCATAAATGGCTACTTTTGTACTTTGCGAGCCATTATCAATCCCCATTACATACCCGCTCATATAATCACCTTTTATTAACCTTTTATATATTTTATGCCCTCTTCTTGAGGGAAGATTGTACCAAAATTCATGATGCCATTAGGGTCAAAAGCTTCTTTTAATTTTTCTAACATATAGTAAGCAGATCCATGCTCTTCTTCTGTCCACTCGGTACGATATTTTCCAATGCCATGGTGATGGCACATGGAACCGCCAAGTTTCAATGTTTCTTCAATAATAATGGAATGGATTGGATGATGATAAATTCTCATTTCATCCTCTGGTGCACAATTAATATTATAGTTATAAACAAAGTACATATTGGTTCCATTTAGGTAACTATGGGATGAGTGTCCACCAAGCATGGTTATGTCTTCAATTCTATCAAACTCTTCCATTACTCTTTTCATTACATTGTGATAAATCTTTGTAATGTTTTCCCAGTCAGCTGATACTTCCGTTGTAAAACCATCATGCTTATGATGATCAACCATTGTTTGGAATTCACGATCAATGTGTCCCTGCGTCCAATTCAAGTTATTAAACCAATTTTCGATTAATTGGTCTTCAACTTTTTCAACGATTCCATCTTGGAATTTAGCAACCGCTTCTTCAATTGCTTCATTCGTTGCCTTAACAATACCAGCTGGCCCTTCTGTCATAAAAATCAACACACATTTGTCTTTATAGAAATGAGAGAAATGTTGTCTTGCATCCTCTTCAGAATAAACACGTGCCACAGATGGTCTAAAGCCGTTTGTAATCACTTCTCTTAAAACTTTAATACCCGTATCAACATCTTTTAATAAATAACCATGGAACACATTGTTTTTAGGATAGTATTTAAAAATTTTCACCGTAACTTCTGTGATATAACATAATGTTCCTTCATTGCCGATGACAATGTGTCGAATATCCGGTCCTCCAGCTCTTCTTGGAACATTTTTGATTCGAGAAATGTGACCGTTTGGAAATACACATTCTAATCCAACAACCATATCTTCAATCGCACCGTATAAAGTGGAGAATTGTCCAATACTTCTTGTTGCCAATAATCCACCAAATTGTGCAACTGGTTTAGACTGTGGAGAGTGACCAGTTGTGTAACCAATTTTACGCAGCTCATCTTCCAATGTTTGTAGTTTTACACCTGCTTGGACAGTTGCTTGCATGTTATATGGATCGATTTTAATGATATTATTCATTCTTGACCCATCGATAACCATAGCGATTTCTTTCCAGTTTTCCAGACCGCCTTCTGTAGCTGTTTTTCCACTACGAGGAATCACATTGATCTTGTTTTCATTACAGAACTGCAGAAGTGCCTGTACTTCTTCTGTAGAGTGTGGATATACTATCGCCATTGGCATTGGGACGTCAAGGACCTTTTTAGCTTTTGCATATTTTTGATATCGGTCAGAAGATGCATCATATAATGCTTCATGATCGGTATTTATTTGTTCGATTGAAATAATTACCTCTAATTCTTTTAACAATTGTTCTTTAATCTTCGTAGTTTCTTCTTTTAATAATTGTTCATTCGCCATCGCAGCATTTCTCCTTTTATCGATTTCTATATTTCGTTATCGTACTAAGTATCCGCCATCAACATTCACGAGAGTTCCATTTACATAATTGGAAGCGTTTGAAGCTAGATATACAACTGTACCCATTAAATCTGAGATATTTCCCCATCTATTGGCAGGAATATGATCTAAAATTCGTTGATTGGCTGCAGGATTCGCTCTAGTCTCTACAGTAACGGCAGTAGCAAAATAGCCAGGTGCAATACCGTTTACTTGAATATTGAATTGAGCTAATTCATCACAATATGCTTTTGTGAAGCCTGCTAAACCGTGTTTCGTTGCCGCATATGCAGGTGACCATTGGCCTCCAAGGTAGGAAAACAAAGAACAAGTATTAATGATTTTCCCGCTTTTTTGTGGAATCATATACTTCGCCACTTCATGAGATAATTCAAACGCTGCAGTTAAATTGATTGAGACCATTTTATCCCATTGAAGTCGAGTAAACTTCGTCACATCTGGTTCATTGATACAAATGCCTGCATTGTTCATGAGGATATCTATTTTTCCAAATGTATTGATACATTCTTCTGCAATTTTTTTACAAGCACCCTCTTGAGTAACGTCTGCAATCATCAAATGGTACCGGACGCCTTCTGCTTCAATCATGTTTTTCGTTTCACCATTGTCATCAGCGATACTGACTGCAAAAATGTCTGCCCCTGCTTTTGCCAGTGCTAAGGCAAAGCCTTGCCCCAATCCTGAATTTCCTCCAGTGATAATGGCTACTTTTCCTTTTAAGCTAAAAAAATTCATTGAGAAATCTTTTATATCAGTTTTATGAGCAGTCATGTTTAACCTTCCTCTTAAATGTTTTTTATTATTTACAACGTTAATTTACTATAAATACCTCCAAATGTAAACGGATTCTTAAGAAAATTTTCTATTTTTTTAAAAAAAAATTCATATTGCGGAAAATTTTCCACTATGGTATACTTTCATTAAGCACTAAAATGAGAAGAGAGGGAAAGACCATAAACATTAATTTAAATAAATTAAATGAGCTGGAGCTTTCGGTTCATAATAAACTTGCTGAAATTATTAAAGAAAAAGATCATTTAAAAATAGTAGAGGCCGCTGAGTATTGTAATGTGTCTTCTTCAAAAGTATCCAAACTTGTAAGAAAACTTGGGTTTGAAAGTTTTAAACAATATAAACAATTTTTTGGCGGTCAGCCAATCATTCAGGAAGACAAAAAAACTTCAAGTGAGCTTGAACGATTAAAACACTTTATAGATAATTTTGACCCCACATTAGTGGATGAGTTTTTAACTCTTTATAAGAAGTACAACAGAATTGTGCTATTTGGATTGGGACCATCCTTTATTTGTGTAGAATACTTTGCTTATAAGCTTGCGCTTGTTTCTGGAAAACATATTTTAGTGAGCCAGGGAGAAGATCATGCGAAGCATTTAGTGGATGAGGACACGCTTTTAATTGTTTTTTCCGTAACCGGCAAATTCGCCTCTTTTGAGAACCTTTTCAACGGAGCAAAGTCTAAAGGGGCTGAAATATTGTTGATTTTGGAGGAATATGACAATTCTCAAACTTTACAAGTAGATAATATATTTTATTTAACCAAATCTGTTCAAAATGGAAAATTGTTACCTTATGAAAAAACTCGAACTGTATTCTTTATTTTTATAGAAGAAATTATTGTAAAATTAATGGAAGAACGAGATGCATAAAAAAAGGATGAATAAAAGAACAGACCGTCTGGCCATGAGACGGTCTGTTTTCTTATTTTATATAGTTAATAGGCTGTCAGACGTATCTGCTAGTTCCTTTTGTTCTTGTGATGAAAACTCAACCACTGTTCTGCCAACGTTGATGCAATTGCAGTCATGGAAGCTGTCGATTGCTTTATTAATGTCATTTAGCTGGATACGATCAAGAACGAGTTCATCCAGCATAAATTTGCCATCAAGATAAAGCTGGGCAATGATAGGGAAGTCGCGATAAGGCTGTGTATCTCCATAAAAGCTGCCCTTTAGTATTTTACCGACGCGATGGAAGCCTCCTGCCGGTAAATTGAGTGCCATAGCTGTGTTGAAAGCTCCCACTACCACAATGGTACCGCCTTTTCTTGTTCCTTTCCAAGCACTTTCTGTCGCTCCTGTATGGCCGGAGCAGTCGATAGCGAAATGAACACCGAATCCGCCTGTCCACTCTTTTAAAGCTTCTTCTGCATTTTGTTCTGCAACATTAACCGTATGAGTAGCCCCGAACTTTTTCGCGATTTCAGGGTTAGCCGGCTTCATATCACTCGCAATAATTTTGGCAGCACCTGCAATATGAGCCCCTTGAATCGCATTGACACCAACCCCACCGATACCAAATACCGCAACGGTAGAACCTGTTTGCAGCGTTAACAGCAGCACCGTCGCTTGGCTGCTAAGGTAAGGAGACGACATAATACCAGGTTCCAAAAACAAAACGCAGATCTTACCTAGCGGAAAACATCGGTGCATTGTCCATGTAGTTGACGAAGGAAGAATAGTCAAGAATCGACGAAGCAGTTCCCATTGGCGCAGCCTTGGCACCCGTTATCCTGAGCCTTCGATGAAAAGTGCAAATCTGTAAGTTTCCGGTAAAACGAGCACATACACAACTCTAAGATGATCATTTTCGCTCGTGGAGTCCGGTCTTTGAAACTGCACATGCGCTGAGTGTGGAATCAAATTCTCTAATTGCAATCACCAAAAATTTCAACCCAAAAACCTCATTTACATATGGCACGGTTCACCCTATCATAAAAAGAAAATTTTAGTAAGGACTCCAACAAGGATAAAATAAAGAAAAGAATGAGCTAAAGAATACACTCACTCTCAACGATATTTATCAGCTGCTTCAATTGTTTTACACCTTGATTTAAAGAAAGTGAATAATAGCGCTGTGTACCTTTTTGTTCAATTTCCACAAGGTGATTGTCGCGCATAATTTTTAAATGATGGGAAATTGCCGGGCGTGATAGGTTCGACTGCTCGGCAATTTCATTAACATTTAACCGCTCATGTTCTGCCAGCAAAAGGATAATATCCTGCCTTGCTGGATCACTAAGTGCGGTAAATAACGGTATACATGCTCTAAATACATCAATAGCTTGCTGTGCCATAAAAAGATTTTCTCCTTTTTCAAAACCTAGTAATTACTTATCCCCTGCGACATACTTGGCAATTTTAGCGGCAATACTTCTTGGCATAAATTTAGCTCCAAGTGCACCTGCCTTATTAAATCCTCCTGTAATAATTACGCGCTTCCCACTCATTAATGCTTTATAACCGCTTTGTGCTACTAGATCTGAAGCCATCGCACGGCTGAACATTTTCGTGCCTTCAACACTTGCAACAGAACCGAAATTTGTTTTCGTTGCACCTGGACAAAGAGTTGTAACAGTAATGGAGCTGCCAGATATCTCCTCAACAAGTGCTTCTGAAAACGAAAGAACAAAAGCTTTCGTTGCATAATACACAGCCATTAGTGGACCAGGTTGGAATGCAGCAGTACTTGCAACATTTAAAATTCTACCGCTATTCCTTTGTTTCATTTTTTGTAAACAGTAATAAGTTAATTCAGTCAGTGCGGATATGTTTAATTGAATCATATTTAATTCTTTTTGGATATCCAGTTCATCAAACTTACCCATTAACCCGAAACCGGCATTATTCACCAGAACATCTATGTCTATTCCTCTACTTTCCATTTCCTCAAAAACTTCCTTAGCAGCACCATGGACACTCAAATCCTTAGGGATGATGGTCACTTCTATATTTTTATAGGATTGCTGGATTTCCTTAAGTCTTTTCTCGTTTCTAGCAACTAGTACGAGATTGTAGCCATCATTGGCAAACAGCTTAACAAACTCATAACCTAAACCGCTTGTTGCCCCTGTAATTAATGCCGTCTTCTTCATCATTTATGATCCTCCAATGTTTATTTAATTCACGTACGTTTAAGTGTTTAAACGCTTAAATGTTCAAATGTTTAAACATATAATAATTAATTACACAACCAAAGTCAACATCGTATTAAACATCAAGAGGCAGGAAGTGTTGGATTTGAACGAAAATTAGACATAGTTTAATTTCTCCAGTACATCCTAAAAAGAAACACCTTGTGCTCGGAGGAGGAAAAAACTTGAACATCGATAATATTATCGTAGCACGCGAGAAAATGAAGGGAATTGTTCACACCACTCCCCTTGATTACTCCAAAACATTTAGTCAGCTCGCTCACAATGAAGTTTATTTAAAGCTTGAAAATCTTCAAAAAACAGGTTCTTTTAAAGTGAGGGGATCCTTTAATAAGCTAAATTCTCTCTCTCAGGAAGAACTTTCAAAAGGAGTAATCGCTGCATCTGCTGGCAACCATGCTCAGGGAGTAGCGTATTCTAGTCATATGCTTGGCGTCCCATGCAAAATTGTGATGCCTAAAGGAGCTCCACTTAGTAAAATCCTAGCTACTAAACAATATGGTGCGGAAGTAATTTTAGAGGGTGCCACATTCGATGACGCTCTCGCCTATGCATTAGAACTAAAAGAGCAAATGGGGGCAACCTTTATTCATGCTTTTGATGATGAAGAGATTATGACAGGGCAAGGAACGGTGGGATTAGAGATTCTTGATCAACTCCCTGAAGTAGAAGCTGTAATTTGCCCTATTGGCGGCGGCGGACTGATTGCTGGTGTCGCTACGGCTATCAAGGAAAAAAATCCTAATATATCTGTATACGGTATTCAAGCACTTGCCTGCCCAAGTATGAAACAGTCCCTGTTTGAACATAAACCCGTTATGGTGGATTCAACCCCGACAATGGCAGATGGAATTGCTGTAAAGAAACCGGGACTGAAACCGTTTGATGTGGTTCAAAAATATGTGGACGATGTATTTTGTGTCGACGAAATGGAAATTGCAAGGACCATGCTAATGCTATTGGAAAGAAATAAGCTGTTAGTAGAGGGTTCGGGTGCCGTCTCACTTGCTTCCTTACTTTATGAAAAAATAAATATAAGGGAGAAAAAAGTGGTGGCTGTGTTAAGCGGTGGGAACGTCGATATGAATTTTATCTCAAGAATTATTGAACGGGGCTTGGTAGAGTCTGGCAGATACGCTAATTTTATAATTACTTTAAAAGACAAACCTGGTGAACTGCAGCGGGTCTTAGGCTCGATTACTGATTTAGATGCCAATGTTCAATCCGTTAATCTTCATCGAATCGGCAAGGATATTTATCCTGGTTATGCTCAGATTGAGATTTCGGTTGAGACTAAAAACCACGATCATATTGATCTATTGCATAAAGCTCTGACTGAGAAAAATTATCATGTAGAAATGGGACATTGTTAGCGTCAACTAGAGCTTGGGCAACCAAGCTCTTCAACATATTTTATATTAGGTAGCCTATAATCTCCTCGTTCGTACATTGTAGAAAACTTGGGACATCCTCACGATTTGAAGTTAATTGAAAATAATAAGTAACATCTTTGTCCTGATAAGATTGATAGCGTAATATGTTCTTTTCACTCGCAAGTTTACTTATGACCTGTTTAAAAAATTGCCCCTGCGTCATACTATCTTTCGTACCTAAGTGAATGACCCCTTTTAGTTGGTTTTTAATTATGAAACGTAGTTGTTTTGCTAACTGAACATCTAAAAGATTGTTACATACCAAATTGTTATATACATCGATTACTTTATTATTTTTGATGCTTTCTTTAATCAATTTGAACCTTGGGGAATTCTTCCCCCATATCGCTGGGATGCGGATTATCATTACTCGTTCATCCAAAATTTCTTTTAGTATATTCTCACATGTAATTTTGAAATTCCCATAATCTGATTCGGCCATCGGTTTATCCGATTCTGTGTGGGGTTTTAATAAATCGCCATCAAATACATTAGTGGTAGAAAAGTAATACACACGGCTTCTAGTATGTTTTATTTCTAGAGCCAATTCTTTATGAAACATCAACTGTTGGTCAAAATCTCCTCTTAGACAAGAAATCACGATTTCAGGTTTAATGGATTGGATAATTTCCTTTAACTTATCGATTTGATGAACTCCCAGTTGGAACTGCTTCTCATCAGGAAGACTAGTTAACGAAGTGGAATAGGTTCCGTATAGATCAAATTCATCTTTAAATTCATTGAGTAAAGCGCTCCCAACAAGCCCGCTTGCACCGAGAATAAGTACTTTTTCCATCACAATTTCCCCCTTGCAAAATAGAAATTTTTTTCTATGTAAAAAGCTAGGCATTCTACCTAGCTCTTTGACTCTACAACTTCTTAACAAATTCAGATTTTAAACTCATCGCTCCAAAACCATCAATCTTACAATCAATATTATGGTCGCCATCCACTAAGCGGATGTTTTTAACTTTTGTACCTGCTTTTAAAACCGAAGAACTCCCTTTTACTTTTAAGTCCTTGATGACAGTAATAGAGTCTCCATCGGTTAATACATTTCCATTGGAATCTTTCACAACTTTTTGCTCTTCCTGTTCCACTTCTGATTCTAAGTTCCATTCATGAGCACATTCTGGGCAAACAAATAGACTTCCATCCTCGTACGTGTATTCTGAATTACATTTTGGGCAGTTCGGTAAATTAGACATCTGTTCTATACCTCCATTCATCCCTGTTATTCTAATACATGCAATGGCTTATAGTCTATAATCCGTTTACCCCTGCAAAATATATTCGTAGCAAGCTACCCCCTCAACTTGCTTAAAACCTTCCTTAATATATAATGACTGCGCCCGTTCATTTTCTCCATTAACCGAGAGGATGGTTTTTTTGTATTTTTTTTCCTTAGCAAACTGAAGGGAAGCTCTTAGGAGTAGTCTGCCAAGCCCTCGTCCCTGAAATTCTGGGAGGATTGCAAGTGGACCGATATTCATAATCGGGGCATTTTCATATTCATCGTCGGCGCCCCTTACGATTCCCACAGGTTTTTCGAAATGATAAAGAATTTTCATGCCGCCTTCTAAGTAATCGTTACCTGCAGCCATTTTGGCCACCATTTCTGGAGTGACAGGTGTTTCATTGCCCTTTAGGTTCGCAAACCCAGCATTGCGTACTTCACTCCAAATCCCTTCATCTTTTCCTGGTGTAAATGATTTCATCCGATAATCCTCCGGTATGTTCAAGTCAGGAACATCGATGTCTTCTCTAACCAGCAAAAAGGCGTATCTCTCCACTGAGAAATCTAACTGCTCCATTACCCCCATCAAGGGTTGATTATTCAAAGGAATAAAAATGTAAAGCTGACTTAGTCCTTCTGTATGCTTTAACAATGCCTGAAGCAGCTTCTTATAAATGATGGGCTTCTCATCTTCGGAATGAAAAATTCGAAAGCGGGCCCGCTGTCCACGACGATTGTATTCATCAATAATCAGCGAAGCCGTCCCGATGATATCACCTTGTTGATCCATCACAATATAAGTCGGATTTTCGGCATTGGGCGTAAATTCCTTTAGATCCTCTTCATACAAAAAAGAATCATCCACCTCATCCCGATGTTTCTTGCAATACTCAATAAAGCCATTAACCCTGTCTGGTTTCAGAACCTCTACCCTCATTTAGACACAACCCCCGATTAAGAATCCATTTTCAACTTATATATTCTTGAAAACCTCCTCGATTCCTTGTTTTTACTCTCTTACAAAAAAAGAGTGCCTGACACCAATTCGGTGAATACCGAATTGGTGTCAGGCACCATTCATTTTCCTATTCTAAATTGCTATGTCGGCCGAATGCTAGTGTGTGGTCTACTTCATTGAGTTTGCTGTAAAGCAAACATAGGGTATCAAATAGAATGTGTGCACATTGGTCGAATAATGAACCAAGCGGCTGGATTGTTTTCAACTCATTCTCGCGGCGATATTTTGTGGCGGCTGGTACATGAAGAATCTGTGTTGCCGCTGCTGCTAATGGCGACTCAGGATTGGTAGTCACAGCCATTACTGAACAGCCTAGTGACCTCGTTTTTTCAGCAGTCCAAGCCACGTTCTTCGTTGTTCCCGAACCGGAAATCGCCACTAATAGATCACTTTCCTCAATAGATGGTGTGATCGTTTCCCCTACAACATATACAGTTGCACCTAAATGCATTAAACGCATCGCAAATGATTTAGCCATTAATCCGGATCGTCCTTCACCGATAACAAAAATCCGCTTTGCTTTTTGCAATTGAACTGCTAACTCTTGAAGCTGGGCCTCTTTCACTTGGCTAAGGACCGTTTCTACTTCTTTTAAAATAGTAGGAATTACTAACATGTCATTTTCTCCTCCGTTTGTAAAATAATTTGTTTAAATTGGTGTGCCGCCTCTGATGGATTTTCCGCTTTCGTAATCGCTGAACCAATAATGACAACCGCAGGATTCAGTGACTCGATGAGATTCTCGATCGAATCTAGCTTAATCCCGCCTGCTGCTGCCACCTGAAACGCTGAGAAATCAATTGTTGACGTTGTTCCTTGATTTTGACTGCCTAATTCCTCTTGTTGGTCCTTACTCACATGCTCGCAAAAAATTGCGTCATTGTATTTCCGTAATGCTTGTTTTTGTTCATCGGACGTATTTAACAGATCAATCATGACCTTTTTTTGATAACGATTGGCTACTTCCATACAAGTATCAATGGTTACTAAAGGAGAAACTCCCATAACGGTCGCAACATCTGCTCCTGCTTCAAAACATAGTTCAAATTCATAGCGGGCATTATCTATTGTTTTAATATCTGCAACAATTTTTTTGTGAGGGAAAGCCTGTTTCATCTCTTTTATACTCGCCGTACCAAATTCTTTAATTAGCGAAGTCCCAACCTCAATCCAATCGATCGAATCCTCCACTTTTTTCGTTAAATCGATTGCTTGAGCTATGTTCATTCGATCCAAAGCCAGTTGAATATTCATAATCAAACTCCTTTATATGGGTTTGTTGATAAATCGGTTTACTAAATCGGTTTATGAAAATATTATACTTCATTTGTAAGCGTTCTTCAATATGTGCCTGAACTCATCATGGTGTCAGGCACCAACAATTCTTTTTACATCATTCTGCTTGGAAAGACAAACACTTCAGGTTGTATATTTTCTTTGTTAATCTGTTCAAATAATAGCTCGGCTGCCTTTTTTCCCATATCCTTTGCTGGTTGAACGATGAAGGAAATCGGCGCCTCTAGCAAATGAGCGAATGGAATATTATCAAATACGACCAACTCAAGTTCTTTTCCAAGCCTAATGCCTTTTTCCTTTAGAAATTCTAGAACCGCTAATAAGACACGATCATTTGCTGCAAAGATGGCTGTTGGCTTAACATCTAAAGAAAAGAGTTGTTCTATTTTGCTTTTCAATTCAGGAATACTTGCTTCAATAATGAAATCTGGATTTACCTCTATATCGGCATCGGTTATTGCCTTTTTATACCCAGTCAATCGATCGATACGGGTACTAACCGTCAGCGGCTGCACAACAAATGCAATATTCTGATGGCCCTTCTCAATCAAATGCTGCACAGCCTTATAAGTAGAATCCGTATTATCGGTAATGATGGAAAACACATCAAGATTCTCTACTTTTCTATCAACAAAAACAACGGGATAGCCCTGTTTGACCATCCGTTTGTATAAATCATTATTTTGCCCTGTCGGAAAAATGATCAAACCATCGACCTGCTTAGCTCTTAACATTTCAATATATTTCTTTTCCTTTTCGGGATCATCATCGGCATTACAGACAATGGCGTGCAAATCATGTTTATGACAAAAATCCTCTATTGCACGACTGATTTCCGTTGAAAAATAATGCGTAATATTGGCGACAATGATTCCCACCATCGAGGTCCGCTTTTGTTTCAAACTTCTTGCGATAAAATTTGGCTGGTAGCCAAGCTCTTCAATCGCTTCTTCAATCTTATGTTTCGTTTTCTCACCCATATATTCAAACCGTTTATTTAAGTATTGAGAAACGGTACTTTTCGATACACCGGCTGCTTTTGCTACGTCGGCCATTGTTACTTTTTCCATGCCTATCTTCCTCTTTCCTCTTGATCACTGACTTCATTTTAGCCGGAAATCTACTAACTTTCCAGTTGGAGTCGAAACGGAGTGTTCTTAGAGAAGAGAACCTCATCACACATGAAAAGTTTCAGTGTGTTTGTTGTAGACAGTACCCCCACTTTCTTGGTGGGTTTTGTCTGTAAGAACCTCTATTGCGGACAGTTCCACCTCTTTCTTGATGGGGTTTGTCCGTAAGAACCTTTATAAATTAGAAACAGCCTTGGAAAGATTCCAAAGCTGCTTCTACTTTTTTAAGCAGTTATTTTAACATCTGCTGCCTTGCTTTTATCCTTTTTTGCTGATTTTACCGCTAAGATGGTTAAAATTGCGGAAAGGAATAGAGATCCTGCCATAAAGATATAAGAAGTACCGAATCCACCTGTAGCATCATTTAAATATCCTACGATATAAGCACCAACAAATGAGCCTAACGCACCCATACTGTTAATAAGAGCCATCGCACCACCAGCTACATTACGCGGCAGGATTTCAGGAATGATGGCAAAGAATGGACCATAGGGAGCATACATGGCACCGCCGGCAATCACAAGTAAGACAAATGAAATCCAGAAATGTTCTGTTCCAATCGCATAAGAGGCATAGAAAGCGATTGCACCAATCAATAAGAACGGCCAAACAAATGCGTTTCGATTCAATGTTTTATCAGAGAAATAAGAAGCAACTAACATTAGAATAATGGCTAAAATATAAGGAACCGAAGATAACCAGCCTGTTTTTACGATATCCATATTTGGCGCTGCTTTAATAATCGATGGAAGCCACATGACGAATCCATAAACACCAATGCTCCATAGGAAGTATTGCGCGCTTAACAAAATAACTGGTTTTGATTTAAAAGCTTCGCCATAATTTTTTACCGGCTTAATTCCTTCTTGCTCTTTTGCTAATTGTTGTTCAAAATCATTCTTTTCTTGTTCGGTTAACCATTTTGCTTCTCTTGGTTTGTCGTTGACAACTTTCCACCAAATGAATGCCCAAATAACAGCCGGAAGCCCTTCAGCAATGAACATCCATCTCCAGCCTACAGAGTTAACTAAATAACCAGAAACAATTGACATCCATAATACGGTTGCTGGGTTTCCTAAAATCAAAAACGTATTCGCACGAGATCGTTCTGCTTTCGTAAACCAGTTACTTAAGAGTACAAGCATGGACGGCATAACTGCACTTTCCACAACTCCAAGTAAAAAGCGAATCACAAATAACAATTTAATATTCGAGATCATACCTGTAAATGAAGCTAATAAGCCCCATGCAATCAATGACCAGAAAATGAGTACCTTCGCACTCTTTTTCTCGGCAAACGCAGCACCTGGCACTTGGAAAAAGAAATATCCTAAAAAGAATAGAGAACCAAGTAAGGAAGAAGTACCAGCAGTAATGTGAAGATCCTCAGCTAATCCTGAAGCAGCTCCAAATCCATAGTTGGCACGGTCAAGGTAAGCAAGACTATACGTAATAAAAGCAATTGGAATAAGACGTAACCAGCGTTGTTTCGCAATCGTTTGTTTCATGTTATTTCACTCCCTCTAATTGATTTTCTATATATTTTTCTAACGCTGCTTTGGTTGGATAGCCGTCGTTATCACCAGGTGATTGGACCGCTAACGCACCAATCGCATTGCCTCTTAAAACCGCATCCTGAACTTTGAGACCTTCGAGTAATCCACTGATCACCCCAACGGCAAAACCATCACCGGCACCAACGGTATCAACCACTTTTTCCACACGAAAACCGCGAACGGTACCTTCTTCTGTTGCTGTTTTATAAAAAGCTCCCTCAGCCCCAAGCTTAATGACAACGAGCTCAACTCCCTTGTCTAAGTAAAAGGAGGCGATATCACGAGGTTCCTTAAATCCTGTTAAAATTTCACCCTCAGCGATGCCCGGTAACACATAATCTGCTTGGAACGCCACTTCGTTGATTTCCTTTACCATTTCTTCTTGTGATGCCCAAAGAGTGGGTCTTAAATTCGGGTCAAAGGAAACCTTTTTACCATTGTTTTTCATAAACGTTAGAGCGTGTTTTGCAAAGGCTCTTGGACTTTCCGAAAGGGCTAATGGAATCCCCGTCATATGCATGTGCTTTGCACGTTGAAAGTACTCTTCATTAAAATCATCATGGTTTAAATGACTTGCTGCCGAGCCTTTGCGAAAATATTGAACCTCTGGGTCGCCCTCTAACACCATCGATTTCAGTTGAAATCCAGTCGGATAATGTGGGTCGATCAAAACATGTTCGATGTCAACGTTTTCATTTTTGATCCGTTCGATGACAAATTTTCCAAACGCATCGTTTCCGACTTTACTTGCCCATCCAGAGCGCAAGCCAAGCCTGGCAAGCCCGATGGCTACATTCGTTTCTGCCCCGGCAAGTTCACGGGTAAATTGGCTGACTTCGTGTAAGGAACCAGGATGATTGGCCATAAACATCGCCATGGCTTCTCCAAAAGTAATTGTATCTAACTGTTGCATGTTAAAGCCTCACCTTCCATTATCATCTGAATAAACTCTGGTGTTCTCTCCTTCGGTTCGATCGGAAACTCAAGCGCTTTTACCATTTCAGATGGAAAACGATTCATAACCTTCTCCCAACTGTGACTTCCGTCTTTTTGTAATGGCACCGTGATGAACTCACCCATATCATCTTCTACTTGCTTTAAATGAAGATACTCGACATATGGTGCAAGTTTGCTGACGGCATCGTCCACATCCTGACCAGAATAATACCAGTTTCCGGCATCAAATGTCATCCTAACTGGTGTGCCCTGCTCGGAGGCGCTTTCAAAAAAGGATGTTAAATGATTGATATTCCCGCCATGAAGCGTTTGATCATTTTCAACAAACATTTGAATTTCCTGATGTTGATTCAAAAAGGTATTTAGTGTGTTAAAATTGGATTGGCCTTTTTGAAAATGCCCAAGAGAAACCTTGATCCATTTAGCTCCTAGCTCTTTTCCTTCTTGAAAGATCTCGTTTAATTCCGTTTCGTTTAACTCGTGATCGGCTTTCCATAACTCAATCGGAGCCGAATATACAGTGAACAACTGATATTGTTCAATTTTTTGTTTAATTTGATGTAGTGGTGGATCTTGATCCGACAATAATTCACGTCGAATCTCAATTCCATAAGCACCTGAATCTGCAATGAGCCTAATAAATGAAGTTTGCCCTTTCTTCAAGACTTCAAATCTATCAAATGCGTTTATCGGGACAATTACATTATTCATAACAAAAATCCCCTTTTTAAAAAGTACTTTCGATAAAACGTTTTAGTAAATCGGTTTAGTAAATCGATTTACTCATATTATAAACCCACTGAAAGCGCTTTTGCAATAAAAAATTAAATATTTTTCTTTATCATGATTTTGGTGCCTGACTCCAAAGATGACTCCAAAAGAACTACCCCCACAATTGTGGAGGCTCGTAAGTTTATATGGATATTATGGTATTAATAATATTTTCCCTGTGCTCTTCCGGCTTTCTAAATAACGGTGTGCTTCTTGACCATCGCTTAGTGTGAAGGTAGTTGGAGCGGATACTTTAACCTTTCCTTCCGTCATCCACCGGAACAGCTCAGTTGAACGAGCAATTCGTTCTTCTCGGGAGGTAAGGACATTCCAAAGGTCTCCACCCGTCAAGGTTTTGGATGTATCCATCAGCATTCTTGGATCCACTAAAGCTGGGTCCCCTCCTGCCATTCCGTAAAATACAACCGTCCCGCCGATGCGAGTGACATCAAAACTGTCTGGAAGCGTTGAACCTACTGATTCATAGACCACATTGACACCTTTACCATTTGTCGCTTCGAGGATTTGCCTTTTCCAATCATCCTTGTACAAGAACACTTTATCCGCTCCTGCTTCTTTTGCTGCAGTGGCTTTTTCGATGGACGAAGTTAAACCTATAACTGTCCCGCCTAGTAATTTGACAATTTGAACCAAGAGCTGCCCGACCCCGCCTGCTGCTGCATGGACTAGTACGATATCTTTCTTTTTCACGGGATAACTATCCCTTGTTAAATAATGAGCCGTTAATCCTTGTAATAGCACGGAAGCTGCTTCCTCAAACGAGATCGTTTCAGGCAGAGGGATCGCCTTTTCCACTGGAACAGCTACGAACTCTGCATTGGCATGTGGTACATCGGCAAAGGCAATCGGCTCGCCAATGCGGATGCCTTGAACATTTTCTCCGACCTTTGTAACGATTCCTGCCCCTTCATACCCTAAAATAAAGGGAGGCTCTCCCTCGAGATGGTAGTTACCTTTTCTTCTATATATATCAGCAAAATTTAGGCCAATTACTTTCATATTAAGGAGTATTTCATCTGGACCAATAACAGGTTCGTTGATTTCTGAATACTTCAGTACCTCTGGCCCGCCAAACGTATTAAAAACTAATGCTCTCATATTGATAACCTCATTTAAACTAATTTTGCACTACGTTTTTATTAAATAGAATTGGGCTAGAGATTGCAACTTACTTAACTGGCGAGGTGCCTTCATGAAGAAGGAACTATCTCTCCTACCCAGCTTTACTTTAGATACGATTATACGATTCAATCCATTACATATTAACTTGCTTCATAAAGCTGAGTAAGATACGCTTCATACAGACCACTTAGACAAGGAGATATTAATATATGGATAGAAATAAATTTTCAGCAATTGCCCACCGCGACCATGCCTTTAGTAATCCGATTAACGAAAAAAAGATAATGAAAATGCTTGATATTGTCTCTCCAAAAGCCTCTGACAAAGTGATTGATATTGGAGCAGGAAAGTGTGAACTGTTAATTCGCTTGGTGGAAAAATACCATGTAGCCGCTACAGCTATCGAATTGTATGAAGGGTCCATCGAGGAAGCAAAGCAGAAGGCAAACGGCAGAATTCCTGAAGGTAGCATTGAGTTTATTGTGGAAGATGCCAACCCGGCAGTCGAAAGATGTAAAGAAGCAGGATATGATTTTGGCATTTGTATTGGTTCCACCCACGCATTAGGTGGACTTGAACCCACCCTACAGACATTAAAACGTCTAGTTAAGAAAAATGGTTACATTCTGATTGGCGAGGGATATTGGAAACAAACTCCAAGCCCTGCGTATTTAGAAGCGCTCGGAGGAGCTGACGAGTCGGAATGTAAAACCCATGCGGATACTGTAAAGGCTGGCGAAATATTAGGGTTAATCCCGCTTTGGTCTTATGTAGCCAATGATGATGAATGGGATGATTACGAATGGCTTTATTCGATGTCCGTTGAGAATTATTGTCTTGAAACTCCAGAAGACCCCGATTGTGATGCCATGCTAGAGCGGATCCGAACTTGGCGTCGGACTTATTTGACTTGGGGCAGGGATACGTTGGGATTCGGTTTGTATTTGTTTAGGAATAACAAATAGCACCTTAAAAGCCTTATTTACCAAGGCTTCAACCCTATTTAATCAAACGTTTGATTAGTTTTTCAGAGGTATTTTCCGACCTTTTTTAATCAAACGTTTGATTAGTTTTTCCTCAAAAAAAATTTCGCACACCAGAAAAAGCCTTTAATACCAAGGTCTCTCCCCCATTTAATCAATCGTTTGATTAGTTTTTCCAAAACTACACTATCCCCTCATAAATCCATATATCCCAAGGCTTCCACACGTTTTAATCAAACGTTTGATTAGTAACATCGATTAGACTAATAAAGCCGCATCTGGTACACTATAATAGTTACCCAAGGTAATTATTACTCTAGCTAACTATTTAATTTATTCGGGGTGATTTAAATAAAAACTTCACAAAAATTCTTTCACCAATTATTGATGCTGTACCGGCCGTTTGAAAATAAATTGAATTTCCATTTGGCTGAACACCAACTACACAGAGCACAATGGTCTATTTTTCACTGCTTATCCAATAATGGACCTGCTACACTTGTGGAACTTTCTCATTATTTATATGTAGAAAAGCCCACAGTGACTCGGACTATTAATCGCTTAGAAGAACTAGGATATGTCGAACAGGTTCCTAGCAACGATAAACGTGAAAAGCGGATACAGCTGACAGAACTAGGAAAAAAAGTATATACGGATGTTCGTGTCACGATTGATCAATTTGAAAATGACATCTTAAAAGGAATCTCAGAGCAGGAACAGCTTGAGACCATCCGAATTATGGGAATCATACGAGACCATATTATTAAGTAAGGAGTTAATTAACGTGAATCAACCAAGAGCTAAACTTTGGACCAAGGATTTTACGATTGTTTCCGGGGTCAATTTTTTCGTCACTTTAGTCTTTTATTTATTAATTGTCATCATTGGTGTTTATTCAGTAGACAAATTTCATGCTTCTACAAGTCAAGCAGGTCTTGTCACAGGGATCTTTATTGTCGGTTCATTGATTGGCAGGCTATTGATTGGCAGATTTATTGAATCAATTGGCCGAAGGAGAACGTTAATCATTGGTGCCGTCTTTTTTATTTTGACACTTCTTCTCTATTTTCTGAATTTCGGGATTACCTTCCTGCTTATAACACGCTTACTTCATGGGATTGCTGCTGGAATGGTCGGTACAGCAACAGGAACGATTGTGGCCCAGATTATCCCTGCTTCACGGAAAGCAGAAGGAATTGGCTATTTTAGCATGAGTGCAACATTGGCTACCGCAATTGGCCCATTCATTGGTCTATACATGACCCAGCATACGGATTTTCAAATGATTTTTATTTTCTCTCTTGTATTAGGGGTTATTAGTTTGATCACAGCCTTCTTTGTAAATGTGCCACAATTGGAAGGATCGCCCCAACCAACTGAAACAAAAGGATTTAAGCTTTCCAATTATATAGAACCCAAGGCACTTCCAATTGCTGTTATTACACTAATAGTTGCTTTTTGTTATTCCAGTGTTCTTTCGTTTATTAACTTCTATGCGATAGAAATTGACCTAGTAAGTGCGGCAAGTTTCTTTTTCTTAGTTTATTCCATAGCCGTATTGTTATCTCGCCCCCTTACCGGTCGTATAATGGATTTAAAAGGGGCAAACTATATTATGTATCCATGTATTATTGCCTTTGCCGGAGGTTTGTTCCTTCTTAGCACCGCAAGCGTTAATATTATATTATTAGCAGCTGGCGTACTAATCGGACTTGGTTTTGGTAACTTGCAATCAAGTACCCAAGCCATAGCAGTAAAAGTAACTCCTCCCCATCGGATGGGATTGGCAACTTCCACTTTCTTTATCTTTCTTGATGCCGGTCTTGGGTTTGGTCCATACATCCTTGGTTTTTTTATTCCGCTAACTGGCTATCGTACTTTGTATGTAATCCTAGGTGCAGTCGTTCTTGCGTCGATGGTTTTTTACTACTTCCTCTACGGTAAGAAAGAACTTCCAAGAAGGACCATGGTAAAGGAACCAACACCTGGCACTCATTGATTTCTAGCACCACCCTCCCGATGAAGACATAAAACCTGTTTTAAGCAAATATGATTAACATAAGAATCCTAATAAAGGGGTCGGTAAATTTGATGATTTTTAATAAAATTGCATTATCCTTTGTAGTTTTCTTTTCCATCAGTATGATCATAAATACTTATTTAGGAGAAAAGGAACAGATCCAATCGGATGTTATTTATTTTGTGATGAACGGATTTGCTTATATTGTATCTGCATTAGAAGTGGAAAAAGAAAAACAGGGATTAGAGACTGCATAGATTTGGCATATCTAGTTCCTTTTTCCCTTGAAACAAAAGGAATATTCTGATATATTATTATCAATTATATATTTTTCTTGCTTCAATACGTTTGAAGTGAGGATAGAGGCGCAAAGACATTAGTACGCAACTGGAGGATAATGAGGTCCAACGATGGTTGTGGAAAGGGGAATTTGCCGAAGTTTCATTGATTCTCATTTATCATGAAGCTGGTTCTGCTATTGAAAAAATACAGAACTGTCATATAGGAGACTATATGGAGGGCTATCTTACGCACGGAAACTTAGTTATTTATGTTTCTAATGCAACAGTGAACCCTCACTGTTGCTTTTTTGCGTTGAATTTTGAATGGCCTTGCCCACCTCTAAATTTTATAAAAATTTATTAAAAGGGTGAGAAAAGATGAATTTTGGCCAAGTTTTAACCGCGATGGTTACACCATTTGATCAAAATGGCGAGGTTGATTTTAACGCAGTAAGAAGATTAGTAGATTATTTAATTGATAATGGGACGGACGGTCTTGTCGTTGCTGGTACAACAGGGGAATCTCCAACCTTAACGACAGATGAAAAAATCGCTCTATTTAAAGCTGTTGTCGTCGCAGCGAAAGGAAGAGTTCCTGTCATCGCTGGCACTGGCTCAAATAACACGAGGGCTTCTATCAGTTTAACAAAGCAGGCTGAGGAAACAGGTGTAGATGGTATTATGCTTGTTGCTCCATACTATAACAAACCTTCCCAAGAAGGTATGTATCAACACTTCAAAGCAATTGCTGAATCTACATCATTGCCGGTAATGCTATATAATATCCCTGCCCGAAGTGTGGTTAATATATCGCCAGAGACCATTGTTCGCCTTTCACAAATCGAGAATATTGTCGCTGTAAAAGAAGCAAGCGGCAACTTGGATGACATGGCGGCTATTATTAGCCAAACTCCTAGCGATTTTACCCTTTATAGTGGGGATGACAGCTTAACATTGCCGGTTTTAGCAATTGGCGGTGCTGGAGTTGTATCTGTTGCTTCCCATATTATTGGCAATGAAATGCAAGAAATGATTAATCACTTTAAAAATGGCCGCGTCCAAGAAGCGGCTCACTCTCATCGCCAACTTCTGCCTCTTATGAAGGCATTATTTACGGCTCCTAATCCGGCACCAGTAAAAGCAGCCCTGAACATGAGCGGGGTGCAGGTTGGTGGACTTCGATTGCCATTGCTTCCTCTGAGTCATGAGGAGGAAAGGGTATTGCAAGAGGTTTTGCCTGGACATCTAGTCCAAACATTAAATTAATTTGCTTGTAGGCTGTCAACACACAGGAAATTCAGTGCTGTTGGCAGCCTTTTTTTGATGGTAACTATCTAGAAAAAGTTTCCATCTCCCATTCCAATAAAGTCTAACCAAAAGGGCATACTATTGATATTTACTTGGTATAGGGAGGATATTCACTTGCAAACCAATGATCAGCAATTATCCATTTTCGCTTTAGGCGGCATCAATGAAATCGGTAAAAACATGTATGTGGTTCAATACGCAGACGATATTTTTATCATTGACTGCGGTGGAAAGTTTCCAGATGAGAGTTTATTAGGAATTGATTTAATTATCCCCGATATTACCTATTTAGAAGAAAATCAGGAGAAAATCCGCGCATTGATTGTCACCCATGGGCATGAGGACCATATTGGCGGGATCCCGTATATCTTAAGAAAATTGAACGTCCCTATTTATGCTACCCGCTTTACATTGGGTCTCATTGAATTAAAAATTGACGAGCACCGATTGAATGGAAACACAAAGCTCGTGACAATTGATTCTAATTCCAAACTTGAGTTTGGGGAAACTTCGGTTTCCTTCTTTAGAGTAAGTCACAGTATCCCGGATTGTCTCGGCATTGTTTTTCATACTCCAGAGGGGAATGTCGTTCATACCGGAGACTTCAAATTTGATTTAACACCGGTGAATAATCAACATTCGGATATTCATAAAATGGCTGATATCGGCGAGCAAGGTGTCTTAGTTTTAATATCTGAAAGTACCAATGCGGAGCGTAAAGGGCTAACACCTTCAGAGCAGATGATTGGGGACAATATGGATGAAGCTTTCATGAAAGCGGAAGGGAAAATCTTCATATCTACCTTTGCATCGAATGTAAATCGTGTTCAGCAGGTCGTTGCCTCTGCCATAAAATCCAATCGAAAGATCGCGCTTCTTGGCCGTAGTATGGTAAATGTCGTCTCTGTTGCAATAGAGCGGGGATATTTAACCATGCCCGAAGGAATGCTCATCGAAGCACGGGATGTTGACCAACTTACTCCGGAAAAAGTGGTCATCCTATGCACCGGAAGTCAGGGGGAACCCATGGCGGCTCTTGCTCGCTTAGCCAGCGGAAACTATCGGGATGTTTCCATTTATCCGGGAGATACAGTTATCTTAGCTGCCTCACCAATACCGGGCAATGAAAAAGATGTGTCAAGGATCATCGACAACTTATTCAAACTAGGTGCTAAAGTGATCTATGGCTCAGGCAGTTCAACGGGTATGCATGTTTCTGGGCACGGTTATCAGGAAGACTTAAAGCTCATGCTTACTTTAATGAAACCAACCTATTTTATTCCGATTCATGGTGAATATCGAATGCTGCATCATCACCGGTTATTAGCGGAGTCAGTGGGCGTAGAGCAAGGGAATACATTTATTATTAAAAATGGCGATGTGGTTGATATCGAAAATTCCGTTGCTCGTCAGACCCGCTCCATTCCAGCTGGGGATACATATGTAGACGGAATGGGCGTTGGCGACATTGGGGACATTGTCCTCAGGGACCGGAAACAACTTTCTGAAGATGGAATGCTCGTAATTGTGATCACCATTAGTAAAGGAGACCGAAAGATCATTTCTGGACCTGATACGATTACGCGCGGTTTCGTCTATGCACGTGATTCGGATCAGCTCCTCAAAGAGATAAACCGCCTTGCTAAGAAAACCATTAATGACCTCCAAAGTGAAAATATCCGCCAATGGAATGTCATGAAACAAAACATCAAAAAAAGCGTCGGCCAATATGTATTTGCCCAAACAAAAAGAAAACCGATGATCCTGCCTATCATTATTGAAATATAAAAATATAAAAAAGGGTGTCAGACACTATGTGAAAATTTCACATGGTGCCTGACACCTATTTTCTACCCTGTTGGTAATTTTATTTTATCTAGTATGGTGGTAAGGTAGTTTCTGACTGTGTTGATTTTTGTTTGTTCCTTGAGGCGTTGTTTTTGTTGTATTTTTTCTATATCTTGTTTTTGGTCAATGGGGTCTTCATCGATTAGTTCCGCGTTATAAATTTTATCTCCGTTATTAATGCTGCGAATGGAATTGGCTAGTTCCTCACTAGGGCTATCCTTCAATAAAAACCCACTTACCCCCGCCTGTAAAGCACGCCGATAATATCCATTTCGCGCAAAGGTAGTTAGAATAATCACCTTGCAGCCAAATGAACTTAAGGCTTCTGCTGCCTCTAGCCCACTCATTTCAGGCATCTCGATATCCATGATACAAACATCAGGCTGCAGTTGATGCACTAGTGAAAGTGCCTCTTCCCCATTGCTTGCTTGACCGACCACTTCCATGTCGTCTTCCAAATTCAAGAGAGAACCCATTGCACCAAGCAGCAGTTCCTGATCCTCTGCAATAACTATTCGAATCATGTAAGTTCTCTCCTTATCTGGCAGCTGTTATGTAAATAACAACTCCCCTTATTGAAGGGGAGCAAGCCTGTAATAATGGGATCTTTAGTTGTTAAATTTCCGGTTTCACTTGTTGGACAGTGAACCTTTTCTTCGCTAAAGCTTTAACTTCCTTAAAGGTTACAAAGTTCTTTCGTTCCTCATCCCATAAACGGAATTTAAGAGACTTTAAGCTTGTAGCAAGCGTAATCGTCGGAACCTTTTGTAAAGGAAGCGTATTTTTGTGTGCCTCTTCCAATTTATAGTTAGGAACCCGTGGGCTTAAATGGTGCACATGGTGAAAGCCAATATTTCCAGTCAACCATTGCAAAACTTTTGGAAGTTTATAGAATGAACTACCTTCAACTGCTGCTTTCACATATTCCCATTCTTTATCTTCTTCAAAATAAGAATCTTCAAAAGTATGCTGTACGTAGAACAACCAAATACCTGCAGCTCCTGAGATCATGAAAATCGAACCCTGTACTAATAGAAACGACTGCCATCCGATTGCCCAACAAAGTATACTAATCAGAGCAACAATCAGAACATTGGTTAAATACGTGTTGTTACGTTCCTTCTGTTTTGCGCCTTTACGGTTAAATCGATTTTTAAGAAGAAAAACATAAATCGGGCCTAATCCAAGCATGACCAATGGATTGCGATAAAAACGATAAGCTAAACGAAGTCTAAGTGGCGCAGCTAAATATTCATCTACTGTAAGTGTCCAAATATCTCCTGTACCTCGTTTATCCAAGTTTCCACTTGTTGCGTGATGAACAGAATGCTCATGTCCCCATTGATCAAAGGGGAAGATGGTTAATACACCCATCGCTGTCCCAACGATTCGGTTGGCACGGCGGCTTTTAAAAAAGGAATGATGGGTACAATCATGAAATATGATGAAAATCCTAGTTAGTAATCCTGCGGAAATTACAATCGGAACCAATGCTAACCAATAGGAAACGGATAGGCTTAAATAGGCTAAGTACCATAATGCAATAAATGGCACGACAGTATTTATAATCTGCCATACACTTTCTTTTGTCGTTGATTTTTCAAAGGGAGCCACTTGTTTTTTTAGAGTCTTCGTATTTTGTAAGGTCATTTTTTTGAATTCCCTTCCTTCTTCGTGTCGTTATATCAAAGTATAAAGAAAGAAGTTTGTCCTTGTTAGTAGCAGGTGTCATGTGCAGGATATGACAAATGTCACATTACAATAATATTTTTCAGCAAAAAAGTGCCTGACACCAGATATAGCAACACTTCTGGTGTCAGGCACTTTTTTTGAAATAATTTTAAAAATTATTTTGGGTGAATGGTGTATATCCAGTATAATGGAGCGTATTCAGTTTATGCATATGATATTTCTTTGCGAGAAATCCTAAAGGTAAGCCGGATAATACTAATAAACGAGGTAAATACATGAGTAAAGTAAGTTTTGCGGATTATCATTTAAGTGACGAAATCACAAGAGCACTGACCATTTTAAAATATGACACTCCTACCGAGGTCCAAACCAAGGTCATTCCCCTGGCATTGAAGAATCAAGATCTGGTTGTAAAATCGCAAACGGGCAGCGGTAAGACAGCCGCCTTCGCGATCCCTGTTTGCAACATGATTAACTGGGAAGAAAGGAAGCCACAAGCATTAATTCTTACCCCAACGAGAGAACTTGCGGTTCAAGTGCGCGAGGATGTGACGAATATTGGCAGGTTTAAACGGATCAAGGCCATGGCTGTTTACGGGAAAGAACCATTTTCGAAGCAAAAAGAAGAACTGCAGCAGAAAACGCATGTCGTCGTAGGAACACCCGGACGTGTCATGGACCATATTGACAGAGAGACCCTCATTCTTGATGAAATAAAGTATCTTATTATCGATGAAGCAGATGAAATGCTTAATATGGGGTTTATCGACGAAGTTGAAGCGATCATAAAAGAACTTCCTTCCAACCGAGTCACCATGGTCTTCTCGGCTACCTTACCGGAGGATGTCGAGAACCTCTGCCATAAGTATATGAAAAATCCTGTTAATATCGAAATTGCATCCACCGGGGTCACGACGGATACGATTGAACATAGGTTAATCGAGGTCAATGAGGAAGACAAACTATCCCTGCTCAAGGATGTTACAGTGGTCGAGAATCCAGACAGCTGTCTTATCTTTTGCCGGACAAAGGAACATGTCGATACTGTTTATTCCGAATTGGAAGAATCCAATTATTCTTGTGAACGACTTCATGGAGGATTAGAACAACAAGATCGGTTTGCCGTAATGGATGGCTTCAAAATGGGGAATTTCCGCTACCTCATCGCCACGGATGTAGCTGCACGTGGAATTGATATTGATAATGTCACCCTCGTCATCAATTATGACGTCCCGATGGAAAAGGAAAGCTATGTCCATCGCACCGGGAGAACGGGTCGTGCCGGAAATGAAGGCAAAGCGATAACTTTTGCCACCCCATATGAAGGGAAATTTGTTCGTTCGATAGAGCGATATATTGGCTTTGAGATTCCTAAAATGGAGGCTCCAAAGCCTGCTGAAGTTGCAAAAGGAAAAGACGCTTTCGAAGAAAAAATCGGTGGCCGCCGTGTCGTAAGAAATAATAAAACCGCACGGATTAACCAAGGTATCATGAAGCTGCATTTCAGTGGTGGAAAAAAGAAGAAGATGCGCGCAGTCGATTTTGTTGGGACGATCGCAAAAATCCCTGGTGTCACGGCCGAGGATATTGGCATTATCACCATTCAGGATCAGATGACCTATGTTGATATTTTGAATGGCAAGGGCGCGCTCGTCTTACAGGCGATGGAGAATGCCACCATTAAAGGAAAGAAACTTAAAGTTAGCAAAGCACTTAAATAAAGGAAGTACTTTATTTCGAGCGATTATCCATGATAATCGTTCTTTTCTTTTTATAATCACATAAAGTTCCTACTATTCTGATAATATTGTACAATTAAGGTATTAACAGGAAAAGTGGGGATGTTTTCTATGAAAAAGCGAAAGCTTGCACTACGAATTTTTGGCGGTATCATTCTTGTTTTCCTAACTATAACCGTTTTCAATACTCTAATAACAAAATCAAAACAACCGGCTCCCCACCCAACAGACATAGTAATTAACGAGGATGTTGCAGTTGAGAATTTATCCAAAGCAATAACTTACAAAACCATATCCTATCAAGACCGCAGTAAATTTGATTTTAAGGAATTTGAAAAGTTTATTGCCTTTTTACACGAAAGTTTCCCACGTATTTACGAACAGTTAGAATTTGAAAGAGTAAATAATTATGCCCTTGTATATAAATGGAAAGGCAGCGATGCAGGCAAAAGGCCCGTCGGTTTAACAAGTCATTATGATGTGGTTCCTGTTTTATCTGGAACGGAAGCCAATTGGGAGCAAAAACCTTTCAGTGGCGCCATTGTGGATGAGAAGATATGGGGCCGAGGGACATTAGATGACAAAATCGGCGTGATTGGAATTTTACAAGCGGTTGATTATTTGTTAATGGAAGGATTCCAGCCGAAGCGCGATCTGTATTTTATGTTTGGATTTGATGAAGAGATCGGCGGTGATGAAGGGGCTAGAACGATTGTTGATACCTTAAAAGACAGAGGGATAACCTTTGACTATGTTTTGGATGAAGGTGGAGCAATCGTTGAAAACATGGTTCCTGGTGTGAATCAGCCTGTTGGTGTGGTTGGTATTTCGGAGAAAGGATCAGCGACAGCAGAACTAACAATTGAAGGCAGCGGCGGTCACTCCTCCCAGCCAAAGGATCACACCAATATTGGCCGGATATCAAGTGCCATTGCGAAACTTGAAGATACTCAGTTTCATGGTGACCTTAGAGGTCCCGGTGAAGATTTATTTGAATATGTTGCACCAGAAATGAGTTTTGGGATGAAATATGTGTTTGCCAACAAAGTCATTTTTGAGCCGGTGATTGAAAAAATATTACTTGGACAGCCAGCCTCTGCAGCATTAATTCGTACCACGATTGCCCCAACGATTTTTCAAGCTGGCGAGCAATATAATGCCTTACCTGAAAAAGCCACCGCTTTCATCAACCTTCGACTCATGCCTGGTGATTCCTTAGGTGAAGTAAAGACATTCATTGAGGACACCATCGATGATGATGATATTAACGTGACGGTAACAGGTAATGAAGCCTCCAAGGTGTCTTCGATTACGGGATGGCCATTTAAGTCGATTCAACAAGCTGCGAGGAATGTATACGGGAAAGCAGTCATTGCCCCGTATTTAATGTTTGCCGGCTCTGATGCAAGGCAATATGATCGGATTTCTAGTAATACTTATCGGTTCCTACCTGTACAGATTACTTCAGAGGATCTCAATCGAATGCATGGAACGAATGAACATGTCAGCGTCGAAAACTACCTAAATGCGATAAAGTTTTATACGGAAGTGATTAGAGAGTCAAATAAATAATAGTTATGGGAGGGATACCGCAATCGGGCGGTATTCTTTTTTATTCATCTTACATAAAAGGGCAAATTTTGAAGAAAATAACGTTATTATTGTTCTTAGGAGGCTATATTTTGCTAGAAAAAGCTTTCATAAAGACACGGCTGATTTTTCTTGTGCTTTTTATTGTATTCATTACCACTAGTGAACAAAGTAATGACGTATTTGCGTTTACTAGTCAGGTTCTCCAAAGGGGTTCAACAGGAGAAGACGTTATTGAATTACAGTCACGACTCAAATATAACGGCTTTTATACAAGTAATGTAGATGGTGTATTTGGCTGGAATACCTATTGGGCCGTCCGGAATTTTCAAGATCAATTTGGTCTTCCTGTGGATGGTGTGGTAGGCTCTAAAACAAAGGCAGCTATTGTGAAAGCAACAAAATATGAAAAAACTAATTCATCGGGAAACAATTCTGCTAATGTCACAGGAGGTTTTTCACAAAATGATATTCAATTGATGTCAAACGCTGTTTACGGGGAATCACGTGGAGAGGAATACACTGGACAGGTTGCTGTTGCAGCAGTTATTTTGAATCGGGTCAGTCACTCATCGTTTCCAGATACAGTTGCAGGTGTCATCTATCAACCAGGAGCCTTTACTGCAGTGGCAGATGGCCAGATTAATTTAACACCCAATGCGACTGCGAAGAAAGCAGTTATGGATGCGATCAATGGCTGGGATCCTAGTGGCGGAGCCATTTATTATTTTAATCCTGATACCGCGACAAGTGGCTGGATATGGAGTCGGCCTCAAATCAAAAGAATTGGGAAACATATTTTTTGTAAATAGTGTATGTAAAAAAAACGACTTAGAGGTTGTAAGAAACTTCTAAGTCGTTTTTTATGATGGGCCTAAATGGACTCGAACCATCGACCTCACGCTTATCAGGCGTGCGCTCTAACCAGCTGAGCTATAGGCCCATATTGGAGCGGGTGATGAGAATCGAACTCACAACATCAGCTTGGAAGGCTGAGGTTTTACCACTAAACTACACCCGCATTATCAAAAATAAGTAAAAATGGCTGGGCTAGCTGGATTTGAACCAACGCATGTCGCAGTCAAAGTGCGATGCCTTACCGCTTGGCTATAGCCCAGTAATCAAATAATAATGGGGCGACTGATGGGAATCGAACCCACGAATGCCTGAACCACAATCAGGTGCGTTAACCACTTCGCCACAATCGCCAAAATAACCTATATATCAATAGCAGGAAACCTACTAGAAAAAAATGGCGGTCCGGACGGGACTCGAACCCGCGACCTCCTGCGTGACAGGCAGGCATTCTAACCAACTGAACTACCGGACCAAATTGCGGGGACAGGATTTGAACCTGCGACCTTCGGGTTATGAGCCCGACGAGCTACCGGACTGCTCCACCCCGCGATAATAGAAAGAAATATAGTTTTCACATGCTCCTAATTTTAGGACCGCCCCGATTTCAGAAAGCTTATTCAAGCAGCGGCTCAATCGTTGCGCTGAAGTTTATTCGAAGAAGATTATTCGAACGTGCTCCACCCCGCGATAATAGAAATTATTAATATAAATGGAGGAGGAAGAGGGATTCGAACCCCCGCGCGGTATGACCCGCCTGTCGGTTTTCAAGACCGATCCCTTCAGCCAAACTTGGGTATTCCTCCAGTTTCAAACAACTAATCATTTGGTAGCGGCGGAGGGGATCGAACCCCCGACCTTACGGGTATGAACCGTACGCTCTAGCCAGCTGAGCTACACCGCCAAAGAACACTTATAATTATGGTGGAGGATGACGGGATCGAACCGCCGACCCTCTGCTTGTAAGGCAGATGCTCTCCCAGCTGAGCTAATC
>NZ_VEED01000016.1 GCF_007678255.1 Bacillus sp. X1(2014) | reverse complement strand
TCCTGAGCCAGGATCAAACTCTCCAAGAAAGTTGATTAGCTCATAAAAGTTACGTTGGCTCGTGTTCTTCATATTAATAGAAGAAACACGATTAATATTGTTTGTTTGCACGATTTTGTTTGTTTAGTTTTCAAAGAACAATTTCGTTCGCCAGAAGCGACATTTATTATTATATCGAAACTCTATCATTATGTCAATATAATAATTTAACTTTTTTCGCTATCACTTTTAACTGATTAATTCGTCGTTAAAAGCAACTTTTAAATCATAACACCATCCATTTAATTATGCAACAAAAAGTTTTTTCCTTTTTTCACGTGGACACAAAAAAGAGAGGTTTCTAAGTAGAAGAAACACTCCCTTTTAAAATTACGAACATGTACATTTAAACATGCATCCATAATTTCTGCATCGTTTATATTCTTTATGATCGTCTTTTTTATTATCGTGATTTTGATGATTTTCGTGATTTTCGTTAGATGGCCACCAAATGACGGACTCCCTCTCCTTATGATCCTTCTTGCAGTGACAATTGCTTTTGTCTTTTTCCTTATAATCCCACCAATTGTCGTGATCGTCTAGATTGTCGTGTTGATCATGTTGTTCATGATCCTGTTGTTCATGATCATGATTGTCATTTTGATGACTCTTGCTCTGCTTTTTACGATGTTTCTTCTTTCCCATATCCCACTTTCCTCCTTAAAACAGATTTATTTATTATTAGTTTATTTAGAGTAAGAAAAATGGGTTGGACGAACACCCAGCCTGTATTTTTTTCTTATAGTAAGCCCACATCTCCCTTTCCCTGGACCATGATAGCGTATTCATTCATAAAACCACTTTTTTGTAAAGGCTTTCAGTATAAGCTTCATTTTTCTGTCACATTTATTGTGAAATATTTCACAAACAGATGTTATACTTACATCATCAAGTTATTAATTACCAAATAATCACTGCTAGATTAAAGCAAATAAAAACCCACTAATAAAGGAGATTGATCATCGTGGAAAACAGAAATAAAAAAGTAAACCGGGTTGTCTTAGTTGGAACGGGTGCGGTCGGTTGCAGTTATGCTTATTCTATGATTAATCAAGGTGTTGCCGAAGAATTAGTTCTTATTGATGTGAACGAGGCCAAATCAGAAGGCGAAGCAATGGATCTTAACCACGGAATCCCGTTTGCTCCATCACCTATTAATGTTTGGAGCGGTTCTTATCAAGATTGTGCACAAGCCGACTTAGTTGTGATTACAGCAGGATTGGCACAAAAACCTGGTGAAACACGCTTGGAATTAGTGGAAAAGAATACGAAAATTTTTAAACAAATCGTAAAAAACATTATGGCAAGTGGATTTGACGGTATCTTCTTGGTCGCGACAAACCCTGTCGACATATTAACCTACGTGACTTGGAAAGAGTCCTGGCTGCCAAAAGAACGTGTGATTGGTTCTGGTACCGTACTAGATTCTGCGCGTCTCCGCTTTGCGCTTGGACAGCATTTCAACATGGATACTAGAAACGTTCATGCTTATATCATTGGAGAACACGGAGATACTGAACTTCCCGTTTGGAGCCGTGCTGCAGTGGGTGTCGAAAGACTTGAAGAACTACCGGCTGAAAAACTAAACAAAGAATCTCTAGAGGAAATTTTCGTGAATGTCCGTGATGCTGCTTATCACATTATTGAACGAAAAGGCGCAACGTACTATGGAATTGGAATGTCCCTCGTTCGAATCACGAAAGCAATTTTAAATAATGAAAACTGTATCCTTACGGTTTCCACATATCTAGATGGACAATATGGACAAAAAGATGTATTTATCGGTGTGCCTGCAGTCATTAACCGCGGCGGAATCCGTGAAGTCCTTGAAATTGACCTAAATGAAAAAGAAAAAGAACAATTCAGCCATTCCGTTAATGTATTAAAAGAAACGATGAAACCTGTAATCTAAGAATTATTGCAAGCACTCCATTTTTTCAATGAAAAGATGAAATCACTATTGAAAGCAGATGAAGATATGGAAACGATCAATCATACAAAAAAAGGTTATTTTATGATGGCGGTATTGTGGCTGGCTTATGTAACCTTTGCCATGAACTGGGTGGCGGGCTCTTCATTGACCCCACAAATAACCGAAACGTTTTTCGGCGGGCCGGTGGATCCTATTATATCTCAATTAGTGAATTATTCGATTACGACCGCACGTGTGTTTGCGAATATCTTAGCAGCGATGGTACTAATGAAATTAGGACCGAAAAAAGCAGCAGGGATGGCGATTGGACTATTAATGATGGGACTTGTAGCTATTTACCTGCCTAATTACTGGGCCTATACCGCAGCTCGGATGGTCATGGCCGTGGGTGGCTCAATGGTGATTGTCTACATGAACCCTGTCGTCGCTCACTATGTCAAAAATTCAAATGTAAAACTGCGCATTAATGCGGCCAATACCGTTGCCTATAATGCGGGTGCCTTTATTGTCGCCGTCTTGTTTACGGTTTTTGCGAAGCAAATGGTGGCCAATTGGCGTTTAACATTGACGTTTTTTGCTTCGTTAACGATTTTGTTTTTTATCGGCTGGCTTTGGAAAGCGGAAACCTTTGAAACAAAGGAAACCGGTGGAAAAGTTGAAAAGTATGGATATAAAGACGCCCTTAAAGACGGATTCCTTTGGCGCTACGGCTTGGCATTTGCTTCCTTTTTAACACTGTACGTATTATCACTAGTGAGCTTTAAAGCGATATTTGATCAATATACCTTGTTAAACGGCTCGGTTACGAACTTGTTAATCTCAGGTTTTGGCATACTTGGTACATTTGCAGGGATTCGCATCGGGAATAAAGGGGTAGCGCGGAAACCGATTCTCCTGTTTTCAGGAATCGTCATGGTTGGAGCCTTTGCTCTAGCGCTCGTTTTTGCGAATAAAATTCCGTTACTTTCCTACACTCTCATTTCAATCTCTGGATTTGCGATGTATATCCAGTACCCAATCTTTTTGAATCTTCCCCATGAGTTAAAAGGGATGACACCACAAAGATTGACGATCATGTTCGGCCTATTCTGGGCAATCGCTTATGCGGGCCAAACCATTGCGACAATTGTGTGGAGCTTTATATTAGGTGCTTCCGGATATACGGCTGCCATGATTTTCTTTATTGCTGTCTCTAGTTTGTACATCTTCTTGGTGGCGACCTTCCCGGAAACCAAAAAGCAGGAAGTAGGTATGCGAAAAGCAGCTTAACTCCAAAAAACGGTATATTAAAGCGAACCGAATGAATAAATAAAGGAAGTCCAGCTCCGAATTAGAACTGGACTTCCTTTATGGCTTTGTGATAAAGAAGCAGCAATTTATTGCCTGTTTTTATTGAGTGTCTTCGTCGCTTTTATACTCCAAAATATCACCTGGCTGACAATCCAAAGACTTACAAATCGCTTCTAATGTTGAAAAACGAACCGCTTTTGCTTTCCCATTTTTCAGAATAGAAAGATTCGCCATAGTAATTCCCACCCTCTCGGAAAGCTCCGTTACGCTCATTTTTCGTTTTGCTAACATCACATCAATATTAATAATAATTGCCATATTCTCCACCTCAGACTGTCAAATCATTTTCTGATTTTATGTTAATCGCTTCTTGTAGAAGCCGTTGGAGGATAGCGGCAAACACGGCGATAACCAACGAAGCAAAAATGATGATGAGTGCTACTAATCCAATAGGAGGGTCAACTTTCTTCGCTATAAAACGAAAGAGTGGCAAGCCTAATACATACCAACCACTGATTGTAATCGCACAGCACTTTATGTTCTTTAACGCCTTTACAGATAATTCCGAGAACGCTGTGTTCTCGTCAATGTATCGTAAAAGATTGAAGGCCTGATAGAGAGCAAAGTAAAAAGGCACAGCCGCTCCATACATCACGATGAAAACGAGATATTTCATTGGGGCAATATTTGGATACAATTTTGCTGCAAAATTCGCCATATGGGGCACAAAAAATATACATAAAGCAAGAACCAGTAGTCCTGTAATAAAAACAGCTATTTTTAAAAACAATGTTGTGACTTCTCTCAAAATATACACCTCACATTTTTATTTCATTTTTTCAGGAAATTTTTAATTGGTTTTTGAAGAACACTTACAAAAGCTGCAACGGTACTTGTCACTAAAATACCCATTAGACTTAGTGATATTGGACCTGCTGCATCGTCACCTGTAACTTTAGCAAACGCCATTAAACTTACTATCCCTAACACAATGAAGAAAATGACTGCAAAAGTACATTTCTGTATAACCTTCAAAGATTTAAGGGATAACTCAGAGAAAGCATTGTTCCTTTCGATATAGGTTAATAGTTTAAATGCTTGATACAATACAACAGAAAACGTAATACAGAATCCGTATGCACATACTAAAAAGGGGATTAGGAAGTAAGCCGTATCTGGATGCACCCTTGCATCTCTAACGGCTATCTCAGGCAGCCAATAGATACACAAAGCAAGAACTGCAATTCCAGCCAGAAAAATAATTACCTTTAAGAAAGTGGTTGAACCTCGTATAACATTCATTTAAAACACCTCACTTAATAATGGCAACATGATTTTAGCACATGATTTATCGTATTACAATAAATTAATGCTGTTTTTTATTATATTATTATTGTTATCGAAATATCCTTTTAATTTTGACAAAAATAAAAAGCATTTCTCATTACAAAGAAATGCTCTTACTTTAAAATGTTAAATTTACAACTTGTTCAACAAAACTTCCAAATAGTTAAAAGAGAATCCGTTAACGCGAGGGCCTCACACATTTTTCTTCAGAAGATTAACGATTTCCGTTGCCTTTTCTAACGAAACACGCTGAAGCACACTATTTTCAATTCGAACGGCTGATCCGAAATGATAGAAACCGGTGCCGACAAGTTTATGAACTTCAAGGATATTCTCCTTTGTCAGCCCGCTCCCGATTAGAATATCCGTATTCTTACACCGATCCTTCATCTTCACTAGCATCTCAAGCCGTGTTGGCCAGTCTCCATATCCGCCCGATGTTAAAATCGTATTGATTGCTTGATATTGATCTAATTTTTCTGCTGCCTCAAGTGGATTCTTTGAACTATCGATGGCGCGATGGAAGGTTACCTCCATATCGCCTGTTTCCGTTAAGAGCTCTTCAAGCTGACCGAAATCGATATTCCCTTCCTCATCCAACATGCCCAATACGACCCCGTTAGCCCCTATCGACCGAATGATGCGAATATCTTGTTTCATGATTGCGAGGTCGTCTTTCGAATAGCAAAATGATTGACTATGCGGTCTCACCATGACATTGATCGGAATACGAACACTCGAGACCAATTTTTCAATCAAACCATAACTCGGTGTTAGACCACCCTCTGTTAAGCCCGAAACAAGCTCAATTCGGTCTGCTCCTGATTTTTCAATTAATACCGCATCCTCCACCGTGACAGCAATAAATTCAAGTAGCACGACATTTCCCTCCTGGGTTATTTTGTCCTCATTCTACCAAAAAAGATGTCGAAAAGCATTCTCACCACTTCTTACGAGCTAAAGACTGTCCTCTCTTGCTTGTATGAAGTTTACATTTTCCTTTTCTATTTCATTTAGAGAGCCATCAAAAGACTGGTCTGGATGATACCAGGATTTACTGGAAAAATAGGTTTGCAAATCCTCTGATTTAAAGACATATCCATGACGTGCATAGATCTCATTTCTGGCTAAACGCAGCTGCCCTTTTGAAAGATTAGCAATGTCTTCTTCACTCATCACACCTTTATCACTTGCAGGCAAAATATATTCAGTAGAGGAAGGATTCGAACTCCCTTGTTCGGTTGAAGGTTGATCATGACTAGTTTGATCTATATTCTCTACATCTTTATCTTTTGATTGTTCTGTTGTTTTTATAGTAGCTAGAGTCGGTTTAAGTTCAGGCTTATAAAAATCTTTAACGATTAAGGTAACACTTATGACAAGCAGCAAACCTATAAGTGATCCGACCACAACTATTAATCTCTTTTTTGAACGATTTTTATTTATATCAATGCGCGTTTCTAGAGTGGAGGTCATGTTCTTTTGATTTTCTGCAACCCTAGAACCGCAGTTTGGACAGAATTTACTAGATTCATTTACTTTTTCACCACAATTTGTGCATAAATGCATTTAAACACTTCCCTTCTATTGAATAATCCTTAGTAAAGGACATCCAGAATTCTATACTTGCAATCATACATATTATAGGGGGTAATTATTTCAAACAGATTATTCTGATGTGACAGCAGCATTTCATTTTAAGAGGTTTTTTAGTATCCAGTTAATCGCTCCTTTCTATTTGAAAGGGGTCAAACTACTAAAAAAAGCGAATTAGAACACATTTTTACATGTGTCTAATCCGCTTTCTTCCATCTCTATATCTATTCCACTGGATTTTTAAAAGGATTTTCACCTCAGTAACCGTTGGTGTCCTATCTCACCTCACAAATCCATTAACATTTGATAAATAAAACACATGGAATCATCACTAAGATTTATTTTATAAGCTAATTCTAGGGGGACAAAAATTTCCTTTAATACATGTAATCCCTTTGCATGGGTAATCATGAAACGATCCCTTTTTTGAAAGACTGCAGTAACTTTGTTGTTAATGGTGTTTTCAATTACATTTGCAATATGAAAGGTCATGCCTACTAATTTATCCATATCAAAGGAAACATCCAATTCACGATTCACTCGCTGCAAAAATACCTCAAATAATGGTTGAAATTCATTTGTCTTAATATATTGTAACTTTTGAGATAGACTATCAAGAATTTGTTCTAAAGAAAGTTGATCCTCATGTATTTCCCCGGTTGTCCCCGGAACAAAAATCGATTGATTGGTTTGTAATACTTGATTGATTTTATCGTAATGATTATACATAATAAGATCACTTAACGGCATAAATGGTATCCCATATATTTTCGGATCAATAGTCCCTACAATTAATAAAATCCTTTTCTTTTTAGAAATGGTCGAAATTCGTTTTTCCATTTCCAACCGATTACTAATAGAAAGAGGAATTACCTCCGTATTGTGACCAGAGATATCAATATTATCTTCTATTAGACTTTTAATTCTCATCGCACTACCTTCACCTGTTGTACAAACTGTTAAAATCGCAGTTTCCTTATTAGATGCGAGATAGTCATATCTTTTCGACCCATAGCTCAACGATAAGGGTAGTTGATTCGAAATAGATTGGTATATTTTCTCAAGATTATGTTCAATTTCTGCTTTTCTAGCAATATCTAAAGCAACAACAGTCGTAATCATATCAATCGTTTTAATATTGGTCCCTAACTCTTCCGCAATTAGTTCACCATACATAGCAAGCGAACCCATATCAACAAGTAATAAAACTCCTGATGGACTTTGATTCGTCTTAATAAGTTGCTTTAACTCTGCATACCCAGTTTGAGCACTTTTTTCAAGAGGCATATCATAAGCCAAAATATGATCAATCCCAAGTAAACGGTTGACCACTTCAGCCATGGAAGATGCAGTACTCTTTCCATGCATCGCAATAATAATCGAGGGTGGGGCGCTTTGGTTCTTTTCTTCCATTTTTTCAAAACTTAAGAACATTGTGATAAAACTAATTTCATCCGCGGGAACTTTTACCTGATATTGCTCTTCCAACCTTTTACAGAATTCCTTAGCGAGGTTATACTCCAAGGGGTACGTTTCCTGGATATCTAAAAGGTTATGATTAACAATTTCCCCTCCTTCTTTCAGTCTTACAATTGATGAATGAAGATGAAAACAGAGACCATAAAATATTCTTGCAGGAAAGTTTGTCCCAGTCTTACTTGATACCTCTAAGAGTAATTTTTCCACCAAATTAATGAGTTTTTGGTCCACAAATTTTGTTAGATTTGTTTCAACACCTTCAAATTTTCCGACAAACCTTTTAAAATAATTCTCAATTTCCAAATTCATAATTAATTGAATATCTGGGCTTGAATAGTTTTTCTTTTCTAATTCACTTACCCTTGCCTCAATTTTCTCATAAAAATTGGCCTTTTCCTTTCCTTCCTCATTTTTTCGATGAATGTGATCAAAAGAAAAGGAAAAGATTTCTTGGTCAGCCAATAACTCTTCAAAATCATCATTAAAATCACGGTAATGGATCATCCCCTTTTTAACATGCGATGGTAAATGCGCTAATTCAACATCAATATCGCTTCCACCATTTGAAATACAATCGAAAAAGGCATTGGCACATATTAATTGAATATCACTTTTTAATTGACCAACATTACCTGGACAAGGATAGGCTAATAAGTTCTTCATGCTTTCACGTTTTACATGAATAGCCCGATTAACCCGTTTCACCTCCTGCTTAAAAAATATGTTGATTAATTCAAATCTCTCTCTTGGTCCCCTCTCACGTAAAGCAGGAATCGAAATAGTCATCGGAATCCGTCTGGAAAAGGTCTGTAATAACGCACTATCTACATTCTCTGTAGTGGCACAAATAATTAACAAGTTGACTTTATGTTTGACAGTTGCTTCACCAAGCTTTGAATATTCGCCTTTATCGATTAAATAAAACAATAGCTCTTGGCCCTCCGGTGGAAGGCGGTGAATTTCATCTAAAAATAAAATCCCATTATTAGCTTTTTCTACAACCCCATTAAAGTTTTCACTAGCTCCTGTAAAAGCACCTTTTTTGTATCCAAATAACTGACCTAATAGAAACTGTGAATTATTCGCATAATCCGCACAATTAAACGAAACAAAAGCAGCATTCTCTTGAATAAAATGGTTCTCAATAGCAAATCGATACATTAATTCTGCAAATAGAGTTTTTCCTACCCCGGTTGGGCCTAATAATAAAGTATGCAAACCATTAGGTGGATAGGAAATGGCAACCTTTGCCTGCTGAATACATTTTTTTAGAATTCCATCAATCCCAATCAGTCGATCAAAGCTTGATTGCGATTGAATCGTTTGTTGATGGGAAACCAATTTAAAATAAACAGGCCTCCCCTCCGATTTTGATAATATGTCTTCTTTATATAATTTGTTCAGAATATTACTTGCATTGGAGCGCTGAATCAAGAATCTCTCGGCAATTTCATTGGTTGTTATTCCAGGGTAATCAGGGGTTGTTAGGTGTTTATTGGTCTCGTTTTTTATATATTGTATGATTTCTTCTTCTATTTTCATGCTGTTTTCCCCCTTTTCATAATCAGTATAGAGGCCCCTTCACTATTTGTCTAACATATTTTATACACTAAGAAATACAGTAATTGATATTGCGGATTAGTGTATGTGTTAGTGTATAATCTCTTCTGTGTTCTGTATAAATTCACATTAAACCGCTTACAAAATAACTATTTTAAAGTTTGGCATGGTTCTTGCATTATATTAAGGTGTAAAGCACAAGAAAAAGGAGTTTGGAGTCTATGTTAAATGAAATTATGGCCATTATCACCCATGCTGGTGATGCCAAAAGCGATGCTTTCGAAGCATTGGAGAATGCAAGAGAGGGGGATTTCGATATAGCTAAAAAATTATTGGACAAATCAAGAACCACCATGATCGAAGCCCATAAAGCGCAAACACAATTATTACAAAAGGAAGCACAAGGAGACGATATGAAGATATCGATCCTTCTCATTCATGCCCAGGATCATTTAATGACAGCGAAACTTGCACAAGAATTAATCGAGCAATTAATCGAGCAAACTAAAGAAATTCAAGAATTAAAGAAAATCAATGGATTATAAGGAGACGTGAACAAAATGAAAATTTTATTATGTTGTGGTGCAGGCGCATCCACTAGTTTAGTAGCTCAAAGTATGATGAACTCACTACCAGAAAATGAAAAGGCCAATTACGTTATCAATGCTATCACTTACGACCTTTTCCTTGATCATTATAAAAACTACGATGTGGTTTTATTGGGACCGCAAATCCGTTATAAGAAAAAGTCATTAGAGAAGGAAGCAATGGCGGACAACATTCCAGTAGACGTCATTAATTCTGTTGATTATGCCCTTCAAAACGGAACAAAGATTATTGAACACGCCAAACAGCTTTATAAGAAGGCTCATGGGGCATAAGCTCCAAATCATAAGGGGTGATTAAGTTGAAAAAACTATTTGATTTCTTCCAAGAAAAACTAATGGATGGTTTTGTGGCCGTTGGTGAAAACAAATATATGCAGGCGATTCGTAACGGGATGATGATGATCCTACCGTTTATCATCGTAGGAAGTTTATTTACCATTATTTCGAGTTTCCCCTTTAAATGGTGGACGAACCTGATTGAGCCCTATGTCAAATACTTTAACGTAGGTTACGATTTAACATTTGGAATGATTGGTATTATCGCCACTCTTAGTATCGCTTACAATCTTGCAAAAGCATTAAAAATTGATGCAATTGGGACGGCCATAACAGCCTTAGTCGGTTTTCTCATCCTGCAAGTGGCGCCGCCTGACTTAAAAATAAATACAGCTAATTTCGGTGCATCTGGTCTTTTTACAGCTATTATTGTTGCTTTATTATCAGCTAAGGTAATTGAATTTTTTGTTAAGAAACGCATCACCATCAAATTACCTACCGGAGTACCATCCTATGTTTCTGACTCTTTTACCATTTTAATCCCTTCCTTTACCTTAATAATAGGGTTTTGGTTAATAAGAGTTCCTTTAAACTTTGATATTAATGCGTTGATTGCAAAAATGATTTCGCCACTTGTATTTGGTTTAGATACATTACCTGGAGTACTAGTCCTTATTTTCTTTACATTACTATTATGGATTTGTGGAATAAACGGAGATAGTATATTTGGTGGCATTTACTACCCTGTTATGCTTGGCTTTTTAGCAGAAAACGCAGAGGCAAATGCTGCAGGAGAAGCGGTCCCTCACGTAATCGCAGACGGTCTTTACTACTTTGGTATGTGGTTTGGAGGGACAGGCGGTACCATCGGTCTCGTGTTGTTAATGTTATTTTCAAAAAGTAAGACATATCGATCTTTAGGAAAAATTTGTTTACCACCTGGTATCTTTTGTATTAATGAGCCGCTCGTGTTTGGATTCCCAATCATGCTAAACCCGATTATCATGATCCCATACATTCTGACACCAATGATTTTGGTTACGATCACCTATTTCTTAATGTCCTTTGGAATTATCGGAAGGCCAATTGTATCTGTTCCATGGACTACGCCTCCTATATTCAGTGGTTTCCTAGTAACCGGTGGAGATTGGCGGGCAGCGGTATGGCAGGCTATTGAATTGGTATTATCTGTTTTAATTTACTTTCCATTCTTCAAAGTAGCAGAACGAGTAAAAATGAAAGAAGAAAAAGAACTAGAACAGAATGAAAGCCACTTGGAAGGACCGATTGCCAATGAAATATAACAACATGACTGGTTTTCCTGATGATTTCTTTTGGAGTGCCTCAACTGCTGCTTATCAAGTAGAAGGGGCTATTCTTGAGGATGGAAAATCATTATCCATTGTAGATGTAAATATTAACCCTAACTTTGCTGATACGAGTATTACATCCGATCACTATCATCGGATCAAAGAAGATGTGGCCTTAATGAAAGAGCTGGGAATGACGGCCTACCGCTTCTCCTTCTCATGGCCACGTATATTACCAAATGGTCGAGGGTCTGTGAACAATAAAGGGATCGACTTTTACAACCAATTAATTAATGAGTTACTTAAAAACGGAATAACACCCTTAGCTACGATTTACCACTTTGATTTACCTTTGGTGTTACAGCAGGAATACGGCGGGTGGGCATCAAGAAAAATTTTGGATGACTTTGAGAATTTTTGCCGCGTCCTGTTTGAAAATTTCGGCGACCGTGTGAAATATTGGTTTACGATCAACGAACAGAGCAATATGTTTTTACTACCGTACCTTATGCCCGTTAATGAATCCAGCGACATCAGTGCGGAAAAACAGAAATATGAAATGAATCATATTATGACACTTGCCCACGCCAGGGCTATTCAGTTATGCCATCAAATGGTTGAAGGCGGAAAAATAGGTCCAGCTATCGGCCTGGCACCGAATTATCCAGCAAGCTGTAAGCCGGAAGATATAATGGCTGCCCGTGTTGCTGATGATTTTCGTACCTACCTATTCTTAGATTTGTATTTATACGGGGAATATCGGGAGAATATTTGGCGATATATGCTAGAAAACGAATGCGAACCTACGATTCTACCTGGGGACATGGAGCTATTAAAATCAGCCAAATCTGATTTATTAGGGATTAATTATTATCAGAGCAGAGTAGTGAAATACGCACCTGAAGAGATGGCAAGCCGTGATTTTACAGTGAACAAAGATGGACAGAAAGGTTCCACGGAATTTGAAATCCTTCCAGGTCTTTATCAAGGTGCAGAGAATCCCTTCCTTGAAAAAACAGAATGGGACTGGGAAATTGACCCTATTGGATTACGGGTCTTATTGAACGAACTTCATGATCGTTATCATATCCCGATGATCATTACCGAAAATGGACTGGGCGGGATTGATGAACTTACCGATGATGGCAAAGTTCATGATGCTTACAGAATTGATTACCTGCGTAAGCACTTGGAACAGTGCCAGTTGGCCATTAACGATGGGGTTCAATTATTCGGCTATAGCCCATGGTCGTACATTGATTTGCTTAGCACAACAAGCGGTTTTCGAAAACGATATGGCTTTGTATATGTAAATCGCACAGACGACGAACTAAAAGATCTGAGCAGAATCAAAAAGGACAGTTTTTATTGGTATCAGAATGTAATCAAAACGAATGGTAAGGAACTTTAAGACGGACCATAGGGACGGTTCTCTTGGCTTTTATTAAAAGATAGCTATCATTGGTATAAAAAAGTCATTGAGTCTAACGGGGAAGATTTGGAGTAGTAATTACACAGAGGCAGTTCTCATAGTTCTTTTGATTAAGTCTTTAACAATAAACATTTTAAGATTAGTAGCACAAACCAGGACCATGGTTTGTGCTACTTTTTTTATAATAGAAATGAAATTTAGTAAATCCACTGGAATATCTATTATGGTTTCGTTATAAGTATCTCCACCTCGAGATAATTGCCAATTACTACCCAATAAATGTCGTAAGTTTCGTGAAATACATCATAAGTGCCCAGAATTATATAATAAATCTCTTAAAATATGTCGTAAGTAAAGATAAAAAAAACTTAACCCAATGAATTTAGATCAAGGTATTTTAATCTCTATGTTCCTTCTTCATCTAGTAGATATCTTGCGGCAGGTGAAATCTCATATGTTTCTTTTGTAATGTATTTACGTTGATCTTGTTGCTGCTTAAATTTTCGTTTCTAAGATAGAACACGTATAATAACCTTTTATAAAACTCAAACTCAACAATAAAAGAAATTACTTTCTAGGTGGGATACCAAAGCGAAACACACTTCCAAAATCTCTTTAAGAAAATCGTAGGAACCCCACCGGGTAAATATCGAGAACTCTACAGGGACCGCCATGAACGCCATGGCGACGGTTCTCGTAGTTTTTAATGAAGTTAGCTTTGACCGCAAGGACTGTCCAGTTAGGAAATGAGGGAGTAAAATGGATTTGCCGATCGAAGAGTTAAAAAAGATAGTCAAGAACTTACCTGAACCTGAAGTTAGATCGTATTTATACCATATTCTCTTGAGTACGAGTTTATTGGAATGTAAAGAATATACAGCTGTTGAATTTTCATATCAAATGAAAGAAATATACAACCATATTTTATATCCAAAGGACCCGATTACCACTTTTACTAGTGAAGGAAATTATCAAAAAGTACATATCACCTTTGGATATCAATATTTAAAGCCAATTTTAAAAGAGATGGGGATACATGAAGAAGAGCCAATCATTTCGATTCATGACAACTTTGCCGTTGCACCAATAACGAATTTACATACTGAGAGTAGTCAAAAAACACGATATGAATGGATAAAAAGCAGCCTACGTGGTCTCGAAGAAGAGGTAGATGAATATATAGAAGAAATTCAAAAGGCTTATCTTCAAATTCATTCTATTCCTAAAGATGTACCGATTAACATCTGGGTTTGTGAAAATGCCCATGAACAAACCGGTCTTCTTTTTGTATTGTTCTTGTTAAAGGAAAGAGCAAACACAATTACCATCTTCAATACAGCCAAGCTTTATAGTGAAGTGTTTAAAGCGAAAGCGAAAAAATATACTCCCTTACATTCTGGGGAAATCCTTTCAGAAGAATTAAGCGCCCTATTCAAATATGGACAGGAAAATCAACTATGTTTAACAGAGGTGGAACGGAATCAATTAGAAAATCAGTGGGTATCTCTATCGGAACACAATGGAACGTTAAGATTATGGGAAAATGGAGAAATAAACAGTGTTTCAGAAGATTATTTTGATGAATTTATCATTAAAATGGCCCAAAAAATACAGGGAAAGCGGAAGAAAAAAGTATATATTCCAGCGTTGCGAATAATTGGGGAAGTCTATGGTCGTATAGAACAATATGTGGAGACGACTTTTTGGAATACCGGCTTAGAAAATTAATCGAACAAGGTTCCTTTGAATATGAGGGAAGTTTAGAAGCCATGCGATCCTACAGTATTAAATTAACTTGATAGAACGCCAACAGAACCTAGTATAAAAAACAAAAATAGTGTCAATTCTATTAGAAAAACATAAAAAGTTTGCTAGAGGAGTTGGAGGATCAGGGACATGAACAATCTAACAAATATTTATCATGATCTTACTGCCATTAAGTCGTTGGAATTAGAGAATTGCAACCATGAACTGAATAACAATCACAATGAAACAATAAAAAAAGCATTAATGGTATATCGAACCGAACTGCTAGAATGCTTAGAAATGTACAATCGTTATTTAGATAAATAAACATCCCCAGGCTAACCAAAGCCTGGGGATGTTTTTAAATGTAGCTGTCTGTAAAAATTAAACCCTTAGCGAGCCGCGGAAACCCCTTGCAGCATAGTAGGATTCTGCTCCATTGTGGTATACAAAGACAGTATCGTAGCGGCGATCACAAAAGATGGCCCCGCCAAGTTTTCGAATATCAGCTGGTGTTTGCACCCAGCTCGACGTTTTCAGATCAAAATTTCCAAGTTTCTGCAGCTCCCGGTATTGTTCTTCCGTTAAAAGTTCAATGCCCATGGCAGCGGCTAAATCAATGGCGCTATTTTCTGGTTTATGCTGTTTCCTGGACTCCAGCGCTTCACGGTCATAACAAAGACTTCTGCGGCCTTTAGGGCTTTCCGCTGAACAATCATAAAAAATGTATTCGCCCGTCTTACTATCATGACCAATAACATCCGGCTCACCGCCAGTTCCTTCCATTTCATTAAGCGACCACAATTTTTCAGGATTAACTTCGAGCCTAGCTTGTACTTCAGCCCATTCAAAACCTTCATGTCGGTTGATGTTTTTCTCAAAACGGGCTTTCAAAGTACTAAGTAGTTCCTCAGTTTGTTCCAGTGACAACTCCATGATTATCTTTGTCATATTAGTTCCTCCATTGTTTTAACCTTTTTCATGTCTTCTTCCTGCCAAATATGTAGGATAGGCTAGATCATCATTCTCCATTATAAGCTTTATGTAATTTTACTAGATCAAATTTCTTCATTTTAAGAAATGCTTCCGTTAGGCGCGCAAGCTGCTCTGGAGTGCCTTTGCCCATCATCTCGTCCATCTCAGTCGGCACAATCTGCCAAGATAAACCAAACTTATCTTTCAGCCAGCCGCATTGCTCAGCTTCAGGTACAGCCGAGAGCCTTTCCCAGTAGTAATCAATCTCTTCTTGTGTGTCGCAATATACCATAAATGAGAATGCCTCGTTAAAATTGAATTTGTGCTTATGCGCGCTATCCATTGCGGAAAACCACTGATTTTCAAAGCTGAAATCAGAGAACATGATGGTTCCTTCTTTGTCAGGTTCCATACCTTCAGGGTAGCGGGCGACAAGTCCCTGCTTTGCGTTCTTAAATACCGATAAATAAAAATTAATCGCCTCTTCCGCGTGACCGCAATTATCGCCAACGAACAATAGTGACGGCACTAACGGAGGCCGCTCTTCACCTTCCGGATTGGTAAGCATTAACTGCCAGGACAAACCATACCTATCCTGAATCCAGCCAAACTTTTCACTGAACGGATACTTATCAAGTGGCATTAAGGCTGTGCCGCCTTGAGACAATTTGTTCCAAACCTCATCTAATTTTTCTCCCGCGTCCTTTTCCCGTGATGGGTCAAAATTTACGATAAAAGATACCGATGGATTGAGTTTGAAATGAGGCCCTGCGCTAATTGCCATGAACTTCTGGCCCCAGACTTCAAATGAGACAATATCTGAGTCGCCTGATGGAGTATCATGGATCGTTGTTATATTCGTAATTTTCGAGTCTGGGAATATGGAAGTGTAAAACTCGGCTGCTTCTTTTGCCTCCTTGTCATACCATAAATGCGGAACGATTTTTTGATTGGTTATCGTCATCGTTCTTCCTCCTTAATTTTATTTAACAAGAATGTGTCCAAAATTCCAGTGTAAAGTGGTTATCATTCCTATTCATTTTTACCATTTTCATCCTGTTGTTAAACCTTTCAAAAGCAGCTACCGCCCCCGCCATGAATTGGCAACTTCTACTAACAAGTTTTTTTCTGAATAATGCTTCCTTTCTCTTGAAACAATAATTCCGCCTAAACCGCCGATCAGGAACAAAAAGAGTACATGGCAAAAATAATTGATGATACTATCAACCGAGGAGATATCTGAAACTTGTTTGAAAAAAATGATAGAATACACCGAGATAAATAGAATAGCAGCAATGATACCGCCTAGAAATCTCCAATAAACTGCAATATGTAAAATAATTAAATAGGCCAAGGGAGACAGCGGGCTATCGATTCCTCCCGTTAATGGGACAAGGGCAGAAAAAGCAATAAAGTCAAAGAATGGGCCGCATTTAGCCATACATGTGTACGCCCTCGATCCTTCCGGTGACTTATGTAAAAAATAATCTGAAACACCCATATAGATAAATCCAAAAACAACCAACGGTATAAATAGGGTAAGTTTTATATGAACTGGCTTTTCAACATATTGAAAAGTGAAGACAGAAATTGACACTACTAAAAAAAACCAGCGCAAAGAAGAAAATATAATTTCAAGTGCATGGTCTGAATGATAAGCATCCTTTAATATAAATTTCACTTCATCCATCCACATCCTGCTAAGCATTTTCTTTTTTCTTAATTATAATGCAAAAGATGAAGCAATCTACTAGAATTTGTTAAATATTTTGAATTTATGACAAAAATGCCTTCCCTGAACGGGAAGGCATTTTTTATCGTTACACATCCTAGAGCTAAGGTTCCATGTCAATTTAATTCACTGAGCTATTCGGTGCACCTAAAGTTTTTTCCATTAAAACAGTTTTCACTAAAAATCCATTTGGATTCGTTACAACTTCCTCCTTAGAAATAAAATAACCCAGGGACCGGTATAAACTAATATTTTTAGGTAATGACATTCGAACACGACAAGCCATTTTCCTTTTAGAATTGTCATAAGCATATTGTTCAAGCCACAATAACATAGCCTTTGCTATTCCTTTACCTCTTGCTGAGGGTATCACAGATACTCGCGAAAAATATAAAATATCCTCTTTCATGGTAAACCTGCAGGAACCTAGAGACCTCCCATCTTTCAAGCATAATAAAGCTTTCTCTGAATTACTCTTAACAGCAATTTGTAATGCTTCTAACGATTCATTAATGGCACTCGAAGGAACTTCAAGTGATCGATATTCTTCAAATGCTTCTAGCATAATCTGGAAAACAACGGGAACATCCATTTCTCTTGCGATTTTAATCTCCATTTTCATAACCCCTATTTAAGCTAAAATTAGAAACTGTGTTTCGTATAATTCAAATTTTATATAAGTCACTGTTTTTCGACATCAACTATGTTAGATTTCTTAACAATGTAATTAACCAATCTTTAACTAGTTCTTGTACGAGTTCACGTTTTTCAATTTGAAGCATATGACCGGCTTGATCCAAAATGGAATCAAACTTCGGCCATGTGAAGGCAGATCAATATATATTCTCTGAAAACCTATTAAGTTATTAAAAATAGGCTCCAGCCATGATTTCATTGATCTATGGTCAGTCCCCATTGAATGTAATATTAATATCGGAAATCCACTGCCAATTACTTCATAGTTAATACTTCCTTTGGTAACTATACAATTCATGATAATTTTCCCTTTTTAATCTACCTTTAACGAAAACTCACCAACAATTCGATGATACCCTTATTTGTAAATATTCACCATCCAAAATAGAAAAGTTTTTGATGACACTTCTCCTTCTTACACGAGAAGATGCCTTCAAAAACTCAGAAAGTGACACTCCTTTTCAAACTTATAATAATTTTTGCATTAAATTCCTTGTTTCTAAATAGAAAAATTCCCGATAAATCTGATAACTAGAGGGTGGGTTTGATTGAAGTTGGTTCAGAGAACTTGGCAGGTTCGCTTCCTTCCCCTCACCTAGATTTTTAAAATATTCACTTAAGCTTTTCAAATGATTTCCTACTTCGATTTGATCATTTGATAGCAGCTGCCCGGCCTTTTCCCAATCTTTCAAGGTTCCTACTATTGTTGAAACATACTGGTATCCCTTTTTCATCTTTTCCATTTTCATTTGGTACGTAGAGAGAATGGCTGCATGCTTTTTACCAAGAGGATTGAATTTTATGCTTTTGGAAGCCAAGTCTATTGTAGCTTTCGTATTATGTAACTCCTGTAGAAAAAGATTTATTTTGTACTCCATTACTTGTCCCTTTTCCCCTCCCCATTCCAAATGGACCCAATTGGAGAGTTCTAAAAGTATGTCAGACAGCTGAAGGGCTAATTTTTCAGTAGCTGCCACTGCTTTTTTTGTAAAGTCTGGCGGAGATAAAAGCATGTGAATTAATATCGTGATGATTACTCCAATGATTGTGTCCAGTATCCGATCTACTGAATAATCCTTTGACTTCCGTTCAAACGTAAAGATTAAAATAACAGTGAGGGCAACCTGATGTAAAACCGTTTCATCTAGTCTCAACCACTTTGCTATAAATGTAGAGCCTAACAATAAAAGGCCCAGTATCCAGCCATTCATGTCCAGATGGCTTGCTAGATAAGCCGTTAAGATGATACCGATCATGGTTCCCAAAATGCGGTGAATGGAATATCGAATCGACTGATCAATCGTAGTTTGCAGACATAAAACAACAGAAAGAGGCGCTAAATAGGGATGGTCCGAGCCAACTAATTTTGCTAATTCCCAAGAAACGGCGGATCCAATAGCCATTTTCCAAATCAATGCTGTTTTATTTTCTACCATCCCTTTTTTCTTTTTCAAAACAATCTCCCTTTCTTCCTTCCATCTTCATTAGGTTTCTGTTCCTCAAATATCTTTATACCCAGCATTTTCAAATTAATCGACACTCATTCGACTAAATACCAGATAGGCTATACTATTCAAACGTTTGATTGAAAAAGCTTAAAGTATTGATTTATAAGGATCCGCCCTGCGATGTACGCACAAAGATTGTCGAAGAACTTTTATATATTCCGCAGGAAATAACTCATCTTTTTACAAAATCAGATGGGCTTCTCGTAAACTTTCAGTATTCTATTTAATTCTCGGCTTTTCGAACCTATACAAACGTTTAATTAAAATTTACCTCAACCCGTATTCTGCCTAGATTTTTCCGATGAAAAGTATAAAAAGAATGTCGATGGATGACCAAATTCAAATCAAATCACTCATAATATTAATGCCTTTTTAGCATTCTAATCATAGGACATTTAAAACTATACGAAGGGTGATTAGGTGGATTTCTCGTTTATTTGGCAATCTTTCGTTTTAATTTTAGCTGGTATTTTACTGATAAGAATTTCCGGTCGGAAATCAATCGCACAGATGACACTTTCGCAAACTATCCTTATGCTATCGATTGGTACAATCATTGTTCAACCGATTGTTGAAAAGAGTATGGTAAAGGCGATTGGAGGAGCAGCGGTTTTTGTGGCAACAGTCATGGTTGTGGATTTTTTACAACTAAAATTCAATGCCGTTGAAAAATTTATCACAGGTAAAGCCAAAGTAGTGATTGAGAATGGGGAAATCAATCAGCAAAATTTAAAAAACCTCCGCCTAACCGTCGATCAATTAGAAATGAGAATGCGAAATCTAGGGATATCAAAAATGAAAGATGTAAAATATGCAACGATTGAACCGAATGGATTACTTGGGTATGAATTGAATGAGGATGCTAAGCCTTTAACTACGGGAGAGTTTAAACAGTTAATGAACACATTTTTTACTAAATCCCTGGATTCAAACCAGATGACATCTCCTAGTAATCAAGAGACCACAAGCATTTTTGAGGAACTTGAGGGTAAGCAGAAAAATAATCCGAAATATCTGCAATAAGCCAGAAAACCAACGATCCAATTGAGGGATCTGGTTAAGCAGCCGAGCTGATAATATAGAAGGAGAATTTCCGCTTAATTCATATTTATTATTAAAAAAGGCTTAAATAGCCGGAGAAATTCCGTCTATTTACCCGAAAAACTTAAAAATGGGAGATTTTGCTTTGGTTAAGCGGAAAATCTCCTCTTATTTCCACCCGAAGCGAGCCCCATTCTGCATTTAACCGGAAAATCTCCGTTTATTTTACTTTTGCTGGTTCATCGATTAAGGACAACCTTTATATATCTTACACATAAACACGCACTAGATTACGTCCTTCGTTTTGCAGCATATAAAGCCTGATCCGCCTTATTCAAAAGCTGATAAAGTGTTTCCTCTGTCTCTTTCACTGCCTCGGCCACGCCACTACTGAAAGTTACAGGAATAACTCCTTTAGTAGTCATTAGCGGTTGCGCCTCTACGGATTTGCGCAGCTTCAAAATAATGTTTACCGTTTTCCGAAAAGGAATATAAATGTATCGGGTTACTCATCCAAAATAAAAACAAAATGGTATTAATTTGATCCTCTTAGTTCATGAACTAGAAAGTCCTAATCAGCCAATCTTTAACTAGTTCTTGCACAAGTTCACGTTTTTCAATTGGAAGCATATGACCTGCTTGATCCAAAATGACAAATGTGGAATTTGGAAATTTATCTATTAGAAAATAGTGGTCTTTATATCCACAGATGGAGTCTAGTTTCCCTAAAATAACGAGAGCCGGTTGTGAAAGGATATCTGCATCAGTAAAGGGTTCCTCAGAAAAGTAATACCCTTTTTCTCTCCAATTTGACGCAAGGAACTCACGATTGGCTAATAATCGTCCAGGTTGAATTTCGTTAAGAAAATACTCTAAGTTCTCTTTCGTTTGATAGGTCATTAATGTTTCAAACGCTAATCTAATATCAGAATCCAACATATGTAATTTAGACGTATCTTTGACATATGCTATTTTTTTAGGCAGGACTCTTTGGTTCAGATGAAGAGCAGGAGCCAGTAGGCATATACTCTTTACATGATCGCGTCTCTTATGCAAAATACCTTGAGCTAAATATCCACCATAGGAAAAACCAATGATAGAAAATTCTTGGTTAGGTATTGTTTGATCAATAAAATCTAAAATGTTAACGACCATATCATCGGAAGAACTGAAATCCGCATCAATTAAACTTCGGCCATGAGCGGGCATGTCGATATATATTCTCTGAAAACCTATTAATTCATTAAAAACAGGCTCCAGCCATGCCTTCATAGACCTATGGTCAGTCCCCATTGAATGTAATATTAATAATGGAAATCCACTTCCAATCATTTCATAGTTAATACTGCCGTTGGTAACTAAACAATTCATGATAATTTCCCCTTTTTAATATACCTTTAACGAAAACTTTTACTTTTTCATAGTTTCTTAAAGATTTTAGTTAACTTTATGATGATTGTGTGCGACCAGAACCGTCTCATTGGTCTTCCCTTGGTCTTTGATTTTATATCCAAAGTAAATGGCAGCAATGGTAAAGACGATGAATCCCATCATCCCCTCACCGTTTTGGGTAAAGATATTACCCTTTAATAGACCAGGTTCATTTTTATTAAGAATATGAATTCAGTATCTTATTTTGAAAAATAAAAAACAACCCCAATGTCGAGGTTGCTTAACAAACCCTAAACTCCTCAGTCCCCCATTGCGTTAAAGCAGCGGGGGACTGACCCCTTTTTTCTTTATCTTACTTTTTCACGGCATAGTTTTAATACACTATTAAGCAAAACATTAGCACCTTTTGCGCAGTCTTCATAGGAAGTTAATTCATCCTCACGATGACTGTAGCCATTCACGCTTGGTACAAAAATCATTGCCGTTGGTATATAAGAGGCGATGAATTGGGCATCATGACCAGCGCCGCTATACATTCGATTTTCTTTATAGTCTAACTCTTTGCAAGTAGATTCCACAGCATTGATTACTTCTTCATTAAAATCAACTGTATCTCGATCCCATAGAAGTGTTGATTTGGTTGAGCATCCATTTGAATTTTTGGGTAATTGTTCCACGATCCGGCTTACTTCGGCAATAACCCCAGGATCCTGATGTCTTGCCTCTAAAGTAAAGGTTACCTCTGAAGGAATCACTGTATGAATATTAGGATAGGCATTGATCCTTCCGATGGTGTATACAAGATCCGAATCTAATCTCTGTAATTGTTTTTGCATATCTGCAATCATATTAGCAGCAGTGAACATTGGATCTTTACGCATGCTAATCGGTGTGGTACCTGCATGATTGGATTCTCCACTGACAGTGATTTCGTAGCATACCATTCCTAGCACACCTACTACAACACCGATATCTAAATTTTTCCTTTCAAGTACAGGTCCTTGTTCAATATGCAGTTCGATATAAGCGCTCGCTTCTTTTAACCGATTTTTCACAGGTCCCTCGAAACCGCTTTCATTTAATGCTTGAGCAAATGTAATGCCATTTCTATCTGTTGATGCGAGCATTTTTGTTTTTTCAAACTTTCCGGATAACACACCGGAAGCCATAAGAGATGGCTCAAACCGGGCCCCTTCTTCATTTGTAAAATTGACAATTGTAATTGGGTAGTCTAACTCGATATTTTCATCTTTTATCGTATAGACCGTCTCTAAAGCAGTTAGCACACCGAGCACACCATCAAAACGCCCGCCTTTGACAACAGAGTCTAAATGAGAACCGATAACAATAGGAGGCAAGTTTTTCTTTCCAGGTAATGTGGCATACATGGTCCCCATATCATCGTAGGTGACGGTCATTCCTATTTCTTCACATAATGTTTGGAATTTCTGACGTGCTGCGATATCCTCCGCAGATAATGAGAGCCTCGTTACTCCGTTGTTATCTGTTTTGCCAAACAAACTAAATAAATCAATTAATTTTTCAAGTCGATTCGGATTACACTTTATCACAAAGAGCCCTCCTTTAATTATTTTGCCAATTCTTCTACTACCTCGGAACTTTCTCTTGCTGCAAATGTGTTAGTTAGTAAACTTACACCTACTCCAATGAAAATATTAACCGCAATGGCTACAAAACCAATGTTGATATCATTAATGACACTTGGAATATTTGGGAAAATATTTACTAATTTAAATGCAGTGACTGAATTAAATAATACGATGGAAACACCTGTTATAATACCGGCAATCGCCCCGTACGCATTCATAAACTTTGTTTTATAGAAACCAAAAATCAGCGCAGGCACTAATTGAGTAATTAAACCATAGGACATGATGTTTAAAATAGCCAAAGCTTCTCCGCCGAAAATACTGAAAATATAAGCAGTTAAAATAATGAATAAAACAAATAATTTAGACACGGTCAGCTGCTGGCGATCGCTTGAATTTGGCTTAATTAACTTATAAAAACCTGTCATTAACCCAACTGCTCCAGACATGACCATAACGGATACCGGTACCAACGCCGTAAGTACGCCGGCCCCGCCAACAATTCCTACAAACCAAGGATCAAATGTTTGCATCGTGAGACGTAACAGTGACAAGTCACCGTCAGCACCTTCTAAACCAGGTACTTGAATAATCGCTGAAAATCCAATAAAGAAGGCAAATAAAATTAAAATCGTATACAACGGCAGCGTGATCGCGTTTTTCTTTAATGCACGTTCACTTCTAGCGGATAATACTACACTAAACGACTGTGGTAATAGGTAAAAACCAAATGCATTTAATACGATGGTAGAAATAAACCATGACTTACTAAGGCCTTCAGATGCAAAGGTTAAAACTTCCGGTTTAGCGGTTTGAAGGGCTTCGAATAAAGGCCTGATTCCGCCAAAATAATGATAAGGAATATAGATACCTAAGAATACAATTACAAATAAAATCATGATATCTTTTAATACGGCATTCCAAGCAGAACCATGGATACCAGAGACAGTAACATAGATCGTCACAATCGCTGCACCGATCGTCGAAGCCATCAATGGTGAAATGGTTCCATAAGAAGCTTCTGATACGATGATTCCTAGTCCTTTTAATTGGATGACGATATATGGGATGAGCGCGATTAGACCGATGAAGGCGACAACCAAACCAAGTGCTTTACTTTTATAAGTTTTCATAAAGTATTGGGGCTGTGAAATAACCCCATGCTTGTTCGCAAACCGCCAAATTTTAGGGACCATCCAATAGGACAGCACATAGGCCAAGCAAATATAGGCTGGAACATAGTAAGCTGCTGCACCTTTTGAATAGGCCCATCCGCTGCCGCCTAAAAAGGTAAAGGTTGTGTAAACTTCACCTGCAATGAGCAGGAATACAAATAGTGTGCCGAATCCCTTATTCCCAACCGCGAATTCATTGACGTTCATTTCTTTTCCACGGGTTGCTCGAATTCCTAAGTATAAAGCGACAATCGCGACGAGAAAGATAATGACCAAAGCACTGTTCATTACACTTCACTTCCTTTATTTGCAGGATCTAACTTATACACGATGAGCAGAACAACCGAAGATAGAATCATCCATAATACAATCCAAAATAGTAAGAAAGGCACTCCTAAAACATACGGTTCTATACGATCAGCTAATGGCAGAAGGACACACATTCCAATGAAAGGAATAATCAGTAAAAGCTGCGCATACTTTCTCACTTAATTCCCACTCCAATCCTATTCTTGTTTTTTTCATAAACAATTTCACCATCTAGCATCGTTGCATCCACTTTAATGTCGGTTATCTTTTCGATAGGACTGTTTAATAGAGAAGTATCTAATATCACTAAATCTGCCAATTTGCCTTCTTCAATGCTGCCTTTAATCTTTTCATCAAAGCTTGCAAAGGCCGCGTTATACGTATACATGCGAATGGCATCCATCAGAGACACTTGTTGTTGATGTCCAAAAGCTGTACCTTGTCGGGTCAACCTGGCAACTGCTGTGTAAATGCCCACAAGTGGGTTAACGGTTGTGATCGGAGCATCTGAGCCAGCGGCGGTGATGATGCCTTGGTTCAGTAAGTCCTTCGCTGCATACATATAATCAGTTCGCTCACCATAATTGCGAATATAACTTTCACCGAATTCATATGGGAAAGATGGATTGAGTACCGGAATAACATTTAGCCCCCTAGCCTTTTCTTGCAAGTCTGGCGGACATATTCCTAAATGCTCGACACGATGGCGATGATCATCGCGTGGATGTTCTTCTAATAAACGTTCAATCACACCCAAATATTGCTCAATCGCCTTATCCCCTTGGGCATGCACGGTAATTTGATAGTCATTTTGATGGGCTTCTGAAAGGATGGAATAAAGTTCATCTTCTGTATACATCAAGTAACCGTAATTGTCCCCATCACTTGTGTAAGGCTCACGCGTAGCGATGGTCGGTCCTGTACTGCTGCCATCCGTAAATAGTTTGGCAGGGCCAATTTTGAAAAAGTCATTGCCCGTATGGGTCATGACACCCGCCTTTATCATGTTTTTCGTAAAGTTTTCGCAATCGTTTAGACTAGCAATCATGGCATAAGTCCTAACTTTTAGTTGCTTTTTATTTGATGCCTTTTGCATGATTCTAAAGGTATTTTCGTCAAATCCTCCTGCATCGTGGACACTTGTAATTCCATTCGCAAATAATTGTTCTTGCGCTTTTGTCAGCGCCTCGAACAATTCTTCATCACTATAAGTCACATTTTGATTAAATTGTAAAAAGGCATTCTCGATGAGGCGGCCTGTAAACTTGCCGTTGTTGTCTTTTTCGATGGTTCCGCCTGGAGGATCAGGTGTAGCTGCATCAATATCGGCTAACTTTAAGGCTGCTGAATTCACAATGCCGATATGCCCGCAGGTACGGGTAATGACGATTGGGTGTTCTTCTGTTAATTGATCAAGTTCCTGAATGGTGGGATAACGTTGTTCTTCTACCATTAACTCGTTGAATCCAAATACGCGAATAATTTGTCCACTTTTCGCCTTTTGAACAATGGCTGCTAATTTTTCTAATAGCTCTTCTATCGAGTTGATCGAGGGTTCTTTACAGTTGAGGTGCATTAATGTATTGCCGTATAAAAAAAGATGCATATGAGCATCAATCAGACCCGGTAAAACAGATCTTCCATGCAAATCAATGACCTTTGTTGAGGAGTTAATGCGCTTTTTAATTTCTTCTGTTGTTCCTACTGCTGCAATTTTGTTGTCTTCTATCAAACATGCTTCAAATACTTCGTTTCTACTATTCACTGAAATGACTTCACCGTTTAATAGAGCTGTCTGATTCATTAGTCCACTCCTTTATCACAATTTTTAGATTATAACAAAAATAAATATAACATAGCTTTTTAGCCTCTCGGTATGAACATAATGTAAAGAAGTTTTCTTAACCGTTTTACATTATGTTATATTATTCTTTGTAAGCGCTTTTTTGGAGGGAGGATCAACATGTCTTATTCGCTAACAGTTCAAGATTTATTTGATAAAAAACATTTCCAAAAAGTGGAAATGATAGCAGGTCATGGCGGGGTTTCCAATACAATCAAGTGGGTTCATATACTAGAATCGAAAGAGATTACTAGTTTAATAAAGGGTAACGAGTTAATTTTAACAACTGGTATTCAACTCATTGAGGAAAAGACTCTATTCAATTTTGTAGAGCAACTGATCGCAAAAGAAGCAGCCGGTTTATGTATTGAATTTGGTGAACATATTCAATCAGTACCACATCAAGTAGTAAAGCTGGCTGATTTTCATCGTTTCCCTATTCTTGTGTTTAGCGAGATCGTCCCCTTTATTGAAATAACACAAGAAATACATAGTGTATTAATTAATCAACAGTATGAAATGATCAAACGGCTGGAGAATTATTCTCAAGAAATCAACAAATTAACATTAAAGATCACTCATTATGAACATATTTTACTGAGACTTAATAGATTTTTAAACATGAACGTTGCCTTTATCATCAACGGTCAGCAGCCATTTTTTATACCAAATGAAAAACACCAGGTATATAAGAACTTAAGAGACACTTATGAAACAAAGGGGAGTTCAAGGCACTTTGCCAAATGTGAAGTAAATATATTAGAAGAACGGTATGGAGAAGTATGTATTTTCACAGAGGATCGTACGATTAATGAGTTTGAATTGTTGGTATTGGATCGAACGGTTATTGCCCTATCACAATATTTGTTACGCAGTTTATATATAGAAGAGAAACAAAATATGCACTCCCGAATGTTATTAGAGGCTTGGTTAGGTGGAACGGTAGAAGATTCTGTAATCACCTCCTTTTTAAAGGAACAGAGTTTTCACCATTTGTTAAATTGCTCTTACTTTGTTTTAATCGATCAGATTAAGAAATCCAAAAAAGAAAATGATTTAAATTATTACAAATTATACTCCCGGAATGTTTTTGAAAAAAAAGGATTCGTTTTATTTCTATTAGAAGAAAAACAACGGCTCATTTATATTATTGCGGATATCTATGGACATGATCTAAAACATCGGATTATCGAATGCATTGAGAAAATCAAGGACTTTAGAAAGAATCAAAAATATATAGATCTATCTGTCACTACGGCTGTCGGGCAGATTGTCAAACAATATAAATTAGTCCATCAAAGTTACGAAACGGCACAGGATACCCTGTTAATCCGAAGTAATGCTGCTCATCTTTCTTATTTTTATGAAGATCTATACTTACATCAATTAGTTCTTCAGCTGCAAAAAAATAAAGCCATTATGGATTTAGCCAAAAGATATTTAGAGCCCCTCTATGAATACGATGCTAAAAATAATGGGAATCTGATTGTAACATTACAGGTTTATTTACAATGTAATTGTCAGAAAAATGAGACGGCTGAAAAGCTATTTATTGTTCGTCAAACGTTATATCATCGTTTGTCTAAAATTGAAAGCTTAATAGGCAGTGATTATATGCTTCCCCCTAAGCGTCTTGTTGTTGAATTAATGCTGCTCGCTACTCAATTTAATTTCCAGTCTGCAGATGTTGAAAATCTCTCTTAAGAAAGAGGGATTTTTTTTCGTGAACGCTCTATAATGGTGCCTGTTGATTTCCGCTCCGGGCACTTCGCTTTCCGCGGGCGGTCCGGCGAGCCTCCTCGTCGCTGCACTCCTGTGGGGTCTCCCCTGCCCAGTCCTCCCGCAGGAGTCTTCGTGCCCTCCACTCCAATCAACAGGGTGCCAAAATAAATAAACAATAAGCTTTAACACAGCCTTTGCAAAAATAGTTGTCAATATGTGAAACGTGTTTCGAAAACGTTTTACATTGTGTCTGATGATTATGGAGTCATAACCCTTCACAATAAAGACAGACGAAACAAATTGTAAAGGAGTGACTCAGGATGGGTAATGTTCAAACAGGTGAAAATTTAGTTACGAAAGATGAGAAATATCTTTGGCATGCAATGAAGCCGTATAACCCGCAATCTACTTCCATCATTCAAAAAGCGGAAGGTGCTTGGCTGACAGATATTGAGGGCAATCGTTATTTAGATGCCATGTCGGGATTATGGTGTGTAAATGTTGGTTATGGAAGAGAAGAAATAGCAAAAGCGGCCTATGACCAACTTCTAGAGAACAACTATACACCATTAACAAATGGGCATCCTACGGCGATTTTACTTGCTGAAAAAATCAGCGAATTATTAGGTGGAGATTATGTAGTATTTTTCTCCAATAGCGGCTCAGAGGCAAATGAAACAGCATTTAAAATTGTCAGACAGTATTACCAGCAAAAAGGGCAAGGCAGCCGTTATAAAATCGTATCTCGTTATCGTGCCTATCACGGGAACTCCATGGGAGCACTTGCTGCAACAGGGCAAGCAGAACGGAAATATAAATACGAACCATTAGCACCAGGATTTATTCATGTGAAAGCGCCGGATCAATATCGCTCCAATGAAGATGGATTTAAGAATCCTAGCGATTTACCTTCCGTTAAAGCAGTAGACGAAATCATGACCTGGGAACATTCAGAAACCATTGCGGCGATGATATTGGAGCCGATTATCACAGGCGGCGGGGTTATTATGCCTCCGGATGATTACTTAAAGGGTGTAAAAGAAGTTTGCGAGAAGCATGGCGCCTTATTAATTGTCGATGAAGTCATTTGCGGATTTGGACGGACAGGAAAAGCCTTTGGCCATCAACATTATGGGGTTCAGCCTGACATTATTACCATGGCAAAGGGACTTACCAGCGCGTATATGCCACTTTCAGCAACGGCAGTAAAGAGAGAAGTTTATGAGGAGTTTACGAAAAACGGCAATTATGACTTCTTCCGCCATATCAATACATTTGGAGGCTCTCCAGCAGCATGTGCCGTGGCATTAAAAAATCTAGAAATTATGGAACGAGAAAATCTATTTGAACAATCTACCGAAATGGGTGCGATTTTACTAGAAGAGTTAAAAGCGAGAATTTCACATCATCCTCACGTCGGTGATATTCGCGGAAAAGGATTGCTTGTTGGAATCGAGCTCGTCGAAGACCGCAATACAAAAAATCCTTTGCCTGTAGAAAAGGTTAATCAAGTGATTGCTAAGTGCAAAGAGCAAGGACTCATTATTGGAAAAAATGGTGTAACTGTTGCAGGATATAACAACGTATTAACCTTATCTCCACCATTAAATATTACGTTGGAGGAAAAGGATTTTATTCTAGCAAAATTAGTTCAAGCAATTGAATCCTTATAACCATACGAATCTCTTAAAATCGAAAGGAGAACAGGCAGATGACAAACATTACTGATGTCAAAGAACTTACACATTTTATTGATGGAAAAATGATCAAAGGTGAAAGCGGCCGTTTTTCAGAAGTGTTCAACCCAGCAACAGGCGAAGTTATTGCGAGAGTACCATTAGCTTCCTCCAATGAAGTGAAAGATGCCATAAAAAAAGCAGAAGCCGCCTTTCCGGTATGGCGTGATCTCTCCGTAGCGAAGCGTGCAGAAATTGTCCTGAATTTCCGAAACTTACTAAAGAAAAATCAAGATAAGGTAATCGAATTAATCTGCGTCGAAAGTGGGAAAACAGAAGAAGACGCAATGGGTGAAATTACGCGTGGATTAGAATCAGTAGATTTAGCGATTAACGCGCCTCATTTCATGAAGGGTGAATACTCAGTAAATGTGGGCGGACAAATTAATGCCTATTCAGCTAAATATCCACTTGGTGTAGTGGCAGCCATCTCTCCCTTTAATTTTCCAATCATGGTGCCATTAGCGCAAACAAGCATGGCAGTAGCAGTCGGAAATGCGGTTATTTTAAAAGCTTCTGAACGTGTACCTATGACCGCTTTATATATTTGTGAATTATGGAAAGAAGCAGGCCTTCCAGATGGTATTTGGACAGTCATTAATGGTGATAAAGAGGCGGTAAATGAACTACTTGAAAATCCAACTGTACAGGCCATTTCATTCGTAGGTTCGACACCAGTAGCACACTATATTTATGAAACTAGTGCGAAATATGGCAAACGTGTGGTTGCCTTAGGAGGCGGCAAGAATAATATGGTCGTTATGCCTGATGCTGATTTAGAACAAGTGGCGAATGCTTTCATCAGTGCAGGATATGGGGCTGCTTCACAACGGTGTATGGCCATTTCTACCCTAATGCCGGTCGGACAAGAAACGGCGGATCGCTTGGTAGAAATTTTAAAAGAAAAGGTTGATCGCTTAAAAGTAGGTGCTTTCACAGACGGTGCAGATTACGGCCCAGTTATCTCCTTGCAAGCAAAAGAAAACATCTTAAAAGCAATCGATCTCAGTGAAGAAGAAGGTGCAACACTCGTCTGTGATGGCCGTAATAAAGACATTACCAAAAATGACGAAGGATTCTTCCTGGCCCCAACATTACTTGACCATGTGAAACCAGGTATGAAAATTTATGATGAAGAAGTTTTCGGCCCTGTTCGTAATATTGTCCGTGTTGATAGTTTAGAAGAAGCCATTAAATTAATTAATCAGCAAGAATTAGCAAATGGTGTAACAATCTATACCAATAATGGGCTGGCAGCTAGAAAATTCACTACTGAAATTGATGTAGGAATGGTCGGTGTAAATGTACCAATTCCAATTCCAGTAGGCTTTCATAACTTTGCTGGTTTTAAGGGCTCAAGATTTGGCGACGGGCAAATGTTTGGCCCAGATCAAGCGCGGTTCTATACGAAGACCAAAACAGTTTCAGAACGCTGGTTATCATCAAGTGATAATAATGATCTTTCATTTGCATTCCCTAGCAACAAATAATAGAGCCGGTTAAGAACAGTGCCTGTCATTCCCCGAATCATGTTGATGAATTAGGGTGGTGTCAGGCACTTTTGTAGGAGGGCTAAAGGTGAAACAAGTAAAAATCAGTGCATGCCAATTTCGTGTAGAAAAAGTAGATTCATTTGAAGCATTTGAAAAACAGGTGTTGGAACTAATCGATCAAGTTCCTTCTGATACAGATTATGTTATATTCCCAGAACTTTTTACAGTAGGACTCCTTGCAAGTTTCCCTGATGCAGATCAGTTAACCACTGCTGATTTAACCAAGATAGATGATTACACAGTTCAGTATAAAGAATTGTTCCGGCGTCTTGCACAAAGTAGACAACAAGTCATCATTGCCGGCTCCCATTTGGAAAAGCGGGAAGATAAATATTTTAATATCGCCTATATTTTTGATCAAAATGGGTCTTATGTAGAACACAAAAAAACGCATATTTTTCCTGCTGAGGCAAATTGGCAAACATCCGAAGGAGATACGCTAGAGGTATTTTCTATTGGTCCTGCGAAAATCGGGCTGGCGGTTTGCTATGAAGCGGAAATTCCTGAAGTGTCCCGAATTTTAAGTGTAAATGGAGCGGAAATCATTTTCTGTCCATCCTACACATTTACAGAAGCAGGATTCTGGCGGGTACGCCACTCGGCACAGGCACGAGCAATCGAAAATCAAGTATATTTTGTTCACTGCCCGACTGTAGGTGAGCCTGGAGCTCCGCTGCCAAATGGCTTTGGCCGTTCCTCCATACTAAGTCCATGCGACCTGGCTTGGACGCCAAACGGAATTGTGGCAGAAGCCGAAACAAATAAACATACCGTAGTCACTGGTACCGTTGATATTGATGAACTCTATGAAAATAGAAAAACAGGTGCCGCAACTACCTTTATGGATCGCACCCGCCGTGTAGATGTTTATTCAAAATATGAGCCATACAAGTCCATAAGGGTCAGTCCCCCACTGCTTTAACGCAATGGGGGTCTGACCCAAGCCTTTTTTAAAAGCTCTACACCTAATTGTATTTCCTCACATGTAAGATTACTGAATCCGAGCTTAATTATTGCTTCATCAGAATGATTTTTTATGAAATAGATGGAGGTAGGATAAACTTTAACCCCATACATGGAAGCTCGCTCGATTAACCACTCTTCAGAACGATTTAGATGTACCTTAACTAAAACGTACAAACCAGACTGTTCCCCAATAATGGATATAGTTTTGTTGAAGTGTTTGATTAATTCTGAAACTAAGCACTGCATTTTTCGCTTATACACAAGTCGCATCCGTTTAATATGGCAATTCCATTCCCCCTCTTCCATAAATTTAGCCATTGTAAGCTGGCTAATAAGGGAAGTGGTACTCTCGAACTGATTAAATCGGTGTTTATAACGGTTTAAAAGTCTCTGTGGCAGCACCATATAACTTAGACGGATTCCTGGAAGAAATGACTTAGAGAAATTCCCAAGGTAAATAACCTTTGTTGAATCAATGGAAGCAAGTGCTGGAAATGGTTGCTGCGTATATCGAAATTCACTATCATAATCGTCTTCGATAATAAATCCGTGTTTCTTGTTAGCCCAATGAATAAGCATTTGCCTTTGTTGAATAGACATACTTACTCCTATTGGACTTTGATGGGAGGGTGTGACATAGATTAACCCTGAATTCATTTGTTCTAATTTTGAAAAATCAGCACCTGATTCATAAACTGGTAAAGTTTCAAGCGTGAAACAATGAAATTGAAAAGCCTCCCTTGCTCCATCATAACCTGGGTCCTCTACAATAATACTAGTGAAATCCTCCTTCAGGATTTGTCCGAGATAAATCAGCATTTGTTGGGTACTACTGCCGATTATGATCGCATTTGGATCTGTTTTGACCCCACGGGATTGGAGTAAATATGCGGCGATTTGTTCACGCAAGCACAGTTCACCAAAGGGTTCCCCGTATCGAAAGCTCTCCTGTAATGTTAAAACTTGATTGCCTATTCTCCTCCAAATTTTCAGAGGGAAATGGCTTTGATCTACGGCTCCTGCTCGAAAGTCAATAAGGCCTGGTGTCACCGGCTTTGGTTGCTCTTTATTAGGAAGAACGATGGCATCTTGAAATAAAAGTGGATCTAATTCATTTACAATATACCCTTTTCGACCCTCACCACGAATATAACCTTCAGCTACAAGCTGCTCATACGCCATTAATGTCGTATTCCGACTTACTTGTAGAGAGTCTGCGAGCCCGCGAATGGAAGGCAGTGGGTCACCAGCTGGTATGTCGCCACTCTCAATAAATAATTTAAACTGCTCGTAGATTTGTTTGTATTTGGGCGAATCATCCTTAAAAGCAAAAATGGTATTTTTCATTTACAATACACCTTTGACATGTTCTTTTATTCATAATTGTACCTTTTTATATGTCAGTTGGCATAATAAAATATTTTATATGAATACCGCCAATTACAAAGGCATAATGAAGGAGGAGATAATCGTGTATATTCCTAAACATTTTAAACTAGAGGACGAAGAAGTGATTTATGATTTTATCGAAAAATACGGCTTTGCCACTTTATTTTCCCAGCATAACGGAGAACCCTATGCTACCCATCTTCCCCTCACATTAAATAAAGCTGAGCGTGCCTTATATGGTCATTTTGCTCGCCCAAATGAACAGTGGAAGGATATTGAGGACCAACAAGTTCTTGCGGTTTTCCAAGGTCCTCACTGTTATATTTCACCTTCTTGGTACGAAACAATGAAGGCCGTACCTACTTGGAATTATGTATCTATTCATTTATATGGAAAGATGGAGATTGTCGAGGAACCAAAAGTAATATTTGACTCTTTAAATGACATGGTAAAAAAATATGAAAGACCAGATAGCTTATACCATTTAAATGATGTAGATTCTCAATTTATCGAAGGAATGAGCAAAGGGATTGTAGCATTCAGAATAAACATCTCAAAAATTGAAGCAAAAGCTAAATTAAGTCAAAATCATCCCGCGGAACGACAAGAGTTAATTATTAAGCAGCTAGAAGGAACTTCCCAACATGATAATATACAAGTGGCATCTCTTATGAAGAGAAATCTACAAAAATAAAAGTTAATTTAAGTGATTGCGCCGATTTCAAATTTGAATCGGCTTTTTTAATATTGATAACAGCAGTCTTCAGAATTTATGCTGTTCCCTCACTTAATTATTTTTATTATTTCGAAAAAATTTTTAAACTTGTATATTGTTCATTTAAAAAACATGTGTTAGTATTGATTCAAGCTTGGTTTATCCGATAGACAAACTAAGTTTATATTATTGTTTATTTTTTAAAAATATTTCTAGATAGGTAGTGAAAGCAGCAATTCACATTAAAAAGGGTATCCAATTTTCTAACCATCTCTGAAAGCGGTTAACGCTAATTCCTTGGCTAAAAAAGATTTGAAAGACTTAATTTTTCCAGAGACTATATTACCAGTATCTACTAATGTAAGCGGATAAGTGATTTATAATTTGGCTAAAAAGGAGATTGTGACATGGCTTTAATGGAATCAACAGTTAAACAAATGAACAAAAATACTCAAAACATTCAACATAACGAGTACCATAAGCTCAGCCTTTCTGAACGGATTGGCTACGGTCTTGGGGACTTTGCCCAAAACCTAGTATTTGGTACAGTCGGAGGTTTCCTAGCTCTCTATCTGACTACCGTTAATGCCATTGGTACGGCAGCAGCTGGGTTCATCTTCTTGTTTGTCCGTATCGTCAACGTATTCTGGGATCCGATGGTTGGTACCTACGTCGATAAACATACATTCAAGCACGGAAAATATCGTCCTTGGCTTCTGATTGCAGGTATTCCACTTATTATCTTATCAGCGATGCTCTTTGTTCCAATTCCAGCCATTCGTGGTTCAGTGCCCATCGCCTTTATCACTTACTTTCTGCTCGACTTGGTTTATTCAGTGGTTAACATTCCTTACGGTTCGCTGAATGCTTCACTCACACGTGACCCTGAATCCGTAGATAAAATCACAACTACTCGTATGATGCTGGCTAACATTGCTAACCTTTTGGTTTACACACTGTTTCCAATGTTTGTCCAAATGGCAGCCCCATTAGACCGTTCGGCCAAAGACACAGGTTTCTTTGGTCTCAAGCTCAACATGGGTACTTATACGGATGTATCTGCAAGTCACGCTTGGTTTGGGGTTTACATGGTTTACATGGTACTTGGGGCTGTGGCGCTGTTCTTCTGCTACCGTCTTACAAAAGAACGTGTTGTCGCAACTGCAGAACAATCTGCAGAAGTGAAAGCTACTGATCTGTTCGTTGAATTGAAGCACAACAAACCACTCGTTATTCTAGGTCTATTCTTTATGCTTGCTTTCACCTTCATGTTCTTCATGAATACAGTGAATGGCTTCTTTAACCAATACACGGTCAACCACTCAGACTGGATGGGTGCAGTAGGTCTCATTGCCTCCATTCCTGGTATCGCTTTCCCACTCTTCTGGCCAAAATTGAGGAAAATCTTTGGTAAAAAGGGATTCTTCCATTTCTTCCTTGGTATGTTTGTTGTTGGTGAAATCCTTACTTGGGTATGGTCGTTAGATGGCATGCATGATTCACTCTTACTTGCCTATGTTTCAACCTTCATCAAACAATGGGGTCTTACTTCAGCAACAGGTTTCATGTGGGCTCTCGTTCCTGAAGTTGTCTCTTATGGTGAAATGAAGTCTGGCAAACGTAACGCTGCTATCATCAACGCGATCATGGGTCTCTTCTTCAAGATTGGCTTCACTCTTGGTGGTGCCATTCCGCTCTGGTTCCTTGCGGCTTACGGTTTTGATGGAAATGCAGCGAAGCAAACGGCAAGTGCGCTTTCCGGTATCAATATTACAGCTATCTGGATTCCAGCAGCACTTGCTATCGTTTCGATGATTGTTATGGCTCTTTACCCGCTTTCAGATAAAGACGTCGAAGATATCAATAAGCAACTCGATGCTTCTCGTGCGAAAGCAAAAACTCTCTGAACTGTGAGTCACAAATAGATACTATTAAAAATACAAACCCACTCAAATGAAAAAGAGTGGGTTTGTTGTGTTTACCCACCCTCATAGCGATAATCCCTCCGCATTAAAACTATCCTTTCAAGACCTTGCTGCTTTGATCAAATCAAAGTTTGCAGAACCATGACCCTCTATTTGGTTAACGGAGTTTCCTCCAATAGACCGGGAGATTCCTAATAAATAAAAAACTTAGTATATTTATTAAATAAACTAAGTATAGAAAATAAGGAAAAACCAATTCTAAGTTTTTCATTTGAATGATTGAAATGTCACCGCTTTCATTTATACTTGAAGCATCAAGTTCACATGAATAAAATGCTAATACTACTAGTAAAAGGGTAGCTTTTAAATATTCAGAATTTACATTTTTTATTCTATCACTCGAAAGTTAGTATGCCCACTGGATAAACAAAGTTTAAGTAAAATTACCTAATAATTACAGGTTTAGGTAAAAGGGCTAACTCATAAAATGAGTTAGCCCCTTCTCAGCTTAATCTTTTACAGTGCCTGCCGCAATAACCTTTTTCGACACAGGAACTTCATTAATCATATTGAAAGCTCCCCTCTCATTTAGTCCTATTCAACCCCAAACTTATATACCGTCGTCTTGGAATACAGATGATCCTTATCCAAAATCACTGATGGAAAATGAGGATGATGAATCGCATCAGGCAATGCCTGTGTCTCAAGACAAATTCCAAGATATTTAGCTGATTGAATGCCCCGGAATTCTCCTTCTGAATTTAAAGAATTTCCCGAGTAGACCACAACCCCGGCCTCATCCGTTTCAATTGTTAACGTCCGCCCGCTTTCAGGGTCCTTTAAAACAATTTCCGAATCATGATGTGTATGTAAAGGAAACGGGTGATCATATCCTTCCCCTACCAATATGTTTTGTGGATGCCCTGATCTTGTTCCGGTGTTTATGGGCCTTTCATTTCGAAAATCAAATGGCGTGTTTTCCACTTCAATAAAATGGCCGGTTGGCATGAATTCATCATCTAATTCAAGAAATTTATCGCTTTTTATTGTTAATGTGTGGTGCAAGATATCTCTCTTAAGATTGCCACTTAGATTAAAATAAGAATGATTCGTTAATGTGACCAATGTTTTCTTATCTGTCCCTGCTTTATAATGCACCAATAATTCATTCTTATTGTTAAGAATATAAGTGACTTCAATAGTAAGATTCCCTGGATAGCCTTCTTCTCCATCGGAACTCGTATACGAAAATCGAACCCCGCTTCCGATTATTTCCGCATCCCATACGACCTTGGAAAATCCTTTGATACCTCCATGCAGATGATTGTTATTTTCATTTCTTGCAAGCGTATAGGATTCTCCATCCAGTTCAAAAGAGCCGCCTTTAATCCTTCCGGCCACACGACCAGCAACGGCTCCAAGAAAATAGGGGTCATGTACATATTCATTGAGCGTATCATGCCCAAGTACGACATTTTCGAAATCTCCGTTTTTATCCGGAACAACAATTTTAGTGATTATACAGCCATAATTAATAGCTGTCACTTCAACACCATGATCGTTTTGAATCGTAAACGAAGAGATCGTCTGGCTGCCGAGTTCACCTGCGTACTCTTGGATGACATTCATTTTCATCTTCCTTCCGTCTTGTTAATTTTAGTCCCTAAATAATAGTCTGTGTTAAATATGTCTGTTGATTTCCGTTCCAGGCACTTCGCTTTCCGCGGGCGTGCCGGGGAGCCTCCTCGTCGCTTTGCTCCTTCGGGGTCTCCCCTGCCCCGTACTCCCGCAGGAGTCTCCGTGCCTTTCCCTCCAATCAACAGGGTGTCAAAATCAAGATTAACCTTTAACACAGCCAAATAATAAAGAGACTCGCCAAGTGGCGAGTTCATTGAGATTTCATAAGAAAACTAAACAATTAGGCAATATTTACTTTCTAAATTCTCTTAATTGCTCATTAAGTTCTTTTGTTTGTGTATAAACCTGTTGGTAGATTGTAAACAGTTTTTTGTAGGCTTCCACATTTTCCGGAATCGGTTCGTAAGTTTTATCGATGTGGATAAAGACTTCCGCACATTCTTGAAGGGAGGGATACCAGCCGCAGCCGTATGCCGCCAGCATCGCGGCACCCATTCCAGGGCCTTGCTCGCTTGTTAGTTTTTCAATTTTTGCATTGAATATATCTGCCTGCATCTGCAGCCATGTTTCGTTTTTCGCTCCTCCGCCGATTGAGATAATCGAATTGATTGTCTTGCCGCTGCTTCTAAAAATCTCAAATGATTCGTTTAAGGAGAAGGTAATTCCTTCGAGAACCGCGCGGGCAAAGTGCTTGCGTTCATGGGCAGCATCTGCCCCAATAAAGCTTCCGCGGATAGTAGAATCAGCATGCGGCGTTCTCTCCCCCACGATATACGGGGTAAATAATAATCCGTTGCTTCCTGCCGTCACTTCCTCCACACCAGCTAAAAAGTCATCAAACGCTTCTTCCTTCGCAAACGTGTCTTTAAACCAGCTTAAACTATAACCTGCAGCCAAGGTCACACCCATTGTATAGTACGTATTTTCTTCACTATGATTAAAGTAGTGAACCCTTCCTTCAAAATCGAAGTCATTTCTTTCTTCATATGAAAGTACGACGCCAGAGGTGCCGATACTGCATAAGGTTTTCCCTTCCGATAAAATCCCTGAACCAATCGCGCCGCAGGCATTGTCCGCACCGCCTGTAAATACTTTTACAGCTTCGGATAATCCCGTTTCTTGGGCAAATTCTGCCGATACAGAACCAACAAATGCATGAGATTCTACTAATGGCGGGCAGAAATCAGCCGAAAGACCCGCAGCTTCTAATACTTCATTGCTCCATTCCCGCTTTGCTACATTTAATAGTAGAGTTCCTGCCGCATCAGAGTACTCCATGTGGATATTCCCGGTAATCCGATAGCGTAAATAATCCTTCGGTAGTAAAAAAACGCTCGCATGTTCAAAAACTTCAGGTTCATTTTCTTTTACCCAGAGAATTTTCGGTAACGTAAAGCCTTCTAATGCCGGGTTTTTGGTTACCTCTAATAAACGTTCACGACCGACAACATCATAGATTTGCTGACATTGTTTTGTGGTTCTGGTGTCATTCCACAAAATCGCGTTTCTTAATACTTGATTGTTTTGATCTAATAATACCAAACCATGCATCTGCCCAGAGAAGCTGATGCCCTCGATATCGTAAACATCTCCATCAAATTTCTGGATGAGTTCAGCTAAGCCTGCTGTGGTTTTTTCGACCCACTCTTCCGGGTTTTGTTCACTATAACCAGACTTCTCTATTATAAGAGGATATGATTTGGATACTTCCTGACAAACTTCACCATTCTGGTTAACAAGTAAGATTTTTACTGCGCTCGTTCCAAGGTCAACACCAATTACGTATTTCATCCCTGATCACCCTTTTCTAAAAAAAGTGCTGGAGTAATAAGCCGCCAGCACTTTTTTTTATTAATTTTAATTAAACTGTTACAGTTGAAAGTGTTTCTAATAGGTATTGGTTAACGATTGCTTTAAGTCGTTCCGTTCTGCCTGATGTATTCTTAATTTCATTTAATTGAAGGGCATATTTTTCAAGCTCGCGGAAGTTGGTTCTTCCTTCTACGATATCCAAGCCAATGCCATTAGTATAGCTGCTGTATCGTTCTTCGATGAAGCTGTCTAAAACTTTGTCTTCAATTAATTTATTGGCAACTTTTAATCCGATCGCAAATGCGTCCATACCAGCAATGTGAGCGTGGAATAAGTCTTCTGCTTCGAACGAACCTCTTCTTACTTTAGCATCGAAGTTTAAACCGCCTTTTCCTAAGCCGCCGTTTTTCAGAATTTCATACATCGCCAATGTGTTCGTATATAAGTCTGTTGGAAATTCATCCGTATCCCATCCAAGCAATGTATCCCCTTGGTTTGCATCAACAGATCCAAGCATTCCGTTAATACGAGCTGTTCTTAATTCATGTTCAAATGTGTGGCCAGCTAAAGTAGCGTGGTTTGCTTCGATATTAAACTTGAAGTAGTCTGTTAAGTCATATTTTTGCAAGAATGCTAGACCAGTAGCGACATCGAAATCATATTGATGTTTGGTAGGCTCTTTTGGTTTTGGCTCAATTAGGAATGGAACATCTAAGCCGATTTCTTTCGCATAATCTACTGCCATATGAAAGAAGCGTGCTAAGTTGTCTTGTTCTAATTTCATGTCTGTATTGAGAAGCGTTTCGTACCCTTCACGGCCGCCCCAGAATACATAGTTTTCTGCACCAAGCTCTTTTGCTACTTCTAACGCTTTTTTCACTTTCGCCGCAGAGTATGCAAACACATCTGCATTTGGAGCTGTGGCCGCACCATGAACATATCTAGGATTCGTAAACATGTTTGCCGTGTTCCATAGTAGTTTTGTCTTACTAGTTTTCATGTATTCTTTAATCATCGCAACAATTACGTCTTGGTTCTCATTTGTTTCTTGTAGCGTGCGTCCTTCAGGAGCAATATCGACATCATGGAATGCAAAGAAAGGAACATTTAATTTTTCAAAAAGTTCAAATGCAGCTTCCACACGGGCCTTCGCTAAATCTAATCCTTTCAGGTGATCCCACGGACGAATCGCTGTACCTGCGCCAAATGGATCGGTACCATCTGCAGTAAATGTGTGCCAATATGCAACGGAGAAACGAAGTATTTCTTCCATTGTCTTGCCATTAATTTTTTCTTCTGGATTATAATACTTAAATGCTAAAGGATTTTTTGATGAAGCCCCTTCAAATTGGATTTTATTAACTGTTTCAAAATAAGCCATCCATGATTCCTCCTAGTAGGTATATGGTTAAAATAACTATAAGTGTAAGAGCTTACAATAAGGGTATTGAATCTCTTTACCTTTGATAATCAAATCATAGCACGGCACACTTAGTTTGTCCACTTGATAAACTAAGATGCCGAAAGTTTTTTTGAAAAGGCTAACTGTTTTTTATAAACAACCTTTGCTCTGCCTTATGCCTGCCGCACAGACGTGAGTGAGTTTGCAGGCTTTTTCGCTTATCTACAAGCTATAAAAATCTAGTTACTTCACGTGAATTGGACTTGCAGATAAGGTTCGCAATAATTGACCATAAATTGGTGATTGAATGCTTATGCCATGCGCTAGTATGTTTGTGTAATCGATAAACAAAGATTTTTGTGTTAAAATTGATTTACTACTAAATAAGGAGTTTTTTTTAAAGTGGAAACCATTACATGGAATCATCAAACTGTAAAAAAAAATAACAAAGCCCTTGTATTACAAATGATTATTGAAAAAGAGCCGATATCAAGGGCAGATATTGCCCAAATAACAGGGTTGAATAAGGCAACAGTGTCTTCTTCAGTAAATGAGTTATTGGAACAGGAACTTATTTACGAATCCGGCACCGGGGAATCCAGCGGCGGCCGACGACCTGTTATCCTTCATTTCAACAAAGCGGTCGGATATGCAATTGGCATTGATATCGGTGTAAATTATGTTCTATGCGTGATGACGGATTTAAAAGGGAACATTTTGTTAGAGAAACATGAAAGTGTAAACCGAACTCCTTACCCTGCGATTATGAGCAAAATCCAAAAAATGATTGGATCGATATTGGATGAGATACCTAACAGCAGGTATGGAATAGTTGGGATTGGTGTAGCTGTGCCTGGTATCGTGAACAAAAATGGAACTGTCCTGCTAGCTCCAAACTTAGGCTGGACCAACATTGGATTAAAAAAGGACCTTGAGGACTTATACCATGTTCCCGTTATAATTGAAAATGAGGCGAATGCCGGGGCTATTGGTGAACAACAATTCGGTGCGGGGCAAGATTATCACAACATCATTTATATAAGTGCTGGAATCGGAATCGGTGTTGGGATCATTATAAACAAAGAATTATATCAAGGAAAAAATGGATTTTCCGGTGAAATGGGTCATATCATTATTGACCTCAACGGAAAGCCTTGCAGCTGTGGCAGCAGAGGCTGCTGGGAAGCATACGCCTCTGAAAATGCACTTCTGGAAAATGCTGAATTTGATTCACTTGAGACATTGATTAAGTTGGCTGAGGGTCGTAATGAAATTGCCAAGCGTCACTTTGAAAAAATCGGCCAGTACCTTGGTTATGGGATTAATAATATTATTAACACCTTTAACCCCGATCAGGTCATAATCGGAAATCGATTAGCGCTGGCAAAAGAATGGATTGAGCCGCCAATACGGACTACGATTGAAAAACATACTCTTGCGCTCCATCAAAATGGGTTGCACTTAGATTTTTCACGGCTTGGAAAATATTCGAGCGCATTAGGTGTTTCTGCTTTTGTTGTTGAGAACTTTATCAAAGCCGAGTAAAAAAAGGGTCAGTCCCCCGCTGCTTTAACGCAGCGGGGGACTGACCCTTTTTAGTGCAACTGGAAAACAAAACAGTAAATTAATTATTTTAATTAACCGATTAATTATTTTAATTTTTTTCTTAAAATTTATTATTTTATTTATTTACTATTTAAATTTATTGATTTATAATCAAATCAACTAAAGGAAAGGAATTCATTATGGCCTATAAAGTAATCACAAATTGTCCTGTCTGCAGCAAAACATTGAGGATTACGAGACTGCAGTGCGCTCATTGTCACACGACGATTGAAAATGAGTTTGAATTCTCTAAGCTGGCGTCATTATCAAAGGATCAGCTTCATTTTGTGGAAGTATTTTTAACATGCAGAGGAAGTATCAAGGAAGTTGAAAAGGAATTAGGGATTTCCTACCCAACCGTTCGAGGTAAACTAAATGACATCATTTCAGCCCTTGGATATGTGCAAAAGAAGAAAAATGAGGTAGACGAGAAAAAGGTTGTCGCCATGTTGGAAAATGGCGAAATCACTCCTGAAGAAGCCATAAAGCTCTTAAAAGATGAATAGGGAGGAATTTACCATGAAAGAGGAAATTGCCAAAGTATTAACCATGGTCCAAGAGGGAAAAATTGATGCCGATAAGGGCTCAGAACTGATCCAAGTATTAAAAGAGAAAGAAGAATCAGGAAGTAAGCTAGTAGAAAAACCAACGAAATATTTAGATAAAACATTAAAAGTTCGTGTCGTATCAGCAGAAAATGATAACGTCATGGTCAATTTGCCCGTAAAACTTATCAAGGCAGTATTAATGGCTGGACACAGCATCGCTTCGAGTATTCCTCAGTCAGAAAAGTATGTAAAGGATCTCGACATCCACCTTATTATCGAAGCAATCGAAAATGAATTGGATGGCCAAATTGTGGATGTTAAATCGGCAAACGGAGATACCGTTTCTGTCATCATTGAATAGTGAGCTGCTTATGCTGCATCTAAAAGTGAAAGCAAAAGATTTTCGGCTCACGCTCCCCATTCCATATGCCATTTTAAACATCGGTATTTCCATTTTATCTTCAAAATTTATTCATCACCAGGCAAACAAATGGACAAAAGAGCACTTCGAAAGAAAAAAACTAGATATTACCATTCCACAGTTAGACAAAAAACTGCTAAAGCCAATCATTGAAGAACTGAAAAATCATAAAGGAATCGTACTCGTAGATGTCAAAGCGAAGGACGGTACTGAGGTTAAGATTAGACTATAATGTTTTATAGACACCGGTCGCTGACCGGCTTTTTTATTTAACTCATGAAAAGAGCATTGCATTTCCTTATCGGGTGGTGACAGTGTACCGGAATTTTAGAGAATTAAGTACTTAAATTTTCCATCAGTTGTTGATCAACTACTTTTTCAAAATCAACGGGTTTATTTAATGTAATTCCCCTGCGATTCATAACTATGATGATTAATCCTAATTCATAATACATAATCTTTGAAAGTATTCCTTTAATTATGTTTTGATTAATTTCATTAAAAAAATCTAGTAATACATCAGTAGGTAATTTCTCATAACTAATCATAGGCACACCTTCCCGTGCAAATTTCTTATTACCAATTATTTTAAAGAATATTAAAATCATTTTCAATTAATTTTTGAAACTTTCTGAATTCTCATCCATAAGGTACTGGCAAAATTGTTACATCAGCCAAACGGTGGGATTAAACACCAGTTCGTAAGCGTTTTCAACTTTATATATTATAGAAGAAACTCGGTTTTTTTATTTTTAAGTCTAGCTAGCTTACTATCTACCTATTCTTTTAGTCTTAAAGTCCTTCAACTATTTAGAAACTACCAAATGAGTGAGTGAAACAGACCCTTTTGTCGAAAAACTGCAAGCCTCGTCTATTTTTGTATCCTTTTATCTTGTTTTATCGAATCTATTCCATATCAGTTAGTAAATGCTATAATTCATTTTAATTCTATTAGATATTAAATTTACTGAAAGTTTACTAAAAGTTTACGAGGTGTTATCGATAATGAGACTTGCCCTATGTGAAGCTGCTATTAAAGAGAAAAAAAACGAAATGATTAAATTAGGAATGACAAAAGGACTTCAAAATGAAGAAACCATCTATTGCAGCCAAGAACTTGACAAACTTCTTAACGATTATAATAGGTTATTATCGGACAATAAACATTCTAAACCTATTAATCCTTACGATGACTATTACTCTTTACTTAGAGAACACATATTTAGGATGTTATCGCTGACTTACAAATATTTTTTAATTTAATTTCAATAGGGGGATATCTCCACTTAAGTCCTTCAATAAACATTTCTAAACGTGTTTAGATTCGTTAATAATATAGAGAGAATACACACATGGCATTCTCTCTTTTTTGTCTATCTTTAATCAAGGCTTTTTAGGTGGGTGAATTAGGGCATTGGCAATTATCAAATGGGATAGATGGGGATTTTTTTCTTTTTTTATCTACCTTCATTGTTGTAATTAGCAATTGAACTGTAATGACTAACATTAAAAACAAAATTACAGCACTCATGTAGTATTGAATATTAGGTTTATATCCGTACGTACCGAATAGAAAAAAAGATAAGATAAACAAAAAAGATAAAAACAGCTCAAAAATTAATGTAATGATAAAAAATAGGATATAAGGAATAACAATCTCTTTGTGAGAAACATGTTTTAAAGTTAATCCCTCCCAACATAAGTCTGCTAGTTTATTTATTTTCCTCATTAGTACCACTCCTATTCATCCCAACTCAAATCAGGGCGTCAATTAAAGAATATATAAATAGGACTAGTTATCTCCTTATTGTCGGAAGAATAAACTATTATTTTTCTTTTACCTTAAAAATAGGTATTAATACTGTAACGCAGTTTAGTATTGCTCTAAAGAAACTTTTAAGCATAACAAAAAGGCTTCACTGGGAGTGAAGCCTTTTTTTGTAAACAGAGCTCATAATAATCTAATGTCTTGATGTAAATTAGATATCCTAACTTACTTTACTTTCTTCTATGGCATGTTGCCAACTTGGGTAGTAATGCAAAGCACTCCGCATTAAATCAGGATAAAGTTGTTTTACCTCTTTTTTACGTAGAGAATTACCTTGGTTCTGTAACTTCTGGATCTGAGTAATGACTTCCTTTGATGTTAATGGAACATCCATTTTTCATTCCTCCCTTTCCAAGTTATCTTTTACTATTTTTCCCTCTGGCTAACAATATAAACCCCGAAAGCATAGTTCTATTCACTTTTTGACTGCAAGAATTTGTAGAAATGGTATTACCACTTCCCTATCTATGTTATCCACTTGGTGTGTACTTTCAGTGAAGAAAATATGAAAAAATTATGAAATGTACCACTGTCAAACAAAATCCAAGAAAAAAAAACCTCAGCCCAATTAGGCTGAGAGCTGATTAAAATTAACCCGCGCGCTTAATACTTTCCTCGGTTTGACCCTTCTCCTTCATCCGGCTAAAAATATTTGCTAGAACCGAACCAGATAAATTATGCCAAACGCTGAAAATTGCACTTGGTACTGCTGCTAATGGCGAGAAATGAGCAGTAGCAATAGCTACTCCCAAACCGGAGTTCTGCATACCGACTTCCATTGCGACAGCCTTCTGTTTCGCCAGATCCATCCCGCATAAACGGGCAAAGAAGAATCCAATCAAGAATCCTAACAGATTGTGAAGAATGACTACGCCAAAAATTAACAAACCAGTTTCCGCAATCTTCGCCGCGCTGCCCGCTACAACTGCAGATACAATTAACACTATCGCAATAACGGAAACAAGCGGCAATGCCTTTGCACCAGCTTGAGCCTGTTTTCCGAAGAACTTTTTAATAATAAAGCCAAGCGCCAACGGAACAATGACAACTTGTACAATTGATAGAAATAAAGATGCCACACTGACATCCACCCACTTACTTGCAAATAAAAGAATAAGTAATGGTGTGACAATTGGTGCAAGAATCGTAGAAACAGAGGCAATCGCAACCGCGAGTGCTACATTTCCTCTTGCTAAAAACACCATAACATTCGAAGCAGTTCCGCTCGGGCAGCATCCTACTAAAATAACCCCTACCGCAACTTCCTTCGGTAAATCAAGTCCAACTGCCAAGATAAACGCTAAGAGCGGCATGATGATGAAGTGGCCGATAACCCCAAGTGCTACTTCCTTTGGTCTTCTAAACACTTCTTTAAAATCTGATAATTCCAGTGTCAGCCCCATGCCAAACATAACAATCCCTAATAAAGGAACAATATATCCTCCTAACCACACAAAGTGAGATGGAAAATTAAAAGCAACAACAGCAAAGATTAATACCCATACTGTAAAGGTCTTTCCAGCAAAGCCGCTGATTTTCTCGATGATTCCCATAATATAGTACCTCCCTAAATTATTTCGTTTTTCCGAATAATTAATATTTTTATATATTAGAATAAATATTTAAAAAAATCAATATTTTCTGCACAATAATAATTTCACCGCAAAATGTAAGGGTTTACAGGTTTGATGAGAATTTTTAATAGGTCTTTCAGCTAAGCATTTTTCGAAAATTAAATATATAATTAAAATTATATTTATTAAGGATCTTACAAAAAATGACAAAAATACTTATTAGAGCACCGTTCAAAGCCGATCACGTCGGAAGCTTCCTTCGTCCCGTACGACTAAAACAGGCACGTCTTCAAAAAGAAAACGGAGAAATCACAGCGGAACAGCTTCGTGCGATTGAAGATGAAGAGATCATTAGATTAGTAGAAAAACAGAAAGAAGTAGGTCTTTCAGCTGTAACTGATGGAGAATTCCGCCGTGCTTGGTGGCATTTCGACTTCCTAGCAGGACTTGAGGGCGTTGAGCTTTACGAGGCTGAAGCAGGAATTCAATTTCACGGTGTCCAAACAAAAGCTCAAGGTGACCATGTCGCAAAATTCACGATTCCAAGTCCAAATATGCTTTTCTTTAGAGGAGTTATTGAGGAAGCAGCTTATCCAAACAAAGATGAGTTCTTTGATGATTTAATTAAAGCCTACCAAAAAGCGATTCAGGCATTTTACGAGGCAGGCTGCCGCTATCTACAGCTAGATGATACTTCATGGGCAGTGTTCTTCTCTGAGAAAGGCCGCCAACAAATTGCCGAGAAAGGCTATACCCCAGAAGAATTAATTAAACTATTCACTCGTGCCATCAATGAATCGATTGCCAACAAGCCAGAAGATATGGTCATTACGATGCATATCTGCCGCGGAAACTTTAAATCGACTTACACAGCAAGCGGAGGTTATGATAACGCATCTGAATATATCTTTGGCGAATTAAAGGTAGATGGATTGTTCTTAGAATTTGATGATGAGCGCTCTGGTGGGTTTGCACCGCTTCAACACGTCAATCGCAAAGATTTACAAATTGTTCTTGGATTGATCACTTCGAAGTTTGGTGAGTTAGAAGACCCGGAATTAATCAAAGCGCGGATTGAAGAAGCAGCAAAGTATGTAGACTTAGATCAGCTCTGCCTAAGCCCGCAATGCGGATTCTCTTCTACCGAAGAAGGAAATCTATTAACAGAAGAACAGCAATGGGATAAAGTTAGACATGTGATTTCGATTGCTAACGATGCGTGGAAATAAGAGAAAATGGAAGCGCGGGGGGCGGTTCTAGCACAAGAACCGCCCCCTTGGTTTTAAAAATTGGCTGTGTTAAACTTGTCTGTTGATTTCCGTTCCAGGCACTTCGCTTTCCGCGGGCGTGCCGGGGAGCCTCCTCGGCGCTTTTAGCGCCTGCGGGGTCTCCCCTGCCCGTACTCCCGCAGGAGTCTTCGTGCCTTCCACTTCAATCAACAGAGCCCTAAAATCAACATTAAATCTTTAACACAGCCTAAAAATTAAGTATGCGAAACAATGATCTCGCATTCTCCATCCAACTCAAACTCACCAAACCCAACAGGAATAATAAAATGGGTTCCCTTCCCGAATTCATATTTTTCACCATTATGTATGAGTAATCCCTGGCCCTTAATCACACTGAATAGCAAGTATTGCTCATCAAATGAAAAGGATACCTTCCCATGGATATCCCATTTATAAACAGAGAAAAATTCCGACTCCACAAAAGTCGTAACCATGGCATTTTCGACTTCCTCCACTCGCGGCGAGCACATTGCATTTTGATGAGGCACTGTCGTTACCTCAATCGCCTTTTCTAAATGCAAATCACGCAGGTTCCCTTCCGCATCCTTGCGATCAAAATCATAAACCCGATAGGTAGTGTCAGAACTCTGCTGCGTTTCCAATACGAGTGTTCCTTCACACAAAGCATGGATCGTACCACTTGGGACATAGAAAAAGTCACCCGGCTTGATTTTAACACGGCGCAGCAGGCCGTTCCATTCCCCCTCATTAATCTGCTGGATTAGTTCTTCCTTTGATTGGGCGTTATGTCCAAAGATTATATCCGCCTCTTCTTTGCAGTCGATAATATACCAACATTCTGTCTTTCCAAGCTCACCGTTTTCATTCACCTTTGCATAGGCATCATCGGGATGAACCTGTACGGATAAATCCATATTGGCATCCAAGATCTTGGTAAGCAGCGGAAATACCTCTTTCTTTGGACTTCCAAATACCTCCGGATGCTCACTCCAGAGATTGTCCAAGGTCATGCCGGCATATGGACCGTTTTCAATGACCGAAGGGCCGTTTGGATGAGCGGAAATAGCCCAGCATTCTCCTGTTAGTTCTGATGAAATTTCATATCCAAATTCCTTTTGTAATGCCGTCCCGCCCCAAATTCTCTCTTTAAAAACAGGTTTTAATAGTAATGGCTGCAAAATAGCCTCCTCCTAATGATGTAAATTTGCCACCTCGGGGACGATTCTCCCAGCCCCGAAAAAGCTCAAAGAACCGTCCCCATGGTCACCCTTGGTCAAGCATTTTGTATTGGGCTTTCACTAATTCATAATAGATTCCTTGTTTAGCCATGAGATTTTCATGATTTCCCTGCTCCAGGATATTACCGTGATCAAGAACCAAGATGTTGTCGGCTTCCCGGATTGTGGATAACCTGTGGGCAATCATAATTGCTGTTCTTCCTTTTAATAACGTTCTTAATGCCTTTTGAATCTTGACCTCTGATTCCGTGTCAATACTTGCGGTGGCCTCATCCAAAATGAGAATTTTTGGCTCAGCGAGAAGTGCCCTGGCGAAAGAAAGGAGCTGGCGCTCACCCACCGACAAGATATTGCCCCGCTCTTCCACCTCGGTTTGATAGCCATTCGCAAGCTGGTTAATAAACGAATCGGCTCCTACTACCTTCGCGGCAGCGATCACTTTCTCGTCACTGGCTCCCGGGTTTCCAAAACGAATATTTTCCATAATTGTTCCTGAAAAGATAAACGTGTCCTGCAGGACCACACCTATTTGCGAGCGGAGACCCGCAATCGACAAGTCATGAATGGGATGACCATCGATTTTGACAACACCTGAGGTAGAATCATAGAAGCGGCTGACCAAGTTAGCAATGGTCGTCTTCCCAGAGCCCGTATGGCCGACCAGCGCAACCGTCTCTCCCGCTTTTATCGAAAAAGAAATACCATTTAACGCTTTTCTTGATCCATCATAGGAAAATTCCACATCCTCAAAATCAATCTGTCCTTTAATAGAAGAGAGAATCATAGGTTTGGAGGCTTCCGACACAAGCGGTCTTTCATCTAAAAACTCAAAAATCCGCTCCGAAGAAGCCATTCCAATCAGCAGCTGATTATACAGCTGGCCAAGACGCGAAATCGGCTCCCAGAACATCCCTAAATAAAAGGCAAAGGAGACAAATTCCCCGATTGTACTTTCACCTCCCGAAACTAGAAAAGCCCCGTACCAGATGAGGATGGCCGTCCCCAAAGCATTGGTGATCTCGACAAATGGTCCAAACATGGCATTTTTATGGACTGCTTGTTTCCAAGTTTCAAAGTTTTCCTGGTTGACTCCCTTAAAAAATTGAATGTTTTCTTTTTCTTGGGTAAAGGCCTGCGTGACGCGGATGCCTTGGATGCTTTCATTTAAATGGGAATTGAGCTTCGACTGGACGAGCCGAACCGATTGCCACTGCAGACGGATCTTTTTTCGCAGGCTGGTGGAGATGAAAAACATGATCGGCAAAATCACCATAATCGCAATTGTTAATTTTGCATTCAAAGAAAATAAGATCATAATAACCGACAGCAATAAGAGAAAATCGGTTAATAGATTAATAACACCACTTGTGAACAGCTCCTGCAGGGAATTAATATCATTCATAATCCTCACAAGAATCGACCCGCCCGAACGCTGGTCGAAGAACCTGTGTGATAAAGACTGTACATGTGTAAACAAATGCTGCCGCAAATCATAAATGACATTTTGTCCAAGCTTATTCATCCAGCGGATTCTTAGCAAATTGACAAAATAGGATAAAACATACAACCCTGAAATGATGAAAATCAGCTGGAGCAATAAGGTTGTATCTTTTTCAACAATCGCCTTGTCAAGGGTATAGACGCCAATTAAAATCGGAATGATTAAACGGATGGCGGTTGAAATGATCACTGTCATAAACGAAAGGGGAAGTAAATTTTTTGTATAGGGCTTTAAGTATTGCAGCAAGCGCCACATCTGTTGCCAGTTAAACGATTTATCAATCACTTCATCCTGAGAGTAATGAAACCGCTCGAGGATGAGTTGTTTCTTTCGTTGTTCCTCCATGTTTCACTTATCCTCCCGCCTTTTGCATAATTGCTTCCTGATCCTGATATTGGATATTGTAGATACGCCGGTAAGCCCCCCCATGGGCAAGCAGCTGTTCATGTGTGCCGCGTTCGATGATTCTTCCCTGATCCAGCACCAAAATTTCATCGGCATGCTTAAGTGATGAAATACGATGGGCAATAATAAACGTCGTTCTCCCCTTCATGACTTCTCGGAGGGCCTTTTGAATATGAAATTCCGTTTCCATATCGACCGCACTAGTGGAATCATCTAAAATGAGAATCGCCGGATTCATGCAAATGGCGCGTGCAATCGCAATCCGCTGTTTTTGCCCCCCGGAGAGCCCCATTCCCCGTTCACCCAGCTTGGTGTCATATCCATCAGGCAGCTCCATAATAAAATCATGAGCCTGTGCCCGTTTGGCCGCATCGATAATTTCCTCCATCGCCGCATCTGGCCTTCCGTAAGCAATATTTGCCTTGATAGTGGATGAAAACAGAAAGGTTTCCTGTAAGACAACGCCAATTTGCGAACGCAGCATTTTCAACCCGTATTCCTGAATAGGTTGATCATCAATTTCAATCGTTCCTGCCGTCGGTTCATAAAAACGGGACAGAAGCTGAATCATACTGGTTTTTCCAGAACCTGTTGCGCCAATAAGCCCAATGGTTGTTCCTGAAGGCGCGGAAAAAGTGATTTCCTTCAGTGCGGCCGCCTCTTCCGATTGATAGTGGAACGTGACCTGATCGAAGTTCACCTTTCCTGCCATTCTGCCGGTATTTCTGATGTCATCGCCATCCATAATCGTTTCATCTGCTTCCAAAACTTCAAGAAGCCTTTCGCCGGAAGCTTTTGCCTGTGAGAACATATTGATGGTGAATCCCAGGTTCATAATCGGCCAAATAATATACCAAACAAGACTGTAAAAGGCGACAAGCTCCCCAGGTTTTAAGGCTCCACTGATCACTTGAAAACCGCCATAGGCTAGCAAGGCGACAACGGAAATATTGCCGATCAGCTCCATCAGCGGAAAATATTTCGACCATACCACCGACGTAGCCAGCTGCTTGGTCCTGTACTCCTGATTGGAGGAGTTAAAGCGCTTCGTTTCCTCCTTTTCTTTTGACAGGGCTTTAACCGTATGGATCCCGTTAATATTTTCCTGCACCATGGTATTTAAGCGGCCGAACGATTCCCGAATCCCGCGGAACGCCGGATGGACGGCTCTATCGAACTTATAAACCACCACACTTAAAAAAGGCAGTGACATCATCGTGACCAAAGTCAGGGAAACGGAATAATAGAACATCACACAAAGACTGGTCCCCACGACAATGACAAAGCGAAGGACCTCGCTAAAGCCGAAGGACACAAAAAAACGAAAACCTTCCACATCCGCGGTCAAACGGGACATTAGATCCCCTGTCTTTGCGTTATCGTAATAGCTGAAGGATAGCCGCTGCAGCTTTTCATATAGAGCATTTCGGAGCAAGTACACGGATTTAATGCCGAACATATCTGCCAAATAATGCTGAATGAAAGTTGAGAAGGCCTTTACCCCCATGATCACGATAAATCCCAAGGCAATCCAAGGCACCCAGTCATATTTCCGCCCAAGCACGACATCATCAATGGTTACCTGTAAAATGACCGGATAGATGACGGTAATCGCAGCGACAAGCAGCATAAAGAGCAACGACCAGATAAAATCCTTTTTAAAAGGAAGATAAAACGACTTTAACTTTTTAAAAACGAACATTTTTTCCTCCTTATGTAACCTGAAAATTTACATACCTTACATTTATATAGATTTAAGTGAGAAATATTTCGAAAATCGTTGAATTAGGTTATCTAAATTTTTGATAAACACCACCTCCTTTAGTGCCATAAACCGGCACCTATGTAAGCCTTTCCATTATTTTAGCAGTACGATTCCCCCCATCCTATTGGCAAAACCATAGATTCATTGGCTAAAATAAAGTCTTTTGCCTACACAAAAAAACGTACCACCGTTCGAGGTGGCACGTTTCTTCTATTAATATTATTTATTGCTCTTTAGTCAATGCCTGATGGGCCAGCAAAAGCGCCCCTGTAATCCCTGCATCATTGCCTAAACCAGGGCTTACAATATATTCTGACAGCTCTGGCAATGAAACATAATCACGGAGAAACTCATTCAAATGCTGGTAGATAGAAGGGAATACCTGTTTCTGGTTCATGACGCCGCCGCCCAGGATAATCTTTTTCGGCGAAAGAATCAGAATATATTGCATCAGTGCCTGGGCGATATAGTAGCCTTCTAATTCCCATACTTCAGTTTTATCCACTAACTCCATTCCTTTTTGCCCCCAGCGCCCTTCAATGGCAGGGCCGGCCGCCAATCCTTCCAGACAATCACCGTGGTACGGGCACCGCCCCTGATATGGATCCTCCGGATGACGCCTAACCAAAACATGCCCCATTTCCGGATGAGAATGTCCTTGAAGCATCTGCCCCTGAACGAGCGCTCCTGCTCCGATTCCTGTTCCAACCGTTATATACAAGCAGCTATCCATCCCTTTGGCTGCTCCAAAAGTCGCCTCGCCTAACGCGGCGGCATTCACATCCGTATTAAATCCGATGGGAACCCCAAATTCATCCTCAAACCCTTGCACAAACGGATAATCCTTCCATCCTGGTTTTGGGGTAGATGTGATGTGCCCGTATGTGGGACTTTCCCGGTTAACATCAATCGGGCCAAACGTCCCAATTCCAATCGCTTCGATCGGGTATTTTTTAAAAAATTCAATGACCTTCGGAATCGTTTCATCCGGGGTAGTGGTAGGGATTTGAATTCGGTCCACGATCGTTCCCTTTTCGTCTCCAACGGCACAAACAAATTTTGTCCCGCCAGCTTCAATTCCACCAAGCATTCGCAGCTCCTCCTAATCTATTATTCATTAAACCGGCCTGCGCCCTTCAGGAAATGAAACAATGCCCCGATTAGGTTTGCATCATTATCAAATTGACAGGCTTGCACTTCTATTCGCAACGTTGAAATGTCGTCCCTTAACCTCTTCAATTCACGATTGATCCCGTCAATCACTTCCTGGCGCTTGCTGATGCCGCCGCCAATGAGGATTTTTTGCGGGTCCAAGGCATATTTTAAATTATAAATTCCGATGGCGAGCCGTTTATAAAATTCTGCAATACTCTCCTTGGCAATCGTGTCGCCTTTATCGGCAAGAAGAAATACTTCTTCACCGTTCAACATTCCTTTTGCCAGTGACTTTCTCCTGACAACCTCCTCCACTAAAGCATGGGTTGAAGCAGTCTTGCTCCAGGTTTGATCAAGCGGATTTTTAGACTGTGGTCCCATAATCATGTAACCGAATTCCCCGCCGTGGAGAGATGCGCCGCGTAAGATCGATTGGTTAATGACGATACTGCCGCCAATTCCTGTACCTATGACAATACAAATATAGTAATCCGTGCCTTTTGCTGCACCTAACCATCCTTCCGCCAAAGCCGCGCAATTGGCATCATTTTCGATCGATACCGGGAAACCCGTTCGCTCCCTTATGAGGTCAGTCATACAAACTCCATGTATATACGGAATCGCACTGGCACCGCCAATAAATCCCGTTTTAACATTTACAGCACCGGGTGAACTTAAAGCAATGCCTTGCAATTCAAATGAATTCGAATATTCTTTTGTTACTTGGCTAAGTTTTTGCAAGAAACTTTCTAATCCTTCACAAGGAGTCGGAAACTTCCCGCTTTCTAATTTCTTTCCTTCTTGATCCATAACAGCATATTTTATATAGGTGCCGCCCATATCGAATACCATGTAAGCTTTCATCCGATTCACCTTTTTAATCAAATTCGTCCTCTTCCGTTAAAACCCATTGTTTTCGGACAACTGTTTATACCATTTCCCTGATTTTTTAACCGTTCGTGTTAAATGGTTCTTTAAATCTACTTCCACTAATCCATATCGGTTCTTATAAGCGTTCGTCCATGACCAGTTATCCATGAAGGTCCATAGGTGATATCCCAAACAATTCGCACCATCTTGAAGGGCTTTATGTACCCATTTCAAGTGCTCCTGGATAAATTCAATCCGATAATCATCCTCAATAAACCCTTCCACATGACGGAACTTTTCTTCCCCTTCAACACCCATTCCATTTTCCGAAATAAAGAATGGCAGATTACTATAGTTGTCACGGAGGTCAATCATAATATCATAGATAACTTCCTCGCAGATTTCCCATCCACGGTGCGGATTGATTTTCCTGCCTGGCATGATATACGGATCAAAGAGATGTTCCGGCATAAACGGAGCATTCTCCGGCTCAGGCTTCTCTTTCGCTTTAACACGGCGCGGCTGGTAATAGTTCACGCCTAAAAGATCAATCGGATTGTTTTTGATCACTTCTAAATCACCGGCCTCCACGGTTGGAAGCAGGTCTCTTTCTTTTAAAATATCAACCAAACCACGAGGATATTCGCCTTTTGTGACCGGATCAAGGAAGCTGCGGTTAAAGAATAAATCAGAAATATGGGCAGCCTTTACATCTTCGGCATCCTGACTCCGTGGATAAGATGGGGTGAGATTGAGGATAATGCCAATTTTCCCGTCAACCTTTAATTTTTTAAAGGCTTCTACTGCCTTCGCATGGGCCACAATGGTATGGTGGGCAACCGTTGCACCCCGTTTGAAATCCACTATATTTGGATAATGCCAATTATATAAATACCCGGCCTCGACCGGGACGATCGGTTCGTTAAAGGTAAACCAATATTTCACACGGTCGCCAAATAAGCGAAAGCAGGTCTCCGCATAATTCACATAGGCATCGATGACCTCCCGGCTTTCCCATCCACCTTTTTCCTGCATGCACATCGGCATATCGAAATGGTATAAATTCATAAATGGTTGAATGTCTCGAGCAATCAATTCATCGATGACCTGGTTGTAAAAGGCAACGGCCTTCCCGTTTACTTCACCAGTTCCATCCGGAATCAAACGTGACCATTGAATCGAGGTCCGAAAGGAGTTATGGCCCGTTTCTTTCATCAGCTGTATATCTTCTTTAAACCGATGATAGAAATCCGATGTATGTTCTGGGCCAACCCCATGATGAAAACAAGCAGGTTCCACGCTGTACCAATAATCCCAGATACTTTGCTTTCTACCATCCATCAGCGCTGCGCCTTCCGTTTGCGGGCCTGATGCGGCACTTCCCCACCAAAAGTTTTTTGGAAAACGATAGGTAAGGTTATATTCTTGCAAACTATTATTCATTGATTATCACCATCCTTTTATTTAATTTTTCTCCATTCACTTGGTGTCGTTCCCACACTTTTTTTGAACTGTTTATAGAAATAAGCCGTATCCGAATACCCGACCTTTTTGCCAATTTCACCTGCACGGTAATGGGTGGTTTTGAGGAGCTCCTTTGCCTTTTCCAATCGGTATCGGTTTAGGTATTCTGAAAAAACCGCCCCTACTTCTTTTTGAAATAATTGCCCCAAATAGATGGCATTGACATGAAACTGCTGGCCCAATGTTTTTAACGAAATCCCTTCATCATAGTGGGCATGGATATAATCAAGGACATTTTGGACAATCGGACTGCGATTATTGACTTGCTTATGGATTGAAAAAATTAATTCCTGGCAATATTCCTTCAAAATGGCTTTCATCTCATCAATATCAGAGCTATACGCGATTCTTTCGATGGCAGCTGTATGATAGGAGAGATCGTTCGGCTGCAGCGAATAATGGATATAAGAAAGTAAATCAAAGATATATTTCCTGGCAGCTGGCGGGGAGATAAAGCTAGAATTCTTGGTGAGATCCTGAAAAAATGAATCAATCCGTTGTAAAACTTCTCCCTTCGCTTTCAATAGCTGCTTAACAATCGTTTCTTTAAATTCTTGCTGTTTTTTTAATTCTTCATGCTTATCAATCGTCAAATGTTCGGAAAGAAGAACATTTGGGCATGAATATAGCTGCAATAAACTATACTCCCTTGCTCTCATATAACTTTCTTCTAATTCGTCTACCGTTTTTACCGGCTTTCCCATTGCTAAATAGAATAAACCGGCCCCTCTTTTTTCATCTTTTAGCTGCTCTACCATGCCTTGGTTATATCGATACAGTTCCTCTTCCTTTTCGCTCCCTAAAATAATGACCAGGTCTTGATTTGGACTGAATAAACAAACGGCTGCGCAATGTTCCTCAATAAAGGTTCTGATTTCCTTTAAAATCTCATCTCTGTAATAGTTTTCAAAACTTAAAATAGAAACAGCATAATACGGCTGAGTAAACTGGATATCATATAATGACAATCTTTCCAGACAGTCGTTCTTCTCAATCTCGCCATTTAAAAACCGCCATAAGGTATTGTCCATTAGGGTAGACGGTTCCTGTGCCTGATTACCTCCCGACACTGCATTCATTTTCCGGCCTACATTTTGTATGGTCGATAATAATTCTTCCTCATCCACAGGTTTGACTAAATAGTTTTCGATCCCTAATAGCAGACCTTGCTTAATATACTCAAACTCTTGATAACCAGTTAAAATGATACATTTCACCTTCGGCTGGATTTTTTTCGCTTCCTCAATTAAATCCAACCCAGACATTTCTCCCATTAATATATCGGTAATTAGGAGATCGACTGGATGTTCTTTAAGATAGGCAAGAGCCTCTTCCCCACTCTCGGCACGCGAAACAATTTCAAAGCCATCGTCCTCCCAATCTAGGAGGGCTTGAAGGCCTATCGTAATTAACGGCTCGTCATCAACAAGAAGCACCTTATACATGGCTGGTCCCTCTTACTGGAATAGAAAGTGTCACAATCGTTCCCTTATCTTTGCTACTTTTCACAGAAATGCCGAATGCGTTTCCAAATTTCAGTTTTAAACGTTGATGGATATTTCTTAATCCAATTGAATCCATTTCATCTCCGTCTTCACAATTAAGATGCTGGACAATCATCGCAAGATCCTCCTCCGTTATCCCCTTACCATTATCCTCCACTGTGATTTCCAACGTTTCCCCCAGCTGAGTGGCACGTATGTGCAGCTTATTTTCAGAGCAATCCTTTCTAAAACCATGAACAAAATAATTTTCGATGATCGGCTGCAAAATGAGCTTTTGCACAGGTGTTTGCTCCACGTCACTAGGTATATGAAGATCAACCTGTAGTTTGTTTGGGAATTTAAATTGCATTAATTTTAAATACTGATTGACATATTCAATTTCTGTATATAAAGGCACCGTGTCTTTTGATTCTAACGAGTAGCGGAATAGCTTTGATAAATGGAAAATCATTTTACTAGAAGTTTTTGAACCCTCTACGACAGCCACCATCCGTATCGCCTCTAACGTATTAAATAAAAAATGAGGATCGATTTGGGCCTGGAGCGCTTTCAATTCCGCTTGCTGCTGTTTTAAATTTAACAGGTAAAATTGTTCAATATAATTATTCAATTCATCTAACATCGAATTGATATTGACAGCAATCCTTGATAATTCATCTTCATGCTTGGATTCCGGTATCCTGGCATCCAGATTTCCGTTCTCAACCTGCCGAATAATCGAAACAATCTTATTAATACGCCTTGAATAATTTCGAGTAAAGGAATAGGAAATTAAAATGGAAATAGTGATGAAAAATATAATGACGCCCCACATGGTTCCCCTGACGATTGTAAGCTTTTGCCATCCTCTGTCGGGAATAACACTGACATACGTATAATCCCCCTGGTTCGCAATGGTACTGATATAAAAATGGTCATTCTGCCACTTTATTTTTTTCTCATTTGTTTCAGGCTTTATCTGTTTGATCATATCTAAGGGAACATCACCCTTATTGACGGAATAGATGATTTTGCCTTCAGCATCCATGATAAAAAAGGAAGCAGGCACTCCCTCGCGCTTTTTGACCATTTTGTCTAGACGATTAGTAGAATAAAAAATAGTAATCTCACCTATTTTTTTCAAGGTCACTGGATTGTTAACGACAATCTGTTTGGTAAAGGTATCTCTTAGCTGCCTGCCTCGTGGAATACCATCCCTGCCAAGATTGGGAATCTCTTCTGAAAGATACAGGCTGCCTAAATGCCTGGGAGAATCGATAATGCTTTTATTCCATCGTAAATTTTGAAAAATGAGCAGGTATTCTACAGAAGGGGTTTCCAACGAACGTAAACTGATTGCGTTAATATCGCTGTCTTGACCGAAATAGGCATTGAAATACGTATCAATATTATTCGGTACAAAGGACTTGCCCTCCGAAAATTTATCGAGACGATATTCCAAATATTTCGCATACCCGTTTTGAAGGGCAAAGGACATATCATCAATGACTTCCCCTTTAACATAAAAATCCCTTTTGGATCGATTAATATCTGCATCTTTAGCGGTAAAATAATCCTCCACCCGCTCCATCGTTCTGGTATTGACGTTCACTTCTTTTTGAATAATCACTTCGGAGTAATAGTTCGTAATCGTAACGATTAAAACAATGATAGTTAAAATAATAGTGATAGATGATGCCAAGAATAGTTTATTAAATATTTTTTGAGTATAACTTCCTTTTCTTCTTAATCCCATTTTGATGTCCTCAAATTATACTTATTGTTTTTTCTAGTCTACCACTGGAAACTACGGTTTCAAATGAAAGCAAGCTGAGATTTTCCACCCAGCTTGACTTTTTTGTTATTATTATTGCTTGCTCTTCCATTCGTCAAATTGCTTTTGAATTTCTTTTAAGACTTTGTCAATTCCAGCTTCTTTTAACTTCTTATTATATTTTGGCAAGTACTCTTCTGGGTCAACAGAACCTGTTGCCAATGCCGGATAGAATTCTTTTGAAATATTCGTAATCGATGCAAGCTCAGATCTTACTGGGTCGCTGTTAAAATGGAAACCAAGGGTTGGCGCTGGTTTGGCAGATTTGTTAAACTCTTCGAATTTTTCCCATTTATCTTTAGGATCATTTTCATACAAATCCAAAACAAAGAAGTTTCCAAGTGAATAAGATGGAACATTATAACGATCGATACGTGCTGGAAGGTCTTTAATCGTTCCGTCGTCATTTTTTTCGTAATGAACACCTTCAATACCTTTGTCAACAAGGTTACGAAGATATGGGTCAGTATTAAGCAGTGTCAGGAATTCCATTGCTTTCTCAGGATTCTTGGAAGTGGCTGAGATAGCCTGAATGGAACCGGATACAGAATCATTAATGGTAATCGGATCTTCAGCCGGAACGGAAACAACATCATACTTAGCCGAGCGAGACCACAATAAATCAGCATATGGCTGAGAATCACCCATGCGGACAAACCAGTTTTCTACATCCATTGGCCAGCTGTCTTTACTTGTCGCTGCATCTTCTTTAAGAAATCCAGCCTTATAATATTCATGCATAGTTTTATAGGTTTTCATGGTTAAATCAGATTCAAATTGGTTAATCACATGGTCTCGATCGCCTTCCATCGCAAAGGCAAATGGCATTTCATTATTAAAGATATAATCGTATGGCAGATAGGCTTTGAATGTAGCCATTGGAGTGACGCTAGATTCATTCTCTTTAATCGTTTTTAGCATTGGTTCAAGATCTTCCAAGGTTTTTACTTTTGAAAGATCAAAGTGGTATTTGTCTACAAGGCGTTTATTAAAGGTATAAACCGATTGTCTAGCTGCTTCTTTATTAGTAGGGACGCCATAAATTTTTCCATTGACTTTAATTCCTTCTAACAGGGCAGGATTAAGAGTCTCTTTAAGTTCTTTTCCCTCTTTTCCTAACATATCGTCAATGTCCTTAAATGCACCTTTTTGCGCATTTTGAACGTAAGAGGTACCATTCGTAAAGATAATATCAAAGGGTTCCCCGGAATTGATCATCACTTGTGATTTTTGATCCCAGTCTCCCCAGTCAATTTGCGTCATTTTCACTGTGGCATTAATTTTTTTCTTTGTATACTTGTTGACTTCTGCAAAGACTTTTTCAGTATCTTTTTGCGGTGTTCCAATGGTGTACCATTTAATTTCATAAGGTTCGCCATTTTTACCGCCCTTTTCTGATGTGGCACTGTCTTTGCTTGTGCAGGCAGATAGAAGGGTTCCAGCTGCCAAAACGGATGCGAGAATCATACCTAACTTCTTTTTCTTCATTCCTCTTCTCCTCTTTCTGTTGATTATTCTTTAACGCCGCCAATCGTCAGTCCGCTAATAAAGTACTTTTGGAAGAACGGGTACGAGACTGCGATCGGTAAGGTGGCAATAACAACCATGGCCATTTTGGCTGATTCTTGCGGAATCGTATCAAATAAGCTTTGCTGCATGATAGCGACATCCATATTTTTTCTCATAAATTCAAGATTTGCCTCAATTTTCATGAGTAAAGCTTGAAGCGGCACCAGATTGGGGTTATCAATATAAAGCAAGGCTGTAAACCAGTCATTCCAATAACCCAGTGTACTAAACAAGGCGATCGTGGCAATTCCCGGTAAGGAAAGCGGGAAGATGATTTGGAAGAAGATTCTCCATTCACTTGCCCCATCGATTCTTGCCGATTCCAAAATCGATTCAGAAACGGACTTTAAGAAGAAGGTTCTCATGATGATAATGTAAAACGCATTCATCGCAAGGGGCAGGATTAGTGCCCAAACGGAATTTTTCAAATGCAGAAATTGGGTGACAACGATGTAAGTCGGCACCAGTCCGCCGCTGAAAAGCATCGTAAAGAATGCTAGGAACGTGAAAAATCTTCGATACTTAAATTGCGGTCTTGAAATCGCGTAGGCATAAAAGGTAATCATGAACACACTGATCAAGGTACCGATAATTGTAATAAAAATCGTGACACCATAGGAGCGGAAAAAGGACTCCTTCATACCCCAAAGATAATGATAAGCATCCAAGCTCCATTCCTTCGGGATCAATTGAAAACCGTTCCTGACAATACTTTCCTCGCTTGTAAACGAAATGATAATGACATAGATAAAAGGAAAGATACACGTAAGCGCGAGAATCCCAAGCAGCACACTAATAATAGCATTTGCGGCTGGATGCATATGTTGAGGGTTCCGATACTTCTTCCTGGTGACCTTAGGCTTCCCCTCTTTTATTTCTTCTACTGTTTTTGAAATAAGAAGCGTTGATTGGGTTTGTTCAAGTTTTGGCATATCATTAGCCGCCGGGCGACTTTTCCTCCCTTCTTAAAGAAATGAACATTAAAACAAGGCACTTTCCTCATCCACTTTACGGACAATGTAGTTGGTAATGATCACGAGGATAAATCCAACAGCCGACTGGTATAGACCTGCAGCCGTACTCATGCCGATATCCCCCAGATTCATTAGACCTCGGTATACGAAGGTATCAATTACATTTGTCACCCCATATAGAGCTCCCGAATCTCTTGGCACTTGATAAAACAATCCGAAATCCGAGTTGAAGATCCGCCCAATATTCATGATGGTAAGGATAATCATTAATGGCTTAAGCATTGGCAGGGTAACATGTTTAATCTGCTTCCATTTTGAAGCGCCATCAATCATCGCTGCCTCATAATACGTCCGGTCAATCCCGACGATGGAGGCTAAGTAAACGATACTGCCGTAACCAACGCCCTTCCACATGCTCATGAATACGAGAATAAATGGCCAATATTTCGATTCGCTATACCACGATATAGGGTCGACATGGAACCAGCCAAGAATATGATTTAACAAACCGTGTTCCGTACTTAAGAAGGTGAAGACAAAATAACTGCCGATAACCCATGAAATAAAATGCGGGAACAAGATAGAAGTTTGGTAAACCTTCGACAGCCTCTTATTGATTAACTCACTGAGCAAGACAGCTGTTGCAACCGCCGTTACCAGCCCTAATACGATAAAGACAAGATTGTAGAGGATGGTATTTCTGGTAATGATCCAGGCATCATTTGTACTGAATAAATATTTGAAGTTGTCAAAGCCAACCCATTCACTATTCATGACGCTGGCAAAAAATCCATCGGGATCAATTCGGAACTTTTTAAAGGCCAATACCTGTCCAAACATCGGCAAATATGAAAATAGGAGCAGCCAAATTGTTCCTGGTAACACCATAAGCAGCCAAACTCGATTTTTATAGAGATCGCTTAATATCCTTTTCATGTTTCTCCTCCCTCCGAATGTTATGTAAGCACTTCCATAGCTTTATTTTATAGGGAAAAGAGACCTAATCATAGTTGACTAATTTGGGATTAAGTGCAAAAATCTTAGAATCATACAACATTTAGGCAAAAAAATTCAATAACCGACTGGGGCAGCCCCAGTCGGTTCATTTTTGTCCTATAAAACTCGAAAAGTCTTCATCTCCAGAGAAACCTTGCCACTAAACAGCTTCTGCTGCTAGTTTGTCTCTTCTGGGGATATAACCAAAACGACGCCGTTTTCGATTTGAATGGATGTTCCGATCGTGGTATTGTCTCGCAGCCAGTCATTTGCGTGAATGCTTAGGACATATCCGTTTTTCGGGATGGCAGAATTATTCCCCCCTCTTTTAACCACTTTCCCATCTTCTACAGTGATTTCATATCCCCATGGGTTTGTTCGAGTCGTCTCTCCATAGACAGGCGTATACTGAATCAGCTGGCCAGCTCCACGGGATTTATTTACCCCATCTAACATTCGATAATCGACCACATCAAGGTCTCTCCACATGCTATCGATTAAGAACGGCTTAATAACCTCTTTTCCCATTTCCTGCGGCTGCTGATACGCCTGCATCATTAAGGTTTTTAAGGTATCTTTATACGAATTAGCTTCATCGGTCTGTCCGTTTTTGTCAGCCATTAAATAGTGAACAGCAACTTCTCCAGCTTCACCATAGACGGTAAGATTCTGAAGGTAAGGATCAATGGCAGTTAAAAAGGCTTCATTATCAATGTCTTTGCGAATAGTTTCTGGAATTTGGTGCAGCTCTTTAAATTCAGTAATTAACTGCTCGGCTTCTTGGCTGCCACCCTCGCCATCATACGCTTTCCAGAACTGATCAATGACCGGCTGCAGTGTAAGTTCTAATGGCGGTACCACTAAAGCACTTTTTACTAAGAATGGTTTGATGACACCCTGCCCCACCTTTTGAGGGATCTGCTCGGATTGATTGAACAAGGTAATCAGCTGTTTCCTATAGGCAGCAGCCTGGTCGGTATGGCCATTTTTCTGAGCCATCACATATTGAACAGCCGTTTCCCCCGCCTTACCATAGATATTTACTTTTTCTAAATAAGGTTCTATTTCCTGAAGGAACTTTTTATTGTCCATTTCCTGCTGAAGTTTAGCTGGAGCATGTTGAATCTTTTTAAATTCAGCGATTAACTGTTCTGCTGCTTGATCGGCATCACCTGCCACATAGGCCTTCCAGAACGCATCGATCAATGGCGTTAAGGTAAGGGACTCTGTGGTATTAATCGGTGAGGAATACATATTCTCCGCTACGGTTTTTAGCGTTTCTGCGGCCTCTCCACCAAAGGATTGAATACTGCGCTTCCATGAATCGATTGGGTCATAGGCCGCCGGGTTCCAAGTATAATCCGCAATCGTGTACAAAGGAATTTTGGAAGCTTCGGCTTCGTTCATTGGATTTGCTGTTAACCCGGCAACTCCATGCTTGGATAAATCAGCATCACGTCCTACAATGGGACCGAGGAACAAGCTATTCCGGTCATAGTCGTTTACTGGGTAATTGTCCCATAATAACATATCGTGTTGAAATACTCCGTGAACCTCATCCGCTTCTTCGGCAGCGACCTGCTCTGACACAACCTTTTGACCTGTCCACATAACAACCGTGTCCTTGTCAAGTAATTCCGCAAATCGATCACGGTAAGGAGATGGCCCGTTCCCGGAATAATCCGTCGGAACGGTTATCAACCGCTCGGCCCCCTCATGGGTATTGATAAATTCTTCTGTAAACCGATTTAACAGATAAGCATGTGCAGCAGCAACCGGATTTGTATCTCCTGCAAATTTTTCCCGATCTTGCTGGCAGCTTAAGTTCATATCAATATCATCTAGAAAAATCGCATAGGAGCGGACACCCAAGTCCCACATCGTGTCCATTTTCTTTTCTAGCAAGGCGAAATCTTGATCCCCGGAATAGCAGATGGATTGACCAGGGGACAGCGAGAAGGTGAATTTCACATGATTCTCTTTGGCCTTTTCAATCAGCTCGGTAATTTCTGCTAATTCTGCCTCTGGGTAAGGATCACGCCAGTTCTCGCGATGATAAGGATCATCCTTCGGAGCGTAAATATACGTATTCAGTTTATTTTCTCCGTAGAATTCCAGCTGGGAGATTCTGTCCTCGTGTGTCCACGGCGGGCCATAGAACCCTTCGATGGAACCACGAATCGGCATTTCCGGCCAGTCATGAATTTCTGCCTCCGGAATCCAATCTCTTCCTTCCCGCTCTTGAATCAAGTGCTTGAACGTTTTTGCCGCATAATACGTTCCCGCCTTGTCCTTCCCGGCAAGAACAATCTGATTCTTTCCTTTTTGCTTGGATACCAGGACATATCCCTCATCCTTTAAAGATTCAGGTCCTACTACTCCCATCTGATCTAAGACAGCGGCTGAATCCTTATTTTCCGAAGGCCCGCCGACCCAGATGGTAACGGGGGTTGTTACCTTTTCCCCGGCATGAATACGGACAATCTGTTTTACGTCCGCAGCTTCTAATGCCTCAACAACTTCGTTGATCGCTTGTTCATCCGTTTTCTTGTCTACCACAATTCCGACATTTGGCGTCAGTGGAAACCCTTTATCTGATAGTTTTAGCTCCTGCGGTGTTGGATTCAGGGCAAGGTCTCCTCTGCCTGCCGCCGAAGCCTGTCCAGTTCCACTTGGAAACGCTGACAGAGTACACAGCCCGAACGTAACGCAGACCGCTAACACCTGTTTTCCATGTTTAAAAAAAGACATTCTGTTTATCCTCCTCAAATCGCTTCCAGTAAGGACGGTTCTTGAACCGTCCCCCCGTTACCATTTCTTAGTTTTGTGATGCAAAGACACTGAATTCGTACAGAGAGTAGCCCCAGCTGCTTGAACGTTTGATGCCTTGCATTTTAACGTATCGAGCTTCGACGGCAGGGAACTGAATTTCATCGGTTCCCCCGCTGCTGTTTAGCTCTGTGTAAACATCTGTCCACTGACTTCCGTCGTTTGACACTTGAATTTTATATTGTTTTCCATAGGCAGATTCCCAGTATAATTTCACTTTATCAATGGAATACACTTGCCCAAGGTCGACGCTGAGCCATTGATTATCAGTGTACAAGGAAGCCCATCTAGTATTGTTGTTCCCGTCTACGGCCAGGTTTGGCGTCAGCCAGTTGACTTCACTCGAAGAAGCGTCAGCTTTTTTCCCTTCTGCTATATTTTTCCCGTTAAGCGCCCGCTCCAGGAAGGTCGGAACCACGCCAATACTCAGCTTCTGCGGGATTTCGTTTATCGCTGTCATCGATTGCTGGAGCACCATGCGCTCCGCAGCAGCCGTAGCCGTATCCCCACTCTGTCCTGCCAGCACCATGTTAACGGCCGACTCACCTGCTTGTCCATATAGCTCCAGTTTATTTAAATACCCGGTGACCTCCTTCAAGAAGTTCGGATTATCCACCTGCTCCCGCAGCTGCTTAGCGGCCTGCTCCATCTTGCTGAATTCCTGTAACAAGGCCTTGCCAGCCTCGGAAACTGCCTGACTGTCCTTTGCTTCCTCTGCCAGCCAAAATTGCTCGATTAGCGGCTTTACTCTTTCCGAAATTGGCTCCCGGTTGTTATTAAGACTCGTAGCATACGAGGCTTCCACAAAGAGATTTAAAGGTTCATAGGCTGCTCCGGCAAATTCCTTCAGACTCCGCTTCAGCGAATCAGCCGGGTCATAGGCTTCAGGGTTCCACGTATAATCGGCAACGGTAAACAGTGAAATTTTTGAAGCTTCTGCCTCATTCATTGGATTGGCTGTTAAGCCAATCACACCATGTTCAGGCGTTAAATCCGAATCCCGGCCCGTCAGCGGCGCTAGGAACAAGCGGTTGCGATCAAAATCATTCACCGGATAGTTATCCCAAATCAGCAAATCGTGTTTAAAAATCCCATGAATTTTATCGGCATCCTGTGACGTAATCGTAGGAGCAACGACACCAATTCCTGTCCATTGAACAATAATGTCAGACTGAACTAGCTCTGCAAAACGTTTCCGGTAAGGAGTGGTTCCCGCCTGATAATAGTCTGTCGGCACCGTGATTAAGCGCTCCGCACCGTTGTGTTTTTTAATAAATTCTTCGTTAAATCGATTTAATAGATACGCCTGTGCCGCTGCCGGCGGGTTCGGATCTCCGCCAAACATCGCCCTGTCTTCAGGGGAATGGAGGTTCGGGTCAATATCATCAAGGTATAAGGCAAACGATCTCACGCCGATATCCCACATGGCTTGGGCCTTTTGAATCAATGCCTTCAGGTCCGACTCACTGGAATAAGTGATTGTATTCCCCGGCGAAATGGCGAATGTAAAGGCGACATGGTTTTCTTGTGCGGCCTGAACTAGTTCGGTAAGCTCCGCTATCTTATCCGCAGGATACGGCTCCTTCCATTTTTCCCGGTGGTAAGGGTCATCCTTCGGAGCATAAATATAGCTGTTCATTTTATGCTCACCGTAAAATCCGATCTGACGCAAGCGATCCTCATGTGACCATGGCGCACCATAAAAGCCTTCAATTGAGCCCCTGATCGGCATCGTTGGCCAGTCCTTAATTTCCACCTCAGGAATCCAATCAGTTCCTTTCCGTTCGACAATGATTTGTTCGAAGGTTTGGGTCCCGTAATACGTCCCTGCCTCATCATGTCCGGAAATAACAATATGTTTTTTATCCTTGGTGCCGTGCTTGGAGGAGACAATATACCCCTCTTTTTTTGTCATTACCAAATCCTCCAGGTCAGTGTGCTGCTGAATGGTTTTTAGCTCGTCCGGGTCGGAGAATTCCCCCAGCCAAATGATGACGGGGGCCTGGAGATTAGGGGTTTTGATATCACTCTCCACAATGGTGGTAACACCTGCCTCCTTCAGGGCTTGCTTCAATTCAGCAATCGCCGCAGGGTCGGTTCCTTTTTCCGTAACCAATCCTACTTTTGGATTCAGCGGGAAACCTTTGTCTGTTTGTTCTAACGATTTCGGGATGGGGGATACAGTCATTTCGTAGGTTTCACTTGCCTTTGCTTGTCCTGCTGCTGGAATATTCAGCGGAACCAATAACCCTGATACCAAACAGGCTGAAACAACCGCCTTTAATGCTTTACTTTTTGCCACCTTTGCCACCTCTTCTTCTATCATTTTGAATTCTTAGGGACGAATCTCGTATTTCAAGATGTTCCAGTTTACAAGTAACCGCTTCCATCGCTTCGACAAAAAAAGCAGGACAACACCAAGCAAGGAGGAAGTCCTCCTTACAAAGCGTCGCCCTGCCTGATCGTGTCAGTAACATGCGAAATCGTTAATCGTTCCTATATGGGGCATTATAGACAATAGTGTATAAGGTTCATAGGGTCAAAAATCCTATTTTTCAAAAATAAGGAAAAGTAGAATTAATATCACTCGGCTCCTTGAAGCCTCATTGTATAGATATGAAGAGCTATAAAAGCTGCTTCATCCACTGTCACATCAATATTACACTTTTCCTTCATTCGGTTTATTGCCCAAAGACCAATTTCATATTCTTTGCTATATAAGATTTTTATTTCATTTAATAATTCGTTTTTTAAATGAATGCCCTGCTTTATGCGATCGATTGTATATGACACATGATCCGTTAAGGCGAGATGAATGTGCTCACTCAGCTTGCTGCCAAGGTATTGTTCTGCATAGGAGATAATCTCTTCTGAAAGAATAAAGTGTTCTTCTGGAATACGACTCAAGAGTTGTTGCAACTTTTCATTTTCCTTCATGACAAACAGCTTTTCAACCTCCTGAAAATGAATCAGATCATTTCTCCTCTTTCCATACGCAATTCCAGTCCCAAACGCGACCTTCTCTTCATCGCCATCGGTTACCAATACAGCATTGTTATTCAGAACTTTCTTTAACCTCATTAGCCACCTCCTTTAACAGTCATTGACCATAAGAGCTCGTTACATAGCAGGAACAGTTAAAACATTGTGTGACCGTCACTTGCTCTTTAGATTTCCAAACCTATAAAACTCGAAAAGTCTTAATCTCATACGGTTTGATTTCAACCTCAATCAGTGATGCCGATTCTTCTCCGATTGGTTCTTCCATCAAATTGGTCTCCACCCATGAGGTGATGCCTCTGGCAACATCCAGAGAAACCTTACCTCTTCGTCCTTCATATTCGTGCAAGCGGATAATGATGCCATTGCCATCATAGGCCGGCTTAATAGAATCAATCCAAACATGGTCCGAATCCATTTCGAGGAAAGACTCTTCCTTTGCCCATTTCCCTTCAGAAGCTACAACAGGATCGTTCAAATCCCACGCTGTCTCCACCGTTTTCGCTTTGCGCCATTCCCCGATATGCGGGTAAAGCGAATAAACGAAGGAATGGCTTCCCTGATCTGCTTGTGGATCAGGATGAATCGCTGATTTTAATAAGGTGATCCGCATGATATTTTCTTTAATATCGTAGCCATACTTGGAATCGTTCAGTAGGCTTACCCCATAGTCCGGCTCTGACAGATCGGCCCACTGATGGCCGACCGTTTCAAATTTAGCCATATCCCAGCTTGTATTCCAATGAGTCGGGCGCTTCACATTTCCATATTGAATATCATACGTGGCCTCGGTGGCGCGGATATCCACTGGGAAAGCAGCCTTCAGCAGTTTTCTCTTTTCATGCCATTCCACCTTTGTTTCAAAATCAATGCGGCGGTCATTTTGATAAAAGACAATCCGCTGGGAGATTTCAGAATGATGATACGTCCACTTAGCAAGAATTGTAAATGTCAATTCCCCATTTTCCACGACTTCAAATCTGATTAAATCACGGATTTCTTCCATTTTTTCTTGATAAAAGAGATCGATATCCCAAGCATCATGGGCAAGCGGCTTATCTTCGAAAATTTGCAGGATATTTCCCTTTTGATTCTCAGCGAGAACCCCACGACCTGCTTCCTTATCAAAGAGGGACGTCATTTGGCCAAATTCATTCCATTCAACCAGGTAATAAGGCGTTTCCAATTTCCGGTCCTGATAGCTGAAATTCGAATTCGTTTCCTGAACGGCTGCCGCCGGCTCAAAATATAACGTCTTCGCCCCAAAGGATGGAAGGGTGTCTACCTCAATCAGCCAGCCGTTATCCCGTTTTTGATGGGTTAAAATTTCTCCCTTGCTGTTTTTCCAAACGCCTCCGGCAAAATCAGCAAATTGCTGGACCGCCACATTTTTCTTCCCCTGGTGGTGAGTGGCATTAAAGAGCACGACAGAGCGGTCATCCTTTTTGATTCCGTGCTCAATGATACGGGATTCCACGTTTCGAACTAGCTCAAGCGCTTCCTTGTATTCTTCTTTGGCATCCTCATACACCTCATGGATAGAGGAACCAGGAATAATATCATGGAATTGATTGCGCAAAATGATCTTCCAGCCATTCTTCAGCTCGTCCGTTCCCATCCATTGGCCATTTTCAGAAAGCCATGAAGTAAGGAATTCAGCCCGTCGGTATAAGAGCTCCAATTTTCGATTCATCTGCTTCATAAACGCCTGGCTGGTATAAGTGCCCCGGTGGTACTCGAGGTACAGCTCGCCATCCCATTTATGGATATAGCCGTCCGATTCGGCAACATTCTCGTGAAGCTTGTTAAAAAATTCCCCGGCTGTCGACGTTTTCACATTCGGCATCCCTGGCAACGCATCAAATCTGCGGCGCATTTCAAGCATATGCCGGTTGACGCCGCCGCCGCCATCACCATATCCATAGGAAAGAAGCAAATCTTTCGATAAATCCTTATCACGATAGCCTTTCCAAGCACCATTCACCGTTTTCGCAGTAATAAAGCCATTATACGTATAGAACCAAGAGTCCGGAGAATTCCATGGCTCCGGCGTCGTAATAAAGTGCGTTAAAATCTCGGTACCATCGATTCCTTTCCAGTAAAAGGTATCATGCGGCATCCGGTTATACTGATTCCAGCTGATTTTGGTCGTCATCATTGTTTTAATGCCTGATTTTGTTAAGATCTGCGGCAGCGCCCAGCTGTAGCCGAACACATCCGGAAGCCATAGGTACTCGCAATCGACGCCAAACTCTTCTTTAAAAAAGTTCTTCCCGTGCAGGATTTGGCGGACAAGCGATTCGCCGCTCGGAATATTACAGTCCGACTCAAGCCACATTGCGCCGCCGGCTTCCCATTTGCCTTCAGCCACTCTATCCTTTATTTGAGCGTAAATCTCGGGATAATCCGTTTTGATATAGTCATAGAGCTGCGGCTGTGTTTGCAAGAATAAATATTCTGGAAATTGCTTCATTAAATGCAAGACCGTTGAAAAAGAACGAGCAGACTTCTCCCGTGTATTTTTTAACCGCCAAAGCCAAGCCACATCAATATGGGTATGGCCGACAGTATGGATGGTGATGTCTGATGATTTGGTGAAGGACTGAATCGCCTCTGTAAGGCTTTCCTCCGCCGCATAACAGGACTGATAAAATTCAGGGCTGCCGGGCTCGGTCCAATTAATCAAATGAAGGGTATCCGAAATCAACTTTTTCAAAATGGTATAGGCGGAATCCGACTCACTTGTTTCTTTTATCACTTCATAAGCAGCTAATAGGGTGTAATAGAGATTATCTACCCTGCGATCCAGCCAGCCGATCGCGGCCATTTGCAGCTTAAATTCATTTTCTGTCGGAACTCCTCCACCCTCAAGTCCTGACCAGAGCCTGAAATCCAAACGCATCGGCCCCTTGGCCGTTTGGTTATCGAAGAGGACTTCTTCATGGTTGGAATCAACACCCTGATAGGGTTCGCCATTAACAAATAATAAGGACTCAAAGCCTGAATTATTGCCCCCGCCCGTTTTTCCAAACGAGAATAGACCAACAATCTGCTGATCGGCATATGGCAAATGAGTATCGATCTCGGCATGAAGCCAAATATAGCGGTCACGGCCTTTCCAGTAGTCGCCGATATTCATCACCTTTTGTTCATCATACGCGGCCGGTGGATAGGCACCAATCTCACCATCATCCTCCTGGGCGAAAAATTGATGAATTCCCTTAAGATCCCGGTTCCGGTAACCTTCTAATTCCTTGATGCGCTCTTCAAATTTTCTTTCTGTTAAGAACATGCTTTCACCTCGTTATAACTAGTTTTTATAATGAAAAGTTGCCTGCAGTGACGATCCGATGATAGACATTACCGCCTACTAGCCCATCCACGATTTCCCATGGCCCATCATGGTGCAGCCGTTTTTCTTCCAATTCCTCGATCCGGGGAATCCTTCCCTCGAGCCACTCCTGAATCCGGTACTTGACGGAATCCATCCGGGTCATGACGCCGCCATAACGAATATCGATCACTTCCCAGCCAAATGGCTTATACGCTGAAAACCAGACGTTTCGGTGCTTTTGCCTTAAAAGGTCCACATTCTTCTTGATTCGATCCAAAGTAAGTAGAATGGATTTCATTTGGTCAAAATCGTTGTTCTGATATGCCGTTAGGATCTTGAGGCCGATTTCCGCTTTGTCAGCCAGCACCCTTGCCAGCTGTTCATAAAAATCAAACAGGGCTTCCCAGGCTGGATTCTCCTGTTTGGCTTTTTCAAGCACGGGTACCAGCTGCTGATAGTGCTCCCCTAAAGAAAGACCGCGGACATTCTCATCATATAAGCCTATTAAACTATCTTGGTAAAGCAGCACTTTCGACGTCATCGAGGTATTCATGTTATCCTCCATGACACCCGGTGTTTCATCCAATAATTTCAAATTCATAAAATCGGCAAAATGCCCGTCAGCACAAAACTCAAAGCGCTCTGACACCTTTTCAATGGACACTTCCTTTTGATAGGTATGCTCGGCAAATAATTGCAAAATTGGGTAAGCTGTTGCAAACGGCGTTTCTGCTCCGTTATCCCCCCACAATGTGACAAAGATTTCGCCGATACCTTCCTGTTTACAGGCAGCAAGTGCCGCTTCTATTGTCGCAATCGCCTTGCCATAGTTCGGCGCCAGCCCATTCCATGTCCAAGCTCCGCCGGCAAAAATCGGCGTGGAGCCGAGCAGCTTATGGTTTTGAAAATCTCGTTCATACACTTCTTGTTCTTTCCGGTAATAGTTCCAATAAACAAGCTCGACATCCGGAATCCCTTCAAGAATATCCTTCCGGATGCCGCCGCTTTCATCCTTATAAGGACTGCTTTCGGCAAACAGCGGGAAGTACATATCGCTCCAAATCATCGGTTTCAGACCCAGCTTATCGGTAATGGAGACCACCTTTTGGAGATGTCGGTTCATGAGATCAATATGGTTCTCATAGCCATGCTTCTCCAAATATTTTCCTAGGCCAAGCTGGAACGTCTCGTCCATGCCGATATGAATCCGTTTGGTCCGAAATGGCTCAGAGGCCGCTTTTAGACAGCTCTCTAAAAACTCATACGTTTGGGGCTCATCTACGAGCAGGATATCATCGGTGTCTTTGAAGCCTGAGGCATAATTCCATTTAAGGGCTTCCCGTAAGTGGCCCAAGGTTTGAATGCAAGGGATCATGTCAATTCCGAGTTTCGCGGCATATTCATCACAAGCTTTGAGCTCCTCAAATGTATATCTTCCGCGCATATATCCAAAATAAGGATATTCCTTGACCTCGTACGTATCCTCCGTATAAAGCATCAGGGTGTCTAATCCCATGACGGCCATGTGCTGCAGAAGCTTTTCTACGTCAGCAACGGTGGGAACTGCATTTCTCGACGCATCCAGCATCACGCCACTCATGTTAAACTGTGGATTCTCGGTGATATCGAATTCGCCGCTTTTTTGAAAATTCTCCAGCCACAATCCGATGGCCCGGAAAAAATGAACCGGCTTTTCGAATGAAATTTCCCCCAGGCCGTTTTTATTCACGACCTTTAACGGCCCTGGCTGATTTATCACGTGAATTGGATAGCCATCAGTAGAAAGTTGAACTTTTAATCGTTTTGACACAAGCTCGAGACCATCTGCGACAGCAGATATGTCCCCCTTTAAGTACAGTTCCACTTGTATTTCCCCTTTTTTCACCGAATTCCAATCTGGTTCATGCTTTTTTCGTCAGCTTTGTTGTTTTTAACTACAAAACCGCGAAACAAAAATGTATTTTTACACCAGAAAAACTAGTTTGATAGATTTATCGGCGAATTTTTATGTTTAATCGGCGAATTTTTTGATTTTATCAGCGAATTCGGAGCCTTTATCAGCGAATTTCACACTTTAATCAGCGAATCGGAAATCGCTGCAATTTTACCTTTAACAGACCCTTTCTAAACGAGCAAACCGGTTAAGACAAACTTTCATCATCCAATAAGCAGGAGCCACCGCAGAAATGAACGGGATGAGGCCGGGAACCTGATTGATCAGGTAGCCAATTACAGAAAAACCGGCGCCAATCCAGATGGCGGAAGGCAGCCCCGTTAAGGTGATGAGAAAGGCCTGTTTGATGTATTCCCTACTTGAAAGCTCATAATGGACATAGATGGCAAAGAAATGGCCGACTGCCAATAGTAGGATGATCAACAGGATGTAAAGGATGATCGAAAGAAAGCTGGCAAAAACACCCGCCATAAAGGTCTCTGTAATCCTGATATCGATAAAAAGAAAAAGGCCGATGCTGTAAAAAACAAGGCCTATTCCATTGCTTCTCTTCCATTCTTTGAAATAAACTTGTTTAAACGTCTTCCAAACTGGTACATCGGTATCTTTTCTCAGCCATTTACGGACAAGCGTAAACAGGGCAACAGTTGCCGGGAAAAAGCCAAATAGCCCCAGTCCCAAGGCGGTAAAGGCAATCCAGCATATATTTGCTGAGATCGCCCTCCATATCCATTCACAAACAACGATCATCCATGAACCTTTGTTCATACGGCACCACTCTTTCCAATGAACTTAAACCAACTTGCTGTTATTTTTCATTAAATGATGATAAAGCGGACTTCCTTTTACAGCTTTACCGGTTAAACTCAGCACGAATTCACTGAACATCGTGTTGGCCCACGCGAACCAATCTCTTGTAAATTCCTCCGGGCAGTCGGCGTTAAAGCCTTCGTGCATAAAATTCGTACCGCCATCGGTGTTTTTAAAATAAGCCAAAATTTGCTGTTTTTCCGCTTCGCTTACCGATGTCATCCCCTGGATGGCCAAGGCAATATGCCAAATATAGTGATCTGGCGTATGCGGGCTGCCGATGCCATTGGCATATTTACCCTCGTAATAATAAGGATTATCCCTGCTCAAAAGGAATTTGCGTGTATTGAGATACGTCGCATCATCAAATGGCTGGTACCCTAAATACGGGGCAGCAAGCAAACTTGGCACATTGGCGTCGTCCATTAGATTTATGCGGCCTTCGCCATCGGTTTCATAGACATACATATCTCCGTAGATCGGGTGGTCCAATTTCGCATTTTGTTCAATCCCCTGCCTGATTTCCTCACGAAGCTTTAAGCATTCTTCTTTTAAGGAAGAATCCTTTAACACCTCATCACACATTTCAGCCGCATACCCTAACACAACAACAGCAAACATATTTGCCGGGACCAGGTATCCGTATGTGCAGGCATCATCACTTGGGCGGAAGGCGCTCCAGGTCATTCCCGTCGGAACCACACGCCCCCCTTTTCCTTCTCGGGTCAAGGTATCGGACTGGCGCACATCGGCCCGTTCAAACCGGTAAGGAGACTTGTTTTCATGATCCTGCTCCGTTCTCCAAACATGAATGATCGTCTCCATCACTTCTTGGAGCGTTTCTTTTATATAAGCCGTACGGCCGGTTGACTTCCAAAACAGATAAGCAAGCTGGATTGGATAGCATAACGAGTCAATTTCATATTTCCGTTCCCAAATATAGGGGGTCAAGTCGGTAAGATCGGTTTGATGGCCCCTGCCATTTTCTGTTTCATTAAACGCATTGGCATAAGGGTCATGCAGGATAAAGGCGAATTGCTGGCGAATCACCCCTTCGAGTAATTCGGCCAGCTCCTCATCCTCCTCTGCAGCAAGCAAATAGGGGCGCACTTGTGCCGCAGAGTCTCTTAACCACATCGCCGGAATGTCGCCGGTAACGACAAAGGTTTTTCCGTCTTCCAGCTTTTTCAGCGTCGTTGTATACGTATTGACAAAGCATTGCTCAAACATATCGTGTAATTTTTGATCCCCAGGAAAACATTCCTTCACATGTTGGATCAATTTTTGCATTGATTCTGGAATTACTGCTGTCATCTTTCCCTCTCCTATCGCTTATGTTGAAAACCTAGTGTAATAATTTCATAGCCAGTGACTTCATACTGCTCGTTAGAATCATTGGTTTGTTCTTCAAGTATCGTACTCTTGTAAGATGTAAAACCCGGCTGGGCGGGGATGGATGCCGTGAGAATTTTACTCTCTGGCGCTGGATTGAACCAGCGAATCATCACGTCATCACATTCTTCCGCCACTTTCATCGATGACCACGCAAGGCCCTCGGACTCCCAGTTCACAAACTGATGGTCAGCTGGCAATGTCCCTTCATGGGCGCTTGTCTGAATAACCTGAAGGGGAACTTTATATTGATAAGCATCCACAAATGCTTCTGATGCAATCACATCTTTTTCATGCATGAGCACTTGCCACTCGGCTGTTTGAATCCCGATGCACTGGGCTTCCGGTGTTGGGAAGTAACCCCAGTCACCAAGCTCGGCAACCGAACGAAGTACGGTGAGGGCAATCGTTCCGTCCGCTGGCAGGATTTCATATTCCTGAAGGCCGTCCGTGGCCACGGTTAAGCCCATCTCGGCACCGTTAATGCTGGCGAAGCGCTGCTGGTGATGACAAAAGCTTGGATTTTCCCATTCCTTTTCCGGTGTATTCGGGCGGGTCACAACCTCAAAAATACTGTCGGCCTGGTGTGTTTCCGTTTGCAATCCTGTCGGGAAAAGGATACGCAGGCGGTGGTCGGCTGCTTGATTGTCAATGGTCAGCTTGAAAGCCGGCCCCTTCATTCCTTTTTCAAGAATCACAACGGTACGTAGTGTAATGGTCGTCATTTCGTTCGATCTGCCGGCTTCTCTCTCCTTATGCCAAATCAAGCGGTTCCGTTCGATGGCCAATCGGTCGTCCGCTGAAACCGGAATGGTTAAGGTATGTGTAAATTCAAGCTCTGTTCGAAGCGGTGATTTTTCAAGGAAACGGAATCCGGCTGGCACACCCTTGGTCGTAATCGGATTCTGTCCTTTTGCTTCCTTGAACATATATTCATTGCCGACATCCCCTGTGTTCTCGTAAATACCGAGACGATGGAAGGTCCTGCCGGTTGCTTTATTCGTCAAATCATAGGTGCCATCCTCATGAAACAGAAGGTGAACATATTCATTTTCCATTTCCATGCCGCCATCCGCCGCGTGTTCTGGACATTCCCCGGCCGGCCGCTCCTCCGGAATAAGATAGAAGGTCTTGTAGCCGAATGCCGGGATATTTTCTGCAAAGAAGGAAAGCTTGGCTCGTTTGGCAAAAAACGGCTGGCGGAACTTGTCATCCGGTAAATCATAGCCAAACTCCACCACAGGGCTTTGCAGCTGACTTTCGATGGTCTTGCCGGATTGATCGACCAGCTTGTAGGCAGGCAATTCTTTATCCTGTAAATAGATTGGAATTTCTTCAAAATGCATTTGCGAAAAATACACCTTTTCCAGATCAACTGTTTGCGTGACGACTTCGTCTTTTTCCCAGCCCGTTGTATTCAAGACAACAAGGGGAATTCCGGCCTTCGGTGCGCCCGAGGTATCAATTTTACCAGCAAGCTCTGCCGCCTGCTCCGATACAAACACCTCTCCCATTTGCGAAACCGTTTCAAAGCGGGTCTCCATTTCGCGGTGCACCTCATCCACGCTGCAGCCGCAAATGCTGTCATGCGGGTGATTTTTCATCAAGGATTTCCACATGAAGCGGAGATATTCCCTTGGGTAAGTCCCGCCTGCTAAAAAGGCCATGCTCGCGAGCGGCTCGGCGATTTTTTCCAAAAGGGTTTGACAGTGGTTGTTCCATTGCTTTAAATAAATCCGGCTGGATGCGGTATTGACAAGCGTCGACCAGCCATCAGTCCGCTGATTGCGCAATTCGCCTTCAATGACCTGCAGCTTTTCTGGAAGTGCTTCTTTTAACGCTTCTGTATATTCATCAAAACTAGAATGCTTAAAGGTGTAATCAGGATATAAACTAGCTGCCGTTTCAATCGCCTGCGGAATCGTTTTTTGCAGCGGCTGGTGGTCACATCCATTCATAAACAATAACTGATTGGTGGACGCATACTTTTCGGCATCGCGGAGTTTTACATCCCAGAATTTCTTCGCTTCCGCTTCGTCCACCGGGATTTCATTTCCGTTCGAGTACCAATTGGCAAAAAGAATGCCCAATACGTTCGAGCCGTCCGGTGATTTCCAAATCATCTCGGAATAGGGAGATTCATAATCAGGAGAATCCGACACGGTGTTATTAAAGCCGGTCGGTTTGACGCCCCTTCCGAAGGCCGCCGTATCAATTCCAGCTTGCTTTAAAAGCTGGGGCGCCTGCCCATAAATGCCAAAAGTGTCAGGAAAGTAGCCAATTTTTGAGATGTGCCCATAGGCTTGTGTCTCGTGTAAACCGATTTGCAGGTTCCGAACATTGGCTTCAGAGCTTGTTAAAAAAGCATCCTGCAGCACATACCACGGTCCGATATGCAGCTTTTTCTGATCAATTAATTGTTTGACAATCTCCCGGTTTTCCGGATGAACGGCAAAATAATCCTCCAAAAGAACAGTCTGGCCATCCAGATGGAACGCTTGAAACTTATTTCCTTCTTTTTTGAACTGGTCGATCAACTCATTCATTAGCTTTATGAAGTAGTAACGGTGCTTTTCAAAAGGCAAGTACCATTCCCTGTCCCAGTGGGAATGGGAGATAATATGTGCAGTTTTATTCATTGAATCTTACCCGCTTTCCTATATTTCAGTTTTGCGAAAACGCTATCATTTTGCTTTGACTTCATTTTAACAAGCCAGGATTTTCGAGCAATAGATTACTAGTAAGTCCTATGGATTTTACAGTGTATCTAAAAATAGTTCATGAAAAATGGGGGCAGCCGTTCATTGCTTTCCTGCAATGAGGGCTGCCCCCTTCTTTTATTTAATTTCCATTATTAAAGTCCTTTTTTAATTCCTCCATCCGATCCATTAATTGAACTAGACGGTCATAGTTTGTAACCTGGCTTCTTAAGGTTGGATGAAGCTTGTTGTAGGCCACTTTGCAGTCGTTGACACGATGCTTATCAGCTAACGTCAATTGATCTACATCAGGAAGAGCGTTGATTAGATGAATGACTTCGGTTACCTTTTCGTTCAAGTAAGCCGCACTATACCTTAGGCTTTCTCTTTCATCCTCCTGCTGGACAGTATAATAGATTCTTCCGGCCTCAGTACCGAAATCCAACTGTTCAAAGGCGATGGTTCCGTCTTGGTCGGCCGTCTTTTCTGCCAGAATATTCTCTGCATCCAAGGACTTATATAATCGAACGGTTTGACCTTTTTTCACTCTTTCAATCGTTACCTTATCCTGGGCTCCAGCGTTGTTTTCCGCCTTTACAAAATGCATCATCACGTTTTCTGTTCTCGGCAAAGCAGCACTTTCAAACATTTGCCAATCATAGATACGGATCGCTCCCCAAGGGGAAGTACCACTGTTATAAATCTGCAGCTTGAATTCCCTTGCCGTAACCGGCTGATCTAGCACTATATCTGTCACAGCTTTCGTATTATCGGTAATCCGTTTGGCGCTGACCCATTCGCCGGTTTGATTTTTATAAAGCAGCTCAAAATCGACGGTGTTCATGTTATTGGCTTCCCCGCCATATTCCGCATGCTCCACACGCCAGCGGCGGATCGTTTTCTCTTCACCAATATCAATCGTCATATAACCAGTTTTCATATTGGTAGCGCACCATTTACTGTTTGCGAGGGCTGTCCCATCCAGTGCTTTAGAGGCAGGTTCTGCCGCATTTTCCGCGGAGACAGATGTTACCTTAGCCTTTAACGCCACATTCGGAGAAGTAGGGTTTTTCTCAATCTCGGTTGCATCCGTTCCCATGCCCCAGTCAAAAGAAACTGTGGCGGCTTGACCGCGTACATTATCTTGATTGACCGGCACCACTTTCAGTTTCGTGATGTTATCAGCCGAAGCATTTTCTATTGTTCTCGTAATATTTGGCGTATAGAAATAGTTATTCGGTGTTACGCCCAATAGGGTTTCTACGCCATCGGCATTCTCCTGGTAAACCTCATAATGCAAGACATTCTTCTGCTCGGACCAGCTTAGGCGGGCTTCCGCCTCAAACGCTGTTTCCGGCATTTCTTCTAGAATTTTCACATCAGCAGGTTTCGTCAGCACGGCAGCCGCAGCATCATAGACGGACAGCTCGCCTAAATGAATCGAGTAGTTTTCTATTTTTTGAGTGTTGTTGACTTTCAGACTTAGCGCATAGGCTGTTTTCCCGGCATCCTTTCCTAGGTCGACAACCGCTGTCTGCCAGCCATCTCCCGACTTAGGCAGCGGATAATATTTCATGTTGCTTTGTGCATAGTCTTCACTATAGGCCACACCCAGCGACACATCCGCTCCCGATTGGTTTTGATAAACGACACGGACCTTGGTTGTGTCCGTAACCGGAAGTTTGGAGCTGTACAGCATCGTGTCATTGACAGAACCCGCTTCGAGCGCACCGCTAAATTCCAGCGAATTGCCTCCGTTATAGGCTTTATCAAAGTCATAGGAAACCTTGATTTTGCTGCCTTCCCCTCGGATCCACCAGCGCCACGTCGGCATGATATCCTGGATGGAGCGGTTATTCCACTCAATTCCGCTGGCGATTTTTCCGTTCACAAAGTATTGTGTTCCGTGGCCGCTGTTAAAGTTTGTTGTAAATGGCTTGGATTGGATTACAGATGCATCCGTGACAAAACGCGCCATCCCTTTCCAAGCAGCCGAATCATCGGCAAGGGTAGGATCGCCCTGTGGTCCTGTCCATAAATTCTTTTCTTTTTCATGGAAGTCAGCCGGATCAGCCGCTAACCCCATGGTCGAGTTTGGCGCATAAAGAGCAATCGACACTTTCGGCTGTTTCTTTTCATCGAGCAGTGCATCGGTATTAATTTTGGTATTATAGGAATTCTGTTGAATTTCAAAACCGGCATAGGCATCAAACGGGCTGCGGTTATGGCCTTTCATCGTCTCTACGGTGGTGTTAATCTTACTGGTAGTCCAGTTATAGTTTAAAAAGAACTCATCAACGGCATATTCCCCATCTTCTGCTGGTTTCACATACATGTCATTTTTGCTGTTGATGGAATCTTGATAGTTGATGGCTCCTGTATTGTCCTGCGCGTCATACCAGCTGACATTTAGGTTGGAATTCCGTTTAATATAGCGCATCATTTCATTCATGCGTTCAGCTGTAGCCTTACTGACACCAGACGTTTCCTGATTGAAAAAATAGCCATCAAAACCATAGTACTCCGCCACTTTCATCATCTTGTCGGCAACGGGGAAACTGCCATCCGGTTTCTGCTGTGTGAACTTTTCGATTTCGGCGACTCCCTCAGCGGAACTGCCCCATGGGAAACCAAGCGTGGCATAAACAGGCACCCCATTCCGGTGGGCGGCATCGACGATATCCGGTGTAGGGATGGCAAAAATCCCTTCATTGGTTCCTGACCAGTAAATATAGGAATCTAGTAATTGCCAATTGTCGAAAGCATATACATTAAAATCATTGCCCCCGACGGAGCTGGCCTCATCATGATTCCAGTTCGTAATCGCCGCAGAGGTGATGCCAGCCTTTGGATTGGCCAGTGGATTCACCTGGGACCCTTTAAAGCGATTTTTGTTTAACGGCACGCTGGCCCGGTTTATTTCGGCATCTGGGTCGTTTTCAGGCGACCAGTTCAGAAGGGTTTCCACCCTAAAGGCCGGAGCCAGCGGCTTTAGACTGAGCCTGTCCGCATAATTTTCATTGACGATGTCCGTCCCGTCCCCATTAACGGCGGCTTTTGCCCCGGGGACATCCAGTGAACCGAGTAACATGAAAGCAGCCGACACAGATAAAATGCGGCCGAACAACTTGCTTCTATTTCTCCTCATCTTGCTCCTCCTCTAATTAAAGCCTGCGGGACGGTTCTCATGGCTTTCTCCCAAGGTTCACCTGGAAAAAGCCAGCGGAACCGTCCCCATGGCCACATGGTTACGGATTGAGAAATCCATGGACTTCAAATTCAAATATCCTTGCAGCCGAATCGCCGCCTTGTGTTGGTTTATCAATCCACAAACGAACGTAACGTGATTTTGTTAACGCGATGCTGTGTTCCGAAACAGCTGCTGTATTATCGGTAACCTTCACAGCCTCCGTCCAATTTACTCCATCGGTACTTACTTCAATTCTATTTGCCTGGGTATTAAAGGCTTGCGGTTCCCCGCCCGCTTGAGCATGGTGAATGACAAACTTGGAAAGGGCAAATTGATCTCCAAGATCAACCTGCAGCCAATGAGGAGCATTCCCCAATGCACACCATTTACTGTTTACTTTGCCATCGAACGCATATTTCGCTGCTTCAGTCGGAGCACATTGTCCACTGGCGATCGCGGTCTTATTCAATGCCACATTTTTAATGTCCTTGGCTGCTTCAGAAATGGTAATCATCGCTTCTTTTGTCAGGACACTTTCACCCTCGCTGTTTTTCGCGATCAGGGTAACCGAGTAGACGCCTTCTTTTTCATAGGTGACGACCGGATTTTCCTCATTACTCACTGCTGGAGTTCCACCTTCAAAATGCCATTCCATCTCTTCTGTTACTTCTGATGAACGATTAAGAAAATGAATTTCCTGCCCTGGAGCCGCTACCGTTTGATCGGCACCGAAATCGGCTTCCGGCTTTGGATATGGCGGCCAATCGAATGTAACCGATGTCGGTTCGCTGCGTTTGAATTCTTTGTTCACCGCAACAATTTCCAACGTGGTGCTGCTTTCTTTGCCGCTTCTCTTCAGATTGGATAGGTAATACACCTTATTAGGGGTAGCACCAACAAACTCTTTTTCATTGTTCGGCAGCTTCCGGTAAATGTCATAGTGGCTCACATCGGAATCAGACGGTATCCAAGCAAGTGCAACGTCCGCATAGATTCCTTTATTAAACTCAATTTTATTTACCTTTGCATCGTTCGGAGCATGGATAGAATTGTGTTTTTCCTGTTTGTTATAAACCTTGATTTCTCCGATATTGGTCGTAAAATCTTTCTCATCTTTATCACTTTCAACCAAAAGTGAGATGGCCGCGATGTTTTTACCGCTGTATTTTTTTAGTTTGAATGTGTCAGTAGTCCACAGTTGATCCGTTAGTTTTTTCACATCAAAGAACACAAATTGGTCGGGTTTGTCAGTAAAGCTGACTCCCAGTTTCATGTTTGGCTTTTTCAAATCTGTTTTGTATGTCAGCGAGATTTCCGTATCCTTTTGGATCGGCAAATTGGTTTTATAAAGCTTGATATGTGTTGAGTTGTCGGCCTCGATTGTTCCTGAAAGCTTTAATGAGCTGCCGCCGTAATAAGCTGTATCCCAATCGAAATCGACATCAACAGCCTGCCCGCCCTCTTTCAGCCAGCGCCAGGTCGGAAGGATATCCTGGAGACTGCGGTTATTCCAGGACTGATTGCTTACCGTCTTTCCATCTGTAGCGAAAAACTTGCCGCTTCCTGTATTAAAGTGCGTCACAAAAGGAAGCTCCTCGATTGCGGTTTTAGCCGTAAAGTAGTGGGCCATCCCTTTCCATGCCCCGTTATTGCTGGTTGCAGCAGGATTTTTGGATTTTCCAACCCAAAATTCATTTTCCTTCTGATAAAACTCCTCCATGGTCTCAGCCGTTTTAAAGGCCCAGTCCGGGCGATAAATGCCTAATGAAGTTAATGGTGCTTTCCCCTCAGGGAAAATCCCATCCCAAGCAACGTTGGTGCTTGTCCCATTTGCTTCCACATCAATCCCGGTAAATAAATCATACGGACTTCTGCCAATTTCCTGAGCCTTGTTAACAGATGATTGCTGATTGCGCCACCAGAAGTTTAAAAACATACTGTCAGAAACACGTGTCTCCCCATCCTGCAGGAAGCTGCTGTTTTGATTGGTCAACGCATTTTGCCAGCTAACCCTCCCGTCCTTTGTCATCGAATCGTACCACATGATATGCATGCCATCACTCTTATGCTGCTGAAGATAGACAAGGAAATCCTTCATTTTTTGAGCTGTCTTGGCATCTCCGCCTTCGGTTTCCTGGTTAATAAACCAGCCGTCAAATCCGTAATAGCGTGCCGCTTCAAGCAGCTTGTCCGCCGCTGGGAAGGAGCCGTCCTCCCGTTGGGTCAACATTTGGTTCAGCCACTCGACCTTTCCGCCATAGACGGTCGGTGGAAAGAAAACGTTTCCTAAAATCGGTACGCCGTTTTTATGGGCAGCGTCAATGACGTCCGCACTTGGCGGTACGATAATCCCTTCACCGGAAGACCCTGCCCAATACACCATGATGTCGACGTATTGCCAATAACTGAAGGTATTCGCCAAAAATTCCTTCCCGCCTTGGGACGGTACTCCACTCGTAGTGGGGTTGAGTGCAGACAAAGCTACTACCTTTGCATCTGACTGAGCATGGTCATTGACTTTGTATAACACGTCCCGTTTGCCCAATGGAATTTGGCTGCGGTTAAACACAGCATCCGGATCGTTCTCCGGCGTCCAATTCAATAATTGCTCGGGATACCAATAAGATGATTCTGGCTGTTTGGCATAGCTTGTGTTGGGTGATAACCCCGCCAAAAAGATGCACAAAAAGAAAACCAGCCACAAAAGGCCCTTTTTCACGTTTTTCACTGTTTCTCCTCGCCCTCTATCTATTTTTTATATTGAAGCTTATGTAAGCTTGCTTCCCTTTTCCCTGAATGGGACTATAGAATGATAGCGCTGTCAAAATTGCCTTCGATGATGTTTTCCCGTCAGTCATTCCCATTTGACTCATTTTTTCCCATCTTATTCCGCGCAGATTGCTCCGTCAACGAATGCACAAAATGTGATTTAGTTTTTCCATAATCTCTAAGGTTTTTCCAGTCCATGGGGATCGTTCCTTCTGGCTTTTTTAAGGAGACAATCGGAAGTTTGGCACGTAAAAAGCCCGACTAGCTGATAGGAGCTAATCGGGCCAGTGGGTCTAGTGCAGCAAATGAGCGTAAGATTCAAACTATATTTGAAATACGAGAGAGTTTGTTTGTAAAACTGCCACATTTATTTGCGAAACCATGAAAACAGATAGATTAATAAGTTTTTGCTAGGACTCTAGACAGAAAAAAGAGAACAAGGTGTTAATCTTACCTCATTCCCTTATTGATCGATCAACTATTAAAATGATTAATCATGAGGAAAAAGACGAGGCCATCGTAAAAACAATTATTAATATGGCAAACAGTCTAAACTTAAATGTAATCATAGAAGGTGTCGAGCCGGATGACCAATTACTATCCTGAACGAAAAAGGATGTCATGAGTACCCAGGGTATTTATTTAGTCGTCCAGTTCCTTCAAATGAGCTGCAAGGGACAGCCCTCAAGGCTAGTCTTTCTCCTAAAAATTACTATACAAATTCCCAAAAAGCACTTAAATTTGTTGTTTTCTAGTGGAGTCCATTATAGGGGCTTGACCACAGGCACCGGAATTTAGCTTTCCTACTATTTCTGACCCATGAGCTTCATCGATATTTAATTCACTTGCGATATAATTTAGGTTCTTGTTAGTTATTCCCCCACCAGGCAGAATTATAATTCTGCCTTTCGCAAAATCCACATATTCCTTCAACCTGATAAGATTTTTTTCGATTGGTGAAGAACTAGGTCCACCGTGAGTTAAGATCCGATTCACACGGTGTTTCACTAGCCAATCAATTGCTTCAAACTGATAGTCGTGCTTTATCTGGTCAAAAGCCATATGAAATGTGATTTCCAGTCCTTTTGCACATTCTAGTAAAGTAAGAATGGCTCCCTCATCAATCCAACCCGAGTCAGTTAAACAGCCAATCACAACTCCATCGGTCCTCAACTGTTTAAAATGGGCAATATCATTTTGCATTATCGATATTTCTTCTTTATTATAAGTAAAGTTCCCACCCCTGGGCCTAACAATGGTCATTACCTTAATATTTTTGTTATTACAATATTGAATGGTTTTGGCGGCTACCCAGTGACTAACTGTGGTGCCTCCAACTGAGTTATCACAAAGCTCAATTCGACTAGCACCACTAGCTATAGCCTCAGGAATCACTGTAAAATTTTCCACGCAAACTTCCTTTAGCATAAACACCCACCTAGCATACTTAACTAAGTTGGGAAACTACCAACTCGTATCAAATCTCCTGTTTTTTTACAGGTTCCTCATGAGTTCCTATAAGCAAAAACCGCTCATTAATCTTCCCAACTTCAGCCCCTGCATCGTTCTTAATAATGGAGGGTTTTAAATCTCTTAGACTAGTAATCGTTTCTTTATTTTTGTAACCAATTTGTTCAAGAATAGCGGCTACAATTGTAGGCCAAACATCTTCTGAACCATTTAACACTTTTAATGCAAATCCAAGTCTCTCATTTTTCAAGCCAAAGCAATAAACCCCCTGTGCTCCGCCTTTTGCCACAATATTTTGATCCTGAAGCAATACGGAACAAATAAATTGCTCTGAAGCAATCATAATGGGATGCTCATTCATAATGCTGGTCATTTGTGTAACTGCTTTTTGCAATAATGGGTCCTTAATTAAATCGGGACAGGCTAATTTTAGATAAGTCATGGCCATATTCTTTAATGGAATCGCAAAAACAGGGACTCCGCAACCGTCTTTTCCAATTTTTATCTCGGAAATGGGTACTTCAGATAATGTCGCTAGAATATTTAATAGTTGTTGTTGGAGTGGATGATCTACTTCCCAGTATCCTTCGACTGGATATCCAAGTTCACGGCAAACCGTGATAAAACCCATATGTTTCCCAGAGCAGTTATGATAAAGCTTTCTTTTTTCCTTGTTTTTTCTTACCATTTCCTCTCTAGGCTTTACATTGAGAGGATAGGAACAAGGACAAAATAATTCGTCTTCATTGACAGGTAACTTTTTTAACATTGATTCAAGAGCGGCAATATGATAGGTTTCCCCCCTATGAGAAGCTGTAAACAGAGAAGCTTCTTCCCTCGTTAAACCGTATTTGGATACAACATTTGATAAAAATACAGGAATAGCTTGTATTGGCTTTGCTGCAGACCGATAGAACGTGTAATGTTCTTGATTCCCAACATGGTAAGTGATTTCCAGCTTATCATTTACACCACTAATCATCCCGATATGAACATTTTCAAGCAATCCAGCCCTCGTTTCTTCTACTAAAGTATCCGTATTCATATTATACTCCTCTCATTAGCAAAAATAGCTACTCCAAATCCAAAAGAGTATTTTGAGCCTGAATCGCTGCACCAAGCACAACCCCTTGATCACCTAACTGCGAATATACAATTTTCACTCTCTTTTTTAATGGTTCCCAAATATATAACTCAGATTTTTGTTCAATGGGCCCCTTTATTTCAGGAAGATTTTCGATGGTATTTCCGCTTAGAATAATGACCTCCGGATTGTACAGACATAATATATTGCTAATCGCAAGAGCTATATAAGTCGTTGTTCGATCCATAATATTGATGGCCCACGATTCTCCATTGCGGTAGGAATCGAAAACTTCATCGATTGAATCAATCTCCTTTACTTTCCTGCTATCAGCGATAAGTGCCCCTTCGGATATATAGGTTGCAAGGCAGCCGATTTTTCCGCAATTGCAAACATTTCCAGTCGGATTAATAACCGTATGACCAATTTCCCCTGCATTATTGGATTCTCCTCGATAGATTTCTCCATTAAGAATGATTGCGGCACCGATACCTGATCCAATACCAACTAGAACGGCATTTTGGTAATCCTTTGCCATTCCCTTAAAATTCTCTGCCTCTATTTTCATCTTTAATTCATTATCAATAATGACAGCTATATGGGAAAGTCGATGGAGGTCTTCCGCCAGGTTTGCGTTCTTCCATTTTAATTGATCCGAAACAGTAACGACTCCATTTTGATAATCTATGGATCCAGGTAATCCTACTCCAATAGCAAGAACCCTTTCATAAGGGATCTGATTTTTATCAATTAAGTCCTTCACATTCCTATTTACTTTTTCCAGCGTTTCATAGTAGCTTTCAGTTACTTCTCTGGGTATACTCTGCCATGCTACAATTTCTCCGACATAATTGACGATACCTATTTTGATCATTAATGTATCTATTTCAACTCCGATTGTATATAGAACATCACCACATACATCAAGTAATGCTGCCTTTCTTCCTACTCCTGAAGTGACTAATTCCGTTTCTCTCACAAATCCTTGTAATTGTAATTCATTAACAATCCTTGTAATGGAAGTTGGGCTCATTCCAGTCACTTTCGCAATTTCCATTCTTGAAATAGGAGAGTGGTTTTTGACAATGTCGAGGACTAAATTTTTGTTTTGCTTTTTCATTAAGAGCTGATCTTGTTTTTCCATTTTTTACATCTCATTTCTGAAAAATTCCTTTAAAAAGTCATGGGAATTCACTATTTAGAAAGAACTAACATCATTTTTCAAAAACAACATCCTTGAGAGAATCAGATTCTCTCATAAGATTTGCTAGTAGGTGCAGTTCTTCCTATTTGAATGTATTAATATATTCAATTGCCTCAGAGATATCTTTGACTGGGTTCGTGTTAACTTCCCGCTCAATCGTTAAATAACCACTATAACGGATTTCTTGTAATGCCGCAAAGTATCGGGGAAAATCAACCGATCCCTTGCCTAGCGGTAATTCTCTAAAGTACTCCCCGGAGGCAACCATTTTAGAAATTTTTTCATGATCCGTACCACTTCCATAGCCAAAGGAACCATAGACATCACGAGGGTCTACTGGTTTTAACCGGATCCCATCCTTCACATGGGTGTGGACGATATAATCTCTAAGAAGCTTCACACCTTCCACGGGATCATCACCCGTTACCATCACCATATTGGCCGGGTCAAAATTCACGGAAACTCCATTGGTCGTTAAGCTATCCAAAAAGGATTTTAATCTGGAAGCAGTTTCCGGACCTGTTTCAATCGCAAAGTAGGAATTCATACTTTTGGCATAAGCCCCCAGTTCCTCACAAGACATTTGCATGGCTTCATAAATAGGACTGTCCTTTTCTTCAGGGATTATACCTACATGTGTCGTTACGACACTGGCACCTAGTTCTACCGCAAGGTCCAAAATCCGTTTTGATTTTTCGATTTTCGCTCGATTTTGCTGGCGGTCTTGGAACCCATGACCACCTAAATCACCACAAAGTGCCGAGATTTTTAATCCTAATGACTCGATATACCTTTTTAACTCGTTACGTGAAGCGGAGCTTAAATTTTCCGGCGCCATTTCACCTTCAACTGCATAAATTTGAACACCATCTGCTCCCATATCTTTGGCTGCCTTTAATCCTTCTCGAAGCGGTAAGCGAAGACTATCAACAATCACACCAATTTTGTTGGTTACTTTTACATGATTCATGGGATTAAAATGTCACCTCGCATTTCTTTTCTGAGGCTTCATAGATACCAGCTAAAATTTTCATGATTTCAACACCATCTTCAACAGGTGCAACTTGTTTTGTATCGAATAAGCAGCATGTCACAAATGAATTAATTTCATTTTGAAACGCATTTGAGAAATCAAAAGTGAGATGATCAATCTGGGGATGAACATTTACAATGGTGTCATTTTCCTCACTAATTAAAACTAAATCTGGTTCTAATTCAGCTCCACCTTTTGTCCCAAATAATTTTACCTGTATTTCATCTTTCTGTGCGTGTAAAGTATAAGAAACATCTACAAACAAGGAAGCACCGTTCTCAAATGTAATGAGGGCGTTTGCCAAATCTTCCACTGTATTCTTTCCTTTATCATAGTCCGCTGCTTTATAAAAACGTAAATTCTCTACATTTCCACGATTTCCAAGTTGACTATAGGTGTTCCCAGAGATGGATTTCACTTTGGGGCGCCCCATTAAATACCAACAAATATCAATGATATGTACACCAAGATCTATTAAAGGTCCGCCTCCAGAACGATCTTTATCAGCAAACCATCCTCCGGGATTTCCTAAACGGCGTAAACACGAGGCTTTGGCATAATAAATTTCTCCTAATTTACCCTGGTCAATAAAGGATTTCAATACTCTTGTATTCGTTGCAAATCTCCTCACAAAACCAACCTGTAAGGTTTTATTATATTTACGAGCCGCTTCCTCCACCTTTAATGCTTCTTCTACCGTCATGGAGAGGGGCTTTTCTACTAAAACGTGTTTCCCGCTTTTTAAGGCATTAATGGAAATTTCGGCATGACTATTATTCCAGGTGCAAATACTGACAGCATCTATATGAGGATCATGATATACTTCCTCTAAGGAGTCATATACAATTCCAATTCCATACTTCTTTGCCTTTTCTTCCGCTCTCTCCTTTGAATAGTCATATACGCCGTATAAAACGGCATTTTGATTGTTCGCATAAGAGGCTAAATGCATATCAGAAATCGAACCAGTCCCGATCACACAAACCCGTAAAAGTTCCAAATGTATCCATCCCTTCTATCGATTACTGAACTTCATTCCATAATCTTCTTACATTATCCATCCCAATTTTCGAACCGATTTTACAATCTTCCATTCCCTCAAACTCTACCGTTAAATAGCCATCATATCCTGAGTTTTTAACAAGTTTCATAATTTCACGAATGTTTAAATCTCCATGACCGACAATGGCTCCCCGCAAATAGTTTTCATTGACCGTTCTAAACCAAACTCCATCGCCAGGGTTTTCATAATAAGGACGAATATAGAAATCTTTAAAATGAACAGTGGCAGCATAGTTAATATTTTTCTTCACCCCTACAAGCGGATCTTCATCAATACAAAGGAAATTACCTACATCAAGTGTTGTTTTAAAATTCTCACGGTTCACGGCATGAATGACTCGTTGGACACGATCGCTCGTTTGGACATTAAACCCATGATTTTCAATAGTGGTGGTAATGCCGAACTGGGCTGCATAATCAGCCACCAGTTGACTGCCTTTTACGAATTTCGAAAAATGCTTTTCAAAGTAATGAATCGTCATTTCTTCGGGCTGTAAAGTAAAGGCCGTTACATCATGACGCATAATCTTTATCCCTAAACGATTGACAATGTCCACATGTGTTTTTAGACGTTCCACTTCTTCATGAAAAGCTTCTTCTGTCTCTTGGACAAAGTTTGCAGGCAATGAATAGGCCGACAGTTCAATCCCTAAGGATGCCGCTTTTTCCTTAATTTGATCGGCCAATTCAGGATTGTCAACAACCGAGAAACCATAAGGGACAATTTCCATATGTTCGCCGCCATGATCAGCAATCCATTGAATAACATCTAATACCGTCATCGTTTCTTCCCTTAGCTCCCGAACTAAACTATACGTACTTAAACCTACCTTCATTTATATTCACTCCTATTTTTTTAAAATCTATTATTCTACTAAATGGCATGCCACGAAATGATCAGGGGTTTCCCCTTTTCTAACGGAAGGTTCCCTTACCTTACAAATATCCATAGCAGCAGGACATCGTGTATGAAATCTGCAACCTGTTGGCGGATCAACTGGGCTCGGCAAATCACCCTGCAGGATAATTCTCTCTCTCCGCAATCGCGGGTCAGGAATCGGGATAGACGACAATAATGCTTTTGTGTAAGGGTGCTGCGGATTAGAGAAAATAACTTCTTTCGGTCCTGACTCCACAATGGTTCCTAAGTACATGACCCCAATATGATCACTTATGTGCTCCACAACACTTAAATCATGTGAAATAAATAAATAGGTTAAATGGAATTCAGCTTGTAAATCCTTCAATAGGTTAAGGATTTGGGATTGGATCGACACATCTAAGGCCGATACGGGTTCATCCGCAATAATCAACTTGGGTTTCATAATGAGTGCCCTTGCGATTCCAATCCGCTGCCGCTGCCCTCCACTGAACTCATGTGCATATCGATGGGAATGGTACTCACTTAAACCTACGATTTCTAAAATTTCAGAAACCCGTTTATACCGTTCTGCCTTAGATAGATTGGTATGAATCGCAAGCGGTTCTGCTACAATATCCCTAACTTTCATTCTAGGATTGAGCGACGCATATGGATCCTGGAAAATCATTTGCACTTTTTTTCTCATTGCCTTTAGTTGAGATTCTTTTCTTTGAGAAATTTCTTCCCCATCAATCCAGATTTTTCCCTCACTAGGTTCAATTAGCCGGGAAATCAGTCTCCCTGTCGTGGATTTCCCACAGCCACTTTCACCAACTAGACTGAACGTCTTCCCCTCCGGAACCATAAACGACACATCGTGGACAGCTTTTAACGTATTCTTTTTTCCAAACATACCGGCAGGAATAGAAAATGACTTTTTAAGCCCGGTTACTTTTAATAGGGTATTAGACACCGATTTCCCTCCTCCCCTCTTTGTATAACCAACAGCTGCAGGACCTGCCATTTTCCAATTTCATTTCTGGCGGCTCTTCGCTATAACAGAGAGGCATCACATCATCGCATCTTGGGGCGAATTTACATCCCTTTGGCAAATTACTTGGATCCGGGACATTTCCTTTAATAGAATCCAGTTTTTCCTTTTTCTGCCCCAGCTTAGGTATCGAGCCTATGAGTCCTTTCGTGTAAGGATGTTTTGGACTTTCAAATAATTCGAATACATCAGCCTCTTCAACCACTCTTCCTGCATACATAACCACAACGCGGTCGCACATCTCTGCTACAACACCTAAATCATGGGTAATCAATAAAACAGACATTTTTTCTTTCTCTTGCAGCTGTTTCATTAAATCAAGGATTTGAGCTTGGATTGTAACGTCAAGTGCGGTTGTCGGCTCATCAGCGATTAACAGCTGAGGATGACAAGAAATCGCCATCGCAATCATAATTCTTTGCCGCATACCGCCAGATAATTGATGTGGAAACTCATTCATGATGTCTTCCGCTCTCGGGATGCCTACCTTTTTTAAAATAGAGACCGCATGTTCCCTCGCCTTTTTCTCTCCTAATCCTAAATGAAGGCGAATGGGCTCCAGCAGCTGTTCCCCAATTTTCATTACAGGATTTAATGAAGTCATTGGTTCTTGAAAAATCATCGCGATTTGTTTTCCGCGAATCTTCCTCATTTCACTTTCTGATTTATTCGTTAAATCCTGTTCATTAAATTGAATTCTGCCGCTCGTGATTTCTCCACTCGTCCCTTTAAATAGTTTCATAACTGATAGTGATGTTAAGCTTTTTCCACTCCCAGATTCACCGACAAGACCGAGAACCTCCCCCTTATGAATGTCGAAGTTAACACCGTGTAAGATTTTGATTTTTTGCTTATCCTTGGTGAATTCGGTTTCAAGATTTTCCACTTGCAGAAGCTTCTCCATCCTCTTCAAACTCCTTATTCATTCTTTGTTTTAGGATCTAGCACATCACGCAAACCATCTCCAACTAAGTTGAAAGCCAAAACAGTTAAAAAGATGGCAATACCAGGCATCATGACTACATGTGTGGAGGTACCTAAATAATCACGTCCAAGACTCAGCATCGCTCCCCAATCCGGTGTCTCTGGGCTTGCACCTAAGCCAAGGAAGCTTAAACTAGATGCAGCCAAAATCGCTGTTCCGATTCTCATCGAAATAAATACGATTAAACTACCAAGGGTTTCAGGAAGAATATGCTGAAACATTATCCTAAAATGGGAGGCTCCCATTGATTTGGCTGCCTCTACAAAGACTGTTTCTTTTGCCTCAAGCGTTGCTCCTCTTACAAGTCTTGCAAAGGATGGGACACTAAAAACGGCTACCGCTATCACCACATTGTTTAAGCCAGGCCCTAGGATGGCAACAATGGCAATAGCTAATAAGATATCTGGAAAAGCAAACATGACATCACTTGATCTCATGATAAGGCGATCTAACCAGCCGCCAAAATATCCACTGATAAGTCCTAAAAGAGTTCCTCCGATGGCTCCCAAAAATACAGAAAGAAAACTAACCGTCAGGGAAATTCTTGCACCTGCCAGCAAACGGCTAAAAATGTCCCGGCCATATTCATCCGTTCCAGCTATGTGTACCTTGCTGGGGCCTTGCAGCATGACATTATAGTCAGGTTTATAAGGATCATAGGGTGCCATGTAAGGTCCAATAGCAGCTATGATAATTAACAAGAGAATAAATAGGCTTGCCCAGAACGCGGTCTTTTGCCTTTTCCAATTCTTCCAAAAATCTTTAAGAGGTGAATACTTTTTTTCTATGATTCTAGTATTAGTCTGATTGACTGCTTTCGATATTTCCATGACTGCCCTCCTTTAAGCTGCGTATCGAATCTTAGGATTGAGATAACTGTATAAAATATCAACAATTAAATTGACGAGAATAAATTCAACAGAGAATAATAATAATTCTGCCTGAATGACGGGATAATCCCTAAAGGCAATAGAATCAATTAATAAACGACCCATTCCTGGAAAACTAAAAACCGTTTCTACCACTACAGATCCACCTAATAAAAATCCAAACTGCAGCCCTGCAATGGTAACAACCGGAATTAACGAGTTTCTTAACGCATGTTTAGGAATCACAACAGACTCCTTTAGCCCCTTCGCACGTCCCGTTCGGATAAAATCAGCTTTGAGCGTTTCGAGCAATGAGGACCTCGTAAAACGAGCAAGCATCGACATAATCCCTGCGCCTAGCGTTAATGAAGGTAAAATATAGCTTTTCCATCCTTCTGCACCGCCTGTTGGAAACCATCCCAGCTGTACAGAGAAAATTTGAATGAGGATTAATCCTAACCAAAAACCTGGTAACGAGATTCCAGAAACCGCCGCAACCATCCCTAGATAATCCGGCCATTTATTTTTAAAAACAGCTGATAACGTTCCAATCAATAAACCGATTACTAAAGCCCATACCATGCTCGCTAATGTTAAAAAAATAGACGGCATAAAACGGTCGACAAACATATCCGATACGGGTAGTTTTGTATTTAGTGATGTTCCTAAATTACCTTGAAATAAATGACTCATATAGGTAACATATTGCTCCCATATGGGTTGATTGAGTCCAAGTTCTACTTGAATCTTGGTTACCTCTTCTAACGAGGCATCTTTACCTGCAACTAAACGTGCAGGGTCTCCCGGAATTAAGTGGGTAAAAAGGAAGATTAATATCGAAACGATAAATAGGATAGGAATCATTTCAAGTATTCTTTTAACAATATATTGGAGCATTATTGATTACCCCTTTCTAACAAAATCCAATAGTCAAATCTCTTTGCCGGAAAAGGCTTTTCTTCCGAAGGTTATTTGTTCTTGATGGCCCTAACAAAGAAGGAAAGAAGCTTCGGGAAACATCCCTCCGCCTCTTTAATTACGAGAAATTTCTACTTAATATTTGCATTAGTAACGTCAATTCCACCATCCGGCGTAATGTTCACACCTTCAACATTTGCTCTCTTACCATCTAGAATTTCATCCACACCTAGGAAAATCCATGGAGCATCTTTATAGATGGTTGATTGAATATTACTATAGATTTCTGCCAGTTTCGTGGTATCTCCCGTTTTATTCACTTCTTCAATCCATTTGTCTACTTGGTCATTTTTATAATAAGCAGTGTTAGCACCATCCGGAGGGAAGGAGCCGCCATAAAATAGCGGTTTTGTTGCATTGGTGGTATCGGATGGGTATGCTGACCAACTTACGTACCACATCTGCAGCTTTGCATCCTCAGGTTTTTGTGCTCTGAAAATTTCGTCTGATAGGGTACCTTCTTCCATTGATTTAATTTTTAAATCTACACCAATCGCTTTTAGTTGCTGCTGAATAAACTGCATCCCTTTCATCGTATCGGAATTGGTATTCCCCCAAATTTCTGCTTTAAAGCCCTTTCTATACCCTGCATCTTTTAGCAACTGTTTTGCTTTTTCAATATTTTGTTTATATTCTTCCTGTTTTGTGTAATAAAGTGTTTTACTAGGAATAATCGAGTCTAACGGCAATCCCAATCCTGCGTTCACTACATTGATAAAAGCATCCTTATCTACCGCATAGTTTAAGGCTTGGCGGACACGAGGATCATTAAACGGTTTTTTCATGGTATTAATCGATACATAACGAGCAATGGTAGAAGGGATTTTTTCAACTTTAATAGCATCATTGCTCTCTAATTCTTTTAAGTTTTGACTTGGTAACGGATAGATTACTTGAGCCTCCCCTGTTTTTAACATGGCTACCCTTGAACCGTTTTCCGGAACCGGTTTATAAGTGATTTTCTTGACACGGTCGGCTTTTTCCCAATAACCATCAAATCGTTCTACTGTTAAATGGTCTCCCTGAACCCATTCCACAAACTTAAAAGGTCCTGTACCGACTGGATTTTTACCGATTTTATCTTTTCCCTCAGCCAGCAGCTTAGGGCTAAGAATCTTTGCGGAAACAAATCGTGTTAACATCCCTGCATAAGGTTCTTTTAGAGTAATTTTCATTTCATAATCATTGATAGTCTGGATGTTTGTGATAAGGTTAAACCCACGGCTATTTAAACGCAGACTATCGTCCTTCATAATTCGTTCAAAGTTGGCTTTTACTGCCTCTGCATCAAACTGTTCCCCATCGTGGAACTTTACACCTTTTCGCAATTTAAACGTGTATTCCAACGCATTGTCACTGACACTATACGCTTCAGCTAATTTTGGGGTAATTTTCCCTTCTGCATCAAATCCTAAAAGTCCTTCAAGCATAGCTGATTGTACGGAGTTAGAATTGGTATCTCCTGTATTATGCGGATCCATTGAAATGAAATTTTCATTTACAGCGATCACCATTTCTTTGTCTTCTTTTTTGCTGCCTTCTTTCTTTTCCCCGCTACTTTCTTTACTAGAACATCCAACAACCAACACCGCCGAGATTACAACTACCAGCAGCATTTTCCAAAAATGTGCCTTTCTCAATTGATTTCCCCCTTTTATTATTTTTTCCAGGTATTTCGGTCTTGTTGTGATATTCTCAGCTATACCCTTGATAGAATATGATTCTGATTCCTTCTATCTTCATGTTGGTATTACAGAACAATGGATAGAATTAATCTTAAATCCGAGTGATTAGTTTTTTACACGATGTTTGTAATTAACATAAAATCCACTGCTAATCTTACGTTTTTTTCATATTTATACAATTAATTTCTCCAGTGGTGAAATTAATTGTATAAAAAATTTTAAACCTATTAGATTTCCTTTTATGTAACGTTATTACTAAATAGGTATTTTAAAGTCTCACTGCTAGTTTGAAATTATTATATATTTCGTCAGAAACATTTTCAATACTTTTTTCCAAAAATTAAAATTTTAAAAATTTTCTAAATATATATATTCATTAGCTGTTCCCCATTCACTGTAAAGCAATTTTAGCTTTTCCATTATATTTTTAACGCTTGAGCAGATAATTTTTGGTTGAACACATTCTACCGAAGAAGGAAATCTATTAACAGAAGAACAGCAATGGGATAAAGTTAGACATGTGATTTCGATTGCGAATGATGTGTGGAATTAAAATGAATATGTATCGTTCCCAAAACAAACCCACTTGATTACCAATTAGGCGGAATTTTTCCGCCTATTAATCAACTCTGGTGCTTAACCTGATCCCCCAACGTTAAGTGCGTTGTAGTATTGAGTCACTTAAATCATCTAAACTTCGTAACCGGAATGTGAAAGTATAGGATTAGAAAAACAGAACACACAAAGCAAAGGCCCCATGCCCAAAGCGGCCGTGTCTGGTGGAGACGTAGTCCAATAAACAAAAATATCCAAACCACGCATGACCAGCCAAAATTCCAACCATGAGAATAGGAGATCAGTTTGGCACACCTGAACAGATACTCCGTGATCACCTCAACAATAAACCAGACGCCAATATAGAAAACTTGCTTAGACCAACGTGAGTGATATGGGTATAAGGATAAGTAGAGTAAGGTCAGACATGGGAAGGTGATAAAAGTTAAAGTAAAATCCGCAATGGTATGGTTAGGTATGATGAACGAACCACGAAAGGTCCATAATGGGTATTCATACATCAGAACAGAGATAAAAAAGTTCACACTTATGATAAAAAGGATGGTGGGATAGTATTTCCTCCAATTTCTCCAATCAGCAAACCGCCAGGTACCAATCATATAGATAAGGGGAAGCCCCAATCTTAAGTACGATACAACTGTATGTAACATGGCGTCTCCCTTCTTCTAAACGTTTTTCACTATCTAATAGTATTATTCATATCGGGGGCGTTTAAACGATTAGAAATAGAATCGTTATTTTTAATAATACGATTCTGAACATAGCCTTTTTAAAAATACAAGTTGCACAAAAAAAAATGGCTTGGAGAAACCTCCAACCCATTTCTAAATTCAGTTTGTATGTTGATTATGCTAAAAGTGGGGTAAGTATGAGTACGGTTCTCTTGTTTCCGTGGTATCAACTATCCTAATATATATGTACTTATTGTAAAGGCAAGGGCTACCACCCTTGCCTTCAAGACATTCGCGATATCAATGTACCACTAATCAATATCGGCCCTTATGGTTTAGATGCTCACAAGAAACTTGAAAGACTGGAAATGACTTATTCATTTGAAATAGTACCAAATCTAACACACCTGGTGATTCAAAAATTATTAAATAATTGAACCAAAAAGCCTGTAGACAAGTCTATAGGCTTTTTAGCATTTAATCGGTTGGGAAGATTATACCAAATATATAGATTAGTATTCTAACTTCCACATGTATCTTCTTTTTGTAAGTGGATGATTTCTAACTAAAGCTAATTGTTCTGCATACACACGTAATACACCTGAAATTAACATTGGGTTAAAGTAATCAACCACTTCTTTTGAAATGGCAGAACCTAAGCCAAAGTCTTTTGCATCAACGACAGTTGTTTTAGCATCAAATCTATTTAGGAACTCAAGTGCGCGTGAATCCATGTCCCTTGTTCTGCCATCATTCATCAATAATAAAAATGGTACATCTTTGTCTACTATTTCGAATGGACCGTGGAAGAATTCTCCATCGTGGAAAGTTCCTGAGTTGATCCATTGCATTTCCATTAGTAAGCAGATGGAGAAAGAGTACGCTACTTCATGAGTTGCACCGCTGCTCATTACGTAAATGGTTTGATCATCTTTGTAAGCATCTGCAAATGCCTTTGCTTGTGGAAGCACAGATGATACAGCATTTTCGATTAAATCATAGATTTTAGAAAATCCATCTTGCATTTTGCCGTAGTACTCATAGCCTTCAAATTGATTTAGGATTTCAACTGCTAGACCTAATACCTTGGTCATCTTCTCCATTTTCGCTGCATAATTAGCTGCCCAGCCATGGTAAACTACATAATCCGCATCTTTTGTAATGGCAGAACCTTCTTCATATGTAACAGCAATTACATGAGCGCCTAATTCTTTTGCTTTTGTCGTAGCAGCAACAGTTTCTGGTGTAGATCCACCTAGAGAACATGTAATAACAATGCTGGTGTCATCCACAGATACTGGAGTAGCATAATTGAATTCATTTGCTGTGAATAAACTGACACGAAGCTGTTTGGAATTAGCCTCCAGGAAGTATTTTGCAGGATATAATTCTGCTTTTGAAGCACCGCAGCCTACAAAATGAACACTCTTTATTTCCGGTTGTTTTTCCTTAATTTGTGAAATGATATGATTTAGTTCCATTTTTTTCTCCTCCATAAGTTATATTATATATTATAATGTTATATAACATTATAATAGTCCTCAAATGTAAAAATGTCAACTATATTCTGAAAATTACTAACTTAAAATTTTTGCAGTCATAAAGGTTAATATATTTAAGAATAGTAAGAAATGAAAAATCAATATTACATTAAAATCATTTTTGTTATATAATATTATATAACGACTTAATTGTTTGAAAGGAACATATACAATGAAATTAAACAATTCTATTTCAACACCTTTATATGACCAATTAAAACAAATCATTAAGGATGCGATTTTGCAAGGAATTTATAAACAGGGTGAGAGGCTTCCTAATGAAGTACAATTATGTGAGATCTATGGTGTAAGCCGAATAACAGTTAGAAGAGCCATTCAGGAATTGACCGAGGAAGGTCTTCTAGAGCGCAAGCAAGGAAAAGGTACCTTTGTCATGCGGACGAAACTCGCAAGGGAATTAGTTTCCGTTGATGGTTTTACTGACTTTAACAAACAGTTAAGAAAAAGTCCTTCAAAGCGGATTCTTGTTTGTGAGGAAATAAAAGCTTCTCCTGAAATAGCGGAATCTCTTCAAATTGCAATTGACACACCTGTATTAAGGCTCGTCCGGCTAATGTTTATGGATGATTACCCTTTTACCCTAGATGAAACTCATTACTCCTTAGAGCGCTTTCCAGATTTAGCCAGCCACTTCCTTGAAAATATTTCAACCTATGATGTTTTAAAAAATATATATAACGTTAACATGAGTTCCGCTTCTACCCGTAAAATCATTACAGTTGTCCCGGCTACAGGTCATGAGGCCGAATATTTAGATTGTGAAATTGGTGATACATTATTTAATAACGATAAAATCGTTTACGATGAAAACAAAGTCCCGATTCATACTTCTAATTTTAAAACACGGACTGAATTAATTGCTTTAACCATCACAACTTAGAGGATCTGTAAACTTCTCTGTCAATGGCGGAGAAGTTTCCTTATTCCCTTAGAAAAAATTTGCTTCTGTCCACTTATTCCATTCAACAAAACAGGTATCGTTAATAACGATACCTGTTTTGTTTATAATTAATAGATTAATATTCCAGTTTCCACATATATCTTCTTTTTGATAGCGGATGGTTACGGGCAATTGCCAATTGTTCTGCATAAACACGGATCACACCAGTAATTAGCATTGGGTTAAAGTAATCAACCACTTCTTTTGCAATCACAGAGCCTAAGCCGAAGTCTTTCGCATCAACAACAGTTGTTTTTGCATCAAATCGATTCAGGAACTCAAGTGCTCTTGAATCCATTGCTCTTGTGCGGCCGTCATTCATCAATAATAGGAATGGTATGCCTTTGTCAACGATTTCGAATGGTCCGTGGAAGAATTCACCGTCATGGAAGCTTCCAGAGTTGATCCATTGCATTTCCATTAGCAAACAGATAGAGAAAGCGTAAGCTACTTCGTGAGTTGCCCCGCTGCTCATTACATAAATGACGGGCTCATCTTTGTAAGAATCAGCAAATGCTTTTGCTTGCGGAAGAACAGTTGCCACTGAAGATTCAATTAAATCATAAATTTTTGAGAAGCCGTCCAGCATTTTGTTGTAGTGCTCATAGCCTTCAAATTGGTTTAAAATTTCAACAGCAAGTCCTAGAACTTTTGTCATTTTTTCCAATTTTGCAGCGTAGTTTGCTTCCCAGCCATGGTAAACAACATAGTCAGCATCTTTAGTGATGGCAGAATCTTCAACGTGTGTAACCGAGATAACGTGTGCGCCTAATTCTTTAGCTTTTGAAGTAGCTGTTACCGTTTCTGGAGTTGTTCCTCCTAAAGAACATGTGATGACGATACTAGTTTCATCAACAGAAATTGGAGTTACATAGTTAAATTCGTTTGCTGTATGTAGACTTGTACGAAGTTGTTTTGCATTTCCTTCTAAGAAATAATTTGCAGGATATAATTCTGCCTTAGATGCACCACATCCTACAAAAAATACACTCTTGATATTTGGCTGCTTTTCCTGAATTTGTCTAATGATGTAATTTAGTTCCACTTATTTCTCCTCCAATAATCTTTATATTTATAGAGCCTTTGCATCTAAAAAATAATCTAATGAACATTTATTCCCGCTATTTGTTCTCTTCTTTTCATAGACATGAATCTACCAATCATATACCTTTCCGTAACCAAAGGAGCCATCATCCAGGCATTGCTGGGATGAGAAAACAGCTGCTTTCTCCAGGCTCATGGTAATGATTTGGTCTTGTTCTAAAATGCCTTCTTTGATTTGGCTTATGTAGTTCACCATAAAGCAAGTGATGAAAGAATCGCCCGCTCCCATTGTGTCGATTGCTTTAACAAGCTTTGGTTCCTGCACGTAGAATTTATCGCCATCGAATAATAGAGCTCCTTTTTCCCCCATGGTGCATAGCACCAATTTGCAGCCCATTTTTGTCACCTTTAACATCAGATTAAGCATCTCATCTGTCTTTAGATGACTGCAGGAAAAATAGGCATAATCCACAAATGGAACAATTTCATTTACATGATTTTCAGTAAAATCGGATGAAAAATCGAAGCCGATTGGAACATCCAACTCTTTAATCCTCGCCAATTCCGGTTCCGTAAACCCATAAAGGCCTGTGTGGACTAAATCAAATTCTTTGATATAGCTTAGATCCCCAGATGTTAAATTTAATCCTTGCTCCCTTAATACACCGCAGCGGTTGCTTCCTATAAATACCCGATCTCCGTCTTTCAGGGTCACTCTGGCACAGCCGTTCTCTCCTTCATAAACCTTACAATGACTAGTATCTAGTCCAATTTCCTGGATGCTTTCCTGTACGTGTGCTGCTTCACAATCTGTTCCAAATGCACCCAGAAATGCTGCTTCCACGCCAAGCCTTTTGGCATAGACGGCGAAATTCAGGGCATTTCCACCTGGATACATGGTACGAATGTGTTCATATTTATCTACTACATTGTCACCTATTCCAATTACTTTCATTATTAGAACCTCTCTTATAGCACCTTTGATAAGAAATCAATCGTCCTTGGATGCTTTGGATTTTCGAAAAATTCATTTGGGTTATTTTCTTCCATAATCATTCCTTGATCAATGAACAGAATTCGGTCGCCCACTTCTTTGGCAAATCCCATTTCATGTGTAACAACGACCATGGTCATGCCTTCTTTGGCAAGGTCTTTCATAACCGCCAAAACCTCTCCAACCATTTCAGGATCCAAAGCAGATGTAGGTTCATCGAATAACATAACATCAGGCTTCATCGCTAGTGCCCTTGCGATGGCAATCCGCTGCTGCTGGCCGCCGGACAAAGAAGAAGGATAAGCGTTGATCTTTTCCAATAAACCTACTTTTTTTAATAGCTCTTCCGCTAATTCCTTTGCTTCTGCTTGCTTCATTCCCTTTACTTTAATGGGAGCGTGGCAGATATTTTGACAAACCGTTTTGTGGGGAAATAAATTAAATTGTTGGAAAACCATCCCCATCTTTTCTCTTACTTTGTCAATATTGACACTCTTAGCTGTAATATCTTGCCCATTCACCACAATGCTTCCGCCTGTTGGAACTTCCAATAGGTTGAGACATCTTAAGAACGTACTTTTACCTGAGCCTGAAGGACCAATGACAACCACTACTTCCCCCTTTTTGATCGTGACATCGATCCCTCTTAAAACTTCATTTTTTCCAAAACTCTTATGTAAATCCTTAACGGTGATCACTAGTCTTCAACCTCCTTTCAACAATCCCCAGTAATCTCGACAATGTAAATGTCAGTACTAGATAGCCAAGTGAGGCTACGATGATTGGTTCCAAGCCTAATGCTGTATTTCCTCTAACAATGGTTGTTTTATACATCAGCTCAGCCACACCGATAACAGAGACGATTGAAGAATCCTTTATACTGCCTATAAACTGATTACCTAGGGCCGGTAAAATGTTTTTAAATGCTTGAGGCATAATAATGTCGAACATTGCGAGTCTTTGATTCATCCCCAAGCTTCTTGCCGCTTCCATTTGACCCTTACTAACCGCTTCAATACCGGATCGAATTGTTTCAGAAATATATGCTGCAGCATTAAGCGACAAGGCGATTGCACCTACCGCCAAATCCGGAATATCACTTCCATTAAAAAGAGCAGGTACTCCGACGTAAATAATATAAATTTGAGCAAGGAGCGGTGTACCTCTTACAAATTCAACATAAATGTCCCCAATTAACTTTACGACTTTATATCTGGACCGTCTTAAAAGGGTTAGGGCAACACCAAGGATACTTCCTAATACCACTGCAATTACAGCTAAAATGATGGTTATATAGATCCCTGTTAAGAAAAATTGATAATATGTTCCAAGAAATGAAAAATTCAATTGACTCCCCCCTTTTAAAGTGGTTTTTACAACTCTCGAAACCGATCTGATAAAAGGTTAGAAATAAGCTTTGTATCAGATCGGGATAACTATTTGAATACCATTAATTTTGTTTTACTTTTGACATTGCGTCTGTTAACCACTTTTCATATTCAGGTTTTGTTCTTTCAATCGTCTTATTAATCTGATCCATAACTTCTTTATCTGTACCATTAGGCAGAGCAATTGCCGCCCCTGCTGTATCGTCATCAAATAGAAGTTCAGTTAACGCTAATTTAGGGTTGCTTTTAATAAGAAGTGTAGCAGTCGGGCGATCTACTAGGACTGCATCGACTTTGTTAGCTGCTAAATCCATCGCTAATTCAGTAGACTTTCCTAATAATTTTAACTCCGCATTTGGAAATTCTTTTTCTACTATTTGTTGTTGTACAGAAGATTTAATCGCAGCAATTCTTGCTTTCTTCAAATCGTCATTTGATGTAAACTTGTCCACTTCTTTTTTACGAACGACCATTACGTGTCTATCTTTATAGTACACATTTGTGAAATCTGCATTTTTTTCTCTTTCCTCTGTTGGACTGATAGCCGAAACAATCATGTCAATTTTTCCAGCTTGAAGAGCAACTAACAAACCATCGAAATCCATATCTTTAATTTCATATTTAACACCTAAATCTTTTGTTACTTCATCGATTAACTTAATATCAGAACCAATAATTTTATCTTTTCCACCGTCAACGGCGTGGAACTCATACGGAGGTGTAGCAGCCATCATACCAACAACAATTTTCCCTTTTTCCTTTATTCCTTCCTTTGCTTCAGCCTTCTCTGATGTTCCACAACCTGCTAATGAAATAGTGAGAAGCGCACTTAATGCGATCCCTGTTACTGATTTTAAAATTCCCTTTTTCATTTTTTTCCATCCTCCTTATTATTTTTCTTCAATTTTTTCACTATTATAGAATAGTAATATAATTCGCAAAGATTAGTAACGTTATATAACATTATATTAATTACTAAGTCGAAAAAAGTCAACAATTATTCTGAAAATTATCAATTAAAAGTCTTGTAAGCGTTTATCTTTTGCGCATTATATCCCAAAAAATGCCATAGTTATCAAATAAAACCTTCTTATTTGTGCAGATCATCTTATATTTTACCGATATAGAGAATATATTTGTGTATATTACTTCTTACTCTATGATACAATCTCTCGTTATCTATGCTTCTATAAAAATATGGAAATTAAGGTCAGGTTGGGGAAATAAAAAAATGGCTTGGAGAAACCTCCAACCCATTTCTAAATTGCTCCATTCCCCTCCATTAACTTCTTCTTATCAGAAGGAAACATTCCTAACATGAGAACTACTGGTACGATATTAACCACCGCTAAAACCGTCCCTTGGAAATCCGTACCACTCATTAACCCGTGTACAGTAACTAGAATATAAAGAATGGGGTTAAGAGCATGCAGCTTCTGCCATCTTTGGTAACCAATTTTCTTACGGAACTTCGAAGTGACAATCGTTAAAATTAAGATATACGTCGCAATCGAACCTAATCCCATAGAAACCGTTTCATAGCTGCCGCTAAATGGAATTAGAATATCAGACCAACTAAATTTCATATAAGTATCAATCAGCAAAATTCCTAGTGACCGCTAAATATAATAATAGATATGCGACAATCCCTGTAGCTCGGATTGCATACCATTCAAGAGATTCCATTTTATTCGCCACCTCTCCAAATTTCTTTTGCTTCATTTATGATAACCGCTGGATTCTTTTTGATAGAAAGCAATGCCTTTCCGCGCTCTTCTCCCAATAATAGAACTACTTTCGCTAATACATCTGCTTCAACTGCCGTAGGCGCCGTTACCGTAGAAGAGATAATCTTGCTCGCAGACGGTTCGCCTGTTGTGGCATCAATCAGGTGATGCTTACTACTTCCATTCACTTTCCATCTTCTTTTCATCGAAGTAGATGTGGCGACAGCCCCATCAGTTACTTGGACGGAAGAGAGCATTTTTGATGGGTCAAAGGGATCTTCAATACCAATGTTTAAGTGCCGCGGCAGACTTCCAAAGATCCGTATATCTCCGCCAACATTAACAAATCCATATCCAATATCGGATAATATATCAGCTGCACGATCGACCACCCAGCCCTTAGCGATTCCACCTAAATCAATACGAGTATGCAAAACCACTGTTTGTCTTTCCTCATCTAATTGATAAGGTCTCATTTTCGTAAACACTGGGGCTATAGGGGATGGAGCCAGCAACTCCCTCCCTTTAATATACTCAATCGATTTTGTATACCCGCAGTTTTCAATTGCTGACAAAATACCAGGATGAAATACTCCATCTGTTTCTTCGTAAAATCTAAGTGCTTCTTTTAAAATACTAAATAATTGATCCGATACCTCGACTTCCTGCCCTAGCTGCTGATTTAACTTGGATAACTCACTATCTTCTTTAAACCGGCTGCAGGTGTCTTCAACAGAGGCAAATAATTTGTATACTGGCATGAGATCATTGGCGAATAGTTCTTGATTGATTGATAGTTGTACCATTGTACTCATAGAATTAAAGTTATACTTATACATGTTCAATTTCCTCCTGTAGTAGTCTCAAATGCACCATCGTTCATCAGGTTCCTCCGGTTGTCGTATCAAAGCCTCCATGTTGACTTGGAAACGAATGGTCTTGTGAAAAAGATTGGTCATCTGACTGCCTAGTTTCAAAAGTATCCGTAGATTCACTAGTATCAGTTGATGTACTAGTATCAGTAGTTCGGCTAGGGACCTCATAGGTGATTGATGAATCTTGGTTGCTCTCACTTTGATAGACTTGAGTTGAATTTTGTGTTGTTGCTACTGTAGTTGTTGTGCTTGTTGTATCTTTATTGGTAATTCCCATATATGACATCATTCCCGCGACAAGAGCAAGACTGGCAAAGCTCACTCCCCAAGAGGTAAATTTCTTTTTTTGCATGTGAAGGACTCCTTTCAATTTTTAAATGCTTACTAAGTCCATGTCTGCATTATGAAACGCCAACCTTAATTTAGTCTTAAGAGAAGGGGACGTTTCCTCTGGCTTTTTTTGAGGAGATTAAAGTGACCACTTGAATGGTCCCCTGGGATTATAGTAGGAAAACGGGAGGTGGCCGATAAAAATGGAAAAGCGGCAGATATATTCTAAAAGTGGCCGATAAAAGCGGGAAAGCGGCTGATATTTTCCAAAAGTGGCAGATAAAGTCTCCAAAGTGGCAGATAAAATGTTCAAACCCTATTAACCAAGTACCCAACCATCAAAATGGTAACTAAAAAGAGGCCCATTTCAGCAAATGAGCCTAATATCCGAACAGGTATGAGAGAGTTTTTTACGAAATAATAGATTTGTTTGCGAAACTAGCTCCTTTATTTGCGATACCATAAAAACAGATAGATTAATAGATTCCAGATAGGTCTTTTAAACAGAAAAAAGAACAAGGTGTTAATATCACCTCATTCCCTGCCATTTTGCATATAGTATAAAATTGATCGGGATCAACCCACTTCAATTCTGCCATTCATTTTAATAACCTCTTTAATAGCTTCTCTCATCCCATCATTTTCAATTTTAATGAGATAATTCGTCACAGCATCTGTTAACTTTGGCACATTGTTTAGGTCCATACCCCAAACCTTTTCATAAGCAAGTACAGATGTAACGATTTGTTTTATACCGCTGTCTGTTCCATCATAGTTTTCCCATAAGGATTTATACAGAACTAAAATATCTTGATCATCCTGTAGCTGAATCTCTTCTTCCCCTCTTTTTCCTTTGTAGAAACTGATTAAGGCACTAAGCGAGAAGGTTAATTTTTTAGGGAGTTCCTTCTTCTTGTCCAGATATTCTAGCAAAGACGGTAAATCCCTGGTTTTAAACTTAGACATGGAGTTTAAGGCAATGCTGCTCATATAGTGAGTAACAAATGGATTCATAAACCTTTCCAGCACAGCCTCTGCAAAAAGCTTCAATTCTTGTTCTGGCATCTCTAATACAGGAATAATTTCTTCATAAATTAACTCTTCCACAAACTTCTTGGTGATTTCATTTGTCACAGCTTCCCCCACCGTGTCTAATCCGTATAAATAAGCAACAGGAGTCATGGCAGAATGGGCACCATTTAGAATTCTGACTTTACTTGTCCGATAGGGTGTCATATTGCTGACAAATTTAACATCAAGACCTGCTTTGTCAGTTGGGAACTCCTCTTTAATCCAATCTGGACCTTCAATGACCCATTGATAGTATTGTTCTCCTACGACAACAAGGTCATCTTGATAGCCTAATTCTTCCGTGATTTCATTAATCGTGTCACTTGGATAACCAGGAACAATTCGATCGACAAGGCTGCAGCAGAATGTATTGGCCTCATGGAGCCAATGAACAAATTCGTCTCCCAGCTTCCAAGTGTGCGCATGTTGAAGGACGATTTCCTTCAGTTTTTCACCATTTCGATCAATTAACTCACAAGGAATAATGATAAATCCTTTATTAGTATCACCAGCGAATACTTTAAATCGTTGGTATAAAAGAGCTGTTAACCTCGCCGGATAACTTTTCTGCGGCTGGTCCTCCAATTGATCATTTTCCTCATAATAAATACCCGCCTCGGTTGTGTTAGAAAAGATAAATCTTAATTCAGGGTTTTCTGCCAGCTCTATATACTGCGAGTAATCTGTATAGGTGTTAATTCCCCTGCTGATACAATTGATCACGTGATGCTCTCTAACCGCTTGCTTATTCTTGATTCCTTGCAGGTAAAGTGTGTATAACCCGTCTTGTTCATTTAATTTAGGAATAATTTTTCCATGTTCTCTTGGCTGAACGACAACTACACTGCCATTAAAATTTGCTTCTTTATTCATTTTGTCGATTTTCCAATCAACAAAGCCCCTTAAAAAATTTCCCTCACCAAACTGTATGACCTTTTCCGGATATTCCCTGTAATCAGCCCAAGTTTCCTTCGTTAATCTTTGCATTGAATGAATCATCCCTTTTAATTAAAATCTGAAAGCGTTAACAATATATGACTTTATTTTATCATCAATAAAAGGAAGAAAACTAACAGGTTTTGCTGTGTTTATATCCGATTTTGATATGAAGGAACAAAAAAACACAGGTGATGGCCCTGTGTTTTTTCCCGCTAAAGTGCTATTTTATGCTCTTTTCGAAAATTGGCTGGAGTCATATTTATATATTTCTTAAAGATTCTATGAAAATGGGTCATGCTTTCGAAGCCGCATATTTCTGCGATATACGAAACAGAATGATTGGTTTCTATTAAAAGTTCTTTGGCTTTAATGACTCTTTTGGTGTTTAAATACACCGTCAATCCCATCCCGGTTGTTTGTTTAAATACTCTGCTGAAATGAGAGGTACTGACAAGGGCCTGGCTCGCCAATTCGGTCAGGTTCAAGGGCTGGCTTATATTGCTATTAATATAGACTAAAATTTCTTTAACCCACTCAGGTCCGTAAGTGTTCCTTTCGATTAAGTGCTGTTCATGATCCGTATGGGCACGATATAAATCTAGAATAATCTGATGAACCATCAGTAAAGAAGCATGCTTATTACCCAGTTGGTTATTTACCGTTTCTTGATTAATGGTTAAGAGCTTCCCTTCCATCTTCTTTTGATTATCCTGTGAAAGAGCAATTTTATAATTCTTCACTTTTTTTGCCCTCTCAAACAAATGTAAAAAAGAAAAAGCATCATCTATTAAAATATTATAAATTAACGTCGGGCTGAAAAAAATGATCGTAGATGTAACCGGATCATCCTTATCAGGCATGGCACGATGAATCGTATCATTTGGGATAAGAAATACATCACCTTGCCGCATGTCATAGAAATTGTCATCAATGAAAAAAGTCCCTTTTCCGCTATAGACATAGACAATTTCATAGTAGTCGTGAATATGATCAGACAATTCCTTCTGCGGACTTTTCGTATCTTGATAAACAAAAGAAAAAGGAAACAATAAATTGTTGTTTGAAATTTTTTGAACTGTTCTCATTTAGCTCATCACCCAAAGATATCTTATATCAAAAAATGGTACAAATAAAGCAAAACATGTAATTTATATTTCGATTCTTGTTGATTAATATAAAAGAAAGCAAATGTTAGAGATAATCATTCCTAAAAATGAAAGGGTTTTCTTCTCTTCGTTTACAAAATTTTTAAAAGCTGGGAGGAAAATGAATGAGTACAGTAGTGCAATTGCATTCCAAAGACGATGTGGTCATTTCCTTGCATGAGGTCCATCAGGGCGAAAATCTTCAAATTCAAACCGAAGAAAACGGCATAATCAATATTTCTATCCAAGAGGATATTCCTAAAGGGCATAAAATTTTAGTCCGCCCTGTACATAAAGGGGAGGATGTTCTCAAGTTTGGTTATTCAATTGGTAAGGCAAAGAGGGACATTTCTGCTGGAGAATGGGTACATACCCACAATCTTGAAACCGGTTTAAAGGGAATCTTGGATTATACCTATCAACCAATCAGCCAACAGGAAGTCAAAAAGGAATCGGAGCATACCTTCCAGGGATATCTTCGTGAAAATGGAGAAGCTGGAATCCGAAATGAAGTCTGGATTATCAATACGGTAGGCTGCATTAATAAAACATGTGAAGCTCTTGCTAAAATGGCAAGTGAACAGTTTAAGGATCGCGGAATCGATGGAATCTATCATTTCTCCCATCCTTTTGGATGTTCCCAATTGGGGGATGATTTGTCTAATACACAAAAGCTGTTAGCTGCTTTGGCTCAACATCCAAATGCAGCCAGTGTCTTGATTGTAGGACTAGGATGCGAAAATAACCAAATTGAATCTTTTAAAGAGGTGATTGGTGAATTTCCTCCAAATCGCATAAAATTCATGAAGTCCCAGGAAGTAGAAGATGAAATAGAAACTGGTTTACGTTTAATTGAAGAATTAGTAGAGTACGCAGAACAATTTAAACGGCAGCCGGTACCTGTTTCAAAGCTGAAAATAGGATTGAAATGCGGCGGCTCTGATGGGTTTTCTGGTATAACGGCAAATCCCTTAGTTGGAGCGGTATCTGATTTAATTGTTGCTGATGGCGGCACCGCAATTTTAACAGAAGTTCCTGAGATGTTTGGGGCGGAGACGATCTTGATGAATCGAGCAGAAAATGAGGAAGTCTTTAATAAAATTGTTCACTTAGTGAATGATTTTAAAGAATATTTTATTCGTCATGATCAGGTAATCTATGAAAACCCTTCACCAGGTAATAAAGCAGGTGGGATTAGTACACTTGAGGAAAAATCGCTTGGCTGTACTCAAAAAGGCGGACATGCTGTCGTTGTGGATGTAAGTTCATACGGTGAACGAGTAGTAAAACCTGGATTGAATTTAATCAACGCACCCGGTAATGACCTTGTCTCTGTTACTGCATTGACTGCAGCGGGTGCCCATATTGTATTATTCACAACGGGTAGAGGAACCCCATTTGGAGGGCCGGTACCAACCGTAAAATTAGCGACGAATTCCGATTTAGCCAAACGCAAAAAGAATTGGATTGACTATAATGCCGGACAGCTGCTTGAAGGAAGAACCATGGATGAACTGAAAGTTGATCTATTCCAATATATTCTTGACCTCGCATCAGGAGAAAAGAAAACCAATAATGAAAAGTTTGGTTTTAGAGAAATTAGTATTTTCAAAGATGGAGTCGTTCTTTAACTACCAAAATCTAGAAGTCTCATAAATAAAATTGTCATGTAAAATAAAGGAGTGCCATTCCAAATGAAAAGTATTGTTTGTGAACAACCGAATCAATTTAAAATGGTTGAAGTAGAAAAACCTGAGCTAAAAACGGGTGACGCTTTAGTCCGAATCCGCCGCATTGGTATTTGCGGAACTGATTACCATGCGTACAGAGGAAACCAGCCTTTCTTCAGTTATCCTCGTACACTCGGTCATGAACTTTCTGGTGAAATTGAGTCGATCGGTGAGAACCCTGCTGGCTTTAAGGCAGGCGATCAAGTATCAATTATTCCGTACATGAATTGCGGTGAATGTATTGCCTGCCGAAATGGAAAAACGAATTGCTGTACAGATATGAGAGTCTTGGGTGTCCACATTGAAGGTGGAATGAGTGAATGGATCACCGTCCCTTACAATCATTTAGTCAAAACAGCAGGGCTGACACTAGATCAGTCAGCGATGATCGAACCTCTAAGTATAGGGGCACATGCGGTTAGACGTTCTGAACTGAAGCAAGGTGAGTACGTTCTAGTCATTGGAGCAGGTCCTATTGGTTTAGGGGTCATGGCTTTTGCTAAGCATGAAGGGGCAAAAGTGATTGCCATGGATGTAAACGAAGAACGTTTAGCTTTTTGCCGTGAATGGGCCCGTGTCGATTACACTGTAAACGCATTGGATAATCCGGTGGAGAAATTGAACGAGATCACAAATGGAGAAATGCCTACAGTTGTATTTGATGCAACAGGAAATGCTAAATCTATGTCTGATGCGTTTAACTTTCCTGCACATGGCGGAAAATTAATCTATGTTGGTTTAACCAAGGGGAATATTTCATTCGATGACCCTGATTTCCATAAAAAAGAACTTACCTTAATGGGCAGCCGCAATGCTACTCGGAAAGATTTTGAATATGTAGTGAATGCCGTTCAAAGTGGTGGAGTGGATATCGAATCGTATATTACACATCGGGCAAGCTTTGATGAGATGATCAATCAATTTGAAGAGTGGTTAACACCAGAGGCAAAGGTAATTAAGGCGATTGTTGAAGTGTAATAGCTAATCTGGGGCTGCAAATGATTCCCTTAAGGAATCATTTGCAGATGATCAAGTAATCTTTTAAAAGAACCATTGGGATGCTTTAGATATTGCAAGAAAGCGCTGACAAAATTTTAGGGGGTAAATAAATGTTATCAAAGATGTTCACCAAAGATAAATTACCTGTAATGATCTTATTATTCATAGCTGGCGTTATCAATTATTTAGACCGTTCTGCCTTGTCCATTGGTGCTCCATTTATTAAAGAAGACTTATCACTATCAGCCACACAAATGGGAATCATTTTTAGTAGTTTTTCTGTTGGATATGCCATTTTCAACTTTATTGGCGGAATGGCTTCTGATAAATACGGTGCGAAACTTACACTGTTTGTTGCGATGATCGTTTGGTCATTATTTAGCGGTGCAATTGCATTAGCCGTTGGATTTACAAGTTTAATTGTCATTCGTGTTTTATTTGGAATGGGTGAGGGCCCGCTTTCTGCAACAATCAGTAAAATGGTCAATAACTGGTTCCCTGCTGACCAACGTGCGTCTGCTGTTGGTTTAACGAATAGTGGAACACCTCTTGGTGGAGCCATTTCAGGACCAATTGTAGGTTTTATTGCCATATCATTCAGCTGGAAAATATCCTTCCTATTTATTATGGCTTTAGGTCTTGTTTGGGCAATATTTTGGTGGAAATTTGTTAAAGAAAAACCGGAAGCATCTGTGGAAAAGTCAACTGTCGTAAAAATCAACCAGGTTCCAAAGCAAAAACGTCCATTAACGTTTTATTTGAAACAAAAAACAGTATTATTCACAGCATTCGCATTCTTTTCCTATAACTATATTTTATTCTTCTTCTTAACTTGGTTTCCAAGTTATTTGGTAGATGCTCGTCACATGGATGTTAAAGAAATGAGTGTAATAACCATGATCCCATGGATCGTCGGATTTATTGGACTAGCTTCTGGCGGATTTGTTTCAGATTTTGTTTTCAAAAAATTCACCAATAAAGGTGTCCTATTCTCAAGAAAAGTTGTACTGGTAACTTGTCTATTTATTTCAGCTGTTTGTATCGGAGGAGCTGGCCTTGTCACAACAACAGTCAGCGCGGTAACATTGGTTGCATTTTCGGTATTTTTCCTATACTTGACAGGGGCAATTTACTGGGCGATCGTCCAAGACGTTGTGGAACAAAGCAGTGTTGGTTCAGTAGGGGGCTTCATGCACTTCTTGGCGAATACTGCTGGGATCATCGGGCCTGCTTTAACTGGGTTCTTGGTTGATAAATCTGGTTCATTCACCTCTGCGTTTTTACTTGCAGGCGGATTAGCAATCTTTGCTTCCTTATCAGTCATCCGATTTGTTCGTCCCATTAAATATCCCAGTAATACGAAATCCGTAAAAATGACAGTATAGAAAAAATCGACAGGTGCTGCCTGTCGATTTTTACGTTTAATGATGAAGTCTAGTTAAGAAGTAAAATAGTCAGAATACATTTCTATTACTTCAGGTAATTCGTCTTTTTTGTGGCTAAAATGGTACTGCAATAATTTCTCTGTTTCCTCTTCGTTATTGGAAAAAACAGCTTGAAGGATACTTCGATGTTGACTTACCACATTTTCCATATGGTTTGGTGTCTTTAACTCTAAGTAACGCATCCGATTCAAATGGCCTCTCATTTGTAACACAACAAAATTTAATGTTTGGTTTTCAACAAGGTCCAAAAAAAGTTGATGAAATGCCTCATCCAACTGTAAGAATTCTATATTTTCTCCCTTTATCGCGGCTTGTTGTTGTTTTTCAATTAATTCAAGCGCCTTTGCTTCCATTTCTTTTTGACATAAATCATCAGGATTCCAGTTTCTAGCCACTGATTTGAACGCACTTATTTCCAAACTTTCTCTTACAAACCTGGCTTCTTCCACTTTCTTTACTGATATTAAAGCAACGCGTGCCCCCCGCTGTGGAATTATATCAAGTAATTCTTCTCGCATGAGCATGAGAAAAGCTTCACGAATCGGTGTACGGCTTACGCCTAAAACAGCTGCCAGTTCACTTTCCGATAACATTTGTCCTGGCTTAAAATTTAATGTAATAATTTCTTCACGGATTTTATCATAGGCTGCTTTTCCCAATGTTTTTCTGTTGGGAGAAGAGATACTATTAAGGCCCAAAGTGGACACCTCTTTGCACTATACTTGTAAACTAAATTCTACTTCTGTGTGTTATTTAAGTCAACACGAATCGGTCGCAAATGCCTTAGGGACAGTTCTCTTGGTGTAAATGAACTTCCATTTACCGCGGGAGGGCTATTTTCCTCTTTACGGTCAATGAAATGGGACTCCATTTACCGTGGGAGGGTAATTTTCCTCTTTTCGGTCAATGAAACGGGTCTCCATTTACCGCGGGAGGGCTATTTTCCTCTTTACGGTCAATGAAATGGGACTCAATTGCCCGAAGGAGTAAAATTAATCACTTCACGGTAAATGAAATAAGTTCAGACCACAAGAACCGCCCCCCTGTTCTCCCACATTTAGCGGGATATTTTCCCTGGACCATTGTTTGCAAAGGCAGCTACCTCATCTATTGAAAACACATTACAATCACCATGAACGGTATGTTTTAAGACAGATGCTGCTGTCGCAAATGTGATAAGTTCCTGGGAAGGCTTATTTTCTAAGATTCCATGTAAAATACCTGCGGCAAATGCATCACCGCCGCCTACGCGGTCAACGATGTGATCAATCTGGAAAATCTCTGATTGGTATAACTCCCCGCCAGTGTAATAGTTTCCTTGCAGCGTATTGGTTGAAGCAGAGATAATCGTTCGAAACGTTGAACTGATATACTGAATGTTTGGATACAATTCAACCATTTTTGAATAGTAATATCTCAATCTATCCTCTTTGGACAAGGAAGGGTCGGCTTGATCTAGGCCAAGAATATATACGGCATCCAATTCACCGAAGGAGCAGATATCCACAAAGGGAAGTAATGTTTTAAACGTATCTCCTGCTTCTTGCTGGCTCCAAAGTTTTGCCCGGTAATTAAAATCAAAACTGGTAAGTATCCCTTTTTCCTTCGCTTTTTTAAGCGCAAGCAACGTAAGTTCCTTTAAGCCTGGGGATAGGGCCGGGGTGATTCCGGTAACATGAAAGAGTTCTACCCCTGAAAAAACTTCATCAAAATCGATTTCATCTGGTCTAAGCATTGAAAAACTTGAGTACTTCCTATCATACGTCACTTGGGCATTTCTTTGTCCTACGCCTGTTTCCAGATAGTAGGAACCTAACCGTTCCCCGCCTTTAATCAAATAGTCAGTGTGGACATCGTAGGATTTCAAATGTCTCTCCACAGCTTTGCCTAATGGATTTTCCGGTACTTTACTAACAAAATAGACGTCATGTCCAAAGTTGGAAAGTGAAATGGCGACATTTGCCTCTGCACCGCCATAATGCATGCTAAGCTGATCAGCTTGAACAAGCCGTTCACCAGTCTCTACGGAAAAGCGAAGCATAATTTCTCCAAGTGTAACTATTTTTTTCATCAGTCGTTCCCTCTCGCTTCTTGTACTTTTTGGACATATTGCTTGGCATAGTCAGTAATTTTGCCATAATTCCCTTGCTTGGCCGGTGATACTAAATTTCCACCCACACCAACCGCAACGCAGCCATTTTTAATCCACTTATCAACATTATCCAGGTTGACTCCGCCCGTTGGCATAATGTTCACTTGTGGAAGAGGAGCTTTTATAGCTGTGACAAAGTCAGGGCCGAATGCATTGCCAGGGAATAGTTTCACGATATCGACTCCGGCCTCTAACGCCTGCTTTATTTCGGTGATCGTCATGCATCCTGGCATATATGGGATTTGGTAGAGATTACATAGTTTGGCTGTATCTGCATCAAATGCCGGACTAACAACAAACTGTGCACCGGCAAGAATCGCGATCCTTGCAGTCGTTGCATCAAGAACCGTCCCCGCTCCAATGACGACATTTGAATTCTCTCCGTAAATAGAAGCTAATTCCTTGATGACTTCATCTGCACCTTTTACAGTGAAAGTGACCTCAATTCCTTGAATGCCTCCCTCTACACATGCTTCTGATATTTTAATAGCCTCTTCCTTGGAATCGGCTCTTACAACAGCGACGACCCCACAATCGGATATTTTCGTTAATACGTCTAGTTTTTTCATTATTTACTCCACCTTTCATTTATTTCTTTTCTACTAGCAGCTATAAAGTGATTGGCTACCCAATTTTTACTTATGACGTCTTTTCAGTCGCCTATCCGCGCTATTGGCTACCCAACTTTTACTTGTGACGCCTTTTCGGTCGTCTATCCGGCTTATTGGCTACCCAACTTTTACTTTTGCTGCCTTTCGGTCGTCTATCTGGCTAATTGGCTGCCCATTTTTTACTTGTGACGTCTTTTCAGTTGCCTATCCGGGCTATTGGCTACCCAATTCTCACTTTTGCTGCCTTTTCAGTCGCCTATCCGGCTTATTGGCTACCCATCTTTTACTTTTGCTTCCTTTTCAGTCGCCTATCCGGCTATTGGCTACCCAATTCTCACTTTTGCTGCCTTTTCGGTCGCCTATCCGGCTTATTGGCTACCCAACTTTTACTTTTGCTGCCTTTTCAGTCGCCTATCCGGCTTATTGGCTGCCCAATTTTTACTTGTACCGCAAGTTGGGTCGTCAATAATAGGAAATGGGCCATGACAAACTTCGCATGACCCACCAACACCTATCTAACCGCAATTTTTTCCTTATCTGATATAACATACTTCTCTAAAGTACGGCGCACGGCACCGGTGCCGGCAAGCATGTCATAGAACATGGACTCAATCTTTTCGCCCAACCCTATCTCATACAAATTGACTCCAAAAATCGCTTCATTGGATAGGATTATATTTATATTAGATGTTCGGTCACCCAAAGCAACACCATCAAGTGCCGCCTTCAGGGTCTCAAGCTGCGGGTCAGGACTTAGCGTAAATGCCTTGCCTTCATCATCAATGCCGAGGAGATAGCGGCACCACGCTGCAATCGCAAGCGGGATACCGTTCAAATCAGCCGGATTCAGGTCCTCCCTTTGTACATAGGACTTCAACGTTTCACCGAAGCGGATTCCAACTTTTAGGGAGGTGTCACACGCGATGCGCTGCGGCGTATCCGGGATATAAGGGTTAGAAAAGCGTTCGTTCAAAACTTCATCCAGGAAGGCTTTCGGGCTAATAATCTCAGGGTCGACCACTACCTTCAATCCTTCTTGATAACCGATCATTTCTACAAACTTTCTCAGTGTTTCGTCTTTCATTTCATCTGCAATCAACGTATAGCCAAGCAGGCAGCCGGAAACAGCCAATGCTGTATGAAGCGGATTCAGGCAAGTGGTTACCTTCATCGTTTCAATGTTGTTCACCGTTTCCCTGTCCGTAAAAATAATTCCCGCCTGCTCTAGAGCTGGACGGCCATTCGTGAATTTGTCTTCTATGACAAGATATTCACTTACTTCTGCATTGACGAAAGGCGCCGTATACGTATTTTTAGGTGTGACTATGATATCCATGCCGGTAATCCCTTGATCAACAAGAGCTTCTTTCACCTTTTCAGATGGCCTTGGCGTAATTTTATCAATCATGGTGAAAGGGAAGGTGATCTTGCCTTCATCCTCAAGATAAGCAATAAAGCCTTCCTCCACCTGTCCCCTTTTGAGCCATTCCTTTGCAATCGTTAAGACGGCAGCTTTGAGCTTGTCGCCATTATGGGAACAGTTATCCATGCTGACGAAAGTCATCGGATATTGGCCTTTCAAATATCTGCGGTAGACAAGCGATGTGACAATGCTCATGGCATGGACCGGTTGATCCAAACCAGTTTCAAAATCCTTCTCAACCATGCCTATGAACTCTCCAGATGGATTGGTCAAGGTATAGCCTTTTTCCGTAATTGTAAAACTGGCCATCTGTAGACTTGGATTTTCAAAAATCTCAATCAGTCGGTTGAATTCATCGTTCCGGTTAAAATCAGCGGCAATCGTGTCGACAATGCTGTTAATGACGGTCTTCTCAAAAGAGCCGTTTGCTTTCATGGTGACAAGCAGGGTCAGGTTATCATACGGCTTATTTAACCGTTCGATCATGTCAAAATCATACGTTTTCACCGCAATAATTCCGGTCTCGGCTAGTCCTTGGTTTAACAGTTTTTGATGCGCATTGGCCACAAAGGCCCTAAAAATATTTCCAGCACCAAAGTGTACCCACTGCGGCTTTTCTAGCGTGTTTTTGGCAACCTGTTCAAAATCAAATTGCGGAAGTTCGACACCGATTTCTTTCCATGCTTCAGCTTCATTAACTATGCTGTTTCTCTTTAACTGTAGCACTTAGCTCTCTTCCTTTCTCTTTTTCCAGGCTGTCCCAAACACCCAGCATGTACATAATTCCAAGCGCTCTGTCATACAGCCCATAACCAGGTCTGCAGTGTTTCTCTTCGCCCCAAAGGTGACGGCCGTGATCCGGGCGGACATAACCTGTAAATCCATTTTCATGGTACGCTTTGATGACTTCGGCTACATCGACACTTCCATCCTGGCCGCGGTGAGAGACCTCAATAAAATCGCCATTTTCAAAAACCTTTACATTACGGATATGCGCAAAGTGGATTCGATCATGAAATTCGCGAATCATTGCCGGTAGATCGTTTTCTGGATTGGTTCCTAATGACCCTGTGCAGAATGTTAAGCCATTGTAGGGGCTGTCCACTAGATTTAGGAATCTTCTGATATACTCCCGATTTCGAATAATACGCGGCAAGCCGAAAATCGGCCAAGCCGGATCATCCGGATGGATCGCCATTTTCACATCATATTCCTCACATACAGGGATCACTCGTTCAAGGAAGTATTTCAAGTTGTCGAAAAGAATGTCCTCGGTCACACCCTCATACGCTTTAAACAATTCATCCAACTTCGCCATACGTTCTGGCTCCCAGCCCGGCATCGTAAATTCACCGGCTCCGCCGAGGATTTTTTCAACCATATCTTTTGGATCATCGGTAATCGCCGCTTTTTCATAAAACAGAGCATTGGAACCGTCTGGCAATTCCTTATATAAGTCTGTTCTTGTCCAGTCAAAAACCGGCATAAAATTATAGCAAATCACTTTTACTCCGACTTTAGAAAGCTTCTTAATGGTATCGATATAAATATCGATATACTTATCCCTGGTAGGCAATCCGATTTTGATATCATCATGAATGTTTACGCTTTCTACTACAGCCGGGCTGAATCCTTTGCTGCGAATTTGGTCCGCAACCTCCTGGATTCTTTCCATTTCCCATTCTTCCCCTGCAACTTTATCATGCAGAGACCAAACCGCACCCATTACACCTGGAATTTGCCGAATATGATCAAGTGTAATCGAGTCGTTCCCTTCACCATACCATCTCCATGTCATTTGCATCGATATCCACTCCTTCTCTTTTTATCGTGAAAAATCTAAATGAACTTTTCTAACTGCATCTGGATTTGTTTCGATTAATTGAATCGCTTCTTTCACTTGCTCGAAAGGAAACGTATGTGTAACAAAGCTATCTGTATCTATTTTTCTATGATTGAAAAGGTCAATGACTTCTGGAAACTGGTTCGTTTGCAATCTGGATCCACTGACGGTCAGTTCTTTTTTCGTAATTTCCAGCTGCGGAATCCCTGACTTTTCTTCACTAAATCCTAAAACAACAATTCTTCCAGCAACTGATGCAAGTTGGACAGCTTGTTCGAATGTTTTTGTTGTACATACGGCATCGATGACAACATTCGCGCCCATTCCCTCAGTTAATTCATTAATTTTTTGAAAAATATCTTCGTTCAACGGATTGACCGTAAAATCAGCACCAAGGCTTTCGGCATAGCTCAGCTTTTCTTCACTTAAATCTGAAATGATAACTGTTGCCCCTCTATACTTGGCAACCTGCAAGGCACAAATCCCAATCGGGCCGGCGCCCATGATAAACACAACATCTCCCTGCCTGACATCCCCACGCCAATTTGCTTGTGCCCCAATTGTAAAGGGTTCTACTAAAACTGCTTCTTTCCAAGCCAATGTTGGGTCAACTTTGTGAGCCATTTTTTCAGGGACAACTACATACTCCTGATAACCACCATCAATGTGAACCCCAAATACCTTTAAATTCTGACAGACATTTTGCCGTCCAGATCGGCACGCATAGCATTCTCCACAAGTGAGAATCGGTTCGATGACAACATGATCATCCACCTTAAGGGAGGTAACGTCCCCACCAATCTTTACTACTTGGCCAGTGACTTCATGTCCGATTACCCGCGGATAGGTAGCGACTGGTGAGGTTCCATGATAGATATGCATATCTGAACCACAGATCCCAGCCATCTTCACCTGAATCAGAACCTCATTTTCATGTTGGATCTGTGGCATTTCTTTCTCAATGATTTCAAGCTGCCCTGGTTTAACCACTTGTATCGCTTTCATTACTTCATACTCCTCAATACCCTTTTTCTCTTAAATACTAGTATACAAGGATAGGGATAAAAAGACGGGATACTAGTATACAAGATAGGGCGTAAAATTAAATTCATTTGATATAGTTTCATTATATTACACTGGTATACTAGTGTACAAGTTATTCGTTACGCTATTAAACCGCTTTCCCTGTCAACTCGCCCTTATACTTTTTAGTAATAGGTTTAACAAATTTAATGACTGCTAATGAAGCAAAAACTGCTAACCCTCCGGCCAATAAAAATGCCGCGGTGTAAGTGCCAGATTTCTCCACAAGGAAACCAGTTAATGTAGGACCAATGATTCCAGCGGTATTAGCCAAGAAGTGCATGAATCCTCCAACAGATCCTACGTTCTTTTGATCGACAACGTCTTGGACGATCGCCCAGTAAATCGCACCTGTTAAATATAAGAAGAAAACGGATAATGCTACTAAACTTACAGCAGCCACTGTGGTAGTAACAAGACCGGCAATCCCAATACAAACGGCTGATGTAAACAAACAAGATACTAATACTACTTTACGAGCAAATAATGCTTTTCCTACTTTTTTATACACAAAATCAGAAACCATACCGCCTGAAGCTAGACCAATGAAACCCAATACCCAAGGAATAACGGTTACGACACTCATCTCTTTAATACTTAGGCCGCGTGCATCAGTTAAATAACTTGGGAACCAAGTTAAGAAGAAAAATAGAATATAGTTATACGCGAAGAACGCAAAAGCTGTAAATAGGACCGTTTTTTGTTTTAAATAAAATGTTAATGGTATTTTTGCACCTGACTGATTTTGACCTGGCATTGCAGCGCCATTATTTTGCTTGCTTTCCTCAGCAGGTTTATCCTTAATAAACATCCACCAGCATACTGCCCAAACTAATCCAATGATCATAATGAGCACGAAAGAGACTTTCCAGCCATAATTCAAGGCAATGATCCCAACGATAGGACCGGCAATTGCTCCTCCTAGTGGTGTACCACTATTAGCAAGCCCAATTGCTGTTGCCCGTTTATCTGAAGGGAACCAGTTATTGACCATTTTATTAATGGTTGCTGACAATGGCCCTTCGCCCATTCCAAAAAGTACCCGAATAACAATCAAGCTGGCAAGGCTGAATGCTAGCGCAATCGCACCGCTGAATAGAGACCAAACAACCATAGCTACAAACAAAGTAAGTTTTGCCCCGTATTTATCAGACGCTACTCCGCCAATAAAGTTGAAAATGGCGTATCCAACAGAGAAGCTACTAAAGACGATCCCCAATTGTGTCGGTGATAAATGTAAATCTTCGGTAATAAAAGGTGCCGCTATAGAGAGAGCAGATCTGTCTAAGTAGTTCACCACACCTGCTAAGAAAAGCATTACTAATACAATTGTTTTACCTTTTGAAAACATATATTAAACCTCCTTGTAATGTTTTGACTCCAATGCAAACGTTTACTTTAAATAATAAAAAAATATTAATTTCGGATATTTTAGCTTTCACTCCTTTTAGCTTAAATGTAAGCCTATACAAAAAGTCTACATAGAGATATTACCACACTCATATACTAGTATACTAGTATCTTCTGAATATTTTTTATTTGCCTTTTTTTTACAGGTGCCAGAGGGACGGTTCTCCTGGCTTTTTTTGCGGTTAAAGTGACCAAGGGAACCGCCCCCATGGTTTCTCGACCGATGTCGGACACGATTGCCTTTGAAACTATGAAAGCTGTCCGAAGACGGCCAATGTTCGGACACGATTGCCTTTGAAGTTACGAAAGCTGTCCGAAGACGGCCAATGTTCGGACACGATTGCCTTTGAAACCTCGAAAGCTGTGTCCGAATGGACCCGAATCGAACACAGCAACAAAATTTACGAAAAGAGCCATAAAAAAACAACCTAACCCCATACATGATTGCAGGGGCTTGCGGTTGTAAGTTTTGTTCACATAATAATCGGCGACGGCCGATGCGTTTTCAGCATCCTTTCCAATCAACCGATTGACACTGAGTCCTATTCCTTTTTATTAGAGAAGGAACAAACTCTATCATAAAAGTGGTGCCTGACACCACCGAATCATGTCGATAAATTCGACAAAATGCTGGTGGTGACAGGCACTTATTGTTTGTTTACTTCACGTGCGATTGATTCCAAAATATACATAACTGGAATTTGGGTTGTTATATTTGAATTATTATACTTTTCCTCTGTTACATAGTAAGGTACATTTACATCTGAAAGTTTTGCAACCGTGCAATGTTGACTGTTTGTAATGCTGACAATCTTACTTCCTTCTTGTTTAAGTTGATTAATATGCGTAACCGTAAACCGATTTTCTCCTGATACAGACAAGGCTATCGTCGTACTGTTTTGTAAATATTTCGCACTAATTGGAAAGAGCGGGTCTTTTATGTAAAGGGAAAATTTACCCAAGCTTGAGAAATACCTTGCCCCATATTCTGCTAATATTCCAGAACTCCCAATCCCAATAAATATAACACTATCAGAATCTGCGATCATTTCCGCTGCATCCATGATATACGAATCAAGATTTCCTTTTAACGTCCGCTCTAGAAATTCAGATAAGGACTCTTGCGAACTTCTCAAATGAGGAGTTTGGTCTTTATCTAATAATAACTTCAACTTCACTTTGAATTCCGAAAATCCTTCACAATCCACTTTTCGGCAAAATCGTAGGATCGTTGAAGTCGAAACGTGCGTCTCATTTGCCAATTCCCTTATCCGCATATAAATCACTTTATCACTGTTTTTAATAACATAATTATATAAAGACATCTCCAGATCATTAAAAGTGCTGATCACTTCATTTGAAAACAAATAAATCCCCCCTCTAGTCGACCCTATTCATTAATGAACAAAAACTATTGTGATTGGAATTATCATACCACATGTTTAAAAAAACATAGTGTTTTCACAAAGTAACAAATCACTATTAACGACAACTGTTACAAAAACCTTCCCTTCTATTTCCACCGGCATTATTTGGAGGTACACTTTCGATGAACAGAAAAACTTCATTGATATACACAGTATTTAAAAATATCCGGAGGTGCACAATCATGAAAAAAGGGATTAAAATTGTTACAATAGGCGGAGGTTCAAGTTATACTCCTGAACTTGTAGAGGGTTTTATTAAAAGATACGATGAACTGCCAATTAGGGAGTTATGGTTGGTGGATATTCCAGCAGGACAAGAAAAATTAAATATTGTCGGTTCTCTTGCTAAACGTATGATAGAAAAGGCCGGTCTCCCAATTGAGGTACATTTAACTCTTGATCGCCGTGAAGCACTTAAAGACGCAGACTTTGTAACCACTCAATTCCGTGTTGGATTACTTGATGCTCGTGCAAAGGATGAGAGAATACCATTAAAATATAATGTCATTGGCCAAGAAACAAACGGACCAGGTGGATTATTTAAAGGTTTACGAACCATTCCAGTCATTTTGGAAATTTGTAAGGATATCGAAGAACTATGCCCTGATGCTTGGCTAGTAAACTTCACAAACCCTGCGGGCATGGTAACGGAAGCTGTACTCCGTTATAGTAATATTAAAAAGGTAGTGGGACTCTGTAATGTTCCTGTTGGCATAAAAATGCAAACAGCCGAAATGCTAGAAGTGGCTCCTGAAAGAGTCGACATCGACTTCGCTGGGCTTAATCATATGGTATTTGGTTTAAATGTTTATGTAGATGGAGTAAGTGTACTTGGTGACGTGATTGAAAAAATGGCGGACCCCGAAAACTCAATGAGCATGAAAAATATTAAAGCCATCGATTGGGAGCCTGATTTCCTTCGTGGGTTAAACGCGATTCCTTGCCCATATCACCGTTATTATTATAAAACTAGTGAGATGTTAGAAGAAGAAATCCGAGCAGCAAAAGAAGAAGGCACTCGAGCGGAAGTTGTAAAGCAAGTCGAAAATGAACTATTTGAACTTTATAAGGATCAAAATTTAGCGATTAAACCTCCTCAACTAGAAAAACGCGGTGGTGCCTATTATAGTGATGCCGCTTGCAACCTAATTAATTCGATTTATAACGATAGACGTGACATCCAGCCAGTAAACACAAGAAATAATGGTGCGATTGCAAATATAGCAGATGACTCTGCCGTTGAAGTAAACTGTATCATTACAAAAGAAGGACCTAAACCAATTTCAGTAGGTGAGCTTCCTGTCGCAGTACAAGGACTTGTCCAGCAAATTAAATCATTTGAGCGTGTTGCTGCAGAAGCTGCCGTAACCGGAGATTATAATACAGCTCTACTTGCAATGACCATCAATCCGCTCGTACCTTCTGATACAATTGCAAAACAAATCTTAGATGATATGTTAGAAGCACATAAAGAATACTTACCACAATTTTTTACAGCAGTAGAGGCTTAAAGAATAGTGCCTGACACTCCCCGAATAATGCGGGGAGTGTCAGGCACTGTTAGTTAAATATTAAAAACCCGTCCCGCGATGGTTTTCATCTCACTTCCATTTAAATAAGAAGCCTCTTGTCCTTAATTAAGCAATCAACGGAATTAGAATAAGCGGAGATTTTCCGGTTAATTGCAGAATAGAGCTCGTTTCAGGGTAAAATAAGGGAAGTTTTTCCGGTTATGCAAAGCAAAATCCACCATTTTCATGTTTTTCGATTAAATAGGCGGAATTTCTCCTTCTATTTAAGCTATTCTTAGTCAAGCCCATTATTATGTGTAAATTCATTCCTGATGAAAAACAATGTTAAGCAGCTGATTTATTTTTTGTGTA
>NZ_VEED01000015.1 GCF_007678255.1 Bacillus sp. X1(2014) | reverse complement strand
CAAGATTTTATTACTACTATTTTACAACAAAAAAACTGTAGGCAAGCTCGTTTTTTTCGAGTTTGTCTACAGTCTGACATGGCGCGGAAGCACCATGTTTCGTTATTTCCCTTTAAAGGCGGGCATTCTTTTTTCAGAGAAAGCCTGCAATGCTTCGATTCGATCTTCTGTTGGGAGTGTTACTTCGTAGGCTTTTCGTTCAATTTGTAATCCTGTGTTTAGGTCCGTATTCATCCCATTCTTTATGGCAAACTTGGCCTGTTGCACGGCAATTGGGCCATTTGCTAATAATTGCGAACAAAAAGCTAAACATTCTGTCATTAATTCTTTCCGCTCCACAACTTTTGTCAGCAGTCCATAGATAAAAGCCTCATCAGCGGACAAGCGCCGTGCCGTTAAAATGAGTTCCAAAGCCTTCGCCTGACCAATCAAGCGCGGTAGACGTTGTGTCCCCCCTGCACCAGGAATGATGGCAAGACTCGTTTCCGTTAACCCCATTAGTGCTTCTTTAGCTGCAAAGCGGAAATCACAAGCCAAAGCTAACTCCATTCCTCCACCAAATGCAAACCCATTTATCGCGGCAATAGTCGGTTGGGGCAGACTATCAATCGCTGTAAAAACTTCATTAATTTTATAAAGATTTCGCTTCACTTGTTCATCCGTTAATGTTTTTCGTTCCTTTAAGTCAGCCCCCACACTAAATGCCTTTTCTCCGGCACCAATAAAAAGAACAGCCCGAACTTCTGGATTTATTCGAATTTCTTCGACCTTTTTCTGTAAGACCAGTAAGGTTTCATAATTAAACGCATTTAGAGAATCGGCCCGATTAATTGTGACAACTGCCACATGATTTTTAAATTCCAATAAAATTGACTCCACCATACTCCCCCTTAAAAAGGCAGGTTAACACAACCTGCCTTCCAAAATAAATACTAGTTACTGACAGTTTGGGCTACTTGTGTCTTTAGTGCCCGTCTTAAGATTTTCCCGGTTGTATTCTTTGGAAGTTCTTCAATGAATTCAATCGAAGATGGAATTTTGTATTTTGCTAAACGCTCCTTACAATAATCAAGTAATTGTTCAGTTGTTAGCTCAGGATTCTTGCTGACCACAAAAGCTTTTACAGCTTCCCCAAGATTTGGGTCTGGAACGCCGAGAACAGCCACCTCGACAATATCCGAATGGTTATAAATAACCTCTTCCACTTCACGAGGATAGACATTATAGCCGCCCACTAGGATGAGATCCTTTTTCCGATCGACAATATAAAAATACCCGTCTTCATCCATTCTGGCAAGATCCCCGGTATGAAGCCAGCCATTTCTAATCGCTGCTGCTGTTTCTTCAGGCATTTTATAGTACCCCTTCATGACATTAGGACCTCTTACAACCAATTCTCCTACCTCGCCAATAGCGACTTCTTCACCAAGTTCATTCAGGATTTTATTTTCAACACGGAGGATGGATGTCCCGATTGACCCTGGCTTACGCGGGCGGTCAAGCGGATTAAAGCAAGTAACAGGAGAAGCCTCAGACAACCCATAGCCTTCAGAAATGAAAACACTAAATTTTTGTTCAAAATTCTTTAATAGGGCTACAGGTAAGGAAGCCCCTCCTGAAATACATAGGCGCAAAGATTTTAAGTCTTCAGGATTTCCATCAGGATATTGAAGAAGGAAATTATACATGGTTGGGACACCCGCAAAGACAGTAGCTTTATTTTCTTTAACTAGTTCAAAAATTTCTTTTGGACTAAATTTTGCGGCTATTAATAGCGTTGCCCCGCTCAATAATGGTGCATTTAAGGCAACGGTCAAACAGAAAACATGGAACATAGGAAGAACCGTTACTACCTTATCTTCGGAATTCATTTTTAAATACTCACTAACATCTTTAGCATTACTATATAAATTTTTATGGGTTAACATTGCACCCTTTGGTTGGCCTGTAGTACCGGATGTATAAAGAATGACAGCAGTATCATCGTCTTGGAGCTCAGGTCCTTTAAAGGTTAAGTCTCCAGCATCAATCACCATTGAAAACGGTTTCATTTTTGAAGAGCATGATAGGTTCTCAATCTTCAATTCTACATTGCTAGTTGGTGTCGTTTCACAAATAATATAGTGCTCTATTTTGGAAAGGGAAGTGTGGATTTTTTCAACTAATGGGATCGCCAGATCAAGCCCGATAACTGCTTTAACGTCACCATTATTTAATATGTAGCCAATCTCATCGGCAGTATATATGGGATTCACGGGAATAACAGTTGCCCCCAATCGTAATGCCCCGTATAGGCTTATTACAAAGTGCGGCGAGTTCCCCAACAATAAAGCAATATGATCTCCTTGTTTTACCCCTAATTTTTCTAAACCGGATGCAAATTTAGTAATTGCACCATCTAATTCAGCATAAGTACATGTTTGGTTCATAAAATAATAGGCTGGCTTAGCAGCAAAGTTCTTCGCTGATTCTTCAAACTTTGATAAAAGATTCATATTTCTCCCCCTTAGTTGAATGAATATTCATTCACAAAATAGTAGCAATTTTCTAAACATATTATATTAAAAGAAAAGAACCTATTCAAGTATAATACTTGGAAATTCAGATAAAAAAATGGTACAGCATTTGAAAACGCTGTGCCCCGCCTCTTAATATAATAAATTTAAAAAATCTTCCTTTGCAATATTTCCAAAGTAATGGGTTGTGTCAATTTCTGCAAGTGCCTTTTCGATTTCATTTTTTTCATACCGCGTCCCCGTTAACTTCTCCTCAATTTCACTTACATCACCCACACCAAAAAAGTCGCCATAAATTTTACAATTTTCAATGACGCCTTTATTGACCTCTAACCGAACATCAATACTGCCTACAGGAAAGCGGTGAGAATGTTGTAAATTAAATTTAGGCGATCTTCCATAGTTCCAGTCCCAGTTTTGGTAGCGTTCTTTTGAAAGTTGGTGAATTTTTTCCCAATCCTCTTCCGTAAGAATATATTCTGGAATTTCTTCTTGCCCCTCAAAAATATTCTTTAACAGTAAGGATCTGAATTCACCAATTTCCATCTTTTCGTCAAGAAACTCAGAAATATTAGCAACCCGGCTTCGGACAGATTTAATTCCTTTGGACTCAATTTTATCTTTTTTCACTTTTAACGCTGAGACGACATTATCTATTTCTGAATTTAGCATTAACGTCCCATGGCTAAACATTCTACCCTTGGTTGAAAATTGAGCATTTCCAGAAATCTTTCTGCCTCCAACCTCGATGTCATTTCTGCCGCTTAATTCTGCGTTTACCCCTAATTTTTTTAATGCAGTCACAACCGGTTCAGTAAATTTACGGAAGTTATGAAAACTTTCCCCGTCATCCTTAGTGATAAAACTAAAGTTTAAATTACCAAGATCATGATAGACCGCACCGCCGCCTGAGAGCCTGCGGACAACTTTAATGCCGTTACCTTCCACATACTCTGTATTAATTTCTTCTATTGTATTCTGGTTCTTACCAATAATAATCGATGGTTCATTTATGTAAAATAATAGATACGTTTCATTAATATCAAGATTTTTCAGAGCGTACTCCTCAATTGCCAAATTTATCTGTGGATCAGTGATTCCTTTATTATCAATAAATAACATAGTTGACGGCCCCTTCTTATATTGAAATAGATTGAAACTCTTCTGCAAGCCTAATTATACCTGTAAACTCACTTGATGCTTCAGTAATTAACTGAGGTAATGACCCATAGTGAGGCAAATGTGTTAAAATTAATTGCTTCACTTCTGCTTTTTGTGCAAACCTTCCAGCGTCAATACTGTTCATGTGTCCAGCTGATTTTCCATTTTGATGTCCATAAAAGTTACATTCACAAAGCAGTAAATCAGCATTGCGACTGAACTCAATAAACTCCTCTTTATACGAACTATCACCAGTATAGACAATTGCTTTTCCATCTGCTTCTATTCTCATCGCATAGCACGGGGCCGGGTGATCTGTTCTAAGAAAAGAAACATGAAATGGACCGATGGTGAGAACCTCACTAGGATTATAGGCAACTCCTTTTGTTATATCTTTATAGGTTAATTTGCTAAATTCATATTGATCCAACTCATGACCATATAGAGGCAATGTTTGGGTCTTCTTTCCTAAAAATCCTTGGATTAATCTTGCATGCTGTAAGACGCCAATATCTGCGATATGGTCAGGATGGTAATGCGAAAGGACTACCGCATCTAGTTCCTCAGGCTTGGTAACATTTTGTATTTTAGAAAGTACCCCGCTTCCACAATCCATTAGTAATTGAAACCCATCATGTTCAAGCAGATAACCAGAACTTGCTTCATTCTGCTTAGGATATCCACCCCAATAACCGATAATCGTAAGTTTCAAAATAACGCCTCCACTTCATAATGTATAATCCTTCAATGCTCAAAAACCATATCACTTCATTATAAAACAAAAACCAGCCGAAAATAAATGTCACCACTTGATAGAATAGCCTTAAATCTTTGAACCGAATGCAAGCAGAAAAAAGAAGCTGCCAGCAATGTACAGCTTCGGTTTAGGAATTTTCTTTTTTTAAATAATTTAATACATTTTTGACGGCTGCCTCACCTTGATCAATGCAATCTGGGAGTCCAACACCGCCATATGAAGCACCTGCTAAAAATACCCCAGGCAGTTCAGCATTCATATCCTCTAAGATGTCCGTTAAACGCTGTTTATGGCCAACGGTATATTGAGGCATTGAATTTTGCCAACGTGAGATAATTGAAAAATCAGGATTCATTGTGATATCCATGGTCTTTTTCAAATCATCCAAGACAATCTTGATAATTCGATCATCAGAGAGGTCGACGATGGTTTCTTCTCCTGCTCGCCCCACATAACAACGTAAAAGTACTTTACCTTTTGGTGTTGAATGTGCCCACTTTTTGTGTGTCCAAGTACAAGCAGTAATTGAATAATCACTGTTTCTAGAAACGACGAACCCAGTTCCATCAATATCATTTTTCACAGCTTCTTCAGGAAAAGCTAAAGCCACGGTGGCTACTGATGTCGAAGGGACTGCTTTAAATGGATCAAAAAAGTGATAATCCGCAAACATCGACTGTGTTATCTTATGAGGAGTCGCTGCTATAATGCTATCTGCCACTAATGTTTCTCCATTGTTGAGATATACATCATATTTATTGCCGTGCTTAGTAATTTTATCAACACGATGACCCTTTAAAATGGTTTTGGGATCTATTTTTGCTTCTATGGCTTCAGCGAACGATTGTAATCCTGTTTTAAAGGTTAAGAAGGCACCTTTTGCTTTTTCCTTATTAACAGGCGTTTTCGGTTGGGAAGGAGTGGATTTTTTCATTCCAATGATCAGGCTTCTGTATTTCTGTTCTACTTCATAAAACTGTGGGAAAGTAGACATGAGGCTTAATTGATCAATATCCCCCGCATAAATTCCAGACAATAACGGTTCAATTAAGTTTTCAACAACTTCATCTCCAAGTCTTCTCCTGAAGAATTCACCTAAGGATTGGTCTTTTCCACTTTCAGACCTTGGTAGAATGAAATCCGCTGCTGCTCTTAATTTACCGGGAATAGAAAAAAGACCAGTTGTGAGAAAAGGTCCAACTTCGGTTGGGATTCCCATAATCGAACCACCGGGCATAGAATGAAGTTTCTCATTAACTAAAACGTATGATTTACCTGTGGAATTATGGACTAATTGGTCTTCCATTCCTACTTCCTTTGCAAGCCTGCTTATACTCAATTTCCGGGCTAAAAACGAATCCGGCCCTCTCTCAATTGTAAAGCCATCCCTGATAACGGTTTGCATTTTGCCGCCGAGACGATGGGATGCTTCGATAAGTTTTAACTCAAAAGGGAGATTCTCTTCCTGAATCGCTTTTTGAAGATAGAAAGCTGAGGTAAGCCCAGCAATCCCTCCCCCAATGATAATAATTTTTTGTTTTTCTTCCGTCACGGTGGTCACCTTCCTTCAACACACATTTTGAAGCTTATTCTGCAGTCAATTTAAGGACGACGGTCGATAATGCATCAATAAACTCTTCCTTAGCATTAGGCATTTCCGGGCGATAATAACTTGCACCTAATTCTTCCGTCACTTTTCTACATTCAAAATCATTATCATACAACACTTCAAGGTGTTCACATACAAACCCTACTGGTGCATATACAAATGCTTTATAATGATGGTCATTGTATAAATCCCTAGTTAAATCCTGAACATCTGGGCCAAGCCATGGTTCTGGAGTTTGCCCAGCACTTTGCCACCCTACCACATAATTTTTTATTCCTGCCTGTTGTGCTATGAGGTCTGCAGTTTCTTGAAGTTGGCTGGGGTAAGGATCGCCGAACTGGAGAATCTTTTCAGGCAGACTATGTGCGGAAACAATCAGAACAGATTGATCCTTCTCATCTTGGGGCATTCCTGCAAATACTTCCTTTACCTTGTCAACCCAATAATCAATAAACTTTGGTTCCTGATACCAGCTGTCTATGGCTCTAATTTTTAGCTTACCGCCTAATTTTTCTGCTTCTTCTATGGCTCTTCCATTATATGATTTTATGCTGAAAGTTGAATAATGAGGAGCAAGAACGATACTAATAGCTTCTTCGATTCCGTCATTATGCATTTGTTTCACTGCATCTTCAATAAAGGGGGTAATGTGTTTTAAACCAAGATACATTTTGAATTCTATGTCCTGTTGAACACTATTTAAATGTTCCTCGAGCTTTTCAGCTTGCATAAGGGTAATCTTAGCTAAAGGGGAAATCCCTCCAATGGCCTCATACCTGCTTCGAAGTTCTTCGATCATTTCTGGAGTGGGCTTCCGGCCATGTCGAATGTGTGTATAGTATCCTTCTAAATCATCTAATGTATATGGGGTACCATAAGCCATTACCAGCAACCCCATTTTCTTTTTTGTCATGTTCGCACCTCGTTTATTAAATCTGTTCGCTTTCCCCAATCAAAAACGTTTGAGATAGGTCATTAAAAGCTCTGAAGCCCTTAATGACCCCTTTTAAAGTACCCATCTTATTGTGCCAAAAAATTGGACTCCTTACCAATTTTAAAACTTATGATGGGAATTTAACGACTTAATTTTGGATGCTGAATACTCATGGACAAATGAAGTTAATTTCTTTAAGGTTTCTGGATTTACAGAAGGGAATACACCATGACCTAAATTAAAGATATAACCATCCCGTGCCATTCCTTGGTCTAAAATAGCTTTTGCTCTTTCTTCAATTACTTCCCATGGGGCTAACAAAATAGCTGGATCGAGGTTACCTTGAACCGTTTTATCAATACCCATTTCCCGCGCTTGGTGAATTGGTAAACGCCAATCCAACCCAACCACATTAAGGGGAAGGTCATTCCATTCTAATGCAAGATGACTCGCACCCACACCGAACATAATTAACGGAACATTTTCCTCTTTTAATGAAGAAAAGATCCGGTTCATAATAGGCTTAATGAAGTAACGATAATCCTCCACATTTAACGCTCCGACCCATGAATCAAAAATCTGGATTGCCCTTGCACCGGCTTTAATTTGCGACTTTACGTATGTAATAATCATATCGCCAAGTTTGTCCATTAATGCAAACCAGGCCTTTGGATCCGTGTACATAAAAGCTTTAGTCTTATTATAGTTTTTAGAAGGACCGCCTTCGATCATATAACTTGCAAGTGTAAAAGGTGCACCCGAAAAACCTATTAATGGCACAGATAACTGCTCCTGAGTTAATAATTTAATGGTGTCTAACACGTAAGGAACGTCTTCTTCTGGATTAATTTCACCTAGTTTTTCCACATCTGCTAAAGAACGAATGGGATTGTCTATTACTGGCCCAATTCCTCCCTTTATTTCTACTTCCATTCCAATCGCAGGAAGAGGTGTCATGATATCTTTATATAAAATCGCTGCATCAACGTTATATTGCTCAACAGGCAAGCGCGTTACATACGCACATAACTCAGGCTGGTGGGTTATTTCAAAAAGAGAGTACTTTTCTTTAATTGCTCTATACTCTGGCTGTGATCTCCCTGCTTGACGCATATACCATACAGGTACATGATCTGTTTTCTCGCCTCTTGCTGCTTTTAAAAATGTTTCATTCATCGGTCTTGTCATTACTATAGTCCACCTTTCAAAGACGTGTCTGTTGTCCATTTTAATATATATAGCATGAATTTAAAACTTACTGATTCATTCTAAACTGTATTTACTATAACTATTTATCCTATTTGTGTATAGCTAACGATATTAACTGTCAAAAAAAAGTCGTTTTTACGTTTTAAAAATTGTTAAATCCGGCAGGCCGCATACAATATTTTTTCACTTTTTCCTCTCACCACTTAGGGCAATTTTCATATTCTGTATTACATCCAACAGGGCTATAGCCCCCTGGGTGATTGAAAGGAGGGAATGATATGATTGTCGAGCTTACTGCTCTTCATTGGATCTATGTGACGTTTATTGTCCTTATTATTGGATTTATGGTCATGAGAAGGGACACGTCGATTGTATGTATTGTCGGTATTTTCCTAATTGCTATTACAGCAACAGGTTCGTTAAGTCATTCAATTAGTAGTATTTTCAACAGTTTCAGTTATGCCATTACGGAATTATTATCTACTATTCTTGTTATTTCCATTATTGTTGCGATGAGCAATACATTAACGATAACAGGAATAAATGATGTGATGATTTCTCCTTTTCGTAAGCTGATACGAAACCCAACTCTAGCGTATTGGACTATTGGGATTCTAATGATGGTAATCTCCTGGTTTTTCTGGCCTTCTCCTGCTGTTGCATTATTAGGGGCCGTTCTTCTCCCTGTTGCGATTCGTGCCGGACTTCCTGCTCTTGGCGTTGCCATGGCAATGAACTTGTTTGGTCATGGAATCGCTTTATCCGGTGACTTCGTCATTCAAGCTGCTCCCAAGCTAACCTCCGATGCAGCTGGTATTCCCATTCAAGATGTCATTAATGCCAGTATTCCGTTAGTGTTTATCATGGGGCTAGTTACAACCGTTGCTGCCTTCTACTTCTTGAGAAGAGATATGAAGCGCGGTGTACTCACTACTACAACCTCCGCCAGCGAGGATCATCCAACTGAAGGAACCACCACCGATCACCCTGCGCTTTTATCAATTGGGAAAAAACGTTTCTTTGCTTTTTTAGTACCACTATTATTTGCAGCGGACGTTGCCGCTATGTCAGTCCTTGATTTAGCTGGTGGAGATGCAACCGCTTTAATCGGTGGTACCTCCATATTAATTCTCCTGTTAATTGCATTAACCAGCCATAAAAATAAGGGCTTAGAGAAAACAACCCAGTATCTAATTGAAGGATTCCAATTCGGTTTTAAGGTGTTCGGACCTGTTATCCCAATTGCTGCATTCTTCTACTTGGGTGATGCCGGATTCGGGAAAATTATTGGCGACTTTTTACCTAAAGCATCGCAAGGAATTGTTAATGACTTAGGTGTGTCCCTTGCAAGTATCGTACCGTTAAGTAAAGAAGTTGGGGCAATTACCCTGACTACAGTTGGGGCCATCACTGGATTAGATGGTTCAGGCTTTTCAGGAATCTCTCTTGCAGGGTCGGTAGCAAGCCTCTTTGCGGTTGCCATCGGCAAAGGTGCAGCCACATTGACAGCCCTTGGGCAAATTGCTGCAATATGGGTAGGAGGAGGTACGCTCGTACCTTGGGCGTTAATACCAGCTGCAGCCATCTGTAATGTGGACCCTTTTGAACTAGCAAGACGCAACCTTCTGCCTGTTGTGATTGGTCTTGTTGTTACAACCATTGTTGCGATGTTCCTCATTTAATCAAGCAAAGAGGCTGATCTCTGACCAGCCTCTTTGCTTAGTTTATTCGCTTCTTAAAATAGTTGTATAATAGAATCCACATAACTACCCAGAGATAACCAAATGCATAGCCGCCCAGTACGTCCGTAGGATAATGAACTTGTAAAATAATTCGGCTTGCACCAATCAATAAAAGTAAGATGGCAGTAATCATGGCAATAATTATTTTTCCCGCTCTAGATTTTACATCTTCCATGATAAGATAGGCAATCATAAAATAAACAATTATCCCCACCATGGCATGGCCGCTCGGGAAGCTATAACTTTTCACATCAACAAGATGCTCAAGGTCTGGCCTAGGGCGATCAAAAAGATCTTTTATTAATTTACTTACTTCATTTCCGATGGCAACCGATAAAGCCAAGACAGCGGCACCAACATAGTTCCTCTTTCTTAATAACAGCCAGGCAAGCGCAAGTAAAGCTACAACCCCAATCCCTTTTTTATCTCCCATTTCTGTTACTTGGATAAAAAATGGAATGACTGAATCAGGTACATATGAAAATAGCCCTGCAACCTTTTCATCAATCCAAAAGTGGCTGCTCATTGCGACCTTTATGGATATAAACACTGCACATAAAACAGCAAAAATAATAAATAGATAGGAAAAACTTTTTTTGTTCTTTCGTTCCATCCTCCAAACCCTTTCTTCTTTCTCATCTAATAAAAATTCTAGTAAAAGTATAATTAAAAAGAATATAAAAATCTACTTTATAATATAAAAGTGTTAAAATAGTTTGAAAATACTTTCTTCATTTCTGAAATGTTTGGGGGATTAGATATGTTAAACAAACTGTTTACTGCACTTGAAAGTTCCTATGACGAAATGGTTGCTATCCGCCGTTATTTGCATCAGCATCCGGAATTATCTTTTCAAGAATATAATACGGCAAAGTACATTCAATCATTTTATGAAAAACTCCAAATAGAAGTCAAGGGTAATGTTGGCGGAAATGGTGTTGTTGCGAAGGTTCATGGAAAAAAACCAGGTAAAACCGTGGCATTACGGGCAGATTTTGATGCTCTTCCTATTCAGGACGAGAAGGATGTTCCCTATAAATCATTAGTTCCAGGGGTAATGCACGCTTGTGGCCATGATGGACATACAGCGACACTCCTAGTACTCGCAAAAACACTAAATGACTTTAAAGAGGAATTAGAAGGCACTTATGTTTTTATCCATCAACATGCAGAGGAATACGCCCCAGGTGGTGCAATTTCAATGATTGAAGATGGCTGCTTAGAGGGTGTTGATGTGATTTTTGGGACTCATTTATGGGCAAGTGAACCTACCGGAACTATACAATATCGAACCGGGCCGATCATGGCGGCAGCAGACCGATTTGAAATTGATATTCAAGGTAAAGGCGGGCACGGTGCGCAGCCACATAAAACCCAGGACGCTATCGTTATAGCATCCCAGCTTGTTTTAAATCTACAGCAGATTGTCAGTCGAAGGGTGAATCCGATTGATTCTGCTGTTGTCACTGTCGGCTCTTTCACAGCTCAAAATGCCTTTAACATTATCGCGGACAAAGCCCAACTTATTGGCACTGTTCGTACCTTCAATGATGACGTCCGCCAATTTATAGAAGATGAAATGGACAGAATTATTTCAGGCACGTGTGCTATGACGGGAAGTTCTTATCATTTTAGTTATGAGCGTGGCTATCCAGCAGTAGTCAATCATGCAAATGAAACAGCATTTTTGACAGCCTGTGCAGAGCAAGTAGCTGAAGTAATAAACATTGAAGAAACTGAGCCGCAAATGGGCGGAGAAGATTTCGCTTATTATTTGCAATACGTGCCTGGTACGTTCTTCTTTACCGGTGCGAAACCTACCAGTTCCGAGATTGGCTACCCACATCACCATCCTAAATTCGATATTGATGAAAAAGCAATGTTAATTGCAGCTAAAACACTAGGTGTCGCAGCAATAACCGTCCATAGAAACGAATAAGAAAATCCCCTGGCCTCAAATTGGGTCAGGGGATTTTTGCAGCAATCTTAATCGATAGGCGTTCATGGCTGTTTCTCCTAGATGCTTAAGGAGGTTGTTATTGGCATATGCCCCGACAAACGCACCAATTCCCGGCACAAGCTGGAGCATTTTTGCAAGGTCGATATAGTCCCGATACTCCTGCTGGAATTTACGCCAATCCATTTCCACGAGGGTCTCCTTGCGTTTTTCCCAATTTTCAATTTCAGCTAATGTATTCTTACGAATATCTTCACTCGAAAACGCTAGTTGAAAAACATGAAGGATAAATAGTCTCTCAGCATACTCCTTTGTATTAAAACCATAGATGGAAGCTGCTTCAAATAGAAATTTCATCTTTATCGAAAGGAGAAGAGGAAAGTCAGCCAGCCCAAGCAGAATTCCACCTGCCCCTGTCCCTGCGCCTTCAATCATCGCTGTCTTTTGAAAAGCAGCAATCTTTTTAACGGTCAATTCATCTCTTTCTGCTAAACTTAACCCTCGTGCCTGGTCCTTATTCGTTATCATTTGCGATCCAAATAAAGTGGCCTTGACCATGGCTTTGATACTTTCTGTCATTACCTCATGAACTTTATCAGGTATTAATTCATTAATTTTCCCTTGAGCTTTTTTCGATATTCGGTTCATCATCCCCGAACGTCTAGTTAATTTTCGCTTCCACTCTTCGATCTCCTCATACACCTTTAACTCATACTCGTTCATATGCCACCCCTCCACTATAATTTTATGCATATATACGAAATTTCCGCCCAATAGTTTCAGGAAAAATCCCCTTTTATGCAAAAGGGGATTTTGGAGATTACGCTTTTATTCGATTTTTCGCGTAAAAATAAACAAAAATAAAGGTAAATACAAGGCCAGCCAATAAATTCAAGCCCGAGATCATTAACTCACCTTTTACAAAAATAAACAAAGTAAAGATACTCGTTTGGATTGTTAAGATGGTCATTAATAATTTGGAAAAGGCTGCTGTTTTAAATCTTCTTTCCACTGGATATAAATCCACCCATAGTTTGTTTTGATGATGATTCCAAAGCGGCAGCAGTTGAAAACCTGTTAAATATAAGAATAAAATACCGAGCAAAATTTGGCCCATACCAAAAGAAATAAAATAAATCGCGAGAGCGCCAATGATAGTTAAACGTATAAAGAGTCCCAGATAATCGGATGAACGTAAAAAGGCTCTCGAAAACAAATAAAGATATGTATTTTCTCGTGAGAATGAAATTCTGTTAAGGAATAAATCCAGCCATTTTCTTCTTTTGACAGTATCCCTTAATTTAGGCACATCGGTAAACATGTTAGCAAGTCGGTAAAATGAAGCCATTCTTTTCTCTTCTTGGTTAATTAGTCTATCCCATTTAAGCCCCATGTTCTTTGTCTGAACATAAAAAGTGCGATAATATAGTGCACAAACCACCACAATGGCTAACAACATAAACAGGCTCGCCTGTTTAAATAACAAAAAAGTAAAAGTAGCATTAATAAAATAGCGAACAATCAGGTCCCACCTATGGACTGCTGACTGGACAAAATAATCAATCCGCCAGCTTGCTGCTAAATTCCATGCTTTTATAAAGAGAAGAATCACAAAAAAAGGCAAAAATGATCGAAACCCATGATTGCTAATATGTGCATACATTGGCATTAGTACAGCTAAAACCATGAGCAGCAGGTATCCCTGAAAAACCAGGCTGGCAATCCCAGAACGAAGGAAATGCCCTTTTAATTTATCCTCAAGGGGGAGGATAAATATCTGATCTGCCTCAAGCAGAAAATTGTAAACAGGGCTGTAGGTAAGCAAAAATCCAATAACAACTGCAATCACTATTTCAACAGGAAAGCCAGCAGGCAGATTTTCAATCCACTGTTGGTAATAAAATGAAGCTGTCCCAATTAAGAACAATAAGACAACAACAAGATGTCCATTAAAAATATAGCGCAAATACCTTCCTAAATCCTTAACACGACTGCTTGCTCGTTCCTTCCAAAGCTTTTTATCATCAAACATAATTTTCTTCCTTTGTTAATTGAATATACAAATCATCTAAAGAAGCAGCAGGCATTGAGAACTGCTCCCTCAACTCTTCTAATGTCCCTTTTGCCCGAATTTGCCCTTCATGCAAGATCACAAATCGATCACAATATTTTTCAGCTGTCGCAAGAATATGAGTAGACATTAAGATGCCTGCTCCGTTATCTTTCATCTTTTTCATTAAATCAAGCAAGGATTGAATCCCCAGTGGATCCAGTCCAACAAAAGGTTCATCTACTATGTATAAGGATGGCTGAATTAAAAAAGCGCACATAATCATTACTTTTTGTTTCATACCTTTAGAAAAATGGGCAGGAAACCACTTTAAACGCTTTTCCATTCGAAATTCTTTCAGCAATGGATTAACACGCTCTTTATAGGTGGTTTCATTAAGGCCATAAGCCATCGCTGAAAGTCTTAAGTGCTCCTCAAGTGTCAATTCTTCATATAAAACTGGGGTTTCTGGAACAAACGTAAACAAATTTCGATAGGCTTCTTTATTTTCAGTAAAGGTTTGTCCTTTTATTTTAACTGCACCTTTGTGCGGTTCCATTAATCCAATAATATGTTTTATGGTTGTACTTTTGCCTGCCCCATTTAAACCAATCAGACCGACCAGTTCTTTTTCATTTACTTCAAAAGAAATATCTTTTAAAACAGGGTTTCTGGTATAGCCGCCAACAAGATTTTCAATCGTTAATAAAGACATTTTCAACGTCCTTCCTAAGCAGGATTATCTTTTTATTTTAACAAATTGTTGTTGATAAAAATAGTTTTCAAATTTTTATCATTTTTTTTGTATATTACTTTTCATATTGGTTATCATAATATTCGAAGGGGAAACAACTTACTTCAATGAAGCGATTCATTAAAACTTGAGATGAGGTGTCTGTCAAAGACAATTAACATTTCAAATAAGTGAGCTTCCAATTCGTTTCAGATAAGGGGATGGTTGTTTTGTACAGCGTGCACAGTAACCATTTTGAGTTCTAGTAACACCAAGTAATTGTTTATCTTAAAAAAATAAACATTAAATGAGGTGTTTACCGCAGATCGCTACCTGTTTTTATAAGTTGGAAAAACATATAAAAACACCATAGGGGATGGTCAGCTTGAACAATAATGTTTCTTTATAAAAACACTCTACGAAAAATGAGGTGTTTATCAAAGAACACTCCTAATGAACGTACCTTTTGAAGCAATTCCCCTTCGAGAGGGCAGGATTCCATGCGGATCCTGCCTTTTTCTTTTTTTCGTTTGTATGGTAAAATAATACAAACAATATTGAAGGGACAGTGAATATGAGCGATTGTATTTTTTGTAAAATTGTTAATGGTGAAATTCCTTCTGCCAAGGTTTTCGAGAATGAACATGTTTTAGCTTTTTTAGATATTACCCAAGTAACAAAGGGACATACGTTGGTTATTCCCAAAGTACATAAGGAAAACATATTTGAATTAACTCCAGAAATTGCAAGGAATATTTTTGAAGTAGTTCCTGCCATTGCTAATGCTTTAAAAAGAGAATTTAATCCAATTGGATTAAATACTGTAAATAATAATGGCGAACATGCGGGGCAATCTGTCTTTCATTATCATATGCATTTAATTCCGCGTTATGGAAAAGGAGATGGGTTTGGAGCAGTATGGAAAAGTAATCAAAGTGAGTATTCTTTTGATTTATTACAGGAAATGGCTGAAAATATTAATAAACAAGTATAAATCCAATATAATTTTAAATTATCTGAAAATTATATCTTTATTATTATTAAATTATTATGTTATAATGAAAGCAGGTTTTTCGCTTCAGGCAATGAGTGCACTGCAGGAGAAACAAATAGATTAGTATAGCAGAGGAGAGAAGAGAAATGAATACGAAGAACATTGTAGTTTTAGCACTATTAGCTGGGATTGGGGTAGTCTTGCATACGGTAATGCCTAGTTTTCTTGGAATTAAACCTGACATGATGCTTGCGATGATGTTTTTGGGAATCATCCTTATTCCGGAGTTAAAGAGTGTGATGCTTTTGGCCATTGTAACTGGAGTATTGTCAGCGTTAACCACTGGTTTTCCAGGCGGACAAATTCCAAATATCATTGATAAACCTATCACTGCTTTAGTTTTTCTTGGGTTATTTTTAGCTTTAAAAAAATACCGAAATTCGATTGTTAGTGTTGGCGTTTTAACTGCCATTGGAACCCTTGTTTCAGGTACAATCTTTTTAACAGCTGCATTCTTTTTAGTGGGTTTACCTGCATCATTCACTGCACTATTTGCTGCAGGAGTTCTGCCGGCTATTGCACTAAATACCGTTATTATGATTATTTTGTATCCTGTAGCCCTATCCATAGTGAAACGAACTAAATTAACAACACCTTCCGTCATTCAAAAATAATCGACGGGACTTAATTAAGAAAAGAACCCAGCGGGTTCTTTTCTTAATATTCCGCTATATAAGTTTAGAGATTAATACAGCAATTAATAGAAAGATCCCTCCGCCTCCAAATAGAGCAGCAGCTTTTTTTCTTAAAATTTGTTTAGGTGGATAAACACCTGGTCTTGTTAATTCGATTAAATATTTAATTGCACCCAATAAAAGGATAGCACTAAAGATAAAAAAAATAATGGCAGCAATTTTCATCTTCCTTGTCCCCCTATTTTGTTTCAAAAGTTCGACTGAACGTTGTAACTATTTATATGTTTACCCGTCCATTCCTATGAACAGGTATACGTGTAATTAGGGAGAACAATGTATTTTTTTAAATTTAATTTTCTAAAAGTTGTTATTATTCAGTAGATACCAAAAGGTAAAGGATTTTATGGTTGATTTATAACAATTTCACTTTTTTTTAATATCAATAGATTATTGTTCTAATTTTTAAAAAATTTGTGAATTTTTTCTTTATTAATTTTTATTTTATTGGCATAATGAAAATAGAGAAATATAAAAGTAGGTGAAAATGGGGATGACTGAGAAACAATATTCAATGAAAGAAGCGATGATCTTTACTCAGAGAGTTGCTCAACTAAGTAAGGCCTTATGGAAAGCGATTGAGAAAGACTGGCAGCAATGGATTAAGCCTTTTGATTTAAATATTAACGAACATCACATTTTATGGATTGCCTATCACTTAAACGGTGCTTCCATTTCGGATGTGGCTAAGTTTGGCGTCATGCACGTTTCAACAGCATTTAATTTTTCGAAGAAGTTAGAAGAACGAGGTTTACTGCAGTTTTCCAAAAAGGAAAATGATAAACGCAATACGTATATTCAGCTTACTGAAGCAGGAGAAAGTATCTTACTTCAACTAATGGAAACCTATGAGCCAAATGGCAATGCGGTTTTTTCTGGTGCTTTGCCCCTTCGTGAATTATACGGTAAGTTTCCAGAAATTGTTGAAATGATGGCGATCGTCCGCAATATTTATGGTGAAGATTTTATGGAAATCTTCGAGCGTTCTTTTCATAATATTGAAAGTCGCTTCGTTGAAGAAGATGGGAAACTAAGAAAATCACAAAATCCTGAGCAAGAGCTGGTTTAATCAGTATTATAAGTATTTTTCCAACTCTTGAAAAAGGGACAGGCAAATCTTTTGTTTTAAACAAGCATTGATAACGTCTTTAATCTTTAAGGATGACGGTAATGACAATGATAATTCATGAAAAAGCGGATGGAAGTTTACGTACCCTTCCGCTTTTTGTTCTTCTAATTTTAAGTTCATTTTGTCACATAAAGAAAAAAACTGTCCTGCTTCCTGTTCTGTAATTCCATTTTCAATAATAAGTTTATATAATTCGAGCTTTGGATTGTTGAGTAACTTTAATAATAGCTTTTGATGATATTCAAGAAGGTTTATTCTTTCCATCAATTCATTTTCAGTCATTCACTAGGCCTCTTTTCAGAACTTTTACATATTTATATATTTATTATTAACCTTTTAAAAGATGGGGTAAACCATTTTAACTTAAAACAGGAAAAATTTTTTTAAAAGAAATTTCCTCCAAAAATAAATTGGTTTCATGGAAACCCCTTAAGGCCTAAAACTCTTCCATTCTTTATGACTATCTTTTTTTTGTAATTTTTGATATTGTAATAAACATAACACGAACATCAGGGAGGGAATCATTGATGATCTCCATTTTTATTGTCTTCGCTATTTTTATCTTGTTTTATGTAAATAAAATGACCAATTCACTTTGTATGCAAAAAGAAATCCCTGAAGAAAACCAACATAAGGTATTTCGTACAATTAATATCCTCATTACGATTCTTCTGATATCATCATACTTGGAAATTTTATATACATAATCCAACTAGAGCTCCAAGCGAAAAAGGATATGTATAATTAACACATAGAAGCGATGAGAGTTTTTCTCATCGCTTTTAGTTTGTGACTTTATTAATAAACCCAAGAAGCCCCGATGATAATTAATAGGATGAAAAGGACAACCACTAACGCAAATCCTGCGCCGTAACCTGCTCCACCAGACATATATTTACCTCCATTCATTATTGATCTTTTTTGTGCATATTAACACCAACACCAAGAAGCTCCAACAATAATTAATAGGATGAAAAGTACTACAATTAGAGCAAAGCCAGCTCCATATCCATGGCTCATCGTAATACCTCCTTTTTCATTTTCTACGATATACTATTCAACGAGTGGTCATTTCGTTTAGGCACTTCCCATTTTTTTTTGAAAAGTTCAATTTATCCTTTTGTGGAAAATTTCAAATAATAAACATAGTTATTATTTTTGCAGGAGTTACCATTTATGTTATAGTAGAGATTGTGGACAAGAATATACTGTTTAGGAGAGATTTCATCATGAAAAAATGGATATTAGCCCTTACATTAGCCGGTGGAGTACTTGCATTAAGTGCATGTAACCAAAGTGGTTCTGATACAGTGGCAGAGAGCAAAGTGGGTAATGTTACACAAGAAGAACTCTACAATACAATGAAGGAAAAGTATGGTGATCAAGCCCTTCAGCAACTAGTATATGAAAAAGTTCTATCTAAGAAATACAAGGTGACAGATAAGGAATTAAATGCAAAAATTGATCAATTAAAAACAGATCTAGGTGCAAATTTTGAAACTACCCTCGCACAGTACGGCTATAAAAGCGAAGATGATTTGAAGAAAACAATGAAATTAGGCATGATGCAGGAAAAAGCTGCCCTTAAAGGCGTTAAGGTAACTGAAAAGGAATTAAAGGATTACTATGATACGTATCAGCCAGAAATTAAAGCACGTCATATTCTTGTTGCCGATGAAAAAACGGCAAAAGAAGTGAAGAGCAAGCTTGATAAAGGTGAAAAATTTGAAGATGTGGCAAAAAAATATTCAACAGATGAGGGTTCTAAGGCAAACGGCGGAGATTTAGGCTGGTTTGGTACTGGTAAGATGGATCCTGACTTTGAAAAAGCAGCATATGCACTAAAAGTAAATGAAATTAGCGATCCAGTTAAGTCGCAATTTGGTTACCATATCATTCAATTAACTGACAAAAAAGAAAAGAAACCATATGCTGAAATGAAGGCCGAAATCGAAACCCAAGTAAAAACTTCAAAATTGACAACAGAAGAAATTAATAAAGCTATGAAGCGTGAACTTGAAGCTGCAGATGTTAAAGTTAGCGACAAGGACTTAAAAGATGCGCTTACTCCTCAAACCGGAACAGAAGCTGCTGCACAGTAATTAGAACAAAAAGCGGAAACGCCAATAATGGCGCTTCCGCTTTTTTTATTCCCCTGTCGCTTCAAGTCCTTCTTTCTTTTCTTTTTCTCGTTCAAGGCGTTTCATATAGATTTCGCCTTCCTGCTCAATGTTTTCCATCTCTAATTGCCGCTCTTCTCTTCCCGTTTTTATCGCCATTAGTGCACTTATCACAATACCAACCACAACTGCATATACCCAAATAGGAATAGTCAATTTATCTTGCTCCTTTCATAGTGGTTGTCCACTTTTACTAAATCATATTCGTTTAATAGGAAATTATGAACTGTTGCGCAAAAAAAAATAACCTCAAAAGGAGGTTATTTTACTTATGAAACACCGGCTTATAAAAGGAACGATTCTCCAACGCAAAAATTCTTTCTGTGAATTCACCTGGCTTCACTCTTTCCAAGGCACGGTCAAGCATATTCATTTTCGCATCAAGATTATCGATATAATGGAGAATTTCTGCTTCTTTAATCATTGGCGGTTTTGGACTTCCCCATTCTGCTTTTCCATGATGACTCAGCACAAGATGTTGGAGGATTAGTACTTCTTCACCAGAAATACCTAGTTCTTCCGCTGCCTTGCCAATTTCGTTAACCATAATCGTAATATGCCCTAGTAAATTTCCTTCAATGGTATACACCGTTGAAATCGGACCTGAAAGTTCCAGTACTTTCCCCATATCGTGTAATATAACCCCTGCATAGAGCAAATCCTTATCAAGGCTTGGATAAAGATTGGCAATGGATTTAGCCAAATCAAGCATACTAACAACATGGAAGGCAAGCCCCGATACAAACTCGTGGTGATTTTTTGTTGCTGCAGGAAACTCTAAAAAAGCCTTCTGATGCTTTTTAATTAAATGGCGTGTTATTCTTTGGATATTGGGATTTTTCATATCAAAAATATATTGTGTAAGTTTACCAGTCATTTCTTCCTGGCTAATTGGGGCGGTCTCCAAAAAGTCATCCAACTTTACGCCGTCAGAGGGACCTGTTCGTCGAATTTGACGAATTTTCAATTGACTTTTCCCCCGATAATTTTGTACCTCACCTAGTATTTTTACAATACTTTGTGGAGCATAACTCTTTCCATCCTCTTCATTAACATCCCAAAGTTTTGCTTCAATTTCCCCGCTTTTATCCTGAAGAATCAGGGTTAAAAAAGGTTTGCCGTTGCTTGCAATCCCTTTTGTTGAATTTTTTATTAGTAGAAATAATTCTACCTGCTCTCCAATTTCATGCTTTAATATTCCTTTACCCATCATTTTCACGTCCTTCCCGTTAGTAAGAGTATAACATATCCTAATATTACTCTATGAAATTATCTGAACAGCACCTTTTTCTAAAAAAAGAACATTTTCCCTTTGAAAAAAGGTCAGCAAATGCTTATGACAAGTAAAAAATAATAGTTGATTTCTTTTCATCCCTTTAAGAAGTTCTAATACCTTTTCCGTCCTTTTCGCATCAAAATTAACAAAACTATCATCGATAATAATTGGAAACTGATACTTTTCATATACTGTAACAGCAAGGGCAAGCCGAATGGCAACGTATAACTGTTCGGTAGTTGCTTGACTTAGTTCATTTGCTTCAAATATGGTATGATCCCTTCTCTCAACTAAGAATCCTGAACCAGAATTTTGTAAATGGATTCTTTGATAGTTTCCATCGGTGAGAAACAGCAAATATTCTTCCGCTTTTGAGATCATTCTTGGTAAATGTATGTTCTTATACGTTTCAATCGTATTGGAGAGGATATCTTGCGCTATACAGTAGACAGACCACTCCTTTGCTGCCTCTTCTAGTTCAAATTTTTTCTGTTTGTAGTGATGGAGTATATCTGAGTATATACCGCCCTCTTCTAATATTTGTATCTCGTATTTGATGGAAGCATGCTTTTCCTGAAGTTCCTTAAGTTTAACTTCCCATTCATGAACCTGCTGGTTACATTCGGCCACTAATTCTGTGCTTTGACGCATTTGGAGAAAAGTTTCCCTTTCTACTTCTGAGAGGTTAGAGTATTGCAGTTGACTCTGTATTGAGTTAAGTTTTTCTAACAGTTGTCCCTGCTTTTCTGCTTTTGCACCGAGTTCGTAAAATTGTTGTTCTGTTTCCACTTTTGCTGATGAGATTAGGGCATGAGATTCCGCTTGGAGATGCTTAAATGCTTGTACTTTTTGTCTTAAATCGGCTTCGAGGTCGCTAAGTTTCACCTTTCGCTCCTGACTCACGATTTGCTTACCATGCTCCTCCTTTAACTTATTACGCAGTAAATAGGCAGCGTTATACAAGTCCAAGCCCTCTTCATTTAAATAAAGGTTTGAAAAATAGTTCAATCCTTTTACTATTTTTTCCTGTTGCTGCTCTATTTGTTGAAGTCTTAGCTGATATTGTTTTTTCTCTCTACTAATCAACTTAAACTGTTCAATCAGCTTGAATGCTTCTAGTAAAAAGGACTCTGCAATATACTCAGGTATTCTTAGTTCATGACTAATGGAAGCAAGCTTTTCATTCGTTTGGGCGGTCTCCAACTCCCATTGTTCAAATTTAGCAATGATCTTTTCATATTGAGAATGTTGATGTTTCAACTTCATTTTTACGGTCTGAAGCTCTGCTCTCCTCTGATTATCAAAGGCTAATTGTTCTTCTAGCTTTGAGATTTCAATATATTGGGCTGATTGCAGTTTTTGCTTTAACTGCTCTTCCTTTTCTTTTAAACCTTTTAACGTTTGATTTAGATCAACATCTTTCGGCACCTTATTCTTTTTTGTCATCAGGATGACAAGTAACATACCACTGATAACACCTATGGTGAATAAAAACCACTGCTTTGTAGCTATCCCATAAACTGTAAAGGCAATTAAAATAACCCCAAAAAGTAAATACTGAAGTTTCTTTTGCTTCCCTTCCCTTTCCACTGCTGCTTTATCACGTTCATTGAACTGTAGATAAAAGTCAATTTTGTCACGCAGGGTCCTTAATTCCCTTTCTATGCTCTCTTTATCATCGCTCGAATTTACCTTCTCTTCCAGTGCCAGCCGTTCCTGTTTTGTAAGAACCTGTCTCTCTGAAGACCGAACCTCTTTTTCGATTTCCTCTAATCTGCCTTTTTCTTCTTGATACTGATTCTCTAACTCTTCCTTAACTTCTTTTAGCTTTTGTATTTTCTGTGATACCACTTCAACCTGATTTTTCATATAAATATTTGTATTTAGAACAAAGATTTCTTCTTCATCTATATTTAAATGAAGTTTTTCCCTAGTAATCGACAACTCTTCTTCAAAGGCTAAAAGTTTTGTTTCACATTGCAATTTTTCCTGTCTTAATTGGTCGTAGAGAGGAACTTGATCAAGCAAAGCTAAGAGGGCAGGTTCATTTTTTAGAAACGAAAGATTAGGTTGAATCCCCGCTGCTTCATCTTGCAAATTTTCAATTCTTTCGGAAATGCTACTAATCTCTGCCTTATAGGGGTGGATGAGCTGATTTATCTTTTCGAATCTTTCAATTCCACGTACAGGGAATTCGATTTTTCCTAATTCATTCAGCTCATTCTTTGTCCCCTTTTCATCTTTGACAATGGATTCGATTCTCTTCCATTCATTTAGTTTTTCTATTTTCTCTCTTATCTCCTGTAACGAACGGTTTACTGCCTTCATTTCCTTTTCGAGCGTTTCTTTCTTTTCTACTAAGTTTGTATAATCTCTATTTTTGGCTTCTGCTGCTTTCAATTCTTTATTTATTTCATGGATTGCTTGTAACTTTTCATTTAATAAGGGTTTCTTCCCAGATGGCTTAAAACGAGCATCGAGCTCTTTCTGAAGAACAGCTTCTGTTTTTGATAACCTTTCTGTTCCTAATGTCCCCGCGGAAAACAGGAATTTACCAATCTCTTCGCTTTTCATCTGATGAATATTTTGTAATCCCTGCAAATTAAAAGAAAAGATAGATTGAAATAGGCTTTTATCAAAGTTTGCTGTTAATTCCTTAAGAAGTTCTTCGCCGCCCATCTTGCCATTGTCCATAAAGACCTTAACATCACCTGCAGCTTTTCCCTTTACTCGTTCGATTACAGCACCGCCATGTTTTTCATGGGAAATTCGGATTTTACCACCATATTTAGTACTGTGTTTTGGCTCATAACGGAGTTCTGTTGTCTGTTGTTTTGTAGGGAAGCCGAAAATAATTGCATGGATAAAGGCCATAATCGTGGACTTCCCAGCTTCATTTTCTCCATAGAAAACTTGAAAATCGTGAAGGTCAGTAATTTCAACATTCTCTAATTGGCCAAATCCATATATATGCATCTCAAGAATTTTCAAATCTCTTCACTCCTTCCTCTATGATTGATAAAGTAATTCCAGCAGCAATTTCTCCGCTTTGTTGATTAGCTCTTCTTGATCTGCAGTTGATAATTGACTAATATATTTTCTCCCTAATTGATGTTCAAATAAGGGGGCTAAGGCTTGATCGATATCTGCATAGTTTTCAATTGTTTCAAATAGTTCAGCATAAAAGTTTGTGTCTCTTTTCAACTGTTCCTTATCTATTAGCTGCCCTTCAATAACAGTAAAGTCAACAATCCATACGAAGGATTCCTCTTCTTTCTCATTCTCTAAAAGAAGTTCTAACAGTTCGCCCTTCAAGCTTCTTTGTTCACGCTCATCAGTTAGTACAATATTTTTCAAGGAAAGTGATAATAACGTTCCTTTTTGTTCCCTCCGAAAACTATTAATGGTTGTTTGGCATAATTGTAAAACATCATGGAAGTTTTTGGCTGAAGCAGCATCAACTACTGTTTCTTCCCAAATAATATCGGCTGTTTCTAAAAAATTTATTTTCTTATCAAGATCAGTCAATGTTACATGATAAATACCTTTCATGCCTGTTTCTTTCTTATTCCTGCCTTGAATATTACCTGGATAAATGATCGGCGGCGATTCTGATAGGACAGCTCGTTTATGAATATGTCCTAAAGCCCAGTAATCAAATTCTTTCTTATGTAAATCACTAACTGAAAAAGGGGCATAGTTATCATGATCTACCCCTCCGCTTTCATTTCCATGGAGTATCCCAATATGAAAGTCCCCGCCATCTTTCTTCCGGTAATCATCTATTTTTCTATCATAAACATGTCGTGTTGGATAACTAAAGCCATAAAGATGGACAATCTCACCGTTCTTTGTGTGTAAAACTTTGGTTTCAACCTCGCTATTAAAAACATGAACATTTGCGGGCATATTAAGGTGTACCCATGATCCGTTTAAATGGTCATGATTGCCGTGGATGGCATAAACTTGAATATTGTTTACTGCCAACTTAAGCATCTCTGTCCGAAACCGGGATTGTGCCCGCAGGCTGCGGTCCTCTCCGTCGAATAAATCTCCTGCTAGAATAACAAAGTCGACCTGATGATGAATCGCGGCCTCGGTAACCTTTTTTAAAGCCGTAAAGGTGCTCTCTTTAACTCGGGTAAAGATGTCTTGTGGCAAGTACTTTAATCCGACCATCGGGCTGTCCAAGTGCAGGTCCGCTGCATGAATGAATGATATCTTTTTCATAAGACATTCCTTTCCACTTCTTTTCTTCATTGTAGCACCACAGAAATACGAATGCACGTTCTTGTCAGATATTTATTGAAAAAAAAGAGCATTTACCGCTTGGTAAATACTCAGATTGTCGAGGAGGGGTATATTTAATTGAATGTTTCTGCTAATGGACCTGTTGATTTCCGCTCCGGGCACTCGCTTTCCGCGGGGAGGTCCTGGAGCCTCCTCGGCGCTTTGGCGCCTGCGGGGTCTCCCGTGACCTCTCTATCCCGCAGGAGTCGGTGCCCTCCACTCCAATCAACAGGGGGCAAATCAACTAAGTATTACCTCACACTTTAGCTACTCTAGCTAAATATGTTGCAAACCTTTTTAAATTTTAGCAGGACGCATTAAGTAGAGCCTGTCATTAATCAATAGAAACAAAAAATCATATTCACTTTGGATTGAGTCTTTTGCTTAAACATTGAATTCACCACTTTTTTTATTATTTATTGAGTGTTAAGGGTCTACATTGTTACACCTGTTGATTGGAGCGGAAGGCGCGAAGACTCCTGCGGGAGTACGGGGCAGGGGAGACCCCGCAGGAGCGCAGCGACGAGGAGGCTCCCCGGCACGCCCGCGGAAAGCGAAGCGCCTGGAGCGCAAATCAACAGACTAATTTAAAAGAACGATAAAAAAAGGGGTGCCCCTAAAAGTTATACTTTTGGGACACTATCTTTTACTGCCTTATTCGTTCTTTGTCATTTGTAGTGCTTTTTTTATATCTTTAAAGGAATTCGATTGCCCGTACATTAAGACACCACCACGATAGACTCGTGCGCCAAATGTTGCTAAGAAAACAATTGTTGCTACTAAGATAGCAATTCCTACCATTGCCTCCCAGACTGGAATTGTCAACATTCCAACCCGCAGAAACATGATCATTGGTGTAAAGAATGGGATGAAAGATGTCACCGTTATGAACGGAGCATCCGGCTTTCCTAAGCCAAACATAGCAATCATAAACCCAGCAACTACGAGCATAGTCATTGGTGTAATCATTTGTTGCACATCTTCAATTCTGCTGACAAGCGAGCCGAGAAATGCAGCAAGTGTGGCATAAAGAAAATAGCCCAGAATAAAGAAAACAATTGCATAAATAATCGTCCCCAAAGGAATATCACCAAAACCATAAACACCGAAAAATCCTTCTTTTAAAGATTCCATATTTTGTTTTAGAGAGAAATAACCCACGAAAAGAAAAACAGCGAGTTGTGTCAGACTTAATAAACCGATTCCAATTATTTTTGCAAACATCTGTTTAATTGGAGAGACACTTGAAATTAAAATTTCCATCACTCTAGACGACTTTTCTGTTGCTACTTCCATCGCAATCATATTAGCGTACATAATAACTGAAAAATATATGATAAAGAGCAAGACATAAACCAGACCCCGCGCCTGATTCAGTTCCTCTTCCGTTTTTGCATTCTTCTCAAGAGCAATTTTCTTAAAAGCCACTGGTTCATATAGCTTTTTGAGCTGAACAGGAGTCAATTGAATTTGTGAAGCCGCCAGCATGGTTTTTACTTGCTGAAGACTCGTTTGAAGATCATTATACAAGGATGAATCAGCAATACTCTTTGCTTTATAAGTAGCCAACGGAAGTTTTTCTTCATTTAAACCAAGTAGAACAATTCCTTGGTAAGTTCCTTTTTCAACTGCTTTTTCGGCCGCTGCTTCACTGCCTTGGAAAAGTGTTAAGTGAATATCTTTATTAATTGTGCTAACTTGTTTTTTGAATGGATCAAACAGTTGACCTGTTTGATCAAGCACAGCCACATTTTCTTTTCCATCATTTTTATCGAAGAAATCAATGATATTGGTTAGGTTAGTTAAGACCAAAACAATAATGATCGTTATAAGAGTTGTAATGATGAAGGATTTTGTTTTCAATTTGTTTAAATATGTGTGGAACAGAATAATCCAAAAATTATTCATAGGAATCACCTACTTTTTCAATAAAAATATCATTTAATGATGGTTCTTCCAGGGCAAACTTCCGGATAAACCCTTGGTTGACTATCTCCTTAAGTATTTTTTCAGCTATGTACTCTCCTTCAATTTGCAGGTGAATTCCTTCCATAGTTGGTTTTGACTTCACGACTCCAGGGTAATTCTTTAAGAAATCAAGTGAAAAATCAGCATGGATAACAAGGTTCTTTTTCCCGAAGGAACGCTTGATTTCTTTTAATGGACCATGGACAACAGGGCTTCCTTTGTGCAAGATACAAAGATGTTCACACATTTCCTCGACATGCTCCATTCTATGGCTTGAGAAAACGATAGTCGCCCCATCTTCTTTCAGAGATAGCACAGCCTCCTTTAGCATCTCCACATTTACTGGGTCAAGACCGCTGAATGGCTCATCCAAGATTAGTAATTTTGGTTTATGGACGACAGCAGCAATGAATTGGATTTTTTGTTGATTCCCTTTGGATAGCTCCTCAACTTTTTTATTTTCATACTCAGGAATTTTGAAGCGCTCAAGCCATGATTTTAATTCCGTAAGAGCCTGAGATTTTTGCATCCCTCTTAATCTAGCTAAATAGACGATTTGGTCACGAACCTTTAGTTTCGGATACAAACCTCTCTCTTCAGGGAGATAACCGACTAAATGACTGGTGGAATAGTCAATCGGCCTCCCGTCCCATGTAATCTTACCACCGCTAGTGTCCAGCAGACCTAAGATCATTCGGAATGTTGTTGTTTTTCCTGCACCATTAGCCCCTAAAAAGCCAAACATTTCTTTTTCAGGAATCACTAATGATAAATCATCCACTGCTGTATAATTTCCGAATCGTTTCGTGACATGTTCAAGTTTAAGAACCATTTCACACACTCCTCTCCATCTTTCATACGAATTTAACATATTTTGGTTTCAGTTTCTTTTTGCACAATTTTATAAATTATGTGAAAATAGATAAAAACTAGATTCTCTTAAGGGGTTGTTGAAATGAAGACTTATAAATTAACTGCATTTGAATCCAATGGGGAAAAGCTTTTAGATGAATCCTTCCAGGCTGAGCATGATGATGCCGCAAAGGAATTAGGTCAAAAAATGTTAGCCGAAAAAAACTTATTAGAACGCACACACCGATGTACTTCACCAAGCGGTAAGCTATTACTCTTTCATTCTTAAAAATGAAAGCGCTGTAAATAAAGATTAGCAAGATAGCAAAAAACAAAGAAGCTGCGTGCTTCTTTGTTTATTTACCTATAAATCTGGGTGGTCTTTTTTCGATGAATGCCTTTATTCCTTCTTGGTGGTCAATGGTTTCGCGCATTTTTTGCTGTGAATATTTTTCTAATTCTAAGATTTTTAATAAGTAAGGACGATGCATATCGGCTAATATCTTTTTCGTTTTAATCATCGCCTGTACAGGTCTGCTTAACCAATCTGAAATTCTAGCTTCTAATGTCTCCTGAAGATTAGCTTCCGCTACTTCTTCGATTAAACCTAATGCAAATGCTTCATCAGCATCCATCATTTTCCCGTCCCAGATTACCTGTTTCGCTTTTGTCTCTCCCAATTTTTTCTCTAAGAAGAAATGGGCACCTCCATCTGGAATCAGACCGATCCCGATAAAATTCATTGCTAGCTTACTATTTTTTTCAGCAATAATATGGTCAGTTGCAAGCGCAAGGCTGAACCCCAAGCCAGCCGCTGCACCTGTAATAGCACTAATCGTTAGTTTAGGCATGCTATAAAGAGTAACAATTAGTTCGCTAATACTATCCATAACAGGATAGAAGTCGTTTTCGTTCATGTTTGAAAGCATGGTTTTAATATCGCCCCCAGCTGAAAAGGATCTTCCTTTTCCCGTTAGAACGACAATATCGATTTCATCCGATTCACTTATTTCCTTTAGCTTACAGACTAGCCCCCTAATCATTTCTGAGTCCATTGCGTTTAATGACTCAGGTCTGTTCATTTCTATTGTCGCCACACGCCCTTTAACTTTTACATTCACCTTATCTGTTATAAAGTTTATCGACACGTGAAACCCTCCCATCCTTTTGAATCAATTCCATTATATATGGAAATGAGGACATAAATATAGGTAAGTTTTTTAAAAATAGTGAATTTTCTACCCGGTTGGTTCAAAAAAAGACATCAACGGCAATTTACCGTAGATGTCTTTTTTAGGTTATTTTTTAATAATATTCATCCTTCTTAAAAACTCAATTGGCTGTTGTTTTCTAAAGTGTTCTTTTACCATATAGGCAACACCTTGTTCGTTCTGTGATCGTGTCACCCAATCTGATGCTTTTTTCACTTCGAAATCAGCATTCCACATTGAAACACCCAGACCTACAGCCTCAAGCAAAGGAATGTCATCTAGGCAATCACCGATATAAACCATTTCTTTTCTTGGAATCCCTAATTGGCTTGCAAGGTATGATAACCCTGATAATTTTGAAACACCAGTTGGGACAATATCCAACCGTAAAGTATCTAGTTCAATTATTTCAATCTCTGTATACATTTTTTGAAGCACCTTTTTCGCATCCTGAAGATCATTTTCTTCTTCAAAATAAACTTCTATCTTCGGAGGGCTCACTGGCTGGTCATGTAGATACTCTGTTAGTGACGACACGAATTGCTGCGAATAAAAAACCGGATCTCCTGAGGTAAAAACTGTCTTAGCCAATAAATTATTATTCAATTTAAACTTATTTGCTAATGAAAATTGTTCATGGACAAGACGAATTTGACATGGCAGCGCCTCTAAAAATTTGACTGTATCATACGTAATTTGTTCATTAATCCTTTTCACAAAAATTGGTTTGTCCTCAGAACTTGCAATAAATGCCCCTTGATGTGTAATGAGGGGCGATTTTATTTTTAAAGCCTTGGCTACTTTTCTGGTGGAAGGAAAGCTCCTCGATGTGACAAGCGTGACATAAATTCCTTTTTGCTGAACATATTCTATAGCCTCTTTTGTTGATTTATGGATTTTTCCGTTTGTTTGAAGAAGCGTGCCATCGATATTTAAAGCAAGCAAGCGATAAATCATTCCGTTGCCCCCTGTTCTTTGGTGAAATAGCCTTTATAACACTTTTATGATTTTTTAGGCATTTGTAGAACAGAGCAAAAAAGAAAAAGCCTTCGGTTTATACCGAAGGCACGTATTTCAATTTACATTTTTCCGTAAAGGTCTTCTAGTGGTTTCATAATTACTTTGTTTAACTCGCCAATAACCATGCTCATCCGTTGTTCTGCTTGCATTAACCTAGCAATTTTTTCATTTTGCTGAACAAGTCCTACAGATGATTGTGCTTGCGCAATTTCTTGTTCAGAGATATCCTGCCCCATCATCTGTTTCTGTTGCAAGTCCATTTGGATTTTACGAAACTGATCAAACATTTGTTTTGCTGCTGGGTCCGCATTTACTTCTTTATAGGCTTGTTGAAGTTGTGTGTATTCATCACTTTGACGAATAGCTGTTTCTAACGCATAGGCGGAATCATATAGATTAATTGCCATTGGTAAACACTCCTTTTTAATCAAACGCTTTTGTAATCCGAATCAACTATAACAAACTATTCAACAAAATGCGAGAATGTTAAAATCACCATCTAGATTCGTGTTACATACATTATTATATCAACTAATGCCCATAAGAAATAATGGTTCCAATTTAATTAGAAATTGAGGAATGTTTATGGCTTTAGCATTAACTCCGGTTACCATCGAAGCAAGAAAACCTAAAAATAAGAATGACAGCATAGTGCAAATATCCAACCATTTGTTTACTAGTTTGGGATTAAACAAGAATAATCTTCAATTAAATATTAAGTTAGGAAAAAAGGCAATACAAACAGTGGTCCAACCAGTAGATCTGGAACCCCAAAATTTGATGCTTTTTCCTGAAAATATTCTCAAGAATTTTTGCCTGCCTACCCAGAGTTTTAAATTTCAAGCCATCTATCGGGATGACCTTCTAACACTCGAACTCGGACCTGTGATTGGACTAGTAACTGATTTCCCTTCGACTAAACAGGAAGAACCACACTTTCGTTCTATTCATACTTTCTGCGAGGAACTTCATCATGGAATTACTGAAATTGGCGGCTTTTTTTATGTTTTTTCATATGAGGAATTTTTAAATCAAGGCTATTACCTTTTAAATGGGAAATGGAAATCGTTTGAACACCCAATACCGGATGTGATTTACAATCGTATCCATTCCCGTAAACTTGAACAATCTGTCCCATTTAAGCAATTTCGTAAAAGACTTGAAACCATGATGATTCCTTTGTTTAATGAACGCTTCCTATCAAAATGGGAAGTATATAATCAACTATTTCAAGAAAAACATCTCCTCCCCTTTTTACCAAAAACAAAAATATACACGAAGGAGCATCTGTTTGAACTTACCGACGAATATGAAACGATATTTATAAAGCCGGTTCATGGGAGCCAAGGAAGAAATATAATCAAGTTGAAAAAAGAAGATGAAAACCACTTCACTTTAAAAACCTCGATTACATCACTTAACGAAAACTCTAGTTCTCATTACTACTTAGACGAAATACACAACCTAATCAAGCCTATTCTCCATAATCGGTTTTTTATTATTCAACAAGGAATTAAATTATTGTCGTATGAATCATGTTCCATGGATTTTAGGGTACTATGTCACAAAAATCTGAACAACCTTTGGCAAGTAACCTCAATTGTGGCAAGGATAGCTGCAAAGGAAGAGTTCGTTTCCAACATTGCAAGAGGTGGAAAGATGCTTAGACCTTTAAAGGTACTGCGAACTTGTCTTGGACCTAAGAACGCTTTAGAGGTGCTTACACATACGAAAGAATTAGCAGTAGAAACAGCATCAATTATTAGTAACTCTCAAACAGGGATAACTGGTGAACTTGGCATCGATATTGGAGTTGACCAAGACGGAAAACCATGGATTATTGAAGTAAACTCTAAACCCTCGAAAAACTTTGAAGATGGATTAGGAAGAATCAGACCATCGGCGAAGGCACTTATTCAATTTTGTACACTGCTTGCATTCGATTCGACTTTTGTAAAGGAGGACTAGTAAATTGATTGCCTTTGGAATAATGACTATAAGTTTTGACAGTGAGCATTCCTATATCAACGACATCGCAAACCTTGCAGAACCCTGTGGGATGGAATGTTTTCGATTCACCCCTGCAAATATAAATCCACTTACATTACAAGTAGAAGGAAAAAAATTCATGCCACAAACAAAATCCTGGGTTGACAAAGATTTTCCCATTCCAGCTCTTATTTATGATCGTTGTTTTTACGGGGATGATGACCACTCCAAGCAGTGTATTCCGATTGTATCCTGGCTTAAGAACAGACCCGAAATAACCTTTTTAGGCTATGGACTGCCTAATAAACTGGAACTCTATGAAGTATTAAAGAGTACTGTTTTATCAGCTTACTTGCCCCTGTCTCATGCGGTTTCAAATACTGGCATCGTGTTAAATGAATTAACTGCCAAAAAAAGAATGATTTTAAAGCCAATTAATGGCTCTCAAGGAAATGGCATTTACTATTTGAAAAAAAACAACAAATCCTTCCATGTTAAGACAGAAAAAAACAAGAATATTATCTCACGAATCTTCCCAAATGAAACCAAACTTAATAGTTGGCTGCAACCACTTATTAGCAAGCGTCCCTACCTTATGCAGCCGTATTTAGAATTATCAAATGATGACCTGCAGCCATTTGACATTCGAATCCTCTTACAGAAAGGAATCGATGGGAAATGGGGAGAAATGGGCAGGGGTATTCGAGTAGGGAGTACGGGGGGAATCCTTTCCAATTTAAGTGCTGGTGGTTTTATCACTATTTATGATGATTGGTCTTCGTCTTTACAGCCCGCTAAAAAGGATTACATTAATCAGGAATTAGCCTATATTCTATCTAATCTTCCCCCTATTCTTGAAAATGCTTTTTTACCATTATTCGAAATTGGCATCGATATTGGAATAGCGAAAAACGGCTCCATTTGGATTCTAGATATCAATTCAAAGCCGGGTCGAAAAGTCCTCCTTCATACACAGCCAGACATAAAGGAGACTTTAACCCTTGCCCCTTTGCTATATGGGAAGCACCTAAGTCAAATGGCTCAAAATGAAAGGAAGAGCTATTATGAGAAAACATTATCTCATTGAAGTTGCTCAAAATGATCAATTAGTAGTATTCTGTCCTCCTGCAATACTAAAAGAACAAGAGTTAAAACGAATTGCCTTTGGTTCAAAATCGATAGAAGTCGATTTTATCCCACATCCTGATCAAGATGATCGAATTTCAATCAGCCGGGAAATTCAACAAGCTCTTCAATATCCTAGTTTCAACATTCCACTTCATGTTTTCTGCGCTAACCAACGTCTAATAATCGGTCCACTTGTAGGTATTTTTACAGCAGGATTTACCTCCTTGCCATTGGAACCGATTGGCGACCGAACACAATTTTTCTCGAAACTCCTTTCTGTTAATAAAATGGTGGGTGCCTTACCATTTGTGTTTGGAGAACAACATATTGATTGGGATCTAGGGACCATTGAAGGGTATTTTTATCATAATAACAGTTGGGAAACGGTTGAAATTCCCTTTCCGAATGTTATTTATGATCGACTTCCAAATCGAAGAAGTGAAAATAACCCAAAATTAATAAAAGTGAGAGAGCGATTGGAAAAAGAATATCTTATCCCTTGGTACAATCCTGGATTTTTTAACAAACTTGAAATCCATGAAAGGCTTATTCAAGATGAAACTGTGTCTAAATTCCTTCCAGATACATTACCATTTACATCCTTTTCCTCAATCGAAACGATGCTTTCCACCTATGGCCATGTTTTTATCAAACCTAAAAATGGCAGTCTCGGCATAGGTGTTCACCAAATTATTTACGACAAACACAGCGATGATTATTACTGCCGATACCAAGATACAAGTAATGTAAACCGTCTGAGGAAATTTTCTAGTTTAGAAAGCTTAATGGGAAACGTATTTGCCAGCCAATACCTTGAAAAAATGCTGGTACAGCAAGGGATTAATCTACTCCGAACCGAATCCCGATCCATTGATTTTAGAATCCACACCAACAAAGATGACCTGGGAAATTGGCATGTATCTGCGATTGCAGCAAAAATAGCAGGGCCTGGCAGCGTAACTACCCATTCAAGAAGCGGTGGAGATATTAAGACAATCGAGGAAATATTCACAAATGAGGAATGTTCACTTTATTCCCAGAGACTCTCCGATGCGGCATTGCTTTTAAGCAGCGCAATGGATCGGCATGTAGAAGGAATAATTGGTGAGATTGGATTTGATTTAGGTATCGACCGAAATGGAGAAGTTTGGCTCTTCGAAGCAAATTCCAAACCAGGAAGAACCATCTTTACTCATCCTGAATTAAAAGAATTTGATTTGCTAACCCGAAAGTTTTCAATCGCATTTGCTGTCTTTCTTACAGAGCAATCCTTATTACATCCAGAGGAGTTAATCAAATGAAAACCAATCATAAAGGGCCTCTGGTTGGAATACTGTCAGCAAGAAAAGCAGATGGTTCTATTGCTGGAAATGGCCCGCTTTTTATAGCATTACAAAAAAAGCTTATTTCACTTGATGGAATAAGTTTTGTTTTTATACCAGAGGACGCAGGTAAAGACCATATTATGGGCTATACTTTTTTACCTGAACAAAATCATTGGAAAAAGGAAAAATTTCGCTACCCAGACATTGTATATAACCGGATCCCCTTCCGAAAATCAGAACAAAGCGAACGGTGCCAGCAATTCTTTACCATTTTAAAGGAGAAGAATATTCCTTATTTCAATCCATGTTTTATTGATAAATTTGAGCTCTATGAGGTGTTTAGAATACATCCGTTTCTGAAAACGTTCCTGCCAGAAACCATCCCTATCCACAGGAAGAAGGACTTATTCATTTTTCAAAAGACACATAAGAGCATTTATTTAAAACCTGCTCAATCTTCCAAAGGACAAGGAATTCTTCGCTTAAAGTTAAATGGTGCTACCAGTCTTCAATTAGACGGGATACACGAGCATGAACTTTTTAAATCCTTTGATCATTTTTGGGAAAAACACAGTGTGGAATTGTTGGCAAAAAACTACTTAGCACAAGCGGAAGTAAAATCAGCGAAGTATATGGGGAACCGCTTCGATTTTCGTATCCTCGCCCACGGAGGAAACGGTGGTTACACCGTAACAGGAGTTGGAATTCGGCAATCTCAGACACAAGATATTACTACCCATATTCCTTCCGGCGGTAGACTCCTGCCCTATCAAATTTTACAAACCAAGGAGCATGATCGTTTTATTGAAGCGATTGTTCCTGAAATCGGGATGGCACTGTCTGATCGATTTGGCTATTTCGGAGAGTTTTCTATTGATGCCGGGGTAAGTATGACTGGCCAGTACTATATTTACGAGGTAAATTCCAAACCAATGAGGTTTGATGAAGAGGAAATTGAGGAAAGGAAAATTGAGCAACTTTGCCGCATTTTCCTCCAACTTTCCGATTATGAAATCTGACAGAAAATTCATATTTAAATATTCTCCCTAACCAGTTAAGCTATAAATAAGAATATTAAAAGGAGGATTTGACGATGATCATGCACTTTCAATTTAAACCGTTATTTGAAAATAAAAATATACCAGGCTGGAATTTTTCCTTTTATCATAAAAAACAGCGGGTGACGGGAATTTACCACCAAACAGGGAAAATTGAATGGACAACAAATGTACCTGAACAGGATGAAATTGAGGCACTATCAAGCCAAATCCATGAACTAATGCTTTATCATGTATATGAATAATCTAAAATTCGGATGACCATCGTGAATGAAAACTTGCCTTTTCCGCAAAACTAAATATAGTTTTGGGAAAGGAATGATAATGATGGACAAAGAAAAAGACATGGGAACGGATGCAGGTTCTGCATATGAAGGCAGAGATAAGGTGTTTATGGATGTTGACCGAATGATCAACGAAGGCATGTCCGGTGGTTCAGTGCATTCCAGAATGGAATCAACTAATATCGAAGAAGCCCGTGACCTTCAAGTAGAACAACCGCCCTATGAATGCGATTGATGTGAAATTCCAAAATAACAGGCTAGCCGAATTAACCTTGGCTAGCCTTTTTGATTTATTAGGTTTAGTAACTACTGTTATAATATTAGAAGTCATAAAAAAATATTTATTAAACGGGGAAATCAATGATGCTTAGAAAATTATTGTCTATTTATGAAAATTCCGTTTTATTTCCCGATCAACCCATTACGCTTTCAGAACAGTTTTACATATTTTACAGCGAGATGGACAACGAATGGATTGGCATTCCTAAATCTAATGTTTCTGAAAAGGAATTCTCCCTCCTCCAAACGATCTATCAATTAGTTGAACATCCGCCAACAATCCGAAGCTCCGCTACCAAGGGTTGGGATGCCTACTTATTAGAGGATGGTCCTCCCCCCACTTATCATGTTGAGACAAATCTTCGGTTCATTCAATTTCAAATTAACGGTGATGATACGAATCAACTTGAGATTGAGTCAGCATTAAAAGGGTTCTTTACTGAAGGAGTCATTATCATCTGGGAGAACAAAAGACGAGGAATAATAATTGAAGAAGACACCATAGTCTTACTTACGGAAGAAGAATTGATTTCCATGTCAGAAACCTTAGAAAGTGATTTTTATGTCAAAATCTCTTTTTTTATTGGAAAGTTTAATTCCTTTAACGACCAACTTCGTTCAAAGTTCCTGCTTGAGAAAGAATATTTTTCTTTTGGTCTGACCCATCTTAACTCCTTTATGAATATTTTTACATTTGAACGGGTTCTTCCAGCATATGTGACATATCATTTGCCGATGGATTTAAAACCAAAGATCCATCAAGGAATATTCGAAGTTTTTAATGATGATCCAGAGATGTATTCGACCATTAAAGTTTTTCTGGAGAATAATTTAAATGCCAGTTTGACGGCAAAAAAGTTATACATCCATCGAAATACACTCCAATATCGAATTGATAAATTTATCGATAAGTCTGGAATCCAATTAAAAGATTTTTATGGGGCCTTTACAGTCTTCTTAGCTTGTCTCCTTTTTGAACAAAGTCAAAAAAGATAACAATGTGCCCAAAAAAGCGTTTTCATTCTTTGTGCAGTCTGTCCATACCTATTTTCTTCTGCTGCTTGTAAACTATTACTAACAAGATAAGGGAGGAATTCCAATGGCAGAGTTAAAATTAGATCATATTTATAAGATTTATGATAATAAAGTAACAGCTGTACAAGACTTCAATTTACACATTGAAGATAAAGAATTTATCGTGTTTGTAGGACCATCAGGGTGTGGAAAATCTACGACACTTCGAATGATTGCTGGTCTTGAAGATATTTCAAAAGGAGATTTCTACATTGATGGTAAAAGAGTAAACGATGTAGCTCCAAAAGATCGTGATATCGCGATGGTTTTCCAAAACTATGCTCTTTATCCACATATGACGGTATATGATAACATGGCGTTCGGCTTAAAACTGCGTAAATTCCCAAAAGATGAAATTGACCGTCGCGTAAAAGACGCAGCAAAAATTCTTGGTCTAGAAGCTTACTTAACTCGTAAACCTAAGGCTCTTTCAGGCGGACAACGCCAGCGTGTAGCATTAGGCCGTGCGATTGTACGTGATGCAAAAGTATTCTTAATGGATGAACCATTATCAAACCTGGATGCAAAGCTTCGTGTGCAAATGCGTGCAGAAATTGCTAAACTTCACCGTCGCTTAGATACTACTACAATCTATGTTACACATGACCAAACTGAAGCGATGACAATGGCAACACGTTTAGTCGTTATGAAAGATGGTATCATTCAGCAAGTAGGTTCGCCTAAAGAAGTTTATGAAAAGCCTGAGAATGTCTTTGTCGGCGGCTTTATCGGATCTCCTGCAATGAATTTCTTTAACGGAAAATTAGAGGATGGAAAATTCGTAATTGGAAATACTGCTCTTTCTGTTCCAGAAGGAAAAATGAAATATTTACGCGAACAAGGATATGTTGGAAAATCAATCATCCTAGGTACTCGTCCAGAAGATATTCATGATGAACCAGTTTTCATTGATGCATCTGCTGGATCAAAAATTAAAGCTCAAGTAGATGTTGCCGAGTTAACTGGTGCAGAATTAATGATTTATTCAAGCATTGGCGGTCAAGATTTTGTGGCTCGCGTTGATTCTCGTGGTGATATCCATCCTGGCGATACATTAGATCTTGCATTTGATATGAATAAAGCACATTTCTTTGATGAAGAAACAGAATCAAGAATTCGTCCATAATAGTATACAATGTAAAGACAGAATAGCCTCGCTTGGAGCGAGGCTTATTCTTTTATAAAAAATACTTCTTCTAGATGACAAGCAGGACATCGATACACATGGGGGCACTTATGACCTGAATTTGTATCAGGATATCCATCTTCCATTTTCATTAAGTCTATTTCCATATATGGACTGTAATCATCATAAAAGTCCATAAGACGACCACTTTCCATCATAGGCTCACCGCAATTTGTACATAATAAATAGGCTTCACGGAAACCATTACATACTGGGCATTCAGACATTTCATTCACCCTTTTGTTTAATTGATATCCTTAGTTTGTGTTAACTTATATGTCATATGTAATGGAATAAATTACTAATTAATTTCTCGAATAAGTCTTTCCGTTTTAATCATAATAAGTATTACAAAGCAAGCAACCATTCAACAACACGATGGATGAAACCAAAAAGGGTATTAGCCGGTGCAAGTCCGACTCATCCAACCAAACCAAAGTTTTATGAATGAATCTCCAATTGTAGAAAGTTTATCAAAAGTAATATTGATAATATGGGTTAGGCCTAGGCGGCAATGGTTTAATCTCCATTATGGTTCAACTCCATACTGACCCCAAATTTATTAAGAGGAGTGTTATTCAACTATGGCAAGTAACAACAACTCTAATCAACTTCTAGTACCAGGCGTCGAGCAAGCTCTTAGTCAAATGAAGTATGAAATTGCTTCAGAATTTGGTGTAAATCTTGGTGCAGACACTACTTCACGTGCCAACGGATCTGTTGGTGGAGAAATTACAAAACGTTTAGTAGCAATGGCTGAGTCTCAACTTGGCGGATTCCAACGCTAATTTTTAGTAATCCAAGTAAATACAAATAAATATTATGGCTAAGCCCCTTCCATTCGGAAGGGGCTTTCAATTTCATATCATATTTTCTGGCTTAACCCATTTCGAAAACTGCTCTTCAGTAAGATAACCTAATTTTAACGCGGCTTCCTTTAAGGAACCATTTTCTTTGAAAGCTAATTTGGCAATTTCTGCTGCCTTTTCGTAGCCAATATGAGGATTTAATGCTGTAACAAGCATCAATGAGCGATTCAAATGTTCTTTAAGAATCTCGTCATTTGCCTGAAGACCTACGACACAATTTTTATTAAAGGATCTTATTCCATCCGAAAGAAGTCTAACCGATTGGATAAAATTATTAATAATAACTGGTTTAAAGACATTTAACTCGAAATTTCCTTGACTCGCTGCAAAAGCAATTGCAGCGTCATTTCCATATATCTGGCATGTTATCATCGTCAATGCTTCGCTTTGAGTTGGATTTACCTTTCCGGGCATAATGGAACTCCCAGGCTCATTCGCCGGGATACTAATCTCTCCAATCCCACTGCGCGGTCCACTTGCCAGCCAACGGATATCATTAGCAATTTTCATTAAATCAGCGGCCAAAGCTTTAAGCGCACCATGAACATGTACAATCTCATCGTGACTTGTTAAAGCATGAAATTTATTTTCTGAGGACCGAAATGGGTATCCAGTAAATATGGAAATTTGCTCAGCAACCTTATCACCAAACAAAGCAGGTGCGTTGATTCCTGTCCCAACCGCCGTTCCTCCGATCGCCAAATCAAGTAGATATTGGCTTGCCTCCTTTATCATCTTTTCACATTTTTCAAGCATCCACCGCCATCCGCTGATTTCTTGTCCCAGTGTAAGTGGAGTTGCATCCTGTAAATGTGTCCTTCCGATTTTAATGACTTTAGAGAAATCCTTTTCCTTTTGTAGGAGAGTATTTTTAAGTTCTGATATTGCCGGAAGAAGTTCTACTACAATCTTTTGATATGCAGCAATATGCATGGCTGTTGGAAAAGTATCGTTGGAGCTTTGCGACATATTGACATCATCATTTGGATGGATTTTTTCATGCCCAGCACCTAGGTCCTTTAAATATTCATTTGCCTTATTGGCTATCACTTCATTTACGTTCATGTTGGATTGAGTCCCGCTACCCGTCTGCCAGACCACCAATGGGAAATGTTCATCCATATCTCCGGCATGAATAGAATCACATACTTTTTGGATCGCCTTCATTTTATTTTCACTGAGCTTCCCTAATTGGAAATTTACTATGGCTGCTGCCTTTTTAATAAAGACCAAACCATATATTAATTCCAATGGCATCTTCTCTGAGCCTATTTTAAAATTGTTCTTGCTCCGTTGTGTTTGAGCACCCCAATATTTATCAATAGGCACACGAACCTCACCAAGTGTATCCTTTTCAATTCGATAATTCTCCACTTATCAACACACCTCACAAATTCATATACTTCAATATATATACCCATTCCTATCTATTTTATTAAAAATCAACATACTTATTTAACGAAAAAAACTGCAGACACTTGTCTGCAGTTACTAAATTAATGTTTAATGATTGTATATCCGATATAATAAGAAAGGATTAAAAAACTACCGATCAATAGCACAACTGAATACTCTGACATATACATCCCACCCCTATATAAATAAATGCTAAAACATCTTTAAAATATCATAAGCGTAGGGGTTCGCAAGTGATGAATATTACACTTTATTGAATAAGAGGTGAATTTTTTGTGAACATTTGCATTTTCGGAGCAACAGGCAGAGTGGGTTCGATTATTTTAGAAAATGCATTAACCAATCACCATTCGGTCCAAGCACTGGTGAGAGATAGGAGTAAACTAAACATTAAAAGAGAAGGCCTTCTTGTTAAGGAAGGTAATGTGCTAAATGAAACCGACATTGCGAGTATTTTAACAGGATCGGATGTAGTCATTAGTTCTCTAAATACAGCAGGTACCACGACACTCTCTGAATCAATGCCCTTTATTATTAAACATATGAAAGCGCTTGGAATACACCGTATTATTACGATTGGAACAGCTGGAATTCTCCAGGCTCGATCTGCACCTCATTTATATCGGTTTCAATCGTCCGAGTCGAAAAGGAAAAGCACCCGTGATGCGGAGGAACATTTACGTGCCTATTTATTATTAAAAGAGTCTGGGCTCGATTGGACGATTGTTTGCCCGACTTATTTGCCTATTGGAGAGAGATTAGGGCATTACAGATATGAAAAAGACATTCTTCCTGATGATCCTTCGTCGATCTCTATTTACGATACAGCAGATTTTGCCTTTGAGCAGTTATTTAGCAAGCAATTTATCGGATCCCGTGTAGGGCTTACTTATTAAGAAAAGCGCAAGCGCCCTGGTCAGCGGCGTATGGCCAGGAGCGCTCCAACTAAGATAAAGGAAACACGAAAAGCCGGAGGCGCATTCGTGATTGACTTATCGTAGGGCGGAGAGCGAAGGACACTAGCCGCTAGGGCGCTGGAGCTAGACAGTAATCTAAGTTCAAAAACTCTTATCATAAACCCTTAACTTGTTTTGTTAAGGGGATTCCTTGTCTAAATGGCCAAACTCTCCATGACTTGATGATGATCAAATTCTTCCGACACACTAGAGAAAATGGTTATCATACGAGCGATGATGACCAAATTCTTCCGACTAAGCAGAGAAAAAGGTCATCATCCGGGCGATGATGACCAAATTCTTTCGACTAACCAGAGAAAAAGGTCATCATCCGGGCGATGATGACCAACTTCTTCCGACTAACTAGAGAAAATGTTCATCATACTTAAGAAGATAAAGACCTAACCTAAAAGAGAAGCGTCTAAGTTCCCTAATTCTAATAAAGTTTTTCTAGCCGGCCAAATCTGCGTTGCCCTGCTGAAGTTCATACATTTGATAATATTTCCCTTTTTTCTCCATCAATTGATCATGTGTGCCCTTTTCAACAATCATCCCGCGGTCTAAGACAATGATTTGGTCAGCGTTGCGGATCGTTGATAACCGGTGCGCAATGATAAAGGTGGTCCGCCCTTTTTTCAGAACTTCCATTGCCTCTTGAATCACAGTTTCCGTTTCTGTATCAATACTTGACGTAGCTTCGTCAAGTATGAGTATAGCTGGATCGAATGCCAGCGCTCGTGCAAAGGAAATGATCTGCCTCTGCCCACTTGAAAGGGTACTGCCTTTCTCAAGTACTGGCTCATCATAACCATTTTCTAAATTCTTGAATACCTTGTCTGCCCCTACATCCTTTAATGCTTTTTCTACTTTTTCTTTGGTTATCGCAGAATCATTAAGACTTACATTTGAGGCTATAGTTCCGGTAAATAAATAGGGATCCTGTAAAACAATTCCCATATGGTTACGAATAGATTGACGGGGAATCGTTTCAATATCCATTCCATCAATAGTAACTTTTCCCTTTTGATAATCATAAAAGCGGAAAAGTAAATTCATAATGGAACTTTTTCCAGATCCCGTGTGGCCAACTAGGGCAACTGTTTCACCATGCTTTGCTTCAAAATCAATATTCTTTAAAACGTATTCCCCGTCTTTATAACCAAATGATACATGATCAAATATTACATTTCCTTTAAAACGAGTAATTCGCTCACTACTTACATTTTCCCCAGGTTCATCCATCAATTTAAATACACGTTCTCCCGCCACCAGAGCAAGTTCTAGATTGGCCAATTGATTAACAATCCCCTGCACCGGTTGAAAAAGCCGATTAATATAATCAACAAAGGCATACAGCATCCCTAATGAAAGAATGGTAGAAGTATTTAGTGCCTGACCGCCAAAATACCAAATAAATGCTACAAAAATAAGATTTCTTAGGACTCCGACAAGGTTGTGCGAGGTTAATGAATTGAGACTTAATAATTTATTCTGGTAGGTAAAGTGCTCATGGTTAAGTTTCTCAAAATCTGCTTTTGTTTCTTTTTCGCGACTGAATGCTTGGATAATACTCATCCCTTGAATTGACTCATTAATCATTGCATTTATTTCGCTATTCTTCGAACGAATCACACGGTTGTATTTTGAAGCATACTTACGGTAAATCAACATCCATACATAAATTATTGGCAATAACAATAAACAGATTGCCGCAAGCCTTACATTTAAAATAAACAAAGCCACATAAATGCCAGTAATATAAATGGAACTTGTAAAAAAGGTGGCGAGAACGGTGACATATAATTCACGGATTGCCTCCGTATCATTCGTAATTCTTGCTACTACTTTACCAGCAGGCAGGTTATCAAAATAATTAATTGGCAGACGTTGAATCTGTCCATACACATCTTCACGCATTTTTTGAATGATGCGGTTGGCAGATTTTTGCAATAAGAAGCGTTCACCGTACTGAAAAACAGCTGATACTACCAAGAGTCCGAAATAAATGGCTAAAAGTTGAACGATAGGGAGAATCTCAGGCTGATAAAAAGCTAAAATTTCAGACAACCTAAGGATCTTTGCCTGATATTCAACCTTTCTAACACCATTTTTTATCTCCAATGTTCCGGCATTTAAGGTCCGCTTTCCGTCAAATTCAATCTTTTCGTCGATAAAAACAAACTTGGAACCGACTTGCAAAATTTGGATATGCTTTCCCTTTTGTTCACTACTAGATACATACTTTTCTCTTTTATAAAATTTCCCTTCATAATTTACTGCTTTTTTGCCGCCTGATGTTTCATACCAAACAGATTCAATTCCTAAAATATGCTGATCAATAATATTTTTAGCAATAAACGGGCCAGCGAGATCAGTTCCGACAGAAATGGTCAGCATGATCAATGCTGCGAAAATAATTTTTTTATACGCCAAGGCGTATTTAGCTAATCGTTTTCCTGTTGTCATGCTTGCACCTCTTCCTCTATCTTCCCTGTAATCTGCTGGCGAATAAATTGTTCCTTATACCACCCATCATGTTCAAGAAGCTGTTCATGTGTCCCTTCTTCGACAATTTTGCCATCATCTAAAACAATAATATGGTCGGCATGTTGGACAGCGGACATTCGATGTGTGGTGATGATAGTGGTCTTGTCATTTCTTACCTTTCTAATATTATCAATGATTCTTTTTTCTGTTTTAGCATCAACTGCCGATAAGGAATCATCGAGGATTAGGATTTCTGGATTTTTGATCAGTGCGCGTGCAATCGAAATCCGTTGTTTTTGCCCTCCGGATAAGGCCACTCCCTTCTCTCCAACGAGTGTACTTAATCCCTCTGGAAGGAGGGCAAGATCTTTTCGAAACGCAGCTAAATCAATGGCCTCTTCTAATTCTTCATCACTCGCTTCTTTCCTGCCAAAGAGGATATTCTCTTTCACACTTCGAGAAAACAGTACATGATCCTGAGGCACATAACCAATCCAGTCGCGAACCTGTTCTAAGGTTTGCTTCTCTAAAGATACCCCTGATATGGATACCTCTCCATCGCCTAGTGGATATTGTCTTAATAACTGTTTAATAAAGGTGGTCTTTCCTGAACCTGTTTTACCGACAATACCCAATGTCTGCCCCTGGAGAAGCCTAACATCAACCTGATGAAGGTTATCATTCTTAGATGAAGGATAACGAAAAGTTACCTTCCCATAATCAATTTGATCTGCACGTGGTATCGAAACAGGGCTTAGTGGATTGATGACTTCCTCCTGATAGCTAAGTGTTTCATTTACACGGTCCAGTGATGCATTCCCCCTCTGCATCACATTGATCAACTCGCCAATTGCGAACATAGGCCAAATAAGCATCCCTAGATACACATTAAACGAAACAAGATTGCCCAATGTGATCGATTGATGGAAAACTAAATAGGCACCATAACCGAGCCCAATTAAGTAACTAATACCAACAAGCACCTTAATTGTTGGATCGAATAATGCGTCAATTTTTGCAACGTTAATGTTCTTGTGATAGACATCCTCCGTAAGCTGATGAAACCGCTTACTATCTGCAGATTCTTGAACAAAAGCACGGATGACTCTAACTCCTGCAACTGATTCAAGTACTCGGTCATTCAGTTCACCAAACGCATCTTGAGCTTCCATGAAGCGAGTATGAATTCGTTTTCCATACATTTGCATTAAAATCGCCATAATTGGCAGCGGGATAATTGCCGCAAGCGTTAACTTCCAACTAATTAAAATTCCCATCGTTAATAGTAATGTCAGCATCCATACACTTGAATCTACAAGTGTCAGGATCCCAAAACCTGCTGTGATTGATATGGCCTTTAAATCATTAGTGGCACGCGCCATTAAATCTCCAGTTCTATTTCTTTCATAGAATATCGGAGTCATTTTTAGTAAATGAGCAACGAATCTGGACCTAAGTTTCCTTTCTACAAGGAAGGCCCCTCCAAACAGCCGGTACATCCATATATAGGTTATTGCATAGGACGAAACCAGAATTGCCAAAAGAATGCCAAGGTATTGTATTATTTTCTTATTACTTATACTGCCTTCATGAATATCATCAATCGCTAATCCGATTAATTTAGGCGGAATCACATCCAATATGCCGACTAAAATTAATAGGGTAATCGCGATGAGATAACGCTGCCAATTTTCTTTAAAGAACCAACTTAATTTTTTTAACACCGCAAACATAACTGACTTCCCCCTTATGTTTTACTATCCTCCGTCTATTGCTCCTGCTGTATTTCCTGTCCAAGATCCTTCTAAATATCCCATCCAAATTTCCTCCCTTAAGTTTGTTTTGAACTATAAAAAAAGACATACCGCAACAGTGCAGTATGCCTCCTTTTAAAAAAAGGGACAAAAAAACACACGTCACGTATTAAATAAAACGTAACCTGTGTTTTTGTCATTAATCAATTATTTCACATTGATAATTTAACAGGAAATTTCTTCAGGACAGGTTACATACAAATATTCAATTGTTAAAGAGACATGATTGAATGTAGTCATTTTTGTAACCCTCCCTTTCCTTTTTTTTCTTCCTTTGTTAGGTTATCACCAGTTCTTTTAAAAGTCAATTCCCATTTTTCTGAATTGTCTCGAATAACTTTCTTCTCATAGAGGAACATTAATGACCTTTTCCCTTATCATTCCATCTCTTTCTCCATTTTTCCTTTTGCTTATTCCATTTTTCTTCCCACTTCTGAACCTCGTTATTAAAATTCTCTTGAAATTTATAACGATTCTTAGCAGCCTCTTCTTGCTTTTTCTTTTCAATCAATGTGGAGATATGCTGGACATTAAAGCTTTCAACAGGCTCATTCGTTAATGCTTTCGTCATAACTTCCCGAAAAATAACTGCTGAACCTTTATTGCTGACAGGCGTAATATAATGATCCTTGTCTGTTTTATCGTAGCCAACCCAGATCGCCCCGACCAGCTGCGGCGTATACCCAACAAACCATTGATCCTTCAAGCCATTTATTCCCTCAATTGGAACTTGAGTTGAACCAGTTTTTCCAGCCGTTTCTCGGCCAGGTATTTGTGCAGCCTTACCTGTACCTTGTTCCACTACACCAAGGAGCATGGTCGTTATATTGTTGGTTACTGCTTTTGTTGTGACTCTTTCTTTTTTTGCTTTCCAGACAGCGACAACCTTTCCGTCAGCATCAACAATTTTCTTAATTGCATGCGCCTTTATTCTTACTCCGTTATTTGGAAAAACAGAAAAAGCTTCAGCCATGTTCAAAGGAGAGACACCTTTATGCAAACCACCTAAGGCAAGAGATAAATTACGGTCATTTTTGTCCAATGAAATTCCGAACCGCTTAATTGAATCTAATCCTTTTTCAATTCCAAGTTCATTTAACAGCCAAACAGCAGATACGTTTTTTGATTCTTTTACTGCTTCATACATGGGCACCTGACCAGCATATTGATTATCGTAATTACTTGGTTGATAACTCCCAAATGTCATTGGCTCATCTTTTAACAAATCAGTCATCTTCCAACCTTCTTCCAATGCAGGTGTATAAACCGCTAATGGCTTAAAGGAGGAACCAGGCTGAGCTTTTAATTGCGAGGCTCGATTATAACCTCTAAACGTATGTTTTCCCCTGCCGCCAACAATTGCCTTAATTCCACCTGTCTTGGGATCTAAGAGGACACCACCGCTCTGAACTAGGGTATCTTTTCCTTCTTGGAATAAGGATTCAATTTGATAGGTCTCTTCCATGGCTGTTTGCATTTCAGGTTCAAGTTCGGTAAAAATTTTATAGCCGCCTGTTAGTAATTCATCCTGTGATAATCCATATAAAGTTATAGCCTCTTCTAAAACCTGATCAACATAGTATGGAAATTTGCCTCGGAACGGGTCACCGCCCTTATCATTTAAAATTACTTTTTCATGAATGGCTTTTTCATACTGGGAATCCGAAATATACCCTTGTTTCTTCATTTGTATTAATACTAGATTTCTTCTTTCGGTCGCCTTTTCCATATGTTCATAAGGATTCAAGGCAGAAGGTGCTTTAATTAGTCCTGCAAGTAATGCAGATTCACTGATCGTTAGGTCATTAACCTCTTTGGCAAAATATTTGCTTGCAGCCATTTTAATCCCCCATGCACCATTTCCAAAATAAATTTGATTTAGATACATTTGCAAGATTTCTGGTTTTGAATATTCACGTTCAATCTGTAGTGCTAAAAAAACCTCCTCCATCTTCCTATTTAAGGTTTTTTGCGAGGTGAGAAGTGTATTCTTAGTCAATTGTTGCGTTATGGTGCTGCCTCCTTCAACCATTCCTCTAGCTTTTAGGTCTCGGATGAGCGCCCTTGATGTCCCTATCAAATCTACACCGCTATGTTGATAAAATCGACGATCCTCAATAGCAATAATCGCGTTTTTCATTGAATCAGGAACCTGCTTAATAGAGACACCTTCATTTTTATTTGAGGACACTTTACTTGCTACATCATCATTCACATCATAAAACACGGTAGATTGTGGCAGTTCGTTCTTAAGTCCTGATATATCTGCATCCTTGGAAAAATAATAAAGTAGTCCAAAAAAACTTAAGATGATGATTAACATAGAAAGTACAATAGTTTGGAACAAGTGCCACTTTTTCAAGTTATTGAATATGGTCTTAATTTTCTCTTTTAATACCAAATGAAAAACATCCTTTATCTGTAATCTATCATCGGTTAATTTTCGAAGATAGGGAGAGTTTTTATGACAATATTTAGTATTCCAAAAAAAAGAAAAAAGATGGCGGATCCCCATCTTTTTTATGTCGTTTATTCATTTTTCGTCAATTCTTTAAAACGGTGTTTCGATACCTTTTCATCAATACTGCTAAAAATCCGATAATTTTCTTCATCCAAAATCCGAAAATGTTTACTAAGAATATTTTGTTGAAGAATATACCCGTTCTTTTTCGTTACAACTCTCCACCAAATCCGGCCGCCGAGTGTTTTTGACTTCCGAATATCTATTCCTTCGCGGGCAACCGTTTCTAACACCTCAAGCGGCTCATTTCCAAATAGAAATTGAACTGTTTCAGTTTCACGAAATAATGCACAAATCGAAACTACAGTAGACCAGTTGGCTAAAACTCTACCTTTTTCAATTTGAACAAGTGTTTTCTTCGAGACACCAATAATGTCTGCCATTTTATCCTGTGTATAGCCGACTTCCGTCCGTATGAGGCGAAGCTTTTCAGAAACCTGCATTATAATTTCATCTCTGGTCAAATTAAGCCCTTCCTTCAATTACAACTAGTGTAATTTTACACTAGTTTACTTAAATCTTCAAATCCTAGCATCAAAAAACTGCTACCTTTATTGATAGCAGTTTCAATTATTTATAGTGGTTTAGGCGGTGTTCCGCAATTACTAGAACATGAATTTTTCAAATCGCATGCCCCGCATTTTCCTTCTTTCGATTTATTAATAAACCTAACTAAAGCCCATGTCGCGTATCCAAAAATAGCTGCTCCAATTAAAATATTGGCAATCATTTGCTACACCTCTTTCTAGAATTAAACAAGTCCTAACAATTTGCCGCCTTGATAGATAATCAAAGAAAGCACATAAGCAATTGCAAATGCATAAATCATAGAAAAAGCTGTCCATTTTTTTGAATTTGTTTCTTTATAGATAGTTGCTACTGTCGCAAGGCATGGGATGTATAACAAAATGAAAACCATGAAACTATAGGCAGCAAGCGGAGTATAATAGTCCGCCAATAACCCTTGCAAACTTGCATCATTCGGAACAAAATAAATAATATTCATGGTAGAAATAATGGCCTCTTTTGCCAAGAACCCTGTAATTAACGAGGCGGATGCCTGCCATGTTCCAAATCCAATTGGATCAAAAATTGGGGCGATTACATTCCCAATCATGGCTAAATAACTATCTTCCATGTCAACCTTTAAACCATTGGGCCCAGCATAAGATAATAACCAGATAAAGACAGAACCTGCAAAAATAAATGTTCCAGCTTTTCTAACAAACCCTTTTCCTTTATCCCAAGTACTCCTCCACAGTGATTGAAACTGTGGAAGACGGTAAGGAGGCAGTTCTATAACAAATAATGAAGTTTCCGATTTTAGTAATGTAGACGAAAAGATCTTGGCTAAGACCAATGCAACTACAATCCCAAGGACATATAGACTAAGCACAAATAAAGCCTTATTTCCTGCAAAAAAAGCTCCTACAAATAACGCATACACTGGCAATCGTGCTGAACAGGACATTAATGGGGTAAGCAATATGGTTACCAGTCTTTCCCGTGGGGTCTCTATTGTTCTGGCTGCCATTATTCCTGGTACATTACAACCGAAGCCAATCATCATAGGGATAAACGCCTTCCCATTTAACCCAACTGACTCCATAATTCGGTCCATTACCAATGCAACACGGGCCATGTACCCGGAATCTTCTAATAAAGAAATAAAGAAAAATAGGATAAAAATTTGCGGAACAAATACGAGTACACCGCCTACACCAGCAACTAACCCATCAATAATTAATGCATGAATAAAACTTGAAGCATGAATGGCGGTTAAAACCGACTCAAATCCTGTCGTAATTGGGCCTGTTAAAAGCCCGTCCAAAGCATCAGATAATGGTGTTCCAAGCCAATCAAAAGTCAGCATAAACATGATGTACATAAGCAGTAAGAAAATGGGCATTCCTAAAAAACGATTGGTAACGATCATATCAATTTTTTCAGAAAGTGGAATGTCAAAGTTACTTTTTATAGCCACTTCGACGACGATTTTTTCTATTACTTCTCTTCTTTTTTGATAAATATAGTTTGCTAATGATTTTACATGATATTGTGTTTGTAAGATAGACTCTAAGTTAGCCGTTAGGGCATTAAGTTTTTGATTATCAACTATAGTCTCAATGTAGTTTCTAACATATTCATTTCCTTCAAAATATTGAATAGCTAGAAATCGGCCAGAAAGGCCGGTTTTGCCATTTATCTCAGCTGTCAAAGCGACAATTGCTGCATCTACCTCTTTACCATAGTAAACAAGGTTCTTTTTAGCAGGCAAGATTGATTGAGTCGATATGACATCAACTAATTTATCACAGCCCTTACCACTTCTTGCCACAACAGGAACAACTGGCACTCCGAGAAGGATTGAAAGTTTAGATGCATCTATCTGAATCCCGCGTTTATTCGCTACATCGACCATATTAAGTCCAATAAGTGCTGGTTTTTCAAACTCTAGCAATTGCAAGGTAAGATGTAAATTTCGTTCTAATTGTGAAGCATCTAATATATTTAGCAGGCGGTCCACTGATTCATTAAGAAAGAAGGATGTAACCACCCCTTCATCCTTCGATAAAGGATTAAGTGTATATACACCAGGTAAATCAATTAAATGACCAATATTATTTTTAAAAACACCAACTTTTTTTTCAACGGTTACACCGCTCCAGTTACCAACATACTCATAGGAACCTGTAAGATTATTAAATAATGAAGTTTTCCCTGTATTGGGATTTCCGATTAGAGCGATTTCCATTATATTCTCTCCACTTCAATTCGAACTGCTTCTCTACGGCGAATACCTACACATTGTCCGCAAGATTCAATCATAATTGGACCGCCGAATGGCATGACACACTTCACACACACTTCTGAACCTTCAGTGATCCCTAAGTCAAGTAAACGTCTTTGTACCAGGTGACCTACAAGAGAAATATCAATGATTTTCCCTCTTTCTCCTGCTTTTAAAGAACCAAACATGTATACCACCCTATCCTCGCTAATTGAGAATGATTATCTTTCTTGTATTTTAACATTTATTTGAGTTAAAAAAGCTTAATAAATTTGTCAAAAGTTTGAAGATTTTTAAGAATCAACACACCACCACTAGACAATAAAAAAGGAAAAGAGCTAAAAGCCCTTTTCCATTTCCTTTTACTTATAAATTTTATTTTGAAAATAATTTCTTGGGTACCGCACTCATTACAATGATGATAAAGATAACACTGATGATGAAGCTTGGCAGCATGAATGTTCCATTATATAGGAGTGAGTTTTACATTTACAAGAGATAAAATTCTAGACTTTTATGCTAAAATAAAGGAGGATTTTCTATTTAAACCTCGAATAGATACTGTAAGCAGTTTTTTGTCAATAACATAGGGGGAAAACGGCATGTTCACGGAAAACCAAACAGATTTAATTGATTTTTTCAATCAAAATAAACAGAAATTAATTCAAGATTGGGAAAATGCCATTGTTACCACTAATACGGATCCTTTTAAATTAAAAATACACGAAAACGGCGAGGCGTTACTCGAAGTTTTACTTAATATGCATAAAATGACGGAAAAAGAGCTTTTAGACATAATTGAAAAACTCGCTATTGAAGTATCGGAAGAAAGAGTTTTGGCTGATATTAACCTTGGTGATTTTGTTTATAATGTTAATCTTGGCAGAACAGTTTTATACAGCCAATTAAGTACTACGGGAATTCCATGGGCAGCCCTGCAGGAAGCATTAAACAAAGTAAATTTTTGTTTCGATAAATTTTTATACTATGCTGTTTCCCATTACTCTGAAGCAAAGAACAAAATTATTGAAGAAAAGACAATGCACATTGACTCTACCCATCAGGATCGATTAACATTACTTGGGCAGATGACCTCAAGCTTTATACATGAGTTTAGAAACCCCTTAACCTCTGTTCAAGGATTTATCCAATTGCTGAAAGCTGATTATCCAGAGATGAAATATTTAGATATCATTTCAAGTGAATTGGATCAACTTAATTTTCGCATCTCACAATTCCTCCTTTTGTCAAAGAAGGAGTTAATTGGTAAAGAAAAAGATAACTTCAATTTAAATACATTAGTGGAAGAAGTATTAAACTTCCTTTATCCAAGCATACTTGACGGAAAAGTAAAAATAAGAAAAGAACTACGAGAAGATATTATTCTTAATGGGTATGCAGATGAAATTAGGCAGGTTTTAATTAATATTATCTTTAATGCGATTGATGTATTGAATCATGATGAAAATCCGAATCCAACAATCGAAATCAATAGCAGACTAGAAGATCAATTCATCAAAATCAATATTTCAAACAATGGACCTGTGATTCCCGCAGAACTAAGAAAGTCCATTTTCGAACCATTTTTTACAACAAAAAAACTAGGTACAGGTCTTGGCTTGTTTGTATGTAAAGAAATTATTGAAAAACACAAGGGAAATTTAGAATGTGATTCATCTCCAGATAAAACTACATTCTCGATTCTGTTACCTGTTGCAGCCCAAACCCCTTAAACCTAATAAACAAGAAAATCATAGCACGAATGCCAATCCCACTTTATTTAAAGCCGGGATTTTTTTATTTGTGTCATTAATAAATCTTCCCGTTAACAACCTTTTATGCATATGATGAACTAAAAATTTTTTATCGGGAGATTAGGCTAATGTTTACATTAAAGGTTGATAATGAAATTGAACTCCAGCTATTTCAACAGCATCACGCCTTAGAACTTTATCAAATGGTGGAAGAGAACCGTGAACATTTGCGTGAATGGCTGCCCTGGGTAGATAGCATGAACTCCCCGTATCAATTTGAATCCATTATTCCGATATGGCTAAATCAATTTGCAGAAAATAGTGGATTTAATGTAGGGATTGTCTATAAGGGTGAGTTGGTGGGCTCAATTAGTTTACAACAAGTAGATTGGCACAACCGAATGACAAGTATCGGATATTACCTTTCAAAAAAGGCAGAAGGTCATGGCATAATGACTCGATCCGTTCAGTTCCTGTTAAACTATGCATTTTTCCAATTGGGTTTAAATCGAGTTGAAATTCGCTGTGGCATCAAAAATAAAAAAAGCCGTGCTATACCTGAAAGACTCGGTTTTACTAAAGAAGGGATCATTAGAGAAGGCGAACAATTATACGGCCGCTTTCACGACCTCTTTATTTACAGTATGCTTGCCCGTGACTGGAATAAACGAGTTCCTTATTTGACATAAAACCGAATTTCTAATTCGAATGGATGCTGCCTGATTGGCAGCATTTTTTCTGTTCGATTTGCTTATAGAAATTTTTTTTGAAATAATGTTTTAGAGACCAACGTGAGTGAGGTGGCAACCCTTACACTTGTAAGGTGATAGATGATTTGGATGAATGTAGTGATTATTGTTATCCTAATAGCCTTTACTGCCCTTTTTGTCGCTTCAGAATTTGCGATGGTAAAGGTTCGATCCACAAGAATTGATCAATTATTATCAGAGGGTAATCCAAAAGCAGAAGCAGCTAAGAAGGTAATATCTAATTTGGATGGTTATTTATCTGCCACCCAGGTAGGGATTACGATTATCTCCCTTATTTTAGGATGGCTCGGGGAGCCTACTATTCGGGAATTGCTTAATCCTTTTTTTGACTTTATTCATATCCCCTTGTCACTTAAGCACATTATTTCGTTTATCTTTGCTTTCATTCTCATCACTTATTTCCATGTCGTGATTGGCGAATTATCACCGAAAACGATTGCAATTCAAAAAGCGGAAGAAATTCTCTTGTTCTTTTCTCGTCCGTTAATCTTGTTTTATAAACTGATGTACCCGTTTATTTGGATTCTAAATCGATCTGCCCGGTTTGTTACTGGTCTTTTCGGAGTACAACCTGCATCCGAGCACGATATCGTCCTTTCCGAGGAAGAATTAAGGTTAATTCTTTCGCAAAGTTATGAGAGTGGTGAAATAAACCAATCCGAGTATCGATATATGAACCGAATATTCGAATTTGATAATCGGATTGCTAAAGAGATTATGGTTCCCAGAACTGAACTCGTAACCCTTTCTAAAGATGTATCCATGGAAGAAATTATTGAAATAGTTAAGGAAGAAAAATATACAAGATATCCCCTTATTGATGGTGACAAAGATAATATTTTAGGGGTTATTAATATAAAAGAAGTATTAACAGATTGTATCCAGCAAAAATGTACTGGCGAACAACCACTGCTTCCCTATCTAAAGCCCGTTATTCATGTCATTGAAACTATACCGATTCAAGAACTTCTGCTCAAACTTCAAAAAAACCGTTCACATATGGCAGTGTTATCTGATGAATATGGCGGGACAGCAGGAATTGTCACGGTTGAAGACATACTTGAAGAAATTGTTGGTGAAATTCGCGATGAATTTGACTTGGATGAACTTCCTCTTATCCAGAAAAAAGCCGATGGTCATTTTATTTTAGATGGTAAAGTATTAATCAGCGAAGTAAACGACCTCCTCGGCACAACACTTGATGAGGAAGATGTCGATACAATTGGCGGCTGGTTTTTAACACAAAAGTTTGATGTACATAAAGGTGACTCCATTGATCATGAAGATTTTGTTTTTCAAATTAAGGAGATTGAAGGACACCATATCTTGTACATTGAGGTTTATAAAGCCGATTCAGATGAAAAACAAGCAGATGCAGATCCTGAGTAGGATCTGCTTGTTTCTTTATATAAATTTTTGTAATATTTCGTCTTTATCGTTCATATTCACTATGTTTCTCCATAAAATATAGTTATCAACTAATATACTAACCAGAACGTTTGACTGTATAGTTCAAATTCTTTATAATTATTGTTAATTTATTAAATTGTCGAGGTGGTATGATGACCATTAGACGAGATTAGGAGAAAACTAGAAATAAAATCAAGGAAATAGGAGCTAATTTTTTTATCAAACTGGGAGGTGACTCCTTACCTGTCTAAAAACAGGATAAGGGAACTTATTTGGACATATTTAACTTGGTTATTATAGCCATTTTAATTGCGTTAACTGCCTTTTTTGTTGCTTCAGAATTTGCTATTATCCGAATTAGGAGCTCAAGAATTGATCAGTTAATTGAAGAAGGAAATTCGAGTGCTGTAACTTCTAAAAGAGTGATTTCTAATCTGGATGAGTACCTTTCAGCCTGTCAGTTGGGAATAACCATCACTGCCCTTGGTTTAGGTTGGCTAGGTGAATCAACTTTTGAAAAGATTCTGCATCCAATATTCGAAAGACTGAATATTCCAGAAAGCTTTAACCAAGTATTATCTGTTGGCTTTGCATTTGCAGCAATTACCTTTTTACACGTAGTAATTGGTGAACTTGCTCCTAAAACATTGGCAATTCAGAAGGCGGAATGGATTACTTTGGTGGTATCACGTCCGCTTGTTCTATTTTACAAGGTAATGTACCCCGTAATTTGGTTGCTTAATGGCTCTGCACGAATTACGACTAAATTTTTCGGTCTTAAGCCGGTATCTGAAAATGAAATTGCTCATACAGAGGAAGAACTTCGAATTATCCTTTCTGAAAGCTATAAAAGTGGTGAAATTAACCAATCTGAGTTTAAGTATGTAAATAAAATTTTTGAATTTGATAACCGTATTGCCAAAGAAGTTATGGTTCCAAGAACAGAAATCGTGTCCTTATCAAAAGAAGATACATTAGAGACATTTCTTCAGGTATTACGTGAAGAGAAATTCACACGATATCCCATCATCGATGGGGATAAGGATCATATAATTGGACTTATCAATATAAAAGAAGTAATGACAGATTTAATTGGCAATGAAAAACTAGCTGAACGGACTCTAGAAAACTATACTCGACCAATTATTAGAGTAATAGAGACGATTCCAATCCATGACCTATTAGTAAAAATGCAAAAAGACCGCGTTCACATGGCAATATTAATGGACGAATATGGTGGTACTTCGGGACTTGTAACAGTAGAAGATATCCTTGAAGAGATTGTTGGGGAAATTCGTGACGAATTCGATATGGACGAAATTCCAGAGATACGAAAAATTAAAGAAAACCATTATATTATTGACTCAAAGGTTTTAGTTAGTGAGGTCAATGATCTTCTGGGAGTAGAAATTGACGATGAAGATGTGGATACAATTGGAGGTTGGATTCTAACCGAAAATTACGAAGCAAAAGAAGGAGATATCCTTCTTCATGAAACCTATTCCTTTAAAATTCTTGATATGGAAGAGCATCATATTCGTTATATTGAGGTCACGAAAAACGCCAATAATGACGAGAATGTTAGTCAACAAGTTTCAATATCCAACTCAGAAGTGCTTTCTTAAAACATTCCTAACCAGACGGATTTGAACTGACCCGTCTGGTTTTTTTCTGATCCATTAGCTCACTTAATAAAATGATTATCGTGATTTAATTATAATCATTTCCTCTTCTATTTTGGCAATTTTCACTAAATGAGAATCAAGACGGCGGTTAATATGATGTATTTCGCTACTGTGTGTCTCTTCTATCCGTTGAAGCGATTCCTTTATATCAGAAAGGTCAATTTGATTTACTTCTACTCGGTGCTCAATGCTATCCATTTTCTCAAGCCGGGATAATCGTTTTTCAATACTTTCTAATGTTTCATTTAAGGTACGGAATAAACTTTTTATGTCATTAACATTATCTGTGAGCTTATCGATTTCTTGTACCATTGGAAGACCCCTCCTTCGTTCTTGCTCCTATCTTATCATTATTTTCACTATATATATGTTACAATATCAGCAACACTCGATCGGAAGTAAACACTGACTTATATTTTCCAAACCCTTAGTACATATCCCCCACATCCACATTGATCAATGTATTTAATCTTTACTCTATTGTCGTACAACTCCTCTAATAACGGCTGTAAATAAACAACAGGATCCCCAAACACGGCCGAGGTCACTAGGTTTACATAGCACCCCTTTTCCGTTTCTTCTACCGCTTGAAGTGCATCAGTTATGATCAGGTCAATATCATGTTCGTATTCATCGTGTTCTAAACCTTTCGTCCAATCTTTATCCATAGATTCCTCCATAAAAGTATTATTTATTAGTTATTAAAACCTTTTTTGTAAAAAAAGTTGTGATTCATTGCACACAAGTGAACGTTTTAAGAAATATAAATGAACATTTTTAAAAATCATACTATCTTAGGACCAGACCGTGAATAAAATCACATGCAAAACTATATAAAAGATATAATCTTTCAATATAGGGAAATGGAAACAGGCTTTTTTTATCTTTAAACATGACATCCATTTCTTCCTTTATGAATCAATACCTAATAGGAAAAGGCTGGTGCATTTAGATGTTCATATCTATCGATGAAAGAGCTGCCAAATGGTTCACAAATGAATTCGAATTTAACAAACCATTTTGCATTCGGATGTTTCCTCAATACGCTGGTTTTGGGATAAAGCATAAAGGTTATAGTCTTGCTTTTTCAGTTGAATCCCCTGTTCATGTTGGATATTCTAAAGAAATTAATGGGATTACCTTCTTTGTTGAAGACAATGATGTTTGGTTCTTTGAAGATACGGAAACATCATTAACTATGGATAATCATCTAGATGAAATTATGGTCACATATCATGAACTCCCAAGCTTAGCGGTAAATTAATTAAATATGAAGACGATAAAAAACAAGCCAGCATGTTATCTGGCTTGTTTTTAATTGATAGTTATGAATTGGATTTTAATTTACTTGCTTATCAACGCTTGGTGGAAGTAATTTTTCACTTTCATATACTTTACCAAGTTTTTCTTCACCCTGTGTGAAGGTTGCAGTAGCTGCATCAAAATTAGGGGTTTCCTTTTTTAATTCATCTGCTTTAGCTTGGTAAGAAGCCGCAAAATCCTTAATCGCCGCATCAAGATCAGCTTTTTTATCTTTTAATGATGCAGGAACTTGATAAGTATTTAATTCGGCCGCAACTGATGCTGCCGATTCACTTGCTTTAGCTCGATCTTCAGCAGTTGGTAATTCCTCAGGTGTAGCATCTTCCTTAGTTGCTTTTGCAACATAAGCATTTAAATCAGCATCTTTTGCGTTAATTTTATTACCAAGATCCATATAAAATCTGACTAATTCCTTTTTAACATCCACTTTAGATGCAGTTTCTTCCGATGTTTCCTTCTTGTCTGTCTTTGCTTCATCATTGCTTGAGCAAGCAGTTAGACCAATAGCCATCGTAATCGCAGTCACAAATAACAAGAGCTTTTTCATTTCCATTTCTCCCTAATCTACTATTTTTGAAACCTTGTTCATTTTACAATATTTTATTATATTAAAAAAGTATTTAGAGCTCCAAAGGGTTAATTTTTTCTGAATTTTTTTTATAACCTATTCCCTAAGTATTTATCTTTTATATAGGATTTAGTAAATAATCCAAATATAAGTATTTTTTTTTGCTTTTTTTTAACTAAAATTGAGATAATAGCAATAGGCAATAATATTTCTCAAAAATGAGGGGTTTCAAAGATGGTAAAAAGTAAGAATAAAAAAACACAGCATTTGGCAACCATTTTTCTTGCTGTGATGGGGATAGGCTTTCTAGCCACGATTCCAATAAAAGATTCAATCTGGGGGATTATCCTACAGGGGGGATTTGAAGCGGGTCTAGTAGGGGGACTAGCCGATTGGTTTGCCGTAACAGCATTATTCCGGCATCCACTAGGTATTCCTATACCACATACAGCCCTGCTGCCAAAAAATCGGCATAGAATTATCGCTGGAATCATTTCCATGTTAGAAAATGATTGGCTTACCAAAGAGAGTATCCGCAGAAAAATTGATACCATTCATTTTACTGATAAAATATTTGACATCATCGACAATGAATTACCTTCTCCAGCAGTTCAAAAGAATTTCATCACGATCGCTAAACATTTGCTAAAAATCTTTGATATAACAAGATTCGCTCCACTATTAGAAGAAGAAATAAAAGCTCGAATCCAAGATATCGATAGTAAGAATTTTCTTCCTTTGCTGATAGACCAATTTAAGATCAGAAAATATGATAAAAAAGCTCTTGATTACTTGCTTAAAGAGGTTGATGAATGGGCACGAAAGGAAAGTACCAAGCATAAACTCGGCGGATTGGCGGTCGATGCGGTCGAAAATATCAAAGCTGATGGTTTTATGCAATTCGCCTTAAAATCATTTAGTAATTTGGTTAACGAGGAGAAATTAGGAAGTATGATGCAAGGCCTTATTTTAAAAGGGGTAGCTAGCTTCCAGGACCCACTAAATCAAAATCGCCAAACATTACTGATTCATATTGATCATAAACTGCAATCGTTAAAAAATGATCAGAAGGTCTACGATGAACTTAACAATCTTAAAACACAATTAGTTGATAGATGGAATTTGCAAGAACAAATTATTGAATTATTAAGTCAGATCGAGCAAAAGGCTTATGATTTTATTGATAAACCTAACTTTTATGATGACTATCTCCTGCCAATTGTTAAAAAGGGCTTAGATGGGATCAAATCAGATCCAGAAAAAATTCATGCGATTGAAGCTTGGATTAAGAACCATATCTCTAGTTTTGTTGATAAAAATCATTCGAAAATAGGCATTCTTGTCAAAGAAAATTTAGAAAAACTGGATGATAAAACACTTATTAAAATGGTTGAAACCAACGTCGGAAAAGACCTGCAATGGATCCGGGTGAATGGAGCTGTATGTGGATTCTTAATAGGACTTATCTTAGTTGGTATTAAAGCGCTCTTTTAATTTACCTCCAAAAAAGCTGCCGATGATGGCAGCTTTTTTCTATGAAAAAATCTTATTTTGTCCTTTTAAAATCAAAGTTCTTTTTTAGAAAAGTCCTACATATTTACTACTGTAGTCATGACATCTAAGGTAAAAAAGGAGGCTGAAAAATGGCAATAAGGTTGATTAAAATTTCTGTGGTGTATTTTGTCATTGGGGTTTGCATGGGTATGTATATGTCTATGACGGAAAGTTTTGACTTCACCCCTGTTCATGCCCATATCAACTTATTAGGTTGGCTGACTATGGCTGTTGCTGGACTCATCTATGTTGGTTTTCCTGGTGCAGCAGAAACAACACTCGCAAAGGTTCACTTTTGGCTTCATAATATTTCCCTACCCATTATGATGATAGGACTCGCCTTTTTAGTATCTGGGACAGAAAGTGCTGCTCCCGCTGTAGCTACTGGTGGTACCTTGATGGTCTTAGGGATCATTGTCTTTGCAATTAATATCCTTAAAAATGTTAGGAGTTAATCTCCACTTTTAGTTTTTATATCATTTGTTACTTGTACAACAAAAGACGCCTTTTGGCGTCTTTTCAGTGCTAGCGATACGTTTCTAATAATTTTCTTCTAAGTTTGATTTTTTCTTCATCTGTTAGCTTGTAGTTATAGTTATAAATGGCCCCTTCCCAATCCCCATACATCGGGTTTGGAAAAAGTATTAGTTTTTTACCGAATTCGTCCCTATACTTATCAACCGTCTGATCTCTTTTTGTTACAGATAATTTATCAAATTCACTAAAGTCCCCGAGGTTATCACCGAATAATAGAAGAATTTCATGTGTTTTCGCCACCTGATGGCGGCGTGTTTCTTTACCAACTTCACCGGGTTGAATTAATAATACATGCTCAACATCTGCTTGTGGCGCACCCACACTTTGCAAATTCTTAATAGTAGCATCTTTTTGTGATTCATAGCGGTTGGAAATGTAAAAAATCTCCACCCCTAACGATTTTGCATACTTCAAAAATTCAATGGCACCCGGTAGTGGTTTTGCTTCAGTCCGCTTAAACCATTCATTCCAATTAAAAGGAATCTTTCTTCCAGCCAAAACATACCATGCTTGGTGCGGACTGTTATTTACAATGGTCTCATCGATATCAAGGACTATTGCTGGTATCATGGCATTCCTGCCCCTTCTTTTACTCAAGATCTCGTCCAATCTCATTTTTCCAATGTTATAGCCTTGATAATATAATCCCTTCGCTTCCCCAGATTTTTGAAACCAAAGCACCGACATCGTATTTTGTTCAGACAAACTAGCCATTGTTTCTGCATGCGCGCGAAAATTGGTTAAAGAAATAATAAAAAATGTTGCAGTGATTATTGTAAGAATTCTATTCAATACCAACACCTATCCCTCATTTAATTTTCAATATTAGTATGTGAAATAGGAATAATTCCAATCATCCTTCGGGATTCTTCTTTTTTGCCCCTTTACTTCTTTCTCCAGTTTCGTTATATTTTACTTATCAACTGATAAGGGAATCATTATGAAAGGACCAATATTATATGAACAAGATGAACATACAAGCGAAAGCAATAGATCCTAAGGAAACGTACCAATTGATTATTCATACTGCAAGGAGCTTGTTCATGGAGCTAGGTTATCGCGCCGTATCTACAAGACAAATTGCTCAAATTTGTGGTGTGACACAGCCGGCTATTTATCATCATTTTAAGAACAAGCAAACACTTTATGTCGAAGTGATGAAGCAAACCCTTCACCAAACAGAACTTGACTTAAATGCAATCTTATCTCAGTTCACTACCTTTCAAGAAAGGCTTACTCAAATTGCACTCTATATGACGGAGCATTTTGAAATGGATCTGGCACAAATGTTTCACGACATTTCACATGAACTGCATCCAACTGAACAACAGCACCTCTATCAATCTTGGGCCAAGGCCTTTTTAACACCTTTTGAGAAAATGATAAATGATGGGGTTTCAACAGGAGAAATTAAAAAGCCTGCATTGATGAATACAACTACCACTGAATTAGCCTTTTTGATATTAAACATTATTAAATCCATTCTTGAGCTAGAAAATACTACCAGACTCTCTACAGAGGAACGGCAATTAAAGGCCGAGGAAAAAGCCAAATTAATGGTTGAAATTTTTATTAATGGAATTAAAGCGTAATTTAATTTTTTTTACCCAAGGCTTATCAAACGATAAGGAAAGAAGATAGGAGTGAACAACTTGGAAAAACAATGGTTTAGGAAGTATGGGGATGCAGTAAGTGGAAAGAAAGGCAGATGGATCGTTCTTATTACATGGCTGATTCTAGCAGCCGTTTTAAATACCACGTTGCCACAAGCAAATTCCCAAAAGAATGAAATGGCAAAAAATCTAGAATCAACCACACCTTCACAACAAGCGAAAATTGTTGCAGAGAAAGAATTCCCGACAACTTCAGGTACTCCGGCCCTTTTAACCTGGTATAAATCAACTGGAATTACGGAAGTTGATCTTTCACTTATTCAAAAGTATTCTAAGGAATTAGACAAAAATCCAGTAGATTCACAGGATTCAATTGTACCTTTTTATCAATTCCCACTCCCAGTACTTAAACAGCAGCTTTCAGAGGATGGTACAACCTTAATTTTACCTGTTACCTTTAAAAAGGATGCAGACAAGGAGGAAATTGCGGATGGCATATTAACATTCAAAGAAAAAGCTGCTTCTATCTTTCCTGAGAATCCAAATAAAGCAAAAATGGGGGATATGGATCGATTACTATTACGAATTACTGGACCTGCAGGTGTTTCAACTGATGCAACAGCTTTATTTAGTCAAGGAGACCTTTCCTTACTATTTGGAACGGTTGCCATTGTTCTCGTTTTATTACTACTAATTTATCGTTCTCCCATTTTAGCCTTGATCCCATTATTAGGAGTTGGGATTGCCTATGGTGTCATAAGTCCCATCCTCGGTGGAATGGCAAAGGCGGGCTGGGTTGAACTGGACTCTCAAGCCCTTTCGATTATGACGGTACTTCTTTTCGGTGCGGGAACTGATTATTGTTTATTTCTCATTTCACGATTTAGAAGTAACTTACTTGAAGAAAATGATAAGCTTACCGCTATGAAACTCTCGCTAAAAAGTGCGTCTGGTGCTATCGCTATGAGCGGGCTAACAGTTGTTTTCTCGTTGCTTGTGTTATTACTATCCAAATATGGTGCAATCCATCGATTCGCCATTCCTTTTAGCCTTTCTATTCTAATAATGATGGCGGCCAGTCTAACGTTAATACCGGCACTCTTAAGTATTATTGGCAGAGCCTCCTTCTATCCGTTCTTGCCGCAAACTAGGTCATTGCAAGAAGAACGGGCCCGAAGGAAAGGAAAAACGCTACCCCCTCAAAATTATAAAGAGGGTTTTGGTACACGACTAGGTAAACTTATCGTGAAAAAGCCAATCGAGTTAATGGTAATTACTTTATTATTTCTTGGTATTTTTGCATTCTTTTCATCCAAAATTGTCTATACTTACGATACCTTATCTTCTTTTCCAAAAGATATGCCATCAAGAGAAGGGTTCAAGATCATATCTGAACACTTTAATCCAGGTGAACTAGCACCTGTTCAAGTAATCGTGCAAACTGATGGGAAATCAAACTCTGTAAAAGAAGATTTAGAGAAACTCACTTTCATTGAACTAGTTTCTGAAGGGAAACAGGGAGTAAAAAATGCCAATATAATTAGCTATAATGTAGAAATGAATGTTAACCCATATTCAAATAAAGCAATGAGTCATATTCCAGACCTTCGCAAAACAGTAGAGAACAGCTTAAAAAATGCTGGAATTGTGCATACATCTGATCATGTTTGGATTGGGGGTCTAACAGCTGAACAGTATGATACCAAAGAGACAACCAATCATGACAGCAGCGTCATTATTCCAATTGTTATTAGTATCATCGCTGTTTTGCTGCTTGTTTATCTTCGTTCAATTACAGCCACAGCTTATTTAATCGGAACGGTTCTATTATCATACTTTAGTGCACTAGGACTTGGCTGGGTACTTCTTCATTATATTTTTGGAGTTGAAGCAATCCAAGGATTTATTCCACTTTATGCCTTTGTATTTATAGTTGCATTAGGGGAAGATTATAATATCTTTATGATTTCGAGTATATGGAAAAAAAGCAGGCATTTGCCCCTTCTACAAGCCATTAAGGAAGGTGTCGCTGAATCTGGCTCAGTCATCACTTCAGCTGGCTTAATACTAGCCGGAACATTTGCGATTTTAACCACCTTGCCTATTCAGGTCCTTGTGCATTTTGGAACAATTACTGCGATTGGGGTTTTATTAGACACCTTCGTCGTACGGCCATTACTTGTTCCATCAATCACCGTCTTACTAGGCAAATGGGCTTTCTGGCCGTCCAAAAGGGCTATGGCCGCTGTAAAAGAAGATTCAGCGAATTAATAAAAAAAGCAGTAGGGATGAACCCCTACTGCTTTTTCTAATAGTAATCTTTGATAATTTTTTAGCTTACTCGTTCATCTACCTTATCCTGGATCGAATTTCGCTTATGGAATCCTTTTGTATAGTAAACCGCAACCAAGAAAACTAAGAATAAAGGTCCAATTATTAGTGCAATCCGAGTATCAGGATTATACGCCATTAAACCAATGACAAAAGCTAAGAAGGCTAGAGAAAGATACGAAGTAAACGGAAACAGTGGCATCTTATATTTTAGACCCTTCTCCTCCGCCGGCTTTAAAGTTTTACGATAGCGAATTTGCGATAAAAGAATAACTCCCCAAGTCCAAATCGCTCCAAAGGTTGCGATGCTCGTCACCCATGTAAAAACTTTTGCTGGGACAATATAATTTAAGATAACACCAATTAATAATGCACCTGCAGAAGCTATGACTGCAACACCTGGAACACCACTCTTTGTTACTTTTGCAAAATTCTTTGGAGCCTCATCATGCTGTGCTAAATTAAATAACATCCGTGCGGTACTAAATATACCACTGTTACAAGATGAAAGGGCTGCGGTTAGTACAACAAAGTTAATAATACCTGCTGCTCCCGGTATGCCGATTTGTTCAAACGTAAGTACAAATGGACTACCTTTTGTACCAATTTCCTCCCATGGATAGATGGACATGATCACGAATAATGCACCCACGTAAAAAATAAGAATACGCCAGAATACCGAATCAATTGCTTTTGAAAGAGACTTTTCAGGGTTTTTAACTTCACCTGCTGTAACACCAATCATTTCAATTCCCAAATAGGCAAACATTACCATTTGTAATGATAGTAAAACACCTTTAATTCCATTCGGGAAAAGACCGCCATGTTCCCATAAATTTTTAATTCCAGTAGCAATACCGCCGTTGCCGATTCCAAAGAAAATCATTCCAAGACCAATGGCAATCATTGCAATAATCGTAACAATTTTTATTAGCGCAAACCAAAATTCTAATTCACCATATGCTTTTACAGCAAGAAAATTGACTCCTGCCATGATCACTAGTGCTGCGAGTGCCCAGATCCAGCGTGGAACATCTGGATACCAATATTCCATGTATATTCCTACAGCTGTAATCTCAGCCATACAGGTAACAACCCATAAAAACCAATAGTTCCAGCCAGTTATGTACCCTGCAAGTGGACCTAAATAATCCCGTGCATATTTACTAAAAGAACCCGCTACCGGTTTTTGAATCGCCATTTCTCCTAGTGCACGCATGATAAAAAACATAATTAGTCCTGCAACACCGTATCCAAATAGAATACCTGGTCCCGCCATTTTTATGGCTGATGCAGAACCAAGAAATAATCCCACCCCGATGGCTGCCCCTAAAGACATCAAGGTGATATGCCTTTCCTCTAAACCACGATGAAGCTCTTTACCATGAGTGTTTTTACTCATATAAATCCCCCTTATGAATACACATTAGAATTCCTTCATCCCATAGAAATAATTTCTTTGCTTTTTCACTATAGCAATTTTAGTCTTTTCTTTTAAGCCTTTTATTACTTAATCCTCCTTAAGACCCAATTGGCAACGCTTTCAAAAGGTAATTATTAAAATATTTTCCCTTTTTGGATTACTCGGAATCATTTTAACATTATAGCATATTATTTATTTTGTAAAAATACATGAAATTATAATATTTTTTTTGTAAAATTAAACAAAGGAATTTTTTATATTATGGCTCTGTTAAACTTGCCTGTTGATTTCGGTCCAGGCACTTCGCTTTCCAATCAACAGGGTGCCAAAATAAACAATAAGCACTTACATAGCCAATATTTTAATAAGACTACTATAAATCATTCTATATTAATCTGGGGGTAATCGTTCTGAATACTAGACTACCTGATCCATTTAAGACTGCCTTCGAAAGCTTAGATGAATTTGCCGACCTTATAAGTCAGGTACTAATGTGCCCAATTACAATTGAGGATGCAAACCACCGTCTTCTTGCCTACAGCACACATGATGAACGGACGGATCCAGCGAGAATTTCTACAATCATTGGACGAAGGGTGCCGGAAAAAGTTATTAATCAATTATGGAAAGAAGGAACGATTCCCGCTTTACTTAAGACCCAAGAGCCGATCCGTGTGAGGAACATGAGTGACATCGGTCTTAACAATAGAGTCGCCATTTCAATTTGGAAACAAGAAGAAGTGATTGGTTTTATTTGGGCAATTGAAATTGATAAAATTTTAACTGAAGAAGATTTCATTCTTTTAAAAAAAGCCGCAGATTCCGCAAAAAATAAACTATTACAGCTTCAGACAAGAAAGAACAAAAAAGAAGAACGTTCACAAGAATTTTTTTGGAAACTTTTAACAGGACACCTTAAAGTAAACGAGGAGATTTTCGATCATTTCCATTCACTACAATTAACACCACCTACCTCTTTTGCGGTTCTTGTTTTTCAGTTTCAGGAGAATATCTCGAATAAAGTAGAACAATCCATATCATATCTGTTAAAAACAAATCAAAGAATAAAAATAATTCTTAACACAATAGACTGCAATCAACTCATTCTTATGGTATCCACAACTACTATTGAAAACCATTTCAATGAACTAGATCAATTTTCAAAATTCTTTGTTTTGCAAATGGGTGAGAGATATGGAATCAAAGAGATCAAACCAAGCTATAGCAGTATTTATGAGGATTATCTACAAACAAACAAGGCCTATAAGGAAGCCCTAGCAGTCTTAGCAATTAAAGAAAAGTTCCCTTTGGAGACTAAGGATATTTTTAACTATCAAAAGCTTGGAATCTATCAAATAGTAAATCTTATCTTAGAAAAAAGACAATCCGAACCCTATGAAAATTATGCCTTAAAACGGCTTCATGAATATGATCAAAAACACAATAGCAATTTAGTAGAAACATTAGAGGTTTTCTTAAATAAAGACAACAACATAAATGATGCAGCCAAGGAATTAAATGTCCATGCAAATACATTAAATTATCGACTTAAACGGATCTCTGAAATTGGGGATGTAAATTTCAAGGATCCTAACCAAAAGATGATTCTCTACTTAGATTTAAAACTGGAAAAATATCAGGGGATTTGAACGTTTTGTGAAAATCTCCAAAAAGAATGAAAATCTTTCTCTTTTCTGAACAAAGAAATTCTCTAGGAAACATTTTATACTTTAGCCATAGCTAAACACTTTCATGTAACTAGAGGAGGAAATAAATATATGTTTATTGGCGTACCTAAAGAAATTAAAAATAATGAAAATCGTGTTGCACTAACTCCTGCAGGTGTGGTTTCATTCCTAAATGCTGGCCATAAAGTATTAGTAGAAAAGGACGCAGGAATTGGAAGCGGTTTCACCAACGAAGCTTATGCAAAAGCTGGTGCTGAAATCATAGATAGTGCAGAACAAGTATGGACTAAAGCTGATATGATTATGAAGGTAAAAGAGCCTCTTTCAAGTGAATATAAGTACTTCCGTCAAGGTTTAATATTATTTACTTACTTACACTTAGCAGCAGAGCCAGAGTTGGCTCAAGCTCTTAAAGATAAAGGTGTCATCGCGATTGCCTATGAAACAGTATCTGTGAAGCGAACTCTTCCATTGCTTACCCCAATGAGTGAAGTGGCTGGTCGTATGGCTGCACAAATTGGTGCGCAGTTCTTACAAAAGAATAATGGAGGGCTTGGCATTCTGCTTGCAGGTGTTCCAGGAGTTAACCGCGGAAAAGTTACCATTGTCGGTGGAGGAATTGTAGGAACCAACGCCGCTAAAATGGCGATCGGGTTAGGTGCAGATGTGACAATCATTGATTTAAGTGCAGAGCGCCTTCGCCAGTTAGATGATATCTTTGGAAATCAAATCAAAACATTAATGTCAAATCCATTCAATATTGCTGAAGCCGTGGCGGAAGCTGATCTTCTTATCGGTGCTGTATTAATTCCTGGTGCCAAAGCTCCTAAGCTGATTACTGAAGAAATGGTTAAGTCAATGAAACCTGGTTCTGTAATCGTCGATGTTGCAATTGACCAAGGTGGAATCGTTGAAACAATCGATCATGTGACAACACATGATAATCCAACATTCATCAAACATGGTGTGGTTCACTATTCTGTTGCTAATATGCCTGGTGCCGTACCTCGGACTTCAACAATGGCTCTTACAAATGTTACGGTTCCATATGCATTGCAGATTGCTAATAAAGGGGTTTTTAAAGCCATTTCTGAAAATGCTGCATTATATCTTGGCGTTAATGTGGCCAACGGTGAAATCACGTATGAGGCAGTAGCAAAAGATCTTGGCTATGATTATGTAACTGTAGAAAAGGCCTTAGAAAAAGAACTTGCTTCAATTTAATCTTAATAAAAGAAGGCAGCAATTAATTAGCTGCCTTCTTTTATTTTGGCTCTTATCGTTAACTTTGTTGCTGTGTTCCATTCGTGGCCCATTCGGACAGCTTTCGTAACTTCAAAAGCAATCCTGTCCGAACATCGGTCGTCTTCGGACAGCTTTCATGATTTCAAAGGCAATCCTGTCCGAACATCGGTCGTCTTCGGACAGCTTTCATGATTTTAAAGACAATCCTGTCCAAACATCGGTGGTTTTCGGACAGCTTTCGTGATTTCAAAGGCAATCGTGTCCGAACATCGGTCGTTTTCGGACTGCATTCGTGGCTTCAAAAGCAATCGTGTCCGAATTATAATTCCTTCTGTAAATTTTTATGATTAAATTGGTTCCAAAAACAACAATTATTCCGAAAACAGCCTTTATTTTTATACTTTTTCTGTAATGATTTCCTCAAGGTCACTCCAATTTACGATCCGTGGAAAGTTTAAGTGACGATTATAGGATTGATCGCGAAGAAAAATTTTAATGGATTCGTTTAATAATGTATTTAATACTTCTGGTTTATCATCAAAGTAATAATCAAGCTTTAATTTTTTTATGATTTCTACTTTTTCATGATCCTGCATTCCGTAAAAAAATCTTTCATCTTGAACGGGAAAACCGTTTTCTTTTAACCAAATCTTCGTTCGTTCACCATGTTCTTTAGGTCTTGCTGTTACATAGTATATCTCGTGCCCATTCTTCTCAAGTTGTTGTAATGTTTCAACTGCATCTGGAAAGGCTGGGCATGACGTATAATAAATTTCTTCTAATGATTTATTCCACATTTCTTTTCCTTGTAGATCAGTCAATCCAAAAGGTTCATGTATTTCAACTCTTTTTAAGTTATGAAAAAGTTCAATTGGAACATTCTGATTCAACCTTTTATTATAGATATTAAAAGCATGTTCTCGTAGATTGATTAATGTATCATCAATATCAAAACCAAATCTCATCGCATAATTCCCTCTTTTGAATAACTTGGATAGCCAATAAATTTATAATCTTTTCCAATTTTAATGATTGAAGTGTCCAATAGATCAACTGCATCAGCCATTTTCTCTATTCCTGTACCTTCGAGGAAAGTTGGTGCATGCTTTCCACCAATTAATTTTGGTGCAAAGTATAGGATGACTTTATCAATACATTTATTTTCTAGGAAGGATGCATTAATAGTCCCTCCTCCTTCAATTAAAACGGAAGAGACCAGGTTCTCACCTAATATTTGGACCACTTCATTAGGGTCTACTCTTTCTAATCCATTGGTGACAAAAACCTTAACCCCTAAAGACTTTAAGGCTTCTTCTTTTGCCGCGTCATAATTCTTGCTTGTAAAAATCCACGTTTCTGCAAGGTTATCGGTGACAACCTTTGACTCTAAAGGAATTTTTAAAGTTGAATCCAGAATTACCCGAATAGGATTTCTCCCATTTGGGATCCTCGTCGTTAATTCAGGGTTATCTTCTATTACTGTATTTACACCTACAAGTATCGCCATATTTTCATTACGAAGATGATGAACATCCGTCCTTGATTCTGGCGAAGTAATCCATTTACTATTTGAAGTATGTGTGGCAATTTTCCCATCTAAGGTAACCCCTGATTTTAAAGTGACAAATGGCTTTCTCTCGACAATAAACTTATTGAACACTTCATTCATCCTTTGGGATTCCTCTTGTAGAACTCCAATAATCACTTCGATTCCAGCTTCTTTTAGTATTTTAACACCATTACCTGCAACTACAGGATTTGGGTCAAGTGTAGCGATTACCACTTTTTTAATTTCTGCCTCAACGATTGCGACTGCACAGGGGCCTGTCCTGCCATAATGGGAGCATGGTTCCAATGTCACATAAATGGTCCCTCCCTTTGCCGCTTCACCAGCCATACGTAGTGCGTGAATCTCAGCATGCGGCTCTCCTGCTTTTAAATGAGCACCGATTCCGACTACACGGTTATCATTCACTATTACGGCTCCAACAAGTGGATTGGGATCAGTTTGACCTTTCATTGCTTTGGCATTTTTTAAAGCTAAATCCATATAGAATTCATGATTAGTCATTTGGACAAGTCTCCTTATCTTTTAAATGACCTGAACGTTTAATTTTTGTCTGAAGGTACTTTTCGTTATACTCAGATACATCACCCCACAAGGGCTTTCGGCCTGAGACCTCTAAACCAGAGCTTTTTAAGGCTTCCAATTTTTTCGGGTTGTTAGTCATAAGTGTTACAGGTTTTGATCGTAATGCTTTAAGAACTAAAATCGCATCTCCATAATTTCTTGAATCATCAACAAAACCAAGACCTTCATTCGCTTCAACCGTATCATAACCGTTTTCTTGAAGAACATAGGCCATTGCCTTGCTAAATAAACCAATCCCTCTTCCTTCATGGTTAGCTAAATAGAATAGCGCTCCTGTACCATGTTCTGAGATCATCTTCATTGACTGTTTTAATTGGAAACCACAATCACACCGTTTGCTCCCAAAAATATCCCCTGTATGGCAAATTGAGTGGAATCTTATAATTGCATCGTCTCCGTATTCAAAATCTCCGTATACTAACACACTAGATTGTTGGAACTCCGCTAAATTAGCCGAAGATAATTTTTCGATAATTCTTTCAAAATCCTCTGTCACTTCATCACAATTCAGCCAGCAGTACCATTTAAAAACGACCGTTTCACCATATAAATTAACTGGAAGCCGAATCGGACCGACTAAATATATCGCTCCTTTTTGTGATTTAATTAATTTAATTTTGTCTTCTAAAACAGAAAGCACATTAGGGCTTAGCGTTTGTTTCATCAAATTTATCCCCTTTTTAGCATAGTGTTCACTTCAGTAAACAATTTATATTCATGAAATGATTTTTCCTGTCTTCTATTGTCCATAAATAAAAAATAGGCTATCTTGATAGTACAAGATAGCCTAAAGAAATTACAAATATTTACGATGCACCCCTTTCCCATCATAGGAGAACAACATTTTTCTTTCTTCGATCATCGATTCGATATGGACTGGCCTTCCCCAAAGCTGCTGGATATATGGAAGTACTTTTTCGAGATATTTAACATCAAGTTCCACACCTTCATACCAATGCTTTAAATAAAGTTCACCATTTTTTAAATAATCTCCATCATTAACCGTTATATAAGGGAAACCGCCATTTACCCGCATATTTACAAGCTGATCGCGAACCTGTTCCCATTGTTTATCGACAATTTTGTAGTCCCTTCCTTGTTTTTGGAAAAGATACATATCTTCTCGCATGACCAGATCTTTATTAAGATAGTTTCGCAAAAAGGAAATATCAGACTCTACTTCACGAACTTCAAATATCTTTTCTCTTCCAGACCCTGGTATTACTCCCCTTCGAATCATATCCTCTGTTGGATTATTGTACCGCTCCTCAATATCCTCAAAAATCTTGATTCCAAGGTAATATGGATTGATTCCTGTTTTGGAAGGCTGCACCACGCCGGCATTCAATTTAGCAAATTCGATGGCTTCACCACTTGTTAAATCCATTTCTCGTAGTATCCGTTGATGCCAAAAAGAAGCCCAGCCTTCATTCATGATTTTTGTTTCAAGTTGCGGCCAGAAGTAAAGCATTTCCTCCCGCATCATTGTCAAGATATCTCGCTGCCAATCGGTTAACTCGCGACTGTAGGTTTCAATAAATAATAATAGGTCCTTCTCTGGTTTAGGAGGAAATTTCCGTTTCCTTGGTTGATTCGTTTCCTTTTTATCCTTTTCATCTAATCCCCATAGATCATCATAGGGCGTAGCCGCTTGAATTTCATGTTCATCATCTGACTCGTCATCTCCGATAGACCAAGATAACTTTGGTCTCATCAATGATGGGTCAATGTGTTCATCGATGGCCAATACCGCGTCAAGGAAGGTCTCTACCTCCTTTTTGCCGTATTGAATTTCATATTGATGAATCCTTTCAGCCGTAGCTGCCATACTTTCGACCATATCCCGCTTCGTATTTTGAAAACGCACATTATTCTTAAAGAAGTCACAGTGTGCTAATACGTGGGCAACAATTAATTTATTTTGTATAAGGGTGTTAGAGTCAAGCAAAAAAGCATAGCATGGATTGGAATTGATAACTAATTCATAAATTTTACTCAGGCCTAAATCATAATGAAGTTTCATTTTGTGAAATTGCTTTCCGAAGCTCCAATGTGAAAATCGGGTTGGCATTCCATAGGCCCCAAATGTATAAATAATTTCAGCAGGGCAGATTTCATAGCGCATGGGATAAAAATCCAAACCAAACCCAGTTGCGATTTCAGTAATTTCACTGATCGCATATTCCAGTGCATTACGTCCTTCCACATTCATTGCCATTCCCCCTTTTCCTCTTACCACAATGTATGAAGTAAAAAGGGGAATGATGAAACAAGATAGAAAAAACAATAGGCAAGTATGGATTTAATTTGATATTTTTTTAGCCTCTTTCGCTATTTTTATCCCTACATTTCGATTTCGTTTCCATTCCTTTTGGAAAATAGATAAGGGTGGATTGGTTTCACCAACTAAATAACTTATTTCTATTGTAAGCGCCGGCCGATGATAAGTTGTGATAAACCAATCGGTGAACCCGCCGCCCGTAGCATTTTTATCAGGCACTGCTAATTTATAACCAGTTAGATTCGATATTTTTTTCGCAATCCGTTTATCCCGTTTCAAATTTCCCTCATTTTTATAGTTCCAATAAATTTCTCTGCCTGCAGTGTGATAAGCAATGGCGATCGTAGGGTCAATATCCTTAATAAAATTTGTAAGGCATCTTACTTCTTTGGATTCCAGTGGTTCTTTCCCTTTATAGAATTTATACCAAGGAGAAGCTGGTTCTCGATCGAGACTTTCCCATCCTGCTGGATATTGCCTGTTCAGGTCAATTCCCAAACCATTAGCTTTCCATCGTTTGAAATCTTTTGATCCATCATTCATCCTGACCAAAAGCCGCTGATGTTTAGATGGGAAACTTTTCAAATCGTTCTGTTGGATGGTTACACCATCAGGATTTAACATCGGTACAAACCAAATGGAGACATCATTGAAAATTTGATTGGACTTGAAGCCTAAAAAGGTTCTCTCATTATATGTCGATGCATATGACTCAAGCATTTTCATCAACATGAGACTAGTCATCCATTCTCTTCCATGATGAGAACCAATTAAGACCACATTTTTCTTACCTGTTCCTAGCTTGATTGCCCAAATATCACGACCAAAGTGGGATGTACCGATTGATTGAACTTTTATTTTTTCTTTATATTTTTTGTTTATTTTTGAGAGGTCATCTTCCAGCATCTCAAAACTATAACGATTATTGCCTTTAACAATTTTTGCGCTTGTCACATTTTCCTGCTGAATTGTAAAAAAAACGATGATACAGATTATAATTTTATCCATATGACCTCCACTAATTTAATTATGCAGGTAAATGTTGAAAACAGCGTAAATAGTGAATGTCCAACATTTTCTGTGAAAGTTATCGTTAAAATATCATACAATAATCTCAACTCCTAATAAGGAGGAGATAAAAACAAATGAATAAAATGGATTATGATCGAGCGTTGTATTATACACATCGTTCTGAGTGGGATAATTTGCTGATTTTAATGGTACGAACAAAAGACCAATTTTTATCTAAAAGAATTGAACAATTCCTGCATGCTTACAATTTCGAACGTGATTACACGGTAATTGAAACAAAACTGTATAACCTGCTGCGATACATTGACCATGCGAATGAAACCGTAGAAACTGACCCAAATGAGATACCGATGTATAGTCTTTCCTAATTTAACAAGTGAATGCAAATGAAATTGAGAAACTTTTTACTACCGGACCAAAGAATTCCACCACCAAAAAAAACACGGCTTCCACAAGTGGGGAGCCGTGTTTTAAAACTGTCTTATGATTTTGGTTACGCGATCGGATATTGTTGAGCAAACGGGTGTAAAATAATTTCATCAATCATCATATATTTTGGAGCAGATGCCATGTACACAACTGCGTTTGCAATATCTTCTACCTTGAGCCAGTCATTTTTCTCTGGCAATCCTTGAGTGGATTCAGCAAAATACGTATCAACCATACCTGGATTAACCGTACCTACACGAATTCCATATTCACGAACTTCTTGAGCCACTGAACCAGAGAATCCTTGAACAGCATATTTTGTTGCCGTATAAGCTGCACCATTCGGGATTGTATAACGGGCTACATCAGATGAAATGTTTATAATCGTTCCTGATTTTCGGCTTTTCATATGTGGTAAGACTGCCTTTGTCGCTAAGAATACACCTTGTACATTTACTTCAAATACCTTTTTCCATTCTTCTAAGGATACTTCCTCCGTTAACTTAAAAAAGCCGACACCTGCATTGTTAACTAGAAGATCTATAGAACCATATGTTTCAATTGTCTGTTCAACAACTGCCTTCATATCTTCTTCTTTGGAGACATCCGCCTGAACAGGCAATACATTTGCATAACCCATTTTTTTTAGATCTTCAGCTGTTTCTGAAATCTGTGATGAACTTCCCACAATCGTTAATTTCATTCCTTGCTCCGCCAGTTTTACGGCAATTTCCTTGCCAATTCCTCTAGAGCTGCCTGTTACAATGGCAATTTGGTCTTTAAGCATGTTTCTCTTCCTTTCATGATGAAGTTCGTAGTTAGTTTAGGAAGGCAATTAAATTTCCTGAACCAATTTCATTTTATTGTCAACTAACGCCATAAAATCATTTTCAATGGTTTTAAGTTTTGCTTTGCTTTCTTCTAAACTGTTACTATTGACACCAAAATAGAACTTCACCTTTGGCTCTGTACCAGAAGGACGTAAACAAACCCATGAACCATCTTCGAATGTATACTTTAAAACATTCGATTTTGGTAAATCAATTGTTTCTTGCCCTTTGTCCGTTACACGAGTACTTGTTAAATAATCCTCCGCAGTGGATGTAGCCAATGTTCCAAGGCTGGTAATTGACTCTGCACGGAAAGACGCCAATAACTGTTGAATCGTCTCTGCGCCTTCCTTGCCCTTTAAGGTTAGGGAGCGTAGGCCTTCTTGGTAATATCCATACTTTTCAAATACCTGCATCAACCCTTCATAGAGGGACATGCCCTGTTTCTTATAAAAAGCACAAACTTCCGTTGCTAAGAGAGCAGCCTGTACCGCATCTTTATCTCGTGCAAAATCACCAATTAAATATCCGTAAGATTCCTCATATCCAAATAAAAATTTACGATCGCCCGCTGCCTCATATTGATTGATTTTTTCAGCGATAAATTTAAACCCTGTTAATACATCAACGCTTTCTAATTGATAAGCTTCAGCAATCTTCCGGCCTATTTCCGATGTAACGATTGTTTTTAAAACCACTCCATTTTCTGGTAGTGACCCTTTTTCCTTTTTCTGGGTAAGGATGTAATCCAGTAATAAAGCACCTGTTTGGTTACCAGTGAGAACGACATATTCTCCCTCTGGATTTAATACGGCAATCCCTAAACGGTCTGCATCAGGGTCTGTCGCAATGAGAAGGTCTGCGCCGATTCTTTTTCCATCACGAATCGCTAATTCGAAGGCGGCATGTTCTTCTGGGTTAGGACTTTTTACCGTTGAGAATTCTGGATCCGGAAGTTCTTGTTCTTTGACGATCGTTACATTCTCATATCCCAATGCTGAAAGTGCAGCACGGACAGGCTTATTAGCGGTTCCATGTAGTGGAGTAAAGACGATTTTGATATCCGTTTCTTGAGCAAGGGTTGGATTCTCAGATATCGTTAATAGTTTCTCCGTATAGGCTTGGTCAATTTCCGAACCAATCGTTTTAATTAATCCTTCTGCTCTTAACTTTTCTTCACTTTCAACCTCAATGAGTAATTCATTTTCAATCTCATTTACCATGGCGATTACCTCATCTGCCGCTTCTAATGGCAGTTGGCCTCCATCCGATCCATATACTTTATAGCCATTATATTCAGGTGGGTTATGGCTTGCGGTAACCACAATGCCTGAATAAGCATTTAAGTATCTTAGGGCAAAAGATAATTCAGGAGTCGGTCTTAATTCATCAAACACATATGTTTGTATCCCCTGTGTGGCCAATGTTTTTGCAGCCTCTAGCGCAAATTCTGGAGATTTATGGCGTGAATCAAAAGCAATGACAACTCCACGTTGTTTTGCTTCCATTCCATGGTTTTTTATGTATGCTGCCAGCCCAGCTGATGCTTTGCGAACAGTATAAAGGTTCATTCGGTTGGTGCCTACCCCAATTTCTCCACGCATACCACCAGTACCAAATTCTAAATTTTTATAAAAAGCCTCTTCTACTTGCCTTTCATCCTTCATCAATTGTTTTAATTGATCCTGTAATTCAGTATCCAATCCATCAAATTCCATCCAACTTCTCGCTGTCTTTTTCCAGTCCATAGGGATCTCCTCCAAATTCTGTCTACTGTTATTGTTTCTAATTTCGACTATGTTACTCCTTTAAAAATCTCATGAAATTAAACGACAATTTTCGCAGAACTACATTTAATCAGTTCTTTTTCTATATTACCTCAAAAACCACTATTATTAGTAGAAAAAAAATAAAAGCCCGCATATGCAGACTTTTACTTTCTTATATTAGTAACTCATTATCCGCTTTAGAATAGATACTTAGCATGGGAATTCTAATATTTTTTGCTTCTTCAAAATGTTCATATTTGAATGGAAACAGTAAACCAAACTCCGTTAATGTCTCAACATTTTTGTTAAATAATGAGGCATACTGTTCATCAGGTTGAGAGGACTCTAGAATGGAGATTAATGTTTGAATACACGTCATGACCTGAAAGGCATCTTTTAATGTATTGAACTCTTCAGATGTATGCAAAACCTTTAATCGCTCAAACTGACAAATCTCCTCATCAGTAAAATAGATCGGAAATATATTCGAATAGATGTATCTCACTAGTCCATTAATTTCTTCCTCTTGACTCGGTGTCGAGGCAAACACAATTTTCACTAATAACCCACCTTTGCCATCGCTTATTTCTGTCGTATTGTATATGATAAGAATAACATAACTAAGTCAGTATTGACGGTGGTAATTATAACCTTAAGGAGAATTAAATGCTAAACACAATGCGAATGGGAGAATGGTTTCAAATAGTCGTCCCATTAGAATGGACTGGAAAAACGATCGAGGATATTTTTCGGCATGTCTGGGAAACCCCTAAAAAATTAACCCATACTTTTAGAATGGAGAATAAGGTAAAAATTAATGGGGAACGCGCAAACTGGACCATGCCTCTCGTCAAGGGTTCTAAGTTGCAATTAAAACTGTTTGAGGACGAAAAGATAGAAATTTCACCAAATTATATAGACATAGACATACTTTTTGAGGATGAACATGTTTTGGTTATTAACAAACCGCCCTTTATGAATAGCCATCCTAATGACCCAATAACAGATCAAGATACACTGATTAATGCAGTGCAATTTTATCTGCAAGCAAATGGAGAAAATAGGAACATCCGGCAAATTCACCGGTTAGATCGTGATACGTCAGGGGCCATCCTCTTTGCTAAACATTCACTAGCAGGGGCTATTATGGACCAGATGCTTTTTAAGAGAAATATTAAAAGAACCTATATTGCCTTGGTCCATGGGGTAGTTAAACACAGGAGAGGATCAATTAATGAACCGATTGGCCGGGATCGCCATCATGCAACAAGAAGGAGAGTTTCTCCAACGGGTCAGGCTGCTCTTACCCATTACACTGTAGTAAAAGTGGACAAAGAGAAGCAACTTTCATATATAAAATGTTGGCTCGATACGGGGAGAACTCATCAAATCAGAGTGCATTTAAGTCATATAGGGCATCCACTAGTTGGAGATACGTTGTATGGCGGAAAAACACTTGTGAAAAGACAAGCACTACATGCGGCAAAGCTTGAATTCATTCATCCATTTACGCAGGAAAAAGTTGTATGTCATGCTCCATTTGTTGATCAACCTTTAATTTTTAGGGATATTGATATCTTTTCATTATAAAGCATGAAAAGGCCTCCGAGCATTTCGGAGGCCTTTTTAAAGTAAAGAAAAATTATCTATCGGTTCTTCTAAAGGCTCGCAGTATGAAACTTACTAGCAAGACTAAAACGGCTGAACCGATAATTGCAGGTATTATTGCAAAGTCTGCAACTTCTGGTCCCCAATCACCTAAAACCACTCTTCCCAGCCATGCCCCAACAAATCCTGCAATGATATTACCAATAATGCCACCCGGAATATCTCTTCCAACGATAAGACCGGCTAACCATCCAATAATCCCACCAATAATTAATGCCCAAATGAAACTCATTCAGTACACTCCTTTTTAGTAACAAATTATTTGTCTCAGGCAGTTGGAAAAGTAACTTTTTTCATGCTACCTGTATTTATAAAGTACCCTAATATTTTTTTTATACTCAAAAAAGAAAAAATCTTAACTCAGGTAACTAAGTACATAAATACATAAATATAGGCAAAAGTAAAAATGGCTTTATTTAAAAGAACTATAGAAAACATATAATGTAAAGATTTTGTAAACATGCATAGAATTTGTTCATATTAAATGAACGATTCAAAAAATTCTAATGTTAAGTTTTTGTAAATTTATAAAGAATTTGTTTCTTTTTTCGACATTTTTCAGATAAAATTACTGAGGCGGTATACACAATTGTTTAATAGAAAATGGGGGTATTCACATGGCATTTAAAAAAGTCGATAAATTCTCAGCATTACTTAGTAATATTTCTGCAAACTTAAAGGAAAGTGCAAATTTCTTTACTGAATACAAATTAAAAAATGTGAGTGATTTGAAAATTTTCTCTGAGAAAATGAAGGAACTTGAAACAAAAGGTGATACATATGTGCATGAAGTAATTAAAGAATTGAATGATGCCTTCATTACTCCAATTGAACGAGAGGACATCCTTCACCTAGCGATGAGTATGGATGATGTACTCGATGGACTTGAAGGATGCGCAGCATTATTTGAAATGTACTCTATTACGAATGCAGATGAATTCATGAAGAAATTTGTGGATGCGATTCAAGGTAGTGTTCATGAAATTGACAAAGCAGTTGAACTACTTTCAAATAAAAAGTTACAGCAAATAAGAGAACATGCCATTAAGATAAAGGATTTTGAATCCAACTGCGATAATATCTTACGCCAGTCGATTAAAAATTTATTTACGGTCGAAAAAGATCCGATCCGGATTATCCAATACAAAGAAATTTACGAAAACCTTGAAGATATTGCCGACTATTGTCAAACGGTTGCCAATACACTTGAAACCATTATCATGAAAAATGCTTAAGGAGCAAACATATGAGTGTTGTATTAATTTTAACGATTTTAATAGTCATTGGTGCCCTTGCATTTGACTTTATTAATGGATTCCATGATACAGCAAATGCAATCGCAACCTCTGTATCCACAAAAGCTCTTAAACCACGACAAGCAATTATATTAGCAGCCGTAATGAATTTTATAGGAGCATTGACATTTACTGGGGTTGCTAAAACTATCTCTAAAGACATTGTTGATCCCTTTTCACTTACTGGTGGTCATACTGGATCGATTGTTATTTTTGCTGCACTGCTAGCAGCTATTTTTTGGAACTTACTCACTTGGTATTACGGTATTCCAAGTAGTTCATCACATGCAATTATCGGTTCTATTGCGGGTGCAGCCATTGCTGCAAAAGGATTTGAAGTAATTAAAGCTGAAGGTTTTATAAAAATTATTCAAGCATTAATTCTATCACCGATTTTAGCTTTCACAGTTGGGTATATTGTTTACAGCATTTTTAAAGTCGTTTTTAAAAATTTTAATTTAACTAAAACCAACCGATCCTTTCGTCTAGTCCAAATTGCTACTGCCGCGTTACAATCCTATTCACATGGAACAAACGATGCACAAAAATCGATGGGGATCATCACCATGGCTCTGTTAGCTAATGGTTATCTTCATACTGATGAAGTACCTTTTTGGGTACAGCTCTCTTGTGCAATTGCAATGGGATTAGGTACATCAATTGGTGGTTGGAAGATTATAAAAACAGTCGGCGGGAAAATTATGAAGATTCGTCCGATTAATGGTGTTGCAGCAGATTTAACGGGTGCAGCAATCATCTTTGGAGCTACTTATATCCATTTACCAGTCAGTACCACCCACGTCATTTCTTCAGGGATACTAGGGGTAGGTTCTGCACATAGACTTAAAGGAGTAAAATGGGGTACAGCTCAACGGATGTTAGTTACATGGGTAATCACACTTCCAATTACTGCATTATTAGCTGGTATCTTTTACTTCATTCTCAATATCTTCTTTTAACAACCAGAAGTTTTTTCTGGTTGTTTTTTTTGATTTGTTTTAATTCAGCCTATTTTTTTGACTATAGCACTTCTAAATATGTTGAACTTTCATATTTTTATGATAGAGGACAAGTTTTGGAGTGATGGATGATGAAGGAAAAACTAGCAGCAATGCTGCTCGGGAGTTTACTGTTAAGCCTTGGGGTAAATGGATTTTTAGTTCCTTATCACTTACTTGATGGAGGCGTCATCGGGTTAGGACTAATCATTCATTATTTTTACGGGTGGCCGACTGGACTAAGTATTATTGTCTTAAGTCTTCCTTTATATGTTTTAGCCTGGTTTTTTGAGAGACGCTATTTTTACTACAGCCTCCATGGCCTTATCATTTCTTCCTTTTGTATTGATTTTCTATCATTTATTAACGGTAAAATTGAAATGGGGATATTACCAAGTACCATCATCGGTGGATTGCTTGTCGGGATAGGAATAGGACTTATGCTGCGTTACGAAACCAGTACAGGCGGGACAGATTTGCTTGCCCAATTATTAACTAAATTTACTTCTATTAATATTGGGATTATCATCTTCTTAATAGATGGTCTTGTCATCACAAGCGGTATTCAGGTTGTCGGGTTGGAAAAGTTCTTTTATTCTCTCCTCACGATCATCTGCGTCGGCTTTATGACGGCGCTAACCGTAAGAGGAAACAATAATCAACATTTCCCTTATTATTAAAACAAAAGGAAAGGAAACGCTTGTTTACCACTAGCGTTTTCCTTTCCTTAATACTACTTTCCATTTATGTCAATTGTTCCATACGTTTCTTTCATAATTCCATAGGATTTCTTCAACCGTTCATAAAAGGTTGGTTCTTCCCACTTCTTCCAGCTGTATAAAAATGCGTCGAACTGGTGAAGCCGATTATTATTTGTTTTAGGCAATGTTTGAGTAACCTTCCCCAGTTCTGTTGTCACAATAGCGATTCGAATTCCACTCGTTTCAACACTGCCAGATAAACCACTTTTCCAAACATTTCCCATTACTTCCTTTAAACTAGGATCTTTCACATTTAATAGCTGCCATGGAATCCTTCCTTCAATGACCTCCCTATCATCACTAATGCTAACATCAGTTAATGAGTCGAAATTTTTACTATTAGGATTCGCATTCCCAAACTTCAGTTTCCCTGTCTCGTAACTCGCAAAAGGAATAATTTCCTTTGTGGTTGGAATGGTTAATTCCTTATTAAGAGCAAGTCTTATGGGATGAAACACTCCATTATTCTTTTGATTTGCATATTGCTCCTTATCAATCATATTCAGTAATTGGGCATACTGATAATAAAATGTATCATAGTAACTATCAACCATGATATTAGAAGTCTTAGGCCCTGTAAGTTTGACTAAAAAATCAATCCCAAAGTCTGTATTGATTGATATCTTATCGTTTAATGGGATTAGGGTTTGACCCTGTTGCTTAATAGTATCAAGCAGGAAGAATGATCCTTGTCTGCGAAAATCAATTGGACGATTATATTTTATAAGGAAATATAAATATCCATTGTCAGAGGACAACCGAATTTCTTTTATAGTGTCCTTTTTATCTTTGCTAGAGTAACTCTTTTTGACTCCTGCTAACTCCCAATCCCTTCCATTACCATCCACAATGATTTCAGTCTCCTTTTTCCCTGGTTCAAAACCTAGTAAGCCAAAGTGCTGTTCATTCGTTTGCATATTATTCCAATATGGTCTTCGATCAGGATTATCAAAATCCATGGTATTCCATGTTCGTTTAAACCATTCATCCTGCCAGGTGAAGACAAGCCCCCCCATGTAACCTTCAGAAACAATCGATTGGTATAGATGCTTATTAATATTCCCTTGTTCTTCTTCTGAATGAAATCCTTGGTTCATTCCATAAGCATTCTTATGTGTTAATCCTCTTGAAGCCGGCACACCAAATTCTGCAACAAGCACTGGCATTTGATGGGCAGTCCGTAATTCATTTAAGTAGCCGGCATAATTGTTTTTCTTCCCCTTTGTATCAATATAATTAAGGTAGGACTTTTCATAATTAAGAAAATCAGGATAATAAGGATAGATATGATAGGAAGCAAATAATCCTGCCGAAAACTGCTTAGATGCTTTAATATGATTGGGATTCACTGAAACCATATCCTCATTCTCCAGTGGCTCAGTGGGATGCTTCAACATATCCGTTGTAACCCAGTTTGTAAAACTCATTGAATGCTGCCAATGGAAGTGATTCGCCTCATAATCAGCAGCATAATCCATTAAACCAGCCAGCCAGATTTCAAATGGATTGGCCCCTTTTGTTTTAAAATAATTACCTGTAAATTGACCAATTTTTGAGTGTTTTTTATTTGTATTTGTTACCATAGCCGGATCCCATTCCGTGCCGACAATGATTCCCAAAACATACTTTGAAATATCGTATTTATATACACCTGATGCATGTCCAGGACGGTGCGGTATGTCTGCCTTCCCATGGATAATATCAATCATATTTTTTATTTCAAGTTTTGCATCGTCTAGATTTATTTTGGCAAAGGCGTCTTGGGTTTGAATCAGATTCTCTTCATTAACCCATGTCCCATGGAATAAGAATAATGGCTTTTTCGCGATTTTGTTATATTCATAAAAGGCTTCATAAAATTGTGGCGGGTGGAGTGTGTAAATTCTTATTGCATTTGCATGCATTGCACCAATTTCTTTAAACCAACGGAAGTATTCATCTTTTGTAATTGCTGTCTCCCCAGGAAAATAACCAGGTTTTCCTATCCCCATGTTTACACCCTTAATTAAAAGATCTTCCCATTTCCCGTCCTTCTGAATCTGAATATAAGATTTTCCAGTTTTGCTGTTTGATTTAATTCCATCAAGTTCGACAACGTCCACTTTTTCCTGTTGAGTTACATGGTGTAATCCATGCTTTAAAATATCCTTCATCATTGGTACATAAGTTTCCCAATAGAAAGAACCATTGGAACCAATATTCTTCTTCCAAGTATCCAAACCCTTTGTTTGGTAAATTCCTGGAACTTCAGCTTCATCAGCAAAATCCCCTGAAAAATAATAAGCGGAATACTTTGCATTTTGGTGAATAATGACGGCTGGAAAAGAAGTTGGAATCCCATATCCTTTAAGAGTTTCTTTTGCTTCCTTAGTAATTGGCAGCTTATAGGCGGCCAATATTTCCTTATCATCTCTGGCATCAATAATATCGAACCAATAACTGTATTTTCCATCGAAATTTTGTGTAAAATGTTTTTTTCCGTTGATAGTCAATTCAAACAGAAGACCTTTGTCGTTAACATCTTTTTCTCCAAGTACAACGATATAATTGTTTTTACTGACAAATACAAATCCTTTTCCAGTAAATGACCACTTTTTATTTTGCTTCTCATAATTCTCTTTTACCCATTCTGGTACCTCTGTACTATTAAGGTTGGAAAAAAAGCGACCGATCCAGCCAGTCCATTCTACATTAAGTAAATTCGAGATCTCAGCTTTCGACGATTCTGGTGTAGGACTTGCAAACGTATTAAATTCTGCTATTATTGTTTTGCCTTTAGATCGAATTAGTTCATTTTTTATTTGATTAACTTCATCAGTTTGAAGTCCGCCATAAATTTTTGTAGAGTGTTTTCCTAATGGATTTTGTCCGAAAAACTCCTCTTTATATACTCCATATTGATCGGTTAAATAAATAACATCGTATGGTTTTAAATCCTTTGGTAAAGGATTTATTAAATATTCCTTCCCCTTCTTTGGTTCAAATCCTCGATAGTCTTCCGAAACTGAATAAGGTTTTTTTCCATTTTTATAATATTTAGCATTATTTAGGATCCAAACCAATCCTTTATGTTCTCTATAGGAAGGATTTGGAACAGTCTTGTCGACAATTAATACGTTTAATTTTTTGATGGGCTGAATTTTCCATAGCCAAAAGGGACAGGTGATAATAATTAAAAAAAGAACCGTATAAATGATTAAATTAATTGGTTTTTTCATTCGGAAACACCTTTTCTTTTCATTTCTCCCCAACTTCGATCACCGATTATCATCTGCCAAATGCCCTCACATCTCCAATACACGGTCAGCGGCCTGTACCAAATGGTTTCTGTTAAGGAATATAAAAATAACTTAATGATATCTGATACTTTTGGATACTTTGTTAGACTCCATTCTTCCAATAGAACCGATGTCATTGAAAAAATAGACCCATATAAACAAGAGAGGAGAAATAACAAAATAGCAAATTCTATATATGTCCCCCCAAGTATTAAACAAAGCATCATAAACAGGTATCCTAAAAATTCAATAACTGGACCGAAAAATTCGACAATCCAAAAGTATGGGAAAGATATCAAACCAATCGAACCGTATTTAGGGTTAAATGTGATTTTCCTATGAGTCCATAAGCTTTCCAGTAATCCCCTATGCCAACGTCTCCTCTGCCTGCGAAGGAAGGTCATATCCTCAGGAACTTCCGTCCAACAAACAGGATCTGGAACATAGACAATCTTTTTCTTTATTTTTTTTTCTCTTAAGAGTCGATGGATTCTAACAACTAATTCCATATCTTCCCCGACCGTATCTGTTTTATAACCACCCGCCGCAATCACCCAATGCTTCGAAAAAACTCCAAATGCTCCTGAGATAATTAATAGAAGATTATGCCGGCTCAAGCCAATTCTCCCCATTAGAAAGGCACGCAAATATTCGATAATTTGCATAACAACTAAAGGTTTATTCGATAAACCGATTTTTAGGATATGTCCATTTTTAATTTGGCATCCGTTCGCAATTCGAACACTTCCACCCGAGGCAATCACTTCTTCATTTGAATCAATTATTGGTTTCATCACCTTTAAAAAGGCATCCTGTTCAAGAACAGAATCGCCATCTAACGAACAAAAATAAGGGTAATGCGAGAAATTAAGGCCCACATTAAGGGCATCCGCCTTTCCCCCATTCTCCTTATCAATGAGAAACAAATTCGATAAAATAGCTGATTGATAAATCCTGCTAATTGGTTTTGTATCCACTTGCCTTCTAACTACTTTTTTTATTTCCTTCATATCATAGTGCTCGATTACTTTTGCAAGTGTTTGGTCGGTTGAACCGTCGTTCACCACAATCACTTCAAATATCGGATAATCTACACTCAATAATGATCGCACACTCTGAATAATCCCTGCTTCTTCATTGTATGCTGGTACGATTATAGAAACAGGTTTTGTATAAAATTCGTCCGAATAATCTTCATATGCTTGTACTCTGTCAAGTTGGTATTCCTTCCGAAGCTGGAAAAAAGAGATCACCAAGATAACAGAGTAAAAAGAAATAACAATAACCATATATACAGCGATAAACCAAGCAAAAAGCGTTACAACATTTTCCCACACTAGAATTCCCATTTTCTATACCCCTTTATGAAGCCATTCCCATGCCATATCCTTAGCAAATACATCCTTTGAAGTTTCTAACACTTCCTGTAAAATCTGGTGCCCATTCGGAAATTGGCAGATGGCCTCTCCGGCCTGAAAACGAACCCACCACATTTGGTCATGCAAAAGCTCGATTAATCTTGAAATCCCCTTGACTTCTTTTAATGAACCAATAAGTTTGGCAGCAATCATTCTTTCTTCCCATTTACTAGAATAAAGTAGTTCTAAGTAGGGTTCTGTATTTTTCACATAGCCCACATTCGATAATGCCTTTAAGGCTCGAAGCCTAATTTCCCCTTTATAGACTGAAAAGATTTTCTCAAGAAAAGGAAGATAATTTAATTCCTTTTTTATTGAAATTACATCTAGGATTGCTGTTTGTAATGACTGACTGCTCTTATGAAAATGAAGAATATACTTTTCAAATTGCTTTTGCTCGAGGCGAACTAAAATCGTACGGTACTCAAATTCAGAGAGATTCTGGTAGCGGGTTATTAGCAGGTCAAATAAAAATTCATATTGAAATAATGCAAGGATTCTTAAAGAATGAATAAGTTCTGCGTGGGAGAGTTTTTTTTTCTGTGTTAGTAAGTAGATATCATCGTTTAGGAGAGTTAATTTGAAATCTTCAATATGATAGAGGGTGTTCATACGTTTACTCCACCTTTTACTTTTAAGTTGCTTGCGATACCTCTCCAATAAATACATTGATGCAAGTTCTGTTAATCGTGACTTTTCATCCTCACCTTCTAAAATTTTGCTAAATCTGCCTAGAAGTTCTTCGATGGCTATTTGTTCAAGAACGTTTTTGGGATTCAGTCCCCTAGAATAACCTCCCTCCATTAACATGGTAAAAAGAATGGAATGATATTTTTCTATAAATTGCCCAATTGCTTTCCTGTTTTTAATATCCATTGACTTTCTTATGGTTAGATATATTAGTAAAACCACTAAAATGACTAAAATCGTTATCGTTAAAATTGTCAGGTAATATAATTCATTTTTCAGCATGCTATTTCATCCTCTTGATTAACCTTTCAATCCTAGCTTGTAGCTCTTTAATACTAAAAGGTTTAGTTATATAATCATCTGCTCCTAGCTTTAATGCCCTTTCAATATCCGTTTCCCTTTTTCTCGCTGTCAACATAAGGACATAGATATTTCTCCCATTTTTTATTTTTTTTACTTTCTGCAGGATTTCGATACCATCCATAACAGGCATAACACCATCAAGTATTAAAAAGTGTATGCCATTTTCTTCTAAGCGTTTGGATTCAAAGAATTGTAGACCATCTTCAAATGTTTCAATGTCTAATTCAAAATCATTAAAAACCATTCCCTTAAGTATCCTTATTAACATGGCTCGAATAATCGCATCGTCATCAATGACCGAAATGAACAAGGTTTCTTTTGTAAATACATTATTTAAATTCATGACTACCTACTTCCTTAAATGATAACCCTTCATATATGTATGAACAGACTTGCACTGTTTTTAGTTCAATACCTTTACTATTCCCTTATTTTTAACTGATTTTATGTATTTAAAGTTTATTATTAATAATTGTATCTGTCACGAGAAAAATACAGAAAACGGTCGAATGATATTAGTTTTTGTCAAAATTCGTCGAATTAAAAAAAGGATCCAAAAACAGGATCCCTAAATTGCTTTTTATATGAGGTTTTTAACTTTATTTGTACATTTGTCCATTGCTGACATTATGGATCCCCGAAATTGCTTTTCCTCCAAGGTAACAACTGCTTCAATTGTTGCCCCACCTGGCGTACACACATTATCTTTGAGTTCTCCAGGATGTTTTCCAGTTTCAAGGACCATTTTTGCAGCGCCAAGAACAGCTTGAGCAGCTAGTTGATATGCTTGATTCCTTGGTATTCCTTGCCTTACCCCTCCATCTGCCATAGCTTCTATAAGCATATACACATATGCCGGGGATGAACCGCTGATAGCAGGAACGGCATCCATTAGCTTCTCTTCTAGCCTTTCTGTCTTTCCAAAGGTCTGGAACAAGTGCTCTACCTCAACAATTTCATTTTCAGTAAGGTAATCATTCGCACAGATCACACTCATACCTTCCCCAACAAAAGAGGGAGTATTAGGCATTGTTCTAATCGTCTTTACATGAAAACCAAATGCCCTCTCAATATCCATTATGGTGATCCCTGCAGCAATCGTTACAATGATTACATTTTGTTTTATATCGTTCTTGATTTCTTCAATTATTGTTGCATATAGTTCAGGTTTCACCGCAATAATAAGAATGTCAGCAAAGATAGCAACATCTCTGTTATTTAGTGTTGTGCCTATATCATACTTTTGTTTGATTATTTTTATCGTATCTTCTGTGTTAGCACTAGCCAAAATATCCTCTTTTGGAATCGTTAATGATTTAACCATTCCCTCCATCATTGCTTGTGCCATTTTTCCAGCCCCAATAAAACCTATTTTCTTTTTCACTTTTCTCCCCCACCTATTTATACATCTCATTCTCCAATACGATGATATTTTCTGTAAAAGTTGTTTTCCCTATTTCTTTTGTATTTTCCACCAACCTGTATATATTATCACAACATTGTTTAGCACCTATAACTAATAACGGCACTCCAATAAAATCAATTTTCAACCCCCTTGAGAACATTCCACCCATAGTCATGGCAAAAGGAACAGTTGGAGAAGTATTAGAGAAGACGATTTTTTCATCAAAATGAAATTTTTCTTGCAGCAATAAACACATTTCTTTTAATGCAGGGACCACATATTTATTTCTTTTTCGTCCAATCGAATAAACAGAGTTTCCATCTTCATCCATTCCATGGAAAATAATTTTACCAAAATCTGCTTTCGTTAATTTATTGAAATATTTTACACTTAAAATTTCTTCTTTTGTCAGTTTTCGTTCGGATTGAGGCAATTGTTTTAAATGGTAGGCCGCTGCTAAAGAAGTTGTATGAGTTCCGCCAAAATCATTATAGATATAAATCATGAAATCATCCTTTATTTTTGCTATGTATATTATGTTCAATATAGTATTTTCCAATTCAAGTTGATTTCCCACACAAAATAAAAAAGAAGTTTATCACAATAGGATAAACTTCTTTTTTACTACTTATTTAAGTCTTTAGGTGAAAAAGCTCCTGGTAGCAGATCTTTTACAAGGATATTTTGAACATCGCCCTTTAAATTCGTTAGTACTACTTCCATTTCTGCATCACAAAGTTCAGAAATAACCTGACGACAAGCCCCGCAGGGTGAAACCGGCCCTTCAGTATCCGCCACAACAACGAGTGAAGCAAATTGTGTAATTCCTTCAGAATACGCTTTAAACAATGCTGTTCGCTCCGCACAGTTAGTCATACTATAAGCTGCATTTTCAATATTACAGCCGTGGAATACTTGCCCATCTTTTGATAATAGTGCGGCGCCAACTTTGAAATTTGAGTAAGGTACGTAAGCACGCTCTCTTGCTTTATTTGCTTCTACAATTAATTCTTTTTTATCCATCCTGTTCACGCTCCGCCAAGGAAATTTATTGCTGAACTAATTTAGTAATCCAATCAAGAAGCACGCCGCCAAAGTACACACCGAAAACACCGACTACTGCGGAAAATACTGGGGGTGCAGGTATTGGAAGCTTTAAAAACTTAAATAACATACCAACTATTACACCGGCAATTAATGCCATTATTACGTCTCTCATCAAATTAACCTCACATTTGATATTTAGTAATTGCTTAAGGATAGCTCACCTTTACTGATTGAAACACCAGAACTTGCACCAATACGAGTTGCTCCTGCTTCTACCATTGCAAGTGCATCTTCTCTGCTGCGGACACCGCCAGAAGCTTTGACACCAATTTCTGGACCTACGGTTTGACGCATTAGACGAATATCCTCGACAGTGGCTCCGCCTGTTGAAAAACCAGTAGATGTTTTTACATAGTCTGCCCCAGCCTTTACAGAAATTTCGCATGCTCTAATTTTTTCTTCTTTTGTTAACAAGCAAGTTTCGATGATTACCTTTACCAATGCCTTCCCTTTAGCTGCCTCAACCACTGCACGGATATCTCGTTCCACCAAATCATCTTGCTTATCTTTTAAAGCACCCACATTTATAACCATATCAATTTCATTAGCACCATTTTCAATCGCATTATTTGTTTCAAATGCTTTTGTTTCTGGAGTAGTCGTCCCAAGAGGAAAACCAATTACGGTACATACTTTTACTTCTGGAGTGTCAGCTAACATATCTGCTGCTGTACGAACCCAAGTTGGATTCACACACACCGAAGCAAATAAATATTCCTTTGCTTCTTCCACTAACTTTACAATTTCTTCTTTTGTTGCATCTGCCTTTAATAATGTATGGTCAATCATTCCTACTACATTCTGTGTCATACTCTTCGTCCCCCTACTAAAAAAATTATATATAAATGTTTTTGTCGATTATCACAATGTAACTATATCAAACATATTGAACATTTGTAAATACATTTATGAACAAATGTAAAAAACTTTTTTATAATACATAAGACAGTCTTTATTTAGTTCTTATCCAGCAAGAATTGTGCTGTAAACTGATCCGTAACGAGCACGTTTGCAAACCCGCCTTTTAATGCCCCGTATATTCCCTCAATTTTATTTGGCCCGCCTGCTACAAGAATCGAATAATCCTTTTTCTTTAAATCATCCAAATTTACTCCAAGCGTTCTCTCATTCAGGCTCTCGTTGCACACTTCACCGTTTTCATCAAAGAAACGGGAGCAAATATCACCCACAGCTTTTCCATACAGAGATTCTAAGTCACTCTCTGTAAAATAGCCTAATTGAAATAATAAAGAATCTGTTTTAATTGGTCCGATCGTAAATAGTGCAATATTTGCCTGACTACCTAGTTCAAGGATTTTTCGGATATGACGATCCGCCTCCATTGCCTGTTTTACAACGACATGGTCCACTATGGCTGGAAGTGGAAGATTGTGTGGTGTAGTATGAAATGCTTTTCCAAAAAGATATAAAATCTCTGATGCATAGGTATTTGTTTCAGCGTGACTGACACCACCCTTTAGCTGGACAACTTTTACCCCTTTTACGAATTTCTGTTTTAATTCAATGGCAATATGGTAAAGGGTCGTTCCCCATGTCACGCCAATTATGTCATCATCCTTAACAATTTGATCTAGATAAATGGCGGCTTTTTCCCCAAGATAATTTTTTATAATATGGTCTTCATATTGCGGGATTGAAGCGACAACTGCCTTCTTCAGGTTGAACTTTTTTTCAAGTTGTCTCGCTAGATTCTCAACATCTTCCGTCGGATCCATTATATTAATCTGGACAATTCCATCACTTTTTGCCTGTTGTAGTAAACGCGACACAGTGGGACGGGAAACACCAAGTTTCTTGGCAATTTCGTTTTGATTATAATCCAACAGATAATAGAGCTTTGCTGCTTCAATGACTTTCGTTAACTTTTCACGATCCACTGTTATCACCTTATCGTTATTATTTTCTCTTTATTGTAACAAAAATAACAAACGAAATCACTTTTGTTTTACATTTGTAAAAATTAATATGAATATAATTTCATTTAAAACAATGAAGCTAAGCGAGGAACATGAATTTTCAGCCTCTTTAATGGGGAACAATTATTATGAGAGGAGGCGATATGGTGCAGAAATTAGGCGGATTTATTTACCAAAAGCGAAAGTGGGTTCTGGTAACATGGGGTTTCATTATTTTACTATTAGGTTTGTTTGCATTGAAACTGCCTGACGTACTTAGTGGAAATGGTTTTGAATATAACGGGGAATATAATAAAACACGCAACCTTCTCGAGCAAGAATTTGGATATGCTAAATCCTCCATTATTCTTGTTTTTGAAAAAGACAAAGCCATTAGTAATGAAGATTTCAGACAATACATACTGGCCACCTTTGAAAGGTTAACAGGCTTTGATGATGCAGAGCAATTGATTTCCCCTTTGGAACGAGAAGGAATGATAAAAGCACAATATGCCTATGGGCTTCTTACTTTTAACAAAGAAGCTGGAAACCTTGGGGCAGAAATCAGCCAATTAAAGACTTTACTAGTAAATAAAAAGGGGCTAAAGGTCACAATGACCGGCGAACCCATTATTGTCCAAGACCTTAATACTGCAAGCCAAGAAGATTTAGCAAAAGCGGAAATGATCGGTCTGCCAATCGCTTTAGTGGTTCTAATTCTTGCCTTTGGAGGACTTATTGCTGCGTCACTCCCGATTGTCATTGGCGTAGTTTCTATATTATGTACAATGGGAACCGTTTACTTTTTTAGCTATCGTGCTGATTTAACGATCTTTATATTAAATATTGTTCCGATGATTGGATTAGCGTTAAGTATTGATTTTGCCTTATTATTTATAAATCGATATAAAGAAGAAGTGAAGACAAAGTCTTTAAAGGATGCTCTTGAGATAACAGTTTCTACTGCTGGTCGTTCGATTATCTTTTCAGGACTCTGTGTTTTTATTGGTCTATCTGCATTGTGGTTTATCAAAATCGATATTTTTCAGAATGTTGCGCTTGGCGGAATGACTGTTGTGTTCATTTCTGCCGTTTGTGCCTTAACCTTTCTTCCTGCACTGCTTGGTGTTTTGGGAGATAAAATCAATAAATTAAGTATTTTACCCGCAGTGGACAAGCAAACGATAAGTTTTTGGTACCAGTTTGCTAAATTTGTCATGAGGCGCCCTATTCTTATGACTGTAGCTGCCCTTGCAATTCTTTTAGCAGGATTGATTCCTGTTCAACAAATGATTTTAGCGATCCCTGGTACAGAATCCCTGCCGCCAAATTACCCTTCAAGAACTGCCTTAGAAATCTATAAAGACCATTTTGTTGCTAAAGAAAAACGAGATGAGAAAAAAGTCATCGTGGTCCTTGAATCAAGTGGTAACATTATTAATTTGAATAATCTAACAAAAGTGAATAACGTGATTAAAAGTATTGAGAATGATGCACTGGTGAATACCGTTCATTCACCCTTTTCAGCTACTGGATTAAAGGATGTAAACCAGCTTTATCAAGTTCTCACTTCTGGGAAAACAACAAAGGCAGCCCCAATTATCGACTACTTTATTAGAGATAATAAAATGCTCTTAGAGGTATATTTAAAAACAGGTGAACATTCTGCTAAAGCAAGACAATGGGTAAGTAACTGGTCAAATAAGGATTTAGGTTTAAACGCTTCCTTTGGCGGCTCGATAAAATTCGAGCAAGAAATTTTTTCTGAAATATATCAAAAAGCACCAGATGGGCTGTTATTGATTGTCCTTTCGACTATCGTCATATTAATGGCAGCATTCCGCTCCATTCTTATACCATTGAAAGCAATTGTAATGAACATATTAAGCCTGAGCTGCACCTTTGGGATCCTAGTCTGGATTTTTCAGCAAGGGCATTTTGGTGTCAAACCTGTAGATATTGCCTTAATTTTACCTGTATTTGTTTTTACTCTTGTTTTTGGACTATCGATGGATTACGAAGTGTTCCTTATCTCGAGAATACAGGAATTTTACTTAAAAACTGGAGATAATAGTGAAGCTACAATATCTGGATTGACTTATACTAGTAAAATTATCACTTCAGCTGCAGCCATTATGATTGTCGTTACAGGTGCATTTGCATTTACCGGCGTCATGCCAGTTAAGCAGCTAGGAGTAGGGATTGCTATAGCAATTTTTATAGATGCAACCATAGTGAGGATGGTGTTAGTTCCAGCACTGATGAAACTACTTGGCGATTGGAACTGGTGGTTTTTTGGCATCAAAAATAAAAAACGGCAGTTGACTAAAAAAAAGCCAGCCTGATCTAAAATACAGGCTGACTTTTTTGTATTTCACACTATAACTTGAACCTCTTAACATTGTTTCTCTTAGATGTTCTTTGCATAAAGTTCAGACGGTATTTTGCTTAGTACTACATACAAGCTTACAGGTTCTTTTCCGGTATTGTTAAATGACATTTCCTCCTCACTTTGAACATGGATTAAGTCTGCCTCAGAGACTTCTGTTTCTTTCCCATCAATACTAATTGTGCCGTTACCGGTTACGACATAAATATAAACTTCTGTTCCTGGATGCTTATGAGTGGGCAATTGTTGGCTAGGTAAAAAATTTAATACAAAAGCAGTTGTTTCACCTTTTTTGTAAATAATCCTTTTTGTAAATTTTTCTTCGCTATATTCCATATATGATTTAACTGAATTCTTTTCCATTTATTATTCCTCCTAATTAATCTTCTATTTTCATTGTAATTGAAAATGATTTTCAATTAAGTGAGCCTGATCACATTTTCTATTATGTTTCCTTTATCATAATTCTAGTTAGAAAACGAATACTAAGAAAACCTTTAACGCAAGATTATGAAGGAGGTTTTCAAATTGAATAAAAAAACGTTTATTTTTCTTATCATCGTCTCACTTTTTGAATTCTCTCAACCTGCCTTTTCGTTTAAGGCAGCAGCTGTACAAACACAGCCAGGTGTCGTTGATTTACGTATCCTTGAAACAACTGATTTGCACGCATCCTTAGTCAATTATGACTATTATCAAACAAAAGTAGACAACCGAATTGGCCTAATCAAAACAGCGACACTTATCCGGAAGTCAAGGAAGGAAGTACAAAATTCTTTATTATTTGACGATGGAGATCACCTGAAGGGGAACCCTCTTGGAGAATATTTAGCGAGAATTCGAGGAATCCGTAAGGGAAAAATTCATCCGGTTTATCGTGCCTTTAATTATTTACATTATGATGCCGTTGCCATTGGTAATCATGAATTTAACTACGGTTTAGGATTCTTAAATGCAGCCGTAAAAGGGGCAAAGATGCCCGTCCTTAATGCCAATGTTTTCTCTGTTAAAAAGAAAAAACCATACTTTACTCCCTATGTTATTTTGAAAAGAAAAGTGATTGATCTGAATGGGAGAACTCATCAACTAAAGATTGGGGTAATAGCATTTATGCCGACACAAATTATGAAATGGGATAAGGCAAATCTTGAAGGTAAAGTTATGGCTAAACCCATTGTTGATACCGCAAAAGAATTTATCCCAATCATGAAGTCAAAAGGAGCGGATATCATTGTTGCCCTAGCCCATACTGGAATCAGCTACGGAACATATAGCGCTGAATCGGAAAATGCGGTCTATTATTTATCAAAGATTCCGGGCATCGATGTCATATTAGCAGGACATTCGCATAACGTATTTCCAAGTTCTATATATAAAAATTCTCCTGATACTAACATAGAAACGGGACAAATTAATGGTAAACCCGTCGTAATGGCAGGGGCTTTTGGAAATCATCTTGGAATTATTGATCTCAGATTAAAAAAAACAAATGGTCAATGGGGCGTATTAAAAGGGACTTCCTTCACAAGACCTATTATTAATGATGCTGGGACCTCCCTAGTTAAGAGAGATAAACGTCTTTATCAGTTAATTAAACCAGAGCATCAGGAAACTGTTGATTTTATTAATAAATTAGGGCTTTAATAGTTAAAACATTCTTTACTTTCAAACTTTAGTTTTATAAAATAAAGTTAATAAAATAAATGGTGTTTTTATTGGGGGAGTCTGTCAAATAGGCTCCTTTTTGTCATTTTTTAAAAATGGTCCATTTAAATCTTGGGAGAAGAGGTTACAACATGTCAACACAAGCATTAATCGCACTAGGTGTATTCCTAATTACCTATGCCTTTATCGTCACAGAAAAGATCCATCGCACGATCATTGCCATGTGCGGCGGAATTATGATGGTATTACTAGGGATTGTCGGGCAGGAAAAAGCGCTTCACCATATCGATTTCAATACACTCGGATTATTGACCGGTATGATGATCATCGTTGCCATAACCTCAGAGACAGGTCTGTTCAAATACATAGCTATTTGGTCAGCCAAAAAAGTGAAAGGTGATCCATTAAAAATATTGTTGGTGCTTGGAACTATTACTGCCTTGGGATCAGCCTTTTTAGATAATGTAACAACGGTACTATTAATGGTCCCAGTTACTTTCAGTATCACGAGACAATTACGGGTTAATCCGATTCCCTTTTTAATAACCGAAGTTATTGCCTCGAATATTGGTGGAACTTCCACACTGATAGGCGATCCGCCGAATATTATGCTTGGCAGCGCTGTAAAAGAACTTACCTTTATGGCATTTATTAATAATCTAACGGCTATTTCATTCTTTATCTTATTTGTTAATATTGCGATCTTAGCATTTATTTATCGGAAGCAGCTTCGAACAACTGATGATTTAAAGGCCAATTTAATGGACTTAGATGAAAAAGAAGAAATAACAGATACCAAGTTATTAATTAAATCTTTAACAGCTCTCTCGTTAACTATTTTGGGTTTTTTCCTGCATCAGCTTTTTCATATTGAATCTGCTACCGTCGCGTTAGCTGGTGCCTTCCTGCTGCTTCTATTAACAGGAGAAAAGTATTTAGATAAAGCATTTTTAAAAGTAGAATGGACAACCATATTCTTCTTTATCGGCCTATTTGTATTAGTATCAGGATTAATCGAAACAGGGGTAATTTCGTTGTTAGCAGATTACTCCGTGCACCTAACTGGAGGGGATGTTACATCCACATCGATTTTAATTCTCTGGGTGAGCGCGATTGCCTCAGCATTTATTGATAATATTCCGTTTGTTGCCACCATGATTCCAATGATAAAGGATATGGGGGAACTTGGCATTACGAATTTAGAACCTCTTTGGTGGAGTTTATCTTTAGGGGCATGTCTAGGCGGAAATGGCACATTAATTGGAGCAAGTGCCAATGTGATTGTGGCGGGTCTTGCCGCGAAGGAAGGTCATCCAATTACATTTGGAAAATTCATGTTGATTGCCTTTCCATTAATGATTTTATCAATTATTATTTGTACGGTTTACATATATTTAAGATATCTAATTTAGGAGGGGTATAATGAAAGTTGAGTATAAATATAACGAACAGTTTCTCGAGCTAAAAGAAATCCCTAACGGCGATGATTTTGAATTCACACTTACTTTTGTTGATAACAAATGGAAGAAAAAAATTGAAGAAATTCGTGAGTATTTTGATACAAATAACATCCTAACTGATATCCATTTTTATATTCATCCGAATAATAAGTTTCAAATAATCGTTAGAAAAGACTTTTATAATGAATTTATCATCCAGTTGTTTAAACAACAAATAGTTAAAGAACTTAAATGGGTTTAAAAAATGGCTGCCATTATTCTATATGGCAGCCCATTTTTATACTCAAATCTATTAAAATTTATCTACGAATCTTGCTTAAAATGAGGCGAGACTTTAGGCTTATTCTTCTCTTCCCAAAGCCTTCCAAACCATCTCGTAAACCTTTTTCACGGGAATGTCATGAAGTCGTGCAATACTTTTACATTCTTCAAACTCCGGAGCACATTGCACAACTTGTCCATTATACATTCCTTCTTTTACTGTCACAGGCCCCCACTCAGTAATAACTTTCCTAAACTTTCTTTCTAACCGGTGTACGGTTAAAGGATAATAGCGTATTCCTAGTGTGGTAGTTTCCTTAAAAAGAATTTCCTTCATTGTATTTATATGTTTCTGCGAACAAAGTAGTTGAAGTAATACGCCTGGTCTATTTTTTTTCATATAAATCGGGGTATAGAAGACATCATTAGCGCCAGCCTCAAACAGCAAGTCCATCACATAGCCAAGCCATTCTCCTGGAATATCATCGAGATTAACTTCTATTTTGACCATATGATCATCAATATGTTCATTATTGGGAGGAAGATGAGAGACCATTAAATCACTGCCTTTCTTTTCAAAAAGAGACATTAGATATCAAAAAAGGACGTCCGCTTAAAGGTTTATTTTAGTCCTCTCCAATGACGACACGGAGCACATTGGGATGATTTTTAAAGGTCTTCGTTCCAGCACCATAACCAATGGATGTAACCTTCATGGATGGTATCGGGCAAAATTCTTCTGCCAATACAGCAACAATCGCTGCCCCCGTTGGAGTGGTGAGCTCGAAGCGAATGTCAGATTGTTCAATTGGTATACCTTTTAAAATTTCAAGCGTGGCCGGTGCAGGTACAGGATAAATACCATGATCAATATGGATACGACCTGTTCCCACAGGAATGGGCGATGATTTAATTACGTCTATTTCTAATTGATGAATTAAGATAGCTGCACCGATAATGTCAATAATCGAATCTACTGCCCCTACTTCGTGAAAATGGACCTTCTCTAAGGGAATTCCATGGATATGTCCTTCCGCTTCACCAATTCTTTTAAAGATTTTTAATGCTGTGTTTTTCACAGGCTCAACAAAGCCTGCCCCCTCAATTAAAGCAACAATGTCTTTATAGGCCCGGTGTTCATGATCATGATGATGATGATGGTCATTTCCATGGCTATGATTATGATGGTCATGGTGGTGCTCATGGTCATGGTCATGAGCATGGATGTGTTCGTGAATTTGTCCATGCTCGTGATTGTGTTCATCATCATGTGCATGGGTGTGTTCATGATCATGGACATGATCGTGATTGTGTTCATCATCATGTGCATGGGTTTGTTTATGATCATGATGATGGTTATGGGAATGAACATTCTTCAACACCACATCAAATTTGGTACTTGTAATCCCATTTTTCACTAACTTTTTCCATGACAACATATACTCATCATCAATATGAAGTTTTTTTAATTCTTCTACTAAACGCTTCGGATCTGCTCCGGCGTCAATCAGAGCTCCAATGACCATATCGCCGCTGATTCCTGAAAAACAATCAAAATAAAGTGTTCTCAATTTTTCCCGGCCCCTTTTTGTGCAAGTTGATCAATTAATACTGCGTTATATCCCCCGCCAAACCCATTATCAATATTCACGACACTAATGCCTGATGCACATGAATTCAACATCGTTAATAAGGCAGATAATCCATTAAAATTTGCTCCATACCCAACACTCGTTGGGACAGCAATAACAGGATGAGAAACAAGTCCGCCAACTACACTTGGAAGTGCCCCTTCCATACCCGCAACAACAACGGAGACCGTGGCATTTTGAATTTCCTCCGCATGACTTAACAAGCGATGAATCCCAGCAACACCAACATCATAGATCCGATGTACTGTACTGCCTAATACTTCTGCAGTAACCGCTGCTTCTTCGGCAACCCGTAAATCCGATGTACCTGCACAAATTACGGCAATATACCCTTGTGGCTCACCTTCATATATAGTGTCCTCTTTCCAAAAGAGAATTTGTGCTTCTTCTTTGTAGATAAAATCAGGGCAAGCACGTTGGACAATTTCTGCCTTTTCCTTGGTAATACGCGTGACGAGCACTTGGTTGTTTCGGGCTCTTAACACTTGGATAATTGAAATAATTTGCTCAGCCGTTTTACCTTCACCGTATACGACCTCTGGGAAGCCTTGACGTTTCTTACGATGATGGTCAACTTTAGCAAACCCCAAATTTTCAAATGTTGCTAATTGCTCTTTTGCCTCTTTGATACTAAGGGTACCTCTTTGAACCTGCTCTAAAATTTCTTCAAGCATTCATTTCCCCCCTATTAATATAAACTTCAAAAATGTTGGGACATTCCGCTTGCCAACTTCTCATATTTCTCATAAATAAGTCTATAATTTTCACTATTATCCTTAATAGGAACAATTGGTTCACCCATTGGGATATTCTTTTTAATATCTTCAAAGGAATGAACTTTACCAGTAGCCACTAATGCAGTCCAAGCTGCTCCCCACGCTGCACTGTGGTAGCTTTCCGGCACATAAATTTCTGCTTCGAATACATCCGCCATCATTTGCAGCCACAATGGAGATCTGGATAAGCCACCATTTACATAAATCTTTTGATGTTTCCCGGCTAACCTTTCTAAAGCCTTGCCAATTTGAAATAGGTTAAATGTAATACCTTCTAAAACCGCTCGAATAAAATGTTCTCTTCTATGTGTGATAGACAATCCAAAGAAATTTCCTTTTGCTCGTTGATTCCAAATCGGTGCTCTTTCGCCATTGAGATAAGGATGAAAGATGATTCCATCAGAACCAAGTGGCACCTTTTCTGCATCCACAAGGAAATCAGCGAAATCCCTAGGGTCATTCAAAAGATCTTTTAACCATTGTAAGGCAATCCCACCATTATTAGTTGGACCTCCAATGATAGCAAAATCTTCTGTAAAGGAATAACAAAAGTTTTCTTGATGTTCACTCATTTTAACGCCTTTTGTGAATTGCCGAATGGCTCCGCTAGTTCCAACTGAAACTGCCACTTCACCTGGGAGAATCGCTCCAATTCCTAGGTTTGCCAGTTGGCCATCCGCAGCACCGATGACAAAAGGAAGTTCAGAATCAATTCCCATCTCTTCGGCTATTTGTGGATTAATCCCTGTTAATATCTCTGTTGGGGGGACAATTCTTGAAAGCTGATCTTCATGAATATCCGTTAAAGATAATAATGTTTGATTCCATGTGTGTGTATCTGGGTTAAATAACCCTGTCGCAGATGCCATCGAATAATCTATAACCCTCTTGTTAAACCAGCATTGAAGTAAATATTCTTTAATAGACATAAAGTACTTTGCTTGGAGGTACGGTTCATATTTCGTTTCTTTCATCCATAATAACTTAACAAATGGCGTCATGGGATGAACCGGTGTGCCTGTGTTTGAATACACCTCGTTCCCCATTGTTTCTATTACTGATTCTGCTTGTAGATAGCTTCTTCCATCAGCCCAAATTAAGGCTGGAGATATTGGAAAGCCATTCTCATCTATACAAATGAGGGAATGCATTGCAGAAGAAAAACCAACTGAAATCAACTCACGTTTTTCAATTTTGCCTTTCTCAATTACCTCTTTTATTGCTTGTACAGCTGATTGTTCAATCTCAATTGGGTTTTGTTCAACCCATCCTTGCTTTGGATAATGAAATGTGTTCATTCTCTCAGCTTCTGCGATTAATTTACCTTGAAGGTCAAATACGCATGCTTTAACACTTGTTGTTCCAATATCAAGTCCTATTACAACTTCTCTTGACATGCTCTTCTCGTCCTTTTCACATAACATAAGTATATTATTTATTGCTATTTTTATAATCGTTATATTAAAAGGCTCTGGATATTTCCAAAGCCTTTTTTAAATGTACTTTCCTAAACACATTGGCATAGTGAAAAGCTCTAAGACAACACCTTATTCATGCTTCCACTCTGATATCCTATTAAATCTAACGTGATATATTTATAACCATATCCTTGGAGTGCTTTCACGATTGAGTCATGATTTTCAAGAACCTTCTTCATATCATTTGGTTCTACTTCGATCCTTGCAATCTCGTCATGTGTTCGCACCCGGACTTGATGGATATCTAGTGATTTTAAATAGGCTTCTGCTTTTTCTACCTTCGTCAACTTTTCTTTTGTAATATATTCACCATAGGCAATTCTTGAAGAAAGACAAGCTAATGATGGTTTATCCCAAGTTGGCAAATCGAATTCGCGCGAGAGTTCTCTGATTTCTTGTTTAAACAAATTAGCTTCTAGGAGTGGACCACGTATCCCCTTTTCTTTAGCGGCTTGCATACCTGGTCGAAATTCATTCATATCATCCGCTATGACACCATAAACCACATTTTGAAAGCCCTTTTCTTCCATGACTGGAATCAAATGCTCAAATAAACTGCTTTTACAGAAATAGCATCGATTTTTATTGTTTTCTGCATAGCCTGGAATAGCGAGTTCTGATGTTTCAATCACTTGGTGCCTGACACCAATTTGATTTGCAAGAACTCTTGCCTCTTCAAGTTCACTAGATGGGTAGCTTTCAGAGTCTGCTGTTACAGCAAGGACATGCTCAGCCCCTAATACATCCACAGCTGCTTTTAATAAAAAAGTACTGTCTACTCCTCCTGAAAATGCAACGACTACTGATTCCATATCTCGGAGAATAGACGTTAATTTTTTGTATTTCTCTGTTAGCATGGTCCGTTTCTCCCCCAATCCCTTATCTAATTTTAAAGTCAGCCATTGTTAATTTATTTAATAGACTTTAGATTTATGTGCACCGGGGGATTTATATTGTCATGCTTCCAAAGCCGCCATCTACTTGTACGAGTGTTCCTGTTACAAAACTCGACGCTTTTTCAGAAGCAAGCCAAACCGTAGCACCCTGTAACTCTTCCGCCTCACCAAAGCGATTCATTGGAGTATGTCTCATGATTGATTCAATTCTCTCTTTATCTAAAATTTTTCGGTTTTGTTCAGCAGGGAAAAATCCTGGAATAATTGCATTGACACGAATACCATTTGGTGCAAATTCACGTGCCAAAAATTGTGTAACGCTGTTAAGGCCAGCTTTTGATACGGAATACGTAAACACTCTTGATAGTGGTGTTGTTGAAGAAACAGAAGAGATATTAATAATACTTCCTTTTCTATCCTGCTCAATCATTTTCTTCGCAAAAATTTGACAGGTTAACACAATACCTTTTAAATTTATATCCATAATTTTGTCCCATTCGTCCATGCCAAGTTCAAAAAATGGTGTGGCGCTATTTGTACCTGGCGCGTTTAATAAAATGTCCCAACCGCCGGACCATTGTTCAATTTCATTTGCAGCGTTAACCAAGGAATCCTTTGAACTAACATCTGCAGAAAATGCTTTGGCTTCCCCGCCACTCTCATTAATTTCCTTGGCCACTTCTTCTGCTTTTTCAAGATTACGTCCTACAATTGCAACTTTGGCACCGTGGGAAGCCAATCCTTTTGCCATAGCTGATCCCAAAACACCATTTCCACCAATTGCAACTGCAACTTTTCCATTTAAATCAAATAATTGTGCCATTAAATTATTCTCTCCCTTTTTTAAATTAAAATAAATTTCCATTTTCATTGAAAGGAATATCATAAAGATCAGAACATTGTTCCATATTAGGATGCTGCCTCACATATTCAAGTAAAGGCTCAGATACTTCAATTTCACTTAACACTAATGTATTTTTAATGCGGACTAATTTGACGTTTGTAAAATCTAGAATATTACATGTTTTAATAGCAGCTTGGAATGCTTGTTTATCGTTTGGTAAGGTTGTTGCAATTTTAGTTGGAGCAACAACAGTTGAAGTTAAGCCATTAGCATAAGTTCCTTCTTTATCCATCTTGTCAACAAGCCGTTGTGTCGTAAAGTCAGCCGTTCCTACTCCATTGGCATTTCCTTCAGATTGATGTGTTACATCGAGAACCACCATTTTGTTAACATCCGGTCCACCAGAAGCGTATGAAGTTGGATAACGTCCAGTAATATTTGGGTCCATTCCATCACCACTAATATTTTTGCCAATTTCATCAATGACAAGGACATCCAATTGATCAAAGAAAAGCTTTGGCAATAACTCTTTTGCTTTCTTTTGAAGCTCAGGTTCTTTATTTATTATCTCTTCTGATGTAAGTACTTCAATTATGGCTACTTTATCAAATGCATTTTCAACGGATGCAACCCCAAACAGGAAAGGGGTCTTTTCCATGATGATCTTCGCCATCGCTGGAACATTTTCTGCCATATACTTAAATCCCATTTGATGACAAGCTTCTGCCCCTTTTTGCTTTCCTAATCCAATACTAATCATCTTCATCATTCCACTTTCAACAGGACCACGAAAAGCTGTGTGTGGTTTGATACGGTTGATGACCACAATTCCATCCGCTCCTGAAGCAAATTTATCCACATAAATAGGTAATCCATTTGGCAGTTCACTTATCTTTACTACTTCCATTGAAGAGCGGATTTCGCATCCGACACTTTCTTCGGTTACCCCAAGATGTGCTAAGACTTCACGCTGTCCCTCTGCTGTCGCCCCCCCGTGGCTCCCCATACTTGGTACAATGAAAGGTTTGGCCCCTAAATCTTTTAAAAACTGGACTGTCACTGCAGTCATTTCAGGAAGGCGATCGAGTCCCCGACTTCCAACAGCAATTGCAATTTCCATCCCAGGCTTAACCTTTTCCTGTATATCTACTCGTTGTAATTGTGTCATCAGGGTTGAGCCAAGGTCATCGATCTTTTTGTTGTCAAAGTTAACTTTAACTTTTGCCATTTTAGGAACCGGAATATCTTTTAATAATTCTTGTAGGATACCCATATTTGCTTCACTCCTTTTTTTCCTATTAAGTTTTCCACTTTCCATCCTATTCCATGTATTTATGAAATTTATAATTGATAATCTTCTTCTGTAATCCCTTACAAAAGAAATATAAAAAAATATATTTTTATTTAATTTGTTTACCAAACAAACTAATTACCTGTATAATAACATTATGGACAATTTACGTCAATAAATATGAGATTTTTTCCTTTTAAAAAAACTAAGGAGGCTCTTTTATGCTCACAGGAGATGCAGCATTTATCAAAAAAATGAACAGGTCTTTAATCTTAAGTAAAATTGTTGAGCATAAAATGATATCTAGAGCAGAGTTGGCAAAAATTACGGGATTGAATAAAGCTACGATCTCAGTACAGGTATCAGACTTGCTGGAAAAAAAATTTATTATTGAAACACAACAGGAACACAGAAGTTTAGGGAGAAGGCCAGTCATGCTCTCAGTTAACCGTGATGCAGGTTTTGTCCTCGGAATCGACCTGGATAAAAATTCAATTACTTTTACCATATCAGATTTAATCGGTACTTCCATTCAGACCGAAATAATTAAATTGCAAGAATCAGATTATGATGTCATTCTGAGATTATTAATTGAACAGATTAATGCTTATAAACTTAAGTTCGCTTCCTCTTGTTACGGTCTAGTTGGGATTGCGGTTGGAATCCATGGAATTATAAATAAAGATGAAATGGTGGATTATGTCCCTCAACATGGATGGAAAAACAAAAACTTAAAAAAAGACTTAGAGAATGAAATTGGAGTCAATGTTTCCATCGAAAATAATGCCAACTTATGCTCGATTGCGGAAAAAGTATACAAACACCATCACAGTAATAACTTATTATCAGTTAGTTTGTATTCTGGAATTGGGATTGGTTTCATTATAAATGGTGAATTATTCAAAGGATACCACGGCTATGCAGGTGAGATTGGGCATATGATTGTTGTTCCAAATGGTCTGCCTTGCAGTTGCGGAAATTTTGGATGCTGGGAGCAATACGCTTCCGAAATGAGTCTGTTTATCAAAATGGCTGAAAAACAGAAAGATCTGCCTATTAACTTTGAAGATATCCAGCATCGGATGAAAGAATATGTTCCTGCTTTTAATGAAGAGTTCGATCAATTTCTTTATTTTCTTTCGATTGGGTTAAATAATTTGATTAACCTTTATAGTCCTGAAATCCTTGTGGTCAATAGTGAAGTGCTTCGTTTATTTCCAGATCCGGTTAATAAACTAAAAGCCCTTCTTTCTTCAACAATTAGCCATTATTCTAATTTACAGATCTCTGAATTTGGCAAAAAAGCATGTATTATGGGAGCCTGTGCTCTAGCCATTCAAAACTTTTTAGGAGTTTCAGAGCTGTGTTTAACTTTGAGCGAGGAAAGCTTTCTCGATAAATAGAATAATCAAAAAGTAGTTATAAGCCTACCTTCCAGTGGGCTTTTTCTTTTTCACTAGAATGTAATGAAAAAACGAGAAAATTGGTGTAATTATAAGAAAAATGGTGATGTGAACACTTTCATTATCAATGTTCCCGTTTTCATGGTGTTTGTTTCCGTTTTCAGTAAGATTGTTTAAATAATGATAATGAATGATAATATGAGTATCAAATCAATCGGAGGAATTGTAATGAAAAAATTAATTAGTTTAGTAGTTGAACAAATTGAAAAACATGGTGAATACATTCCATTTCATCTATCTGAACCAGTTAAAGCCAATTCACGTAAATAAAATGTGAATTGGTTTTTTTGTTGTTAAATAAAAGAAAGGTGCCTGACACCACCCTAGTGCCTGACACCCATTTTAATTAAAACCATTCACTAAATCCTAATTTTCTCAAATGTTTTGCTGAAGTTTCTAAGCAATCAAATGGATCGCGGCCATAGGTATCATCTTGTTCTACCAAGAAATATTGTGCACCGCTTTCAAGACCGGCTTCCATAATCGCCTTGATATCAAGATTTCCTTCCCCAAGTTCCGCAAATTCAATTGTATTCGTGAATATGTTAAAGAATTTAGCCATGTCTTTAAAGTCAACATCGCTTAAATCCATTTGACCAATTCGATAATCCTTCAAGTGTAAGAGTGAAATTCGGCCAGTATATCCTTTAACAAATTCCACAGGATTTACGCCTGCTCTTTGAATCCAGTGAACATCCAATTCAAATCCAAGTTGGGTGGTGTTATTTTTAATAATATCCAATAAATATTCACCATCAAATTTTTGGAATTCTAAGTGGTGTGTATGGTAATACAATTCAATTCCATGTTCTGCTAATTGGTGAGCCATCTCTTCAGCTTTGGCAATAAACTCCATAATTTTATCTTTATTTCCCATAGCCATTAACGGCATCATGCCAATTCGCAAATAATTACAATCAAGTGTTTTGCAATCATTCACAATTTTTTCAAAGTCACTTGTCAATGTCTCACCAGGCATTCCAGGAAGCATTGGCTCTACTGCAGCAGAAAGAGCCGCAATCTTAATATCAAAATCTTCACTCGCCCTTTTTATTTCCGCTACGTTCTCTGGAGTCATTGGGATTTGAGAAACTTCAACTGCGTGATAGCCTAGCTCACTTACTTTTCTCATTGTTTCATAGGCACCTAGCTCTTCAACTTTACCTTTAAGCATCATCATTTGAACGCCGATTTTCCCCTTTTTCATGAAAGTACCTCCATTTTTATTGATTGTTTTTTCTCTGATGACAGGTGAATCGCATCAATTATCGCAATGGATGCAAGTGCATCTTTTGCATGAATATATTCTTCTGTGTTTTCGGTAATGGCAGAATAGAATTGATTAATGGTTTTCGCATGACTAGCTCCATAATAATGCTTTGAACCCGGCAACTTAGCATCCTCCATCAATTCTTCTTTTTCCCCTGCTTCATTAACCATTGTCAGGATGCTATCTTTGATGGTGAACCTTGCTTTGTCAAAAAGAACCTCAAGTTCAACACTAGAATTATCTGCATTTGCATTCGTAGCAAAGAACAATCCCTTAGCACCATTTTTAAACTGTATACGGGCGGAAGCAGTATCTTCCACTTCGATGTTATAATCCAATAGTTGATCAACTGAACCTCTGAGCGATTCAATTTCACCGCCAACCAGCTGCATGAGGTCTAAGGTATGCAGCGCTTGATTGATCATCACTCCGCCGCCGGCATATTTCCATTGCCCGCGCCACGGCTGGATGTCATAGTATTGTTTGGGTCTAAACCATGCTACTAGACCCTTAACCCCTTTAATAGGACCATATTCACCTGAGTTGATGATCTCTTGAAGTTTTTCAAATGATTCATTGTTGCGATTTTGCAGGCAGACACCAATTTTAATGTCCTTGTTTTCTTGCTCTATTTCCACCAGTGCAAGTCCCTCTTCCGTATTCAAGCCCAACGGTTTTTCTAGAAATACATGAACACCTTTTTCCACACAAGCCTTCGTAACAGGGTAGTGTAGATAATGGGGCAGACAGATATGAACACAATCCAAGTCTTCTTTTTCAAGCATTTCTTCATAGTTACTGTAAAAGGTTGCTTCTGGTATTGAATTTGATAATGTTTCGTCATGATCACAGACAGCCACTAACTCGGCTTTTGAGTTTGCCTTTATCGCTGGAATATGGATATGTGAAATCGTCCCTAGTCCTATAACTGCAACCTTAAGCATTGCCTTCTCCCCTTTTTTTGAAACGAACTCAAAGCTGAGCAGCAATGAGTTCGTTTCATGTGGTTATTACTTTCTAACCGGATATTTACCTTCTTCTGCAATCCGTTTATTTAATTCTTCTAGGAATAAATCTTCATCAAATGGTACTTCTATTTCCTTGCCTAACCAGCTTGATAGGTGCATCGCATTTGCAAGTCTAACACCATTAATTCCATCGCTGCCAGGAGCTAATAAAGGGGTACCTTCTACAATTGCAGAAGCAAAGTCTTCTAATACAGCAATGTGCTGTTCGCCCCAAACATTACCAAAATCAAGTACTTCCTCAGTGAAAATATCACCTGCACCGCCGCCCATAAACAGCTTCATAACATCTGACATATCCATGGAATTGCTCATTTCATTCTCAGATTGTTTCAGGCGCTTGATGGTTACTTTCTTACTATCGTCTACCACGATTTTTCCTTTATCACCTAGGATTTCTAAGCGATCAGTTCCCATCACATCGTGTGTACGAGTGACGAATACACCAGTAGCACCATTTCCATAATCAAATACTGCAGTCACATCATCCTCAACCACAATATCTCTTTGATAGCCATAGTTTAATTTTGCATAAACCTTTTTCGGCATGCCGCACATCCATTGAAGCAAGTCAATTTGGTGTGGAGCTTGGTTTACAAGAACACCGCCGCCTTCTCCGCCCCAAGTTGCTCTCCATTCACTTTGATTGTAGTACCCTTGAGGTCTCCACCAGGTAGTAATAATCCAGTTGGTATTGCGGATGCTGCCAATCTCACCATTATCAATAAGTTCTTTTACTTTTTTATAAAGTGGATTTGTACGCTGGTTAAAGAAGATGGCAAACTTAAGTTCAGGCTTTGTTGCTGCAAAGTCGTTTAACTCTTTTACTTGTTTTGTATAAACACCAGCAGGCTTTTCCACTAATGCATGAATATTTCTTCTTAGAGATTCGATTCCCATTTCAGGATGGAGATAATGCGGAACAGTTGTTACGACTGCATCTACATCCCCACTTTCAAGCATTTCGATATAATTATCGTAGAAAGGAACACCAGGATACTTTTCTTCTGCTACTTGTTTTTTTGCAGGATCATTATCACAAATCGCACCAATCACCATGTTTTTAACTTTTCCTTCAGAAATGAAATTAGCGTACATCCCACCTTCTGCACCTAAACCAATAATCCCTAATCTTACATCTGCCATAATTAAATTCCCTCGCTTTCAATTTTTTTAAGAATGTCTAGGAGTGCTTCATATTGAAGCTTGTAGCCGCCGGCACCATCCAGCCCTTTGTTGTCCTTAATAATCTCGGTTGCATCCTCTAGTTCTAAATCCTTTAAAGAATCAAAGAGAACGAGATGTGGCTCTAGTGTTAAAAATCCTTTATAACCGCTCTTGATAAACTTAACTAAGAGTTCTGGAATTTTACCATCACCAGTTCCACAGACAACATTTTGGCTGTCAGTTGTTACAGCATCCTTTATGTGTATATAAACAATCTCATCTTTTAAGAGATCGTAACACTCTTGTGTATCCTCACCGCACTGTACGAAATTAGCGAAGTCGAAAATCCCTTTAAAGTAAGGAGAACCTACTTCTGTTAAGATCTCATGACAGCGTCTTCCGATATCACCAAAGATATCTTTTTCATTTTCATGCAGTAAAATTACATTGTATTTTTCTGCAATGGCAGCAAATTCCTTTAACTTGCTAACAACTTGACTGCGAAATTGATCTGCATCCTCCCCCTTAGGAATATAGAAGCTGAAGATTCGCATATATTGGCAATCGAGCAAGTTGCTAATTTGGCAAAGCGTGTCTAACATAAGCTTTTGTTTATCAAAGCCTTCTTCATCATTAATGAATATTTTACCGATAGGTGAGCCGATGGAAGAAACACCAATTCCTGCTTTTTGCAGCCTTGGCAGTACTGTTTCTTTGATCTCATCGACAGTAAAATCACCAATATTTTTCCCATCAATACCGCGTAACGAAATATATTTCATGTTTAAATTTGATACAACCTCAAGCTGGGTATCAAAATTAGATGATATTTCATCTGAAAATCCTGAAATCATTAAGTCTTGATTCATTTATGTCTTGTCCTCCTTTTTAACAGGAATGGTTCTACTGATTTTTGTTTTCCGATAACTTGAAGGTGTCATGCCCACCTTCTCTTTAAAATAGCGGCTGAAATGAGCGATACTCTCGAATCCCGTAGCCTGTGATACCTCTGTTAACGTTAGATCGGGTTCTATTTCCAATAAATATTTCACCTGATTAAGCCTGCAGCCCATCACATATTCCATCACAGTAAAACCAGTGACTTCCTTAAAAACATGGGAAGTATAATACTTACTTAGATTCAACTCCGCTGCCAATCGATCTAAACTAACTTTTTCGCTATAGTGATCATTAATCCAAGAGGCAATTTCCTCAGCATGGAGTTCTTTTTCAGACTTTCTACTTGTCACATGGGCCAATTCATTTTGACTCATTTTATAAATCCTAAGCAGCAATTGAATTAACTCCAGCTTTACTTCTGCTTCTAAAAATTGGTTCCTTTTCCCTGTCCGCTGCATCTCTTCATCCAATTGGGCCAGTGAGCCTGCTATCTGTTTGATCTGTCCATCAACAAAAAGTCCCGATTCATCATACCCCGTTCGAATTAAATAATTGTTAAGCTTTTGAAACGGGTCCAATAAATTGGGCAATCCCAGCACAGGCAATATCTCCTGAAGCCAGATCGGAGAAAAATGAAGCATGCTTCGAGTATAGGTACTGCCCATCTGCGGGTTCGCTTTATGCAGGGTCATGCCATCCAAAAGTATAATATCACCAGGCTCTAAATCATAAATCCGATTGTTGATTAAATACTTACAATCACCTGAATGGAAAAAATAAATTTCATATTCTTGGTGTGAGTGAAAATTAAATATAAAGGACTCTACTCCCTGCATACGGTAGAAGGCGCTGATCCAATTCTCTGTAACTTTTATTTTATAAGAAGAGGAATTCCCCTTATCCATTACTCTCACACCTTTCAGGTAAGCACTAACAAAATTAGTTCGTTTACTGAACATACTTTTATTTTATTGCAAACTAACTAAAAAAACATTCTCTAAAAATGCCCAAATTCGAATGATTTTTGACTGATATTGCTCTGAAAGAAGAAACCTCAGTCAATTTATCACAAAAAAAAGAGACAATCCCAGCTCTAATGCTAGTTTTGTCTCTGTAGTAGGAAAAATACGTCCTTCTATACAATTCCAAACTTATTATTCCATCCAGTTTGTATGGAAAACTCCTTCTTTATCAACACGTTGATAAGTGTGAGCACCAAAGTAGTCACGTTGCGCTTGCAACAAATTCGCTGGAAGTGTTTCTGTACGGTAGCTGTCATAATACGCAATTGCGCTCGCAAAGGATGGAACAGGGATTCCACGTTCAATTGCCATAGCAAGAACTTGGCGTAATGGCTGCTGATAATTCTCAACGATTTCTTTAAAATAAGGATCTAGTAATAAGTTTCTTAATTCAGGATCACGATCATACGCATCTTTTATTTTTTGTAAGAATTGCGCACGAATGATACAGCCGCCGCGGAAAATCATAGCGATATCTCCGTAACGAAGATTCCAATCGTATTCTTCTGATGCAGCACGCATTTGGGCAAAACCTTGTGCATAAGAAACAATTTTACTCATATATAATGCCTTACGAACTGCTTCGATTAATTCTTCTTTATTTCCTTCAAATCCTTTAACTTCTGGTCCATTAAGAACCTGACTTGCCTTTACACGCTCTTCCTTCATTGCTGAAATAAAGCGGGCAAATACAGATTCAGTGATAATTGGTAGTGGAACACCTAAGTCTAAAGCATTTTGGCTTGTCCATTTACCAGTACCCTTTTGTCCAGCTGTATCAAGGATTAAATCCACCATTGGTTTACCAGTTTCTTCGTCCACTTTTGTAAAGATATCAGCTGTAATTTCAATCAAATAGCTGTCTAATTCGCCTTTATTCCATTCAGCAAAGACCTCATGAAGCTCTTTTGCATCTAAACCAAGGACATTTTTCAAAATAAAATAAGCTTCACAGATTAACTGCATATCACCATATTCGATTCCGTTATGAACCATTTTCACATAGTGACCAGCACCATTTGGACCAATATACGTACAGCAAGGATCGCCCTCTACTTTTGCAGAAATGGCTTCTAAAATTGGTTTAACAAGGTTATAAGCTTCTTCTTTACCGCCTGGCATGATAGAAGGACCTTTTAATGCGCCTTCTTCCCCACCTGAAACGCCAGTTCCGATGAAATGGAACCCTGCTGTCTCTAGTTCCTTATTACGTCTAATTGTATCTTGGAAGAATGTATTCCCACCGTCAATTAGGATATCGCCTTCTTCAAGAAATGGCTTCAAGGAGTCAATTGTACCATCTGTTGCATTACCAGCTTTAACCATTAATAGAATTTTGCGAGGCTTTTCTAAAGAATTAACGAATTCTTCAACAGTACGTGCACCTACAAAGTTTTTTCCTTCTGCTTCATTCTTTAAGAATTCTTCTGTTTTTTCATAAGAACGATTAAATACAGCGACAGAATAACCACGGCTTTCGATATTTAGGGCAAGGTTTTTACCCATAACAGCTAAACCAACTACACCAATTTGTTGTTTAGACATACAATCCCTCTTTCTATTTTAATACTATTTAGATAACCATATTTCTTTCATCAATACAATTAAAAAGTGCTTTTTAGCGTCTTAAAAAATATTTTTCGGCATTATCATAGCAAATATTCCTTACCATTTGCTCCATTTGCTTCATATCATTTGGTACAGAACCTTTTTCCACCCATTCGCCAAGGATGTTACATAGTATTCTGCGGAAGTAATCGTGACGGGCATAAGATAAGAAGCTGCGCGAGTCTGTCAGCATACCGATAAAGTGGCTGAGTAATCCAACATTTGCATAATCCTTCATTTGTCTCTCCATACCATCGATATGATCAACAAACCACCAGCCTGAACCTAATTGAACCTTTCCAGGAACACCTTCTTCATAGAAGTTCCCCATCATACCAGCTAATGTTACGTTATCTTTTTGATTCAAGTTAAATAATACCGTTCTTGGCAGTGCGTTTTCTTGATCCAATGAATCAAGGAATCTCGACAAGCCTTCAGTCATATTAGCTTCTCCAACTGAATCAAATCCAACATCTGTTCCAAGCAATTCTTTCATTCTTGTGTTATTGTTTCGCATTGCTCCCATGTGAAGCTGCATAACCCACTGCTTTTCAGCATACATTTTTCCAAGTTCTTTTAAAAGGAAAATACGATAGGCAATCAATTCATTATGTGTAAGCTGTTCACCGCTTAGACGTTTATTGAAGATCGCTTCAACTTCTTGTTTGCTTGTTTCTACATATTCCATCTTTTGGATGTCATGATCAGAGGCACGGCCTCCATTTTCATGAAAATACTCAACTCTTTGTTTCAAAGCTGTTAAAAAGCCATCTAAGGAATCTGTTTTTATCCCGGAAACATCCGCCAATTTTTCAATCCAGCTTACAAAAGTGGGGCGTTCAATAAAGAGTGCACCATCTGGTCGGAATGTTGGAGCAATCATAGGTTCGAAGGTGTCATCATTTTTCAATAATTCATGGTATTCTAGTGTAGAGATTGGATCATCGGTTGTTCCGATAAACTTTACATTTGACCTTTCAATTAAAGCCCTCGCACTGAATTCTGATGTCTGTAATTTTTCATTACATTCATCCCAAATTTCACGAGCTGTTTCTGGACTTAATACTTTATCAATCCCGAAATACATTTTTAATTCTAAGTGCGTCCAATGATAAACAGGATTTCCAAGTAAATGAGGAACCGTCTCTGCCCACTTTTCAAATTTCTCCCAATCACTAGCATCACCTGTTATAAAACGTTCACCAACACCATTCATGCGCATCGTTCTCCACTTGTAATGGTCTCCCCCAAGCCAGATTTGTGTAATATTTTCATATGACTTGTTTTCCCAAACTTCCTTTGGGTCTAAGTGACAATGGAAATCAAAAATTGGTGAAGTTGCTGCAGCATTTTCATACAAATTTACGGCAGTTTCGGAATTTAGCAAAAAGTGTTGATCCATAAATTTTTTCATCTAGTATCTCTCCTTTAAATAGAAATTCATACTGGTCATGTATATTCTGTAACCCCTTACAGAAATATATAATTATACGTTTTTAATACATTTACTTTAATTTGTTTATTAAACAAATTAACTACATGAATAATTTATCACGATTAATATGTTTAGTCAATTAACTATTTAGTAATAATAAACCTATTTAAATGAAAGAACTGTTATAATAGTAATATGCATAAAGAAATACCCGAAATGGAGGATATATATGGTTACCGGTGATGCGGCATATATTAAGAAAATAAATCGTTCTTTAATCATCAGAGAAATTGTAAAAGAAGGAATGATTTCAAGAGCGGACCTATCTAAAGCTACTAACTTGACGAGAGCTACGATATCAGCTCAGGTTGCAGACTTATTGGAAGAAGGACTTATAATCGAGACACATCTTGAACATTATTCGGTTGGAAGAAAACCAATTATGCTCTCATTAAATGGACAAGCTGGCTATGCACTTGGCATTGATCTTGATTATGGTCAAGCCTCATTTACATTAACAGACCTTCTTGGCTGTCCTGTTTCATCTAATATTATTAAAATTAGTTCTGTAGATTATACAGAGATATTTCATCTTTTAGTTGACCAAATTGAAAAATACAAAGCTAATTTTATTGACAGTCGTTATGGCATTGTCGGTATTGTCATTGCAATCCATGGCCTGGTTGCAAAAGATGAAGTCATTCACTATATTCCAAAGCTTAATTGGCACAATATCCACCTAAAAAGTGATTTAGAAAGAGAATTCGATATACCTATTCATCTTGAAAACAATGCAAATCTAAGTTCTTTTGCCGAGCGGGTTTATGTACATCATGAAACAGACAATCTGCTGTGTGCTACTCTTTATTCGGGGATTGGTCTTGGCATGATGATGAATGATGATTTTTTCAGAGGGCATGAAGGTTATGCTGGCGAAATTGGTCATATGATTGTAGTGCCAGGAGGTAAACCTTGCAATTGTGGAAATAAAGGGTGCTGGGAAAAATATGCCTCCGAATCTAGTATATTTGAATATCTATCCGAAAAAAGGAAAATCAACAATTTATCTTACGAACATATTCAAAAGTGGCTAGATGAAGGCGATGAGGAAGTACATGACTTGATGCAGCAATTTATTTTCTACCTATCAATCGGATTGAATAATATGATAAACATGTATAACCCGGATGTGCTCGTGCTTGATAGTGAACTGTTGCGTATGTATCCAGATTCCCTCGAAAAAATTAGCAAGAATCTGAATTCTTCCATCAGCCATTACCGTGAATTAATGATTTCATCAATCGGAAATAAATCTTGCGTCCTTGGGGCATGTGCACTTGCTATAAAACATTTTCTTGATGTCCCAATGTTAAATTTATCGTTTGATTTTGAAACCAACAAATTTGAAAACGCAATCATTTGATTTTGTGATTGCCTCCTTTTTATCGTGTAAGCCCCTTTTAGCGATTGCTAAAAGGGGCTTTTTTCAATGTTTATTAAGCGCTCTTTAAATTATCATTAACCTTTTGCTTATTTACTGGTTATTTTGGAATATTTCATGCTTTTTCTGTTTTTAGCTAAATCAGCTGAAAGTTGTACAGTACGCTTTTTGTTTAATGGGTATAGGAAAACAATGATTAGGAATACAGCACCAAGTGTAAGTGCAGGTACTAAAGTGGCAAGTGTATGAATTCCTTGTAGTGTTTCAGCTGATTGTGCTTCGGCACCAGCATGGTAACCAACTGCTGCAATCGCTGCACCACCAATACCACCAGCAACCGCTTGACCGATTTTACGTGCCATTGAGTAGATTGAGTAAACGGTACCATCTTCTCTGAGACCTGTTAAATACTCGTGATAATCGATTACATCTGTAACAAACGCCCAAACAACAAGGTTAAAAATACCATAACCAAACATAGCAACTGTTAATATTCCGATAAATTGTGTTGCTGTTAAATTTGGAAGGAAATATAGTACCGCGTATACAAGTGCTGCGATTAATAAACCGCCAGAAGCCACTTCTTTTTTCCCATATTTCTTAACCAATGGTTGAATCAATGGCATTGCTACAAATACCGCAACAGCTTGAAGAAGACCAACTATACTTAATGCTTTAGCGTTAGCAAAATAATCCTTAAATAGATATACGTTTACCGTACCAATTAACATGAAGACAATCATGAATGCCAAAGCAGCTACAAGGAACACCATTAATGGTTTGTTTTTAGTAAGCCCCTTCATTGTTTGGCCAAAATTCACTTTTTCTTTATTTGTTTCATCCAAGACGATACGTTCAACAGATAATTTATAACAAGCCATGTAACAAGCAATTGCAAGTCCACCAAAAATTAATGCTGCGATAATGAAGCGAGTTGCATCCGGTTTATTATTAATGAATAAAATAATTGGTCCAACTACGTTAATAATTAAACCTGCCAATTGGCCGCCTAAAGTTCTCCAGCTTGATAGTGAAGTACGTTCCACAGGATCGCCTGTGATCACTGAAGCCATGGAGCCATAAGGAATATTAACAGTAGAGTATAATGTTCCCCACAAAATATAAGTGACATAGGCATAAGCAAGGTAAAACCCATGAGACATACCAGGTATCTTTACGAACATCAATATCCCCATGATTACAAGTGGTAATGACATTCTTAAAATCCAAGGTCTAAATTTCCCTTGAGCAGTACCCTGTCTCGTATCAATGAAACGACCCCATGTTACATCAGCAAATGCATCCCAAAGACGTGCTACTGCAAATAAAATTCCGACATGCGCTGGATTAATATGAAAGATATCCGTATAGAAGACCATCAAGAAAGCGGCGGCTAAAGTAAAGAAGAAATCGTTTCCAAAATCACCAAACAAGTAACCTAATTTATCTTTAATACCAAATGGACGTACTGTTTTCCCACCTGATTGTGGGGTTTCTGCTTTCTCTTGCAAAGCTCGAACCATTTCTTTCCCCTCCCAATAAAATATTCTAAAAAATCATTTCTAGATTGTAATCAGATTCCTTTGAAACTATTTTGTGAAACCCCTTACTAAATTACTCACAACAAAGCATGACTTCTCGAGAATATATACCGTTTTAAATTAATTTGTTTAATGAACTAACAATTAATTATGCAATTAGAATATCACCCATATTTGTTATTCGTCAATAATTTTGTTTGCAGTTGATAATGTTAATGTTTTCTGTTTTTGGAAATGAGAGTAGTTGGATAATAATAGGTTGTAAGCGACTTACGGTTTTCTGCATAATAACGATTAACCCTTAGCAAATGCAAAAGGGTTTTTTTAGATTAGAAAAAGGCAGCAAACAGTCTTTGCTACCTTTTTCTTTAAATATAATTTAGTTTTTATTTTGAATTTCTTCTTTCAGCTAAATCAACAGTAAGTTGCGCTGTACGCTTTTTGTTTAATGGATAACAAAATACAATAATTAGGAACACAACAGCAAGAGTGATTGCAGGTACTAGAGTTCCAAGTGTATGAATTCCTTGAAGCGTATCAGCTGTCTGTGCTTTAAGATTTGCATTATAACCAACTGCTGCGATTGCTGCCCCACCAACGCCGCCAGCAACTGCTTGGCCAACTTTACGTGCCATAGAATAGATCGAGTAAACGGTTCCATCTTCACGTAAACCAGTTAAATACTCATGATAATCAATAACGTCAGTAACGAAAGCCCAAATGACAAGGTTGAAAATACCATAACCCAACATTCCAACGGTTAAAATTCCAATAAATTGTGTTGCTGTTAAGTTAGGAAGTAAATATAGAACTCCATATATAATAGCAGCAAGTAATAAACCACTAGAAGCCACTTCTTTTTTACCAAATTTCGAAACTAATGGTTTAACAAATGGCATAGCTACAAATATGGCAATAGATTGAAGAAGACCAACCATACTTAATGCCTTAGCATTTGCGAAGTAATCCTTAAATAGATAAACGTTTACAGTACCAATTAACATAAACACAACCAAATATAATAAAGATGCAAGCAGGAACCACATTAATGGTTTATTTTTACCAAGGCCCTTTACAGTTTGGCCAAAATTAACGTTTGGTTTTTCTGTTGCATCTAGCTTAATACGTTCAATTGATAGAGTATAGCAAGCTAGATAACAAGCAATTGCAAGAACACCAAATATAATGGCACCAAGTAAGAAACGATTAGCATCTGCTTTATTGTCGACAAACAAAATCATTGGTCCAACAACGTTAATGATTAAACCTGCCAAGTTACCACCCATTGTTCTCCAGCTTGACAAGGCTGTACGTTCAACAGGGTCACTTGTAATTACAGATGCCATTGAACCGTAAGGAATATTAACAGTAGAGTATAATGTTCCCCATAAAATATAAGTTACATAAGCATAAGCAAGGTAGAAACCATCAGACATTCCTGGTATGTGAACAAACATTAAAATTCCTGTAATAACAAGTGGGAAAGACATCCTTAAAATCCACGGCTTGAATTTTCCATGTTTAGTTGCTTTTCTAGTATCGATGAAGCGACCCCATGAAACATCAGCAAATGCATCCCACAAGCGTGCGGCAAAGAATAACCCGCCGACGGCAGCCGGATTCAAATGATAAACATCAGTATAGAAAACCATTAAGAATGCTGCTACTAGAATAAAGAAGAAATCATTTCCCCAATCACCAAACATATAACCTAGTTTATCTTTCATTCCAAACTTTCTGAATCCATTTGCAGTTGTTTGTTCAACTGCTGTTTTGTTTGCTGGCTGACCCATAATTTACTCCCCCATTTTCTGTATGGCTTTGAAGATTTGCCAAGAATAATTGCTGTTAACTCCTTGTATTGTTTGAATATTCAATACTTTGTAACCCTTTTCATTAGTGATGAAAAAAATATAATTTCGTATTAATTAGTTAGTTTGATGAACTAATTAATATATTTGTATCTTATCACCGTCTATTTACTCAGTCAATAGATTTTTGTAAGCGTTTAAGTAAAAAAAATTGGGAATTTTAATTAGGACCTGTTAAATGATTATTGCGTTCATATAAAAAAAACTAAAACCCTCTATAAATACTAATTCAGACACTTATTGTTCAAGAACGTCACCAGATGTTCAATATTGAGCAAAGTTATTTTTTTTATAATAAATATTGGGAATGAAATAATTTAAGATGGGTCGTGTATTTATGGAAAAATTACTATATATAACCGCAAATCCAAAAGGGATTGAGAAATCAAAAGGATTAAAAATTGGGGAAGCCTTTCTTGAGTCTTTTCATCAAGTCCGCCCAGATGTGTCTATTAAGAAAGTCGATTTGTTTTCTTTAGATTTCCCGCAAATGGATGCTGATTTGGTTTCAGCCAGAGGAAAACTAGCTGGTTATGGGTATACCATAGACCAGCTAGTTGACATTGAAAGAGAAAAAATCACGAAAATGCATGATCTCGCTAATGAGTTTATCAGTTATGATTACTATGTCTTTGTTTCGCCTATGTGGAATTTAAACTCCCCTGCCATTTTAAAGGCATATATCGATAATTTATTTATTGCAGGAAAAACGTTTGCCCATACAGTTAACGGACCAAAAGGACTTTTAATGAATAAAAAAGCGATACATCTCCAAACAAGAGGCGGTCAGTATACAGGGACTCCTATGGAAGCATTGGAGTCCGGTGATCGATATTTAAAAATCGCCCTTCGTTTCTTAGGAATTGAGGTTACTGATTCAGTTATTACAGAAGGTTTTGACATTAATCCACAAAAGGTGCCTGACATTCTTGCACAAGGAGAAGAAAACGCTAGACTTGCAGCTAAAAATTTCGCTCTTAAACCTGTCACGGTTTAAGATGAAATACTTGAGTTTCTCTAAATAAGGGAAGCTTTTTTTATTGTCTATTTTGTCATTAATATCTAAATCATAGTATAATTGGAAAGATGCATTTTTTAATATTGTAAGATAACACTAAAAACTTCATTCACTATGCCAGGAGAGTATCCATGCTAAAAGATTTTGTCTCAAATGCAGCAATATTAATTGCTTCCTTCTCTATAATGGGAGTGTTATTTAAAGATAAGCCAATACGCATAAACGCTCCCCGCTCATCCAAACTATATTGGGGTCTTTGTTTTGGAATTTTAGGAAATGTTTTAATGGCATTTAGCATTCAATTAAATGCAAGTACAATTGCGGATTTACGCCACTTGGCTATTGTAATTGCAGCTACTTTTGGTGGATTTATTCCTGCATTATTGTCTGCTGTTCTAATTGCGGCAGGTCGAATTCTTCTTTTTGGAATTAATGAATCATCTTTACTGGGAGCATTTGGAGCACTTCTTACCGGAATACTATGCGGGGGTATTTCAAATATTAACCTTTCAAGAACCCTTAAGGCCTTCCTCATGAATTTAATTGGCTTGTTTTTTGTTTCTATAATTTTTATCATCAGAATTGACGATCTTCAATTTCTTAAAAATGTATTAACCATGCATTATTTTATTTCTCTCATTGGTGGTTTTTTAGCTTATCATTTCTTTGTTTTTGTAGTTAATTCTTATGAAGCACAAAATCAATTAAAGCATAGCTTACTGAAATTAAAAGAAACGGAAGAGCGCTTTCGACTCATTGCTGAATACTCTAGTGACATGATTACCATGCACAACGAGAATGCAGAATACAAATATATTTCACCAGCCGTTAAAGAAATTATCCATTATGAGTATCCCGAACTTCTAGATAGAAAGATGTATATGTTTATTCATCCTGATGATATTGAACATACAAATGATATGTTTGAGAAAGCTTTAGAAGAGGGTGCTGCTAATTCGACCTATCGTTATCGTACAAAGTTGGGAGACTATGTTTGGATCGAATCTGCTCTGAAAAGTGTTCATTTTGAGGAAGATGGCAGCAAAAAGGTCATTATTGTCTCAAGAAATATAACTGACCGTAAGCTAACAGAACAAAAATTACAAGAAGCCAATGAGCTTCTAAATCGGCTCTCCTATATGGATGGTCTAACCGGAATAGCAAATCGAAGATATTTTGATGAAACACTTGTGAAAGACTGTTCAAATTCTTCTTCTACCCATTCTCCAATCACATTAATTATGTTTGATATTGATTACTTTAAAAAATACAATGATACATACGGCCATTTAACAGGAGATGCATGCTTACAATCGATTGCTCAGGCCATAAACAATCAGATTACTACCATTAACTCTGACTGTACTTTTTGCCGATATGGGGGAGAAGAGTTTGCCCTCATCTCCCCTTTCACAGGATTAGAGAAAGGGATGAAAATTGCAAAACAAATACAAGACACCATTCGGTTACTAGAGATTCCTCATCTTAGTTCTGAAATCAGCGATATCATTACACTTAGTATGGGAGTTGCCACCATTGTCCCCTCTAGACCTATCATGCCACAAGAGTTAATACAAATGGCTGATAAGGCCTTGTACGTATCTAAGACAAAAGGGAGAAATACGATCACGTCTGCTCAATTAAGTTTGGAAGGTTTGTAACTAACAAGCCTTCTTTTTTTATCCTTAAAATACTATTTTATTTTTCTAAATTATGCAAATATTGTTGTATAATGTGGAAAATACATGTAAAATTTCCCTAACAGCCTTATTTTGGATGGTGACGTTAATGGACATAACGAAACATCTTTTTTTAAACCTCTCAATTTTTATCATATTATTATTTTTCTGCTTAATTTTTTTTGATAATATAAAAACATTTACCCTTTCTAAATCCTCACTAATTATTTTGTGTATTGCTTGTGTTTGGTTATGTATTCAATTCTCTTACAATCCAGTTCCATCTGCCCGATACGATTTAAGAATTATTCCTTTAGTGCTGGGTGCCCTTTATATCGGAATCGGACCAATTCTTATCGTTTCCATTATAGTCATAAGAGCCTTTTATGGCTTTGATTTGGGCTTTTTTCAAACGGTTGCACTTTATGCACCTATGGGAGTAATTTTCTGGCGAGTATATCCGTGGTTTCTAAGACAAGTTCCAGGACGTCGCATTTTCGTTACGGTATGTATAGGTGTGATTCTTGGTGTAGTAACAGTTATTGGGATGAGTTTCGAAAATACCCATACCTATTGGCTGGATGCTTGGTTTGCATTCCTATTTATTCCCTCACTTGGAATTGGCATTATCTCATATGGGATTGAATTTGTCAGACGAAATAACGAAATGCAGCAGCAGCTCATTAAAGCAGAGAAATTAAAAGCAGTCGAACAGATGGGAGCCGCTATCTCTCACGAAATCCGAAATCCACTTACGGCTGCAAGCGGGTTTGTCCAACTCCTTCAGGATGATTACCTTTCAAGGCATAAAAGAAAAGAATACCTATCGATTGTTAAAGAAGAATTAATTTCTGCTGAGCGTGTTATTCAGGATTACTTAACTTTTGCAAAGCCATCCTTGGACGCGCTGGAGGAACTTAATGTAAAAAGTGAATTGCGACAAATAATCAATATTCTTCTGCCTCTAGCTAATCAAAATTCTGTAGAAATTATTACTGATTTCTCAGTTATTGGTTTTATTGAGGGAGATGGACAGAAATTTCGTCAATGTTTTGTGAATGTCATCAAAAATGCAATTGAAGCTATGCCAAATGGTGGATATTTAACGATTACCACTGAATTCAGTAAAAATTATGTAACTATAAGTGTAAATGATACTGGTATTGGAATGACTAATGAGCAACTTGAGCGATTAGGAGAACCCTTTTATTCTACAAAGGGGAAAAATGGTACCGGTTTAGGTATGATGGTCGTCTATAGCATTGCCCGTGCTATGGATGGTACTGTCTGGGCAGAGAGTGAAATCGGAGTAGGGACCACTTTTCATTTTAAATTTCCAACCATACCCATGATATTAAAAAGCGAATTAAACTAAAAGGAAACCGACAGGATAATTAACTGTCGGTTTGTTTTACATGATTTTTTTATTTCCCGATAAACATTTGTGTCCAATGTTTTCCAGTAGCCTCATATCCTACCCCAATATGAGTAAAATTAGCACTTAGAATATTTTTGCGATGACCTTCACTATTCATCCAAGCAGTTACTACTTCTTGTGGTGTCCGTTGTCCTTGGGCAATATTTTCACCTGCAGATTTATAGGTAACACCAAAGTCCCTCATCATATCAAATGGCGATCCGTAAGTAGGACTGGTATGTGAGAAGTAATTCTTTTGCTGCATATCCAGAGATTTTTTCTGCGCTACACCATTAAGCTGTGTGTCTGCCTTTAAAGCTGGAAGACCATTCTTACTGCGTTGTGCATTAGTCAAGTCAATTACTTGTTGAACGTATTGACTTACATTTCCAGTGGTTGGTGCAGGCGCATTATTTTGTGTAGTAGCTGGCTGTTTTGGTGTTGGTGTTGTTTGCTTTGGCGCTGGTGCTGGTGTTGGTGCTGTTTGCTTTGGTGCTGGTGTTGTTTGCTTTGGCTGGTGAATAGGCGCTGGCTGCCCTGCCGGTGCCTGTCCAGTCGGTGTTTGCTGCTGGATATATGGTTGTATTTGCTGCATAGCCCAATTTCTTGGGTCGATCGTAATATACTGATATTTTGCATCACGGATTAATACCGCTCTTGTATGAGGATATTGGTTACTGTTTAAGGATGTCTGATACGCAGAAATCATATCATCATTATTGTTGTTATAATTTTTCTTGTTTTTCCGTTTAGTATTAAACAGATTAGCATCAAGATCTGAATCATTGTTATCATTGTTTGTATAATCCTCAGTTAATGGACCATTGTGGTCAATTCCATCATCTCTGCCATTACGGACATCCATATATGGAGTGTTATTTCTTATGTCATTGTTCATCCCAACATGAGTATCCTGATCATTTAAGTCATTATTATCATTGTTATTACAAGCAGCAAGTCCCATTGTTAAAACCGCTGTTAAGACTAACCCAAAAGATTTTTTTATCAATCGAAATACCTCCTTTGAAAGAATCATGTTACCTCTTTATTTTTCTTGATTTTCAAAGAAAGTATTGGTGGAAAATAAACGCATTTTTATTTTTCCACAAAAAAACCAACGAGTGTAACTGTCGGTTTCGTTTAAAGCATTTAATTTTCCAACATTGGAATTCGTTCTTTATACTTGTTAATCAGCGCACGATTGTGTTCATCTGCACCATCAGCATTGCCGCTTTTAAAAATTGGCGGTTCAAAGTTATTACTGATCATTATGCTGATGGACTCCACCATTATTCCGTTAACGATCGCTGTCCCAATGACAGTTGAACCTGAACCAAAACTAACAGCAAGAGACTCATGCTCCATTAATGCATCACCAACCATTATATGATTATCAATGGAAAGGTTAGCGGTTTGATACAAATATTTACCACTTTTATGTCTTGAAGTAACGGACTTTGTATAAACGTATGATGTGATAGCAATGACAAATGCCCCCTTATTTTTAGCAAACTCGGCAACATCGATTGGTACTGGGTTCCTGCCAGAGGTTGATGCAACAATAACAACATCCTGAGGTTGAATTTTCACTCTAGTTAGAAATTGTTTTGCTAAGTCATTTTCCTTTTCTAATTGAGATGAACGAACAGCCCCCTTGTGAAGCATTAAGTCCTCAATTAGGATAGGGTTAATAGGTACTAGTCCACCTGCACGGTAAAATAGTTCTTCTCCAAGGATATGTGAATGTCCGCACCCAAAAACATGAACGATTCCATCGTTTTGGATACATTCTGCGATCTTTTTAGCAGCTATTTTGAGACCCTCAGTTTCATCCTTTTCAACTAAGCTTAATAATTCGTGAAGCTTTTGAAAATAATGATTGAACACGTTAAATAACCTCCATTGCCATGTCTTCAACGTTTCATTTGGATCATAAATTTGTAGCGATCTGCACGATAAACCGATTTAACGAATTCAACAGGGGTATTGTCCTTTAGAAAAGTGTTTCTTTGGATTAACATAACTGGTGCCCCCTTGCTGATCTTTAGTAAATCAGCTTCGTTTTGACTGGCCACTGATGATTCGATGATCTGTGAAGCACTATCAATTTTTAAGTCTAATTGCTCTTCAATGTATTTATACAGGGAATCATTTACAATTCTTTCTGTAAGTCCTTTAATAAGGTTGGCTGAAATATAGTTTGTTTCTAACGCCATCGGGACATTATCTGCCATACGAATTCTTTTGATTTCATATACAGGACCATGTTCCGAAATTAAAAGCTGCCCTGCTACTTGTCTTGTTGCAGGAATAATTTCAAAGTGAAGTAATTGGCTTCCAGGCTCGAATCCTCTGGCTTTCATATCTTCTGTGAAGCTAGTTAATCCTTGAAGGGGCTGTTCAATTTTTCTTTCTGCAACAAAAGTGCCCTTTCCTTGTAATCGATATAACAATCCTTCATTTACTAACTGTGTAAATGCCTGTCTCACTGTCATACGGCTTATTTGATATTTTTCCGCGTATTCTCTTTCTGGTGGAAGCGCATCACCAGGACGCAACTCGCCATTTTCAATTAGTTCTTTAATATACTCTTCAATTTGGTAATAAATTGGAATCGGAGAATTCTTATTAATCATTTCCTCCAGCTGCATCCTTTCCTTAAAACTGTCACGTAGTAACCTTTAAATCTGCTATTGCCGCTTTATCTGCAATAATTGTAACACATGGATGATTTTTCAACACTGATGCTGGAAAACTTTCACTTATCTCCCCATTCAATAGTCTAAAAAGTGCTTCTCTTTTCTTCTCACCTGACACGAGAAGCAGAATTTCTTTGCTTTTCATAATGGTGGAAATCCCCATTGTAATGGCTTTAGTAGGAACCTCTTCGATTTTATTAAAAAATCTTGCGTTTGCTTCAATAGTTGAAGAAGCTAACTCTACGATATGCGTTTTGGAAGCAAAGGAAGTTCCTGGTTCATTAAAGCCTATATGTCCATTACTGCCAATCCCGAGGATTTGCAAGTCAATACCGCCATGCTGATTTATTAAATCCTCATATCGATGGCATTCCTCTTGAAAATCTGCAGCAATACCGCTTGGAATATTTGTCTTTTCTTTATTGATGTCAATATAATTGAAAAGCTGATTATTCATAAAATATCGGTAGCTATTTTTATTTTCACCCGAGAGCTCAATGTATTCATCTAAATTAAAAGTGGTTACCTTTTGATAAGTAGTCCCATTTTTATGGTGATCGTCGATTAAGCATTTATATGTCCCAATTGGAGTCCCGCCTGTCGCCAAACCAAGTTTAATACTTGGGTTCTGAATAACCTTTTTTATGATATATTCAGCTGCTTTATTACTCATTTGTTGATAATCTATGACTTCAATAATCTTCATTTAGAATTTTCCTCCCTATTAAAAGCAAGAATTCCCCTGCATAATGTCATATAAACTTCCATATTCTCATCTAAAATAACAATGTCCGCATCTTTTCCAACTGCAATACTGCCTTTTCGATCATAAAGGTTCAATTGCTTGGCTGGATTCACTGAAGCCATTTCAATTGCATCCTCAAGTGAACAGTCCGCATATGAAATGATATTTTTTACCGCCTGTCCCAATTTCAAAATACTTCCGGCAAGAGTTCCATCCTCAAGTACTGCTTTTCCATCCTTTACAAAAACCTCTTGGCCGCCGAGCTCATACTTTCCATTTTTCAAACATTTTGCCCGCATCGAATCGGTTATTAAAATCAATCCATCACTTCGTTTTTGCTTAAAAGCTAGTTTAACCATTTCTGGACGGCTATGCACCCCATCGACGATAATCTCAGCTTTTAATTCTTCTCTTAAAAAGGCCGCTCCCACAACCCCAGGTTCACGATGATGCAGCCCTCTCATTTGATTATAAAGATGGGTTACGTGATTTGCTCCAGCTTCAATAGCTTCATTCACTTCATCATAAGTAGCATCTGTATGGCCAATCGATGCAATAATCCCCTTCTCCTTTAAATATCGGATCATCTCTATACCATGCGGTCTTTCCGGAGCTAAAGTGACAAGTTTAATCGTCTCATTGGACAGCTTTTGCCATTCTTCAAGTAAAGCAAGATCAGGATCAATTATATGTTGAATTGGCTGTGCCCCAGCCATTTTACTATTCACAAATGGTCCCTCGAGATGAATGCCAAGTATTTCAGATTTTCCTGAAGCGTGCTGTTCTTTAATGTAATTCCCAGCATTTATTAAGGCATTTTCAATTTGTTTACCTTCCTGGGTCATCGTAGTAGCTAAAAAGCTAGTTGTACCTTCTTTAGGCAATGCTGCTACCATTGTGTCCAGTGCTTCCTTGGTGGCATCCATTGTGTCGGCACCGGCTGCACCGTGGATATGAACATCGATAAAGCCTGGAACTGCATTAAAATGGGCAGGAAGTTCAATCACATTATAGTTGTCGTTAGATAGCTCAGATGATGAACCAATTTCAATGATTTTTTGATTTTTAATTTTAATATATCCATCTTCTATTATTTGTTCTTGTGAATAAACCCGTATACCCTTTAGCAAAATATGATTATCATTTGGAATCATCTATGATACTTCCTTTCAGGTTATATCTAAATCTTAGCATCACCATTATATAGTTGTCTATACCAATTTATTTTATAATCAAAATAAGAATAAAATACCATTTCAACCTAATATTACTCTAACCAATAATAATCACTTTGTTAATAAATTTAATAAATTGGTATAGACATCTATAAATATTTAGTGTTATATTAGAAATAGAAAAGCGCTTACACCCGCAATAATTTTTTTAATGAATTATTTTATAGTTATTTTTTAGATTATATTAGGAGGTAATGTGATGAAGAAATATTTACAAAGAATTGGTCGTTCATTGATGTTACCTGTAGCTGTTTTACCGGCTGCAGCTATCTTGATGGGTATTGGTTATTGGATCGACCCTACGGGCTGGGGGGCGGATAGTCCGCTGGCGGCTTTCCTAATTAAAGCTGGTTCATCGATCATTGATAATATCCCTATCCTATTTGCTGTTGGGGTAGCATTAGGGATGGCGAAAGAGAAAGATGGTTCGTCAGCGTTAAGTGGTTTGGTTGCCTACTTAGTTGTGACAACCCTGCTTTCGCCAGGTTCAGTGGCATTGCTCGAAGGGATTAAACCAGAAGAAGTAGATCCTGCGTTTGTAAAGATTGGAAATGCTTTTGTTGGTATTCTTTCTGGTATTGTTGCTTCCACGATGTACAATCGCTTTAGCCATGTTAAATTACCGGATGCTTTAGCATTTTTCTCTGGTAAGCGTCTTGTCCCAATTATGACTGCGGTATCTATGCTTGCTGTTTCTGCAATACTATTCTTCTTATGGCCTGTTATCTTTACAGGACTTGTTTCATTTGGTAAAGGTATTGCTCATTTAGGCGCTTTTGGCGCAGGTTTATATGGATTCTTTAACCGTTTATTGATTCCAACTGGTCTGCACCATGCCCTAAACTCAGTATTCTGGTTTGACGTAGCCGGAATTAATGATATCGGTAATTTCTGGGCTGGGAAAGGAACAAAGGGTGTTACTGGTATGTATCAAGCTGGATTCTTCCCTGTCATGATGTTTGGTTTACCAGCAGCAGCATTAGCGATGTACCATACTGCGAAGGACAAGAAGAAAAAGGCAGTAGCTTCCTTAATGTTAGCAGCAGGTTTCGCAGCGTTCTTTACTGGTGTTACAGAGCCAATTGAATTTGCCTTTATGTTTGTAGCTCCAATGCTTTATGTGGTCCATGCGATTTTAACAGGTATTTCCTTAGCCATTGCAGCTGCATTCCATTGGACGGCTGGATTTGGTTTTAGTGCCGGTCTGGTTGACTTTATTTTAAGTTCTAGATTACCGTTAGCAAACCATCCTTACATGTTAATGGTTCAAGGCTTAGTGTTTGCGGTAATCTATTATTTCTTATTCAGATTCATCATTACGAAATTCAACTTGATGACTCCTGGACGTGAAGAGGATGATGAAGAATCTTCTGAAATCAGTGTTGCATCTGGTGAAAGTAAATTTACTGTTATGGCAGCACAGATTTATGAAGGATTAGGTGGAGATGCCAACGTTACTTCTGTTGACAATTGTGTAACCCGTTTAAGAATGGAAGTAAAAGATATGAACGCAGTCGACCAACAAAAAATTAAATCGACTGGTGTACCAGGCATTAATATCGTTGGAAAGCAAAGTATTCAAGTAATTATCGGAACGAATGTACAATTCGTAGCAGACGAAATTTTAAAACTTCGTAATAATCCAAATGCGATGAAAAAAATTAATACAACCAAAAATGACACCTATACTCTAGTGGAATCGAATGAACGCTCTCCACTTTCTGAAAAAGATTTCGTTATGCCAATCGAAGGGGAAATTATCCCGATTACTGAAGTGCCAGATCAAGTCTTCTCACAAAAAATGATGGGTGATGGTTTTGCAATCATTCCATCTAAGGGATCTGTAGTTTCACCTGTTGATGGTGAAATTATAAACGTATTTCCTACTAAACATGCTATTGGTATCAAGTCAAATCAAGGATATGAAATTCTCATCCATGTCGGCATGGACACTGTAAATTTAAAAGGCGAGGGTTTTACAGTGCTTGTAAAGGATGGAGAAAAGATTACAAAAGGTCAGGAGATTTTAAAATTCGACTTAGATTTTATTAAAAAGTCAGCACCATCAACAGTTACTCCAATTATCTTTACAAACTTAACAAAATTAAATGTTAAAAAACAGGGACACTCATCCCAAGGTCAAGACGGGATCCTATCCATTGAATAACAACAGAAACGACTGGTGCCTGACACCAGTCGTTTTTGTTAAGCGAATAATTTCGATTCCTCAGCTTGAAAGAAACTCTTCATCGCATGAAAGACATCTGCTTTTTGCTTAAGAATATAGTAGCGAAATTGATCATCTTTAATGTTCTTATAGGCGGACATTAACGTTGAATGGCGGTTATATTGATTTACTTCACCGTAGCCAAACATATTAGACACTTTCATTAATTCTTCCACTAGCTTCACGCAGCGGGCGTTGTCCGAAGTAAGATTATCACCGTCTGAAAAATGGAATGGATAGATGTTGAACTTTCGTGGATTATATTTGGCATCAATGATTTCAAGTGCTTTGCGGTATGCGGAAGAACAAATGGTTCCACCACTTTCACCCTTTGAAAAGAAGTCTTCCTCTGAAACAACTTTAGCCTCAGTATGGTGGGCAATAAATTCAATTTCCACCGTTTCATATTTGGTTCTTAAAAATCGAGTCATCCAAAAGAAAAAGCTTCGGGCCATATACTTTTCCCAGATCCCCATCGATCCACTTGTATCCATCATGGCAATAACTACTGCTTTAGAATCTGGTTTGATTACTTCATTCCAGGTCTTAAATTTTAAATCGTCCTTGTAAATCGGGTGGAAAGCTGGCTTTCCGGTCATCGCATTTCTTTTAAAAGCTGACATCATTGTCCTTTTCTTATCAATATTCCCCATCAGCCCTGTTTTACGAATATCATTAAATTCAATGTTTTCAACTAGATGTTCTTGCTCTTCTTTTCTTTTCAAATTTGGAAGCTCCAATTGTTTAAATAATGCTTCCTCTAGCTCCATTAATGATACTTCCGCCTCAAAGTAATCTTCACCTGCTTGGTCGCCAGCTCCTTGGCCTTTTCCAGGTCCCTTCTGGCCGCTAGAACCATCACGTGCTACTACATCACCTACTTGACTGTCACCATCACCTTGGCCCACGTGTTTGTTTTTGTCATAATTATAACGGATTTTATATTCGTCCAATGAACGAATTGGTATTTTTACGACATCTCGACCGTTAGACATGATTATGCTTTCTTCAGTAATTAAGTCGGGAAGATTGTTTCGAATTGCCTCCTGGACTTTTTCCTGATGCCTTTGCTGGTCATCGTGGCCTTTACGGTGGAGGGACCAATCTTCTCTTGAAATGACAAATTGATGGTTGTTTGTTGACAATGTAAACCCCTCCTTATTAATTTAATAGGTTCCAAAATGCACATATTTTCATCAAATACATATGATAACGCGAGTGAAAAAAATAAGATAAATATGGATTACTTTATCCTATGCAGAAATAAAGAATAATTTACAAATTATTTTGACAATTGTGTATTCGCCTATGAAATTGGACAAAGTGGGAGCATTACAGATTCTTCGTGAATTTGAATAAGGAAAAAAATAGACTGACAGATTTCCTTCTGCCAGTCCCTACTATTTTAACCCCGACTTATCTATTTAATAGACTTCCTACATAACGAAGTAATTCATTCGCTGACGTTGTATTATAGCCATGTTCATCCACTAATCTTGCAACTACATTATTAATTTTCTTGAGTTGCTGTTCATCAGGTGTTTTGGAAGAAGTGGTAATTTTCACAACGTCTTTTAGATCGGCAAACAATTTCTTTTGAATAGCTTCACGGAGACGATCATGAGAATTATAGTCAAAGCGTTTCCCTTTTCTCGCAAAGGCTGAAATCCTAATGAGGACTTCCTCCCTAAAGGCTTTTTTCGCATTTTCAGAAATACCAATTTGTTCTTCAATGGAGCGCATCAACTTCTCATCTGGATTGATCTCCTCGCCAGTGAGCGGGTCACGCAGTTTTGATTTATTGCAATAGGCTTCCACATTATCTAAGTAATTGTCCATTAAGGTTTTCGCTGATTCTTCATACGAATACACAAATGCTTTTTGGACTTCCTTCTTGGCAATATTATCATACTCTTTCCGGGCCAATGAAATATAATTCATATAACGTTCCCGTAACTCTGCGGTGATGGACGGGTGCTGGTCGAGTCCATCCTTTAATGACCTTAATACATCAAGTGCATTAATTGATGGTATTTCTTTACGAATGATTGTCGATGAAATTCGGTTAATTACGTAACGAGGGTCGATACCACTCATACCTTCATCAGGATATTCCTTCTTCAGTTCATCCACATCGGCTGTATTAAAGCCTTCCACACTTTCCCCATCATATAGGCGCATTTTCTTTAGTAAATCAATATCGCCTTTTTTCGGTTCCTTTAAACGAGTAAGAATAGTAAACATCGCAGCTACTTTTAACGTATGCGGTGCAATGTGAACATCAGAAACATCACTTTCATTGATCATCTTTTCATAAATTCTTTCTTCTTGTGACACCTTTAAGTTATACGGTATTGGCATAACAATAATCCGCGAATGCAAGGCTTCGTTCTTCTTGTTGGAGATAAAGGACCGGTACTCCGTTTCGTTCGTATGCGCCACAATTAACTCATCCGCACTAATAAGAGCAAAGCGTCCAGCTTTAAAATTCCCCTCTTGGGTCAGAGATAGCAAGTGCCACAAGAATTTCTCATCACATTTTAACATCTCCTGGAACTCCATCATTCCTCGGTTAGCCTTATTAAGTTCACCATCGAAACGATAAGCACGTGGATCTGATTCAGAACCATATTCCGCAATCGTTGAAAAATCGATACTACCCGTTAAATCAGCAATATCCTGAGATTTTGGATCGGATGGGCTGAATGTACCAATCCCTGTTCGTTTATCTTCGGAGAAAAAGATTCTTTCCACCAATACATCTTCGATTCGTCCACCATACTCCTGTTCAAGACGCATCATGTTCAGCGGTGAAAGATTACCTTCAATGCGGATGCCATATTCATCAAAGAAGTCCTTTCGCAAATGATGTGGGATTAAATGGAGTGGATCCTCATGCATCGGGCATCCTTTAATGGCAAATACAGAACCCCGATCCGTGAGTGAGTATGCTTCAAGCCCCCTTTTTAACATGGTAACAAGAGTGGACTTCCCTCCGCTTACAGGACCCATTAATAATAATATACGTTTCCTTACATCCAATCTTTTTGCAGCTGGGTGGAAGTATTCTTCCACAAGCCTCTCAAGCGACTCCTCTAAACCAAATAATTGATTGCTAAAGAATTCGTACTTCTTCGTCCCTTTTTCTTCAGTAATTCCTGCATCCTTAAGCATATTATAAACTCGTGAATGTGCCGACTGTGCAACCCATGGCTTCTCTTTCAACAACTGTAAATAATCTGCGAATGACCCTTCCCAACGTAACTTTTCTTCTTCCTCGCGATACATCTCGATTTTTTTTAGAATATCCATAAGGCCCTCCCCCGTAGGTTAATCAGAGACGATTTAATATACTCTATGCTGATAAGCTATTGAACATGCGTAACCATTGCCAGTTAGCGTCTATCTTTTTTATTACAATAAAAAGAATCTTCCTCTTTTCATTTTTATAAGATAGGCTATAATAAAACTATATGTGTGATAAAATTGAAAAATGTATGACGAAGGAGGATTACATAAATATGAACACTTTCATCGTTTGTTTAGTAATGGTCGCCTTTTTAGCGGCAATTTTCACATCAGGGTATAACGACAAACCAGGTTCAACCAAATAAAAGCTGCCAATTGGCAGCTTTTTTAGTGGCGATCCAGTTTATTTTTTTGAATAAATTCCTTCATATACATTCTACTCTTCCGATCAAGCATCCTAGCCATTTGTTCTGTCCAGCGGTCTTTTCTTTTCCCATCTGTCCGCTCTTCATAGTAGTTAGAAATTAAGTTATCATAATTTTGTAACTGCCCAATGTAAACCTCTTTATTTTGTTCATATTCTTCTTCATGATAAACATGGTCAAATGGCAGCCTCGGTTTTTTGTCATTTAGTTTGGTCGGAAACCCAACTGCCAGTCCAAACAAAGGAATAACCCGCTCTGGTGTTTTTAATATCTTAGTTACCTCATCTAAATTATTACGAATTCCACCTATGTAACAAATCCCTAACCCCATCGATTCTGCTGCAATTGCTGCATTTTGTGCGGCTAAAGATGCATCAATGAGAGCTACCATGAACTTTTCTGTGCTTTCAACCGAAGGGGTAACATCTATCTGTTCATTCTCCCCAATAATGGTATGGCGGTATAAATCTGCACAAAAGACAAAAAAGTGGCCGTTGTTTTCAACATATTCCTGATTCCCTGCAAGCTCTGCTAGTTTTTTCTTTTTTTCTTTGTCTTTAACACCAATTATAGAGTAGGCCTGAATAAAACTGGATGTGGATGCAGATTGAGCACAAGTAATGATTGTTTTAATTTGTTCGTCTGTTAGTTGCTTGTCCTCAAAATGACGATGAGAGCGGTGGTTTAGTATTGTTTGTATAACTTCATTCATAACACTCTTCCTTTCCATTACTCAAAAGGAGGCCCTTAGGCCCCCTCAGATTATTGTAGATGCGCATAGTTTTGCTGCCTGAGCGCTTCATAGATAAGAATAGCGGCTGTATTGGACAAATTTAGAGAACGGATATTTTCATTCATAGGAATGCGCAAGCTGACTTCTTTATTATTTTCAATGACATCTTTCGGAAGTCCTGTTGTTTCACGCCCAAAGATAAAATAATAATCTTTATTTGAATTACTGTAATCAAAACTGCTAAAAGCCTTCTGTCCAAATTTTGTAATATAAAAAAATTCACCGCCTGCATTCTTCTCATAAAAGTCATCAAGAGAATCATAATAAGAGATATTAACGTGTTCCCAATAATCGAGTCCTGCTCTTTTTAACATTTTGTCATCCGTAGAAAAGCCTAATGGACGGATTAAATGTAAATTTGTATCTGTTCCTGCACATGTTCTTGCAATATTTCCTGTATTGGAAGGGATCTGCGGTTGATATAAAACAACATTAATTGACATGGAATTCACCTCATGTAAAAACTCTACATGCAATTATACCATTAACATAGACCCTTTCAATAATTAAGCATCCTTAATCGATGATTGAAAAAAATCTGTATTTAATATTTGGGGTATAAGCAGATGAATCTTCATATGCCCAATACCTCATCCGACTATTATACGTATGGGCATTAACTAACGGCATGCCATTTGCATCCTTAGCCGTCACAATTGTATTATGATTAAACCGTCCATCCCCTTCAAAATCGTAACAAATTATATCTCCCAATAACAATTGGTCCGGACTGCTCACTTCCCTTGCCCGTAAACCAATTTTTGAATTAGCAAAGTATCCCTTTAGAGAGTGTGCCACTGCCCAACTATAGCTATAATTGCTTTTTTGGAGCCACCAGCCTGTTGCCCGATTAGGATAGCCTCTCATAGGTGCACCGCCACTATGAAGGCATTGTGAAATGAAATTGGTGCAATCATTTTCAAACTTTTTATATGCAGGGTTGTAGCTATTCCACCACCTTTCTGCATATTGTACAGCCTTTAAACGATTATATTGAAAACTCAATCGTTCTTCCAGGTCCTCTACAAGAAATTCTGCAGGTGTGTGATAAGTTTCTTGAGGTGCATATGGATTAATTTCCTCATCCATCACTAAAGCCTCTTTGTAAAACTTAGCTAATCTTTCTTCCACCTCTTCTTCCATATACAGCAAACCCTTTTGCTTGATTAAATATTGATAATGGGCCTGATATTTTACCGTTTGGAATTCATCCTCTTTATCAATTTCTAAGATTCCGCCGGAAGCTTTTACTTTTACAACTTCAGCAGATCTTTTTGCTAATGTACTTTGCTTATTTTCAGCCTTTGGAAAAAATACTTTATGTGTTCTTTTATCGGAAACAAATTGACTGACTCTTTTTTCAAATAACTCTTGTATCAAATGAAGCATATTCCTCACCCCTTTCCTTCATACATATGTGAAAAGACAGGGATTAATCAAAAAAAATAAGCGAACCACTTGAGTTCGCTCATTTTACCTATAAAAACTTAAGGCTTTTTCTATTTCATTTTGTACTTCAAGATCCTTTTCATGTTCCTGTGCTTTATTTAAGGCCGCAAGAGCTGTCTCACCGCCAATTTTCCCAAGGGCCCAAGCTGCTGTTCCTCTTGAAACTGGATTCCCCTCATTCTCTAGAATATCTACTAAATCTGGAATGGCTGTTTCATCCTTAAAATGAGCAAGGGCAATAATTGCATTCCTTTGAATTGGCTTTTTCCCTCTCCAAGCGCCAGATACATGACCAAATTTTGCTTTAAATTCTCGATTACTTAATTTTAGTATCGGCTTTAATAAGGGTTTCGCAATTTCAGGTTGTGGTTCAGTTTCTTCATGAAAATGATAGTTCTTCCCTTTGTTAACAGGACATGCAGTTTGACATGAATCACAACCATATATGCGGTTACCAATCTTATCTCTATACTCATATGGAATAAATGTTTTTGTTTGTGTTAAAAAAGAAATACAGCGTTGTGCATTAATCTGTCCACCTTGGACCAAGGCTCCGGTGGGACAAGCATCCAAGCACTTTGTACATGACCCGCATTGATCTTCTATTGGAGTATCGGGTTCAAAGGGAATACTTGTAATCATTTCACCCAAATACACATACGACCCAAATTCAGGTGTAATAATGGCGCAGTTTTTTCCACTCCAACCGATTCCAGCTCGCTCAGCTACGGCTCGATCTGATAGCTCCCCAGTATCCACCATCGATTTTAACCTTGCATCAGGTACCTTTGTAGTGATAAAGTCTTCTAACTTCTTAAGCCTATCATTTAGCACATGGTGATAATCAAGCCCCCATGAGGCCCTGCTGAAAATCCCTCTCCTTTCACCCTTTTTACTTTCGACACGGTGATTCATCTTGGAAGGGTAAGCAATTGCAATTGAAATGATCGAACGAGGTTCCTCTAGTAATAATGAAGGGTTCACTCGTTTCTCTATATCTGGTTCTTCAAATCCAGATTGGTAGTTAAGTGCCTGCTGCCTTATTAGTCGATTTTTTAATTCAGTGAACGCCTCTGCTGTCGTAAAACCAATTTTATCAATGCCAATTCCCTTACTATAGGCAATTAGTTCTTCCTTTAACTCTTCAATATTCAAGTGGTCCCCCCCTTCCTTTGAAGTGATTTATAATAAATATGGATTTTTAAATTATTAGTTACACATCTATCTATGATAAACTATTTTCATTAAATTTTGGAGGTGGAATGGTTGGAAATTAAACTCTCAGAGGAAATAATCGAGCAAATTCCTAACTTTAAAGTGGGGATCATTGTATATAAAAATATTACTGTTGCTGAATCACCGCAAATGATTAGAGGAAGACTTCAGCTTTTTCAAGAATCTATTTATTTTGATTTAGAGAATAAAAATGTTACTGAACTCTCAGGAATTCAGGAATGGCGTAACATTTTTAAAAATTATGGGAAAGATCCCAATCGGTATCGTCCTTCAGTCGAAGCTTTGTATAGAAGGGTACAAAAACAAAATTTCCTGTCATCTATACAAAGTGCTATTGATATTAATAACTTTTTCTCCTTACAATATCAAGTACCTATTGGAATTTACGATTTGGATAACTTGAATGGATCCATTAGCATTCGATTAGGAAGAGAAGGGGAGGAGTACACTGGATTGAATGGGCGGATAAATTCTTTGAATCGTCTGATCGTATCTTCAGATAATCTAGGGGCCTTTGGAAGTCCATTTGTGGATTCGGATAGAGCACCTGTAACTTTTGCTACCAAAAATGCTCTGCAAGTAATATATTTGAGACCCTCAACCGATGTTGAAAAGTCGATGAGATTAACAGAATCATTAATGAACATGTTTACCCAAATACATGGAGGAGAAGCATCCTTCCTAATAATCAGGTGTCCATAGGGCATCTTTTTTATATAAGAAAAAACGCAACTCATCGTTCTCTAATGTAACGATAAACTGCGTTAGTTAATATGTATGGAGCGGGTGATGGGAATCGAACCCACTACATCAGCTTGGAAGGCTGAGGTTTTACCAGTAAACTACACCCGCGTTAAATAAATTAATGAATCAGCAACTGACCTTTATTATATTACACACTATTTTTAATATAGTCAAGGGGAAAATGCAGATTTTGTCGAAATTACTTATAAGATGAAGAAAATGTACCGGGAATTAACCATCTTAGAAAAATAAAGCCTGTTTTAGAAAATAATGTTGTGATATCTCAAGCAGAGCCATTTAAAATCGATATTTCGTGTGAAATTACACTTTACTATATAGACTTTTTAGTTAGATTTAATGACTTATTCCTTCAATGGGCGAATTTTTAAGTTCAATGAGCGAATCTGGGGTATTAATGGGCGAATTTCTGCCTTCTATGGGCGAATTTAAGAAGCAAAATGCTTTTAGAAAAAAGTGAAATAAAATTAAGTCAAAAAAAAGTTGCTCATAAAATTATGAGCAACTTTTTTCAAACAATTTGATACCGGTGATCGGGGTCGAACCGATACTCCTCACGGAACACGATTTTGAGTCGTGCGCGTCTGCCAATTCCGCCACACCGGCGCGTATTAAAATGTTTTGATAAAGTAATGCCGAGGACCGGAATCGAACCGGTACGGTAGTCACCTACCGCAGGATTTTAAGTCCTGTGCGTCTGCCAGTTCCGCCACCCCGGCGAAATCTAATTACCTGTTCTTATCCATACTTGGCAAATAATATGGAGGCGGCAACCGGATTCGAACCGGTGGTAAAGGTTTTGCAGACCTCTGCCTTACCACTTGGCTATGCCGCCATAAATATTGGAGCGGAAGACGGGATTCGAACCCGCGACCCCCACCTTGGCAAGGTGGTGTTCTACCACTGAACTACTTCCGCAAATTGGCTGGGCTAGCTGGATTTGAACCAACGCATGTCGCAGTCAAAGTGCGATGCCTTACCGCTTGGCTATAGCCCAATATTTACAAATTAAGATTTTCATATGATGGGGCGACTGATGGGAATCGAACCCACGAATGTCGGAACCACAATCCGATGCGTTAACCACTTCGCCACAATCGCCACTATAAAATTGGCAGGGGTAGTAGGAATTGAACCCACACCAAAGGTTTTGGAGACCTTCGTTCTACCTTTAAACTATACCCCTATAAATGGTGGAGGGGGACGGATTCGAACCGCCGAACCCGGAGGGAGCGGATTTACAGTCCGCCGCGTTTAGCCACTTCGCTACCCCTCCACATATTATTCAAAACGCTAGCAGCTGGTGCAAGCAAAAATTAAAGGTGGCTCAGGACGGAATCGAACCGCCGACACAAGGATTTTCAGTCCTTTGCTCTACCGACTGAGCTACTGAGCCAACAACGGTCTGGACGGGACTCGAACCCGCGACCTCCTGCGTGACAGGCAGGCATTCTAACCAACTGAACTACCAGACCAATTGCGGGGACAGGATTTGAACCTGCGACCTTCGGGTTATGAGCCCGACGAGCTACCGGACTGCTCCACCCCGCGACAATAGAAATAAATAATATTAAGATATGGTGGAGGATGACGGGATCGAACCGCCGACCCTCTGCTTGTAAGGCAGATGCTCTCCCAGCTGAGCTAATCCTCCAAATTTGGTGACCCCTACGGGACTCGAACCCGTGTTACCTCCGTGAAAGGGAGGTGTCTTAACCGCTTGACCAAGGGGCCATATTATTTAAGTATTATGGCGGAGAGCAAGGGATTTGAACCCTTGAGACAGGGTTACCCGCCTACACGATTTCCAATCGTGCTCCTTCGGCCACTCGGACAGCTCTCCATAAATGGCTCCGCAGGTAGGACTCGAACCTACGACCGATCGGTTAACAGCCGATAGCTCTACCACTGAGCTACTGCGG
>NZ_VEED01000014.1 GCF_007678255.1 Bacillus sp. X1(2014) | reverse complement strand
ATAGGTGGAAAAACAGTGAAAAAGTCAAAAGGGGTTCGGAATGTAAACATTCCGAACCCCTTTTGTCGACAATCTGAAACCTTATCAAAATGATGATAAGGTTTTTTTTTGATGAGTTTTACATTTTATAAGATGAATTAAATATATTACTAGGTTTCGATAGGTCTATTTACTTAAATTTCGGTTGCCGAAACTTTCGTTTTCTGAGGTAATTTTCAAACAACATGAAAAGTAAGGATAAAAGGCATATTTAATAACTCTTTTTCTGGGTTTAATTTCTTATTAAAAATTCTCTTTTTACATTTATTAGGTACAATATAGTGCTTAATATAAGCATTTTTCACTAAATTAAGACTATTTACAATTTTCACGCTAATTTGATAAACTAGCAAAGCACCGTTCATAGAGAAGAACGATGTAACTATAAATAAATTAGGGGGTTTAAGATTTGAAAAAGAAAACCACTTTAAAGGTCTTATCCAGCCTCGCGGCTAGTACAATGGTAGCTACTACCATGTTCGCAGGCGCATTCGCTGGAAGCACGGTTGCTCCAAAACCGGCATCTGCAGCAACAACAGTTTCATCAGCTCCAATCGATTTGAATATTGTTGATATCGATCGACTAGGTGCTGCGTTGCAAAAGAGAGGGCTAGTTGCGAAGAACGCATCTAAAGCAGAAATTACAAAAGCAGCAAAAGCCTACATAAAGAAAAAACAGGGTGAAAAGCCAGGTAAAACTGATAAAGCTCTTACAAAAGAACAGCAGGCTTTTGATCTAAAAGCAAAAGACTTTGTGACAAAGCAAAAGGACAAGCTTGCTAAGCAGCTTGATAAAGGTCATGAAAACTTTAAAAAAGGCAAACCAACAGGTGCTGTAAAAGTAGATTCTGCTAAACAATCCGCCTATGATGGCTCTGTCAGAGAAGACAAAGTACTAGTCCTTCTTGTCGAATATGCAGACTTAAAACACAATAATGTAGAACAAGAAGCTGGTTATATGTATGCTGATGATTTTAATAAAGAGCACTATGAAAAGATGTTGTTTGGCGATGAAGATTTCACTCTCTTCAACGGTGATAAGATTAAAACATTTAAACAATATTATGAAGAGCAATCAGGCGGCAGTTACACGGTTGATGGTACGGTATCTGATTGGTTGACTGTACCAGGAATGGCTGCTGATTATGGCGGTGACAATCCGTCAGGGGGACATGATAATGCTCCTGGAAAAGTAGGTGCACGCGGACTTGTTAAGGATGCACTAAATGCAGCTGTAAAATCCGGAATCAATTTAGCTGATTATGACAAATTTGACCTATATGATCTAGATGGTGACGGTGACCAAAACGAGCCAGATGGTTTAGTAGACCACTTGATGGTTCTTCATGCTGGAGTTGGTCAGGAAGCTGGCGGCGGAGTGGTTGGAGATGATGCGATCTGGTCACATCGTTGGACTCTAAATGGTGTTTATCCAGTAGATAACACTACAGCTGCAGTAGGTTACTGGGGCGGCAAAATGGCTGCTTATGACTATACTGTTGAGCCTGAGGACGGTGCAGTCGGTGTTTTCGCACACGAATATGGCCATGATTTAGGTGCCCCTGATGAATATGATACACAATACACAGGCAATGGTGATTCGGTAGCTCAATGGTCCATCATGAGCGGCGGAAGCTGGAGCGGTCATATTGCTGGGACACAGCCGCCAAGCTTTTCACCCCAAGTCAAAGAATTCTACCAAAAAACTATCGGCGGCAACTGGGCAAATATTACCGAAGTAAACTATGAAGATATCGATAAAAATGGACTAGCTGCTGTTATTGACCAAAGTGTTACAAAATCAAAGAACCCTGGAATCGTTAAGGTAAACTTACCTAAGAAAAAGGTTCCTGGTATTGCTCCTGCATTTGGAGCAAAATACTACTATAGTACAAAAGGCGATGACCTTAATACAGTATTAGAGACTCCAGTATTTGACTTACCAAATGCTGCTAATGCAAAGTTTGATTACAAACAATTTTATAAAGTTGAAACTGGCTATGACTACCTATATGTAAATGCTGTTACTGAGGACGGCAAGAGTGTAAAACTAGATACTATTGGTGATCAAAACACAGCCGGCGGTTACGAGACTTCTCAAGGCAATTGGGAAGACAAATCCCTTGATTTAAGCCAATTTGCTGGCCAGAAAGTAAAACTAGTATTTAATTATGTAACAGATGGCGGTCTCGCTCCAGACGGTTTCGCACTTGACAATCTTCAATTAACAGTTGATGGACAAGTTGCATTCTCAGACGATGCAGAAGGAACTGCTAAAGTAACATTAAACGGCTTCGAAGTATCTGACGGATGGATTAACAAGCCTCACTATTACTACCTTGAGTGGAGAAACTATGCAGGATCTGATACTGCTCTACAATTCTCGCGCGGTTCAAAATATAATACTGGTTTAGTAGTTTGGTATGGTGACGATACATTTACTGATAACTGGGGCGGTGTTCACCCTAGTGAAGGTTTCCTAAGTGTAGTTGATTCACACCCTGAAGCTCTTGTTTTTAAACTAAATGGTGTAGACTCTATCGCTCAAACAACTCGCTACCAAGTAGCAGATGCAGCGTTCTCATTAGACAAGTCACCTGCATGGTATGCCGATTCACCAACTCGTGGAATCTATGATTACAAAGGACTTCCAGGCGTAACGACATTTGATTCAACGAAGTCTTACATTAACTCACTTATTCCTGATGCCGGAGTAAAAGTTCCAGCTCAGTACCCAATCAAGTTCCAAGTCATCGGCGAAGCGAAAGACAATTCTGCTGGTGCGGTTTGGATTCATAAGTAAAACAGAAAAAGGACACCGGGCATGCCTGGTGTCTTTTTTCTGTTATAAAGTAATCACAAATGAAGTGCCCATATTCGGGTTGCTCGTTACCTTAATCGTACCTCCATGTGCCTCAACTAGTTGTTTAACAATCGAAAGTCCCAGTCCTGTTCCGCCAAGAGCACGGGTTCTAGATTTATCTACGCGATAGAAGCGGTCAAAAATTCTCGGCAAATCCTTTTCAGGGATTCCCTTTCCTTCATCTTGAATTTTAATATGAACTTTTCCGCTGCTGTTGCTGACCTCAACACGAATAGTGGTATGCGGTTCAGAATATTTACGTGCATTATCGACGAGATTGAAAATAACCTGCTCAAATCGCATGGGATCAAGAGACAGATAAAGAGAATCTGAGCATTCTAGCACAAGTTCCATATGGTGTTCTTTAAGAGCAGGTGTTACTTTTTCAAGGATGCTCTGAAGATAAGGACGTAAAAGAACCCCTTCCTTCTCAATCGAAAAAGAATTTTCATCCATTTTTGCGAGATTGAATAATTCCTTCACTAATTTCGATAGCTTGCCAGTTTCCTCCACTATAATTCCTAAATACTTCTCTCTGTCCTCATCAATCGTTTCTGGCCGGCGGGCAATATCCGCATATCCCTTAATATAGGTTAGCGGTGTGCGGAGTTCGTGCGAGATGCTGGCGAGAAATTCATTTCGTTCATTTTTTAGAATTTCTAAATCGCTTGCTAATACCTTAATCGATTCGCCAAGTTCACCGATTTCGTCCCTGCCAATCTTCGGTAGAGACACGGAAAAATCGCCCTTGCTGATTCGTTTGGTGGCTGCACTCATTTGAATTAGCGGGTGGGTGACATATCTTGTTAAAGTGAAAATGATAATAATCATGAACATTAGGGAAAGCAGACCAGCAATCAGGAAATGCTGGTTTAATCCGGAAATCAACTCTTTGATTTTTTGTGTATTTTGAAACATATAGACATATCCGGTAATTGCATTGTCAACCATAACTGGACTGACTGAGGCGATATAGGCCGCATGTTTCCAATCATCTTCTAAAATTAATCCCGCGTGCGGAACTTGTTTTTGTTTAGTACTCATAATCTTCTTCATATCATCTGTCACTCGATTGGAAGACATATAAATGGTTCCATCAGGTTTGGTTAAAATCACTTGTGTATCCGTCCGCGCCTCCATCATGGCAATGTGCCGGATCGTTTCATCATGAAAAGAAGCCTCAAGGATTTCACGGTGATTATTTCCGCGTGTCTGGAGAGAAGTTAGCTCTTCGTGCACCCGGGAATGAATGATATTATTATGCAAAAAAATCATTGAAATGCCTTCCAATATAAAAATTGCTAGAAAGAAAAGAACGCCAATCTTAATTGATATCTTATTCATATGTTCGACACCTCTCTCCCATAGCATACTATAACATTCGTATTAAAAGAGCTTCATATTGTAGCAAATTTTTTAAATAAAAAAAGGAGGCGCCCCACCGCTGGGACGCCCGAACTATATAAAAAAGAGAGGTTAAATTTGGGATGAGTAAGATCACTTTGGACCATGTACTTCATCAAAGAGGAGATCACTACAAACTTGGGAGTCCTTCTAGTGATCGCCTCTTCTTAACTACACCCCCATCTTACTTGGAAAAATTGAAGATGTTATGAAGAACTTGTGGTGAATTTGTGAAGTTACAAACATCACAGACTCGAAATGATATATTTAATATGTGGGGAGTGGTAAAAGTGAAAATATTATTAGTAGACGATGAACGTAGAATCATAGAAGTTCTTGAAGCCTATTTAATAAGAGAAGGCTATGTAATTCATAGCGCCGATAATGGAATTGATGCGTTGAAAAAAGTAAAAACAGTAAACCCCGACTTAATTATATTAGATTTGATGCTGCCAGACATTTCTGGTGAAGAAGTCTGCCGTCTCGTGCGCAAAGAGTCAGATGTGCCCATTCTCATGTTGACGGCCAAATCAGCAGAGGATGACAGGATCAACGGAATTGTAATGGGGGCCGATGATTATTTAACCAAACCGTTTAGCCCACGCGAAGTCGTCGTACGCGTTCAAGCGATTTTAAGACGTGTAAAAAAGACTGAGAAAGTGGAACGGCTTGAATTCAATGGCAAAAAGCTTGTCATCGACTTAATTAAAAAAGAAGTGACCGCAAACGGAGACTCGATTACGTTAACGCCAATTGAATACAAGCTATTAACCAATATGGCAGTGAATCCAGGCCGGGTATATAGCCGGATGGATTTGCTTGAAAAGATACAGGATGAAGGCATGTATTATGAAGGCTATGAACGCAGTGTTGATACCCATATCAAAAACCTCCGGAAGAAAATCGAACGGGATTCACGACAGCCAGATTTTATCGTGACCGTTTTTGGAATGGGCTACAAATTTGGAGGGGTATTAGATGCTGCAAACGCTCCGGTCTAAGATACTTTTTTACTTACTACTTATCTCGATGATTGCGATCATCATTGTTAGCTTTTTTATCCAATATGGATTTGAGGAAAGTTTTAACAGCTACTTGGATCGAAATAGAGAAAAAAAGATTGACCGAATTATTACGGAAATTGAAAAGGATTATAAAAAAAATGGCCACTTCACAAGTGATCCGGTATTTGGCCTCTTGCACGAACATGCTATGACCGAGCAGCTCTATTTCCAACTGTTTGACCGCTTAGGCCAATTGCAAATGGATTCATCCAACATCCGAGGCATGCTCAACAGCTTCGGGTTAACAGAACCTGCTCCGAATGGGGAAGAATGGCATTCTAAGACCTATACGTTGAGAGTGGATAATCAGGTTATTGGAAAACTTGTTGCTATCTATCCGAAGGGCTTAATTGATGATGAAAATACGTTTATCCAAACGATTCAATTATACATTTATGCAGCCGTTTGCTTGACGATTGTATTGGCAATTGTTTTTAGTATGCTGTTTTCAAAAAAGCTCACCTCAGGGTTACAAAAGTTATCGTTTGCGGCAAATGAACTGCAGCATCATAATCTTGATATTCGGATTCCATTATCGGGATTGCCAACCGAGGTAAAGGATCTTGCCATTTCCTTTAATAATCTGGCGGTGTCGTTAGCAAAGGAAGAAAACCTAAGAAAGCATTTTACAGGTGATTTGGCCCATGAACTCCGAACCCCGCTTGCGACCTTGAGAAGTCAAATCGAAGCATTTCAGGACGGGATTTGGGAGCCGACACCGCAGCGGCTTCAGACCACACATGAAGAGTTGATGCGCTTAGTTAGGCTGGTGAATGAATTAGAAAAACTGCTTGCAGCTGAAAATCCGCAGATGAGGCTGGAAAAAATTGAATTAGATGCAGGAAGTGTGCTGGCGGCTTTATATGAGATGTTCTTGCCATTGTTTAAAGAAAAGGGCGTCCATCTTCAAATAATTGAACCTGCAGAGGATGAATTATTTGAAGCAGACAAGGATCGCTTAATGCAAATCTTATCTAACATCCTTAATAATGCCCTAAAGTATACACCGGAAGGAAAAAATGTCACCCTTTCAGTAAAAACGGAAATGGACGGCTACGTCGGCTTTAGTATCCAAGATGAAGGCTCAGGAATGGCAGAAGCTGATATTCCGCATATCTTCGAACGTTTCTATCGTGGTGATAAATCACGTGATCGTAAAACCGGCGGGGTAGGGATCGGGCTCTCGATTGTTAAAGCTTTAATGGATGCCCATAGAGGAGTCATTAAAGTAAAAAGCAAGCTGAATAAGGGAACTAGCGTCACCTTGTGGTTTCCGCAGGAAGATTAGCTCAAAATAGAAAAGGCCTCTACATCATGCAGGGGCCTTTTGTGGATTTCCCACTCTTATTATCGGGCAACAGGGTAAAACTTTTTCCATTCGTTTAAAAAGGGAGCAGTGGAGGAATTGGGTTGTTCTAGAACACGCTGGGTTGGTCCTACTTGCTTCACTTCCCCATTAACAATAATCGCCAGCCGGTTGGTAAGATAGTTAATCTCCATCAAATCATGGCTGACAAACACAGCGGTGGTTTGTGCAGCTTCGATAATTCCCTTAAAATCCTCCATCAATTTAATTTTCGTTGGAAAGTCTAATGCAGAAAAAGGTTCATCCAGAAACAGAATTTCCGGTTCTACAATCATTGCCCGTGCTAGGTTGACCCGTTGTGCTTCACCGCCTGATAAATAGAGGGCATTTTTTTTCGCAAGATGACTAACCCCAAACAAGTCCATCCATTGTTCCACTTTTTCTTTAATGATCGATTTAGGTACCTTCCGTAGGGTTAAACCAAGTGCAATGTTATGAAAAACTGTTCCGTCTAATAGTAAGGATTGTTGAAGGGCAATCGAGAATTTCCTCCGTAATTCTAGCGGAGCATTTCCCTTGGGAACCGCTTGTCCCCGATAAAGAATGTCGCCACTTGTTTGTTGATCTAGAAAGGCTAGCAATTTTAGCAGCGTACTTTTACCAGCGCCATTTGGTCCCATGATGCCAAGGAATTCTCCCGTCCCAATCTGGAACTTAGGAATATCAAGAATCGTTTTACTTTGGGCTTGATAAGTGATATTTTTCAACTCTAGTAACGGGCTCATGATATTCGCTTCCTTTGCTGTAAGTAGGTTAATGCTGCTGTAATTAAGAGGGCAACCGACAATAAAATAAACGATAGTGCTAGGGCGATATCGAAGTTTCCTTTTGAAACCTCCATCACAATCGTTGTCGTTAAGATGCGCGTGTCACCTTGAATATTCCCGCCGACCATCATTGCCGCACCAACCTCGGCAATGACCCGGCCAAAGCCAGCCATGACCGCTGCCAATATCGCGATTTTTAATTGTTTGATGAGAATTATTAGGGTTTGCAGTTTTGTAGCGCCAAGTGCTTTAATCTGGAGCAGCATTTTTTCACTGATTTGTTGAAAAGCGGAACAGGTCAAGCTTGTGACAATGGGCAAGCTGACGAGCACCTGAGCCATCACAATCGCTGTAGGTGAATAGAGCAGAGTGAGGTCGCCTAATGGGCCTGAGCGCCATAACAGCATCGTAATCCAAAGGCCGGCAACGACGGGTGGCAGCCCTAATCCAATATTGATGAACAGCAATAGAACTCTTCGCCCTTTGAATCTAGTTAATCCAAGAAAAATACCTAGAGGCAATCCGATCAGGGTACTAATCAGAATGGAAAATAGACAAACTTTTAGCGTCAGCCAAGTGATCACCAATACTTCGGGATCACCAGAAATGATCATGTCTATTGCTTTTTTTAGTCCATCAATGAGTAGTTCCATCTCAAGTGCCTCCAGGTTTTTCTTAAGCTGCATAAACAGAAGGACCCTTACAAAAGGGCCTCCATGTCAACTATTCTGTATATTTTTTGAATAAGGATTGGCCAAATTCTTTCTTACCGAATGATTCAATCACATCTTGAGTTTTCGCATCTACCATAAATTCTACAAACTTTTCAGCATCTTTGCTATTAATTTTATCATGTTTTTCTGGATTAACTTGCATTACATGATAGATGTTCATTAAATCTTTGCCGCCTTCAACGACGATTTGAAGGGTGTCTAAATTTTTCTCTTGAGCCAGCCATGTAGCGCGGTCTGTTAAGACATAGCCTTTTTTCTCTGCAGCCACTTGTAATGTTTGACCCATCCCTTGTCCTGTTGACACATACCATTCGCCAGCAGGTTTAATGGCATTTGCATCCCAGATCCCTAGTTCTTTCTTGTGTGTACCAGAATCATCACCGCGAGAAACAAACGTAGCTTTAGATTCAGCTAATTTTTTGAAAGCCGCGTTGATGTCATCACCGCTAACACCAGCTGGATTTTCTTTTGGTCCTACTAAAATAAAATCATTGTACATGACGCGTTTATAGTTAATCGCATCGCCTGCATCGACCACTGCTTTTTCAGCTGCCGGAGCATGAACTAGAAGGGCATCAGCTTCCCCTTTGGTCCCCATTTCTAATGCTTGTCCTGTCCCTACGGCAATTGTTTTAACTTTTACGTTATTTTCTTTTTCGAACATAGGAATGATTTCGTCAAGCAAGCCGCTGTCCTGTGTACTTGTAGTTGTTGCTAGAATCATCTCAGTTGGTGCTGCTTTAGGTTCATCTTTTTTAACTTTTTCTGCTGAATCTTTTGAGTCTGCATTTCCGCAGGCTGCTAATACCAATAGCATCATCGCAAATAAGAAAGCAAGATATCGATTTTTTAACATGTGGTTGTTTCCTCCGTTTGACTAGTTTGATAAATGATATTACCTAATTCAGAAATATCGTATCCTTCTAGATCCGTTAAACTATCTTTAAAACTAGTTGATTGTAAATACTGAATGAGGTCTGTTAAGTTTTGTTTATTTTCAGTGGTAAAGCGGAAAACCAAATCAAACTTTTCTTTAGCGACGGGGATGAAGTCCAGTCCTAAATGGCTTGCGGCAGACTGAATTCCAAAGGCTACATCTGCTATGCCCCTGCTTATATAGGAAGCTGCAGATAAATGGTTCCATTCTTCCGTACCATAGCCGTTGATTTTACTAGGATCGATTCCATAACTAGAAAGCTTTGAGTCTAGTAAGAAACGTGTCCCTGCCCCTTTTTGGCGATTTACAAATTGAACATCGCTATTCGTTAAGTCAGAAAAATCCTGAATGTTTTTCGGATTGCCATTCGCGACAATAAAGCCTTGCTGTCTTGCTGCCAATCTAATTACCAGAATGGATTCATATACAAACAGTTGATGGATAAAAGGTAAGTTATATTCTTGTGAGTTTGGATCCAAAAGATGAATCGCAGCAATATCACATTGCCCCCGGTATAAAATCATTAACCCTTCGAGACTGCCTATGTATGATGGTTGAATTTGCAAGTTTAAGGAAGTAGCTGCTTGTTTCGCAAAATGTTCCACGAGAAAGTCGTGACTGCCAGATAATCGGATTGATGGGGCCGGATTACTGGTCGTCCCAGTTGGTTCCGTTGGACTTTTTTTAGCAGGAGCTTTTGTATTATTTTTAAATCGTTCCAGCTCTGCGTGTTCAATTCTCATTTTGTTACCAATCTTGAATGCCTGGAGTTCACCTCTCTTAATTAGCTCATAAACCGTATGTTTTGAGATTTGAAAGAGTTGGGCCACCTCATCGGGAGTATAAGCTTTTTCTTCCATAAGTCACCCTCCTTTTTCCATTTTTTATTTTATAAAAAGAATAGCATACTAAAAGTGACTTTTGTTAAGGATTGTTAAGTTTCGTTGAGTTTTGTTTGGAATTGTCATGATTTGTTCAAGTTAGCAGGCAGTTTTCACATTAAATTCATAAATTTCACTGATTGTTCATTCGTGAGCAAAGAAGTTTATTGTACTATAGGAATAGAAGAAAATATTGCAGGGTAAGGAAAGGGGATCTATATGTCAAAGCTTCTATATATTACGGCAAATCCAAAGAAGGATATAAAACTTTCAAAAGGGATGCAAATCGGGGAAGTATTTCTAGAGGAGTTCAAAAAGGAACAGCTAGATGTGGAAATTGAACATATGCACTTATATAGCATGGATATCCCTGAGATAGACATGGATTTATTATACGCACGTGCAAAATTATCATTTATGGGTTATACAAAAGAGCAACTTTCCGAAGATGAGCGGACCAAACTTGAAAAAATGCATGCACTTGCAGACCGGTTTATAGATGCAGATTACTATGTGTTCGTCACCCCAATCTGGAACCTTGGTGCACCAGCCATTTTGAAGTCCTTCATGGATTGTTTATTTATTGCTGGGAAAACATTTACATACTCTGAACATGGGGCAGAGGGTCTCCTTACTGGCAGAAAGGCGATTCACATTCAAACGCGCGGAGGCATATATTCCATTGGTAAAATGGTCGATTTTGAAATGGGCGATCGTTATTTAAGCAAAGCACTTGAATTCCTCGGCTTTGATTTAATGGAGACCATTTATGCGGAAGGAATGGATCATTTTCCAAAACAAATTCCTGAAATTATGGCAAAAGCGAAAGAACAAGCTGCAGCAGCGGCCAGAGAAATGGCAAAACTTCCTGTTTCATTGTAAAAAAAGCGGCTCGAATGGGATCGAGCCGCTTTTTCGCTGCCATTTTTGAAAAAATTATACTTCTATTTGCTAAAATCCCTTTTTTTTTTGCGGATTGAAGGTGCTTATTTGCGGATTGAGGACATTTATTTGCACATTAACTTTCCCTGCCTGAACAACTCTTAAAATTTACCTGTAAATTGGAAAAATAGTACGAGTACCCCTAATGCCCAAACATAAATGGCAAATGGTTTTAATGAGTGATTTTTTAAGTACCCAATCATCCACTTAACCGCAACGTATCCAAACACGGCAGAGGCAGCAATACCGACGAGCAATGCCGATAGGGAAATTTCTTCACCTTGACCTTCAAGTAAATCCTTCGTTTGCAAGACAATCGCACCTACAATTGCGGGAGTAGATAATAAGAAGGAAAAATACGCAGCCGTTTCACGGTCTAATTTTCGCCAAAGTGCCGCAACGATCGTCATCCCTGAACGAGAAATTGCTGGCATAATTGCGACGGCCTGGAAAGTACCAATAATGAGGGCATCCTTATAACTAATATCATCCATTTTTTTATATCCATTTTTTACGGAATCAGCAATCCACAAGAAGATACCCGTAATTAAAAACTCCCAGCCAATCGTTACCCCGGTTTTCGAAATTTCATCGATGTAATCTTTAAACGCAAGTCCAAAGATTACCGCTGGAATCGTCCCAACGATCAACAAAAAGGTTAACTTGCTAAACGGATTTTTAATGATTTTAATAAATTCATCCTTGTAAAAAACAAAAACAGCCAGCAATGTTCCGACATGAAGCATGGTATCAAGCATGAGCCCAGCTTCCTGAAGTCCGAATAAATTTCTTCCTAAATAAAGATGGCCTGTACTGCTAATCGGTAAGAATTCCGTTAACCCTTGAATAATCCCAAGAATGAATGCTTCTAATTTTGTTAACATAATTACCCTCACAATCTAAAGAAATGATAAGCCTGTACATTTTATAGATATGCTAAAATTATCTATTTCATGAAATTCTCCTCTATTTTAGGATTCAATTACCAACTGGGTCAATGAAAATATCAGTGGAATAAACAAAATAAGTGCAATTGGAAGGCGTTCTCCCATAAAATAGAAGTATACTCGTTCGAGAGGAGAAACGCATTTGGAAAATTCACATCTACATTTTAATACGTCGATCGGTGTTCAAAAGCCTGAGAATATACGCAACAAAGACCAGGCCTGTCCATTTTGCGAAAGAGATCAACTGACCAACTTTATCGCTGTGGACGAACCAATTATTCTTTTGAAAAATAAATATCCCGTTTTAGAACATACCTTTCAAACGGTATTAATTGAAACGGATGATTGTCAAGGTGAATTATCCATCTACCCAAAAGAGCATTTACATAAATTGATGAGGTTTGGAATCAAACATTGGTTAGATATGGAGGCAACCGGCCGCTATCAATCGGTGATTTTTTTCAAAAACCATGGGCCATTGTCCGGAGGTACGCTCTCCCATCCGCATATGCAAATTATCGGCCTGGACGATATTGATTATAAAGAAAAAGTAACGCATGAAATGTTTGAAGGGATTGTGATTGCCGAGGAGGAGGGGGTCCGATTTACCTTGTCGACTAAGCCGCGAGTGGGCTTTTATGAGTTCAATGTTGAAATGGATGATTCCTGTTACCAGGAACGGTTCTCCGATTATCTGCAAACGGCTGTTCATTATATCCTGAACAACTTTCCGTTTAAAGCAACGAGCTACAATCTGTTTTTTCATCATATCGAAAATAAGATCTATGCCAAGGTGGTGTCACGATTTGTAACCACGCCGTTATATATTGGCTACGGAATTCCACAGGTGCCAAGTAATCTCGAATGGATGGCAGGGGAGCTGCAGAGGATTTATTTCGAAGAATAGGACTTTCTTATGTAATTTAATCCATTCTCGGTTTAGAAGTTGTGATTTGGTGATATTAAAAATATAATGAAGGAATGTAGTATTTCTTAGTAAGGTGGAACCTATATGACTTCAAACACGAACAAAACTTCAAAACTAGATTATAATCTTGTTTTTATATTAATATTACTGTTTTTAGCCAGCTGTTTAGCGATTTACAGTGCCCAGGCGAGCGGCCAATACAAGGAGAATTTCTTAATTAAGCAGATTTTCTGGTATGTGGTTGGCAGTGGGATTATTACTGGTGTTATGACCCTTGATTCGGACCAATTACGGAAGCTGACCTGGTATGCATATGGGTTTGGACTGCTGATGCTGGGATTTTTAATTGTAGCGCCGGAGAGTATTGCGCCTGTCATTAATGGGGCGAAAAACTGGTTTAAAATACCTGGTGTGGGAACTATCCAGCCATCTGAGTTTGTTAAAATCTTCATTATACTGGCTCTTGCACGCGTAATTGAAGATCATCATCAAAAGAACCAGATCAAAACGATGCAAACTGATTTCTGGCTGTTAGTGAAGATCGGGATTGTCACCATGGTCCCATTAGGACTTATCATCAAGCAGGACTTAGGGACAGCGCTTGTGTTTCTTGCTATTATGCTCGGAATGATCTTTATTTCAGGGATCTCATGGAAGCTTTTGACTCCGCTATTTACCGCTGGGATTGCCCTAGTTGGGACGATTTTTTATTTTGTGTTATGGAAACCGGATTTACTTGAAAAGTACCTTGGAGTGGGTGAGTATCAGCTCCGTCGGATCTATTCATGGCTTGATCCTTATAGCTATCAAGGATCGGACGCCTATCAATTGACCAAATCCCTGCTAGCAATCGGCTCGGGTCAGACGGGTGGTAAAGGTTTTGGAAACCGCGAAGTCTATTTACCAGAAAGCCAGACCGACTTTATTTTTAGTGTCGTCGGCGAAGAATATGGCTTCATCGGAGCAAGTGTATTAATCAGTTTGTTCTTCTTATTGGTTTATCATATAACTAAGGTCGGAATGGAAACAAAGAATAATTTTTATACGTATATTTGTGTCGGGGTCATCAGCATGATTACCTTCCACGTCTTCCAAAATATCGGGATGACGATTGGCGTGCTGCCGATTACAGGTATTCCATTACCGTTTATCAGCTACGGTGGTAGTGCCTTGATGGGGAACATGTTCGGGCTCGGCTTAATCTTTTCAATCCGTTATCATTATAAAAAATACATGTTTTCGACATCGGCATAAAAGTTGGAAAAAAAGAGCGACGAATCGGTCGCTCTTTTTTTGTGTGCTTGAAATGGGTGGTTGGCGGAATAAGTTGAGGTTTCTGCGAAATTGTGGTTTTGATTGGCGGAATTCCGAACTAGTTCGGCGAAATAAATCAGAGAATCGGCGGAATTCCATCCGGTATAGCGATCTTGAACAGTATTTTGAGTCGTTCCCAATCAGGTTTGGCGAAATAAATCAAAGAGTTGGCGAGATTCCGGACTAGTTTGGCGAAATAAATCAGGACATCGGCGAAATCCCAATCCAGTTCGGCGAAATAAACCATAGAATCGGTGGAATTCCCCACATCCCCTAATCTAAAATACAAAACAAAAAGAGCGAGGCCATGGCAAGCCGCGCTCTTTTCTACTATAAAAAACTGGGAGGTTTTTTATAAAAATTACTTAACTAAGATTTTCTCAAGGTCATCGAGCATAATATTGGCTGCGAGAACGCCGCCCGCAGTGTTCCATGTTGCGTCGCTTACTTCATACACATGGCCGCTCTTCACTGCATTTAAATTTTTCCAAAGTGGGTCATTTGTCCATTCTTTTGCTGTATCTAAGGCTGCTTGGTCACCTTGTGGCGCATAAGTGAAGTAGAAGAGAAGGTCTCCATCCATTTTAGGAATAACTTCCTTGCCAACCTCTACAGCAAGCAAACCAAGCTTATTATCAGGAGTAAACAGTGCTTCTTGTTGTGCAGCACGTTTGAAGCCTAATTTATCAAAAATCACACCAGAAAATGAATCTGTGTAATAAATACGGGATTTACCAGCCATAAAGCGCACAACTGAAACCTGTTGATTCACTTTATCACCGAGTTTACCTTTTAAATCTGCAACGTGTTTATCAAAGTCACTTAAAACTTGGTTGCCCTTTTCTTCAAGGTTCAAGGCTTTTGCATATAACTTAAAGTTCTCCTGCCAATCGCCTCTTAATGTTTCAGAAAAAACGGTAGGAGCAATAGCACTTAGTTGATCATACACTTGTTCTTGACGTAGTTTGTTTCCAATGATCAAATCAGGTTTTAACGAAGCAATTTTCTCTACATTGACTTCACCTTCAACCCCAACAACCTCAACGCCGTCCATCTGGTTTTTAATATGATCGTACCATGGATCTCCAAGCCAAGATTGAACAGCACCGACTGGTTTAACACCTAAAGCAAGCAACGCCTCAGTTCCTTCATTGGTAAGAATCACGACTTTTTTCGGAGTACCTTTAATGGTAGTCGACCCCATCGCATGTTCTACTGTATATGATTTTTCTGCAGTAGTTTTCGTTTCATCACTCGTTTTTTCCTCATTGCTGCCGCACGCCGCTAATAAGAAAAGGGTCATGATAGAGAAAAGAGTAAGTATTGTCTTGATTGCCTTCATTGTTTATGTAGCCCCCTTAGCTAATTGTTAATGATAATCATTTTCAATGACAACTTAATCATAAAATGAGAAGTACCCCTATGTCAACGCTTTAATTGAAAATCATTTTCAAAATCACTAACTTTTTTTGTGAACAGACGCTTTTTTTAAATGAAAATGATTTTCAAAGTCATTGACAATCATTATCAATTGGAGATAGACTTAAATTAAATAATAAGGTAGAAAGGTTACCATCAGATGCTATTAAAAAGTACTGCATTAAAATGGATTGGATTCCTAATTGCCGTCGTGGTGATGGTGTTAGCCATGTGTGCCAGTATCATATTTGGGTACACCGATACCAGCTGGCAAACAGCAGTTGATGCATTTACCAATAATAACGGATCCAATGAACATATCATTATTCAAACCGTAAGGCTGCCAAGAGCGTTAATCGCGTCCGCTGTCGGGGCTAGCCTGGCCATTGCCGGTGTCCTGATGCAAACTTTAACGAAAAATCCACTCGCGTCCCCTGGGATATTTGGGATCAATGCAGGCGGCGGGTTTGCGGTTGTCGTTGCGATGACTGTGTTTTCCGTGGATAGTTTACAAGCATTTAGTGTTCTGGCCTTTATCGGAGCTGCCATTGCAGCCATAAGTGTTTACACGATCGGTTCAGCTGGTCGTGGAGGATTAACACCTATGAAACTTACATTAGCTGGGGCGGCAATGTCAGCAATGTTTTCCTCTTTTACACAAGGCTTGCTCGTGTTAGATGAGGTCTTGCTTGATCAGGTCTTGTTTTGGCTGGCAGGTTCTGTCCAAGGCCGAAAATTAGAGACGCTTGTTTCTGTGTTACCTTATATTGGAATTGGTTGGATTGGAGCCATGTTCATTGCTGGAAAAATGAATATCCTGTCCATGGGGGAAGATGTGGCCAAGGGTCTTGGATTAAACACCGGACTTCTCAAAATCGCAATTGGCATCATTGTTATTTTATTAGCAGGCGGATCTGTCGCTGTCGCCGGTCCAATTGGTTTTGTAGGAATTGTAGTCCCCCACATTACCCGATCGATTGTAGGAATCGATCATCGCTGGGTCATCCCATTTTCAGGTGTGTTAGGGGCGATTCTCTTAATCGCTGCTGATATTGCCGCAAGATACATGTTCATGCCGTCTGAGGTGCCTGTTGGTGTTATGACAGCCATCATTGGAACTCCATTCTTTATTTACATCGCAAGAAAGGGGTTCAATGGACGATGAGTAAATATAAAAATTTCCGCCTCTTTAATGGCAAACTGTCCTTTTTAATGGATCGAAAAGCTGCCATAACTTTCACGATTCTTCTCGTCGTTGCGTTCCTTGTTTTTGTCTTTAGCACGGGAAGCGGTGAAATGAAGATTAACCCGCTTACAGTTGTAAGTGTATTATTCGGCGGCGGCCCAGAGATGGAAAAGCTCATTATTACATCCTTTCGCCTCCCGAGAATTATTGTCGCTTTAATGGTTGGAATCTCTTTAGCGGTTGCGGGCGGCATATTACAAGGAATGATCCGCAATCCACTTGCTTCTCCAGATGTATTAGGAATTACCGGTGGAGCCGCAGCTGCCGTTGTTAGTTTTTTAGCAATGTTTAGTGATAAGAATCATTCCTTAACCGTTAGTATTGCTTGGCTGCCCTTAGCAGCTTTTATCGGTGCAACAGTAGTAGGATTTTTAGTTTATTTCCTTGCTTGGAAAAATGGGGTGTCACCAATCAGGCTGGTGTTGATTGGGATTGGGATTTCTGCTTTAATGCAAGCAATCACCACCTTAACGATGGTCATGGGTCCGATTTATCAGGCGAGCCAAGCGAATATCTGGATTACCGGAACCGTTTATGGATCCAATTGGAAAAATGTAGCCATTCTTGTTCCATGGACGGTTATCTTCGTGATTATTGCATTGGCTTTGGCCCGGACAATTAATATCCAAGAGCTCGGTGATGAGGTGGCAACAGGTTTAGGCGGCAAGGTGCAAAAACAACGGTTTCTCTTATTAATGATTAGTACCGCCTTAATTGGTGGTTCGGTTGCCTTTGCCGGCGGGATCGGCTTTGTTGGTTTAATGGCCCCGCATATGGCGAGAAGATTAGTCGGTTCCTCATTTGGAGCATTGCTCCCTGCGAGTGCATTAATTGGCGGCATTCTTGTCATGGTCGCCGATTTAATTGGCAGAACTCTGTTTTCACCATTAGAAGTGCCAGCGGGCGTGTTCACTGCTGGTATCGGTGCACCGTACTTTATTTACTTGCTTTTTAAAACGAGAAATTCATAAAAGGAGCTGTCAGAAGATGAATGCGATTGAAACGAAGAATTTATCACTTTCCTATGGGGATACACTCATTATTGATGAATTAGATTTGAAGATTCCTAAAGGTGAAATCACCGTGTTTATTGGCGGAAATGGCTGCGGAAAATCAACGCTGCTTCGTTCAATCGCTCGTCTCTTGAAGCCCAAATCTGGTGCTGTTTTGCTTGAAGGAAAAGCGATTGCTAAGCTATCCACAAAGGATATTGCTAAAAAGATGGCGATTTTACCTCAGTCGCCCTCAGCACCAGAAGGATTAACGGTCCTTCAACTCGTTAAACAAGGGCGCTATCCGCATCAAACTTGGTTAAAACAATGGTCTGAGGAAGATGAGAAAAAGGTTCATGACGCCTTAAAGGCCACACGATTAGAGGACTTAAAAGAAAGAACCGTTGATTCACTATCAGGCGGACAAAGACAGCGGGCCTGGATTGCGATGACGCTGGCACAAGATACGGATATCATCCTTCTAGACGAACCAACTACTTATCTGGATATGACCCACCAAATCGAAATCCTCGATTTGCTGTTTGAACTAAATGAAACGAAAAAACGGACGGTTGTCATGGTGCTTCATGATCTTAATCTAGCTTGCCGTTATGCACATAACGTTGTTGCCATCAAAGATCAGAAGGTACATGACCAAGGGAAACCAGAATACGTCATCAACCGCAGCCTTGTTAAAAATGTGTTTGGCATGGACTGTGAGGTAACTGTGGATCCACTATTTGGGACTCCGCTCTGTATTCCTTATGGTAAGGGCAGATGTATTCTTGAGAAGGCGGTAGCGGTCAATGGATAAAGTATTCGTAGACACTCAATTGGAAAAATACCGATTCAATCCAAACTTAGAGGACACTTTCAATGTTGCTGATCTCTTAGATGAAACGTACCTCAAGGATTTTTTGAAAAATTTATCCGATGTGATAGGGGCCCCTTCTGAAAAAATAGCTGCTTCCATTTTGATAAAACGATATGCCTTTTTGGCCGTGATGTCACTTTATGCAATGACGGCTTTGAATAAAAAGCTAAATGTATCGTTGGATAATATAAAAATGGAAACAGCTATACAGGGGAAAGATTGGCTGCCAGGGATTTCTTTAAAGGATGCTGACCTACAGGGCTGGGATGGAAATGATCGCGCTGAATGGCGTTCAAGAGTATTGAAAGATCTGTTTGCAAATAATATTTATCCCCTCATCTCTCATTTGGAAAAAACCGTCGGAATATCGAAGTTAATCCTGTGGGAAAATATTGCGGTCTACCTATTTTGGCTCTATGAAACCGAGCTAATAGATAATGATCAGGCTGCAGGGGACTTCCGTTACTTAATTTCCGAAGCAGAAGGGATGTTGTTTGGCCGCTACAACTTAAATCCACTGCCAAAGTACTTTGCTGAAAAAACGTATTTGCAAGAATGGGACGCTGAGGTAAGAGTAAGAAAGACCTGTTGTTTTACATACCAACTGCCAGCAGGTAAGCGCTGCAAAACATGCCCATGTACCCATATTGCTAAGGACAGAAGGTGTCATGATGGAGAAAACATTTGTGAAGCAGTTCGAAGCTTTGCTTGAAAAGTATAGTGAACTAATGGTGGGGGAATCCACCGAGGAAACAAAGGAGAAGGTAAAGATGTGGGCATTGTACACCCATATCGCTAAGTCAATGCCTGCTTTAGCTAAGCATTGGAATGGTCTTTACCCGGATGCGAAAGAAGAAATGAAGCAAATTATAAATGAAATTAAAGTCATGAATGAACAGCATCGGGCCTCTTCACAAAAATAAATTACATACAAAAACCGGAAGCAGTTGATGCCTCCGGTTTTTTGTTTTTTGTTGTTATTGAAGGGTACCGCCAGTTGGCAACTGGTTCGTATATCCCTGAAACTGCTGATAGGATTGCTGCAGCTTTTGCTGGTCCGCAGCCTCGATCGCATACCAGCCCTTTTTAAACATTAAGTCATAAAGATTGCGCTGGCATTGTTGTGTATCCGAAAAAATCTGCATGATATCCTGATACAAACCTTCATGACTTGCTTCATGTAAAGCCATACTATAAGCACTTGTCATGTATTTCTCTGTTGTCAATAAATCATTGATAAAATCACGGTCATTCATTTGCGGGGTCTTTGGTACCTGCGTTTCAGGGTTTTGAATCTTTTGTTGTTGATTCTGATTCATTGATTGCTCCTCCTTTTTTATTGCATATTGTTTAAGGGCTGCTGCTGGCTGGCATGCTGGCCTAAGTGACCTAGAATCTGTTGATAGTGGCGTTGATGCATCTGGGCCACTTTTTCTGCTTCAGCTTTTAATTCAGGGTCCTGACACTGGCCGGCAAAAAAGTGGGCTTTCTTCGCAGACAATAAGTTCCATGACATCATATCGGTTAAATAAAGAGCATCTTTTGTTGACACAACTCCGGGAGGCTGTTGCATGGTTGCTTGTTGATTTTGCATATTCATATTGGGCATATTCATATTTTGTTGCTGCATAATAACCCTCCTAATTCATGTAATCTTTACGACTTTATGGTCTCTCAAACAGGAACTTTTATGCAAAAAGAGAAACAGGCTGAAACAATCAGCCTGCTTTTCTTAGCGCTTATATTGATTATTCTGGCTGTTCTTTTTATCAAGATGAGCCTCTTCATTGCCTGGCCCGCCATTGCCCTTCACACTTGCTGCACTTACCCCTGCTTTGGAAGGGTCTTTTTTCATTTTCGCCATCGTTATCACCTCTGATAATAGGATGCCCTTTTAGGTAAAAATATTTAAAAATTTATTTTTCAAAAAAAATCCAAAAATCCGCTTTTAATGATTGCACAAATTTTCGAAATATTCTATAGTAAGTAGTAACAAGACTCATTCAAATGTGAATTTTTTTTGACTAAAAAATGAATGAGTATTCATTCAAGATTTGAAGGGGGAGACAATGTTGAACCAAGTAATTAAAAATGCAGCTGTCCTAGGATCTGGTGTGATGGGGTCTGGAATTGCTGCCCATCTCGCAAATATCGGCATCCCAACATTATTATTAGATATCGTGCCACGAGAACTTACTAAAGAAGAAGAGGCAAAAGGACTGACACTACAAGATAAACAAGTGCGTAATCGAATTAGTGCAACTTCCATCCAAAAATTATTGAAGCAAAAGCCTGCCCCACTGGCAGTGAAAAAGAATTTAGCCTTAATTGAAGCAGGCAATCTTGAAGACGATTTATTCAAACTGAAGGATGTTGACTGGGTTATTGAAGTGGTCGTTGAAAACCTTAACGTTAAGAAACAGGTATTTGAAAAGGTTGACCAATACCGGAAACCGGGCAGCATTATCAGCTCCAATACATCAGGAATTTCAGTAGAAGCGATGGTCGCAGGCCGTTCCGAAGATTTTCAAAAGCATTTCCTGGGTACCCACTTTTTTAACCCGCCGCGCTATTTGAAATTGCTTGAAGTGATTCCTACTCAATATACGTCTCCAGAAGTCCTTTCATTCATGAAAACTTTTGGTGAAGACGTTTTAGGAAAAGGTGTGGTGGTTGCAAAGGATACACCAAACTTTATTGCGAACCGGATTGGAACTTACGGACTTCTGGTAACTGTTCAGGAAATGCTAAAGGCGGGCCTTAGTGTCGGCGAAGTCGATTCAATCACTGGACCGCTGATTGGCCGCGCAAAAAGTGCTACCTTCCGCACACTTGATGTTGTTGGTTTGGATACGTTCTATCATGTCGCTAATAACGTTTATGAAAAAGTCGAGGGCAAAGAAAAGGAAGTATTCGAAATCCCTGCCTTTTTGAAAACGATGGTGGAAAAAGGCTGGCTTGGCGGCAAATCCGGTCAAGGATTCTTTTTGAAAAAAGGAAAGGACATTCTTGAACTTGATCCCAATACATTAGAATATGGTCCACGTAAAAAGCTGTCCACACCTGCGGTTGAGTTAGCTAAGCAGGAAAAAGGCACAGCCAATAAATTGAAAGCGCTTGTATACGCAAATGACCGGGCTGGACAATTTTTATGGAATACGATGGCGCAGTCATTTATATACTCTGCCCAGTTATTAGGTGAAATTGCAGATGATATCGTTTCCATCGACCGAGCGATGAAATGGGGCTTTGGCTGGGAAACAGGTCCATTTGAAACATGGGATGCGATTGGCGTCGAAAAGTCTGTCCAAAAAATGAAGGAAGCTGGTCTAGAAGTTCCAGCTTGGGTTACAGAAATGCTGGAAAAAGGACATTCATCCTTCTATTTAGAAGAAAACGGTGAAAAGTTCTACTATGATAACGGTCAATATCGATTAGTGGAATTCAACCCAAAGGCCCTCGATCTTAAAAAGATCAAGAATCAAAAGGGTGTCATTAAAAAGAATAGCGGAGCAAGTTTAATTGATATCGGTGATGGCGTTGCTTTGTTAGAATTCCATTCGCCTAACAATGCGATTGGTCTTGATATTGTACAAATGATCAACTATGCCGTTGAAGAAGTTGAAAAGAATTATAAGGGACTTGTCATCGGCAACCAAGGAAAGAACTTCTGTGTCGGTGCCAATTTGGCGATGATGCTCATGGAAGTACAGGATGATAATATTTATGAGCTTGATATGATTGTCCGTCACCTCCATAGTGCCTTGCTGAAAGTCAAATACAGCTCGAAGCCAGTGGTCGCTGCTCCATTCGGCATGACGCTTGGCGGCGGGGCAGAAGTTTGTTTGCCGGCTGCACGTATTCAAGCTTCAGCCGAAACATATATGGGTCTCGTTGAAGTTGGTGTCGGCTTGCTCCCAGGCGGCGGCGGAAACAAAGAGCTTTATATGAAGCATTTAGAAAACCTTCCAAACGGGGTTCCGTTTGACCTGCAAACGATCGCCAATAAAGTGTTTGAAACGATTGCGACCGCAAAAGTTTCCACTTCCGCAGAAGAAGCACGGGAAAACAATTTCCTAAGTAAGTCGGATGGCATCAGTTTTAATAATGATCATCTGCTCTATGATGCGAAGCAGGCTGTTCTAGCGTTACATGAAAGTGGCTACAAGCCGAAAGTGCGCCGTAAAGTTCCAGTCGTTGGTGAAACAGGTTATGCCACCCTATTACTCGGTGCTGAAGCAATGCGTTTATCCGGTTATATTTCAGAGCATGATTTAAAAATTGCTAAGAAGATTGCCTATGTTATTGCTGGCGGCAGGGTGCCGTTTGGTACAGAAGTAGATGAGCAATATTTATTGGATCTCGAACGGCAGGCATTCTTAAGCCTCATTGCGGAGCCAAAATCACAACAGCGCATGCAGCATATGCTTGTGAAAGGCAAACCATTAAGAAACTAATTTTTAACAAGGGGTCTGACCCCTCTGCTATAGGCTTTATTATAGCTAGTTTAGAATGAGGGGTCAGACCCCCAGATTCGATATTTTAATAGAAAGTGAGGGAACTTACATGAGAGAAGCGGTAATCGTTGCCGGAGCGAGAACCCCGGTCGGAAAAGCAAAGAAAGGGTCGCTTGCCCATGTTCGCCCCGATGATTTGGGGGCATTGGTGGTAAAAGAGACATTAAAGCGAGCTGGAAACTATGAAGGAAATATTGATGACTTAATCATTGGCTGTGCCATGCCTGAGGCTGAGCAAGGCAACAATATGGCCCGCAATATCGGGGCATTAGCAGGACTTCCCTATACTGTTCCTGCCATTACAGTCAATCGTTTTTGTTCTTCAGGATTACAGGCAATCGCTTATGCCGCACAAGGAATCATGCTTGGCCACACCGATACAGCCATCGCTGGCGGGGCTGAATCGATGAGTATGATCCCAATGATGGGTCATGTTGTCCGTCCTAATATTAAACTAGCAGAAACGGCTCCGCAATATTATATGGGAATGGGTCACACGGCAGAGCAAGTAGCAATGAAATATGGCATTACACGTGAGGATCAAGACGCTTTTGCCGTAAGAAGCCATCAAAAAGCCACTAAAGCAATTGCTGAAGGAAAATTCGTCGATGAAATTGTCCCAGTTGACGTGACGATTCGGACTGTCGGCAATGACAATAATCTCGTTGAAAAAACGATTCAATTCTCAATGGATGAAGGTGTTCGTCCAGATACTAACTTAGAAACATTAGGTAAACTCCGCCCAGCCTTCTCGGTGTCAGGCACCGTAACAGCTGGTAATGCTTCACAAACAAGTGACGGGGCGGCAGCTCTAATGGTGATGGATCGCGAAAAGGCTGAATCACTTGGTCTTAAGCCTTTGGCGAAATTTCGATCGTTTGCGGTTGGAGGTGTCCCGCCTGAAATTATGGGTGTCGGTCCGGTCGTCGCGATTCCTAAAGCTGTCAAACTAGCTGGTCTCGAATTATCGGATATTAATTTGTTCGAACTGAATGAAGCGTTTGCGTCACAATCACTTCAAGTCATTCGTGAACTTGGTCTAAACGAAGAGATTGTCAATGTCAATGGCGGCGCGATTGCCCTAGGACACCCGCTTGGATGTACAGGTGCCAAATTAACTCTCACACTTATTCACGAATTAAAACGACGCAATCAACAATTTGGTGTTGTAACAATGTGTATCGGCGGCGGAATGGGTGCGGCCGGAGTATTTGAATTACTGTAACTGTCCCAGGCATATAAATTTTAGAAAGGGTCTGTTATTTAGCCCCTTTCTAATAAAAGATTAGGAGGAAAAAATAATGACAAACCAAACAGAAAAAGTCATTAAAGGCGGAAGCTTTCTAATAGAAGATATTTCATATGAGCGGCTATTTACACCAGAGGATTTTACTGAAGAGCATTTAATGATTGCGAAAACGGCAGAAGACTTTGTGGAAAAAGAAGTGGTCCCACAGCTGGAATATTTAGAAAATCATGAGTTTGATCGTACGGTAAAGCTCCTTAAAAAAGCAGGCGAACTTGGCCTTTTAGCGGTAGATGTGCCTGAGGAATATGACGGCTTAGCCTTGGATAAGATTACATCCTCTCTTTTGACAGAGAAAATGGCTGGAGGAGGCGGATTCTCGCTCTCACACGGAGCACACGTCGGAATTGGCTCGCTGCCAATCGTATTATTCGGAAACGAGGACCAAAAGCGCAGATATTTACCTGCACTTGCATCAGGCGAAAAACTTGCTGCTTATGCCTTAACAGAACCAGGGTCTGGATCGGATGCCCTTGGTGCTAGAACAACAGCTAAATTAAATGCGGCAGGCACGCATTATATTTTAAACGGGGAAAAACAATGGATTACTAATGCTGGTTTTGCCGATGTATTCGTCGTTTATGCCAAGATTAATGGAGAGCAATTTACTGCTTTTATCGTTGATAGAGATCTCCAAGGCGTTTCTACTGGGGCGGAAGAGAAGAAAATGGGCATTAAGAGTTCTTCCACTCGGACGCTCATTTTAGAAGATGTTCCTGTACCTGTTGAAAATTTATTGGGTGAAATTGGTAAAGGTCATGTAATTGCCTTTAACATCCTAAATATTGGTCGTTATAAGTTGGCGGTTGGAAGTGTCGGCGGCTCTAAAAAGGCATTCGAAATAACCGTTAAATATGCAAATGGCCGTCAGCAATTTAAAACACCGATTTCGCAATTCAATTTAACAAAAGAAAAATTCGGAACACTGGCCTCTGAAATTTATGCGGCCGAAAGCTCGGTTTACCGTACGATTGGTCTATACGAAGACAACCAAGGCAAACTGACAACTGAGCAAGAAAAGGACATTAAATTAGTCGCGAATTCAATTGCCGAATATGCGATTGAATGTTCACTTAATAAATTCTTCGCTAGTGAAGTATTAGCCCATGTAACAGATGAAGGTGTTCAAATACATGGTGGATATGGCTTCATGCAGGAATATCCAATTGAAAGAGCCTATCGTGACGCACGAATTCAACGTATTTTTGAAGGAACCAATGAAATTAACCGTCTGTTGGTGCCAGGCACCTTATTGAAAAAAGCCTTTAAGGGTGAGCTGCCATTATTCCAAAAAGCGATGGCTCTACAAGAGGAACTAATGATGTTAATGCCAGAAGAGCCTGGTGACGAACCGCTTGCACAAGAAAAATACCTTGTCAGAAATGCGAAGAAAATCGCTCTATTAGCAGCCGGTTTAGCAGCCCAAAAATATGGAAAAGCGCTTGAAAAGGAGCAAGAAGTGTTAGCCAATATCGCTGACCTTATTTCAAACGTGTATGCAATGGAATCCGTTGTGCTCCGTACGGAAAAAGCAATCGCCAAAACTGGTTTAGAGAAGAACAAGCAAAAGCTTCTTTATACACAAATCTATTGCCAAGAAGCTTTCAATCAACTTGAAGCGATTGCAAAAGAAACATTAGTAGCAGTCGAACAAGGCGATACCCTCCGGATGATGTTATCGTCCCTTCGCAAATTTACGCGTCATACTCCGATTAATGTGATAGCGAAAAAACGTGAAGCAGCCGATGTGATCATCGAAGCAGAGCGATATATCGTTTAATAAAACTAGGCTCCCTTTCGATTAGAAAGGGAGCCTAAATTTTTATTGTAGAATAGGAAGGGATTTTGAAAAATTAGTCGAATTTTTTTAAGAGGAACATATTTTTTGCATTAGGATTTTGAAAAACGTTATGATAATATTCAAGTGACGTTTAGACAAGTCAAAGATTTTTGCGGGAAAGGGCGGTGAAATGAATGTCTCTGACTTTTTATTGGTATCCAAAATGCGGCACATGTCGAAACGCGAAGAAATGGCTGGATGCCCATCAACTTTCCTATGAAGAAGTACATATTGTGGAACATCCTCCAAGTCGTGAGGTGTTGCAGGATCTTTATCAAAAAAGCGGACTAGAATTAAAGAAATTCTTTAATACCAGTGGTATGAAATACCGTGAATTAGGTATAAAGGATAAAATGAAGTCTGCAACTGAGGAAGAACTGCTCGAATTACTTGCTTCCGATGGCATGTTAATTAAACGCCCAATTTTAACGGATGGCGAGCATGTCACCGTAGGCTTTAAGGAAGAAGAGTTTGAAAAAATGTGGCGATAAGCCGGCTCTTCATCACTATGGAAATCGATTAATTTCGATGATAGATTTTTTAGAAAAAACAATGGAGGGATTTAGCGATGAGTACACCAAAAGAATTACGTTATTCAGAAGAGCATGAATGGGTAAAGGTTGAAGGAGAAAAGGTCCGCGTTGGGATTACTGCTTTTGCACAGCATGAACTAGGAGATATCGTTTTTGTTGAGCTTCCAGAAGTGGGCGATGAAGTTACTGCTGACGAACCATTTGGAAGTGTTGAATCTGTAAAAACTGTTTCTGAGCTTTATGCACCTGTCAGCGGTAAAGTCGTGGAAGTGAATGAAGATTTAAGCGACAGCCCTGAATTTGTAAACGAATCACCATATGAAAAAGCATGGATGATCGTAATTGAACTATCAGACAGCAGCGAACTTGATAAGCTTATGACAGCTGAACAATATGAAGAAATGATAAAAGAAGACTAATTACTAGGGAAAGGCACCTTGTCAAGGTGCTTTTTCTCTTAAATTCCCACTTTTTCTTCTACTATTTTTGGGAAACTTATAATAAATATATTGAAGAGGGTGGGAGCATGACATTAAAGCAGCAAAGAATAGACGTAACAGAACGAGTCATTGGCAAAATGAAAAATGGAGAAATGGAACTGTTTCTAGATAATACGCCAATTGGAAAAATGAAACTGACAGATCACATGCAAGTGGAATTAGAACATCATTTTGAAGTGGAACAGCAGAAGATCTATCAACATGTGACGACAACTGAAGGTTCGGATGCAAAATATACTGATTGTGATGATGGCGGCTGGTGCTAACTATATAACTTGGACCTATAGTCACAGGCCTATTTTTTCAAAAGACAATAACGAAAAGGTTAACATAGTCAGAAGAAGGCACACGTAATCAATATTTTAGAATATGTTAACATAAAACAACTTCTAATACAGGTGATGGATGATGAATGATTCGTATGTTGACAAAGTTCTTATTGTCGAAGGAAAGTCGGATAAAAATAAAGTAAAAAAAATCGTGAAGGAACCCGTTGAAATCATTTGTACCAACGGGACCATCAGTATTACAAAATTGGATGAATTGATTGATTTCCTTGAAGATAAGGATGTCTATATTCTTGTCGATGCTGACTTCTCCGGTGAGAAACTTCGCAAGCAATTAAAGCGCGAATTACCGCAAGCTGAACATTTATATATCGACAGGATGTATCGGGAGGTAGCGACCGCACCAGTTCACCACTTGGCCACCGTTCTATTAGGTGCAAATATTGATGTGCATACTGAATTTTTAGAAATGGGTTAAAAGATATATGAACGAATGGAATCGAAGCGAATTATCTGCCTTTATTAAAGGGAAGACAAATGGACTAGTGTATTTCTATACACCGATGTGCGGGACCTGTCAGGTTGCTTCAAAAATGCTCCAGGTCATCGAAGAACTTGTAGAGGTAGATATGGGTAAAATGAACCTAAATTTCTATCCAGACCTTGCTAGGGAATATGAAATTGAAAGTGTCCCTTGCTTGTTAATAATCGAAGCTGGCGAGGTAAAGCAAACACTCTACGCATTTCACTCTGTTCCATTTTTACTTGAAAAAATAAAGCAGCAGATACTATAAGAGCAGATGCGAGATGCATCTGTTTTTTTGGTGATGACCTTCGATTTTGCTACAAAAAAACTAATTGTGCCCCGAAGAGCGAAAAGAAAGTCTCCTGGGTCATAAACCAATACTAATTAATCAGCAAGCCTCTTGTGCAAGCCACTTAATGATGAAGATTGGTTGTCTAGTTTCCTCATAAATCGTTCGAGTTGATATGGATAAAAAATAGGCACATTAAGTGGGGCTTGATAAGTACGCAAATTTAAAGATCTTAAAATTTTTATTTCATCTAATTCAATCCGAGGTTTATAACACATAATCCACATCCTTTTCATCTAGAATAAATTAATTTTACAAAATTCCGCCTCCTTCCATAGCAACCGGTTATGACCAATTACCAACACTTTCAAAAAACTTCTTCCATCCGACATATTTCTCAGGAAATCCCCTCGCCACTCCCATGCCAAGGTAGATAATTGTCGACCAATTTAAAGAGGATTTCTGGCCTATGTCCTGTATAGTAAATATAAGAGCGTAGACCGGAGTGGTGGAAATGATAGAGGTATTGGAAACCTTTCAATTAGCAATCAAACAGCAAGGACATTTACTGCCGTTACTTGAGCATATTCATGCGAGAGTGAATTTAATTTGTGAACAAAATACCTATCAAATCATCATAAAGGATAGAGAAGTTTTCATTCTTCATGATAGCGGGGAGAAACATACGAGATCCGAAATTCGTGGGGACCTTCATGCGATGAAGCAGCTGCTTACAGGGGAGGAAAGGTTGCGAGCACTTGAACGCAATGGTCTTCTAAGTATATCGGCCCCCATCCGCACAACATTATTGCTAGAGTCTATCTTTTATTTAACAAAAACGCAGGAAAATATCGCGAAAATTACAAATTTTTAATCAAACCTATTGACTCGGAATTAAAATTTAGATACCATTTGAATTAGAATATTTAACCAATTATTACAACTTAATCTATACATTCTTATCGAGAGTGGCGGAGGGACTGGCCCTTTGATGCCCAGCAACCGGTTTACTACATAAATAACACGGTGCTAAATCCAGCAGAGCAAACAGCTCTGGAAGATGAGGAGAGTGAACCCCCTCTTCTCTGAAGCAGGGGTTTTTTTGTATGGTGTGTTGTCAAAAAGGAGGAAGAAAATTGAGTGAAAATCAGAAGAAGTATCGTTTTGAAACATTAAGTGTCCATGGTGGCTTAACTCCAGACCCGGTAACAGGGGCTCGCGCTGTTCCGATTTACCAAAACAATGCTTATCAATTTAAGAATACTGAGCATGCTGCAAACCTCTTCAGCTTAGCAGAAACTGGATACATATATACCAGAATACACAACCCAACGACCACTGTATTTGAAGAAAGAGTCGCATTATTAGAAGGCGGTGTAGGGGCCCTAGCGGTTGCGAGTGGAATGGCCGCCATTACTCTTGCCATATTAAATATTGCTGAAGCTGGTGATGAAATTGTTTCTGCTTCCAACCTTTATGGCGGCACCTATAATTTATTTGCAGTGACCCTTCCGAAATACGGAATTAACGTGAAATTTGTTGATCCGGAAAATCCAGAAAACTTCCGCCAAGCGATCACTTCCAAAACAAAAGCCGTTTTTGCGGAAACGATTGGTAACCCAAGCCTGCGCATCCTGGATATTGAAAAAGTGGCTGAAATTGCTCATGAAGCAGGTGTTCCACTAATCGTTGACAATACTTTTGCCACTCCATACCTTTGCCGGCCAATTGAACATGGAGCAGATATTGTCATTCATTCCGCTACAAAGTGGTTATTAGGGAACGGAACGACAACGGGCGGAATTATTGTGGATGGCGGAAAATTCGATTGGAATTCTCCAAGATTCCCAGGCTTTACAACACCAGATGCAAGCTACCATGATCTTGTTTATGCAGAAGCTTTAGGCGCTGTCGCTTATATAATCAAAGCTCGTGTCCAATTGCTGCGTGACCTAGGACCGGCATTAAGTCCGCAAAATTCCTTCCAGTTTGTTCTGGGTCTTGAAACACTGCATGTCCGCATGAAAGAGCATGTCGCGAATACTAAAGAAGTCGTCGAATACTTGTCCAACCATCCTGCCGTAGAATGGGTTTCCTATCCTGGCCATCCATCACATCCTGATTATGAACTAGCTAAAAAGTATTTACCAAAAGGTGCCGGTTCGATGGTGGTATTCGGAATAAAAGGCGGAAAAGAAGCTGGGGCTAAATTAATTGATTCCATCACACTTTGGGCGCATGTGGCCAATGTTGGCGATGCAAAAAGTTTAATTATTCATCCGGCCAGCACTACTCACCAGCAATTAGATGCCGAAGGCCTGGTCGCTGCAGGTGTAACGGAGGATTTAATTCGCCTATCCATCGGGATTGAGAATGTGGAAGATCTCATTGAAGACCTAGAATCGGCTATTGTTTCGGCAACTGGTTTAACTTCTTTAAACGTTAATGCCTAAAACTTATTTTTCCGAATATGAAGTTATTTTCATTGACACCCCTTTTTATCCGTGATACGATAACTTTCGTAATATAGTTACTTAAACAAATTAACGTTTTAATTGAATATAGGAATTGATGCTCTTATCAAGAGAGGTGGAGGGATGTGCCCGATGAAGCCCGGCAACCGTCAATATTTATTATTGAAATGGTGCCAATTCACACAAAGCGTTTGCTTTGGAAGATGGGAGAAAGGATTATTATTTATGATGCCTTTCTGCCTGTGCAGAAAGGCTTTTTATTTTAATAAAATAGAATCTTTTCGTAGAAAAAATCAAACCCTATAGTAGATTAAATAGTATATTACAAAATAAATCTTTCAGAATTTTAAGGTAAATTGGATAAAAGCAGGTGATACAATGATTTCTATAAAAAGTGTTCAGAAGATTTTTCCTTCTAAACAAGGTCAGTTAAGAGCCGTTGATGATGTAAACCTTGAGATTCAAGAAGGTGAAATTTTCGGGGTAATTGGATACAGCGGCGCTGGGAAAAGCACATTGATCCGAATGTTAAACGGTCTGGAACTGCCAACCAGTGGAACCGTAACCGTTGCTGGCCGCGTGGTTTCAAAAATAAAAGGTGCTGAACTTCGAAAGGCTCGGCAAGAGATCAGTATGATTTTTCAGCATTTTAACTTACTGTGGTCAAGAACCGTTAGTGAAAATATTGCTTTTCCATTAGAAATTGCAGGCATCAAAGGTCCTGAGCGCCAAAAAAGAGTAAGTGAACTAATTAAATTAGTCGGTCTGGAAGGAAGAGAAAATGCTTATCCTTCCCAGTTAAGCGGCGGTCAGAAGCAACGTGTCGGGATTGCCAGGGCGCTTGCCAACAATCCGAAAGTACTTCTTTGTGATGAGGCTACTTCTGCCCTCGACCCACAAACGACCGATTCTATTTTAGAGTTGTTAGTTGATATTAATAAAAGGCTCGGTCTGACCATTGTTCTCATCACCCATGAAATGCATGTAATACGCAAGATTTGTCACCGGGTTGCCGTGATGGAAAGTGGAAGGGTCGTTGAACTTGGACAAGTATTAGATGTATTCAAAAATCCACAGCAGTCGATTACGAAACGATTTGTCCAGCAGGTGACCGAACCAGAAGAGACGAAAGAGACAGCAGAACATTTACTTGAACGTTATCGTTCCGGTCAAATTGTTCAATTAACCTTTATTGGGGAATCTGTTGAACAGCCGATCATTACAAATGTTATTCGCCATAATAATGTGACCGTTAATATCTTGCAAGGGAAGATTTCGCAAACCCAAAGCGGGTCTTATGGAACCTTATTCATTCATATTGATGGGGACGAAGCAGAAGTCAATAAAGCAGTCGACTACATTCGTTCACAGCAAATAGGAGTGGAGGTGGTTACAAGTGAATAGTAAACCGTATTTCGAAGATTTTGATTGGCCGGCGATGTGGGAAGCAACTAGACAAACTCTTTATATGACGGGGATTTCCGTTGCTGCCACATTTATACTGGGAATCCTTCTAGGATTGTTATTATTTCTAACTTCAAAAGGAAGCCTGTGGAGTAATAAACCAATCAATGTGATCATTAGTGGTATAGTAAATATTTTTCGTTCCATCCCATTCATTATCTTAATTGTCTTATTAATTCCATTTACAACGATTATTTTTCAAACCATGATTGGTGAAAATGCGGCGTTGCCAGCATTAATTATTGGTGCCGCACCATTTTATGCAAGGATGGTGGAAATTGGCCTTAGGGAAATTGATAAAGGCGTAATTGAAGCAGCAAAGTCAATGGGTGCTACAACTGGTACGATCATTTGGAAGGTTCTTTTACCAGAATCAATGCCAGCGCTGGTCTCTGGGATAACCGTAACGGCGATTGCTCTTGTTGGTTACACAGCAATGGCAGGAGTTATTGGAGCAGGTGGGTTAGGAAACCTTGCCTATCTTCAAGGCTTTCAACGAAATCAAAACGACGTAACCTTAGTCGCAACAATTATCATTTTAATTATTGTGTTTATCATTCAGTTTATCGGTGATTTTATCACTTCAAAATTAGATAAAAGATAAAGGAGAGGTCAAAATGAAAAAATTATTAAGTTTATTGCTAGCATTATCAATCGTATTTGTTGTCGCAGCTTGTGGCAAGTCAGAGGAAAAATCAGAAGGCACTACTGGTGGTAAAGAAGCTAAAACAACAAAATTAGTTGTTGGAGCATCTAACGTGCCCCATGCTGAAATCTTAGAAAAAGCGAAACCACTATTAAAAGAAAAAGGCATTGACTTAGAAGTTAAAACATTCCAAGATTATGTATTACCAAACAAAGCATTAGCGTCTAAAGAACTTGATGCAAACTACTTCCAACACATTCCTTACTTAAATTCTCAAAACAAAGAGAATGGTTATGGCTTTGTGAACGCTGGCGGAATCCATATTGAGCCAATTGGTGTTTATTCTAAGAAATACAAAAAGCTAAGTGATCTTCCAAAAGGTGCACACTTAATCATGAGCAACTCAGTAGCTGACCATGGCCGTCTTCTTTCTTTACTTGAAAAAGAAGGTGTTATCAAATTAAAAGAAGGCATTGATAAAACAAAAGCAGAATTAAAAGATGTTGTTGAAAATCCTAAAAACATAAAGTTTGATACAAATTATGAAGCTGCTTTACTTCCAAAAATCTATAATAATGGCGAAGGCGACGCAGTCCTAATCAATTCTAACTATGCTATTGATGCAGGCTTAAACCCAGTTGAAGATTCCATTGCAATTGAAGACAAAGAATCGCCATATGTAAACGTGATTGCTGTCCGCAGCGGTGACGAAAATAAAGAAAGCATCAAAACACTTGTAGAAGTACTTCATTCAAAAGAAATCCAAGACTTCATCCTTGAACAATACAAAGGTGCCGTTGTACCGGTCTCTGAATAAGTTATAAATAGGTAGAAAGTCAGTGTGGCAACACTGGCTTTTTCTTTGCCATTGTCTAAAGCGGTATACATTTATACCGTTTCATTGGGTAAAAATAGAAAGACCATTAGACTTGAATTCCATTGGCAAAAAGTAAAAAAATAAGGTATGATTTTACTCGGGTGAATTTTTCCTAAATAGAATTAATCAGAATTTTCATTAAAAGTCACTTTTCATTCTCATTTGGTACTAGCTTAATGAAAATAGATGCTATGTTTTTACTGTTTTAGAGTTGCTAATACATTTCATTTGTTATAAGATTGGAATGAGAATAAAATGAGAATAGGGTTATCAAATGACCCGATTACATGATACAACACTTTCTCTTTGGAGGTATAGATATGGCTGGATCAACGTTAACGATCAAAGATTTACATGTAGCAATTGATGGGAAAGAAATTTTAAAAGGTGTCAACCTTGAAATAAAGGGTGGAGAAATCCACGCAATCATGGGACCAAATGGAACAGGTAAATCCACTTTATCTTCTGCCATTATGGGTCATCCAAAATACGAAGTAACAAGCGGATCTATTACTCTAGATGGACAAAATGTCCTTGAAATGGAAGTGGATGAGCGCGCGCGAGCTGGACTATTCCTAGCAATGCAATATCCAAGTGAAATTAACGGCGTAACAAATGCCGATTTTTTACGTTCAGCACTAAATAGCCGCCTAGGTGAAGGAAATGAAATTTCATTAATGAAGTTTATCCGTAAAATGGATAAGCAAATGGAATTCCTTGAAATGGACCTTGATATGGCACAACGGTATTTAAACGAAGGCTTCTCCGGCGGTGAGAAAAAACGTAACGAAATCTTGCAATTAATGATGTTAGAACCAAAAATCGCGATCTTAGATGAAATTGACTCCGGGCTAGATATTGATGCTCTGAAGGTAGTCTCAAAAGGAATCAATGAAATGCGCGGCGAAGATTTCGGATGCTTAGTGATTACACACTATCAACGACTTTTAAACTATATCACTCCAGACCATGTGCATGTAATGATGCAGGGCCGTGTTGTAAAATCAGGCGGACCTGAACTAGCACAACGCTTAGAAGCTGAAGGATATGACTGGATCAAACAAGAACTTGGAATTGAAGATGAAACAGTTGGGCAAGAAGCGTAAGAGAGGGTTAGGAGGATTACAATGACAACAGAAATCAAATTATCATTTGATCAGGAAAATGTTCGCTCTTTTTCAAAAGAAACAAGCGAGCCTGCTTGGTTTGAGGAGCTCCGTCTTAAGGCATTAGCTGATTTTGAGCAACTTCCAATGCCAAGACCTGATAAAACAAAGATTGATAAATGGAACTTCACCCAGTTCACTCAACATACGGTAACAAGTGCTCCCATCAATTCTCTGGCTGAATTACCAGAAAAAGTAAAAGAATTAATTGACATGGAAGCCGAAAATAAAAATTTATATATTCAACGAAATCAAACTCCAGCTTTTTTATCTTTATCTGAAGAACTAAAAAGCCAAGGTGTTATTTTTACAGATATTTTTACCGCTGCAAAAGAACATGGTGACGTCCTGAAAAAGTATTATCTAACTCAGGCCATCAATGCCGATGAACATCGCTTAACAGCTCTAAATGCGACCCTAGTTAACGGAGGAATTTTCTTATACATTCCGAAAAATGTAGAAGTTTCTGAACCTATTCAGGCAGTGTTTGTGCAGGATGATGCCGAGGCGAATTTATTTAACCATGTAATTGTTGTTGCTGAGGATAATAGTGCAGTGACATATGTTGAAAACTACATTTCCACTGTGGAAACTTCTAATGCATTAGTTAATATTTTGACTGAAGTCATTGCAAATGTTAACGCGAGTGTACGGTACGGTGCTGTTGATACCTTGGCTAAAGGTATTACTACGTATGTAAATCGTCGCGGCGTTGCTGGCAGAGATTCTAAAATTGAATGGGCCCTTGGTTTAATGAATGAAGGGAATACTATTTCAGAAAATACCACTAACCTTCTTGGCGATGGTTCGTCTGGCGATACAAAAACGGTGGTTGTCGGACGTGGCGACCAAACGCAGAACTTTACCACAAAGGTTGTTCACTTCGGAAAACATACCGTAGGAAATATCATGAATCATGGTGTTGTTAAGGATAGTGCTACATCAATTTTTAATGGTATTGGTAAAATTGAGCATGGTGCATCTAAATCGGATGCAGAACAAACATCCCGTGTGCTGATGCTAAGTGAAAAAGCACGTGGCGACGCCAACCCGATTCTTTTAATTGATGAAGATGATGTCGTAGCTGGTCACGCAGCATCTGTAGGTCGTGTCGATCCTGTTCAACTCTATTACTTGATGAGCCGAGGAATTCGTAAAGAAGAGGCAGAACGCTTAGTTATTCATGGATTCTTAGCCCCAGTTGTTAACCAGTTACCAATTGAAGGAGTAAAGAAACAGTTAACTGAAGTAATTGAAAGGAAAGTACGCTAATGAATATCAGGGATATTCGCGCACAATTTCCAATCTTAGATCAAGAAGTCAATGGGAAGCCATTAGTATACTTGGATAGTTCAGCAACATCTCAAAAACCCATCCAAGTAATCGAGGCGATTGAAAAATATTATCGTGAAATCAATTCCAATGTCCACCGTGGTGTGCATACACTAGGTACAAGAGCAACTGATGCTTATGAAGGGGCAAGGGAAAAGGTTCGTAAGTTTATCAATGCCAAGTCTATTCAAGAAGTGATTTTTACAAGAGGAACAACAACCGCTCTTAATACCGTAGCTGCAAGCTATGCGGCGGCGAATTTAAAAGCAGGCGATGAAATCGTCATTACGTATATGGAGCACCACAGTAATATCATTCCGTGGCAGCAAGTGGCGAGACGAACTGGTGCTCAGTTGAAATACATTCCATTACAAGAAGATGGAACCATTTCACTCGATGACGTTCGTGCAACCATTACTCCAAACACGAAAGTTGTTTCTGTTATGCAAGTATCCAACGTCCTTGGCGTTATCAATCCAGTCAAAGATATTGCGCAGATTGCTCATGAAAACGGGGCAATTATGGTAGTCGACGGGGCACAAAGTGCGCCGCATATGAAGATTGATGTTCAAGATTTAGATTGTGATTTTCTTGCTTTTTCAGGACATAAAATGTGCGGCCCAACCGGCATTGGTGTACTTTATGGAAAAAAACATCTGCTCGAGAACATGGAACCAATCGAGTTTGGCGGCGAAATGATTGATTTCGTGCAATTGTACGAATCAACCTGGAAGGAACTGCCGTGGAAGTTCGAAGGCGGAACACCAATTATTGCTGGGGCCATTGGTCTTGGAGCAGCCATCGACTTTTTAAATGAAGTGGGCTTAGATCAGATTGCCGAGCATGAACATCAACTTGCTGCTTATGCTTTAGAAAAAATGGCAGCAGTTGAGGGAATGACTATTTATGGTCCACTTGACCCAGCAAAGCGGGCAGGACTGGTTACCTTTAATATCAGTGATGTTCATCCACATGATGTGGCAACTGTTCTAGATGCAGAAGGAATTGCGGTTCGTGCTGGACATCATTGTGCCCAGCCGTTAATGAGATGGCTAAAAGCCTCTGCAACAGCTCGTGCCAGTTTTTACCTGTATAATACAGAAGATGATATAGATAAACTTGTTGAAGGACTTGTTAAAACAAAGGAGTATTTCAGCGATGTCTTCTAATTTAGATAATCTTTACCGTCGGGTGATAATGGACCATTATAAAAATCCACGTAATCGTGGCGTTTTAGAGGATGGCAGTCTGACGATTAATATGAATAACCCAACATGTGGGGACCGGATTCAATTGACCCTTAAGGTGGTTGATGGAATCGTGGTTGACGCAAAGCAAGAAGGCGAAGGCTGTTCGATTTCCATGTCATCCGCTTCAATGATGACCCAGGCGATTAAAGGGAAAACGATTGAAGAAGCGTTAAAACTTTCAACAATCTTTTCTGACATGATGCAAGGCAAAGAGTATGACGAAGATATCGATTTAGGTGATATCGAGGCACTTCAAGGGGTAGCCAAATTCCCAGCCCGCATCAAATGTGCAACATTAGCTTGGAAAGCAATGGAAAAGGGATTGAAAAACGAGGACAAAGAATAGGATGAAATAGGGCATTTTTAGGCCTTATTCGTTTAAGAAATGGAGGAACACGACGATGGCGAAAAAAATGCCGGAAATCGGTGATTATAAATATGGTTTTGCCGATAAAGACGTTTCCATATTCCGATCTAAGCGTGGTTTAACATCTGAAATTGTAGAAGAAATTTCTAAATTGAAGAATGAACCACAATGGATGTTAGACTTCCGTTTGAAGTCGCTTGAGCATTTTTACAAAATGCCAATGCCACAATGGGGCGGCGATCTAAACGCATTAAACTTTGATGAAATTACTTATTATGTAAAACCATCTGAGAAATCTGAGAAGTCTTGGGATGAAGTACCTGAAGAAATCAAGGCTACTTTCGATAAACTAGGAATTCCAGAAGCGGAGCAAAAGTACCTTGCTGGGGTATCTGCTCAGTATGAATCTGAAGTAGTTTATCACAATATGAAGGAAGAACTTGAAGATCTAGGTATCGTCTTTAAAGATACGGATTCTGCTTTGAGGGAAAATGAAGATATTTTCCGCGAACACTGGGCAAAGGTTATCCCGCCAACAGATAACAAGTTCTCAGCCCTTAACTCGGCTGTTTGGTCTGGCGGCTCGTTCATCTATGTACCACCGGGTGTGAAAGTGGATACGCCGTTACAGGCATATTTCCGCATTAACTCAGAAAATATGGGTCAATTTGAACGTACGTTAATCATTGTTGATGAAGGTGCGCATGTGCATTACGTTGAGGGTTGTACAGCACCAGTTTATACAACCAACTCCCTGCACAGTGCCGTCGTTGAGATTGTGATTAAAAAGGATGCATACTGCCGTTATACCACGATCCAGAACTGGGCGAACAACGTCTTTAACCTTGTTACTAAGCGTGCGGTTTGTGAAGCAAACGCTACAATGGAATGGATTGATGGTAACATCGGTTCAAAATTAACGATGAAGTATCCAGCCGTTATTTTAAAAGGTGAAGGCGCACGTGGGATGACACTTTCTATTGCGATTGCTGGTAAAGGTCAACACCAAGATGCAGGTGCAAAAATGATTCATTTAGCACCTAATACATCATCAACAATTGTTTCGAAATCCATTTCTAAGCATGGCGGTAAAGTAACATACCGCGGTATCGTTCACTTCGGTCGTAAGGCTGACGGTGCCCGTTCTAATATCGAATGTGATACATTAATCATGGATAACAAGTCGACATCAGATACGATTCCTTATAATGAGATCTTAAACGATAACATCTCACTTGAGCATGAAGCGAAGGTTTCTAAGGTTTCTGAAGAGCAGCTCTTCTACTTGATGAGCCGTGGTATTTCAGAACAGGAAGCAACTGAAATGATCGTTATGGGCTTTATCGAGCCGTTTACAAAAGAATTACCAATGGAATATGCCGTTGAAATGAACCGTCTTATCAAGTTCGAGATGGAAGGCTCAATTGGTTAATAGTTTTAATTAAAAACCCGCTTGCCGAGGATGGCAGGCGGGTTTTTTGTGCTGGTGATTGGGGTTTCTTTCGGATGGGATTGGGTTACTCTCTGATAAGGTAAATTTACTCTCAATAGACACATAACTGGCGGTTAGCGAGACTTTACTGGCGGATAGCTCCGCATTACTGGCGAAAGCTCAAAATACTGGCAGATAACCCCCAAAAACTGGCGACAACCTCCTTTTCAAAAATTACCACCATCCAAAAATGGTTATGCTATTATTAATAGTTGGAGGTGAGTTTTTTGATCTATATCGGCGTAACGGGCTGGGGCGATCATGATAGCTTATATCCAGGTCAGATATCCTCACGGGACAAGCTAAAAGCCTATGCAGGCCATTTTCCGATTGTTGAAGTAGATTCGGCCTTTTATGCGATTCAGCCGAAAAGAAATGCGGAAAAGTGGGTCAATGAAACACCGGCTGGCTTCCAGTTTATCGTCAAAGCCTACCAAGGAATGACCGGACATATGCGCGGAGAAATTCCGTTTGAAAATAAACAAGCGATGTTTAGAGATTTCAAAGAATCACTCGAGCCATACATAGAAACCAATAAATTAGCCATGACCCTCTTTCAATTTCCACCCTGGTTTACGTGTACGAGAGAAAATGTCCAATACCTAAGATGGTGCAAGCAGGAAATGGGGGATATCCCATCTGCATTAGAATTCAGACACCAATCCTGGTTTGCCCCCCAATATTGTCAAAAAACCATCGAGTTTATGACGGAACGAAAATGGATACATAGCATTTGCGATGAACCACAATCAGGAGAAGGGTCCATCCCAACGGTATTGCAGTCTACCACCCCTGAGAAGGTCCTCGTCCGTTTTCATGGCCGTAATCTTCATGGCTGGCAAAAACGAGTGGGAGTGGATTGGCGCGAGGTTCGGTATCTATACCGCTATAACCAACAAGAGTTAGAAGAATGGGCAAACTCCATTCAAGAATTAGCCAAAGACTCGAAAGATATCTATCTCCTTTTTAACAACAATTCTGGCGGAGATGCAGCTGATAATGCAAAGGAGATGATCAATCTTTTGCAGCTCGTATACAAGGGGCTCGCTCCACGCCAGTTGGATTTACTATAAAAAGTTAGGAGAAGAAATAACATGGAATGGATCTTAATCGTAATTATCGGTATACTCGGAAGCTCATTAGGTTCGCTCATTGGTTTAGGCGGCGGGATTGTAATTGTTCCCTCATTACTTTATTTATCAACACTGTCAGCCTTTGGGCATATAACACCACAGGTCGCGGTGGGAACTTCCCTTTTTACGATGATTTTTACAGGACTTTCTTCCACCATAGCGTATATGAAACACAAGACCATTGATTATAAAAGCGGCTTGATTTTTCTGATTGGCAGCGGTCCCGGAAGTATCGTGGGCGCGTGGGTAACAGAAGGATTACATATGAAGACCTTCAATATCTTTTTCGGTCTATTTATTATTTTTGTTTCGATTATTTTATTACTAAAGGACAAATTAAAACCATTGCCATATAAGAAGGACAGGGGAATCGTCCGCACGTTTACCGATAATCGAGGTAATACCTCAGAATATGGATATAATCCAGTTATCGCCGTTCTGATTGCCTTTGTTGTGGGGTTTATATCAGGGATTTTCGGGGTAGGTGGCGGCTCCTTATTGGTTCCAACGATGATTTTGATTTTCTTTTTTCCGCCTCATGTAGCTACGGCAACATCGATGTTTATGATTTTACCAACCTCATTACTGAGCTCGATTACGCACATTACCTTAGGAAATGTTGACTGGATGTACTCCCTGGCATTAGTTCCAGGGGCATGGATCGGGGCTCAAATAGGTGTTTATTTAAACACAAAGCTTAAGAGTAAAACGATAGTCTTAATGTTACGGACGATTCTCATCGTTGTTGGGATTCGTTTAATTTATCAAGGAATTTTTGGGTAGGTACAGAATGGAAACCATACATATTTATCATACAAATGATGTCCACAGTCACATAGAAAATTGGCCGCGTATAAAGCAGTTCCTGGCTGATAAACATGAAAACCATCAACAAAAAAATGAGGATGTGTTTCTCTTTGACATTGGCGATTTTATTGACCGCTGGCATCCCTTCACCGAGGCTACCAAGGGAAAAGGAAACATCGACCTTTTAAATGAAAGCCAGTATACAGCGGTAACAATCGGCAACAATGAAGGAGTTAACCTTCCCTATGACGACTTAAATACGCTTTATGAACATGCACACTTTGATGTATTAGTAGCAAATCTTTATCAGCCCAACGAAGGATATCCTACCTGGGTAAAGCCATATAAGGTATATCAGACGAAAAAGGGAACGAGGGTGGGTGTCATCGGTTTAACCGCCCACTTTGCCCATCTCTATGGATTATTAGGCTGGAAGGTAACTGAACCGATCAATGAGCTAAAGAAATGGCTGGATCCATTAAAAGCCGAATCGGATATCATCATTTTACTTTCCCATCTCGGCCTGAATGAGGATGAATCGATTGCAGCAGAATTTCCTGATATTAATGTCATCTTAGGCTCACACACACACCACTTTCTTGAAAAAGGAAAATTCGTAGGTAATACCCTCCTTGGCGCGGCTGGAAAGTATGGACAATTTGTTGGTCACATCACACTAGGTGTAAACGAACAAAAATCGATTACAAGTAAAGAAGCCATTCTATTTGACACGAAAGAACTACCGATGGCTCACAATGAGCAGGAACTAATAGACGCGTATTTTTCAAAAGGAAAAGCCTTATTAAATCAAAAAGTAACTACCTTAAAAACACCACTTAAAACCGACCTGTTTAAGGAAACGGAATTTTCTCGAATGCTCAGCGGGGCTTTAAGGGAATGGTGTCAAACCGATTGTGCGATGATTAATGCGGGACTCCTCTTAGGTTCTTTAGAGGATGATGTAACAGTATACGATTTGCTAAAGATCTGCCCGCATCCGATAAATCCATGTGTAGTGAAACTGACCGGTCTTGAATTAGAAAAGGTATTGTGGGAATCAAAAAATGAAGAGTTAGTCCATAAACACATTAAAGGTCTTGGATTTAGAGGGACTCTATTAGGGGTATTTGTCTACGACCAAATTAGCTTCCAGGATGAAATCATCCTCGTAAATGGAATGCATTTGGATTATGAACGCAAATATAGTTTGGCTCTTCCGGATATGTTCACATTTGGTCACTTTTTCAAAGAGATACTGCCACATAAGGAAAAGAAATACTTCTTACCGGAATTTCTTCGCGATATCTTAAAGTGGAAATTACAAAGGCAATCATAGCCCCTAAACACGCTTTTTCCTTTCTAATCATAATGTGATAGGGAGGAAAGGAGTGTGGGGAATCTGTGGTTGATCTTTTACCCATTAATATAAATGGACATATGTTTATCGGTGTTTCAGTGTTACTTCCGAAAACAACCTTGCTATCGGTCTCAAATGATAAAGGGTATATCATGTGCGGTGCCTTAGACGTAGGTTTGTTAAATGAAAAGCTAAAGGACCGCAAAATAATTGCCGGCCGTGCCGTCGGAGTAAGGACCATTGAACAGCTTCTGAATGCCCCGTTAGAGTCTGTTACTGCTGAGGCAGAGGAATTAGGGATTCATCCTGGCATGATTGGCAGAGACGCATTATTAAAAATGATCTAAAAAGCTTGCTAGAAACAGCAAGCTTTTTTATTGATAACCATTACCCAATATTTTAGCCACTTTTTTAGGCTAGTTCCTCTTTTTAAAGCATACATATAGCTTGAAGGGGTGATTTTCTTGGCGAAGTTTCGCAGACGGCGGCCTAAAAAGGGACCGCTGCCTTTCCGTTATGTCATGCTATTGACGTTTGTCTTTTTTCTATTCTCTACCGCGACTGGATTATGGCTTGTAAATAAGGGGATTGAACCTACCTTGATGAGAATTGCTACCTCTGAAACCCGAAATATTGCATCATTGGTCATAAATAAGGCGATCACAAAACGGACAACTGATACTGGGGAAGACAATGAAGTCATTGTAATTCTGCCAAGTGAAAATGGAAAGGCGTCAAACGTCAAACTTAATACCGTTTATATAAACCGGGTTTTAGCGGAAACAACTGCACAAATTCAAAAGAACTTGAAAGCAGCCAAAAAAGGCGATCTTTCCTCACTGGAGCAGTTAACTGATGTAGAAATAGAAACGCAAAATTCGAATAAGGAAGACGGGATTATGTGGTACGTCCCGCTCGGTCAAGCAACCAATATTTCATTATTAGGAAATATAGGACCGAAAATTCCAGTCAAGTTTCATGCCATTGGTGAAGTGGAGCCAGATGTAAAAATTGAAACGAAAGAAGTAGGGATTAATAATACCTGGGTTGATGTTTCGATACATATCGAAGTATCTGTCCAAATCATTACACCGTTTGCTACGAAAATCACCAAACTGACACAAAGTATCCCTGTTGATGGTTCGCTCATCCAAGGAGATGTTCCGCAATTCTATAATGGCGGCAGCGGGATAACCCCATCGATTCAACTTCCTGATAAACAGACAGACACGAAGAAATCAGACACGAAGAAATAGGACGTTCCACAGTGGAAAGTCCTATTTTTTGCGTGCATTCATCCGTTCCATCCGCTTCCATTTTGCTAAATGCGGATAAGGATCAAAAGACCATTCGGTGACACCGTTGTCTTTGTACATCCCGTAATGTAAATGGGGAGGGAATTTTCCTGAGGTTCCAGGAGGGCCATAACCAGAACTTCCTACACCGCCAATTAGCATTCCTGGCTCAACCACTTGACCGATTTTTAAATCCTTAGCAAAACCACTTAAATGGGCGAAATAATGATAGGTATTATTAATATCGCGAATACCGATTCTCCAGCCGCCAAACTTATTCCAGCCTTTCATTTCAACAATCCCATAGTTCGTTGCTCGAACAGGAACGCCGTAACCAGCAAAGATATCAGTACCCTCGTGTATCCTGCGGCCGCCCCAGCCGCGGGCAGACCCCCACGTGCTTCGGTAACTGTGATTACTGCGAATTGGGACAGGAAATACTTGAGTATCTAAGTCAATCCGACCGAAATGCCGATATATTTTTGCTTTTCCAGCAATGATACTAACCGTTTTATCACGATGATAATAATTCCATAAGCCGATTTTTATATTATCATGATCGACACCGTATGATAGGAGATATTTTGCAAACGCATAGAGGACATCCTCATCATTTTTAGCACTTGCTTTCCCATCCCCATCCCCATCTACTCCTTTTCCATCAAAAAATTGAATCGTGGCTGGGTTTTCTTCCATAGGATTTGGATTGGTTAATCCAGACCACTCTTCCGGGCGAAAATAGATGCCGATCACACTATCTGGTTTAGGTAAGTCTCTGCGGACCTGGCGGATGCTTCTTTCGTATTGATCAATGGCCGCTAAATAGTACCAAGGAATTTGTGTAACGGTTTCCACCTTCTTATACAGCTTCATTCGTTCTTGGTATGGATTCGGTTCATTTGCAGCGGCACTAACGTCCGTAACAGCCAATGAAGTGCTAAAGAATAAAAGAAAAGTTCCCAATAATAGAACTACCCGCACAAGAATCCTCCTTCCAATTAATGTACAAGGTTAGTTTATGTTTTATAAACCATTTCATTATGGTTAATAAATGGTAAACAATATTTTTTGCCGATGGAACAGTTCATCATAATAATTAACCCGATATGCTTGTCGATATTTTTTTAGTATGTTAAAGTGACAATGAGGATCCATTTCTAGCTTCAAGGGGTGTAGCAATTAATGAGTAAGAAAGAAGATATTTTACGAAAACCGGATTGGTTAAAAATAAAACTTAACACAAATGAGTCCTATACGGGCTTGAAGAAAATGATGCGTGAAAAAAACCTTCATACGGTTTGTGAAGAAGCACGCTGCCCTAATATTCATGAATGCTGGGCAGAAAGACGTACGGCTACTTTCATGATCCTTGGTGATACATGTACACGCGCATGCCGTTTCTGTGCAGTTAAAACTGGATTGCCAACAGAGTTGGATTGGCAAGAACCTGAAAGAGTGGCGGACTCCGTTCAATTGATGAACTTAAAACACGTCGTGGTCACCGCAGTAGCTCGTGATGATCTTAGAGATGGCGGAGCAGCTGTTTTTGCCGAAACAGTCCGCGCTATTCGCCGCAAAAATCCATTTACAAGCATTGAAGTGCTTCCATCTGATATGGGCGGGAAAGAAGAAAATTTACGTCTGTTAATGGATGCAAAACCTGATATCTTAAATCACAACATTGAGACGGTTAAACGGATGACCCCTAGAGTAAGAGCTAGGGCGAAATACGATCGTTCCCTTGAATTCCTCCGTCGTGCTAAAGAAATGCAGCCGAATATTCCAACAAAATCGAGCTTAATGGTTGGACTTGGTGAAACAAAGGAAGAAATACTTGAAGTGATGGATGATTTAAGAGCAAATCATGTCGATATTATGACTATTGGTCAATATCTACAGCCGACAAAAAGTCATCTTAAGGTTGAAAAATATTATAGCCCAGATGAATTTAAAGAATTACAGCAAATTGCATTAAGCAAAGGCTTTAGTCATTGTGAAGCAGGTCCGCTAGTTCGGTCCTCCTATCATGCTGACGAGCAAGTGAACGCAGCAGCGAAACACAAGCAAATGCTTGGGGAAGAAAAAGCTCAAGAAGCCTAAAACAAAGAGTTCAGTCAAGTTGACTGAACTCTTCTTTTATCGATTGTCCCTGCCCATATTGTCGTCCGCAGTTCGCCCATTTTCGTCCTCACTTGCATTTATCCGCTGCCCTTGTGGTGATTTTTTCATCTGTGTAATTAGCCCATTGACCAAATTACGGGCATTTCGGCTTGTGGAATCAACGTTTGCCAAATTTTCTACGTCTCTTCTTAACACTTTATTGTCAGTAACATAGACATGGTAATACCTTGGAACGACGGACATTGCTGATTTTTTCACTTGATCAGCAGTCAAATTGCGGTCTTTTGAATCGGTACTATAAGCAATTAACACTTCTTGGTCAGTAACAAGTGTGGATACATCATGTACATTGGGAATATCTGTACTTAATTTACTAATAATATTGGCCGCCTGTTCACGGTCTAATGCAGAATAATGGTCATTAGCCATATTATCGTTCATTAGCGGACTTTTTTGATGACGTACGAAGCCGTAATTGTTACTCACATTACGCATCCCACGGCTTGCTCCTTCATTGTAGAGGTCATGCCTTTTATTGTTGACATTAATGGTATTACCGCTTTCTTCATAGACATCTCGGTTGCTCATATCCTTAGTACAGCCTGTTAAAGCCGTTACCGTACATAATCCCAAGATGATGACTAATTTTTTCAATTTAAACACCTCCTTTTCTTAGAATAGCCAATAAGGTGATTTTTTTTCTTAGTAATTGATGGGGAATCGGTTATAATGGGTAGTAGGAATTAGCTGGCAAAAGAGGTGAAATATCTTGATAATAATGAACAACGCCGTTTATGAAATCGTCCAAGAACACCGAAACGGATTTAATGAAGAAGCCCTTAAAGCGAGATTTAGTGATATTCTAACAAGATATGATTATGTAGTGGGGGATTGGGGATATGGACAACTCCGATTAAAGGGGTTTTTCGATGACCAAAACCAAAAAGCTACTTTCGATACAAAAATTAGCACACTAAGTGAATATCTGTATGAATACTGTAATTTTGGCTGTGCCTATTTTGTCTTGAAAAAAGTGAAAAAATAAAAGAAGGGCCAAGCTTGCTGGCCCTTCTTTATGTTGATTCACTATATGGCGGCTGCTGGTCTGCTTCGGGGTCATCATGGGTTGGATGGGCCCCGTCCATTTGCCGAGGAAGATCTTGATGAAGGGTTTTATTTTCATAATTAAAGGCACTGTAAGGCCGTTGCCCTTCTTTCCATGGTGTGCTTTTGTTCTCAACTGGTTCGTCTTGACGAATGGCAGAGCCAAAAGGACCTTCTGGAAATTCTTCTGCTGTAAGAAAGTTCCTTTGTTTTTCAACATTGGATAAATCCGTATACTTTTCTTCTTCATTTTTTGTCATACTTACGCCCCCTTTAGGATTATTATTTTCAAAGGGAGCATAATTCATGTCGAACCATTACACTAATTCCATTAAAAAGGATCTTAATTCCTCCGCATCTTCTTCATTTAATTGAAATGCGAATTCTAAATATCCTTCCTCTTGCAAATCATCTAAGCCAATAATTGCAAAACGGCTTCCTTGCATATCAAGAACAAGATGCTTTCCATAATGACGGTCACTTTGAACAATCGCTAAATCAAAGCGCTGATTTTCGCCGACAAAGCTGACAAATCTTGTTTTTGTATCTTCTGTATCATCGTATAAGAAAAAACGTTCACTCATTTAATGGTCTCCTTTAATAAAAATAGATATTTTTAGACATCTTCTATATAGTAACAAATAAAACCAATCAAGGGGAGTAAAGATTTATACACAATTTTCAAAGTTTTATCAATCGAAAAACGCGAAGGCTGTCAAATTATGTTACAATAAATTTGGAATCTGGAAAGTTCTATGCCTGACCGTCTGCGCTTGCAAAGATATACGATCTTAGAAAAATGGAGAAGGTGCTCATATGTATTTTGTTGATCGAGAAAAAATTGAAGAGATACTGAAATTTTTAGAAATGCAAATTCAACTATTCTTAAGTCAAAAAGAGTGGTCCAACCCACTTGAAAAGGCAGCATTAGAGCGTGTGAACCATATGATGATTGAGTCCGTTTTGGACGTCGGAAATGCAATGATTGATGGGTTTATTATGCGCGACCCAGGCAGTTACGAAGACATCATTGATATCTTAATGGATGAAAGAGTTATTTCATCTGAAACTGGAAATAGTTTGAAAGTCCTGATTCAATATCGAAAAATGCTTGTCCAATCTTATACAGATGTTAATCATCACGAACTTCAAGAGATGTTTACCAAGCATTTACATGAGTTAGGGAATTTTGCCTCCAACGTTCGTGAATATCTTACCACAGAGTTAGGACCAGTTTCAGCGTTTAGAAATTGATAATATATTAAGACCGTTATGCACGGTCTTTTTGTTATATATGGAAAAAAACTTTTTGGAGTGAGAGATATGAAAAATTACAAAGGTTATTTAATTGACTTAGATGGAACCATGTATAAGGGGTCAGAGCGGATCGAAGCCGCGTCAGACTTTGTAAAAAAACTCCGGGATCAACAGATACCCTATCTTTTTGTTACAAACAATTCCTCAAGGACACCAGCACAAGTTGCTGATAAGTTGACCCAGTTTGACATCCCAGCGGAAGAAAAGCAGGTGTTCACAACAAGCCAAGCGACGGCTAACTATATATATGAACGAAAGAATGATGCGCGCATTTATGTGATTGGGGAAGAGGGGATACGGACAGCAATAGAGGAAAAGGGACTGCAATTTGCCGGAGAAGATGCTGAGTTTGTCGTGGTAGGAATCGACCGGGAAATCAGTTATGAAAAATTGACCGTTGCCTGTTTGGCCGTCCGCAACGGAGCGACGTTCATTTCTACTAATGGAGATATCGCGATCCCTACAGAAAGAGGCTTGGTTCCAGGGAATGGTTCACTAACTTCCGTTATTACCGTTTCTACACAAACCAAACCGATTTTTATTGGCAAACCCGAAGCAATCATCATGGAACAGGCTTTAAAGGTACTTGGAACACCGAAAGAAGAGACATTAATGGTCGGGGACTATTATGACACGGATATTCTAGCAGGCATGAATGCCGGGATGGATACCTTACTAGTACATACAGGGGTAACCACGAAAGAATTGCTTTCCGGCTATGACCGGATGCCAACCTACACCGTTGATTCCTTAGATCAATGGGAAATTTAAAAAGGATGGGGAAACCCATCCTTTTATGGTTCATTTCTTTTCACTCTCAGCCCTAGCCGCCCGGTGTGCGAGTCGGCTCGATGCGGCAGCTGCAATCGCCCCGACGATATCATCTAAAAAAGTATGGCACTCGCCTGTTGATTTATCATTTAAGTGCGCTAATATTCCAGGTTTTAATTTATCGATATATCCGTAATTGGTAAAACCGATCGAACCATATACATTTACAATCGAAAAGGCTAGAATTTCATCGACTCCATAAAGACTTTCATCTGTTCCGATAATTGATTGGAGAGGCTCCTCAAGCATTCCTTTTTCGGCAAGTACATCCAGCTGTATTCCTGTTAAAATTGCATTCTGAACCTCACGTTTGGAAAGAACGCGTTCCACGTTTGCTAAACAGTCTTCCATTTTCAAGTTCTCATGATATTTTTCCTGTAAAAAGAAAACTAAATCAGCGATGTCCTGTACTTTGACGCCCCTTTCATTCAGCCATCTGCGTGCAGTTATTTCGGTTAGATTTACGTTTTTGTGGTCTGCCATTCCTTTGATCACCTTTTCTGTGGATTTTCACTATATATATACTGTATTATTCTAACTTATGCAAAAGATGCCTAAAAAAGAGCATGGTTAAAACCTTATATTCTCCTTCATTTTTCTAAGCTATTCAAGAACAAGTTTTCTTAAGCTAAAACATATATATGAGGTAAGAAAAGGGAAAGAAATGAGGTGGACTAAAAATGCTTCAAAAAATGCTGGAAAATCAATATGGCGTTACGGTCGATGAATATGTAAAACTGGAAAGGTTTGACGCGTTAAGAGGAAATGGCTGGCTCTATTTAATCTCCAAACCAGCGGGAAAGGCAGAAGAAGATATTGCCGAACTTGAGAAAATCGCGGAGCATTTACGAAATTATGGTGATCATAATGTTCCCGTCATTTTGCCGTCTAAAGAAGGGCATTTAATTACGGAATGGGAAAAAAATAAATATTGTGTCCTTGCAAATCGGCAACTAGAAGAACAAAAAAAAATTAAATTGGGCAGGAAATTAGCAAAATTCCATGAACGCGGCAGAAGAGTTCCCTTTCAAATTGAGAGGTCTAGCAGGATCGGACAATGGAAGTCCTTATGGGAAAAACGACTTGAGCAGATGGAAAAGGTGTGGAATGGTCTTCTATTTCAAACACCTGAGGATGAATTTCAGCGGATGTTTATTGATTCCTTCCCCTATTATCTAGGCTTAACAGAAAACGCTATTCAATATCTTGTGGATACGGAGATTGATGATGAACCACTTGAAACGGATAGCGGCACGGTTTGTCATGAACGTTTCACACAAAAGACTTGGGGGCCGCTCAATAATTATATGATTAAAAATCCGTTTGACTGGGTATTTGACCATCGCAGCCGGGACATCGCTGAATGGACTAGGGAAAGATATCTTCACAATTCCCAGACCTATGATGTAGAATTAAAGCGCTTTTTTGAAGAATATCAAAGTGTTGCCCCTTTGTCGCCATTTTCCTGGCGATTATTGTATTCCCGGTTAATTTTTCCGCTCCACTATTTTGAATGTATTGAAAGTTATTATATTACTACATCAGAACAGGACAAAAAAGTATTGGAAGAAAAGTTAATGAGAATTTTACGTCAGTCCGGAGAATATGAACAATTTTTGGCGGGTTTTTATCAACTTACTGACGCTCCAATCAAGCGTTTAAACCTGCCTTTACTGGAATGGCTGTACTAAAACATGTTTTCATTAAAAAAGTGATTGCCTATGGATGGCAATCACTTTTTTTGATTATTAAAATACCTGTTCTACTTCCACAATCCCTGGTACTTCTTCTAAAAGTGCTCTTTCGATACCAGCTTTAAGTGTGATGGTTGAACTAGGGCAGCTTCCGCATGCACCTAAAAGGCGAAGTTTGACAATGCCTTCTTCAACATCTACTAATTCACAATCTCCGCCGTCGCGAAGAAGAAATGGACGTAATTTATCTAATACTTCTTGAACTTGTTCAAAAATTTCTTGTTCTGCCAAATTAATCGACTCCCTTCCTATACTTATATTATAATGTCATCATCGTGAAAAATCCATTATCAGAAATTAGGAAAACACACATTTATAGACATTTTCGTGGTTAATATCGTAAAAATGAGTTAACCTGAAATAAAAAGGCGGGAATAATTAGATGAATTGTGCAGAAGTAGAAATTGTTGTTTATGGTGCGGAACAATTGTGCCCGAGTTGTGTCAATTTACCATCTTCCAAAGAAACGTTTGAATGGCTAGAAGCAGCAATTGCTAGAAAATTTCCGGACCAACCGTTTAAAATGACCTACGTGGATATTTATCAGCCAAGTGGGGAGAATGAAAAGATTTCTTTTGCAGAAAAAGTAATTGAAGAGGATATGTTTTATCCAGTGGTTGTCATCAAAGACAAAATCGTTGGCGAAGGGAACCCGCGTTTAAAAACCATTTTCGCAGAACTAGAGAAATATGGATATAAGGCTATTTAGAAACGAAGAAGCATTCCAGAATGGAATGCTTCTTCGTTTGAATCCAGCTCCAGCGCCTAGGGGCTCGAAGGTCTACAGCCAATCCGTCCTGAAGGTTAAAGAACAACCTTCACGCCGGCTCGTCTAGACTCACGCACCTGTTCAACGCGCTTGCGCTTTTTATATTAACCGTTATGAAACTTATACATCCACAGAATTCCAGATTTAAGCAAACGGGCGACACGTCCTGTAATAGCGCGGTCTGCCATCATCCCAAATCCGTGCTTTTTCCCAAGGGAACCAAGGATCCCCTTTAATTTAATTTGCGGGAAAGATGTTGGAGGCTCTTCGCCTTTCCAACGTCTTTTTAATACTTCAACAATTTGTTCCGCCTGACCTTCCGCTAATTGAGCACTAGGTGCATGAGGAAGACTTGCGCAATCGCCGAGAATAAAGACATGTTCATCATTGGGCAGGTGGTGAAGTGGGCTTATCACTAGTCTTCCCATTCCATCTTTTTCCCCGTCCATAGCGCGGACAATTTTATTGGCTTGGATTCCTGCTGTCCAAACGATGACATCACAATGGATCGGCTGATCGTGATTGTATAATAAATTTTCTTCCACTTTGGTAATATTCGAGTTATTAATAATTTCGACATTGTGTTTTACAAACCAATTTTCTACATATTTGCTTAATCGTTCCGGGAAAGCAGAGAGAATATGTTTTCCCCGATCAAATAATTTGATGTTTAGGTCTTCACGACTTTCGCTCAATTCACTTGCTAGTTCCACGCCGCTAAGACCAGCGCCTACGATACCAACCACTGAGCCAGGTCCCAAATTATTTAAGACAGAGTAGGTAAGTCGAGATTTTTCAATTGATTGAATACTGTAGGTAAATTGATCGGCTCCAGGAACATCATGATACTTGTCCTCACAGCCTAGACCAATGATTACGTCATCATAGTCGATAGGCGCAGCGTCCTTTAGAGTGATCTTTTTTTCAGTTGTTTGAATCCCGATTATCTCACCATACACTATTTTTAATCGCGGGTGCTCTGGAAAATCAACTCTTACTTCTTTGTCAGAAATCGTTCCTGCTGCTAATGCGTAGTACTCCGTCTTTAAGCAGTGGTAAGGTACACGGTCCACTAGTGTAATCGTCATGTCCTCGGGTAAATGGTTAGGGAGAATTTCATTTAGAATCTTCATCCCGCCGTAGCCGCCACCAAGAATTACAAGGTTTTTCATTTTTATTTCCCCTTTGAATATCCCATTTCATATTTAAAGTTGCCTAAAATGTCATAAAAAAATAGTAGCAAAATAATTCCGTTCCTTTAACACATTCGAGTATAGCGGAATTATGTCAAAATAACAACAATTTTCATGATTTTCTTGACATCGATATAGTATACATGGTATTTGACGGAGTGGATGAAATGGAGTAGGATAATTAGTTGTGGAGAGGTGAAAGCAATGATTCAACCCATCATCGAATTTTGTATAAGCAATCTTGCGAATGGTGCACAAAAGGCACTTGAGAAATTAGAAAAAGATCCTAATTTGGATATTATTGAATATGGATGTCTTGGATATTGCGGTAAATGTGCGACTACGTTATACGCTCTTGTAAATGGAGAAGTAGTCACAGGAAAAACACCTGACGAATTGGTCGATAACATTTATCAATACTTGGAAGATAATCCAATGTTTTAAAATAGGGAGCGCTGCCGCTCCCTTATTTATATATATTTCATAGGATAGTACGAAGGAATCGTATTATTTGAGTAGTTAACAATACGTGTATATAATAAATTAAAAGCCTCATTTAGGGAGGGTATTACAATGAGTAATGATGTAGTTATTTTAACAGAAGCGGCGTCGCTGCATATTAAAGAAATGATGAAGCATAACGAAGAAGAAGGCGCATTGTTACGTGTCAGCGTAAAAGGCGGTGGATGCAGCGGTTTATCTTACGGGATGGGCTTTGAACATACAGTAAATGAAGATGATTTGAAACTTGAACAATTTGGAATTCAAATCTTAGTCGATAAAGAGAGTGCAGCCATTTTACAAGGAACCAAGATTGATTATAAGGAATCAATGATGGGCGGCGGCTTTACCATTGACAATCCGAATGCGATTGCATCATGTGGATGTGGGTCATCGTTTAGAACAGCTACTGCTACTGGTACACCGGAAGAATGCTAATATAAATAAGAAAAAGCGTCCATACAAAGGGACGCTTTTTCTTATTTATTGAACATTGAAGAACTGTGTAATGGCTGAATTTTTGCCTTCGGATCAATGAAGGCCTTAGCGTTATTAACTGCTGTTGGTGCTTCACCAAAGCCACAGGCAATTAATTTCACTTTTCCTTCATAGGTACAAATGTCTCCAGCTGCATAGATTCCAGGGATGCTCGTTTCCATTTTAGAATTGACTACAATCGAATTCTTTTCGATGGCTAAGCCCCATTCCTTAATTGGTCCAAGGGAAGAAACGAATCCATAGTTACAAATGACAGCGTCGACATCTACTTTAACTTTCTCTTTACCATTAACAGTTTCAAGAACAACCTGTTTAATTCCACTTTCATCACCAACTAATTCTACAGGAACATAAGGTGTCTTTACATTTACTTTGGAATTATATAAGTTTTCTACACTATGCTCGTGAGCACGGAACTTATCTCTGCGGTGGACAATCGAAACTTGCTCAGCAATTGGCTCTAACATCAAGGCCCAGTCAACTGCAGAATCGCCGCCGCCAAAAACAACTACTTTTTGACCTGCAAACTGATTTAAATCCTCAATGAAGTAATATAGATTTTTACGCTCATATTGAGCAGCACTTTCGAGTTCTAAACGGCGTGGTTGGAAGGCACCATTGCCTGCTGTAATAATAATGGTTTTAGAATAATGAACTTCTTTGTTTGTTGTTAATTTAAACGTTCCATCTTCTTGTTTCTCCAGCTTTTCAACCGATTGCTCTAGTGCAACCGCAGGTTGGAATTTGCTCATTTGTTCTTTAAGATTATTTATTAGTTCTTGTGCACGGATTTTTGGAAAACCAGCAACATCATAAATATACTTTTCCGGGTAAAGCGCTGACAATTGGCCGCCCAGTTGTGGTAAGCTCTCAATAATCTTCACTGAGGCTTGTCTCATACCCCCGTAAAAAGCAGTAAACAAACCGGTAGGACCTCCGCCAATGATTGTAATATCATAAACCTCTTGCTTCTCTTCCACTCCGCATCCCCCCAACCTGTAGTAACAGACTCCTTCATTCATAATATCATAAAACAAAAAATTCTCACATCTTTAAGGGGTGGAATATTCAAAACTAAGGCAATTTTCAAAATATTATTTATTAGTCAAATCCAATTCAATAATCTCTAAAACTTAAAGAAAAATTTATGAAAATCGCTTGATAATCGTGTAAAAGTAGCATAAGATGTATTGAGGATAGATTGTTAATTTTTTGTGACATAAAAAGCAAATTTTTATGTCAAGTAGTAATATATAGCATTCTTAGTAATTTCCTTGCTTGATCTATATGGATACCAGGAAACTTGTTTTTTTTGGCCTTATTCGTGAATTATATCACATACATTTTTTTATTATACAAAATAAAAATGGTCATAGCAGTGGAAACTAAGAAAAAAGGGATTATCTAAAAAATAAAGGGTGGAAGTGATCACTTTGAGAAAGCCTAAAATTGTTATTCTCGGTGCTGGTTACGGTGGACTAATGACAACAGTTCGCTTACAGAAGTTAATCGGCGTGAATGAAGCTGACATTGTTTTAGTAAATAAAAATGACTATCATTATGAAACCACATGGCTGCATGAGGCTTCTGCAGGCACATTGCATCATGACCGTGTACGTTATGATATCCGTGATGTAATTGACCGCAGTAAAGTGGATTTTGTTCAAGATACTGTCGTAGAAATTAATAAAGATGACAAGAAGGTTATTTTGGAAAAAGGGGAAGTCGACTATGACTACCTCGTTATTGCCCTTGGTGGTGAACCAGAAACATTTGGGATCAAAGGATTAAAAGAATTTGCTTTTGGAATCTCAAATGTAAACTCCTCTCGTCAATTGCGTGAACATATTGAATACCAATTTGCGACATACAATATGGAAGAAGAGAAAAACGACAATCGTTTGACTATTGTTGTCGGTGGTGCTGGCTTTACGGGAATTGAATTCCTTGGGGAATTAACAAATAGAATTCCTGAATTATGTCATGAGTATGATGTGGATTCACATAAAGTAAAAATTATTTGTGTCGAAGCTGCCCCAACAGTACTCCCAGGTTTTGATCCTGAACTAGTGAATTATGCAGTGGCACAATTAGAACGAAAAGGTGTTGAATTCTTAATCGGAACAGCGATTAAAGAATGTACGGAAGAAGGCATCTTTGTCGCTAAAGGTGAAGAGGAACCACGTGAAATCAAGGCGGGTACTGTCGTGTGGGCCGCAGGAATTCGCGGGAATGCTATTGTTGAAAAATCAGGCTTTGAAGCAATGAGAGGCCGGGTCAAAGTTCAGCCGGATCTTCGCGTTCCTGGTTTCGATGATACTTTCATGATCGGTGATAGTTCATTGATGATTAATGAAGAAATCAACCGCCCATATCCACCGACTGCACAGATTGCCATGCAGCAAGGGGAAGTTTGTGCCCGTAATATCGCGGCTTTAGTTCGTAATAAATCGGAGCTAGAAACTTTCACGTTCGATAATAAAGGGACCGTTTGCTCCCTAGGCGAAGATGATGCGATCGGAGTTGTATTTGGTAAAAAAATTACCGGTGCAAAAGCATCCTTCATGAAAAAAGTAGTCGATAACCGTTCTCTTTATATGATTGGCGGCGCTGGACTTGTATTGAAAAAAGGAAAATTTAATGTTTTTTAAAATTATTATAGATAAAAGGGCAGAGAAATATCTGTCCTTTTTTTGTTATGATTAAATTAAGTAATACTTTGTGAGGGGGAGTCTGAGTGAGTAATCATGAAAAACGGGGCAAGGTTTGGTTAGCTGTTGCAGGTGTTGTCAGGTCATATGAGGGGAAATGGCTCGTCGTAAAGAAACGATATGGCGGCTTAAAGGGCAAATGGTCACTGCCCGCAGGCTTTGTTGAAATGGGAGAAACAGCGGATGAGGCTGTTATTAGAGAAGTATTGGAAGAAACCGGCATCCAATGTCAGGTGAAGGGACTCATTGGCCTAAGAACTGGTGTGATTAAAGGAGAAATTAGCGATAATTTGCTCCATTTTCTACTTGAACCGGTGAATGAACAGGTGGTGAGTCATCAGGATAACGAACTTTTTGAAGCGAGATTTATGGCACCAGAAGAACTGCTCCATGAAAAAGATGCATCCATCATACTCCAATATTTAATTAGAAATGATATTACCTTCTCGAAGCAAGGTATTGATGATTTAAACCCAGGGGACCAGTTTGGATATACAGCTTATAAGTTATTTTTGTAATTTTTAGAAAATTTAAGTGACAACTAGTATTTGTAAGAAAACTTGACATGTATCCGCTTTCTCGATTGAATTTGCCAGATTTCCGTCCTTTCTTTTTTAGGAAATTCTTGATATATTATCAGAAAATTAAGTTAATTATTAAGGAGTTGACTAAGAATGACAGTAAAGATCGTAGATTCAAAAACGTGTGATTATTGTTCCGGGAAAGGCTATTTTCAACTAGTTCTAGGGGGATCAGAAACCTGCAGCTGCTGCGAAGGAACTGGCAAGAAAAAAGAATAAAGTTTATCGTATAAATTGAGATGCTTCTTCGAATTATTCGAGGGGCTTTTTTCTTGTATATAAAAGAAAAATATTCGTTTATATTGACTCCTTTTTCGACATTCAGTACACTAAATGTTGATGTATAAGGGGGAATCTCGGATGCAAATGAGCATTGTTGTCTTAATCATATCGATTTTACTTTTCTTTGTTTTATTTTTTGGAATTGGATTTATTCTTAATATGTTGCTGCGCATGTCGTGGGTTATGGCTGTAGTTTATCCTATTGTAGCCATTTTTATTGTAGATAAAGTGAGTTTTAGTGAGTATTTCACAAATAGTAAAATGGCATTTAGTGAGTTGGGCCACAGGTTTACTTCGTTAGCCACTGCTGATATTCTTATTTTAATTAGTGGACTAGCTGGTGCAGTTGCTGCTGGTTTCACGATTAAACTATTACGCAAAAATGGATACCAAATGTTTTAAGGCTTTTACCAAGGGGAAAGAAAGACAATTCCCTCTTGGTAAAAGCCTTTTTTTATGATTTGCAATAAATACATGAAAAATTTCCCTTTTCCTATTTTGAATATTTTCCTGCAACTTGGGAATGAATATTTTGGGAGGAGTGAAAATTTTGATGAATAAAATGAAACATTGGAGTAGGCGTTTAGCCATGGTTTGTCTCTTCTTAATGGCTGTCTTTGCGACCTTCCAATCAATCTCTGGAGTAAATGCACAATTGTTTTTAAACCAGTTTGGGTCTGTTCTTGCATCGACTGAACATGTTTCAGGAACCCAAAGGTCCTTGGAGAACGAAATCGATTGGTCGAAATATCCTAAACAAACGGTTACTGCCACTGGTTATACAGCAGGAGTAGAATCTACAGGGAAAAGTGAAGGCCACCCTGAATATGGGATAACTTACTCCGGTGTAAAAGTAAAACGTGATTTGTTTTCTACGATTGCCGCAGACCTAAACGTATTCCCTATTGGAACGATTCTCTTTATCCCTGGATATGGGTATGGTGTGGTTGCTGATAAGGGCGGGGCTATCAAAGGGAATGAACTAGACCTTTATTATGAAACAGTTGAAGATGTTTATAATAAGTGGGGTAAAAAGAAACTCGATATTTATGTGGTACAAAAAGGTAATGGAAAACTAACAGAGCAAACACTTAAGTCATTAAATGAAGATAAATCGATGCAAGTCTTCCGCGGGCAGTATATAAGTTCTGAGAAGAGATAAAAGCAGGCTGCTGGGCCTGTTTTTTATTTTTAAAAAATAATTAGTTGCTCGAAATAAACACCGATATTCGCTATAATTAAACACGAATAATCTGGAGGTGAAGTAACTTGTTTGATGTTAAAAAAGAACTTGAACTATCAACAGAGCATGAAGGTTTAATCATTGGACTCTTTGATAAACCTGAAAAATTCACAGGAATATTAGCATTGCTCGATGAGGCATTCAATGGTCAATTAAAAGAGCTTGTAAAATCAGGTGACATTTCAGCTAAGTTAAAAAATATCAATAAAGTACATAGTTTAGGTAAAATCGGCTCAAAACGTATTTGGTTTGTCGGCCTTGGGAAGGAAAAAGAGTTTACCTTTGATAAACTAAAATCTGCGTTTGGAAGGCTCTTTAAGGAAGTGAAGGCAAATAAACTTGAAGAAGCAGCCACTTATTTAGATTCCTTTACGACTGAACAAGTGGATGGTTTGGATGCTGCCCATGCGCTGAGCGAAGCCTTTGCCCTCTCAACTTATCAATTTGAAGGGTACAAGCAAAAATCGAACGAGCCAGAGAAAAAGCTGGATCATCTAACGATTTATTGTGACAGCCTTGATGGAGAAGAAGTATTAGCTTCGTTAAAGGTAGGACATGCGTTTGGTAAAGGAACTAATTCGGCACGAACGCTCGTTAACATCCCGGGCAATATGTTAACTGCAACAGATATAGCTAATTATGCACAAGAACTTGGAAGTAAATATGCTTTCGAGGTGGAAATCTTGGATAAAGCTGAAATAGAGAAGCTTGGAATGGGAGCTTTCCTTGCCGTGAATCAGGGATCAACAGAGCCTCCTAAAATGATTGTCCTTAAATATCAAGGGAAAGATGAATGGAATGATGTTATAGGTTTAGTTGGAAAAGGCATAACCTTTGATACGGGCGGTTACTCCATTAAAACGAAATCAGGGATCGTTGGGATGAAAACTGACATGGGCGGAGCAGCTGCGGTTCTTGGTGCTATGGAAATCATCGGTGAAATTCAGCCGGAGCAAAATGTGGTCGCGGTTATTCCTTCTACGGATAATATGATTAGCGGCCATGCCTTTAAGCCTGATGACGTGATTACATCGATGTGTGGTAAGACCATCGAGGTATTAAATACTGATGCTGAAGGACGGCTTGTTCTAGCGGATGCGGTAACCTATGCTAAGCAACACGGTGCAGACTATCTTGTCGACGTCGCAACTTTAACAGGTGGAGTAATTACCGCACTTGGTCTCCATACAACTGGGGCAATGACCAACCATGAACCATTATATAAACAGGTATTAGAAGCTTCGAATGAAGCCGGTGAGCAAATGTGGCAGCTGCCATTGTTTGAAACAGAGATTGAACGGGTAAGAAACAGTAAAGTTGCCGATTTAAATAATTCCCCTGGCAGTGAAGGTCATGCGTTGGTTGCTGGGGCTTTTATCGGTGAATTTGCCGAAGGGACACCATGGGTGCACCTGGATATTGCTGGGACAGCCACCACCGCGAAAGCCTATGATCTAGGTCCAGCAGGTGCAACCGGCATTATGGCCCGTACCCTTGCCTTATTTGTTGAACGCTTTGAACCCATAGAGAAATAATGCTTTGAAAAAGCCTCACGAGACATTCGGAGGCTTTTTTGCCCACTCCAAACCCCTTCATTTCGCATATGAAATAGTGTAGGCGAGTATTAGGAAGGAGGTTTTGCTACATGTACCCTTATTATCGGAACCCTCATCAAGTTCAAGATCAACGATTTATTGGTTTCGGGTTGCCATTACTTGGAGGATTTTTAGGAGGCTTATTAGGAGGCGCATTAATTAGCCGGCCATTTTATGGTGGTTACGGATATCCTGGCTTTTATCCCCCGCCCCCACCGCCCATAGGCTACCCTGGGGCTTTTTATCCCGGCTTCGGTGCTCCTTATTATTACTAAATTGAAAAAACAGCTCTTGGGCTGTTTTTTTATGCGGAAAATGATGAATTAAAGGAAAATTAGTTAAAAAGGCGAATAGTTTATATAGATAACAACTGTTTACATATAGGAGGAACTTAGATGATTGAAAATACATTGCTACATTCTCTAGGAATTGAGATTACCTTAGTCGAAAAAGGAAGGGTTATGGCGACCATGCCTGTGGATGAGCGGACTCGCCAGCCATTTGGATTACTGCACGGCGGTGCATCTGTTGCTTTGGCTGAAACAGTGGCCAGCGTTGGAGCCTATGAATTGGTAGATAAAGAAACGGAGGCTGTCGCGGGTCTAGAGATTAATGCCAATCATGTTCGGCCAAAAACTGAGGGTGAGGTTACAGCAATTGCAACTGTACTATATCAAGGAAAATCAACTCAAGTCTGGGATATAAAAATTACTGACGAGCAAGACCGCATGATATGCATATCAAGATGTACGATGGCTGTCATTAAGCTAAAAAAATAATCATATTCTTTTTATCTGATTATTGATTTAAAATTTAAAAAATTAAATTTAATTTCGTGTTATAATATAAGAAAAAATAGAAAAAAAGCACAATTTTTTGTACATGTTTCTTTATATAATGTAGTAAGAGTAAACGTAAAGGTGGTGAAATTGATGAGGGCAAGGCGGCAACATTTATTTATCGATTTTGAGTTTACAATGCCTGAACGGAATGTACGCATGAAGGATTTTTATGCGGAAATTATCGAAGTTGGAATTGTTGCAGTCGTAGATGATCAAGTAACAGAACAGTTTTCATCCTTTGTTACTCCACTTAAATTCCCAAAACTAACTGAACGCTGTAAATCCTTTTTACATATCTCTCAGCAGCAGGTAGACAAGGGTTTATCTATATTTGAACTTGTTAAAAAATTGGAGGAATTCAATAAGCATAATTATGAAACAACCATTGTTACTTGGGGAAATATGGATATGAAGGTGCTTCGTCATAATTGTTTAAAGGCTGGGGTTGCTTTTCCGCTTAAGGCTTCGGAGCTGGATCTTTCCATGGAATATAAACGATTCTTTGGTGATCAAAATCAAACGGGACTTTGGAAGGCAGTTCAGGAATACGGGAAAGAAGGGACAGGCAAACATCATCGTGCACTTGATGATGCGTTGACTACCTTTAATATATTCAAACTCGTTGAAAAGGATAAACGTTATTTAGAAAAACCTGAACCAACGACAATTGGGGATCGGATTGATTTCTCAAAGTTATTAAATGAATTCGCATAAAAGGCCAAATCATTCAAACTGATTTGGCCTTTAGCATTTATATTTTATAATCTTTTTCAAGCGATTCCAAGGCTCTCAGACTCATTTCAGCCCATTCTGAAGGTGTTTCTGCTAAGTCCTGTTTTATTTTGGCTAACGCCTCTTTTAATGACTCCTTATAATCGGGAACCTCATTCTCAAAGGGCTTAACCATTTTGAGGGGAATATTCGCTTGCTCACGATAGCTGAGTGCTTTTCTTTCATGAAAAATTAGTACATCTGCATCTTTAGGGCTATGTAAATCTCCTTGCATGGGATGTTTAAGTACAGCTAGAACTCGTACTAAATAATGCTGCGGGCGTACCTCCGTTATTTCACCGATATATTTCCCTGTTTTATAAATGGCAGTTACAATACTACCAATTTGTAATTCTGACACAAAAAAACACCCCTTTCGCTTTTCCTCTTTTATTTTAATATGAAACATAGTAAATTAAAAACAATGTGTGAAATTATTTTATTTCGGTTAAAGTGAAAAAATTGGAGGAATGATATATGAGAAAGAATCTGCAATTCTTACTAACATTATTTACAATTGTTCTAGTTTTGGCAGCATGTGGGACAAGCACGGAGAAAGAAGATGCAACAACCAAAAAGACCACGCCAAAAGCGGAACAAAAGGAAGGGGACCAAACCGTGTCAAATGCTGTCTATCCTCAGCTTTCAACAGAGGTTCTAGATAATGAAAAGGTCGTTGAAATGGAAACGTCAATGGGAAACATAAAAATCAAATTGTTTCCTAAGTATGCCCCAAAAGCAGTTGAAAACTTTATTGAACATGGTAAAGAAGGCTACTATGATGGACTAATTTTTCATCGGGTCATTAAAGATTTCATGATCCAGGGCGGTGACCCGAATGGTAATGGTACTGGCGGGGAAAGCATTTATGGCCAGCCTTTTGAAGATGAATTTTCCAAAAACCTTTATAATCTCCGCGGTGCCTTATCAATGGCTAATTCTGGCAGTAATACAAACGGAAGTCAGTTTTTTATTGTACAAAGCTCGTCACTGGATCCAGCCATGAAAGAACAAATGGAAAAAGCAGGATATCCAAAAGAAATTATTGAAGCATATGATAAAAACGGTGGTACACCGTGGCTTGATCATCGTCATACTGTTTTTGGACAAGTGGTTGAGGGCATGGATATCGTGGATAAAATTGCTAACACACCTGTTGGCGCCCAAGATAAACCTGAAAAGGATGTAATCATTAAGAAAATAAAGGTGATAGAAGAATAACAGTTATAGGTAAATTGAGAAAGTGGTATGAAATGTTTTTTGTTGCTATAATGAATTATTAGAGCAGTTCCTTTAGAGAAAGGGAGAAGAAAAATGTTTCATCCATCGGTACTTTCATTGTTTTTATACTTTCCGGAAGATAAATCGGAATATATACCTGCTGCGATCACCTTTATGATTTTCCTAATTGGAGCCTTTCTAACAATGCGCGTCATCATTTTGGTCTCTAAACGCGAGGCAAAAAAGGCAAAAGAATTAGAAGAACAATTGAAAAATCAAGAGCACTCTCCAAGGAACAGTTAACCCAATACTGTTCCTTTTTCATTGGATAAAGGAGAGCGGGATTGTTCATACTAAGGGCAAATTGTCTAGTGTGGGGGTATACATATGAAGAAAAGTTGGATGATCATTCCACTTCTCCTTCTAACAGGATGTACAGAAGAGAATATCAAAAAGGTTGAAGTGGAGATGTATAATTCGGTCGGAGATTCCCTCGGCAAAGTAAAGGTAGCTGAGCAATCCAGCGGCGTAAAATTATCAGTAGATTTAAAAGGCCTGCCAGCCGGGGAGCATGCGATTCATATCCATGATAAAGGAAAGTGTAAAGCTCCAGATTTTAAATCAGCAGGAAACCATTTTAATCCTGATAAAAAGGAGCATGGACTTCTTCATCCAAAAGGTGCTCATGCAGGGGACCTGCCTAATTTAATTGTTGGGGATGATGGGAGTGTTAAAGCAGATTTAATGGCACCCAATGTCACCTTGAAAGATGGAAAGACATCACTTTTTACAAAAGAGGGTACCACAATCGTCATTGATGAAGGGAAAGATGATGGCATGACACCGCCTTCGGGAGACTCTGGAAAACGGATTGCCTGTGGTGAAATTACAAAAGATAAAAAAGCGGGTCAATAGAAGTGACGGAATAAGAGATAATATTATTTGGAGGCTATCAACTAAGTGTGATAGCCTTTTACATTGAATTTTTTTCTTATAAATAGGTAAGAATCTATGCTTATCCTAATAGTGGACATACACTAGCATGGAGACGGTTTAGGAGGCGATAAAATTGGAAAAAAGACAATTTTTTGGCGGATTTCCGGGACAACCTGTTTACCAGCAAATGGGCTACCCACAAATGGGAGGCTATCCGCAAATGGGGGGACATCCACAAATGGGAGGCTACCCGCAAATGGGGGGACATCCACAAATGGGAGGCTACCCGCAAATGGGGGGACACCCACAAATGGGAGGCTACCCGCAAATGGGGGGACATCCACAAATGGGAGGCTACCCGCAAATGGGGGGACATCCACAAATGGGAGGCTATCCGCAAATGGGAGGCTACCCGCAAATGGGGGGACACCCACAAATGGGAGGCTATCCGCAAATGGGCGGTTTTCCTCAAGGCATGGGCGGTTTCCAACAAGGTGGACAAAAACCACCAACGATGCCTACTTCTTTTGGACAGCGTAAAGAAAAGAAGTAATTAAATCACATTTGAGTTAGAATAAACTGTTCCTCAAATAAAGGAGGAGCAGTTTTTTGTTTGCTTGCTTTATTTTCCTTTTTTTCAGACAATGAGTTTATAAATATATATTGGAGTGACCACAAACATGGAGAACAAGCTTTATTATCAAGATTCATACATACAAACTTTTAAAGCAAAGGTGGTAAAGCAAGAACAAGACCCAACTGGCAGCTGGTATATTGTATTGAATCAAACGGCCTTTTATCCAACCGGCGGCGGGCAGCCGCATGACCTGGGAACAATTGCTGATAAAAAGGTTATGAATGTGGAAGAAATCAATGGAGAAATTCGACATTACCTTAAGGGGCCAATAGATAATACAGGAAAAGAAGTCAGAGGGACTATCGATTGGGAAAGACGCTTGGATCATATGCAGCAACACGCGGGTCAGCATCTCTTATCTGCGGCATTTGACAACTTATTCGGATACAAAACAATCGGGTTTCATTTAGGGGCAGAAATGCTCACCATTGATTTAGAGACGGAACATCTTATCCAGCAACAAATAGAGGAAGCAGAGGAACTTGCAAATCAGGTCATCCTAGAAAACAGACCGATTGAGACGAAATGGGTCACAGAAGAAGAATTGTCTCAATATAGTCTGCGAAAAGAGACAAAAGTGAAAGAGGATATCCGCCTGGTTATTATCCCGGATTTTGATGATAACGGGTGCGGCGGTACACATCCAAGAGCTACTGGTGAGGTTCGAGCAATAAAAGTATTAGATTGGGAACGCCAAAAGAAGAAGATCCGGGTTCAATTTGTTTGTGGGAATCGAGTAGTTACACAGCTTGGAAAAAAACAAACAGTACTCCTTGAATTAACCAAAATCCTCAATGCACCTGAAAAGGAAATGGAACAGGCTGTCGTCCGTCTCCTTGAAATGAACAAAACATTAGAAAAGACCCTTGAACAAACTCAGGAAAAAATCCTCCAATATGAGGCGAAGGACTTCCTAGAAAATAGAAATCAAAATGAGAGGCTGCTCGTAAGTAAAGTATTTCAAAATCGGTCCATTCAAGAACTGCAAAATTTAGCACGAATCATCACTACTGAAGATGAGGCTGTAATTGTTTATTTTGTATCAGAAAATGATAAGCGATTGCAAGTAGTTTGTGCGCGCGGACAAGCTGGAAAGGAAAGTATGAAGAAAGTCATCGCTCATGCCCTGCCGCTAATTAATGGAAAAGGAGGCGGAAATGATGCTTTCGCACAGGGGGGCGGTGAAGCGCTAATGTCTGGAGAGCAAATGCTCCATCATTTATTGGATATAGCACGATAGTTGGTTGGTTGATACTTCAATCTTTTTACACCTCACTCCTTAAGAAGTATACTGGAACCACATCAGGGCAATATAAAAGTGCCCAGGTTAATCCAAAATTTGGGAGTTAAAAACAATGAGAAAAGAACTGCAAACCAATTTGCAATATGTGGATCTATTAAATGAGTGGGACCCTTTCAATTTAGCTAATGGAGGATATGACACAGAAATCGCTGATACCATTCAGGCAATCCATGAACTAGATGATTGTGATGAGTTGGCCAAAAGAATACAAAGCATTTATGATTTTTCATTTGAAAAAATGATTCCGTTAGAAGAGTGCTTGAAGATAGCAAAAGAATTATTAGTCATTAAAGCAAATGATGCTTGTTCTATTTAACGATTTAGAGCAAAAAAAAAGGACATACCATGATGGATGTCCACTTCAAAAAGGGGGGAATACTAGAAAGCCTTATGATATAAGGTTATCCAGTATTCCCTTTTTTATGCAGTAGCGTAGAAAAAAACTGTAATTATTGTTTTATTAATTCTGTAGCAGGAAGATCTAATGCAGTTGATAACTTTAATAATGTTTGTGTGCTTGGAATTTGTTCCCCAGATTCGTATTTCTCAATTGTGTGAATTCCAACTCTTACTTTTTGTGCCAGCTCCTCCTGAGACATATGGAGCATTTCGCGGGCATTTTTAATGGTTTGGCCGATGGTATTCAAACTGGATCACCTTCCCTTTAAAAATAGATTTCCTCACTATTAGTTTATCACGTTTGGTAAATATTTCTTTCCTCATCCTTGAATATTATGTTAAGATTTTTCGACAATTTCAATTAAGTAAACTTTTATTGTAGGTGATTTTTCATTCTTTTTTTGATTAAAGGTATTCTTTGTGATATAATATTATAATGCGTATATATGGGATAAAATAATTAATTACTTAGGAGTGTTTTCATGTCAGAAAAGATCGAAACTGGAAGTATTTTAACAGGTAAAGTAACAGGAATTCAACCATACGGAGCGTTTGTTGCGCTCGACGATAATACACAAGGTCTTGTCCATATTTCTGAAATTACACATGGCTATGTTAAGGATATTAACGAGCACCTTAAAGTAGGGGACGAAATTAAGGTAAAAGTATTATCAGTGGATGAAGGTGCAGGCAAAATTGGTCTTTCTATCCGTGCTACAGAAGAAGCTCCTGTTCAGCAGGCTGCTCCTAAAGCAAAGAAGCCTCGTAAACGTCCAGTTGCTCCGATTATTCCAGAAGTGGAAGGTCAGCAAGGATTTAACACATTAAAGGATAAATTGCAAGAGTGGATTGATCAGTCACAACGTGAAGATTTAATAAAAAAATAAAATCAAGAAAAGCCTAGACCCAATGCTATGATTAGCTTGTGCTAGGCTTTTTTTTACATAATTAGAGCTTTTTTAGTGATAAAGTTTTAATGGGGTGTTCATTCTTTTTTCATGCTCGGCTACAATAGTACTATATGTACATAATATACAATGAAACGGGGGTTTATTTATGACAGCAAATGTAAATACGAATGAATTAATTGCTAAAACAGAGAAATATGGAGCTAATAACTATCATCCTCTCCCAATTGTCATTACAAGGGCAGAAGGTGTTTGGGTAGAGGACCCAGAAGGCAATAAATATATGGATATGCTTAGCGCCTATTCAGCTGTGAACCAAGGGCATCGTCACCCAAAAATTATTCAAGCGTTAAAGGATCAAGCTGATAAGGTTACATTAACTTCCCGGGCATTTCACAATGACCAACTTGGTCCGTGGTATGAAAAAGTATGTCAATTAACAAAAAAAGAAATGGTATTACCCATGAATACCGGGGCGGAGGCAGTGGAAACGGCTGTGAAAACGGCACGCCGCTGGAGCTATGATGTAAAAGGAGTGGCTGAGAACCAAGCGGAAATTATTGCTTGTATTGGGAATTTTCACGGCAGAACAATGACGGCTGTTTCCCTTTCATCAGATGACGAGTATAAACGCGGGTTTGGACCCATGCTCCCAGGGATCAAGCTAATCCCTTATGGTGATTTAGAGGCATTAAAAACTGCGATTACACCTAATACAGCGGCATTCTTAATTGAACCGATTCAGGGAGAGGCTGGGATTGTTATTCCGCCTGAAGGCTTTATGAAGGCGGCCTATGATTTATGTAAAGAAAACAATATTTTGTTTATTGCTGATGAAATTCAAGCTGGTTTGGCCCGGACAGGTAAAATGTTTGCTTGTGAGTGGGAAGGGATCGAACCGGATATGTATATTCTTGGTAAAGCACTAGGCGGCGGTGTATTCCCGATTTCATGTGTTGTCGCTGATAAAGATATTTTAGGTGTATTTAACCCAGGATCACACGGCTCTACTTTCGGGGGAAATCCAATGGCATGCGCAGTTTCCATAGCAGCTCTTGATGTGTTAGTGGATGAAAAACTTGCAGAAAAATCGTTAGAACTTGGCGAGTATTTTATTAGTAAATTAAAAGAAATAAAAAATCCAATCATAAAAGATATTCGCGGCCGTGGCTTATTTATCGGTGTAGAACTATCTCAGCCTGCACGCAAATATTGTGAGCAATTAAAAGAGCAGGGGCTATTGTGTAAGGAAACCCATGACACGGTGATTCGCTTTGCGCCACCGCTGATTATTAGTAAAGATGAACTGAATTGGGCTTTGGAGAGGATTAACAACGTACTTGGATGAAAGGTAAAAAATACTAGGGGTGCAAAAATGGGGATTTATGATGTAACAAATAGTGGCGGTGATAAGGTTATAGAGAAATTAGACCTGCTCACATCAACACAGATTGTTATTCATGATGCATTAAAAAAGATGGGCTATAACGAAGAAATGTTCGAATTATTGAAAGAACCATTAAGAATGTCAGATGTTAGAATTCCCGTTCGGATGGACGATGGTTCGACCAAAATATTTAACGGGTATAGAGCTCAGCATAATGATGCAATTGGGCCGACCATGGGCGGGGTTCGCTTTCACCCTAAGGTCACTGCAACTGAAGTGAAGGCATTATCGATGTGGATGAGTTTGAAGTGTGGAATCGCTGACTTACCATTTGGCGGGGGAAAAGGAGCGGTTCTTTGTAACCCGCGGACGATGTCATTTGGTGAACTTGAACGATTAAGCCGTGGTTACGTTCGTGCAATCAGCCAAATTGTCGGTCCGACCAAGGATATCCCAGCACCCGATATGTACACTAATTCTCAGATCATGGCATGGATGATGGATGAATACAGCCGTCTCCGCCAATTTGATTCTTCTGGTTTTATTACCGGCAAACCCCTTGTACTTGGAGGCTCTGAGGGCCGGGAAAGGGCAGGAGCAAAGGGCGTAACCATTTGTATTGAGGAGGCAGCCAAAAAACGGGGTATTAGCATTAAGGGATCCCGTGTCATCATTCAAGGGTTTGGAAATGCAGGCAGTTATGTGGCAAAGTTTATGCATGAAGCAGGAGCGAATGTAGTTGGAATTTCTGATGTTTATGGAGCCCTTTATCATCCTGATGGATTGAATATAAATTATCTGTTGGATCGCCGGGACAGCTTTGGTACAATTACTACTCTATTCGAAGGGACAATCACCAACAAAGAATTGCTTGAGCAGGAATGTGATGTATTAGTACCGGCAGCGATTTCAAATCAGATTACCGCTGAAAATGCCTACAACATAAAGGCTAAAATTGTTGTAGAAGCTGCAAACGGGCCGACCTCGCTTGAAGCAACCAATATTCTTACCGAACGTGGGATATTGCTTGTACCAGATGTTTTGGCTGGAGCAGGTGGTGTTACCGTCTCCTATTTTGAATGGGTTCAAAATAAGCAAGGGTTTTATTGGAGTGAAGAAGAAGTAGAAGTGAAATTGCGCCAAAAACTGGTCAAATCTTTCGAGGATATTTATCAACTTTCGCAATCTAGCAACGTGGATATGCGATTGGCTGCATATATGATCGGCGTCAGAAAAATGGCAGAAGCCTCCTTATATAGGGGATGGGCATAAAAAACTTCCTTGCATCATAATTGGTGCGAGGAAGTTTTTTTGCAAAAAGAATCATAATAACTAATAATGAGTAAGGAAAGGATGGTGTATGATGATGGAAAATTTTACTTTTTTGAATCCAACCAAATTGATTTTTGGAAAAGGTGAGTTGGAGCAACTAAAAATAGAAGTACCTTGTTACGGTAAAAAGGTTTTGCTTGTCTATGGCGGCGGCAGTATTAAACGAAGCGGCTTGTATGAAAATGTGATAAATTTATTAACAGAAATTGGAGCGGAGATTTTTGAACTCCCAGGAGTGGAACCGAACCCGCGGATTACTACTGCACGAAAAGGGGTAGAAATCTGTAAACATGAGGGAATTGAATTCTTGCTTGCGGTCGGGGGCGGAAGTGTCATTGATTGTACCAAACTTATTGCTGCCGGTGCGAAGTATGAAGGTGATGCTTGGGATCTAGTTATTAAAAAGGCAATTGCACAAGATGCACTGCCATTTGGTACGGTGTTAACGCTCGCTGCGACGGGTTCAGAAATGAATTCAGGCTCGGTCATTACTAATTGGGAAACAAATGAAAAGTATGGCTGGGGAAGTCCGGTTACCTATCCAAAATTCTCGATCTTAGACCCCGTTAACACATTTACGGTGCCAAGGAATCAAACCATTTATGGCATAGTGGATATGATGTCACATGTGCTTGAACACTATTTTCATTTAGAAGAAGATACAGATTTTCAAGACCGCATGTGTGAATCTTTATTGATTACCGTAATGGAAACGGCACCTATGTTGCTTGCGGATCTAGAAAATTACCAGCACAGGGCAACCATTCTTTACTGTGGGACGATGGCTCTCAATGGAATCTTAAATATGGGATATCGCGGTGATTGGGCTACACATAATTTAGAACATGCTGTATCGGCCGTATATGACATTCCACATGGCGGCGGACTGGCTATACTCTTCCCACATTGGATGAGGCATAATCTAGCGGTGAAGCCTGAACGCTTTAAGCAGCTTGCCGTTCGGGTGTTTGGTGTAAATGCAGCGGACAAGAGTGCAGAACAAATAGGTCTCGAAGGGATTCAAAAATTACGGGAGTTCTGGAATAGTATTGAAGCACCGTCCAGTTTAGCTGATTATGATATTGATGATTCAAAAATTGACTTAATGGCAGACAGAGCAATGGAAAACGGCGAGTTTGGGAATTTTAAAAAGTTAAACCGTGAGGATGTTTTAGCTATTTATCGCGCATCACTATAATATAAATACTTAAAAAGAAATTTGTCGAAAATGGGTGCGCTTTCAATGGTGGACCTTCCTTGATAATCATCCCATCATTCGTTAAAGTGATTATGTAAATAAAATTATGGAGGATCATGCATGACACACGTTCGTTTTGATTACTCAAAAGCTTTAACCTTTTTTGGAGAACATGAACTTACATATTTACGTGATGCCGTAAAAGTTGCTCATCATTCACTACATGAGCAAACCGGTGCAGGTAATGACTTTCTAGGGTGGATTGACCTTCCAACCAACTATGATAAGGAAGAGTTTTCACGCATTCAAAAATCAGCTGAAAAAATCAAAGCTGATTCTGATGTTCTTCTTGTTATTGGAATTGGAGGATCGTATCTTGGAGCAAGAGCTGCGATTGAAATGTTACAGCATAGCTTCTATAACGTCCTTCCGAAAGATAAGCGAAAAACACCACAAGTGATTTTTGTAGGGAATAATATTAGCTCCACTTATATGAGAGATTTGATGGATCTCCTTGATGGAAAAGACTTTTCTATTAATGTCATTTCCAAATCGGGAACTACAACTGAACCAGCAATTGCTTTCCGCATTTTCCGTAAGCTTCTTGAAGAAAAATACGGTCAGGATGAGGCGCGCAAACGAATCTATGCCACAACAGATAAGGCAAGAGGAGCTCTAAAGACCTTAGCAACAGAAGAAGGCTATGAGACGTTTGTCATCGCTGATGATATTGGCGGACGTTATTCTGTTCTAACAGCAGTTGGTTTGCTTCCAATCGCTGTAAGCGGGGCAAACATTGAGAAGATCATGGAAGGTGCAGCGTTGGCACAAACAGACTTTGGTCATTCCGAACTCGAAGATAATGCTGCTTACCAATATGCTGCTGTTAGAAATGTGTTGTACAACAAAGGTAAAACCATTGAAATGCTGATTAATTATGAGCCAGGTTTGCAATATTTTTCAGAGTGGTGGAAACAGTTATTTGGCGAAAGTGAAGGTAAAGATCAAAAAGGTATTTATCCTTCTTCAGCGAATTTTTCAACGGATCTTCACTCACTTGGACAATATGTTCAAGAAGGACGCCGTGATTTGTTTGAAACAATCATTAAAGTGGAAACTCCTCGTCACGAGCTGAAAATTGAAGCCGAGGAAAATGATTTAGATGGTTTGAATTATCTTGCTGGTCAAACAGTAGACTTCGTCAATAATAAGGCATTTCAAGGGACGATGCTTGCCCATACCGATGGCGGCGTGCCGAACTTAATTGTGACAATTCCAGCCATGGATGAGTATACATTAGGGTATCTTGTCTACTTCTTTGAAAAAGCCTGTGCCATGAGCGGCTACTTACTAGGAGTAAATCCTTTTGACCAACCAGGTGTTGAAGCATACAAAGTAAATATGTTCGCCCTTCTAGGTAAACCAGGATACGAAGAGAAAAAAGCAGAATTAGAAAAACGTTTATAAAATATCGAAAAGAGAACTGATGGAATACATTCAGTTCTCTTTTTTATTAGGCTCTTATCGTAAACTTTGTTGCTGTGTTCGATTCGTGGCCTATATGGACAACTCTCGTGATTTCAAAGGCAAACGTGTCCGAACATCGGTCGACTTCGGACAGCTTTGGTGATTTCAAAGGCAAATGTGTCCGAACATCGGTTGACTTCGGACAGCTTTGGTGATTTCAAAGGCAAATGTGTCCGAACATCGGTCGACTTCGGACAGCTTTGGTGATTTCAAAGGCAAACGTGTCCGAACATCGGTTGACTTCGGACAGCTTTGGTGATTTTAAAGGCAAACGTGTCCGAACATCGGTTGACTTCGGACAGCTTTGGTGATTTCAAAGGCAAACGTGTCCGAACATCGGTTGACTTCGGACAGCTTTGGTGATTTCAAAGGCAAATGTGTCCGAACATCGGTTGACTTCGGACAGCTTTGGTGATTTCAAAGGCAAACGTGTCCGAACATAGGTCGACTTCGGACAGCTTTCGTGATTTCAAAGGCAAACGTGTCCGAACATCGGTTGACTTCGGACAGCTTTCGTAACTTTAAAGGCAAACGTGTCCGAATTATAATTCCTTCTGTAGATTTTTGTGATTAAATCGGTTCCAAAAACAACAATTATTCCGACAGCTTTTTTTAATAGGCTTGTGTTTAACAGTTAATGTTGATTTTCACTCTGTTGACCTTCGTTCCAGGGCCGAAGCGACCTCGAGGGGCAAGGCGCTGTAGCTGGACAGGCTCCCCGGCACGCCCGCGAACCGCTCGTGCCTGGAACGGAAATCAACAGACAAGTTTAACACAGCCTTTTATTAAAATGATTTGATTTGGAGAAACTAATGGTATCGAAAATTAGGGGGTTAATGTTGATGATTGAGTTACCATCGAAAGTAGAAGGAAAACAGTTTGACTTATACGAACTTGAACAAAAATTAAAACCAATCGGCTATTCGATTGGCGGAAACTGGGATTATGACCATGGTGCCTTTGACTATAAACTTGATGATCAGGATGGCTACCAATTCGTGCGGGTGCCATTTCAAGCCGTTGATGGGCAGCTAGATGATAACAATTGTACGGTTAGGCTAGGAAGACCATTTCTCTTGTCCCATAAATATGAAGCAGGGCTTGATGACGAAGGAAGCACAGGAACCTTTTCAGGGACCATAAATCAATTTCAGGAACCTGTTGATAAGGATGCGAGCATTCCCGAGAAGTATAGAGAATCTGGAACAGCGCTGGTACAGGAATTGGAAATGCTTCTCCTTCAAGATTAAGCTATTTAAAAATTAATAATTGGTCATTCTCTTCAATAGACATTGAGTGGGATGGATTCAGTAATGTATCCTCCCCTCTTTGAATGCCAATTAGGAGGTAGCCTTTTTTTAAGAATAAATGACATACATCGCTGAATGGCTTGCCAATTTCAGGTTCCTCCACTATATAGGATGACAATCTACTTTCCTGTAACTCATGGACGACATTTGACAACAGTCCATCCCCATTTGAGTGCAGACTATTTACCATAAAGACGCTTGTCAATTTATTTGATTGAATCACTTCATCGGCACCGGCTCGATAAGCATTTATTACTTGCTCTCTCGTTAATATTTCAACGATGCATTTTACTTGTGCGCATATTCCTTTAATAGTGAGCAGAGTAAGAATGCTATTCATATCTGCCTGCAGTTCATCGTTTCCTCGATCTGCAGTAATTAGTACCTTCTCCGCATTCTTGATATCACTTTTAACGATGGTGTCATCTACATGACCTTTCCCTTGGATAAAGTGCACAAACCTTGACTTTACTGGGTTTGCTTCAAGCGTTTCGTCAATTAATACTATCATTTGTTGATATTTTGCGGTTGTAAGCTTACTAATTAACTCTTTCGATCGTTCATTCCAGCCGATAATGATAATATGACCTTCACCTTTATAAGGAATTCTCCCTTCGGACAGGGCATCTTGTTTTGTAACGGCAGCTGCGGCCAATGTTCCAAAATAGGAAGAAACAAATGCAACACCGAATAGGATAAGGATTAATGCGGTTAGTCTGCCTAAGAAGGAGTGTGGGACATAATCGCCATATCCTACTGTTGATGCAGTAATAATGGCCCACCAGATGCCATCAAAAATGGTGGGAAAAGTGGCTGGTTCTAAAAAGTGAATAGATATTCCAAATGAGAGAAACACAAGCAATGCCATTAATAGAATTCGGACGAGGAGCGGCAAACGTAAGAAACTGATATACACTCTGTTTGGCATAATCGTCACCTCTTTCTTGTGTCTTTAGCTCCATCACTGAGATTAGGTGCTTAAACAGTTAATTCTATTATTGACGAAAATGAAGCAATCTAATAGGACCAATTGATGATTTTGACAATAGGACAATGTTCACAAAAGATTCTTATATTTTTCTCAAAGCTACTTGTTTTTAATGCCCAAAACTTTTAAATTATGGTTACTACCATTAATATAGTTACATCATAGGAAGAGGGTTAGTTTCATGGGGACTAGTTTAAACACGCTATTATCAAATATTGAAAAAACAAGGGTTGAAATGGTTGAATTAGCGCATCGTTACGGTTACTCTAATCCTAATGTAGTCCAATGCAGTCAGAAGCTCGATTCTCTATTAAATGTCTATGATAATTTTGGAAAACGATAATGTAGGACACACAATAAAACCTTCCGTTGTTTCGGAAGGTTATTTTTTGTATATATAAAATTCCAAAAATCCTCTGTAAAAAAGAGAGAATAAATTTCCTATAAATGCAAAATTTATAACGGAATTGCCCGTTATTAAGTCTTGACCTATGAGGTGAAGAAAGTGCGAATTAAAATCCAAAAAGATCAGAGATTCATCCTCTTTGCTTTGCTTGTTATAGTGACCTATCTTTCTCCACTATTTATTCTACAGGAAAATGCGCATATAAGAGTCCATGATAATCTGGATTCGAACCTGGCTTGGTATAAGGTTTTAGCTAGAAGTGGAGAAATGTTCGGCTCTGTTAATGCAACCATTCCCCAAATAATAAATGGGCAATTATCGAGAAATGCTTTTGGAACAGAATACAGTATCATTGTTTGGCTCTACGCCCTTTTCCCAACGATGATAGCGTATGGTTTAAGCCAAGCCCTGACAAGAATAGTAGCATTTTTTGGAATGTATTGGCTCCTAAAAAAACACTTTTTACCTGGTGAAAAGTGGCTGTTTTTACAAATTGCAACCGCTCTCGCCTTTGCCCTTACGCCGTTTTGGCCGTCAGGGATGCTGAGTACGATGGGGATGCCGCTTGCACTTTGGGCATTCCTTAACATTCGCAACGGTGAGGGAGCATGGAAGGAATATCTGGTGCTCACTCTATTACCTTTTTATGCAAGTATTGTTTTAGGCTTTTTCTTTTTCTTAACGGCTATGGGTGGCTTATGGTTAACCGATTATTTTAGAGGGAAGGGATGGAACCTTCGTTTTTTAATAGCAATAGTTTATATGACATTGATTTTTATGTTGGTTGAATATCGACTCATTTTTTCGTTTCTAGTAATAGATGACCCAAATAGTCGGGATGAAAATATTTATGCAACCCTCCCTTTTTGGAGATCGTTAAGACTTGTTTTAAAAAATTATCTGCTAGGACACACCCATGTGATGACGGTTCATAATTTATTTATCTTACCCCCAACCTTTATTGCTATTTATCTTGTCTACATGAAAAAGCTTTGGAAGCAGGAAAAGATATTTGTATTTTTATTCATTTTAAATATTTTGTTATCGATTTGGTATGCTTTTTGGTTTTATGAAGGATGGATGCCTTTGGTCAAGAGGTTCCATTTTCTGGGTACCTTTAATTTCGCCCGGTATCACTTTTTACGACCGTTGGTGATCTATGTAGGCTTTGCTCTTGCATTAAAAATCCTTTCGCTTCAAGGAAAGAAATGGGCTAGGACGGCTAAGTGTTTTGCCATCTTGCAGCTCCTCTTATTAGGGTTGTTTAATGATGAAGTCATTTATCGAGAAAAGCCCACTGTCAAAGAATTTTTTGCTGTGGATTTGTTTCGGGAAATTGAGGAGTATATCGAACTTCCAAAGGAAGAATATCGAGTGGCCAGTATAGGAATACACCCCGCAATCTCTCAATATAACGGGTTCTACACGTTAGATACCTATAATAATTTTTATCCATTAGCCTATAAACATCAGTTTAGAAAAATAATTGAGAAGGAATTGGCGAAAAATAAAAAGGTACGCAAATATTTTAATAAATGGGGCGGTCGTTGTTACATTTTTACCGCTCAACTTGGAAAACATTATATGATCAAAAAAGATTCTAAACAACATTTGAAGAATTTAGAATTGAATACGGATGTTTTTAAAGAAATGGGCGGCCGCTATATTTTTTCGGCTCTGCCTATCGATAAACCCAAGGAAAATCAATTAGTGTATCTTAAAGTATTCGAATCGAAAACATCAGCATGGAAAATTTTTTTATATAAGACATTGTAGACAGTGGGGTTTTAATTAGATGATGGAACCAGTTCTTACAATTGTTGTGCCTTGCTATAACGAGGAGGAGGTTTTACCTGTAACCATATTGCAGCTTCAATATTTGTTGGAAGAACTTATTTCCGATAGGTTTGTTTCGAAACAAAGCAAAATCTTGTTTGTCGATGACGGAAGTCAGGATCATACATGGGAAATGATATATAAAGAAGGATTAAGGAATGAATTTGTTCGGGGCTTAAAGTTATCTAAAAATGTAGGTCACCAAAATGCATTACTTGCAGGTTTATATACAGCAAAGGATCATTCTGATTGCATTGTATCCATTGATGCCGATTTACAGGATGATATCAAAGTAATTCGTCAGTTTTTACAGAAGTTTCATGAAGGGTATGAAATTGTTTACGGTGTGCGGAAGAGACGTAATACAGATACTCTCTTTAAACGATCTACTGCCATCGGATTTTATAAAATCATGGAAAAGATGGGTGTTGACCTCGTTTATAATCATGCTGATTTCCGATTAATGAGTAAAAGAGCAGTACATGAGTTAGAACGATTTAGCGAAGTCAATTTATTTTTACGCGGGATTGTTCCGCTCCTCGGCTTTCGTTCGGATGTAGTTTATTATGACAGGCTTGAAAGGCAAGCGGGGGAAACGAAATATCCTGTAACAAAGATGCTTGCCTTTGCTTTTGACGGAATTACCTCCTTTTCTGTTTCGCCAATTCGCTTTGTATTATTATTGGGACTGATTTCTTTTTTCTTGAGCCTATTCTTTGGAGTCTATTTTTTAACGCTAAAGTTTTTTGGGGATACTGAGACGGGCTGGACATCGCTTATTACCTCGATTTGGCTTATTGGGGGCTTACAGTTAATTGCGATCGGCTTGATTGGTGAATATATTGGAAAAATTTATAAAGAATCAAAGCAGCGTCCAAAATATATTGTTGATATTGATTCCTTTAGTCTGCCGAAACCTAGGAATCAGATACTTAATCAAACAGTAGAGGATGAATCTTATAATCTTGAACTTAGAAAAATATCTGAAACCAACCACTAGCTCGCTTGTTCGTTTTCTCCTTGTGGGTATTGCGAACACATTTATTGGTTTAGGTTGTATATTCTTTCTTCTTTACGTTGTGGGCTTATCCTACTGGACATCCACATTAACAGGAAATGCGATAGGGGCATCTGTAAGCTTTTTATTAAATAGGACTTTTACGTTTAAAAGCAATGTTTCCTATCATGAAGGTGTGCCAAGGTTTTTGGTGCTTATTCTTATTTGTTATTTTTCAGCTTATTTCTGTAGTAAGAAATTATTCGAATTAACAAGTCAATATTATCTGCTTAGCACTTCTATTAAGGAAAGTGCCTCCGTTCTATTAGGAAGTACTTTGTATACAATAGCTAATTATTTTGGACAAAAGTTTTTTGTTTTTAAAGAATAGCTGCTTTCGTTGACTTTGTTGATTTATATAAAATCAGTTGTGAGAGTTTTCCTTGATGTTAAGGAAGCTCTTTTTATTTTTTAGTGGTACAAACCTATTTCTCTGAATAAAAATTATAGACAGGCTTCTACTTATTTATTAGGGAGAGATATGGATGAATGTATTTTTGAGCTATATCCTTTTAGGATTATCGCTGGCTGCCCCGATTGGTCCGATTAATGCAGCGCAGATTGACAGAGGCATAAGGAATGGATTTATGAATTCGTGGCTTATTGGAGTCGGGGCTGTTATTGCAGATGGCGTATATATGCTTGTAGTTTATATAGGAGTTGTCCAGTTTCTTGAAACAGCATTTATGCAAACGTTTCTTTGGTTTTTTGGCTGTTTTGTCCTGATGTATACAGGAATAGAAACATTCATGAACGCGGGTAAAATTAATTTAGAGCAATCCAGAGGGAAGGAACCACTGATAAAATCATTCTTCTCAGGATTTCTTATGTCGATCTCTAATCCCTTAACGATTCTATTTTGGTTAGGGATTTATGGGTCCGTCCTTGCAAAAACAGCTGCATCCTCAAATCCGACTCAATTAGTCCTCTACAGCTGTGCGATTTTTATTGGGCTGTTGATTTGGGATATTGCCATGGCAAGTGTATCAAGCAGTTTTCGTAATTTCTTAACTCCCCGATTACTAGTAGGTATATCTTGCCTGTCCGGTCTTTCATTGATTGGCTTTGGGATATATTTTGGAATGCAAGCTTTTAATGTGTTGTTTGTGTAACAAAAAAACCAGCAAAAAAGAAACTCGCTGGTTTTTTCTACGCAGTAGGCCATGGGCTAAGCACTTTTTTCTTCGACTTTTTCCATTTTAACTGCATGAATAAGGTAATCACTCCGATGATGCCAAGAAAGGCCAGGCTAATAAAAAAGCCTGGTCTGCTTGTTCCATGAAAAAGAGTACCGCTGACGGCAATTAAAATAAACAGGGCGCCAATGGAATACATGATTTTTTCCTTCAGCTTTAACTCTAAAATTTTTCGAGAGGAAGCCAGAATAAAGAGCCAGTTATAAAGGAGCATTAAGGCGGCACCTGTGGTAACCCACTCATAAATTTTATTAGGCAAAACCAAGGCTGAAACAACCGAAGCAGAAATTCCTAACATGGTAATAAGCAGGGATGCCAGCGGGACCTTTAATTTCCCGGGTTTTGAAAAGCATGCAGGTGCATCACCCTCTTCCCCAAGAGTAACGAGCACGCTGGTTACACCATAAAGAGATGCAGTCATTGTTGAAAATCCAGCAATAATTAATGTTGCATTAAAAAAATGAGGAACAAAGGAAAGATGGTATGCATTTAAAGCGACAACAAAGGTACTCTCCTTAGTGTTAAAATGATTCCAAGGAACAATAATGACAGCAAGACCAATCGATACTACATAGATAACCATAAGTGTAAATAACATGACTTTTCCTGCTTTTGGTGCTTCCTTGGGATCCTTTAAATTGGTGGCCATTAATCCAAGAATTTCAATGCCCCCGAAAGCATAGAATGCAAAAATGACTGCTGACCACAAGCCTTTCAGGCCATGGGGCATGATTTCTTTTTGGGTATTCGGATACTGAATAGGACGATCACCATCGATCACCCCAAAAATAGCGAGAAATGCAATTACAATAAACATTAATATCGCTGAGATTTTTAAGACTGCAAGTATATTTTCGAGCTTATTTAAGACCTTTACTCCAATTAAAATCACTACTAGTCCTAAAACTGCGTAAATAGTAGCAAATATCCATAAGGGGATTTTGGGAAGCCAGAATTGGGAAAAAATCGAAAGCGCCGTCATTTGACTTCCCATAATTAACACTTCTGATGACCAGTAGACCCAACCGCTGCTGAATCCGGCCCACCTGCCATAGGCTTTCTTCGCATACGACCGAAACCCGCCTTGTAAGGGTTCTTGGGACGTCATTTTGGATAAAGCATCATAGACGAAATATGTCCCAAGGGCAGCAATCATAAAGGCAACTAAGATCGATGGACCTGTCATTTTAATTGCTAAGCCTGAGCCAAGGAAGAAACCTGTTCCTATCGTACAGCCCACGCCAAACAAAGAAAGCTGCCACCATTTCATGTCGCTCTTCTCATTCCCGCCGGAATTGGATTTACTCATCGAAATCCTCCTTTTTCTCTAAATATCTCTACCGGTCGCTCCTGGTGATTTGTCGGTATTATCTTGATTATTATATTCTGCATCATTAAGCCCGGGTTTTTGGTTTCTGTTTCCGCCTAAATAAGTTGATTGATGTTCCTTTTGCTCCTGTCTAAATTTGTCAAAGTTTTCATTAACCACATAATCGCCTCATTTCTCCTAGTTTGGATATATCTTAAGATACACTCCTGTCCATTTCTTATTCAGTTAATGAACAATCCTGCAGTTAGGTTTTTGATGGAATTAAATTTTCATTACATAATCAACCACGAAAAAAATGAAAATAGAAGAGAAAGATAAAAACAATAAATATAAAGGTGAAATAGATGGAGCAAGATACTTAGCGCTTTTCATTGAAAGGGGTTTATCATATGTTATCAACACAGCAGTTAGCTGAGTTACGTTTACAATTGTTAAAAGAAAAGAGTGAGGTAAAAGAACATATCGAACAAAATGACCATTTTGGTTTAGAAAGAGGTCATTTTCACGAGTCAATGGGAGAGTTATCCAGCTATGATAACCACCCTGCAGACGAAGGAACAGAATTATATGAGCGGGAGAAAGATATTGCTTTAAATGAACATTATCAATTTGAAATTAGAAATATAGATCACGCATTAGAAGCAATGGAAAATGGCACGTATGGAAACTGCGAAGTATGCGGAAAAGAAATTCCTTTAGAACGATTACAGGCATTGCCAAATACAACCTATTGTATTGAGCACAGCCCTGATCAGGTGACTTCTCACAAGCGCCCTGTGGAAGAAGGCGTTTTGATGCCTCCCTTTGGTAAGTTTGATATGGACGAAAAAGACGAGAACGTTGCTTTTGATGCAGAGGATTCTTGGCAGACTGTTGCCGCGTGGGGCACATCCGAGACTCCTTCCGATTTAGCCTTTCCACAGGATAGTTATAGTGATATCTATACTGAAGCAGACGAAAACATTAGCTATGTCGAGGACTATGAAAATTTTGTTGGAAATGACATGTATGGAAATAATATCAAGGTTTATCCAAATCCGCAGCATGAAAGTTACGAAGATGCCCTTGATGAGGAAGGCATCATGACCAGTTTTGGTGATTTACCCGCCTTTGAACACGATCCTTACGTTGATGATGATAAATAATGAGGACATAAAAAGAGAAAACAGCTTCCATAGCGAGAGCTGTTTTCTCTGATTTTTTATTTATCGTAGCCTTTTTGCGGTATTGGTATATCCTTACCGTTCACATCATCAATGACCGCTCCAATTTCACCTTCAGTAAAGGTGTCACTGGCTTGCTCATGTGTAGTTGCTATACCGGCAGATAAATCATCTGTTTCTTGATAATAACTGGGATGATAGAAACTGCCTGCCAATTCTTTCTTAGGATTTGCTTTCTGGTTCTTATTGTCCATCCTGTATTCCTCCCTTTCAATGTTGGATACAAGGGTATTTTTTTCTTTTTTTAACAGGATTACTCCTAATAAAAAATAAATCTAAATGGAGGTACCGTAATGAACAAAAAAAATGAGTTTCCATCACGAGAAGAATTAGATGAGGCGTTTCATTTTCTTCATGATCAAATTAACAAAATATCTGTAGTTGAAGAAGTGGAAATGGTGAAAGGAGAAATGGAAGGCGAGAAAGGATAAGGACATACATATTTTAACTGGCTGCAACATAGCTTGAAGCGGGCAAGACTTTTTTTCTAGACCCATCATGGATGCATTTGCTATGATTTCTAGAGGTATTTTTAAAGGTGGTTTACATATTATGGAAATGAGAGAAACTTTGGCTAAAAAAGTGGCCTGGATTAGTGTAATTAGTAACATTATACTTACATTAGGAAAAATAATCATTGGATTGGTTGGAAATAGTGACGCAGTTTTCGCAGATGGGATTCATTCAGCGGCGGATGTGTTTGCTTCAGTGATTGTCTTATTAGTCATAAAAATTGCAAATAAACCAGCCGATAATGAACATCCATATGGACATGGAAAGGCAGAAGTCATTGTTTCTGGGATAATTGGGATCTTGCTCTTTCTGGTTGCCATTTATGTGGTTTACGAAGGGATTAGCGGTTTCTTTCATGAAGTGGAATCACCGAGCTTTTTGGCGATGTGGGTGGCCCTCTTTTCTTATGTGACTAAGGTTATTCTGTATCGAAGTTCGTTAAAAGTGGCAAAAGCAAATAAGAGTAAGGCCATTGAAGCCATTGCATTTGATCATAAGGCAGATATTGTGGCATCCATTGCGGCTGCAATCGGGGTGCTCCTTTCGATTGCCGGCAGCCGGTTTGATATTCACTTTTTATTATACGGAGACAAGGCCGCCAGTATTTTTGTCGCATATTTGATTTTTAAAATTGCTAAAGAAATGTTAACCGAGGCATTTGATATCTTACTGGAACGGAACATTGATTCAGAGACATTGCAAGAATACGTTGCGGTTGTGAAGGAATTCAATGAAGTAAAACGAATTGACCGAATTAGAGCGAGAGAACTTGGTCATTATGTATTGGTGGATTTGCGCATCTCGATCGATCATTATAAAACCATCAAGCAGGGACATGATTTGGCAAAAGCGATCAAACAAAAACTGATGGATAAAAACGATAACATTCAAGAAGTTTTAATCCATTTAAATCCCTTTTTTGCAGAAGATGAATAAATTCAGAAAAACTCCTTTGTACTTTAAGTGATTAGGGTTTATGATAGGATAGGAAATAAAAAAAGTTAGAGGGAGTTGATATTTTTGAGTTATTCCGTAGACCCGGACCCAAGTAGTAGGTGTGGGGAAGTCAATGTGATCTTTGAATGGATTGAAATGAATAGCAAGAATATCAACTCTAGAAAAGGTTGTTGGCTTCCTCGAACAAAGTGAGTGAGGAGGTTAAATCATGCTGGAAATTTTTAAAAGTACAGAGACAAAAGTATTAGAAACAGTTAATGTTATATCAAAAGGGTGCTGGGTTAATATGTATTCCCCAACCCAAGAAGAAATCAATAAGGTGTCGATGGAAGCCCAGGTCGATGTAGATATCATTAAAGATGCGCTCGATGATGAGGAACGTCCGAGGATTGAACGAGACGATGGCCGCGTGTATATCATTGTCGACTTTCCTTATATCGTTCATGATGAAAATGGCTTTGCTGGATATGAAACCATTCCGATCGGTATTATTCTAACAGATGACTGTATCATAACGGTTTCTTTAAAAGATACCCCCATTTTAGAAGAATTTCGGAAAAACAGAGTAAAAGAGTTTTTCACGTTTAAAAAGACACGTTTTGCTTTGCAAATATTATTCGTTATTTCTTCGTATTATTTACGCTACTTAAAACAAATTAACAAGAAAACAAATGAAATTGAACATGTCGTTCATCAGTCATTAAAAAATAAAGAGTTGTTCGCCTTTCTAGCATTAGAGAAAAGTTTGGTTTACTTTACGACTTCCTTAAAGTCGAATAAAGTTGTCCTCGATAAGATCCTGCGATTTAATTATTTAAAAATGTACGAAGAAGACAAGGACTTATTAGAAGACGTTATTATTGAAAAAACACAGGCGATTGAGATGGCCGAAACCTATCGTTCCATTTTAACTGGAATGATGAATGCCTTCGCATCCATTATTTCCAATAACCTAAACATCGTCATGAAGTTCTTAACTTCGATTACGATTATCTTATCCTTCCCAACAATGGTGGCGAGCTTTTACGGGATGAATGTGGATATCCCTTTGCAGCATGCTACCCATTCGTATGCCATACCACTAGTAATCTCGGCATTTTTAACGAGTTTAACAGCTTTTATTTTTTGGAAAAAGAAATATTTTTAGAAACCAGTCCTTTCAGTGGACTGGTTTTTTTATTAAAAACTAAAAATTTTCCCAACTTTTTAGTTTGGCTCGATTGATATGTAACTGAGATATTTTGAATAGTAATAAGTATCAGTGATGGCTTTTACTTTGGGTGGAGGAGGAGTTTTTTATTGAAGAAAAAGAGAATCGTAGGATCTGTATTACTAAGCTTCATCATGGGAATTTCGATGTTTGCGACCGCAGCATTCGGACAGCAAACAAATGGCCAGGAAACTTATCGTGTGTTAATTCAAGGTCCTGCTTCTGAAAAGGCAAAAGCGAAGGCGAGCTTCGGAATCCGCTGGGATTTCGCAAGCAAAGGGTTTACTACTACCGTGAATGCCCAACAATATCAAGCCCTGCTAAATAACAAGAATTTATCGATTGAGAGATTATCAGAATTACAGTTCATATCTAAGACAGAATTAGCGGCAAAGCCAGGCGGGACAGCAGTTTCAGGACCGAGTGATCAAACACCATGGGGCATTCAGGCCATTTATAATGATCCAGCGATTGCGAGTACTTCAGGTGGAAGTGGAATTAAGGTTGCGGTCCTTGATACGGGTGTCAATGTAAATCATGTGGATTTAAAGAGCAATGTTGAACAATGTAAGGATTTTTCCCAAAATAAAGTCTCATTGGTTGAGGGAAGTTGCGCGGATGGAAATGGACATGGAACACATGTCTCCGGAACGGTTTTGGCCAACGGTGGATCTGGTCAGGGAATTTACGGGGTAGCACCAGGGGCGAAACTTTGGTCCTATAAAGTGTTAAACAACCGTGGATCGGGATACTCTGATGATATTGCGGCGGCCATTCGCAAGGTAGCTGATGAAGCGATCCGCACTGGATCAAAAGTCATTATTTCGATGTCACTCGGGTCAAGCACAAAGGATTCCCTCATCTCGAGTGCAGTTGAATATGCCTATGGAAAAGGGGTATTAATTGTTGCTGCTGCAGGAAATGATGGACCTGGAACCAACACGATTGGCTATCCTGGGGCACTAGTAAATGTTGTAGCAGTTGCCGCCCTGGAAAACGTTCAGGAAAATGGCACCTACCGTGTCGCGGACTTTTCATCACGTGGAAATCCGAGTACTGATGGTGACTTTATAATTCAAGAGCGGGATGTGGAGGTTTCTGCACCAGGAAGGGCAATTGAGTCTACTTGGAATGATGGAAGTTACAACACCATTAGTGGCACATCGATGGCAACGCCGCATATATCTGGGCTTGCTGCAAAGATTTGGGCCGCTAACTCTTCCCTGACAAATAGCCAGCTTCGATTAGAGCTTCAAAATCGTGCAAGGAGTAATGATATTCTGGGCGGGGGCGGATCAGCAACAGGTGATGATTACGCATCAGGATTTGGTTTTCCGAGAGTCAAGTAAAACCTTGAAAGGGGTCATCAGGTCATTTTGACTGATGACCTTTTGGAAGTGAAGTCGAAATTTTTAAAATAGTGGGAAAAGTACTGTTGGAAAAATTCCATTTGATGTAAAATAGGAAAAAAAGAAAGGTTAGTCTGGTGGCAATATGGAATATGGAGCCCTGATTAAATTTTATCGAACGCAGAGAGGAATAACACAAGCAGAGCTTTCAAAGGGAATTTGTTCTGTCCCGCATTTAAGTAAAATTGAAAACAACTCAAAAGAAGCAAATGAAGGGACCATCTCTCTTTTACTAAAGCGTCTAAATATTGGCCTCGAAGAGATGGAGGAGCAGGAAGAAGAAATCAAGTCCTTATTAAAAGGGCTTGACGAGAAGATTAACTTTTACCTTAGAAATGAAATAGAAGAATATTATCAAAAACTTATGGAAATTGAACACCTAATTCCATTCTCTCAATATATTTATATCTACGAACTATATAAGTTCCGCTATTTAATTTTTAAAGGCCAAGTGGATGAAGCTGATGGTCAACGAGCACTTTTATATAAGCAAAAGAAAAATTTTTCCCAACATGAAGACTATTTATTTCGTTATTATAATGCGATATTCTTAATGTGGAAGGGTCAATATCAAAATGCAGATGAAATCCTCGATGCCTTACATACAGAAAACAATAAAGAAACAACCAGTGGTGAATTTCTGTACCATCGATCCCTTGTAAAAAGTTCACTAGAGCTTTCAGGACATGCCATTCATTTCGGAAAAATGGCACTGCAAATATTCATGAATCAGCACAACTTCATCAGAATACTCCACACACTTATGCTGTTAGGTATTAATTATACCCATTCCAATATTTACGAAGAAGCCCAGGATTGTTTTCAACATTTAATCCGCAATGCAGAATTACTAAGAAAAGATAAGTTACTTCCCCAAATCTATCATAATATGGGCCATTTGCAATTTAAAATGAAAAATGCAAAGGAAGCGCTATACTATTATGAAAAAAGTTTGGCCCTGCAGCCAAACAAAAATCAGCATTACCTAGTAACTCTTTATGCAATTGGGGAGCTTCACCATTCTCTCAAATCATTTGAGAAAGCGAAAATTTGTTTTCGAGAAGTGAACCTACTATCAAAAGAACTATCCGTAAAAAAATACCGAATCTTAGCAGACTATTATCTCCTTCTTCTATCATCTCCTGTTAAAGCATTCAAATATTTAGAAGCGAAGGTCATTCCCTACCTGGAAGAGGAAAATGAACATAGCGAAGACTTAACGCATTTTTATAAAATGCTTGCCGACCATTACACACAAAAGGGTCTGGTTATCGATGCAGTTAAATATTTAAATAAAATTATTTAAGTTTAGGAGGCAATTTTAATGAAAAAGTTTGTTGTCCTATTGTTTTCGATCTCCTTGGTTGCACTTTTCACTACTGCAAAGGATGTGAAAGTGTCAACAACAAATAGTGATGTGGCCATTTCAACAGAAGATAATGTGTTGAATCATCCAATTCAACCGCCGATTGGCTGATTGTAAATCCCTGATACATTCAGGGATTTTTTTTATGCTTTGAATGTTTTCAATAATTACGGAGACAATACTAGGAAAATATGATTATGAAGAGGTGCGAAGTATGAAAAAAGGGGAAAAAAAGCAATCTCTGACGGAATATGAAAGTAATTCCTCCCAAGACCTTTATGGACTTGAGCCAATTATGAGTCTACAGTCAGTGAATTTTGCTCCAAGTGAAAATCCACTCCTAAATGAGCATACTGAATTAGAAGATAAGCATTGTGATTAATGTTGTTTTATAAATTTTAAGATAGAAAGAATGAAACCAACTAGGAGTAGGGCAAGATAAAAGCATGTGTAGTTTTTATTTCTGTGAAGTTTTAAGGAGGAAATCATGAAATCATTTGTTGTCGGATTCCATCAAGAAGATAATGTAGATAGTATGCAAATTCAAAAACTAAGCCAGGCCGATTTTACAAAAGCAACAGAAGGTGGGACTAGGCATTTATTCGAGCTCGACACAAATATTGGTCTATTTGTGTTTTTTGATGCAGAAGATGTGGACGGGGACCTCTCATATATGGTATTGCATTATGAAGAAGACGTTGAAGACCCAGTCGGTTGCTATTCCTTCCAATTGAAGGACTTTTACGAATTCATGGCGTTGTTCTTAAATGACATGGAATTTAACGAGGAACCTGATGATGAAGATCAAGAAGAATATGGCCCAATTCATCATTTAGCCCATTTATTGTTCCATGTTGTTGAAGAAGGGAAGGATATTGAGGTATAAATAGTGGAGTTATTGATTGAGGACACCGAAATTAGGTGTCCTTTGTTGGTTTTTACTCTGAAATGGGATCTCTAAGAGTTGCATAGTTTAGCTTATGGGCGAATTCCGGTGTTTAATGAGCGAATTTCACCAATCATCGAGCGAATTTCCATGTTCAATGGGCGAATCTGGATACTTTATGAGCGAATCGTTATTTACCATGTTAGAAAATAATTAAAAACTCACCAAGGGAACTTCTTAGGGGCGTAGTATCGTGCTCTGTACTTTCCAAGACATTGAAGATTACAAGATAGAAGTATTCTTTTTGCTACATCACGTGATTTTATATGAGCAAATTCCCGAAACTGCTTATTGGTTATCGTCGGTCCAAATAGCAGAAAATAATCCTTCAGTGCGTTAATATGTGCGTCTTTTGAAAAAGCATCGCAGGACGGGCAATACCAATTCTGTTTTTTACGAATAAGGGAATGATTAGAGTTGGTAGGACAGTGGACACCCGTTAACAAGTCTGATGTGTGAATGTCGTATTTTTTCAATACATAGCTTGTTGGAACGGTATTCATTTTCACTAGGAGGCGGCAAAGCTTCTTGAGCTCTTTCGCAGTCATCAGCGGTTTCAAATGTTGTTTTTCTAAAAGGGTAATTTTGTTTAAGAAGACATCGGACTTACAAATTCGAGGTTTAACTTTGTGGGCATTTTTTCCTGTGACTGCATAGGAAGTATAACTATTACTGATCACCACTAAATATTCAACCGGAACGGGAGGAAAATGATGTGCAGAAAGAAGTTTCTGTAAGTACTTCTGGTGTCTTTCTGCCTGCGCAATCGGATAGGGGTATCCTTTTTCATTCCCATTGTTGATCTGAATAAACTGTTCATTATCCGTATCAAAAATTAACTTTCCAGCCATATTTTTGACATCAATCGCAAGGGCGAATTCAGGTGTTAAAAGAAGGGTATCAATTTGGCAGTTGTAGTCGCCATCAGGAAGGTTTAAATCGTGGAGGATCATATATTTTTGATGTGGAAGTTCGCGGTAATAGTAATCGAGCGATTTCTCACCTATGTAACCGGCCTGCCTTCTTCCATGCTCATCTAGTATCTGTTGGTACTTTTGGTGACTGCAGGGAAGACGCCGCAGTAAAGCCTCTAAAATAAGCAAAATTAATGGTTTTGTCCTTTCTTTTATTACCAAAATTATCACTCCTCTCATTTTAAATATAAAATTCTGAAATGCAGATTGAAATTCCTGCCGAATTTTATCGATTCTTGTAAAATATTTTTCGAATATAATTCAATCAGCGAATGACCGGAATTTAATGAGCGAATTTTCAATGTAAATGGGCAAATTTCCGCAATTAACGAGCGAATTTCGATATTAAATGGGCGAATCTTCACATTCAACGAGCGAATCACCAAATCTGTCGGTATCTGAAGTTTTTAATTTGATAAAGCTTCCCAATCACGATACCATTATCTTGATTTTACTAGGGAGGTTGCAGAAATTGAGCGACTTTGCTAGAGGGCCATTCGTCATGAACACTGAGGATGAAATTCGTCAGGCCTACCGTGATTACATGGCCGGTAAGTTTGCAGAATAACAAAAATAAGCACTTGGGGCACGAACCGAACAACCCCAAGTGCTTATTTATTATCTATTGCCAGATTTCTTACTAACAACTACCCGGGCATTGCCCATGAAAAAGATGGTAACCGCAGCAATCCCAATCGGAATCAGGGTTAGTAAAAAGGTATGTGTAATCGAAGCGGACATGGCATGAATAATTTTATCCAAGATAAAGTCAGGAATTTTCGAGCGTTCACTCGCTTGGAAGATTTGGCGAGGGTCGCCCATTTTAAAATCTCCCGCCCCTTGTATACCATTGAATGCTTCTTTTAATTTATCAGCAAACAAGTTGTTTTGCAGGGTGCCATAAACCGTTACGCCAAGTGTCATTCCAAAAGACCGCAAAAATGAGTTCGTAGAGTTGGCCGTGCCGCGATTTTGCGGTTCCAAATTGTGCATAGATGCCGTCGGCAACAAAGAGAATGAAAAACCAACCCCAAAGCCAACCAAAATCATATAGATGGTCAGCAGAGAGCGGGCTGTATCAACCGTCAACGTGCCAAGGAAATACATGCCAAGAGCATAGGAAATAATCGAAACAATCATCAAATTACGGTAGGATGTTTTCGTTAAGAAAATCCCCCCGGCAGAACTCCCCGCAACAGAGCCGAGCATCATTGGCGTCAAAATCAATCCTGCATTTTTAGCTGACCCGCCGTAGACCGCTTGTACAAAGATTGGGATAAATACCGTTAAGATAATAAACGTTCCTCCATATAAAAACGATAAGATTTGTGAGGTGGCAAATAAGCGTCTTTTGAACAGCCAAAGCGGTAGAATCGGTTCAGAAGCCTTTATTTCTGCAATGAAGAAAGCTACAAAAAAGACAAAGAAGCTTGCAAACAACCCGATGATCGGAGTAGAATCCCAAGCATATTCTTTTCCGCCTAGTTCAAGCGCGAACATCAAGCTAACCACCGATATAACCAGGGTAATCGCGCCAAGCCAATCAACCTTTTGCTTCGAATGCTGCAATGATTCATGGTAGTACCGAACAATTAAAAAGATCGAAACAATGCCAATAGGTACATTCACGTAAAATACCCAATGCCAACTAATATAATCGGTAATATACGCACCAAGTAACGGTCCTAATACACTGGATGCTCCAAAAACAGCCCCAAGCAAACCAGTCATTTTCCCGCGGTTTTCGGGTGGGAAGATATCAAAAACAATGGTAAAGGCAATTGGCATTAGAGCCCCGCCGCCGATTCCCTGAATCGCTCGATAAATACTAAGCTGAATGATATTCTGGGCCACACCACACAAAGCCGATCCAATCAGAAAGACAATGAGTCCAAAAATAAAAAAGCGTTTCCGTCCGTACATATCGGAAAGTTTACCGAAAATAGGCATCCCTGCCATTACGGCTACCATATAGGCAGAGGTGACCCAAATAAATTTATCAAAACCACCGAGATCTGCTACAATGGTCGCCATCGCCGTTGCCACGATGGTATTATCCATTGCTGCCATTAAAATCGCCAGCAGTAAACCCGCGACAACAGGCTTAAGATTTGTGTCTTGTTTGATCATACAATTTCCCCTTAATATTAAAAATAAAGTAAAAAATCGCTCCGATTCCTTAAATTGATAATCAAGCTAAACCAATTTTAAAAGGAAGGGTGTAGACTGTCAATTTTTATGTAAAATGCATCTTGATTTCGCAATGAAAGAAAAGGGACTCAGTCTGCTGAGTCCCTTTCATTTATTAACTTACCGTAGGAAAAACTCGACTTTTTCACCATCGGGGCCTTCCACAAAGAAATTACGATACCCATTTGGAAGAGTCACAATTTCATCACTAATAAAGACTATGTTTAAATCTTTTAAACGGTTGAATTCCTCTTCAATATCGTCCACCAAGAAGGCGATGTGATTGACTTTTCCTTCAGCTGGAAGATCAGAATTTCCGCCATACACTAATTCCAGTTCTGTTTCATCAGATCCATTGAATCCAAGGAAGGCTAACGTTCTTGCACCGTTTGCAATCGTAAATTGGTCTTTTAATTCCAACCCAACTACTTTTTGATAAAAAAGTAGTGAGGCATCAAGGTCGCTTACCATTACACCGACATGGTCCATTTTCCTAACAGCCATTTGGCCTTCCCCCTTTATGTACGTTGTTATGCTTTTAAAACATCATGGTCAACATAGCGTTCACCATTAATTTCACTGATAACATTAATCGCTACTTTGGCGCCATCGCCAGCAGTAATGATAGTGTGCATGCTTACACCCGCAACAGTTCCGGCTGCCCAAATACCTTCAATATTTGTTTTACCTGAAGCATCAACATCAAAAATTGCTTTGATTCTTGGCTCAGTTCCTGGCTTTGTTGTTAATCCAGCTGTTTCAGCAAGATCAACAGACATACCTGTAGCAAGGATCACATGTTTTGCTTCATATTCACCCTGATCTGTTTCTACTTTAAATCCAGCCTCTGTTTTACTGATATTTGAAACAGTAGCTTGGACAATTTCTGCACCAAATTTGCTTGCTTGTTTTTTACCAATTTCAACAAGATCTGGTCCAGTAATTTCTGCCACTCCATAATGGTTTTCGATCCATGCTCTCTTCGTCACACTCTTATCATTATCAATAACCACAGTTTTCTTTCCAGCTTTCGCAGTGAAAAGAGCCGCACTTGCGCCAGTAGGTCCAGCACCAACAATTAATACATCAAACATATTATTTACCTCCCATATATTGAAAAATTGATTTCAAAATAAGATTAGCGTAAATAGAAACATATGTAAAATCAACTGCCTATATTAGTGAAAAATATTTGAATATTTATAATAAATAAATTTTATTTCGCTATCTGCCAAAAAAAAGAACCATCATTTCCTGTTTGGGATTGATGGTTCTTGTGTTTAAATTGATATAAATGGTCTTTTTTAGATTTTGTTATCCTTGTTCTCATATCAGTAAAAACAAATGGGCTTCGCTTTTCTGCTGGATTCTTTCGGCCTTCACGGGTCAGTTTTTCACGTAACTTTTTGGCTTTAGATTTCGCCACAATAATCACTCCTCTAATCATAGTTAGAGTTCCAGTATATAACAAAAATTCAGATAGTACACTACGCCTTTCAAAAATGGGTTTGAAATGAATCCATTTTTGAAAGGTGGTAGCAATCATTATGAGTTAAGGTTATTTAACTCTGTCTGTTTATGTTCTTTAAACGATACTTGTTTCCGGGTATGAAGGAAATAATAAAGAACAACCCCCATTAGAACATAGAAGGAACTAAAGAAGTAAAGAGAGCTATAATCCATTTTTGCGGCTGCTAACCCGACCACAAACGAGCCAAAGGCGATCCCGATATCATAGATTGATAGGAAAGTAGCGGTAGCTAATCCTCTTTTACGAGGGGCTGCGTCTTGAATTGCAATTGTTTGGAAGGTTGGAAACAACGTTCCCCAGCCTAAACCAATCATTCCTGCTGAAAGGAGAAAGCTTACCGCGGTGCCGCTTTGACTTAAGACAAACATTCCAATCGCAAACAATACGATGGATGGGAAAACAATCACGTTGGGTCCATACAGGTCTAACCATTTCCCAGTAAAAGGTCTGGAAATTAATAAAACAATCGCATAAACCACAAAGAAAAGGGAGGAAACCTCTGTAAGGTGTATTTCCGTTGCAAAAACAGATACGAAAGAAAGAAGTGCTGAATAAACGATGGCAAGAAAACCGCCAACAATTGCTATCGGAACGGCTGAAGGCTCAATTAAGTTTTTGAATGAAAAGGCAGATTGTATAACAGGATGGTCTGTTGGTTCTGTTTCTTTAACTTTTACACTTAACCCCGTAATCAATGCTCCGACCGCCACAATGACACTAATGATGAACAGCGTTTCCGGACCCCATTGCTGAATGGCAGTTAAGCCGATAAATGGTCCTAATACCATTGCCATATTCGTCGACATGATAAAATAACCCATTCCCTCACCACGGCGCGAAATCGGAATAAGGTCTGCCACGATTGCCCCTACAGCAGTTGTAGCCATTCCAAAACCAACTCCATGTAACAAACGAATGGCCAAGAATCCCATGATTGTTTTTGGAAAAAAATATAATAGCGAGGCGCCAGAGAAAACAATCAGCGCAGTAAGCAGCACTTTTTTATGTCCTGATTTTTCAAGCCATTGTCCAGCAAGCGGACGAGATATAATCGCTGATACCAAAAACACGGTTGTCATTAATCCCGCTTGTGAGGCATTACTGTCAAACTCCTGTATTGCATAAATAGGAAGTGTCACGAGTAAAACATAAAAGGTTAAAAATAGAAAAAAGTTACTTAACGAAATACTAATGAAATTTTTCGTCCATAATTTAGGTTTATTCATATGATCGCTCCTTTTTATAAAAGCTTTTGTAACCAGCTTTTTTGAATGTGAAAAAGCTCTTCCTGTAATGATTCTGGAAGATGCTTCAATAATGACTGATTGTTTTCAATGACGGTTTTTTCCCACTCAGGGTACATTGTCAAAGCCAGATCTGTTAATTGAATCAGTTTCTCACGCTTGTCCTTACCTGGGACCTGACGTACGTAACCTTGTTTAACAAGCCGTTGAATGGTGCGTGTCATCGGTGGGGCTTCAACGAATAAGTATTCACAAAGCTCTTTTTGAGTTAATGAGCCTTTGGTTTGTAAAACAAAAACGACGGACCATTGTGACCCGTATAAACCTAAAGGTTTGAGTGCTTCATTAAGTGTATTAGTCAGATGACGTGAAAGCTGATGGAGGGTATGGAATAATTCATGGCTATTCATTTATGTAGCACACCTCAAACTTCTTTTTGTTAATTAGTTACCTAGGTAACTATAGTGTAATTGTTTTAAAATGTCAAGGCTGGTGCACACACAAAAAAATTCCGCGGAGGTAATAATCCCCCGCGGAATCCCAAGAAAATTCCTATCTCAACACATTAAAATACCTAGCTTCCGGATGTGCAAATACGATTGCTGAAACAGAAGCTTCAGGCTCCATCATACAGCCATCTGTTAACTGAATGCCGATCTCCTCTGGTTGAATCAACTTAAATAGCTTCTTTTGATCTTCCAATTCTGGACAAGCAGGGTAGCCAAATGAAAAACGCTGACCTTGATATTTAGCCGTAAAACGGTCCTGCATGGTGAAATCAAGCGGATCTGGGAAGCCCCAGCGGTCGCGCATTTGACGGTGAATTAACTCGGCAAAGCCTTCTGCCGTCTCTAATGCCAGCGCTTGGAGAGCATGGGACTCTAAAAAGCGGCCATCCTGCTTAAATTGCTCCGCTTTTTCACGAATTCCTCTGCCGGCTGTAACCGTAAAGAAGCCGACATAATCTTTCTCACCACTGTCTACTGACTTAAGGAAATCAGCTAAACAAAGATGTGGTGCCGATTCCTGACGAGGGAAATCAAATGTTTCAATGACCTCGTCTGGATTTTTCGGATTGAAGATCAAGACTTTATTACCATCCGCTTGTGCTGGGAAAAATTGATAAGCTGCTGCTGGAGAAATCCAGCCGTTCACACGAGCATCAGTCAATAATTGGTCCACGACTTCTTTCACCTTAACCGCTTTTTCATCCTTTTCGGCTAATAACCTGGCGATTTTCCCTTTCACACCAAGATGGTGACCAATTAACATTTGCATATTGATATATGGTTCAATATGAGAAAGCGAGTATGATTTAAGGACATGCCTCTTTGTATCCATTGGCGTAAAGACAGGGACCTGAGTCGACACCGCTGGCTTCGGTTTTACAGCAACGGAAACAGATGAGGGGCGCTCAAACTCCCTAGGAACAGCTAAAGAGGCTAATTTTTCATTTTTTTCAAGCATTAATTTTTGAACTTCCTCTTCCGAATTCAATTGATTCGCAATCGAAAGACCGGTCATCGCATCTTTGGCATAAAGGACAAGTCCATCATACTCCTTGGCAATCTTCGTATCAGTGAATTTCCGAGAAAGTGCCGCCCCGCCAACGAGGATAGGTACAGCAATACCTGATTCCTTCATATCCTGAGCTGTTAATACCATTTGCTGTGCGGATTTTACCAGTAGGCCTGATAAACCAACCATGTCTGGTTTTTCACGGTGAATCGCCTGTACTAAATCGGTTGGATTGACCTTTATCCCCAGGTCGATTACTTCATAACCATTATTGCTGAGGATGATATCGACGAGGTTTTTCCCAATATCATGAACATCGCCTTTCACCGTGGCTAAAATGATTTTCCCTTTTGTAGCAGAAACATCGCCTTTTTCCATGTGTGGCTCTAAATGCGAGACAGCAGCTTTCATGACCTCAGCACTTTGAAGAACCTCGGCAACGATGAGTTGGTTGTCGTTAAAGAGACGGCCGACTTCCTTCATCCCTTCCATCAATGGCCCATTAATAATATCCAGTGGGGCAGGGTAAGTTTCAAGGGCTAGGTCTAAATCTGGCAGTAATCCTTCCTTTGTTCCCTCCACCACATAATAGGCGAGCCGCTCGTCTAGAGTCATATTTGGAACAGTGGATTTCGATTCTTTCTTTTTGCCGCGATAAAATTCAGTAAAGGTTGCTAACGTCTCATCAGTTGTATCAAATAAAAGAGCTTCAGCTAATTGGACTTCTTCTTTAGAAATGGAAGCAAACCGCTCTAGTTTTTCGGTATTAACAATCGCATAATCTAGTCCTGCTTGGGTACAGTGGTATAGGAATACAGAATTAAGAACTTCTCTTCCGACAGGTGGAAGCCCGAAGGAGACATTACTAATTCCGAGGATGGTTTGTACCTCTGGTAAATTTTCCTTAATTAACCTAATTCCCTCAACCGTAGCCTTGGCGGAACCGATATATTGTTCATCTCCAGTCCCAACAGGAAACACGAGCGGATCAAAAATGAGATCCTGTGGTTTTAGACGATATTTATTGACAAGCAGATCATAGGACCGTTTCGCAATGGCTAGTTTTTGCTCGGCAGTTACCCCCATGCCTTCTTCATCAATGGTTCCGACAACCACAGCTGCACCGTAGCGATGGATTAATGGGACCACTGCTTCAAAGCGTTCCTCGCCATCTTCTAGGTTAATCGAATTGATGATTGCTTTTCCTTGTGAATATTTAAGGGCTCTCTCAATAACCTTTTCGTCTGTGGAATCGATAACAAGGGGAGCCTTTACTTTCTTAACCACTTCTTTAATGAAGTTTTCCATATCAACCATTTCTTCACGATCGGGGTCAGCTAAGCAAAGGTCAATAACGTGCGCACCGCCTTTGACCTGGGCTCTAGCAATCTCTGATGCTTCTTCAAATTTCCCCTCGGTGATTAACCGTTTGAATTTACGGGAGCCAATAACATTTGTCCGTTCGCCGACCATAATAGGTCGTAACGTCGGGTCGTCATAGATGAATGGTTCAATCCCGGAAACCATATGAACAGTGTTTGGCTTAAATTCTCTAGGTTGGTATTCCTGCATCGCATCAGCAATAGCCCTAATATGGGCAGGAGTCGTCCCACAACAGCCTCCAACAATATTCAGCCAGCCATGAGCAGCAAAATCAGCCAGCTTTTTTGCTAACGTCTCAGGTGTTTCATGATAATGTCCTTCTTCATCAGGCAAACCAGCATTTGGGTAACAGCTGACAGCTGTCGACGCCAGATTTGCTAACGAGCGGACATGATCCTGCATAAATTCTGGCCCAGTTGCACAGTTAAGTCCCACAGCAACGGGATTCATATGTTCAACAGAAATAAAAAACGATTCAATTGACTGCCCTGCGAGCGTTGTACCCATTGGCTCGATTGTCCCTGAAATAAACAGCGGCAGAGTTTTCCCGGTTTTTTCAAATGCCCTTTCAATACCAACAAATCCCGCTTTTACATTCAGCATATCTTGACTTGTTTCTAGGAGGAGTAAATCGACACCACCATCAATTAAGCCAATTGCTTGTTCCTCGTAGGATGCTGCAAGGGCATCAAAGGTAGTTCCGCCTGTGACACTTAATGTTTTTGTCGTCGGACCCATTGACCCAGCCACATATCGAGGCCACTCATCTGTTGAAACTTTGTATGCTTCCTTCACGGCGAGAAAGGCAGCGATTTTATTGATCTCATAAGCTTTAAAACCAAGTTCATATTCATCGAGAACAAGACTTGTCGCCCCGAACGTATTTGTTTCAATGATGTCTGCACCGGCTTCTAAGTATTCACGATGAATATTGGCAATGACAGAGGGGGCGGTTAACACTAGGTTTTCGTTACAGCCTTCATACTGCTCGCCACCAAAATCTTCTGCTGTTAGATTTGCTTCTTGGATCATCGTTCCCATCGCCCCGTCCATGACGAGGATTCGTTTTTTGAGTTGTTCAGTAAATGGTGTTTTCGGCATAGTTGCTCCTCCTCAATTCACTTGAACGCTGACGAGTATATAACGCCAATTCAGCAGTTAATTCATAGCGTAAAAATGGTGTAATCAAATAAATTCCGTTAAATAAATCGAGTGCAGTATCGATCAATGATTTAGTAATTTCAATTCCTTCACGTGCCGCCTGCTCAGGGTTATCGTTGAACATTGCCATTCGGTTCCGGATTGAATCAGCAATTTTGATTCCCGGCACTTCGTTATGAAGGAACTCGGCATTTTTACTGCTTGTTAGTGGCATAAGGCCAATATAAATAGGTGCATCAAGATGTTTAGTATTTTCATAGACTTCGATTAATTTTTCCTCTGAAAAAACAGGCTGGGAGATAAAGTAATCTGCTCCGTACTGTATCTTCTTCTCTAACCTCTTTACAGCTTTTTCAACAGAGCGAACATTTGGGTTAAAGGCTGCGGCAATACTAAAAGATGTTTTTTGTCCTAAATCTTTTCCAGAAAAAGATAAGCCTTCATTTAATTGCTTAATCATCTGGATTAACTCAAAGGAAGAAACATCATATACAGAGGAAGCACCAGGGAAATCCCCAACTCTTGCAGGGTCACCTGTTATCGCTAAAACATCATTCATCCCAAGTGTATGAAGTCCCATTAAATGGGATTGCAAGCCAATAATATTGCGATCACGGCAAGCTATATGAATCAGCGGACGCATTCCTAATTTTTCTTTCACCAAATATCCTAAAGATTCGTTTGAGATACGAACTGTTGCAAGAGAATTATCCGCTAAGGTAATTGAATCAATTCCTGCTTCTTTTAGGGCTTTGGCGCCTTCGAAGAACTTTGTTGTATCTAGTTTTCTAGGCGGATCTAATTCTACAATCACCGATGGCCTTTCTTTCACGATTTCATGAAGGGGAGTGAACTCCCTTTGTGGAGAAAGTTGATCAACGATAATTCTCTTTGGTTTTAATTTTACTATTTTTTCAGTAATCGGAACACTATTCTTTAATTCAGCAGCGAAGGCTTTAATATGTTCTGGCGTTGTACCGCAGCAGCCCCCAAGTAATCGGACACCTTGGCTGCGGAAAGCCCGTGCTGAATTTCGAAAATAATCGGCATCGCCCTCGTAATGAAATTTACCATCCGTATAGGCAGGGAGACTAGCGTTTGGAAAGGCTGATAGGAGAGCATTTTCAGGTAGTTCGACCTGTTCCAAGGCTAATAACATATGATGGGGACCGAGACGGCAATTAAGTCCAACGACATCAGCACCAAGAGCTTCTAGTCGTTTTAGAGCGTCATTAACAGGTGTACGGTCCTGTAAAAATCCAGGCTCCTGATGGGAAACCTGAGCAATGATTGGCAGTTTAGTTTCCTTTCTAGCAATCGATAGAACGGTCTCAAGCTCTTCAAGATTATAAAAGGTTTCGAGCAAGAGGCCATCTACTCCTTCTAGAAGGAGACAATACAATTGTTCACGGAAACTGCGTTTTAATTCTTCAATCGAGACTGAATCTGGTTTAATTCCGCGATTGCCGCCAATTGTTCCAAGGACATACGTATTGGTTCGAGAAGCAGCGTGTTTAGCCAATTTGACGGCCGCACTGTTAATTTCCTTGACGGAATCCTCTAAACCATACCTTTGCAGCTTAAGGTAGTTTGCTGCATAGGTATTAGTTTGAATCACATCAGCTCCGGCATCAATATAGGCTTTATGGATGGATCGGATGTGGTCTGGCTGGGAAAGATTCAATTCCTCCAGACAGCTATCCTTACCGTAGGAATACAATAGGGTTCCCATGGCACCATCAGCGATTAAGATTTGATTTTTTAATTTGTCTAAAAAGCTCATGATGATTCTCCTTGTTGTAGTACCAAATGATCCTTACGAACATGTTCTAGAGCCTGCGAAAAATCCTTAATCAAATCATCAGGATTTTCTAGCCCAACCGATAAGCGAACAAGACTATTAGTAATCCCGCGCTTTTCTCGTTCTTCTTGAGGCATCGCAGCATGGGACATTTTTGCCGGGTAAGAAAGAATAGATTCTACTGCTCCAAGGCTGACAGCAAATACAGGTATTTCCACGTTCGCTAGAAAGGTTCTAAGAGCATCTTCATTTGCCAATTCAAAGGATAGCACTGCTCCAGGTCCAGCAGCTTGATTCTTCTGAATGTGATATTGCGGGTGACTTTCAAGCCCCGGATAATGGACTTTATCAACAAGCGGGTGGGCATCTAAAAACTCTGCTAGTTTGATAGCCGAATTTTGAGATTGTTCCAAGCGCACGTGCAAAGTCTTGATTCCTCTTAAAACAAGCCATGCATCTTGAACGCCTAAGATGGCACCAAATCCATTCTGCAAAAAGCCTAATCTTTTTGCCAGGTCCTCGTCATTGACGACGGCAAGTCCAGCAACGACATCACTATGACCAGATAAAAATTTCGTCGCACTATGCAGGACAACATCTGCTCCTAGCTCTAATGGTTTTTGATGAGAAGGGGTAAGGAACGTGTTATCAACGAATGTTAATGCGCCCGTCTCCTTTGCAATGTTGCATATTGCTCGTATGTCAGTCACTTTCATTAATGGATTCGATGGTGTTTCCACATAAAACGCCTTTGTATTCGGCTGAATAGCTTCTTTTACTTCCTCTAAATTAGTCATATCAACAAATGTATGGTCAATTCCGAGACGGCTAAGGACCTGTGTGACCATCCGAAACGTACCACCATACACATCCTCAGTAATAACAATATGATCACCTGCAGAAAGCAAGAGGAACGCTGTCGAAATGGCCGCCATACCAGATGCAAAGGCAAATCCTTTGATTCCGCCTTCGAGTTCTGCAATCACGTCTTCAAGTGCTTCTCTTGTCGGATTTAAACTGCGGCCATAATCATACTTGCCAAACTGATCGAAATCCGATTGGTGGAAGGTCGATGCATGCTGGATTGGTACACTAACTGCTCCAGTTACCGGATCAATTTTATGCTTATTATGAAGGAGTCTGGTTTCAAAAGTATATTGATCGTGTGACATTAGGCAATCACTCCTTCTTGAACATGTACAAACGCTTTTTCCAAATCTTCTATTATATCTTGTGAATCCTCAAGTCCTACGGAAAACCGTAATAACCGATTACAAACGCCTGCTTGAATTCGAACTTCTTCTGGAATATCCGCATGTGTTTGTGTTGCCGGATAAGTAATAAAGCTTTCTGTACCACCTAAACTTTCTGCAAAACTAATTAGCTGTAAACCTTGTAAAAATGGATTAACCCATGTTTCGTCTTTGATCCTAAAGGAAACCATTCCGCCTCTACCGGGGTAAAGGACATCAGTTACTGCATCATGCTCAGAAAGAAATTCAACGATGTTTTTTGCATTTTTTTCATGTCGTTCCATCCGGAGGGACAATGTTTTCATTCCGCGCATTAATAACCACGAATCAAATGGACTTAACACCGCTCCAGCACCGTTATGGTGGAAGGCCAAGGCTTCACAAAGTTCCTTTCCAGTTGCAACAACAAGACCGGCAAGGACGTCATTATGTCCTCCTAAGTATTTCGTTGCACTGTGGATAACAATATCCGCGCCAAGAGTAATCGGCTGCTGCAGGAGTGGAGTATAGAAAGTGTTATCGACGATTAATAATAATCCGTGCTGCTTTGCAATTTTTGAAACGGCTGCAATGTCAGATTCCTGCATAAGCGGATTGGTTGGTGTTTCTAAGAAAATAGCTTTTGTTTGCGGGGTGATTTTCTTTTCAATCTCTTCCGGACAACAGGTATTCACATATTGAGTGGTTAAGCCCCATTTTTTATAGCCCTTTTCTAATAGACGGTAGGTACCTCCATATAAATCTTCACTAACGATCCATTCGTCGCCAGATTCAAATAGTGCAAGGATAAGTTGAATTGCAGCCATACCAGAACTGCATGCAAATCCCTGATCAGCATTCTCTAAATCAGCAATTGTTTTCTCAAGGAGCTGGCGTGTTGGATTTCCTGTTCGTGTATAGTCAAAGCCAGTTGATTGGCCAATTCCCTCATGACGGAAGGCTGTTGAAAAGTATACTGGTGGATTAACCGTTCCTGTTGTTGTTTCACTTCGGTTTCCTATTTGGGCAAGTTTCGTATCAATTTTGTACATGAGTACCACTCCTTGTGTAGTATAAAAAATATTAAAATAAAAAAAGCCATCTTTGTAAGAAGATGGCTTTTGTAAGTGCGACCAAAAAGTCATTCTTCTTATCTTGCAAATTAGCAGCTAATTTGCAGGACTTAGCACCTTTTCAATGAAAAAGCCATTGATGGTTGCTGAGGTGTCGCAGGGCCCTTCCCTCAACCTCTCTTGATAAGAAAACAATTATTTAGATTATTTATAAAATTTACTACAAATTTCGTGGTATGTCAATTTGTTTTTTATTTAGTCTCTGCACTAAACTCTGTGGTCAACACTTAATTCCAGAAATAAGTTAGCTATACGTTTAAAAGGTTACAATCTTCAAAGAATACTGTTTAACAACTTCAAATTCTAGCAAATATAGTGAAATGGAAGACACTTTAGTACCTCCTGTTATGTTAATTTGACACAAACATTATTGACAGAATTCCGCGAGGGTTTTCTTATTTTTTTGAATTTTCCACAAAATATAGTGATGAATCAAAATATCAAAAAAAGGAATTTGAAGAAAATGGTAAAATGGAGTGTTTAAAATTCTATTATTTGTCCCAGATTACTAAATTATATTCAGATTAAATTCAATTCTATTTAAATATTATCTTATTTAAGTAAGTTCTACCAAGTATGTAAATAGGAGTTGTAGAAGCAGGAGCTCTAGCTTCGGTGGGATACTGCACTGACTGTATTGAAATTCTAACCCATAACCCTGATTGGGGCGGAGACAGTGTCAAGTGAGCAGTTAACTGGGGTGGTCGACTCCTAAAGAGTAACAGGGGTTTAAGGTTTCCTCAGAATTCAGAATGAGTGGTTATCATTCGTAGAGTGTAAAGACACAAATGAATATTAGAATCTTGTTTCATAATAGTTGATGTCATGCTATTCACCAAACTCCTTTTTATGATTTTTCCAATTTATAAAAAGTATATAATCTCGATAATTCTTGAAATCCTCTTTACTCATTCCTTCATTAATAGCCTTTTGAATTAATGTCCTCCATTCTTCATCCAGTAGTTGTTCAATAAAAGGGTCCGATTCTTTATCATCAGTACCTAATAAAAATGGAACCGTGGTATCCAATGATATAGCAATTTTTGATAAAAACTGGAGTGAAGGGTTATTTTGAAGATTTCGTTCAATATAACTTAAGTATGATTTTGATACTCCTGCAAGTTCTGCTAATTCTGTTATGGAATACCCCTTTCGTACTCTTAATTTTTTAATAAGATCTCCAACCATTTTTATCTCCTTTAGATATATAATTTACTAACTATTGTTTATAAAGAGAATCCGTTATAACGAACGAGACGTGCAAAAAAAAATTAAATGTATGTAAAAATTTTTCTAAAAGTAAAATGACACTATAAAGCTTTTGTATGTAATTAACAACAACAGGCTCAATGCAAGCACAGCTTAAATTATTTGTTTCAAAAGATAATTTGACACCGGTTTCACTTTTTTATTATAAAGAACGAATCGAGATATTACAAGTATTATTAAGAATAAATTGAGGGAAAAGAGAACAAGAAGAAGTTATTTTTCGTTTTGTTATATAAACGAATCAAGTGAAAATTGTAAGATTCGCAATTTTGATATTGTTCAAATAAGAAAGTGTATGATATATTTTAAAAAAAGGTTCTTTTTAAAGAACATGGTGGATATTATTTTTATAAAAAAGGTGGTATTAACAAGATGGATCATCAGCATATAAGAGATCGAATAAAGGATTTACGAATTCAACACGGAAGGACTTTAAAGGAATTAGGGGAAGCAATTAATCCAAAATTGAAAATTTTAACTTTTTGAAAAGAATGAAAAGTGAAAGTATTTAAAAGAACGGAGAATGGGTTGAAGCACTTGGTAATTTATAAAGTTATTCACAGTCATTATAATTTTAAGACATTCGTAATATTAAATTAAAAAAGAACATTTTTATGGTAAATTGTTCTGTATAAAGAATTTAAAATAACTTTATTTTACCAATTTTAATTTCTTTTATTTTTATTTTAAAAAGGTTATTGTATACCAACCTTGTTTATCATTAAGGGCAAATATGTATAAAAAGATTTATTGTTAGATTTGTCGGAATTTCAATGATAATTATTCGAAAATATAACTCTATGGAGGAAGCTATGGAAGAATTGGATTTTTTTACTGTGAAAGATTTATTTACCGCTATTAAGAGACGTTTATGGATGATTGTGTTAATCACATTACTCGCAACAATTGCAAGCTGTATTTATAGTTTTTATTTTATAACCCCAATATATCAATCTTCCACACAGATTCTTGTAAATCAATCGAGGGAAAATGGACAAAAGATTGATTATGACCAAATTCAATCTAACCTGCAATTGATAGAGACCTATAGTGATATTATCAAGAGTCCAATGATACTTGATATAGTTAGTAGAAAATTGGAATTAAATCGCCCTGGAAAGAAGTTAGTTGATCAGATAAATATAAGCAGTGGAGATAAATCACAAGTAATTACTGTAACAGTGCAAGATACAGATCCAGAAGTTGCAGCAAAAATTGCAAACACGATTGCTGAAACATTTAATGAACAAATTCCGACATTAATGAATGTTGATAAACTAAATATTTTATCATTGGCAGAATTAAGTCCAACACCATCCAATCCAAGTTCGAAATTAATTATAGCTGTTGGGTTTTTATTTGGGCTAATAGCAAGTATAGGACTTTGCTTTTTACTAGAGAAGATAGATGATTCGATTAAAACAGAACGTGATGTGGAACAGTTTTTTGGTCTTCCAGTATTGGGGGGGGTGTTCGAGATGAAAGCTAAACACATGAAAAAGAAAGAACATGCTAATCTAGCAGTGAGAGGTGAGGCGATTGATGCTTAAACGAAGTAAAAAAGTAAATATAAAAAAAGAAAAAAGCTTGATCTCTTACATCAACCCGAAATCAATGATTTCAGAACAATATCGTACGATTCGAACGAATATTCAATTTTCATCCCTTGAAAAGGCCTATCGAACACTAATTATTACGTCCCCAGGATTTGGAGAAGGAAAAACGACGACAACGGCAAACTTAGGAGTTGTAATGGCTCAACAAGGAAAAAAGATTCTCATTGTCGATGCGGACCTCCGCAAACCAATGATGCATTTTATTTTTAAAACTGAAAATACGACGGGGTTAACCAATGTTCTTATTCAACAAACTTCATTACAAGAAGCAATACGAAAAACAAAGATTGAAAAATTAGATATTTTGCCTAGTGGACCTATTCCTCCAAATCCAGCGGAACTTCTAAGTTCAGTTTCAATGAAGGAACTTATGGAGCAGGCCTTAGAGGAGTATGATGTGATTTTATTTGATTCCCCGCCTGTCAATGCAGTTGCTGATACGCAAATACTATCTAATTCGGGTGATGGTGTTGTATTAGTTGTTAATAGTGGCAAAACGAAAAGGGACTCGGGCATAAAAGCGCTAGAATCACTAAATTCTGCAAAAGCAAAGCTTTTAGGTGTCGTATTAAATAATAAAAAGCGAAAAGGTAACCAGCATTATTATTACGGAGGGTAATAGCTACTATCTTTCGATGAAATTAAATTAATACTTTCTCACTGTTCTTTATGAGAAAAGCCTAACCAAATGACAAAGGTGTAATGAAAGAAAATCTACTAAATCTTATTGTTGTATTTAATTTGAATTTTTTTAAACTAGTTGTTCTTTATATAGAATAATTAGTTCGTTTTTTGAAGAAGTGGTGATGTCTCCTTACCACTATCAATGGAGGCACTCGGTTATGCTGTGGGTTGAAAGATACCTTAGACGCTAGTCGTCGAGAGTGTAATGAGAGGAGGGGTTTGATGCCCTAATCCTATAAATTATAAATTCTTACGTATAAAGTCTCAGAAGTGACTTAATTCCATGAAGTCTATGCCTGTGATTTTGAAGGAACTAGATATGACGTTGGTGAGAAGCTTGGCTTTATCCTTACAACCATTGATTTTGCATTAAAAAATGAAGAGTTAAGAGAAGATGTTTTTCAAGCATTAGAAAAATATCTTGAAGTTGAAAAAGTATCTAACTAGTAGGGGGAAAGACTGTTGGCTCTTCCTAAAGTGAAAGAAAAAGAGAACATGATTAGTGATTTTAATCAAATAAATTTAATTAATCAAAAATTAGGGTACCTACTTACGAAACGTGTCGTAGATTTTGTTGGAGGGTTCGCTGGACTCATCTTATTATCACCTTTATTTTTGATTATTGCAATCCTTATCAAATTGCAAGACCCAAGAGCTGCGATTTTTTTTAGGCAAGAGCGAATTGGCAAAGATGGAAGAAAGTTTAATATGTACAAATTTCGTTCAATGATTACGAATGCAGAGGAATTACTGGAGGATTTACTGGAAAAAAATGAAATAAGCGGTGCGATGTTTAAAATGAAAGATGATCCACGCATTACGAAAGTAGGCAAATTTTTAAGAAAATCAAGTTTTGATGAATTTCCTCAGCTTTGGAATGTAATAAAAGGTGAAATGAGCCTAGTTGGACCTAGGCCTCCATTACCCAGAGAAGTTGATGAATATGATGATCATGATAAGCAGCGGTTAACTGTCATACCTGGTTGTACAGGTTTATGGCAGATTAGCGGTAGAAATAGTCTTAGTTTTAAAGAAATGGTTGATCTGGATCTTAAATATATCTTCGAAAGAAACATTTGGTTAGATGTCAAGATCATATTGAAAACCTTTCTCGTATTATTTGGGTCAAAGAATGCTTTTTAACTAAGGGAGTGTTTGGATGGAAAAACATTCAAAAATATATATTGCTGGGCATCGAGGATTAGTTGGCTCTGCCATTTTAAGGGAATTGGAAATCGAGGGGTATACAAAACTAGTTTATAAAACTAGCAATGAATTAGATCTGCGAAATTTTGAGAATGTTTTAGACTTTTTCGAAGAAGAAGAAATTGAGTATGTGTTTTTAGCTGCTGCAAAAGTTGGGGGAATTGTAGCAAACAACGAATACCCAGCAGATTTCATTCGCGATAATCTCTTAATACAAACCAATGTGATCGATGCAGCATATAAAACCGGCGTAAAGAAACTACTTTTCTTAGGAAGTACTTGCATTTATCCTAAATTTGCTCCTCAGCCACTAAAAGAAGAATATTTATTAAGTGGTGAACTAGAACCCACAAATGAACCGTATGCAATTGCCAAAATTGCCGGAATCAAAATGTGTCAATCCTACAATAGACAATATGGAACTAAATACATTTCCATTATGCCAACGAACTTATATGGTCCAAATGATAATTTTGATTTACATACATCACATGTTTTGCCAGCGTTAATTCGCAAATTCCATGAAGCAAAAATCAACAACATACCTGTTGTCCAGGTATGGGGAACAGGAACACCAAAAAGAGAATTCCTGTATTCGGATGATTTAGCAGATGCGTGCGTGTTCTTAATGAATAAGTATGAAGGAAATGAAATAGTAAATGTTGGATTTGGAGAAGATATTTCAATTAAGGATCTTTCTGAAACTATTAAAAAAGTTATTGGCTTCGAGGGTGAAATCCTATTTGATACAACAAAACCTGATGGAACACCTCGGAAATTAGTAGATGTATCTAAAATTAATTCATTAGGATGGAAAGCGAGTACGCCTTTAGAAATAGGAATACAAAAAGCATATGGATGGTTTTTGGAAAATGAATTTTCAAAAGTAAATAAATATATTGGAGGAATTGTATGAAAAAAGCATTAATTACCGGTGTAACAGGACAAGATGGTTCATACTTGGCGGAATTTTTATTGGAGAAAGGATATGAGGTTCACGGTATAATTCGCCGCAGCTCTTCTTATAATCAAGAACGATTAGAAGGAATCCTTACTGTTGAAGAAGCAAATGCAATAATAAATAACCAAAATTTCCACCTTCACTACGGAGATGTTACAGATGCTTTAAACGTTACTCGAATAATTGGTGACATCCAACCAGATGAAATTTACAATCTAGCAGCCCAATCCCATGTTCGAGTTTCTTTTGATATGCCAGGATATACATTAGATGTGGATGCAAAAGGCACATTAAATATTTTGGAAGCCGTTCGTATTTTAGGATTAACAGAAAAAACACGTGTTTATCAAGCTTCCACTTCTGAACTTTATGGAAAAGTTCAGGAAGTTCCACAAAAAGAGACAACTCCATTTTATCCGCGATCCCCATATGGAGTATCAAAGATATATGGATACTGGATCACAAAAAATTATCGTGAATCTTATAATATGTTTGCAGTAAATGGGATCTTGTTCAATCATGAATCAGAACGTCGTGGTGAAACGTTCGTAACCCGAAAAATCACACTTGCAGCAGCGAGAATTGCTCAGGGAAAACAAAAGAAATTATTATTAGGAAATTTAGACTCTTTACGTGATTGGGGTTATGCGAAAGATTATGTTGAATGTATGTGGCTAATCCTTCAGCACCAAAAACCGGAGGACTTTGTAATCGCAACTGGTGAAATGCATACTGTACGTGAATTCGTAGAGTTAGCATTCAAACATGTTGGTGTTGATATTGAGTGGACAGGACAAGGAATAGTAGAGAAAGGTGTTAACAAAGCAACCGGTGAAGTAATTGTTGAAGTGGATCCTAAATTCTTCCGACCTGCAGAAGTAGATCAATTATTGGGAGACCCAACAAAAGCAAGAACATTATTAGGTTGGAATCCGACAAGAACTTCCTTCCAAGAGTTAGTTCGTATCATGGTCGAGGCGGATATGAAGAAAGTTGAGAAGGAAGACATAGCTAAAAAGATGTTTGATTATGTTCATGCGTAATCATCACTTTTTTTAGAGTGGTTTAACAGAATATTCAACTATTATTTCATAATTCAATTGGGGGATGCCACATATGTCAAATGTGTTGAGAAAGACTGTAGATGAACCTGTTGAGAGTTATTTTCGAAAAGTTGATAAATCGAAAATCCCTACATGTAATATCTTGGGAGTAAAGATTGCCGAGATTAATATGGAGTGGTTAGTTGATTATTTAAATGAAAATTTAAAAGATTTAACTGGTGACTACATCTGTGTTTCCAATGTGCATACCACAGTAACTAGCTATGAAGAACCGGATTATTGTGCTATTCAGAATGGTGGTATTATGGCCATTCCGGATGGTGGTCCTCTTTCTACTATTGGAAGAAAACGTGGCCATAAAAACATGGCAAGAACAACTGGTCCAAGTCTTATGGAAGAAATTTTTAAGATTTCAGCTGAGAAAGGATATCGTCATTATTTCTATGGCTCTACTGAAGCAACCTTAGAAAAACTCATGAGGAATCTCAAAGAAAACTATCCTGGTTTAGAGATTGCTGGGATGTATAGTCCTCCTTTTCGTCCCATGTCAGAAGAGGAGGATGATGCTTGTGTTAAGGTCATCAATGACACAAAGCCTGACTTTGTTTGGGTGGGCCTTGGTGCGCCAAAGCAAGAACGGTGGATGGCAGCTCATCAGGGCATGGTAAACGGCTTGATGATTGGTATTGGTGCTGGATTTGAGTACTATGCAGGAAATATTTCTAGGGCACCTGAATGGATGCAGAAGAGTAATTTGGAATGGTTGTACCGGTTGATGCAAGATCCGAAAAGATTGTTTAAGAGATATCTCTACACTAATACAAAGTTTGTATGGTTAATAGCAAGAGGTAAGTGATATGAAAAAAAATGTTATTGTCTTTTATGCTCCAGTGGGTACAAATTTACCACGATATCAATTGGGAGGAGGTGAAATTGGGTGCCGTAGAACGAGAGATATTTTAAATGGAAATGGGTTTGACGTTATTACAATTGATAAACCTATAATGGGAAAGAATGGAGTCATGACTTATTTAAAAATGGCTCTGAAAGGATATATTAGACTTTTGAAAGCATTAGCATCTAATAATGGTGCTATCTTATATACAGTTGGTTTCTACGAAAAAAATGTTTACTTGGAATGGTTAATTATAATGTCTGGAAAGTTACTTTCTAGAAAGACTATTTATGAAGCAAGGAACGGTAGATTGGTTAAGGCTTATTTTGAATATGGAAAACTTTATAGGTTGATTATGGGTTCTATCCTAAAGCAAGTGGATACAGTGTTTTGTCAAGGGCTCGAATACGTAGAGTTTATAGAGCGACAATATAAAAGGAAATCTGTATATTCTCCTAACTATGTATTAAACAAGAGTTTGAAGGAGTATAATGCAGAGCGTCCTCTAGATGTTGTTAGATTGATCTACTTTGGTCGAGTTACTAAGACAAAAAATGTTGGATTAATTGTCGATCTGTGTAATGAACTTCTAAAAAGAGGCTACAAAGTTGAAACGATTATTATTGGATCTTATACAGAAGAATATAAAAAAGACTTGGATCAGCGTATAGCTAACATGAATATTCCTGAGGGCACAATCAGATTTTTAGGACAGCAGCCCTTTGAAATTATAAGCGAAGAATTACAAAGAGCACACTTTTTTATTTTTCCTTCGCAGGAGAAAAAGGAGGGCCATTCCAATTCACTCACAGAAGCTATGACATTCGGTGTGGTCCCAGTTGTCAGTTCAGCAGGATTTAATAGTAGTATCGTTGCTAAACAGGAACTAGTGGTTAATGATATGGATCCGATGGGATACGCTAATGTCGTTGATAAGATTATCCGGGACATGTCGTGGGGGATCTATTCAAAATTTGTTTACGATCGGATAAAAGAAAACTATACAGAGGATAGGGTTAAAACCTCTATATTAAAAGCAATTTCTAGATTAATGGAATAATAAGATACATTCTCTGATATTTGTAATTGATAAGCAGTTGTACCTCATATAGGGGATGATTTATATGAAAAAAGTACTTTTTGTTATTTCAGCATTAAACACTGGTGGAGCAGAAAAAAGCCTGGTTAATTCACTTAATCTTTTTGATTATTCAAAGTACAAGGTGGATTTGTTGTTATTTAAACATGAGGGTGCCTTTATTAAACAAGTACCGAAAGAGGTAAATATTTTAAGCATACCTAACACATTGAAATATGCATTCAAACCTTTGGATCCGGACGGAATCAAAAAAATTTCTTCCTTAAATGTAGGTTTTAGAAGGTATGTTGGAACATTTTATACACGGTTAAGATATAGAAGCAATACTAATAAGGGGAAACAATTCCGATGGAACACATTCTATAGAAATGCTATTAAGGATTTACCAGGAGAATATGACGTAGCTATTTCTTATATGCACGGTGAAGCTATGTACTATGTAGCTGATAAGGTAAAGGCAAAGAAAAAGATTACATGGGTACACAATGATTATAATGCCGATGGGTTTGATCGAGAGTTAGATAGACCATATTTCGCGAAATTCAATCGAATCGTTTCAATATCAGATGAATGCGTAAAAATATTTAGTGATATTTTTTCTGATTTTGCTGACAGGACAGTATCTATACCGAATCTCACATCATCCTCTTTCATAAAGAAAATGGCGCTTGATTTTCTTCCGAATGAATATAAGGCAGTTAGAGCAACGGATCCCAAGAAGCCTATACTACTTTCAATTGGTAGGTTAAGCAGCCAAAAAGGATTTGATGTGGCCATTCAAGCGGCAAAAGTGATGCAGGATCAAAACATTAATTTTATCTGGTATATTATCGGGCAGGGTGAACTAAGAGAAAAATTACAAAAGCAAATAAATGATGCACAGGTAGAAAACAAAGTTATTTTATTAGGGACCAGGGAGAATCCATACCCGTATTGCCATTTTTGTGATATCGTCGTTCAACCATCGAGATATGAAGGGAAATCTGTTGTGCTGGATGAAGCTAAAATCTTAGCGAAACCAATTGTTGTTTCAAATTATGATACCGTTAAGGATCAAATTATTGGAGGCTCAGAAGGAATCATAGTCCCTCTTGAACCTCATCAAATCGCTGAGGCAATTATAGATTTATTGAGCAATCCAAATAAACGGTTACAATTGAGTGACTTTTTACAAAAACACGAATATGGCAACGAGGACTTGGTTGAAATGTATTACAATCAAATCAACTAAAAATAATAACTAGCACTTCTGGCGCCTGCGCTTAAATTTGAAAAATTGTCTAAGGGGATTTGATATGCCTGCTAATAAGTATCTTTTTGTAACGAATTCTCTTACATCTGGTGGAGCAGAGAGGGTTGTATCAATATTAGCAAGTGGAATGGCTGAGAAAGGTTATGATGTTCATTTGATACTATATGAAAGAATGAATAATGAATACCCTATTTCTGATAAAGTGAAACTCCACCTATTACCTAAAAGAAATGGTGAAAATAAGATTTATTATTATACACAAAAATTTTTAGTAATGAGAAAAATGATACATGAAATCGATCCTGATATTATCATTCCGTTTCTACCTGATCAAGTAAATCATTTCTATTTAGCATCAAGATTTATGAAAATTCCATTCATATTTACTGTCAGAAATAATCCATTTCTCTATCCAGAATCTAAAATGATGAGGTGGATTGGGAAGATAGTTGCATTATTATCAACGGGGATTTTTCTGCAAACTGAAGAACAAGCTGAATTTTTTCCGAAATTTGTAAGAAAAAAAATGATTGTGGTGCCTAATCCGGTAAGCAGTGTCTTAATAGATTGCAATTATCAGAGAAGAGAATTCATTACAGAAATAGCTACTTTTGGAAGATTAAGTGCTCAGAAAAACCAACGACTATTAATTCAAGCATTTGCAATAGTTTATAAAACGAATAGGTCCTTAAGATTGAATCTATATGGGGAAGGTGAAGAGGAAAACAATTTGAAGGATTTAGTAAAAAAACTAGGAATAGAGGATGTTGTGGCTTTTAAGGGAAGAGTATCTAACGTTGCAGATGAGCTGATGTCTACAGATCTTTTTGTTTTATCGTCAAACTATGAAGGGATGCCGAATGCCCTATTGGAGGCGATGGCTGTTGGATTGCCTTGTATATCAACAGATTGTCCGACTGGCCCTAAGGATCTAATACAAAATAAGGAGAACGGTATCTTGATTAAAAGTAATGAGGTCGATGAATTAGTTTCTGCAATTAATTACTGTCTAGAAAATCCTTTATTTTGTCAAGAAGCAGGAAGAGCAGCCAAGAAAAAAGTTAAAGAAGAATTTCAAATTGATATCGTAATTGACAGTTTTAAAAGGGAAATAAATCAATTAATAGAGAATGGCGTTTAGAAAGGATGTTCAAAAGAAGTCAATATTAATCGGCAGCCAGTGGGGGATTGTACCAGATTACTGGACCATTGGATCGCTACTAGGGGTAAAACTATGCATCTAAATGAGTTGAGAATTAATATAAAAGGATTGCTATTTAATAGCATCATATTGCTCATGCTAATTAATTTAATATTGCCAGGAATGACGGGTTCTTGGATTCCTGATGGTTCGATGGCATACACTTATTTATTTCATTACTCTACATTAACATCGGCATGCTTAAATATGGCTATCTTTTTACTGTATATTCTATTAGCTTTTTGCATACTTAGTAATCAAAGAAAAGGCAAAATTAATTTGATTATTGCTTTTAGTATTCTTGTATTTTTTATTTGGTGTATGATCTCTGTTTTTGAAGCAAATTTACAAGAGATTTTTCTAAGTGATATTTCAATAAATTTATGTTTAATCCCATTATTTTATTTACTTGGTTATGATAAGACTGTATTTAAGAGTGCGAAAAATGTGATTCCATATATAATCGTTACAATGATTGTACTTATTTTATGGAATGGTATTTCCTTTATTTTACAGTATGGGATTTCAGTTGAGACGAGATCATCACCAAGTAAAGAAATGTTTTCGGTTCTAATCAGTGCTTATTGGTGTTACGCATTAGGAATGTCTGATAATAGAAGAACCCATAAGTCTTTCAAATATATTCTAGGTATCTGTTTATTAATTTGTGCTTTTCTAATTCGTTCAAGAAGTTGGGTTATTCAGGGTGTTTTAGTACTCTATTCAATAATGATCCTTAGCCCAGGTAAACATAGTTTCTTTAAGAAAATATTGTCTGCTTGTATTGTGGTGCTCGTTTTTATCGCAATTATAGTCTTATTTCCTAATATTACAGGAGCCCTTTTTAACCGAATTGGTGAAGATACTAGATTTGGACAATACGAAACTTTCTTTTCACAAGTAAGTCCAATTAGTTTAATATGGGGCAACGGAATGAATGCTGGTTATAGTTTTCTAGGTAATCCCAACTATAAGTATTTTGATAATCAATTTATTTATATGATGTTTCATTATGGAATGGTTCCAATTCTTTGTTTAATAGGTGTGATAAGTCACTTATTCAGAAAGATAAAAAGAGGCACTTTAAATAAAGATGAAGAAGCCTTTATTTTCGGATGCCGATTAATGAGTTTCTTCTTTTTGGCAGCCTTAGGTGGATTATCAGTCTATTATAAATTAGGGTGGAATCTGAGTACACTATTAGTATTTGTTTTTATTGGAAGAGCCCATAAAATGGTGAAAGAATCAAGAAGAGTCGTCTTAAAGAATCATAACATTCATACAGGAACTTCAACCACAACAAGCGGGAATTTGATGAGAAGTGAAGTAAATAAGTTGATTAGTTAGTCAAAGCATATGGAGGAATTTTAGTGAAGAAAAGAATTTTTATTTTTAGCTATGCAAATTTCCCTCGAGGATCATCAAAGGCTAATTATATTCAATATTTGAGTCAGGCATTGAAAGAGGCGGAATATGATGTATATGTTATTACAGATATAAATGAAGAATTTAGACTTCAAATTCAAGAAGGTCATCTTTCATATAAGGGAATAAAAATTATTCCATATAATATAACTAAAACAAGAATTCTACGACGCCTGCAATTTCACTATTATCAGGGGCACATCTTAGTTAATATCTTAAAGAAGTATCATATTACAAGAGAAGATATTGTATTGGTGTATTCTGGAGATTTAGATGTTAATCGGGAGATATTAAAATATAAAAGAAAGATTGGATTTAAAACAGCAAATATGGTTGTCGAGTGGTTTCCCAACAGTTATTTTGAATCAAAACAGAGAGCAAAAAGGTATTACACATATTTAGAAAATTTTATGCCACAACATGATTTAATTTTTCCCATTTCCTCCTATATTGAAGATCATTTAATTGGTGATAAATGCAAAAGCATGCGATTACCGATTATGGCCGATGTACTTGAATACCCAGTAGGAGAAAAAGCATTTAATAAAATTAAGTTTATTTTTCCAGGTAATGGTTTAATGAAAGATGCAATTGAGGTAGTTCTTAAAAGTTTTAGTCAATTGACTTTTCAAGAAAAGGAACGAGTGGAATTACATTTATGTGGTATTAAGGAGGAGGAAATTAAAAATCTTTTGTCGCCTCATGAATATGATCATATTAAAAGTGTTCTTGTCGTGCATAAATGGTTGCATTATGAAAAATTGGTAGAATTATATCAGTCAATGCATTTTTTGATTTTGGCTAGAGAAGAAAATCAATTGACTTTGGCTAATTTTCCAAGTAAAGTTCCTGAAGTTATGTGCTATGGTGTTATTCCAATTGCATCAAATGTAGGAGATTATACTAAATATTATTTAGAAGATGATATTAATAGCCTAATCTTTGATCGGTGCGATATCGATTCATGTTTAGAAAAAATCCGTAAAGCACTGTCTTTACCTGATGAAGAAATATTAAAGCTTTCATTTAATGCAAGAAAATGTGCTGAGAATAAGTTTGATTATAGAAATTGGGTAGGAAAAATCCATTATGCTCTGGAGAATATGTAAAATTTATGCATGTTTGTTCTCTTTTAAGAACGTTTAATATTGTTATAACGGTCAATAAAATAAAATATCGATGAAACTCCTGTGTGAATATTCACTTAACCAGGGAATGAATAAATCGACAGAGAGGTTTTTATGGAAGAAAAAAATCTTAAGAATAAAGTTGTATCTGGGTTGTTTTGGTCATTTGGTGAGCGATTTATCACACAAGGTGCTTCATTTGCTTTATCGATTATTTTAGCGCGATTGCTTATGCCTAGTGAATATGGTTTGGTGGCATTAATTCTTGTGTTTATTAATTTGGCGAGTGTATTCGTAACAAACGGAATTGGTGAATCATTAATTCAAAAAAAGAATGCGGATGAGACAGATTTTTCCACGATCTTTTATTGCAGTTTTTTTATGTCCATTATTATTTATACCATTCTATTTTTAACAGCACCATTTATAGCGAAATTTTATGGAAATTCTGATTTAGTATCGGTTTTACGTGTACTAGCATTAATCATACCCATTTCGTCTTTTAGCACGATCCAGCAAGCATATGTGTCGAAAAGAATGATGTTTAAAAAATTCTTTTTTTCAAACTTGGGTGGCACATTAGTGGCGGGGTTAATTGGTATTGTAATGGCATATTACGGATTTGGTGTATGGGCATTAGTAGCTCAAACCCTAATTAATACAATCGTTGGAACGATCGTTCTGTTTTTTACAGTACAGTGGAGACCGAGACTATTGTTTTCTATAAATTCTGCTAAGGAACTTGTGGGTTTTGGATGGAAACTTGTTGCAGCCGATTTTATTAATATCGGATATAACGAATTAAGAAGTCTAACCATTGGTAAAATTTATACAATGGCTGATTTGGCCTATTATAATAGAGGCAATCAATTTCCCAGTCTTATTATTTCAAATATAAATTCTACGATTGCAAAAGTTGTTTTTCCAGCGATGGCAGAGGTAAATGACGATATCAGCCGTTTAAAAACGGTAACGAGAAGAGCGATGAAAATTACTGCCTATTTAATTTTTCCGCTTATGATTGGCCTGATGAGTGTGGCAAATTCCCTCATTCTGGTTTTACTGACTGAAAAGTGGTTGTTTGTTGTTCCATTTTTACAGATTTGTTGCATCTATTGGTTATTTCAACCAATGCAAACGGCAAACTGGCAAGCAATAAAGGCTTTAGGGCGAAGTGACTTATTGATGAATTTGGAAATCTTAAAAAAAGTAATTGGTGTAGCAATGCTTTTGTTGACCATGAACATAAATGTATATGCAATTGCCATATCAAATGCTGTTTTTGCAGGTATTTCAATGTTCATCAACATGATTCCGAATAAAAAATTGATTAATTACTCCATGGCAGAGCAATTTCGTGATATTGCCCCACCGTTAATATTGTCGATTACAATGGGAGGGATGATCTATACCATTACTTGGCTTTCACTTCCAGCTATAGCAACATTGGGATTGCAAATTTTATGTGGTGGAATAATCTATGTCGGGGTTTCCTATATCTTTAAACTGGATAGTTTTATGTATTTAAGTGAAATTCTGATTAAAAAGGTAAGTAAAGATCGTAAGGTACATATACGAAGAATGAAGGAAGGGGAATCTATTGTTAAAGAAAATTAACAAAGTAATCAAAAAACCAGAAACCATAGTTTTATGGGCTAATTGGAAAGGATACTTGAATTGGCTCCCAGATAAAGTCTACCTTAATTTAATGTATCTTTCTAGAATGAAAAAAAGGCTAGACTTAAAAAGTCCAAAAACATTTAACGAGAAACTTCAATGGCTTAAAATTTATGACCGGCATACTAAATATATACAAATGGTTGATAAGTGTGAAGCGAAACAATATGTTGCGAAGATAATCGGATCAGATTATATCATTCCTACTTATGGGGTGTGGGATTATTTTGATGATATAAATATTGAAATGCTGCCAGACCAGTTTGTTTTAAAATGTACACACGATTGCGGAGGCTTAGTAATTTGTAGAAATAAAAAGAATTTTGATATAGAGGCGGCTCGAAATAAAATCAATAGTTGTTTGAAAAAAAACTATTATTATAATGGGCGAGAATGGCCGTATAAAAATGTAAAACCAAGAGTGATCGCCGAAAAATACATGGAAGATCCTTCATCATTCGTATTAAAAGATTATAAGTTTTATTGTTTTAGTGGGAAGCCAGAATTCGTACAGTTATCTCAAGGTATGGAGAAACACAGTACGGCATCTATGGCTTTTTTAACTTTAGATTGGGAACGTTTGCCATTTGAAAGAAGCGACTTTTTACGGATTGATAATATTCCTTCTAAGCCATTGAATTTTGAAATAATGAAATCGTTCGCAGAAGAGCTATCACAGGGACATTCCTTTTTGCGAGTTGACTTATATGAAATTAATGGAAGAGTTTATTTCTCCGAATTAACCTTTTCACCTACGAGCGGCTTTATTCCAATACAACCTCCAGAATACGATTTGCAGATTGGAAGGTTGCTTCAATTACCCAACAAAACCAATATTGAAAGGGTGTTATGAATATGAATATCAATTTTAGTAATAAAACCATTTTAATAACTGGTGTGGCTGGTTTTATCGGTTTTTACCTAGCCAAACAGATTTTTGAATCAAATGGTAACTTGATGTCAATTATTGGAATTGATAATATGAATGACTATTATGACGTTTCTTTAAAAGAAACAAGATTGTCAATGTTGAAGGAAATAGCACTTGATGAATCTAAAGGTAACTTTACGTTTATTAAAGGTTCCCTGGTAGACAAAATGCTCATTGATTCTGTGTTTGATCGGTACAAACCAGATATTGTTGTAAACCTTGCTGCACAAGCAGGTGTTCGGTATAGTATTACGAATCCGGAGTCATATATTGAATCCAACTTAATTGGTTTCTTTAATATTCTTGAAGCTTGCCGCCATTCCTATGATCATGGAGCAAAAGGGGTTGAACATCTTGTGTATGCATCCTCTTCCTCAGTGTATGGGTCCAATAAAAAGGTACCGTATTCTACTGATGACAAGGTAGATAATCCTGTGTCCTTATATGCAGCCACAAAGAAGTCTAATGAATTGTTAGCACATTCGTATTCTAATTTATATGGCATTCCCTCTACAGGTTTACGTTTCTTTACCGTTTACGGTCCAATGGGAAGACCAGATATGGCATACTTTGGGTTTACTAATAAACTTGTTAAAGGAGAAAAAATCCAAATTTTTAATTATGGAGATATGATGCGGGATTTCACCTATATCGATGATATTGTCACCGGCGTCATGAATGTCATGAGGGAAGCACCGGATACAAATGAAGATGGTGTGAAGTATAAGGTATACAACATCGGGAATAATCAGCCAGAAAGTCTCATGTCATTTGTAGAGACACTCGAGAAGTGCCTGATTGGAGAAGGAATAATTGATAAACCTGCTGAGAAAGAACTTCTTCCTATGCAGCCTGGTGATGTTTACCAGACTTATGCAGATGTAGATGAACTTGTGAAAGATTTTGGTTTCAAACCAAGTACTAGTCTTGAAGAAGGTCTTAGTCGATTTGCTAAGTGGTATAAGGAATATTATTTGGAAACCGAAGTGAAGGCGGTACAAATATGAAAATAGCAGTAGCTGGAACTGGATATGTAGGTTTAGTCACAGGGGTCTGTCTGGCAGAACATGGCCATTTTGTTACTTGTGTAGATATTGATGAAAATAAAGTTGCCTTAATGAAGGCCGGAATTTCTCCGATTTATGAACCAGGCCTTCAAGAATTAATGGTGCAGAATATGGATCGATTGAATTTTACAACACATTACCAAGATGCTTATAAAGATGCAGATATTATTTTCATTGGTGTTGGAACTCCCGAAAAGCGGGATGGTTCGGCTAATTTAAGTTATGTTTATGGAGTAGCTGAACAAATTGCAAGAAGTATTGAGAAAGATTGTGTAGTTGTTGTTAAATCAACAGTCCCTATTGGAACGAATGACAAAATCGAAGATTTGGTTAAGTCCAATTTAGCAAATGATGTAAATGTATATGTTGCCTCGAATCCGGAATTTTTATCACAAGGCACGGCTGTTAAAGATACATTGTGTGCATCAAGAATTGTTATTGGCGTGGAAGATGAAATTGCTAGCAAGATACTAAAAGAAGTTTATAAGAATTTTAATGCGCCAATCGTGGTGACAAATAGAAAAAGTGCTGAGATGATAAAGTATGCTTCCAATGATTTTCTAGCCCTGAAAATTTCATTTATTAATGAAATTGCAAACCTTTGTGAAATTATTGGAGCTAATATTGAAGATGTTGCACATGGAATGGGGTATGATGCCCGCATTGGAAACCGATTCTTAAATGCAGGTATCGGATATGGAGGATCTTGCTTCCCTAAAGACACGAAAGCATTGCATTGGTTAGCCAATTTCCACGACTATGAGTTAAAGACAGTAAAAGCAGCGATTGATGTAAATGAAAATCAAAAACTTAAATTGTTCAAAAAATCCCGCAAATATTTTGATAGTTTAAAAGGACTGAATGTAGCTGTTCTAGGTTTAACATTCAAGCCAGGTACTGATGATTTAAGAGAAGCGCCTTCGCTTGTGAATATTCCCATTATGATCGATGATGGCGCAAATGTGAGAGCCTGGGATCCTGTGGGGATCGATAACTTTAAAAAATCATATCCGCACGGAATTACTTATTGCTATTCCATAGAAGAGACCATTAAGGATGCTGACATTTGTTTTATTTTTACTGAATGGGACGAAGTTAAGAACTTTGATTTAAATAACTATAGTAAGTTGATGAATAATCCAATCGTAATAGATGGAAGAAACTGTTATGATTTGATAAGTGTAAAAAATGCGAAAGTCGTTTATGACTCTATCGGAAGAGAAACAATAAACAGCTTAGAAATGTCACTTTTATAAGTGACACTCAAAGGTTAAAGGAAAGCTACCACTATAATTCACCGAATATTCGTTCTTTTAAAATAAGATGGCAGACCAACTCCTGGTCTGTCTTTTTTTATGGAGGGAAATCATGAGATTAGTACTTTTATCTGGTGGTTCAGGAAAACGGTTATGGCCATTGTCAAATGATACACGATCAAAACAATTCTTAAAAGTGCTTGAAGGGGAGAATGGAGAAAAACAGTCGATGGTACAAAGGGTGTGGGGACAGTTAAAAAAAGCGGAACTTACAGAATGCTCATTAATCTCCACTTCAAAAATGCAAAGAGACATGATATACAGCCAAATTGGAATGGATGTTCCCTTAATTATTGAGCCTGAAAGACGGGATACGTTTCCAGCGATCGCATTGGCTGCCTCTTATCTATACTCGATTGAAAGTGTGTCAGAAAATGAGGTAATTGTTATTTTACCAGTAGATCCCTATATAGAAGATCACTTTTTTGAAAAGGTAAAAGAATTAGAGACGGCATTAGCCCATTCAGAAGCTGATCTTGCTTTAATTGGAGTGAAGCCGACATACCCATCTTCTAAATATGGATACATCGTCCCAAAAGAACATACGGGTATAGAAGATGAATATTTAACTGTAAACCATTTTACCGAAAAACCAAGTGAAGAAAAGGCACGAACACTAATAGAAAAAAATGCATTATGGAATTGTGGTGTGTTCGCATTTAAATTGAAATATCTCATTGATTTACTTTACGAGAAAGGCTTTCCGCTTCATTTTAATGAACTAGAACGACAATATCAATATCTCCCTAAAATAAGCTTTGATTATGAAGTGGTTGAAAGAGCAAATCATCTTATCGTACTTCCTTATGATGGATATTGGAAAGATCTTGGAACATGGAATACGTTAACAGAGGAGATGGCTACCACTCAAATCGGTAAAGGGATTATTAGTGACGAAACGTTCAATACCCATTTAGTGAATGAATTAGATATTCCAATTACTGTTCATGGCGTCAAAGATGTAGTGGTGGCTGCAAGTCCGGATGGGATTCTTGTTACAGATAAAGCATCTAGTCCAAAAATTAAAGAGCTGATTGGTTCCTTTAATCAGCCACAAATGTATGAAGAACGGATATGGGGATGGTCACGTGTATTAGATTATGCAAAATTTGAGAATGGACAGGAAATGGTCACAAAGCGGATTTGTATCCATAAAGGTAAAAATTCAAGCTATCATTATCATAATTTACGAGATGAAGTATGGACCATTATAAAAGGTGAGGGCGAGATAGCCTTAGATGATAAAATCAATCGTGTAAAAGCGGGTGATATTATTCATCTTCCAGCGGGAAGAAAACATGGAATTTTTGCGATTAGTGATTTAGAATTTATCGAAGTTCAAACAGGTTCAGGTATTACAGGTGAAGACTTTACAAGATTGTATATGACTTGGGATGAAGTAATTCGTCATTTTCAACAATCAAAATCAAAGGTAATCTCGTAACAGTTTATTGATCGAAAAAAATGTGGGGCTCGTTAATTTGCTTAAAAATTGCTTTTTATATCTCGGAATATGGATCGGTCTGGGGTCATTGTCGGAGAATCATGAATTCTCCCTCAAAGATCTTTTCTAACTGTATATCGCTTTTTATGGAGGTGATTATGATAAAAAGGAATAAAAAATGGGTTTGGTTAATTTTTCTCTTATTATTTCTCCTTTTTAGTTGTCAACACACTGTGCTTACAGTAAAGCAAATGGACTTTTCAAAAGGAATGAATCTTAATGGTTGGTTTGTTTGGCAATTTGGTAATGATCCACTTACATTTTACAAGGAAATCGACGCTAAACAATTAAAAGATCTAGGATATACGTATGTTCGTATTCCAGTTGATCCAGATTATATTTGGGATTATGAAAACGATCAATTAAAGCACATGAAGGAAATTAAACGAGCAATTGAAATTAATAATAGTCAAGGACTCGCAGTAACTTTAGATTTACATCCAACAGAAAAAATTACAAATAAACAAAATGATCCTCGTACAAAACAAGAAATATATTCACTTTGGAGTGCATTATCAAAAGAGTTAAAAAAGTATCCTTCTGACCAATTATCTTTTGAATTATTTAATGAACCGAACTTTACAGACGATGACGCTTGGCGTGATTTTATGGATAAATCCATTAAAGCGGTTCGAGAAAATGATACTACACGTACGCTTTTAATTGATTCAAACTCATCTTCTAATTTGGAAACACTTGTTTCAAGTGAGCCTTTTAATGATAATCATTTAGTTTATGTTTTTCATTTTTATGATTCCTTTGTATTTACTCATCAAGGTTGGGAATGGTTTGAGGAGGCAACTGTCAAAGAATTAAGAAATATTCCATATCCAGCCTCACCTGAAATTGTAGCACCACTCCTACAAGGATTATCACCAGAGGCACAGTCAATGCTAAAATGGTATGGAAGTGAAAATTGGAATCAGCAAAAAATTGAACAACAAATTATGCAGGTTGTAAAATGGCGTGATCAACATCAAACAAAAGTTATCATGAATGAATTCGGTGTTTATAAACAAAATGCAAAACCAGATGATAGAAATGCTTGGGTCCGTGATGTTCGCACCACGGCAGAAAAATATAATATCGGATGGGCATTTTGGAGTTATGATGATAATCAATTTGGATTATTCTCTTCTCGTTCAAGTGTGACAGGTAATAAGCGTTCGGTAGATAAAGAAACTGCACAAGCACTCGGTTTATCTGTTCAATAAAAATAGAATAAAGCTTTATTCAAATGGATACAGGGGAACCAGTATTAATTATTTTCACAGATAAACCGAAGTATTAATTCAACCCAGCCAATCATTGAGATCCAAAGAGTGATACTTAATGGTACACCCCAGACTAGCCCCTTCAGAAAATTGCCTTCATGATTCATAATAGTACCTCCGTAACTTTTAATAAAGGAAGAAACCTTTCTGGTTTATACCTATTATGGTTAATAATTCTGAAATTAATAAGTTTTGTAATGAGATTATGGATATTAGAGTAGTATTATTTTTTATTACTTTATTCTTAATGGTTTAAATAAATTACGGAGTTGGAAATATGAAATGGTTTATTTTATTCATTGGTTGTTTGCCATTGGATTGAAAGAAATAAACGTTGAAGAGTTAAATTTTAAGATAAAGTTGAAATAAAATTGAGATTAAGACAATAAACTTAAAATTTTAAAAAATTTTGTCAGCTTAGGGAAATTCATGTTATAATTTATGTAATACTTAAAGGTAAGGATTGTTCTTTACGAATACTAAATCATTGAGTTAAATGCGAACGCATTTTTTTTATGCATCATTTGTTCTTTATAAAGAACTTTACTGGTTTTTTTAATCAACAAAAGAGCAGAAAGGTGATAAACATGGAAGAACACTATTTAATGGAAATTCATAACCAACTTACGAAGAGCTATGAAACAATTAGTGCTTCTAATATGTTTCAAAAAAAATAATAGAAAAGGATATAGAAATATTTTTAGATGATTATAGGAAGGTAGTGTTGCCAGAATTTTTTCATGATGGGGAAATTACACTCCAAGAATTAAATGATTTTAAAAATAGGATTGATAATATACTCCATTTGACAAAATGTAGTAATTGTTTATCTGAAGAAGATTCAATCAGTATTCTTGGGAAAATCCCTTCTATTAGAACCATGGTCTATAAGGACATTGAGGCAGCCTTTATAAACGATCCTGCAGCAAAAAGTTATGAAGAAGTGGCGATAACCTATCCAGGATTATTTGCGATAATGGTTCATAGAATTTCTCATGAATTATATAAGATGGGGTATTTCTTTTTTTCTCGATTATTATCGGAATATTCACATAGCAGGACAGGGATTGATATACACCCTGGGGCCACAATTGGGGAAAGTTTTTTCATCGATCATGGGACTGGAATTGTTATTGGTGAAACTTCGATGATAGGTAACAATGTAACCATTTATCAAAATGTAACCCTTGGTGCATTTTCTTTTCATCGAGATGAGAGTGGAAACATTATTAAAGGATTGAGGAGACACCCAACAATCGAAGACAATGTAACTATTTATGCAGGTGCAACCATTCTTGGAGGAGAGACAATAATTGGGAGAGATTCTATCATTGGTGGGAATGTGTGGCTTACGGATAGTGTTTTACCAAATAGCAAAGTCGTCTCTAAGTTTGAAAATAAAATTCATTATTCGCAAAAAAGCTAGTGTCTTTTGGTAGCTACATGTTAAAAAGATAGGAGGCTATAAAATGGATCATTCTCCTGTATCATCAGTATCGACCAAAGGTGCTCAAAGTACCTTACCAAGGAATACACTGGAAAAGCAACTTGTAGAAATATGGGAATCTTTATTAGATGTTAGACCCATAGGAATTAGGGATAATTTCTTCGATTTAGGTGGAAATTCTTATTTAGCTCTGCAAATGTTTTCGGATATAGAAAAAATCTTTAATAAGGAATTGCCTGTATCCATCATTCTACAAGGAGGAACAATAGAAAATCTGGCAGCGTTATTGTCATCAAATCATCATACTATTAATATGTCATCATCCTTAGTGGCAATACAATCCTTTGGCTCAAAACAACCTCTTTTTTGTATTCATGGTGGAGGCGGTGAAGTATTAATTTATAGATATTTAGCGATGGAATTAGGGAATGACCAACCTTTATTTGGACTAAGATATCCAAATAGTGAAAATTACGAGAAAATAACCGTTGAATCACTAGCTGATATATATGTTAAAGAAATAAGAAAAATACAACCAAATGGGCCATATTCACTCTTGGGTTTCTGTATTGGGGGAGCCATTGCCTATGAAATGGCTCAAAAGCTGATTCAAGTAGGAGAGGAGGTTTCATTGTTAGCTATTCTCAATTTAGCCAACCCCCAAAAAATCCCTCTAATCATTCCGAAGGAAACGCCATTAAAGAAAAAAATTATAAATAAGCTAACGAAAATATCTAAAATGTCACTGAAAGAGCGTGCTTTATTCATTAAACAGATGTTCCAAAAAGTTTTAGGTAAATTACTTGCTTCAAATACGACAGAAAATAAAAAGCTTAACGGAATGACACTAACAAGAATGACCCTTAGAGCTGCAGTAAGAGGATATAATCCCAATCCTTATCCAGGAAAGATATTACTACTTTCTGGAGATAGATATAACGACTATGAGGAAACACTCGGTTGGGAAACAAATGATAATGGAAGCATTGAAGTTCACAAAATACGAGTCGAACATGATAGGTTTTTGAAAAAACCGAACATTGAAAATGTTGCGGGACTCTTAAAACAACATTTTGAGATGGCAAACAATTGCAGTAAGGAAAAACCAGTGATTGCTAAATATTCATGACTTTTTTGAAATGGAATCGCCCTATTGTAATGTAATTCAAGGGTTTCATGGATATTTTTTATATTGATATTCTAAAGGAAGCCATTTTTTATAACAAAAATATAAATTGATACAGTAGGGTATTCCCAAAACTACAAAAATAAATAAACTTATTTTTGTAGTTAGGGAATAAGAGGAGGACAACAAGTATGTGTGGAATTTGTGGGTTTATTACCAAGGAACCATTTAATTTGGATTATCTAGAAAAGATGAACAATACATTGGTGCATAGAGGACCAGATGATAATGGTGAAGTAATCCTCCAAAAAGATGGATTTTATTTTGGATTGGCACATAGTAGATTATCCATTTTAGACTTATCTGAGATGGGGCATCAGCCAATGCATTCGGATGACTCAACTATTTCCATTGTATTCAATGGAGAAATTTATAATTATATTGAATTACGAGAGGAACTTCGTGCTATTGGGTATCGGTTTCGTTCAAACACGGATACAGAAGTGATCATATATGCCTATCAAGAGTGGGGAACAAATTGCTTTAATAGGTTGAATGGAATGTTTGCCATTGCAATATATGATAAAAGCAAAAATGAACTAATCTTGGCAAGAGATAGAATCGGTAAGAAGCCACTCTATTATTATCATAAACTGGGACATTTTGTATATGCCTCGGAGCTTAAGGCAATTATGAAATACCCCCAATTTGTAAAAGAAATTAGAAAAGATGTAATATCTAGTTACCTCTACCATCAATATATTCCCGCACCAAATACAATTTTTCATGATACATATAAATTAGAGCCAGGTACTTTTTTGGTCTGGAAAAATAACACGGTAAATATACAGAAATACTGGGACATTATCGACAAATATAGTGATTTAAGTAATAAATTAATAACCGACTATAAACAAGCAAAATTTGAGTTAAATCATTTACTGATTGATAGTGTTAGGAAAAGAATGATATCAGATGTACCTTTAGGATCTTTTTTAAGCGGAGGCATTGATTCTAGTTTAGTAACTGCTATAGCGCAAAGTGTAAGTGATAAACCAATTAAGACCTATTCAATAGGATTTGAGGACCCTGAATATGATGAATCAAACTTTGCAAATGAGGTTGCGGATTATTTAGGAACACAACACACCGTAATGCAAATAAATACAGACGATATGGTTAATCTTGTTGAAAGCATCCCTTATTACTATGACGAGCCGTTTGCAGATGCTTCGCAGATTCCTACCATGTTAGTTTCTGAGCTTGCCAAAAGAGATGTAACCGTTGTGCTCTCTGGAGATGGCGGCGATGAACTATTTTGTGGTTATGATATATACGATAAATTGCCTATAGTGCAAAAACTAGATAAATATGGGGATTTATTACACTATTTATTTGAAGAAACCAAAATGAAAAAATTTAAATTAAATGATAGATTTCCATCCTCCGTTAGAGCAGTTGTACTCAACCGTGAGGAAAGAACGAAAACCCAATTACTATATCATACGTTAGATGATCTCCCTAATAAATTAGTTAGAAATAAAAATAGCGAAGTGCTATTCTACGGTGAAGATCAGTTTCCACTGGATAACTGGCAGATGCGTCGAATGCTTCTTGATATGAAGACTTATTTACCAGAAGATATATTAACGAAGGTAGATAGAGCATCAATGAAATATTCACTCGAAGCAAGATGTCCAATATTAGATTATCGGATTATTGAGTACTCGTTCCAACTTCCACACGATTTTAAATATTATAAGGGTTCTAAGAAGCGTATTCTAAAAGATCTAGCATATGATTACATTCCTAAAAGGTTATTAGATCGTCCAAAAAAAGGTTTTGGAGTACCAATTGATACATGGCTCAAGACTTCATTGGGTAATGACCTTAAAAGGTTTTCAGACAGAACTGCTATTATGAAACAGGGTATTTTTGAATACGAAGTACTTTCAGAGCTTATAAGAAAACTTTATGAAAATAAAAGTACTAATTTAGAAAATAGAGTTATATGGAGCTTTTATGTATTTCAATTATGGTACAGAGAGTATATAGAATCTATTTTCTAATTGAAGGACATGTAAGAAGCACCAATTATGCTGCCGGTTCCCTAAACTTAATAGGGGACTGTTAGTTCTCTTTTGCCTGAAGTCATGTTTTATTATAATGATTGATGAATTTTTCAACTCTTTCTATTACAATATTATTTGTAAGAAACGCTTTTACTTGAGAGTAGTATTCTTCCGACTTTAGGGTGGATTGGAAGGATTCAATCACGGCATTATCCAAGCAAGCCCTTTCTGGGACATGAATTGTGATAATGCCTTTTTTTTGTTATTCATTTGAAATGAGTGGGACGTAGAGTGAGATCAATGATCGCTATGAAGCATTATGCCACTCGTTTCACGACCTTCTACAGCGTCATTTAAAGTATTTATCACTAAAAACACATCTTGGCTGGAACTAATTCGATATGCGATTATCTCATTATTAAATAAACCCATGATCGTGCTAAGACATAACATGGATTGCCCAAATGAAGAAAAGTGATATAGGTAACCCATTTTTCATTTGGTCTAGTGGGACTAAAATTCCTATTCAAATAATTGGGACTACTACCTTCATTTCACAAGCAATTTTATTCTTTCGTTTTGGCTTTCCCCCACATTGCAAATTATATTTTTGCATAATACATTGTACAGTATTTAGATGAACATTCCTCATATTTTTACGCAATAGTCATGCTCTAACTGTTCGATGTCCAATTTAGAGGTAGTAAGTTGACCTGAGTGTACCCAAAGAAAGGTTAAAGAATATTGATCTCTAAATTTTTTAACTTAGGATACTACCACTTCCGGAACCAATTTCTCTGAATACTTACCACTTAATTTCATCTTAATACAGCATTTTTTACTTCTTCTGAGTATGAATTTTTCTTTCCCATAAGAAAACACCTCCTGAGTTACGTACTATTTAAATACGATTCAGGGGGTGCTTTTTCCTCTGTCTTATTTAACTAGGTCTCTCCATAATCTCGTGGAACTTTTTTTAATCTTCTTATTAAATGAGTGAATCGGCTACACTAAACTGGATAATAAAATTAAGGTCAAGCAGACTTACCGCCAAATCTGGCATACGGCTTATTAAACATAAGTGATCTGCACTAGAAACTTTATATGGAGTAGCTAGTATGTTAGCCTTGTGTATTGATTAACTGGCATCCTGAATGGGAAAGCATGCCCGTGGAGTCTCCATGTCAAGTTCCTGTATGGTTTCACTACTTTTGGTAGTCTACGATATTTAATTCAGTTAATAATTACCGGGTGCTATGTTGCCTAAACAAAATAATTTATATACCCCTTTTTATAATACCGTTGTCATCGATTCAGCGACGAATGTTAATAAGTAGGTTAATTTACAGGACGATAATATTAACCAAGATATAAATTATAGGTTTTTTGGGAACGGAAACCACTGGGCAAGTCTTAAAATTCTATTTCAATAGATTTTATGAATTAGCATAATCAAGTCAACTTTGGAGGAAATATGTAGCACTCATGTGTACATATTAGGAGCTTTTATTATTTTCTTGCTTATAACTCACGTTAATGAGTACTTCACATATCTTAAATATAAAATAATATTCTTCAAAAAGGACTTTAATAAAATTGAAGGATATTAGTTTTATATTTATTATAAAGGGACGTGGTATTTACAATGAAACCTATAAATTCTTTAGCAAAATTAAATTCGATTGACTTGCAACCAGAGGATAAGGCATCCATATTCTATGTCGATATAAAGGTTGGAAATGGTGGTGGCTGTTCATGCCAAATCTGAAAAACCTTTCAGATTATTCAACTTATAAGTCTGGTTCAAATTGGGTTCCCGCTTTCACTAAAGCCTTTGCAGACTTAACAGCAGAAGGCGGTGGTATTCTTCAAGTACCAGTTGGAACGTATACCATTAATTCCACGCTCACTATTCCATCAAATATATTTATTGTGGGAATGGGTGTGGGTATTACCGTTATTAAACTTGCTAATGCAGCTAATGTGGATATGATTACCTTTGACACTCACTCGAATTGTGGAATTAGTGATTTGACGATTAAAGGAAATGCCTATGATGCTACACCTTCCACTGGTATGGATGGACTTGTTATTGGTAGACCGGGTATTAATATCACTAATAACGAGGGTAATATGCCTAATGTTAAGATTCAAAACATCGAAATACGAGACATTGGTGGGAATGGATTTCATTGTTATCCCGGTACATGGGTGTATTATTTATCGAGAATTGCTATTAAATATTGTACAGGCTATGGTGCGTGGATTGCTTCAACTGATAACCTTTTTGATACATTCGATATTACAGCTAATGGTAAATATGGGCTTTATATAACTGGAAGTAACAACCATTTTTCAAATATGAAAATCATCTTCAATGGTCGTGGTGCTATAAATGGCGGTAAATTCTATGGAAATGGAACGGATATCAACTCATCAGGTGTATATTGTGGAAACGGTACGAGAAATATATTTGTTAATATCGAATGTCAAGAAAACTATGGTCATGGGTTTGTATTTGATGGGGCAAAAGATACTGATTTAATTGGTCTATTAGCTGATAAAAATGGGTATTCAGCGCTTGCACCTGACGGTACAAGTTTAAAGACTACCGCAACAGCAGTTGGATTTTATTTTATGAACTCTTCCGCAAGGTTAACAGGTATTATTAAAGCAACTAATTTTAATACAAGCCTAGTGTCACAAGCGAGAGGGTACTATATTGATTCCACTTGTACAAACATCTCGTTAGATTTTGAAAGTGATGCGACACAAGGGCTTAGTGCGAACCTTTCTTATACGTCTTATGTTACAACAGCTGATAGTAGAGCGAATGTTCATGCTGCTATTCAGTATAGTGATTTCTTAACATCAGGATTAACATTAACAAATGCTATTACTGCTTATAACGGAACGAATTTTGCATTAGGTGCAACTTTTCTTAAGTCTTACATTATTACAGGTAATGAGATATACGGTACAACTAACTGGGCAAGCCATCCTAGAATCGGTACACCAGGAAATACGACGGTAGTTAAAGATCATATATATATGGTTCGTTGCAAGGTAAAACCAACAGTAGACAATTATTTTTTGAGATTAACCGCCTTGTATAACGAGGGCACCTATGATGTTGTCAAAAGGGTAGACGGTAATTATAAATCAGGCGTTTATACTGATGTTACCTTTTTATTTAAAGCTGATAGAAATAGCAGTAAACTAATGACCTACGTTGAAGATAAAGTAGGTACAAATAACGCAACTCAACAACCATTCTATGTGTCTGAATTTGCCATTATCGACATAACAGATGTGGTCAGCAAAAATTATATTCCAAAGGCAATAGACAAAGTTGTTAGTAAAAACTATTTCCTTGGTTCAAGGACTTTCGTTTAATTCGTAGTTGGAAGAAATTTAAATCGTAAGTACTAACTGAAAAATAGGTGTAAAAATACACCCTTAATCATGATGATAAGGGTGTATTTCCTAAAAAGGTATGTTCAAAAAAATTTCCGACTACTTCGATGTGATGGTGGATTTCTCATAAATCTTCATATCCGAATGGCTCGCCATCAAGTGATTCCATCTGAAAGCATCCATCCTTGACTATTTTCTTACCCACAAGATGAGAATATTTGTGATTACTGCTGAGCTATGAGAGGGGGAAATTATGATGTTTGCAGCATTAACTTTCTAATAATTATCACATCATGTTCTTTATTGAGGCCGGTGGTGTGAACTTTCTATGGGTAAAATTAACCTAATTTGCATTTACATAAATCTGCAACTTCTTTATAATGAACTTAAAATGTTCTTTATTAGGAATTAGAATGTAGAAAAGAAGGGAGATTATGATATATCCACTCATAAAAAAAGAGACCTGATACACATTGTGAAAGACTCTCCACATTGTTAGTGTGTTCTAGAATTTAATGCGGAAAGAAACATTAAAAGGAAAACCTTTAGAAAAATTAAATTTATTGAAATAGGTCAGGTAACATGTGAGAAACGTGTACTAAAATTTCTTCAATATGAATAAATTTTTTTTATGTTTAGCTATGTCGAAATCCTGTCGACATTTTTGGAAATATTTTCATTTATATTCCCTGAAGACTATAATACTATTAGATTAGTTGTTTAATACTTTAATACTATAAAAGATAAAGACAAACCTTTCGAAAGACGGGGATGAAAAGCTGCAGGTCTAAGGTTTTTAACTAGGATGGCTGAGTTACCTAAAAAATAGTAATTCATTTTAGGAGGGGAAATTGTGTCTGTATTATCTATTGAAACAACTGAAGAGGAACTAGATAAAGAATGGTTAAAACTTATTGGTGAAGCTAAAAAGTTAGGACTTTCAATAGGTGAAATTAGAGATTTCCTAAATCTCTATTAAACTATACATTGAAGGGGTTGAATAGCAGATGACAAAACTGGATAAATTCCTAATTCACAGGGCTTATAAGTTATTTAATTTTTGTAATATTCTTTCTCTTGGAGATAAAAGGAATAAAAATACTCCAATTAAATTGAAACAGCCTAACAAATTGTCGGCTGTTTCTTTAATGAATAAGTTAATATTTTAAAAACTTCACACAAACCCCATAAGGCACCGTAGTATCAGACTCAATTAACGACAATCTCCCTGAAAACTTATCCCTGAGAACAACTCTATATTCCCAGACTCTGATTCGCTGCAACAACAAACTTCCCATTAGGATCAATCTCAAAATCCCTTGGCCAATCCTCTTCAGTAGAAGTATGCTCCACAAATGTAAGTCCACCTGATCCTTGATTCACACAAAAACGGCAATACTATTATTATCGCGATTCCCCGAATAAACATAACGTCCATCGGCCAGAAATATGAATCGCACTTCATTAATTATTTTCCTTGAAATCACTAGGCAAAGTTAAAATATACTGTACCTCGCTAAAACGGTCATTTTCCGGATGTAATATACACAATCACCTCAGAAACGAATTCTGTCATCACATGGGCAATTTTTCCATTTGGATGAAAGACAAGATGGCGTGGTCCACTGCCTGCTTTAAAGGCAAAATGTTCACTTTGGCGATAGTTCCATATTCCCCCAAATTGTATGTAATATGTACGTCAATCCGTTCAATCACATCTTATTAACCAAGAGGACGGCTCGGTTTTACCTTATGCTTCGATCAGAGAGTATGAAAGCTCAGGTCCCGACCCAAGACAAGAAAAGCCTCACACTCATTATTCCGAACTGACACCTGATGAAAAGTATCTAGCTGTGTGTGAATTTTGCCCTTGATGTTTCCTTTTTTTAAGAAAAGTCTTTTTTGTGGGAGTACCGGAAAGTTCAGGGGGTAAGCAGTATATCGATTTCATCAATTATCCAATTTTTGAGCTATGATTCTGTCAAACACAGCCTAATAGATTTTTGTAATTGGATTTGGCCTTCAAGATATGAACTCTCAAATCAATTGGAGGATAGTCCAGAAAAGAATTCACTTCAAGATGTATCAGTCTTTATATAAAAAAAGAATTGCTAGTATGCTGAGGGTTCTATTTTCTATCTAAGCTAAAGACATTTTGTTTACCACTCAGCCCACGGAATGGAAAATCCATTTCGTGGGTTTATTTTTTTGTTAAGGAATTATTTTTTCAAAAAAACCTGTAAATTGTTTTTGTTATCAAGAGTGGCTAGTAAAACATTTTTTACCTCTGTTTGATGTGAAGTTATAAGAGTTTTATTTAGCCAGTCTTCGTCCTTGTTAATTTTTTTTAATATAGTAAGATCAATCTTTCCTTCTTTTATTACTGTCTGTGGGAGATCAAAAGGCTCTGTTTTCATTTGATAAGTTGATGGCGTAATCGCCATATACTGAGGATCTAAGAAAATTGAAAGTTTGCCATCCGATTCCCATAATGCTATCGCTACCTTTTTAACGTCCTCGATTTTTTCTTTCCTTAACTCAGCTAATAAATGATCAATGGATATTCTAGCTTTTTTTAAGCCCTTATAAATGATTTCTCCATCTTTTATTAAAGGAAATGGTGCTGGATCTAGGAACTTTTCAATTCGAGTTGATTTTAAGTTGATTAATAAACCTCCGGTATACAAAACCACCAATACCACGGTTGTTATCATTGAGCCTTTCATACCGAGATTTTCATCTGATAATGGGTGGGCAATAATATTTCCAAGAACTAAGGCTATAACAAAATCAAGTAATCTTAATTGTGAAATGGCGCGCTGTCCCATTAGTTTGACAACAATGAGCAAAAAGAAAAAGGCGATTACAGCTCTTAATATCCACTCAATAGAATTAAGTGTTTCCTGACCTTGCAAAAAATCAATTGAAGGCAAATAGTCACATCCTTACCTGATAAACGTCCTACTTAGTATTCTCAGGAATAACCACTTTTAAAATAAAAAATATTGATAAAATACCGAATGAATCAATCAGTAAATCATAAAACCGTCCGTCTCTACCGAAAAATAATTGTAGGAATTCTGTTAGAAACGCAAAAACAATCGATAGCCTGATAGAGTATTTATGACTTCTTAATAAGTTGAAAAGTAGAATATCCATGATGGCAAAACCGATAAAATGTCCTAACTTCACTTTTATAAACACAGGATGAATTAAAGTAAAATCATGAAAATAAAAGAATGACAAAAAGTCTAGATTTGATACCCATCTGAATCCAAATGAATGTGAATATATAAGATTCTCAATACTTTCTGTCCAGGTATTTAACAATAAAAATAATCCCCACAAAATAATCAATGAAATTTTGATGAAAAAAATTTTCTGAGTTTTCCTGTTTCACGATTATGTGTTTGCTGGTAATTCAATATTCTTTCCCCTAACAAAACAAGTATTTCTTATTTAGATTATAGTAAATTAATGGTAAGAAATTTGTCAATTGGGGTTGTCGAATGGAAGAAACGAAACAGCCCCGCATTAAAAAAGCTGATTGGATTGGGTCCAATCAGCTTAGCTTAAGACTATACATGTAAAAACTTGATACAAACCGGATAAGGAACCTCAATATCAGCCCTAATTAATGTAAGTTTACCTGTGTTTTCATCCCTTGAATATAGGACCAGGTTACTGGACTCTTGATTAGAAGCTACGATAAATTTCTCCGTTGGGTCTAACATAAAATCTCTCGGCCAATCACCTTCAGTGGAGGTACGATCAACAAAGCTAAGCTTTCCCGTTTCTTGGTCTACACGGAAAACAGCAATACTGTTATGGCCACGATTACCCGCGTAAACAAACTGTCCATCAGATGAAATATGAATGGCGCTGCCTTGATTATTCTCGTTGAAATCGTCAGGTAGCGTAGAAATATATTGTTTCTCGGTGAAATGACCATTTTCAGTGTTATAGGTTAAAACAATCACTTCCGAACTGAACTCTGTCATGACATAAGCCATATCCCTATTGGGATGAAAGACAAGATGTCTTGGGCCGCTGCCTGCTTTTACAGGTAAAAGATTGACCTTCGTAAGAGTTCCATCTTCCTCCACTGCATAGGTAATAACAGCATCAATTCCTAATTCACACACGGCAAGGTACTTTTCATCAGGTGTCAGTTCTGAATAATGGGTGTGAGGCTTTTCCTGTCTTGGGTCAGGGCCTGATCCTTCATGCTCTCTAATCGAAACATGAGGTAAGACGGAGCCGTCTTCTTGGTCAATCAAATGTGATTGAACCAATCCTTTATGGTAGTTAGCACCAAACACCATGCGGTTTTGGCTGTCTACACTCACATAACAAGGCGGAGCACCAGCTAAAACTTGGTTGTTAATCGCTGACAGTTCTCCATCCTCACTAATAGAGTAAGCGGCGATACCGCCAGTATCTCCTTCTTTAACAACTGAGTAAAGATAGCGGTTATCTTTACTGATTGCAAGGTATGTAGGATTCCCCAGTTCTGCTGCAACCTGAATATCCGTTATTTTTTGTTCGTTAGTGTCTAATGTAAAAGAATAAATTCCTTTACTATCTCCTTTTGTATAGGTCCCGATATAACCTTTGAATATCGTGTCTGCCATTTTCTTTGCTCCTTAAATAGATAAAATTTAAATTTCCACTATTATAATATCCTATTTGTAACTAAAAACTAAAGATTAAGGCATTGGACAAAAAAAGAAAGTGACTGATGTTCAGAAAAATATAAAAAATTAAATATGTCTAAAAACATCGATTTAGAGACATTAACAACTGAACAAATAAATTTCATTCTTATTCTTCATAGTGGCAATGCAAGAAGTAAAATCATTCAAGCCCTTCGTGAATATCGGGAGGGAAATGTAGAGGAAGCTGATAATTTGCTTGTTCAAGCAGAAGAAGACTTACGTGTTTCACATGACATTCATTTTAAGATGGTTCAAAAGAAAGCTTCAGGAGAGAAAGTTGAGTTTGCTTTACTATTAATGCACGCAGAAGATCATCTAATGTCAACATTAACAATGAAAGAACTAGTTAAAGAGCTTCTAGATATCTTTAAAAAGAAAAATTTATAAGATCAGAGGGGGGAAGTGCTTTGTTCGAAAAACTAAGTCAATATCTTGTTCCAATAGCGGGGAAATTAAATAACAATCGTTATTTAAGCGTTTTATGGGATGCATTTATGTTATCATTTCCATTAACAATATTTGGTTCAATCTTCGTTGTATTAACCAATTTACCATTTCTAAGTAAGTTAATGATTGAAGAGGCGATAAATACATTCCGTTACATGTTTGGAATTGCTTCATCGTCCACAATGGGAATTATGTCTATCTTTGTTGTCTTTGGTATCGGTTATTATTTATCGAAAAGTTACGATGCTGAATTCGGTGGTGCCATTGCACTTTTTTCCTTCTTAATTTTAAAACCATTCGTTTTTCTACCTGAAAGTGGTCAAGCCATTACGGGTGTTATCCCAGTAGACAGGCTTGGTGCTAAAGGTAGTTCCTTGGAATGATTACGGGTTTTATTTCAGCAGAAATTTACCGTATGATTGTTCAAAAAAACATTACTATTAAAATGCCTCCCGGAGTTCCGCCAGCTGTGGCAAAATCATTCGGAGTACTCATACCAGCAATTATAACGTTAACTGTATTTTTAGCTATAAATATTCTAGTAACACAAGTATTTAAAACTAATATGCACGATGTAATCTATAAAGCTATTCAATCTCCATTAGTAGGTTTGGGAAGTGGTACCATTCCTACGTTAATTGCTATTTTCTTTATTCAAAGTTTTATGGTTCTTTGGCTTACATGGTCAAATCATCATTAACTCCGTTATGGACCCGATTTGGAATACATTACAAATCGAAAACCTAAATGCTTTTACAAACGGTCAGCCAAATCCGCACATCATTCTAAATCATTTATGGATATCTATACGGTTGGTATGGGAGGAACAGGGATGACTCTAGCAGTAGTCCTAGCCATTCTGTTCTTTATGAAGAGTAAGCAAATGAAACAGTTCGGAAAGCTTGCAGTCGGACCTGGTATCTACAATGGTATATTTGTGGTTTTTATCAAACAGTATGGGTCTGTGTCTGTTAATCTAAATAAAGATGGCGAACGAACAATTAAAACGAGTGGGCATTGGTTTAAACAGGTTTCAGAAAATAACGGTTTCTAAGATAAGATTATCTAACTAGAGGTATTAAACGTAAACATCAATCCTGACTATGTATCTTTATATTCATTACACTAAAAGATGGTCTACTTTGGCCATCTTATTATAGAAATTAAGTAGTAGTGGCATTAAATAATTATATTATAATTAAATTATCATTTATATTAGTTGGGTGGTCCTGGCATGAATAAGTATGAAGCAATATCTTTAGAAGTAAGAAATAGAATTTAGAACAGAGAGTATCCGATTGATCAACCCATACCAGATGAAATTTCATTAGCAAAGGAATTTGGCTGCAGTCGGATGACGATGAAAAGGGCATTAGACCTTTTAGTTGTGGAGGGTTTGCTTTTTCGAAAAAGAGGACATGGTACGTTTATTGTTCAATCCGCCATCAATAAAAGCAAAGTAAATGTCACATCCCATCTATCATTGGGATTATCGAACCTTTTAAAGGATAAGAAAGTCACCAGTAAGGTGATAAAGTTTGAGGTCCGATTTCCTTTAGAAGAAGTGGCTAGGCATCTTTCCATTGATGAGAAAACTCCGTTATATTATCTCATTCGACTAAGATTAGTTGATGGGGAACCATATGTTATGGAAAAAACATATATGCCTTCTCCACTTATTCCAGGTATTAAAGATGAGGTTCTTCAAGGCTCAATTTATAGATATTTCGAAGAAGATTTAGGCTTGACGATGGCAGGCTCTCATCGAATTATTAGGGCTTGTAAATCTGATCAGTTAGACCAAGTGCATTTAGAATGTCTTCTCGATGATCCTATTCTTGAACTCGAGTATGTCGGTTTCTTGAATAATGGGGTTCAGTTTGAGTACTCTTTTTTCACGCCATCGATATGATAAATTTGAGGTAACCACTGTAAATCCTATACGATGATATTGGAAGAAATGTTGATTTAAGGTGCAGTAACAAAACTAGGGGGAAGAATAATGGAACCTTTATTTTTAAAACCTGTCTTTAAAGAGAGAATTTGGGGAGGAACTGCCTTAAAAGATCAGTTTGGCTACTCCATTCCATCTGACAAAACAGGGGAATGCTGGGCTATTTCAGCACATCCAAATGGACCTTCAATTATTGAAAATGGTCCTTTTGCTGGTGTAACGTTGGACAAGCTTTGGAAGGAACATCCTGAACTTTTTGGAAACTCAAAGGAGGAAGTGTTTCCGTTATTAACTAAAATTTTAGATGCAAATATGGATTTATCCGTTCAAGTTCATCCCAATGATGACTATGCTAAAACACATGAAAACGGAGAAATTGGAAAAACAGAATGCTGGTACATCATCGACTGTAACGAATATGCGGATATGATTTTTGGACATAACGCCAAAACCAAAGAAGAATTGATCCAGCAAACGAAGGAAGGACGATGGGATGATTTACTTGGCAGGGTAAAAATTAAACCTGGCGATTTTTTCTATGTACCAAGTGGTACGATCCATGCCCTTTGTGAAGGAACGCTTGTATTAGAAACGCAACAGAGCTCGGATACAACCTATCGCTTCTATGATTACGGCCGCAGGGATGCAGATGGCAAACTGCGTGATCTTCATTTGGAAAAAGCGATTGACGTAACGACTGTACCGCATCAAGGCAACGTCACGATTCCTAGAGTGGAAACAAAGGACAATGTCACCATTACAACTTATGTTGAATCTGATTACTTCTCAGTATTTAAGTGGGATGTAGATGGGAAGGCGACGTTTGATTCGCAAAATCATTATTTATTGTTAAGTGTAATAAATGGTGAACCTACACTCCATCATCAAGGAAAGACCTATCAATTAAACAAAGGCACACACTTCATTATCCCTGTCGGCTTCGGTGAATTCGAGTTTACTGGAAATTGTCAATTAATTGTTTCACATGCATAATTTAGTTTGGATGTTAGCTTACTAAAAAAGATTATAGAAATGGGGAAACCAATATGGTCTACCAAGCGGCAGAAAGTCGTTATGGAACAATGAAATATAATCGCAGCGGCCGTTCAGGATTAATGCTGCCGGCCATCTCGCTGGGGCTTTGGCATAACTTTGGCGGAGTAGATCCCTATGAAAATGGCCGGGCCATGCTCAGAAGAGCGTTTGATTTAGGGATTACCCACTTCGATTTGGCCAACAATTATGGTCCGCCGCCGGGGTCTGCTGAAGAAATGTTCGGAAAAATATTAAAGTCTGATTTTGCTCCTTACCGTGATGAAATGATCATTTCTACAAAAGCAGGCTACACGATGTGGCCGGGACCTTATGGGGATTGGGGCTCGAGAAAATACTTAGTATCTAGTCTAGATCAGAGTTTAAAACGAATGGGCCTTGATTATGTGGATATTTTTTATTCGCACCGGCCAGATCCAAACACACCACTTGAGGAAACCATGGGAGCATTAGATTCTATTGTTCGTCAAGGTAAAGCCTTATATGTTGGAATTTCTAACTATAGTGCCGAACAAACTGCTGACGCAAATAAAATATTAAATCAGTTAGGAACACCTTTGTTAATCCATCAACCCAAATATTCGATGTTTAACCGTTGGATAGAGGAAGGCTTGCAGGATGTGCTTCAGGAAAATGGGGTAGGTTCTATTGCCTTTAGTCCATTAGCACAAGGTTTATTAACTAATAAATACCTAACAGGGATTCCAGCCAATTCTCGTGCAGCAAGCTCTACAGGGTTCTTGCGTGAGGAGCATGTAACTTCTGAAGTATTGGCTCGTGTTCAAAAATTAAATGAAATTGCAACAGAGCGTGGTCAAAGTCTTTCACAAATGGCCCTTGCTTGGGTTTTACGCGGTGGAAGGGTTACTACTGTCCTAATTGGTGCGAGCAGAGTGAGTCAAATTGAGGAAAACGTTGCCGCATTGAATAACCTTGATTTTACAGAGGAAGAATTAGCAAGGATTGAAGATATTCTTAAAAGCTAGTGTAGACGAATTGTGAAAAATGCCATTTTAGGATGGCATTTTTTTATATGAAAGAAGGCTCTTTTATTTGCATTATTCAGTGGGATAAGTGATATTTATACTAACTATGAAAACTCACATCTATAAAAAGGAGACTATTATGGCAAATAATAATAAAAATAAGAAAAAAGAAGCAAAATCATCATCTACTTTTACTTTTTGGATGATTGGCTTGGTTGCCGTTTTTATTTTAGGTTTCATTTTTTTAGGCAATCATTCTAAACAACAAGATAAAACCACAACAACAAAAATTGATTATAGCAATCAACCATACATAGGTAAGGAATCGGCTCCGGTTTCAATTATTGAATTTGGTGATTATAAATGCCCGAATTGTAAAAATTTTGGCAATGATGTTGTACCCATTATTCAGAAGGAACTAGTTGATACCGGTAAAGCAAAGTTTTATTTTATGAATGATTCGTTTATTAACGTTGACTCCGAACGATCAGCAAAATTTGCGGAATCCGTATTCGCGGAACTTGGCAATGATACGTTTTGGAAATTCCATGAGCTCCTATACGAAAAACAGCCCGAAGATACCAAATATGAGAAAATGGACGTTTTTACGGAAGAATTTTTGACTAATACCTTAAAAGAAGTGGCTAGTGATAGCGATGTTGACAAGGTCGTAAAGAATTTCGATGCTAAGAAATCCAATGATGCTTGGCAAAAAGATATGGATTACGCTGAAAAATTAGGTGTTACAGGAACCCCAACCATTTACGTTAATGGGGAGAAGTTTGACGGACAAACCATTGATGACTTAAAAGAAATGGTTGAAAAAGCTGCAAAAGGAGAATAAGTATGAATAAGTCCTTACTTCTTGCCTGGATAGCTGCCCTCATTGCCACACTAGGCAGTCTCTATTTTAGTGAGGTTATGCACTTTATTCCTTGTACACTTTGTTGGTACCAAAGGATATTTATGTACCCGCTAGCCATCATCCTTGGAGTGGCAGTTTACCGAAACGACCAAGGCATCTATAAATATACACTGCCGTTGTCGATCATTGGTTTGCTAATCGCTGGATACCATACATTATTACAGAAAATACCGTATTTACAGCAATTTGAAATGTGTACATCTGGAGTGCCCTGCTCAAAGGATTACATTAACTGGCTTGGCTTTGTTACTATTCCTTTATTAGCCTTCATTGCATTTATGATTATTACTGTCTGCTTATTCATAATCTCTCGTGACAAAAAGTAAATAGAGTACCATAAAAAAGAGCGGTGAAACCAATTGGTTCCCGCTCTTTTCTGTCGGCACTAAACCTCAATTAGTACATAAAGGATGCACCAACAATGATCAATAGAATAAACAATACAACAATTAAAGCGAAGTTGCTGTTATGTCCATGTCCCATAGTAATCACCTCCTCTATTGCTGAGTTATTACAATGTATGCCAAAAGGGGAGGGGATGAAATGGACAAACGTTGAATACTAGATAAAGAAGTTAATTTCATTCAAAAAAACGTTTGCAGAATTTTAATAAATAACTAATTTTATAGATCATATTATTATAGTATAATAATATACAGTTATTTGGATTAATGGAAAAGGCAGTCATTTTATTCAGGAGAGGAGTTAGGTAATGGCAAAAATTTTAGTAGCAGGTGAGATCCCGCAAAAGGGGCTAGAGTTGTTATTAGAAAATCACGAGGTTGAAGTATTTTCAGGCGAGAAATTGATATCTGATACAGAATTAAAAGAGCGAATCAAAGATAAGGATGCTCTTCTCAGTTTATTATCTACCCCAGTAACAAAAGAAATAATTAACCAAGCCCCTTACCTAAAAATCATAGCAAACTATGGAGCTGGATTTAATAATATTGACCTTGAATATGCGGCATCCAAAGAAATCCCAGTTACAAATACACCTATAGCGTCTACTGCTGCAACGGCTGATCTGACTATTGCCCTTTTACTTGCCTCAGCAAGAAGAGTAGCTGAAGGGGATGAAGTCTGTCGGACGGTTGGTTTTAATGGGTGGGCCCCTCTTTATTTTCGAGGCCGGGAAGTAACAGGAAAAACCATCGGTATTGTAGGATTTGGTCAAATTGGCCAAGCGGTTGCGAAAAGAGCGGCTGCCTTTGACATGAAAGTTCTATATACGGGTCCGAATCGAAAAAGCCAAGAAGTTGAGCAGGCACTAAACGCGACCTATGTATCGTTTGATGAGTTAGTTACAGAATCAGATTTTATTACGATAAATTGTTCTTACAATCCAGCGCTGAAACATATGTTCAGCACAAAGCAGTTTGAAATGATGAAATCAACTGCCTATTTAATTAACTGTGCACGTGGACCAATCGTTGACGAGGCGGCTCTGATCAAGGCCTTAGAAGAGAAACAGATTGAGGGAGCAGGAATTGATGTATTTGAATTCGAACCTGAAATAAGTGACGGTTTGAAAAAGCTGAAAAACGTTGTATTAACTCCACATATCGGAAATGCTACTTATGAAGCACGCGAGACAATGGCGATGATGGCAGCGGGAAACATCGTCAAGGTGTTAAACGGTGAAGCACCATCGTATGTGGTTAATGGGGTTAAAGAAGCAATCCTTGTTTAAAAACAAATGATTAGCAATAAAAAAGACGGCAGCTGCCGTCTCAGATTGTCGACAAAAGGGGTTCGGAATGTTTACATTCCGAACCCCTTTTGACTTTTTCACTGTTTTTCCACCT
>NZ_VEED01000013.1:137746-149226 GCF_007678255.1 Bacillus sp. X1(2014) | reverse complement strand
CGTCGCTGATAACATTGTTGACAAAAGGAATTAATTTGACCCCTTTTTCTTTTTACACAATTATACGGACTTAATCCAAAATCTCCCCTTTTCGAATTTTTCGAGTCACTAGGCGGAATTTCTCCTTCTATTTATAGCTCGGGTGCATAACCAGATCCCCCAATCGATAAGTACGGACCCTCTGATCCTAGATACGGGAATCAGCAGCTTTTTATCGACCAGCTTATAATTATCAATAAAGTTGTGTCTTTTAAATAAGAAAGCACCCAAAAAGGAACCTTTTAAGTTTGTTATCAGGCTTCTTTTTGGCTTATTCATTCATATTATTTACAAGAAAAGCTTAAGATGTAGATATAAATTATTGATTTTTAAGTAATTCCAGTTTATAACATAATAAGAAGTGCCCCCTGCTGAAACAGCAGTTGAGCAAAAAGAAATATTCGGTAAAATACGAGGGGGATCTACATGAAAGGGAAAATGAGACTTATTTTGACGATGCTCATTTTTGGAAGTATCGGGGTTTTTGTAAAAAAGATTGACCTATCTTCAAGTGAAATTGCCTTCTTACGAGGTGTCATCGGAAGTCTGTTTTTGCTGATTGCTAGTTTCCTTGTCAAACATAAGCCATCTTTTCAAGCACTTAAAGAAAATTCACTTCTGCTTTTATTATCAGGAGCAGCCATTGGCTTGAATTGGATTTTTCTCTTTGAATCCTATCGCTATACGACGATATCTAATGCCACGATTAGCTATTACTTCGCACCAATTTTTGTAATGATATTAGCGCCTTGGATTCTAAAAGAAAAATTGACGAGCGTGAAGATTATTTGCATCGCAGCGGCAATGATTGGTCTATTTTTAATCGTTAATCCTGGTGCTGGCGGCACAAGCGGATCACAGAATCATACATTGGGGATTTTCTATGGTCTTTTAGCGGCAGCATTTTATGCAAGTGTCGTCTTAATGAACAAATTCATCAAAAATTTATCAGGTTTTGAAACAACGTTAGTTCAATTAATGGCAGGAGCTCTGGTTCTGTTTCCTTATTTACTATGGCAAGGTAATCTAAACCTGGGTGGTTTAGACTCCACTTCGATTATTTTTATCTTGATTCTCGGAATTGTACATACTGGTTTTGCTTATTTTTTATATTTTACTTCTCTCCAAGAACTGAAGGGGCAAACGATTGCCGTTCTCAGCTATATCGATCCGATTTCAGCCGTGGTCATTGCTGCGATTTTCCTAAATGAAGGCATGACTCTAATTCAAATGATAGGCGGTGCCCTTGTCTTAGGTTCCACTTTCTTAAGTGAAAAGCTAGAAATAAAAGTCTCCAAAAAAGGTCAGACTCCCACTACTTCACCGTAATGGAAGGCTGACCTTTTTTTAATCCTATTTTTCTACTAATCTTTAAGAATTCATTTAATTAGCTGATTCATTTCTTTCTAGTCTGCGCTGTTGTTCAGCAATTATTTCATCATCCTCTGCATTGTCCCTAATTACTTTTTGAGTAAGAATGGACCCGACAATAACCAAAAGCATAACGGCAATATAATAACCTTTTTCATTCAATTGAAGATCGGCGTTGTACATACCGACGGCAAATAACAAAACCCCTGCAAAAAGTGTAAAATACGATAAAAACGTGAATGCCATGGTATTTCTTCTTTTGTGTTTTTGTGGATACAAGTTGGCCCCCCCCTAATTTTCTCTATATAATTTTTCAAGGAATCTATGAAGTATCTTTATTATTATGAAGAAACAGGATGATAAGTAAACTATTTCCACATTAAAAAATCAAGGCAGTGTCAGTAGTGTGAAATTCTCTAACACCATATGGTATACTTTAGAAAGTTTGTTTTACAGTGGAGGTTTAAGTAGTGGAGTTACTAAAAACAAATACCTATTCGAAATCGACTTACATCATTTGGCTCATTATTGGGATTGTACTAATAGCCTTTAATTTGCGCCCTGCTATAACCTCATTAGGACCGCTAGTTGGAATGATTCAGAAAGATGTGGGACTAGCCCATTGGAGCGCAGGCTTATTAATGAGTTTGCCTTTAATTGTTTTTGCCATCATGTCACCAATAGTCCCGAAGCTTGCTAATCGTATTACAAATGAACTGGCTTTATTAGCAGGTTTGTCCTCACTTTTGATTGGCATTTTGATCCGTTCTATTCCCATGGCGTTTTTCCTTTTCACAGGGACTTTGTTTATTGGGGTAGGGATAGCGATTGGAAATGTCCTTTTACCAGCAATTGCAAAGGATAAATTCCCAGACCAATTCGGACTTATGACAAGTGTTTATTCCACATCTATGGGATTAGTTGCCTCCTTAGCATCAGGTGTTAGTGTTCCGTTAGCTGAAGGGATGAACCTTGGTTGGAAGGGTGCCTTAAACGTGTGGGGGATTCCAGCTGTTGCAGCGATTTTGGTGTGGATATTCCTGTCTAAATTTAATCAAGGTAATCAAAAAGAAATCAAACGAGTCACCCCGAGCTCGAACCATATTTGGCGCTCCCCTCTTGCCTGGCAGATCGCTATATTTATGGGTTTTCAATCTTTTTTATTTTATGTAACGATTTCCTGGCTGCCTGAAATTTTACATAGCCATGGATTGAGTATGGAAACAGCAGGCTGGCTCTTGTCATTTAGCCAAATTGTCGGATTACCGGCTAGTTTCTTCATCCCTGTAATTGCTGGACGTTATCGTTCTCAAATATGGATATCCTTTGTGTTAAGCATGTGTTCTATCATTGGTTATGGGGGATTACTGCTGGGGTCTTCCTATCCCATTTTAATTGTAAGTATAATTTTTATTGGGATTGCCTTGGGAGGAACTTTTCCGCTGGCTCTAAGTTATATAGGACTCCGCTCTAAGAGTGCCGGTGAGGCTGCAGATTTATCTGGAATGGCTCAATCAACGGGTTATATCTTAGCAGCAGTAGGTCCCTTGTTTATTGGATTTTTGTATGATTTCACTCATATGTGGACGATTCCACTTATTACCTTAATCATCATCTCTTTCGTCGTTATGCTGTTCGGGATGATGTCTGGACGGGATCAATATGTTTAAAGAGGAACAATGAACGGCTTTGTTCCTCTTTTTATATTAAAAATCAATTTGTATTTTCCAATATATTACGTATTTTATCTGTGTAAATCTTAGCTAAGTCCTTCTTAGTGTATTCAAAGTTTTTCATGCTAGATTCTTTCAGAATATCCATATTGACTAGTTGTTTATCTAGCTTTTCTATGACAAACCGTTCGTCTTCATCATTATTTACCCCGCCCACATCAGTCAAATCAATCTTTGTCCCGTCATTTAGTTCTATTATGTAAAAAAATTCACCTTTTGATTGTTTAAATAGAGAAGGTCGCCCCTTACTATAAACTCCTGTATTAATTTTAATGATATCGTTGTAGCTATACTCCCTGCCCTGTGGAGAAAAAAATGAATAATTGATAACCTTATCCTTGGTTACTACAGCGACAGCGGAAGTGATTGTATATAGTAAAACGATATTAAAAATAATAAAAGCAGTAATGACTGGTTTTCTATACTTTTGAAAAATCCGCCCGTTTCTCCACGTATCCCTCAAATCTTTATAGAACACGTAGAAAAACAAACCTATAAGATATATTTCATAAACTATAACTAAACCGGAATAGGGCCGTTTAAAAATCCAAATGATATAATCTTTTGGTACAAATACGGTTTCTTGAATAATAGATAGTAATATAAAAATCCCAATTGATAATAGGAATAGCGCAATAATTGCAAGAACTCGCAGAATGACTGCTTTAAGTAACTTCATAAAAATGCCTCCACAACACAGCCTCGTATCTATCTCAAGATTAACCACTTTTTATGATAGAAGCAAGGGAACGCTTGATGTTTAACAAAAGACTGAATAGTAAACGCACAGTGACAGTCACTGTGCGCCATAGTTTTAAATTTTCTTCTTCCATTGAATTGAGCCGGTATCATTGTGAGGATGACTATTAGACTTTAATCGTTTGTTTTTAAAATTCAGAAACTTTATCCCCTTTCGAAAATGGCCAAGCAAACACTTTTTTACTCTCACTGCTGCCGCCAAATTTAAACACGACAATCCCGCCGACGATGACCAGCACGCCAATCAACTGATTGAGAGTAAATGGGACTTTATTGAGACCTAACCAGCCTAATGAGTCCCCAAGTAAAGCAAACAACAACTGTGATGTTAAAGCGATCGCAATGGCATAAGTGGGTCCGAGTCTTTTAATTCCTTGAACAAGACACACAACTACGCCTACGCCGATCATCCCGCTAAACCAGTACCACGTCTTCATATTTTCCAAATGGAATAACTGTTCACCCTCAAAGATAAGTCCGAACGTTAGTGAAGCAAGAAATCCCATCCCCAATACTAAAGTCGTCGTTGCCCATGACCCTGCCCGTTCATTGACCTTACTATTGAAAATATTTTGCAAAGCTACCAGTGAGCCGGCAATAATTGCAAATAATAGTCCTAGAATCATCCGTTTTCTCTCCCCTGTGTTGATTTTTTTCAAATTTATTCGTATATATTATCCCCTGCGAGGTCTTTCAATCCATTCCTGTCCTTAACTAAAATGGAACCACCTCGATGGCGTTCAATCAGACCTTCTTCACAAAATTGTGTGATGACTCGATTTAAATGGCGATAACTCGTGCCGATTAAATTAGCTGCATCCTTAATGCTGATACTTAGTTGATCTTTATCCTGCGAATCAGTTTCATCAGTGGAAACCGACAATAGGTAACTAGCCAAACGAACCTCAACCGGATACATTATATTAAAAGTCATTGAATTGTTTTTTAACTGAAACTTCTTTGTGATAATATCTAATAAAAACTGCAGGAATGGCGCGTGGTCACTTCCATATTTCTTCAACCAGCGATGATGAATCCCTATCATCCAAACCGGTGATACGGCCTCCACCGTGTTAATAATATCAATGCCGCGGACATACTCAATATCCCCGATCACTTCAATCGGTTTCTTAAAAGAAAGAATGAGTGTTTTACCTTCTGACGAACTGGTATAGATTTTGACCTTTCCCTTAACAAGGACATATAAATACTGCGAAGTTTCTCCTTGAGAACAGATCAATTCCCCTTGGTCAAAGCTGTACAGCGACAAATACGGAATCAATGGTTCATGAAAAATCGAATCTAGTTGGTATGTTTGGATATATGCGAGCAATTGCTCTTGATCCTTTTGTTCTCCCACTCGGTTTCACCTCTGTTTTCATCTGCAGCATGCATGCTTATGACCTTAGGATGACCACACCAGCGACCATCATCCCGATTCCGATTAACTGTGGCAGTTTCATCTTCTGCTTTTCCAGGCCGAACCATCCGTTACTATCTATAATATAAGTTAATGTTAGCTGCGAAATTAGAATTGCCGATATACTTAGGGTCACACCGATTTCCTCAATCGATTTTACATTACTGAAGATGACAATCGCCGCAAATGCGCCCCCCATTAAATATAATGGCTTTACTTGTTTGAAGCCTTGCCATTGACGTTCTCGAACGGACATTAAGATAATGAAGGCCAATATGAATCCAGTAAATTGGGTAATGGTTGCGGCTTGCCATGTGCCGATATCCTGACTAATTCGTGTATTAGCAATTCCTTGCAGGGTAATAAATGCCCCGCCTAAAAATGCAAAGATAATTCCCTTCATGCGCTTCTCCCCTAATTTTTATTTCTGTCTATATTAAACTGTATCTCCAGCTTGTTTGAATAGGACATATGTCCTCAAATCAAAAAAATATATTATCGTTCAGATTCTCCCGAATATAAAAAGACCGCCAGATGACGATCCTTTTGTCCATTACTTATTTTTGCTTTTTTGTGCTTGTCTTGCTACTTTTTCAAGCCCATTTTCTCCAGAAAATTCTACCGGTGCATTTGGTGGAGTAGTTTTATTTTTCTTAAATTGGTTATTCTTATTTTTAGCCATTCCTTCACCGCCCTTGTAGTTTTTCCTTACGCTTTTCTTAAAGGAAGCCAACTGCTTAATCAGCGTCCACCATTTTAGTTTGCTAAATTTTTTGTAGGCTATGCGATATGATTCACGATTTTTCTTTTGCTACTTACCGTATAGTTCCACTTTTTATTGAGACGATATGGAATGGAGGTGTTAGTGTTTATGCATAAGGATGAAAAGGACATACCTAATAAAATTCAATACAGTATCTGGGAAACTAAAACCGAAGAAAATCTCGACACAATGAAAGAGGAATTTACTGAGGCTATGGAGGCAACAAAATTACAATCAAAAACAACAAATCAAAAGGACTAGAAGACAGCCGGACTTGGTTGCTTTTTTTTACAGCAAAAAATTAGGCAACCTAGGCTCAGGATACAAATGGGCCTAGGTTGCCTAATAATCGCTATTCCACTGTCAGCCAGGTTTGTGACCATTTTTCAAGTTCTTCTATGATCGGTTTTAAAGAAAGTCCCTTTTCTGTAAGAGAATACTCAATTCGGACGGGCGTTTCCGGAAACACCACTCGTTTCACAATCCCCTGACCTTCTAAATCCTTGAGCCGCTCGGAAAGGACTCTTCCGCTGATCCCCATAGAAGATTCCAAGCTGCAGAAGCGTTTTGGACCTGATAGCAATTGATAAATAACTAAACCTGTCCAACGCTGGCTTAACATCCCCATCGCTTTTTCAAATCGAGGACAAATGACTGATTCATCCAATTGACCTTCCCCCTCTTTGCCTAAAGCAATTAACAACATAATTACCTTGCAAAATAAATTTATTTGACACAATCGAGTTTTAAAAATATAATTACTTACATAAAGTAACTGACTAACGAATAATTATTAACTATTAATATTTTACTTTAACCAATTATGGTTCGTCAATACATCATATAGACTAAGGTGGTTTTCAAACATGAACCTTGAAGCAGATGTTTGCATTGTAGGTGCAGGTCCCGGCGGCGCTTTACTAGGATATTTGCTTGCGAAAAAAGGAATTTCAACGATCGTACTCGAACGCCACAAAGGGATTGACAAAGAATTCCGTGGTGAGCATCTCAATCAGGACGGAGAACGAGTATTAAAAAAATATGGTCTTTATGATCAAGTAGAAGCTGCTGGATTGTTATTAATGGAACGAGTGGAATATTGGCAGGACGGAAAGGCAATAAAGACCATTACACCTGGTGCTGGAGAGCACCATGTCGGCATCCATGTCCCGCAAAAGAATTTGTTAAGCGCGTTAATTCAGGCATCTGAACCTTATCAGAATTTCAAACTGATGATGGGGACAAAGGTGACGGAGTTAATGTTTAATGATATGGGGAGTGTAACTGGTTTAAAAGCAATAAATGGCGGGCAAGAAGTAACGATAAACAGCAAGATTGTTGTTGGGGCTGACGGAAGGTTCTCAACAATAAGGAAACTGGCTGAGATGCCATTTACAAAGAAAACGCATGGATATGATTTGTTATGGGCGAAAATTAAAAGCCCAGCCAATTGGGAGCCAACTATTAAAAACGCTTTGGTGAATGGAAATCAACTGGCTTTGTTCACTCAGGCAGGCGGTTTCATCCAAATAGGCTGGAACATTGAAGAGGATTCTTATCCATCATTAAAAAAGCAATCATGTGAACCTTTTATCAAACAAGTGATAGAGGCATTTCCAGAGTTAACCGAAACCATCCGTACACAGATCAAGTCATGGGACGATTTTATTTTATTAAAAGTGCAAAGTTCCTATTCTCCAACATGGGTAAAGGACGGATTGGTGATCATGGGCGATGCCGCCCATACGATGAGCCCAACTGGTGCATTTGGGATCAATTGTTCCCTATTAGATGCAGATGTATTAGCCGATGTGCTGAGCGAAGCACTCGACAAACAGAACCATAGTGGGGCACAATTAAAAAGATTCGAATATGAACGACGGGATCATATAGAAAAGCTGCAACAGCAGCAACGGGAGAAAGAGAAAACCTATCGGGATAATTTTGCCGTGCCTGTCCTTTCTTAGCAGAAATTGGAGTCGGAATAAATCTATGAAAATATGGATTGGGGGAATTCATAGTGGAACAAATTCAATTAAAAGCAGATACTCTCTCTTTTTTAGAGGATAAAATAAAATTAGTTAAAAAAGGTGATGAAGCAATTTACCTAGTGGGACCGATCAAGCTTCCGGTCAATTTATACGGGGAAACGGTTGAATTTAAGTGGTACAGCTGGCTGAAGAGTGAAAATGTAACAGAAGATTTCCAGCAAGTCATTGATCAATTAAGTTCAGCGAATTTAGCTGAATACCAACAGTCCAGTGTCCTCGTTTATGGGGATTTTGAATATGGAGAGGATGCATTAATCAGAATGCATTCGATTTGTCATACTGGAGATATTTTTGGAAGCAAGCGCTGTGATTGCGGCTTTCAACTGAAACAATCGATGAAGATGATTGCCGAACATGGAACAGGAGCGTTATTTTATCTAGCCAATCATGAAGGCCGAGGAATAGGCTTATTTAGCAAGGCAATGGCCTATATTCTGCAAGAAAATGGCTATGATACAGTCGAGGCAAATGAAGGACTTGGTTTTCCAGATGATTCACGGAATTACGAGGATGCCATTGAAGTGCTTAAAGCACTACGAACCAAACCTGTCACCCTCATCACGAACAATCCGAAAAAGCTTAAAGCCTTAAAAGCAGCAGGTGCACCTGTCTCCGGACGAACTCCTCTTTGGGGGGACATCTCCGAGTACAATGAAAAATACTTACAAACAAAAGTAAAAAAATCTGGCCATATGGCGTAGGAGAAAAAAATACTCAAAGTTATTGACATTTCATGACAATTGCTTTAAAGTAACAAAGTCAAATCAAATAACAAAATTCATTTTTTTGTGGACTTTTCTAGAGATATCTCTATTTTCGCCACACAGTTCTCACGTGAGAGCTGTGTGGCTTTTTTGTTGTTTGGAAACTGGACCAAGAGATCAAATAATCGAAAAAGGGGTAGAAAATATGAAAACTTGGCACTATGCATTGATTGTTTTTTTAGGAGGATGCTGTTACGGTGTATTATCGACCTTTGTTAAGCTTGCATACTCAGCTGGGTTTACTGTAAAAGAAGTTACAGGAAGCCAGTTCATTCTTGGGACGTTGCTCATCTGGATCGTCGCTCTTTTTTCGAAAAAGAAAAAACTTACGCTGCCGAACATAGGTAAATTACTTTTAGCAGGAATTCCTGTTGGGTTAACGGGCGTGTTTTATTATCAGTCCCTGCAAACCCTTGATGCTTCACTTGCGATCATCTTTTTATTTCAATTTGTATGGATTGGTACGTTTATTGAATGGATCGTTTATAAAAAGATACCTAGTAAGGGGAAAATGGCTTCGATTGGGATTCTAATCATTGGCTCCATTCTTGCTGCTGGTATTATTACCAATGGCGGCGTAGAACTATCCTTGAAAGGAACAGTGTGGGGACTGCTTTCTGCAATTTCATATACCGCTTTTATCTTTCTCAGCAGTTCTGTGGGAGAGGATACACCACCAGTACAGAAAAGTGCACTCATGTCCACTGGCGGGTTAATCACAGTTTTATTAGTTTTTCAGCCAACAAATTTACTTCATTTACCCGTAATGATTGGAGTAGCTCCTTATGGATTGTTCTTAGGATTACTTGGCGTCGCCTTGCCACCGCTTTTATTTTCTATAGGAATGAAGCATATCGGACCAAGCCTTGGAACCATCTTAACAGCCTCTGAGCTACCGATTGCTGTAATCTTGTCCGCTATGGTTCTAGCCGAGAACGTTAACTTGTCACAATGGCTTGGAGTTGTCCTCATTTTAGGCGGTATTGTTGCAGCGAACGTAAAATGGCCTAACACTCAAATGAAGTCAACTTCATTGGAAAGTAAATCGATGTTACAAGAATAGCAAAGGGGCCGTCATGATGGCCCCTTTTTTAGTAATAGGATGGTCTTTTTAAAGAACATTTACTTGCTGCTTCCTGTAAGTTAGGAGCGTAGAAGCTTAGCTTCTTTATAAAATAACAGGTTTCTGGAAAATGATGCTCTAAAAATCGTAAGGTAGTTTTATTAAGTAATTTATTTTCCTTATATTTAATCACCATATTATAAACAAATTGGCTCATTTCTAGAGTTGTTTTTCCCACTTCATTAGCAAATTCAGTTTGACGGGCGAACCCTGGCTCTTTGAACCGCAAATAACCCCTTAAGTGGTGATTTTGAACCATAAATGCTTGAAATCTGTTGATATACATATCTGCTTGAGTACTGGCCATGATTTCAATAGGATCAATGATATTCTTAAAAAGAACAGCATGCCCCAGTTGATCCTCAAGCCATAAATCCATCAGATCTTCTAATCGAAGCGGTAAAGGCTCTTTTCCATAGACCAAGAAACTTAGAAATCGCAGATATTCTTGATTTTCAGCTAACGTTCCGTTCAGGTAGGTTGGTGATAAATTTAAATTCACCTTATTATCGATTCTAAGCGCCTGTAGTTTCCCTTCAAATTCGAAATATCCTTTTGCGACTGGCCATGCCCTCTGGGAAAAATAAATCATGGCTTCATCTGTATAATTAACCAAACGTGGAATGTTGTTTAATGATGCAATCAAATCCCCAAATAAATTAATATACTGTTGCGCAGTGTTAACAAATTCAGTTTCGCTAACAGAAAGATTGTCTCTCACAAAATACGCATGATCTTGTAAAACTTCTAACCAAAATAATTGTTCGTCCCATAAAGAAATCACATTTCTTTGCATATGCTCTCCCCCCTCTATCCCATATATATGGGATAGAGGTCTATGAAAGAATATTTTCATAATGGAAAATTAATAGCTCATAAGCACTGGGGATTATTTTACACCATCAGAGTTCTTTTTTCTCTAAGAGCATTTCTTCTAATTTTATACGTTTTTCATCCTTAATAGGGTGTGTTCAAGAATACGGGATGATTATATGGTCATAGATATGGTGGTTCTTACAAGTTACAAAAAGAAAATGAAAAGAAGCGTCTGAAATACTTGCAAACGCCTCTTCGGAGGTATATCTAGGGTTAAGTGATAACCTCTTATTGATATCAATATTTTAATATTACTAAAGTATTATAGATCGATGTAATAGAATACTTGGGTAAATCCGTTCTAAAAACCACCCATCATACCCATGCCGGGAGAACCGCCCATACCCATGCCTGGGGAACCACCCATGCTCATGCCTGGGAAACCACCCATGCTCATGCCTGGGGTACCGCCCATGCCCATGCCTGGGGTACCGCCCATGCCCATGCCTGGGAAACCACCCATGCCCATACCTGGGGTACCGCCCATGCCCATACCTGGGAAACCGCCCATGCCCATACCTGGGAAACCGCCCATGCCCATACCTGGGAAACCGCCCATGCCCATACCTGGGAAACCGCCC
>NZ_VEED01000013.1:0-137648 GCF_007678255.1 Bacillus sp. X1(2014) | reverse complement strand
AACCGCCCATGCCCATACCTGGGAAACCGCCCATGCCCATACCTGGGAAACCGCCCATGCCCATACCTGGGGAACCGCCCATGCCCATACCTGGGAAACCGCCCATGCCCATACCTGGGAAACCGCCCATGCCCATACCTGGGGAACCGCCCATGCCCATACCTGGGGAACCGCCCATGCCCATACCTGGGGAACCGCCCATGCCTGGGAAACCACCCATTATACGTTGAGAATCTAATGTCATGTTTTCACCCTCTTTCTTTTACATACTATGCTTAAAGAATATAGGTGAGCTTATTTTACCTTAAAATTAGGCAGACTATCTGCCGATACAAGGGACGACTGCATTTGAAGAAGTAGTACTTCCTTTTCTGCAGTTTCTAATAATTCCAAGGTCAGTTCTTCCTACGAAGAAGAGAGTAACTCATTCAATTGGCTATGGCTAATCATCCCTTTAGCCGTCGTAGTGATTGTAGGAACTTTCTTTCGGAAAACTAAAAGATAAAAGAACGCCGAATTTAGCGTTCTTTTTTACTTCTAATTTGAAAAATCGTCTTGTGATATGTGTAGGATAGTATAAATTACTCCACATATTTCTTTTAAGTTGCTTAAATCGTTTAAAAAGTAAAATACATCGTACTCCCATTTATCAGGATTATAGATTACGAGATATTCCGAGTTATCAATCGTCGGAATATCCTCTCCAATTTTATCTTTTAAGTTGTTTAGACTTTCTTGTGGTGGTATTTTTCTTGTGATTTGAAAAAGATAGTTATTTTCATTGATTTTTGATGTAGTTGTATCAATAAGTGGAATTCCCACATTTACTCGCTGCCATCCAAAAGAATTTAGGATATTGTCATAAAATCCATTAAATAAAAACTTATTTAGCCCGTCGTTCCCCTTCCAAAGATATAATGGACAGTAGCTATTTTGTAAATTGTTATTGAGCCCTTTTTCCGTTACCAGATATAGCTTAAATTTTAGATCATCAAAACCGTCTGTTTTATGGCCATTATTTCTTACTCTCTCTTTAATGATGTTCATATCATAATCACTTGGTAATGTAATCTTGTATTGGGTTGCTATCATCAATTTCCTCTCCTTTATAAACAAATATAGAAAGTTAGATATAGCCTATGAAATATGAGTATCCTTATAAAGCTAGGGGGTTTACGTTGTTTATTGATACTAGATGAATATTAGATCACCCCTAAGAGGAACATCCGCTGGAACAACTTGAGCAGCTTGATCCTCCGTCATGGCCGCCTCCATGCCCCCCGTCTCCGTGACCAGAACCATCTGAGGCAGTCCCGCAAAAAATAGCTGTGGAGCACCCGCTCGTGTATTTCACAGCTTGGGCATATGTATACAAGCTAGCATACTTATAATATTCTTCAAAATAAAAATAAGAGAAAAACACCATTACAAGTGAAAGGTTAGTCATTTCACCATAGGACCGCTGCTTCGTAAATCGACCTTTCTCATCTACTTGATAGATTTTTTCAGCATCACTTACTTGCTGTTTCATGTTACTGACAAGATATTCGATCGTATCTTTATTATCTTCGTTAACTTTAAAGTATTTGTTTATCAGCCATTCAATACTTTCTTCCCTGAATTCGCTTAATACCCTTTTATCTATTGGATACTTGAAAAAATTACCCCAAGTTTTCCAGCTAAATTCAGTTATGGTAAACAACTGAGAAAACACCCAATCAAAAAAAGCTCTTTCCTGTGGTGCAGGCGTTGGACTTGTGTTTGGTGTGTGATGGAGCATTTTCCCTGCAAATTGCTCCGAAAAGATTTGATATTTTTGTGTAAACAGTAACATTGTATGCCAGATTTCATCGACTTCTTCACTAAACATAGGCGTTTGCTTTAACATATTTGAAAGCAAAAAATAACGCTTTAATTCAAAGAATCGCCATTCAAATTCATCTTCCGTTCGCTTCAGATGCTCTTGAAGAAAACGATACTTCACTTGTTCAACATAATCTGAATTCAAAGCGGAATCCATTTTTCTAAGCATTGGTGTCACTGGAGCATGGGAAAGCACCCCCAAATTCTCTGGAATATTTTCTTTCGCTAATTTAGGTCGGTTCTTTACCGCAAGTACCGAGACGCCTGAAACCACTCCTGCCAACAAAAGTGCAACAGCTACAATTCCTCCAACCATTTAATCACCAACTTTCCCCCATACGCAGGTAATTTCGTGTTAAAATTTGTAAAAGTTTCATTACTTTTTAAAAAGTGGCACTACTCATTTCACGAAGTTTTACCACTGATTACATTATATATTATTTAAGCATTTAATTAGGAAAAATATGTTAATATTATCTTATTATCTGAAACACTTAAAGTAAGCCGGTCAATATTTTGAGACGGCGTTTTTTGGAGGAGCTTAAATGAAAAAAGCGACAGTAAGTGTACTATCCATCCTTGTGTTAAGCTTTTTACTTGGTAATGTCTATGCTGATGCAAAAACACGAACGGGTGGAACTAGAGGGGCAAGTACTGGCTACTCTAAACCATCTTCGTCTACACCGAGGACTTCGTCGCCTAAACCGAGCTCCAGTAGCACAACGAACACTACGACGAAATCTTCATCTTATTCTTCCCTTACGACAAAATATCCAAAATCTACACGTTATTTTTCTGGTGGCGTGTTATCAAAGACGCTTGTTTTTGGAACAATTTTGTTAATGTTAAACGATACAGACGATGATGAACCTACCTATACAGATGAAGAAGGCAACGTTTATACGCTTGATGAATTAGAAGAGATGGATGTACAAATACCAGAAGATGAGCTAGTTGAAGATGATTTATATACTGAGACTGTAAGTTTTGATGAAGATCAAGCAGCAACTGAAACAGTGGTGCCAGAAGAAATAGAAACCGCTTCTTCTTACGATAATTATGAAACTGAAACATACTACGAAGAAGAAAGTAACTTATTCAATTGGCTCTGGCTAATCCTCCCTCTTTCCGTCGTAGTGATTGTAGGAGCTTTTTTTCGGAAAACTAAAAGATAAAAGAACGCCGAACTTGGCGTTCTTTTATCCTTCTATCTTAGGGTCTTCTTTATACTAAAGAGGACCCAGCAGGCTATCCATCACTTCCCCATAAAACTCTTGTATCTTTCTATCCATTATAAAAAGTGATACCAGTAAACGGCATCACTATCGAATGTAAGAAAGAACTTACTTTAGAGGCAGTTCTTGAGGAATAAATGGTGGAGGATTAAAGTACACTGACACTCACCCATCCATAAATGGAGGGGGTTCCATCTTTAAACAACCGTGGCTCTTCCAAATTCTATATTTACTATAAAAGATGGACTTCACTTTGGTCTAAAAGGCTTCGACAGTCGAAATCGTTCTAATGCAAGTAATCAAAACAAGATTATTTACATGGGCTCGGATTCCCTTGCCACTCACAACTTATTGACTGTTTCGGGGTATGTCTGCACCGAGAGATTTAACCTATTAATCTCTTAGGAATTTATATACCAAATGTTGAGATGAATTTTCTTTCTAATCTCATGTTTTTCAAATTCAAGATGCACTCATTTAAAACAATAGAAAGTTGAGGCCACTCTTTTTCAGCCTTTTGAATATCTACTTGATTTGATTTTGATACATATCTAGCTAAAAATGCACTGTATAAATCACGTTGTGCCAGAACCCCGCATTCACAACTATGCCAGCGGCCTTGAGTCTTTTTTTCTTAATAGCACCACAATGGCAGGTTTGAGATAACTTTGTAGAGTAGGTTGGAAACTCTCGGAATCTTCCACCTTGCGAATCCACTTTTCGTTTTAACATTTTCAAAAACATACTGGGTGCTTTTCTACCGATACTTTTTCCGAACATTTTTTGAAAAGCTTTAAAGGAGAGTTTCTCTGTTTGAATGGAGGAGGCTAGTTGTAGGATTTGATTGGTATCTCGACCATGGAGCTGTTTTCTTACTTCTTTAATTTTACGTTCCAATTCTCTGTGTACGGAACGTGTTTTTATGTATCTTTTGGAGTTGATCCACATCTTTCTCCCTTTTTTCATCACACCATTTCTTTGATAATGATTGGGGTTATTGGCTCGTCGTTGCCGATCCATTTTCCGATTGATTCGTCTTTTTTCCTTATCGATTCCTACCACTTCTTCACAAAATTCCTTTAATTCAGCAATCGATTCCCCTACGATTGCAATGGTCGATGGACCAATATCTAGTCCAACCTCTTCCTTACCTAATTCATATTTACGATAGGGGGATCCTTCAAGAATTAACTGAACATTAAAACGATTTTTCCCCTTCAATTCTTTTTTAATGAGTCGACAATACTTTATTCTATGCATTAAGGCATGGCATCCATTGATCATTGGGGTCGATTAGGCATTTTAACGAAAGTGTTTTCCCGATAAAAACATACCCATTCGAGTAAGTTAGAAAGGTTTTGTTGTTTTTGCCTTCTAAGGAAACAAACTCTCCTTTTCGTTTAAATCTTACCTTTTTCGCTTTCTTAAAAGCGAATTGTTGCACGGCCTTAAAGGCTCTAGTCGAGAGTTTTTGACAGACGTGCGTCCCTAAATGTTCCGCAATAAACTTCGATGCATTCTTTGTTTTTGTCCCGAAGGATTGGATCGAATAATCTGTAAAACTAAACGTCGCATTAAGATATTTAAAATTAGCTCTACGCTTTTCTATATCTGTTTCCAAAGTTTTAGATAATCGGACTGTCTCCTTATATAATTTGGTGTTTTGAATAGCCTTAATCCGCTTTAAACCTTCTCCTAAACAAGCATTATAAAGCTGTCTTCCACAATCAGATAACATCAAAATCAACTTTTCTTCCTGTGCATTCGTTCTTAATCGAATCGTTGCGATAAAAGAAGGCGTTTTTCCGGTGGAAACTACCATGGTTTTACACTCCTTTTTGATTTTCTATGTACTGCTTTACAACATCTAGCGTTGTTCCGCCAACAGTAGAAACAAAATAGCTATTAGTCCATAAAGAAGGAATTACTTTTTAACCATGGGAATTCGTTACGTAAGTATCGAGAACTTCTTCCTTTCATCATTCTTATGAGCTTATTAACTCCAAATTGCGGATCGCATTCAACAAGTAAATGAACATGATCTGGCATAATTTCCATTTCGATTACTTCAGATCGCGTTTCTTCTGCCACATCTAAAAGAATAGATTTAAGTCTTTCATCTACTCCATCCACCAATACATTCCTTCTATATTTAGGACACCAAACCACATGGTATTTACAAGAATAAACTACATTATTATTACTTTTATACTGAATTAGACTTTTCATATCAAATTATTCTATCTAACGCCAATAAAAAGGAACGTTTGTTCTAAAAATAGATAAATAAAAAACAACCTTACCCCATACATTAATGCAGGGGCTTGCGGTTGTTTCTTTTGGTCACATCTTTTAACAGAAACAAACTGCACCAACAATGATCAATAAAATAAACAATACTACTATGAGTATAAATTCACTGCACCCACCTGCAGGAAAACAACCTGCATAACAAGGTGCTGCATAGGAGTAAGACAATGGAGGTTGGGGAAGAACATTTGCGGGAGCAGTAATCGGTAAAGCATTAGTCATCGGTATGGCATTAGTCATTATTACACTTCCTTTCGAATGTATGAGGGGCTAATATAACATTACCCTATATATTACACTCAGAGAGGAGATTGGAGCCCGTCTATATTATAAATGGGCATGACTTAGTGCCAATCTGTGCAGGTACATATCTTTAATGAATTATCAATTGGGTAGACTCAGACAAAATTAAAAATTGCCGAGAAAGATAACCTTTCTCGACAACCTGGGTTTACTTAAAGAGTAATCTTAACCGCGATACACACTATCACATGTTCCAGGTTTGGGTTCATAAAAACAATGTTCTTTAAATTGACCAGATTGAGGTTGGCCGTACCATGTTGGAGGGCATGGAGCATGTGGATTAAAATACCAAAGCGCATATTTCCCTGGGTGGTCTCTCCAATAATCCAAATTTTGTTTTGCTAATCTTCTTTCAGAAGTTCTTGATCTCTGATAAAATACATTCCCTTTTTGAACTGCTTCAAAGGAATAATTTCCACCTTGCACTTGAAAAATAACTTGCGGAACTGTCCTAAGTCCTTTAAAGTCTAAACAATTTGCTACAAGACGATTCACAATTACATTTCCAACATATAACATTCCTTGTGTTCCTTCACCTTCGGCTTCTGCTCTCATCATCCTTGCCATTACGTCAACGTCTGAACTTCGATAATTTGCCCTTGGCATATTTCCACCCCCAAATATAGTATGAAAAATAGCCTACTTTCATGTCATTGTAGCCGAATACTTCAATATTAATTTAAGGTCCATACATATTGTTATTTTCCGGTGGGTATTCCTCTAACTTCTCAGCAAATCTACTATCATCAGAGGGAGCAGCTCCAGATTTTTTGTCAAAATAAACAGCTATTGCACCCAAAATAACGACTGGTGTAAAAATATATAACCAAATCATGATCATACCTCCTTATTTCACAAACGTATTAATAATATTATATTACAAATTTAACTTTTTTTTACAAATATTCATAAAATTAAACTGCGTCAATAGCACCACAAAAGGTCACTAAAGTTAATTAATCAAATTTTTAATGGTAATACTAAGATTTATATCGTAAAAGTAAAATATAGTAAGGAATGGTAACGATGCCACGAAAAGCTTCACTAAATATGAATAATGAGGTGCCTGACACCGAAGAGAATGATGTATCGAAAAATGACCACAAAAATGAAGAGGAAGTTGAGAAACTTACTTACATGTTAGGAGCTGTAATGAATTATTTGTCCGACGATGAATTAGAAGAGCTTGATGTCGAATACCTTTTAGACGAAACAGAAGGTCTGCGGGAATGGTGGGATCGATATCGAGAAAGCAACAAAAAACAGATTGAGGAAGAAATTAAAAAATCTCTGGGTGAACTGTCATTAAAAGAACTCGAAGAAATCCGTGAAAAGATCAAAGAAAAGCAGAATTAAATATTTATCAAATATATTTCCGACTAAAAACCGTTTTATATACGGTTTTTTTAAATTGCCAATCAAATTTTTGGAATATCTTTTTTATTTTAAATTAGATTAAATATAGTTAGAATAGATTTTATATGACTTGAGTAAAGAAGGAGAATAAATTGACTGTAGAAAAAAATAAGTACCAAGACCAATCATTATTTAGCATCACGTGGCCTCTTTTTATCGAAATATCGCTTCATATGGGTATGGGAATTGTTGCTACGTTAATATTAAGTGGATATTCAGACAATGCAGTGGCAGGAGTTGGAGTCGCCAATCAGATTATTAATATATTTATTTTAGTCTTTAATGTCACAGCCATCGGTGCGACCATCCTGATCGGTCAAAATTTGGGAGCAGACCGATTAGACCGGGCACGACGCCTTGCAAGGTCTGCCTTCGGGGTGAACTTCTGGATTGGCGTTGCGATGACCATCGTTGTGGTTGCATTTGGCGGTGTGTTTTTAAAATTTTACGGACTGAGCGGGGAAGTTTACGATTTTGCTTACACCTTCCTATCTATCATTGGACTGTCGCTTTTCCTAGAAGCTATTGCGTTAGCATTAAGTGCTGTTTTGCGCAGCTATGGACACACAAAAGAAACCATGGTCGTTACGGTCATCATGAATGTGATTAGTATGGTCGGTTCCTTTATTGCCATTAAAGGGTGGTTCGGCCTTCCTGTAACAGGTGTTGCAGGAGTTGCCTATGCTATGGTTGCTGCTCGGATTTTTATCATTGCTGCACTTTTTTACTTTGTTTATAAACAACTAGCTTTAAAGTTTCATATGAAAGATTTGTTCAAAATTAATAAAACGGATGTTAAGGGGCTTCTATCGATTGGGATCCCATCTGCTGGAGAAAATCTCTCTTATCAATTTTCACAAGTGGTGATTACAAGCTTTGTAGCACTTACCGGGGATGCGGCGTTAGCAGCACGGGTGTATATTTTAAATATATCCATGGTTTGCTTCCTATTTACATTTGCAATTGGCCAAGGGACACAATTGTTGATTGCCCGTTATATCGGAGCCAAACAATATGATCGAGCCCTGAAAAGGGGCCTTAAGACTTTAAAAATTGCCGTGATTGTTTCGGCGGCTGTTTCACTTGCAGTTGCTTTAATTGGCAAGCCAATATTAACTATATTTACAACCGATGCTGACATAATCGCTATCGCTCTCCCAGTATTGTGGGCAATTGTATTCATTGAACCGGGCCGGGCCATGAATATCGTTCTCATGGGTTCTTTAAAATCAGTCGGTGATGTCCGCTTCCCTGTGGTCATCGGTATAATCTCTATGTGGGGAATTGCCGTCGTCTTAAGTTACTTTTTCGGAATTACACTTGGTTTAGGACTATTAGGAATTTGGCTTGCCCAGGGATTGGATGAATGTATCCGAGGAGTTTTTGCCCTAAAGCGCTGGGTATCCAAACCTTGGTTAAAGAAGAAAGTGGTTGAACAAAACCTATCATCAAGTATAACTTAAAATAATTAGATACTCTCCCTAACAAGGCTGCCAAAATGGCAGCCTTTTCCATTTGTACTATTTGGACAGAAAGTGGATGGTGTATTTTTAGTTGAATTGGACGGTTAACAATTCATCCGGATGAGATATTATTGACCTATTAATTCTTTAACGGAGATGATGAAAATGACCTGGGCTGTGGTTTCGATAATTTTCGTAAGTACAATTAAAATATTAATGACCTGCCTTCCAACTGGGCCAGTGGAATGGCTTATAAGGAAATTTGAAATTCATTCAAAACTTAATGAAACAGACGTCACCATAACTATTGATGGAAAAAACTTAGTAGGTGAAGACAAACTTCAAGTGATTCATTACTTTAACGAAGCTACCTATCTGAAGCAGCATTATATCTATCCAGGGACCGAAGAATTATTTTTACATCCCGAAAATAGCAATACTCCATTGGTTATTGATACGAAAAGTGGTAAAAAAGATGTTCGTTTATTTGTTTTCAGTTACAATGATCGGATTGATGTAGTCAAACAGTACAAGAAGAAGGTCATTGCTTATAGTCTATCTTCCGAACCTCTTCAAAAAAGCACTTTGGAAGTACAATACTAATTTTACTCTTTTATGAAAATGAACACGGGAGCCTGGTCCTGTGTTCATTTTCATTTCTATCACTTTTTTAATAGTTCCGTTATTCTGGTTAAATCCTTTCGGCGATAGACGCTTAAGACAATTCCAATTAAAATAGCATTTAAAAGTGTTGGCATTAATCCATAGCTGATAAATGGCAAGGACATCGAAATTAATGGGAAAATACCTAGTGTCATTCCGATATTAGTAGCTAGCTGGACGGTATAAAGAGAAACGGCACCGATTAGCAGAAGTTTACCGTACGGATCTTTTATCCTGCTTGTGATACCTATCATTCTGGCGATAAATAGACCAAGGATCACGACTAACGCAAGGGCTAAAATCCAGCCGTAATAATAGGTAAAGCTAACAAAGACTAAATTGGTGTGGGCTTCGGGAATGAATTCCTTGTTCATGGGGTGACCAAACCAGCCTGCTTTTGACAGAAATTCTTTTACATGTAAGATCATAAATCCTGGTCCATCAGAATATTCTTCCGGGTTTAAGTAAGCCAACAATCGATCTTTCTGATATACACCTAAAAAATTCCATGAAATAAGGCTTACGAACAAAGAAAAACTTACAGATACTCCCCAAATTGATAGAACAATTTTCCTACTAAACCGGCTCCACCAAAGCATCGAAAAGACCATGATGGTGTAAATGTAGGTAGTAGAAATACTTGGTACCGTAAGTAGTAAAAAGAATGGCAGGAGGAACAATAGACTAAACTGCCAGACCTTCAGCCTCTCAAGATTAAATAAGGAAGCCCAGGCAAGGAAGAAGAATGGCACCGACATGATACTTTCAATCGTTAATGGTCCAACCCTAAGAAGTGAAAGTCCATTAATTGTGGTGTTTGAAAATAGTCTTATCACTAGAAGAATAAATACCCCAATGGAATAAAATAACCAACCTTGCTTTTTCAACTTCCGATAATCCATCAGCATGATCCCTAAAACGGATGCACTCCCGATTAAAGTAATAATGACTTTAGACGCTAACAAATATTCTCCTATAGGGATTGAAAACATTGGTAAAAATCCAAGCCCGAAAATGGTCACTAAAAGAACCACCAGGATCCAATCTACTTTGGGACGATGGAGTTTATTGAACTGCTGCCCTAATTGAATTGGGCTTCCCATTTGCTCGACTGCTTTTTCCTCCGCCTCTGTTTCTTTCAGCCCCTTCTTTATCCAGACGTTTTTCGCTTCCTTCACGTGATAATTCAATTCATCGGTAACATATTGCTTTGCTTCCTTCGATTTGATTTGAGCGATGACTTCATTTAAAAAGACTTGTTTTTTATTCACTTATGCCTCACCTCTCAAATAATTCTTTCCATACTACTTGGCTATTGGTTTGTATTTTATCAGCTTTTCGCAGCATTTTTCGTCCTCTATGCGTTAGGTGATAATACTTGGCTCCCGCTTCAGTCCAGTTTGATTGGATACATCCGGACTGTTCTAATCGATGTAAAAAAGTGTATAAAAATCCTTCATTGTCTTCAAACTTTTTAATACCTCTTCCCCGCAACTGCTTCGTTAATTCAAAACCCGTTTTTTCATGAACAAGCAGCTGCATAACCGCTAGCAGAATGTCTTCATCATTTTCGGCTGGTTGATTAATTTTTCCAAGGATATTTCTACGATGCTTCTCCGTAAAGTTCAATTGAGAAAACATCCGTTGATCCATGGCCTTTTTTAAGTTCTTTAAACGATCCTCCATTATATATCCTCCAATCGTTCTTTCAGAAGTTCTTTTGCTCGTCTGAGCCTGGTTTTAACGGTGTTAGCGCCCACGTCTGTTACTACGGCAATTTCTTTAATGGGCAACTCCTCGTAATAAAAGAGATAGATGACTTCCCGATATTTAATAGGAAGGAGCATGATCGCAGCAATCAATTGATCATCCTCTTGTCTTTGAATGACCGCTTGTTCGATCATTTCTTTTTTCGTCGTGTTATTTAAGGGTTCATCCTCTGTTATGACGACATTGTTGTTGTACCAGCTTTTCAGAAAATCCTTGCAATGATTGATGGCAATCCTCCACAACCAAGTTCGTAGCTTCGATTTGCCGCTATATGTATGAAGTCCTTTATAACACTTAACAAATATATCCTGCGTTAAGTCTTCTGCGATGGCGCGATTATTTACATATGAAAAAACCAGCTGGAGGACTTCCTGTCCATACCTGGTCATAATTTCATCAATAAGTAATTCTTTATCTTCTGTTTCTAATACTCCCAATGTTAGTTCTTCCACGTCTATTCCTCCTTCCTTAAATAATAGACGATGCACTCATGGATAAAGTTTTTAAAATAATAGTTTTTGGAAAGGAAAAAGTAACCTAAAAAAAAAAACGCCAATCGGCGTTTTTTCTACTTCTATAAACTGATTTCTGCTTCCTAAGAATTAACTAAATGCAAGCTCTTTTTCACTTAGTCCAAGTGTCCGCTCTGTTGAAGTATGAATTTCATGCAGCAGCTCAGGGTTTTCCATCAGTGATTTCCCATACGAAGGGATCATTTCTTTGATTTTCGCTTCCCACTCTTTGATATGTTCAGGGAAGCATTTTTTGATTACCTCAAGCATTACATGAACGGCAGTGGAGGCGCCAGGAGAAGCACCTAGTAACGCTGCGATTGAGCCATCAGCGGCAGTAATCACTTCCGTACCAAATTGCAGTGTTCCTTTTCCGCCTGCTTCCGTATCTTTGATAACTTGTACACGTTGGCCCGCTACTACTATATCCCAATCCTCAGTTTTAGCATTCGGGATAAACTCTCGTAACTCTTCCATACGTTGTTCTTTCGTTAACATCACTTGTTGAATCAGGTATTTTGTTAGTGACATCTCTTTTGCACCTGCAGACAACATAGTCAAAACATTATTCGGTTTGACAGAAGTGATTAAATCCATATTTGAACCGGTTTTTAAGAACTTTGGTGTGAAACCGGCAAATGGTCCAAAAAGCAGTGATTTTTTATTATCGATAAATCTTGTGTCAAGATGCGGAACAGACATTGGCGGAGCACCAACTTTAGCTTTGCCGTATACTTTTGCATGATGCTGTTCTACAACTTCTGGATTGTTACATACCATGAATAGCCCGCTTACTGGGAATCCTCCGACATGTTTTCCTTCAGGAATACCCGATTTTTGCAGTAAATGCAGGCTTCCTCCGCCGCCTCCGATAAAGACAAATTTTGCCGTATGGCGTTTGACTGTACCACTAAATTGATTCTGCACTTTCAATTCCCATAGGCCGTCGTTAGTACGTTTGATACCGTTTACACTATGATTATAATTTATCTGGACATTTTTAGTCTCTAAGTGTTCAAACAACATGCGTGTTAATGCACCAAAGTTGACATCTGTTCCTGAGTCAATTTTTGTTGCCGCTATCGGTTCATTCAATGTACGGCCTTCCATGATCAGTGGAATCCATTCGATCAGTTTTTCATGATCATCAGAGAATTCCATTCCCTGGAATAAAGGATTTTTTGACAGCGCTTCAAATCGTTTCTTTAAAAAGGCTAGATTTTCTTCCCCTTGTACTAAGCTCATATGCGGCAAGCGTTTGATAAAGTCCTGTGGATTATCGATCAGCTTGCTTTTTACTAAATAAGACCAAAATTGCATAGAAACCTGAAACTGTTCATTAATTTTTATCGCTTTACTAATATCTAAAGATCCATCTGGTTTTTCAACTGTGTAGTTTAGTTCACAAAGTGCAGCATGCCCTGTTCCCGCATTGTTCCATTCGTTAGAGCTTTCCTCACCTGCGTTTTCGAGTTTCTCATACACAGTAATTTCCCATTCTGGTACTAATTCTTTCAAGAGTGTCCCAATAGTCGCACTCATGATTCCGGCACCAATTAAAATGACGTCTGTTTTTGTTTCTCCGTAGTTCATTTTAACCCACCTTATCCCCTGAAATTTGGCAGAAAAGATGCAGGTGTTACACCAAGGTAATGCGCGACCTAATCACACACCTTTTCTGTCTCAAAAGTATTTCTATTTCATAATATAAAAAAATATTTAATATTAATATTTCTACTATTATTATATGACAATTTTAAATTATTTAAAAGGTATTGAGAAGTGAGAAGTCTTTCCACAAGGTTTTTTATTGAAATTTCTTCCTAAGTGGGACCACGAGGATTCAAAATATAGAAGAAAAAACCCGATTTCCTTAGTAGGAAGATCGGGTTTTTCTTCATTTGTAAAATAGTATCCAAGCTTTTTATAATTACAGAAATTTCCTTAGGCTTGTACTTTTAATAAAGGTTGCTTTTCCTCTTGCAACTCAGGGGGTAATTCAATACGTTCAACTTTGTTAACGATGAAGATGTAAGATAATGCTCCGATTAACAATACTGCCCCAATAAAGAATAAGGCGGCACTAAAGGAATGTGTTGTACTCAAAATATATCCAACTACGATCGGAATCACGATGCCGGCCAAGTTGCCTGATGTATTAAAGATTCCACCGTTGAGTCCAATGAGTTCCTTTGGGGACATATCACCAATAAGCGCCCAGGTTCCTCCAGCCATCCCTTTGGCGAAAAAAGAAACCGACATGATTAGCATGATGAGCGCTGCAGATGATGTATAGTTCGCCAAAACAACCACACTCGAAAAAAGGAATCCGATGATAATCGGGGTTTTACGTGCTGCACCAAGGGACTTCCCGTGCTTTAACAAGTAATCCGATAAATATCCGCCAACAATTCCTCCTAAAAAGGCCCCTAAATATGGGATGGAGGCCATAAATCCAACCTTGAGCATGGACATATGTTTTTCTTGAACAAGGTAGGTAGGGAACCAGGTTAAGAAGAACCAAAGAATAGTATTGAGGCAAAATTGCGCAATATAGATTCCGATCATTTGTCGGTTGGTCAACAGCAGTTTTACATGTGCCCATCTGATTTTGATCGGTTTATCCCCTGCATTTGCCAAACCGCCGCCTTCAAGGATATAGTCAATTTCGGCCTGGTTTGCTTTTGGGTGTTTTTTCGGCTCATGGATATGCTTAAACCAAAACACCGACACTACAATCCCAGCCAGCCCTGCAACATAAAAAACCACATGCCAGCTGTAACTCTGTAAAAGCCAGGCCATTACCGGTGTAAACAACGCAATTCCAAAAAACTGAGCAGAATTATACACGGATACTGCCCTGCCTCGTTCATTCTGAGGAAACCACATGGCAGTCAATCTGCTATTGCCAGGAAATGATGGAGCTTCTGCAACCCCTACAACAAATCTTAGAATGAATAACATGAGGAATCCACTAACCCATCCTTGAAAAAAAGTAAATAATGACCAGACAAACAACCCAACTCCATACACAACACGGGCCCCAAATCGATCCAATAACCACCCGCCTGGGATTTGTAGAAAGGCATAGGCCCAGTTGAATGCAGAGAAGGCAATTCCCAATGACACCGCATCCAATCGCAGATCTTTGTTCATTACAGGGGCAGCTACACTTAGCGCCGATCGGTCAATATAGTTAACTGCGGTCGTGATAAATAATATAGCCAAAGTCAAATAGCGTACATTGGTTTTTTTAGTAATCGCTTTCAATTCTTGCATATTAACACTCACAAAATTCCCCCCTAAAAAAATATCAATTCCAACCTATTGCGAACGCCATTATTTTCAAAAATCAATATTCAGTCATTAATTAATATTTTGATAATTCATCAGATTGATCTATTAGAAACTCTCTCCTACTATCACCCTAGCAGTTTCACGGGATAGTTTCTATACGAAAAATATGGTTACCTGACATTCGTTAACCTCCTTCTTTTTCATGTTCGATTCATTATTTCAGGTGAAAACCCTTACAGCAATTATTACTTAACGTATACATTGGTGTCAATATTTTATTTTTAATTCCATTTACCTATATATCAACAGACACAAAAAGTACACAATTAAAAAACAATAAATTAAAGGGTTCTTAAGTCAATAATGTCAAACTACCAATCTTATTTTTTAAAAACCCATTGACATTAATGTATACATTAATTAATAATTAACACATAAAGTCAGTCACACAATCACTTAACTAACTGGGTTACGAACTAACCATAAAAAGGAGAGTTATTATGAACACTATAATGGAAAAAGTACAACAAAAAGAAAAGATGACGAATCTGATGTCAAAGTTTATATCCCTTGTCAGCTACAAACTTCCAGATGATGTGGAAAATAAGCTGAAAGAGCTGAGCGAAGGGGAAGACAATCCTCTTGCAAAAATCATCTATAAAACTATGTTTGATAACCAGAAGCTTGCCTTTGAGTTAAAGAGGCCTTCATGTCAGGACACAGGCGTACTTCAGTTTTTTGTAAAGTGTGGAGAGAACTTCCCTTTGATTGGCCAATTAGAAAGTATTCTAAGAAATAGTGTCTTTCAGTCAACCAAAGAAACACCTTTGCGTCACAACTCGGTAGAGACATTCGATGAATATAATACAGGAAAGAATATCGGGAACGGTTCACCAAGTATCTTCTGGGAGATTGAAGAAGACAGTGACAAAGTGGAGATCTACACTTATATGGCAGGAGGCGGATGTACCCTTCCTGGAGTGGCAACGGTTCTAATGCCCGGCGAAGGCTATGAAGGCGTAGTAAAGTTTGTTCTTGATCGCATGACAAGTTATGGACTTAATGCCTGCCCTCCACTTCTTGTAGGTGTTGGCGTCGGTACTTCTGTTGAAACAGCAGCATTAAATTCAAAATTAGCCCTTATGAGACCTGTTGGAAGTCAAAATGAAAATGAAAACGCTGCAAAGATGGAAAGACTTCTTGAGGATGGAATTAATGCGATTGGCCTTGGACCTCAAGGACTTAAGGGTTCTAAATCTGTCATGGGTGTAAACGTTGTCAATACAGCAAGACATCCTTCTACTATTGGAGTGGCAGTTAATACCGGATGCTGGTCCCATAGAAGAGGAAAGATCACATTTGATAGTAATTTGAACTATGAAATTAGTACTCACGAGGGGGTAACACTATGAGTAAGAAAGTATTAACAACACCTATAAAAGATGAAGATCTTAAAGATATCCGAATTGGAGACATTATCTACCTAACCGGTACAATTGTTACTTGCAGGGATGTTGCCCATAGAAGGCTTATTGAAGAAAAAATTCCATTACCTGTAGACCTTAGGGGTAAAGCTATTTTCCATGCTGGTCCGATTGTTAGAGACCTCGGAAATGAACAATACGAGATTGTCTCTATTGGCCCCACAACCAGTATGAGAATGGAAAAGTTTGAAAAGGAATTTATCGAAGAAACAGGTGTGAAACTCATTGTTGGAAAAGGTGGAATGGGGAAGAACACTGAAGAAGGATGCAAGACTCATAAAGCACTGCACCTCGTTTTTCCAGCCGGAAATGCCGTTTTTGCGGCAACAAAGGTTGATGAAATTAAAGAAGTACACTGGAAAGACCTCGGAATGCCCGAATCTCTTTGGGTCTGTGAAGTGAATGAGTTCGGTCCTCTGATTGTTTCCATTGATGCAGAAGGAAATAACGTCTTTGAGGAAAATAAGGTGGAGTTCAATAAAAAGAAGGACGAACAAATTGAGTTAATCAGCCAACAGGTAAGATTCATCAAATAAATTTTTCTATAACATGAAATCTTTTCGATATTTTATCTAGATGGAGTTGGTGTGGTATGGTAATGCAGGTACTACAAAAAACGCAAACGATAGTCCGCTATCAGAATGATAGCGATGAAGTATTTTACGGAATTGTTGAGGATGATGAAATTTCACAATTGTCTAGTACTTTCACGGAAATTCTAAACAATGAACTAAAATTTGACGGTGTAAGAGTTAAATATAGTGATGTGAAAATTCTAGAGCCTGTAGCCCCCTCAAAGATGGTTAATTTCGGCTGGACCTATGCTGCACATGCAAAAGAAACTGGAGGTAAGGCCAATCTCAAAGAACCGTTTTTGTTTTTAAAGCCGGCATCTTCCTTGATTCCAGATCAAGGGGAAATCATTCTTCCTTCAAGTGATTTAACCAAGCAGGTTGAATTGGAAGGAGAAGTGGCACTTGTTATTGGGAAGCGTGGGAAAAATATAAAAGAAGAAGAAGCATTGGATTATGTTTTTGGCTGTACGATATTTAATGATGTAACAGCTAGAGATCTAACAAAGACAGATCCCCAGTTTACACGCGGCAAGGGGTTTGACACTTTTGGTCCTTTAGGTCCGTGTATCGTGACGGGGATAGATCCAACTAATTTGCAAATAGTTACAACCTTAAACGGAAAAGTCGTACAGGATGGTAATACGAATCAGATGTCATTTTCCATTCCTTACCTTATCAGTTGGATATCACAAGTTATGACACTGGAGCCAGGTGATGTATTGGCTACTGGTTCTCCTTCTGGCAGTTGTCCGATGAAGTCAGGTGATGTTGTTTCTGTTGAAGTAGAAAATATCGGAAAACTATGTAATTATGTCATATAGCATTTTCTAATCCAGGGCTGCAGCAGATTTCTTCTAAATCACTGCAGCCTTTTTTTCATTAATTAAGGCATCGACCGGATAATTTGTAATATTTCATTGCGGGCCCTAAACCGATGGGATTGTAACATAGATCGTGCAGCATCCGGTTCTGCTGCCCTCATAACAGCAACAATGGCCTTGTGGTCCATTATGGAACGTGTTGGTTTTGGCCGAAGCTTTATCGTAAATAATCTAGCACGATATAATTGATCAGATTGACTATCCATCACTCCCCTTAGACGGGGATTTCGGGCTATATCCACAATGAGTTGATGAAATTGTTCATCAAGGTCAGTCCACGCAATCAGATTTTCCTTTTCTAGTGCTTTTTCCTGCTCCTCTATCAAATGATCAAGTTTGTCCAATTCCTCACTTGTCGCACGCTTGGCAGCCAGGCTGCCAGCAATTCCATCAAGTGCTTCTACCACTTCATAAATATGTTGGAGATCGTCCGCTACAATCGGTGCCACAATAAACCCACGACGCGGTATGAGCTTAACCCATCCCTCCATCTCTAAACGCACAAGAGCTTCACGTACTGGAGTTCTACTCATACCCAAAATATCAGCCATCTCCCTCTCTAATATGGTTTGTCCTGGAGGGAGCTGCAATTGTCGTATGGCATGCCGGGTTGCAAGATAGGCACGTTGCGGCAAGCGTGATTCCCCATTATTATCTAAACGATATAAAAATGAATGAATGTTTTGAGAAAGAGCAGAATGGTCTAATACCTTCAAATTAACATCACCCATTGCAAGTTCATCTGGCGTATTCATAGTAAAAACACACTTCCCAAGATTTGATTAAAAGATAACATTCCAAAGAAATCATACCAGAAAAACGATCATCAATAAATCTCCGCGCTTGACAAATCCATTCTGCAAACCATTTCAATTCGGAGTAAAAAAGACTGGAGCACCATCAACATTCTTTAGCCATATATGCTCTTTACCATTTAAACCATCCTTCACCCAGACATCACCTTTAGATCCATTTCCCTTCTTTCGAACCCAAGTAAGATAGGAACCCACAACTTGAGGAAGTTCATCCAGTTCATTCTTCTTCGGAAATGAGATTTGTTTTTGTTTCTCTGTTTTAATATTGATCGCATAAAGTGTTGTAAACATGGTTGGAACAGGTCCTTCCTTCCACTCCTTGTTCTCCTTTGCACGAGCGACAATCACTTTATCTGGTGAGAACCATTCCAAGTCTAGATCTACAAAACCTTTTGGTGTGTATTCCTTTTGTTGTTGCTTTGAGGTCGGCATTTCGGCAATGGTGGTTTTCTTGTTTTCAACAAAAAATCTTCCTTCTCCTGAAATATAGGCTAATTGATTGGCAGATGGAGCCCACTTGAACCAATCTCTGAATCCTAACATTTTACCTACGGCTTGAAAGTTTTCTCCTTTAGAGGTTAAAACACATAAAGTATTGCTATCCATCGACCAAGACGCGGTTGGAGTTGCTAAAAAGCTAACCCACTTCCCGTCTGAGCTCCACTTAAAATAATCAGCATCAATCGCAAATAAGTCAGGTTCTTTTGTTTGAATGGTATAAAAATGCTTCATTTTTTCTTTCGCGAGATTGGCATCTACGGGAATCCGATAAAGTGGGATGGGTCCCCAACCAGTAGGACGCAATTTGGATTGTGAGGCAACGATAAATTCCTTCCCATTCGGAAACCACTCAAAACCACTAACCCCTAATGAAACATTTTCAAACCCCTGCGGGCGGCCATTCTTTGTTTTTGTCACGTTTAATAAACCTTGGTCATTGTAAGCCAGCTGATTTTTGTTCGGCGACCATTTAAAGTCAGAGGTTACCACTCTTACGTAAGGCTGGTAGCTTCCCTTTTCCTTCGTATCATAAATAAATAGATTAGATTTTTCACCTTTTTCATCGCCATCAATATAACCAATAAACCTGCCATCATATGACCATTTCTGAGAATACACATATCGATTTTTAGTGATTTGTAATTCTTGATCTCCCTTTTTGATCCATAGCTGATGGTCACGGATAAATGCAGCAATGAGCGGAGTTTCTGCACTGACAACTGTCGATATATTTAAACTGATTAATATTAGAAAAAATAAAATTCGAAATCCCAAGAGCATCCCTCCTACTTATAAGGTGCCCTGATATGAACTGGGGATTCTCATTAACTAATGCTTTCCTTCCAGCTAGTTACCCCGCGGGATCAGAGGGTCCGCACTTATCGGTTGGGGGATCAGGTTAAGTACCCGAGCTGAAAATAAACGGAAAAATTCCGCCTAATTCATAATTATTATTAAAAAAGGCTTGAATAGACGGAGAGATTCCGCCTATTGACTCGAAAAATTCGAAAATGGGAGATTTTTCTTTGCATAAGCGGAAAATCTCCGCTTATTTACCGCGAAATGCCCTCCATTCTGCATTTAACCGGAAAATCTCCGCTTATTTTACTTTTGCTATTTTGTTTCGAAGTAACTGATTATCGAATGATTAGCAACAGACTTGGGAATAATTTATTTAAATTATTTGAAGGTGGGATCCTTTTGATTTTAACAAATCCGATAAGCTCATCAGAGGTAGGAACCCTTTGGCTTACATACCAAGAAAAAACTCTTATTATGAGAGTTTTAGAATATTTTATGAAAAAAGCGGATGATGAGGAAGCCAGGAATATCTTAGGGGGCTTATGGCAGGAGTTAAATTATTATGTTATAGAAATTGAGAAAATATTTAGCCATCAAGGGGTCGTTATCCCTATTGGTTTTAGAAAAGAAGATGTGAATTTAGAAGCGCCCAAATTATTTGACAATGGATTTGACGTGATGTTTATACGAGTATTAAAAGAGGTAAGCATGGGTATGTACACCATTAACATGAATATGGCATATAACGATGATGTGATACAGGTATATGAAGGACTTACCACTGTTACCCACAAAATTTATAAGTTAGCCACCCTATATTTACTGGAAAAAGGAATCTTAACCCTTCCACCAAAAGTGACGATGCCAAAAACAACAGAGTTTATTAAAAGTAAAGATTATATGCACGGTTTTCACCCATTTAATTCGAAACGGGCATTAAACGACATTGAACTTGGTATTCTTCATCATGGAATAGAGACTAATAATATTGGAATGCAGCTTATTACAGGATTTGCTCAATGCGCACAAAACAAAGAAGTTAGAAAATATTTTGAAAAAGGGAAAGAGCTTGCAAAGAAACAAATCAAAATATTCCAAGAAATTCTTTTGGAAAATGATATACAAGTCTCCGCCCATTCTGGGGGTACGGTAACTACTTCCACTATTGCCCCATTTTCAGACAAACTAATGATGCATTGTATCACCTTTCTAAATGGATTTTGCATCGTTGGAAATAGCTTTGGTACATTTTTCACATTAAGAAATGATATTTCCTTAAAATTAGCCCTCTTAGCCAAAGATATCTATTTTTATGGTCAAGAAGGGATTGAAATTATGATCAAGCATAAATGGTTTGAGGAACCTCCTCAAACAGAAGACAGAAATCAAATCATTAATAATTCATGAAGTAAAAATATATTGTGCCAAATCAGTAAAGAGCGATGCAAATTTATGCATCGCCCCTTTCTCTTTTATATTACTTTTTTCCTTGAAATTAAAAATCCAAATCCAATAACAAAAACAGTAATTGCCGTAGGAATTAATAAATGTAAATCATGAGTGAGAAAAGGTTCAAATTTTGGTTCCCCGAGAATCATTTCACCTGCTGTCCAAGATAAGATTCCTGCCCCAGCATAAGATATAAACGGGTACTTCTCCATTGCTTTTAGTATTAACTGGCTTCCAAAAACAACAATCGGAATACTAACAATCACACCGATCACAATACCGGCCAAATTTCCTTCAACAGCCCCAGCAATAGCTAGTACATTATCAAGGGACATGACTGCATCGGCAATGATGATTGTTTTGACAGCTGAAAATAAACTTGCCCCTCCTTCTTTCAGATGTTCCTCCTCACCACCAATTAATAGTTTAATGGCAATGTACACTAGGAGAAGACCGCCTATAAAAGTTACGAAAGGTACGCCTAGCAGATAAACTATGACTACTGCAAATAGTAATCGTAAAATAATCGCTCCAAATGTTCCCCAAAAGATTGCTTTCTTTTGCTGCTTCTTTGGGACATTACGCGATGCCATTGCGATTACAACTGCGTTATCTCCACTTAATACAATATTGATTAATATAACCTTAAAGAGTACCGCAAATGACAAACCAAACATCTCCAAACTATTCACCTCTGGACAAGTTTAACTTTGTCATTATATTCATTTGATATAAAAAACAGAACTTCACAGAGTAAATAAGAGGAAAATTTTAAAAGAAACTAAAAAGAAGCAAAATATCTGCTTCTAACAATAGAGTATTTAGTTATAAGCCAGAAAAGCTCACCATGCTTCTTAAACTAAGACCCCTTAATTCATTAACGCCTTTATGTCGTTACAAGTATAGTTTATCCCTTATCTAATTTAGAATAGGTCTCAATCCTTGTAACCGCATAAGCGACATAGTAAAGAGTAAAGAAAATAATAAAATCATATAGAGTGGACCAATTTTTAGCGTCATAAAAGTCGATTGCATCAAAGAAATTCATTCCTCCAAAGGCAGCAATTGCAGCGAATATGACTCCTTTTAACAAGCTATTCATTTTTGGCTTTATTTGTAGAGCGAGCATGACCCCAACTGGTGCTAAAGAGAAGTGATAAGGTAAAAAAAGAAAGGGGGCTAGAGGAATAATCACCATTGGGTAAGACCACAACCCTAGAGATAAGGCAGCAAGATCTATTGTAAGTGATAATATGATGGTCATTAAGCCTGCTAAAAGAAGGCGTCCTGTACTATCTTTTTTCCTAAATATAATCCAAACAATCCATGGTACAATAAATAGGGCCAGTCCAAACCACCATTGCCATGTTGAGAGAAAATCTTCTTTCACTATTTTAGCAAATAAAGAACTTACCTCAGTGAACTGGTTATAAGCTTTTTCTGATCGGGCGAGTCCTTCCTCAAATGCCATTTTTATAACATCTCCTTAAAACATAGTTTTAAAAAAATATACCCCTCACAAATGAGGGGAGGATATCTTATTTATCTTGTGCAAGTTCTTTCCTATTGGGAGCAAGTGGCGGCTGTTCTAACCACTTGTTTTTCACCATAATATCGAACCATTTTTTTGTCATTGCTAATGTTTTTAGAATTGTTTTTTCATAAACGACAGCTAGGTCGGTTCGCATAGCTCCTGCTAGACCTGTCCCGTAATATACTTGTGCAGTTTGAGCCAAGAAACCCATATGATACAACATTAATTTATCTGAAAAAGGAGAGTCTTTGGAGGTTGTAACCTCTGATTCCCACGACATTGGAACTGGCAAATTATCCTTGTGCAAAATTTTTGTAAGGGCTTGTATGTTTTCATCTGCCTTTTTTTCTAATTCCTCAAAGAACTTTCTTATTTCTTTCGATTCAGTGACTTGACTGAATCCAATGGAAAGAGTTTTTGCCATAATGCTCTTTTTAATGTTAAGAGAAATACTGATTATTTCTGTAGCAGATAAAAGTCTCCCTTTTCCGAAGAATCCATCAGTAAAATCATTGGTAGAAATAAATTCAGGTCCCTCGTTAGGATAAAAATAGGGATCTCTTTGGAATTTTCCTTTTTTAAGCAATAACTCAATGGTTAAATCGTACATACTTTTTGCATCATTATCACATGAACTGTAAAATTCCCGTAGGTCCTTTCTGACAGAAACACATAAAGCAGTTGTATGGCCCAACAAACCATGTAAAGTCATAATATGTAAATAATTCAAGCAGAATGTGTCAGAAAACAATCTCTCTGCACCTTTATTAAGGTCGGACTCAGTAAATCCAATGGGTACTGGAAAGCCCTCTTTCTCAATGAAGGAAACAAGCTGCTTCTTTTGCCTTTCCCATATCTCAATGGCTATTTCGAAAACTTTTTTTATTGATTCGTCTTCCAAAATAGAAATCATATACTTATTTACTATCTCGGCCATAGTTCCGTTTACATACTCCCCCCATAGTGTTCCTATTTCGGAAGATGTAAGTTTTAAATTATCAATTTTCATTTGTTCTCACCTCTTCCGTATTTTTTACTGACATAGAAATAGTTATGCATGAGGGTAAAGGTTTAACTACGGAAGCGGCAACGGAAATAGTAAAGTTCGGCAAAAAGGGTAATTATCAAAAAAAGCTGCCCCCAAATACTGTGAGACAGCTTCCCATTTTATCTTAAATTAATTTTTAAATCGCCCACTTGAAGGACACAGTTTTGGCGGTCTTTGACTGGAGCGAAGTAAAGAACGTATTGATCACGCGGTCCGTCTGCTTCCGCCTTGCTGAAGATTGGGTCGGCCATTTGGCCGGCCGAACTCAAGAATACACCCGACTTTTTGTAATCGACCGTATACCCTTTTTCTTTATCAATTTTTCTGGCATTTAAGAGTTGCAGCTGGAGTTTGCTGAACACATCGTAGTCGACACCGTTTTCGAAATGCGGTTTAATGTCCGTGCCAGTAACGACCACTCTTGTTTCAAGTGGCGAAAATTCCACTTGCTTTACATGATAGGTTTCATTTTTAAATGTAAATTCTTTACTCACTTCAAAGGTTTCGCGACCACCAACCGCTTCTTTCGAGAGCTTGAAATCAAGAGGCCAAACGGTTTCCACTCGGCTTGCCCCATTTTTTCCATCAAAGGTCAAGTCTTTCAATTTTAAATGGACTTCATCCCCTTGGAACGTGCTGATGGATTCGAACGAGAGCGCTTCTGCTACTTTGTTCGCCTTCTTATCGTAATAACGGCTGCCCCAGCCAATATTTTTCAATTTCTTTACCTTATTGTCTAACACTATGTTCATGGAAGTATAGCCTTCAAACATATCAAGGTAATAGTTTTTCAAATTAGTTTTCTTGCTTTCATAGGTAACCAAAAGCTTGGCTTCCTTGTCATCCATCAGGATACTATTAAAATGAACGGTAATATCGTGATCTTTATCATAGTAGGTTTTGTTGATTTCTTGGCCCATTCCATTTGTAAGGGCGGATTTTAATCCACTATCATCGATATGCTCGCTAGAGAAAATTTTATCGTAAACGTTTTGGATCGCCGCTCTTACTGGTGAAAAAGTCAGGGAAGATGCCGCGATCAAACAGGCTGCAGCTGTAAGTAATATCCTTCTTGGAAAAGATTTTTTCTCTCTTATGGTCATAGGATTGTCTCCTAACTGGTCGATTTTTTTATTCAACTCTTCCCATCCATCCGGGACCTGCTTTTCCAACGCAGTGTCTAAATGCTTTATGATTTTTCCATTTTCCATCCAAAAATCCCCTCCTTACTCCAGACCTTTTTTTAGTTTTTTCAAGGCCATTCGATATTTCCAGAGAACGGTTCCCAAAGGCATCTCCATGATTTTGGCGATTTCTTTATGCTTTAGCCCCGAGATATCCTTCATGATGACGATCTGCCGCTCTCCACTATCCAGGAGTGCAAGGTATTTGGATAACACGATTTTGTCGACAGGGTCCTCAGATATGTACTCCAGGCGTTCAAAATATTGGTCATCAAACCCGGTCAATTCGCGCTTTTTTTTCCGGTAAAGGTCGAGGGCCGTGTTGCGCGTGACCCGAATCAGCCATGCTCTGACATTAGTCACTTGATTATACTTTGAATGCTGGTAAAGTTTGATATACACTTCTTGCAGTACATCCTCGGCCAATTCAAAATCTCTTAAAATCGATAATGCCATCGCAAAAACATGCTTTTTATGGTCAATATATAATTGTTTAAATTCATCCCGGGGATCCACCGGGGTCTTTAATTGATGCAAACTAGTTTGATTCATCTTTGGCCTCCTTTCATATAGTAGACGGCCGACTTTTGTTTTTTATTGGTAAAAAATTTATTATGACAAAAAAAAGTGGTGCCTGACCCCCAGCGTGTTAAAGCTTTAACGCATCAGGGGTCAGGCACCTATTTCGATGTAATTAAAATGCCCAGTTCCCATTTCGGAAAATGGGTTCGATCCTTCCGTCTGGAAGCATTCCATCAATATCCATTTCACGAGAGCCAATCATAAAATCTACGTGTGTCATACTTTCATTCAAACCGACTTTCGCAAGTTCTTCTTTAGACATCGTTTTTCCTTCGTCTAAACAAAACGGAAATCCTTCGCCAATTGCTAAGTGATTTGACGCATTTTCGTCGAAAAGCGTGTTATAAAAAATGGTATTTGATTCTGAAATAGGCGACTGATGCGGAACGAGAGCTATTTCCCCAAGATACCTGCTGCCATCATCTGTTTCAATTAATTGTTTAAGAGTGTCATACCCGTTTTCACAGATGAAATCTACGATTTTACCTTCTTTAAATGTTAAGGTAAAGTTTTCGATAAGGTTTCCTGAGTAACTTAACGGTTTTGTACTTGTAACGACGCCGTTTACCCCGAATTTATTAGGAGAAGTGAACACTTCTTCTGTAGGCATATTCGCTATGAAAAGTGTCCCTTTTTCATTATGATTTCCTGCACTCATCCATTTATGTTTTTCTGGCAGTTCCACGGTTAAATCAGTGCCTGGGGCACGGTAATGTAGTGATTTGTATTTTCGTCCATTTAAATAATTAGCTTTACTATCTAAAGCTGCTATATGTTCTTTCCATGCACCAATTGTATCCTCATGGTCGATTCTGGTTGCAGAAAAAATAGCATCCCATAGCGCATTGATTCGTTCCATTTTATCAATATTCGGGAACACTTTATCGGCCCATGCCTGATTAGGATAGGCAACAATCGTCCAGGCAATTTTATCACTTAACATATAGGTTCGAAACTTGGTAAGGGCTTTACCTGATGCTTTATTAAAATTAGCGATTCGCTCTGGGTCAATTCCATTTAATAAATCAGGGTTTCTTGAATCGATCAAGATAAAGGCACCATTCTTTTCAGCTAGCTCTTCACGCTGCATGACACGGTAGGATGGGAAATCATTAAAAACCTCATCGGCTGCCGATTCATATTTCATTCGGGTTAAAGCGTCATCATTCCATTCATAAATGACTTCGCTTGCACCGATTTCATAGGCTCTTTTTGTTAGTAATTTTACAAGCTCATAACTTTCAATAGAAGCTGAAATAAATAAAATTTGCCCCTTTTGAACATTTGCTCCGATTTCAACTGCCAGAGCAGCATATTTCTCTAATTTTGCTTGAAAAGTTCTCATATCATTTCCCCTTTGTATTAAATTTCTTGCAAATACAAATAATAAAGTTCTTTTAAAATGTATAAATACCTTCAATTCTTAGACGGAATAATACCGATTTTGTTTCTTCTTTATTCAAAAAAGTTAACTCATCTTTGATTCAAGGTGTCTATTGAAATAGCCCCTCTTGTTTATTGAAGACAAATTAGCAAGTTTGACAAAAAAATTAAAGATACCTAATATTAATATTAATCTCTTTATTCAATAGGAAGCAGGTGTTTTCATGCAGTATAGTATTGGAGTTGAATATGGCCTGCATTGCCTTGTTTATTTAATTGATATTCCTCCAGATTCAAGTATAGGAATAAAGGACCTTTCTGCCTTTCAAGGCATTTCAGAGACATATCTCTCAAAAATTTTTGCCAAATTAGCCAAGGCAGGTATCGTAAATTCAGTACCAGGAGTTAAAGGCGGCTATAGATTATCAAGGTCCCCAGATGAAATTTCTTTTTGGGATGTAATTGAAGCAATAGAAGGGAAAAAGCCCATTTTTCAATGCAAAAACATAAAAGATAATGGCCTTCTGGTTCGAGATAACGAAAACTCCAGCTGCTGCTCCGAAACTTCCGCTTGCACCATTAATCTAGTCATGCTTGAGGCCGAAGAAAATATGCGCAATTTTTTACGTAAAAAGACCCTATCATGGCTGAATGAAGAGCTTGATCTTGTTTTATCGAAACAAATACGTCAAGATACACGGGCATATTTTGAGAAGAGCAACAGTTAATCATGACACCCCTTACCCCTCTTTCCCGCAAGTTAAGGGGGTCTTTATCCAATTACCGATAAATTTCAAAAAAAATGCTCCGAAAACATACATCCTATCCCGATTCATTTCCCCTCCTAAACCTATTTCACTTATCTTTTGATAATCCTATATTACAAATCAAGCGCTAATCCCTTTTTAAGGTTAGCGCCCGATTAATGTATAGACATAAAAATTCTATTTTGCTGCAGTTGCGAAATTTCCCATTGAAATCGAGAGTCGATTCCAACTATTAATTTGATTAATCAAAATAATAAGATCTACATAGTCCTTTTCACTAAAGTGAACACGTACTCGATTATAAAGCTCATCAGGTACTCGCTTAGTTGGTACTAACGTCACATGTTCAGTTAGTTCTAATGCTGCTTTTTCAGCATCCGTGTAGAAGTCACAATCTTCCCATGCGCCAACGCAGTATAAACGCTGTTCCGTTTCACCCATTTTTCGAGCATCAGCAGTATGCATATTTATACAAAAAGCACAGCCATTAATTTGAGAAGCTCGGATTTTAATTAGTTCACGAAGTTTACGGTCTATTCCAGTAGTTTTAGTGTACTTCTCCATTTCCATCATTATATTAAGTGCTTCAGGTGCTATATCATAATAATTCATACGAAGTTCCATTTCCATTCCCCCTACAATTATAGATACAATTAATCGTCGATTAACTGTATCTTTAATTTACACCTATAATTAGCTTTTGTCAAACCAGGATTATGGTTGTTGTCCTTAGAATAGACCTTTAAAAACTAAGCCTAGATATGTGGACTGCTAATCTAGTGTTAACAGTTTCCGCTAGGTAAAAAAAGAACCTTGCTTTATTCAACAAGGTTCATTGAGGTATAAAATGAGCACGGGATGGTTCCCGTGCTTCTTTGTTTTGTATATCTACTCATTGGAATAGGAATTCACGGTTAGATTAGTTGAAACAGGAGAACTTTCTTCATACTCCTTAATATTTATAGGATTGTCCACCATCAATTGGAATAACAGTTGCGTTGATGAAGTTGGCTTGATCAGATAGCAGGAATGCTACCAAATAGCCCACTTCTTCTGGTTTACCAAAACGTTTCATTGGGTTTGGCTGAACAAATTGTTTTCCTACTTCTTCCCAGTTGTCTGGATCCATTTGTTTTAATGAACCTTCGACCATTGGTGTCATGATTGCGCCTGGCGCAATGGCTTTGATACTGATTCCGTATTGACCATATTCAATTCCAGAGTTTCTAGTTAAACCTACCACACCGTGCTTACTAGCTGCATAACCTGATTGGTTTCCTACTCCACGAATACCACCAACAGAAGCAGTATTAACAATAGAGCCAAAGCCTTGTTCTCTCATGACTTTCAAAACGTGTTTCATTCCATAAAACACACCATTTAAATTGACACTGACTACTTTTTGAAATTCCTCAATGCCAAAATCCTCTGTTAGGTTTTGTTTTCCTTCGATCCCTGCGTTGTTGAAGAAACCATCGATTTTCCCAAATTTCTCAACCGTTTCATTTACATAGTGTTCAACTGCTTGTTCATCTGCCACATTCGCAGTGATCAACAGCATTTCTGTGTTAGGTGTAACTTCTAACACTTTGTTTTTCGTTTCTTCTAATGAAGCAGCGTTTAAATCAACAAGTGAAAGTTTCGCTCCTTCTTTTGCCACTTGTAAGGCTGAGGCTTGTCCTAAACCAGAACCTGCACCTGTAATTAATACAACTTTTCCATCAAAACGATTACTCATTGGAAATTTCCTCCTCTGTTTTAAGGTCTAAAGCGTATTTTTTGAATTATTTTAAATTTAAATATCTCATATTTGAGATATTTACCTGTGAAATGTCATCTTTTCTACTTAGTTCACATGATTTATTATTGCGCTGTATACCCGCCATCCACAATCAAACTATTACCAGTCATGAATGAAGAATCATCAGATGCCATGAATAGTACTGCTTTTGCCATTTCTTCCGCTTTACCCAGACGTTTCATCGGTGTGACTGCAGCTAAAGCTTGCTTGCTTGCTTCCGGAATAATTGGTGTGTCAATAAAACCAGGGCATAATGAGTTAATACGAATATTTTGTTCTGCATATTCAAGTGCAAGGGAACGAGTTAAGTTAATCACGCCGCCTTTTGCCGCGTTATAGGCTGCTGAACCTGGTGATCCAACCCAACCGTACATAGACGCCGTATTAACAATCGTACCTCCACCTGTTTTTAGCATTTCACGGATGGATTCACGTGCTACTAAAAAGACGCCATCTAAGTCAACATTTACAGTGTTGCGCCATTCTGAATACTCTAATTCATGTGAAGGATGAACACGGCCAATCCCCGCATTGTTGAAGACTACATCCACTTTGCCGAACGTTTCAACGGTTTGTTTAAAGATATTTGCAACTTCTTCTTCACTCGTAATATTTGCTTTTATAAAAAGAGCTTCGGCATTAAGCGCTTTCAACTCTGCCTCAAATGCTTTTCCTTTTTCCTCATTTAAATCAACAAGAACCACTTTGGCTCCTTCTGAAACAAATAAACGTGCTGTTGCTGCCCCAATACCAGATGCTCCACCAGTAATCACAGCTACTTTGTCTTGTAATTTACCCATCTTAAATCCTCCTCGTAGTATCAAGAATTCTTTAGCACATTCTAGAGAAAAATAATAGATAAATCTACTATCTGTGCTTTATTGTTCACAATTTAATTGTACTATTTTGTTCACAATTAACAATCATTAAGATATCATTAAGTGTCTACTGGTTAGACACTTATGCTAAATCTGTCTATATTGAGGAAGGTTTTTTCATGAATAATGAACAAAATACGACGTCTCAACGACAAAATCGGACAAAAGCGCATTTAAAACAAGCATTGATTGAACTTATAAAAGAGAAGGGGTACCATTCCGTTACTGTAAAAGACCTCGTCGATTACGCCGCTTATAATCGTAGTACCTTTTATATCCATTACACAGATAAAATTGAATTAGCTGAGGATTTACTTGTTTCCATGCTTCAGGAATTAGAAGATTCTGTAGGCAAGGCCTATGTACCTGGTCAAAAGGTTAATACAGCTAAGCTAAATGCACCTTCTTTTAATATCGTTTCTTACATCTATAAAAACCAGAGTTTTTTTACATTAATAAACTACGATGACACGCTACCAGGATTGCATACAAGGTTCCCTCAAACAATCTTAAAAATCTATAATGAACAATTTATTTTTGAGACCATCAACAATATCCCAGTTAATATGGATTATTTTAAACGTTATACAGCCTATGGCTTTTATGGCCTCCTTCATACTTGGATCCAAAATGGCTTCAAAGAAACGCCAGAAGATTTTATCCAAGAAGTCATTGATCTAACGAAAACTCATATTCACTCATTTCAATATATTGGACATAACAAATAAATATCTGCACCAGGGCGGAGAAAATATAGCTAGGCTGATTACACTGAAAAAACTCGTAAAAGTCGTTGCTGCTATTGAAAACGAACAGCGAGAAATTTTATGCGCGTTAAGCAACAACAAAGGAGAAGCTGCCGCCACGCCTTCCTTAGCTTCGTTACAATGTAATCCTTTATAATTTTGAAGGAGGTTAGTAAATGATATTGGTGAGTTCGTGTTTAGCAGGTTTGGAAGTGCGATATAACGGAACACATAGTTTAAATATTAAAATTAGGAAACTAGTAGAAGAAAATAAAGCTATTACAATTTGTCCAGAATTACTTGGCGGCTTTTCAACGCCAAGAGCGCCTGCTGAAATCATTGGAGGCAACGGAGAAGATGTACTGGATGGAAAGGCCAAAGTAATGGATCAAACTGGAAAAGATGTTACGCAACTTTACCTAAACGGAGCCTATGCTGCTCTAGAAAAAGCGAAAGAAATAAATGCGACTATTGTGGTTCTTAAGGAAAACAGCCCGTCCTGCGGCAGTTCAATGATTTATAACGGCAAATTTATTGGTAAAAAGATAGAGGGAATGGGAGTTACTTCTGCATTACTAAAAAGAAATGGATTTAAAGTGATTTCTGAGGAACAATTTGCGGAAACCTTTCTTTAAACTTGGAGGTTTCTGATTTCAAGGGGGATATGATTCTGCAAATACTGAAGAATTCAAGTCATCTTATTATTGTCATACACGAAATCTATGGTATTAATCAACATATGGAGAACTTTTGTAATTTATCATCTAATCAAGATTTTGATATGATCTGCCCGAACCTATTAGAGGGAGAACAACCTTTTAATTATTCTGAAGAGGAAATTGCCTACCTACATTTCATGAAGAATGTAGGTTTCTCTGAAGCTGTACACAAAATAAAGAATCTATTGTTAGACGTTAAAATTGAGTACGAAAAGAAATATATTTGATTGGATATAGCGTTGGCGCAACTGTTGCTTGGTTGTGCAGTGAGGAAGACTGTCTGGATGGGGTCATGGCATATTATAGTTCTAGAATTAGAAATTACCAACAGATAGTGCCGCAATGCCCTACGGTTTTATTCTTTCCGGAGGAGGAACCATCCTTTCATGTGGATCAGTTAATTTCAAATCTTGATCAAAAAAATATCGAGATCCATAAATTTAAGGGACAACACGGATTTAGTGACCCATACTCTTCTAAATTTAATGAAAAATCCTCCCAGAATGCCTTCAAAGAAATGTTAAGCTTTTTAAAGAAACATCATTGATAAACTTAAGTAGTTCTAAACTAACTTGCCTTACGTTTTTTTATAACCCGGCCAAGAATACTTCAGTAACAAATCTAAGTAATAATCTACTGTTGCTTCAGGTCCAATACCGCCAACAATTCCAACCTTTTTTATCCTATCAGTCCCCTATAATGTATTAACTTTTTGTTTATGTGAATGAGAATTTTGTTTAGAGTCAATTTTTGAAAAGAATAGTTATCAAAAAACAACCAATGCAGCATCTAACCACCAAAAGTGGTATTATAATGGCTAGTGAAATGTAGAGGAGGGTTATCTTGAAAAAGCTTGTAAAAGTTGTTGCAGCCATTATTGAAAATGAACAGCAAGAAATTCTGTGTGCTCTTAGATCTCCAGAAATGTCGATCCCAAATATGTGGGAGTTTCCCGGAGGAAAAGTGGAGGAGAATGAGGACATTTTCTCTGCACTTGCAAGAGAAATTGATGAAGAACTGGATTGTAAGGTAGAAACATTTAAAGAAGTTTTTAATGACAACACCCATGAATATGACACATTTATTATTAATTTGATCTCAATCAAATGTAGAGTAGTTAAGGGAACACCGACGCCAAGTGAGCATTCCAAGTTAATCTGGTTAAAACGGGAAAACTTAGATTCCCTAAAGTGGGCACCCGCGGATGTTCCTGCAGTTGAGCAATTGATCCAAGAAAAATAGTCTTCTCGATATGAGAAGACTATACTTTAGTCATCCGTACCATTAATAATATAGTTGTAAAGTTTATTTTCAATTGGATTTTCCATTACCAAGTTCATATGAACAACTGGCAGCTTTTTCCCTTTACTATCTTCCATGATTGCCTGTTCGATATTATTTTTATCCGGGGTTGCTTTTCCTAAATAATAAAAATCAGTTCCTTCATCATCATCTTTCTTTACAAAAATATGAAGGTCAATACCTTTTTCTTCAGATTCGATGATTGTTTTAACTTCTTGAGATTCTAACGTTCTATTACTCCTTGTTGACCACTTAAGGACCTCAGGGCTTAGGAATTCTTCCACATAATCTATACTAGATTCGACATCTTCATTTTTGTGATAGGTCACAAAGATTGGACATGTACCGTGTTTTGTTTTGTAGCCATATAAGGTAGAGCTTTCATCGTTAATCCAATTCAAGAGTTTACATGCATCTTTTCTTGAATATTTCTGATAGAGGGTTAGTGGTTCCTCAGATTCGTATAGCTTAGATTTTTCCTTGGTGCTGTTTAGGACATCTGTAACTAGAAAGTTAAAATACGGATTACCCAATAAATTCTCTCGAACCAAATTATTAAATCTAAAGGTACCATCGTCTACTAACATAATAATTGGCTGATTCCCATACTTTTCTTTATAACTTTGTGTAAAAAATTCCAAACTAAATATACGCAAAACTGAAGAAATAGTCTCTTCGTCAACTGGACAATTAAAATGAATTAAATTCTCTATAAAATCATCATATTTTACTGTTTCTTGTTTTAAAAGAAGGTCTAATAGAATAATCTCATGTTTCCTTTTGCCATTTAAGATCTCAGTAGAAAACATAGTTAAAACGCTGTTTTGATACTTCGTCAATAACGGTATTTCTTCCTTTAGCTTTAATAAAAATTGATAATAGTTCGTGTATTTATCGACTATTACTTCAGGGTCAATGGAATGGTTCGTTTCAAAATCATATAAATAAGGAGTTCTGCCAATTCTATTTTTCAACTCAACAAATGCTTCTTTTAAAACTTTTAACGCTGTTAGATTACTGTTGTTAATCGCTTTAAAAATCTGCTTTTTAGCAATTTCCTCAAAATTAATCGTAGATACCCCTTTTATATAGCTCGTATCCTTAATATAGCGACGGATATTATCCTTGTTCTGTGATTTGTCACCTGAAAGTGCAATGGGAATTAAATAGTTATTTTTATAATTTCCAATAAAATCAATGATCGTTACAAAGTCTTTAGTTGAATGTTTACGAAGTCCCCTGCCAAGTTGTTGAATAAAAATGATACTGGATTGGGTTTGTCTTAGCATGACTACCTGATTAACACTAGGAATGTCGATTCCTTCATTAAAAATATCTACAGTAATGATATAGTCTAACAAGCCTTCTTCAAGTTGTTTTACACGACGTTCGCGTTCATCCTGATTGTGATCCCCTACTAAAGCAACTGTTCGTAGCCCTTTCTCATTAAAAGCATCGGCTAATTTCATTGCCTCCTCTTTCCTACTACAAAACATTAACCCTCTTACCTTTTCTCCTGAAAAGCCATAGTAATGGATTTTTTCAAGAATATGATTAACGCGTTCCTCGGTAACAAGCTTTGCTAAAACAGCTGTCTCATCAATTATCTCACCATTATATTCTAGGTCTGTAACTCCAAAATAATGAAAAGGACACAACATATCTTCTTCCAGAGCTTCTTGCAAACGAATTTCATACGCAATGTTATAATCAAAAAGCTCAAAGATATTAAAATCATCCGTACGTTCCGGTGTAGCAGTCATTCCCATTAGAAAACTGGGTTTAAAATAATCAATTACATTTAGATAAGACTTGGCGCCCGCTTTGTGGACCTCATCAATAAGAATATAATCAAACTCTTCAGGGTCAAATTGGGTCAAATAATCATTCTTTGAAATAGTGTGGATTGTGGCAAACAAATATTTTGCATCTGTCTGTTTGGTAGTACCAGAAAGTATTCCAAAATCCGCATCAATTCCTCCAAGTATTCTTTTAAAATCTTCTTTAGCCTTTTGAAGTATTTGTTCCCTGTGCACAATAAAAAGCATCCGTTTTGGTCTAAACCGTCTTACATCAAAAGCAGACAAATACGTTTTACCTGTCCCAGTTGCAGATATGATTAATCCTTTTTTTGCTCCCGCATCGCGAATAGCCTGGATTCCTTGTAATGCCGCTTCTTGCATATTATTCGGTTTAATTTTTAGGGCTTCTTCTATAGTATTAATATTATATTGGGACGGTAATTCTATCACCTGGTCTAAAGCTTTTCTGTTAACAAGAGGGGTATATTTCTTCTCGTACTTTTCAATCCATTCTTCATTTAAAGGACTTGCATCATTCCATACTTCTTCAAATTGAGAATTAAAATGATTAACAATTTCACCGTCTTCATGTGAAGTTAATTTAACATTCCATTCATAATTTACTTTTAAAGCATGGGCTGTTAAATTAGAACTTCCAACAATTAAAGAATAATGGTTTCTTTGATTAAAAATGTATCCTTTTGAATGGAACCCTTCTAAATTAGTCGTCCTAACTTCAACATTTTCAATTTTCATTAGTTCCTTAAAAACTTTTGGTTGATTAAAATTTAGAAAGGTTGAGGTTAAAATGCGACCTTTTACCCCTTTTCGATTAAGGTCAAGAAAATGGGATTTAAGAGTTGCCAGGCCGCTTTCAGTAATAAACGCTACTGAAAAAATAAATGAGTCGCAGCTATCTAATTCATCAAGTAAGGTATTTAATACATTTTCGCCTTTTTTTGCGTTATTCACTAATAACTTCGGCTTATAAATTCCGGTTTTATTATACTTTTGGTCAATAAACCCCTTATGTAAGGAAACTCTTAGATTATCAACAAAATTGCTCATATGATCACCATTCATTACCAATTTATATGTCAATTGTAATACTCACTGATAAGTACTGCAACCTTATATTAGCTTGAATAATTCTATTGCTGTTTTTTAACTGCGTTAAAAAATGTAATTAACTTTGCAGATACACCATTAAGAATGAAGAAAAAAGGACGCCACGTAAGTTGACTTCCATATTAGCTTCCATCACTGGAGCTTTACCTCTTGGTCCTACTGGCCATTCTCTGCTTGCGCTTGGCCATGACCGTAATGGTACTCATGCGTTTCATATTGAGTTGCGTAGTAACCATTCTAAAAGAAGAAAGAAGTATACCGGATAATGTTACATATTAAATTAAGTAGTATGAAAGATTAAATTTTGAAAACCGCCCAGTAGATTAATATAAAAATAGAAAAAACGCTTGAATCCAAAAAAGATTCAAGCGTTTTTTCTATCGGCGTAAAACAGCTTCCAGATTTTTATCCAAGATTTCTTAATTGAAATTTTTTACATAGGGGCGTATTCTATTAAAGTTAGTTTTTTATAGAAAAATAGATGTTAGGCTCAATAATCTAAGGTCTATGAGCCAGCAGTTAGTTCAATTAAACTGAGGGAGAAAAGATCTGATGAAAATAAAATGGTTTTTAATGATGGCAGGCTTAATTATAATTTGGAGTGTCTCTTGGCCAATTTATAAAGTTGCATTAGTATATACCCCTCCTTTGCTTTTTGCCGGGATGAGGTGTTTGTTTGGCGGCGTACTCCTAGGTGCTGTTATTTGGAAAACACGGGACCGGATCCAATGGCGAAAGAATTGGAAAATATATGTCGTCACCGGCACTTTAAATATTGCTTTGTTCTATGGGCTGCAGACTGTGGGGCTTAAATTAGTACCATCAGGCTTATTCTCTGTTATTGTCTATTTTCAACCTATTTTAGTAGGTCTGCTTGCATGGCTATGGTTAGGCGAATCGATGACCCTACCTAAAGTATTGGGCCTAATTCTTGGGTTTCTCGGAGTCATTTCTGTAAGTGCAGAAGGATTTTCCGGCCATGTTTCCATTTTAGGCATTATACTCGGCATATTAACCGCGCTTTCCTGGGCATTAGGTACAGTTTACACCAAAAAAAATTCTCACTCGGTTGATTCTCTTTGGATGGTGGCATTCCAGTGTTTAATTGGGGGATTTTTTCTGATGATAGCCGGACTTTCGTCTGAGAATTGGTCCAGTATTGTTTGGAATGATACATTTATATGGGGTCTTTCCTTTGGTACGATTCTAGGGATTGCGTTATCATGGATTCTCTACGTTATACTTGTGAAAACGGGAGATGCCAGTGTTGTGGCAACATTTACATTCTTGGTTCCAATGCTCGCAGTTATCATCGGAACTGTATTATTAAATGAACCCTTTACGAAACTTTTATTCATAGGAATTGTACTGATCGTGGCCAGTATCTATCTCGTAAATAAGAAGCAAAAGCAGGCGTCGGAACAGATTGTCATTCAAGGGAAAATAGGAGTTTAATACTTATAAAGAAGATACATTCACTTTTAATTCACTAATAAAAGGATAGTGGAGCAGAATAAATGCTCTATCTATCCTTTTTTTGTACACTTTCATGTAACAATCTTCCAGACTTTATTACTGGAACCGCTCTGACTTCTGCAGTGGCTTCTTTTCTTTTTCCAATATGAAGTTCGATTTCTATGAAAAATCTGAGCAGGAGCAATGAAATGGCCTTCACCATGTGATGAAGGCCATTTCTTACACCCAAAAAAACTAGCAGAACCGTCCCTTGGACTATGCCTTATAAATTAATACATAATCCCCCGGTCCAATGAGCGCCACCCCAAGGACTACAGCGATCAAAATAAAGTTATATTCAAAACCGCCTTCAGTCAGCCAAAAGCCATTCTTGCCATGAACGGTGAAGATGGCATCTATCATAACGATAACGATAAGGATTGCACCTAGCCAGGTGAGCAGTCCCGCTGAAAACAGCAGTCCGCCAGCCAATTCGAATAATCCTGCTAAAATCGCCCATGTCTTGCCGCCTGTCTTGATTCCAATCGAACCTAAATATTCACCAAACTTGACTACACCTGGACCGCCAAACCAGCCAAATAATTTTTGGCATCCATGCCCCACAAACGTCATTCCAACCGCCAATCGGATAATCAAGAGCCCTAAATTAATCATTCCTACCCCTTCTTTCAAAGACGATAGCCCAACATTATTAAAGCCGGACAACTAAATATCCCATTTAACTTACTACTTTTTACTGTTGATTTACCCGGGACCGTTTGATAAAGAACGATAGCACTAAAGCTACAAATGCGATTCCGGTTGCAACAATAAAGGCATCATTAATCCCATCAATTGTAGCTTGCTGCATGGTTTGGCCGTAAATTAAATAAGTTGAAAGCTCTTTTCCTGTTGAAACCGGCAGGTTCGTGAAAACTGACAGACCTTGAGCTAACTGCGATAAACTGCTGGTTATAAAAGAATTGGAACTTGAGATTGCATCCCCATACTCACTATAATGGAACCCTTGTCTTGTCGTCATGACTGTAACTAGGAAGGCGGTCCCTATACTTCCAGCGACTTGCCTTGCTGTATTCGAGGCAGCCGTCCCATGAGCGCCAAGGTGACGTGGTAACTGATTCAGTCCTTCTGTCATGACGGTCATCATGATAAAGGACATTCCAAACATCCGCATCACGTATAAAAACAGAATATGGCCATAACTGGTTGTCATACTCAGGCTGGTAAATCCCCATGTGGTAAGTACAGTAATCGCTAATCCAGTAACGGCTAGCCATCTTGCGCCGATTTTATCAAAAAGAGCTCCTGAGATAGGGGACATTATGCCCATCACGATGGCACCCGGAAGCATCAACAGACCTGATTGTAATGCTGTATACCCTCGAATGTTTTGCAGATAAATCGGAAGTAAGATCATGGCGCCAAACATAGCCATGTTAACAATCATACTGATAACCGTTGTTAAGGCGAAAATATCATATTTAAAGACCCGTAAATCAAGCATTGGCTTTTCTGCCGTCAGTTCACGCCAAACAAAACAGATTAAAGAAATTATTCCTATGATTAAGGAGATAACCACTGTTTTGCTGGACCAACCATCATTACCCGCTTCACTGAATCCGTATAACAAGAAACCAAAACCTAGGGTTGAAAATAAAAATCCTGAGAAATCAAATTTAGGATTTGTTACTTTAGTAACGTCCTTCATCCACATGAAGCTAAGAATTAAATCGAGTACACCGATTGGGATAACAATATCAAACAATAACCGCCATGAAAAATGGCCAATGAGCCACCCGGATAATGTTGGACCGATCGCAGGAGCAAATATCATGACAATCCCCATAATCCCCATAGCCTTGCCTCGTTTTTCCGGAGGGAATAAGGCAAAAAATACAGTCATTAACAGGGGCATAATAATACCTGCACCGCAAGCCTGAATGACCCTTCCAATCATGAGCATACTAAAGTTTGCTGACACTGAACAAACTACCGAACCCAATGTAAATAAAAAAATGGCGCTAATGAACAGTTTTCTTGTTCCAAACTTCTCTATTAAAAAAGCCGTTATAGGAATCGCAATTCCGTTTACTAACATATATCCTGTGGAGAGCCATTGTACGGTATTTGCAGAAATACCCAAATCATTCATAATATGAGGAATCGCCACATTCAGTAAAGTTTGATTAAGAATGGCAACAAATGCACCAAGCATTAAAGCCACAAGAATTTTTCCATCTCCTGATTCTTTTCCAGTATCTGAAGAAGATGGTTCTTTCGGCTGAACATCCTCCTGTGCAGATTCCGATTCTGCTTCCATTTCTGCAGAACTTTTCAGCACTTCCTGCGAGGTAATCTCTTCAGCCTTTATGTCCTTGTTTTCATTCAGCGGTAAAATTTGCTCAATCTCCTCATCCTTTATCCCAGAATGAACAGCCTTCTCAATTACCTCTTCATTCATCTTTTCTGTTTGTGCTCTACGCGACTTCCTTTTATTGATGATAATAAAATTTATTAAAAGCAGCAGCAAAAGGCCTAAGACAACATAAGCAGTGATATAAATTAACATGTTATCACCTACTTATGAATCCGTACTGTTACGTTCATACCGGGAACGATGGCTACACCTTTATTATCATCAATAGAAATTTTTACCGGAATCACTTGAGTCACTTTGGTGTAGTTCCCTGTATTATTCGAACTTGGTAAAAGAGAAAATGTTCCAGCCGTCGCTAAACCGATTTGCTGTACTTTTCCTTTTAGCGTGTTATTTGGAAAAGCATCCACATAGATATCGACATCCTGACCGATTGTCACTTCATCAATTTTGGTTTCCTCAATATTTGCTGTAACCCAAAGATTATTAAAATCATATTCTTTCGCTAATGGTGTTCCTGCAGCCACAAATGAATTTTGAACTCCACTATTCTGAACAATCGTTCCGTCTGTTGGCATTATCACCCTCATGTCTATAGGTTTACCTTCTGCATCCGTTGTTTTAATGGCTCCGACTTTAGAATCCTTTGAAAAATGATCACCAAGATTGACTTCCCAATTGGTCAATTTGCCATTGGCCGGAGCCGCAATCGTTACTTGTTGACCTGCTATTTGGGCATTATCCGTCGATAAATAATTTACTACTCCATTATAGTAGGCATATCCTCCGACACCGCCCCCCACTAATATAAGCAGAATAATTATGTTCAATAAGAGCAATTTTTTAGTGCTCATTCATTTTTCCTCCCTTAATGGATGAAACGTTTAAAGAGTACAGTTTCGTGATCTCCAATACATTATTTTGTCCGCCCATCACACTCTCCCTTCTTTTGCTTTCCTTATTTAACTCTGTATAGAGCAGCACTTTCAGAATAAATTATAAATAATCTATTTTTGACCGTCAATAAATAAAATGACATATTGTCATACCGAATATTGACATATAAACATAGGAATATTATCATATTTCTAAATTATATTATGACATGTTATCATTTCAAAAAAGGAGTTCGTCAATGCCAAAGCAAACCTTCTTTAATTTAACAAAAGAAAAACAAGGAGTATTAATAAATGCTGCTAAGAAGGAGTTTTCGAGGGTTCCTTTACATGAGGCATCCATATCGAATATTATCAAGGATGCTGGAATACCCAGGGGAAGTTTCTATCAATATTTTGAAGACTTAGAAGATCTATTCTATTTTTTATTACATGAGCATTCGCAACGAAATTATGAGCGCATGATTGCAATCATCAAAATGAACAATGGAGATTTATTTGAGACCATTGTGGATTGGTTTAAAGGCATTCTTATTATGTTTGAAGAACCAGAAAATCGACAATATTTTAAAAACGCCTTTTTAAATATGAATTATAAAATCGAAAAAACATTTACTCAGAATATGTATGGGGAAAAAAGAAAAAGCAAGTTTTTTGAGATTATCCACTTAATTAACTCCGATAATTTAAACATATCGAATGAGGAAGAACTCTACCACATCTTTAAAATTCTGATGGCCGTTTCGTTTCAAAATCTCGCCCATGCATTCGCGAAAGAGCTTACGATTAATGATGTGATGAAAACTTTTTCGTTAGAGATTGAATTACTAAAAAAAGGTTTTTATAAGGAACCTAAATAAACTTGAGATAAATGAACAAATCTTAGTGTTTAGGATGGAGAATGATGCAAGCTTATGAGATAATGATCAACCCCGTGATAAAAGTAAAGGAAACAGACACAGTTCGTTATGTAATCGAAAGATTCATTGAAAATCGTATCAGTGGACTACCAGTAGTCAACGAAAGAAATGAAATTGTGGGCTATATTAGTGATGGAGATATCATGCGGTATATCGGTAAGCATCAGTATCGATTCATTGATTCCCTCCAATTCGTTACCGTTATCGATGGTGATCATGAAGATTTTGAGCAAAAAATCCAAAAGTTGCTAGAATTAAATGTAATGAGCATTGCCAAAAGAAAGGTTTACAAAGTGTCCTGGGATGAAGACATAGAAACTATCGCTTCAATTTTAGGAAAAAAACAAATAAAAAAACTACCTGTTGAGCGGAACGGAGTATTAGTTGGAATCATTAGCCGAGGCGATGTTATAAGACATTCCTTTAGAACAGTACTTTAACATCTCAAATGGAGAAAGGCTGAAGATCCATCTACAGCCCCTTATTTATGCGCTTGAATTTTCCTTGGACCTGTAATTCTATTAAAAGTACAAGGTCACCGTATACACCCCAAAGTTTTTATTCTGCTTAATTAAAAAATAAGAACCCATCGTCACTGACTTAACTAACACACTCCACAAAAAAGGATGCATTCAAGCATCCTTTTTTTATTAAAGATACGTACGATATGGCGGTGGTCGGTATACAAATATTTAATTCTTACTGATTCCTTTTTTGTATTTAGGTTTATACCGGAAATTCACAAAATGAATGCTAATTCCTACTAGCAGCATTCCGATAATCAGTGGATATGTCACCGTTTCTCCTAAAAATATCACTCCGAGAAGAACAGCAACAATAGGAACGAGAAACGTATAGGAACCAACTTTGCTTGCCTTACCAGCATTGACAAGACTGTAGTATAGGATATATGCCAATGGTATGCCAATGGTCGCACCGAAGCCCAGGCCAGATATGTAAAATCGATTCCATTCGATGGCAGACCAACTTTCGAACACTGATCCGATACCTAGGAGGAATATACCGCCGATGATACATTGTAGCGCCACCATCCAAAACGAATCTACTTCTCTGCTTACTTTCTTAACGTAGATCACTCCGAACGCCCAACTTACAGCAGTTAGTAACCCGAGCATAACTCCGATTGGTGATATATGAACTGCCAGACCATCCACACTAACGACCGCTATCCCTACAAATCCTAGCAGCAAACCAAGTATTTGGACTGGCGATAAATATTCACCAAGTAACAGCCAAGCGAAAAGGCCCAGTAAAATTGGTTGAAAATAGACAAGAACGGAAAACAATCCACCCGGTAAATAGAGCAATCCTGCCGTCTGAAGCCCGAAAAAAAGGATCGTATTAAAGAAAGCTGCTATAAAGTACTTCTGCCAATTTTTCCGCCAATTTATCGCTTTCCTTGTCTTCCAAATAATAACTGTCAGCAGGATTCCTCCTAAAAGTGCACGCAGTCCTGCATAAAGCAATGGCGGTGAGTAGGGTACCGCTAATTTATTGATTGGCCAGCTTGCGCCCCAAATTAAAATAAGGACGAGAAGCGCAGCAGTTGATTTTGTAAACACCATCTACATCCCCTTTTTAACGACAAAAAGCATGTCGAAATTGTAACTGCAAAGTCCGAAGAGACGATGCACTAATGCATCGCCTCACTTTAGTAAGATAATTTGCACACCCTACTTTTAGAGTTACATTTCTATTTTACTATAAAAATATTACTAATACGTTTTATAAAACACTCAATTCTTCATCCTTTATATCACTGATGAACATGCATCCTGGTGCATGCGTAATCATGATCGAGGGCTTACTTTCCATCGCAACCGCTTGAGGAGTTACACCACATGCCCAAAATACTGGAATCTCCCCTTGTTTAAATGGTACAGCATCTCCAAAATCAGGTTTTGAAATATCCTTGATGCCAATTATGCTAGGATCCCCAATATGGATTGGTGCACCGTGTACTGCTGGAAAACGCGAAGTAATCTGAACGGCACGGATTGCATCCTCTGGTGTCATTGGCCGCATACTAACAACTGTCGGACCCTCAAACATACCCGCTTTTTGGCAATTAATATTCGTTTTGTACATCGGAACGTTACAGTTTTCTTCGATATGTCTGATTGGAATACCGCCCTCAAGGAGTGGTGTTTCAAATGTAAAGCTACAGCCTAACAGGAAGCCAACCATATCGTCTTCCCAGTACTCAGTAATATCTGCGACTTCTTCTGTAAAAACACCGTCTCGGTAAATACGATATTTCGGGATGTCTTTACGAATATCTGCACTTTTGGCAATCATTGCAGGAACATAGGAGCCAGGCTCCGTCACGTCCAATAAAGGACATGGCTTCGGATTCCGCTGGCAAAAAAGCAAAAAGTCAAAGGCATGCTCTTTTTTTAAGATAACCAAATTCGCTTGTGTATTCCCTTTTGACATTCCTGCCGTCGGTCCAGTAATCTCTTGCTTCCGAATCAACTCTCTTATTTCTTGCGGCTCCAACATTTCATAATTCCCCATTAAGCTACCTCCCATATTGGATTCTTATAAAATTACTTAAAAACTAATGGTAATTGTTCAATCAATGTCACTACACTTAAATAGCCCATGACCACCACCACAAAACCGCCCGTAATCGTCAACCATAGCGGATGCTTATACTCACCAACAATACTTTTCTTGTATGCAGCAACTAATAATGTACCTAAACCTATTGGCAAAATAAGGGCATTCAACGCTCCAACAATAAGCAAGATCGTTACTGGTTTTCCAACAACGGCAAACGTGGCTGTTGAAATAACGATAAATGCTATAATGATCCAATTTTGGTATTTCTCAATGGCAGGATGAAATGTGCGGATAAATGAAACCGACGTATACGCCGCCCCTACAACAGATGTTACCGCCGCAGCCCACATGATTACACCAAACATACGATAACCGACATTACCTGCAGCTAGTTGGAACACAGAAGCTGGCGGATTCGCTGGATCAATCGCTAGTCCTTTTGTTACAACCCCAAGAACAGCCAAGAATAATGCCACACGCATAATACCAGTAACGAGAATCCCTGTAACAGAGCTTTTCGTCACTGCTGGCAATGCTTCAACACCTTTGATACCCGCGTCTAATAGACGGTGTCCGCCTGCAAACGTAATATATCCTCCTACCGTACCTCCAACAAGCGTAACGATCGCAAACATGCTAATCTTTTCCGGCATAACCGTATTCACAATCGCCTCTCCAACTGGCGGTGCAGTCGTGAATGCCACGTACAGCATGAGGAGGATCATTACTAACCCTGCAGCCTGAGCGAATTTGTCCATCGCTTTACCTGCTTCTTTCACGACAAAAATAAAGATTGCTAACAGTGCACTAATAACGGCACCTGTAACTGGATCCCAGCCAAGCATGGCATTCAGACCCAATCCAGCTCCACCTACGTTTCCGATATTAAATGCCAAACCGCCAATTACAATAAGTATGGCCAAAACAACTCCGAGTCCAGGGAACACTTTGTTGGCAATCTCTTGCCCGCGCAACCCTGAAACGGCAATGATTCTCCAAATGTTCATTTGCGAAAAGATATCTAGTAATAATGAAATTAAAATAACAAATGCAAAACTTGCAGCCAATTGTTGTGTAAATACAGTCGTTTGTGTCAAAAATCCAGGTCCAATCGATGATGTCGCCATTAAAAACGCTGCACCGAGTAAGACACTTCTACTTACCTTCTTTTTCCCTGTCACTTTGGCATTTTCTTGTATAACATCAAATTTAGGATTTTCCATATTAAACCTCCAAGTTAGAGATTGCAGTTACAGTAATATTCTTCTTATCTAATGTTTCGTTAATATATTTTGCAAAGGCTAATGCGTGTGCTCCATCACCATGAATACAAATGGTATCTGCACGAAGCGAAACTTCTGTTTTTTGCTGAGATATTACTTTTCCTTCTGTCACCATTTTCACAATTTGCGCGACCGATTGTTCTTGATCGGTAATCATCGCATCCTTCTGTGAACGCGACGTCAAAGACCCGTCGGCTTGGTACGTGCGATCTGCAAATACCTCATGTGCCGTTCGTAAACCGATCTTCTCTCCTGCCTTTGTCAATTCACTGCCGGCAAGGCCGAATAATATCAATGAGGGAGATACATCATAAACCGCTTGTGCAATGGCTTCGGCAAGTTTTGGATCCTTTGCCGCCATATTGTACAAAGCACCATGGGGTTTGACATGCTGCATTTTTTCATTGAACGTCATTAAAAACCCCTGCAATGCCCCAATTTGATACACGACCATGTCATATCCTTCTTGAGGAGTAATCGCCATTTCCCTTCGCCCGAATCCGTTTAAATCTGGCAAACCAGGATGAGCTCCAATTTTGACACCATTGGAAATGGCCATCTTCACCGTTTCTCTCATAACACTTGGATCTCCACCATGAAAACCACAAGCAATATTTGCAGATGTAACGTATTTCAATATTTCTTCCTGTTCCCCAAGCTTGTACCGGCCAAAACTCTCCCCTAAATCACAATTCAAATCCACTTGAAACATATTTCTCCCCTCCATTGATCACTCGTCTACTGATTAAGTGCTTTTATATGTTCCGTATTTCGGAACTTTAGTTTTGAAACTTAAACCCATTCTAGCATAAATATTTTTAGTTGAATATATAGTTTGCAAAATTATATGAAAATTGTAAATATCATAATATTCTATATTTCTAGACTTGCTTTTAAATTTGAATGTAAACTATAATATTTGTAATATCCGTTTAACAGAACTTAAGTACCGAAATTCGAAACTTCGAGGAGCTGTTTATTATGGCCCATCAGAAAAATAATACGAACATAAGGCCTTTAGGGGATTCTGCGCTAGTCATTCAGTTAGGCGACGGAATCAGCCCAGCCATCCATGAAAAAGTGAAAAACCTTTCCAACTTATTAGAAAAAGAGCCATTTACAGGATTGATAGAATCTGTGCCTTCTTATAATAGTTTGACAATATATTACAATCCTGTTGCCGTCTATTTGTCCCGCACAGACAAAGAAGCATCAAGTCCTTACAAAAAAGTCAGCTCTTTTATATTAGCGTTACTGGATAAATTAGGGACTACTGAAACACCCGAACAACGGCTGATAACAATCCCAGTCCTGTACGGAGGAGAGTTTGGTCCAGATTTGGAGTATGTAGCAAGTTATCATGGACTTTCTGTTGAACAGGTAATTCAAATTCATTCTTCAAATGATTACTTAGTTTATATGATTGGCTTTGCACCGGGGTTTCCGTTCATGGGTGGAATGGATGAAAGAATTGCCACACCACGTAAGGATTCACCCCGTCTTGCCATCGCGCCGGGATCTGTTGGAATTGCTGGTAAACAAACAGGCATCTACCCGCTGGAAACACCCGGGGGATGGCAAATTATCGGCCGTACTCCGCTTGATTTGTTTCTTCCAGAACTTTCACCTCCAACGATGTTACAGTCTGGAGATAGAATCCGCTATGTACCGATAACGCCTGAAGAGTATGCTGCCTATAAGGAGATGAAACAATGAGCATTAAAGTGCTTCATCCTGGATTATTGACTACGATTCAAGATTTAGGGAGATACGGCTCACAAAAATTTGGGGTAATCGTCAGTGGAGCTATGGATCCTATTTCTCTTAGAATTGCAAATTTACTTGTCGGAAATGACGAAGGCGAAGGAGCACTTGAAATTACGCTTTTTGGGACAACTCTTCAATTTGATTCTGATGAGTTAGTTGCCATTACAGGAGGAGACCTGCAGCCTACCATCGACGGAGAAATAGCACCCATGTGGCGGCCGGTCCTGATTCGCAAAGGATCTATTTTACAATTTAAATCCGCAATTAATGGGTGCAGGGCCTACGTGGCATTCGCCGGCGGAATAGAGGTTCCTGAAGTTATGGGAAGTAAAAGCACTTATCTTCGTGCTGCTATTGGAGGACTTCAAGGCAGAGCATTACAAAAAGGGGATGTGTTCGAATGTGGAGACCTCAATCTACTAAGTCAGACATTCGTTCATCAGCTAGAAAGAATGTCTACCCATTTTAAATGGTTTGTAAACTATACAGAATTTTTGACATTCAATAAAACACAAACAATTAGGGTTTTACATGGTGCTGAGTTCGATCGTTTCGATAGAGACGGTCAACAAACTTTTTTTTCAAAGCACTATAGATTAACAACTCAAGCTGATCGGATGGGCTATCGGTTGGAAGGCGAATCACTCAGCTTATCAGAAAAATTTGAGTTGTTATCAGAAGGGGTCACATACGGTACCATTCAAGTCCCTTCAAACGGACAACCCATTATTTTAATGGTTGATCGACAAACGACAGGAGGATATCCAAAAATCGGTCAGGTCATTTCTACTGATCTACCTTGTTTAGCACAGATGCAGCCAAACGCTAACATCCAATTCAAGGAAGTTTCGCTTGAACAAGCAGAATTAGAATTAATAAAGCAAGAGCAGATGCTACGGAAATTATCGATGGGCATTCATTTTAAAGCATTTCATAAATGAGAGGACATGAACAGATGAAAATCGACGAATTAAAAGGATTCTTGGAAATCATTGAACAATCTTCTATTGACATTATGAAACTAGAAAAAGGAGATTTTAAGCTTTTTTACCAAAAGCAAGGGGTAGAAAACTTGGCTGCAAACTTTGAAAATCAGCACATGATTGCTGATAAGGCATTGCCACATCTCCCTCTAGAAGTTGCTAATCCTACAGTAAATACCGCTGACCAGGACGATAGCAGCTTACATGTCATTAAATCACCAATGATTGGAACATTCTATGCGCGTCCAAATCCAGACGCAGAGCCTTTCGTCCAAGTAGGATCAATGGTTTCCCAAAGCGAAACTGTATGTATTTTAGAAGCTATGAAACTATTAAATGAAGTCCATGCTGATGTCAACGGGGAAATCATCGAAATTTTAGTGAATGACGGACAAATTATTGAATATGGGCAGCCATTGTTTACCGTGAAGGTGAGTGAATGAGATGCTTACAAAAATATTAATCGCTAATCGAGGAGAGATTGCTGTCCGAATTATCCGCGCTTGTAAGGAGCTTAACATCAAAACGGTTGCTGTCTTTTCGGAAGCCGATCGGGATGCACTCCATGTGAAAATAGCGGATGAAGCCTATTGTGTGGGACCTGCACCTTCTAGAGACAGTTATTTAAACATCGAAAATATCATTAAGATTGCAACGTTGACTAATGTCGATGGCATCCACCCTGGCTACGGATTTCTTGCTGAAAATGCTGAATTTGCTGCATTATGTGGTGAATGTGGCATCGTCTTTATTGGTCCATCACCTGACTCCATTCGCAAGATGGGTATTAAAGACGTTGCGCGGCAGACGATGAAAGATGCCGGTGTTTTAATCGTCCCAGGGTCTGACGGAATTATTAAGGATTTTGAGGAAGGCTTGCAGATTGCTAAAAAAATTGGATTTCCAGTGATTATTAAGGCAACAGCCGGTGGCGGTGGAAAAGGCATCCGTGTTGCACGTGATGCCGATAGCTTAAAAAAGGGAATTGAAATTACACAGCAGGAAGCTGCAACTGCCTTTGGTGATCCAGGTGTCTATTTAGAAAAATTTATAGAGGATTTTCGTCACGTTGAAATTCAAATTTTGGCTGATATGGCTGGAAACGTCATTCATCTCGGCGAACGTGATTGCACAATCCAACGAAGAATGCAAAAGCTAATTGAAGAAACTCCATCCCCAGCAGTTTCATCCGAGACGCGCGCGAAAATGGGGCTGGCAGCTATTCAAGCAGCCCAAGCAGTCAACTATGTTGGGGCAGGTACGGTTGAATTTATTTACGATTATACAAATGACACATTCTATTTCATGGAAATGAATACCCGTATCCAAGTCGAGCACCCAATTACCGAGATGGTCACAGGTGTCGATTTGGTTCAGGAACAGATACGCATTGCTTCTGGTTTACCGTTACAACTTCAACAGAAAGATATCATGCTAACGGGCTGGTCAATCGAGTGCCGGATAAATGCCGAAAATTACCTAAATGACTTCATGCCTTCGCCTGGAAAAATAACAGAGTATACCCTTCCTGGAGGTCTTGGTGTCCGCATCGACTCGGCTGTTTATACAGGGTACACCATTCCACCCTTCTATGATTCTATGATTGCAAAATTGATTGTACATAGTAAAACGAGAGAGGAAGCCATTCGTAAAATGAAACGTGCACTTGAAGAACTTGAAGTAAAAGGGGTTTATACAACCATTCCATTCCACCAAGGCTTGCTGCAAAACGACGTGTTTTTAAGCGGCAACTTCAACACGAAATTCCTTGAAAAATATACTGTAACACCAAAAGTTTAAAATGTAGATTATATAGAAGGAACGGGGCGGTCTCTACATCAAATTGCATTGATGCAGAGACCACCCCGTTCTTTTTATTCTGTATACCCTAAACGCATTGATATTTCCTTTGCAACGTTTTTTACTTTCTTTGCATAGTTCTCAATGTTCTCCCCCTGATAATTTGCTTCGATACCAGCGATACTTATACCCGCAACAACTTCTCCTTTGTGATTAAAAATCGGAGCGGCAATGGCGGATGTATGATTTTCCAATTCAGAATGACTGATTGTAAATCCATCTATTCTTGCCTGTTTTATCGATTCATAAATTTTATCTTTGTCAGTAATTGTACCAATTGCAAACGATTTCGGCTCAATTGATTCGAGGTATGCCTGCACTTCCGAATCAGGTAAAAAAGACAAGATAGCACGTGGACAAGCACCAGCATAGAGTGGGCTTTTCCTTCCTATCGCAGTATAGAGACGAACCTTTTGTTTTGTGTCAATTTTCTCAATATAGATCGCTTCATTTCCATCTCTAACAATTAAGTTAATTGCTTCCTTCACATCATTATGCAATTCATTCATAAACGGATAGGAAATCTTACGCAAATCAATCCTACCCAAAACCAGATGACCAAATTTGAGAAACAAGAGTCCAAGTCGGTATTTCGAATCACTTCCTTTTTCCAAGAACTCCATTTCCTCTAACGACCTGAGCATTCGATAGACTGAAGTTTTCGGAATCCCCGATAGATTAATAATTTCTTGAAAGGATAATTCGGTATGCTCAATAAATAGATTTAATACATCCATCGAACGGACAACCGTTTTATTTTTGTTGTTCATTAATAGTAGTCTCCTTCCCATTCACCATTTCGCTTTTCGCATCGTAGTTACTCCTGCGATGAACTTTTCTATGTATTCATTAAGCTTTTCTTCCATACAACTTAAATATACTCCTACCATAAAAATTGACAAGCAAGGAAAAGGGAAAATCTCGCTTGAAATGAGATTTCCGAGGGATTTTTGAGATAACAAAATGAATGCTAAAATCAAGGCACCCTCTCATATATTAACAAATCCGTCTCGTGTTGGTTTTCATCTCACTTCCATTTAAATAAGAAGTCATGTCCTTGATTAAGTAAACAGCAGAAGTAAAATAAGCGGAGATTTTCCGGTTAGATACAGAATGGAGCTCGTTTCGGGGTAAATAAGGGGAGGTTTTCCGATTATGCAAAGCAAACTCCCCCCTTTTCATGTTTTTCGATTCAATAGGCGGAATCTCTCCGTCTATTGAAGCCATTTTTTATACTTTTCACAAATTAAGCGAAATTTCTCCGTCTATTTATCAAATCGGATGCTTAACCTGTTCCCCACCCTTAAGGAGAGGCATTGGGCTAACATCCTCATTTACTTATGATAAGGTTCTCAGTGACGTATCTAAATGAGGTTTATCCCTTCCAAAAATCACACCTTAATAATCAATTTTAACAAGAAAAAAAATGCATTTTCAATGTAGAAGCAGTTTTCTAAAATAAGAAATTATGTTCTTGGAAAATTTTTTAAAAATAATCCCGTTTCTAAACCATTATTATTTAAGCCGTTTATTGTTAAATGTTTTAAGGATTTTTCATATTTATTTTAGAAAGTTTTAAGGATTATATGATATGGTACATTTGCAAACAGTATCTCTCATTCAAGAACAAGCCAAAATGTTGAACTTCTACTAAAGAATGAGGAAGAGATGTACACTGGAGTGAATATGATGTCAATTAAAATGAGGTTTCTGCTGTCTTATGTTGGGGTAATCCTTATTTCTATCATTTTATTTTTAGCAGCCGGTTTTTTACTTATTTTTTCGATCACAGGTGATGTTAAATCCATCGAGCATTTTTACAAAAAATCCTATGTTCAAAAGCCATTAACTCCAATAGAGGAAAGTGTGTTTCTTGATTTAAAGCTGTTGGCTAAGAATAAACCTACGCAGCTTCTAATTCAAGAGAACCTGAAAAAGATTGACCAACAAGGCATTAAAATTGTCGTAAGAAAAAATCAAAACATAGAGTACGCTTCCCCCACTCTTGATCGGCATGCATTACTTAAATCTCTTCCCGGATTTGAAGCAACGAATATTAACACACGAGATACGATTAAAATTGAAGATTCCTTTTTTACGTATGTGAAGTTTGATTTCTATTTTCCGGATAATAGTAAAGGAAGTATCTTTGTTTTAAGAAAGGTAAGCTCCTATGCCGAATTGACTCGGGAGTTGTTTCCAATTTTATTCGGCCTATTGCTAATTCTGTTTATCATGATTATTGGACTTTTGAACTATCTAGTTTCACGCAGCATCATCAAGCCCATTTCAGTTCTTAGAGAAGGTGCAGAGAGAATAAAATCAGGAGATCTAAATTTTGAAATCAAAGCTGCTTCGAATGATGAAATCGGACAATTAAATAAAACGTTTGAGGATATGAGAATTAAATTAAAAGAGTCCGTAAATCTCCAGATTCAGTATGAGGAAAATCGAAAAGAACTATTGTCCAATATTTCGCATGATTTGAAGACTCCTATTACTTCAATTATTGGGTATGTTGAGGGGATAAAAGATGGCGTAGCTAATACTCCACAGAAGATGGACAAGTATTTATCAACTGTGTACCAAAAAGCTAGATATATGGATTCATTGATAGATGAACTGTTCTTATTTTCCAAGCTAGATCTAAAAAAAGAGCCCTTTACTTTTGAAACCATCGAACTGGATAAATATTTGAGAGACTACGTAGAAGACCTATATCTTGATTTACTCCAACAAGGGATTCAAATTGACCTTCATCTTTTGGACAAACCGATAAATGTAATAGCAGATAGGGAGAAGTTAAAACGCGTATTGGCCAACCTAATTAGCAATTGTGTAAAATATATGAATAAGGACCAAAAGAACATTACCATTTCTCTAAATGAAGGAATTTCTGACATAACTGTTCAAGTAAAGGATAACGGACAAGGGATCGAGCCGGCTGCTTTACCTTACATTTTTGATCGCTTTTACCGGGCAGAACAATCTAGAAATTCTCAGACAGGCGGAAGTGGCTTAGGACTTGCGATCACAAAACATGTCATTCAAGAGCATGGAGGGGAAATGTGGGCTAAAAGCAAGCTAGGTAAAGGTACAAGTATCTTCTTTTCCTTAAAGAAGAAAGGAGATGTATGGTGAAAAAGATATTGCTTATTGAAGACGATGTTAGTATTTCAGAACTGCAAAGAGACTATCTAGAAATTAATCATTTTAATGTTGAAATTCATCATGATGGTGATTCAGGTCTCCTACTAGCTCTTCAAAATCATTATGATTTAATTATTTTGGATGTCATGCTCCCAGGTGTAAATGGGTTTGAGATATGTAAACAAATACGTGCGGTTAAAAATATTCCTATTTTGTTTGTATCCGCTAAAAAAGACGAGATCGATAAAATTCGAGGTCTCGGTTTAGGGGCGGACGATTATATTACCAAACCTTTTAGTCCAAGTGAACTGGTAGCTAGGGTGAAAGCACATTTAGAGCGTTTTGAACGTTTAGCAGGAAATCAAGCTAAATCAAATACCATTTTCGTTCATGGAATATCCATTGATAAGTCAGCGCGCAAAGTTCATATGAACGGAGAAGAAATTCCGTTCACAACAAAAGAATTCGATTTGTTTGTGTTTCTTGTCATGCATCCAAATCAAGTATTAAGCAAAGAACAGCTATATGAAAATATATGGGAGTTAGAATCAGCAGCAGATGTTTCAACAGTGACAGTTCATATCAGGAAAATACGAGGGAAAATTGAAAGGGATCCTTCACAACCCAAATTCTTGGAAACTGTTTGGGGAGCCGGGTATCGATTCAATGTGTAAATTAATTAATCTGTTTTAGATACCGTCACTAAGGTGGCGGTATTTTTTTTATGGATATATTAAGAAATTTTCTTAAAAAGTTTATCTTTTTTTAAGAAATTATTTAGAGGGAGTTTAAGATTAAGCATTAACATAACTTAAGTAAAGATTAACGATAGGCTGGTGAGCTTGTGATGTGGAGGTGGCTGACAATAATCATTGGATGTATTTTCATTCTTCAGGGATGTGCCTCTGAAAACGCTGGAGATCCAAATAAACAGCAAAATGAGAGAAAAGGAGAGATAGAAGTGAATCAACAACTATTTCAAGCTGCAGAACACAAAGAAACGGACACCATAAGAAGACTAATTGAGGAAGGTATTGATATTAATTCACAGGACTCCCAAGGTCGAACTGCCACGATGATTGCGACTTATAACAATGACGTAGAGAATGCAAAAATCCTAATTGACGCGGGGGCAGATGTCAACATCCAGGACAACATGAAAAATAACCCCTTCCTGTATGCTGGCGCTGAAGGATATATAGATATTCTTAAACTTACGATTGAAGCAGGTGCCGACCCATCTGTAACTAACCGGTATGGAGGAACTGCTTTAATCCCTGCCTCTGAACATGGATATGTGGATGTTATTAAAGAACTTCTTACCAGTACTGATGTTGATGTTAATCATGTAAATAATCTAGGTTGGACAGCTTTACTAGAAGCGATTTTTTTGGGTAACGGTGACGAAAAACAGCAGCAAACAGTGCAATTACTAATAGATCATGGGGCAAATGTCAATATTCCTGATAATAAGAATGTGACACCTTTACAACACGCACGAGCAAAAGGATTTAAAGAGATTGAACAAATTTTGTTAAAAGCACGAGCGAAATAACAGGATCGTATAAGCCTCACTAAGTAAAAATAAGCCATATTTTTTCTATAAATTATAGATACTATTATTAAATACACTACAATAATGAAATAAGGAGACTACAAAATGAATAAAAAAGTAAAAACATTTTCCTCAATACTACTCGGGTTCACATTATTACTAACAGGTTGTAACACCATTGCACAAGCAAATCAAAGTGAACAGAAGCAAGAACAAAAAGCTAAAGATAGTATAAAGGAAAATAAGGTAACTAAAGGGCAGAAATTGGCTAGTATACTAAGCAATACAAACTGGCAAGGAACAAAGGTATATGATAAAGATAATAATGACTTAACAAAATATAATGCAAACTTTATTGGTCTTGCCAAATATGACGATGAAACATCGAGATATGAATTTTTTGATAAAACCACCAAAGAAAGTCGTGGCGATAAAGGAACTTTCTTTATCACCAACGATGGGAAGGTTAGAGTATTAATTTCAGAATCGATGGGTTACCAGGCTGTTGTCAAAATAACAGAGCTAAATAAAGATATGTTTACCTATAAAAGAATGGGTAAAGATGCTAATGGTAACGATGTAGAGGTATTTGTTGATCATATTCCTTATAAAGAAACAGAACTTTCCTTTACTGATCCGGATAAAAAGTTGCAATCGACTACAGGAGAAGTAGTGACAAACATTGATGGGGATAAAATATTAGCAGGTACCCTATGGCAAGGAACCGTGGCATTAGATGAAAATGGCAACGATGTATCCAGTTATAATTCAAATTATTTAGGTCTTGCCAAATATGATGATAAGACAAATAAATATGAATTTTTTGATGCCAAGACTGGTGAAAGCCGCGGTGATTATGGCTATTTCGATGTCGTACATGGAAATAAGATAAGAGCCCATGTTTCCCTAGGGATGAAGTATGGTGCTGTTCTTGAATTAACAGAGCTTAATGAAAATAAATTCACCTATAAAAGAAAAGGTAAAGATAAAGATGGGAAAGATATAACCATAACTGTTGAGCATATACCTTATAATGGTGATATTAAACTAAAATTCACTAAGTAATTAAATACTTTAAGAGGCATCAGCATCTAGTCAAAAAGGGAACGGTTTTCTCCGTTCCTTTTTTGTTTTTTTTATAGTAAGGGAATAATAACTAGTACCACTAAACTCCTTTTTATGCATGTGGTGTGGGTATATCAATGAAAGAAAGCTCGTTGAAAATGATTATGACAATCATTATTCTACCTGCCCTTGCTGTAACTTGGATGTTGTAGAAATTAATTAAGAGATTTAACGTTTAAATCAACTCTATAAAGGGAAAATACGTTTGTGTAGCTATAAATAAATTCAATTAAAATCTCAAAAATATTCCATTACGCTTTTTTTCGGGGAGGTAAAAGCATGATTCAGTATTTCATCGCAAAAGAAACGTTTACACATCAAACTGACTGTTTTTGTCCAGGTAGTATACATGCAACTACCTTAACTATTAACAAAATGGATATAATTGAAGTCTCTAATGAACAAAACTTTACTTTTAATAATGGGTGGTATGTTCTAGCTATCATCAATAACCAAGGACATTTCTATATAGCCCTTGAAGATTTGGACCATTATTTTTACCAAGGAAGGCTTGTAACTGACTTTGACTTAGAATTGAACTTAAACTATTTGCAATTTCAAATAGATCTGGCACTAGAAATAAGGGATGAAGAGTTATTTTTAAATCATACAAAAAAATTAATAGAATCTAGTGACCTTAAGGTGAAATTAGAGAACTATTTAAATAACTCAGTCATGAACCATTATTATCAATAATCAGGTACTATAAATCACATTTCTGAAGGAGAGCAATCCAGAGTGAGAGGTAATGAAAAACAGTTAATCATCCAGCAGTTACTAAACATGGAAATTTATAAATCAACTGATGATCGTCAGTTATATGAGTTAACATTACAAGAATTAAGACATGAATATTATAAATATGTGGAAACAAATTTGTGAGAATTAGAACTTCATCCATAAAACACCAGGCGAACAGCACCTGTCAATGTTCGCCTAGTATTTTTAAATTTATGTACGTTGTTATTCCCAGCCAATTATTGCATTGGATTTTTAAAATTATTAACCAAAATCTGCACTTCATCATTTTCGTGAATGATTCCAGGCCTTTCTACTGCACATACAATCCCCCGCCGCTTATAACCTGCACGCACAAAACGGACGGATAACTTTTCGTAATCTTCATAATGCTTTTGGATTTCATCCCCGGGCAAGGTGCAGGGCTGGTTTTCCCCCATACATATTAATCCTGCACCACTTGGGAAAAGGATTCGTGAACCCATGGTGAGTTTTGTTAATTCCGGAAATTCCTTTACCAAGAGATTAGCCCCTAACCACTCTGGCAGAACAGATTCAACACCTAATTCTTCTGCAATCCTGTCTAATTCCTCTACGGACACAATCGTTATTTGGCGGCGGTTTAGAATCTCTGTTCCTCTTGGATACATCGGCTGCCTTGAATCAGCCTTACTGGTTACACCAAAGTGCCGGTCCCCACGAATCCCCCCGAATTCAAGGTTTGTTTCTGATATTCTTCTAGTTACAAATGTCTTTGGATCATCTGCGATTAAAACTGCATTTATTTTTGCCCATACTTTTTCCAAAACGAAAGCTCCTATCCATTCAAACATTTCCTATAAAAATACCTCCCACTCCTGGTTGGATTGGAAATGCTTGGTTTATTTAGTTACTAACTACTCGAAGGTGTGGTAAAATTCATTTTATCATCAATTAAATCCAATACAAAGCAGGTGGTTACGCGTGTCCTCTGAAAAAGAAGTGAACCTTTATTTTGTCCGGCATGGGGAGACCCTTTTTAATGTAGAGAAACGATTGCAGGGATTTTGTGATTCACCTCTTACGGACAAAGGAATTGAACAGGCTAAATCTGTAGGAATCGGTTTATCTGATTTCGAATTTAAAGCAGTATACGCAAGTGAAAGCCAGAGAGTAGTAGATACGGCTAGGTACGCCATTGGCCATCGCAACATCCCCATCATTACTGATCCACGTCTAAAGGAAATGAACTTTGGTATTTTGGAATCTCTATTACAAACGGACATTCTGGATCAACATGGGAATATCCTAGAGACATTGTTTAGTCTTAAAGATTTAAATATGTCAGCACCTGAAGGGGAATCCTACCTACAGCTTTTTACACGAACAAGTTCCGCTATCGATGAAATCATTCATAAGCATAAAAATGATGGTGGAAATGTTCTAGTATTTTCACATGGGGTTACAATAGGCAACTATTTAATGCAATTAGCAAAAATGAGCAGGTATATTCACCATGATAATTGCAGTGTTTCTGTGGTCAAATATTTGAACGGTGAATTTTATGTAGACAAGATTGCTGACACTTCTTTTAGAGATAATACAAATTAAGATATTTAGATGGACTAGTATAAGTACTAATAAGCCATATAGTATGAAATTCTTGCAAAAAGAATATCCCAAAATCACAATGAAAAAAGGCTCTGACGACTCCCTCTTGGTCAGAGCCTTTTCTCATTGGGGCTTTCCGGTAACGCACCCCCTTATAAAAGTGAAACATAACCAACTCTATACTTAATTTCATCAGCCTTTCCTTCAGGAAGAACCTCAGCAATTTCATTTTCTATACCTACTTGTCCAGCTATTGCTTTTGCTGTCTGATGATTATCCCCGGTAATCATCATTCCCTCTATTCCCATACCTTGTAGGCGGCTTATGGCTATTTGAGGTTCCTTTTAACAAACTATCAATATCTGATTAACTACAATTTATTACAAAGTCATTACATTAATTTTACGATTTCGACAAATTATAGCAAATTATTCAAGTGATAGGTAAACTAAAATTAGTAAAAGAAACGATTACTAAGGGGATACAAATGAAAAAGAAAATTATAGCATTCGTTACAGCTACCGTATTCGGGACTTCTTTATATAGTACGTCGGCCATGGCTGCAACAATCAAAGTTAAAAGTGGGGATACTTTATCAAAGTATTCAAAGCAATATAAAGTATCAGTTTCAGAGATTAAGAAAGCTAATAAATTATCAAGTGATAGAATCAAAATAGGTCAAAGTATATACATACCTGAAAAAGGCAAGGTCGTGACTAAATCTAGCACTAGTTCATCTTCATTAGTATATACGGTAAGATCCGGTGATAGCTTGTCATCAATCGCGAAGAAGTATAGGACAACTGTGACACAATTAAAAGCGGGGAATCGATTGAAATCGGATCTAATTAGAATAGGTCAAAAATTAAAAATTAGTAGTGGTACTGTAACATCACCTGTTGCTCCAGCTCCCGCAGCAAATAAACCTGCAGTGTCTACCATTAATAAAAACAAGTTGATTCAAAACGCTAAAACTGTGGTTGGCAGCCCTTACAAGTGGGGAGGAACTACTCCAAGCGGTTTTGATTGCAGTGGATTTATTTACTATGTGATCAACAAACAAAAATCCGTATCTCGTCAGACTGTTGCTGGATATTGGAACAAGATGAAACCTGTGTCTACTTTATCCGTTGGCGATTTTGTCTATTACGAAACGTATAAAAAAGGTCCTTCACATATGGGAATCTACGTGGGAAATGGTAAGTTCGTTCATTCTGGTTCCCGAGGAGTTGAAATTTCCAATATGAATATCTCTTACTGGAAATCTCGCTATCTTGGAGCAAGACAACTCTAGTTTCAAAAGTCCTTATGTATCGATAAGGACTTTTTTAATTTATTTAGAATGGTGAATTTTATGTAGACAAGATTGCTGACACTTCTTTTAGAGATAAATACTACCTAAAATAACTTCTCCCCCTGGATAAACCCAGGGGATTCTTTTTTTAAACACTCATCATCATCAAATGCTAAAGATATCAAATCTATTGTCAAATTTGATCACTTTTTGATTATTATTTTTCAGGATAATCAGATAAAGATGTCTTAAAGCTGTGAAAGCCTATATGATTCCTTGACCAGCTCAAAAAAATTTTTTACAGGTGCTGAGACAAAATGATGTTCAAGCCAAATGACTCCTAGAGAAGAGGTTAAATTAGCATCCTTAATCGGTGTTGAGTAGAGACTTGTGTTTCCATAGACATCTAAAACAGATTTTGGCACGATTGTTGCTCCCATCCCTCCCTTAACCATCTCCATTAATACTTGCATATCAGAGCATTCCGCAATACTTATTAGTGGAAGCTTCTGTCTAGAAAATGCCTCATGAATAGTGTTATAGATGCCTAGGCCCTCAGAACTTGGAATAATTAGGGGCATATGAGAAATTTCTTCCAAAGATTGTATATTTACCTCCTTCTTACTCACGAAAACAAAGGGCTCATTAATTAGATGATGATAAGTCAAACCACGATGTTCAAGTGGAAGCCGTACAAATGCCATTTCAATAGCCCTCGTTTTTACCATTTCCGCTAAATAAAGAGAATCATTTTGAACAACTTTTACAGAAACAAGGGGATATTTTTTGTGGAAGGATTGGAGCATTTCTGGAAACCCCGTAACCGGTAAGGTATTGATCCCCACAGAGAGAACGCCCCTTTTCCCCTCATCTGTTTCCTTTAACTCATTTTTTAGTTCTTCCACACTGTTCACAAGATGCAAAGCACGATTATAGAGCACATTTCCTTTATCAGTTAACTCCATACTCTTACCCTTTCGCTCGATTAATCTAACACCTAGCTCATCCTCCAATTGTTTCAACTGTATGCTGAGCGGTGGTTGAGACATATGCAGCCGATTAGCAGCCGCCGTAATATTCTTTTCCTCAGCTATTGCTATAAAATACCGTAATTGTTTAATGTCCATTGATTTCTCCTACTATATAAAAAATGTATGGTTTCTATATAAATTATATATTTTTCGTATAGTGTAAGTCCATGATATGATAACTATCGATTTCATCGGTCGTTAGAAAGGGGATTGAAATGGAACGATTTTTTAAATTACATGAACATGGTACGACAATCTCAACCGAATTTTCTGCAGGTTTTATTTCATATATAACCGCGGTCTACATTATTATTGTTAACGCAACGATTTTGGCAGTGGCTGGAATTCCAATGGAGGCGGGAATCATTGCGACAATATTAACTAGTTTTTTGGGATGTATACTTGCAGGATTATGGAGTAATACACCGCTTCTTCTCATTCCTGGTATGGGGCTCAATGCCATGTTTACCTATACCATCGTTCAATCAGGGGGATTTACATGGCAGGAAGCGTTGGCGATGACTTTTGTTTCAGGGTTGATCTTTGTTGCTATTGCCTTTACACCAATGGCGAAAGTAATTACATCCGCCATTCCTAATTCCTTAAAAGAAGCCATTACGATTGGTATTGGAATTTTATTGATTTTAATTGGGTTTGACAATGCTGGTATTATTACGAATTCTGAGCACACCCTGCTTGCCATTGGGGATTTAAGCAGTCCCTCAGTCATCACGACATTTATTGGTTTGATTATTACGGTTTTTTTATTTATTAAAAATGTGCCAGGAAATCTTTTATTAAGTATTATGATTACCTCGTTATTATCGATTTGGCTTGGGGGAGCCACTTTTGAGGGAGCTTCTTTTTCAAGGGCATCATTCCATGAATACTTTGACGTGTTTGGGAAGGCTTCGTGGGCACAAGCAGGTAATATCGTATTCTGGCTAACATCCATTTCATTTGCAATGGTGGTTTTGTTTGAAAATATCGGCTTGATCCATGGGCAGAGCAAGATGTTAAACCGCCCTGAGAGCAGTAAAAAATCACTCCAGGCAACTGCTGTTTCGGTTTTATCTGCTGGAATCTTTGGAACGAGTCCTACCGTTTCATCAGTGGAAGCTGCAGCGGGGATTACCGCTGGTGGAAGAACAGGCTTAACCAGCGTTGTTGCCGGGTTTATGTTTCTTATTTCGATCTTGTTTATTCCAGTGATTAAAATGGTTCCCGCCAGTGCGGTATCGCCCATTCTAATCTTAATCGGTGTACTCATGCTGCAGAACATTGTTCATATTTCAATGGACGATTTAACAGAGAGTTTCCCAGCACTTCTAATTATTGTACTGATTCCATTGACGTATAGCATTGCAGATGGCATGGCTATCGGCTTTATTCTATACCCATTAATGAAGCTTTTAATGGGGAAAGGGAAGGAAGTTCACCCTGCGCTATATTTGATTGCTATTCTGTTTATAAGCAATTTTGTAATTCCATATGTATTTTAAGAGTAGGAACTCATTAAGTGGGCGCAAAAAAGTTCTCTACTATATCAAAAGTACCCTTACCCTCAAGTATTTTGTAGGAAAAGAATTTAATCAAATGAACCAACACCTGATTATCTTCTTAAACAATGATCTGTACAAGCCAAAAATTTACAAGTATTTCTAACTTGTTCATTTTTGGCTTTTTAATTTTTTAATAGAAAAACCTCATTTACATACGGTAAGTTTCACCTTAACGGATCTTAGTTGGCTGCTCCTGCCTCTTCCTATTTTTTAAAAGTTCCTGTCCTTGGATTCTAGTATTCCTAGAGAGAGTTTCCACTATTTATTTCCACAAATTTTTGCGAGGCAATGATAAATTCTTTTACAGCAGGCGTACAATCCTTAATAGACTTTACTGCTAATCCAATAGAACGATAGGTTTCAGGAACAAGTTCAACAGTAGAAATTTGTGTCAACCAGTTTGGTAATGTTAATCGAGGAACAACGGTTAGCCCAAGTCCTTCTAGGACCATTGAGATAATGGTTTGATTATCTTCTATCTCAAATTGAATATTAGGTTTTAATCCTTTGGATTGAAACCTTTCCTTGATCAGTACCTCACAGCCTGCCTTTGGCAAGATAAAGGGTACCTGCGATAACTCCTCTATGGTTAAGGACTTATGCTCATGGAAAGGGTGACCGCTAGGTACTAGCACAACTAATTTATCTTTTAAAAGAGGAATCGTCTCCAACCTTTTAACCGGCAGCGAAACAAATCCAATATCGACCACTCCACTTTCTACCCATTCAGTAATTTTGTCATAGCTCCCCTCATATAGCTCCAACTCAATCCCTTCATACCTGCTTTTGAAATAAGAAATAACGCCAGGCAATAATTTAGCTGAAGCGCTTGGAAAACTTCCGATCTTAACTTTACCCAATTCTATCCCAAGAATTGCAGCCGTCTTTTGTTTAATCTGTTCCGACTCTGACACAATATTCCTCATATGACCAATCATCCGTTTTCCTGCATCCGTCAATGAAACCCCATTTCTGCCTCTATTTAATAGAATTATCCCCAGTTCTGACTCCAAAGCAGATATATTATGGCTGACACCAGATTGAGTGAGTCCTAAATTTTCGCCAGCCTTCGTAAAATTCCCTGTGTCTACAACCTTAAGAAATACTTCATATTGAAAAACAGTCATGGTTCCCTCCTCCGTTTCCTAAAATAAGGGCACTTATTTATTTTTGAGGTGAATTTACATTAAAATTTCTCATGTATTCGATTCATAATATTCATTTTACTTATACATAAGTAGTGCATATGATTAAAGTACAAAAGTTCAAGGAGGAGAAATAACATGAAACAAATCCCAGTTTACCATATTGATGCTTTTACCGATGTATCGTTTGGTGGAAATCCTGCGGGGGTCATTCCCCATGCGGAAATTTTATGTGCGGAAGAGATGCAAAAAATTGCCAATGAATTGAACCTTCCAGAGTCCGTTTTTTTATTGCCTTCGTCTCATCCTGAGGCAGATTTTAAAGTGCGATATTTTACACCGCTGGAGGAAATTAATTTTTGCGGCCACGCAACAATTGGTCTATCATGGTTACTTGGAACCAAATACAATTGGTTAGAAAAAGCTGATCAGATTGTTTTTGAAACCAATGTAGGATTGATTCCGGTAAAATGGATAAAAGAAAACAATCAATTGATTAGTGTTTCTATGACCCAGGTAGCTCCAAGGGTGAAAGAAATTGAAATCAATAAAGACACACTTGCCCAACTAGCCGGTATTCAAACAACTGATCTGGATGAAAGATATCCAATTCAACTAAGCAATACCGGAAACTGGCATCTGCTTGTTCCAGTAAAAACACGTAAAGCGATTGATTTAGCTGAGCCGCAACTAAAAGAGTTAGGCAGCATGAATCGGGAGTATAATATTTCAACCACTCATTTATTTACCTTTGATACAAATGGGGAGTTTGATATTTATACAAGAGATTTCGCCCCTGGCATCGGAATCAACGAGGATCCTGTAACTGGTGCAGCAAATGGCGCCTTAGCCGGGTATTTGTTTTTAGAAGGATTTCTTTCAAATAAACAAACTCATCATCTTAAAATAGGTCAAGGCCACGCAATTGGCAGACCAGGTACATTATATATAACGGTTCATTCCGAAAATAATGCACCAATCATTGAAGTAGCTGGAACAGCGGTAATAACGATCGAAGGGAATATCAACATTTGATAGAGAAACTATCGCAAATGCCCAATTAGAGTCATTTCCTCTAAAAAATAGGTTCATATTATTGATTGATCTTTCAAAGCTGGTCGATAAAAAGCTGCTGATTTCCGCATCTAGGAACAGAGGTCATTTATCGGTTGGGGAATCAGGTTAAGCCCCCCGCTGATAAATAGACGGAGAGATTCCGCTTAACTTGTAATTATTATTAAAAAAGGCTTAAATAAACGGAGAGATTCCGCCTATTGACTCGAAAAACGTAAAAAAGGGAGATTTTGCTTTCCGTAGTCGGAAAATCTCCCCTTATTTTCCCCGAAACGAGCTCCATTCTACATCTAACCGGAAAATCTCCGCTTATTATACTTTTGATGGTTACTAAGACTAAACTTCCCCACTAATACAAAAAGAAAAAGCTGCCAAAATGACAGCTCTAATCTTCATAGTCTAGCGCCCGTTATAGCAATTAGTTTATTTAAAAGAAATCTTCACAACATCATCCAAAAATTTCGTTGAACTATATCCAAAAATCTGCAGCCTTTTGGGAATCACTTTCTCCCCAGCGCCGTTACCGTCTATCTTCATGGTTTGAACGGTAACAAAATAGCGAGGCCGCTCGATTTCTTCAAATGGGACAGTCATTTTATCTGTATCGTATTCCATCCCGTTTTTATCAACAAGCACTCCATCCGTATTCATCTCCATCGAAACAGACTCATTTTCATCCTCTCCCACAATATTGAAGTTAAGCGCCTCATACGCTCGATTCTTAATTTCATGATCGCTTATGACAATAATGGAAGGCTGTCCAACCTCCAGTTTGTCGATAGAGATTGTACTGCCTGCATATTCAAAAGTTTGAGGATATTGCTTAGTAGCATCCAGTTCGATGGTTTTTGGGTCTTGAAACGTTAAATTAATAGATCCGAGTTGAACGTTAACCTCTTTTGGCTTTTCTCCAAAAAAAGGGTCAAAGTTTGTTTGAAAAGTAGTCCAATTCATGTCTTGTTGTGAGTCCATAAAAGAGCTGCCATATATATCAGGTTTCACTTTTTTATTGTTCACTTCCAGATTGTCAAAATTAAGAACATCAATCATTTTCTCTGGCTTTTCATTATTAATCCCATATTGCAGAATCGTGGCTGTTGGAGCTATGGTTAGTTTATCAAATCGAACCGGGACTCCCTCGACTTCTATTTGTTCATTCAAGGCATATTCAACGGAAGGCTGTTTTGTCACAGGAATCTCAAAGTTCCATTCCCCTGTTTCATATCCTATGTTCTCGTTAGCGCTAATATCATTCCGGTCAGAGGAATCACGAATCAATTTCAGGAGCTTTGTGATCTTCAGTTTGATCGTCCCATTTTCCGTTTTGAGTGGCATCAGACTAATCTTCCCTTGAAACACGTTCTTTTCTTTATTATTTTCTTCAGACTTAAGGTCAGGAGGATAATACCTAGGATGGCCTTCAGTATTCATGATTTCAAGTTCATTCTCCACAAAAACCCCATCATCATAATTCATCATATATTGATTTTCATCATTTGTATCTTCGATTTCATAAAATACGAGCGTCTGAATATCATCAGCAATCGCACTTCTGATCTTAATTTTCACCCCAGCGCTTTCCGTTTCTAGGTTCAGCCTTTCACCAAGGTCCCGTTGCAGAAAGGGACGCAATTCCTGATCTTTTTCTGTCCATGTATAGTAAAGGCTGGTAAAAGTCCCTGTAAAAACTTCTATCCCTATTAATAATGCAAAAAAACTTGCCAAAACAATTCCTATTCTTATACGTTTCTTGTTCTTCTGTTGTCTGAGCTTCTCCTTTTCTGCCATCCTAGCTTTGACGTTCACCATGAGATCTGCTGGCACATGGAAATTCTCTATCCCTTCAGTAAGATTTAACATGGTTAGCATGACATCCTGAAAGACAGCTAAATCATCCTGGCAGTCTTGACAATGATAAATATGTATCTCAAAATCAATCTTTTTCGACCGATCCAGGGTTCTTTCTAAATAATCAATGTAATCCTTATGATATTCCTTACAGCCATTATAGTGTGATCCGTACCCCATTTCTTTTCTAAGTGACTGAATTCCGGAAAACAAAAGCTCTTTCATCTTTTCCACTGAAACTTGGAGAAGATGTGCCGCTTCCTCATGAGACAGTCCTTTTACATAGGTAAGGACCATCGCTTCTTTCTCGTACTCTTTCAATTGATCAAGTGCTTTAAAGATATCCTGACGTGGTTCACTTTCTTCTGACACTTGTACACTTCTTTCTTTACAAAGCTCACGGCAGGTATGTATGAAAATGGATGTAACCCACGTTTCGAATGATGTTTCACTTTTAAATCGAGGCAATTCCTTGTGGACTTTTAAAACGGACCGGTAAAAAAGCTCTTCCATTTGCTGCTGATTACTAAGAAAGGACCAACCAAGTGTATAGAACGTTTGTTTATGGTGATCGAACCAATCGAAGATGGATTCCACGCTTTTTTTGCTAATTGTAGTAATTGAAAAAGGATCTATTTTTGCTGGGATCATTCATGTGTTTCCCCCTTCAACATTCTCTTTATACCAAATGGTATTTACATCATGAATTTCTATTAATCTCTTTTAATTATAATATAATAAACTTAAAATTGGTCTATATTTCCTTTTCTTGAATTATATATAAAATCCAAAAGTCTCTATTTTGTTATATTTGTATTGATAAAGTAAATGGCTCAGTCCAATACTGAGCCATTTACTTTTGTTTATTCAAGTTTCATTTTTAAGTAACACTGCCTACAGGGTCAAGCGTGTTTCGGCAGCACTGCTTTCATAGGGTAAAATTCAGTTTCCATTATACCAGCAATTACAGCTGGGTCTTCTTCGACAAGTTTTGGTACTTGAGCTTCATTTTCAACTTCAATTATGGCTAGTCCATGCGGAGCTGAAGGATTTAAAACAGGACCGAAGACCAGAGCAATCCCCTGATTTTGTTTGTTTGTCCAATAGTCAATATGTTTTAACATAATATCCCGTTCTTCAATTGACATATCCTGATGAAAAGTTGTTCTCGGCGGAGTAGATTTTAGCATAAAGTGGATTTTAGCTGTAACTTTACTTGCTGTATTGTCCGACATCCTCATTTACCTCCATCAAATTAAATTTCTTAATCCTAGTTACGACACTAATAATTATTCCATAAACCCCTTTCGGAATACAATGAATCCCCGACAGATTAGGGTCTAAAAAGAAAAAGAACATCATATTTATTTATATTGAATTTTTTTGTTAGGAGGGAAAGGATGCCCAACTCTCAATATCCAGATATGAAGCCTCATCTAACGACACGTAGTTTACATCCTGAAAGTCAGGAAACACCCATTCAGTTTATAGAAACTGATATCATCCATAATCGTTTATTTTATAGACAAAACCACTTTTCTTATCCTTCTCTTTCTTATTCCAACTATTGGCTTCCTATAAATGGCTTTGTCTTAACTCAAAAGCTGCTCTCCATGCAAGATCTCCTACAACTCCCATCGAAAACGGTTAAAGTAATCCTTGAATGCGCAGGAAACAAACGTAGTTTTTTTGACCCTAAAGTATTTGGAGAACAATGGGAAAAGGGTGCCATTAGCCAAGGGTATTGGAAAGGAGTTCCGATGCGAACCCTTCTTGACCTAGCGGGAATAAGAGTAGGGGCAAAAGAAGTGATCGTGGAAGGGTATGATTACGGAAAAAGAACTGACTTAGATTCCATTTATACTTATGCTCGGAGTTTACCTTTGGAAAAGGCACTACATCCTGATACCATTATTGCTTATGAGTATAATGATCAACCAATTCCGTTTAAACATGGTTATCCATTAAGATTGATCGTTCCACAATGGTATGGTATGGCTTCTGTTAAGTGGATTAAGCAAATAACCATTACTGATTCTAATTTTAAAGGGCCATTTCAGTCCATTGACTATGTTTATTATCCACATAAAGAGAGTAACAAAGATACTAAGCCCGTCACAAATATAAATGTTAACTCTACCATACAAAAACCGTTAGATATGGATGTTCTTAATACTGGTAAGCACCTAATTAAAGGTATCGCTTGGACAGGGAAAGGGTATATAACAAAGGTAGAGGTCAGTACTGATAATGGGAAAACGTGGTTAAATGCGAAAATCGAAAATGAAAATTCCAGTGGTTATGAATGGGTTTCTTGGTCATATGAATGGTCTATAGTAGAGAAAGGGGAATACACGATCTTATCAAGAGCAACAGATTCTACAAATAGAATTCAGCCAACATCACCCTTTTGGAACAAAAAAGGCTATGGATACAATGCAATAGATAAAATCAAGGTAAAGATAGAATAGAAACCAATAAAGTAAGCTGCCAGGAGTAACCGGCAGCTTTTTGAAGTAGTTATACTAAATAATCAACCAGTTTTTCCTTAGGCTGCCCAAAGATTTCCGCTTCGAGCCTCCGTCCGGTCGGGGTAGCGGCCAGTCCACCTTCGGCTGTTTCCCTTAACGCAGAAGGCATTGACTGTCCAATTGCATACATGGCTCCTATGACTTCATCACATGGAATTCTGCTAGTTATCCCGGCAAGCGCCATATCCGCTGCTGTCAAAGCATTCGATGCACCCATTGCATTCCGTTTCACGCAGGGCACTTCAACGAGACCGGCAACCGGGTCGCAAACAAGACCCAGCATATTTTTTAAGGTGATGGCCATTGCTTCAGCTGATTGCTTAGGCGTACCACCAGCCAATTCAACAATTGCAGCTGCTGCCATACCTGAAGCCGAACCCACCTCTGCCTGGCAACCGCCTGCAGCGCCTGAAATGGATGCATTGTTTGCAACGACAAATCCAAACGCCGCTGCCGTAAATAAAAATTCAATCATTTCCTGTCTAGTTGGATTGAGTTTATCCTTTACCGCAAATAACGTACCAGGGACAACTCCCGCCGAACCGGCAGTTGGCGTCGCACAAATGATGCCCATCGCAGCATTGACTTCATTCGTGGCAACCGCCTTGCTAACAGCATCCAAAAGCAATGAGCCCGTCAGAGACTTTCCGCTCTTAATATAGTTTTGCAGCAATACTGCATCTCCGCCTGTGAGTCCTGTGCGTGATTTTACTCCATTTAAGCCCCGTTCGATAGCCCGTTCCATTACGGTCAGGTTCTGGTCCATTTTGGAAAACACTTCTTCACGGGAAAGACCTGTAACTTCTACTTCCTGCCGAATCATGATTTCGGCTATTTTTACCTGATGTTGTTCCGCCAGCGAAACAAGTTCAGCTACATTACGAAACATAACATTTCCCCCTGCTGTCTTCTATTAATCTAGTGTTCAACCCTGAAAACACCGATTAGTCAACCATACGGATGACACTTATAACGTTGTCAAGCTTTTGCAAATCGTTTACCAACTGGTCATTTATCTTTTCATCGGATTCAATGACCATGATGGCCATGTCGCCTTTATCTTTCCTGGCCACTTCCATATGACCAATATTTATTTTATTTTGCGAAAAAATGGATGTTACCGAGCTGATTACTCCAAAACGGTCATTATGCATGACTAGTATGGCGGGGTCACCCGATAACTTTAGCTTGAAGGAGTTGATTTCTGTTATTTCAATCGATCCTCCACCGATAGAGATACCAATGATCTCCATCTCTTTATCCTCCGCAAAAAGATTAATCTTTACTGTGTTTGGATGTTCTGTAACGGCCTTTTCCTCTTGAAAGATGACCTCCATACCCGATTGTTCCGCTATCGCCAATGCATCAGGAATCCGCTCGTCGAACGTATCAAAGTCTAGTAAGCCCGCTACAAGGGCTAAGTCTGTTCCATGCCCTTTATATGTTTTTGCAAAGGAACCATAAAGCGAGAGAACTGCCTTTTTTGGCTGTCTCTCGAACAGGGTTCGGGCAACGCGGCCAATGCGGACGGCACCAGCTGTATGTGAACTAGAAGGCCCAATCATAACCGGACCAATAATTTCAAATGCTGATCGATACTTCATTGTTATCACCTGAGTTTCTATATTAAGATTCTCTACATGTTATTCCATTTGCTTACTTAGCAACACGTCTTTAAGAAAAAATAGGGACAATTTATAGAAACTGTCCCTATCCTGCTATTAAAGTTTAAACTGCTTTCTTATCTGTCATATCCTCTGCTTGAAGATCCGCAGGTACACGCTTGTTTATTCCAAAAGCATAAAAGCTGATTACCACAATAGCCAGGAAGACGATACCCGCAATAAGTGAAATACGAGTGTCTTCGTTGAACCACATACCAACAAGCACCGCTGTCAGATAGGCAATTGTCACATAGTTAGTGACAGGCGCAAAAGGCATTTTGAATGGATGGCTGGCCATTTTATCAGCATGGACTTTCCTGAACTTGATTTGGCTGATCAGAATGACAAACCAAGGAACCATCCCTGGTAGAACACTTGAAGCATAGACGTACACAAACAGTTTTTCTGGTGCAATATAACTTAACACAACGCCAACGCCAAGTCCGATCAATACCCCTATTGTACCGAATAAAGGAACTCCGTTACTCGAAACCTTCGCAAACGCTTTTGGCGCTTGTCCATTGACACCAAGAGTATAAAGCATACGCCCTGCGCTGTAGATACCGCTGTTGCAGCCAGACAATGCAGCAGTGATAACAACAAAGTTAATGATTCCAGCTGCAGCTGTAATACCAATTTTTGCAAAAGTTGCTACGAACGGGCTTCCGATAGCATGCAATTGATCCCAAGGATAAACAGTAACAATAACAAAGATGGCACCAATATAGAAAACGAGGATACGCCAAATGGTACTTTGAATCGCATTCCTGATTGTTTTCTGTGGATCTTTCGCTTCACCAGCTGTAATCCCGATAAGTTCTACACCTTGATAAGCACCAACAACAAGTGATAGGGCAAAAAGGAACCCTTTCAGTCCGCCAGTAAAGAAACCGCCGTTTTTCCAAAGGTTTGATAGGCCGATCGCGTCTCCGCCATTACCGAAGCCGAAGAAAATTAGGCCGAAACCTGCAACAATCATCAAGATAATTGTAACGACTTTAATCAAAGCAAACCAAAATTCAAATTCACCAAATGATTTAACAGAAATAAAGTTTGCTGCCCCAAGAATGGCCATAGCAATAAGACCAGGAATCCAAGCAGGAAGATCTGGATACCAATAATGCATATATGTGCCAATTGCGATAACTTCTGCCATGCCGACAACCACCCACTGGAACCAGTTGCTCCATGCAGTCATAAATCCGGCTAGTGGATGGATATACTTATAACCAAATGTTGCGAACGAACCTGTACTTGGTTCCAAGTAGAGCATTTCGCCCATGGCGCGCATAATTAAATATAGAAAAATACCTGTAATTCCATAGGCGAGCATAACGGATGGCCCCGTCCATCCAATTGTGCTGGAAGATCCCATAAATAGACCTACACCAATCGTACCGCCTAAAGCAATCATTTGAATATGACGTGAACTTAAGCCCCTATTCAATTCCTTGTTTGCCATTTCGTTTCCTCCCCTATATTGCTTATTGTTAAATATTAAGCAAGATTCATATAACCCTTTGTTCATATTTTGTTATTGTAGTATAACTTACGATAACATAATTCCTAGGAAGCAGTCCACCCGAAAAATACAATTGTCTTTTTCATAAAGATGAATTATAATAGATTCATAGACGGATGATTATTCCAGAAACTAATAGGCTAATGCAAGTTCCCTAAAAGGGATGCCTAATTTGTCGGATAAATTTTCCAGCATATCTTTTGTCATACGATCCAAATCGTATTGTGGATTGAAATCCCATTCTTTACGTGCAGCAGAGGCATCAATGCTATTCGGCCATGAATCTGCGATGCCTTGGCGTACAGGGTCAACATTATATGAAATTTCGAATTCAGGAATGAATTTCTTAATGGATGCAGCAATTTGTTCCGGCTCAAAGCTCATCGCCGTGATGTTAAATGCGTTACGGTGCTTCAATCGTGAAGGGTCAGCCTCCATCAATTGGATAATTGCTTCGATTGCATCAGGCATATACATCATATCCATATAGGTTCCTTTACCAATGAAAGATGTATACTTCTTGTTCTTAAGAGCTTCATAGTAAATATCTACTGCGTAGTCAGTTGTTCCCCCGCCTGGAAGAGTCTTGTATGAAATCAGTCCAGGGAACCTTACTCCGCGCACGTCAACACCATATTTAGTAAAATAGTAGTCGCATAGTAATTCTCCGGATACCTTTGTGACGCCATACATAGTAGTTGGCCTTTGTACCGTATCCTGTGGTGTCATATCTGCAGGTGTTCCTGGTCCGAAGGCAGCGATGGAGCTCGGTATAAAGAGTTTTAGATTTAACTCACGGGAAACTTCAAGGGCGTTCATCAGGCCACCCATATTCAGGTCCCATGCGAATTTTGGTTTTGCTTCTCCTACTGCCGACAAAAGAGCTGCAAGATGCATGAGGGTGTCGACTTCATATTTTTTGCAAAGGCCCAGCATTGCTTCGTAATCCATCACATCAAGGATTTCAAATATACCACCTTCGATAACTGGATTGCCTTCAATATGGCGAATATCTGTTGCAATAACATTTTCTGTTCCGTACATTACTCTGAGACGATGTGTCAATTCAGAACCGATTTGGCCGAGACAGCCAGTAATAAGAATTTTTTTCATAATAAACGGGACCTCCTGAAGTGTCTTTTACTAATATTAAACTGAAGCAAAAACTCTAGTATTCTTGGTGAAATTATTAATTAGATAATAGACAATTCCTTACCTATTTTTTCATAAACTGCTAGAACCTCATCAAGCATTTCCTTGGTGTGTGCAGCAGTAGGCATATTCCTAACCCTGCCTGTACCTCTAGGAACGGTTGGGAAAGTGATTGATTTGGCATAAACGCCTTCTTCCATCAGCCTGCGCGAAAATAATTGGGTCAGATCTTCTTTCCCTATGATGCATGGGGTAATTGGCGTTTCGGAATGGCCAATATCAAAACCAAGATTCTTTAAGCCTTCTTTTAGATATCTTCCGTTTTCCCAAAGCTTTTCAACCTTTTCTGTCGATTCGGACATGATATTGATTGCTTCGATACATGCAGCCGCATCTCCAGGAGTCAATGATGTTGAAAATAGGAATGGACGTGCACGAACTTTCAGCCAGTCAATCAGCTGTTCTGTACCTGCTACATAACCGCCTACGACACCAATCGCTTTTGAAAGGGTCCCAATCTGAAGATCAATGCGGTCTGAGAGTCCAAAATGCTTGACTGTACCAGCACCATTCCCCATTACCCCAGAACCATGGGCATCATCTACGTACGTGATCAACCCAAACTCTTCAGCAATTTCAACGATTTCTGGAAGTTTCGCTACATCACCGTCCATTGAGAAAACTCCGTCCGTGATGTACATGACTTTTTCGTATAAACCACTTTCAATCGTTTCTTTCGCAACGCGGCGCAAATCGTCCATGTCCTGATGTTTGACGCGGATAATTTTCGCTCCTGATAATCTGCATCCATCAATGATTGATGCATGGTTCAATTCATCGGAGAGAATGGCATCCTTCTTTGTCATCAAGGCTGAAATAGCACCCATGTTGCAATTGAACCCGGATTGGAAGGCAATGGCCGCTTCGGTATGCTTGAACTTTGCAATTGTTTTCTCCAATTCATTATGAATGGTCAATGTACCATTGATTGTACGGACCGCACCGGCTCCTAACCCATACTCGTCAATTGCTTCATGCGCTTTTTGCTTCATTCTTTCATTATTGGCAAGACCAAGATAATTATTGGATGACATATTGATTAATGCTTTGCCATTGATAGTAATTATTGGGCCGTTTGGTCCTTCTACAGTATCAATGACATTGTAGAGGCCGTTTTCCCTCAACTCGTTCAGTTGGGGTATTAAGAAATCCTTTAAAACTTTTTTTGCCAAAGTAGTTCCTCCTTTAAAATTACCTCACTAGATTCTTCACATAACACCTACTCGCGTTTTTCATCAGGAAAATTATTATAAGATCAACTAACTGAAAGCGATTTCAAGTAACTACCAAAAAAGAAGCAGTTATATCTCGAAAAATAATTGCTCCCGAAAATTTTCAATCCTACTTTTGAACGTGTGATGCTATGGAATTGGAAGTGTGGTAATAAGCTGTTTAGTTGATCTTTCTCTCAACCGTATTAAAATAATAGATTTATATATTTCAGTGTTATTCTATAATTATGTTGAAAAACTGTCAATACTATTACAAAAAACTAATCATTCAGACAAATGACCTAAATTCTCTTTAGGTTGTTAGAAAGTCTTTAGCAGACCATGTTCACTTAAATTCTGACATAGTAAAAAAACCTTTGTACCACGGGACAAAGGTTTTTTTTACTATTCACTTACCTTTTAATACACATCACGCTGATAACGCCCTTGCTTTTGCATATCTTTTAGATGGGTTTCTGCTTCTTCGCGGCTCATAGAACCTTCTTTTTCAATAACGTTAATAAGTGTTTCATGGACGTCTTTCGCCATGTATTCCTTATCTCCACACACGTAGAAATAAGCACCTTTTTGCAGCCAGTCGAATAGTTCTTTACTGTGTTCCTGCATTTTATGCTGAACATAGACTTTTTGAGCTCCGTCTCGGGAGAAGGCCGTATCTAATTTAGACAGTACCCCATCTTGTTGATATTGTTGCAGCTCATCTTGATAAAGGAAATCTGACGCTTCATGCTGGTCTCCAAAAAATAACCATGACCGGCCTGTTCCTTTATTCACTGCACGTTCCTGTATAAACGAACGGAATGGTGCAATTCCTGTTCCTGGTCCAACCATAATTATATCAATATCATGAGACTCTGGCAGATGAAAATGTTTATTGGCTTGAATAAAGACCGGTAGCGTATCTCCTTCATTTACACGTTCAGCACATAGTACAGAGCAAACCCCTTTACGATCGCGTCCATGAGCTGTATAACGCACAGCACCGATGGTTAAATGAACTTCATCCGGATTTGCTGCAATGCTGCTTGCAATCGAATAAAGGCGCGGCGTCATTTTCCTTAAGATTGAAACGATTTCCTGAGCAGTAGCTTTCCATGGACCGAACTCACGTAACATATCAAGCAAATCACGGCCATAGCAATATTCTTTCACTTGGGCTGCATTTTCAACCAAGAGAAGTTTTTGTAGCTCTTCGTTCTCTGTGAACACTGCTGCCTGCTGTAAAACCTTTTTTGATAGCAGGGTAATTTCAAAATAGGTGGTTAGCGCTTCCTTCAGCGCAAGTGTCTCACCTTGCTTATTGATCGTTACAAGCGATTCTTCATCCCAATGCATTTCCTCAAGAATCGAGGACACAAGTTCTGGATCATTTGAAGGAATAACGCCAAGGGCATCGCCAGGCACATATGAAAGGCCTGATCCTTCTAACGATAACTCAAGGTGCCTTGTTTCTTTACTAGAGCCTGCACCATTTATATTAATGTTTTTAAGAATTTTTGCTTGAAACGGATTTGTTCGTGAATATGTTGTTGGAACATGGTTGTCTTTTTGGTCAGTCTTCGTGTTATCCAATGTTTTTTGCATGGTTCTTAACCTCCAAAAGTAATATATACATTTTACCATTTATTTTGGAAAATACGATGTGTATTTTTTCACAATTTTCTATCCAATTTCGATTGAATTTACCATTCAACGTTTAAATGGGACACATAAAAAGGTGCCTGACACTCAATATTGTAACACATTGGGTGTCAGGCACTCACTATTTATTATTACACCAGTTCAGAATTGGAAATTTTAAATAATATTTGATGTACTTGTTTTTAATGAGGCAGAATTTTCGTACCTTTTCGGACGAACCGCCAGCCACACCAAACTTCCAAATACTAGAAGAATCAGTCCGCATAGCTGGAATGCGTAATGAAAACCTGCTGCCTGGTTTGCCGAGTGTCCAATCATCCAGCCAGTTACATATGGACCCACAATACCTCCTAAAGAGGTAATGGCCATAAACCAACCTTGAACTTTCCCTTGATGCTTTGGTGAAACCAAATCCACTAGAATGGCTGGCCCCATAACTAAGGTAATACAGCCAAACGTTAACCCAAGTGACAATAAGACAATGGCTAAAATATTAGAGCTGACAATGGCCCCCAGGAAGTAGCTGACGGCACCAACTGCCATAACAGGTCCTAGGACAAAAATCCGCCCTTTGACCATGCTCTTCGTCTTTTTATAAATTCGGTCGGAAATCGTTGAGAACGTAATCTGCGATAGAGTAATCATAATCCAAGGCAGCGCAACAACAATGCTCAATTTTTCTTCACTAAGTTTACGGACATTTTCCAGATAGTTTGGAAGCCAGTTTAACCCAATTGTAAACGACCAATAAGTAGCAAACCCGCATAAAGCAACGAAAATAAAGTTTTTAGAAAATAAAACAGAGGTGAATTTTGTATCATTCTGAACGGCAGATCCACCCACATCGCCTTTAGCTTTAACAGTTTCTTCCTGTGTAACCGCTTTCTCTTTTGCGGCCCATAACCACACCATAGTCCATATAAACCCGACTACTCCGGTTGCAATAAATGCTGAACGCCAGCCATAATTCATAATAAGATGCATTAAAACGGGTGCTGAAATTGCGACACCAAGCGGACCACCGACCGATACCAGTGTTAAACCAATCCCCAATTTTTCTTTTGGAAGATACTTGGAGGCCGCAGTCATTGCTAATGCGTAAGATGGACCTTCACCGGCCCCTAAAATGATTCTTGTCACTAATAAATAAGCAAAACTGCTGACAAAGATGGTTGAAAATTGCACAATCGACCATAACACAACCATACCAACAATTACTTTTTTCGTACCAATTTTATCTGCTAGACTGCCCCCTAGTACAGCTGCAAGCGAATAAAGTAAGAAGAAGACACTGCCAACCACACCCCATTGCTCTGGTGTTAATCCTAATTCTTTAATAATAGGAACCGATGCGAATCCAATAATCGCCTTATCGGCATTACTAATTACCGTTAATAAAAATAACAAGAAAATTATGACCCACGCCTTTTTTGATACTACACTTTTCTTTTGCTCCATATAGGACCTCCATAATTTTCTCCCATTTTCGTATGAATAGAAATCATTACTCTACTTAAAGACCATTCCACTCCCCAATGGAATGATCTTTGCCCTAGTTATTTAAATGTGACTTCTACATTCCCAATATGCGAAAATCCGGCTGTAAACCAATCACCTTTTTCAGCTGCAACTGCCGCAGACAAAGCACCTGATAATATTACTTCTCCTGCTTTCAAAACGACATTGTACTCGGATAACTTATTTGCCAGCCAGGCCACACATCTGGCAGGATGGCCTAATACATCATAGCCATAACCTTTATTTATCAGTTCACCATTTTTAAACAATTTCATTTCAATCGATTGCAAGTCGATATCTGTTACCCCATACCGATCATCCCCAATTACAAAAAGTCCGCTTGATGCGTTATCGGCTACCGTGTCTTTTAAGGTAATCTTCCAATCAGTGATCCGGCTATCGACGATTTCTAACGCAGGTGAGATGTAATCTGTGGCATTAAGAACATCCTCTGCTGAAACATTCGGACCTCTTAAATCCTTCTTGAGAACAAAAGCAATCTCTCCTTCTATCTTTGGCTGGAACAAATCATCTAATAAGATTTTCCCATTATTACTTACTTCCATAGAATCCAATAGATGGCCGTAATCGGGCTGATCGACACCTAACAGTTGCTGCATGGCAATAGAAGTTAAGCCAATCTTTTTCCCGACAATTCTATTCCCGGCCTGGACCTTCTGGCTAATCATTTGCAGCTGGGCTTGATACGCCTCATCAATAGTCAATTCTGGATATACATCTGTGATCGCGGGAATAGATTTCTTAGATGTTTCAGCCTGCTGTAGCAGTTCATATACATGCTGAACACGATGAATTACTTGGTTACGCATAAAAAAACTCCTTTTAATCAAAAATAGAGCACTATCTCAAAGATTCAATATCATCTTAAACTAATGAATCAATGCAGGTAGCGCTCTTTAGAGGTCGGTCTTATTATTTTGAAACTAATGCAGGGTTATCCTGCTTTACTGCTTCTTTTCCGCTTTTTAATAAGAAGTCTATTAAAATGCTGTTAAATTCTTCCGGTTTCTCCCATTGCGGCCAGTGTCCCGCATCTTTAATAACCACTAATTCGCTATTTGGAATCATATCTTGAATTGGTTTGGCTTCCTCAACGGTAGAAGTTGGGTCATGGTCTGTCCAAGCTAACAATGTCGGAGCATTGATTTTGCCGCACCATGATGGGTCCCAGCTATATAGCTTTCTTACTTCGATGTCTTGGAGGCAAACGATATGATGAACCGCTTCTTGATAAGAGTCTTGCGTATAAATTTTATAGCGGGTTTCAATTAATTCTTCTGTTACTTGGCTTTTATCATACATTAACCATTCTAGTCTCGTTTTCACATTTTCATAGTTTGCTTCAAGAACGGCTTTTAGCGTCGAATCTTTCAGTCTTTGCATGACTTCAGGCTTGTTGTTCACATTTCCAGGAGTATTTAAAACCATTGATTTTACATATTGCGGATGTTCCGCTGCAAACCATGCAGCCACCCATCCTCCTAGGGATTCACCAGAAAGATAGACTTGCTTCAGATCTAACGCCTGAATCACCGATAATAAATGATCACTATAAAAATCAATACCGTACTGACAATCCGGTTTATCTGTAAAGCCATGCCCTACCATATCAATATTGATTACACGGAAATGCTCACTTAGGCCCTTCATATTTCTAGCGTAGGCTTCAATATGCCCACCAGTACCATGAAGCAGAATCAGAGGTTCTCCAGTACCGGCTTCCAGCACGCGTGTTTTGATTCCATTTGCATCTAAATAATATAATTTAAATTCAACGTCAGCTAAGTCTGTCCAAATTGTCATCTAAAATCTCTCCTTTTTCAAAAAAGTTTATTTACATAGTTCGTACTCCGATGCTTGACTTTTCTTTTGCTCGACTGGCTGTACGAATTGAACAACCGCCATTCCTGTCACCCATTCAGGAATTGGCTCATAACAAGCCACACTTGCATCAAAATCCTGAAGAATACCTAGCAGCACAAGCCAGTTATGAATTTCCTGACCGCCGTTTCCTAAATGTTCTTCGACATAAGCGGCACTCCAGTTTCTTAATGTCGTAAAATCTTTTTCAGTCACCAGATGTAAAAATTCGCGGTCAATCTGTTCGTTCACTGGGCCTGATTTAATTCGAGTTACATTTGTTTCCCGTAACTTTAAATATTCATCAAGCTGGTCAATTTCCTGGCGGCCATTTTTTAAGACATTAATGAGGAATTGATCTTCCGGCTTTTCACTCTCAATATTTGGAATCGGCACCCAGTGCGATAGGCCGCCAGATGCGACAATTGCAACCTTTAGTTCCTGATCCCATGACTCAATCGCCTTCCGAACGATCTCACCAAGCTGAAAACAGCGGTCCATAGTTGGCAATGGCGGTGCTGAAGTATTTATCGCGATTGGAACAACAGGGATTTGCAGATCAGGGTTTAAGAAATAAATCCCTTGCGTATGACCATGATCCACTTTCATTTTCAACGTAAAGGCAAAATCAATATTGTTTTCCAAGCTAGTATGGAGAATATGTTTCGCTAATTCTTGTTGTACCGGAACATTGTATTTCGGCAGCTGCCAGTCTCCCCAGCCTTCACATTCGCCGATTCCAATCGTAAATGAAGGCATGTGATCGTAGAAATAGCTATTGAAATGGTCATCAGATATCAATACAATGACATCTGCTCCTGAATCCTCAAGATATTTCTTCATTTCCGCTGCCGTATTCAGGAACCTCTGTCCTTTTTCTCCAGCACCCGCTTCATTCGTCATGATCATCGGGCTATGTGACATTGCCACACCTGCGATAATTTCAGCCATTTAATCCACTCCTTTTCAAAAATGATCATATGTTAAGAAATTCGTAATTTCCTTGATTCAACAATTTCCTTTTGCCAGATTATTGATAGTTTCCCTTTTAAAAATATAGGGATCTCATCCGTACATTTGAGTGTTGCGCCATCGTTCTTTATAATCACTTCCCGATGGACGGAACCGCTCTCGTTTGTTAAGACCACTTCATATCGTCCGGGTGCCGGCAGCGTATAATACGGATACAGCGTGAAGGTCTCTCCATTCCACTCACTCTCTGTTCTATAGTAATGACCCAGAAAATCTAAGAGTTCTGCGACTTTTCCATTCTGCAGCCGTTCACGAATACAGGTGGAACTTATTTTCTCGCCCCTTAGTTCTACTTTTGCTACCGTTGTTACGTCAATCAGGTCGCCTGAGTCCAGTTTCAAGCGTTTCAAATTACCCGCGCCGCGTGAACCATAGGAAAAATCAAATCCTGCAACTGCATGAATAACACCAAGTCCATTCAAGTAATCCGCCACAAACTGCTCTGGCGTCAATCCAGCAAACCCTTGATTAAATTCAACGATATAAAAGATATCAACGCCCATTTCACGAAGCTTCGCCTCTTTTTCTGCAAGCGGCATTAAATACTTCACATGAACTTTTCCCTTTGAGATCACCGATTTCGGATGAGGGAAAAAACTCATGACAGCTAACGGCGCCCGTTTCTCTTTTGCCTTTTGCAAAGCGGTTTTAATTACTGCACAATGTCCATGATGAAGACCATCGAAACAACCAAGTGCCATCACATTTGGCCCCGCCTTCTTCTGCCATTCTGCCAAATTATCCTGGTTCAAGTGTATTGTTTCCATAACGGTCTCCCCTCAAATTTTTTAAATAGACACTGGCATTTGTTCTACTAATGAACGGTATTTGCCACTGTAAAAAATCAATGGCTCTCCGTCTTCAAGGTGAATATCGGTTACTTTTCCGATAAACAGAGTATGGTCCCCTTCGACATGCTCGGCGGATACTTCACATGCAATCTGCGCTACTGCACCAGGCAATACCGGCTTTCCATCGAGGCGGTTGAATATGACTTCCTTATGCTCTTTCAATTGTCCAGCGAAAATCATCGACAACTCCTGCTGGTCAGCAGCTAAAATATTAACCGTGAAGATGCTACTTTCTTTTATTTTGCTAAGAATCTTAGCCTTTTCTCCGATTGAAATAACGACAAGCTTTGGATCAAGCGATACGGACATGAACGCATTCGCTGTCATTCCGTGAACGTCTCCTTCAACTTCTGTTGCTATAACAGTGACCCCTGTTGCAAATTTCCCCATTGCTTGACGAAATTGACGATCATCCATATAAAATCCTCCTAAAAAAATTTTCCCCTATTAAACTTTTAAACTCTCCCCTGCTGGAACAAAAATTATCCTCTAACTCCGCTTTCAAAACCAAACAAATCCTTACCATATGCGTCAACGGCATCTTCATATAGTGAAGTTTTATGTGTAGCAACAGCCATGATATCCCTTAAGAATAATTCCATTGGACCGCCTTTATAGAGAGCGCCCCCGCCAAGTGTTAACAAAGCTCTGACAGCGATATCCACACAAATTTTGATAGCTTTTGTACGAATAGCAAAGAATTCAGAGGGCGGTGTTTTACAGCCATCCTTTTCATAATTCACAAGCAGGTCAATATATTTATCCAATAAGCCTTCCGCTATATGAAAGTCGGTTGTCATTTCAGCTAATACACGCTGGCTCCTTGGTGACTCACTTTCCCTAACGCCATCCATTAAGCGCACGCGTTTTTCAGTAAGCACTTTAAATTCCTGAAGAATTCGTTCTGCCCCCCCAAGCGCCATGTACCCAAATCCAAGATAAAAGGAAGGAAAGAAAGGAACATGGTAGAATGGATAATCCGTATCATATTCATCCAAAGGCGGTCTTCTTGTAAGCTCGGCTTGATCCAACCGTAAAATCCTCTCCATTGGAACATATACATCATTGGCAATAATCTGATTGCTGCCCGATCCTCTTAACCCAAAGGTATCCCAATTATGAATGACTTCCACCTCAGAAATCTTTAGCATCGGCAGGCAATACACAGGCTTTTCCGTTTCAGGGAATTGAATCATAACCCCAACACCCACCCAGTCACTATAATTAACACCACTTACAAAGCTCCACTTTCCGCTTATACGGAAACCATCGCCATCCCGTTCTGCTTTGCCTAATGCAGCAAAGATATCGCAAATTAATCCGCCCTGATTGATGACTTCATCTGCACCCTTTTCAGGCAGAAAGGCAGGCAGCATATTGTGAAGTGGATATAGGTACGTAAGCCATGCTGCTGAAATGTTATAATTTGCTACTTTACGGACAATCTTAGCAAACGTTTTCAAATCTACCTGAGGACCGCCATATTTTTTAGGAAGCATCATCCTTGCGATTTTCGTTTCCTTAATAAGATCAACTACATTCTGTGAAATTGTCGCGTTTTTCTCTGCTTCAGCCGCCTCCAGCTCCGCTAATTTTCCGACCCGCTCCGCTCCGGCTAACAACTCTTCAACTGTTACACTTTTTTCCCCAACTGCATAATTTTCCATGTTAACACCCCTTACGTTTCTTATGATGTAGATCATTTTCAACCATCGTTACAATGGATCACATATAAAACTCGCTTCTGTTATCGCTTACATTAACTACTTTTTTAACTTGCTAATAATGTTTACTTCGATATATTAATAGTTTAGTTAATTTATAATCTTCAGACTAGAGCAATAATTGTTCATGATTTTTCTTTTTATCGTATATTTTTGTTCATCTTGTTTTTCAATCAAAAAAGGCCAGCCAGATAAAATCTGGTTGGCCTTCACATCTATTCGAATTCTATTTCCCCTAAAGCAATTAAAGATTTGATAATCAATAATAATTGATGCATTTCATTTGGTTCACGGAGGTCTTTTTCAAGTAAACTTTCTATCTTATTAATTCTATGTCTTAACCCGCTCATTGATAAGGAAAGATCCTGCATCGTCTGCTCCAGCTTTCCTCCATTTATTAAAAAGAAGTATAACGACTTAAGGAGCTCTACTGTTTTTGGGTCCTTCGTATTATAGAGCTGCCCAAGCTCCTGTTTTGCTATCATTTTTATGCCAGTACTATTTTTGGAGTTAATCAGCACTCCAACAATTCCCAATGATCGAAAAGGAACGATTTCTTTTTTCACTGACAGCCGTAAAGCAATCACAGCCTCTTCATAACACGTTACAGCGTTTTCAATTTCATCACTTACATTACTTATGCCAAATTTGAAATCCCCATGAGGATATTTTTGCATTAAATAACCATGAAATTCTTGCATGACATCCGTAATCGTTGAATTTTTTATCGTTTGTTTCGTCAGCAACAAGATGATGTTTCCATCGTGCTGACCTGCCAAAACAATCGGTTTTTTGCCATTAAAATAGCGAAAGGTCGTTTCAAATAGTTGCTCTTGTAACAGAAATTCCTCCTCAATCGAGCCTTGTGTTTTTTTATATTCCATCACGGCTACATAAAAAGGCTTTCCCAGGTCAATTCCCGTATACTTTCCTCTTTTGATCATTTCACTTTTTGGAAGCTTTCCCTCTATTATTTGTTCTAAAAAATTACCTTTCATTCTTTCAAAGGATTCGAAACTCGTCTTTTCATTTAAGAGAATTAGAGAAGCAGCATTGGCAAAACGGTCTAGAAGCAAGTAATCTTCCTCATGTTTTTCCTTATCCCCTTCCTCGTAAATGAATGCACAATACCCTACGACCTCTTTTTGGACAAGAATTGGTGTAATCAGCCGTTCTTGCTTTTCAGTTTTAATCATCTTTTTCCTAAATGGTAACGGGTAATTTGCATGTTTGGCTTGCTGGAACTTCTGCTCACTTTTTTGAATAAAGTGGTCCATATCCTCTTTCAATTCTAAATATCGCTCTTCTGATAAACCGGTATACACCATGGTCCGGTGATCTGTATCTTCAATTATCATTGGAATAGGGAGGTTGTCATATACCTTTTTAGCAATCGATTGTAAATTACTTCCGTTAATTATTTCTTCGGTTAATTTTTGTTGAAAATCAGCCAATTTCATAACAACATTTTTTTGTTCGAGCAATTGATCATATGTATACTCCAATTCCTTTACAATGGGAGTCTCATTGTAAAAATGAAGGTCATTTTCCCCTTCAGCCTCCCATTCTACCTGTCTTTTAATTACCCAGCGGCATTCGATATCACCTTTCCCGACACACGCCACCTCTTTCGCCAGAAGCCTTTCCCCGAAAACCGTGGACATGAATCCGCTTGAATAGCCAATTAGTGTATGACAAACTTGGGTCTTGGATATACCTAAACGTTTAATATGCTCACTAGCCTCATAGGAATCAATCCAAGTACCATTTGAATAAAAATAATTGATTTTACTCTGATCATTCAATTCAAACGTGCAATCATGCAGTATCCCTCTAATATGGCCATTTTCAATATGTCGAATAGGACCATCCTTTATTAATTCCTCTAACGATAGATTGCTTTTCAAAGCGTCTTTGGCATCATTAACGCCCATTTCCCATCCATAATGAAACAGGAAACCCTTGATTCTTTCAATTCCTATATTTTTAACCAGCTGGTGCCTTAGAATCCCAAAGGCCGATGAAGAGGAGATGATTTTACGGTCATCCAAAGTGGCCTCTTTGCTATGGCTTACTTCTGAAATTTGAATTCTCATACGAACACCTCGATTCTCCGTGGTTAGTACTATTCCTTTTTAGCAGGAATTTATCAAAAATTTATTTTAAGTATAGCAGAATCTTTCTATGATGCTGGCAATGCCGGATGTTAGTCCATATTTAAAATAGCTTGTTTAAAAAGCCTTCTAAATTGATCCCGATCTTCTGCTGTAAACGGCTTTGGTCCCTTTGTCCGCTTTCCGCTTTTTCGAGCCATTGCACTTAAGTATCGTGTTTGTAATAATTGATCAATATTTTCATGGGTATACCTAAACCCTTTATGGTGAAGGACGATACATCCTTTTGGTAAACCTAGTGATGCAAGTCCATAATCTTGCGTAACAATCATATCGCCTGATTCGGCTAACTTCATAATCCGATAATCGGCAGCATCCGCTCCAGAATCAACATAAATAATTTCTACTCCTGAAGGTTGTTCCGCATTAGAATAGTGCGAAAAACTTGTAACAAGGGTAACAGGAATTCCTGCTTTCCCTCCTTCTGAAATAATAATATCTTTTACTGGACAAGCATCCGCATCCACATAAATTTTCATCTTTATCTCTCCTATAAAGAAGTTCGAATTAATTGTGATACTATTGGTAAATTACGTTTTTGTCAAACCATGGAATCAGAAGTACGGTGCTTTGCAAAGTGCCTGACCCCCAGTATGTTTAGAAATTATGATACGGTTCTTCATGGACAACCAAATAGAAAAATCCTAATTAACATTAATTTAGTTAATTAGGATTTTTTAATACGAATTTATGCTTCTTTCTCAACAGTTGTGACTTCATTCAATCTTCATTTTCAAAAATAGTCCAAGTGTTTCCCTGTAATGAATCCAGGCGAATCGAATTCTCGAAGCCTGCTGTATTCAATTAATTTATTAGCTCGATAAGTAAATCACCTTGCTGGATTGCCTCCCCACATAACACATATAGATCCTTTACAATTCCATTGGAGGGTGCTTGTATCGTTGTTTCCATCTTCATCCCTTCTGTAATCATGAGATGATCCCCTTTTGATACCCTTTCCCCTTTTTTGGTTAATATTTTAATGACGGTTCCAGGCATGGAGGCTCCTATATGGTATGAATTGAGTGGATCTGCTTTAAGCCTTGATACAACAGTTGTTGTGATGCTTTCATCTTTAATGATCACTTCACGAGATTGACCGTTTAATTCAAAGTACAATATGCGTGTACCGTCTAGTTGCGCCTGACCGATCGAGACAAGTTTAACCATCAGTGTTTTTCCTTTTTCAATTTCCACTTGGATTTCTTCACCAAGACGCATACCATAAAAGAAAGTAGGAGTGTCTAACATCGATATTTCACCGTATTGTTCGAATGTCTTCTGATAATCCAAAAAGACTTTTGGATATAAAGCATAAGAAATGACATCATGACTGGTAACAGAACGGCTAATTGTTTGATATAATATATTTTCCGTTTTTTGAAAATCGAAATCCTCTAATAGCTCTCCAGGACGAACGGTAATGGGTTCTCTTCTTTTTAGAACAATCCGTTGAAGTTCCTTCGGGAAGCCTTCATAAGGCTGACCTAAGTACCCCTGAAACAGTTCAACCACAGAATCTGGGAAGTCTAAGGTTTCGCCTCGTTTGTAAATATCTTCCTCCGTTAAGTTGTTTTGCACCAAATAAAGAGCCATATCACCGACTACTTTTGATGAGGGGGTTACTTTGACTATATCTCCAAATAATTGATTGACTCTTGTATACATTTCTTTTACTTCATCCCAGCGATCTCCTAATCCAACTGCTTTTGCTTGTTGCTGAAGGTTACTATATTGACCGCCAGGCATTTCATGAATATAGATTTCTGTGTGAGGCGACTTCATTCCACTCTCAAAAGTTTGATAGAAAAGACGAACGTTTTCCCAATAGTTAGAAAGTTTTTCAAAACTGCGAATATCGATATTTGGTTTCCGTTCATGGCCTTCTAATGCATAAAATAACGAGTTAGCGCTTGGCTGTGAAGTTAACCCTGCCATAGAACTGACGGCAACATCGACAATATCTACACCTGCTTCTATGGCCTTCGCGTACATTAAGATTCCGTTACCGCTTGTATCGTGACTATGCAGGTGAATAGGAATATCTACTGTTTCTTTAAGTGTGGAAATTAACTCATATGCCGCTTGTGGCTTTAATAATCCAGCCATGTCTTTTATACCTAGAATATGAGCACCAGATGCTTCCAACTCTTTAGCAAGTTGCTTATAGTAGTTTAAGTTATACTTTCTTCTTGATGCATCTAAAATGTCTCCTGTATAACACATGGCTGCTTCAGCTATTTTGCCGCTATCTCTTACAGTATTAATAGCAAGAGTCATACCTTGCACCCAATTTAAACTATCAAAAATACGGAAGACATCAATCCCAGCTTCCGCTGATTCTTTTATGAACGTTCTTATGATATTGTCAGGATAATTTTTATAACCCACCGCATTAGAGGAACGAAGAAGCATTTGAAATAATAGATTAGGCATTTTTTTGCGTAATTGTAATAAACGATCCCAAGGATTTTCGCTTAAGAAACGATACGATACATCAAATGTGGCGCCTCCCCACATTTCTGTTGAGAAAAGATTATGTGCTAAACGTGCCGTTGGCTCCGCAATACGTAATAAATCGTTTGTTCGTACTCGGGTAGCTAGTAGAGATTGGTGTGCATCACGGAATGTCGTATCGGTTAACAGTATTTCTTTTTGTTCCTTAATCCATTTGACGACCCCATCAGGACCTTCATCATTTAAAATTTGTTTTGTTCCCGTTGGAATAGGTTCAGAGTTTTTTATTTCAGGCAAGGAGGGTTTAGAGAATTCTGGCTTCTTGGTTTTACCGATTCCAGGGAATCCATTTACCGTGATATTCCCGATATACCTCAGCATTTTTGTTCCGCGATCCTTGCTCTCAGGAAATAGAAATAATTCTGGTGTTGTATCAATAAAGGAAGTATCATAATTTCCTTTTAGAAACTTTTGATGCTTGACCACATTTTCAAGGAAGGGAATATTAGTTTTGATTCCACGAATACGAAATTCACGAAGGTTGCGTAACATTTTTGTAGCCGCCTTCTCAAACGTATTCGCTGCGGTTGTTACCTTTACGAGCAATGAATCATAATAAGGAGTAATAACAGCCCCCTGAAATCCATTTCCTGCATCAAGGCGAACACCAAATCCGCCACCAGAGCGGTAAGTCACTATTTTCCCAGTATCTGGCATAAAATTATTCAGAGGATCTTCTGTAGTTACACGGGATTGAATCGCATAACCGTTGATTTGTATATCGTCTTGAGAGGGAATACCCACTTCATTACTATGTAAAGTGTATCCATCCGCAATTAAAATTTGTGACTGAACAATATCAATACCAGTAATCATTTCGGTAATTGTATGTTCGACCTGTACGCGTGGATTTACTTCAATAAAATAAAACTTATCTCCTGATACAAGGAACTCTACTGTTCCAGCATTTTGGTAGCGTACGTTTTTCATTAAATGAACAGCCGCCTCACAAATCTGTTTACGTAAGCTTTCGGATAATGTGACACTTGGTGCAATTTCTACTACTTTTTGATGACGGCGTTGTATAGAACAATCACGCTCATATAAGTGGATGATATTGCCGTCTTTGTCTCCTAAAATTTGTACTTCAATGTGCTTTGGGTTTTCAATAAACTTCTCTACATAAACCTCATCATTGCCAAATGCAGTCTTTGCTTCAGACTTTGCACGTTCATAGGATTCTTTTAATTCATCCTCCTTTCGTACAATACGCATACCTCGGCCTCCACCACCAAGTGAGGCTTTAATCATTAGAGGATAACCATACTCTCGACCAAAAGCTTCGGCATCTTCCATACTGGAAATTGGTCCATCACTCCCCGAGATGACTGGTATATTCGCTTGTATGGCTTGATGACGGGCTTTTACTTTATCGCCAAACATATTAAGATGTCTAGATTCGGGTCCAATAAACAAAATGCCCTCTTCTTCACAACGTTTAGCAAATTCAATGTTTTCCGACAAAAATCCATATCCTGGGTGAATTGCATCTACTTCATGTGTTTTAGCTAGTTCAATGATCCCTTCGATATCCAAATAAGCTTCAATTGGCTTTTTTCCTTTTCCGATTAAATACGCTTCATCTGCTTTAAAACGATGAAAAGACCATGCATCTTCTTTTGAGTAAATGGCTACAGTTCGAATATATAGTTCTGTACATGCACGAAAAATACGAATGGCAATTTCCCCACGGTTTGCGACTAAAACTTTGTTAATTTTTTTCGTTACCACACTCAAGCTTTTTACCCCTCTCGCATAAATTAGACAAATTTATAGATTAATATTTTATAAATGATTAAAGAGTTGTGCATTATAAAAAAATATATAAATGGATTATAGAAGAACAATAGAACTGTTATTGAAGAAAACAAACTATTATATTTTCAAATACCTTATAAACTTAGATTGGCCCGGGAGTATACCCTAAAAAGGAATCGTGGGCTGAAAAAATACCTTCTTGTTGTAAAGGTTGAAATACCCGAAACTTACGGAGTTGTTTTCCATAAACATGGATGGTTATCGCCGTTTGATCGCCCTCCGTTTCAAGGATGTGACAATCCGCTGGGGGCAGGAGTTTGCCAGTCATTTGCTGATTTACAATCAATGTATCAGTTTGCCTGAGCATTACTAAACTTTCTGAAATCTCATCCACTCGAAGATAGTTCGTCACCTTGATCTGTCCAGCCACAACCCCTTCAGCTCCCCAAGTACCATCGTGATCATGGAGTGAAGTTTTCTGCCCCGGCTTCCAGACAAGTGCAATTATCTCAAAACGACCCTGCGGATCGCAGTATAGGGAATGGCGGGCATAACCTTCCGAGCTGGGCTTGCGCTTTTCGGGAGAGAGCCAGGATGTGGTACGAAGCAGTTCACCGAGTAAACGCTCTGCCTCTGCCACCCGAACGGCATCACTCTCATTTCTCTCTATTATCCATGTCATATCTCGAATAAAGTCGATCAGTGTATATTCCGTCGTTTGATTTGTCATGATACATTGTCCTCCTATGAAGGATAATTTCTTTTTGAAAATTATGGGATTTACCTTTTCCATAACCACTAACGATACCTTTGTTGATTCTTTAATGTGAGAAATCTTTATCTCAGGTCTGAAAAACAATTCCGCTAATACCAAGGAAGAAAAAGGACCTTATGTAAGGGTCTCTATTGCACTATGGATTCTAATTCTTTACATGACCGATAGATAAGTTCAAAAAGCTGGTCCAAATCACTTAATTCAACACAGGAAAATGCGATTCGAAGATCCGTCTTGGCTAGTGAGATCGTCCCCACTCCGTACTGCTTGAGCAAATGGATCCGCAGCGTTTCTGCATCGGAATGCTTGATTCGAAGACACACGAAATACCCTGAATTGAATGGATAGGGTTCGAATGCATCCGCATATTTCCCGTCTGCTAAGATCTCTTTGACTCGCTTCGCCCTAGCTTCCATTACCTTATTTCTCTCCCTGCGCTGCACTTCAAATTCGGGATTTAACAAGGCATCCAAAATGGTTGTTTGGGAAAGGTGGGGACTACAAGAGATGGTACTTCGAATGGAACCCATCGTCTTTTTCTCCAGCGCTTCCAAAACCAAAGCATCTTGGATTCCAAATGTGAGAAACCCAACACGAAAACCCCAAGCATATTCTTCTTTGGTTGCCCCATCAATTTTAATGGGGAGGACACGCGGGTGTAACCCTACTAAACGAGCAAATATAGATTCTTTGATTGAATCTTCATAATATAATCCAAAATAAGCATCATCAATAACAGCAACAATGTTAATCCCAAGATCCGCTGCCTGCTTGATGGCATGAAGGATTTCCTCCACTTCTTTTTCCAAAGGAGTATAGCCTGTTGGATTATGAGGGAAATTAAGCACAAGGATAACTTTTCCATTCTTACAGGATAAAAGGGCCTCCAGCATACCTTTTCCATTAAATAGGTTTGCTTTGGTGAATAATGGATAGGTCACTGTATGGCTGCCGCGGCGGACGTTGAATGTTATATGATAATTATCCCAATACTTATCTGGTAGTAAAATGGGATCACCCTTTTCCACAAACAGGTCGGATACGATACTCAAGCCATGGGTCAGCGCGTTCGTCACGATCGGAGTGCCAAATTCCTTTCCTTCAAGGGAAGGATTCTCTTTAAGAAGCTTCTTTCTCCAAACCTCACGCAACTCTGGTTTTCCTGCCGTTGGTGCATATGGATACAGGTCTATCGGATCGTATGAGGAAAGGTTCTTGTGGATGACATCTAAATACATTGGTTGTCCACCCTCTGAAGCCATCCCGATTGTTGCATTGAATCGGTCTGCTTTTCCCTTTGCCTCTCCTGCCTGGCTGACAATCCCTTTTGGAAAATACAATGATTTTCCCAACGATGACAACATCTCATATACTGGTTTATTGCGTTCTTCAATGACATGATTTAATTCTAAAGCCAATGGGTTCAGCACTTTATTCACCTTCCTTTTATACATCAATTGTTTGGCTTAATTTAATTCGTTCTTCTCTTTAATCCTGGATATCTAATTTTCATTAATTTGTTAAGTAATAAATCTAAATCTTGACTATATTTAATGGTTCTTGTATCACACAGTCCATACATGAATCCTGATTTCTCCATATTGACTTTTAGATAATTGTATTCCTTCACATATTTCATGAGTTCCATTTTTTATTCCTCCTTAATGTACATTAGATAGTGGTGATTCTAGCCCTAATGGCTGAATAGTGCATATACAAAAAACAAGTCGATAAAATTGATAATTTCGAATATATTGCCAATAAATATTGAGTGAGTACTCAATATTTATTGGCTTCAGATTAATGCATTCTTATTTTCTACTTTCCTCTAAGATTTGGTTGAGAAACTGTTCAACCTCTTCCTGGCTTTTTCCGAGTTTACTAACAAAGCGATTAAGTTCCTTCCCTTCTTGAAAAACAATAAAGCTTGGGATTCCGTACACATCTAGCTTTTCTAATAGTTCCGGAAAATGTTCTCGACTTACTGCGATCATATCTACTTTTTCTTTATATGCTTCTTCCAAAATCGGCATGAATAAATCGGTATGCTGACAGTCTGGGCAATATTCAGCATAAAATTTGGCCATAACTGGTTTTGTTGATAAAATCGCCTCATTAAACTCTTGTTTTGTTTTGATCTCTTTCATAAATAAAATCCTCCCTATATTTTGTTCTCAAATGTTATACTGATTGTTTCCACTACTTAAACGCAATTGTATCAAGGTATCTTTCGCAATCCAGAGCAGCCATACAACCACTTCCTGCAGCAGTAATGGCTTGGCGGTATTTATGATCTTGAACATCCCCGCAGGCAAATACACCAGGAATATTTGTTTCTGTTGTACCAGGATTCACAATGATATATCCCATATCGTCCGTTTTGATTTGATTGTCTAAAAAAGATGTGTTCGGTTTATGCCCGATTGCCATGAAAATACCATCAGATTCCAGAAATTCGTTTTTTCCAGTTTCACTGTTTTTTACTTTCAAGCCAGTAACGTGTCGTTCTCCTGCAATCACTTCTTCAGGAATGTAATTTAAACTCCAAGTAATTTTTGGATTATTTTTGGCACGGTCTTGCATAATTTGGGAAGCGCGAAGCTCCTTTCTGCGGTGCACAACACGAACCTCCGAAGCAAACTTCGTTAAAAAATTTGCTTCTTCCATAGCTGAATCTCCGCCACCGACAACGATAATTTTCTTTCCTCTAAAGAAAAATCCATCACACGTTGCACAGGTACTTACCCCACGGCCAATATTTTCCCTTTCCCCTGGAATATCCAAAAGTTTCGCAGAAGCTCCCGTTGAAATGATTAATGATTGCGTTTTGAGCTCCCCTATTCCTTCCACTGTTAAGGTAAAAGGGTTATTTGAAAAGTCGACTTTTTTAACCCACCCCCTTTTAAACTTTGCTCCAAAATGCTCAGCTTGCCTTCGCATGTTCTGCATCAACTCTCGTCCCATAATCCCTTCAGGAAAACCAGGGAAATTCTCAACATCTGTTGTCAATGTCAATTGCCCCCCTGGTTCAGGCCCTTCGATGACTAAAGGACTTAGGTTAGCACGTGCTAGATAGATTGCTGCGGTCAGCCCAGCAGGGCCAGTTCCTAAAATAACGGTTTTATACATTACTTACCTCCTCGTTGTGCTAATCTCTTAGTCATGAATATTTATTTGCAATTTTTATGCCAACTTTTCATTTTCTGTAATAACGCTATTTTTACAACCGTTCTATAGATCAATCAGTCCCACTTTCTATCACGATTGAGAAAAATATTTTCAAGATTAAGAAAAACATCTTAAGACAATTTTCTCGAAATTTTAATTTAACTGAAATAGCATACAATATGGGATAGGAAGAATAGATTAGCAATGATAATGACTAAATGCCCCAAGAACTGAGTAAAAAAAAGCAAACAGAGCGACTTCTGTTTGCTTTTTCATTATTTAAATCGAGGAAAGTAAATCAAAGATTTCTGCCCCTATTAATCAATATACTTTTAGAACTTTGTTGTTAAAGTGAGGAAAAGCTAGTAGGATTAACCATCCTCTAAATATAGTTAGATCATACGTAAGAATAATGTACTATGTTTAATACGCCGTATGTCTAAGTTTGGGAGATTACTTGCATGGCTGCTTTGCCAGATTATGCATAGTTAAATCGTTTTACGAACAAAGTTTATTTAAAAATTGTAATGTACGTTCATGCTCTGTATTTTCAAAAATCTGTTGTGGTGTTCCTTCTTCGACAATCACACCATTATCAATGAATACTACCTTATCCGCTGCCTCACGAGCAAAGTTCATTTCATGGGTTACAACAACCATAGTCATTCCTTCTTTAGCCAGTTCTTTCATAACCTTCAGAACTTCGCCTACTAACTCAGGATCTAACGCGGAAGTAGGTTCATCAAAAAGTAGGACTTCAGGTTCCATTGCCATCGCTCGGGCGATTCCTACGCGTTGTTGTTGTCCCCCGGATAGCTGAGATGGGTAGTGGTTTGCACGTTCCTTTAATCCTACCTTTTCTAGCAAGTGAAGAGCTTTAGTACGTGAAAGTTCCTTGTCTTGCTTACGAACGATGAACAGACCTTCCATAACATTTTCCAGTGCAGTCATATGAGGGAACAAATTATACCCCTGGAAAACCATACCTGTTTGTTGACGGAACTTAATAACCCTGTCTTTTGGAACATGTTTTTTATCCCGAAAATCCAAAGAATATTTTCCAAGCTTGATAGTTCCTTTTGTAGGTATTTCCAGTAAATTCAAACAGCGTAACAAAGTTGTTTTGCCTGATCCCGAAGGCCCAATAATACAAACCGTATTGCCTTCCTCTATTTTCAAATCGATTCCCTTTAAAACTTCTGTTTTCCCAAACTGCTTATGCAGGTTCTTTATCTCAATCACTTGAATATCCTCCTATCAAATCAGCCCGCCACATATCGATCAAGTCGTTTTTCCATACGGCCTTGAGCGTTAGAAAGAACTGTACTGAAAATCAAATAAATAAATCCTGCTAGACAATATAGTACCAATGGTTCATAGGTTGTTGCTGTAATTTGCTGAGCGATTCTAAACATTTCGGTCACTGTTATGGTAGCAGCCAATGATGTATCCTTTACCAAGCTAATAAAACTGTTTGACATGGGTGGGACAGACACCCTTGTTGCTTGAGGAAGAATAATCCTTTTTAATGCTTGACGATAGCTCATCCCGATTGAGTAAGCGGCCTCCCATTGCCCCTTGGGAATTGAGAGTATAGCTGCGCGAATAATCTCTGAGTTATAGGCGCCAACACTAATAGTAAAACCGATAATAGCCGATGGCAGCGGACCAATTGTAATCCCAACACTTGGAAGACCATAGAAAATAATAAACAATTGAACAAGCAGAGGTGTTCCCCTAATTACCCATACATAAAATCTTGCAACAGCATCGAGAGCTTGAATTCCCGAGATTCGAGCCAGTGCTGTAAGCAAAGCAAGAATGAGTCCCAGAAAAAAAGATATAAGTGTCAACGGTACGGTAAAAGCGATCCCTGCTTTTAACATCGGTAAAAATGAGTTTACAATGATGTCAATAATTCGTAGCATTCTTTCATCAGCAAACATTGGAACACTCCTTATTTTGAAACATCGGTTTCAAAGTATTTTTGTGAGATGCTTAAATACGTACCATCTTTCTTCATGTCGGAGAGTGCTTTATTTACGGCCTCTACCAATTCTTTATTCCCTTTCCTAAGCATAATTCCCATTTGTGCCGGTTCATCAAGCTCTGCTACAGCTTTAATAGGTGCATCAGGCTTTTGCTTTTTGAAATCAAGATAGGACAATCCATCATTTACAGTCGCATCAGCGCGTTTTGAAAGTATTAAATCAACGGATTGATTAAATCCTTCGACTCCCACGATCTCAGCACCGTTGGATATTGCTATATCCTTAAAATTACTAGTTAGTGTCTGAGCTGCTTTTTTTCCTTTCAAATCTGCAAATGATTTAATAGTGTCATTGTCTTTGTGAACAATCAAGAAAGGTTTTGACACAATATACGACTCAGAAAAATCGTATTTTTCCTGACGGTCAGGACGTATTCCAACTTGATTAACAATGATATCGAATCGCTTCGAATCAAGTCCTGCAAATATACCGTCCCATGGGGTCTCAATAAATTCTGGTTTCACACCAAGTCTGTTCGCTACTTCCTCAGCGATTTCGATATCAAAACCAGTTAATTTTCCTGAAGCATCATGGTAGCTAAACGGTGCATAGGTTCCTTCTGTTCCAATTTTAATTTTTCTATCTGCTTTAATTTGCTTTAGCAGATTCTTACTCCCAGCTGCCTTATTATCCGGTTGAGTGGTTGCTTGATTTTGCGTTTTTCCACATGCAGTTAACATAAGTGAAACGAGTAATGAAAAAGCGACTATTTTTAAACTCTTTTTCATACAAATATCCCCCTTTGTAATGCGTTCAATTGTTCTCTCCTGTAAAACTCTTAATAATTCAGGTTGTAACGAAAGTGGCATATTGCCTAATTCGTCTAGAAATATTGTCCCTTTGTGCGCATATTCAAATTTTCCAATATTCCCTTCACGTCTTGATCCTGTGAAATCACCTCCCTCATAACCAAATAACTCGCTTTCCAAAAGATTTTCAGGAATGGCAGCGCAATTTATTGCAACTTAGGAATATTTTCTGAGAATGTTTGGACAAGCAATAGGAATTATACTATTAAAAATATTTAAATTTATTTATATCTTTATATTATTCTGATAATTTTATTTAAAATTTAAGTGGGTTGTTTACAACTTCTCGCCCTAGTGCCTTGGTGTGTAAATGAATGGATAAACTAGGATAATCCCGGGAGGATGCCCGGAGTTTAGAGCTTCCCCCGTATAGAGTTGGACAAAAGGATCCTGATACCATCCGTTATCCTAATGCCATTTCGAGATCTTTCCATATATCTTCCACATCTTCAATTCCAACCGAAAAACGAACGAGTCCATCATTGAGACCAGCTTTTTCTCTTTCTTCTTTAGGGATAATCGCATGTGTCATCGAAGCTGGATGTTGAATTAGTGTACCTATGTCTCCAAGGGAAACTGCTAAAGTACACAATTTTACTGAATTCATAAGTTTAACACCTTTTTCGTATCCCCCCTTCAAGACAAAAGAAATCATTGCTCCAGGACCTTTCATTTGTTTCTCCATAATATTTTTATCTTCGAAACTTGCTAGTCCTGGAAAATAAACCTTCTCTATAGCCTTATGTTTTTCCAAGCGGTCAGCCAAAATTTGTGCATTTTCTTGTGAGCGATCCATACGAATGTGTAATGTACGTATCCCTTGACAGAGAAGCCATGCATCCATTGGGGACAAATTTGCTCCCATAGTCTTCTGCACTTCTTTTCTCATCGGATCAATAATTTCCTTACTGGAAATCACTACTCCACCAATAAGATATCCATGACCGGACAAATATTTTGTTGCACTGTGGACGACAATATCAATTCCACATAGAATAGGATTTTGCAAATATGGGGACAAAAACGTATTATCAACTACGGTCAAGATCCCCTTTTGCTTGGCGATCGCTGCTACACTTTTCATATCCACTAAGGAAAGAGTAGGATTGGAAGGTGTTTCAAAGTAGACCACTTTCGTTCTATCTTTAATGTGTGGTTCAAGCTCTTCCCCATTTTTAAATGGTACAAATGTTACATCAATTCCAAACTTCTTTACCGTTTTGGTTAGAAATGCGTGCGTCGCCCCATACAACGCTGTGTGTGCAACAACGTGATCTCCTGCCTGCAAAATACCCAAAAGGCAACCAGTTATAGCAGCCATCCCAGATGAGAACGCCAAACAACCTTCACCAAATTCCAATGCCGCTACCTTCTCTTCTAGCTCTCGTACATTTGGATTTCCCAAGCGTGAATACATAAATCCTGGATCTTCTCCTGCGAAGCGTTTTGCTCCGATTTCTGCATTATCAAAAACAAACGTTGAAGTCATATAAACAGGGGAGATGTGTGAGCCATGCCCTGGATCTTTATTTACTTTAACTAGTTTAGATGAATAGTTCATGATTATTACGCCTCCTAATTTTAGTAATCTGGATGACAAAGAGCTAAAAAAATCGTTATTTTTTTAGGGACATATTTACTGCTTCAAGCGAATGTCTTCTCATAAACTGACCTCGCCATTTAATTTTTTTAAAACCCACCATTTTTATCATAATTTTCCTTTAGCTGTTTTAAAGCACGTTCTAGTAAAGATCTTGTACAAGCAATATTCACCCTCACAAAATTATCGCTTTCTTTTCCATACATGCTCCCAGCATTGATTCTTACTCCAGAATCTTCAAAAAATTGAACTAATTCTTCGCTATTTAAGCCTAACTCTTCACAGTCAATCCATAGCAAATAGGAACATTCAGGATACTGAACTTTTAACTTTGGTAAATTTTTATTGATATGCTCAATAGCAAAAACAATATTGCTTCGTAAATATTCATTTAATTTATTCACGTAATAATCGCATTCATTATAAGCAACTATTAAAGCTTCAACCCCTAAATAGTTATAATCGAAGTGATATTTCACATAAATATCGTCAAAAGCTTTCTTCAAATTTTTGTTTTTTATAATAACATAAGCACTAAAGAAAGATGCTAAATTGAAGGTTTTACTTGGAGAGTTCATCACCACAACATTATTATCCTCTTCCTCACAAATCTCTAAAAAGGAGTAAAAACGTAAACCTTTGTGGATCATGTCACTATGAATTTCATCACTTATAATAATCACGTTATTCTCTCGACATAAATCGTACATTTTCTTCATTTCTTCTTTTGTCCAAACTCGTCCAATGGGATTAGCAGGATTACATACAAGGAGGATTTTCACATCAGGCATCATTAGTTTAATCTCTAAATCTTCAAAATCAATATCATAACTCCCATTTCGGAACTTTAATGGATTATCGACAGCATTTCTATTAAAATTTTCAATTACCTTTTTAAAGGTGGCATAGACTGGAGGTTGAATCACGACTTTGTCTCCTGGATTCGTATAAGCATCCAAAAACATCCATAGAGCACCTGTCATTAATCCTGGTGCATAACTAATTTCATCATCTCGAATATCGATTTTATGATGGCGCCCATACCAACCTTTAATAGCACTAGTAAATCGTTCATGAGGAAAATTTCCATAACCAAAGACTCCAAAGTCGACCTTTTTCCTTACCGCATCTAACACTTCACGTGGAGCCTTGTAATCGGTGTCAGCAATCCCCAGTGGAATTAATAAGCCGCCTTTCCCTTCATTATCCCATTTATCCGAATCAGTACCGATCCTATTTATAGATTCATCAAAGTTGTGTAACATAGATTTCCCTCTCATTTTTCAAGATATTTTTGTATATGATTACATTTTTTTGCAAACTAAATTCATTCATACAACTCTTTTTTTTAATCTGATGGACACATCTGAAGATATGTCCATCAACAGACACTTTTTAAATCGATTGATATAACATATTAATTTTCTCATCTATCCAAAAATACCACCCGTATGAATAGGTGCACTTCCCTCTTAAACTTCAATAAAAGAGCGAAGTATTGGCGTATAACGCTGGGGCTCCGCCAGAGTGTACAAACAGGATGTTATCGTCCGGCTTTAAGGTGCCTTTTTGTATTAAATCAATGAGTCCCGCTGCTGCTTTACCTGTATATACCGGATCCAGCAAAATTCCTTCTGTTCTTGCCATGAGCTTGACAGCTTCCACCATTTCAGGCGTAGGTAAAGCATAGCCTGGTCCGACATATTCATCAAAACACGTAATAGCCTCATCTGGGATTGAATTTGGAATGCCGATATGTGCTGAAGTTTCTTTAACAAGCTGAAAAACTTTCTCTTCTTGTTCCACTTTTCCTCTGCTAACGTTTATTCCGATTACCGGTATTTTACTTTGATTTCCATAAAAGCCAGTCACCAAACCTGCATGCATTCCCCCGCTACCGCTTACACAAACAACAGCATTCATATTGACTCCTTGATCAAAGGACTGTGCCAAAATCTCCTGAGCGCAAGCAACATATCCCGTTGCACCAATACCATTCGATCCCCCAACCGGAATGATATAAGGTTTATATCCCTCATTCGTTACCTCTTTTGCTACTTCCAGCATTTCTTTCATCAAGTCTGTCCCATTAGGTACAACCTTGACTTTTTCAGCGCCCAGTAAATGATACAGAAAATAGTTACCATTAAAATCTGGCTCAGAATTTGTTAAAAGCCCCTCTTCCAATACGAGAATACACTTCATTTTCTCTTTAACGGCAGCGGCCAGCGATAAACGGCAATGATTTGATTGAATGCCTCCACATGTAATTAACGTATCCGCGCCTTTTTCCAATGCATCGGCAACGAGGAACTCTAGTTTTCTTGTTTTATTTCCACCCGCCGTCAGCCCAAGTAAATCATCTCGTTTAATATAAATCGAAGGGCCGCCAAGAACTTCAGAAAAATGATGTAATTTCTCAATGGGTGTATATGTTGGAGTATATCGTTGTCTAGAAAATTGTGCTAAATTCATATTAATCTCCTCCTGTATCCTCTGTTTAAAGCCATATGTAAATTAAGAAAAGAGAGTATCAATCTGACGTTCTCTTTTCAATTATTATAATTAAGTCATAGCAACCGCTTCGATTTCAATCAAAGCATCTTTTGGTAAACGAGCAACTTCAATCGCGCTTCTAGCCGGATAATTCACGGAAAAAAATTCTCCATATACTTGATTCATCGCGGCAAAATGATTCATATCTCTTAAAAAAACCGTTGTTTTTATTACCTGCTGTAAGCTTGCCCCCGCCGCTTCTATAACCTGCTTGAGATTCTCGAGTGACATCCTTGTTTGTTCCTCAATATTATCAGGCATTTCTCCGGTTTCAGGATGAATCGGGAGCTGCCCTGAAGTATACACTACATTTCCTGCTTTAATACCTTGTGAATAAGGACCGATAGCCTTGGGAGCTTGTTTGGTCATGATTGTTTCTTTTATCATAAAAACCACCTCTTTTTTTATGTAATTCTATTAAACTTAATTGTGTTTAATACTCCTCTGAAAATATGCACTGTACCTTACATACAGCTTTCCCACTATTCTTTGCGCTCAAAATCACACTCCATCAGAGGAACAACTTTTGTTTTCTTAATGAATTTATAACCAAGCCAGAGAAGCAAGAAAATAGGAAGACCAATATATGTCGCAAGAATTTCTGCCCAGCTAACTTGATGTCCGGAAAAAAGATGCTGTCCAAGAATGAAAACCACAAAAAATAACAGCGTGATAACCGGACCTAGCGGGTACCATTTGGCTTTAAACGGCAATTCATTTAAATCTCTTCCTTGTGCCACATATGCCTTACGAAAACGATAATGACTGACGGCAATACCTAACCACTTGATAAATCCGGTAAGAGCTGAAGCATTTACCAGCCAAATAAAAACCGAACCATTTCCAAAAAGGGAAGCCAAAAAGGAGATAAGTCCTAAAATCGCCGTCGTACACAGAGCCAACATGGGAATTCCCCTTCGGTTAAGCCGTCCAAAGATGCGTGGTGCCTTTCCTTCTTTCGCCAATGCCCATAGCATACGTGAAGACGCATACATTGCTGAATTAGCTGCCGATAAAACAGACGTAAGGAGCACGGCATTCATAACTGAAGCCGCAAATGCCAGACCAGCTCTTTGAAGAACAAGCGTGAAGGGACTGATAGAAACATTTTTAACTCCGGATTTAAGTAGGTTCGGATCTGTATAAGGAATAATCAAGCCAATTACAAAAATCGTTAATACGTAGAAGATGAGGATTCGCCAAAAGATTGAACGAATCGCTTTTGGTACGTTTTTCGAAGGATTATCGGTTTCACCAGCAGCCGTCGCAATTACTTCGGTTCCCTGAAACGCGAAACCAGCGACGAGCATTACACTAAAGATAGATATAAGCCCACCATGAAAAGGAGCATCTCCTTGGGTAAAGTTACTGAACCCGACCGCATGTCCTCCCATAATTCCAAAAATCATGGCAACCCCAATAACGAGAAACACGATGATCGAGATGACCTTAATACCGGCAAACCAGTATTCAGATTCCCCAAATGCCTTGACTGATAAAATATTTAAGATTAGCAGCAACCCCAGAAATAGTGCGCTCCACCAGAGAGACGGTACGTGTGGGAACCAATACTTCATTATAAGGGTAGAGGCCACCAAATCAGCAGGAACTGTAATCGCGGTTGTATACCAATAGTTCCAACCTAACGCAAAGCCAAACGCAGGATCAACATACTTTGAGGCATAAATGTCAAAGGCCCCTGGAACCGGTAAAAAGGCCGATAGCTCTCCCAAACTATTCATGACAAAATAGACCATAATGCCGACCACAATGTACGCAGCAAGCGCTCCGCCCGGCCCTGCAGTGCTTATCGTTGATCCGCTGGATACAAACAATCCCGTTCCAATAGCGCCCCCAATAGCCATCATCGTTAAATGTCTAGATTTCAGCTGCCGTTGTAATGATCCTTTTGATTTTCGCTCTTCTAATACGTTACTTAGCTCTGCTTCTAATTTCCCCATAGCATGTCCCCCTATTTACTCATAGTTCAAATGCAATTTGTATTGTCTCATCAGACTGTTAATCTCTCATGAGTCTTTTTGGAAATTTCAATTATTTTAAATCGTAGCTCTCCTGCTTCTTTTGTCCTCACCCCTCTCTAAAAATCCAGGCGGGAAAATGATAGAAGCACTCTCCCGCTTTCATTTCAATTACCTTTTTATGAAGTTAGCATAAATTATATTTTTCCAACTTACGATAAAGAGTAGACAGGCTAATTTGTAGTTCCCGGGCGATTTGTTCTTTATCATATTTTTCAGCTAAGAAGTAGCTCTGGATTACATCTCTTTCATATTCTGAAATCATTTGTTCTAAACTCATTCCTCTACTCTCGACAGAGAGACGATCCTGTTGAAGTATATAATCAGGTACATCATGGAAGCCGATCATATCTGATTCAGCCATATTGACCATATATTCTACGGCGTTTTCCAACTGCCTTATATTCCCCGGCCAATCATAACGTATAAGCCATCGCTCTAGCATAGGGTCAAGTCTCAGTGGAGACCTTTGCATGATCCTGCAATGTTTTTGAATGAAATGTTCGAGATACAAGGCGATATCATCACGCCGCTCTTGTAAGGATTTAGTATGGAGGGGAATGACATTGAGACGATAGTACAAATCCTCGCGAAAAGTGCCCTTCTGCACCATTTCTTCCAAGTTTCGGTGAGTAGCCGCAATCACCCGTACATTAATCCCGATTGCTTTTTTTCCACCGATTCTTTCAATCTCTCTTTCTTGTAAAACCCGTAATAATTTGGGTTGCAAGAATAGAGGCATATCCCCAATTTCATCAAGAAAAATAGTTCCATTGTCCGCTAATTCGAATTTTCCTATTTTCCCATTCCGGTTTGAACCGGTAAATGATCCCCCCTCATAACCAAACAACTCACTTTCCAATAAGCTTTCAGGTATGGCGGCGCAATTGACTGCTACAAATGGATACGTTCGGCGCTTGCTTTCAAAATGAATCGCTTTGGCTAATAATTCCTTCCCCGTACCGCTATCTCCCCTTATCAGGACAGTGGATGGGCTGTTTATAATCCTTCTTGCTTTTTTAATCACATCTTGAAGCCCAGAATCTTTACCAAGAATGTTTTCAAAAGAAATGGTATTTTGGTGGACCGGGATATCCTCTTGAATTTTACATCCCTTTTCTTTACCAAGGTCCAGCATCGCTAACTTATTGCCTAACAATGTACTACCATTGCTTAAAAAACGTATCAGCTTCTCTGATTCTATAATCATTTTTTCCTTTTGTTTATGAGAAAAACCAATCATGCCAATGACGCCAACTAGTTTATCTTGCTTTACAATAGGAAATCCAATGGTGGCGAGTTCTTTGCATTGATTAACGAATTGACACTTCATACATTGGGACTCATCTTTTTTTACATTGTAGATTACTCCAGGCTCTCCAGTTTCCAATATCATTTTGAAAAAGGAGCCTTCCGGAGCCGCTTTGCCAATGAGCTCTTTATAATAGCCGGTCCCGCTAATGCGAACGCCCTTTTCATCAAGTACAGTAATATCCAAACCAAGGATTTCTGCCGTGTTCTCCGTGTAGTCTTGAATAAACTGCTGTATGCCAATAAAGCCTGCCATATGATCCTCCTCTCCTATAGCGTTTGTTATATGGAATAATAGACATCATCACAAAATAACTTAATGAACCTTACATAAAGAAGCGACAGCGTTTTCTATTCCACCCAGCGCATTTTTTAACATCGAACGCGGACAAGCAATATTTAGCCTCATAAATCCTTCACCTTCCCTACCGAAAATGTGTCCTTCATTCATTGCAACTCTTGCTCTCTGTAACATAAATTCATCCAGTTCTTTAACTGAAAAACACAATTCCCGGCAATCCAGCCATACAAGGTATGTACCTTCTGGCTGAATGACGTTGATTTGCGGGATGTTGTTGCGGAAGTAACTCAGAGTGTACTCCAAATTCCCCTGCAAATATTCAAGGAGCTGATCCAGCCATTCTTCTCCATAGCGATAAGCAGCCTCTAACGCAACAACGCCAAATATGTTTGGCGAGCCAATGGATATTGTATTAAGTTCCTGATTATACCTATCGCGCAGTTGCTGATTTGGAATAATAATACTCGACGTCTGCACACCCATTAGGTTAAAAGTTTTGCTTGGCGCAATACAGGAAAGGGAGTGATTCGCAAACTCTTCTGAAATAGAAGCAAAAGGAATGTGAGTATGTGTCTTATAAACAAAATCAAAATGAATTTCATCCGCTACAATGAGAATGTTGTGCTTTATACAAAGCTGTCCCAACCTCGTCAATTCTTCTTTGCTCCATACCCTTCCGATCGGGTTATGAGGACTACACAGAATTAACATTTTTACCTTTGCATCTATCTTTGCCTCCAAGTCTTCGAAATCCATGGAATAACGCCCATTTTCAAGCATAAGCGGATTGCTTACAATTTCACGGCCGGCCGCTTGGATCACACGGGCAAAATGATGGTATACAGGCGGTTGGATAATAATTTTATCTCCTGGCTTCGTAAAGGACTGAATCGCAAGCGATAAGGCCGGAATTACGCCTGGGCTGTGGGTAATCCATTCTTTCTTAACGGACCATCGATGTCTTCTTTTTATCCAGTCAACAATGGATTCCATATACGAGTCTGATCTTAGCCCGTAGCCATAAACACCGTGCTCCGCCCGCTGTTTTAACGCTTCGATGACAGGTTGGGGAGACTGGAAATCCATATCAGCCACCCACATCGGAATAACATCCTTTACGCCAAATTGATTTTTAAGATGATCCCATTTTTCACAATCAGTGCCCAGGCGAAAGAGCTCTTGGTCAAAATTATATTTCATGAAGTATCTCTCCTATTCATGTTTGCTTATGCATAATACTCTTTACGTCATTTATACAAGCAAGTTTCATGCCAACTTATTCCCCTAATAAAATCGCCTTATTTTTATAGAATTTTTGATTGAATTCCGAATACTGAGAATGTTAATTTTATAAACGTTTTCATTATAAGCATTGGCAAGTTTGCAAACATGGTAAATATTTCGCATAGATGATAAAGTTCAAAGATTTCATTTAAAAATCTCTAGTGGTTCGCAGCTTTTCCTGTTTTCTCCATTCCTCATAACCACCCACAAGACTTTGTACGTCTTTAATACCATGAACTTGCAGAAGGCTTGCAGCGATAGCAGATCTTCCGCCAGTTTTGCAATAAACTAAAATGGGTTTATCATGCGGAATGGTGTGTGCCTGTTCCTGCAGATGACCGAGCATCACGTGCTTCGCCTGCGGAATATGGCCGTCTTCCCACTCGCCCTTACTTCGGACATCAAGTACATATATGCCTTCTGTTTGAATTGCGCCCTCTACCTGATCCAATGTCACTTCTTCATATTTCATTCCACGCGAATCAGATTCACCTAGCAGCTCCATCACACATGGATCCATTGTGGCAACGATATCATCCAATCCAATGGACTGGAGATCCTTCACGATATCTGCCACATCCGTATTGGTTGCTAGAAGATAGATTGGCTGATCATAATTCAGCAGCCATCCGGCCCAAGTTACAAATGATTTATTATAAGGAATATTCATCACGCCTTGTAAATGCTTGGCAGCAAAATCACTGGCTGGACGCGTATCAATGACCATATCCTGTTTCACCCATTCCTGCACAATACCGATCGAAACATCCATACGAAGCGGTACTGCCATCCTTTGGATTTGCTGTGCCCCCTCTTTATTCAACCGCTTCATCATTGAAAAATAAGGGGGTGCCTCCGGCTGTCCAGCCAACAGCGCTTCTATAAAACGATCCTCGTTCTCATATTGCAATGCCCAATTTGTCCGTTTTTCATAGCCGATGGTTGAAGAAGGTACTGCTCCTAACGCTTTACCACAGGCACTGCCCGCTCCATGTCCTGGCCATACTTGCAGATAGTCAGGAAGCTTTTTAAACTGCTTTAGTGACCGATACATCATGCGTGCCATTTTTTCTGAGGAACCTCGTACCCCTACGGCTTTTTCTAATAAATCGGGACGCCCCACGTCACCGACAAACACAAAATCTCCGGTAAATATGCCGATTGGGCCCTTGATAGATGCACCGCCATCTGTTACAAGCAGCGAAATATGTTCAGGTGTGTGTCCTGGTGTATGCATCACCTCAAATTGGATATTTCCAATGGCAAAAACATCTCCATTTCTAAGATAAAAGTGTTCATACCCAGTTGCGTACTCATATTTCCAGTCCGGTCCTCCTTCATCAGAAAAATACAATGTGGCTCCCAGCCTGGAAGCTAGCTCCTGCGAACCAGTCAAAAAGTCCGCGTGGATGTGTGTTTCCGTTGCACCCACAATCCGAACACCATGTGCTCTTGCTGTTTCTATGTAAGGTTCTATATTGCGTGATGGATCAACAATGATCGCTTCTCCGGTCTCCTGACATCCCACCAGATATGAAGCTTGAGCCAGTTTCTCATCATAAAAGTATTTGAGTAACATCAGTCATCCTCCTTTTAAGCGCTTGCTTTTGTTTTGTTATGACCATCAGAAACATGATTACATCCTACCTTTGAGCATTCCCTTCCAATACATAACGGGAAGGAAGTTTTTCTTCAATACATACATGCTGTACCTCTCGCGTGCCTGATTGATCGGGAAGGTTTCCTGCGGCTGTAAATCATAATTGAATTCGGCCAGTATAAGCCGTCCATATCCGGTAACAAGCGGGCATGATGTATAACCGTCATATTGATGAACCAATGGTTTGGCTCGCATCCGAAGAAGTAAATTTTTCACAAGTACGGGTGCTTGTTGACGAATCGCAGCCCCCGTTTTCGACGTAGGCAGGTTGGTGCAGTCCCCAATGCCAAAAACATTGTCAAAGCATTGATGCATCAGCGTATTTTTGTCTACATTCAGCCAACCATTACTTGCCGCAAGCGGGCTATTCTTAATAAAGTCCGGGGCGCTCATTGGTGGTACCACATGAATCATGTCATATTGGATATTTACACGTTCTTGTGTGTTCAGATTTTCGAATGTCGCTTGCTTTTTTTCACCATCGATTTCAATGAGATTGTGCATAAACCATGTCTCGATTTCTTTTCGTTCTATTATTTTGTTAAGTGCCTGTTCATATTTTTTCACATTGAATATGCTTGGGCTGCCTGAAGCAAAAATAACTGAAGAGTGTGGGCGCACTCCTGATTTTCTGAAATAATCATCCGCCAAATACATGATTTTTTGAGGGGCTCCACCACACTTCACCGGAGTATTCGGATTCGTAAAGATGGAAGTACCTCCTTTGAAGTTGCGAATCGTTTCCCATGTGCTATCAACATAGTCATAAGAGTAATTACTACATACCCCATTCTTTCCAATACTTTCTTTTAACCCTTTGATTTTATGCCAATCAATTTGAATCCCTGCAGCAACAACTAGATACTCATAGTACAGTTTCTTTCCAGATGCTGTTACAACCGCATTTTCATCTGGTTGAAATTCTGTAACCGCATCTTGCACCCACACGGCTCCACTCGGAATAACGGATGCTTCTTCCCTTTGTGTCACCGTTTTATCCGCTTCGCCAGCTCCGACAAGCGTCCATAATGGCTGATAATAATGTTTTGTTGCGGGTTCAACGATGGCAATATTTCCGTTTAGGCTGTGTGATTCACGCAGGAGACGGGCTGCAACTGTAATTCCAGCACTCCCACCACCTATAATCAAAATTTTGTAATGTGTCTCATCCTTCACCTTTGGCATTCTTATTTCCTCATTTCCATTTTAGTAAAGCAGTTCACAAATCTAAGGCTTCAGCATTAATAATCAGCATGTAAATGGCGACGAACATAACGACACCGGAAAATATATACTGGAGTGTGCGCCGCTGCTTACTTAAGCGTGCCGCAAGTCTTGCTCCTACCATTCCACCGCCAACTCCGCCTCCAACAAACGCCAACATAACCCACCAGTTTATGAGGCCGGAAAAACTGTAACTCACTGCGGTTGTAAGTCCAAATGTACCGACTGATACCAAAGAAGTTCCAATTGCCGCAATCATTGGCATTCTGGCCGCAAAAATCAAGCCAGGAACAATCAAAAATCCTCCGCCAATCCCGAAAAATCCGGATAACAATCCCACCAGGATCGCCATGATGATCAACTGTGGCATTTTAATTTGATTCTTAAGATTGTCTGCTTGACTACTCTCCTCTTTTTTTGGCGAAACCATTTTTACAGCCATAACAATCATCAGAATGGCAAAAAGAAACAACAACTGTTTCCCAGGTACCAACTTTCCAATCATTGATCCTGTATAGGCACTCAGGGCACCAGGGATGGCGAAAACAATTGCTTCCTTCCACTGCACATTACCGGCACGTGAGTGTGGAATAAGGTTTACGTAGGCATTTATAGCTACGGCTAACGCTGTCGTACCAATGACCACATGAGGATCTTTCATACCGACAACGTAAAGCAAAAGAGGAACCGCAAGAATAGATCCACCTCCACCGAGCAAACCAAGTACGAATCCAACAATCGTTCCAGAAAAAATGGAAAGGAATACTTGTAATGTTGTCATTCTTTTCTGAGACTCTCACAGAGTAGCTGGTGATTCATCTCCTCCCTCCCTTCTCTATTTACTTATCATTTATATTGCAAGAACCATGCCAACTGATTTCTTCTGTAAAACTGCTTGATTTGCGCACCTCAATCTTTGAAAATTCTCAATTTTGAATCATTCATTTTAAAAAATCCTTTATCATCAAGCTTAGACTCTTCCTAGAACTAGGAACTATTTTTGCATCTGTGATAAACCTTTTTTTAGATTTCGTATAACTGAAATAGCATACAAGAACATGTTATTGTGTTACCTCTGATAGGGATAGCACCATTTACCCATCAAGCTAATGAACTAGAAATAAAAAAAGCTTGAGAAAAATTTTTTGTCCTCAAGCTTTTTTGCATTATCAATATTAAAGCTAACTGACCCTTAATTCCCCTTGAGAAAAAAATCCCAAAACAAAGGTTTCAAGGAAAATTCAGAAGGGAACAAATCGTACTTCCTTATTCCATAAAAGGGCCAGATTCTTGAATAAGAGAATGAATTAGCAGGCCCTAAGATATACAACTAACTTTCAGTTTTCAATAATAAACAATCATTTTTATACAATAAAGTAAGCTAGAATGGAAAGACAGATAGATGTAATCCCCATCGCGATTAACGGTTTTAATGCTTTCGTACAAAGATCCTGAAGACTTACATTTAATCCGAGTCCGACCATTGCTGCTGTTAAATACCATGTAGTAAGCTTGGAAATACCATTCATAAATTCACTTGATACTGGAATAGTTGTACCAAGAACATAACTTCCAATAATGCTCATGATAATGAACCCTATTAAAAACCATGGAAATTCAACCTTCGTTTCAGAACATTCGTCCCTAGACCTTTTCCTTTTCATGATATACATCAAAAGAAAGCACAGTGGAACAAGTAAAAACACTCGACCTAATTTTGCAAGTAAACCAATAGCTAGTGCATCTTGTCCCCCTGGTGCTGCAGCTAAGGCTACGTGAGCAATTTCATGTAAGCTAATTCCTGACCAAATGCCATAATCTATGTCTGACAACGCTAAAAAGGGCCGTAATATCGTATAAGAAATCGCAAAAATCGTCCCAACTAAAGCTATAATACCAACACCCATTGCGGTATCTTCATCTTTTGATTTAATAATTGGTGCTATCGCAGCTATGGCTGCCGCACCACACACCCCTGTACCTACTCCAAGTAGAAGTGATATATTTTTATCTGCTTTCAACAATCGAGCTAGCCATACTGTTACCAAGATAGCAAAGATAATAACCCCAGTATCTCGAACAAGTAATCCTAAACCATCCTGTAAAACCGTACCTATATTGAGCTTAAGTCCATACAAAATAATCGCAAACCGTAATAATCTTTTTGAAGAAAATCCTATACCTGAACGGAGGAGTTCAGGGTAACCAAAAAATTGCCGATACATGACTGCGATCACAATCGCGGATGCTAGTTGACCAACATGATCAAATCCAGGCGTTTTTGCCAATAAGTAGCCCAGTAAGGCAATCATAAAGGTAAAGCCAATTCCACCGATCCATTGGCCAAAAGATGAGGTTTTTTTTAGGGGTTGGATAGGCTCTTTATTTACTCTAGTGTATTGCGCTTCCATCTCATCACCACCTATATTTATTAAGGCTCTTTTCGTAAACTTTGTTGCTTTTGGAATTTAATAAGGGTCATTTACTAAGTTTCTAGGCAATTTTCGCAAATGTTCTTACGAAAAGATGCCACGAAGCATCTAGTTATACGGGTTGATGAACTTATACGAAAAACAAAATTCTATGCAAAAATAGCCTTTATTAACAATCTCAGACTAAACCTTTTCTATCCATAAGAAAAATAATTATTTATGATACTTATCATAAGTAAAACTATATAATAAAAAATAAACTGTAAAAGGGTTGATAAAAATGGATCAACAGTTACAAGTCTTTGTAACGGTGGTAGAGATGGAAAACTTTTCACGTGCAGCAGAAGAATTACATATGACTCAACCTGCAGTAAGCCAATATATTCAATCTTTTGAGCGTACCATGGGGACAAAATTATTGGAGCGCAGTAATAAATTTGTACGCTTAAATAAAGCTGGGGAAATTGTCTATCATCACGCAAAAGAGATATTAGGTCTCTATACAAAAATGCATTACTTGATAGATGATCTAACCAACAAATCAAGTGGACCTCTTTCAATTGGTGCCAGTTATACATATGGGGAATACGTTTTGCCGCATGTTATTGCAAAAATGTATAGGAAATATCCATTAATCACTCCAACCATTACGATTGGGAACACAAAAGAGGTAGCAAAATTAGTTTTGGAGCACCAATTAGATGTGGGAATTGTGGAAGGGGAATTCAAAGATAAAAATTTAGGAATCGAACCTTTTGCAGAAGATTCCATGTATCTGGTGGCATCGCCAAAACATAGCTTGGCACAAAAAAATGGTGAAATTAACATATCAGAATTAGAGGAAGAAACGTGGATTGTCAGGGAAAATGGTTCTGGAACTAGAGAAGTAACTGAGAAAATGTTCAGATTATGTGAGATCATTCCGAAAAAAACATTGGAGTTTGGAAGTACACAACTGATTAAGGAATCTGTAGAAGCAGGTCTTGGTGTTAGTCTTCTTTCTTACTGGGCGATTCGTAAGGAATGTTCAATGGGCTCTTTAAATGTCATAAACGTAAAACAACTTCCATTTATACGGAAATTTTCAATTGTTTTACGATCCCCCTTCCAGACTAAAGCGTTAAGTTTATTTTTAGAACTAGTAAGAGAAAGTAATAAGGCCATCCCTGATTTATGAAGTGGTTGCAGTTTTGTTGCATTATACAATAGGGCGCCATTCTTTACCTGCAACAGATAGTAACAACCCTGCTTGCTGGGTACGCAAAAAAATGCTGATTGAATAAGCAGCACTTATTTAATCAGCATCCATTTTAGTAGTTATTTTCTCCGGTCCCGTGGTTCCCAGCCTAAAGACCTTCTACCGATTACTCTCAATCATACTTTGAATCTTGCTTTCTAAATCCTTGGGTTCATTGGCATAATTATAAAACCCTAGGAAGGTTTGGGTTAGGTCCGGATTCATCCCGATTAAACGATTGACCAAATGTTGTTCCTCCGTGAATGGCCTATTTTTCGTAAATTGGCAAGCCATTTCAAACCTTGCAAGCATCTTTTCGTTCATTCTTTGGTTGTATTGGTTCGCCATTTGCTCCCAGTTCTTGGACCAGTCTTGGTGCTGACTTAGGACTTCCGCAAGAATTCGTGCCCCGTACAGGCCATCATGCATACCTTGACCAACGGCTGGGTCCTTAAAGGAAAGAGCATCCCCAACTAGTGCCCAGCCCTGCCCCATTCCGTTGTACCAATCATTGTCATAGCCCAATAATCCTTTAACCTGACCTGTAAAATCGGCTGCCTGCAATCGCTCTGGAAAATCAGTATTCCTAAAACCAAAATCGACCAGAGCACGAAAAGCACCTTCAGGATTAACTTTGAACCGTTCCATCCATTCCTTGTCTTCAAGGGGGAACATAATCCCAATTACATAAAGCTGATCGCTTGTTGGAAAAGCGATGATTAATTTATCCTTTATTTTATAAAATTCAGCACATCGTTCTCCCTTTTGGGTAAAGTTTTTGACATAGCCTACATAAGAAGCAAAATCGGTAGGAACAGATTTCCACTTCTCACTATTCACCTTTTTCCGTATAGTAGAATTTCTACCATCGGCGCCAATGACCAGTTTTGCTCTAAATTCAACCGTGTCTCCATTCGGATCAATGGCCTGAATTCCTGCAACTGCTCCATTCTCCATTAAAATATCAGTTACACGAAATTTTTGAAGGGCTGTTACATTCTCTTGTTTTATCGCATGTTCGAATAGGATTTGATCGAGGTGTGTTCGGCGAATACATAAACAGTTAGGTTCTCCATCCACCTCGGGAAATCTTCCGTCAATCACTTCCTCATCGAATTGAATGAACGCCCGATTGTAGGTTGGTGTACCCGTTGCCAGCAGTTTCCCTAGGACTCCCATTTCTTTTAACATAAGCAATGAATTGTTAAAAAAGTTATGGGTGGAGAGGATATCACTTGGAAATTGACTCCGCTCCAGAAGCAGGATTTTGAATCTTTTCTTAGATAGTTCAAACGCTGTTGCAGCCCCCGCAACACGGCCGCCTACAATAATAACATCATATTGATTCTGCACTTTTAATAACCTCCTGTAACAGCCTTTGCTGTTGATATCCCCATGGTATTAAATCGTCCATTGCGATTAATCTAACAAAGGTTATAGAGGGGGTTATATATGTTCAAATCAGCACAGCTCAAATCCTATCTCATAATGTTAAACGTGTGGTTTACCAACTTTTTTCTTCCATTTTTCGAATGGCATCGACTCTGCCTTTTGCTCCCAGCTTGCTGTAAATGCGATTGAGATGGATTTTCACAGTCCCCTCGGTTACTACCAGCTTTGCGGCAATTTCTTTATTGGATAAGCCCATGGACAACCAGTTAAGAACCTCTATTTCTCTAGCGGTCAGTTTGTGAACTCCGCCTCGGTTACTAGACTCTTCAGGTGGAACGTCTATCCCCACCTGTTTCAGGATCGAATTAAGATAGTTCTCTGAAACGTCTGAGTATAGTTCCAACTGGTGACGTTTATTTTTCACTAGAAAGTATTGTTGAAACAATTCTTTAGGGTTAAAACCGATATCGGAAAAAATTCGTTGGTAACCATGCTTTTCGCCAAGTCTCAACGCTTGATTTAAGTGGGTAATGCTTTCAAAGCCTTTTCCTAGCCCTCGGGAGATCTCGGCTAAATAGATGTGAGCTTCAATCTTCGTCATCATTCGTCCATTTTCCTCTGCTTGATTTAGGAGGAAATTTGTAAAGGTATCAGCTTTCTTTAATTGCCCCTTTGTAATTAAAATGAGGATATAAACCAGCAGCTCAAATTCCTGGTTAGGAGGAAGTTCTGTTAGATCTTGAAAACGACAGGATTCCGCCCATTTATTCACCTGTTCACTCTCACCATTTGCAAGCTGAAATCGAACGATTTGTGCAGTTAATAGCCGGCTCCAGTGACTAGATTGCAGGTTTAATTCATTCAGGTACGCTTTTGCTAGCGTAAGACTCTCAAAGGATTTACTAGACTTTTCTCTCGCCCATTCTACCTTTGACTTGATAACCACTGCCGGTATATACGCTCCCACTAACCTAAATGTCCTCGCGAGCCTGATTGCCGTTTCCGCGTATTCCAGGGCCAACTCATCTTGATTTCGTTCGTAATGAATTTCACTAAAAGCCGCACGCTGATAAGCAGCATAAGCCGTTTCCTGGTACTGATTCTTTTCAATAAAAGTATGGTATAGCTGATGGAATATGTAAGACTGTTTTCCTCTGCCATTCATCCCATAATACCCTCGAACGATAGGGAGTTCTCCTGAATTTAGCTCAATTCCATAATCAAGCCATATTTTAACGTCAGGCATAGTGTCCCGTTCTGCTAATTGGCGTAATAAGTTAATAGCTCTCTCATAATCCCCCATTAATAAGGCATTAAAGTTTTCTAATACTACCACTTCCTCTTTTAGACGGAGGATTAGTTCGCTATGATTCTCTCTTGAAAAGGCTGCCTTTATTTTTGTAAGAAAAAGACTTACATTTTCATATTTACCCGCTAACATTTCGGCCCATGTTAATACAATTAAAATCTCCGGACGTTCGATAATGGATGTGGGTAATTGATGTAACCATTTTTCTAAAGTTGTTACTTCCCTTCTTCTTAGTAAAGGTGAGACAATACTCAAAATTAATTCGGCTGCTAGTTCATAATTTTCAGCCGTTAACGCATATGGAATCGCTTCTTCCTTAGAACCAGACTGAATGAACCAATAACAAGCTTTTAGATGCAGGGATTTATAGTCTTCTGGCATTTCCCTTTTCAACCGCGCGGCTAAAAAGTCGGCAAAGAGATGATGATACCGATACCAATATTGCTGGCTATCTAACGGTATTAGGAAAAAATTTGACCGCTCAATTTCCTTGAGTAATTGGCTAGAGTCACTTCGATCTGTGACCTTATCACATAAATCACTATTCATTCGATGAAGAATGGAGGTTTTCATTAAGAATAACTTTAGATCATCGGAAAGATGCTGAAAAACTTCCTCCATTAGGTAATCAACAATATATCGGTGGCTTCCACTAAACTGATGTAAGGTATCCTTTTGACCGGATCGTTCTGAAAGGGCAGCTAGCTGAATTCCGGCAATCCATCCTTCTGTAAAATCAGCTAGAAGCTGAAGGGCTGACGTTTTTGGGAACACACCCGTTTGCTTTAGCCAATAGGCTGAGATTTCCTCCATCGTAAATTTCAGCTCATTGCTGTTAATATCATTTATTTGTCCCTTGGCCCGAAGTGCACCAATTTGAAATCCTGGTTCTTTCCGACTAATTAAACAGATATGTATATGACTGGGCAAATGGTGTAAAAGAAGCGATATGGATTGATGAACTTCGAAGCTTTCAATATGATGATAGTCATCAAAAATGAGGACGACCTCTTCCGGAATATCCATCAGCCTATTTATCAGATTGATAATCATTTGTTCGGAAGAGAACACTAACGTCGGCTGCAACAATGTTTCGTAGATTCCCCCCACTTCAGGATGGAATTTATCCAGTGAGGCGATTACATACGTCCAAAAGCGAAGCACATCGTTGTCACCTTCATCCAGCGATACCCAACAAGCATTAATTTGTTGATCTCGGACCCAATCACTTACGACCGTGGACTTCCCATATCCAGGCGGGGCCGCAACCACTGTGAGTTTACATTGCAGGGCACCATTTAATTTATTGTAGAGTCTGTCTCGGGATATGTTTTGATTGGGTGGATGGGGCAGGTGAAATTTAGTTGATAATAGAAAATTTCGGTTCGGAAAGTTTTCTGGATTATTTTGTGTCGATAAATTAGTAATCAACTCACTATCCTCTCTTTCTTCCGTAGTATGGAACTACAAAATCATGAACCCTAAAAAAGCGAAAATCCATAACATAGGGACTAAATTGATCACGATTGCTAATCGTGGCTTTTTCACTCGGAACACCCAGGCAAGAATGGAACCCGCGATAACCACAAACGGAAATAGTGAGATTGCTAGAACAAAAGAGCCATTAGCGAGATTCACACCGCCATCGAAACTCATAAATGACAACCCCCAAATAACAAACCAGGGAATCAAAGAAAGTACATATAAGATTTGGCTAATAATTAGATACGGTTTCATAATTCCTCCTCAATAAAATTCTAAATACAATTATGTCATTATGACTAATTATATGAGTGAATAACATGATTAATCTATAGTAATCTTTAGATCCCCATGGAGGATGTCCGGGTGGAGAAGTCCGTGGCCCCGTGGCTCCAAAAAAAGATGCTGATTGAATAAGCACTCAAGCTTATTCAATCAGCATCTCTTCGAGAATTTTATTTTCTTTTCGGAGCAAGTTCGACACCTTGGCGGATTGCTTCCATTAAGCTTTTCTCTTCGACAATGCCCTTACCTGCAATGTCAAATGCAGTTCCGTGGTCTACACTTGTTCGAATAATTGGTAAGCCAACTGTAATGTTTACACCAGCATCTAAGCCTAATACTTTGACAGGACCGTGTCCTTGGTCATGGTACATCGCTACCACGATATCAAAATCGCCCCGAACGGTGCGGAAAAATAATGTATCTGCTGGTAATGGACCAACAACGTTGATTCCTTCTTCCTTCGCCTTATTGACGCCAGGAATAACCTTCTCTTCTTCCTCGCCGTAACCAAATAAGCCATTTTCACCTGCATGCGGGTTGATTCCGCAAACTGCGATTCTTGGGTTTACAGTTCCGGATTTAGTTAGTGTTTCATGCGCTAACTTAATCACACGGTAAACACGTTCTGGATTAATCATTTTAACTGCATCGAGAATTCCAACGTGGGTTGTCACATGGATAACCTTTAAGTTTGGTGCAGAAAGCATCATCGAGAACTCACTTGTATTCGTTAAATCCGCTAGAATCTCTGTGTGCCCAGGATATCGATGTCCTCCTTTATGCAAAGCTTCTTTGTTTAAAGGAGCTGTACAAATGGCATCAATCTTCTGTTTATTAGCTAAATCAATTGCTTTTGCTAAGTATTCAAATGCTGCATGTCCTGCATCTGCTGACACTTGTCCAACAGGGAGGTCTTCGTTAAGTAAATTAAGATCTAAACAATAGACGATTCCACGTTCAAATGTAAGATTATCAATTTGATCATCAGTGATGGTTTTAACCGTTAAGTCACTATTAACAAATCCTTTTGCACGGTTCATGATTTTGGTATCACCAATGACAATGGGATTACATATATCATAGATTTCCTGATTTTTAAGGCTTTTTAAAATGATTTCAGGGCCTACACCTGCTCCATCACCCATTGTAATTCCGATAATTGGTTTGGTTTCAACCATGTCAAACATCCTCTCTTATCATATATTTCAAAGTATTTCGTAATGAATTTTCATTTCCAAAACCGCCGGCTTTTGTAACAGTCCAGTACCTTCGAGCGTTTATTGCGTTACCCAATTTCCCTAAAGGTAAACCAACTTCTATTTCTGTATGCAATTGCATTTGATTCATATTTAGTTGGTTACAGACAGCTTTTGCCGTGTCCCCTCCGGTTAGAATTAATCCATTAATATCTTGAATTGCTTCTACAATTGCTTTAGCAATTACACCAAGCTCCATTGAAATAGCTTCACTAATTTGTTTATTATCTAAAGAAAGCTCAGTTTCAAGCTGTTTGGTAGCTTCTCGATTTTCAATTGTTGAATCCACAAATAATACATAATGCTTTTTGCTAGATTGGCTCGTAAACTGATCAACAACGCCTTGTAAACTATAGGTTTTTTTAATTAAATCCACTGGATCCATTTCGACAAAATAAGTATCAGATAAAGTCTTAACCATCTCCAGTTGAGTTTTTGTAACCAAAGATAGGCTTGCTGATACCGTAAGTGTTTTTGTGATAGCTAGTTCCTCTTGCTGATTTTTTTCCGCCTTTTTTAGTTGTAAGGCATTCGGCAAATATTCAATCAAACCAGCTGATCCAGCCCAAACTGTCCTTTTATTAACCTTTGCAAATGTTTCCGCAATAATCTTTAAGTCTTCATCTGATGATGCATCACAAATAAACCATGTACGTCCTTGCCCTGTATTCTCTACAATTTTGTCGATTAAATCCTCCATTGAGGAATTTAAAAGCTTATGGTCAATTAGAAAAATTTGATCGTCTACATATCTTTCAAATAAATTCGGAATAAAGCTATCTTTTACTGGTGTTTTCGGATCCCTGCCGAATTCTGTTTCCGATACACGTTCACCGTTCACGTATTGATACCCATTAATCGTTTGACGATTCATTTTCGGAAAAGCTGGAGCAACAACAATCATCTCAGGTTGATAAACAGAAACAAGAGCCGCTAATTCAGCGGCTACATTCCCTCTTAATGTCGAGTCCATTTTTTTATATACTTGTTCATATCCTTGTTCTCGAAAAATAGAACTTGCATTATAAACCGTTTCATAAGCAGCTTTTTCACTTATCGCACGACTATCGGTATCAATAATGGCTACATCCTCTGTTGATTGTAAAGATGAATCTTTATAATCAAGAAACACAGTAGAGGAGATCCCAATTTTCGATAACTGCACACCTGCATCATTTGCTCCTGTTAAATCATCCGCAATAATGTAAAAACGTTGCATAAATGACGACTCCTTTACTACTACATTCTTCCTTCACAAATTAGGCAGTTTTTTCACGTTTTTCTACTCGTTTTGCATACCAGGTCGTTAATAGCGGAGTTAAAATCGCTGTAACGATAACAGCTGCAGTAACTTGAAGTGTAGCTGTAGCAGCAATCTCACTGTAGCCTGTGTAAACAGCCGCAACAGCCATTGGAACAGCTGCCGCGTTACCAGCAGTAGATGATGCAGCAATACCAGCTACACCGCTTCCTCCTGTAAGACGGTCAATGAAGAATAAAACTAACCCAGTAACTACGACAACAGCTAAACCTAAAATGACTCCAGAGAAACCAGCTTTTACGACATTGGTTAAGTTAATTCCTGCCCCAATGGCTAAAGCAAATAATGGAATAATCACATCTTGGCCTTTACTTAAGAATTCCCGCATTTTTTCATCTAGGTTTCCTAGGATCATTCCAAGTAATAATGGAAGAATCGCAAACACAAATGCAAGGATTGGGAAACTTGCTAATCCAGCAACACCGAGAATTAACATCGTGAAGAATGGACCAGATTCAAGAGACATAATAGAATAAGCAGCAACATCTTCTGCTTTCTTTCCTAATTGCCCCATAAGCGCCATATATAGACCACCGTTTGTATCAGAGAATGCCGCAATAATGGCTAAAGCAGATAAACCAAGGAATAAGTTATTCTGATCTGGGAAAATAGTTTTAATTAGAAAAGCTATTAAAAATGTTGTTCCAATTTTACCGAACCATAAGCTTACCCCTTTTTTCAAAATGTATCCGGTTGCTTGGAATCGTATAGTTGAACCTAAACAAATATAAAATGCTGCTAGTAGCGCTGAAGTTCCTGTTAATAATCCCCCTGTGAAAGAGCTTTTAAATTCAGGAAGTTCAAAAATCCCCGGTAAAAATGTACGAATTAATGCTCCAATAAGTAACGGTATTAACATCATACCGCCTGGAATTTTATCAATTGCTGCTTTAATTCTCATATCAATTTCATCCCCTATGTTGTATTTTTAAACAGTTCGAACTACTGAAATCGATTACATTTTTTATTTTAAATCCATATAGCGAAAAATGCAACGATTTTATCCAAGAAAATATTGGATGAAATACTATCGTTGCATTTTTAAACACTATTCAATTATCCTTTTAACTTTCGCCAAAGTGTTGAGCGATTAATATTTAAGCGTTTTGCTGCTTTGGTTTGATTATAGTCCTCTTCTTCTAGCACTTTTTCAATGATTTTCTTCTCAATTTCTTCTAATGTCCCACTCAAAAAATCAGAAGAAATATTTACATCCTGGTTTCCTTTCTGATTTAAGAGACTTTCAACTAATTCTTTTTCAATGATATAGCCCTTTTCTATGAGGACCGCATCTTTTAATAACGCTTTTAATTCCTCCACATCACCTGGCCATTCATACTTTGCCAATACAGCTAAACCATCCTCTTTTATTTTAATCGCAGATGTCCCTAACGTTTGGTTAAAATGAAGAATAAATGACGTAACAAGTTCCCTTAAATCCTCTTTCCGTTCAGCCAATGAAGGGAGATAAATTCGAATGATATCATCATCATATAACCCCAATGGTTCCTGTTTTTCGATCATAGCCATTATAATAGTTATACCTTTACTTTTTAGAGAAACTATTTTGCTCCACAACTCATCTCTTAATTCATTATCTAATAGATCAATGGAATGAATATAAATGGTTTTGATATCCTTATCTACATTTTCAGGGCTTATATCTAATAATTCCAATGCTTTAATCGAGGCATATAAGCCATTCCCATGTGTTTTATGGTAATGAATATACTGTGCAATCAATTCCTTTTCGGTGCCCCTATTACCATTAAAGATAAAATGAGAATGATTAAGACATCGATGAACCATGTTTAGACATGAATTCATAGCTTCACTTTGATGTATGATTAAAGGGGGGGATAAAACATTGACCTTCAAATTTTCCTCTGATGCGGAATTTATTTTCATGCGAGAAAATTGACAAAAAAGATAGGTGGATTCGGAGATTGTCATTTTCGTTTTGATTAATTTTAATGTTTCTCCATTATTAGCCTTTATATAGGCGGTTTCCTTCCCGCTAGTATGATCCAAGATGATTGGAATTTCATTTATAGGTCTTGGGTCAAAAGTAGTCCATTGTTCATAAACAATATCGCCATTATGCGAGAGGAGCATAAAGTCTTTAACTGTAGCATGTAATAAAGCTTTTAATCGTTCATTTTCCAGCTTATTATTCATCATCCACCTGGCCACCATTTTCGCTTCCTTAAATGAATCAAATATGGCTTCCCTGCCTGATTGAAGCAATATCCCTAGCAGTCCCAATCTCGATGCAGTCTCAAACGTTACAACATCCCCTATAATCAGTTGATATCCTTCTTTTTTCAACCTTGATAGTAATGGCTCTGTTTCACTTTCATCATCGATCGTAAAAATATCTATGGGTATATCCAGTAGGTCTAGGATCGATTTTGCTCCGAGGGTAATACTAGGGAATCCTACGATTGCCTTCTTTCTTGGCAGATCATTTGCGAGCGTGAAGACGCGAAGCATGTCATAACCAGAAACATGAACATCGATAACAGGAATACCCACGGCTTCTCCAATTAGCTTCGCAGTTCCACCACGACTTATGATGACGTCAAATCCCTGATCTTCCGCCCTTTTTGCCAGAACAACGCCCTCCTGAAGATTCCCAATCTTAATCTGGAGATCTAATTCGGTTTCTTCGACTCGACACTCTTCTATTAAGTTCTCCATTGCCGCATATGGGGCCACAAACAACGCTTTAATCTTCATTAGTCCACACCTATATCCTTTAAATTCTAGTCTAGTCATAGCATAAGTCGAATAGGAATGCAATTAGCTAAGACCAAATACCTATAACAAGGAAAGATAGCCGCTTCATTCAATACTTTTTTACCATTTTTAGAAAATTGCAAATAAACTTAGTTTATTCGATGGACAAACTAAGTTTGTATCATTTATACTATATTTAGGACAGGACTACTGCACCTAGAAGATTTTTAATACATACTGACTCCCCAACGTATCTCCTGGCTTTAAACTAACAAAAAGGAGGTTTCGGTTCGACTTTTTAGAAAGCCCTTTCAAACAACCCCAACTAATAAATTATAAAGGAGATCCATACATGTTAAAAGTTATGCGTAAACCCCTCATTACTGGATTAGCTTTAGCTTTATTATTACCTGCAGGAATGTCTAGGGCAGCTGCTGAAGTAACAAGTAACCAGTCTTCTCATGCATTAACCGTACCGTCTATCGCTGAAAGATACAAAGATTCTTTTGCCATTGGTGCGGCCGTCGAACCCTATCAGTTAAATACCACTGACGCAGAAGTTTTAAAACGCCATTTTAACAGCATTGTAGCTGAAAATATCATGAAGCCGATTAATATTCAGCCAGAGGAAGGTAAGTTTAATTTTACTGAGGCCGATAAAATTGTGAAATTTGCGAAAGAAAATGGAATGGAACTCCGTTTCCACAACCTGGTCTGGCACAGTCAGGTACCAGATTGGTTCTTCCTTGATGAAAAGGGAAACCCAATGGTAGATGAGACCGATTCCAAACAGCGTGAAAGGAATAAAAAGCTTCTATTAAAACGTTTAGAAACCCATATTAAAACGATCGTAAAGCGTTATAAAAATGATATAAAATCTTGGGATGTTGTGAATGAGGTTATTGACGATGCTCCTCAAAATGAACGAGGTCTGCGTGAATCAGCCTGGTACAAAATCACTGGCGATGAATATATTAAGGTAGCTTTTGAGACTGCTAGAAGATATGCAGCAAAAGATGCCAAGCTATATATTAATGATTACAATACCGAAGTAGAGCCAAAAAGAACGAACTTATATAACCTTGTTAGTGATTTATTACAACAAGGTGTTCCAATCGACGGTGTTGGTCATCAGTCTCACATCCAAATCGGCTGGCCTTCTAACGCGGACATCGAAACATCCATTAACATGTTCGCTGATCTCGGCTTAGATAACCAAATAACTGAGCTGGATGTCAGCCTCTATGGCTGGCCGCCAAGACCTGCTTTCCCTACTTATGAAGCTATTGTGGCTGAGGGTGAAAGATTGAAAGCTCAGGCAGACAGATATGATGCTTTATTCCAGTTATATGAAAAATTAGGTGATAAAATCAGCAATGTAACGTTCTGGGGCATAGCGGATAATCATACTTGGTTAGACGATCGAGCAAAGCAATACAATGATGGTGTAGGAAAAGACGCTCCATTTGTGTTTGATCCAGAATATAAAACTAAGCCTGCTTATTGGGCTATTATGGACTAAGAAAATAGGTAACTAGCCAATACCAGCTCCCTCTAATAAGGAGCTGGTTTACACTATTTAAATACGTGTTATCGTTTATAATTTATCGTTTCATCAATGATAATTTTTACTGTGATATCCTTTATTTGATCTTTCTTAAAATTGTTGATTGTATTTTTATCCCACGTTTTATTTTGATATCGATATGGTTTTTCACTTATATTTAAAAGGTCTGCCTTCATTTCATCACTTTTATTCAACGTTTTTACAATTTGATTTTTTATTTGTTGTGATAATTCTTTTTCGATTTTATTTACACTAATATTTCCTTCATTATGAACGATTACTGCATGGGTTTTTACGTTTAATCGATAGGACGGATTTCTCCCATTTAGTACTTTAACGGACCCTTCAGGTTTCTTGATTATTACACTCACTTTTTCCTTAAATAATGAAAGTGGGATATTAGGAGCATGTTTAGAAAACCACTTTAAACCAGCAAGGTCTTGTTTATTCACCCAGCCTTTGTATTTTTGCTGTGATATCGCATATCCTCCTGTAAGAGTAACAATATTCAACGGTTTTTTATTTTTTAAAAATTTCCCTTTCTTAATATCAACAGAGGGGATCAAATACAAACCGACCGCTTGGTAGTATTTGGAGATGAACCGATTGTATTTTTCAATAGGCATAATAAAATTTTCTCTATATAATGGTTCTGGACGATGCAGGAGTGTATATAAAGATGGAAAATTGAAGAATCCCTCTCCTAATAATATTTCTTTTAAATTTCCGTTTGTCCCATAAAGCCAGCAGTTGTATCTGAGAGAGGGATTTTGCCCTATAAATTCGATAACTGAGGGTAATTTTTTCTCTAACAAATTTTGACTTAGAAGTATAGTATTCACATGCCCATAGTAAAGCGTCAGGGCTGCATTTTGTTCTAATTTACTGATTGCAGACTGGATACTTTTTCCCTTTGTTTGCCCAATTAAAATAGGTGCAGATTGCTGCAGTCCGGAGCCTCCCTCTAGTTTAGCAATATTAGAAAAATTCAAGGCTTGAGTATACACGATAAACTCACCTTTGGAATAATCGAGTCCCAAAACTGTAATATACGTTTGATTTTGAATTTCTTTAACGCCACCTGTACAACCGGAAAGGACTAAAAGCAGACAACTTATGATCAGAAATAATTTTTTACTCATGAATTACTCCTTTTGACTATCATCGTCAATTGGACTATAAGCTTGATTTCTCTTCTTTAAATATCGGATGGGCAGACTTAAAAAGTTTTTTAGAATATCCATTCCATGGGGTTTGGACAAATAGGAAATATAGGGCTGGCCAAAACTTTCCAAGGAAACCACTAATGTTGTGATGAGAAAGAAAGAAAGAAAAAAGCCAAACAATCCTAGAAATGACGAAAATAATAAAACACTATAACGGAGAATCACGATATTACCTGCCATATTTTGATTAATCAGTGTATATCCTGAGATGACGGTAATGGCGATAACCACCAACATGTTTGGTGAAGTTAATCCTGCACGAATAGCTGCGTCCCCGATAATTAAACCACCCAAAACAGTCACAGTCTGACCAACTGCTTTTGGGAGCCTTAACCCTGCCTCTTTAAATAATTCAAATAAAGTTAACATAATAAAGGCCTCTGTAGGTGCAGATAAAGGGAGACCGATTCTGGAAACTGATATCGTTGCTAAAAGGGTATAAGGAACTTGATCTGGTTGATACGTAATTAACGCAATATAAAATCCCGGTAAATAAACGGTGGTAAACACCGCAACCAGCCTTAGAATTCGAACTAAACTATTATAATAAAAGCTTTCATGTGCGTCTTCGGGCGAGTAAAGAATTTGGTTAAAATTTGTCGGACCAATTAAACAAGTTGGATTTCCTTCCACTAGAACCACGAATCTTCCTTGACTTAAAGATTTGGCAGCAAAGTCTGGCCTCCCAATATAGTCCATTTGAGGTAAAATTGAAAATGTATTGTCGTATAGAAGCTCTTCAATTTTGTAACTGCTTATAATAACATCAATTTTTATTGATTCTAAGCGTTTTTTTACGTTTTCAAGAATGGAGGGGTTCATAATGTCATCGATATAAAGCAAGATTAATTTTGTTCCGCTTCTATCACCAATCGTGTATTCTATGCTTTTTAAGGAGGAGGTTCTTAACCTCTGCCGTATTAATGCCAAATTATCCGATATGTTTTCAACAAATCCATCTCTTGGCCCTCTTACAGATGGCTCTGTGCTTGATTCTTCCGGACTTCTCTTTGGAATATCCGTTGCAGGGATAAAAAAAAGATCGTTTAATTCATAACTAAAAATGATTAATTCTCCAGAAAACAGCTTCTGTTCTACTTCGGTTTTTACTTTTCTTCTATCTTTAAGACCACTTACCTCAATCAGATTTCTTAATTGATCAATATTTAAGCGATCTTCTTTTTCCACTACTGTATGAATGCCGGGAAAAATAACTTCGTTTATATATTTCAAATCCACTAAATTGGAACAATACAAAAATTCCAATGAAACAGCAGATTCTTTTCCTTTATAGGTTCTTTTCTTAATGACAATATCGGAAGAGCCTTCAAACCAGCTTTTCAATTGGTCAATGTAAAGAACTTTACTTGTTGCCTGATGCATTTTCATGGCCTCTCACCTTTATTTTCATTAATAGTAACAGTAACAACATGGTGGAAATTTGAAAAATAAGGCTTATAGGAAAATAAAACTTCTTCAAGAAGGAAATAAACGAGATGGCATCCCAAGGAATACATGCTGCCACGATTAAAATGAAATAAAGTGTCGGAAGTACCCACCTATTTTCACTTTTATTAGGAAAAACTCTTCCAGCTATAAATAGTGATAAACTGATTCGGATATAGGCACCGGATAGCCATTGGAAAATAGAAAGAAAATCAAGGCGGGTTATATGTTGGCCAAGTGTTAGCAATTTCCATTCCTCGTAAGCGGGATTCCTTAATTTCCCTGCTTCTACTGAACCAAATTCGGCTATACCTGCTGCTAAAGGGCCAAAGGAAATCCCAATGAGAAATAATCCAACCAAGATAAGCCATTTTAGCTTTAGTTTGTCAGTAAGATTTTTGGTTAAAAACAGAATAAAGAAAACTTCAAATAAGCTAGCACAAGCATATCCTATACCTTGAAAGAATCCTTTATAGCCATCCTCAAATAAAGGAAATAATTGCTCATAATTTTTATTTGGGGTATTTCCCAATCCCACTAAAAATCCAAAAAAAAGCACAAAGGGCAGTACGAGAAATGCCATAGTAGCAATCGTTCGCAGCCCTTTAACTGATGCATAATAGCAAACAAACGAGAACAGAATGACAACCACAAAATTTGGGAAATCAAGTGTGTAGTTGTCTTTAGCCCAGTAAACCGTAAACTTAAGCGTAATAAAGGCAGTTATTAAAAAGTAACAGCAAAAAATAGCGGAAAAAGTAACAAAAATCCATTGGCTAAAAGAATTCTTAAGGAAGGAGATCAAATCATGATGGTTCAGTTTTTTATAAATATAAAAAACTAGAAGAATCCAAATCGTCACAGGAATGACACTGAAGACAACACTTAACCAAGAATCTCTTTTAGCAATAGCTAATAAAACGGAAAGGTCTAGAACATGTACCACGAAACCTGTTGAAATAATCAGTAATATATAAATATGAACAGCATGAATAGGCTTTTGGCTCATCAAAACCACCTATCGTAATTTTTTCTTAGTTTAACCACTCATATAAAGGTTATGTACTTATTTCCAGTTTTGGACAGGATATCAAATGGCTTAAAACCTCTTACAAAAAAAGACTAAGCGGCCTAAGCCCCTAGAAATACAGAGCTAAAGCCGCTTAGTGTCGTTTATTTATTTTATCTGACAAACTTGATCGGGGTCACTTAAAATTCATATATCCATTATTACCCTTTAACAGACCCTGCAGCAATCCCCTCTACAATACGGTCACTTAAAATAAAGTACGCAATCAATACTGGGATAATACTAATCATCAGTGTTGCACCAATCGCACCCCAGTCAGTCAAGTACTGTCCTACGAAGTTGTTTACTCCAACTGTAATGGTTTTCCATTTGTCAGAACTTAGGAATGTGTTAACAAATACGAATTCATTCCAGTTGTAAATCATGTTGATAATGACAGTAGTAGAAAGAACAGGTACTGTCATTGGAAGGGTGATTTGGAAGAAGATTCGGTGGATCGAGCAGCCATCCACTACCGCTGCTTCTTCAATCTCCCTTGGGATTGTTCTATAAAATCCTGAGAGAATCATGATCGTAATCGGCAAGTTAAATGCTACATACGAAAGGATAACGGACATTGGATTATCAATCATATTGGCCGTTTTAAAGAAATTAAATAATGGAATTAAGGTTGAATGAAGTGGAATCATATATCCGGCCATAAACAAACCTAGAACTAATCCACTTAATTTCCATTCCATTCTTGTGATTGCGAATGTTACAAAGCTCGCAAGAATAACAGTAAGCACAACCGCTGCAACCGTATATAACACACTGTTAAAGAAGTAAACATCGATGTGACCCGCAGTCCAAGCCTTTGCATAGTTGCCCCATTGTGGAGCTTGTGGAAGCGCAAACGGTGACATCCCAAAAACCTCTTGATTGGTCTTTAAGGAAAATAGGAATAGCCATACCAGCGGATAAACCTGAATAATCGCAATGACTGCCAGGACAAAGTACAAGATTCCGTATCCAAATTTGTTTCCTAGCGATTTACTGGTTTTATAAGAAGCTGATAGGGTCGTTTTTTGTATTTCAACTGCAACCTTACTCATCCTTTTCACTCCCCTTTTTAATAGTCAACATCTTTTGTATTAAGTAATTTTTGAATTAGCCATGTTGCTACAAGACAGATGATCAATAAGCCGAATCCAATCGCACTTCCGTAACCGAAGTTATATTTACTGAATGCTTCTGTATACATATAAGATGCCATAACCTCACTCGCACCGTTTGGTCCGCCGCCGGTTAAGACGAAAATCAAGTCAAAGTATTTTAACGAACCGACAATAGCTAAGATGACCATGACTTTTATGACGCCTGCAATAAGAGGAACCTTAATTTTATAAGCAATTTGAATTGGTGTCGCTCCATCTATTTTCGCCGCTTCGATCAGTTCCTCTGGAACATTTTTTAACGCTGCATAGAAAATAATGATGTAGAAACCTGCATATTGCCAAACAATTGGAAAGAATAGCGCAAATAATACTATTTTAGAATCCGCTAGCCAAAGCGGAGGATTTTCAACGCCAACCAACACTAGCAATCTGTTAAGCATACCGTTCGTTGGGTCAAAAATCTTCGCCCAAAGCTGTCCGATCGCTACTGAAGATAATAACATCGGGATTAAGTAGATTTTTCTTAAAAAGTTAGCACCTTTGATTTTACTTGCTAAAATCAAGGATAAAATTAAATAACCAACTAAGCTTAAAGTTGAAAAAAGACCGAGTAACAGGGAGTGCCATGCACTTTGCCAAAACTTTGTGTCCTTTGTTAATTCAATGTAATTTTCTAAACCGATGAACTTCATCTTGCCGATGCCGTTCCAGTCCATCAAACCATAATATCCAGTTAAGACTATTGGGATATAGATTAATAAGAGAATAAGAATTAAGGCAGGAAGTACATAAAGGCTGATTACCCATTTATTTGACATTACACTTCTCATATGAATACTCCTTTCTTATTTGAAAAGAAGTTAAAATGATAGAGGGCATAACCTGTATGCCCCCTACATTTAGATTTATTAGGCCAATTTTTACTTTTTCTCTTTAGCAAGTTCCTCTGCATGCTGCTTAACAAAATCCTTCGGCGTCACTTGTTTTCCGAATAGAGCTGTCATTAAATCGTGGTGTAATTCTGCTACAGCCGGGCTTGATTGAGTATCAAAATAAGTAGTTACGTTTGATGCTTCACTTAAATCTTTCAAGATATCAATGTACATTGGTGCAAGATCCAATTTTGAAGTGTCAACTTTGGTAGCAGGGATAACACCAGCGTCCGTTACTGATTTTTCTCCCCATCTCTTTACAAGATAGCCAACAAAATCTTTTGCTTCTTTTTGAACTTTAGAATCTTTTGCTACGAATAAACCAACACCAGGGCCGCCTACGTAGCTGTTAATGCTTGTCCCTTTTCCGCCTTCATAAGTTGGGAACTTGAAATAGCCAATCTTATCTTTAAATTCTTGTTTAACATCTGGGCTAGTTGTATAGTTTGGTAACTCCCAAGTAGCCGTTAAGAACATCGCTGCTTGTTCGTTCATGAAGTAACCCTTTGCATCGTCATTTGATAATGCGCTCGCGCCTTTAACAAATCCACCCATGTCGACAAGGTTTTGTACCTCTTCAGCTGCTTTCACAATGGCTGGATCATCCATTTTTGCTTTTCCTTTAATTACATCTGTTAGAATAGTAGACCCGCCAATCCGATCTGCTAGATACATAAACCAGAAAGATGCCGGCCAGCCGTCTTTCGCACCTACAGTTGCAGGAACTACGCCATTATCTGCTAAAGTTTTAACCACATTTTTATACTCGGAGAAAGTCTTTGGAACTTCAAGATTATATTTTTTGAAAATTTCTTTGTTGTAGAACACGTAGGAAATATTTAATTCTAGCGGAAGACCATATGTTTTTCCGTCCACTGCATATGATTCTTTTACACCTGGGATAAATGCATCTTTAAGGTCTGCATCTCCGTCTACGATATCATCTAGCGGCGCTAACATGTTGCCTTCTACATAAGGCTTAATAAATCCATCTGACCAAGTCATTCCAATATCAGGAAGTTCATTAGAAGAAGCTAACACCTTAAGCTTTTCTCTGTACTGATCAGGATTTAAAATTTCAGTTTCTATTTTTACATTATGATCTTTTTCGTATTCACTAATGATGTTCTTTACAATGGAGAACTGAGCATTCGAGCTGCCCTCCGGCCATAAATGCATGAATTTGATAACTTTTTTACCATCTGAACTGCTTTCCTCTGATGAACTTGAGGAAGAGCAACCCGCAAGTACTAGAGAGACAAGCATGATTACAGACATAAAGATTGCAACCGTTTTCTTTTTTAACAATGTGATTCCCCCTATGACCTTTTCTAGATTTTACTTACACTTATAGTCTACATTCAGACAGTTTTGAAAAATAGGTCACAACGATTAGGAAAAATACTACTATTTTTAGAAAGCCTTTTCATTATTGTCCTTTCGGTATGCGCTTGGTGTCATTCCCTCTAGTTCTCTAAAGATCTTAATAAAATATTTAGCCGTTTTATACCCGGACTCTTCTGCAATATCGTTAATGGGAAGACTGGTAGATACCAATAATTCCTTTGCACGCTGGATTCTCCGTCGAGTTACATATTCACTGAATGTTAATTTGACATGTTCTTTAAATAGGACACTTAGATAACTTGGATTTAAATGAACATGATCGGCGACTTCCTTTTGGGATAACTCATTTTTTAAATTGTTGTTGATGTAATCAATTGCTTCCCTAACCGGCTCACGGTTAGAAGGATTTTCGGCATTGGCATCAACGAGTTTCGTATCTACCACTTTCTCGATTAATCCTGCCCGTTCTTTTTTCTCCACCGTTTGAACCGCTTCCTCTACGGCCTCTATTAACGCTTTTTTACTAATGGGTTTTAGTAAATAGTTAATAACACCTAATCGAAGGGCTTCCTGGGCATATTCAAACTCCGAATATGCTGAAATCACAATGATGACAGGGGATATATTTTGTTCTTTCGCGATTTTCAATAATTGTAAACCCGTTATTTCGGGCATACGGATGTCTGTAATGAGAATATGCACTTTATCTTGCTTCATCTGTTCAATAGCTTCTTCTCCATTCGAAGCTATCTTTATTTGATATTGCCCATTTGCCCAAGTATCTAATGTTTTCTTGAGCCCTTGGCGGGTTCTTGGCTCATCATCTACAATCAAAATTGTCTTTGTGGTCAACATGGTTTTCCTCCCCCTTTACCGGTATAACAAATGAAACCGTTGTTCCAATGTTTACTTCACTCATAATAGTAAGTCCACTTCTTAGACGATCAGGATAGTATAATTCTAAACGCTTGTGTACATTGGAAATCGCCATTCCATTGCCTCTTTTAGAAATGATCCCGCCTGATTGAATGGCCTGTTTAATCGAATCTAATTTTTCTGAATGGATTCCTGGACCGTCATCCTCTACAAGTATTTGCAGGTACTCTTGATCCGCCGTTGGCTGGATCGTAACCGATATCGTACATGGCTTCATTGTATTCCCTGCTCCATGAAGAACTGCATTTTCGACTAATGGCTGGATTAACAGTTTTGGAATTTTCACGCGCCCTGTTTCAGCATGCATGTTTAACTTCCATTTTAAGTGGTCACCGAAACGCATCTTCATAATCTCCATATAGTTTTCAATATGTTGGATTTCTTCCTTTATAGAAACCCAATCTCCATCGTTTTGCTTGGTTATCGTATAACGGAATAAATTTGACATGGCAACAACAAACTCTGCCAGTTCCTCCTCATCTTTATCCTCCAGCGTCCACTTAAGAGCGTCCAATGTATTAAACAGAAAATGGGGATTAATTTGCGCTTGCAATGCTTTTAATTCACTCCGGCTCCGAGTAATTTCCTTTTGATACACCATTTTAATCAGATGATTGGTTTCTTTAACCAGTTGGTTATAGGTACTATTTAATTCATTGATTTCATTGACAGTGGTTACACTGGGGTTCATTGTTAATGAGCCTGCGCTTGCCTGCTGCATCGTTCTCGTTAATTTAATAATCGGCCTTGTAATAAAAGTCGATAGAAAGAGTGAACTAATTAAAAAGATAATGAAGCCAATAATCCCAGATATAATAATTACTGAGCGTAATACACTAATTCCTTTTGTAAGAGCCTTAACAGGGGTTAAGATGACCATTGTCCACCCGGTTTCATTAGACGTTTGTTTTGTCATCATATACTCCTGGTTGTTTAAAGAAAGAGTTGGGGCTTCATTCTTTATAATCGGTTCGAGAGGCCTATTGTAATTTGATAGGATCACCTTTGAATTTTGATTTAATAATATCGAATACTGGTTTTCACTTTTGGTTTCATCTAGGTCTACAAACTGAAGATAATTTCGATAAATACTGATGAGCAGATAGCCGCCATTTGCGTAGGCACGCCCCATTAAATTCACGCGCCTCAAGGCGAGGATGTTATCTGAGTTACGCGGATCATCACCAATCCAAACCAGTCGTCCATTCGCGCTATCAGCCTGCTGGATCCACTTCCCGTCAATCCTAGTGACTAGATTCGTATCATCTAGTGGAATTAAACTATTCATTGTATTGGTATAAAGTTCAAAAGAAAAAATCCCCTCTGTATTAGCTTGTATGGTATTCACAATTCCTTTTAATTGCTGGCGCTCAGCAAAAGAAATAGGCTTCCCTCCATATGCCTTAGTTAAGGTTCTTTGAATCGTATCATTCGTCATGACCAGCTTCGAGGCCATGTTAATTTGTTTATACAAAGATTCTAATCTTCCATTTGCCTCAACTGCTGTCTGTTGAATTTGTTTTTCGGCATTATTTTTCAGCAAAGTTGACACTTTATTAAAAGTTAACAATCCGACTATCAATAAAACAATCAGCATAACGACTAAAAATACGACGAGTATTTGATTTCGTAATGTGTTCCATTTATGCAATCTTGAGAACATATTATCGCCCTTCTAGCAGAAATTTGTTAAATTTTGTTATATTAGTTTAAAAAATCAAAAATATGTCAATTTTTTTAAAAGTTGGTCATGTTCAATATAGCTTCAATGATCTATAATTGTATAAAAATAAGCACCATAAGAAGGAGACTTTTTATGAATAAGCTATCTATGAGTGGTCTTTATACCCTTACTGAGTGGATCACTAAATTCGCCTATGTTAATTTATTATGGATTGGCTGCTCTCTCCTTGGACTCGTGTTGTTTGGAATTAGCCCTGCAACCACGGCGATGTTTACGGTTATACGGAAATGGATCATGGGTGAAAGTGATATCCCAGTGTTTCAAACCTTTTGGAGCACCTATAAAAAAGAGTTTCTTAGAAGTAATGGAATAGGATTGGCTCTCACTATATTAGCCAGTATTATTTATATTGATTTGAACTATATCAAAATCGGTACAAGCATTCAAATTCCTTTATATGTAATTATTTTCGCGATGATCATGACGGTTTTGTATATATTCCCCGTTTACGTTCACTATGAAGTTAAATTTATCCAGTTATTTAAAAACGCTTTCTTCATCATGCTAGTAAATCCGGTTCCCAATATGATGATGATTATTGGGTTTATCGCTGCGATTTTTGTCATGAGGTTTATACCCGCACTATGGTTTATCTTTGGCGGGAGTATTACGGCAGGAATCATCATGGCATCCTGTTATCTAGCCTTTCAAAAAATCGAAAAGAAAAAAGGGCAGGCAGCAGCTTAACACTCTTAATATTAGAAACTAAAGTAGCAAAAGGAAGCACAAACTCTTATTGTGCTTCCTCTTTTTTATGTTAATTCTAATAGTTCGCTGACCGTTACAAGTTGATAGCCTTGTGATGTTAACTCTGAAACTAGCTTTCGAACCGCTTCTATCGTTTGTGAACGATCCCCATAGCCATCATGGAAAATTAAAATACTTCCATTTTTGATCCCTTCTCTTGATTTTTCGAGGATATGCGTCACACCAGGCTGTTCCCAGTCATGAGCCGCTAAATTCAGTGCACCAATTATCGGATATCCCTTCTGCTTGAGTAATGAAACTGTGTCCTGATTATAATCTAAGTATGGAGGACGGAAGACAACAGGTTTTCGTCCGGCCAACTCCTCTATTAATTTCTCGTTTTTTTCGATTTCTTCTAAACATTCGATGTTACTTAATTGAGATAATTTCGGGTGGGTGAACGTATGATTTCCGATTTCATGTCCTCGGGCAGCCACTTGTTTTACCACCTCAGGATTTTTCTTCATTTGCTCACCAATCATAAAGAAGGTCGCTTTTCCAACTGTCTCCGAAAAAATCTCTAATACTTGAGGTGTGTAGATGGGATTAGGCCCATCATCAAACGTAATCGCCACTGCCTTACGCGATGTAGGAACTTCGTTAATCATATATATTGAACACCCCTCAATACGGACCTCTAATATAATCCTTTACTTTTTCCTGATAGAATCGTTGAAGTTCTTGCTTTTCTTCTTCTGAGAATGGTTTTGTCTCAAGTGCTGAGAGATTGTCCTCCACCTGTTTAACATTTTTAAACCCAGGAATAATACATGTAATTTCCTTTTGGTCCAAAATCCAGCGTAGTGCTCCGCTCGCCATCGATTTCCGTCCATCTCCAATCCAATTTAACTGATCAGCCAATTCAACACCCTTTTGAAATCCAAGACCAGCAAAGGTTTCTCCTACATTAAAAGCTTCTCCATTTTCATTAAATCGGCGGTGGTCATTCTCTTCAAATCTATGCTCGGCAGTAAACTTACCAGTGAGCAGGCCGCTTGCTAGCGGTAATCTTACGAGAAGTCCTACCCCTTTTTGATAAGCCTCAGGGATTAATTTCTCTAATGGCTTTTGGCGGAATATATTAAAGATGATTTGCAGGCTCTTCACATTTGGATACTCCAAACAAATAAGCCCTTCTTCAACGGTTTCCACACTAACTCCATATTGACGGATTTTCCCTTCCTGTTTCAGCCGATCCAGTACTTCAAAAACACTGCCATCCTGCAAAATCTCCGTTGCCGGGCAATGAATTTGATACAAATCAATCGCTTCTCTATCCAAACGGTGAAGACTGTCTTCACAATAGGCACTAACCTTTTCATAGCTATAATTTTTCGGATCAAAAATGTCTCCCTGACGGCAGAACTTTGTTGCAACATAAATCTGGTCTTCCCTGCCTTTTGTGGCTTTGGCCAGTAACTTTTCACTATGACCGTCCCCATATACATCGGCGGTATCAAAAAAATTAACACCCTGATCAATTGCATATTGCAAAGATTTTAGCGCTTCTGTGTCATTTGTTTTCCCCCAAGCACCACCGATTGCCCATGTGCCAAAACTAACCTCACTGATCATGATTCCTGTATTACCTAGTTCACGATAATTCATTGCTTAATCACTCCTTTATTAAGAGAGCTGACCTAGGCCGGCTCTCCGTTACTTTCTAAACTCTCTTAATTGCTCATTTAGTTCCTTAGTTTGTGGATAAACTTGTTGATAAATTGTGAATAACTTTTTATATGCTTCAACATTTTCCTTAATCGGATCATAGGTTTTTGAAGTTTGGATAAATTCCTGTGCACATTCTTTTAGGGACGGATACCAACCGCATCCATAAGCTGCTAACATGGCTGCACCCATTCCAGGGCCTTGCTCACTCGAAAGCTTTTCAATTCTTGCGTTAAAAATATCTGCCTGCATTTGCAGCCATGTGTCGTTCTTCGCTCCGCCGCCAATAGAGATAATGGAATCAATGGTCTTACCGCTGCCTCTAAAAATCTCAATCGATTCATGTAAGGAAAAGGTAATTCCTTCGAGTACTGCTCTGGCAAAATGCATACGCTCATGGGAAGCATCGACCCCAATAAAACTGCCGCGAATCGTTGAATCCGCATGCGGCGTTCTTTCCCCTACAAGATAAGGCGTAAATAATAATCCGTTGCTTCCTGCCGGTACTTCATCCACACCTGCTAATACCTGTTCAAATTCTTCTTCTTTTGCAAACGTATCTTTAAACCAGCTTAAACTATAGCCAGCTGCGAGCGTTACTCCCATCGTATAGTAAGCATTTTCTTCACCGTGATTAAAGTAATGAACCTTCCCCTCAAAATCAAGGTCATTTCGTTCTTCATAGGAAAGAACAACTCCAGAAGTACCGATACTGCATAAGGTTTTACCTTCCTTTAAAATCCCTGAACCAATCGCACCGCAGGCATTGTCCGCGCCGCCCGCGAACACTTTTACAGCCTCAGACAATCCCGTTACTTGGGCAAATTCTGCCTTAACAGTACCCACAAATGCATGAGATTCTACCAGCGGAGGACAGAAATCAGCTGAAATACCAAAAGCTTCTAAAATTTCATGACTCCATTTACGCTTTGCAACATTTAATAGTAAGGTTCCTGCAGCATCAGAGTACTCCATTTGGATATTTCCTGTTAATCGATAGCGCAAATAATCCTTTGGAAGCAAAAATATGCTGGCACGTTCAAATACTTCAGGCTCGTTTTCTTTTACCCAGAGAATTTTCGGCAAGGTAAATCCTTCTAATGCTGGATTTTTGGTAATATCCAATAAACGCTCTCTGCCAACAATCTTGTAAATCTCCTTACACTGCTGCGTTGTTCTTGTGTCATTCCACAAAATCGCATTTCTTAAAACTTGATTATTTTCATCTATTAAAACAAGGCCGTGCATTTGCCCGGAGAAGCTGATGCCCTCGATATCATTTACATCGCCTTCGAATTGCTCAACCAATTCTTTTAAACCTTCAGTTGTTTTTTCCACCCATTCTTCTGGGTTTTGTTCACTATAACCTGATTTTTCAATAATAAGTGGATATGATTTTGACACTTCTTGGCAAACTTCCCCGTGTTGATTGACGAGTAAGATTTTTACTGCACTGGTTCCAAGGTCGACACCAATTACGTATTTCATTATGTATCATCCTTTTCTAAAAAAAGTGCTGGAGTAATAAGCTGCCAGCACTTTTTTATAATTTTAATTAAACTGTTACACTTGAAAGTGTTTCTAGTAAATATTGATTAATTATAGCTTTTAGTCGCTCTGTTCTGCCTGAGATGTTTTTAATTTCTGTTAATTGAAGGGCATAAGCTTCAAGTTCACGGAAGTTTGTTTTTCCTTCTACGATGTCTAAGCCAATTCCTTTTGTATAACTGCTGTAACGCTCTTCGATAAAGCTATCAAGTACTTTATCTTCGATGAGCTTGTTAGCAACTTTTAGGCCGATCGCAAATGCATCCATACCAGCAATGTGAGCGTGGAATAAGTCTTCTGCTTCGAACGAACCTCTTCTTACTTTAGCATCGAAGTTTAA
>NZ_VEED01000012.1 GCF_007678255.1 Bacillus sp. X1(2014) | reverse complement strand
GTACACAAAAAATAAATCAGCTGCTTAACATTGTTTTTCATCAGGAATGAATTTACACATAATAATGGGCTTGACTAGATTTTGCTTTGCATAAGCGGAAAATCTCCCCTTATTTACCCCAAAACGAGCTCCATTCTGCATTTAACCGGAAAATCTCCGCTTATTCTACTTTCGCTGGTTACTCGATTAAAGACAAGACATCTTATTTAAAAAGAAGTGAGTTCCAAGAGAACCTCAATTTGCTGTATTACAGAGAGGTTTTATATACCAATAACGATGCCAATATGACTGTCCGAAACCATTTATAACGAACGGCAGGGTTCATTTTTTTGGAAAAATGAATATTTATCCCCACAGAAGAGGATACAACAGCTTTAATTGTGCTCTACTCGCCCCAACTACTCATTCCTCAATACCATGCGCCTATAAACCATCATAAAAGGTGAATACTAAAAGGTAAAATTCACTTTTTTTTCAAAGGAGCCCCAAAAATAATGAAGAAGTATCTTAGTAGAGCCATTTTAGCAGTGGTTATCCTAGCTATCATTTGTGGATGTAGTAAAAACAATCATCCCAAGGTTAAGCGAGAAGAGGTGAAAGAAACAATGAATCCTTCCGTCTATGTCGATCCTGCGGTTGACCTCTCAAGCGACCAAATCATTTCGGTTATCGTTGAATTTAAACCAAAACCAGCTAAAGTAGCCGTTATAGAAGCAGAAGCAAAGGGAATTCCTTTCACATTGGCGGAAGCGGAGAAACAGGTAGAAGAAAGTCATTTAATGTTTCAAAAGGAACTGCACGAGATATTCGATAAGAATCAGATTCCCTATACCGTTCGGAACAAATATACGACCGCCCTAAACGGTGTGTCGATGGAACTACCCGCAAATGAAATCAAAAGGTTGGCAGAATCCTCGTCAGTCATCTCAAAAGTATCTGTAAATCGAAAAGTCAAACTAAATCCACCACCCATTTTACCTTTTGAACAACTATGAAAATATAGTTGCGGTATTCTCATGATATATACATAAAGACCCCTAAAACTGGAAAACAATATAAAAATTAGGGGGTGGTTCATTTTGAAGAAAAAAATCTTAAAGACGTTTTTTAAGAAACTCAATGAAGAACCACAATTTAGCGAACAGTCCAATACACAGGATATTGAACTAAAAAAACAAGATATTAGCAGTAGTTATGATCAAAATTTAGCGACATTTAAGTCCATTTTTAGTGTACCTAAGAATATCGATGTCAAGGTACGCGAGTTTACGATCGGTTCACTTGATCTCCGTGCATTTATCATTTATATAAGTTCGATGGTCGATGTACAGAGCATTCAAGAAGGCATCCTGGAAAAATTAATTGGTAACGATCAGCCGTCAGGTAAGATTCAAAATATCACTTCCTACCCAACCGAAAGAACAGCAACAAATATTGGAGTAATTACAGAATTTATTACAGGTGGAGTCACCGCACTCTTTGTGGATGGCGATACTCAATGCCACTTATTTGAAACGACGAAAATTACAGGCCGTTCCATTGAGAAATCCGATAATGAAGTGATTGTAAAAGGGGCAAAGGAATCTTTTAACGAAAAGGTAATGGATAATATTGCCTTACTTCGTAAAAAGATAAGAAATGAAAACCTTATTGTTGAGGCTAAGGTTATTACGAAACGATCCAGAAACGATGTATTTTTGGTTTATGAAAAAGACCTAGTAAATGATGAATTGCTTCAAACGATTAAAGATAAGTTAGATTCGCTCGAAACGGATAGGATTCTTGATCTAAGTATTTTAGAGCAGTATCTAGAAGATCGACCAAGGTCATTATTTCCATCCATATTATATACAGAACGTCCTGACCGGGCCACCTCCTTCATCGAGGAAGGTCACATCGTTTTATTAATGACAAATTCTCCAAGTTGTCTGATACTGCCAGCCACCTTTTGGTCAATGTTTCATTCGCCGGAAGATCATTACCTACGCACACCCTATGGTAATTTCATCAGGTTTTTGCGATTTCAAGCTTTGTTTGTCGCCATGTTTGCTTCGCCCTTATATATTGCGATTACAAATTATCATGTGGGGATGATCCCGCCCGATTTGTTAATGGCCATTGCCGGGACAAGGGAACGTGTCCCTTTTCCATCAACCGTTGAAATCTTAATGATGGAGATCGCCTTTGAACTCATTCGAGAAGCGGGACTACGTGTACCAACCCCTATTGGGCCAACGATTGGGATTGTCGGTGCATTAATTTTAGGACAGGCTGCTGTTCAAGCGAATATTATTAGTCCGATTGTCATCATTGTTATTGCCTTAAGTGGCTTAAGCTCTTTTATTATCAGTGATGTGAGCATGAATTTTGCTATTCGCATTTCGCGCTTTTTATTTATTTTTGCGGCAACCTTTATGGGGATTTACGGCGCAGTAGCTCTATTTATACCGGGACTCTTTTATTTAGCTTCATTAAAATCATTTGGCATTCCTTACTTTGCACCCATGACGCCACATTTCACCTCTTCAAAAGACTTAATTATTCGTCATGTTCCTATGAAAGAAAGGTTTCGCCCAGGGTATTTAAATCCAAAGGATACTGTCAAACAAAGAAAGGGATAAAAAACATATGAAGCAGCAACCTGGAAAAATTGGTATCCGTGAATATATGTCCATCGTCATTTTAATGGTTGGTGCGAAAATAACTGAAGACACACCAACTGCTCTGTTTCTAAAGGCCCAAAACGCAGCATGGATTATCCCAATCATAACGGCCGGAATCTCTTTTATCCCGCTCTTTTTATTAATAAAGACCATGTCGTTGTATCAAAACAAAAATCTATTTTCTGTTATTCAAAAATTACTCGGAAAATACCTAGGATTTTTTGTCTGTTTTTTCATATTTATCATCAATTCCTTTTCTATTTCGTTCGATTCAAGAACGTATCCATCGATCATAAAGACGTTTTATTTTAATAGGACACCTATGGTCATCATCTATACCCTCTTAATGGGCGTTTGTGCATATGGTGCGAAGAAGGGGATTCAGCATATCGGATCGGTTGCCTATCTGGTTGTTTACTACGCAGTACTATTCTTGTTTCTTTCGTTCGTTTTAAGTACTCAAGATAGCAGTATTCAATCCCTTTTCCCCATTTGGGGTCCTGGAAAACTTGAAATATTGAAGCAAAGCTCACTAAGTCTATCTCTTTTTTCTGAATTTTTTCTGTTTGCCTTGATTATACCGTCTATCGCCTCATACCAAGATTTTCGAAAGGGTACGTGGATTGCCTTAGTTTACGTCTGCATCCAACTGAGTGTGGGTATTATTATTTTCATCTGTATGTTTGATTCATCCTTAAAAGGAATTGGCTATCCATTCCACACAGCGATTCGTTTTATTTCAATTGGAACTTTCTTTCCGAATATCGAAATTATATTTTTCGTCACATGGTTAATGGCGGCATTTATTCGTTTCACAGCATTATTGTACATAAATGCACTTATGTTCGGTCAGTTATTTAAAATTAAAGACTTTGAATTCCTAATTCCAGCCCTGGCAACGCTTTATTTATTAATTGGATCCATTCCGGAATCACCTTATGATCTCAGTCTCCAACTGAAACCGATTTTAAGAAGTTTTACAGGACCTACATTTTTGATTATTTCGATCACTTTATGGCTGGTTGCACTGCTAAAGGGAGAATTTAAACATGAAAAAAACAGAGGCAGTATGTAAAACATTGTTGTTTTTCGTCATTGTTTGTTTGTTGACAGGCTGTTGGGATCGTCAAGAAATTGAAGACAAAGCCTACGTGATCGGACTAGGATTAGATCGCTCCAAAGAAGAAGGGAAAATCAAAGTCACCATGTTACTTGCCAATCCGGAAGTAGGCAGTATGCAAGGTGGTGGCGGGTCAACCGAAAAGCCGCGGGAAATTGTCTCGTTTGATGCCAATGATTTCATTGCGGCGAAAGCTACAGGCAATTCCATCATCTCCCGGGATATTAGTTATGAACTATTAAATATTATTGTTGTCTCCGAGGAATATGCACATGACAAAGATTTTATTATGAAGTTTTACGACGTCTTAAAGGATAAAGACATTCGTTTAGATTGTCATTTAGCCATATCTAAAGAAAAGGCAAGTGAGTATTTTATTAGTAATCGGCCGAAAATGGAAACAAGACCACATAAATACTTTCAATTCATGGTTAATCACGGAATTGAAAATGGGTTCATCCCAGATTCCACCCTCTTTAAATTTTTTAAAACATTGGAAAGAGGGACTGATTTATATTTGGCGATGTACACAACAGCCAATAAGGAAAAGAATCCCGAAATAAGAAGTGAAGATGAATACATGGCAGGACAATTGAATGCTACAGGCGAAGTGGGTACTACACAGTTTATTGGGTCAGCTGTCTTCAAGAATGGTGTGATGATTAATACGCTAAACGGTCAAGAAACACGTAATATCAATATTCTAGATGATTCAACGAACATCCATGATATATTGGTTGATATACCTGATCCTTTTTCGGACGACCAGTTGCAGTTTGCAGCAAGAATCATGAAAACAGAAAATAATAAAGTGAAGATGGACTTAAAGGGGCAAAGGCCAAAAATTTTTATAACCATCCCTTTAAAGATAGAAATCATATCAAACCCATCAATGGTTAACTATACTGAGGAAAAAAATCAACAAATAGTAAAAAAACAAATAGCCGCTCATATAAAAACACTGAACGAAAAATTATTAAAAAAGACACAAACAAAATTTAAGGGTGCACCCTATCCATTATCCATGTATGCCCGAAAATACTTTGGGACGATTCAGGAATATAAAAAGTTCAATTGGGGAAAATCATATCAGAAAGCGGACATTCATGTGAAAGTAGATGTCGAAATTGTTGATTATGGTAAAAGAACAAAAAAACCTCCAAAGGTAGGGGTGTAGTTGCGATTATTTATCTACGTTAGTCTGTTTTTAATTACTGTGTATACCATAGGATTCGGCGTTTCCTTGTGGAGGGAAAAACAAAAAATGGGTGCAATGGCCATATTTTTTCTTTCTCTTTGCTTAATCGTCCTGCCTTTCTTCTCGATCCTTTAAAACTAATTTCAATTGGCAACACCGAGGGCTGATATTCAGTCCTTTTTTATTACGATAAAGTAACAGATTATTAGTTTGTTGTTTGGATAAACAAAATAACATATAATGTATCTCAAAAAAATTAATGGTTTTCATCAATCACATATTTTGAATTATTTAAGTATAATTCCCCAGAAAGTTGATTTATAATGGAATAATACTATAAAAATAATTGATACTTAATTTACGCATTATACAAATGGGGTGCAAACTATTGATGATAGCGGATCAAATATTAGTGAAAAAAATGAACCAAAAGGTATTATTGAATGAAATTGTTTCCAATTCTCCAATCTCGAGAGCGAGATTATCTGAAATAACAGGATTAAATAAATCGACTGTATCTTCCCAAGTAAATACTTTAATAGAAAAGAAGCTGATTTTTGAAATCGGACAAGGGCAATCCAGCGGCGGGAGAAAGCCTGTGATGCTTGTTTTTAATAAAAATGCGGGTTATTCAATCGGCATAGATATTGGTGTTGATTCTATCATTGGAATTCTAACAGATTTAAAAGGAAACATCGTTGTTAATCAATACCATCATCTAGAGAAACCTTCTCTTGATACCAACAAAGAGATATTGTTTTCAATGATTAAGGAACTAAGCAATCAAATCCCTGAATCTCCTTATGGTTTAATTGGCATCGGGATCTGTGTTCCAGGTCTGGTCAGTACAGAGCAAAAGGTCATTTTTACTCCTAACGTCGACTGGAATTATCAACTTGACTTAAAAGCTGATATTGAAAGGGAATTTCAAGTACCTGTTTTTATTGAAAATGAAGCCAATGCTGGTGCCTATGGGGAAAAAGTCTTCGGGGCAGCTAAAAATTACGAAAACTTAATTTACGTGAGTGTCGGGACGGGAATCGGGATTGGAATTGTCATTAATCATGATATATATCGAGGGGTCAATGGGTTCGCGGGTGAAATGGGCCATTTAACCATCGACTATAATGGACTCAAATGCAGTTGTGGCAATAAAGGGTGCTGGGAACTATACGCCTCTGAAAAAGCATTACTCCATACCTTTCAGCAAAACAATCGTGTCAATTCTAGTCAGGAACTAATCCATCTGGCCAACCAAAATGATCCAGAAATATTAATGGCATTACAAAACTTCGGCTTTTACCTTGGAATTGGAATGACAAGTATCTTAAATACATTTAACCCACAAGCCATTATTATTCGAAATGACATTGTTGAAGCTCTGCCTATGGTTATGAACTCAATTAGAAATTCTATTTCATCAAGAAGTAATGACCAGCTTAACAACAGTCAGGAATTATTTCTCTCTTCCTTAGGAAAAAATGCTCCTGCTTTAGGGATGTCTTCGATTGTTATTGAACATTTCTTAGAAATGTTTACATCTTAAAACAGGTACATGTGAAAGGTGGAGGTAAGTTTGAAAAAAACGATTTATATTACGAGAAAGCTACCCGGAGAAATTGTCGATAAACTTTCAAGTCAATTTCATGTAAAGATGTGGTCTGAAGAAAATGTTCCCGTTCCAAGGGATGTGTTATTAAATGAAATTGAAGAGATAGACGGGCTGATCTGTCTATTAACAGAAAAGATAGACGAAGAGGTCCTAAGTAATGCGAAACAGTTGCAGGTCATTAGTAATATTGCGGTTGGCTATAATAATATCGATATTCAAACGGCAACGGAGAAGGGAATCATCGTAACTAACACACCTGGTGTATTAACCGAAACGACAGCGGATTTAACGTTTGCCCTGCTAATGGCAGCAGCTAGAAGAGTCGTGGAGGGATCGGATTATTTACGCAGTGGGGAATGGGGCGCCTGGTCCCTCATGCAAATGACTGGACAGGATATTTATGGTGCCACCTTGGGGATTATTGGATTTGGGAGAATTGGCGAAGCCCTGGTTAAGCGGGCGCAGGGGTTTGATATGAACATTCTCTATCATAATCGGACACGGAAATTGGAAAAAGAAGAACAGCTAGGAATTCACTACAGAGAAATGAAGGACTTGTTACAGCAATCAGATTTTGTTTGCCTGCTGCTGCCGTACAGTCCTGAAGTTCACCACTTGATCAGTAAAGAAGAATTGTCACTTATGAAAAAAGATGCCATTCTGATCAATACAGCAAGAGGGGGCATTGTCGATGAAGAAGCATTATATCATTCATTGAAGAATGAAGAGATTTGGGGAGCTGGACTGGATGTGTTTGAACAAGAACCCGTATCATTGGACCACCCCCTATTGTCCCTGCCAAATGTGGTAACACTCCCGCACATTGGAAGTGCAAGTGTGAAAACAAGAATGAAGATGGCACATTTAGCTTCCGATAATATGATGAGTGTATTAACAGGCGGTGAAGCCCTTACTCCAGTTAATACTAAATAGTAAAATACGATACTTTTCTGAAATATTTGTTAAGAAGGATGTAAGTTGTAAGAGGTGTCAATATTGTTTGTTTTTATAATTATTGGTAATTATTCCGTTATTTAGTAGGTGTTGTAAAGAGAATCGTTTTTTCTTGATAGAGAAAGAGACTTAGAGTATCAGGAGTTAGCATGAAATGAAGTTTCTAATAGAATGGATCATACATTCTGCTGTAAAATCCTTCCTCAAATATGACAAAAATCATGTGTTACGATGAATTTGTGGAAAAACGGCAAATTGTCGAAATAGGAGGAAGAATCAATGATGAAGAAAAAAGCAATTCTTACTGTTGCAGCTGCAGCGGCATTAATGATGTCAAATCCGGTCTTAAATAAAGCCCATGCGTCCACTAATAGCCCGTCGGTACAGGAAAAAGTCTATGTATACCAAGGGACAAATTTGAATGAGCTTAATAGTGTCATTGAGAAATATCTTGCTAGTTTAGGATTTACATTTTCACAAAATACTGTAAAGCAGCCAACTCAGACTCAACCAAATCAAACGGTCGAAACACAGGAGCCTGCTCAAACCGCGCCACAGCCTGTCCAGCAGCAACCGGCACCTGTCACGAATACAGCCCAAACTACTAGTACCTTAAGTGCTTATGAGCAAAAAGTAGTTGATTTAACCAATCAAGAACGAGCTAAAAATGGCTTACCGGCCCTTAAAGTAGATGTAACACTTAGCAAAATGGCTCATGAAAAATCACGTGATATGTCTGCAAATGGCTACTTTAGCCATACAAGCCCAACATACGGTTCACCATTTGATATGATGAAAAAGTATGGGATTTCCTATCGTTATGCAGGTGAAAATATTGCCATGGGACAGCGAACCCCTGAAGAAGTCGTCAAAGCTTGGATGAATAGTGAAGGACACCGTAAGAATATCCTCAGCCCGAACTATAATTATATTGGGGTAGGATATGTCTCGCAGGGTAATTATTGGACACAGGAATTTATCGGTAAATAATAAGTGCTTGAGGCTTGAGGATGAATTGTCCTCAGGCTTTTTTCATGACATAGAAAAACAGAAACATAAATATTAATAGGAAGTGTATGTGATCATTCTTCAATCCTAAAAGGGGATGTTGAAAATGGCGGAACCAAACGGTATTGAGCGAACCAAAAATCAATATATCAAGTCGACATTTCAAGCACTAGTTCAGGCGATAATTCCACCCCATTTTAGATATAATTCAAAAGGAACTATTCAAGTCGCAGGGGCACTGGAATTAGATGTATATGAATATATCATTTGGATATTGGATCATTCCATTGCTCTCCCGGTTAAAGCGCAATTAAATTTGGCAGATGGCAAGTCCATGTCGAAAGCTACTGCTGAATTATTAGACTCAGGCGCTGCTCAATTAATCCGGACAGGGCAGATCCAATATCCACTTAATGTACATACATTCGCTGGTGGAGGTCCATTTTCAGCACTTTCTCCGATAGACAGGTTGAGGGCGATTACCCATATAGAAAAGCTTGAAATTAATCTTGAAACCTTGAGTATTCCATACAAAAATAACCCAGAACTTGTTCGAATTATGATAGATGCACTAAATGAACTCCCTATGTTTGGCATGTATTCGGAATGGACAGCGTATGGAACCACACGACTATTTTCTCCTGAGTACAGAAGGGTGGAATATTTTCCACATGGATGGTTACAGACCCAATATCCAGGTCCTTCTTTTGGATATCGTGATTTTCGTGGATTCTTAGCAACCATTCAACACAAGAAGGTGAATGACTAATGACCAAGCAGGACGTGATTGTAATTGGTGCTGGCGGCGGCGGAGCCGTGATAGCAAAGGAACTGGGAGAAATGGGATTAAAGGTGTTGGTTTTAGAAGCAGGTCCTTGGTACGGGAACAAAAAGTGGCCTAATCCAAATAGACAGCCTGGAGCGGAATCTAGTTCGACACCAGATGATTTGGATGTCCAGCTATATAAACAATTGTTGAACAAGTATGAAATGAATATGAATGATTTAGTATCAGGGAGGTTTCGTTGGGGCCCCGCGGATCGCAGTCGCCCACAATGGTATCGGCATGCTAATCAGAAGGGCGTCATTTGGCAATGTTCCGGTGTTGGGGGAACCACACAGACCTATACAGCTAATTGTCCCCGGGCATATCCCAGCGCCATAGACAATGTCTGGCCCCTAACTTATCAGGAACTTATTCCTTATTATGAAAAGGTTGAATCGACACTACCGGTTAACTTTGCCGCTACTACGGCAAAGGAAGAATTATTTTATTATGGTGCGAGGAAGGCTGGGTGGGATTTAATTCCTACACTGGATGTGACCGTTCCAGGGTATAGGCCGCAGCCTAATGCTATTTTGCCGCCTAATGATCACCTTAAAAATCCGAACATCTCTGTAGAGGATCTATCCTGGATGGAAGGATGCACGCTTTCGGGTCATTGTATCAACGGTTGTCCGCATGGACCTTCTGTAGATAGAATGGCCAAACGCTCCACAAATGTTAGTTATATTCCGCTAGCCTTAAAGACAGGAAATGTTTGTATAAGACCCAATGCCTTTGCTATAAAAATTTTAACAGAAAATACCCCTGCTAAAGGGCTGCATGCTGTTGGAGTAAAAATAAGGGATACCTGGACGGGGGAGCAGGAAGAGCTGAGGGCAGAAATCGTAGTGATGGCGTCTGGATGCATTGAAAGTCCGCGGCTTTGGTTAAATTCAGGACTGCCTGAGAATCCTTGGGTTGGAAGAGGATTGGTTAATCATTATATGGATTGGTTATCAGGAATCTTTGATGAAAAGGAATTGATTCCAATACTCGGAACTTCAGATATTAATCCCTTTGTAGGAAATACTTGCGGGGCAAGGCTAGATTATCCTGGATTTGGGACGCTGCAGACAGTTGGGATGAGCCCAGGATTAACTGCCTCTTTTTATGGGGTGAGTGAGTCCGGATATTCTTTCTTAAACCCGCCTAGTATAGACGATTCATGGGATATCAAGGGGCGTCTTTTTGGATATGATTTAAAAGAAGCCATGGATTCCTACCGTATAACGTTGAATATTTTAGTAAGTACAGATGATGAAGTTGATCAGCGAAATGGAATTACTCTCGACCCAGTACTGAGTGATGAAAATGGTTCAGTGCCTGTTGTGACCTATAAGCCTGCCAAAGCATCCAGAAGAAAACGAAACCACCTAGTTAAGATAGCGGCAGATTTGTTACGAAAAGCTGGCGCTAAAAAAATAATATGGACAAATTGGCCGGCCGGAATGATGATTCATATGGAAAGTACGATGCGAATCGGTTTTGTTGTTGATCAGAATTGCGAAGCATTTCAAGTAAACAGGTTATATATCGCGGACAACAGCGTCCATTATAATAGTTTAGGCGGAGTTAATCCTACCCTTACGACACAGGCTTTAGCTACCCGTACAGCAGAGAAACTATTTAATAAGTATTTTACTTAGCATGCTTGGAAATCCTACTTTTAAATAAATCAAAGTTTGGTGGGATCTTTAAACATGAAATTATTTGACTTAATTCAAGATGTTTTTGAACCATTTATGGACGGCGAAAAAAGACCATTAAATGTCATGGAGGTTTCCAACCTATGGTTTTTTCTATTAGGAACGGAAACGACGATGCGTAATGAGGAAATCGGTTACAATCTAGCTCAAGATCCGGAATTAAAGCAAATTTTAAAGGATATCAGAGAAACCGTTCATATTCCGATTAGAGACGAGCTGCAAGAGTTTCTCATGCAAGAAGGGGTTCCTTTTCCTCAAACTACACCGGAAAAACCGGTTGGAGATTTTAAGAGTATACCTGAAGGTGCTAAATTAAACGATGAAGAGATGGCTAACTTAATGTCTTACAATCTTGCTATGGGGGTTAATTATGCTTCCAGAGGACTTACTGAATCTATTCGTGCGGATGTTGGTTTAATTTTTTCAAAAATTATCTTGAAAAAAACTATGGCTGGCTTAACGGTAAAACAGTATTTGGATCGGCACGAGTGGCTGCGTATTCCGCCTTATTACAAAGCTTAGTTAATCTAGGGTATTAATAAATAAGATTTTCTAACCTACAAAGATAGTCAATTTGTAGGTTTTTAATATTTTTTAACCTATTGACATAAACAAAAGTTTTAATTAATATTTATTTATTAATCAATAAATAAATTAATGTTGAAAAGGATGGTAGCAGTAGTGGCAGTACGAGAAGATAAAAAAGAACTCATAATCGAAAATGCAGTAGGTGTCTTCGCAGAAAGGGGGTATTATAAAGCAACAACGGCAATGGTGGCAAAGGCTGCAGGAGTGACACAGCCCTATGTATTTCATTTTTTTGAAAACAAGGAAGAATTATTCAAAGCTGTTATTGATCGTGCATTTAGCCGCATTTATGAAACTTTTGCTGAAATTCAAGCGCCTGCCGATCAATTAATTGAAACGATGGGGCATGCATTTGAACAAATTATTCAAACACATCGTGATGAGGTATTGATAGTTATGCAGGCACATGCCATATCAGATACCGGGATTCGCGAACACGTCAGAAATTTATTTGTAACCATTTTTGAATCGCTCACTTTAAAATTTGAAAATGCAGGGATTCCAAATGCCAAAGCGACAGCCTCTCAGTTTATTGGCACAGGTTTATTAATTACACTTGCAGAAGTATTAAATTTGCCTCAATTAACACCAGGAAAAGATAATTGTTAAAATGGAGCTTACACGCTCTCTTTTTTTACAATTATATTTATTGACTAATAAATAAATATAATGAAAATTTTTTAGGGATTTATTTATTGATTGATAAATAAATTATTTGAAAGAAGGGACTATATATGTTGATGGGTAATCGAAATGAAGTTGGACCGTCTTATAAGGTTTTTGAAGGAGAAAGAGGTCTAGTCCTTATTGGTATAATCGGATTTATTCTTTCGGCAGGCATCGCTTTTTATATAAATTTCCAAGGACCGATTAAGTCGCCGGAAGGCAATTTGAGGGATGCCTTTTCCTTTAATGCCGCAATTGGCATGTTTATGCTGTCGATGGCTGCGCTTTTACCGCTTACAAGATTTAAAGCAGGGAAGCGGAAAGCGGTGCGGTGGTCATTTATCATAGCAAGCTTATATTCTTATACTATTGAAACGGTTCAGAACTTCAGAGGAATTAGTCCTAGATTTTCACGAGAAGGAACAGTTGTTGATATGCTGGCTGGAATGTTGTTTGGGGTTGTTTCGTTAGTACTGGTCTCCTTAGCAATTGTCCTTACGATTCATTTTTTACGAATGAAACGACCTTTTGAACGCCCCTTGCTTATCATGGGGATTCGATATGCCTTAATATCTGTTCTTTCAGCTAATTTTGCTGGTCTATGGATGATTGTCCTTCAAGACCGCCTAACAGGGGATGGAGGAAATGTCATTGTCCTGCATGGGGCTGGATTTCACGCGCTGCAAACATTAATCTTGCCTGCTTGGCTTTTGGAAAAAGCTCAGGTGAGGGATCGTGTAAAAAGGCGGCTGATTCATTCTGGGTGTATCGCTTGGATGCTCACAATCCTTTTGATAGGCATCCAAACTGCATTAGGGCGTACAGTATTTGAACTGACTCCATTACCCATTCTCGGCATCCTGTCATTACTCGTTTGGTTTGGAACGTTAATCATCACATATGTATTTTGGATAAATCAAAGGAAGGCTAACTTGTTATCCTCAAATCAGCTTCCCCTAATGAAAGGAAAGTAAATAATGAATCTCCTGTGTAATCCTCTTGTCCAAAGTGGTTTTAACTACAGTTAAGGGAGCATCATTTTAAACTGGTGCTCTTTCCTCAGTATCGGCTCCGCCTACGCCAAATACCATGATAGCCACGCATGCTATCCCCTCTAATCTGTACTATAACTCTCTATTGTTAATAAAATATGAACTAGATGTTAATCATCCATTAATTTATTGGCAAATAAACTAACCAAACGATTGATTAAATCGCCAGAATCATTGGTATATATGGCTTTGGGAAACTAACCAAACGTTTGATTAGAAAAAGTAACGTATCATTTTAAAGGAATCCAAATTTCGGAGTAGTAATCAGCGCTCCAAGGATCACCAGCGGAATAGACTTCTAAATCTAGCGTCCCTGCGTGTTTGTACTGGCTGGAGGGGAACCATTCTGTGTAAATTTGTTTCCATACTTTTTGAATTGCATCGGGCATTGCACCGTGCACTTCAAATACCGCCCACTTTGAAGCGGGTATCTCGAGATTCATTAAGCCTTCAAGAGTGGCACCAGTATGTTCCGTAGCAATCCAGTAATCCATTAATGGTGTCTGCGTGCCTCGTTTATCGACACATACTCCAAGGACACCCTTAATTTCCCCGTTATTCAACTTGATTAATAAATCTGTGGTTCCATCTTGATGAACATCAGTCCACATTTTTGGGATTTCTGTTAAGTTTTCACCATTCTCACATGAAATCTCCCGCTTGATTCCGACTACTTGGAAACTTTCTCTTTGTATGATTTTATATTTCATAGATTCAGCTCCTTTCATTGGTGGGTATGTGACTATATGATTATTCATAGTATAACAACTATACATTATGAATGCCTGTCAATTTCAAACCTTTAAATTAGGTAAAAGTTATTTTTAGAAATTGGCTCTGTTATAACTTAATGTTGATTTCACTGTGTTTGAAAAATAAACGGAAAAATTCCGTTTAAATTGGGAAATAGCCATATTTCCTTAAAAATAAAGGAAGTTTTTCCGTTTATACTATCCAAATCTTTGGATTTTGTCTTATTTAGAGCAGATAACCGGAATTTCTCCGCTTATATCTGCTTCTTAAGCTTCCTCTATACACATTAGCCGGAAATTCTCCGCCTATGAATTCTTATACCTGCACGAAAATCAACAATGAATAATAACCAAGCCTAGAAATTAAAAGTGAAGGAAAGATATTCTTCAAAGGAAATTTCCGCTCCATTTAAACAGCAAGGAGAGAAGATTAGTCGATACGTTACGTATAGGAAGCAGCAAATTTGTGGAATGACTGCTTAGATCTCCATTGGTGGCTATATGATGCCTATCAGGTTTGGACAAGTGCATCTGAAAAAAAGCAATGGTACAATGCCACCACCCATAAATTACATTCGCAAACGATTCAAGCAATCATTGAGTTACATGAAGAAACGTGCAAAAGAACAAGAGAGCTGCGGACAAAAGGTAAGAAACAGTGGCGTTATCCTTGGAAATACAAAAAATTTTTTTCGTTAAATAACCAGTCTTTTATGTGGATAAGATTAACTTCTTTTTATAAATTGGGGCTGCCATTCTGGCAGCCCTTTTTTGCCTAGTTTCCGGTTAAATTATGTTCGGAAAATCTGTTTAACCACTCCAATACCTTCTGAGACATCTGCCTCCGCATATGCCCCATTGATGAAGGTGATTTGTGGTGGAAGGTGCCCGCAATCAATATCATAAATTATTGGTAATTCAAGTTCATTAGCAAGGTCTTGATAAACATCTTCCACCGTATAGTTTTCAACAGGCTTATTGGCATCACTCCGGCCAAACATTAGTCCGGAACAGTTTTCAAACCAACCAGCTAATTTCATTTGGACCAAGGATCTCCGCAAATCAGCAGTATTCATTTCACAATTCTCTAAATACCAAATGATGGGCTCTCCATTTATATGTTTTTTCCTAAAAGAATCTACATCACCGAATGGTGTCCCGATAAGATGCCTAATAATGTCAATACACCCGCCGAGCAAGCGTCCTTCAATCTTAACAGGTTGGTTACCAACAACTTTCCAAACAGTTTGTTCGGTTAAATGAAAGATACAGGGTGAGGGATTCGCATGCTGCCATTCTTTCTGATAGTGGTCAGAGGAATACTGAGTAACTGACTCCCCCATGTTCGTTGCTAAAACAGGCACCCACATGGCTGTTGTTTCATCCATCAATTCTCCTCTTAAATCTACGAGATTTGTCCCATGAGCGGTAGCGATACCTGTTTTCAAGGTAATCGCAAGCAATAGAGCACTTACCATCAGAATAGCCTAAAACCCACTTCTTATTAATATTTTCAAAGTCTATATGTTCGAGAATCTCGATTAACAATTCCCCGCCCCAAGGTGGAATGATAATGTCAATGGCACTGTTCCCCATCATTGAATTAAATTCAGCTGCACGGATTAAAGCTGGAGCTGATTTAGCCTTGTCTTGGGTCCACGTTGTTTCTCCGCAAATCACCGTGAATCCTCTCTGCTCCAGCCGGCTGCATGCTTGTTTAATGACTTCATGTAATGGTGCGGGCACACCTGAAGAAGGTGCGGTTACTCCAATGGCAGCTCCCTTTTTTAAATTCGGATAGGTAATCATAATAAAAATCCCCCAAAAATACTTTTACATGATTTTACCAAAAGTCTTGGTAATATTCATCAAAATATAAAATTCATTTTTTTGTCAAATTACTACTAGCGATTTGAAGATGAAAACGCTATAATTAAATTATGAAACATCGTACCACAATGTGGAACAGAAAAATCCAAGATAAGACCAATTAAATATAAGGAAGTGGATATTGTGGAAACAAGGTACTCAACACACCCAGACCATGCAAAGACATTTACAACCGAGGAACTTCGCAAACACTATCTAATTGAAGAATTATTTGTGCCAGGCGAAATCAAACTCGTGTATACGATGGAAGACCGTGCCATTGTTGGTGGCATCACACCGATGGGAGAGACGATTTCTTTAAAAGGATATGATCAAATCAAAGCTGATTACTTCTTAGAGCGCAGAGAAGTTGGCATTTTCAATGTCGGGGGAAGCGGGAAGATTACCGTTGATGGCGAGACATATGAAATGGAAAACAAAGATTGCTTATATGTTGGATTAGGAAAGAAAGAGTTACTGTTCACGAGTGAATCCACTGTAAGTCCAGCAAAGTATTATTTATTCTCTGCACCAGCTCATAAAGAGTATCCTGTTCAACACGTAGCCTTTAAGGATATTGAAGGTGATCGATTAGGGTCACTTGAAAATGCAAATGATCGAGTGATTCGCCGCATGATACATAATGAGGGAATCCAAAGCTGCCAAGTTGTGATGGGCTTGACGCAATTAAATACGGGAAGCGTATGGAATTCGATGCCAACTCATACACATGACCGCAGAATGGAAGTCTACCTATATATTGATTTGGATGAAAATGCAAGAATGTTCCATATGATGGGCGAGCCAACAGAAACACGTCATCTTGTGATGAAGAACGAACAAGCAGTCATTTCACCGCCATGGTCGATTCATTGCGGCAGTGCAACTAGTAATTATACTTTTATCTGGGCAATGGCAGGAGAAAATAAAACCTATAACGATATGGATCAAGTAACCATGGACCAATTGAGATAACTTGTAAACTGCAAAATTAGAAGACATAAAAGAAGAGGTGTATAGAAATGAGTTTAAGAGATTTTTCACTAGATTTTTTTACAATAACAGGTAAGGTTGCGATTGTGACAGGAGGAAATACCGGTCTTGGCCAAGGGTATGCAATCGCCTTAGCGAAAGCAGGAGCAGATTTATTTATTGTTTCCCACGATACCAATTGGGATGAAACGAGAGCTCTGATTGAAGAGACTGGGCGCACAGTTCACTTTCATCAGGCCGACTTAACGGTAAGGGAAAATATTAAGAATATCGTAGATGAGTGTCTGAATGTCTACGGAAAAATAGATATTCTCGTGAATAATGCAGGAACCATCCGTCGTACGCCATTACTAGAATACAAACAAGAGGATTGGGATGCGGTTATGGATATTAACCTGAACGCAGTCTACTTTTTAAGTCAAGAGGTTGCTAGAGTCATGGCTAAGCAAGAAAGCGGAAAAATCATCAATATTGGTTCGATGCTCTCCTTCCAGGGTGGAAAATTTATTCCGCCTTATACAGCAAGTAAGCATGGAGTGGCTGGTCTTACAAAAGCATTTGCGAATGAATTAGGCCATTACAATATCCAAATTAATGCGATTGCGCCAGGGTATATTGCTACTGCTAATACAGCGCCAATTCGTGAGGATGAAGAACGAAATGCGGAAATCCTCTCTCGTATTCCAGCTGGAAGGTGGGCCGATCCATCAGACCTGATGGGGGTAGTTGTCTTCTTGTCTAGTAAAGCCTCCGATTATATGAATGGACATATTCTAGCAGTTGACGGTGGTTGGTTAGCCCGTTAATCCGGAAAAGGAAATAGAGATTCAAGTGTCAGAGGCGGTTTACAATAATAATGCTTATATAGGGCCGCCTTTGATATTCAACATTTGATATAGGAACATAACACAGCATGTCTCAACTTTTTTGCTAAAAAAATTACCCATTAAATCTGAAAGGTAAGGTATGCAAATTATGAAAATTATGAAGACAATGGAAAAAATCCCTGGTGGTCTAATGCTGGTTCCATTATTTCTAGGTGCAATTATTCACACGCTCGCCCCAAAATCTGGTGAGTATTTTGGTTCATTTACGAATGGGTTAATGACCGGTACGGTTCCAATTCTAGCAGTCTGGTTTTTCTGTATGGGTGCAGGAATCAATATTAAAGCAACAGGTACCGTTTTACGAAAATCAGGAACACTTGTGGTAACTAAGATAGCGGTTGCATGGATTGTTGCCATGGTTGCTGCTATGTTTATCCCAGATGGCGGGATTCAAACAGGGTTTTTTGCAGGGTTCTCTGTTCTCGCTTTAATTGCCTGTATGGATATGACAAACGGCGGTTTATATGCTTCCATTATGCAGCAGTACGGAAGTAAAGAAGAAGCTGGTGCGTTCGTACTTATGTCACTTGAATCTGGTCCACTCGTGACTATGTTAATTCTTGGTTCAACTGGGTTAGCAGCATTCCAACCGCAAGCTTTTGTAGGCGCTGTCTTACCTTTCCTAGTAGGGTTTATTCTTGGTAACTTAGATAAAGATTTCCGTGAATTTTTCAGTAAAGCGACACATACCATGATTCCATTCTTTGGTTTTGCTCTAGGTAACTCGATTGATCTGACTGTAATTGCGAAGACGGGTTTGGCAGGAATTTTATTGGGCATTCTTGTAATCGTTATCACGGGTATTCCATTAATGCTTGCAGATAAGTTTATCGGTGGCGGAAATGGTACAGCAGGACTTGCAGCATCAAGTACAGCAGGGGCTGCAGTGGCCAATCCTATGATCATTGCCACAATGAAACCTGAATTTCTTCCAGTTGCACAATCAGCAACGGCTTTGTGTGCAGCATCTGTGATCGTCACATCAATCTTAGTTCCGATTTTAACTGCCTATTGGTCACAATATATGAAAAAGAAAAACAAAGGATCAGTTGTGCCGGACGGAAGTAAAGCCACGGCTTGATAAGTAAATTAAGGGAGACATATTCAGCATATGTCTCTCTTTCAATTAAGGAGAGGATCGTATGAGTAGAATTATGACTGTAGGGGAACCGATGGCACTCTTTGTAGCCAACCAAGAGGGTTCCTTAGAAAATGTTGAGCGATTTGATCGTTTTGTTGCAGGAGCGGAGGTCAATTTTTCCATTGGGATGTCACGCTTGGGACATGAAGTTACTTATATTACCCAACTAGGACTGGACCCGTTTGGCAAAAATATTGAAACGTTTCTGAAGCAGAATGCTATTGATACTACATATGTGACGTATAATGCAAATTATTTAACTGGAATGCAGTGGAAGGAAAAGGTCGTGAGCGGTGATCCAGAAGTTTTTTCAGCCCGTAAAAATTCAGCTGCTTCACAAATGGACTTGGAAACCATCGCTCATTTGAACTGGGACGGTTTTGACCATATTCATTTAACAGGTATTCCACCCGCGTTATCGGCAGGGTGTCGAGAGATGGTATACGGACTCATGAAAGTGGCACGTGAGCGCGGTGTGCAAATTTCGTATGATCCTAACTTACGTCCGGGCCTTTGGGCAGACAAACAAGAAATGGTTCAGATCATTAATGACCTGGCCTGCCGTGCAGACATTGTTCTTCCAGGCATTGAGGAAGGGAAACTATTAACAGGTAAAGAAGATGTACATGAGATTGCTGCTTATTATCACGCTGTTGGTGTAAAAACTGTTGTGATTAAGCTCGGAGCTGCAGGGGCATTCACAAGTTCACAAGGTGAGCAATTCTACACCGAGGGATTCCCAGTAAAGAAAGTTGTTGATACGGTAGGTGCTGGTGACGGATTTGCCGTTGGAGTGGTCAGCGGGATATTAGAAGGTTTACCATTGGAGGAATCGGTAAAACGCGGAGCAGCCATAGGTGCGCTTGCGGTAATGTCCCCTGGAGATAACGACGGATTACCTAATCGAGCCAACTTAGAAGCTTTTATTGAAGAATCATTGGAGAAGCGTTAATTGTAGAAATAAAAAAAGGTAAAGAAGACCCGCTTTATCTGGTTTTCTTTGCCTTTGAATTATCTCGTTTAAGAACCTGTATACCCAAGGTTTCTTGAAATGGCGATACTATAATGTTTCATTTTGTCTATTAATGTATTGTTGATCAGATCCATCGTTACTCGATTATTAGGTCCAGAAATACTAAAACTGGCAACAATCTTGCCTTTATGGTCGTAAATAGGTGATGCAATACATCTTAATACTTCTTCATTCTCGGCATTGTCTAAGGCATAACCTTGGACTTTCACCGTTTCAATTTCTTTGATGAGTTCTTCTTTAGAAGTAATCGTTGTAGGTGTTTTTGGAATAAAGGTAATATTTGAAACGATGTCTTCAAATTTGTCCGGATTCATATCGGAAAGTAATATTTTTCCAACAGCGGTGCGGTACATGGGGGCTCTGCTTCCAATGCGCGAGTACATCCGGATGGTTTGATTGCTTTCAATTTTATCAATATAAATCACTTCGCCGCGGTCTTCAATGCATAAATGAACGGTTTCATTCACTTCTTGTACTAATTTTTCTAAAAATGGCTTTGCGATCGTGACAATGTTCGATTGATTTAAAAGGTTTCTAGAAAGAAAGAGGACTTGTAAGCCAAGTTTATATTTGTCGGTTTCTTCATCTTTCACAACATAATTCATATTCGATAATGTAGATAATAATCGATGAAGTGTACCTTTTGTCAGTCCAACCTGCTCCGCTAGCCGCGTAATCTGGATGCCGTCGGGATATTCAGAAAGCTTGTTTAATATGGTAAGAGCTCTTTCAAGGGATTGAACATTAGACATGATTTCTACCTCTTTTAAGTGTTTTTCAGTTCATATTTTTGGAACGCTGTTCTATTATATGATACGATAAGAGTATGATTTTGTAAATTTAAATAAGAACAATGAAAACTATTTGAAAATATTTTTTGAAAAGAAAATAAGTAGAAAGAAAGTGACTGCGATGATGAAAAAAATCAATATCTTAACGAAAATTGCGGAATGTGGTGTGGTTGCGGTTGTAAGGGCAGATTCAAAAGAAGAGGCCGTAAATATTTCAGAAGCCTGTGTAGAAGGCGGTATTCAAGGAATTGAAGTTACTTTCACCGTCCAAGGCGCAGAAGAAGTGATTAAAGAATTAGCAACCCTTTATCAAAATAATAATAATGTAGTGATTGGCGCAGGAACTGTACTTGATGCAACCACCGCACGAATTGCAATTTTGGCGGGGGCGCAGTTTGTTGTGAGTCCAGCCTTTGACCAGGAAACGGCAACATTATGTAATCTGTACCAAGTACCTTATATGCCTGGCTGTATGACCCTCACCGAAATGAAACGTGCATTAGAAGCGGGAGTTGATATTGTGAAACTGTTCCCTGGCAGTGCCTTTGGTCCAGATTTTGTTAAAGCAGTAAAAGCCCCTCTTCCGCAAATAAATATTATGCCAACTGGTGGAGTCAGTTTAGACAATGTCGAACAGTGGATTAAGAATGGCTGCGTAGCCGTTGGAGTAGGCGGTAATCTAATGGCGCCAGCTAAAACAGGGGAATTTAACAAGATTACTGAATATGCAAAACAGTATATTGAAAAAGTTCAAGCAGCCAGAGGAAGATAAACTGTATCCCATAGAGCTGTTTCTAGTATCGAAACCAAGACCCTTTAGTCTTTGTTCCGATCTTTAATAAAAAGGAGGAATAGATGATGCCAACAAGTTTAAAAGACACAACTACATTACATAATGGTGTAAAAATGCCATGGGTAGGGTTAGGTGTATTCAAAGTAAATGAAGGAGAAGAGGTAGTTCAATCCGTTAAAGCAGCCATTAAGAATGGATACATTAGTATTGATACCGCCGCTATCTATAAAAATGAAGAAGGCGTTGGCCAAGCCATTAAAGAATCAGGAGTTCCACGTGAAGAATTATTTATCACTTCCAAGGTATGGAATTCTGAACAAGGATATGAATCAACGTTAGCAGCCTTTGAAACCAGTCTTAACAAGCTTGGACTTGATTATTTGGATCTTTATTTAATCCATTGGCCTGGAAAAAATAAATATAAAGAAACATGGAAGGCGTTGGAAAAGCTCTATAAAGATGGCCGTGTCCGCGCCATTGGTGTAAGTAACTTCCTTGTTCATCATCTAGAAGATTTAATCAGTACCGCAGAGATTAAACCAATGGTAAACCAGGTAGAATTCCATCCACATTTAACCCAAAAGGAATTACTTGCTTACTGTAAAAAGGAAGGCATTCAAATGGAAGCGTGGTCGCCATTAAAACAAGGGCAGCTTCTAAATGAACCAGTTCTAGAAGATCTTGCCCATAAATATAATAAATCTGTTGCTCAAGTGATCTTGCGCTGGGATCTACAGCATGGTGTGGTGACCATTCCAAAATCAATCAAAGAACATCGCATTATTGAAAATGCGAATCTTTTTGATTTTGAATTATCCGCTGAGGATATGGACAAAATCGATGGATTAAATCAAGATAGCCGCGCGGGTTCTCACCCGGATACAATGAGAGTTGGTTTTGAAGAATAGATTTCCATAATTAAGCGTCTGCCCTCCATTCTATCGGGCAGGCGTTTTTTCTTTCATAAGAAAAAATAATACATATGCTATAATGTTGTATACCTTTATGGACAGCAGATCTTAAACCTCAGGAAGGAGCAGGACACTTGAACATAAGTTTAACTCATAAACGCATTAAGGAAATGTGTGGTGCTGCCTCCTTCAAACGAGGAGATTATTTTTATCAAACGAATAAAGTAATTTTTCAGCAATACCTCCCACATCATTGTCAAGCAACCGTGACAGGTGATGAAGATTTTCATGTGACCATCGAGACAGGTCCCAATGATGACCTTCGAACGGAATGCAGCTGCCCGAAGTTGGCTTCTTTTACGAAGGAGTGTCAGCATATTGCAGCCGTTTTATTAGCTATTTACGGGCACCAACAGAAAGGAACGATCCCGAGAGCCGATCATTCAACCAATAAGGAACTCACTGAAGGGTTATTGACCATTTTTACCGACCAGCCGGTCCGATCTAGTGGTCATCAATTGCATTTTGAAAAAAGAACCGTGCTGGATATTGAGTTTACCTTGAAACCCGTTGATATTGGAAATGGAAGCCACTTATTTGCGATCGAACTAACACTCGAATCCATCATAGTACAAAACATCCGTGCCTTTTTGGAACAGATTAAAGCCGGAAAGACCTTCAAACTTTCTAATTCATTTACATTCGACCCAAGTCAGCACTGCTTCCAAAAAGAATACAATAACGTACTCGAACAACTCATCCAAGTAGTCCGTGATGAAAAGTTGTATATGGATGCGGTGCCTGACACCAATAACAATATCAATACACAACTTATGCTAATTATTCCATCATCCGCATGGGGACGCATGCTTACTTTCCTCCGAAAGATACCTAATGTGCTGGTGGAGTATGAGGGCCAAATTTTTCAAGGATTGGATGTGTCTGACGAAGGGCTGCCTTTACAGTTTGATTTTGCTAGAGCGGATCGAAACGGCTATCAGCTGAAAGTAAAAAACTTGCAGCGAATGATTTTCTTTGAAGCTTATCATTCTGTTCTATTTGAGGGGAAAATGAAACAACTGGAAGAGCAGGATTTCAAACGGCTTTTCGACTTGAAAAGGATGCTTGATGCCTCAGGAATGAGCCAAATACCGATTCCAGAAGAGCAAATTCAGTTTTTTTTGGAAAAAGTCGCGCCAGGCTTAAAAAGACTAGGCCAAGTTACGATAGCCGAAGCGATCACGAAGCAATGGATGACCACACCACTAGTGGCCAAACTCTACTTGGATCGTGTGAAAAATCGCTTACTTGCTGGGCTCGAATTTCAATACGAAAATACAATCATTAATCCATTGGAAAATCGAGATCTCCCGACGGAATCGTTAGTGATTCGTGATGTAGAGAAGGAAGAGGAAATTCTGCAGATTTTTGAAGAAAGTTCGTTCGCCAAGACGGACGGAGGATATTATCTTCATAATGAAGAATTGGAATATGATTTTTTAACGTACATTGTTCCAAAATTGCAAAAGCTTGTTAGAATTTACGCAACCACGGCTGTTCGAAATCGTATTTCGAGAGAGAATTTTCGTCCGCAGGTAAGGGTAAGGTTCAAAAGGGAACGGACCAATTGGCTTGAATTTAAATTTGAAATGGACGGTATTCCTGAAAGACAAATACGTGAAGTTTTGGCGGCTCTAGAGGAGAAAAGGAAATATTATCGCCTGCCGAGCGGGTCGCTGCTCTCGCTTCAGACAAGAGAATTCGAAGAAATCCAGCGTTTTCTTTATTCACCGCTAACCAAAAATAAGGACCTCGCTAATGGACTAGATTTACCAATCGAACAGAGTCTTCAACTCCTTGATACGGTTGAGATCAGTGATACATTCAAACTAGAAGAATCCTTTCGGCAGTTCTTGGATCACCTACACCATCCTGGCAAGTTAGAGTTTGAGGTGCCAACCAGTTTAGATCCTACGCTCAAAGAATACCAAAAAAACGGGTTTAAATGGATGAAAACTCTGGCTTACTATGGATTCGGAGGAATTTTGGCGGATGATATGGGGCTTGGAAAAACAATTCAAAGCATCGCGTATATCGTGTCAGTCCAGTCTGATATCCGAAAAACTAATCAGCCGGCCCTTGTTGTTTGTCCTTCATCATTGACCTATAACTGGCTTAGTGAATGCAGGAAATTCGCTCCTCAGTTAAAAGCAATTGTTATTGATGGAGCGAAACAAGAGCGGTCCAAACTGCTGAAAGAGCAGACCAATGTTGATGTCGTAATCATCTCCTATCCGTTATTGCGTCGTGAGATCACCTGGTTTGAGAAACAATTGTTTCATACCGTGTTTTTCGATGAGGCCCAAGCCTTTAAAAACCCATTGACACAAACTGCCCGAGCCGTAAAAAAACTGCAGTCCCTGCATCGGTTTGCGCTTACGGGTACACCAGTGGAAAATGCCTTAGAGGAGTTATGGTCGATTTTTCACGTTGTTTTTCCAGAACTGTTCCTTGGGTTAAAGGAATATAGCAAGCTTTCAAGAAAAACGATAGCGCGTAGAATCCGTCCTTTTTTACTGCGCAGGTTAAAGGAAGATGTCCTCGCTGAACTTCCTGAAAAAATGGAGTCTTTGGAATCGGTTGAACTGTTCCCTGAACAAAAGAAATTGTATGCTGCTTATTTGGCGAAATTAAGGCATGACACGTTGAAGCATCTCGACAAAGACACGATTCGCAAAAATCGGATTAGAATTTTAGCAGGATTGACGCGGCTGCGGCAGATTTGTTGTCATCCTGGTTTGTTTGTAGAAGGATATCAAGGAAATTCGGCAAAATTTGAACAGCTCTTGCAGATTGTTGAAGAATCAAAGCTCTCTGGAAGAAGGGTATTAATTTTTTCCCAATTTACGAAGATGCTTGAATTAATTGGAAGTGCGTTAACCACAAAAGGGACCAACTATTTTTATCTGGATGGACAGACCCCATCAGAAGAACGAGTAGAAATCTGCGAGCGTTTTAATCGAGGTGAAAGGGATTTGTTTCTCATTTCCTTGAAAGCAGGAGGAACCGGTCTAAATTTAATGAGTGCCGATACCGTCATTTTATATGACACATGGTGGAATCCCGCTGTTGAGGAACAGGCCGCGGACCGTGCCCATCGAATGGGTCAGAAAAATGTCGTCCAGGTCATCAAGCTGGTAGCCCGAGGGACGATCGAGGAAAAAATGAATGAACTACAAGATAGGAAGAGACATCTCATCGAAGAAATCATCGATTCTGATGAAAAAGTTATATCTACCCTTACGGAAGAGGATATAAGGGAGATATTGATGATATAGAAAAAGGAGCCGCTGCGCAGCTCCTTTTTTTGCCCTATTAAACACCAATGACATTCAGTGATTGGCGAAGACCTTCGATTGCAAATTGCCTGATAAATTGAAAGGCAAATAATGCGATAATTGGTGAAAAATCAATAGGACCAAGTGGTGGAATAAATCTTCTGAACAAGCCTAAATAAGGTTCGACCAACTTACCAATCCAGATCCCAAGCTTGGTTTCTTGAAACTTAGGAAACCAAGAACCAAAAATGGATATTAAAATTAACCAATAATAAGCCTCAAAAACATAATGTCCAATAAGTAAAATATTAGAGCCCAATATAGATCTTCCGTTCTATCATAATTTTTTTTATTCTGCCATTCATCGTACCTATATATACTTGTACGATTTAACTTCAATTAAGTTTCAAATTTTTTTTTAAAAAACTAAAGGCGGTTGAGAACTTCAGGAATAAAATCAGTGTAGCTATCAATATGGAAATCCGCTTCGATGTTTTGATTTTGAAAGGCACATGTTTTAATATTTAATTTGCGAGCGGGAATTAAGTCTAAATCACGGTCACCAACAACCAAATCAATATGGTAACTTTTTAAAACATATTCATAGGAGGAACTGTGTGGTTTTCGTGTAAATCCTTGTTCTTCCACAGAAACAATGTCTTTAAAGTATTTACTTAACTGGTATTTTTCAAGCAGAAATACCGTGGATTCCTTATCACGATGTGTCACAATAATATTGTTATCCACTGAAGATAAAGCTTCTGTTAAGTGTTCAAATGGCTTGCTTTCTGTTTTTGAATAAAAGTTATGTAAAGTTTGATACTCAAGTCTCTGCTCCTCACCGATTCCAAAGTGTTTAAAAGCAGTTTTGGAATCAATTTTAAGCCATTTTAGAACTTCATCACGGTCTAAATCTTGTTTGCTTAAACGGATGAATCCAGAGACAAGTGCTGGATAGGTATCAAAAAGAGTTCCGTCAAAATCCCATAATACGTTCATAATAATCCCTCGTTTCCGAAACGTTTTAATTTTCTTTTAAGAGAGTACCATAATTTGAAAATAAAGAAAAATCATTAGGGCACTGGATGGAGAAAGTTTGTTATACTTTACATAGGGTTTGTACATCTTAATAGATAGAAATGAGGGATAACCATGCCATTTGATATTTCAACACTTGGATTACCATATTTTAGTCTAGAAGCAGCAGCTGTGGACAAAAGTCCAAGTGAATTAGTGATTAGTGACGAAAGTAAGGAAAACTATTACATAGTTTCTCGCGAAGTATACGAGAACGGCCCGCAGCAAGATGGGTATATTATTGTTGTAGAAGAAGGAGAGTAGAACTACTCCCCTTTTTTTTGTGTGAAAAAGCAACGGAAAAGCAGAAAAGGAAGGATTGAAAGAGTATTAATTAATCCTTTAGTTGGGGAGGGCATTTTTCCTCTTTACGGGCTATGAAACGGGTCTCCATTTACCGGCTTTTCACCACGTAGGGCAAAAATTAGTTTGTATATTCTATCCAATGAAATTAGCCAATTCCTGGGTAAACTTCTTCTGCTCTTCCCAGAACAAACCATGACCACTATGCTCAAACCAAACCAGCTTAGAATTCTGAATGCCTTGATGAAGGACGGAAGCCAGCGGCGGTTTGCAAATTTGATCATGATTCCCATGAAGAATTAATGTAGGCACTTGAATTCTTTTGAGATCAGCGAATAAAGTTTCGTCTCTTAAAGAGTTAAGTAAACCTGCCGTGGAATGGCCTGCAGCTTCAAGACCTAATTGAAAAAACCAATCTGAGAATGGCTTGGTGAGTGCCTGATGAAAGAACATATTCGTGAAGTCTGCGAGCATTTTTGGACGATCGTTATAAATCTGCCCAAGCAGGGTATTGACATCCTTCGCCTCTAACCCAAAAGGAAAGCCAGGCCGCTTGATAAAACTAGGAGCCGCTGCACCGAAAAGGGCTAATTTCGAGACACCATAGCCGCTATGACGCCCCATGTATCTAATAACAATCGCTCCACCTACTGAATGGCCAGCGAGTGTAAAATTTTGTAAGCGTAGCGCCTTAACTATTTGGCGTATATCATCTGCCATTCTATCGTAAAAGTAGCCGTTCCAGGGTTTATCTGATTTGCCAAATCCTCTAAGATCTATCCCAATACACCGATACCCCATGGAAGGAAGGACATTAAACTGATATTCAAATAATTTATGATTCGCAGGCCAGCCATGGACAAAGAGGATGGTCTTATGGCTCTTGGAATTAATATCTTCAACATAAATGTTGACTTGAGAAGCAACTTTTACATAATACCCCATTTTGACCCCTCCTTTACAAAAGTATGGAAAACCATCTACAACTAGGCTATTCATCAATAGCTAGGCTAATACGTAGGGAACCTTTTCGTACAGGTTGTAAATCTCCACTATTCTTATACCTTTCAGATAGGAATTTTCCTCGCTCTTTTGATTTTATTAGGTAAAAAGTCTTGGTAAATAAGGAATATTATTATTCTGATATTATAAATAGGAGTAATTTCCATGAAGAAAATTGTTGTTATATGAGAAAAGTTTCTATAATATTAACTAAGTATAACTGTATGGAAAAGAGAAAAATTCATTTTTATAAGTCAAAGTTGATTCATTATAGTAATCAACTTTTATTATATTGAAAAGGAGAAATGCAAATGAAGAAGATTAGTTTAGCGTGGCAGATTTTCATTGGACTCATTCTCGGTGTCATTGTTGGTGCGATTTTTTATGGTAATCCACATGTGGCAAGTTACCTGCAGCCGATTGGCGATATATTTATTCGTTTAATTAAAATGATTGTTGTTCCCATTGTTATTTCTAGTTTAATCGTGGGTGTTGCTGGTACTGGAGATATGAAGTCATTAGGGAAACTTGGTGGTAAAACCCTTCTTTATTTTGAAGTGATCACTACGATTGCGATTATTTTAGGACTTCTCTTTGCAAACGTATTCCAACCGGGTGCAGGCGTAGATAAATCGAAACTTGCGAAAACAGATATAAACAGCTATGTAAGCACAGCGGAACAAACTGAATCTCATTCAATGATTGATACTGTTGTTAATATTGTTCCTACAAATATCATTCAGTCTCTCGCAAACGGGGAAATGCTGCCAATCATTTTCTTCTCCGTTATGTTCGGACTTGGAGTTGCGGCAATTGGGGAGAAAGGGATTCCAATCATTAATTTCTTCAGAGGAACTGCCGATGCGATGTTCTATGTTACAAACCAAATCATGAAGTTAGCGCCATTCGGTGTGTTCGCATTAATTGGTGTTACTGTATCAAAATTTGGTGTTGCTTCATTAATACCATTGGGTAAACTAGTCCTTGTTGTATACGGAGCTATGTTTTTCTTCATTTTAGTTGTCCTAGGTTTAACAGCAAAAATTGTTGGATTTAACATTATCCATCTCATTAAGTATCTAAAAGATGAATTAATTTTAGGCTACTCAACAGCAAGTTCGGAAGCAGTTCTTCCAAAGATCATGGAAAAAATGGAGAAACTTGGCTGTCCTAAGGCGATTACATCTTTTGTTATTCCAACTGGATATTCCTTCAATCTTGATGGATCTACCCTATACCAAGCGATCGCAGCGCTGTTTATTGCGCAGATGTATGGTATTCATATGAGTATTGGCCATCAAATCACTTTAGTACTTGTATTGATGTTAACCTCTAAAGGAATTGCGGGGGTACCTGGCGTATCATTTGTAGTTCTTCTTGCTACATTGGGAAGCGTAGGAATCCCTGTAGAAGGTTTAGCGTTTATTGCCGGGATTGACAGGATCCTTGATATGGCACGTACTTGTGTTAATATTGTCGGAAACTCTTTGGCTGCCATCGTTATTACTAAATGGGAAGGCCATAAGCTTAAAAATTATAAAGAACAAAAAGCAGCATAATAGCGTAAAAAGGACATCTTCAACAACTTGGAGATGTCCTTTTTTGTTTGAACAGGGTCACTTTATGGAGGGATATTCTGAATTTTAAATGTAGTCAGGTAATATCATTGACTTATAAAGATTAATCATACTAAAATTAATAAAACCGATAGAATTACTTAGATTTTATTATTTTATCAATAAGAGGGGATTCATTCATGTCACGAGATGATCAGGGAATAAATAGAAGTCCAAATGCTGTTCAAGAGATTACTGCGGATGGTTCGTTTAATCGTCAAAAAAATAGATTTACTACGCCCTTCGGTCAAAACGATGGGGAGCTGCCAGTTGAAGCCGGGCGTTACCGATTATTATGGTCTGCCGTTTGCCCATGGGCCCATCGGTCGGTTATTGTCCGTAGTGTTCTCGGGTTGGAAGAAGCAATCAGTTTAGGGACAGCTAGTCCTATGCGGCCGAAACTTCCCCATGTGGATTGGGAGTTTTCTTTAGATGAAGCCGGCGTTGACCCAGTATTAGGAATTAGATATATGAGTGAAATTTATTTGAAAACAGCTGCAGATTATACTGGCAGGCCAACGGTGCCTGTTTTCGTGGATGTGAGGGAACAAAAGGTCGTTAATAATGATTATTTTAAACTGACGAACTATCTCGAAACGGTCTGGGCTCCTTTTCATAAAGAGCAGGCACCTAATTTGTATCCGGAGCATTTACGTGCGGAGATTGATGCTCTAAACGATATTATTTTCCATGAGGTCAACAATGGCGTCTATAAATGCGGATTCGCCCAATCACAAGAAGCCTACGAACAGGCATATGACACTTTATTTGCAAGATTAGATGAGTTGGAAGAGCGTCTGTCGAAACAGCGGTTTTTATTTGGTGATTTTATAACGGATTCTGATGTTCGGTTGTATGCAACGTTAATTCGCTTCGATGCTGCCTATTATTCTGCTTTCAAGGCCAATCGAAATCGGATTGTGGATTTTCCCAATCTATGGGGATATTTAAGAGATCTTTATCAAACCCCTGGATTCGGTGATACGACTGATTTTGATGCAATCAAACGGCATTATCATCTTTCGAACCATATCGCGAGTAATGATCAAAAGGGATATACTATTTTACCGAAAGGCCCTGATCTATCTGGTTTGACATCAGAACATCATCGACAAGCTTTAAGTAATAACGCCGAGAAATTTTTAATACACTGAGAGAAAAATTGATTAAAAGCAGGTGGAAGAATGAATATACGTGATGCTAGAACGGATGAGTTCCCATTTATTCGCAAGCTAAGAGTTCACTCCTATGAAGAACATGCCCATAGCATCCCACAAGAGCACTGGCAGGCTCTTAAACAGGCCATCTCGTCAGAAGCAGATTTGCAGGAAAATGTGGAACGGATTGTTGCGGAGATTAATGGGAGCATCGTAGGCAGTGTTGCCTTATTTCCAGCCAAAACGGATGCTTATGAAGGATTGGTGGATGAGTTGGATTATCCAGAGATCCGGATGCTCGCAGTCACACCGCACGCTCGAGGAAAAGGAGTAGCAGCTGCTTTGATCTCAGAATGTATGAAGCGTGCAAAAGCACAGGGATTTCAAGCGATTGGCCTGCATACAGCGGATTTTATGGTAAGTGCGCTGAAACTGTACGAACGAATGGGTTTCGAACGGTTACCCCAATACGACTTCGAGCCAGCCGATGACGGTATTATCGTAAAAGCTTTTCGACTGATTTTAAAATAAGTCAAATGGTTTTTTAAAAAACCTACTTGACAGGTAGGAAAAGTCAGAATAAAATGTAAATAATTCAAATAAATTGTAAACATAAAATTAAGCTGATTGGAAAACCAAAGGCTTATACTCTTAGTTATAAATATAGGGGTATAGGCCTCTTTTGTTAGGAAGGGGACTGATCATGAATTTCCCGATTAGTAAGTGCAGCCCACATTGTTGTCTGTCATTGGATCGTTTTTTTATTACAATAAAACCAAGTATTCTTATGTGAAATTGGTAGATTAAGAGAGGATGATACGATGGCATACGTGGATCAAGCAAAGGCAAATTATATTTTATCGTTACTTAAAGGATTAGAGTATGGATCTGTGGTGATAACAGTTCATGACGGCACCATTACCCAAATTGATAAAACAGAGAAAACTAGATTTGCGCAACAAAAAAAGTACGTCCCAAAAGAACAAAAGTAACCACACTTATTATTGGGTTCATTTAAAAAAAACAGCCGATCAGTCCACTGAAGGCTACTTATTTTCTAGACTATCCGAAAGATGAGCATTTCTGACGGGTCTTTTCCTAAGGCCGAAACTCAGATACTCATTCTAAAAGGAATGGTCTAGGGATAGGTAGTCTTTTTTGTTTGAAAAAAGGAGGAAATTACTAATGAAAATCGCTTACAAATTCACAACAGTACTCATTCTAATCGCTCTTATTTTGTCCGGATGCGGTACACAGGCAAACAACCAAAGTTCTGAGAAAAAGGAGGGAGGAACCAAACAAGAAACTGCAAAAACAAAGGAACCTGTCCAATTATTAAATGTTTCATATGACCCAACCCGGGAACTTTATGAAGAATTTAACGGGGAATTCGCTAAGTACTGGGAAAAGGAAAAAGGGCAGAAAGTGACGATTCAACAATCACATGGTGGTTCCGGGAAACAAGGCCGAGCTGTTATTGATGGACTTGAGGCGGATGTGGTGACTTTAGCGTTGGCCTACGACATTGATGAAATTGCGAATCTTGGTGGATTACTTTCCAAGGATTGGCAAAAGAACCTGAAGGATAACTCCACACCATATACGTCGACGATCGTGTTTCTAGTTAGAAAGGGAAATCCTAAGGGAATTAAGGATTGGGACGATTTAACGAAAAAAGGTACTTCCGTCATCACCCCGAATCCAAAGACGTCAGGTGGTGCCCGCTGGAATTACTTAGCTGCTTGGGCCTATGCAAAAGATAAATTTAATGGTGATGAAACGAAAATTAAGAAATTTATGAGCCAACTATATAAAAATGTTGAAGTTTTAGATTCTGGTGCCCGCGGGGCAACTACGACGTTCGTGGAAAGAGGAATAGGTGATGTCTTGATTGCCTGGGAGAACGAAGCCTTTTTGACCCTCAATGAATTAGGAAAAGACAAATTTGAAATCGTCGTCCCATCCATAAGTATTCTTGCCGAACCACCAGTTGCTGTTGTGGATAAGAACGTCGAGAAAAAGGGAACAAAAGAGGTAGCTGAAGCCTATTTGAACTATCTATACAGTGATGTGGGGCAGGAAATTATCGCGAAGAACTATTATCGTCCTCGCAATCAAACGATTCTTGATAAGTATGCAGATGTCTTTCCAAAAATTAATCTAGTCACCATTGACGATGATTTTGGGGGATGGAAAAAAGCACAAGAGACGCACTTTAATGATGGCGGAACGTTTGATCAGATTTACCTGCCGTAACAGTAGTTCAGTGAGACGGGTGTCTTCCATCAAGTGTGATGGGGGGCGCCCTACATGTATATTATTCGGAAGGGGTCAACCTCATGGCTCGTTTAGCAAGTTTGAAAATGAAAAGAAATAGTGTCCTGCCGGGATTCGGCCTTTCGTTAGGGTTTACAATGTTTTATATAAGCATCCTTGTCATTCTGCCATTATCGATGATTTTTATTAATTCAGTGACTGTTGAGTGGTCAAAAATTTGGGGGACGATTTCAGATCCGAGGGTGGTTGCCTCTTATAAATTGAGCTTTGGTACAGCTTTTACCGCCGCGTTTATTAACGTTATTTTTGGCGTATTAATCGCATGGGTGCTCGTTCGTTATCCGTTTCCAGGCCGCCGAATTATCGATGGATTAGTTGATTTGCCCTTTGCCTTACCGACAGCGATTGCCGGGATTGCCTTAACGACATTGTATACAGAGAATGGCTGGGTCGGTCAGTTTTTAAGTTTTAAGGTGGCGTTTACCCCGCTCGGAATTACACTTGCATTAACCTTTATTGGGCTCCCCTTTGTGGTACGTACCGTCCAGCCCGTCCTGCAAAGCTTGGATAAAGAAATAGAAGAAGCATCGGCAAGCTTAGGGGCAAACCGTGCGCAAACGTTTGTGAAAGTAATTTTTCCAGAATTACTGCCGGCTGCGTTAACAGGTTTCGCGCTCGCCTTTGCTCGTGCCCTAGGGGAATACGGTTCGGTGGTTTTTATTGCAGGAAATATGCCGATGCGGACAGAGATCACCCCGCTTTTAATCATGACGAAACTAGAACAGTATGACTATGCCGGAGCCACCGCGATTGCGGCCGTGATGTTGATTTTCTCTTTTACGATTTTACTTATTATTAACGTCTTGCAGTGGTGGACGAATCGGAAATTTATTTAGAGTTTACTAGTTTTAGAAGAGATCTAATAATGCGCAAATAAATGGGCTCAATCTGCAAATAAATGGCCTCAATCCGCAAATAAACATGCTTAATCCGCAAATAAAGCCCTTTTTAACGTAGTGATACAGAAAAATTTTTGTTATTTTAGGTGTAAAATTACACATATTCGGCGATTCTAGATTGCTTATCAGCGAATCCAGCACTTTTATCAGCGAATTTACCGGTTTTATCAGCGAATCTAAAAAATAAAACTAGAGATAAAAAAATAGGTCCAGAAGGAGGTCCTTATGGCAGGAAATGTCTCATTGCAGTATTCAACAGCACCGGTCCAAGTTGCGTCCAGCAACTCTGAACCTCGTCTTGTACGCTGGGTACTCATCACGCTCGCATTAGCATTTTTAGGTTTGTTTTTGGTGTTGCCACTGGTGGCTATTTTTATAAAAGCCTTTGATAAAGGGGCAGCAGTTTTTCTAGAGGCCATTAGCAATCCAGACGCATTATCGGCTATTAAGCTAACATTGATTATTACCTTAATTACTGTCCCCCTAAATGCCATCTTTGGGGTCGCTGCGGCCTGGGCCGTTACCAAGTTCAATTTTAAGGGCAAAAGTCTATTGATTACCATTATTGATCTACCATTTGCCATTTCCCCAGTGATTGCGGGATTGGTGTTTGTATTATTATTTAGTGCACATGGTTTATTTGGACAATGGTTAATTGATCATAATATCAAAATCATCTTTGCAGTACCAGGAATTGCACTGGCCACGCTTTTGGTGACACTGCCATTCGTCGCCAGGGAACTGATTCCATTAATGCAAACGCAGGGAACGGCCGATGAAGAAGCTTCTCTAACGCTGGGGGCCAGCGGCTGGAAAACATTCTTTTTGGTAACTTTGCCGAATATTAAATGGGGACTTTTATATGGGGTTATTCTCTGTAGTGCACGAGCAATTGGGGAGTTTGGTGCCGTATCGGTTGTTTCGGGACATATCCGCGGCTTGACCAATACCATGCCGCTCCATATTGAAATTTTATACAATGAATATCAATTTTCCGCTGCCTTTGCGGTGGCTTCCTTAATGTCATTGTTCGCCATCATCACGCTTATTGTAAAAAATATCATTGAGTGGAAAGCCAGAAAGTCATTTGAATCTGAAGAAGGAGCGCACTAAGATGAGCATACAAATCCAAAATATCTCGAAATCATTTGGAAACTTCCAAGCCCTTGATCAAATTAATCTGGATATTCAAACGGGGGAACTCGTTGCCTTGCTTGGTCCATCCGGTTCTGGAAAAACATCGTTGCTCAGAATTATCGCAGGCTTAGAAGCAGCCAATGAAGGTGTGATTCTGTTTGGGGAAGAAGACATCACGCATATCAGTACTAAGGAACGGAAAGTAGGATTTGTGTTTCAGCATTATGCTTTGTTTCGTCATATGACTGTTTTTGATAATGTTGCTTATGGATTAAAAGTAAGGCCCAGAAAATTACGGCCTTCCAAAAACGAAATAAAAGAAAAGGTCATGGAATTACTAAAGTTAGTAAAACTAGAGGCCTTTGCCGATCGATATCCATCCAATTTGTCTGGGGGTCAACGGCAGCGGGTCGCATTAGCACGGGCATTAGCGGTTGAGCCTAAGGTGCTATTGCTAGATGAGCCATTTGGAGCCTTAGATGCTAAGGTACGGAAAGATCTTCGCAGATGGTTAAGAAAACTTCATGATGATTACCAGATTACCAGTATTTTTGTGACCCATGACCAAGAGGAGGCGCTGGATGTTGCCGATCGTGTGGTCGTGATGAATGAAGGGAAAATTGAGCAAATCGGAACACCAGAAGAGGTTTATGAAAACCCAAACAGTCCTTTTGTCTATCACTTTTTAGGAAATGTAAATTTGTTTAAAGGTCGTCTGCATAACGGGAAATTAAGGCATGGGCATTTTGAAGTCGATGCCCCAGAATTTTCGGGGATAGAGAATACAGAGGCAGTTGGTTATGTCCGTCCACATGATATTAGTATCGAAAGGGAAGCAAGCCCGGATTCAGTTTCTGCCAAAATTAATTATATTCATTTAGTCGGAGCTGCTGTCCAACTTGAGCTGATTCGAAAGGATAATGGGGACTATCTGGAAGTGGAATTAAGAAAGGAGCAATTTCGCAGCCTCCATCTAAAAACAGGAGAAGAAGTGTTTGTAAAACCTAAACAATTAAAAGTCTTTATCCCCCAAGATTATTCTATTTAATAGTATAGTATTATCGGTAAAAATCAGATACGATTACTGTCAGTATTCGTATCTGATTTTTACAGGGGGAGTAGATTTGAGAAAAATTACTTTATCCAATGGAAATACAGTCGAGGTGGAATGTTTAAGCTGTGCTTTAATAAGTGGTTTAATCGAGCCCGATGGCGGAGTCGTCTATGAAACAGAATATTTTCATGCCCATCAAGATGTCGCCTACCCGATTAAGGGATTAATAATCATAGCCTCCAAACGGCATATAACATGTCTTGATGAATTAACGGAGGCCGAAAAGACGGATTACATAAATATTCTCACTAAAATCAGAAAAGCCCAAAGAGAAGTCCTTGGGATAGAGCATGTGTATTATTTTTATAATGAAGATACCACCCATCATTTTCACATCTGGATGGTCCCGCGCTATGAGTGGATGTACCAATTTGGCCGGTCAGTTGAATCGGTGCGGCCTGTTTTGCTCCATGCCAGAAATGAAATGAATCATGATGAAAATCTCCAAGAAGTGTTGGAAGCTATTAAACAACTGACGATTGAGCTAAATAAATAGTGAGGCAATCAAGCAGGAAGATTAGCTTCCTGCTTGATTGCCTTCTGCTTTAGCCGCATCAACCATTAGAATAATCGCTGAGATAATATGCATAATCATTCCTACAAACGGAATCCAACCTATACAAGAAGTTATAATTCCAAGAACACTACCTGTGATGGACCCGCTGCCCTCTTTTTTGGTAATCACCAACGTAACAATATGTAATATTAACATAATTGCTAGAGGGGTCCATACAAGACTGAGAACGATCGAACCTCCAAGTACAGGAATTCCTAGTAATGCTTCAAGCCCACCTGAAACCCATTTCAGTATTCTCGATGTTGACATAAAATCCCTCCCATAATTTGTTGGTTTTTCTTTCCATAATCCTTTCGTTTCATTCTATTCACACTCTATCCAAAAATAGAACAAAGTCCTATACTCAATGCAAGAGTATAGGACTTTTATGGTTAAAAGGCCGCTTAGTTCCAGTTGGTGTGAAATACACCTTCCATATCGGTTCGCTCATACGTATGGGCACCGAAATAATCCCTTTGAGCTTGTAAAAGGTTGGCATTGGAATGGCCTCTTCGATAGCTATCGAAATAAGAAAGGGAAGCACTTAAGCAGGGGAAGGAGATCCCTGAATTAATTCCCTCGCAGACAATTTTCCTTAAGCCTGATTGATACTCTTTTACTTTTCCAGCGAAAAATGGAGCGATTAATAAATTCTTCAGATTTGCTTGTGTCCGGTAGGCTTCACTTATTACGTTTAAGAACTCAGCACGAATGATGCAACCGCCTCGGAAAATAAGTGCAATTTCCTCTAATGGCAAGTTCCAGTCATAGAGGTCAGAAGTCATTTTATATTGTGTAAACCCTTGGGCATAGGCACATACTTTACCCATATATAATGCTTGTCTAATATGCTCAATCCACAAATCTTTATCTACTATTGCCTGATCCAATTCCGGTCCAGTTAAAATTTCTCCTGCCCTAACACGTTCTTCCTTTAAAGAAGATACATAACGGGAGAATAATGACTCGGTAATGATGGATAAGGGAATCCCGTTATCAATTGCTTGCATACTTGTCCATTTTCCAGTTCCTTTTTGCCCTACTTTATCAAGAATAACATCGATCAGTGGTAAACCTGTTTTTTCATCCTTTTTCTTTAAAATTTCCGCAGTGATTTCAATTAAATAACTTTTAAGCTCCCCCTGATTCCATGTTTCAAAGATATCGGCAATTTCATCCACAGATAATTGTAATCTTTCTCGTAAAAAGGTATAGGCTTCAGCGATCAATTGCATATCAGCATATTCAATTCCGTTATGAACCATTTTCACAAAATGCCCGGCACCTTTTGGTCCAATATACGTACAACATGGGGTACCGTCCACTTGGGCTGCTATTTTGGTGAGGATGGGCGCTACTTTTTCATAAGCTTCTTTCTCTCCGCCAGGCATAATTGAAGGGCCATTTAACGCACCAACCTCTCCTCCAGAAATTCCAATTCCTAAATACTCAATTTCTTTCGACTTCAAATCTTCGAATCTTCGGGCAGTATCATCATAATGGGAGTTTCCGCCGTCCATAATAATGTCACCTGGCTCAAGAAAAGGTATTAAGGATGAAATTACTGAATCAATTGCTGCTCCAGCGGTCACCATCAGAAAGATCTTTCTAGGGGTTTCCAAGGATTGAACAAAACTTTGCACGTCGTAATACGGGCTGATCGATTGATTGTCAATTCTATGTAAAAGCTTATCTGTTAGATCTCTCGTGTAATTATAGACAGCTACTTTTTCCCCTTTATTTGCCATATTTAAGGCAATGTTACTGCCCATTACACCTAAACCAATAACTCCAATTGTATTGTTCATTTCACTTTCTTCTCCTTTTAACTGCCAATAGTGGGGGACATAAATCCCCCACTATTGGATATTCATCTTAAACAAATAAACTTAGTAATAGAATGAACCCTAATCCAGCTACGGAAATAATCGTCTCAAGTAATGTCCATGTTGCGAATGTTTCCTTCATGGTTAAACCAAAATACTCTTTAAACATCCAAAAACCGGCATCGTTAACGTGTGAGGCAACTAAACTACCCGCTCCAGTGGCTAGGACGACTAAGGCAAGATTCACGTCTGATTGACCTAACATTGGAATCACTAACCCAGCAGTGGTTAAAGCAGCAACTGTTGCAGATCCTAAGGCAATACGTAAAATAGCTGCGATGATCCATGCTAGAATAATTGGTGATAATGAAGTTCCTTTAAATAATTCAGCTACATAGTCCCCTACATGACCATTAATTAATACTTGTTTGAAGGCACCGCCGCCACCGATAATTAATAGCATCATCCCAATATGTGAGATGGCTGTTGAACAAGAATCCATCACTGATTTAATAGGAATATTTCTTGCTAACCCCATTGTATAAATAGCGAATAATAACGAGATCACCATGGCAGGGGATGCACCGCCGACAAAACGGATAATGGCTAGTAAATTGTTATCTGCAAATCCCATTGTTTTTTGAAGCAAAGTAATAATTGTAGCGATGGACATTAAAATTACAGGAAGCATTGCAGTAAATACACTGATTCCAAATCCAGGTGTGTCTTCCATTTTGAATGTTTTTTGCTCACCTAAAGAGGCGATATCTCCAGTTCTTGTAAAGGATGCAGGAACCAATCTTTTCGCTATCTTTGTAAATAAAGGTCCGGCAAGAAAGACAGTTGGAATAGAAATAATAAAACCGTAAAGTAATACTTCCCCAAGATCTGCACCATATTCACCAGCGATGGTTGTTGGTCCAGGATGTGGCGGTAAAAATCCGTGTGTTACAGATAAAGCTGCTGCCATTGGAATACCAAGATATAGAATAGAAACCTTTAATTGTTTAGAAATCGCAAATACGATTGGAATTAATAAAACTAGTCCTACTTCAAAAAATAAAGCGATTCCAATAATGAATGAAGATACTACTACTGCCCACTGAATGTTTTTTTCGCCAAATTTATTAACGAGAGTCATCGCAATACGCTGCGCGCCTCCTGAATCTGCAATTAATTTACCCAGCATTGCACCAAGTCCAAAGATTAGTGCTATATGTCCAAGTGTTCCACCTAACCCGGCTTCGATTGTTGCAATGATCTCATCTAATTTCATTCCAAGTGCGATGGCCACACCGAAAGAGACAATGATAAGTGAAACAAAAGTGTTTAATTTAAAGCCCATGATTAAAATCAGTAATGCTATAATCCCTATTGCAACTATAACTAATGGCATGATAATTCCCCCAAAATTTATTTATTTATTTATTATTATTAATTAATCCCCTTTGATAATTAGCGATCCGTGTATAATCTTCTTCTAAAACTCTCGATAAGTTTATAAAGATCGGCAGTAATTCTCTATACTCTCTTGCTGCATCTTCTTTAGGTGTATGTTTGTGTGTACTTCCAACCATTTCAGAAACAACATCAAACGAATCAATTTTTCCTGTAGCATAGAGACCTAAGATACAAGCACCTAGACATGAACTTTCATAACTTTCTGGAACGACAACTTCCAAGTCAAAGATATCGGACATCATTTGACGCCAAACCTCAGATCTTGCGAACCCTCCCGTTGCTTGGATTCGGGTCACGGGACCTTTCATGCATTCAATTAAAGCTAGAAATACCGTGTATAAATTGTAAATAACCCCTTCAAGGGCAGCACGTATCATATGTTCTTTCTTGTGCGCCATTGTTAAGCCGAAAAATGACCCCCGTACGTCTGGGTTCCATAATGGCGCCCGCTCACCCGCAAGGTAGGGATGGAATAATAATCCATCAGCGCCCGGTCTAACACCTTCTGCTATTTTTGTTAGTACTTCATATGGATCAATGCCTAGTCTTTTGGCGGTTTCTACCTCGGAAGCGGCAAATTCATCCCGAATCCAGCGGAAAATCATCCCACCATTGTTAACTGGCCCGCCAATTACCCAATGTTTTTCTGTTAATGCGTAGCAAAAAATTCGGCCTTTTTCGTCGGTTTGCGGCTGGTCAATAATGGTGCGAATCGCACCGCTTGTCCCAATAGTGACCGCAATCTCACCTTTTCGAATCGCATTTACCCCAAGATTGGAAAGGACTCCATCACTGGCACCAATTACAAACGGAGTTTGTGGGTCAATCCCCATTTGGTTTGCTAATTCAGGATTACAGTTAGAGAAAATTTCTGTCGTTGGCACGAGTCTTGATAATTGCTCACGGGAAATTCCGGCGATTTTTAATGCTTCCTGGTCCCAATCAAGTTTTTTGAGATCCATCATACACATCGCTGAAGCAAGTGAGTAATCGACAACGTATTGATCAAAGAACTTTTTAAAGATATATTCCTTTATCCCGATATATTTTTTCGCTTTTTCAGCTATCTCTGGACGATCATTCATAATCCAAGTAATTTTACTTAATGGCGACATAGGGTGAATCGGCGTTCCTGTGCGTTTGTAAACCTCATGTCCATTTAATTCATCTTTTATTTTATGAGTCCAAGCTTCACTGCGATTATCTGCCCATGTGATACATGGTGTCAGCGGCTGATCATTTTCATCCATAGCAATAAGACTATGCATGGCGCTGCTAAAAGAAATAAACGAAATTTCTTTTTGTGGATGATGTTTCATGATATTTGAAATCGCTTTTATTACTGCTGAAAAAATCTCTTCTGGGTCTTGTTCAGCTGTTGAAATGTCAGGTGTGTAAAGTGGGTAACCGATATTCTCTTGTTGGATGACTTCGCCTTTTTCACTAAATAAAACGGCCTTTGTGCTTGTCGTACCAATGTCTAACCCTAACATATAGCTTGTCATTATTCTTGCACGACTCCTTTTGAAAGCATTTGTTGAGACCTCCAAAGGTCTTCTACTTTAACTTGTACGTCATCAAAGTTTTGATGTAATGATAGAATCATGAGGTCTCTATTTTTTGCTTCGATGGCATCAATGTAAAGTTGATGATTATCGATAATCCGTGGAAAGTCATTATATTTTTCCTCGAACCGAGCCCGCATGGCTAAGAGGATGAAAGCTTCCATGACCGGTTTTGCATTATTCCAAATCATCATGATGTAGGAATGATTAATCGCTCGAATAATTGTTTCATGGAAGATGACATCTTGATAAGCAAACTCATCGGCATCATGATATTTGATGGCTATTTTCATCATCTCGAGTATTTTACTCAATTCTTTAACTAATGATGTATTGTCTAGTTTTACAAGACGTTCATATACAAACGTTTCAATCAGTAATCGGACATCATAAATTTCCACTATTTCTTTAACGGTGAATCCGATTACAACTGCACCCATTCTTTCTAGACGAATTAAATTTTCAGAAGCCAGTGTTTTTAATGCTTCGCGGATGGGTGATCGACTCACATTAAAATCAGCGGCTAATTTATTTTCTGACAGGATGGTATCGCTTTCAATCAAACCAGAAATGATCTGCATCCTAAGTTCACATGCGACACGATCACCAGCAGAAGCTTTTGAGAGCCATTTGGAGGGATACAATAATTCTTTCATCATTTCACCTTCTTAATAAAATACGAGTATACTTGTATACAAGTATTATAAAGTGAATTTGAAAAAATGCAAGCGCTTTTTTTATATTTATTAATGATAGGAAGGTGAATTTGAATTCTTAAAGAATTTAAAAATAATCACAACTATGTCTATTAAATATAGGTATCATAAAGAAAGCACCAGGTATGAGAGATACATTAGCAAAAAGAGCGGACAGGATGGAAACTCCGGATATACAGAGCAGGGTATTTGGACCTGATGAATAGAATGAGAAAAGGCAGCCAAAAAGAGTATCCATGGCTACCTTAAGTTTGGCGGTTGAGACAATCTTTTATCAATAATTCCTGTTATCAGCAGGAGCAGAATCGATAAAGTGACATAAAAGGGCAGGTCCCACCAGACCAAACTACGAAGAACTCCAGCAATAATAAGCATTAAATTCAATACATACATAAGAAAACCAGTGAAAATATATTTGATCCAATTCCTTTTAAAGTTCAGTTTTGTCATTAGACAATAGTAAAGACTCTCACATACATAGAAAATGGCACCAAAAGCAATCGAATCACGACCAGAATTTTCAAACCAGCCAGGGGAGTAAATTCGATTTGAGAAAAAAATGATGGGCAAAATATGTGCACTAGCAGAGATTGAGCCAGTTATTAAATATAGAATCCAATAATGTTTGAATCCTTTGGAAGGATGTAAAATCCATTTATAATAAACTTTAGCAGTAGCAAAATATAATGGGAGTCCTATACCCGTATAAGCTAACCTCCACCAATTATGGGAGTAAATATGAAGCTTTAAAAATAACCATTCAATTCCTACAAATAATCCTGAGAATGAGATCATCCATATCCAATTTAAATGAAAAACAGCTATTAGGGTGGCTGCGATTGGTAAAGCGAAGGCATTTGACACAAAAGCGCCCAAATTGTTGTCATAGAATTCATTACCCTTGATAAAATTCGGATTGTAATTATAGCTGGCTAAGAAATTATGGATGACAGTCTCAATCAGAAAAGCTCCACCTATCTTGGTTAATAACAAGTATAGTGATTGAGTGTTTCTTTTTTTGAATAGTATAAAAATAAATAAACTGATGCTTAAAACAAGTAAAGCATAATACCAATATGAATTATGCATAATATTCACTCCGATTAACTGGATTGAATTAGTTTGTTCCTAAGAATAGAAATTATGCTAATCCTGCCAAAGTATCAAAACCACTATGGAACATATTTCGAGTGGTGAAAAGAAGAAATCAATGAGGTGATGAGGAGTGTATCAATCTAAAGAAGGACAAGTGATTAGAAATGAATTTTCAAGCATTCCGTATACGTGGATCCGTCGTGAGAAACTGAATAAGAGTATTTGCATCATGCTGCCGGGCCTTGGATATACGACCCAACGTCCGCTGTTTCATTACGCAACCGGCATGTGTTTGAATAACAATATAGATATTCTCCATGTTAATTATCAGTTTGGTAAGAATAAACATTTTACATCGCTTAGCCAGGAAGCTCAGGAACGTTGGATGTATGAAGACGTACAGGCTGTTGTCGAAGAAATCTTAACTGACACGAACTATGAGCAATGTTTTCTCCTAAGTAAATCGATTGGAACCATCCCAATGGCCATGGAGTGGGTCCACAGGAATTTTATTCGACATCCATTTGGAATCTGGTTAACCCCATTATTAAAAGAGAACTTTGTGTTCGAGACTCTTTTGAAAACGGAAATGCCGTCTTTATGTATCATTGGCGACATGGATCATCATTATATTGATGAGAAAGTTGATTCATTGAATCATAATCAACTTGTCATCACTGTCATTCTTCCGGGTACTGATCATAGTTTAGAGATACAAGGTGACGTTTCAGCTAGTATAGATGCAATAAAAATAATCATGCAATCCGTTCAGGAATTTATCCGGATTCATAGAATTTAAAGGGCTATCCTTTGTTGAAAAAGGTTATCTTGATGTTTCCTGAAAAGTAATCTTGACGACCTTTTCCGTTTCCTTGTTAAATTCAATATTGACGAAAACACCGAATTCTTTATTATTATCTTTTAACCAAAGCTTGAACTTTTCGGTGGAGGTTTGTGATCCGCTTGTTCTCCCAATGTGAAGATAATCAATGATCTTGGCTCGCGGATACTTTTTATGGGTTTCCTTCAATGCCAATGTACCCCACTTTGCATATGGAGGAATCGGCTTTTGTTGGGCAGATACTCTACTTGTGGCTGTCAGTGGGCTTATACTTCCTGAGAAGCAAAGGATAGAAATAAATAAACTAACTAGAAGTTTTTTCATGATATTACCTTCTTTGTTTTTGCTCTTATCATTTCTTTTTAGATAATAACTTATGTAGAATTTTATTAAGCACTAGTTGTTAAATTTCAACAGATAAGTACTGAACCAGGATGTGGACGAGTTCTTGGCTTTTTATATTTGCGGAGGGGATTATTATGGAGATTAAATTACTAGCTGCTTCTGATGCAGAAAGCTATTGGGCGCTAAGGTTGGAAGCACTAAAGCAGAATCCGGAAGCGTTCTTAACGAGTTACGAAGATGCTTTAAAAAGAGAAAATCCGATTGAGCAAGTTGTCCGTAACTTTAATGCTGAAGGAAATTATACATTTGGTGCATTTGAACAAAAGAATCTAATTGGAGTTGTCACTTTATTACATGAGAATGCGGAAAAAATTAAACATCGGGCCAATATTTTTGCGATGTATGTTACCCCTAAGAAGCAAGGTTTGGGTGTGGGGAAAGCATTAATGACTGAGGCCATTAATAAAGCCAAATCGATTCCGGCGATTGAAAAAATAAATTTATCTGTGATGGCAAGCAATGAAAAAGCAAAACAACTTTATCGTAAATTAGGTTTTCAAGTATATGGATTCGAGGAAAATGCCTTCAAAGTTAATGGCATCGATTATAATGACGAACATATGGTATTGCATTTGAGGTCAGTAGAAGAAAAGTCTTTTTTTAAAGGTGATAAAATCTACATTAGACCGTTCTCTAAAGAAGATGCCGTGCCACTCCTTCAATTACATACAGATAATCGCCGTTTTTTTGAAAAGTTTTCAATGGAGCGAAGTGAAGATTTCTATACAGTCGGAAATCAACTGCAGCGAATTCAGGTTTTTCAAGATGATATCAGCCATGATCAAAGCTATATGTTTGGAATTTTTACAAATGAGAGTAGATTAATTGGAATAATTAATTTATTCCAAGTGCTAAGAGGCTCACTTCAGAGTGCATTTATCGGATATTTTTTAGATGAAAAGCATAATGGGAGGGGCTATACGACTGAGGCCGTCAAACTGGTACTCAATTATGCGTTCAATGAATTGAATTTACACAGGATAGAGGCTGGCGTTATGCCGCATAATTTGGGATCTATTCGTGTGCTAGAAAAATCTGGATTTCATAAAGAAGGTTTAGCTGTGAAGAATGTGAAGATTAACGGGAAATGGGAGGACCATCAAGTATTAGCCATCATTAACCCGAATGACTTGGGGGATATTACTCCTTAAAAATGGTTTCAAACAGGTCATCAGATGTGTTCTGATGACCTTATGTACATGGTATCAGTTTTAGTGGATCAACATATTCGGTTCTTTACATCTGCTCTAATTAATTCAATTATATCCTCGGATAAATTAGCAGGAAGTGAAGTACCATTACTAAAAACCCAGGTGTTTACTACTTCGAGATCTCCTTTTTTAAAAGTAATACTATAATCTTGATTCTGATAAGTAAAATCAGCGGTTACTTCTTCTTGATCATATGCCTCTTTATCAACAATCATATTAGAAATTTCATAAGGTTTCACTTCGCAGGCTCCTTTTGTTTCAATCTTCTATGTAAATAGGGTTAACTTTAAAAATTTGTTTATTCAAAAGTATCCACAAAAACTACTATATTTCACTTTAATATATTAATTAAGAATATGATAAAATGGGGATGGAGTGAATGGAGGTTGGCAGCAATTGATTACTATCTATAAAATCCTTGTTTTCATACATATTTTTTCTGCCATCCTAGGGATGGGGCCAGGATTCATATTAACCACCGTAGTCAAATCTGGAAAAAACATGACTGAATTAAGACATTCATATAAGATTAGACATAAGTTGCATATTTTTGTCATGATTGGCGGCACGCTTTTATTAATTACAGGGCTAAGTATGGGGTTCCTTAACCCTAGCCTATTCAAGATGGGATGGTATGTAACAAGTCTGATTCTCTTTTTGGCAGCCCTTGCCATTGGTCCGCTTGTCCTATCACCAAGGTCAAAACCCGTAAAGGCACTTTTAGAATCTCATAAAGGCGAAGAGATCCCAGCGGAATATTGGCGTTTATCAAAAATACTGTTTCAATTTGAAAACCTTGAAAATATCATCTTTTTAATCATCATCTCCTTAATGATTCTGAAACCGTTCTAGAATGAATGGAAAACAATTTAAAGTGTAACGAACAGGAAAGGTATGGCACACAGTTTGCCATTCCTTTCTTCGAGTACAATCATACATCTGAATATAAATAGGATAGTACGGCAGGAATTCTTTTTCTAAAGAATAGGTAAGCATGTTCCGCATCTTCGATTAGTTGAAAGTGGAGGTCAGTTATTTTCTCGTTCAATACCTCATACACACGATTAGTAAGATTAAGAAAGACTTGATTCATTTCTTCATCTGCACCCACTTCTCTTGTGCCAAAGTCCAGATAAAACTTTTCGATTTTAGATAAGTCTGAGATTCTCAATAGGTTTTCGATTTCCTCTTGATTTCGATAAAATCCAGGTGATAAAGCTGCGATTCTTTTAAAAATATGTGGATAACGGCAGGCAGCATAGGTGGAGATTAATCCGCCTAATGATATTCCGGCCATCGATGTATGATTTTCAATGGTTCGGTACTTCTTATCAATTAAGGGTTTAAGCTCGTTCACAATAAAATCGATATATTCTTCACCTCGGCCTCCAGATGGACTAGCGTAGCCTAAGATTTGTTTGCTTACCTCTCCATGCCCCCATGGACAGTATTCGTTGACTCGTTCTTCACCCTCAGGATTTAGAGCAATCGCAACGACAATAATCTCAAGCCCACTCTTATCCAAGTAATCTTTCATTCCTAAAGATACTCCTTTAATGGCCCCCTCATCTTCAAAGACATTTTGTCCATCATGCATATACAGTACTGGGAAACTTTTATTTTCCTCTCTGTAACTATTAGGCAAGTATACACGAATCATTCGTTCTTGCTTGAAAGAAGTCATATAAACAGGGAATTTTTCTAGCGTGATCTCCACCTGCTTCCAGTAATTTCTATATTAAGAATTTACCATAATTTCCATTAAATTCGTTAAACTTTTATTGAGAAACTGAATCAAAGTTTTTCGGTTGAAAAGGATTTGGTTATAGTCAATAACAAGTTTTGAAGTCTAGAAGATTTCTTTAGACATATTATATTTTTTATTGTTCCTATGAGTTTAGAATATTGCAAATTTACCCAAACTAATAAGAGGTTCATGTGATTTTCGTTGGTTTACACCATATGACAAACTTCGCTATTGATTCTTAGAATTGAATCGAGTAGTATGGAAACTACGATAAATGAAAGGGTGACCATCAAGCCAATGATTCACTAAACCTATTAAAAGAAAGAAATTCGGATAATCATACGAACATATTTCTGGATAGGGTTAGTGCGGGCTTTTATAGACAAAGGGGAGTAAAAGGTACTTGGTGTACTGTGCCCTTTTGCTGCATAAGTACCTCCTGTCCAGATGAATGGATGAGGAGGTTTTTTTATGGAAGAAACAAAAACAAACATCACCATGGGGGACTTATTTAGAAATCGAGTCATACGCACCATTTTGCTCTCGACATTATTCTTACAAATTGGTATATGGGTCCGTAACTACTCCATTTTATTATTTGTAATTGAACAGACAAATGAAGACCCCGTTGCGGTTTCACTGATCTCTGTTGCAGAATTCGCGCCAATCTTTCTATTTTCCTTTATTGGAGGCACTTTCGCAGATAGATGGAAGCCGAGACGGACGATGATTTGGTGTGATTTCCTCAGTGCGGTGTCTATTTTTATTGTTTTGTTAACACTGGTATTTGGGGGCTGGAAGGTTATTTTCTTCGCAACACTCGTGTCATCGATCCTTTCACAGTTTTCACAGCCATCTGGAATGAAACTTTTCAAGCTTCATGTAAAGGAAGAACTAATTCAAATGGGTATGTCGATGTACCAAACGGTTTTTGCTCTCTTTATGATTTTAGGTCCAATTATCGGAACTTTTGTGTATCAGCATTACGGTATAAATGCAGCAATTGCGATTATGGGGATTGCTTTTATGCTTTCAGCAGCGATTTTGTTTATGCTTCCACCTGACCGGGAGATTGAGGAAAACACTGAGAAAACGACACTTATGGACGAAATGAAAGCAGGATTCCGCTATGTTTGGAATAGTCGGGCGCTAACCTTGCTTGGCGGCTGTTTTGCAGCAGCTGGTTTAGGGCTTGGACTGACGCAGCCACTTTCTGTTTTCCTTATTACGGAAAGACTTGGTTTGCCAAAAGAGGATTTGCAATGGTTGATGGCAGCATTTGGAGCGGGGATGATTTTAGGTGGGGGCCTAACGATGGGGTTAGCTAAAAAGACTCCTCCACAAATCTTGCTTGCTATTGGAATGAGCGCGTCGGCACTGGGATTTTTTGTGATGGGGCTATCAGAACAATTGTGGCTGACATTGACTGCACAATTCATTAGCGGCTTGTTTATGCCTTGTATTCACATTGGAATTAACACAATGATATTGAAAAACACAGAAGAAGCATTTATCGGGCGAGTCAATGGCATATTAAATCCGATGTTTATGGGGACCATGGTTATTACCATGACAGCGAGCGGTTGGCTGAAGAAAACCACTTCTTTGGTAACGATGTACGAATTATCGGCCCTGCTTTTTATCGTAGGGGTAATTATCCTCATTCCACTCTTCAAGAATTCTGTTAATCTTTTGAATAAGAGCGAGGAAGTATAATTTTTAAAGCTGCCCTGTTTTTGAGGGCAGCTTTTTTACGCTTCGCACTATTCACCCTTTACTAATGGGAGTGTAATGTCCACTTTTGTTCCTTCATTTGGAATACTGTTGATTAAAATCTTCCCGCCATAGGAGTCGATAATCCGTTTGCAAACGGTTAATCCTAATCCAGATCCATCTTTCTTGAGTGTGAAGAATGGGTTAAATGCTTGGTTGATTTGATCTTGCTTCATTCCCACTCCGTTATCCGTGACGGTAATTAAACATTGTTCTGCCTGTTTCTCAAGAGCGATAGAAAGTTTGCCTCCAAAAGGCATGGCTTGCAAAGAGTTCTTCGTTAAATTAAGAATCACTTGCTTTAACTGGTCTTTGACACAAGAAACGGGTAGATTTTCCTTAGAGTAATTAATGGTTAACTCCACATTCATAAAATTAGCTTCAGAATGAATGATCGGCTCGATTTCAGTCAGAATTGTATTGACATTATCAGTTTTAAGCGTGTGTGCAGTGGGTTTCCCTAGTACGAGCAATTCACTGACAATGACATTGATTCGATCGATTTCTGTTTGAATCACTTCGAAATAGGATTGAGCCTTTTGATCGTGATATTCCTCGCTTAAAAGTTTTATTAAGCCTTTTATTCCGGTTAATGGATTCCGGATTTCATGAGCTGTACTTGCCGCAAGCTTCCCAATTAATTCTAGTTTATGATGTTCCGTTTGAGCATTTTCCCTTTGCACTTTCTTTTTTAAAAGAAAGTATTGGGCCCATAAAAAGACGATATTGGAAATGGTTAAAAAAATCATCAAATATTTAACAAACGGTTTCCAAAAAGCTAGTCCATTTTCCGATTGGACAAAGACTGTAATTTTCCAATGAACATTGGCTATTTTCATACTGGATTTTACCGAATTCTTTTCAGGAAGTGAACCTGCTTTAAATAAAACCTTGTTTGAATCATCGGTGATAATGACCATTTCACCATTAACCAGGTTTTTAATGGCTGCTTCAATTTTATCTGTACGTAAACTGGCAACAAGCACACCCTGAACTCTTCCATGATCGACAATCGGAGTAGCAATTGTGATGATTTGCCTGCCTGTAACTCGGCCAATATGTACATCAGAAAAACTTGTTTTCTCTGTCTGGATGGCATGTTGAAAATAAGGTTGATCGTTTACATTCACATTTGTAGAATTAGTATTCGTACTAATTAATAAGTCACCATGGCTATTTGTCCAAAAGAAACCAGATAGACGAGGATCTTTCCCTTTTGTTTCCTGGAGCACTGCTTTCAATTTAGTTAGGTTGGTGTTCTGAAACTTAAGTGAAGTTGCGAGCATCTCTAATCTGCCAACCGTTTCGTTAAATAAATTTTCTATGTTCATTGTGTGGAAGGTGGCATATCGTGAGGCTTTATTTTTATTTTGTGCTTCCAAAATTTTTACTTGGTGTTGTGCTAACATCGAACTAACGGCCAAAGCAGGGATCAAAGTGAGAAGTAGATAAAGTAGAAATTTATTTTTTAGGATTGTCGATAGAACGCGAATGAAAACCAAGTGTAATCTACTCCTCAAGTGTTGTATATCATTATTCTACTATTTTTTAAAGTACTGGAATATACATTTTGTTGTTCATTATTCGTAATATTATTTCCTTATTATTTTGTAACAAATTCCATGTAAAAATTATTGGAAAAAAGTATTAAGTATATATCATAAATGTTCTCATTTGGTGGATTCTAATTCCACATGGATTATGATAAGCGAATTCATAATATTGAAAAGGAGGTATTATATGGAGGATAAGACAAGACTTCGCTAGTATGCAGCTTTAATTCCAGAAATAACACTCTATGCAGAAGCAGGAGCGAAAATTATGATCAAAAACGGATGGATGGAGGAACCTGCTCAAGCAGATGATCGTGATGTTTTAATAAAAAGTTAGGGTAATTTAGTTCAACATTCTATATTAATCGTAACCGTCATTGTTTCCATGGCGGTTTTTTCTTGTACACGTCACTAAGTAAAGACAACCTTTGATACTATAAAGATTATTATCTTAAAAATTTGAAACTTTTGGTCGGATACTCCTCTCTAATGAGTGAAAGGAAGGAGGTTAAAAGATGAAGGAAATAAAACTAGTGAAAAAGGCGATAAAGGGCAATAAGAAGGCTTTCGAAGAGCTTTTAATTTTACATAGTGATCAATTATACCGTACAGCTTATCTTTATGTTGGTAATCGCGAAGATGCGTTAGATGTAATTCAAGAAACAGCCTATAAGGGACTACTAGCTATTGGGCAGTTAAGGGATGAAAAGTATTTTTTAACATGGTTAACCAAAATCATAATCCACTGTGCCTATGATGCAATAAAAAAGAAAAAGAAAGAAATTTCAGTAGATAAAATGCTTGAACGGACGCCAGTTAAAGAGGACAAACGGGAGGTGGCACTAGATTTAGTAGATGCAATTGATCGTTTAAATGATCATTATCGAAATGCTGTTATTCTTTTTTACTACCAAGATTTGCCGATAAGTGAAGTGGCTAAATTGATGAACATACCTGAAAATACTGTCAAAACCTACTTATATCGGGGGAAAAGCGAGTTGAAAAAGCTGTTAGGAGGGAATCAATATCATGGAGAAGAATCTTTTTTCTGAGGAATATGAAAAGATAGAAGTACCAAAAGAGGATGTTATTCATGCAATTAAGAAGGGGGTAAAACGCGCTAATTTGACAAATAAACCTCGAAAGAAACGGGTCATTGTTTTTTCAGCCGCAGCAGCAGCAGCCATCTTTATTTCATCCGGTTTTATTTTTCCCACCATGTCAAAAGTATTGGCGGATATGCCATTGGTGGGTCATCTTTTTAGAGACTTGATTGGCGAAAATTTAGCTTCTCAAAAATTAATCACGCAATTAAATGAAAAGGCTAGTTATGGAGGGATTGATGTAGCGATTACAAGTGCTTATTATGATGGGGCTGTAATTGGGGTTACCTTTGATGTGAAGGGAAGCGTGGAAGCAGATAAAGAAGGGCGTCTAGCTGGCTTTTATGAGATATTTGATGGGGATAAAAGTATCGCAGAAACGAAAGAAATTGTCCAAATGGAGCCTGTTGAAAAAGGATTTACCGGGCATATCCAGCTTAGTTATCCAAAAACATCATTACCCGCAGATACCACATTTCCTATTGAATTTTTAAGTATTGGTGAAAAAAAGGGGTCTTGGCGATTTAATGTTCCAATCAGGCAATTACCGTTTGAAAAAGTAACAATAAATAAAGTTAGTATGAAGGATGATTTTAAGGTCCAGATTGATTCTATCATTAATGGAAAAGCGTCCACTGCAATTAACTACACTGCCACTTATCCAAGAATAGGAAAGCATGATCAAATAAGGATGGAGTTAAAGGATGACAAGGGTAATCCCATCCACCCGATATCCAGCAGTTCTCTTGAAAGGAGACAGACTGGGGATCAAATGATGATAAAAGGAAGAACAAATATATTACAGCCGTTGAAAGGTAAAACTGGTTTTGTAGAAATTCATCCACAAGTGGCGATTTCAGAGCCCTATCAATTTGTTTTATTAGATGAGGAAACACCAACTCTAATCAAATCTGACAGACAAAATCTCTCGGTAATGGTCGAAAAAATGACTGTCAAAGACAAGAGCTTTACGTTGGATTTTCAAGTGAATAGTGGCGATAAAAGAGACAGAGGGTTCATGTTCTTTCATAATTTTGCTCGAAATGATGTGACTCTAGTGAAGGAATCCAGAAAAAAAATATATGAAAAACCAATTAAACATACGATAATAACCCTTGATAAAAAAAAATTACGTTTCAGAAGTACGTTTGATATCAGTAAAATGGGAGAGTTCCATCCAGATCAATTCGTGGTTAGAGTGAGTTTGAATTCACTGGCAATGAATATGCCGCTTGAACTAGACCCTGTGAAAATTGAAATCGAGTAATCTTTAGGAACTATATAAAAAGTTACAAAAAATAAAATAAACTTTAGTCCCCAAAAATAATAAATCAGTAAATTTTCCCAACGCTTCTGAGAACCTAGCGTTGGGATTTTTAATAGAATGAATATTTTTCGCTAGTGCTTTCGCTGGTGCCTGACACCATGTCCCACACTTTTTCCCAATTATCCTAATAGATTCATCGTGTTATGATTATTTTGAAAATTCTACACAAAGAGAAATTAGGAGGCGGTTGGCGATGAAAAAGAGAACATCACTTGTATTAGCATTGGGATTAACAGTGGGGTCTGTGCTGCCGATTACGGCTGCGGCAAAAACTATTCCGTATAATGTTACGGTTCAGAAGGATGCTGCCCAGTTTGGTCAGGATGCAAAAGTTCATTGGAAACAAGGTCAAAAGGTACCATCCTTTGTTCATGGAAAGTTATCTACCAAAGCTTATAAAGATAAAGATGCCATTAAGCAGTTTTTAAAAGAAAATAAAGAACTATATCAATTAGATACAGCTAAAGATTTAACTTTACTAGATGTTCAGACGGACGAACTTGGCCGCAAGCACTATAATTTTGTTCAATCGGTTCAGGGGATTCCGGTGGATGGAGCAAAGTTTAAAGTCCATACCGATAAAAATGGACTCGTTACAGCAGTCAATGGAGATGTGTTCCCAGAAGCATCCTCCTATTTCCAAGGGGCCCTGAAAGCGCAGTTATCGAAAGATGCTGCCCTTGATAAGTCATGGAAATCTATTAAAGTAGCGAAAGCGGAGACCTTAACCAATGCGGAAGCTGGACCTACTGGTAAAAAGGTAGAAGATACGGTTGAAAAAGCAGAATTAGTGGTTTATAAAAATGGAGATCAATTTAATCTTGCGTACAAGACAAATCTACAATTTATTCAACCATACCCTGCCAACTGGGTTGTTTATGTGGATGCCGTAAATGGGAATATCTTAAAGTCCTATAATGCGGTGGCAGAGGGCACAGGGGTTGGTGTACTCGGGGATACGAAAACAATCAACACCTATTACTCAAACGGAACTTACTATTTATATGATATTACTAAGCCGATGACGGGTGTCATTGAAACAAGAACGGCAGCAAATCAATCTCGATTACCTGGTAATTATTCAGTGGATGCTGATAATAATTTTAACGCTACAGGCCAGCGAGCCGATGTAGATGCACACTACTATGCTGGGGTCGTCTATGATTATTATAAAAATACGTTTAATAGAAATAGTTTTGATAATAATGGTGCGACGCTTCGCTCGACGGTACACTATGGCAGAAATTATAACAATGCGTTCTGGAATGGATCGCAAATGGTCTATGGAGACGGTGATGGTACTACTTTCCGTTCTTTGTCGGGTGCACTAGATGTTGTAGCTCATGAATTGACACATGCGGTCACTGAAAGAACGGCAGGGCTTCAATATCAATACCAATCAGGTGCTTTAAATGAGTCGATTTCTGATACGTTTGGAGTGTTCCTTGATAAAGGTGATTATTTAGTGGGCGAAGATGTGTATACACCTAATAAAGCTGGCGATGCTCTTCGTAGTCTATCAAACCCTGAACTTTATGGACAGCCATCGACGATGAGCGGCTATGTAAATACAACCTCTGATAATGGTGGAGTTCACACAAACAGCGGTATTCCGAACAAAGCAGCTTATTTAACGATTTCAAGTTTAGGGACAGCCGTTGCTGAAAAAATTTATTATCGTGCACTAACTGTTTATCTGACTCCAACAAGTAATTTTAGTGGTGCTCGTGCAGCACTCCTTGCTGCAGCAGCTGACCTTTATGGATCGGGCAGCACACAATACAATGCCGTTAAATCTGCTTGGACACAAGTAGGAGTAAACTAAACTAGGAAAAAAGGTCAGCCATCAAAAAATCAGATGGCTGACCTTTTATTGGCAAAAAAATAGATTGGTGTCAGGCACCAATCCAAAATGGGAAGTTTAAGAAATGAGCTCTTCGAACCATTTCCTAATTAAGTTATCTTTATAATAGTTAAAACATATGTAGAACTTAGGGAGAACTTGTGTGGAAGTTGTGAAGAAATCAGTTAAGGGCAAAAAAAATAGATTGGTGTATACACCAATCAAAATAATGGGAAGTTTTAAGAAATGAGCTCTTTGAACCATTTCCGTATTAACTTGAGTTAATCATATGAAAAACTTATGTAGAATTTAGGTGGAATATGTGTGGAAGTTGTGAAGATTTAAAATGTCGCAATTCAGTTAAGATGGTTTGCGCCCATTTAGGACAACTTCTGCCATAAAAGGGGAGTACTTTTTCCATTGCATAGTTAATTCGTCACTCATGACGCCGCTTATATAGTTATGCAGCCGCTTTTTAATATAGATATTAGATTGATGATTGTATTCATGAAAACTTGTGATCAAAATAGCTCCCTGCCTTTTTTTTCTATACTATTAAAATAGCAGCTATTTTAAAAAAGCTCTGCTTATTTACGTTGTTGGCATGTATAAAATTAGGACCACAACATATTCTTAATTGCGAGAAAAGAGGATGGAAATGAATAGATATCAAATCAGATATGGAGTAAAAGAAGACGAGGATTTTTTATGGGAGATGCTGTATCAGGCAATCTTTATTCCCGAAGGACAGCCTCGGCCATCAAAAGATATATTAAATGAGCCAAATATTGCCCAATCACTGAAAGGCTGGGGAAGAAAAGGGGATCTCTCCTTAATTTCGACAACTTCTGATCAAACACCAATGGGCGCTGTCTGGGTCCGACTATTCGATGATACAAATAAAACATATGGTTATATTGATGAAAAGACCCCTCTACTGGGAATGGCTCTCCTTCCAAATTACAGGGGAAAAGGCATAGGCACCGCCTTACTTGGCAAAATATTAACGGTCATAAAAGAAGCTGGATTTAGCAGGGTTTCTTTAAGTGTTGACCCCAACAATCCGGCGCTTCATTTATACCAAAAATTTGGCTTTAAAAAGGTAGGAGTGGACGGGAGCTCTTGGAATATGGTTTTACCTTTATAGAATGAGCAAATGTCTCATCCACAACCAGCAGCGCTTTATTGTGAATAAATATTTTTCTTTCAGGGTGTTGTTATTCCCTTTTTTGCAATATAATAAAAGTAAGGTGTTCACAAAATTGTCAAATTCAAATTTATCGAACTTACATAAATAATAAATTTTTAGGGGGAAGACATATGATTAGGGCGGCTATTGCTGGTGTAGTGGGTTTTGTACTTATTTTTATCGAATCGATGATTGTCATGAATCTAAAAGGCCTTGAAACCCTTGAGTTTGGCGGAATAGCCCCATTTATTAATGTCTGGGCTATGAACTTCTTTTTCGTCTTTGCAATCCTTACACAGGTAACCAATTGGTACGTGAACAAGGAAAGCTTGGAAGAGGATAATAGCTTTTAAGAATTCCATATGAATAAAAAAGCTACACAATTTGGAACGATGTCCAAGATTGTGTAGCTTTTTTGATTGGTTTAAACGTTGTGATTTACGGCTTTATTCCCTTTAAATGCAGTTTTACGAATGAATGGGATTACCCAACGGTCAAGACCGATGCGGCCGGCGTTATAACCTGCGAATAAGATAATGGCTCCGATGAAAAGGTCAGTAGGAATATGAGATACAGTTCCTGCTAGGAAGAAAGAGAAGTTCATCACAAGCCCAAAGAACATTGCTGCTGTTGTTAAGCATCCAAGAATAAGTCCAAGTCCAACTAAAAATTCGCCAAGTGGAACGATCGTGTTAAAAATATCAACATTTGGTAATGCGAAGTGTTGTAAGAAATCAACATACCAGCCGTAAACTACGCTGCCGTCTGGTCCTTTAACGGGATTAGCAATTGCTCCTTTTAAGAATCCAGAAGCATCGAAACCACCTGCTAATTTGTGGTACCCAGCTGTTAACCAAGAATAACCGATATATAGGCGAAGGACTGTTAAAATTCCTGCGGCAACTTTGTTTTCTCTTAACCAATTTACTACCATGTGAAACCCTCCTTGTTTAATAAGTTTTTTATTTGTTGTCTACATTGTTACTATAACAAACTTATTTCGAAATTAGGGTAAAATGTTCAGTATTTCACATATTCGTAAAGAAGTTTTGAACAAATTTTGAACAAACATCTTTTTTCATGCAGACCCACGGGAAAAATCATTATTAATATATAGGCTCTGTTATAACTGAATGTGAATTACACTGTGTTTGAAAAATAACGGTAAAATTCCGCTTAAATTGGAAATACCCATATTTCCTTAAAAATAAAGGAAGTTTTTTCGTTTATATTATCCAAATCTTTGGATTTTGTCTTATTTAGAGTAGTTAATCGGAATATCTCCTCTTATATCTGCTTCTTAAGCCTCCTCTATACACATTAGCCGGAAATTCTCCGCCTATGAATTCTCATACCTACACGAAAATCAACAATGAATAATAACATAGACAATATATAAAAAATGCTTGGAGAAGCTCCAAGCATTTTTCGTAGACAGGATAACGCTTATCCTAAATATTTTTCTAATGGTCTCCAATAATTTTCTCCCCATCCAGCCGCAAGATGTTCTCCTTCTGCTTCAGGAAAACCGATGTGATCAAAAACCAAAAGTGTTTTAGAGTCTTGTTCTTTAAGCTCAAACTTAGCGATAGAGTAAACCCCTTCAGGCCAGTTTGCTACGCGCCAAGCTTGAACAATACGTACTCCCGGAACTAGTTCAATATTTCTTCCAAGAATCATACCGCCAAAGCATGAGAAAGTCCCACCAGCTTCAGGGCTGATTTCAACCGGTGCTCCTCCCGTAACTTCACTAAATTGCTTTGAATCTGTGAGTGCTTCGTAAATCTGGCCCGGGCTTGAATTGAAAACTACTTCCTGATGAATTGTTTTAGACATTTATTTCTCTCCTCATAAATAATGTTTTTATAAAAATTAATGCATAGCTACAACGGACCAAGGGTCTACGCCTGGATCTCGGTCTTCGGCAAAATCCTTTATGCGAGGCATGTAATGGGACCAGCCTTGTTGATGAGAAGGTATTTCTTCCACTGGCAAGTCATAATGGGTTAATACTAGGTTTGTACCATTTTCTTTCGGAGTCAGTTTGAATTCAACTTTACTTGAGCCAGGCGGCACGAGCTTTGATTTTTCCCAGCCCCAAGACATAACAATTTTTTCATAAGGTACAATTTCAACATATTCGCCCATGGCAATATCGCTGCCATTGACATCAATTCGATACTTACCGCCGATTTTAGGTTCGAGCAAGATCTGTCTTCCCATCCAGCGGACCATTTTGTCGGCATCCGTAAAGAATGAAAATAATGTTTCTGGACGGGCTTCAATGAAAATTTCTTTGGTGATTACGTCATTATTGGTCTGATTCATTATTGATTCTCCTTTCTTCCTCTTCTGCAGCTTCTTTCAAACGAAGTAAACTATCATCCCAAAAACGGTCAATATACTGCTTTAATTCTGTGAATCCGTCCCTTCTAATTCCGTAGTACCGTTTTGTTCCGTCTCTCCGAACCACAACAAGGCCAGATTGTTCGAGAACTTTGAGATGCTGAGAGATTGCTGGTGCTGAGATGTCAAAATGTGAGGCAATTGCGCTGGAGGTAAGCTCTCCATCGCGAACAAGATATAAAATATCTCGTCGTCTGGGCTCTGCCAAAGCATGAAGGACTTTTTCAATCATGTTGTTATTTTAGCGTACACTTAATTAAGTGTCAACTTAATTAATTAGTATCTATGTTAGTATTTTTTGGCACAGGAGATGAATATATGACTAAAAGCAGGAAATGAAATTTTTCCCAAAAATAGGCTTGATAAAACTAATGGTATTAGTTATGATAAAACTAACGATATTAGTTAAAGGGGATATGCCAGATGAGGATGATTAAAAATGGATATTTATATCAAGTCACATTCATGGCAAGTGTTTTTCCGGTCAACTGCTATTTGGTAGAGGTAGAGGATGGGTTAACATTAATTGATGCCGCACTTGGTTTTTGCACGAAGGGGATTATGAAAGCAGCAGAAATGATTGGAAAGCCCATTACAAAAATAGTGCTGACACATGCTCATGAAGATCATGTCGGAGCATTGGATTCCTTAAAAGACTTGATGCCAGAAGTACCCGTTTATATTTCGGCGCGCGACCACAGACTGATGAATGGTGATCGCTCACTTGATTCTCATGAGGCACAATCCCCGATTAAAGGTGGTGTGCCGAAAAAATTAAAAACGCGAGCCAATATTTTATTGAAGGATGGCGACTTAATTGGTTCGTTAACCGCAATCGAAACGCCAGGACATACACCCGGCTCGATGTCATTTTTAGATTTGCGGACAAAGGCATTGATTGCTGGGGATGCCTTGCAGACTCGAGGTGGAATGGCGGTGGCAGGGGACATAGTTCCGTGGTTTCCATTTCCAGCCTTTGGTACTTGGAGTAAAGAAACAGCTATAACTAGCGCACGTAAACTAGTGGGTTACGAACCAGAGTTACTTGCGGTCGGCCATGGGGAGATGGTGATGAATCCTGTGAAAGAAATGGAACAGGCTATCAAACATCTTGAACGAAAAATTGGATAGGGAGTTATGACTATGTCACCAAGACCAAAAATCGGTCTCGAATTATCATTTATTATTGAAGCGGCAGGAGAGCTTGCTGACCAGCAGGGTATCCAGGAAGTTACCTTAGCAAATCTCGCGAAAAAACTAGGAATCCGCCCGCCTTCTTTATATAACCATTTCGACGGACTACCCGGATTGCGAAAGAAATTGGCAATCTATGGAATCAATATGCTTTATGAAGTGATGGAAGATGCAGCAATTGGGGTGTCAGGCACCGAGGCAGTCCTGGCAGTTAGTCAGGCTTATGTAGATTTTGCTCGAAGGCACCCAGGAATTTATGAGGCAACCCTACTTGCTCCGGATCCGGAAGATGTTCATGTGCAGCAAGCGGGATCGAAAATCGTTGACCTTTCAATCCGCATTTTGCAAGCCTATCATTTAGAAGGGGAACGTGCCCTGCATGCCGTCAGAGGATTGCGCAGTATATTACATGGATTTTCAGCTTTAGAGCAAAAAGGTGGTTTCAAGATGCCTTTGGATTTGAATGAGAGTCTCATGATAATTATCAAGGCATTTCTTGCGGGGATCGGCGATGGGGATTAATGCGTAATAGGAAGGTTCATAGTGCCCGTAGTTTTAGAAAAATATCTGTCATGGGCACTCTGGTGGACTATTCTCCGTGAGTTTCACATGAAGGTACATTTTGGAGATAGAGTCTTATGTCTTGCTTTGGTATAATGGGATAAAGTTTAGTATTAAGGGATGATCATGTAGATGAGATCAGAAAAATTGGGTTTAGTATTAGATGTTGAGACTACCGGTTTAGGACCAACTAAAGATGAAGTAATTGAACTTGCCTTAAAGTTATTTTCTTATCGAGCCGACACTGGCGAGGTAATCGATATTATCGAAGAAGATTCCTTTTTACGTGAGCCGCTCTCCCGTACAGCAAGAAATAATTATGACTCAGCGTATCGAGTTCATGGAATCCCATATGAACTGGTTCAAGGGAAAAGCTTTTATGATGTAAAAATAAAAACATACTTCCATCGTGCTGATTCAGTGTTTGCTCATAATGCTTCCTTCGACCGAAGCTTTCTTTATCATATGTATCCTGAAGTCAACGATCTGAAATGGTACTGTACGATGAGGAACATCCCTTGGAAAAATTACGGCTTTCCAAATGGAAAATTACTGACCCTATTACAGGCACACAACATCACAGACTACCAAACACATAGAGCACTAGATGATATTACATACTTGTTGGAGCTGCTCAAGAAAACAAGTCCAAATGGAAACTATTATCTTCAAGAAGTGTTAGAAAAGTCCCCGATGAGAAAATATCAGCCAGCCGTTACACGATCAAAAATGGGTTAAAAAACTAATCAAGCGCTTGATTAGTTTTTTTGTTAGGTTGGCAAAAAAAGCCCGGTCACATAATGGACCGGGTTAATTGTTTACTTCTCTTATGTACGAATCTATTGTCTGCCCTCAGTGAAAATTTGGAAAGTTATACCGAATTTATCGATTACACTGCCGTATGCTGGGCTGAAAAATGTTTCTTGAAGAGGCATGGTTACTTGACCGCCTTGTTGCAGGGCTTCAAAGAATTTATGTGCTTGGTCTCTGTCGTTCGTTGAAATACAGATGGTCACTTGATTACCGCTTTGATGTGGTTGGCCAGGGAAGGTGTCGGAAAACATTAGTTCTGTTTCTCCCACTTTAATCGTCGCATGACTTATACGGTCTTTCGCTTCAGCTGGTAGTGGAAAATCAGGGTTATCTGGCATTTCTCCGAATGATTGTGAAAAAAGAACTTGTGCATCTAGAGCTTTTTCGTAAAATTGAATGGCTTCCTTCGCATTTCCATCCATCACTAAATAGGGAATCAAACGTAATGACATAATTAATAACCTCTCCTTAGTAAAAAGTGTATTTTTTTTGAGACCTTCGATCGGATATAAGCCGTAGTGGACATGCTGATTAGTGCGTCCCACTTCTTATTATTACCGATAATTCTATTATAAAACGGGGAACTTATGTTCGCAACAATAAATTGAGCCCGCAGGATAAATTTTCCCACGGGCTCGTTATAAGTCTATTTTAATAATGGCAGGTATCGATCACTAATAATATTAAAATGATGGAAGGCGTGGCCAGCGATAATATAGGCGATGGCACGGGTAGTGACTTCCGTGTTATTGGCAAAGCCAATGTTTGCCCAAGCCTCTTCCGGCATATTTTGAATTAGAGTAAGGGTAGCTTTTCTAGTAGCGATAAAGTCTTCAAGAATATTTTTTATGGGTAATTTATGAATTTGTGACCCTTGAATATATTCATTTTCATCAAAACCCGCCAAAGCAGTCTGGTCCCCTCGCCCGACGCGGAGAAGCCGATAGCTCATAATTCTTTCCGTATCCGCCATATGGCAAAGTACTTCTTTGATGCTCCATTTATTTTCAGAATAACGAAAGTGGCCAGCCTCTTCCGATAGTGACTCGAAAAGCTCGATTGTTTTTACCAAATGTTCTTTCAAAAGTGATAATAGATCACCATCAGGAACTAGATTTACATACGGATTATAATATTCTGGGTACTCACTTACTTGTGGGCGTTGTAACATTTCAATTTCTCCCTCCTAATTCTTATGACAAAATTGAATTTTCGGAAATTATCACAATTAATTTTACCACAAATCGTAAATAGTGAGTTAAATCTAAATATATGTACGGACAGTACGTTAGCAGATTCATATGATAAATAGATAAGAAATATCATAATAAGGGGGAGAAATGATGGATTTTTTCTTGGTAGGAATCGTCTATTGGCTATTAATCGGAGCATCTGCGTTGCTCTTTGTTTGGGGTGTTTGGAAAAAATCTTGGAAAGGGTTTTTATGGAGTGGAATTGCCCTTGCCTTACCAACGATTTCTCTATACGTTGGCGGTGCGGAGGGTTGGTTTAGACTAGCAGGACTTCTGCCGCTTCTTTTGTGGTTCCTTGCATATTATACAAAGAAATAGTATTTATATGTTATTCCAATTTAAAGAAAAAAATATTTTTATAAAATCATAAATAGTTTTCTTTAATTTTGTGCATTCTAGGAAGAAAAAGGAATGGCACATAGATGAGAAAAAATAAAATGATTTTACTCGTTATCATGATCCTGCCTTGGTTGTCGATGCCTTTCATGGGGAAACGAACAATCAAGCGTTTATTTCCAGGGGCTATATTTATGTTCATCTGGGTAGGTGTTGAAAGTATTCTCGCCAAAAAAAGAGTGTGGTGGCGGATCTATGAAAGGGTTAATCCTAAAGTAATAGGCGAATTGCCATTCATGCTGGGTCCATTTTTTGTCGGGTCATTATGGATTTTAAAATGGACATTTGGTAAATTTCCTCGATACCTTTTTTTAAATTTTATTTTTGATACTCTTTTTGCATATCCTGGGATGTTTATATTAAAAAGACTAGGAATTGCCTCTCTTGTTAGACTAAAACCTTACCAAATGGTTCTTTTATTTATGAGTAAATCAGTGATCATGTACGGTCTTCAGAGCTCGGTAGATAAATTGCGTAAAAAACCTAAATCTCTACTTCAAAAATTATTCTCATAGGAGACACCATATGTAAAACAGTTCGTAGATGCTGTTTTCATCTGGTGTTTCTTTTTTTCGTTAAATTTCGAGAAAAGTTAGTGGATGTCCATCATATATATCACAAAAGACCACTAAAAAATAAAGCGGCCATTGAACATGACTATTAACTCGGAGGGATGCGAACGGTGACCAATGAGAGTACCTACATTCAAGAATTTAGAAAAAAGCTGCAAGAATTGAAGCCTATCACGAAAATGGATATTGAGCCCGAAAAGAACAAGATATACCATCAACAGGAGGTAAATGAACTAATCCATTTGACCATCCAAGCTGTTGACGCAATGGATTTAATCTATCATTCAGCTTTAAAAATGTATCTTAAAGAATGGGGGGAGCAAATAGAAGTGATTATTAATGACTATCTCAAACTTCTAGATTCCTATGGTATTGAGGAAATTAAGTCATTAGGTGAATTTATGAATAGTGGCACCATGACTAGTATTGGCACGATTCCGGAAAGTTTTCAGGCAGAATTACAAAAGTTTCAAGTCTTTGGGGTTCACGAACGTGGTTTCCGTCATAAAGACACAGGAAAACTAATCCGTGATGCAAAAGTCATTACTATATATTAATTTTTTAAGGGGGAGCGTTAAAATGTCTTCAATTGTGTACATTTCTAGAATGGTCAAAATAGACAAGTTTATTTTTGGGGTTTAGAGGCGATTAGATGGAGATACAATCATATAACCTAGCTATTCAGTACTTACAAGCGGAGCAGTTTGAAGAGGCTTCGCTTATTCTGGAAACGATGATAAAGGAGTATCCTTTATGTGCCGATGTAAGCTGGGCACTTGGGTTACTTCATGTTCTTTCTGGGTTTCCTCAGCAAGCACTGAAAGAATGGAAAAACTTACAAACGGCAAATCACCTAAGCACTAGGCAAATGCTAGAGGAGAAAATTCCTGTTTATGATGAGCTATATCAGAACTACAATCAGGCCTTGCATTTGGTCGACGCTGGAGAATTTCATCTGGCGAAAAATATTTTTCACGATCTTCTAACTTTTCAAACGGAACTTCCTTTACCGGTTGACTTTTACCATGGCTATTTATTGGCCCTGATTGTAACTGGAGAAGAAAAAGGTGTACTTCAAGAAATAAATCACATGCCTCTTTATGTGAAAAACAGTTCCATTATTCGCGATTTGAAACTATTGTTAGAAGCTTATCAGTCACTAGAACCAAATGGTGTGGAGAAAAAATCGTTCAAAAATGGCTGGTCCAAGCGTCTTATCATAGGATCAAGTTTGGCTGCTTCTTTATTGATGGGAGGGGTTGGTTTACGGGTTTTCAGCCAACAAAAAGAGGCGGAGCCAGTGATTCAGAAACAAGGAATTCCACCAAAAACAGAAATTTTTAAGAAGGAGTCAGTAGGTTCAAAGGGACAGAACGAAGGGGAGGAAAGACCACCAGAACCTCAAGACACCAAAAGCAGGTTAGAGTCTTCTACGAAAGCTGGTTTAAGTACTTATAGAAAAGGCTTAACATCGTTTAGAAATAAGGATTACAGGGCCGCAGCGGCACAAATGGAAAAGAGTCTATCACTAGAGCCAAATGAATACTTCTCAGATGATGCCATGTTCTTTTTAATTGAATCAAAGCAAAGGCTGAATGAAAAGGAGAACATTCACTATCTTTACGATAACTTCTTTTCTCAAACCAGCCATCACTATGTTTATTCACCATATATAGATGAATTGCTGCTTGGTAAAGCAAAGGTATTGATTGAGGATGGGAATACCATTGATGCTCTGCCGTTTTTGGGAAAAATTCTGACCGATTATAAACAAGAGTGGACCTCAGTAGAAGCGATGTTACTGATGAATCAAATCAAAGCGGAAGATAAATCTTAAAGAACCAAAAAATATTGCATACCCTTTCAAAAAGTGATAATATTTGAATTAACTTTTTAAATAATAGGATTGTTACTGTTAAATCAGGCAAAACCTAAAACTAATAATACTCATTATTAGTTTTAGGTTTTTTTTTTTATAAAACTTCACAAAAAGGTGATTTATATGAAAATCGCGAAGGTAATTAATAATAATGTTATCAGTGTTTTGGATGCGCAGAATAAAGAATTAGTGATCATGGGCCGGGGAATTGCGTTTCAAAAGAGGCCCGGGGATGATGTGGATGAAAGTAGGATCGAGAAGACCTTCAAATTGGACAATAAAGATGTTTCGGAAAAGTTTAAAACGTTGTTATACGATGTTCCTTTAGAATACATGGATGTATCAGAAAGGATTATTTCCTATGCCAAAGAAAGACTAGGAAAAAAGTTAAATGATAGTATCTATGTATCATTAACCGATCATATAACTTTTGCCATTGAGAGAAATAAAAAGGGTTTACTTATCTCTAATGCTTTATTATGGGAGATCAAAAGAATTTATAGTGATGAATTTGCGATTGGTTTGAAAGCGATTAAAAAGATCGAAGAAATGCTTGGGATTACTCTTCCTGAAGATGAAGCTGGTTTTATCGCCATGCATATTGTCAATGCGGAACTCAACGAAGAAATGCCCAATGTCGTCAATATGACAAAATTAATTCAAGATATTTTAAATATAGTGAAATATCATTTCAAAATTGAAATTGATGAAGAATCGTTGAATTATTTCCGATTCCTTACCCATTTAAAGTTTTTTGCGCAACGCCTTTTTAGTGAAAAAAACTTGGAAAGTCCAGATGATTATCTTTATGATATGGTGAAAATAAAGTATCCAGATGCCTTTATATGTACCGGAAAAATAGCGGAGTTTATTGAGAAAACCCATAATTATAAAATAACAAAGGAAGAAATGTCCTATCTTACGATTCATATTGAACGAGTCGTAAATCGTAACTAGTCAGGAATTACTTTATTAGAAAGCGTTGACATGAAAGCGCATGCTAATCTCATTTTTCTGGCATAAGATGTGATTTCTACTAATAGAGGACAACTGTAAGACGTCAATAGCCTTTTTGGTTATCGGCGTTTTTTGTATGATTCCTTCAAATAAATTATAAGTTTCTAGTATTTTAATAAGCGAATCTATCTGGGCCGTATCTATTTTTAAAATGATACAATTGGTGAAAAATAGGTCTTATAAAAGGAGATAGAAGGTATGTTGCACCATGTAGAAATCTATGTTTCCAACCTCAGCAAATCAAGTGAGTTTTGGGGCTGGATCTTAACTGAATTAGGTTACGTTCCCTACCAAAAATGGGAGTCTGGCATCAGCTGGAAACATGGAGAAACCTATCTTGTTTTTGTTCAGGCGGAAGAACGATTTTTGGATGTCTCGTACCATCGCTCTCGAGTAGGTCTTAATCATTTAGCTTTTCATGCCGAATCGAGAGAACAGGTGGATGAAATAACAATGCACTTGAAGGTAAAAGGGGTAAATATTCTTTATATGGATAAACATCCATTTGCCGGCGGAGAAACTCATTATGCTGTTTTTTTCGAAGATCCAGATCGCATTAAAGTGGAATTGGTAGCTCCAGTCTAGCTGTTTTGATTCTGATTCTTTTTCATGAAGTTTGGAAACTTTTGTATTTCTCTATTTAAAGTGATTTAAATCACAAAAACCCATCCTTTTTACCATTATAATAAACAAAAACAGGGGAAAAACTAAAGTTGGATGGTGACGAAACGTGGATTACAATTTTAAATCAATCTATGATGAAATAGGCGGGCAAGAAACAATAGATAAATTGGTTAATGCTTTTTATCCGCGTGTATATGCCGACCCAGAACTAAGACCATTGTTTGAAGGGGATATGGAAGAAATAAAGCGTAAACAGCGGATGTTTTTGCCGCAATTTTTAGGAGGTCCTGCCCTTTACAGTCAGGAATTTGGACCGCCTGCCATGAGACATCGGCATCTGCCATTTGAAGTAACGCCAAGAAGGGCAAAATGCTGGCTTCGCTGCATGAAAGAAGCATTTGAAGAAATTGGACTTGATCAACAACCTGCCGGGCCGGCGTTTTATGACCGGTTAACGCAAGTGGCTGGAATTATGGTCAATAGCCCGGATCGTGAATAATCAAAAGGCTCTTCTCAAATTGAGAGGAGCCTTTTGAATGAAATCCTATTTCTTTAACTTAGCCCAAGTAGCATCCAAAGCTTTTTCTGTTTCTGCTTTAGATTTTTGGCCGCCAACATAGGCTTGAAGTGAGGCACCGAATTCTTGACCTGCACCATCAGGATATTTCATGAACTGCCAAGAGTAAGTTTTGCCTTCTTGAGAATACTTTTGAAGTTCTGCACCTAGAGGTCCAATATCTTCCGCTTTTGCTTCAATTGTTTTAAAAGCAGGGATGTACTTGAACTCCTTAACTAGAGCTGTTTTCCCTTCTTCAGAGGTAACCATCCAGTTTAAGAAATCCTTTGCCGCTTTTTTATCGGCTTCAGGAGCTTTGTTATGAATTACCCAGTTAGTTGGAACGTCAACCATTAATTTATCTGCTTGAGCAGCATCATCAGTAAGTGCCATTGGAATGAAGCCCACTTCCATGCCTGGATTTAATTTATCAAGCATTGGCTGAATCCAGTTACCTTGCTGAATCATTGCTGTTTCGCCGTTCGCAAATTGAGTTACTTCTGTGTTGTAGTCAGTTGTTAAAGGATTTTTGTTGCCATACTTAATCGTTAAATCGACAAGCTTGAAGTAGTCGTCGAAGTATTTGTTACCCTCGATTTTCGCTGTCCCTTCGTTTAAACCTTGGATGTAGTTCTCTTCATCTGCTTGTTGGTAAGCAAATGGAACGTTAAGCCCATGATTTGCTAAAACCCACCATTCTGCATAGCCGACAGAGAAAGGTGTAATTCCAGCTGATTTTAGTTTTTTCGACGCAGCTTCTAACTCCGTGAATGTTTTTGGCAGTTCTGTAATACCGGCTTTTGCAAATAGTTTCTTATTGTAGGCAAAGCCATAGCCTTCCATATTAACTGGCTGTCCATAAATTTTTCCATCGATTGTCATTGGCTTTAAGGCATTTTCATAAGCATCTTTTACCCACGGCTGATCGGATAAATCCTCGAATTTATCTTTCCATGTTTGAGCCTCTTGATAACCGCCATTGCCAAAGATATCCGGAGCCTTGTTGGAAGCAAACTTAGCTTTTAAAGCTGCCGATCCATCTGCACCGCCACCAACAGTTTCAATATTAAAAGTAACGTCGGGATGCTCTTTTGTATATTGATCTGTTAACGCTTTCAATTGGTCAGCAATTTCTACCTTACCATTAAAAAGATCGACTACTACTTTCCCATCTTTCCCACCACTTTTTTTATCACTAGATGCACTGTCACTAGAACAAGCTGTTGCTAATAGTAGTGATGCGGATAGAACACCTGCAAGTAAAGAATACTTTTTGATCCCCATTAAAATTCCCTCCTGATATATAAATCTATTTTATATTTGTCTCTGCTATCTGTCATGCAGACAGCAGAGGTTGTTCCTACTTAATAGAACCACTGGTAATTCCTTTAATAATGTGTTTTTGCATCGCAAAGAAGAAGATTAATAATGGAACAATGCCCATGACTAAGGCGGCTAAAGCCAAATCCCATTGCTTTGTATACTGTCCAAAGAAGGAGAACGTTGCTAAAGGAATCGTTTTTAATTCCGGATCCTGGAGCACAAGTGATGGCAATAGGAAGTCATTCCAAATCCATAAGCTATTTAAAATCACAATAGTCACGGTAATTGGTTTTAACAATGGAAACACGATTCTCCAAAAAACGCCAAACCTTGTACAGCCGTCGATGATAGCTGCCTCTTCAAGTTCAACTGGAATCCCTTTAATAAATCCGTGATACAAGAAAATGGTCATCCCTGAGCCAAAGCCAAGGTACATGATGACAAGGCCCCATACGCTATTTAGAAGTCCAAAGGTACTGGCTGTTTTGATAAGCGGGATCATGATTGATTGAAACGGAATGATCATGGCTGCCACAAATGTCATGAAAATTACATGGCTAATTTTCTTTCTTGTTCGGACCAGCATATACGCTGCCATCGAACAAAAGATCACTAGAACTACATTACTGACAACAGTTACTATTAATGAGTTTGAAAATACTTTAAGATAGTTCAATTTTTCGAAAGCACTCACATAGTTCTGTAACTCCAGAACCTTCGGCAAGGCCGAGGTGTTAGATAAAATATCAGCGAAAGGTTTCAAGGAGTTTGAGATCACATAATAAAAAGGGACTAAAAAGGCTAGACCGAGCAGGATAGCAAGGATCTCAACAATAAATGTTTTTCCTGTATACCTGTTTCCCATTAGGACTCAACCTCCTTTTTCTTCGAATAAGTTACTTGAATGACTGAAATTGCTGCAACAACAAGGAAGAATATCAGTGCTTTTGCTTCACCAATTCCGTAACGATTATTTACAAAGGCTTCAGTATAAATGTTAAGTGCTAACATTTCAGTAGACTTAAATGGACCGCCATTTGTCAAAGATAGGTTTGCATCAAAGACTTTAAAGGAAGATGCTGTTGTTAAAAATAAACAGATGGTAACGGCGGGTGCGACGAGCGGCATGGTAATGTGGCGAAGGATCTGCCACCTATTTGCCCCGTCTATTTTCGCTGCTTCAATTAATTCTTGAGGAACGTTTTGGAGTGCAGCGATATAGATGATCATAATATAGCCTGCACCTTGCCAAACACTGACAATCACAATTCCCCAGAAGGCCGTATTCGCATCTCCTAACCAAGCTATTTCAAAAAGGGGAATCTTTGTTAACTGTCCAATCGATGAGAAACCTTTTACAAAAATGAACTGCCAGATAAAACCTAATAAAAGGCCGCCAATCAAGTTTGGCATGAAGAAAACGGTTCGTAAGATATTTCTTGTTTTTAGCATTTGTGTGACAAGTAGGGCTAATCCAAATCCAATGACATTTGTTAAGAGAATCGCAACAATGGTATATTTCGTTGTAAGTTTGAAGGAAGCTTGGAATTGCTTGTCCTCGGTAAAGATGTACTTAAAGTTGTCCAAGCCGACCCATTTGACCGCTCCCGTGATCCCGTTCCAGTCTGTAAAGGCATAATATATACCTGTAAAAAAAGGAATCAGAACAATCAGGGTAAAAGCTAGCAAAACGGGCCCCACAAATAAAGCAAATAATCCTGCATCTTTCAGTTTCTTGTGCTTATTTAAGGAAACTGATTTCGAAACCGCTTCGTTTCTGTGAACTTCTAAGACTGAGGTTTCTACTTTTTCCAACTTACTTTGGCTATTCATAACCTGCACCTCCATAATTCCATTTTAGAGAATCCAGAAAATTATGAAACGGCTTACATTGACCAGTAGGGTGGAATATATTGAACAGTCCAAATAGAAGACAAGTCAATAAATGCCATAGGAATGGATAAAGAATGTTGTTACAATGGAGAAAATTCATTAAGTGGAGGAAGGTTAGTTCACTGTTAACTAACCAAGATGATCTATGCACTGGGGTATTCGTAAAAAGCTGATTATATTTTTAATGCTTGTCACGGTCCTGCCTTTTGGAAGCTCGATCGCGATTACATATTATCAAACAACAAATTCTCTCAATAACCGTTTTGTTTCGACCAATCATGATCTAATTGTCAAAGGTGCAGACGAACTTACGGTTTATTTAGAAGATGTTGCCCAGATGTCGTCCGTACTTTACCGCTATACTCCCTTCATGAATGTGATGAGGGATGGTCTTTCACAAAAGTTAAATTCAAATCAGGAAGAAGTTCGCCGGGCTCTAGCCTATTTATTTAATACCCGTCCTGAAATTGAACAAATGCATCTCTATATTGATATTGGAAAAGATTCATATACAAATTATCATTCAAGAATAAGCGGTAGAGGAAAATATGAAAGTGTTTTTTCTCACCCTTACTATTCGAGGTTAACTCGCTATGATGGCTTTTCGCTAATCGAACCACCACATGAAATGTACAGCTATAACAATATTTCCGTCATTCCAAATTCTGAAAAGAAGAATGTCCTCAGCTTTCATAACATCCTTCGTGACGTTCCGTCTGATAAGCTGTTAGGCTTTTTGTCGATTGATATTAATCTTTCAAAAATAAGTGCGATTGCAGGACGATTATTTACAAAGGATATGGAAGACTTGTATATTATGGATGAAAATGGGGCGATTATTTATTCCTCAAATGAATCGATGATTGGCAAGGAAAATAAGGAAAAATGGTTTAGGTTTATAAAAAAAGAGCCCTCTTCTAATAAAAGTACGGAATGGAAGGATCAGCAATTCAATGGAGTGATTGTCTATGATAAGTTTTCCTCTCCCTACAAGAATTGGTATATTGTTAAACGGATTCCTTACCATGTGCTCTATCAGAGTGCCAGGGAAACAGCACTAATTAATATTGTCATTGGGATTGTGACGCTTATATTTGTGTTAATCGCCACGATGTTTGTTTCCTTTAAGCTTACGGCACCGATTAAAGTATTAATCGATAACATGAAAAAGGTAGAACAAGGTGTATTTGAGGCAGACTTTGATTCGTTGGGTAACGATGAGATGGGGATGTTGGGAAGACATTTCAAATTAATGATCGCCAAAATCAATGATTTAATTGAGAGAGAATATAAACTCGCAATCGAAAACAAAGAATCACAACTAAGAGTACTGCGTTCGCAGATTAACCCGCATTTCTTATATAATGCCCTTCAATCGATAGGAACCTTAGCGTTAAAATCCAACGCTGTTCCTGTTTATTCATTACTCACTTCATTATCGAAAATCATGCGATACAGCATGGATATGAAGGAAGATATTGTTCCGATTCATTCGGAGTTAATGCATGTAAAAGCGTATTTATTATTACAAAAACAACGGTTTGACGAGCAGTTTGAATTTGATTTAAATATTTCAAAAGAAGTCCAAGAAATTCATATTCCGAAAATGATCCTGCAGCCTATTGTAGAAAATTCCTTTAAGCATGGATTTGACCAGCAAATCGATAAAGCATCCATTCAGATTGACGGTCAGCTCCAAGAGGACGGAATGGTTTGCATTACGGTAAAAGATAATGGAGTCGGTGTAAATGGTCAACAGTTGGAAAGAATCAGGCAAGAATTATTATATGGAGCATTAAGAGAAGACGAGCAAAGAGAAGCGATTGGCTTAAAAAATATTTATGATCGCTTACAAATTTATTACACTAATCAAGCACATATGTCGATTCATAGTAATGAAGGATGTGGATTTACGGTTACCGTTCAATTTCCAAAGGCTATCCAAAAAGAGGTGGAGCAGGCATGAAAGTATTAATCGTTGATGATGAAAAGCACGTTCGTGAAGGAATTAAGATACTGGGTGCGTGGGACCAAAATGGGATTAGTGAAATTTATGAAGCAGGAAATGGTGAGGAGGCCATTCATCTCATCCAAAAATATAAGCCAGAGATCATTTTTTCAGATATGAAGATGCCAAAAATGGATGGCGTCTTGCTGTTAGAATGGATCAAAGAAAATCAGTCAACCAGCAAGACGATCGTTGTGACAGGTTATGATGATTACCACTACATGCGAAAAGCGATTCATTTCGGCAGTTCTGACTATCTCCTAAAGCCGATTGATCCCGAAATCTTAAATCATACCTTGGAAACCGCCGTGCATGAATGGAAAAAAGAAGCCTTAGAGCGTGCGCGAAAAGAAAGCAGCACACAATTAATCAATGAAATGAAGCCAGTTTATCGAGACCGAAAGCTTACCAAACTGATGAATAGTGATAATCTGAATGGCGATTTATTTGAGGGATTTGGAATTCATCCGTCTGACAACTATCAAGTGGCTCTTGTCCGGATTAATGGCAAGACCATGGAGGTATTTCAAGGAGATCGTGATTTAGCCTACTTTACGATTCTCAATGTCATAAATGAAATCATGCTGGAAAATGAATCAGGAATTGGATTTCGATACTTATCCAGTAAAGGCGAAGTGCTGATTATCTTCTGGAAAAAGTTTGCGGAAATAGGAAAACTTTTAAACCGAATCTATAAGACGCTTAAAAGTACGATGAATATCTCTTGTCCGATTACTTTAGGGAAACGAGTGAATAAGAACGGCAGATTATTGGATTCCTATCTTCACGCGAAGCAAATATTTTCTTATACAAATATTTTAGATAAGATAGAAAGTCGAATCTATGTGCAAGAAAACCCTACTCCCCATGCATTAAGGAACCTTATGGACTATGCTGCCAGTATTGATTTGGCTGTACAAGTTGGTAAAATGGATGCATTTGATGAAGTAATTCATCAAATAACCAAGGACTTTACGGAAAATAACCATCTATCCATAAAACAGCTGCTCCAATTAGAAAATGAATATTTGGTGATCAGCAATAGATGGTTTAAACATTATCATCTTCCAATTAAAGCGGCAGAGGATATCCAAAAACGACTTGATTTATTTTTCAACGAAAACGGTTCCTTCATGTTAGAAGAATACATAAAGAGAAAGAAACGAGAGATTGCTATCTTTTTGAAGAAGGTTAGCAAAAGCTCCCTTCAGAAAAATAGCAACATTATATATGAAATTGAGAAATACCTGCAGGCAAACTTCGACCGCGATGTTAAACTACAAGAGATTTCCGATCATTTTTATATCAGCCGAGAATATATCTCGAGAAAATTTAAACAAGAATTTAACGTCAATATCTCCGATTATATTGTTAAATTTCGAATGAAAAAAGCGAAATCGTTATTAAAAAACAGCCAGTTAAAAATCTATGAAATTGCCAATATGATTGGCTATCAAGACGACAAATATTTTCGGAAAGTATTTAAAAAGGTTGAGGGGATTACCCCGAATGAATATCGTGAAGCATATATAAAACAGAAATGAGCAGAGCCGGAATCAGGTTTCTGCTTTTTTTTTGGCATAAAATCACCCGTGGTAAGTTGATAGGGGATATGTTAAATTGAATAAATAATAAATCTAATTAATTGAGAAGTGGATTGTAAGGGTTTTCTTTTTGTATGGGGGGATATTATGTTTTTTTCCTTACGGAATCGCTTATTCATTATATTTACGTGTTTGTTGACGATTCCCTTAATCATTTTGTCGATTATTATCCCTCGATGGTTTACATCTATTATTGAAGACCAGACGCAGGATTTAACTATAGAAGCGATGGATCAATACTCGATGTATACTGACTCGATCACAACCCAGGCGGAGGATTTGGGAAAACAGGTCCTGGTCAATCAAACCACACAACAGTGGTTAAGATTAGAAAAAAAAGATGAAGAAATACCAAGAGAGCAGAGCTTGTTACAGAAGAATCAACTGAAAATGCTGCTTTCCTCGATGATGGTGAATAATTCAAATGGGATGTCTATCTCTGTCGTTCTGAATAACGGTGAAGGAGTATGGGGAAATAATTCGAACTTACGCAACCTAGATTGGTTTCAAGACTTTACTATTAATGAACAGCGATTTGTTAAATCACATATTGATCCATATATGCCGGCACAAGGAACTAGTAATAGTTATCTTTTGCCCCTTGTTGATTTGAATACGATAGTTTCCTACGGATTTATTAAAGTTAATTTCCCTTCAACATTGCTAGAAACAGCCTTAGAGAAAATCTCGATTGGTAAAAATGGACATGCATATTTATTAGATCAACAGGGAGCAAATGTGTTAGAGGGGAAGATTGATACCCCTAAATCGGTATTGAAAAATAGTTTAACCAAAATAAAAACCAGTCAGAAGGAAAAGGGTTTATTAGAAACGGATTATCACAGCGAAAAATACTTTGTGTTTTTTCAAAAGTTAGCAGTAGGTGATTGGATTCTAGTTAGTGAAGTGACCAAGTCTGACCTATTCTCTAAAGTAAATATTCTACAACGCAACCTACTATTAATCAGTGCCCTCGTTTTTTTATTAACGATTGTTGCTTCTTTTGTGCTTTCGTCTAATATCGTCAGACCGTTAGGAAAACTAGCAAAAGCAATGAAATTTATCGAACATGGGGATTTTTCAGGTGCCAAACGCTTTATGCCAACGATTAAATCGTCTAACGATGAAGTTGGTTACGTGGTAAAAGTGTTCGACCATACTGTCGACCAATTGAAGAATTTAATTGAAACAGAATATGAAGCGAACATTCGTAGGAAAGATGCGGAATACAAAGCTTTATTACTGCAAATCAATCCTCACTTTTTAAATAATACGCTTGAAATTATTGGCGGATTAGCCGTACAAGGAAAAAATAAAGAAGTCATGAACGTAAGTATCTACTTAGGCCGGATGATGAGGTACTCCTTGAATACACAAAATGATGTGGTGAGATTGGGTGAAGAGATCAGCTATATCCGCAGCTATACGGATATTTTAAAGGTGAGATATGAGGATGCAATTACGATTGATCTTGTAGAGGATCCGGAGACAAAAAATCTTCCTATCATTAAATTCATTCTCCAGCCGCTTGTTGAAAATGCCGTTAAATATAGTTTTATAGAGAAAACTACGGCTGATATTTTTATAAAAACTGAAAAAATTAACAATCAAGTATTGATAATTCTAGAAGACAAAGGGATTGGCATGTCCGAAGAAGTAATATCAGATTTAATGAGTGATGAAATAAAGAATGAAGCGATTAGTGTCTTAGCGAGTAAAGGAAACAGTATTGGGCTAAAAAATGTACTTGGCCGACTAAAGCTTTACTACGGTCAAGATTTCTCGTATAAGATTGAATCTGAAAAAAATGTAGGCACGAGGATTACATTGTGTATTAATTTTGACCGAGGTGATATACATGATGAAGGTCATCATAGCGGATGACGAAATTCAAATTCGTAAAGGCTTGCGGATGAAAGTGGATTGGGAAGAGGAAGGGTTTCAAATCGTTGGCGAGGCTTCCAATGGGAAAGAAGCACTCGAATTACTTGGGAAAATGAATGTTGATTTAGTCCTTACAGATATGAGAATGCCAATAATGGATGGCCTTGAATTGGCAAAACGCTGTCAGCAGGAATTTCCAAACGTAAAAGTGATCGTTTTATCGGGTTATTCCGATTTTGAATTGGTCCGTGGTTCCATGAAGGAAGGGGTTAAGGACTATCTATTAAAACCCGTTGCCCCGGATGAACTAGTGGAATCCCTACAAAAAATTTGTAAAGAAATAGAGACGGAGAGGCAAAAACAGGTTGAAACAGCGCAGATGCGTCAGCTTGTTCATTCTCAACTCCAAGAAGTACAGGAACAATACTTGCTTTATTTGGTGAAAGAGGAATGGCTGGAGCTTAATTTAGTCATCGAGAGACTACGCCAGCTTCAATTAGAGCAACTTGTCAATGAGAACGCTGTTGTCCAATTTGTAACTGTGGAAATTCGAGAGAGTTTTGGTAATCCCAATCGATTAAAAGAACTCTGGCTTCCTTTTCAAATGCTATGTAAGGAAATCTCAAAAGAGCATGTAGGAACTTATTCCTTTTACGACCCAAGCTATGCTAATATGGTTCATTTTTTAATCCGAATTGATTTAAATACTCCTTCTAATTTAGTTAAAAGTTTACAACAGAATGTGAAAAGGTTGTTGAATTTAGAAACAGTTATAGGAATTGGGAATGTTGTCACCGGACTAACTAGCTTTAAGACAGGTTATATTTCTAGTTTGCTTGCTTGGAGTCAAAGTCAGTTAGGCTCCCGATCCCAGGTGATTGATGCGGCGATAACGAAAGAGGAAGCGTTTGAATTTTCACCTGATTTTGAAAGAAAGTTAACCAATGCGATTGAAAATGCCAACTTCGAAGCATTTAGAGAAAATATTCAATCCTTATTACAAGGGGATGGAAACCAATCGATTTTATCGTTTTCGTTTGCAGCCAATCGAGTGTTATTCCTGTTAGGGTCACTTGCCAAAAAATATGATATCGAAACAAAAGATATTCAAAAAACGATTTGGAATTGTCAACAAAGTATTTGGGAGCTTAATTCGCAGAGTAAAGTGCTTGAAAACCTCCTTCAATTAGCCCTATTAATAATTGAAAAGGTGCATTTGGCCCGCTTTTCAAATGGGAAGTTAATCGTGGATAGTGTTCGAAATTATTTGGACCAGCATTATGCCAGTGAGATTTCATTGACCTTATTATCGGAACTATTTCATATCAATAGTGCTCATTTATCAGAGACTTTTAAGAATTATGTTGGTCAGAATTTTAGTGATTATCTGGTGAAATTACGAATGGATAAAGCCCAGCAATTTCTGAGAGATAAGCAACTTAAAATCATTGATGTAGCAAATTTAGTTGGCTTTTCAAACTCCGGGTATTTTAGTACAGTCTTTAAAAAACATGTAGGACAGACACCGGTTGAATTCCGTAATGCCATAGATTCCTAAGTTTTCAGGAAAGAAAGGGAATGTAGATGAAGAGAGGGTTCACCATTTTTGCAGTGATACTTATAGGTATTTTAGTGTATGCGTTGTCCTTTTTTGATACATTCTCAGGCAACGGCCAAAAAGAGAAAGGGGAAACGGTAAAGGATTCAGAACCAATCCGGTTGACGTTCTGGCGAAATGGCGGGAACGTGGCAGAAAATAAAGCATTTGAAGAATTAGTGGCTTCCTTTGAAGCATCTAACCCTAATATTTTGGTGAATATGAAGTCAATTCCCTATAGTGACTATGAGATCAGGCTGCGAACAGAACTTGCCGCGGGGAACCCTCCGGATATTTTGACCATTGACAGTCCTACGCTTGGTCTGTATGCAAATACGGGTTCGTTATTATCGATCGACCCTTTCATGAGAAAAGAGGGGAAGATCGATGATATCCCTGATTCCACCTTAAAAGGATTAAGTTATAAGGGGCAAATTTATCTCGCCCCGATTGTAGAGTCAAGTATTGCATTATATTACAATCGACATTTACTAAAGGCGGCTGGTATCCCAGATCCACCAACAGATCCCAATAACCCTTTAACATGGGATGAGGTATTGGAGATTGCTAAGAAGGTAAATAATCCTGCTAAAGGAGTAATTGGAATCGACCCAGCTCAAGGATTTAATGATGGAGAATCACCAGCTTATTTTAAAACACCACTTCTTTGGCAGTTTGGGGCTAAGGTTTTAAGCCCTGATGGAACTACTGCAAGCGGGTTTTTAGATTCAAAAGAAGCGTTAGATGCTCTGCGATTTTACCAAGACTTGTATCATAAATATCGAGTGGCTTCGATAGAAATACCTGGCGGTGCCTTTGAAGAAGGGAAGCTGGCGATGACTGTACTTGGCTCTTGGACACTTGCAGATTTAGAAAAAAATCATCCTGAATTCAAGCTGGGAGAAGATTTTGGGGTAACTCCTCTGCCAAAGGGAAAGTATCAGTTTGTTCCCAATGGCGGATGGGCGCTTGGCATCACATCAAAGTCCAAACACCCACAAGAGGCATGGAAGTTTATCAAGTATGTCACCGGTTATCAAGGAGTGAAAAAATATGTCACCATTACCGGTGATATACCTGCCCGATACTCTGTCGCAAAAGATTTCCCAGAGTTGAACGAATATCCAAAAAACATATTTGTACTGCAAAGCCAAAAATATTCAAAGAACCGCCCGGTAACTCCTGCCTATCCGGTTGTCAGTGATGCCATCAGAAGGTTATTTGAGGATGTTGGAATCGGCGGAAAAGATGTAAAGGTTGCTGCCAAAGAGGCAGTTGAAAAAATCAATATTGGTCTTAAAGAAATCAAATAAACCTAGATTTATGGGGAATATCGGTAATTTTTACGGAGGCATCTCTTCTAGTTAAGGTACTAGAGGAGATGTTTTTTATTATAAGATAACCCTAGTGGTTTAGGTGGTTTTGGGATCCGATGGACAAAACGGGGCAAGGAACCAGGTAAAACGTCTATCGGGAGGGTTCCGATGGACAAAACCACACAAGGGAACAGGTAAAATGTCCATCGGGAGGGTTCCGATGGACAAAACGGCATAAGGGAACAGGTAATACGTCTATCGGGAGGGATTCGATGGACAAAACGGGGCAATAGAGCAGGAAAAATGTCTATCGGAAGGGAGCCGATGGACAAAACGGGACAAGGGAACAAGTAAAATGTCTATCGGGAGGGGTCCGATGGACAAAAAGGCATAAGGGAACAGGTAAAACGTCTATCGGGAGGGGTCCGATGGACAAAACCCCACAAGGAAACAGGGAAAACGTCTATCGGGAGGGTTCCGATGGACAAAACCACACAATGGAACAGGCAAAACGTCTATCGGGAGGGTTCCGATGGACAAAACAGCCCAAGAGAACAGGCAAATGTCCATCGGAAGGGCACCGATGGACAAAACGGCCCAAGGAAACAGGAAAAATGTCTATCGCAAAGGTTACGATGGACAAACCCACATAGAGAACCAAGAAAAAAGTCTTTCACAGAGATTCCTAGGGTTACTCATAATAAGTCCAATTTCGTACCCCTACAGTCTTAAAATTTCTCTCCAGAATTCTGCTTATTCTTTTCTTAGACTTCACCACCATACACCATTCATGCACAACCTTGGTTGTTATTTTCAGATTAGGAAAAAGGATCTTAATTTCCTTCACATTACGTAAAACAGCAGATTCAACTATCTCTTTGCATCCACAATCATTACACATAACATTCTTTCCCAAGACAGTGATCATAAACGAACCACAATCTCTGCAAGTAATCCCCTTCTTCAGTTTCTCATAGTCATATGGCGGTACTTTTATAAATGAGGAGTCCCTTTCATGTAACGAAACTAGTTTTTCAGCTAGCTGCTTATTCTGGTTGGTTAATTTCGACGGAGTTACATTTAATTCTTCCAATAATTTTTCTAACTGCGTTGGATAAATGATAGGTTCGTTAAGAGGAGCTTGGTATAAGGTAAACCGGGGGTTAATAAAAACAACTTTTCCCTCAATAGATACATTATATCCGTGCTTTTGGAGTAATTGGCGGAATAAGGACTTGCTGCGCTTCAACTGATAGAGCGGATTCTTAATTTCCCTTTCAGCGAGCGTTTCAAAGACGCCGTTGCGAAAACAATAATCACCTTCGGAATTTTTTACATCAAAAAGGCTAATTGTCTTTTGAAAAATGATCGTGGTATCTAGTTGGAATGTTGTGTCATTAATCTTCAGCACCAAATCATTTAAAATATAACACTCACTCTGAATCTTCTCTGTTAACAAATCAAACTGAACTTCACCCTCATAGCCTTTTTCCTGGTATAAATAATACCGTTTCTCCTCGCGTGATAGATTCATTCGGTTGTTTAAAATTCGTAGTTTGATAAGATCAACTGGGACTGTTCGGGCTTTAAAAGGCATTTCCCACTTCCTCTCTCATTTTCAAAACTCCATATTTATCATATAAAAATTAACAGTCGGAATGCGTGAATACTTTGTTAATCTTTTCTCGAACATATTGCAATCGTTTTCAACTGCCGAAAATTTTAAACCTCCGTTTCCAAAGATATTAAACTCTTCCCTTTTTTAAATTTGTTAAAGTTAGAACCAGATAAACCAATAAAGATAGGAGGTTAAAAGCTTGCAAGAATTAGTAAATACCCAAAAGGAAACCGCTTTAAAAATTCCAACCGAAAAGAAAGCAGCATCAAAATTGAAAAGCAAACTTGATTATATCAAGAAAAACTACCATCTTTATTTGCTTATTGCACCAGCTGTTATTCTAACTATCATTTTTAAATACATCCCTATGTATGGAGCGGTTATTGCCTTTAAAGATTTTAGTACGATCAAGGGGATATTAGGAAGCGATTGGGTGGGAGTAGATAATTTCACCAAATTCTTATCTTCACCGAACTTTGCAGACATTTTTATGAATACGCTTAAACTTAGTTTTTTTGGACTAATCATAGGGTTTCCAGTTCCGATTATCCTTGCGTTAATGCTTAATCAACTGCGCAGGGCAGCTGTTAAAAAGAATATTCAACTTGTACTCTATGCACCAAACTTTATTTCGGTAGTTGTAATCGTGGGTATGGTGTTCATTTTCCTATCACCAACAGGTCCCATTAATCAACTTGTTAGTTTCATAACAGGAAAGCCGCTAATGTTCATGTCAAATCCAGAATACTTCCGTTCGATCTATATTATCTCTGGCATTTGGCAGGCTGCAGGCTGGTCATCGATTATCTACGTTGCCGCTTTAGCCAATGTGGACCCTGAATTGCACAACGCAGCAACAATTGATGGAGCAAATATTCTTCAAAGAATGATCCATATCGATTTACCGTCACTAAAGCCATTAATGGCTGTGACCTTTATTTTGGCAGCGGGGGGGATTATGTCGATTGGCTTTGAAAAGGCCTATTTAATGCAAACCTCAATGAATTTACCTTCATCAGAAATCCTGCCTACTTATGTATATAAGGTAGGGTTGCAATCAGGTGATTATGCTTATTCGACAGCGGTTGGTTTATTTAATTCAATCATCAATGTCATTCTATTATTTGTTGTAAATAAAATCGTGAAGAAATTAAACGAAGGAGAAGGTTTATATTAACGAAAAAGGAGTCTTGATATGAATATTAAGCACACCCGCATAGACCGAATCATATTAGGCTTTAACAATATCTTTCTATGCATTGCTGTATTAGTCGTGTTAGTGCCCTTGGTTTATGTCGTCCTAGCCTCATTCATGGATCCAACGGTTCTATTAAATAAAGGGATTTCATTCAATTTTTCAGAATGGAGTTTTAAAGGGTATCAGCTGATTTTAACCAATGATGCAATGGTGCGCGGTTTTATCAATTCGATTCTTTACTCGGTAGGATTCGCGATTATCACTGTTGTGGTCTGTATTTTCGCGGCCTATCCGTTATCGGTAAATGGTTTTGTCGGGAAGAACTTCTTCATGACCCTATTTATGATCACCATGTTTTTCGGAGGCGGGCTTATCCCCACTTACCTAGTTGTAAAGGACCTAGGAATGTTAAACACACCATGGGCGATCTTATTACCAGGCGCGGTGAATGTTTGGAATATTATCTTGGCAAGGACTTATTTCAAAGGGATTCCGTATGAATTGCATGAAGCAGCTAAGGTTGATGGAGCATCTGACCTATTAATCTTCTTTAAAATCGTTTTGCCGCTTTCCAAACCAATTATCTTCGTTTTGGCGATGTATGCGTTTGTTGGTCAATGGAACTCTTACTTTGATGCAATGATTTATCTCGAAGATCCAAATTTACACCCATTACAATTAGTTTTGAGATCAATATTGATTCAAAATCAAACGGGTCCTGGAATGATTAGTGATCAGCAAGCAATGGCTGAGCTTAAGAAGCTCTCAGAAATGATTAAATACTCATCAATTGTCATTTCCAGTCTGCCACTAATGGTCATGTATCCATTCTTCCAAAAGTATTTTGAAAAAGGTGTTATGGTGGGCTCATTGAAATAATGAGCCAATTTAATAGATTTACTTGTAAATGCTTACACACAACATTTAGGAGGATAAGTATATGAAAAATGCAAAAAAAGTTATGGCCGCCTCACTTGCTACGATCTTACTAGTTTCAGGTTGCAGTAACAATAGCAAAAGTGAAACAGCATCATCCAAAGAATACAAACTAAAGGATGTAACATTCCCATTAAAGGAAAAAGTAACATTGAATTTTATGACGCAAAGCTCGCCATTGGCGCCGGCTGACCCAAATAAAAAGTTAATTTATAAGCGTTTAGAAGAACAATCTGGTGTTCATATTAAGTGGAAAAATTACACTTCAGATGCGTTTATTGAAAAAAGAAACCTCGCAATGGCGAGCGGCGATTTGCCAGATGCGATCTTAGATGCTGGTTTTAATGACCATGATTTATTAAAACTAGCAAAAGATGGGGCGATTATTCCAGTAGAAGATTTAATTGAGAAATACATGCCTAACCTACAAAAGGTCCTCGAGGCTGCACCTGAATATGAGGCGATGATGACGGCTCCTGATGGACATATTTATTCCTTTCCATGGATTGAGGAGTTAGGCTCAGGGAAAGAAAGTATTCACTCCGTCGATGATTTCCCATGGATTAATGTTGAATGGTTAAACAAATTAGGATTAAAAATGCCGACAACAACAGAAGAATTAAAGCAAGTATTGATTGCTTTTAAAACAAAAGATCCAAATGGTAACGGAAAAGCTGATGAAATCCCGATGTCATTCATTGGTAAGCAAGCAGGCGGGGAAGACTTAGCATTCTTATTTGGTTCATTCGGTCTGGGGGAAAACTGGGACCATACGGTTGTATGTAATGATGGGAAAGTCACGTTTACTGCCTCAGACAAGGGCTATAAAGAAGGGATTAAATTCCTCAATGAATTATATAAAGAAGGCCTAATCGATGTGGAAGCGTTTGAACAAGATTGGAATACGTATCTAGCAAAAGGTAAAGATAATCGTTATGGTTTATATTTCACTTGGGATAAAGCTAATATTACCGGAATGAATGACAAATATGACTTAATGAAGCCGCTGGCTGGTCCTGATGGTCATGTGAATGTAGCTAGAACCAATGGAATGGGCTTTGATCGAGGTCGAATGGTTATTACAAGTGCTGATAAAAATATTGAATTGACGGCAAAATGGATTGACCAATTATATGAACCAAAACAATCTGTTCAAGATAACTGGGGAACGTATGGTGATGAAAAGCAGCAAAACATCTTTGAATTAGACGAAACGGCAGGAATGCTAAAACACTTACCATTAGAAGGTGCTGCGCCAGTAGAATTAAGACAAAAAACTAATGTCGGCGGTCCGTTAGCGATTTTAGATGAGTACTACGGAAAAGTTACCACCAAACCAGATGACGCGGCATGGAGATTAGGGCTAATGAAGGATGTTATGGTTCCGCATATGACTGCCGAAAATATTTATCCAAGAGTATTTTTCTCTCTTGAAGATAGTGACAAGCTTACTACCATTGAAACAGATATGTTTGCTTTTGTGATGAGAAAACGTGCGGAATGGATTCAAAATGGGAAAGTGGAAAAAGAGTGGGATGGATATGTGAAAGAATTAGACCGCTTAGGATTACAAGAGTGGTTAAAGATTAAACAAGCAGGATACGACAGGAACACAAAATAATCGATTTTAAGTAATAGGGCTGAGGTTGTACTGTGCAAGCATACGTACAGCCTTGTTCCAATTTAGGATGATAGAAATTCACAAAAAATGGCGATGAAGGACAAATCTGATTGAAAGCCAGTGAGATCTGTCCATCATAATCGAAATAAAAGATATTAAAAGAAAACAAAGGAGTGACACATAATGACACAACTATATAAAGAAAAATATCGTCAGCAATTTCATTTTTCACCTGAGGAAAAATGGATGAACGACCCGAACGGAATGGTCTTTTTTAATAATGAGTATCACCTTTTTTATCAATACCATCCATTTGGTACTACATGGGGACCAATGCACTGGGGACATGCGGTTAGTAAAGATCTAATTCACTGGGAACAACTGCCGATCGCGCTATATCCAGATGAGCATGGTGCAATTTTCTCTGGAAGTGCAGTAGTGGATTGGAATAACACATCAGGATTTTTCCAGAATGGACCTGGGTTGGTAGCCATTTATACGAGTGCGGATAACTATCCAGATTCCGAGCGGCCGCGTCAGCGTCAAAGTCTTGCTTATAGTACCGACAATGGAAGAACATGGACCAAATACGAAGGAAATCCAGTACTTTCTGATGTAAATATTACCGATTATCGTGATCCAAAGGTTTTTTGGCATGAAGAAACAAATAAATGGGTAATGGTGCTAGCGACTGGACAATCTATCACCATTTACACCTCTCCAAACCTAAAAGATTGGGAGTTTGCAAGTGAATTTGGAAATAATGCTGGGTCACATGACGGCGTTTGGGAATGCCCTGACCTGTTTCAATTGCCAGTAGATGGTGATGAAAACATCCAAAAATGGGTCCTGTTTGTCAGCATTGGTGATAATCATGATTTCAAAGAAGGTTCAAGAACACAATATTTTATAGGTGATTTTGACGGAACAACCTTTGTAAATGAAAATACTGATGAAACAATTCTTTGGATGGATCATGGCAGGGATAATTATGCAGGCGTAAGTTGGTCTGATATCCCAGCTGAAGATGGAAGAAGAATTTATATTGGCTGGATGAGTAATTGGCGTTATGCAAATCAAGTACCAACTGAAGATTGGCGGAGTGCGATGACCTTGCCAAGAGAATTATCGTTAACTTCTAGTGAGGATGGAGTTCGCTTGGTCCAGAAAGTAGTACCAGAAATTAATTCGATTCGAAAAGGTTCACAAGGTTATCAAAATTTAACGATTGAATCAAACCAACCCACATCTTTTAACGTGTTCTGTCCATTAATGGAAGTGAATATGGAGTTTGAAAAACAAACTTCTAATTCCTTTGGTATCGTTTTACAAAGTTCTGAAGATGAAAAGACAGTAATTCGTTATGATGTGGAAAAGGAACTAATATCAGTTGACAGAACTAATGCTGGAGATAATAGTTTTTCAGAATCTTTCCCAGCGGTACAAAATGCTTCGCTGAAGACGAAAAATGACAGAATCAAACTTCAAATCTTTATTGATGCTTCTTCCATAGAAGTATTTGCAAATGATGGCAAGGTAGTATTTACTAGCTTAATCTTTCCAAACCAACCATATGAGAAAATTGTTTTATTTTCAAACGAAGGAAATATCCGAGTGTCTTCATTAAAACTAACAGAACTAGATTCCATTTGGGGGAAGTAACTTTATTAGGCAAAGCTCTAATCGAATAAATAGGGTTAGAGCCTTGTTTTTGGAAGAGAGGGCAAAGGATGAAACCAACTTTGATAAAATGGACTTCTGTATTTTTGTCCATCGTACTTATCGCTGCCTCCATAGGCACGATTCTTGTTGATCCTACAACAGGCTGGGCAACCGAATCGAATGAAACGGGAAGTAAAGAAACGCGGGAGGGTGCGACAATTATTGAAAGTGTATCCAAAGCAATTACTAATCTGACAGACTGGCAAATTAAAGGGAAAGGCACGTTAGAAGACACAGAACAGGGACTTTTGCTTACTTCAGAACCTAAAGAGAATGTAATGGCTATATCAAGTGTTAATTCTGAAGATTTTATTTATGAATCGGATGTAAAAATAATAGACATGAATGCGGACGCCACCTTAGTATTTCGTTCCAGTGAAGATGGCTGGGACTCCTACATGCTGCAAATTGTTCCAAATGCGGGAATCATTCGTCTTCGTGATGCTCGTGATGAAAGGAAATTTAAAGAGGAACGCCAAGTTAAGCTGCAAGAGGGAGGAATCTATCATCTGAAGGTAAAGGTGGTAGAAGACAATATCAAAGTTTATTGGGAGAATAAGTATGCTCCTATTATTGATGTTAAAAATAATTCATACGAGAAGGGGTTTCTTGGCCTTAATGTATGGGGGGGAGCAGCGTTGTTTCAAAATGTAAAAGTTAGCGAACTTTCAACAAATCTTGGCCCATCCATATATAAAGAAGGAAGTTGGGAACCAGCAATCAAAGGTCTGAAGGGAATTGCTGTTGATGGTGTGAAAGCCAAGCAAATCTACAATAAGAGTGCAAGCGACTTTGTACTTGAAGGGAATGTTTCTTTTGATCAAAACCCATCGGAAGCAGCACTTTCATTTCGTACGAATGAACGAGGAACAACTGGTTATCAGGCTGTGCTTATTAAAGAAGGAAGCACTGTCAGAGCGCAATTGAAGAAGGCGGACGGTTCTGTTCTCAAAACATCCGACCGCACTTATAAAACCCATGAGGGTACCAAACACCATCTTGAAATTATAACAAATGGCAATAAAATCGAATTTTATGTTGATGGATATTCTGAGGCAGCTTTAAAGGTAACGGATATGAGTTACAAAACTGGATTTGCTGGATTTACCGTAACATCAGGCTCTGCTTACTTCCAGGATATTTATCTCGTTCCAACATCCAGCTATTACAAAGAAAAATATAGACCAGATTATCATTATACTCCAGCTCGTGGCTCTGTAAGTGATCCGAATGGTTTGGTGTACTACGAGGGTGAGTATCATTTGTTCCATCAAGATGGGGGGACTTGGGCTCATGCAGTAAGTAAGGATATGGTGAATTGGAAACGCCTCCCTATTGCTTTGCCATGGAATGATCATGGGCATGTTTGGTCTGGTTCTGCTGTAGCGGACCTGAATAATGCTTCCGGTTTATTCACTAATTCTGGTGGTAAAGGGCTAATTGCATACTACACTTCCTTTAATCCAGATGGACCTAATGGTAATCAGCGTATTGGTCTTGCCTACAGTTCTGATCAGGGACGTACTTGGAAATATTCAATGGAGTCCCCAATTGTCATTGAGAATCCGGGCAAGAATGGAGAAGATCCAGGAGGCTGGGACTTCCGTGATCCTAAAGTAGTCCGGGATGATGCGAACAATCGATGGGTCATGGTTGTATCTGGAGGAGATCACATTCGCTTTTTTACTTCTACTAACCTAATGGATTGGAAGCTTACTGATAATTTTGGTTATGGAAATTATGTTCGTGGCGGTGTATGGGAATGCCCTGATCTCTTCGAACTTCAGGTAGACGGTACGGGAGAGAAGAAATGGGTTCTGATGATTAGTACAGGAGCAAATCCGAAGACGCAGGGATCCGATGCGGAGTATTTTGTAGGGCATTTGACAGCGGATGGTAAATTCGTCAATGACAATACAGCAGGTAAAGTACTGAAAACGGATTACGGGAAGGAGTTCTACGCATCTATGTCCTTCGCCAATATGCCGGATAACCGTCGTGTGATAATGGCATGGATGACCAACTGGGATTATCCATTCGCTTTTCCAACTATGGGCTGGAAGGGAGAATTGACTATTCCGAGAGAATTAAGATTGGTGAAAACAGATGAAGGGATAAGACTTGCACAAGCTCCTATTAAGGAACTACAGTCGATTCGCAGTACCATTTTCCAGACACAGAACAAGGTAGTCAATCCGACTAATGCCTCCAACTTGTTGAAGGGAATCTCTTCAGGAGCATTTGAAATAGAAGCGGAGATTGAAATTCCTTCTACCAGCAAATTAACCGAATTTGGTTTTCATGTTCATGAAGGGGCTGACCAAAAAACAGTCGTTGGCTACAAAACTGCAGATAATCGAATATTCGTTGATCGTGCTGAGTCAGGAGAAACTGATTTCTCAAGACTATTTTCCACTTTACATGAAGCTCCTTTAAAACAGGATAATAAACGTATCAAAATGAATATCTTCGTAGATGATTCGTCCATTGAAGTATTTGCCAATGATGGAAAAGTAGTTTTTTCTGATGTTATTTTCCCTGATCCTTCAAGTCGCAGTGTGAATTTCTACACCAAGGGAGGCGATGTGAAAGTTGTATCCTTAAAAGTACATTCTCTTGCAGATACTTGGAACCAAAACGCGGATGAGGATACAAGAATTGTAATGGATACAAATCAAAGAGAGATGAATATCGGTGATTTTCTACCATTGTTTGCTTCCGTAGATAATGGAAAAGGAAAGGGAACTCAGTCAATTATTTGGAAATCTAGTAATTCCAATGTAGTAAAGGTTGACTCATCAACTAACTCAAAAGCAGTACTTAAAGCAGGAAGCAAAGGAGAAGCGATAATTACAGCCTCCACACCAAATGGAAAGGCTTCGGCAAGTGTAGTTGTAAGAGTGTATGAGGGTGAATTCCATACAAATCTGACTGGATGGAAATCAGATCTTTCTGCCTCCAAATGGACAATTACCGAAAATGGAATCCGTGGAACGCATACAAGTGATGCAAACTATATGGCCAAGGAAACTGCAGGAGACTTTACTTATGAAGCAGATATGATACTGGGACAAACAGGAGGAGCAGGTTCCGTTCTATTCCGCGCAAGTGAAGATGGAAGAAGCGGTTACTACTTCAATCTTGATCCGAATATGAAGGCTTTTCGTCTTTTTTACAAGATTGACGATGGTTTTGAGGAACGTATGGTAATTGGGAAGGTGCCTGCCCTTATTCAACCAGGAAGGACATATAAGGTGAGAATCGAAGCGAAAGGTCCTCATATCCAGATTTATGTGGATAGTCAGAAAATCATGGATTTACAGGATGGAACCTTTGCAGAAGGCCATTTTGGTTTAAATGTATTTGGTGGTCAAGCCACCTATCAGAATGTTAATGTCAGCAATGTGTCAGAAGCAAACTTAACCGTAACAAGCTTTACGAATATCGCAACCGGCAAAGCGATTTATACTGCCAATTCTCAGAACGGTGAGCCTGTGACCGTAGCTGATGCAGAAAAAGCTACAAAATGGACTTTGATTCCAACCGGTGATGAGCATGGTTCTTATTCCATACGTACAGAGGGCGGCAAAGCGTTAGATATGGATACAGGGCAAAATAAAATTCAGCTGTACAACTATCTTGGCTATAATAATCAGCGTTGGATTATTACCAAAAATGACAATGGTACTGTAAGAATCACTTCTGTTCATAATGGCAAGGCACTCGAAGTATCGAGAGAGGGAATTTTGACACTCAATGATTTGAATCCGAATCCGGAGCGTCAGCAGTGGACACTTTCGTCTGATATAAAATAAAGAGGTAAAAAAACGCAAATTATCGTTAACTTCCAGTGATAGGTATTTTTATTTTTCGGCAGAGCTCTAATCAAAGGTTAGAGCTTTGTTTTTGCAAGGCCATGAACAAGTTACTATATAGAACAATTTGAAAGGACGGTTGAGCTAAAATGAAAAACAATTCATCAGTCATTTGTATTGGAGAAATATTAATCGATTTTTTCTGTACAGATATAGATATTGATTTAGTAAAAGGTCAAAATTTTGTAAAACAGGCTGGGGGAGCCCCTGCGAATGTGTGTGCAGCGATTGTGAAACTGGGGGGCAATGCCTTATTCAGTGGAAAAGTTGGCAATGATCCGTTTGGGCATTTTTTAAAAAATACATTAGATGAAGTGAATGTCGATACCTCCATGCTTGTGCTCGATGATGAGCATCCAACAACATTAGCTTTTGTTTCGTTAAAAGCAAATGGAGAAAGAGATTTTGTTTTTAATCGCGGGGCAGATGCATTTTTAACGGAAAATGATCTTGATAAAAAAAGAATCATGGAATCGAGTATTCTACATTTTGGCTCAGCGACCGCTTTATTGGATGATCCATTTCAAACCACTTATTTAAATTTAATGCAGGATGCCAAAAATAAAGGAAAATTTATCTCATTTGACCCTAACTTTAGACATGACCTTTGGAAGGGAAGAAGAGAACAATTTGTAGAGTTGGTAAGAAAGGGAATCGCGATCGCTGATTTTGTCAAAGTCAGTGATGATGAATTAAAGGTTATCTCGGGAGCAGATAATTTAACAGAAGGAATCGCTGCCCTTCATCAAATAGGGGCAATAGCAGTAGCCGTTACGTTAGGGAAAGAAGGGACATTGATTTCAAATGACCATCACATCGAAACCATCCCTAGTATTGTAGTTGATGCAATCGATTCTACCGGTGCCGGGGATGCTTTCGTAGGAGCAACGCTTTACCAGCTGGCGAAAGCAGAAGAGCCGAAAAGTGTTTTAGAAGATTTCGCACACCTAAAACAAATCATTTCCTTTAGTAATAAAGTGGGAGCGATGGTCTGCACGAAAGTAGGGGCCATTTCTGCCCTGCCGACCCAAGTGGAAATAAACAGTTTTAAAGATACGCTGATTAAAAGTCTTTAAGTCAGTCCATTTTATAAGTTTAAGGGAGAGTGTCTAATGAAACTAGGTTTTATTGGTTGTGGTGTTATTGCGATGGCACATGTTGAAGGGTTGAAAGAGTTAAAAAGAAACGGAATTGAAACATTTGAATTGTCAGCGGTTTGTGATATTCAGCAGGAAAGGGCTGAGCAGTTTGCTTCAGAGGTGGAAAAGCGGTTAGGCAACCGTCCTGCAGTCTATACGGAATATCGTTTGATGTTGGAAAAAGAACAATTAGATGCCATATCCATCCTAATCAATCATGATTTGCATCATACAGTAGCAGAAGATTGCTTTGCAGCAGGGGTTCATGTACAAATGCAAAAGCCGCTTTCCATTTCCCCGTCTTTTGGCCGGAAAATGATCGCTGATGCAAAAAAGTATAATAGAGTCTTAACATTATCCGAACCCAGCGTATTAGGGGCAGAAAATGTTGCTATTGCTGAGGCAGTAAAAGAAGGTCTGATTGGTCGCGTATCTTTCATAATTGATTATGCAACTGTTACATTGAATCGCGGATTTTTCGCCGGTACGCCATGGCGTCATATGAAAGGTCAAGCAGGGGCGGGCTGGATCAATGATCATGGAGTTCATAGAACTCACTTTTTTACTGAGATTAATGGTTCGATTGATGAAGTTTTTGCCTATACGGAAATTTTTGAAAAAGAATTAAGTAATGGGAATGTAACGGTCAAACCTACGGGAGAAGACACGGCCGTTACGGTCTTCAAGTTTACAAATGGAGGACTCGGTCATTGGATGTGTGCTACATCAGCCCATGGTGAAGGGACAGGAGGTGTGTGGATTTATGGAAGTAAGGGATGCCTTCGCCCTGGGCTTCATGCAACTCTTGAAGATGGGAAAAAAATTCTGATGCCGGAATTGATTGAGCGGTTTGCCCCGAATATAGTTAAACATCCATTCGCTCATTCCTATGTAGAATTATGGGAAGCCATTGCTGAAAATAAAACACCTATTTCGAGTGCGATGAGAGGCCTGGAAGCATTAGGAGTTGTATTTGCTGCTCTTGAATCTGCAACAATCGGCAAGCCCGTTAAAGTTCAAGACATACTTAATGGGAAAAAACATGCCTATGAAGATACCGTTCTGGAAGAGATGAAATCAATCTTAACACCGGAACTTAAAGGATTAAGATAAAAGAAATAGGTTAGTAAATTAGGTACAGCCCTTTCTTAATTAAAGGAGGGCTTTTCACTTTAGTTTTTATGAACTATAGGAAGGAGAAGTAAATACATGCATAGTATACGTTGGGTATGGGGGTATATGCGGAATTACCAAGTTAAATTATTCTTTGGTCTTTCTCTCGTTCTAGTTGTTTCGTTACTAAATATGTTTAATCCCTATATTGCAGGTAAAATCATCGATAAGGTCATTTATGGACATCAGAATGATTTATTATGGCCCCCCTGTTGGGATTAATGATTGGTGTAACCATAACCAAGACAGTGATTCGTTAGAGGTATCAATTAATGTTTGAGCGGATTTCGCAAAATGTAATATTTACGATAAGGGAAGAGTTGTATACTCGTCTTCATCAATTGGATTTTAGTACTTATGATCGAACAAAAGTGGGAGATGTCATGGCGCGCATGACTGGGGATTTGGAAGCAGTTTCACAGCGAGGTAATGAGATGTGTCAGTTCATAAAGGTAAAAGGACAAAATTAGTTAACTTAAAGAAGAAAACCAATTTTTATTGACAATACATTTATGATCTTCAAATCGACGATATAATTGATATATTAGCTTACTATAAATTTAGACACTTGTTATAAATTCCGACTAAAAATATTTTATTAAGGACTAGGGGGATTCATATGGGTAATTTCAAAATGGTATGTTTGGATATTGATGGGACATTACTGAATTCCAGGCATGAGATTACGGAAAAAACGAAACAAGTCATCCAGAATGTCGCAAATGAAAAACATATTCCAGTCATCTTAGTTTCTGCAAGAATGCCAAAAGGTATGTTGTTCTTACAGAAAGAGCTAAATATTGTTCAGCCGATTATTTGTTACAGCGGTGCTCTTATTTGGAATCATGGTGATCTACAATTGAACATTACGATACCAGTTTCAGATGTAAAGAAGGTGTATACTATTGTTAAAAACTTAGGCATCCATATCAGTTTATACAAGGATGATGAATGGTATATAGAAGAAATGGATGAATGGGCAAAACAAGAGAGTGAAATAACCAGTATTACTCCTGCTATTTCCGATTTTAGTAACCTTTTTACTTTTTGGGAGCAAGAAAGTACTGGACCTAATAAAATTTTATGTATGGCTGAATCCCCAGATATCCAACAATTGGATACAACAATGAAAGAATATCCTTCTAATCATTTAAATATTTATCCTTCAAAACCTACCTACTTAGAAATAATGCCTAAACATACAACCAAAACTTCTGCCCTTGAATTTTTATGCGAAAAGTTTGATATCCTAAAAAACGAGATAATCGCAATAGGCGACAACTATAACGATATAAATATGATCGAATTTGCGGGACTTGGAATTGCCATGGGAAATGCACCGGAACAAGTGAAACAAATTGCTAATGATATCACACTTTCCAATGATGAGGACGGTGTAGCAGAGGCATTAAAAAAATACATTCTAGCTTGAAAAAAGAAATCAGAATTTTTTTACAAAAAAAGCATTGAAACGTTTCCAAGATGGTGATATTATAGGTGTATGGAAACGATGAAACGTTTCCAAAGCGATAATATTATAAGTGAATGAAATCGCTTTATTACTGGAGGTAGTGGTAGTGCCAAGCATTAAAGATGTTGCAGAACTGGCAGGAGTTGGGGTTGGCACTGTTTCACGAGTCATAAACAATCATCCAACTGTAAAGCCTGAAACCCGGGAGAAAGTGAATGCAGCGATCAAACAATTAAATTATATTCCAAACGAAGTGGCAAGAAATTTTAAAATGCAAAAATCAACAATGGTTGCGCTGGTGATTCCGAGTGTATGGCATCCATTTTTCTCAGAGCTCGCCTATTATATCGAAGATGAGCTTGACCGAGAAGGGTATAAATTGATGCTTTGCAATAGTGGGGGAAGACCTGACAAAGAGCTTTATTATTTAGATATGCTCAATCAGAATAAAGTAGCAGGCATTATTGGAATCACTTACAATGACATCGAAGATAGTGTGAGTACTGATATTCCGATTATCAGCATTGACCGCCATTTTGGAAAAAAAATCACATGCGTAACCTCGGATAACTACACTGGCGGCCGCATTGCCGTAAGAGAGCTTGTGAAAGTGGGAACTAAAAAAGCCGCATATCTTGCAACCTATAGTGATGTTTATAGTGAGGTTGAACTTCGGAAAAAGGGATTTATCGATGAAGCAGAGGCTCAAGGTATCGAATATATCATCTACGAGGTGCTTGATGCTGTTTTTAATGATGAAAAATACTTCGAAAATTTCTTTAAAATGAAAGAACATCAGGGTGTGGACGGGATATTTGCCAATACCGATCTACTTGCCGCCAATTATATCGATAAAGCTAAACAATATGGCTTGCGGACTCCAGAGGATGTAAAAGTAATCGGATATGATGGAATTCAGGATAATAAGCTGTTTCATCCAATTCTATCAACGATCCGGCAGCCGGTTGAGGAAATGGCAAGAATGTCTGTAAAGCTTCTCTTAAGAAAGATTGAAGGTGAAGCACTGGAGCAAGAGATTTATCGAATCCCTGTCATGTACAGAGAGGGCGAAACAACTTAGCTATTATTTGCAATTTTTTTAACTCTTCATTGGAAACGTTTCAATTAAAAAGTTGGAGGATAAGGGTTTATCAAATGCCTCTCGTTACAGAGAGGGAGGAACCTTAGAAATATAAATTTTTTTAACTCCCTTTGGAAACGTTTCAATGAAGCATTCAAGTAAGAGATTTATCGAAATACCTATGATGTAAAGAAAGGAAGAAACGGTTTAGATAACACAAAATTTTTTAGCTATTGTTGGAAACGTTTCAATTGAAATGTTAGACAAAACAAAAAAACATTGTTGAAAGTGAGGCAAGAATATGGAAGTGGCAAGGAAGGCAAATCCGATCATCGATTCACCCATCCAAGTAAGAAAAGCATCAAAACTAAAAAAAATCTTGAGTAATTATCAGCTCTATTTATTTCTTTTACCCGCTTTAGTTTATTTTATTGTTTTCCATTATGTCCCGATGTATGGAGTATTAATTGCATTTAAAGATTTTATTGCAACAAAAGGAATTATGGGAAGTCCGTGGGTTGGATTTAAACATTTTGAGAGATTTTTCGACTCCTATCAATTTTGGAGCCTGATTAAAAATACTCTTGGTCTTAGCATTATACAACTAATCGTTGGTTTTCCGCTTCCCATTTTTCTAGCTCTCATGATGAACCAAATTAGAAGTGATAAGTACAAACGTTTTGTTCAAACAGTTGTTTATGCGCCGCATTTTATATCAGTAGTTGTTTTAGCGGGTATGATTTATGTCTTCTTTTCAAACAATGGTCTTATTAATAACTTAATCCTGATTTTTGGCGGTGATCCGATTTCGTTTATGGCAAAACCTGATTGGTTTAAACCATTATATATTGCCTCAGGCGTTTGGCAAGAAACCGGATGGGCTGCGATTATATATCTAGCAGCACTTGCAGGAGTCAGCCCTGAACTGCATGAGGCTGCGGTAATGGATGGAGCAAATAAGTGGCAGCGTATTTTTCATGTGGATATTCCGGCGATTATGCCAACGGCTGTTATTCTATTAATTCTAAATGTTGGTAACATTATGAATATTGGTTTTGAAAAGGCCTACCTGTTACAAACGCCAATGAACCAGCCGGCAGCAGAGATTATCCCAACCTATGTTTATAAGATGGGGTTACAGCAGGCGCAATATAGTTTTGCTGCCGCAGTAGGATTGTTTAATTCAGTGATTAACTTAGTTTTATTAGTCTTAGTAAATAAGTTTGCAAAAAAATTATCTGGAACAGGATTATGGTAATAAGGAGGTGCAGCATAAATGAGTATATTAGCTTTAAAGAATAAGAGAATGACAAGAAAATCGAAGGAAGATAAGGTCTTTGATATTATTAACTTTTTTCTGGTCGCGATCATCTTACTATTGGTAGTGTATCCATTGTACTTTATTGTAATTGCCTCTATCAGTGACCCAAACATGATTTACGAAGGAAAGGTATGGCTATTACCCAAAGAGCTGACCCTGGAAGGGTATCAGAGAATCTTTGGAGACAGCAAGATTTGGCTGGGCTATAAGAACTCCATCATCTATACGGTGGTTGGTACGATTGTAAACGTTTCTTTTACCTTAATGGCTGCCTATGCATTATCAAGAAAAGATTTATATGGAAGAAATGTGATTATGTTTTTATTCCTCATGACAATGTTTTTCTCAGGCGGATTAATTCCTACATACCTGGTTGTTAAGAATCTTGGTTTGCTTAACACTATGTGGGCGCTAATCCTTCCAAAAGCTGTTGCGGTATGGAACGTCATTGTGGCCAAAACGTTTTTTGAGTCTTCTATTCCTAATGAGTTATTAGAAGCAGCACGAATAGATGGTTGCTCGGATGTGAAATTCTTCTGGAAAATTGTCCTTCCTTTATCAAAACCGATTGTGGCTGTTATGGTCCTATTTTATGCAGTAGGGCACTGGAACTCCTATTTCGATGCGTTAATCTATTTGAATAATGAAAACTTATATCCATTGCAATTAATTTTACGAAATATCTTAATTCAAAATCAGAGCTCGACGATGATGATCAGTGATTTGGACTCACTAGCAGCAAAACAAAGAGTGTCTGAGCTAATTAAGTACGGTGTCATTATTGTAGCTTCCATACCGCTTTTAATCGTCTATCCATTTGTCCAGAAGTACTTTGTAAAAGGTGTTATGATTGGCGGAATTAAAGGTTAATAGTAATGATCAGCATTAAGGGGGTGATGGTAGACGTAATTGATTGTTTACCATCCAATTAATATCCTAGAGGGGGAAAAACAAATGATTCGATCAATCAGGAAAAATGTCCAGAAAAACAAGAAAAAGAGCATGGCAATGGCGTTGGTTTTAGGATTAAGTGCTTCATTAGCATTAACTGGCTGCTCAAACAATGATTCAGCTAGTTCCGATAAAAAAGCAGATGCTGCCTTTCATAAAACAGGTTTACCGATTGTCGACAAACAAGTAACGCTAAACATTGTTTCACCAAAGGCAGCTCTCGCACCCGACTATTCCAAAATGGTGATTTTTGATCGACTTCAAAAAGCAACAAACGTTAAAATTAAATGGAATAATATACCAGGTGATGGATACCAAGAAAAGAAAAACTTAATGCTGGCAAGTGGCGACCTGCCAGATGCGTTCTATGCGTCAGGCTTTACCGATAATGATCTTGTACAAAATGGCCAGAATGGTACCATTGTCCCATTAGAGGATTTAATTGACGAATATGCCCCGAATTTAAAAAAATTATTTGAACAAAGACCAGACTTGAAAAAAGTTGTAACAGCACCGGATGGACATATTTATTCCCTGCCGCGTGCAGAAGAAATGGATTTAATCGGAATGCCTAACATTATGTTCATAAATAAAACATGGTTAGATAAACTGGGTCTGCAAATGCCAACGACATTAGAAGAATATCATGATGTGTTAAAAGCATTTGTCGAAAAGGATGCGAACGGAAACGGTAAGAAAGATGAAATTGGGCTGACTTTCTGGTATAACGGCTGGTGCGGTAATGAAGGAGATTTAATTGGTTTATTCGGATTGCCGGATGCTCCATTTGAAGCAGACCACCGTATTGTAAGAGATGGAAAAGTCCTTTATGCAGCGGTTCAGCCAGAGTTTAAAGAAGCAATTAATTATTATAACAGCTGGGTAAAAGAAGGTTTAATTGACCCTGAGGTTGTAACCCAAAAGACGGAACAGTTATTTGCCAAAGGGAAAACCCAAGATCCAACACTAGGCTCGTTTATTTGGTGGGAAAATACGGAAGTAGTGGGTACCGATCGAGTAAAAGATTACGTCGTATTGCCTCCATTAAAAGGGAAAGATGGCAAAGTTGTCATTGGACGTTCAAACTATTCTGAGTATGGAAGAGATGCCTTTGTGATTACCTCAGCAAATAAGAACCCTGAGATTACGATGCGCTGGGTTGACCAGTTGTATGAGCCAAAGATGTCTGCGCAAATCAACTGGGGCCCAATCGGTGAAATATACGAGGAAGATGCGAATGGCATGTTAGTCAATAAAGAGCTTCCAGCAGGCGTAGCAATGGGTGAATTACGTCAAAAGGTTGCTCCGGGCGGTCCGTTTGTAGTCTTAAAGGAGCACTTTGGCAAAGTGGTAGACATGGAGCCAAGAGCGAAAGAAAGATTACAAATTCTAGACCAGTATTATAAACCGCATATGGTACAAGAAAACTATCCAGCGATCTTCTTTAGCCCTAAAGAACTTGAAGTGATTAATACCATTGAGCCGGAAATTAAGGCGTTTGTGAAGCAAAAAGAAGCGCAATGGTTGGTCGAGGGCGGAATTGAAAAAGAATGGGATGCTTATGTAAAGCAATTAAATGATATGGGTCTTGATAAATTAATGAAAGTTTACCAAAAAGGATTAGACCGCTATAACAAGCAATAATTCTAAATATAAGCCAGACAACCTTTCGTGTCTGGCTTTCCTTTTAAAAATACAAAATAGGATGATGTACATGTTTGATGTCACGGCTTTAGGAGAGTTATTAATTGATTTTACTCCGTCCGGTCATTCGGAAAAGGGGAATGGTTTATTTGAAACAAACCCTGGCGGAGCGCCGGCCAATGTCCTTGTGGCACTTTCAAGATTAAATAAGAAAACCGCGTTTATCGGAAAAGTGGGCCATGATCAATTTGGCCAGATGCTTAAGGGTGTCTTAGTAGACCAAAAGATTGATACAACCAATCTTTTATTCTCGAAAACTGTCAATACAACCTTAGCCTTTGTGCATTTAGATGAAAAAGGGGATCGTTCTTTTAGCTTTTATCGAAATCCAGGTGCCGATATCATGCTAGAGGAAGCTGAAATTAATGAAGATACAATTAAACAATCGCGCATCTTTCATTTCGGTTCCATATCGTTAACTGATGAACCGGCAGCGTCAGCCACTTTTACTGCATTGGGATATGCCAAAAAGCATAAGGTAACGATTTCCTATGATCCTAATTTTCGAATTCCTTTATGGCGGTCACTTGATGATGCAAAGCGGCAGATTTTAGTGGGATTTGAATATGCAGATATTGTGAAAATTTCTGAGGAAGAATTGGAATTTTTAACGGGATACTGTGATGTAGTAAAAGGGACGGAAGTTTTACAGGAACAGTTTGGTACAGCAGTTATTTTTGTAACACTAGGATCCGAAGGCTGTTTTTACCGAAGCAAAACCTTCTATGGCAGTAAAGAAGGATATCAAGTAAACGTTGTCGATACGACGGGAGCAGGAGATGCCTTCTTGGGTGGTGCACTATCTCAAATCCTTGAAATGAATAAACCTCTAGATCACTTAACTGAAGTAGACATTGAAGAAATCGTCACTTTTGCTAATGCAGTCGGTGCCCTAACGACAGAAGGAAAAGGTGGGATTCCTAGTATTCCAACTATTGAGCAAGTTGAAAGGTTTTTAAAAAAAGGCTTTGTTAAAGGCTAGTGTTGATTTTGGGCGGAGGGTAAAAGTCTGTGCTGGTTTTATATAGATAGATTAGTTTTTATATATTAACAATATTCGATAAACTGTGGAAAGGAAATAAAATCAATGGGGACTGTATCAGCTTTACGGGAGACTATAGATGAATTTCGCCAGAGTATGTACGAATTAGCAAAGAAGAAGGGCATTTCTGATCCACGTGTAATAAAAATTAGTCAGCAATTAGATGGAAAAATCATCATGTTGCAAAACATCATATACCATTCTCAATCTTTATCAACAGCAAAGACTCTTTATTATGATGAAAACAAGATTGAGCCTGTAAATATTACTCATAGTAAATAGTTTAACTGAAATAATCAACAGCAAACCTTAACAAAGTCTAAAAAAAGGATTCCTGGGAAAGGAAGAGTGTAAGAAATGAATAATAACGTCTTGGAAAAAAAACAGTATTATACAGAAAAATACCGTCCGCAGTATCACTTCTCACCGGAGCGCCAATGGATGAATGACCCGAATGGGATGGTGTATTATAACGAAGAATATCATTTATTTTATCAATATCATCCCGATGGAACGACATGGGGTCCGATGCATTGGGGGCATGCGGTAAGTAAAGATCTTGTTCACTGGGAACACCTCCCGATTGGTTTGGCACCAGATGAGCATGGAACGATTTTTTCGGGTAGTGCAGTCGTGGATTGGAACGACACAAGCGGTTTCTTTGAAGGGAAATCAGGGTTAGTGGCAATTTTCACCCATGCGGATACATACCCTGATTCGGACCGTCCACGACAAAGGCAGAGTCTTGCCTATAGCAAAGACAATGGGCGTACATGGATAAAATATAAGGGGAACCCTGTTCTGCAAGAAGAAAGTATAACAGATTTTCGTGATCCCAAAGTGTTCTGGCACCGTGAAACAAATCAATGGATCATGGTATTAGCCGCAGGTCAAACCGTTAGAATATACACTTCGAAAAATTTACTATCATGGGAGTTTACGAGTGAATTTGGAGAAGGACATGGCTCACATCAGGGTGTCTGGGAGTGTCCCGACCTTTTTGAATTAACTGTTGATGGGGATTCCAATCAGAAAAAATGGGTGCTATTTGTCAGCATTGGCAATGATCCAAAATATGAAGAAGGATCCAGAACGCAATATTTTATTGGCGATTTTGATGGTAAAACATTTTTCAATGATTACAAACCAGAAACGACCCTTTGGATTGATCATGGACGTGATAATTATGCGGGCGTTAGCTGGTCCGATGTTCCAGCTGAAGACGGAAGAAGGATTTATATTGGCTGGATGAGCAACTGGCAATATGCAAATGTTACACCTACAAAAGAATGGCGAAGTGCGATGACGATTCCTAGAGTACTTGAGTTAAAGAAAACTGAAGAAGGGATTCGGCTTGTACAAAAACCGGTTCGTGAGTTACAAGGTATTCGTGATGAAAAAATAGTAATTCAAAACGAAGTGGTTGTACCCGGTAAAAATCTTTTAGAAAATGTGAATAGTAACACATTCGAAATCATTGCGGAGTTTGAAATTGGAACCGCAACGGAATTTGGGTACAAGGTTTGTAAGGGAGCCAATGAAGAAACAATTATTGGATTTGATGTAGAAAACCAAACATTATTTATAGATCGAACTAATTCGGGAGAGGCTGCTTTCCATGATGCCTTCGCAGGAAAACATGAGTGCTATTTACTACCAGAAAATAATAAGATCACTTTACATGTTTTTGTTGACCAGTCGTCTGTAGAATTGTTTGGAAATAATGGAAAGTCCGTCATAACGGACTTAATCTTCCCAAATCAAGAAAATAAGCAATTGGAGCTCTATGTAAATAATGGAGAAATTAAGTTACACTCGTTAGAGCTTTATTCGTTAAAATCTACTTGGCGATAATGTAGTGAAAAGGTAATAGGGGGAATGGAATTAATGAATGGTTTAAACAACAGATTATTTAATACCTTGAATTCAATGGTAGATTTATTTCTTTTAAATTTACTATGGGTCATTACTTCGCTCCCCTTAATAACCTTTTTTCCTGCAACAGCAGCCATGTTTGGCGTTGTCCGCAAACGCATTTTACAACAGGAAACAGAAAGTATTTTTAAAAGCTTTTTAAAAATTTTTAAAGGAAATTTCAAACAAAGCTTTATTATCTCGATTATTTGGTCGGTACTTGCCTGTTTCTTATATTTTGATTATAGGCTTATAGATCCAAGCAGTTCTGTTGGTCACCTCATTCTGTATATCATCTTAGTCATTGGCATTTTGTTGTTTAGTTCGATCTCCATTTATCTATTTCCGATTATGGTCCATTTTGAACTAAGCTTTAAGCACGTTATTCGAAATGCCTTTCTCTTTTCCCTTATGAACCCAGTCTTAACGATTCTTTTATTGATAATTGTTGCGGCGGGTACTGCTCTTTTCTACTTTTATCCAGCTACGATTTTCATCATCGGTAGTCTCGCAGCATATGCAGTTTATTACTTATGTCAATTATGGTTTAACCAGTTGTTAAACATGAAGGGAACAAACTGAAGATTAAAAATTATTCTAGGGTGCACTTAAACAATACATAGTAGCACCCATTCTTATAAGTTGATTTGTAAGCGCCTTCTAATTGCTTGGATAGTAGTGATAAATAAATGTTGGAGGGGAACAGGGTTGAAGCAAAGATTAAAAAATCAAGGAATATCGGTTGTGGTCATTTTTTCTTTAATTATTTCAATATTTATGCCCACTGTTTCTAGTAAAGCCGAAACAGGTGAAACATCGATTTCGACTGTTGATGGCGAAAATGAACCATATCGGTCCAAATTTCATTTTTCTCCGGAAAAAAACTGGATGAATGATCCCAACGGCATGGTGTATTACGATGGGGAGTATCATCTGTTTTATCAGCATAATCCTACTGAATCAAAGTGGGGACCGATGTATTGGGGACATGCGGTAAGTAAAGACTTGGTCAATTGGGAATACCTGCCGATCGGTCTTTATCCAGATGAAACAGGTTTTATCTGGTCAGGGAGTGCAGTTGTGGATTGGAACAATACGACTGGATTTGGAAAAGACTCTAAACCGCCGCTGGTTGCTGTATTTACTCAGGAAAAAGGTGGTCATCAAGTTCAAAGTTTAGCTTACAGCAACGATAAGGGCCGTACTTGGACGAAGTATGATGGTAATCCAATTATCCCTATGCCAGAGGGGATTGATGTTTTCCGGGACCCAAAGGTATTTTGGTATGATGAAACAAAAAAGTGGATTATGGTAATTTCAGCTGGTGACCGGGTTTATTTTTATCAATCGCCAGATTTAAAAAAGTGGACGAAAGTAAGTGAATTTGGAAACCAAGACGGCTCCCATAAGGGAACATGGGAATGTCCGGATTTATTTGCCCTTCCGGTTGATGGAGATCCAACTAAGAAGAAGTGGGTATTAGCTGTCAGTATCAGTGAAGGGGCCCCTGCCGGCGGTTCAGGGATGCAGTATTTTATTGGTGATTTTGATGGGAAAACCTTCACCAATGCCAATGATCCGAGTAAAGTCCTATGGGCCGATTATGGGGCTGATTTTTATGCAGCTGTTTCATGGAGTGATGTTCCTGAGGGACGCCGTTTATGGCTCGGGTGGATGAATAATTGGAAATATGGGCAGGACATTCCAACATCCTCATTCAGAGGAACGATGTCGATTCCGCGTGAACTTGGCTTATCAACTGTTGATGGGGAAGGAATTCGCCTTACACAGAAATCTGTAAAAGAGTTAGAAAGTCTGAGGGGAACGCCACAAGTATTTGAAAATAAAGTGCTAACTCCGGGAGAAAATCTGCTTTCGAACGTATCAGGAGATACCTTTGAGATTATGGCGGAATTTGATTTGAATTCGGTGACAGCAACGGAGTTTGGTTTTAAAGTTCGAAAGGGCGATAGCGGGGAAACAAAGATTGGTTACGATATTGGCAATAAAAACTTGTTTGTTGACCGTTCCAATGCTGGTGAATCAAGTTTCAATGGCAACTTTGCTGCAAAACATGAAGCACCGTTAAATGCCAGTAATCAAACCGTTAAACTCCATCTGATTGTTGACAAGGCATCTGTTGAAGTATTTGGTCAAGATGGCCGTGTTGTGATGACGGATCAATTCTTCCCTAATACTAACAATCAATCTCTTGCACTTTACACAACCGGTGGAGAAGTATCCCTAAAATCATTAAAAGTATATGAATTGGACAGCGCAACCTTTGTTTCAAAAATAGATCAAGTGGCCGTTGATGGAGGCAGTCTGCCAAATGAAATTGAAAATCCGGATTTTGAGACTGGAGATTTATCAGGATGGACAGAGGCAGGCTCAGCATTTGATCGTCCAGTATCGGATGTTACTAGTTTTTGGGGCGGTCCTTTTCAGCAGCAAGGAACGTACCATGTTTGGGGATTTGCCGGCGCAGCGAATGATGCAAACTCTGATTTCCGTACGGGTGTAATGAAATCAACTGCATTCAAACTGGGCGGGAATGGAAAGATTGATTTCCTTGTTGGCGGGGGCCAGGATATTACGAAACTATATGTTTCCTTGGTTCGTGCTTCGGATGGAAAAGAGCTTTTTAAAGCAACGGGATCCAACACAGAGGCCTACCGAAGAGTTAGTTGGGATGCATCGGAATATATCGGGGAAGCTATGTATATCAAAGTAGTTGACTATCATTCTGGCGGATTCGGTCATATCAATGTAGATGATTTTCATGTTTTTAATAATGACCAGATGAATACCGATGTTATCCAAAATCCAGATTTTGAGACTGGTGATTTAACAGGATGGACAATTGTGGAAGGCGATGCCTTCAGCAATCAGGATGTTACAGCTGATAAGGATTGGGGTTGGGGCGGACCGTTTAATCACCATAACCAATACCATCTATGGGGAGCTAAAGATGGTGAAGACGGACAAACGGGAATTTTAAGATCATCAAACTTTACTCTTGCAGGCACTGGTGAAATTAATTTCCTAATCGGCGGCGGTAATGACATAGACAAATTATATGTGGCATTAGTTAGAGCCTCCGATGATAAAGAACTTCTCAAAGCGACGAATACCAATTGGAAGGACAGCGAAGCTTATACCCGGGTCAAGTGGGATGCAGCGAATTACCTGGGGGAAAAAGTATACCTCAAAGTGGTTGACCAGTCAAAAGAAGGATGGGGACATATTAATGTAGATGACTTTCATGTGAAAAATACTGGCATTATAGCCAACTGGTCGTTGGATGAAGGCAGTGGGACCAAAACAAAAGACATCGTAAGAGGAACGGAAGATCCTATTTCCTATGTGTTTACCAAGGCTTTATACAAGCCATCGACGGATCCTTTATGGAGGGATGGAATCCGCAACAAGGCTTTATTGTTCGACGGATATTCCACTTGGATTACGAGGCCTTCTGACCAGGTGATTAAGCCGACGGATGCCCTCACAATTGAAGCATGGGTTGCACCAAGGTCTTATGAGTGGGGCGATCTCGGCCAAATGTCAGCAATCGTAAACCAACACAATAAAGCCGCAAGCGAAGGCTATATCCTTGGATTGGGGCGACACGGGAAATGGTCGTTTCAGGCAAGTATCAACGGTGAATGGAAAGAAGTGTGGGCAGCGGAAAACAAACCTCTCGAAAAAAATAAATGGTCGTATATTGTGGCCACCTTTGATAAGGCAGAGCAAAAAATGAAGCTTTATTTAAATGGTGAATTGGTCGGGGAGACGGTCACACCAAAAGGGATGATCACCCCATCATCGAATGATTTATTAATCGGAAAGCATAATAGCGCTGCTCTGATTAACGGAGCTTTCACGGCCAATATGTTTAACGGAATGATTGACGAATTAAAAATGCATAACAATTCTCTGTCAGGAGAAAAAATTAAAGAGAATTATGATTCCTATTTAAATAGTTTTGAGAATCATAAACTTCCAATACCTGATTTAACACCTGACCGCAGTCGTTATGATGGCGATCGGTACCGCCCGCAATATCATTTTATCGCACCAGAGCATTGGATGAACGAGCCTCATGCACCGTTCTTCTATAATGGAAAATATCATTTATTCTATCAAAATAATCCGCAAGGCCCATATTGGCATCAAATACATTGGGGACATTCTGTAAGTGATGATATGGTTCATTGGAAAGATGCACCGATAGCACTTGCGCCTGATGGGAACTCCATTGCGCCGGATGGTGTTTGGTCAGGCGGGTCAACTATTGATGCGGATGGTAATCCGGTTTTATTTTTTACAGCAGGTGATGATAAAAAGGTTCCAAATCAAATGACGGGTCTGGCAACGAGTAACGATCCTGAAGACCCCGATTTGAAAGAATGGTCCATGTATGAGAAACCAGTTACGATTCAAGAGCCCAACCTCCTGGCAAAAGAAGGGGAGGTATGGTACGGGCAATTCCGTGATCCATATGTTTGGAAAGATGGAGATACATGGTACCAGCTCGTTGGTTCAGGTATTAAAGGTGCTGGGGGAACGGCACTTCTTTATACCTCCAAGAACCTGAAAGATTGGAAATACAAAAAGCCACTGATTGTCGGCAATTATAAGCAAAACCCAAAAACAGGCCAGGTTTGGGAGTTGCCAGTGTTCTTGCCATTAGGTAAAGATGCAAAAGGCGTTGAAAAATATATCTTCTTTTTCAACCCTTGGTTTGATGGGTACAGTCCACACAATGTCAAATATGTTTGGTATTGGATTGGAACATGGGATAAAGAAAAATTAGAGTTTGTTCCTGACCACGAGGAACCGAAACAATTTGATTATGGTGAACACTTTACAGGACCAAGCGGAATGGTTGATGAAAAGGGACGTTCGATTCTCTTTAGTATTGCACAGGACCGCCGGACGGAGCAGCAGCATTACGATGCTGGCTGGGCTCATAATGCAGGGCTGCCGCTTGAGCTTTCATTAACTTCAGAAGGTGGATTAGGGATTAAACCAATTTCCGAATTAGATTCCTTAAGGAAAAAGGAACTTGTTTCAATCAAGAATGAAAATACAGATAAAGCCAATGAATTATTAACAAATGTTAAAGGTGATCTGTTGGAAATTCAACTGGAAATCAATCCAGCCTCTGCAAAACAAGTGGGGCTAAAAGCTAGAAAGTCAGCAAATGGCGAGGAAGAAACATTACTATTCTTTGATGTTGAAAAACAATCACTAAACATTGATCGAAACAAATCGAGTCTTGATCCGGATATCCAAAAAGGGATACAGGGCGGAGAGCTTAAGATTGGAAAAGAGAACCTCAAGCTTCATATGTATCTGGACCGGTCCATGATAGAAGCCTATGCGAATGGCAAAAAAAGTATCACCTCACGTGTTTATCCAACCCTTTCCGATGCTCTGGGCCTTGAGTTATGGAGTAATGGCGGAAAGGCGAAAGTGGTGTCGATGAAGGTATGGGAAATGGGTTCCGCATACGGGGAAACGGTTCCTGCCTATTGGCCTGAATTGAATGGCGGAGGAGATCCTATTTCAGAAAGTACAGAATTGCCAAACCATGATTTCCAAACCGGCGATTTAACCGGATGGACTGTTGTAGAAGGGAAAGCTTTTAGCAATGAACACGTTTCCAAGGCAAACGATTGGGGATGGGGTGGACCGTTTAACCAAGCCTCAGACCGAATCGACCAGGAACGACACCATTTATGGGGTTTTAATGGAGAAAAAGGCGGGGATTCATTGACAGGAGTGTTAAAATCGGAGAACTTTGTGTTAGGTGGAAACGGAAAAATCGATTTCCTAATTGGCGGCGGAGCTAATATCGACAGACTTTATCTAGCGCTGGTAAGAGCTTCAGACGGCAAAGAGTTAATGAAGGAAACAGGTGGTAACTGGGAAGCCTATCGAAGAGTTAACTGGGATGCTTCGGATTATATTGGCGAAGAGTTATACATCAAAGTTGTAGACTATGAAACGGGCGGATGGGGACATATTAATGTGGATGATGTCAATGTACCTGTGGCGATAAATAAGTAAATCGTATCTTGATAGATAGGAGCAATTAACCTAGAATGATCATGTAAATTTCAAAATAGGCAGGATTGCGACTGGTTGGCAGGCAAGACCTAAAATGAGTGAAGGACAGAAGGTACCTTTGTGTATATGTCCTTACCCGTTTTAGGTCTTTTTTTGTTATTAAGATTGAATACACTGTACTAGATAAGGAGTTTTTAAGATGAAAAAGAAGAGGATTATATGGAGGCGGCTGCTTGTTTTAGCAGTATGCTTCCTGACGATTACAGGAGTTTTAATCAAAAAACAGGTGAATACCAGATTAGAAACAACCAATATCAACCAAAAGAAGGGTCAACCTTTAGACCTGGTGATTAGTAATCGTGCTCTCCATCAGTGGGGATTTGATGAAGGGGATGGTAACGTCACTCGTGATCATGCTCAATCTGTGTCGTATGTTATTCATTATGCATTAACATCAGATCCGGAATGGAAAACCGGCATTAGCGGTAAAGCATTATTATTTGATGGATATTCCAATTGGCTGGAAATTCCTTCAGAAAAGGTTCATAACCCAGCTGGGTCTTTTTCCATTGAAGCATGGGTTGCCCCGAGAGCCTATGAATGGGGCGACAATGGACAGCCCTCCGTGATTATCAATCAACAGGATAAAGGAAATAAACAGGGATTTATGCTCGGAATGGGACGGCATGGATATCTCACGTTTCAGCTTGCCATAAACGGGGAATGGCAGGAAATTTGGTCGCCAGAAGGGAACATTTTGCCGAAAGATCAATGGTCTCATGTTGTTGCACAATTTGATAAAGAAACAACTAAAGTCTCACTTTATTTAAACGGTGTACTTATTCAAGAAAAAGCAGTACCTCCGAATAGTGAGTTTACACCAGCAGCTCATACGCCGTTACTTGTTGGAAAACATAATCAGGCAGTCGCTGTGTCTGAGGTTTTCCAAGTTAATATGTTTGATGGATTAATGGACAATGTTTCCCTATACAACAAAGCATTTAGTAATGAATCAATTAAACGACACTATGAAGAAGCCATTAACGGCTGGAACCATAAACTGCCGATACCGGATACGTCATTCGATCGGACGGTTTATAAAGGAGACCGCTACCGCCCGAATTATCATTTTACTGCTCCCCAGCATTGGATGAATGAACCACATGCACCGATATACTATAACGGAAAATACCATTTATTTTATCAGTTTAATCCAGCTGGTCCTTTTTGGCATCAAATTCATTGGGGACATGCCACAAGTACAGACATGATTCATTGGGAAGATCGCCCCATTGCGTTAAGTCCAACAGAGGGAACGGCAGCCAGGGATGGAGTGTGGTCCGGTAGTGCAACCTATGACAAAAATGGGGTGCCAGTGCTATTTTTCACAGCGGGGAACGACGAAATGAATCCGAATCAAATGACTGGTATGGCACGGCAAGAAGATGCAACTGATGTCAACTTAAATCATTGGAACATGAATCCAGCCCCTGTAACCGTACAAGCTGAAAATATCGAAACACCAAAAGGAAAGGTGATCTTTGGCCAATTTCGTGATCCATATGTATGGAAAGAGGGAGACAAATGGTACCAGCTTGTCGGCTCGGGGATAAACGAGGCAGGCGGGACCGCTTTACTCTATACCTCAGAAGACCTTGAACACTGGAAGTATGAAAAACCATTGATAATTGGGGATAAAGTGAAATACCCGCGTACGGGAGATGTATGGGAATTGCCATCTTTAGTACCGATTAAAAACAAGGAGACGGGTGAACAAAAATATGTTTTCATGATTAGTCCTTATTTTATGTCCCCCAGCCCTGATGCTGCCCGCAATACGTTTTATTGGATTGGGACATGGGACCCAGGAAGGCTGGAATTTATTCCTGACCACGAGGAGCCTAAACTGTTTGATTATGGTGAACATTTTACCGGAGCACAAGGTTTTATAGATGGGCAAGGCCGCACCATTGTAACAAGCATTTTGCAAGACAGACGTTCGGAAAGGGAAAAATACCAATCAGGGTGGGCACATGGGGCCGGCCTGCCGCTTGAAATCTATTTAAATGATGAGCATGATCTTGGAATCCGTCCGATTGAAGAGGTTCAGTCACTTCGAAGCAAAGAACTGATATCCGTTGAAAATGTATCAATGGCGGAAGCCAATAAACAGCTTCGAAAAATCCAAAGCAATCAATTCGAAATCGAGTTGGAAATCGATGTTTCCAATACGAAAGCTGCCGGGTTAAAACTATTAAAAGCCCCAAATGAACAGGAAGAAACGACTATTTTTTATGATAAGGAACGGAAAACCATTCAGATTGACCGTCAGCGGTCAAGTATAAATCCTGATATTGAAAAGGGGATTCAAGGAGGGGCACTAAACCTTCCAGACCATATCTTAAGGGCACACCTATTTGTTGATAAATCGATTGTGGAAGCATACTTCAATAATGAAAAAAGCATTTCTTCCCGTGTTTTTCCATCCTTGGACCAATCAAAAGGACTTGAAGTATTTGGAGTGGATGGAGAGCCGTTTGTCCGCTCGATGAAGGCATGGAGTATGGATACGGCAATCGAAGGAGAGAAAGATTAGCCCTGCTGTATTACTTGTTCTAATAAGTTTTGAATCAGCACATATGAAAATATAACTAGTAAATCCAGATGGAATTAAGAGTAAATTATCCTATTGTAGGAAATTGTCGAACAGAATATAATGTTCCCTGTAAACAAAATTATGCGGGATTGTGACTGGTAAAGCAGGCAAGACCTAAAGTGTATGAAGGGCGAAGTGTACCTTTTTTGGTAGACATCTCCTTGTACATTTTAGGTCTTTTTTTGTTCTCTTAAAGAATATTTTAACTAGATTGACAAGTCGAAAAATTCTTAAAAGAAACAGTTAACCGCGGAAAATGGAGGAATATGGGGAAATGGAAAGAAAAAATCGAAAAAAATCGAAATTGAAAAAGCTGGTATTGACAGCCGTTGTTGCTGCCAATTGCCTGGCGGTAACACCTGCATTTGCAGCGGAATTAAGTTCAGACTACACATCGATCTGGTCTCGTCAGCAAGCAGAAAAAGTAAGTCCTACTGATAAAACAACAGCGCCGAAAATTGATCTTGATTTTGATCTAGTAGCACCGGATCAATGGGTATGGGATACATGGCCGCTGCAAAACAGAGACGGTTCAATGGCGATTGTAAATGGCTACCGAGTGGCTTTTGCATTAGTCGCGCCGCGTTCATTAGGATGGGGTGAACGCCATACGGAAGCAAGAATTGGCATGTTCTACTCAAAAAACGGCAAGGATTGGACATATGCAGGAATCCCTTACGACTATAATAAAGCCCTTGGTCATATGCAATGGGCCGGTACAGCGATGCTTGATGACAATGGAAAAGTGCATTTATTCTATACAGCAACGGGTGAAAAGGATAATTGGGATAATAATGGATGGGATAAAAGGGCCGTACAGCGGATTGCCAAAACAACCTTTGATATTCATACCGATAAAAACGGAGTTCATCTGACCAATGAAGGAAAACATCAAGTTATTCTAGAAGCAGATGGAAAATATTACGAAACTCTTGCACAAGCAAATAGTCCAATCATTACGGCATTCCGTGATCCATTCTTCTTCCAGGATCCGAATACAGGCAAAGAATATATTATCTTTGAAGGACAAGCTGGAAGCGATAGGGACTTTCTCAAACCGGAAAATATCGGGGATGAAGAATACCGTAAAACCCATTCCGTTCCTCAAGGAGCCGAATTGTATAACGGTAATATCGGAATCGCAGAAGTACTTGACAAGGACGTAACCAAATTGAAGCTTCTCCCTCCATTGCTTGAGTCGGTTGGAACCAATCATCAGATGGAACGTCCGCACGTTGTCGTAAATGGAGACGATTATTATCTATTTACCATCAGCCATACATTTACGTATGCTCCTGGCTTGACTGGTCCTGATGGTGTCTATGGATTTGTTGGCAAAGGACTGTTCGGCAGCCATAAACCAATGAACGAAAGTGGCCTTGTTATTGCGAATCCGAAGGAAAACCCTTATCAAGCTTATTCTTGGATGGTCCTTCCAGACCAACAGGTAATCAGTTTCATTAACGAGCCGAAGGATGAGAACGGAAATGTGAAATTTGGCGGTACATTCGCTCCTACTCTAAAATTGAAGTTGAATGGTGAGAAATCTGAAGTTGTAAAAGAAGGTAAAGCCGGCGAAATAAAACCATTCGGGGCAAATCGATAATAATAACTGGAAGAGGAGAAAGCAGGATGACCATTATAAGTAAGAAAGCCGTATCTGCCATCGTGCTAGCAGCTAGTGTTGTTGCCTCAAGTTTTTCCGGACTTACTGTAAAAGCGGAAGAAGCGGGGCAAACGACAAATTGGACACGGGAACAGGTGTCAAAAATCGAACTGAATCAAGATAATACCTTGCCTTATACGGATATAAGCAAGCTGGATAAATTGGCACCAGGTTATCACATTTGGGACACATGGCCTCTGTTGGACCGCGATGGAAATATCGCTTCCGTAAAAGGCTGGAAAGTGATTTTTGCCCTATCGGCTCCAAGTAATGTGCTGCCTGGAAAGGTGCATGACATTGCAACCATCCGCTATTTTTACTCGAAAAATGGCAAGGATTGGACCCTTGGAGGGACACTTTTTCCAGAAGGAGCATCATTGGGTTCTCGTGAATGGGCTGGATCTGCCATGATGGATAATGGGAAAATTCACGCGTTCTATACAGCAACCGGGCATAGAGGTGAAGAGCGCTTGACATTTGAGCAACGCATTGCAGAGGCAACCGGAGATATAATTGCGGATAGCGATGGAGTTCATTTTGCAAATTGGGGTAAACACAAAATTATTTTAGAGCCGGATGGCAAATATTATCAGACAAAGGAACAAGCTCAGCAAGGTGAAGGCGGCGGCTACGCTTTCCGTGATCCGATGTGGTTTAAAGACCCGAAAACTGGAAAAGAATATATTTTATTTGAAGGAAATTCAGGCGGCACCGTGGGAAATCGCACATTTAAACAAGAGTTTGCCGGAAGTTCCGAATATACCAGCAAGAACCCTGTCCCAGCAGGAGCTGTTCATGCAAATGGGAACATCGGTATCGCCGAGGTAGTTGATGGTAATCCTTCCAATCTTAAAATGCTGCCGCCACTGTTGGAAGCAAATTATGTAAACGAAGAATTGGAACGACCGCATATTGTGGTAAAGGATAAAAAATATTATCTATTTACGGACAGCCATATCAATAAATATGCTGAGGGGCTGCAAGGACCTGAAGGGATGTACGGGTTTGTTTCCGATACCTTAATTGGCGGGTATAAGCCGCTGAATGAAAGTGGTTTGGTTTTAGCTAATCCTCCGGGAAATCCGTACCAAGCGTATTCATGGCTTGTACTTCCTAACTTAAATGTTGTCGGGTTTGCTCATTTTGGCGATTTGGGCAACATGTCCATTGGGGATGTTGGAAACCAATCACCAGAATTCCAATTTAGCCATTTTGGAGGCACGTTGGCTCCTACGATACAGCTATCAATCAAAGGTGATGCAACAAAAATCGCAAAAGAGTTATCACCTGGCTGGATAAAACAATAAGGAAATGATTTGAACGGTTCCCGCGCTTCAATCGCTCACTAAGAGACCGTATAAGCGCTTGTGGAACCGGTTCTTATGGTGTGAATTGGTCACTAAGAATCCGTATAAGAGCCCATGGTACCGGTTCCTGAGCTCTAATCGATCTCTTAAAATTTATCGTTAATCAACAAAGTTTTTATCAAAGCCAAAAGTAAGAAGGCATTTGGGGGAACACTTTTCATGAAACGGAACAAAGTTAAAAAAAGCAATTCTATCATAGCAGCTATTATCGGACTTTTTATTATCTTCATACCCATTGTTGGTCAAACCGTTTCTGCCCAAGAAAATGCAGATACATTCAACTGGACCAGAGAAAATGTTAGCAATCTAACAATCAATGATCAAAATACAGCCCCGACATTTAATAAAGATGAGCTTGTTAAACTTTCATCAGACTATTATATTTGGGATGCATGGCCATTGCAGGATTTAAACGGTCATCCAGCTGTAGTAAATGGTTTTAAAATTATTTTCGCTCTATCGGTACCGAAGGATGTCCTTCCTGGAAAACGCCATGATCTAGCTCAAATTCAATATTTCTATTCAAAAGACGGAAAGAGCTGGGAGTCTGGCGGCCCCGTTTTTAAAGCAGGAGAAGCATTGGGGTCCAGGCAATGGGCTGGCAGTTCCATCGTTAATAAAGATGGGAAATTGCAAATCTTTTACACAGTAACGGGGCAAAAAAATGAAGCCGGGCTAAGCTATGATCAGCGGCTGGCAACTGCAACGGCTGATGTTCGTACAGCAAACACCGGTGTGTCCTTTAAGAATTGGTCCAAACATCAAATAATTCTTGAGGCCGATGGGAAATACTATCAAACAAAGGAACAAACAGGGAATGAAGAATCTTCCTATGCATTCCGCGATCCGTATTTTTTCCAGGATCCAAAAACTGGGGAGCAATATCTTTTATTTGAAGCAAACACTGCAGGAAAGCTTGCAGACCGTCCATATAATAATGAATTTATTGGTTCGGAGGAATTCCGTCAGGACCATGTAACCCCTGAAAGTTCAAAAGCTTTTAATGGCAGCATTGGTATTGCCAAAGCAACCAATAAAGATTTATCCAAATTTGAATTGCTGCCGCCTCTATTAGAAGCAAATTATGTCAATGACGAACTGGAGCGTCCAAGTGTAATCGTAAAAGGAAACAGCTACTATCTTTTTACAAAAACACACACGGAGAAATTTGCATCCGGTCTTGAAGCGCCGGAAGGATTATATGGATTTACTTCAGACTCTCTCATTGGAGGCTATCATCCGTTAAATAATAGTGGACTAGTTATTGCAAATCCAACGGATAATCCGTATCAGACATATTCCTGGATGGTTATGCCGAATGGCACTGTAATTAGTTTTGTGAATTATGTTAATGTGGACGGTAAAGATATGAATGAAGTGGGAGAGCAATCACCGGAGTATCAAATGGAGCATTTCGGCGGAATGCTGGCCCCGTCCTTAAAAATATCGATCACACGTGATGAAACCAAGGTTCTTCATGAAAAGCAGCAAGGAGTTTTTAAATAAGATACAGTTGTGGCGTTCAGTTTTCTGCTGAACGCCACTGTGCATTATGAAAGTAATTGTCATTATTTACCTAAAAAGCGATTTGCTGCATAATGTGAAACAGACTATTCATAAATTCAAGGTGGAAGATGAACATTCAAGACGAGCCGAAAGAAGCAAAAGATTTTGTGCAAGAATTATTACCGCTATTAGGCGGGAAAGAAAATATTATGAATATGACCCATTGCACGACTCGTTTGCGTTTTGAACTTTTAGATGAAAGCAAGGTTAATAAAGTTGGAATCGATAAACTGAACGGTGTACATGGAACCTTTTCCCGAATGGGACTTTTTCAAATTATTTTAGGTCCCGGGCTGGTCAATAAAGTATACAGGGCCTTAATTGAAACAAAACTGACTCCTGTTAGCGGCATCTCTCCTGCAGAACCACCAAAGGTGAGAATGAATCCTTTTATTGGATTTGCGAGGACCTTGTCCAATATTTTTGTTCCGATTATTCCTGCTATTGTTGCCAGTGGTTTACTAATGGGACTGATCGGAATGATCAAGGTGTTTCAGTGGGCACCACCTGAAAGCTCATTCATGCGAATGCTTGATATCTTTTCAAGTGCCGCCTTTATTATTTTGCCGATATTGATTGGTTTTAGTGCTGCCAAGGAATTTGGCGGCAATCCCATCCTGGGTGCAGTGATAGGCGGGATATTAACTCACCCTTCGCTATTAAATCCTGCCGAACTTGGATATAAAGTCCCGGAATATATCGAGGTTCTGGGAGTTGATATTCCTTTAATAGGGTATCAGGGAACAGTGATACCAATCTTACTTTCTGTCTTTTTTATGAGTAAGCTCGAAGTGCGCCTGAGGAAAATAATACCGAGTTCATTGGATTTGTTCTTAATCCCATTTCTATTGATTATTTCGATTGGTTTTATCTCACTTTTAATTATTGGCCCGATCTCGTTATTCATCGGTGACATGATGACCAATACGTTTGAGCTTATTTATAAATCTGGGGGAGTTATAGCCGGATTTTTATTTGGCGGCTTATATTCTCTCATTGTGGTAACGGGGCTGCATCATACTTTACATGCAGTTGAAATGGAATTGCTTGCAAATCCAAAGATAGGTGTTAACTTTTTGTTGCCAATTTGGTCCATGGCCAACATGGCCCAAGGAGGAGCGGGGTTAGCCGTATTTTTTAAAACAAAGAATGAGAGACTAAAAAAAATTGCTATCCCTTCAGCTTTTTCAGCATTTTTAGGCATTATTGAGCCGGTTATGTTTGGGATGAATATCAGATTGTTCCGACCATTTATAGGTGCAGCCATAGGTGGTGCTTTTGGAGGGGCGTATGTAGTTCTTACTCATGTAGTAGCAAACTCTTATGGCTTAACAGGAATTCCCATGATCGCTATTGTAGCCCCAATAGGGATTTCGAATTTAATGCATTACCTTATTGGTCTTGGAATCTCTGTCGTAGCCGCGTTCATAGCCACTTTCATTCTGTGGGTGAAGGAAGAAACCGAGTAGTCTTGATTTTTCAGTTAATGCAAGAGCAAAAGAGGGAAGGTGAAAGAAATGAGAATTAAAAAAATCCTAAATAATAGTGCGGTTGTAGTGAAAGACATCGACGGAGAAAAAATCGTGATGGGCGAAGGAATAGGATTCCAGAAACGAAAGAATGATCCTATAAATCAAGCTAAAATTGATAAAGTGTTTGTTATGAGGGATGCAAATGAGCATAAAAAATTCGAAGAAATACTGCAATTATTACCAGAAGAACATATACAACTAGCAGAAGAGATTATCTCTTATGCGGAAAGGGAATTGGGCGTTACGGTAAATGAACATATCCATGTCGCTTTTTCGGATCACCTATCGTTTGCCATTGAGCGATTAACAAATGGCATTGCCATTAAAAATGCCCTGCTGGAGCAAATTAAAATTCTTTATGTAAAGGAATTTCAAATCGGACTTTGGGCAAAGGAGTTAATAAAAGAGAAACTCGGAGTAGAAATTCCTGAAGATGAAGTAGGCAATATTGCGATGCATATTCATACGGCCAGGATGAATAGAGGAGATATGCAGGAAACGATAGACATTACTACAACGATTCAGGAAATTACGAGAATCATTGAAAGTTGTTTAAATATCAATATTGTGGAAGATACGATGTCCTATGAACGATTAATTACTCATTTGCGCTTTTCGCTCAAAAGCCTATTAGCAAATGGGACGAACCATGACTATGATGAAAAAATGGCTTCGATGATCAAGGAAAATTTTAAAGTGACATATGCCTGTGCACAAGAGGTTGGCCAATTTTTGGAAGGGAAATACCGGATAAAATATCCTGATGCAGAGTTAATGTATATTTCCATGCATATTCAAAGATTCTATAATCGAGCTTTATGCGGAAACAACAGATGTGAAAGCTGATGTCAATACCAAGTCGCTTTTCTTAACTTTCAGCAAAAAAGGTCTGCCATGATCCCGGCAGACCTTTTCGATGACCACTTACTTGGTCTCGCTTATCGTTTTTGTTAGGACATCGATGACATAGTTCTTTGTATTCTTGCTAATAGAACCGCCGTCCTCTTTAAAGATGGTGGACTTTGTGGAGTCAGTTGGTTCGACATGAACAGGTACTTGTGTCTGTCCTGCTTGAAGGGTAAAGGATAGAGTGAAATTCATATCATTTCCGACTGTCACTTTTTCCCCATTGATGGTGAAGTCAGAACCCTTAATCGCATTCCCCTTGACGGTCATAGTCTTACCATTCACATCAATTTGACTGACTGTCAGCGGCATATCAATCCAGCGCAAAATCGTATCCTGTACCACCATTTTGTTGTTGCCTTGGTTCGTGACCACAATTTTCATATCGGTTCCTGGGGCGCCATAGCCATAGTTACTGATATCGTCATCCGAATGATCAGATGGCGTATGATCTGCCAAACCTTCATGATCCCAGCTATTGTCCCTCGTATATTTATACGTAAGCTCTGTTCCTTCCTCAAGCTCCACTGTGTATTCCCAATCAGGCGTCACAGCGCCATTCCGGCTCATAGACCAAGCACTAGTATTCCACCCATTTAAGCTGCCTGGTATATTGACTTGAGCTGATAATGGAGTGTAATCCGGTGCATGCACCTTAAAGGTTACTTGTACCATAACAATTTCCGGTGTTACACTTACTGTGTTTGAATCCACATAGTTTCCAGCCTGATCATAAACACGAACTTGGTATTTATAAGTGGTACCATTTGCTACCTGATAATCACGGAAGGAAGTGGTATTGCCGTCCAATGTTGAAAGAATTTGGCCGTCACGATAAATGACCGTTTTAAATGGCTGATCCGGCTGAATGAGTTGCCAGATCAAGTTGACCTGGCCGGATTCCTTGATCGGAGTGTCCAAAGTAACATCACCAGCAGGTGGGGAAGTATCAGACGTGCCGTGTGAAAAGGTTACTTCACCAGTAATTGAGTAAACCCATGTATTTCCTAAATCCGGCGTAAAGGCCATTCGGTATTCATATGTTCCCGCCTCATAAGCTATAAAGCTTCCCTGAAACTCATTTGCCTGGTCTCCCTGATCCTGGCCATTATACAGGGTTTGGTAAGATGTCCAAGCGGTTTGGCCTTTCATTCTTACTTGAAGTTCAGCCGTAATTCCTTCTGCTGCACCAGTTTCGGTCGCACCTTCCAGGTAAAAAGCTGCTTTAACTTTGGAGGCCTGTGCCAGATTCAATTCCCCGTTGTCTAAAGTAGTCAGTTCCTTAATACTAGCCTTTGAAGCATCGTAATGAGGCACAAGGCCGGATGAGGCAGCTGGTACAGATTCATTCCCACTTTCATTTACGGCCGTAACAGTAAAATAGTAGGTACGACCATTATTTAAATCGGAAATTTTCACAGATGTACCTGTTGTTTCCTTCACTTTTGTCCATAATCCACCTGAAACAGTAGATTGATAGACATTGTATTTTGTACCGGTTCCTGTCCAGCTTAAAGTAACTTCCTTAGAACCAGCTGTGCCGGTAACTTCTTTAACAGGCTGCAGTTGTTTAACTTCATTAACTGTTATTAACATTCTTCCGGATTCTGCAGGAACTTTTAATGACAGCTTGCCATCTTTCGTTGTAGTCACATATTTAGGATCCAATTGATCCACAAAACGAAGACCATTCGCCAGCAACTCTTTTGTATCGATATCGACTGTTTGTGTGGTTTTCCCTCTGTTGATAATGACTAGGCCGGATTTTGATTCTTTTGTCCGGACATAGGCTAACACATCATCCTTTGCGTATATGTGGTGCAGATCGCCATGAGCGAATAGGTTAGCATTTTCCTCGCGAATTTGACCAATCTTTTGATAGTGTGCAATGAGTTCTTTGTTTTCGTTCCCCCACGGATATGTGCGTCGGTCATCAGGGTCTTTGGATCCTGTTTGACCCGCTTCGTCTCCATAATAGATGGTCGGTGCTCCAGGGTAACCCATTTGCAGGATAGAAGCCAGTTTCAATCGCTTCACACCTTCATCGTATTTGTAGTTCGGATCTTGTTCCGCTCTGAAATACGTATCCGTTCCATTACCTAACAGGAAGATTGCCCGAGCTGTGTCATGTGATCCCATCAGGTTCATGAGGGCATAAAAAGCTTCCTTTGGATAGTCCTCCTGTATAGCGAGAAGGGTGTTTTGTGCATTTGCGGCATTACCGTTCTTTAAGTAATCCAAAATGGCTCCACGGAAACGATAGTTCATGACTGAGTCATATTGATCCCCTAAGAAGTACTTGGATGCATCATCCCAAATTTCACCTAGAATAAGTGGCTTTTCTTCTTTTTGAAGTGTTTTTCCGGCTCCTATCATAGTCTTGGACTTCATTTGCTTGCGGAATTCCTGCCAGAAGGAACTGTCCACTTCATTAGCTACATCCAGGCGCCAGCCAGATGAACCTCGATTAATCCAAGTTTTTCCTACTGAGTCCTTGTCATAAAAAATATAATTTGCCAATGCTGTGTTGTTAAGTTCACTTGGATGGTTAACCTTTGTGCCGTTAACGGATTCGAATACAGGAAGACTGTCGTATCCCCACCAGCCTTCATACTTATAATGCTCACCCGTCGAAACACCGTTGACTTTTTCATTTGGAACTTTAACATTTTCAATATGGAACCAGTTTTCAAAGCCGTATGGGCTAAAGGTTTGTCCTTCAGCCATGAGTTGCTGTTGGGCCTTATCCTTAGCTGCAGTTTCAGACAATTTTTCGTTATTCATTAAATCGTAAATACGAGACCAGTATTCATAGGCACCTACTGTTTTATATTTGTGGTAGCGGTCAAAATAGATGGAATCATCAGCCACATGATTAAATACCCCGTCCAAAATCAGGTGCATGTTCCGTTTAGACAATTCCTTGGCGAAATCCTCGAATTCTTTTTCCGAGCCAAACATCGGATCCACCTGTTTATAGTCTGTTGCATCATATTTATGGTTGGACGGTGCAAGTGCAATTGGGTTTAAATAAAGGGTATTGACGCCAAGTGATTGAAGGTAATCAAGCTTCGCCTTAATACCAGCAATGTCGCCGCCAAAGAAGTCGTTTGTAAATTCTCCGTCCCCTGTGTAGGAGCCAGTGCCTTGTTCATATGGATTATCAGGCAAGGATGACCAGGAGTCGGGATGTTCTATTGGCTGGCTGCCTCGAGCTCCAATCTGATCCTTTACATGGTCATTTGCTTTGTTGCCGTTATAAAAACGATCAGGATAGATTTGATAAACAACAGCTTCCTTCATCCAATCCGGTGTTTGATAGCCCGGGTCGAAAACGGTCAATTGGAAGAGTCCTGCATTTTTATCCTCCGCTTTACCGGTATGCCCATCCTGTGTGTCTTCTCCGTATTCCACTGTTGTATCCTGATCCCCGGCAATGAATTTATAGCCGTGAACTCCTTTGTCAGACGGAGTAAAGGTGGCTTCCCAGAACTCAATGGCACCTTTGTCCTTTGTGTCTGTCCAGCCTGCATTTTTCATTGAAAGCACCTTTGTTGTGCCTGTATTATAGTTTTTCACATACAGGCTGGCTCTTGTTAGGTCACCCTTTTTAGCCGATACCCGTAATGTGACGGGTTTCCCTGCAGGAATTGCCCCAAAAAGCGTCCGGTATACTTGGTCCCATGAATCATGATAAAGCCCATTCTTATCTATCATGCCATCAGATCCAATAGGTTTATAATCTGAATAAACTTCTTTTGTTTGGTTGTTATAGAAAAATGTGATTGTCGTATCAGAGAGTACATTCAGCTTCTCATTTGAAGCAGGGTAGGATTCCGTCCAGTCCTTGCCCAATACAATCTTGTATTCGTAGCTACCTCTAGGTACCTTAGCAGTAAAGGAGTAGATGTTGTCAAAATGGGTGTCCTCCATTAACGCTGTTGAGTCTGCCGGACTCCAGGTAGACCCTGCTTTAATGGCAGGTTGAATGCTTCCAACTAAACGAGGCATCTTGTCTTCTGCCAAAATTGTATAATGGGTACTATCAGCAATAGCATGGGTATTGTCATTGTAGTAGAAGGTGACTTCTTTTTGTTCGGTCAGACTTAGTTTAATGTTGTTTCCGCCAGGCGCGCCGCCGTCTCCGTAATTTTCATTCCAGCTTCCTCCAATGGCGATTTTGTACTCATATGCTCCTGCCGGCAGTGTGCCGGAAAAGCTATACAAACCATTTCCTTGGTAAGCCATTTGCGTTTTGGAAGAGGATGGATCCCAATCTCCTGAATTCCCTAAAACTGCCTGCAGACTGCCAACAAGTACAACCTGCTTCGGTTCTGTTTCTGCCGCTTTGGCTGTTTGACTTGTCACAAGTCCAGAAAATAATTGAAGAATTAGTCCAACTACTGTAACAAGTGACAGAAGTGATTTCTGCTTTCTCTTCATGAAAAATCTCCTTTCCCTTACTCTATTAATCTAGGAAACCGTTTGCATGAAATTGCACAAAAAATCGTATGTAAGATGCTTAGGAGGCTGTCGTATTGTGCAAACGTTTGCGCAATCGTTTTCAAAATTAATTATATCTATTTCTCAGCGCAATTCAATAGAAAATCAGAAATAAAATCCAAATTTTCTGATATATCGTTATTGAAATCGAGAGGTCTATATTTTTTATCTGTATAACTGATTATAAAGCCTTTATAATAAAGAGTGGATTGTGCAACCGTTTTCGTAAATGTTGGAGTATGCAAAAATAATCGTTTCTATTATTTTAAAATTAGTAGTAAGAATCAATGAACTTCGAATGAGAGGGGAGAAGAAAATGGCTGTTACCATTAAGGATGTGGCAAAGCTTGCAGATGTCGCCCCATCAACTGTTTCAAGAGTAATTGCCAATAATTCGCGAATCAGTGAAGCGACGAAACGAAAAGTTAAAAAAGCAATGGAGCAGCTAGGGTATCATCCTAACCAAAATGCCAGAAGTCTTGCCATTCAATCTACCCAAACAATCGGGCTTGTCATGCCAAGCTCTGGTGATGTGGTGTTTCAGAATCCTTTTTTTTCAATGGTGTTACAGGGAATCAGTGAAAGTGCCCATAATAAAAAATATGCCATGCATATGACGACTGGAAAATCAGACGAGGAAATATTTGAAGCAGTCATCCACATGGTTCAGGGAAAACGAGTAGATGGGATGATTCTTCTTAATTCCAAGGTGGAGGATAAAGCCATTTCGTATTTAAGAGAAAGGGATTTTCCTTTTGTTGTTATTGGAAAACCTTCTAAAGATGCAGAAGAAATTACACATGTTGATAATGATAATGTTCGTGCAATGAGAGAGGCTACTGAATACTTAATTGACCATGGACATCGGAAAATCGCTTTTATTGGCGGAAGTCTGGAGCTAATGGTTACAGTTGACCGTTTGAATGGGTATAAGCAGGCTTTAAATAAGGCAAACATTCCTATAAAAAATGAATATATCCTTCATGAAGAATTCCTTCGGGAAGGCGGTCAAGAAGCGGTGAGTGAATTAATGGCGCTTGAACAACGCCCCACTTCGCTCGCTGTGGTTGACGACTTAATGGCACTAGGTGTACTGAGCACTTTAGATGAGCTGGGAATCAGGGTTCCGGAAGAAATCTCTGTCGTTAGCTTTAATAATGTCCTTTTATCAGAAATGTCAAAACCACCCTTAACTTCCATTGATATTAATATTTTTGAACTAGGATATCAGGCATCCAGGAGTTTAATTCAAAAAATCGAAAATAGATCAGAACCGACCAAGCGCATTATCATTCCACATAAATTGGTTGAACGTCAATCATGCAGTCACCAAATTCCTACAACCATAGATGAACAAAATGCAGATGGTAACGAGAATCTATAAAAGATTCCCGCTATACCGTCTGCTTTTAATAACTGATTCAAATACTATTTACTATTCTTGAATTCTAGTATTCCAGACGCCTATACGCCCCAGGGGCCATGCCATATTTCTTATGAAATACCCTGTGAAAATAAGGATAGCTGCCGAAGCCGCAATCTTCGGCAATTTGTTCAAGTGTCATGGATGTGTATTTCATTCGCTCGACTGCAGCGGATAAACGGATTTCTAAGGCGTATTCAACCATCGTTTTCCCGACACTGCTTTTAAAAAGATGAACGGAACGCGAAACGCTAAGACCAGCATGGCGTGCCACATTCTCCACTTTAAATGCTGCTAGGGCATGCTCTTCAATGTACCTCATCATCCGTGTGACGGTATACGGGTGATTGAAGGTAGGAACCGTTTCGTTGACACCTCGTTCCAGGTATAAACAGAGTGCTCGCAGCAAATAACCGGTGAGTTCTTCGTTTTGGCTCGAGGATGGACGGCGTTTTTCGTTTATGATTTGCCGCCATAAGGAGAGCAGTTTTTCATCCAGATCGATTCGGGAGACAGGCGGCTTAGCGGAACGGCTCCACCACTCGTCCACCCAAGCTCCTTCACAGACTATGTGATAGTCCCCGCTGTTTTGTCCCGCTTTAACCAGCAGTTCATAATGATCCCCTGGTTTAATGAGGAGAAGGTCTCCTTTCTCGAGTTCCATTTTTCTTCCCTTCACCACTACTTCACAGACACCTTCTGATTGCAGGCGAAAAAGATACGAAGGGTATCCGGATTTATGTTGGGCATGGTATCCATTTGTGTGAAAGGAATACCCGCAAAAAAATATATTCGTGGTCATGTACTCACCTTCTAAAAAAATAAAATAGCAAAATAGTCGATGTTTCAATTATATCATCTATGTTTATTTGATGAGACAAAGTTTAAGATGGAATCAAATAAGTAAGTCCTGAAGGAGAATATAAATGACAAATAAAACCTATAATTTAGTGATTGTTGGTTATGGCGGGATGGGAAGCTATCACGCAAAATTACTCAAAGAAAATCAAACAATAAACGTCGTTGGGACCTTTGATACTTTAGAAGAAAGACGTGCAGCATCCCTAGCAGATGGATATAAAGTATATGAAAGTTACTCTGACGTTTTATCCGATCAGGATGTAGACCTCGTTCTGATTGCAACGCCTAACGAAGTACATAAAGAAATAGCGAATGCTGCTTTAGTCGCGAAAAAACATGTCATCTGTGAAAAACCAGTCACTATTTACAGCGAGGAATTAGAAGAAATTATCCAGGTTGCAGAAGCAAACAATCGTAAATTTGTGGTTCACCAAAATCGCCGCTGGGATAAGGATTTTCTAACGATAAAAAAAATATACGATAAAACGATGATCGGTAACGTCTTTCACATTGAATCGCGCGTCCAAGGCGCAAACGGGATCCCGGGCGATTGGCGCCATTTGAAAGCACATGGCGGGGGAATGCTCCTTGATTGGGGAGTTCATTTACTCGATCAATTGCTGTTTATGGTCGATAGTAAGATTGCAAGCGTATACGCCAATTTAAGTTTTGTTCTAGGGGATGAAGTAGATGATGGTTTTCAGACAATCATCACGTTTGAAAATGGCTGCACAGCTATAATTGAAGTTGGGACCACGAATTTTATTCAATTGCCTAGATGGTATGTCAAAGGGACTGCCGGCACAGCAGTGATTGAGGATTGGAGCGTAGCAGGGAGGATTGTGACCCAAAACTTCGGTGTGGATATAGAATCCCCAAAACCAATTCAGGCCGGGCAAGGCTTAACGAAAACAATGGCTCCACCGTCGGAAGCAGCTGTCAGCACATCTGAATTACCAGAGATAGAATCAACGATGGAAAGCTTTTTCGAAAACGTCATTTCCGTCATTGAAGGAAAGGCTGACCCTATCGTAAAAAATACAGAAGTGCTGCGTGTCTTACGGTTAATTGAAACTATTTTCAAAGCAGCTGAAATGAACGAAGTCATTAAGGATTTTGATTTGTACAAAGCTGAACTGGTGTAAAAGATTTATACTATTGTTTCATTTACCTATGAAATAAAAAAAGTCCCTTAGCGGTAAATGGAGGAGGACCCCATTCACTGTTAAGGGGAAAAAATCGCCGCGACGGTAAATGAAAGAGCGCTACATTGCCCGTTAAGGGGAAAATGGGCCGCGCCGGTAAATGAAAGAGCACACCATTGCCCGTTAAGGGGAAAAAAGTGCCACCCTGGTAAATGAAAGAGCACTCCATTGCCCGTTAAGGGGAAAAAATCGCCACGGCGGTAAATGAAAGAGCGCTCCATTGCCCGCAATAGGGAAAAAGTGGGCCGTGCCGGTAAATGAAAGAGCACGCCATTGCCCGAAAAGGGATTAAGCGGACCGCGCCGGTAAATGAAAGAGCGCTCCATTGCCCGATAAGAGATAAAGCGGACCGCGACGGTAAATGAAAGAGTACTCCATTGCCCGAAAAGGGAAAAAGAGGGCCGCGACGGTAAATGAAAGAGCACTCCATTGCCCGTTAAGGGGAAAAGTGGGCCGCCCTGGTAAATGAAAGAGCACGCCATTGCCCGTTAAGGGGAAAAGTGGTCCGCCCTGGTAAATGAAAGAGCACGCCATTGCCCGCAAAAGGGAAAAAAGAGCCGCGCCAGTAAATGAAAGAGCACTCCATTGCCCGCAAAAGGGAAAAAATCGCCGCGCCGGTAAATGAAAGAGCGCTCCATTGCCCGTTAAGGGGAAAAGTGGTCCGCGCCGGTAAATGAAAGAGCGCTCCATTGCCCGATAAGGGGAAAAAATGGGCCGCCCCTGTAAATGAAAGAGCATTCCATTGAACGCAAAGAGGAAATATCACCAACCAAGGTAAATGTACCCACGCAAGTGGAGTTCAATATTTTCCACCCTATCTGTCAATGTAAGCCGTTTCATATATTCTATCAATCTCTAAAATTAATAATAAAGTAACCAATCAAAGGAGTCATTCATTATGTTGAAAGTTACCGTATGGAATGAAAATCGTCATGAGCAAAAAAATCCAGTCGTCAGAGATATCTATCCAACAGGGATCCATGGCACCATCGCCCAATTCCTTCAGGCTGAAGGTATTGAAACAGGTACGGCTACTCTTGATGAGCCAGAGCATGGCTTAACAGATGAGGTATTAGCAGCCACTGATGTCCTGGTTTGGTGGGGGCACCTCGCCCATGGAGAAGTGAAAGATGAGATCGTTCAAAAAGTTCAACAGCGTGTTCTCGATGGAATGGGATTAATTGTTCTTCACTCCGGCCATTTTTCAAAAATCTTTAAAACCTTAATGGGGACCAGCTGCGATCTAAAGTGGCGGGAAGCCGATGAAAAAGAACGCCTTTGGGTTGTGAGCCCAAGCCATCCAATAACAGAAGGAATCTCTGAATATATTGAACTATCCAAAGAAGAAATGTATGGCGAGCACTTCGATATCCCGCAGCCAGATGAGCTTATCTTTACGAGCTGGTTTGAAGGCGGCGAAGTATTCCGCAGCGGAATCACCTACAAACGTGGAAATGGAAAAGTATTTTATTTCAGGCCGGGCCATGAAACTTATCCGACTTACCATTATGAACAGATTCAGCGTGTAATCATCAATGCAGTCAAATGGGCAGCACCTGTCAAACGGGAACGTCCAGTCTACGGAAATGCGAAACCGCTAGAACAAATTAAAGGAGGACATCAATAATGAAAAAGTTAAGAGTTGGAGTAATCGGTTGCGGCAGCATTGCCCAGCACCGCCATATACCTGAATATCTTGCGAATCAAAATGTCGAGTTAGTCGCAGCTTGTGATATTAATGAAGAACGGGTTAACGAGATTGCAGAAAAATATGAAGTGGAAGCTTACACAAATTATGAAGAGTTAGTTAGCAGTGGTATAGTCGATGCTGTCAGCGTTTGTACACCGAATTATCTTCATGCCCCCATTTCAATTGCGGCCCTAAATGCAGGTCTACATGTACTCTGCGAAAAACCAATGGCCACTTCAAAACAGGAAGCAGAAGCCATGATTGCCGCAGCTAAAGAAAGCGGCAAAAAGTTAATGATTGCCCATAATCAGCGCTTTGTACCATCACACCAACGAGCACGTCAGTTAATTGCAAGCGGTGAAATCGGCAAAATTTATAGTTTCCGCACAGCGTTTGGGCATGGCGGTCCAGAGGGCTGGAGTGTAGATGGGAAAGACAGCTGGTTTTTTGAAAAGGATAAAGCATTCGTTGGTGCAATGGGTGATTTAGGAGTCCATAAGACCGACTTATTAAGGTTTGTACTAGGTGAAGAAATTACCGAGGTTGGCTCCTTTGTTGAAACAAGTGCCAAAGCTTTCGCTGATGTCGATGACAATGCGGTTTGTATATTAAAGACTGAGAACGGGATTATCGGAACCCTTGCCGCCAGCTGGGCTTATGTCAGCAAAGAAGATAACTCGACGATTATTTATGGTGAAAAAGCGATTCTTCGTTTAGAGGATGATCCAAATAATTCACTAGTTGTTCAGTATGCCAACGGAGATGTGATTAATTATCAGCTTGGAAAAATTCAGTCAAATGATGCGGGCGGACAACGGACCACACATGTGATCAATCACTTCGTGGATGCGGTTGTTCAGAACCAAGAGCCGCTTATTCCTGGAGAAGAAGGCCTGAAATCACTAGCAGTGATTTTAGCAGCCCTTCAATCTAATGAAACGAAACAAATCGTTAAAGTATCTCAACTTTAAGAAGGGAGAATTCATTATGAAACTAGGAGTTTTTACTGTATTATTTGCTGAAAAATCATTTGAGGAAATGCTTGATACTGTCAAAGAAGCTGGACTGCATGCAGTTGAAATCGGAACGGGATGCTATCCTGGAAACAATCACTGTGATTTAGATACGTTATTAGAAAGTGAAGCGGCGCGCCAAGAGTATATTCAAAAAGTAGAAGAGCGCGGGCTAACGATCAGTGCCTTCAGCTGCCATGGAAATCCAATTTCTCCTGAAAAAGAATTTGCTAAAAACTCACACGAAACACTTTTAAAAACGATTAAACTTGCTGCACTTTTGGAAGTGCCGGTTGTTAACTGTTTTTCGGGTACAGCAGGTGACCATGAGGGAGCTAAATATCCAAACTGGCCAGTAACCCCGTGGCCGAATGAATATGGCGATGTGTTAAAGTGGCAATGGGAAGAAAAGCTGATTCCTTATTGGAAGGAAGTTGGTCAATTTGCCAAGGACCACAACGTAAAAATAGGGCTTGAACTTCACGGAGGATTTTTAGTTCACACCCCGTATACACTCTTGAAGCTCCGTGAGGAAACCTGTGATGCCATTGGTGCTAATTTAGACCCAAGCCACTTATGGTGGCAGGGAATTGACCCGGTAGCAGCAATAAAAATTTTAGCGAAAGAAAATGCAATTCATCATTTTCATGCCAAAGACACATACATTGATCAGGAAAATGTGAATATGTATGGATTAACGGATATGCAGCCTTATGGAGAAGTGAAAACGAGGGCATGGTCGTTCCGTTCAGTTGGCTGTGGACATAGCCTAAAAGAATGGTCTGATATGATGAGTGCACTCCGCACCTACGGGTATGATTATGTGGTCAGCATTGAACATGAGGATCCAATTATGTCAATTAACGAAGGTTTCAATCGTGCAGTAACCAATTTGAAATCGGTGCTAATTGAAGAATCGGTATCCCAAATGTGGTGGGTGTAATGACGAAAAACATACCTGTGGCCGTTCAAATGTACAGTTTACGGGAAGAAAGTGAAAAGGATTTTGCGGGCACACTGAAAAAAGTGGCTGAGCTGGGATTTGATGGCGTGGAATTCGCTGGCTATGGCGGATTATCTGTAAAGGCGGTTAAAACATTATTGGATGATCTTGGTCTTCGCGCTGCAGCCAGCCATGTCCCGCTTGAGCATTTGGAAAACAATTTGTCTCAAGTCATTGAAGAAATGAAAATATTAAATAGTAAATATGTTGTTTGTCCATACTTAATGGAAGATCGTCGCAGCGAACAGGATTATCAAGCGCTGATTTCAATATTAAATCAAACGGGTGAGGCGTGCCAGCGTGAAGGAATTACCCTTTGTTACCATAATCATGATTTTGAACTTGCCCGCTTGTCTGATGGAAGAAGGGCATTGTCAGCTATTTTGGATGATACCAACATCGACTATGTAAAGGCTGAATTTGATATCTACTGGTTGACAAAAGCGGGTGAAAAACCGGTTGAATGGATCAATCGATATAAAAATAGAACACCGATTATTCATTTAAAAGACATGACAACCGATGAAGAACAATTTTTCGCAGAGCTTGGAACCGGCGGCGTTGATCTTGACGCCGTCTTAAATACAGGTGGAGAAGCTGGTGTCAAATGGTGGGTGGTTGAACAGGATATAAGCCGCCGTACGCCATTTGAAAGTATTGAAATCAGCATCAATTACTTGAAATCGAAGCTGCCTAATCTTTATGAATAGATTTACTTGAAAGAACTGAGGTGCCCAAGTGAATAAAAAATGGTGGAAAGAAAGTGTCGCTTATCAAGTTTATCCTCGTAGTTTTATGGATAGCAATGGGGACGGAATTGGTGATTTAAAAGGTGTTACGGCCAAATTAGATTACCTCAAAGATCTAGGAATTGATGTGATTTGGCTTTCACCCATGTATAAATCACCAAATGACGACAATGGTTATGATATTTCCGATTACCAAGATATTATGGATGAATTCGGGACGATGGCCGATTTTGACGAGCTGCTTGAAGGCGTTCATCAGCGTGGGATGAAATTAATCCTAGATTTGGTCATCAATCATACGAGCGACGAACATCCGTGGTTTATCGAGTCGCGTTCCTCAAAAGACAACCCGAAAAGAGACTGGTACATTTGGAGAGATGGCAAAGATGGAAAAGCCCCGAACAATTGGGAGTCAATTTTCAGTGGGCCGGCTTGGAGATATGATAAGGAAACAGAACAGTATTTCATGCACATCTTCTCCGCACGTCAGCCTGATTTGAATTGGGAAAATCCAGAGGTAAGAGATGCTTTATACGATATGGTGAACTGGTGGCTGGAAAAAGGGATTGACGGCTTCCGAGTAGATGCCATCTCGCATATTAAAAAAGAACCAGGATTCCCTGATATGCCAAACCCAGACCACTTAGATTACGTGCCTTGTTTTCCTAAAATGATGAATGTGGAAGGAATTGATAAGTTCCTGACAGAATTTTCTCAAAGAACCATAAAGAACTATGATATTATGACCGTTGGGGAAGCGAACGGTGTTGGACTAGATGAGGCAGATCAATGGGTAGGCGAAGAAAACGGCTATTTTAATATGATATTTCAATTCGAATTTTTAGATCTGTGGGATAAGGATGCAGAAGGTTCGATTGATGTTCGTAAGTTGAAAAAGATTTTAACCAAGTGGCAGACAGGTTTGGAAGGCAGAGGCTGGAATGCCTTATTTATTGAAAATCATGATCAGCCGCGACGGGTTTCTAGCTGGGGAAATGACAAGGAGTATTGGAAAGAGAGTGCCAAAATGTTAGGAGCACTATATTTTCTAATGAAGGGTACCCCGTTTATCTACCAAGGCCAGGAAATTGGGATGACAAATGTCCAATTCCCTTCCATTGATGAATACAACGATGTTGGCATGACTAACTACTATCATGTTGAAACGGCAAAAGGACGTTCCCATGATGAAATTATGAAGGTTATTTGGGAAAAGGGACGGGATAATGCGCGGACACCAATGCAATGGGATGCAACCAATAAAGGTGGATTTACAGCAGCGAAGCATTCTTGGCTTGGGGTCAATCCGAATTACACAGAGATTAACGTCGAGGCACAAGTAAATGATCCAAACTCAATCCTTTCTTTCTACAAAAAATTGATTCGTTTAAGAAAAGAGAATCCTGTGTTTGTTTACGGTACCTATGATTTATTAGCAGCGAATCATCCGAAGTTGTTTGTGTACACGCGCAAATTAGGAAATCTAAAAGCGATTGTTATTAACAATTTTAGTGGAAAATCGACCAGGTTCCGTCTCCCGGGAAGTTTATCTTTTTCAACCTCTGAACTCGTTCTTCATAATTATGACGGTGTGGATAAGAAATTACGGAAAAATTTTACTCTTAAACCCTATGAAACAAGAATATATTTATTGAAGTAATGAATTAGAGGGAAAAAGGCTGCGGGCCTGCCCTGAATGAATCTCGTAGAGTGTATATTGGGCAGGGCCGTTATCCGGTTTCTGCCTTTTTAATTTAGCAAAAGGAAAAAGAACGGCTTTTTTGTAAATTATGGAATGAACAAGTACCTATACTTTTTTACATAATATTAATAATGACTATATGTGAATACCATAGTGACTTAACATTTTTCTCATACAATTTTCTATGTAATACACATATGAAAGGGAGATGAGGAAAAATGAGAAAAACAACTTTATTAGGGGCTGGACTTGCTTTTACTTTATTATTTAGTCCGTTTCAACAGGCGTTTGCTGCAGAAACAACTGGGGAGTTACGAAAAATGGATACCGTTGCCCACCGCGGAGCATCTGGGTATGCGCCTGAAAACACCATTGCTGCTTTTGATAAAGGGGTAGACATGAAAGCAGATTATATTGAAATTGATGTTCAAAGAAGCAAGGATGGGAAATTGGTCATCATTCATGATACAAAGGTTGATAGAACAACAGATGGTACAGGGTATGTTAAAGACTTAACATTTGACCAGATCAGGAGTCTTGATGCAGGCAGCTGGAAAGGGGAACAATTTAAAGGGGAAAAGATTCCTGCTTTCGATGAAATTCTTGACCGATATCATGGGAAAATTGGTATTTTAATAGAATTAAAGTCCCCTGAGCTTTATCCTGGAATTGAAGAAATGGTAGCCCAAGAATTAAAAGAACGAAACTTGGATAAACCGCAAAATGAAAAAATCATTATTCAATCATTTAATTTTGAATCCATGAAAATAACAAACAGCCTGCTTCCTAAGGTACCAATTGGAGTCCTGACTTCGAATAGAGCGGACACAACGGAACAAGCATTAAAAGAATTTGCTGCCTACGCAGATTACTTTAACCCAAACTACGGAATTGTAACGGAAGAATTAGTCAAGCAAGTACACGCAAACGGTATGAAAATTCAATCCTGGACTGTGCGCAGCCATGAAGCGGCAGAATTTCTCTTAAATATGAATGTAGATGGAATTATAACTGATTATCCTGATTTTGTGGATCCAAGGAACTAAGAAAACTAATGCAAAAAGAGGGAACCTTTTGACTCTCTTTCCAATGATTTAAAGTCAGAGGGAATCGAAACAGATGAACAGCTTCAAGGAAAACGATTGTAAGATTGGTCAGGGCTATTTCTTTAGCAAACCAATACCAGTTGAGCAGATGGATAGATATCTTTTATCTAGAGATGAAAAAAGTAGTGGTATCCGAGTGTGATGGGGATACCACTTTTTTTGATAAATATTTCTTTACTTCCCCCATTTCATCGATACTTTTAATGTGCAGCAGCTTTCAGGATTGTTTGGGTGCGGTGAGGCGTAGAGTTCGAATTGGACGCCAGATGGTGTAAATTGGGTTTCAACAGGTACTTTTAATCCAACGGAACTAATTAAGTGATCAACTTCCGTTTTTTTACCCTGCTGGGCTGCACTCATCATTTTCCGAGCGAAGCCAACATCTCCTAAGCGATCTAACAAAATACTCCCTTGATCCATTAATAGACGAAATGACTTGACTGAGCTCTCAAATATTTTTACATCTACGGGCGGATAACTCCTTGGATACGGTTGAAACAGAATTTGAGGCGGGTATGCAGACAATGGAGGATAGACTGGATATTGATGCGGATGGTAATACATGGTAACTCTCCTTCCGTATTTAAAACGCAAGCCAGAATAAAATATGATATTTTTCGGATTAAGGTTCCTGATAGGAATAAAATAAAAAAACGCATGGATTAGCACATCCACGCGCATTTGAAACTTAACGGATTCTAATATCTCCGCTGGACACATCCAGGTCTATTTTGTATTTACCAGAGCCATGGATGCCTTCGATGCTTCTTTTCTTGATATTTTTTGATGTCAATGGCAGTTCACAAATGATGTCTCCACTGGTAACATCTCCGTCTAACGTGAAATCCGCATTGTTAGGAAGGTCTAGTTTTACATCTCCAGAACTAACTTCAATATCAATTGAATCTGTCAGTTGATCTACTTGAAAATCAATTTCCCCAGAGGAAACATTTGCTTGAATGGCACCAGTATATTCCTTTACATCCAGGCTGCCAGAGCTTACATCAAAAGATCCAGTTTCTGTTTGTAATGATTTAATATCAACATTTCCTGACGCTACATTTTGTTCGAATTTGTTGATCATCATGTTTTTTAGGTCCATGTTACCTGAACCAATATCAACTTTTAGTTCGTCTAGTTTTAGCGGGTTGCTTTTGGATTGTCCGGAAAAAATAACATTCCCCGAACCTAAACTGATGCGCATTTTGCGGTGATAATCCTCTGGGATATAGATTTCTAATTTCTTCTTTTTGGTGAAAGGAGACCAGTCGAACCAACCAAATCCCTTATGTTTGACTGAAACCACGATGGTGTCGCCATGCTCTCTAACAGTAAGCTTATCTTTGCCGTTGTAGATGGCTTTCACATCTTTTCGATCCTCTGGAATAATTGTGGTGCTGACACTGGAAATATCCACTTCAATGACATCAATATTTTCTGTCATTGCGGACTGTGTGGTTTTATTATTTGTTTTACTAAACCAATCAAATGTAGAAGCTTGATTGTAGAGAATATATAATCCGGTGATCACCAATAGCAGTAAGACAATTCTTTTCACTTTTCCCATCCCCTTTTCTTACATCTTCTAGTTAATGATAAGAAATCCTCCCACTTTCCTCAATGAGCCAGAGAATTATTTATGTCTAAGGCTTGAGGCGTATTGTGGTTGAGTTTTTGGGACAAAAAAAGTGACCCAAGCCTGAGTCACATTAATGCAAGTCCTTTACTTTATTCAAATATAATCGATTCTTTTTTTGCTTGGATTGAGATAGGAATTCCTCAAACGCACCAGACCCAAATAAAACACCTACAAGTATGAAGATAAAACCAAAGATTTGCGATGCAGTAATCTGCTCATCAAGAAAAATAACGGCACCGATCAAGGCGAAGAACGGGTTGAAATTGATAAAAATAGCCGATTCAGCTACACCCACTTTACCAATGGCATTATTGTAAATCATATGACCAAGCGCGGTGGCAATAATGGCAGAAGCAAAAAATATCATCCAAACGCTGACAGAACCATGAGAAATTTCTTTCAGTCCATTTGGTTCTGTAAAACAGCTAATGATAAATAATATGGCAGAACCAATTACCAGCATATAACCTGTCATCAAGCGCGGATCCAACGTATCAGAACATTTTTTAATTATACTAAAACTAAATGCCTGGGCGAATATTGCCAAGAACACATAAATATCTCCACTAGAGACGGTACTTACCCCGCCATTTCCAAATATTACAATAAACGTAACACCCATAAAACCCATCAAGATTCCCAACAATCGAAACAGCGTGATCCTAGTGCCTAATAAGAAAAAGGCAACAATCGTCGTAAGCAAGGGACCAAGTCCTAAAATAAGTCCTCCATTTGTTGCAGAAGTTTTTAATAACCCAAGTGACAGAAAGAAATGGTGGCATACCACGTTAAAAAAGCATGCGAAAAAAATATAGCGAAACTCTTTTCTAGTGGGCAGCCTGACTTTCTTTAAAAATCCAAGGATGATAAATACACAAATGCCTGCTGTGAATACCCTTAATGCAGTAATGGTCTCTGGCATGAAGGCCGTAACAATGATTTTCGTCGCAATGACATTCAGCCCCCATGTGGCCATTACAAATACTAATAGCATGTATATCTGATATTTTTGCGCTTTGGCCAACTGCTTCACTTCTTTCTCATTTCAATACAATGTAAATAGATTGCAATTATTATACATCTTTAGTAGATATTTGACATGTATATTTTTTCGTATTTCGAAAGATTTTTAGATTGCTTGATACAGGAAGGAAAGAAAGTATGGTATTCTTTATAAGTAAAAAGTGACGTCTTTAAAAGGATGGACTTACTGGTTGAAAGATATATGTAAGTTCGCTTTAAGACGAATAGGGAGATTCTTAACATGCTGCAAAAGATAAATAAACAACTAGAAAGAATTATGCCATTAATCACTCCAGTTGGTGTATTGACTGGAGTAATATTCAGCATCTATCTAAAGGACTTATCTTTCTTAATTCCATGGATTTTTGCATTTATGACCTTCGCAGGAAGTTTAAGTTCCAATTTCCATTCGTTAAAGGAGGTAATTGTTCATCCGTTTCCCATTTTTATCGCGATGTTAATCCTCCATATTCTTATGCCGATATGGGCTTGGAGTGTTGGTCATGTCGTCTTTTCTGGTGATATATATACGATTACGGGACTTATTTTAGGAATGGTAATCCCGACAGGAGTCACAAGCTTCATGTGGGTGGCTATTTACAAGGGGAATATTCCTCTCGTCTTATCGATTATTTTAATCGATACCTTACTTTCACCCATTATTGTTCCTTATTCGCTATCGTTATTTATGGGCGAAACCATTGAGATGGACTTTATCAGTATTATGAAGGGACTATTGGGAATGGTTGTTATTCCCTCGCTGGTAGGTATGTATTTAAACCAAGTGACCAAGGGGAAAATTAAAGACCAATTGGGAACACGTCTTGCGCCCTTTTCAAAAATATGCCTGGGTTTTGTGGTCATGCTAAATGGGGCTGTTGTAGCACCATACTTAAAGAATATTAATCTTAAATTAGTTAGTATTACGTTTACCGTCTTTATGATCGCATTGACTGGCTACTTGTTTTCGTTTTTAATAGGGAAATTTTTTAAAGGTGGACGCGACAACGTTATATCGCTGACTTTCACTGGCGGCATGAGAAATATCAGTGCAGGTGCAGTAATCGCAGTTTCCTACTTTCCAGCGGCAGTAGCGGTGCCAGTGGTTGTCGGCATGCTATTTCAGCAGGTCCTTGCTTCCTTAAATGGGCATTTTCTCAATAGGTATTATAATAGAAAAGTTGAAAAACAGGATTCGGTTGCTTTATAAGATCAAATATACGAAAACATCCTCACGACCGAAATGGCAGGAGGATGTTTTTTTTACTCTTCTTTTGTATCAAGACCGATATGTTTAAAGTTACTAACCTTGAATAACCCCTTATCTGTAAGTTTTAATTCTGGTATGACCGGAAGTGCTAAAAAAGATAAGGTTAGAAACGGGTTAAAGTGATGATTTGCTCCTAGTTTTTGAAGTGCAAGATTGATTTCTTTAAGACCAGAATACACCTCTTGATATGGACGATCGGACATTAATCCTGCAATGGACAATTCCAATGAAGCAATGATTTCTCCGTGGTTAACAACGACCAGCCCGCCTTGTATCTCTTTGATTGCTTTTGCGGCAATTACCATATCTTCATCTGTTGTTCCAGCAATAATTAGATTATGAGAATCATGGGCAATAGTTGTGGCGATGGCCCCTGATTTTAGTCCCAAACCTTTGACAATTCCTAAACCAATTTGATTTTTTAAGTGATGGCGTTCAATTACGGCCAGCTTTAATTGGTCATTGGTTATAGAAGTTTGAAAGAACCCGTCATCATTCTTTTCAACCTTTTCAATCAGATGGCGGGTTACCAGGCTATTGGGAATAATTTCAATGATATTTGCTTTGTTTGTTTTTAGGGAAATATGGAAATGTCCTTCTGTTAGCTTATGGTAACGAACTGAATTTCTCAATCGTTCTGTTTCAACGAATGTTTGGTTGTTTAAATCCATAGTAAGCTGACCATTCTCGACAACAGGAATCCCATCTTTAAAAACGGTTCTAATATTAATTTTATTCATGTCATCAAACAGGAAGAAATCGGCCTTGTATCCGGGGGCAATTGCTCCCTTATTTTCGAGCCCAAAGCATTCGGCTGCATTGATGGTTGCCATTTGAATGGCGGTAATCGTTGAAAGGCCTGAGGCGATAGCAAGTCTCACGTTGTGATCGATGCTTCCATCATGAACAAGATCGTCTAAATGTTTATCATCGGTGACAAATAAGCATCTCCTGGCATTGCGTTCATTGACGATCGGAATCAATTGTTGCAAGTCCTTTGCCACTGTCCCTTCACGAATCATTAAATACATTCCTCTTTGGAGACGTTCTTTTGCTTCCCTGGCTGTTGTGCTTTCATGATCAGTTCGAATCCCCGCTGACATATAAACATTAATATCATTAGCTGATAAGCCTGCGGCATGGCCATCAATTTTTTTACCAGATTGTTTAGCTGTTAAAATCTTTTCAATCATGTCCTGTTCAGCGTGGAAGACTGCCGGGAAATTCATGACTTCAGCTAGTCCTAGTACACGTGGCTCGAGATAAAACGGTTTGAGGTCATCGGCATTTAGAGTAGCACCGGAATTTTCAAATTCAGTCGCTGGAACACAAGATGGAAGCATAAAGAAAAAGTCAAACGGTAGATGTTCCGAGGAATCAAGCATGTATTGTATTCCATCTGTTCCTAATACGTTGGCAATTTCATGAGGGTCGGCAATAACCGTGGTCACCCCGTGCGGCAGAAGAACCTTCGCAAACTCCTTTGGTGTGACCATCGAGGATTCAATGTGTACATGACCATCGATAAAAGCAGGGGAAATATATAGCCCCTTCGCATCGATGACATTTTTCCCCTCATATTCACCTATCCCTGCAAAGTATCCATCAACAATTGCGATGTCACCTTCCAACAATTCACCTGTAAAGACATCAATCATTTTGCCATTTTTAATGACTGTATCAGCCGGCTCTCTATTGGAGGATACAGAGATTCGTTTAATTATTTGTTTTCTCTCCATAGGACAACATCCTTTTTGTCAAATTAATATTCCACTTTATCTTGTGCATTCTCCCATGTTCTAAAAGGTAAGTCTCCATCTGTTGGAAAGATTTTTTTCATCGGTATTTTTCGACTTTCGATGGGAAGCGATAGCTGTTCATAAATAAATTGATCATCAAAGCCAATCTTTGCTGCCTCTTGTTTGGTGCAGGCATAATAAACAGCCTTAGGGCGAGCCCAGTAAATGGCGCCGATACACATCGGACAAGGCTCACAGCTGGTATAAATCTCACAATCGTTCAACTGAAAGTCGTTTAAATTCCGGCAGGCATCTCGAATCGCTTGTACTTCTGCATGGGCAGTAGGGTCGTTTGTTGCTGTCACTTGATTTCGACCTACACCCACAATTTTTCCATCCTTGACGACGACCGCCCCGAACGGTCCCCCTTGTTTCGTCAATACATTATTTAATGCTAGCTCAATCGCCTTTTTCATAAAGAGAGTATCCGTCATACCAGCACTCCATTCTAATTTTCAATTGGTCTATTTAGATCGATTCTATCTGTGTTGATTAACTGGCAGGTTAGGAGTAAGCCTTGTTGCCAGGAGTTGAGGACAGTGAATGAACTTACCATACATTATTCAGTAAGATGCTCACAAATGCTCTATTGTTGAAAGGATTTCTGACATGATTTTCAAATAAAATTGTGCAAGGAGAAAACAATCAATCCGCCAAATTTCTATGTAAGATTTTATGACATTAATGTAGATGCTAATTCCTCTTTTGGATAGTATGGTGAAAAAAGATGACATGGACTTTGTTCAGTATGTTCGTCTATCTACATAAAACTACCTGGTCAGTAGAAAATTGAAAAAGAACATGGGTGTATTTTGGGAGGTCTATCAATATATATAGTGTTAGAAACTAGGAAAGAATAGGGGGCCAAGATGGAAGAGATTCATGAAATCTTAAACGCCTTATTTTCTGATTCTTATCATGAAGACGATTGTTTAGCTACCATCATTCATGTAGAAGGATCCGCCTATCGTAAGGAAGGTACATCCATGTTGTTACGAAGTGACGGGACAAAGGTTGGTATGTTAAGTGCAGGCTGCTTAGAAACAGACTTATCCTATCAAGCTCAAGAAGCAAGGGATGAAGGGAAAGTAAAAACTGTAATTTATGATATGCGGGAGGAGGACGATTTATCGTGGGGACAGGGTGCAGGCTGTAACGGAGTCATCCGTGTGCTTCTTGAACCTGTCGATGCCTTTCTACGTGACCACCTTCAAAAGCTAAAGTTCCATTTGGACAATGGCCATCGAGTCACGATGATGAAAAAAATGACCGAGGATTATTCGGTTTCTGACTATTTATTTTTGTCGGATGATCAACATTATTTTGGTAAATGGCATGGAAGGAGAGTAAATGAGGTTAAGAGTCTAATAAACGAAATTCATCAAAACTTTCCGAAAAGCGGGATCAAATATTTTGCGGAACTATCATCAAATGCTTATATTCATTCATTTGAACCCAAACCTCGATTAGTTGTTTTTGGTGCTGGAGCTGATGCCGTGCCATTGGTGAAAATCGCCTCGCAGGCTGGATTTTCAGTGACTGTTTCAGATTGGCGTTCTGCCTTGTGCAATGTAGACCACTTTCCAGATGCTGACGGATGGCTAGTTGGAGTTCCTCTCGAGACGATACCACTGCTTCATTTGACTCGTTCTGATTCAGTCCTGATCCTTACGCACCAATTTCAAAAGGATCAGGAGATATTGAATCATTTAAAAGGGAAGGACTTAATGTATTTAGGCGTTCTTGGTCCAAGAAAAAGGACACAACGTCTGCTCGAGGGACTGGCGATCCCTCAGGAAATTAGCAGTCCTGCAGGTCTATCGATAGGAGCAGAGGGGCCTGAGGAGATTGCCATCAGTATTGTTGCAGAACTAATACAACAGCAGCGGAGTAAAAGGAAGCAAAAGGTGATTACCCTTGAAGGATAAAGCTGGAGTCATCGCAGTCATTCTTGCCGCGGGTAAGAGTCAGCGGATGGGAAGTAACAAGCTGGCACTCCCATGGGGGAAAAAATCGATTGGTCATTCAATCATAGAAAAAGCAGTAAAATCTAATTTACGTTATACCATTGTGGTGACAAGGGAAGCGGATCATCTCCACTGGATTGATCGTCCGCTTTTTCAAACTCTTCTCCGAGAAAAGTGGAAAGCTGTTGTATGTCAAGACGCTGACCTTGGGCAGGCCCATTCCTTGCACAGAGGATTACGAGAAGCGATGAAAATGGAGCCAAAAGGAATCATGATCCTTCTTGCTGATCAACCTCTCCTGCCAATACAAATTATCAATGACTTGGTTTCTCGTTACACGGAGGGTCTCCGCCAAAATATCGATATCTCGTTTTGGGCAGCAAGTTTTCAGGGCATTCCGAGACCGCCAATTATTTTTTCACCTAAAGTAGTTCCTGATTTACTGAAACTTGAAGGGGATGAAGGGGCTAGGCAGCTTTTTAAAAAGGCTCAATTAACTGGAAGATTTGTGGACTATGAAAATGGGTGGGACTTTTTTGATGTGGATACAAAAGAGGAGTATGAAATTCTGAAGGGTGTGGGCATGAGTGGTGAATAACCAGCCGCGACTTTCGATCGCCACTGTAAATCAATTGAACAAAGAAGAGTTTGTGAGTGCAGTAGGATGGGTGTTTGAGCACTCTCCATGGGTGGCAAGGGCAGCATGGGAAAGTCTTCCCGTCCATTCCCGTAAGGAGCTCTTACAAACAATGGTGACGGTTGTAAAAAATGCAGAGGAAGCATTGCAATTGGCACTGCTTCGGGCCCATCCGGATCTCGGGACTAGATTGATCATTTCAGAGGTTTCACAAAAAGAGCAAGCAGGTGTGGGGCTTGATCGGTTAACTAAGGATGAATATAAGGAGTTTATGTCACTAAATCAAAGGTATGTTGAACAATTTGGCTTTCCTTTTATCATGGCGGTGAAGGGTCAAAATAAGGATACCATCCTTGCAGCAATGAAAGTGCGTGTTGCTAATGCCTATGAACAAGAATTCATGACAGCCTTAAACGAGGTCTATAAAATTGTTGGGTTCCGCTTAACCGATCTTATTGAATAAAGGGGATGATGCTATGCAAAGAACGATGCGTTATGGAAAAGCAGATGTTTGGGTTTATCGTACTTACGCAGCCCCGCTCACAGCAGTCCGTCCGATTCCTGAATCAGCTTTTACGGGCCGTAGCAATATTCTGTTTGGAATGAACGTGAAGGTGGCAGTAGAGGGTGATGCTTTCTTATCGTCTTTTAAAGATGGCGATAATTCATTAGTTGTCGCAACTGATTCGATGAAAAATTTTATTCTAAAACATGCTGGCGATTATAAAGGTTCCACCCAAGAAGGGTTCCTAGAATTTGTCGCCCGTCGTTTCCTTGAAACGTATTCACATATGAGTGCAGTCGATATTACAAGTGAACAAATCCCATTTGATGAACTTCAAGTACCGACGAAGGATGGTTTTGAAGCGAGTCCATTAGTATTTCGCTATTCATTAAATGAGCAGTCTTTGGCTCAAGTGGAAGTGAAGCGCTCTGGAGAAGACATTATCACAACTGATCATCTCTGCAGCTTAAAGGGACTAAAGCTTTTAAAGGTGCGAGGCAGTTCCTTTTATGGGTTTGTGAAAGACGAATATACAACACTTCCGGAATCTTTTGATCGACCGCTGTTTATCTTCTTGAATATTGGATGGCGCTATAACGATTTTGAGGATGCGAAGGGCAGTTCAGCAAATGGGTATGTCGCAGCTGAGCAAGTAAGGGATATTGCTTATACGGTTTTTCATGAAGAAAATTCTCCCTCCATCCAAAATCTAATCTACCGCATTGGCCTTCGCGTATTAGAGCGTTTTCCACAGTTAGTTGAGGTTCGCTTTGAATCCAATAACCGGACGTGGGAAACCATTTTAGACGAAATTCCAGCCTCACAAGATGGAAAGGTATTTACCGAACCGCGTCCTCCATACGGGTTTCAATGTTTCTCAATGACACGTGATGATTTAGAAAATCCAGGGGAATTACCGAAATGACAGGAAAGTTAACTACTCACGTTCTAGATTTAAGTATTGGTAAGCCAGCAAGTGGAGTGGTAGTGGAGTTATGGCAAGTTGATTCAGAAAACAGGTTTCAATTCATTTTGACATGCCGGACAAATGAGGATGGGCGAGTAAATCAACCTCTCCTCGAAGGGGAAAATATGAAAAAAGGAATCTATGAACTTCGTTTTCATATCGGCGATTATTATCGGAAGCGCGGCACCTTACTCGGAGACCCTTCATTCCTAGATTGCGTTCCTATTCGCTTTGGCATTTCGGAAACCGAATCCCACTATCACGTTCCATTGCTGATTTCACCTGGTGGCTACAGTACGTATCGCGGGAGTTAAGGAGGATCCTAACATGAAAGAACTGTGGGTGAAGAATGGGCTTGTTTTTACAGAGGAAGGCTTTCGAGAGGTAAACATTCGAGTGGTTGATGAGCACATTGACTCCTTTGTAAAAAGTGAAGCAGAACCATTGAAAGAGGAAACAGATACAGTGATCGATGCAAGCGGCTGCCTGGTTGTTCCTGGCTTTATTGACGCCCATGTCCATTTCAATGACCCGGGAAGAACGGATTGGGAAGGTATCGAGACAGGAAGCCGTGCTGCAGCAGTCGGCGGCACCACGACGATTTTTGATATGCCGTTGAATTGTGCCCCCTCCATCACTAATTTTAAGAATTTACTAGATAAAAAGGACTACTTAACGACTAGGTCATATGTTGATTATGCTCTGTGGGGGGGAATAACAGAAACGAACATCATTGACCGGAAAGAGCTCTCTCAAATGAGTGCGGGGATTATTGCTTGGAAGGCGTTTATGAGTGAGAGTGGGATTGAAGATTTCCCATTCGTATCTCCGGATGGATTGAAACAGGCCATGCAAGCAGCAAAGGAACATAACAAGATCCTTGCCCTTCATGCAGAGTGGAATGAGGAGATTCATAAGTTGACAGCTTTTTATAAACAAAAGGTTGGAATGAATGGACGAAGGGCCTTTCTGGCGAGCAGACCTGTATCAGCAGAAGAGAAAGCTGTTAATTATGCGCTAGAACTTGCTGCAAAATATGGAACAGCTCTTCATTTTGTGCATATTAGTTCAGCGAAAGTAATCGGTTTGATCGAGCAAGCCAAAAAAAGCGGAGTAGACGTCACCGTTGAAACCTGCCCGCATTATTTAATTTTTGATGAAGAGGATTTTCTGAAAAGTGGTGCCATCCTCAAATGTGCACCGCCAATAAGACCGCGTGAAGAAGTAGAGGGGCTTTGGGAATGCCTTCTGAGAGGGTGGATTGACACCATTGGGTCTGATCATTCTCCATGCCTATATTCGATGAAAGCAACGGATTCAATCTGGGAAGCATGGGGAGGAATTCAAGGGGTTCAATTTACATGGCTCTCACTGCTTGATGAAGCCCTTAAACGGAGAATCAGCCTTAAACAAATTTTACCATTAGGGACATCAAATGTGGCAGAGAGGTTTGGAATCGCTGAACGAAAAGGAAGGATTCGGCCTGGTCTCGATGCGGACTTAGTGTTGATTCGTCTAGATGAATCAACGATTGTTGATAAACAGTCCTTGGCCTTTAGAAATGCTTATTCACCCTATGAGGATAAGGAGTTTTTACTCAAAGTGAAGAAAACAATTTTACGAGGGAAAGTCATTTATGATGACCAATTAGGGGTGGAAAAAGGGAAGTTTGGTGTTTGTCTTTAGTAAAAAGGAGGAATTTGATGAATCAGGATAAGGAACGGTTAATCCAATGGGTTGAGGAACACCAAGTAGAAATGATCGATTTATTAAAAAAGATCGTGCAAGTTCCTTCGGATAATCCTGCAGGCGACTGTTATCCAATTGCGGCCTTCTTATATCATCAGCTTCAAGAACTTGGATTTGAGGATGTTTCCCTTTTAGATGTGGAGGAAGAGGCAGTGAAGGCGGCTGGAATGATCAGTCTGGCCAATGTCCTAAGCCGCACTAAGTTTGGAAATGGAGTGGGAACAAATATAGCCCTAAATGCACATGGTGATGTCGTGCCGCCAGGGTTAGGCTGGAGTGTTGACCCATATGGAGGGGAAATCATTAACGGTAGGATGTATGGACGTGGCGTGGCTGTCTCCAAATCAGATATTGCTGCCTACTCATACGCAGTTTTAGCTTTGAAACAGGCAAAAATCAGTCAGCAGTTGCAAGGGGAAGTCGACCTGGCCTTTACTTTTGATGAAGAGACAGGCGGAGAATTAGGACCGAAAAGGCTGCTGGATCAAGGTGAGATTAAACCTGATCAGGCGATTGCTGCTGGCTTTACCTATTCAGCGGTTAATGCCCATAATGGATGTTTACATTTTGAAGTGAAAATCGTGGGAAAGTCTGCCCATGCGGCTTTGCCTCATACAGGAATTGATGCGCTAGAGGCGACGACTGAGATTCTGAATCGGTTATATGAATACAGAAAGACTCTCGCTGCGAAAAAATCTACTGTGCCTGGAATTGATCATCCAACCTTAGTTGTCGGTCTCATTTCGGGAGGAATTAACACCAATGTTGTGCCTGATGAATGCACGATCAGAGTGGATCGGAGATTAATTCCTGGTGAAGATGGGGCACAAGCGGAGGAGGAATTTAGAAGTGTAGTGGAAGAAGCCGTTAAGACGATCGCGGGAATAAAAATAGAGATTCGCAAAATTCTCCATGCGGAAAGTTTCGGACCTGTTCCGGAAGATTCCCCATTGATTTCAGCTCTGTCTTCGAATTGGCAGTCTATTATGAAGGGCAAGGGTGAATTAGCTATTAACGGCGTACCCATTTATGCAGATGCCCGTCATTTCTATGAAAAAGGGATCCCAACGATCATGTTTGGTGTTGGACCTAAATTGCTAGAAGAGGCCAACGGGCACCGGGCCGATGAACATATCCGCATCGAAGATTTGATTGATGCCACTAAGATTATTGCCTGTACACTTTATGATTTACTGGGGGAAGGTAAGGGATGAAATTAACTCAGCGGGAACAGGAAAAATTAATGATTGTCGTTGCGGCAGATTTGGCCAGGCGCCGCAAAGACCGAGGCTTAAAATTAAACTATCCTGAGGCGATTGCCTTGATCACCTACGAAATTATCGAAGGTGCAAGAGATGGAAAATCGGTGGCAGAACTGATGAGTGAAGGGGCCAAAATATTATCAAGTGAGGATGTGATGGAAGGGATCGCGGAGATGATTCACGATATTCAGGTAGAGGCAACCTTTCCAGATGGAACGAAGCTTGTCACTGTACATGAACCGATTCGATAGATTTAGAGCGGTTTGGTTGGGGGCTTTAAGCTAATTTTAGAAGAAAAATAGGGGGATTTTACAAAATAGAAAGTTAATTTTACAAAAAACAAATTTATTTAACGAATGAGAAGTTCGATTTTACAAAAAATGAAGTTATTTTACGAAATAGAGAGTTAATTTCACAGTGAATGTAAAATAACTTCCAATTAGGGAGGGAGAGAAAGAGAATTGATACCAGGAGAATATCGATTAAAACTAGAGCCGATTATCTGTAACGAGGGGAGAACGGCTGTTAGGGTCATGGTGCTCAATCAAGGCGACAGGCCGATTCAAGTCGGCTCCCATTTTCATTTTTATGAAGTAAATAGCGCGCTAAAATTTGACCGGGACCAAGCTTTTGGAAAGCATCTAAATATCCCTGCTGGAACGGCCGTCCGCTTTGAACCTGGCGATGCGAAAGAAATAGATCTCGTTCCCTTCGCCGGTCAGCGTGAAGTCTATGGACTAAATAATAAAACGGATGGCCCATTGGACCAAGGAGGAAAGAACCCATTATGAGCTTTCGAATGTCGAGAAAACAATATGCAGACATGTTTGGTCCTACAACAGGCGATGCCATTCGGCTTGCGGACACCGATTTATTTATCGAAATAGAAAAGGATTTTACTGTTTATGGGGATGAAGTGAAATTTGGAGGTGGAAAGGTAATCCGTGACGGGATGGGGCAGCATCCGCTTGTGACACGAGCACAGGGAGCACTGGATACCGTCATTACCAACGCCATTATTTTGGATTATAGCGGGATCTATAAGGCTGATATTGGGATTCGTGAAGGCAGAATCACTGGAATTGGAAAAAGTGGCAACCCTCTCTTAATGGAAGGCGTAGATCTCATTATCGGGGCTTCGACTGAAGTCATTGCCGGTGAAGGAATGATTGTAACCGCTGGCGGGATTGATGCCCATATCCATTTTATTAGTCCACAGCAAATCGAAACAGCCCTGTCATCAGGGATTACCACCATGATTGGCGGCGGCACCGGTCCGGCAACGGGAACAAATGCAACCACTTGTACGCCGGGGGAATGGAATATTCACCGCATGTTGGAAGCGGCTGAAGAATTCCCTATGAATCTAGGATTCTTAGGAAAGGGTAATTCGTCTGCTGAGGAACCGTTAATTGAACAGATCAATGCCGGTGTGATTGGTCTTAAATTGCATGAAGATTGGGGGACGACTGCCTCTGCCATTGACCACTGCCTCAAGGTTGCGGACAAGTATGATATCCAAGTTGCCATTCATACTGATACCTTAAATGAAGGCGGGTTTGTCGAGGATACTTTGGCAGCGATTAATGGCCGGATCATCCATACGTACCATACGGAAGGGGCAGGCGGAGGTCATGCTCCTGATATTATTAAGGTCGCAAGTTTCCCGTATATCCTCCCGTCATCCACCAATCCAACACGACCCTACACCAAAAATACCTTAGATGAGCATTTAGATATGCTGATGGTTTGTCATCACTTGGACCCCGACGTGCCTGAGGATATTGCCTTTGCTGATTCGCGCATCAGAAAAGAAACAATTGCAGCGGAAGACATTCTCCACGATTTGGGCGTATTCAGTATGATTAGTTCCGATTCGCAGGCGATGGGCCGAGTAGGCGAAGTGATCACTCGTACCTGGCAAACAGCTGATAAAATGCGGAAACAGCGCGGCAAGCTGCCGGAAGACCAGGGGACTTGCGACAACTTCCGTGCTAAGCGATACATTGCCAAATATACAATTAATCCAGCGATAACGCATGGGATTGCGGAGGAGGTTGGGTCGGTGGAGGTGGGGAAATTGGCAGATCTCGTCATTTGGGATCCGGCATTTTTTGGCGTTAAACCAGAGATCGTCATCAAAGGTGGAATGATTGCACATAGTTTGATGGGAGATCCAAATGCCTCAATTCCCACTCCGCAGCCTGTTCTGTATCGGCCCATGTTTGCTTCCTTCGGTAAAGCCAAGTACACCACATCGGTTACTTTCATGTCAAAAGCAGCGATTGAACTTGGGGTTCCCGAAAAGCTGGGACTAAAAAAACAAATCAAACCTGTACAGGGAATCCGCCAGCTATCAAAAAAGGATATGAAGCTCAATGCTGAGATGCCATCCATTGAAGTTGATCCACAAACCTACGAGGTTATCGTGGATGGCGAACTAATGACCTGTGAACCAGCAGAGGTATTACCAATGGCACAGCGCTATTTCTTATTTTAGGAGTGAGAGAATGATTATTGAAAAAGTCATTGGCAATGTGGAAGAAATCTCAACTACTGGACGTCACATAGAAAGAGTGTATCTAGCTAGTGATGACTTAGTGAAGCGAATCCAACGGGTGACAACGGACCACGGAAACGAGGTTGGGATCCGCTTAAAGGAACCAAAAGACTTAATTGATGGCGATATATTATTCATGGATGACAGAAATATGATTGTCATCAGTGTCACCAGTGACGACTTGATCGTGATTCAGCCGACAAGTTTAAAGCAAATGGGGGAAATTGCTCATCAATTGGGCAACCGCCACTTACCAGCGCAATTTGAAGGTGAGGTTATGCTCGTCCAATATGATTATCTTGTTCAGGAACTGCTCGACCAATTGGGTGTTCCATACTCAAGAGAAGAGAGAAAGGTAAAAAGGGCTTTCCGCCATATCGGACACTCGCATGGATAATCAACTTTTGGCTTTACTGCAAATTGGCGATTCGAATTTTCCTTCAGGTGCTTTTTCCCATTCATTTGGATTGGAAACTTACATTCAGGAAGAAACCGTCTATAGTAAGGGATCCTTTTTTGAATGGCTTCGCATTTACTTGGAAAAACAATTGGCCTATACGGATGGACTTGCCTGCCGCATAGCCTATGAAACCTTACTTAATAATGATACGGAAGAGCTCTGGGTACTCGATCGAAAACTGTTCATACAAAATATCCCCAAAGAAACACGGGAAGCAAACCGACGGATTGGGGAACGATTGATTCGAATGGGAATTGATATATATTCTATTCCATTATTAGAAGTGTATCTTAGTAAAATTCGTGCCAAGGAGGCGTTTGGCCACCCTGGAATTGCTTTTTCAATCATCTGTCACTACTTAGGTATTGAGAAAAGACAGGGGATCTTGACTTTCCTTTATTCAAGTATGGTGACTCTTATTCAGAATGGTGTGCGCGGAATACCACTTGGGCAGACGGCCGGTCAGCGTATCCTATTAGAACTGCACCCTTTTTTACTGAAGATAACAGAAGAAATTGAACTTATGGATGTGGATGATTTTGGAGTTGTCGCTCCTGGCCTTGAAATTGCACAAATGCGCCACGAAAGACTACATACCCGATTATTTATGTCCTAAATAACCATGAAAGAAGGGGAAACAATGGAACCAGTACGTATAGGAGTTGGAGGACCAGTTGGAGCAGGGAAGACTCTGCTTGTTGAACGATTAACCAGGTACCTCCATGAGGAATATAAAATGGCGGTTGTAACCAATGACATCTACACAAAGGAAGATGCACAGTTTTTAATAAAAAACAGTGTGCTCCCGGGGGATCGGATTATTGGTGTAGAGACCGGTGGTTGCCCGCATACAGCAATTCGGGAAGATGCGTCGATGAATTTTGCTGCAATTGATGAGCTAAAGGAGAAACATCCGGACCTCGCGCTTATTTTTGTTGAAAGCGGCGGTGATAACCTAGCTGCCACATTTAGTCCTGAACTTGTTGACTTTTCCATTTATATTATTGATGTGGCCCAAGGGGAAAAAATTCCCCGTAAAGGCGGGCAAGGAATGATTAAATCTGATCTATTTATCATCAATAAGATTGATTTAGCACCGTATGTTGGCGCAAGTCTAGAGGTCATGGAGGCAGATACACAGGCAGCTCGAGGCAAGAAGCCTTATATTTTTACGAACTTAAAAGAGGATGTCGGTGTAAACGAAGTTATTGATTGGCTTAAGTCAAATGCACTGCTGGTTGGGTTAGAGTAGGTGGTAAACTGGACAGGATACTTGAGACTAACAGGTTCCAGGAAAGGGAAGAAAACAATTTTAAAAGATTCCTATTCTGAGGGTGCGTTTAAAATCACTAGACCAGTTTATCTGACAACAAGTGGTGAGGCCTGTTTTTATATAATGAATCCTGGCGGCGGTTATGTGGATGGGGATTCATATAAAATTGATATTTGTTTGGAAGAAGACGCCCATGCGATTATCACGACGCAATCATCTACTAAAATATATAAGACGACAATCAAGCCTGCCATTCAAGAGCAGACAATCTATTTAAAAAGCGGCAGTGTTTTAGAATATCTGCCTGACCCAATTATCGCTTACCAGTATAGTTGCTATAAACAACGTACTGTAGTTCGAATGGAGAGTGGGTCCTCCCTTATTTGTTCAGAAATATTTACTCCAGGCTGGGCGCCTGATGGCACATTATTTCAATATGGCTTATTACAATCCAAAATGGAAGTATACCGAGATGAGAGATTAATATTATTTGATCATGTAAAACTTCAACCAGATGGGGATATCAAGGGGATTGGTTTTATGGAGGGGTTTACCCATTTTGGGACGATGATTGTTATTGATGATCGGGTAAACCAGCTTTTATTAGAAGAACTCCATAACTATTTCGAATCGGTTTCTGAAGCACGAATTGGTCTCACGATGATCGCAGTACCAGGGTTTGCCCTCAGGGTTCTTGCAAATACAACGCAGGAGTTAGAAAAAATCCTCTCTTTTTGTCATGAATGCATTCGTAATAAATTGATGGAAAAGGAGGCCGTGTTTCTAAGAAAATATTAAAATTTGTTTCGGGCTCGCCAGTTGGTGAGTTTTTTTTATCATTATGGTCAATAATTGTTAGTGGATGTTAACATGAATTATACTAGATATATCTTTAATATTAAGCTCTTTGGAGGAGGTACATATGGAAAAACTTTTTGTCGATAAAACGATTGAAATCAATGCTCCAGCGTCAAAGGTCTGGGATGTGATTACGGTTGAGGAGTACAATAAGCATTGGGCAACGGAATTCTCAAGCGGCGGACCACAGTTTCATCTTGACTCTACATGGGAATTAGGCAGTCCTGTCCTTTGGAAAGGGGAAGATGGGACCGTTATCGTCGAAGGAAATGTGACGGCTCTTAAGGAAAATAAACTCCTCCGCTTTACCGTATTTGATGTCCGCAGTGAGGAAAAGGCACTTGTTACCGAAGAGGACGGGATCACCTTTCAACTGACTGAGGAAAATGGAAAGACCAATTTACATATCTTGCAAGGAGATTTTTCAGTGATGCCGGAAGGAAAAAAATACCGTGATTTAAGTGCGAATATATGGGACAAAGTGCTGCCAAGTATTAAAAAGATGGCGGAATCAAACTAACTACTAAATTAAATTTTTTTCGGGCTAGGTATTTACCAACCTAGCTCCTTTTGTTGTGATAAAATTTTTAATAAAAGACTGTGTTAAAGGTTAATATTGATATTGGCACTCTGTTGATTGGAGAGGAAGGCACGAAGACTCCTGCGGGAGTACGGGGCAGGGGAGACCCCACAGGAGCAAAGCGACGAGGAGGCTCCCCGGCACGCCCGCGAACCGCTCGTGCCTGGAACGGAAATCAACAGACCAGTTTAACACAGCCTAATAAAAAGGAGTGTATGTTGAATGAATATCATTGACCTACATTGTGATGCCCTGATGAAACTTCAAGAAACGCAAGGGAAACTAGGTTTTGCGGATGCTCCGGAATTACATACAAATAAAACACGATTACAGCAAGGCCAAATCAAAGTTCAATGCTTTGCGATATTTATTGAACCTGAAATCAAGGGTGATCAGAAATTTCAAGTGGCTCTCGAGCAAATTGATTATTTTTACAAGGAAGTCCTTGGGAAAAATCCGGACATGGTCCATATCAAAGAATGGTCTGATTTTGATCGCTTAAAAATTGGCCAAATTGGCGCGATGTTAACACTTGAAGGTGTGGATCCAATTGGCAACGATTTAGCGAAGCTCCATATTCTTTATCAACTCGGGGTTCGATCCGTTGGTTTGACATGGAATCAAGCAAATCTCGCTGCAGATGGTGCCGGTGAACCGCGCGGGGCGGGGCTGACATTGTTCGGAAAAGAGATTGTCGAGTTTAATAACGATCATCAAATCCTGACTGATGTTTCCCATTTGAGCGACAAGGGGATCTGGGAAGTCATTGAATTAGCCAAGTATCCGATTGCAAGTCACTCGAACGCTCGAGCACTTTGTAATCATTTACGAAATTTAACAGATGAACAGGCGCAGGCGATGTTTGCTAAGGGCGGCCTCATTCATGTGGTCTACCATCCACCTTTTGTAAAAGAATCGGGCGAAGTAACGATTTCAGACCTGGTGAAACATATTGATCACTTTTGCTCATTGGGCGGCGTCAAACAAATCGGGTTCGGCTCGGATTTTGATGGAATCACAACTTTTATTAGTAATTTAGAGGATGCATCTAAGAGCCAAAATCTTATCAATGAACTTTTAAAATATTACTCGGAAGAAGTTGTCCGAGGTTTTGCTTATCAAAACTTTCTTGACCATCGGCCAGGGATTTTCCGATGAAGGTTAGAGAAAAAGGAATCATTGTTGGAAACCTGCCGCTGGGAAGGAAAAACTGTATCACCGATGTGGCGGATGTAATGGTCGGACATGTCACACTTGACTACCCGCTTAATCAGTCAGTTGAGGAATATGCCTGTACAGGTGTAACGGCGATCCTTCCTCATAAAGGCAATTTATTTAAAGAAAAAGTAACCGCGGCGAGTTATGTTCTTAACGGATTTGGAAAAACAACAGGTCTTGTGCAGTTAAATGAATTAGGTGTGCTTGAATCGCCCATCATGTTAACAAATACCTTCGCGGTCCCAGCTGTCACGCAGGGAGTGCTGGAATACATGCTCGAAGAAAACCAGGAAATTGGCGAAACGACCGGCACGCTTAATGTAGTCGTTGGGGAATGTAATGATAGTTACTTGAATTCAATCCGTCTATTTCCTGTAAAACCTGAGCATGCAGTTGAAGCAATCAAAAATGCATCGGCACGTCAGGCTGTAGAAGGGGCGGTTGGAGCAGGAAAAGGCATGGTTTGCTTTGGTTATAAGGGCGGGATTGGTTCATCCTCACGAATCGTTGAAGAGTATACGGTCGGATGTTTAGTTCTTAGCAATTTTGGAAAAAAAGAAGAATTACGAGCATTTCGGTATTCACAGGCGGGAGGCTTGTCTGACACATCCGATGGTTCGATTATCATTGTTTTGGCAACAGATGCACCATTAAGTGACCGTCAATTACAGCGCTTGGCGAAACGGTGCGGCATTGGCCTTGGGCGAACCGGCAGTCATTTTAGTCATGGCAGCGGTGATATTGTTATTGCTTTTTCAACGTCCTACAAAATGGCACACTTTTCGGAAGAAAAGATTGAAACTCGCATCCAGCTTCGCGAGGATCATCCAATCATGAATCAGCTTTTTACGGCCGCAGCAGAAGCAGCCGAGGAAGCCATCTTAAATTCATTAGCACAAGCGGAAACAACAAAGGGAAGAGCCGGAAGGGTTGTCCATCAAATTGAATTTCATAAAGAGGAGTAATCAAATTGTACCTTACTATAAAAGAGACGGCAGAATATTTATCAGTGCCTGAGGCAACCGTTAAAAGCCTTATTCAGCAAAAGAAAATCCGCGCCCTATTTGATGGGGAAGCATACCTAATCTACAAAGAACAATTCAACACCCACCTAAAACAAATGGAAAAATACAAACAACTTATCGAAGAAATCCTAAACGAACCCATCCCAGAAAGCATCGACGTGAAGGATGAGGACTAATATTGGTGCCTGACACCATTCGTGGACAAAACTATGAATTTGTCTATATAAGGTGGACGCTGGGATCAAATGGTGCCTGACACCAATTGGAGGTGAAGTATGGATCATATATTTTTGAAAAGGGTCTATGAGCCTTTTGAGGAAGTGGATGGATTTAGGATTTTGATTGACCGACTCTGGCCGAGGGGGATTTCTAAGGATGCGGCGAAGCTGTCATATTGGTTTAAAGATTTAGCTCCGAGCAATGAGTTACGGAAATGGTTTTGTCACAAACCTGAGCTTTTTGAAGAATTCCGGAGCAGATACCTTGAGGAACTTCGTTCAGATGAACAAAAGCGGGAATATATCCGGCAAATCTTTGAAATGACAGCACAGGGCACTGTCACGCTCCTATATGGAGCAAAGGACCCGGTCTATAATCACGCTCGGGTATTGATGGAGGAACTGGGAAGATTAGTTGAGATGGATAGATGAAAAAGGAGGGACCTCGATGCTTATGATGCCCGTTGAAGCTGGAAAATTGGTTCAACGGTAACCATAGGGCTGGTATGATGCCTGTGAAGGTTAAAAAAATGGGTCAATGGTAACCATTAGACTCGAATGATGCCCGAGAAGGCAAAAAAATTGATTCAACGGTAACCATAGGCCTTGAATGATGCGCGTGATGTCTTAAAAAACATCCCAACGGTAACCATAGACCGAAGATTATCCCTTCACCCCAAAATTAACCTTAATGGGGCATCATCCCACCACATCAATCCCTCCGAAAACGCCCCATTACTTCCATTGTTTGCATGATATTGACAAACGCCTTCGCATCCACCTGTCTAATCGTATGTTTTGTTTCATTTAATTCGAATTTGGTAATCACTGTGGTTAACACCTTTTTGGGCTTATGAGTGTAAGCCCCTTCTGCATCTGTTACTGTCACGCCGCGAGCATGCAAATGAATTAGTGCATCCGTCAGCTCTTCATATTTATCCGTCACAATCGTTAACGTTAATTTGTTTTGATTTGTGTAAACCATATCAACGGCCCGGCCCGACACATAAATAGCGATAATCGTATACAGTGTGATACCCCATCCAAAAATCAATCCGGAAATCCCCACGACTAAAAGGTTCATGCAAATATTTAAAAAGCCCACCTGTAAGTTCTTTTTTTTCGCAAGAGTTAGACTAACAATATCCGTTCCTCCCGTAGAACCACCAATCCGAATGATCAGTCCAACGGCTATTCCATAAAGTGCCCCCCCAATGATGCAAGAAAGAAGGATATCGTCGCTAATAGGATGAATTGGAATAAATTTCATACTCATTGATAACACAAAGACAGCATACCCTGTCAGCAAAATGAATTTTTTTCCTAAGTACTTTAATCCTAAGAAAAATAGGGGAATATTGATCAGCAAGATAATCCATCCAGTATTGATATTTAAAAAGTGGTGAATAAAAAAAGCGATGCCTGTCACACCACCTGAGGTCAATTGATGGGGAATAAGAAAAGTGTTAAAGGCAAATCCAAAAAGAATCGAGCAAAGTCCAATGACAATCAATTGAAAAATTAATCGTACCAACTTAGAACACCTCTATCTTAGTATGGTGCATTATTAGTTCTATATTGTCCTAACCATTAAAGTTTATTTCAAAAACAAAAAACGCCATCCATCGAGGGCGTTTTAAAAGTCTTCAACATTAATTAAATGACGTATAGGAACACGGTTAAAAAGTGTGCCAGACTTCCTAGCAAAATGAAAATATGAAAAATTTCATGGAAGCCCATGTATTTTGATTGCAAGAATTTAGGTTTAGCACCGTAGATTACCCCGCCAATGGTATAAAAAATTCCCCCGAGGATGAGCAAAAATAATCCATTGGGGTTTAAGCTTCCAGTAAGCGGTGAGAATACAAACACAATCATCCAGCCCATCGCTAAATACAAAGCGGTAGAAATCCAGCGCGGGCAATTAAACCAGACCATTTTAAAAACAACCCCGCTTATTGCAATACCCGCAATAATGGAAAATAGAATCGCCCCTATTTTTCCGTTCAAGCTAATAAAACAAAAAGGAGTATACGTACCAGCAATTAAAATGAAAATCATCGAATGATCGAGCCGGCGTAAAAAGGCAATGACTTTATCGCGGGCAATTACCATGTGATAAGTGGCAGATGCTGAGTAAAGCAGAATCATACTAACTCCGAAAATAATGACCGCAGTAATGGCAGTCGGTGAATTGGTTGTCGCAGCAGCTTTAATAACCATCGCAAGGAGCCCGGCAAAGGCTAATATTGCACCAGCTAAATGAGTCAGTCCATTAATAGGTTCGCGAATGTAAGTGTTCATTTGTAATGCCTCCTATTACAACATGTAGTTTTAATAACTACTTATAATAATACTTATATACTCACATCTAGTCAATGGATATCTGTTTAGGTATAATAAAAAATATAAAGCAAATGAACGAGGTTTTTAAATTGGAAAATATCAATCAAATTATTGAACAGCTCGGCCTTGAATCAAGTTTAACCTTAGAGGAAATACCACAGATCGATTTATACATGGACCAGGTGATCCAATTATTTGAAAATAAATTCACCGAAACGAAGCGGAATGAGGACGTCAAGGTCCTTACCAAAACGATGATCAACAATTACGCGAAAGGAAAACTCATTTTTCCAATCCATAATAAGAAATATTCAAAGGAGCATCTCATCCTGATGAGTCTGATATACCAACTAAAAGGGGCACTTTCGATCAATGATATTAAAGCTACCCTTGCTGGGATTAATCAAAAAATTATCAATGAAGAGATAGAACTCGATTCTTTTTATACCAGTTATCTGAATTTAACCCGCCAAAATGTTGAAGATTTTAAAGGAGACATTGAGGAAAGGGTAATGGAGGTTAAAAAAGAAATAATGGAGGTTGATCAAGGAAATTCGCAGGATCTTGAGCAGGTATTAATGATCTCTTCACTCGTTCATATGAGTAATTTATATCGCAAGGTCGCCGAAAAACTGGTCGATGAAATGACTATTGAAAAAGGAGAAAAGCGTCACAAATAGTTGTGGACGCTTTTTGTATTTTCAATTGTAACATCTTCGATTCCTGATCCGACATTGATTACTTTAGGTGCAGAATTTTGGCTCATTACATTAAAAATTTGTATAGTTTCGGCGTGATTCTCTCCGCCGAATACTTTAATATCGGTCCCCGCTTTTTTAAAATCCTTGAACGATATATTCTTTAATATTACGTTCCTGGCCCGGAACTGAACAGCGATTACAGGGTGACCTTTGTAGTCATAATTGGGATCACCAATCAAAGTAAAATGATTGATTACGACATTTTGATAAGCGGAGACCACCATTCCGCGAGGTGTTGAGTCCTTATATAACTCAGTAAAAACTGGTGCGAACGTGATAAGATTTGTAGCACAAATATTGTAGGCTGTTAGCGATTCAGCCTCCGTACTTTTGTGATGTCCGATATGCCGGAAATTAAACGAGCGGTTATCATTGACGGAAATATGCCCAATAATATGGACATTGGAAGCTGCTGAAGAATTTTCGTGAGCTTTAATTTCTACCCCGCCAAAGCATTTAGAGGAAGAATTATTAACTAGCACCACATTCCTCGAACCATCATCGACCTCAAACCCATTAGAATTAGAAAATCCCTTCTTGTGGGCCCGGCCACTCGGATCACACATGTGGCAGCGTGAGATGAAGATATAATCACTGTGATGAGTGGTTATACCATCGTCGCCAAAGCCATAGCCGTTTAAGTTATCGAGCCAGACATACTTGCTTCCCCCGCGGGCGCGAAAACCGTCGCCAGCATAATTGTACAAAGTCGATGAAATATCATAGCAATGCAGGCCTGGATTTATCGCTTCAACGTCCTTAACCCAACCATAGGTAACATTTGCATACGTTAAACAGCTTGAGTGGTTCCCCCAAGTACTTGTTTTAGCCACATCGCCAAGCCTTTCCACATTCCAGTCCAAACTTAGTGCTCCGACGAAAAGATGGTTGTTACCCTTCCAATGATTTGAGTTTGTGATCAGCCTAGTGCCTTTTTTTGCTGAATCATGAAGTTTAATGGTCGTCACGCCTTTTCCTGCCCCGACAAGCATAGTATAGGAGGGGAGTTGGATTCCTTTTGTGATAAAGACGCCAGCCGGTACAATTACCTTCACTTTTCCGTTGCCAACCGCTTTTTTAAATGCAAGGGTATTATCCGTTTTTCCATCCCCGATTGCCCCAAAATCAACAACATTGACCTCTTGAACCACATTATTTTTTAAATTAATGAACTCATTGTCCAACAAATCTTTCCAATCTGGTACAACGTCTCCAGCCTTATCTACTTTAACCCTTCCACGAGAATCGGTAGTTGTATAGGTGAATAAAAGGCGAAAAAAGAATGCTGCCATTTTTTGCGAAAGAGTTCCTATAGAATGATTTCCACTCTTTCCGCGATGAGAGGTTTTACTCACTCGGATTTGATTAAAAAGTTGTTCGGTTTCTTGAATAGCCTTTGTTAAATCAAATTGGTTGTTAATTTCGGCAAGGATTGCGGCGTTCCTTCTTGGATCATGGTTTTTCTCTAAATAAAGCAATCATTTCACACCCCAAAAGGACATTATGTGGTTCTCTTGCCATTTGAATTTCCCAAATGGATGTAAATTGGTTTTACAAACAGAGGAGCACTATACATTAACATCGTTAATCCTTCTTGAATCAACGCTTAGCTTAATATCCCTTACTGTTTTATTTCATATTATCTTCGTATTATAAATTTACCTTAAACAAAAATTGAATTAATCAATTCTATAAGTAAAAACTATTTATTAAAGGAGGATAATCAATGAAATATAAAGCAGAGAAAACTATTGAAATTTCATCCTGGATAATTGTGTCATTATTATTAATAAAATTTACACCAAAAAATAAAATTCGTGAAACACTAGTTGTATTTTTATTTAAACAAGCACTAACATGGATTTTTGGATTACTAGTGGTAGAAAAAAACTTAATTTCCTATCCATATCGCTTATTTTTCAAAAAAGCAAATAAAGCTTCTTTTTCATTTGAATACTTTATATATCCTGGACTGTGCGCTTTATTTAGTTTGTACTATCCAAAAAATAAATCTAACCTTTTAAAACCCCTGCATTGCTTTATTAGTACTTCTGTAATAGTCATCTTTGAAATAGTTGCAGTGAAATATACAAAATTAATTAAATATAAAAAATGGACTTGGTATTGGAGTTTTATAACAATTTGGATAACTGATTACTTAACACAAGCTTTTCACAACTGGTTTTTTAAAACTAAATTTCATGAATAAAAAGGGGCAGTTAGACTTCCCCTTGTATTTAGTTAAATGCAATATATCAGTCAAGTGCTATAAAAGATAGGACTGGATTTTTAACTCTCTTTGTCCACTCCGAGTTACTTTACTAAAAAAAGCTGTCAGAGTTGGCAGCCCTAATTATTTAGCTTACCCTTTAATTTATCTAATTTCTTTATATTACCGTTAAAATTGGGAAAAACAATACATCATAAATGATGTTAGTTTTAAAAATTCTAGGAAAAGGACGAACCGGGTATGCAACCCTTTTTTAGCAACAACATAAGTATCAATTAGGGTTGCTAAAACACCTTTAGAGAAATAAACAACTAGATTTTCCCTCATTTTTGATCCCCTGAATAGGAATGGAAAAGCAGCAAGACATAATACAATAAGACTGTTCAACAACTTTTTTCCATTTTTTTCTTTCGACACGATTAGTGATACTTAATACAATTACCCAAAACTATTTATCAAGAGCCTTTTCCTTGTTCAACGAAGGAGTAGGTTAGTACAATAAATATTTCACTATTTTTGAGGGAGTTAGGTTACGAAAAAATTTTAAAGCATTAAAGCTAATATACAGCCCAATATAATTAAAATAGTTATATCAATATCAAATACTCCTAAATTAGTCAGGTATTGTGTTAGACGTAAACGGATGACCAGAACGGTATTCTCACAAGCGATGGGGACAAGAACTGCATCTATATTGAGGAAAAACAGTTGATAGAAGCACGTATTTTTATTGGATAACTCTGTTTATTAATATTTAGAAATGAGATGCCATCACTGTACTTTTCATCACATTTTTTATGTTAAGCAGGACATTCTAAGGTTACGTTGGTGTAATATTAAATTTTATTTCCACTCTAAAAAACTAATTAAGTTTTTAATGAATAATAATTAGTGTGAGTCTTTTTTACAATTGAGATAATCACACTATACGAAACTTGGTAAGGAGCTTGAATTATGTGGCTAACTCAAAAGAAGTATTACTATGGAGTATTGCTCTTCCTGGCTTTGGTCAATTTTTAAATGGCAAACTAATAAAAGGTATTGTTTTTGTATTTTTAGAATTCCTTATAAATGTAAATGCAAATTTTAATGTTGTTATAATTTCTAGTTTTCATGGAGAAATCGAAAAAGCCATTGCTCAAACTGATTACTTATGGCTAATGTTTTACCCTTGTTTATACTTTTTTGCTATGTGGGATGCTTATAAAGATGCTGGTGGAGGAAATAGAAAATATTCTTATTTACCATTCGTTTTTTGTGCTTTCTTTGTAACAGTGGGGTGTATATATTCATCAACTTTCAAGATATTCGGATTTTTATTTGGCCCAATATGGTTACCAATTTTGTGCGTGATACCAGGAATTTGGATAGGCCTTTTACTAATGAAAATCATTAAAAAAACTATAGAGAAACCTGAGTGCCAGTGAATTTAATTAGTATTCTTTTAACAAACTCTAAATTATATAAATTACAATTATTAATAAAGTTTGAGATTGAGGCTAAATGTATTAATTAGAAATATACCCTGAATAATTACCAATATTTTTGTTATTCTAATAAGAGAAAATAAATAATGAAGGAGCCTTTTGTATGAACGTAAATGAGTTCGGCTTTCTTTGGTATCTACAATCAAGTTCGAATATGGTTAATATTTTTTTAAAAAATCTTATTGACACTGCTGAGGATAAAGATTTGAGAAGTGTCTTAGATGAAATCAATTCATTATCTACATTTCAAGAAAAAGAGGCTACAAAGTTATTAAATGACAGCGGTTATAATGAAACGCCATTTTTCAGTGAAGTTGATTTATATAACTCCTCAGTAAAGCTTTTTACCGATCAATTAATTATTGAAATTCTTAAGCATATTACCGGAAATGGGATGCGGATTCTCGCTTCTCAATATGCAGAACTAGCGGATATAAATGTAAAGAAATTCTTTAGTGAACTCCTCACTAAAATGATTCAAATTGATGAATCTCTTTTAGTTTTATTAAAAGAAAAGAACTTGTTACAAAACAGTCCATTTTTATACATGAAAGCACATGAAAGAGAGGGTAAACTGTTTAAGGTTATATCTACTCAATTGAGGCCACTTAATGCGGTAGAATTAGGACATATGTCCAGTGCACTTCAATGCAATAATGTTGGTGTTGCTCTATGCACTGTTTTTGCTGATTTGGTAAAAGATGAAGAGTCAAAGGAATTAATTAATGATGGCAAGAAATTAGCATTTCATCAAGCTGCTACTTTATCCGATATTTTCAGGGAAAACGGAGTTAGTACTACAACTGGACTAGAGAGCTTCGTTCATAGGGTCCATGAATCACCATTTTCAGATAAGTTAACAACGAATCTAATAATGTTTTTAAATCCTATTGGAATAATAAATTTACAAAACGCTGCTGTATCTAGTTATAAGAAGAATCATGTCAAAATACTAAGTGAATTAATTGAACAAGTCCAAAGTTTTTCAGAAAAAGGGTTTAAACTATTGGTTAAAAAAGGTTGGTTTAATGAACCACCAGTAACTAGTAGGTCAATTAAATAATTATAAAACAGAGGAATTTTGTGGAAAAATCAACCGATTCTATAGAGCAAAATTATAAATTTTTCCAAGATAAACTTACATATTGTCAGGATATAGAATAAGTGGTTATAAGGGGGCCAAGAGAGGGATTTGTTGCAAAAAATTATTGATCGCATTGATAGTATTAAATTATAAAATACTCATGACTCAGGTACGATTGAACGTTTATTAGAAAATCATCCACTTTATCTGTTCCCACAAATAATCACAACCGAAAGGCCTGTTAAGCTTACATCTGACATATCAGAGGGGATAGCATTATTATTGCCATTATAACGACTTAAAAATTGAATGAACCTTTTATTCCTATATCTAAAAAAAGAACAAGCCTAGAAGCCTGTTCTTTTTGCCTAACAAATGTATTTTTCAATTAATTATGCTGTTAATTGCAGTATCTATTATTCATTTATATCTAATCCGGATAAATTTAAAGAAAGTTCATCTAATACTAAAAATACACAACCAAAAACGGTTCTGTAATCGATATAGTCCCCTTTAACTTCAACATTTATCTCAATAATATTCCTTTTATTATGTATGTATTTTTCTTCAAATTGATTAAAATTAATACTTGTAACAGATACACTAATTTCCTCTAAGGATTTTTTTAGCTCTCTTTCAAATATTGAATTATTAAAGTTTTCCCTGAAGAAAATACGGATAGTAAATTTCATTTCAAATCCTCCTTCTACTTAGGATTTGCCAAATCTTCCTTACTTAACCTTTTTTCGAATAACTAAGTTTATATATTTCTTACCCTCCTTTTTGTTTCGTAGCCTGTGTTAACGGTACCGCTCTTCTTTAAATGGATTTGCTGTCATCGAATAGCCAAGCTCTTCCCAAAAACCAGCCTTGTCTACTTTCATAAACTCAATCCCTGAAACCCACTTTGAGCCTTTCCATAGATAAAATATTTCTGGTGGAATAAACCTTAGTGGATAACCATGTTTTTGATCAATATCATGCCAATCATGATTTTTATCCTTCCAACGGTATACAAACAAAGAATCGTCCCCTAATAAAGGCTCTAGCGGCAGGTTTGCAGAATAACCAAATCTGTCCCCATTGTAGTAACCGTAAATTTTAATGTATTTTACATCTTCATTAATTTCAACAAATTTCAATAACTCTCTAAGTGCAATTCCTTCAAAAGTTGTATCAAATTTAGACCAGGTGGTAACACAATGCATGTTAACGCTTGATATGGTCTTCGGAAGCTCCATGATTTCTTTATAGGATAAGGACTTTTCTTCCTTCACCTCACCAAAAAGTCTGAAATTCCATGTGATTTCATTAAACTCGGGAACATCCCCTTTGTACAGTATTGGCCATTTTTCTGTTTCGAATTGGCCAGGTGGAAGCTGCTTTTTCATCTTACACCATCCCTTTTTCATCTTAAACGTTAATTAAATCACAGTGCTTTGTATAGTATGCTTCAAAATAATGAAAGCATACTGTAGTAAAATCCAATATTAGAGGCTTACCTAAAATTTGGAACCAGTTTATTCCCATAAATTTCTTATTCCATTATCCCCGTTAGTGCAGCAAACATAACTTTATAAATGTTGGAATCATCAAACAGTTTCCTCGGAAGTTTAGATTCTGTATAAAGCATTTTCTAAAGGGCCAAGGTATTGGTCCTTTTTTTCATATAATCAGTGTTGGCATTCCGAATATTTTGTGAACAGAAAGGATGTAGTTAGGGATATAGAACGGAATGGTTTAGGATAATAGTAGGATAATTTTTTAAATTAGAAGGGAGGAAATCCACCATGAGGAATCAAAGGTTCATAAGGTTACTTGTCTTCTTTATTACCATTTTCTCAACTGCTGCTGCAATGTACACCATCTTTTCAAATCAAGGACCCGGTCAGTATCAATATGAATCCATCTTTGGAGAAAAAGTTTCACTTTATGGGAAGGGCCTATACCAACATGACTCCGTATCGATGGCTTCTCAGGCAATTGCTCAAGATTATGTGACATTATTTATGGGCGTTCCGTTACTATTGTTTTCTCTTTATTTGTCTGGAAAAGGACTGTTAAAAGGGCATTTGCTCCTGACTGGAACGGTAGGCTATTTTTTATATACCTACGCTTCCTATTCATTTCTATCTATGTATAACTCCCTGTTCCTTATCTACGTACTCCTTATGTCTGCCAGTTTTTTTGCTTTTACGTTGGCCATGATGTCATATGAGATTTCGAAATTACCTTTATTTTTCACAGAAAAACTCCCTGTCAAATTAGTTGGAGGTTTCTTACTATTTGCTTCGTTTGTATTTGGAATGATGTGGCTGGGGAAGATTGTCTACTCTCTAATGAACCATACTCCCCCAAAAGGAATCGAACATTATACCACTCTTGTTATTCAGGCATTGGACCTGGGATTTGTTGTTCCAATAGGGATTATTGCAGGGATCCTTCTAATGAAACGTAAGCCGTTTGGATACCTTCTAGGCCCCGTTATCATTATCAAAGACATTACCTTGCTAACCGCACTCACTGCAATGGTCCTTCTTCAAATTCAGGCCGGGGTAGAAATAAGTCCAGCCGTTGTCGCACTTGTACTGATTTTAAATTTCCTTGTCGTCTTTCTGCTAGTATTAATCTTAAAAAATGTAAAAGAGGTGTCAGGCACCACACCCCATGTAAGTCTTAATTGACTTTCTTACTCATATAATTGAGAAAATGTAGATGAGGGGGATGGATGGGATGGGGGGAAAAGGGTATTTTCTCGTAGTTTTTTTATTATTCCTAGTCATGTTTTCCTCACTTCAAACAGGGGATGTTACTCCATACAAGCAGTATTATAGATGGTACACAGAAGAAATTGCCATACCCATTGATCAGGCATTAAAAGATTCCAATGACACCTCTACAGTTAAACAATATCTTCAAACAAGAAACGTATTCCTACATGCCTATGAATTCGCAATTGACTATCAATTACCAGATAAGAATTTAGATAAAACACACAAACAATTATTAGGATATTTGGAATGGCGTATAAAATATGTGGAAGGTTTTATTCAGTACTTGCAGACTAAGAGCAGAGATACAAAGGCATTAGTTAATAATTATAATGATGAGGGCAATATCCATTATTCGTTATTTATTAGTTATTTTGATGAGTATGCAAAAGACCATAATCAAACCTTCCTAACTCCTAATGTTATATATTGAAAAACCTTGCCAGTTTAGGATGGGAAAGGGCATTTGTTCAGTTGAGGAAATTTCGAAACTTTCCTAAGCAAGGATAATTTATTTAAAAAGAAAAATACTAACAAATGTTCGGAGGTGGAAGATATGGAACAGAAAGATTTTGAAAAAATTTATGAAGAGTACAAGCAGGCAAGTCAGCAGCAAGCCCATATGGAAGCTGGTCAGAGTAATCCTGATGGCAAGGAAGAGTTCGTGTCCGTTAGGAAAAACGATGATGGAGATATTATCGCGTTTAAAACAAGCACAGGCCGCGAGTTGGATTATATTACGGCGTTAAATGAAGCAAAAGCTGGAATGATTGCTCATGTGGATGTTTTCCATAAATATGGACGAGACATTATTCGCAGTGAACCAGACGGCATCAAAGAAAATAATCTTGATCAACTGCCTGAGTTTTAATGGAAAAACTAAGTAGCGTATAAAGGAGTATTACCATGCATTGGTATGAAAAGTTGAATCAATATTTTCCTGTTGAAGAAATGAAATCAAGGGCTCACATGGAAACCTTACTGAAAGAACGTTCAAACATCTATCATAAAGATGAAGGACCAAACCATGTTTTGATGTATGTGGAATTAGACAATTTTGTGTTTATTGATTATCTATTTGTCTCAAAAAATGCACGTGGCCAGGGACTTGGACATAAACTTTTGGAAAAGTTAAAACGAAAAGGAAAGCCTATTATCCTTGAAGTAGAACCAGTCAACTATGAGGATAGCGATACCGAAAAAAGGCTTCATTTTTATAAACGTGAAAAATTTAAGCATGCCGTTTCTATCGGTTACGAGAGAAAATCATTAGCGACAAACGAGGTTAATAGGATGGAAATCCTCTACTGGGCTCCTAATGAAGAATCAGAAGAAATGATTTTTGAATCCATGAGAAAAACATATGATATGATTCACACCTATAAAGATCATCATTTTTATGGTGAATCATACGAGCCGGTTGAAGAGGTCTTGACCTTTAACCAAGAATCTGAGAATAGAAATATTTTAAACGAGCTGTGACAACCAATAAAAAATGAGCCTGGGATTACAGGCTCATTCAGATTGTCGACAAAAGGGGTTCGGAATGTTTACTTTCCGAACCCCTTTTGACTTTTTCACTGTTTTTCCACCTAT
>NZ_VEED01000011.1 GCF_007678255.1 Bacillus sp. X1(2014) | reverse complement strand
TCTCAGCGCCGATGGTAGTTGGGACACGCGTCCCTGTGAGAGTAGGACGTTGCCAGGCACGAAAAGGACAATCTGAATACAGGTTGTCTTTTTTGTTATGTTTGTTTTTTAATGAATTGCTAGTTGTAAATAAAGAGCACCCCTTAAGGAATGCTCTTTATTTACAACATTAGTGATTAATTGCTTCCACAAACTTTTGCCCTTCCTTTGAATACTCGTATATAAGCTCAGGTTCCGCTTTGGATAATATTAGTTTATTCCCGGCCAACTGGACATCAGCCTGTGCCTTTTGGACAAGTAGAGGTGTGAGCGGTTCCGCCACATTTTCTGTTCCATTTAAAGCAAAAATCCAAATATAGGATTCTGCAAAATTGTCACTCGCAGCGAGGACGACCTCAGGTTCCCCATCACCTGTAAAATCATGTTCTGTACTTGAGAGGGAGAAACCCTCTTTGAGGATCATGTTCTCATCAAAGGGACTTGCTTCAGTTGGGATTGTCAGGTCTAACGGGTAATTTACGTCCTGATTATCCGTTAATAAAATACTTTGCTTACCGTTCTGAACTTGTCCATAAATAGTTTTAGCTCTTTTTCCCTCCATATCTATGGAGAAAGTAAGTCCTTCTGTTCCCAAATTGGTATGTTTGAATGAATCTAAGGTCACAGTACTTTCAACAGGTGTATTATTCTTTTCCTTTGTTGCTGAGTCCTGTTCGGCCTCCGTTGTTTTTACGACAGATGCGGGCGTTTTGTCTTTACTGAAAAACTTGTTTACCCCAAACCAGGCTCCACCCCCAACACCGCCAAACAGTACAAACACTACCGAGAGTTTCAGACCATACTGTTTTAAAAATTTCACTAGAGGGGCGGCCGTTTCAGTTTCCACTTCCTTCAATAAATTTTTTAAACTGTAGTTTTTTATTAATTTAAGTTCTTTTCTAAGAGGTTTATTTTTCCAAATTGATTCCGAATGACTGATTAAATACTTTTTCAAGGATGCTCTAAAAAATGGGTACAAGTCAATTAGTCGAGTATTGGCACGAATAAAGGCTAGAATTGTTTGGTCATCACAGTTTTTTATAAGGTATTCCAATAAACTTTGATAGTCTACCCCGCTGCCCTCCGTTTCAAAAGCCATGAATAATAGCGGAAAATACTCAGGATTAGACTGTCCGCGCAGGACATGTTTAAGCGTGCCTCTTAGTTTAGAGCGGCTTGCTCCGCTTAAAGCACCAAAATTATACGTATCTGCATGAGAGGGATGGCTGACTACCTCGTATAGGGCATGGATAATCTGGTAATTTTCCCTTACCTTTGGATCTTTCAAATCTCTGATATTTAGTCCGTTTGTAAAAATCTGGCCAAAGGACATGATTTCATCTACTGTCAGTTCCTCCAGACGAATAGAACGCAATAAGATGATGATTCCATTTGCGAGCAATACCATTTTAAAGTGTTTAAATTCAGTGCTTTCCCGGTCGATGGAAAAGTTCTTAATGGCTAAGATATCCTTAAATGAATGATAGCTTATCGCCGAAGAAAGCTTTTTTATAGAAACAGCTTTAAATGTTTCATTTTCTAAAAAAGAGGGTATGTCCAACATTTGGTGTAACTCGGAAAGAATCTCGTCGACTCCTTGGGCCTTTTTTAACCGTTCCATCAGATAGCCTTCAAGGAGCCCATTATATTCAGGATTATTACTCATAAACAGAACGATGGATTGATAGGTCTCTCTGTCCTGTTCGATTTCCTTCCATAATTTATGGGAAAGCGGATCTCTTTGATGATAGTTCAATGTCTCGAGTATGAAGATAATGGCTTCATCACATCTTAGGATTGAATTCAAAGAAACAACGGATTGGATGTAGTCGAGAGCTATTTTCGGATCTGCGGCCATTTCTTCCTGATGAAGCAGCTTCAAGAAGAGATCCACTAAATCGGCTTTCTCTGCACTATTTACCTGCAAGAACTTTTGCAAACTATGTAAAATACCAAGTTTACTTTTTTCATAGAATGTTGGATCTTGCCTTGGTAAAGTTAAATATAAGTCAGTCAGCTGATAGTAGCTAGAGCGTTCCAGCTTTTCCTCTTCAGGTAAGCCGTCTAATGCATGGTCAGCAAACTCAAGGAATGAATCGATTCGTTCTGATCTGGAAAAATGTTCGAGCACATAATCCAAATATTCATGTGTCTGCCCGCCAATATCTATACCGGAGATTCGTTCAGTGGCAAAGTCAAAAATAAACTGCTTTTCAATGCTCCGATCGGCAGTATTTAATGTTCCCGGCTCAAAAAATGTGACATGAATATAATTCTTGCTCTCCGGTGCGCTTGTAAAGGTAATCGCTCCAAGTTTTCGGCGATAAGCATAGGGCAAATACACTGAAATTAACTCTAAAAGTAATAGAGCGTAGTTAGTATAGTCTTCCAGCGGTACATCCAGTGAAATAAAAACCTTTTTCTTTCCTGCTATGGAGGTCATTACAGCAAATAAAAGCTGTTTGAATTGATCCTTACTAATTGCTAAGCGGACTAACAATTCATCTTTCACAACGAGAATATCAGTTGTGTTATATTCAATTGCCTCTAAGTCAGGGAGGACCATCCCTGATTCGATATCATAAGAGGTGTGAAACTCGTTCCATTGAAATAATCTCTCTGGCTGTTTGATCCACTCATCCTTCAGGCCCGGAGGAATAATATAGTTATGCATAAAATACGTGCTGCGGCTCCCCGTAAAATCTGCCGGAACAAAGACGGCCTGACCGATGACTAGATCACCGGTTTCAGGCTGAAACAGGGTCAAAGATTCTGGATAGAGAGTAGGATCCTTTTCACCACGTTCTGTTAGGTTTTTTGGCGCATGATACATACAAAAGGGATGTAAGTATTTTTTTACAAAGGTTTTATCAAGGCTCTCGGAAATGGCAATGGTATCATATCCGTCAGTAGCATGAAAAACGCCGCCCCGTTCGCGTGTATACATTTGTTGTCCAATCAACTTGCCGGTCACTTCTCATTTCTCCCTTCTATATAGCCCAACTTATAAAGCAGCCAAATAAATGGTTCATCGACACGAATCGGACTAATAATCCCACTGACCTGTTGATCAATAGGATTGCTGCCGAGGGCCGATACGGCAAAATAGGAGGTATCCCGAAAGTAAACATCAAGGGCATTCACAAACGGGGTATCTACTTTTGTTAGGAATCTTCTAATCTCCCCATTAATATTCTCGTACTCTTCTAAATTTAAGTAACCCCGATGAATCACATGGCGAAACACATTACTATTTGCCCGGATATAGTCTCCATCGTCGTCTTTTAAGGAATTTAGGAGATCGCTCTTTGTTAAAACGACTGCCGTTGGAATATCCGTTTTGCTGTCTTCGAGATGGGCAATGAAATCTCCAAACAGGGAAATGACCACCTCGCGCGGCTCATCGCCTTGACCAACAATTTTCCCAGGATTTTCACCCATTTGATGGATTAGCTTTTCACGGATGGCGCGGATTTGCATGGGATCCACTAAGAATAAAATTCCTGAAGAATTTTTGATATGAGCGGCATGAAGCTTGATATAGTCCATGTCTGTCATTCCCTCGCCTGCTACATCGAAAAAGACGAGCGTTAATGGGGCTTGTTCATCATCCTTAAAGATGAATTGAAAAATAAACGGCTCCTGGCGGTTCGATTTTTCGGTTGATTGTAATAGACTCCCATTTTCAAAGAGTGGAATTTCATAGTTCACCCGAAATCGTTTACTAATCTCGTTATCAAGCGGGATACATGCGGCATCGAAATTATTGGCCGTTACATGCTGAAGGGTATGAATCAGCGATGTCATATAAACAGATTTCCCCACCGATGTTGCACCAACAATGGAAACGATGTTACTTGGATGTTTCCCAGCAGTGACAGGAAGATCATTGTGACAGGAGGGGCAAAGGCGGTCTCTCGTCACAACGGAATATTTATCAGATACACCCATAAGAATACGGTTGGAATAAATTTTGTTTTCATCGGGGATCATGGAGGGATCGATAATCGCCTCGAGCTCATCGATGGGGGCAAGCCCAAATTTCTCCCGGTATTTGTTTAACAATTCATCTTCTTGTAGGGCTAATGTTTCATCATCGTCACGGTGATGGGCGGCACGAAAAACCACCTCTTCATGATGGAATTTCGAAAAGCAATAAGGACAAACAATATCATAAAATGGCAGCCTTTCCTTGGCAGGTTGTTTTTTTTCAAACATTCGTTTTAACAGTGCGAACATGCGGATAGTCTCCCTTATTGTGGAATTAACTCATAGCTTGGCGCTGATTTTTTTCCATCGTTAAAAAAGATACGAATAAACTCATTTTTATCGATTTCAATCTCTGGCGGCACGGTTTTTCCTGATGGGAACCCGCGTACAAATGGATAGACGGTCCCATCTTCAACCGAAACAGGAACTCCTCCGTTTTTTTTAACATATACTAACAGATCTTTTTCGAGTGGCATTTCGGTCATAATCGACATCTGTACTTTTTTGCGTGCCTGGAAGAGCTTATTTTTATAGGAAATGGAATAATAAATTCTTGCTTTCGAACCTGAAATATAAATGAGATTATGATCATTTTCCTGATTGAAAACAATCAGTTTACCCTCCCGCTTTTGGCAGGGGAGAATGCGATATGCCGTGCGGCCAATCCCATCAATCCTGCCAAGATAGCCTTGATTTGCCTTATATTCCTCCCGTGTGTAAAGTCGTAGGTCCTGTAATTTGAGTTCGTGGATCGGCTTGATATGATCACTAGTTGTCTTATAAATGTAGACAAAGTCAACAGACTTCGACCAAAACCATGTTAAATGAACCTCAGAATCTCTTATTGTCTTTTTAATATCTTTTATTTCATGATCAGGAGAAGAAATGGTTTCCCAATTCACCAACAATCACCCTATTTCTAGTAGAATACTTTCGCGAAGCGGAGTGTGCGTCGCCTTCTTTATAATCAAAATCCCTTTTTAAGGGTCTCCTTTGTCGGGACTGAGCTTCTTTGAGAAAAATCAGGTACACCACTGCTGCGACTCGAGCGGCCCGTAAATTTTTCACGAATGGGAATGAACATGGTTCCCAAGCCCGTTAACACCGTTAAGAGGATATCAGCCGTGACCCGGTGGGGGTATCCGCCCAGCATATTGGTCTTGAGTCCAAGTTCCAGCACTAATCCTGAAAGGATTCCTGCAATTAGCCCAGTAATCACAAAGCTTTTTGCCAAATAGCGGTTGTCAAAAATAATCCCCAAGGCAAGCCCGAATAAGACACCGATTAATGTAAGGAAGACGACGCGGAAAACAGAAAGATAAATGCTGTCTTGAAACAATCCATGTCGTTCCGACACAAGGAGCCGGTCTTGGTTTTCAAGGTAAATCTTTTCAAAAACATTCGTCAATTCATTCGCATTTTTTACATCAGAGAAGGAACCGCCTGTACTTGAAGCAATCGATTGCAGTAGTCGTGCACCGCTCTTATCAATCTTACTCATCCCAATCGTATTAATAATAATGCCCTTGTTCTGATATGGCTCGACAACTTCGTTCAGATCCAGTTCGCTGTATCCATCGGAAAAAAGAATCACCATTGGTTTACGGCCTGTTTGGTGATGGGTGTCAATTTCTTGAATCGCAGTATCCAAGGCGTTGCCGATATCGGTGCCGCCAGAGGCTGTTAACTCATTAATTTGTTTGAGGGCATCCTCCCGTTCTTCTTTATCGCTAATGTTAAACATCGATTTGGTAATCGTCGCTTTTTCGTTAAACGAGAGAACCGAGGCGCGATGATTTGGCTTCATCTTGGTAATCAGTTTTCCCGCCGCCTTTAGGCTTTCATGATTTGGGTCAGTTTTATTCATACTATCCGAAGTATCAAGTACTAGGACAATATCATCAGGCGGTTTTATGTTTGAAAAATTAAGAGAGTACAAGAATTGAAAGAGGACTCCGGCAGCAAACAGTATCACGAAGGTTGCTGGGAAAAGAATCTTCCATGAGAATCCAGAGTATTCTAAGCGCCAGCTACGCCCATTAATATCTGGTGAAATCCATTCAGCAGCCAAGCAGAAAAGTCCAAAGATGAAGGCTAATTGTGCAAAGTAGACCCCCATTAACAGGATATTGGGCCAAACACCATAATAGGATGATATGAACCATTCACCAACCACTGCGCCAATCAATCCTGCAAGGATACTAAATACAAAAAACAGAATGCTAAATTTTCGGACAGGCATCTTCAATACTCCTTATGAATAGAGTTGCTATTAACAGATTGCGAGTGGAATTCAAATCCCTCATCGCAATAAGCCCTGTAGTATTTTTCACCATTTCGATAGTACATTAAGTCCGTTAAGTGAAATCCACCCATGAGGGTGAGCTTTTCAATCCCGCTTGCCTTTTTTTCATGGGCACAGCCGACTTTGCATTGTCTGGTTTCATGTTCTTTTTCTAAGGCGAACTCCATGAATTTGCTGTAAAAATCACCAAAGAAGTATTTTTCCTCATATCGGTGTTCCTGGGTATAGTTAAATACTTCAATGTGTATTGGCGATTGGTCATCGAGACGGTTATATAATTGCTTAAATAATTCACTTTTCGAGAGGACATCTCTGTTCTCATAATTAGTGATTACATTGGCGCGTTCTAACAGTTCGTCTTCAAAACTGCGGTGAAATTCCTCTTGGGTAAGGACCTCGCGGCTGCAGACATCCAGGACCCGTTCCAGCAGCGGCTTGCTTCCGGTTTCAAGTAATCCTAGCAAGTTACAAAAAAAGCGATCGTCAGAAAAGAAGTGAGCCCCGCGTTTCTCCCTAAATTTTGCTGTAATACCTGCAATAATCTCCGCATAATATTCGGGGATATTTTTATCTAAATAATCATCAGCCTCATAAAGGCTTTCCGCCGCTGTCTGTTTTAGATAAGAACCAACCTCGTTGAGATGTTCCAGTTTGGTGCGCAATTTCAGGTGATTTTCTTCAAGTACCTCTAAGTACTGCTTTAAGATCTCCCGCTTCACTTCAAGTTTGATCATTTCATAATTGGTGCCATATACCGCCTCAAATAAGAAATGCAGGAAATTTTGCATGTTTTTACGATCGGAAAAAGGAAGATAACTCTTTTTAAAATCACAGCTATCGACTTGTTGTTGATAGTAGTGCTCGAGCCTTGCTTGATTTTCTACTTGCTCATGTTTCGTATCTTGGAGCATCCTATGAATCTCTTTGATGACATTTATCGCTGACTCATTCGAATCGGCAGTCCAGATATAGGCACAATATAAACCGTATTGTTCATGCTGGATCACATTCTCATCAAGATAGCGCTGGACTTGTGATTTTAGATTCAACTGCTCCAGGCGCTCACGGGCTTGCTCTTTGAAGTTGGCAGCGAAGAATTGTTCCGCTCCACTCTCGAACAAGTAATCCTCCGCATCCCTGACAGACATATATTTCACAGTTTGATAGGAATTTGTCGCACTGATTAATCCACTCATGTCCTCAAGCTTATCAATGGAAGGAAGACATTTAGAATAGTACTTTTGAAAAGAATGCTCTGACAGGGCAAATAAGCTGAGAACTTTTTCCTTGGGCTGGGAAATGGGAGCTTTTAATGCTTCCAATAGTTCATTGTAAAAATGGCTAGCCGCAAAAAGTGCAATCGCCTTGTTCGGACGATTTACCTTGGAAAAGCCTGCTGAGGCGTACACGGGTTTCTTTGAATTTCCTCGAATCCCCTTTCGAAATGCACCATGATTATAGCTGTCCATCTTTTCATGGTAATCCGTGATCATCTTGCGGTTTTTTAGAAGATTAAGATTACTGATCATTTCATAGTTTTGCAGCATGGCTTCACTTGATAGTAAACCATCTTCATTTTTATCACTTAGTAAATACACCATGTCAAAGAGTGGGGAGGGAGGGTGACTTACCGGCAGCCGCAGGTGATCTTCTGTCAGCTGGAGGTCTTTAAGAAAGGTGTATTCATCGCTTTGATAGCAATCTAATTCTTTAAAAAAGCTCATCCCAAGCGAGGTTGAAAGGGCAAAATTATTGCCATCCTGTTTTTCCTTTATTAATCCATAAAGGTCCACTTCGACCAATCGGAATGATTCTTGAAGAATACTTTTTAACAATAAGGTAAATTCTTGAATGAGAATATTCGCAGGGTCTTCAATGGCTGTGACCACACACAGGTTTACTTTTTGAAGGGAGGAATACACCTTCCCATACTCTGCTATTTTGGATGTAAGCAGTCGATAGGCTTTATTCAGTTCAATCAGATTTTCTTCATCACGACAAAAAGCTTCATACATATCTTTTCGTTTGGTCTTACGATCGAATCCCTGGTCAGGAAGTTGAATAGAAAGCACATTTGAATTCGTGATTGTCTCTGTTTGATAGGCATGAAAATAAAGTACACCTGAACTGTTATTCCATTTTTCTTCATTAATATTTATGATTGATTTAAGGGCATCCAAAACAAGGTCACCCAGGAATAAGAAGACAACCGGATAGTTTACACTCCGCTGTTCATTTACTTCTAGCGTCATTTTTTCTAGTTGGTTGGAAAAAGTGTGTGCATACGTTTGTAAAAGGTCTCTCAAGTTGTATTCCCCCTCATCAGAAAAAGCTTTCAACCACATGAAAATTACAAAGATATGGTTTGGGCCACAAGCAAATCCTGCATGTGGCCACATCATTTCTGCATTCTTATCAAGCTGTTATTATGATTTTAATTGACGCAGCATATCTTGAACTTTAATCATCATTTCTTTGTAGAAGCTGTACAATTCTTCTCCGTTCGCAAAATCCTTGTAGTCATAATCGAGGGCTTCTTTTTCCTTTTGATAGGAAGCGGCCATTTCTTCTAAGGCAGCAATCAGTTCTGTTGCCTGTTCTTGATTAATCAAGTCACTGCTCCGGCGTTCCGATTTCTTTTCAAGTTGGGCCATTTGTTTAGGATTCAACGATTTGAAAGCCTGATAGATTTCAAAATCTACAAATTTTGTCGTCTTCATCAGGTTTACAAACGGTGCCCAAGCATCTTCTTCAATCTCTTTATCGTAAACATAGAGAGCGCCTCTTTTCCGAATCGTTTTTGTATAGACCGCCTGGATAAACTGATTCAGCGAAATCTCTCTGTCTTTCTGCGATTCGATCCATTGCTCAATTTCAGCAATCTTTTCTTGGATGAGGCGATATTTTCTAACTTCTATTTTCACCTTTTCAATGAGCTTTGGTGAGCGAATGAAATTTTCTTTAGCTAATTCCAAATTAGTGCTTCCGAAAATATCACTTACACCATCAGACTCCATTCCGCCCGAGGCCATGTCTTTGAGCTTCGTAAGCACTTGTTTCAGATTTCCGAGGCTTGCCTTTTCAATCTGATTCGGATCAACTTCATACTGCGCATATAAATCTGAAAGACTAATCTCTTTTGTAAAATGGCATTGGAAACGTGCGCTTGTATTATGATCTGCATTTTTTTCTGAGATACATTTGAATCCGGAAGCCTCATCAAATAGGGTGCGAACATTGGCGTTGTATTGCTTGACGCGCTCATTTTGGTACGTATCTCCCCATGATTTTTCCGGAATCGGTGATGGGAGGTAGGCCCAGTTTTCTTTATCCGTTTGAACGAGATGGCGGCCGACGCCTTCTTTTTCTAAGATGGTCTTTTCATAGGAAGTTTCGTAGATAGCTAGTGGCGAATAAGCGAACAACGGAATCCCATTTTTCGTATTCAGCCAGAATATTCGATTCTTCAGCTCGCTTTCCTTAATCGTGAACCTCGAATGGCTCAAGGAATGCTTTTCGAAATTTTTAATCCCATTGAAAATATTCGGTGCCTTTACCGGAACGGAGACAAAGCCCCATTGCGGAAAGTGCAGCTGTCCGTTACTGTTGGCAAGATGGAATACAGGCAAGGCATCCCGGTCCAGACGTGCGGCAATTTTATCTTCAATAATTTTGTCGATCGGTTGATCTTCGCCATATTTCATTCGTAAAAAGTCTTCCATTGATTTGGTTATTAATTCACCGAACTGGTCCGTTAAGAATTCAGACACCGTGCCGACGACATCTACATCTGATTCCTTGACCCAATAGGTTGATTTCTCTAGGAGCATTTCAGACCACTGCTGAACCAATAATTCGCCATCTTTGGAATCAAACATCCGCTGAATCTCACGGGCAACATCCGGTACACTAACCAAATGCCAATAATAGGTAACGTCATGATCGTGTTTGACTTCCTCACCATCAACCAGGATATCCGCATTCTTTTCAAAGATACCCTTTAGCGTTTCGAGGATTTCTTTATATACTTCATAAATTTTGTTGTTTTGACTATTGAGCAGTTGGTATAGGTCCTCATAAAATTCAATCATTTCTTCGAGGCGGACCTTTTCTGCCCGGGCCTCATATTCATTCAGCTTGGCCTCAATATAGGCATTCTTTTTGCGATCCTTTGAGATAAAGGCACTTCTCGCATCTTCAAGTTTATTTAAGGCATATTCTTGTTCAGATTGAATCGCTCTAGGCAGGCGTTCTAAGCGGTCACGAAGTCCTTCCATATAAGCCTGCAAAGTTTTTAACAGACAGAATCCATCATTTGAATAGATGAGACGCGATGCAAAGATCGGCCCTTTTTTCGGGTGAAGGAACAGGCGCTCAATTTGGCGGCGGAATTCTTCCATAATTTCACCAGGGAGTTGTTTCTTGCATTTTCGGTACTGTTCTTGTGCTTTTAGTAAAAATTCACGATCTAATTCGTCATCGATATTAATGACAGATGTTTTGATTACGTTGTTGTAGGAGAAGCGGTCACTATTTTCAAAACCGGATAATGGATCTGGGACTCGTTCATTAAAGCGGTGGTGGACGGAATCCGGATCAATCCGCAGTTTTTCCAAAAATTGCTCGACCTCTGTTTGATCGGGACCGGCATCAAACATGCTGTTCATTTTTTCAAACAGCTTATAGCCGATATAGGTGGTCATTTCTTCAAGCGGAATTTCTGCCATCGATGCACCGATAATGTTGTATTGATAGTTGGCGGCATAGGGCTTTGGCATTTGGGCAATATTGGTCCGGATATTACTGATATAATCATGGATTGCGAACTCTTCGCCCGATTGCTTTTCTTCATTGGCCATGAAGTTGGTAATATTTTCAGCAGTGACATTCATGCAGTAATCATACGCGTTCTCGAGCCATTTCCCCTCCAAGTTCGTCCCGGAGATTAAGTGACAGAGATTGAACGGCGGCATGGGGGAATTTACCTCCAGGAGGCTGCCGTACCGTTGCTTGAAGCGTTCATTTCGTTCATCGGCATTCATCCAATAATCGAGCTCTTTTAAGGCAGCATAGCCATTTTTCTCAATGTATTCAACGGTGTGCGAGCTTAGGCCGCGTTTGGATAAATTCACATCTGGTGTGAATAGGTAGCCGAGAATACTGACTTTATCTACGCCGGTCGGTCCGAATTTACGCTCCATAATTCCGCGGGTGATGTAGGAAATATCAAGATAGCAGCCGCTGCCGGTACCGCCGGACAGGCCAGTTAGGATGAAGACATATAACCGTTTATTGGTCCCTTCTAGGACCGCTTCAATTTTTCGTTCAATCGTTTGGACAACCTGGTTGATTTTGGTGAACAGAAGTAATCTGCCGGCTTGACGGACACCCGAGGCTCCACTGATTCCATCGGTAATGAGGAGTTCTGGTGAGAGCCATTCTTTTATATAGGGTTCAATCGTACTGCGATTTTGGAGCAGTCCGCCGATTTCTGGGTTGGAAAGGAGGACGAATTCCTTGTTTGGATCAAGGCCGATTCCCTTGTACTTTTTATTTTTGTCATACTCATTTGTTTCAAAGGCTAAGAACTCAATATTATTGGGCTTATCCTTTTTCTTTTTGGATAAAGGATCTTGCGGGAGCTTGAATCGTCGATTGACTTGATATTTCAAGCGTAGTAGGGCATCGATGCCTGTGCCGCCAAGGCCAATGACCAGCATTGGATTATCTATGGTATCAACGCGGATTTTCTCTGAAATAATCCCTCCGCCTAAGGAAACATCTAACTGCTGAATATGCTCTCTCACACTTGCTCTCATGCAAAAATTCCTCCTTGGCTGTAAAAAGTTCAAACTTTCTCTTCTATATGACGAAAAATAATCTCAAAAAGATTCAATTTAGGGTGCCAAGCCCATTAAATGGTGCCTGACACCCTAAATTTTTTTGTCCAGCTGCAGCGCCTAGGGGCTCGGGGTCATAAGCTTATCTAGTTTCGGCTCCTTGGGACTCGAGTCATAAGCCACCCCCTGAAGAAGGCAAAAAGCGCCTTCTTGCAGTGTGCGTCTTATGCCTTCGTCCCAGGACAGTCGCCTCTACCTTTAATTCAATCCGTCAAGAAGGTTAAAGAGCAACCTTCTCGCCGGCTCGTCTTATGCCTGTCGCCCCTGAACAAGGCGCTTCCGCTTTTCTATTTAACTGATATACTCAATATATACTGATTTATTAACCCTTTTTAGAACGATCCGGAGACGGTCATTTTTCTTTATTTCGAAGCCTTTTTTGGCATCAATGGCGCGTCCGCCTTTTTCGACGGTACTGTCAGAGTTATTGATGAGCAGAAGCTTGTCACCAGCAGATGGTTTGAAAATGATTTGCTCGGTTTCGGCAAATTCAGGTGCCAGTGCTAGTAACTGATGCATTCGAAATTTCCCTGTAAAGCTTTTTAATTTTTTGTATTGCGGATTGCTGCGTTCACCCGTATCTTCATCCTTAATTTCCACGACGATTTGCCCGCTGAAGCCGCGCTTGGCTTGTTTCAATTTTGTTAAAAGGATGTAGGCAAGGGCTGCAACCAGAAGGGTGCCAACAACAGCCGCTACAACATACAGCCATGGAAAAGGATCCTCATTTACAGTATTAGCCGGTTTGACTGCTGCAGAAGAATTCGCTGTTTTCTGTACAGTTATCTTTAGCGGCGTGGTTTTCCGGAAAAAGCTATTGTCTTCCGCTTTGACCACCACCTCATAACTAGAGGAATTCCCAAGCTTGAATTCTCCTGTAAAACCCTGACTATTTGAATTTAGAGCAACTTCCTTAATTTTTCCTTTATCGAGGTCTTTTACAAAAAGGGTTGCTTTCATTGATTGGTAGATTTCCTTATCAGAAATGGCTGTTCCATTATCTTCAAAAAAGGCACCAATCTTGACGGTGTCACTGGCCTTGTAGCTCTGCTTAGCAAGTGGTTGCAGCTTAAGTTGTAAATCATAGTTGAAAACGAGATTAACATCGATCTTATCCTTATCCACCCCTTTAACCTTCAGCGTCCAATCACCTTGGGCAGGCTTTAGCAGCTTTACCATCGAATAGGTCTTTGATTGGGAGAAAAGGACTTGGTCTGAAGGGATGGCAAGTTCCTGACCGGATGGATTAACGAGCTTTACCTCGACCGGGTTACTAGAAATCAATGAAATATTGGCTTCTAAAACATTTTCATTCGGAACATGGATGCTGATGTCCTGAAATTGACCGTTCCCGACCATTTGATCGAGGGGAACAATTTTTAACTTTAGGTGGTTGGCAAAGATTTCACTAAGAATGCCCGGCAGCTGATCGGCTGATCTTGCTTCGAAGAACTTACCGTTTGTACGATCCGCAACATTGGTGAGAACATCCTTGTTTAGCTTGCCATTTGCGTTCAAGCCAATCGTATAAATCGGATACCCCTTTGTCTTTGCGGCATCGATTGCTTTTTCCAAATCGTTATTGGCCTCTTTAAGAGTTTTGGCCTTCTTGGGATTTAATTCATTATTTCCGTCGGCAAGGAGGACAATCAACGGGTAGTAGTTCTGTTCATGGCTGGAATCCAGCACCTTTACAGCTTCTTTCACCCCGGTAGATAAATCCGTATATGTGTATTTTTCCAATGAATCGATGAAGTCTTTAAGATCCTTTTTATCCTGATTCGAGCTGATTTTAACGAATGCTTTTTCACGCATTACGGCATCGGAATAGGAGATGGCGCCAATTTTATCACCATTAATAGAGGCCATATCAATGAACATCTTCATCGCTTCATTGCTAATATTCTTTGGGTCGCTGCTTTTCATTGAATTACTAACATCCACGACCAGCATCCCTTCGATTCGGGAAGTGGAATTTATTGGACTGGCAGCACGTACACTATAATAGCTCATGCTGCAGAAAAGACACGCGATTACTATAAAACTACTTATCCATTTTTTTAACATTTGTGTGCAACCTCCAAAAGTAGTTTCCATTTTCGAGTAATACTTACAATTTTTCGCATTATACCCCCATTTTACCATCGTCCCCATAATATTCCCAAACATATCCTGCCTTTAAATATTAAAATGTTAACCTTATAATAACCTTAATGTATTTTTTGGAAAATTTACGATTTTGATAGAAAATGTTCAAAGAAAGGAGACAGCATGTATAATATTGTATTTACGAGTATCCTAGTTATGATCCTTGGCTGGAAAACCTATAAATTAGTTAAAAACAAGCGAAACAGCGGGAATTTCGATGATATTGATGATGAATTAGTCATCATGTTGAATGAAGGTGATTCTAATGGCTAAACACGCCATCCAGCTATCCAAGAAAAAAAGGACGAAATATCGCTTCCAAAAGCTAAAAATGTGCAAAAAGTGCAATCGGTACTCTGTCCTAAAGGACCAGGCTTGCCCAGAATGTGGTTCCACTTTTATGGGTATCGAAGGTCTGGCTCATTCGATTTTTAAAAAGCGTTTATTTACGGAGGCCATTAGAATACTGATTCTGGTTTGCATTGGAATTATTGCTGCACCAATGGTAAAGGCACTCTATCTTTCTCTAATCACCGGGATTATCTTTGTGATAGTTTACATCATTCTCACGTTTGTCTTTACAAAAAGTGAATATTTCACTGAACTGAAAAAGCTATTGCGCGTGGACCTTCGAAAAATTCGGGCTGGTATTCAGTTTGACTGCGACCTTGCTATAGAGGATGTTAGAGAGGAAAAGCTGGCAGCTGCTTATGAAAAACTGCGTGAGATTGGTGATTTGATCTATAGCGATCAAGTTAAAATGCGCCGAGTCATGGTCTTAAATGATATTGTCCTTAGAAGAGATATGGAGCTTGAACTAGAAACTCTTATTCCATCATCCTATGATAAGCATTTTGTAAAATATGCCCTGGAGGTATTAAAAATCAATCGGGCACTGTTTACTAAAAAATGTATTGCTTATTTTATTAACTATCGTGATGCCGTTATTAGGGATTTTGGGATTGAATCGCTTAGCGCTGTCGCAGGGACTACGCTGCGGATGAAACTGTATATTCTGGAATTCTCAGAGTTCATTGAGGAATTTCTTGAATATTTTCCAAAGGACCGATTTTTAAGGCTTTGCAATATCCTCCATGCAAACCCTGATACAGATTGGGGAAGTCTTGCGGAAAGAGCGAAGCGTTTAGTTGAAATGAAGTATCATTATGATCCTGATTTCAAGCAGTTTGTCTCATAGAAAGGATCTACTATTATCATGTTTAAATTTACCGTTTATCGAAAAGTAAATATGTCCAGGAACTTCTTCCTGCTAGTCCTTGTTATTTTGATTGTACTTGTTAGCGCAAAAATCATCATGGCCCATCAAAAAATTGCCACCTACAATGAAGCAGTTCGATTATATAAGGCAGGTCAATTAGTAGCGGCAGAGGAAAAGTTTCATGAGGCCAAACTTAACGTTTCTGTCTCCTACCATAATAAAGACATCAATTTAATGCTATCGATTCTGTCACCGATTCGGGAAGTCATGGAAGATATCGATGAAAAAGCTGCAGAATATAATGAAGAAAACGACCTCGACAACATAATTTCGATGTATGAGCGCTGGCAGGAAAGTCAGAAAAAATGGGTGTCAGGCACCAGCGTCCAAAAGGATATGTATAGAGAAATGGCTGCACTGACGCAGTTGGATAAGGATATGAAGGGGTATTTTTCTACGATTAAGAAGTCGAATCTTGATAAATTAGAGGATAATGCTGTGAATGGTATTTCTGAAGAGGAGAGGATTTTCAACCTCCTCAATAAGATTCCAACCGAATACTACGGCAAGGGCTTAATCGCAAAAACAACTAAAATCCAAACTGCCTTCCAAAAGTATTACGAAGCGAAGATAAATAAAATGGCTGCAACCAAATCTGTTTCAGGGATTGTAGACGAGGGGAACAGACAATTCAGTGCACTCAGGGTATTGTCGATGGATTCTGACTGGCTTGAACAAGCACTTGATAAAAACCTGTTAAAGATTTTAACAGCTGCGATTGATAAAAAGGATTTTAGCGCATTTGCAGAATCAGCAAGTGCCATCAAAAAGTTAGAGGCAAACATGAACGGTACTGATGTATTTTCTTATATCGAGGAAGCAACTTCTGAGGTATTAGCCAAAGCGGAAAGTCTTACAGCTGCCAATAAATACAAGAATGCAATCAGTATATATGAAGCATTAAAACCGTTGGAGGATACAGCAGAATTAATTGTGAAGGCAAATCTTGCATGGGATAAATATGAACCTATTCGTGTCTTGGAGCGTTTATACCCTGAAAAAGAGTTTTCGACGATGGTGAAGGCAAGCAACAAGTGGGGGGCAGATAGCGTTGTTGCTGCAATCTCCACTGACGGCGGTATTTATTATGGAAGGTTAACGGGTGAAGAAGCGATGTCAGTAACAGAGGGATCGGTCGAAGGGGCTCCCGTCATCAATAAGCTCGTTATTCAAAGCAGTTTGAGTCCTTCTGATTATCCAGTTCTTTATATTGATGCAAAGTCATCAGAGCGGAAGCATCATTATTTGGCTTATGAAGTCCGATCTGGGTCAATGGTGAAAATCCTCGATGTGGAAGCCGATCAGTTAACGATTGGCCCAAATCATGTTTTAGTCGTCAATAATCCGGTTGGGGAGGGCGAGGGAGAGATTGCTTTTTTCGAACCTGATGGTAAGGGTCAATATCAGTTTACTGAAATTAAAATAGATTATGTTGATATTGAAGTCAAAGATATAGCAAACTATTTTGGAAAAAAAGTTCGCTTTACCGCCTTCGCTGATACCTTACAAAATGGCGGAGCGTTGGTTACCTTAACAGAAACCTTTAATGATAGCACAGGACAATGGGAGAAAACGTATGCGTTATTAAAGGGAGAGACCGATTTCATCGTCTATCAAAATTATACAGTCATTGGAATGTTTAATAGCTATGAAGATATTATCAACGAAAATGGCGAATCCGTCCGGGTACCAGTTTTTCAAGTGGAAGAAGTTGAATAAACGAAAAAAGACCAAACGAGGGAGTAAGTCCACAACATTTGGTCTCTTTTTATATTCTTTGTCATTCAGAACTTTTAATTGTAATAAATTTATTTAATATGCCAATTGAAGTAACTTTACCAAATCCTACTTCAGAAAAGTCAGTTTTGTAGATGGAGAATAAAAAATAGTCCTTCTGTGTGGTTCCTGCATCAAAAATGGATTCTCCTGCTAAGGATAAGACTCCTTTTTCGATCAGGCTCGAGGATTTATCCATGGTTTTGTGGTTAACCCAGTCAATATAGGCAGATCGTTTAGGATTTGTGGCTGATAAAAGATAGAGAACTGCGATTAAGATAATGATAGGAATAAGACGTTTCATTTAACAAGACTCCTAACTATTTAGATTAATCGATTGCTTGTACAATCATATGTACGCTTGACATTAAAAATCACAATAATTTTCTTAGCTTTGGAAAGATTATAGGGGTGAATATTAACTATTAATATGCTAAATTATTACTAATATAATTTTGAAAAAATGAGGGGATCATTTCGTGTCGAGAAAAGGGAAGTGGACGTTTTTCTGTTTCTTATTCCTGCTTTTTATGAATGCATTTGGAATTATTGCTGTAAAAATTTTAGGCAGGTAAGGGGGAAACAGATTTCTCCACGAAACTTTTAGGAGGGAATGATAGGGATGACAACAAATTTAACCAAACTGATTTCAAAAAAACTACTATTTGCCATGCTTATTGTCACATTTGGTGCGGAAATTCTCCTCTATCTCACCCGTTACAGCTCCTTGGCCAGTACATTATATGATGCGGTCATGGTATCCTCAATTTTTATCGGCTTGAAGCTTTATCCTAGACTAAGAGGTAAGCAGGCTCACTTAAAAAGCCCGCGCCAGTATATGCTTCAATTCACTGGAGCTTTTTTGCTCTTTTTTCTGGGAAGCACATTTGTTAATGTCTATTCTAGTCTCACCTTTGAAGATTTTAACGATGATTATAATCAATATGTTCAAGATTACACGGAGTCGCAAGTCTTTGAAGTGGATGAACCGGAAGTTCCTGCCTTTCAAGAGCAAAGGATTGGGGACCTTTTTGAAAAAATAGATTCGATTGGTACGGATATTTATAATGATCTATTGGCTGGCCTGGAAGAAGTTTGGCGGCTTGCTTATATGATTCTACTGCTTCTAGTTTTTAAAAAGGTGTTTCCACGGCGCTGGGAGAGGGGATCAAGGGATGTATTCCTTATGGCTGCATTGTTTATCACTTCTATTCTATTCGGGATTGACCATACGCTCGATACCGAACAGCCATTGGCGATTCGAATTGGGGCGATCGTAACCTTCGCCAATATGGGATTTTTGTTTGGAATAATTTTATTATGGACGCGGAACCTTTGGTTGACAGTTATTGTCCATGCAGTATATGACATAACGGCGACACTCTCATGGTACTATATCGATTATGCAGTGGAATATTTCACGTTGGGTATATTACTGGTACACGTGTGTCTTGTTATTTTTGAAAAAATACATCAAAAACCATCTTTGCAACAGATTGTGACAGTTGAGGAAGAGCAGTTGGAGGGCTTGTCGCAAAAGGTAGAATAAAAGGAAAGAGGCTCCCGGTAAATTACGGCGGCCTCTTTTCTTTTAATTTTTTAGAGAATAGGATTTGGAGTTTATCCAGTATTGAACGGTCCCATTTTCTTTTTGTTTATACTTTATTTTTCCCTGCTTAAAACCTTTGATTAAACTATCAGCAGCTAATTCCTGCTTCACACGGAGTTCGATTAAAGATTGACTTAATTGAATCTGGTCGGAATGTATGGGGCCTTTTAGATATTTCATCATGTCTAGACGGTGTTGGATTACAGCTATTAAATCCTGTTGGTGTTCTTGAAAGTTAGATGGTGTCTTTAGGTTCTTTACTTTAACTAAAAGATTTTCTTGTTCTGCTAAACTTTGAGCTAAATTACCAAGAGTACCATTCAAAAAGTTATTCAGTATTGTTTCACTTTGGTGGTTATAGTCATAAACTTTCGTTAAATAGGAGGTTATCCCTAGTTCCTTTTGAGTCCAAAAGTTTTTTAAAAAGAGTGAGCAAGTGACCATCAATAGGATGAATCCCGTTATTAATATGATTCTCTTTTTAGATGAGTGTCTTTTACTAGGAGACACTGTTTTATCATTAGGATGGATAAAGGCTTTAAGTTGCAATTCTTCCAGTTCCTGCTTCACTTTTTGTTGGGCGGTAGTCAGCATCTTGCTGCCCTCCAATAATTCTAGGATAGTTTGAAACTATTACTATCCTACTACAAAGGGATACATAAAATCCATATTTTCTCCAATTTTTTCTAAATGTTTAATAAGAAGGGTGTCAGTCAATAAGAAAAATGCTGTTATTTCCCGAGAAATGACGAGATAACTGTAGTGGTAGCATCAAGATAACTCGAACTATGTAGCTATATTGGTCTGTGTAAAACACTTTTAATGGTTCTTTTTGTCGACATATGATTTGAGAAATTTGTAATAAATTGCCGAAATAAATATAAGGTTTATCTGTTTCTATTAAAACATTAATTATGGTATTGTAGTAATATTGTAATATTGTAGTAATAAATGGAAATTACAGGGGGGTTCATTTGTGGTTAGACGTTTTCTAATTGGATTTATTATTTTATGCTTAGGGTTTTCGATTTTTCCGAATGCACAACAGGCTGAGGCTAGCACTATATCAAAGAAACAATTAATTATTATAAACAAAAAGATTAATAAACTAGCATTTTATGAGAATGGTAAATTAGTAAAAACATACAATGTTGCAACAGGCAGAACATCTAAACTTACACCTGAAGGAACTTTTTACATAAGGGAAAAGATTAAAAATAGACCTTATTATAAACATAATATTCCTGGCGGCGATCCTCGCAATCCACTTGGAAAACGCTGGTTGGGGTTAAGTAAACAAGAAAACGGCGGCTATCCGTATGCAATTCACGGGAATAGTGATGAAAGTTCGATTGGGAAATATATCTCGGGTGGATGTATCCGAATGCATAATAAAGAGGTAGTTGAATTATACAGCAAGGTAAAGATCGGGGCGAAAGTGGTCATTACTAGATCAAGTAAGACCTTTAATCAACTAGCAGCTCCATACTACAAAAATATCGATATCAAAGCTCCAACTTTCCCAACCGTTAGTACTGTTTCAGACAAATCAAAAGAAGTGTCTGGCGTAACAGAAAAGGGAGCAACTGTAACAGTTAAAATTGGCTCAAAAAAATACACAAAAAAAGCAGATTCAAAAGGGAAATTTAAAGTAACGATTCCGAAACAGAAGGCTGGCAAAAAACTATATTTATCAGCCAAGGATAAATCGGGGAACATCAGTAAAACGAAAACAGTGGTTGTAAAGGACAAAACTGCTCCAATCGTAAGCGGAGTCACCAATAACGCTAAATACAACCGGGATGTTACGGTCTCCTTTAAAGAAGGTAAAGCGACAATCGATCGTAGGGCAGTGAAAACAAAAACAGTTGTTAAAACAGAAGGTAAGCATACAGTTGTGTTAACTGATGCGGCCGGCAACAAAACTACCGTCGTGTTTACCATTGATAAAACCGCTCCAGTGGTTTCAGGTGTCAGCAATAATGCTCTCTATAACAAAGATGTCACCATCTCCTTTAATGAAGGAACCGCGACACTAGATGGAAAAGCAGTTAGAACTAAAACAGTGGTTAAAACAGACGGAAAGCACACATTAGTGGTAAAAGATGCGGTTGGCAATAAGCGCACCGTGGTGTTTACAATTGATAAAAAAGCACCAGTAGCACCAAATGTAATCACTGTTCCTGATAACACTACAACGGAAATCACTGGGACAGCGGAAGCAAAGTCAACTATTACGATTAAAGTAGGTACCACTGTAATAGGAACTGGAATTGCTGATCAATATGGGAAATTCAAAGTTGTTATTAAACCTCAATTAAGCAATACTAGTTTAATCATAACTTCGACAGATGCTGCAAAAAATATAAGTGCAGAAATGATTGTTACAGTTAAATAAATGTAAAAGCCAGCACCTAATCAATCATGATAGGGTGCTGTTTTTTATAAGTTTTGTAGAAGTAATGTAAAAATAACCTATCAACTTAAATCAAAAAAGTCCCAAGAGAATAAATTCCCTTGGGACTTAGTTTTTAATTATTTTAGTATTTGAACCTTCACTGTTTTTCTTCCCCATTGAATGGCTTTCTTATAAGAAGGAACGAAGATATCAATCTTTTTCCCTTTAATCGCACCGCCAGTGTCACCGGCGATCGCGTAGCCATATCCTTCAACATAAACCTTTGTACCAAGCTTGATGACTTTTGGGTCAACAGAGATTACTTTAAGTTTTGGATTTTTCTTTAGGTTTAAACCTAAAGCCGTGATACCAGAACAATTCTTACAATTTGCTGTATAGGCAGTAGCGCTAACAGTAATTGTTTTTACAACTTTTTGCTTCTTTGAGCTCGTTGTAGTAGTTTTTGCTTTCTTAACAGGTTTACTAGCCGTCGTGCCAGATATCTTTAACTTTTGATTTGGGTGAATTGTATTTGATTTAAGGTTATTCCATTTTTTTAATGTATTTACCGAGATTTTATATGTTTTTGCAATACGATAAAGTGAATCGCCACTCTTAACTTTATATGTATTGGATGCTGCTGATGCGCCGTGATTACTTCCAAATAATATCATACCTGCCAAACCAAACATGACGAGGAATTTCTTCATAAACTAAAACCCCTTTCTACTGTTATATAAAAGTTACCACAATAATATTACATAAATATTTCAATAGCTTACTAGTTTCATGACAATTCCGTTATAATAAGGTGTCATTCAGTTTTTTATAGGGTGTCAGGCACCACTCGTGGACAAAACTACTATTATGTCCACGAGTGGTGGACGATTGTGTATTTTGGAATTATTTTACAATACTTAAAGAATAAATTTACAAGTTTTTAATAGAAGGTTTGAAGGTTTCCGAGTATTTTAATCAATTCCTGAATATAGTATAATATTATAAAAATGGTATTTTTTGGGGGTTAGGATATGGGTAAATTGATTCGAATTACATTAATAGTGATGGCTTTTGTTCTTTTGTTTGCAACAGTAAAGCCAAACACTACATCCGCTAGTACGTATGTCAATAAGGAATTTGCTGCGCTAGCTAAGAAAGGAAAGTTAAAAGGGGTATATGGGAATGTTAACTTGACCTACAAAACACTTAAAAAGAAACAAAAAGGGAAGGTAAGCCAGTCTGAAGCATATCTTTTCTATAGTACAAAAAATGCAGCTTACGGTTTCTTTTATGGAAGTTCCTACACCAAAATTACATCAGGGCAAAAGGTTGTTTTGATTGATAAATGGGTTTCTACCAAAGTGACAGCTAGTCAAATGAGAAAGTACTTTGGAAAACCAGTTGCATGGCATACATACAAAGCTGGTAAATATTATATCCGCTATATTAATAGAGGAAAGGGGAAAGTTGAATTTCATCTCGGCACAAAATCTGGACTAAATGCTTATAATACTTCTGATGAAGATGGAACTTTAACAATTAAATAATCAAAAAAAGTTTATTAAATTTTACCCCTATAGAGGAAATCAGCAAATCGCCGATTTCCTCTTTTCAGATTAAATAATATTACTTTCAATGCACCCTAATCTACCTACAAAATGATAGAATAGATTAATAAAATAGAATGACATTTTACGAGAAATATAATGGGGGATAACTAGTGAAATTTATTTACTCACTGAGCTTGATGGTGCTCAGCTTACTTTTTATGTCTTCGGATGCAAGTGCCGATGGGATCAATGCCCATCCAAAGAAAATTGATCCAGATGCCTTGTTTAAGGAGAAGGCGGAATATATTGCCGAAGAGCTAATCGTCAAATTTGCGCCCGATACAACACAAACAGCACGCGAGGACTTGCTTAAACAAGTAGATATAAGAGAAGAAACTCCGTTAGATGGCAAGGATTTCTCCTTAGTTAAAGTCACTCCCGGTGCGAATTTAGCCGCGATTGCGAAACAGTTATTAACGAATAAACAAGTGCTATTAGTAGAGCCAAACTACAAATACAAAAAGACATATGTATCCAAAGAGCCGAGCTATAGCCGGCAATGGTACCTTACTAAACTCCAACTGCCAAAAGCATGGGACAAAACAAAGGGGTCTTCGAAAATTTCCGTTGCAGTAATCGATGGCGGGGTTCAGAAGGATCACCCAGACCTAAAAGGAAAAATTGTCAGCCCCTATAATGCGGTAAATGGTTCTTCCAGTTATGATCCCGATGAACATGCTACACATGTAGCTGGCATTATCGCTGCAAGTTTTAATAAGTTTGGAATCGCTGGGATTGCTCCAGATGTAAAGATTATGCCAATTAACGTTTTTCAAGGAAATCAGGCAAGTGCGGATACAGTCATCCGAGCCATTTATTATGCCGTTGCCCACCACGCAGATGTTATCAATATGAGCCTCGGTGATGATAGTTATAGTTATTTACTAGAGTCTGCTACAAAATATGCTAAATCAAAAGGTGTCGTCCTCGTGGCTGCCGCCGGTAATTCTAGTACATTTTTTCCGATGTATCCTGCCGCATCTGAAGGTGTGTTGGGTGTAAGCGCAACTGATCGAAACGATCGAATTGCCAGCTTTTCAAACTATGGAAATTATATTGACCTTGCTGCTCCAGGGGTGGATATTTATTCATCGATAGCGGGAAGCACATATGCTTCTTATGACGGGACATCCATGGCTGCACCGATGGTATCAGGAATTGCTGCGCTCGTCCGGGCAAAGAACACATTTTTAAGTGCCAGCCAGGTTGAAACGATTCTTAAAAAGTCGACAATTGACCTCGGCAGCAAGGGATGGGATGAGGATTACGGGTATGGAAGAATTGATGCATATAAGGCTCTTTCTAATACACCTGCCCCAATATCCACCATCACGGCTCCGAAAACCTATACCATGACAGGGAAAAACAAAGCAGCATTTTCTTTTAAAACCACAAGTAAAACCAAAGTTTCTTTATCAATTAAAGATGCACACGGAAAAACGGTCAGGAAAATACTATCTAATAAAACCTCAACAGGAGCAAAAATATCCGTATCTTGGGATGGAACATCAACAAATAAAAAGTTTGTTTCGACGGGGTCCTATAAAGTAGAAGTGAAAATCAGCAAAGGTTCCGACAGCTTTTATAAAAGCACGGTGATGAAGGTGGTTAATCATACGAAACCAGCCATTTTGGTGTCAGGCACCTACTCCTACTCTCCGAATGTAAGTGGAAAGGTTACCATTCCTTATGAGTTGACACAAAAAGTGAAGGTATCTGCTATTGTGACGGATAAGTCTGGTAAAACGGTAAAGAAGATTCTTTCCAAAAAAACCATTGCAGCCGGAAAACATTCACTAGCATGGAATGGGAAAACAACCAAAGGGCGTCTAGTGAAGGATGGGACATACCAGGTCGTATGGTCATTTACAGATAGCCACAATAAAAAAGGAAAATCAAAAAAGGTTCAGATAAAAGTAGACAGTGTCCGGCCAACAGGGAAAATCACGCTTTCATCCACACTCTTTAAAATGAATACAAAAACTACTAACACCATAAAAGTGAATATAAAAGAAACCAGTTATATGGTCGTTTCTGTCGTCAATGAAAAAGGGACCATCATTAAGAAATTGATTAACAAAAAAGCCAACCCTGGTACAATCACCGCCAGTTGGAATGGGAAAAATGATAAAAATCAACTGGTACCTGAAGGGAATTATCGGTACTTCGTTCAGTTAAAGGATTTGGCTGGGAATTTAACTAAGATGAACAGCGCTTCGCTGATCTTGCAGGACTGGCGTGTGCCTTCTATTGCGACGGGGAAAGATTATTATTTAAAAACAAAAGGAACCATAACCATCGGCTATACCTTAAACAAGCCTGGAAAGGTGACAATTGGAATTTATCAAAACGGTAAACGCCTGTCTACTATTAAAACAGATGCAGCCGAATTAGCGGGGCAGCACTCGTTTACATGGAATGGGACGGATGATACCAACAACCAGCTTAACGATGGTCTATATCAGTTTAAAATTAAAGTCGTTGATAAGTATAATATCACTCAAATCTACTCGGGAAATGTCCATGTCGCGCTTAATAAAATCGAAATAAGTTATCCTGCTGTCGTCATGTTCTATCCAGGTGAAGGCAGTGAGGTACATTACAAACTATCACGGGCAGCAAATGTAACAATTGAAATTTATAATCAATCGAATCAAAAGATTAAAACCATTGAACAAGATAAAACGGTAAATGAAGGCAGCCAATATTTTAGCTGGCTTAGCGGCGATGAAAAGGATGACACTTATTATTATGTCATCACCGCTAAGAATGCCTTCGGGCAAAAGTCTGTTAAAGGGAAAATGACTTCAATAGGTAACCCAGCATGGTTAGTTTCACATAGTTTTGGCTTTCACTTAGCTTCCGATCAAATTTATAACGATCAATTACAGCTGAAAATAAACACTTCGCAGCAGATTACGGCTACCGTTCATGTGTATAACTATGAAGGCAGTTCGCAAGTTGCGCAAAAGCAATATACGGTGAAGTCTGGTTCGAATACGATTGTCTATACCAAGCCTTCGAAATCTTCTTGGTATTACTATTTGATCGAATATCGCGATTCATTAGGAAATGAATATTGGTATGAGATAAATGAGTTAATTACTAAATAAGTTAAAAAACCCTCGGTCTAAAATCATAGACCGAGGGTTTTTAACTTAATTAGTTTCCAATTGTGTTTTCAATTCTGTTTGAATTCGTTGTTTTTCGTTATCCGGAACAACGTAATAATAAATTCCATTGATTTTTGTCCCTTTACCTTTTATGGTCATTTGATCGACGTTACCCGCCGCACTTCTGTAATTCTTCTGAATGTCCATCATTTGATCAAAGGTTAGGTTCGTTCTAACGTTACTGCCAAGTGCTGCAAAAATATCCTGATATTTTGTAAGTGAAGAGAGACTTGCTCCCTCACTTAAGACACCTTGAATAATTTCACGTTGACGTAATTGTCTTCCAAAATCGCCGCGAGGATCCTCATGGCGCATACGAGTAAAGGCTAATGCCTTTTTGCCATCCAAAGTCACCTGACCCTTTGGAAAATGGTAACCACCTTGAGAAAAATCTAAATCATTGTCAACGGTTATACCGCCAACCGCATCAACGATATCTTTAAAACCTTCCATGTTGACCTTTACGAAATAATCTATTGGGATGTCCAAAAAGTTTTCCACAGTGTTCATCGCCATTTCCTCATTACCAAAAGCGTAGGCATGGTTAATTTTATCCTGCGTTCCTTTACCTACAATTTCAGTGCGTGTATCACGCGGGATACTAAGCATCTTTACAGAATTCAATTTAGGGTTGACAGAAAGTACAATTATTGTATCTGAACGGCCTTTATCACCTTTACGCTGGTCCACGCCCAAGAGTAATACAGAAAAAGGTTGTTTGTTTTGTAATGATACTTCTTCAACACGTTTGTCTGATTTAACTCGATCAATTGGATGATGCATTGTTTCTACTGCAGTCGTTAATGATCTATATACTGAATAGGCATAAGCCCCAATTCCAATTATTAGAACTAATAAAACTATTCCAGTAACGCGGAGCCATGTATTCTTTTTCTTTGTTTTCTTCTCAGCTCTCATCTATTTTTCCTCCAAAACGAAATTTTAAACCATATAATAGATTAGCAGATTTTATCGAAATTTAATACATTTATTTGAAAAACTTACATATTTTTAGCTGGATTTTCTGGTAAAAATTTTTTCCTATACTTCATTTAACAAATTTCTCGAAATGGAAAAAATTTTTTATATTATTTGATAAATTTTTTAACAAATACCTATTATTCTTTTGAAAAAATTAGTAGAATAGTCATGCAATACTATTTATTTTGTCGAAGGGCGGAAAAAGTGTGAAGAGACAGATAAAAAGAAGCATGAAAAGACGAATGCTTAATACTTCTCTAGCAACAGCATTAGCGCTTACTACTGTTCCATTGAATATTTTCCCACAGGCTGCAAAAGCTGAAGGAACAGGGAATACGGCTACACTACGAATCTTGGAAACTACGGACCTGCATTCTAATGTATTGCCGTACGATTATTTCAAAGATGCACCTGTAACAAATTATGGTTTAGCAAAAACAGCAACATTAATCAAACAAGCTAGATCTGAAGTAGACAACTCTATGCTATTTGACGCAGGTGATACGATTCAAGGAAATCCACTTGCAAGTTATGTAGCAAAAGTAAATAAACTTGGACCAAATGATACTCATCCTATTTATAAGGCAATGAACTATTTAAAATATGATGCAGGTATTGTTGGGAACCATGAATTCAACTATGGATTAGCCTATTTAAAAGATGTTCAGGAAGAAGTTCAGTTTCCAATTGTAAACGCTAACATTTATAAAGATGACCATGATACTAACCCTGATAATGATGTTAACTACTTTACACCATACCAAATTATTAATAAAACGATTAAGGACAGCGCTGGTAATGTGTCCACAATTAAGGTCGGGGTGATCGGCTTTGCACCACCGCAAATCATGCAGTGGGATAAAGATAACTTAACTGGGAATGTCATTACAAAAGATATTGTTGCCCAAGCGAATAAATTTATCCCTCAGATGAAAGCGGAAGGTGCAGATGTCATTGTTGCCGTTGCACACTCAGGCTGTGATATTGCTGCAGAAGGTCAAGAAGCAGCGGAAAATGCTGTTTATGATTTAACAAAGGTACCTGGCATTGATGCAATGCTTTTCGGACATGCACACGTAAACTTCCCTGGAGATGCATCATTTACAGGCAAGGATGGAATTGATAACACTAAAGGTACTATCAATGGAGTTCAAGCGGTTGAAGCTGGCTTCTGGGGAAATAACCTAGGTGTCCTTGACCTAGCACTTGTACAAGATGCAAATGGCAAGTGGACTGTTGATAAGGCTAATTCTAAATCGGTTAACCGTCCAGTTTCTGCTGATACTGCATCAGACGCGACAATTGTTAGTGATGCACAGGCTGTTCATGACCAAACACTTGCCTATGTACGTGGAAAAATTGGTACGACAGAGATTCCAATGCATAGCTTCTTTACCCGTGTCATGGATGACGCTTCCACACAAATTGTTAACGCAGCGCAAATGGATTATGTGAAAAAGGCGATTGCGAACACAGAATATAAGGATTATCCAGTCCTTGCAGCAGCAGCTCCATTTAAAGGCGGCCGCGGCGGCGTAGCCGATTATACAAACATTGCTAAAGGCGATGTTACTATTAAGAGTGCAGCGGACTTATACTTATTCGATAACACATTAAAGGCTCTTGAAGTTACAGGCGATCAAGTAAAGAGATGGATTGAAGAGTCAGCGAAACAATTCAATACAATTGACCCGAATAATGCAGAACCGCAAGATTTACTTGATTACGATTTCCGCCCTTACAATTATGATGTCATTGATGGTGTGAAATACGACATTGATGTGACGAAGCCAAAAGGTGAGCGCGTTGTGAACCTCAGAATGATGGATGGAACTCCTGTTAAGATGGACCAAAAATTCATCATTGCAACAAATAACTATCGTGCTGGCGGAAGCGGCGGTCTAGCGGAATTGAAGAATTTAAAACCTGTTGTGGATTCTCCATTCGAAAACCGTCAAATCCTTATGGATTATATCAGTGCAAAAGGTAACATCAGTCCTGTTGCAGATAACAACTGGAAGATTGCACCGATTGGCGGAGTAGCAAAGGTTGTCTTCCACTCTGCTCCGGATGCTAAGGCATACCTTGGACAACAGCCAGAGGTAACTGACCTGGGTGCATCAACAACTAAAGCAGGATACGAACTTTACGAATTAAACCAAAATGTACATGTTCAATTATTAGGAATCAATGACTTCCATGGTCAATTAGATTATTCAACCACAGATAAGGCAACAGGAAAGGTTATGGGTGGTATTGAATACCTAGCTGCCTATCTAAAACAAAGAGAAGCAACAAATCCTGCTAACACGTTAATGTTACAAGCGGGAGACTTAGTAGGTGCAAGCCGTCCGGTTTCTGCGCTTTTACAAGATGAGCCAACAATTCGTTTCATGAACGAAATTGGTATTGATGTTGGTACAATCGGTAACCATGAATTTGATGAAGGCGTAGCAGAAATGAAACGTTTAATCAATGGTGGTGCTCATCCTAAAACAGAAACGAAATATGGTGCATTTGAAGGTGCCAATTTTGATTATGTAGTAGCCAACGTTGAGGATGAAAAAACGGGTGAATTAATTTTACCACCATATGCCATTAAAGAGGTTGATGGCGTTAAGATTGGTTTCATCGGTGTTGTTACCACTGAAACACCAAGTATCGTAACTGCAAGCGGTGTGGCAGGTGTAAAATTCACTGACGAAGTCGAAGCAATCAATAAATATGCGGCTGAGTTAAAAGGACAAGGTGTAGAATCTATTGTAGTTCTTGCCCATGATCCTGGTACATCAGCAACAAATGGAACGAATCCAACAGGTAAAGTTGTCGACATGGCTAGTGCCATTGATGATGAAGTTGACGTAATCTATGGTGCTCATGACCATAAATACTTAAACTCGACTGTTGATGGAAAATTATTAGTTCAATCTTATTCCTATGGTACAGCATTCTCTGATGTTGACCTTACAATTGACCCAGTAACGAAAGATATTGTTTCAAAAACAGCTGAAGTAGCATCAACGTTCAGAGACGACATTACACCTGATGCAAAAATTAAGGCAGAACTCGACAAGTATCAAGCAGATATTGCTCCACAAACACAACAAGTTGTAGGAACTGTAACTGCACCTATTTCACGTACGCAAAACAAAGCAGGCGAAGCTCCAATGGGTAACCTAATTGCCGACAGTATGCGTGCTAAAACTGGTACTCAGTTTGCATTTATGAATATCGGTGGCGTTCGTGATGAAATCAAAAAGGCTGGAGACGTTACTTGGGGTGACTTATTCGCCGTTCAACCATTTGGTAATGATGTAGTTAGCTTAAAGATTACTGGAGATCAAGTAAGAACATTAATCAATCAACAATTCCAAGCAGACCGTTACCGGATTATGCAAATTTCTGGCTTAAAATACACTTGGTCTGATAAATTGCCACTTGGACAAAAAGTTGTAGACATCTTCCTTCCAGATGGTTCTAAAATTGACCCAGCTGCAGAGTATACTGTATCAGTAAATAACTTTATGGCTGATGGCGGAGATGGATTCACAATCCTTAAACAAGGTAAAGAACGTAAGGTTTGGACAACTGACTTAGATGCCTTAGTTGACTATGTTAAATCAATTGAAGGTCCAATCACTGCAGGTATTGAAGGAAGAATTATCCTTGATGAACAAGTTACTGCTGATATAAATGAAGTAACAGATCAATCAACAGCTGTCACTGGTAAAACTGAAGCAGGTGCAACTGTTGCAGTAACTGCAGGTGAGGTTAGTAAAACAACTACTGCTGCTGAAGATGGAAGCTTCTCTGTAGACATTCCAGTTCAAAAAGCAGGAACTGAAGTTGTCGTTACTATTACCGATAAAGCACTTAACATAAAAGAAGTTCGCTTAGCGGTTAAAGATATAACTGATCCAAATGCTCCTGTTTTTGACCCAGTTACTAATATGTCTACTGAAATTAAAGGTCATGGTGCAGAACCAGGAACACATGTCTATATTACAAATGGATTCAATTTGAAGGTACACTTAACAGCTGATGAAAACGGTAATTTCAGTGTTCCATTAATGGCACCACTTAAAGAAGGTACTCCGTTATTCGCATTCTCTGTTGATTTATCATTCAACTTAAGTCCAATTGGATCTACATTCGTTCTTGACGTGATTGCTCCGAATAAAGCTGTCGTAAATGCAGTAAGTAACAAAGATAAAGTGGTATCTGGAACTGCTGAAGCTGGTTCTACAGTTACTGTAACTAGTTGGAGAGGTGTTCTAGGCACCGCAAAGACCGATGTAAATGGTAAATTCTCGGTATCCATACCAGTTCAAACTGCAGGTACTGGTTTAATTGTAGTTGTGACTGATCCATCAGGTAATAAGAGTGAAACAACAAGAGTATTAGTTCTTGATAAAATCGCTCCAGTAGTTAGCGGTGTAGTTAATAATGGAATCTACAATAAGAATGTAGTTGTTAAATTTAACGAAGGAACTGCAACGTTAGATGGTAAAACTTTTAGAAGTGGAACACTCGTTGCAACTGAAGGAGTCCACACACTAGTAGTAACAGATGCTGCTGGTAACAAAACAACTGTGAAATTTACGATTGATAAAAAAGCTCCAGTCGTAACAGGCGTTGCTAACAACGGACTTTACAAAAAGGATGTAACCATATACTTTAATGAAGGTAAAGCTTTATTAAATGGAAGAGCTATTCCAACGAAAACAGTAGTGAAGACTGATGGAAGCTACACATTAGTGGTATTTGATGCTGCTGGAAACAAAACAACTGTCAAATTTGCAATTGATAAAAAAGCTCCAAGCACACCTTCTGTAGATAAAATAACGGTGAAAACTACCAAAATAACCGGTAAAGCAGAAGCCTATTCAAATGTCGTTGTTAAAGTGAGCGGCAAAGTGATTGGTTCTAAAACGACAGACAAATATGGCAAGTTCTCGGTCTCAATCAAAAAACAAAAAGCTGGCAAAGTGGTTGAAGTCGTAGCAATCGACAAAGCTGGCAATGTAAGTAAAACTGCTAAAGTAACAGTAAAGAAATAAGCAGCAAGAAAAATCCCTGAAAAAGTTTCAGGGATTTTTTATATTATGAAAAGATTCGTTCCACCAGCCAAATTGCTCCTAAAATAAATATTATCAATGAACCCATTTGGACAATCCTGCGCGAACTCTTTAGGTTATACAAGTAAGTAATGGCACTAGAAAAAAGAACAATTGCTAACTGCACCGCTTCAATACCCAGGTTAAAATTAACTAATGCAACAGCAAGATGAATTTTCGCTATTTCCATTTCCTTTAGGATACTAGCAAACCCAAGCCCATGAATCAAACTAAGAGAAATGTGATACCCTAGCGGTGTTTAATCTCCTTGTGGAAAATATTCTCTAAAGCCACGAAAAAATTACTAAAGGAGATCGTTGCTTCAACAAAACCAGAAGGTAACGTGTTCAAACCTAATACTGCATGGTTAAAGGTGATGCTGTGTGCCAGAGTAAAGGTCGTTACAATAGATATAAATTGTCCGAACCAGGCTGTGTTGCTTGATCATAACCTTGTTCTTGTTGTACCTCAGTTAAAAGGATCTTCCAAGTTCGTTCCTGCCCTTGTAATATTGTTAAGATTTCCAAACAAAAAGCAGGCAAAGTTCTTTCAGTCACTGCTCAGGATAAAGCAGGAAATACATGTGCAACAAAGAAAGTCACTGTAACTCCTTTAGTTACTATAGGTATTGTAAGGTTTACTATACATTTGATGGTCTAAGTTATACTGCTTATCTATACTAAGCAAGGCCTATGCACACGTAATTCATATAGATGAATTTACGTGTGCATTTTTATTCACTTCTATGGTAGTTCCATCTGTTTGAAATGAAAATCATTTTCTGAAAAGTATATAAAAATATGGATATTCTTGTTAAAATTAGTATATTGTTAGAATATTGTGAAGGATGGGGAAAGAGTTGAAGGCGGGACGTTTTTTACTAGGAATAATTATTGCTATTTTCGTATTTTCCATGATTATACCGAGCCAACAGGCTAGTGCTGCAGAATTAACAGCGCATCAGGATTTTTCTAAGAAGGTATCGGTTGAACTAAACAAGTACATAAAAAAATCTGGCGGTCTGGTTACGCTCCAGTATCAGGATTTGGTTACAGGGGAAACGTTTCAAATTAAAGGGAAGACCTCTAGCCGTGCGGCAAGTACGATTAAACTGCCGCTTGCACTCTATATTATGGAGCAAGTAGCTAAAGGCAAGATCAATTTAAATCAGAAGCTGAAATACAAGAGCTATCATTACTATGGCGGCAGTGGCGTCATTCAAAAAGCTAAGGTTGGGACGTCATACACGATTCGAGATTTGGTCAAAAAAGCGATGATTTATAGTGATAATATTGCCTTTATCATGTTAAAGGAACGAGTCGGACAACAAAATTTTATTAAATATATGAAAAGCGTTGGCGGCAAGTATGCCTATCCGAATGGGCAAAATTTAACTTCCGCAAAAGATTTAACGATTTATGCGAAAAGGCTCTATCAATTTTCTAATAAAAGCCCGCTAGGCAAAGAACTTGTCAGCTATCTGAAAAAGACCGTCTATAATACAACGATACCGCGCGGGATTAAGGGCACAGCTGTGGCCCACAAGGTAGGGATGATTCCAATGGATAGAATTTATAACGATGTGGCCATTGTGTACGACAAAAACCCTTACGTATTAGCGATTATGACAAGAGGTATTTCCTATGAGAAGTCACAAAAGGTGATTGCTGGTGTAGCGGCAATTGTTAATAAGAATCATAAAGCGAAGGCGTCAGCTCCATATTTTAAGAGTAAAGCAGATGTAACCATCTATCAAAATAACAGCAAATCAGCCGCGATTGGAACATTGAAAAAATACCAAACTCTGAAAATTATCTCTAGGAAGGGTACGTGGTTTGGAGTCAAATTTGGAAAGGGAACCGGTTATATTGAAAAGAAATCGGTGGTTGCCTTAAAGAAAGCAACGGTAAGCGGCTGGGCTGCCAATCTTCCCCAAATCGGTATCATTAAGATGAAGGAGAAAACACCTGTTGTCGACAAATCCACTTCAGGTAAGGTCATTGCCTATATTAATAAAAATCAAGATTACTATTTTTTCAAAAGGGATAAAGATTACTATGTTGTTGATATAGGTGGAAGAGTTGGATATGTCGCTAGTAAATATATTACCGATCTTAGTGTAAGCATGTAAGTTTATCGTCTTAGCTAGGGAGCATCCACCCCTAGCTTTTTTACATCATTCTAATAGGAAGGGTTGACAAGAGATGAAGAGAATCAAATGGATCGTATCTTTGTTTGTTTTGCTGCTATTGGCAGCAAATTCGGGTAAGGCAGAGGCAGCCATTGCGATTGATAAAACGCCGCCAAAAATGCCTACGATAAATAATCTGACCAATAAATCTTTTACGATTAAAGGGAAGGCAGAGGCAAATTCAATCGTATATGTAAAAAGGAACTCAAAATATTACTTAAAGAAAGCAGCAGATAAAAACGGGAATTATTCTTTTCCGATTCCACAGCAAAAAAAACAAACCGTCATCGAAGTATACGCTGTCGATCAGGCCAAAAATAAAAGTCTAGTGAGAAAAGTGATTGTTAAGTCACAGCCTAAGCTGAAAAAGCAGAAATTGAATGTGTCGGTCATTCGTCAAATGCCTGAGTTGCCGCGTGGGTGTGAAGTGACGAGTTTAGCGATGATGTTGAATTATTCTGGTACCAAAGCAAATAAAATGACACTCGCCAAACAAGTGAAAAAGGACCCAGCTACCATGAAACGAAAAAACGGTAAAATTTACTTTGGCCATCCCAATTATGGGTTTGTCGGCAACATGTATACCTTTAATAAACCAGGGTTAGGTGTTTTTAATAAGCCGATTGAAGCTTTAGCAGAACGATATAAACCGAATCGGATCAAAAACTTGACCGGTAAGCCATTTGAACCGATTTTAAGTTACGTAAGTGCTGGCCATCCGGTCTGGATTATTAATACGAGCTGGTTCAGCCGTGTTCCAAATTCGTATTGGCAAACATGGTATACCTCACATGGAACGGTTCGGATTACCTATAAAGAACATTCGGTTGTGATTACTGGTTATGATTCCAAATATGTTTATTTTAATGATCCATTAGATGGAACGAAGAATAAAAAGCGCCCGATCAAATCATTTGTTGAGGGATGGAAACAGTTTGGAAGTCAAGCGATTAGTTATTATTAGGCTTTGTTAAACTAGTCTGTTGATTTCCTCTCCAGGCGCTGCGCTTTCCGCGGGCGTCCGGGGAGCCTCCTCGTCGCTGCGCTCCTGCGGGGTCTCCCCTGCCCCGTCCTCCCGCAGGAGTCTTCGCGCCTTCCGATCCAATCAACAGAGTGGCAAAATCAACAATTGCTTTTAACACAGCCTATTATTATGACGTTCCCATCCTCGTTCTTTTGAAAAATGGAATATGAGCCAGACGGATTAGGAAGTTAATTCCGATTGAAACCATGATGGTTAAGATAAACACCCAAATCACGATTAGAGTGGAATAGTAAGGTGCAAAGCTCATTTCTTGAAAAAAGTAATAAATAAAAAAGGTATGTGTCAGCCAAATAATCGTTGAGTGTTTCCCTAATAGAAGAAATAACCTCTCTAGAATGGTGATATTTTGAACGAGCTTAACAAAAGAAAAGATTACGATGGGTGAAAGAATAAAATCTGAGTAGTTATAGATTCCAGCTATTTCAGGACCTCTGGTTTTAATAATAAATGGGTATGTGTATTGTCGTATATAAAAGCAGAGGACAAGCAGCAGTAAAAACACAATTTTATTATTTAAGTGAATTTTCGAGAAAAAAGTATTCATCTTTACAAATAACGAGTATTTGGAAAAGTAGATTCCGGTAATGAACATGATTTGCCACGTGAATAACGTACTTAGATGATTAATAGCAATTTGTGCTAGTTCCAGTGTAGGAAAAAAATCATCAACATGTTGAAAGAACGCTGCAAGAAACAGGCAAATAAATGAGAGGTAACTTGTCAGTACGGGCCATTTTTCAATCAATTTTATGATGAGCGGGAAAAACAGGACCAATTCAATATAAACAGATATGAACCACCACTCGCCATTATAGGTATGAATAAGGGCGAATAAATTATAAATAAAAAGTTTAGGATTCCACGCATACCTTACCGTATCATCAAAATATTTGAGCCCAATCGGAATGAAAATAAAAAAGACAAGCCAATAAATGGTGAAAAAGTTGATTGCTCTTATAAACCCCTGACGAAAGGTAAAATGTTTTTTTGATTCGAAGCTTTTATAAAGACCCAACCCACTTAAAAACAGGAAAATAGCCACACATAATTTTCCAAATTGACCAATGAGCTGGTCTAAGGGCAAGTTATCAACCATCATAATCGGTTTGTAATCGACAGCAGCAATACGGTTCGGAAAAGCAAATAAATGGTGATATACCATTAAAGTGATGGCAAGTCCCTTTGCAATCGCGGTCATATTTCTAGAAAAAATAAATGGTTTATCTTCCATATATCATTCACCTCAGGAAAACGATCTAATTTTATCCATAGGTTGTTTGGAATAATGCAGGATTATTCATCATTGAGGATTTTTCTTTTGCACGAGACTTAAGGAAAAGCGTCAATTGCATATCTTAGAATAGAAGATTTAGAGTTTTTTATTTTAGAGGGGGAAAAAAGATATGTTAAAAAAAACAACCACAGTCATTCTAGCGATGTTGCTGCTACTTAGTTCCTGCTTTTTTTCAACAAATAAAACATACGCAAACGAAAAAAAAGCTAGTAAGGTTGTTTATCTGACTTTTGATGATGGACCAAATAAATACACGCCTAGAATACTTGATATTTTGAAAAAGAAACAAGCGCATGCGACCTTTTTTATGATTGAAGGTAATATTAAACGGAATCCGAAAACCGTTAAGAGGATGATTAAAGAAGGAAATTATCCAGCATTACATAGTGTTTCCCACAGTGTTCAAAAATTATATCACGGCAGCTCTAAAAATGTTGCAGTTGAAATGGAAAAAACACGGCAAACTTTATTAAGAGTTTCAAAGTTTAATAGTTTGTTAACCCGCGCGCCTTATGGAAGCAAACCCTATATGAAGAAACCATTACGGGATGCATTAGCAAAAAAGGGCTTTAAGATGTGGGACTGGGACATTGATACACTTGATTGGAAATATAATCGAACAAGTCCCAAGACGATTACATCAAGAGTTAAATCAGGTCTCAAAGGTAAAAAAGGACCAATCGTAATCCTGTTCCATGATTCAAAAGGAACAGCCCAGCAGCTTCCAATTATTATTGATTACCTTCGCAAAGAAGGTTATACACTAGAAGTCTATAATCCGCAAAAACATATTGTGAAGAATTTTTGGAAAGACAAAAGATTGTAATCTTACCGGTAGAAGATATTTAAATTAGAAAACAATAGTTCAAACGAAAAAGGCTGCCATGTGCAGCCTTTTTGATGTGGTTAGGGTATAAGCTTATTTAGCAATGGAATCTTTTTAATGATATATACTACAAGCGTGCTTATTGTGAGGATCACGACAATATTAATTGGTACGGATATCAATGGGTGATTCTGATTACTATCAAGGTACAGTGAGTAATCCTTAAGTAAGTAGATAATTAACGCATGGACAAGATAGATTCCAAAACTATAGATGCTGAGTAAATTAAGCACTGGAGGAAGCGCCTTCCTTATATTCAGCGACTTCATTCCTAAAAAGATCGCCATGGAAACCAACACGACATTAGGCGCAAAGTTGGAATACCAGTACGTATCAAGTTGGCCATTGTTATTTTTTGTATACCAATGGGTTAAGACAAAGGTCAGCACGAACCCGATTAAACCTGCTATGTATATACTTCGGTTTGCTCTTTTTGTGAAATCATAATGATCAAGGTAATAGCCCAGCACAAAAAATCCAATACTTCCAGCGACATGGTTCAGTTCTAATTTATAGGTAAATCCGAAGAAATACCCTACAAATGCACTTATCACTGTTGCGATTCCCCATAACAGTAAAAAGTATTCAATTTCTACCCGTTTGGCATTTTTGATGAAAATTGCAAGAATAGGTGTAATCAAATATAGACCTAAAATCACATACATAAACCATAAATGGTAGTTAATTTGATCTGTTAATAAATAACGGAAAAAGTGAGGCACAGAAAACTCAAAGGTTCCCTTAGATACTTTGTATATATAATAAAAAATACTCCAAAAGACCAAAGGGACTAAAATTTTACTTGTCCTTTTCATCAAAAATCCTTTTATCTTTATTTCCTCTCGTTTACCCAACATGAGGGCACCGCTAATCATGAAAAAAATGGGAACGGCATAGCGTGAAAGTGTTTCATACAGATTTCCAGCCAGAAAAAAGCTAGAGTTATGCTTAAAAAGGTTAATTAAAACAACGCCAGCACTAACATGAATCATTACGACTGCAATAATGGCATAAACACGCAGCCAATCTAAGTAATACTTTCTCATATGTTGGTCCTTCTCCTTATGGTGTCTATCTACAGTATGTCCCCAATCATTTTACTTGATTTTCTATTATTTTCATAACACAAATCATCTTAGGAACAGATAAAATTGTATAAATTAACAAATTCTATACATAACAATGATTAATTGTTAAAATCTAATAGGAATATTGTCGAAATTTCAGGGAGTGTGACAGAAAAAGTATGAATACTAAACAAAAAGCGACGGTATCAATCATAATCCCGTATTATAACTCCATGGAATTCATCGGAGACTGTTTAAATTCCGTATTATCACAAACCTACATGAATTTGGAGATTATTATCATAAATGATGGTTCGGATGCAGAAAATACAGGATACATCGAAACGTTGCAAGACGACAAAAGAATTGTCTATTTAAAAAATGAATCGAAACAGGGAGTAGCCTACTCACGGAATAAAGGCTTGAGTTCTGCGACAGGGGAGTTTGTATTTTTTCTAGATAGTGAAGACATCCTAGCAGAAAAAGCGATTGAAATCCTTTTGGCTCATATTGAAGAAGCACCCGCAATTGCAGGGAGAACCAAGCGATTATTGAGGCCAACGGATTTAGAGGTTCCACAGCCGTCAGAAGTCATCGTGACCCCTAAACCAAGTCAAAAAATATTCCATAGCGGAAGTATTTTAAATGTATTGATTCGGAGCAGTTTTATCAAAGAACATATGGTTCGCTTTTATGTGGGAACGGAAGGCGCCACAGATATATCAGGGATCATCCCGTTTCTCTTATACGTCAAAAGTTTACCAAGCTTAAATATCCGTACATATTTTCAACGGGTTCGTAATGATCCGATTTCTAATCCGAGTCTCGTTCAACGTTCTATTCAAGAGAGAACCCGTGATTTTATTAAAGTCTATATGGAAATGAATCAGCAGTATGGAACGTCTCAACCAGTTAAGGAATATTTGGACGGGCTGCTTCTCAGGTTTTATCGACGCCAGGTTATTAATATCTTTAAAGATCAAAAACACCTAGATGAATTCTTTCACTTATTGTCGTCCGCGATGAAAATACTTAATCCAGCGAGCATTGCTTCTCAGCCTAGTCATATTAAAAGGGAAGTCAACCAGTTACGGGCTGGAAATAAAAATAAATTCATCAAAGGATATAGATTCCATGTTGAAGCAAGGGATTTTAAAAATGCGATAAAAGGGTTCACTAGGCTTAAAAGGTACATCTATAATAAATTTTTCTTAAGATTCCCGATGAAAGATAATTACATTATTTTTGAAAGTTTCTTAGGAAAAAACTATTCGGATAGTCCCCGTAATATTTACGAATATATCATTGAAAACAATCTTGATTATAAATGTATCTGGGTATTTAATGATAAACATCGTCAAATCCCAGGGAATGCAAAAATTGTAAAACGATTCAGCCTTGCCTATTACTACTATTTTGCGGTATCGAAATACTGGATTAATAATATGCGGCAGCCGCTGCATCTTGTTAAACGCGAGGGAAATGTCTTTTTAGAAACCTGGCATGGTACCCCGCTTAAAAAATTGGTTTTTGATATGAAGGATGTCTATTCGGCCAATCCAAGATATAAGCGGGATTTCTATATGCAGTCACGTGCCTGGGATTATTTATTATCGCCGAACCGCTATTCTTCGGAAATCTTTCGAAGCGCCTTTAAGTTTGATAACGAAATGCTGGAGTTCGGCTACCCAAGAAATGATATTCTTTACTCACCACAAAAAGAAGAAATTGTGGCAAGAGTAAAGAAAAACATTGGAATACCTGACAACAAAAAGGTAGTACTATACGCACCAACTTGGCGGGACGATGACTTTTATGAGCCTGGCAAATATAAATTTCAACTGCAGCTGGATTTACATAAAATGAAGGAAACTCTTGGGGATGACTATGTGGTCGCACTAAGGATGCACTATTTTATTGCGGATGATATTAATGTGGACGGCTTGGATGGTTTTGCATTCAATCTTTCAAAGTATGATGATATTGCTGAATTATACCTGATTTCGGATATTCTTATCACTGATTATTCTTCTGTATTTTTTGATTACGCCAATCTTAAGCGCCCGATTTTATTCTTTACGTATGACCTGGATAAGTATCGGGACCAATTAAGAGGGTTCTATCTGGATTTTGAAAATGAAGGCCCAGGACCATTGCTGCGGACAAGTGATGCCGTCATTGATGCAATTGCAAACATTGATGAGATAAATGAGCAGTACTCTGATAGATACGCTGCATTTTATGAACGATTCTGCAGCTGGCATGATGGGAAATCCACGGAGAAGGTAGTCAAAAGAGTCCTGCTGGGTGAGGACCCATCCGTTCAAAAACAATCAGAGAATTACGGAGGATAAAAATCGTGCTATTTAGTTCAACCGTATTTTTATTTTTATTTTTGCCTCTCACGTTAACTTTATATTTTTTGGCCCCCCGGAAGTTAAGGAACACTATCTTACTTTTGGCGAGTTTGTTCTTTTATGCCTGGGGTGAACCAAAGTTTGTGTTATTTTTGTTTCTCTCCATTGTACTTAATTATGTTTTTGCCCTGTTAGTTGATCAAAATAGGGAAAAACATGTCTTGGTTAAGTGGGTAATGGGGGTAACTATTTTTGCGAACCTTTCCATTTTGATTGTTTTCAAATACGCCAATTTTATTGTCGATAACATTAATGAACTGTTTGGAACAACGATTGAATTAGGAAATATCCCTTTCCCGTTAGGAATCTCCTTTTTTACCTTTCAGGGACTAAGCTATGTGATTGATGTGTACAGAAAAGATGCGAAAGCGCAAAAAAATCTCATCAACATGGCAATGTATAAGGCGTTGTTTCCACAGCTGATTGCCGGGCCGATTGTCCGCTATGTCACAGTGGCTCACCAAATCGATGAACGGAAAGAATCATTATCGAAATTTGCGTATGGGACGAAACGATTTATCATTGGCTTAGCTAAGAAAATGATTCTAGCCAATAATTGCGGCTGGGTCGCCGACCAAGTGTTTTCTATGCCTGCAGGTGAAATGTCGGTGGGGATGGCGTGGATTGGTATCATTGCTTATTCATTACAAATCTACTTTGACTTTTCGGGATACTCCGATATGGCAATCGGTTTAGGCAGAATGTTTGGCTTTGATTTTCTTGAGAACTTTAATTATCCGTATATTTCGCGTTCCGCAACGGAATTTTGGAGAAGATGGCATATCTCCTTAAGTACCTGGTTTAAGGATTATTTATATATTCCTTTAGGTGGAAACCGCGGTGGAACATATAAAACCTACCGTAATTTGTTCATTGTCTGGCTAGCGACCGGGATTTGGCATGGTGCCGCATGGACGTTCATCGCCTGGGGTGTTTATTACGGAGTGTTAATTATGTTAGAAAAAGCATTTTTATTGAAATGGATCAAAAGTATTCCAAGGGTATTCCAACATCTTTACGCCCTTATTGCCGTGTTGATAGGGTGGGTATTCTTCCGTGCCGAGACATTTACGTATGGGTTTAATTATTTAAAAGTGATGTTTTTTGCGAACGGCAACCCGATTTGGGACCAGCAGGCAAGCTTTTATCTATCCCAATATGGAATCGTCCTATTGATTGCTATGATTGCGGCCACGCCTGTATTCCAAGTTCTCAAAGACAAAGCTATAAAACCGGGGACAACAGGAATCGCCAGCGGCAGAGATTTTGTGGTCACAGCAAGTTATGCTGTTATTTTCTTTTTAACGCTTGTTAGCGTGGTATCGTCCACCTTCAATCCATTTATTTATTTCCGGTTTTAATGAGTATGGAGGGAATTATGAAAAAAGCTAATGTACAAGGCCTCGCCGTCATAGCTATTTTTCTGTTAACGATCTTCGGTTTCTTAATCTTTACATTTGTGACCCCATCGAAGTCTATGTCGTTACTAGAAAATCGAAAGCTAGCGCAAAGGCCAGATTTAAATAAGGATAATTTACTTACTGGGGAGTATTCCAAGCGGTTTGAGCAGTATTACAATGATCAATTTCCGATGCGTGATTCATTTATTGAAACGAACGCCTTAATTAATAAGAATTTCTTCAGACAAAATATAATTGAGGATGTCTATGTGGCGGATGATGGGTATTTGTTATCACAAATTGCTGAGGTCACCCCTGCTGATGCGAAACAAACAGCGGCCAGAATTAATGAACTTGCGACAAACCTTGCTAAAAAGAACATCAGTGTGTATACCGCATTAATGCCGAATAAATCAACCATGATGGAGGATAAATTTCCTGCCTATTTTCCAAGCTTTGGTCAAAAAAATATGAACCTTCTTTATAAAGAGCTTGGGAAAGCGTCCCATCCGATTGACTCCCGCAGCGCCCTGGCTAAGCATATGAAAGAAGACTATATGTTTTTCTATTCAGACCATCATTGGCAGGCAAAAGCTGCCTTTTATGCGTATCAAAATGTCATGTCGGAGATTAATGCAAATGAGCAAACCGATAACCAGGTTTACCAATATAACGATTACACATGGAACTTATCTGGAAAACCGTTTTTGGGTTCCGATGCTCGGAAAACAACAAGTGCCAATGCTAAGAAGACTGATACGATTTTAGTGGCTCAGCTGAAAGAAAAAGATCAGCCGTTTACGACGAAATGGGGAAATCGCACAAGAAGTGGATTATATAATATGGATTTTTTAACAATGGAAGATCCCTACACCAACCGTTATCAAGCTTATTTAGGTGGGGATTACGCTCAATTGTTAATTACCAATCCTAATAAAACAAACGGAAAAAAGGTATTAGTGATCAAGGATTCTTATGCCAATGCATTTATTCAATTTCTTGTTCCACACTATAAAGAAACGCATGTATTAGATCTACGTCATTACAATAAAATGCCCATCGAAAAATATGTGGAGAAAAACAATATTGACCAAATTGTCCTGCTATATAATATCAACTCAATATTTGTAACCCCTGCATTAACAAATTTTAAACATCCAGGGCAGGGTGAAAATCAGTAAACTTGATGTTTGCCCTTTTTCTAATCTATTCTTTCGGAGGTAGTAAATTTGGAGCTAGAAAATCGGTCCTATAATGATTTTTATTTTTCGATCATTATGGCGGTGTATAATGTTGAAGATTATTTAAAAGAAGCTGTCGAAAGTATTATTAACCAAACGTTAAACTTCGACAGGCATATTCAATTGATTTTGATTAACGATGGAAGCATAGATGAAAGCGGGAAACTATGTAAAAAGTTTCAAAAAAAGTATCCGAATAATATTGTCTTTATTGATCAAGAAAACCAAGGGGTAAGTAGTGCGCGTAATGCGGGGTTAGAGGCGGCAAAGGGGAAATATGTTAACTTCCTCGATCCAGATGATAAATTATCATTAAATGCCTTAGAAAAGGTCTATAACTTTTTTGAAAAGCAAGGCAAAGACATCGATGTTGTTTCCATACCCATCTTTTGGTTTGACCAAGCTAAAGGTGAGCATCTACTTAACTATAAATACGCATCCAATAAAATCATCAATATTCTAAAGGACCATCGCTTTATTCAAATGTCTGCATCAAGTTCGTTTGTTCGAAGGACGGCAATTGGTGAGCAAAGATTTAAAGAAACCCTAAAATATGGGGAAGATGCAGAATGGTTAAATCGGATTATTTTAAAGAAGTGTGAATATGGTGTTGTAAAAAAGGCTAAATACCATTACCGTAAACGAAGCACCAATACTTCTGCAACCCAGCAGGCCTTACAGGATAAGGATTATTATTTACACAGTTTGAAGAACTTTTCGTTTACGTTTATTAATATGTCACTGGAGATTTTAGGGTTTGTCCCTAAATATTTCCAATACATGATTATGTATGATTTGCAGTGGCGTCTTAATAATAATGATTTAAATGTACTCATGACTGCAGAAGAAACGGAAAAGTTCCTCAAAAAGCTTAGAGACCTGCTAAGTTATATCGATGATGATATCATTCTGGAACAAAAGCATTTAAATATGTATCGGAAAAATTATTTGTTACGAATTAAGTCCGGTCAGGATTCTGCTGATTTTTACCAACCATTCCATTCACCTAATAATGCGGTCTTATTACACGGCGATCAGGTCATGGATGCTTTGGACCAGCATCAATTTGCGGTAGAGTTAATCAATATTGAAAGTAAGCAGCTTTTTATAGAAGGTCATTTTACTTCCCTTTTTGAAAATAGTGATACAAAAATTGTTGCTGCCGTTAATGGCGAAATGATTGAGGCTCATATTGTCGAACGTTTTTATAAAGATATTAATGTCTTTGGGAAAAACATAAAAAAGGCCATAGGGATTAAATTCAACTTTCCATTAGCTAAAATAGGAAAACAGAGTAAATCACTAAAAATTACTTTTTATGCGATCGTTCAGGAGAGCAAAGTAAAGTTAGATGTGTTATTTAGCGGGCAAAGCCATTTAAAAGATAATAGTTATTCTTATTTTAATAAAAATGGATACGTAGTTACTTATCAAAAAAAGAAGAAGCAATTCCTGGTTAGAAAAAGCGAATTTACATTAATCCGCGGGAAAGAAATTGCTGTTCTTAAAACTTTATATAAAATGAATAAACCAGGCTCTAGAAAGGCATTAATGGTCAGGTTAGATCATTTACTCCAAAAGCATTTCTTTCAAAAGAAGCCCATCTGGTTATTTATGGACCGAGTAAACAAAGCCGATGATAATGCGGAAGTCTTGTTTGAATATGCGACAAAGCAACAAGACGGTATTCAGAAATACTTCGTTATAAATCAAGATAGTGAAGATTTTAAACGCCTTCAAAAGATTGGCAATGTTATTCCGTATGGGTCGCGCCAGCATAAACGTTATTTATTACTGGCTGACAAATTGATTTCCTCTCATGCCGATGAGTTTATTGTCAATCCATTTGGGAAAATGAAAAAGTACCTTAAGGATTTATTTACATATGATTTTATTTTCCTGCAACACGGCATCACTAAGGACGATATTTCGAGTTGGTTAAATAAATATAAAAAGAATATTCGTTTATTTATCACGGCGGCCAACCAAGAATACGATTCGATTGTAAATGGTCATTATGATTACACGGAAAATGAGGTCTTATTATCTGGGTTTCCGCGCTTTGATAAATTGCAAAATGATGATAAGAAGCGGATTCTCATCATGCCGACATGGCGCAGCGATTTGGTAGCAAAGCTAAATCCAATCACTGGAACGCGCGAATATAATCCTGTTTTTAAGGAATCAGAGTACTTTAAAGCCTTTAATGATCTGCTGAACAATGATAAGTTATTAAATGCAGCAAAGGAAAAGGGTTATAAGATTGTCTTTTTCCCACACCCTAATATCAGACAGCAGTTGAAGGATTATCAGATTGATGATTCGATTGAAGTGGCGGACATGAATAACAGTTATCGTGATAATTTTAATCAATCCAGTTTACTGGTCACGGATTTTTCCTCGGTTGCCTTTGATTTTGCTTATTTAAAGAAACCGGTAGTTTATTATCAATTTGGAATGAACCATCTGGCAGAAGGTTATTTTGATTATCAAACGATGGGGTTTGGTGATGTCTTGACCGAAAGTGAGCAGGTGGCAGACAGAATTATTCAATATATGAATCAGAATTGCCAAATGGAAGCACCGTTCCAAGAACGAGTGAATCAATTTTACTCTTTTACGGATCAAGATAACTGTAAACGGGTTTATGATGCGATTCGCCAAATAAATCAACCTAAAAATATAAATAAATAATCTAGGGCAAGATTCAAAAGAGCTATTTTCCAATTTGGGAATAGCTCTTTATTTTTGCGACTCTAATATAAAAGCCCCATAAATTGTCGTTTTTGGTATAAGTAATTTGTCGTAATTTGTAAAAATAGATTAAAATTATATAACTATATTGTTACAATAGAAATTAGTTCGTCTACTGAAATATGTTCTTGAAGTTTTACATTTAGATTTTGCTAGATTTATAGAGAACACGAGGATTCTCATTTCAAGGTCAAACTTTGTAGAGGACTGAAGGGACATTCGGTCTCTTAAAAAATTATTTACCACTTTTAGGGAGGTATTATGGAGAAGGTTAGAAAAATTGTTGGGCATGCCGCTATCGCAGGCTTATTGTTCACAACAATGAGCCCTTTACCTGCGTTTGCAGAGGGGAGTGCGACGGAGGCAGCAATAACTGCTGTCGATACGGAACATGATTCAACGGCTACGGTTGAAAAGGATCCAGTTACGGGGGATACAGCGGCTGCGGTTGAAAAGGATCCAGTTACAGAGGATACAGCGGCTACGGTTGAGAAGGATCCAGTTACGGAGGATACAGCAGCTGATGTTGAAAAGAAAACAGAAGCTGAGGAATCATCTACGGCCGTTGAGAACGAAGCAGTTACTGAAAAAACAACAACTACAGTTGAGAAAGATCAGTTAGATTCAAATGCGATGATAGAAAAAAACAATATGACTAAGGCTGCTGTAATGGCGACTGTTGAGGTCGAGCTTACGGGGATCACCATTCAGCCTGAGACTGTTGTGTATGGAGAAGCATCTACAGATTCTACCCCCATTAAATCGTATATGGAAGGTACTTCTGTAAAAGTGTATGATTTTTCAGCTGATTGGTATGTTACCACATCCAATGTTGAAGGCACCAATCAGTTAGGTTATATCCAAAAAAGTGAGATTGATTTAATCACTTCAACCCCGGTTAAATCTGAAGGGATTGCGTTAAAGGATCCGACCAATTTATACTTCTCACCAGCAAAAACGTCTGATGTGGTAAAATCCTACCGCCAGGGTTCATTCTTACTCTATTATTCTTATACATCACAATGGTATAGAACGAGTGTGAATGTCGATGGTAAATATCAAACCGTTTATATCCATAAGGATGATATTGAACAAGCTGACAACAATCCTGAAAAACAAGAGGGAATTGCAATAAAGGCAGAAACTAATTTGTACGCCTCACCAATGAGAAGTTCAAAAGTTGTAAGAATTTATAGCGAAGGCTCTCTATTAAAATATTATACCTATACATCAGGTTGGTATAAATCAAGCGTGAATGTTAATGGTGTGCTGCAATCCGTCTACATTAACAAGGATGATGTCGAGCAGGTTATTGCTAATCCAGTTAAACAACAAGGTTTTGCTGAAAAGAATCCTACTAATTTGTACGCCTCACCATCAAGAAATGCTCAAGTACTACGAACATTTGCAGAAGATTCCTATCTTTCTTTTTATACCTATACATCTGATTGGTATAAATCAGCCGTATCTGTGAATGGACAGATCCGTACGATTTATATTCATAAAGACGATGTTGAAAAACCGATAACGAATCCAGTTAAACAATCGGGGATTGCGGTAGCAAATCCAACAAACATGTACTCTGCTCCAGTGAAGGGGTCAAAGGTTTTAAAAACCTATCGCTCCGGCGCAAAGTTATTGTATTACACTTATTCATCAAAATGGTATAAGTCAACAGTGACTTATAATGGGGTCCCAACTGTTGTCTATCTTGCAAAGGATGAAGTGGACCAGCTAGTTAATCAATCAGAAAAAGAGGAAGGAATTGCGCTTGTAAATCCTACCAAATTATACGCTTCTCTATCAAGGGATGCGAAAGTATTGAAAAGCTATAAACCAGGCACCATTTTGAAATATTATTCGTATACAACTCATTGGAAAAAGTCGTATGTAACAGTAAATGGGACTGTTCAGACGGTTTATATTCATAAGGACGATCTAGAGCAAGCTACCTTCTCGAATACTACTTTACAAGGGCTGACATTAAGATCATCTACTCATGTTTATTCATTGCCTTCGAGAGATTCGAAGATTCTAAGAGATTATCCGAAGAATATGATACTAAAATTTTATAACTATAGTGAACACTGGTATAAATCCTATTCTACGGTAAATGGAAAAGTTGTGATCTGCTATATTAACAAGTCAGATATTGGTGAACAACGAAAAACGGTCTATGATTTGACTTTAGATCAAGCGGTAAATATGCAAAAGAATGCTTCGCCTGTAACCGATAGGGATGCAGAGTGGTTGTCCGCAACGACCTCAGAAATTGAATATTATTTGAATCCGCTGAATTTTGGTTCCAATTCGGATACTTATTTGCAATTCTTAATCTTGTCGCATCCAGCGGGGACAAATGCAACCGAGTTGAATAACCGAATTCTTTATGGAAAAGGGGTTTTAGCTGGTAAGGGAAGTTCTTATATCATAGCGGCACAAACCTACCATATTAATGAAATCTACCTCATTAGTCATTCGCTCTTAGAAACTGGTAATGGTAAAAGCAATCTAGCCACGGGGATAAAAGTGAATGGTGTAACGGTCTATAATGTCTATGGTGTCGGTGCCTATGACAGCAATCCAGATTACTATGGTGCCAAGTTCGCCTATGAACAGGGATGGACGACTGTCGAGAAAGCGATCATAGGCGGTGCAAAATTTGCTGCTGAAAATTACATTCATGCAGGGCAAGACACCCTCTATAAAATGCGCTGGAATCCAGAAGCGATGGATACCTATGGTTATGCATCCCATCAATATGCAACAGATATTGGCTGGGCTATAAAACAAACAACGAGAATGGCACAGATGTTAAGTACGTTAACACAATTCACATTGCTCTATGATGTTCCTGTCTATCAATAATGAAAAAAGGGTGGATCCATTTTGGATTCACCCTTTTTACTATTAATCCAACTCTACTTCTTTCAAATTTACTTCGTTTAACATGTATTTTCTGCCGGATTCGGTTTCTAGGCCGAATTGAAATTTACTCGTATAGAAGGGTAAAGTGGTTTCAAAACCGGCATGCTCGTAGTTTCGGACGACGGTTCCCCAGATGATTCGCAGTTTTCCTGGAAGTTCGGCTTTTGGCAAATACGTGATCTTGTCTTTCGCTTGGATAAACAGCCGATCATTTTCCTTCATAAAATAGACTTTATTCATGAAGTGACCTTTTATTGTCCACTTTAATACACGGTGATGACATTCAGTTATTACAACCTTTTGTTTTTCAATCTTCTTGGGACTTATATTTTCTTTGTACGGCCAGCCATTTTCACTTAGGTTTAACAAATAGGTTTTATAATAAAAGGGCATGTCCTGTTCTTTGATGTATTTCTTATCAAACAGTTGAATCAACTGAACAAATTCCTCAAAAAACTCGTCTTGTTCTTCTTTGGATAATACCTCATAGATAATAGGATTGTTTTTAGGAAAAAGGTACAACCGTATATGATACGTGATTAAGAACTGCACATATGGGAGGATCTCGTTATAGTGACTCCTTGATTCGTTAATCAATGTTAAATAGCAGCGTCTAATCATTTTCGTGTACCGTGATTTTTGATACCAAGCGTTACTAACGAGTGAATCCTCATCGACACGTCGGCGGTAATGATATTTTGCTTCTGAGACTACCCCGTATTGCTTGTGTTCAAGTAAAAAGGTATTGATAAAGAGAGCATCCTCCCAAAATTTGATATCGGTTTCAAATCGCAAATCAGGATTAGCAAGGAAATGTTTCGCTTTAAAAAAGCATCCGCCAATATGAAAATGAATCCCCGTATACTCCTCAAGAATATTAATCACCCGGTCTCCTTGCTCAAAACGATAGTTCAATCGGTGCGGGGTATCAATTCGTTCAAAATGGTAGAGGGGAATCACTGCTAGTTGAACATCTTCATGCTGAGAAAAAAAAGTGCCCACTTTTTCAAGTGAATCCTCGGACAGGAGATCATCGGCATCTAGGAAGCCAACGTAATCTGAATGCGCTGAAACATGATTGAGACCAGTATTCCTGGCGCTGCCGGGGCCGGCATTTTCGCGGTAGACATATGTAATATTGTTAGGATACTGGCTGACGTAGGTTTGACATATATCCTTTGATTGATCGGTACTGCCGTCATCAACCAAAATAATTTCGACATTTTGTTTAAAGTCCACTGTTTGATTAATAAGGCTTTCAATTGCCTCATGTAAATATTTTTCTGCATTATAGACAGGAATGATCATCGAAAAAAGCATGTTGTAACTGCCCCTTAACTGTATTTGTGATTGGTCTTGTATCCATTATAGTAAACTGGCTGGGTTAGTACAATGTTCCAGTCAAACAGAATTCGACAATCAGGCTAACAAATACCAGCTATAACGGGACCTTCTTGATATAGTTTGGCATTTAAAAATATGCTATAATTTTTAGGAAATATATGTATTTTTTCATCAACGCTTCGTCGGATAGGGGGTTGTACCATGAATATGAAAGTGTTGAAAAGAAGGATCAAATTTATCATTAATCCGATTTATCATTATTTTGCCAAGTCAAACCACCGCATTAATTATCAATATACACAGTACTATGAAAGATGTACTGTAAATGACAAAACCATTTTATATGAAAGCCGCGATGGAAAAAGTTTAACAGATAGCCCCTATGCTATTTTTAAATACTTACTGCATAATCCTGAATATAAGGATTATCATCATATTTGGTCAATTAGCAAATTCGAAGATTTAGAAACTATCATTTCTGCATATCAACACCTTGATAATGTAACATTCGTCAAACGAAACTCCAAAGCATACCTCAAAGCACTCGCATCTTGTAAATACTTAATCAACAATTCTACCTTTCAATCATTTTTTATCCGCAAACAAGAGCAAATTTATATCAATACTTGGCATGGAACTCCGCTGAAAAGTATGGGGTTTGATATCCCAGGAAACCCATCCGTTTCCCAAAATGTTGTCCGCAATTTTCTTAGTGCCGACTATTTAATTAGCCCCAATGAACATACAACTAACATGTTCCTTGACAGTTATAAGCTAAAAGGGATTTATAATGGCGAAATTATTGAAGAAGGCTATCCCAGAATGGACCTTACCTTCCATACGGAAGCAAATCCATATTTCGATTACTTAGCCAAAATTGGGTTGAAAATTGATCGGACCAAAAAAACGATTCTGTATGCACCTACCTGGAAAGGGACCAATGTCTCAAAAGCAAAAAATGATATGTATCAAATTATTGCGGATATGACCTATTTAAAACAACAGGTCAGCAAAGAATACAACATATTAATCAAAGTCCATCCATTTTTATTTGCGGAGGCTAGAAAATTTACAGAGATTAAAGACATTTTAATCCCTGACTTTGTCGACACGAATGAATTATTAAGTGTGATTGATCTCTTAATCACCGATTATTCTAGTATCTTCTTTGATTTTCTCGTCACGGATAATCCCATCCTTTTCTTTGTCTGGGATTACGATGACTATAATGAAACAAGGGGACGATACTTATCAGATGACGAGCTGCCAGGTCCGACATTGTTTACGATTAATGAAGTGGCAGATGCTGTACAGAATATTGAAAAAGTACGTGATGATTATAAAGAAGTCTATCTTAATGCAAAACATAGATTTACCCATCATGATGATGGGAATGTAACAGAGCGAATCGCTGAATCCATTTTTAAGGGAAAAAAGGCTCCGATAAATGTAATCAAAAATTGCGACACCGGCAAAAAGAAAATCCTTATTTATCCAGGCGGGATGATGAACAATGGGATTACCACTTCTTTCATTAATCTGATGGATAACATTGATTTTACGAAGTATGATGTGAGTATTTTTATGAAAACACCTACGTCAAGAGAGGCCCTTCATAATATGGCAAAGGTAAATAAACAAGCAAGATTCCTTTTTCGAAATGGACTGGCTGTCTTTAATATTCATGAAGTTTATTGTGATAAATTCGTGCATAATCGCGGGGCGCATAGCAATCTCACAAAAAGACTTTATCCTGAAGACGGTTATCTTCGTGAAGTAAAACGACTTTTTGGAAAGTCACATTTTGATTATGTCATCGATTTTAGCGGGTACAGTTTATATTGGGCAAAATATCTCCTCGCTGTCGATGCCAAGAAAAAAATCTGTTATATGCACAATGATCTGCTGTCAGATAGTGAACGAACCATTAATGGCAGGAAACCACACCGGATTAATTTACGAGGACTATTTTCTGTCTATCATCGCTTTGATAAACTGGTCAGCGTATCGGTTGGGACCATGGAACTGAATAAAAGGAACTTGTCTGCCTATGCAGATGAATCTAAATTTGATTACGTGATGAACTCCATTAATACAGAAAAAATCTTAACATTAAGCAAGATAGATGATGACGGAATAATCTCTGAAAAAACAGTCATTCCCGAGACTGTGAAGGAAAACTATAATTTCATAAATATGGGTAGATTATCACCTGAAAAAGGACAAGATCATTTAATTAAAGCCTTTGCTAGGTTTCATCAAGGGTTTCCGAATTCTAAACTTTACATTTTAGGGGAAGGGCTGCTCCGGAAGGATTTAGAAAACCTAATTGGCGAACTTAAAATGGAAAAGTCGGTGTTCCTAGTTGGACAGGTTGAAAATCCGTTTCAAATTATGAAAAAATGCGATTGCTTTGTGCTTTCGTCTCACTATGAGGGCCAGCCAATGGTGTTATTGGAAGCGATGACACTTGGCATGAAGATTTTAGCCACTGATATCATTGCGAATCAAACGGTATTGGAAAATGGAAGATATGGCTTATTAGTAGATAATAGTGTTGAGGGGCTAGAAAAAGGACTCAATCAATTGGCAAAAAATGAACTTGACCATACACCTGACAATTTTAGGCCCGAGGAATATAATCAAAAAGCAATGGATACGTTTTATAAGGTATTAGAGTAAGAATGATAGGCAGTCTTTAAAAAGCAAATGGATGGCAAGGAAACTTGTTCATCGATTTGCTTTTTTGTTGTTTAAGAAAGTAGATTGTCAGCTCCGTACATATAAAGCATCAAAGATGGTAAGAATAACTAATAAAAAAAATTATAAGAAAGTGAACTGGTAAGGGAGCTGTAGATTTTCATGAATAAAAAGGTTTTAAAAAGAAGAAAAAATTTTATCGTCGAACCACTCTATAATTATTTCAAAAAGGCAAATCATCGCAGAAATTTCCAATATAGAAGGTTTTATGAAAAATTAAATGTAATTGATGATACTATTTTTTATGAGAGCAGGGACGGGAAAAGTTTAACAGATAGTCCATATGCCATCTTTAAATACCTCTTACATCACCCCGGATATAAGCATTTCAAACATATTTGGTCTATAAATAGTTCAAATGAGTTAGAAACGGTAATTGCAGATTATAAAGGATTGAAAAATGTAAAATTTGTCAAACGTAATTCAAAGGAATATCTCAAGTGTCTAGCTACTAGTAAGTTCCTAATTAATAATTCAACCTTTCAGTCTTTTTTTATCCCTAAAAATGACCAAGTATATATTAATACTTGGCATGGAACGCCCCTTAAAAGCATGGGATTTGATATCCCTGGTAATCCAGCTCACTCCCAGAATGTGGTAAGGAATTTTCTAAGTGCGGATTATCTATTAAGTCCGAATGATCATACAACAAACATGTTTCTTGATAGTTATAAACTGAACGGTGTATATAACGGAGAAATTATTCAGGAAGGCTATCCAAGAATCGATCTTACCTATCATACAGATTCAGAGGTGTTTAAATCTTTATTAACTAAATTGGGGTTAACCATTGATAAAACAAAACAGACGATTCTATATGCACCCACCTGGAAAGGGACCCATGTTTCCAAGGCGAAAAATGATATGTTTCAAATTATTAGTGAGATGTCCTATTTGAGGAATCAAGTGGGAGAAGAATATAACTTATATATCAAAGTCCATCCATTTTTATATGACCAGGCCAGGAAATTTGACGAAATAAAAGATATCTTAATACCAGATTTTGTGGACACGAATGAGTTATTAAGCCTTGTGGATATCTTAGTAACTGACTATTCGAGTATCTTTTTTGATTTTCTAGTAACAAATAAACCAATTTTATTCTATATCTGGGATTACGACGATTATCGTGAAGAAAGAGGTATGTATTTATCTGATGACGAACTACCAGGACCGACTCTGTTTACCGTCCAAGAGGTAGCAGGTGCTGTTCAAGAGATTTCAAAAATAAGTGAAAACTATAGGTCTGTATATCAGGCTGCAAAAAATAAATTCACAAAACATGATGATGGTAATGTTACTACAAGAATTGTTCAATACGTATTTAATAAGAATAAGTCGCCAATAAATGTCATAAATCAATTAGACAGGGATAAAAAGAAAATTCTCATTTATCCAGGAGGTTTGATGAACAATGGCATTACATCATCCTTTATTAATCTGATCGATAACATTGATTTTACTAAGTATGATGTTAGTATTTTTATGAATACACCAAAATCGAAAGAAGCATTGAATAATATCGCGAAGGTGAATAAAAAGGCTAGGTTCCTTTTTCGGAATGGATTATCGGTATATAGCCTTTTTGAAGTCTATCGAGATAAATTTGTTCATAATAGAGGGGCACATAGTAATATCACAAAAAGACTTTACCCTGAGAATGCATATCGGAGGGAATACAAAAGATTTTCAGGGAAATCACAATTTGATTATGCAATAGACTTTAGTGGTTACAGCTTGTATTGGGCAAAATACTTGCTCGCATCTGATACGAAGAAAAAAATATGTTATATGCATAATGACATACTTACAGATAGTGAAAAGGTCATCAATGGCCGCCGGCCGCATCGGATTAACTTAAGAGGACTTTTTTCTGTCTATAATAGGTTTGACAAGCTAGTAAGTGTTTCCCACGGAACAATGGAGCTTAATAAAAGTAATTTAACGGAATTTGCCGAGGAATTTAAATTTGATTTTGTCATGAATTCGATTAATCCTGAAAAAATTTTAAAATTAGAGAGTGAAGAGAGCATTGGCCAATTAATGGACCACTCAAGGAATGGTATGCAAAGTGATCAGCAATTGAGTAATATTCCCTTTCAATCACGGGCCTTTATAAACAATACTAAGGATCATTTTATCTGGAATAGACCAGCGGTGTTAACAGGGGCTGAAAAATTAGCACCTGCAGACAGCCTTTTAAATAAAGAGGTAGCGATATTACGTGAAGCACGGGTTGGAACAAATGTTTATTATAAATTCAGTATCGAAGATCGTATTGTTGGCTGGCTTGATCAAGAATGTTTTGAACTTTTACCCGACAGAATTATATATGAAAAGCAAGTAAACAAAATAGCCATTTTAAAGTTTGTACATGCCCGTGATATTTGGAGTAAACCATATAAAATTGAGGGAGTTAAAAAAATTTCCTCAAGTAAGGATTATAAAGGTGTGCAAGTTATGGTGGATTTAGAGGCTAGAACGCAGCGTGGAATTTATAACAGGTTTTCAATTAATGGAACTGTCATCGGCTGGATTGATTCTTCGGCATTGTCGATTATTAAAGAGTACGATAATAAAAAACGAATCAAGGGGAACATCAAGATATCTCTGTATAAACTGGCTAATTCAAAAAAGAGTAAACAAATAATCAATCATCGAATACTAGAGGAAAAGAACTTATTTGACCTGGCTATGATTTCAAATCCAGGAGATTACGAAGTATGGTCAAAACCGTATCCTAATTTAGGCTGCAGAAAAATCATCGATGCCAAGGCATTAATAGGTGAAAAAGTAATCGTGACGAAACGTAATAAAACTGTAAAAGGGACGTTTTACTTTTTTTATCATGATGGGAAAAAAATTGGCTGGCTCGATCAAAATGCCTTTTCGATGATTGAGGAACCGGTTATTATTTCAGAAAAGACAATAAAGAGGGTAGCTACAATCAACTTAGCAGATGAAAATGTAATCATGAGGACAGTGAATGGACTTGAAGGTGCGAAGGAAATAAATGATTTACGAAAGTATAATGGAAAAACAGTAACAATTATTAAAGAAGCCAGTACCCTTGATGAAACATTCTGTTATTTTGCCTATGAAAATGAAGAAATTGGCTGGTTAAATAAACGTTGTTTCCAAATCATCAAAACTTTAGGAATACAAAAAGGAAAAGTTTTTTTTCCTGAACCATCGAATGAATATTATAATTTCATTACGATGGGAAGATTATCTCCAGAAAAAGGTCAAGATAATTTGATAAAAGCCTTTGCGAATTTTCAAAAAAACTTCAAAACCTCTAAACTTTATCTTTTAGGTGAGGGTCCATTAAGGAAAGATCTAGAGAATTTAATTTCAGAACTCAAACTCGAAGAGTCAGTTTACCTCGTGGGACAATTAGACAATCCGTTTGCATTAATGAAAAAATGTGATTGTTTTGTATTATCTTCTCATTACGAGGGACAACCGATGGTTTTATTAGAAGCGATGACACTTGGAATGAAAATTCTCGCAACGGACATCGTCGCCAATCGAACTGTATTGGAACAGGGAAGATATGGCCTTTTAGTAGAAAATAGTATTGAGGGTCTGGAAAAAGGTCTCAATCAACTGGCTAAAAATGAGCCCACTTACACCCCGGATGAATTTATTCCAGAAGAGTACAATAAAATAGCAATGGGAACATTCTATAGGGTATTAGAATAAACATTTAAAGCAAATCGGTTGCAGGAAAACATCCTGTAATCCATTTGCTTTTTATTTTTTCTAAAAAAGGTAAAAACCAGTATCAGATGCTTCGAAATTATCAATACTTACATATAACGACTTAAAAATGGAAAAAATAGTTATCAAAAATAAATAAGTAAGTTGAATTGATAAGGGAGTTGCAGGTTTACATGAAAAAGCGGATAAAATTTATGATTGGACCAATCTATAATTATGTTAGAAAGGCTAGTCATCGCAGGAGTTATCAGTATCGAGGATATTATGAAAAATTGAACGTGATGGATGACACTATTTTTTATGAGAGCAGGGATGGAAAGAGTTTATCAGATAGTCCCTATGCCATCTTTAAATACCTTGTCAATCACCCTGAATATAAACATTTCAAACATATATGGTCGATCAACAGCTCAGGCGAAATAGATAATGTGGTGGCACCCTATAAAGGGCTGAACAATGTCACCTTTGTGAAACGCCATTCCAAGGAATATCTTAAATGTTTAGCAACTAGTAAATATCTAATAAATAACTCTACCTTCCAATCTTTTTTTATCCCTAAAGATGAACAGGTTTATATTAATACCTGGCATGGGACACCACTTAAAAGTATGGGATATGATATCCCAGGTAATCCAGCACAATCACAAAATGTCATAAGGAATTTTCTTAGTGCTGATTATCTGTTAAGTCCCAATCAACATACCACCAATATATTCCTTGAAAGTTACAAACTTAAAGGTCTCTATCATGGGGAAATTATCCAAGAAGGATACCCACGAATCGATTCTACCTACCATACTGATCCAGATGTGTTCAAATCACTCCTAGCAGAATTAGCACTAAGGATTGATCCAAACAAGCAGACCATTCTTTATGCTCCAACTTGGAAAGGGAACAGTGTTTCCAAAGCGAAAAATGATATGGATCAAATCATACGTGATATGTCCTATTTAAAGCAGCAAGTAGGTGAAGAATATAATGTATTCATTAAAGTACATCCATTTTTATATAATGAGGCTAGGAAATTTAGTGAAATCAAAGATTTATTAATACCTGATGCAGTGGATACAAATGAGTTATTAAGTGTCGTGGATATTTTAATAACCGACTACTCTAGTATCTTTTTTGATTTCCTTGTCACAAATAAACCTATTTTATTCTATATATGGGATTATCAAACATATAAAGAGGAACGTGGTGTTTATTTGAGCGAGGATAAATGGCCCGGACCTACTCTTTTTACGATTCAGGAAGTGTCAACGGCAGTTCGGGATATCTCAAAAATAAGCGGCGATTATACGCCGGTATATCAGGCAGCTAAAGAAAAATTTACCGCGCATGACGATGGAAATGTAACACCCAGAATCGTCCAATACATTTTTAATGAGAGTAAAACACCTTTAAATGTCATTCAACCATTAGAGGCGGATAAAAAGAAGATCCTGATTTATCCAGGTGGTTTGCGGAATAATGGGATTACCTCTTCTTTTATAAATCTTACTGACAATATCGATTTTAATAAATATGATGTTAGCATCTATATGAATAGACCCACCTCTGATGAAATACTAAAAAATCTCGAAAAAGTAAATAAACAGGCCAGGTTCCTTTTTCGAGATGATTTTGCGGTTAATAGCCTTTATGAGGACTATCGCGATAAATTCATTCATTATAGTGGCGCCCATACTGCCTTTACCAAAAAGTTGTACCCTGAAAACGCATATAGGAGAGAGTTCCGGAGGGTTTTTGGCAGAACAAAGTTTGACTATGCGATAGATTTTAGTGGATATAGCCTGAATTGGTCTAAATATATCCTCGCTGCAAATGCGAACAAAAAATTATGTTATATGCATAATGATTTACTATCTGATAGTGAACGAGCCATCAATGGTCGGAAACCGCATCGAAGAAATTTAAGGGGTTTATTTTCCGTCTATCACCGCTTTGACAAGCTTGTAAGTGTTTCTTCAGGAACAATGGAGCTCAATAGAAATAATCTATCAGAATTTGCTGAGGAGTTTAAATTTGATTATGCCATGAACTCGATTAATCCAAAGAAAATCCTCCAATTAGGAAGTGAGGATTATACCGTACAATATAATGAAATTAATAAGGTCGGTATCCAGGAACCATTACCCAATAACTTAAATTTCGTTACGATGGGGAGGCTATCCCCAGAAAAGGGTCAAGATAACTTAATAAAAGCTTTTGCTCAGTTTCATCAAGGCTTCGCAAATTCTAAGCTATATATCATTGGTGAAGGTCCGTTAAGGATGCATTTGGAGAAATTAATTGCAGATTTGCAGCTGCAACAGTCAGTGTTTCTAGTTGGACAATTGGAAAATCCGTTTCCATTAATGACAAAATGTGATTGTTTTGTGTTATCTTCTCATTATGAGGGACAACCTATGGTATTATTAGAGGCAATGACCCACGGGATGAAAATTATTGCGACGGATATTGTTGCGAATCGAACGGTATTAGAGAACGGGCGGTATGGATTATTAGTGGAAAATAGCATTAATGGTCTTACAGATGGGCTTAATCAAATGGCAAGGAATGAATTAAATAATAAACTTGATGAATTTATCCCAGAAGAATACAATAAAAAGGCAATGGAAACATTTTATCGAGTATTAGGAAGGTAAGGGTACTAGTCTCACTTTTTATTTGACCACTAAGATGTAATAGTTATATATAGTGATTAGGAGGCACACATGATGAGTAAAGTCAAAAAGGCGATAATTCCGGCAGCGGGATTGGGCACAAGGTTTTTACCTGCTACGAAAGCAATGCCTAAGGAAATGCTGCCAATCGTTGATAAACCAACGATTCAATATATTGTGGAAGAGGCAATCGAATCAGGTATTGAAGATATTATCATCGTAACAGGTAAAGGGAAAAGAGCAATCGAAGATCACTTTGACAGCGCATTTGAACTGGAAGAAAATTTAGCTCGTAAAGAGAAGTTCGAGCTTCTCGAAGAAGTTCGTAAGCCTGGGAATGTTGATATTCATTACATAAGACAAAAAGAACCTAGAGGGTTAGGGCATGCGATTTGGTGTGCGAGAAAGTTCATTGGCAATGAGCCTTTTGCTGTGTTATTAGGGGATGATATTGTCCAAGCAAAGGTGCCTTCGTTAAAGCAGTTAATGAACATGTATGATAAAGTAGGTTCTTCTGTTATTGGGGTGCAGCCCGTTCCAATGGAAGAAACAAACCGCTACGGGATTATTGATCCGAGCCGCCAAGATGGACGCATGTATGAGGTGAGAAACTTTGTTGAAAAGCCGCCCGTTGAGTTAGCGCCATCGAATCTAGCCATTTTGGGAAGATATATTTTAACACCTGAGATTTTTGATCTCCTTGAAAATCAAGAAACAGGATCAGGCGGCGAAATTCAACTGACAGATGCGATTCAACGCTTGAATGGTTTTCAAGATGTATTTGCCTATGACTTTGAAGGAATCCGCTATGACGTGGGTGAGAAATTTGGTTTTATTAAGACAACCATTGAAATGGCTTTAAGCAGAGAGGAACTAAGGGAGCAATTGCTTGAGTACTTAGTGAAGCTGGTTAATCAAGAAGTAAAAATGAATAAATAGGTTTTTGAGTAAACACGAGGCTGCTGATTATTTAAAAAGCAGCCTTATCGGTGTTTCTTTCAACAAGGTTAGGAGAGCGGTTTACAGTGGTTGCATCGTTTAAAGAGTTATTTATTTTGGCTTACAAATATGTATTTCAATTCATTTCCATCCTTCCAGCGAAGAAAAAGCTAATTATGTTTGAAAGCTTTCTTGGCAAGCAATATAGTTGTAATCCTCGGGCGATTTACGAATATCTGCAAAGAAATCATCCTGAATATGAACTTATATGGAGTGTCGATCCTCGTTTTGAAAAAGGCTTTATCGATAAAGGAATTCCGTATGCACGACGTTTTTCGGTAAAGTGGCTGTTTTTGATGGCGAGGGCAAGGTTTTGGGTGACTAATAGCCGGATGCCCCTGTGGATCCCCAAGCCAAGGCAGACCATTTACTTGCAAACATGGCATGGGACCCCCTTGAAAAAGCTGGCCCATGATATGAAAGAAGTACTCATGGCTGGAATAACGACAGAGCAGTATAAACACGAATTCTATTTGGAATCACAGAACTGGGATTTTTTAATTTCCCCAAATCGCTATTCAACAGACATCTTTAGGCGTGCCTTTAAATTCGATAAAGAAATGATTGAATCGGGTTATCCACGAAATGATATTTTTTATAAAGATGATCGTGACGATCGAGCTAAGGAGTTTAAGCAGAAACATCATCTGCCTGAAGATAAAAAAGTGATCCTTTATGCGCCAACGTGGCGCGACAATCAATTTCATCAAGAAGGTAAATATAAGCTTGATTTGCAGTTGGATTTGGAAAAACTTAAGCAAGAACTCGGGGATGAATATATTATCATTCTCCGGATGCATTATCTAGTCGCTGAAAACTTTGACTTGGAGGCGTATAAAGGCTTTGCTTGGGATTTTTCCAAACATGAGGACATCCAAGAACTATACTTGATCAGTGATTTACTGATTACGGATTATTCGTCTGTATTTTTTGATTATGCGAATCTAAAACGGCCAATGATATTCTTTACCTATGATCTTGAGGAATATAAGGAGGATATTAGAGGTTTTTACTTTAATTTTGAAGAAAAAGCACCAGGACCGCTCGTCGAAACAACAGAAGAAGTGATTGCTGCTATAAAAGACCTAGTGAACACAAAGGTTTCAAATGGACGGATGAATGAATTTTATCAACAGTTTTGTTACCTAGAAGATGGGCATGCGGCCGAAAGAGTAGTCAGTGAAGTCATTTTAAAGAATTAAAAATAAACGAATCGAAAACACCCAAGGTTGGAATTTGGGTGTTTTTGTCATTTTATCCCACATAGGTCAGCAATTGATGACAAATTCTCCGAAAGATCTAGTTATCTTATATGAGTAAATATACCTATTTTTTATGATTGCAACAAGTATTTATTGGAAACTATTTAAAACCAAGAGTTTATCAGCGATAATAGGAATTGATAACGTTATATTTTCCCAGATTTAATGGGAGAATGGAACATTCGGCAAAATTTGAGTTTTTTTTATATTTGTAGAAAAATGCATAAATACAGCATTTGAATTCCGACAGGGAGGTGTGTCAATGAGAAATATCGGGAAAGTTCTTCTCTTATCTACTAGTTTATTAGTGGGGGATGTTGTCACCCCAGTTATTTCATCAAACGTGCAGCTGGCATATGCTGCCAGCACCATAAAATTGGCGAATATCAGCTACCAAACGACTGACAATGTTAATTTGCGAACAGGACCTTCAACAAAATATAAAGCAATCTTTCTAGTCCCTAAATCAAAAACGGTCACAGCCACTGAACAAAAAGGCACCTGGGTAAAGGTTTCCTACCAATACACCCTGAAAGGAAAAAGAGTCGTCAATACAGGTTGGGTTAGCGCCTCTTATATCAAGAAAATTTCTACAGCACCAAAGACGGTTAAATTTGCAAAAACAACGTACCAAACCACCGATAACGTCAACATCCGCTCAGGAGCCAGCACAAAGTATAAAACATTACTTACAATTCCAAAGGGCAAGACAATCATAAGTGCGGAGAAAGTAACAGATTGGTACAAGGTGACCTATACCTATTCTTCCAAAGGGAAAAATGCAACAACCACGGGCTGGGTAAAAGGTACTTTTTTAAAGGAATACTATAAATATAGTGCAATAAGCGGAGGCTATTATTTTACAAAAAAGACCGTAAAGCTATACACTACTCCAGATACCAAGAAGAGCGCGGTATACAGCCTCGCAAGCGGCAACGGACTTTATTCTGCCTATCAAGCAGTAAATAGCATCGGCCAGGTCTGGTATCGGGTGTCTTACAATGGAAAAACACTTTATGTTTATAGCGGAGAGGTTAGCAAAGCAACATTGACTTCCTTTGCGGCAGCTGAGTATCAAGCCAAACTAGATACCTATCTGTATACATCCTATGGTAAAGCCTATACAAAACTAGTGAAAATTCCAAAACAAACAATCATTTCTTCTAAGCAAAGAATCGGAGATTGGTATAAAGTCTCCTATAACGGGAAATCGGGCTATGTCTATGGCGGCGATATTACGAAATATTCTAAGCCTGCCGAAACGCCCGGGACGGGGGGAACAGACAACGGAGAGGACAAAAATCCTCCAACCGACACCATTACCGAGCAAGCCGTAACGAAGACGACCTATGCAGTTACGGATCAATTAAATTTAAGACAAGCTGCGGCGACAACTGCCGCTGTTTTAACCATGATTCCTAGAGGATCAATCATTATTCCAACCAGCAAAACGTCTAATGGCTGGTATAAAGTCAGCTATGCAGGGAAAAGCGGCTACGTATTTGGAACGTACCTGCAACAGGTAATAACGGGCGATCCAATGGGCACGAGAGATACCTACCAATTTATTGATTTAAGGACCCCATCCCTTGTAACCGCCAGTCAGATTAATAACTACATTGCTGGCTATGTAAAAAGTACGGGGAAGTCGAGTATTTTGACGAATAAAGGACAGGTATTTATTGATGCAGGGAAGAAATATGGGGTCAATCCCCTTTACTTGGCGGCCCATGCCATTCACGAAAGTGCCTATGGGACCTCTAGTATTTCGATTACCAAGAACAACTTATTTGGCTTTGGTGCCTATGATGCAGCGCCATTTGTAGCTGCCTACCGTTTTGCAAGTGTGGAATTATGTATTGACTATATTGCCCGTGAAATGAAATCAACCTATTTAAATCCGGCTAATTGGAAGTACCAAGGGGCATACCTAGGTTTCAGTACCAAAACATTAACGAATGAAAGAATTGATGCTAGTAGTGAGGGCATGAACTTTTTTTACGCCAGCGATCCGAATTGGGGAAAAGTGATTGGTCAGCATATGGAAAAGATTCTTTCCTATGATAAAGCCTATTATGCAAAGGCCGATACCAATACCGATGTCCCAACGAGGCCGTCCATACCCGGTGGCGGAGATGTGTTTCCAGTTGATATTAAGACGATTGTCACACTCCCTGCGGATAAACAAATTGTTCTTAATAGTAAAAAGGGCGTACACGATTCAGTAAAAACGCTGAAGAAAGGCAACTCCTTTTACATTCTGGAAAAAACCAATGACTTTTGGCTGCGGGTGAAAGTGGACAATAAAGAATATTGGACCAATGATGTGGACTTTAGCAACTTCAAAAACTACATATCTGTTCAAAATCTAGGAAGAGTGACAGTTTCGGAGTTAAATATCCGGACGGGTCCATCAACATCCAATTCCTCGCTAGGAAAGCTGCCGTTAAATGATTATGTTTCCATTGTCATGAAAGCAGATGGCACAGTAACGATGGATGGGGCGAAAGCATGGTATCAGGTGAAAACGGCCAATGGAACCAAAGGCTGGGTTAGTGCGGCTTATATTTATACGAAGGATTTAAAATAGATATTTTGCTATTTTTATAAAATAAAAAATTGATTGCATTATAGAGAGAGAAGGTTGCTGGGCATTGAAAAACATGGGGAAAGTCATTGTGTTATCCACTGGGTTATTAATCGCTGGTTTAAGCAGCGGGGGGACCATCCCGTTCACACCAATGGGTATCGAACATGCCGACGCTGCCAGTCTTGTTCGAATTAGTAAAACATCGTTTCAAACAACAGCCAATTTAAGATTACGATCAGGGGCCAGCACAAAATACAAATCCATTCTGACAATTCCTAAAGGAAAAGTCGTGTATGCCACCGAGAAAAACGGAAGTTATTACAAAGTTTCCTATACATACAAATCTAAAGGTAGAAATACAAAGAAAGTTGGCTGGGTAAGCGGCAGTTTTGTAAAGGAATACAATCTATATACAAAAACCAGCGGGACATATTATTTTACAAACAAAACAACCAAGCTTTATTCAAGTCCAAATACGAAGAAAAAAGCGATTGCCAGTCTTGCTAGTGCAAACCGATTATACTCGACACAAAAGGTGATCAACAGTATCGGTCAAACCTGGTATCGGGTAACCTATAAAGGAAAATCAGTGTACATATATAGCGGGGATGTCAGCAAATCTTCACCCGTAACAAGTACAAATAAACCTACCGTAATTACAACGGCAGGAACCACTTATCTCATTACAGGGGATGTGAATTTTCGGCAAGCAGGTGAAGGAACAAAAGTATTAGCTGTGATCCCAAAAGGAACGACGGTTATCTCGAAGGGAAAACAAAATGATGACTGGTATCAAGTTACCTACCAAGGGAAAACTGGGTATGTTTCAAAAAGCTATGTAAAGGCCTATGTTAAATCAAATGATTATCGGTTTATTGATTTACGTACCAAGTCAACGGTAACAGCGAAAAGAATTAATGATTATATCGCCGCCAATGTCAAATATATGAATAAACCTAGTGTGTTGCTTAATAAGGGACAAGCATTTATTGATGCAGGGAACAAGTATGGCGTCAATGCCCTTTACTTGGCTGCTCATGCCATTCACGAAAGCGGCTTTGGAACTTCTAATATATCTTTAGGTAAAAACAACTTATTTGGTTATGGTGCCTACGATTCCGCACCATTTGTTGGGGCATACCGTTTCGCCACTGTTGAGTCGTGTATCAATTATGTTGCCCAAAAAATGAAAGCTGATTACCTAAATCCGAATGGGACACATTTTGAAGGAGCCTTCCTTGGACAACTCACAAAGGACTCCAAACAAAAAAGGATCGATAGTAAAAGTATTGGCATGAACTATTGGTATGCGAGTGACCCTTACTGGGCAAACGGGATTGCTAATCACATGCAGAAGATCATGGCTTTCGATCAAAAATATTATGAGAAGGCTGCTATTCAGACAAAAGTTCCGGCCTTCCCGGGAATTCCACTTGGGAAAGATACATTTCCAGCAGGAATACAAGCGAAAGCAGCAAAAGATTTATCGAGTGTGGTTAAAAAAGGATCAACGTTTACCTTGCTTGAGAAATCAAATGATTATATGCTCAAGGTCAATGTTAAAAACAAAGTTTATTCGCTTAAAATTGCTTTCTCAACGTACAATAATTATTTCTCCGTCCTTAACTTGGGAAGGGTTACAGACACGGATTCTGTCAATGTGCGACCGGAGCCCTCAACGGATAAGAAGGAAATCTCTAAACTTACTTTAAACACTTATGTCCATTTGGTCTTGGATTCCAAAGGAAATATCGTCATGGATAAAACAAAAAAGTGGTACAATGTCCAATTAGCAAACGGTAAAAAAGGCTGGGTAAGTACAATGTACATTAATCGAGAACTAAAATAATTTTTGAGGCTGACTTGTTTATCAAGTCAGCTTTTTCAAAAGACTTTAGTCTTTTTGATGGTATTTTGTTGGAAATTATTCAGTTCTTATTTGAATTTTAAGTTTGATAGTCTTATAATGGTTTGGTGAAGTCAACTACATTGAAAATGAAATATAATTTATGATATTGAATAAATATTGCCGCTTTTTCCGAATACTAATAGCAGGAGGAATACTCTAATGAAAAAGGTATTAACATATGGAACTTTCGATTTACTACATTTTGGACATATAAATTTACTTAGCCGTGCCAAAGACTTAGGTGATTATTTAGTTGTTGGTCTTTCCACAGATGAATTCAACAAAGGGAAGAACAAACAAGCTTATCACAGCTTTGAAAACAGAAAGTTAATTTTAGAATCCATCCGTTTTGTGGATGAAGTGATTCCAGAAAATACATGGGACCAAAAAATTCAAGATGTAATTAAACATGATATTGATGTTTTTGTGATGGGTGATGATTGGAAAGGCAAATTTGACTTTCTAAAAGAATATTGCGAAGTGGTGTACCTGCCAAGAACCATTGGGATCTCTACTTCACAAATAAAAGAAGATTTAAATGCTGTCACAAATGGTTAGGGAACTAGCCATTTGTTTTTATTTATTTGTCTTTAAATTCTTGTTTGCTCTTTTTAATTTATTTCCACTTCGAAACAAAACCACATTTGTTGTAAGTTTTGGCGATAATAGCCAGTATGTATTTGAAGAAATCCTTCGGCAAAGTATCCAAACCGAAGTGATTTTTCTATGTGAAAAAAAGGTGTTACATAAGTTTAAAAATTATAATGAAGGAACTGCGTTGCCTTTTGTAGTAAGTAATTGGATAAGAGCGGTGTTCCACTTAGCCACATCTCGCCATATTTTCGTAGATAATTATTTCGGCTTTTTAGCTGCGGCAACATTTAAAGACGAGGTCCAATGCATTCAATTATGGCATGCATCAGGAGCCATGAAAAAGTTTGGACTTGAAGATGAATCGATAAAAACTCGCACCGGTGAAGCAAAACAGCGATTTCTGAAGGTATACAGTAAATTTGATCAAGTTGTCGTCGGTTCGGATATCATGGCGGAAATTTTTATTAATTCCTTTCATCTTAAAAAAGAGAATATCCTGCAGACCGGAATTCCAAGAACTGATTTTTATTTTAATTCTCAAGCGAAACAAGAGGCAGTCAAATCGTTAATCCGTAAACATCCAGTATTAAAGAGCAAAAAAATTATTTTGTATGCTCCGACGTATCGTGACAATGAATTGGGTCATTTTGAACTAGTCCTTGATATTGGGAAAATGGAAAAGGAGCTTGGAACTGATTATATTTTAATGTTACGATTACACCCTGCAATAAGTCATAATGTTGATTATTCAACACAATTTCCGGATTTTGTTGTTGACCTTTCTTCAAATCAATATGAAATTAATGATTTGCTTGTTGCAGCCGATTATTTAATTACCGACTATTCTTCGATTCCATACGAGTTTTCTCTTTTACGAAAACCGATGATTTTTTTTACCTATGACTTAGAAAAATATAAACAGGAACGTGGAGTCATGGCAGGATTTGAAGAAAATTTACCAGGTCCAATGGTCAAGGACACAGATTCGATTATTGAATTAATTAAAAGCGACCGATTTGATCTTAGCCTTGTCGAAATATATTCAGAAAAATGGAATCAATACTCTAAGGGTATGTCAAGTCAAAAACTTGTGCAAACCATTTTTACTGGGGAGAGGTTTAAATCCAAGAGTAAAGGGTATTAATTAATAAAATATGACAAGCTTCGATATTCTCATGTCGAAGCTTTGTTTTTTATTATGTCCCTTTGGAGAAATTAATGTATAATGAACAAGGTTATTATTAGCGATAGGAAGGACAATTTTCATGAAATCGATGATTACTATTGTAAAGGAGCAAATCAGTTCCTTTTACCTTATCCTGAGGTTATCTGCCTTTGAATTGAAAAGTGCAAATACGAATAATTATCTTGGCAGATTTTGGGAAATACTGAATCCAATGATTCAACTGACTATTTATTGGTTTGTTTTCGGTGCCGGAATTCGAAAAGGCAGAGAGGTTCCAATGGATAATGGTATACAGGTTCCATTTTTTATTTGGATGGTAACGGGAATGATTGTCTGGTTTTTCGTTAATCCTGCTATTTCTGCATCCTCTAGGTCTATTTATTCCAGAATTCAATTGATCTCGAAAATGAATTTTCCAATGAGTGTCATTCCCTCATTTGTAATTATGGCGAATTTTTATACGCATTTAATGTTAGTTGCTGTAGTCACTGTTTTTTTACAATTTACTGACTATAAATTAACATTTTATTTTGTTCAATTACCATATTTTATGCTGGCGACTTTACTTTTTTTATTAGCACTTGCACTCATAACTTCTACTCTCTCAACAATTGTCAGGGATGTACAGCAGGTAGTTCAGTCCATATTAAAAATGCTGTTGTACGTTACTCCTTTTTTATGGCATGTAGATCATTTAATGATAAAGGGAGTAGATTATGTCTTTTTATTAAAAATTAATCCGCTATACTATATTGTAGAGGGCTATAGGGCAGCTTTACTAGGTACAACATGGTATCCGCTGGAATACCCAGAGTATACTTTATATTTTTGGATAACCATAATTATATTGTTCATGATTGGATCTGCCCTGCATTTAAAGTTTAGAAATCGCTTTGTGGATTACTTATAAATAGGTGGTGAATCCAAATGAATGAAACAGTAAATGTTAAAAATGTTTTTAAAAAGTATAAAATGCATAGATCACCAAAAGAAAAACTTCTCGATGTTATTTTACCAGGAGGGTATGGAGAAGATTTTTATGCGCTTCAGGATATCTCCTTTACCGCCAATCGTGGGGATGTAATTGGTCTGGTTGGGGTGAATGGTTCCGGGAAGTCGACTTTGTCTAATATTATTGCAGGGGTGATTCCTCCTAGTTCCGGCGAGGTCATCACAAGAGGAACTACCTCAATCATTGCAATTTCATCGGGTCTTGATAATCAATTAACAGGCAGGGAGAATATAGAATTAAAATGTTTGATGCTTGGTTTCAAAAAGAAAGAGATTAAAGATATGGAACAGGAAATCATTGATTTTGCCGATATTGGAAAATTTATTGACCAGCCGGTTAAGAAGTACTCAAGCGGGATGAAATCCCGTCTTGGTTTTGCTATCTCTGTTACTGTAAATCCTGATATTCTCATCGTTGATGAAGCTTTGTCAGTAGGAGATCAGGTTTTTGCTGAAAAATCCAAGAAAAAGATGTTTGATTTTAAAGAAAAGGGAAAAACGATTTTCTTTGTTAGTCACTCCATGAGACAGATAAAGGAATTTTGTGAAAAGGCAGTTTGGCTTGAGTATGGAGAAATAAAAGAATTTGGTCCTGTTAAAGAGGTTATTCCAAAATACGAAACCTTCTTAAAGAAATATAAATCAATGACTGATGTAGAACAGAAAAAATTCCGTGAAGAAGTAATGCAAAAACAAAGGGGCTTAGCCACAATCTAAATAACTCGCCAGTGGGCGAGTTTTCTTTACATAAATAAATTAGAGGAAAAATGTTAAGAGGATTCTAAATATGAAAACTAATTTGGTTAATATATTAGGGATTGACTTTTTAAATAAAAGATTTAATGAAGTAGTGGAATTACTAATTAGAGCGATTCACGACCAAAAAAAGTACTTCATCGTAACGGCAAACCCGGAAATTGTTATGTATGCAAAAGATCATCCAGAGTATCAGACGATTGTTCAATCCGCTGATATCGTTGTCCCTGACGGTGCTGGGATTATTATTGCCTCGAGAATATTGAATCAACCTATTTATGAGCGTGTCACGGGATATGACTTAACTATTCGACTTCTGGAGGAGGCGAATAAGAAAAATTGGAGCATCTACCTCTTAGGTGGAAAGGAAGAAACAAATCAAAAAGCTCTTACAAATATCCAAAGGCAATTTAACCAGGTACATATTGCAGGTAGTCATCATGGTTTTTTTGATTGGCAGAAAAACACAATTACCTCTGAGATTAAAGCCAAAGGTCCGGATATTATCTTTGTTGCCTTGGGTTTTCCTAAACAAGAAAAATGGATTACAGAAAATCTCCCACATTTTTCAAAGGGGTTATTTATGGGGGTGGGGGGAAGCATCGACGTGCTCGCTGGCGAAGTCCAACGTGCCCCGCGAATCTGGCAAAAAATAAATCTCGAATGGTTTTATCGCTTGATTACTCAGCCTTCAAGGTGGAGAAGAATGCTTGCCATCCCTAGATTTTTATCAACAATATTCAAAGTAAAACTTACCAGGAATAGAACTGACGATTAAAAAAATGTAACTTTTTGTAGCAGTCATACGTCTTACATTATAAGAGAAGATATTGACGTTGATTAGTCTAATTATTTGCTTGTAGTCGAAATTTTCCAACAATTTATTAATTTATACCAAAGCAAAATTGGGTGTGCTATAATAGGGTCGTTGTAGTGTACTTAGAAATATGTGCCTGTTTCTAAAATTTATTAATGGGGCATTATACTAATAGGGAGGGTCTTTATGTTATATCTGACCTTAATATTATGTTTTTTATGCTCCATTTTAATTACTCCAATTGTCAAAAAGTTGGCTTTTAAATTAGGAGCAACGGACAGTCCTAATCAGCGCAAAGTACATTCTAAGATTATGCCGCGATTAGGCGGGTTAGCGATTTATATCAGTTTCCTTTTCGGTCTATTAATTCTCCAACCAAATAGTCCCTATCATGCAGCCATTATTGCTGGGGGAGTTATTATATTACTTACTGGTATGTTAGATGATATCTATGAATTGTCAGCCAAGGTCAAATTTTCCTTACAAATCATTTCCGCACTGATCGTCGTCATGTGGGGCGGGGTGGAAGTAGAGTTTATTAACCTACCGTTTAACGGCTACTTAGAATTTGGGGTTTTAAGTATTCCAATCACAGTCATCTGGATTGTGGGCGTTACGAATGCAATTAATTTGATTGACGGTCTGGATGGTTTGGCCGCAGGTGTTTCCTCGATTGCCTTTATCACTATTTCCGGGATGGCGATTGTGATGGGGAATGGATATGTAGTCGCAATGGGGACAATCCTTCTTGCCAGCACGTTAGGATTTTTGATCTATAATTTTCATCCAGCTAAAATTTTTATGGGTGATTCCGGTGCGCTTTTTCTTGGTTATATGATCTCAGTTCTTTCCTTGCTCGGTTTTAAAAATGTAACCTTAATCTCGTTTGTTGTTCCGATCATTATTTTAGGTGTTCCCATTTCGGATACATTCTTTGCTATCATCCGCCGTATTTATAATAAGAAATCATTAGCAGCTCCAGATAAATCCCATTTACACCATTGCTTACTAGAACTAGGTTTTACACATCGCGAAACGGTTCTGTTAATTTATGCAATGAGTGCCATGTTTGGTCTTGCAGCCTTTATTTTTACGATCACAACCGTATGGGGTTCGATCTTAATCATGACCATAATCGTTTTGGCGATTGAGCTCTTTGTTGAAACGCTTGGATTAATCAATAAAAATTATCGGCCGCTCCTTCGCATTATGGGGATTCTGAATAAAAACAGATAATATAATAGTTACTATTAAAAGGGTGAATCACAACTGTGGATTACCCTTTTATTGTTTTCTTTTACTTGAAATTTATACAAAAAATAAATAGAACCCGGATCCTTTAAAGATCCGGGTTCTTTGGTTTATTCTGTTTCTGTCGAACTTGCTGTTGTTGTTGAGTTAAGGTGTGCCTTCAGTTTAGATTTTGTTTCTTCTAAAGCAGCTTCGTCAAGTTGGTAATAATAAATATGGTCAATATAGGAGTCGGATCCTTTTAGTGACATCGATTCAACATCAATTCCAGATCCAGCCTGGACATAGCTAATAAATGATTTCATTTGATCAAACGTTAAATCGGTTGACATGTTTTTTCCGACTGCTTCCATAACATCGGTGTAATTAGTAATCGATTTAAGGGATGAACCTTTTGCGAGAATCGCCTTAAAGATTTGCTGCTGGCGCATTCCTCTCTGAATATCACTATCAATTTTTCTGGTCCGTGCAAATGCAAGAGCTTCTTCACCATCTAGTTCTTGTAAGCCTTTTTCCAAGGTAATGGCTTTAGCATGATCCTCGGAATCTTGTTCAGAGAAGGTGAACGGGACGTCTACTTCGACACCATCAAGGGCATCGATGACATCAATAAACGCGTTAAAGTTCATTTTTACATAATAATCGACAGGAATATCAAGTAATTCTTCTACTGTTTCAAGTGTAAGTTTCACACCGCCGTACGCGTGAGCGTGATTAATTTTTGTATAAATATCCTTTTCGGGAATATGAACATAGGAATCACGTGGAATACTTAATAGTTTAATAGATTTTTCTTCTTTATTAAAAGTAGCCAGCATTAGTGCGTCGGAACGAGAACTGCCGCTTGCCTTTCTTTTTTCACTATCGTCGACACCGATAAATAGGATTGACGTATTTTCAAGTTCTACGTTCTTCGCCTGTTTGCTATCACGCTCAATCGGCTTGTAGGATTTATTCATGACTGATTCGGCTTTATTATATAGAAATCCGCCGTATGCTGTTGCACCGACAATCAATAATAGAATCGGCATAATGATCCATAGCAAAATTCGTTTTCGCTTTTTCTTACCTTTTTTCTTATTTTTATAAACCTGTCTATTGATAGACATAGATTGCCTCCTAGTATAAAGTAGAAAAATGTCAGCTTTTGTTGAAAATCTACTCTATTTTATAATATTTATGGAGATTGGTAAATTGAAATTTTTTGTAAATTGAAATTTCCTGCATTTGGACAAAGTGAGAGATGAGAAATGCCTAAATATCACATTCTAGATAGGTCATTTCTCCTTTTGTGATCTCGGCCTGTCCATTTGTCAATTCAATCATCCATTCGGTGAATGCCTGTTGCTGCTCCTCTTCCACAAATACTTCAAAATCGACATTTTCTTGGTACTGAATATTTTTAAGTATATAACTGGAAGATCTTAATTCGTTTTCAATCTTTCCAAGCCAAGAATAATCCATAGTAATATAGAAGATCTGCATCAACTTTCTTTCGACGATTCCGACTGCATCCAGACCTTCTGATGCGGATTTCCCATAAGCGCGGATAAGGCCGCCGGCCCCTAATTTAATTCCTCCAAAGTAACGGGTAACGACAACTGTGGTATCCTTCAATTTTCTTTTTTTCAAAACTTCAAGTATAGGTACTCCTGCTGTACCACTTGGTTCTCCGTCATCATTGGCTTTTTGAATTTGATCATTCTCACCAATAAGATAGGCTGAACAATTATGGGTAGCATCCCAATATTTTTTTTTCAAAGCTTGGATGAATTCTTGAGCGTCCAATTCAGTTTCCGTTCTTTGGACATGGGCAATAAATCGTGATTTTTGTATAATAATTTCATGTTCACCGGCTTGTTTTACGGTATGATATCGAGGCAAAATTCAGTGCACTCCTTTCTAAATTTCATAATGGTGTAATATAACTTTAATATGGCAGTAAAATATCCATGTTATAATAAAACAGATAAAAGTAGTGGAAATCTGTTTTATGGGCAGATAGTGGCATTTCTATTATACTACTACTTTTTACTTAAATTAATGGTAACGTGTATGATAAGATTAGCAAATTGATTCAATCCAATGTAAAATATGTTACAAGACATTGAGGTAAAATCCAAAGATAATGAAATCATTTGTTTGAAATTAGAATATTGTTTAGCCATAGCGTTCAAACGCTTATTGCTTTTCTTATCGGAGGAATGTGTATGAAGATTAAGCAAATCAATATGAAATCAATTGATGAAATTCGTGAAGAAATGATTGAAACCGTTACTTGCTCAAAAAGTGACATCTTCCAGATAGGTGAGCAATGCCGTCAAGATTATGAAAACATGATCAATGAATTAGACAATATTAAGCAGATGATGGTAAAACTCACTACTGAAGGCGAGGAACTTGAAAAGCAAGTCCTTGAAGCACGGAGCATGCTGTCAGAAGTCAGTATGAATTTTAAAAATTACTCGGAAGAAGAGGTCCGTGATGCCTATGAAAAGGCCCATCAATTGCAAATGGATCTTTCTATTAATTGGCAATATAAAAAGCAGCTATTGGATAAAAGAGCAGACCTTGAAAATCGTCTGATAGGGTTGGACGAAACGATTGATCGTGCCGACCAATTGATATCGCAAATTTCTGTTGTGATGAATTACTTGACCAGTGATCTAAAGCAGGTTGGCAAAGTACTCGAACATGCAAAAGCTAAACAGGATTTTGGATTAAAAATCATTGAAGCACAAGAAGAGGAGCGTAAGCGGCTTTCACGGGATATCCACGATGGCCCCGCTCAAATGCTTGCTAATGTCATTATGCGTTCTGATTTAATTGAACGTGTCTATAAGGAAAAGGGCGCGGATGAGGCTTTTTCTGAAGTCAGCAGCTTTAAAAAAATGGTCCGTTCGGCACTTTATGAAGTCCGAAGAATTATTTATGACCTTCGTCCGATGGCATTAGATGATTTAGGTCTTGTCCCTACCCTCAGAAAATACCTGCGAACCATCGAAGAATATCATAACCAATCGAAAATTGATTTTGTGAATATCGGACTAGAGCGCCGGCTTCCAACTAAGTACGAAGTCGCGCTTTTTCGGATGATACAGGAATCAGTGCAAAATGCATTAAAACATGCCAATGCCTGTGAAATCAAAGTAAGGTTAGAAATAACCAATGCATCTGTTACCGTCTTAATTAAGGACAATGGTATCGGTTTTGATATCACAGAAAAGAAACCTGAGTCATTTGGCATGATTGGAATGCGTGAGCGGGTTGACCTGCTTGAAGGTGAACTTACTTTTGACTCAAAAATAGGTAAGGGGACCGCTGTACTGATTCGAGTACCATTAATTAACTAGAAAACGATGAACCTACCGTTAATGGAGAAAATTTCGAAATTAGAAGGATTAGGAGGCGTTACAATTGACTACGAAAATTGTCATTATAGACGATCACCAACTATTTAGAGAAGGCGTTAAAAGAATACTAGAGTTTGAAAAATCGTTCCAAGTTGTCGCTGAGGGTGATGATGGAAGCGAAGCTTTAAGATTAGTAGAAGAATTCCAACCTGATGTGGTGATCATGGATATCAATATGCCACAAGTGAATGGTGTCGAGGCTACGCGGGAATTAGTCGACAAATATCCTGACACAAAGATCATTATCTTATCCATTCACGATGATGAAAACTATGTGACCCATGCTTTACAAACCGGTGCCATTGGTTACTTATTAAAAGAAATGGATGCGGATGCCTTAATAGAAGCGGTCAAAGTGGTCGCTGACGGCGGATCATATTTGCATCCGAAGGTTACTCATAATTTAGTAAACGAGTACCGTAAACTGGCAGCGGGCGTCGCTCGCAGTGGCGGGGCTTACCTGCAAACGATGGAAATTCGCCGACCGTTGCATTTATTGACACGCCGCGAATGCGAAGTTCTTCAAATGCTTGCCGATGGAAAAAGCAACCGTGGTATTGGCGAAGCTTTATTCATTAGCGAAAAAACAGTTAAAAATCACGTCTCCAACATTTTACAAAAAATGAACGTCAATGACCGCACCCAAGCCGTTGTTGTCGCTATTAAAAATGGCTGGGTCGAAGTAAAGTAATCGGGTTTTTAAGAGCATGCTTTTGCATTTTAAAAGTATGCTCTTTTTGTTTGACCAATTAATGCAATTTAACTTTGTTTCAGATAAAATACCATATAGTAGGTAAAAAGATAAGGAAGGTATTTTGTTATGAAGACAGCTGTCGTCACGGATAGTACTGCGTACATCCCAAAGGATCTACGTGATAAATGGAATATACATATGATCCCGTTACATGTCATCTTTGGAAACGAGGTTTACCACGAAGAAGTGGATATTACATGGGGTCAGTTTTACGAAGAGGTTAAGTCGAAAGAGCTGCCAACCACTTCTCAGCCACCCATTGGCCAGTTTGTTGAGCTTTTTGAGAGCCTTGCGAAGGAGCATGATGCAGTCATTAGCGTTCATCTTTCCAGTGGAATCAGCGGTACGTTTCAGGGGGCGGTCACTGCTAGTTCAATGATTGAGGGCATTGAAGTGCACCCTTTTGATTCAGAAATCAGCTGCATGGTGCAAGGTTTTTACGCTATAGAGGCAGCAAAATTGGCATCTGAGGGTGAGGATCCTGGAACGATTATGGCTCATTTAGAAGCTTTAAAAATGACGGCCCGGGCCTATTTCATGGTGGACGATTTAGCTCACCTGCAACGAGGGGGACGCCTCTCAAGTGCTCAAGCCTTTATCGGCAGCCTCCTTCAGGTGAAACCACTGCTCCATTTCGAAAACAAAGTCATTGTCCCATTTGAAAAAATCCGCACCCGTAAGAAAGCGATGAAGCGAATCGTTGACCTTCTTGATGAGGATGCCTCTAGCGGCAATAGCTATCAAGCTGTCATTATCCACGCCAATCGTGAGGAAGAAGCCAAGGAGTGGCGAGATGAGCTGGCAGCCATGTATCCTAATGTCGAATTTACAATCAGTTACTTCGGCGCCGTCATCGGTACCCATCTCGGCGAAGGAGCCATGGGCCTGGGCTGGATGAAAAAATTAGATAAGTAAATAAGTTAGATGCCATTCCGTCATTTGGGCCGGAATGGTTTTTTATTTTTGGGGGTGGTGGAAGGATGGGTGTTGTGAGCCATTAAAATGGAGTTTGGCGAAATCATTTTGGGATTCGGCGAAATAATTTCCGAGATCGGCGAAATCCATCCCCAGTTAGGCGAAATAACACCAATAGTCGGCGAAATCCATCCCCAGTTAGGCGAAATAACACCAATAGTCGGCGAAATCCCAGGCCAAGTCGGCGAAATCCTCCCAGCGAGTTCAAGCCGAAAAATTAGCCGGAAAATATGACTCGAAATCTCTAAAATAGGTAATCAAATAGGGGTTTGGCGAAATCATTATGAGATTCGGCGAAATAAGTTTCGAGATCAGCGAAATCCCTCCCCAGTTAGGCGAAATAATGCCAATAGCAGGCGAAATCCCAGGCCAAGTCGGCGAAATCCTTTGGTACGAGTTCAAGCCGAAAAATATGACTCGAGATATCTAAGATAGGTAATCAAATAAGGGTTTGGCGATATCATTATGAGATTCGGCGAAATAAGTTCCGAGATCGGCGAAATCCATCCCCAGTTAGGCGAAATAACGCCAATAGTCGGCGAAATCCCAGGCCAAGTCGGCGAAATCCTCCCAACCATATTAGCAAAGTCATCAAACTGACACATATCCATAAAAAATTCCCACTGTTAAGCAGGAAATCAAACAAATTTTGTAGAAATTTTTCAAAAACTATAAAGGAGCTGACCAATACTTTGATCATGAAAAAGCTAACCCCACCCCAAAGACTGTTTTTAACAGAAATCCTAAAATTACGTCTCATTATTGGCCACAGAAAATTTCAAGAAATTGAAAAAGACCTAGCGAAACGATGGGCTGGATACTGGGGCGAAGTTGCCTTAGCAAATTATGTTAAAGAACTTCCACAAGATAAATACCACATCTTCCATGACCTTCAACTCCAATATAATGGTATCCACTTCCAAATAGACACCCTTCTACTTTCTCAAAGCTACATCCTTATCATCGAAGCCAAAAACATCCTGGGTACGTTAACATTTGATAATACCTTCAAACAACTGATCCGAACACATGAAGATGGAACAGAGGAATCCTTCGAGGACCCGCGAGTCCAATGTCAACGACTTCAATCCCTCGTGCGCAATTGGTTAATCAAAAACCATTGCAATCTACTCCCTGTTGATACCTTAATTTTTTTCAAAAGTACTAGTACAATTCTAAAAACTAATTCCGGAGACAAAACGGATTTCTCCAAAATATGCAAAGGAAGAGACCTCTTTAATAAGATTGAGGGCATGGGACAACGATATAATCACGAAAGGATTGATAATGAGACAATGACTAAAATTGGAAACTTACTCTTGAATCAACACAGCCCAAAGCCTATTAACATCTTAAAAGAATACAATCTAACAGAAAAGGATATACGCAGTGGTGTTTGCTGTCCCAATGAACAATGCAACTATATTCCGATGAATTACAAAAGAGGGAGATGGAGCTGCCCCGCTTGTCATATTATCTCGGATGATGTCATTCTAAAAAACCTCAGTCACTATTTCTACCTCTACAAGGCAACGATCACCAACCAAGAGGCAAGAGCCTTCCTGCATCTCTCAACCATTCATACCACACAAAAACAACTTCATAAACTAGACCTGAAAACAACAGGAAAAACAAAAGATCGTATTTATTATCTCAATCCAGAGAAGGTGACCCAGTGCGCTTTAAAATAAAAAATAACCTATTAATACGAACCACCACACAAGAAGACTCATTTCCAATTTCTAAACTGCCCAGTATCCCTCAGCCGCCGCTCAATCCAACCTTCTCCTACAATCCTGATCTGCAGCAGCTTCTCTCTGGCAAACAGCTCCTCCCAGATGATATCCCAATCCCCTTCGCTGAAATCCAAACCCACTACGAAAATGGCTATATCACCTACCGGAAAGGAATCTACTATGAAGCGAAAAAGCCTGTTTGTGCCCGTTGCGGCAATAAAGAGCCGCACTGGTTTGCCTCCTACCCATGCTCAAGATGTGGAGACACCTGCCTCTATTGCCGCCATTGCATTATGATGGGAAGGATCAGCGCATGCACTGTGCTCATTGGCTGGAATGGTCCGGTGCCTGACACCCAACTTCCAGCAACCATTAAACACTGGCAGGGGACGCTCTCTAAGGGGCAACAGGTGGCATCTGACCATGTGACCAGCGCTATTCAACAAAATCAAGAACACTTAGTCTGGGCGGTATGCGGGGCAGGAAAAACTGAGGTCCTTTTCGCCGGAATTGAGGCCGCACTTGCTGCTAAAAAGAGAATCTGCATTGCCACGCCACGGACTGATGTCGTCTTAGAACTTACACCCAGATTGAAAGCCGCCTTTCCGGAAATAAAAGTTGCCTCCCTTTATGGTGGAAGTGAGGACCGCCATGTCTATGCACCCCTCACTATTGCAACCACACACCAGCTGCTCCGCTTTTACCAGGCATTTGATGCCATTATATTAGATGAGGTCGATGCTTTTCCGTATACAGTCGAGGAATCGCTTCAGTATGCCGCTATCCAGGCTCGAAAGTCGTCCTCCGCCATGATTTACCTTACTGCTACACCCAATCAAAAATGGCAAAGAGAATGCCGGACAGGAAAACGAGCATTTACCACAATTCCAGCGCGTTTCCATCGCCATCCACTCCCAGTCCCCGAATTTGAATGGTGTGGTAATTGGCAAAAGAAGCTCCAAAAAAATAAGCTTCCGAACAACGTCCTCCGCTGGATTACTGAGCGGATTCATGCAAACAAGCAAGCCTTAGTGTTTTTTCCACATATCCCTTTAATGGAAAAAGCCCTTCCTCACTTACGCCAATTGGCTATATCCATAGAAGCAGTCCATGCCGAAGACCCTGACCGTAAAGAGAAGGTGCAAAGAATGCGTTCCAAAGAAATCCCATTGCTTTTGACGACGACTATTCTTGAAAGAGGGGTAACTTTTCCCAACATTGATGTTGCCGTGGTAGGGGCTGAAGATGCTGTTTTTTCAGAAAGCGCCCTTGTCCAAATTGCTGGAAGAGCAGGGAGGAGCAAGGATTATCCAGAGGGGGTAGTGACTTATTTTCATTATGGAAAAACCGAGGAGATGGTGAGGGCACGAGAGCAAATCGTCAGAATGAACCGGGAAGGGATTAAAAGGGAATTACTCAACAAGTAAAAAGGAGTTTTAAAAATGAATTTATTCCATCAAAACCGCTGTCTAATCTGCCATGAAATGATTGTGCCAAGCATCGGATGGCAAGCTATTTTCTCCATTGATAAGGAACATCATATTTGCCCTGTCTGTGAAGGAAAATTAGAACCAATTCAAGGGGACCAATGTCGAATATGCTGCCGGCCGTTTTCCAAAATAAATGATCACCTTCGCAATGGGGATATGTGTCATGATTGCTTTAGATGGGAGGAAGATCCGAAATGGCAAGGAAGCCTTTTAAAAAATCATTCCTTTTTCCTCTATAATGATTTTTTAAAAGAAGTTATTGCAACGTTTAAATTTCGCGGTGATTATGTATTAGCAAAGATATTTTCGGAACTTTTCAAGGGGAAGCTAGGCGAGTTATCCCCAGACCAGCTGGTACCTATCCCATTAAGTGACGAACGGCAATATGAGCGGGGATTTAATCAAGCAGAGGCCCTTCTCATTGAAGCAGGCTTTTCCCCTGCACGGCTCCTCAGCCGTGTCCACTCTGAAAAGCAATCGAAAAAATCCCGGGCGGAGCGAATCCATCTTCCGCAAGTCTTTCAGGTTCAACCGGATGTCAATGTAATAGGGAAAAAAGTGGTCCTAATCGATGATATTTACACAACCGGCTCCACACTAAGGCATGCTGCCAAACTATTGAAGGAGGCAGGCGCAGACAGCATTCAGTCTCTGACACTTGCTCGATAGTTAATCCATCAATTCGGTTGAATGTTCATTTTACTTTGTAGCGAGCTTCTGACTGGATAGTTGTCCCAATAAGGATTAAAATAATATTGAATAAACATTCATTTTAGTAAAAATCACCTGTTGATGTCAAAGGTCATGTAAATCCTTGTCACTATATTCCCTTTGTTTTTGTCAATAAATCGACAAAATTTTTGTTCTGATTTAGCAGGATAATCATAGGGTAAAATAGAAATGTTAATACATAGCCTTAACTAAAGGAGGAATCCACAAATGAATTATAACGTTCGTGGTGAAAACATTGAGGTAACTCCAGCAATTAGAGAGTATGTAGAAAAGAAGATCGCAAAATTGGAACGCTATTTTACAGAAGCACCTGATGCAAAGGTAAATGTGAATCTAAGATTCAATCAAGATAAAACTTCTAAAGTAGAGGTAACGATTCCGCTGCCACAACTTGTTCTTCGTGCAGAAGAAACAAATGTTGATATGTATGCTGGGATTGACTTGATAACTGACAAATTAGAGCGCCAAATTCGCAAGCACAAAACAAAGGTAAACCGTAAATTCCGAGAAAAAGGCGACTTTCCAATTACATTTGCAACAACTGAAAACACAGAAGTGCATGATTTAGATGAGGATGATTTAGAATTAGTTCGTACAAAGCGCTTTGACCTTAAGCCAATGGATAGTGAAGAAGCTATTTTGCAGATGAATATGTTGGGCCATAGTTTCTATGTATTTACCAATTCAGATACAAACCGAACAAACGTTGTTTATAAGCGCCGTGACGGCCGTTATGGTTTAATCGAGGCACACTAAACATATATAAAGTTGAACGCTGCTCTTAAACGGAGCGGCGTTTTTTTGAGTGGGCATAAATTTCAATTATTCCAATAAACTAACCGCTCTCATCCAGAGTCCATATGAAAGTTATCCCCATGTGGATAACCGGAAATTACTGAAATTTACTCACAATCCCGTGAATGGTATCCGCAATTTTCAGAATATACCCACAAATAGTTGCCGCATATCTACAATTCTCACAATCAAAAACAAAAAAGCCAGCGATATATGATCGCCGGCCTATCAAAACAAAATCTTATTTTCCTGCCCCGCAGCAGTTCTTGTATTTCTTGCCGCTGCCACAAATACATGGATCATTACGGCCTACATCAATTTGCTTTACTTTTGGCTTTTTCTTAACGGCTTCACCGTCTTCTTTTGGGTTCACCGCTTGACCTTTTGCAACTTCTTGGCGCTCAAGATTGTTGCGGATTTCAGCCTTCATGATGTACATAGCCGCTTCATCTTCAATCGATTGAACCATCGCTTCAAACATCGCAAATCCTTCATGCTGGTACTCACGAAGCGGATCAATCTGACCATAGGCACGTAAATGAATTCCTTGACGAAGCTGATCCATTGCATCAATATGATCAATCCATTTGGAATCCACCGCACGAAGCGTTACAACCTTTTCAAATTCGCGCATCTGCTCAGGGAAGAGAATCTCCTCTTTTTCATCGTAACGTTCCTTGACTTTTGCAAAAATCGTATCGCGGATTTCGTCAGGTTCTTTTCCTTTCAAGTCATCCACGGTAATGTCACCTTCATTGAGAAGGGAGGCATTCACAAAATCGATGATGGCTTCAAGATTCCATTCTTCTTCATCCTCATGACGTGATGCATGAGCATCGACATTTCGCTCGATGGAGTTTAAAATCATCTTTTGAACGATGTCACGGAGATTTTCAGACTCTAGTACTTCATCACGCTGGTTGTAGATAATTTCACGCTGCTGACGAAGAACATCATCATATTGCAAGAGTTGTTTACGAGCATCAAAGTTGTTGCCCTCAACACGTTTTTGTGCCGATTCAACCGCTCTTGATACCATTTTACTCTGGATTGGCTGTGTATCATCCATGCCAAGTCGTTCCATCATTGCTTTCATATTATCTGACCCAAAGCGGCGCATCAGTTCATCTTCCATGGATAAATAAAACTGAGTAATACCTGGGTCCCCTTGACGTCCAGAACGTCCACGCAGCTGATTATCAATCCGTCGGCTTTCATGACGCTCCGTTCCGATGACGGCAAGTCCTCCTAATTCTAATACCCCTTCACCGAGCTTAATGTCCGTCCCGCGTCCAGCCATGTTCGTTGCGATGGTGACGGCCCCTTTGTGTCCAGCTTCGGCAATAATCTCAGCTTCACGTTCATGGTTTTTTGCGTTTAGCACATTATGGCGAATCCCTTTTTTCACTAAATAATTGGAGATAAGCTCAGACGTTTCAATCGCCACCGTACCCACAAGTACAGGCTGTCCTTGCTGGTGACGCACCGCGATATCCTCAACAACGGCACGGAATTTACCATTCATAGAAGAGTAAATTAAATCTGGACGGTCATCACGGGCAATAGGGCGATTCGTAGGAATAACAATAACATTCATGTTATAAATATTACGGAATTCTTCTTCTTCCGTTTTTGCAGTACCGGTCATCCCTGCTAATTTTTCATACATCCGGAAGTAGTTTTGGAACGTAATTGTTGCCATGGTCATGCTTTCGTTTTGAACTTCAAGGCCTTCTTTCGCCTCAATAGCTTGGTGTAATCCCTCGCTATATCGACGGCCTTTCATTAAACGCCCGGTGAACTGGTCAACAATGACAATTTCGCCGTCTTGGACCACATAGTCAACGTCAAGATGCATGCTGACATTTGCTTTTAAGGCTTGGTTAATATGATGGTTTAAGGTTACGTGGGACATGTCGAATAGGTTATCAATGCCAAAAGCTTTCTCAGCTTTACTAATTCCTTCTTCGGTCAACATTACGCCCTTCGTTTTTTCATCGTACGTATAATCTGTTTCTTTTGAAAGCATCTTTACAAAGCCATTGGCTTGAATATAGAGGACAGCCGATTTTTGTGCTGACCCTGAGATAATTAACGGTGTACGTGCTTCATCAATTAAAATCGAGTCAACCTCGTCAATCACTCCGAAGAAAAGTGGCCGCTGTACTTTTTGTTCCTTATATAGGACCATGTTATCACGTAAATAATCGAAACCAAACTCGTTGTTCGTTCCATACGTAATATCAGCAGCATAGGCTGCTTGTTTTTCTTCCTTATCCATACTATTTAAATTTAAGCCAACCGTTAAACCAAGGAATTGATACAATTCACCCATTTCGGCGGCGTCACGACTTGCTAAGTATTCGTTGACCGTAACAACGTGAACACCTCGACCAGAAAGTGCGTTCAAATAAACTGGCATGGTCGCAGTTAACGTTTTACCTTCCCCTGTTTTCATCTCCGATATGTTCCCCTCATGAAGAGAAATACCCCCCATTAACTGAACATGGTACGGATATAAACCGAGTACACGCTTGGCACCTTCACGGACAACGGCAAATGCTTCAACCAGGAGATCATCTAATGATTCCCCGTTTTGATAGCGGGACTTGAACTCTTCCGTTTTCTCGCGCAGCTGGTCATCGGTTAACCTTTCTGTTTCCGCAGCCATTGCGTCAATTTTCACCGCAAGCTTGTCTAGGCGCTTCAGCTCACGCTTGTTCAAGTCAAACACTTTATCTAAAATCCCCATATCTGATGAACGCTCCTTTTTATCGAGACTAATACACTATTTTTTAAAAATCCATTCAAGAATATTCGCTATTTTCCTTTTTTATCTTACCATTTCCACAATACAGTGACAACAATGATAGAAGGATACAAGATTCGTACAATCATCTATTATATTTTCTTCCAAGTCAATCACTTCAGCTTGGACTTCCATAAGTTCGATTTTTCGTCAAATATGTCAGATATATGACGTGATTTTGAGAATGTATTTCAACTAAAAATTCAAATTCTAATAAAGGCTGAAAGATGTATAAAGAGTCTATAAAATTAATAATTATACAAATGTATACAGAGTAAACAACATTGCTATAGTATTAAATATCATTGAGATAACAACATTTATTTGTTGTTTTTAGTGATAAATACTCATATGGTTTGTTTGAAAAATTATTCACAAATTGTACATTGGAATATACTCTTACAATGTTAGATACTACCTTTAGAGAGGTTAAAATGGAAAATAAATAGAGAGAGAATCCAAAATGGGAAGGGTGAGTTAAGTGGCCATTTGGGGGGAAAAAAATAAAGATAAAGATCCCGAAAGTAGAGAAGATAGAAAAAATGCAGGCCTGATTCGTGGCTTATGGAGAAAGTTTCGAGGAATTGATTGGAGCAACCCGGTGAACAGATGGAAATTATTATTTGTTTCACTTGTAGGATGTATCGTTGTATTTGGTGGAGGATATGGAGTTCTCACCATGACCAACTCACCTACTTTCTGTGCAAGCTGTCATGAAATGGCACCTGAATATTCAACGTTTACTGCAAGTGCCCACAATCAGATTTCTTGTGTACAGTGTCATATCAAGCCAGGTTTCACCAACATGATTACTCATAAAATGAAGTCTATGAAAGAAGTATACTACCATGTTACTGGTGTACCTGAACAAATCGTTCAAACCGAGGAAGAAGCGGTTTCCAATGAGAACTGTTTACAATGTCACTCGAAGAACCGCCTAGTTACAGCATCCGGAGACCTAAAAGTAAACCATAAAGGTCATATCGAAGAAGATATCCCTTGTATTACTTGTCATGCCGGTGTGGTTCACGCGAAGATGGCAACCCGAGGAATCAACGTTGAAGAAGTACGCGGCGAATGGACGAAGGAAAGTGCTGAAAAATTAATGGAAAAGAAATACTTGAGTCCAAATATGGGTACTTGTATTGACTGCCATGACAAAGTAAATAACGGGGAAAAGCCTTGGAAAGATCCAGCTTATAACGTTCCGGTTAATCCTGAAGAAGTAGAGAAAAAACTCGAAGAAAAAGATAAAGAAGCCACCAAAGAAACTGCTGCAGAATCAACTTCTGAAGGAGAAACAGCGGAGGCAGCAGCTGCAACACATGATACAAAGACACAAGATATTATTTTACAAGCAATCGGAAAGCAAAAGAAAGATGTTAAGGTTTCGATGGAATGTGAAACTTGCCACAAACAAACTGAAATTCCTAAAACACACAAAAATATGGATTGGGGCAATAATCATGGCAGTACTGCTGTTCAACAACTTGAAAAGTGTATGAACTGCCATCAAGATTCAAAATGGGTTAGGGAAATACCAAAAGAAGATATCGTATCTCTTCTTAAAATGGGAAATCAAAATGTGAAGTACACACCAAACGTTACACTTGCAAAAGAACAAGCACGTACTAACAAATTCTGTAGTGCCTGTCACTCAGATCGTCCTGATGGACATGGTGAAAGTAATCAATGGTTAACTTCTCATGCATCCAAAGCGAAAACCAGTGATCAGAAAGCGGAATGTTTCGTCTGTCATGACCGTGAAAAACCAAAAGCAGACACAACCAATGCAAATGCACCAACTGATGTTTACTGCCAATACTGCCATAGAACTGGCTTTAAAGATGATAAGAAATAAGAAGAAAATGTTCAAGAGGAGGGAAATAATGGAAGAAGAACAAAAGGACAAGACCTCCCCTCCACGGACTCGCTACAAAGTATATAAATATTTAACAGTAGCACTGCTATTTATCGTCGTCTTTTTCTCACTGGGACTAATAGGAGTAGAAACTACCTCGAGTTCGAGTTTCTGCTCCTCCTGCCATGAGATGAAGCCGGAGTATTATACGTGGAAGGCGTCCACACATAGTGAAGTGGATTGCGTTAAGTGTCATATAGGCTCAGGTACGGAAGAATATGCAAAAGCGAAAGCAAACGGACTTATGCAGGTGTATAAAAAAGCGACACAAACCTACACAGCTCCTATTAGAATGCCAAAGGAAATACCTGATAGTGCGTGTGAGTCCTGTCATGATGTTTCAAAACGTGATGTCACAGCATCTGGGGACATTATCATCCCTCATGATAAACATCAAAACAAAGAGATTGAATGTATTCAGTGTCATAACGGGATAGCTCACGGCAAAATAGCTGATCGAAAAATGACTTTCCAAACGGATTATGAAAAATGGGACAGTAAAACAGGCACCTCCGCCATGGCGGATTTAAAATTCACCCGCCCGGATATGGACACGTGTATAGATTGTCATAAGGCTCGTAAAGTTACGATTGAATGTTCAGCGTGTCACAAAACTGGAATGGTTCCAAAAAGCCATAAAGCAGAGGATTTTAAAACCAAAACACATGGCAAACAAGCTGCAGAGAATCTAATGAAGTGTAACCAGTGTCATAGTGACATGTCAAAGGAACCGCTAAAAGGGTATGAAGATGTATCAGTTATTGATAGTTTTCTTAATAATGATCAAGTAAAACAAAAGAATCATTATAACTATGCAAAAGAGAATACTTTTTGTAAGGATTGCCATAGCAAACGACCAGCAAGCCATAATAGTAATTTCTTTAATAGCCATGGGGAAATCGCTAATAAAAACCAAGAATCATGTCAAGCATGCCATGAAGTGAAAAGGTCGAATGCAACAGGTGGAAACCAAGTTACCTGCTCATCCTGTCATCCAAGCAAACATAGTCAAAAGACAAGTTGGAAGGTTAACCATCCGATTTCGTTAGAAGGAGTAAAGAAGCCATCTGCGAGATGCTACACCTGCCACGCTAAAGTCAGTTGTGAAAAGTGTCATAAGTAGTTGTTTACTATTTTATCATTACCTTTGATTAGGAGTTTAATAGGGTTCTTAACATTTCGAACAAGTCTATCAGAGGTCATTCGAAAAAACAAAGGAAATTCGAGGTGGATATTAATGGAAGCTAGAGAGCTGCCGATCAATCCAGAACCGGAAAAGAATGAAAGAACGAAATTGAAGAAAGAGAAGAAAAAGTATTTTACAAAATTACAAGCTACATTGCTTCTAACTGCAACTTTATTAGTTAGTGTGGGTGGAGGCTATTATATAAGTGACAAATATATATGGTCTAATGCAAGTCAAGAAAGGATTGATGAGCAGTTAGATTATTATAAAGGATTAGTAGATTCTGAACCGAATAATCCAGAACACCGAGTAAACTTAGGCTACACCTACTTTATAAAAGGTGATAACGATAATGCGATAAAGCAGATGAAAGTTGCAACCGACCTTGACAGCAAATACTTTGGAGCTTATTTCAATCTCGGACTTGTGTATATAGATGAAGAAAGATACAACGATGCATTAAAGCAGGCCCAAAAAGCAGTGGAGTTAGGACCACGTAATTTTAAGGCGCATTTATTGTCAGGTATGGTATACCGTGATTTAAAGATGTATGACGAAGCTGCTAAATCACTAAAAGAAGCCCTAAAGTTAATGCCAACCAACACAGATATCATTACCGAAATTGGCAGAGTGGAAGAAGATCAAGGTAATAAAAAAGAAGCAGAGAAATTTTTCAAAGAGGCTTTAAACTATGACCCGCTTTATAAACCTGCATCTGAAGGCTTGGAGAGAATCGCTGTGAAGGACAAAGACAACAAATAGAAGGAGCTGACCACTTTGAAAAAGAGAACCGTTTATATATTGATGAGTAGTATTGTCGCACTTTCTGTTGCCTTTTTTGCAGCAGTCTATTTCTTAAATTTAGAGTCGTCAATAAAACCGATTGTTGCAAAAGTGGATCCGAGCGGACCGCCAGTGTATACGAATTCATTATATGGTGAGTTTAACAAACCACTTAACAAACCAATGGATGTTGTAAAAATTGGGGAATTCGTTTATGTGAGTGATACAAATAACAAACAGGTCCAAGTATTTGATCAGTCCGGTACTTCTGTATTCAACTTTGGTAAAGAAGGAACAAATAAAGGCGAATTTAAATTTCCTTATGGAATCGCTGGAGATAAGGATAACAACATTTATGTTGCCGATTTGTACAATGGCAATATTTCTATTTTTGATTCAAAAGGTAAGTTCATTAAATACTTTGATGATCAAAAGAAAGTTCTTCAATCACCTGGCGGACTTCGAATAATCGATAGTAAGCTCTATGTTACCGATATTAAGGCAAATAAATTATTTGTTTTTAATTTAGATGGAAAGAAAGTAATGGAAATAGGTGGAGCTGGTGCCGAAGAAGGAAAATTCATCGCACCAAATGCTGTCACAGTTGATAGTGATCAACAAATATATGTAACAGATTCCGGGAATAATAGAGTTCAAATTTTCGATAAAGACGGTAAATTTATCAAAATTATTAACGGTTCTGAAGATGGCAAAGGGGATCCGACCTTCCTTAATCCGAGAGGAGTGGCTGTCGACTCTAAAGGAAATGTGTATGTCGTAAATAACCTTGCCCACAATATCTCAGCTTTCGATAAAGATGGGAAACATTTATTTGAATTAGGTGGAATGGGAACCGAAAATGATAAGCTTTATCTCCCGAATGGTCTGTATATTGACGATCGAGATACTTTATTTGTAACAGATACAGTTAATCAAAGGGTATCCGTTTTCTATTAATTCCCTTTTCTAATAAGGAGGTGATACTAAAAAAATCGCAGCTTAACCTTATAGTTCGATATTAAATTAGAGAAAAAGAGAGAAATTTGGGAGGTTTTAAGAATGAGTAAGATAAGATTGGGTTTATCAACTGTATTTATGCTTATTTTATTAGGCATATTCAGTGCTGTGGCCTTTGCAGAGGATGGAGTTCCTCCAACCTCAACGAACCCAGCACCTGGAATCCATGTTGGTCAAATTGATAACAACGGTAACCAAAGTACACATAAAACACATGGTAACTTCCAAAACAATACCAACTCTTGTGCAAACTGTCACAGTACACACAACGGGGAAGACGAAATGTTATTAATGAAGGAAGGCGAATACGATCTTTGTATGTCTTGCCATGATGGCACAATGGGCTTCTATGATGTAACAAAAGGAAGCGGTGCAGGTACTTTTGATGATTCACACTTAAGCTCTTCTATGCACAATGTGGATTCATCTATCCAAGTAGGAAGTGCCCCTGGTAAATATCTGAATAATTCTACAGCTGAGTTAGAATGTTCTAGCTGTCATAATCCTCACGGTTCAGCTAATGACAGACTATTAAATGAAACGGTTGCTGGAAAAGCATTTGCTACTTCTTTAGTTAATGGTGTACAAACACCTGCTCCAATAGGAACCAAAACTATCGTTCTTGATTTACAAGAAGATCCTGCATACGCGGAACTTAACGCTATAACAGGTACTGGCGGATTAAAAATTACAAAATCTAATGGTCCTAAGGGATTAGCTAGTTACAATGGTGTGAATGATAAAATCTACTATTCTCAATTCTGTGGAGCATGTCACGATGATTATTTTGCTAAGAGAAATGTAGGTTCATCTGCAAACCCAATGCCTGGAAAACCAAGTACAGGTTCACCAATCACTGCAACACATACACATGACACATACACACATACCACTAATAGCGCTAGCCAGGGTAGAAGCTGTGCTGCTTGTCACTATGCACACGGTACCGATGCTACAGTTATGATGGATGCAGTAGGAAATAAAGTTGCAGATTATACGAAGGCAGTTGCAGACGGAGGAAAAGGCTGGTCTCAAGAAAAAGCAGAATCATATATGAAAGATGTAAGTGTTAAAGGTTCTTCTTTAAAGAAATTCACAAACAACGCAGTATGTTTTGCTTGCCATGGACCTAACATTGCAAAAGGACAAATTGACCCGCAATATCTTGATGGAGCTGGCGCTCTTAAGGGTAAAGCAAAAATTAAATAATGTCTTGATGACAAATATCTTTAAATAGAGAAAATATTTTAAACAAGGTAGCAATATTCAATTGTTACCTTGTTTTATAAATCGACCATGACAGAAAACTGCCAATTTTCCTCCCAGATGGTTGGTCTTCTGATAATATAAGCTTTTTTATAAATGACTATTAAACTCAATAATTCAAGTGTTTTAAGGGGGTGATATAGAAAAAAGAAAATTATTAACCTATGAAAAATTGAGAAAAAGAGAGAAAAAGAGAGAAGACAGAAGTTTTATGGGAGGTTTTTTAGAATGAGTAAGTTAAAAATTAGTTTGTCTGCATTATTAGTGCTTGTTTTAGTGAGCATGTTTGGTGCTTTTGCTTCTGCAGCAGAATTTACACCAACTTCAACAAACCCAGCACCTGGGATTCATGTTGGGGATGTTGATAACGCCGGAAATACCAATACACACAAAACACATGGTAATTTCCAAAACAACACAAACTCTTGTGCAAACTGCCACAGTACCCATAATGGGGAAGACGAAATGCTGTTAATGAAGAGTGGTGAAAAAGAACTTTGTATGTCATGCCATGATGGTACAATGGGCTTTTATAACGTAAAAGTAGCTAGTGAAGCAGGTGTAATTGATTCTCACGAAATGAATGCTTCAATGCACAATGTTGATTCAGATTTAGAAGTAAAAGCAGCTCCTGGTGCATTAGCTAATAAATCTACTGCTACTTTTGAATGCTCAAGCTGTCATAATCCACATGGATCTGCTAACGACCGTTTATTAAATGAAACTGTAGCAGGAAAGCAATATGGTAACAACTATAATGTTACTATCGTTGGATATACGGAAACTATTACTAAATTAAATAAAGTTCCAGTAGGACAAAAAGCAATTAAACTAAATTTAGTAGAAGATCCTGCATATGCTGACATCAACAATAGCAGTACAATGTCTGGATTAAAAATTTACAAATCAAACGGAATTTATAATAAACCAGCTGATGGATTAACGCAAGCACAGGTTTATGATTACAAATTAAATTACTCAGAATTCTGTGCAAGCTGTCATGATGACTACTTAAAGAATAGAGAAAACGGACCAAGAGAAATGAAAACAGTTCAAGGTCACGAGCTATTCACACATACAACAAACAGCACGAAGCAAGGTCGCAGCTGTACAGCTTGTCACTTTGCGCATGGTACTGACATTACAACATTAAGAGACACAGCAGGTAAAACAATTGCAGATTTACAAAAACCAGTTACAGATGGCGGAAAAGGCTGGACTGAAGCAACAGCTAAAGCTTACATGAAAGAAGTAAGTCCAAAAGGCTCATCTTTAAAAAGATTTACAAACATGTCTGTATGTTGGGCTTGTCACCAATCTACACACCAAATCGCCAATACACCTGGAACAACAAACTATCCCAATACTACAGATTATAAAAATTACTTAGTTCCTGGTGGAGATTATTCAGGTAAAAGCTTAATTAAATAATAAAAAAAGCTAACAAATAGCCCATCTATTTGTTAGCCCCACTAAATTTCAAAGTTTTATTATTGCACCCGAGTGTAGAAACTGTCAAAAATATTTAACTTAACGACGAAAATTATTGTTAATTCAGTTGATATAATTTGTATGAGTTTTATCTCTAATTTACGAAAAGTAAAGGATGAATAGTATGAAAAGGAAGAACTACAAACGAAAGCTTATCTCATACTTTGTTATTTGGAGCGTTGTTCTTAGTTCCCTCCTTTTTAGTTCTCCTGATAACATTGTTGTATCAGCATCTGCTGTTCCCGAAATTCAGATATTATCACCGGATGATGAGTTTATGTTTAATGCTCCAATGGTTGAATTTACTGGAACCATTTCGGACGATCTAACGACTGCAGATAAACTAACTGTCAAGGTTTTTGAACAGCAGGAGGCTTCACAGCAGCCTATTGATATTACGGGTGAAGGAAAGCTATTGATGACCCCCAAGGGTAACGTTGCAGACTTCATATACTCAAAAGATTTTAATGAAGGAGTCCATGCCGTTACATTCGTCGTCACTGATGAGGATGGGGTAAGCGCTAAGGCAGACCGTACCTTTTCCGTTAAGTCAGAAGGGGCAGTGACAACGGAAGATATTCTTGCAACAGTGACAACGGAAGATACTCCTGTAACAACAGATAATGTCACAGACAATCCTGTAACTTCTACTGAAGAAACGGCGTCAACAACTGATGAGAGTCCTACACCCAATGAAAAAATAATTACATCCCAAGAAGCTATTGATGAGGCAGGGACAAGACCATATATGGACAAAATGTATCTTATTCCAAAAGATGCAGCTGATCAATATGAACCTGGAAAGGATGTTCCCAGCAGTTTCCTTCCTGTAGAGGATATGACTCGAGTACCCTTGAATTATGTGATATTAGTAGATGTAAGGAGTACGGAACCATTAACCAAAACACAACCTTTGTTAACATCTTTTGGAGATATTAAAGGAAACGAGGATTTAATTGCTACAACTGCATTTACAGAAAATCTCAAATCCTATGTTTATACATTTAAACCTGATCAAAACTTTAAGCCTGGAACTAGCTATTATGTTTATCTCAATCCGAAATTCTCAACTGAAACAGAGAAGTTAATTATTCCTCGATTCCTTAAATTCACTACTGTTAGTGATTATAAGGATACCGGATTTAAGGTCGACCGAGTGGCAGATGAACCAAGTGATAATGACTCTATACATGGACCGTTTTCGGTGGTAACAAGTGCATGTTCTTTTTGCCATAGCACCCATAATGGAACGGATGAGTTCCTTCTAAAGGGAGAAAAGGGTTCTACTGAAAATGATATGTGTATGGCTTGTCATGATGGAACTGGTTCACCAAAAATAGAGGACAATAACAGCCATAGTAAACACTATACAGGTTCTCCTGTAAGTTGCTCTAGTTGTCATGATCCACATAACCCAGGGACCAAACAAAATCCAAACAGCATGCACCCTAAGGCAGGAACAGACTCTTTTTATAATTATAAAAAGGCAGGTACCGCTACCGGTTCTTTAAGTGACTATTCCTTATGCTTTAGCTGCCATGGTAATGGAAAAAAGACAAATATTGAAAAGTATTATAGTGATGGAACCCTTAAAAGCCAATCAGGGCATAATTTTCAGGCTCAAACCGAAAGTGGTATTTCGTTAAATGGACAGCTTCCATGTGCTGAATGTCACGAGACACACGGGGCAACTAATATTAAGATGTTAAGGCCAGAACTTGGAAATATTAAGCAAGAAGCTCAAAAGCCTGAAAACGATCAGCTTGATGATAATTGGTTTAATAAAACCACGTCTGATTGGGATGCGGAAGCTCAACGTAAATTCTGTCTATCCTGCCATAATGGGAAAACAGATCTTTATGGTAAACAAGGAAAAGCCATTTACGATAAAGAAACTGGTAATCCAATTAATTCCGCAAACGACGGTCATGATCGAGAAAGCAAAAAAACTTGCGCAGAATGTCATAGTGATAGTAAATCCTTTATGGATACAGCACATGCACCAAAAAGGATAACTCCATAAAAAAACGAGCGGACACTCCGCTCGTTTTTTTACTTTTGAATCTTCAACCATCCCGACAAACCAGCGAAACCTTCAAGGCATAAACTTTTTAACGATCAAACTTTGAAATTTAGTCGCTAATCACGCTATAATGGTTTAGGTACTGAACGATGAATTCGGAATAAAATACGATATAGGTAATTTTTATAGAGGTGAAGATAATGGAATTAGCAGAAATTCGTAATGAACTTGAAAAAACAGCTAAGAAATTAGCGGACTTTAGGGGGTCTCTTTGACCTTGAGAATAAGGAAGCAAGAATTGCTGAATTAGACGATGAGATGCTTCATCCTGATTTCTGGAACGATCAGCAAGCAGCGCAGACCGTCATTAGTGAAGCAAATGGATTAAAGGATCAAGTCAATGAATTTTATGATTTGAATAGCAGCTTTGAAAATTTGGAATTAACCTATGAACTTGTCAAAGAAGAAAATGATGAAGAATTACGTGCGGAGTTGGAAGAGGAACTTCAGCAGTTAATAGCGCGTTTGAGTCAATTTGAACTGCAGCTTCTTCTTAGTGAAGAGTACGATAAAAATAATGCGATTTTGGAGCTTCACCCAGGCGCGGGCGGAACAGAGTCACAGGACTGGGGCTCGATGCTGCTAAGGATGTATACCCGCTGGGCGGAGAAAAAGGGCTTTAAGGTTGAGACCCTCGATTACTTACCTGGTGATGAAGCGGGTATTAAGAGTGTTACACTAGCGATTAAGGGGCATAATGCCTATGGCTATTTGAAAGCGGAAAAAGGGGTTCACCGTCTGGTTCGGATTTCCCCATTTGATTCCTCAGGCCGTCGGCATACTTCTTTCGTTTCCTGTGAAGTCATGCCCGAACTCAATGATGACATTCAAATAGAAGTCCGGACAGAGGATTTAAAAATTGATACCTATCGTGCAACAGGTGCGGGCGGACAGCATATTAACACTACCGATTCGGCCATCCGAATTACCCACTTGCCTACTGGTGTAGTTGTTACATGTCAAGCAGAACGTTCGCAAATTAAAAACCGTGAGGCAGCCCTGAAAATGCTCAAAGCCAAACTGTATCAACTTGAAATTGAGCGTCAGGAACAAGAACTTCTAGAAATTCGCGGCGAGCAGAAGGAAATCGGCTGGGGAAGTCAAATCCGTTCTTACGTTTTCCATCCCTATTCGATGGTGAAAGATCACAGGACTAGCACAGAAAGCGGGAACGTTCAGGCTGTTATGGACGGGGATTTAGACCAGTTTATTAACGCATATCTTAGATCGAGAATTTCATAAATTGAACCTATTTATAGCCTTTGCCGACCAATTCGGCAGAGGCTTATTTTTTTGAAATCCTTTGCCTTCTATACTCAACCATTGCTTACCTCTCTGAGAGCCTTATAAAAACCGCTTAACTAGTAAATGCTAAGAAAAATTTTAATCCTTTACCACGTCAACTTACTGCCGTTTACACCAATATTTACCCATGCTATACTCACTTTCGGTTAATAGAAAGTATTTAAAATTTGAGGAGAATAGCTTTATGAATATCTTAAGTAATTTAACACTAACCTATCCTAAAACGAGAATAGCAATCGATTATCTTTTTGTATTAATTGGTGCGGCAATCATTGCTTTAACCTTTAATGTTTTCTTACTTCCGAACCAAGTGGCCTCTGGTGGAGTAAGTGGTATTAGTACAATTTTAAAATCAGTGTTAGGGTGGGAACCAGCCTATGTTCAATGGGCTTTCAATATACCCTTATTTGTAGCTGGTGTAGTTTTATTAGGAAAGCAGTTTGGTGTAAAAACCCTTGCGGGAACGATTTTTTTACCATTAGTAGTTTTTTTTACAAGGAATTTAGATCCTTGGACAAATGACGCCCTTCTTGGGGCTTTGTTTGGGGGAATTGGTGTCGGACTTGGACTGGGCATAGTTTTTAGGGGAAGAGCATCGACAGGCGGGACGGACCTGGCAGCCCAAATTATTCATAAATATACAGGTTTTTCTCTGGGACGATGCGTCGTCATAATCGATGGTTTAATCGTGCTTGCTGCTGCGATTGTATTTGATATTGAAAAAGGTTTGTATGCATTAATTGCTCTTTATGTAACAAGCAAAACAATCGACCTGATTCAGGTTGGTTTCGGCCGATCAAAAATGGCAATGATCATTACTGGTAAACAAGAAGAAGTTCGTGCGGGAATTTTGAATAAAATAGACCGTGGTGTGACAAAACTATCAGCATATGGTGGATTTACTGACCATGAACGGCCAGTTCTTATGTGCGTTGTAGATCAATCAGAGTTCACAAAATTGAAACAATTGGTTAAAGCCCTTGATCCATCTGCATTTGTTGTTGTTATGGATGCAGCTGAAGTGTTAGGTGAGGGTTTCAAACGGGCATAGGATTGGTATAATAGGGCATTGATGGTAATATTTTCTGAAGGGGGTAACAACGTGAAAAAGAAATGGCTTACAATGTTGATGGGAACTGCATTAGTAATGGGTCTGGCTGCCTGCGGAGGCGGGGATAAAGACACAAGTAAAGACACAGGCACTGACACAGGAACGGAAACAACAAGCAGTGATACGGCGGCGAAGATCTTTGATCAAAAATGCTCCAGCTGTCATGGCGGCGATTTAACAGGTGGTATGGGTCCAAATCTAACCAAGGTCGGTTCAAAGTACTCTAAGGACGAAATATTGAATATCCTTAAAAATGGTAAAGGGCAAATGCCTGCCAACGTTGTAACTGGCGATGATGCAAATCAAGTTGCTGAGTGGCTTGCAGCCAAAAAATAAAAGACTCAGGAAGCGTTCTGTTTGGAATAACAGGGCGTTTTTTATTGTATAGGAAATTATAAAATAATTAATTGTAGATAAATTGAAATAGTCCTCTGAATCCAGCTCCAGCGCCCAGCGGCTAGTGTACTTCGCTCTCCGCCCTACGATAAGTCAAGCACGAATGCGCTACCCTCTTCGTGTTTCCTTTATCTCGGTTGGAGCGTTCCAGTCCATACGCCGCTAAACGGGCGCTTGCGCTTTTTGTTCTTCCTTCGAAATAAGAAATTTGTCGGGTTTTGTAATTCTTTGAAAAGAAACTGTAATATTTTTACCGCTTTTTTTAACAATTTATGATGTTATAATAGGATTATGCGAAATTATGCACATATTTTTTTTGTTATCCTAGTCCATTTTGCAAATAAAAAAAGATATTTGTCGAATTTAATTCGAGATGTCTTTAAATAAAAGGTGATAAAAAATGATAGAACTACAAGATGTTTATAAAAAATACCCAAATGGAGTTTCGGCCATTAATGGGATAGACGTCCGAATTAACCAGGGCGAATTTGTCTATGTCGTCGGACCAAGTGGTGCCGGAAAATCGACATTTATAAAAATGATGTATCGTGAGGAAGTTCCGACTTCTGGGACCATCACTATGAACGGTGTAAACTTAGCCAAATTAAAAATGAAAAAGGTTCCTATATTCAGACGGAATCTTGGTGTTGTTTTCCAGGATTTTAAGCTGCTTCCGAGATTAACTGTTTATGAAAATGTAGCTTTTGCCTTAGAGGTTATTGAAGCTCAGCCAAAAGTAATAAAAAAACGAGTGATGGAAGTTCTTGATCTTGTTAACTTAAAGCATAAGATAAAAATGCTGCCGTCCGAGCTTTCAGGCGGGGAGCAGCAGCGTGTTTCTATTGCCCGCTCGATTGTCAATTCGCCGAAAGTTGTCATTGCGGATGAGCCTACCGGAAACCTTGATCCTGAAACTTCTTGGGAAATTATGAAAATATTTGAAGAGATTAATTCAAGAGGGACGACGATTGTTATGGCAACCCATAACCGAGAGATTGTTAATACATTACAGCATCGCGTAATTGCCATTGAAGGCGGTAAAATCGTGCGTGATGATGAAAGAGGTGAATACGGTTATGAAAATTAGAACTATTGGCCGCCATTCCCGAGACAGCTTAAAGAATATCAGCAGAAATGGCTGGATGACTTTTGCGTCGGTAAGTGCTGTTACCGTTACCTTAATTTTAGTTGGTGTCTTTTTTGTTATTATGATGAATCTTAATAGAGTTGCAGAAACAATAGAAGATGATGTGCAAATTCGTGTTCATATTGATGTAGCTGCAAACGCTCAAGATCAGCAAAAGCTTAAAACTGAGATTGAAAGTATTCCTGAGGTAAAAAGTGTCACATTCTCCTCAAAACAGCAGGAACTAGAAAATTTAGTAAATAGTCTTGGGGAAGAAGGAAAGTCCTTTAAACTTTTTGAACAGGATAATCCTTTAAATGATGTTTATATTGTCAAAACGAAAAAACCGACAGATACGATGCAAGTAGCTAAACGACTTGAAAAATCCACTTATGTTGCCAAGGTCAAATATGGCCAGGGCAAGGTAGAAAAATTATTTAAGTTCATTAAAGCAAGCCGCAACGTCGGTATTGTATTAATTATCGGTTTATTCTTTACGGCTATTTTCTTAATCTCGAATACAATTAAAATTACGATTATTGCTAGACGTAGAGAAATTAAGATTATGAGGTTAGTAGGTGCCACAAATACGTTTATCCGTTGGCCTTTTTTCTTAGAAGGTCTATGGCTGGGGGTAATTGGATCAATTTTGCCAATTATCCTGATTTCCATTGCCTACTATCGTGCTTATGATTATATTGGTCCTCGACTTGAAGGAACTTTCATTAAGGTACTTCCATTTGACCCGTTTATGTATCAGGTTTCCGGAATTCTTATTCTAATGGGTGCTCTGATAGGAATTTGGGGAAGCTTAATGTCCGTTCGAAAATTCTTAAAAGTATAGTCCAGATCAGGAAGGATGGTACCCGTGTCCTTCCTGATTTACTGTTATCCGACCTATAACTAGGATAGACGCATGTGTCCTTCAGAATGTTACGTACAACAGCATTCGTCACAATCAGGTAACATTGATTTACCTGTACATAGAGAGATAGGAGGAGAAATCGGAAATGAAGAAATCAGTAATCACCAGTGCCGTTGCACTAGCGGTCGGACTAGGAACAATACTTGGTGGAGTTTCTGTTAAAACAGAAGCTGCATCACTCTCTAGTCTAAAAGGTGAACAAAATAAAATCCACGACAAACGTTCTAATTTACAATCAGATATCAATCAAGCAAATGATAAGATCAACACCTTAAAAAATCAGCAGGCTGACGTAAAGAGTGAAATGAAACGACTTGACTTTGCGATTGAAGATACAACAAAAAAAATAGACGATAAATCCAAAAAGATAAAAGATACAAAAGCAGAGGTTACGAAACTTCAAGCTGAAACAAAGGTGATCAAAGAGCGAATTAATAAGCGAAATGTGCTTTTGAAGGATAGGGCCCGCAGTTATCAGGAAAATGGCGGCATGGTCAATTATTTAGATGTGTTAATGGGATCAACCAGCTTTAGCGATTTCATTGACCGGGCCACTGCGGTTACCACAATCATGCAAGCGGACCAAGATATTATTAAGCAGCATGAGGCCGATAAACAGGAGCTTGCGCAGAAACAAGCAAAAGTAGAAAAAGATCTTGCTAGTCTTGAGAAGATGCTAGCAGACTTAAAAACTATGAATCAGCAATTAAATGTACAAAAGAAAGAAAAAGATAAAATGTTAGCAAGCCTTAAAGACCAGGAAGAAGAAGTCCATGAAGGTATGATGGATTTGAAAGAAGAGGAGCAAATCCTTGCTGGTCAAGAGGCGGCGATAAAACAAGCTATTCAAATGGAAAAAGAAGCACAAGCTAGAGCAGTGGAAGAAGCGAAAAGAAGCAGAACCACAAACTCAAACAATGGAAATGATAGTGGTCCTAAATCTGATACCACACCTAATGTTACAAGCGGATCTTGGACCCAGCCGGCAGCGGGATATCTTAGTTCTGGTTTTGGCGGTCGTGGTGATGGGAATCACTATGGTGTCGATATTGCCAACGGAAATAAGGTGCCAATCGTTGCGGCGGCCAATGGCGTGGTGATTAGATCCTATTATTCTAGCACGTATGGAAATTGTATTTTTGTTTCTCACTCGATTAATGGACAAGTGTATACAACTGTTTATGCTCATATGACCCAACGTTATGTTGGCAGCGGGGCAAGCGTGAAAAAAGGTCAAAAAATTGGTCTGATGGGGAATACTGGTGCCTCAAGAGGACAGCATTTGCATTTTGAACTTCATAAAGGACCATGGACACAGGATAAACGTTATGCCATCAATCCTGTCGGCATTGTTCCATTACCATAATAATTGGAGAAGCCTCGTGCTTCTTCTTTTTTTGTACAGGAAATTATAAAATAAATAATTGTAGCTAAATTGAAGTAGATCTCTGAATCCAGCTCCAGCGCCCAGAGGCTAGTGTACTTCGCTCTCCGCCCTACGATAAGTCAAGCACGAATGCGCTAACGCTCTTCGTGTTGTCTAGCTCCAGCGCCTAGGGGCTCGGGGTCATAAGCCAATCCGTCCTGAAGGTTAAAAAGCAACCTTCATGTCGGCTCGTCTTATGCCTGTCGCCCCTGTGTAAGGCGCTTCCGCTTTTCGTTTTCCTTTATCTCGGTTGGAGCGCTCCAGTCCATACGCCGCTAAACGGGCGCTTGCTCTTTTTATTCTATCAATCATCATATCTCGTCCACTCTTTACATATATGTTAATAATCGGGCAGGAATTTGGCGCCTTTTTAGAAAAATAGATAGGACAGGCATATTTAACTTGAGGAGGACCTGAGATGAATCGTAGATGGATTGCCCTTTTGATGACGGGTTCGCTCCTAACTGGGGCGGGGGGCACATATGCAGGCATGCAGCTATTAAATCATAAAAATGGCAGTAATAAACACGAACTTGTGAAACCCTCAGATAATAATGGATTCAGTTCGGCGGAAAATGCTGTAGATTTAGAAAAAGTAGAGAATGCCTATGATCTTATTTTAAGCAGATATGTTGAAAAGGTAGATCAGGAAAAGTTGGTAGAAGGCGCGATTCAAGGGATGTTATCTGTTCTAAAAGATCCGTACTCTGTCTACATGGACAAGGAAACCGCCAAACAATTTACACAAACTTTGGAATCCTCATTTGAAGGAATTGGAGCCGAAGTCGGCATGGTCGATGGGAAAATTGTAATCGTCTCTCCGTTTAAAGATTCTCCTGCTGAAAAAGCAGGCATTAAGCCAAATGATCAAATTCTAAAGGTTGATGGGAAAAGTGTAGAAGGGCTGGATTTGAATAAGGCAACACTCAAGATTCGCGGTAAAAAAGGGACGAAGGTTCAATTATTAATTGCGAGAAAAGGGTTAAAAGATCCGCTGGCGATTAACGTCACCCGCGATGAAATCCCTCTTGAAACGGTCCATGCTTCTATTAAGGAACATGATGGCAAAAAGATTGGCTATATCGAACTAACTTCTTTTTCAGAGGATACAGCTGCTGATTTTGAAAAAGAATTATCTGCCTTAGAAAACGATCATATTAAAGGGTTGATTATTGATGTGCGTGGAAACCCTGGCGGCCTGCTCGACAGTGTCGGTGAGATATTAAAGGAATTTGTCCCAGAAAATAAGCCATATGTCCAAATCGAGCAGCGGAATGGTGAGAAAAAGCGATACTTCTCCAATCTTTCGGAGAAAAAGGATTATCCCGTGGTTGTCCTTGTAAACAAAGGCAGTGCCTCCGCGTCTGAAATTCTCGCCGGTTCACTTCAAGAAGCGGATGGTTACCAACTTGTTGGAGAAACTACCTTCGGAAAAGGTACCGTTCAACAGGCTGTTCCGATGGGGGATGGAAGCAACATCAAGCTGACATTATTTAAATGGCTGACCCCAGATGGCAATTGGATTCATAAAAAAGGGATTGAGCCGGATGTGGCCATTAATCAACCAGCGATTTTCGCCACCCATCCGATTCAGGTCGAAGAGACATTGGAAGAGGATATGAATAATGAGCAAGTAAAGAACGCCCAAGAGGTGTTAGCTGGCTTAGGATTTGCACCAGGCCGGACGGATGGTTATTTTAGTAAGGAAACCGCCATGGCCGTTAAAGGGTTCCAACTCCAAGCGAACTTGGAGCCAACTGGAAAAATTGGCCCGGAGACTGCAGCCAAACTTGAAGAAGCAGCCATCGCGGAAATGAAAAAAGAGAAAAACGATCTGCAGTTACAAACCGCATTGCGATTAATAACTAAAGAGTAAAGCAGGGGCTTATGCCTCTGTTTTTCTTTGTATATCTAATTATATAATTAATTTTGGATAAATTTGATTAGTTCTCAGAATCCAGCTCCAGCGCCTAGGGGGGTCATAAGCCAATCCGTCCTGAAGGTTAAAAAGCAACCTTCATGTCGGCTCGTCTTATGCCTGTCGCCCCTGTGCAAGGCGCTTCCGCTTTTTGTAGTGGTACAATATTTTTACCATTTTCTAAAAACTAGCAATATGTTTTATGGCGGCAATTTGGTAAAATACTCTTTAGGAGACTTTTCTATAATAGACTACTAGAAATTTTTAATAGAGGCAGGTGGCAGGAATTGGTGCAAATATGGCTTGTAGAACTTCTTAAAGGGACAGGCAGGTTATTTCTTCATCCTGTTTTATACTATCTCGTTTTCCTTGCAGGGATTTTAGGCGTAATGAGGGTGAAACGTGAACGGAAAAATTTTCATGTTAGGGCGCATGACGCCTATTTCGAACTTCGACAGTTATTTCCGCCCGGCATTTTGATCGGACTTGTGCTTTCGGTAATTGTAATAGCAGCAGGGATTACGGTTCCATTCGCAACGATTCTGCTAATTGCTGGATTTACATTTTTGTGGTCATTAACGACAAATGTTCGCTGGATCTCGCCCGCTTATACGATGGGGGCAGCCTTTTTCTCGATTATATTGATCGCGGAAAATCATTGGTCGATCCCGCTTTTCTCGAAGACATTCCATGCATTGAGTGACAAAATCTATCCTTCTATTGTCGTTTTGCTAGGGTTGATGCTCATTGCAGAAGGTATGCTCATCTTTAAAAATGGCAGTTTTGGGACCTCCCCTAAACTTGCTAAAAGCAAACGTGGTCAAAATGTAGGGTTACATGAAGGAAAGCGTCTCTGGATGCTGCCGATCTTCTTACTTATTCCAGGCAATGCGCTGCAGCTTCCCTTTGATTGGTGGCCTGTTTTCCATTTGGGTGCGAAAGAGTACTCGCTGATTTTTGTTCCATTTGCGATTGGTTTTCATCAGCAAGTCAAAGGAATGCTGCCCAAAGTAGCAATTCAGCTTCATGGCCGACGGGTAATCGTCCTTGGGGTGTTTGTTACACTTCTTTCTGTTCTAGGCTATTGGTTCCCGCTTAGTTCGATTGTAACTGCTGCACTGGCCGTTCTCGGCCGTGAGTTTATTATTTTACTCGCTGGCATGAAAGATGATAATCTCCCGTTTTATTTTTCCAAAAAGAATCAAGGCCTGATGATTATCGGGGTTATTCCCGAGTCACCTGCAAGTAAAATGGAGTTGAAGGTGGGTGAAGTAATCACGAAAGCGAATGGCGTCTTGGTTCGTGATGAAAAGGTGTTTTACGAAGCACTGCAAAAAAATCGCGCCCACTGCAAACTAGAGGTCCTCGACACAAATGGAGAAATCCGTTTCGTTCAACGCGCCCTATACGAAGGCGACCACCACGAACTAGGCATCCTCTTTGTACAGGACGATCGTAAATATGATGTTGGTGCCTGACACCCAAAACCACTTAGCCATTGTGCTAAGTGGTTTTTTAGGTTTTTTTAGAATAACTAATAATATCTTTGTAAAATCTAAAGTTAAATCGATTGACAAGAAAACATAAATATTATAAAATTACTTTGAATTAGAGATATATTAATTAATAATATTTAATTTATTAATATTTTAATTGAGAATATCTCGGTGAGTATGTTTGTAGGAAAAAATCCTGCAAAGAAACGTTTTGTTTATTCATGAACACTACGTAATTTTTATATAAAAAATTTTTATAGGTGGTGTTGAAGTTGGGTTTTCTAGGTAGACTATTTGGTGAATCAACGAAGGAGGAAAAAACAATGACAAAATTAAACATTGGGATTATTTTAGGGAGCACACGTCAAGGACGTGTAAGCCCACAAGTTGGGGAATGGGTGAAAGGAATCGCTGACAAACGCGGCGATGCAAACTATGAAATCGTCGATATCGCGGACTTTAATTTACCATTCTTAGGTACAACTGACGGTTCAGAACCAGGAATCGCAGAATGGAATACTAAACTTGGAAACTTAGACGGTTTCGTATTCATTGTTCAAGAATATAACCACAGTATCACTGGAGCATTAAAAAATGCGCTTGATTTTGCACGTGAAGCATGGAATAACAAAGCTGCCGGAATCGTAAGCTATGGTTCAACAGGCGGAGCACGTGCTGCTGAACATTTACGTGGAATCTTAGGTGAATTAAAAGTGGCGGATGTTCGTACACATCCAACCTTGTCATTATTCACAGACTTTGAAAACGGCAGTGTTTTCAAACCAGCTGAATTACACCTTACAAATGTAAATGCTATGCTTGATGAAGTTAACCAATGGAGCGGCGCATTAAAAACAATCCGCTAAAAATGAAAAGGGGCGAGATGATTACTTGATCATCTCTCCCCTTATTTTTGTATTTATAACTTTCGATACTTTTTCAATGAGAAAATATTCAACACAATGAAAATCACTGCAAAGATAAGTAAGGCCAAGAGGTCGCCGCTAATTTCACTAAAACCTAACCCTTTATACATGACAGCTTTTAGAGCATCACCCGCATAGTACATCGGTATAACCTTTGCGACCGCCTGTAACCAGTTGGCCATCCCTTCAAGCGGGAAAATTCCTGCGAAAAAGATTTGCGGAATGACCGCGATTGGGATAAATTGAATCATTTGAAACTCTGAAGCAGCGAAGGTTGATAAAAGAATTCCAAGGGAGAGGGCTACCAACGCGAGAATTAAATTGATGAGAAGCACATTCCCAATCGACCCGGCCAAAACGATATCTAATACATTAATAGAATAGAATACCACGATCATGGTTTGGATGACTGCAAAAATACCATAGCCTACCAAGTACGCTGTAACGATTTCCCATCTGCGAATCGGCGTCGACATCAACCGTTCCAAAGTCCCTGTTGTCCGTTCACGCAATAATCCAATTCCTGAAATAATAAAGACGAAAAAGAAAACGAAGAAGCCAACTAATATGGGGCTTAATACATCAAAAAAGACGGTGTCAGCATCTCCATACACATAATCTATATCGATGCTTTGCTGGGCCAGACCTGCGGCAGCCGGATTTTGCTGAATTAACTTAGCTTGACTCTGGGCCGCGACCGCTTGGCTGACTTTCATCTGCAAGCCTTTCGCTTTTGATGGGTCGTTATTTTGCAATGTTAATTTCAAACGTCCATTCTCTTGTTCTAATAATCCATCAAGGTCGTCATCTACTACCGTTTCAGAATTGACGTTTTCGTATTGTTTCACTTGAATGTCTGCCTTTTTTAATACGCTGACAAGATTATTATCTACACCATTTACACCTAATTTCGGTTCTACGGAACTGCCGTTAAATAAAAAGTACATCAGGGTCAGGATAAGCAGTGGTGCCAAAAATAACAGCGCTAAGGTGCGTTTATCTCGAAACATCTGCCGGAAGATTCGTTTAACTAACGCGAAAACTCTCATGATTGTTTCACCCCAGCTTTCAAGAATACCTCATCGAAATCGTCGGTTCCGTATAACGCCTTTAATTCATTAGGCGTGCCGCTTGTTAAAATCCGGCCATCGCGAACCATGGCGACATAATCGCATTTCACTGCTTCATCCATGACATGGGTAGTGACTATGATCGTTTTTTGCTCTTCATTTTTCAAGCGCAGGAATTCTTTCCAAATCGACAATTTTAATTCGGGGTCAATGCCGACGGTTGGCTCATCCAGGATTAAGATTTGCGGGTCTTGAATTAATGCGATTGCCAAGGATAAGCGCCGTTTCATTCCTCCAGAATATGCTCCTACCCTTTTGTTTAGGTCATTGGTGAGGTTGACTAAGTTAGCGACATACAATAACCGTTTTTTCTGTTCTTCCTTATTCAACCCAAATAGGGAAGCAAAAAACTTTAGATTCTCTTCACCCGTTAACTCACCATACAAGGCATCTGCTTGGGCCATATAGCCAATGTCTTGAAGTAAAGAAAGGTTTGGCATTTTTTTATTTAACACATGAATGGAACCTTTATCCGCTTTTTCCATGCCAACAATCATTTTTACAAGGGTGGTTTTTCCAGCACCAGAAGGTCCAATCAATCCAAATAACTGACCTTTCTCGATGGATAAGTTGACCTCATTTAAGACGGTTTTTTTTCCAAAACTTTTACTGACGTCTTCTACATTAATGGTTGACTTCATCAATCATGCCTCCTAGAGATGGCTGTTATGATTTCATTTTACAACCTAGGTGGATATAAGCAATAAACAAAAAGCAACAATGTGTTGATTATCAGCCACAGCTCACCAAAGTGTTTATTTATTTTTGGAAAAGGCTTCACTTAATATGGCAATCTAACTTTGTTTAAAACCAAGAGCATGCCTCGGTCCTAAAAATGTGATTCGCGATAGGATCATTGCTATTTCGCGGGGAGCTTTTTCCATCCCGCTTTCTAACCAATGCTGAATTACACCGAGGTGGGCGGAACTGACATAGGCAAAAAGATAGTCCACCGGGACAAGCAAATTATCTGTGTTTATTTTTGACATGATATTTTGATAAAAGGTCTGTTTAATGAAATCTTTCAATTTTCCTTGGAATGATGCGTCTCCATTTGGACCCAGGATTACTTTCATGAAACTTGAATTTTCTTGGAAAAGTTCAAATAAGTTAATAATGAAAGGAAAGGGCTCATCTGCACTATTAAAGTTCATGAAATCAAGGGGGTTTATTTCTTGCGCTATTTTCTGAATTTCAATTAATATCTCCGCTTCGCTCTGCTCCAATAAATCATATTTATCATGGTAATGTAGATAAAATGTTCCCCGGTTAATCTCCGCCTTTTCTGTTAAATCTCGGACCGTAATCCCTTCAAACCCTTTTTCCTCCATTAACTCTGTAAGAGCATCACGAATCAATCGCTTTGTCCGTACAATTCGTTTATCAGTTGGTTTTTCCGACATTTCTATTCCTCCGAAAAAATTTCTTAGTAAAAATAAACGTTTGAGTCATTTGTGTCAAGTAATAGACAGATCGCTTTTTATTGTTGATTGCCTTTATTAATAAACGAATTATAATATACACCATGAACATTAATCAACATTGTGTTTAATTATTTCAGGAAAATAAGAGGAGAATTCTATGAAATTATTCAAAAGTAAATTGGCTTTTTTATCACCGATCATTGTCTTAGTTGTGGTGCTTGTTTTTGGATTAACGCTCATTCCATCCGTACAACCTACTCCAAAGAATTTACCGATTGTGTTTGTTAATGAAGACCAAGGAGTCGATATTCCTAACCAGGGAAAAGTGAATATGGGGAAAACAATTGCTGACATGATTCAGAAAACAGCCCAATCTTCAGGTGAAGAGCCGGCAGTTAAATTTATCTCCGTCTCAAGTTATCAGGAAGCGAAGAAGGGGTTAGATAACCGTGCCTATTATGCAGCATTAGTCATTCCTAAGGATTTCTCTAGGAAGCAAGCCTCGCTTCGCGGTCCTAAACCTATATCCCCTGAAATCGAAATAGTGGTGAATCAAGGGATAAATACGGCTGGCTCGACAATGGCAGGTACGGCCCTAAATGGAATGGTCGATCAAATCAATGCGAATGTCCGAACTCAGCTATTAAAAGAATTTGAAGTACATGGGGGGACAGTGACTACCACTCAGGCTGCGTCCCTTGTAACACCAATCACGAAAAAAGTAACCAATGTCAATGAAATTGGTACAAATAGCATGAATGGAAACGCGCCTGTTTCCTTATTCCAGCCGCTTTGGATGGCAAGTATTGCTGGAGCGGTGATCCTTTTTTTAACCGTGTCTAAAGTATCGTTTGCAACTCGAAAGGAAAAGTTTAGTGCTCTAATCGCTCAAGTATTAATGGGAGCGGTGATTGCCCTTGTAGCAGGATTTGGATTAACATGGATGGCCGATGCAATCGGAGTTCATATTTCTCAATTTGGAGATACGGCACTGTTCTTATCCCTGTCGTGTTACAGTTTTTTCTTAATGATTTCAGCTGTGCTTTCCTGGACTGGAATCAAGGGAGTTCCCATTTTTGTGATCATGCTATTCTTTGGTGCGCCCCTATTGGCGATGGCACCTGAGTTCATGTCACCCTTTTACCGTGATTGGATCTATCCGTGGCTCCCGATTCGGTTTTTAGTCGAAGGACTCAGAGACTTGTTCTTTTTTGGGAAGAATTTCAGTTGGAATCATTCGACGTTAGTTTTAGCATGGATTGGAGTTGGAAGCATGGTTGTGATATTTACCTCGGTGGGAAAATTCCGGTCAAAACAGGAGGAAAAGTCTGCTGCAATGTAAATGAGCACTTTCACAAATTTGAAAAGCACAAAACAGGAATTTTATTGTATATTTGGAAGCATGGCTGTTAAACCTAAAGTGGGAAATTCTTATCCATGAAAGGTGGTTCAGCCATGATTATTAATTTGCTGAATGGAATTGAGTTTCAAAATCCTAATCTTTTTAATCTAGAAGAAGCAGCCGCGCTGATTTTTTATTTCACCGTTTATTCGTTTTTAGGCTGGCTCCTTGAAAACAGCTATAACTTGTTGACGAGACGGGAATTCTTTAAGCCGAATTTTCTATTTGGGCCATTTAAACCGATGTACGGCATTACCCCTGTGCTCTTGGTCTATTTGATTTCACCAGAAACCAAGGGAGGACTAATCATTCTTCTTTGCTTATTGATTCCCACTTTGGTGGAATATGTAACAGGTGCGCTTTTACAAAAGCTTTTTAACCGGAAATGGTGGGATTACACCGACACACCCCTGCAGCTTCATGGTCATATTTGTCTGCCCTTTTCTTTATCCTGGATGGTCTTGTCGCTTCTATGTTTTAAATGGATCCATCCTGCGATTGTCTCAATGTACGGAGCAGTAGAACCACTTTGGGCATGGGTCTGGTCAGCCGTAGGGCTTTATTTCCTAGCTGACCTAGTCTTAGCTATCCGTAAGCATTCACTGCAAGAACTTTTGCCGGAAAAAGCCAATAATCAAATTCAATAGGTGCTGACACCAAAATCTTATAAAAAACTCCTTCCACAAAATAGAAGGAGTTTTTGTCGTTAAAGTGGTAACATGACACGCCTAGCGTTTGAACGAAAGATTAAAATTCAATGAAAAAAAGAAAACTAAGCAAAAAACGTGCTAAATTGAATGAGATAGTTCCTAAAGAGATAAAGTTCGTTATATAAAAATTTCAAATTGCAACCAAGGCTAATAATTAAAAAAGGAGGGAGAACGATGAAACAGCGAATTTTGGTTGTTGAGGATGAAAAACAGATCGCGAAGATATTAAAGATTGAACTCGACTATGAGGGATATGAAGTAATGGTGGCTTATGACGGGAAATCAGGTTTGCAGGCAGCCTTAAGTGAAAAATTGGATTTAATTTTATTAGATGTTATGTTACCCGAAATCAATGGTATTGAGGTGTTAAGAAGAATCCGAAAAGAGAATAACCTAATACCTGTTATTTTATTAACAGCTCGTAATATGACAATCGATAAGGTAGCAGGACTCGATCAAGGGGCCAACGATTATATTACAAAGCCATTTGAGATTGAGGAATTATTAGCAAGAATTCGATCATGTCTTCGTCAAAGTTCCATTGCAATAAAGGCTTCACATACCGATGATTCCTTATTAGAAATAAGGGATTTAACCGTGAATCTTGATACGAGAGAAGTCATAAGAGGGGAGACTTCTATCACGTTAACGCCAAAGGAATTTGATTTACTCGTATATTTGCTATCCCAAAAAAATAGAATTGTCACGCGGGAAAGCATCCTTCTTCATGTTTGGGGCTATGAATATGAAGGGGAAACAAATGTCATTGATGTATTTATAAGACATTTACGAAAGAAGATTGAAGAAGGTTTTTCTGACCCGACGATTATTCAAACGGTAAGGGGAGTCGGTTATACCGTAAGGGAGAATTAAAGAAATGAAGATTACCACAAAAATTAATCTAATTACAACGGCTTGGATAATCTGTGTGTTACTTGCTGTGAATGCGGTGGTCTTTTTTTCATTTATGAAGATTACTGTCAATATGGAAGATGGTGAACTGTTTCAAAAGGCTGATTACTTGATAAATGAAATAAACAAGGAAGATTCCCGGTCTGTTATTAAAGAAAAATTAACCCCCTACCTAACGAATCAATCTTTTATAAGAATCGTTCAACCGGATGCGAAAATTATTAATCAAGTAACAAACGATCAGCAACTGGCTGCTATAATAAAACCGAAATTCACCAGCGAAAAGGGTACTCAAAGGCGTACGATTCGACTGAATCATCAAGAAGAACAATTTGCGATTGTCAGGGTGCCGATTCATGCACATGGACAGGTTGTTGGAACACTGGAGTTCGGGGAGAAATTAGTAGGATTGGAAACTGGAAAAGACTTATTACTTTCTATTCTTACTTTTTGTACGATACTCGGTGCGGTATTATCGCTATTGGGCGGCAGATGGTTATCCAATCTAATTATGAGGCCGATTTCTAATATGATTAACACCATGGAGGATATTGAAAAAAGTGGGATTCCGAAAAAAATCATCATCCAACATGAGACAAAGGATGAATTACAAAAATTGGCGGTAACCTTTAATCGGATGATTGGCAGATTAGAGGAAAATCTCGAAAAACAGAGGCAATTTATCTCTGATGCCTCGCATGAATTAAAAACCCCGCTCACGGTAATCAAAAGCTATGCAGACCTCCTTCTTAGACGTGGATTACAAAATGAAGAGGTTGCCCATGATGCGATTGAATCGATTCATTTAGAAGCAACAAGAATTCAAAAGATGACTGAACGGTTTCTGGATTTAGCTGATACAGAATCAGGAAATCGTTTAGAAGCAAAATCAATTAATGTAGCAGCCTTGTGTGAGCTTATTTTTAAGCAACTTAAAAGTGCCTATAAAAGAGAAATCATCCTCCATTGTCAAGAACCTGACATCTCTGTTGTAGCCGATGAAGTTAAATTAAAACAAGCAATTATTATCTTGATCGATAATGCCATCAAATACAGTAAAGATAAAATTGATGTGTATTTAAACGAAAAGGAACAATGGACGATCATTACCGTAAAGGATTACGGAATCGGCATACCTGAGTGTGAAATAGAAAATGTTTTTGAACGTTTTTACCGGGTGGACAAGGCCCGAAGTAGGGAGACAGGCGGGACCGGTCTAGGGTTGTCGATTGCAAAAAATATCATGAAACAGCACCAAGGCGAAATCATTGTAAAAAGTACGGAGGGAGTGGGGACAGAAGTGGAGTTGTTCCTACCCAAGGAAAGATGGAAAGGAAATGTTTTTGAGTGATTAATATAATGATTCTGAGTTTCATACTTTTATTCATTTTGTTTCTTATCTATGCGATATTACCCACCATACTCATTCGTATGAGCGGACGGGAAATCGTTAAAAGGATACATGACCCGGCTATTGCCTTAACGTTTGATGATGGTCCTAATCCTGAATACACACCCCAATTGCTTGATCTTTTGAAAAAATATGATGTTAAGGCCTCCTTTTTTGTTGTGGGCAGTAAAGTGGAAGCCTATCCTGACATAATCAAGCGGATGAGTCAGGAGGGACATACAATTGGCATTCATCATTATAACCATATTTCAAGCTGGATTCTCACGCCCTTTCACTTAAAGAGACAACTAGAAATGACAGAACAGGCCATCCATCAACTCACAAATGAAAAAGTAACCTTCTATCGACCACCGTGGGGGAGTTTTAATCTTTTTAGCTTATTTTTGAGCAAGCGATTTAAAGTGATTATGTGGTCACATATTTTCGGTGATTGGAAAGCAGCGAAAGGCAAAAACGGTCTGCTTAACCAATTGCTGCAAGCGACGGAATCGGGTTCCGTGTTGTTGCTTCATGATTGTGGGGAAACATGGGGTGCAGATAAGCAAGCGCCCTATTATATGCTAAAGTGTTTAGATATTTACTTACAGGAAAACGTTAAAAAGGGAACAAAATTTATCGCATTAGAAGAAGTTAACTTTTAGAGGCTGCTATGAATGTAGAGACAATACTAAATTATATTAATATATATGGTTACTTTGTCATTTTTCTTTTTTTATTTTTTGGGATTGTTGGTATTCCTGCTCCGGAAGAATCGCTGCTCTTTTTAATCGGAGTGCTGAGTTTTCATCATCAGCTCTCATTGGGCCTAGCGATGCTGTGTTCCATTCTTGGTGCGTTTATTGGGATGCTGACTGCCTATTCAGCCGGAAAATTTGTAGGGTCTCCATTTATAAAAAAATACGGCAAGTATGTAGGGATTACCGATGAACGTTGGGAAAAGGTAAGTGGTAAATATACGAAAAATGTTCGTAAAACAATCCTGTTAGGTTTTTATCTGCCAGGTATCAGGCAAATAAGTCCATATTTTGCCGGGATTAACAACATTCCATTTCGGAGGTTTTTGGTTTTTTCCATGATAGGCACTTTCCTCTGGACCATTCCTTTTATTGTAGGAGGCTATTTTGCAGGGAAAGTATTCCATATAAATCCAGACTATGTTCCATATGTAGGAGTTGCATTTTTCCTTCTTTTTTCGCTTTATATTATCTTTAAGTATTTAAAAGGGAAAAGAAGGAATTACCTAAATAGGCACACTAAAAAAACCTGAAAAGACATCTTTTCGGGTTTTTTAATATTTGGCTGTGTTAAACTTGTCTGTTGATTTCCGTTCCAGGCACTTCGCTTTCCGCGGGCGTGCCGGGGAGCCTCCTCGTCGCTTTGCTCCTGCGGGGTCTCCCCCTGCCCCGTACTCCCGCAGGAGTCTTCGTGCCTGGAACGAAGGTCACCAGAGTGCCGAAATAAACCTTAACCTTTAACACAGCCTGATTTAACAGCCAAACTAAAAAAAAGCTGAAGGGAAGATTAAAAATCCATTAAAAAACCAGTTTTTCTAGAAATGAGTGATACATTGAAAGGGTAGTTTAGAAATCATTATTTTTCATGGATCGATTTCTAGTAGAACAGGAGATGGAATAAGTGAAGAAGATTTTGTTTTTACCACTCTTACAAATGCAGTCGGGCCATCATCAGGTTGCTGAGGCATTAATGGACCTTTTAAAAAATCATTCAGACGACCTTACTTTGAAAAAAATAGACTTATTAAGTTATACGAATAAATCGTTAGAAAAAGTGATTACAAAGGGCTATCTTAATTGGATTCGATACGCGCCAGACACCTATAATCTCGCCTACAAGAGCTTTTTTTACGTACCTTCAACAAAAAAACAGTCCTTTAAATGGTATCAACCGCTCTTTTTGAAGAAAATGGAGCAATTACTAGCAGAGGAAAAACCAGATTTACTTGTTTGTACGCATGGCTTCCCTTCGTTTCTACTCAGTAAGTTAAAAATGAATGGGAAATGTGACATACCGATTATTAATGTCTATACCGATTTCTTTATTAATAGTGTTTGGGGAAAAGAGGGAATCGACCTCCATTTCCTCCCTAGTCAAGAGATCAAAGAAAAACTCAGCACAAAATATCAAATCCCAGACCAACAGATGATTGTCACAGGTATTCCTGTCCATGAAGAAATTTCAAAAACCGTTAAGCGGAAACAACACAAGGAGGGTCGTCCCAAAATCTTATTATCTGGCGGGAATTGTGGTTTAGGCGGGCTATTAAAGCTAGCTGAGGAGTTAAAATGCTCCTCAAACTTAGATTTCTTGGTTCTGTGTGGGAAGAACAAGAAGCTTTATGATGAAATCCTTTCGTGGGATTTAGATCATATCAAACCATTAACCTATCTTTCTTCCAGATCAGAAATGAATTTACTTTATGAAGAAGTTGATGCGATTGTCTCAAAACCAGGTGGGGTCACGATAAGTGAAGCCATCCGAAAAAGACTGCCGATCTTTGTTCATTCCGCACTTCCAGGACAAGAGGAAATAAATCTCCAATATTTAAAACGTAAAAAGCTCGTATTTGAGCTTGACCATCAAGCTTCAATAGAAAATCAGTTGCTAAATGTATTAACCGATAAGAATAGAATGAATTACTGGGAGCATGCGATCGATTCTTACCTGCAGGAAATAAAGCTAGACAAGCCAGAAAATATCGTGGAGTTGTTCGGAAACATCCTTGACCAAAAGAAGAGTGTCAGGCAGTTGGGATTCGTTAATTATTCTTCGCCGGTACGAATATAAGATTGTTGGAAAACTTGAATCAGGGGGTTAAGTTAAATTGTCTAATTTAGACTATGGAATCTTTCAGATCATCAATCACCTTGCAATTAGTGAACGATTTTTAAATCCATTGATGATATTTTTAGCAGAAAAAGCAGAGTATTTATTTTTCGCAGGAATCATTTTTTATTGGTTTTATCATAAATCACAAAATCGGAAAATGGTCGTTGAAGCAATTTTGGCCGCTTGTGTTGCACTTAGTATAAATGGAGAGATTGGTCACTTCTTCTATCGTAATCGTCCTTTTGTCACCCATCATGTAAACTGGCTAATTCCTCATGTGAAAAATGCCTCATTTCCGAGTGACCACGCGACAGCAGCCTTCGTGATTGCAACTGCGATTTGGATTTGGAAAAAACGTGACGGCTGGATGTGGTTAGTTTTAGCTGCAGGAATTGCTTTGTCCCGCGTTTGGACAGGAGTATATTACCTTTAGATGTGGTAGCAGGAATGTTGATAGGTGCAGGCGTGGCATTTGCCATCCATTTCTTATTAATTCGATTTAAGGAATTAAACAAGGGTATCATTTGGTTAATTGAGTTCTATGAGAAAATTGAAAGTAATCTTTTAAAAAAGACAAACCTTGCAAGAAAACGATAGAAAGGAAGAGCCACATGGTTCTTCTTTTTGTCATAAATCAGTAAAAAAATCATAAAATCTAAAGTTATCTGTTCGCTTTAAATAGTGTGGGGAGGGGATTTCATGTTCTATGCGATGTGGCTGGAAGGTCAATTGTTGTGGAATATGCCATTATTAGCCTGCCTAATTTGCCTAGCCGCCATATATGTATATGTAGTAGCGTCTTATACAAATATCAAATTTTATCAAAAGCAGCCCCTGCTATATTTCCTCAGTTTAGGCATCATGTACTTAACCTTTGGCAGTCCATTTGAAACAATTAGTCATCTGTCGTTTAGCTTGCACATGCTTCAAATGAGTATTTTATATTTTATTATCTCCCCCTTATTTGTATTAGGTATCCCAGATGCTTTAATCCAGTCCATTCGAGAACATTCCCTAACAAAACGAGTCAGCAAGTACGCCTTACCCCCGAAAGGCGCCTTATATGCGTTTGGGGCCATGTTCTTAATGTACCATTTTCCAATCGTGTTAACATCGCTAGCCCAAACCGCCTTTGTTCACAATGGATATCTATTTGTACTGCTGCTCCTATCTTTTCGGATGTGGCAGCCGATAACCGTCCCTGACCCGAAGAAGGATCAATCACAAGAACAGAAAAAACGTTATCTATTTCTTAGCGGTCTAGTCATTATGCCTGCCTGTTTGCTATTTATTATCACTGCCTTCATAGGTGGAATGAATAATCCTCTTCTTACTCAACTCACCGCAAATCTCTGTATCTCACCTTCCCAACTTAGCCAATTAAGCTCTCTTGATATTCTACCTTCTTCATTTAATACAAGACTTGATCAAATGTTTGCGGGAATTCTTATGCTCGGAATGCATAAATTTGGAGTAATCCTGACTGTTAGTCTTGGAAAAAAAGCAAAAAGCGGGGCTGTAGCGGGGGTTGTGGACTGAACTCCATAGCCTCTATTTATTGAGGATACTTTCCAAAAGTGTTCAATATATTCCGTGATAATTTTGGGAAAGGTATGTAAGAAGAGAATTCATTTTTTAGGAGGACGGCAGGGGGGATTTTTATTTATAAAAAACAAGAGCGGAAGCTTATTTGGCTGGCCTTTATTGTGGCCTCTATTATGGGACTATCGATCATTGGACGGCTGTTTTCAGGATAAGGAGGGTGGTAAGTGAATGGGAAATGAAGAGGCCGTATTTTTTAGCCGAGTGCTGACAGAATTAACCCTGTCCTTTCACATTATATACGCAACCATCGGCGTCGGGATTCCGCTGCTGATTATGATTGCTCAATGGGTCGGGATCAAGAAGCAGGATGAACACTATATTTTATTAGCGCGAAGATGGACAAGGGGATTTGTGATTACCGTAGCTGTTGGTGTTGTAACTGGGACTGCAATCGGGTTGCAGCTTTCACTCCTTTGGCCTAACTTTATGCAGCTAGCAGGTAATGTGATCGCCCTGCCGTTATTTATGGAGACCTTTGCTTTCTTTTTTGAAGCCATTTTTTTAGGTATATACATATACACATGGGATCGGTTTGAAAATCAGAAAAAACATTTGCTCCTGCTCATCCCGGTGGCATTAGGTGCCTCATTTTCAGCTGTATTTATTACGATTGTTAATGCGTTCATGAATGCGCCGCGGGGCTTTGATGTAGTGAATGGACAACTCGTAGATGTGAGTCCGATTCTGGCAATGTTTAACCCGGCTATGCCAACAAAAGTTGCCCATGTGGTTGTCACCGCATATATGACATCCGCCTTTGTCCTTGCTGCGATTGGTGCCTTCCGGTTACTGAGAGGTTCTAACTCTACGTACCATAAAAAGGCGTTATTTTTAACCATGAAACTTGGATTCGTCTTTTCAGTAGCCACCGCTCTCTTAGGAGATTTCTCCGGAAAGTATTTAGCCGAATACCAGCCGGAAAAACTAGCTGCGGCTGAGTGGCATTTTGAAACGGGAAAAGGTGTGCCGCTCATTCTTTATGGTGTTCTTGATGATGGGGAAGTAAAATATGCGCTGAAAATTCCCTTTGCACTCAGCATCTTGGCCCATGAAGTTCCAAGTGCAGAAGTAGTTGGGCTTGATGATTTTCCGAAGGATGAAGTGCCGCCGCTCTATATTCATTATTTATTTGATACGATGGTAACCATCGGTATGTGGATGACCCTGCTATCATTCTTGTATGTCATAGGTGTATGGCGTCAATGGCGATTTGTTTTATCCCGGTGGTTTCGCTGGCTGATTGTACTGGGTGGTCCTCTTTCTATCCTTGCGATTGAAGCAGGATGGTGGCTGGATGAGGTCGGCCGCCAGCCGTGGGTTTTACGGGGAATATTACGGACAGAAAATGCTGCAACTACAAGTAATCAAGTCGATCTGATGCTGGTGTTATTTGCTGGGCTTTATCTTGTTCTTGGAGTAGGCAGTGTGGTTGTCCTGTGGCGGATGTTCCGGAAGAATACGGTCGAACAGGAATTGGCCGACAGAGCATCCGAGAAAGCAGGTGATGCGTAATGACACTTGAAATCATCGGTATATCAGCTCTGGGTCTGTTTCTGTTTGGATATATTATCATTGCATCAATTGACTTTGGGGCAGGATTTTTTAACGCATTTAGTACCTTAACTGGAAAACAGCATATTTTGACGAAGATCATTCAACGCTATTTATCGCCTGTCTGGGAAGTTACCAATGTGTTTTTAGTGTTTTTCTTCGTCGGCATGGTTGGTTTTTTTCCAAAAACAGCCTATTACTTTGGGACCACGCTTCTTGTACCGGCAAGTATCGCGCTTATTCTACTGGCGATTCGAGGGGCATATTATGCATTTACCACATACGGAGGTCTTAAACATAAGCGGTACACCATTTTGTACGGGTTAACGGGATTATTCATTCCTGCGTCGTTGTCGAGTGTCTTGTCCATTTCGGAAGGCGGCTTCGTGAAAATTGAAAACTCGGCACCGGTCCTTGATTATTGGGCATTGTTTACGAGCCCATTATCATGGAGCATTGTGGTCCTTAGTCTGACAGCGGTGTTATATATATCCGCAGTATTTTTGACTTGGTATGCCCATCATGCTAAGGATGAGGCAGCAACGAACCTATTGCGGAAATATGCGCTTAGCTGGGCCGGACCAGCAATTATCACCGCTGCAGGAATTATTTTTGAAATGAGAACACATAATCCAGAACATTATCAGCGTTTACTCGATCTCTGGTGGTTGTTCGGGTTGTCGGTCGTATTCTTTGCGGGAACCGTGTATTTCATTTGGAAGCGTCGTTCCTATGGCCTTGCATTTTGGTTGCTAGTCGGGCAATTTGCCCTTGCCTTTCTAGCCTACGGCGCATCCCATTATCCGTATTTACTGTATCCGTATCTCACCCTGTATGACAGCTTTACCAATCAATCAATGGCGATTGCCTTGATTGTGGCCTTTATTGCAGGACTGGGATTACTTCTCCCGTCTTTGTACCTGTTGTTAAAATTATTTTTATTCAATAAAGATTATGTCCAAGGAAATCGGAATGATGAACATGCTTAAGGGGGGAATGTGATGGATGATTTTTTGCTGTTTTATGCCCCGTTTCTGGTCATGTTTGCATCGATTGGCGTGGCATTTTGGGTGGCACTAAAGGATGATTCAGTGGAAAAATAAGAAAACGGCTGAGAAATCAGCCGTTTTTTGTGCTCTAATCACTTTAAACTACGTTTTAAAAAGGCTTTCGTTCGTTCATTCTTAGGGTTCGTAAACAATTCGACTGGGGAACCGGATTCAACAATCTCCCCGTTGTCCATAAAAACAACTCTGTTTGCTACTTCCTTGGCAAAGCCCATCTCGTGGGTTACGACAATCATTGTCATATGTTCTTCCGCCAAATCCTTCATTACTTTCAGCACCTCACCCGTCAATTCTGGGTCTAAGGCAGAAGTCGGCTCATCAAAGAGTAGAATTTCTGGATTTAGCATGAGTGCCCGGGCGATGGCTACTCGTTGTTTCTGTCCGCCTGATAGTTTTGCAGGATAGGCAGCGGCACGGTCAGAAAGTCCAATTTTCTCAAGAAGCTCAGTGCTTCTCTTTTGAATAGCAGCTGCCGATTCCTTCTTCAGCATTTTGGGGGCAAGTTCCAAATTCTCTTTCACGGTAAGGTGCGGAAAGAGGTTGAAATGCTGAAAGACCATCCCCATTTTTGCATTAATTTCTTTTAATTCTTGTGGATTTGCGTAGAGGCCATCTTTGGCTAAATGCTTTCCGGAAACAACAATACTGCCGGCGTCAATTTTTTCAAGTTGGGCCAAACTGCGGAGCATCGTACTTTTTCCTGAACCAGATGGACCGATTACCGCAACAACATCATTTTTATAAACATCAAATGTAATATTTTTTAAGACATCTAAGTTGCCATATGATTTTTTTAGGTTAGATATTTCAATAACAGGCATCTTCACCGCTCCTTCTTATTCAAATTTGAACCGTTTTTCAAGCCCTTTAAAGACCATAGTTAACAGGAGCGTCATGATCAAATAAATAACCCCTGCCACAAAGAAAGGGACAATGGTGAAGTCACGATTGACCGCTGTTTGCGCAAAGTGCAGCAATTCCGGTACAGCAACGGCATAAAGAAGGGCGGTATCTTTCACTAATGTCACGGATTCGTTCGCAACAGATGGAAGGGCAATCCGGAACATTTGCGGCAGGATCACCCTCGTTAAGGTCTGCCATTTATTTAAACCGAGAACTTGTGAGGCTTCATATTGCCCCTTATCAATCGCAAGCAGCCCACCGCGGAAGATTTCAGCAAAATAAGCCGCATAGTTCAAGATGAAACCGATACAGGCAGCCACAAAGCGATCCAAAACCAAATATTCACCAACCACAGGAATCATCGGCAGCCCGAAACAGATAAATAACAACTGGAGTAGAAGCGGTGTTCCACGCATGACATAAATATAGCCCTCTGCAAGCAAGGTGAGTGGTTTAAAACGGCTGCCGACAGCTAGAGTTAAAACAAACCCGAGGGGAATGGACACAACAATGGCAATCAAAAACAAGAGGATGGTCATCTGTGCCCCTTCGAGCATAGGTTTTAGTATGGAAATTAGATAATCAACAGACATTTGATGTTCCTCCAAAAGCAAAACAGGGTTCCCTGTGGAAATCCTGTTCGCTATATATTCATTATTAGTTTAAGACCTTATTTTCGCCAAACCACTTTTCTGAAATTTGGGAGGCTGTGCCATCCTCATTCATCTCGTCGAGTGCTTTTTGCAGGTTTTTCAGTAAATCATCGTTTCCTTTTTTTACACCAATACCGTATTCTTCAGGGGCTAGTGATTCGTCAAGAATCTTGAAGGCTTCTTTTTCTTTTGACATGTAATAATCAATGACAACTTCATCAATAACTACCGCATCCAAGCGGCCGCTCTTTAGATCGGTTAAAGCCTGGACATTATCCGCAAACTCAGTTACTGTCTTTATTTTCGCTTTGATTGGTGAAGCATCTAAAGCATCAGATGCAGAAGATAGTGTTTGCAAGCCGACTACTTTACCCGCTAAATCATCTAATTTAGATAACTTTGAATCAGCCATGGTCACAACCACTTGGGCATTTTTTAAATATGGTTTTGTGAAAAGAACTTTCTTTTTACGTTCATCTGTAATAGTGTATCCGTTCCAAATAAGGTCAATTCTTCCACTGCTAAGTTCCGCTTCTTTTGTACTCCAATCGATTGGTTGGAACTTTACCTTTTTCCCCATTTTTTCTGCTGCTGCGTTGGCATAATCAATATCAAAACCAACAATCTTGTTATCTTCATCTCGGAACCCCATTGGAGCAAATTTATCATCGATCCCAATCACCAACGTGTCGTCTTTTGCCTCAGATGTCTTAGAAGAACAACCCGTAAGGATGGAGAATAATGCTGATATTACTAAAACAATTGTTGATATACGTTTCATATTCAAACTACCACCTTATCTATTATTAATTTACTTTAGTACGTTACCGTATTATTACTCTAACATATTATAACGCTATAATATTATGGAATACAATAGTTCGATTAATAGTGGGAAAATTAAAAATATTAATCAAATGAATGAACGCTTTCTTTTTGAATGAATAATGTGTAAAAAGATTGACAGTCAAACCACCATTTGAATATCATATAATCAAACGAACATTTGAATGAAGACGGCCTCTTAGGGCTGCGTTACCGGCCGTTTTAGAGGCAGGTATCGAAATATTAAGAATAGAAAACAATAGCCTTAATCGTAATATTTTCGGTTTAGAAAGAGATAAATAAATGAGCCACTCTAATCAGAGAGCTCACGGGGAGGATAAACATGGGTCATCACCATCATGGCCATTCGCATGGACATTCACACGGGCATTCGCATACGAGTAATAAAAAAGCATTATTGAGTTCCTTCCTATTAATTGCAGCCTTTATGATAGTCGAAGTAATTGGAGGTCTGTTAACAAACAGTTTGGCGCTTTTGTCAGATGCAGGACATATGCTGAGTGACGCGGCCGCACTTGGGTTAAGCTTTTTTGCCATCAAGCTCGGAGAGAAACAAGTATCACCAGAAAAAACGTATGGCTACAAACGATTTGAAATTATTGCTGCAGCCCTGAATGGCTTAACTCTTGTGGTTATTTCCATCTATATCTTTTTTGAGGCTTTTCAACGCTTCTTCAATCCTCCAGAGGTGCAAAGTACTGGAATGCTGATGATCTCTGTAACGGGGCTGCTCGTTAATATTATCGCTGCTTGGATATTAATGAAGGGTGACAAGGACGAAAACTTGAATGTCAGAAGTGCTTTCTTGCATGTTCTCGGAGATATGCTGGGATCGGTGGGCGCGATTGTTGCCGCATTATTGATCATGTTTTTCGGGTGGGGAATAGCAGATCCAATCGCGAGTGTCATTGTTGCTGCCTTGATTCTCCTAAGCGGGTACAGGGTTATGAAGGACTCATTTCATATCTTAATGGAGGGTGCGCCATCACAGATTGATATCAGCCTTGTGAAAGAGGAACTTAAAAGGATCCCATTGGTGAAGGAGGTCCATGATTTGCACATTTGGACAATTACCTCTGGGTATCCCGTCTTGAGCTGCCATATTACCATATTAGATAACGGTGTTCATGATGAAATCCTCTCGCAATCCCAAAAGATCCTGCACGACCAATTTCACATCGAACACAGCACCATCCAAGTAGAAAAAGAAGCAAACGGCTGCCCTAGCCCGCATGGAACTTGTAACTAAGAATCCCTGATACCAATCAATAGTGTTGCTCTATCATGTTTTGTCCTTCGGTGCCCTTCCGAAGGACATTTTCCTTGCTTCCTGACCGAGTTCTGTCCATCGGCCCCCTTCCGAAGAACATTTTACTTGCTTCCTGACCGAGTTCTGTCCATCGGCCCCCTTCCGAAGGACATTTTCCGTGCTTCCCGACTGAGTTCTGTCCATCGGCCCCCTTCCGAAAGACATTTTACCTGCTTCCTGACCGAGTTCTGTCCATCGGCCCCCTTCCGAAGGACATTTTCCTTGCTTCCTGACCGAGTTCTGTCCATCGGTGCCCTTCCGAAGGACATTTTACTTGCTTCCCGACAGAGTTCTGTCCATCGGTGCCCTTTCGAAGGACATTTTACTTGCTTCCCGACTAAGTTTTGTCCATCGGCCCCCTTCCGAAAGACATTTTACTTGCTTCCCGACAAAGTTCTGTCCATCGGCCCCCTTCCGAAGAACATTTTCCTTGCTTCCTGACCGAGTTTTGTCCATCGGCCCCCTTCCGAAAGACATTTTCCTTGCTTCCCGACAAAGTTCTGTCCATCGGCCCCCTTCCGAAGGACATTTTCCTTGTTTCCTGACCGAGTTCTGTCCATCGGCCCCCTTCCGAAGGACATTTTCCTTGCTTCCTGACCGAGTTCTGTCCATCGGCCCCCTTCCGAAGGGTACTTACTTGTCCCTAGACTGTGTTTTGTCCATCATAGCTTTTGAGCCCTCCAGCCTGCGTCGTTAAACTATCGCTTGCGCCTTTCTTATTGCTCATTTTTTCTTTTTCGGATAGGATTAGGTTGGTTATTTTTTCTTTATTAGTTAAAAATAACATGAATATGACAGAGTTAGTTTTCAGCTAGGAGGAAGACAATGAAGAAAAGTGGTTATCCACAGGACAAGCGTTTCAAAATTGCTCACAGGGAAGCTGTGATTGGAATAATCCTTGTTTTAATTAATTTTATTTGGTGGTACGGCTTTGCTTATGGCCTCGGTTCAACCAAAGTAGAAAACTACACGTACATATTTGGTTTACCTGCATGGTTTTTTTATAGTTGTATCGTAGGTTTTATTGTAATGGTTATTCTCGTTATATTTTCGGTAAAGGTATTATTCAAGGATGTTCCCTTTGAAGAGGAAGAGGGGGAAATCAAATGAATTGGGCCGTCATTACTCCGCTTTTAATTTTCTTATTCATTATTTTTGCTGTTGGCATGTGGTCAAACAAATTTGTTATTAAATCTCATTCATTCTTAGAGGAGTACTTTCTAGGAGAACGTCAAATGGGCGGTTTCATCTTGGCGATGACGATGGTAGCAACTTATGGCAGCGCCAGCAGTTTCATCGGTGGTCCAGGTATCGCTTATACGCAAGGATTAGGCTGGGTCCTCCTGGCCATGGCCCAATTAGCCACTGGATATTTTACATTAATGGTCCTAGGCAAAAAGTTTGCGATTATTTCTCGTCAATACAAAGCAATCACTTTGATTGACTTTTTAAAAGAGCGGTACAAAAGTAAAGCAGTTGTGTTGATGTCAGCAGCTAGCATTATCATTTTTCTATTTTCATCGATGACCGCGCAATGGATTGGCGGAGCTCGTTTGGTAGAAAGTTTAACAGGCTTACCCTACACGACAGCTCTATTAATCTTTGCCTTTTCGGTTCTCATCTTTGTTATTGTCGGCGGCTTTCGAGCGGTTGCCATTACAGATACCATCCAAGGTGTCGTAATGTTTGGGGGAACGTTAATCCTTTTAATCGCTACGATTAAAGCCGGTGGAGGAATCCCAAGGATCATCTCAGATCTAGCCGCAGAAAATCCTAATTTAATCAGTCCCTTTGGAGCAGAGCGGAGTTTGACACCAACCTTCGTTTCCTCCTTTTGGATTTTGGTAGGGATTGGTGTCGTCGGCTTGCCGCAAATTGCCGTCCGAGCTATGTCATATAAAAATTCAAAGGCGATGCATAGTGCAATTATTATTGGAACCATTGTCGTCGGTTTTATCATGCTTGGAATGCATCTTATTGGCGTGTTCGCCAGACCCGTTCTGCCAGGTGTGAAAATTGGGGATACGGTTATGCCGATGTTATCGATGAAAGTACTGCCGCCCTATGCTGCAGGCATTGTTCTGGCTGCACCAATGGCTGCCATTATGTCGACTGTGGACGCTTTATTGATTCTCGTTAGCTCTGCTTTAGTAAAAGATGTCTATTTAAATTACATCAAGCCGGATGCAGGGAACGATCTTGTGAAAAAGGTTAGTTTTAGCGTAACTGCGATTATCGGAATTATTGTCATATTGTTCTCCTTAAGCCCGCCAGATTTGATTGTTTGGTTGAATCTGTTTTCTTTTGGAGGACTTGAGTCGGTCTTTATTTGGCCGGTGGTTTTAGGCTTATATTGGAGCAGGGGCAATAAATACGGAGCCATCACTTCGATGATTTTAGGGATGGGATCGTACATTTTATTGGATCAGCTATATCCCAATCCATTTGGTTTTCACACCGTTGTCTTCCCAATCCTACTCTCACTTTTTGGATTTGTAGTAACTAGTCTATTTACTCAGCCAAAAGAAGGCAAAATGCATGTTAGTATGCAAAAATAAGCTTTGGAATGGCAGTTCCATCTATCCTTTTTGTTGCAATTTTGTGAATAAATTTCTAGAATAAATAAATAGTATGAATTAAATGAGGTGTACTCATTGGAAACGGTTATTCGATATTTCTCAGCGCTTATTCTTCCAGGGCTGCTCGTCTTGCTTTTTACACGGGTCACCTACAACCGAGTGATTGGGCTCATCTTGACCGTGGCTCTAATTGCCACTTCGGTATATAAAGGTTATACCAACACATTTATGTTAATCGTAGTGGATGCATTCTCGTTAACTGCCGGTTTTTGGATGGCTGAAAAAATGAAGCAGAAGGCATTGAAGAAGACCTAAGAATTGAAACTATTAAAAGTCTGTCAGTAAAATGGCAGGCTTTTTTAATGAAATCGAATATTCGTTCGCATATTATTGGTTTGTTTTTAGGGGAATGTGGTAGAATGTTAATATGAATTTTAGAGGATACACTTTCCAGCACCATCCCGGTCCATTATTAAGGTACATATGCTGAAAAGTAATTGATTTTACGGGAGGGAATTTTTCGTGAAGGATCAATTTGAATTAGTGTCAAAATACTCGCCCCAAGGTGACCAGCCGGAGGCGATCAGTCAATTAGTTGACGGGATCAAGAATAATAAAAAAGAACAGACATTGCTTGGTGCCACAGGTACGGGTAAAACATTTACGATTTCAAATGTAATAAAAGAGGTAAATAAGCCAACGCTTATTATCGCTCATAACAAAACCCTTGCTGGACAGCTCTACAGTGAGTTTAAAGAATTTTTTCCAAATAATGCGGTTGAATATTTTGTCAGTTACTATGACTACTTTCAGCCAGAGGCTTACGTACCACAGACGGATACATTCATTGAAAAAGATGCAAGTATCAATGATGAAATAGATAAATTACGCCACTCAGCTACATCTTCTCTCTTTGAACGAAAAGATGTAATTGTGATTGCCTCGGTTTCCTGTATTTATGGTTTGGGTTCTCCTGAGGAATATCGAGAAATGGTGTTATCGCTCCGAACAGGAATGGAAGTTGAGCGTAATCAGCTGTTACGTCGGTTAGTGGATATCCAATATGACAGGAATGATATCGATTTCAAGCGGGGAACCTTTCGCGTCCGTGGCGATGTTGTCGAGATTTTTCCTGCTTCTCGTGACGAGCATTGCCTTCGTGTTGAGTTTTTTGGTGATGAGATCGATCGGATTCGCGAGGTTGATGCCCTCACAGGAGAGATTATGGGTGAACGGGAGCATGTCGCCATTTTCCCAGCCTCCCACTTCGTTACACGGGAAGAAAAGCTGAGAATAGCCATTGAAAATATTGAAAAAGAACTAGAAGTACGCCTCGAAGAACTGCGCGAGGACAATAAATTACTCGAAGCCCAACGGCTCGAACAAAGGACACGCTATGATCTGGAAATGATGCGGGAAATGGGCTTTTGCTCAGGGATTGAAAACTACTCTCGCCATTTAACCTTAAGAGAAGCGGGCTCCACTCCATATACCCTGCTGGATTATTTTCCAAAAGACTTTTTGATGGTAATTGACGAGTCACATGTAACTTTGCCGCAAGTCAGGGGAATGTTTAATGGCGATAAAGCACGGAAACAGGTCCTTGTCGATCACGGCTTTCGTCTGCCATCAGCGCTTGATAACCGGCCGTTAATGTTCGATGAGTTCGAAAAGCATATCCACAATATCATCTATGTTTCGGCCACACCTGGACCGTACGAGCTGGAACATACACCGGAAATGGTTTCACAAATTATCCGCCCGACAGGACTCTTAGACCCTACAATTGAGGTTCGTCCAATTGAAGGGCAGATTGATGACTTAATTGGTGAAATTCACGAACGGGTACGGAGAAATGAACGTGTCCTTGTAACCACCTTGACGAAAAAAATGTCCGAAGATCTAACGGATTACCTGAAGGAAATCGGCATTAAAGTTCAATACCTGCATTCTGAGGTTAAGACGCTTGAACGGATTGAAATTATTCGGGAACTGCGTCTTGGCAAATATGATGTTCTCATTGGGATTAACCTGCTTCGGGAAGGCCTGGACATTCCTGAGGTTTCTCTGATTGCGATTCTTGATGCAGACAAAGAAGGCTTCCTTCGTTCGGAACGTTCGTTAATCCAAACAATCGGCCGTGCCGCCCGAAATGCTCAGGGACATGTCATCATGTATGCAGACAAGATCACGAATTCCATGGAATTAGCGATCACTGAAACAAGGCGCCGCCGTTCCATCCAAGAAGAGTACAACCAAAAACACGGGATCGTCCCAAGGACGATTCAAAAAGATATCCGTGACGTCATCCGTGCTACACATGCTGCTGAGGAGCAGGAAGATTACAAACCAGCAGCATCTTTTAGCAAGATGAACAAGAAAGAAAGAGAAAAATTAATTGCCACAATGGAAAAAGAAATGAAAGTCGAAGCCAAAGCGCTTAATTTTGAACGTGCTGCGGAGCTTCGTGATTTAATTTTGGAATTGAAAGCGGAAGGATGACGTAACAATGGCAATGGAAAAACTGATTGTGAAAGGCGCTAGAGCCCACAATTTGAAAAATATCGATGTCACCATTCCGAGAGATAAGCTTGTTGTCTTAACGGGACTTTCCGGGTCTGGGAAGTCCTCACTCGCCTTTGATACGATTTATGCCGAGGGTCAAAGACGCTATGTCGAATCCCTTTCTGCCTACGCACGGCAATTTCTTGGCCAGATGGATAAACCGGATGTTGATGCAATTGAGGGTCTCTCCCCGGCAATCTCCATCGATCAAAAAACAACAAGCCGTAACCCCCGTTCGACGGTCGGTACGGTGACAGAAATCTATGATTATTTGCGGTTATTATTTGCAAGGGTGGGGCATCCAACATGCCCAATCCATGGGATTGAAATCTCCTCACAAACGATTGAGCAGATGGTCGACCGTATTTTAGAATATCCGGAACGGACCAAAATGCAAATTCTTGCTCCGGTGGTGTCAGGCCGGAAAGGATCGCATGTGAAGGTGCTCGAGGATATTAAGAAGCAAGGATTTGTCCGCGTTCGTGTCGATGGGGAAATGCTCGATCTTGGTGATGAGATTGAGTTAGAGAAAAATAAAAAGCATTCGATTGAAGTCATTATTGACAGGATTGTCGTCAAGGAAGGGGTCTCAGCGCGGATTGCTGATTCTCTCGAGACAGCACTAAAACTAGGCGAAGGAAAAGTCATCGTCGATGTGATCGGTCAGGAAGAATTGTTGTTTAGTGAAAATCATGCCTGCCCGCACTGTGGCTTTTCGATTGGAGAACTAGAACCACGGATGTTTTCTTTCAACAGTCCATTTGGTGCCTGCCCTGAATGTGACGGACTTGGTTCTAAGCTCGAAGTCGATGTGGAGCTTGTCATCCCCAATCGTGACTTGACACTGAAAGGGCATGCAATTGCGCCGTGGGAACCAACTAGTTCACAATACTATCCACAGCTGCTTGAGGCAGTATGTGATCATTTCGGAGTAGATATGAATATCCCTGTGAAGGATATCCCAGAACACCTTTTGGAAAAAGTCCTTTATGGCGGCGGTAGTGAAAAAATCTATTTCCGCTATGAAAATGATTTTGGTCAAGTTCGTGAGGGGAATATTGAATTTGAGGGTGTCATCCGCAATGTGGAGCGTCGCTACAAAGAGACGAGCTCCGATTATATCCGCGAGCAAATGGAAAAATATATGGGTCAAAAGCCATGTCCAACCTGTAAGGGCTATCGTCTGAAAAAAGAAACCTTGGCCGTCCTTATTAATGGCCGCCATATTGCCCAAATCACCGACCTTTCCATTGAAGAGGCCAATCAATTTTTCGCAGGATTAACGCTTTCTGAAAAAGAAATGCAAATTGCTAAGCTGATCTTCAATGAAATCAGTGAGCGGCTTGGCTTCTTAATTAATGTCGGTCTCGATTATTTAACACTGAGTCGGACTGCTGGTACACTGTCAGGTGGGGAGGCCCAGCGGATTCGCTTAGCCACACAAATCGGTTCTCGTTTAACCGGTGTCTTATATATCTTGGATGAACCTTCGATTGGATTGCATCAACGGGATAATGACCGCTTAATTGGAACGCTGCAAAACATGCGCGATATCGGCAACACCTTGATTGTGGTTGAACATGATGAGGACACGATGATTGCGGCCGATTACCTTATTGATATCGGTCCGGGTGCCGGGGTTCATGGCGGGGAAATCGTTTCTGCGGGAACACCAGCCGAAGTCATGGCAGATCCCAATTCATTGACGGGCCAATACTTGTCCGGGAAGAAGTTTATCCCGCTGCCCTTAGAACGCCGCAAGCCGGATGGCCGCTTTATTGAAATCAAAGGCGCGTCAGAAAATAATTTAAAAAATGTCAATGTGAAGCTGCCGTTAGGGATGTTTATTGCGATTACGGGTGTATCTGGTTCTGGGAAGAGTACCCTCATTAACGAGATCTTACATAAATCATTGGCGCAAAAGCTTCATCATGCAAAAACAAAGCCTGGTGAACATAAGAGTATTAAAGGCATCGATTATTTAGAGAAAGTCATCGACATCGATCAATCGCCAATTGGCAGAACACCACGCTCAAATCCAGCAACGTATACAGGTGTTTTTGACGATGTTCGTGATGTGTTTGCCAACACAAACGAAGCGAAGGTCCGCGGTTATAAAAAGGGACGCTTCAGTTTTAATGTGAAGGGCGGCCGCTGTGAGGCATGCCGCGGCGATGGAATCATCAAAATTGAAATGCACTTCTTGCCGGATGTCTATGTACCATGCGAAGTCTGCCATGGAAAACGATACAATCGTGAAACCCTCGAAGTAAAGTACAAAGGAAAAAACATTGCTGATATTCTTGATATGACCGTGGAAGCGTCGGTAGAATTTTTCGAAAACATTCCAAAAATCAGCCGCAAACTGCAAACCATTTTGGATGTCGGCCTTGGTTACATTAAACTAGGCCAGCCTGCAACAACTCTATCTGGAGGGGAAGCCCAGCGTGTCAAATTAGCTTCAGAACTACACCGTCGGTCGTCAGGCAAATCCTTCTATATTCTTGATGAACCGACAACGGGCCTTCATGTCGATGATATTTCCCGTTTGCTCGTTGTGTTGCAGCGCTTAGTTGAAAATGGTGACACGGTTCTTGTGATTGAGCATAATCTCGATGTCATTAAGGCTGCTGATTTCCTTGTCGACCTAGGACCTGAAGGCGGAGATAAAGGCGGAACAATCGTCGCAACTGGAACACCAGAAAAAGTCGCAGAAGTCCCTGAATCGTACACTGGTAAATACTTAAGGCCAATACTTGAGCGTGACCGCCTTCGAATGAAACAGCAAATTGAAGACAAGAGTGCCATAAAAGCATAAGTAGAGGAAAAGAGCCTTAGGCTCTTTTTTTATGGCCTTTTTCAGTTAAGGAAGCCTGTGATTTTTTCATTGGCGGAATTATTGTGCTAATCGGCGGAATCCGTTCCGAGTTTGGCGAAATAAATTGAAAGTTTGGCGGAATTCCACTTCAAGTTGGCGAAATTCCAGCTCGAATCGGCGGAATCTCCCCGAAACCCTGTTTCAAAGTAGCTCTGCTTGTTCTTAATTAAAAGGCTGTGTTAAAGGTTATTGTTGATTTTGGCACACTGTTGATTGGAGCGGAAGGCGCGAAGACTCCTGCGGGAGTACGGGGCAGGTGAGACCCCGCAGGCGCTAAAAGCGCCGAGGAGGCTCACCACAACGCCCGCGAACCGCTTGCGCCTGGAGAGGAAATCAACAGACCAATTTAACACAGCGCCAATTAAAAAACTACGAAACTAATCAGTTACCTTTTTCGTAAATAATAGATAAAGGATAAAGATAGTCATTTCTGAATAAGCATAAAGTGACACAAATTTTTGATGCTGGGGTGGATAATAATGAAAGAGGAAAAAGTACGGATTTTAAAAATGGTGGAAGAAGGAAAATTGACCGTTGACGAAGCTGTCACCTTGCTGGATGAATTAGAAAAAGCACAACAAACGATGGAGCAGAGGCAAGAGGAAATTGTGAATGAGCTTTCCACAGTTGTAAATTTCGAGGAGGATAAGAAGGAAGATCCCTTCCAGGCGAAGTTCCAATCGACAAAGGTGAAAATTTTTGATTTTGTCGATTCTGCCTTAAAAAAAATCAAAGATTTTGATTTTGATTTGAACTTTGGTCAATCCGTTGAAATCTCTCATATATTCCACCAGGCTGGTGCGGACCTGAAAGAAGTCGATATTGACGTGGCGAATGGTTCGGTGAAAATGGCGGCCTGGGACCAACCGGATGTGAGAATTGAATGCCAAGCAAAGGTATTTAGGGTTGAAAACTCAGACCAAGCAAGGCAGAACTTTTTAAGAGACACGATTTTTTCAGTGGAGAATCAAAAATTACGTTTTTTGACGCAACAAAAATGGATGAAGGTAGACTCAACCATTTTTGTACCAAAAGCTCAGTATGACCGTATGCGCATCAGAATCTTTAATGGTGCCATCAATGGAGAAGATATCAATGTCGAGGACCTAAGGGTCAAAACCGCTAATGGAAAAATAAACCTCGACCGAGTTCATGGCAATAAAGCAGAGATTGAAACGGCAAACGGGAAAGTAAAAATTATCAGCAGTTTGTTCGACGATCTCGAAGCGGAGACCATTAACGGGTCGATCAAACTCGACGGTGATTTTAAAAGGGTGGGAACGCAGTCTTTTAACGGAAATATCAGCTGTAATATTAGCGGAAGTCGCACCGAGTTGATTCAAGTAAAAGCGACAACTGGTGGAATTGACCTCTTCATCCCAGATAATCTGCCAGTAAATGGAGAACTGAAGACAAATCTCGGCGGTTTTAATGTAGAACTCGTCGGTGTTCAAGTACTTGAAGAGAAGAGTGAAATGATTCTAAAGTCGCTACGCTTTAAATCCATTAATCATCCTGATAAAATGATGAAAATCTACGCAGATACAAAAACGGGATCAATTACGATTCACAAATCACAAGAAAAATAATTAGGAGATGCCGAAAAATGAGATGGCTGATTGGGTGTTTGATTAATGCGGTGTTGTTTATGGCACTAGCAGGTTATTTTCACGAAAGCTTTCAATTAACAGGATTTATGGCCGCACTTCAGGCAAGCATTTTATTGTCCATCTTAAATGTTTTGGTACGACCGATCCTGATTCTGTTTACTTTGCCAGTAACAATTGTAACGTTAGGGTTGTTCCTATTAGTTATCAATGCAATAACGCTAGAGCTGACGGATTATTTGATGGGAGAAGCCTTTGAAATCTCTGGTTTTGGGATGGCCTTCTTTTTCGCTGTACTCATGTCATTCGTAAACTTGATAATTCAAAAAACGCTGCTCCAGCCAGCAAGGAAATCCAAGGATTAATAGTTGAATACCAGGGTGCTCGCTTTAAAAAGTGGGCACCTTATTTATATGGTAGAAATACCCAAGTGACAGCATTCTAATTTTTTAGACATGAAAGTATGGTAATTTAATAAAAAATGCTAAAATAAGTGGAAATGGAATTTTTCTATGTTTTTAAATTTTATTACTGTCTAGCTCCAGGCGCCATCGGCTCGAGGTCAAAAGCCAATCCGTCATGAAGGTTAAAGAGCAACCTTCCTGCCGGCTCGTCTTTTGCTTATCGCCGATAAGCAGGCGCCTTACGCTTTTCTAGTTGAGGAGGATGTTTCCTTGCCAAAAGTACGTACCAAAGATATAGTCGAGAAGTTTAAACTTGAATTAATTAGCGGCGAAGAGGGAATTAACCGCCCCATCACCATGAGCGACATCTCACGTCCAGGAATTGAAATAGCCGGGTATTTTGAATTTTATCCAGCTGAACGAATTCAGCTATTAGGTAAAACCGAACTTTCCTTTTTTGGAATGCTGACCGAGGCTGAACGAGTTTCAAGAATGGAACGTTTATGCACCGATATCACTCCAGCGATTATTGTCACTCGAGATATTGAGGTACCAATAGAGCTGATTGAAGCGTCCGAACGTGAATCTGTTCCAGTTTTACGAGTGGGCATGAAGACAACACGATTCTCCAGCCGCTTGACGAATTACTTAGAAAGTAAGCTGGCACCAACTACTGCTGTCCATGGTGTATTGGTTGATGTGTACGGAATTGGAGTATTAATTACCGGAAAAAGTGGCGTTGGAAAAAGTGAAACGGCCTTAGAATTGGTCAAGCGAGGCCACAGGCTGGTTGCGGATGATTGCGTTGAAATTCGTCAGGAAGACCAGGATACATTAGTCGGATCTTCCCCCGATTTAATCGAGCATTTACTAGAAATCCGCGGCTTAGGGATAATCAATGTGATGACATTGTTCGGTGCCGGAGCCGTTCGCAGTAATAAACGTATTACTCTTGTTATGAATCTAGAAATTTGGGACTCGAAAAAGCAATATGACCGCCTTGGGTTAGATGAAGAAAAAATGAGAATCATTGACACAGATGTTCCAAAGCTGACAATCCCAGTTCGTCCTGGACGAAACCTGGCTGTTATTATTGAAGTGGCCGCAATGAATTTCCGTCTAAAAAGAATGGGTGTGAATGCGGCCCAGCAATTTACTGAGCGTTTGTCCGATGTGATCGAAGACGGAGATCATGACGAGATTTAAGGGGAAGAGGAGATAGAGAGATGAACGAAACTATTCAACCGCTAAATCCGATTGCCTTTTCACTTGGACCGATATCGGTGCATTGGTATGGGATTATTATTGGCTCAGGTTTGGCTCTTGCTTTGTACCTTGCCATCAGGGAAGGAAATCGCAGAGGATTAGAGAAAGATACGTTTGCAGACTTAATGCTATGGGCCATTCCAATAGCAATCATTTCTGCACGTATCTATTATGTGATTTTTGAATGGAAGTATTATGTCAATCATCCGGCGGATATCCCGCAAATTTGGAATGGCGGGATCGCTATCCATGGTGCCCTGATTGGCTCCGTACTGACTACTTATGTGTTTGCTAAAAAACGCGGGATTTCTTTTTGGAAAATTGCCGACATTGCGGCACCAAGTATTATTCTTGGACAAGCAATTGGCCGTTGGGGAAATTTCATGAACCAAGAAGCGCATGGTGGGGAAGTAACCAGAGCATTTCTTGAAAACTTGCATTTACCAGAATTTATTATCAATCAAATGTATATTAATGGAACCTACTATCACCCAACATTCCTTTATGAATCGCTTTGGGACTTTGCAGGGTTTTTCCTATTGCTCTTCCTTCGCCGCGTCAATTTCCGCCGCGGGGAGATGTTCCTTACGTATGTGATATGGTATTCAGTTGGCCGCTTCTTCATTGAAGGTCTGCGAACCGATAGTTTAATGCTGGGCAGCCTCCGAATGGCGCAAACGATTTCGATTGCATTAGTGGTGGGCGCACTGGCTATTCTTATCTATCGCCGCACAAAACAATTGACAGACAGGCATTATTTAGATCTAGAAAATAGTTAAATGTAAGTAAGAAAGGAAGCAACCAATGACTAACAAAATTACGACCGTTCTTTTTGATTTAGATGGGACATTAATTGATACAAATGAATTAATTATTACATCCTACCTGCATACTTTGGAAAAATATTACCCAAACAAGTACAAGCGTGAGGATGTATTGCCGTTTATGGGGCCGACGCTCCATGAAGCTTTTGGCACCATTGATCCAGATCGTGTGGAAGAAATGATTTTAGAATATCGTGACTTTAACATCAGTAACCATGATAACTTGGTGAGGGAATTTACTGGGGTCTTGGAAACTGTGCGGACTTTAAAAGAAAAGGGCTACAAATTGGGGATCGTCACGACCAAACGTCATGATGTGACGATGAAGGGGCTTCATCTGATGAACCTGGATGCTTTTTTCGAAGTCATTGTTGCATACGATCATGTCAGCAAGACAAAGCCAGATCCTGAGCCCATTTTTAAGGCACTAGAACAGCTGGATTCTACTCCGGAAGAGACGATGATGGTCGGTGATAATTATCACGATATTTTAGCAGGAAAAAATGCTGGTACCGTAACGGCCGGTTGTGCATGGTCGATTAAAGGCAGAGAGTATATTGCCAAATATGAACCCGACTATATTCTAGAGAACATGGCTGACCTATTACCGATCCTCGGAGAGTGAGAAAGATGAGGAATACCACCCGCTACCCGGTTGAAGGGGCGAACTCTTTATGGCACGTCTACAAAACAGTGCCTTTTTGGAAGGTTGTTAAAAATTTTATTGTCATTCAATTAGCCCGTTATACGCCATTTTTGGGGATGAAAAATTGGCTGTATCGGGTGTTCCTCGGGCTTAAGGTCGGCGAGCAAACATCCTTCGCATTAATGGTCATGCTCGATGTAATGTTTCCCGAAAAGATCAGTGTCGGCCGTAATACGGTGATTGGATACAACACGACCATCCTTGCGCATGAATATTTAATTAAAGAATATCGGCTCGGTCCTGTTGTGATTGGCAGTGAAGTGATGATTGGTGCGAACTCCACCATTCTTCCAGGGATCACGATTGGGGATGGGGCCATCGTCTCAGCTGGGACCCTTGTCCATAAAGATGTTCCGCCAGGTGCGTTTGTTGGCGGCAATCCAATGCGGGTCATTTATACAAAGGAAGAATTGGCCGAGCGCTGGGCTGATGATTCAATTTATGGGATGAAAAAATAATATAGTACAATTTTTTTAGTCTGGTTTTCGTAACCAGGCTTTTTTGTAGTAAACTAACTATTAAAATGTCGTTTCGCGGAAAAATTCAGAAACTTGGCGGAATTCCGTCTCAATTTGGCGGAATTCCTCACTAGGTTGGCGGATACACGCCGAGGTTCGGCGGAATCCTACCAAAGATTGGCGGAATCCCACTCTGAAAAAGTTTCAGATTTTTTCATTGACGAATAGTTTTTCTAAGGGTAAACTAAAACTACTTTAATTCATTATCACATTAGCAGACTAAAGCATTTAGAAAATTTTAAAATAACGTAATCTAAAATAAAGGATGAGCAGGATGAGTCGCTTGTTTATGTTTGAAAAGCCTTTAGGCATGAGAGATACGCTACCAGAGTTGTATGAAAAAAAACACAGTGTTCGCACTCTAATGGAAGATACCATCAAACTTTGGGGCTGCCAATTTATTGAAACACCCACACTGGAATACTATGAAACAGTTGGATCAGCATCGGCCATTCAGGATGCCCAGTTGTTCCGATTGCTCGACAAACAAGGGCATACACTGGTTTTACGACCTGATATGACAGCACCAATCGCCCGCGTAGCCGCATCCAAACTATTGCAGGACGATATGCCGCTTCGGTTAGCCTACTCCGCTAACGTGTTCCGCGCTCAACAGCGTGAAGGCGGCCGTCCCGCCGAATTTGAACAAATCGGTGTGGAATTCCTAAATGACGAAACTGTTTCGTGCGATGGCGAGGTTATTGCCTTGCTTATCTCTTCTTTAAAAAAATCAGGATTATCTGAGTTTCAAGTATCGATTGGTCATATTGGTTTTGCTCAGGAATTATTTTTACAAATCCTTGGGACTGACGAGCGGGCTAATTCGTTACGAAGATTTTTATATGAAAAAAATTATGTCGGTTACCGTGAGCATGTGAACTCCTTATCACTATCATCGATTGATAAGCAAAGACTACTTCAATTCCTCGACTTAAGGGGAGGAATCGAAGTAATCGGCAAGGCATTTGATTTAATTGAAAATGAACAAGGTAAGCTGGCTCTTCTGCAGTTAAAAGAACTGTGGGATTGTCTGAACGACTACGGTGTAGAGGACCAAGTGAAATTTGATTTTACCATCGTCAGCCATATGAGCTACTATTCTGGAATATTATTTGAAGTTTATGCGGGGAATGTTGGCTTTCCTATAGGTAATGGCGGCCGCTACAGCTTAATCGAGAAGTTTGGCAAAAATGCAAGTGCCACCGGGTTCGCGGTGCACCTTGACCGGCTTCTAGAGGCACTTGGAAATATCGACCTTGAAAATGCAGTTACCTGCATCTTCTTCAGTCAGGAGCGCCGGAAGGAAGCCTTTCAATTAGCTAAACAGATGCATGAAGAAGGTAAACGGACCGTGCTTCAGGATATTAATGGCGTCAAAAACCTTGATGCCTATACAAAGAAATTTGCGGATACTACCTACTTACTCGGAGGACGTGCCGATGAATAATATACTTACAATTGCTATGCCGAAAGGGCGTATTTTTGAAGAAGCGGTTGAATTGCTTCGGAAAGCTGGTTACGAGCTTCCGCCCGAATTTGATGATTCACGTAAATTAATCATCGAGGTTGAAAATGAGGGTCTGCGTTTTATTTTGGCAAAGCCGACAGATGTTCCTACCTATGTAGAGCATGGGGTCGCCGACATCGGTATCGCAGGCAAGGATGTCATGCTGGAGGAAGAGCGTGATGTTTACGAGCTACTCGATTTAAGAATAAGTGCTTGCTATTTAGCAGTGGCGGGTCTTCCCGGAACAAAAATGAATGATGTGGCACCAAGGGTAGCAACGAAATACCCGAATGTGGCTGAAGCCTATTTTCGTGAGCAGGGAGAACAGGTGGAAATTATCAAATTAAACGGTTCGATCGAACTAGCTCCAATCATTGGTTTATCGGACCGGATTGTCGATATTGTTTCCACCGGCCGGACGATGAGGGAAAATGGTCTCGTTGAATATGAGAGAATTGTGGATGTCACATCCCGCCTTATCGTTAATCCTGTTAGTTACCGCATCAAGGACACGAAGATTGACGAACTGGTAACAAGGCTTAGTAAAGTCGTCTCTTTGGAGGAAGATTAAAATGAAAATAGTAAAAGTAGATGACCTCGTTTCATTAAAGCGTTCGATCGAGTCCGGTACCTCCGAGCAGGTAACCGTAGTCAAAGAAATTATCTCAGCGATTCGCACGCTTGGTGATGAAGCGTTGCGGGAATATACCGAGAAATTCGACCGTGTGCACTTATCTTCTTTTTCCGTTACTGAGAAAGAAATAGAGGAAGCCTACGCGCAGATAGATGAGCGTTTTCTCTCGATTGTCCGAGAAGCTTCGGATAATATCCGCTCGTTTCATGAAAAGCAGCTCCGGCCTTCATGGATGACAACGGAGGAAAATGGTACCGTCCTAGGCCAAAAAATTACGCCGCTTGATTCGGTCGGGGTATATGTGCCAGGCGGAACAGCAGCGTATCCTTCCTCCGTTCTTATGAACGTCCTTCCAGCGAAAGTAGCTGGTGTGAAGCGAATCGTGATGGTGTCGCCGCCAGACGACCAAGGCCAATTACCTGCTGCAGTACTTGTTGCAGCCAAGGAAGCGGGCGTTGAAGAAATTTATAAGGTGGGAGGAGCCCAAGCGATTGCTGCCCTTGCCTATGGAACCGAATCAATTAACTCTGTGGATAAAATTACCGGCCCCGGAAATATATATGTGGCATTGGCAAAACGTGAGGTTTTCGGGGATGTTGACATTGATATGATTGCCGGCCCAAGTGAAATTGCCATTTTGGCAGATGAAACAGCAAGAGCGGACGAGGTTGCGGCAGACCTGCTATCACAGGCCGAGCATGATCCGCGGGCATGCAGTGTCTTGGTTACACCTTCAAGTGTCCTGGCAGAGGAAGTCAGCATGGAAGTGGAAAAGCAGCTCGAGCTGCTGCCACGAAAAGACATCGCTTCCCGCTCAATTGCGGATTATGGTGCTATTTACATAACCGATACGATTGAAGAAGCCATCGAAACCGTCAACCAATTAGCACCCGAACATTTAGAAATCATCACAGAAAATGCGATCGAACTGCTTGGGAAAATCCGACACGCAGGAGCCATTTTTATCGGCCGTTATAGCTCGGAGCCGGTTGGGGACTATTTCGCTGGTCCTAATCATGTTCTTCCGACCAACGGGACAGCCCGCTTCTCTAGCCCGTTGAATGTCGATGATTTCCAGAAAAAGTCCAGCGTGATCATCTACAGCCAAAAGGCAATGGTAGAGAATGGGGCTAAAATTGCTGAATTTGCCCGGAAGGAAGGGCTTGAGGCTCACGCACGGGCTGTTGAATTCCGATTGAAAAACGACGGAAAGTTATAAAATTATCGTACTGCACAATAAATAGGGGGTCCCATTTCATGGAAAGAATCGCAAGTATTAAACGGAACACGAATGAAACACAAATTCAATTAACATTAGATGTGGATGGGGAAGGTCAGTCCAATTTAGAAACGGGTGTACCGTTCATGACCCATATGCTTGATTTGTTCACCAAGCACGGACAATTCAACCTGACAGTGAATGCCAACGGAGATACAGAAGTCGACGATCACCATACAACAGAAGACATTGGTATTTGTCTTGGACAGGCCTTACGCGAAGCATTGGGAGACAAACGCGGTATTAAGCGCTATGGAAATGCCTTTGTACCGATGGATGAAGCGTTAGCACAGGTTGTTGTTGACCTTAGTAATCGCCCACATCTAGAAATGCGTGCCGAGTTCCCAGGACAAAAAGTGGGCACATTTGACACCGAGCTGGTTCATGAATTTTTATGGAAACTAGCACTCGAGGCCCGGATGAATCTTCATGTCATCGTCCATTACGGAAAAAATACACACCATATGATCGAAGCCGTCTTTAAAGCACTCGGGCGTGCCCTCGACGAAGCAACAACCATCGATCCGCGCATCAAAGGCGTGCCATCGACTAAAGGAATGCTCTAGAAGAAATCAGTGTAGTGTAGTGTAGTGGTGTCAGGCACCATGTGAAAAACATAACTAAGGTGTCAGGCACCATGATAGGCACCTTGAAAGGATGTTATAGATGATTGGCATTGTTGACTATGGAATGGGTAATCTGTTTAGTGTTAGCAAGGCGTTGGAGCGGCTCGGTGCTGAGTATTTTATTTCGGCTGATAAGGGTGAGCTGTTGGCCGCGGATGCCTTACTTCTTCCAGGTGTGGGCTCTTTTCGGGATGCGATGGAGCGTTTGCCAGTTGAGACGATTAAGGAATTCGCATCATCAGGTAAACCGCTTCTTGGCATTTGCCTAGGAATGCAGCTTCTGTTTGAACGAAGTGAAGAAAATGGACCGACGGAAGGGTTAGGATTGTTGCCAGGCAGTGTCTATCGTTTTCCGGGAAAAACCACAGAAGGACAGACCTATAAAGTTCCGCACATGGGCTGGAATCGGCTTGAATTTGTCCAAGAATCCCCTCTATTAAAAAACTTAGAAGAGGATTACGTTTATTTCGTCCATTCCTATTTTGTTGATGCGGAAAACTCGGACGTGTTACTGGCGAAAGCGAATTATAACGAGCAAGTTTCTGCGGTTGTGGGCAGAGATAATATATTTGGGATGCAATTTCACCCTGAAAAAAGCAGCAAGCTAGGCATGGCCCTTCTCGCTAATTTTCTACAAATGGTGGAGGAAAGGAAGGCAATCCGATGAGTTTAACGATTTATCCAGCAATTGATATGCGCGGCGGCAAGTGCGTCCGACTACTCCAAGGGGACTACGATCAAGAAACCATTTATGGTGACTCGCCATTTGATATGGCCAAAAGTTTTGCCGCAGATGGTTCCGAGTGGATTCACATGGTGGACCTTGACGGGGCAAAGGATGGCAAGCGAGTGAATAACCGGTTTGTGATTGAAGCAGCGCAGAAGTTAAATGTAAACATTCAGATAGGCGGCGGCATTCGTTCGGAGGAGGATATTATCCACTATCTCGAGAATGGTGTAAACCGCGTTATTATAGGAAGTATTGCAGTTTCTAACCCCGAATTTGCTATCGATATGATCAAAAAATACGGCGGGAAAATTGCGGTCGGCATTGATGCCAAAAACGGCTATGTGGCGACACACGGATGGCTGGATACTTCAGAACTAAAGGCTGTCGAACTCGGCAAGCGCTTTGCTGAAGCTGGCGCGGAGACGTTTATTTTTACCGATATTGCTACGGATGGAACACTAGCCGGTCCTAATATTGCCGCTGTTTGTGAAATGGCCGAAGTGACGGGGAAAAATGTGATTGCCTCCGGCGGGGTGAGCAGTTTAGCAGACTTACAAGCCATTGCATCCCAAGGGATTCAAGGAGCTATCGTCGGCAAAGCCCTTTATGAAAACCGCTTCACGTTAAAAGAAGCCCTGAAAGTGGGGGTCTCCCGATGACTCTAACAAAAAGAATCATCCCATGCCTAGATGTAAAAGATGGCCGAGTAGTCAAAGGAATCCAATTTGTGCAACTGCGCGATGCCGGCGATCCTGTTGAACTTGCACGCTTTTACGATGAGCAGGGAGCGGATGAGCTTGTTTTTCTAGATATCTCCGCCTCTGTGGAAGGCCGAAAAACAATGGTTGAAGTCGTAAAGGCCGTCGCCTCTGAGTTGGCAATTCCGTTTACGGTAGGCGGGGGCATTAATGCGTTGGAAGATATGAAAAGAATCCTCCGTGCCGGCGCGGATAAAGTGTCGCTGAACACGGCGGCGGTCCTTAACCCAGAACTGATTAAGGAAGGTGCCAGCTACTTTGGTTCGCAATGCATTGTTGTCGCGATTGATGCGAAGTATGATGAAGAAGTTGGGACATGGCGGGTATTCACGCACGGCGGCAGAACACCGACAGACAAATTAGTTGTTGAGTGGGCTAGAGAAGCTGACCGTTTGGGTGCGGGTGAAATTTTGCTAACGAGCATGGATAGTGACGGTGAGAAGAATGGATTCGATCTGGAGCTCACAAAGGCTGTAAGCGAAGCTGTAACCATTCCTGTCATTGCTTCGGGCGGGGCCGGGAATTCGGAACATTTCGAGGAAGCGTTCTTAGCCGGAAAAGCAGATGCGGCGCTAGCTGCGTCCATCTTTCACTATAAAGAGACATCCGTTCATGAAGTAAAGAGCTATTTACGGGAAAAAGGAGTGACGGTTCGATGAATGTACGATTTGATGAAAAAGGGTTAGTGCCAGCCATTATTCAAGATGCTGGAACAAAAGAAGTATTAACGCTCGCTTATATGAATGAGGAATCGCTCGCCAAAACCATTGAAACGGGCGAAACATGGTTCTACAGCCGTTCACGCAAGGAATTATGGCATAAAGGTGCAACTAGCGGTAATACACAGACAGTTGTCAGCATGAATTATGACTGTGACCAAGATGCATTATTAGTCCTTGTATATCCGAAAGGACCTGCTTGCCATACTGGTGCGGTTAGTTGTTTTTCTGAAAGGGGCTATACGGGGACTTCAAGTCTGGCAGATTATCAAATCTTACAATCGCTTGAAAAAGTCATCGTTGACCGCGAACGGGAGCGTCCAGAAGGGGCTTACACTACCTATCTGTTTGAAAAAGGCGTCGATAAGATTTTGAAAAAAGTCGGGGAAGAAGCAGCCGAAGTAATTATTGCGGCGAAGAACCGCGATGCTGAGGAACTGCGTTGGGAAGCAGCTGATTTGCTTTATCACTTGCAGGTATTGCTGGTAGAACAAGGCCTTCCATTCAATGAAGTACTCAAAACATTAGAAGAAAGACACAAAGACCGGTCGTAAATCGACCGGTTTTATTTATTTGGAACTACATTGCAAAGAGAATTATACAAAATTAAGGGCAAATTTTACAAAACAGGCTGTATTTATACAAAACTGAGAACTTATTTTACAAAACGCACCAACAATTTTACAAAAGTAAGATTAATTCAACAAAAATTGTAAAGATCCTTCCATTTCACCATATCTCCCATAACCAAACCGAAATTCCCCCCAATACTAGCCCTTCTCGAACAACTCCTTAGTGTGGTATACTACATTAGTTATGTTAAAAATGTGGAGGACTTCATGGGTAAAGACGCGAAAGCAAGAAAGCATATGGGAAAATTACTTACATTTGTTCCTACGGGGGAATATTATTTCACGAAGGGTTTAAAGGCATACCATCGCCGTGATTTTATAAAGGCAAAAAAATATCTTGGGCGAGCGATGCAGCTTGAACCGGGTGAACCGATGATTATATGCCAGTTGGCGATTGTGTCAACAGAACTTGGCGAGTTTGAACATTCCAACCGGCTCTTGCACCTCATCCTTGAAGAACTAGATCAAGAAATGGTGGAATGCCATTACTTTTTGGCCAATAATTATGCCCATATGGGATTTTTTAAAGATGCGTATCACCACGCCAAACTGTATTTACAGCTAGACCCAGATGGTGACTTTAGCGAGGACACTGAGGATTTACTAGATGTACTTACATTGGAAGCAGAAGATCTTGAGGATGATCTGTATCAGCAGGATGACCTTATCGTTAAACAAGAACAGGCTCGTGACCTGCTTGAGTCAGGATACTTTCCAAAAGCAATTGAACTGTTAAAAGATGTAGTCAAGGATTATCCAGAGTACTGGTCTGCGTATAACAACTTAGCGCTCGCCTATTTTTATTTAGGAAAGGCAAAAAAGGCGGAATCCATTTTAGATGAGGTATTAGAGCGAAATCCGGGTAATCTTCATGCCCTATGTAACAGGCTTGTATTTGCCTATTATCAGGGCCAGGAGAGAGATGTTGCCGGGATGATTGACATCTTAAAGAAAATTCAACCGCTGCTAAGTGAACAGCAATTCAAACTTGGGGCATCATTTGCTTTAGTAGGAGAATATGACCTAGCCTATTTATGGCTGAAAAAACTATATAAGCACGGCTTTGATGGTGATAGTCCGTTTTACTATTGGCTTTCCTATTCTGCCTATTTCACAGGCAATGAAACGTTTGCGAGAAATATTTGGAAAAAAGTTCTGGATCTTAATCCTGATAAAGAAGGCTCCGAACCATGGAACAAGGAAAATGCACCTGCTAACGGTTTTGAAGACCTTTCCGGTTCAATTTTTCAAAAACTGGACAGCGACTATGTAGAGGAGCGCTTATTTGCCCTTTTTCTCACGACTGTTTCGAGTAAAAAAGAGGAAATCATCACCTCCAAACGGCTGATTCAAAATCAAAAATTCACGCCCTTGGAAAAGGAATATATTTCATTGATTCGTTCGGGAAGACCTTCTGAGACGTCCGATGCACAGGAAGTTGCCGAACTCTTTTATGAAACCTTTCAACCAATTGGCACCATAGAGTCCGGTTTATATTTGATGTGGTTTTCTGTGTTTGTCGAGGTTTCCAAAGACAGGCTCCAATTGAAAAATAAACGTGCCTGGGCGGGCGCCGTCGAGTATATTTGGCACAAACTGCGTAGTGAAAAGGTTTCCCAGCAAGAGGTAGCCGATCGGTATGGAATATCCTCCGCAACCATTGGTAAATATGTGAAAATTGTAAATAACTATTTGAATTAAGCATATTGGTGGACGATAAAACATTTGTTATATACGATTAAGTAAGGGAACAATAATCTTACTTAATCGTATTTTTTTTAAGGAGTGACCACAAAATGTCAGAAGAAAAAATTTATGACGTTATTATTGCCGGTGCTGGCCCTGCGGGGATGACTGCGGCTGTTTATACATCGAGAGCAAACCTATCTACATTAATGATTGAGCGCGGGATGCCGGGCGGACAGATGGCCAATACGGAGGACGTTGAAAACTATCCAGGTTTTGAAAGTATTTTAGGGCCGGATTTATCAACAAAAATGTTCGAACATGCGAAAAAATTTGGTGCTGAATACGCGTATGGTGATATCAAAGAAATCCAAGACCATGGCGACTATAAAATCGTTGTCGCAGGCTCAAAGCAATATAAAGCTTACGCTGTTATCATTACAACAGGTGCAGAATATAAGAAAATTGGCGTTCCAGGGGAAAAAGAACTGGGCGGCCGCGGTGTATCCTATTGTGCGGTTTGTGATGGAGCCTTCTTTAAAGGAAGAGAATTATTTGTCATTGGCGGAGGGGATTCAGCTGTTGAAGAGGGTGTGTACTTAACCCGCTTTGCTTCCAAGGTAACCATCGTCCATCGCCGTAATGAATTACGCGCTCAGAAAATTCTTCAAGATCGTGCCTTTGCAAATGAGAAAGTGGATTTTATTTGGAATCACACAATCAAGTCCATTAATGATAAAGAGGGCAAAGTAGGCAGTGTCACACTCGTATCAACCGAAAATGGCGAAGAGCAAGTATTACCGGCTGATGGTGTCTTCATTTACATCGGAATGGTACCGTTATCGAAACCATTTGCAAGCCTTGGAATTACAAATGAAAATGGATACATTGAAACGAATGACCGGATGGAGACAAGGGTACCGGGAATTTATGCTGCAGGTGATATTCGTGAAAAAACACTGCGCCAGATTGTAACAGCGACTGGAGATGGCAGTATTGCGGCCCAAAGCGCCCAGCATTATATTGAGGAACTTAAAGAGGGAATGAAACAAAAAAGTTAAAAAGAAATATTGCAGTGGGGATTTACAAAAACGTAACTCTGTTTTAATTCTTCTGTAACAATAGTGCAATAAAGTTACGGTATGATAGAAACAGTAATTGACCCCCTTTAAAAATATATTTCTTTCATGCACAGGCCCGTAGCCTGTGCTATTTTTTTGAGCTAGACCTGCTCATCCCTCTATATTTTTCCAAAGCACAAATAATTAACAGAAATATCAACTTTGAATTCATTGTGACTGTATCCTAAAAATAGTATAATGATAAGAATGAATTCAAAGTTATAGTAGGAAATATAGCCATGTCTCTAGAGAGCTTGTATAAAAAAAGACCAAGCTTCAAGGGAGAGTTGTTAAATGGCAGATGCTGTGTAAAAGAGGGTGAATGCTGTGCAACGAGTCACCAATTGTGTATTGATTAGAGACGAAAAAATATTGCTGCTGCAAAAACCACGCCGCGGCTGGTGGGTGGCTCCTGGCGGGAAAATGGAGCCAGGCGAATCTGTGCGGGATTCCTGTATTAGGGAATACCGTGAGGAAACGGGAATCTATTTAAAAAATCCGCAATTAAAAGGGATTTTTACAATGATTATGAAAGAAAATGACCAGCTGCTTTCAGAATGGATGATGTTTACATTTGTAGCAACTGATTCGGATGGAGTCGACTTAGACGAATCTGAGGAAGGGAAGTTGGAATGGCAAATGATTGACCAATTGAAAAATTTGCCAATGGCTGCTGGTGATTATCATATTCTTGATTATATGATTCATGGAAAAGGTATTATTTACGGTACTTTTACTTATACAAAAGACTTTCAACTAATCAGTTACCGATTAGATCCAAGCTAATTTATAGGGGGAATAAATCATGAGTACCGGTGCAGTAAATGACATACAAATGGTCATTATTACAGGGATGTCTGGTGCAGGAAAAACTGTAGCTATTCAAAGTTTTGAAGACCTAGGCTTCTTCTGTGTTGATAATTTGCCTCCAACGCTGCTTCCAAAATTCCTCGAACTTATGAAGGAATCCGGGAATAAGATGAATAAAGTTGCTCTCGTGATGGACCTGCGGGGCAGAGAATTCTTTGATCATCTCTTTAAAGCATTAGATGAGCTGGCAGAAACATCCTGGGTAGCTCCGAGGATCTTATTTTTAGATGCAGATGATTCCACATTAGTGCGCAGATATAAGGAAACAAGGCGGTCACATCCACTCGCACAGACAGGTCTGCCGTTAGAAGGAATCACGCTTGAGCGCGAGCTTCTTGAAGAACTAAAAGGCAGGGCTCAGGTGATTTACAATACTTCCCAGATGAAACCGAGGGAACTTCGTGAGAAAATATTAACGGAATTTACCGCGAATAAACAATCAATCTTCACTGTCAATGTCATGTCATTCGGCTTTAAGTATGGAATTCCCATTGATGCGGATCTAGTGTTTGATGTGCGCTTCTTGCCTAATCCCCATTATATCGAGCATATGAGACCTAAAACGGGGTTAGATGAAGATGTCTCCGGCTATGTATTAAAATGGAATGAGACGCATAAGTTCTTAGAAAAAGTAACCGACCTGCTCTCCTTCATGCTTCCGCATTATAAGCGGGAAGGGAAAGCGCAGCTAGTCATTGCAATTGGCTGTACAGGTGGTCAGCATCGTTCGGTAACACTAGCTGAGTATCTTGGTGAATTTTTCAAAAAGGACTACAAGACATGTATTTCTCATCGTGACATTGAGAGGAGAAAGGAAAAAACTACATGAGCATTTACGGACAGCCACGAATTGTCGTCATTGGCGGAGGAACAGGATTGCCAGTTTTATTGCGTGGATTAAAACAGTATCCTGTCGATATTACCGCCATTGTGACTGTCGCAGATGACGGCGGCAGCTCAGGACGTTTGCGTGAGGACTTGCATATTCCTCCTCCTGGCGACATCCGCAATGTGTTAGCATCATTATCGGATGTGGAACCGCTCGTAGAGGAAATGTTTCAACATCGATTTAAAACATCGAATGAACTTTCCGGACATTCGCTTGGTAATTTAATCCTAGCGGCGATGACATCAATTACGGGTAATTTTGTTCATGCCATTCAGGAAATGAGTAAAATTTTAAATGTTCACGGCAAAGTCCTGCCTGCAGCCAATCAAAGTGTTGTCCTCCATGCTGAGATGGAAGACGGAACGATTGTCTCAGGGGAATCGAAAATTCCCTATTCAGGTAAAAGAATTAAAAAGGTATTTATGACGCCGGAGAATATTCGTCCTTTACCAGAGACCATTCAAGCGATTCGTCAAGCCGATTTAATTATCATTGGGCCAGGGAGTTTATATACGAGCATACTGCCTAATTTGCTGGTTCCAAAAATCGGGGATGAGCTGTGCCGTTCTCACGCCAAAAAGGTTTATATCTGTAATTTAATGACCCAGGCGGGGGAAACACATGGTTTTTCAGCAAGCGACCATGTAAAGGCCTTGTATGATCATATGAGCTGTGCGTTTATCAATACCATCCTTGTGAACAATGAAGAAATTCCACAGGACATCCAGCTCCGTTATAATGAAGAGTTGGCCGATCCTGTTGTTTACGATTTGCCGCGCCTGTTTGAATTAGGGCTTGAAGTGGTTCATGCCGATATTGCCTATCAAGAAAATGGCGCATTACGTCATGACCCGAAAAAAGTGGCAAAAATATTATATAATTTGCTTTTAGTTGAAACCAAAAAGCGTTATGAAACGTAATAATAGTACTTATTAAAAAACGCATGAGAATAGTGTGTTTTTAGTATGGAGGGGAAAGGGATGTCTTTCGCTTCGGAAACGAAAAAAGAATTAACTAACTTAGAAGTGAAAACGTGCTGCATTCAAGCAGAGCTATCTGCTCTCATTCGGATGAATGGTTCCCTTTCATTCTCAAATCGTAAGTTAGTTGTGGATATTCAAACCGAAAATGCTGCGATTGCCAGAAGAATATATACATTAATAAAAAAGAGTTATGATGTCCAAGTTGAGCTGCTTGTTCGGAAAAAGATGCGTTTGAAAAAAAACAATGTCTATATTGTCCGTTTATCCCAGCAAGCAAAGGAAATTCTCGAGGATACCAAAATTATCGGTGAAGGTTTTACGATCATTCATGATATTTCACCAGAACTTGTAAAGAAGAAATGTTGTAAGCGTTCTTATCTTCGTGGTGCATTTTTAGCTGGCGGATCCGTCAATAATCCAGAAACATCTTCTTATCATTTAGAAATTGCTTCGCTCTATAAAGAACACAATGATTCTTTATGCGAATTAATGAATACATTTGGGCTAAATAGCAAAACACTTGAACGCAAGAAAGGTTACATTACCTACTTAAAAGAAGCAGAGAAAATAACCGAGTTTTTAAATATTGTTGGTGCCCATAACGCCCTTCTTCGCTTCGAGGATGTTCGGATTGTTCGTGATATGCGCAATTCAGTCAATCGACTTGTAAACTGTGAGACAGCCAATCTTAATAAAACAATTGGTGCGTCGATTCGGCAGGTCGAGAATATCCGCTACATCAATCAAACGGTCGGTCTGCAAATTTTACCTGAGAAATTAAGAGAAATTGCAGAGCTCCGCTTAAACTATACCGATGTGACCCTTAAGGAATTGGGTGAAATGGTTTCTGGTGGTGCAATCAGTAAATCTGGAATAAATCATCGTTTGAGAAAAATTGATGCAATTGCTGAAAGGCTTCGTTCAGGGGATATGATGGTAAAAGAATAGAAATTCTTGAATAGGTAATCATGTGAAAGCCATAACATGTGCTCGTAGTAAATTTTGTGAACAAGCTCCAAGAAATATAGACGATAAACAATAAACATGAGGAGGAATTGTAATGTTAGTCAAACAAGTAGAAGTAAAATTAAAAACAGGTCTTCAAGCACGCCCAGCAGCTCTTTTTGTCCAAGAAGCAAATCGGTTTTCTGCGGATATTTTTCTTGAGAAAGATGGAAAGAAAGTCAATGCGAAAAGCATTATGGGCTTAATGAGCCTTGCAGTTGGCTCTGGTGTCATGATTGATATTGTGGCAGATGGAGAGGATGAAGCATCTGCGATTGAAGCATTGGCTGATTTTATTCAAAAAGAACAGTAATATATTTGCTGCCGGCTCCATATGGAACCGGCCTATTTATTTTTTGGGAGAATAAAAAGCAACCGGTCGATACCGATTGCTTACATGTTACTTATTTATTGTTCTTCTCATCATCAATTAGGTTACGTGTAATGATATGGTCGATTAAACCATATTCTTTTGCGCGTTCAGCGGTCATGAAGTTGTCGCGGTCTGTATCTTTGGCGATTACTTCAAGAGGCTGGCCAGTCCGTTCGGATAAAATTCCATTCAATTTTTCACGAAGGAATAGGATTCGTTTCGCAGCAATCTCGATTTCAGTTGCTTGTCCTTGAGCACCGCCTAGTGGTTGGTGAATCATAACCTCCGCATTTGGAAGGGCATAACGCTTTCCTTTTTCACCAGCTGCAAGTAAGAATGCACCCATGGATGCTGCCATCCCAATACAAATTGTTTGAACTTTTGGTTTGATGAATTGCATCGTATCATAAATCGCCATACCAGCTGTGATGCTGCCGCCTGGGCTGTTGATATATAAAGAAATATCTTTTTCAGGATTATCCGCTTCTAGGAATAATAATTGTGCTACAATGCTGTTAGCTACATGGTCATCGATGGCGCTTCCCAGCATAATAATCCGGTCTTTTAACAAACGGGAGTAAATGTCATAGGCACGCTCGCCCCGGTTTGTTTGTTCAATAACAGTAGGGATCAAATTCATTTTTCTTCCTCCTTTGATTGTAAAGGTAATAGTAATATGTATTGTTATCATACACTGATGGTCAATAAAGGTCAAACAATATGACTATAAAATTGTTCGACAACTTTCCCTAATCCATCTTATCCATTTTTAAGAATTTTAAACTGAATCTTTACTTGCAAAGTACGGGAAACTGGCATATAATATGTAAGTCGTTACAATTTAGCGCTCGTGGTGCAACGGATAGCACGCAAGCCTCCGAAGCTTGAAATGCAGGTTCGATTCCTGCCGAGCGCATAACCAAAGCCCCCTGTTTATTGTAAACAGGGGGCTTTTTATTGGATAAATTCAGTTTACCAAATTTCCTAGTTTATCATTTTTCATTCCCGAAACTCCCTCTATCGTGTAAAATAGAAAACAGGGGGGATACGAATGAACTTAAAGGCTGGTTTATGGCAACAGCAGACATTAAAATTGGCAATGACACAGGAGCTATCTCAGGCCATTGCATTGTTGCAGTACTCTGCCCAAGAGTTAACTGCTTTCTTAGACGATAAGGCACTTGAAAATCCCCTGTTGCAGGTTGAACATAGCAATATTAAACCAATGAATCCACTCATTGACCGAAATCGCCGGAAAAACCAAAAGGTGGAAAAGGATTGGATTGAGCAAATTGCCGATAAACCCTTCTCACTTGAAGAGTATCTATTATCACAATTGAAAATAACGAACTTATCAGCGGAACAATTAACTGTAATTCGACATCTGATTCAGAATCTTGATGAAAACGGTTACTTTACAGGCAACCTTAACGAAATCGCCCAAAAGCTAAGAGTAATGGAAGATGTCGTCGAGGAATGCTTGGCCATCATTCAAACACTCGAGCCTGCGGGGATTGGTGCAAGAAACCTGCAAGAGTGCCTATTGATGCAAATCTATTATCTAGACCCAAATAATGAATTAGCTCAAAAGATTGTCTCTGAGTATTTTATTCCGTTCGCCGAAAAAAAGTGGAAGCCTATCGCAAAAGAACTAAAGGTGACCCTTAAAGAGATCCAAGATATTTTCGACCAAATTCAATCCTTGAACCCAAAGCCGGGAACCAGTCTAGGAAAAGAAACCACCACATATATTATTCCAGATGCCATCGTTGAGCAATCGGGCGAGGGTCTAACTGTCAGGATGTCGGATGAATCGCTGCCAAGGATTAGCCTAAATGAGCAGTATTATCATAAATTCAAGGACCAGGACCAACAGGTAAGCCGCTTCCTGCAGGATAAACTGCAAGATTATAATTGGATTCAAAAAAGTATTGAGCAGCGGAAAGAGACACTAACTAAGGTAATTGCAAAAATAATTGAAAAGCAGGAAACATTTTTTCAAAAAGGTTCAAACAATTTAGTACCGATGACGATGAAGGAAATTGCTGGAGAATTGGATATCCATGAATCTACCGTTAGTCGAGCGGTTCGAGAAAAATATGTGCAAACACCATACGGGACCTTTCCGCTAAAATCATTTTTCACAAGTACGATTCAAACCGTGTCGGACGATGAAAATACCTCATCCACACAAGTAAAGAAGAAAATCTCCACGTTAATAGAAAATGAGAATAAACAAAAGCCTCTTTCGGATCAAGATATTGTGGAACAATTAAAAACAGAGGAAGGTATGGTAGTTTCACGAAGAACCGTCGCTAAGTACCGGGATCAAATGGGCATACCTTCTTCTGCAAAAAGAAAAAGGTTTGATTGAAAGGAAACCAAATGATGGAGCAAACAATAATCACGTTTTACACAAGGAAAAGCTGCCCGCTTTGTGACAAAGCTAAGTCAACACTGCACGAACTCAGCAAAGAATGGGATTTCACTTTAGAAGAAATTAATATTGAATCCAGTGATGAATTGACCGAACAATACGGTTTAATGATTCCTGTCGTTCATATTGATGGAGTAGAAGCAGGTTTTGGTGTCATTAACAAATTTGACATAAGTAACCGTTTGCATGAAAAAAAAGCCAATCTTAACAGTTGAAATAGGTTTTCACTCCTGTTACAATAAAAAACGTAGCAGGGGTTATTTTTTTTGGATGTAGCGGGACATAATATGTCTATGGTGGACATTTTAAGACCAACTACATATAATAAAGGAGCATGAGATTCATGCAGTCATTAATCGATATCCAGAAAAGACTATTACCCGATCTCCTTCAAGTCCTTCAGAAGAGATATTCTATCCTAAGGGATATAGGTTTTATGCAGCCGGTAGGGAGAAGGAGTTTAGCGGTTAGCCTTGGATATACGGAAAGAGTCCTTCGAGGCGAAGTAGAATTCCTAAGGGAGCAAAATTTAATTTACACTAATAATGTGGGAATGAGTTTAACGCCTGAAGGGAAAAATTTGCTAGAAGACTTAGAAGGATTTATGCGTGAATTAAAAGGTATTGATGTGATGGAGTTGGAATTAAAGCACCGACTCGGTATTAAGAAAGTGATCATTGTGCCAGGCGATAGTGATGAATCGCCAATGGTAAAAGGTGAACTTGGCAAGGCATGTGCAGTGTGCATGAAAAAGTTGCTCAGCGGAAAAAATATCATTGCTGTAACTGGCGGTTCAACGATGGCAGCTGTCGCAGAAAGACTTGCACCCGAGCATACCCAGAAAGAACTACTATTTGTCCCAGCAAGAGGCGGAGTAGGTGAGGATGTTCAAAATCAAGCAAACACAATTTGCTCGATTATGTCAAAAAACACCCATACGAAACATCGAGTGTTTTATGTGCCGGACCAGGTTAGTACCGAAATTTATGAATCACTCATCAAAGAACCTGACATTCATGACGTTTTAAAACTAATTAAATCAGCAAGCATGGTTCTTCATGGGATTGGAGATGCTATCACAATGGCTGAGCGGCGCAAAACGAATCCGGGAGTTTTGCAAAAGCTAGAAAATCAACAAGCTGTGGGTGAAGCATTTGGCTATTATTTTAACGAACAAGGTGAAATCGTTCATAAGGTATTAACGATTGGTCTGCAGTTAGAAGATTTAGTCCATATTCCGAATGTCATCGCTGTGGCCGGCGGGGGCTCGAAGGCAAAGGCCATAAAAGCATACTTAAAACAAGCACCGGAATCAACCATCTTAATCACAGATGAGGGTGCAGCAAGAAAGTTATTAAAAGGGTAAATCCTTTTTAAAATAAAAAACATCCTTACCCAATTAAAGGAGGAAATTTATTATGTCAGTAAAAGTTGGTATTAACGGATTTGGACGTATCGGTCGTAACGTATTTCGTGCGGCATTAAACAATAGCAATGTTGAGATCGTTGCGATTAATGATTTAACTGATGCAAACATGCTTGCACATCTTTTAAAATATGACACTGTTCACGGAACTCTTGCAGAAGACGTAACTGTTGATGGTGAATACTTAGTAGTTGGCGGACACAAAGTGAAAGTTCTTGCAGAACGCGATCCTGCACAATTAGGCTGGGGCGGTCTTGGTGTAGACGTAGTAGTTGAATCAACTGGCCGTTTCACAAAGCGTGAAGATGCAGCGAAACATCTTGAAGCAGGTGCGAAAAAAGTTATCATCTCTGCACCAGCATCTAACGAAGATATCACTATCGTAATGGGTGTTAACGAAGACCAATATGATGCTAACAACCACCATGTTATTTCTAATGCTTCTTGTACTACAAACTGTCTTGCTCCGTTTGCAAAAGTATTAAATGATACTTTTGGAATCAAACGCGGTATGATGACAACTATTCACTCTTACACAAATGACCAACAAATCCTTGATTTGCCACATAAGGACTACCGTCGTGCACGTGCAGCAGCTGAGAACATGATTCCTACTTCAACTGGTGCAGCAAAAGCTGTTTCCCTTGTTTTACCTGAACTTAAAGGTAAATTAAACGGTATGGCTATCCGCGTTCCAACTCCGAACGTTTCTGTAGTTGACCTAGTTGCAGAATTAGAAAGAGATGTAACCGCTGATGAAGTGAACTCTGCATTAAAAGCAGCAGCTGAAGGTCCATTAAAAGGAATTCTAGCATACAGCGATCTTCCATTAGTTTCTACTGATTACAACGGAGCTCCTGTATCTTCAACAATCGATGCATTATCAACAATGATTCTTGAAGGCAACATGGTTAAGGTATTATCTTGGTACGATAACGAAGTTGGTTACTCTAACCGCGTTGTTGACCTTTGTGACTACCTTGCTCAAAAAGGACTTTAATATATCGGAACGGACTTTTGATTGTTTTTCAATCATAAGAAGTTAATCATACAAAGGTTTTCCAAAGGGGAGCGGGGAGTATATGCCCCCCTCCCCTTTTTACTGCTTATATGCTGAATTTTCAATACTCTAGGAGGTCCTTATGAATAAGAAAACGCTTAAAGATGTCGATGTAAAAGGGAAACGCGTATTTTGCCGGGTGGATTTTAATGTTCCAATGCAGGATGGAAAAATTACCGATGAAACGCGGATTCGTGCAGCACTTCCAACGATTCAATACTTAGTTGATCAAGGCGCTAAAGTTATTCTAGCGAGCCACTTCGGCCGTCCAAAAGGAAAAGTAGTCGAAGAAATGCGCTTAACTCCAGTTGGTGTCAGACTATCTGAACTGCTTGGTAAAGAAGTGAAGAAGGCAGATGAAGCGTATGGTGATTCTGTGAAAGAATTGATTGAAACGATGACCGAAGGCGATGTTCTGCTTCTTGAAAATGTCCGTTTCTATCCTGGCGAAGAAAAGAACGATCCAGAGTTGGCCAAATCTTTTGCTGAATTAGCAGATGTTTATGTAAATGATGCCTTTGGTGCTGCGCACCGTGCTCATGCATCAACTGAAGGAATTGCGCATCTTTTACCAGCGGTTTCCGGACTATTAATGGAAAAAGAATTAGATGTACTTGGTAAGGCACTTTCTAATCCAGAACGCCCGTTTACAGCGATTATCGGTGGAGCGAAGGTTAAGGACAAGATTGGTGTTATTGAAAATCTACTAGAATTAGTTGATAACTTAATTATTGGCGGCGGACTTGCTTATACTTTCGTGAAAGCACAAGGCCACGAAGTTGGAAAATCATTGCTTGAAGCTGACAAAATTGATTTAGCAAAATCATTTATTGAAAAAGCCAAGGCAAAGGGTGTTAATTTCTATATGCCTGTAGACGCTGTGGTTGCTGATGATTTCTCTGCTGATGCTAATACCAAAGTAGTTGCAATTGAAGAAATTCCGTCCGATTGGGAAGCACTTGATATTGGACCGAAAACAGCTGAAATCTACCGTGACGTTATTCAAAAATCAAAACTAGTGATTTGGAATGGACCAATGGGCGTATTTGAAATTGATAAATTTGCCGGCGGAACAAAAGCAGTTGCAGAAGCACTTGCTGAAGCAGAAGGTACATATTCAGTCATTGGCGGCGGAGACTCTGCAGCAGCCGTTGAAAAATTCAATTTAGCAGATAAAATGAGCCACATTTCCACAGGAGGCGGCGCCTCCCTTGAATTCATGGAAGGCAAAGCACTCCCAGGAGTAGTTGCATTGAACGATAAATAATTTACTTTTGAAAGAATAGAAAGTAAAGTTTTTTTGAACTTAGAAAGCTATCTAGCTCCAGCGTCCACGGACGCTTGCGCTTTAATTTTGAAAGGATGTGCCAGTATGCGTAAACCAATTATTGCAGGAAACTGGAAAATGAACAAAACACTTTCTGAAGCAAAAAGCTTTGCAGAAGAAGTAAAAGGACTAGTACCTGCCCCAGAAAAAATGGACTCTGTAATCTGTGCACCAGCATTATTTTTACAAAGCCTTGTCGAAGGAACTGAAGGAACGAATGTCAAAATCGGTGCTCAAAACATGCACTTTGAAGAAAGCGGAGCCTTTACGGGCGAAATCAGCCCAAAAGCACTTGCTGACCTTGCCGTTCAATATGTAATCATCGGACACTCAGAACGCCGTGAAATGTTCAATGAAACAGATGAAACAGTGAACAAAAAAGCTCTAGCAGCCTTTAAATACAACTTAACTCCAATCGTATGCTGCGGTGAAACATTAGAACAGCGTGAAAATGGAGAAACCAATCAATTAGTTGGCGATCAAGTGGCAAAAGCCCTTCAAGGTCTATCAGCTGAACAAGTAAAACAAACCGTCATCGCTTATGAGCCAATTTGGGCGATTGGTACAGGTAAATCTTCTACTTCTGCTGATGCGAACGAAGTATGTGCACATATCCGTCAAGTTGTTGCCGGGCAATTCTCGCAAGACGTTGCCGATGCGGTAAGAATTCAGTATGGGGGCAGTGTGAAACCAGAAAATATTAAAGAATACATGGCACAACCAGATATTGATGGTGCATTAGTAGGCGGAGCAAGCCTTGAAGCACAATCCTTTTTACAACTACTGGAGGCAGGCAGCTATGAGTAAATCTCCCGTTGCTCTAATCATCCTTGATGGTTTTGGATGCAGGGGCGAAACAAAAGGGAATGCGGTTGCCCAGTCAAAAAAACCTAATTTTGACCGTTTTTGGAGCGAGTATCCACATTCCCATTTAACAGCGTCTGGGGAGGCAGTGGGTCTTCCTGAAGGACAAATGGGTAACTCTGAAGTAGGTCACTTAAACATTGGTGCAGGACGTATCGTGTACCAAAGTTTAACTCGCGTAAACATTGCGATTCGTGAAGGTGAATTTGAAAAAAATGAAACCTTTACAGGTGCAATGGAGCACGTCAAGAAAAATGGCACAGCCCTTCATTTATTCGGTTTATTGTCAGATGGCGGTGTTCACAGCCATATTCAACATATGTTTGCCTTACTAAAGCTGGCAAAAGAAGAAGGCGTGGAAAAGGTCTATGTACATGCCTTCCTTGACGGCCGTGATGTTGGTCCGAAAACAGCGACGAAATACATCCAAGAAACATTGGACAAAATGAAGGAATACGGTGTAGGTGAATTTGCAACGATTTCAGGGAGATACTACTCGATGGACCGTGATAAGCGGTGGGAGCGCGTTGAAAAATCGTACCGTTCGATGGTCTATGGAGACGGCCCAACCTACACCAATCCTTTAGATGTTGTGGAAGATTCTTATTCTCATGGAATCTTCGATGAATTCGTAATCCCATCTGTTATTACAAAAGAAGATGGGCAGCCTGTTGCCACAATTCAGGACAATGATGCAGTCATTTTCTATAACTTCCGTCCTGACCGTGCCATTCAGATTTCGAATACATTTACGAACGATGATTTCCGTTCCTTTGACCGCGGGCCAAAGCATCCGAAGGATTTGTTCTTCGTCTGCTTAACTCATTTCAGCGAATCGGTTGATGGATATGTTGCTTTTAAACCAACGAACTTAGATAACACTATTGGTGAAGTCTTATCCCAAAACAATTTGAAGCAATTAAGAATTGCAGAAACAGAAAAATATCCACATGTCACATTCTTTATGAGCGGCGGCCGTGAAGAAAAGTTCCCTGGCGAAGAGCGAATCTTAATCAACTCTCCCAAAGTGGCAACGTATGATCTTCAGCCTGAAATGAGTGCTTACGAAGTAACGGATGCACTTTTAAAAGAAATTCAAGCAGATAAATTTGATGCGATTTTACTGAATTTCGCGAACCCTGATATGGTCGGGCATTCAGGTATGCTTGAGCCTACCATTAAAGCGATTGAGACAGTCGATGAATGCTTAGGAAAAATCGTTGATTTAATTTTAGAAAAAGGCGGTTCTGCCATTATTACCGCTGACCATGGAAATGCCGATGAAGTAATTACACTAGAAGGCGAACCAATGACGGCACATACAACGAACCCAGTGCCGGTAATTGTGACAAAACAAGGAATTCAACTCCGTGAAGGAGGAATCCTTGGGGATTTAGCGCCAACTATGTTAGACTTATTGGGTGTTGAAAAGCCAGCTGAAATGACTGGTACATCATTATTAAAATAACCTAATTATTAAGGAGAGATTTTACATGCCATTTATTGCAGACGTATATGCTCGCGAAGTATTAGATTCACGCGGTAACCCTACTGTTGAAGTTGAAGTTTTTACAGAATCAGGTGCCTTTGGCCGCGCTATGGTTCCAAGTGGTGCTTCTACTGGTGAATATGAAGCAGTTGAACTACGTGACGGTGACAAAGAACGTTACCTTGGAAAAGGTGTTCAAAAAGCTGTCGACAACGTAAACGAAATTATCGCACCACATCTTGTTGGTGAAGAATTCAGCGTTTTAGATCAAGTGTCTGTTGACCAAGCTTTAATCGAACTTGATGGAACAGATAACAAAGGAAAACTAGGTGCTAACGCAATCCTAGGCGTATCAATGGCGGTTGCTCATGCAGCAGCAAACTACTTAGATATTCCTTTATACCAATACCTTGGCGGTTTCAACTCTAAGCAACTTCCAGTTCCAATGATGAACATCGTTAACGGCGGGGAACATGCGGATAACAACGTTGATATTCAAGAATTCATGATTATGCCTGTTGGCGCTCCAAGCTTCAAAGAAGCGCTTCGTATGGGTGCGGAAATTTTCCATACTTTAAAATCAGTTCTTAAAGGCAAAGGCCTTAACACTGCAGTTGGTGATGAAGGTGGTTTTGCTCCAAACCTTGGATCAAACGAAGAAGCACTACAAACGATTGTTGAAGCAATCGAAAAAGCTGGTTACAAGCCAGGTGAAGAAGTTATGCTTGCAATGGATGCTGCATCTTCTGAGTTCTACAACAAAGAAGACGGAAAATACCATCTTGCTGGTGAAGGCGTTGTGAAGACTTCTGCAGAAATGGTTGACTGGTACGAAGAACTTTCTTCTAAATACCCAATCGTGTCAATCGAAGACGGTTTAGATGAAAATGACTGGGAAGGCCACAAGCTTTTAACAGAACGCCTGGGCAAAAAAGTTCAATTAGTGGGTGATGATTTGTTCGTTACCAATACTCGTAAACTTGCTGAAGGTATTGAAAAAGGAATTGGTAACTCAATCCTTATCAAAGTGAACCAAATCGGTACGCTTACTGAAACATTTGATGCCATTGAAATGGCAAAACGCGCTGGTTACACTGCAGTCATCTCTCACCGCTCTGGTGAAACAGAAGACAACACCATTGCTGATATTGCAGTTGCAACTAACGCTGGTCAAATCAAAACTGGTGCACCATCTCGTACAGACCGTGTAGCAAAGTACAACCAATTGCTTCGCATCGAAGACCAATTAGGTGAAACAGCTCAATACTTAGGTAAGAAAACTTTCTACAACTTAAGCAAATAATTTTATTATCAAAGAAGGCGCACATTTTCTGATGTGTGTCTTTTTTATTTCATAGGCTTCGAATGTTACAATGGGACTATTGTCTTAAGCGGTAAAATATGATAAATTTAATATACTGTGAATTGTGCGACTAACAGGAGGTGGCCTTTATGCATACATTTTTAGTAATCTTATTAGTAATCGTCAGCATTGGACTTATTGGTGTTGTTTTACTTCAATCTGGTAAAAGTGCTGGATTATCTGGTGCCATTTCTGGTGGTGCAGAATCTTTATTTGGTAAACAAAAAGCACGCGGACTTGATTTGATTTTACATCGTATTACGGTTGTCCTAGCAATCTTGTTTATCTTGCTTGCTATTGCAGTGACTTACTTTAAAATTTAATCATTTACACACAAACCTGGTCCGAGTGACCGGGTTTTTTGTTTGTTGAAAAATTATTATCAGAAGCGTGAGCCATATTTCTGGAATGTTCACCATTGCTTTGCTAAAACTAAACTAAGTGAATTGAAATTAAGGGAGTTTTTTATCATGAAAGTAACTATACCGAAGCCATTTACATTCGAAGGAGGAAAAAGGGCTGTACTTCTTTTACATGGATTTACCGGAAACTCAGCGGATGTCCGGATGCTGGGGCGTTTTTTAGAGAAAAAAGGCTATACCTGTCATGCCCCGCACTACAAAGGCCACGGAGTACCGCCCGAAGAGCTCGTTCATACGGGGCCAGAAGATTGGTGGCAGGATGTCCTCAATGGCTATGAATTTTTGAAAAATAAAGGTCACTCCGAAATTGCCGTGGCTGGATTATCACTTGGTGGCGTATTTTCCTTGAAATTGGGATACACTGTACCTATAAAAGCGATTATACCGATGTGTGCGCCGATGTATATAAAAAGTGAAGAGGTCATGTACGAAGGAATTCTTGAATATGCTCGTGAATTTAAAAATCGTGAAGGAAAATCAAACGAGCAAATCGAAATGGAAATGAATGAGTTTAAGAAAACACCAATGAAAACATTAAAGGCCTTACAGGAAATGATCGCCGATGTGCGTGAAAATGTGGATATGATTTATGCACCCACATTTGTCGTTCAGGCACGTCATGACAAAATGATTAACACTGAGAGTGCAAACATTATTTATAATGAAATTGAATCAGTCATGAAAGAAATAAAATGGTACGAAGAATCTGGTCACGTCATCACACTCGACAAGGAGCGGGAGCAATTACATGAGGATGTTTATAGCTTTTTAGAAAAGCTAGACTGGCGCGATTAACTCGGAAACTACAAAGGAGGATTAGTTTGGAAGATAATATACAAAAGCATATAGACAAGGTATTACAATACATGAAGGATGAGGCGTACAAGCCATTAACCGTTCAAGAACTAGAAACAGCCTTTGGTATCCAGGACTCAAGTGACTTTAAGGAATTTGTAAAAGCACTGGTCCAAATGGAAGAAAAGGGCCTAGTGGTCAGAACGCGCAGTAACCGTTACGGACTTCCGGAGAAAATGAATTTAATTCGCGGAAAGCTGATCGGTCATGCCAAAGGGTTTGCCTTTGTCGCGCCAGATGAACCTGGAATGGATGATATTTTCATTCCGCCAAATGAAACAAACACCGCGATGCACGGGGATATAGTCTTAGCTCGTGTCTCCTCTGAAAGCACGGGGCAACGCCGGGAAGGAAGTATTATCCGCATCATTGAACGCGGAGTACAGCAAATTGTCGGAACCTATGTGGAAAGCAAAAGCTTTGGCTTTGTAATTCCAGATGATAAAAAGTTTGCTAGTGATATTTTTATACCAAAAGCGGCCTCAAAAGGAGCAGTCGAAGGCCATAAAGTGGTTGTTAAGCTAATCACCTATCCAGAAGGACGGAAAAGTGCTGAGGGCGAAGTGATCACCATCCTTGGCCACAAAAACGATCCGGGCGTGGACATTCTTTCAGTCATACATAAGCACGGGTTACCAATGTCCTTTCCGGATGAAGTGTTAAAACAGGCAAACGAGGTGCCTGACACCATTGATGAAAGTGAATTGGCCAATCGCCGCGATCTAAGGAATGAAACGATTGTTACGATTGACGGCGCCGATGCCAAGGACCTTGATGATGCGGTAACTGTTACAAAGCTTGAAAATGGCAATTATAAGCTCGGTGTCCATATTGCGGATGTCAGCTATTATGTAAAAGAAGGAACGCCGATTGACCTTGAAGCGGAGGAAAGGGCTACCAGTGTCTATTTAGTTGACCGTGTGATCCCGATGATTCCGCATCGTTTATCAAATGGAATTTGCTCATTAAATCCAAAAGTTGACAGGCTCGTTTTATCCTGCGAAATGGAAATAACTTCAGAGGGCGCCGTTGTTTCGCATGAAATTTTTCAATCAGTCATAAAGACAACAGAGCGGATGACCTATCATGATGTGAATCTCATTTTAGCTGAACATGATGAAGAAACCCGTGCCCGGTACGAACCGCTTGTGCCAATGTTTGAAATGATGGAAGAATTGGCTGCCATCCTAAGAAACAAACGGATGAAGCGTGGTGCAATCGACTTTGATTTTAAAGAATCAAAGGTGCTCGTTGATGAGGAAAGTAAGCCGATCGATGTCGTTCTTCGCGAGCGGTCTGTAGCCGAAAGATTAATCGAAGAGTTTATGCTTGCAGCTAACGAAACTGTAGCTGAGCATTTTCACTGGATGGAAGTTCCTTTTATCTACCGTATTCACGAAGATCCAAAAGAAGATAAGCTGCGGAGATTTTTTGAGTTCATTACAAACTTTGGCTATATTGTAAAAGGTACTGCAAATGATGTGCATCCAAGGGCCCTTCAAGAAATTATTGAAGAAGTGCAAGGGAAGCCGGAGGAAATGGTGATTTCCACTGTCATGCTGCGGTCAATGCAACAGGCAAAGTATGATCCGGAAAGCCTTGGTCATTTCGGATTATCAACCGAGTTCTACACTCATTTCACTTCTCCAATCCGTCGCTATCCGGATACGATCGTTCATCGCTTAATCCGTACCTATTTAATCGAAGGAAAGCTGGATTCGACAACACAGGAAAAATGGAATGCGCGCTTGCCAGAGATTGCCGATCATTCTTCAAAAATGGAGCGCCGTGCTGTTGATGCCGAGCGGGAAACCGATGAATTGAAGAAAGCGGAGTATATGGAGGACAAAATCGGCGTTGAATATGACGGTATTATCAGCTCTGTAACGAATTTCGGAATGTTTGTCGAGCTGCCAAATACAATTGAAGGCCTTGTTCATGTCAGCTATATGACGGATGATTATTATCGCTTTGACGAGCGTCATTTTGCGATGATTGGCGAGCGGACAGGGAACGTATTCCGAATTGGTGATGAGATTACCGTTCGGGTGGTTAAGGTAAATAAAGATGAACGTTCCATCGATTTTGAAATTGTCGGCATGAAAGGAACACGCCGGGAACGTGTTGAGACGCCAAGGGTTTTCAGTACGGGCAGTGATACAAAAAAACCACGGCGCAATAAACAGCAAGGCGACCGTACTCAAGACCGCAATCAGAAGTCAGAAACGGGTGGCGGTCAGGGTAACAAGGCGAAAAAGAAAAGAAAATTCTACGATAATGTCCCTAAAAATAAGAGTACTAAACGAAAAAACAGATAAGCTTTTACGTTTTGATTTGATGTTGATACGAAAAAGAAAAACACACGATAGATAGAAAAATCTCGTGTGTTTTTCTTTTAATTCGATTCCTATTATTTGACAAATCATTTATTTTTATAAAAAACCTGTTCAATGAGGTCCTAAACAAATTCCTCTTCTCGAACAGGTTTTTATGTTTTTTTAATTTTTTGCTGTTATTTTACTGAGGATTCTTTTTCGAATTATATCTACGCTTAATAAGGAAAGCGGTAAAATAAACCCAATTGTTAGTAAGAGAGGTATCCATATCTCAATGCTTTCTGACCGTGAATAAGTAACATTTGGGTATGTGATTAAAGAAAGAACAACCAAAATCATGCCCAAGGGTAATGTCAGTGGTCTGTAATCTTTTAAATTTAAAATTTGTGCTATTCCAACTGCGGATCCAAAAAAATAAACGGTTATTTTGAAATAAAGTGAAATGAACCATATTATGGCGAGCATTGCTTCTAAACGTTGTACAAATCCCCCTACATTAATTTTTCTGGCTAAAGCATAACTTGGATACAGTTGCCTTTCAGAATTGTCAACTCCAAGAACTAAAATGCTTAAAAGTGTAATAGATAATAGTAAAATCCCTCCAATTAAATTCCCAACAAGAAAGCTTTTTAAAGCCCGTTTAGGTTGATTAATATAGGCTGGAAAAACCATAAGCAGACAGATTAGCGACAGGGAAGAAAATTCTAGATACAATAGGGTAGCTAAACTTATTGGTTTTATACCCGTCTCTAATACAGGCAGCATATTTTGAACCTCTACTTTAGGAGAAAGAAAAAGGAAAAAAATAATAAAAAACATAATAAACCAAGGAAATAGTATTTCTCCAGCTCGTGCGATTGTTTCTATTCCAAGACGTACACCTTGAATAATAATTAATACGAAGAGAATATGAATCACTTCAATAGGTGTCTCGGGTATAAAGTGTGCGGTCAAAAACTCTCCTAAAAAAAATAGTAAGGTTGCTGCAGCAAGGAACAAACTACAACAAAAAAATAGAGAAATGACTTTGCCTAACCATTTACCTAATAGCTTTTCATTTATTTCGACCAGCGTCATATTGGGGAAACGAATTCCAAGAATGTTATACAACCACATCACCAATAATCCAATCAAAATTCCAAGAATGACGGAAATCCACGCATCTTGTCTTGCATAAGAAATTAGACCCAAAGGTGCACTTAGGATCGTACTCCCGACTGTAAATAATATTACTAATTTTGTAAATTGAGCTACTGATATTTTCTCGTCTTTCAGCATAGTTTTTTCCTTTTCATTTATTTAATCTAAATGCCAGTGAGAATTATTCTGATTAAAATAAGTCAATATATATTTTCTTCGGGTTATGGAGATATTATTCTTTGATAGGAAAAATAGGAAGCTGTTGAGAAAATCGTCCTTTATAATGTTCCATTCACGTATAGCTATGTATTTAATTAATTGGAAAGGGCCGTATTCCATGACACAGAGAATTTCAATTTTTATTTTATTGATTGCAATTCTATTACTCACAACAGGCTGCTGGAATCGTCGTGAATTAAATGAACTTGCCATAACTCTAGCCATGGGAATCGATCGTACCATAGATGGTAAATATCTTGTAACGGCCCAAGTGGTAATTCCAGGCGAAATAACCGAAAAAGCAAGAGGGAGTTCACCAGTAATCATCTTTCAGGCAAAGGGGGATACCGTCCTTGAGGCAATACGAAAAATGACCAAAGAGGCACCTAGGAAAATTTATCCTTCACATCTCAGAATCCTAGTGATTGGAGAGGCATTGGCGAAAGAGGGGATCGGGAAACCATTAGATGTACTGTCAAGAGATTGGGAATTGAGATCGGATTTTTATATTGCTGTAGCTAAGGGAAGGAAGGCAGAAGACATACTAAAGGTGCAAACCTCTTTAGAAAAAATACCTGCCAATGAATTGTTTAACACACTTGAAGTCTCTGCAAAAGCATGGTCAGCAACTAGATATGTGACGTTAGATGAACTGATTGCCAATATGGTAAGTGAAGGGAAAGAGCCTGTGTTAACTGGTATCCATGTAAAGTTAGAAGGCGATAAAGAAACTTCCTTCAGCAAACAAAATGTAGAAATGAGCAATCCACCCGCTAGGTTGTATTTTCAAGAATTAGCGGTTTTTGATGGAGATAAATTAATTGGCTGGTTAAATGAACTTCAAAGTAAAACTTATACGATTGTGACAAATAATGAATTTGGTTCTGTTGGGAATGTTTCATGTCCAAAGCACGGAAAATTCGTTTATCAAATAACGAATTCAGAAACAAAGGTAAAGGGGAAGATACGCCATGGAAATCCTGAAATTGATGTTGTTGTCCAGGTAGAGGGTAAGGTAGCAGATGTAGAATGCGATATCAATTTGAAAAGTGCAAAATCAATCGTTAAGTTGGAGAAAATCTATGAAAAAGAAACGAAAAAAATGATCCAACAGGCAATAAAACAAGTGCAGGAAAATAATAAAGTTGACATTTTTGGCTTTGGCGAGGCGATTCATAGGGCGGATCCTAAAGCGTGGGAAAAATTAAAAATAGATTGGGATGAAAAATTTCAGGACTTGAAGGTAAATATTACAATAGATGGGGAAATCCATGGTATCGGAACTGTCGGTAATTCATTTCTCGATAAAATAAATTAAATCATCATTGTTTCGATACTGAGGGGGATCAAATCGATGGGTTTTTTTAAGAAACAGAGAAGTAAAAACAGAATTAAACTGTTGAAATTAGAGATAGATGACCAAGGTATTAACGAAGCCAGTGACTTATTAAAACTTAGCCTTGAAGAAAACAAACATTATGTACTTCGAATGCTTGGAAATAGTCGGGATATCGTGTTTAGAGAAATACAAATCGGCAAATCAGTTAAAGCAGGCATTTTCTATGCGGATGGATTAGTGGATACGAATTCGATTCAAAACTTTATCCTAGAACCACTCATGTTAGATATCTATTTCCATGACGATCAGACCATTTCTTCAACGCGTAATGTATTAAAAGTATTAAAAGATCAAATTCTTACGGTCGGATCGATAAAGGATGTTACGGAATTCAGCTCTCTTTTCGATTCATTATTATCTGGCGATGTCATTCTCTTGTTGGATGGCTATAGTCAAGGGTTCATCATCAGTATGCGTGGCTGGAAAGACCGCGGTGTAAATGAATCCACATCTGAAACAGTCGTTCGGGGACCTAAGGAAGGTTTCACTGAATCCATAGGTACTAATACGGCTTTAATTCGCAGAAAAATAAAATCCCCGAATTTATGGATAGAAACCAAAAACATTGGTAGAGTGACTAAAACAGATGTAGCAATCATGTATATCAATGGAATAGCAAATAGAAAAGTTGTCCAAGAAGTTCATGATCGACTTGACCGGATTGAAATTGATGGAATATTGGAAAGTGGTTATATTGAAGAATTAATTCAGGATACAACCTACAGCCCGTTTCCAACTATCTATAACTCGGAGCGGCCAGATGTGATTTCTGCAGAGCTCCTTGAAGGAAAGGTTGCCATATTAGTAGATGGTTCACCAAATGTTTTGATTGTTCCAGCACTATTCGTTTCGTTTTTACATGTTGCAGAAGACTATTATCAGCGTGCAGATATTAGTACACTCATTCGTATGCTTCGTTTTTTTAGCATTATCATTGCACTTTTGGCACCCTCACTTTATATTGCTATTACTACCTATCATCAGGAAATGATACCCACTGAACTGTTAATCAATCTTGCTGCCCAACGGGAAGGTGTTCCCTTTCCAGCCTTTATTGAAGCTCTAATGATGGAGGTAGCATTTGAAATTTTGCGGGAAGCGGGCTTACGAATGCCTAGGGCTATAGGCTCTGCAATATCAATCGTTGGGACTTTAGTAATTGGTACTGCAGCAGTTCAGGCTGGAATCGTTTCAGCTGCCATGGTAATCGTTGTGGCAATCACGGCAATATCCAGCTTTATCCTTCCTTCCGTAGCCATGTCCATGTCGCTCCGTATGCTTCGTTTTCCAATGATGGGGCTTGCTGCTTCATTTGGTTTATTCGGTATAATAGTCGGTTTAATTTCACTTATCCTTCATATGAGCAGTTTGCGTTCTTTTGGGGTTCCATATATGAGTCCTTTTGGACCTTTAATTCCTCAAGATTTAAAGGATACGGTTGTACGGGTACCATGGTGGGGGATGTTTTCCCGCCCGCGTCTTATCAGTCAAAAAAACATAAGCCGCGAACAGAATTCGGCGCCAAAACCCTCTCAAAATAAAATATAGCGTCTTTAAAAATCTATAATGGAGTAAGGAGTTGCCGACATAGTGGCTGTTGCAGGAATCTTAGTCATTTCCGCTGTAATTATTGTGATAGATGTACCTCCTTTGTTGAGAAAAAAATTAGTAAAAGAGCTATGGATATTTTCCATTCTCCTGCTATTTGGAACCATGTTAAGTATTGCGCAAGCCCTGGATATTAGTATTCCTAATCCACTAGATTGGTTAACAGTCCTTTATAAACCATTTTCCGACATGATGAAGAATTTATTAAAGTGACCGATTTGCGCGTGATTTTTTTTAGGTATTACACTTTTCTTTTGGTTTTAATCTTTGAGAAATTTTCACATAGTATAATTGTTATGGAAAATGATTTCTGCTACAATTAATTCCATAAGAAGAGGTGAATCTTATGCCAAAAGGTGAAGGGAAAGTTGTTGCGCAAAACAAAAAGGCTTACCATGACTATTTTATCGAGGAAACCTACGAAGCAGGAATTGTACTGCAGGGGACCGAAATTAAGTCAATTCGTGGGGGGAAAGTGAATCTTAAGGATGCATATGCACGGATTCAAAATGGCGAAGCCATACTTTTCGGGATGCATGTCAGTCCGTATGAACAAGGCAACATTTTTAATCATGACCCATTACGAACACGAAAGCTATTACTCCATAAGCGTGAAATTAATAAACTAATCGGTGAAACAAAAGAAGCAGGTTATGCGCTTGTTCCCCTAAAGCTTTACTTGAAAAATGGTTTTTGTAAAGTGTTAATCGGGCTGGCGAAAGGTAAGAAGAATTACGATAAGCGTGAATCCTTGAAGCAAAAAGAAGCAAAGCGTGAAATTGAACGAGCCTTCCGCGATCGTCAGAAGATGTAATCGAAGTGAATTGGAAATTATTTTACAGATACTAACAATTGAAATATGTGGACAGTATGTTATAATAAGTTTGTCGCTCAGTTAGCGATGAGATACTTTGCTCAAGGACAATTGTCTGAGCATCCTAACGTCTACAGCTTTAATCTTTCATTAGATTGCAGCTCCTTTTATTATGGGGACGCTACGGATTCGACAGGGGTAGTTTGAGCTTAGGTCGCGAGTCGAGGGGATCGGCCTCGTTAAAACGTCAAAGCCATAACTGGCAAAACTAACAACAACCTCGCTTTCGCAGCTTAATACTGCATAGCGGTTCCTCCCTCCATTGCCCATGTGGTAGGGTAAGGGACTCACTCTAAGTGGGCTACGCCGGATTCCACCGCCTGAGGATGAAGGAAGAGAACAACCAGGCTAGCTGACCGGACGCCGGTCGATAGGCATATGGCTTCAGCGAAACACCAATATATCGACTACACTCGTAGAAGCTTAAGTGGCGATATCTTTGGACGTGGGTTCGATTAGTTATTAGTCGCCTTGTGTGGTAACACACGAGTGAAAATCTGGCTTTATCGGTGAAACCTAAGTCACTTCAATGTGATAGGGCAATGCCGAGCGGTATGTGGAGTAATCCAACAGCCGTGTATCGACTTATAGGCTGCCATAGAAATGGTAGTACTAGGATGCGAAATCCCGCCTTGAAGAGGCAAATTTATGATTCGCATAAGACGCCAGAGGACCTGTTTGATGACAGGTTCAAGATATAGTCAGTGCCATGACGAAAGCATGGAAGAGCACGTCCCACCGTCTCCACTACATAGTGGAAAGAAAAAGATCAGCAGAGATGCTGGTCTTTTTTTATATCTCAAAAAAAGAATTTTCAAAGGCAATTTTCTTTTCTAATAGTACTTTGGTGTATTTCCCATTTCTTGGTGTAACCAGTTCATAGTTTTTAAGTATCCATAATGCTCTATTTCTTTTTTTATCAACTCTTAAATAAGGTGTAACATGATTTAATAAAGCTAGTACAGTTTCTTTCTTTTTTATACTTAGTGTATATGAATCCTTATGCCGTTCAGGATTATAGTTCTTCTTATTATTGATGGTTCCTTCTGTTAATTTCTGAAGATAAACTAATAATTCCTTATCGGTTGAAGCAATAGTTATACATGGGCGCCGATGTTCCTTTTCATGCATTCTAGTTAATGTGATTGTCCCTTCTCCATCAATAATACCTGCAATATAGGCAGCTTCCCAGGATTCCATTAATCTCCTCCTTAAGTTCGTTCTACATTATATGAGAAACGTATGTTCTATTTTTATTTTACTAATTACATTTGCTCTTTTCAAATTTAAATAAAAAAAGCTATCCCATTTAAGGATAGCTCGCTAATACTTCTTTCACATATTCCAAAGTATTTAATGATTCATATTAGAGTTCATATTCATAGTTGTATTCATGTTCATATTGTTTGCTTGTGGCATTCCTTGTGCAGGGGCGAAGGCGTTAAGCAGTTGATTCATATCCTGCTGGGCTAGCTGCGGTACCTGATAATAGTGATGTTTATTTTGATAAATCGAGAGTTCATAGGCCATTTCAATGCAATTCGGGACCGAGTCTGCTAGTACACGACGAACCACTGGGTTGGTTACTTCTAATGCTGCCATTGTTTTCATTGAGGCACCTGATTTTACACAGCCAAGCATCATGCTGGAAACACACGCATCCGTAAGCTCAGAAACGGATTGCGCCGGCTTTTTAGGCTGGGATGGTTTTAACCCATAAACAAAATCATTTCCTTGATTCATCTTATAGCTCTGTGTTGGTTTAGAAGGATTTTGTCCCGTAGTGAAACATTCCACCGTAATGTTATATTCATCCTGTATAAATTGATATTGGCGATCCAGAATATCAAGCAATTCTGGGTCTTTTACATGTTGGCGTAACATCATGTATTGATCTAATGTCCCTATTGTCCCCGAAAGCACCTCATGAACATCGAATACTTCATGGCCACCGTGATTTAATTGTTGAGGTATATTTCCTGTATGCATATTCTGGTGCATTTGTCCCTGTTGATTTTGCATCATTTGTATCTCCTCCTAAAAGTATTGGCATAACCATATTTATTATGTTTCAAGAAAGATGAGTTATGCTCGTAAATACTGTCAATAAACGGTGAGTGGATTGTTACAATTCATAAACTTATTACGAATAATTACGTATTAAAAGCCCTCGTTCGCGTCAATAATGACAAGTAGTCAAGGAATTAGGGGTGCTTACGATGAAAGAAGAATTAAAGGTTTTTTATCAAATTTTTACAACAACCAAAGATGCCATTGAAAAATTTATGAATATGCTCGACCCGGTCATTCAGAACGCCACCGATGACCACGAGCGACTTTACTACCATCATATTTTTGAGGAAGAGGAGCAGCGGCTTTCACGTTTAGTCGAGCTAATTCCGCTTATTAGTAAGTTTGAAAACGAAAAGGAAGAAAAGGATTTTGCACCGACCAATAATGAGTTTAATCGGCTTCTTCAGGAGTTGAATCTTGAAAAATTCGGGTTACATAATTTTGTTGAACATCTAGATTTGGCTCTATTTCGATTTACTGACGAGGAACGAAGCACATTGCTGAACCAATTGCGTGAGGTATCCTATAAGGATTATCAGCAAGTTAAAGCGATGTTGATCGACATCAATAAAAGGTTCGATAATGACTACGTCGACCCGCATGCGCATCATGATCACGATCATGATCACTTAGACCGTTCAGTTACATCTTCTAATGCTGTCCCAGTTTCGTCTTCGGCTAAATATAAAAAGGGGTTTACTGTGGGGAGCTTAATTTAGGATTTTTTTACATAAGAATTTTTCTAATTTGGTGTTTGGCGAAATAAATGGTGAATTTGGCGAAATCCCTTTACAGTTTGGCGAAATAATTCCCAGACTTCGCGAAATCCACGCTGAAATCGGCGAAATTCATGCTGAACTTGGCGATATCCCGCCAAGCTCACGCCGTCGAAGCCGCAAACGGCGGAATCTTTCCATAGTTTGGCGGAATAAATCTCAAACTTGGCGGGATCCACCTCACAATCGGCGGAATCCCATCAAATCCAAACACAATACCCGATTCGAAAAAATAACCACTTGAACAAGAGAGGAAAGACTAATGAATAAATTGCACTTATATCCAGATTCACCGTTAAATGAACTAGAATTCAGCCAATTAGATCAAACCGTCATTGAGTCAGCACGCAGACAGTTAGTTGGCCGGCGCTTTATCGAACTATACGGTCCGCTTGGACGAGGTATGCAGAGCATCCCGAATGATATTTTTTTAGAAAATATGGAAGCAAAGATGGATTTCCAGGGCTCCTTTGAGACGATTGTTGAATCCAGCAAACGTGTAAATCACACGATTCCCTTACTTTATAAGGATTTTGTCCTCTATTGGCGTGATATCGAACAGACCAAGACGCTTGATATTCCGATTGATTTTTCACCGGCTGCTAATGCTGCTAGGGACGTAGCTAACCTGGAGGATCAAATGATTTTTCATGGTGCAAGAGAGTTTGATATCCCGGGATTAATGAACGTGCAAGGCCGGCTGACCCACTTGATTGGGGAATGGTATGAATCCGGAGCAGCTTTTCAGGATATAGTCGAAGCTAGAAATAAATTGCTCGAAATGAATCATCATGGTCCGTTTGCGCTTGTCCTATCACCAGAACTCTATTCCCTAATCCATCGAGTTCATAAAGACACCAATGTGTTAGAGATTGAACATATCCGCGAGCTAGTGACTGATGGTGTGTTCCAATCACCCGTATTAAAAGGGAAAACAGGTGTCATACTTAACACTGGAAGAAACAACTTAGACCTTGCTGTTTCCGAGGATTTTGATACAGCCTACCTAGGCGTGGAAGGGATGAATCACCCGTTCCGTGTATATGAAACAGCGGTATTAAGGATTAAGCGACCTGGGGCTATTTGCACACTAGAAGCAATAGGGGATTAACTGGTGAACAATCGAACTTTTACGGTTGGCTCTCTTATTCCAGGAAAAATAGCGCCTGTACCGACATCTCTCGATATAGTCGAAAGACCATTATTTGAAAAAGAAGGGCCAAAAAAGGAACACACTGCAATTAAGGAAGTTCCTGCTCCTGAAAAAATAATTGTCTTGCAGAGTGGGAATAAATTTGAAGTTTCACCTGCTAAAGGAAAACTGCTTGATGTAGCACTCAACCAAGGCAAGCCCATCAAATATAAATGCCAAAAAGGGACGTGCGGACAATGTACGGTACAAGTCTTGCAAGGTTCAGGTTTATCGAAACCAAATGAACAAGAACATAAAAAACTTGGCAATGAAGTAAACAACGGCTATCGACTAGCCTGCCAAGCAGTCATCTTATAGACAAAAAAACGAGGTCCACTCGAAAGTGTGACCTCGTTTTTATTAGGCATATAATTGCACTAATTTATCTTCAACTGGAAAAGGAAGTGAGATATTGTGGTTTTTTAATTCTTTTACACTAATATCACGGACAAGTTTCAACGCTTCTTTTTTGAAAGAGTTGGTGACAAAACCGTTATTCACTTCACACAGCTTTTGTAAATATTTTAATGTATCATGCACTAAGTATTGCTTAATATAAGTATTATTCAGCTGGCAAATTAATTTGTGCTGCAAACCTTTGATAACAGCGATCTGATCAACATGTGCAATCACATTCGCACCATCTTGGTCAATAAAACCAACAGATACATAATGACCTTTTGAGATATCAACATTCGTAAACACGGGGTTTAGATAGGTTTCACCCGATGATAACCGAATCGAATCAGCTTCAGCCGCACCGCCGATTTTCCGTTGATTAGAAATAACCGTGTGAATATCCTTCAACCCATATAACATGTTGAACATGTTGAATCCCCCTCCATTAACATCTATATTGCTAATAATAACGATAATGAGAATCATTGTCAATGGGTGTCAGGCACCAATTTGTGGAGTTTTTTTGAACAAAACAACTGAACTCTGAGTTTTCAAATATAAGAATACTATCCTGTAAATTGATTTGCAATATTTTCATAGTTTGGTAACACTTTGGTCAAATCTTCGTCTATAATGGAGGTAGTAAATAAAAAACATCAAAGAGGGATTGATCAATGGGTAATCTGAAAAGCAGTTGGTCGAAGGGGACATTAATTGCCGTCATTGTTGTTACTTTTTTGTTTGCAGGGATCTTCGTTAGTAATTATTTTAAAGCAAAAGCGGCAAGCGGTGAATCTAATAATCACCAAAAAAATAAAGTTACTAATCTGTCTGTGAAAAAAAATGTAAGCCCGGAAACAATTGTGCGAAATACAAACGACTTAAAGTTGGAAAAAGAAAGAATGCAAAAACAGCAAGAGGATGCTTTGCACCAGAGAAACGAACAAGAACGTGAGATTAGTAAGGTGCCCGATAAACGGACTTCTGTTACGGCGGCACAACCCACCACAAAAGATAATACTTCTTCTCAACCACCGTCAAAGAAATCTAATGCAGCTCCGACTAAACCAAACATTACACAACTAAGCGAAAGTGGAAAGAAAATAGTGTATTTAACATTTGATGATGGTCCTGCACCCTTTTCCAATCAGATCATCAAACAACTGGAAAAGTATCAATTTAAAGCTACTTTCTTTATGATTGATGGGAATATTAAGAGATATCCTGAAGAGGTCAAATTAATGGTCAAATCAGGCGAAACGGTTGGATTACATAGTGTCTCTCACAGTCAAAAGAAATTTTATAAATCTAAAAAAACAGTACTCAATGAACTAAATCAAAACCGGAACACCTTAATGAAGATATCAGGTGTCAATTCTTTTATCATGAGGACCCCATATGGCAGTGCTCCAAACATGACGAACGAGTATAAAAAGGCTGTGAAGGAAAAAGGGTATATTATGTGGGATTGGAATATTGATAGTAAGGATTGGTATTATAAGGATAAGCGCTATGTTAATAGTGTTATTGAACAGATAAACCAGAAAAAAAACCATAATGGACCGCTTGTCATCCTTTTACATGAGCGAAAGGAAACACTTGCCCATTTGCCTAAGCTTCTAGACTATTTAAAGAAACATGGGTATGAAGGAAAATCAATTGAAAAAACAACGACGCCAATTCAATTTTAAAACAGACAATATATCTGTAGATTTGGTATAATCGATATATTGTTATAAAAATTTTCAGGTAAATATAGCGAATATAATGGGGATCGATAATAGCCTATGATCAATAAACTATTGCAGAGTACAGGTTTCAAGAGAATATCTATTTTTGTTTTAATTGCTATCTTAATTTATGCCATGAAGTCAATGATCAATTTAATTTTGTTAACTTTTATTTTTACTTTTTTAATGGATCGGTTAGTGCATTTTATTGAAGGAAAAATACCGGTTAACCGAAAATTGATTGTTGTTATTTCGTACGCAAGTATTGTTGGTTTGCTTTCTTATGGCTTGGTCATGTACCTGCCAATGATTGCAGGTGAAATCACTGCATTAATTAAGCAATTAACCGCTTTTTATACAGCGAAGCACGATAACTTGGTGCTGAATTATATTGTCAGTCGAATGGAAGAAATTAAAATCTCAAGTTACTTAGAGCAAGGCTTTACCTTTGTTTTAAAGTACTTTACGGATATTAGTAAAATTGGTTTGCAAATTTTATTAGCCCTGTTAATGAGTTTGTTCTTCTTATTAGAAAAACCGCGCTTGATTGAATTTACCAAGAAATTTAGAACTAGTAAAGTTGCACCTATTTACACTGAAGTTGAATTTTTTGCTCGGAAGTTTGTGGGGACATTTGGTAAAGTAATTGAGGCCCAACTGATCATTGCTGTAGTGAACTGTATTTTAACCACCATATCCTTATGGATACTGGACTTTCCACAGCTTGGCGGACTATCCATTATGATTTTTGTTTTGGGACTGATCCCAGTTGCAGGTGTCATTATTTCATTGATTCCACTTACCATCATTGCCTATAGTATTGGCGGCATGGCCACTGTTCTTTACGTCGGTATTGCGATTATGATTATTCATGGCATCGAAGCCTATATTTTAAATCCAAATTTAATGAGCTCAAAAACAAATCTCCCAGTTTTCTATACATTCCTTGTATTGATCTTCTCTGAGCACTTTTTTGGTGTATGGGGTTTGATCGTTGGGATTCCCGTCTTTGTTTTCCTATTGGATGTTTTAGAAGTAACTGAGAGTAAGAAGAATAAATAAAAAAGCCCATGTTAAGGGCTTTTTTGTCTATACTAGAGGTGTAAAGGATAAGGGGGAAATCAAATGAGCGAATGTAAACTTAACCATAGCCAGGAAGATGTAAAAAGTAAGTATGAATCACAAGCGTCCTTTCTTCCGGAAGAGATGAAGCCATTATTTAATCAGTTCTTTGAAAAAGAACATACCCAGGATCTCTTAAATGAGGTATTTCATTTGCTTAAAAAGTACGATTTGGCTACAAAGGAAGAACAAGATAATAGAAATAACCGCTTATTTTTGGTGCTGAAGAATCTGTAATTAATTATTGAAGGAGTGTCCCAAAAGTATAACTTTTAGGGGCACCCTCTTTTTTGTGCTTGGTTCTATTAACAAGTCTGTTGCTTTCCGCTCCAGGCGCTTCGCTTTCCGCGGGCGGTCCGGGGAGCCTCCTCGTCGCTGCGCTCCTGCGGGGTCTCCCCTGCCCCGTCCTCCCGCAGGAGTCTTCGCGCCTTCCGCTCCAATCAACAGAGCGGAAATATTAAGTCGTCATTCAACCACCTAATCATTTAACAAATACATGTTTTTCTTTTGACTCCAATTTTATTGCGGAGTTCGATTTTTTTTATGTAGTCAGTGGCGGCTGGGACTTTACAAGCTGTTTGACCGACATTCACATGAACCTTACCGATCTTTTCTGCGACATTGACTGCTTCGTTATACAATGCCGTCACATAGGCACCTGTACTAATGACAAATCCATTCATGACATAGCGGACACGGTTCTTTTCTTCATGAATTGAGCTTTCAATTTGCTGGAGAAGGCTGCGAATTTCCTCCATGTCGAGATTTTCATCTGGTGTAATTGATATATAGTTGGCATACGTATTCCAACCGCAGACAGCAATCAATTCTTCATCGGATTTCATCCATTCTCTTGCTAGCTCTAGGGCATAGGGACTTTCAGCGGCAACTCCTGCCACTGTATATTCAGCAAGCATATACCAGTTTGCTTGTTTAACCCAATCTTGGAGTGTTTCTTTTTCCATCAACTTTGGATTCACAGAAAGACCTGCTAAATACATGGCATCAGAGTTACCTGTGTTGTATAAGTCCAAAGCTAACTGGTGATCTTTTTTTACAAACTTAACGAGCTTTTTTAAATCACCTATCTTCACCCCAAACAGGGTGCCTTCCTTTGCGCCGTGATTGATAAACGTTTTTTTTGTTTGTTCAGTCCCCAGTTCACCTAGTTTCCACATGATTTCATCTAATGTCATTTCTCATCCTCCAATGGGGTGTTTATGGTATCATTTTATCATCTGTTTGGAACAATTTCCCTTCCTTGTTGTAAAAAGTTAGTTATAATGAAATAGGTTATTTTTGAAAATATTAAGAAAATCAAAGTTTATTTAGGAAAAGAGGATATAATGAGCGAACTTCTACAATTATTAAAACGCGGCAATAAATCTGCCTTATTGGCAGCAATCATTAATACGATTATCTCCATAATCAAAGGAATCGCCTTCATGTTTACAGGAAATGTTGCAATGTTTGCAGAAACGATGCACAGCCTGGGTGATGCTGCAAATCAGTTTTTCGTATTTATCGGCTCCGCCTTAAGTAAGAAGGCTCCGACCGAAAAATATCCCAATGGATTTGGCCGCTTAGTCAACCTTGTTCTTTTGGGTGCCGTATTAATCGTCGGAATTATGGCATTTGAAACCATAAAAGAAGGGTACCATCATGTCGTCCATCCGACTGAGTCTGGCGGTTTTATCATTAACCTGGTCGTTTTAGCCGTTGCAACCCTTCTCGAGACCTTTGTTTTATTTAAAGCAATGAAAGAGATTTTACATGAAATTGAGGTTGAAGCAAGTGGACTTCAAGTGTTTACAAAAAGCTTTGCCAATTTGGGAAAAGCTAAACCTGCAACAAAACTTGTTTTTATGGAAGACCTAGTTGCAACCTTGGGTGGTTTATTAGCGATAATAGCTGTCGTCATTTCTCATTATACAGCATTCCACCAAATTGAAGGACTTGCCTCCATGCTAATTGGAGCGATGATGTTCTTTGTAGTCGGAAAGGTCTTTTTGGATAATGCTGCAGGGGTCCTTGGGCAAGCAGATGAAGAAATGGAAAACAAAATTGGCACGCTTGTGATGGAGGATCCTGATGTTAAGGATATTCAAGGTATCACCGTCATTAAAGAAGGTGAGGACCTGCATGTGGAATTAGAAATTGAAGTGGATCCCAAATTAACAGTAGCTGCAGCTGATGATATTAAAGATCGATTAGAAGAAAAAATCATGGCAGAAAAAGGTGTCGTCGATGTGACGATTGAAATTGATGAGGAAGATGAAGTCATGACTTGGAAGGAACGCAGTGGTTCAGCCGCAAATTAGAGATGCCTTATAGTTAAATTATATGGAACCTTCTTGCATCTTAACAGAACGAATAAAGCAGTTTTTAAGTGGAATTCTATTCTGTAAGGCTAATTTAGGGGGCACAAAGGGTGGAACAAAAAATAAGGTTAACTAGTGCGGAAATCGGGGGATTATGGGCTACGTATATTCAGGAGAATATGTCTGTTTGTTTGATTATCTATTTTCTTCATCACAATCAAGATGAAGAGATTAAAAAAATTCTCCAACAGGCATATGAAATATCTGAGGGGCATATTCAGAAAATCACGACCATTTTAAATCAGGAAGGCATTCCTATTCCTGATGGATTTTCTGAAAAAGATCTAAATTTATCTGCCCCGCCATTATTTTATGATATGTTTGGTCTCAGTTTTATTTATATGATGAGCCGCATGAGTATGATAAATACCGGGTTTATAACAGCAAACATAGCGAGAAAAGATGTGATGGATTTCTTTGTTACGATGGTCCAGCAAACATCATTGTTATACCAGGAATCCACAAATCTTATGCTTTCGAAGGGAATCTATGACCGCCCGCCGATGATACCCTATCCGAATGATGTGGAATACATTGAAAATCTGTCTTATTTAAGTGGATTCGGGAAAAAAAGACCGTTAAACGTTTCTGAAATTACAGAAATTCATTTTAATACGGAGCGGAATTATTTTTCAATCCTCCTATGTATGGGGTTACTTCAAGTGGTATCAGACAAGGAAATTCATAATTATATTGAGGATGGCAAGAAAATATCTGAAAAGCAAATAAAAACCTTCAATGATATCCTTATGAGAGAGGAACTACTGGGGAACGTGTCAACAAGTATGGAAGTGACGGATTCTACGGTTTCTCCTTTTTCAGATAGGCTTGTGGTCACACTTTTCCATTCTTTGAACGCTATAGACATTACCCTTATTGGGCATGCATTGTCATTGGCAATGAGAACGGATCTAGCTTCCTATTATCAAAAATACATTATAGATATAATGGTTTATTCGGCTAAAGGTTTCAATCTTATGGTCGATCGAGGCTGGGCCCAGCTGCCACCGCATGCACCAAGTCGAAGGGATCTACAGAAATTATAAGGTTCGCGAACTTCGCGAACCTCGCGAACCTTTTTTGTACTTCGCTTTTCTTATTAAAAGTAGCGTAAAACCCCTAGATTTATTTGGGGGTATAAGCTGTATATTGTTCATTTTTTTAGAATAATACAAGTAATATTACTATACATTCTATACAGTTCTTTGGTATAATTAAATTATAGAACATATGTTTCTGTGTAGGGAGGGTGAATAAAACGTATCGATCCTATAAAATACAAATTCAGCCGAAACATGAATTGTTCGACTACTGTGACTCACTTTGTTTTAAAGCGAAAAACTTGTACAATATCACCAACTACTATATTAGGCAGGTATACACCGCTTTAAAAAAAGAAACAAAAAATGAAAATCAACTTCAAGTTCTAACAGATATTAAAGATCATTTACCTCAAATGAATCAAATTCGTTTAAAAAGTTTCGAGATAGCAAAATCTAAGACTAAAAAAGTTGATAATAATGGTCTTGTTTTGGAGCCGGAACTGAAGCTATTTGAAATGCCTCATCCAGAGAATGCCTTTCTTCCCTATAACTTTGTAGAAGCACTGTTTAAAGTGATGAAACAACCCGATTACCTTTCTATGCCCTCTCAGTCCAATCAACAAACCATAAAAAGAGTCTATAATGATTGGAAAAGTTACTTCGAAGCCTCAAAGAAATATAAAACCAAGCCTACTTGTTTTTCAGGAAAACCAAAGATACCTAAGTATAAACCGAAGAATGGACGTACAACAGTTTATTTAACCAATCAAATTACCAAAATTAAAAATGGAACTGTGCTTTCATTACCAAAAACACCTCTTACAATAAAACTGGGAAAAATTGCACATATAGATGGCAAACTACAACAAGTGCGGATTGTCCCGTCTTATGGTCGGTATGTTATTGAAGTTGTTTTTAAAAGTGAACAGGAAAAGGAGATCAAACGTTCAGAAAAACAATTAAATGAATGGCTATTTAAGCCGAAGCGAGTAATGGGGATTGATTTGGGAGTTGATAACCTAGCAACTATCATCGATAACACGGGGCTAAAGCCTCTGCTTATCAAGGGCAAATGGTTAAAATCGATCAATCAATACTATAACAAATTAAGAGCCAAATACATGAGTATCCTTCGAAATGGAAAAGGACCAAAGGAAGGGTCGTTTAACACAACAAGATTAATATCCTTAGACCGAAAAAGAAACAATCGAGTCATGGATTTTTTACATAAGGCCAGTGCAAAAGTGGTGGAGATCGCGAAAGAAAGAACCATTGATACAATCATCATTGGAAAAAATGAGGGTTGGAAGATAGATGTTGATATGCAAAAGACTAGCAAACAAACCTTCATCCAAATACCATATGCCACTTTCATAGGAATGATTCGATACAAAGCGGAGCGAGATGGAATTCAAGTCATTATCCGAGAAGAAAGCTATACCTCCAAGTCGAGTTTCTTGAATCATGACCCTATTCCAACTTTCGGGGAAGAGAACCAAACTAATTTTAGCGGTTATAGAAGCAGTCGGGCATTTTACAAAATCAAAGGTTCTAAGATTTTGATTCATGCGGATGTGAATGGAGCTTTTAATATTGTCCGTAAACATATCAAGGATGTCTTTGAAGGACTGGAGAGAAAACAGTTCCTCCAATCCCCCAAAAAAATAATCATCATGAAGATAAGAAAAGCAAAGCTGAAGGCCTCGGCCTGATGTAGTAGCGGGACTTGTGGTAGCCCTCGTAAAGACAATGGGCTTTATAGCCTATTCTTTCGAAACCCCTAGCTTTAGCTATGGGATACTCATTCCCAAGGTTTATGTATTGTCAGTACATTAGCGAGCTCTTTGCTGCTTTTTCGGTGTTCTTTCCGTTTTTCTGCTCGTTCTTTGCCTGTTTCAAAAAGCTTTTTCTCTTCTTCAGTTTCCGGAATGATACTTGGAACCTTTGTCGGTTTGCCGTTGTCATCCAGTGCGACAAAGGTTAAAAAGGCGGTGGCGGCAATTTTTCTATCACCTGACATGAGATTCTCCGCAATTACTTTGACGAAGATCTCCATCGATGAGGTTCCTGTCGAAGAAACATACGTTTCAATGCAAACAGAATCCTTCGGTGTAATTGGACTAAGAAAGTCGACCGAATCAATTGAAGCCGTGACACACTCCGCTCGTGAATGTCTGACCGCAGAAATGGAGGCGATCATATCGATATCGCTGATTAACTTCCCGCCAAACAAAGTATTATGGTTATTTACATCATTAGGAAAAATCCTGCTTGTTCTTACCACCCGAGATTCATTACATGTTTTTGCTTCCATCCTAATCCCTCCTGAATTGTCTATGTTAATTTACCCATTTTACTATTTTCTCACCGTTTTAGTGAAATCTAAACATTTGTGGTACATTAGTTAATATATCGATTGTTTGTCAGGAGGTACAGTAATGAGTTTACAAGCACAGATTATGAAGGATTTAAATGTGAGTCCGACGATTCAACCGCAAGAGGAAATAAGGAAACGGATCGATTTCTTAAAAAATTATCTGTTAAAGACGAAGGCCAAGGGCTATGTGCTGGGAATAAGCGGGGGTCAGGATTCGACTTTGGCTGGGCGACTCGCCCAACTAGCAGTAGAAGAGCTGCGTAAAGAAGGGACCGATTCTTTGTTTATCGCTGTTCGTCTCCCATACGGTGTCCAGCAGGATGAGGAGGATGCTAAACGCTCGTTAGCCTTTATTCGCGCTGACCGTGAGACAGTCTTTAACATTAAATCTGCAGTAGATGAAGTTCAAAAAGAATATGATGCTAGCTATCATGGGGCACCGTTAAGTGATTATCAAAAAGGAAATGTCAAGGCAAGGCTGAGAATGATTGCTCAATATGCAATTGGCGGCATGGAGGGTCTGCTTGTGATTGGCACAGACCATGCAGCGGAGGCAGTAACAGGTTTCTATACGAAGTACGGTGATGGCGGGGCAGATATTCTTCCGCTAAGCGGCTTATCAAAGCGGCAGGGGAAAGTCCTATTAAAAGAACTTGGTGCCGACGAACGCTTATATTTAAAAACACCTACGGCAGACCTTCTCGACCAAAAGCCTGGTCAGGCCGACGAAACAGAATTAGGGATTACCTATGATGAACTCGACGACTATTTAGAAGGGAAATCCGTTTCAAAAGAGGTCGCTGATAAAATAGAAAAGCGCTACCTAATGACAGAACATAAACGGCAACTGCCAACAACGATGTTTGATGAGTGGTGGAAATAATTTAAAGACAGGGACTGCTAAATGAGCAGTCTCTTTTTATATTCGAAAAATTTATTAGATATCTGACTAATTCACCACTCTAATACTTTATTAGAATAAAATTTCCCATTGACACAATCCGTTATGGATTCTATATTTAATAATGCAAATTAATATGTAATCAACAAAACAATAAAAAATCATTTTTTTAAAATAAACAATAAAGAGTAGAGAGAGGGATTACACCATGGGGAACGCTAATAAATTAGGATTTTGGGTATTAACCGCTCTTGTTGTCGGAAACATGGTTGGTTCAGGGATATTTATGCTGCCAAGCTCACTTTCTGAAGCAGCTAGTCCTGCTGGTGTCATCTCAGCATGGCTTGTAACAGGCCTTGGTGTTTTAATGACAGCCCTTGTATTTGGAAACCTTGCGATAAGAAAACCAGAAATAACTGGCGGTCCCCAAATTTATGCCAAGGAACTGTTTAAACCAGGATCACACGCTTCCACCTTATCAGGTTTTATGTCATCTTGGGGTTATTGGATTGGTAATCTCGCGGGGAATGTTGCGATGATAACCACCTTTGCGGGATACCTGTCCACCTTTTTCCCAATCCTAACAAGTCAAGCAGACTGGTTTACGATTGGCGGCTTTACACTTAAGGTCGGTAATGGATTAACTTTTCTTGTCTGTTCCCTGTTGCTTTGGGGAACTCACTTCATCATCCTGCGGGGTATGGAAAGTGCCGGGAAAATGAATTTTGTGGCAACAGCGGCTAAAGTTGCCGGATTTTTTCTGTTTATTCTTGTGGGGTTATTCGCTTTTGAAAAAAGCAATATTCTTCCATTAATGGCTGTTAGAATGGACGAGGCCAGCCATGTGGTGGGAATGCTGAGTCAAGTGAACGGTGCTGCTGTAAATACATTATGGGCATTTATTGGGGTAGAATCTGCGGTCGTATTTGCTTCTCGTGCTCGAAAGCAAACCGATGTGAAACGTGCTACCATCCTTGGATTATTTATTGCCCTTGCTATCTACATCGGTATTAGCACCTTGACGATGGGAATGTTAGATCAAAATACTCTTATCCAATCAGATAAGCCCCTAATTGATGCTATTTCTTCTTTCTTAGGACCTATAGCCGGGAAAGTTTTAGCTGGGATTGGGTTGATCAGCTTATTTGGTTCAACGATTGGCTGGTTAATGCTAAGTGCGGAAGTCCCTTATCAAGCCGCAAAGCAGGGATTATTTATCCCTGCATTTAAAAAAGAAAACAAAAAGGGCCTGCCATTGTTTTCGATGATTGTCTCTAATGGTTTAGGCCAACTGTTTATCTTTTCAACGGTTTCAAAATCGATTTCGGATGCCTTTGGATTTATCATTATTATTGCAACATTATCTTACTTGGTACCTTACTTTATCTCCTCTGTCTATCAGGTGAAATTAGTTGTAACGGGGGAGACATATAAAGGGGATCGTTCAAGAATTATAGACGGAATGATTGCGTGCTTATCCACCATTTATTCTGTTTGGGTGATCATAGCTGGAACGGCAGATATTAAAACCTTCACCTACGGAATGATTTTACTGGCGAGCGGCCTCCTCTTTTATGGTCCAATGTTTAGAGGAAAAAAGGAAGTAATTTCCGAACGCAAAAAAGCTTTATCGGCATAATATTTATTTAACCTATCAGAACGCCTCTGATAGGTTTTATTTTGTAAATTAAGGGTAAAATAATGATAATTTCATTCTAGGGGGTTACATTAGTGAAAAAACTTACCATCATTTTTACACTATTATTAAGCTTTATGTTAGTACTGTCAGCTTGCGGCAAGGATAATGCCGATAAGGACACGAACAAGACTGACAACAAGAATGCTGAAAAGGCAGATAATGATTTATTGAAAAAGATAAAAGATGATGGAACATTGTTAATTGGTACAGAAGGTACATACCCGCCATTCACTTACCATGATCCAAGTGGTAAACTAACTGGATTTGATGTAGAACTTGCGACAGAGGTAGCTAAACGCATTGGGGTAAAGCCTGAATTTAAAGAAACACAGTGGGATGCGATGTTTGCAGGATTAGATGCAAAGCGTTTTGATATGATTGCAAACGAAGTTGGAATTCGTCCAGACCGTCAGGAAAAATATGATTTCTCTGATCCATATATTACGTCTGCAGGTGTCTTGATTGCTCATAAGGATAACGATAAAGTGAAATCATTTGAAGATATTAAAGGATTAAATGCTGCTCAATCTATGACAAGTAACTACGCGGATATGGCCAAGAAATATGGGGCTAAAATAGTTGGAGTGGATGGTTTCCAGCAAGCAGTTGAGCTCCTTGCCCAAAAACGTGTGGATGTGACGATTAACGATAAACTTTCATTTTTAGATTATAAAAAACAAAAGCCGGATGCACCAATCAAGGTTGTGGCAACTGCTAATGATGCTTCTTCCAGCGGGTTCATGTTTAGAAAGAAAAGCGACACACTAGTAGACGAAGTCAACAAGGCGCTAAAAGAAATAGTTGACGACGGCACCTACAAAAAAATCTCTGAGAAATGGTTTGGTGAAGATGTACTTAAATAGTATTTTTGCTGACCCAGAAAGAATGGACAGGTTAATTGAGATTGCAAAGACTTCCCTCCAGCCGCTGCTGGAGGGTGCTGTTATGAATACCATTCCATTAACCATCATTTCATTTATTATTGGGATAATTTTGGCTGTGTTAACCGCGCTTGCCAGAATTTCTCAAGCAAAACTATTTCAAGGAATTGCCAGGGTATATGTTTCAGCCATTCGCGGCACACCATTACTTGTTCAGTTATTCATTATTTTTTATGGACTTCCTAATATAGGAGTTACCTTGGATCCCTTTATTTCCGCAGTCATTGGTTTCTCCCTAAGCGTTGGGGCCTATGCTTCAGAAATTATTCGGGCTGCAATTATCTCCATTCCGAAGGGACAATGGGAGGCAGCTTATTCGATTGGAATGACCTACACCCAGGCATTGAAAAGAATCATCTTGCCACAGGCAACAAGGGTATCTATACCGCCATTATCGAATTCTTTTATTAGTCTTGTAAAAGATACTTCTCTTGCATCAGTTGTCCTTGTAACAGAGATGTTTCGCCGGGCCCAAGAAATTGCTTCAACCACCTATGAATTTTTATTGGTATATGTAGAAGCAGCACTAATTTATTGGGTTATTTGTTTTTTCCTTTCAATCTTGCAAGGATCCTTGGAAAAGAGAATGGACCGGTACACGTCTTAATGAGGGAGTTTTATGATGATTTCAATTAAAGGATTATATAAGCAATTTGGTCAATTAGAGGTCTTAAAGGGAATAGACCTTCTCGTTGAAAAAGGAAAAGTGGTTGTTGTCATCGGTCCATCCGGCTCAGGTAAGACCACGATGCTGCGTTGTTTGAATGTACTCGAAACCCCGAATCAAGGAGTCATTTCCATAGAGGGACAAAGCTTGGACTTTTCGAAAAATGTACCGAAAAAACAAATCGCTTCGTTTAGGCGCTTAACTGGAATGGTTTTTCAAAGCTATAATCTGTTCCCACACAAAACTGCTCTTCAGAACGTTATGGAAGGGCCGATCATTGTTAAAGGGGAAAGTAAAGAGGATGCTCGGAAAAAAGCCCAGGCACTCCTTGAAAAAGTAGGACTAGGTGATAAGCAGGATTACTTTCCCTCTCAACTTTCAGGCGGTCAGCAGCAACGTGTGGGTATTGCCCGGGCACTGGCTATGGAACCGGAAGTGATGCTCTTTGATGAGCCTACTTCTGCACTTGACCCCGAACTTGTCGGTGAGGTGTTAAAAGTCATGAAAGACCTGGCTAGGGAAGGAATGACGATGATTGTGGTGACCCATGAAATGCGCTTTGCCCGTGAAGCGGCGGATGAAGTTATTTTTATGGATCAAGGGGTAATTGTCGAGAGGAACAAGCCAGAAGAAATCTTCACTAATCCAAAAGAAGAACGAACGAGGAAGTTCTTGAATATGATTCAATAAGGTGTTGTAGCTAAATGCTATGGCACTTTTTTATTTTGTAGAACAATTGTTTGTTTTGCTTTGCAGAATTTTCGACAAGCAATATCTAAATAATAGTAATTAGGAAAATTTTACAAAAAATGAAACTTTTTCATTATTCAACCGTATGAAAGGTAGATACATAGGAAGGGATGGATGCATATGGATGAGGAGTGGTGTTACGTAAAAAGAGAACTTTAAATGAAAAAGAAGGATGGATGCGCATGGAACCATTCAGTATTCCTTTAGAAACGATTTATTTATATGGATTAATTATCTCGGGAGTAGTCACAGTTTTATATGTTTTGTTTGCCGATGTTTTTCATTTTCATGGGGCTGGAGACGGACTCGATTTTCTAAATCCTGTCTTAATTTTTGCTTTCATGACCATTCTGTCAGCAAGCGGTTATCTGTTTGAACGGCTCTCATCTATTCACTATTTACTGATTTTAGGCATATCCACCGTGATAGCCTTCATTGTTGTGACATTACTAAATGTCTTTGTGCTCATCCCGCTCTCGTCTGCCGAGGAATCGCTTGTCTATAAAGAATCAGACTTGCGGGGCCGAGTTGGGAAGGTCATCACGACTATTCCTATTGATGGCTTTGGCGAAGTGATGATTGACAGTACCAGTGGCAGAATAGCGAAGCCGGCATCAAGTTTTGATGGTGACCTGATCGAGATTGGCACAAAAGTGTTGATTGTGCAGGTAGAAAATGGCGTCCTGCAAGTGACGGTTCATCATCAACTAGAAAGTTTTTTATAGGGGGGTTTTAAGAGATGGAATTCAATATTATTTGGGTCATCATTGGAATTGTTGCACTTATTATTATAGCTTTAATTGGCGTTTTTATTACAAAATACAGAACGGCAGGACCGGATGAAGCCTTGATCGTGACAGGCAGCTTCCTTGGCAATGGAAATGTCCACGTTGATGAGTCTGGGAATAAAGTGAAAATTATCCGTGGCGGCGGTACGTTTATTTTGCCAGTTTTCCAGCAGGCAAAACCGCTAAGCTTATTATCTAGTAAACTGGAAGTAACTACTCCCGAGGTTTATACCGAGCAGGGTGTGCCCGTTATGGCCGATGGGGTAGCGATTATTAAAATCGGCGGGTCGATTAGTGAAATTGCGACGGCCGCAGAACAGTTCCTCGGCAAACCAAAGGAAGACCGTGAGAATGAGGCAAGAGAAGTTCTGGAAGGACATCTGCGGTCGATCCTTGGCTCGATGACCGTAGAAGAGATCTATAAAAATCGTGATAAATTCTCCCAAGAGGTCCAAAGGGTTGCCTCACAGGATCTTGCCAAAATGGGCTTGGTGATTGTGTCATTTACGATTAAAGACGTCCGTGATAAAAATGGATACCTGGATTCACTCGGTAAACCGCGGATTGCCCAAGTAAAAAGAGATGCCGATATCGCAACAGCGGAAGCAGAAAAAGAAACTCGTATTAAGAAAGCAGAGGCAGCCAAAGAAGCGAAACGTAATGAATTAGAGCGGGCGACAGAAATTGCCGAAGCGGAAAAAGTCAATCAGTTGAAAGTGGCTGAGTTTAGACGTGAACAAGATATTGCCAGAGCACGCGCTGACCAGGCCTACGATCTGGAAACGGCAAGATCTAAACAAGATGTAATGGAACAAGAGATGCAAATTAAGATTATTGAAAGACAAAAACAAATTGAATTAGAAGAAAAAGAAATTCAACGCCGCGAACGCCAATATGACTCGGAAGTGAAGAAAAAGGCGGACGCGGACCGTTACTCGGTCGAACAATCGGCCGCTGCAAATAAAGCTAAAGAAATTGCCGCTGCTGAGGCAAATAAGTATCGGATCGAGGCCATGGCAAAAGCAGAAGCTGAACGAATTCGCTTGGATGGTTTAGCCAAAGCAGAAGCGGAAAAGGCACAAGGGGCGACCGAAGCAGAAATAATTCGCCTCAAAGGTTTAGCTGAAGCCGAAGCGAAGGAAAAAATCGCCGAGGCATTCGAGCAATTCGGCCAGGCCGCAATTCTGGACATGATTATCAAAATGATGCCAGAATATGCAAAGCAAGTAGCAAGCCCTCTGTCCAATATTGATAAAATTACCGTTGTCGATACCGGTGGATCTGGTGAAAATGGCGGTGCGAATAAAATTACAGGCTATGCAACGAACTTGATGGCGAGTCTACAAGAATCACTAAAAGCCTCAAGCGGAATTGATGTAAAAGAACTGATTGAGAACTACTCAGGAAAAGGAAATGTTAGAAAAAGCATTGAAGAATTGACTGATGAATTTAAGAAAAAAGCTGAATAATTATTTCAAAAAAACCTTATCAAAATGATGATAAGGTTTCAGACTGTAGACAAACTCGAAAAAAAACGAGCTTGCCTACAGTTTTTTTGTTGTAAAATAGTAGTAATAAAATCTTGAGGTGATGACAATGCTTTCG
>NZ_VEED01000010.1 GCF_007678255.1 Bacillus sp. X1(2014) | reverse complement strand
ACCTCGGAGAGGTCTCCCTCTGACAAAATAGGTGGAAAAACAGTGAAAAAGTCAAAAGGGGTTCGGAATGTAAACATCCCGAACCCCTTTTGTCGACAATCTGGAAGAGCCAAAATGGCTCTTCTTTACAATTTTACATTGTGTGTTGATATTGTTATAAAGACCAATAAGTTAATGTATCAAAAATTCCTAAGAGTACCATCAGAACCCCGGCTATCCTTTGTATCACCAATCCAAACTTTCTCCCTTTTTTCATTATCACTCCACTTCCACCGATGAACCAAATGATAAAAATAAAAATCAATAATGGAATTGCAGTTCCAATTGCAAATATTGGAGGCAGAATAAACCCATATGCACTAGACAATACGATAGGCATTAAAGTGACAAAGAAAAGTACAAACATTGTCGGACAGAATGCAAGTGAAAAACTAAATCCTAGCATAAAAGAACCAAATGAATTTTCACTCTTGTATTCATTTAATCCCTTTAATAGATTTAAAGTTCCTGTTAATTTGATAAAACCCATCATAAACAACCCAACTATAATCAATAATGGCCCCATTATCTTCCGAAGCCACGGAAAATATAAAGTAAGATTTTGTTCAAATTCCCTTCCGAGCAACCACACCAAAACACCTAATAAAGAAAATGCTACTATTTTTCCGAAAGTGAAAAAGATAACATCCTTCCAAGCGATTTTCTTTTGAATAGAACGGTTACCATAAAGTGTTACAGCACTAATATTTCCGGTTAACTGACAAGGTGCAAGAGCTCCAATTAGTCCTAGAATAAACGCAAACACTATTGGCCATGTTTCTAGGCTATAGGCTATAGTAGAAAACGGTCTACTAACAAACGAGCTAAATTGACTTAATATACTGTACATTTAATCACCTTAAATCAATATATATACCTGTTATTTGGTTGAAAGTTCGCTTTCTGTTACCCATTTATGATTTGTAACTTTTTCTCCTCCATCGACCGGAGTGTAATCAATCATATATACGGTTGTTTGTACTGCTGAATCAATTGTCCCAGTGGCACCCATCATACCTTCCATGTGGTCTGCTTCTAAGGTAACTTCCGTTCCAGGTTTTAATGATGCACTACCTGCATTCTTAATTTCTTCTTGAATCACCCATTTATGGTTTTTCACTTTTTCTCCACCTGTTGTCGGAGTATAAGAAACCACGTACGCTGTTGTATCATACGCTCCCACTATTGTTGCTTTAGCATCATTCATACCTTCCATATGGTCAGCATTGATAATAGCTTGACTTCCCACTTTATAGGTTGGATTCGCTTTTTCCTTTAAACCACTAGGAATCTCCCCTGAACTTGAGTGTTCCATATGATCCATATTCGTACTATTATGGTCCATTTTTTTATTTTCATCAGAACTCTTTTCATTACTACTGTTAGCACAGGCAGACAACAGTAACAGTAACAGTAAGACCAAAGTAACAAATCCTAACACCAATCTTTTACTTTTCATATTTACCTCCTAAAAATTTTATTTCAAAAGGTATTCTACAACAAAAATTTGCAGAAATTATGAATTTTTATAGCTCTTACATTTATCAATCTCTAAAATTTATATAAAACAATGAGCCACTTTTAAAATAAAGTGGCTCACAGAGTAATTTAAATTTGTTTAGACTGAGGTGATTATGCCCAAACCTCTTCAAGAATATCTCGGAATAGATCATCCAAAATTGGGGTCATATCCTCTTTAGATACTTTAAGGGTCTTCGTATATTCCTCAATCCGATTGATTTCTTTTTCTAAAAAGTCATTTATGGCATTAACCTTCGGCTCAAGGTTGAGTTCATCGCCGCTGATTTTCCTTTCAAGCAAGATAGAGATTTCCTGCTTTAACGGCCCCTCTTCAAGAAGATCTTCCACTAACATTTGAAATTCAATAGGCGGGACTGTATTGTATCTTTCTATCCATAAACAAGCTAATACCGGTCTTAGGACATAAAAGTACTTTTTAATTTTCACATGATCACCGCGGAGATAATCGCGAAAATTGCCTTTTGCCATATTTAAGTAATGATAAAGTGCGGATTGCGGTAAAAACACATGATTCTGAATTGCTTTTAATTGATCTACTAATGAAAAGGCTTGATAATAGACAATTCCCGAATGGAGCCACTCCATTAGCGGAGGATTCGATTTTCGAAAGAGTTTGAGCGCCTTTCGTAATTCCCATCCATTAATATCAAGGAGGTCATTAATTGGAAGTTCAATTACTTCTCGCTTTTGGTCAATACTCAGATACCAGTCCTTTTTGTGGACATAAATGAAACGAACATCGTAATCACTATCCTTGGATGGGAATCCCCATGCCCTGCTCCCAGATTCGACGGCTAGACAGATTTTCACTTCAAATTGCTCTTCAATTTTATTGATTTCAGCGAGTATTTTTTCTTTCAAGGTTATTCACTCCTTAATCCATGCCTTGACCACAGACTTTTACAATAATGGCGATATTCACGATGCAATAGTTGAACTATTTGGCCTCGTTTACCAGGAAATTCATGTCCTTCCAATGTAGATATGGGGACGATCTCTTGTATGGAATTAGTAACAAACATCTCATCGGCCTCCAGGCTGTGTGCCAAGGAATAAAGCCCCTCTTCTACACTCAGATTATGTTTCTTCGCTAACTCACTAACAAACTGGCGTGTAATCCCATTTAAAATACCAGTTTGTACGGAAGGGGTGTATACGATATTTCCTTTTACCCAAAAGATATTAGATACGATTCCTTCTGCTATGTACCCTTTCTCATTTAGGAAAATCCCTTCTGTATCTGCAGCATGTCCTATCTCTCTTTTTGCCAAGATATTATTCATAAAATGATGGGACTTCAGACGTTCACTTCCTTCTGGACTGTTTCGCTTCAGCTCCAATAAAACCGCTTTTTTTTCCGTTAAATCCCCTGCCTGAGGTAATAGTTTAGGAAAAAAAAGAATGTTTGGGTTAGTATACGGTTCTACTTGCAAGCCAATATCCCCTATCCCCGCCGAAACATTTAGCCGCAGGTATGCATTGTTCAAATGGTTTACCTTTAATAATTCTTGCAGGATGTGGTTGGTTTCATCACGCTGAAAACGATATTTGATGTTTAGAACCTCTAATCCTTGATTAAGACGCTCTAAATGGTCATCTAGCAGGAAAGGATGTCCTTCATAGACCCGGAACGTTTCAAATAACCCCATTCCATATAAAAAACCATGATCAAACGGGGAAAGCATCGCCTCTTCTTTTGATAAAAACTTTCCGTTTATATAGATCACCATAATTAATGACCCTTTTGCATTACGATATTTTTATAATGATGGACAAAGTTTCTCAAAAGCTCTTTTCCTGAGGTAGTCAAAATAGATTCGGGGTGAAACTGGACTCCTTCAATAGGTAACTCCTTATGACGAATTGCCATAATTTCTCCCTCTTTTGTCCATGCAGAAATCTCAAAGCATTCAGGCAATGTCTCTCGTTTGACGATTAGGGAATGGTATCGAGTAGCAGGAAAAGGGTTGGGCAATCCTTGAAAAATCGTCTTTCCGTCATGGTACATATCGGATGTTTTCCCGTGCATAAGTCTTTCCGCTCGAACAACATCTCCATTAAAAGCCTGGGCAATTGCTTGTTGGCCGAGGCACACACCAAATATCGGGATTTTCCCGGCGAATGCTTGAATCGCATCCAAGCTGATTCCCGCTTCATTTGGACTGCATGGCCCTGGAGACACCATTAAAAATCCAGGCTGTAGTTCTTTAATCTCCTCAATCGATGTTTGATTATTTCGCTTAACCACTAATTCTTCTCCCAATTCACCTAAATATTGCACTAAATTAAAGGTAAAAGAATCGTAATTATCTATCATGAATATCATTGTTTTTACTCCTCTGCCATTTCTTTCGCTTTCCATAATGCAGCTGCTTTTTTCATCGATTCTTTGTACTCATGCTTTGGATTAGAATCAATAACAATTCCGGCCCCCGCTTGCACATGTGCCATTCCATCTTTTATGAGCATCGTTCGGATAATAATGTTTAATTCTAAATCACCGCTAAAATTAATCCAGCCAAGAGAACCGGTATATATTCCCCTTTGAACGGGCTCAAGTTCCTCGATTATTTCCATTGTTCGAACTTTAGGTGCACCCGTTATCGTTCCACCTGGGAAAACTGCATCAATAATATCAAAGCTTGATTTTTCATCGGCCAATTTTCCTCTAACATTGGAGACAATATGCATGACATGGGAATATTTTTCAATGACCATAAATTCATTAACCTCAACTGATCCATACTTACATACCCTTCCAAGGTCATTGCGTTCTAAATCCACCAACATTACATGTTCCGCTCGTTCTTTTTCATTTTGAATTAATTCATTCGCCAGCTGGATGTCTTCTTCGTGGTCTTTCCCCCTTGATCGAGTACCAGCGATCGGGCGGGTACTTACTTCTTGTCCATCTTTTTTTACGAGAAGTTCTGGAGACCCACTTACAAGTTGGAAGTCTGGCGTATGCAAATAGGCCATATATGGAGAAGGATTTAAGGACCTTAATTGTTCATACACTTCAAGCGCTTCTACTTCTATCGGTTTTGATTGGCGGACAGCAAGATTCACCTGAAATACATCGCCTTGTCCAATATATTGCTGAATCTTGTTGACAGCCTGTCTAAACTGATCTTCGGTCATAGAAACCTCTAATTTGTTTGGTATATTTACATTATTCCTCTTTGCTTTAATGGTGGGTGACTCTTGTAACCATTGTTCTTCCCAAAAGGATATCTTTTCTTCCATCCCATCCTCATTTTCAGCTAAGAATAAAAGCCATAATAAATTTTCGTTGTGATCAAATACAAACCATTCTTTCACAATAAAAAAGTAGATTTCTGGCATTCCTAAATCATCTGATGCTAGTTCTGGAAGTACTTCAATGTAACGAGCGTAATCATAGCTTATGTATCCAATGGCACCTCCAAGAAAACTAGGAAAATCTTCTATCTTATCGACATGATATTGACTCATATATTGTTTCAATAAGTGCAGTGGATTTCCTTCCTGTTTCTCGACACTGCCTTCATGGTGAATCTCGAGCATATGGTTCTTCCCTTTAATAATGGCCTCAGGCTGAAATGCTGCAATACTGTAACGCCCGCCGCGGCCGCTTTCCAGTAGCACATGATGGGTGCTATTCTCAGCTAGTTCACGATATTGACTGAAAAACCTTGAATCAGTAAAAGGAATTTTCTTACTATATAAATGAAGTTTCTTCAACAAATTCACTCCTTAACATTTCTCTTTTTTCATCATACTTGAAAAGGGTGTCAGGCACCACTCCGATTTGTATGGAATGGTGCCTGACACCCTTTTTATATTTTTTAACCTGCCCGCTAATTTTTCGATGATGAATAAAGGAATTTATGAACTAGTTGTGGAAATGGGTAATAAATTGGTAAAAGTCAATTTTCCAAAGGGGGTTCAGTTATGAAAAAGGAAGCGATTCTAGTGGTTGAGGATGAAGAAAAGATTGCCAGGCTCCTAGAGATTGAGCTTGAGTACGAAGGATATAAGGTAACGAAGGTAATGGATGGTCTTGAAGCATTTGAAGCATACAAGAGTAGTAAATGGGACTTAATCTTACTTGATGTCATGCTTCCAGGCATAAGCGGTATTGAACTGCTTAGGCGGATTCGGTTAAATGATAAGAATACACCTGTTCTTTTACTAACGGCAAAAGGCTCTGTAGAGGATAAGGTATCTGGATTAGATTATGGCGCAAATGATTACATCACAAAACCCTTTCAAATCGAAGAAGTGTTAGCACGGGTCCGTGCCGCTCTAAGAGTAAAAGCAGTCGAACATGATCAACAACCTCAAGATGAAAATTTTATGACATTCGCTGACTTAAAAATCAATCAACAGACCCGTGAAGTTTTCAGAGGCGAGGAAGCAATTGATTTAACCCCAAGAGAGTTTGATTTGCTAGTCTATTTGATGACCCATAAAAGGCAAGTGTTAAATAGAGACCAGATTTTAGGAGCGGTGTGGGGCTATGACTTTTTTGGCGATACTAATGTAGTCGATGTCTATATTCGCTACGTCAGAAAAAAAATGGAACAGCCGAATAAACCATCCTTAATCCATACCGTGCGTGGAGTCGGCTATGTATTGAAGGAAGCAAAATGAAGCTGCGTAATAAGATAAATTTGTATACAGCTGTGTTATTTGCCGCACTCTTAATTGTTATGAACCTTTCAGTGTATTTCACCTTCAGCAAATTAATCCTTGACACCGAGTTACACACCGCAAAAAAAGAAATGGAAAAAAACGCAAATGACATAGGGAAATCTCTGGGCTCCATTCCTGAAGCTGAACTTTTACGTTCTTATGTACCCGTCAATGGAATGATTCAATTAGTCACAGCTGATAACAAGGCACGCTCTACTGTAACAAGCCCCACTGAGAAAAGTCTAATTGGTCGAAAGATTAGTTTTTCGGAGGGTGAAAATAGTAAATTTATTACTTTTCAAAAAAAGGTCTATACCTACGAATCAATGCCCATTATTCTTCTAGATGGTAGTGTGGCCAATCTCCAAATCACAAAAAGTATTAAGTCTGCCACCGATATCTTAGATATCCTGCGACTTGTCTTACTATTGGTAACCCTTCTAGCCTTAATTCCAGTGGCTGTGTCTAGCCTCATATTGAGTAAGTTAATTACCAAGCCTGTTACCTCAATGACCAAAACGATGAAAGAAATAAGACAAAGCGGACGCTTTAAGAGGCTAACTTTTGAGGGAAAATCAAAGGATGAACTTTTTCAAATGGGCGAAACCTTTAACCATATGATTGATTTGCTTGAAACAAATTACGAGAAACAAAAACAGTTTGTTTCGAATGCGTCCCATGAATTTAAAACCCCTTTAACAATTATTGAAAGCTATGCAAGTCTTTTAAAAAGAAGAGGCCTAAAGGAACCGGAGCTTTTTGCCGAATCGATTGAGGCGATTCATTCTGAAGCGGTTCGTATGAAAGATATGACGGAACAACTGTTATTACTCGCAAAGCATCACGAGCAATGGAATATCGAAAAAGCCCCAATAAATCTTGGTGGGTTATTGCAGCAAACCATTAAGGCATTCCAAAGTGCTTATAATCGAGAAATCGATTTTCAGCAAGAAAACAATTCTCAAATATTAGTTATTACTGATGAAAAAAAAATAAAGCAGCTACTGTTTATTTTTCTTGATAATGCTCGGAAATATAGTGACGAGCCGATTAGAGTAATTTTAGGAATCAAGCTAGACGTGGCATATATTAGCGTGGCTGACAACGGAATCGGCATCCATCCTGACGAACTGCCGAAGGTGTTTGATAGATTTTATCGTGTTGACAAAGCGCGAAATAGAAAAAAAGGCGGTTCTGGGCTTGGCTTATCATTAGCGAAGGAAATTGCTGATGCCATTGATATCAAGATTTCACTTGAAAGTGAAGAAGGAGTGGGCACCACGGCAACTCTTTTTTTAAAAAACACTAAAAATTAATCCATTTCTCAGCATTTTCTAATCTTCATATTAGAAAATAAAGGTACTTTATCGTGTTGAGGTGAAAGAATGAAGAAAAAAACATGGCTTTGGCTTCTCATAAGCTTTCTATTAATGATATCCGTTTTCTATATTAGTTGGCAGAAGTTAGGAATAAGCAATGCGTCAGCCGATATTTTATCAAAAGAGGATGCTCAAAATCTTGTTCTCGAACGTTATCAAGGAGAAATAAAACAAATAACACTGAGGAGCGGGCAATATCATATAGAGTTAGAGAAACAAGATATTCTTTATAGTATCAAGCTTGATGCATTAAGTGGAAATGTTTTATCGTTTACCAAAACGGGAACTACGTTACCTCCTGTTAATCAGCCACCCGTTACAACACTATCAGAGGAGGAAATCAAAAAAATCATCTTAAGTGCAGTGAATGGTACCATTACTTCTTTTGAAAAAACGGACAACGATGGTAAGACGATTTACAATGCGGTGGTTAAAGAAGGAAATAACCAAACTTCGCTCACAGTAGATGCAATCTCCGGCAAGATCCTTTCTTCGAACTCAACGACAATCAACGATACAAATAAGAAACTGACAGAGGCAGAGGCCAGGGAAATTGCCAAAAAGCAAGTCAATGGGTCTATTGATGAGATTTGGCTGGAGTCAGACGGGAAACAAACCTATTACCTTGTTGAAATAAAAACGAGGAATGAAAGAGAAGCAATTGTACAAATTCATGCGATTACTGGCAATGTGATGTCTGTTACCTGGGATGATCATAGTGATGATGATACTACGCAAAACGGTGATTCAAAGAAACCTGGCACAGATGATGACACAAATGATGATTCAAAGAAACCTAGCACAGATGTTGACACAAATGATGATTCAAAGAAACGAAGCACAGATGATGATAAAGATGATGATTCTAAACAGCGCGGCAAGGATGATAGTAAAGAAGATGATGACTAGGTAAGCACTGTTCCATCAATAATTCTCATTAATTTCTAATGTTTTTCCCCCTTTTGCTTTAATCTTCACTGGATATTCTATTAGTGTAGCAAACAAACACTAAGGAGGAATTATTAATGAAAAATAAATTTATTGTTGGTGCATTATCTGGATTATTAATCTTGGGTGGGGCCGTAGCAGTAGGGGCTTCAAAAAGCGATACTCGAGCTGAGGATTCTATCCATCAGGAAGATAAAAAGGTAAGTGGAAATGTTAATGGTAAGGAGCAAGGTCAAACAACTATTAAGGTAGAAGCTGATGATAGCAATAGTACAGCAGCAGCTAATGCTAATTTCATTACTATGGAAAAAGCAAAAGAGATTGCAATTAGTAAAGTAAATGGTACAGTAGTTGAAATTGAACAAGAATTAGAGCATGGTAGAATGGAATATAAAGTTGAGCTTAACACGAGCACGGGTGAAGCAGAAGTAAGGATCGATGCTGAAACTGGAAAAGTAGTCAGAGTTGAGCGCGATGATGACAAAGTCAGTGATGACGATACAAAATCCGATGACGGCGCTCATCAAAACAGACATAGCGGCGATGACGACAACAAAGCCGATGACGGCGCTCATCAAAACAGACACAGCGGTGATGATGACAACAAAGCCGATGACGGCGCTCATCAAAATAGACACAGCGGTGATGACGACAACAAAGCCGATGACGGCGCTCATCAAAACAGACACAGCGGTGATGACGACAACAAAGCCGATGACGGCGCTCATCAAAACAGACACAGCGGTGATGACGATAACAAAGCCGATGACGATACTAACTGAGATGATCACTTGTGAGTAATCCCCCAATAAAAGAACCAATCCTATTGGATTGGTTCCTTGTTTTTTGAATCATTAATAAAAATTAGATATTTGTTGATGACACTCTTTTATATGTAAACAGAAAGAAGCCCATCCATATATTGGATAGGCTTCTTTTTAAAGAATAGAATCCGTTAATCGATAACTTAAGAAATCTTTTTTAACTCTTCTGTTAATTTTAGGAATAATTCCTTATCCCCGTGTAGTAATGTGTGGTCGATTTCCTTGCGGATTTTCTCCCGTCTAAATTCTAGCAGGGCATTATTTAGAAACATTTCTGCAACAACAGCATCTGTATTCTCATCCGAATGTTGTGGTGAATTAAGTAATTTCTTTTCCATGGAAATCAACTCCTTACGTTTTTTCTAATTATACAGTTAGTTTTCTAAAAATTCAAATATTTTGTTCAAAAAAATATAAATAATTTTTCTACAAAAAGATTGGTGTCAGGCACCACATAACGACATTTGTCCGCATTTGACGGACAAATGAAAATTTTAGTGAATTTGGCTTTCAAAAAGGGTGTTTCTTTGGTTAAATTTGGTGATGAGTTTAAGCAGGATTCCATTAGCAACCAGTAAACCTACTCCAATTAAGAATAAGGTTAGTGGACTTAGGAAGAACAGACCACTAACTTGGCTGATAATAAGGCCGACGACAGGTAACACCATAATACCCCCAAATTGTTGTGCTTCCTGAAAAGATTTTACTCTGGCGGAAACTAGCACATTCAAAACAATATTAAAGATTACTAAGGCTGGGATCACCCAAAACATTAAAAGCAACCAGGTTGAATTTAAAAATAAAATTTCATTAAAAATTCGATAAGTAATTAGATTTACAATCACGGCATTAAGTAAAAAAGCCAAAAATGTTATGACTATAGTAGGGATGAAGGAAGCAATCACCTTGCCAAAAAACAATTCAGAAACTGTGATTGGAGCAAATAATAATGTTTCCAATGTATTTCTCTCCTTCTCCCCTGCAAAGCTGTTCGAAGAAGTAACCATAGAATTTATAATAGCAGTCATTAAAAAAAACGGGATAATCATAAAGTTTAAGAAAAAATAAACCGATTTGTATCCTAGTGTCGGAAGTGCAGCTAAGGTATTTCTTAGCTCCTCATTCGGAAAATTTTTGATGATGGCATTGATTGGTTTTTCTAAATCCTTAGAGGAATCCCCAATTAATTCTGTATTTAGACCAACATAAGCAAATATTGCTGGGAGTAAAATGCATAGAAGTAAAGGAAGGATGATCATTGGTACCCATATCTTTTTGGAAGAAAAAGTGTTTTTAATATCTTTCTGAGCGACGGCAGCAATAATGTTCTTATTCATGCTTTTCACCCCTTATTTTAAAATATAATGACTCTAAACTTCTATTAGTAATTTCACACGAATGAATCCATGTTTCACTCAGAATACTCTTGAGTAGACCTGGAATTTCATTTTTTGAGGGAAGTTGAAACTCAATATTATGCCGATCTTTTCTAATGTAAGCAAAGCCCTTATATGTCTTGGAGTCGATTGGCAAGAGACCAGTTTCAACCAATAGGGTAACCTCTGTTAAATATCGATCCTCTAATTCGCCTCTAGTTCCCTCCTCAACGATTTGTCCACCCTTTAAAAATAAGAATGAATCACATATAGTCTCTAGTTGATGCAGGACATGTGAACAAATGACGATCGTGACCTTTTCTTGCTTATTTACTTTTTTCAGGTAATGAATCACATCGTTTATCCCTTCAGGATCCAAACCATTTGTGGGTTCATCCAGGAATAAAAGAGCTGGTTTATGGAGCAACGCCTTTGCAAGGGTAATTCTTTTTTTCATCCCTGTTGAAAACGTGCCCACCAATTGGTCCTTCTTCTCAATCATTTCAAATTGCTCAAGCAGATGAGTGATACGCTTTGGGTCATATGCATTATAGATTTTAGAAAAAAAGACCAGATTGTCCCAAGCACTCATGTCATGGTACAAAGCAGCACTCTCTGTTACAATCCCCGCCCTCTTTCTGATTTCATCACCCTGTGTTTGAGGATCATACCCCATTACCTTCATCTTACCGCTCGTAGCATTAATGACTCCATTTAACAAACGAATCATCGTTGTCTTCCCAGCCCCATTTGGTCCAAGCAGACCAATAATACTACCTTCCTTAATCGAAAAAGAAACACCCTTTAAAATATCACGCCCATTAAAATCCTTATTCACATCGAACGCTTCAATAATTGCCAACCTACATTCCCCCTAATTTTGGTGTCAGGCACCATCAAAAGACACTCTCTCAGTTTTTCCACGACGGACGGATAACTCACCAAAAATAACCATTTTTATTAAATTTTATCAGATTGTTATGGGTGGTTTGTACTGTTATTTCGAAATTTATATAAATTGCTGATATTAATGGGTTTTTATTTTGGCATTATTTTTTGTGTATGTACCGATATTTAGGGAACATTATACTCATCTATTTTATTAACGGAGTAGGTGAGAGATCTTGATGGAACAAACCGTCTTGGCAGGTTATCAACCGGTAAATAACATTAATGTTTATTACGAGTTCTATCCTAATCACACATCTGAAAAAACGTTTGTTTTATTACATGGCTTCCTTTCTTCCACCTTCACATTTCGCCATTTAATTTCTTTATTGAAAAAAGAGTACCAGGTTCTATCGATTGATCTTCCCCCATTTGGGAAAAGTGCTAAATGTAACCGCTATGTATATTCCTACAAAAATTTAGCCCAAACAGTAATCCAGCTTACGGAATCATTAGGGCTTAAAAAAATGACATTTATTGGCCATTCTATGGGTGGACAAATTGTTTTAAATATCCTCCATATGATGCCAGAACTCGCGGACAAAGCTATTCTTCTCTGCAGTTCAGCTTATCTCAAACGCTCAAAATTGCCTTTGATTCTTACAAGTTACCTACCCTATTTCCATCTTTTCGTAAAATATTGGTTTGCTCGGACAGGGGTAAAGAAGAATCTTCAGGACGCACTTTATAATCACGCCATCATTAATGATGAAATGATTAACGGTTACTTACAACCGTTTTTAACGGATGAAATTTTTGTGGCTCTTACAAGGATGATTCGTGATCGTGAAGGAGACCTGCCAGCCCAAATTCTTAATCAAATAAAAACACCTTGTTTATTACTATGGGGGGATCATGATAAATCAATGCCACTTAATATTGGTGAGAAGTTAAATAAGGATTTAACCAACTCAGAGCTCATTGTTTTAAAAGATTCTGGACATGCCCTCCCTGAAGAACGTCCTAGGGAAGTTTTTGATTATATCAAAGATTTTATTGATAAATACCAAACGGCAGTTGAAGCTTAGCTGCCGTTTGGTACTGGATTTGGTCTACGAAGAAACAAAAAATGAACGGTGCCTGACACCGTTCATTCACTCCTTATTTAAACCAGCCTTTTTCTTTGGATTGAGTAATTGCCTCGATACGGTTTTTTACTTCAAGTTTGTCGAGGATAATTGAGATGTAGTTTCTGACGGTTCCTGTCTTGATACTAAGCTCTTCTGCGATTTCCTTTGTATTTTTACCATCCGCAACGAGCTCTAATACCTCTTTTTCCCTGTCTGTTAATGGGTTTTCCTCGCCATACACATCATCCATAAGTTCTGGTGCATAAATTCGTCTTCCTGACATAACACTACGGATAGAACTTGCCAACTCTTCACTCGGACTGTCTTTTAACAAATACCCGTTTACTCCTGCCTTCAACGCTCGTTGAAAATAACCTGTTCTAGCAAAAGTTGTTAGTATGATTACTTTACAGCCCAGCCCCTTTAGTTCTTCTGCTGCCTCTAGACCGCTCTTACCAGGCATTTCGATATCCATAATACAAACATCAGGCTGAAATTTTTTTACGAGTGCCACGGCTTCTTCACCATTTGATGCCTTTCCGACCACCTCCATGTCTTCTTCCAAATTAAGAAGTGAACCAAAGGCACCTAATAGCATTTGCTGGTCTTCAGCAATCACGATTTTAATCATTTTTCTCCTCCTTTTCCATCCCTGGTTTAACATCTTTTGGTACTCTTATGATTAATGTGGTTCCTTCTTTTGTCAAAACTTCCAGACTCCCATTAATAAATTCCAAGCGCTCTTTCATACCAATCAGTCCATGGCCTTCTTTCAACTTTTCTTGCTCTTCCTTAAAATCACCATCATCACGAATTGTCAGGACCAATTCCTGCATTGACTGAATAATAGTTATGAAGCAAGATTTCGCACCACTGTGTTTGACAACATTATTTACTGCTTCTTTCATACACATGCTTAGAATGTTTTCTGTTAACAACGTAACTTTTGCTGGAGTAAAATCTCCTTCTTTGATCAAATTAATTTCGGCAGCATGAAGGATTTGTTCCACACGGACAATTTCGTCCCTCAAGCGGATCCCTCGCATGGATGATACCATCTTACGTACCTCACTTAATGCGGTTCGGGCCGTTTGCTGCACATCCTTCATTTCATTACGTGCTTGGTCAGGATCTTTAGAAATTAACTTTCTGGCTAAATCCGTTTTCAACCCAATAAGTGAAAGCTTTTGTCCGAGGGTATCATGAAGGTCCCGGGCGATCCGCTGCCTTTCCTCTATTTTAACTAACTCTGAAATCCGTTTGTTTGCATCCAGTAACTTTTCTTCTAACTGACCTCGTTCTTTCCTGTTATGGATGCTAAACGGGAGGAGGATGACACTAATCCAAATGATAATGACAAAGGGCAATTGCTGCAGAAATAATTTTTCTTGCATGACAATACTGAAGTTAATAGACACAGAAGTACTAAACAAATGAATAAAATACAACGTTAAAAAAGCGATTCTTTCTTTGATATTGCCGATAAAATAAGCGAGAAAAAAAGCAAAGTAAACATAACTGAAAAGACTTGTGGCAGTGATCGATATACCAATCAGGATCAACGTCCATAGATAGACGGGCCAGCCTTTAGATAAAAACGCAATTCGGTAAAGAATAAAGAATAATAATGTGAGTAGTATCCCCACTATTATTTCAATGGTTGAGGGGGATTGAAAAATAAAGTAAAACGGTAAAATGCCAAGAACCGTCCAAATATATGGAGCAATTCCATTATTTTTTTGAAATGTAAGATACTTTTTTATCATAAGGGAACCTCATTTTCACTTAACATCTTTCATCCTTTTATCATAACTCAAAATTGTCAAGTTGAACTCCAATACAGCACCATTTTAGTTAAAAATTTTCTCTATTCATACACAACAATATACTTCTTTTGAGACAAGTAACTCAGATATATGTACTTTACACCCATATGTAATATTTTCCCACAATTCCATATATAATAAAACAATCATACTTTTATACCCGTTTACACCATTCAAATATTGGATATAACAGTTGTTATTATACAACTAGGAGGAATGAATGTTGAGTGAAATATTCAAAAGTTACTCCGGAATTCCTTATTTGCGGCTTGGTGCAGGTGAACCTTTAGTTTTCATTCATGGTCTAGGTGAAGTGAAGGAGGGTTGGGCAAACCAGTTTGAATTTGCGAATCAGTATGACTTAATCATTCCTGATTTACGGGGACATGGAGACTACACTACTCCTGGAGAGATTTCCATAAAAAACTTTGCAGATGATGTAATTAGTCTATTAAAAGAACTGGGAATTGAAAGCGCACATATATGCGGATTATCGATGGGTGGAATGGTTGCGCAAGAAATTTATCGGCAAGCACCTGGGATGTGCCAGTCTTTAATGCTTGTGAGCACTTACCATTATGCTCCAATGCTACTCGGAAATCTTTTTTTAAAGTACCGGAAAGCCCGAGCAGAAAATAACTCTCCTAAAGCGATTACAGAAAGGTCCGCAAAGATTTGTCTTTATTCTTGGAGCAAGGAAAATATCGAGACCTTCTCCAAATTTTACAAACCAAACCGTGAATTCTTCTTTAAATCCATGGAGGCTTGTTTACAAGTAAATAACTTAACCTTACTCCCACAGATTAAAGTGCCTACCTTAATTATTGGCGGTCAATACGATTCAGTTATTCCTGTTTGGGTTCAGTACTTAATGCATAAACAAATTCGTCACTCTGAGTTTGTCATATTCAGGAACACTGGCCATGTTGCCAAATTAGAGGCAAAGGATGAATTCAACAAGGTTCTGAGAACATTTTTAAACAAACATAAAAGGGCAAGTTAGGAGTAGAGGGATTATCCTTCCTCTCCTAACTTGCCCTACTAAAATATATATTTCCTTGTCCCAAACTATAATTAAAAAAGCGGGTGGGAACGACTAGATGCCCATTGATCAACAATTCCTGCAAATAATCCAGATAATGCAAGACCAACATGCCCTGATTCAACGCAAACGTATGTTTTATCTTCACTCGTTACTAAATCCATAATTGGTTTACTTTGCTCTTCCAAAACTAAATTGTCTCTAGACCCTGAGACTACGAATAGATTGGCACGAATATTCTTCAAATCAGCGGGTTTATTCCCAACCATGAACTCCCCTTTAATCAGCTTGTTACCCTTAACAAATTCATTTACAAATTGTTTATAGGCTTCACCAGCAAAAGGTACTTGATCAAGTGTCCATTTATTCATCCGACGCCACTTTTCAACATAACGGTGATCATGGGCCCGATTTAAGAGCATGGTATAATTGGTAAAATAAATTGGCGATCCAATAGCTCTAAACATCAATTCCACATATTTAGGGGGTACAACCCCATAAACATCTAGAAAATGATCGAGATTAATATCTCCATTTTTGAGACCTTCCACCCATTTTTCCGGCCCTACAAACGTACTGAAATCAATAGGAACCGTAGCTACGATTAAATTTTTTATTGGTTCTTCGGCTACAGATGCGTAGATAGAGGCAATCGTACCGCCTAAACAATATCCAACGAGTGTAATTTCCTCCGCTTCGGAATGGCGAATGGCCCTCTTTACAGCTGTTTTTAGATACTTTTCAACATAAGTGTCGATACCAATCTTTTTGTCTTCATATCCTGGTGTACCCCAATCCAATAAATACACTTCATAGCCCATGTCAGTTAAGTTTTTTATCACACTCTTCTTTGGGTCAATATCTAAAATGTATGGTTTATTAAAAAGCGAATACACAAAAAATAATGGAATCTCATACTTTTTTTGTTTGGCAGGATAATGCCATAAAACTGATTTATTTTTTCTCCATACTTCAGTCCTTGGAGTCTGAGCAACCTTGGGTTCAGGTTCAGATAAAAGTTTAACCACATTGGCCCAGCGCTCCATTTCTTTTTGATAATCAAACTCTGGAATGCTCCCCTTGAAAGGTGTTTCTGTTGCCAAGCTCACCCCTCCATTTCATTTTATTTCGATGTCCCTGATCCTGCCAACTCTCGATCCACTTCTTTGTTCTTTTCAAGAAGACCTTTTATTGACTCGAATTCTTCTTTAAAGTTAGTTAATTTCATTAACTCAAACTTCATTTCTTGGAGTTCTGCCTTTAATTCTTTTGTCTCTATTTGCTCTTTTTTCGTTTTTACTAACTCTGTTTTAAGCTGCTTTGTTAATTTAATGATTTCTTTTGAAATTTCCACAACACTCTCGATTTCTTTGTTCTGTGACTTAATGGTATCCTGCAAATCCCAGATTTGTTCCTCAAGAGCTTCAATTTTTTCCTCAGCTTGGACCGTTAATGTTGCAACATTAGCTATATCATTTTTAGTTGGTAAATTCAAAACACCTGCAAGTGCTTCCTGATTCTTTTTGAATGTCTCAAGATAACGAGAATTAATTTCTGTTCCGGTATTAGACATTTTTATGAAATCCTTGTTATCCGTCCAATGATAGATAAAATCATTTATCTGTTTTTCCCATAAAAGACTAAGCTTATGAAAGGATTCAAATGGATCGTAAGGTTTTTTACCAGACATTACTTCCACTCCTATTTTTTCATTATTTAGATTGATCGGTTGCATTCTTCATATAATTTTGAAACGGCAGAATTGCAGATTTCACTTGCTTAGCAAACATATTTACAAATACTTTTTGATTTTCATATAAAACATTGCTTGTTTTCTTAACACTCTCAATATATTTTTCTCTGCCATTTTTCCGATAAGCGATATACTGTTCAACGGTTTCTACATATTTATCTAAGGCATCTAGTTGTCCTGTAATTAATGCTTGAGTTGGGGTTAATAATAAATGAGCTGTTTTATTTTGAATATCTTCAACAACTTTGTTAATTTCTTCATATGATTTCACTGGAAAGAATTGCTGTAGTGGAGTCGTTGTCATAAGTAATTCTTCGCGTGCTCCCTTTTCCCACTCTTTTAGTTCCATCCCAAATTGCGCCGAAATGGTGATGGCATTTTCCTGATTCTGTTTAAGCTTTTCCACGTAGTTCTTGACTGCTTCCAAGAAAAGTGTATCTCGTTTATTTAAGCGCTCTTCCCATGCATCTAATTCATTAAATCCTAATTTCCAAAGCAGATCTAAGCTTGATGAATCCTGTTCCTCGTCAACCTCTACTTCTTGATTTTCTAATTCTAATACTTTTTCAGTTTTTTTCGTCATGGTTTTTCTCCTCCAAATTCAAATCAAATAATTGTTTTAACTCTATTAACTCATCTTCCAAGCTTTTTAGTTTACAAGCGTGGATTTCCCCTGCTTCCTTTTCCAAAATAGCTTGCAAGGCTTCCCATGATTCACGAATCATTTTTAACTTGTTCCGGTTCTCTTGCTGTCTTTTGTTCATCCAATAGATGGATTCATCCAAAAGATCTAACTTTCCCTCATAATCTACAATTCTTACAGAAATAGCACTTATTTCATCTTTATTTGGAAGGTCAAACTGTTTTAACCTTCTGGTTGTATATCTTCTGTGGATTTTTAACTGCTTCACATGTGCTTCCATTGCTTTTCCAAATGCAATGGTGAATTTTCTGTTATTTGTGCAGGCATGGATTCTCTTATTCATTTCTGTTTCTATTTTTTTATAAAAAGAATCTCTATCTTGATGCGTGGACTCCATGTACATCCCTCTTAACTAATTAGCCAGTATCTACTATTTAACTTACACTGGCAGTTGCCCCACCGTCAACAACTAGTACATGACCATAAACATAGTTAGAAGCATTTGAGGCTAAAAATAGTGCTGGACCTTTTATGTCATCATCTGAACCAAAGCGCCCTGCAGGTGTACGCTCAAGAATTTTTTCACCTGAGTGGTCCAGAATTGCTTTAGCCATTTTTGTTGGGAAAAACCCCGGAGCAATGGCATTGACATGGACATTATACGGTGCCAGTTTTACGGCTAAATCCTTTGTTAAGGTAATGACCGCACCTTTGCTTGCTGAATACCCAATTGCATCCATCACTAAGGGGTCTTGTCCACCCATACCTGCGATTGAGGCAATATTAATAATTTTGCCGGATTTTTGCTCGACCATAATTTTTCCAACTGCCTGAGAAAATAGGAAAACCGCCTTTAAGTTGATATCCATCACCTTGTCCCATTTATCTTCAGGCATGTCTAGAGCAGGTGCTCCCCAGCTGGTACCACTGTTATTAACCAAAATATCAATCCGGCCAAATTCCTTCATGGTTTCATCGACCACGAGTTGGATATCACTAGGATTGGCTACATCACATTTTAACGCTTTTGCCCGAATCCCTTTCTCCTGCAGTGTTTCTGTGAATTGTTGGCAAGCATCTAGATTTCTAGAGCATACTACCACATTTGCGCCTGCTTCTGCATAAGCGGTTGCAATTTGCTGCCCTAAGCCTCTTCCACCGCCTGTAATAATGGCAGTTTTGCCTTTTAAACTAAAAAGCTCTTGAGTATTCACTGCTTTCTTCCTTTCTATTATGCTTTTATTTTTAATTTTTCTTGATCTCTTAATACTCGGCGAAGTAACTTTCCAACTGAAGATTTAGGCAAATCATCCCGAATTTCTACCTCTTTTGGAGCCTTATATGGGGCAAGGTTCTCTTTCCCAAACTGTTTGATTTCTTCTTCTGTATGGGTGTACCCGTCCTTCAATTTGACAAATGCCTTTACTGTTTCCCCGCGGTAGGAATCAGGAACGCCTATAACTAGCACTTCCTCAATACCTTCTAATTGATAAAGGACATCCTCGATTTCACTAGGATAAACATTGTATCCACTCGCAATAATCATATCCTTCTTCCGGTCAACGATATAAAAGTAGCCGTCTTCATCCATTTTTGCGATATCTCCTGTAAACAGCCATCCGTCTTTTAATACTTCGGCGGTATCTTCTGGGCGATTCCAATAGCCTTTCATGACCTGAGGACCTTGGATTATGAGCTCCCCTTCTTCTCCAACTGGAGCATCAATATATCCGTCTGGAGACAGTTGAACAACTCTTGCAATTGTACTTTGGACAGGGATTCCCACACTTCCATATTTCCTTGGGACAAACGGCGGGCTAAATATCGCAGTTGGGGCCGATTCAGAAAGCCCATATCCATCCAGTAACATGGCACCTGTTTTCTTTTCAAACATTCTCACTTGTTCTACAGGTAGAGGAGCCCCACCGCTGCTTAAATAGTACATTTCATTAAAACTACAAGTATCTAAATCTGGCTGGCTATTTAAAGCAAAGTACATGGTTGGAACGGCTGACATTTGGAACGGCTTTTCACGGTTAATCGTTTCCATTACCTCTCTGACGTCAAAACGAGGTAAGACAATTTGATTGGCTCCTTCACGAATTCCACACAGTGCCACACTAGATAATCCATAGACATGGAACATTGGCAGGACAGTAATCATCTTTAAGTTTTCCGGTTTATTATCACACGCTTTATAGGCAAAATCACACACTTGATTGAAATTTGCTAGGAGGTTGCGATGAGTGAGCATGACACCTTTAGATACACCTGTTGTTCCCCCTGTGTATTGTAAAAGGGCAACATCCTCGTATTGGTCAATCTCAATTTCTGGGAGATTTATGTCCTCATGTAAAAATTCATCAAAATAATGATCTCCTTCTGCAAGATCAGCTCTAGAACCACCAAAACTTACTACGATCACCTTTTTTAAGGATGTATTGGATTGTAATTCTTTTATTCTTGGATAAAATGCATCAAATGCAACGATGTACTCAGAGCCCGAATCATTTAAAACGTGTTCTATTTCTCTGTCTATATACATTGGATTAACTTGAACAGCTATTCCACCTAAACGAAAAGTACCGAATAGCGTGAATATGTAATGCGGGGAATTAGGAAGCATAATCGATAGGCGATCACCTTTGGTGAACCCTGCCCGATGTAAGGCTGCAGCAAATTGATCGGTTATTAGTTTTGTATCGTTGTAGGTCCATACGTTGTCAAAGAAGGTAAAAGCGGGATTATTAGTATAACGGGTTACTGAACCTTGCAAAAAATCGTAGAGAGAATTGTGTTCAATATTCACATGCTCGCTAATTCTTGGGTCATAAACTTTTAACCACGGCTTTTGTTGATAAACCATTAAAACGATGCCTCCTCAGGATATTTAATGTCAAATAGTAAATATTCCTCTTAAAAATAGCTGTAATTGCCTCGAAGGGTTCGTCAAAATCATTAATTAGAATATTAATATAGTTAAGATTATTGTAGTTAAATGTGGATTTGTAAACCTCCCTCTTTCGACAAAATTCCACATAATCCCCCATTTCAAGAAATAGTATATTATCAACACAGTTATATTAAGCAACCGCTTTCAAAACACTTACTCAAAAACATGAAAAATGATGAAAATTGTCGGAATATTTTTTCAACACTTCACATCCCAAATCGTAAAAAATGTAATTTATAGTCAATAAACCCCTTCACCAAACCACACCCAAAGAACCCCTAATTTAAGAAAGTATTATTCTCCTATAATACTTACTAGTGTCAGGTACCAATGAAACACACATGTCCACCAAAAGAGGACACGAGAAAAATTTATGATTCTATTATTCTGAATTTTATAAAATTTAAACTTTACAAATTGTGGTAATTCCCTTTATGATATATAACAATAGGAGGGGTATATTTGAGTAAAGTTTCTTTATGTTGCTCTGAAATTCCTTACTTACGTTTTGGTGCTGGTGAACCTTTAGTCTTTATTCATGGTTTAGGAGAGGTAAAGGAGGGTTGGAACAATCAGTTTGAATTTGCTGATCAGTATGACTTGATTATTCCTGATTTACGAGGGCATGGTGAGCATATTACGAATGAGAAGATATCTATTCCACAGTTTGCCCGTGACATTATTACTCTATTAAATGACCTCCAAGTTGAAAGCGCTCATATTTGCGGATTATCAATGGGCGGATTGGTAGCCCAGGAAATTTATCGTCAGGCTCCCCATATGTGTCGATCATTATTATTGGTAAGCACCTTTCATTTCATCCCTAGACACCTGGCAAAGTTAATAATAAACTATCGAAAATTTCGTTCACTATCTACAACACCAAGTTTACCAAAAAACACCGCTGCTCGTATTTCACTTAATTCATGGAAAGGTAAAGTATATCAGGACTTTCATAAATTTTACAAACCTAATCATGAGGTTTTTCTAAAATCGGTTAAAGCATGTTTGGAAGTGAATAATTTAAAACTACTTCCTAAAATAAAAGTCCCTACATTAATCATGGGATCCCAATATGATTCTGTCATCCCTGTATGGATCCAACTATTAATGCACAAACAAATTCGCCACTCTGAATTTGTGATCCTTAGGAACACTGGTCATATTGCCAAATTAGAACAAAAGGAGGCATTTAATAGAGTTATTCGAAACTTTTTGAAAAAACACTCAGAAGTAAGTTAAGGGAGGGATTTTTTCCTCCCTTCTTCCATGTTCTTTCCGTAGTTAAATTATCATATAATTTACCGTTACTTTTTAAAAAGGAGGATTAAATTAATGCCAATAACTAATGGGAATGGTATTAATCTTTATTATGAGGTTCATGGAGAGGGCGAACCATTACTTTTAATAATGGGGTTATCACTAAATTCAAAATCTTGGTTCAGGACTCTCCCTGCTCTCAGTGAGCACTTTAAAGTAATTATATTTGATAATCGCGGGACAGGTCATAGTGACAAACCAAACTCCCCCTATTCGATCGAGCAAATGGCTGAAGATGCTAAATGCGTCTTGGATGCTGCCGGAGTAGACTCAGCCCATGTATATGGCATTTCAATGGGCGGGATGATTGCACAACGATTAGCACTTTTGTATCCTTCTAGGGTCCGTTCGCTTGTCTTAGGTTGTACAACCTCTGGGGGCGCGACACATGTCCAACCTAATGCAGAAGTCTCGATGCTTATGCTTTCAAGAGGTTCTGCAGTTGCAACACCCGAAGAAATGGCGTGGGCCACCGCTCCAATCCTATACAGTCAATCATTTATAGAAAACCAACGGGAATTAGTGGCAGAGGACATACAAAGAAGAATAGAGATACCTGTTCTCCCTTTCGCCTATATCCTTCAACTTCAGGCCTGCTTAGCTCACGATACCTCCAACGAGATTGACCAATTCGAATGTCCTGTCTTAGTTATCCATGGAGATGAAGATAAATTGGTTCCCTATCAAAATGGGGTAACCTTAGCAGAGAAAATTCCGAATGCTGAATTTTTGACAATTAAAGGTGCTGGCCACATTTATGTAACCGAGGCCAATGATTTAGTAAATGAAAGAGTAGTAGAATTTTTAGAAAATCAATAATGATTAAAAAAATGCCCGTTCACTAATCGAATGGGCATTTTTCCCCTTCCTATGTCTCACGAACAATTCTTAACACGTTGCTTGGAACAGGTATCCCAATGTTGCCGTATTTCCTTGGTACAAACGGTGGACTAAGCATATTAATGGATCTGAATAGAGAAATCAATCGTTCGATAGGCTATAAGAAAGGTTGCTAATGAGTATATAGCCTCGCTTAACCCAAATATAAAAATGGAACTACTGAAAATGAATACATTCAATAACAAGATAATTTGTCCGATCGAAAAAGAAGAATGTTTACTTAATAAAATGGCTATCACTTCTGTTCCATCAAAACATCCACCGAATCGAATCGTTATGCCGACACCCAGTCCTAAACTTATTCCGCCAAGGACAATGACTAGGAGTGGATTGGTGGTGATGACAGGAAGCGAATCAAATACATAGGTTTCAAGCGATAGAATGAGAATGGCAAAAAGACTGAGCATGAGAAACCTTCTGCCCAGAAATCGATAGGCAATGAGGAAAAAAGGTGTATTTAATACCAATAAAAACAATCCTATTTCTTCTTTTGAAATATGAGCAAGCAGGATACTTACGCCAATGATTCCTCCATCAATCACATGATTTTTCACCAAAAATAATTGTAAGGATAAGGATACAAGTGTAGCACCAAAAAAAATGAACAATAGCCGTTTGTAAAAAGAACATGTCCCTGCTCTGCTTAAATCAATATAAAAGTTCGTCCTTTTCCTTATCATACTTGTCCCCTTTTTCAACCAAATTCCATAGATCAACTGTGTTTAAAATATATTCAATTAACCCGAGAAACATTCTCTACTCCCCGATACTAAAAAGAGCCGCTCTTTCATGGTGTCAGGCACCATCACGCCTGTGATGTAAGCGGGTGTTTAAATTCATTTGGTAACGAGACGTTTGTTAGATTCTTTATAAAGAGGACATTATTGGTTTTATATTGCTGTTTCTCATATCCTAGTTCATGCTCATCAGGATGAAAATGGAAAATGACTCTACTGCAATCAGGCGGGACAATCGTACTTAACACTGTTTGAAGGTTTACCTTCCGAGGACTAACTATATCATAGAGATGTATATCCCCCTCCTCCCTTTGAAAAATCACCAGTGCGTTCTCCTTCTCAAGATAGTAGAGGTCCTGGCTAAAAACCATAATACAATAAAACATGAGGAGCTCCTCACAATTTGAGGTTCCGAATTGTTCCGAGATAACCTTACGATTCCTCGCTAAATTATAAATGTACTCTAAATCCTCTGGATTGCTAGCAACTAATTTTCTCACCTTAGAAGAAACTGCAGGCATATGATTATAGTCCAATATAAATTGCACTTCATCTGTAGAAGAAAATCCGAATTTCGGGTAAAAATCCAATACATTTTGATTGGCAAACAAATAAATGATATCGACATGTTTATATTCGTCTAACACAATCTCCATCAAGCGTCTCGACAATCCCTTATTTCGATAATTAGGGTGTGTCATGACAGTCCCGATTTGGATTGCTTGTTTAACCTCCGCATTTACGACCAAGTTTACAAGATTTACGGATACATTTGCTACCACTTGTCTATGATCAACAAAAGAATACGGCAGATACTTTTCTGTCCAATATCCATTTTGGTGCCACGTTTCAAACTCTATTCCAAAAGTATCAGAAGCCAATTGATTAAAACTTGTCCTTAAATATTCATGATCTTTATAATCTTTAATAAATAATAATTCTTTCAAAGGACTCTCCCCCGTCGATAAAAACAAAAAAGGACGAGCCATTTATCGACTTGTCCTTATCTATTTTTATTATTTTTTCAACATCTTAAATACCTGCTCAACATCCTTATCGCCGCGTCCTGATAGGTTAACAATTAGTACATCTTGGTTAGATAATTCTTTCGCAAGCTTAATAGCATATGCAACGGCATGAGAACTTTCTAACGCTGGGATTATCCCCTCCGTCTTGCTTAACAATTGAAATGCCTCTAGGGCTTCTTGCCCAGTCACTGTTACATACTCTGCTCGCCCGCTTGTTTTCAAATGGCTGTGCTCTGGACCAACACCTGGATAATCCAGCCCCGCAGCAATCGAGTACGTTGGTTTAGGGTCTCCATTTTCATCAAGTAATGTTAAACATTTAAAGCCATGAATGACAGCAGGTACTCCTTCAGTCATTGTCGGTGCTTCAGCTGGTTCAACCCCAATTAAGCGCACCTCTTTATTGTCAATATAATGGGCAAAGGCACCAATGGCATTGCTGCCACCTCCCGCACAAGCAATCACCGCTGTTGGCAGCTTTCCTTCCTTTTCAAGAATCTGCTTTTTCGATTCTTCACTGATAATCGCCTGAAAATGCTTAACCATTGTAGGATAAGGATGTGGGCCAACGGCCGAACCCAATAAATAAAAGGTATTCTTATAGTTTTGCACCAAGTCCCCAAGGGCTTCGTCGACAGCATCCTTTAAACGGCCCTGCCCTTTATCAACAGGTACAACTTTGGCACCTAATAACTCCATCCGAAAGACATTAAGTGCTTGGCGTTCCGTATCTAGTTTTCCCATATAAATAATGCATTCCATCCCAAACATGGCACAGGCGGTTGCTGTTGCTACACCATGTTGCCCTGCCCCAGTTTCAGCGATTATTCTCTTGGCACCCATTCGTTTTGCTAAAAGAATTTGACCAATTGCATTATTAATTTTGTGTGCACCAGTATGGTTTAAATCCTCTCGTTTCAGATAGATTTTTGCCCCTTGATTTTGTTTGGTTAAATTCTCTGCAAACGTTAATGGATTCTCCCTGCCAATATATTCTTTTAAGTAATACTTGAATTCCGCAATGAATTCAGGGTCATCCTTATAACGATTAAATTGCTCTTCTAATTCGTTCATTACCACTTGTAAATCCTCAGGAACAAAACTTCCGCCAAACTCTCCAAAAAAACCTTTGCTCTCAACACTTACTCTATCCATGCTCGTCTCGACTCCTTCTAAACTATTATTCTAATTCACATTATAATGAATAATTAACTGAATATTCCTGTAATTATCTTATCATATTACCCATAATCTGCAAACAAATAACTATAGGGCAATAATAGGAAAAAGCCTACACCTTCGTGCAGACCCTTGGTCTAGTTTCCTAATCAATCCTTATTCATATCTCAGGGAATCAATCGGATCAAGTTTAGAAGCCTTGTTTGCTGGAAGTAGCCCAAACACTATCCCAATAACCATTGAGAACAACACTCCACCTACTACCACTTGCCAGGACACTAAGGATGGCCAACCTGCAAAGAAACTAACAACGGTGGACGTACCCCAGCCAAGCACAATCCCGAGCATGCCGCCTATAAATGTTAGTGTCATTGATTCAATTAGAAATTGAGTCAGCACCTGTCCTCGTGTAGCTCCTAACGCCATACGGATCCCGATTTCTCTTGTTCTTTCGGTCACGGAAACGAGCATGATATTCATAACACCAATTCCACCAACAAATAATGAGATACCTGCTATACTTCCAATAATTAATGTCATGATTTTTGTGATTTGTCCTACCCCTTGAGCGATTTCTTCCATATTAATAACTTGGTAGGATTTTTCCGTATTATGCAGATTATTTAATAGTTTAGCAGCCTTTTTACCTGCGACCTGCAGTTGTTCAGTTGATGCTGCTTGCAGGGTTACTTGGGTAAAATCACTGCTTCCGTAAATCGTTTTCCACGTTTGGAAAGGTAGATATACCTCCATTGACCCAAATGATAAAAGTCCAGTTGGTTTCTCTAAAACCCCAATAATTTCAATCGGTTGATTGGCAACCATAACAACCTTTCCAACTGGATTTTCCCCTTTAAATAATTCCTCTTGCAATTTATTACTGATTAATGCTGTACGGCGGCCGCCCAGAAAATCAGAGGCTGAAAAATTCCTTCCGTTAGCAACTTTCAACTCATTTAATTTTATATAGGCCTGATTTATTCCAGTCGATGAGGCATCAACAGTTTCCTTTTGAAATTTAACAGAAGACAATTGGGTGCTTGAGGCCACGACACTTTTAATTTCCGAAATTTGTTCCAGCGCTCTGATATCTTCCTGTTTGAACGGGGCCTGCTGAAATATATTAGGGTTCGCACGTATTTCTTCATCGGAAGGCTGATAAAATAACTCAATCGTATTCCCTGGCCCGGTAATTTGTGATTTCAGCATCGCTTCCCCGCCCTGTCCAATGGCTACGACGATGATAACAGCACCTACCCCAATTATAATCCCCAGCATCGTTAAAATACTCCGCATCTTATGGGCTTTTAGTGAGCTTAATGCCATAAAAAGATTTTCCATAAAACTCATCCTGCCGGCCCCCTAACACCCTCAAAAGGCGACTGAATCATTCCATCTCTAACCATAATTGTTCTGTTCGCGTATTCGGCTACTTCTGATTCATGGGTAACGATAATAATTGTAACTCCTTCATTATTCAGTTCGCTAAATTGTTCCATAATGTCCTTGCTTGTTTTTGAATCAAGGGCACCTGTGGGTTCATCCGCTAGGATAATCTTAGGTGTATTGACAATGGCTCTCGCTATGGCAACACGCTGCTTCTGTCCCCCAGATAAAGCATTAGGAAGATGGTTCATTCGGTCGGCAAGACCTACTTTCATTAATGCCTCTTCTGCACGGGCCTGGCGCTCTTTTTTGGGGATTCCTGCATATATCATTGGTAATTCCACATTTTTTAAGGCCGTCAAGCGCGGGAGCAAATGAAACTGCTGAAAGACAAAGCCAATCGATTGATTTCTAACCCTAGCCAATTCCTTATCATTATAATGAGAGACATTTTCCCCGCCAAGATAATACTCTCCCTCAGTCGGTTTATCCAAACATCCGATAATATTCATTAAGGTCGACTTTCCCGAGCCAGATGGACCCATAATGGCAGCAAATTCACCTTCACAAATCGATAGACTGATACCATTTAAGACAGGTACACTTTCTTTTCCCAATAAAAACGATCTTGAGATGGATTCTAGCCGGATCATTTAACTGTCACTTCCAACCCATCTTTTAGTTTGTCAGGTCCATTAATGATGACTTTGTCTCCTTTTGGAACACCTTCAAGGATTTCGATCTTCTTCCCTGAGGTAATGCCAGTTTTGACATTTTGTTTATGCGCCTTTCCATCCTTAACGAGATATACATAGGGCTGATTCCCATCATCTAATAACGCATCGAGCGGCAGGACCATCGCTGTCTTTTTGTCTGTTTCTATCTCCATAATGACTTGGAAGCCTGGTTTCAACATTTTTGTATCCCCGGAAATCTTTACTGTGACAGGATACTGCACAGCCTGTGTACCATTTTGCAAACTGGCTTGGTTCTGCTCTGGCAAAATAGATGTCTTCGTGATTTCACCCAGCCATTCTTTGCCTGGCAATGCCTCTGATTTCATGATCACTCTTTGACCTTTGCTAACTTTAAGCGTATCGTATTCGGACAACAGTCCTGAAACTGTCATCCCTGCTAATTTCCCAATATGTATAATAGGCTCGTTTGTTGCATCAAGTGATGTTGCTGGCTTTTGGGCTGTTAAAACAATACCAGCTATAGTACTTTTAATCTCTAATTCATCTTGGCGTTTACTAATCAAGTCTTTTTGAAGTTCTGTTTGCTTAAGTTCAATGTTAGCTAATTCCCTTTCCATCTCAAGCTGTTCAAATTCAGGAGAAAGCTGTTTTTTCGCTTCCTTTTTTCCAACCTGCTCACTTAACGTCTTTTCTTTGTCTTCGAGTTGCTCCAATTTCTTATCAATTTGGTTTATTTTTAAATTAGCAGATTCGACCGCTAATTTATTCTGCTCAATCTCTAACTCAAGCTGGGGATTTTCTAATTTAGCCAAGACAGTACCTTTCTTGACTGTCTGTCCTTCCTTGACCAGCAATTTCTTGATTTCCCCTTTGTCTGGTGTCGCATAGACTAGTTGTTCTTGAGGAAGCTTCACTGTTCCTGGAATCATTAATAGAGAGGAGATTTCTTCTTGGCTAATTTCCGTGGTCTTAACGGAAGGCCCCTTTGCAAGGACCTGCCGGTAGACACTTACAGAAATCATCATGATGATTACTAAAATTACACTAATGCTAATCCAAATTTTCTTTTTCATTATAGCTTCGGCGCTCCCTGTAAAAGGGTACCGACCAAAGCAAAGCCAATACTAACAACAAAGAAAATCACCGCAATTGTCCATGCCAGACCTTTAGAAAATTGCGCTGTTTTATGAAGGCCCAAGGCAGTCAATATGGCGGACCAGATCCCAAATACCTCGATTGAACCTAAAACACCAGCTTTATCTTGATTGAGAAGCCCTGCTAAACTAGTAATATATATTTCTGGGTCCCCGCCGATGGCATATCTGATTCCCATATTCAATATAAGTCCTGCTGCCCCGATAATCATGATAAAAGTATTCATAGATAATAATTGTTTAAAAGAAACAGTGGAACTAGCAATTTTGGCAATCACTAATTGAATAGCACTGCAAACTAAAACACCTATAATAGGCGTAATGATGCCCGTGACTGCAACAGTTACCTTTGTAATGGTTAACACCAATTCAACTTGATCTTCTGGCACTCCTTGAGCAATTAAAGTAGCTGCGTCTAGTGATAAGGCCATTAACGCCATCCCAATGGCATAAAGGATACTAATAATAGTTAGTGGTGCCCAAATTTTCGGACTTTGCTTAATCCGCTCAAACTGTACCCCTGGACTCGTAAACATTCCTAATAACTTAGGATTCTCTTTTTGTATATTTACTTCTGTCTGCAATTCCATATCTAACACCCCTTCTTTCCATTTATGTAAATTCTTCCATTTAAGTATACGACAAACTAAGCCGAAAGTTTCATTTTTTTCAGGTGTACCCATCTGGTGCCTGACACCAAAAGAAATACTATTATTTGTCTTCTATTCCAAGTTTTTGATATAATTTTAGCTATACTAATTGAAAAAAGGGGAAAATAATGTCAAAAAGAAAATTCCAATATGGGTTAATCCAAATCCTTCTAATATTAACTATCATCTTTGTTTCAACAAAGATTTCATTTTTATTTATGCCGATCGGTATCTTTTTCTCTACTCTTTTTTTCCCAATTCTTATTACTGGATTTCTCTTTTTCTTACTAAATCCAATCGTTAATTTTCTTCAGCGCCAAAAAGTGCCCAGAATTCTTGCCATCCTAATCATTTATGTAGTGTTTATTGGTATTCTTGTTTTAGCAATTGGCAACTTGGTTCCTGCCATCTCAGAGCAATTTACCGCACTTGCTAATGCACTTCCTGATTATGCCAACAAGACCTTGCAGTATTTTGATAAGTTATCATCGAGTTCTGAATTTAAATGGATCATGGAAGAGCAAAATGATCTTTTGGAAACCGGTAAGGAAAAACTGATAGCCTATGCAAATACCTTGCCGGACAGGATTACTGGCGGTATTACGAATATCCTTGGTGTGTTTGCAAATATCGCTGTCATTCTAGCTACCGTTCCGTTTTTACTGTTCTATATGTTTAAGGATGGACATAAGTTCCCTAAGGCTGTAACAAAATTCCTTCCTATTTCATATCGAGAAGCAGGATTGCTTATGTTGAAAGAGACAGGTGAAACCCTTTCCTCCTATATTCAAGGACAAGTTATTGTTGCCCTGTCAGTTGGAATACTTGCTTTTATTGGATACCTGATTATCGGGCTGCCATTTGCGCTAGTTATGGCAGTAATTGTTGCGTTTACCAACATCATTCCTTATGTCGGCCCCATTCTAGGCGGTGCACCCGCTGTAATTGTTGCATTATTTGATTCACCAACAAAAGCATTATTAGTTATTTTGATTATTGTGATTGCCCAGCAAGTGGAAGGGAATGTTTTATCACCGCTCATCCTTGGAAAATCACTTGATACCCACCCGGCGACAATCATTATCGTCTTGCTCGCTGCCGGAAATTTAGCTGGCATCCTGGGAATGGTATTGGCAGTACCGTTTTATGCCGTAGTCAAGACCATCGTTTTAAATGTTATAAAGTTTCTGCAGGCGCGAAAAAGGGCAACTGCTTCAAACCAACCATAAGAATCTCTTATAAAATATCGAATGCAAAAAACTGTTAGGAGCAATGTATCCTAACAGTTTTTTTGAATCATAAAGAGTGTTAATTGTTACTCGTATTTCGTTGGGTCAACGAAAGCATTATAAACCAAATAAATGACCATACAGATTGCAGTTGTTATAAATCCCCAGCCTAGTGTAATTTGGTCAATAATTAAATAGTTGTTACATAATTGCACGGGAGAATCGATATATAACCACCCCATTGCGGAAAACATGATAATAAAAAAATAGAAAGTGATATGTTTACTAACAGGCTTAAGCTTTTTCCAACTATCCCTTAGTGGGATCCCTGCCAATAAGGATAAACTAGTAAATTTAAACACTTCCATACTCTGTAAAGTTAATGCTTCATCCATTGACCTTGGCAGTGTCCAATAAGAGACAATGATTACAAACAAGATGATTCCTGGTATTCCATTTCCATTCCATTTTTCAAAAAAGCGTGGGAAGCGTAGTTGAAAAATACGGGCAAAGAGAAATCCGGTAAAAATTAACAAAGGCATTTGCATATGCATATGAATAATCATGACTGATTCCATTAAATTTGCCACAGGAGGCAGTGCAAGAAATAGGAGGATCAATAAGCCATATAGTGATTGCTTCATAACTATTCCCCGGCTTCCTTGACAAGAATCCCGGTAAGCTTTTTAGCAGCTTCATCAGTTTTTTTGTAGTCTAAAACATTTAGAAGTCTACCTTTTTTATCAACAATATAAAAAGCCGAATTATGGGCAAAATTACCGTATTCATCGGGAATGACAATCACACCGAATGCTTTTAACAATGCTTTTAATTCTGTTTTATTTGCAATTCTTGCCATCCTCCATGTTTCACCATCACTATTAAAATAGCCTCGGTATTTATCCAACGTGGCTGGGTCATCCCTGGAAGGATCGAAGCTGATACTTAAAAAGACAATATCTTTGCCCATATATTTGCTTGGTACCTTATCATAAACTTTCGACATATTCATTTCTAATTGAGGACAAACCGTTGTACAGGAAGTATACAAAAAGGTAATAAATACATATTTGCCTTCAAATTCAGAAATAGAATATTCCCTCCCTTTGCTGTCCTCTAAGGTTACGTTTGGGAATTTGGGCTTATCGTCAATTAGGTCCTTTACCCGCGCCGTTTCTGCCGTAAAGGCTGTGAAACCATCTGTTCCGCAATAAAACAACGCACAGCCAAAAAAGATAACAAGCAAACACGCAAATATATGATGTCTATTTTTGATCATGAAGATCACTTCCCAAATCTATTTTTTTAAGTATAAAGAGATAGCCCTAGCAAACGAGCTATCTCTTTATTTAAAAACTGTCCAGCTAAAGCGCCTAAGGGCTTTTATCTTTTTGTAATCACCATGTTTTAAACGGCGGTGACCCTGGAGGTGCATTGACGATAAATTCCGTCAATGGGATAACATAGGCCATTGCCACAACTAATAACATAACAACAATCCAAAGGCCCCAACGCTCTGTCCAGTATGGTGTTCTTGTTGCATTTTCTTCCTCTTCCGCAATGGGAAATTCTGGTTCACCTTTTGGCGCAAAAAACATCATATTGACAACAGCATACACTTGAAGAATAACACCGATAATTAATAGTGTTCCTCCCACAGCTAAGCACATTAAATACGGGTCCCAGCTTAATGCTGTTGCATTATCACCGTAGGTTGTATAGGAAGTTCTTCGCGGAGAACCAAGTAATCCTACCCAATGCATAGCACCTGACATAAATATCATACCAATTGTCCAGATCCAAGTTTGAATAACACCTAATCTATTTATTTGTGGAGTTAAAACACGTTTTGAAATATACGGAACTAACCAATAACTAATTCCAAAGAAAGTCATTACGACTGACATTCCTAGTGTTAAATGGAAATGCCCAACAATCCACATGGTATTATGAACGACCTGGTCTAGCTGGTTCGTACTTTGAACAATCCCGCCTGCACCTGCTGGAATAAAGGCAACCATTGCAATAAATGGTGCTAGGAAACGCACATCTCCCCATGGCATTTTTTTATACCATCCAATAAGACCTTTTCCACCTTGTTTTCTAGCTGTCCTCTCAAATACAGCAAACATAGCAAATGCAGTCATTAATGATGGGAAACCAATCGCTAAACTCATAAATACGTGCATAAATTTAACTGCTTCTGAAATTCCTGGGTCGATAATCTGATGATGGAATCCACCAGTGATGTTCATTACAACTAAGGCGATAATAACAACACGTGTTAAGATATCACTCCAACGTCTTCCACCGATAATTTTTGGGACAATAACATACCATGCAGACACGGCCGTTAAGTACCAAATATTAACCAGCGTGTGTCCAAACGCCCAAAAAAGTGTCCGAGCAACCATGACATTAATTGTTTCAACCCAGCCAAACGCCCATGGAATGATCGTTAAAACTTCAATTGCAACTGGGATTAGAGCAAAGAACAATAGGATAAAAACGCCGGTTGCAAAGTAAGCAAGAATAGGAACATGTTGACCTTTGTTGTTTTTTCTCCAATTAGCGACATTGATAAACGCCCCAATGCAGCACATCCAAACGCCTAGGGCAATGAATACTAACCCGATATAGAAGGCAGGATGCGCTGCCATTGGCGGATAAAATGTATACATAACTGATGCTTCGTTCATTAAAATTGGGACCACACATAAAACAAAGCCGATAATCTTCATTCCAAAACCAATCCAAGCAATCTTCCTAACTTTTGGCAACAGCCCCCCTAAAGTATGGGAAAGTGATGCATAAAAATATCCAATCGTAAAGAAGGCAGTTAAGACAACAACTAATAATAAACCATGTGCTGTTAGTACTTGATAATAGTTAAGCCATGATGGCAATTCTAAAAGTCCTGACCTATTTAGTCCTTGCAGCAGTCCTAATATTCCGCCCAGAAGCAGTGCAGTAAATGCTACAAAGATATATGTTTTGGTTAATATAGCATCTTCCTTACTGATCCCCATTACTTTATTTGCTCGATCTTTTAGTGTATGTGATTTTACTGTTTGCATTTTCTTTCCCCCCTTTATTTAACCGTAATCGTTGTACTCATTGCTTGGTGACCAGCACCACAATATTCATTACATAACACTAAGTAAGTGCCTGGTTTATCAAATTTTTGGGTGATTTTTTGAATATGTCCTGGCATTACCATTGCATTCACGTTTGTTCCAGCTACTTCAAAGCCGTGGACCACATCTTTGGAGGTTAGAGTAAAATGTACTGTGGAACCAGCAGGGATTTCAAAATTACTTGGATTAAAACTAAATACTTGTAATGTCATTACAACCTCAAATTCATTTTCACCAATTTTAGTAACACCTGGTTTATCGAATGGTGCGATTTGGTCCACCTTTTGGGGATCAATAATTTCCTTATTGCTTGGTGGAGCCATATCCAAGGCAAATGCTTGATAGCCTGTGATAAACATGAAAATCATGATTATCCCAAAACTTAAGGTCAGCCAAATTTTTTCATCAAGATGCATCTTCATTCCAACCCCCCCCTAAACTCTAGACATGTAAAGTCCATATAATAAGAAATACGTAAGTAGAATGACTACTCCCACAACACTTACGGATATCCATGTTCCTTTTAACGGTACTTCATGAACTTCTCCTGACTTCTTTTTGTTGTTTTCTTTAGCAGCTCCCATTCCGAATCATCCCCTTTGTGATTTTCATACTTATATCATAGTTGGGAACAATTCTCATTGTAGTGAACCGCATCACACATCTTTGCATTTAAAAAATTAAATACATATAAGAGAGCCAATTAATAAAAAAAAAGCCCGATCGATTGTAGGCATTGTATTTGCCTACAGCGATCAGACTTTTTCAAATATTTCTTTTAGCGATGGAAAATCGGTAAGGTAACCACAATCATCATGAGGAAGATAATGGTTATATAATTTACAGAGTATAAGAAATTCACTTGTGCCCATTTCAGGTTATCTTTGATAAAAAAACCGCTAATACTTACCACCAACCACCCTGCGTTAAGCAAAGTAGCTATGACCATAAAGGTAGTTCCAAGTGAATCTAAAAAGAATGGCAATGGAAACAAGCAGGCAATATACATGACCATTTGCCGTTTAGTTACGGAAAGGCCACGAACAACAGGAAGCATTGCCACCCCAGCCGCTTTATATTCTTTATATTTCTTGATGGCTATCGCGAAGGTATGCGGCATTTGAAAAATAAACAAGATTAAAAACATAATCATTGGTACCTTTTGAAATCCAGGTGCGATCGCTGTCCAGCCAATTAAAGGTGTAACTGCACCAGACACACTGCCAATTATGGTATTAAAGGTATACTTTCGTTTCGACCACATGGTATAGGGAAAACAATAAGTAAACCAGCCGACGAAACCATATAACGCCGCTTCGAATGTCGTAAACAGTAATAAAATAAAGCCAACTACAGTAAGTGAAATTCCAATGGTTAATACTTGCTTTAGTGAGAAATTCCCTGTCACCGTTGGACGATTCTTTGTACGATCCATTACTGTATCAATATCAACATCGTACCAGTTATTGAGCGCAAGTGCCCCGGCAATTACCATTGTACTTCCAAAAATGGTCAAAAGTAATATACCTATATTGCTTGAAAGGGAAGCATTCGTAAAATGGAGGGCTAACCAGAATCCTGCAAACACCGGCAGGACATTAGCGATTAAAACATTTGCTTTAAATAGTAACTTTAGATCAGTCATTAAACTAGATAGATTTCGTTGATTTAATATTATAGACCTTCCATCCTTCTGTAGAGAAGGTATCTCATTATTACTCATTTAATATCCTCTCCTAAGAAGTAGTTGAAAACAAATTTAATACTATTATACCATATATAGATTATCACATTAATTGGTGTCAGGCACCTGAAAATGATTGTTGGATATTACCAATTGCTCAAGACCGGACTTCGCTTAAAACTTCCTGGTTGATTAAGGAAGGCGGCTGTTTTCCCTGCAGACCGATCACTAAATTTTCCGCAGCAAGTTTGGCCATTTTCAATCGTGTTTCATAAGTAGCAGAACCAATATGCGGCAATGTGACGACGTTATCCATTGATAATAGCGGGTGGTCTGGGTTTACTGGTTCTTGTGTAAAGACGTCAAGTCCTGCAGCTAAAATCTCTCCATTTTGAAGAGCCCGAACTAAGGCATCTTCGTCAACAGTTTCCCCGCGCGAACCATTAACAAAAATGGCTGATTTCTTCATTAATTTAAATTCCTTTTCTCCGATTAACTTAACAGTATTTGGAGTTAGCGGCGTCATTAAGCAAATGAAATCAGCTTGCTGGCAAATGTCTTCAAGTGAACAATAGGTTGCTTGAAAGGTTTGTTCAGCTTCTAGATTTCGCGAGCGATTATGATACAAAATAGGCATATCAAAACCAAAATGAGCCCGTTTGGCAATAGCCGTACCTACCCCTCCCATTCCGATAATACCTAATGTCTTATGATGAACCTCAACGCCAAATTGCTCTTCACTAATTTTCGATGTCCACTTTCCTGACTTTACCATCTGATTTAATTCTGGCATTCTTCTTGCGGTTGCCAATAATAAACCAAAAATAGTATCGGCAACACTATCATATAAAACACCAGGTGTATTGGTCGCCATAATTCTTCGTTTTGTTATTTCCTCAAGAGCTAAATTATCGTAGCCAACTGAAATATTACTTATCACTTTTAGGTTAGGGGCCTGCTCTAAAAACTTCTCATCCATTTTTAAACCAGAGCCTAGAATCCCTACTGCATCCTTTAATTCTTGGTAAAAGCTAGGAAATGTCTTTGTATCTAGGTTTTCAAAATAAATAACTTCACAATTATCACGAACATATTCTAAAACTTCTAAATCAACCTTTTTATAGACAATAACTTTTGGTTTCATCTAAGATTCCTCACATTCATTATTAGTTCCTTAATAGAAGAAATTAACATATATTCAATATACACTTAATTAAGTGGAAAATAATAGATATTTGATTGGGGCATCAAGGTACAAACCTAACTTTTTATTCTGTTATGATAATAATAATTGAATATAGCAGATAGCTGGGGGGATACCGTGACTACTATTAGAAGTACGATTGAAAAGGAAGACGAAGATCTCATTATTCCACTGCCAGAAGAGTTTAATCTCAAAGTAAATCTTGGTTATCTAGAGCGGAATAAAAATGAATGTATGTATGAAGTTGAAAATGATACCATTACAAGGGTCATTTCAGTTGGTGAAATTCCAACCCTTGTAAGAATAAAAGTCAATGATTCAAACCAAATGATTGTACACTTTTTAAAGGGCAAACCGAACGACATGATAGAAATGATCCGTTATATCAGAGAATGGTTTGACCTAGATAACGACTTAACTCCCTTTTATCAAATGGCGAAAGCTGACCCATTACTTAAAATGCCCGTAGAAAATTTTTTTGGATTACGACTTATCGGCATTCCAGATTTGTTTGAGGCACTCTGTTGGGGAGTATTAGGTCAGCAAATTAACTTAAACTTCGCCTACTCATTAAAGAAGCAATTTGTTGAAAAATTTGGTGAGTCAAAGGAATGGGAAGGAAAAAAATATTGGATTTTTCCTTCCTACGAACGAATTGCTAAACTCACACCCATTGATCTGGCAGAAATAAAAATGACCGTGAAAAAGAGTGAATATATTATTGGGATTGCGCAATTAATGGCCAGCGGTGAATTATCCAAAGTAAAATTAATGGAAGTTGAAAACTTTAAAGAGGTCGAAAAAAACTTAATTAAAATACGTGGGATTGGCCCATGGACAGCCAATTATGTCCTGATGCGCTGCCTGCGCTTCCCTACCGCCTTTCCAATCGATGATGTAGGTTTAATCAATGCCATTAAAACAATACTTAATATGGATAGAAAGCCGACCAAGGAGGAAATCTTAGAATTATCAACGCCATGGGAGAACTGGGAATCCTATGCAACCTTTTATTTATGGCGTGTTCTCTATTAAATCAACTAAAGTATCACTATAAAACACCAGATAAGCATCCATAGAATTGATTTAGTTTCCGCATAAAAACAGCTGTGAACATGGCTATGAATATTATGATTTGCTTCGGTTTCCTAACAAGTCAGTGAAGTAATCGAAGATTTACTTGAAAGAGGATTCAACTGTTGGAATTTAAGATACAACGCCTTTATGATGACCTTTTTCTCTAGGTCTTCGATGGGGTTTGGTCATCATCGCCTCTATGATGACCTTTTTCTCTAGGTCTTCGATGCGTTTTGGTCATCATCGCCTCTATGATGACCTTTTTCTCTAGGTCTTCGATGGGGTTGGTCATCATCACCTCTATGATGACCTTTTTCTTTAGGTCTTCGATGCGTTTTGGTCATCATCACCTCTATGATGACCTTTTCCTCTAGGTCTTCGATGGGGTTTGGTCATCATCGCCTCTATGATGACCTTTTCCTCTAGGTCTTTGATGGGGTTTGGTCATCATCGCCTTAATGATGACCTTTTTCTCTGCTTTTTCAATGGAATTTGGTCATCATTGACTATAGGAAGACAGTTTTTTGTGGTTTTCGAAGTAACCCGTCCTTTTATATTGCAGATTTTCGAAACTCTGATGGGGAACAACCCGTAATTCTCTTAAAGTTATTACTGAAATAGGCTAAATCAGAGTATCCCACTCTTTCGGCGATCTCCGACATTCTTAATGTTGTATTTAGTAACAAACGTTTACTCTCCTCAATTCGAAGTTCGGTTATATACTCAACAAACTTTTTACTAAGCTGCTGCTTGAACAATTGACTGAGGTAACTAGGATTCATGTGTACACTTTCTGCTGCATCCTTAAGTGTTATTTGGTCTAAAGGAGTTATTTTTAAATAATGCAACACACGGTCTATTGTTGAGGAAGGAAGGTCCTCATCCTCATAATGAGCAATGTTTCTTTTCTGTTCTTCTTTATTACATTTATCTAACCACTTTTCAAGACAACTTCTTAACTCAGTCTCCTCTATCGGTTTAAGGAGATAATCGGTTACCCCGCTTCGCATTGCTTGTTGGACAAACTGGAACTCATCATGTACCGTGATAACGACTACATCCTGATTTCTCTTTAATTGCTCTAGTTCCTTTACCAATGAAAGACCATCCATGATCGGCATACGGATATCCGTTATAATCAGGTCAACCTCATGTAGCTTTATCCAGTCTAGTGCCGCTAACCCGTTTTCACATTCGTGGACCACATGCAAGGGAAGGTTTAACTTGTTAATCGTCCACTTCAGAGCTGTTCGAACCCATTTCTCATCGTCAACCAACAAGATATTTTTCATACTTTTTCCCCTTCCTCTTGTTCATTTATGATTGGTAAGTGCATTTTGATCTCTGTCCCTGCCCCTTCTTCACTCTGCAGAGAAATTCCGTATTCAGGGCCAAACAAGTAATGAATTCTTTGGTGGACATTTATTACCCCAATGTGAATTCCATCACTAGAAGTAGTTTTTTGTTCAATTTTCTTTATGATCTGCTCAAGTATTTGTTCCTTAATTCCAGCACCTGTGTCTGAAATTCGAATAATAAACGAATTTTCGGATTGACGAAACACAGAAATGCTTATTTTCAATTTCCAAATATTGTGACCAAATCCATGGACAAAACAATTTTCTATTAATGGCTGCAGTGAAAACTTTGCCACCTTAAGATTCATTGCCCATTCTGGAATATCAAACAAATACTCAAACCTGTCGTCAAAGCGAAATTTCTGAATTTGCAGGTACATTTGGCAAAATTTAATCTCTTCACCCAGACTTACTGTAGATGAGCTATTTTTTAAATTATAGCGAAGCAGTTTTCCTAACGCGGAAGACATATCAGCAATATTTTCCTGATTCTGTTCCAATGCCATGCCTCTTATCGTTTCAAGAGAATTGTATAAAAAATGAGGGTTCATTTGTGACTGAAGCATTTTTAATTCAATTTCCTTTTGTTTGAGTGACATTTCTGCCTCTCTTAACTTCGAGACATAAACTTCTTCAAGCAGATTTGATAGCTTTTCAACTGTATTATTAAAACCTGTGGTCAATTGTCCGATTTCATCGTTAGATTCCACTCGGACTCTAAAATTAAGGTTTCCAATTTCAACTTCCTTCATATATTGTTGCAAACGCCGAATCGGACGAATGATGCTGGTAGCAAAACCGAAACCAATCAGATAGGCAATGATTAATGATATAAGAATTGTTGAGGCAATTGTCCTTCCAATTTGAATAATTCCCCCCGTCACATCTCGGTATGGGACTGCTGTGAAAAAACCCCAGCCAAGGTTTCGGGAAAATGTATAGGTGACGAAATCTTTCCGTTTGTTTTCTAATATTTTCGTACTGCTTCCTTCTGTTTCCAGTTTAGAAAGTTGATTGAATTCTACTTTTTTTCCAAGTTTCGAATAATCGGGATGATATACATAATGGCCTTTTGCATCTAGAATAAAAAAGTAGCCATTTTCACTAATCGTTACTTTGTTTGAAATTTCTTCTATCCTCCTGAAATTGATATCAATAATTAACATTCCCACTGGCAGAAGAGTTACAGGGTTATACAGCCTCCTTACAAGGGAAATAACAGGCTCCTCTTTATTTTGTAGCTTTAGCGTTCGAGTTACCAGCATACTCATTCCATTAAGCGGGACAGAAGAATACCAATATTCATCCTTTATTTTGGATGCAGGATAATAATTTCTTGTCCCGAGGGTGTCAATTACCTGACCTTTATCAAGGATCACCGTAATATTTGATATATCAGCTCGTGAATATTCCGCTGACTTTAAGGTATTACGAGCCAATTCACGAGTGGCCTCTTTATTTTCAACTACTTGTGATCGCATTTTTAAAAGGCTGGAAAATTCGGGAGAGTTAATTATTTTTAAGCTTGTAATCTCAAAATCTTGTAAATAATATTCTATATGAGTCTCAACTTGATCAATTACTTGCCTGCTGGATTGACTAAGCTCATTTTCCAGCTCAATGGATGAACGCTTGTACGAAATAAATCCAACTGAAAGAACAGGAAAAATAACCAGAACACTGGAGAAGGCGCAAAGCTTTGTCATTAGTGATTGATTTCTTAATAGAATGTAGCGATTAATAAATTCTGCTGTTTTTCTCCATTGCTTTTTCATTTTTCAACCATCCCAATTAGGTAAAATTTTTGCGATTTTTTCTAGGATAAATAAACAGAAAAGACCTAGCTGATAAATGGATACATTTACCGACTAGGCTTGTTACTAGTTAAAAACTATGGACGTGCTTTGTCAATTGCGTCCATTACTTCTGTATAATCTTTGGAGTATTTATCAACCATTGGCTTGACTGCCTCTTTCCATGGCGTCATATCGTCAACTTCAACAAATTTCACTCCAGCTTCTTTCAATTTCTTTTCTGAACGTTCTTCCCACTTCGCCCATTCTTCTCGTTGGGTTTTGACAGAATCTAACGCTGCTTGTTTGATAATTTTTTGATCTTTTTCTGATAGCTTATCCCACGCCGCTTTACTAATGAGTAATACCTCAGGAATACGTTGGTGGTGATCTAAAATAAAATTCTTGGCTTCCTGATAATGATTGGAGGAGTCTAAGCTTGGCAGGTTATTTTCTGCTCCATCGATAATTCCTGTTTGAAGGGCACTGAATACTTCACCATATGGCATTGGTGTCGCACTTGCCCCTAAAGCAGCCATGAAATCAATATTGATTTTGCTCTGTTGTACACGAATCTTTTGCCCCTCTAAATCCTTTACACTAGTAAGCGGTTTGGTAGAATAAAAACTCCGCGACCCTGAATCGTAATAAGCAAGCCCTTTCATTTTGGATTGCTCAAGACCATCGAGCAATTTTGTCCCCATATCACCGTTAAGGAATTTCCATAAATGTTCATCGCTTTCAAATACATATGGGAGTGAAAGTGCTGCAAACTGATCGTTGAACTCTGCTAGTGGGCTGGAATTGATTCTAGTAAACTCAATTGCCCCAAGCTGCACCTGTTCCAAAACAGATTTTTCATCCCCTAATTGAGCGGATGGAAATACTTCAATTTTAATCCTTCCATCAGATCTTTCTTCTACTAATTCAGCAAACTTTTTGTCTCCTACAACGGTCGGATAATCTGGCGGCTGGTTATCTGCTAAGCGAAATGTATACTTGGCCTCCTCCGCTTTAGATCCTCCATCTTTGGTGGAAGCAGTTTCATCTTTCCCACAGGCAGCCAGGATGGTACCCATTAAAAGCGTCGCTGCTAAAACTCCTGTAACCTTTTTTCTTATCATTCTTGAAACCCCCTTGAATTTTTTTATATTTTCACCTATTCCTTCGGTTACTTGACTAACAAATGCGGCAGCCACATAACAACCTCAGGTATATAAGTGATAATTAACAAAACGACAAGTAATGCGTAGAAAAATGGCATCATAGCTTTCGTTCCCTGCTGAATGGAGACTTTCCCTATGGCACACCCGACAAACAACACCGTTCCTACTGGTGGTGTTAAAAGACCAATCCCAGCGTTTAAAATAAGGACAATTCCAAAGTGGACAGGATCCATTCCTAAGTTCGTTACTACTGGAAGGAGAATTGGCGTCATTATTAAGATCATTGGCGCCATGTCCATTGGTGCACCAAGGAGAAGCAATAAAATATTAATAATTAATAAAATAACAAGTGGATTATCAGAAATATTTAAGAATAAATCTGTTACCATTCCCGGGATTTGCAAATATGCTAGGATCCAGCCAAAGGCTGCAGAAGCGGCAATCAAGAAAAAAACCATGGACACCGTTCTCGTTGTTCTGATTAAAATTTTCCAAATACTTGATACTGGTGCCTCCCGATAAATACCGAAAGCTAGAATAAAAGAATACAAACATGCTAATGCACCTGACTCTGTTGCTGTAAACCAACCTGTTAAGATACCGCCTAAAATAATGACGGCTGGACTTAAAGACAAAATTCCGTGAAGAAGAATGCCGCCGATTTGAGATTTTGGCACAGGATCCGCTTTTCCATATCCTCTTTTTCGGGCAATGATGTAGCCCGTGATCATTAAAGCAATTAACATGATGATTCCGGGAACTATACCAGCCATAAATAGACTAGCGATCGAAACTCCTCCAGCAGCTAGAGAATATAAAACTAGATTATGGCTAGGCGGAACTACTACACCTTGAATAGCGGATGCAATGGTAACACCTACAGCGTAATCCGCTTCGTATCCATTCTTTTTCATCATTGGAATCATAACTGACCCTACAGAGGAAACATCAGCGACGGCAGATCCCGAAATATTACCGAAAAACAAAGCAGCAACACTATTTACCATTGCCAGACCACCGCGAATTCTTCCAACTAATAAACTTGCAAAGTTTACAATTCTGTTGGCAAGTCCACCTTCACTCATTATTTGTCCTGTCAGGATAAAGAACGGAATGGCGAGCAAGGAAAAAGAATTGACACCTTGTATCATTTGCTGTCCTATTACCGGAAGGGGTATCCCCAGATAGATGACAGTCAGCAATGATGAAGCAACGAGTGTAAGGGCAATTGGAAAGCGAAATAAAATTAAGATAACAAAGCTTGAAAGTAAGATGATAATACCTATCGTGTTGCTGTCCATATTACATGCCCTCCTCTACATCTTGATGTCGGCTTGTGTTTATATTTAAGAAATGCAAAATCGAATAACCACAAATCATGATTCCTGTGATTGGCATGGCCGCATAGGTAACACTACTTGGAAGTTTCGTAGCTGGCAGTGTGGAATCCATCATCAATACCGTAAAGTCCCAACCTTGAATCACTAAATATAAACCAAAAGCAAAAGTGCTAGCACTGATGATTTTATCTAAGACTTTATTAAATCTTTTTGGAAAAAGGTTTGTAAAAGAATCAATACCCAAATGAATATACTCCCGAAAACCAATGGCGATAGCCATTAAAGCAAACCAGGCAAGTAAAAGAAGCGTCACTTCCTCTGACCAGAAAAAGACGAAGTTTAATAATTTTCGGGTCATGACTTGAGTGGTTACGACAAAGATTAATAAGACTAATGATAAAAGAGTGAATTTTTCAAAAACTGCATCGATGAAAAGGCACACCTTTTTGATAAAATTCATATAATCCCCCCTAGATGAAAACGTTTTCTTGTCTTTAATTGTACGAATCATATGAATCTTTTGAAATGCTGTTTTTTTAGGATAATTTGTGTTTTTTTTAGGTGGGGATTCATTTATATTTCTTTTTCAACTGAACTTGGTCTAGGGGGCGAACTACTCGATCGTCTCCAAATGTAAACACTTGTTTGCTAATTTGTTTAATAAACGAATTAATTATATCTTAAATTTATCATTTTATCTTATTTCTATCAATAAATCATTTTTTTGTGCATCTTTTGGAGGCTTCTAAATAGAAATGGCTTATTTAGTAAAATTAAATAATAAAAAGAGGTACTCCCTTGATTAAGTACCTCCTGCTACATTTCAATTTTATTTTTTTGTTAGGCTCATAGGAGCTTATCTTCATTAGAGTGAAACACAAAAAACAACAAAAAACTGTCCAGCTTTATGATTGTTCCAGCCATTGAGTGGCTCCTGAAGCAGAGAACCGTCCCCCTGCCTAAATATTATAGATATAATCCTCGGGAATCACCCGTTTTAGGAACTGCTTGGTTCTTTCTTCTTTTGGTCTTGAGAAAATTTCTTCAGGGGCATCTTCTTCTACGATGACACCGCCGTCCATAAAGATGACTTTGTTTGCTACATCTTTTGCGAAAGACATTTCGTGAGTCACGACTAACATGGTTGTGCCTTCTTTTGCAATGGTCTTCATGACGGTTAATACTTCGCCGACTAATTCAGGATCGAGAGCGGAAGTGGGTTCATCAAATAAAATAATATCGGGATTTAAAGCAATGGCTCTAGCTATTCCTACCCTCTGCTGCTGGCCGCCGGACAGCTGGCTGGGGTAGGAATTTATTTTATCTGATAAACCGACTTTCTCCAACGCCAGCTTCCCAATCTTATTGGCTTCTGCTTTCAGAACCTTTCTTCCAATAATAAGACCCTCTGTCACATTCTCTAATGCTGTTTTATTATTAAATAAATTATAATTCTGAAACACAAAAGCCGTCTTTTGCCTTATTTGGTGAATTTGTTTTCGGGAAGCCGATTTGAGGTTAACATCCATGTTCCCAAAAATGGCCTGCCCCTCATCGGCCCGTTCAAGAAAGTTGATACACCGGAGTAAGGTTGTCTTCCCAGAACCGCTTGGGCCAAGAATGACCACCACATCCCCCTTTTCAATCTTTAAATCTACTCCTTTTAAAATCTCATTCTTACCAAAGGATTTATGGATATTCTTAATCGCTAACATGATTTCGCCTCCAATATTGATTTCAGACATCCACTGCTTTATACTTTCTTAACCGTTTTTCATACAGCTTAAATAAGTATTCAACTAAACTGCATAAAAGAAGATAGACGAGAAAGATATCTATGTACGCTTCAACATAATTGTAGCCGACATTGGCTGCCACTTGGGCTCGTAACGTTATCTCTCTTAAAGACAAAGCATATCCTAATGAGGTAGCTTTGATGAGATTGACGGTTGCTGTGCAAATATTGGGCAATGCAACGACCAATGTTTGTGGAATGATAATCCTCCTGAATGCCTGCACATTGTTCAACCCCACGGAATACGCTGCCTCCAGCTGCCCCTTGCTCACTGTGCTGATAGCGGAGCGAAATACTTCTATTAATATAGCAGTCGTATTTAAAGAAAAAACAATGAATGCATACCAAATCGGATTTATATCGTATATATTCGTTTGAACCTGGTACTCTTCAAATACCGGCCTGAATAGTAATGGCACACTGGTAAAAGTAATAAAAATTTGCACAATAACAGGTGTCCCTCTTACAAACGAAACATACACCCGCGCTAACTGGCTGATGACAGGAATTTGATTGATCCTCGATAAGGCAAGCAAAAATCCCAAAGGAAGTGCGATCAACAGCGAAACAATGGTAATGATTAATGCTGTAGGTACCCCGGATAACGCAACAAAAAACGTTTTAACTAAAAACTGATAATCTAAGCCGACCGACACTCTGTCACCCCCTTACGTTGTTTTGATTACCTGCTTGCCCTTACTGAATATTTTTTCCAGCTTGGAGAAGAATTGTTCTATTAAAATGGATAGAATCCAGTATATAAGCGATAATCCAAGATAAATTTCTAAGGAATGGGAATTATAGTTATTTGATATAATGAGACTTGCCTTACCCATAATATCCACCAGCCCAATGGTATAGGCTAACGAGCCTTCTTTCAATAATTCTAGAAAGCTGTTACCGAAATTGGGCAATGCTACTACAAATGCCTGCGGTAAAACGATTCTCCTAAATGCCTGTGCCGGGCTGAGCCCGACACTAACGGCTGCTTCAAATTGACCTCTGTCAATAGCCTCATAGGCTGTTCGCATCACCTCAGACATCAATGCACCAAATTGAAGCGAAAAGGTGATGATAACAAAGACAGCGGTTTGTAGAGTATTCAAGTCTGTACCAAAATTACCAACTATGGCCGGAAGTCCATAATAAACCAAAAATAACAGTACAATCGATGGGGTACATCTAATGATGGTGGTATAACCATTGGCGGTTTTTTTCGCTATTTTACTCGTTCCAAGCTTCATCAACGCTAAGATAAAGCCTAAAATTGATCCGAACAAAACCGATAGACCCGCAACCATAAATGTTACTTTTAAAAATGGAATAAGCTGTGGTATTGTACCCCAAAGGTAGGAAACATCAAAATACTTTTGCATGTGCTGCCTCCATTTTAGTTATTATCTTTTTACAGTATCCAATAGTTTGAATAAATCAGTATTATAGAATTTCACCATAATTTCATTCGTCTTTTTCTCTTCCTTTAATTCCTTAATGGCTTTGTCATAGGCGTCGGCAAATTCCTGTTCTTTTTTGTTAAATAATGGCCAGGTTTTGACAACCGTAAACTCATTATAGACAACCTGATCTACTAAATTATGATAGGGACCATCCTTAGCGAGAACTTGCTTTTCGTACGTTGCTCCTAAATAAATACCGCCATCTACACGTCCTTCATTAACCCATTGAACAACATCCACTGAGAACGCATCTCCGGCCTCCAGTTTGACCTTATTATCAGGATTAGCTTGGTTATATTCATCCACGATGGTATATTGAGCATTGCTTGCAGCTATAGGCGCTAAAGAAAACTTCTTTTTCGCAAAATCGGATAAATCTTTGACATCTTTATTTTCTTTTTTCATTAAAAGGCCGACTCCGCTAAGTCCGAGGAATTCTTTTGGAAAAATATAGCTTTTCGTTCTTTCCTCCGTGAACCAGGCATTTTTTACCCCTACTTGGTATTTGCCTTGCTGTACCCCTACCAATAAGTCCTCACTTGATGTTGGCACATATTCAAATTTGTAATCAGGAAGTGCCTTATCCACTAATTTCATCACTTCAAGTTCATATCCAGTCGGATTTCCCTTTTCATCTACATACCCGATTGGTTTACCGCCTTGATCAAACGCTACTTTTACTGTTCTGACTTCTTTCTTAGCATCTCCTGAATCTGTCTTTGCTCCTGTTGTTGTCGTGGAACCGCATCCTGCGATTAGGGTAACTAAAGCTGCTCCTGTTGCTGCGATTTTTAAAAACTTATTAATTTTCATTGTTTTTTCCTCCCTTAGATTCATATTGTTGAATAGCTGTTTGAGCTAATTTTGTAATGGTTAAATCATCCATTGGCGGATTGTGCAGTCCTGCCCGGACATCCCGGTAATATCGCTGCAATGGGTTGGTCAGCTGCAAGCTTTTTGCTCCCACTAACCGCATAGCCTTGTCAACGACTGTAATAGATGAATTGGTCACGATATGCTTCGCTATAAGCGCTTCATTCGTAATGGTTTTATTGCGTTCCTCATCCATGTAAGCTTCTGCTGCACCATAAAGCGCAAATCTGGCTTTGTATAATTCCAAGTCCATCTCGCCTAACAATGCCTGCACATTCGGTAGCCCTGCAATCGTTCCCTTTATACTATTGGGAGAGTGGGTATTGGCAAAATGGAGCGCGAAGTCCCTGGCTGCCTGCGCTATTCCTAAATAGGCTGCGGGGATCAGCAGACCCCATCCATTTAATTTAAACCCCGTATTGTAGCTTGGAATTTCGACTAAATCTGACTCATCCACCACCACGTTTTTTAATACTAGATCATGGCTGCCAGTCCCACGCATCGCGATCACATTCCAATTTTCCTCGATGGATAGACCTTCGGCATCTTTTGGAATAAGGAAAAAGCCAACTGTTTCTTTTTCTTCAATCCAGGCAGAAGTTAGGAAGTAATCCAGTTCTGGTGAGCAGGTTGTATAGCTCTTACGCCCATTAATCACCCAATTGCCATCTAATTGTTTGGCATTGGTTCCCGGCCGGCCGCCGCGAATTGGACTGCCTGTCGCGACTTCACTCACAGCCCGGTTAATGATGGCACCGTTATTGACCTCTTCTGCAAAAAAAGCTAGCTTTTCCGGTTCCCAATAGCGGTTTTCAAATAATTCTCCAACGGTCATTAATGTCCAGCCAATTGACAATGCTGTACTGCCATCAAAGCTGCCCAGTGTTTCTTGTAAAAGAATGGCATCATAAAGAGAAAAACCAGACCCGCCAAATTCTTCAGGCAAGGTTACCTTTGTGTAACCAATTTTTCGTAAAGCATGAATATTCTCATGAGGGAAGCTGCCTTCCTCGTCAATCAAGGCGGACCGTTGTTTAAATTCCACTTCTAAGGGTGTCAAACGTTCCAGCCACTCACGTTGTTTACTATTTTTAATAAATACTTCTAACATCCTTCTGCTGCCTCCTAAACACTTTAAAATAAAAAAGACTGCTCCCGTTGTAGTGGGAGCAGCCTTCAGTTGACTGATCAGCTATGCTCATAAGCTCATATGTAAAATGCTTTTTTTTAATATTATGAATCTATTACATATAATAAACTCGACTAATCCAATATGTCAACTAGGAATTCAGAAAGAATTCATTTTTAGAAACTCTTATCATTTCACTAGGAAAATACTTATGAAAATATTTTGCTACCCGTGACAAGGCGTCCGCTCCGGCAGCTCCGTGCTGATGATTAAATGGATACATTTCGGACACTCTAGAATTAGGAGGTGCTTCGCATGTATTCTTCTTGGATATACACTCATTTTATAAACACAGGTTGGTTTGTCATCTCTTTATTCTCGATTCCTCTCGTTATATTAGCTTTTTTATTATACTTTGAGTTAAAACAGCATATGCAAGATAATGACGGTAGTCAAAACCAATAGCACCCAGCGTTATTTCTTCCACATTACGCACCATTACCCGCACATATTCCGAAATACTGAGTCCCTTCTTTTATATACCCCTAGTAGGTATATTTGAAAAACCCTCTATAATTCCGTCAAATATATAATTTAAAAAAGGAAAACGCTTACATATTAGCGAATATATACTTTGAGTTATTAATAAAAGTACACGGAGGGATGTCTTTTGATAAACTGCAAAAAATGTGAAAAAGAGTTTTATTTCCAAGTTACGGAAATGAATGTCCCTGGGGGCAAAGAGCGTGAGTATATAAATTGCCCCCATTGCGGTGAAACAAATGGTTCAGTTGTAACGAGCGGTGTCGTGTATATTCATAAAATTGAGGAAAACTCTAAGAATTAATTATCGATACTTTACACGACAATTGGGCCCTTGAACATAGGGCTTTCTTTAATTTTTGTACAAATAAAAATGTCACCCCGTGGTGACGCAATGGTTTCTATATAGATAAAAAATAAAGGACCTATTTAAAGGTCCGAGGCATTTTTATCCTCTGTAATATTTTATATACAAAAAACGTCACCGGTAAAGGTGACGCAATAGTTATCGATTAATCTTTCGCGGCTTATTCAATTTACCGGTTATCTGATTCATCGCGGCGTGCTGGTTTTTTAAGGATTCCTTCGATAAATGAGTATAACGTAGCACCATACGTAAATCCGCATGACCAAGTAATAATTGTAAGTGTCGTATATCACTGCCCGATTCCTGGAACATAGTCGCTGCAGTGTGACGGAATATTTGCGGATGCACATTCTTAGTTAAAGGTTAAAATCTAGTTTTCTAGTTTGGTTAGGTTGCGCTGAATTTGATGATAATGCCCCTCAACTATTTACCACTTCTTAAGTCCCAACAATTTTTCGCCTAATTCAGTAAGTTCTGCTCGTGGGTATTTTTCTTTCTCCCAATTTCGAGGATCTCCTAGGAATGCAATACCTTCTGGAATCTCTCTATCTCTCCATTGTGTAATTCTCCATTGTTTTAATTCTTCATTGTGTTCCTGTGCAGGGAACATCGAAATGTATTGATGAATATTTGGTGTGTTCGACACATTTCTACGTAATCCATGTGGTTGCATGACATGGAAAATTAATAAGTCTCCTGCTTTCAAGGTTACGGGTGTTGGTGTATAGCCTGTATAATCTGGGTGATAAGGATCTCTATCTGCAGGTTGAGTTTTTACCCATTCAGGAAAATCTCTAAATAACTCAGGAATGACATTCAATCCACCGTTTTTTACATCCGTATCTGTTAAGAAAAGAATCCCTTGAATATTAACTGGAAGCGGGTCTAATGAAGTATCACCATCCCAGTGAATGAACCCTTCAAATTCAAAAGTTCCAGGTTTGTTAGGGAAGCTCAAATTACATCGGTCAATACTAGTCCATAATTTCTCAGTTCCCCAAATATCTACAAAGGTATCGTATACTTTTTGATAGGATCGATTGTCCCAGAAGTATTGATGGTTATATAACTCTACCATCCCAGCTCCACGTAACTCTGGCATTTGATGCTCACGACGTGGTGCTCTGTACCAAGTAGAAGGATCATTAGGGATTTGTTCTTCAAACTCCCAAATAAGATCGACAGTTCGTTCAATATTTTCTTTAGGGACAACATTTCGAACGACTACATAACCGTTTTCTTTCCAAAATTTAAATTCCTCTTCCGTTAACACTCGTAATGGTTCATTGTTAGGGCGTTCATTCAATGGAATATCAATCTCAAGAATATTATTTACTTTTGTTTTAGCCATTTCCAAATCCTCCTATCGGGGTTTAGATGTCTTTGTTATTTAATTATCTGACAATTATAATTACTGATTCACCACTTTTTTAAACCCAATAACTTTTCACCTAATTCGGTAAGCTGGGCTCTATCATATTTCACTTGTTCCCAATTTCGTGGGTCTCCTGGGAAAGCCTCTCCCTCAGGCTTAATCCTCTCTTGCCAGGATTGGATTCTCACCTCTGTTAATTCCTGATTATTTTCTTGCGCTGGAAACATGGAGATATATTGTGCCAGTCGTGCCTTTTCAGAATAATTTGGACGTATACCATGAGGTTGCAAACTATTAAAAATCAACAAATCTCCAGCCTTCGTCACTACTTTAGTTGGAGTAAAACCAGTTGTATCTGGTTTATGCGGGTCTCGATCAGCAGGCTGCGTTTTCACCCATTCGTCAAACGTTCTGTACAGCTCCGGTATACACTGAAACCCTCCCATATCAATATCCGTATCAACTAAAGACAACACCCCTTGGACATTTACAGGAATCGGGTCTAAAGAAGTATCCACATCCCAATGAATAAATCCTTTATACTCATGACCTGGTTTCATTGGAAGATTTAAATTGCAGCGATCAATACTCACCCATAATTTTTCAGTACCCCAAATATCCACAAACGCATTGTAAATTTTTTCGTACATACGGTTATCCCATAAATATTGATGGTTATACAGCTCCACCATACCGGTGTTCAACAGTTCTTTCATGGCCATTTCACGTGCAGGACGAGAATACCATGTGGACGGATCATGAGGGTCTTTTTCTTCAAATTCCCAGATCAAACTCACAAGCCGATCGATATGATCCTTGGGAATCGCTTCACGGATGACAACATAACCATTTTCTTTCCAAAACTTCCAGTCCTCTTCACTCAATACTCTTAATGGTTCATTATTCACACGTTCATTTAATGGCGTCACGATTTCCAGGATATTGTTCAACTTTTTTTCTGCTTTCATTTTATATTCCTCCTTCTCTTATCAAAACAAATAGTTATTTACTTTTAAAATTGCCGAGATTGTCTTTTGTTACCAATTGGAAAGGAATCATGTTATCTTTTTCTACTTTCTCTCCCTTAGCTGCATTAACCGCTACATCGACTGCCATTTTCCCTTGTGCATCTACATCCTGGAATACAGTTGCGGTTAATTCACCTGATTGAATGGAATTCAAAGCATCTGGAATCGCATCAATGCCGATAACTTTTGTTTCGTTTAATTTTCCTGCTGCACTTAAAGCTTTAATGGCTCCCAATGCCATTTCATCATTTTGCGCCACGATCGCATCCAACTTTTGCGATTGTAACCAATTTTCAGTTAATGCCAGCGCTTCCTCGCGTGACCAATTTGCTGTTTGCTCTGCAGCAACTTTAATATTAGGTGAGTCTTTTAAAATTTCTTTATTTCCTTCTGTTCGGTTGACCTCTGCCGAATTTCCATTAGGACCATGAATAATGGCAATGGTACCCTTTCCACCTAATAATTCAACAACATGTTTCATTTCAATTTTCCCAGCTTCTACATCGTCAGATCCGACATGTGCTGTTGCTTTTTCTTCATTTGAGACCACGGCCAGCACCGTAATAAGTGGAATCTTTGCGGCAGCAGCCTTTTCGACCACCGCAGCACTTCCGTCCTTATCAGCTGGATTTAAAATGATGGCATCTACTTGCTGATTTATCAGATTTTCTACTTGACTGATTTGATTTTCAGCCTTACCTTCCCCATCTGATTCTATTAATTCAATACCTGAAGATTTAGCATATTTTCTGATTGAATCTTGTAAACCAACAATATATTCATTTTGTAAATTTTGGTATAAGACACCAATCTTTATTTTCCCTTTCTCAGTTCCATTTGTTTTTTCTTCCGCTTTGCCAGAACAACCACTTAAAATACCAAGAATCATAATTAAAACAGCAGCACATACTTTGACCTTTTTCATAAACTCACTCCTATAATGTTATTATTTTTTAATGGTGATTCTTTTTATCAAGAAGAACGGCAATAACAATGATCGCTCCCTTTAAAATTTGCTGGTAGTAAGAAGAGACATTCAGTAAGTCAAGGCCATTATTCATTACTCCAATAATTAATACCCCAACGACGGTTCCAATTATGCTTCCTACACCGCCAAAAAGACTTGTTCCTCCAATAACGACTGCTGCAATGGCATCAAGTTCATATCCCTGACCTAACACCGGGGATCCTGACATGATTCGAGATGAGAGAATCATCCCTCCGATTCCCGCTAACAGTCCTGCAATCGCGTAAACGCTAATTTTGACGGAGGTAACACGAATCCCTGATAGTTTAGCAGACTGTTCGTTTCCACCCGTCGCAAAGACATGCCTTCCGAATACCGTAAAATTAAGCATAAAAATACCGATAATGACAATACCAACAAAAGCGATCACGGGAAGTGGAAGTCCGAATAAGTATCCGCTTCCAATATTATTAAACGTATTGCTAAGTCCTATAACGGGTCGTCCATCCGTATAGACCATAGCAAGTCCTCGTGCAGCGGTCATCATTCCAAGCGTAGCAATAAAGGGTGCTACCTTCCATTTTGCAACTAAGACACCATTAATCAGACCGCATGCTAAACCAACTGTTACCCCAGTTATAATTGGAATAAAAATAGAATAACTACTGTCAGCTTGGGCAAAGCTTGCTGCAACAACGGCTGATAAGGCCATAATGGAGCCGACTGAAAGGTCAATCCCTCCGGTAATAATAACGAAGGACATTCCAATCGCTACAATACCTATAATCGATACTTGCCGCAAAATATTGATCATATTGGTAGCGGTTAAAAAAGATTCTGATGAGATTGATAGGATTATAAACAGGATAGCAAAAGCAGTATAAATGCCATATTTAGCAAGAATCTTTCCCGTACTCCCTGACTTTATTACCGATTGCGAATTTACCATGCCTATTAAACTAACTCTTGCTGTCTCTTCTTTTTGAACATTCATCCGATTTTTTCTCCTTTCATAATTCCTGCACAGCACGCCATGATTTTTTCTTGATCAAACTCCTTCCGGGTAAACTCTCCAGTCAATTTCCCTTCACTCATGACAATGATCCGATCACAAATTCCAAACAGTTCAGACATCTCTGAGGAAATAACAATGACAGACTTACCACTATTTGCAAAATCGGAAATAATTTTATAGATTTCAGCTTTAGCACCTATGTCGATTCCTCTAGTTGGTTCATCCAATATTAAAATATCCGGGTTATTTATAAGCCATTTAGCGATAACAATTTTCTGCTGATTACCTCCGCTTAGATTCTTTACCGCAATGTTACGGTTGGGAGTTTTTATTTTTAATGATTGGATTTGTTCATCTACCACATTGTTTTCTTTTTTTTGAGAAATGATATTCTTCAAGAATGCAAATTTTCGCAAATTAACTAAAGTTATATTATCTCTCACCGAACCTGTTAAATTTAAGCCTGTTTGTTTTCTATCCTCTGTTACTAAAGCGATTCCATTGTTGATAGCCTGTTTCGGGTGCTTATGGACCACCTTTTTTTGATTGATATAAATTTCTCCACTATGAGGAGGATATACCCCAAAAATACTTTCAACCACTTCCGTTCGTCCTGCACCTACAAGACCTGCAATTCCAATCACTTCTCCTTTGCGGAGGGTAAATGAGATATTTTCAAAACTGCCTTTACGGCTCAGGTTTTTCACTTCCATGAAGACAGTTTCGTTTTTGGCAGTTTTTGATTGATAGACATCCTTTAATTCTCTTCCCACCATTAAGGAAATAAGTTGATCATGATTTAGCTCTGCAGCTGGTTTACTATCAATAAAACATCCGTCTCTTAAAACGGTGATATCGTCAGCAATTTTAAAAATTTCATCCATTTTGTGAGAAATATAAATAATAGATTTCCCTTGTGATGTGAGCAATTTAATAATTTCAAACAATTTTTCTACTTCTCTTTCTGTAATAGCTGAAGTTGGTTCATCCATAACGATTATATCCGCATTATTTGAAACCGCTTTCACAATTTCAACCATTTGTCTATCTGAGACGGATAAAGCAGACATCTTTTTATCGGGATCCAAATCAATCTTATATTGGTTAAAAAGTTTAAGAGCTCTTACTGTCTGTTCCTTCTTGTTTATTATCTTGGACTTGCCCAAGCATGGTTCTCTTCCAAGAAAGATATTATCCGCAACAGTTAGTTCGGAAATAAAACTTAACTCCTGATGAATCATACTGATTCCATAATGTAAAGCATCTCGGGGATTAGTAAACCCCACTTGGTCCCCTTTTAGAAATAACTCACCCGAATCCGGTTTATAAATTCCTGCAAGGATTTTCATAAGAGTGGATTTCCCTGCACCATTTTCTCCCATTAGCGCATGGACTGTCCCCTTTCTCACAAAAAGAGATACATTATCAAGAGCTTTCACACCAGGGAATGACTTGGAAATTCCTTTCATTTCAAGAGCATATGCATTCTTCTCTTTCACCAAAAAAATTCACCTCTGCTTTAGTTTTAAAATTTTGTGATAACTCTGACTATTGAAATATTACTATCATGATAGTGTTAAAACAATTAACTATCGTGCTGAGATGTCAAAAAAACTATAATATCTTGCTATTCGAATGAATTAATTGAACTCTTGAAAGGTAATAAATCTATTAAATTAAATGGCAACTATCATAAATGAGGGAAAGGATGAAAGAAATTTTATAAAAATAACTGTTTACAATTAGGCATACTGATATAAAATGATAAAAAAGCAAAGAATTCAAATTCACTAACTTGCTAACATAATCTTCACTATATTGTTATTTATAGCAAAAAACTATAATATCTTGCTATAGACAAAATTATTTTGGAAAAACAAATAAAATGGGGGGATGTTCATGGAGAGCTCAAACAACAAAGATTATGATATGGAGTATATATATACACCTTTGAAATTTAAGAACCCCCCAGTACTTGCATACGCCGGGCAGGTCGGTGGTAATCCTAATTGGAACTTTCCCAGCCACAAGCATGATGATTTAAGTGAAATTATTTATATTTGTGAAGGAGAGGGAACTTTTATTATTAATAATAAAAGTTATACTGCGAAAAAAGGAGATATTCTCATATACAATGCGGGGATTATACATGAGGAATATTCAAATCCATCCAATCCCCTCATTACTTATTTCTGTGGGATTTCCAATTTAGCAATTGACCAATTGAAAGAACTTTGTATTATTCCTTTTGAATTCGAACCGGTCATTCGCGAAAATCAATACTCTGATCAAATTGGAAGCTATTTTTCACATATATTTGAAGAATCCTCACTTAAAGGTGATGGATATGAAATCATTTGCCAAGGTCTATTAACATCTTCTATTGCTTTAATACACCGTGCTATAAGATTGCAAAACTTTAAGAATGATGCACGGGATTCCAATTCACTTGCCCATCGAATTAAAGAATATATTGATAAAAATTATAAAAAGAATTTAAAGCTAGAAGACATTGCAGACGCATTATTTATAAACAAGTATTATCTATCCCATGTATTCAAAGAGCAGATGCAAATGACGCCGATTAATTACCTGATCAATCGGCGAATCGGAGAAGCTAAGAACCTTTTGGTATCAACCGAGTTAAAAATAGGGGAAATTGCGAGGATTATGGGTTATGATAACACCAATTACTTTACGTTACTTTTTAAAAAGATGACCGGTGAAACACCAAGACAATTTAAAGAGAACCATAAAAAAAATCTATATTATCTTAAGAATCCTTAAAATATTACTATAAGTTTGCCTTTACATTTCTCAAAACCCGAAATTATTATAGACCTACTTATGCATATGAAAAAAAACGAAAAATTAAAGTTTCGAAATGAAACTTTAATTTTTTCGGTTTTCTAAGTAATCGATTAGTTGTATAAGTGTGTGGGACCAAGGGCCAGCTTAACTGTTTCAATCACTCGATTAGTATTTGGCTCGAATGCAAAACATTGGGATGAAAGTTAATTGTGTCTTTATCAAGTAAATCACTGTCTAATACAACCTGTGTATGGTTAGTATTATCATTTATCAATCCGAAAGCACCGACTGCTCCAGGAAAAACTTTTTAATACTTATTCAATCTTTCCGGTGAACCAAAACTCAACGGGATGCTATTAATAAGCTTAGATAAACTTTTCAAATCTACATCCTTATCTTCTGAAATAATCACTAAGAAATGTTTTTCCCCCCTTTTCGATTTCTTAAAAATAAATTTTTAGTATGTCCACCGGGAATAGTGATATCCAAATTACGGATTTCTTCAACTGTGAAAACAGCTTCATTTTCATACCTTTCAAAGGGAATGTTTAGCTTTTCTAAAACGCCATATACACTTTTCCCCTGCTCTAGTTGTATCATATTGTGCTTTCCTCCTCTAAAATGGTATCAATTGGTTTCTTTGCCTTAGACCTTCCATCTGCGACAAGAATTGCTGAATACAAAACCAATCCAATTCCTAACACCTGCCATCCCCGTAGATGTTCCCCAAGAAAAAGTACTCCAGTTACTACTGCAATGATAGGTTCAATCGTTGCTAAAATGGAAGCCTTACTAGCTTCTAAATGCTTCAGTCCTGAAGTGTACAAAACAAAAGCTGCAACCGTTGATACTAGCGCTAACAAAACCGCTGACATCCAAACATCTGCATATTGAAATTGATCAGTCTTTTTTATTATGTCACTTGTCAATAACATGAATATACTCGTATAAAAAAATGTGTACGTTGTAATGGTCAAGGCAGAATACCTTTGGGTTACAGGTTTACTGAAAATACTGTACAACGCATAACAAAATCCAGATAAAATCCCCATGAACAAGGTTTTCATATGTATACCTTCTTGGCCTAGTGGCAGCAGGCCTACAACAAATGCACACCCTGTAATAGCAAGAGCAAGTGCCCACCCTTTACGAATAGTCAGGGGCTCTTTAAAAAAGAGCCGAGACAGTATGGTTACAAACAGAGGACCTGTATATAAAAGTGTTACTGCAAGGGATAAACTCGATTGAGAAAAAACTTCAAAATAAAAAAAATTAAATAAAGCGACACTTAAAATTCCTGCACAAGCGAAAAAAATATGATCTTTTAATCTGGTACGTAACTGATCCCGATAAAATACTGTCATAACTAGAATTAAGATAACAAAGGTAAAAATACCACGAATGGCAACTACGTCCCAAGCCGTGAATCCGCGAGCATACAATGGGGCAATAAATAAACCAATAAGTCCCCAACATATCGCACCAGCAATTGTAATGATGTAAACTCTTAAACTCGTCAGTTTTTCCATTTTTGCACCTCTTTTTTCCAAAGGGAATGACACCGATTAATCACTTCGCCGTTAACCGAGTCAAACCCTCCCCAGAAACGAATGGTTTCTGCTGTTTCACAAACTTCGCTCTTTCTATTTTACCGCTTTTCCGATTAAGATGCTTTCCGGACGACGAGTAGTGCCTTTGTTTATAGAGCTGGATTCCGTTAAACTCATATTCTTTGTTTCCGGAGCCATGAATAGAGATAGTAGAAATCCAATAATAACAACGCCCGACAAATATACAATGTTACTGCTAAACCATAATTCGTCAAAATGACCGGGAAGAGAAAGGTGCCAATGACAGATGCATACCAATACTGAACAAACAGATAATGGGTACCAAACTGATGATGGTATATCTGGCCAATAAGTTATATCAACATAGAAAAGATCGAGACGACCCTGCCGTCTTGTTTGCATTTTAACTTTCTATTAATTCAGGAATATTTACCTACAATTGGAAAATCATTTTGGTGCCTATTCCTCATTGTTAATCACTGAGTAATCAATGATAATGATAATCGATATCAATGATAATGGTTATCAATTAACTCAGGAGGTATGATTATGTTTATTCAATTTTTAAAGGAAAACCGTTTTGTAACAATGGTACTTACTGTACTCCGGCTCTATCTTGGCTGGCAGTGGTTAACTGCTGGCTGGGGGAAAATCTCTAGTGGCAATTTTGATGCAAGCGGCTTTTTGTTTGGAGCAGTTAAAAATATGTCTGGTGAACATCCTGCTGTGCAGCCTTGGTGGGGAAATTTTTTAAAAGAGGTTGCTATACCGTACGTCGATCTTTTTAATGTTATTGTTCCTTGGGGGGAATTTTTAGTAGGAATTGGATTGATATTAGGAATTTTCACTTCATTCTCTATATTAATGGGAATTACCATGAACTTTGCATATATGTTATCAGGAACGACAAGTACAAATCCACAGATGGTTTTATTAGGATTATTTATTCTTGCGGCGGGAATGAATGCAGGAAAACTCGGATTGGATCGTTGGCTTATGCCTTTATTTGGAAAATGGATTTATAAGAAAGCAGGAAATAAACAAATTTCCCAAAGTGCATAATGAAATTGTCCCCTTTCATCATTCGAAAGGGGGGTTAACTATTTTTCAATAATAGAAAAGAAAAAGGACTTACCATGAAAAAATTAATTGTTTTCAAATTTCTCTTGAAAGTAACTCCTGGCTGAAAGAGCCCAAGCCGAAATTATATCACCAACAAACGATACCAGACCAATAATTAAATATGTATCCAATAGGTTAGGGCATAAACCTTTTTCAAGTTTTCCACTTTGATGAAATGGATAATTTAACTCTTACAAAAGAAAAAAACCCTAAAATCATTAAGATTTTAGGATTTTGGATGATGACCTGTGAGGGGTTCGAACCCCCGACCTCACCCCTGTCAATGGTGGACATACTTTATAATTATAAAAGTATTGTTTTCCTCGTCCTATATCCTAAAATACCAAGGATTATTGTATATATCGTTGTTAAAATTAAGCCAAGTATAGCAATCCAAAATAAAGATGTTATCTTCTCTTTTTGGTTAAGCACACTAATAACCTCCACCAATTAATCGTGATTATCTTGCACTTCTAAAGAAACTAAGTAAGCCATCAAATCACGAATAAATCTACACTCTCCCTTTTGTAATTTCAAATACACAAGGAAAATGGTAAATAGAACAATAAACAAGGCGAAAACTGATTAGTTTTCGCCTTTCTCTTTTTAAAAGATTTATCATTGAAACACAGGCTTATTGATCATTTTTTCTTTCGCCAGCCAAGCTCCACCAATAACCCCTGCGTTATTACCTAGTGTAGCAGTCACAATCTCGACACTTTGTGCCACTCTCGGAAAAGCAAATTTAACAAACTCCTCTTTCAACGGTCGCAACAAGGTATCATCAGCTTTCGAAACCCCGCCTCCAATCACAATTGTTTCAGGATTTAAGCCATTCGCTAAATTTGAAAGAGACAATCCTAAATGAAAAGCAACCTGTTCAACGACTCGGTTAGCAAGTACATCCCCTTCCTTCGCCGCATCAAAAACGTGCTTGGCGGACAAGGTTTGATGTATCTTATAATGTCGTAAACAGCTACCCTCATTCGAAGATACTAATTCTACTTTTGCCAAGCGGACAATTCCTGTCGCTGACGCTACCGTTTCCAGACATCCTAATTTCCCACATTTACATGGGGCTCCGTTTTTCGGTACGGAAGTCATATGGCCAATTTCACCACCGGCTCCATTTACCCCATGTACAACCTCGCCATTAACGATAATTCCCCCACCAACACCTGTTCCTAAAGTAACACAAATTAAGTTTTTAGCCCCTTTGCCCGCACCTTTCCACATTTCACCGATTGCCGCTATATTTGCATCGTTGTCGACAACAACCGGCAGAGATGTTTCCCTCTCGAGGATAGTTTGTAATTGGAATCGTTCCCATCCCAGGTTCACCGCCACTTCAACGGAGCCGTCCTCCTCATTCACAGGGCCTGGCGCACCAACTCCGATTGCAACTAACTGATTTTTGGTTAGATTGAATTCTTTCAACTTTTCTTCAATAGATTTCGCAATGGATGCGGGTATGTGTTTGCCTTTATTACTAATGTCAGTATCGATCTCCCAACTACAAATAATGTCACCAGACAAACTGATAAATGCCATTTTAATCGTGGTGCCACCTATATCAACACCTACTAGCCATTTTTCTCCCATAACGATTCACTCATTTCCTCCATGTTTTCCTGCTCCGAAAAGCGGCATCTTTACAAAAGAGGCTCCTCAATTGAGAAGCCTCTTGTCGTAATTTGAGATTTGTGTAGCTAGAGCCAGCTAGGAGCAGACATTCGCTTTTCTCATTATTTTACAGCTGCAGCTGTTTTTTCAAGATTAATCCATTGACCCTTTTCGGCTGATTCAAGAATTGCATCTGCGATTAATTCAATCTGATAGCCATCATTGAAGTTAGGAGAAAACTCAGTACCCTCACTGATTGCTTTAAAGAAATCATATGTTTCAATAATCTTTGTTTCGCCGTAACCAATACCTAGAGCAGGGATTGGCCATAGTCCTTCACCGTAAGGAGTAGCTGGTCCTGAGTAAACCGTTCTAAATCCTTTTGCATCACTTGGATCATCAGCGAAGCAAACTTGAAGCTCGTCACGGCGCTCATAGTTAAAGTATAAAGAACCTTTTTCACCATGAATTTCAAAAGTTAGGAAGTTGTTGCGGCCATGTGCATTACGTGTTGCTTCAATCGTTCCAATTGCACCATTATCAAACTTAACCATCGTAATAAATTCATCATCCACGTCTACAGCTGCTTTAGGTACATCGTCGCTACCGGCCTTCACAGTACCTAACTTGTCGATGCCGCCAGTTTGAATTGGTCTTTCAGGAATCCATGTTTTTGTGATCGCATTTACATCTGTGATTTCGCCAACAAGGTAACGAGCATAATCAACTACGTGTGTACCAATATCACCTAGAGCACCTGACCCAGCGATTTTCTTTTGGAAGCGCCATGATAATGGAGAGTTCGGATCAGCTGACCAGTCTTGTAAGTACGTTCCACGGAAGCTTAGAACTTTACCAATTCTTCCTTCTTCAATATATTTTTTCGCAAGCGCAACAGCTGGTGTTCTTCTGTAGTTGAAAGCAACTGCGTGTTTAACACCTGCTGCTTTTACTGCTTCTAACATTTCTTTCGCTTGTTCAGCACCTAATGATAATGGCTTTTCACAGATAATATGCTTTCCAGCTTTTGCAGCTGCAATCGCAATCTCTGCGTGAGTATTATTTGGAGTTACGATATCAATCACATCGATTTCCGGATTGTTAACAACTTCTCTCCAATCGGTAGCATAGTTGTCAAAGCCTAATCTTGCTGCCGCATCTCTAGCCAATCCTTCGTTAACGTCAACTACTGTATGGCGATGAGGAATTGCTGGTGCTGGCCAGAAAAACATTGGCATTCCTGCATATGCAAGTGAATGCGCTTTACCCATAAATCCTCCGCCGATCATACCTACGTTTAATTTTTTCATCTTAATATCCTCCCACTATTATCTTCTTATAAAAAGTTTGATATTCTTAATGGATGAAACGTTTATGCTTGATTTACTTTATCAAATTGATTTAAATAGCTGCGGCTGATTTTAGCCCCTTGTTTTGGATCTGGGTAGCTGTCTAACTCAACCGTAATCCAGCCATCATAGTTTGCCTCTTCTAATGCTTTAACCATTTCATCAAATTTTTGATGCCCTTCACCTAATGGTAAAAAATCTCCATTGGCATAATCTTTGAAATGCACATACTTGATACGATCCACATATTTTCTGATGACAGCCACAGGATCTCCACCGCCTGCTTCGATATGAGCTGTGTCTGGGCAAAGATTAATTTTTGTTAATGGCATTAATTTATCTAGTTGTTCAGGAGCCTGAACATTCGTTCCTAAATGAGGGTGATAACTTGCAACAAGATTATATTTTTCAGCAATTTCTATTACTTTATTAAGCGCATTACCAAGAGCGGTATAATCACTTTCAAGAATCCCGTTTGCACGTACTGCTCCGCCACCGATCACAATATGCTCTGCACCTACTTCTGATGCGAATGCCGCTACACTTTCGATTTTTATTAATTCTTCTTCTAAAATATCAGGGAAAATAAAGTTCCCGCCTGTATAAACACCAACCAAAGATAAAGAGTGATCATTCATTAATTTTAAAAATTCTTCTTTTTTATCTTTATATTGCATCAGGTTTCCATCGAAGATTTCAAAGCCGTCATAGCCAGCTTCCGCTATGTCCTTTAACGCTTCTTCCGTTGATCCATAAGCAAGGTAGTAATTATCCTTCACACAAGTCACACCTGCTGGATGACCAACTACGCCGCCCCAAGTATTTGTTTGATAACCTAATTTCATTTGATTACCTCCATATCTTTTGGAATTTAGTGTGCCATATTTCATCATAGAAAAACCGAGGCAAACTCACCTTCAAGGTTAGTAATCGATTACATTTTCGCTAAAATTATTACTCTTCACCTTCAATAATATTAATAGTAAAGCTAAGTAATAAAAAAACCTTAATGTAATCCATTACATTTTTGTTTACAGATGAAATGCTGCTTCCTATAAAAAAGTAATGATTTATCCCTATCTATTACTAGTCCTCACTATCATCTGACAAGAAAATAGATGTTGTATCGCTTACATGAATTATTGTAATCGATTACACCTAAATTTGCAACAACTAAATTTCGATTGTCACAATTTGTTCACGATAAGCGTAGGAGGAAAGGAAATTGTAAATATAGTTCCCTTTCCTTGCGAACTATCAACATGTATGGATCCGCCTAATCGCTCAATAATTTCTTTACATACACTTAAACCTAATCCAGTCCCCTTTTCTTTGGTTGAGAAAAAAGGGATATATAACATCGCCCTCGCTTATTCTGACATCCCACATCCATTATCCTTGATGACAATTGTAGCAAATTCATTTTGAACAGACGCAGATAGATAGATTTCTCTTTCATGCTGATCGTCAATTGCTTCCATGGCATTCTTCATCAAATTCATGATTACTTGTTTTAATTGGTTAGTTGGGATATTCAGCACAACGTCATCACCGTCAGTGGAAGTAGAGAGTCGGATATCCCTTAGTATCGCTTCACCTTCATAGAGCACGGCCATATCTTTGATCAGTTTATTCAGGGAAGTTTTTTGTGCCAAAGGATGTTGCGGCTTTCCTGCATTCAAAAATTCATTAATGAGTTGATTTACGCGATCAAGTTCTTCTATCATCACATCCGCATAATATTCCTTGCCTATTTCCTTCAAATCGGGCTTTAGCAACTGAATAAAACCTTTTATGGTCGTCAATGGGTTACGGATTTCATGAGCGATACTAACTGCCAGCTTTTCAAGATGTTCACGATGGTCCATATCTAAAGCCGCCAACTTACAGACTTGCAACGGAGCCACCATCAACTCGAAGGTTGACACCGTTTATAAAAGAAGCCTTGTTTGATGCAAGGTACACAATAGCTGAAGCAACTTCCTCCACCGTCCCTGGCCGTTTCACTTCAACATGCGGACGATTTTCCTTAAGAAATTGCTGGATTGTTTCATCATAACTGATGTTCAGCTTTTTGGCATTATCCTTCAACAGGTCCTCAAGCATAGGTGTCATGATAAACGCAGGCGATACCGTATTGACAAGTATTCCTTCTGCAGCATATGCCTTGGATAAGCTTTTTGTAAAATTAATCAGTGCTGCTTTAGTGGCATTGTAATGAGGCATGAATGCGTCTGGTTGAATGCCGGATTCTGATGAAATGTTAATAATGCGGCCAAATCCTGTTCTTTTCATAAAAGGAATAATTGCTTTAGTTACACGTACAGTTCCAAAAAGATTGACGTCAAAAATATGCTGCCATTCGTCTATATCTAATGATTCAAAGTCATCAAATCCACTTGCAATCCCCGCATTATTAACGAGGATGTCGACGGTTTTAAAACGATCAATAGCAGAAGCAACAAGATGGTCGACGTCTGCTTGTTTTGTTAAATCGGCTTGAATAGCAAGAACACTTCCTCCGGTTTTTTCGATTTCAGCCGACGCCTCATTTAACGATTCCGCGCCGCGTGCACAAATTACAACGTTGGCACCTTCTTCCGCAAACGCCATGGCAATTGCTTTCCCAATACCTTTACTGCCGCCAGTTACAAGTGCGGTTTTATGTTTTAATTCCAGATTCATTTTTTCATCCATTCCTTTCTATACTAACCTGATAAGATTGTAGTTACCAAATAAGGATTAACTCTAGCTGATACACAGCCCGGAGTTAATCCTTATGTTTGTCTAATATTAATTTTTCACTGAAGCCTCAAATAATTCTGCATGGATAGGTTCAGCAACAATGGGTTCAACAGCTTTTATGAATCTTTTAAAGTGAGGGGTTTCCTCATGCAGTTGAATGGCTTCTTCATCCTTCCATTTCTCAACAAAGATAAAGCTGTTCGCCGCTTCCGGATTTTCATAATATTGATAACTAATATTCCCGGACTCCGCTTGAGACGGTTTTGTTACAAGCCTTGCCTCTTCCAAGAATATTTCACGATAAGGCGCATTTACCTTTATGCTTGCATGAATAATAATCATGGTACATCCCCCTTATTGTTGATGGTATTTCTTAAAAACTAACCTGCGTGTTTTACTAATACGATTTCGTTTTTATTATTTTCTTCGGAAGGAAGCTTCATAAACTTCATTAGATAAGCACCAAGGAAATACGTACCTGCGAAAATCCAAATAACCCCTTTTGCACCGATAATTCCAATAAATAACCCAACGATTGCTGGGGCAATAAAGTAGGACATTCCTGCACCAAAGCTTACAATCGCCATCGCAGATCCTTTTTTCTCCGGAGCAAGCGATGCTACTAGAGCTGAAAGTGGGACGAAACCACAAAGCACAATTCCCATAAAAATACCTGCTATATTCAAGGCCAAGAAACTGCTGCCAAATACTTCAGGCGTGTAAAGCAAGACAAGTAACATGACGCCCATGCCGAAGCTGCCAAGCCATTGAATCGTTTTTTGCCAACCTAACCATTTATCACTGATGTAAGGAATGATTAGATTAAAGATAATATTTGCAAACCACATCGTTCCCCACATTTGCAGAAACTGTTCAGTGGTAAATCCATAATTCGACTTCAAATACATCGGGAAAAAGATTGGCAGGGAACCGATCCCAGTAGAATTGATAATCCGAACCACGCCGCCGATCGCCACTTTCGGCTGTTCGATACAAATGGTGAATCCACTCATTAAGCTCTTTAGCTTTTCCTTTGGATCTCCCTTTTGTTCCTTTTTTACATCACCTTTTACTACAATAAGACCAACAATTCCTCCGACTAATACCCATGCTACTGCACTCCACAACAACCCGATATATCCAATCTTTGGAAGCATGTAAGCAGGGAAATAACTTCCTACAACATAGAGCCCGCCGCTCCACGCTGCCCAAAACAATCCTACAGCTGTTGCCAAAATCCGCTCTGGACTGCGATAAGTAACCCACACTAAGAAAGAGTAGCAGAATAAAGGATAACCTAAACCACGAATCCCATAAGTAGGGAGCATAATAGCGTAATTGTTTAACTTTAAACCATATTCAATAAATAGAACCTGACCGATTAACCAAGTAACAAGACCGATAACCATTACCTTCCTTGGTCCCCACATCTCGGTGAGTACACCAGAAAAATAAGATGCGATAGCTAAGATCGCTCCATAAACCGCAAAAAGTGTGGCGGATTGTTGAACGGTCAATCCCTTTTCAATCAGATAGGGAGACAACCATGCGTGCTCGAGACCGTCACCGGCCATAAAAATTAACGTTGCAACAAATCCCCAAACGACTCCCATTGGAAGTCCGCCTAAAGTACGTTCTTGACCTACAAGCCTTTTCATTTTTAACACCTCTATTTTTATTAATTGGGTGCGAGGGGACGGTTCTCATGCTTCGGAAGCATGAGAACCGTCCCTGTGCTTCCTTAAGCCCACCACATTTCCGATACTTGCTCTTTAAACAACGTTCCTTTTAACAGTGTGATGGCTTTCATTAAACCTTCATCGGTAGACGCAAGCATATCCTCATGTTCAATGGAAACAACGTAATCATATCCTACAGCCCGAAGTGTACTGATGATGTCCTTCCACATTTTTTCATTATGGCCATATCCGACAGAGCGGAATGTCCAAGATCGATCCAACACTTTACTGTAATGCTTGGTATCAAGAACACCATTCACCTTAATATTTGCTCGGTCTAAATACGTATCTTTCGCATGGAAATGGAAGATTGCATTTTCCCTGCCTAATTTTTTAATAGCTTCGACTGGGTCGATTCCTTGCCATACCAAATGGCTTGGATCGAAGTTGGCTCCGATGTTCACTCCTGCTTGTTCTCTTAGCTTTAGTAGTGTTTCCGGATTATAGACAACAAATCCCGGATGCATTTCGAAAGCAATTTGATGAATCCCATGCATTTCAGCGAATTTCGCTTCTTCTTTCCAGTACGGAATAACGATATTACTCCATTGCCATTCTAAGACTTCTGCATATTCTGAAGGCCAAGAGCAGGTCACCCAATTTGGAAACTTGGCACCAGGATGATCCCCTGGACATCCAGCAAAACCATTGATAACTGGTACCTCTAACTGTTCAGCCAGTAAAACCGTTTTTCTCCATACATCATGCGCCTCTTTGGCAGCCTTTACATTAGGATGTAGAGGGTTCCCATGGCAGCTTAGTCCGCTGATGGTTAGTCCCCTGCTTTCAATCGCCCTTCGGAACGATTTGATTTTATCTGGATTCCCTAACAATTCATCGGGATTACAATGACTATTCCCTGGATAGTTACCGGTTCCTAACTCAACGGCCTCTACTCCGATTTGGGCTAATTTATCTAACATGGCTTCGAAAGGAAGATTTTGATATAGAACTGTAAACACACCTAGTTTCACACTAAAACCTCCTTATCCGACTGAACCTTCACCCATTTTTGCTGTTCATGGCTTTCTAAAATGGCATCGGTAATGGCCATTGAAATGTGACCGTCTTCGAATGTAGCAAAATTAGCTTGATCCTTTAAAGGATCTTTGCCATCACGAATAAACGAATAATAATTTAACATCATATTTTTCAGTGCGTCCGGCCAGCCTTCGTTATGTCCTCCTGGATGATGGATCGCTAATCTTGCTTCAGGTGCGAACAGTGCCGGATCGGCAAGAAGAATTTCATTTGGCTTATCCCTGTGTCCCATCCATAGTTTTTCAGGCTCTTCTTGATTCCAGTAAGCAGAGCTCTCACTGCCATCGATTTCAAAGCTTAATCGATTTTTTCGTCCTGCGCTTACTTGTGAAACAGTGAAGACTCCTCTTGATCCATCTTCAAAACGAACTAGTACGGATGCATAGTCTTCTGTATTGATTGAAACATCTTCATATTCTACATCTTCAGTACTTTGTGTGCTGAAAGTGGCCACACTTCCAATTGCTTTCTTTCTAACTGGAATGACCGTTGCTAAATCAGCAAATACTTCTACAATCTTTTTACCGGTAACAAATTGAACGGTGTCACACCAGTGAGATCCGATATCTGCTACTGCGCGAGATTTCCCGCCGACTTCCGGTGCTAAACGCCAGTTAAAATCCGTTTCATATAGTAACCAATCCTGCAAATAGCTTCCGTGAACCAAATTCACTTTCCCAAGGTCACCGTTAGCAATTTTAGCTCGCAGGTTTTGCACACTCGCATGCTGTCTGTAATTAAAGTTCACACCATGTACAACACCCTGTTTTTGAGCCAATGCCAACAATTCCGCTGATTCTTCACTATTCATCGCAAGCGGTTTCTCTGAGATCACATGTTTACCTGCTAAAATAATTTCTTTATTGATCGCAAAGTGCACTTGGTTTGGGGTACAATTATGAACTACCTGAATTTCGCTGTCACGCAGCATTTCACGGTAATCTCCGTATGCTTTCGGAATTCCAAGTTCAGCTGCCTTTCTTTCCGCTTGTTCTTGACTTGTCTCGGCTAATGCTACGACTTCCACGAATCCAAGTCTTCTGATTGCTTCAATATGTGTCGGGCCAATGAAACCTGTCCCGATGATTCCTACTTTTATTTTTTCCATTTGTTTTCCGTCCTCCAATCGAACTTTTCTATTCACCCAAGAATGAATAGAAGTCATTTAGTGTAATCGATTACAATAGCTTGCAAAAAAATATGTGTTTAATCTTAATGAATAAATAATTTACCTATACTTCAAACATCTATAAATGTAATGGATTACATTTTAGTCGAAAAAAATTTAAGTTTATTCATACATTTAAATTAAGAAATAGCCTTTCAGGATAAACTACCTGTTCACTTAGACTAATATATTTTACTCTTTTTATCGACACCTTTATTGTAATCGATTACAGTCTAGAATTCAATATTTTTTTTAAAACTTCTTCGATTCTTTTTTAATCAGAATGATAAAAACTATTCTGGAACCAATAGAATCGCCGGTCCCCTAATAATGATAAAAAGGGAGTGATCCACGTTCACTCCCTTTTTATCATTATTTTAATTCTAACAGGATTAGGCTAAACTACTCTTCTATGGTAAGTTCTTTGCATGATTCACGGACAATGAGTTTATCAGGAAGAATAAATTGATCTTTCTCTATTTCTTCATCCTTAATTAATTTTAACAGTAAACGCATTGCTTTTTGACCCATATCAAACGTTGGTTGTGCCACGGTTGTTAGAGCAGGTTCAAAAATTGATGCAAATTGAATATCATCAAAGCCAACAACAGATAAATCTTCTGGAACTCTTAAACCTTTTGATTTAGCGGCTTTTATGGCACCCATAGCCATTTCATCATTACCGGCAAAAAGGGCTGTCGGAGGATTCTCTAGTGACAAAAATTTCATCATTAAATTAAATCCACTTTCGAAAGAAAATTCGCCTTCCTGTACCAAACTTGGATCCACAGACAGGCCGTGTTGCGCCATTGCTTGGTGAAACCCCCTGCATCGATCTCGTCCAACGACAATATTCAAGGGTCCGGAAATATGTCCAATTCTCTTGTGGTTTAGGCTAATTAAATATTCAGTTGCCTTTCTTGCACTGCTAACATTATCAATGGAGACCGTAGGCAGCTTGGAACCCTCATAGTATTCACACGCCAATACTACGGGGTAATCCTGGGATAATTCTTCTAATATTTTTTGATCCGTCCTAGCGGTTAATAATATCAACCCATCGGCCTTTTTCTGACCTAATATCGTTAAAAAACCAGTTTCGCTTTCGACTTCGTTTCGCGCATCTCCTAGAAGTACTTGATATCCGTTTTCGATGGCAACGGATTCAATTCCGCGCAGCACCGCAGAAAAGAAAGTATTGGTTATATCAGGAACCACCACAAGAATTGTTTTGGTTTCAGATCTTCTCAATTGTCTTGCCAGCATATTAGGGTGGTAATTTAATTTTTTTATGGCTTCTAAAACTTTTTCAGCTGTTTCTTTTTTTACAGTCCCTGCATTACTAATGACTCGGGATACTGTGGCCGTTGAAACATTTGCCATTTTTGCAACATCCGCAATTCTGACCATGTATTACTTTCCCCTTCAGTGTTCGTTTACATTTATTGTAATCGATTACATGAATAAATACAATACTTTACGTAAATGAAAAAATCAACGGTGTACACAAACTATCTCATTTTTAGAAAATTTATTAACAAAAAAGCATTTACCGCGGCAAAACAATAAATTGATATTTTAAAATATACACCAATAATTAGGGTAAGAATGACAATTGAATCCATACTCTGCAGAAAATCAGCAATGTTTACTTTGCTGATGGTTACAAACATAGGAAATGTAGCCCGGCTGTACATAACCGCCCCGAGAACAGAGATTTGAAGCGCATGCGTCCCACTTAATAGGAGACCAATTAAAATTAACGATATGACGCCCGTTTTTTTCCCCAATTGAGGCTTATTTAAATAAGGTAGAATGGTTGTGAAACAAACCATTTGCCAAATGGAATGATGAAAATATTGGGATAAGCGGTTATTAAAATAGGTTTGAATCCGTGGAAACAAAGGAAGCAAATTTTTAGGTTCGATAATTCCCGACATAAGCACAAAAATATTTCCTAAGTACCTAAAAAAATCCCGTTCGATGGACGGGATTTTTCTCAAAAAGTAATTGTAAAACAACGGGCATAGCTGATCAATTTTTATCTATTATATTTCATAGCAATTTCTCCTGAAAGAACTGAACTGGAGTTTTTCTGCTTTTTTAAAATTCCTATATCCTTTTCATCTTTTTCTTTTCCAAACTACCGCTATATTCTCGGCTGTCCGCTCAACATATTCCACTGCATTTTTAAAGGCATCTTCTAACAAAACAACACCGGGAACAATACTAAAGATAGCATCGATACCATATTCATGAATAACATGGCTGTCTTTAGAGATGTTCCCTGCTATACCGACGACAGGGATACCATAATTCTGGGCTGTTTTTGCTACACCTATTGGCGTTTTACCAAATATCGTTTGTCCATCGATTTTTCCTTCCCCTGTAATTACCAAATCCGCACCCTGAACTAAATTTGAAAGTCCAGATGCTTCTATTACAATATCTATGCCCCGCTTGAGCTCAGAAGGTAAAAATGCCAGTAGACCTCCTCCAAGACCGCCAGCTGCGCCGGCACCGGGTACATCTTTTATCTTCATGCCCAGATCACGTTCAATTATGGCGGCAAAATGTTCAAGACCATGATCCAACTGAACAATCATTTCAGGGGTCGCCCCTTTTTGTGGTCCGTAAATGGCGGAAGCCCCTGTTTCACCAGTAAGTGGATTATCTACGTCACAAGCGACATCAAACCTGATACTATCTATTCGGGGGTCTAAATTTGATAGACTAATAGAAGCTAAATCACACAGTGAGCCTCCTCCTTCGCCAATCTCCAATCCATTACGATCAAGGAGACGAGCTCCGAGGGCTTTCGCCATCCCCGCACCGCCATCATTTGTAGCACTCCCACCTATTCCAATAATAATACGGTTTACCCCAAAATCAAGGGCTGCACTGATTAATTCCCCGGTACCCCTAGTAGTTGTAGTTAGGGGATTTCGCTTTCCAACAGGCACATGGTGTAAGCCAGAAGCAGCAGCCATCTCAATCACAGCGGTAGTCTTATTACCAAGAATTCCGAAAAATGCTTCCACCGGTACACCTAACGGTCCCGTGACTTTTTTTCGAATTATTTTCCCACCGGTTGCATCAACAAGCGACTGAACCGTTCCTTCTCCACCGTCTGCCATTGGCACTTTTACATACTCAGCATCTGGCATAATCCTTTTAAAACCTTTTTCAACAGCTTCAGAAACTTCGAGTGCCGTCAGACTTTCCTTAAATGAATCTGGTGCAATTACGACCTTCATCTGTCACACCTCCGGTTCTATGCGATAGGATGATGGGTGCCAACTTTTACTTTTTCCCCTTCTTGTCGAGCTTTACCTAAAAGATGATCAACGGTTAAATAAGCTAAGGCCATGATAGTCTCAGTTGGATTGTAGGAAGGTAAAGTTGGGAATTGGCCTCCACCAACTGCGTAAAGACCCTCACACTCATGTACTTCTCCAAAAGGATTCACAACAGACGTTGTAGGATCCCACCCCATCCGGTGTGTTCCGGTATCATGAACAGAAACATGATATGTCGGTTTAGGGATATCTTCCCAATATTCAGTAATGCCCATCTCCTTGGCAAGCTGGCGTTTAATTTTCATGAAGTATTCAACCGTTTTATGATCGTAGTCTGTCCAGTCATGGGTTATCCTTATTGCAGGCTGACCAAATCGATCCTTAACAGCAGGATCCAAATCAACATAGAATTGTTTGGATGGTAAAGATGAGTGTTGTGAATAGATTTTGAATAATTTCCGATAGTTTTCAGTCATCCAATCTTTAAAGCCTTTGCCCCAACGTGGAACATGCGGCGGGAGACTATGTACAACCTCCATTGGCTGCATATCACCTGTCCATGTGTTGATTGGTGAACCCCATAGGACACCCTCATCATTATCAGGTATTAATTCTGATGTCAGATCGTCGATGACACTTCCGGACTGCAAGGAGCCCATAAATGGATTTGTAATTTCAGGTAAAACACCTGTGAACCAGCCATAATTATGAATGGACAAATGTTTTCCAACCTGACCATTGCCATTAATTCCTGAGGCAAACAGCAGTCGTGCATTTTCAAGCGCATAAGTAGCTAAAATCACAATCTCAGCTTCAATTTCAACAACTTGGCCTTCTTGATCAAAGTATGAAACGCCACGAACTCTTCCAGTGGAATCTGTATTCACCCGGAAAACGCGAACATGCGGCAGGATTTCAAGGTTGTCCGTTTCTAAAGCTGCAGTTTTGACTAAATCATGTGTTGATACTTTAGCCCCTACATGGCAATGGTATCCATGACAAAAACCACAGTTGGTACAAGCATTTCTTCCTTTATAGTCTTTTGTGGCAATTGCTGTTGGAGTGGGAAAAGGATTGTAACCCAAGCGTATAGCAGAATCCACAAATATCTTATCAGCTCCTGCACGCGGCAAAGACGGCATTGGGTAATCTCTTTTCCGAGGTGGATCAAAAGGATTCCCCCCAGATTGTATTTCACCATTAATATTACCCGCTTTACCAGATATACCTAATTCCCATTCGACTCGATCATAGTAGGGTTCTAAATCGTTATAACTAATTGGCCAGTCAACGATGGTGTTGTCCTCCGGTAATGCTGACTCAGAAAATCGCTCAATGATTGAGCTGCGCATACTAAAATCCTTTTCCCGGAACCGGAATGCCGCTGCCCCCCATGACCGTGTACCGCCTCCCGTTCCAATCGAAGGAGGAATTTGGAACGGATTTCCCAATCCAAGCTTATTGGATGCCCAAGGAAGAACTTTCGCCTTTGTCTTTTCATTCGGTCTCCATGTAATAGGGTCTGTCTTCATGTGAGGAACCATGGCGCTTCGCGTATAATAACGAATTTCGTCGAATTTTGTTAAAAAATCCGCATCCTGATAGAAAGCACCTTTTTCAAGTCCAACTACCTTCAATCCTGCCCGAGCAAGTTCTGCTGCGATAAGTCCTCCGGAAGCACCTAGTCCTACGACAATTGCGTCAATTTTCTTTGTCATAATTTCACCTCTGTTACCACTGGCTTGTATTCCTTTTGTATATCAGAAAGCGTTTTTACTTTGATTTGATTCACATCAAAGCCTAGTGTCATTTGTTCAGGAGTATAGCCCCATTGTGCGCCTGGAAAGCCAATCAAGTTCCAGCCTACCGTATCACGATTTCCACCATATAATGGGTCACCAAATGTTCCTTCCATTGTATGCTCGTGTACAACCGCAAAAAATTGTGCTAATAAATTTTCTCTTTTCTCTATATCATCACTGGATTCTGTTATATCAACTATTTCAATTTTTTCTATAGAAAGTAGAAGTTGATCCTGCTGCTCCTCAGTAAGATTTTTAAAAGCTATTCCAAATTTTTCTCTACAAAAAGATTCGAATTCGATGATTCCTTGACGGTAAAATTTTTGAAGATGCCTAAAATAACCTGCTAGTGATTGATCAATATAAATCACTGCACCTGCTTCTTTTGCGCCCGGTCTGGTCTCATCACTTGGAATGATACGGGAGGCTATGGCTTCAATCGTTCTAGCTTCATCCGGGTTTAAAAACATCATAACGGGTAATTCTTTATTTCTGTTCACTGTTTTCCCCTCCTCCATTAAACTAGTATTCTATTGAAATAGCGGGAGGAACTTCCTGCCCGCTATTAATCTATGAACAAATGATAGGATGTATATTACACCCCTGCATTTGACAGTGGTAACGATTTAAAGCGTTTTGTGTTTTCAATAATAGCGGTTTCAACAGGTAGTCGTTCCATACTGGATGCACCATAGAAACCATCGATACCCTTGGTATGCTCTAAGATATATTCCACATCTTCTGGCCCGGCAATCGGGCCGCCATGACAAATGACAAGAACATCCGGATTTACTTCTTTGGCAGCATCGTGGATACCTTGAATGATTTGAGCAGCTTCTCCAAGGCCCATGGTACTATGAGCTCCAGTCAAGCCACTTAGAGTTGTTCCAACATGCGCAACAATAATGTCCGCTCCAGCGGCAGCCATGTCCCGCGCTTCTTGTTCATTGAAGACATAAGGGGTAGTTAGAAGATCAAGTTCACGCGCGATACGGATCATCTCCACTTCGCGATCATATCCAAGACCTGTTTCCTCCATATTCTGTCGGATGCGACCCTCAAAAAGTCCAACGGTTGGAAAGTTTTGAACGCCTTGGTATCCGATCTTTTTTAATTCCTCCAGGAAGGAACGCATGTCTCTAAAAGGATCCGTACCACATACACCGGCAAGTACTGGAGCATTTTTTATGACAGGCAAGATCTCAGCTGCCATTTCGACGACTATTTGGTTTGCATCTCCATATGGCATCAAACCAGAAATAGAGCTTCTTCCTGCCATCCTAAAACGCCCAGAATTGTAAACAATCAAAAGATCAGCCCCTCCGGCTTCCGCACACTTACCAGAAATGCCGGTCCCTGCTCCTGCTCCAATAATTGGTATCCCTTTTGCCACTTGTTCTTTTAATCGGCTTAAAATTTCTTTTCTACTCATAATTCAACACCTCGATTTTTTTATTGTTAGAAAATAACTCGTGTATTTTCTTCGCCATCGCCTCTGCAAATAATAGGTCGTTAATGTCTGTATCCAACACAACTACATCAATATGAGGCTCCAACGATTCTTTTAAGGAATCAATTAGTGCTTGATCGGCCTGGGGATCGTAGAAAACTTCCCCCTTTTTGGCAACAGCAGAAATGCCTTTGAGCGGGATAAATACACTTACTGGTCCTTTTGCTTGATTCAATTTATGAGCCATGATTTTTCCTAATCGCTGGCACTCCTCAACGGTCGTACGCATAAGCGTCACATTCGGGTTATGCTTATAGATTTTTCTTCCAGAGAATTGTTTAGGAAGTGTATCAACTGGACCAAAATTCACCATATCTAAAGCTCCAAGAGATACAACCTGTGGAATTCCAAGACGTCCCGCCATTTCCAGCCGATCTTGACCTGCCGAGAGTTCTCCTCCAACTAACTCATCCGCTAGTTCGGTAGTGGTTACATCTAAGGAAGCGACTATAAATCCGTCTCTCATCAGTGCCTCCATGGCACGCCCGCCCACACCGTTAGCGGAAAATACTACTGTTTCGTAACCTTTTGATTCCAGCCATTTACTTGCCTGTAAAACACATGGTGTTGTAACACCAAACATAGTAATGGAAACCAATGGTTTGCTTTTTTTTTGCGGCACGTAAGTACCGCCTGCTTTAGCCATTTCAGAAATAGCCATCCCAGCATTAAAGAGAATTCGTTCTGAAATGGAATTAATTCCTGCAATATCTACCACCGAATACATCATGGTTATATCTGATTCTCCTACATATGGCCTGGTATCACCTGACGCAACTGTCGAAACCATAAGCTTCGGTACCCCGATTGGCAGTGCCCGCATGGCGTGGGTTGCAATGGAAGCCCCGCCGGAACCTCCTAACGCAAAAATCCCATCGAGTTGGCACTCCTGATACAATCGACGCACAATCTCTGTTGCGCCGACTGCCATGACCTCCATGGCAAATCCGCGATCATTTTTTTGGACGAGTTCTTCAATCTCAACTCCACCTGCACGAGCTACTTCCTCTCTGCTTATATCTGGCCTGATTTGGGGCTGTCCCAGAACACCAATATCGATCAGTACGACATCACAACCTTTATTGCGGATGATCTGATTGACGAAGTTGTGTTCGTTCCCTTTCGTGTCCAGTGTTCCTAACACAACGACAGTTGCCATGATCCTTTACCTCCTTATGAATTCGGACTATCGATTTGGTATCTCACCGGGCGGTGCTATTCTGCAATCAGGTAATTCCTTTAACTCCTGCTCGGCACCTGCTGGGGAGTAAATCACAAATGATTTCATCGGTTCCCATCCAGTATTGATGGTATAATGGTATCTGCCTTCAGGAACATAGACAGTGCAGCCCGCTGTCACTTTCTGTATCACTGGATTGCCATTCTCATCTTCCACCATCTGTTCACCCTCACCGGAAACGATATAGATGATTTCTTCCGTACCAGGATGGTTATGCCGTTCGTGCCCTTTACCCGGATCCACCACCACTATACCCGTGCTAAAGCTTTTTGCCCCTGTAACATCCGTTGTAGAAGTTAACTTAAAGCAGCCCCAGTCAAACATCAAGGTTTCTACATCATCGGGTCTAACATATAATTTTTTATCAGTCACAATATCCTCCCCTTTCATTCAAAACCTATCAATTTGGTATGGAACAATGCATGTACCAAATTGATAGGAACTTACATGTGATGAAAACTTTATCTTTCAGCTTTAATTAACATGCTCTTATTGGCTTCATCCACTAATGGTTTCAGATACTCGAATGCTTGACGTGCCACGTTGTCCGGCTCAATATCGCGGCGGTCGAATCCAAGCTCCATAGCTAGGTATCCATCATAATTAATATCCTTAAGTGCATTAATGAGAGAAACGAAATCTCCTCTACCTTGTCCAGGAACTAATCGATCATTATCAGAAATATGAATATGGTGGAGATTTTCACCCATGCTGTATACATAATCTGATGAAACCTCTTTCCGGTAAAGGGCATGGAAAGTATCAAACATCAACTTTACATTAGGTTCCGCCACTTCTTGCATCAACTCAATAGCATCGTCACAACGATCAACTAGATTACTATCAAATGGGGTAGGTTCAATAACCATCGTAACTCCATAGTCCGCTGCCGTTTTAGAGATTTCACTAAGTGCCTCACGGCTCCAAGCCCAAGCCTGTTTACGAGTTGTTCCGAAAACTTGCCAACCTGGAATATAAAGGACTGTTTTTCCTCCTAACTCAGCACATAGCTCAACCACTTGTTTATAATGCTCAATAGTATGCCGGCGTTCTTCAGGTATAGGTGAAGCAACGTTATGACCAGGGCCGCCGCTAAGACCAGGCAGCATACTAGATACTTCAAGATTGTAATACTCCAAAACACTTTTAATGTTCTTACGTCTTTCTTTTGTGGTTGTAGGCGGATAGCTATGAGGGCTGGCAGCACCGATTTCAATACCGTCATAACCAATATTGGCAATACGCTTGATTACCTCTTCAAGTGGATAGGCTGGTAACCAAACTGGAAAGCTTGCATAAGGCCAAGTGTTAAAAGATAGTTTCATTGTCATAGTAATTCCTCCTAAATTTTATTAATTAATAGGTTGTACCGTTATATTTTGATACATTATCCTTTGTCACTACTGGTGCATCTAATTTAATGAATTCCGGCATTTCTTCACCGGCTAAGGCTTTTGCAGCTGCAATAATACTCATAGGAACGACAACAGGATAAACTGCAGTAGAATCTATAATTCCTTTTGAAATATTGTCAAAAGCAGCTTGTTGACCATCAATACTAATGACTTTAATTTCCTTTTCTCTTCCTGCAGCTTTTATCGCCTGGATCGCACCTAGCGTCATAATGTCAGCATGGGTAAATACGGCATCAATCTTGCCCTTAGGGAATCTTTGCAATAAATCCTCCATTACTTTCAGACCCTGTGCTTGATCATAGTTGGCATTTTGACTAGCAATCACTTTAATTCCCGGAGAATCTTTAAGCGCTTTCATAAACCCTTTGTGTCTATCAATAGTAGGAGAGGCGGATGGGCTCCCTTGCAGTTCGACTACATTACCTTTACCATTCAATCGAGTCGCGAGGTCTTTTCCCGCTGCCAATCCTAAATCTATATCATTGGCTTTTATTGTAGTGAGAACAGGAGCATTAACAGTACGGTCAAATGCTATAACCTTAATCCCTGCAGCTTCGGCTCTTTTAACAGCCGGAGCCAACGCATCCTTTTCAACTGCATTTATGATTAAAACCTTTATACCCTTTGCAATAAAATCATCCACGAGTCTTGTCTGCACCACGGGATCATTTTGGCCATCTCCGACTAGTAACTCCATATTAGGGAAATACTTCTTAGCCGCTTCCTCTGACCTGTTCTTAACGGCTACTCCATAAGGAAATGTTGTCGATGCAATCGCTAATCCCACTTTTCCTTTGATCGAATCAGGAGAAGCTTTTAATGTTAAGGCTGCCTGACAATCAGATCCACAGTAAAGACCATAATCGATTTTTACATGCCCTGTTGATTTGGTAGCGGCAGTTGGTTCGGTAGATGAATTACTATTACAAGCAGTCACAAGAAACATTAATGATGAGATGGCAACTAAACTTTTTATTTTTTTTAACTTCATAAAATTTCTCCCCCTTAAATTCCTAATTAGACTAGCTTTTAAAAGGTACCACTTTCCTCCTTTGCCCCAAAATATCTACCATCATAAACCTGTCCACTGTTGTTTGATATGCTGCTTTAAATTCGGCATTGTGAACAGAACTGCGGCTACAATAATAACACCTTTCGCAATTTGCTGATTGAATGGTGAAACTCCTAGTAAATTTAATAGATTCGCAACCATTGCCAATAACAAAGCGCCAAGAATGGTTCCGCCAACTCCGCCTCGGCCACCCATTAAACTGGTTCCGCCGATTACAACCGCCGCAATACTATCCAGCATAATATTGCTGTCTGCAGTTGGGTGACCAACATAGAGCCTTGAAGCATTAATAACTCCTGCTACGGCAGCACATATACCGCTGATTGCATAGACAAAAAGTAAGATGCGTGTTGTTCTGACGCCCGATAGACGTGCCGCATCGATACTGCCTCCAACACCGTAAACAAATCTTCCAAAAGGTAGGTATTTAAGTGACAGCCATGAAATGAGGGCAATTATGGCGAATAAAATCACTGGGCCAGGTATAGGACCAATTCCTCCATTACCTAACAAATCTACAATTTTGCTGTTCACATTGAAACTCTGAGGGGCACCGTTTGATAAAAGTAAAGCAGCCCCATTTCCAACCGCCATTGTAGCTAGTGTCATGATAAAGGGTTGAATCCCCAGAAAGGTGGAGCCTATTCCGTTGATCATTCCAATGAAAATTCCAATGAGGATGACTACTAACATAGCTAGCGGAATGGATAAACCACTATTTAGCATCATTGCGAATGATACTCCAGAGACTGCCAGAATGGCTCCTACCGAAAGGTCAATCCCACCTGTTAGAATGACAAAGGTCATCCCGATGGCAACCACTCCCACTACGGAGGCCTGCCGCACTACGTTTGTAATATTGGTTACATTGAAGAATTCTGGCGTCAACACAGCTGTTAAAGCCAGGACGACAACAAATAGAAGAATAGTCACTCGGTATTGCTTTAAAAACTGTTTCAAGGCGCTGTTCTTAGGCAATTGTTCCGCCACAGTTGCTTCAGAATGAAGAGATAATTCATTTTTCATTTTTACAACCCTCCTACGGCATATTTCATAATTCCTTCTTCAGTGGCTGATTCATGATCCATTTCTCCAGTAATTTCACCTTTGCACATCACAAGCACTCGATGACTGTTCTCTAAAATTTCCGGTAATTCGGATGAAATCAGGACGACAGACAATCCTTGTTCGCATAAGTCCCTTACCACTGAATAAATTTGTGCTTTAGCTCCAACATCCACCCCTCTAGTTGGTTCATCAAGTAGAAGAACCCTAATCCCTGACTCCAGCCATTTGGCAAGTACTATTTTTTGCTGATTCCCGCCAGAGAGACTGCCGACGAGTGAGCTCAAATGGGGTAATTTAATTTTCAGCATGTCCACATAATTTTCTGCTTGCTCTTGTTCCATGTCGCGTTTGATCAACTTGTTTTTATTGCTAGCCATAAACATATTTTGCAAACATGATAGATTTTTGAATAATCCCTGTCTTCCACGGTCTTCGGGCACTAATCCGATTCCATTTTGAATGGCAACTCGAGGGGAAGAATTCATTACCTGAAGTCCATCTACAAAAATGTGTCCTGAATCAATGGGATCGGCTCCAAATATCGCTCTTACCAGCTCTGTCCTTCCAGCCCCCCTTAATCCAGCAATCCCCAGTACTTCTCCTTTATGAAGGTTGAAATTAATGTTATGAAGGACACCTTTTCGGTTTAGCCCTTCCACCTTAAGGACCACTTCGTTTTCTTCATAATTAATTTTGGTACGCGGTGCTGTCTTAATATGACGTCCCACCATCATGGCAATCAATTGGTCTGGATCGGTGTCTCTAATCTCACCGTCCCCTATTTGCTGACCATCCTTTAACACCAAATATCGATCAGCCAACCCAAATATTTCATTTAATCGATGGGAAATGAATATTACTGCTACTCCGCGCTTTTGCAGCTCTTTTACGATTGATAGAAGCCGATCTACATCATCTCCGCCTAAAACAGCCGTTGGTTCATCCAATATCATAAGTTGGGCATTTCTATATAGCGCTTTGGCAATTTCCAACATTTGCTTCTGGGCAATACTGAGGCTGGAAACTGGCTTTTCCACTGGCAAATCGACCCCGAATTCATTTAAAAACCGTTTGGCCTCATCGTGCAATGCAGCCCATTTAATGGTTCCCTTTGATTTATGAAAATTCGCATAAAAGAGGTTTTCCGTTACCGATAAATCAGGAAATAAATTAAACTCCTGGTACACGGTAACAATTTCACTTTTCTCTGCATCAAGAGGGGTGTTAAATTCTACTTTTTTTCCGTTTATTAAAAGCTCGCCGCCATTCGCTTTAATCGCACCGGAAAGTATTTTGATTAAAGTAGATTTACCTGCTCCATTTTCTCCTACAAGCGCTAATATTTCACCGGCTTGAATCTTTAGATTAATATTATGGAGAACGGTAATGCCGGAATAATTCTTTGAAATATTACGCATTTCCAGCAATGGAGGAATGTCTTTAACCTCCTTAGTCATTTTCATGTAGGCTGACCTCCTTAAAGTCAGATTTCTAATACTCACGAGCAACCGCTTACAACTATTAACTTTTGGATCTGTTCACTAACTTGTTAGTAAGATTTCTTGTCTCTAATGTTACTTGGATTAACACTATCCAACAATTAATAATCTTGGGTCAAAATTTCACAATCTTGCGGTTTTTTAAATATTTCGTTTTTAACAATTTTAAATATCTCGATTTACTATTAAGGACTAAATCCTTACTGAACAATCACAAAAAAAGACCATACGCCCTTTAATAAGGAACTGTATGGTCAATATACAAAACTCAATTATCAAGATGTTTTAGTGTTTGGGCATATTCCATTCATAAAATGAATGATATCTTCTTCAGTGAAATGATCATTAATGTCATTAGCAACGATGGTTCCCCTATGCATTACCAAGACGCGGTTACATAACCCAAGCAGCTCTGATGTATCAGAGGAGATAATAATAATTCCTTTCCCTTGTTTTGCAAGCTCGTGGATCTTCAGATAGATATCGGTCCTGCTGCCTATATCTACCCCAATGGTGGGCTCATCCAAAATATAAAGATCACTTTCCTTCATTAACCATCTTCCCAGCATGACCTTTTGTTGGTTGCCGCCGCTTAAATATCGAACATTTTGATGAATATGATCGACCTTAATATTAAGATCAATAACCTGATCAATAGATTGATCTACTTCGAAATTCCGACCTACCAATCTTAAACTATTTTGCGTTTCCAAACTTGCAAAGGTTAAGTTATTTGTGACACTCATATTCATAAATAACCCCGATGTTAAGCGATTGTCATTGACGTACCCAAAACGGTTATGAACAGCTTGAATAGGATGCTTAAAATTAATCTCACTATTCTTCCAATAGATGCTGCCACTGTCTTTTTTTCGTTGCCCAAAAATAATTTGGGCAAGTTCAGTTTTACCAGAGCCTGCTAAACCTGCAATGCCGATGATTTCACCCTCATGAAGCGTTAAGTTCACAGTCTCTAAATAGGGTTTCTTGGTTAACCTTTCAACTCGTAGTAATTCTCCCCCTGTTATTTCATTAAGAGGGGGATAATAATGGCTTAGATTATATCCAAGCATTAAATTGGTCATTTCTTTCAATGTGATATCCTTTACATGGTGAGTTGATATATGTCTTCCATCACGAATAATTGTAACCTTGTCACATAACTCGTGAATTTCATTTAATCTATGAGTAATAAAGACAATTCCGACTCCGGCGTCTTTATATTTTTTTATAATTTTAAAAAGGTTCTCTCTTTCCTGCTCAGTTAAGTTTGCAGTCGGTTCATCCATAAAGAGAATTTTTGATTTTTGAACAATGGCTTTGGCGATTGATATTAGATAATGATAGCGAACGGGTATATTCATTACTTTTTCTTTCGGATTGATTTTGACACCAAGTTCGTCTAGAACTCTTGCAGCCTCTAAACTCATTTGCTTATAATTCACAAAAAACTTTAATATTTTCGGTTCGATTCCAAAGAAAATATTATCCGCCACACTCATTCTTGGCACCAAAACTGGCGTCTGATGAATAACACCTATTCCATAGCGTTGGGCATGATAAGGGGAATCAAATTGGACCAATTGTTGATTGACTGTGATTTCTCCATAATCAGGTTTATATACACCGGACGCAATGTTAACTAAAGTTGATTTCCCCGCTCCATTCCCACCAATTAAAGCATGAATTTCTCCAGCTTTTACTTCTAGGCTGATATCGTTTAACACTCTATTATCAAAAAAGGATTTACTTATGTGATTTAATCTTAATAGCATCCTCACACCTCTTCTTAAGTAACCATTTGATACAGTTTTCTTCAGTTTAGGATACATAAATTCGATTGTAAAATTAAAATTATTGTTTAAAAAATATAGATTCTTGTGGGTTTTCACTATTTGTATTGAATTAAATAGCTAATTTATCAATAATATTACTGAATTTTATAATTTTTCTATTTTATTAAAACATTAGTAATAACTCTAGAGGAGGTCTTATGAACCAATTACCGACATTAATAAAAACTCCTCATCTTAACTCGGTTGTGAAACTCAACCATGACCACAAGCAAAAATGTAAAGCATTACATAAACATGAATGTACCGAGATTATGTTTATTCAAGAAGGAAATGCGAATTTTATTCTAAACGGTCAAACCTTAACGGTGAATAGAGGAGACCTACTCCTTATTAATTCTAATCTTGAACATGAAACCGCATCTTGTGTCGATAGTAGTTTAAAAGGATTCTCTTTAACTTTTTCTGGTTTACATTTATCACCTCTCCCAGTAGGATCAATTATCCAGGACGATGGAATACCGATTTTGAATGTTCAAGATCAGCATATAACAATCCAAAAGTATATAGAGGATATTCATGAGGAATATAAAAATAATGACCCTGGTTCTCAAGAAATCATTTCTTCCCTATTAATAACATTAATCATTAAAATCCTTCGTATTTTGTGTTCAACAAATTCTAGTCAAAGTGCCTCTATCTCTGATAAAGTAAAAAAATATATATCTGAAAACTATAATCGTGATCTTTCTCTGAACGAATTAGCCAATATTGTTTTTGTAAACCCGTATCACCTAGCCCACACCTTTAAAGATGAGACAGGGAGTTCACCAATTCAATACCTTATTACTTATAGAATTGATATAGCGAAAACCTTGCTGCTTACTACAAACTTTCCTATCGTTGAAATCGCTTCCAAAGTAGGCTATCCCAATGCCAACTATTTTAACTTATTATTTAAAAAATACACCGGTTTTTCTCCAGGAAAGTTTAGAAAAAAGTTATCCTAGCAAATACTGTTTTAATAATAGAAGAGGTTGCCTTAACATTAAAATGGAACCCTTTTTAGGTCTTTGGTGTACAATGTTTCGGATCATCTAATACATTTTTTATAGTTATTCGACGCACCAGCATATTCCTTATCTATATTCTACAGATGATCAGAACTTCCACATACCAAAAAAGCAATTCTTCTAAATGAAGAATTGCTCATGCCATACGTCCCTTTTATAATTGCTATAGACCTTGTTAAAATTTTTCAATAAAAAAGCTCTTATCCTCATAATCATTAAATCGTTAAGTAGAGCATAAGGTTTTCATTTTTCTGAACTTACCAGGCGGGTTTCCTGTAGTTTTTTTAAACAAAAAATTAAAGTAGTTTGGATTTTCGTATCCAATAATAACAGCAATTTCTTTTACAGTAAGATTCGAATGCTTAAGCAAACGTTTTGCTTCTCCGATACGACAATGAATTAAATATTGTATAGGAGGCATCCCTACTTCCTCTTTAAAAACATGAACTAAGTGGTATGGGCTTACATAAACTAGATTCGCTAAATCGTTTAACGTCAGCTCTTGTCTAAAATTTTCTTCTATATATTTTTTTACTTCAAAGCATATCGAAGAAAAGGATTGATGATACGAATTTTTCAACAGACGAGTAATTTTAATAATAGCGGCTTGCAAAATGGAAGAAATGACATCATGATATCCAGCGTGTTTCATTCGATATTCGCTTAAAATAACTTTTAAATAATTATCAATCTCCTTTTTTTCCTCTTGTAAATGAATAACTGGAAAATCACTAGAATTGGTCAACCAACCTTTATCATTACCATTGATATGCAGATTTGACATACATATATAAATTGCTTTAAAAGTATCATCAGTACATAGTTTTCCTTCAATATGACTAAAAGGATGAAGAATAATAAGATCTCCTTCTTGCCCGATAAATGGTTTGTTTTCAAAAGTAAATTCTACATAACCCTGTTGAATATAGATAATCTCTGTATCATCAGGTGCGGAATGCTTGTCAATCCAATTGGGGCTTTTTTCATTTATTTCTTTAATTGTAATAAACCGGGGAGTTTTTAAAAGAATAGTAGAGTTTAGCACGCCGTGACGTATGTCTCCTTTCAATTTAAATAAAACTTCTTATTCCTTCTTTTTGACTTAAGGTAGACTTCGACTGCAGTAGATAAATAGGGAGTTTTTCTAACATAAAAGAGGCTCTTAAAATCGAGCCTCTTTATCTATACAGCTAGTAGTTTATTTCGTCGCACCTTGAATTGATTTTGGTGCCTCTTGGTGGTAAACAAGTTTCCATGCATCTAATACATTTTCTTTCGTTACATTTAAAGCCGGAACAGCTACATAGGCAGGTGCTTCCTTACCAAGTAAAGAATAACCAGCTAAAACCGCTTCTGAAATCCCCTGGTCATATGGCAGCTGAGCACCTAGACCTTTAATCAAACCATTTGATGCAATGTCTAAAGCAACGTTTGTCCCTAAATCAATAGTCGTAATGACAAAATCCTTCTTTCCTGCGGTACGCGCTGCTGCCAAAGCACCTTCAGCTGGAACGTCCCAAACGACAAACATTCCATCAAGATCACGATTTTTGGTCAGCATTCCAGATGCAACTTTCTCACCATCGTTAGGACCAATAATGCCGCCTCGTTCAACTATTTTTATTTTTGGATATTTTTCCTTGATTGTTTTTTCAAAGGCTTCTGTACGCTGTTTTGTTACAAAGTAATCCGCATCATGATAGATAACACCGATTTTTCCTTTTTCACCAAGTTGTTTCGCCATGATCTCCGCTGCTTGAACACCATTTCCATAGTTGTCCGCAGAAACTACACTCACATAATCCTTGCCGGCTTCTAATCCGTTAGGTTTATTATCCATAAACACGACTTTCACTCCTGCATCTGCCGCTTTCTTAAAAGCAGAGGCAGTTGAAACAGGGTCTACCGGGATACCAACGATAATATCTGGTTTTTTAGCTAAAACCGTTTCGATATCTGATACTTGTTTTTCAGCTTTGAACTGGGCATCTGTTACGGCAACCACTTTAATTCCCATTTTTGCAAAAGTTGCTTTTAATCCATCGATTTGAGCGGTTGCCCAGTCATTCCCAGCATAGTGCATGACAATCGCCGCTGTGTATTTGCCTTCCTTAATCTTTTGTACTTCTTCTTCCGCAAGCTTCAACATTTTTGCAGAAACGGCTGCTTCCCCACTTGGACCTTTACTTAAAATCTCTTGATCAGGGATATCTTGGTTGATCGTTATTGGACCTGAAACTGCTGCTGTTTCTTCGGTTTTAGTGTTCTCTGTCTCTTCGCTTCCGCTGCTAGTTGTGCTGCTATCCTTCCCACAGCCGACAAGTGCGATACTAGTAATAAAAAGAATCATAGTGATAATAGATAGTAACTTTTTCATGATTAGCCCCCTATTGAGCATTGGATTTTTTGAATACTTTATTAAAATATCGAATTTTAATTGTTGTTATGTATCACATCCTCTCTCGAAATGTAATCGATTACATTTTTACTAATTAAAAATTATTTTTAACTGATTCTCTTTAGGTGATTATGTTTTCTATTAAAAATGTTTTGAGTGTTTAAATAGATTTACTGGGCGAACCAGTTGCAATTAAACGCCTGCATCCGCCCCTATATTTTTTTAATTAGGTTATTACTTACATCCCATTCCTTTTAATTTTTCTGTCAAGTAATCAATGGATGTTTTCGCATACCAATCAGGATCGGCTTTTCTAGTACCAAATCCAATTTCCATTGAGAGGTAGCCCTTGTAATCAATTTCCTTTAATGCTTTTAATACGGAATCCCAATTTACCGTTCCTTGTCCAGGCGGTAAACGATCGTCATCCGAAATATGAACATGATGTAACTTATCTTTCATTTTATAAACATAATCGCTCGGTACCTCATTACGATATAGGGCATGGAAGGTATCAAACATTACTTTCACATTGGATTCACCTGATTCTTCTGCCAACTGCAGGGCATCATCTGCAGATTCGATTAAATTACAATCAGCGGCTTGAGGTTCAACTACTAATGTGATACCAAGATCTTTCGCATATTTTGCGACATCCTGCAAACCTTCCCGACTATATTTCCATGCTTCTTGTTTGTTCATTCCAAAGCCGTACCAACCGGCAAGCCACATCACAGTTGGGCATTCCCAGTCATGCGCTAAGCGAATGACTTCTTTATAATGATTGATGGTAAATTCACGCTCTTCTTTCAAAGCTGAACTTGGATTCACTCCAGGTCCTCCTCCAGGAGCGGGAAGCATAGCTGCAACATTAAGATTATTTCTTTGTAAATGCTGAAGAATTTCCTTACGTCTTTGTGTGGATAGATAATCAGGCCATGCATGAGGACTCGCACAACCGATTTCAATTCCATCATATCCAAATGCAGCAATCCGGCTAATCACTTCTTCTAATGGATAAAAGGGCAGCATGGATGGAAAAGAATTATAAACCCATGTATTAAATGAAAGTTTCATTTTTTGATCCTCCTCAAAATTAAATCATAAAGCAAATTTTTGTTATTCCAATGTGATTATTCCCAAACAAACACAGCTTTCTCAGTCTTTCTTTCATCAAACATACGGAAAGCTGTTTCCGCTTCTTCCAACTTAAATTGGTGAGTAACCAACTTTTCTACAGGCAGATTCTTTCTAACAATAAACTCCGCAATCTCATCAAATTCCTGAATTGGGAAGTACCAAGAACCCATTACAGAAATCTGTTTTCGAATTAATTGCGCACTTGGTTTGATTGTGGTCTCTTTACTTTCCCCGATAAAAGCGACACGTCCATGTGCTCTCACGCAATCTAATGCATCATTCTCACCGTAAGGGCTTCCGGAACAATCAATTGCAGCATCTGCACCAAGACCCTTTGTAATACGAGCGATTTCTTCTTGAACATTCATTGTTTTACCATTGATGGTATAATCCGCACCCAATTCCTTCGCAAGGTCCAAGCGCTCATCCAGCATATCAACAGCAATAACGGTTGCTCCTAATCCTTTAGCGATCATCACACCAGCGCCGCCCATAGGTCCCATTCCAAAAATAACAAGATAGTCTCTTCCGGAAATCCCTAATCTCTTTTGCGCGTGATAAAGAGTTCCAACTGCGTCGGTTGAAACAGCTGCTGTTACGAAACTCATGCTATCTGGCAATCTCATGCAGTTTTCCGCTGGAACGACCATGTACTCTGCGTCACCGCCATGAGAGTCAAAGCCGATACACTTAAACTCTTTGCAGAACATTTTGTAGCCGCTCTTACAATGAGCACATTCCCCGCAGCCAAGAGCTAGGTAAACAGCCACGCGGTCACCGGTTTTGAACTTTGATACGCCGGTACCAACTTCAGTAATAACCCCTGCAGGCTCATGTCCTGGCACGGTGCAGCCGCATTTTGTTCCTTCAAAAACAGAAGTTCCATAATATAAGCTCATATCACTGCGGCAAATAGCTGAAGCTTTTAATTGAACTAATACCTCTCCTTGGCTAGGTGTTGGGATATCCACCTGACGAATTTCTACCTTTTTATCTCCTGGAAAAAATACAGCATTCATTGTTGTCATTGTACTGCCTCCAATCATTCATCATTAATTTTGAAAAACAATTATCCTATCATATTTCCTTGAAATGAGCTGCGGGAGGGAACAGCCCCTCCCTTTGGAAGCAAGAGAACCGTCCCCATGCTTCCAAAAAATTAAGCCCACCACATCTCGGTAATTTTCTCCTTGAACATGGCCCCTTTTAAGAGAGTAATAGCTTTGCTTAGTCCCTCGTCGGTGGAAGCAAGCATATCTTCATGTTCAATGGAAATAACATAATCGTATCCGACTGCTCGAAGGGCACTTACTATGTCTTTCCACATTTTTTCGTCCGAGCCGTATCCGACTGATCTAAATGTCCAAGAGCGGTCTAAAATTTGGCTATAATGCTTTGTATCTAAAACACCATTAATCTTGATATTTGCTTGATCTAAATAAGTGTCCTTCGCATGGAAATGGAAAATTGCATTTTCCCTGCCAAGCTTTTTGATGGCCTCGACCGGGTCAATTCCTTGCCAAACAAGGTGGCTCGGATCAAAGTTTGCACCAATGTTTTCGCCGGCATGCTCCCTTAACTTTAGTAGAGTTTCAGGATTATAAACTACAAATCCTGGGTGCATTTCAAAAGCAATTTGCTGAATGCCATGCTCTTTCGCGAATTTTGCTTCCTCTTTCCAATAAGGAATAACGACTTCGTTCCATTGCCAGTTCAGCACTTCTAAATATTCCGGAGGCCATGAGCATGTAACCCAGTTTGGATTTTTTGCACTTATATAATCACCCGGACAGCCGGAGAAGCCATTGATAACAGGAACTTCCAAAAGTTCTGCAAGTAATACCGTTTTTCTCCAAACGTCATGTGACTCTTGAGCAATGTTTACATTTGGATGAAGCGGGTTACCGTGGCAGCTTAAGCCGCAGATCGTTAATCCCCTAGTTTCATGTGCTCTTAGGAATGATTTTCTTTTTTCAGGAGATTCAAGCAATTCATCCGGATTACAGTGATGATTGCCGGGATAATTCCCTGTCCCCAATTCAACGGCCTCCACACCCATGGCTGCCAGTTTATCCAACATTTCTTCAAAAGGCAGGTTCTGATACAAGGGGGTAAATACACCTAATTTCACGCAAGTACCTCCTTGCTAGCCTGAACCTTCACCCATTTCTGCTGCTGGTTACTTTCTAAGATTGCGTCTGTGATACACATCGAAAGGTGCCCGTCTGCAAATGTCGCAAAATTAGACTTGTCTGTTTTCAGGCTTTTGCCATCGCGAACAAACGAGTAGAAATTCAACATCATATTTTTCAAAGCATCTGGCCAGCCTTCATTATGCCCTCCAGGATGATGAATAGCAGACCTTGCCTCCGGAGAAAACAACGCCGGGTCCGCTAATAGAACTTCATTTGCTTTATCCCGGTGCCCGATCCATAGCTTCTCTGGTTCTTCCTGGTTCCAGAATATTGAAGCTTTACTTCCATTAATCTCAAAGCTTAATCTATTTTTCCGTCCCGCACTGACTTGAGATACAGTAAAGACTCCTCTAGATCCATCCTCAAACCGGACAAGAACAGATGCATAATCTTCTGTATTAATTGGTACATCTTCATATTTCATATCTTCCACCGTCTGTGCCCCAAAAGTAGCTACGTTTCCTGTCGGTTTCTTTCTTACTGGAACAACAGTTGCTAAATCGGCAAAAACTTCGACAATCCTTTTCCCTGTTACAAATTGGACGGTATCACACCAATGGGAACCAATGTCCGCTACTGCGCGTGACTTTCCGCCTACTTCCGGTGCCAAACGCCAGTTGTAGTCTGTTTCATATAATAACCAGTCCTGCAAGTAGCTTCCGTGAACCAAGTTCACTTTCCCAAGATCACCTTCAGTGATTTTCGCTTTTAAGTTTTGTACACTCGCATGCTGTCTGTAATTAAAGTTCACCGCATGGATGACGCCTTGTTTTTCTGCTAACTCCAACAATTCTGCTGATTCATCACTGTTCATAGCCAGTGGTTTCTCTGAGACAACATGCTTTCCAGCTAAAATAATCTCTTTATTAATGGCAAAATGAAGATGATTTGGTGTGCAATTGTGAATGACCTGGATTTCGCTGTCTTTCAGCATTTCTCGGTAATCACCAAAGGCCTTCGGAATTCCAAGCTCAGCTGCCTTTTTTTCAGCCATTTCTTGACTGGTTTCCGCCAAACCAGCTACTTCTACAAAACCAAGCCTTCTGATGGCCTCTATGTGAGTCGGCCCGATAAAACCAGTACCGATAATACCAACTTTAATCTTCTCCACCTTTCTTCCTCCTGTTCAAAAGTTGATCGTGTTGTTCAAGGATGCAAATTTATAGACCTTATAGGGTCATTCCGCTTTTTTTGAAAAGAATTCCGCCGCTTTTATCATTAATTCAGATAATGTCCAAGGAAATTCTGCCAGTTTTCTCATTAATTCCGTCAATAAACGGGGGAATTCCACAGAATTTTGCTATTATTCCGTGGAAATCTCTATTAAAAATTACCTCTTCAACGCTTTCTTACCGAAAGCCACCGCCAAAATAATGATAATCCCTTTAATAATCATTTGCTGGCTGACATCAAGACCCATGATAATCAAACCATTGTTGATCGTACCAATCATTAGTGAACCAACAATCGTTCCGATGATTGTTCCTACACCGCCAAACAAGCTTGTCCCACCAAGGATAACCGCAGCAATAACAGAAAGCTCATCCCCTTCACCGAAGGAAAAACGTCCTGCATTCATACGGCCCGCATAAAGGAGACCAGCTAAACCAGCCATTAAACCAGTTGCTAGGAATACCATTAGCTTGATCTTCATTGTCTTTACGCCAGAGAATCTTGCAGCATTTTCATTTCCGCCTGTTGCTAATACCTGACGGCCAAATGATGTCTTACGAAGTAATATATGGGCAATCACTGTAAATACTAGAGTCCAAATAAGTAAAACAGGAATCGGTCCAATGTCCCCTGAACCAAAGATGAAATTGAAATTTGCGTCTACAATCGGAACTGGAGCAGTATCTGTAACCCACATCGCAGCACCTTTAATGGCTCCCATTGTTCCCAGTGTTACCAAGAAGGAAGGAATCGCTACTTTTGTTACAAGCAGACCATTGATTAATCCAACCACAAGACCTGTACCAACACCGCCTATAAGTCCACCAATGATGCCATAACCAGCTTGGATGGCTAATGCACCTACCAGAGAAGAAAGGGCAGCGATGGAACCGACAGAAAGGTCGATTTCTCCTGTACTAATAACAAATGTCATGGCTAACGCCATCAAAGAAATCGTCGCTGTTTGTCTAACAATGTTTAATAAGTTCCCTGAAGTTAAAAACCCTTCATCACTTAAGCTGATAGAAAAATAGATTAATACGCCCACGAAGGCAAAATAGACAATATAATTACGCCACTCGAATCCTTTCAACGCAGAAGTTGCTGGCTTTTGAATACTAGAAACCTTGGATTGCATATTGTAATTCCTCCTCTGATTTAATCTCCCTGCGGGTCATTTCCTTTTTGATTTTCCCATCATGCATGACGATCACACGGTCACTCAAAGCAAGCAGTTCTGGGAGCTCGGAGGAAACCACAAGGATCGCCTTGCCGTTTTCGGCCATAGCTCGAATAATTTCAACAATTTCTGTTTTTGCACCTATATCCACACCAATTGTTGGTTCATCCAACATCAAGACAGTAGGGTCGTTCGCCAGCCATTTGGCTAGAACGATTTTTTGCTGATTACCGCCCGATAACAACCCGGCCTTTTTAAAAATATTATCTGTTTTAATATTTAACTTCCTAACAAATTCATTACTAATCTCATTGGATTTCTTACTATCAATAAAAGCTCCTTTTTTCACCTTCGAAAGAATTGGAAGAATCATATTATCCTTGACACTATGTTCAAGGACCAATCCTTGCATCCGGCGGTCCTCCGGAATCAGTGCAAGTCCGGCTTCTATGGCATTCTTAGGATTCCTAATGGATTGTTTTTGACCATTGATGTAGATGTCTCCACTCTTAATTGGGTCAATCCCAAAGAGATTTCGAAGTAATTCCGTCCGGCCGCTTCCCATTAACCCGGCAATTCCGACGATTTCACCCGGCTGAATTTTCAGATTAATATCTTGGACATGTTCGGCACTTAAGTTTCTTACTTCAAAAATGGGCGGCACGTCCGTTGCGTAGGAACGTTCTTTCCATTCAAACGCTTGGTCAAATTGCATACCGACTATATGTGAAATTACAGTATCAAGATCGGTTTCACTGCATTTTTCTGTTGTGATATATCGGCCATCACGCATAATCGTGATTCGGTCACATATTTCAAAGATTTCATCCATCCGGTGAGAAATATAGATGATGGAATAACCTTTTGCTTTCAATTTGTTAATAAAACTAAAGAGTACTTCCGTTTCATTTTTGGTTAAGGACGAGGTTGGCTCATCCATAATCAGAATCTTTGCTTCTTGGGAAAGTGCTTTGGCAATTTCCGTCATCTGCCAATAGCCAACCCCCAAATTTTGAACTACATCATTTGGTCTAATATCAACGCCTAATTCTTCAAGCAATTTTTCTGTTTTCTTCTCACAATTCTTATCATCGAGCAGCCCTAATGATGTTTTCTTCTCACGAGTAAGATAGATGTTTTGGGCGACGGTAAGGGTAGGAATTAAACTAAACTCTTGGAAAATCATCGATATATTATTCTTTTGAGCATCATCATAACTTTTAATGCTTACTGGTTTTCCTTCAATTAAAATCTCGCCGCTGTCTGCAGAGTATACGCCTGTGAGGATTTTCATTAACGTCGATTTCCCGGCACCATTTCCCCCCATCAAGGCGTGAACTTCACCTTTTTTGACGGAAAAATGGACATCGTTTAAAACGGTAATCCCATTAAAAGCTTTATTTATACCTCTCATTTCGAGAATCGGTTGTTCCATCCAAGTCCACCTTCTTTTTATGTTAGAGGCTGCTTTCAAAAGCAGCCCCTTTCCTTTTTTTAAAATTATTTCATCGCATTTTTTACTGTGTCAGGAGCGTCTGTTCCGTAGATTAACTTCCATTCATCTAATACATTTTCTTTCGTAACTTTGATGGATGGTGAAGCGACATAAGCTGGTGCTTCTTTCCCTAATAGTGCATAGCCGGCAAGGATTGCTTGAGCTACACCTTGGTCATATGGGAGCTGTGCTCCAAGACCTTTAACAATTCCATCTTGTGCAATGGAGATTGCTCCGTTTGTACCTAAGTCAACTGTTGTAACAACTAGGTCATCCCTGCCAGCTGTTCTTGCTGCAGCCATAACACCTTCAGCCGGTACATCCCATGGAGCGAAGATACCATCAATATCATGGTGTCTTGTCAACATAGCAGATGCTACTTCTTCTGCCTGATTTGGACCAGTAATCCCACTTTTTGCGACAATCTCAATATTTGGATATTTTTCTTTGATTCTTTTTTCAAAAGCATCAGAACGGTTTTTGGTTACAAAGAAGTTTACATCGTGATACACAATGCCGACTTTACCCTTTCCGCCAAGTTTTTCAGCCATAATGTCTGCTGCGGTTGCTCCGTTACCCATGTTGTCACCAGACACAATACTGATATAATCTTTACCTGCAACTAAACCTTGTGCAGCACCATCCATGAATACTAACTTTACGCCTTGGGCAACAGCCTTTTTATAAGCTGGTGCGGTAGATACGGCATCAACTGGAACAGATATCATAATGTCCGGCTTTTTCGCTAAAACGGTTTCGATATCATTTACTTGCTTTTCCGCTTTGAACTGTGCATCTGTTACAGCAACGATCTTGATGCCCATCTTCTTAAATGTATCTTTCATCGCACCAACTGCGGCATTCATATAGTCAGTACCAGAGTAGTGCATAACAATTGCCGCTTTATAATTACCTTCTTTAATCTTCTTTAGCTCATCTTCCGTAAGCTGCAATGTCTTAGCTGAAACGGCCTGTTCTCCGTTCGGCCCTTTATCTTGTACCGCTAAATCAGGAATCTTTGGATTGATCGTTAATGGACCTGAAGCTGTTTCTGAGTAGTTTTCATTCTTTTTCGTGCTCGCTTGTTCAGATGTAGATTTTTTTCCGCCACACCCTGTAAGAAAAACACTTAAAACAAGTAACAGTAAAACTGTAATAGAAAAACTCTTTTTCATTTGATTACCCCCACTATAGTAGTTATTTAGTTGAAGCTCTTTATTTGTCGGTACCACCTTACAATCTATAAGTGTGGCACCACCCCCTTTTCATAAATGTAAGCTTAATAGAATATTTCTAGTAATGGATTACATTCATTTAAGTTATAAAACCAGGATTCTATGGGCTTCAAAAAATGTAATTGATTAAATTTTTTTCTAAAAAATTTTCACATACTGCTGACAAGACTGTCTTACAATCAACTGGTTAGCTAAAAGCATTTGCTCGTGTTTGATTTCTTCTTTGTTGATGAGCCTCAATAATAATTCCGCCACTTTCTCACCAATTTCAAACGCGGGCTGGGCAATCGTTGTCAGACCTGGTTCGAATATGGACGAGAATTTCAGATTATCAAAACCGAGAACCGAAATATCCTCTGGCACCTTAAGCCCCTTAGATTTAATGGCTTTAATGACTCCCATTGCCATTTCATCATTGGCAGCGAAAATCGCAGATGGGAGTTGACCAATGGCAAAAAACTTCATCATAAGGTTAAAACCGCTTTCAAAAGAGAAATCACCTTCCTGGACTAGCACAGGATCCACGATAAGGTTGTTGCTTGACATTGCTTGATAAAATCCTTTGAGACGGTCTCGGTTCAAGATACTATTGAGAGGTCCAATAATGCAGCCAATTCTTTCGTGTCCCAAATCGATTAAATATTCCGTTGCATTTCTGGCACCACTTATGTTATCAATCGAAACAGTTGTGATGTTGGAACCTTCCATATACTCACACGCAAGGACCAAAGGAAATCTTTGGGCCGTCTCTTCAACGGTTGCTGCATCCGTTTGGGCAGTTAATAAAGCCATTCCATCTGCTTTTTTTTGATGCAAAAGGTTTAAAAACCACTTTTCTCGTTCCAGTTCATTGCCTGTATCGCCGAGTATAACTTGATATCCATTAGTAACGGCTACTGCTTCAATCCCCCTAAACACCTTTGAAAAAAACGGATTTGTAATGTCAGGCACAACAACTAGAATGGTTTTAGCAGAAACAATTTCCTTCTTTGCTACATCTACAATCCCTACCATCTTTGTTATTTGTCCTTTCCTGTTTCTATATTTGAATTGTAATCGATTACAAAATTGTCGTCTAATCATCTTCCGACAAGGTTTTTTTTCAACTGAAATCGTTTTCTATCCTTTTGAACACGATTATCGTTCATTCGGACAATAAAATCATAAATTTTAAAAAAAAACAAAAAAATTGAGGTCCGGTAAACCCGGACCTCACAACGATTTATTTTTTTGTAATTCTGCTAACTTATTCTTGGAAACTTTTGCTGTCTCCTCATAATTTTTAAAATATGCTTTGTACGTTTGCCCTGCCGTTTCAATCCTCTTTAAATATTGCAAATTAATAATATAGGAACGATGGGAGGCTACAAAACGAGAATCAAGGAGTTCTTCAAGATTCGTTAACGCCTCATTTACCTCTATTTTTTGATCAATTGTATGGATGACGGCCTTTCGGTCCGCTCGTTCAATAAAAATAATGTCATCTAACGGTATAAAAGAAAACTGATTGGACTGTTTTACCATTAAATCCTTCTTAACAGTTGGGCGCTCGCTTTCGGCTGGAGTCTTAGCAAGTGCAGCTGCTCGTCCTAACGCTGCATAAAGACGGTCACGGTCAATAGGTTTGATAATGTAATCGATTGCATTTACACTAAAAGCTTCTAAGGCAAACTCATCATGCCCGGTGATAAAGATAACTTGCAATGACGGGACTACTTTTTTACAAGATTTCACCGCTTCCATCCCATTCAACAATGGCATATTAATATCAACCAAAATGATGTCTGGCTTTTCTATCATCACCTTGCAAATTAAATCCTCACCATTAACGGCCTCTCCAACCATTTCATAACTCTGCAAAGGTTTAATGAGATGCTTCAATAGTTTTCTGGATGGTGCATGGTCCTCTGCAATTAGAACCCTCATAAGATCACCTCATGTTAAAAGCTTTTAATTTATTGAAACATTAATATAAGTAAATTGAAAATTCTTTTTTGAAATCGTTAACAAATTATCTACTTTGAGTATAAGGCAGTTTAAGCGGTAAAGGAAGTAATTTAATATAATTTGCTGATAGTGTTTTTTTGCAGTTTTCTGTGGACTATACTAACACTAAAGCTTCAGAAAAATGCACGACTATTCGGTCAAAGGCAGGATAAGAAAATGGAACTCACCCCTAACGAAAATTTATATAAAGAAGTTTTACAAACCATGTCTGAATACGTCATTATTCAGGAAAAGTCAGGTAAAACAATTGCACTTAATGAAAACGCGGAAAACGTGCTCGGTGTTAAATCAGAATTTTTTACAGGCTCAAGCTTTCAGCAACTTGAATATATAAATGAAGACGGCACAACACTGCCCTATTCCCAATTGCCAGGAATGATCACACTCGAGAAAGGGATCCCTTTTTATAACTATGTGGTGGGAGTGATTAATCCTGAATCCGGCACCAAATGGCTTTCAATAAATTCAAAACCTCTCAACATGCGTAAAGATGGTGAACAGGTTGCCCTAATTACCATTTCGGATATCACCGAACGAAAAAAAATGGAACAAACCATTATTCATGCTAAAGAAGAGGCAGAAAAGGCGAACCTGGCTAAATCTGATTTTCTGTCCAAAATGAGCCATGAACTTCGGACACCATTGAATGGAATACTTGGTTTCGCACAGCTTTTAGAGTTAGATGATTCCTTAAATGATGAGCAGAGTGACTTTGTCCAGGAGATTCTAGGTGGAGGAAGACATTTATTAAGCTTAATCAATGATATTTTAGATCTATCAAGAATAGATACCGGCCAATTAAAAGTTTCAATTGTAGAAGTAAAACTAGAGACGATTATTAATGAATGTATGAACATCGTACAACCACTAGCCAAGAACAAGGGTATTAGTATTCACAACCAGTTAGATCCATCGCAAACCATTTCAGTTCTAGCCGATCCCATTCGACTGAAACAAATCCTCCTGAATCTTCTTGATAATGCTATTAAATATAACCAGGAAGACGGAAAAGTCATGATCTTTTCCTATTTAAAACGAAACGAGGCTGTCATTCATATTGCAGATACTGGGACCGGGCTTTCAGTTGAGGAATATCATAAAGTGTTTGTTCCATTTTACAGAATTAAAGGGACACAAGAAGAAGGTACTGGGATCGGATTGTCATTAGTGAAACAGCTTGTCCAATTAATGGGTGGAAAAATTAGTGTCACAAGCCAAAAAGAAATTGGCAGTGATTTTTACTTTAGCCTCCCCCTTCCCTATGAATTAAAGGCAGCGATGCAGTGGGGGGAAGAAGTGATCGATCTTCCAACAAAGAATGGCAAAAATGACCACTATTGTTTGCTATATATTGAAGATAATCAATCCAATTTAAACTTGGTAAAGAACATCCTGAAATCGCAGTCCTCCTTTACGATCTTAACTGCTCAATCTGGAAAAGAAGGACTAGAACTCGCTAGAACAAAAAAAGTCGATTTAATTCTGCTGGATCTGAATCTACCGGATATCCATGGTTTCGACGTGTTTAAGCTTTTAAAAATGAATGAAAAGACGAGGGACGTTGCTGTTATTGCTGTAAGTGCCAATGCCATGCCCCAGGACATCCAGCAGACATTAGGCAAGGGGTTTGATAATTATGTGACGAAACCCATTAATATCAAGGAGTTCTTAACAACTGTAAACGAGACTTTAACGAGTACAATTAATCAAAATATACCCGAACATAATATTTTAAGTATAGGACCAAATGGAGAGGAAGCTGTTTCTGCCAAGACATTGCAGTTGTCTTTGAAAGATTTAAAAAAACTCAGGGAAAAGAACTATACAGTTGCCATTGCGATGCACTATACAGGAAATAATTGGGCAAAGGCACAAATCGAGGGATTGAAGACAACTTTTAATAAAATGGGGATTAGGGTCGTGGCTATAACTGATGCCGAATTTAACTGGGAAAAGCAAGTCGCAGATATCCAAAAGATATTAGCGAAAAAACCGGATATTATTGTCAGTCTTCCCATCGATCCAGTATTGACCGTGAGTGCATTTCAAACCGCAGCTCAATCAGGTGTTAAGCTGGTGTTTATGGACAATATACCATATGGGCTAGAAGCGGGTAAGGATTATGTTAGCGTTGTATCCGCTGACAATTATGGAAACGGGGCCTACGCCGCAGACATCCTCGCAGAGAAAATTGGCTTTAAAGGCAAGATTGGGGTTATATACCACGATGCTGATTTTTTTGTAACGAAACAAAGATTAACTGCTTTTGAAAAGACGATTAAAGAAAGTTATCCTGACATTCAAATCATAGCCCGTAGCGGTTTTACAAGTCCATTGGATGGGAAAGAACTTTCAGACGCTATGATTTCTGAACACCCGGATTTGAGGGGAATCTTTGTTGTATGGGATTTGGTAGCGGAAGGTGTTATGGCATCCGCCAGTGCCGCTGGAAAACATGATTTAGTCATTACAACAATCGATTTGGGTACCAATGCTGCTGTAGAAATTGCCAAAGATGGTCTTATCAAGGGCTCGGGTTCACAGATGCCCTACCATCAAGGAGTGGCCGAGGCGATCCTGGCAGGTTATGCTCTGCTCGGCAAACCAGCACCTGCTTATGTAGCTGTTCCGGCTCTAAAAGTAACAAAAGAAAATCTCCTTGAGGCATGGAAACTTGTGTACAACCAAGATGCCCCAGAAAATATTCAATCGTACAGTAATCGTCTTAATTAAACCAATGAAGTGGCATGGACGCACTATCGGATCAAGTGGTTGCAATGGATTTATTGATTGCAGCTAAAAGTTGAGTTAGAAATTATGCCATGGCAGTTACGGAATCAGGAACGCCCGAAATTAAAGAAATGCTCACTCGCCATTTAATGGAAGCTCTTGATATGCATGAACAAATTTCCTCATATATGGAAGAAAAAGGATGGTACCATGCTTGGGATACCAACGAACAAATCAATTTAGACTTAAATAATATCAATACAGCATTGAACTTACCCACTATATAAAATAAAATAGGAGCAGTTTAATATTACCAACCTAAACTGTTCCTAATAAACCATTTATATTTAAATGATTTAAATAACGATTTCCCTCCTTTTGCTACCACCATTTTCTTTTACAATTACAAATTTGATGTCTTTGCTTTTATGAATAGAGCTATATTAAGCTAATTACGACCTATTGGCTCCATGCTTACCCGTTCAAATTTCACAAAAAAATGAACCAACTATTTTTTATTATCAAATGGTAGGAGCAGGAAATTCATCAATTTTCATACGAAGTAAACTATAAGGTTTTTGTCGCAGGTCTTTTCCATAATGAAATCTTGCCTGCCGATGTAATTGGTTCACAATGACATATAAGTATTCATCCGGACCAATCGAAAAAGTATCCGGCCATAAAATTCTCGGATCATGTGCGATGGTTTCCATTGTGCCATTCGGCAATATCTTTCGAATACTATTGTTCTCATAATCTCCAGCATAAATTGCCCCTTTTGCATCTGTAATCATTCCATCAGACGCCCCTTTTTCTCCCCAATACTCCACTTGATAAAGTAAATCCATGTCCGGTATATTTCTGTCTCTCAGGGCTTCTGTTGAGATCGAGAACAGATGACGACTGGTTAGTGGACAAAAATATAATACCTTTCCATCAGGAGAAATCGCAATTCCGTCCGACGCCAATCTAAATGGAGAAGTCCCGCCATCTTTATTTCGATTCATCAACACTTTTCCTTCTACTTTCGGTATAAAATAGGGATCGGGTGAAGTTGAATTTGCCCCATTTAACCGTCTAAACGCGTTTCTATTTTCTAAATCTACGACGATAATAGCTCCTGGTCCTTTGGAAGAAGAATCCGTTATATAGGCATAACCTGCGTTTCCAACACGAAAATCAAATCGGACATCATTTAGGTATGTTGTTGGCAGGACAACATCTTCTGTAAAGGTGTATACTCTTCTAATTGTATTGGTTTTTAAATCAACAGCGACTAATTTTGCCCCACCTTTAATAGGTTCAGAAAAATTGGGTGCCGCTGTATCTAATACCCAAAGCGTTCCCCTTCCATCAGCAACTACACTTTGGACACTGATGAAAGTCATTGTTATATTCTCGGGGTTAACCAAATTGGTTTGTAAATTAGGATAAGGCTGCAATTTATCCTCAACAATTTCCGCCACCGTAAATTTAACATCGTCTCCCCATTTCGGAAAACAAATGAAAATACGACCAGTTTCCGAAACACTAACACCTGTAGGCATAGTGCCATAAAATGCATAAACTAGTTCAAACTTACCGAAATAATTTTCAATAGGCAGCATAGGTTTCATGATATCCTCCTCAACCATTTAAATGGGATATCACCTATATATGATTTATATTTTCTCTAGTGCATGTTTCTTAATAAGTTTTTCTATACGAAAAGATGATGGAATGGATTGTTTTCGAAATTTAATAAGTCTGTCAGAAGAAAGGGTAATATTATTAAAGGTCTCCAGATGAAGTAGAGTTCAATTAGTGGGCAGCGAAGCTCAATTTCCAGAATCAACGTTAAGTTGTTATAAAATACAAATTGAGAGGCAGCAAATTTGTTGTAGAAATTGAAACCAGAGAATACATAGCTCCACAGAAGTTAACCTTTTATCAATTCGTCGATGAATGGAAAGATAAATACGCTCGAAAACATCTCGGCCCAAAAACATTTAAAAATTACATGGTAATAAGCCCAAACTCTTTTCACCGGCTCTGTCTTCCTTAAATTTCATCCTAACCTAATTACAAAACATACGTTCGACTAAATCCAATTAACTAACCTATATTTTTAAAAATAATAAATTCATTTAAACGGATAATTTAACTCTTACAAAAGAAAAAATCCTAAAATCATTAAGATTTTAGGATTTTTTATGATGACCTGTGAGGGGTTCGAACCCCCGACCTCAACCCTGTCAAGGTTGCGCTCTCCCAGCTGAGCTAACAGATCTCTTATTTAACTACAAATCTAATTATAGTAAAAATAATAAAAATGTCAATACCATTTTTAGTTTTCCTTATAATTATCCATTACAACCAATCTCTAATACAAACAAGAACATTAGTTCTATTCCCCTTGAATAAAGAACAAATGTTTGGATATAATAATACTATAACCAAGAAAGGAGAGATCCAAATGGATGGACTTTTCATGCGATCAATCGAGGAAAATATCCCGTTAGAAATGATTTACCTTGCCGACAACCAAGAATTATCCCAACGGAAATTGATTGTGAAGGAAGTGAATGACGAATATATTCGCGCCTTTTGTCTGCTCCGAAAACAAATGCGTACCTTCAAACGTGAAAATATATTATCCATTATGCCTGATTCCCGTACTAACTACCGCTACCTTCACTAATCCTCACACCCACAGTCACACCACATTCCTCCCTCTATTATTAAAAGCATTTCCACTTTAGTTTTGTTATAATGCAGTGGTAGAGATTGAATCACGGGGGGATTTATCACATGGCGTTTCCAAAAGGAACCATCAAAGAACTTACCATTTATAGTGCAGAACTTGGAGAGGACATCCAACTCCTTGTCTATCTGCCAGCAAACTTCTCACCGCTATATAAATACTCGCTGTTAATTGCCCAGGATGGCCGAGACTATTTCCAGCTCGGCAGAATCGCGCGCTTGGCAGACGAGTTTCTTTTTCAAAGAGAAATTGAAAATTTAATCATTGTAGGGGTACCCTATAAAAATGTAGAAGACCGCCGCAAAAAATATCATCCCAATGGCTCTCAGAATCAACCATACATCCGGTTCTTAGCCCATGAATTAGTTCCTTTTCTTGACCAAGAGTTTCCTACCTACCAAATGGGCTCAACAAGAGCACTAATAGGCGACTCTCTCGGTGGTGCTGTTTCTTTAATGACAGCGCTTCAATATCCACATACATTCGGAAAAGTCCTTTTACACTCCCCATTTGTGGATGAAAATATTTTGAACGCAGTTAAGACCTTCTCGGAGGGACAGTTATTACAGCTTTATCATGTAATTGGGAATCAAGAAACGGAAGTTCAGACAACGGACGGCAGTCTGAAAGATTTCCTAACCCCGAACAGGGAGCTATCAAAAATAATTTCAGAGAAACCCATTACATATTTTTATGAAGAATTTAGTGGTAATCATACCTGGAAGTACTGGCAGCCTGATTTACGGCGCGCCCTTAAAATGTTATTTTAATTTAACAAATATCAACAACATGATAAGTCATTTAATATTTTTTGAAAATTTGCTATAATATTAGGAAGGTTAATTTTTGTTTATATTGTAAAAAGGAAGTTCATCTAAATGGAGGTATACGTATGAAATTTGGAGTTGTTATTTTTCCATCAAAAAAACTACAGGATTTAGCTAATTCCTATCGAAAACGTTATGACCCGCATTATGCTTTAATTACGCCGCACTTAACATTGAAAAATGCTTTTGAGGCGTCCGAAGAAGAAGCGAGAGAGTATGCTGATAAATTAAGAAGATTGGCTGCAAGTCATAATGCATTTACATTAAAAACTTCGAAAATCAGCTCATTCAAACCCGTAAACAATGTTATTTATTTTAAAGTCGAAAAATCGGACGAACTAACCGCTTTGCATAACGAAGTTAATCAAGAATTTACAGAGCAAAACTTAGAATATGCATTTGTTCCGCATATCACCATTGGTCAACAGCTTTCCAATGATGAACATTCTGATGTATTTGGTTCCCTGCGTATGACTGCGATTAACCATGAAGAAATGATTGATCGTTTCCATCTTCTTTATCAATTAGAAAATGGTTCTTGGACCGTTTATGAAACATTTCGTCTTGGAAAGGAATAGTTTAATTGACAGTAAAGATTGTTGAAAATCAAAAAGAACTTGAAGATGCCTATTTTATTAGGAAAACTGTATTCGTTGAAGAACAGGCTGTCCCACTTGAAGAGGAAATCGACGCATACGAAAACGATGCAAAACATTTTGTCATGTACCATGAAGGTTCTCCAGTTGGTGCTGGCCGCTTTCGTTACATTGATGGTTATGGAAAAGTCGAACGAATCTGTGTCTTGAAAGAGGCAAGAAAAATTGGGGCCGGAAAAGCGATTATGAATTCGATTGAAAACTATGCACGTGAAAAAGACATTCATAAATTAAAGCTTAATGCTCAAACCCAGGCTATTCCATTTTACTCGGGACTTGGTTATGAGGTTGTCTCAGAAGAATTTATGGATTCAGGAATTCCACATAAAACGATGGTGAAAAAAATTTAACCTCTTGTAGCACTTAACGCGGCAGCGTTAAGTGCTTTTTTGGTAATTCCATCAATGTCAAAGAACCTCTTTTAGTTCCTCCAAGGTTTTGATATGATAGAACATGTCTTGATTTTTGGATATAGAGGATAAAAAATTATGAAAACAGCGATTTATCAAAATCAAAATATTGTCCTTGAGCAATTAAGCAGGGACCAGTATCAGAAAATATTTCTTGCCGGAAAAAATGGTCATTTAAATTGTCCGAGCTGTAACGAAAACGTTCGCTTGTTTTTAGGTATCCACAAGGAACCTCATTTTTTCCATATACATTCACCTGAAAAACATTGTCCAGAGCCCGAAGTCGTGATCGACGACAAGGCTGATATACAACCAACTACTGAATTGAATGGATTTAGCATTCCAAAGGGTAGGACGATAACAAAAACCCCGCAAAGCATTGACCAATTTAAAGCCGCCAAAACAATTGAATATTCTGTTCCATTTAACCTGTCGGATAAAAACGCTCAGGAGGAACTCTCACCTTTTTTACGACGACTTGCAGGAAATGGAATTGTTCTTGATGAAAGTCAGGCTGCCGCTGTCAAAGAAACAGATGGCTCTCTGTTAGTACTTGCTGGTGCCGGAAGTGGTAAAACTCGAGTATTAACAGTACGAACAGCATATATGCTGACTGAAAAACTCATCGACCCAAAAACGATCATGCTTGTCACTTTCACATCAAAAGCGGCAGCAGAAATGAAGCATCGGCTGCTTTCCTATCCACAAATAAAACGCGATAACATTAATCAACTGGTTACTGGTACTTTTCACAGTATTTTTTATCGCATCCTGATGTTCCACGACGCGCATAATTGGTCATCAGGCAAACTTTTAAAAAAAGAATGGCAGCGAGACAAAATCCTGAAGGAAGCTGGAAAAGAACTTGATTTATCTGAAAAAGAGTTTGCCTATGATTTAGCGCTTCAGCAAATCGGCCTTTGGAAGAACTCTCTGCTAATGCCAAATGAAGTGAAGCCCACTTCTGATTGGGAAGAAAAAACGGCCTTTTTATATAAAAAATATGAGGACTATAAGAAGAAAGAGGGACTGTTTGATTTTGATGATATGCTGATTGGATGCTATCATCTGTTTATCTCATCCCCCTCCCTTCTTGACCAGTATCAAAATCGTTTTCATTATTTTTTAATTGATGAGTTTCAGGATATAAATAAGGTCCAATACGAGCTCATCAAACTTTTATCTGCAAAAAATAAAAATGTTTGTGCGGTTGGTGACGATGATCAAGCCATTTATTCATTTAGAGGAAGTGACCCAAGTTATTTACTACAGTTTGAAAAGGATTTTCCCTATGCAAAAATGGTCACACTTGATCAAAATTATCGATCTTCACATGAAATTGTTTCCTCTGCGAACCAGATGATTGCAGCGAATAAAATCAGAAGATCAAAGAAAATGAAGGCACAGTTTTCTTCAGGAACACTTCCACAGTTATTTTTTCCTTATGATGAAGAGGAAGAAGCAACGATGGTTGTCACTGATATACAAGAGCAGATATCTAATGGAGCAAACCCTTCCGACTTTGCCATTCTTTATCGGACCAATGCCGGCTCGCGTGCGGTGTTTGAAAGACTGGCCGGCTCGAATCTTCCATTTAAGATTGATCTAGATGCAGAAGCTTTTTACGATCGTTATATCGTTAGAAGCGCCCTTTCTTTTCTAAAAGTGAGTTTAAATGAGGATGACACAAAGGCAATGTCTGAGATATTACCTTTGCTATTTCTAAGGCAAACGGTCCTTAAAGAATTGAAAGCACAAAGCATCCTAAAGAATTGCAGCCTGCTTGAAGCGCTTAGCCACTTAACTACGGCCCACGCTTTTCAGGAAAAGAAATTAAAAAAAGCGGTCACGATTATTCGGGGACTGAAGCATTCATCCCCACACTCAGCACTTGAAAAAGTCGAAAAAGATATTGGCTTTCTTGATTTTTTGAAAAAACGGGGTAACGAGTCAAATAAGCTTGAAAAAGGCTCTGACGACCTTAAAGACCTAAAAGTGGCCGCAAAAAGCTTCGATAAAATTGAAGCGTTCCTTGCTCATGCAGAGCATATGTCGGCTATGAACAAAGAAATTAAAAGTTTAAGTAAACATTTTCATGAAGCCATTAGTCTTAGTACGATTCACCGCTCAAAAGGTCTCGAATACAAAACAGTTTATATTGTAGGTGCTGTCGATGGCAGTTTACCACACGATTTTGCACTAGAAGCGTATCGAAATGGCGATTTTACAGCACTTGAAGAAGAAAGAAGATTATTTTACGTAGCGATGACTCGAGCTATGGATCAGCTTTTTATCTCTGTTCCAGAAAATAGACGGGGCAAAAAGGCACATCGTTCAAGGTTTATTTCTCCGCTAACTAAAAAGAAGAAGACCACTTCCTAATTTAGGAAGGAGGTCTTCTTCTTTTTATTTTTTATTAATCATATTCGAAATCGTATTAAGATCAAGTTGCTTTCCATCATTAACAATGGATTTAACAATTTGATCTTCCATTTCTTGACTTACCGGTTTATTGGCAATTTGAGAAACTCGACGAATCACACTTCGGACTGTTTTTTCATCTTTAAAATTCGCATTTTGTAATGAATTAGCTAATTCAAAGATATCTTTCATATTAACGCCCGTTTTCTTTTCAATGTTTTTAAAAAATCCATTATCCATATTCAAAGATCACGCTCCTTCATAAACTACTTTTATTGTATGAAGGATGGATAATTTGGTGAATAAAAAATTGGAAAAGCGTACGTGCACCTAGGCACTTTTCGCTCAACAAGGTTAAAGGGTTGGCACTTTATCATGCCAACCCTTTTCCCTTATGCAGGCACTATTTATTAATAGAAGCTTGCACCAACAATGATTAAAAGGATGAATAATACGACGATTAATACGAAAGTTGAACCGTAGCCAAATCCACCGCCGTAACCGTAACCACATCCGCCATATCCAAACATATAATGTCACCTCACTTCTGTAATCTCATTAATAACATATGAAATTACCCTATACTGTGTGTAGGCGCGACATCGATTTCAGTAAATTGGATTCAAAAATGGTTAGTTTAACCCTTAGGTTTAAAAATTAATGCACCGATAAATCCGAAAATAATCGCTGCTGAGATTCCAGAGCTAGTCACTTGGAACATCCCAGTCAATACCCCAATAAGTCCATGTTTCTCTGCATCCTGCATTGCTCCATGAACTAAGGAATTACCAAAACTGGTAATTGGAATGGTAGCACCTGCCCCAGCAAAGTCAACAAGTGGTTCATAAAGACCGAAACCATCTAATACAGCGCCAATCACCACGAGCAAACTGAGTGTATGGCCAGGAGTAAGCTTTGCAACATCAAATAAAAGCTGCCCGATCACGCAGATTAGCCCGCCAATTACAAATGCCCAAAAAAACATTGCTAACATAGGATCACCCCTTATCTCCGTTCATTTCAATGGCAACGGCATGTGCAATACATGGAATTGATTCATTTTGCTGAAAGCTGAGCGGGGACAGCAATGCGCCTGTTGCGACTACTAAAATCCGTTTATATGTACCCTTTTTCAATTGGTTCAATAAATGTCCATACAAGACTGTTGCTGAGCACCCGGCCCCACTTCCTCCAGACTGTACTGGCTGATCGTCCTTATACATTAATAACCCGCAATCCTGGAATTGTTTTCGTTCTAATTCAAGACCACTTTTGTTAATTAGTTCAAAGGCTGTATCGTGACCGACCCTGCCTAAGTCGCCAGTAACAATCAAGTCATAATAAGAAGGGTCTATTTGCAAATCACGGAAATGAGCAATAATGGTATCGGCTGCGGCAGGGGCCATCGCCCCTCCCATATTAAAGGGATCTGTTAATCCCATATCAATCACTTTTCCGATCGTAGCCGCAGTTGTAACCGGAAATACCTGCCCAGGCTCATTAGGCTGAACAAGTGCCACGCCTGCTCCTGTGATCGTCCATTGTGCAGTCGGCGGTTTTTGACCTCCATACTCGGTTGGGTAGCGAAACTGTTTTTCTACCGCTGCATTATGGCTGGATGCACCTGTTAGGACGTAATTTGCGCCCTGGTAATTTACAACGAATGAAGCGAGAGCCAAACCTTCCATGGATGTTGAGCATGCACCGAATAGCCCAAAATAAGGAATCTGCATGGTCCTTGCGGCAAAACTTGTTGGTGTTATTTGATTAATTAAATCTCCAGCAAATAAAAATTGGATCTGTTCTTTTTCCATATTTCTTTTATTTAGTGCTGTTTTAATCGCCTCTTCTAATAGTAATCGGTGTGCTTTTTCATAGGTTTCCTTCCCCATCCACAAGTCTTCATATAGTAAATCGAAATCCTCTGCTAAATTACCATTGGCTTCAAACGGTCCACCAGTAACTCCAGTGGAGGTGATCATTGGCCGATTTGTAAAAATCCAAGATTGGTGCCCTTTTAACAATTTACAACACCCCCCAAATCACTAGCAGGGTCTTAATCAGTGCCACAACAAATGCCGAGAAAACACCGAAGAGTATGACTGACCCTGCAAGCTTAAACATATTTCCACCCACACCTAAAACAAAGCCTTCAGTTCGATGCTCTATAGCTGCAGATATCACAGCATTTCCGAAGCCTGTAACGGGCACAGCACTCCCTGCCCCGGCAAATTGTCCAAGTCGATCGTATACTCCAAATCCAGTTAGTAACATAGATAAAAATACCATGGTTGCGACCGTTGGATTTCCTACACTCTGTTCAGTAAAATCAAAATAATAAATATAAAAATAACTGATGGCTTGACCGATCACACATATTATACCGCCAACAAAAAATGCCTTAATACAGTTCTTCAGAACAGGTCGTTTAATTTCATGCTTCTGTTGAAGTTGTTGATAGTTGCGCTGCTGGGGTGTCATATTTTTTTGTTTACTCGTTGCCATCTATTTTCTTCCTTTCTTACTTCAAATCTTTTGTCATCTTAACGATCTCGTTAAAACGTTTTTCAGCTTTCTTACCTGTAAATTTTGAGGATTTCATTTTCTCATCAAGTCTGACTGTTTCTAGAAAAATTTTATAGTCACTTGAGATTGTAAAGGTTTCATCTGGATATTTTTGTTCCAGCATTTTGTTGATACCCTTTTCAATTTTTTTCATTTTAAATCGATATAAGTGTTTAACTTTATAAACAACTAGTGTATCTTTCTTGCCTTCCACAACAGCCACATCATATAATTCTGGAAACGAGCTGACATCCTGCTCAATGTCTTTAACATGATCTTTACTTTTATTCTTTTGTGTTACGATTGGGCTAGGATTCGTTGTTTTCATAAGAGTTAATTGGCTATCCGTAACCTGTTGGTTTTGGTCACAGGAGGAAAGTAACAATAAACAAGCAAGTAATACCCATCGATGAATAGCTCTCATATGATTCCCATCCCTTGTTCCATTTTATATTTACCACTACTATGTAGTTTTTTCGACAATGATTAAAATTATGAGGAATAACTTTAATTTATCTATTGTTTAGGAAAAATAAAAAACTGCCAGCTAATCTGACAGTTACTCTCACTTACCTTGAAGTTTTTTTCCCACAGCCACAACCTGTTCCTTTTTGCTTTATCGATTTTGATGGTTGATACATGTTGGTCGATTGTGATGATTGAATTGATTGTGAATAGTCAGTTGATTGAGTTCTCCTTTTCTTTTGACTCATGATTCTCTCTCCCTCGCTGTCAAGTCTATATCCACTAATATAGAATATGAACAACTTATAATCCTTGTCTCAGCGGACACACTATTTTTCTATAAAAAACTGCACAATGGTCTCCACTATGGATGCACATCCCGCAACCGCCAAAATTAAGATAATTGGGAATAAAAAGTCTGGGAATAGCATGGATAAACTAACAATTGCGATTGAAGTCCATATTCCTGTACACCAATAACAGCTAAGAAGTTCTCCGAAAAATTTTTTGACTCCCTTTTCCTTCGGCACGTAATAAACTTCCATTTCTCCATACTCATTTACTTCTTTTATTTCATTAAAAAAAGGAACCCGAATAAACTCGGTAATTTTGTCAAATACAAGTAACCTTGTCAGCCTAAAGCTTGCCAGCGAAAGAAGAAGCAAATGTAAAAAGGTTATTTTCATAATGGAGGATCCTTTCAAAGACCTTTTATCAGCCTAATTTACTTAAATAAGGCGATTGTCCGTGTCCCAAAACTGCTCTGTTAAATATCTTAGTATTGTAAGATATATATATGGAATAAGGAGGAAATTTATATGGGTTGTGGAAACAATCATGATTTTCGTAATGGTAATTGCGTTTGTGAAGTAGTTCGTGCCATTAAGGATATCCAAGATAATGCGGTAATGGAGGACGAATGTCCAGAGTGTTCTAGTTGTTTTGCTGAGCCTCTAGGTTCATTGGTGTCACCAGTGAGGAGAGATCCTGTCGACACTCGTGTATTTGTGCTAAGTACTGCGGATGGTTCGCCATTCCATGCATTCTTTAGTAATGAAAATAATGCATGTGTATCTATCTACTTCCGTGTAGAAGATGTATTCGATAATTGCTGCGCTACACTTCGAGTGTTAGTACCAGGACGCCGCGAAGGTGGAACTTTCTGTCCAGTTAACTTGGTTTCAGGCGGAGATAAATGCTGCATCAACCTGGATAAAGTTTGTCAGGTTGAACGCTTCCGCGCAAGTAACGACTGTATTACAGTTGACTTAAGTTGCTTCTGTGCAGTGCAATGTATTGCTGATGTAAATTTGGGAATTTGTACCTAAAAATGCAGCCAGTCGGTAAAACGGCTGGCTTTTTTATGGTCCAACTATTTCCTTAGCCCAATTAAGATAATATTTGTAAGTGCATGTACAGGCACGGTTTTAGTTGTTTGATCATGAAATCGAATCGTCACATCTTGACCATCGTATTCGGTCAGATACCCTTGATAGTTATTTTCCTCGGTAACAAAAACGCATGGAGCTGGTGGAAGGACCCTCGGATAGTTTTTTAAATAATCTAAGCGTTCTTCGATATTCATTTCTTTAAAAGGCTTTACCCGATTCAAGGATGCATGCTTCCTTTTTTGAAACGATTTGGATGTTGGAGTTGCAGGTGAATTCGATTTTTGTGTTATTGATGGTTTATCTAATTTGGTTTCGTCTTTAATTATTTGCTCTGGTCCTAGTTCATTTTTTGCAAGTGAGATTATTTTCTTTCCTTCCTCCTCGCTTAGCTTTTCTTCTTCAATCACCAGGTCTTGTCTAATTGAGTATGTGTCCTGCATATTAGTGGCAGTAGTTCTTACAAACGGCTGATGTATATATAATAATGGTCCCTTCCTCTTTTCTTCGGACATTCTTAGCACCTCCATTTACATAAACCTTTAGATTATATTTATGCAAGAGGCCCATATAGGTCACAAAAAAATAAAAAAAGCATAAGAAAAGGCCCGTATTAATACGGACCCAAACAGGTGCTTCTGAGTTATAGAATATGGTATCCGGAATCAACGTGAATGTTTTCTCCAGTAATTCCTCTTGATAGATCACTGAAAAGAAACACGGCCGTGTCGCCAACTTCTTCTGGAGTGGTTGCTCGGCGTAATGGCGCTCTTTCTTCAATTTCCTTTAAGATGGAATTAAAATCACTTATTCCTTTTGCGGATAAGGTACGAATTGGACCTGCAGAAATCGAATTAACACGAATGTTTTCTTTACCAAGGTCTGCAGCTAAGTAACGAACACTAGCATCAAGAGAAGCTTTAGCTACACCCATAACATTATAGTTCTGGATAGCACGTTCGCCGCCTAAGTATGTCAATGTGACAATACTTCCTCCTTCAGTCATTAATCCTCGTGCTTCTTTGGCTACAGCTGTTAAGGAATAGGAGCTTATATTGTGAGCGAGCAAAAAGCCCTCTCTGGTTGTGCTTAAATACTCCCCGCTAAGTTCTTCTTTATTTGCAAATGCGATGCAGTGTGCCACTCCATGAATGGAACCAACTGACTCTTTGATTTCAGCAAAGCATTTTGCAACTTCTTCATCGTTAGTCACGTCACAAGGTAATACTATTGTCCCTTCGGCTTCTAAAGAACCAGCCAGTTCACGAACACTGCTTTCTAACCTTTCACCTGCATAGGTAAAAATTAATCTTGCACCTGCATTGTGCAGTGAGCGGGCAATTCCCCACGCGATGCTGCGTTTATTGGCTACACCCATTACTACGTATGTTTTTCCAGATAAAGAAAAGTTCATATTGAAAAAGTCCTCCTACAATTACACATGATATTAGTACTTGGTACTAATTTTACACTAATTTGCCGTAAATGAAAAGTTTACCGTTTTCAATGCTCTGTTAAATAGCCTGTTGATTTCCGCTCCAGGCACGTGCGGTTCGCGGGCGGTCCCCTGGAGCCTCCTCGTCGCTGTGCTCCTGCGGGGTCTCCCCTGCCCCGTCCTCCCGCAGGAGTCTTCGTGCCTTCCGCTCCAATCAACAGGGTGCCAAAATAAACAATTAGCTTTAACATAGCCTTTTTCAACAATAAATTAACAAGTTTCGCAAAATTCCAATTCTCTTTTTAACTCATCAACATATTCCTTCGAGCCAGTAACAATTAACCGATCATTCATCTCTAGTTCTGTATCTCCATGCGGAACGATGGAATCTTTGCCTCGAAAAATTCGTACAAAAATGATATCGCCTGTAAAGGGGAACTTCCGTAAAGACATCCCATCAAATTGGCTATTCATTAGGACAATTTCATAAAGTCCTGTCTCTTGATTAGTAAGTATGTTGATGAGGGTTGGTGATTCAATCAATGCCCTAAGTAAGACTTTTGTCGACATAAATGTCGAAAACATTTCTATATTATTTTCACGTAAATTTTCCTCGATATCTGGACTTTCAATTCGTGCAATGACCCTAGATACTCCTCTTTCTTTCGCAGCGATCGATAAGGCTGCATTTAACTTTTCATCACCAGTAGATATCACGACAACTTCTGATTGAAAGACTTTTGTATTCTCCAACGTTTCAAGAGAATAGTTTGGAATTTCAACGATTTCAAATAGTGAATCGGCAATTTGTTTATCTGATTTATCCATTTGGGTATGGTAAAGGATTGGATCATACAGACCTGACTTTAATTCTCTTGAAACAGGCAGTGTCGTCTGATTGGCACCCAAGAACGCTACACTAACCTTTTTATTTGCAACCACTTCTCTAGGAAATAACTTTTTAAAAACAATTGGTGTAAATATTGAGGTGATTACTGCCACTAATATTAGTGTTCCACTCATCTCCGCTGATATGATTTCTAATCTTTCTCCAATGGTAGCAGCCGCAATGACAAGTGATAGCGTTGAAGTAAGCAAAAAGCCAGACGCAATGACCGTTTTTAAATCATACCAAATTTTTAATAGGTAAACTGGGATGAGTTTTGAAAAAAGCAGCCCTGCTAATAAAAGCGGTATTAATAACAAAAGCTTTTTTTCACTAAATAGCGACCAAATATCAAGGTTTACTCCTACCATCACAAAAAATATAGGTATCAAAAATCCATAACCAAAAGAATCTAACTTATGTACAAGGTCTTGATTCGGTGCTAACAAGGATACAAGTACACCCGCTAGAAACGCCCCTAAGATATTTTCAGCACCAACTGTTTCAGAAAGCCCAACTAAAACAATGATCAGTGTGAAAACTGCCCTGGTTCCAATTTGTACGGTCCCCGTTGAAAGTGATTCAATGAACGTACGATTTTTAAATCTTTTTCCAAGAAAATAAAGAACGATACCCGCGGCAAACAATATAAGTAACAGCCACGTATTCCCATGACCTGATTCATTCAACGAAACAAACACAGCGAGTAAAATCATTGTCACTAAATCTGCAATGACCGCAACTAATAAGATAATTTGGCCGATTACAGTTTTCATCAAATGGGCCTCTTTCAAGGTTGGTACCACTACACCCAAAGATATCGTCGAAATGATTAGCGTCATTAAAAAAGCATTGTCAATAAAACCTGCCATTACAAAGACAATGGATAGGCCGAGCGAGAAGATAAAAACTCCGACAAAGATTAATGACGCCACAACAAATGAATTTGGCTCCTTTTTCCCATTGGGAAGAACCTTACGCTTATTCCCTCCAGCAAAGGCTTTAAAATCGATTTCAAGCCCGCTTAAAAACATGAGAAAAATAAAACCAAGTGTCGATAAGGTGGAAAGCCAAATATCTTCATGAACAACATCGAATCCACTCTTACCAATGACCAGTCCCATGATAATTTCAGCAACAACCACTGGGATATAGTTTAATTTAAGTCGATGTAAAAGAATAGGGGTTAAAAAAGCAGTTGTCACAACAACTAATAAAGAAATGACTGAAACATGCTGCTCCATAGAATGACTCCTTTCAATATATAGAAATTAGAAACTTTTTATAAAAATAAACGCTATGACTAAAAATATAGAGGATAAGGAGCTGATCCAATGAAAATTGATGTAATCGGTGATATCCATGGATGTTTTACAGAATTTAAGGAACTCACATTGAAGCTTGGCTATAAATGGGTGAATGGAATCCCACTTCACGAAAACAGAGTACTTGGTTTTCTTGGAGATTTAACAGACCGTGGACCTGCATCACTTCATGTAATCGAAATTGTTTGGAAGTTGGTTTTGAAAGAAAAAAAAGCTTATTACACACCAGGGAATCATTGTAATAAGTTATACCGCTTCTTCCTAGGCAACAAAGTTCAGATTGCACATGGGCTTGAAACAACGGTTGCTGAGTATGAATCATTATATAAAAAAGAACAGCAATCCATTCGAAAAAAATTTATTGAACTCTACGAAAAAGCTCCACTCTATTTAGTATTAGACAATACGAAGCTTGTTATTGCACATGCAGGGATTAAACAAGAATTTATCGGACAATCCCATGGGAAAGTTAAGGAATTTGTCCTTTACGGAGATATTACAGGTAAAAAACACCCGGATGGGTCTCCAATCAGAAGAGATTGGGCGAAGGAATACCATGGTAAGCCCTGTATCATTTATGGACATACGCCTGTTAAAGAGCCCAGGTACATAAATAATACGTACAATATTGATACTGGCGCGGTCTTTGGCGGGAAACTTACAGCATTAAGATATCCTGAGATGGAATTGGTGTCAGTTACCTCTACTATGCCATATGTGGAGGAAAAATTTAAACAATTTGATTAGGAGCATTGCAAATACACAAAAAAGGCTGCCTCTTAATCAAGTAGGTCAGCCTTTATTAATTTACCCATATCTCTGGGTAATGGAGCAGTAAATATCATTTCATCCTTTAAGAATGGGTGAATAAAAGAAATTTTTTTACAATGAAGTGCCTGTCGATTTATTTGTGATATATCTCCTCCATATAAATCATCACCAAGTAAGGGATGATTTAAAAAAGACATATGGACTCTAATTTGATGGGTACGTCCCGTTTCAAGCACAAGTTCCAAATGAGTAAATCCATTATATCTCGCAAGAACCTGATAATGGGTACACGCATATTGTCCATCCTTACGAACTTCCCGCTCAATGATACTGTCATCTTTACGGCCAATAGGAGCCACTATTGTACCATTATCTTGTTGCATTTCACCTTCTGCAAATGCCTCATATGTCCGCTTAACTTGACCGTTCTGCTGCATCATACTAAACAAATGATGTACATGGCGGTGTTTAGCAATCAGAACAATTCCTGAAGTATCCCTGTCAAGCCGTGTGACTATGTGCGTAGTAGCTTGCAGACCGCACCGCTGATAATAGCCAATCAGCGCATTCGCCAAACTGCCTGCAGGATGTTCTCGCGACGGGATCGTGTTCATTCCTGCTGGTTTATTTACTACCAACAAATACTCATCTTCATAAAAAATCGATAATGGAATATCTTCACCCAAAAGTCCCTCGCTAGGACTTTCTATGGGAAAAATCACGGTTAATTTATCGCTTGATACTAAACGGTATCGGACATTTACTTCTACTCCATTTACTAGGATATTACCACCTTTGAACTTAATATCTGTTAAAGCCGTCCGAGAAATCTCTTCCTCTTTTAAAAATTCCCTAACCAACTTCCCAACATCGCTTTCACCAATGACCCACTTCATTTGAAATTGCTGAGACATTACGACGGCACCTGCTTCTTAATCTGAAATAAAGGAATCATGAACTCTTTTCCAAAACGGAAATGGACGGAAACGGGCAAAACGGATTTTTTCTTCTGGAACTCTAAATTGGATTGATTTAACATCCTTATGAAGCAATGTCAGGTGGTCAATGGTAACCTGAAAATCTGACCGATTGACTGGTTTAAGCATACAATTATGGTGAGCTGGAAGAATTAATGGCGAGCCAATCGTCCTAAAAACCTTGTTATTAATCGATGCCATCTCCGCAATTTGAAGGGCCGCTATTGATGGATGAATAATCGCCCCGCCAAGGGCCTTATTATAGGCCGTACTGCCTGAAGGGGTTGAAACACATAAGCCGTCACCACGGAACCGTTCGAAATGCTGTCCACGAATCTCAACATCCATAACCAGTGTTCCCTCGACACTTTTTACTGTTGACTCATTTAAGGCCAGATACCTTGATTCCTTTCCGGCATGAGAATAACGGATTATAACCTCTAATAGAGGGTATTCGACAACCTGATAAGGTGTTTTCGCAATCGCTATCACTAACTTTTCAATCTCATCCGGAATCCAATCAGCATAAAACCCAAGATGTCCAGTATGTATTCCAACAAAAGCAGTTTTATCTAAACGGCTGCTATAGCGATGAAATGCATACAGAAGCGTGCCGTCACCACCAATGGAAACAACTATGTCAGGTTGGTCTTCATCGTATATAAGATCAAAATCAAGTAAATACGTCCTCATTTTGTGCATTAAGATATTTGATTTTTGATCTCCTTTTGATGTAATCGCAAATTTCATAAATTTTTGGCTCCTTGTGCGAATGGCTTTTAAATCAACTTTCGTATCTCAGTCCTTCTCTTCCTGTTTCAATTCTTTCTTCCTTGTAAAAAAGGCTTGAGCATCCTGTATTTCACCGCGAATTAATGACATTTCCTCATCTAAACGAAACGCTGCTTCAGCTGCTCTTTGCAGCCGCATTTGAATATCACTTGGAAATATCCCTTTGTACTTATAGCTCAATGTATGTTCAATTGTCGCCCAAAAATTCATAGCAAGCGTTCGTATCTGAATTTCTGCCAAGATATTCTTTTCGCCATGAATGGTTTGAACGGGGTAGCGAATCACAACATGATACGATCGATAACCGCTTGTTTTTTTATGTGAAATATAATCTCTAACTTCAACTATTTCAAAATCATTTCGGTTTTGGAGTAAATCGACAACTGTGTGAATGTCATCTACAAATTGACACATAATGCGCATTCCCGCAATATCCTGCATTTCTTCTTCTAATCTTTCAAGTGGAATCCCTTTTTGATTTGCCTTATCAAGGATACTTGCAATCGGTTTGACTCTTCCCGTAACGAATTCAATCGGTGAATGAGTAGCATCAAGTTCGAACTGACCTCTCATCCCCTTTAATTTTACTTTTAACTCTGAAACCGCCTGTTTATATGGGGCTAGAAATTGGTCCCAATGCTTCATAATTCACCTCTAAAACAAGTTATGTTAAGAAAATACGCTCTACTTTTGTAACCATTTCTTTCCCATAATTACTATTACCTGAAATATTGGTTAGCAGATAATTAAATTCATCCTGAAAGTTTTCCAGTTCTTTTTTATCTTCATTAAAAGTAACCCATACAGGTAATTTTTTTTCGTATGCAATTTTTAAGTGCGGCCAGATTTGTTCATGTAAAACGATATATGTATAATCATCTTTATCTTCCATTAAGTAAATGAAAGAAAATTGGTCAGAATCTACAAGAATCTGCTCTCCAGGAACCAATTCAAGGATGCTCTCATTAGTTTCTAACATTAGTTTCTCTTCAATTATGTATGACTTTTCAATCATTATTCTTTTTTTCATCATTCATACCTCCATTATTCACCTCCTTATTTTAGCATAATTCACGATTTCTCCCAAGGATGATGTTGAGGTTAGAAAAGAGCTAATAATGAAGATCCCCTATAGAAAGGTAGATGCACACATGATGCAAAATATTGAAATTGAATTTAAAAATATCCTAACAAAGAATGAATATGAACGTTTACTTAAGTTTTTTAAGATAGATACAACTCAAATTTTTAAACAGGAAAACCATTACTTTGATACACCAAATTTTTCTTTAAAGAGTAAAGAGAGTGCACTAAGGATTCGTAAAAAAGGGTTAAACTACGAGATGACCTTAAAACAGCCTGCATCTGTCGGACTACTAGAGACCAATCAGACAATTAGTGAAGATGAAGCACAATTGGCCATTCATTTTGGAAAACTTCCAACAGGAATCATTCAACATACTATAGAAGATAGCGAGATTCCTTTTTCAACACTTGAATATTTTGGGTCTTTAATAACCAAGCGAGTTGAATTCGAGTATGAAGAAGGTTTATTGGTATTGGACCATAGTATCTATCTAGATACAGAAGATTATGAATTGGAATATGAAGTTAAAAACTATCAGACTGGAGAGAAAATCTTTATTGAACTGTTAGAACAATTTAAGATTCCTGCTCGATTAACAGAAAATAAAATTCGCCGTTTCTATTACCGAAAATACCAGCAAACCAACCAATAAGACCCAAACTCTTAACAATAGCCGTGAAAAAAGTCATCATCAAGCCGATGATGACCAGAACTCTAAACAATAGCCAAAGAAAAGGTCATCATTAAACTAAAATGAATTTTAAGTGTATTTAGATATAGATTTAATTTAATTGGAGTTATTTCCAACTTCCAAATTCCTGGTTTTTCTATTAAGAAATGCTCACTTGGCATACATTATTAATATGTTTAATTGACAAATTTCCATTTTCAAAGCAATTCATTTGAGATATGAAAAATGCATTGATAAAATAAATCTACATAATACATTTAAGGGAGTTGGCAACATGATTGAAAGAAAGCTTTCACCATTTGAATCCATTGGTGAAGAAACCTTACACCGTCTTGTGGACACTTTTTATGGCCTTGTTGCACAACATCCTGACCTAGCTCCAATATTCCCAAATCAATTTACAGAAATTGCTCGGAAACAAAAGCAATTTTTAACTCAATATTTAGGCGGTCCTGCATTGTATACTGAGGAACATGGCCATCCTATGATGCGTGCACGTCATTTGCCATTTCCAGTTACCCCTATACGAGCCAAAGCCTGGCTAGCATGCATGTCACAGGCTATGGACAAAATAGGCTTAGAGGGTCCCTTACGAGATGAATTTTATTCACGGCTTTATCTTACGGCACAACACATGATTAATACGCCTAACCAGGGCGAGACCACAGGTGAAGATAGTGAATAGGTCAAAATCTTCGAGTGCAAAGCGGCAATGCAGTGATAAAAAGCCGATTGAGATTTACATGTTTATTGATCCTTTATGTCCTGAATGTTGGGCATTAGAGCCGATTTTAAAGAAGTTGCAAATCGAATATGGACGTTATTTTTCAATTAAGCATATTTTAAGTGGACGATTAGCCGATTTAAATATAAGTAAGAAAAAGAATTTTGAGAATATCGCACAGGTGTGGGAGAAGACAGCTAGCAGGTCGGGAATGTCATGTGATGGAAGCCTATGGTTAGAGAATCCTGTCGATTCTCCTTATACTGTTTCCATCGCTCTAAAAGCAGCAGAATTACAAGGGCGACGGGCTGGACTCCGTTTCTTGCGGAGAATCCAAGAGGGATTATTTTTAGAGAAACTAAATGTTTCTAATCTTGAGGTTTTAAAGGATTGCGCTCGGAGCCTAGGTTTGGATGTGGATGAATTCATGTATGATATCCATTCTGAAAGTGCAGCAAAAGCTTTCCAATGCGATCTGAAGATTACTTCTGAAATGGATGTACAGGAAATCCCTACCTTAGTATTTTTTAATGAAAATGTAGAGGATGAAGGAATTAAAATTACCGGTTCCTACCCCTATGAGGTATATGTTCAAATATTAGAGGAAATGCTTTCTGAAAAACCAATCCAATCTCCTCCACCGCCATTAGAAACGTTTTTGAAATTTTTTAAATTTGTAGCATCAAAAGAAATTGCTGTTGTTTATAATATGTCGATTTCACAAATTGAAAAGGAAATGAAAAAGCTTCTTTTGAAGCAAGTGGTGGAACAAATTCCAGCAAAGTATGGTACGTTTTGGAGATATATCGAACAATAGAAGCATGCCGTTATAACGGCGTGCTTCGTTTCATTTAATATACAAAAATGCCTTGCAGTTTCTACCGCAAGGCATTTTTCTATTATACGAACAAAGGGGATGGGAGAAATTTTTCACGGTCAAACAAAGGGGTTTGTGTTTGTTGTGATCAACTTCATGTATATAATATAGCACGCTATTTCTAAGTGCGGCAATAAGTATGTGCTTTATTTCACATAATTGTCAAATTATCATAAATTCACGGAATGGACAATAGACATAGTAGTAAGAGAAATGAAACTCACTTTTATGAGGGTGGCCTTTTAGATGAGAAAATTCCCTTTAACACTTATGATTGTTTTTATTTTAATTGCCTTTTTTCTTCAAATCCTTGCATTGTTAAAGATTTTCCCTTTATTGTTCAGTACCCCTATATTATTTGTATCGATATTTATCTTCATTAATTACCTTAATGACCGGAAAAAATTTAGAGGATTTTAGAAAGGGATGGCAGCCAGTTTGGCACCATCCCTTTCATTATGCTTGTGTTAATAATTGCTCTAATTCATTCAGTTTTTCTTCAAAAACCTTACAAGCATTTTTTATTGGCTCTGCACTAGTCATATCGACGCCAGCCTTTTTCAACACCTCAATCGGATAATCTGAACTTCCTGCACTTAGGAAGTCAATATACCTTTTTACCGCTGGTTCGCCCTCTTCTAAAATTTGCTTGCTTAGCGCTGTAGCTGCACTAAAACCCGTTGCATACTGATAAACATAGTAATTGTAATAAAAATGAGGAATCCTCGCCCATTCCAATCCGATTTCCTCATCTATTACAATATCTTCTTCGCCAAAATATTTTTTATTTAATGCATAATAACTTTCTGTTAATGCATCTGCTGTTAAGGCTTCGTTGTTTTGTGCTTTTTGATGGATCATATGTTCAAACTCGGCAAACATAGTTTGACGGAACACTGTCCCTCTAAAGCCTTCTAGGTAATGATTGAGTAAGTATATACGTTTTTGTTCATCATCGATCGTTTTTAATAAATAGTCGTTTAAAAGTGCTTCATTACAGGTCGAAGCCACCTCGGCAACGAAAATTGAATAATTCCCGTAAGGATACGGCTGTGATTTTCGAGTATAGAAGCTGTGTACGGAATGGCCAAATTCATGGGCAAGTGTAAATAAATTATTTACATTATCCTGCCAGTTCATTAAAATGTATGGATGTGTCCCATATGCCCCTGATGAATAGGCACCACTCCGCTTGCCTTTATTTTCATGCACATCGACCCAGCGATTTTCAAAGCCTTCAGTTAGTATTTTCGCATATTCCTCGCCTAATGGAGCTAACCCTTTAATGACTAAGTCCTTCGCTTCTTCGTACTTAATTTCCATTTTTACATCTTTGACAAGAGGTGTAAACAGATCATACATATGAAGTTCATCAAGACCCAAGACTTTTTTACGAAGCTTTATATATCGATGTAATAAATGAAGATTATCGGTAACCGTGTTTACAAGGTTATCGTACACACTTTCTGGGATATTGTTCGAAGAAAGCGCAGCATGTCTTGCTGAATCATACTTTCTTACTCTTGCATTAAAATTATCCTTTTTCACATTACCACTTAATGTACTTGAAAAAGTATTTTTAAAATCACCATATGTCTTGTATACAGCTTTAAATGCGTCATGTCTTACACGTGGGTCCTCACTTTCCAAAAAGCGAATATAGCGGCCATGAGTAATTTCAACTTCAGCACCATTTTCATCTTTAATAGATGGAAATTCAAGGTCTGCATTATTTAACATCCCAAACGTATTACTAGAAGCATCCATCACCTCGCTGGCTTCTGCTAGCAATGCTTCCTGTTCTGCCGTGAGGACATGTGGTCTTTGCAGGTTAATTTCGGCTAGTGCATGCTCATAGAGCTTTAATTCTGTTTTTTCACTTAAGAAACTGGTTACTTGGCTCTCGTCCAATGAGAGAATTTCAGGGACAATAAAAGCTAATTGGCTGGCTGCTTGTGAATACATATTTTTCATTCTGTCATCCAGGCCTTGATAAAAAGAGTTTGTTGTGTCTTGGTCATAACGCATATGTGAATATGTATAAAGCTTTCCAATTCGTTCTAACAATTTGTCTTGGAATTGAAGCGCTTTATAAAGGGTCTCTGCACTTTCACCTAATTTCCCTTCAAATTCTTTAATTCCTGGGATTTGGCTTTTTACTTCTTGAAATTCCTTTTCCCATTCCTGATCATTTGCAAAAATATCTTCTAATTTCCATGTATCTTGTTCAGGGATCTCACTTCTTGCTGGCAGTGATTTTGTTGCTGTTTCATTTGCCATCCTTCATCCTCCATTCTATTCATACCTGTGATAGAAAGCTTATTACATAGTATTCTCCTTATCTTTCCAATTTCCTTTTTCAATTAACAGAAAGGAAACTATTTACACCTCTATATAGTATGCCCTTCTGTTTGTTTTCATTTATATATTCGATAGGAAACGCTGATATTTTTGAAAAAATAAAACCTTCGCTTCTTCTTTTTCTCGATTTGTCCTAGGAATAAATATTTTTCGTTTCACTTGAAATGTGGTTTCTCCCATTTTCGTAAAGATACCCAATTGCTCTAACAATAAAAGATAGTCAAGTATGGCAGATAATGATGTCCCTGTTTTAACTAGTGGCAAATTTCTTAAGACTATTTCTTTTCTACGAATCCTTTTATTGAAATGGAAAGATAATTCCTGCAAGGTTATTAAATCACCAATATTTTTGTTGTCTATACAATCAATAAATAAATAGGTTTGCCAAATAATCGGTGAAGTTTGAATGACTAGCGAATGAGGGATTGGAAGGCCAATTTCTGCCGGTAATAGGAAGAGATTAAGGTTTCTGTTATAGATCTCATGAAGAAATGAATGATGCTGTTTACTAGGATGGAGGGTCCAATTAAGAAGAAATTTTTCTATTTGCTTGTTCCAACTAGAAAAATCTATTTGAGTGTTGATTTTTGGTTCTAATAAATCTTTTATATCCATTTTCCTTATTGGGTAAAAAGAATGATAGGCGAAGGCATTTTTTATTGAATAAGGGGTAATGGATCCAATAAAGTGAATTTGCTGTTTTTCGGGGCAATATGATGGTATATAAAACTTACCTGCAGAAGTTGTTCGTAAAAATAGATATTGAAAGTTGGATAAAGCAACCATATTATTTCTCTTCGAATGGATTTGGTTGCTAGATATAATCCATATGGGATGATAACCGTTCTGAAGATATGAATTGGTCCTTTTGATAAGTATACTTTCTGGAATCGTTGAACATTGATACTCTAATGCAAATTTCTCGCCATTAAACTTGAACATTATGTCAGGTCGCTGCTGAATCTCCTTATCATAGTACTCCAATATTGAAGGGATATTTTGTTTCACCAGCCACTGATAGAGTTGACGTTTACCCTCCATGTGGTATATGGATTCATTTTCATAAAAATCATGACAAACTCCGCCTTGCTTATGGGCAAAATGAAAAATGCGCTGATTCCCTAATTTGAGTAAAACGCTTTCCCCGCAGATAGGGCAAAAAAATTCTTCTTTACTGCGAAGTTCTAAAAGAGTATCTTTTTTGTAATCTAGGCCGAGACAGATAGATACACCCATTTTTGTTTGAGCCGTTAGCAATTAATTCACTCCTCCTTTCACTATGTTAATTCGTCAAATTTCGATAAAAACCTTTTAAAGCATAAAAAAAACTCGTCTATTTGACGAGTTTTTTTATAAGTTTAGAGTAATGGCGAGAGTAGTCTTGCCGTCGATTCAAGTACCTTAAAACCAAGATGTCTATCATCAAAGGTTGCTTTATCCAATTGTTTAGAAAATTCAAGGTCATTTAAATATTCCTCAACTAGCTTTTGTGTGCTATTTGTACGGAATAAAAAAGCATTTACTTCGAAATTCAAGTGAAAACTTCTCATATCCATATTTGATGTCCCGATCGAGGCTAATTCATTATCAACAATGACAATCTTACTGTGCATAAATCCCCGCTCATATTCATAGACCTTAACCCCTGCTTCCAAAAGTTCTGGAAAGTATGAACGGGAAGCGTGAAAGACAATCCGTTTATCTGGTTTATTAGGTACAAGAAGTCGTACATCAATGCCACTAAGTGCAGCTACTTTTATGGCTGAAAAAATATCTTCATCAGGAATAAAATAAGGGGATGCAATCCAAACTGATTTCTCCGCGCTTGCAATCATGGAGAAAAATATATTTTTAATCACACTCCACTCATTATCCGGCCCTCCAGCAATGAGCTGCACCCCACCGTGACTTTCGTCATCAATCTGAGGTGATAGGTATTCGGCAGTTAAGAAACTGTGACTGGTCATATAATACCAGTCTTGTAAAAATATTAACTGCAACGTTCTTACTGCCTCTCCTCGAAGCATTAAATGGGTATCACGCCAAAACCCTATCTGCTTATTTCTCCCCAGATATTCATCTCCAATATTTAGCCCGCCAACAAAGCCAATATTTCCATCAATAATGATCATCTTACGGTGATTACGGAAATTAAATTTATTATTTAAAAATGGGAGTTTTACAGGTCCAAACGTGACCATTTCAATCCCTTCATTTTTAAGTTCATTAATATAAGATTTTGAAAGTTGCCAAGAACCTACTGCGTCATATAAAAAACGTACCTTAACACCTTGATGGGCTTTCTCAATTAATAGATTTTTTATTTCCTGCCCAATATGATCGTGACGAACAATATAATATTCCAGATGGATGTGATGTCTAGCCTTTTTTAATTGCTCTATAATTTGCTGAAAAGTTTCGTCACCGTTTGTTAATATTTTTGTAGCTGTGTCAAAGGAGATAGGACTATTCCCTAGCTTTTGAGCTAAGTTAAATAATTTCCCTTGATGTTCACCCATTAAACTAAGTTTTTCATCATTTCTTGGATCTTCTTCCCCCTCAACGGTCAAAAAAGCTTGTTTATCTAAGAAATATTTTTTTCTAAACATCTTTTCCTTACGATAATTTCTTCCAAACAGGAGGTAAAAAATAAAACCAACTAATGGGAAACTGCCTAAGACCACTAACCATGTAATCGTTTGTGTTGGATGACGGTTTTCAAGGAAAATTACAAGGGCTATGAATATGACCGACAGTGTAACAAGTACACTTAGGATACCGAATATTCCACTAGCTAAACGATCCTTAAAGAAAAACCATAGTACGGATAATAGAAGCAAATATAAAATAACCCTTACTGTGTTTTTCAGCGTTCTCACCTGCCAGAATTTATTTCCAAAATAATTAATGCTAAAAATACCGATTTCAATAATGAAATCGGTACATTAGTTAGCGAAAATGTTTGCGTATTTCAGCAAAAACATTTTCAGAAATTATCTCTTTTCCATATTCTTGAATTCGATGGATCGTAAGTTGTGTCTCAAATCCGTATTCAAGCAAAATACTTAAAATATCATCAATTTCATCTTCTTCAAATAAGTCTTCAGGAAATTCTGTAAATAGATAATATTTCCCTTCAAAATGATAAAGCTTTGTCACTAAATCATCTAAACCTGCCCGATTGGATAAACTAATGACATCCTCAAAATCTTTAAAACCAATGAGAAATTCTAATGTTTCTTCCTCAAGTAATATATCTTCCTCATCTGAATGATTCGGATTAAAATGATGATCAAGAATCTCATCAATTTGCTCATCAACTGGCAGATCTTTTAGTTTGTCATTTGGAATAGGTAATTCAAACTTTTGACCATCCTTTGATAGTTGTGCTTTAGTAACAAGGATTTCTAAACCTTTATCAAGCGCTTGAACTTGGATCCAAAGAGGACCTTCAATCACAAACTCTTCTTCATCATGAACTTCATCCATCATTTCCCAAAAGAGTTCTTCACTTCGTTCCCGATTGTACCAGATTTCTTCACGGTCAAAGCCTCGTTCTTCTATATCACCATATGAAATGTAAAATTTTACTGTATTTTCATTAATACGTTCAATCTCCATCTAAACCTCTCCCTTCCGTTTTCCAGATTGAAGGGACAAAATACCCCCAAGCAGATACTGCCTTAGCATTTACTTAAATCCACAAAGATTCTCATAGGGCAAAAAGTAAATACTCGTGTACTTTATTTTATGATAAAAGTACTAATAAGGGAAATAAAAAAGGCTAAAATCTATAAACCGTGATAATGCCTAATGAATAACAGTTGGATATTCATTTTATTGTAGCAAAGTGGCAACAAAACTACAAATGAAATCATATAATTTTTATATACAAAAAAAGACCTCCTATTTGAAGGCCTATTTATCTAATTAACCATTCGCTGTGCTTCACGCAGCTGGAATGTTCTAACTCTTCTTGGAAGGAATCGTCTGATTTCATCCTCGTTATACCCAACCTGTAATCGTTTTTCATCAATGATAATCGGGCGGCGTAATAGCCCTGGATTTTCTTTGATTAAACCAAATAGATCTTGTAACGGCATTGCATCTAGGTTAACGTCTAATTTTTGAAATGTTTTTGACCTTGTAGAAATAATTTCATCTGTACCATCCTCGGTCATTCGAAGAATCTCTTTAATCTCTTCCATGGTTAATGGTTCTGAAAAAATATTTCTCTCTGTGTATGGGATTTCATGTTCTTCTAACCATGATTTTGCTTTTCTGCATGATGTACAACTTGGTGAAGTGTATAGTGTTACCATCCGATCTTCACACTCCTCTTTTATTTGAGACTGTTATTTAATATCCGTTATATTGAATCAAGCAATTTGGTTATAATCAGGTAGTACCAATTTCAATAATAATTATAAATAAGTAATTTATATCATTGATTATACACCACTGTTTCTTAAAAGGGTATCCTTTTTTCCAAAAAATATTGTAAGAGCAAAACATTCAAAAATTTCATTTACACTATATTAGACGAATAATTATTCTAAAAGTTTCATGTTTTTTAATTATTTTATCTGTATTTTTGCACTCATATTTATTCATCTGTTATAATGTTCGTCAACAATGATTGATAATGCAAGGGTATTCATGAAATAAATTACTTATAATATTGAGTTACCCTATTTCTAAGAAAAATAAACCTTCATAGTATTCTCAATTATAAATCCGAAATGAAAACGCATTCATTTAATTTTTGAAAACTTATCACTTTAATTTAATTTCCTCTTTAAATCAACGGTAAAGTCTTTTACAATAAAGTAGGAGATATTTAAATTGGCACCACAAATATTCTAAGCAACTAATTAATGGAGGGGTTATTACCATGGGCTCATACATATTTGATTTAACGATTGTTGCTTTATTAATTATAGGAATCACAGCCTTAATGGGTGTGATTACGAACAGTTTTGGTGAAAAGGTATTCGGTGGGAAAAATCGGAGTGAATTTGTTGATGAAAGTGCCAAATACCAGACTGGTTGGAAAACTGTTGGGGGAAATCGGAAATAAGAATACCGTTAACATTTGAAAAAACGATCTCAGATGCGAGATCGTTTTTTTTATTATCTAGATTGTACTTGGTATTGTTTGAATTCTTTCTCAGAACATAGTACAAAGTGACCTGGTGTAACTTCTCTGAATTCCACTGGTTCATGCGGCTCGTAGTTATGACTTGCCGGGTCATAAGACTTCCGTTTACGAGTCCGTTCACTGATTGGATCTGGAGAAGGAATTGCTGATAAAAGTGATTGTGTATACGGATGCAGTGGGTTTTTATAAAGTTCATCCGCAGGTGCAAGCTCCACCATTTTACCAAAATACATAACACCGATCCGATCACTAATATATTTAACCATTGAAAGATCATGAGCAATAAACAGGTAGGTCAAACTTTTCTCTTTTTGCAGTTTTCTCATTAAGTTAACTACCTGAGCTTGGATAGAAACATCCAATGCGGAAATCGGTTCATCCGCAATAATAAATTCAGGTTGAACAGCAAGAGCACGTGCAATTCCAATCCGTTGACGCTGACCGCCACTAAATTCATGTGGATATCGGTTTGCATGCTCTCTATTTAAGCCAACGGTTTCTAGGAGCTCATACACCTGCTCCATTCGGTCTTCCCTAGACTTTGCTAAACCATGAATATCAATTCCCTCGGCAATAACATCTGCTATTTTTAATCTAGGATTTAAAGATGCATAAGGGTCTTGGAAGATCATTTGCATTTTTCGGTTGAAATCTTTTAATTGCTTTTTTGACTTTTTTCCATGAACATTTACTCCATCGTATAAAACTTCTCCGCCAGTAGCATCATACAAACGAATAATTGTACGTCCTGTTGTGGATTTACCACAGCCTGACTCACCCACAAGGCCCATTACTTCACCTTTATAAATATCAAAGGATACATTATCAACAGCTTTTACTTCATTTGTTTTACCTTCATTAAAATATTGTTTGAGATTTTTGATCTCAAGTAATTTTTCTTTTTCAGCCATTTATTTCCCCTCCTTATTTTCAGGGAATGGTGCTTGACCAGTTTTTCCAATTTTGACTAAATCCGCATTACCAGAAAATTGATTTTGCCGTCTTAAAACAGCAGCTGGCGGTTCAACTTTTGGTGCATCCGGATGGAGCAGCCATGTTGCAGCATAATGCGTATCCGACACTTTGAAGAATGGTGGTTCTTGCTCTAAATCTATTTTCATAACAAATGGATTACGTGGTGCAAACGCATCCCCTTTTGGTGGATCTAATAAATCTGGTGGTGTTCCTGGAATAGAGAATAGTTCATCATCTTGGGTATCCATATCAGGCATCGAACTAATTAATCCCCATGTATATGGATGTTTTGGATTATAGAAAATCTCATCTGCAGTCCCAATTTCAACTATTTTTCCTCCGTACATAACAGCAACACGATCGGCTACATTTGCAACCACACCAAGATCATGAGTAATAAAGATAATAGATGTATCAATTTTCTTTTGCAAATCCTTCATTAATTCAAGAATTTGCGCTTGAATGGTTACATCAAGTGCAGTGGTCGGTTCATCAGCAATAAGTACTTTCGGGTTACATGCCAATGCAATAGCGATAACAACCCTTTGCCTCATACCACCAGAGAACTGATGCGGATACTGATCCACTCTTAACTCCGCCTTAGGAATACCAACTAGCTTTAATAATTCAATTGCTCTTTCCTTTGCAGCGTGTCTGCTCATGTTTTGGTGTTTAATAAGCGGTTCCATAATCTGGTTGCCAATTTTCATGGTTGGATTTAATGACGTCATTGGATCCTGGAAAATCATTGATATATCTTTCCCACGGATTTTTTGCATGTCTTTATCTTTTAATTTTGTTAAATCCTTGCCATCAAATAGAATCTGTCCGCCTTTTATTTCTGAATTATGCTCAGGAAGTAAACGCATGATAGATTTGGTGGTTACGGATTTACCTGAACCAGATTCACCTACAATGGCTAAGGTTTCACCATTATATAAATCAAAACTTACGCCACGGATAGCTTTAACTTCACCTGAAAACGTATGAAACGATATATTTAAGTCTTTTACTTCTAAAATTTTATCCATTTACATCCACCTGCCTTCTAATCACGCATTTTTGGATCCAACGCATCACGTAATCCGTCTGCAACAAGGTTGAAGCATACCATGATTAACGCAATCATAATGGAAGGAATAATCATTTGATAAGGAAAAGCAATCATCGATTTAAATCCTGCATTTACTAATGTTCCAAGCGATGCATGAGGTTCCTGTAATCCTAACCCGATAAAGCTTAAAAATGCTTCAAAGAAAATGGCATTCGGGATAGAAAACATCGTATTAATAATAATTACTCCAAACATATTTGGAATCATGTGTTTAAAAATGATAGACGAATTTGAAGCACCTAAAGTTTTAGCCGCAAGAACAAATTCTTGACCTTTAAATTTTAATACTTGCGCACGAACCACACGAGCCATACTAGTCCATCCCGTAATAGTTAAGGCAATAATAATTGGGATAATACCAGGTTTTAACACGAGAATCATTAAAACAACAACAATCAGGTTCGGAATTCCCACTATAACCTCGATAATCCTCTGCATTACGCTATCTATTCGTCCACCCAGATAACCAGAGATGGCTCCATATGCAACTCCAATAGCCATATCGATTAACGCAGCCATAAAAGCGATGAATAACGATACTTGCGTACCTTTCCAAACACGTGCAAATTGATCTCGGCCTAAATTATCGGTACCGAACCAATAATAGGCATCGACCTTACGAACTTCATAAGCGTTATAAACTGTACCATCTCTTCTTGACAAAGTTCCATCAAAAGGAAGCCAGTGAACATCCTCTAAACCTTGAATTCGCGGTGGCAAATTATTATGTTTTGTGTTTTGCGTATCATAGTCATATGGCGTAATCATTGGTCCCACAAAGGCCATGATAATCATGATAACCAGGATAACCATGCTGACTACAGCACCTTTATTTTTCTTGACTCTTAGCCATGAATCCTGCCAGAAATTTAAACTTGGTTTAGCAATTTTTTCACTTTTTGATGGATCAATATGGACAGGAGCAAACATATCCTTTGAAATTGTTATGTCTTTGTTGCTCATTTAGTTTTCCCCCCCGATACACGAATACGTGGGTCGATGATTCCATAAAGAATATCAACAATTAAGATTACTACGATAAATAGGACGGCAAATAAAATGTTAGTACCCATAATAACGGGGTAATCATTCATATTAATTGATTTAACGAACTGCTCACCAATTCCTGGGATTCCAAAAATTTGCTCAATAACAAGGGATCCCGTCATTAAACTAACTGCTAAAGGCCCTAGAACAGTTACAACTGGTATTAAGGCATTTCTTAAGGCATGCTTAAAGCTTATCTGCCAACGGCTCGCACCTTTAGCTCTTGCCAAAGTAATATAATCAGACCCTAATACTTCAACCATTTCAGTACGCATAAAACGCGCTGCAATCGAGATTGGGAACATTGCTAGTGCGATAGTAGGAAGGATAGTATATTCAGGTCCTTTCCATAGCATTACTGGAAGCCAGCCTAACTTTACCGAAATATAATACTGCATTAATCCAGCAAAAATAAATGATGGGATAGATTTACCAACTACTGCGATAAAAGTAGAACCGTAATCTATCCAAGTGTTTTGCTTTAGAGCAGCAACTACACCTAATAAAATACCTAAAATTGAACCTACAACCATAGCTTGAAAACCTAATTGTGCAGAAGGTCCCAGGCGATTTGCAATAAGTTCTGTTACAGGGGTATTATCAAATTGGAAGGAAACTCCTAAATCCCCTTTTACTAAGCTCATCATATAGTTAAAATATTGAACAGGCAGGGGGTCGTTCAAGCCATATTTATCCAGCAAAATATTTCGTTGAACTTCCGACAGCTTTTCGAAGTTATTAAAAGGACTACCTGGAATTAGCTTCATGAGGAAAAAGGTAAGCGATGTAACGATAAAAAGTGTAATAATCATATAACCAACACGTTTTAGTATATATTTGACCATGCCTACACCTCCTAATTAATTTGAATTTTCGACATCTTACGACAATTCTCACACAGGTAAAAAGAGAGTATATTGGTAAATATACTCTCTTTTTATTTGATTAGTTATAGTTACTATTTTGTGATTTTAATCCACTGGTAACTATAGTCAGGACCGAATGCGTGGTGAGCAAAACCTTGAACCTTAGGATTGATTAGTAGGTTCACTGAACGTTGGTAAAGTGGTGCGATAGCAGCATCATCTTCTAACAAGATTTTTTCTGCATCTTGAAGAGCTTTCCAACGATCTTGTGGCTTAGCTACAAGTTCTTCACTAGCTGATTTGATTAACTTATCAAATTCAGGATTGCTATAGCTCATGTGGTTTTGTCCGCCGTTAGTAACCCATAGATCCATATAAGTCATTGGATCAGCGTAGTCAGGTCCCCAGCCACCCATTAATAAATCATAATCTTCAGCATCTTCACGAGCAATACGAATTTTGAAAGGAACTGCTTCGATTGTAATTTTTAATCCTGGTAAGTTTTTCTCTAACTGATCTTTAACGAATGCATCAGTTACTTTTGAAGTTTCAGTATCTTGACCTACATAAGTAAACTTAACTTCTTTAAGTCCTGTTTCTTTAAGACCTTGTTCCCAAAGCTTTTTAGCTTCGTCTTTGTTAGTGCTTAAGTAAGTTCCTGCAGTTTCACGGAAATCTTTACCATCTAAGAATGAGAAACCTTTTGGTACAAGGAAATCAGCAGGGATTGATCCGTTTGCTAATACATCCTCTGTTAAAGCTTTTTTGTCAACAGTTAAAGCAATTGCTTTACGGATATTAACATTCTTCAATGCTGGGTTCTTTTCGTTCATTTTTAACCACCAGATTGATGGTTCTTGATAGCGAAGTAAATCTTTTTGTCCTTCAAATTGTGAAAGGATTGCAGCTTGTGCAAGTTTTGGTGTGATATCAGCTTCACCAGCAGTATATGCGTTAGCAGATGCTTGTGGATCTTTAGAAACGTTAAAGTTAATCTTCTCTAAAGTAACGTCCTTTGCATTTACATAATCAGCATTCTTTTCTAATACCCACTCAGTACCAGTAGGACCATCCCATTTTGTCATTTTAAATGGACCATTGTAAAGTAGGTGTGTTGCATCTTTCGCATAGTTATCGCCTTCCGCTTCAACAAACTTTTTGTTTTGCGGGAAGAACAATGGGAAAGTTAAGTAAGATTCGATGTATGGAAGTGGTCTTACTAATGTAATTTCCACAGTATAATCATCTAGTGCTTTAATACCTAAATCATCAAGTTTTGCTTTACCAGCAACAATTTCAGATGCATTTTTGATTTTGCCTTCCATGAAGTATGCACCGTATGGAGCAGCAACTTTCGGATCAATTGCACGTTGCCATGCAAACACAAAGTCATGCGCAGTTACAGGGTCACCATTAGACCATTTTGTATCTTGTCTTAATTTAATTGTGATAACAGATTTATCATCATTATAAGTTGGTGCTGCTTCAGCAACTCCAGGAATAACTTTTTGGTCTGGATCTAAACGATATAGTCCTTCGTTTGTAGCATTTAACATTGTGAAGCTCAATACGTCTTGAGACATAACGCTGTCCATTGAAGGAATTTCTGCAGACTCAAGAACATTTAGAACTTGCTCATCTGCTAATTGAGTTTCTTCAGTGCCGGCTTTGTTATCGCCTTCATTTTTGGACGTACCTTCATTCTTGTTTCCGCCCGAACATGCTGCAAGGAACATGCTAAGAACTAGTGATAGTACTAATAGTAGTGAAAGTTTTGATTTCTTCACTAGTAGACCTCCCTTTTCTATTATTCTGAAAAATTACTACATTCTCTATTATACATATTTTCTACAAATTGTACATTATTTTTTTGAACTTTATTTACATTTCAGAAACAATCTTTACGTTATCATTACATTTCCCTGTGATATAATTTAGACTTATACGGATTTTTAATATAATATACTTAAGTGAACCCCTATTAAATCAATCTTTTGGAGGTTATTTAGTGAATTATCAACTTAAGAAAAGACTCTTAATTTTAGCATTCACACAACTAGTGATTATTTTAATTTCGTTCCTTACTTATCACAAAGTTTCTTTGTTAAGCTATATCAATATATCTTTTTATTTCTCAGCAGGACTCTTGCTTATCTCATTGCTTGTTTTTACTATTCATTCAGGATTCTATGACGTCATTTCAAGATCCTTTAGTTTTGCGTTTCAAAGAGGCCAGAATAAAAGACGCTTTGATGAAATACCTCCTTTATCAGAACTTGTTACTTTCAACCAAAAACCCTTAGTTTTTTACGGGCTTATTAATGGGCTGTTTATGCTTATTGCCCTTGTCATATATTATTTTTAACTGACTTGAAAATAATTATTCGTTTCATTATAATAAGTACAATTGTATAGTTGCTTAAAAGGCGATGATAAAGAATAGTACGTATTTACATTCGGTTCAGAGAGTTTGTGGGTGGTGGAAACAAACACGAATAAATACGGAATGGACTTTGGAGCCTCTGTCTGAACATATTATTTTTATGTTTTATAAAAAGTAGGATTAGACGTAACCTTGCGTTAAAAGGTGGCTAAATTGTCTTCAAGATGGTTTTAGCATTGAGTGACTCTTTTTTTGAGTAATTTAGGGTGGTACCGCGAACCATTCGTCCCTATTCGTTTCTAGGGGATGAATGGTTTTTTCTATATATTTTTTAGGAGGAAGTTATTATGAAAACGATTTTTTCTGGTATTCAGCCAAGTGGAACGATCACACTTGGTAATTATATTGGAGCGTTGAAACAGTTTGTAGAAATGCAGAACGAATACAATTGCTTTTTTTGTATCGTGGACCAGCATGCCATTACCGTTCCTCAGGATCCGGGAATACTTCGGAAAAATATCCGAAGTTTAGCTGCATTATATTTAGCAGTTGGAATTGATCCAAACAAAGCCACATTGTTTGTTCAGTCAGAGGTTCCTGCTCATGCTCAAGCGGGATGGTTGATGCAGTGTGTAGCCTACATCGGTGAATTAGAAAGAATGACTCAATTCAAAGATAAATCTACGGGGAAAGAGGCAGTACAGGCAAGTTTATTAACCTATCCACCCCTTATGGCAGCCGATATTCTTCTATATAATACGGATTTAGTACCTGTTGGCGAAGATCAGAAGCAGCATATGGAATTAACTCGTGACTTAGCAGAAAGATTTAATAAAAAATACAGAGACATTTTAACCATTCCTGAAATAAGTATTCCGAAGGTTGGTGCAAGAATTATGTCTCTGCAAGAACCAACGAAAAAAATGAGCAAATCTGATCCAAACCAAAAAGCTAATATCACACCGTTAGATGATCCAAAGCAAATGGTGAAAAAAATTAAGAGTGCTGTGACAGATTCCGAAGGGATTGTTAAATTCGATAAAGAAAACAAACCTGGCATATCAAACCTATTATCGATTTACTCTATCTTGGGTGGAAAAACTATTTCCGAAATTGAAGGAATGTACGAAGGGAAAGGCTATGGTGATTTTAAAAGTGACCTAGCGGATGTCGTTGTCAATTTCTTTACACCAATACAAGAAAGATACTATGCATTACTTGATTCACCAGAACTTGACCGTATATTGGATGAGGGTGCAGAAAAAGCAAATTTAGTGGCTAATAAGACTTTAAAGAAAATGGAAAATGCTATGGGATTAGGTCGTAAGAGAAGATAGCATAAAAAAAGCCTGAGCCCAAAAGATATGTTGTGCGTATATCTTTTGGTCAGGCTTTTAATTTACTTTTGGACCGTGTTCCATTTCCCAAAGTTTTTCAAAAAACGGCTGTCCTTTTATTAGATTTTCACAAAATGTTTCATGCCTCTTCGACCATCCATACTTTGTTTCCTCAAATAACTGTTCCCATGCTGCTTCAAAATTTAAAGCTTGAATCGTTGAATAATTCTCCGGACACCATTCAGTGTACCAATACCTTACTTCTGCTTCATTACTCGAAGAGAGTAATTGGTCAAGTGCCATAAATAATAATTGTTTTAATTGACGTTCTTTTCTTGTTAAACCTCTCATCAATTCCGGTTCAGGTGAGAGAATGTGATAGTCCTTTAACTTTGGTTGCTCATAAAAGTGGTATTTATTAGCCTCATGTTGACTTATCATTTCGTAAACTAACTGCTCTTGTCTTGGAATTAACCGGCTTTTACGGATCGGAATATTATAGCCAATGGTATCAATGGCTAATATACCGATTCCATCTGTGACTACAAAGCAATAGTCAAGTTGCACTCTTTCATGATTCTTCCTCAAATAAGCTTTCTGGAAGATATCATCCAAGAGCTGTTGAGGTAATTCTGACAAATCATTTTCAATGTAATTAAACAAAATCGGTTCAACTTTCATCAATGGCACTTGGTCTAATAATTCCACTCCATCATCCTTACGCCATTCATGGAATTGGCATACATTATAACCGTTTTCTTCCCCTTCAAACCAATTTACCCATACATCATGAAGATACAACATTGTACAACCCCTCACTTCAAGAAACTGTTTGTAAATCAGTATGGGCAGACCTTAGTTAAATTATTCCTTTATATATATTTTGCTCCAATTACATTTATGAACTCCAATAATCAATGACCGTTAACACGCAAAAAAATCCACCAGGTTAATGGCGGATCTTTAACGTTTAGATTTTGGATTAAAAGCATCCTTTAGACCTTCACCGATGAAGTTAATTGATAAGATGGTTATTGTGATGATTAATGCTGGCGGTACCCAAATCCAAAGTTTGAATTGGAGAACATCCGGCTCATTTGCTGAATTCAACATATTTCCCCAGCTTGGAATTTCTTGCGGGACCCCAAAGCCAAGAAAACTTAAACCTGTTTCAGCAACGATCATCGTGGCAAATGTAATCGTCGCTTGAACAATTATGGTAGATAAAATGTTTGGCAGCAGATGCTTCATAATAACTTTTGCCGGTGAACAACCAATAGAAATGGCCGCTGTAATGTATTCATTTTCTTTTTCAGCGAGAATCTTACTACGGACAATCCGTGCAATCCCCCCCCAGCTTAGCAAGCTAATTGTTCCAATTAAGACCCATAAACCGTTAACTTTTCCAAAAAGAATGGCATTTAAAACAATGACAAATACAAGGAATGGAAAGTTTAAGATAAAATCAGTAAATCTCATTAATAAGCTATCAACGGCTCCGCCGAAATACCCTGAGATCGAGCCAATTAACGTTCCTAGTAAAATAACAAATAATGTACAACTGATTCCTACTAACAAAGATATACGTCCGCCATAGAGTAATCTTGTAAATACATCCCGTCCGGATTTATCTGTCCCCAGCCAATGTTCACTGCTTGGCTCTAACGACATTTGCCCAATGTTAATTCTAGTAATATCTGCCGTTGTGATATAGGGGGCGAGAATAGAAACAATAGTAACAATCAGTAAAAAGAAAAGACTTATCATTGCCAATTTATTTTTCACAAATTTCTTTCGGGCTATTGCAAAAGGAGATAAACTTTTTCTCGGGGGTGTAACTGAAACATTTTTCTCATTTTGAGTTGCTATTTGCATTCTTTTCTCCCCCCTTTAATCTAGCCTAATTCTCGGATCTACAACACCATATAAAACATCAGCTATTAAATTGCCGATTAGTGTTAAGAAGGAGAATAACATTGTCAACGTCAATAATACTGGATAATCCCTTGTCCCAACTGATTGTAGGAATAGTTGTCCCAAACCAGGATAGGTAAAAATCGTCTCAGTAATGATGGCACCGCTAATAATGGCGACGATATCAAATCCTAAAAACGTTATAAGTGGAATAATTGAATTTCTTAAAATATGAACATTATAAATCTTTCGTTCCGGCGTGCCTTTTGCACGTGCTGTACGGACATAATCCTTGCGGCTATTTTCAATAATATCGTTACGTAAAAATTGGGTATAACTAGCTGTACTTAATAATCCAAGTACAACTGCAGGCAGAAAGACATGATGTAATCGGCTTAACCACCATTCAATAGTTCCATCGGTAACACTAATATCGACTGAACCATTTGATGGGAACCAGCCCAGCGTAAAAGAAAAGAAGAAAATGGCGAATACCCCAGCAATAAAGGATGGAATGGCCAATCCTATGTAGTTTAATCCTCCAATTAAATTATCTGTTAAGGTATATGGCTTTCGTCCTGCATAGGAACCCATTATAAATGCGAGAATATAGGTTATTAATATTGATGAAAATCCTAAAAGTATCGTATTAGGGAGCCGCTCACCAATAACCTCGGATACCTCTATTTTGAAACGTGTTGATTTTCCAAAATCCCCCTCAACGAATCCACTAATCCAACGGAAATACTGCTGAGGCAGTGGGTCATTATAACCCAATTTCTCACGCATTTCTGCGATATACTCTGGATTTGTATTTCTAGGATCTATTTCTCCACTTAGTGAATCGCCCGGCATTAATTTTGCCAATGTAAATACTACAATGGAGGTAAGGAGTAACATTGGAATCATTCCCAATATTCTTCGAAATGCATATTTCAGCATGTGCATTCTCCTTGTCTAATAAGCTTTGGTACACAAGAGCTGCGTAAATCCAATACCAGCTTATTCAAATGGGAGAAGTAAGGCTTCTCCCATTGAAGTTTAAGATTGAGTTAGTATTTTTTTGACGAACCTATTGCTTAATCCACCACTCGTTTGGACGGTTCATTCCAGATACGTCAAATTTAACGTCCTGTACTCGCTTGCTGACTGCCATTGTTTCTTCTAGTTCAGCAATTGGTAAGGCTGGTAGATCTTGCATGAATAGTTTTTGCCACTCTACATACAGATCCTTGCGCTTCTCGGTATCTGTTCCTACAACACTGATATCAAGTGCTTGATCTAACAATTTATCACTGTCAGCATTTACCCAGCGCGGATAGTTCCAAACTGCTTTTGATCCCCAAAGCGGAGTCGGGTCTGGGTCTGCTCCAGTTGACCAGCCGCCGAAGAATACTTCCATTGATTTATCAGCTTTATCAAGCATTTCATAATAAAGGTTTACATCTGTCATTGTTAATTTCGTTTTCAAGCCGACTGCTTCCCAATATTGAGTCATTGCCTTGGCACGCGATTCAAATGTAGGATTATCCGTTGCATAGTGGCTGAAATTAACAACAAATTTCTTCCCATTTGGATCTTCACGGAAACCATCGCCATCAACATCTTTATATCCAGCTTCATCTAATAATGCTTTAGCTTTTTCCGGATCATATTTGTATTGCTCTAACTCTTCATTTGGGGCTGCAATCCAATGGTTTGTTGGAATTGGACGGTTTACTGGTTTACCAACACCAAAGAAGAACGCCTTAACCCATTCTTCACGATTGATTGCATAATACATTGCTTCACGAAGCTTTTTCTCTTGGTATTTTGGTTCGTTCATGATGTTTTTCTCGCCATCCCAAGTACCTAATCTGAAACCAACATAGTAGTAGCTTACGCCTGGATAGGTTACAGCATTTACATTATCAAGTGCTTTAACTTGATCAATAATACTAGGATGGAAGGAAGTCATATCAAGCGTTCCGTTTTTAAGCTCTCCTACAGAAAGAGACGGATCGATAACTTTAATAACAACTTTTTCTATATGAGGTTTGCCGCCGAAGTAATCATCAAAGCGTTCCAATTCTACGGATTCACCTGGGATCACTTTCGTTACTTTAAATGGTCCTAAACCTACAGGCTTTGTCCGAACTTGTGCAGATCCCAGCATATCTTTGACTGCAACGCCTTGAAATTCCGTGCGGTTCATCGGGTATGTCCAAAGATTATCCAAGTTGTTTACACGAGCTTTATCAAAAGTAATTTGGATGTGGTAATCGTCAATGATTTTAATACCCGCGATTTCCTTCGCTTTTCCATCATGATAATCTTGTGCACCCACGATATTTCTTACGTTATCAAAACGTGCACCTTCATAATCCTTATCAGCAATAACCTTCAATGCGAATTCCCAGTCTTTAACAGATAATTCATCACCATTGTGCCACTTCACGCCCTGCTTGATTTCGAAATCAAACACTTTATTGTCAGTTGTTTTCCATGAAGCGATATGCGGCTGTGCCTTTAGGTTTTCGTCATAATCAATTAGGTTTTCATCAAAGAAATCAATTACATATTGATCTGATGCACTTTCATAAAAAGTGTAGTTAAACTTACCCTCTGGTGCAGAATCAAGTGCATAAACTAGTGTCCCGCCGTCTTGTGGCTTTCCAGCAGTTTCACCAGTCTTACCATCATCTTCGTTTTTGCTTGTCCCTGTTTTTTCTCCGCCGCTGCAGGCCGCTAAAAATGCGGATAGAACCAGCATCAATGCGGCTAGCATAAGCATACTTCTCTTCTTCATTTGTTTTCCCCCCTATAGTTTTTATTTTTGCTTTCGTTACTGTCTAGTGAAAGCGTTCATGAGCTTTCGCTTTTCTAGTATAGGTGGCAAGCTACTCGATGAGAGGGCTTCACCTCCTTTAATACCGGCTTACTTTTTGAACATTGCTCCATTGCCATGGGGCAGCGCGGATGGAATGAACATCCCATTGGAGGATTAATTGGGCTTGGCACATCACCTTTTAAGATAATCCGCTCTTTTTTCACCCTGGGATCAGGAGATGGAATTGCTGAAATTAATGCTTGTGTATATGGATGGAGAGGCTCAGCATATAAATCTTCTTTATTTGCAACCTCAACCATGTTACCTAGATACATAACACCAATTCGGTCACTCATGTGTTTAACAACACTTAAATCATGTGCTATAAAAAGAAAAGTAAGGTTAAATTCTTCCTGCAAATCTTTTAACAAATTTAGGACCTGAGATTGGACTGAAACGTCAAGTGCTGAAACGGGTTCGTCGGCAATAATTAATTTTGGCTTTAATGCTAACGCTCTAGCAATTCCGATTCTTTGACGCTGGCCCCCAGAAAATTCATGTGCATACTTGTAATAGGCATCTGGCGGTAACCCTACTTTATTTAACAAATCCATGACTTCCTGTTTTAATTCATCCTTACTTTTTTTAGAAAAGTTATAAATAGGCTCAGCGATAATGTCCCCTACCATTTGCATCGGATTCAAAGAAGCATATGGGTCCTGAAACACCATTTGCATATCCTTTCGAATCTCACGAAGTGATTTGCCTGATACTTTGGTAATGTCTTTACCATTAAATAGAATTTGGCCCTCTGTTGGTTTTAATAGTCGAAGGATTGTTCTGCCTGCAGTTGATTTACCACATCCAGATTCACCCACTAGCCCAAGGGTTTCCCCTTTTTTAATCTCAAAAGAGATATTATCCACTGCTTTTACATTTCCAATTGTGCGTTTTAAAAATCCGCCTTTAACAGGGTAATAGGTTTTAAGATTTTTAATCTCTAATAGATTTTCTGAATGTAAGGGAGAATGGTCACCCTGTTTATGTACTGAAACAGTCTTCATGATATCACCCCTTCAATTGGTTTACTTGTTTCATAGAGTAAACATGCAACTTCGTGGCCATGTTCAACATCTTCAAGTAAAGGGGTGATTGCCGTGCATTCGGGCATTGCTTTTGGACATCGATTCGCAAAACGGCAGCCCACTTTTGGCATATTAATAAGAGATGGCACGATACCTTTAATTGAACTTAACCGTTCTTCTTGTCCATCCATTTTCGGGATGGCCCCCAATAGCAGACTAGTATATGGATGTTTTGGATTATGGAAAAGCGTATCAACATCCGAACGTTCAACAATCCTTCCGGCATACATCACCATAACTTCATCACACATTTCCGCAATCACGCCCAAATCATGTGTTATTAAAATTATAGACATGTCATTTACTGCCTGAATTTCCTTAAGAAGTTCTAATATCTGAGCTTGAACAGTAACATCCAGAGCAGTCGTTGGTTCATCAGCAATTAATAATTTAGGCTGACAAGCAATTGCAATAGCGATCATCACTCTTTGTCTCATCCCGCCGGATAGTTGATGTGGATACTCATCAACCAGTTTTTCAGGTCGTGAGATTCCGACACTTTTTAAAAGGGCAATTGATCTTAGCCTGGCTTCTTGCTTCGTAATTTTTAAATGATTAAAAAGGACTTCTTGTATTTGATAGCCTATTGTAAAAACTGGATTTAGTGAAGTCATCGGCTCTTGGAAAATTATCGAGACGTCTTTTCCACGAATTTTATTGATTTGAGATTCGGACATTTTCTCAAGATTTATTCCATCAAAAATAACCTCACCTGTTTTTATTTTTCCGCTTCCCTTAGGCAAAAGCTTCATAACGGAGAGGCTCATAACGGATTTGCCACAACCAGACTCTCCAACAATTCCAACAATTTGTCCCGGCTTAACATTAAATGAAACATTATCTACTGCATTATAATCAGTTCCGTCAATATCAAATGCCGTCTCTAAGTTTCTCACCTCGAGCAATGGTGCCTCTTTGTGCAACGATTTTTTTGTGCTCATAGTACACCTTCTAACTTTTTAAATTATTCTGTTTATTCAAACTATTCACTTGAAATTTTATTACGAAATTGTTACAATTGCAAGATTTATTTGAATTCTATATAATATATGTTATCTAACTTTTTTAATCTAGTTTTATTAGCTTTTTTCGAAGTAATTCTTATAGTTTTCTAGGTACTTTATTGCGGGAATGGAAAAAGATAGTTTTGTAGAATAATGATTAGTTTTGTAAAAATGTTCAACAATATCATATCCAATTGCGTAACCGAGAAGTCTTGGCAGTCTTCCCTCTCCGAAAAGTAATTCATCGTGTCCTCTTTCATTTTTCTTCGTACCTAGTTGTTTTTTTATATATTTATCCCAAAATTTTAGTAATTCTTTTTTATTATACATACGGCACCATGTGGCTAAATATTCCGAACCACAATTTTTTAAAACAGCATATTCAGCAAGTCCTTCTATAATTATTGAATCAAGCAAGGTATAGTCTTCCATTCTTTTATTCAACTTTCTTAACCGGCAGACATGATGATATTCATGGACCATTAGTGCCTCTATTTCTTTCGGATCCTCAAAATGCGAGAGAAAAAGAAACATTTTATCAGGGAACGAGACACCAGCTTTACTTTTAACTTCTCTAAAAAAGAACCCGCCTGCTTGTGCTACTGGAAAAAGAAATACTGGTATGTCAGGACCATTCCATTTCTCTTTATAGTGATGAAAGAGTTCTTCCACTTGAGTCCAAGCCTTTTGTTCTTTCATTCGGTCAAAAATAATCCGAGCGGATCTAGAAGGCCGGTACATACCAAAATTCAATAATTGATTATATATTTCCTTTGGCGTTTGCTTTAAAAAAAATGGCTCTAGTTTCTCACACAACTTTACAGGTCTGTCAAACTCCTCTTCTATCCAATAATCTGTTTGAATAATTCCCATCCTAACACCCCATTTACCTAGCCTCTCTGAACAGTTTATGAAGGTTATCGAAAGAGGTTCATAGGTAAAATGGTTAAAAAACGACCAGACATAATTGTCTGGTCGTTCTTAGATGTTTATTCGTATTTTTTAAATACAATCGTAGCGTTGTGTCCGCCAAATCCTAATGAATTACTCATGGCCGCTTTAATTTCCTTTTGACGTGCTTTATTTGGTACATAATCTAAATCACATTCTGGATCTGGTGTTTCATAGTTAATGGTAGGTGGCAGTATGCTGTCTCTTATCGCTAATACCGTAAAGATCGCTTCTACACCGCCAGCAGCACCAAGAAGATGCCCAGTCATAGATTTCGTTGAACTAATTGCTAAGTTATAGGCGTGCTCACCAAATACCTCTTTCATTGCAAGGGTTTCAAACTTGTCATTATATTCTGTACTAGTCCCATGGGCGTTAACATAATCAATTTCATCCGGCTTTAACCCGCCATCATTAATGGCCATTTTCATAGCACGGGCGCCGCCTTCACCACCTGGTGCTGGTGCTGTAATATGGTAGGCATCACCAGTAGCCCCATAGCCGACAATTTCAGCATAGATTTTGGCACCACGCGCTAAGGCATGTTCAAGTTCTTCCAAGACAATAATCCCCGCACCTTCACCAATGACAAATCCATCACGATTTTTATCAAATGGTCTGCTAGCAGTTTTTGGGTCTGGATTGGTGGACAAAGCAGTATTCGCACAGAACCCTGCGACTGACATTTTTGTAATCGGTGCTTCTGCTCCGCCTGTAACCATTGCATCTGCGTCACCGCGTTGAATGACTTTAAATGCATCACCAATCGAATTTGTTCCAGTTGCACAGGCGGTTACCGTACATGAATTGAAGCCTCTCGCACCTAATGTAATGGAAACTTGTCCTGTTGCCATATCTGGAATTAACATTGGAACAAAAAATGGACTAACACGCTTATATCCTCTATTTTGAAATATTTCAAATTGCTGTTCAAAGGTTTCCATACCGCCAATTCCAGAACCAATCCATACTCCAACACGATGGGAGTTTTCTTCATTAATGGTTAAATTAGCATCTTTCACTGCCATTATTGCCGAGGCAACCGCAAATTGTGTAAAACGGTCCATTTTGCGTGCATCTTTTCTATCCATAAATGCTTCAGGATTAAAATCAGTTGATTCTGCAGCAACTTTTGCCGGATATTCATCTGCATTAACTCTTGTCAGCGGCCCAATCCCAGATTTCCCTTCTAATATATTTTTCCAAGTAGTTTCGGCATCATTTCCTAGCGGCGTTACTGCACCTATGCCAGTTACTACAACCCTGCGCTTTTCCATATTATCTATCTCCTTCATTTCTTATCTTTTTGCTCATTCTGTTCTTTATCTTCCCCATTTGATCGCAATCGCACCCCAAGTTAGGCCTCCACCGAAACCTACCATGACAATAATGTCATCATCCTTAATTCTTCCCTCTTCCAAATCTTCTACAAGTGAAATGGGAATCGACGCTGCAGAAGTGTTACCGTATTTATTAATGGTTTTTGACATTTTTTCAACTGGTAATTCTAATCTTTGTCTAGACGCTTCCATAATACGAATATTTGCCTGATGAGGAATCAGGAAATCGACATCATCTTTTGATAAACCTGCTTTTTCGAGGACATTAATACAGCTTTCCCCCATTTGCCTAACAGCAAATTTGAAAACTTCTCTACCGTTCATAATAATATATTCATCCTGGTACAGATGTTTAGATCCTGTCCCATCAGCCCCAAGTTCGAAGGAAAGAATTCCTCGGTCTTCTGAAACAGGTCCGATAATTGTCGCTCCAGCACCGTCCCCAAATAAAACTGCTGTATTGCGATCAGACCAGTCTGTAATTTTCGAAAGTTTTTCAACTCCAACGACTAGGACATATTTATAAACTTCGGTTTCAACGAATTGTTTACCAGTCACAATGCCGTACATAAAACCAGCACAAGCAGCACTGACATCCATCGCTGCTGCCTTCTTTGCTCCCAGCCTTTCTTGAATTCTGCATGCAACCGAAGGAAAAGGAGTATCAGGAGTAACCGTAGCTACCAAAATTAAATCAATCTCTTCTGCAGTAATCCCTGCATCTTGAATCGCCTTTTGGGCCGCTTCAAATGCCATGTCCGAGGTTTCAACATCATCGGCTGCGATTCTCCTTTCTTCGATTCCTGTCATTGTACGAATCCATTCATCAGATGTATCCATAATTTTTTCTAAATCCTTATTGGTGACAATTTTCTCTGGTAAATATCTTCCGATACCTACAATCCCTGCTCTCATACGGTCCATCTCCTTTTATTTATGACAAGATTCTATATCCTATTGTTTAATATCAATTATTATGACTTGGTACTAATTTTATCAAATAAAGTCTATTTTAAGCAACAGTTTAGGGCAAATATTGAAAAAGAAATAAGCTCCCGCAACCGAGAGCTTATTTCTTTTTACATTTCTTTACGTCCTTCAGCTAACCCGAGTTCGTATGCCTCATGCATAACCTTTGTAAAAAGGTTCATGAACGGCTGAATTAAATCCATTGATAATTCAACGCCAGCCTTGTCCAATTGTTCTTTAGCTTCTGGTAAGTATTTCATCGCGATCTGCATAAATTCTAAAGATTTATCCTGACTTATCATATTATCTCCTTCTAGCTGTTATTAGCGAAATGAATCCTTTCTTACATCATCCCTATTTCCAACATATTCTATACAAAAATCAGGACACTTTACAACTGATTTGCATACAATCGCTGGACATGATCCTTTTGTTCCTGAATGGATGTTTTTAATGGAGTTCCTTTTTTTATGGAGACTTTTACAATGTCAGAATTCAAATCCAATGATTCAAAACCATTTTTACCCAGATGATTTTCAGTGATATTTAGATAGTCGGCACATCTCAACCATTGATTCTGCTTGCCACTGTCAAGTACATAACTGCCTGCCTTTCCTGTTTCCATTATATCTAAGATCGCCTCTAGCGCATCATTAATGAAAAGGACATCATTGGACCATTCCCGTTCATCAGTTGTAATCTTTATTTCTTGATATTTTGAAATTAATACTTTTTGAAATAAAAAAGTAGACGTTTGCCATGGGCCATAAACTGAGGGTAAGTAAATAAACTGCGTATTCTTTCCTGTTTCTTTTATTAAATCTAGAAATCCCTCTATTTCCTTGCCCCTAAATGTACTCGTAAGTAATTGTACTGGGAGAATAAGAACATTATTGACTTGGTTCTTATTAACCTCAAGGTATTGAATTATCTGCTTAGTTATTTTGCTATCCTGTAAAATTTGTTCTTTTTTACTCATAAAAAGATCATATATTGAAATGATCAGACTGGTATTAGGTGTGGGTTTTTCTGTGTCACTCTCCCACTCGGATAATGATTGTTCAATCAAGTTTGCATTTCGGCCCACTTCAAGCCTTTTTTCTTCTAGAAATGCTATATGCTCCGTCTCTGCTAGATGAATCCCTTTTACCTCTATCCCTTTATTTAACAAACTCTTGCAAATATGAAAATTTACAAAGTCAAACATACCAAAAAGAATTGCCTTGTCCATATATTTTTCCTCCCCACACTAACCTTAATGAATCCTATGCGCATCGTTAAGGAATTATTTCTTGCAGGGAGGATGAAGTTTATAAGACCGATTCATGGCTGTTGAAGAACTTTATCATAATAATCGCTAGTTGTTGTTTTTTTTCTGGAAGAATAAATGTTGGATTTATTTCTGATACACTAATTAATTGTTGATACAATTTAGATTGGTTATAAGATTTTGCCCCAGATAGGACATGAATTATTTTAACTGGGCAGTCAAATGGTTGTTTAATGGTTTCTTCCTTGCTAAGAATAGTGTTTTCAAGTACCTTCTGCTCCATTTGATGCGCCACTGATAATTCCCTCAGTAATTTCTTATAAAAAAATTTATGTTCCTTTTCTTGTTCAAGATGATGTTTTAAGGATAGGATCGGATTAAGTAAAATGATTGACCTAATCTTGTGCTTCATTTTTTCCATTAATTTCAATGCGACCAATGCCCCCATACCTTCTGCCAAAACATGAATTTTGTTATTAAGAATCTCGTTTCGAATTACATGCTGATATAACCTCTCTGCAAGTTCAACAGCATTCTCGCTCCCCCAGTTTCGCCCATAAAGATTCGAGGAAAAAATGGTGTACCCTTTTTCTTTTAGCTGGTTGATAATTGCCAACTTACCTTCATTTTGTGTCCAAAAGCATTTACAGTCATCGACAAAATGCCTTTCATCTCCAAGTACTAAGATCCCAAATCCTGTAGGCTTCTCTGGGTAATGAATAATATTCCATTGGGTATCCATCTGAAAATTGCGATTCTCCATCGATAAATCTCCTTTTCCATATTTCCTCACAGTATTGTATGCCGCCTTATTAAAGTTGAAAGGGGATTTGCCTAATTTACATGTCATATCTGGAATTCAAGTTGTAAATAAGAAGATTGCACTATAAACCAGAATTGGACAACCCATCCCGAGATTAAGTTTCGCTTTATCATTTCTGAATCATATGATAATATAATTAAAGATGTAAAATAGGTTGTTAGAGGTGAAGAATAATGCGATTTTTTTGGACCCTTTTCTGGTCATTTCTATTAGTGCAAATGCTTACATATGTAGTGAGCTCAATGACTGCAGGCGCAAAATATGATTTCGTTACTGGTACTGTTGCTGCAATTGGTGTAACTATTCTAATTTACGTAGTAACTGCATTGATTCCAAACGAGCCAGTTTCAAAACATTAAAAAAGGTCATCCAAGCGGATGACCTTTTTTATATGGATCTCTATTTAACCGTTAATGAAAATTTCTCCATTGCTGATACCTATCTCCACTTTGGATTGGTCATGAAGCTTTCCAGCAATTATTTCACGAGCAAGTTTTGTCTCGATATTTCTTTGGATAAAACGTTTTAACGGTCTAGCACCATATATTGGATCAAAACCATTTACAGCAATAAATTCTTTTGCTTTCTCATTGATTAGAATATCTATATGTTGATGTTTTAAACGATTTTGCAATTCCCTCATCATTTTTGCAACAATATTCTTTATCTCCTCTAGGGATAGTGGCTTAAAGAGAATCGTCTCGTCTATGCGATTTAAAAACTCTGGCCGGAAATGCCCCCTCAATTGAATCATCACTTTTTCTCGAACCTCATCGGGGATTCCACTTTCAATTTCACTTCGTTCTAGCAAAAATTGTGAGCCAATATTGGATGTCATAATTATCACTGTATTTTTAAAGTCAACTACACGCCCTTGCGAGTCTGTAATTCTTCCGTCATCAAGCGCTTGAAGGAGAATGTTAAAGACCTCAGGATGGGCTTTTTCAATTTCATCCATTAAGATAACAGAGTATGGCCTTCTCCTTACTGCTTCAGTTAATTGTCCGCCTTCTTCGTAGCCCACATATCCAGGAGGTGCACCAATCAAGCGGGAAACGGCATGCTTCTCCATATACTCTGACATGTCAATCCGGATGATATGTTCTTCACTATCGAATAAAGACTCCGCTAAAGCTTTTGCTAACTCTGTTTTTCCAACCCCAGTTGGACCTAAGAATAAAAATGATCCGATTGGCCGGTTAGGGTCTTTAATTCCAGCACGGGCCCTTAGGACTGCATCTGCCACTAAATTTACAGCTTCATTCTGGCCAATTACTCTTTCATGCAGGATCGATTCTAATCGGAGCAGCTTCTCTCTCTCGCCTTCGACTAATTTAGAAAGTGGAATTCCAGTCCACCTAGATACAATGTTCGAAATTTCTTCACCTGTCACTTCTTCACGAAGTAATCTTTCATCTTTAGAGGTTGCGGTTTCGAGTTCTTTCAGTTCCTTTTCTGCTAACGGAATTTGACCATGTCGAAGTTCTGCTGCACGATTTAAATCGTATTTATCCTCTGCCTGTTGAAGCTCCCTGCGAAGTTTCTCCAGTTGCTCCCTTTTCTCCTGCAATATTTGAATACTTTGTTTCTCTTGCAGCCACTTTGCCTTCATTTCATTGGCTGTCTCTTTAAGGTCCGCAAGTTCCTTTAGAAGTGCTTCAAGTCGTAACTTGCTTCCTTCATCTACCTCTTTACTTAACGCTGCTTCTTCAATTTCTAATTGCATAACTCTACGAGTTACTTCATCTAATTCTGTTGGCATGGAATCTATTTCAGTCCGGATTAACGCACACGCTTCGTCAACAAGATCAATGGCTTTATCGGGCAAGAACCGATCCGTAATATAACGGTCTGATAATGTTGCCGCTGCTACCAAAGCATGATCATGGATTTTAACACCATGGTGTACCTCATAACGCTCTTTCAAGCCTCTTAAAATTGAAATGGTATCTTCAACGTTTGGTTCTTGGACAAGTACCTGCTGAAATCTTCGTTCAAGTGCAGGATCTTTCTCAATATATTTTCTATGTTCATCAAGCGTTGTTGCTCCTATACAATGAAGTTCACCACGTGCAAGCATCGGTTTTAACATATTTCCTGCATCCATTGCACCTTCCGTTTTCCCTGCGCCAACAATTGTATGAATCTCATCGATAAATAATAAGATCCTGCCTTCACTCTTTTTAACCTCATTTAATACGGCCTTTAATCGTTCTTCAAATTCACCCCTAAATTTAGCACCTGCAATTAACGCACTCATATCTAATGAAAAAATGGTTTTATCCTTTAAACCCTCTGGAACATCTTTCCGAACAATCCTCTGTGCTAACCCTTCTACAATTGCTGTTTTTCCTACACCAGGTTCACCGATTAACACCGGATTATTCTTTGTTTTTCTTGATAAGATCCGAATGACATTTCGGATTTCAGTATCACGGCCAATAACAGGATCCATTTTTCCTGCTCTAACCTCTGCAACAAGATCCCGTCCATATTTTTTTAAGGCATCGTATCCTGCTTCGGGATTTTGTGATGTCACTCTTTGATTCCCCCTTATATCTTTTATGGCTTGTAAAACATGATCTGGCTGCTTGCCTAAAGCTCGTAATATCTTTCGCATTTCTGAGTCATCTGAATAAACCGCAGCTAACAGAATATGTTCGACAGATAAATACTCATCTGAAAATTTTTGCTTATATTCTTCAGCTTTTACAAGTATCTTCTGCAGTCTTGCGGTAATATATAGTTTTCCTTGTTCTACTCCACTGCCGGTAACCACTGGTTTTTTAGACAGAGATTCCATAAGGTTGCTTTTCGTTCTTTCAGAAGACACTCCTGCCCTTTCTAATATGGCAGAAATGAGACTATCTTCTTGCTCCATTAACGATATAAATAAATGAGGTTCATCAATCTCTTGATGATTTTGCTTAACGGCTAACGTTTGGGCATCCATCAATCCTTTCTGTAACCGTTCTGTCATTCGGTTCATATCCATTTTTCAACACCCTCTTTGACCATTTTTGACCTTTGTCTTTATTATAAAACAATCGCGTCTAAAAAGAAAATTTTCCCGTTTAGAAATACAGTCTGTAGTCGAGAGTTTAAACAAAAGAAAAAGCCACCCAATGGATGACCTTTTCTGTATTAAATTTATGGTTTTCGCTGATATGTCCAAACACGTTCATCATTAGAAGTCTCAGGGAAGGCATCTCCTGCTTTTAACTTGATTTTTTTCGGATTATTGACATTGCTTCCCGTATCTCCCACTTCAATATATACACCATTATTAGGTGCTTTACTCCCAGATTTAAACTGGCGATTTTGACCCATTCTTTTTCCCTCCTTTTCTTCACAATGTTATTATTTCCGTTTCAGGCTCTGTCATTATTGGCATTTCTTACAAATTCCCATACTATTCGACATTATTTCCTAAGAAATAAACAAAGTCGGCACGAAGTTATGACGATTGTATGAACTTATTGCTCATTTATTGCTAATTATTCTTTGTTAACAATATAATTATAGTATTATCTTGTAAATCCAACCTTGACTGTCAATTTTTTAAATCAAATTTTCGTACCTTTAAAGGTGGTTATGAGTATGCAGTCAGTAAGAGAAATGCCGGTAACACTGTCCCATCTTTTTGATACAGTTCACCATATAAAGAAAGTTGAAAAAGGTACTTTTCTATTTCAGGAAGGATCTACAGCTGATGAATTGTACATAGTACAAAGTGGAATTCTTCAAATCAGCAAAATCATTCCTGATGGGAGAGAACTCACATTAAGAATGTGCTCGCGTGGTGATTTTGTCGGTGAGTTAAACTTATTCTCCCCTTCTTCACGATATTTATTAAGTGCTCGTGTTGTTGAGAGCGGTGAGGTAGCTGTTATTATGAAAGATACGCTCGAAGAAAAACTTTCGCAAAATATATCACTTTCTTTCGAATTCATCAAGTGGATGAGCCAACAATATCGAAAAACCCAAACTAAGTTTCGTGATTTGGTGCTTCATGGTAAAAAAGGAGCTTTATACTCTACACTTATTCGAATTACCAATAGTTATGGAATTAAAACCAATAAAGGAATATTAATCGAGCTGCCATTAACCAATCAGGAGTTAGCAAATTTTTGCGGTACTTCACGCGAAGTTGTAAATCGCTTGTTAAGCGATTTACGAAAGAACGGAATTGTATCCATCGAGAAGGGCACGATTACCATTCATGATTTGGACTATTTAAAAAGGGAAATCGATTGTGAGGACTGTCCAGTAGAAATCTGTAAAGTGGATTAGGTATCCTTTAGGCGAAAAAAATCGGTCATTTGACCAATTTTCAGGTTATCGAAACTTTCGATAGCCTTTTTATTTTAATATTTAGACTTTGCGACAAGTCTGTTGATTTGCGCTCCAGGTGCTTCGCTCCAATCAACAGGTGTATTAATAAAGATCTGCAACTCAATATATTATAATAATTCAATTTTTAAGCCAAAAGAATCTAACCAAATGGAATATAAATATATCTTTAAAGATGAATGAAAGGTTCTTCTTATTGTAGCCTGCAAAAATATAATAAAGATCACAACATATTTAATTAGGGTAGCAAAAGTGTGTGGCAATGCTTGGGTTGATTTGACACCATGTTGATTGGAGCGGAGGACACTCAACTCCTACGGGATATAGAGGTCACTGGAGACCCCGCAGGCGCCATTGCGCCGAGGAGGCTCCAGGACCTCCCCGCGGAAAGCGAGTGCCCGGAGCGGAAATCAACAGGCCCAATAGCATGGACAAAATCAAAAAATTGTTTCAGATAAAGAAAAAAATTGCCGAGAAAAGTTCCCTTTCTCGACAATCTGAATCAGTCATTTGACCGATTTTTTATGTTAATAAGCCTATTTGAATAGCTGATATCGTAAAGAATATCGCGGAATTAATGATTTCGTAAATGCCAATTTGTTTCGGGGATAATGACCTGCCATAAAAAACAATCGCTCTTAGTAAACTAGGGATAAATGCTAATGCAACAATCCAAACACCTAAACCAAAGCAAGAAATCACTAACATAATATGGTAAAACCATGAAATCCATTTAAATTGGGTGTTCTTCTTTTCCCTAATCATTGTTTTTACATAAAAGGTACATCCAACAAAAAATAGGACTGATGTTAAAAAGGTGAAAACAAGTGTCTCGAAGTTTATTTCCCCATTTGTTAAATAACTGCTTGCTAATCCGGCAATTGAAAAGGCAAAAACAGCACTGAGATCATTCATAAACGCCCGGTCTTGATTCTTTGAAGTATAAAAAGCATTTATCATAAAAAATGGCAGCATCAGAAGGCCAAAATATATAATTGATGGTCTTTCTAACAAAGGAAAAAGTAAAAATAATAACGATGGAATCATATATAAAAGAGTCCATTTTGTATAAAAAGAGATTTTTTTTCTTTTAAATAAGAGGAGCATCGGATAGGTTGCCAAGTATAACAAGAGCCAGCCGATGAAAAACGGGATATGTTGCCAAATGAATCCTCCCTTAATGACACCAAGCCAAAAAGGGATGATTAGCATTGCCCATGCACCATGTTGCTTCGGTAAAAATAACTTCATTATTTTCACTCCTTTTTCCTGACTAGCCTAAATATAAGCTAGTTAAGCAAAAAAATAAGTGAAACACATCACATAATTCCATAAAAAAGAAGGCCTTCGCCTTCTCTTTGTGACATCTTCTTAACTTTTTTGATCCATTTTATGAACAAGCTCTTGAAGTAATTTCAAAGTCCAAGTTATCGCCCTTTTATCATCTATATGAAAACAAGGAATATTGGTTTTCAACGTGAGTACCTTATCCATTTTAGCTTTCCAGTATACAATTGCAGCAATATTGGACACGCTTTTTAATAAAGAAAGGTCATTTTCATCTCTTAATAACAGCAACTTTGGAAAAGACTCTAGTTTGTATCCTTCGATTAAAATCACATCTGGCTGAAAAAATGTCATCAACTCAATCTGGTCTTCAAGTGAATAATAATGGTTTTCTGCTTGGAGGAGTAAACTTCCATTTCCTTCGACGATTGATGCAAGTGCTCCTGCCTTTACATGTTTTTCTGTATCTTTCAGCGGTAGATATTCTGGTCTGCCACCATGTCCGTGGTGCTTTATGGTAACTGTTTTTACCCCTTTTTCTGCTAACAGGTTAATCAACTTTGAAGTGATTGTTGTCTTTCCACTATTTTGATAACCGACCACTTGAAAGATGACAGGAGTTACCAAGGCCATTCACTACCAACTTGATCTTCAAGCAGAAGGACATCGACTTCACTGCCAGCTGCATAGCCTCTAGTTCCGCCTGGAAGAATCATTAATGAATTAGCCCCTGAAAGGCTCATAATGATGTTAGACTTGTCAAGTCCACTCGGTGTGGCCTTTAGTCTTCCCGCATCAATAAACGTTGAACTTCGAACAAACCTAGTAAATGGATTGGCTTTAGGAAAATCCGCCTCTAATAGTGCCTTTTCAATTCGAAGATGCGGTTTTTCTGAAAAAAGCATTCTTCGGATGATTGGGCGGGCAAACAATTCAAACCCGACATAACATGCTGATGGATTTCCCGAAAGCCCAAATAGAAGCTTACGATTATACTGTGCCACGGTCGTCACACTTCCAGGCCGCATGGCAACTTTATTAAAGAAAACCTCGGCACCAAGCTTTTCATAAATAGCCGGCAGATAATCAAAATCACCCACTGAAACCCCGCCGGTTGTAATTAACAAGTCAACATCGTTTAAAGCATTTTTCACTGCTTCAAAGCAAGTATCAAACTCATCAGGAAGCTTGCCAAAATATCGGACCATCCCTCCGGCTCTTTCTATCTGCGCTGCAATCATATGGGAATTACTGTTACGAATTTTCCCAGGAACTAGGGGTTCGTTCACCTCTAACAGTTCCGTCCCTGTAGCAAATAAACCAACAAGAGGTTTTTTGGCTACGGCTACTTGTTCATATCCAAATGTCGCAAGCATGGCTTGTATCCCAGGATTGATTAACGTCCCTTTTCTAACCAAGACTTCACCTTGCTTGGCATCCTCTCCACTGAATGAAACATTATCACCTTTTTTAAAGCTGCGTTTAATTGACATATAGGGAATTCCATTCTTTTCGTATCCCTGTGCAAGTTCGAACATAACCACTGCGTCTGTACCCTCTGGCATCATCGCTCCAGTCATAATTCTTACAGCTTGGAACGCACCAATTACTTTTGTTGAAACCATTCCAGCACCAATATGATCGACAACTTCAAACTCAACGATATTCGTTTGTGAGGCATCACGGGTATCGATTGACCTGACAGCAAAGCCATCGTAGGGAGCCCGATCAAAATGAGGAACATCGCTTGTAGCGATTAAGTCTTTTGATAAAAAACGGCCATAGCTCTCATTTATTGAAATATGTTCAGTTACACCCTCTAATTGATATTCCATAATTTTTTGGACCGCTTCTCCAATTGGAATCGGTTTTCTTCTCTCAAACAAATTCATCAACTCCTGCCATAAACCTATATCTATTTTTGATATGTACCAATAATCATTGAATCCCCTTCATTATAAGCTTATTAGAAACATAACAATATATCAAATGTCACAATTTAAAGGAATTCAGACATAAAAATGTAAATCATATCGAATGTGTGATTCAGGTCACCTAATTTTTTGCTTTTATAAATTATGATTAACGTAGATTTACTCAACAGGATTTTTTTAAGGAGGAAATATACGATGAGTTTCACTATTACTGCAGAATCATTAGTTAAAGATATTGTAAATGAATTACCAAAAACAAGTGATGTTTTTAAAAAGAACAGGATTGATTTTTGCTGTGGAGGTAACATTCCATTAGCAACTGCTGTCACTCAAAATAATCTTAACCTCGATACTTTATTAGAGGAATTAAAAAAAGTATTTGAAACATATGAAAACGCCGAAAAAAACGTTGAAGTTTGGACTAATTCTGATTCAACTACGATAATTAATCATGTCATCTCCAATTACCATCGTGTATCAGAAGAGGAATTAACAATGCTTAGTCCATACGTAACAAAAGTATCACGTGTTCACGGTGATAACCACCCAGAATTATTACAGGTGAATGAACTCTTTTATGAATTCAAAAAAGAATTGATGGAACATATGGCAAAAGAGGAAGCTGTTGTATTTCCTTTAATTAAGCAGCTGGCAGATGGAACTGTCGAGAACCGTGAAGAAGCTATTGCAATGATTGTTGAATTAGAAAAAGAACATGATCAAGCTGGAGAAATTTTAAGGAAAATTCGTGCTGTTACCTCTGACTTTACCCTCCCTTTAGATGCTTGTGGTACGTATCGTCTAGTTTATGCACGTTTAGAGGCCTTAGAAGGATTAACTTTTATGCATGTGCATCTTGAAAACAACATACTATTTCCAAGATATATTTAACGATAAAAACAACAGCCTGTACAATCCCAGGCTGTTTTTCATCTGTAAAAAAACTCTCTTCTGATGAAGAGAGTTTAACCGCCAATATAAGACATTTCTATTTTTTTTCGATTTTTGTACGTTTCTGCAGTTCTTTCGTCTGAATATCGATCATCTCGACCATTCCAAATCGCAGTCACTCGTGCCCGGATTTCTTCATCAGTGGCACCATTTCTCATAAAGTTTCGAATATCATGCCCATTCCCATTAAATAAACAAGTAAAAATCTGACCATTGGCTGATAAACGAGAGCGTGTACAGCTTGTGCAAAACGACTCAGATACAGATGTAATGAACCCAACATTCACATCTTTATCCTTATAACGATACAGTTTTGCTACTTCCCCATAATAGGCAGGATCGACTGGCTCGAGTTCAAATCGTTCTTTTAATAGATAATAAATCTGTTTTTTTGTAATGACATCATCCATTTTCCAGCCATTTGTAGAGCCAACGTCCATAAATTCAATATAACGCAACTCTAGTCCATTTTCTTTGCAATATTCTGCCATTGGAATGATTTCAGTATCATTTAGACCTTTTTTTACAACCATATTAATTTTGACCCCAAGTCCAGCTTGTTTGGCGGCTTCAATGCCCTCCAATACAGGTCCAGTGCCTACTCCGCGACCGTTAATCTCCCCAAAGAGTTCATCGTTCAAAGTATCAAGGCTGACATTAACGCGTTTAAGACCAGCTTCCTTTAACTCTTTTGCTAATTTCGGCAGGAGCACACCGTTAGTCGTTAATCCGATATCGTGCAAATCCTCAATAACTGAAAGTTTTTTAACAAGAATAGGCAAATCCTTACGAAGAAGAGGCTCTCCCCCAGTTAGGCGAATTTTTTCCACTCCCAAACTAACAAAAATTTTCGCAAGGCGTTCAATCTCCTCGTATGACAGCAAAGCGCTTTTTGGAAGAAATTCAAAATCAGGCCCGAATTGATCTGCTGGCATACAGTATTGGCAGCGGAAATTGCATCGGTCGATTACAGAAATCCTTAAATCATGCAAGGGTCTATTTAATTTATCTTTAATAATGGTTTTTTCCATTAATCTCAACTCCATTATTTTTAAGGAACCTATCTTAAGTGTATCAGTAATTCATAAAAAAGACTGTTACATTATTCACTATCACAATACTTATTACTATAAGTCTTATCTTAGCAGAAGTTTGCCAATCAAGAAATACTTTTAGGTCCGCACAAGTTTTCACTATATTGTCATTGTTTACTTCTATTTTATGACTTCTAATAAGATAAAATATTACTAACAAACAAATCATGAAGATTAGAAAATAAATGGTTATTAAAATGATGCGTAGAGGTGAATCCAATGACAATACCAATGAAACCAACTCATTCCATTGAAATAAAAGAATTACTTAGATTTGCAGATCGGAAATTTAAAAGTGAAAGAGGAAGCTTTTTATTTCAAGAAGGAATGGTTGCCGAAGAACTTTACATTATCATTTCTGGAAAAGTTCAAATTAGTAAAATCACATCAGATGGTCGTGAACTTTCGTTAAGAATTTGTGGAGAAAATGATATTTGCGGAGAATTAACCCTTTTTACGGATAATCCTAGGTATTTATTAAGTGCAATGGTTCTTGAAGAAGGAGAAGTGGTTGCAATAAAAAAAGATGTAATTGAAAGCGAAATATTTCAAAATAGTAAACTTGCCTTTGAATTCATGAAATGGATGAGTGATCATTTCCGTAAAACGCAAACAAAGTTTCGCGATCTTGTCCTAAATGGGAAACGCGGGGCACTATTTTCAACTCTTATCCGTATGTCAAATAGTTATGGTATTCAAAAAGATAACGGAATCCTCATTGACCTTCCGCTTACAAACCAAGAACTGGCTAATTTCTGCGGTACATCCCGTGAAAGTACCAACCGAATTTTAAGCGAATTAAAAAAAGATAAAATCATTTCTGTTAAAAAAGGGAAAATATCCATTTTGGATTTACAATACTTAAAAAATGAAATAGATTGTGAAAATTGTTCTGCAGTCTATTGCAATATTGAATAGGATGGGAAGCCATCCTATTTTTATTTTCCTTAATTAACGATTCTGACAAGGCTGTCCCACAAAAATGGGGCAGCCTTGTACTATTTTTCTAATTTTCCTGTACTTGCTTTTCTCTTAATGCTTTTGGGATATAAACACAGAATGGCTCGCTTTCCAGATAATCTCCCGTCATCGCATAGGCTCTTGACCTTGATCCTCCGCAAACATGACGGAATTCACAAACACCGCATTTTCCTTTAAAGAGGTCAGGGTTCCTTAATGATTTAAATATTGGTGATTCTCGGTAAATTTCTACTAATGGGGTTTCACGAATATTACCCGCTTTAACTGGTAGTAGTCCACTTGGATATACATCCCCAATATGGGAGATAAACACAAATCCATTTCCATCATTAACACCTTTTGGAGCTCGTCCCAATCCGTCAATGGAGCCTGTTAATCCTTTTTCTGTTAAAGCACTTAAATATTCGATTTCATCAGTTGTTTCTTTTGCTTCACGCATTTTTTTTTGAATCACAACCCGACGGTAGTGCATTGCTTCTGTCGTTTTGATATCAAAAGAAACCCGTTTACTTAAATCATATAACCATCTGAAGACTTTTTCATGTTGAACAGGAGAAATCATATCCGATTCTTGACCTCTTCCTGTTGGAACTAGGAAAAAGACACTCCATAACACGCAGCCTAAATCCTCTACCATTTTTGCCATTTCATTAAGATAGTCAATATTGTAACGGGAAATTACCGTATTTATTTGAATAGGTAACCCAACCTCATGCAAATATTTTATTTTTTCCATGGTAAGGTCGAAGGAACCAGCCGTTCCTCTAAAATGATCATGAATCTCGGCTTTGGGACCATCAATACTAAATGCCCAACGTGCTAGACCTACTTCTTTCGCCTTTTCAATAGCTTCTTTGGTTACATTCGGTGTCGCACTTGGCGTCATTGATACCCGTACACCTTTTTCGACTGCATATTTTGCAATTTCAAAAACATCTTCTCTCATCAACGGGTCCCCGCCTGTAAAAACTAGCATTGGATTGTTCATTTCATATATTTGATCAATTAAATTTTTTCCTTCTTCAAACGATAGTTCACGTGGATCTCTTCTATACTGGGCATCCGCACGGCAGTGCAGGCACTTTAATTGGCAAGCTCTAGTGAGTTCCCAAATAACGATAAATGGGTCTTTATTAAAATCTCGGCTAAAATTCATATTGAATGTGCCTCCTAATACTGGCTTTTAATCAAATAGCCTTATTAACCTGTATTATAAAGGTGTTTATGTAAGAAAAAAGTGAACTATCTCACATTCTGGCCCATAAATATGTCTGAAAAGTGAAGGATAAAAAAACAGCAGAAAAGTTCTGCTGTTTTTAGCGAATTCCTAAGGCAATTTTCGCATAGCGTGACATCATATCTTTATTCCAAGGAGGATTGAATACAATATTTACTTCGACCTCTTTGATTTCTGGAATATCAGCCAATGCTCGTTTAACTTGGTCCACAATCGTACCAGCAAGCGGGCAGCCCATTGATGTTAATGTCATCGTAATGGTTACATTCCCTTCATCATCCATTTCCGTATCATATACTAACCCTAAATTTACGATGTCTACTCCAAGTTCTGGGTCAATAACTAACTCTAACGCGCCTAATATATTTTCTTTTAACTCTTCATTCATTTTTATTCCACTCCTCAAATGTCTTGGTCCTAAATTTATTATAGCAAATAACTTTATTTTCCTTAAAATTGAGACTTCACAAAAAAAAGTATATAGTTTTTTTATACCTTTTGGTGTGAATTTTTTTACAGTTTCGTTATAAAATTGTTAACATAGTGAATATAGAAATAATAAAAGTTACAGGAAACAGCTATATTTATATTAGAGTGTATCACGAATATAATTTTTTTCCTAAAGCAACCATCATTATTCGTGATGAAATTATTATTAGAAGGAGTTCTTATGGCAAATAGACACTTAATTGCATTAGATTTAGATGGAACTTTATTGAAAGATGATAAGACGATATCTTTAAAAACAAAAGAAATTATTAAAAAGGCAAGAGAATTAGGACATATCGTCATGATTGCAACGGGCAGGCCTTTTCGTTCCTGTGAAATGTATTATCGTGAATTGAATTTAGACACACCAATTGTCAATTTCAATGGTGCGTTTATGCATTATCCCGGAAAGCCCGGCTGGGGTTATCACGAACCACTTGATATCAAGGTTGCGCACGAAATAGTTGAAGCGTGTAGAAGCTTTCATTTTCATAATATTATCGCGGAAGTAATCGATGATGTCTATTTTCACTATCATGATGAAAAGCTTTTAGACATTTTTAATTTTGGAAACCCTAACATCACGACTGGAGATTTAGCCGATTATTTAAAGGATTCACCTACAAGTTTGTTAGTTCATACAGAAGAAGATCAATTAAATATAATACGCGATCATTTATCTGCAGTCCATGCGGAAGTTATTGACCATCGCAGTTGGGCAGCACCATGGCATGTGGTTGAAATAATTAAGTCTGGCTTAAATAAGGCTGTTGGATTGAAAAAGGCTTCCGATTATTATAATATCCCTGCGGAAAGAGTGATTGCATTTGGCGACGAAGACAACGATCTAGAAATGCTTGAATATGCTGGTCATGGGATTGCCATGGGAAATGCCATTGATAAAGTAAAGAACATTGCAAATGACGTTACTTTAAGTAACGAAGAAGATGGAGTAGGACAATATTTGGCAAATTTGTTAAATATAAAATTATAACATCCATTCGCCAGTGTTTACCTAAATGAACGTCCTCATTTTTGTACATACTATATTCTGAGGCAGCAATGCTGTTTCAAAATGAGCCTTGAGCATATTGGAGGGATTCGAATGGGTAAACGAAACAAATCAAAACGCTTTGTCCAGCAAGGAGTGGATACGGTCAGTAAACATGCGGAACGTATTCCCTACCACATGACCTATGCTGAAGCGGAAGCTCAGAAAATGGCCAATGTGCAAGAATCCTCGCTTGGAGGAATATAAAATGGGAAACCAATTGTTCCAAGAAGCACGAAGATTTGTTGAAATGGCGAAATCGGCCAACCCTGCTGAACTTGATTCTGCTGTGGCGAAAGCAAAAAATGCATTAAGTTCTGCTTATGCAAATTCCACTGTAGCAGAGCAAGCACAGCTCCAACAAATGCAACAAGAGCTTGAACAACTGTCTTAACCCGAAAAGCGGAAGCGCCTTGTCGCTTCCGCTTTTTGCGTTATTCTTTGCGAAAAAATCCATAGATATTGGTGGTTTGAATTATATTCGTAAAGGCATTAGGATCCACTTCCTTAAGGATTCTTTCCAAATCAAAAAGTTCGTATCGTGTAATGACAACCATTAACATTTCTCTAGCTTCGTTTGAAAATGCTCCTTTGGCAGGAAGGATCGTGATTCCTCTTACAAGTTTTTCTTGTATGGCTTTTTTCATTACATCTGCCTTTTTGGTAATAATCATTGCAGTAAGTTTTGCATGCCTTGTATGGATGGCGTCAATCACCCTTGTCGAAGTATATAAAGTAACAAGCGTATAAAGAGCTTTTTCCCAGCCATACAAAAATCCAGCTGTTAAAATAATCACTCCATTTATGACCAACATATAAGGTCCGATCGGCTTGTCTTTCATTCTCGATAAAACCATTGCAATGATATCTACACCGCCCGTTGAAGCTCCCCATTTCAACGTAATCCCAACGCCAACGGCTTGGATGACACCACCAAAAACTGCATTTAGAAGGATATCATTTGAAACCTGTTTAATTGGGATGAGTATCAAAAATAACGAAGACAGTGCAACGCTAATGAAGCTGTAGACTGTAAAAGACTTTCCTACCTTTTTCCATCCTAAAATAGCCACAGGAATGTTTAGTAATAATAATAAAAATCCTAGAGACACATGTATTGGTGTATAGTCACTTAACACCTTTGAAAGTAATTGGGCTATTCCTGTAAATCCACTTGAGTAAATATTTGCAGGTACCAAAAATAAATTCATCGCTAAGGCACCTAACAAGGAACCCGCTGCAACCACTCCTAGCTTCTTTATCTGGAGCCAAATCATATCTATTACCCCTTTACCTGAGAGAATATGAATCCGTTGAAACGTTTTCTGTGATAGATAATTGTATTTTTATTGTGAAACCGATAAACTGAAACTATAAATAGTTTGAAAGCAGGTGAGCTATATGCAGGTACGAATACTAGCTGATAGCGCATGCGATTTACCAAAAAGTTTTTATGAAGAGCACCATGTGACTTTATTTCCTTTAAAAGTTGAGATTAATGGCAAAGAATATGAAGATGTAAAATCAATTGATCCTAACACTGTATATGAAGCAATTCGTAGTGGAATTGTTCCAAAAACATCCCAAGTCTCCCCTCTTTTGTTCGAGGAAGTATTTACCGAAATGGCAGAAAAAGGTGAAGACGGGATATACATAGCCTTTTCTTCAGAATTATCTGGTACATATTCTACTGCTGTTATGATTCTTGACCAAGTGAAGGAAAAATATCCAAATTTTAATTTAACAATTGTCGATACCAAATGTGCTTCGCTTGGAATTGGTCTAGTGGTTCGTGAAGCAGCGGTTCTTGCTGCTAAAAATATTGAAAAAGAAAAGATATTAGAAGATGTGCTAATTAGAAGTTCTCATATGGAACATCTTTTTACGGTAGAAGATTTAGATTATTTAGCGAAGGGAGGGCGTGTATCCAAAGCCTCTGCTTTTCTAGGAGGTTTATTGAATATTAAGCCTATCCTCAATGTAGAGGATGGGAGACTTGTCCCAATCGAAAAAATACGCGGTAAGAAAAAAGTGATGCGGCGCATCATCGAAATTATGAAGGACCGCGGCGCTGATATGGATAACCAAGTCATTGGAATTAGCCACGCGGATTGTGAAGAAAACGCTACAGAAATGAAAGCAATGATTGAAGAAGAATTCCGTCCGGTCGAAGTTTTTATGACTTCAATCGGTTCTGCTATCGGGTCCCATACAGGTGCTGGTACCATTTCCATTTTCTTTTTAAATGAACTGCCTTCATCAAATTAAAAAATGAGTGGGGTATAAACACCTCACTCATTTTTCATTACTCTATTTATGGTCCGTCTTCTTGGAGTATTGATTTTTTCCTGCTTGACGATTTTTTTCGCGCATCATATTCTTTTCATGGCGAAGGGCATTGTTGTCTTTCGCTTTTTTATCGTTGTCTGAAGTATGCGGCATAAACTTACCCCTTTCAAATAGATTCACATTTAGTTTCTGTCAATTTGAAAAGAGTATGTAAAAACATTAATCTTTCTTTACGTAGGTCCAGCTGCCCTCTTGGTATACTCTGCCCTCTTTCATAAGTTTACCAAGCGCACGTTTAAAGGCACCTTTACTAAGGTTGAATCGATCTTTTATATCTTCAGGCATGCTTTTATCGTTATATGGCATGGCACCATTTCTGCTCATCAAATACTCATAAATCCGTTCCGCATCAATATCTTGCGTTTCCTCTTTTCTTGCCAGCAAGGAAACATTGATTGTACCATCTTCTTTTACATCAATAATCCTACCTTCAACCTTTTCTCCAATCCGCGGTTCTTGTTGTCTTTGTGACTCATGAATGAATCCTTTAAAACCTTCTATAGTGTAAATCCAACTGCCGACTTTGGCTGTTCGGTAAATATGACCTTGCACATTTTTATTAAAATTTGCTCTTGTTGCTTTTACAGAAATAGATTCAATCACTGGGTCCGTGGCCAGTTTTGCGTATAGGAGATAATTGTTGCTTAGCTTTAAAGTAATATAGACTAAGTCTCCAGGCTGTGGCCAGACGGATTTATGTACAGGCAAATCATCAATACCTAACAAGATATCCTTGGGAAGCCCAATATTTAAAAAGACACCAATCCTTGGATTTGAGTCTGTAACCTTTACCCAAGCATAATGTCCAATCGCTACATCTGGAATATTGGTTGAAGCAGAGATTCGACCTTCTGAATCAACATAAAGAAAAACCTCAACTTGATCATTTTCTTCAAATTCTTGATGGGCTTGATTAAAATGAAGTAATACATCTTCATTACCATCTGTTAAAAAATACCCAAACGAAGCTTTCCTAGCTACAGTTAATGTGGTGGTTTGACCGATTAATTCATTTAAAGACATATATAGCTCCTCTTTTCTACTCACGGAGAATTAGTTAAGTTCATTCCGAGCACTCCATTCCATATGTACGGAACGGACGCTTCCTCTTCAAATAGTTGTTTGAACTGCTATATTTTACTATAATGTACCCATAAAGGGAAACTTTCTTCAAGCGTGATTTTAAGATATTGTTAATAAAATGGAGGTTTTGTTATGTCAAAAGATAGCTCATTTGATATTGTATCTCAAGTTGACTTATCAGAAGTATCAAATGCGATTGCCCAAACAATGAAGGAAATTGGTACACGTTATGATTTTAAAGGCAGCAAAAGTGAAGTCTCACTTGATAAAGATAAAGAAGAACTAGTGCTTGTATCCGATGATGAATATAAAATGGACCAACTAAAGGATGTTTTATTTAGCAAATTAATAAAACGTGGAGTTCCAGTAAGGAATCTGGACTACGGTAAAGTCGAAGGAGCATCCGGTGGAACCGTTCGTCAACGTGCTAAAATGGTTCAAGGGATTGATAAAGAAAATGCAAAAAAAATTAATACCATTATTAAAAATAGCGGCGTCAAAGTGAAAAGTCAGGTTCAGGATGACCAAGTGCGTGTAAGCGGTAAAAACCGGGATGATTTACAAAAAATAATCTCCCTTGTGCGTGAAGCTGACTTAACAGTGGATGTCCAATTTATAAATTATCGATGAATAAAAACGGCGGAAGGATGGTAAAATCCTTTCGCTTTTTTTATTATCATTATTTTTCATAATTTGACCCATTTATCTAAAACTAATAAGGAGTAAACACTTGGAGGTTTTAGGTAATGAGCAACAATCAAAATCAACAAAAGAAAACGTTTCCAGCACAACATCAAAATCATCAGCCCGGCATAGAAAGTGAAATGAATCCTCTGCCCATTTCGGTTGATCCTAATTATAAGCCAGGTGGAAAATTAACTGGTAAAACAGCGATTATTACTGGTGGTGACAGTGGGATTGGCAAATCAGTTGCTATTTATTTTGCCAAAGAAGGGGCAGACGTAGCGATTATTTATTTGGAAGAGCATCAAGATGCAAAAGAAACAAAGCAATTAATTGAAGCGGAAGGGCGTAGATGCCTCCTTTATTCTGGAGATATTGGCAGTGAAGATTTCTGCAAAGAGACCGTGAATAAGATTCATTCTGAATTTGGCAGGTTAGATATACTTGTCAATAATGCAGCGGAACAACACCCGCAAAAAAGTTTATTATCCATTACTTCACAACAATTGGAAAAAACATTCCGTACAAATATTTTCTCCTTTTTCTATATGACAAAAATGGCTCTCCCTTTTTTAAAACAGGGGGCATCGATTATTAATACTGCCTCCATTACGGCTTACAAGGGGCATGAACAATTATTGGACTATTCTTCAACCAAGGGAGCAATAGTTTCCTTTACCCGCTCTTTAGCACTGTCCCTTGCACCTCAAGGGATTCGGGTTAACGGTGTGGCTCCGGGTCCAATATGGACACCACTGATTCCTTCGACTTTTACAGCAGATCAAGTTGCTACATTTGGTTCAAATACGGCAATGGGTAGAGCAGGACAGCCATATGAACTAGCAGGTAGCTATGTATTTCTTGCCTCAGATGACTCCTCTTATGTTAGCGGGCAAATGATTCATGTAAATGGTGGAGAAATTATTAACGGCTAAAAAAATGTCGGGGAAAGCCCCCCGACATTTTATCTTTTATTTTTTCTTAATTTCATTAGAAATAAGAAAAACAATAGGTAAACAACAACTAACCCTGTAATTAGTGGAAAATTGATGCCGCTTTTTTCAGTTGCAACATACACTTCCGAATTATCCCGATCTAGAATAATCATATATTTATTATCATTACTTGTTACTTTATCTCCTCCCAGCAGCCCCCTCAGTTCTTGTCCATCTTTAATCTGTTCATTTGTTAATGCTACACTTTGGGACTTACTGGAATTATTGATCGCAATAATTGAGGTTTCACCTTTATACACACGTTTATAAACAACCATACCCTTATGATCATAGAGTGTCTCCATTGTTCCTCTTGTTAAGGATGGGAGTTGATTCCTCAATTCACCCACCTTGGTAATATAATCAATCAATTCCTTTTCAGCCCTGAAACTCATTTGCCCGCGGTTATCAGGAATTCCTCCACCATTTAAAGCAATTTCTGTTCCATAATAAATGATAGGAATGCCTGGGGTGGTATAAAGATACAACATTGCTGTTTTCCATCGTGATCCAGGAAATTGTTTCTTTGCCACAATATCACTTGTAAATCTTGATGTATATTCATTATCCAAAAAATTAGCCCTTAAAAAAGATTTTTGATTATTGTCGACATCCGTGTACAGACTGCTAAAGGACTGATCCGTACTTGCAAATGCCTTTCTTAACTTTTCACTATACGGATAAGTAACGACACTGTCTATCCCCGCGCCTGTATATTTTTGTACATCTAAAGGAGTATTATTTGACAGTACCCCTAATAGAAAAAAGTCCTTCTTTCCCTTCTTTACTTCAGTTGAAAAGTCGGTCCAAAAGCTGACCGGAACATAGTTAACTTCTGGTAAACTAAATCCATCAATATCTGTTTTATGAATCCACCATTTTGCTGTATCTACTAAGTATTTTTTCACTTCTGGGTTGTCCTGATTAAGATCGGGCAATCCATCAATCCAGCCTTGCTCAAGTTCCTTCTGTTTTTCCTCTCCAGATACTTTCTCTTGTTTTGCATGAAACCATTCCTGCTTGCTAGAATCACTTAGCCAAGGATGATCCGCCGCTACATTATTCGTCACAAAATCGATGATTACCTTCATTTTTCGTTTGTGGGCTTCTTTTACTAACGTTTGAAACGATTTCATCGTGCCAAAATGCTCATCAACTTTATAAAAATCCTTTACCCAAAATCCATGGTACCCATTTTTTGTATTGTCAAAAATTGGACTTAATCGAATCGCAGTAAACCCCATATCATGTATGTAATCTAACTTATCAATAATTCCCTGGATATCTCCGCCATTATATACCAAAGGATCTTTTGTATTTACATCAATATCATTATTCCGATCTCCATTGTTGAAACGATCAACCATAATGGAATAAACCGATTCATCCTGCCATAACCGTTCTTTCTTTTCAACAGCCGCATGTGCAGAAAGCGATGAATTAAGTAATAACAAGATTAAAATAAGTGTAATTTTTTTCATAATAGTTATATCCTCCTCTAAAAAAGGGAAGAGGATATCCTCTTCCCTACACTATTTTAATCTAATCCAATTTTTATTCCAAATTTAAATTCTTTGTTTTATTAAAAAATCAAACCTAATTCACTATGTTAATATTATAATCCTTGAACCATGTGTGCAGTTGCACAAGGTACGCCAATAATTGAGGACCTGTCATCAATTGGCCAAACCAAGGTTCTTGAAATGAATTCCCACCAGACTTCACAATATTTTCAAGTTGCTCTTTATTAAAGAATTCATGTAATGCAGAGGATTTATCCTTTAAAATATTCTCCACCTGTTTTTGGACAGCAGTGGTATAAGCAGGATTGTGTGTCTTCGGATACGGGCTTTTTTTCCGATACAATACTTCCTCTGGTAAAATACCTTCAAATGCTTTTCGGAGAATTCCTTTTTCTCTCCCACGATACATTTTAATTTCCCACGGGATATTCCACACATATTCAACCAGGCGGTGATCAGCAAATGGAACCCTGACTTCGAGACTTGCACCCATGCTCATCCGGTCTTTCCGATCAAGCAATGTAGTCATAAAGCTAATCATATTAATATAAAATAATTCTCTACGTTTTGTTTCTTCCACGCTTTCACCATCTAATCTTGGCGTTTCAGCGGTAGCCTGATAATACTTTTCCATTACGTAATCATTCAATTTAAGTTTATCCTGCCAATGTGATTTCAACAAATTTTGTCGTTCTGCTAATGACCGCATCCACGGAAACCCTGGCCGGTCTAAATCTTGTTTTCGATGGAACCAAGGGTACCCGCCGAAAATTTCATCTGCACATTCCCCGGATAGGCTAACAACAAAATCCTGTTTGATTTCCTTACAAAACCAAAGTAATGAGGAGTCAACATCTGCCATCCCTGGAAGGTCTCTTACATGGGTCGCTTCCACCAAATCATTCACCAATTGCTCCTGAGTAATTATTTTATTATGGTGAATGGTCTTAAATTTATCCGTAATCATTTGAATAAATTTTCCATCAGCATCTGGTTGGAATTCTGTTGAGGAAAAATATTTGTCATTACCTTCATAATCAATGGAGTAGGTGTGGAGCTGCCCTTTGTTTTGGTCCTGAAAACCCTTTGCAGCAATCGCCGTGATGATGCTTGAATCTAAACCGCCAGACAAAAAGGTACTTAATGGAACATCCGAAACAAGCTGCCTCGTTACAGCATCTGTTACTAAATAGCGGACCTTTTCAGCGGTCTCCTCCACGCTGTCCTTATGTTCTTCACTTTTTACATTCCAATAACGCCAAATTTTTAGACCATTCTTTGAAAATGTTAGAGCATGTGCCGGTCTAAGTTCATTTATTCCTTTAAAGACCCCGGAACCTGGTGATCTAGAAGGCCCAATTCCAAAGATTTCAGCAAGACCTTCTTGATTGATTTCAGTTTTGACTTCTGGATGGGCTAAAATAGCCTTGGTTTCAGAAGCGAATAAAAGACCTTTCTCATGTTCCCTGAAGAATAATGGTTTTACTCCTAAGCGATCTCGGCCTATAAAGAGGTGCTCCCTTTTGCTATCCCAGACAGCAAATGCATAAATTCCGTTCAAATAATTTACACACTCTTCCGCCCATTCTATATAGGCAGATAATAGAACTTCTGTATCAGAATGACCTTTAAATGAATATCCTTTAGTATGGAGAACTTTGCGGATATCTTCTGTATTATACAATTCCCCATTATAGCAAATGGTGTAATTATATCCGTCTTTTTGTTTGGACATTGGCTGTCTTCCCCCTTCAGGGTCAACAACAATCAGTCTTTTATGACCAAAAGCAACATTTGCATCAGACCAGATGTTTGTTTCATCAGGGCCTCTTTTTGCCAGAGTATTTGTCATTTTGGTCAGTGTTTCTACTTCGTTTTTGAGTGACCTATCAAAATTAATCCAGCCTGTAATGCCACACATTTCCTTTCACACTCCTCATTAACAGAACTACTGTACATGAATCATGTTTTATAGTATTCAGCCCATAGGAAATGGTTAATTGTCCAAAAAGAAAAGCGGAAGGCTGCATAAGGAAGTCAGATTTTAAGATAATTTATTTTTCAGTTATAAAATCCCATGAAGATGTCTAAAAAGAATATGATATCATCTGGCACGGAGGTTAATAATGAATCGACAACAACGAATGAGACTATACGATTTTCAAGAAAGAGCCTACACTGAAGGAACTGTTGAACAAATTAATGAACAATGGATCTTCTTTGATGAGGAAACGGAAGAAGCTGAAATGTTAGATGATTACCTTCAGCAAGAAATTGAAGTCTTCCGAATGAACCGTTGGAAGAGAGGTAAATTGTATGAAACAGGAAAAATCAGAATTGGAAACGAAGCAACCATGCTTCGTAATCATGATTTAGTCAGGATTAGGAAACATTTAGTCTATTCACTTGAAAGGCTTTTAGATGGGATAAATGATGATGCCTTTTTTCAATTTGTTACCACTTTAAACTCCTTAAACTTTTCTATTTACGATTGCATCTATTGTTATAATCATTTATCATTCTTATCGGATGAAAATCGCAAGGATGGGGTAAATTTTTTAGTCTTCGATAATCAAGAACAAATTTGCAATGTCCAACACCATTTTTGTTATTACGAAAAAGTGAATGATCGGTTTGAATTTACATTAAATACGGGAAAACGATTAGTGATAGAGAAAATGATTTCATAGAAAAAAAGGCATGGGCATCCACGCCTTTTTCATTTGAATTCATTTAGTTCCCGATATATTTGGAATAAAGCAATTTTGCTTTGACCACATCATTAGTTCCATGAATCAATACACGTGCATCCTTAAACACAACAATTGAAATATCTACATCTGGAGAAAAGCGGAGCAAATAGTCATTTCCCGATACATTGCCACTTTTCTTAAGATTCGCGGCTAACTTTCGTATATCCAATTCGGGTTTATTTCGTGGATTAATTTGAACGGTATTACGCCCGCAAAGTGTTGTAAAAGCTATCTGCTGCTCTGAGGATCGATCGAGAAAATCAAATTGATGGTTCACACATGTTGGACAATGAGGATTTCTCCCCTCGGAAATATCCATTTGCATGGTGGAATAATCCCAAATATCAATTTGTTCTAAATTAGGTGTAGTCTTTTCCCCAATTAATATTTTGATTGCCTCAAGGGCTTGAAATGAACCAATAATATCTGTTAACGGTGACAATACACCAACGGTATCGCAAGTTTCCCCTGTCCCAGTTGGAACATTTGGAAAGAGACAGCGATAACAAGGTGTTTTTCCTGGTATTATGGAAGTAAACATCCCTCTAGAGCTAACAGCAGCCCCATGAACCCAGGGAACTCGATACTTAACAGCTACATCATTGATTAAGAAGCGTGTCATAAAATTATCGGTGCCATCTACGATGCAATCCATTCCTGTTAATAATTCTTCTGCATTATCCAGGTTTATATCAGTGATATGTGCATCAATGGTAACAGATGAATTTATTTTTTTTAACCTTTTTTGTGCAGCGATGACTTTTGGAAGCTGTAAGCTTGCATCCTCCTCATCAAAGAGCGTCTGACGCTGCAGATTTGAAAATTCAACCAAATCCCGATCAATTAAACGGATATAGCCCAGCCCTGAACGGACAAGATGGTTCGCAATCACCGTGCCAAGTGCTCCTACTCCCACAATGGCCACTTTACTATTCAATAATTTTATTTGACCTGTCTCCCCAATGCGTTGAAAAAGAATCTGTCTCGAATAGCGTTCTAAATCACTCATATTACACCTCTTTTCCAAACTACTATTATCTTACCAAATTATTAATTATTGTTGTTGTTTACAAATTATTTAATTTTAAAAATAATTAAAAAGATATATAATAAAAAATAGGTTTAAGTATAATTTTGGAAGGAATCTCTTATACCATTTTCTAATATTATAAGAGATTCATATCTAATCCTTAAAATTAGAATTGGAGGGGAAAAACTTTGAATTTAGGCGGTTTTAATAACAAAGAAGTATTGGTCGATTTAACAAATGGGGTAGTTAATTACCGAGAAATAAATGAAGCGGATGCAAAAAAGTACATAGGCGGCCGCGGCCTTGGGGTTAAGTATGTGTTAGATAACGGCCCTGAAGTCGAGCCCTTATCTGCAGAAAACATCCTATGTATCATGACAGGTCCTGTCACAGGTTCACGTTCTTCCATGAGCGGACGCCTTTGTGTTGTTACAAAATCACCTTTAACTGGCACAGTTACAGATTCTCACATTGGTGGATGGACAGCAGCACGTCTAAAGTGGGCTGGTGTGGATAATATTATTTTTTCAGGAAAAAGCGACAAGCCTGTATACCTATTAATTGAAGATGGCAAAGCAGAGCTTCGCGATGCATCTAACTTATGGGGAACTAGTACTAGAGCTTTTATCCAAGCGATGAAAGATGAACATGGAGAAACAGATCTAAGTGTAATGACTATTGGTCAAGCGGGTGAAAACACTGTACGCTTTGCCGCATTTATTAATGAGCATGACCGGGCAGCAGGCCGCGGTGGTACTGCTGCAGTTGCAGGCTTTAAAAAGTTAAAAGCGATTGTCATTAAAGCTCCTCAAAAAGGCAATATGCCGCAGCCAAAATTGGATACTGATTACAAAGATGCTAATAAAAAAGCCGTCAAAGCAATCCTTGATGGGGGCTTAACTGCACCTAATAAAGGTGGATTATCCGTATATGGAACAAATGTATTAACTAACTTAATCAATGAAGTGGGAGCGCTTCCAACTAAGAATTCCCAACTAACACACTGGGATGAAGCAGAGAAACATAGCGGTGAATATTATAACACGAATTTACGTGTAGCCAATAATACATGCCATGCCTGCCCTGTTGGCTGTAAAATCGAAGTAGAAGTAAAAGATGGCAAATACAAAACTCGTGTAGAAAGTATTGAATTTGAATCTGCCTGGTCACTTGGTTCAAACTGTTTACTAAGTGATGCAGAAGCGATTTCATATATGATCGACCGTTGTAATGAATATGGTCTAGATACAATTGAACTGGGCCACTGCTTCTCTGTTACAATGGAAGCTTATGAAAAAGGAATCATTTCAGAGGAATTAATCTGGGGTGATGCCGATTCTATGATTGATTTAACCAAGAAGATTGCACATCGTGAAGGCTTCGGGGGGATTCTTGCGGAAGGACCAGCACGTGCAGCAGCAGCTTGGGGAACACCTGAACTGTCCATGTCTGTTAAAGGTCAGTCTATCCCTGCATATGACCCACGTGGAATTCAAGGTATTGGACTTGGTTATGCAACAAGTAACCGCGGTGCCTGCCATCTGCGCGGATACACAGTTGCCAGTGAAATAGCCGGTATCCCTGAACCAACTGACCGCTTAAAGCCAGAAGGCAAAGGCGAATTATTAAAGGTATTCCAAGACATGCTAGCATTCTCCGATTCTATGAATATTTGTAAGTTCTCCTCCTTCTCTGAAAACGCAGAGCATTATGCTGAGCAATATAGTGCAATGACAGGAAATCAGCTTACTGCTGAGGATGTGATGAAGGCTGGGGAGAGAATCTATAATCTTGAACGTTATTACAATAACCTAGCTGGTTTTAATAAACGCGAGGACGACTTCCTGCCAAAACGTTTTACGGAAGAACCAGCATCTGGAAACAGTGCAGGTCATGTTAGCCGAATGGATATCATGCTTGAAGAATATTACCAAGTTCGCGGCTGGAAAGACGGCCTCGTCACAGATGAGAAACTTCGTGAATTGGGTATTATCGATCCTGAAGTAAAGCAAACAGTCTAAGAAAAATATCAAAAAAGCTTCTGCCCATAAAGGTGCTGAAGCTTTTTTGATAGAGGTTAACCCCCTATTCTAGTTGTTTTATAGCGGTAATTTTTGATTAATTCATCAAGAGTTTGAGCTTCATTTGCACAAAAACGAACTTTGACTTTATTAACTTTAAAACTTGAAGTAAATGAAATTTCCTCTTCCGAAAGTATATATCCGCTCCAGTTTTCCGTTTCATAAATGTAAGGGAACTTGTCAGTCACTGGTTTGGCACCTAATTCTTCAAAATACATACCTAGATGTTCAATCCCTATCCCACGAAATTCTAATTCTCGTATTTCCATATTACCCACCTGCTACTGGCGGAAATAGAGCAAATTGATCCTTCTCGTTTACTTTCGTTTCTAGGTCATCGAGATGGATAATATTTCTCCCATTTACGTAGACATGAACAAATGGTAGAAGTTCCTTTTCTGCTGTAAAGATTTCATCTCTTAAAGGCGGAAACATCTCAATCATTTTATCCAGTACATCTATTACTCTTTCACCATCTGGCTGAACGTCAACCGTTACCCCACCACAAATTTGCCGGAGATTAGCAAACACTTTTACGAGCATATGGATCCCTCTCCTCTCTACTAATTTCAATATTAAAACCAAACTAAGCAGTTGTCACGTTGTTTATCATTTTTGCAAATATAAAAGACTGCCGAATTGTTCGACAGCCTTTACAAGAAACATTAAAATTATGGGTTTAAAAATGACATTGGCAATCTTCCACCTAGATATAAAACAAGAACCCATGCAACGACAAACTGAATCCAAAATACAGAAGTTCTTCTGTTATTAGCCACTCGGCTAAGGATCATTTCAAATAATCCGATTACCCACAGTCCGACAACCGCTTTTAAAACATACCATACATCAATTTTGTAAACCGAAAATAGAAGTCCTACACCTGTTGCAATAATAAGCAAATATAATACTCGTAAAATCATTTTAACAATTTTTGCACCTTTTTCTTTTCCACCCTTATGTAAAAAAAGTGCCACAACAAATAAGATTAATGCTAAAAGCCAAGCCGTGATATGTCCGTGAATCAATATAGTTCCTCCTTAAGTATGAAATTTCATATATATCGAAATTTATCATACCATAAACCTTTAATAAAAACGAAAAAAAGGAAGTAAAATATAGCAACAAACAGAAGAATGCTATAAATTATTTTTCAAGTATAGCTTTATTCTTGAATAGTATTTTTCAGCGTCCCAATTTTTTCAATTGTTACTTCCTTTTAATCACAAAGAGACAAATCCCTCGAACAAATTTAGTGAACAAAAAAAGCCGAACCCTAAGAAAAGGAAATTCAGCCCCTACTATACAAAATTAATGCCTTTTATTACCTTACTTTATTTAAACAATGACGCCGGAATATGAATCCCAGATGCCTCTAGGCGATCATAGAATTTGGGGCGGACACCGGTAGATATAAGTTGTCCAATAATTTTCCCCTCAGAATTAAGTCCTTTTTGTTTAAATGAAAAGATATCTTGCAGAACGATATTTTCTCCTTCCATTCCTTGAACTTCAGTAATATTGATAATTTTCCTTGTTCCATCCATTAAACGAGTTTGCTGTATAATTACATCGATTGCGCCGGCAATTTGCTCTCGTATGGTTTTAATCGAATTATTCACTCCGGCTAAAAGGACCATTGTTTCCAGGCGGCTAATCATATCCCTTGGACTATATGAGTGCCCTGCAGCAAGTGAACCATCATGGCCAGAATTCATTGCCTGAAGCATATCAAACGCTTCTCCACCACGGACTTCTCCGATAATAACCCGGTCAGGTCTCATACGTAACGATTTCTTGAAAAGATCCCGAATTGAAATGGCCCTTTTACCTTTTATTTCGGAAGGTCGCAGCTCTAATGATATTACATGCTCGTGTCCCAATTGAATTTCAGCTGCATCTTCAACCGTTACGATTTTTTCTTCATCTGGAATAAAATTGGAAAGGGCATTCAAAGTGGTTGTTTTACCAGACCCCGGGCCACCGCTAACAAACATATTCAACCGGGCTTTCACGCATGCATCTAGAAAAAATGCCATTTCCTCGGTCACTGTCCCAAAGTTGATTAAATCTTCAATTTGGTAGGGATACTTTGAAAATTTCCTGATAGTAATGGATGGTCCATTTAATGCAAGGGGAGGAATGATGGCATTCACTCGTAAGCCATCAGGCAGCCTAGCATCTACCATTGGCGAACTTTCATCGATTCTCCATCCAAGTGGGGCAAGAATTCTGTCGATCATAGTCATGACATGTTCATTGTCACGGAATTGTACTGATGTTAATACTAATTTCCCTTTTCGTTCACAGTACACCTGGTTAGGTCCATTTACCATAACCTCTGAAACATCTTCATCTAAAATAAGTGGATTTATGGGTCCAAAACAGGTTAAGTAATCGATTAGTTTTCACCTCCGTAAAATAGAAATAGCCCCGCCTTTACCTAAGGGGGGATAAAATTCATAGATTATCCATAGATACATAGAAGACCTATGCACACATAGAATAATCATTATGAAACACCCTAATCTTTCGGTAACTGGCTGGCTTAGTGCACATGCACCTTAGCCCCTTTAGCTTTGCGTCACTGATTTTCATCAGGTTTGCCTTTATCGAGAAACAGTGTTTATTTCCGACTGTTCTCTTAATCCTATAATAGTCCCTTTCTTATTTATTAAAAATCCTACCAACCTATCATTTTTCATCGAAAATAATAGGTATTTATAATCATTATCCACTTATTTTCTAACAAAATAAATAACCACTGATTTCAATTTATTTAGGCGAATCAATCACATTACCTTTGCCTATACATAGGATGTAGAAGATACTATGAAAAAAAGGGTGTTGAAAATGCCAGCAATTGTTGGAGTTGCACAGGTCATTACACTTGGCAGCAGTTCTGTTTTCCATATTGGAGATGTATATAAAATCATGCCATTTTCTACCGCAAAAACATTTTCTGGCGCTGGTTCCTTTAACACTGGGGATAGCTTACAACTTCAAAATAATGTAAGTTCCACCAACACAACTGATTCAGATCTTTACGATCAAGGGATTGCACTAAATGCTTAATGAATGGGTGATTTTAAATGAACTTTTATATCCAGCAGTCCATTCAGATTAATTTCATTAAAATTGGCGGGATTACCAATTCCTCAGTCTTACAAATAGGCAGTGCTGGGATTATTAAACCTACGGCTCATTTATATAATACTGGCGGATTTACTGGACCTGCACCACAAACGATCAAATCTTCAGGCTCTTTATTAGGGACACCAGCAGTCCCCCTACAAGCCTCGGTAAGAGAACAGGATAAATAAGTCGCCTATCTTATGAAAATCGATACGTTTATTGGAGAAATAATTGTGAGGTGATTACATGTATCAGGATTATTCCCAATATCTTCAATGGTTGCAGATGTGTATTCAAGCTCAGGAGCAGAGAATTCTGTATTTAGAGAGTACTCTCCAAAAAATGCAAGCAGAAATCAAACAATTATGTGAAAAACAAGCCATCCATGTAGACAAAATTGAATATAAATTTGATCAACTAAAGGTAGAGACACTTGAAGGAACGTTAAACATTGGTCTAAATCCATCCGAATTAGCAGGAATTGAAGATTTTGCGGTCCAAAATCAATCCTTATCCACCCCAATCTCACCAAAACATCAAATGCAAAGATCAATGAAAATTGAGGAAGCCATTTATAGATATTTAGAATCGGATTTACCTCCGATCGTGGAAGCTACTCAAAGAGAATTGAACGTTCTACCAAATGACGAGTATTTAGCATTCATAAAACAAGACATCATTAAACAGCTTCCGAGTAGAATCGAACATCATTTAAACACCAAATCCTCGGACAATCGCACGATTGAAGATGCCCCGTCAGATGATTTAATTATTGAAGCATTAAAGAAGGAAATTCAAAATGGGGTAATGGTTTTTTTTAGTAATTTACCTGATAACCTGAAAGGGATGCATACGGAATGAACTTTGTAGTTTATAACCGCGAACTCTTTGTCCAAAACATAAAAATCACTGGGGTGTCAAGTTCCTCGTTAGTAATGGTAGGCGATACAGAGACAATCCAGTTAGCCTCTACTTTTGATACCCCTGCGGAATCATTAATTATTGGTCCTTTTGTTCCGCTTTCAGTGGAGTGAACAACATGCTGCAGAGAACCTCTTGTGTAGACACGATTAATATTAAAATCGTCTCTTTTTCCTCTACGGTACAGTTAGGGGATTCCTGTATTATAAATAGTCTTTCTAGAGCACTCGCGGTCCAAAGGGAGGTCGAAGTGTTCTATGGAAATGAAGGGAATTTATCCCCTTACAGAGTCTATTCTGAACCAATACCTTTTCTACCTATTAATGAATCTTTCACATACTCCCGTCAAAATCCAAACCCTTTAATTAAGGTTGGCCGAATTGATATTACGGGGATATCTTCAGCTTCCCTCTTGCACGTTGGGAGCAGCCGTCATATTTCCATGGAAGCTAGAATTATGCATATTCGACAGTTAAGTCCAAGTCCTAGAAATGAAGAAGACGAAGGAGAACAAGGACAACAATAAATGCATAAGTTACTCTTAAGGATATAACTAAGTTTTTACTAAAAAGGATGTTTGGTATGCCAGCGATTATCGGTCCTGTCCAAATCGTTAACGTAGGTGGCGGTATTGTGCAATTTGGCGATACGGTGTATATCTCTCCAAAGAGTGCCTCTAAGGCAAATGCAGGATCAGGTGCATTTAATACCGGTGGATTCATCGTGACGAATTCGGGATTAAGTGGTACAAATGTACTTGATACGAAAGTAGTCGATCAGCCAATTGTGGGTAATAATTAAAAAAATGACATAAACCACAAGATGGTCTATGTCATTTTTTATTGAATTAATCCTTCTCAACCTTCAAAATATAAGCCCCATCAAAGAAAAACAAATACCTCTCATTGACCTTTCTTTTCCAGATTTGTTCAATTGCACGGGTATATAAGTTAATTTGCATCTTATAGCGGTTTTCAAGAATTATCTTGGCTTGGTCAAACCCGCCTTTATAGCGATCAGTTATCCGATCTGACTTATAATCCACCAAAACCAGTCCGTCTTCATCCTCAAAGATGCAGTCAATAATCCCTTGTACAAACACAGATTCATCTTCCTCGTTCCAATTAGGATACACATCACGCGCATGCATCGAAAGTGTAAATGGAACTTCCCTGTTGATTGTTTTAGCATTAAAGTATCTTCGTCCCAAATTGGAATCAAAAAATTGAATGATCAAATTTTTATCGATGACTGCAGCTTGTTCGGGGGTTAACAATTCATTATTAACCATCCATGTTAATTGTTCTTGAAGTGATTCTTGATTCACTGTTTTTGTTAAATCGACATGCTGCATGACCATATGCATAGCAGAGCCTCGTTCGGCTGGGCTTAATTGCTTTTCCTGCATAAACTTAGGACGTTTTACGATTGATTTCTTAAAGTGGTTTACAAGGTCGGTTCCACTTTGTTCATCTGCCATTTCCCTTTGGCGCTTTATTTCCGAAACGGATTGCTTTGAACGATGGCTTGAAGCATTAGAAAACTGATATTCCCAATCTAAGCGGGACCTAATTTCTTCAGCAAATGGTGACGTAATCTCGACAAGTGCACCTTTTTGTACACGTTCAAGAAGATGATTTTCTTCTATATCTTCTTTTGTTTCTTTCTGCTTCACCTCTTCAGCACTTAGCAAAGAAATTTTCCATACGGAAGGGTGATTTGTGATTTCTTCAGGTATAAGTGGATTTATCGTTTCATTACTTCTAAATTCTTTACTATTTTGATGGCGAACAAGGGCCGGACCAATCCAATCAATATAGCTTGAAACAGCTGCCCGTTCATAATCTTTTAACAGCCATTCTGTATTGGCTGCAACATCATTCCAATGGTCAATTTTTTTGAGAGTATCTTTTAGTGTTGCGGTTAAATAAAGTTTTTCCTTTGCTCTTGTCATAGCTACATATAAGACACGCATTTCTTCGGCAAGCATTTCCATTTTCTTTTTTCGCTTAAAAGCAAGTTGTGGTAAGGAAGGATACGATATTCTTTTTTCTGCATTTACATACTTAGAAGCAAATCCATATTCTTTATCAAGCATATATGGTTTACGTATATCAGCCATATTAAAGGTTCGGGCCATTCCTGCCATGAATACAACTGGAAATTCAAGCCCTTTGCTGCTATGAATTGTCATAATTCGGACAACGTCCTCTTGCTCTCCAAGTGCCCTTGCTGCCCCGAGGTCATCTCCCCTTTCCATCATTCGTTCAATAAACCGCAGGAACCGGAACAGACCACGGAAAGAGGTGTGTTCATATTGCCGGGCTCGATCATATAATGCACGCAGGTTCGCTTGACGCTGCTTTCCTCCCGGTAAACCACCGACAAAATCATAAAACTGAGTATCGCGGTACAGCTGCCAAATTAATTCCGAAAGTGACCCCTGCCTTGCCATAGAACGCCATCCTGTCAAAAAGTCATAAAAGCGTCGCAGTTTTTCGTAACATGCAGCCGTATTCTCAGCTTGTTTACTTTTGCAAAAAGCGGTAACTGCCTCCCAAAATGAGCCTCGCTTTTGTTGAATGCGAATGATTGATAGTTCCTCCTCGTTCAATCCAACGATGGGGGACCGTAATACAGAGGCAAGAGGGATGTCTTGGAATGGATTATCAATAACACGCAGAAGTGAAATCATAATGGCCACTTCCGTTGCGTTAAAGTACCCCGTTGAGAGACTGGCGTAAACGGGAATCCCTTGCTGCTTAAATTCTTCAATGATCTGCGGCGCCCATGTCATTGAACGGAGCAGAATAACTGTATCCCGATACATGAGCGGCCGAGTAGATTTTGTTTTTGGATTATATACTGGTGCTCCAGCAGCTACTAATTCTTTAATTTTAGAAGCAATAACCCTTGCTTCAAGTTGAGATTGTTCCAGACCAACTGCATCAAATTCTTCTAGTTCCGCCTCTGTCCCTGCCTCAACTTCAGATGTCGCGGTTGATGATTCTTTTTCTTCAACGTTTTGATTAATCAGCAGAAGTTCAACTGGAAAGGGCTCATCTTCTGGATAGGGTGCACCTGCACGTAACTCTGCCGCCTCGTCATATTCGATTTCGCCCACCTTAACACCCATAATTTGTTTAAATAAATAATTGGTAGCATCGAGTACCTCACTTCTGCTCCTGAAATTTCGTGCTAAATCAATACGTAATCCCGTTGACTCTCCGTCGACTTTAAAGCGGGTATACTTGCTTAAGAAAAGGTTTGGCTCAGCCAATCGAAAGCGGTAAATGGACTGTTTCACATCTCCGACCATAAACATATTTCCATTCTGCTCTTCATTCTTCGTGACAAGTTTCAGGATGGTTTCCTGCACCATATTTGTGTCTTGATATTCATCACAATAGACTTCTTTAAAATGCCTTTGGTATGCAAGAGCCGCTTCTGATGGAAGAAACTCACCCTCAGTTGAGATTTCTTTTATCAAAATTCCAAGGCAGTAATGTTCTAAATCTGCATAATCGACAAGTCCTTTTTCCCTTTTCACCTTTGCAAACCGCTGTGAAAATTCCTTCACAAGATGTACCAATGTTTCTATTAACGGCCGCATCTCTTCCATATCACGTAAAAAGCTTTCAGGTTTTCGAGAGAATAATTCCGCTTTTATATCTTGAATTTTTTTCTTTGCTTTGTCGCGAAGTTTTTGAGCCTTATCCGTTAGTTCTTTATCAAAGTGATCACCTTTCACTTGTTTTGCCCGTGAAAATGACCAGGTCATTAATGCTTGATAAAGTGTTTCCCAAGATTCCTTTTTGGCAAGTAGAAGAGTATCAATTACCATTAAATCATCTAGAAAATTTTCGGCTCTAGGTGCTGGTCCGCCTGGCAGCTTCGTAACTTCCAGCCCCCGGTTTATCATTTCTCTAGCCGCTTCTAATTGTAGTTCAATATCAAAAAGCAGGTCCTGTATAAAAGGAAGGTCCTCTATATTTTGAATCGATGAAACATCATACATATTTATTATCGACCGTAAATATCGATCTGGCTCTGGATTTGAGCTAGCAAAATCGTAAATAGACCGAACAATATCCATTAAAGCAGCATCGCTGCGGTCATTAGTGAATGAATCCACAAGGTTAAAAAAGGCATCATTATCTTTTTGGCCATATTCTTCTTCAAATAACTCGTCCATCACTTCATCGCGGATTAATTGCGCCTCTGTTTCATCAGCAATTCGAAACCCTGGGTCTACGTCGATTAAGTAATAATATTTTCGGATGACTTCCATACAAAAAGAGTGAAGAGTTGAAATGGATGCTTTGTTTAATAAGCTGAGCTGTTTTCTTAAATGGCGAGACCTTGGGTCCGCATCAATAGCTTTTTCAAGCGCCTCCCCTATTCGATGCCGCATCTCAGCTGCCGATGCATTCGTAAAGGTCACTACCAATAATTCATCAACATCAATCGGATCTTCTTTTGATAGAATTTTTTGAATGATTCTTTCCACGAGGACAGCCGTCTTTCCCGAACCAGCCGCTGCCGCGACGAGTATGTCTCTATCTTTTGCCATTATTGCCTTCCATTGGTCATCAGTCCATGTTACATTTTCTGGCTTGGGCGGAATAGCAACCTTACTCATATTCTCGAACCTCCTTCCTAATCAATTCTAGTACATCTTCCTTCGAGTGCGGTGTGAGAACCCGGAATTGATTAGTCTCAATGGCCTCGTCAAATTGACAAACTGATTTATAAGAACAAAATGTACAAGGTGTTTTATCCTTTAATTTATATGGTGCTATATCAATCTGACCATCGATTATAGCGTTACCTGTTTTTAGATATAATTTACGGACATACGTTTTCAGGTCATCAAACTCTGATAGACTGGCAACTTTTGATTTTTTAGATAAATTCCCATCTTTTTTTATACCAGCCGCAATAATTTGTGAATCACCCGATTCAAGTGTTTTATCCATCAGCCGGATTACATTTTGATCACTTACCATTAATCCATTCATTTTAAACTTTTTCATCATTTCCTTTTCGATTTCATCAATCGTCAACATTTTGGTTGTATTAATAAAAGGATTATGAACATGGAAATAGAGAACACCTGCAGGACTGGCTTTCATCTCTACCAATTCATTCGAATGTGTCATAACAATATCAAGGTATGTTAACATTTGCAGTGCAAGCCCATAATACACTTCGCTAAAATTGACATCCTTTTCACTTGACTTGTAGTCAATAACTCGTAAAAAGACGCTGTCATCTGCAGCTTTTGCCTGATCGACTCGATCAATTCTACCAGCTAACTCCATTCTTTTCCCATTTTTCAGTGAGAATGATAATGGCGGCAGTTTTCCATTTGGTCCAAATCCTAATTCCAAACCAATAGGTGAAAAACCACTCACTTTAGCATGCTCACTTAATACAACAGAAGCACGGGTAATAATTTGCTCCAATTTCCGTTTAATATAATGATGTCGCTCTGAGCTTAATAATATTTCGTTTTGCAATTTAGGGGCTAATGTCATGACTGCTTCCTTCGAGAGCTCTTCACATTGTTTCCTTGAAAGCTCTGCCCAAGAAAGGTTTTGTTCATTGACAATATCCGCAATCTGTTTTAGGGCTGCATGAAACAACTCCCCGATATCAGGAGCCTCTAACCGATATACTTGGCGGTCCCGGAGCTTTAAACCGTGCTGAGCGAAATGAGAAAAAGCACAAGAGTTATATAGTTCCATTCTGGAAACACTAGCTTGAATGGCTTCGCCATATAATTCATCTGCTGTCTCTGTAGAAAGTTTTACTACTGGGTTCGAATAAAACAGGCTTGAAAACACTTTTTTGGCCTTGTCCTTCCCTGAACTATCAAGATAGTAGTTATAAACATCCCACCAAAGATCAGAAATTGGATATCCTCGTTTTTTCCATTGCAGTTGGGAATTGAGGTAAGACAACGTAGTTGTAAAATTTGAAATAAAACTTAGTTGACTCCGTTCCGAAACTTGTGATGGATCTGAAACGTAGAAAAGCTCATTAGCATCTGGAAACATATCTTTCAGTCTCTTAATATACGAGGAAGGAATTAACGCTTTTCCTTCATCATTCGCAAGTGGATAACACACAAAAAGGGCTTCAGATGGTGCGGTAAAAGCTTTATAGGCTAGATAGTTTTCATCGAGCAACCGTGTCCTGCTGCTAGGTGCAATATTGACCCCAGCTGCCAAAAGCATTTCCCTGTCTTCATCTGAAAGAATCCCTTCATCCGATATTTTCGCAGGCAATATTCCTTCAGTGACACCCACCACAAAGACAATTTTTATTTCATTCAGCCTTGATTTTTCTAAATCCCCAACCAAAACCTGGTCAAGTGCAGGTGGAATAAGTGAGAAATGTAAGGATTCAAAACCTGACTCTAACACCGCCGCGAATGCCTTTAATGGGACTGGCTCATCCCCGAGTATTTCAACATATTGATCGAGAAGGTCAATGACAGCATTCCAGACTTGTTCGTGCTCACGCATTTTTACCAGATTACCCTTTTCCTCGGCATCTGCCTTCCACTTTTCAAGCTTGGCTGGGACATCCAATTCCTCTAGCAATAAATAGATGGCTTCGCAGAGTTTTCGTCCTGAATCAGCTTTTTTCAATCTTCTTGATAGACGTAATATCGGCGCTGTAATCATCAGTTTTAATTCATTTAACTCTTGTTCCATCTCTTTTTCTGCATCGGTTTGAGAGTTAACCTCTAATTCCAGCCCTCTAATGCGCCGATAGCTCCAACGATCTTTTTTCGTCCATTTACTTCCGTTTATTCCGTATGCAAGACAATAATTTTCTAGTTTGTCCATTCTCTCGCGCATTTTAGCGGTATTTTCCTGAAGGGGGAATAATAATTCTGTCTTAATTACTCTAAATACCGGTTCATAGCGCCAGTAAGAATTAATCACCTCAAGACTCGATCGAATTAATTCAATTAAAGGATGGTTAAGCATCGTCCGTTTTTGGTCAATAAAATAGGGAATCTGATAATCATTGAAAACTGGTTCAACAATCTCATGATAGTCCCCCCCATTTCTGATTAACAATGCGATATCCCGGTACCTGAAACCCTTTGTTCTGACAAAATCACGAATCTCTCTGGCAATCCCTTCTATCTCGGCTCTACGATTTGCAGCTTGGCAAATATGAATTTGGGACTTATCCAAAAATGGTACTACAGGACGCGTATCAAATTTTTCTTCCAGATGACACAAGGATGGCTCAGACCATTTTTTCTGCTCTTTTAAAATGACAGGCTGTTCTATCTCGATACCATTTGCTTTAGCTAAATCATAAATGGAAAAACAAGTTCCACCAGATAAGCGGAATAAGTCTAGTTCATCAGGAGCTGAACCAAAGGATAAATGATCGGTTGTTAGTGCAATTGAAACAGTTTGGCAATGTTTCATTAATTCCACCATTACCCGATATTCCTGTGGTGAAAAACTATCAAAACCATCAATATATATTTCTGCATCTTTTAAATAGGTTGAATGGGACACTTTCTCGGCTAAGAGTGTAAAGTAATCCTCTGAATCGATATATTTACCAAAAATTTCATCCTCAAACTTTTTATAAATAATTTCTAAATCTTTGATTTTATCATTTAAGGCATTGGCCGCTGTTGCATCACCATTAGATTGGAATGCGCTCTGAATTAAATCCTCGGGTCTTATACAATATCGTTTAAATTCAGTGATCATTTGCTCAAGCTGTTTGATAAATCCAGTCTTATCGGCAGCACGTTGAAAAAGTCCTAGCTGCTCCTTTTGCTCTTCAATAATTTTGCGAATGAGCATGCTCATCCCTACACTGCTTAAATGGATTCGGCTAATCCCGCCTGTTTCTTGCAAGATCCGCCACGCTAGTCGTGAAAAACTATATACTTGAGCGCGGATCATTCCGCCGATTGCTGGGTCTGTTGCCAAGCGGTATTCAGATAAAAAAGTCATCTGTTCAGGAACGATGTAAATGATCGGTGTACCTTCTGGTTTTTCCAGAAGCCGCTCCTTTATTTCTTCGATGAACATAGCTGTTTTGCCGCTTCCTGACCGCCCGATTACCATTCTTAATGACATGTAAAAACCTCGCTTTCCACAACCACTCTTAAACTTTATATCTCCCATTCTATCATAAAATAAGCACAAACGTTTGCAATACCCATGTACAGATTCAAGCCATAATTGGTAAATTATACGGTTTTAAGACAAAAAAAACACGATTCTTCATCGTGTAAGTGCCTTCATCTCAATATTTAAAAATGGACGTCCATTTCATTTAAGGGCCAGTAGCGTAAATCGACTTTACCTACGACTTGACTGGCTGAAATAAAACCGAATTGTCGGCTGTCCCAACTTCCTAATCGATTATCACCAAGGACAAATAACTTTCCGTCAGGGACAGTATTTTCACCGGTAATTTCTTTTAAACTGAAATCACCAGTAATCCTTATTCCAGGTGATTTTTGTTTGTACACATTTAAAAATGGTTCATCATACTTATGCCCATTAATATACAATAGGTCATCTCGATATTCAATCTTGTCTCCTGGCAGGCCGATGATCCGTTTTACAAAATCCTCTTTTTCATTGGCATGAAAAACAATCACATCGAATCGATTCAATTCCCCCACTTGATAACCAAGCTTATTAACTACCAGCTTATTTCCATCCTGGAGCGTTGGCATCATTGATTCGCCTTCGACAACATAATTTGAAAAGAAAAATGTACGAATAAAAGCAAAAATAATGATTCCAATCGCAAAAGCCTTAGCCCACTCCATGCCTTCCTTTTTCCATTCAATCTTCATTAACGCTCCTCCGTTTCTCCTGCTTATAGTTTCTATCTATTTCACCATTATGGTCAGTTTCCGTGCTCTTATTCATTCGGCCTTCAATTCTTTTACCAACAATCCAAAGAATGAATATAATAAGCAATACTACAACAGTCCGAAGAGGCTTCGTCAGCAATGACTGGATATCATAGCCCACAAAACTAATTGTGAATATCATCACCATCTTCCCGATACACACAGCTAACGTGTATTGGGCAAGGCGAATTTTAGAAAGACCTGCAACTATGTTCACTACAGCTGAGGGGGTAAATGGAAAACATAGCAATAAAAAGAGGGGGCCGAATCCATGACGATCCAGCCAATCCATCAATTTACGAACCTGAGGGTGCTTGGGCAAAAAAGATAATAACTTTTGCTGCCCATACCTTCTGACTAGTAAAAATACGAGTATGGCCCCAATACAGGCTCCGAGCCATGAATATAAAAATCCTAACCAGAGTCCAAAAGCACTGGCATTAGCCATTACAAATAAAAACAATGGGAGAAATGGCAAAAAAGCTTCAATGACAATAAGCATTATGCCAGGTATGGGGCCAAGGGTTCGATATTCACGAATTAGACTCATTATATGTTCAAGCGTAAACCATGCTTTTAATGATTCAATGTCCATCCTATTTCTCCTCATTTTTTTACGAATTAGCAGTACCAATGATTACTTTGTGATAAATTGATGAAGTGCCTCTTTATTTTTTTCAACATTGATATCTAATACGGCACCTTCCCCAGCTATACGAGCATCCGAATAGCTATTTTCAACAGGAATTCGTAACGTATCAATATTTCCACGATCATTTGAAAAGAAATCCTTCGCCATAAATGTTATGTCTGAAGTTTTCATATTTGTATTCACGTAAGGAGTCACTACCCCAATAAGTTTAGGGAGCTTGGGTATCGTTTGCAGTCCCATCAATTGATCTCCGATGGCCTTAACCGCCTTTTGTTGACGTTCTACCCTTCCAAAATCCCCAATAGCATCATGACGGTAGCGGACATAACCAAGCATTTCCTCTCCATTTAATTTTTGCAGACCTGGCTCTAAAGTTACATCAATATTTTTTGACATTTTTTTCTCTACATCGATCTCTACCCCATTAGGGAATGCTTCATCGATAAGTTGCACAAAGCCTTGAAAATCGACAATGACATAGTATTGAAGGTCAATATCAAAATTTTGCTTAATCGTTTGCCTCATTAATTCTGGTCCACCGCGTGCAAATGCTGAATTAACCTTATGTTTACCATGTCCCGGAAGCTCGAGGTAACTGTCCCTCATAATTGAAGTTAATTTAAAGGTTCCTTTGTCTTCATTATAATGAACAATCATGATTGTATCTGCGCGAGACTTTTCTTTCCCTCTTGCATCACTTCCAAGCAAAAGGATATTCGTCCCCCCATACTGATCCTTTTGCCCTTCGAAAGTATAGACAATATTTGATGCCTTTTTATCAATTTTTTTTAGTGATTGGTTAACTCCTTGCTTGTATTGATAATAAGCATAGCCCGCTACTGCCCCAATTAGCAGTAAGAATACTAGTAAAACGGATGGCCATCGTCTCTTTTTCTTCACTTGATGTTTATCAGATCTCATTGATTATCACCTATTCATCCATGTTTTTTATGCTCCTAGTTATATGACCGTTTTTTCTCTTTAGGGGTTTCTTCATTTAATTCATTTTCCCCTATCAGATATCCTTCTATTAATAAAAACTTTCTCATATAACAACAGATTATTTCAATAAAAAAAGCTCGCCAAATGACGAGTTTTGTTTATGTTAAGTCCTATTGCTTTTAATGTTCCTTTTTTGTAAAATAAGGAGGAACATTTGTTCTTATTATAACGAAAGGTGTGACTGAAAAAAATGACCAGAATCCCCGAAGATGATCGAGACATAATGGAGAAGGCAATGTATTTGCCAATGGTTCTAATTATCTTAAACCGGGATTTAACCGTTGTCGAAAAAAGCCCTTTTAAATTAAAACAACCCTATTTAGATTTGATTGAGGAAACGATGAAGGAAATCCAGAAGGAATTGGCGGAAGTAAAACATTATATGAAAAAAAATAAACTTCAGGTAATTGAAACAAAACGGGACGATGCTTTTACTTTATACAGGTTTATCTATAAAGGCTACGAAGAAAACCATAATTACTTTAACCCAAGGATACGCAATAAGGTCCAAGAAATAATGGAGGCCTATTTATTAAAAAAACATCTGTCCCGTTAATTGTTAGAAATAAGCAACCTTACTTTGGATCCTTCGAATAGGCATCGTATTCTAGGGAGCTTTCCGATGCATTTATCAACTGGGGTCCATTTGCCTTATTAAAGAACTTTCTCCCATTACTTTCTATTCTTTGCATGAGCTTTGTTTTTAATAATGAAGTTCTTAACATCTGTACTTCTATTGTACTTACTGGAACTGGAAATAAATGTGATTGTTTGTTACGGAAAGTGATCATTGTCTTTTGTGCGGCTACGCGGCGATAACATTCCACATGTTCAAATGCTATCCAAATACACTCAGGTTTAAGCGGCGAAACTGTAGGGAAAAAATAGATGTGGTAAGTTGGTTCAATGATGATTGAGAGTTTTCGGAAATAACCAATTAGTTGCCGTGTTCCTCTTTTCCTGCTTTCGTAATCGACACCATAATAATTGCAACTTTTTTTAATTAGATCCAAGGGCTTAAAGGGTAACAAGAATTCATCTTCTACTTCCACTACACGTGAGTAAATTTTACTACCATATACCACCGGTTCTACAAACATCGTACGTGAATTGATTTCATAATCTTCGATCTCGATTTGCTTCAATCCATTCAACTCCTTTTTCATCTTATCCATCATATCTTAACACTCCTTGTTTTTTATTCCCTTACTTTTCTGAACTGTTCCTAAATTATTCACAAAATTTAGGCTAAATAAATATTTATCTGAAAATTATAAAAACTGAGATATTCTTCAAAAAAACCCATATAATTTTAAAAAGTATCAGAGGTGATTTTCATGAATGAAAAATCATACACGGAATTAATGAAACTTGGTGCCATGAAACGCAATCGCTTGAAAGAGAACTTTGTCCAGGATTTATACATCGACATGCTGCTGTCCGAAATTCAGCTAACAGTTGAAAGAGAAAAACTACTGCAAAAAATCGATGTGGCCATTGATTCTCGAGACAAAAAGTCATTTCTCAAGTTATCCGGGCAACTAAAGGAAATTAACAAAAAGTTTGGAACGTAATTACTTTTAACTGCCGTCATGACTGACGGCTTTTTTATTTTTCGCCAACAAAAAGGGCTGCAGACATCTAACGATGTCTGCAGCCCTTTTTTGATTTGTATCTATTTATTTCTATGCTTTAATTCGTACTCTTCAAGCGTCGATATCCGGTCAAGCATGGAAGGATGGGTATACCTGAAGATTTTTACTAATAACGGTGGATTTACTTGACTTAAACCAGAACGAGTTAATTCCTGAAAAGATGTAATCGCTGCTTCTGGATTTTTGGTCATTTCAATCGCGTATTTGTCAGCGCGAGTTTCCTGATAACGGGAAGTAAAATTAGTAAACGGACTGGCAGCAAACAGAAGCATCGAAAGAATCATAAAAAATAATGGCAGTGAACGGATATCTCTTACATCTGAGATTTTCAATTCGTTGCCCCATCGTCTTGTTGCCCAATTCATAATCCTATAGGTCAAATACAAACCGAGCAGTGATATCAGCAAGTAGCCAGCTATTCCAAAATAAATATGTTTTTCAACATAATGGCACATTTCATGAGCCATTATAAATAAGATTTGATTATCCGATAGTTTATTTAAGGTAGTATCCCACAGGACAATCCGAGCATTAGAACCAATCCCCGTAACATAGGCATTTAAAGCATTCGTTTCTTCTGACTTATTCACTTCAAATACATGAGTAGCTGGAATTTGAGCCTTTTCAGCCAGGGTCAAGATTTTTGTTTCCAATGCTTTATTTTTTAAAGGATAAAAGTCATTATATAACGGATCAATCACAACTGGCTGGAGAAACATCATAAATAATGTAAATGGAATGGATAAGAGCCATCCATACAGCCACCAGCGTTTCTGACTTTTCTTCATCAACCAGTATAATACCGGAACAATGATCAGCCACGTCCCATAATTAATCCAAAAATCTATTAACTCATCTTTCATCCAGGAAGCAAACGACTGGGTCGAAATATTATACGTTTTTGATAATTTAAAACTAATATAGCTTAATGGAAATGTCGCCAAATAAGCAAAAACAGATAGCCAAATCAGATAAATGGCTGTTTGGAGAAATTTATACCTAGAGGAGTTTTCAGCCCAATTCTTGATTGCTTTAGATAAGCCGAATAATAATATTAAGAAGTAAATAAGCCATTCTAAGGGAGTAGATAAGAAAAATAATAAATTTCTTATTTTAGAGTACTCCTCACTCAGCATAAGTTCCCTGCCATTCAAAAAGGTGGCCGGGTCAGCCTTCGATCCTTCATATTCGAAAGGAAGGCTTGAGTCAGCAAAATAAAATAAATACCAATAAAAAAACAATCCATATAGAATGTAGCCCACAACCGCATAGACTCCCATTTTTCTCGCCATGATTTGTCCCCCTTTTTGTACAAACTCTCTATACTTAGTTTAGTTAAAAAAAGACAAATTAGAACAATTAAAATGCAAGTGCCTCCGCGCTTGAGCCTAGACAAGAACAAAAAGCGCAAGCGCCCGTTTTGCGGCGTATGGACTGGAGCGCTCCAACCGAGATAAAGGAAACACGAAGAGCGGAGCGCATTCGTGCTTGACTTATCGTAGGGCGGAGAGCGAAGTACACTAGCCGCTGGGCGCTGGAGCTGGATTCAGAGAGCCATTTGAATGTATCCACCATAAATTATTTTATAATTTCCTATACAATAAAAAAGCCGGTATGAAATACCGACTTACATAAGATACGAATATATGGATAGGACAGCAATAGAACCAAGCACTACTACAATAATATTAGCTCCTAAAAAAGCCGCAATAAAAGCGGCAGCGGCCCCTAATACCCCATACCAGATATCATCCTTCTGAATAAAAATAATCGCTGGAAAAATTAACGCCCCCAGTGTAGCATACGGAACATTTTTTAATACTCCTTGAATAAAGGGTGGCAGTTCTTTCCCTTTGAATAAAACAAACGGCATCATACGCGGTATATATGTAACCAAACCCATTCCAAGAATCATCCAAACGATTTCAGTTTTCATGTCTTACACTCCGATTCCTTTTAATTACTTCAACTGATTCGATAATGATGGCTGATAAAAGGGTGGCGGTAACAATGGCCCAGCCTTGAGCCATGAGGTTTCCAATGGTAAAAATCGAATTAAATATCGCGCCTAGTACCGCTAGAAATACTACTTTTATGCTCTTTTTCATGGATGGGACTAGAAGTCCAATAAACATGGCATATAGCGCGACCCCCATGCTGTCCTGCAGGGTTTGAGGCAGGTTAGCTCCAATCAAATGACCCAGTCCAGAAAAAACTACCCAACTAGAGTATGATACCGAAATAACACCGAATAAAAAACCGGTTGCCGCCGGGCCTTCTTTTGTAGCAACCACTGAAAATGTTTCATCTGTAATCCCAAATGAATAAATTAACTTATTGAGTAGATGGTCCTCTTCAACCTTTTCATTCAGGGATGTGCTCATTAGGAAATGACGAATATTTACGATAAACGTTGTTAAAATAATTTCAAATATTCCTGTACCATAAGCGATTAGGCTCAGCGATATGTATTGGGATGCACCAGCAAATACAATTAAGCTCATTAACACCGTTTCAGATAGAGATAGTCCCGAAGTCTTAGCGAGAAGACCAAAGGTCAGCGCAATTGGAAAATAGCCAATTCCAATACTTATCCCGGCTTGAATTCCTTTTTTAAATTCTGATGATTCTTTACTAAAAGCTAGATCGGCCAACACTATTCCTCCCCTTGTTGCACTTACACATTTAAGAATAAATAATAGCAAATTTTCAGTAAAAATAAAATAAAATAAAAAAACATGGCGCGGAAGCACCATGTCAGATTGTCGACAAAAGGGGTTCGGAATGTTTACATTCCGAACCCCTTTTGACTTTTTCACTGTTTTTCCACCTAT
>NZ_VEED01000101.1 GCF_007678255.1 Bacillus sp. X1(2014) | reverse complement strand
AAGCCTGCTGGAACCTCTTTTCGTAATGCGATTTTTGGTGGCTGTAAACTTGCCAGATTCAAAAACACTTGGGTCAATCCCAGCGAAAGCCACCAATTTTTTAGGGTCAGTAAATCGATCTATCTCCCTAATTTCTGAAAAGATCGTTGCAGCGATCTTTTCTCCGATACCAGGGATAGATTTGATAATATTATATTCTTCAACTT
>NZ_VEED01000100.1 GCF_007678255.1 Bacillus sp. X1(2014) | reverse complement strand
AAGCCTGCTGGAACCTCTTTTCGTAATGCGATTTTTGGTGGCTGTAAACTTGCCAGATTCAAAAACACTTGGGTCAACCCCAGCGAAAGCCACCAATTTTTTAGGGTCAGTAAATCGATCTATTTCCCCAATTTCTGAAAAGATCGTTGCAGCGATCTTTTCTCCGATACCAGGGATAGATTTGATAATATTATATTCTTCAACTT